>CAWILL010000001.1:0-264963 GCA_963836945.1 uncultured Acidobacteriota bacterium
CGGCGTCAAGCATTCTTTCCGGTCAACGACAATTAGATTTCCCGATGTTGTTTGAGATACCAGCAGCAGTCGGGGCTGTGGGAAAAGTGGGAATCGCGCGGGTTGTGCGCGATTTCCAAGGGCGGTGGGAAGGGAGGAAAACCTGCTTTTGGTTTTCCTCGCTTTCCACGGACCGGCTTTTTCCACAGCCCTTCGGACCGCCGCGTTTGTTGTTGTTGAAGACATAGAGAGTCACTTTGCTTCTGCGGACTCCAAGCCCGCGTCCCGATTCTTCTTGGCTTGTTCCATGCGATAACTCGGGATGTTCAGTTCCAAAATTACGCAGTGATGGACCAGGCGATCGATCGCGGCCGCGGTGGTCATCGCATCTTTGAAAATGCCTTCCCATTTCGAGAATGGCAGGTTGCTCGTCAACAGCACGCTGCCGCGTTCATAACGCTCCGCCAACAGTGTGAACACGACCTCCATCTCCTCCCGACTTTGCTGCACGTATCCCATCTCGTCGATGATGAGGCCGTCGTACTTCGCCAGCTTTTTGATTTCCTTGCCTAACCGCAGATCCCGCTTCGCGGCCAGCAGATCCTGCACCAGCAGCGGGCAGGTGGCGTACTTGATCTTTCTTCCGCGCACCGCGATCAGCTCTTGCGCAATCGCACAGAGCAGATGGCTTTTCCCCGCGCCAGGATTCCCGAAGATCAGTAGATTCTCTTTGCGGTCCAGGAATCCTCCCTCCAACAACACCTTCATCTGTCGACTCACCTTCACCGGCAATCGCTTGCCGTCGAAGTTCGCCAGGGACTTCTCTAGCGGCAGTCCGGATTCCTTGAGTAGCTTTCCGATCCGTTTTCGCCGCCGCTCCTCACACTCTCGCTGCGCCAGTTCCAGCAGGTACCGCTCATAACTCAACGTTTCTTTTTCCGCGCGCCGCGCCGTTTCCTCGAAGCACCCCCGTATCGCCGGCAGATGCAGCTCTTTCAGATTTTCCACTAGCGCGGTTCTCACCTGCCCCGTCTCCCCATTCATTGCAGCACCTCTCCACTCCCACAGAGTTCATCAAACATTCGCAGGTCCACGCTGGCTACTTCGACCTCGCGAATGCTACCCTTTCGCTCCGCCGCCCTGAGCCGCTCGCGCACCGCTTTCGCCCTCACCCATCCTTCGCCTTTTTCCAGCAGCCCGCGCAGCGCTTCATCCACTTTCGCCTCGCTCTCCTTCGCCGCCAGCTCCAGGATCGCCAGATACTCTTTGCTCCCACGCGGACCCAACTTGTCCTTCAGTTCATCAAACGCCATGCGAAATCGGCTCGTCGGAAACAGCTCGTCCCGGTAGCGATAGTTCTCCAAGGCCCCCGGCTTTCTCACCAACCAGTCGATGATGTGGCGATAGTCCACTCGGTGTCTCCTTCGCCCACGCAACCGCGGCATCTCTTCCACCTTCTTCTGTCCGTACCAGATCTCCACCCGCTCCATGTACAACCGCACTTCGACCTGCTCGCCAATCAGCCGGCTGGGCACCGAGTACACATTTCGGTCCGTATAGATCAGACTCCCCGAGTCCACCTTCACTCGCTCCCGCTTGCACGATTCCAAACGTCGTTCCGGCAACTCCTTCATCACCGCGATTTCTTCTGCCAAGCGCGCTTTTCGTCCGGCATTCAAGCGCCCCAACAATCCCGCCACGAACTCCTGGTACTCCGCGACACTGACAAAATCCTTGCTCCCGCGCAGCATCAACTCCTGCGCCAGAGCCCGTTTCAAACGATGATGTCGTTGTTCCACATCTCCATTCTCATGCCCTCGCCCCGCCTGGATCTTCTCTCCCTCCACTCCGTAATAACGCAGCAGCCCAGCGTACCGTTCGGTGAACTCCGCCGGCGTGCTCATGTTGTTGACCGCCGTCGACAGTCGATCGGTTCGGTGCCGCCGCGGCACTTTCCCGAGTTCCCAAACTGCGTTTTGAAACCCCTCACACAAACTTTCAAAGCTCTCCGAAAAACACACCGTGGCCGACTCCCAGTTCGAGTACGTCAGCACCAGGTGATAGAGCAGGTGCGGAAAACTCTGTCCCTGGATCGTGATCCCTAGTTCACTCATGTGCGTGAAGTCACTGGCACTCAGCCTCCCGGGCTGATGTCGCTGGGCGAAGAACACTTCCTTCACGGGTCCTTCCGTCGCGCGCCATACTTTCACTCGTCGCTGCAGCGTCCGCAGTTGCCCCTCGGCAAATCGCCCGGTATAACGCCGCTGCAGATATTCAAAAATCGTCTTCCCTTCCAGCCCAGGGTTCACCTCCAGCAGGCTGCGCACCTCTTCCCACACCTCCTGGAACGGGTCCTCTCGTGTCCGCCACCGCTTCTCGGGCGTCAGTTCGCTCGGCACTCGCCCCAGCCGACGGTACTTCCGCGCCGTCTTCGCATCCATACCCGCTTTCGCCGCCGCAGTTTCCAGATTCGTTTCCACTTTCCCCAAGGCAAACAACCTCCTCACCTGCTTGTCTGTCACCAAATTGTGAGTGTCGCCAAGAACCAAAAATCAGAGCCTGGCTATTGTCGCTGATCGGGAATTCTAATTGTCGTTGCTCGGGAGGTATGATTGTCGCCCATCAGCCGTGACAAGCGAAGCTTTCCCCGTGATTAACAGAAAAGACGCGACACGGGATGGCTCCTATGTGCGTTTAGAACAGTGGTAGACCATTGTTTGGACCATAAATGGACCATGATTCTCGTTCGCTTCCGATGCCACTCTATGGCTCCTTCGATCTTTGGGGCGACTTGGGAAGCTGGATCAAAACTGCCCTCCCGTCGTACTGGAGGGTTGCATCCGGCTTCGAGGCGAGGTCCATGCCCACGCCCTGCCCATCGTTGACACGCATGACGCGAAAACTCCTATGCCCCAGCATTCCTGGAAAAACGCCCACTCGAGTTCCAATTGTTAGTTCTTCTTTTTTGTCATCCCAATGTAAGGGAATTAGCGAATACACTCCGTGCTCATAGTCGTAGTTGTCGCCTTCATCTTCGTACAGCGTGAAATTGGCGTCTGCTCCTGCATAAATTCTCAGATCTATGGGATCAGGTTTGGTTGAGACTGACTCTGCGAAGGGCCCCATCGGCAAGATTGATCCTGACTTAACGAGAATAGGTATTCGGTCAGGGGGAGCTTCGGCTGTGATGGTTTGATCGCCGACAAGGCGCTTGCCCGTCCAGAAGTCAAACCAGTCGCTGCCCGCGGGTAGATAGAGAGACCGCTGAAGGGCTCCTTCGGTGGTTACTGGATTAATGAGTAATGTCGGACCAAACAGAAACTGATCTGAGATCTGCCGTGCTCTGACATCAAAAGGAAACTCCAACGGCAACGCTCGCATAAGCGTCTCGCCATGGCGCGTAACACCCCACGCTGCGGAATAGATATACGGCAGCAAACGATAACGCAACTCGTCGTACTGCGTGAGGATCTTCTCAACTTCAGGACCGTAATTCCACAACTCTGCGTTTGATTTGTATCCGTGGACACGAAAGATGGGGCAGAAGGTGCCGTACTCAAACCACCGGATCAATAATTCATGGTATTTGTCTGATGTGTATTGATCCTCGGGACGAAAGAACCCTCCCACATCGGTCGTCCAATACGGGATTCCAGACATGCTGAAGCTGAGGCCCGCGGAAATCTGCCGGCGGAGTGTAATCCAGTTCGAACTGATGTCACCCGACCAAGAGGCGGCCGCATTTCGCTGTTGTCCGGCAAACGCCGAACGCGTGAGAATTACGACTCGCTTCCGGTCCGTAGTTGACCGCTGGCCCTCGTAGATTGCTTTTGTGACGTAGAGAGGATAGGCGTTGCGAACTGAGTCTCCGCTGCCCAGAAAAGTCTCCTTACCGTGCAGCGCATCGAACTCCGGCTCAGATGCATCCATCCACCAGGCGTCCATTCCATTTGCAAAGATGCCGTTCTTGAGTTCCGACCAGAATGCCGCTTGCGCCGCGGGGTTGAAAAAATCCGTCCAGGGAGTTCCTGAGACCAGTAAAGAATCTGCTGACATCCTCTTGTAGACATCTGTGTCTTCCCCAAACTTCGACCATATTGAAATCATCATGTGCAGGTCTTCGGCATGGAGTTGGTCGAGCATTTCTTTAGGGCGCGGGTAGTGTTCCTCGTCGAACTTCATGGCATTCCAGCCGTATTTTCCCCAATACTGCCAATCTTGCACCAGCACATCGACCGGGATTTTTCGTTTTCGAAACTCGGCAGCTGTATCGAGAATTTCCTGCTGGCTGTGATAACGCTCTCGGCATTGCCAATATCCATAGGCCCAATTGGGAAACAGGGGCGCTTCACCGGTAAGCTGCCGATATTCCGAAATGACTTGGTTCAATTGAGGGCCATAGAAAAAGTAGTAATCAATGGCTTGACCCAGTTCCGACCGGAAGGTTGTCGTTTCCTGAGGAGGCCGCATGACCAACTGAACCCCACCGGGACCGCCTCGTGCCGATACTTCATATTCCTTGTTTCCATCCAAGCGGATTGTGCCGCTCGCAGAGCTCGGTGTCCAAGTGTTGTCAAGGTCGATGACGTGCCGTTCACCGACCTCAAGCATAAGTTGATTCTTGTTGTCGCTGCTCAACACAAAGCCATACGTTCCTGGTACGCCGGTGACTATCCGTCCCTTGCCGGTATTTGGATCGATCGCGATCGGCTGGTCGGCAGGATTGAAGTCGGTTAGGGACGAATTGTTCCACAGGATGCCGTACCCCTTACTCGACAAGAGAAAAGGAATCGAAATATTTGTATTCGCTTGATGCAGTCGAATTGGAACGCCGCGTAGGTCAAAGATTCCTTCCTGATGCTGACCAAGACCATACAACGCTTCGTCTGATGGCGAGCGAAAAGTCTGTTGAACCTTCCAAGCCTTAGATTCGAACATGGAGGGTACATCAAATGCTTTCCCACCCTCCTCGGGTTCGGCCAGCACTGGCATGCCATCTTTGGACAAGAAAGTCAACGCTCCGGTCGCAGTATCGACCTTCACGTTCACAGCATTGGTAGAGATTTTGATCTGGTTGTTCTCGGATGCGACCTGAGTCTTCTCAGCTTTACATGGTTGGCTCACGATAGGAATCTTGGCAGGCGGAATTTCCGATGTCGGACTGACGACAACATGGATCACACGATCGCCGCAGACCTCAATTCGCATGCTTCCAGAAGTAGTGCGGAGAGTCACCCCGTTGGCGTCTGGATGAGATTGCGTAATGGCGAAATGAGAATGATCCGCAGCCCAAGCTGTTGAATGCATGCACATCAGTGTGGCAAGAACGCACTTCCTGAAATCTGTTACTCGCGTAGGCATTCGTCGCCCCTCAGAAGTAGATGTTCACAACTTTCTTAAGCGAAACAATGAGCGAATTCGGTTGCTATTGAAGTAAGGAACTGCTGCCGCCCTGCTGCATCGCGACGACCAACGGAATGACAGATTCCTGCTGTATTCGAGTGGACTGTTCCAGAGCCTTCCGAGCTGAAACGCGATCGCCGACTCTCTTATAAACCTGTGCAAGCTGATAATGGACGTGCCCGTCTTTGTCGTCTGCGAGCCCGAGCTTTAGTTCGGAAATCGCTTCCTGCGTACGGTTCGTTTCGGCGTACACTCTGCCGAGCAACGCGTGTACATGCGCAATTAGGTCCGGCTTTGCTTTCAGGGCAGTCTTTAAGTATGGCTCGGCCTCAGAAAATTGGGATTTTTCGGAAAGAATCTCTCCCATAACAGCGTTCAATTCTGGATCGCCGGGGCTTCTTTGTAGAGCGGCTTTGGCAACTCGAAGTGCTCCATCTGTGTCGGAATCGGCCAGCATAGCCAAGCACAAACCGAACAGAGCGCCGCTATCATGTGGCCGGATTGCTATGGCCTTTTGATATTCGTTCTTTGCATCGGTGTATTGCTTCCGCCCACGATGGATATCGCCCAGTAAGACGTGCAGGGTTGGCGAATCGGAATCAAGCGCACTGGCGCGAGCCAGCGCTGCAGTAGCCAGCTTCTGTGCGGATTTTGTTTCCCAGTACAGCCCGTCGCCTTCGGTTGTGGGACTTAGCGTAAGCCTCTGGGCAGCATCAAAAGTGACTTGGTACTTCGCCGTCGAGTAGGAGCATGAAGCCAGGAGGCGGAGTTCGGGAGTGTGAAGCTGGGGAATGCGTGAAGAAAGCAAATCGCTGCATTCGCGATATCTGCCGACGGCATATAACTCTCCTGCGGTCGAATCTGGCTTTGTGCCCGGTTGAGACTTATCCATCGCGGCGCTCGCCGGCTTTGACAGATCTGGAGTTTCATTTTCAGTAGTGCTGTGGAATAGCAAATCGCGAATGTCTTCGAGAATTTCGTCTTTTGAGCTTCCACTTTTGAGAGCAGATTCCAACTCGGAGAGCCTGCCTGGGGGCAACTCTTTCAATAACCTCGTATTCGTTCGGAGAAAACCGGCATCGGCCTTCCAAATCTCTGCAATTTCCTTCGTGCCTTCCGGTATTGCTCCTTGCTCGATATGCAGCCGAGCCAATCCTAATCTGCTCATCAAGGAACCCGGATTCGACGCGAACTCAGCCTTCAGTTCACGCTGGGCTCCCGAGAAATCCTGCTGATTCAAGAGGACGAACCCGTAGCCGGCGTGGGTATCGGGGGGGAAGATCCCGCCCGCGATGGTCTCTTCGTATGCCTTGGCGGACTGGGGAAATTCTCTCTGCTCTGCGAAGGTCTCAGCCATCAAGGCATGCAAGTATCCTGAGTGTTTGTGGCGATCCAGCAGAAGGCGAGCATCAGCTTCGAGTTGGCGGAGATAAGCCACTCCTAGTCGGAACCAGGAATTTGCTTTTTCCGGCCCAAGCTGAACGGCATGTAAATAAAAGGGAATTGCAAGCCGCGTGTTGCCGGTCTCCGTGTACGCCTGGCCCAGAGCCAACTCCGCTTCAACGTCGGACGGGTTCAGAAGAGTCGCCCGTCTCAGGTACGGAACGGCGGCGTCGAATCGCTTAAGTTTGACGTAGTCGAGCCCAAGAAAAAGATTGGGAACAAATAAGCCGGGTTTCAGCCGGATTGCCTGCTTGAAAGCGGTAATAGCCTGCTCATCTTTTCCTGTTTGGTAATACATCAGGCCAAGGTTCGTTTGCAGTTCCGCGATTTCTGGATGCAAAGCGACCGCTTTTTGGTAGAACTCTGCGGCAGCTTTGAAATCTCCCATGGCCTGGGCTTTTTGCGCCGAGGCCAGGAGAGAATCAAAGTCCGGGGTTTGTTGCGAGAATGCTACGCCTAACAAGACGCAAACGATCGAACAACCAGCCCTGGAAAAAGTCCCAATTTTCCTCACGCATCACCAATAAAACTTAAGCGCCGCCTGCATTTGTCTCGGCGTCCATGCTTGCGTAATGGTGCCGAAGCCAGGTCCCATGTAGGTATTTGGGCTGTAAAAGTTGGTGTGATTGAGGGTGTTGAACATGTCGAGACGGAACTGGAAACGGAAACGTTCTTCAATCGGGAAGTACTTTTGAATACTGATGTCCCAGTTCGCGTAGTTGGGAGCTCGGAGATCAGAGAAGTAACGGGGAGCATTGCCCAGCTGCCAAGGTGCAGCGACCGCGAAGGCCGACGTGTTAAACCAATCGGTGCGGCTGCGGTGAGCGAGATGGTAGTCGCCGACAACATCAACATGTTGGCCCGCCCCGAAATAGTTGAGTCCATTCCCTGAACTCGTGATGGTCAGCGGAAAACCCTCTTTTAACGTCAGCGTGCCGGATGTCTGCCAGCCACCAACAATGGTATTCGCAACTCCGTTCATCCCCGAGCCGAACCTCTTGCCCTTGCCTACTGGCAGCTCGTAGACATAGCTCAGCACGAAGCTGTGAGGAGTATCGGTTGCATCGACCGACTTTTCGGCAGCGAGATTGTAGACGTTGCGAATATTTTCTGAGAAGTTTGCGGACGCGGAAGCCCAGTTTTCCGGCCCTCCTACATTGTCGACAAACTTTGAGAACGTGTAGGACGCCAAAAGGGTGAGCCCTTCAGACACACGGTGTGTGTAATTGAGATCCAGGGCGTTGTAGTGCGAGCCCCCTGCGGGGTCCAGGGTTTCGCTGATGTCGCAGAACTCTGGGTAGGGCCGGAGCAGCTGCCCTTGCGCAATCGTGGGTTGATCGAGACTGCAACCGCTCGACGAAATCTGACCAAAGAACGGGTTTGGAACCTGGTTCAGCAAGGCATTCCCCATTGAGAAGTACTTGGGATCGAGCTGATTGAGGTTGAGGCCACTCGCTTGCACATGAACGCCGTGGTTGCCGACATACGTAATATCCAGCACGTCATTCCGCGTAGGTGCGAACTGGAATCCATACATCCACTGTTGTGTGTAGTAAGTCTTGCGGTTCCGGTTAACAGCAGTGACGCCGAACCCGACATCGGTGAGGCCGTCCAGCGAGCTTCCCACCACTGGAACCAAGCCACCGGAGAACGCGGTGCTCAATGTGTTGGCTGGCAAGAACCCGCCATCGGTCGAATTCGAGGCGACGTAAGGAGTAACGGAGGTAAATCCAGGAGCCGGACCTGCCCCGCGATACGTCGGGGGATAGAAGACTCCATACCCACCTCGCATGACGAGTTTCGGCATCAGCTGATACGCGAATCCAAGTCTCGGCGCAAAGTTCTTATAGTTCGTATTGAAAAGGCCGCGGTTGCCTGAATTTGCAAATTGCAGTTCGCCAAGATAGTTCTGTCCCACCGACGAACTGATGGGGTTGACGGCTGTGTAATCAAACGACGCCTGACGGTTGTACCGATCGGTTACTGGTCTTTGAATCTCATAGCGCAGCCCGAGATTTAGGGTAAGTTTTCGGGTCACTTTCCAGTCATCCTGCAAATACATACCGTGGAACCACGTGCGGGTCACTCCTGAAATCGCGATGCCGCTACTCCCGGTGTAAGGCACACCCACCAGCATAGACGCAGTCGAATCGCCAGTTCCGGTGGCAGGATTGCTCGGATCCGGCCCGGCAGTGAACAGATTATTGAAACTGAACCCCGCCTGGTAGTATCGGCCCCCATTTTCATCGGTTGCGACGGCCATATACCCGAAAGCGAGCTGATGCGCCCCGCGTACCTTCACGAAATCGACAGATCCGCTCGCGGCGGCTCGTGGAAATGCACCCTGCCCCGCACCTGCAACCGGACCTTCCGGCAGATAACTCGCCATACCAATAATGGGGAACTGCGGCGAGTAGGTATCTATGAAACTGGGCAAACCAAGGGACGACGCCTTGAAGCCTTTGCTTTGCATATCGTTGCCTTCGACCCATTTCATCCCACCTAGGTTCACGCTCATAGTGAAGGTAGGAGTGAAGACCCGGCTTAGACCGATGCCAATGTTCCAGCGGTTGTTGGGATTGCGCTGTCCCGGTCCAGCAGGATCGCTCGCGCCGAAGAAAGCAGCCTCCTCGTCCTTGTAGTTGGGTTTCTTGGAGAACCGCCCATAAAGCCGAGTACTGTCGCTAAAGTTGTGGTCGATTCGAACGCTATACTCGTTGGAATAGTCTGCCAGAACGCCCGTTGCGCTCCAATTGTTCGACAAGGCAGTACTGAGCGGGGCCGGGTAATAGTTGATGAGCTGCTGGCCAATGCTGTTGATGAGTGCGCCCCCTTTGTAAGTAGCCAGGTTGTTTCCCGGGATGGGGTCGCGAATATAGCTCGTGCCTTGCACGCGTGTGCTGAAGGGATCATACAGTTGGCCACTGAAGATAGGCCTGCCCAGCGCGTCGGTTCCGATTTGGGCGCCCAACAGTGCCGAAAAATCCCCATTTCGGAAACCCGACAGTGGTACGGTGCCGGAGTATTGCCCTGCATTGTGATCTCTATGGCCTTCGTAGTTGAAAAAGAAGAACGTCTTGTTCGTCTGTTTGTAGATGGCTGGAATGTACACCGGGCCGCCGACAGCAACGCCAAACTGATTGCGATGTGAAATCGGCTTTGGCAATCCGGCCAAGTTGTTGAAATAGTTGTTCGCATCGAGAGCTGCATTGCGCAAATAGTCGTACACGTCTCCGTGCAACTGGCTGCCGCCGGATTTCGTGACCACGTTGATAACGTTCCCTGTGCTCCATCCGTATTGTGAAGTAAAAGAATTCTGTTGGACTTTAAACTCCTGCACGTTATCCGGGGAGGGGACGTAAATGACACCTCCCCAACCTTCGCTGGTGTCCCACGCGCCATCCAGAAGGAACGCGTTCGTGCCAAAATATCCTCCGCCAAAGTTGAGGAAGGAAACATCCTGATCGGCAGAGCCCTGCTGTCCGCCCGACGAAATGGTCTGCCTTTGTGAAAGATTGTTGACCGATGAGTTCAACTCTACAAAATTGAACACATTGCGCAAGTTTAAAGGCAACTCCTGTACCTGCTTGCTCGACACTTCTGCGCTAAGGTTGGCATTGTCGGTCTGCAGGAGAGGAGCGGCTGCCGTCACCTCGATTTGCGTGGAAGACCCTACAGTAAGACTGATGTTTTGGCTCACTGACTGTCCCACCTCCAGCATGATGCCTTGTTGCTTGAAGGTCTTGAACCCAGACGCCTCTACCGTGAGGGTGTAGGTGGAGGCAGGCAACAGTGGGAACGAAAAATTACCTAGCGCGTCGGTTTTGAACGTGCGCGTGATTCCTTTTTCGGGGCTGCTTAGAGTCACATTGGCGCTTGCCACACGCGCTCCAGAAGGGTCCGAAACCAAGCCTGAAAACGATGCCGTTGAAGCTAGCGTCTGGCTATTGGCGACGGGCAGGACCGCGCTGATTGCCAGCGCAACGACGACCAGAAATAGAAACAGAGAACTTCGGAGTTCGGACATTGGCACGGCTCTCCTCTCGACGCGGAGTAGAGTTATCGGTAACTGTACCGAAGTTTGAGCATCTAATATCACCGGGCTCCTCCTTGTCAAGAGTTTTTTCAAGTACGCTGACCCCAGTCGGCGAGCACAGCGTTTGCGACGCAGATTGGCTGACTCCCTCGAGCCCTCAGTTGCTTTGAGATAAATCGGTAAGCCACCGTGTTGACGGTGCTTATCTGTCGGCAGGCAGCAATCAAAGTTTCTTAGCGGTAAGTTGAGATCCTAGTTGGCGCCAGAGTCGTAGAACTTCGAAGTACGAGGTTCGGTGCAATCGCCTCGATCGCGCGAGAGTTTCCTCCGAATGCAGGTTGTGCCAAATCGAGCAACGCTCGAAATGCGATGCTTGCGATTTGGTTCTGTGGCATTTGCACTGTAGTGAGCGGCGGGGTCATGCATTGCGCCGATGAAATGTCGTCAAATCCAACCACGGACAAATCTTTGGGGATGTTGACAGATAGTTCGAAGGCCTTGCGCATTGCCCCAATTGCCGTCAGGTCGTTCGAGCAGAACACAGCCGTTGGTCTGTCAGACAAGGACATCAAGGCGGAAACTGCCTGCCCCCCCGCGGCCATTGTGTGATCTCCCTCAATCAGCATTTCTGGAGGCGTCTCCAAATCAATCTCCTCCATGCACGCGTGAAACGCCTGCTTTCGCCTTATTGCGGTTTTCAAATGTGCTGGTCCACTCACAAACGCGATGCGCGTGTGGCCCAAAGCGGCGAGGTGTTGCACAGCTTGGCGTATACCGTGTTGGTAATCAATTTGAACGGTTAGGAGGAGACCTCCAAGGGAATCAGCGTCGATTGCGACCACGGGCACCTTGTGGGAAGTGAAAATGTCGATGAGAACTGGCTCGACACCCGAACCCAAAACTGCCACCCCGTCGATCCTACGCTCGATCATCTGCCGAGCTGCCGGCTCCTGCACGTGGGGGTCCCGGATCATCGGGCTCAGCAGGATTCCGTAACTGTGCTGGATGGCCAGTTTCCCAAATGTTTGGACGATGTCCGGGAAGCCTGGGTCGGTGAGCTCCGCGATGAGACCGAACAAGCTACTGCGACCCGAAACCAGCGCCCGAGCTACGGTGTTTGGGTAGTAGCCCTCCCTTTCAATGACTTTTGAACCCGTCTAGCTAACGCAGGATTAACAGTCGGCACCCGATTGACGATGCGAGAAACGGTAGCAATCGAAACATCGGCCCGTCTCGCGATTTCTTGGAGTGTCATTCCGCGTCTCCACCCAGATCAGAGGGCTCGATGCAGTTACCGATAATGTTTTCCGATCAACAACCCTGCCTTCAGGTCCAGTTGGACGGAAACTGCATTTCACCGTCAATGCGAGGGATTGTCGAAGATCACGCGAACCACATAGGCGTACTTAAATGTGCTCTGCGCAGGCAGTTGCAGGTGCAGGCCATCGGCGCGCTGCTCGAACCCCAATTCCACATTATTGCCCAGCAATGTAACCGACCGGACGCGTTGACTGCCGGTTGTTTGTGCGAGCGAGTGAATTACTGCCTCCCCGTTGGCTGGCCGGGCAAGTCCTATCGCATACAACACATCGCCTTTGGTCGTAAAACGAAAATCTTCGGCTTTGTAGGCGGTAGTGTCGGTATCGTGAAACGAGCCCGCTGCTACCTTCGTCGGGCCTTCTCCATAAACTCTCCACGGGCGAGTGCCGTAAATCGCCTCTCCATTCATGTTGAGCCATGCGCCGACGTCTAAGAGCACGCGCTGAACTTCATCGGGGATTGTGCCATCTGAGCGCGGGCCGATATTCAACAGCAAGTTACCATTCTTACTGACGATATCAATGAGTTGATGAATGATGAATTCCGGCGATTTGAAGGTGTCGCCGTTGATGTAGCCCCAGGATTTGTTGCTGATTGAAGTGTCGGTCTGCCAGTAAAGCGAGCGCATATCGCCGAGTTGTCCGCGTTCGATGTCGAGAACGCCAGCGTGCTCCTGCATCGCGTAGTCTTTGTAATTGATGACTCCGATATGGTCGCCGTATTTCAGGGAGCTGTTGAAATAGAACGCGGCGAAGCGTGTGAGATTCGCCCGGATCGAAGCCTGCCCGATCCACCAGTCGAAGTACACGATGTCAGGGTGGTATTTCTCAACCAGTTCGCTGCTGCGCGCAAGCCAATCGTCAGCCCAGGCCGTTGAAACGTAAGTGAAATCGTTACTGAGAGGGGCGCCCCACGGAGAGATCCAAGTGTGGGCTGGGCCATAGAAAGCCGCGTATTGTGGATCGTTTATATCGGAGGGAATCTCGCGTCCCACACCAAGAAAGAAATTATGTTCCACCCGGTGTGACGAGAGACCGAAGTGAAGACCCGCGGCCCTCACCGCATTAGCCAGTTCTCCTGTGGTGTCGCGATGCGGGCCCATTTTGGCGGCCGTCCAGTCACTGAGGCCGCTGTCGTACATGGCAAATCCATCGTGATGCTCGGCAACGGGAACTACATATTTCGCACCCGCCTTCTCAAAGAGCTCAGCCCAGACCGTGGCATCGAACTTCTCGGCCTTGAACATCGGAATGAAGTCCTTGTAGCCGAATTTTTCCAGCGCCCCGTAAGTCGCAAGGTGATGCTTGTACTCCTCTGACCCCTCCCGATACATGTTTCGCGGATACCACTCATTGCCGAACGCCGGGACCGAGTAAAGCCCCCAATGAATAAAGATCCCGAACTTCGCGTCTTTATACCATTCGGGCGGCTCATATTTTTGAAGGGATTCCCAGTCGGGACGAAATGGTCCTTGATGGTCGGCCGTATCGACATCTCTGAGCAGGGCGGCCCGCGCTCCATCGTACTTGCTGGTAGCCGCTTGCCAGGTCTGATCAATGCTGGCGGGACCGTGGGACACCGTGGGAGCTGTAGCACTCTGCGCGTGGAGAACCGTCAGTGAGGACAGCGCCACAATAGACGCGCCGATTCTACGAATTGAGCATGACCACCGTACAGAGCGCAATAGTGTAACCCTCCTTTGTACTAAGCGAGAGACACGTCCGCCGACGAGTTCAACCTGCTGAATTTTGGCCATAGGAACCCGTATAGGGCGATGAAAACAAAACAGACCAGAGGCACGATAAAGCCAACACGCATCGAGTGCTGGTCAGCGATGTGGCCCATGAAGGGAGGAGCAATCGCTCCCCCAACAATGGCCATCACGATCAGCGAGGAGCCAAGCTTGGTGTGTTCGCCTAATCCGCGAATGCCCAGCGCGAAAATAGTTGGGAAGCCAATAGACATGAAGAAGAATGTTGCAAACATCGCATACAGCCCCGCTTTGCCGCCCCCGATGGTGATCCCTACGAGCACGACGTTGAAAAGCGAGTAGATGGCGAGCACACGCTCCGGCTTGAACTGGCTGATGACGGCACTCCCGCACAAGCGCCCAATCATAAACAAGACAAACCCGATTGCGCCTAGCCATCGCGCAGCTTGTAGCCGGGTGACTCCCCGATCGTTTTCAAGCACGTAATTGACGAAGAAGCTGAAAATCCCGGTTTGGGCTGCAACGTAAAGAAACTCAGCAACAATGCCGAGAGTGAAATGCGTGTGCCGAAACATGTCCCAATTTCTTGAGACAAGAAGGTAGGCAGCTACGTAAGCAACGACGAGCAGACCATATTTCACCGGCTGGAAAATCGCCTGGTTCAGATGAAGCAAGGTCCAAAGTAAACCTAGTATTGGTGCGATAAAGAAATACAGCAGCCCGCAGGTTGCGGCTAACACTACCGCGATCGCTGCCGACTGGGCGCCCGCAGGCTTCAACCGATTCGGGCCGGTCGTGGGTTCATGGCTTTGATCTTCGGCATGCAAATCCGGGACTCTCGAAATGCCAAATACGGCGATCAACAGAACCACAAAAAAACCAATCGCTATGTAAGGCGTCGCAAGTCCGGCATTTGCATCTACTCCACCGCTGCGGGAGAAAACAAAGTAGCCCCCGACAATTGGTCCGAGAATCCAGCCGGCGCCATTCAGGGTTTGAGCGATGTTGATGCGCGTTGGTCCAGATTCCGGTGAGCCCAGAACGGTCGCATACGGATTCGCAATCGTTTCCAGGCACGTCATCCCCGCTCCAATCACAAACAAACCCAACAGAAAGGCCCAGTAGGTGCCGATGGTTGTAGCTGGAACAAACCAGAATGAACCTGCCGCAATCAGCGACAAACCGACAAGGATGCCTCCCTTGTAGCCGAATTTCTTTGCAATCAGGCCGGCCGGAATCGCCATAAGGAAGTAAGCCAGATAGTTCGCCGCTTGCACCAGTCCCGACTGTTCCTTGTTGATGTGCAAAGTGTCCTGAAAATGCTTGTTCAGGACGTCAATCATCCCGTTGCAGAACCCCCACAGCAGGAACAACGAAGTCAGCAGTAAAAAAGTGAAAGCCAGGTTTTCGCCCTTCGCTGTGCGAAACAATCCACCATGTGTGTCGGCCGAGACAGCTGCAGCCCTTGGCTCACTAGTGAAAGAACTCATGTGCTCTAATCCAATGAAACAAGAATCTTCTTGAACCCTGAAGGATTTTCGCTCCAGGAACGCAGCGCCTCTGGCGCTTCCTCAAGGCGAACAACTAAGCTCACAAATTGCTCTACCGGTAACTTTCCGGCCTCAAACAGCCGGATCACTGCATTGAAATCTTCGGTTTCGGCATTTCGCGAGCCGAGGATGTCCAATTCCTTTTGCACGAACAGCTTGGTCTCGTAGCTCACCGGTTGTTTGGCATACCCGATATAAACGACCCGACCTGAATACGCGACTTCTTCGACGGCCGCTCGGAACGTCTCGGGAGTACCAACCGCTTCGATGATGACGTCCGGACCACGGCCGTCAGTTACCTCCGCCAAACGTTGGCGCAACGATTCCCTCGCACTGTTGATTGTGATGGCGCCAAAAACGAGTCGCGCGAAATCAAGTTTCTCGTCATCTACATCGATCGAAATTGTCCGAGCACCCCGAGAACTCGAAGCCGCTACGGCTCCGAGCCCGACTCCTCCACAGCCGAACACTGCGACTGTGTCGTTTGCGGTGATTCGTCCACGCGACGCCGCATGGAAACCTACGGTCAGCGGCTCAACAAGGCATAACTGTTTGAGCGTCAGGCTTGCTGGAAACAATCTCTCCGGCGGCAGCGCGACGAATTCGCTCAGGGCACCGTCGCGTTGCACACCCAGCGTTTCATTGAACTGACAGGCATTTGGTCGACCTCGCAGGCAGGATGCGCATTTCCCGCAGCTGGAATAGGGAGACACAGCCACGTCCGTTCCTGCAGAAAGCCTGCTGTCGTGGCCTATGTCTTCGAGAACTGTGGCCGAGACTTCATGCCCAAGGATCCGTGGATACGAAACAAGTGGGTTGAGTCCGCGAAAGGAATTCAAATCGCTGCCGCAGAATCCCACCATCCGCACCCTCAGCAATACATTCCCGGGCGTGAGCACTGGATCCGGAACCGTCTCGATCGTCGACTTCCCCGGTTTCTTGAGTACAAGTGCCTTCATTTGTGAACGAAAGCTGTTTGAAGCGATGAATCAGCGTTGCGAGGCGCGTAAACTCTTCTGTGTTCCGTTCTTCGACCGCATTGAAATGCGAAGCCGCTTCTCCGCGTCGGGACTCCAGTACCCGCATTGCAATTCCAGAAACACCGATGTATATGGAATGCGCATGTTGGTCTTGATTAGCAGCACGCGAAACTTCTCACCTACCCGATCCAGAGTTGAGATGATCTCTTCGTGCGGCAGAGTACGGACTTGATGGCCCTTCAGCAGAGCGCCTAATTTCTGCCGGTACGAACTGATCCCAGGCGCATCGTCATCGCCAATGAAGTTCAATTCCTTGTCCGTATAAATGTTCGGCTCAATGTGCTTGCAACCACCAAGAATGGCAAAAGTCTCTTCCAGAACTGTAACTTGTTCCTCATCGACCACTATGGTTTCAATCGCCCGTCTCGATTGCGCGGGATAGGCCGAGTCCGCTATGACAAGCCAGTTGCGGTGACCGTACAGTTGGAGCCGATCTTTGAGGGACTCCTTCCAGTTGGCTTTCATCTTATTGTCAATTCTTCATCAGAGCAGATCGCAACCTTGCCGCATTTCCCTGATGCCATAAGAGAGTACGCATTCGCCGCATCCTCAAGGCAGAAGCGGTGCGTGATGATGTCGGCGGGATGAAGGTTCCAGCGTACGAGACGTTCCACCAACTCTTCCATCAACCACGTTGATGTGACCCATGATCCATAGATCGTCTTCTGATCGTGGATTATGTCAGGCGATGGCTGGAACTCGACGCTACCACCTTCACCGACGAATGCGATCTTCCCCCATTTGCGTGTGGCCCGGATCGCGGCAGCACGCGCGTTAGTGTTCGCGGAACAATCAATCGCCCGCTCGACTCCGAAGCCGCCTGTTAATTCTCTGACCTGATGCACGTTGTCGGCTCCTGCATGCAAAACAAAATCACACAGTTTGAGAGAACTAGCTAGCTGCAGACGCTCGAGAACAACATCAATTCCGATTATTTGGTGGACACCTAGCTTACGGGACAATGCCGCCGCTGCGAGTCCTACAGGCCCGAGTCCGGTAATCAATACGGAGTGGTTGCCGTTCAGCTGAATCTTTTCCATTGCTTCGTATACGGTCCCGAAGCCGCACGCGACCTGCGCCCCATCTGCGTACGAAAGCTCACCCGGCAATGCAATGAGATCCTTCTCTTCTGCAATCATGTAGTCGGCCATTCCCCCATCTCGTTGCCAACCGTATGCGCGCCGATACTTCTCATTCGTGCAGGAAATCATGTAACCACGGCGACAGTCGTTACAAACGCCGCAGCCCGAGATGTGATACACGATCACGCGGTCGGCGACTTCAAAGCGCCGGCAACCCGGTCCCACCTCGACGATTTCGCCGCTTGGCTCATGGCCGGCGATAACTCCCTGGTAACCTTCGGGTCCCTTGCCGAGATGCTCGTGATAAATGCACCGAATATCGGAACCGCAGATTGTGGAGGCCTTAACCCTGATCAGAACTTCGCCATGGGTCGGGCGAGGCATGGGAACCGAGCGAAGTTCGACTCTGTCGTTTCCAGGAAGAAACGCGGCTCGCATAGTTTGTCCCATAGAATTCATTCCGGATTTCAACCGCGCTGCTCAAGCTGGCGCTATCTCACCGGTTAGATCCCAGAGATCTTCCCAGGACTGAGCTTCTTTCCAAAGGAACACCTGGCCCTTAATCAATCGGCAATCGCGGTCGATGGCGCTGATCGCTAGCATCTCATCGGCACTTAGAGGCTCATTCACGACGGATTCGAGATTACTGAGATAATGGCTCCGGTTTGTGGAAAATGGAATGGGAACCTGCCCGCGCTGGACTGCCCATTTCAAACAGACGGCAGCCGGATGCACTTTCAGCCGGTTAGCTATTTTGAGGATCACCGAATCCTGGGTTGGTGCCGTGTCATCAGGGGTACGATCTCTCTCGGGCCGGCCTGGCGAACCGACCGGGCAATACCCTACCGGAATCATTCCATTGGAAGTGACGAAATCGAACAGCTGCGGCTGCTGAAAATGAGGGTGCAGTTCCATCTCATTCGCCGCCGGCTTGATTCGAGCATCCCGCAGAAGAAGCTTCAACTTGGGGATTGTCATATTGGAGGTTCCAATATGGCGAACCAGGCCTAGATCGACCAGTTCCTCCATTTTGCGCCAAGTCTTCATGAACTCGGCGTGAATGTAGGGTTTCGCGTCTTTGCTGCGGGAACTCACGTCACAGCCGGGCGGGTGGAAGTTGGGAAAGGGCCAATGAATCAGGTAGAGGTCGAGATAGTGCAGTCTCAAATCCGCAAGCGATCGCTGACAAGAGGGGACTACGTCTGTTTCGCCATGCTTATCATTCCACAGCTTCGAAGTAATCCATAATTGCTCGCGTCCGATGCCTCGGAGAATGTGCTGCAACGCGAAACCAATCTCGCGTTCGTTTCCATAAACGGAGGCGCAATCAAAATGCCGATATCCCACTGCCGCGGCGCCTTCGACAGCGCCTGCCACCTCGGCAGCCGAAACGTGGTCTGAACCGAAGGTTCCTAACCCAATCGCAGGCATCCGTGCCCCTGTGTACAGGATCCTCCGAGGCACCAAGCCAGGATCGAGGTCCCCGTGAATCAGCGGCCCCGTACTCCGTGTTCCCATTTTGAATTCCAATCGTTTCTTGAAGAACCGCTTCCTTTTACCAGGGATCAGAAGCTCTATACTCGCAGCACAATAAGCGGTAAAGTTACCGATGTCAACTGTAAGAAGCGGACCGTGCCCTGACCGCCGGCCGCAAATCTCGCGAATCCAAGTTATATATACTGTTGTGCGATCTATGAGCACACGAATGAAGGACATTGCCAGGGATCTTGGGGTGTCCGTAATCACTATCTCCAAGGTCCTGCGCAACCATCCAGATGTAGGAGACGAAACTCGCAAGCGAGTTCTGGCTCGGGTGAAAGAGCTCGACTATCGGCCGAATCTGGCCGCCCGCAGCCTAGTGACCGGCCGCACCTACCTTGTCGGACTGGTTGTTCCGGATCTGCTTCACCCGTTCTTCGCAGAGATCGCCAAATCCCTCTCGGAAACGTTGAGAGGCAGTGGGTACTATCTGATCGTTTCGTCTTCTGAGGAAGATCCGGAAGTTGAGGAACAAGAAATTAATCAGTTGCTAGCCCGGCGTCTCGACACTCTGATCATCGCTTCGTGCCGCTCCACCGTAGATCTCTTCTTCCGTATTGAAAAGCAAAAGACCCCCTATGTTCTTATCGACCGCAGCTTGCCTGGGCTTGCCGCGAATTTCGTTGGAGTGGACGATGAAGCTGTCGGAAGACTTGCCACAAAGCATCTAATCGACATCGGATGCAAACGGATCGCTCACATTCGTGGGCCGGAGACCAGCACTGGCATTCGCCGCGTTGAAGGGTACAAGAAGGCACTCGCACAAGCAGGCCTCAAGGCTATCGACGATTACCTGATTTCAGAACGCAAGGGCGATGTCGAAACCAAACGGCGGGGCGCCGATGCCATGCAACGACTCTTGAGTCTAAAGCCTCGGCCCGACGGTGTCTTCTGTTTCAACGACCCGTTGGCGATGGGCGCAATGAATTACGCGCTGGATCAAGGAATTCGTATTCCCGAAGACATCGCAGTCATTGGCTGCGGAAACCTTCACTATGATGATTCACTCCGCGTGCCACTCTCAAGCATCGATCAGCACAGCCGACAGATCGGCGAAGAGGCTGCGCGCATCGCTCTCGGGATCCTGAACTCAAAGATCCCGCCCAAGGCTGAAACCGTGGTACTTCAACCGCAGCTGATCCAGCGTCGATCTACAGAGAGGCGTGGAGCGAAACGTGTCCCCGGGCGCACCAGGTCTCGTTCCTGACCCACTGCTGGCACGATTAGCTTCAAGTCCCACTTAGAGTTGGCATTCTGCCTACTATTCGCTACAGTTATCGATACACAATTTTGGGTGGGACTGCGGAGTGTGCCAGCCGGACTGATATCCGGGTAGCGGTTAACGATAACTGCGTATGCTCACAAATCGAAGACGCTTCATCAAAACTAGCGGCAGCATGGCGATTGGCGCACTTGTGCCTTTTCATCTCGTCGCCGATCTGAAAAACCTTCAGCCATTTCAATGGATAACCGGGAATCTGGTTTTTTCGTTCGACGTACAGGCCGGAAAACTGCGCCAAAAGCGGCTTCTCCCGTCCGGTAGCTTAATTCAGCAAGACAATTCCTCTGGCGTAGAAGTCGCCCTGCAATGCAGCGGGGAGAATTCTCCGGATCAAGGTATGAAATCGGGCATGGGCCAGCCCGGCGCCCGATTGTTGTTCGCTGGCTATCGCGAGGAGTCTACGGACGCCGGCAAGCGGCTGATCTGCACGCAAACAGACTCACTCTTGAACTTGCAAGTGGATTCTATTTATGAGGGATTCGACGGCGTTCCCGTCGTCCGGCGGCGTTCACGAGTTACGAATAACAATCGTGCAGCAATCGGTATCGAATTCTTGAGTTCGGCCATGCTCCATGGACTCGCCACCCCACAAGAATATGATCGCGAACTCCGCATCCATGTTGCGATGAATAGCTGGATGGCAGAGGGACAATGGCACACGCTTCGCCCTTCCGAGATGGGCTTCGTAGAAAACGAACGAACGAGCTGGTCCGAGGCGAGGGCCGGAAGCATTGGGAGTTGGTCGACAGAACGATACCTGCCCATGGGGATAGTCGAAAACTTGAAACTAGGCCTAGCCTGGTTCTGGCAGATCGAACACAACGGATCGTGGTACTGGGAAATCTCCAATGCTTCGGCGCGCGACAACTATGCCGACGATGTATACGCGTATCTCGGCGGTCCCGATGACCTGCACTCCACAGCCTGGAAGCGTTTGGAACCTGAGAAAACCTATGAAAGTGTCCCTGTGGCGGTCGGCTGCGTACGCGGCGGGTTCGACCAAGCAGTTGAGGCGCTGACCCGGTACCGGCGCGTTGCCTGCGTAAGAGCAACCAAGAACGACTCGCGATGTCCAGTAATTTTTAACGACTACATGAATTGCCTTTGGGGTGATCCTACAGAACAAAAGGAATTGCCTCTGATAGCTGCTGCCGCAAAAGCCGGCTGCGAATACTTTGTAATCGACGCCGGGTGGTATGCAGAAATTAAAGAGGATTGGAGCCCCACTATAGGCTCGTGGCAACCAACTTCCAGTCGATGGCCGCATGGACTGAAATTCGTACTCGATCAGATCAGACGCAGTGGAATGATCCCCGGACTATGGCTCGAGCCGGAAGTTGCCGGAGCAAAATCACTTCTGGCCCAGAAGCCAGACAGCTGGTTTTTCATGCGGCACGGCAAGAGGGTGCTTAAGAATTCGAGATATCTGCTGGATTTCCGCAACCCAGAGGTGTGGGCTTATTTGGATGAGGTGATTGCGCGACTTGCAAACGACTACGGCGTTGGCTATATCAAGATGGACTACAACGTCGATTCGCTGCAAGGCACAGAGCTCAACGCAGATAGTTTTGGCCAGGGCTTGCTTGAGCACAACCGTGCCCATCTCGCCTGGCTCGAGAGCATTCTGAAGCGCTACCCCGAATTGGTGATTGAGAACTGTGGCAGCGGAGGCGGGCGTATGGATTACGCCATGCTAAGTCTCCTGCAGGTACAGTCGATGACGGATCAGGAGAATTATCGAAAACTCCCAGCGATCCTGGTTGGCGCGTCGGCAGCCGTTTTGCCGGAGCAGTTGGCAATCTGGTCTTACCCCTTACAGAATGCTGATGCCGATCAGGCCAGCTTCAATATGGTTACAGCCATGTTGTGCCGCATCCACCAGAGTGGGCGACTGGACTCGCTTTCAATGGAAGCAGGAAAACAAGTAGCCGAGGGCATCAGGATCTATAAAGAAGTTCTTCGCAAACACATTCCCGAAGCAGTTCCCTTTTATCCGCTTGGAATGTCTGATGTCACTAATTCCAATGGTTCAGTTGCTCTCGGCATGTGCTCTCTGACGCAAACCCTGCTGGGAGTCTGGCGACTCGATGGCCCGGCAACCGCGAGAATACCGTGGACGTTGGCTGAGCCTAAACTTCTGTACCCGAGTGATCTTGGAATCAAAATCGCGGCCTCGGAGGGAACATTGCAGATTGAATTTCCTCGAAGCCGCATGGCCTGCTTGCTGACTGCTTGATGCGGCAAGTGGTGCTTCGATCACATCTTGCAAAATTCGTCAAACATCGCTCAATAGTCATTGGGCACAGATAGCAGTGGAGGAGAGTTGAAATGAAACACCTTGGGACCGCAATCATGTTGGCTGCAAGCCTTTGCTGCGCGCAAGCACCGGAAGAATTTCAGCCTTCTTCGACGAACGTTTGGGGAGCAGAGTATCCGCGCGTTGACGCTAGCGGAAGAGTGCAAATCCGCCTAAAAGCCCCGGACGCTACGAAGGTGAAGCTGAACTTCTGGAGCGGGCCCAAAATCGAAATGGAAAAGCAGCCCGGCGGTTTCTGGACCGTGACAACGCCTCCGCTTGTTCCGGGCTTGCACTATTACACCTTGATTATTGACGGCGCCGAAGTCAGCGACCTCAACACGCATTCGTTTTTCGGCGGGACCAAGGAGGCGAGTGCGGTTGAGGTGCCGGAACCGGGTTCTGCGTATTATTCGATTCAAGATGTGCCTCACGGCCAGGTCCGAGAAGTTTGGTATCACTCGAAGATCACGGGCACTTGGCGGCACGCGCTCGTTTATCTACCACCGAATTACGATACCCAGACTACCGAGCGCTTTCCTGTGCTGTATCTCCAGCATGGCGCCGGCGAAGACGAAACCGGATGGATTCGCCAAGGGAATGCCAACTTCATTCTCGACAATCTGATCGCGGCTCGCAATTGCAGGCCCATGATTGTGGTCATGGCGTATGGATACGCACGGCGCGCAGGCCAACCTCCTCCGGATCTAACCGGAAAACCCTTTGGCTCTCCGGAAATGCTGAACGCCATGCAGGACATGGCAGCCGCATTTGAAGACGATGTAACCCAAGTTCTGATCCCGTATGTTGATTCGACTTTCAGGACACTTTCTGATCGGGATCACCGTGCCATGGCGGGGCTTTCGATGGGAGGAATGCAGACCTTCCAAATTACCCTCAATCATCTTGATCTCTTCTCCTACATTGGCGGATTCAGCGGAGCTGGAGGAATGCTTGTGCTCGGCGACCGGAAACTCGATCCCAAGACGGATTACAACGGCGTATTCGCTGATTCCGCCGCATTCGCGAAGAAGGTGCATTTGTTGTGGCTGGGCGTCGGAACGCAGGAGCCGGAACGAATGCGTGCGGGCCTGCTACGGCTCCATACCTCGTTCCAAGACGCAAATATTCAGCACGTCTTCTATGAGTCACCAGGAACAGACCATGAATGGCAGACGTGGCGACGTGATCTGAAAGACTTCGCTCCTCAACTTTTTCAGTCCGGGGGAGCGAAATGAACTATCGCAGAACAATCGTCTCGTCAGCATTTGCTGCTTGTATCGCTTTCCTGAGTTTCACCGCTTTCGCACAGGAAACGTCTGACTTGCCTTACACGAATCCCAAGCTTCCGCCGGAACGACGCGCGGCGGACTTGGTACATCGCTTGAGGCTCGAGGAGAAAGCCTCGCAACTGGTGAATCAGGCACGTGCGATCCCCCGATTGAAGGTCCCGGCTTACGACTGGTGGAGCGAGGCTCTGCACGGCGTTGCAGTTGATGGCACGACGGAGTTTCCCGAACCTGTAGGCCTCGCAGCGACCTTCGATATACCGCGTATTCACGAGATGGCCATTACCATTGGTATTGAAGCGCGCATCGTTCATGCTCAGGCGGTACGCAAAGGAACCTTCCCGATTTTTCATGGTCTCGATTTCTGGGCGCCCAACGTAAACATCTTTCGCGATCCACGGTGGGGACGCGGTCAGGAGACCTACGGCGAAGATCCATTTCTCAGCGCGCGAATGGCGGTCGCCTTTGTCACGGGAATGCAAGGCGATGATCCTCGCTACTACCGGACCATCTCGACGCCCAAGCATTTCGCCGTGCACAGTGGACCTGAGCCTACGCGCCACTTCGCAGACGTGGACGTAAGCAAGCACGACCAGCTCGACACTTACTTGCCCGCTTTTCGTGCCGCCGTGGTTGAGGGACACGCGGGGTCCGTCATGTGCGCATATAACGCTATTAACGGGGAACCCGCCTGCGCTAGCCAGTTTCTCCTGCAGCAAACGCTTCGTGGAGCATGGCAATTCCATGGCTACGTAGTTTCCGATTGTGACGCGGTTCGAAACATTTTTCGGGATCACCACTACCGCCCGACTCAGCCGCAAGCCTCGGCGATCTCGCTTTTGCGCGGGATGGACAATGAGTGCATCGACTTCGCTAAAGTGCCGGACGACCACGACTACCGCCCTTACATCGACGCGGTCCAACAAGGATATTTGCCCGAGAGTTCTGTCGATACCGCGTTGGTCCGCCTGTTCACGGCTCGCATTCGCCTTGGCTTGTTCGATCCGCCGGACGTGGCTCCATACAGCAAGATTGACGAGAAGGCGCTCGATGGCGCAGAGCATCGGGCTCTCGCTCACCGCATGGCGAACGAGTCGATGGTGTTGTTGAAGAACGATGGAGTGCTGCCGCTCAAATCTGCCATGCGCATCGCAGTGGTCGGGCCGCTTGCCGATCAAACTGCTGTTCTGCTCGGGAACTACAATGGCACCCCGACGCACACAGTAAGCGTACTGGAAGGAATGAAAGCGGAGTTTCCGAATGCCAAAATTACATACATTCCTGGAACTCAGTTTCTTTCCAATCGTGGCGATCCGGTGCCTGCATCGGTCCTGACCACTCCTGACGGTAAGCCGGGCCTCAAAGCAGATTACGGCTCCCGAACAGGGTTCGACTCCAAACCTACTCCACTCGCGTCGCGAGTTGAATCGGGCGTGAACCTGAAAGATGGAGACCTGCCCGAAGAAGCAAAGACAATCAAGACGCTGTCCGTGCAATGGAACGGATTCTTGAATCCGATTGACACCGGCGATTACCTGCTCGGCATCAAGGCCGATGGCTTCGCAAGAGTGTCGGCGGATGACAAGCTCGTTACACAAGGATGGGGCAATAACACCCACCTCGGCCAGATTCATCTGGAGAAAGGCCATCCAGTCAAACTCGATGTCAGCTACAGCCGCTTTGAAGAAGGCAATCGTGATGCGCAGCTGATCTGGGCACCGGTAAATGCCGTGCCCGATCCTGCTGCCGTTGCCGCTGCTCAGAACGCAGATGTAATCGTCGCGGTGGTCGGAATCACAAGCCGCCTTGAAGGCGAGGAGATGCCGGTTGATCAGCCGGGATTCTCTGGGGGAGACCGCACCAGCCTGGACTTGCCCAAACCAGAGGAAGACCTGGTTCAGGCTGTGGCTGCGACTGGTAAGCCACTTGTCATTGTGCTGATGAACGGAAGTGCGTTGGGAGTGAACTGGGAAAAGGCGCACGCCAGTGCCATTCTCGAAAGTTGGTATTCAGGAGAGGAAGGCGGAGCGGCAATCGCTGAGACCCTGAGTGGAAAGAACAATCCAGCAGGACGCCTCCCCGTCACATTCTATAAAGATGTCCATCAGTTGCCCCATTTTGAAAACTACTCAATGAAAGGCCGCACCTACCGCTATTTCGATGGCGAGCCGCTGTGGCCCTTCGGGTATGGCCTGAGTTACACCACCTTCGGCTACGGCGATCTCGTTCTGCCGAACTCCCCACTCAATGCGGGAGACTCGCTCGACGCTGCCGTCACCGTCACAAATACCGGCAAAACTGCTGGCGATGAGGTCGTGCAGTTTTACCTGAAGTTTCCAGATGTACCCGGTGCGCCAATGCGTGCGCTTCGGGGCTTCCAACGCATCTACTTAGAACCAGGGGCAAAACAAAAGGTCGACTTTCATCTGAATCCGCGAGACCTGAGCATGGTGACCGAACTCGGGGACATTATCGTAGCGCAAGGCAAATATACAGTTTCGATTGGCGGCGGCCAGCCTGACACGGGAGTTCCTTCGATCAGCGGCACCTTTGAAGTCAATGGGCAGATTATTTTGCCGGAGTAACAAGACTGCGGGTTTGGTTGGAAACATCCGATGAGACCCTTGGAGGCAGCGAAATGTGCTGGCGATTTCTGCGGGCGTTCTTCTGTCACGCCTTTGTCTTGTCTGTCTACGCTTGTGCTGAAGTAGATAATTCCTGCGTCAGCATGCGCGAATTCAAAGCGCCGAATGTCGAAATTACAAACGTTGCCAAGATTCCGGCTGGCACCACTGAAGAAAAGCCCTGGGGCCAGGGTCGGACTGCGCCGCTCCCGGGTTATTGCCGGGTTGAAGGAGTCATGAATCGCCGAACTGGAGTTGGCGGCGAAGAGTTTGGCACTACATTCGCCCTGGCAATGCCTGACAACTGGAATGGCGATCTGCTGATGCAAGGAGGAGCTGGCAGCAATGGTATCGTCATGGCGCCGCTCGGACTGAATGCCGCTGGAGACACGCCCGCTCTTATCCGCGGATTCGCCGTTCTCAGCAATGACAGTGGTCACAAGAGCCACCATCCGGGCTTTGATTTTGATTTCGTCAAAGATCAGCGGGCCTACCTGGATTTTGCCTATCTTGCCAACGCCGAAGTGGCCGTGCTGGCGAAACAACTCATCGCGCAGTATTACCGAAAAGAAGCAGCTTTCTCATATTTCTCCGGGTGCTCGACCGGCGGGCGTGAAGGGATGATTCTCTCCCAGCGCTATCCCACTGTTTTCGACGGAATTATCTCCGGCGATCCAGCCATGCGCACGGGCCTTTCGAATCTGGCAATTGGGAAGTGGGTCCCAGTAGCATTCAATCAAATCGCAGCCAAGGATGCCGATGGAAAGCCAATTATCACTCAAGCCATTACCGACGATGATCGCAAGTTGATCGCGGATGCTCTTCTGAAGCAGTGCGACGCCAAGGACGGGGCAGCCGACGGCATCATTTCCGATCCCCTCAATTGTGATTTCGATCCCGAAGTGTTGGCGTGTAGGCAGGGGAAGGATCAATCATGTCTTTCTCCGGCGAAAGTCGCCGCAATCAAGAAGGCCATGGGAGGCCCAAAGACTTCCGAAGGAGTTCAAGTGTATCCCGGTTTCCTCTACGATACGGGCATCACCGCCAGCGGTCCTATACGCGGCATCCTCTCGCCGGGCCCAGACATCTTTGGACCGGCGACGACAGCGATGGACGTCGATGTTGAGAAGGAAGCGCTCGCGGCCGCGCAGCCGCTCACTGACTCAATGTCCACAAATCTGACCGCCTTTTCTGCACATCGCGGAAAGCTGATTTTCTACCATGGCGACAGCGATCCCTGGTTTTCTCCCCTCGACACGTTCGCATACTACAAGGACATGGCATCTGCGAACGGTGGTCTCGATACCGTGTCTAAGTGGAGCCAGTTCTACTTCGTTCCGGGAATGGGGCATTGTGGCGGCGGCCCAGGACTGGATCAATTCGATTTCCTAGGTGCGATGGTTAACTGGGTCGAGAAAGGAATCGAACCTACATCGGTGACCGCGACCGGAAGAGCCTTTCCCGGCCGCAGTCGCCCACTGTGTCCTTATCCCAAGCATGCGAATTACAAGGAACAGGGCGAAACTGAAGATGCGAGTAATTTCGAGTGCCGCTGATCCCTGCACAACCCCGCGACTGAGCAAGTTGTGCAGCGAGCGGACCGTGAAACTGGGTGCCCAGACGCATGTCATATCATGTGGGAGCGGAGGAGCAGGTTATCAATCCCAATCTATGTTCACGCGAATCATCGTCCGTCTCCTCCTGGCCCTGATCTCAGCCCAAGGCTTGTCGGCCACCGATTTTACGATGAAGGTGACCGACAAGAACTATCTGGATACTCAAGGTTTCAGTGTTTTTCTCTACGACAGCGCGTACCATCCCGTTTTTGTAGACCAAAAGAATACGGCCATGGAGATGATTCTCCACGGCCAGCGCATCGCCACCAACGGAGACGTGCGACTGATGCCAACGCCGGAACAGTGGGACTTGGTGGCAACCCTCAAAGGGCGACATGCCGACAAAGCAAATAGCCGGCTCACGGCCGACCTCGCCTTCCCGACGTTCGACCTCAGTTACACACTGGAAGTGGCAGCGGAGCCAGGCGGCGTGGAGGTTAGCATCAATCTCGACAAGCCGCTACCGGATAAACTGGCGGGGAGGGCGGGCTTCAACCTGGAGTTCCTGCCGTCGATCTACATGGGCAAAGCTTACCTGGTGGACGGAACCAAAGCCGGTATCTTCCCGCGTACGCCGAACGATCCGATGACGAAGGTTTTGCCCCTGCCCGATGAACCGAAAAAGGCGTACTACTTGGAGGACTGGGATAAGGCTAAGGGATACACTCAGCCGCTGCCGTTCGCCGAGGGCAAGAGCATCACTCTGGGGGTTGACGATTCGCTGGCCCGGGTGAATGTGGTGTCGGATACGGCCAACCTCATGCTTTTCGATGGACGCGACCGCGCTCAGAACGGCTGGTTCGTGTTACGTTCGCTGATCCCTACAGGCAAGACCACCGGCGTCATAGTCTGGCACATCAGGCCTGACGTGATTCCGAACTGGACGCGGCCGCCCGTGATCGCGCACAGCCAGGTCGGTTATGCGCCAAGCTTCTCGAAGGTGGCTGTGCTCGAACTCGATCCGCTGTACAACGCTCCGAAGACAGCCAGACTGCTGCGTCTGATGGAAGACGGGTCGTACAAGCAGGTGTTTGAGGGCCCGATCACGCCTTCAACACCGTGGCTACGCTACGCCTATTCAAAGTTCGACTTCACCTCCGTGAAGGACCCCGGTCTTTATGTAATCGAGTACGCGAACCAGCGCACGGCGCCCTTCCCCATCTCCAAAGACGCTTACGCCAACATCTGGCAGGACAGCCTGGATCATCACATTGCTGCGCAGATGGACCACGTTTCCGTTCGCGAAGGCTATCGCATGTGGCACGGAGCTTCGCACCTGGATGATGGCCGCATGGCGCCCGTCGTAGGGGAGCAATTCGACGGCTGGAATCAGGCCACAGCAAAGGACGGAAAGTACAGAGGCGGAGATCACATCCCTGGAATGAACGTGGGCGGTTGGTACGATGCCGGCGACTTCGATCTCGAGGAGCCTGCGCAGTTGAGTGTGATTCAGAGCCTCGCTCTCGCGTATCGCGAATTCAATCTCAAGTACGACGAGCTTACGGTGGATGAAGTCGCCCGTGAGGTTGAGATGCACCGCCCCGATGGCGTGCCCGATACGGTGCAGCAAGTTAAGCACGGGGCAATGCTCATCCTCGCGCAGTTCCATAACATTGGCCATGCCATCCGCGGAACTCACGAGCCGGATCTGCGCCAGTACACACAGGTGGGCGACGGCGCGTCGAAAACTGATGGCCGCATTTACGACCCGAAGCTCGGCCCGAACGAAACGAAAGGCGACTACTCCGGCAAGCCGGACGATCGCTGGATCTTTACTACGAACAACCCGTATTTTCAGTGGAATGCCATCGCGGCATTGGCTGCTGCGGCGAATACGTTGAAAGGCTGGGACGACGCGTTGGCGAAAGACTGCCTCGACACCGCGATCACAGCATGGAACGACACGAAGGCGAACCCGGCGCAGTATCCGACCGACATTTCAGAGCGAGAGACTCCGGCAGATGCGCCTGCAGGTGGTGCGCTCGCCGCGTCTCAGGGAGTGGTCGCTGGCGCTCAAACGCGTCGTAACCCAGCGGGCAACTCGGGTACTACCAGTGCACCACCACCTACGCCCTCTGGATCCGCCCGTCGCGCATTTGGCATCGGAATGGACTGGGCTGCGGCTCTGGAATTGACGATCGCCACTCACGGCGCCGAACCATACAAGTCCCGTTTGAAGGAATTGTTCCCGCAGATGATCACTCCGCAGCAGATGGACTTCCGCGGTTGGACAGCGGTCCACGCATTACCCTATCTCGACACGAGCGCGAAAGATCAAATGCGCGAGGCGGTAAAAACATACGTGGCGGGTTTGGACAAGCGGTTGGACGAGACCCCGTTCGGCGTGCCCCCGAGCCTCGGCACTTGGGGCGGATCGGGCGCCGTGGTGGACATGGCTATCCGAATGTATTTCCTGCACAAGGCGTTCCCGGATCTCGTGAGCCCCGAATACACACTTCGCGCCGTCAACTACATTCTCGGCACGCACCCCGTATCCAGCACTTCGTATGTAGCTGGCGTCGGTACGGTCTCGAAGACGAAGACGTACAGCAACAATCGCGCCGACAATGCTTACATCCCGGGTGCCGTGATTCCGGGATACATCATCATCAAGCCGGATTTTCCAGAGTGCATCGACGACTTCGGATTCCTGTGGTTCGAGGATGAAGCCGTCGTGGCCGGGTCGGCAAGCTGGGTGGTGGCCGGCAATGCTGCGGACGCAATCATTAAGGAATCGAAGTAGGTCCAGAACTATAAGCGCCGGCATTGGACTGAGGCACGTGAAACCCGGCTCAGCGCTATTTCATCCCTGCTCCAACATCGCTTGAGACCTGATCAAACACCGCCATGCGGGCACTCGACATCGACGATTGATGAATGTGACGATTACCGCAAGATCGACGAGATCGACGGCACTTGAACCCCCGCCTCCTGTGAGACAGGCAGGCGTTCTAACCAACTGAACTACGCCCCGCTTTGAAAACCAGTTCGCTGCGATTACCGCCTATTCCTCCTTCTGCCTGTCCGTTCCATAAACTCCCTGAAAATGCCGTGACAGGGCAGTCGTCGGGAGGTAAAGGTTCAACGCAAATCCGACCTCGTCTAAGCTTTGGGCCATCGCTTGTCGTCCGAACCTGAAGATCTGAAGTCGATACTCCTTATGATGCGCTCGGCCCCCATTGCTTCCGTTGGCGGCGAAAGTGACTCGATGACCGCGCTTCTCGAGGAGGCGTGTTGCGAGCCGCTGGTTGAGTTGCCTTCGGCAACAAAACGGACAGAACGTCGGCTGATGGTCCTTCCAGGGCTGCGACGAAATAAATCTGCTTCACTCGGAAGGGCCTTGCGTGTATAAGGGGCCATTCGGTTGGTCAAAATGGAAATCCCGCCTAAGTTCCCGAACCCTCCTCGTTGTGAGAGACTTCCGCTCCGGGGCCGCCCATGACATTCCGACCACTCATCCTGGCTTCCCTGTTTCTGCTCGCCGGTTTCCCTTCACGTTCGCTGAACGCACAGGAGCCTGCTCCTGCTGCCCCGGTTCAGGCTCCCGTCATAAAAGTGGAAACGCGCATCGTGCTGGTGGACGTCGTGGCCACCGACAAGCAAGGACACGCGGTCCCCGGCCTGCGGGAAAACAATTTCCAGATCACCGAGGACGGCACCGCGCAGACCATTTCCTCATTCGAAGAGCACAAAGGCGCGGCAGCCACGGAAATCAAGCTTCCGCCGATGCCTCCCAATGTCTTCACCAACTTCCCCACCACGCGCTACGCCGACTCGGTCAACATCCTGCTGCTCGATCTGCTCAACACCCAGCCGCAGAACCAGGCGTTCGTCCGTCTGCAGGTTGCCAAATATCTGACCGAAGTCCAGCCCGGCACGCGTCTCGCGGTGTTCGCTCTCGGGTCCCAGTTGCGCCTCGTGCGCGGATTTACCACTGACTTTTCTGGACTTTCCGCCGCACTCGACGACAAAAAACTCGGCGTCACGCCTGAAGTTTCTCGAAATTTGCCGACCGAGTCCAACCAGTACAGCGACGCTGAGATCTTGCGGCAAATGCGTAAAAGCCAGGATGCGCCTTCCGCGATCGACGCTGTGGAAGCTTTCCAGCGCGATGAGGCCGCCGATCGCGCCGGCGCGCGTATCGAGGTTACGCTGCAAGCCTTCCAGCAAATTGCCCGCTATCTTTCCGGAGTTCCGGCCCGCAAAAATCTGATCTGGTTCTCAGACAATTTCCCGATCAGCTTTTTTCCCGATACCCGAGGCAAAGTGCCCAAAAACCAGGAGTACATCCAGAAGACTTCCGACATGCTCATTGCGGCGCAAATCGCCATCTATCCCGTATCGGCACTTGGTGTCCTCGGCGACCCCACTTTCGATGCCAGCAAACTCGCCGGCTCGCGCCGCGAACTCGAAACCCGCCTGAGAGCCAATCAGATTGCCATGGAAACCATCGCCGAAGAAACCGGCGGCCGCGCCTTCTCTAGCACCAACGCTCTCGACGATGCTCTGAAGGACGCCGTCAACAATGGCTCGCATTACTACACGTTGGCCTATTCGCCCGCGAACAAAAAAAACGACGGAAAATTCCGCCGGATCCAGGTGCGCCTCTCCGATGACGGTTACCAGCTTTCCTATCGTCGCGGCTACTACGCCGACAAGCCGCTGCCCGAGTCGGCCTCTGAAGAAGCAGCCGACGATCCGCTGATGCCGCTGATCGGTTTGGGCATGCCCAACTTCAACCAGATCCTGTACAAGGTGCAGGTCGCTCCCAAGAATCCGCAGCCTTCGCCGAACGCACCGCGCGCCGGAAGCAACACTAAGCTAAAGCCGCCGTTCACGCGCTATGACGTGAACTTCGCGGCGGCGTTGCCGGACATTGCCATGGGCGCGGACTCCGACGGCGTGCGGCACGGCCACATTGAAGTGATGCTCATCGCTTTCGATCACGATGGCAATATCCTCAATATCGTGAAGAAGCGCAGCAAGCTGGCGCTGGAGCCGAAGGTGTACATGGCGACGCAGGCGGTGGGAATGCAGATCCACGAAGAGATTGATGTTCCGGCCGGCGAAGTGTATCTGCGCACGGGAATCTACGATCTGAATTCCGGGAATTGCGGCACGCTTGGAGCTCCACTGAACATGACGGGCGCGGCGCAGATGACGAAGAAATAAATTCGCAGCTGTTTTAGTCAGACCGCTACAGGAAAACACTTCCGATCACCGCATCCCTCCGGTCGCCGCTACAGATCGCTACTTTTGGCTGCCAGCATTATTGCCTTTATGACGCCACAAACGCCGGAGGGTTTGCAGAGGTCGATTGGCGCAAAATCAACCGTACCCACAGCTCAGTCTGTGGGCTTCTTGGTGGTTGGCGAAATCCTCTTCGTCCCGAAGAATCTATGGGATACTGGGGTTAATGTTAGTAGTTCCACGAGTCCAAACCCGAAAGCATTTTCGTACAATAAACGTACAATGGAATCGGCAATGGTGCCTTTTTTGCCCCTTAGGCTATACCAAGAATCAATAACTTACGTGCTGACAACACGCTGAATAGTTCGACTCCCGCCGCCTCCACCATATCTTTTATTATCAATAGATTACAGACGCGTAGATTTTCTCAACAAGCTGTATTCTCAATCCATTGCGATTTTTCGGACGTGGGTTCCTTCGGCAGGATACATATCGCTCTAAACCGTCATCACTTCCTAGAATGTAATGGCTCAGACCGTCAACAGGAAACGGCCGGCACGGCGATCTTCATCGACTGACTTCTTGATGGCCCGAGAAAGGTCGGGAACTCTCTGTGCTTCGTGGTGATGAATTCGTGATTGCCCGCGACCAAATCGCGGACCAGTGTGGGCTTGCCGCACTGCCGAGGCCTGTAACAATAACAACCGGCGTGTCCTTGAGCGCGCTGAACACCAGTTCGGCAGAAAAGCGCGGAAAGAACGCGTGATCGGTATCGTCCCTGCCGGGTAGAAGCTTCGTCTAATTCGGATTAAGGTTGCGTCTATTTCGGATTATAGACTCGTCTGATCCAGAACCGAACCTGGAAAGCGCCGGGACTCTCGGCTCGTGGAGGGGCGTCCCGTGCCTGGCTGTAGCGCTGAACGAATTCCGGGAAGATAGCGGCAAGCTTGCTCCCGAGGCGGCCTTAGTCTTTGTCGACCTTGCCTAGCTTCTTCGGATTCATCGCCAGCCCGCATGCGCACTGCGCATCGATCAAGCGAAGCCTCCCGATCGCGCTGCGCGGCCTTGCACACGATCGAACAGGCGCCTGACGAAACCCGACAGATGCTTGGGTCTTCCACGTCATTTAATCTGCCATTAATAGTTGCGATCCGCAATTTTCTTGTATTACACGCCGTAATACGGTAGACTCATGGGTATTAGTAATATGGCTTCTCCTCTGACTTTGAGACTTGACGCGAAGACCAGAAAGCGGATCGAGCGCATCGCTCGCCGCAGACAAGTCTCCGTCTCCGAAGTGATACGTCTCGCGATCGCAGCGTGGACGGAGCAGCAAGAGCCGATCACCGCGCCCTATGAGGCGATTGCTGATTTGATCGGGGTGGCCCATGGCGGGATGCCCGGTCGCTCCACTCAGATGGGCCGCCGATTCTCCGAAATCCTCAGGAAGCGGCGGAACCACAAGTGATCCTCATCGACGCTGGACCACTTGTGGCGCTGGTCGATGCTGACGATCAGTATCACGAGAAGTGCGTCGATTGCTTGAAGAGCTTGCGAGAGCCCTTGGTCACCGTGTGGCCTCCCCTCGTCGAAGCTGTCTATTTGCTAGGGGATCTTCCACAAGCCCAGGAAGCTCTGTGGGAGATGTTGGCACGAGGAGCTGTGCGACTCCTCACCCTCGACCTGGTAGACATACCCCGCATTCGAGAGCTCATGATCAAATATGCCGACCGCCCGATGGATCTCGCGGACGCGGCACTCGTCAGAGTGGCTGAGCGAGAAGGCATCAGGAGGATCTTTACAGTGGACCGCAGCGATTTCTTGGTCTATCGCCTTCACGGACGGATCGGTCTTGCTATCGTCCCCTAGGAGAATTCGGGAATACGGGTCACCGTTGACCCGATCAGCTCGACCCAGTCGGGTTGCTCAGCCGTCTTTGGCTGGTGGTCGGTCGATTGCGCTAACTTCTTCAGGCGGGGAGTGCGGAAAAGAAGGCCGAAGCGTACCGGGAAGAGCATGACATTCTGGGTAAGCTCATGCCCATTTGGCAACGCCAGTGGATGGCTTTTGGATGCTTCTGCAATCAGCGCATTCCCACGTTTTTCACTGGCGAAAAGAACCAACTCCTTTATTTTCGATGGCCTTTCACCGCACGCGCGTAGCCTTTCAGGCACCCGTTACTATTGGGTCGGGATTGCCGAATGTAGCCGGCCGCAAACCAACGTTCTCAATTTAGCCCCGATGGGCGCCTACAAGTAACTTGTTTGCCCAACCTCGTGGAGCTTCACGCGGTATCGCCCCTGTCCACGGCAAGCCGCCGGGCCATGCGCCTCTCCTCTTTCTTCGCTGCTTCGCGTCGGCATCGCTCCTCGATAGACAGAACTGCTTCTGGGGAAGTCTTGCCGAACCGTTTGGAGTAGAGCTCTTCGATAAACTGCGGCAAGGGCAGCTTCCACGGCTCCTGCCTGTGGTTATCGATCTTGCCCAACTTCGCCGGGTTCATCCCCAGTTCGCGGGCCATGTGGACCTGGGCGTGAGACAAGTGGTGGCGCTTTCGCGCCTCGATCCATGCCTGCATCTTCTGAGTGGGCTTCTTCGTCTTCTTGGCCATACCATCATTTTCCTTCGAGACAAACGTCCTCCCGCATCTGGCATGGTTGGTCGGGGCGCTGGGGGCAGATTCGGGTCGAGGCTGTCCCGCTACCCTTGAGGTCGATTCTTTGCTTGCTCCATAGCGATCTGGTTGACATGTGACAACGCCTTCGACCCAGAGGCGCCCTCGATCGCTTTCAAGGCAATGTCCTGCACCTGCTGCTTAGCGTCTACTAGTTGCTTTTCGAGCGTTACGATCTGAGCGGCTTGGCGGGCTAGAGTCTCCTCCATGGTCCTTACCTGCAGTTCAGCAAGCCGCTTCTCGGTCTCTGCGTCCTTCTTCAGAACGAGCACCTCCTGCTCGAACTTGGCTTCCGTCTCGCGTCGTACCCGCAACGCTGCAGTCTCCGCCTCATTCTGGAGACGTGCAGGAAAACCCTCACCTTCCCTTCGTAAACGCGTCAGTTCTTCCTCGCGGTCTTTCAGTTCCGCCTCGCGCTGTCTCCACGCTTTCTCCAGAGCCTCCTGACGTTCCTGGTTCTTTTTCTCCACCAGGCGCATCTCTTCTTCATACTTGTCCTGAGCTTTCTTGCGCTCGAGCGCCTTCTTATACTCATAATCTTCGATCTCGCGCTGACGCTGCTTCTTAAGATTCTCGTCCTGCTCCTTGCGCTCACGTTCCGTTCTCGCCGACTCTTCCTCCCACGCCTGGCGCAGCGCACCTATCTCTGCTTCCGCACGCTGCTTTTCCCGCGCATAATCCTGCACGATCTGATCGAGCGCCGTGGCCGCCACGTCCATCTTATGGATCTGCTCCAGTTCCTTGCGCTCGAGCGCTACTGCCTCCCGCACCGTGGCCAGTACCTTCACCTCCTGCGTGAGCTGCTCGGAAACATCGGCTAGCGCCTTGCCGACCTCGAGTCCCAGCCCTGAAATTTTCTGCACTACAGCCTCGACCGTTATACCCTCGGCGGCTTGTCGGACCTCGGCCGCGCGCAATCGCGCGGCCCCCTCGGCCTTGGCGTCTACGGCCTCGCGCGCAGATTCCACCTGCTCTTGGATCTCTGCGAACTCCTGCTGCATCTCAGCTCTGCTGCGCTTTGCTCGCACAGGTGCTTTCATTGCCTTCACGGGCATAGTCGTGTTCCTTTCGCAGGAAGACTATCAGATTTCAGCCTTTCACATTCACTCTAGACGTATGACCGAGTCTATTGCGCGAGGGCCCTGCTTGACATGCTCGAAGAATCGGCCCAGTTCCAGACGAGTTTTTTCTCTAACGAATCTTAGCGTACCTCTGGAATATGGGATGGGGTGCAAGAGCATGATGCAGGCCGTCAAGGAGTCTTCGCGAATCAACCGGGCAGGCCCAAGCCCGTATCCGCGACGCTGCCTCCGCAACCGATCTCGGTGAGAACCCATGAGCCCCGTCGGTCCTACTCCAGCACCACAGGCGGAATCAGAGCCCAAAGCGGTAGAGAACGCCGTGCCGGACCCAACCGGCTCTGGCACTCCTGCCAAAGCCACATCGGAATGCATTGCGAAAGCCGCCCTCGAGCGGTTGGGTACGGGCACTCGCCGGCCTGGTAAGGCCTGACAAACGCCGCGCTGACCTGCACGGTTCAGGCGGCTCGCCTCAAGCCCCACTTCCGAAAAATAGATCGAGTTTTTTATCGATCAACCTAAGGCAAACCTGTGGGATACTTACGTCGCTATGTGGCGTCAGCAGGGACCCAGAACGAAAACATTTTCGTACAACAAACGTACAATGGATTCGGCAATGTGGCCTTTTTCGCCCTTGTGCCTCTTCCTGGAATCAATACATTACGTGCTGTCAACACGCTAGATAGTTCGACTCCCGCCGCCTCCATCACTATCTCATTTAATATCAGCTGCTTACAGATGCGTTTTAATTTCGTACAATGCCATTTTGCAGAGGCGGATTCTCCGCCGGGCTTCTCTCGCGGAGCCTGCGCTGGAACGGCCGTGCGACAACCCACGAGCGCCTACTTTCGTGACGATCACGAGATCCTTGGCATAAGGATGGAGCCTCCTTGATAAGCTGATTGGTCACGTGAGGTCCGTAGTAGTCGTTGGTATCAATGTGGTTCACGCCCGACTCTACCGCCTCTCGCAGACCTGCAATGGCGGTACTAACATCCGGCGGCGGTCGCCACACGCGCGGGCCAGCCAGTAGCATGGCACCGTAGCCGATGCGGTTTAATGTCATCGAATTGCCGTGCAGGGTGAAACTGCCGGCGGAGGTCTTTTTGTTCAATCATTTTCATTCCTCCGGTGCGGTGTTCCTCAGTAGTTCAGTAGTAATGAAGAAGGCTAAAATGACTCTCCAACCATTTCTGCGCTTCTCTTCCAGTCCGTCGGCAACCGCTGGACCGCTGCGAAGGCTTTCGAGATTTTCCAGCGAGCAGCGATGCACGGCGGCTCCCGCCGCGACAAGGGACTTGGCTGCCGAGTCCGAGCGCGCAAGACCCAGCACCTGATGACCAGCGTCGATCAGTTCTCGGACGACTGCCGTACCAATAAAGCCTGTAGCGCCGGTAACAAAAACACGCATATTCCTTTCCTCCTAAGCATTTGTGAAGTTCAGTCGATAGCGACGAAGCTTTCACTCCATTTGGGAGCCGAGTCGAAGCCTTCGCAGTGATCAATCGCCATTCGCGGGCTGAAGTGGGCAGTCCTTCGATCTCGATCAACTCGTGCAACCAGTCTTCTGCTGAGAGCTCCGCCTGTTCTGACCCGAACAATTGGGTGACGGCATTGAAGAATGCTGACAACTCTCGCTCCGCCATCGTCATGACGTCGGCGCAAGGAAAATTGAAATTCTTCGATGGTTTGTAATCAGCCGGTGCATTCATTATTCCTTACCTCTCGGAGCCGGAGATCGAAGCCGCGGAACTCGGAACCGCTATTGACAGGGCGTCGCGTTCCGACTAAAACGGAGAGTGCCTCCGAATCACCAGACAAGATAACCGGAGACTATCTCCGGTTGCAACTTTTTTTATGCCCCCTAAGAATCAGAAAATTGCCCCGCGAAAACCGCGCACCGACGCGCAGCGGAACCGCGAGCGCATTCTGGAGGTGGCGAAGGAGGCGTTTACTCGGTCCGGCGCGAACGCCAGCCTCGATGACATCGCCAAAGAGGCAGGTGTTGGAGCGGGAACCCTGTATCGTCACTTTCCCACGCGAGACGCACTGATCGAAGCGGTCTATCGGACTGAAGTGGAAAAGGTGGCCGCTGCCGCGAAGAAGTTTTCTGCAAACCTTCCTCCCATCGAAGCCTTGCGAGCTTGGATGTTACTGTTTGTCGACTACATCGCGACCAAACAGATCATCGGCTCCGCTTTGAATTCGCTCGTCGGGGGGCCTTCGAAGCTGTATGAAGGTTCACGCACTCAGATCAAGGGAGCGATTGATTCGTTGGTGAAGCGCGCAATAAAAAGTGGAGACATACGCAGAGATCTGGAGCCATTTGACCTGCTCCGCGCACTGATCGGCGTCTCCCACGTCGCGTCCGGTCCTGACTGGCAGCAAAGCGCCAAGAGACTGGTGGACATTCTCATTACCGGTTCGCGGACAATCCAATAGACACGGGACCCAGACTTCGTACGCCGTCGCGGGTTTACAGGCGTCGAAACCTTAGCCTGTCCTTTTAACTGTCCAATAATCGTTTCCAGACGTTCCTTACAAGGTTTTACGCAGCCACCCGCGTCATGGCACCAGTCAGATAACCTGAATCCTATTCTGGACACTATAATCCAAAACGTCAGGTTGCGCTCTGGTTTCGATCTCGCTCATGTTCGATGCGCTCTGAGACCGCTCGGTCTCATTCTTCTTTTGTCCCCGCCGCAGTCATAGCCATGGCCTTGATCTCGAAGCCCTGCAGACCAGGTATGCATGAATAGGTTTGCCGAAGCCGCATCGCAAAAAGTTCAGATCGCCTTCTTAGATGGCGAGGCGCGCTCATGGTAGCGCGGTCGGGCGATACTTTGTTAAGCCCGTTAACGATGCTTCGCACGCATGGCGGTGCAAAGCATAAGTTATGCGACCGAACGGTCCCTTCTGTCATCAACATTGTCAGTTGGTCAACGTCCCCATGCTTGGAAGCTACTGCCCTTTGCGGTGGTAATCGGCGGCGCTGCAGTGTGGGAGGAAGTAAGAGCGAGGCCTAGACTCCGCCGAATTTTCAATGAGCCCTCAACGTGGTTTCATCTCAGCCGACCAGTTTCGTTCCGATCCGTACACACAATCTCGGACTGCGGAGCGCACCCTAAACGGTGCCATCGTCCATGCTGACATCAGCCGAAGCTGCGAGGAATATCTGGAGATCTTCGACGAGTTTTATGCCGACGGTGTCGAGGGGAGCAGCGAGACCACAGAAGAGCCAATTCGCGGAAAAGCGGGCGTCCGCTCATTTATTTTCGGCTTCCTGGTTCCACTTCATGCAATGGCCGAGGTCGGTGGTGTGTCAATATCCGTTCGACAAACGCCGATTCCTGGAGATGTTGTCGACGAGACCCATTCTGCGTGGACACTGCAGTTGGTCGGGGCGACAGGCAAGGTCTGCACTGTGAGTTGGCGCACCTTCAGGAGATGGAGCGACTCGCGTGTAGTGCTGGAGCATCATTACGACCACCAGCAAAGCGGTGAGCCACTGGGTGCCGGTGACCTTAAGTCCAATCTGCTTGAGCCTCCCTCAGGCTTTTACAAGTCGTCGTGAATATTCCACGGGGTGTCAGCTGAACAAGGTGCGGGCGGTCCACAATGGCGAATTTCACGGTCGCTGACCACGCGATACAGGTAGCTGGATGAGACCGACCGGCAATAGCGCTCACTGCCTGGAGTGGCTGGCTCTTGGATTACGGGCGATCATGAAGTACGCCAAGGTAAGAGTTGCCGACCAGAACGTACGACTCCCCTTCTGGCACATGCTTCGCGATTTCCTTTATGACAAGCGGATTCCCGATCACAAGCCGCACCATCTTCGGCGTTGTGAGCTCCGTTTCCTTGTGTAGAACCGCGCCATGATCTAGTTCCACGAACAACATCAGTCCGGACTTGCTTAGATCTCGATCAGTCAACCCTCGCCATCCGCGAGAGATCTCTGCGACTTCGTTCATTTTTTAGCGGAGACCGCCGCTCCCGAAGATGATCTCTCCGGTGAGCCACCGGGCTTCGTCGGAGGCGAGAAACGCCGCGATCAGCCCGATGTCCTCGGGCATGCCCGTCCGGCCGAGCGGAGTCAGTGCTTTGATCGCGTTTGCGACTTGCTCGTAGGTCTCCATGGCACGCGCACCCTCGGTGTCGATTACTCCAGGGTTGATGGAGTTCACGCGGATGTTCCGCGGTCCGAGTTCCTTCGCGAGCACACGGGTAATGCCATCCACCGCACTCTTCGTTGCTGCGTAGATCGACGATGCGGGGGGAGTTAGAGTGCTTGCTACCGAGCCAATGTTGATGATGCAGCCACCCTTTTCGCCAAATTGCTTTACAGCACGTTTGCAGGTCAGAAGAAGTCCGAGCACGTTGGTGTCGAACTGGCGATGAAACTCCTTTTCGTTTATGTCTTGCAAAGGCAGGTAGGCGAAGACGCCGGCATTGTTAACGAGTACGTCCACATTGCCGAGCTGCTTCTCTGTCTCGTTGAAGAAGCGATCAATCTCCTCCGACGAGGTCACGTTTCCTTGCACAGCGATGGCCTTTCCGCCGGCCGCTTTGATTTTTTCAACGACACGGTGTGCGCCTTCTCGATCAGAGGCGTAGTTCACTGCAACAGCAGCCCCCTCCTTCGCCAGCGACAACGCGATGCCTGCCCCGATTCCTTTCGATGCTCCGGTTACTAATGCGATCTTTCCATCAAGCTTTCTCATTCATCAATCTCCTCGGTTTGGCGTTGGCTTTCGTCCGCAATGCACAGGCAACAGGCATGCGCGTGCCGGTTTACTGATGAACCGCCAGTGCCGCATCAAGGTTAGTTCTGCAGAAATCGCAGGGTCTGGTCGAGAAACGCGCTGTGATACTGGAAGATAGCTTCATGTCCAGCATCAGGAAAGATGCTCAACTCAGAGTGTGGCAGCGTGCGCGCTAACTCCACCGAATTGATCGATGGCACCATCACGTCGGTGTCGCCGTTCGCCACCAGCACCGGGTGCTGGATACTGTCCAACGAGGTCGGCTTAGGCGCCATGCCCCACTTGGTAATAGCGGTCACCTGAGCAACGATCGTCTCTTGGCTTGCAGGCAGGTCGCGGTCCTGTTGTCGAGTGCCAAGACGCTGGAGAAATTCCGCAGCCGCCTTCTGGCCGTCATGAGACTGGGTGAAAAAAAGCGACTGCTTCGGATGCTTCTTCTCGGCTGTTGCCCTGGCCACGGCATTCTGCAACACGGCGCCCACGTTGCTGACCCCTTCGCCGCCGGCGGCCGAAGTGGCTGCCAGAATCATTCTGCGCACGAGATCGGGATGTTTCTTGCGCGATGACTTGAGCGATGAAACCACCGAGTGAGAAGCCAAGCAGATCGGTCTTCCTAAGCCCTAAAGCTCGAATGAAGGCCACTGCATCCGTTGCCATATCATCGATGGTGTCTGGCGTTGTGCCCTTCGAGGCTCCGACTCCACGGTTATTGAAGGCGATGACGCGGTGTTTCTGGGCCAAGCTGTCGATAGTTCTCGGGTCCCAATCATCGAGAATCGCTGTTAGATGGTGAAGCAGGACGATCGGAATGCCATTCCTTTCGCCTGTCTCTCGATATACAAAGGAAGTCCCGTTCACGTCAACCGTCTTGGTAACCGCATCAACATAAGCATTAGCCATCGTTCTATCTCCCGTCATTTAATTCGGTTTAGACAGACACATCGAGTCGGTTGCCGGTCATTGCCGGTTTTCAGTCCGACCAGAGAATATGTCTCCACCGTCACGTCTTCCGAGTCCTGCCTGTCAAATGCTTGGATTATTAACGAGACCGAGCGGTCGCATATTGATTTGTAAAATCCACATCTTCGTTGCTGTCGTAGAATATTACGGCAGGATATGCGACCGACCGGTCCCAGGCATTGCCTTCATAGAAGCGCGATGATCGGTAATGCATCCGGGGACCAGTCGGTCTCATCCAACTACTTGCATCGTGCCATCAGCGACCGTATTTACCGCGGAGTTGACAATTCCAGGAGCAGAACGTGCGCAAAGGCGAACAGACACGGCAAGACATCATTCGTAAGGCAGCCCCAATCTTCAATCAAAAAGGATACGACGGCGCTGCACTTTCCGATCTCATGCGAGCCACTGGTCTGGAAAAAGGCGGGATTTACCGGCACTTTGAGAGCAAAGAAGAGCTAGCGGGAGACGCCTTCGACCACGCTTGGAAAGTTGCAATGGATGCGCGCTTCCAAGGAACAGCGGAGATCCCGAATACCGTCGATCGTCTCAAACAAATCGTGCGAAACTTTCGCGATCGACGTGCAGGACTGGTTCCGGGAGGCTGCCCGCTGCTGAACACGGCCATCGATTCCGACGATGGCAATCCTCGGCTGCGAACCAAAGCCCGCCAGGCTCTCAGTTCCTTGCTTGATCAGCTGCAATCAATTGCCGAGGAGGGGCAACGACGAGGCGAGGTGCGTGCCGCTGTCGATTCGGAAGAATTGGCCACCTTGATTGCAACTACGCTTGAAGGCAGCATAATGGTGAGCCGTTTGCAGAAGAAGGAAGAGCCTCGTGACCTTGCCGTCCGTCATCTAGAGGAATACCTCGAAACCAAAGTTCGTGCGCGGAAATCAAAGGCCGGAGCCGACAAGCCATGAGTGCTCAAGAAATTCCCTCGCCAGCGGACTTCAGGGAACGCACAAAGACGAACGACGTTCCCATCGCGCGTCTGATTGGATTTGAGGTGAAAGACATCGCTGACGGGCGGGCGACGGTCGTCTTGGCGGCCGGACCACAGCATGCAAATCCTATGGGAACGCTGCATGGCGGAATTCTTTGCGATATTGCTGATGCCGCGATGGGCATAGCGTTTGCAAGTACTCTCGCCCCAGATGAATCCTTTACTACCGTGGAATTGAAAATCAATTTCTTTCGTCCGGTCTGGCAGGCACAACTCAAAGCGCAAGGAATGGTCGTGCGGCGGGGCCACACAATCGGCTACGTCGAATGCACCATCACTGACGAGGAGAACCGATTGGTCGCGAAAGCGGCTTCCACATGTATGGCACTTCGCGGCCAGAAGGCCGAAGGACGGTAATCCTCTTACTCAGATTCGGCACACACGGAGTACTGTGGACCGATGTGGCAGCCAACCTCCTCGGGTTTACGATAGTGACGCTGGCGTTTGCAACTCACGGCGCAGGCCTGCAGGCGCCGCGAGGTCGCAGGCCTCGAAACTCGAAGGATATAAATCCTGAGCATTCATGACAGGGAGTGGCAGAGCTGTCGTGATTGGACAGCTTGCCGATCGTGCTGGATCACGAAAGCCAAATGTTTTCGTACAAATAAACGTACAGTGGATCGGTCCCTTCTCGTTCATCCTGCGCCACGGCTGGTCGCTTACGCTACATCAATTCCTCAATGAAAGTCCGGGTCACGTCCTTGGGTATACGGATGTCAGCGTGTACTAAGGGACCGTCATCCAGCACAGGCTCTGCTCCGTGGAGAGTCGGCACATCGGTACGTTCGAAAAACTTGCCGATTGGAATCTCTTCATCCCATAGTAGAGATTTCCCCATCGCAGCCATCCAGTCCGTGGCATCGTATCCCTTTTCGTCCTCGAGCTTCTTCACGCGCGGACGAAACCATTGGTAGGTATTGTCGTGGTTGTAAGTGACGCACGGGCTGAAGACATCCAGAAACGAGAAGCCCTTATGCTGGATCCCTTGCTTGATCAGTTCGGTCAAATGTTTTTGTTCCGCGCTGAACCCGCGGGCGACAAATGTCGCTCCGGCGGCGAGAGCTAACGAGATTGGATTCACCGGAGCTTCGACGCTTCCAAACGGCATGCTTTTCGTTTTCATGCCCAGGCGACTGGTGGGTGAAGTCTGGCCTGTCGTGAGGCCATAAATCTGGTTATCCATCACGATGTAGAGCAGGTCAACGTTGCGGCGCATGCTGTGCACGAAGTGATTGCCGCCGATGCCAAAGCCATCACCATCGCCGCCAGTCACCAGTACGGTCAGCTCGTGGTTCGCAAGCTTGACCCCTGTGGCTACGGCCAGAGCCCGGCCGTGCAAGGTGTGCATGCCGTAGGTATTGATGAAGCCGGGAAAGTTTGACGAACAGCCGATACCGCTGATGGTGACCACATTGTGGTTCGGTATCTGCAGATCGACCAGAGCCTTCTGGACAGCGGCGAGCACTCCAAAGTCCCCACACCCGGGACACCAATCGGGATCGACTTTGCCTTTCAGGTCCGACATTGCTACGTGATTGGTCGCCGCTAGAGCTGTCGCCATTTTCTGTTCTCCTCAAACCGGATTTCATCAAACAAGAATTTCGTGCGCGGGCACCGAGAGCTTGCACTTGCCACCCAGTTGTTCCTTTACCGCTTCGACGATGTGGTGGGGCATGAATGGCTCCCCATCGTATTTTCTGATGTGCCCATCGGGCACAAAGCTGGTCTCGCTTCGCAGGTACCGGGCGAACTGCCCGCTAAAATTGTTCTCCACGATGATCGTGTGCCGGGCTTGTTTGAGGATGTCAAGAATCGCATCCCCGTGAAGCGGCACCAGCCAGCGGATTTGGAGTTGATTGGCGGGAATGCCTTGCTCAGTAAGAATCTCGCAAGCCTCTTCGATCACTCCCTTGGTCGATCCCCATCCGATCAGCGTGACATCTGCGTCACGCGGACCCCATAGGACAGGCGGAGGCACTGCAGCTTCAATACCCACAACCTTCCGCATGCGCTTTTCCATCATGGCGCGGCGCTTGGTTGGGTTGGTGAATTCGTCGCTGATCAGGACTCCGTCTTCATCGTGTTCATCGCTCGCGGCGGTGTGGGTATGACCCGGGACGCCGGGAACGGCCCGCGGAGAGATGCCGCTTTCGGTGATCCTGTAACGCTTGTAGACACCGTCCCCATTTGACGTGGATGTTTCAGGAGCATCCATGATTAACTCACCGCGGTCGATGGGCGCGGCAAAATCCAGATCCTTCGCGTCAACGCTCAGCCTGCCTTCCGACAGCAACAGATCGCAGAGCACCATGCCCGGACACTGAAAGCGATCTGCGATATTGAAAATCTCAGGGATGAGTTTGAAGCAGTCGCCAATATCGAGAGGTGCGGCAATGGCACGAGGATAATCGCCGAATCCAGCCCCAAGCATCTGCCAAAGATCGCCTTGCTCCGTTTTGGTGGGCACGCCTGTGGAGGGTCCGGCCCGCTGGCAGTCGATGACTACCACGGGAGTTTCCATCATGGCCGAAAGCCCGAGGCCCTCAGTCATCAGCGCGAAGCCGCCACCCGACGTGGCACACATCGACCGGACGCCGGCATGAGCCGCACCAATCGCCATATTGACCACGCCGATCTCGTCTTCGACTTGCCGGACCATGATGCCGGCTTTGCGAGCGTGAGCTGCCATCCAGTGCAGAACGCCCGTCGAAGGGCTCATGGGATACGCGCAATAGAATTTCACTCCCGCTGCCGCGCCCCCCATCGCCATCGCGATGTTGCCGCTCAACACGGCATAGCGGTTTGCAGTCATCGGAAGGGGCCAGGCAAAGGGTTGGAAATTCGTGCCTGCGTAATCGTAACCCGCTCGCGCGATGCCGATATTCTCCGACACTACGGCATCACCCTTTTTCTTGAACTGCTCGGTCAGAACCTGCTCCAGTGCCTGGAAGCCGATGCCCATCATGCTGAGACCGGCACCTACGGCGAGTGTGTTCTGGGCCACCTTGTTCCGGGTGACGTCCGCCAGCTTGGAAACAGGCAGTGGGCAGAGTTGCACGCCCTGTGCGGCGATGCCCGGCTTGATGGTTTCAGAGTTATAGAGGCATGCAGAGCCGTCGGTAAGCAGCCCAAGGTGGCGATCCATCGCGTCCTGGTTCAGAGGAATCAGCAAATCCAGGCGATCGCCCATGTTGGTGACTTTCTCCGGACCGGTGCGAATGGTGAGAAACGTGTGTCCTCCACGGATGATCGACTGATAGGCGTTATAGGCATTCAAATGTAAACCGCGTCGACTGAAAATCTTTGCGAAAATATCGCCCGGCGTGGCCACGCCCTGACCTGCCGCGCCCCCGATGCCGATGGCAAATGTTTTCCTCATGGCAAGCTCCTAACCGGGATAAGCTCCCGTAATGTAGCCTTCCAGTTCCTGAATCGTCTGCGCCTGGCCGTCGATAATCCATTTCACTAAGTCACCAATGGACACCACTCCCACTACCGCATCGTGCTCCACCACGGGCAGGTGGCGAAAACGATGCTTGGTCATGATGGCCATGCACTCGTCCACGGTGTGCTGCGGACTCACAAAGACAACCGGGCACGTCATGATCTCGCGAACCAAAGTCTCGCGTGATGAATGGCCCTTGAGGATCACCTTGCGCGCGTAATCACGCTCCGATACGATACCGACCAGTCTCTGGCCGGAAATGACGAGCAAGGCGCCCACTGCATACTCGGCCATCTTCTCAATCGCTTCATACACCGACTGTTCCGGAGTTACCGATAACACTCGGTTCTCGTCTTTGCTCCTCAGAATCGATGCAATCGAGTCAGAGAGTTTCATCAGGCCTCCTCACAGTCACTTGCCGGTGCGTGGATCCCACACCGGGTTACCCTTGTTGTCGCGGAACATAAGCGTGTCCGTGCCCTTCACCAGTTCTCGCGCCAGGATCACCTCTGATGTATCTTGCTTTACCTTTGAGCCGGTGACAGACACGTGGTCTCCCTTGGCGAAACTGACACCGATCTCCTCTTGAAATGGTTTGGGGGACACGTAGATATGGAGTTTGTCAGCGCCGCTCTTGATGATCAGCTCCGTGAAATCCTTTCTGGTCCCGACCGACAGTTGGTTCACCTCGTCGACTACGCCGTCGGTCTTCGCCTCCGTCTGAAGGTCGTACTTGGGCAGATTGCTGTCTGCTGGAGGCGCTTTTTGTGAGAGTCCCGCGGGCGCGCACACTAATAGCAACAAAGGGATTGAAAGAACTGTGAGGGCTCGACGCGAACGAATGGCGGCTTCCTGGCTGAGTAGCACGGCACCTCCTCATCGCTCACGGGAAATCCGATGCGGAGGGCTAGGTGCCTCTCGATATGCGCCACAGCCCCGAGAAAGGATTCCCGGGCTGCCTGATAGTTTCCTGACGATAAGGCCGGTGATTCAGATCACTTCTAGAAAGATACAGAATGGTACACCCACGGGGGCGTCTGCGCCAGATGCAAACAACATTCGAAATCGACGTCGATCAGGAGCGCTTTTTGCGGACCTCGGAGCTGAGGTGCTACTCAAATGATCTGGCAACCGGTCATCGTTAGGCAGAATGCAACTGCTCACCCCACTGGCAGGATGATTTCAGAAAAGTACGGCTGGACTACTCCCCGCCTTGGCACGTTCTGGCTTCTTACCGCTTTCCGCCTCCTTCAGCAGATTCGCGACCCGATGGAACTCATCGGTGTCCTTCTTGAGATTCGAGTAGTCCACGTCGGGGTAGTTATTTCTCAGCTCGGACATGAGGTAAGAACGGCGTATCGTGTTGTTATCGTGGCTGCACCAAAACGGGTTGGTTGCTGAATCTGCCTTCTGCCGGGAGACTGCCTTCCAGGATTGCGGCGCTTCGCGAATGTCATATCCGGCGGCCAGCATCCATTCCAGGCCTACGCGATCGGCCTGATTCTCCAGAGAGCGCGAGTACTGGCTGCGAACGCCTGCGGCGAGCAGATCGGTAACGAACGATCCGCCGTAGGGAATGAAAGCGCCGCCGGCCCGGAGAGCGATTCGTTCGTTCCAGTAATATTGATACCGAAGCCACACATGCTTCTCGACGGCATGTGAGATCTCATGCGAGAGAACAAAAGCGAGTTGGGCCTCATTTTCGAGCACGTCGAAAACGCCCGAGTGCACGATCAAAACGCCATTGGGATAGCTGGCTGCGTTGAAGCTCTTCTTGTCGACCAGAAAAAACTTGAACGGAATCTTAAGAGGGTCACCGTCGGGCAGATCTTTCTGGTGGGCTGGGATGAGGCTGTTCCCTAGCCGGGAAATGTAGTCCTGCGCCTCGTGATCAGGAACGATCTTGAACGTGGCCCAGCGCGTCTTCAGTTCGCCTGGCGCAAAACTGGCGTAATCCGGCTCGGTCACTGCGGGTGCGAAACGCCGCCACATCCTGGCTTCGCCGTTGGATACCTCGGCGTGCTGAAACTCAATTTTTTGGGCCCGAATGGAACCGTCGGTTTGGCGCACGCCTTCGTAGGAAACGAATGTGTCGAGGTTCAGCGAATCGGGCGTGAGCTTTGCGCCTTCGGAGTTTTTATCTTTGACGGACTTCTTTCGCTCTGCGAGGTTGGGTTTCAAGGACACGGCTGTCGTGGGCGTGACGGTAATTCTCTGGCCGTCCGCATAGATTATTCCGCTCCATCCTGCGTCGTTCTTTGTGAGGGACGGGAGTTTTTCCAAAAGAGCGGTCCGTTTCACGGTCAGGGTGTCATAGGAAAATACCTTGATCGACCTGGCCTTCAGTTCGCCGGAAGCTTCGTCGTAGTCGCCTTTGATTTCGAGTTCCGTGCCAATGCGAATGTCTTCAGACTTGAACGCATCCAGGAAGTTGTTGGCTTGCTTTTCCAGGTCGAGCGAAACTGCCTTGTCGTGGGTAACTTTGTAGTCGTCGATCTCGAAGCTTGTGGACGAGTTGATGGCAGTGACGAACCCGTGGATGGTGACGTCCTTGCAAAGCGCAGCAGCACTTGCGAAGAGGACACAAAGAAGTGTTTTCGCGATAAGTCGATGCATACGAAGGGCCTTTGAAGGGTCCCAACGCCGAGATCATAGCACGCAACTAGCGATGGCTAAGTACAGTCAGCGGTACAGATCAGCTAGACTTGAAGGATGACCAGCGCAACACTCAATTCCCTCTCCCGCGCTTCGTCTGCCTACTTGCGCTCGGCGATGCATCAGCCTGTCCGCTGGAATGAGTGGGGGCCGGAGGCATTCGCCACCGCGCAGCGCGAGAACAAGCCGATGCTGCTCGATATCGGGGCGGTTTGGTGCCACTGGTGTCACGTGATGGATCGCGAGTCGTATGACGACCCCGAGGTTGCGGCGATCGTGAATGAACATTTCGTAGCTGTCAAGGTGGATCGCGACGAACGTCCCGATATCGATAGCCGGTATCAGTCCGCGGTGCAGGCAGTGAGCGGGCAAGGCGGATGGCCCCTGACGGCGTTTCTTACGCCGGATGGAAAACCGTTTTACGGTGGCACTTATTTTCCGCCGAACGATGGATATGGGCGTCCAAGTTTCCGGCGAGTGTTGTTGAGTATTGCGAATGCTTACAAAGAAAAGCATGGCGATGTGGTCGAGCAGGCGGCGATGGTCGAAAACGCGATTGTGCAGGCCGAGTCGTTTCACGGGCGTAGCGGACGGGTTTCGAGGAGCGTCGTCGACGCGATTCAGGAATCGGCATTCAAGATGTTTGATGCGCAGCATGGAGGGTTTGGGTCGGCGCCGAAGTTTCCGCATCCGTCGGCGCTGGAGTTGCTCATCGAAAGGTATGCACGCGTCTCTTCGCTCCGCGGGGCCGACGAAGGCGTCCGCCCCTACACAGAACCTGCGGAGCTTCGCTCCGCCCGACAACCGGGGGCGGCTGTCCCCACACACGACAAGGAACTGCGAAATCTTATCGTTTCCACGCTTGAGCACATGGCCCTCGGTGGGGTCTACGACCAGCTTGCCGGGGGCTTTCATCGCTATTCCGTCGATGAGCGCTGGGTGGTGCCGCACTTCGAGAAGATGTCGTACGACAACTCGGAACTGCTGAAGAACTACGTGCACGCGTATCAAGCAACGGGGGAAAAATTCTTTGCAGAGGTGGCGCGAGACATCATCCGTTGGATGGATGAGTGGCTGAGCGATCGCGAGCGCGCCGGATTCTATGCATCGCAGGACGCCGACATCAACATGGACGATGACGGTGATTACTTCACCTGGACTCTGGACGAGGCGCGAGCTGTGTTGACAGAGGATGAAGCACAGGTAGCGGCGCTGCGATACGACATCAATGAGATCGGGGAGATGCATCACAATCCTGCTAAGAACGTGCTTTATGTTCGGGCATCGCTGGACGAGATCGCAGCACGGATGAAACTATCGCTGGATCGAGTGGGCGAATTGCTGGAATCGGCCAAGAGGAAGATGTACGCGGCGCGGCTTCAGCGGCCGACACCTTTTGTCGACAAGACGGTCTACGTGGGGTGGAACAGCTTGTCAGTCTCGGCCTATTTGCAGGCGGCGCGCATCCTGAAGCTGCCCCAAGCCCGACGGTTTGCCCTGCGATCTCTTGACCGACTGCTGAGCCAAACGTGGAAGAGACCGGCGGACGGGGCATCAGCAACTGCGCGAGGGTCGCTACTCCACGTCGTCGCCTATTCGGATCCCAATGCCGAGCATCGAGACGTCGCAGGATTGCTCGAGGACTACGCATTCACTGCGATTGCCTGTCTCGATGCCTATGAGGCCTCGTCCGATCTGAGTTATTTCAAATTCGCACAAGCCATCGCTGATGCCATGATCGACCGGTTCTTCGATGCAACGTCCGGAGGCTTCTTCGACCGGGAACCCGGAGCCGATGGCACCAATTTTGGCGTCCTCACCGCCCGCAGGAAGCCGCTGCAAGATTCGCCCACTCCTGCGGGAAACCCTATGGCAGCGGTGGCTTTGATGCGACTGCAACGCTACACCGGGGATGGCGCGTACCGCGACAAGGCAGAGCAAACGCTGGAGACATTCGCGGGTGTGGCAGAACAGTTCGGAATCTTCGCCGCAACTTACGGGATCGCAGTTCTGCATCTTCTCGATAAACCGGTGCAGGTCGTCGTGATCGCCGGCGAAGACGGGAATGGCGATTCTCTGGAAGAGGCGGCGACGGCTCAATTCAGGTTCACCGAGACCAGCTTACGGCTGGCGGCTAACCAAGTGGTTCCTTCGAATCTCCCTCCGATGTTAGCGGCAACCCTTCCCCATCTTCCGCAACTAAGTTCCGGAAAGTCGTTCGCGGTCGTTTGTTCGGGATCTTCCTGCCAACCACCTGTATTTGATGCCAGCGGTTTGCGGGAAATGGTGCGGGCAGCTTTGCCGGGAGAATAGGCCGTTGGCAGTGGCCGGGCGCGGACTCCAAAAAATAGAGGCTGACGGGGTTATAAGATCCGTCAGCCCAAAAATTGCAAGCCTGGTTACCTGGCCCAGTTACGACAGGTTACTTTGGTTACCTTGCAGCCATAGCTAGCTTCCCATAATTTAGGTCGGCAAGCTGGATTGGCAGTGAGTTGATCTGGGTGGGCACAGAATGAGCGGGCCGCCGTCCGCGGCGGGAACCAGAGGCGCGGCCGCTGCCATGAATGTGCCCACTAGTCCGACGATCAGGATGGCAATCCTGACTGTGCGTTTCATGGGTTCGTCTCCTATCCGCGCAGGATGTTCCTCAAACAACCCCCCCAACGCGGACGACGCATTATAGGGCACTTGTCAAGAGTCGTGTGCAAGGATTTTCATCCTTGTACCTTTCCAGTGCACTAGATGCGCAAAATCCGCGCACATCGTCAGCGGCAAACTATTTAAATTCATAGCGCTAGACACAAAAACGGAAGTTTTTGTTTGCGGAGAGGACCGTTTGGCACCGGCAGGATCTTTTGCGGAATTGTTGTTACGAAAGCCGGACGCACTCGAAACGCACTAGCGCTTGCGGAAAAACTCGTTTTATATGCGGACAACGTCCCTCAGCGGCTAAAGCCGGACTGATTTTGTGGAACTTTAGCGGCGCGGCTTGAAGCCGCGCCCTTCCAAAACGGGTTTACAAACTGAATTTTTCCGCAAGCTGCCTAGTGCAAGGGGCTGCAAGGAAAGCTGAAGGGCTACTTCTTCGTGGCGGCACGAATAAGCGCGGCAAAGCTGCCAGTACCGGCACCGTCCGCTCCTGCTGCGGCACCTTCCGCAAGGGGAGCGGGAGCCTGGGTGCGAGAGAGAGCGCGATCCACCATCCCCTCAAACATGGGGATCAGCGAATCAGCAGGCAGCGGATGGTGAATATCGGACAGGCTTTGCTCCCAGCGCTGAGGCTGCAGCAGCGAACGGGAGCTATCACGCGCAGGACGCTTCACCGCTACATAGCCAATCCACAAGCCCAGGCTGCAATTGTAGGCCGCCATGTTTGCGATGCTCATCCAAGGTCCGTCAAGATGGCTGCCCACCCAGGAACTGATCAGGATCAGCTCAATCATGGCGAATGATCCGAAGCCCAATGCGATTCCAAAGCTCTGCTGACGGCGGCTGACGCCCACGTAATGGGCAAAGAAGAGCAAGAACAGCACCATCCCTACTTGAATCATTCGCACGCAGCGCTGTGAGGTGACGATCGCCTGCAACAAGGGGGGCATGTCGGACGAGTTCGTGGAAACCGACACCACCGCCGCAACCAGCAGCATTACGAGGCCCGCCCATTTGAAGAGCACAGTTCCTAAATCGCGGAGAGTGTGGAACATGCGGAAAACATCCACAAACACTTCGTGGATCACGAGGAAACCGAACGTCACAGTGATGCCATTGCAGGCCCAGTAGAGATAGAAAAGTGCGTCATAGCTGCGCCACACATAGGCGGGAAAAACTACTGCGAAGGTCAGCAATTGGGTCAGGATGTAGCCGAAAAAAAACTTAAAATTCCGCAGCTGGCCGCGACGCAGCATCAGGCCGGCGATTCCCATCTCGATGACAGGATGCATGAGCCACAGCATGTAGTAGAGAACCTTGGTTTTTTCGCTCAAAGCTTCTGCTCTCAGGGCAGCGGACATGTTCTCTACCGGCGCAAAAACTCAATTGCCGGAAACGGACAAATGGCGACCCCTCACGCGCGCGTGGGTGGCATTAACAGTTGTTAGGCTAGCCTTTCGCATTCTGGCGTTCAATGGACTGAAGTAATCGTCAGTAACGTTACCCCTGCACGGATTTCTGGGCAAGGTTACCTTCGTGCTAGGAAAGTGGGGGGCTCCCCCACCATCGTGTAGGGCCGTCCCATTCATAGCAATGAGGGCGGGTGTGATAGCAGACACGAATACCGGAAGCAGCGATCGCGTCTACACTGCAAGATTGGTGGATTTTGCCCCTTCAGGCATCTGGCATCGAGTGGATGTAGGCCCGCATCATGCGGACCTGGTCATCCTTCTCGTTCAGATCGTGGAGCAGAATATCGCGCAGCGAAACCATGCCTACGAGCTGGCCTTCATGGCAAACGGGCAGGTGTCGAAAACCGTGGCGACGCATCAGAGCCATGCAGGTTTCAAGGTCCTCTCCGGTTCCGACGGCTAAAGGATCATCAGTCATGACCTCGGCCAAGCAGGTGGCACGCGGATCGAGGCCTTCGGCTACAACCCGGCGCATAAGATCGCGCTCAGAGAAGATCCCCACCAGTTTCCCGCCGTGAATGACCGGGACGGCCCCGATGTTGCGTTCGACCATGGCCCGTACAGTCTCCAGGACGGTCTGCCCCATGTCCGCTTGATATGTTTCCTGATCTTTGATCAGGTCGCAGATACGCATTTGACACCTCCCGGCTTTGCAGGAATCCGAGTTGGCCCAACACATCGATTGGGCCGCGAGTATATGACGTAAACGAGATGAAAATAAAGGAAAAAAGGTTGGGAGGAAGAGAGGCTACACTGCCCTCGGTGCCTGCTCACCCACAAAGACGAAGTAGGAGGAGTTCCACAACGCGGTGGGCACAGTTCCCCGCGTACGCGCGGTGACTACGATGTTGTACTCGTCAAACGCACCACGGCTGAGTTCGTGCAGGGGGTCGCGAGCCTCTTGAGGCGTGTGATCCGGGGATGGCTTAGCTCCCACCGGTTTCACAACCGCCAGCCATGCCAGGAACTCATGCAGGTCGCGCGTGCGGGGGCGTCCCGGAATCACATAAGACACTTCGGCTTCCTGGGTAGAGAAGTGCCAAGCTAAAGATGCCGTTAAATCGACGGCTTTCTCGTAAGCGCCTTCAGTGATGAGACCGGCTTCAGGGTTATCAAAGGCGATGCAAAGTTTGCGCTCGTCTTCGCGGGCAAATTCGCGCACCTTGAGCGAACCTGACTTCGCCGTGGCCTTCCAGTCCACATGGCGGGCGGAGTCCTCGGGCATGTATTCGCGAATGCGGTAGAGATCGGATCCGCGACCGCGCACGAAGCTTTCCCACTCGCCGCGAACCAAGGGGAGAATTTCAAACGCTTCGTCGGTCGGCTCAATGCGTGGGTACACCAGAATCTCCCGATCCAGCGAAACGTGACGTGTTTTAGTGAGAAAAGCGAAGGGGAACCGTGTCGCCAAGCCAAAGCTGTCTTCGCGATAGCAGCCGCGGTGGTCGAATTTCAACTCCAGGTCCGCGCTAGCCTCACCTTTTGGAGCGAGAAAGGGAAAGTACGCCATAGCCTGAAAAATTCCTGGCGAAGGCGGAATCAGTGTCACGCGCCGCAAGCGGCGGTCGGGCAGACGCAACCATTGCCTTTCTTTCGGGCGATTAAAGGGAAAAGCAAAAGTCGTAGCCTCCCAGTGCCACTGCTTTGCGACTTTCTTGCGTTTCTTACGGGTGGGGATAACGCGGACGGAAAACGACGGCAACACGCGCCGCGGATTGTGCAGCACAATGCGACCGAGGACGGGCCGCCCGGCGAAGACATGCTCGGGCAGGTGAATATCGAGTTCGAGATAGCGCAGCACCAGGGCAGAAACATATCCCGACACGACGATCGCGGCCAGCATTGCCGCCACGACGATATAAAGCAGATTGTTGCCGGTGTTCAGGGCCGCAATGCCGATCACCAGCGTCACCAGAACGTACACAATGCCGGCGCGCGTGACATCGTAATCGAACGACTCGCGCAAGCGCTCAACGGCTACACGGCGCGCCAGGTAGGGTACGGTCACGAGTCCGACCAGCGTGGCAAGGACAAGGGAAACGGACGCGAGAATGACCGTCGCCCAGAGATTCCCGGAATCGCGCGATACCGTGGAAAACAGGGCGGAGGCGAAGGCCAGTCCTAATCCCAGGAGCGCTAGCAAAAACTTGATCCACACCTCGGCCGCAGCCGATTGCAGCCACCGAACGGTGCGGCTGGAAGCGGAAGAGCCTGATCGAAGCGGATTGGTAAGGGCAGAACCCACTGGATTCGAGCCTAGCATCCTCGGCCAGAACGGACAATCGGGAACGGCTTGCAGGGAAAGCGTTCGTAACTAGCAGACAAAATTCGTGAACCACGAGGGACACGAAGGTACACGAAGGAAAAACATCTTTCCTTCGTGATCCTTCGTGTCCTTCGTGGTTATTGCTTTTGCGTGCCTATCACCCCTGGGCCAGCTAAGTGCCAAGTGTTAACTGCCGGGTGGTTGTGCTACGCTTTTGCGCTCTCGGTTTCCCAAGCTAAAGATTTTTCTACCTAATCCACAATACCGGAGCTTGAGGAGGTTCCCATGCCAATGAGTAAACGCGCAATGGCGGAATTCTTTGGAACATTTTGGCTGGTTTTCGGCGGATGCGGAGCAGCCGTGCTGGCCGCCGGGGTTCCCAGCGTCGGCATCGGATATGCCGGCGTCGCCCTGGCCTTCGGCCTCACCGTTCTGACCATGGCGTTTGTCATCGGACATATTTCAGGATGCCACTTGAACCCGGCGGTGAGCCTCGGGCTTGTCGCAGGAAAGCGCTTCCCGGCTTCAGATCTGTTGACCTATGTCATCGCACAAGTACTGGGCGGAATCGCTGCAGCCGGGGTGCTCTACATCATCGCGAGCGGCAACGTCGGCTTCGACATTCACAACGGATTCGCGTTAAACGGCTATGGCGACCACTCCCCCAACGGCTATTCCCTGCTGGCGGGCTTCGTCGCAGAAGTCGTGCTGACGGCGTTTTTCCTGATCGTCATTATGGGAGCGACCGATGAGCGCGCGCCGAAGGGATTCGCGCCAATCGCCATCGGACTTTGCCTAACGCTGATTCACCTGGTAGGAATTCCAGTGACGAACCTGTCGGTGAATCCGGCGCGCAGCACCGGCCCCGCTGTATTTGCAGGGGGCTGGGCACTGCAGCAGTTATGGATGTTCTGGATTGCCCCGTTGATTGGCGGCGTACTCGGGGGCGTGATCTACGACATGCTGTTTGGAGCCAAAGGAAAAGTACAAGCGGCGCTCGAGAAAGATGTTCGGGTTCCTCAGGCTGTGAGCTGACCTAACCAGCAGTAAGCCACGGATCTTACGGATTCGCACGGATAGAGCGAAAATTGCTTGATCCGTGAAGGTCCGTGAGAATCCGTGGCTGAATATTTTTGACTGCTAACCATTTGGAAAAAGGTGACCGTGCCTACGCCATCGAATCTCGCAAGACTCAGGATTTCCGCGCTATCTACTCTTTGTGTCGCAGCTACTCTGATCATCCTCTCGCCCGCGCTGGCCGACAGTCCTGCGAAGATTGGGAACGTAAACGCGGATCGCGTTGCCGCTGACACCGACGGCGCCAACTGGCTGCTCAATGGGCGCAACTTCGAGTCCCATCACTTCAGCCCGCTGAAGCAGGTTACGGATCAGAATGTTTCCGGACTGGGACTCGCGTGGTACATGGAAGTCGACAGCGGCATGGGCATCGTCTCCGAACCGATCGTCGTCGACGGTGTGGCCTACATCAGCGCGCCGCAGTCCAAGGTGTACGCCTTGGAGGCAACCACGGGGAAATTGATTTGGAAGTTTGATCCGAAGGTGCGACTGGATCAGGCGCTCAACGGTTCTTACTCGGCGCGCACGAACGCGGGCGTGGCGGTGTGGGAGGGCAAAGTCTTCGTCGGGACGGGCGATTGCCGCCTGGTCGCCATCGATGCGGCCACTGGCAAGCAGGTCTGGGAGGCGTTGGTTTGCGAGCCGACGCAGACCGGCATTACCAACGCGCCTCATGTGGCCAAGGGCATGGTGTTCATGGGCTACAACGGCTCCGACGACGGAGTGCGCGGCGCCATTGCCGCCTACGATGCCAATACCGGGAAAGAACTCTGGCGCTTCTGGACTGTTCCGGGCGATCCCAAGAAGCCGTTCGAATCGAAGGCTCTGAAGGAAATCGCGGCCAAGACGTGGCCGGTCGGTGACGCCTGGAAGATGGGCGGCGGCGATGTATGGACGGCGATCACTTACGATCCGGTGACCGATTTCGTGATCTTTGGTACGGCGGGGGCGGGAGCCGATTACGGGGAGCTTTCAGCACTCCGCGCCCAGGGTGACAAGCTTTTTGCCGGATGCATTGTGGCCGTCAAGGCATCTACGGGCGAATATGTCTGGCACTACCAGACCAGTTCGCCGGGATTGCAAACGGAAAATAATCACATCGTCATGGCCGATCTCCCTATTAACGGCGAGAAGCATCACGTGGCTATGACCGTGCCGAAACATGGCTTCTACTACGTGCTCGATGCCTGGACCGGAAAGCTGCTCTCCGCCAAGCCGATTGTGAAAGTGAACTGGGCCACATCGGTCGACCTCACGACCGGAAAAGCTGTCGAGGTTCCCGCGTCGCAAGGCGGGGGCAAGCAGTGGACTGTTCACAACTGGTGGCCGATGAGCTATGACGCAGGGACTGGACTCGTCTACATTCCGGCTACCGATCGCAAGCCGAACTCTCACGCCGATGTCGAAACCGGCGAGTGGATGGGGCAGACTGAAGGAAAGCTCATCGCGTGGGATCCAGTGAATCAATCGGAGCGGTGGTCCGTGGAAGAAGAAATTGCCACAAACGGCGGCGTGCTCTCGACTGCCGGGAATCTCGTGTTTCAAGGCCAGGGCAACGGAGAGTTTGCCGCGTATACGGCGGATACAGGCAAGAAAGTCTGGTCGATCGATACAGGGTCGGCGATCGAGTCGATTCCCGTGACCTACTCCGTCAATGGTGAGCAGTACGTGCTGCTGCCCGTGGGATGGGGATCAGGATCGCGTCTGTTCGCTCCCTCCTGGACGATGGGGACGGCACGTTCGAAACGCGGTCCGTCGCGGATTCTGGCGTTCAAGCTCGGAGGGAGCGTTCCCTTTCCGACCCCGTCTGATGTAGTTCCGCCCGTGCCGAAGCCGCCGATGCAAACCGCCGATGCAGCGACGATCGCGGAAGGCGAGAAGCTGTATAAGACTTTCTACTGCGACGGCTGCCACTCGCCACATCTCGACGGGAGCAGCGCATGGGTGCTGAATGGAGCAATTCCAGATCTGCGTTACGCTCCGCCCGACGTGCACGCGCAGTGGTACAGCATCGTGTTAGCCGGCACGCACTGGGATAAGGGTATGCCGGGATTTGCGAATCCACCCAAGTTCGCGTTCCCGCATCTGCGCATGAGCACCAAGCAGGCCGATGCGATTCATGCGTACGTGATCGATGGAGGATGGAAGGCTTACAACGGAGAGCATCCGGGAGTAACCGCTGACCCGGCGCACAAGAAATGAGCCACGGATTTGCGCGGATTATCCCGGATAAAACAAATCAGTTCTCTTGATCCGTGGGCAAGGATTGTCGGGCCGGAGAAACCGGTTTTAGTACTCAGATAATTCTTTCATCGCCAGATACAGATCATTCGGCTGTGGCAGGATCGCGTCTTCCAGTATCGGTTGGTAGGCAACGAACGTGTCTTTGGCGGCAACGCGGCGGACCGGGGCGTCGAGTTGGTCGAAGAGTTGGTCGGCGATGCGGGCGGCGATTTCGGCGCCGTATCCCCAACTCAGCGTGTCCTCGTATGCAACGAGCGCGCGATTCGTTTTCGCGACTGACGCGGCAATAGTGTCCCAATCGAACGGATTCAGGCTGCGCAGGTCGATGAGCTCGACGCTGACTCTCTGCTCGCGCTCCAGTTTCTGCGCGGCCTGCAAGGCTCGAGGTACCACAGCGCCGTAGGTGATCACCGTCAGATCCGTCCCAGGGTGCACGATCTTCGCCTTGCCGAATGGAATCATGTACTCCGGCCCAGGATACGCGGCGCGGCCATACGACTCGCGGTACAGGCGTTTATGCTCGAGGAAGAGAACCGGGTCGTCGCAACGGATCGCGGTGCGGAGAAGTCCGGCGGCATCGAGCGCGTTCGAAGGAAACACGACACGCAGGCCGGGGATGTGCGTAAATATGCTCTCACCGCACTGCGAGTGATAGATCGCACCCCCCGTCAGATATCCGCCGATTGCGACGCGAATCACCACCGGACACGAGAATCCATTGTTGGAGCGCCAGCGAATGGTGGTGAGTTCGTCGCGGATCTGCATCATCGCGGGCCAGATGTAGTCGAAGAATTGGATCTCAACCACCGGCTTCAATCCGCGGGTTGCCATTCCAGTGGCGCGGCCGACTATAGCCGCCTCGGCGAGCGGTGAATTGAAAACGCGGTCGTTGCCGAATTCGTTTTGCAGGCCAAAGGTCAGCTTGAACACCCCGCCTTTTCCTTTGACTAACTTCTGACGGAGGTACTCCTCGCGGCTGCAGTCGGCAACGTCTTCGCCGAAGATCATGATGCGATCGTCGCGCTTCATCTCATCGCGCAGCGTGGCGTTAATCAGGTCGGCCATCGTTTTCGCGGTCGCCTTCTTGCCGTCGGGCGAGGACTCGGTGGCTGGAGGCGTATCAAACGTCGACGACGTTACGTCAATATCCGGAGAGTAAACGAAATTCATCACTGACTCCGGCGGCGGCGGGAGCGCTTCCAGGGCGCGATCGACTGCAGACTGCAACTCCGCTTCGACTTCTTTCTCGAGTTGATTGATCCCCTTGTCGTCGAGAATGCCCTCGCGGAGAAGATACATCTGCGTGCGCGTCACTGGATCGCGCTGCGCGTCGCGCTCCCGCTCTGATTCCGGGCGGTAAAGTCGCTCGTCATCAGAGAGGGAGTGCGAGTAGGGCCGAATGACATGCGCGTGAACAAAGGCTGGGCCGAGTCCCTCGCGGCAGTATCGTGCGGCGCGCTGGAAAGCGGCATAGCTGGCGACCGGATCGGTGCCGTCGACTTCTTCGAAGTGGAAATTGGGAAATCCGGAGACGAGGCGTGAAATGCTGCCGCCCGCGGTCTGCACTTCGACCGGAACCGAAATGGCATAGCCGTTGTCCTGGACGCAGAAAATAATGGGAAGCTTGCCTAGGGCGGCGGCGTTCATCGCCTCCCAGAACTCGCCTTCGCTCGAGGTGCCATCGCCTAGCGATACGTAAGTGACTTCGTCGTTCTGAAAGCTGACGTTTTTGAACAGCCTGTAATCGGTGACACCCGCCGGAACATCCGCGGCTTTGGGATGACGCGCGAAATAGCGTCCACCTTCGGCGCAGCCCACCGCCTGCAAAATCTGTGAGCCGGTCGGCGATGACTGCGTCACAATGTGTAGCGAGGGATAGCTCCAGTGCGAGGGCATCTGGCGTCCACCAGAGCTGGGATCGTCGGCGGCACCGACACCCTGCAGGAACATCTGGTAGGGCTCCACACCCAAAGCCAGGCACAGTGCACGATCTCGATAATAGGGGTAGAACCAGTCGTATCCGGACCGGAGCGCCAATCCGGCAGCGACACCGATGGCTTCATGCCCGGCGCCTGACATCTGAAAATAGATCTTCTGTTGGCGCTTGAGGAGGATCTCCCGGTCGTCGATACGGCGGGAAGTGTACATCAGGCGGTAGGCCTGAATCAGTTGCTCGCGGGAAAGTCCACCTTGGACTTTCGACTTCTTGGTTCCGTTGGCCAGGGCCAGCTTGGGGTCGGTTTTTGTCGTCGCCATCCGGGTGATTGGTTCCTATGGATTTAGATTCCGACCTGACGCAACTCGATTCCCCTTGGGGGATTGAAACTTATTCGATTGTATATGGTGAGGCGGGGTTGGAAAAGTAAGGAGTTTCCGGTAGGCCCACCAAACCGGCTCAGTGAACGAAAGGCGGCGTAGTCTCCGGGACTGCAAGTGTTTTCGGCCAGCCCAAGCGCCTCAAAGGCTGGTATGCCTTAAGGCAGTCGTGCTGTCTACTCTGGCGGTATCCTGCGAGAAATAGCGACGCTGAAAATAGAGGGCAACGTTCACCAGTCCGATGAGTGCCGGAACCTCGACCAGTGGCCCAATCACTGCCGCGAACGCCGCTCCCGATTTGATTCCAAAGATTGCCACCGCTACCGCGATCGCAAGCTCAAAATTGTTGCTAGCCGCAGTGAAGGACAAAGTCGCCGTCTTCGAGTAGTCCGCCCCCAGTTTGCGCCCCATGTAGAACGAGACCAGGAACATCAGGACGAAGTAAATCAGCAGCGGTACCGCGATCCGAACCACATCCAGCGGCAGGCGAACAATGTAGCTCCCCTTGAGCGAGAACATCACGACGATGGTGAACAGGAGCGCTACGAGTGTGATCGGACTGATCTTCGGGATGAAGTTCTTTTCATACCACTGCTTGCCCCGCGCACGCACCAGTGTGAATCGGGTGATTACCCCAGCCAAGAACGGGATTCCCAGATAGATAAAAACGCTTTTGGCGATATCGCGAATCGAGACATTCACAACCGATCCTTGCAGCCCGAACAATTCCGGCAACTTGGTGACGAAAATCCATGCGTACACCGAGTAGAACAGGACCTGAAAGACGGAATTGAACGCTACCAGACCCGCGGCGTATTCTGTGTCACCCTTGGCCAGTTCATTCCACACGATGACCATCGCAATGCAGCGGGCGAGGCCAATCATGATGAGGCCCGCCATGTACTCGGGGTAGCCGCGCAGGAAAATGATTGCCAAAGCAAACATGAGCAGGGGCCCGATTACCCAGTTCTGCAGCAGCGAAAGAGCGAGAATTCTCTTGTTCCGGAAGACCTCGCCCATCTCCTCGTAACGGACCTTGGCCAGCGGTGGGTACATCATGAGGATCAGACCGACGGCGATGGGAATGGAGGTTGTGCCCACGCTGAAGCGATTCACGAAGGGCACGATGCCGGGCAAGGCCCATCCGGCGAAGATGCCGATCAGCATCGCGGTGAATATCCAGACTGTCAGGTAGCGGTCGAGAAAGCTCAAACGGGAGGTTACGTTGCTCATTTGTTTCCAATCCTCAACGTCAAAAATCACCGCCGTCCGATATTGTCGACTTCCTTCTTGACCGCAAGGCCGTCAAGACTGGCGAGGGGAAGACTCAAAAGCAAACCGATCCTACGCTCGAGGGTGAGGAACGCGTCGCGGAATGCTCGTTCAACTTCCGCCTGGGTTCCGTGGACCGCGGCGGGATCGGGAATGCCCCAGTGCGCCGAAATGGGTTGCCCGGGCCATACGGGGCACACTTCGTTCGCCGCATCGTCACAGACGGTAAACACGAAATCGAGGGCCGGAGCGCCCGGCCTGGCAAATTCATCCCAGCTCTTGCTGCGCAGGCCCTCGGTGGGCAGATGCGCAATCTCGAGTTCGCGGAGCGCTTCGGGGCGGACCTTGCCTGTCGGATGGCTCCCAGCGCTATAAGCTGAGAACGTTGGCCGCCCCTTGAAATTCAGAATCGCCTCGGCCAGGATCGACCGCGCCGAGTTTCCGGTGCACAGAAATAGGACGTTGTAATGTCGTTGCATCGCATCCTCTCGATACTTCTCAGTTACAGCATTCCGGACCACAACAAGCCTGCTGTACGCCGCTTGGCTTCACTGCGCGGATGAAGCCGCTGAAGAACTTTCCGTCGATCTCCGCGGGATCGAGTTTCACGGGAATCTGCTGGCCGGAGAGGAATTCAAGGGCGTCTTCGGCACGGTAGACGCGTGTGGGCTCAATATCCATTTGCTCGAATCCAGCAGCCGCCAGCTGGGCGCGGTATTCGTTCTCTTCCAGCGCACCGGCAATGCATCCCACCCAGGCGAGCACGCTCTGGCGAATTTCAGGCAGCATCTCGCCACGGGTGACCACGTCGGATACAGCGAAACGGCCTCCGGGTTTGAGCACGCGGAAGGCTTCGCGCAAGACTTTGCCTTTGTCTGCAGAAAGATTGATCACGCAGTTCGAGATGATGACGTCGACTGAATTATCCGGCAACGGAATGTTCTCAATCTCGCCCTTCAGGAATTCGACATTCTCAAGGCCCGCTTTGCGCTTGTTTTCGTTGGCCAGAGCAAGCATTTCGTCAGTCATATCGAGGCCGTAGGCTTTGCCGGTGGGACCGACCCGGCGCGCGGAGAGCAGGACATCGATGCCGCCGCCGGAGCCCAGATCCAGCACGTTCTCACCGGGCTTCAGTTGGGCCAGGGCCGTGGGATTGCCGCATCCGAGCGAGGCCAGCAACGCTTCCTGGGGAATCTGTCCAGTTTGGGCGGCGTCGTACAGATTCGCCGTAATGGGATCGCAGCACCCTGTGCTGGCAGTCGCACCGCAGCAGGAACTGCCGCCGGTTTTCACGCGGAGAGCGGCTTCGCCATACTTCTGCTTCACGACTTCTTTGATATCGGTAGTTTCAGTAGTGCTCATAAAGTCACTCCTATTTACAGATTTGTACAATGTCTTGCGGTTTAAGGGCATTGTTACGGGTGCAGCATTCGGCGTAAAGGAACTGAAGTAGTTCCTGCAGAGCTTCGGTGTTGGCGGTGTAGCGAAGAAATGTCCCCTCCCGTTTCACGGCCACCAGGTCTTCGGTGCGTAATTTGTCGAGGTGATGGGAGAGGGTCGAATTGGGGATCTCCAATTCTCCTTGAATCTCGCTGACCACGAGCCCTTCGGGATGCGCGGTCAGCAACAACTGCATGATTCGCAGCCTGGGCTCGGTGCCCATGGCGGAGAACATGTCAGCGTATTTGACGACGCGCTCGGCGGATTTGGTTGGGGAGGGCGCCTTCGCACTCGTCATATTTCGATAATACTAGAAATATCGACAGACTGCAAGTGGCAAAGCCGAGCTTCGCTCGGCGGACGGAGGGAAGCGCCCGTCCCCACACAAATCCCCAGACCTACACGGGCTGAGTGCTGACGGCTGACAGCCGAGTGCTTTATTCTGAAAGAGCACATGATTCGTATCCGCCGTGCGTTTGATCCGCACTCTATAAAGCTTGTCATCTTCGATCTTGATGGCACGCTGATCGACTCGCGCCTCGACCTGGTGCACTCGGTAAATGCGGCCTTGCGGCATATCCACCGCCCGGAATTGCCCGAAGAGGTAATCGCCAGTTACGTTGGCGATGGAGCGCCCATTTTGATTCAACGCGCATTGGGGGGCGAAGAAGTTGACCAGGCTCTAGTCCGCAAAGGACTGGAATTTTTCCTTTCTTACTACCGCGAGCACAAATTGGACCATACGACGATCTACCCCGGGATTCAGGAAGCCCTCGCCGCGATTCAACATTCCGGCAACGGGATCCCGCGGAAAATGGCGGTGTTGACGAACAAACCGGTGAATCCTTCGCGAGCCATCGTCGAATCTCTGGGGCTAGGCGGGTATTTCTCGCAGATTTATGGCGGGAACAGCTTCCCCACCAAGAAGCCGGAACCCGAGGGCGCGCTGAAACTGGTGAGTGAAGCAGGTGTGCGGCCGGAGCAGGCCGCAATTGTTGGCGATTCTCATGTGGACATCCGTACGGGTAGCAATGCCGGATTGTGGACGATTGCCGTCACCTATGGATTCGCACCACATACCTTGGAAGAGGAAGATCCGGATGTTTTGGTCGATTCGCCCGAGGAATTGAGTACCATCTTTCTGCCCCAGCGATCGTTGCAAGAGCAAAAATGAAGACCGACAACTTCGGTTTCACCCCAAAAGAATTGCGCAAGTTGCGTAGCATGAAGAACCCTTACGGCATTCAGAAGTTTCTCGACGACATGCCGTATCACCTGGAGGACACGGCCTGGTCTCCGCGCAAAGTACTGGCCGAACAGTCGTCGCATTGTCTGGAAGGAGCCATCTTCGGCGCGGCAGCTCTACGGGCGAACGGATATCCGCCATTGCTGCTGGATTTCGAAGCCGAGCATGATACCGACCACGTGATTTCCATTTTTCGCCAGGACGGCTGCTGGGGTGCGGTGGCGAAGTCCAATTACACCGGATGCCGCTGGCGGGAACCGATCTATCGCAACCTGCGGGAACTCGCGCTGAGTTATTTCAACGCCTACTTCAACCTGAGGCGTGAGCGGACCCTGCGGCGATACTCGCTTCCGGTCAACCTTTCGCGCTTCGACTCGCAGAACTGGATGACCACTGACGAACCCGTTTGGTTCATCGTCTACCATCTGTTCGATGTGAAGCACTATTCCCTGCTGACCAAGGCGCAGGAGAAACGCCTGCACCGAGTCGACGAAAGGCTGTTTCAGGCAGAGTGCTTAGGGAAGGCGTATAAAGATCGGGATTAGTCAGTAATGGATGCCCGCCGTCACCCTCGTTACAAGCTGGAAGTCGATGTTCGCATCTATCCACGCAACTCACAGGTCGTGCGTGGGCACTCGGTCGACATCAGCGAGTCGGGGATTTCTGCTCTGCTGCGCGTGGAGGTGCCCGTAGGCGAGGTGGTGCGACTGGAGTTCACCGTTCCCACCGGCGAGGTTCAGATTCATGCTCTCGTTCGCCAACGGAATGCTTTCCGCTACGGCTTTCAATTCCTGGAGGCTGTTTCCCAGCTCGAGATCATTCAGCGCGCCTGCCGGCAATTGGACGTTTCGCGGTCAACGTCCGGCCGACTGGAGAGCTGAAGATTTCATGTCCATCTGATTCTCCTCCGTTTGCATCCACAAGACACGATATCGCGGCAATGAGGTTAAGATTAGACCTATGCGGGTGAGACTCCTCCCCATCGGCATTTGCACGCTCGCATGCTTGAGCGCGGTCGCGCAGCAAGATGCACCATCTGGAACTCCCGCCAGTTCTCCCCCGCCGGCCGCAGATGCCAGCAAAGCGGCTGGCAGCGCTCAGGTGGCGACTCCGCGGGAACGACCCGATCTCACTCCCGACGCCAACGGCAAGCTCTCACCCGAACAGATGCGCGAGTTGACGCGGGTCGTTGCGCAGAACTACCGGGATAACTACAAGAAGCAGCGCGACTACACCTACATCGAGCGTGATGTCGATAAATCCTTGGGTGGCAATGGACAAGTCAAGTCGACGGAAATAAGGACCTATGAAATCGTTGAAATCTATGGCGAACAGGTGCGGCGGCTGATCGAAAAAGACGACCAGGCTCTCGACGCCAAGGAGGCGGCGAAAGAAGAGGAACGCATACAGAAGATCGTCGACAAGCACAAGAATGAATCTGAGGACGATAGGAAGAAGCGTATTGAGAAGGAAACAAAACAACGGGAGGAAGGCCGCAAATTCGTTAGCGCAGTTGCGGATTCCCATGACTTCCGGCTGATTGGAACGGAACTGGTGGATGGCCGCGAAGCCTGGGTCATCGATGGCGAACCACGGCCCGGTTTTGAATCGGAGGACAAGGGAGCTAAATTCGTGTCCAAGTTTCGCGGACGCCTGTGGATCGATAAAGAGGATATGCAACTGGTGAAAACGGATATAGAGGCAGTGGATACGGCTTCTTTCGGATGGATCGTCGCCCGCATTCACAAAGGAACGCGCGTGATGTACGAACAGATGCGGATGAGCGACGAAATCTGGCTGCCTCAGCATTTGACCTTTAGATTCGATGCCCGGGTCGCACTGTTGAAGGGCTACAACATCGACGGGGAGCAGACCTATCGCGACTACAGGAAGTTTCGGACCTCATCCAAGATCGTTGGCATTGGAGAGGTGCAGGAACCGAAATGAACTGTATCTCCGGAAGAGTTTCAGAATTTTTGGAGACAGCCGCCTTCGGCTGTCCGGCCGCGGGAGCGGCCGATTGGCCCCGTGCACCGGAAATTCAGTGCTGGGATGACGGACTTCGGAGCACGAGAGGGACGGCTTTCTTGCTAGTTGTGCGGCCACAAACCAGTCGCCCCTCGGGCGACGAACAGCCGAAGGCGGCTGTCCCCACACAGAAGTCCCGCCATATCGCCGCTTGGACCACTGAGGCTTTATAATGCGAGGTCCCAACGTGAGTGCACTCGCGTGAACTGACTCCTCCGCGCTGAGACATTGAAGTCGAATTCCTCACGAGGTCCAGATGACTTCCCTCACCCGTCGAGATCTCCTTCGCTCCGGCTTGGCTCTTTCGGCTTCCACCCTGCTCCCCGGGACTGTTCGGCGCGCGCAGGCACTCCTGGAGGGCTATCCCGCGCTGGACTCTTCTGGCGCCCTTGCTCCCCGTGAACGCCTCCTCTTCGATTTTGGCTGGAAGTTCTTTCAAGGGCATGCCTCTGATCCGGCACGGGATCTGGGATTTGGCAAGGGGCAAGGAGATTTCGCCAAAAGTGGAGAGTTCTGGTTCTCCACGCAGAAGTTCGATGACTCTCAATGGCGCGATCTCAATTTGCCGCATGACTGGGCGGTTGAACTGCCGTTCGTGCGCGATGAGGAGCAGAACAGCCACGGGTACAAGCCACTGGGACGGCGGTATCCGGAAACCAGCATTGGCTGGTACCGGCGAACGTTCGACATTCCAAAGGAAGATTCGGGCCGGCGCATTGCGGTCGAATTCGACGGCGCCTTCCGCAGCGCGCTTATATTTCTCAACGGATACTTCATCGGGCGTAACGACAACGGCTACGCACCATTCCGTTTCGATCTGACCGACTTCTTGAATTACGACGGGAAGAATTATCTGATGGTTCGTATGGACGCCAGCTTCGGTGATGGTTGGTTCTACGAGGGAGCGGGCATTTACCGTCACGTGTGGCTGACGAAAACGGACGCGCTGCATCTGGGTCACTGCGAGACGTTTATCCGTGCTGCGGTGAAGGGGAACGCGGCCGCCCTCACGTTGAGCACCATCGTGCAGAACGAGGGCTCATTGGCTGAGAACTGCCGCGTGCGCTGGCAAGTCTTGGACTCCAACGGAAAGGTGGTGGCGACAGCAGATTCAGCGCAGCAATCGATCGCGCCCGACGGTTCCGCCGCATTCACGGCAAACGCGAACCTGGCGAATCCGGCTCTTTGGTCACCGGAAACACCGAATCTCTATTCGGCTACGGTGACCGTCGAGTCCGCCGGCAAGGCACGCGACGGCGAGCGAGTGAACTTCGGCGTACGCGACATCAAGTGGGATGCCGACAAAGGATTCTTCCTCAATGGCAAATCCGTAAAGATCAAAGGTACCTGCAATCATCAAGATCACGCAGGAGTCGGCGCGGCACTTCCCGATCGCCTGCAGGCGTTTCGCATCGCGGTGCTGAAAGACATGGGCGGGAACGCGGTGCGCACCTCGCATAACATGCCGACGCCGGAGTGGGTTGAGGCGTGCGATCGCATGGGCATGATGATGATGTGCGAAACGCGACTGATGAGCGCCAATCCGGAGGGCATGGCGCAACTGGAGACTATGATCAAACGCTACCGCAACTCGCCATCGATCATTCTCTGGTCGATGGGCAACGAAGAGTGGACGATGATGTTTCAGCCTCAAGGCATCCGCGTCGTTGATGACATGATCAGGCGCACGCATGAACTCGACCCCACCCGCAGTTGTACTGCCGCGGTGAATACGGCCTTTGACACGCACTTTCCCGAGCAGCTCGACGTCATGGGATTCAATTACAACCTGAAAGTTCACGATGCGTGGCACAAGAACCATCCAAATGCGCCGTCGGTGGGGTCGGAGACGGCTAGCACCGTTTCGACGCGCGGTATTTATTCGACGGACAAGTTGCGAAACTGGGTGAGCGCTTACGATCTGAATCACACTTCGTGGTCGCAACTCGCCGAGGAGTGGTGGAAGTTCTATGCCACGCGCGAATGGCTGTCTGGCGGCTTCGCCTGGACGGGGTTCGATTACCGCGGGGAGCCGACTCCGTACGGATGGCCTTCGATCAATTCGCAGTTTGGCATCGTCGACATGTGTGGCTTTCCGAAGGACAACTTCTATTACTACAAGGCATGGTGGGGATCGGAGCCAGCGCTGCACCTGTTCCCCCATTGGAACTGGGAGCAGCGTGAGGGCGAGTCGATTTCCGTGTGGGTGCATTCGAACCTGGATTCTGTGGAAGTCTTCCTGAATGGCAAGAGCCGCGGTTCGCAGAAGGTAGAGCCCTACACGCATCTCGAGTGGAAAGTTCCCTATGAGCCCGGAGTGCTCGAGGCGCGAGGCACGAAGGGCGGGAAGGTCGTCCTTAGCGAAAAGCGAGAGACCACCGGCGACCCTGAAACGATCCGGCTGACTCCTAACCGCATTGAGATCAACGCGGACGGGGAAGATGTCTGCGTTCTGCGCGTGGAAGTGCTCGACAAGGAAGGCAGGCCGGTTCCGACCGCCGACGTTCCGATTCTGTTCAAGGTGACTGGAGAAGGTGAGCTGATCGGCGTGGGGAACGGTGATCCGAATTGCCAGGAATCCGATAAAGAACCGAAGCGCAGCTTGTTCAATGGGCTGGCGCAAGTCATCGTGCAGGGGAATCGAACGCCGGGCACGATTACGGTTGAGGGGCATACCGGGGATTGGCCGCCGCCGAAGCTTCCGCCTACGCAAGTGACAATTACAACTAAGAAGGTGGGGTTGCGGCCGAGCGTGGGATAGTCGCCGCAATGCGCGGGCGGGACGCCGGCGCTACCTGGGGAAAAGTATGTCGAAATCACGCCGGGACTTTCTTACGCTGACCTCGCTCGGAATCCTGGGCGCTGCGGCAGTATCTCGCATTCGCGCGCAGGATCTTTCTACACTGCCGCCCGGCGCACCACCGGCATTCGGTGCCGGACCCGCTTTCGGGCCCGAAGTGTCGTTGAACACCTTTGCGGAAGCTGAAAAGTTGGTCCAGTTTCCGCTCGTCGACGCCGAGCGCGCTATGGCTGCCGCGACGTGGCGCCGAACTCTTGCATCGGTGTACGAGCGGCGCACCGGACCACGCAAACTGCCGCTTGAATCCAACCTAGCGCCAGCCACGCGATGGGATCCTGCGCTGCCCAGCCTGAATGTCGTGGTACTGCAGGATCGGTTCGTAAGGAGTAAGAGTGACCCCGGTTCCCTGCCCGCGAAAGAAGAAGATATCGCGTACGCGCCGGTAACGAAGCTGTCGCGATGGATTGAAACTCGACAGATCACTTCCGAGCGATTGACGAACATCTATCTCGAGCGGCTGGAAAAGTTCAATCCCAAGCTAAGGTGCGCCATCACGATCACGCGGGAACTGGCGTTGAAACAGGCAAAGCAGGCGGATCAAGAAACCGCGCAAGGAAAGTATCGCGGTCCGCTGCACGGAATTCCGTGGGGCGGGAAGGATCTGCTCGACACAGCGGGAATCCCGACCACGTATGGCGCGGAACCCTATCGCAATCGAATTCCCTCGGAAGACGCCGCTGTGGTCAAGCGGCTTCACGACGCAGGTGCCGTGCTGATCGCGAAGCTCAGCCTGGGTGCGCTCGCCTTGAACGACATTTGGTTCGGCGGGCAGACGATGAATCCGTGGCTGCCCGAAGAAGGATCGTCCGGATCAAGCGCCGGTCCGGGGGCCGCAACGGCGGCGGGACTTGTGGGATTTTCGGTCGGCAGCGAAACGGGCGGAAGCATCGTCAGTCCGTCCATGCGTTGCGGTGTCACCGGCCTACGTCCTACGTATGGGCGCGTGCCGCGCACCGGCGCGATGACCCTGTGCTGGTCGCTCGACAAGCTCGGCCCCATGACTCGTGGTGTCGAAGATACCTTCCTCGTACTGCACGCGATCTGCGGGCCCGACGCGGGCGATATTGCGAGTGTGCCCAGCCATCTCGATTTCGACGCGACCCGCAGGATCAAAGGGCTGCGGCTCGGGTACTTCCCCAGCTGGATGAAGGAGCGTCCGGCAACCGAGGTGGATCGGGCTGCACTGGAGACGGCCAAGAAGGTCGGCTTCGAACTAGTCGGAGTTTCAATTCCCGATTGGCCGTATGACTGCCTGAATTTAATTCTGTTCGCGGAAGGTGCAGCTGCGTTTGAGGAACTCACGCTCAGCGGCGGCCTTGGCGAGTTGAAAGCGCAAGTTCCCGATGCTTGGCCGAACCTGTTCCGGCAAGCGAGATTCCTGTCGGCGGTCGACTTCGTACAGGCTGATCGCATGCGGCGCAAGGTCGCCAACGAAATGGCCCGGCTGTTTTCGGAAGTCGATCTGCTGCTGGTACCTTCTCTGCGCGATGAGATGCTGGTGATCACGAACTTCACGGGACATCCCTCACTTACCCTTCGGGCGGGATTCGTCGAAGTACAGCAAGCGAGAAGCGATTGGGCTCCGGACCCAGCGCATCCGTTGCCGACATTTGCGACGCCAAGGCGCGTGCCGCATGGGGTGACGCTCATTGGACGCCTTTTCGATGAAGGGACTCTGGGGGCGGCCGGCATAGCGCTTGAGCAGGCGTTTGGGGTCGCGGGAGAACGGCCCACGGGATTCTAGTTTCTTCTGTGCGGGGAATTCATTTACCACTAAGGGCACGAAGGTTCACGAAGGAAATCCCGACTTCGCGGGGCAATCGGGCCTTCGCTGTGAAACCCGAGCTTCGGGCTCCATTTATAATAGAGAGATTCTCTGGCGGCGAAATTTGGCTCTGTGGTGCTGCCGGCGAAAACCAGGCCGAGCGTTGCTCGGCGGACGGGCGAGGCGCCCGTCCCTACACAAGCGGATTCCTCGCTTTGCTCGGAAGGACAAAATGCCGGGCCGGATCGAGGACAGAAATTGTCCCCAACTTGAGCTAGTGTTCGTAGGTTGTTGGGTTTGCTAAGAGCCAAGGGCTATCGGCTAAGAGCTTCTTTCATGGATTTCAAACTCGTTTCCAATTACAAGCCGCAGGGCGATCAGGCGGCCGCAATTCAGGCACTGACCCGCGGTCTATTTGATCGCGAGCAGCATCAGGTGCTGCTGGGCGTCACGGGCTCGGGCAAGACCTTCACCATGGCGAAGGTAATTGAGGCACTGAACCGCCCAACGATCGTCATGGCGCATAACAAGACTTTGGCAGCGCAGCTCTATCACGAGTTCAAGAGCTTCTTCCCGCACAATGCCGTCGAGTATTTCGTTTCCTACTACGACTACTACCAACCGGAAGCCTACGTTCCGGCTGCGGATCTTTATATCGAGAAGGAAGCGACCATCAATGATGAGCTTGACAAGCTGCGGCTCTCGGCCACGCGGTCGCTGTTCGAGCGGCGCGATGCGCTGATTGTCGCGTCGGTGAGCTGTATTTACGGTTTGGGATCGCCCGAGGCCTATTACGGGATGATGCTGTTTGTCGAAAAAGGGCAGAAGGTGAAGCGTGAGGATATTACTCGCAAGCTGGTCGACATCCTCTACGAGCGCACGAACGGCGAGTTCCGCCGCGGGACGTTCCGGGTGCGCGGCGACGTCATCGAGGTCTTTCCCACTTACGACGACATGGCGTACCGCATCGAGATGTGGGGAGATCAGATTGAATCACTCTCGCAGATTGACCCACTGTTCGGCACGGTGAAGCAAAAGTACATGCGCCTGCCGATTTACCCTAAGACGCACTATGTCATGAAGGAGGAAACGCGCGCGTCGGCGGTGGAGTCGATCAAGAAGGAACTGGCGTGGTGGGAAGTTGAACTCGAGAAACAGGGACGGCTGGTCGAGTCGCAGCGGATTCATCAGCGCACCATGTTTGATCTGGAAATGATCAAGGCCATGGGCTATTGCCATGGCATTGAGAACTATTCACGGCATTTCACGGGACGGCTGCCAGGCGAGCCTCCACCCACGCTGCTCGATTACTTTCCGCGCGATTTCCTGATGTTCATCGACGAATCGCACCAGACTGTGCCGCAACTGCGCGGGATGTACGCCGGTGATCGCTCGCGCAAGGAAGTCCTGGTTGAGTACGGATTCCGCATGCCATCGGCGCTCGATAACCGTCCGCTGACGTTCGAGGAGTTTGAGCATCGGACGAACCAGCTCGTTTATGTTTCGGCGACGCCCGGGCCTTATGAGCTGACGAAGTCCGCGGGCGTGGTGGTGGAGCAGATCATTCGACCGACCGGATTGATTGATCCTCCGGTGGAAGTGCGTCCGGTCAAGGGGCAGATTGACGATCTGCTGCACGAGATCCGCGCGCGCGTGGAAAAGGGCGAGCGGGTGCTGGTCACGACTTTAACCAAGCGCATGGCGGAGGACCTGGCTGAGTACTACGCAGAGGTCGGCGTGAAGTGCCGCTACATGCACTCGGAGATCGAAACACTGGAGCGGGTTAAAATTCTGCGCGATTTGCGCAAGGGAGAGTTTGATGTACTGATCGGCATCAATCTGCTGCGCGAAGGGCTGGATTTGCCGGAAGTTTCGTTGGTCGCGATTCTGGATGCGGATAAGGAAGGGTTCCTGCGGTCGAGCGGATCGCTGATTCAGACTATTGGACGCTGCGCACGGCATCTGAACGGGCGCGCGATTCTGTATGCGGATCGGCAGACCGACTCGATGAAACGGGCGATGGACGAAACGTCCCGCCGCCGCGCGATTCAGACGGCGTACAACGAGGAGCACGGCATCACTCCAGAGTCGATTGTCCGACCGCTCGACATGACGCTGGCGGCGATCGTCGCTGCCGACTACACCGACCTGACCGCCGGGGAAGCCGAAGGCATGCCCGAGTTCAAGTCGCAGCAAGAAGTCGACGCCTACATCGCGAATATGGAAAGTGATATGCGTGAGGCGGCGAAGCGGTTCGAGTTCGAAAAGGCGGCAAAGTTGCGGGATACGATCAAGGAGTTGCGAACGAAGGAATTTTTGTTCGCGTAAATTCTCGAACTATTGATTTAGATAGTTGGCCGGCGACAGGATTGCAATTTCCCGCCACGGATGCAGCGTTAATAAATCTGCATCTCCCGTGATGATCAAATCCGCTTTGCCATTCAGTGCCACTTCCAGGAACTTGTCGTCTTTGGGATCGCGACAATCGCGGATCAATTGAACGACGGGGACGAATTCGGCGACCGCGCCGAGTTGCCCAAGGAACGCAGCGCGCTCGTGCCGACTCACGTAAAGATCAAACTTTGAGCGGAATAGAACTTCCTTCAGCTCATCAATGGTGCAATCTGAAAAGAGCACAACACCGTCCCTCAGCGCTTTCTTCACGGCCTGGCGCGGAACGGAAAGCGAAAACACGACGGCGCTGACGAATACGTTAGTGTCTACGACGCAGCGCATCAGTCTTTTAGAATGTCCGCGAGAATTTCCTCGGTCATTCCATTTGCGGCGGCCTGAGCGCTGATGCGATCCATGGTTCGCTCAAGTTCATCGATGTTGACCTTGCGAATCCGCTCGTATTCTTGCGCGGAGATGATCACGGCCACGTCGCGGTTTTGGCGGCGAATGAGTACGGGCTCGCGCTGGGCGGCGTCTAGGAGGGCCGCTAGACGTTGTTTAGCGTCGGTAGCACTGACGGTCTTCACTTGTCCATTATAGACAAATTGGACGTCATTAACAAGCCTTTTATAATGTGCGATTTAGCGTCCGTATGCAGCTGATGCGGCCATCGGTTTCCGATGCATCGTGTATCCGTCGTAGCTCTCTTGCCGGAAGTTCAGGTTGGCAGCGCAGAGCTTCTCGGTTTGGCTGAGAAAGAGATATCCGCCGGGTTCGAGATAGAGGTGCAATCGCTCCATCAGCGCGGTGCGCTGGGCGCGGGAAAGCTGCGGCAGGACATCCATGCAGAAGATGCAGTCGAAGCGGCCGATATAAACCGGCTTGGTCAGATTCATCGTGTTGAACGTGACCAGGCTGCGAAGGCGAGGCTTCACCAACAGGTGCGCACCATTGGTCGATCCGTTGGTGGAACTGCCGTTGGCGGAGTTTGCAATTGCAGTTTCATCCGAGCCATTTGCATTGCCGTTCGGACTTCCAATTTTCGAGAAGCAGGCACGGATCATCGCCGGCGGCAGTCCCTGCAAGGCTGATTGGGGATACAGTCCGCGCTCGGCGACCTGAATCGAAGACGGCAGCAAATCGCTGCCTACAATGTGAACGGACCATTCCTTGGTCGACTGTGCCGAACCGTTAGCCTCCAATACTCCTCCGTTGCGGTTCGGACTTTTCGATTCTTTAGTGGCACTTCCGTTCGTTGAGCCGTTGCACGCGCCCGCTGCATTAGGCATCGCCTCGCAGATTGCCATGGCAATCGAATAAGCCTCTTCACCGGTTGCACAACCGGCACTCCAGATGCGAAGCGTGCACGCAGCGTCGTCCGCTTTGCGGGCGTAGAGTTGCGGCATTACATGACGCGCCAACGCATTCATGGCTCCGGGATGCCGGTAGAATCCAGTCTTTGCGTTGAGCACGCCATCGAGGAACTCGGCAAGCTGGGAAGGATCGAGATCGCAGGCGCGCACCCGTTCGAGCAAGGCCGCGGGCGATTCCAGTTCATGCGCTTCCAGATAATCGGCCAGGTGCGCCGCTAATGCGCTGTTCGGACAGTCCAGCAGAATCCCGGTCTGGCGCTCCACTAGCAGGCGCAGTTCAGAGAGTTCGTGCTCGAGAATGGTGACGCCTGCGATCAGTCTATGCATAGATCCTTTCCTCAGAAGCGCGGCGGATGAGGCCGTCACCTGGGGGAGGAGAGCGTTCTCAGTTCTCAGTTCTCAGTTCTCAGTTCTCAGTTCTCAGTTCTCAGTTCTCAGTTCTGACTTCTTCCTTCTCAGTCTCCGGCTACGGCTGCGTACGACTTGCATGAATCCTGTCCTGCCTGCTGCGCGACCACATTCATTTCCTTTTCCAGCGAGGAAAAACGCTGCATGATCTCGTGAATGCGCAGGGTCATATTCCGGATGGTCTCAATCTGTGCGCGCGTCTGGGCAGAGAAGCTGCCTGGCTCCAGCAAGAGCAGGTCCGAGTTTCCCAATACCGAGGTGAGTGCGTTGTTCAGATTGTGGCGCATCTCGACCATGTATCGTCCAAGCGTGGCCTGACGCTCGAGTGCAGAGCAGGCAAACTCCGCGGCGCGTGCCCGGGTTTCGGCTCGCGAGCGGTGTACGGCCTCCGCGGCCGCCAGTACCAGGGTCTCAAGCCAGTGCTCGCTCGGCCGCAACAGCATGACACGAGGCCAGCGGTCTCGCACCAACTGCGCCGTGGCCGCATCGTGGCATAGGCAGAAAATCGGTTGCGACGTGGAGTGCAATGGCTCGAGGACAACTGAAAGCAGATCGCGGCGCAACTGGCCCACAATGGCGACGTCGAACACATCGGCGGCAAAGCGGGGCCACAGCTCGCCGCTCAGGAGAGTGAATGTGGGCACGTTCCGCTCCATCTGCCAGCGGGCAGTGATGCCCCGCGAGAAGTCGGGCTCGTCGGAGATGATCAGGACGGTGGGCGTTTGCACGTGCCAGTTTTCCTCTTTTTATCTACGTACCAGTGCAGCGACGGACAATCCCTGTCCACTCATTTCTTTTTGGGCGGCTCCGGCGCCGAATCCCGATCCCAGCCGGGCGAACTGGAGACTTCAAACTCAGGAGCTTCCGCCTGTGGTGGGGCGGGTTTGTTGGATTTAGTCGTTGGGGCAGGCGCGAGTCTTGCTGTGGCCGTAGCCGAGGCGGAGGCGGCCTTCGCTGCGGGCACTGGCGGTTTGCTGGGCAGGACAGCGGCCTTGGCCGGAGTTGCTGACACCGGTTTCGGCAGCGCCGCCGCAGGTTTCGCGGGCACCGCGGATTTCGCAGCAGCAGCCGGCTTCGTCTTGCCATCTGGCTCCGCGGCCTTGCCGCGTCCTAGCGCGTGCTCTACCGAAGCGCGCAAGTCGACCAGCATACGCAGCGGTGATCCGGAAGAATACTCCGCCTGGAACATCACCTTCCAAGACTGGCAGATCATGCGGAGCCGGATGATCGGCTCCTGAGCTGAGAATTGCGCGCGGCGGCAGTCGAGCGTTTCGATCCCCCTGTCTTCAAGCTCAGTCAAGCCATCGAGAATCAGGTTCAGGTCGCCGAGCATCAGCCGGAAAAAGGCCCGGCGCATCAGATAGCCGAACCGAGTAAATGCAACCAAAGCCACTGGCAGGTAGAACAACTCTCCGGCAAGCCCCTTGGCCTTTCGGCCTTGTTCCAGAACTCCGCCGTGCAACAGTTCGTCGAGCGACTTGCATTTGCGGGCAGCGTCGAGCACTCGGTCCAGCGCGTTGAGCCAAACGGGAGGTTTCAGTTCAATCGGGCCGAGCACTGTTTCCATCGCTTGAGCCACATAAGCAAGATCAACCTGTGTGTCGTTGAGTCCCGCCGGCGCGTTCTGGCTGAAGTACTGCACCAGCAGGAAGTCGACCTTGTCCCGAATGGCATCACTCTTGGTGGATTTTGCCAGGAAATGCTCCAACAGCGTGACGATCCCTTCTTGACTCACCAGCGAGCTGGTTTGCAGGAATTGTCGGAGCTGGTGCACCTGGATGGCTCCATCCATGTGGTCAAGCCAATGATTGGCCTGTTCGACGGTCTCTTTGCCGGGCAGTTCCACGCCGGCTTCCAGTTCAGCGCACGGTTTCACATCGATGGCGAACTCGCGCGCCAGTTCGAAGTAAATGGGATAGAGCTTGCGCGCGAAACTCCATTGCGTGGCGAGATCTTGCACGGGTGTGGTTGGAGTCATGGTTTCACGATCCAGTTGGGCACTTCGCGGTTGAACCGCGCGGCCACGAGTGTGTTCCCGGGGTGATACTGCACAGCGACCACGCGAGCATCCTCCTCAAACGAGCCGTCGGAATTGCGTAACCTCAGAACATCGGCAAATTCGAGAGAAGTTTTGCAGGCGAACAGGACCTCGCGCGGCGTACCAAATTCAATCACGATGCTTTCGCTGAAATCCGGCGATTGGCTGGACTCGACCATGCGAGCAAACTGCACCGGCATCCGCATGGCGGTCGCGTCCGGGAAAAAACGGGCCAGGCCGGCGACGGGGCTGGCGTCTTGCGGGTAGCGCGCGGTTGCTGTGGCTTGCTGCGCCAATTGATGTAGATCCTTTTAGCTTAAGACTCTCTAACCGGAACTCGTTCGCCCCGTTGAAATGCGGTCGGGCTCCCCCTCTTCCTGGTTTGGAAGAGCTTTGGGGAGCCGGTACCCGCGCTTCACAGGAAATTCAAGCAAGGTGGGCACCATCTCGCAGAACGGAAGGACTAGCACTGAGGGGAACGGGCTTTCAGCGAGTTAGGGCGGGAGAGATGTGGTTGCGGCCTGCGCAAAGCCAGTTGGCGTCTCAAGCTGAGATGGCAGTCTCACTTCGCTCGCCATCGCAGGCATTCTCAAAACACATCACACCCGCGTTGTGACTGCAACCTTGTGAAGAGCGCTTCCAGCGTTCGATACTGTCGCTTAGTTGTAACGGGTTGCGTGTAAGTGTCCATCATCGCTCCACGTGGACACTATCCTTGATGTCCACATCGCGAGCTTGACTTGCAATTACACGCTTGTCCAGACGGCCAAAGGCGTACGCTTACGCTGAAGAAAGGTAGTAACGAATTGATGTTGGCTATCAGCGAACTCGGCGGAGGATGGGGATTCATCTGCAGGTTAGCGGACGTGGAGTGAGATTAACCGGCTCATTCATCGCGCAGAGTCTGCGCCGGGTCGATTCGTGCTATTCGCAGCGTCGGCACGGTCCCAGCAATGACCGTTACAGACGCGAGAATCAGAATGACGCATAAAATTGTGGGGATATCGTAGACGCCCACCCCATACAACACGCTGCGCATCGCCCTCAGCGCTCCCGCGCACAAGACCAATCCCAGAATAAGTCCCAACCCCGAGGCTCTCACTCCCGGACCGCCTATATTGACCATGGCTTGTTGAATAGTGGAGCCCAGTGCCATACGGATGCCAATCTCTCGTGTCTTTTGCGCGACGATGTTTGCCACCAGGGCGAAGATTCCGACAGCGCTGAGCAACAGAGCCAGAACTGCCATAGCACTCAGAAGTGCTACTTCGACTCGTTGCGTCGCCAACGTCTTCGCCAGCAGATCATTCATCCGGTAGAAGCCGGAGAAGGGCAGGTTGGGATCCACGCTCGCGAGCGCGCGCTGCATCTGCGCGGTCAGCCCCTCTACCGGGCCTGCCGTGCGAACGATCCAGCTGGGCTGGAACCAGACGTGGAGCAATGACAGCGACGGAGCGTCTACCTGGGTGGCGGGAATATACATTAACTCTTCGGCCGAAAGGGGAGCGGTAGGATCCAACCCCGGCTCGATCGCCACATCTTCCACCACCCCGACAATCATTTTGTCCTTATCAACGTAGTGTCCCAGCGGGCTTGCCCCGTGGAAGAACTTTCGAACGAATGTCTGGTTGACGATGGCCACTTGTTGCGAATTGGGACCGTCTGCGTCAGTAAATGCCCGGCCCATAAGGATAGGAATCTGCAATGCCCCGAAATAGTCCGGCGTAACGTACACCTCGCCGGTCATGACTTGCTGGCCGGATTCTTTGCCGTCGCTGAGCATCACTCCACTGTTGAGCGTGCGCTCATATGGCAGGCTCAGGCCGACCGCAGCGTGTTGCACTCCCGGAATCTGCCGCATCGCGGCGATGCTCGCGTCCAAAAGCTTTCGAAACGCTGCTGAATCATGGAACCGTGCGTCGTCGAGGGACGCTTTCGCTGTCATGACCCCGGTTGAGTCGAATCCCGGCGGCAGAGTTTGGAGGTGAACAAGAGTGCGAATGAGCAGGCCTGACGACGCCAGCAACACCACAGTCAACGCAACTTCGCCGGCAATCAATGTCTGCCGCAAACCCAGTTGCTTAGCGCCGCCCGTGGAACGATTGGCGATCGCCGGACGCAAGTCATACCGTAGCCCCGTAAGGGCCGGAATCATGCCGAACAGCACGCTCGTAAACACGGATACGAGAACGGTGAAAGCCAGTACACGCTCATCCAAACGTACGTCAGCCACAGGCAAGAAGTGTTCAGGCAAAAGCTGGAGCAGTCCCCGCAAAGTAACGAAACCGACTGCTATTCCGGCGATTCCACCGACGAATGCCAATAACAGCGTTTCGACCCAGAATTGTTTCTGAATCTGCCAGCGCGAGGCGCCGAGCGCGAGTCGGGTGGCGACTTCAGAGGTGCGCCGCAACATGCGAACGAGCGTCAGGCCAGCCAGGTTGGCGCAGGCGATCAGCAGAATGATCCCGGCTGCCAGCATGAGCGCCAAGACCTGCGGGCGGAGCGTAGCCGTCTCCCCCTTTTGAAGCGGCACAGAATAGTAGGTCACCTGTGCGCCGGGGTTGTCCTGGAGTTCATAGCGCACGGTGCGAAGGGACCAGGCACGATTAATCTCGGCATCCGCTTGCTGCCAGGTAGCGCCATCCCGTAATCGCGTGATCAGGTCAAAGTTCGTTCCTCCGCCTTCCCCGTCGCGGCTTGCCTGTATTGCTGTATATAGGTCGGCATCCAACGGAATCGTTACGCCATCGGGAAGTACTCCCACTACTGTGTATGGCTCGCCTTTCAACAGAATGTTTTTGCCTGATATGTTGGGATCAGAACCGAAAGCATTTCGCCACAAACCATAGCTGAGGATGGCTGTCTTTGCTCCGTGCGGAAGATCTTCCGCATCCGAGAAATTACGACCGATGATGGGATGGATGGCCACCACATCGAAGTAGTGCGCGGAGACGCGTCCGGCATGAAGATACTGCACCTGCGAATCGGCCTGAAGATTAACGCCTGAAGTTCTCGTCGCTGAAACAGCCGCCATCAGAGAGGGAACGTCGTCGCGCAACAGTTCCCATTGTTCGCCGTTTACATGATGCCGCTCGTCCCAGCCCATAGGGCCGGTGACGTGCGTGTAAATCGTTCCCATCCTTTCGGGATGGGAGTAGGGCAAGCTCTTCAGCAAAAGCGCATTGACCACGGAGAAAATGGCCGTGTTTGCGCCAATCGAGAGCGCAAGCGTGAGGACCACCGTGACGGTAAAGCCAGGATTTCTCCACAACTGGCGAACTGCAAACCTAAGATTCTGATTGAGTATTTCCACGGAAATATCCTCGGAGATCCACCGTTGCGCACCCTTAAGGGTCTCGCGCCGGAGCGGCAGTTCTTTGGTACCGCCTGCATCTTGTCTACCGAAATCCTGCGTTCGGAAAAGCAAGAAACGATGGCGTTTCTACCGTCTGAAACCCGATCCTTGATTGTCCGCTTGTGAACATTCCTGTGCGCTAGTGGACAGGCTCGGTTTAGGCTGGGTGATGTATGAGCGGCATACGGAGGTAGGACTCCCTCACTGCAGGGTGTGGCTTGATGAACTTGCCCCGGAGGGAGATCCCATCCCGATGTTGTAACGCTTGAGTTTGCGGTAGAGGGTCGCGCGGCTGATGCCGAGCATTCTTCCGGCAAGCGCCTTGTCGCCGTTGACCTGTTCAAAAACACGCTGAATTGTGGCGCGTTCGATATCCTCCAGATCGGTTGTGGACAAAGGCGTTCGAGGCGCCACCGCAACCCCGGCTTCTGCCAGATCCGGATCCAGCACGGGCGGTTTGCTCGTGTGTACCACAGGAGTGGTCGCCAAACCTGCGCCCGAGGCAATGGCCGGCGGAAGATCACTCAGTTCGATGATCTGCCCGTTTCCCAGCGCTACCGCTCTCTCGACGCAGTTTTCCAGTTCTCGGACATTGCCCGGCCATTCGTACTGCATAAGGGCCTTCATCGCGGCGCTGGAGACATGTTGCTCGCCTCCAGGGGCATAGCGCTCCAAAAACCAGTGCACGAGCATTGGGATGTCGCTACGGCGCTCGCGGAGAGAGGGCACGAAGAGGGTAACTACATTCAAGCGGAAATAAAGATCTTTGCGGAAGGTTCCGTTCTTGTAAGCGGCCTCGAGATCACGATTCGTGGCAGCAATGACCCGCACGTCGACCTTGATCCGCTGATTACTGCCCACCGGCCGTACTTCTTTTTCCTGCAGGACGCGCAGGAGCTTCGCCTGCAGCTCCAGTGGCAGCTCGCCCACTTCGTCGAGGAAGATGGTGCCACCATCGGCCGCTTGAAACAGTCCCTGCTTGGACTTCAAAGCCCCGGTGAACGCCCCTTTTTCGTAGCCGAACAACTCGCTTTCGATGAGCGTGGGAACGAGAGATCCGCAATCGACCGCGACGAACGGACGGCCGGCAAAAGCTCCGCGGAAATGCATCGCGCGGGCGACGAGCTCTTTCCCGGTGCCGCTCTCGCCGTAGATCAGCACAGGCGTGCGCGTATCTTTTAAGCGCGCCACCAGGCGCATCACTTCCTGGATGCGCGTGGACGAACCGACAATCCCATGCACTGCGGTTTCCGAATCTGTACGCTGTCGCAGGAATTCGTTTTCCTCGACCAGGCGGACTTTCTCGGCCATGCGGCGCAAAAAAAGTCGCAATTCTTCCAGCGGCGAAAACGGCTTCGTGATGTAGTCGTAAGCGCCCAATTTCATCGCCTGCACAGCGGTTTCGATCGACCCATGTCCGGTCATCAGCGCCACTTCGGTGCGGGGAAGAAGTTTCTTGATCTTCTCAAGGAATTCCAGTCCCGACATGTGCGGCATCACCATGTCGGACAAAATCATGTGCACCGACTGCTCTTCCAGAAGAGCCAAAGCCGACTCCCCGCTCTCGGCCTCCAGGCAAACAAATCCGAGCGCCTCGCCTACCGTTGAGCACAGCTTGCGGATGGTCTGCTCGTCATCGACGATCAGCATGCATATGCGGAGATCTTCCTTACCGGCAATATTCACTACTCGACCTTTCCAAACGTTTTCGAGATCACATCAATGAATTGCTGAACGCGGAACGGCTTCTCCACGCAGGGAGCGCCCGTCGCGCGCAGGGTTGCCACCGTCTCTTCGTTCGCGATATCGCCGGTAATGAAGACCAGGCGATTCGCCAGATCCGGCCTGTGCTTGGCGATCCAAGCATGCACCTGTCCGCCGTCCACGCCGCCAGGGGTACGCATGTCAGAGACGATGCCGAGATAGGATCCGTCCTCCAGCAATCGCAAGGCATCGACGCCGGACTCGCAGCAAACAACCGGATATCCGCTGCGCTCGAGAGCTGCTTGCACGTAGGCCATCACCGCCGGCTCATCTTCGATGAGCAAGACCGGCAGAGCTTGAGTTTTCAAGGCTGGCAGGCTCATGGTTGTGTCACTCCCGCGGCCACGCCCAGAGACGCGGCCTGAGGCGTTGCAGGCAAGCGAACAATGAAGGTCGCTCCCTGGCCCCCGATGTTGTTGTGGCAGAGAATCTCGCCACCGTGTTCTTTCACGATTCCGTAACAGATGCTGAGGCCCAGACCCGTACCTTTGCCGACTTCCTTGGTCGTGAAGAAAGGATCAAAAATCTTGTCAGGATGTGAAATTCCATTTCCGTTATCGGAGAAGGAAACTTCGACCGAATCGCCGGACTTGGTCGACATGATCTCGATGCGCGCGGGACGTCCGACCTCGCGCACCGCGTCGTAGGCATTGTTCAGGATGTTGAGAAAGACCTGCTGCAACTGGTGCGCGTCGCCGATCACGTCGGGAAGTCCTTCATCCAAATGTTCGACCACATCGACGCCGTGACTATTAAAGTCATAGGAGCGCAGCTGAATGGTGCGCCGCAAAATCCCGTTCAGTTGCACAGGATTGCGTTGCGGTGGCATCTGACGCGCAAAGCTGAGCAGGTTCTGCACGATCTGCTTGGTGCGCTGCGCTTCTTGCAGGATCACTCGCAGGTCCTTCCGCGCAGCATCGGTCAAATCGGGATTTTCCATCAGCAAGTCGGCGAAACCGAGAATCGCGGTCAGCGGGTTATTCACTTCGTGCGCCACACCCGACACCAACTGCCCGACCGCCGCCATCTTCTCCGTGTGGAGTAACTTGTCGCGCAGTACGGCGGAATCAGTGATGTCGGTGAGCACCAGAACGATGCTGGTCACCGTGCCCTGCTCGTCGCGCATTGGACTGAGGTTCGCTGAGAATTTCCCGGTCGCACCGCTACGTCGCACGATTTCCAGCTCGAGGTTGTCCACTTGCTGACCGTTCAATGTGCTGTGCACAGCTTCGGCCAATGCCTGCGCAAAGTTCGGCGCCGCCAATTCGAGCAGCGGACGCCCCAGCAATTCCCGCTGTTCAAATCCGGCATCGAACCAGCGGCGGTTCGCGTAACTGATCAGTCCTGCGGTATCAGCCACCAGAATCAGGCTCTGCGTGTTGTTGAGGATCTTGCCCGAGAAATCGCGCTCCCGATGCAACTCCGACTGGTAGGTTCGAAGGCCGGTGACATCCAGCATCAGCCCGCGAATCTGCAGCACGCGGCCCTGGCTGTCGTACATCCCGAAGGCGTTAATCAGCACGTGAATCAGCGAGCCGTCCTTGCGCCGCAGGGTAGCCTCAAAATTGCGCAGGCTGCCCTGTTCCTCCATGACCTTCGCATGCTGCTGCCGCTGCTCGGGGTTGAGATAAAGCTGGGTCGAGATATCGATCTGCAGCAACTCTTCGCGGCTGCGGTAGCCGAGCATCCGCACCATGGCGTCGTTGACTTCCACAAATCGTCCGCCCGGCGTGCTGAAGAAGAGACCTTCCTGAATATTGTCGAAGAGTTCGCGGTACCGCCGTTCCGCCTCGCTACGGTCAGAGATGTCTTTCAGAACGTGAATGGTCTGCAGGCCTTCCCCGGACGCGTCGTGCACACGCGAGGTTGAGACCAGGTAGGTGCGGTCGAAAACCGGGTGAGCAAACTCGCCCGAGTCATCCCCCATCGAGCGGCAGAAGGGGCAGGAATACGAGGCAGAATCGCTGGTCAACGCCATCAGTGCGCGAATATTGAGTCCGATCAACTCTGCCGGGGGCACACCAATCATCGCGGCCAGCGAACGGTTCACTCGCAACACTTTGTCGGACTGGTCGTGCACGACAATGAAGTCCGAAATGGCATCAAATATTTCGATCCAGTGGCGGTTCGACTTTTCGATCTGCGTGAACAGCCGCGCATTGTCCAGCGCCATAGCGGCATGCCCCGCCATCGTCTCCAGGAAAACCCGATCCTCCTGGTTCAGGGCTCCCGCGCGCACGGAAAGACAAAGGATTCCGGCAAGTTCACCATTGGCACCAGTGAGCCGCACCAATCTGCAGTCGGTCCAAGTTAGCTTGGCGGCGGGCTCCATTCCCAGCATCTCCTGGGCAGAACCGCAGGTCACTTTGTCCGGGTGACAAGCGACAAACTCGCCAAGCCTGGTGCCCAGGTCTCGCTCACTCTCACGATCCATGGACGAGGTCGTCTGGGTTTCTCTCCTAACCAGGCTCCCCTCCGCTTTTTGTGAAAAGCGGCCTAGCTTTTCCTCTTCGGACGAAGGAGCAATCTCCGATATCGCAGGGGATAAGGCCGGCTGCGACTGATAGAGCGCAACGGGTTGCCAACGGCCGTCCTGATGCAACGCCAGCAGCCCGCCCCGAGAGCTCGTCAGTTCCACCGTGCGGCGAACAAAGCGGGATGCAAACTCGGGCAAGTGCAGGCTGCCCTCAATATCCCGCGCCAGTTCGATCAATGCCTCGGCGCGCCGCCGATGTTGTTCCGACTGGTGCAAATTGCTGGCAACTTCCAAGACGACAGCAGCTTGGTTCGACAAAGCCTGCGCGCGCCTTATATCCTCCTGTGAAATCCCGGTGCCGTCGAGACGGTCAAGCACCCCGAACATTCCCAGTAGCTTGCCACTGGCTCCGAGGAGCGGCACGGCAAGAAACTGATGCACTTTGTATTTCGAAACGACTTCAACATTGACACCTGGAACCCGGCTCGCTTCATCCGTCCAAAAAACCTCTTTGGATCGCAGGGCTTTGGTAGCGATCCCTTCTGGAAAAATGGTGTCGACCGGGCGCGGTTGTCCTTGTTCTACTCCGTAACGCACCTGGAACTGGTCATTCTCGAGCAAGGCGATGAAGCATCTCCCGAAGCCGAGAAATCCCGAAGCTCGGATGACGAACGCCTGTAGAAAACGATTCAGATCTCCGCTGGCGCTGAGTTCCAGCGAAATCTCAAGGAGTTGATGAAGTTCCTGCGCCTGGGAGTGTGCTGTGGCATGCAGCTCCGCGTGTGCCACCGCGACTGCGCCAAAGCCTGCGATCGCTGCCACCAGTGCGCGTTCCTCGACCGTAAAGATGCCGTCCTGCCGCGGATAAATTAAGATCGCGCCCTGGGTGCGGGCCGTGCGAAAGGGTGCGGCAATGAGTGAGCCTGGGGAGACCAGGTTTCCGAGGGAATGAACGTCCGCCCCGATCGAGAGGGTGAGAGGCTCTCCCGCCGCCACCGCCCGCTGCGCAAGGTCGGCTGCGAAGCGCAAAGTTTGCCGATCATGCCGGGCGCGCGCCGAAGTCGCCAATTGCGGAGTCTCTGCCGACACCGCTTTCAACTCGAACGGACCTTCCCGGCGCAGCAGCACGCACACCAGTCGCGTCCGCAACAGCAAGCGAAGCCGGTCGGCGAGTGCCTCGATCACGGCGCCTACATCCGGGCTTCCATACAGGGCATGGGCAACGTCCGCCAGAATCTCGGCCCGTCGATGCTCTTCCCGCGACGCCTCGCCAAGACGGGCCGCTTCCAGAAGACTACCCAGTTGACCCGCCAGAATGGTGGCTTTAGCGGCGAAATCCTCACTAAAAGCCTCATCGTTGGCGTCGTGCAGGAAGGTAAGAGCACCGATGACCTCATTGAAGACCAGCAAGGGCGCGGCCAGCAGCGAGCGGGCCTCAAATTCCCGAGCCGCAGGGAACGCGGCCGAATTCACATGATTCGCGAAGATCGTACGCCGCTGCCGCACCGCTTCTGCAGTCACGGTGCTTTCCATTGGACGCAGACGAAGTCCGACGAAACGCTGGGACATCTTGCCGTCGGCTTGCTCACCTACGAGCTCGTCCCCAGACTGGCAGCGCCAGAAGTAGACTCCGGAAACGTCAAAAAACTCCCGCGTGGACTGGCAGAACAACTGAATCAGCTGGTTGAGCTGTGGTCGTTCGCCGGCCTTGGCAGCAATACGGAGCAGTAGCTTCTGGAAGCCCTCATCGGAACCGGAGAAGACTCGATCCCCCGGAGGGACCATCGAACTACGAACAGAAGCACTGACATCTGCACCGGCGCTGGGGAAATAGTTTTCGCGATTCACAAGTGCTTGAATCTATTGGGAAACTAACTGTCATCTCAATTTGAGTCAAGGGAAATGGATCCCGAGGTGCCTTGATGTGAAATCCCGTGACTCGGAGTGAGATTTTGTCTCACCGTGAGAAACAGTACTCGGTTTTTGCCGAATGAGACAACGCTAATTGCGAGCAGGCACAAAAAGCACCCCTCCGTCTTGAAGTAACGCTTTGTTTTTCAACTATTTACAGCCCATTACTTTGGTTTTTCCAAGAAGGTTCCGTTGGCCTAGGCATTGCACTCTTGCCTTTGCCAGTTCTTGGAATCGGAGGAGGATTTGTGTCTCAGCGAATCGCGGCCGCAGTGCTAGCAGTCGTAACGATTGTGGCGGCTTTCAGTCTGTCCCACGCAGGTGCCCAGACAACGCAGAGTGACGAAATCAATCGTCGGGCGAAGACTAAGGTACAGCCTTTTTACCCGGAATTAGCACGCAAGATGAATATCGCGGGAACGGTAAAGATCGAGGTAACGGTCGCCCCCAATGGCACGGTCAAGGAAGCTCGGATCGTTGGCGGACACCCGGTTCTGGCCAGTTCAGCTCTCGACGCGGCCAAGAAGTGGCGCTTTGAACCAGCCCCGTCAGAGAGTACGGGCGTCATTGAGTTCAAGTTCGAGCCGCGGTAACTCGGATCACCGCGGAGGAGACAGGCATGACTATCGGTAAGAAGTTATACGTGAACTTCGGCATCATCCTCATCATGGTGCTGGCGCTCTTCCTGGCGAATTGGTTGGCGGTAAGGCGCGAACACGATGCCAAGAAGGCAGCGCAACAATCGCAGGACCTGGCCGAGGCCACCAACGCGGTCCGCTCCCAGATGATGCAGAACCGCCTCTATCTGAGCAATTATTTGCTGAGCGGAGACACGCGCGAAGTTGACCGCATGAACGAGGGTCTTCGTACCCTGAACGAGAAGCTCGAACTGGGCAAGTCACTGGCCAGTTCCGACCAGATCAAGACGTCCCTGAACAAGGTGCAGCAGCTGGAGCAGTCGTGGGGCAAGGAATTCGCGCAACCGCTGATCGAGAAACGAAAGGACGTTGACTCGGGCAATGCCACGGTCGCCGAACTGCAGATCTTTTACCTGCAGAAGGATGCCTCGTCCTGGGTCAAGAATTCCAGCGATTCGCTCGACGTCGCGGATGGCGAAAACCGCAAAGTGGTCGACGAGCGGAGCAATTCCGACGTAAGTGCTGCGAACTGGACCATCTGGATTTCATTCGTGGCCACACTGGCCGCATTGATCGCCGGAGCAATCATTGCGTACCGCACCGCCAGGTCAATCACCGAGCCGCTGACCAATCTCATGAATGTGGCGCGCGCCATCGGAAACACCGGCGATCTGGAACATAACATCGACCTTGGCCGTGACGACGAGATCGGCGAACTGGCCCGCACCTTCCACAAGATGGTCACCTACCTGAAGGAGATGGCGGGAGTTTCCGAAGCCATCGCCGGGGGCGATCTGACACTCGAAGTAAAGCCGCGCTCCTCGCACGACACCCTGGGCAACGCCTTCGCCAAGATGGTCGAAGGACTTGCCGGGCTGGTGCGGAGTGTCCGCGACGCCTCGTCGCAAGTCGCCAGCGCCTCCAACCAGGTCGCCGGGGCTTCCGACGATTCGGCCAAGATTGGGCTGCAAGCCTCGTCTGCCATCGATGAAGTCACCAGCACGATGCACGAGATGAGCGTCAACGTGCAGAACATGGTGAAGAGCACGCAGGTGCAGGCCTCCAGTGTCAGCGAAACCTCGGCTTCGATCGACCAGATGGTCGCCTCGATCCAGCGCGTAGCCGATACCGCCAAGGTGCTGCTCGACATCTCCAACCGCTCGCGCGAAGAAGTCCACAGCGGCATCGGCACCATGGAGAAGGCGACCGACGGCCTGAACCGTATCAACACAACCATTAACTCCTCGGGCGAGATCATTGGAGCCCTCGGGCAGCGCGCCGACGACATCGGCAAGATCATCGAGGTCATCGACGATCTGGCCGAGCAGACCAACCTGCTCGCGCTGAACGCCGCCATAGAAGCCGCACGTGCTGGAGAACACGGCTTGGGATTCGCTGTGGTCGCCGACGAAGTCCGCAAACTGGCGGAGAAGTCAGCGCAATCCACGAAGGAAATCTCCGAACTCATTCAAAGCATTCAGAAAGAAGCCCGCAAGGCGGTCGAGAACATGGATCGCTCCACCGCCATTGTGAACGAAGGACTGGATCTGGGTTCCGAATTGAATTCAGCCTTAAAGAAGATCTCGAACGTGGTCACCGAAGTCTACAAGTTCGCACAGGAAATCGGCGCCGCCACTAACGAGCAGTCGCATGGATCTTCGCAGATCGCGCGAGCCACCACGCGGTTGAACGAGATCACGCACGAAATCAACTCGGCCGTCGAAGAGCAGGCGTCCGGGGCTCAAGCGGTTGTCAAGGCAATGGAACGCATGCGGGAACTGGTGCAGCAGTCGACGTCGAGTTCCACGGAACTGGCCGCTTCATCCGAGCAGATGTCAAAGATGTCGCGCAGCTTGCTTGATTTCATCGACCGGTTCGCACTGGCGGAAGCTCTGCGGGAGAAGGCGGCGGATTCGGCAGGCCGCAACGCCAAGCGTGCCGCCGCAGCCGGAGCGCAGTTCTAAACGTCAGGAGCCCAGACCATGAGTCGCGAACTCCATATCGTGGGTTTCCAAGTAGGCCGGGAGACTTATGGCGTGCCCATCACTTCCCTGCACGAGATCGTACGGGTGCCGGAAATCACGGCCGTGCCTGACGCCCCCGACTATCTCGAAGGTGTCATCAACCTGCGCGGCAAGATCGTTTCCGTCATGGACCTGCGCAAACGCTTTGGAGAAAAGCAGGCCGCCGTTAAGAGGACCAATCGCATCCTGGTGGTCGAGCACGCCGGAAGGCTGGCGGGTCTCATTGTAGATTCGGCTTCCGAAGTGTTGAAGATTCCAGCCGACGCCGTGGAAGCTCCGCCTGCCGTTTTTCAGGAAGGCGGGCTCAATTGCGTTACCGGCTTGGGAAAGGTCTCAGGGCGGTTGATCGTACTGCTCGATATGAGCAAACTGCTGGCCCCTGCGAGCCTTGTGAGCAAGGGCGAGTCTGAGGACAAGAAAACAGCAGCCAAGGCGGGGGCGCGATAATGGCGGGAGTTATTTCAATTCAGCGTCAGGCGGGACGAGAACACGCATGAGCACATCCGGAGCGGCACCCGCTCCCATACTCACCGATGCGGAACTGAAGCTGTTGCAGGCACTCATTTATCAGGAGTGCGGCATGGCCTTCGACGAACGCCGCACGCATTTCCTTCAGGATCGGCTGTTGCGCCGGCTAAAAGAGTGCCGAGCCGACTCTTTCTACGCCTACTATCGCCTGCTGATCAGCCAGCAAGGCAAGGAAGAACTCGCCAAGCTGCTGGAGAACCTCACCGTCAACGAAACCAGCTTTTTTCGCCACAAGGCGCAACTCGATCTTTTCCAGAAGACCGTTCTGGAAGAGCTGCTGAAGCACAAAAGTGCGCGCCGGGAGTACTCGATCCGGATTTGGAGTGCGGGCTGCTCCACCGGACAGGAAGCCTACACCCTGGCGATGCTGGTCACCGACGCGCTGGCGTACTACTACCTGCGCAATCCGCTGCCCATTGACATGCCCTTGCCCAAGCCGCTGGTGCCTCCACCGTGGCGCGTCGAGATCCTGGCTAGCGATATCAGCTACTCGGTATTGCGGCACGGGCAGGAGGGCGCGTACAGCGAGCATCAGATGTCGATGGTCGACTACGGCTACCGACTCAGGTATTTCGACAAGGTCTCCGATCGCTACGCCATCAAGAAGGCGCTGAAGGAGATGGTGCACTTCGACTTTCACAACCTGAAAACCGAGTACCTGCCGCAGCGCAACGATGTGATCTTCTGCCGCAACGTGATGATGTACTTCGATGAAGCCGAGCAGAAGCGGCTGATCGAAAAGTTTTACCGCTGCTTGAATCCGAACGGCTATCTCTTTGTCGGCCATGCCGAAAGCCTGCTGGGTCTTACCCAAAAGTTTCAGATGGTGCACAAGGATAGCGGGACAGCCTATCAGCGGCTTGAGGTGAAAGAGTAAGCATGAGCAATTCCCCCGATGAGCGTGGCGTGGAACTGCGGGAACTCTTCTATGAGACCTCGCAGGAGCTCGTCCAGGCTCTCAACGAAGAAGCGCTGAAGCTGGAGAAGAATCCCGCCGACGAGGAGATCGTGCGCTCGATCCGGCGGACGGTGCACACTTTGAAAGGAGATTCAGCAGCCTGCGGCCTGCGCGAATTGAGCGAACTGGCACATCAGTTCGAAGACGCGCTTTCGCTGGAGGGCGCGGTTTCGCATGCAGCCGTCGCTGAAATCGCCTTTGCTACCGCCGACATTTTCAGCGAGATGATTGCGGCTTATCGCAACGGAACTAAGCTCCCAGCCACCAAGAACTTAAGCAAGAAGATTCAGGAGCTGACTTCCGCGCCGAAAACCGGCAAGACGCGGGGCAAAAAGACAGCCGGATGGACGTCAAAAGGTAAAGAGTCGACGGGAAAGGCTTGTGTGAGCAAGTCGGCGAGCAAAGCCGACGCCCAGTGGACCGAGTACGAAAGACTGGCCATGTCCAAGGCGCAAGCCTCCGGGCAAGACGTGCTGCACGTGATCGCTAAAATTGACGCGCACTGTGCCATGCCCATCGCGGGACGACAGTTGGTTCACAACGCGATCGGCACCATGGGCCCGGTGATTGCCGTTCGTCCCGATGCCAAGTCCCCGGCAGCCGCGAAATTCATCGAGTTCGTAGTCGCCACCGTACAAACCCCGGAGCAAATTGCAGCCAAATGCAAGATTCCGACCATCGTCGAAGAGGTGAGTGTCGAGGTATTGCTGCGTGCCAATGCGGCACCGCAGCCTGCTACGCTGGAAGCTTCGACCGAGACCTCCGCGCCCGATGCGGCTGCTGCAATCGAAACTGCGCTGCCTGAGCCGTCCGCTGCCGCTATGCTGCCTGCCGGTTCCGTCCCCGTGTCGCAGGAAAATCTGCTGCGAGTCGAGGCTGGACGGATCGATAGCGTTCTCAACCTGGTGGGCGAGCTGATTATCGGCAAGTCGATGCTGCAGCAGGCATTGAACGAATTCACCAAGCGCTTCCCCAAAGAGGCCCTGCGCGGAAAATTTGCCGATGCCATGGCCTTCCAGGCCCGCGTCCTCAATGACCTGCAACGTTCGGTCATGAAGATTCGCATGGTGCCCGTCGATCAACTCTTCCGTCGCTTCCCGCGCATGGTGCGCGATGTCGCACGCCAGTGTGGGCGCGAAGTGGAACTGGCAGTTAGCGGACAGGACACCGACCTTGACAAAGGGATTCTCGACGCAATCGCCGAGCCTCTCACACATTTGGTCCGCAATGCGATCAGTCACGGCATCGAGTCCCCTGAGGAACGGCGGAAGCTCGGCAAGCCTAGCCAAGGCATGGTACGTCTCAACGCCTATCACCAGGGCAACCAGGTCATCGTCGAAGTCACCGACGACGGGCGCGGCATCGACGTCGCCAAAATCCGTACCAAGGCGTTCGAACTCGGCCTCACGACACCGGAAGAAGCCTCCAAAATGAGCGAACTGGAGGTTCTAAACTTTATCTTCCGCCCCGGCTTCTCGACCGCCGAGCAGGTCACAGAGGTCTCGGGACGCGGCGTCGGTATGGATGTGGTCCAGAGCGTCCTGCACCGGCTGAAGGCCTCGATCAGCGTCGACACCCGTCTCGGGCAGGGGACAACGTTCCGCCTGAAGCTGCCTTTGACTCTCGCCATCATCAAGGCACTGCTGTTCTGGGTCGAGCAGAGGCTGTACGCAATCCCGCTGAACGCGGTGCTGGAAATCGCTCGCACCTTCGAAGGGGAAGTGCATCAGGTCGACAACTACGAAGTTCTGCAACTCCGCAACCAGGTGCTGCCCTTGCTCCGCTTGGGACGCCCGGCGCCGGAGGGAGACCGCAAAACCAAGCTTTTTGTTCTCATCATCACCGTCAGCGAAAAGAAATACGGCCTGATTGTCGATGCTCTCGAAGGCGAAGAAGAGCTGGTCATCAAAGCCCTGGACGATCAGACCTTCTCGACCGATCTGGTCTCTGGCGCTTCGATCCTGGGAGACGGCCGGGTCGTGCTGATCCTCAACCTGCCCGCGGTGGTAGAACACGTCGCGCGTTTGCGGCCACAGGAGATGGGACGGGCGAATTCGGGCCTGTTGTTGACGCACACCGATCGCATGCGTCTGGCGCTCACTCCGGAAGTCGGAGGCCAGGTATGAAGCAGGTACGGGTGCTGGTGGTCGACGATTCGGCGCTCATGCGCAAGCTGATCCCGCAGATGCTCGCCGTTGACGAAGCCATTAACGTCGTGGGAACCGCGATGGATGGCTCTTTCTGCCTGAAGAAGATCGAGGAACTCAAGCCCAACGTCGTAACCCTCGACCTCGAAATGCCGGGCATGAACGGCATCGACACGCTGAAAGAGATCATGCGGCACAATCCGGTTCCGGTCATCGTGTTTAGCTCGCACAGCACCGAAGGCGCAAGCGTAACCATGAAAGCGCTGGGGTTGGGAGCGTTCGATTTCGTTACCAAGCCCAAGGACGCGTCCGCGCACATGGCAGAGATCGCGCGGGAGTTGATCGCCAAGGTCAAGGCGGCGGCTGAATGCAAGCTCAAGCCGCGCATGATAGCGGGCTTACCTTCGAAGCCGGAAAAACCACCTGCCCCGGCCGGATCCCCGAACAAGATTGTTGCGATCGGCGTTTCGACTGGAGGCCCGCAAGCTCTGGAGTACGTGCTGTCGTCGCTGCCCGGAGACTTCCCTGGGGCCATCACTGTGGTGCAGCACATGCCGGATGGTTTTACCGAAATGTTTGCGCGGCGACTGGACGAAGTCTGCCCCCTGCGTGTGAAAGAGGCGCAGTCGGGCGACATGCTTCTCCCCGGGCGGGTGCTGATCTGCCCCGGAAGCCGCCACATGAAGGTCAAGCGGCTGCCGCTGGGTGACATTGCGGTGCTCAGCGATGAGCCGCGCGTCAACGGGCATCGGCCCAGTGTCGATGTCCTTCTCAGGAGCGTTGCGGAAGAGTTCCGCGGCAATGCGGTCGGCGTGTTGATGACCGGGATGGGCGATGACGGCGCGGAAGGATTAGGCGCCATTAAGAAAGAAGGCGGCATGACTATTGCGCAGAGCGAGGAATCCTGCGTGGTTTATGGCATGCCGAAGGCGGCAATCGAGCGTGGCTACGCCATTCGTGTAGTCGGGCTCGACACCATGGGATCGACGCTGCAAGCCCTCTGTGGACGCGGCGAAGGCGGTCCCACAGGGCGTGCTGTGCGCGCCGGCAGCTGAGATCGGGCACGAAAAGCCGATGACCAGCGTTATCTGGTTACGGCTTACGGCCCATGATATGCAGTAGAAAGGGGAGGTCTGTATGGAGCAGTTCGCACCAGTGAAACGCAGCAAAGACGGACAGCCGGTCCGCTATCTAATCGTGGACGATTCCGTATTTGCACGCAAGAACCTGGCCCGCATGATCGAAACGTTCGGCGGGCAGGTGGCGGCTGAAGCCGGCGACGGCTTGACCGCCATCAGCGAGTTCGACCGCACGCATCCTGACATCGTACTCATGGACATTACCATGCCGCAGATGGAAGGGATCGAGGCGGCTGAACGGATCGTCCAGCAGCATCCGGAAGCGCGCATCGTCATGGTTTCCTCCGTCGGATACCAGGAGAACATCGTCGCCGCGCTGCAACGGGGTGCTCGTCATTTCGTGCAGAAACCGGTGAAGCCGGAAGTGCTTTATGAAGTGATCAAGTACGTGCTCGGTGAAGACGGCGCAGTGACGAATGCCGCAGGAGCGGGAGCGTAATTCAATGAAGATGGAACTGATCCAGCCTTTCATCAACGCGGCTGACGCCGTGTTGTCGCAGGGCCTGCAGGGATCGACCAAGGTAGGCAACCTTACCATGGAAGAGGAAGCCTATCGCCGTAAAGGCGTGGCGGGCATGATTGCTTTGACGGGCGACATCGAGGGCCGCATTATCCTCGATCTCGAGCCGCAGACCGCCGTGCGCGTGGCCAGCCATTACGCTGGCGCGGACCTCCCCGAATCCGACGCGCTCATCAAGGAAACCATTTTCGAATTGGCGAATCAGGTCGTGGGCAACGCCATCTCGGCGCTGAACGACCAGGGCTTCCATTTCCGCGTTCATCCGCCGCTGCTGCTCACCGCCGAACAGGGCGACAAGACCAGCGAAGACACCGAGGCCCTGATGATCTTGTTCGAGACCTCCATGGGCAACGTCTTCATGAATGTAGCGCTGCGCTACAGCAAGCGCCGCATGGCCGATCACGCCGCCGCGCGGGCTTAGCGTCCACTTTGCTGGTGTTTGTCTGACTCGGGATCTGGTTGTGTCGTTGGGCTCCGGGTTGTTGGTCTTCGGTCTTCGGTCTTCGGTCTTTGGCTGACGCTCTCCGTCTACTTATCGGGCCACCACTTGCGTTTCATGTTGGGAACCAGATGGATTTTCGGGGTACCCCTCCCCCCTCCGGTCTAGTGGAATCATTGATTCAACGGAAAATCTTTAGTTAATCTATTGGGCTCAAGCGTTTAGGCGCAAAATCTTGAGCCGCAGGGACTTAGGCCCGTATCGACCGGATCTTGTTCACACCGCTCTCGCTTTGGCGATGATCTGCTCTACTGATTTTCTGCGCAAGGGCGCGTGTCAGATCGGGCTGTGATTTCTCTCACGTTCGCTTCAGAAACTGGTGAACGTCCTCAGGTTCCCAAGTTTGTTTTTCCGAAGCGGGAACAAGATGAGGAAATCAAAATCCCCGCCCTCTCGCACAAAACGCGAGAAGGGCAGGGCACCCTCTGCGGCAGAATTTTACGAGTGGTGGCGAGGTGGCGGGCGGTGTCCTGCCTTCGGCGGCCTGGAGTGGGCCACCTGTTTCGAATGGAATTGAGCGCTGCGCTCTCGAAGAGCCCACTCAAGCAAGACTCGCCACACGCCCACTCAAGCCAAACCCGGGCTTGAATGGCCACCGCCAACCGCCACGGGAAGAGATGAAGATAAAAGTTCAACGGCCAGGGTTCTGATCTGGGTTTACTGGGTTTACTGGGTTTACTTGTTTAACTTGGGTGGGGCAGGCTTCCCGTGCTCGGGCTCCGGAACCCCGCTATCGAGCCACGCGGTGTACCAGAGGTTCAACAGCATCTGTGATCCCGCGGCAAGTCGTTGTTCGGTAAACGTCCGCGCCTCAGGAGAACCCTTCTCCTTGAAGCCGCCCGCCAGATCGAGCTCGTACACTCGTTGCACAAGCTTGTGCGAAACTTCGAGATAATCCAGGTACTGGTGAAACGGGTCCACCAGGCGCTCTGGGGAATGCACCATCCCAGCGAAATCGTTTGCATGGATGTTTGCCGCCACATATGGCCCCTCAAACCGCCAGTGAATGCCCGGTTCCGTAGAGTAGTGGTTCGGATTCGGGCCCACCCAGCCGTTGTAGCTCACGGTTGTATGCAGAGGTTGTGAGCCGTCCCCCACATAATGACCTAGCCATCCGGCGTAAAACACAATCGCCCTCTCAACAGGGACAGTTGGCTGGTGCAGTTCACGCAAGTGCCGGTACTGGCGGAATGCGGCCGTCAGGCGACCGAACACCTCCATGGTGATGTAGGGCTGCAGCCCAACGTGCTCCGGGAGGTAGTCGTCCGCGTTGTCCTGAGTACCGGCGCGCTTCTCGTACAGCTTCCGATAGAACTCATACCGTCCTGCGGGCAGCGGCTTCATCCAGTCGACGCGCTCCAGATCGATGAAATGATCCGGTTCCTGCGAGTTCTTCAAGGCGAATTCGGAAGGACTGCGCCACCGGTCGGGCTCGGGGCCTAGATATTCAATTTCTGCGCTGGCGAGTTTCAGAAAGCGCGGCATTGTTGTTGGGATGTTCCGCGCAGCCACTAAATTGACGGCTGTATGTCCCTCGTTTCCCCAACCAAAGGAGAGTGACGATTCCAGAAGACAGAACAGAAGCGCCAAGGTGCTAATCTTTCTCGTGAGTCCCAACTTTCTACCTCCGGTTAGACAACGATACGATATTTCATTCCTCCAGGAGTGATTCAGAAAAATGAGATGCGCCTTAAAAATCGTGTTGGCTCGACCCATCATCACCCTCATCTTGCTCTGCTTCGGTCACTTCGCGCCGGCACAGACAATCACATGGGCTGGTCGCACATGGAAGGTCACCAGCGGAGGAATGGCCGGCGTTGCCCGTGGAGATGCGAAGAACGTCAGCGTCGACGACAAAGGATACCTGCATCTTGAAATCACTCGGCGTGACGGGAAATGGACCTCGGCGGAACTATTTACGGCCGAAAGACTGGGCTTCGGAACCTACCAGTGGGTGATCGAGGGCAACGTCTATGACATGGATCCCACGACGGTGCTCGGTCTCTTCCCCTACGGGCCGACTCATCACATCGGCGTCGATGCAGAGAATGAAATCGACATTGAATTTTCCAAGTGGAACAATACCTGTCATGGCTGCAATGCCGATTTCACCGTCTATCCCGCCACAGGCAACCGCAAGCCCGATGGCACTTCGAGTTGGGAGGATAACTTCCACGTCAGCGGAGGTACTCTCACGACCGCCCGGATGGAGTGGGCCTCGGATCACATCGTATTCACTCTTATGAACGGCGCTCACGCGATCGGCAATACCGCCGACGTCATCAAGACGGAAACCTACTCTTCGACTGCTAAGAACATTTCCCAAGAAGCGCTCCCGGTCGGCATCAACCTATGGTGCTTCCGTGCGCCGCCGAAAGAGAGTCAGTCTGTAATTATCCGGAGTTTTGCCTTCATGCCGAAGTGAGAGAGATTCAGGCGAGCAGTGACATTTGGCCCGGGGCCGGACCTTCGGCATCGTTGGCTGGATCAGCGAATTTTCTGAGCTCCGGATATTTCTGAATCAAGGTCGGCGGCGCGGGCACGCGCTTGCCTTCGATCATCGACTTCAACTCAATTGCGTTCACTCCGGCTTTGCTCTCGAAGTGATTATTAGTAATCACGTACGTGGTCTGCGCCCTGAGGGCAACATTTTCAATGCGCTCCTTCCACTCGTCGAGTTCGTGCTCCTTGTAGAGGTAGTTGTAGCGGTCGTTGCGATTGTCGGAATCGAACCACTGATCATAATTGCGTCCGTGCAGACGAACGTAGGCAATCGGCCCGGTCACATGCTCGGTGGGGGCGAGAGATTTTCCCATCACCGGCTGATCGATGTTGCAGAAGGCGACGTTCTGGCGCGCGAACTCCGCCAAAGTATCTGCGTTATTCCAACTGGAGTCGCGCACTTCGACCACTCGCGGATATTCGATGAACTGCCGCAGCAGGCGTTCGAGATATTCGCGGTTAAGCGACGTATTCTTGAACGACACCGGGAACTGAATGAGCAGAGCTCCGAGCTTGCCTTCGTTGGCTAGTACATCGAGTCCTTCGCGGGTCTTGATCTCGTCATCGTCAGAGGGGCGAATCGTCGCCGCAGAGGTCGGCTCCATCACTGCAATGGGTGAATGAGTGAATGCACGGTAAAGCTTGGCCGTGAACAGAAACCGCGGATTGATGGCGGCAACCTTCTTTGCCCAAAGCTTGGCCAACTCGGGCTTCAGCGGTCCGTAAAAAGAAGTGTTGATCTCGGCGGTATCGAAAAATCGGGCGAGATATTCGAGCGGATGCACCTTCCGCTGCCGCATGCCCGGGGGATAGAAGATGCCCTCCCAGTCTTTATACGACCATCCCGCCGTGCCGATGCGGATAGATGAGCGTGGATCGTAAGCCCCACTTCCCGCTTCCGGGTTACGGTCTGGATCGGGAGGTCCCATGCCAAAAGCACCCTGCGCCAGCCGAAAGCGTAGCACAGGACGGCATGACCAAAGGAACCTTGTCCCCCATGGCGGGAACGTGAAGAATCTGTGGGGTATGCGCAAAAATGCCCTCATAACCGCTGTGCTATGCATGGCCGCTCTGCCGCTTCTTCCGGCTGAAGCGCAAGAACCAACCGGAACGGGCGAAATTCGAACCCTTGAACTCAAAATGCTGGATTGCTACAAGCACCGGCAGGTCGAGGTTTTTGCGGCTGTCCTGGATGAGGACTTTGTGATCACGTTCGAGGACGGCAGCACCTACAGCAAAACAGGGTACTTGAGCTACAGCGCGAGTTCTTCCACGCACGTCGAATTGGCGGACATTTCCGAGATGAAGATCCGCATGCATGGCGACACCGCGGTCGTAACGGGTGTCTATCACGAAAAGGGAGTGGACAATCTCAGAACGTACGACTATCACGACCGCTTTACGGATGTCTGGATGAAGAAATCCGGCAAGTGGCGCCTGGTAGCGGCGCACTACTCAGTTCCCACGAAGTGACTTGCGCCAGCCTGTACGTTCTCTCGCTTACTTAGCCCCTGACACTCCCGATCATCTCAATACGATTAGCTGCATACGGAGGCGAGACACCTCCGCCACAGCCGCCGCCGGGGACGGCGGCGCTCCAGTCAATTAAGCGTTAGGACGACCCACTGGATGCCGGTTGGATATGTAGCGGTTCGCGCGTAGCAGGCGCCGATCGAGAAGCTGTGCAGATTGGGGCTATGGATGGCATGGGACGCTCCGGCAGGCAGCGTTTCCGGATGCAGACTGGTATAGGTGAGAACGGTGAATCGCTGCGCAAGCTGCCGAACCGGCAAAGTTCCAAGTTTGTCGGCGTGCGCCATAGAGCAGGCAGCTTCATCCGCATTTTGTAGGTCACGTCGAAACAGTACATTCCGGCTGACGCGGCGGCGCGCCTGATTGACGGCTACGGCAATGCGACTTTTTACCTCATCGACAGAGTATGCGGGGAGGGCATGCGCGAAATCCTCGACGATGTACAGGCGGTCGCCGCTACGGACCACGCCCAACCCGACCGTGTTATAAGCCGGGTTGAGCAGGTTTGCGCGATGCGGGGGTGAAAGCATGAGATGTTCGTGTCCGCCTTGGGCGCTGTAATCAAGCGCGACGTTTTCTGCGGCCTGATCGAGTTGCAGGCTGCTGGTGGCAGCGAGGCGATGGACGAGGGTAGGTTCCCCGGAAAATTGATGCGAAAGTTGATGAGCCTCAAGCATGGCTTGCGCGTGGGTGCGGGCAGCCGCGGTCAGGCCCGTGTCGAGCACGAGGCTGGGCGCTCCGGCTCGCTGGCGCGACTGGTTGGCCAGTTGAAGCATATCCTGTTCGACCTGGAACTCGTATTCCACGTAAGGAATGTCTGGAGCGTTAGCGGAAGCTGTCTTCAGCGTGGCGCGATGAGCGGATTGCCCAGAGCCATCGGCGGCAGCCCAGTGCACCGCCGGCTGCAAGGTCATCACCCCTGCGCCGACCGCCAATGCGAGTAGTCGTCTGGAGAACTTAAGCATCCAGTTCGTGCCTACTGGATCCTGGGAGGGATCGCGCCTCAGGCCCTTTCTGCTTGAGGTTCGTTCAGGCTCAAAACTATGTTGCTGGTGCTAGGCTAGAGGTTGGAGAAGGACGGACGAAGTTACCTGTGACTATTGAACTAGGGATCAGTGGGGTCATTGGCCTGTTGTTTGGAAGTTTGCTTGCTTGGCTGGCGCTGCGTTCGCATACGGCCACCTTGCAAGCTCATTTGTCATTGAGAGAGAAGGAATTAGCGGCCGCAAAGGCTGATCTGGCGCGCCTTTTGGACGATCAGAAGAAGCTGCTCGAGAGCCGGGCCAGGCTGGAATCCGCACTGGAATTGGAACGAAAGGCCAGCAACGAAAAGATCGAGTTATTGACCAAAGCAGGCGAGGATCTGCAGAACGCGTTCAAAGCGCTGGCGGCGGACGCGCTGAAGAGCAATAACCTTTCTTTCCTTCAAATCGCGCAGGAGACGCTGAAACGCTTCCAAAGCGAGGCCAAGGGCGATCTGGAAGCACGGCAAAAAGCGGTGGCGGATCTGGTTGCGCCCGTGCGTGATTCACTCACCAAAGTCGACGCACAAATCCAGCAGATGGAAGTCGCGCGCGGTGAAGCCTACGGCGATCTGAAGGCCCAGGTGCAATCCCTGATCGTTACGCAAAAAGAGCTGCAGTCTGAAACGGGCAATTTGGTGCGTGCATTGCGGACCCCCAACGTTCGCGGTCGATGGGGAGAAATTCAGTTACGGCGTGTGGTTGAGATCGCTGGAATGTTGCCCTACTGCGACTTCGCCGAGCAGGAGACAATCTTCGGCGAGAGTGGCCGCTTGCGGCCCGATCTGGTTGTGAAGCTGCCCGGCGGGAAGCATGTCGTCGTCGATGCCAAGACGCCGCTGCAGGCTTTTCTGGATGCCTTCGAAACTACTGATGAAGAGGTGCGCCGGACTTGCCTGGCAAATCATGCCCGCCAGGTGCGCGAGCACATCAACACTTTGAGCAGCAAAAAATATTGGGAACAATTCGACTCAACGCCGGAGTTCGTAGTGATGTTTCTTCCCGGCGAGACCTTCTTCAGTGCAGCGTTGGAGCAGGATACGGGGCTCATCGAGCACGGAGTACTCAGTAGAGTCATCCCCGCGTCTCCGACGACCTTGATTGCACTGCTGAAGGCGATCAACTATGGATGGAACCAGGAGAAACTGGCACGCAATGCCCAGGAGATCAGCGCGCTGGGAAGAGAGTTGCACGAGCGTCTTCGCAAGCTGGCAACCCACATTACGGGCATTGGGACGAACCTGGACCGTGCGGTGGACGCCTACAACCAGGCTGTCGGATCGCTGGAGAGCCGGGTACTAGTGTCGGCGCGGAAGTTCGCCGAATTGGGGGCGTCGGTTGCCGAAGATATCCCCGAACTGGAGCCAATCGAGACGACGGCCCGTGCGTTGTCGTTTGATTGGGATGACGAACCCACAGAGATCTCCAAAGCAAAAGGGTCTGGGTCCGGACAGTAGAGCCTGGTTCGTCTAGCCCACCCCTCTCCGACTGACCGATTTCATCTCCACGCTCTACAATTTGCCCAGCTTCCGTATCCGGTAGAGCCTCTCTTGATCATCCTATAATTTGACAGATGCTTGCATTCGGGCAAACTGAAGCGGTTCTAAACCCATGGTTTTGTGGAAATGGAAGGCTACTGAATCTCACAGAAACATCCAAAAAGGCATAGCTGCTGTTCGAGAGTGCATCTATAATTTTGGAAGTTGCTTTATCTAAGGCACTTAGCAGGCCTGAGGCTTCGACTGAGGTGGCAGTGAAGTTGCAAAGTGATAGTTTGGGGAAGTTGACCTCCCCGGCTCCTCGGCCGACTTGGGGTTTGTGCCAAAAGCGGAAGTCTATGAAGTGGGAAAGCCAAGCTCGTTCCGTTGCCATCGTGTTGTTCTTGCTCACCTTGGCTGCGGTGATTTTTGCCGGGTTCAATTTTCAGACAGAACGTAAAGCCACCGCACCCAATGATGGTGTGAGCTGGGTGGAGCACTCGGGTGTGCTCGTAGCCGACGATGTTGAACCAGACGGCCCGGGCGCTAGGGCCGGAATAAAGCTTGGCGATCAATTGATCGAGGTGAACGGGCAAGAAGTCAAGAACACCTCGGGCTTGGAGCGGCAGCTCTACAGCACCGGCGTCTGGCAGAAAGCCTCGTACTCGCTGGTTCGGCATTCCGTAGCGCTTGATTCCCACGTGATTCTGGAGCCTGCGAACCGCACTCTGAATAACTATCTCCGCGGGATCGCGCTGATTTATCTGGTAATCGGAGTTTATGTGCTGTTGCGGCGCTGGACGGCGCAGGGCTCGACGCACTTCTATATTTTCTGTCTGGTTTCCTTCATCGCGTACTCGTTCCACTACACCGGCAAGCTGGACGCGTTCGACTGGGAAGTTTATTGGAGCAATGTCGCGGCTTGGGTACTATTGCCGGCACTCTTCCTGCATTTTGTGCTGACGTTTCCCGAGAAAAGACAGTTCGTCAGAAAGTATCCGTGGCTCCTGACGTTGATTTATGTGCCGGGCGCATTCCTGCTCAGCCTGCGCCTGGCTGCGATGCGGTTGTTGGAAGCGAGCGGTAGATTAAGCCGCGGCGTCGATCGGATGGATCTGTCCTATGGCGCGGTGTTCTTTGTTTTGGCGGCGACATTCCTGTGGTACAGCTATTCAAAGGCCAGCAGCACCATTCTGCGCCAGCAGTTGAAGTGGGTGACGCGGGGAACGATCCTTGCGATTGCGCCTTACACCCTGCTTTATGTCCTGAACTTTGTTTTCCCACACCGAATGGATTGGGTGCCGCAGGCACTGATCAAGCTCTCAGTACTTTCGCTGGTGGTGCTGCCACTGACCTTTGGCTACGCCATCTTCCGCTACCGCCTGATGGATGTGGATCTGATCTTCAAGCGAGGCGTTGTTTATACGCTCTCTGCCGCAACCGTCGTGGGTTTGTACTTCGGACTGGTCGCGGGTGTGGCGACGTTGGTTCACAGCCGGCAGCCAAGCACTGGTCCGGTGGGATGGATCCTCGCGGTTGTAGTCACTGCCCTGCTGTTTGATCCGGTTCGGAAATGGATTCAAGACCGGGTCGACCATCTTTTCTACCGCACGGTCTATGACTATCGGCGCACACTGATCGAATTTGGTCGCGAACTCAGCTCCGAGACGGATTTGAACGCGTTGCTCTCGTCGGTGGTGGACCGCCTCTCGCGCACGCTGGCGGTGGATCGCATCGCCATCTTCCTGCGCGCGGAAGAGGATTCCGAACAGTTCGTCTTGTCGAAGTCGATCGGCATGAATCCAACATCGAGGCTTGATCTGACGTTTCTGAGCGCGCCGCGCCCCGGGGCCGCCGGCCACATGTTCTTCGAGAATACGCACCAGGTTCCGCGAGAGACTCCTGGATCGCAGGAAGCGATCGCCCGGCTGGATCTCAATTACTACATCCCTTGCCGCGCACAGCAGAAAACGGTCGCGGTGCTGGGCCTGGGAAAGACTACGAAGGGCGACTATCTGTCGAGCGAGGACGTTGAACTGCTCGAAACGCTGGGCGGGTATCTGGGGATCGCGATCCAGAATGGACGCCTCTATGCGTCGTTGCAGCAGAAGGTTGCGGAGTACGAGCGCCTCAAGGACTTTAACGAGAACATCGTCGAGTCGATCAACGTGGGTGTGATGGCCCTCGACATGGAAGACCGCATCGAAAGCTGGAACGCCCAGATGGAAGTCATGTATGCCTTGCCGCGCTGGCAGGCGTTGACTCAGCCAGTGCGCACCATCTTTCCGGCGGAGTTTGTCGAAGAGTTCTATCGCGTGCGCCAGAACGCGGGCATCAACAATCTGTACAAGTTTCGCTTGTCGACTCCTGCGGGAGAGACACGCACCGTCAACGTTGCGATTGCGCCCCTGGTGACGCGCAAGTTCCAGGTCATTGGTCGCCTTGTAATCATGGACGACATCACCGAGCGCGTGGAACTCGAGGGCCAGCTTTCTCAAGCCGACAAACTAACATCGATCGGCCTGCTCGCGGCGGGCGTGGCGCATGAGGTGAATACGCCACTGGCTGTGATCTCGTCTTACACCCAGATGCTCGCGAAACAACTGCAAGGTGATCCCCAGAAATCAGGGCTGCTGGAGAAGATTACGAGGCAGACTTTCCGCGCGTCGGAAATCGTCAACAACCTGCTGAACTTCTCGCGTACCAGCGGAACCGAGTTCGCCAACGTGGATATCAACAAGGTCATCACCGACACACTGGCGTTGCTTGAGCATCAATTCAAAGTATCCAAGATTACGGTCGAGTCAGATTTGACCCCCAATCTTTCTCCGATTCATGGAAATCCGGGCCGGTTACAGCAGGTATTCCTGAATCTTTTTCTTAACGCGAAAGACGCAATGGCAGGCGGCGGGAAATTGACCGTGGCGACTACGAATGGTGAACTCATCAGCGTACGCGTAAGTGACACGGGCTCGGGCATCGCGCCGGAGCACATTCAGCGCATTTACGATCCGTTCTTCACCACCAAGACATCCCCGAAAGAGGGCCAGACCCGCGGCACGGGGCTCGGGCTATCCGTCACATACGGCATCATCCAGGAACATGCGGGCAAGATTCGCGTCGAGAGCGACCCCGGCGCGGGCACGACGTTCGCTCTGGATTTCCCGTTGAGCAGGAAGGCAATGCATGTCTGAAGCAGCAGTCATAACTCGCGGAGCGGTCAGCGGATCGCCGGTGGGCGGTTCGGTGCTGATCGTTGACGACGAAGCGGAAATTCGGGAGTCTCTTCAGACCCTGCTGGAATTGGAAGGCTTTGACGTAGAAACGTCCGGAACAGGCGAGGATGGCCTGTCGCAGATGGCGAACCGTCCCTTCGATCTCGTTCTGCTCGACCTGACGTTGCCGGGCCGCAACGGCATGGAGATACTGTCTGAGATTCACTCCCACGATCCCCATTTGCCGGTCATCATGATCACCGCCTACGGCACCGTGGAAAATGCGGTGCGCGCCATGCAGTCAGGCGCAGCCAATTTCGTTCAGAAACCTTGGGATAACGAAAAACTGCTGGCGGATGTCCGGGCCGCTGTCGGCTGGCGCCGTGCTGAAGAGGAGAACGTCCAACTCAAACGCGCCCTCAAGCAGCGCTATAACTTCGAAAATATCGTGGGCAAAAGCGAGCCCATGCTGAAGATTTTCGATCTGGTCGCGCAAGTGGCGACGAGTCGCTCCACCGTGCTGTTGCAGGGAGAAAGCGGAACGGGTAAAGAAGTCATCGCCAAAGCAATCCACTTGAACTCCCCGCGCCGCGATAAGCCATTCGTTCCGGTGAATACAGGCTCGATGCCGACGGATCTGCTCGAGTCCACGCTCTTTGGCCACGTGAAGGGAGCGTTCACCAGCGCCATCGCCTCGAAGAAGGGCCTTTTCGAAGTTGCCGACAAAGGCACGCTGTTCCTCGATGAGATCGCGACCATGGGCCTGGAGACCCAGGCTAAGATCCTGCGAGTGCTCCAGGATCGCCGGTTCATGCACCTGGGCGGGATTCAGGAGATACAGGTCGATGTCCGCATCATCGCTGCGACGAATATTGATCTACGGCAGATGGTGCGGGAAGGTCGATTCCGTGAGGATTTGTTCTATCGGCTGAATGTCATTACCGTCGAACTGCCGCCCCTGCGCCAGCGCAAGGAAGATATTCCGCTGCTGGTGGAGTTTTTCCTGAAGAAGTATGCGGAAGAGAACGGGCGGACTGTTCCCCGTGTGACTCCCGAAGCGCTGCGGCCGCTAATGGCTTACTCGTGGCCGGGGAACGTGCGGGAACTCGAGAATGTCATCGAGCGCGCGGTCGTGCTCTCGTCAGGCCCAGAGATCAACGTGGAATTGCTGCCCGACTCGTTGATCGGACGCGGATCGTCACTCACGTTGCACGATCCGCCATCGGATGCGTCACTGTTCGAAATTGTCGAAGATGTGGAGCGGCGCGTCATCACCGACATGCTGGAACGCTGCAATTGGAACCAGACTGAGGCCGCCGAGCGTTTCCATGTGCCGCTGTCAACCCTGAACCAGAAGATCCGCCGGCTCAATATTGAGATTAAGAAGAAGGGGCGCGGATAAAAAAGGCCGTCAGCCGTCAGCTTTCAGCCATCAGCTCTCCGCAAAACCAGCGGCAATCGTGGCCCTGCGGTCCGCCTTTCGCTTCTTCACTATTTCTCGATTCCTGGAATCAACTTGGGCGTGACGTTCTGGCTTCAGCTGAAAGCTGACGGCTGATAGCTGACAGCTTTCTCTGTTATATTGCGGTCAAGCCCTGCGCTCCCTGCACGACGGCAGGACTCGAACCGCATGGAACTGATTTCGCCCACGGAATTCGCCAAGCAGAAGGTCCTAGCGGTTCAGGAATACACTCTCCTGGCGGCTCAGTCCATCACCAACCTGATGCGCAAGCCGCTGTACTTCGCGGACATGGTGCAGCAGGCGGATCTGATCGGCGTGGGATCGCTTCCAATTGTGGTGCTGACCGGATTTTTTACCGGCGGCGTATTAGCCCTGCAGACCGCCAACACTCTTCAGCGTTTCGGCTCCATCACCCTGATTGGTCAACTCGTTTCGACTTCCATGGTCCGCGAACTCGGCCCAGTGCTCACGGGCCTGATGGTTGCCGGGCGCAACTCTTCCGGTATGGCCAGCGAACTTGGGTCGATGGTGGTGACCGAGCAGATCGATGCCATGCGCGCCCTTGGCACCGATCCGATGAAGAAGCTGGTGACGCCGCGGGTGACAGCGACGGTTTTCATGCTGTTCTTCCTCAGCATTATTTCTGATCTTGTGGGACTGGCCGGCGGTCTGATGGTCGCCAAACTGTTCCTCAGCCTCGACGCTCGGCAGTACTGGAACAATGCGTGGCAGGTTCTGGTCTTTGAGGATGTATTCATGGGGCTGCTGAAACCGACCTTGTTCGGATTCATCATCGCGACGATCGGATGCTATTACGGAATGACTGCGCGCGGCGGGACTCAGGGTGTAGGCCGGGCCACCACGCAAGCCGTAGTAGCTGCGTCCGTGCTGATTCTTGTCACTGATTTCTTCGTGACCAAGCTGTTGATTTCGGTGCTGAGTTTTCATTAATTATGTCCTCGCTATCCATCGAGCGCCCCACTGACGTCCCAAACCCGCCGTCTGGCGCTGCTGTTGTCTTCGAGGATGTCCATCTCTCTTTTGAGGACAAACAGGTTCTGCGGGGCGTCTCCTTTAAGTTGCCCTTAGGCGAGACCAAGGCTCTGTTTGGGGTTGCTGGTTCGGGTAAGAGCACCATCCTGAAGCTCGCGCTTGGGCTCTTTCCGCCGGACTCCGGGCGAATCACCGTTCTCGGCAACGAAGTCACACAACTTCCGGAGCAGGACCTCTTCCCCATGCGGGCCCACCTGGGAATGGTGTTTCAGGAAAGCGCGCTCTTTGACTCACTCACAGTACGCGAAAACGTGGCTTACCGTCTCATGGAAGAGCACGGGATTTATGACGATGAGATTGACCGGCGGGTGCGCGAAACACTGCGCTTCGTAGAAATGGAACACACTCTCGATCTCGATCCTGCCGAACTCTCGGGAGGCATGCGCAGGCGGGTGGCGATTGCGCGGGCGATTATCACGCAGCCGGAGTTACTGCTGTATGATTCGCCGACGGGCGGACTCGATCCCGTCACTTCCAACACGATCATTGAATTGATCATGAAGCAGCGCGATGTCTATCGCACTAGTTCCCTGCTGGTGACGCACCGTCTGCAGGACGCCTTCACGTTGGCCACCCACGAGTTCGATCAGAAGACCAATACGCTTCGCGTGCTGCCACGCGGCCAGTACTGCAACGTTCCCATGAGCTTCCTGATTTTGCGCGATGGGAAAGTGACGTTTGATGGCGACATTAGGCAGTTGGCAACTACGAAGGACGAATACATCCGCGAATACATTTCCTGAAACGATTCTGCCTGTCACGAAACTCGCCTCTGCTTATGGAAAGAATGGATGCAGCACCTTCACGAGGATTCACCAGCATCAGTTTTGGATTTATCGAGATTGCTGACTACATAAAGTGATGACGTTGACGCCTCGCAAGAGGGTTCAACCCAAAAACTTTCTCACTTCGTTCGGAATGACAACCCAAAACAATTGTCATTCCGAAGCGCCGCTTTTGGGCGCGAGGAATCTGTTGTGTCGGCCCGACAGCAGATTCCTCACTTCGTTCGGAATGGCGAATGACAATTCATTTGGGTGTGACAATATTCTGCGAGGCTCATTAGGTCCCGTCAGTCTTCAGGTCTCGCCTCACTTCGGCGCAGCCAGGTTCTTGCCTGCCTGAATAAAGGACTCAACGTTGCTCTTGTCGATCAGGTCGGAGCCGGTATCCACAAAACTCGGGATCGGAGAGTAATTATCGATCGACCAATCTTTGTCCAAGGAAGGCGGCTTGTGGTGGTAGAGATCGTCGAGCATCTGCATGCCGACGAAAGCCATGGTGTAGGGCTTCTGCGAGATAGTAGCTGCGATGACACCCTTCTGGATCCAGTCGAGCGTCTCCTGATCGGTGTCCATAGCGATAACGGCTTTCCCCGTGACGTGATAACTGTTGAGAACGCCCGCCACTTCCTTGCCTGACTGCGCTTCCAGGCAAACGAAGCCATCGACCTTATCACGCTCCTTGCCCACGATTTGCGTCGTCGTGTCAAACGCAATTCGTGGGTCGCCCTGAATGTCGACCACGCGCGTGATCTTGATGTCAGGAGTCTTCGCGAGCGCGTCCCTGTAGCCGCGCAAACGATCCTGCAGGTTTTGTTGGTCGGGCATGGTGAAGACTACGACGTTGCCCTTGCCCCTGAGTTCCTTCGCCAGGCGCTGCCCACCGGTGAAACCGGCCTGGTAGTTGTTGGTGCCGATGAAGAACAAGCGCTTGCTCGAGGGCGCGTCAGAATCCACCGTGATAACCGGAATACCGGCCCCCAACGCTTTATCGATGCTGTCTTTAAGCAAGGCCGGATCAGCAACCGAGATTAGAATTCCAGTTGCCTTTTTCTGGACGGCGTCATCCAACGCATCGCGCTCGGCCTTGGGATCGTAATTCTGCGGGCCGACGAAATCGAAGCGCACTCCCTTGTATTGCGCTGCCGCGTTTGAAAAGCCACTGCCTGCCGTCTTCCAATAGGGCAACTGCAAATTGGTGGAGACTAGGATGAAATACTCGTCGGATGTGTGCGCGCTGCCGCAACCGAGAAGCGCTAATGAGAGCGCGGCACCGGCAGCGGATTGGAGAATCCTATGCGAGCGGAGCATCGTATCCTCCTTTGGAAATGATCACGGGGAACTGACAATTTTCGGCGACTGGATTGTAAACGAGCAGTCAAGAGAAGGCTAGGTCTAGCGCAGGGCTTTGTCGAGCAAATTCGAAATCACCGACTCATCGACCTCTCCCGACGAATTGTAGAGTGGAGTACCCGCGTTATCGAGCACCACCACGTGGGGGATGTAGCCGGTGTAGTACTTTTTCTTCAGTTCGTCCTGCGATGGCGACAAGTGGTGGTCAAGATCGATGATCACAAACTGAACTACATCTTTGTATTTGTTGTATAGATCGACCGTGCGTCGCGCCTGACGCTTGGAGTTGTAGCAAGCCTCACCGTACAGGATGACATACGCAGGCTTGCCGGCAATGAAACCCGCGTCCATGTGCTCGCCGCTGATCAGAGGCCCATCCTGGCTGTCGCTGGTGTAGTCGAGTTTCGAATTCAACTTCAAATGATCTCCAGCGAACGCGAGCGCCGAAAGGGTAATCCACGAAATAATGATCGATTGAAGTTTCATCGGGATCTCCGTCCTTCTTCCGGAATCAGATGACCTTGACGGAGAAAAGTTACATCGTCTAAGAGCTACACTCCGACCGGGAAAGGCTTCGTATGGGTGGTAGCTCTTCTCGACGATCTGGTAAAGCGGCCCTGCAACAAAGACATCAGCCCGGTGTACCAATACCCCAGGACAAAGAGCAGCAGGAATGGAACGGTGATGTAGTTCTCGTTCTCGACAGCATAGTAGACCGTGAGCGCGAAATATGTCCCGATCAACAGCTCGACCCAGGGAACCCATCCCAGGCGCTTGCGGTATTTCGTGGCGCCGATTTTGTCCTGCTTGCTCACGACGCTGTACTTCGGCGTGCGTGCGAATGCGCTTTGCTTGCCGATCAGGGCCTCGATCACGGCTTTGGTGTTCGTAATGGTCAGTCCGATGCCGAGTGCCATTAGGAAAGGCAGGTACAACAGCGCCCGCGGCCAGCTCCGGGGAAACAACTCGCGCTGCGAGACCAGATAAAAACTCGATATCGAGAATGTCGATGCCATGAAGAGCGGCAGGTCGATATAGAGCATCTGGAACCATCCCTGATAAAAACGGATGATCATGGCAGGCAGCAAGAGCACAGAAAGCATGATCATCAGCGGGTAGCTGATGTTTGCCGTCAGGTGGTACCAGGCCTCAATTTTGGTATGCAGCGGAGCATCGCTCTTGAGGACACGAGGCAGAATCTTCTTACCTGTCTGAATCAGTCCCTTGGCCCAGCGTGCCTGCTGGGTTTTAAAGGCCGTCATCTCGACCGGGAGTTCAGCGGGACATTCGACGTCCTGCAGATAAATAAATTTCCATCCCTTGAGCTGTGCACGGTAGGAGAGATCTGTGTCTTCGGTGAGTGTATCGTGCTGCCATCCTCCCGCTTCGTCGATCGTCGCGCAACGCCACAGGCCGGCGGTGCCGTTAAAGTTGAAGAATAGTCCTGTACGGGCCCGCCCCGAGTGCTCGAGCACGAAGTGGCCGTCTAGCAGAATGGCTTCCACCTCGGTCAAAAAAGAATAGTTGCGGTTGAGATGAGTCCACCGGGTCTGCACCATCCCGATCTTTGGATCGGTGAAATGATGGATGGTGCGCATCAGGAAATCTTCGGGCGGAGTGAAGTCGGCGTCGAAGATGGCGATGAATTCACCCTTCGCGGAGTCTAGGCCTTCCGCCAGCGCACCGGCTTTAAATCCGTGCCGGTTGGTGCGGTGGTGATAGCTGATGGGATGGCCCAAAGCCGCATATCGCTCAACAAGTCCACGCGCCACCTCAACGGTTTCATCGGTTGAATCGTCGAGCACCTGGATGTCGAGCTTCTCTCGTGGATAATCGAGCTTGCAAACAGCCTCCAGCAAACGCTCGATCACATACTGCTCATTGAAGATCGGCAACTGCACGGTGATGCGTGGCAGGTCCTCAAAACGGGCGGGCGGCTCGGTCGTTCGATTCTTCTGGTGCTTGTAATAGAGATAGACCAAAACGTAGCGGTGTGCTCCGTATCCGGCAAGCAGAACCAGCACGATGAAGTACGGCACCAGCAACGCCACGTCGAAAGCGTTAGCGTGGTAGAGGCCCCGAAACGTGGTATCGAGAAAGTGCTGCCGGATATACGGACCAATGCCCTTTGGCGCAGTGAACGCCGCAAGGTGCGCAGTCAGGGTCAGTTCAGTCATCAAGCCGGCGTTCCGGGAAGGAAGAAGTATTCTACCGGATTGGTGACCTCAGCAGACCAACGCCCAGAGTCAGTACTCCGGCAGCAAGAGACGCTGCGCCCGCGTAGATGAGAACGACAAATCCGTTGGGCTGCACGGCCTCCGGAGAGGTCATCGAAAGAAAGAACCCCGCCGGAAGCAAAATTGCCGCGAGGGGTACTCCGATGCGCGCCAGCCACAAAAGTGGTTCAGGCAGCGCCGCGCTGTCGGCCAAGAGTTGGCAGACCAGCGAGAGGATCACGAAGACTCCGGCATGAGCGTGGCCGGCGCGGAAGAACTTTTGGCGCAGGGCGTTGTCCATGTAGTGGCTGTTGCGATCGACCAGCGACGTGAACAGAAAGTAGCCGCCGTACTGAATCGTCGGAATGGTCAGCAAAATGATTCCCGCCATGGTTCTAGCTTCCCGAGTCATACGATCCTCCAGGAGTCCCCACACTTGTCTCCGCGGTTTTTCGCGGAGACAGGCTGGGAATTTGACTTGTTGATTCGAGCGATTACCTGTTCTGCGAGACTTCTGAGGCGTCGGGCACAATAAATGCGTCGACGCGCAGTCCGTCGGGCAAATGAGATCCTGGATCTAATTCAACCAACGTCTCCAGAATCTTAGTGTCCACCTTCTCCGTAGGTTCGTCGGTACGGACGTTTTTTGGCCCCAACTGCTGGCCAACACGCACCACATGTCCCCAGAACTTCTGCGTGCCAAAGGCGTCGGCGGTGACGTAAGCTTTCTGGCCGACATTTACTTTACTGACATCGGTTTCATCGACATCGACGCGAACACGCAACGCCTTGCGGTCGCCGATCGTCAAGACGGGATCGGGAACCGTCGAGGAATTCGAGACACTCTCGCCGCTACGGTGATGCTTGCGCAGTACAGCGCCGTCAATGGGAGACCGGATAAAAGTCTTGTCATATCGGGCCTGCGCCTCGTCGAGTTGAGCTTGCGCCAGTTGGAGGTCGGCTTCCGCCAACGCCTGATCTTCTTCCCGGGCACGGTCATCGACCAGAGCATGCTGCTGCACAGCAGCCTCGTACTTAGCCTGGGCTACGTCGGCCTCGCGTGCGTATCGTTCCAGCTCCTCACGGGACACGACTCCCGCCGAGAACAACTCCTGGCGGCGGTGTAACTCCGACTTGGCATTTTCGGTCACAGCTTTGGCCTCGTTCACGGAAGAGCGTGCTTCATCCCGCTCCTGGCGACGGGCGCCGTTGATCACTTTGCGCAAGACGGCCTGCTTTGCGATGACATTTGCCCGCGCGGATTCGACCTGCGCGCGATAGTCAGCGTTCTCGAGTTCCGCGAGCACCTGGCCGCGTTGGATCGCGTCGCCCTCTTCGACATTGACCGACTTAAGCCGCCCACTCAGTTCGGAACCGATCTTGATATCTTCCGAAGATGGCTCAACGCGACCGGGGCCAGCGATCATGCGCGGCGGGTTACGGGTTGGCGCGGTTGCGGGGCTCAATTCATGTGTTCGCCGCGAAGCGACTACCAGCGATGCGGTCAGAAGAAAAATGCCAAGGCCAACGATCAAGATCACGCGGCCCTTCAAAGGCGGAATCGAAAAGTTACTCATACACTTTCTCCACGTCTTCACGTTCGAACACTTTCTAAACCAAGCCAATCGCAGCCTGGGGCAGGTTGTGCAATAGGACTCCGGAAGGAACCGTTCCCGGCTCGTTCTGGCTGGCAATGGATCCGTCTTCAATCGTCACGATGCGATCCGCAAAATTCAGAACGCGGGAGTCATGTGTAACGATCACCACCGCACGTCCACGCTTGTGGGCAAGTTCGCTCATCATCTCCATCACGTTGCGGCCGGTGCGCGAATCGAGCGCGGCGGTTGGCTCGTCGGCCAGAATGATTTTGGGATCTCCGGCCAGCGCCCGCGCAATAGCCACTCGCTGTTTCTGGCCTCCGCTCAGGTCGGCAGGAAAGGCGCCGTACTTTTCACCGAGACCGACCTGTTCCAGCAGTTCCTGCGATCGCTTTTTAGCTATCGCCGTCGAAATACCCTTCAGATCGAGCATCAGCTCGACGTTCTCCCCTGCAGTCAGTGTGGGAAAGAGATTAAATCCCTGAAATACGAAGCCGATGTGCTCGAGGCGCAGCGAGGGCAACTGCTTCTCACTCAGCCCGACCACTTCCCTGCCCGCCACGCGAACGCTTCCGGAAGTCGCGGTCAGAATGCATCCCATGATGGAGAGAAGAGTGGTTTTGCCACTGCCGGACGGCCCCATGAGCATCAACAACTCTCCTGGATGTACATCCAGGTCGACGCCGCGAAGGGCCAGTGTACCGGTCGCGCCTTCTTCGTAATTTTTCGTGAGCTTTTGAACCGTGATTGCAGACTGCATATTCGACTCCATTTAGTCTTCCTCTGTGGTGAAGCCGTTTAACTCAACCCAGAGGGACAAAGAGAAAACGTTCCTCACCCTTTGAATACCATCGCGGGATCGATCCTGGTCACCTTGTTGATCGAAACCAGTGCTGCCCCCACGCACATCAGCAGCGTAAGAAAAAACATGCCCACAGCCATCGAAGGCGGCATCAGGATCGCCGCACCGCCCTTCTGACTTCCGTGCACCACGAAGACGCTGACGATCATACCCAGCACGTAACCCAGCACGGCTGCAATTGCCGCCTGTTTCATGATGACCTTGTAGACATAGCTGTTCGGCGCGCCCATAGCTTTCAGGGTGCCGTATTCGCGGATGTGGTCGACCGTGGTCGCATAAATCGTCTGCGCCACGACTACGAATCCAACCACCAATCCAAGGACCGCAGCGATCAGGACAGCGACTCCCGCGCCGGTGGTGAACATCCAGTAAAACGTCGTCATGCGGCTGAACTCGCTAGTCTTGAAGACCTCGACATCCTTCACGCCGTTCAGCAGATCACGACGCACTTGCTCAAGAGTCGCTCCCGGCACAACCTTCACCAGGATGAACATCGTCTGGTCTTCGCGCACGCTGGCATAGTTCTGCGCATTCTTGAAAGTGGTAAAGACATACGGCGAAGTCGTGAACGAACGAATACCGCGCGTGAAGCCGACCACGCGAGCGCGGTGGCCTCCGATCTCAAAGACTTCACCGATGCCCTGCACGCCCAGCTTCTGCATGTAGAGTTGGTCAAGAATCACGGCGTCGGGAGACTTAAGATCTTCGACGCTGCCCTGTACGAGGTTCCAAGGGCGCTCCATGGGGTCATCCACATTGATCCCGACTATCTGCACTGAGTCCTGCCCACCGTCGTGGCGTTTCCACTGAGTCCAGCGAGCAATGAGTTTCTGCGCGTCGGCGACGCCCGGCACTGCCCGCACCTGATTCAGCTTGCGCTCGCTGAAGGCCACACCTTGTTCCACATAGGGCACGTTCTTGGACGTGATCCACATGTCGGCGCCCGAGTGATCGATCAGATTCGAGGTCGCAGTCGTAAATCCGAGAAACAACCCCAGCTGGACGACTATCAGAACCACCGAAAAAACGATGCCCGTCAGCGTTACGGTGAGCCGCACTTTGTCGTGAAAGAGATTTCTTTGTGCTAACGGAGGCATGCTACTTCCCTTCTCCGCCGCCCTCGCGAATGAGTCCGCGCAGCGTAACATCCGGCATCATCTCGGCACGGTCCTGCAACGGGCGCCAGTTCACCCAGGCGTCGCACCCTTTGGCGATGTGGAGTGCAATCACTCCGTGCACGGATGCCCACAGCGTCTGGGAAATCAGCTCGGCGTCGGTTAGCTCTTCGCGGAAGCAGCCCGCATCGATCGCCTGCTGCACTGCCCACTTCAGGAAGGCATAGGCATCCATCTCGGGATTGCCCATCATTTCGCGATCTTCCTCATCCGGCTCGTGCGCCGGGTGAGGAGTCATGAACATGAACCTGTAGTGATTGGGATATCGCGTGCCGAAATCGATATAGACCGCACCGATCTGCTTCAGTCGCTCAATCGGATCCGTCGACATCGCTGAACTCTGGAAGACTTCGGCCAAACGCGCGTAATCCTGGTGGCAGAGCTCGCGAAAGAGTTCCTGCTTGTCGGCAAAGTGGACGTAGATCGCGGTCGGCGAGTATTCAATCTTCTCTGCGACCTTCCTCATCGATACGCCTTCGAATCCTTCGGTGACGAAGAGTTCCCGGGCAGCATCGAGGATCTTGTCTCGTGTTTCCGACTTCTCGCGTTCGCGTCTCTCTTTGACTCCCATAACGTTGGCACCTTGGTTAACGATGTTAAGTTAACATCGTTAACTTACTGCGCGTCGTTGCGCTTGTCAAGTGATTTTTGGAGGGATTGAGCTAAATCAAAGAATTCAAAGCGGAAGTAGCCTTTGTGTTTTAAGTCCAAGGACTGAGAGGGTCTTTAGCACCCAGAAGTGGTCCACATTGCGGGCGACCAGAGTGAGATCGTGAACTTGAGCCGTGGCCGCGAGAAAGGCGTCCATTGCCGAAATCGGGCGTCCCGCTGACTCGGTCAGGGAAACTACTCTGCCCCAAACGACTACCATCTCTTCACTCACCGGCAGAACACGTCTTTCAAAACGCAGAGGTGCTTCGAGACGCAACCAGCGCTCGACACCAGTCCGCCGCATTCCCAGAGCCATCCGCTCGACTCCATAGTGAAGTTCCGCCAACGTGATCACACTCAGGGACAAACGGTCTTCATCGGCTGACTCCATCCAGCGAATCAGACCTGGGTTGGGCCGGGGCTTCACCCATTCGGAAACGGCATTCGTGTCGAGAAGGAAATTCACAGGCGGATCTTGCGAGGCCGTGACTTGCGGCGGGGTAGTTTCAATCCGGACCCACGCAATGGAGACGCCGCGAAGAATTCAGCCAGATTCCCGACACGAGTCGACTTACGCTGCCACTCCTCCGCCGCAACGATGACCGCTGTTATACGGCCTTTGCGAGTTATGGTCTGCGGCCCCTGCGAGAGTGCCCGATCGATCACTTCGCTGAACTTAGCTTTCGCCTCTGCGACGGTCCAAATCTGTACCCCCATTCTTCACCTCGCTGATAGTCATTTAGTCATCGTGACTAACAAACAGCAAATTACCAGCACGCTCTGTTGACCTTGGCCGCTTGCACGCTCAACCGCAAATTCCTTATGAATCGCAGGCCGAGTTGCCCGAACCTCTGCGGTCGGCTACAAATAGAGTCACTCATGGAAAACGCATTAGTGAACCGCGCGCCTGCTTACGATGCGCTGTTCCGAAGGTGGAGTCGGGTCCGCAATTCCCCTTTATGGATCGTAACCATTGCCCTCGTGCTGCGGGCGGGCTGGATCGTTCTGGGCCACACCTACAGATTCAAGTCCAGCGACGATAATTTCAGTTTCGGCTGGGAGATGGGCCGCATCGCTGCCTCGCTTGCTTCAGGACACGGCTTCGCCAGCCCCTTTGGGCCGCCCACTGGCCCGACGGCGTGGGAACCCCCGCTCTATCCGTATCTCACCGCCGGCGTGTTCTTGGTCTTCGGAATCTATTCGAAAGCTTCGGCCTTTGTGCTGCTCGTACTCAATAGTGTCTTCTCAGCGCTGACGTGCATTCCTATTTTTCTGATCGCGAAGCGTATGTTTTCCGAGAGAGTCGCTGTCATCTCTGCATGGGCGTGGGCGCTGCTCCCTAATGTAATGTTCTGGTGCACGCGCGCAGTCTGGGAGACGAGCTTGTCGGCTCTGCTGCTCGCCACCGTTATATGGCTAGCCCTGACTCTGGAAGACCGCGACGGCTGGCTTCCCTGGCTTGAGTTTGGGTTGATCTGGGGACTCATCGCCCTGAACGGCACTTCCCTGCTCTCATTTCTTCCCGCCGCCGGATTGTGGGCCTGGTACCGGCGCGCCAAAGCGGGCAAGCGATCGTTTGCCGGCGTAGCGCTAGCATCGATCATTTTCTTCACCTGCATCACGCCCTGGCTGGTGAGGAACTACCGCACTTTCGGGAAGTTCATTTTCATCCGCGACAACTTCGGCGCCGAACTTCGTCTGGGCAATGGAAACGGCGCTGACGGTACTCTGATGCTCTACCTCGATCCGCCGCACGATTCCTACGCAATGCGTCAATTCCAGACGATGGGCGAATTGAACTACATCGCCATGCGCAAGCAGCAGGCATTGGCCTACATCAAGGCGGACTATGGCCGCTTCGCCCTTCTTTCTTTGAAGCGATCCCTTTGCTTTTGGGCAGGTCCGCCGCGGGTCACTGATCCAGTCTGGCTGGGCCCGATCAAAGACTCCCTGTTCCTCGCGTCTTCAGTGCTGATGTTTTGGGGACTAGCGCGAGCTTTGCGGCAGCGCAGGACGGGCGCGTGGCTGCTGTTCTGGCTTGTATTGTTCTATCCGGCAATCTACTACTTCGTTTACGCGATTCCGCGCTACCGGCACGTCATCGAGCCTGAGATGGCAATTCTGTGCGCCTTCCTGCTCACTGAGGCAGGCAAGAAATCTACGGCTTCTCTTCCAGATCGATCTTGAGCACGTGAATCTGGTTCAGCTTGCTCTCGAGGACACCCGTCACCACGACGCGGCGCCCCTCGAACCCGTGCACCAGGTCGGAGCGGTCCAGGCGATACACATTTTTCCCTGCTGACAGCACAAGGTATCCGCCCAGGTGCTCAATGCAATACACGGCGCAGGTATTGGCCGTGCCGCCCATTGACTTCGACTTAAGCATTTCCTGGTGCGAGCGCGTCAGCGAGTGGACGTTGAGAGCACATTGGCTGTCGGAGACTTCTCCGTGAAAAGTCTGCGCATTCTGGCCAAGGGTCGCGGCAATAAGGACGAGACACGCGAATGCACCGTTCAACATGAATCGGTTCATAGTAATTTCCTCAAGGCAACACGGTGAACTTCATGTGCATGCCCTCATGCTCTTCACTGCAGATCACCGTGCAAACAACTACGTATTCCCCGGGCTCAGCAGGAGCCGTCATCTGAAACTCCTGCGTACCGGGCTTGAACAACAGATCCCATCCTTCCACCTTGGTCCGGTCCCTAGCACGCAACAGCGAGAAACCGTGGACGGAGCCGTCGCGGTTCCATGACTTGCCTCTCCGCGCCGTTACCCGGAGAACAATGTGTTCTCCTGCCCTCACCGTGATTTCGGGAGCCCGCATTCCCGCAATCTTGTACCGGCTGTCGCGGTCGGCGGTTAGTTCGATCACTCGGGCCTGAGCATGAACCGGCGATTCGCACCCCAGAACAATACAGAGAACTGCAATTCCCACAAAGATACGCTGGATTCTTGAGTGATTCGTCATAGGTCGTGTGAGGTCACCTGCGTGGTTACTGGGTCATGTAAAACAGGATCATCCGCTGGTCTTCTTCCGTAATCGTGGCCCGAACCCGCATGTGTCGGAGAACCGTGCCCATCATCCGTGGCGGGAATTTCTGCGGCGCGGCATGACAGCGTCCGCAGTTGGCGTGAAAACGCCTTTCGCCTTCGACCCGCATGCTGTCGGCATCTGACGGGTGTACTACCGCTGCACTTTCAGCTTCTTTAGCTTCTCGCTTTGCCGAAGGCGACCCGGCAAAGAGGGACGACGTCAGAGCCAATGTGCCCAGCGCAGCCAGAGCTTTCCATCGAAAAGTCGAATTCATTGGGCCTCCCGGGAAGCGCCCGTAGGGCCGAGCGGAATCAGGAACCGATAGGCGAGACCGAAGCTCCACTGGTTGAAATTGCCGGCAGGACTGAACTGGCGGCCGTAGCTGAAGATTCCTTTCATCCCGTCGCGCATGAAGTAGTTGACTCCGAAATCGGCCTCGCGGGTGTTAACGCCGGGGAGCCCGAGTGCATCTTCCGCATCGGCCCCGATTGCACCCACGAAAAACTGTTGACCGCGCGCAACGAACTCTGTGCGCCGCATCGCTTTCTGCCAGAACCGGACCTGGCTCAGCCGGTACGCGCCCTCTACCCAATAACCACTGCCTTCAAACGCGTGCGCGTATTCGGAGCGCACGCTTAGCGGCAGCTTCGACGGCTGCCAACTCATGTGAAAGCCGAACGCGTTCTTTCGGTCGTCCTGAAGAGTCTTCTGCCAGGAACCACCAACCTCGAGCCGCGGGCCCGGGAAGAAGAATCCCATGCGCCCGCCTACGTGACGCTCCGCATCGACGCTCCCGATGCCGATACTGGTGGCCGAGACATACAGCGCGTAGTTCATATTGGCTTGAGCGCTGACCGGGAAACCTCCGCGGAACATCGCGCCATCACTTGGTGCGGTGCGGATGGGCAGAGTCAGCGGATCAGGCTGCAGGAAGCGAATCCAAACCGGATACAACCGCTCGTTGAAAATCCCAAATGGGGTGAGAAATCTGCCAGCCGTCACCGTCAGATACGGGTTCGCGATGTAATCCACTTGGGCGTAATCCACATGCTTATTCACGGGACCGCCATAGGGACCACCTGCTGGCGGACGCTGAAACTGTCCTTCGAACTCGGCACGAGACTCGATCAGCCAGCGATCTCCCAGTGGAACCAGAAGCACCGGGTTGATTTGGGTGTCGATAAGATTCTGTCCACCGGTGACAAAGCTGAAGGTTCCGATGTTGCCGGTGAGGATGGGAATCGGCTTATCGTGCTCCTCCTGTGCCGAAGTCCAGGGCGCGAGCGATAGCAAGAAAAAGAGTACGATGGCAGAGAGAACGGTCCTCCGCCGACGCGCGGGCGCGGTTTCTCGCAACAGGTACAACACGGCAAAACCCCACAAAGGCTATGGCGGCATTGTGCTTTAGCCCCGCACCGGAAGAAACATCACCGAGGTAATGGCCTTCCGCCGGTAGAAATATCGGCCTTTTTCCAGGCCGCAGCCCTTACCCTTTTGGAACACACACGTCTAACCCGTTGAAACGGAGGGAGTCATGATCCATCATCGCCGCCCTGCAACGTGGCTGGGAGCCGCCCTTGGAACCGCTTGCGCCCTGTTAGTTCTGGCCTTGAGCGCACATGCTTCCGATCACCGTGGCGCGCTCACCGAAGAGTTTCACCAGACCTACACCATTACTTCCGACGGCCGCATTGAGCTCGACAACATCAATGGCTCGGTGCACATCTCCAGTTGGGACCGCAACGAAGTGAAGGTGGATGCCGTAAAGTACGCTGACACTAAAGAGCGGCTGGACGAGGCCAAGATCGAGGTTGATTCCGGCAAGGACTATCTGTCCATTCGGACCAAGTACCCGGATCACAACAACAATTGGAATTGGGGCTCCCACAACAATCCCGCCAGTGTCGAATACACCCTAACCGTTCCCCGCAGCGCGAGCCTTGACGAGATCAAGTTGATCAATGGCGCTCTCGATTTGACGGGAATTAGCGGAGAAGTGCGCGCTTCCTGCATCAACGGACGTCTGGAGGCGCATGATTTATCCGGACGCGCGAAGTTGTCGACGATCAACGGCCGCCTGGATGCACGCTTCGCACAACTCTCCGGACAGGACGTCGAATTGAATTCTGTGAATGGCTCGCTGGAATTGACCATCCCCTCAGACTCAAACGCCGAAGTCGATGCCAGTACGGTATCCGGCGGGATCAGCAACGACTTCGGGCTGCGTGTAAATGATCACCGTTTCGTGGGACACGATCTGCGCGGCGAACTCGGCAAGGGCGGCTCGCATATCCACCTTTCGGATGTAAACGGCCGAATCGAGATCCGTCACGCACAGGATGGACGCGCCATGAGCCCCGTGAAAGACCGGAGCCATCACGACAAGGATGACGACGGCAGCGAGATCTAGCCGTGTGGCGCGGGCACTCTTGCCCGCGCATACTTGAAGGCGCATGTTCGCCGGATTGCTAGTAGATCGTATATCCCGGTGCTGGCGTGCGTAGATCGGGCTTCGACGCCATCAGTAGCAACGCTCCCTCGCGCTTGAACGCTCGGAGGTCCTCCAGACTATTGAATGACTTAGTCTTGTAGTCATCGGGCGTGGGCGTGTCGTCGGGTATACGGCGTGCTTCGACGTTCTCAAACGCGTGCTTCTTCAACATTTCTAAGTATTCCGACGCAGAACGCACGTGCACCGGAACTTTCAGCTTCTCCACCCATTGCAGCGAGTACTGGTTATCTTTGTAAAGATTGATCAGAATGAAGAGCCTTCCGCGCGGGGCCATCACACGGAATAACTCCATCAGCGCCCGATCCTGATCGGGATAGTAGTAGAACGATTCCACCGACAGCACCTTGTCGAAGAAGTTCTCTTCCCAGGGAATCTGCTGCGCCGATCCCCACACGTACAGAATATTGTCAAAGTCCTTCGACGACTCCCGCGCCTGGCGGACCATCTCGTCGGATACATCAAGTCCAACCACTTGGCCGAAACCCTCGGGTCCTTCTCCAACCAAGCGGGCCAATAGCCGCGTGGCCCACCCCGAACCGCAGCCGAGATCTAGCACACGCTCGCCTGGACGGAGATTCATCAGCCTGATCGTCTTCTCAGTGATGTCGAGATGATGGTGCTCCATCTTCGGGCCTTCGCCAGAGGCGGCCCAGCGGTTGAATTCCTGCTGCAGCTTGTCGTCGGGAGTTTGCGGCTTGTCAGGCATTGCTTCCCTTCGTGGAACTTCGTGTCCTTCGTGGTTCCTGCCTTTCTGATTCTATAACCACGAAGGACACGAAGGTTCACGAAGGAATTCAACGGCATTCGGTGTAGCACTGTGCTACAGTTTTCTTCCTCATGGCGACACATCCTCAGCCGCCCGCGCCCGGACCTGGCTCTCTCTACTGTCCAAACTGCGCCGAGGAAGTCACAGATCCTCTAACTTGCGGCGATTGCTCTGCCGTGATCTGTCGCCGCTGCGGCACACCGCTGGAATCTCCGGACGAACTCGGAATCGGATAATGGAGCCCACCCCGGTTCTGATCCCCACAATAGGCGACCTTGAACCAAACTCCACCGACTCGAAACCGACGCTGGTTCGTGGCCTCAGTCTGCTTGATTCCGTGCTTCTGCTGGTAAGCGGCATTATCGGGTCATCGATCTTCCTTACAGCCAAAGATATCGCGACTCCACTGCCGCAGCCGGTTCTGTTTCTCCTAGTGTGGGTCCTGGGAGCCCTGATCTCGCTCTGCGCATGCTTCGCCTTCGCCGAACTGGGTTCAATGTTTCCAGACTCCGGTGGGCAATACATCTACTTGCGCGAGGCCTATGGCGAATTGGTCGCCTTCCTCTACGGCTGGATGCTTTTCGCTGTCGCCAATGGCGGAACCATCGCAGCGCTATCAGTCGCCGCGGCTGCCTATGTCGGTCAGGTTGTGCCTTTTGTCTCGCAAGCACACGTGATGTTTACTCTGCTGGGCGTCGCTTTCACGCGCGCACATCTCTTCGGTTTGTTCCTGATCGCGATTCTCACACTGGTCAATGTCGTGGGATTGCGCTGGGGAGCACTGCTGCAGAACGTTTCCACATGGACCAAGTTCACTGCCATGGCAGCGTTCGTCGTGTTGGGTTTCGCGATCGGGAAAGGCAGCTGGTCGAACTTCCACGCGAATGGAGCCCCGCTGACCCTCGGGCTGGGGCCCGCAGGACTCGTTTCTGCCCTAGGCGTCGGACTGATCGCCGTCTTCTGGGCCTACGACGGGTGGGTTTACATCACCTGGGTCGCGGGCGAAGTGAAAGATCCACGGCGGAATGTTCCGCGCGCGATGGTGCTGGGAGTACTCGCGGTCGGGGTCATCTACATCGCGATGAACGTGACATACATGTACGCGCTGCCCCTGAAAGAAATCGCCGCGCACGAGACCATCGCGCACGCTGCGGCCGCCGCGCTGTTTTCACCCCGCGCCGCCGGATGGCTCTCGCTTATGATCGCCGTTTCCTGCTTCAGCGGCGCAGCCACCTGCACTCTCTCAGGCGCGCGAGTATACATGGCCATGGCGCAGGACGGAGTCTTCTTTAAGCGGATGGCGGTCGTTCATCCCAAATGGCGAACCCCAGCCTTCAGCCTCGTCGGTCAAGGTATCTGGGCAGCAGTATTGACCGTGAGCGGCCACTACGACCAACTCTATACCTACGTCATCTACGGCATGGTGCTCTCTTACACGTTGACGGTGATTTCTATGTTCTGGCTGCGCTGGAAGCGTCCCGACATTCCGCGTTCGTATCGCTGCACGGGATACCCGTGGCTGCCGGGAATCTACGTACTGATCGGCACCGCGTGGACTTTCAATACAATCATCACGCGCCCCTACGAGGCGTTGATGGGAACCGGAATCGTGTTGGCTGGTATTCCCTTCTACCTGACCTGGAAACGCAGCAAACGCAACATGACGGCCGCGGAGTAAGTCGATGTTCGAGCGCTAGCCTGAGAAAGCGCGCCACGTCACTTTTTTCGCAGTGTATCCCACGGTAACTTTCACCTTGCCGCCCGCCGTCGTCGGTGTTATTCCTCTTCATTCTTGTTCAACCAACCCTGACTCCAGGACATCTATTGCCCGAGCCCAATCCACAGCGAGAAGCAGACGGTATTGGATTCCTGTCTCCCGGCGTCTCCATCGCCGATGTCGAAGATCCCAACCGCCCACGCCAGGTGATGGGATTTCGCGATCTGGTGCTCTTCTATGTGATCACCGGCATCAGCTTGCGCTGGATCGCCACCGCCGCCGCGGCCGGTCCCAGTTCGATCATCATCTGGATGGGCGCGTGGTTCTGCTTCTACACGCCTCTTGCACTCTCGGTGCTGGAACTCTCGTCGCGCTACCCAAATGAGGGTGGGCTCTATGTTTGGAGCAAACGCGCATTCGGGGATTTTTCCGGATTCATGTCGGCCTGGACTTACTGGACCAGCAACCTGCCCTACTTCCCTGCCGTGCTGTATTTCGCCGCCAGCAACGTGTTGTTCATGCGGGAGGCGAACTGGCAGCATCTTTCAGGCAATGCCACGTTCTACATCGTTTTTGCTTTGCTTACCCTGAGCGCAGCCACGCTGCTGAACATCGTCGGGCTCGATGTAGGTAAATGGCTGCATAACGTTGGCGCGCTCGCCATGTGGATTCCGGTCGGGATCGTCATCGTGATGGGCTTTATCGCCTGGCACCGCTTCGGCTCGGCGACTTCGTTTACGCTGCATTCGATGGCGCCCAGCACTCACTTCAACGACATCATCTTCTGGTCGGTGCTAACCTTCGCCTTCGGCGGCTGCGAAACGGCGTCGTTCATGGGAGAAGAGATCAAGAATGCGCGGCGCACGATTCCTCTCGCACTGCTCTCCGCAGGCGTGACCGTTACGATCTGCTATATCCTCGGCACGGTTTGCATTCTGCTGGCGCTGCCCTCGACGCAGGTCAACAGCCTGCAAGGCTTAGTGCAGGCGGTCTCTGCCACCGCGGCGCGCGTAGGATTTCCTGGGATATTGCCGCTGGCAGCATTTTTGATTGCACTCAGCAACATCGGCGCAGCCGGAGCCTATCTGGCCGCGGTGGCCCGGCTGCCGTTCGTCGCAGGTTTGGATCGATTCCTTCCCCCGGCTTTCGGCTCCCTGCACCCAAAATGGAAAACACCGTGGGTCGCGCTGCTTACTCAGTTCGCACTAGGAGTTGTGTTTATCTTTCTGGGACAGGCCGGAACCAGCGTGAAAGGCGCATACGATGTGCTGGTCAGCATGGGCGTGATTACGTATTTCATTCCATATCTCTACCTGTTCGCGGCAATGATCAGGTTGCAACGCGAGCCTGCGGGTCCGGACGTGATCCGCGTACCAGGCGGCAAAGTCATAGCCAAGCTGGTGGCCATGCTGGGATTCGTCACCACGGCTGTAACGATCGCGCTGTCTCTGATCCCGCAGCCGGATGAACCGAATAAGCCACTCGCGTTGCTGAAGATTCTCGGAGGATGCGGTGCACTGTTGCTGGTGGGACTCTGGCTTTATGTTGCGGGAAAAAGGCGAGCGGCGCGAGTAGAAATCGCGTAGAGACAGCCGCCTCGGCTGTCTAGCCAGAGCGAAGCTCGGCTACCTCTTCGATGCTTGCCTGCTTCTCAACCCAAGCCGCGCTCGCGCGCGGCGGACAGCCGAAGGCGGCTGTCCCCACAAGAATCTTCTACTACACCGGCGTCGCCGTCTTCCTTGGCGGGTTGAAGAACGGTAGGGTGGCCACCTTCACGTTGGCCTTCAGCCGCATCGCTTCGATCGTGATTTCCATCTGCAGCGGCGTGCCCGGCTTCGAGTACTCCGTTTCGAGGCTCGCAAGGGCGATCATCTTTTTCAGTGTAGGCGACCATGTGGTCGTCGTCGCTTTGCCCACCTGCTTTTCTCCTGAATAGACCGGCACTGCGACGCGCGAAGCCTGCGCGGGAGCGGCGGGGGTCAGTCCGTAGCGCTCGTACAGTTGTTCGACGTCCGTCCAATCGATCACCAATCCTGCAAGTTGCCGTGGCACGCCGTTCTTGGAATCGGGCTCCAAGGCCCGCTTGCCGATGAAATTTTCCTTTTCGAGATGCACCATCTTGGCGAAACCCAGTTCATAAGGTGAGAACTTTTGCGACGGGATCAGCGCCTTCTTGGAACTCGTATAGTCCACCTCGATCAGCAGCAGTCCCGCCTCGACGCGCGCAACGTCGAGAGCCAGCATGCCGGCGGCGTGCAAATCGAACTCCCTCCCTTTCTCAGCGAGTGCATCCCAGACCTTGACACCATCTTTCCAGGGAATCCAAATCTCGTATCCGAGATCGCCGGTGTAGCCCGTGCGCGAGATGTCGACTGGAACGCCAGCGATCTTTCCGCGCGTCACACGGAAATACTTCAGATTCGCGACATCGGCATCAGACACTGTCTTTAGCAATTTTGCCGAGGTCGGACCCTGCAGGGCAAGCGCCGCAACCTTCTCCGAAATATCCTCGATCTGAACGTCCATGTTCAATCCGTTTTGCCGGAACCAGCGCAGGCTTGGGTCGGCGGCGGTCCAGCGATAGACGTTTTCCTCGAGACGAGAAATCGTGCCGTCGTCGATGACCTTGCCCTCTTCATCGCACCAACAGCAGTAGATCACCTGCCCGACTTTTACCTTGTTAATGTCGCGTGTGATTACGCGGTTCACCAGGCGCGTCGCATCCTTGCCGGTAATGAGGTACTTGTAGAGCGGTGAAATGTCGATCAGAGCGCAAGCGTTCCGAATCGCGTTGTACTCGTGCTCGTGGTGCACCTCGTACACGCTGACCGTGTAGTATCCCGACCATTCGCGGTAATTCAGACTGTGGCAGAGTGGAAGAGTGCGCTCGTGAAATGCGGTTCCGATGGGCAAAGTGGTATCCTCACGGTTTTTCCTTCGTGAACCTTCGTGCCCTTTGTGGTTAGTGCTTTTTGACACCACGAAGGAGACGAATGTTCACGGAGGAAATCTCAGAATGGTGGATTATATTGACGCACTCAGCCTGCGGCAACCGCTCCTGCAATGACTTCCAGGCAAAGCTACGCAAATGTGCAGACAAATTCGGCTCTTCCCGATAGAATACCGATTCGACTCACAAACATGCGCACCATCCTGCCCATCTCATGCAGTCTGCTCCGAAGCTGGACCGTTCTTCCCAGCGGGCTCTGATCTCCTCTCCCACCTCTCATAAACGCGAGTATCATTGCGTTTCCTGACACGTCTGCATTCAAGCTAGGAGCTAAGAGCGAATGGCTGGTTCTAACACCTACGACGTCATCGTCATCGGCGGGGGCCACAATGGGTTGGTCAACTCCGCCTACCTGGCTCGCGCGGGCAAGAAGGTGCTCGTCCTCGAGCGGCGCCACGTGCTGGGCGGTGCGGCCTGCACCGAGGAAATTGTGCCGGGCTTCAAGTTCTCGGTCTGTTCTTACGTCGTCTCGTTACTGCGCCCGGAAATCATTCGCGACCTCGATCTTCCCCGCCATGGCCTGGAAATTCTTCCGCTGGATGGTACATTCACGCCTATGCCGAACGGCGATCATCTATGGCGCGTGAACGACCACGGCAAGACACATCGCGAGATCGCCCGCCATTCGCGCGTCGACGCCGAGGCCTACGACGAGTTCGGCAAAGCGATGCAGGCGATGTGCCGCTTCGTGAAGCCGATCCTCAGCATGGTTCCGCCCGATCCCACCACGCTGAATCCACGCGAACTGATGAAACTACTCTTCATCGGACGCCGCTTCCAGGGCATGTCGAGCTACGACAAGTACAACCAGGTCCAGCTCATGACCATGTCCGCCATTGATTTCCTGGATCAGTGGTTCGAGACCGACGTGCTCAAAGCAACGATGTCGGCTTCGGGAATCATCGGGACGTTTCTCGGCGTTCGCTCGCCGGGGACGGCGTACGTACTGCTCCATCACTACATGGGAGAAATCGATGGCGCATTCCGCGCGTGGGGGTTCGCTCGCGGCGGCACCGGCGCGATTTCTAACGCTATCGCTGATGCGGCGCGGGAAGCGGGAGTCGAGATCCGCACGAAAGCGGCCATCTCACAGATCATCGTGAAAAATGGCAAGGCCAAGGGTGTAGTCCTCTCGAGCGGCGACGAGGTTTATGCCGACGTCATCTCCTCCAGCGTCGACCCACGCCTGACCTTCACACGATTTATCGAGGCGCAGCATCTTCCCGGTGATTTCCTCGAGGAAGTGAACCGCTACAAATTCCGCGGTTCGTCGGGCAAGGTGAATATGGCGCTCGATGCCCTGCCGAACTTTACGTGTATGCCCGGGCCGGGAGCTCACCTCCGCGGAGCGATTTCCATCTCGCCTTCGGTCGAGTACATGGAGAAAGCCTATGACGAGGCAAAGTACGGAAATTTCTCCTCCCGCCCGTATATCGACATGGTCATTCCTTCACTGACCGACCCATCCGTCGCCCCTCCGGGCAAGCATGTGCTCTCGTGTTTCGTGCAGTACGCGCCCTACAAGCTGCGGCCCGGGCTGAACTGGGACGACCAGAAGGAAGCCTTCGGCAATACGGTCGTCGATACGATCTCGCAATACGCACCGAATCTGAAAGACATCATCATTCAGAAACAGGTCGTCACGCCGCTTGATCTCGAGCGCGAGTGGGGCCTGAGCGAGGGCAACATCTTCCAGGGTGAACTTTCGCTCGAACAATTGTTCTTCCTGCGTCCCGTCCCCGGATGGGCACAGTACCGCACGCCCATCAAGAACCTCTATATGTGCGGATCCGCGACGCACCCTGGTGGCGGCATCATGGGAGCAAATGGCCGCCTGGCAGCGCTGGAAATTCTGAAAGACATCAAGGGAGCGGCCTGAATGAAGCGCAGGAGCACAATGTTTTCTCCGCGCGCTCTGCGGCCGTTCTCAGCGCTCTCCGCGGTCTAAAGGTTTTGTGCGTGATGGTGTGACCAGTAACTTACGAACCGAATTCATATGGCTGACAAAAAAGATGTCGTCATCATCGGCGGTGGCCACAACGGCCTGGTCACTGCATTTTATCTGGCCCGAGCCGGATTCAAGCCACTCGTCCTTGAACGAAACTCGCAAGTCGGTGGGGCCGCGGTCACTGACGAATTCCATCCCGGATTCCGCTGCTCGACGTTAGCTCACACCGCGGGACCCATCCGGCCTGACGTCGTAGCTGACATGCAACTCGAGAAGCACGGTCTGAAGACGATCACGCCTGATGTTTGCGTGACGGCGCTTTCGCCCGATGGGCGTGCGCTCTCTTTGTATCAAGATGTGGGCAAGTCGGCCCAGGAAATCTCGGCGTTCTCCCAGAAGGATGCGGCGAAATATCCAGAGTTCGCGCAATCGTTGGGAAAGATCGCGAAGGTCATCGCTGATGCGCTGGCCACCACTCCACCCGACATCGACGATCCAAGCCGCAGCGATTTGTGGAGCATGCTGAAGACCGGCCGCGCGATCCGCAAGCTCGGCAGGAAAGACATGTTTCGCCTGCTGCGCTGGGGACCGATGGCCGTGGCCGATTTGGCCTCGGAGCATTTCGAGACTGAACTTCTGCGCGCAGTCATTGCGGCCCGAGGCATTTTTGGAACCTTTCTCGGCCCTTGGTCTGCGGGGAGCGCGCTGGTGTTGCTGATCCGCGCCGCCGCAGATCCTCGCCCCGCAGGCTCAGCGTCGTTCGCCGTGGGCGGAATGGGAGCGGTCACGCAAGCAATGGCCTCGGCTGCGAAAGCTGTCGGCGTCGAAATCCGAACCGGCGTCGAGGTCATCGAGATTCATGTCACGAACGGCGCCGCCACGGGCATTCTGCTCTCAACCGGCGAAGAGATTTTGGCCCGGGCAGTCGTCTCCAACGCCGACCCGAAACGCACTCTGCTCAAGCTGACCGACCCTCTTCATCTTTCACCCGACTTCGTGCAGAAGCTGCAGCATTATCGTGGGAACGGAACGGTCGCAAAAGTGAACCTGGCTTTGTCGGGGCTGCCGAAGTTCACTGCTCTGCAGAATGGCGACTCCGCCGCGCTGCGCGGGCGCATTCATGTCGGCAACGAAATCGACTATCTCGAGCGTGCCTTCGACGAATCCAAGTACGGCAACTTCTCGCGTCAGCCATATCTCGAAGCCACGATCCCGTCGCTTACCGACCCGACGCTTGCTCCCGAAGGCCAGCACGTGATGTCGGTATACATGCAATATGCGCCGTACAAGTTGAAGGGTGATTGGGAATCGCAACGGAAAGCCCTTGGTCAGACTGTCGTGCAGACGCTCGCACAGTACGCTCGGAATCTGCCGGAGTTAATCCTGACGCATCAGATCATCACGCCGCAGGACCTCGAAGACAAATACGGCCTCACCGGCGGGCAAATTTTCCACGGTGACCTGGCACTCGATCAGTTCTTTACCATGCGTCCCCTGCTCGATTGGGCTCGGTACCGGACGCCTATTGAGAACTTGTATTTATGTGGGAGTGGCACACACCCCGGTGCAGGCCTGACCGGTGGTTCGGGGGCGAATGCGGCGCGTGAGATATTGAGAGGGTTGAAGGGCTAGTTCGTCGCTCGGGTCGACGAAAAGCTTGAACCACAAAGGGCACGAAGGTACACAAAGGAAACCTTACGCTGAGAGATTTCGTGTTCCATGGTGTCCTTTGTGGTTGATGATTTTCTCTAGCCATGAAGAATTCCGCCATCTTGCTCATCTCGTGCCCTGACCGCAAGGGCGAAGTCGCCGCCATCGCCGACTTCGTTTACCGTCACAACGGAAATATCCTGCACGCCGATGAGCACGGCGACGAGGAATCCGGCCTCTTCCTCATGCGCGTGGAATTCGATCCGAAAGACTTCGACATCCCTATCGCAGATTTCGGGAAGCACTTCTCTCCGGTGGCCGAAGCCTTCGCGATGCAGTGGCGGCTCGCCCAGTCGTCGCATCGTCCGCGCATGATCATCTTCGTGTCGAAGTACGACCATTGCCTGATTGATCTTCTCTACCGCCATCAAAGTGGTGAACTGGCCTGTGACATACCGCTGATCGTCTCCAACCATCCGGACAATCAAGCCGTTGCCGAATTCTACAGGATCCCTTATGCGGTCCTTACGGTCGCGAAAGATAACAAGCAGGCGTCCGAAAAGCGGCTCCAAAGCCTGATTGACGAGCACAACCCGGATTTCATCGTGCTCGCCCGCTACATGCAGATCCTGTCCAACGACTTCGTCCAACGATATCCGCAGCGCATCGTTAACATTCACCACTCTTTTCTTCCCGCTTTCGTTGGCGCTCGTCCCTATCATCAGGCCTTCGAGCGAGGCGTGAAGCTCATCGGTGCAACGAGCCACTACGTCACAGAAATCCTCGATGACGGGCCGATCATCGAGCAGGACGTGGTTCGCGTCTCGCATCGCGACACCGTCGAAGACCTCATCCGCAAGGGCCGCGACCTCGAAAAAGTCGTGCTCTCACGCGCGGTGCGATCGCACGTGGAGAATCGTGTCCTCGTCTACGGCAACAAAACTGTAGTGTTCTGAAAGCAACCTAAACAGCTTGTCATCCTGAACCCGGCGCGAAGCCGGGTGAAGGACCGTACGACAGCTGGTACCAACGATGCAGCGGGCAGGATCCAAATTGCACTGACGACAGCTTGGGCATTCCTCTCGACAGCGCCGACGCTGCCCGCCGACGTACGGTCCCTCGCACCGGCTGCGCCGCTGCTCAGGATGACATGTCGTTTAAGACCGCCGCAGAAGTCCATGTCCTTCCGCGTTTCCAACACAATACGAGCCCAGAATTCCGCTCCGATGGTAACTTGCACCGTTGGTAACCTTTCGTCTTTACTTGGACATGGGTAAAGTTTCATCAGCATAAGGAGTTGCGGGGGCATTTTTTGGCCGAAGATCTTCGGTTTGAACTAGCGATTCTGGCGACTGTCCAGGGCTTTTATCAGAAGCTCCTGCGGGATACGCTTGGCGGCGACGTGCCGATTCCGAGCGGTCTCGACGAGGACGCCCTGCGCCATTCCGAGCGTGAGTTGCCCAACACGCTCACGCGGATGTATCGCTGGCTGCATCTGCTCGATATGGCGATCACGCCGGCGATGCTGCGCCAAGCCCTCACTCCCGACACCGATTCTGAAGTTGCCGAAGCTCTGCTGCGTTACTTCGTGCGGCGCCGCGAAGCCAGCGACATCAATCGCGACAAGACCGATCTGATTGCCACTTTTCTCTACCGCCATCCGCGGGTTCCGGGACAGTGGGAGCAGAGCGGGTACGGACTCGACGGCGCACTGCCGCTTTCGCCTTTTGAAATTGCGCTGATCGAAATTCTCGCCGATACCGATGTCCCATCGCTTCCCGAAGAACACGTACAACTGCTGCGACGCTTCGATCCGTTTGTCGAAGAAGTCAATCGCTTCCGCGATTTCAACGCGCTGATCGACTCGGGCATGATCGGGCGCGTACGCGAGTTGAAGCAGTGGCTGGATGCGTCGTTCTATCACCCCGGAGTCCTGGCCACGGTTTCCGCCTACAACACGGCGTTCGGAAAGAAGTTTGACGAGTTGTTCGTGAGGGCGCTCGGTGAGATCAAGAATTTCGGCCAGGCGCTCGAGGAAATGGGCGGAACGATTCTCACCACGGTCGATGGCGTAGAAGTCACCGTCGAGCACGTGGCAGCCATCGAAGAGAAGCAACTCCTGCAGGCAGATTACGGCAGCACGTTCGAAAAATTCCGCCGCGTGTCGAAGTTGAAGAAGGAACTCGATCGACGGCCGCCGATCCGGCGTTCGCTGCTCGCTCCGGCATCGCACTCGACGCGCGCGGTCGGAAGCGCCGCCGCTGCACCCAAGGCTGCCAAAGCTGCGGCGGCAGCTAAGGCTCCTGCGAAAGTTCCAGTGTTTCAGCCGCCCGCGATTACTTCGCAACAACTTTCGGCCGAAGAAAGCAAACTGCGCCGCGTCGAAGAATCGATTCGTGTGTTTGTGCGCGTGGCCGATCCTAAATATCGCCAGGTGGTCCCCATGCGGTTCTTCAACCTGACGTTGACGGCCGCTGAGGCTGACGCGTACAACGCGGCTTTCCTCGAGGAAAAGAGCTTGCGCGCGGATGTGGCCCGCACCCTAATTCGTATCGTATCGATTTCGGCACGGATCAGCACCGAACTGGAAGAACTGAAGCGTAGTCAGAAGATGTCTTCCCTCTGGAAGCTGCATGCCGACTCGGTCGTGGTCCTGCTCGACATGGCCAGCACCACCACGGAAGACGCCGGCAGCGTCGCCAAGAACGCCGAGCAGAACGGCTCCGGCACCGCCGCCCGCGCGGTCCACGAATCCGTCAAGAAGCTGCGCAACCAGTCGGACGTGGCTGTGAAAACCCTCGCCAACGTGAGCTGAAGCACCTCCGTCTCTTCAGCTCTTCTTCATGCTAACAGCCACCCATCAACGTTAGCCTTGCTGTTTTTGTCCGTTTGCGGCGAACAGATGGCGCAACTTGCTTAATGCCTGATAGCTCCGGTTGTCGGGCCTCACCAAGCCTACTCTTCTAGCTCGCTCTCTTCCGGCGCATCGGTGGGACTCGAGAACTCAATGCGGTACCCGTCGGGATCGGTGAGCGGTGCTACCCAGAGACGGTTTCCCACCAACGGACGTTTTCGCGTCTGAATTTCGCGGGATTTGAACTCGCGATACAGAGCCAGCGCGTCTTCGGACTGGAAACAGACATTTACTCCAGTCCCCAGCGTTTCCTTCGGCCTACCTCCGGGCCGGAACTCCTGCAGCATGATCGCGGCGTCGCCAAGTTCAAGCCGGCACCAGCGAATTCTCCCGTCAGGATGGTCTTCGGCGCGGTCGGGAATCCAGTAGTTCTTCATTTTGAGCCCAAGCCCATCAACATAGAACCGTCGAGAAGACTCCATGTTGGTGACGCCGAAAAACGGCACAGCCTGCTTAACGTTCACGCTCGTGACGGTCGCAACGACCATAACTCACCTCACAAACAACCCTCTCAATAGTAGCAATCGAAGCCAATTGCCGAATCCCGATTGCGCTCATTAACCGGCTAATGTGCACTCAATAGGAAGAGGCGATTCGAGGTCGTGGCCGACTTTGAGGAGTAGCTTGTGTAGCCACTAAGCATTACGATTTCCCTTATCCCACTTTCTCCTGGCGATTGCAAGACAATCTTGGACCAGCCAGCTTGCACGAGTCCCAACTTTCTTACTGACCCGTTACTTCTGCAGCCAATTCCGGATCCAGCTGGGAGGATTAGGGTCCACGCTCTGCATCCCCTCAAGTTCTACGCGGATGTCGTTGTGCCCCGGCATTTGTATGACGACAAGTCGACAAATTATCCCCGAAACGCAGAACGAGGCTACTGCACACCCGAGGATTGGCCGGTTAATCACTCAAAACCCCTGCCCACAGGGTCAGTGAGCGCAATCGCTGTTAACATCCGCTAGCTCTCTTTGCCACGGATCATCGACAGCGATGATAATCTCCAGATGGCAGTTCAACTGCGCTCCTCCGGTATTGCCCTCCGAGCGTCGATTCTGTGTGGTGTCATCTCTGCGGCGAGCGCTTTCGGCCAAACGGACAGAGCAAAACTGTTTGAGCGAGAAGACGCATACATCCGCTCGGAAGTTACGTCTCACTTCTTTCGAGGATCCGTTCTAGTTGGAATCGACGGAAAAATTGTCTTCGAGAAGGCCTACGGGATCGGCGATGAAGAGTGGGGTGCAAACAACACTGTTCATACTAAGTTCAGAATCGGTTCCCTCAGCAAGCAGCTCACGGCTGCCTGTATTTTGCTTCTGCAACAACGCGGCCGCTTGAACGTGTACGACCCGATTTCGCGATACCTGTCGGGTCTACCGGCGGCGTGGCAGGCAATTAGCGTTCATCAACTGCTTACCCATACGTCGGGAATCCCGAACTACACGAGCAGCACTGAATTCGGCAGAATCAAGCGCACCGGAGCGACTCCGCAACAGATGATTGAGCTTGTCGCGGACAAGCCGGTGGACTTCACGCCCGGCACGAAATGGAGCTACTCCAACACCGGTTATATTCTGCTGGGTATGATTATCGAGAGGATCTCGGGCCTGTCCTACAACGAATTCTTGAAGAAGAATATCCTTGACCCACTCGGCATGACCAATTCGGGGTACGACCGAGTAACGGACATCATCAAAGAACGAGCATCGGGATATCAGGAGAAGGACGGCAGGCTTGAGAATGCCGACTTCATTGACATGAGCGTCCCCTATGCAGCGGGCGATATCTATTCCACCGTGGAAGATATGTACCGCTGGAACGAAGCGCTTGCGGAGGACGGGAAACTGCTGTCGGCGGAGTCGCGGAAACAAATGTTTACCGAGTACACTGAAGCCGTGCACGAAGGGCAGCACTACGGGTATGGAGTTGTGATTTCGCGTCTCAAGTTTGGAAGGTTGCTCTACTACCACGGAGGAGGCGTTGAAGGATTTTCCAGCAGCATTCAACGCTACCCAGAGGATCGAGTCTGCATTGTCGTATTGTCTAACTTCGATTCATACAAGCCTTGGGAGCTAGGCGATCATATCGCCTCCGACCTTTTCAACCAACCTCTTTCTGCCATCCGTTAGAAGTGAAACGGCGCGCTGATCTTCTATGTGAGATGGTTGGCGTAACATCGCATCAATTACACTCATCATCCCCCGAGACGCTCGACGTTCTTCTCCTACAGTCGTTTCATGTTTCCCAGATGCTAAAGGGAAAAACAAAGACGGGCGATCTTCGCCCGTCTTTGTTTTTGCTGAAAGCTGATGGCTGAAAGCTGACAGCTAGTTGATATCGAACTGCTCCTGGTGTACGGCTGGATCGCTCTTCACAATGATCGTCCGCTTGGTCATTTCTTCCATCTCGTTCAGCAGCTTCGCATTGTTTGTCTTCAATTCCTTGGCAACGTCCGGATGCACGCGCAGCATGACATCTTCATGCTCCAGATGCTTGGCGATCTTGCGCATCTCGACATAGATTTCGTTGCAGATCGTGGTCACCGATTTCACGTAGCCCGTCGATTGGCAGTACGGACACGGCGCTCCAATCGTACGTTCGAGCGACTGCTTCACGCGCTTGCGCGTGATCGCCACTAAACCGAAATCGTTAAACTGCAAGGTCTTCGATGGCGCCCGGTCGTGGCGCAGTTCCTCTTCCAGAGCCTGCATCACGCGTTGCCGGTTGCGGCGCTCATCCATATCGATGAAGTCGATGATGATGATGCCGCCCAGATCGCGCAGCCGGATCTGCCGGACGATCTCTTTAATTGCGTCCACGTTTGTCTTAACGATCGTGTCTTCCAATCGCTGCGTTTTGCCGACATACTTGCCGGTATTGATATCGATCGCGACCAGCGCCTCGGTCTGGTTGATGACGATGTAGCCGCCGCTTTTCAACCAGACTTTCGACTTGAGCGCCTTGTTCATTTCTTCGGCCAGGCCGAATTGCTCGAACAGAGGTGTCTCTTTGGTATAGAGCTTGACCCGCTTGACCATCGCGGGCTGGAAGCGGTTGAAGAAGCGGAGAATGCGCTCGTATTCAGCTTCCGTGTCAACCCAAATCACGTTGAAGTCGGACGTCACCTGATCGCGCAGCACGCGTTCCACAACGTTGAGATCGTGATAGATGAGCGCCGGTGGCTTGGAACTCTCCGCGCGATTCTTGATGTCCTGCCACAGACCCTTTAAGAAACGGATATCGGCGCGCAGTTCGTCTTCCGTGGCGCTCTGCGCGGCCGTGCGAACAATGAACCCTCCGTGTCCATTCTCGCGTTCGCTGAGAATGATTCGTTTCAACCGCTGCCGTTCTTCCTCGGACGATATCTTCCGCGACACGCCCGTGTGATTGACGGTGGGCATGTAGACCAGGAAGCGTCCGGGCAGCGCAATATGGCTGGTGATGCGTGCGCCCTTCTTGCCGATGGGCTCCTTGGCAATCTGAACCAGAATCTCCTGTCCTTCTTTCAGCAGGTCGCTGATCAAGGGAACGGGCGCCGACTCGCGACGGCGAAAACGGCGGCTTCCTCCACCACCACGTCGGCCACGATCGCCACCTCGCCGTTCGCCCTGACGGTCAAAGCGCGGACGCTGCGTTCGCTGCGTGTACCCGGCCGTCGCGGCTGGGGCTCGAACCTCCGCCCTGGCATCGACCGTGCCGTTGCCACGAGCCTCCGCATCGAGCAGCGCCTCGGCCTGCGCCTGCGCTTCCTCCAGTTCAATTTCCTCGCTGTCTTCTTCACCTTCCGCTGGCGTCGCCTCTGCAGGCTGCTCCACGCCCGACTCCGCCAACGAAGCCATGTGGATTTCGGTCACTGCGTCGCGGGCATCGCCGTTGAGCTGGTCGGCGGCTCGTGTTTCCTCTTCGAACTCGTCATAGCCCTCATCGGAGGAAGACTGGTAATGAATCGTGTCCGCTTCTTCCTCATCGATGGTTTCCTCTTCCATCGTTCCCGGAGCGGCAAATACGGGAGTCTGTTCCTCGCGCAAGAATTGGGCAGGCTGATGGATCTCTTCGGCCAGCGGGATCAGGAGGTGATCCTTCTCTTCCTCTGCCTCTTCCTCCGCCGCTGATTGCTTCTCGACGTCCTCGGTTTGTAGCTCAGCTTCAACCGGTGGGGTGGGTTCGGAAGACCACGCGGGGGCAGGAGCGCTGATCTCTTCTGAACGGCGGAATTCCCGATTCCAGTTCGTTGAAGTCGCCGCCGACTCGACAGTTTCCTCGGCCACGGGCGAAACGTCATCGTGCCCTTCATGCAGGGGCTCGGAACTTGCCTCTCCAGCTGCAAAGATCGGCTCATCCTCAGGGAAAGTTGCGGCCACAGCGGCGGGCTGCTCTGTTGAGGACTGGGTACCCTCTTCCGTAGCCGCCCTCGACGGCACTTCGCGAACTGGCGCCGGCTGGGCAAACCGCTGGTACTTCGAAATCGACTCTCCGGGCAGCAAAATCGGTGTATATCCGGCAGGCGGCCCGGCAGGCCGCGAAGTTGCGGCATCCACAGGACGCGAGAGTCGAGGCTCAGGAGCACGCTCTGCGCGTTCGCCGCCCCGCTCGAATCCGCGATCGCGCCGGCCCCCACGTCCCCGGCGACGGCGTCCACGCCATCCGCCGCGCTCGCGCCCAGAATCGCTTCCGTTTGTAGGCTCTGCAGTCTCAGCTCCAGACATCGTCTGCGGCGCGCTGCCTTCGGCGTCGCCATCGACGGGTCCCTCTCCCTCATCGGACTGGCTCTCGGACTCTGCCGTCCCGGCGGGTTCTGCGGGTTCCTGTGCAGTTTCGGGCCTCGCCGTCTGCGGACGCAGATCGGGCACTCCGCGGTTTGCGGGAACAACATCTGTCAAATCTTCGTCGTGCTCCTCCAATTCCATGAAGTCGGAGACATAAAGGAAAGCATCGCGCTCCAGCCCGATGTCGACAAATGCGGACTGCATGCCGGGGAGCACGCGGGTAACGCGTCCCTTGTAGATGGATCCCGCTAAGGTGTATTCGTTCTCGCGCTCAAGATAGATTTCCGCGAGCAGATCGTCCTCGACCAGCCCCACCTTGGTTTCGTGAGGGGTCGAGGAGACAAACAATTCTTTATTCATGCAACACTCCGGTCCCGCCGGATTCATCTAGGAAACCGTGCGGGGTTCACCGAGTGCGTCAGAAAGGGTGCGGGAGGATTGAGAGGTGCGAAGCTGCCCCGAATTGGGGACGGCGTAGGCTGGAAGGACTATCTTCTAGCTGAGTCCGCTGCAAAAACTGGAAATTCTTTTGCACGCATCACTTAATTTTCCGCCGGAGTTGTGACCGCACTCTCAGACCATTTCGGTCGGGGGGCCGTTCCCTCCCCGGCTAACCGCTCAATCCTGCCCGGCCTTGACTGCTGACTGGCCGGTGAAATGCCCTCTTCACGCGAGGGCGATCGATATTTTTGGGCCGCGCTTCCGGATTGCCCCGGACCAAGCGCAGTAACTGCGCCCCACCGTCTTCCCTGTTTCGCAAGTCGTTGTTCCCGACGGTTGCCCAACCGGCTCACCCGGTCAGTTCACAAAGCGGCGCATACGAACGTTCATGACCATCCCCAGCGCCAGGAACATAAACAACACGGAAGACCCACCATAACTCATTAACGGAAGGGGTATTCCAGTGACCGGCATAAAGCCGACCACCATGCCGACGTTGACCAGGATATGGAAGCTAAGCACAGCCACCACACCCATCACCACGAACGTACCAGCGCGGTCGGGCGCTGTTTGCGCGTTCTGAGTCAAACGCATCAGCACAATGAAGTATAACAGCAGAACCGCGAGAGCGCCTACGAACCCGTGTTCCTCGGAAAAAGCCGCAAAAATGAAGTCCGTCTGGGGTACCGGAAGAAATGCACCATGTGTTTGCGTGCCTTTGCCGCCCCAAATGCCACCCGAACCTACCGCAATCATGGATTGCTTAACTTGATACCCAGCACCTTGCGGATCTGAGTCGGGATCCTGATAACTGGTCAGCCGCTGCTTCTGATAACCCTTCAAGACGTGGACTGCTGGGACGTAAAATACCACCCCGAGCCCGACAATCGCAGCCAGGCACACGGCCAGCCCCTGTTTCCACTGCATCCCTCCGAGAAACATGCCAATAGCCGCAATGGGGAGGTAGGTCAGAGCCGTACCCAGGTCCGGCTGCTTCAAAACCAGCAACATGGGCACGCCGACCATGGCTCCTGCCTTAAAAAAATCCCCCCAGGAAAGTTCTCTTTGCCGCATCTCGGCAAAGAACTTCGCCACCGCGAGAATGAGAACCAGCTTGACCCACTCCGACGGCTGAAAGTGGTTGCCGCCCGGCATCTTAATCCAGCGCTTTGCCCCCAGAGCCTTCGTTCCAAACAACAGGACAGCCACCAGAGACGCAATCGAGGCAATGTAAAACCAGTGAATCTGGTCGAGCAACGCCTGGTAATTCACCAGGCTCATGAGGAACATGACACCGACGCCGGCGAGGATCCAATAGATCTGCCTGATGTGCGATCCGGCAAATTTGGTGTGCACGGTGGCGCTCTGTATCTCCATGACCCCCAGTCCGCAAATCAGGAGCACAAAGCCCAGCAGCAGCCAATCAAAATCGCGATATGAAACGTAACGTGACATCGAAAGTCAGTTGCCCGTTGCCAGTTGGCAGTTCTCAGTCTCCCGCAAACGCGCTGTCATCCTAAGCAGCGGCGAAGCCGGTGCGAGGGACCGTAAGAAGGCAGCCAGCATCCATGCGGCAAACGAGATCACCGAATCTGCCTCCATTGTTCACGCAACCTCGATCATTCCCCCGACGCCAGCCGTCGTAAGATCCCTCACCCGGCTTGACGCTGGTTCAGGATGACATCCCCTCGTCCAGTTCTCCCGTGATTTGGAACTAATTCATTCCCGGCGCAGCCGTAGCCAGCACCGAGCGTCTCTTCGGGAGATCGATGGCGAATCTGGCTGCCTGCAAGCCGTCCTTGTCGCCGTCATCGCCCGGCGCGCTCCAAAGCCCTCCCATATCGACGGTCCCGTTCTTCGGTTGCTCTACCATCTTCTGCGGCGTTCGCTTCTGCTTGTCGACGTAAGCCTTGATCACCTGCGTCGCCAATCGCGCCGCCAGCCTGCCGTGCTCGCCGCCCTGGAATAGTACGCAAACCACGATGTCGGGATTGCGTCTCGGCGTAAATCCCACGAACCAACCGTTCTGAGCCAACGCATCGCTGTTCTTGAACTTTGCACGAGTCGTGAGCGAAACGATCTGTGCTGATCCTGTCTTGCCGGCAATGTCGATCCCGGGAACATGCGCGGATGGAGCCGTTCCCTCCGGCAACAATACCCGCGACATGGCGTCAGTGATGAAGTTCCACCCGTTCGGATCCAAGGCAACGCTCTTCACTTCCGTGTAGTGCCCTGTCTCCACATACCCCGGTGGCATTTCCGTGGGGTTGATCACGTGCGGCACAACCATCTTGCCGCCCATGGAAATCGCGCTAATCGCCCGCAGCAATTGCACCGGCGTGATGGCTACCGCACCCTGCCCGATGCCCACCGAAATGGTTTCGCCCGCAAACCACTTCTGTTTGAAATTGCGGATCTTCCACTCCTCCGAAGGCATCACTCCGTTGACTTCGTTGGGCAGGTCGATCCCGGTCTTCTGCCCCAACCCAAAATCTGTCGCGTATTTAGCAATTCGGTCTATGCCAAGCTTGTTCGCCAGGGTGTAAAAGAAAACGTCGCACGATTGGTAGATCGCCTTTTCCAGAGTGACTGCGCCGTGCCCACCTTTGACCCAACATCCAAAGCGGCGTCCGTAAAACTCCGCGCCTCCGCTGCAGTTCACATGAAGATCCTGCGCGATGTGTTCCTGCCAGCCCGCGACCGACATGATGATCTTGAACGTTGACCCGGGCGCAAGCTGCGCCTGAATCGCCTTGTTCAGCAGCGGCTTGTCGGGATCATTGACCAGTTTGTTCCATTCATCGCGCGACACGCGCACGGCAAAATCATTCGGATCGAACGTTGGCCCGCTCACCATGGCTAGAATTTCGCCCGTATGCGGATCCATCGCAACGACGGCGCCGTTCTTTCCCGCCAGCGCCTCTTCCGCTGCAATTTGCAGGTCGAGATCGATCGTGAGTTTCAATTGCTTCCCAGGAATGGCCTCGGTCTCGCCCAGACGCCCTACTTCGCGTCCGTGGCTATCGACCAGCGCCTGCCGCGAGCCATTGTTACCCATCAGCAGCGTGTTGTATTGGCGCTCCACCCCCGAAATGCCGACTACATCGCCCGGGTTATATAACTCAAATTGCGGCTGGTTGAGCATGTCTTCGGTGACTTCGCCCACGTAGCCAATCAGATGCGCCATGAATCCGTTGCGCGGATACAGGCGGCGGTGCGCCATGATGGTGTCGAGTTCAGGTAGTTCGTTGCGATGCGCTTCGATAAACTGTAACTCGTCGGGAGTGATGTCTTCCTTGAGGAAGATGGGCTGGTACTGCGGCATGGAAGCGAAGCGCTTAATGCGCGCCCGCACTTCATCGGAATTCAGATGCAGCCCTTGCGCAATCAGGTCGGCGTCACCATTCAAGTCACGCGAAGAATCACGCAACAGCAGCGCAGAAAATGACGGATAGTTGTCGACAATGATGCGCCCTTCGCGATCGAGAATCTTGCCGCGGGGCGCGAGCACCGGCACATTGCGAGTATGGTTTCGTTCCGCTGCGAGCGAGTAGTAATCGCTCTGCATCACCTGCAGTCGCCACAATCCCCACGCCAGAATGAGGAAGATGCCCAGAATGATGTACTGCGACGCCGTCAGGCGAAGCGCGGAAACTTTTTCGTCGCGGCCAAACATCAGTTGTCAGTGGCCAGTTGCCAGTTGCCAATTAAAGCGGTGAGAGCACCTTTGGGCCGCAACGTGTCACTATCCTCGCTGGAATGAAATCGGATTACTAATATTGTACTGCCTTAATCTGCTGGGCCGTTAATAGGAAGGGTAACGGAAGTCACGGGAAGAGCGCCTTTAATGGCCCGCTGGCCCCTTACAACTGAGAACTGTTTTTCAGGTTCTCTGCTTGAACCGGTCGAGAATGAAGTACAGGATCACGCCCAGGAACGAATTGACCAGCCCGGCCAACATTCCGGACCCCCAGTTCCAATGCAGGGTCGAGTTGACCAGCCCGCGTGCGACCGCGAAGTATACCGCGGAATGCACCAGGTAGAAGCCCAAAGTTACGAGAAGACGCGCCCCGGCATTCTCCACGTCGAGCTTCACGCCCAATGACGATGCTCCATAGCCCACCACCGTCTTGGCAATCCCGTAGATGCCGATCTCCCTGGACCCGATCATGTCCTGCACCAATCCAATAATGGCTCCGGTGAACAACCCGGCAACCGGATTACGTCGGGCCATGGCGAAGAAAATTGTCACCAGCAGCGGGAGGTCCACGTACACGGCAAAACTGGGAAAGTATTTGGGCACATATGCCTGCACAATGAGTGCCACGAGCGGAACTCCGATCGTGACCGGCAGACTGAACCGGTAGACCTCAACCTGCTCCCCCGATGTGTAAGTGATGGGCACGCTATTGTGGGCTGTTTTCCTGCGAGGGTGGCGGCGTGTCGGGTTGAGCGGCCACTGCGGCCGGTTTCTGCTCGACAATCGAGGGTTGGGCCGGAGGCTGAGACTGCGCACCGTCAGGCTTGGCTTCGGTCGAGGACTTGCTCAGCGGCTGCGGCTTCGGCTTCTGGGCAGTGGAGGTCTGAGCCGAGCTCGGAGTTGACGGCTGAACTGCGGTCTTACCCGATTGGATCGGCACGGTCGCCGATTTCGCGAGAGTTTTCCCAGACGCGCTCTTCACCGCAGCCGCGTTTCCGGCAGCCGTGCCCGCGGGCTTGGCGGCAGTATTCCCCCCAGCAGGCCCCGGCGAGGCTCCCTCGGCGACTGCTGGGGGAGTCACCGCAGTCGCCGGCTTGTCCGGCACCGAGGGCAGGCGCTGCGCCAGAATATCCGCCGCGCGAATGCGAACATGGTCGTCTGCCACCGACTCGCGCTCCTGCTTCTCGGTCAACACCAGCACTTCTTCAAGTCGGCTCAAGTTCGCCGCCGGCTTGATCCTGATGCTGAGGAACAGGTCTTTGCCGCTCCCAACTTTGGTCACGGTTCCAACGGGCAAACCTTTGGGGAATATCTGATCGCCGCCGCTGGTCAGCACGATGTCGCCCGGCTGCACCTGTTCATCACTCATCACGCGTTCCAGCACGACCTCGCCATTGGCAGTCCCACGCAGCACGCCCTGCAGCCGAGACTTATCAAGAATCGCCCCCACTCCGCTGCTCTGATCGCTGATGAGCAACACCTGCGCCAGGTTCGGAGACACGAACAAAACCTTGCCCACGATCCCATCGGCCGTAATGACCGCCATGTCGCGCCGGATGCCCGCGTTCTCCCCTTTATCAATGGTGACAATGCGCGAAAGATCGCTGCCGCTGGTCCCAATCACTTGCGCCGCCACCGTTTTGGAGATGAACTGTTCCTTGAAGGACAACAGTGTCTGCAGTCGACGCGCCTGGGCGGCATCCTCGCTAAGGCGGACTTGTTGCAGCCGCATCTGCTCGATCTGCTCTTTTAATTGCCGGTTTTCCGCGCGCACCCCGCGCAGATAGAAGTAGTTGTGCCACACGTTGCCTGTGGAGTTCCGCACCCAGACCAGCGCCCGTTCAAACGGAGTAATCGCCCCCAAGGCCCACACCCGGATCAGGCGGGTATCCTTCTCCTCGTTTGCTCCGGTCTTTACCTGGACCGCAAGCCCAAGGACTTGCAGAAACAACACGCCCACCAGGATGATCAGATTGCGATAGCGGCCGAGGAAGGATTCCATAACACCAGGAGCCAGGGATCAGATGCCAGGGGTCAGTAGGATTCTTCGGCCTCTGACCGCTGGCCCGTGACCCCCGTTTCTATTCGATTGATATCTTCCGCAATAGCTTGAAGTCGCTGAGCATCTTGCCGGTGCCGAGCACCACGCTGCACAGTGGATCGTCGGCGATCGAAACCGGCAGCCCGGTTTCTTCTCGGATGCGCTTATCCAGATTCTTCAGCAATGCGCCGCCACCCGTCAGGACAATGCCGCGATCGCTGATGTCGGCCGAAAGCTCGGGCGGCGTCCGCTCCAGAGCCACGCGGATGGCGTTCATGATCGTCGATACGCATTCGCTCAAAGCCTCGCGGATTTCGCCATCGTCGACCGTGATCGTCTTGGGCACGCCCTCGATCAGGTTGCGGCCTTTGATTTCCATGGTCATCGGCTTGTCGAGCTGGTGCGCCGATCCGATTTCCATCTTGATCTGCTCCGCGGTGCGCTCACCGATCAGGAGGTTGTATTTCCGCTTCAGGTAGTTCATGACGGCTTCGTCCATCTGGTTGCCGGCCATGCGCACGGAACGCGAATAGACGATGCCGCTCAAAGAGATGACTGCGATGTCAGTGGTGCCACCGCCGATATCGACAACCATGTTGCCGGAAGGCTCGGTAATGGGAAGGCCAGCGCCGATCGCGGCTACCATCGCCTGCTCGACAAGGTGAACTTCGCTCGCCTTCGCGCGATAAGCCGAGTCCATGACGGCGCGCTTTTCCACCTGCGTAATCTCCGAGGGCACGCCGATCACGATACGGGGATGCACCAACATCTTGCGGTTGTGCGCCTTCTGGATGAAGTAGTTCAACATCTTCTCGGTGACCTTGAAGTCGGCGATTACGCCGTCCTTCATTGGCTTGATGGCGACGATGTTGCCCGGGGTGCGCCCCAGCATCTCTTTCGCCTCTTTGCCGACCGCTTCGACCTCGCCCGTGTTCTTGTTGATGGCGACGATCGAGGGCTCGTTGACCACGATGCCCTTTCCTCGCGCGTATACCAACGTGTTGGCGGTCCCGAGATCAATAGCCAGATCGCTGGAGAAAATGCTGAACAGCGAGCGGAGGTTGTGGTTGCGCGTTGAGCTGCCGTGGTATCCGTTAGTTGACATGACGACTTAGTCCGTCTCTCTCACAATGATGCCCGCCCGGGAATTCCCGGCGGCACCTTATCTTGTTCGGGGTGGCTGCACCTATTCTACGTGATGCAAGCCAACCCTGCTTACCTGTCATGCTGCTTGCCTGTCATCCTGCGGCGCGCGCTTTCTGCGTGCCGAAGGATCTTGCCGAACCGCGCGAAACGGTGCTTTCTTGCGATGCGTAAATCGCACGCTTGGCTCGTCCCTTACTGAATCACGATCTTCTTCTGCTGCGTATTCACTCCGCCTTGCGCGGTCTGCGCCGTTACTGTAATCACGGCTTCTCCGGGCGGTAGCGGCGGAGTGAAATAGTGGAACTGGCCATCCCCGGTCACCAGCGGCACTTCACTGCCGTTCACCATCACACGCGCGCCCTTCTGTGTCTTGCCCGTCACCTCGATCACGTGCCCATGTTGTATAAACGGGTCCAGTTCAAGATCGATCACTTCGGCTGACTTACCCGTGGAGATGATATTGAACCGGTTCTTCTCGCTTTCCATCGACTCTTTCCCGGCGATGTCGTAAGACTGGACCCCCCAGTAGTAGACGCCCTCGCCGAGATTGGTGACGGTCACAGCCGCCGTATTCACCTTTTTGTCAACGAGTGTAGAGGAAAAATAAGGATTGCGGGAGATACGAAGGCGGTAACCAACTGCATTCGCCATCGGCGTCCAGGAAAACTCGACATCCTTGGTCGGCGCACCGTTAGAAAATAGCGGTGCCATATTGGCCGGGGCAATCGGCGTTGGTGGCCCAATTTCTCTGGCCTTCTCCAAATGCGCCTGTTCGCCCTGGAAGCTAACTTTTTCCCAGTTGGCCAACTTCACAGTCTCGTTGCCCTTGGTGACCTCGCCCGTACCTTTGGTCATCAAGATTTCGTGCTGGTCGGCTTTGGGATCGTTATGCACCTGCGCTGCGGACTCTGGAGCCAGCGATGCCGTTGCGCCTGCGACGATCACCTGCGACTTCGATCCCTGGCTGTAGGTAGCAGTCGAAAGATCCACCGTTCCAGTGCTGACTGCCACGGCTACATTGGTCTGCTGCTGATCGTTAGCCGAGTTCTCTTGAATCACGATCAGCGAATCCTGTTTCACGGTGTAGCTGGTGCCGTCGTTGAACACGACCTTGGCCATACCCTCTGAGCCGGTCTGCACCACGTCGCCTTTTTCCAGAGGAATGTGATAGTCCGCGGCGACCCAGGTGTTGCTGTCTCCCTTCTTCACGCGCACCGTACCATCAAGTGCGGTAAAGTGCGCCTGCTGCGCGGTGATGGTTCCGGTCCCTGGCGCAGGCGCCATTCCGGCAACTTTTTCGAGCACCCTGCTGGCAACATCGTCGGCTTTCTGAAGGGTGTTCTGCGTGAACTGCGGAAACGCCACCCGCATGGCAATAAAAAAGATCGCACACACCGCCAGGACGAGCAGGGCCACACTGCGGTACGTGATCGTGGTCCACGCAATGTGAACCCCCGTTTTGCGACTGTTGGAAGACACTTTTGCCCGAAAAACCTCGTGAATATCCGCTATAGAAAAACGGTAGCACAGGAAAAACCGCGGAAACACACGAGAGTCAGTCTTGGGGGTTACCGAAGTGTCGTGCCGTGGAACTGCTCAGGTCTTGCATCTTGTATCTCGTTCCCGGCGCCGATGAAACCCAATATACTTTAATGGATCGCCACTGGCGTGGCGACGCCTGGGCCATTGGTCTCCTTACCGACCCCGCAACGAAATCGGATATGCTGGTGGCCGAAAATGGCTACCTCTCCAGTTTCGGTCGAAGCCCCCAAGCGGGATACCCTGCTATCCACCGGCATGGCCGTCGTCTGGGCAATTGCTCTCACCAAGCTTCTGCTTCACATCTATTTCAACAACCGCTATGGTTATTTCCGCGACGAGTTCGACTACATGTCGTGCGGCGATCACCTGCAGTGGGGATACGTTGACCAGCCTCCGCTGATTCCCTTCCTCACTCACATCAGCCGCGCCGTGCTCGGCGATTCCTTGCGAGCGATCCGCTTCCTTCCGGCGCTGGCATCGTCGCTGCTGGTGGTCCAGGCCGCCGTCGTCGCCCACCAACTCGGCGGACGCCGCTACGCCCTGCTGCTCACTGCGCTTTCGGTCGCACTGGCCCCCCAGTATCTCTCCAATGGCGGATTGCTCAGCACCAACATCCTTGAGCCCAACCTCTGGCTAGGCTGCGCTTACTTCGTCATTCTGGCCATCAAGCGAAACGACCCGCGCTACTGGATCGGATTTGGCATCGTCGCGGGACTCGGCATGGAGGAGAAGTACACGATCGCGGTCTTCGGGTTAGGAGTTGTGGTCGGCCTGCTGCTCACCGAGCAGCGCCGCACATTCTTCAATCCCTGGATTTGGATAGGCGGCCTCGCAACCTTCCTTGTGTTTCTACCCAACCTGCTCTGGAACCTGCACTATGACTGGCCCTTCCTGCAGTTGATCCGCGCCATCCGCGCCGAGGGGCGCGACGTGGTCTTGGGGCCGCTGCAGTTTTTTTCCCAGCAACTACTGGTCGTGAACCCATTCGCCGCGCTCGTCTGGTTGGCCGGCCTTTTCGCACTGCTTTTCTGGCGCCCGCTTCGCCCGTATCGCGCACTCGGATGGGCCTACCTCGTCAGCTACACGGTGATCTTTCTTCAGCACGGAAAGAACTACTATCTTGCGCCCGTCTATCCCACGCTGTTCGCGGCCGGTGCGGTCGCAATTGATTCGGTGCTCGGCGAGTCGCCCTCGAGTGCCTGGCTCAAGCCGGTGATTGTCAGTGTGGTGCTCCTCAGCGGCGCATACCTCTCTCCCATCGTCGTCCCGATGTTTTCTCCCGAACGGTTCCTGGCTTATGCGAAGACTCTGCCGTTCAAGTTGCCAGTCAACGAACACTCGCACACGCGCGCACCCTTACCACAGTGGTATTCCGATCAGTTCGGATGGAAAGAAATCGCGGACGAAACCGCCGTGGCATGGAACCGCATCCCGCAAGCCGAGCGCTCAGACTGCGGGATCTTTGCCCAGGATTACGGACAAGCCGGCGCCATCGACTTCTTCGGCCGGCGCGAAGGCCTGCCCGGCGCTATGAGCGGCGACCGCACCTATTGGATCTGGGGACCACACAACTATTCCGGCAATTGCATGATCGTGCTTGATGACCGCAAAGAAGTGTTGGAGCGCTACTGGAACCAGGTGGAATCTATCGGCACGTCCGCTCCGAACCCCTACGCACTCGAGCAGCAGATTCCGGTATTTCTCTGCAAAGGAAAGAAGTTCGACTCCTGGGCAAACGTCTGGCGGCGCCTGAAACGCTGGCGCTAAGCCCTCTGCGGCGCGAACTTCGCCAACAGTCCACAGACTGTTTCCACATCGGTGATCGTGGAATCGCCCATATGTTTCAGTGAAGCCAGCGAGTGGTTCGCCGCCTCTTCATTGCCGGCGCCACAAGCGTCTTGAACCAGAATCGGCCAGAAACCCAAGTCGGCGCCTTGCCGGCATGTGGGATCGATGCCGATTTCCAGAGCAATTCCTACGATGACGAAGCTTCGAACCCCACAATCGCGCAGCGCTATCTCCAGATAAGTTCCCTCGAAGGCCGACATCGTGATCTTGTCGACAATGCCCTCGCTGGGAAGTGGCTGCAGTTCCGGAATGATCTGGAAGGCAGGATTGTCGCGCAGAAACATCGGTTTGACTTTTTTCATGGAGTCCACGCGCTGCCAAGCCATAGCCGTGCGGCATTGAAAAGCGCCGGTCAACTCCTTGGGCAGCGACATGTGGCGCGTGAAAAAGGTGCGCACTCCCGCAGTTCGGGCAGCAGCGAGCACACGGCTCACGCGTTGAGTAATTTCCTGCCCGTTCCGAACTTGCCGCGTAATGCCTGCCTGCATGTCGTAAACGATCAGCGCCGTATTCTGGGGCGTGACAATTTCTTCCAGCGATTCCGGAATCTTGATCCCTGAAAACTCTTGCATCGCAAACCTCTACTTGATTTCAAGACTGTATCATCTGCGCGAAAGTCGTCGACACCGCCCTCCGCGTTCTCAGCGGATCTTCTCCGCGAACTCTGCGGTTAAAGCTTGAACCGCAGCGATCGCTGAGAACCCGGCGAAGTGCGCAAAGACAACTGTAAACAAAAGCACTAATTTACGGCCAACCCGCCCATACGGCCAACCCGCCCTTGCCGCTCCTTCCCCGCAAGTTGTAGCATCAAAAGGTTTGGGCATTCATCGTTCCGAGCGTTAGGAGATGTCATCATGGCGACCGACACTTTAGCTACCCCCGCAGACCTCAGCAGCACGCAGTCGCGCGTATTCAAGAATTTCATCGACGGCGAGTGGGTTGAGTCCTCGACCGGAGAAACATTTGAGAATCGCAATCCCGCCGACACCCGCGATCTGGTCGGCATCTTCCAGAAATCAAACAGAGCTGATGTGAACGCCGCCGTCGACGCGGCCAAGCGCGCCTTTGCCAAGTGGCGACTGGTTCCCGCACCCCGTCGCGCCGAGATCGTATTCCGTGCAGCCGAGATTCTGATCGAGCGTAAAGAAGATTACGCCCGCGACATGACCCGCGAGATGGGAAAGGTCCTGGCCGAGACCCGCGGCGACGTACAGGAAGCCATCGACGCAGCCTACTACAACGCAGGCGAGGGGCGCCGCATGTTCGGCCCAACGGTACCGTCGGAGATGCCGAACAAGTTTGCCATGGCCGTCCGCCAGCCTATCGGCGTCTGCGGGATGATCACGCCGTGGAATTTCCCCATGGCGATTTCATCGTGGAAGTTGCTTCCCGCGGTCGTCTGCGGCAACACGTGCGTGATCAAGCCTGCGCAGGACACACCGCTTTCCACCTTCAATCTGGTTCGCGCCCTTACCGACGCCGGACTGCCCAAGGGCGTCATCAACATCGTGACCGGATTTGGCGCCGAAGTGGGCACCCCGCTCGCCGAACATCCCGACGTTCGCGCCGTTTCACTGACGGGATCATCCGCTGTGGGCAAAATCATTGGCGGCATCGCAGCCCAGAGTTTCAAGCACTGCTCGCTTGAGCTCGGCGGGAAGAATCCAATGATCGTTCTCGACGACGCCAACCTCGACCTCGCCATCGAAGGCGCGCTATGGGGAGCTTTCGGCACTACCGGTCAGCGTTGCACTGCAACCAGCCGCATCATCCTGCAGAAACGCATTTACGCAGAGTTCGTCGATCGACTTGTGGATCGCGCGAAGAAGCTGAAAGTCGGTAATGGCCTCGACGAAACCGTGCAGATGGGCCCCGCCATCAACCAGAAGCAACTGCAGACCGATCTTGAGTACGTCGAGATCGGCAAGAACGAAGGCGCGAAGCTCGTTTGTGGCGGTCACCGCCTCGACAAAGGCGACTACCAGCACGGCTGGTTCATGGAGCCAACTATTTTCATCGACGTCGATCGCAAGATGCGCATCGCCCAAGAAGAAATCTTCGGACCGGTGGTTTCGATCATCCCCTGCGACGGCATGGAAGACGCGGTAGAGATCGCCAACGGAATCGAGTACGGCCTGTCTTCGGCGATCTACACCAAAGACGTCAACAAGGCGTTCGCCGCGATTCGCGACCTCAATGCGGGCATCACATACATCAATGCCCCGACGATCGGCGCCGAAGTCCATCTGCCCTTCGGCGGCACCAAGGCAACCGGCAACGGACACCGCGAAGGCGGCATCGGCGCGATTGAGTTCTACACCGAGTGGAAATCCGTCTATGTCGATTACTCCGACAAGTTGCAGAAAGCGCAGATCGACCGCGAGGACTAGATCGAAGCACAAATCAAAGTTCTGAGCCGTCAGGAAAACTGACGGCTCTTTGTTTTTTAGAGAGAGTTGCCGTCGCCGCGACGATTAAATCAAAGTACCTAGGTAATCTTGTTTGATCTCCGGCCGCCACCTACCTTGGCAACGAGGCGTCCCTCCAACCCTCAAATCTGACTCTACGGGTCGCCCATGAATCTCTGTTATCGCGCAATCCGCAACTTTGCCCGGATCGACATGCTTTCCGTCATTGCTGCAGTGATGCTTCTCGTTTTATCGGTCCAGTCCCAACACGTACTTGCCCAGGCGTCTGCCAAAACTGCCCGTAAGGTGGTTGTCCGGGTCGAGCCTGAGTACCCTGATTTCTTCAGGAGTGGCCACTTCGAGGCCCGCGTTATCGCAGAAGCGACCGTGCTGCCAAACGGCAATGTCTCCAGTGTCGAGATCAAAGGCGGCAACCCGATGTTCGCTGAATTTGCCACCAAGGCGCTCATGAAGTGGAAATATGCGCCTGCCCCAATACAAACTGTGGAGCCAGTAATCTTCAACTTCCGCACGAATCCACGGTAATCTCGTTCTTTATTAGTACGGGCGTACCTGGCAACGCAATTTCCGCGTGCGGTCTGCCGCCATGCATTAGAATTTCTTTTTAACTGTGGTGGGCAAGCCGCCGCAGTGGGGGTTGCATGGCTCCGACCACACAGGCCCACGAGATCACCGCCGCGTCTCGATTAAATAACGTCCGCTATGCCATCCGCGACCTTGCCTGTGTTGCCGATGAAGTCGTCGCCCAAGGATATAAAGTCCTGCCGCTGAACGTCGGCGATCCACTCAATTTCGACTTCCACACTCCGCCGCACATTATCGAAGCTGTCTATAAAGCTATGCGCGACGGGAAGAACGGTTACGCCGCCTCGCCCGGAATTCCCGAGGCGATCGAGGCGATTCGCGGCGAAGCGGCACGTAAAGGGATCACCACTGTCCGCGACGTCTTCGTAACCTCAGGCGTGAGCGAGACCGTCGATCTTTGCCTGACCGCGCTGCTGAATGATGGTGAAGATGTGCTTACACCGAGTCCGGACTACCCGCTTTACTCGGCCGTCTTGTGCAAGTTGGGCATGCGCCTGAATGCGTATGATCTGAACGAAGACGACGGATGGCAGCCGGAACTGGACGATATCCGGCGCAAACTCACGCCGCATACGCGCGCCATCGTCTTGATCAATCCCAACAATCCCACGGGCTCGCTGTGCATGCGGCAGATGCTCGAGCAAGTGGCCGAACTGGCGCGTCGCCGCAATCTGATCGTGTTTTCGGATGAGATCTATGACAAGTTGATTCTCGAAGACACGCCGCATATCGCCTTTGCCGCAGTTGCGCCCGACGTGCCCTGCATCACCTTTGGCGGCATGTCGAAAAACTATCTCGTTCCCGGATGGCGCATCGGTTGGGGGATCGTCTCCGGCGAGGCCGCGGCGCTGAAGACTTACACTGAAGGCGTGCATCGACTCTTGCGTGCGCGTCTCTGCGCCAACCATCCCGAGCAGTACGCCATTAAACCAGCGCTCGAGGGCCCGCAGGATCATCTCGTCGAAGTAAAGCGCAAACTACGCTCCCGCCGCGACCTAACGCAGAAATGGTGCGAGGCTACGCCACGCGTAAGTTGTGTGGCACCTCGCGGCGCATTCTATGCATACCCGCGCATCAACATTCCTGAGAGTGATGAAGTCTTCGTGAAGGAACTGATCCGCCAGAAGCATGTGATGGTCGTGCACGGCTCCGGCTTCGGACAGAAGCCCGGCACGCAGCATTTCCGCATCGTGTTCCTGCCGGATGAGGCGACGCTAACGAAGGCGTATGCGGGGATTGCGGAGTTCATTCGCGAGCGGTATGGGAACTGATTCGCTAGGCCAGCCCGCCGCCGTCGACGACCAGGGCGGCCCCGGTAATCCAACTCGACATCGGGCTCGCTAGAAACAGGACTGCGTTCGCGACGTCGTCTGACATACCGACCCGAGCCAGTGGACGGTTGGCTGCCTCCCGCATGAAGCTCTGCGCATCTTCGCCTAGCTGAACGCATTCGCTGCGCAGCATAGGAGTGTCGACGTCTCCCGGGCAGACGCAGTTCACCCGGATGTTGTGCTTGCCGTGATCGATGGCCATGGCGCGAGTCAGGTTCACGACACCGCCTTTCGCGGCGCAGTACGCCGCGGCGCGAGGGCCTCCTTTGAGCGACCAGCCTGAGCCGATGTTGATGATGCTGCCGCCGCCCGCGCGAATCATGTGGGGCACGACCTCGTGCGAGAGCAGGTAAATTCCCTTGAGCGTGACGTCGAGGGTTCGGTCCCACTCTTCCTCGCTGAGATCGACCACGTCTTTGCGGATAGCAATTCCGGCGCAGTTACACAGAATATCGATACCGCCCCACTTGCTGATCACGGTCTCGACAGCATGGCGGCAATTGGCGGCGCTGCGGACGTCACATTTGGTAAAGAGAGCATCTGCGCCCTGGCTTCGAATTTCCACGGCAGTCTCTTCGCCCTTCTTCGCATCGATGTCGACCACGGCGACGGATGCTCCCATCTCGACGAGGCGGATAGAAGTGCCGCGCCCGATGCCGGAGGCGGCGCCGGTAATCATGGCGACTTTGCCTGCCAGGGATAGAAGCTTGGCGGTGCTTTCCGCGATTTTGGGCGTCCGCGCGCTCACGCAACAGCTTCCAGCGCATTCTCCGCCGCTTCCAGCGTGCGCTCAACATCCTCGTCCGTGTGGGCCAGCGTCACAATCGAATGCAGCGCCGCCGATGGTGAGGCGTAAACACCGAACTCAAACAGCGAAAGAACAAATTTCTGAAACGCAGCGCGGTCGACATACTGGCAGAACTCGCGGTAGTCGCGGATTGCGGGCTGATCGGTGAACATCAACTGGAACATCGGGCCGACGTTCTGCACAACCGCCGCCACCCCCTTCTTCCGGAACACATATCTGTACCCCTCGCACAGCCGCTCCGCAATCTGGCTTGTATGCCGAAAGGCAGCGTTGTTGTCTCGAGTCAACACGCGCAGGTTAGCCCGCGCGGCGTACATTCCGATCCGCGATCCATTGTGGGTGCCGTAGTGCAGAACGCCGCCCCACTGTAGAGCATCCATCACTTCGGCGCGACCGCATAAGGCGGCGACCGGCAAGCCGCAGCCGAGCGCCTTGCCGAAGGTCACAAGGTCGGGAGACAATCTGTAATATTCCTGGCAGCCTCCGGGAGCGATGCGGAATCCGGTCACCGTTTCATCGAGGATGAAGAGAATTCCGTTAGCCTTGGCGAGATCCTGAAGGCCATGCAGATATCCATTCGCCGGAGGAATCACGCCCATATTGGCCATGATGCCTTCGGTGATAATCGCCGCAATCTGGCCGGGATGATTCTCAATCGCTCGCTGCAGCGCGGGCAAATCATTCCAAGGGACGACGATCGTGTCGTCGAGTGCACTTCGATTCAGACCTGAGCTATCGGGAACTTTCACCGGATCGCTGCGCAGTCCCAGAGCAGTCACCGGTATCACGTTGGAACAGACCAGCAGGTCGTCGTGCCAGCCATGGTAGTGGCCCTCAAATTTTAGAATCTTCGGACGTCCGGTCACTCCGCGCGCCAGACGGATCGCGGCCATGACCGCCTCGGTACCGGTATTGGCGAAGCGGACGCGCTCGGCGTTGCGCACCATGAGTTGCAGCGTCTCGGCCACTTCCAACTCGACCGGTGTTGCCGTGGCGAAATGCGCTCCCGTCGCGGCGGCGCCGGTGATCGCTTCGACGACTTCTGGGTGCGCGTGGCCCAACGGCAGCGCGCCGAAAGCCATCATCCAGTCGATGTACTCGTTGCCATCGACGTCGTAAATGCGCGAGCCACGGCCTCGCTCCATGAACATGGGATACGTGCCGAAGTTCGCCGGGCCGCGAGAGGAGGAACTGCTGGCCTCGATCAGCACGCCCACCGTGCGCTCGTAGAGTTGACGTGACTCTTCTGTGTTGAAAGCCAATCGGACCTCCTGCTCTTTGCAGCGCTCGACTGGGACGGCGAGACGGCGGCGCTACCTGAATCGACCTGCAATGGTACAGCAGAACAACGCTCCATTACCGCCAGCCGAAGCTGAGTTCCCAAAGTAACCCGCATAAATTGTCTGCAATTTTCCGGTCCCCCGCCATTCTTACTCTGAGCGGCGCGGCCGCCACGTATCCCCAGGAATTTTCAGCATTTCACCAGAACTGTTGGAGTGAGGGTTGAACCATGAAGACGTCGATTCTCTCTGTGGTTTTGGACATCGGGACAGTCGCTTCTCGACGATTGCCTCTCTGCCTGCTGGCTGTTTCAGCTTTTTTCTTACTGACCATCGCGCAAGCCCAGGAAAAGCCCGTGGAATCGCCTCACGCAGCGGGATGGGTGGTGATCCCCGTCGAAGAATACCGGGTGCTGCGCGCGAAAGCCTATCCGGTAGAACACGATCCTGAGCCGCCGCCGCTCGAGGCGACCCTGACGCGCGTCGATTACGACCTGCGTGTCACAGGCGAACTGGCGGCTGGACGCGCCAACCTCACAGTTGATGTTTTGAAAGACGGCTGGGTGCGAGTGCCAGTTCCGGCAGGACTGTTGGTTCGCGAGGCGCGTCTCGATGGCAAGCTGGTGTCGCTCGTGCCGGCTCTGCAGGGAAAAGGTGCGGGACATCTATCCGCGCTGCTTTCTCACCCGGGACGCTGGGTTCTGGCGCTTGACGTCGACGTACCCGTCACAGCGTCCACCGGCGACGAGAGTATTTCCCTGCCATCTACGGAATCGGGTGTGACGCGGGCGGCGATTGAACTGCCGCGACAAGGAATTGATCTCAGAGTCGATGGAGGAATCCTCTCCGAGAAGTCGGAAACGTCAGGCGAAACCAAGTGGCTCGCCTACGGGCGCGGCAATGAGGCGCTCACCCTTAGCTGGCGCAAGAAGACTGAAGACCATCACATCGAGCTCCCGCTGCGGATGCGGGGTTCGCTCACACAGTTGACTAGCCTGGGCGAGGATTCGACTGCCGTCTACGCGGAAGCGAGTCTCGATATCGTGCAAGGAGCTGCGCGCGATGTGCGGATTCAACTCCCAGAAAAAATCACGATCAATCAGGTGTCAGGCGCGATGATCGCAGATTGGGAGATGAAGAACGGCGAACTTGCGATCACCTTCCTCGAACCAGTGGAGCACAGCGCACGATTTGTGATCATTGGCGAGGCTCGGCTGCCGCGCGACGGAATCATCGACGTTCCTTTGCTCAGGCTTCTTCACACGGAGCGCGACAGCGGTGGAGTCGCGGTGGAGATCCTGGGAGCCGGCGAGATCAAGGATCAGAAAGCGCAGGGACTCGAAGACGCCGACGCAAGCGACCTCGGAGAAATGATCGCCAGCCGCCAATCGCCTGCCCTTGCGGCCTTCCGCGCACGCGCTGGCGAAGCCGGCGCGACGCGCACGTTAAGCGTCAACGTGGCCCGCTATGACCAGCAGGCCGTGCTGATGGCCAACATCGAAGAGGCGCGCTACGACATTCTGATGAGCGCCGATGGAAAGGAACTGGTGCAGGCGAGATACGCCGTGCGGAACAACCAGCGGAACTTCGTCAAGATTGCGCTGCCGCCGGGAGCGTCGGTATGGAGCGCATCGTTGGGCGGAAGGCCGGCTCGTCCCGGACAGTCGCCGGACGGAAGCCTGCTATTGCCGCTCGAAAAATCGCGCGGCGGAGAGGACGCGCCCGCGTTCGTGGTCGAACTGATGTACGTCACGAAGGCGCCAGCGTGGCAGGACAAGGGGAAGCAGACCGTCACTCTACCTGCGCTGGACCTTCCGATCTCGCGCACCGGAGTGCTGTTCTATTACCCGCCCATGTTCCGAGTTTCAGCGGAGCCTGGAACTTTTCGCACGCAGGGGTACCAAGGTCCAACTTCGGCCGCCCTGTCGACCGATGAAGGCGTGACCGTGGCCGGATATTCTGCAACAGGTGCGGTTGGGGGCCCGGTGGCGATGAATGCACCGAAGCCTCCTGCACAACCGCAAGACTTCGATCGCCTCGAACAATTCGCAAAGCTCCAGACCAACGACGACAAAGAAAAGAAAGACGCCACCCAGGCGCTGCTCGACAGTTTCAAGTCGAAGTCAATGGCGGGCAGAGTGACCGGCATCGTCCCGGTCAACATCGATTTCCCCGCGTTTGGCCCATCGATCTATCTGGTTTCCGAACTAACCAGCGAGAACCAGTCCCCCGTTGCAGAATTCAATTTCCAGCACGATAAAAAGGCAGGTGCGCGATGAACGGCAGACTTTTCACTTCAATGTTGGTTGGATGTGTGTGTTTGATGTCGTTGTGCTGGGCAGAGGATAAATCCACACTGCCCCTGCCCGATCCCGGCAACGTCACGCTTACGTTGGATGAATATAACAAGCTGGTCGAACGGGCGGCGAAGCCGCCAAAGAAGCCGGACACCGCGCCACTTCCATACTCCATCAAGCATGCCGATGTGAAACTGCGAGTTGAGAACAACGGCGTGATGGGATCCGTGGAGCTCGAGGGAGAAGTCTTCCACAAAGGAATAAGCAAGGTACCGCTAACTAGTGGGATGACGATCCTTGACGCTCATCAGAACGGAAAGGGCGTGCCGCTGCTGCAAGAGAATGGCACGCACGTCGCGCTCCTTCCGGCGGGAGATTTTTCGATCGCGCTCGACACCGGCCTGCCGTTAAGGATCGACGCCGGACGCGCTTCGTTCAGCCTGCCGGCCCCGGTGGCCGGCAGCGTGCAAATGAGCCTGTTGATTCCGGGCGAGCACACACTGGCCAATATCAACCCAGGAGTCATCACCAACCGTGAGTCGGAAAACGGGCACACCACGATCGAGGCGACCTTGGTGCCCGGACAATCGGCGAACATCTGGTGGGCCACGCGCGAAGTGGTCGCACCGACTGCTCCGCGTGAAGTGCGGTTCCTGGCGGATTCGAAAACACTCGTTTCCGTGAGTGAAGCCGAAATGCGAATTGCTGTACTGGCAGATATCGCCATGGTGCAGGGAGAAACCTCCACGTTCCAGGTTCAAATTCCTGAAGGCTTCGAGGTCACCGGCGTCACTGGTCCAACACTGGATTCGGCGGAGACTCAGCCCAAGGTCGTGAACGTGAGACCGGTCGGCACAACCGAACCCACTCACCCATATATCTTCTTAACAGTGAGCAACCCCGGGCTGCGTAGTCATCAGTTTCTGATCTCGATGGAGCGCTCGATCAACGACACGAAGGCAGACGTGCCTTTCGTCAGCTTCAAAGGAGCGCAAAGGGAGACTGGTGAAGTGCTGGTGGAGGGCGCTGGCACCATGGAGATCACCGCGACCGAGGGCGGCGGCCTTAAGCGCATGGACGTGAAGGAAGCCAACCCTTACCTGCGGTCACTGGCGCACTTCCCGCCGCAGGCCGCGTTCCGCTATCACCGCCAAGCGAGTGACACGCCTACTCTCGCCTTGAGTTGGGTACGGTTTCCGGATGGAAGCGTGCTCGCTGCCGTCGCCGAGAGCGCGGACGTCACCACAATGGTCACTTCGGAAGGCAAGTCGCTGACGGAGGTGAAATTGACATTGAAGAATCAGGCACAACCCTTCCTCAAAGTTTCGCTGCCAGCCGGAGCAACGATCCTCTCCGCCGAAGTCGCAGGAGAACGGGTGAAACCGGTGCAGGGTGCGGATGGCAATCGCGTACCGCTGTTGCGTCCAGGATTCCGTCCAAACGGTTCCTACACGGTGTCGTTTGTATTCATGCACTCCGGAACTCCGTTCGCGAAAAAAGGTGGCGCCGACCTGAGCCTTCCGAGCATGGATATCCCCATCAGCCTGCTGAACTGGGAAGTGTTTCTGCCAGAGCGCTATAAGGTGAAGGATTTCGGAGGAGATGTGATTGCCGCTAATCGCGTGCCCGAACCTGTGCGCGAAGAGGTCGTCGCTCGAGGACAGCTGGAGCGCGACCGAGGTTCTTACAACAACTCAAATGATGTAGGAGCGCGTATCCAGTCACCAGCGGGGCAGATGGGTGGATATGTGACCGATGCCACCGGAGCAGTCATTGCGAATGCGCAGATTACCGTCACGTCGTCAGAAAACGGCATGAGCCGCAGTGCAGTGACCGACTCCTCCGGACACTGGACGATTCTGGGACTACCTTCAGGAAACTACAAAATCAAGCTGGATAGCAGGGGCTTCAAGACCAGCGTCAACAACGTCAGGTACGACTCCAGCCAACCTTCGATGTTTGGAGGTGTTCTGAACGTCGGTGCTGCGACCGAGACCGTCGAGGTTACAGCTTCAGCGCCCATGCTTAACACTGAATCGAGCATGGTGGCTGTCGAAGGTAGGAACTTCAGCAAAATAATGCCGCTGGCTCCGGGAGCGGTCAGCCAGAATGCTTCTGCCAACGTCATGAATCTGCAAAAGCGGGTCGCCGGCGTTCTGCCGGTGGCGATCGACGTTCCCCGGGCGGGCACTTCGTTCAGTTTTGTCCGGCCTCTTGTTCTGGATGAGGAGACCAAGGTTACCTTCAGCTACAAGAGCAGGTAAGAGGACAGAGGCAGAGCTGCACCTGCGATTTCGACGTGCTGGCCACCAATGGATCGCTGATGGCATAGAATGTTGGATCGCAGGTTAGCAGCAAATGAGTAAACCCGACACATGGAAGTCGTGGGAAGGACTCGTGGTCAAAGGGAAGTTTCCCCTCCGCCAGTGGCTGGGCGGCTCCGATCACAGCGCAGTCTTTCTGACCGAATTCGCAGACCAACCCGTGCAGAGGGCTGCGATCAAGCTGATTCAAGTGGACGAAGCCACGGCCGAGGCGCGACTGTCGCGCCTGCGCGCCACCGCCAAGCTTTCTCATCCTCATCTGATTCGCACGTTTGAGTGCGGCCTTTGCCGTTTGGACGGCTCGCCCTTTCTCTATGTGTTAATGGAATGCGCCGACGACGATCTTTCCAGGATTCTCCCGGAACGGCCGTTGGACCCATCGGAAGTTTCGGACTTACTGCCTCCGGTCCTTGATGCTCTTTTCTATCTGCACAAGAATGGGTTTGTTCACGGGCGCGTGAAGCCGTCGAACGTGCTCGCTGCGGGCGATCAACTGAAGCTGTCCTCGGACCAGGTTGCGCCGGTCGTACAGCAGGATGGAGGACGCAGGCGCCGCGACGTGTATGACGCCCCAGAGACCGCAGCCGGGATCATATCGCCGGCGGGAGATATATGGTCTGCGGGGGTCACATTGCTCGCTGCCTTGGCTCAGAACGTGACCGCCGCCGAGCAAGCTTCACCGGCGAATCGCGATTTACCTGAGACCATCCCGGATCCATTTCGTGGAATCGTGCGGGAATGCCTGCAGCTCGATCCGAACCGTCGATGCTCGCTGAAGGAAATTCAGGCGCGCATGCAACCGGCGGCGCGGTCCGTACCCGCCCCTGCGGAACCGGCTGCAATCCCGGCTAGTTCCGCAACCCGCAAGCCTGTGTTTGCGACCGCAGCTGTGATCATCGTTGTGCTGGGGGTCGTACTGGCATGGACGTATTCCCGCTCAAGCAAATCTGCAACGCAGACCTCCGATGGGACCAAGCAGCCAGTCACTGAAGCCGCACCGACCCCGACAACCGCTGCTCCCAAGCCGGCGGAACCTGTGGTGCCGCTTCCTCGAGCACCAGGGGGCGAGGTCGTTCGCCAAGTTCTTCCCGACGTTCCCCGCAGTGCGCAAAATACTATCCGGGGCACCATCAAGGTGGTCGTACGGGTAGAAGTGGATCCTTCCGGAAAAATCACCGCAGCAAAATTGAAGTCGTCAGGGTCCAGCCGATACTTCGCGAATCAGGCCCTCAAGGCGGCGGAGCGATGGGAGTTCTCTGCCCCGGAAGTCAACGGGCAGCCGACAGCCAGCACCTGGCTGCTCCAGTTCCGATTCAAGAAAACGTCGATCCAGGCTTCGCCTCAACGAGTGAAGGGATAACTTTTCGCTTCCTGACGCAGCTTCCATAAGATCTGCCGTACCATTCCGAGCAATACTTTCGCGTCCATGGCCTGCAGATTGAACCGGAGCATAAGACGGCGGACCTTCTTTTCACTCACCGCATCGTTGCCCGGTTTTACGTATCCGCTGATCTCCAGAGCCTCGTATAGTCCTTGCGTGATCTTCTCGATTTCGCCGGATGCCGCCGGCTCGATCTGTTCGGGAATCGCTTCGTCGACCACATTTTGCGAGAGTCCGAAAAGACAGACCGCTACAGCCTGTCCCAGATTCATGGAGATGTTTTGTTCATGCGTCGGGATAGTGAGGAGCCAGTGACAATGAGTAAAATCTGCGTTCGTCAATCCGATCTTCTCGGAGCCGAACAACAGCGCGACCTTGCCTGATCTTAATGCTGTTCGAATGGCGTTGGACGATTCATCGTTGAGACGGCGCACTGGATCCCGTAAAGCCCGATTACGGACAGCGGTGGTTCCGACCACCAGTGAACAGTCCGCCACAGCTTCGGCCACACAGTCGAACTCCAGGGCGTTATTGAGCAGTGCAGAGGCACCCACGGCAGAGCGTGCCTCGCGGAAGCCGGCAGCGTATGGATTGACAAGGCGAAGATGCGGGGCACCGAAGTTGCTCATGGCCCGCGCAGCCGCACCAATATTGAGTGGATTGCGTGGACGCACCAGCACAACTACAAGTTGGTCTAGCTCTGAAATTCTGCCAGGCAAGCCGCCATTCTACGACAAGACATTCGTGGGAAGCGCGCTGCTAAAGGAAAAGCGCGCCCGGAGTCGGGCGCTTGCCTTCCGACTTGAGTCTATTTGTCTATCTCGCGGACAGCTTCCGACGCATCATGCCGATCAGGCTCATGCCTCCAGTCGCAAAGAGAGCGAGCGTGGAGGGTTCCGGAACAGACGCGATGGTTGTATCCCCGCCAGAAATTAAGGTTGAGCCATTAAAGAATCCTGTACCTGTGTTGGCGGTCAGTTGAACGGTAACCGCGCTCACGCTGGTTCCACCCAACATTCCCGTAAGAACACCCGTCAGCGTGTAGCTGTTAGTCCCATTTGCCAGCGTCGTAAGAGTCCAACTTATGGGCGCGGAGAATGTACCGGTGAAGAGTACTCCATTGGGAATTCCGTTGGTGCCGTTGCCATTGATGGTGAGCATTCCGCCAGCAGCGAATGTGCCGCCCATCGTCAAAGAACCGCTGGCCAGTGCGCCGGTGCTTAGCGAAAAAGTGCCAAGGTCGCCCGTGACGGTGCCTAAACCGTTAAGGCCACTGACAGCGATTAACGTGGATCCGGAAAGAGTCAGCCCTGCAGTTGTACCTGAGAGCGTCCCTCCACCATTGCTGAAATCAACCGTGCTGCTGGCAGATGCCAGATTCGTGAGTGCAAAGCAAGAAAGAAGGAGCGCTAAAGTGGCGGACTTCATCGAGGAACTCCTGGCGGACGATTAGCGGGATATCGGCTGGCTATGCCGATAGCCCGGTTAGAGCGTGGCAAGAGTACGATTTTCTTATACATGCTGGCCATACGGTGGAAATGGTATGACTCCCTGAGTTCCTTCCCTAGCTGTGCCGCGCACAAGACCGAACAATCAAGAAGCCCACGCTTGTTGCACGCCGCCCTCCGTACTCGTTTTTAACACCGTCATGAACTTGTAAAAAGAATGTCAAATGCTGAAGCCTTTCATCAGAACTACCGTCAAAGGGTTGTAAGCTTCAAAAAGTCAGTGGTGCTTCCGGAAGGCGCGACGCATTCCGGAGGTTTTTCCCTCACACAGATTGGAAGGTTTCTTATGGGGAATCTCGCAACGCCATTCGGTATCGGTAGAACTGTGACACCAGTCCCTGCAGCCAAGCCGACCGGGCGCATCCTGATTGTCGAGGATGATCCCGCCGTTCAAAAAGCGCTCCGCCGACTGTTTGAAACCGAGGGTTATGCGGTAGAGACGCAGTCGGATGGCAAGTCGGCAATCGACAGCTTCCATGCTTCGCCGCCAGCGGCCATGGTCCTAGACCTGCGCTTGCCCAAGGTCTCCGGCGGGGACGTCTGCAAAGAAATCAAGGCGATTTCCCCGACGTTGCCGATCGTCGTTCTGAGCGCGGCCAGCGATGTTTCAGACAAGGTCCTGCTGCTCGAACTGGGGGCTGATGACTACGTCACGAAGCCTTTCAGCCCTCGAGAACTGCTCGCCCGAGTCCGTGCAGCTTTGCGCCACACCACTCGTCTGGTGCCCGAGGCGCAGGTTGTCAGCTTCGACGACATCACCGCCGACTTTAAGAAGATGGAAGTGAAGCGCGACGGGAAGCCGGTGGTATTGACAGCTCAGGAATTCAAGACATTTCAGTTCCTGGTGCTGAATGCGGAGCGAGTCATCAGCCGCGACGAATTGCTGAATGAGGTCTGGGGATACCAGAATTATCCCTCCACCCGAACCGTCGACAATCACATATTGAAACTCCGCCAGAAACTGGAGAAGGACCCATCGAGCCCCGTACACTTCCGAACGGTACACGGAATGGGATATAAGTTCGTTCGTTGATCCCGTGAATCCCTCCTCTGAGCCCGTATTCCATTCGTCTGCCAACGCTTCAGGGCCCGCAGGCCGGGCGCTCTTGCCTCGCGTACGCCTGCGCACGCGGTTCCTGATCTCGATGCTGGTGATCACGGCCGGCCTCACGACTACCAGTTTCTTGCTGGTGCAGCGCAGCGTGCAGACGCACGTCCGGCAGAGTATTGCCATCAACCTGCGGGATTCCGTGTCGGCATTTCAGGACTTTCGCCACGAACGCGAAACCATGCTGACCAACGACGTCGCTCTCATGGCCGCTCTGCCCATCACGCGTTCGATCATGAGCAATTCCGATCCGCTCACCATCCAGGATGCATCGCGCGACGTCTGGCGGATTGCCAGTTCCGATCTATTCGTACTGGTAAATGAGAGCGGTAGGGTCGTTGCCTTGCACACCAACACTCCCGGATTCCCCAGGGAAGGCGCAGAAAAATATTTTCAACAGTCCCTGGAAGAAAACCGACTCGAGGGCAGCCACTGGTGGTTCGGGGAGCATCACCTGTATCAGACATTCATCCAGCCCATTTACCGAGGCTCCCCCACCGAAGGAACACTGCTGGGATTTCTGGTGGTTGGGTACGAGATCAACGACTGGCTTGCCGCTTACGTAAGCAAGGTGGCTGGTAGTCAGGTCGCTTTTTCCTGTGGAGACGAAGTAATCGCCACCACGCTGCCCGCTGCTCAGGTGCAAGGTGGAAATCTGAGGGCATTTATCACCGGTTCGCCTCAGGAAGTGCCGCACGATGTGGAGATCGGCAAGGAACGCTTCCTCGCAACTTCGCTGGATTTGTCCGGTTCTCGAACGACGCCAGTTCGCCTCAGCGTCCTCGAATCTTACGATCAGGCGACAAAATTTCTAGGGCAGCTGAATCGCTACCTCATTCTGCTCGGCCTGGCAGCAATCTTGGTGGGAAGCGGGCTCGTTTTCTTTATTTCTCATACATTCACACGGCCTTTGGGTGGCCTGGTCGCGGGCGTTCGGGCGCTGGAAGGCGGCGACTTCCACCATCCGTTGGATCAACGTGGAGGGGATGAGGTCGCCGAACTGACGCGCGCTTTTGACCGCATGCGTAGCAGCCTGCTCAAAAGTCAGCGGGATTTGCTGGAGTCGGAGCAATTGGCAACGATCGGCCGAATGGCGAGTTCGATTTCGCATGACTTGCGTCACTCGCTGGCTGCGATCGTGGCCAACTCTGAGTTCCTGGTTGACAGTCACCTCACGCCCGTTCAGCGCGAGGAACTGTATCAGGAGGTGCGCACGGGCGTGAACTTGATGACCGACCTGATCGACTCGCTTTTGGAGTTCGCGCGCACCCGTGAATCGTTGAATCCGGCCCACGGCAATGTGCTCGAAACCATACAGCGGGCCGTCCAGGCAGCGCGTCTACATCCCCGGCACCACGCGCGATCCATCGATGTGCACTGCGGGCCTCATGTTTCGGGATGGTTTGACCAGCGCAAACTGGAACGCGCCTTGTACAATCTGCTGCTTAACGCCTGCGAAGCGGCGCCGCCGCTCGGAGGTAAGGTCGAGGTTACAGCAGGCGAGATCTCGGGGGCGATCACAATCGCGGTGTCGGACAACGGGCCGGGCATTGCCGAATCGATCCGAGAAAAGCTGTTCCATCCCTTCGTAAGCTATGGGAAAGAAAACGGCACTGGTTTAGGACTGGCGGTGGTCCAGAAGATTGTTCAGGATCACGGCGGTGAAATCTTCGCAGAGCGCACCTTGGAACGCAAAACCGTTTTTCGCATGGTGCTGCGGGGCCGCGCCCAGGAAGCAATGCGTGGCGCCGGCGATTTCAGCGTAGAAGTATCTCCCGCTATGCCCGCGCAGCAGGGTGCCACCCAAAATTCAGTTTCGCATCCGGGGGTGTAAGGCGAGTCCTTTTTCGTGAAAGTATCCGGCTCCGGATGAGTGCAGCAGGAGGACGGTGTGATGAGCCCTATGACCTCTACACTTCGCGGGGCCGCATTGGCGGTTTCCGTTATCGTTTCGTTCCACTCGCTTGGCTCAGGTCAGCAGGCATCAGGCGTGGTCGCGACTGGCTCCGGCGACCCGGCAATCCACGAGTTGCAGGATCAAGTCCGCCAACTCCAGGTACTGGTCGAAGAGATGCGCGCCGAGAATGCGCAGTCCCGGGCTGAAATGCACCAACTGCGCCAGGACTTGCAGGCAACGCGCACTTTGTTGGAACAGCCGGCGGCAGGCAAGAGTTCCGAAATAGCGGCACAGGCGGCGCCAGACAGCAACACGGCCGCAGCCGTCGAGCCCTCGACTCCTCTCGAACAACGCGTACAGAAGCTGGAAGAATCGACCTCGCTGATCGGCTCGAAGATCGACGAACAGTATCAAACGAAAGTTGAAACCGCATCGAAGTATCGCGCACGCCTTCACGGGATCGTATTGATGAACGCGTTCCGTAATGTGGGCGGCTCCGACAACCTGGACTTCCCCAACTATGCGCGGCCCTTGCCCGGTTTCCTTCCGAAGGCAACGCTTGGAGCCACCTTGCGCCAATCGGAAATTGGCCTTGAAATCTTTGGCCCGAAGCTCGCTGGGGCAAGAACTTCCGCCGATGTTCAACTCGATTTTTCCGGTGGCTTTCCTGCTACCGGGAACGGAGTCAATTTCGGTGTTGTTCGACTGCAGACTGCGAATCTGCGACTGGACTGGGACAATACCAGTGTGGTGGCGGGCCAGGACTCGTTATTTATCTCACCGTTATCGCCGACTTCTTTTGCGTCTTTGGCGACACCGGCCTTCGCTTTCGGCGGAAATCTCTGGGGCTGGACGCCGCAGATCCGCGTCGAGCGCCGATTCTCGCTCAGCGAACGCCAGACCGTCACGATGCAGGCAGGAGTCCTGGACAACCTCGACTGGGAGTCTCCCTCCAACTCGTTTTACCGCTCGGCCCAGGCGGGCGAGATGTCGGGGCAACCTGCTTACGCGCTTCGCACCGCATGGTCGCGGCCGGTCCGAGAGCATCCCCTTAGTTTTGGGGTAGCCGGCTATTACGGCCGCCAGAATTGGGCATGGAGTCGTTACGTCGACGCGTGGGCAGCCATGGCGGACTGGCAGGTTCCAATTCTTTCGCGGCTTGGCTTATCCGGCGAATTCTATCGAGGCCGCGGCATCGGAGGTTTGGGTGCAGCCATCGGGACATCGGTCGTATACGGCAGTAGCCCCGAGAGTCCAATTCCCCCTCTACGCGGACTCAACACGGCCGGCGGATGGTCACAACTGAAGTTTCAATTGACTCCGAAGCTCGAACTGAATGGCGTGATTTCTGAAGATGATGCCTTTACCAGCGACATCCGCGGTTTTGCCACAGATCAGAATAATTTCGGTCCGATTCTAGGCCGAAACCGCGGGGCTCTCGCCAACGTCGTGTTCCGCCCTCGCTCTGATCTGGTTTTTTCGGCAGAACTCAGACGTCTCCGCACTTTTCCCGTCTACAGCAGTAGCACTTCTACTAACCAAGTGAATCTGTCGATAGGAATACTGTTTTGAAGCTACGATCCATGGGTTTCGATGCGTCACTCGGTTCCCTGCTCCTTTTGATCGGCAGCGTCCATGGTCAGGAGTCTCTGCGTGCACATGTGGATCTCACAAAAGCCGGACACCGCTTGAAAGATTCCTCCAAGGCGGTAATCTGGCTGACACCGGTGGGAACCGGAGTACAGCCGCCACAACAGACGCAGATCCCTCAACTGGTTCAAAAGAACAAAAGCTTCCAGCCTTCACTGCTGGTGATACCAGCGGGCGGCAAAGTGGAATTCCCGAACCGTGATCCCTTTTTCCACAACGTATTCTCTTTGTTTGAGGGCAAACGTTTCGACCTCGGGCTCTATGAGAGCGGAACGACGCGCTTCGTTCAATTCGACAAGCCGGGAATTTCTTTTATATTTTGCAATATTCATGCTGAGATGAGTGCGGTAGTGATCGCCGTGCCAACGCCTTACTATGCGATCTCCGATGTTCGTGGCGACTTAGCAATTTCCAATGTGCCGCCGGGACGATACCAGTTTCAGATCTTTCATGCGGGTGTGGCACCTGATGCTCTCCGCGCCATGGTGCGAGAGATCACCATTACGCCGGGACAGTCAACTCTTGGAACATTTGCTCTGCCTGAACCCGATGTAGCCGTGGCACATAAGAACAAATACGGGCACGATTACGACCGCCCGGAACCCGACAGTCCTGCATACGCAAGACCGTAACCGGCATAAGGAATGTGGGGACAGCCGCCTTCGGCTGTCCGTCGGGCGCAGCCCGGCTTAACATGAAGTAGACTCCGCAACAAATCTCGCTAAAGAGAAAAGGCGTGCCGTTTGAGCACGCCCTTCTCGCCTCTAATCGTTCACTTCGTTCACGTCAACGCACTATCAGCAGGTTTAGTGATGGCCTGAATGTCCGCCACCACCACTGGAGTGACCGCCACCACTGGAATGGCCGCCGCCTCCACCGCTGGGTGCATGTCCTCCACCGCCGCTAGGTGCTGGCCGAGAGCCACCACCACCTCCGTAACTCGGCCGCGAGTAGCCTGGCGCGCTGCGCGATCCACCGTAGCTGGGCGCGCTATAACCTCCTCGCGGATATCCGCTTCCGCCATACGACGGGCTTCTCACGATCGGCTGACGCATGTCGAGCTGCGGCCGTGACGACCCTCGCCCGTAGCCATCTGAGTAGCTGCGCTGCTGCCCGTTCGAACTGGGAGCGGTCCGATTCCAATACCCGCCACCGCTGCTGCTGCGGCTGCTCGTCCCACCTCGCGACACCTCACTATTCGAGGGAGGATTGAACGGGCGGAACCCGCCGCGATTCTCAGCCGGAGCCGCCTGGCTTGTTCCACGTTGCGTGTCTGGCCTCGATACACTGCTATTCCCGCCAGAGGAGCGGTTGTTCTCGTTTGGCGGCGTGAATGGCCGGAAGCCGCCACGGTTTTGGACAGGCGCCGCCTGACTTGTGCCGCGCTGCGGCTCAGGTCGTGATGCGCTGTTGCTACCATTGAACGGCCGATAAGAACTGTTCGGCGCATTCTGATTCGGCACGTTTCGGTTGCTGAAGCTACCCGCCTGCCGACTCGCTACTCCCGCGCTTGACCTTTGCATGGTCCCAACCGCGCTAGGACCACGTCCGGCGAATGCGGCGTTCGAGCGTCCGCCCGCCGGTACTGCCCCCACGTGGCTCTGCTGCATCGTCTGCCGCAGGCTGGCGGTCTGCTGCTGGAACGAGACCGGACGCGAGATGTTGTTGTGCGATCCGAAGAAACGCTGCGCCCCACCGTTGCGGATCGTCGCCGACGATGCCGGACGTCCGCTAGCCGACAGGCTCGCCCGCGACGGAACGACTGGAAGGTTGCCCGCCATCATCCGAGCTCCACGCAACTGTTCAGGCCGAGCCGCTACCGCACCCACCCTGCCCGCTCCAAAGCGGCCTGCGTTGACTGTCGACATCGCGCGGCCAACGTGTACGTTATGCAGATTCGCCAGGTTCGAGAATCGCATTCCGTTGTGCAGCGGGTGGAATCCACCGTAGCGACCGCCATCCCATCCACCTCGGCCTGCCCAGCCGAAGCGACCACGGTATCCACCCCACCACGGGTGGTACCAATCGCAAGGACCGAGCGGGAGCCAGCCGAATCCGCCCCAGCCACCAAATCCAACACCGAAACCCCAGCCACCACCCCACCCCCAGAACGAAACGTACGCCGGCGCCCAGAACGGTTGATACGCGGCGTACACCGGTCCGGGCCACCATCCCCAGCCACCGTTATACATCCAGCGTCCGTAGTGATACGGCGCCCAGCCCCAAGGCTCGTAGCCTACCCACGTCCAGCCATAGTAGGGTTGATAAACCCAGTTTCCGTTGCGATAGGGAGCCCAGTCTGCCGGCTCGTCTGGATACCAAACGTCGCCATAGTCATCGACGTGTCGCCAGTGGCCGTAGGTATCGAGATCCTGAGTTCCGGTGTAGTAGCGGTTCGTGTGCCGCCAGGAACTCGCGTCGCGGATGATGTGATCGCGGTCGCTGTTCCAGCGGTCCCAATCGTCGCGATCCGGAGCGGATGCAATCTTGTATTGCGCGGACTCAGCGGTGCCGCGAATCGTGGCCATCTCGCCACTGCGCACTTCAGTGCTTCCCTGTGGCGTGGCGATTTGCGCCTCGCCTTTGCGCACAATCACGATTGTGTCGCCATCCGGATGCACTTCGATACGAATCACACCATCGTGATGCGACGGATGGATGGAGACATTCGGAGTATCGATCTCGGGCTCTGCCTCGCTGTCCTTTGAGACGGTGTAAGTCGCAAGACCTTCGCCCAACTGAATCTGAATGTTCTTTTTTGTGAGAGTAGCGACGTTGGCTTTGGTGTTGCTCGACAACCGAAGGGTATTGGCAAAATCAAGCTGCACTTCAGAGCGGGCATTGTCGCCCGTCGAAATCTTGTCGCCAGTCATCAAGGGTTGATTCAATGCTGCAGCCGACCAGTCGCCCGAGTCGCCGCGCTGGGTCGAGACATCTCCGTGGATCAGGCTGATGCGCCCCACTCCCTGATCCGTCGATGCCGGAGCCTCACCCGACGGGCCGCCAGGCTGCGCTTCCGTCGGCTGTGCGTTGGAATCATCATAGGGCTGAGAATCCGGGCCCTGTCCCTGGCGCTGAGAATCTGGTCCTTGTCCCTGTCCAATCTCCATCGGAGCACTGGGCTGTTCCGAAGGTCCGGGCCCTTCTTCAGTCGTCTGCGCCAAGGCGCCGAACGAAAGCGCTCCCGACAGCGATACAACCAGGATTGCGAATCTACCCGCGAGTCTGCCTTTCATAACGACCTCCCGCCCGACACTAGTCCAAAAATGCATGAATGCGAAAAAACTCATATCAGGTGAATGGCAACTCCCATGCCAAAGACACGCGATTCACAGAACATACAATTCCTTTGTTCTCAGCGAGAAAGGAGCATAGGGCGGCAATGCAATTTGCGCATTAGGGGCGGAATCGGCCGACCTCGGCCAATAGTGGTGGTTTTCAACCACCTAGGCAGGCCGCATGAGGTCTGCGTACATTCGGTGAAAAGCGTGAACTCCTTTTTCCTGTTTGACGCTGAATCGACCGCGCGAGTAACTTCGGGATCGCAGATTCCTTTGCACGGCCTCGCAGATCCCAACGTCCTCGATTTGAATCTGATTGCTGAATTCCACCGACGCTTTGGCCGCCGGTGACGTGTGCTCCTTCTCCGGCAGATACCATTCGAAGATGGCCCGCGTTCGCTCGGGCTCGAGTGGCAGCACGATGTTCAGCGAGACGTTGTCGGGATAGCAGTTCAGCATCCAGTTGGGGAAGATCCAGAAATAGTCGGTAGTCAAATCCTGGTGCGCGTCCTGATATCGGCGGGGAGTTGTATCGCCGGGCTGAGCTCCGCGGATTGGGCTGAACTGTCGCACGTACTCGGGATGAGGTTCGACCACGTAGGAATTGAAGTCCAGTTCCCTGTTCAATCCTGGATGCACGCTCGGCAGATGGTAGCCCTCCAGATAGTTATCAACGTATGTCTTCCAATTGGACTTCATGTCATAGGTGCGGCGCTCGAAGAGTTTCATTTTCGTGAATGGGAATCTGCCAGTCTGCCTGGGCAACTCGCCCAAAGTCTGAAGGAGTGGTGTCGCCTGCGGATCAAGGTTCACGAACAAGAGATTGAACCATTCTTCGGTTCTTACTGGCGCCAGGGCAAAGTCCTCTGGACGAAATCCCTTCACGCCTTCGATCTCAGTGGCATTGATCAGCCTGCCATCGAGGTCATACGTCCATCCGTGATATGCGCAGCGAAACAGCTTGCGCGACCCGCAACCCTCAGCGGGAGGACCGGCGCGATGCCGGCATACGTTATAGAAACCTCTCAGCCTTTCATCGGTTCCGCGCACAAACAGAAGAGGTTCGCCAGCGACTTCCGTCGTGAAGTAATCTCCGGGATTTGATACCTGGCTGCTGTGTCCCACGACTTGCCAGGTTCGCGAGAAGATCTTCCCTTTCTCGGCAGCGAATACATTCAAATCGGTGTAAAGAACAGACGGCAGTGTCCACGCATCCTCTATGTTGCTCTCGACGCGAAAGGTGTCGGCAGTGATTTCCATGATTAGCCCGGGGAACGACGCCGCAACATTCTAAGGCATGACGAGCCGCCATCCCGGCGTCCCAGGGCTGGACCGTCTTAACCGGGGATTGACACGAATTGTCAATTCCCGCGACGCAATTTGCCAGAGGATTGGCCGTCCAGCATGGGACGATACCACCGAAGTTTGCCCTCCTACTGAAAACAAAGCTCTTCTCCAAAAAGTACCAAAAACGAAGGTAACTAGCAGCTTTGGCTAGGCAGATGCAAACATCAGGACGGCTGCGATGTTAGCAGAGACTTTAAAAACAGAACTTAACGAGGGGAAAATTCGAGATGCGGAAACAAAAGGGTTTCTCACTAATCGAGCTGCTGATCGTGGTGGCAATCATCCTGATCATCGCAGCAATCGCTATTCCGAACTTGCTTCGCGCCCGCATGGCGGCCAACGAGTCGTCTGCTGTCGCTTCGATCCGTACCATCAACACAGCTGAAGTTACCTATAACTCGACCTATCCGACGGTTGGCTTTTCGGCGAACCTGGTGAGCCTCGGCGGCGCGATCGGCGCGGCTTGCGTACCTGCACAGGCGACAGCTTGCTTGATTGACTCCGTGCTTGCCAACAACGGCAACCCGGCTGGCAGCGGCAAGAGCGGTTACCTGTTCACCACCGGTGCTGGAACAGTGGCTGGTGGCGTCAACGTTGGCTACACCGTGAAGGCAGTTCCGATCACGATCAACCAGACTGGTCTTCGTGGTTTCTGCGCTGAGGAAGATGCAGTGGTTCGCGTCGACCCGGCTGGCGTTTGCTCCACCACCGAAGCGGGCATCCTGACGTTCAACCCGCTCAACCAGTAAGTTTGGCGAAGTACCTGGGGGAGGGTACAAGCCACGGAGCAGCGAACGCAAGTTCGCTGCTCTTTTGTTTTTGCCGCCAAACTTGTCGTCCGGACTTATCACTCCTGGGTCCCCAATCGCTCATTCGCCTAGATGACACAAATTGTCGGAACTCCCAATTCACGTCAATGCAGACTCCAGTGCTCCTTCCATTTCAAGCCTTGAACCCACTAAAAAGAACAATTTAGTGAACTCGACCGGCTGAGGGTTTGGCACGGCAAATGCCACTGAAATATCAGAAAGATCTTTGGGGCAAACTGATGCGAAAACAACTTGGTTTTTCATTGATTGAGCTTCTGATCGTAGTGGCAATCATCCTGATCATTGCGGCGATCGCCATTCCAAACCTTCTGCGCGCTCGTATGGCAGCCAATGAATCTTCTGCGGTCTCCTCGCTGCGCACCATCAACACGGGAGAGATCACCTACCAGAGCACGTACCCGACCGTAGGCTATGCCGCGGGTCTCGTGAATCTTGGTGGACCTCTCGGCGCAGCTTGCGTTCCCAGCCAGGCCACAGCCTGCGTGATCGATTCAGTGCTGGCGAACAACGGCAACCCGGCCGGAAGCGGCAAGAGCGGCTATGGGTTTACGACAGGTGTTGGAACGGTCGGGTCTGGGCTCAATGTCGGTTACACGATCCTGGCGAAGCCTCTGATCCTCAACGAAACCGGTGTGCGTGCCTTTTGTGCCGAACAGGATGCTGTCGTGCGGGTCGACCCAGCCGGGGTGTGTTCCAACACTGAAGCCGGCATCCTGACTTTCAACCCTCTCAATCAGTAAGCGGCGGGATTGGATTTTTAGGCGAAGTACCTCGGGGAAGGGTACATAGCCACGGAGCAGCGAGCGAGAGTTCGCTGCTCTTTTCCTTTTCTGGTCGCGATCTCTTCCCAGCACGAATCCTGGTGTTCACCTGCAAGAGCCGATCGTTCGCGCGTTCTTTGTCTGTGCCCCCACGAAAGTGGGGTCCGGACCCACACTTTTCGGCCGCTAAACCGCCCGGCGAAAGGTTACAATACGCGTTGCGCCTTGCTGGGCGCGGAAAGTGGCCTGTTGCATCCAAACGGTAGGGTAAAAAATCCGGCTGAGAGTTGAGCCAGGAAAATCGATGGCAGGCTGAAAAACATCCCAGGGAAAAAATGCGAAAACAAAAAGGTTTTTCACTGATCGAGTTGCTGATTGTGGTGGCGATCATTCTGATCATTGCTGCCATAGCCATTCCGAACCTTCTGCGGGCCCGCATGGCCGCCAACGAGTCATCTGCGGTGGCATCCGTCCGTACCATCACCACAGGAGAAATCACGTACCAGAGCACGTACCCAACCGTGGGCTACGCACCGGCCCTCGTGAATCTGGGAGGCCCGCTCGGTGCGGCCTGTATTCCCAGCCAGAACACAGCGTGCGTGATCGACTCAGTCCTGGCTAACAACGGCAATCCGGCCGGCAGCGGCAAGAGCGGTTACAGATTTGTCTCGGGAGCAGGATCGGTCGCGGGTGGGGTTAACATCGGTTACACGATTCAGGCAGCGCCCATCACAGTGAACCAAACCGGGATCCGCGCCTTCTGCGCTGAAGAGGACGCTGTGATCCGGGTCGATCCCGCGGGCATTTGCTCCAATACAGAAGCTGGGATTCAGACTTTCAATCCACTCAATCAGTAAATCTCGATCACGACCCAAGGCAAGGAGCGGCGGATAAAATGCCGCTCCTGTCGGTTTTTCCTTTCCTCGTTCATCTTCTTCCCCGCACCGCCCAAAGTCACTGGTTACCAAGGTTTCAGCCTTAACTCCCAGGTTGGTAAAACAACTGCAAGATAATTTGCGGCGCCACCCCCGCGTCCGAGGTCGATTCGCGTTCTCAGGAGAACTTGAATGCGTTTCCACAAGGGATTCTCACTTATCGAACTTCTGATCGTGGTGGCGATCATTCTGATCATCGCTGCGATCGCAATTCCTAGTTTGCTGCAAGCCCGGATGGCAGCTCATGAATCGTCCGCCGCAGGATGCTTGAGCGCGACGAGGAGTGCCGAGGCGGCCTATTACACGGCCTACCCCACTGTTGGCTATTCGCCCGACATTGCCTCGCTCGGAGGTCCGCCTCCCTGCACTCCGGCAGCAACCACGGCTTGTCTCATCGACAGCGGTCTGTCCTCAGCGATTCCTGGAAGCTCTGGCAAGGGCGGGTACTTTTTTCTGGCAACGGGGGTTATGACCGGAGGAGCGACGATCAACACGGCGTACGTGATCGGCGCAGCGCCGATGGTTGTACATTCGTCCGGCAATCGTGATTTCTGCTCGACGAACGACGGCGTTCTTCGTTCGCAGATGGGAAATCCTGGTGACGTGCCGGTGGCAAATCTCCCCGCCTGCATCGCCTTTCCGGTTGCTCAGTGATTTGAAAAATCTCAAATCAAACTGAGAATCGACTCGGCACTAGGAAGGTCCAGGTTTGCCGCACTGAATCTCGCGCTCTCTCTTTTGGGACAAAATGTGACCCTCGTAACCGAACGCACGGCTCCGGGCCCCCGTTTGATTGCTTATAATCTTCTCGAAGTCACTCTCCATCTGTCGTTTAAACAATGGCTGCTATCGAGATTCTCGGCCTGGAAAAGACCTACATGGTGGGCTTCTGGCGCAAACGCCCGAAGCGCGCTCTGCAACCGCTTCATCTCACAGTGGAAGACGGAGAAATCTTCGGTTTTCTGGGCCCTAACGGCGCCGGAAAAACGACCACTCTGAAGATGCTCATGGGGTTGGTTTTTCCCACCGCCGGCACGGCGCGAATCTTGGGCAAAGACTGGACTGATCCCGAGGTCAAGGCACAGATTGGTTTCCTTCCGGAACAGCCGTATTTCTACGACTATTTGACCGCGCATGAACTGCTCGACTACTACGGGCAACTTTCTGGGGTTCCAGCCAAAGATCGAAAGAACCGGGTCGAGGAAGTCCTTCAGCGAGTGGGACTGACTGACATCAAAGGCATACAGCTGCGCAAATTTTCTAAAGGCATGCTGCAGCGCGCCGGAATTGCGCAGGCCATACTCCACAGTCCCAAGCTGGTTTTTCTGGATGAGCCAATGTCCGGGCTCGATCCTCTTGGCCGGCGCGAGGTTCGGGACCTCATTCTGCAATTGCAGCAAGAAGGAAAGACGGTCTTTTTCTCGACCCACATTCTTTCCGACGCCGAAGCTCTTTGCGATCGAGTGGCCATCATCAACAAAGGAGAGTTGCGCGGCGTGGGAGCGGTGGAAGAGCTAACCAAGTCCGTGCAAGGGAAGGTCGAACTGGTCTGGCAAGGAACACAAATCCCTGCCTCGATGAAAGCTCTGGGCGCTGAATTCCATGTGACCGGCGAGACGGTACGTACCATGATTTCGGAAAGCCAGCAGGACGCGGCCGTTGACGCCCTTCGTCGGGAGCGCCTGCGTCTGATTTCCATTATCCCCGTCCGCACGTCGCTAGAGTCTTACTTCGTTGAGAAATTGCAGCATTCTCAAACCACCGCGGGGACCTCGGCATGAACGCGCGTATCGCCCACATTGCGTCTAATACTTTTCGCGAAGCGGTTCGCGATCGCGTTCTCTATAACCTGATCGCATTCGCCGTGCTGATTTCTGCAGCGGCTATTTTCATAGGACAGATCTCAATCGAAATCGAGCGGTTGGTGGTCATCAATCTCGGTCTGACCGCCGTGTCCCTGTTCGGCGTGGTCATCGCCATTTTCGTCGGGATCGGGTTGGTCTCGAAGGAAATCGAAAAGCGCACGCTTTACACGGTACTCTCGCGACCGGTCCGGCGGTGGGAGTTTATCGTCGGAAAGTTTTTTGGGCTGGCTGGAACGCTGGTCGTCAATACGTTCTTCATGGCGCTAGGAGTCTTCGGAGCCCTGCTCTATGTCGCTCACAGATTCTCCGGCGCCGACTCCTCGATTTTCATCGCCCTGTACTTCATCATTCTCCAATTCCTGATTATCTGCGCACTGGCGCTGCTGTTCTCATCGTTTTCGTCTCCGTTGCTGTCGGCAGTGTTCGCGTTTTCGCTATTCATTATCGGAAGTTTTGCGGACGACCTCCGCGGATTCGCCACGCTTGCCCATGGCCTGACCCGTTGGGTTGCCACCGGCATAGCTTACCTCGTTCCCAACTTCTCGGCCTTGAACGTGATCAGTGCGGTCGCCCACCAACAACCAATCGGCTGGGAACTCGTTCTGCAGAATACCTTGTACACGCTGTTCTACACGGCGATGGCGTTGAGCGGAGCCGTTCTCATCTTCGACCGCAGGGATCTGAAATGAGTTCCCCGGGGCGTACCACGCTGGCGGCCGCAACTTGCCTGGTGATCTCAATGTTCGCCAGCGTGATCCTGCTGCAGAACATCGACCGCATTCGGCCTCACGACATCGCTGACGATGCCCTGTTCATCAGTTCTCCGAAGATGCTGCAGCGCGCCAGCCTCGGCTTTAATGGCTTGATGGCATGTATCTACTGGACGCGTACAGTGCAGTACTTCGGCCATCGTCATTACAACCGTGAACACACTTATAACGAGCTTGCTCCTCTGCTCGAAATCACGGCCGCGTTGGATCCCCACCTTTTGCCCGCATATCAGTTTGGCGCCAGCTTTCTCGCTCCGGCTCCCCCTAATGGAGCTGGGCAACCAGAGCGCGCGGTTCAGTTGATCCGGTACGGTATCGGGCACAACCCCGGCAACTGGCGGTTGTACTACGATCTGGGATTTGTCTATTACACCGAGCTTCACGACTTCAAAAAGGCCGGGGAAGTTTTTGACGCTGGTTCGAAGATTCCGGGAGCGCATCCCTTTATGAAGATCCTGGCTGCGGATATGGCTGAAAACGCGCAGGATTTCAACACCGCTCGACTCCTGTGGAGTGCCGCTTACGAGTCGAGCCAGGAATCGAACATCCGAGAAAATGCCATCGAGCACTTACGATCGATCCAGGTCGATGAAGACGTGACCAATCTCCAGAATGCCGTTACCCGTTTTGTACAGTCCAATGGTCGTATTCCCACCAACCTGTGGGAAGTCGTCAATGCCGAGCACTTGCGTGGCCTTCCCGTTGACCCGGACGGCAACCCGTATGAACTGTCACTGGACGGCCAGGTGCTGGTGGCGAATCCCGACGATTTTCTCTTCATCACAAAAGGCATGCCCGAGGGCTACAAACGGGGCGCCCCAAGATTCCACGCCAAAAGCTGATCATCCACAAGAACCGTGTGGGAGCGGTCGCATTCGTCCGCTCCGCGAGCGCAGCGAGCGTCGTCGTGCATGGAAATCAGCCACCCTTGGAAATCTGTGACTGGAAATCGAGAGTAGTCTCCAAGTTTTCTGGGACAATGTTTTCCAATGACCTCGACACCACGACCTGCAATCCTACCTGCCGCCGGCAAGCACTGGAGTGATTGCGTAGGCCGTTCCGGTGTCTTTCGCGGTTCGTGGGAATTTCTCGCGACCCTCGGGCAATTCCTTCGCGACTCCACATCTTCCCGATTGCGCTCACGTTTTGGCGATGCCGACTACGACTGGGACTACCGCGTAAATACGACCAGCGGGGCAGTTGGCTGGCGGGATCGCCTGCTCGGCGTTTTCAACTCACCCTATCAGCCCACGGAACGTGAACTGTTCCACGAGATGATGGACGCGCTGGCGCACCACACAAAGATCAATTTCAACGACTTCACGTTCATCGATCTCGGTTCTGGTAAGGGCCGAACTCTGCTCATGGCCTCGGACTATCCCTTTCGGCGAATTCTGGGAGTCGAACTCCTTCCATCGCTGAACGAGATCGCGCAGCAAAATCTGGCTCAGTATCACAGCGAGTCGCAGAAATGCTTCGCGATCGAGTCCGTCTGCGCCGACGCAACCACGTTCAGGTTACCGCACGACGCCCTCGTAATCTTCCTGTTCAACCCGTTTCCAGAATCAGGTCTGCGGCGCTCCCTGGCAAACCTGGAACAATCTCTGGACGCATATCCTCGACCGGTATATGTGATCTACCACAATCCCCAACTGGAGACGGTCGTGAACAATACCGGCCGTCTGAGGCCGATTGCCGGGACGCACCAGTACTCCATCTTTACCGCAACCTGAAAGATCAGAAGGAGAACCCCACGCCGCCCGAGATGAGATTGCTCTTCCAGTTATAGAGGTTATTGGGGTTACCCGGATCGGGCACGAACTTGAAATAGCGGCTCTCGTATGTCGCCTTCGCGTACCACTTGCCGAAAGTGTACCCAAGGCTTCCTCTGACGAAATAGCCGTGATCAAAGCGCGGATTGGGCAGTATCACCTGGGTTGACGAAGGCCTGCGGAAGCGCGGCGAAAACTCCGGTGCGCCCAGGACTTCGACCCACGCACGCTTGTTGCTCCCGAAGTTGTATCTGAGAACCAGCGGCAACTCGAGCAACTCCATGGTGTCGCGAGCAAAGAACTGATTGTTCACGTTTGCCGTGGGAAGAACGATCTTCCGTACCTGAACATTGAACCCAATAGATAGATCGCGAGCTTGAAACCGAGGTCCCCCAAAAACGGCATACTCCCGAGCGTGATTCCTGGTATCGCTCGGCAGGCGGATCTCGCCGCCAGCCACGACGCTGGGGCGGCCCTGCTTCGCGTTGCTTTTGAGGACGGTCAATTGGCCGTCAATACCAACCTCCAGACCGCTGACCGAAGACAGCGCGTCGAACTTGTCCGATGTCTGCCCAATATCAATTCCAAAGGTTCCTCGTTGACAATAGGCCGGAACCGAGGCCAACACAACCAAACACACGCGCACCAGGTGCGTCTTGCAGCGCTTCATCCCTGCATTTCCTCCCTTTTGGGAAAAGTGAACACTTCCGCAGATGCCAGACAGAGACCGGCTAGTTCTTCAAAGGTTCAATTCTATCTGTGAAACTTAATTCTATGTGTGGGATGCGGAAGCAGGGGGAATCGTTTTGTGTATGGCACACGAAACGATCTTATCCGATAAGGACCAGTTGCATGGTCCACCAGACTCTACTATGCCGGCTCGTGGAAGCAGCCAGTCTTTCGAGGCTTGAGAGCTACGATCCCTGCTTTTCCAAAACGAGTCCCGCTTTCTTCGCCGACACCTTCTCCTTGCGGTAGGCACGGGCAACGTCGCCCAGCGAGACCGGCTCAGAAACTGGCCCAAACTCCCACAACGGGCGCTCTCCCTGAGCGTAGGAATATGTATCGGGCGCTCCACCTACGAGCGGGCGCTCGCAAGCCATAGGAGTCAGCGAAGCATGCAGAGGATGATCCACGATCTGGATTGGGGTCACCTGATTCGACAGTGCCGAGGCTTGACCGAGGGCAGCGGCTGAGCAAAGAATTACGGCAGACAAAAGTAGCGGTTTCATAGTTTTTCCGTCCTAGTCCACAAATGAGACAGCAGCCCGAATGCCAACCGCAAATCCCTCATTTGCTTATGGTTGCAGCTAATTCTTTACGCACGACGCAAGACTTTTCACATACGCCAAGCCTTCACTTTTCCTCCAGTTGCCTGCCGTGCTCCCCTCGGTGTATGTTTCCGCTGACCGCCGCCCTAGGAGTAGAGAATGCGCACACTCGCCTTCGCAATTGGAAATGTCCGTGGCCATTTCAGATTCGCCGCCATGTCGGTTCTGGTCGCCTACGGTCTAGTTGGTTTTGCGCCAGCACAGACTGACTGCGCAGACGGAAACGGCGTTCTCGACAACGCTCCGCTTAAAGGGATGACAACCCAAGAGTTGATTCAGAAGTTTGCGGCACAGGAATCAAAGGTCAAAGAAGTACGGTCCCATTACACCTGCACGCAAGATGTGCTGATACAGACGCTAAACGGCACTTCGGTCGATGGCCAATCCCACGAAATCACCACGGTTTCATACGACGACAAGGGCAAGCGGATCGAGAGTGTGACCTTTGCCGAAGTGTCCACCTTGCGCGGTGTACAGATCTCGGCAAGTGATATGGACGACGTTCGCCAATTCATGCCTTGGATACTGACCGCCGACCAATTGCCAGACTACAAAATCACCTACGCAGGCCAGCAGCACGTCGACGATCTCGACACCTTCGTCTTCCACGTGGAACCTGCGAAAGAGGAAAAGGACAAACGTTACTTCCAGGGGCGAGTCTGGGTCGATAGTCGTGATTTACAGGTGGTGAAGTTATGCGGCAAGAGCGTACCCGAACAAATTCGGCGCAAGAAAAAAGATCCCATTGAGGTTCGTCCCACGTTTGTCGGATACCGGCAGCTTGTGGACGGCTACTGGTTCCCGGCGTATGCACGCGTGGATGACACGCTGCATTTCGGAGTGCAATCGATTCATTTGCGCGAGATTGTCAAGTTCAAGGACTATAAGCGGCGAGAACCCGCTGCCGCTGCGGTATCAAAACCATAAAGGCATATCCTTCCAGAAAATCAGAACAGCACTTGAACCACGATTTCAGGTATGCTGTACTGCACCTATGGCTGAAGAGAAAGAAAAAAATCGGGCTAAAGACATCGTTCTCTGGATCATCACCGTCGCCTTGGTGGCTCTGGCGATCTTCTGGTACCAGAAACCGAGATAGCATTGGCGGAGATCGTTTGCTTTGCTCGTGATCCCTCCCAACCCGTTGTGGGCTAGTTTCGCAATCCTCGCCCCGCGGCGCACCAGCTTTGCAAGTTCCCTTCCCATTACCCTTGCCGATTTGAACCGCTGGTTCTAATACTCCAAGCTGTTTACAAAAACAGAACAAAAAACAAATTTAAAACATTTGCACACGCACTGGCGTTCTACTCTGGATTAGCTAAAATCTGCACCGGGCCTGAGCTGGGAACTGGATCTTCTGCCGATCCCAAATGGGTCTCATCCCTGCCGGGTTCGCCTGCTTCGTTCAGAACGAAACTCCCAAGGAGAAAACTCAAACTATGACTCGAAGAAGTTGTGCCTCCCCCACTTTGCTCGTCGTACTGTGTCTGCTGACTTGCCTGAGTCTGATCGGAAGCGCGCTTGCCCAAGACGCGCCTGTGGAGAAGCCCCGCGCGAGGTATGCGGTCATGCCTCCGCACTTGCATCCCGCGATTGCTCCGCCGCCGGCTTCGCTCCAGAGTTGGAATGGCTCGTTCACCTATAACGGAAGCAAGTACACCTACAACATGGTCGGTGCGGCGCCATCCGCAAATACCACGGCGACCGTCACCACCTACATCATTCCCGTGAAGATCACGATCACAAATCGGAACGGGACAAAAACCACGTTCGATCCGTCCCACGTGCTTTCGAACGGAAACACGGTCACGAACAACACGCTGCATTCCCCACTTTTCGATGCGACGACTACCTATGTTCAGGGCGGAGTCAATGTCGGTACCACCCAGTACATCGATGCCTTCCAACGCGCGAACTTCTGGGGCACAGTCTCATCCCATCCAAACTCCCATCTGCTGCTGAGTACGACGGTGCTGGCGGAGCAAAGTCTCAGCCCATCGCGAACGTATGGCAAGACAGGCAGCCCGTTTGGGTTCACCGCTGCAGAAGTTGATATCAACTGGTTTGACTCGCAAATTCCAACGTTGATCACGAAGTTGGGAATTCAGCCCAATCAGTTCCCTATCTTTCTGCTTTACAACACCTACCTCACGCAAGGCGGCTGCTGCATCGGCGGATACCACAGCTCAGAGGGCAGCGTCAGCAATCCGCAGGCCTATGCCGAAGCCACCTACGTCGATCACGTCGGCGCGTTCTCGCAGGATGTCTCCGCGCTTTCGCATGAAATCGGCGAGTGGGCTGACGATCCGTTGACCGTAAACTTCAATGGGAATAACACGCCGTGCGGCATTCTCGAGGTCGGCGATCCGGAAGAAGGCTTCTCGAACTACGGAGCCTTCCCCTACGTGCTGCACGGGTTCACCTACAACCTCCAGGACCTGGTCACGCTTCCCTACTTCGGAGCCCCGGCCACCACGTCCGTAAATCACTGGTTCAGCTTCCAGGGGAATTCCTCGCTGTTCGTGTGTTCGAACGGATCATAGTTCGTTGTTGGTCCCCCGTGGCAAGCCCGCCTCGCAAGGGGCGGGCTTTTTGGTGCACGAAGGCGAGCTCGGGCCCTCCATTTCCACGCTAGGGGTTTCTGCCTGCCATCGGGTAATATACTTCGGCTGCGCCATGAACCTCGCTGGCGGCGCGTCTGCGCTCGCTCTCATTCATCGATGAATCGCGAATATCACAAAGGCTACAGCCAGGAACTGCACCGCGACATGGAAGCTCTCGTCTTCGGGCATGCCGGGACGCCCCTCCTCGTCTTTCCCACCTCCATGGGAAAGTTCTTTGAATACGAGGACCGCGGCATGATCGGAGCCCTTGCGCCCAAGATCGAGCGCGGAGAGCTCCAGGTGTTCTGCCCCGATGCGGTCGATACTGAAAGCTGGTACAACAAGGGCGTGCATCCGCGAGTGCGGGTCATGCGCCATCTGCAGTACGAGCGCTACCTGCTGCACGAATTCATGCCGTTTCTCCGCTGGAAGAATCCGGCATTGCAATTGGGTGTGACAGGCTGCAGCTTTGGCGGGTACCATTGCGTGAATTTCGCGTTGAAGCATCCTGACGTCGTAACTCACTGTGTCAGCATGAGCGGCGCATTCGACATCCATCAGTTTCTGGACGGCTACTACGACGACGACTGCTACTTCAACAATCCTCCGGACTTCATCCCCAATCTGACCGACGACTGGTTTCTGAGCCGATACCGGAAGATGAAAATTGCGCTCGGATCGGCAGACTGGGACATATGTTTGGACCAGAACGTAAAGTTATCGGCTGCACTGAACGGCAAAGCGATTCCGCATTGGTTGGACATCTGGAATGACAATTCCAAGCATGACTGGCCACTGTGGCTGAGGATGGCAGGGAAGTACTTCTGATTGAGCGACTCTGTCACTCGTCCGAGACCTGTTAGGAAGCGATGATCAGCGAAGACCAACGGAGGCGCGCGCTAGACGAGATTCGAGAGAACATCTCTCGAAGCGGACAGCACATTTATTACGTTTTCGGTGAAACATCCCCACGTTTCGCCTACACGATCGGGGTCAGTGAGTCAGTCGGCGTCGAGCTCATTTTAGCCGGCGCCGTCTTCTACAAGCGGGACGATGTTGCAAAGATCATGGGTGATACTGCTGCTCACTTAAGAGTGTCCCATGATCGGGAGCTTGTCGAGATCGCCGGACGAGGTTCGTTTACACTTCGCAAGGTCGATAGCAGTTGGGCGAGAGAATTGATGCTGGGCGTGTTCGATTACAACCAGAAGAAGGACATTCCGGCATTTCAGATCGCTCCGGATCAAAACCACTGGACCATTGACGTCCCGAATATGAGTGTGCCCTGGAGTGCAACTCGGGAACCTGTATGGAGGTGGCTGCGCGAACCCTGGACCTATCCGATTCGCCACGATTCGACGGCCATTACCGACCTCGCGGCGCTTCGCGGAGACCGAATCACCGAAGCCTGCCGCTGGGAAGAAGACGAGTGGGAACTCTTCGCCGGTGCAGATCCCCAAAGACGAAATGCGTATGGTTGCTCTTGGAACGCTTCTGGCAGCAGATCCGTCCTTGGAACCGGTCGTGGGTCTGACAATCGGGACCGGACTGTGGCGGCGCGATGCCGCTTCGGAATGGCATCCGGGTAAAGAAGGGACAGACTGCGGAGGCCCAGGGTACTCCAGAGAGCTAGCCGAGGTAGTCGGCGGATTCAGATTTCTTTTGGGTAGGAGACAGTCGTGAAGAAGATTGGCATTCTGTTTGGCATGGAAAATACCTTCCCGCCCGCGGTCGTCGAGAAGATCAACTCGATGAACGTCGATGGCATCACGGCCGAGTTCGTGAAGGTTGGCGGCATCCGCATGGATGAACCGAAGAAGTATGACGTCGTCATCGACCGTATTTCGCAGGATATCCAGTTCTATCGCGCCTACCTGAAGAACGCCGCACTGCACGGAACGATCGTCGTCAATAACCCGTTCTGGTGGACCGCCGACGACAAGTTCTTCAACTACTCGCTCGCGCACAAGATGGGGGTCGCGATCCCGCCGACGGTGATCCTGCCTCACAATAAGCATCCCGAAGGCACCACTGAGCAGTCGATGCGCAACCTGATCTTCCCCCTGAACTGGCAGGAAATCTTCGAATATATCGGCTTCCCTGCGTTCCTCAAACCCTATTCCGGTGGTGGATGGAAGCACGTTTACAAAGTGCACACGCCGGAGGAGTTTTTCCATCACTACAATCAGACCGGCGATCTCTGCATGACATTGCAGCACGGCGTCGAGTTCGACGAGTACTACCGCTGCTACGTGGTGGGACAGGAAAAAGTCCACATCATGAAGTACGACCCCAAGGCACCTCATCACGAGCGCTATGTGAAGGGAAATCCACCGCCCTCTTCACCGGCTTTGCGCGATCGCATCGAGAAGGATTCGCTAGCCTTATGCCGTGCGTTGGGCTATGACCTTAATACGGTCGAGTTCGCGGTAGAAAATGGCGTGCCCTACGCGATCGACTTCCTGAATCCCGCTCCGGATGCGGAAATTACGTCCGTCGGTCAGGAGAACTTTGACTGGATCGTGGATGCCGTCGCAGAGATGGCCGTCAAAATGGCTGAGAGCGGGATCAGTCCAGTGAAGGAATTGCGATGGGCGGGATTTCTTGCGGGCAACGTTTCCGGACGATCACCTCAAGCGAAATCCAAGTAGCTTCGCTGCATTTTAGCGTTCAGCAAAGAAAGCGCACTTCGATTTGACTGGGCACTCCAGGCACTTTGGGTTCGTTCGTTTACAGGTTTGCTGACCGTGGGTTTTCAGCAACAGGTAGGCTCGCATGCGGGAGTCAGATTTCTCCGGGACGTCAGCTGCGATGGCACGCTGGGCCTCGCGATAGCTGGCTGAGTAGTTCTCTCCCTCCGGCCCCTGCAAGATCCGTTCAGCGCGTGGGTGCAATTCGAGGGTACTGCAGCTAGGGGCGCAATTCCGGCAAAGAGGAGAATACGATCGGCCCCCGGATCGGCGATTCCGGGAAAACTCTTCAGAGTCTTACGCACTTTTGCGAGTGGTCCAGTCAAAGCTGAGCGGAGATCGCCTCCGAACTCATCTTTGACCCGCATCGCAATTTCCTTCAGGCGTTGGGCGCGCAACTCAGGGACCATGCCCCCGGCCTTGAGCGCATCCGCGATTTTCGCTGGACTAGCGGCAAGCAGTCGGTGCGGTTCGATCCCAACCTGCTGCTGCAAGTTGTTCCAACCCTTTTCGCAGGCCGCATCGCTTGCCGGATACCCGCAGTGCCACCAGACAATAAATTCATAAGGCTCTATGGGGAAGGCAGGCTCCTGCAGGCCATAGAACTTCTCCAGCCGGTTCAGAAGGTCAAGAACGGACATTCGAGGTTGAGCCACTGCCGACGAGATGTTACTTTGGGTCTCTTTGGAGTGCAAGCTATGCCGAGCACTGGACCCGAAACAGATCGCCAGAAAGGGCTACCGCAATGAAATCTGGTGCCGCCGCAGAGACGGTCGATGAATATCTAGCCAACACACCGGAGCCAGCCCGCACTACCCTGAAACACATTCGCGCCGTAATTAAGTCCATCGTGCCCAAAGACACGACCGAGGTGATCAGCTATCGCATTCCAATGTTCAAATATAAAGGGATGCTTGTCGGCTATGCGGCCTTCGCCAAGCATTGCAGCCTGTTCCCAACTGGTTCTGGCGTTATCGAGAAGTTTGCAAAGGATCTGAAATACTACCGCACATCAAGGGGCACGATTCAGTTCCCGTCGGATAAGCCTTTGCCGGACGCCCTGCTAAAGAAGATCGTGCGGGCGCGGGTGAAGGAAAACCGCGAATGGGACTGATGGATTCTGCCCATGACGCCTTTCGGTCGTTGCTATAATGTTGTGGCCTAGTCTCCCCGATTGACCCCAAATGGGGGGTTTCGGAAGCAACGCACATCATGAATTGAAATTGCGGGCACCAACGCCCGTCACACTTTTATGTTGCCGACGTTCACTATCGGAATCGAAGAAGAGTACCAGACCATAGATCCGGTCACGCGGGACCTGCGCTCGCATATTCACGCCGAGATCCTGGAGAAGGGCAAGATGATTCTTCAGGAGCGTGTGAAGGCGGAGATGCATCAGTCCGTGGTCGAGGTCGGCACGAGTGTCTGCAAGAACATTAAAGAGGCGAGGGCGGAGTTATACACGCTGCGCCGAAATATTATCCGCCTGGCGGGGGAAAATGGCTTGAAGCTGGCGTCGGTGGCGACACATCCGTTTTCCGATTGGCGCACGCAGGAGATTCATCCCGACGAGCGTTACAAGAACATCGTCGAGGACCTGCAACTGGTGGCGCGGGCCAACCTGATCTTCGGCCTGCATGTTCACATCGGGATCGAAGATCGCGAAACTGCGATCCACATGATGAATCATGCGCGCTACTTCCTGCCGCACATCCTCGCGCTTTCGACGAATTCGCCTTTCTGGCTGGGAATGAACACCGGCCTGAAATCCTATCGCTGCAAAGTGTTTGACAAGTTTCCACGCACCAATATTCCCGACTATTTTCCGAGCTGGGGCGAGTACGAGAATTTCATCAAACTGTTGATCAAGACCAACTGCATCGACAACGCGAAGAAGATCTGGTGGGACATCCGGCCGCATCCATTCTTCAACACCATCGAGTTCCGAGTCTGCGACATTCCGATGCGCGCGGACGAAACGATCGCCATTGCCGCCTTGATTCAGGCCACGGTGGCGAAACTTTACAAGCTTTATACGGCGAATCAGGGATTCCGTCTCTATCGCCGCGCCCTGATCATGGAAAACAAATGGCGCGCCGCTCGCTATGGACTCGACGGGAAGCTGATCGATTTCGGAAAGCAGAAAGAAGTGCCCGCTCGCGACCTGATACATGAATACCTGGAATTCATCGACGATGTAGTGGATGAGCTGGATTCGCGCGAGGAACTCGAATACATCCACAAGATTCTCGAGACCGGCAGCGGCGCCGACCGGCAATTACGAATCTTCGAGCAAACCGGAGATCTGAAAAAAGTGGTCGATTACATCATTGGGGAGACGGAAGCCGGTCTGGCAGAAAGCGAAGAACCGGCAGCCGTGACGAAAGCAGGGTAATGAGTACTTCTGTACGTCCGAATCACATCAATCTGAACCAACTTCCTTTTGACCCCGAATTCACTCCCGGGGCCCGCAATGCAGTGAATGTCTGCCTGCGGATTCAACCCAGCGAGCGCGTGTGCGTCATCACGGATGAGGCGACGCTGGAGATTGCGGCCGCAATCGTGGCAGAACTCGAGAAGCTTGGCGCACCGTATCACGCATGGGTGATGGAGGAACTGGCAGACCGCCCGCTCAGGGACCTGCCCCGCGAGATTCTTGAAGACCTCGAACAGAGCCGGGTGTCGATCTTTGCCGTACAGGCGCAGCGCAATGAGTTGCGCTCGCGCATCCAGATGACTGACGTTGTGAACCGACGCAAGATCCGTCACGCGCATATGGTCAACATCAACCGCCAGATCATGCTGGAAGGCATGCGTGCCGATTTTCAACGGGTGGATCGCTTGAGCCAAAGAGTTGTCGAGATGGTTCGCAAGGCTTCGAAGATTCGCGCCACGACCGCCGCCGGCACCGATCTCACAGCCGATTTGAATCCGAACTATAAGTGGCTGAAGACGAGCGGCATTATCTCCCCGGAAAAGTGGGGGAACCTTCCCGGCGGTGAGATCTTTACGACCCCCGGAGAAGTGAATGGGACCTTCGTCATCGACGGAGTCGTCGGCGATTATCTGTGCGCGAAGTTCGGCAACCTGCGGGAGACTCCCCTCACGATCCGCATGAAGGGCAACCGCCTGACCGAAGCCCACTCTGAGAATCGAGAATTGGAAGACGATTTCTGGAAGTACACGCACACCGATGCCAACAGTGATCGCGTCGGTGAATTCGCCATCGGCACGAACATCGACCTGAAAGATGTGATCGGCCAGATCCTGCAGGATGAGAAGTATCCCGGCGTTCACATCGCATTCGGAAATCCCTACGGCGCTCACACCGGCGCGGATTGGGATTCGACCACGCACATCGACGTAGTCGGCCGGAAGTTCAACATCTGGGTCGATGACCAGCAGATCATGCGTGAGGGAAAGTTTTTGGTGGAGGCATAAATCCTTGCCCGTTTCCGGTACCGAGGACAATTCTGCTTCGAAACTGCTGCAAAAAGCGTATGCCGCATTCAACGCCCGCGATATCGACGGCGCATTGGCGACGATGAATCCTGATGTTGTATGGCCCAACGGCATGGAAGGCGGCACCGTCCACGGTCATGAGGGCGTCCGCGCTTACTGGACTCGCCAATGGGGCATGATTGATCCTCACGTCGAACCGGTCGGCTTCCGTGAAGACGAACCCGGACGAATCACTGTCGACGTCCACCAGGTTGTGCGCGATTTGTCCGGCAATGTGATGTTGGACCGGATGGTCCAGCACGTCTACACCTTGAGAGATGGACTCATCCGAAGCATGGACATTCGCGAGTAACCCGTTCCATACTGCCTCCCTATGATTCCCGCGCTGCGCAGGCAGTTCAATCATAACTTCAGCCCTGAGAAGTACCAGACGTTTCTACGACGTATTGACCAGGAATGCGGAACCCATGTGCAGTTCCGTCTCTCCGAGACCCCGTGCTTCTTCCCGAGGGAATTGCTTGATCGCATGGCACGCGATGGCGAGGCCTTGATCCGACAACTAGTCGATAATCCGCAATATCGCGCCAAGTCCGACGAGGCCGTCCCCCCGGAGTTTAACGTTCCCAATGAAGCTCCCCATCCGATGTTCGTGCAGGTTGATTTCGGACTCGTGCGTGGCGCCAGCGGCGAATTAAGAGCCAAACTGGTCGAACTGCAAGCCTTCCCTTCTCTCTACGCGTACCAGGGACCGTTGGCAGACACCTACATCGACGTATATGGTCTGAAGCCGGACTCCGGCCGACTGAAGTACCTGTTGAGCGGACTGGAAACGGACTCCTACCGCGAACTTCTTCGGCGCGCCATTGTCGGGGCGCATGATCCCGAAAGTGTGATTCTGATGGAAATCGATCCTGCCCACCAGAAGACGCTCCCCGATTTCCTTCTCACCGAAAAAATGTTAGGCGTGCGCGCAGTCAATATTGTCGATATCAAGAAGGCCGGGTCGCACCTCTATTACCAGCGCGACGGCAAGCGCTTTCCGATCCAGCGGATCTATAACCGGGCCATCGTCGACGAACTGGAACGCAAGAACGTGAAGATGGCATTCGACTGGCGAGACGATCTCAAGGTCGAGTGGGCGGGACACCCGAACTGGTATTTCCGCATCAGCAAATTCTCCATCCCATATCTGAGGCATGAGTCCGTGCCAAAAACCTGGTTCCTCGATCAACTCAAAGAAATCCCCTCCGATCTCGAGAATTACGCCCTGAAGCCGCTCTATTCATTCGCAGGTCTAGGAGTGGTAATTGCGCCGACGAAAAAGGACATGGCCGCGATTCCGACCGACAAGCGCCCGTACTACATCCTGCAGGAACGTCTGAATTTCGAACCAGTGATCGAAACTCCGTTCGGCGGCACAAAAGCAGAGGTGCGGGTTATGTATATCTGGCTGGAAGAGCTTAAGCCGGTGATGACGATTATCCGCATGGGCCGCGGACTCATGATGGGCGTCGATCACAATAAGAACATGGAATGGGTCGGGGCTTCAGCTGGCTTGTATGTGGAATGAACACGCCTAACCCGTTAACCACGAAGGACACGAGGCGCACCAAGGAAACCATTTCTGGAAATCCTTTGTGTAACTTCGTGTCCTTTGTGGTTGATGACTTACGGCGCGAACTTCCAATTCCACGGAACATCACTTTAGCTTCACAAACAGCAGCACGAAGATCGCCCAGATTCCCACGGTCATCGGGAACTGAACCACAGCGGTGTCCCGAATCAGGCCACCTCTTGGTAATGCGAATGTCAGCAACATCATGGCCAGAGCAGTCAGGACTCCAACAAGAAACTTGCCTTTAGCATTCATTTCTCTCGACCCTTGCCTTTCTTCCCGCCCCCGCGAAAGAGTTGCAGTTCAGATAGCTGGCGATTGTACACCTGTTTTCGCGTTGTCGATGCCCGCCGCTTCCAGACGCCGGCTCCCTAGAAGCCCACCCGCTAGCAGAACTATCGCCAAAATCACAGCGACCGCGATCCATCCCCAATGCTGCATCGGATGCCGCAGCACCCGCAGGAAATGGCGCCCGTAATGGCCGGCGACGAAGGCAATCGTGAAGTATCTCGCTCCCCGGCAAACTGTGACGATTGCCAGAAATCGTCCCAGTGGATAGTCCCCCGCACCCGCAGCGGCGAAAAACAAGGAGGTCGGGGAGGGCAGCGGAATCGCCGTCGAAGCAATCAACGTTCCAGTGCCCCAATGCTGAAACAATTTCAGAAACTTCGCCAGCTTGCCGTGCTTGAATTTCCTATCCAGGTAGGCCGAGCCGGCCGTTCTTGCGAGACGGAAAGTCAGATAAGCCCCGACGACTGATCCCGCGGTTGCCGCGGCAGCATACTCCCACCACAACGGCCGATGACTTGCCGCAAGTAGAGCGGTGAGGATATCCGGACCACCAAATGTGGGGATCGGCGAACTATCGAGGATCGCCAGCAAGAAAAGACCTGCCGCTCCCAGATGGCGCAACGTTGTGAGCAGTGTCGGATGGCCGCGCGGTTTACGGAGCGGGGCGAGCAGGCTGAGCATGCCAGCAATATATCAATTCCCCTGGAACTCCCTGTGAAGTCTAACGGATCTTTTGCACGATCGTGGTCTCGAGTTCCCTGCCGTTGGGCCGCTTCACGTACATCTTGTCGCCTTTCAGCCGGACGGAGACCGAAGAACCGACGCCGATCTCCCCCGGGACGTAACCGTCCGCCGAGTCTGGGCAATACTCCCCCACATATTGCGATCCATTGACCCTGACCATAATGGCCGCGCGCCGGTTCCCCTTCTCAACCTGCTCCCGCATCTCCCGTTCTGCTTGTGTCCAGTTCTCCACGTCACGGCCTGGAATCCGTCCGCTTTGAACGTAAATCTCTTCCGCACGGCGGCGGATGGCTTCCTGCAAATCTGCCGCAAAACCAGAAATCGGCGAGTCCCTTAAGAGGTCAGTTTCCACGGTGAGACTTCTCCTTGCTGGACCCTTTTCGCTGAACGCTGGTATCCAATCTCAATGTTAGTCCCTCCAAACCATGCTGGCGTCTCCTGGCATCAAATCAACGGACGTAGCGGAAGCCAATTTCAGGAAAGTTGAACCGGCGTTCCAAACAGGGACCACGCTCCGGAAGCCTAACCGTTCTCGTGTCTTGCAGGCGCAATCGAACATGGCAGTTGACCGGAATGGTCGAGCGGCCTAACATTACCGCGACCAACGCCGGGCAGCGTCCAGCGCTCATATGATCGGCCAGCAAGTATCCCACTACCGCATCCTCGGCAAGCTCGGGGGAGGGGGTATGGGTGTGGTTTATGAGGCCGAGGACCTGAAACTCGGGCGGCACGTAGCTCTTAAATTCATCCCTGAAAATCTCGCCGGCGACCCTAAGTCTCTGGAGCGGTTCACCCGCGAAGCCCGAGCCGCTTCTCTGCTCAATCACCCCAACATTTGTACGATTCACGGCATAGAAGACAACAACGGCCATCCCTTCATCGTGATGGAAAGGCTCGAGGGCGAGAGCCTGAAGCAGACCATCGCCGGTCATCCCGTGCCGGTCGACAAGGTGCTTGACGTAGGCGTCCAGGTGGCCGAAGCTCTGATGGCATCCCATGCCAAGAACATCGTCCACCGCGACATCAAGCCGGCGAACATCTTTCTGACTCCATCCGGCCAGGTCAAAGTACTCGACTTCGGGCTGGCCAAACTCGTCCATAACCTCGGAACTGAAGATGATGCCGGCGCCGATAATTCACTGACTGCGATCGGCGTCATCCCGGGCACTGCTGTCTACATGTCGCCAGAGCAGGCCCGCAGCGAGACGGTTGACGCCCGCAGCGACCTTTTCTCCTTCGGCGTCGTCCTCTACGAGATGTGCACGGGTAAGAAACCCTTCACCGGTGCCAATTCGCTGGTCACCCTCGATGCCGTGTTGCACGCTAAGCCTACACCTCCGCGCGATTTGAATCCGAAGATTCCCATCGAATTGGAAGGCATCATCGGCAAGGCGATGGAGAAGAACCGCAACCATCGTTACCAGAGCGCGGCCGAGATGAAATCGGACCTGGCACTGCTCAAGCGTGAGAGCGAATCAGGCCAGGTAAAGAGCGCAACAAATACTGCAAGGTTGCGCGCCGCGACCAAGACTTTCGGCCGCAACACACGCCTGCAAACCTATCTGCTGATTGGAACCGCAGCTCTGCTCGTGACGGTGCTAACAGCGGTGGGGGCCTGGTGGTACAAGCATCGTGAACTGGCCAACGCGGAGCAGCGAAATGCCATTGCAGTTCTGCCTTTGCAAAACATGAACGGCGATTTCAACGTCGATTATCTCCGATTCGCTCTCGCCGACGAACTGACCAGCGTGCTGACATATTCTCGGACGCTCGAAGTTCGCCCCTCATCGGTGACTCGGAAGTACATCGCAATCGATCTCGATCCGAAGAAGGTCGGGCAGGAAATGCGGGTAGGGAGGATACTTACTGGGTCCTTCCGCAAGCAAGGCGACCAGTTATTGGTCACCTTAGAGGCGATTGACGTTCCTACTGACCGTCTGCTCTGGCAAACGACCGTCGCCGAAAAAAGTGACAACCTGATTGGCTTACAGGAGCAATTGACGACCCAAGTCCAGCACGGTCTGTTGCCAATTTTGGGCGGCGCCGGAGGTGCTGTCGAAGCCGCTGCCTCTCGCCCCAAGAATCAGCAGGCATATGACTTCTATCTGCGCAGCGTTGCTGTCCCCCACGACCCCGCGCCCAACAAGGAAGCGATCAAGATGCTGGAGTGGGCCGTCGGGATCGATCCAACCTACGCTCCCGCGTGGGAAGCCTTAGGCCAGCGATACTACTTCGATTCAACCTACGGCGGCGGCGGCGAGGAAATGTTCCAGCGCTCAAATTCAGCCTACGAGCGCGCGATCTCGCTGGACCCGAACCGAGTCATGGCCGCCAGCAGCCTGATCACCAATCGCGTCGAGCGAGGTGAACTCGGGCGCGCATACGACGCCGCAACCGATCTGGTGAACCGGCGCCCACAAAGCGCCGATGCTCATTTCGCGCTGGCATACGTCCTGCGCTATGCCGGCATCCTCGACAAATCGACTCAGGAATGTAATGCCGCACGGCAACTCGATCCGGGCAACTTCTTTTTCCGCTCGTGCGCATGGTCATTCCTGGAAATGGGTAAAACCGATCGCGCCATGGATTTCGTCCATCTCGATGCCGGATCGGAATGGGCCGCATGGGTCACGCCCTACATCTATTTGGCGGAGGGCAATGTTTCCGAAGCGCACAACGCCGCCAAGAACATGGGCAAAGCCGCCTCGTATCATCGTGAGTTGATGGAGGCCTGCACCGCTTCGCCGCATCCCCCGGATCTGGTGAAAATTGTCCGCGACAACGAATCGTCGGTGATGATCGAGCCCGACGCTGAAAACTGGTACCACGTCGGCGCGCTGATGGCAGCCTGCGGGCAGAATGAACCCTCAATGCGTCTGCTGAAAGCCGCCGTGCAGCAGAACTACTGCGCCTATGGGGCATTGTTAGACGACCCTCTGCTCAAAGACCTCCGCAAGGAAACAGCGTTCAACCAGGTGCTTACACAGGCAAGCAATTGCCAGGCGATGTTGAAGGAAAACCGTCAGTAAACATTTCAATGGGAAACTTCACCCGACGGGCGATTCTCCAATCCTCAGTCATAAGCCTGGCGGGGTCTCGAATTCCGCTGGAAGCGTTCGTTGCCTCCGAGATCACCCGCAAGGGGCGCATTCGCCAGTCGGTCTGTCAGTGGTGCTACCGGCAATTGTCGATCGACCAACTGGCGCAGTCCGCGGCGAGCATTGGCCTGCAAGGGGTCGATCTGTTGCAACCGGACGACTACGAAATCCCCCGCCGCTACGGCCTGGTTTGCACCATGGGGTACGCCGGTGGCGGAGAAATCAACAAGGCCTTGAACCGTACGGAGAATCACGCCGCCATCGAACAGGCCTTTCGGGCGAACATTCTGCGGGCAGCAAAGGCAGGCGTTCCCAACGTCATTACATTCTCAGGTAACCGCGCCGGCCTGTCGGATGAGGAGGGCGCGCGCAACACGATTGCCGGTCTGAATCGTCTCAAGAAGATCGCGGAAGATCACGGCGTGACCATCTGCCTGGAGCTGCTCAACAGCAAGCGGGATCACCACGATTACATGTGCGATCACACCTCCTGGGGGGTGCGCGTGGCGCAGGAAGTCAACTCGCCGAACGTGAAGCTGCTTTACGACATCTATCACATGCAGATCATGGAAGGCGATCTGATCGAAACTATAAGCACCAACATCAAGTGGATTGGACACTTTCACACCGGCGGCGTCCCCGGCCGCCATGAATTGAACGGCACGCAGGAAGTTCAGTGGGACGCGGTGATGCGGGCCATTGCCGACTCGGGCTTCCGCGGGTACGTCGCTCACGAATTCATCCCAACGGCGGACCCGCTGGCTTCGCTGAAAAGTGCTGCCGATTTGTGCGACGTCTGAGTCGCCCCGCTAACCGCCTCTTTGCCGACGAGTCTAAGGAAATGTGACAATACAGCCTGAAAGAATTTGCGTCGGAGCGGGGGTAGGCCCCATCCTTGTAACGTGAGACATTCCGGACCCGTCAGCCTGCTGCGGCAACCTCCCCGCAGCGTTCCAGTGAATTTTCAGTGCTTGCACCTCTCCGGGCTCAAGCACGTTTGCCTGCTCACCATCTTCGCTCTGACCGCGCCTGCTCAGGCCCCATCAACTGCGAGCAGCAAGCAAAATGGGCAACGTTCCTCCTCTGCCTTGGCGATCGCTGAGAGATTTGCGCAGCCTCCCGGTCTGCTGTATCAAGGCGTGCCCGCCGATATCCCTCAGGACGAAGGTGTGGCAGGTCTACGCCTCCAACTTCTGCGCCTGGGCACCACTGCCCGGCTGATGCAGGTGGTGGCGCATCCGGACGACGAAGACGGCGGCCTGCTGACCCTCCAGGCTCGCGGTCATGGAGTTACCACACTGCTGATGACGTTGAATCGCGGCGAGGGCGGCCAAAACAAGATCGGCAGCAACCTGTCCGACGTTCTCGGCGTTCTGCGAACCGAGGAACTTCTCGCCTCAGACCAGCATTACGGTGTGCAGGACCGGTTCTCGCGTGTCGCTGATTTCGGATTCTCGAAGAACCCCGACGAGACGTTCGCCAAATGGGGCGGTCACGACGTCGCCCTCGCGGACATGGTTCGCGTGATTCGAACGTTCCGCCCCGACGTGTTGGTCGCGCGTTTCTCGGGCACCGAGCGTGATGGTCATGGAAACCACCAGGCATCAGGCATTCTGACGAAAGAGGCGTTTCGCGCTGCGGCCGATCCCAAGCGTTTTCCCGAACAGATCGCGAAAGGCCTGGAGCCATGGCAACCCAAGAAGCTTTACATCGGTAACGTCTGCCCCTGGGGCTCGATGACCTGCCCCGATCCGGACTGGTCCGTGAAGTTCAACACGGGCCAACGCAACGCAGAACTGGGGATGTCCTACGTTCAGTTCGCGATGAAGGGCCTTCGTCATCAGCTTTCACAAGGCGCAGCCAACTGGACCATCGACGACGGCGACCGATTCACCTTCTACCGGCGCGTGGACTCCGTCTTGCCGGAACAGAAAGCTGGACACGAACAGGATTTCTTCGACGGCATCGATACTTCCTGGCAAGCGCTTGCCTCGCGATTCGACATATCAGAAGCCAAATTCCCCGGGTTTCAATCCCAACTGGCGGAAATCGCAAAGCTGGTGGCCGACGCATCGAAGGTAGCCGGTGGTAGCGATCCGTCACTCGCAGCTCAGCCTCTTACGAAACTTGTCACACAATTGACCAAGCTGAGCGGCCAAATCAACGGCAGTAACTTACCCCCTGCCACGAAGCTCGATTTGCTGACCCGCATCGCTGAGAAACAGCAGCAGGCCGAGACAGCCCTGAATCTCGCCCTTGGAGTAACACTCACCGCCAATGTGTCTTCCAACGAGGGCCTCAAGGCAGGCATTCCAAGAGAAGACGATGCGCTGACCACCGTCTCTCCCGGACAGGAATTCATGGTCGGGGTGGCTCTGCACAATGGCTCGAAGCTGCCGTTGACGATTGATCACATCAAGCTCGAGGTACCCGCGGGATGGAATACGATTGACGGCAAAACGCGTCCCGAGACGGTTGCTCCCGGCAAAGACCTTCACGCCGACTTCCGCCTGCACGTGCCGAAAGACACGCCCTACACGCGTCCGTACTGGCATCGCGATGATCCCGATACCGACAGCATCCATCACGTAGACAATGAGGAATACGCGACACTTCCCTTTCCACCGCCTTCTTTACAGGCTCGGATCGAATACTCCGTAGGGGACACGAAAGAAGGTCGCACACGAAATGGCATCGCCGTTCCGGTGGTTACTCCGTTCATCGATGAAGCTGGGAAAATGCGGTCGCGCCCACTTGCCGTGGTGCCCGCATTCTCTGTGGCCCTGGAGCCCGGAACGCAGGTCATCTCTACACATAACGGAAAAACCACCACTGTTACAGTCGGCGTGACCAGCAATCTTACGCACAAGGTCGGTGGCGATTTGCGCTTAGAGCTGCCAGATGGTTGGCGCTCCGAGCCCGCCCAAACGCCGGTGAGTTTGACGAATCGCGGAGAAAAGCAGGAAATCGAGTTCAAAGTCTTTCCCGCCGGGTTGCAGCAGCAAGGACGCGCCACCATCCGCGCAGTCCTCGAGTCCGAAGGCGAGAAACATAGCGAGGGCTACACCCTCGTCGCGCGCGAAGATCTTGGTAGCTTCTACTACTACCAACCGGCGCGGCAGCGGGTCAGCATCGTCGATGTGCAGGTTCCCCACGATCTGCAAGTCGGATACCTCATGGGAGCGGGCGACGACATTCCAACCATGCTTAAACAGGTGGGTATGAACGTCACCATGATTCCTGCCGAGCATCTGGCGACGGAAGACCTTGGCAAGTTCGGAACGATTGTCCTTGGCATTCGCGCCTACGACACGCAGAAAGATGTCATTACAAATAACAAGAAACTGCTGGACTTCGTCGAAGCCGGTGGGACGCTCGTCGTGCAATACAACACCACCGCCGGAGACTTCAGCGGCAAATTCATGCCGTATCCCGCGGACTTGAGCCGCGCTCGCGTGTCGGTCGAAGATGCTCCCGTCGACATCCTTGCACCGGAAGACTCTATCTTTCATTACCCGAACACCATCACCCAGGATGATTTCAACGGATGGGTGCAGGAGCGCGGCCTCTACTTCATGAGCAAGTGGGACGATCACTTCACGGCCCTGCTGGCCTGTCACGATCCTGGAGAAGAACCGCAGAAGGGCGGTTTGTTGCGCGCGCAATACGGCAAGGGGACCTACATCTACACCGGATATGCGTTCTTCCGCCAGCTTCCCGCAGGAGTTCCAGGAGCCATGCGCCTGTTCATCAACATTCTCAGCGCAGGCAAGCACCAGCCGTAGAGACGTAGCTTGCTACGCCTTCGTTCGTCGTAAGTGTGTACACGGTCAAAGAACGCCTCACCCAATATGGATTCAACGGCGCCCACACAATCCACGTCTCCAACTCTCATCCGCGGCATGGGTCTGTGGAGCGCCACCGCGATGAACATGATCGACATGATCGGCGTGGGCCCGTTCATCACTATGCCCCTGGTCATCGCGGCCATGGGCGGCCCACAGGCGCTGCTGGGTTGGATCGCAGGAGCGTTGCTCGCCGTTTGTGACGGACTGCTCACTGCAGAATTAGGCGCGGCTCTGCCGATGTCCGGCGGGTCGTACCGCTATCTCCGCGAAATATACGGCCCCCTGAAATGGGGACGCCTGATTTCGTTCCTGTTCATCTGGCAGGTGTCGTTCAGCGCTCCACTCTCAATTGCCACCGGTTGCATCGGGCTGGCAGGCTACGCGGCCTATTACTGGCCGGAACTCGACACCGTGTACGCTCATCACGAAGCAGCGCTCCACTTGCCGTGGGCGGGCACACTGCAAGTGAACTGGATCGTAACTCCGGGAACATCGGTCGCAGTTGTCATCTGTTTCCTGACCGTATTCCTGCTGTACCGGCAGATCACGGTGATCGGGCGTATGTCGAAGGTGTTGTGGTTCGCAGTGATGGGAACGATCCTGTGGATCATCTTCGCGGGTCTCACTCACTTCAACGCTGCCCGCGCCTTCGATTTTCCGCCAGGCGCATTCACGCTCTCGCACCATTTCTGGAACGGGCTCGGCTTGGCCCTGCTGGTTGCGGCCTACGATTATTGGGGATACTACAACGTTAGTTTTCTCGGCGACGAGATCGAAGACCCTGGAAAGAATATTCCTCGGGCCCTGCTGCTTTCCATTCTCCTCGTGGCCTGTCTATATCTAATGATGAACCTGTGCATTCTGGCCGTCGTGCCTTGGCGCGAAATGTTGACCGCAGGACAGAACAGCACTGGTTTGTATGTTGTGTCATTGTTCATGCAGAGGATTTACGGAAGCTGGGCCGCCCGACTCGTTACAGGACTCGTAATCGCTACAGCTTTTGCCTCCGTTTTTTCGCTCATGCTGGGCTACTCCCGGGTTCCATACGCAGCGGCGAAAGACGGCAACTACTTCCGGGCCTTTGCCAAAGTCCACCCGGTGCATCGATTCCCGCACGTTTCCCTGCTTGCGCTCGGGGTTGTAGCCGCTGCCTTCTGCTTTCTACGGCTCAAGGACGCCATCGCCGCACTAGTCGTCATCCGCCTGATTCTGCAATTCCTGGTACAGGCAGTAGGTTCGATTGTGCTCAGGATCCGCCGGCCGGAACTTCCCCGGCCTTTTCGCATGTGGTTGTACCCATTGCCGGCGTTACTGGCGAGCGCTGGATTTCTTTTCATATTGTTCAAACGAGAAAACTGGCAGAAGGAAATGCGCTACGCGGTTGTGATCCTGCTGTCGGGTGTTCTCATTTACATGATTCGAGCCTGGAAGGACTCGGAGTGGCCGTTTCGCACGGCAAAGACCTGACGATCGAAGTTACGGGCAGAAGTAACGAACGATTGCAACCGTGATAGGGTCAGCCGCAACCGTGGAAGAGCGGCCCTTTAGGGCCGCGTAAATCGCCCCCGATTTTTCAGGCTTTAGCCCCAGTGGGATCTCTAGATGAAGAGAGGAAGCATCGTTGGCTGATCACATCACAATCCCTGGTGTAGGAATGCAGCGTCAGCGCCCCGACTCCCCTTGGGCGCCGCTCCGCGAGCCGTTGTTTCGCTCACTGTGGATTGCAGCCGTTGTCTCTTACACGGGCACTTGGATGCAGAACGTGGGCGCCGGCTGGCTCATGACCCAACTCACTACTTCCCCCTTGATGGTAGGCCTGGTGCAGGCCGCTGCCGCGATTCCAGTTTTTCTCGTCGTGCTTCCAGCTGGCGCACTGGCCGACATGGTCGACCGCCGCAGGCTTCTTCTATTCACTCAGGGTTGGATGGTTCTTGCCGCCGCAGCTCTGGGCATCTTGACGCTGTCAGGTGCGGTGAATCCATGGGCACTGCTTCTATTCACATCCCTGATGGGCGTCGGCGCAGTAATGAACGATCCCGCCTGGCAGGCGATTACGCCTGAAGTTGTCTCGGCCCAGCGCCATGCATCCGCGGTCGCACTGAACTCGGCGGGATTCAATGTGGCGCGGGCGGCAGGCCCTGCCCTGGGCGGCATCGTGGTTGCTGCTGCCGGATCTGGATGGTCCTTTCTCCTGAATGCAGCCTCCTTCTTCGGAGTAATCCTGTTCTTGTACACCTGGAAACGAACGCCCAATGTGCAGCAGTCTTCTCAGCGGATCAGCGCGGCCATCGCAGAGGGTTTCCGCTACGTCCAGGGAACTCCTCAAGTAAAATCGGTTCTCATTCGTACCGGCGCCTTTAGCATTGGCGCGAGTTCGCTGCTGGCGTTGCTTCCCGTCGTCTGTCAGCCTCACGGTGCACAGGGGTACGGATTCCTCCTGACCTGCTTCGGGCTTGGAGCACTTGCCGGAGCTGCGGTTCTCCCTCGACTGCGTGTGGAATATTCGGTTGATGGCCTCGTCGCTGGCGCGACTATCGTGTTCGCGATCATGACCTTCGCCGCCGGACAAGTCCATATCTTTGAATGGCTGTGTCTGGTATTGTTTACGGCTGGAGCCGCGTGGATTGGCATTCTGGCTTGCTTTAACGTAGTGGCTCAGACCATGTGTCCGTCGTGGATGCGGGCACGGGCGCTCTCGATGTATCTGCTGGTTCTGCAGGGAGGCATGGCTATCGGCAGCGCATTATGGGGAGCAGTGGCCGCCCGTCAGGGTGTTCCAGAAGCGCTCGCCTGGTCGGCACTGGCGATGGTAGTCGGGCTTTCCACCATCCGCCGGCACAGACTGACGGCCGCGGAGTTGGAGATGGCTCCGGCGGTTGTCAGAGACTAACAGGGGGAATTATGAAAGCAAAAGTGACAGTAATTGCTTTTCTGCTCATCGCATGTATGGCTGCCCAAGCCTCTAAGCCAAAGGAAGAGCGTCGCACTGTCACGCAGGTTCTCGACCGCACCGTCTACAACATGGAGATGGAGTTCATCCCCGCCGCCGAAGCCATGCCAGAGGACAAGTTCGGATTTGCGCCGACCAACGGCGAGTTCAAAGGCGTCCGCACTTTCGCCCAGCAGATCAAGCACGTCGCAGCTGTGAACTACGAATTGGGCGCAGCCATTTTAGAAGAGAAGCCGCCAATGGACGTCAACGGCGAGTCAGGTCCCGCATCGATCACTTCCAAAGCCGACATTATCAAGTATCTGAAAGACTCTTTTGCGTATGTCCACAAAGCCGTTGCCACTATTAACGAAACCAATCTCGTGGAAACAGTGAGAAGCCCTTTTGGTGAAGGAAAGGTTTCGCGCCTAGGCCTCGCCTCCTCTGTTTCCTGGCATGGATACGACCACTACGGCCAGATGGTGGAATATCTACGGATGAACGGAATCATCCCCCCGGCCAGCCGGTAGCACGGTGCTCACTCAGTCGATAAAGATCGCGAGGGTGCCCCATCCTTCCTTCGCGTTCTTTGCGAAAGAGGGTGGGGAGTTTTGACTCTGTAAGGCAGCCTCAGACATTTCCCTGGTCGGCGACTCCAGATTTCTCCAAACGTCTCCCTTGGGCTATCATTCACCGCATCGCATGGGCATCGACTGGCAGACATTCCGCCTGACTCTGCAACTCGCGTTCATAGTCTCGCTCATTCTGCTATTGCTCGGTCTCCCCATCGCCTATTGGATCGCTTTCTCGCGCTGGCGATGGAAGTTCCTGTTGGAAGCAGTGATCGCCCTGCCGATCGTGCTTCCCCCCACCGTGTTGGGATTCTATGTCCTGGTCGCCCTGGGCCCTCGCAGCCCGTTGGGACGCTGGTGGATCGCTCTCACCGGACACACCTTGGCTTTTACCTTCACAGGTCTGGTGATCGGCTCCATCCTCTACAGTCTTCCTTTCGCCGTGCAACCATTCGCCGCATCGTTCTCAGCGGTCGATACGAGGCTGATCTCAGCATCTGCAACACTCGGTGCTTCCCGTCTGCGCACGTTCCTACGCGTGATCGCCCCGCTCTCTGCTCCCGGACTCATTACTGGTATAGCTCTCTCTTTCGCCCACACGATGGGGGAATTCGGAGTGGTACTAATGGTGGGCGGGAACATTCCCGGCGTCACGCGCACAGTTTCCATCGACATCTATGATCGTGTGCAGTCGTCCGATTACGCAGGCGCGAATCAGACAGCGTTGGTTCTTCTGGTCGTTTGTTTCGCTCTGCTGGCGTTGGTGTATGGGTTAAATCGTCGGGCATGGGTCATCCATCCCATAAAATAGAGGGCGATGAGCGACATCCGTACAATGGTTGACGTAGCCGCGCCCTCGCGTGACACCCCGACCCCAAGTGCGGCTCCACTGCACGCGAAATTTCAAAAGCGCCTCCAATCACGCAGCAACGGATTTCTTCTCGATGTCGCTGTTGACCTGAGGCCCGGCTTCACCATCCTCTTCGGCGCATCCGGTGCCGGTAAAACCACTCTGCTCGATTGCCTCGCCGGACTCACCACGCCCGACTCAGGACGCATCACGCTCGCCGACCGGCTCCTGTTCGACTCTTCCCGCCGTGTCAATGTAACCACCGCACAACGGCGCGTGGGATACGTATTTCAGAGTCTGGCGCTGTTCTCGCACATGACTGTAGAGGGGAATGTGGACTACGGCTTAGCGCATCTGCCGCCAGCCGAGCGCTGTCGCCGCTCAACGTCTTTGCTCGAAGCATTCCGGATCTCTCACCTCGTCCGCCGCAAGGCTCGCGACATATCCGGCGGGGAAAGCCAGCGCGTCGCCCTGGCACGAACATTGGTGACGGATCCCGATTTCCTGTTGCTGGACGAGCCTCTGGCCGCGCTCGACGCACCCACAAAGGCAAGTATCATTGACGATCTCCGCGAGTGGAATCGCGTGCATAACATCCCCATCCTGTACGTCACTCACAGCCGGGATGAAGCTTTCGCCCTGGGCGAGCGCCTGATCGTCCTGGACTGCGGACGCGTCCTCGCACACGGAACGCCACACGAGGTACTGAGTGCGCCTCTGGTCGAAACCGTCGCGCAATTAGCTGGCTTTGAGAATATTTTTGATTCCGTCGTGGAGGCAGTCCGCCCCGAGCGTGGCACCATGACCTGCCGCATTGCCGGAGACGCAGGCGGGGTTGTCTTCGAAACGCCTTTGGTACGTGGTGGAGTGGGGTCAACGCTGCGCATCGGCATTCGCGCCGGGGATATCCTGCTCGCGACGTCCCCGCCGACCGGACTTAGCGCCCGCAACGTAATCCCGGGACGCATTCAATCGCTTGAGCAGCGTGATGTGATCGTCTGCGCCCGGGTAAGGTGCCGTATCGAATTGGAAGTTCACCTCACTTTAGCCGCTCGCGATTCGCTGGAACTGATGCCGGGCAAGGAAGTGTGGCTGGTGATCAAGACGCACTCATGTCACCTGATGCAAGGATGAAGTAACTGCACGTTCTGATATCGATGTTTCAGAAGCGACCCAATGTCTTCCCGCCACCGCCAGAAGTTATTGCGAATGGCATCAAGTTGGTAAGTCGAATCGCCTCAGGAACAAAAAGGCGGGTCGGGGCAGTTTCAGATGAGAACGGCTCTATCCGTTGGCGATACCGCCCGCACCAGGGCCGCGACTCTTGGACTACCGGAAATCCACTGAGGAAGCCTGATTTTGTCTTTTTTGAGCGTGACGAGAGGGACGCACTGAAGATCCGTAGAGTCTCACTGTTTCCGTCGGTCTTCAATTTTCTAGAAGAAGGCCACCTGATCGGGAAGGTAAGAATGTCCAGCGTTCTCCGAAACAGATACGCTATCGAACTCGACGGCTCGAAGTCGTGGACATTCCGCATGCCGCTTTACACGATTTACTTCTCTGGAGAGTCGACAACCGGGACCGAAGTCTGGGTCGCAATAGGATCCAGGGAGAATCAATGGAACATCCTTCTCGCGCCAGGACTCCCTGAGCGCCCTTTCGCAGCAATATTGGCTTTCATCCATAACGAACGATATTTCTACAGCTAATCGTCGTACCCGATCGCCAGACTTAAGAAAGATCCGTTTACCATCTTTTGACAATTTCCAAACAATCTCTTCTCCCCTTCCTGATATTTTCATCTCCATTTCGGAGGACTTATGTCGCACAGTTCTCAGTCCGCCGCACGCATCTGGACAGTTCAATTCCTCAGCCTCATGCTCGTGTTCTTGGTCTCGTACTGCACCGCCCAATCCCCCGCATGGCCGACCCACTCCCACGACGAACAACATACAGGCGTCTCCTCCGTACAATCGCAACCGCTCAGCAAGATTCACTGGAAGGCGCCGGTGGACTTGGCGGTTCCTGCCGGCGAAATCTTTATCCACTATGGCTCGCCCTTGGTCACTGCCCGCAACACCGTCATCGTTCCACTAAAAATCGGCACGGATAGCTTTCGCATAGTGGCTCATAACGGCGCGACCGGCAAAATCCTGTGGAAGCACAGTACGATTTACCAGGCGCCTTTTGCGAATTTCTTGCCCGGCATGGGCCCCACGCTCTTCCAGAACCGGCTTTTCATTCCGGACAGCGCGGGTCGCGTCATGGTGCGACGAAGGCCGGATATGGCCACAGGTCAAGTCACCGAACTCTATTTCTACGGGCAAAATAATTTTCAGGCAGACCCGACCGCCTATAAACAAAGCGTACAGATCAACACACCTCTCACGGTCGACGCGCACGGCAATCTCTTCTTCGGGTTTCTGGCGGTTGGCCCGACGCCGATCGGCCTGCAAAGCGGTCTCGCCCGTATCGCTGCAGACGGCACCGCGACCTGGGCCTCGGCTGCGTTGTTGAGCGGAGATCTCTTGATTAGCGAAGTCTCGATGAGCTGCGCACCGGCCCTTTCCCAGGACGGCAGCATTCTCTATGTCGCCGTCAGCAGCGGCGACTTCGGATTCGGCTATCTGCTCGCCCTCAATAGCAAGACCCTGGCAGTGATCAACAAAGTCCGCCTCACCGATCCATCCTCAGGTTTCGACGCCATCATGACCGACGAAAGCAGCGCGACTCCGACCGTCGGCCCCGACGGTGACGTATATTACGGGGTCCTGGAGAACCCCTTCCCGCTCCACAACGACCGGGGTTGGCTGCTTCATTTCAATCGCGACCTCTCACAACAGAAGATTCCCGGAAGCTTTGGATGGGACGACACGGCATCCGTCGTCGACGCATCGCTCGTCGCGGGCTATCACGGCACCTCGCAGTACCTCGTCATGACGAAGTACAACAACTATGCCAGCATCAACACGGGCGATGGACACAATCGTGTTGCCATCCTCGATCCCAACGACACCGAGGCCGATCCCGTCATCCCCACAACTCAAGTGATGAAAGAGGTCATTACGCAGCTTGGCGTCACTCCCGATCCCGATTTTCCGACGTTCCCCGGCGCAGTCCGCGAGTGGTGCATCAACACTGCCGCAGTGGACCCGTTCACCAAGTCGGTGATCGCCAACAGCGAAGACGGCAAGCTGTATCGCTGGGATCTCACCAGCAACACCCTATCTGAGGTGATCAAGCTATCCAGTGGTATCGGCGAAGCCTACACTCCGACAATCATTGGAGCGGACGGCACGGTATACGCCATCAATCAGGCAGTACTCGACGCGATTGGGAAGTAGCACACTCCCGACACGTCAGACGCGTCTTTCAGGGTGAGACAATTCGCAGGCTGTGATCTTAACGACGTGCGTTTAGGATTTCTGTCTTGTCCATCTCGATCACTGCCACCCATTGCCCCTGGCGCTGTTCAGAGAACACAACTCGCCCGCCAAGAATCCGCGCCGCAGCCTCCGCCGGCAAGTCCCTTTCATACCCAAAGAATCGCCGCTTCATTTCCGTCCACTTCTGCCACCGTTCGAGTATCGGATGTGCAGGCTCATACTTCGTGGAGAACACCAGGGCAATATCAAAGTTGGAGCGGAAATCCGCCGCCGAGAGAACCTGTTCCAGCGAAAAATCCTCGATGCGCACGACCTGCACAGGTCTCGTGACATAACCTAGCCACGGACGAGCCAGTTCATCCGAGGCCGGCCACGCCGTCAGTACGTGCGCCATGGGATACTGGGCTTCCAGACGGCGCTCCGCCTCTTTATGCAAAACGACATAGTCACGATAGGCGAGGTTATCCTCTGGCGAGAATCCATACGGCGGATTCCAGAACCACGCAACCACAAATGCAACCGCAACAACGGCCACCGCTGCCGGCCAGTATCGCAGCCGCCGTCGCAACGTTGAGACAGCCAGAATGATCACCAGCGGGACTGCAGGGAGCAAATACCGAGCCAGTACCGCACCCCCAATTAACGCCATAGCGACCACGTAGGCGAGGATTACGACCAAAAAACGCGCCTGCACCGGAATCGAAATTCGGAGGCGCTCGATGTCTACATCTTTCACCGGCGATAGCCTCATCGCGAGCAACATTCCGCCCGTTAGCAGCCACAGATGCATGTAGCCGAACGTTTGCCACAATCGCAACATCAGCGCCAGCACAAAGCGCAGCGGATTCAGCGTGGCGGCGACGTTGTACCGAAAGAATTCCGGATTTCCAAACACATATCCTGTGCGCGCGTAGTGGTAGCAATACCAGGCGGCGAGAGGCAGAACCGGAATCAGAAGCCCCAGGATAGGCTTCCGGTCTAATTCTGGCCCAGGCGTCTGCCAGAGTCCTCGGAACCTTCCACTCTTCTGCGTGAGCTGCCCCACCAATTCCCAAGACACAAGCGCGAGCGGAGCGAGAATCGCAGTCTCCTTCGCCAGCGTGGCGAGTGAAAACCAGAAAGCTGTCGCTCTCCATCGACCTTCGATGAAGGCCAGCACACCCCAGAGTGTCAGTCCGGCAGCGGCTAGATCCACGTGCGCCAGGGAACTCTGCGCGAAGAAAACCGGATACACTCCCGTACAAGCCGTTGCCGCAATCGCGACCGGAGTATTCGCCACGCTCTTCGCCAGTCGAAATACTCCCAGCAAGGAAAACGACGCGATCACCAGCATCGCTGAGCGTGCCACCACTGGAGCATAGCCAACACATTTCCACCACAACGCGATCCACGCCATCACCAGAGGGGGATGGGCATTCGAAACGGTAGTGTGAGGAATGAGACTCCTGCTCAGAAGCAGATCACGAGCGGCGGGAACGTAATAACCAGCTTCATCCCAGAAATACGGCAATTGCAGCAGAGGAGCGTGCAGCAGGAAAACCGCAACGAAGATCGGCACGAACACCAGGGCAGGATGCCAACTCGATCGCATGCGCGAAATCATTCTATCCGTAGAGACGTTGCTTGCAACGTCTCTCTTGCCACGTTGCGTCTCTATCACTAGGTTAGTGCACCGGCCCCGGCGACATTCGCGGATCGAGTTTGATTTCCCCGAACGTTCCTTCGTAGCTCGCAACATTCTGCTGCAACAACCCCAGCAACGCCTTCGCCTGCTGCGGGCTCAAATAAATACCCTGGAAATTGCGGATCTCGACCTGCGTTTCACTCTGCTGCTGCAACGTGCCGAAAATAAGGAAAAAGTCCCAGATGTTCACCCGCATCTGCACGCTGTTCGCATAATTCTCGCGGTACGACGGATCACTGATTAACTTTATGTTGGGTTGCGTCGGATTATTCATGGCTGGAAGTGTAAACGAGTTCAGCCACAGAAACAGGAAGGTGATGGCTCGAGTGACAAAAAGTGTCAGTGGATTGATTGTTTACGGCGGGTGAGGACCGATCCGATGGTACCCCAGAACCGTACGCCCCTCTGGATATCCACACAAAATAAAGCACTTACGTGCCTTCGCGCTATTACTTTGGGAAGTACCTGATGGCGTTGAAAATGCGATACAGTCAGTGTCTGCCCCGGCGAGATTGGGGCCATGCGGAATACCTTATGACCCAAAATAACGATCAGGCGATGATGGAAGAAATCGTCCTTCCCGAACATCTGCTTCCCCTTGGATCAGTGCTGGGCCAGGGAGTATCGGCGCTCGATTTGTGTATGGTTCTTGCCAAGATTTTCCGGGTGCAGTACACCGAGGTCGCTTTGCTGCGCCTCGAGGGTGGGTTGCTCCGCTTTGTTTTCCCGGAATACCTGCGCACCACGGGAGCAATTCCGCTCTCCAGCAAAGCGGTGGCGGCGCACACGGCTCTCAGCAAGAAGCCAGAGATCTTTAACAATTTTGCTCGTGTCAAGCATGCAAGTATCTTTGAGACGATCAAACCCGAAGATAACGACGAGACCGCGGCGCCGGCTCCGATTCAAAAACTGATGTCCGTACCGGTCATGGACCGGGACTCGGCTGTGGTCGGTGTGATTCAGATCTCGCGCAAAGCTCTCGATTCGAAATTCGCGCAAGATTTCAGCCGCGAAGACTTGCACGATCTGGAACTGGTCGCTGGGCTGTTGGCTACCGCTCCGGCGCTGATGGCGAACTAATTGGACTTGAAGAATGAAAGGGGATGCCAAACCAAGGCATCCCCTTTTTCTTCCACTATGCTTTCTAGCGCGGCGGTTTCAAAAACACACGCAGGTCTGCTCCGGTCATCTCTTTTGGTTCGTCCGCACCAAGCATCCCGAGAACTGTCGGCGAGATGTCGCGTAGCGATCCGTTCGCCTTTAGTGTGAACTGCTTTGCATTTTCCGAAACCACGATGAATGGCACCGGATTCGTGGTATGCGCCGTGTGCGGCCCACCGGTCGCAGGATCGATCATCAACTCGGCGTTCCCATGATCGGCTGTAATCAGCATCGCCCCACCTTTTGCGCGAATTGCCGATTCAATCCGACCCAGGCAGGCATCCACTGTTTCAACCGCCTTGACCGTGGGCTCGATCTTGCCGGAGTGTCCAACCATATCGGCATTAGCAAAGTTCACAATGACCACATCGAAAGTTCCGTCTTCTGTCGCCTTCACAACTGCATCGGCAATTCCGGAAGCACTCATCTCCGGCTTCAGATCGTACGTCGCCACTTTAGGCGATGGCACCATGACGCGGTCCTCTCCCGGAAATGGCTGCTCCACTCCTCCGTTGAAAAAATATGTGACGTGCGCGTACTTCTCGGTCTCCGCCACACGCAGATTACGCATGTTCAACCCGCCCATGACATTGGCCAGAATGTTCGCCATCGACTCCGGAGGAATCACCACTGGCAGGCTGAAGTTCTTGTCATACCGCGTCATGCAGACGTAATGCAGATTCTTCGGCACAAGGTCGCGTGGGATCGTGTTATCGAGATCCACCGCACCCGGCAAATCGCTGCCGCCCTTCTCGTTGAGCCCGCTGTTTCGCGTGAGCGCCCGGGTAATCTGCCGGACACGGTCCGCGCGGAAATTGAAGCAGATGCAGGAGTCGTCATCGCGAATGGTCGCCAGCGCCTGCCCGCGGCTGTCGGTACAAACAAACGGAAGCACGAACTCGTCGGTCACTCCCTTGTTGTACGAATCTTTCATGCCCTGCACTGGATCGGACTGCTTGCCGCCCTCCGCCTCCGCGAAGACCATCGCGTTGTAAGCCTTGGCAATACGTTCCCACCGGCGGTCGCGATCCATGGCGTAGTACCGGCCATTCACGGTTGCAATCTTGCCGCAGTTGTACTCGCGCATCTTCTGATGCAACTGCTCCAGATATCCGGCGCCATTTGTGGGTAACGTATCACGCCCATCCATAAACGCATGCACGAATACGCGATCCAGCCCATTCTCTTTCGCCATCTTCAGCAGCGCATAAAGATGAGCCTGCTGGGAATGAACTCCTCCGTCCGATATCAGTCCAAACAGATGCAGTCGCCGCTCACCCGTACGCGCATGCTTCATGGCCCCAAGCAGCACGGGATGCGAGAACAGTTCACCATTGTGGATCATCAAATCGATCCGCGTGATGTCCATATGCACGATGCGCCCGGCACCAATGTTGAGATGCCCGACCTCGCTGTTGCCCATCTGTCCTTCGGGCAGTCCGACGTACGGCCCGCTGGTGTGAATAAGCGTGTTTGGATACTCGCGAAGCAACCGGTCGTAGGTAGGCTTGCGTGCCAGCGCGATAGCATTGGCTTTGGTTTCGGCTCGATATCCCCAGCCGTCGAGAATGGTAAGAACAAGCGGTTTAGGGCGAGACATAAATAAGCTTCTAGCTCCTGGCTTCTGGCTGTAGCGTGAAAGAATCGGGAAGGGCACAACTTTCAGTCCTGCCGCGACACGCTGCTATAAACACTCCGGCTTCAGCCGCTAAGGTTGGCGTACATTAACTTCGATAAGTACACGACCGAGTCGTCAGTTCTTAAGAGCGTCGGGCTTGGCTGCGTCGTCCTGTTTCTTCTGCCGCAACTCCTCTTTCACTCGCTTTTCAATCTGGGAGTTGGCTTCTTCAATCATCTGCTTGAGATGCGGTTGCATCGCCTGCATGCCTTCCGTGGTCATTGCGGGCATCTCCCTCAATATCTTCTGGCCGGTAGGAGTGGAGTAGAACCCAACCATGGCATTCACGTCCGACTTGTTCAGATGTTTTTGGTAAACGGGGATCATATCGTCGAGTAACCCCTCGACCGAAAGGTTCTTCATGACTTCATCAGAAATTGCGTCGAATTTCGCAAAATCCTGGTCAGTAACATTGGGTTGCTGCTTTCGGACCTGGTCGCGTTCTAAAGACCGCATCTGTTGGGACACCTGCTGCATAACGAGTCTCATCTGATTGCGAATCTGCATGACATCGAACAGTTTTCGAATGTCGTCAGCAGACGCAGGAGCTTCAGAACCAGCCGCAGCCGCCTGACCCAACATGCATGATGAAGTCAGGCACAACAAGATCACAAATAAGACAGCGCGAACTCTCATATGTGGCTCCTCGACTCCGATTACCCGTGATAGTTAAGCGCACTCAATCCCAGGAATCTTGCCGTCCCGCCCAATTCCTGCTCAATCCGCATCAATTGGTTGTACTTCGCAACGCGATCTGTGCGCGAAGCCGATCCCGTTTTGATCTGACCGGCGCCAGTAGCCACAGCCAAATCTGCGATGAACGTGTCTTCCGTTTCGCCCGAACGATGCGAAATCACCGACGTGTATCCATTCCGCCGCGCCAGATCAATCGCATCGAGCGTCTCGCTCACCGTGCCAATCTGATTCACTTTGATCAGGATCGAGTTCGCCACGCCCTTGTCGATTCCTTCCTGCAAGAACTGGATATTGGTGACGAAGATATCGTCGCCCACCAGTTGGATCTTCCCGCCAATCTCTTTGGTCAGATTCTGCCATCCATCCCAATCGTTTTCAGCCAATCCGTCCTCGAGCGACACGATGGGATAATCATTCACCCACTTGGCCCAGTGCTTCACCATTTCGTCGGAACTCTTGCTCGACTTGTCCGACTTCTTGAACACATACTTCCCGTCCTGATAGAACTCGCTGGCCGCAGGATCGAGTGCAATCGCAATCTCCTCTCCCGGCTTGTATCCAGCTTTCGAAATCGCCTCCAGCACGACTTCGATCGCCTCAACGTTCGACTTCACCGACGGAGCAAATCCGCCTTCATCGCCCACCGACGTGTTGTAACCGCGCGTCTTCAGCACTTTCTTCAGGGTGTGGAACACCTCCACGCCCCAGCGCAGGGCCTCCGAAAACGTCGGTGCGCCCACCGGCATGACCATAAACTCCTGGAAGTCGACGTTGTTATCTGCATGCGCTCCGCCGTTCAGAATATTCATCATTGGCGTAGGCAGAGTATTCGCGCCCGCTCCGCCGAGATACCGGTACAACGGAATGTCCAGGCTGTACGCCGACGCCCGCGCCGACGCCATCGACACCGCCAGAATCGCATTCGCTCCCAAACGACTCTTGTTCTCGGTGCCATCCAACTCGATCATCCTGGCGTCCAGGCCCCGCTGATCGAACCCGTCCCAGTTCGCCAGCGCCTCGGCGATCTCACCATTGACGTTCTCGACGGCCTTCAGCACGCCTTTGCCTATGAAGCGGTTGGTATCGTCGTCGCGTAGTTCGACCGCCTCGTGCTCGCCGGTGGACGCGCCGCTCGGGACAATCGCTCTGCCCATGGAGCCATCCGCCAGAAAAACCTCCGCTTCGACCGTGGGGTTACCCCGCGAATCCAGAACTTCTCGTGCGTGAATGCCTGCAATATTCGACATAGATGTTTTCTTCTTCCTCGACTTTATGATTTCGGTGACACTATTTGGATCCCACACCCGATTGGAATGATCGCCTTTGACAGCCATCCGGCGGCCAGTCAGATTACCGACACCGGCATAGCCTTTCCGATACCTTGGTGAAACCCCCGATTATATCGGATGGACATCGCCGAAATGTGACGCTGGACACAATCAAGCGCACGATTTCCACATTGGAACCGGTCCATTAGGACATCTTCGCAGGCCTCTTATCTCCGCTGGTTCCCTATGTACTGACCGCCGCTTGTCCCCCCGGCATATCGGGTCTACAGTCAAATGGAGCTTCGGACTATGGAGGTACTGATGAAACCGTGGATGCTATTGCCCTGCGCACTGCTGGCCACAACGTTGGCCGCCCAGACTGCCGCACCAGTTCCCGCCGGAACGGCGTTGATGGTTCGTCTCGACACTACTCTCGCAACCTTTAGCAACAAAGTTGGCGACCCCTTCCGCGGCAGCATCACGCAGCCAGTGGTGGTCAACGGCCAAACCCTAATTCCGGTTGGCGCCACGGTCGAAGGCCGCGTCACGAAGGTGAGCGAACCCCGGCGTGTTTCGGGTAAACCCACGATCGGGATCCTTCCCGAAGCTGTGATCCTTCCCACCGGCGAACGCTATTACCTCGACGCCACACTCACAGACACGAACATCAAAGGCACTGACGTCAATCGGGAAGGTCAATTCAAGGGATCAGGCCATGATCGCCGCGACACCGTCGAGCAAGGTGGCGGCACCGCCGGCGGCATGCTCATCGGCGGACTGATCGGCGGCCCTCCAGGAATCCTGATTGGTGGCGCAGTTGGTGCGGGTGCAACTACCGGACATTGGCTTGCTAAGCATCGTTCCGCCGTTCTGCCGACAGGCACCGAATTGACATTGGAACTCAATCGCCCGATGACGCTGAGTCCTGCGACGCCAGCGCCGGCGGTCACCGCTTCAGCGCCAAGCGGCGGAAGCAATTAAACGCCAACTTGAAACAAAGAAAAAAGAGGAACCGGACGGTCATTCCGTCCGGTTCCCTTTTTCACGATGACTGACCCCTAACCCCTGCCGTTACGCTCCGAACAACAACTCCCCTTCGCTGACGACCTGCAGTTCAATCCAGCCCTCCAACGGCAACGAATCCACCGGCAAACGGTTCTGCCACAGACTGAACCGCAGCCGCACTTTGCTGGTGGCAGCAACCGGTGCGCCGGATTTCTTTTCCAGGGTCTTCTCGGATCCGTCGGAAGGAACCGCTAACAGCCAGTTGAGCGGCAACTTGAATTCGAAGTTCCGCAAAAGAGCGACCTTCACGTGCTCGTCGGCCTGAGTTGAGGACGCCAAAACGCGCTCAGCCACCCCATTCTCAATTCTCCAATGCTTGAGCGTACCCGCGCTGGCGGCGACATGCACTCGCAGACTGCGCCGCGGACGCTGCTCGCTACTGGCCCAGGACTCCACGTTGACCACAATCTCAAAATCGGCGACTGGAACCTTTCCCGCGAAATCCAGCCGCCCATAAAGAGAGGTCGCGTCGATCCCCGCGTACACCGAATCCAGCAGAAATTGCTTGCCGTGCATAGCCCCGGCACGATGATCGGCCGTGTATGCGGCTGCACCCATCCATTCGAAGTACCGGATTTTGTCGCCCGTTACTCGCGGATGAATATACGCCGTCTGTGGCACAAAAGATGGCCGAACCTCCTGCCCGGTAATCGGCTGGGCCAGGTAATCCGGCGGCGTTGCGCCCAGCGCCTGATACACGTTTGAAAGGTGCTTGCGGTAGAGTTCATCGAAATCGCGATCGTTCGCCGAATGATGCTCTGGCCCGTACCACCAGTTCCAGTCGCTGCCTTCCGCGATCAGGATCTCGTCAAAAGCCAGCTTACGCTGTGCCTCGGTCGCGCGCGCCGCATTCTGCGCGTAATACTCGCGGGCGTGGTGCAAATAATCCCAGGCGCGGTTATCTTCCGGTGCTCCGATCCAAACATTGAAATTCGCGTTGATCCACGAACCCGGAGTCAGCGACGTCATCCTCCCGAAGTCTTTGTGGCGCGCAATCGCTTCAGAGATCGTCACTGCCTCCAGCCCCGGTTCACGCTGCAGGCCATCATAGAACCGGCGCAGGAACTCGCGCCCGGACTTCGGATAGTATTCCCACGCATTCTCGCCATCGAGAATGATCGACACGACGGCATCCCTTCCCTTTTCCAGCATCGGCCTGGCCGCCTCTTTGATGTTGTTAATCAGGTGCCGCGCCGCATCGGCCGGAGGCATGTCCGAATACACGAATCCGATCAGATCTGAAATCGTGTGATCGCGAAACACCAGGTGCATCGCGGTCGAGCCGTTTTCGTAGCGATGAATGTTGTAGAGCTTGTCCGCCAGATGCGCCGGAAGCCTCCCGTTTCCATCGCGGGCGAAGAATAAGCCAGTGCTTCGACCCAGCACTCCTTCATCCGTGGCCATCCACTGCACACCCAGGTTATGCGCGATCGCTAATACCTCTTCGGAGACGCTCCCTTCCGAAGGCCATATTCCCTTCGGTCGCACGCCGAAAACTTTCTCATGCAAATCGAGGCCCCGCACCAGTTGCTCGCGGGCGTCCTCCGGATGACGATATCGGTTTTGCGGCAGTGGAAGCCCGGGCGTCGAGATCGCCCCCGCACTCGTGTCACACACCAGTGGCAGAATCGGGTGATAGAACGGCGTAGCCGAAATTTCGATCGAACCTTTCTTCGCAGCGTCGGCATGCGCCGGCAGAACGCGGGCCAGCAACTCCCGCTCCCGCGCAATTACAAATTTCTGATCGTCCAGCGAGTAGTTATGACCCTTCTTCACCAGCGCTGCGACATCTTTTTCTTCCAGAAAGAATTCGTCGAACCATGCGATCTGCGACAGCACCTGCAAGTCAGTAAAATCCTGCGCCTGGAAATAACGTTCGGCCCGTTCCGGATGGTCCCCATGTTCACGAAACCGCTCCCATAACTCGCGGTATCGCGGGTAGCGTCCAATCAGATTCTGTGGATTTGCCTGAAACAGGTATTGCAGAGAAAACCGGCGCTCTTCTTCCGAGAGATCCTTCGCAGGCTTGGCTGCGACGTTCAGGAACGGATCCTGCGCCGTCCCGGCAACATAATCCTGAATCTGCACCATGAGCGACGGCACAAGATTGAAGTTCTGATGAACTTTGGGAAACTCATCCAGCAACTTCACCATGCCGTAATAATCTTTGAGGGCGTGCAGACGTGTCCACGGCAGGCGATACTCACCTGTAACCAGATCCTTGTAAAACGGCTGGTGCTGATGCCAAAGAAGGATGACCCGCAAAGAGGGCATGGCTGGAGCAGTCAGTCTAGCATGGGACATTTTCACCCGTTACAAGTGCGGGCACGCGGTGATCAGACAAAGTGGGAATCGCTGATCGCGCGCCAGCGTGGTTGAATGACTTCCACAACCTTCGCCAGTCAGGCAAGCAAATGCCTGCAACCGTGTATGGCTCTAAGTCGAACGCAGGGCATTCGTCGGGTCCGCGTGCGCGGCGCGCACGGCGGGAAGCAAGGACGCAACCAGCGCCACAATCATCATCAGCAGAACACTGCCCATGTAGATGAAGGGATCGGTCGCGCTCACATCGAAGAGAAACGAACTGACCAGACGAGATGCGGCGAGCGAACCGAGCACACCGAGGCCACATCCGAGAAGCGTCAGCTTCACGGCTGAAATCAATACCAGCCTCGCAATGCCCACGCGCTGCGCGCCCAGCGCAATGCGGATCGCAAGCTCCTGGTTTCGCAGCGAGACTGAGAATGCCACCACCGCGTAGATGCCAGTGACAGCAAGCAGCAGTGCGCCCACAGCAAATGCGGTGATGAGGTCGGTGTTAAAACGGCGCGGCGCTTCCACACTCGAAATCGCATCATCCATGGGCTGCACCTGCTGCAAAGCCAGCATTGGGTCGACCTCCGCGACAGTCGCACGCAGTGTTTGCGTCATCTGCTCGGGAGGCAGCGCAGAGCGGAGAGTAATGTATCCGCTGGCAGGATTGGTAAGCTTTCCCGTGAAATCCGAACCGTTGAGCGTTGCGGGCTGCTCCGCAGGAGAGTACCACTGATCCTCGCTGGGTTCATCGCGCGATCCCATCTTCGTATCGGCGACGACGCCAACCACGGTCGCCCATGGGTACCCCTTCTGCGGATTGCCGACGTGCATCCGCTTGCCCACGGCCCGCTGACCTGGCCAACAGTGTCCCGCCATCGACTGGTTGACGATTACAACGAGGATTGAACTGGAGCGGTCGTCCGCGGTGAAATACCTGCCATCGATCAGGGGAATTTCCAAGGCGTGGAAATAATCGCCGTAAACCGTCGCGAACATGGCGAACTTCAACTTCCAGCTGTCGGCAGGCTCGCCCTCGATCGTGTATGCGGCCCTTCCGACGCCGTCGGATGCGGGCAGCCCGTTCGTGCTCCCGGCGGCGATGATTCCCGGCTTGCTCGATAGCCGCTCGATGACCGCATGGTTGAAGGAGTCTGCGGAAGTGTCGGTGGAATATTGCTGCAGCGGCAGCTGATACTCCGCCACGAGCACATGGTCAGCTCGAAATCCCGGGTCGACGGCGCGCATCTTCTGGAAACTGCGCAGGAACGCACCCGAGACGGTGAGCAGCACCAAAGCGATCGCAATCTCCGACACCACCAATGCGGATCGCAACCATGTATGGCTTGACGATCCCGTACCCGTCCGAGTCCCTTCATTCAGGCTCTCCGTCAAGTTCGTCCGCAACGCGGCGAAGGCAGGTGCAAGACTGCAAAGTGCACCGGTTACGAGAGCCAGAAGCAGGGCAAAGGCCGCCACATTCGCGTCAATGGAGATCGCGTCGATGCGTGGCATGGAGTCCGGCAGAAGATGCAGGGCCGTTCGGATGGCGACCGCCGCGAATGCCAACCCGATCACTCCTCCCGCCAGGCTTATCAGCAATCCTTCGAAGACAGATTCGCGGACGATGGCGCCGGAACGCGCACCCAGAGCCAGTCGCACCGCGTATTCGCGACGTCGGCGGATGGCGCGCACCAAAAGCAGTCCGGCAATATTGACGCAGGCAATGAGCAACACGACCGAAACAGCCAGGAACAAGGTCTGCAGCAACGGTCGCACATCCGCAACGTCGAACTCACTTAGGAGCGCGACATCACCCTTTATGTGGATCGCAGCCATGCTTGCAGGAAAAGTGCGCATGATCTGTCGGCTCACGCGGTCAGCATCCTGCGCTGCCTGCGTCAGCTTGACGCCACTCTTGAGGCGAGCGACCAAATGGTACCCCCAGAAGCCCATGTGCGGGTCTGAGAGCTCCTCGGGAGTGAGGCTCATCGGCACCCACAACTGCGCCTGGTCGAGGTGTCCTGCCCCCAAGGGAAATTCAAAACTGCGCGGCATCACGCCGATGATCGAGTAAACCTTGCGATCGAGAACGATGGAGTTCCCCAGCACGCGTGGATCCCGGTGGTAGCGGTTCGTCCACAACGCATAGCTGATCACCGCGAGAGGCTGATGGCCATCTTCCTCCTGTTGCGTAAACACGCGTCCCAGCGTGGGGGAAACGCCAACCGTCGGGAAGACTGCCGCGCTGAACCGGGCAGCATAGACCTCTTGTGGAATTGCTCCGCTGGAAAGTTCATAGTTCGTGGAGATATAGCCGCCAACAGAGGAAAAGGCGCTCGTCTCGCTGCCGTAACTGCCGATCTCGCGAGCAGTCACGGAAATGCCCGGGCCTCCTGCCAGATGATCTCCCAACAGCACCAGCCGATCCGGACTACTGAATGGCAGAGGCCGCACCAGGACACCTTCAACCAGCGAGAAGATAGCCGTCGCGGCGCCAATGCCAAGAGCCAGCGTCAGAACGACGGTCACTGTGAACCCCGGCGATTTCCGTAGTTGCCGAAATGCAAAGCGGAGATCCTGCGAGAAGGCGGCCATGCGTCACCCCAGACTCAGTTCGATTTGGGAACAATCTTACGGCGATATTTCAATCGACAAAAGCCGATGGTACCCGTCCATGCGTTCCGCACATTATTCACGAACTCCACACTCCTCGAAAGTGAAATAGACACCAGCCTCGATTCTCCGACCTAGCCCTGGAATCCACCGATTTCCTAGTTCGCATAAACTGCGGCCAACCATTTGCCGGTTCCGGTAGACTATCTAGCGCACCCCATGAGCCCTGAAACTACGCTCGCCAGCCCGCAACTGGTCACCGACCAGGACCTCTACCTCTTCAACGAGGGCAGCAATTACCGCCTCTACGACAAGATGGGAGCCCACCTCGTCACCCACAATGGACAAGCCGGCGCCGTCTTCAGCGTCTGGGCCCCCAATGCCCGTTCCGTCTCAATCGTCGGCAGCTTCAACGGATGGGATCCCAAAACTCACAAGCTCAGTCCGCGTGGCTCCTCCGGCATTTGGGAAGGCTTCGTCCCCGGCGCCAGCCACGGTGCGCTTTACAAGTTTCACATCGACTCACAGCGTCACGGATATCGCGTCGACAAAGCCGATCCCATCGGCCTGCTGCACGAAAAGCCTCCGCGAACCGCATCCGTCATATGGGATCTCAACTATCAATGGAACGACAACGAGTGGATGCAGAAGCGTGCTGAACGCAACTCGCTGCGCACGCCACAATCGATTTACGAAGTCCACCTCGGATCGTGGATGCGGGTGCCGGAGGAACACAATCGTCCGCTCACCTATCGCGAGACGGCCCCTCGCCTCGCCCAATACATCGGACAGATGGGCTTTACCCACGTCGAATTCCTGCCGGTCATGGAACACCCGTTCTATGGCTCCTGGGGATATCAAACCACTGGATACTTCGCCCCCACCTCGCGCTACGGGACGCCGCAGGATTTCATGTACCTGGTCGACTACCTGCACCAGCACGGCATCGGGGTGATACTCGACTGGGTTCCGTCGCACTTCCCTTCCGATGCACACGGCCTCGCCTATTTCGACGGCACGCATCTCTACGAACATGCCGACTCGCGCCAGGGATTCCATCCCGACTGGAAAACGCACATATTCAACTACGGGCGGCCCGAAGTCCGAAGCTTTCTGATGTCGAGCGCGATGTTCTGGTTTGACAAATACCATATCGACGGACTGCGCGTGGATGCGGTCGCTTCCATGCTCTATCTCGACTATTCGCGCAAGGAAGGGGAGTGGATCCCCAACAAATTCGGTGGCCGCGAAAATCTTGACGCGATCGATTTCCTGCGCCGCTTCAATCAGGAAGCCTACAAAGAGCATCCCGATATTCAAACCACCGCGGAAGAGTCGACTTCCTGGCCCATGGTTTCAAAGCCGGTCTACGTCGGCGGCCTCGGGTTCGGCGAAAAGTGGGACATGGGATGGATGCACGACACGCTGAAATATTTCGAAAACGATCCCATCCATCGCAAATATCACCACAACTTGCTCACGTTCCGCATGCTGTATTCCTGGCATGAGAATTTCGTCCTTCCACTCTCGCACGATGAAGTTGTGCACGGAAAAGGATCGCTGATCGGCAAGATGCCCGGCGACGAATGGCAAAAGTTCGCTAACCTGCGACTGCTCTACGGCTACATGTATGCCCAGTCCGGCAAGAAGCTCCTCTTCATGGGTGGAGAGTTCGGCCAGGTCCGCGAATGGGGCCACGACACCAGTCTTGAATGGCACGTTCTGCAATATCAGGTGCATCGCGGAGTGCAAGCATGGATGGAACAGTTAAACCGCTTCTATCGCGGCGAGCCCGCCATGCACGTACTCGACAACAGTCCCGCCGGATTCGAATGGGTCGACGCCAACGATAATGCGACAAGCACGGTTTCCCTCTTGCGCAAGAGCGAGAATCCACGAGACACGGTGTTGGTCATTTGTAATTTCACACCCGTACCTCGTCCGGGCTATCGCGTTGGAGTCCCCCATGGCGGCTACTGGCGCGAAATGCTCAACAGCGACGCCCGCGAATACGCCGGCAGCGGCATGGGTAACCTGGGAGGCGTCCACGCCGAAGAGATTCCAACGCACGGTCGCCCGTTCTCGCTCAAGCTGACGTTGCCCCCTCTGGCGGCATTGTTCTTTAAGGCCACGTAAAGCGCAAATGTGCCTGGGCAAAGGCCCGCCCTTCGGCCGTCCGGCAAAGGCAAAAGGCAAGCGAAGGCCGTCCAGGTCCCACTGTGATCCTCTGTGCCCTCTGTGGTGAAGCCTTTCGCCCCAGCCTATCCGAACTCCTGCTGGTTACTACTTCTGACAGCGTTCTCCGCTTCGCACAAGCTTCCCATGCTATCCTCGCCTTAACTGGTCTTGCATGCGGATTCTCACCCGCTACGTCCTGGGCGAAGTCACGGCGCATTCTCTCATCGGCGTCGCCATCTTCACGTTCGTCCTCTTCACCCGTGACCTGGGTCATATCCTCGAATTAATCGTCCGCGCCAGCGCTCCGCTCCCGAGCGTATTCGAAATCTTCTCCTACACTATCCCGCTCGCCCTCACTTACACGCTACCCATGAGTGTTCTGGTCGGAGTCCTCATCGGCCTGAGCCGTCTCGCCGCCGACAGCGAAATCACGGCTATGCGCGCGAGCGGCATGGGCGTATGGAGTTTCCTGCGAATCCTCTCGATCTTCGTCCTCGGCGCCTGGCTGCTCGCGTTGGGCAATGGGGTCTATGTGGCGCCCAAAGCTCAGGCAGCTCTGGGCCGTCTCGAAGGCCGCCTGAAAGGCTCACAGGTTTCTTTCGAGATCCAACCGCGCGTTTTCTACGAAGGATTTCCCAAGATCGTCGTCTACGTACAGGACGTCAAGAATGCCCAGGGAGCCGCCGTCTGGAAGGGCGTCTTCATGGCCGATCTCACAGACGCCGCGAATCCGCGCATCACTTTGGCGAAAGAGGGAATCGTCATCAGCGAGGCGCCCGACCGTCTTCATCTGCATTTGATCGACGGTTCGGAGCACGAGACCGACCCCAAAGATCCCGATCACTATCAGATCTCAACCTTCGAACAGACCGACATTCCGATTGAACTGCCGTCCACCGAGAACAGGGCGGAAGAATCTCAGCCCTCCGGCGAAATGGATACCCGCACGCTCCACCAGAGAGCCATCAGTTCCGATCCCATCTCGGCCCGCTGGTACTCGATCGAGCTCAATCGCCGCTTCGCGCTGCCGACTGCCTGCTTGGTGCTGGCTTTGGTGGGAATTCCTCTGGGACTCTCGTCGAAGAAGAGCGGCAAGTCCGGTGGATTCGTCCTCACCATCCTGCTGGTATTCGCTTATTACGTTGTGTCATTGCTCGGAGTCTCGCTCGCGCGGCAAGGAAAGGTTTCGCCATGGTTCGGCGCATGGCTCGCGGACCTTGTCTTCCTCGGCCTCGCGATGTTTCTGCTTCTTCGCGCCGAAAAGCGGCCATTCGAGCTGGCATCTTTCCGTTTCTGGAAACCTAAGGATCCCGCGCTGCTTAATGGCTTCGGCCGCAGCCGCCGTGAGGGCGCTTTTGAGCGCGTCTCCACTCGCCGCCGCGTCTTCAGCGCCAGTTTTCCCACGCTGCTGGATGACTATGTGCTCCGCGACTTCTTCGTTTATCTCGGGATGATCCTTTCCACATTCATTGTCTTGCTCCTCGTATTCACTCTCTTTGAGTTGCTCGGCGACATTTTGCGGAATAAGGTCTCCACTCTGGTCGTAGCCGAGTACCTGCTGAACGTTACACCCTACCTGCTCTACAACGTGGCCCCACTGGTCATGCTGCTGGCCGTTCTGATTACATTCGGCTTGATGGAGCGAACCAATGAAATCACCGCGATCAAGGCGACTGGAACCAGCATCTACCGCATTGTGACCCCAGTGATTGCAGCGGCCGCTGTCTTGGCCGGAGCGCTATTTGTTGCTGACCAGTTTTACCTGCCCCATACCAACAAGCGTCAGGAAGCGCTCCACAATCAGATCAAGGGCAAGCCTGCACAAACCTATCTCCGCCCCGACCGCAAGTGGATTTTCGGCCAGAACAACGACATCTACTACTACCAATTTTTTGACCCGGATCGCGATCAGTTCGGCAATATCAGCGTCTTTCAGCTCGATAAGGCGACCTTCACCATTACCCGCCGCATCCATGCAGACCGCGCCCATTGGGCCGACAATCTCAACCGCTGGGTCTATGAACAAGGTTGGGAACGAGCACTCAACGTCTCGGCAATCGTGAACTACCACCCCTTTGATGTGGCGACCTTCCCCGTTTTGCACGAGAACCCGGGATATTTCAAGAAGGAAGTAAAGCAGTACACTGAAATGAACTACACCGAACTACGTCGATATATTCGCGATCTGCAGCAGAGCGGATTCGATGTTGTTCGATTAAGAATGCAATTGCACGAGAAGCTCTCGTATCCCCTCATCACCCTGATCGTGGCGATCCTCGCGATTCCGTTCTCTTTGTCGACAGGAAAAAAAGGAGCGATCACGGGTGTCGCTGTGGGCATCGGAGTCGTCGTTTTCTACATCGTTGTCACCCGGTTCTTCGAAGCGATGGGAAATCAGAGTCTGCTGCCCGCTGCCCTAGCGGCATGGGCCCCTGACCTGATCTTCGTTCTGGTAGGTGGATACCTGATTCTGAAGGTGCCAACGTAAGACAGGGGCTAGGGTTCAAGGGCTAGGGTTCAGTGACTGGATCTGGTTCTGCTTGAGTGGGTGTATTACGACGAACGAATTTTGAACTGACCCCTGACCCCTAGCCTCTGACCTCCGATCCCTGTTTCACTTCACTGCCACGCCAAACGGATAGTTGTCCGTCGTAATCGTGGGCAACACCGACAGAGCGCCGGTCGCCGGCGTAATGGAATACTGGGAGACTGATGCCGACTGGTAGTTCGTCACGAACATCCAGTTGTCATCCCCACGAATGACGATTGATTTCGGGTTCGCACCTGTGTTGACCGTCGCCGGAGTTAGAGCCGTCAAGCTCCCAGACACCGGGCTAATCTTGAAGCTAGAAAGTGTGCTTGAAGCGCTAACAACGTAAACATTGTTTCCATAGGGATCGACCACAATCGCCCCCAAAGCACTTGCACCACCCGTCACCGAAAATGGCGACCCAGGAACATCGATCAGACTTCCGTCAGCGTGTGAGCAGATACCGTTAATTGCCACCACGCAAATTGTGTAGGCATTGATCTTGTTATGCAAATTACCGCTCACATACAGAAAGCGGTCACAGGGATCAACAGCTACGCCCGCCGGAACGGCATCCGTGGGATGTGACTGTACCGCCGTGGTGAGCGGCGGATTCTCCAGCGCACCGGTGCTCGTGTCAACCGAGTACTCCCACACAACGTAGTTGTTAGCATCGACGGCGTACAGATATTCTGCAGTCGGAGGGCTGTTCCCCGGAACCGAGCATACTGAGTTTTGCGTCCCGTTGATGCCGATTCCCGGGAAGACCGTTGGCGAGGCCGCGACTGCTACGATATTGGGATTCGTAAACCCTTGAACATTGACAAAATTAAACGTTCCCTGCACTCCAGTGAGCGTGCCCCCGCTTCCTATCGCATAAACACAGACTCCGAACTGAGCTTGTGTTTGGGGGCATGGAACCGGATTAGGAGATGTCGGCGTTGAGTTTGTGCCCTCGGCCACAAACAGAAACTTACCGGCGGAATCCATCGTCAACGAAACTGGATTCGGATCTGACACTAAGCTGCCGACTTGCGACAATGTCCCGTTGGATTTGATCTGGAACACCGCGATGCCAAACTGCGTCGCATTCGGGCACTGGCTGCTTGCATTGAAGATCACGTATGCGTATTGCCCCGCGGGGTCGACGACCATTGAAGACGGCGACCCATTCAAAACGCACGTCTCGCTCCCCGTGTCGTTGGTCGAGTTGGCAACCGACGCTACGTGTCCATTATTTAGATTGAAACTGAAAGTCTGAATGACCGACGATCCCTGGCTGCCCACCAGCACCAGCCCATTCGACGAGGAATTGTAGTTGCTTCCGCAAGCCACCAGCAGTCCGGCTGAAATCAGTCCGGCTAACCCGAGCAGCCAAAATCGTTTTGACATTCTCCCGTTCGTCTCCATTTTGAGGTGAGCTTTGCGCGAGCGCACGCACCCGGTGCCCGCCGTCCGGGCGTTTGTAGTCTGAAATGCAGAAATTCTCAATCTACTTGTGTATCAGGAATGCGCAGGAAGAGCAATCTCCCCGCCCGCTTGGTTGGAACCATGGGACGCCGCAAGAGTTGCCCGTTTCCGGGAAATCCGGCGTCAGTTCATCAGGGTCGGGCGTTGGACCTCAGACCTCGGACCTCAGACCTCTCCGTATCTAGGCTCTTGTTCTATCGTTGACCGAGTTTTCGGGAAAGTTTTCCACAGCAATCAGCCAAACGGGTGTGACATCTGCCCTTGCGATTGATCAGAGGAGCCCGAGAGTATGGTGCACAAATGAGATTCCAATGAGCGCTTCGTACCGAGATCTCCGGGTATGGCAGACTTCGATGAGACTAGTCGTAAATATCTACACGGCAACCCAGGATTTTCCGAAATCAGAACTCTATGGCCTTGTGAACCAGATGAGAAGGGCTGCCGTCTCGATACCGAGCAACATTGCAGAAGAAAAGGACGGCTTACGGACCGTGATCGGGCTCATTTCTTTTCTCAAGCGAGAGGTTCCTTGCTGGAGCTGGAGACTCAGATCCTCATTGCCGAGCACTTAAAATACATTTCCGGCGCACAAGCGAATGCCCTGGTTCAGGTGTCAGCCAAGGTCGGCCGTATGCTGAATGCTCTGATCGATTGAATCCGCCCGAAGCGCGCAACGTCGGCAGCTTGAAACGCTGTCCGAGAAGAGGTCTGAAGTCCGAGGTCTGAGGTCTGAGGTCCGAGGTCCAACGCCCTTACGCCTGCTCCACGGCTGCAACTGCTTCACGCTGACTCAGGTCCACCGCTCCACCAGAGGTCAACGGCAACCGAATCTCAACCACCAACCCGCCCCCGTTTCGATTGGACGCAGCCACTCTTCCCCCATGGAAGCGAACTGCCCTTTCGGTAATGGCCAATCCGAGTCCCACTCCTCCGGTCTGACGCCCACGCGCGTCATCGAGGCGATAGAAGGGTTCGAACAGTTTCGCCAAAGCCTCCCGAGGGACCCCGGGGCCCGAATCGCTCACGCGCAGTACAGCTTCCTGAGTGCCGGCCTTACCTTCGCTCGTAAGTTCCACTCCAACTGACGTTCCTTCCTGCGTATACCGGATGGCATTCCGCACCACATTCTCGACCGCACTATGCAGGAGCGACGCATTACCCCGCACCTTCCACTCGCCCTCAGCAATCGATACTCGCACGTGACACCGCCGCGCCTGTGCCTCGAATTCGGCATCCTCGGTCACGCTCGTGACAATCTCGTCCAGCGCTACCGGAGTCTGTGGCACGATCTGCTCTCCGTCTTCCAGCCGTGCCAAAGTAAGAATCCGCCCGATCAGTTCATTCAACCGGCTCGCCTCCAGTTCGATCCGGTCCAGCATGTCGGCGCTCTCCACGCTTGCCCGCTGCCGGGCCAATCCCAGCGCTACATTCAGCCTCGCCAGCGGCGAGCGCAATTCGTGCGAGATGTCGTTCAGCAGTCGCGATTGCGCCTTAAGCAACGTTTCAATCCGCTCCGCCATCGTGTCGAAATCGCGCATCAACCCCGCCACCTCATCGCGCCGCATGCTTGCCGGTGCGCCGGTTCGGGCTGTCAGGTCCCCCGCCGCCAACTGCCGTGCGGCGGTTCGCAAACGTACGATCGGTTTGGTCAGAAACCACGCGAGCAGGTAGCACACCAATCCTGACGTGACGACTCCGATAATCAGCCCGGTGAACGGCACTCCCCTCGGGCCAATGAAAACCCGTGGCCCTGGTGGAAGCCCAAGCACAACGGTGTAGCGATGCTTGCCGTCGGACGACGCCCTTGAATCTCGCTGCACCGGCGGCGCGGGAAACAGGAAGCCGTCATGTGGACTGCGCGGACCTCCAGACGCAACCCGCATCGCCCAGTCCGGCGCTGGACGATTCGAAAGTTCGTTCCCGCTCTCGTCAAAAAGATAGGCCCGCACGTGCTGGGTGTGGTCGAGATTCTCCAGGTAATCGCGGAGCCCGTCGTTCCCAGCCTCTTCGTAAGTACTCACCGCATCGTTCAGAACGGTGGTCCGCAACGCTTCCCAGGTGGAATTACGAGGCCGAAACACAATCGTCACCAGGATCGCCAGCACCACGAACAGCGCCTGCGCGACCCAGAACGACAGAAAGATTCGTAAGAAAAGACTCTTCATCGATAAACTCGCAGGCCTGACCTCAGGCGTCAGACCTCAGACCTCAATCTCTACGAGCACCGATTCTAAGGTCTAAGGTCTAAGGCAAGGTCTGAGGTCCGACGTCCGCCTTACCTAGACCTTCATCTTCTCCCGCGGCCGAGCAAAAATATATCCCACCCCGCGGACGGTTTTGATGTGCTCGTCGTTCTCCGTGTCACCCAGTTTCTTGCGCACCTTGCTGACGTGCATGTCGATGCTCCGGTCAAACGGCGAGAACTTCCGGCTCAGCACCGCGTTCACCAGCCTTTCGCGCGGCACCACGCGACCTGCCTCGCGCAATAACACTTCCAGCAGGTTGAACTCGACCGATGTCAGATCAATTGGTTTTCCCTCCATGCGAACCGTGCGGGTCGCTGGATCCAATTCCACGTCGCCGACAGTCACCGTTTCAGGAGCGGCGGGGGCGCCGCCATCGCCTCGCGTCCTGCGCAGCACAGCTCGAATGCGTGCCACCAACTCCCGCGGATTAAACGGCTTCGGCAGATAGTCGTCGGCCCCGATCTCCAGCCCAACAATGCGGTCAACATCTTCTCCACGTGCCGTCAGCAGCAGCACGGGCAAGCGGGACGTTGCCCGGATCCTGCGCAGCACTTCAAATCCATTGATCCCTGGCAGCATCACGTCAAGCACCGCCAGCAAGTACTCTCCCGCCGTGGCCTTTTTCAGCCCGCTCTCGCCGTCGTGCACGCATTCGGTGGTGAATCCCTCGGCGCGCAGATATTCCCCGACAAGGTGGCAAAGCTCTACATCGTCATCGATAACAAGAATGCGATCCATTGCAATTAATTGTGCACCCGCAGTGTCAGGATAGTAGTAAAGAATTGTCAACCGTAGCGCATGGCTTCTTGCGTAACACCGCATCCTGCCGGCTGTCGCGTGGGTGAGTCGCCAACGGCTTTTATCATCGACCGAGCCCTTGACCCTGTTCCGAGCAGGTACGGCTATTACAAAACTTTACTCCGGTTGACCGACTTTTTACCGCTTTTCTCGGGCAAGTCGTGTTCCTATCAGAGTACGCAATGTCCCGGATACCCGGACGAAGAGGAGTTACTCATGAAATCGATTCGTTTCCGCTTCTTGGCCGCCTTCCTGGCGGTTCTGCTTGGCTCAGTCGTGGCGAAGTCACAGACGACCGAGGAAGCTGCTCCGTCGCACCCGATGCACGGCCACGGGATGGGAATGGGCATGGAAGGCCATCTGCACTTTATGGCCGCGAAGCTCAATCTGACCGATGACCAGAAGACCCAGATGAAGGCCATCCTGCAGAAGGAACACCCGACCATGAAGCCGCTTCACCAGCAGGAGCACCAGATCGACATGCAGCTTCGCGAGTTCGTCGAAGGCAGCTTCGATCAGGGGAAGGTTGCAGCGCTGGCCGCCCAGAAAGCGCAGGTTCAGGCCGCCATCACCGTACAGCAGACTCGCATTCACAACGAATTGTACCAACTGCTGACTGCGGACCAGAAAACCCAGCTCAAGCAGATGGAGGCCAATCACGAAGCGCGTATGCAGAAGCACATGAATCAGGAAGCGCCTGCTCCTCCCCAGCAGTAGCCCATCGCTACGTTCTCTGTCAGGGACCGGGAATTCGTCACGACGTCGCGAGGTTGCCCTTTGCAGCAGCCTCGCGACGCTGAGGATCTTGCATCATGATGAGCGATTCCTTTTTCGCCGATGCCGGCTGGCTCTTCTTCGCAATCTGGAGCGTTGCCGTGTGCATAGTTAGCATTACCGCATTCGCCAGCGACCTGGTCCCATCGAAAGCCCTTTCAAGCTCCCCCAGCACTACCCCCGCAGAAGCTCACCAGAACAGGTCCGGCAAGGTTTAAGCTCTCCGGGACGCCGTGGTATGATGCCGCCCTTTAATGTCTCTTCCGAAAGTCGAAATCCCGCGCCGTCCCTCCATGGCTCTATTCGCAGTCTCCGCCATCGCCATGGTCATTGGGTCGTACCTGTTTGTGCTGCTCCTTGCCGCCGCCTGCGTTTACCTTCCGTACTTGATTCTGGCGAACTCCGATTCCTTTTCTCCTCAAGTCGGGCTACTGTTCCTGTTCGGCATCGTCATTGCCGTGGCAATGCTTTGGTCGCTGATTCCCCGCCGCGATAAATTCAAAGCTCCCGGGATGTTGCTCGATCGCGCCACGCAGCCACGGCTCTTTGCGGAACTCGAAAGCATTGCCAGCGCTCTGAACGAGACCCTTCCCAGCGAGGTTTACCTGATCGGTGCGCCCAACGCCTTCGTGGCCGATCGTGGGGGAGTCATGGGATTCGGCAGTCGCCGCATCATGGGACTAGGCCTGCCTCTTCTCTCTTTGCTCACAGTATCTCAATTCCGTGCCGTCCTCGCCCACGAGTTCGCGCACTACTACGGCGGTGACACCAGTCTCGGCCCGTGGGTGTACAAGACCAAGAGTTCGATCGTTCGCATCTTCGAAAATATCGGCTCCGTTGGGGAACTCGCGCGGATCGCGATTCTGGGCGTCATGTATATGGTGGTCGCGACCCTTCTGAAGGGTTATTTCATCGCATTCCTGCGCGTAATCAACCTGATCTCCCGCAAGCAGGAGTACCGCGCCGACGAACTCGCCTGCCTCGTCGCCGGCCGCCAGAATCTGATTGACGGATTGCAGGCGATCCACCGCGCCGCCGTGGCGTGGAACGTCTATTGGAACAATGAGGTCGCGCCCCCATTAAGCGATGGCTGTTTGGTCGCAGTCGGCGATGGCTTTCAGCGCTTCATAGCCGTACCTGATGTCTCTTCGGCAATCTCCAAGGATCTCTCCAAGCGCCTACAGGAGGAAAAGACCCAGCCATACGACACTCACCCTCCGCTGCGCGACCGCATAGCCGTCGCCGAGAAGCTATCGGAAGGCTCTGCGCCTCAGGACGCGCAACCTGCGCGTACACTGCTTCAAAACCTGCCTGCAACCGAACTGAAATTCGTGGAAACGTGCATTCCCGATACGCGCCCGGGTTCCCTGCAGTACGTCGGCTGGGACGACGTCGTCAGTCGCATCAGAATTCCCGCCTGGCAAAAGTTCGTCAACGAGTACTCCGAGCCCTTGCAGGGAGTCACTGCTGAATCCATACCCGACCACATGGACAAGTTCCGCGAGATTGGCTCTCGCATTCGCGATCCCAAAGGCATGTTGCTCTCGCCGCCGCAGCGCACCGCACGAGCCGGAAGTTTATTCGCCTCGGCATTGGCCTTGGCCATGATCCGCGCCCGATGGGAACTTCAGGTGGCGCCCGCCGTATTCCGCATTCACTATCGCGATCAGGAATTCAATCCCTTCGACACCATCAATCAACTCATGGCTGGAAAACTCTCGCGCGAAAATTGGGTCGCACGCTGCCGCGAGTTCGGAATTTCCGAACTCCTCCTTCTCCCTAACTCCGTCGAATCAAGCCAAACTGCCGGCCCGCAGCACACGGAACTCTTCGAAGCCCCCAGACGTAGCGCCGGCGTCCTCGCCGGCGTCCTGCTGACGGCCTTTAACGTGTAACAGCAGCCTGCCCGTGCTTTGAAAATGTGGGGACAGCCGCCTTCGGCTGTCCGCCGGCGCAGCCGGGCCGGCTCGACGTCAGCGCTCGCCTACCGAATCTGGGTCCCGTCTGGCAAGAACATCGGGTACCCATCCCAGGGCTGGGCCATCCCCATCTGTTCCGCCGCAGCGCTGCGATTGTAGGGAAACAGGAAGCCGCCGAAGCGTAGATGGAGCATCGGATCATCCGGATGTTGTGCGATCGCCCACTGATATTGCGCCACCGTGTCGTTAGGATTCTCGTTCGGAGGCTCGGCTCCCCATGCGAAGTGGAAGAGTTGTTCCGAGTGGCTCAATTGATTCGTGAACGGCGCCTTCTGCAACCGGCCGAACATCTCATTGGCAAGCCGCCAGCGATCAAACCCAGTGAGCGCCAGCGAACGTTCACACTCAGCTTCTGACAGCTGCTCAGACGCCTGAGTTCCCTGCGGAAGCGCAGGCGCAATCTGAGTGAAGATCGCCCGCGCCAGCAGGTAGTTCCCTTCCGGCGTCATGTGGACATGTTCATAGATCAGATCGGTCCCGATGATTCCGTCTGGTGCCGCGTCCGAAAGAATCTTCTCCGCATCAACCAGTGCCACCCGGGCCGAAGCCGCGACCGAGCGGTTGATGTCGTTGATCTTGCTGTCAGCCCGAAAACGGAGCGTATCGAGATCCCGCGCCCGCAAGAAATATTCCCGGGCAGTCTTGTAATCTCCCAACCTCCATGCCGCGCGCGCCATGCGGAACTCGAGTTCGGCGTATCTCTCATCGATAGCGGCCGCAGCCTGATATTGCTTCAGGGCCTCCGCCGGAGAATTCGCCGCATCCAGATCATTTCCCTGTCGCACCAGCCCCGACCATTTCTTTAGATCATCCTGGCTCAGATTCTTGCGATGCAGCGAAGCAAACGGAGCACAGTCCTTCAAATTCGTTGCTACAGTCGAGACAACAACCTTCGCGCCTGCGACCTGAGCAACCTTGATCGTATCCCGCAGATTCTCTTCGTAATTCGAGTAAGCCTGTTGTATCAGCGGAGCGTCAGCCGGCACCTGCTGATCGAGAAACATCTCCATGCCGTGCCACTCGCGCTTCTTCGTTCCAAGGCTCGTCAGCAGTTGGCCAATGCGGGTCGAGCGGAAGAAAATGCTGCTCCGGACCACCGGCATGCTCATGCCTCCCGAAGTCAGCATCGTGCCCGGACCATACGGCCCCACCACCTCGTTGTTCCCCGAATAAATGATGAACAGGTCCGGCTTCTGATCGGCGAGGCCCTCGGCGATCCGTAACACCACGTGCGAATTGATTGCGACGCTGCCGGTATTGACCACCTCGAATTTCATCGAGGGAAACCGTTCCCGCAGCATGACTTCCAGATAGCGGCTGAACCCGTACGCGCTGTCGGGATCCCCCATCGCCGCCGACTCACCCAGCACGAAAATCCGGTATGTACCAGGAGGCTTCGCCGCGGGAATGGAATACAGCCGCGGAGTCTGCACCATTCCCGCCGGAAAATATGGAGTCGCAAAAAACAGGTTGTAACAAGAGGCAGGACTCCCCTTCACCGTGCACGGTACCAAAAGACTAGTACTGAAGCCGACACCCGCCATCCTAAGGCCAGCTTCGACGATCACGAGAACTATCACTGGGACGACAATGGCGGCGGCAATCTGCAGAATCCACCGCCGACGCTTTGCAGGCACATCGTGCGCATCTTGCAGATCTACTGCCTCTCCGGCGCTCTCAACCTGTGCAGTCACGTTCTATTTCGCCGCCTCGCTCCCCGGCTTGATCGTCAGATTTTGTTCCGCCTGCGCAATCAACTTCTCCACCCGATCCCGCTGTGCGTAGTCCGGATGAGCATCCAGCAACCGTTTCCACGAGGCAATCGCCCCTTTCAAATCCTTCTTGTCCTGCCACTTCACCATGCCTTCGTTGAACAGCGCGTTGGAGTGCTTGCTGTCGATCTTGAGAACTGCGTCGTACTCCTGGATCGCACGGTCAGACTGTCCCATCAGGTGATACGCGGTTGCCATATCGGTGCGAACGTCCGTCGCTTTCGGATCGATCTGCAGCGAGGTCTCGTAGTACTTCACCGCTTCGGGATATTGCTGGGCATCGTAATACAGATTCCCGATCTGATAGAGCAGCGTCGAATTCCTGCGATCGCCCTCCAGTTGTTTCAGCAGAGGCTGCGCCTGCGTATCCGCCATCTGCCGCAGTTCTCCGACACTGGGTTGTTGCCCGCCCGCCATCGACGCTGGTAACGACTCCGCTGAACTCGCGCGAACCTGCGTCGGCGTATTGTTCGACGGGGCCGAACCCCGCACCAGATACCCAACGGCTACCCCAACCAGCAGGCAAATAACCGAGAGCACATACGCCTGCCTGCCAGTCCACTGCCCCGCACCAGGTTCGTTGCCTTCCATGACAAATCTCCTTTTTCCCAATCCACAGACACAAGCATTCTCCCGTGACCTTCGCCGACAGGGTGTGATTGAAATCACACGCACCCGTGAGTCCGCGAATCGCGCACGGTTTTCGAAATTGTGATCGGCCGTCCCACTTCCTGGGTGATAAGCCGCTGAGGAGCGGGGAATCTCCCCCTTTGGGGCTGCAGACAATGCTGCCAAATCTGCGCTTCTTGGCCGTAAGTCATTGATTAAACGGCGCTTACATACTAGCACTGAAGGAGATTATTGGCATTCGACGTGCATCTTGAGCATATGGCTGTCCGTGCATTTTTCTAGAGATTCGACCCCGCGACAGCCGGTTTTTCGTGAGCGTCGTGAAGGAGACCATCGCAGTGAGCGACCAAGATTCGAAGTTTTGGAGCAATGCTCAAACCTACGGCATGGCGGTGATCTGCATGATTCTGGGTGTCGCGGCCGGTTACCTGCTTCACGCCCCCGCCGTGGCGAGCCCCACGCCATCGAAGCCATCGATCAGCGAGCTTTCGGCACCAACTCCCCCCGCTGCGGCCGCGCCGCAGATGCCCTCGGCCTCTGACATGAAACGTATGGCCGACAAGCAGGTCGCGCCCATGCTGGCCGACTTGGAAAAACATCCGAACGACGCCGATCTTCTCGCCAAGATCGCTCGCGCCTACATGGCCGGGCAGCAGTTCCAGAGCGCTCAGCAGTATTACGAAAAATCCATCGCTGCCAAGCCCAAGGTGGATGCCCTCAACGAACTCGCCTTCGTCTATGTCAAACTCGGCGACTTAGACCGTGGCATCGCCATGCTCAACCGAGCCTTGGCTATCGATCCCAAAAACCCGCAGGTGCTCTTCAATCTCGGCTACTTCGAGTGGAAGGGCAAAGCCGACCCGAAGGCCGCGATCGCGGCTTGGCAGGCTTTTCTGAAAGCAGATCCGAAGAGCCCGAAGAAGGCCCAGGTCGAGAAGATGCTGGCGCAGGCAAAAAAGCACCTGAGTATCCCCGCCGGCACGAAGACCGAAAAGCCCGCGATGTAGTTGCCAGTTTCGAGCGCGAGAATCGCGCAAAGCCCATCCTCTCTTCGGTTGTATTCGGAAAGGAGTAGCATGGCGAATCGCCTCCGAATTGGCAGGACATCCATGGACTTCTCGAGGCACTCCCGGCGATGAGCGTGGCGCACGATCTGATCGCCCTGTCCAAGCTCCGTCTCCTGCGATTGCTTGCCCTGATCGCTCTGATCGTCGGTGTGGGCATTGAGTGCTTCCGGACTAAGCTTTCCGTCCTCGACCCCGACATGTGGTGGCACCTTAGCGTCGGCGACTGGATTGTCCAGAACCGATCGTTCCCGCACAACGGAATCTTCTCGCACACCGCCGCAACTCGCCCCTGGATGGCTTACAGCTGGGGATACGAAGTCCTGCTCTCGCGCGCTTATGACTGGTTCAGTTTCGTCGGTATGGGGATTTTTGGAACTCTGCTGACAGTCGCGGTGGCGCTGGCCATTTTTCGCATGCTCTACCGCATCTCCGGCCGCTTCTGGCCCGCGTGGGGGCTGTCGGTCGTTGTCTACGCCGCATTCCTCTTCAACATCGCCCCGCGTCCGGTTTTCTTCTCAGTAATCCTATTCACCATCACTCTGACTCTCTTGTTTGACGCACAACGCAGCGGGCGCGTGCAACCACTGTATTGGCTGCCACTCGTTTTCTTACTTTGGGCGAATATCCACATTCAATTCATCTACGGACTCGCCGTTGTAGGCCTGTTCGCGGGCGTCAATCTCCTGCAGCGGATCGCAATGCGATTCCGCGTCCATCCGGATTTCCTGTCGACTCCTGCTCTCCCTGCTCTTTCCCCATTCGCCGTTCTGGCCTGCTGCGCTCTCGCGTCCTGCATCGGACCCTACTCCTACCACCTCTATTACGAAGCCTTCGTCATCTCGCAATCGAAAATCATGTACAAGATCATCCGCGAGTTGCAGGCGTTAAGCTTCGAGTATTTCAACCAGTATCTCGAGCTGCTGTTGGCCGTCGGCGCCTACTTTGCAATCGGGTGGAAGAAGAACATCGATCCTTTCAAATTCGCGCTGCTGATCTTCGCCACAATATTCGCCTTTCGCACTTGGCGTGACGCGTGGTTCATCTGCGTCGTCGCCGCCGCCGTCATCGCCGATTTCCCCGCCTCGGAGGAAGAACGGGACAGTCCCCTCCGCGCGTCCGGCTGGGCCATAGTGGCCGCCGCCAGCATCGTGCTGCTGCTGGCCAGCGTGCGCAGCACCGACTTCACCGCCCGCGGCCTGGACGTCGCCATCAGCGGCGACTACCCGGTTGACGCCGTGAATTTTCTGCGTCGTAATCCCGTCGGCGGCCCTCTCTACAACAGCTTCGACTGGGGCGGATTCCTGATCTTCTACATGCCCCAATATCCCGTCTCCATCGACGGACGCACCGACCTCTACGGCGACGCGCTGGACGAACAGTATTACTCCACCCAGGAAGCGGACCCCTCCTACGTGAACGACCCGGTTCTGAATAAAGCGGGCGTAGTCCTGCTGAAGAAAAAGTTCCCCATCGCCACCCACCTGCTCCTCGACCGCCGCTTCCGCCTGATTTATCGCGATGAATTATCAGTAGTCTTTGCCCGCAATTGGTAAAGAAAAGCTATAACCACAAAGGACACGAAGGAACCGTGTGTCTCACTTCGTGTACCTTCGTGTCCTTAGTGGTTATCGATTTTGATCTTGGTTCGCCGGCACGAAAACGTTCGCCATCTCGTCGCTGTACACCAGCCAGTACTGCGAACTCAGCGCCGGCAGATTCCTCAGCGCCTTCGCCATCGCCGAATTCCGATCCAACAACAGTGTTCCGGCGCGAGCTACCATGGGATCGGAATCCAGCCGTTCTTTCCCTCCGACGACATCAAAATACTTCGTAAGAGTGTCGTCGCCGTAAAGCTCCACGCGGCTGTCCACCACGACCGGATACTCCGGCAGATACCAAGTCAAGAAACTTCCCCACGAGTAGTCGTTAAACAACGGGGCAGGCAGATTGTTCGAAACAATGTAGTCGCATGCCTTAACAGGAAGGTTTTGGCCGATTCGATCCATCACTGCATCTCGACCGGGAAGCCGAACGGCTGCGATCGCCACGACAATGGCTGCGGCTGCCGCTACGGCCCCCCACTCCCAAGTCCGCACAATCATGCGCCGTGGCTCGCTCTCATGACGCCCAGAAAAGGACATCCTCGAAAGCACAGCGATCGCCGGCAGCACTACCAGCCACGCATCTCTCTGAATGCGAAATGCGAGTGCGGTGCCCGCGAGAAGCATCAGAAGTTCGAACAATTCGAGTGAGCGCTTCCGACCGAGAGCCAGAAAGGCCATCATCACCAGCAGCATCAGGCCATAGTCTTGTGTCCTCCGGAAACTCATCGAAGCCATCCCGGAGAAATGCACGAACGCAACGTCGCTGTACTGACTCTTCAAGAAGTCCGGCAGCAATCGGAACCCGTACGGCGTCGCAAATGTGGCGAGCAGGCATAATGCCGCGATTGTGCTCACTTGAATCAGCGGCATCGGAACGCTTCGCGAGCGCGGCCATCGCACGTTCAGGCTCCGCAGCCAGTGCTCGACGAGCGAAGCGATAAGAAAGACCGCAAGCAAAGCCAGTCCCGCAACGAACTGGATATGCAGGTTTGCCCAAATAACAAAGAGAGGAAGCAACCAGTACAGCCGCCGTACCGATCCCGAACGCAAGCTGCTCACCAGCAATTGCAATTCGACCGCGAAGAAAAGAACCGAAAACACATATGGAAGCGGCTGCAGCCCCGAAATGACATACTGCGCCACGGCCGATAACCCAATCGCCTTCCAGAAATCGCGGCGTCCCGAGTACGCCAGCAGAAATGTGATGACCGCGACTCCCGACTTCAGCAGCATCAGCAATATCGGAATCGCACGCAGGCCCAGAAGTTTGTACGCAGCCCCCAACAGAAGATCGAAACCCCAACTCGAATCGTTCCATGCCAGATTCGAATATTGCGTGAACAGGCCGGTGCGGGGAATCGCGTGGTTCTCCAGAATCCAAATCCCCGTGCGCAAATGCACCCAGACCTCAGAACCCGCCAAGGAAGACAGATGCCTAGACTCATAAATACCCGCTGCCGAGAACAGCACGATCAGAGCTACAATCCGCGCCGCAAACTGAGTCCATGACACGGAGACCTTGCGAGCCCGTCGCACCATAACGTCAGGATTGGCCAATGGATTCAAGCGGAGATTCCAGCGAACGTTTCAAACGAACTGGGACCGACAGCGCACTCTAGCGTTGCAGTCCGGGACTGCGCATCCCCACACCCTTCGCCGCCGCAGCGGAACTGTGCGTGTGATTGTGACATGTCAGCGAGCATGTATTGGTGCTCCGGTCATAGGAAACCGGCAGCGCGCCGTTCGGAGCCACGACATTCAGATCGAAGTTGACCAGTCGTTCGCCGGTGACATTTGCCGTGCCCGCCCCCATCCCGTGCGCGGTATGGCAAACCGAGCAACTGAAGCCGGCGTTGATGTGAGTCGAGTGCAGCGACCAGCTGCTATTGGCGTCGACCTGATTCTGCAGGTCGTGACACTTGCCACAAAGCGCATACGGTCCATTCACGCTGAAATCAGGATTCGGGAAGAGGTTCGTGATCGCCTGGCCCGGCGCCGGAGACAGACTGAACTCATACCGTCGCTCGAGCAGGTGAGTCCACTTCGATCCATGCGGGCCGTTGGGGCCCGTCCCGCCAAACTCGCGGTTGTCATCGGCGTTATGGCAGTCCGTGCAATAAATCCGCGTGCCCATCGCCCGGCTCTTCGTCGTGCCGTCCAGGTTCAGCATGTTAGGTAGCAGGCTCGGCTGGGCCAGTCCGCTGCTGCGGTCGTGCATCACCGGATGGCTTGAGGCTGCAGTTGATGTCATCTGCGGGATCAGGTTCAGCGCATCGCTTCCGGGAATCGCGCGCGTCGGCAAGTAGCCAAAGATCAACTGCGTCTGCTTGCCGGTGCTGCTACCGTGACACCGCAAGCAGTTCTCATACTGATTGATCGCCGGATTCACCACCGTCGTCCCGTCCGTCGCACTGATTCCAATCGCACCTGCCTGCGCTGGACGAATCGCGGGAGGCAGCGGCGTCACAAATGAGCTCTCCTGCATCGAAGCATGCGGGCTATGGCAATCCACGCAGGTCGCATGCCGGTTGTTGTTGACCAGCGCCGCCTCTCCCGCATCGTGCGTGTTGATCCCGGACGGAGCCGGATGCGTAATCTTGGACAACTCTGCATAAATATTCGGGATCGCCGGCGAGATGTTCGACCCGCCGTTGTGGCAGGTCATGCAGTTCTGCGTCGAGGAATCCATATTCGCGATAGGCGGTTGCGGACCACGCAGTAACCGCGGCCCCGCAGCCGAGGTATGCGGCATATGGCACGACAGGCATGCATTCTGCGCAACTGTCGAATAGCTTCCCAACATCGGCGCATTCGCAATCGCATTCCCGGCAGTCGCATGAATGCTCCCCGACCACTGCGCCAGTGGATTGCTCTGCCCGTTAACCGTGCGCGGGTTCACTTCATGGCAAGAAAGGCATAGCTGCCCGCTGGAACTATCGCGCACCAGGAAGTTCTTCGATACCTGATCGATCATCTGCGCGTGCGGCGAATGGCAACTCGTGCACTCCACGTCATTGTTGATCAGCTTCACGGCTTGCGACGGATCAGCCGTGGTATGGCTCGTGGTCAGCGACTGCACCAAATCGGGCGCGTCCACCAGCGGCGTCTTCAGACTGAACGGATGCGAACCTTGCAGGTCGGTGCCGAACTTGTCCGCCGGATACATATTTCCGGTCATCTGCACCTGTCCGAAAGGCTGCGTCTGCCCGACAGCCACGGTCCCGTCATGACAGCTCAAACACAGGCTGCTGTCTCCGCCGAGCATGGGTTGTAGGGTGGTGTTGTGCAAGGTCGTGCTGCCATAAGTTTTGTAGACCTGCGTGGAAAGCGTTTGGCTCCACAGCGCCCCGTTGGCGTTCTGCACCCCGGAGTGCGGGACATGACAATACAAGCAGGGGTCGAGACTACCTTTGACGGGTGAGGTCCCGCTCAGAGATAGATTATGAGAGCCCAGCACGTCGCTGGAGATCTGCGCCCGGCACAGCGAGCCCAGCACCATCAGCGCGAAAATAAGGAAAAGCCGTTTCATTGCGGCCATCCCTGCGCTGTTTTCGGCAGCCCAAAATAACGAAATACCTGGATACGCCGGTTGTACGAATCAACCACGAAGATGCGGTCGTTGTGATCGACGAACAATCCCGCGGGCAATTGGAATTCTCCAATCCCTGTGCCGCGTGCGCCGAAGTAATAAAGCAGCCTTCCCTGCCGATCGAAAACCTGAATTACACCCCACAGGCCATCCACGATATAAAGATGCCCCTCAGAATCGACACCGATTCCCTTGGGACGAAACATCGACCCGCTGCTGTCGCCCAGTCGCCCGATTTCCGATTCGAATGCTCCCGATCGATTCAGGGATTGCACGCGGAAGTTCATAGCATCGACGACAAACACATTCTCGTCGCTGACCAATACCTCAGTCGGCAGGTTGAACTCGACCTCCCCGTTGCCCCGCCTCCCGATGCTTTGCAGCACTGCGCCGTCCATATCGAGCACGAAGATCTTGTCGCGCAATGTGTCGGTGATGTAAATCCGTTTGGCCGCTGAATCCACTGCGATTCCGGTCGGCCTCTTGAAATAGCCTTCCCCGCCTTTCAGGCTCCCGATCGTGCGCCGAAACTTCCCGCTCGGCTCAAACACAAAAATCTTTCCTGCTTCCGAATCACTGACGTAAATATTGTCCTGTGCGTCGAGCGCAACGCATTGCGGAGATCGCATCGAGTCCCGGCCCTTGTCTCTCCGCTCGATGAACTTGTACTTGTGATTTTCGAAATCGAAGATGTGAATACCGTTCGCCCCTGGATCGGTAACGATGGCCCGTCCCCGCGAATCCACCGCGATGCTGTAGGGCCGTACTAGATGTGGATGGTCGGGCTCGCCGGCGATTACGTCCACCAGCTTGGTAAAGAAGCCGCGCTTGCCTTCCACTTCCTTCTCGGAACTGAAGCTGCGCTCGTAATGCAGCTTACGCCCGCCTTCCAGCAGCAAGTCCGGAGGTGCAGGCTCGACCGTCTTCTCTTTCTTCGCCTTCGAGGCGGCAACGGGAAGTACGAACAGAAGCCCGATGCAAGCCACGCGCATCCCGATGCGGACGGAGCTCTTTTGCGCGAGTCTTAGAAGAAATTGAACCATCTCGAGAACCCAATGAAGTAGGACGTTATCATGATCGGCTGCGCGCCCGGCGTGCCGACAGTCTGGCTCAACCGGGTGTATCCGGCGTTCAGGAAGATCTTTCTCAGCCGGTATTGCATGATTGCATTGATCAGTTCATTGTTGGTCGCCGTGGTTAGAAGCGGATCAATGGTGTGTCCGTTCGATTTTGAAAATCCTGCGCTGATGGTCAGCCGCCTTGTCGGCGTCGCCCCCGCATTGAAACCCCACCCCTTCGAATCATACGAAGTAAATTGGCTTGACCCAAGGGCCGGTGGCGGCAGATTCCCGGGCACCGGTACCAGCCCATTCGCCGTAAGAATCGCCTCCCCGTTGGACTTGTTGTAGTACCCGTTCAGCGTATATCCATGATGCATGAACGTCGTCCACACTCTCTGCGCGCTGCTCGTGGTGCCGGAATTCGCCGTGATCCCACTGTGCGCTCCGCTGTATCCCGCCATGAAGTACGTGCGATCGCTTAAGCGGCGCCTCACGCTACCGAGGTAACTGTAGGAAGAGGTCGTGTACACCAGCATCACAGTCTGCACATTCTGCGCATAACTGAAGTTCCCGCTAACGTCCCATCCTGAGAACTTTCGTGTATAGTTCAGCGTCCCGACGAAGCCCAAGCCGGTATTGGCCGTCTGCTGCGCCGTGTCCACTACGCCCATAGAGAACGACAAGCCTTTCAGCAGCGAATGATCGAAATTGAAGTTTGCGCTCCCGAAGAATTGCGTCGCCGAATAGCTTTGTCCCAGAAACGTTTGATGCTCATGCGTAACGTCAGCATGAACGCCAAGATTCTTGAAGAACTGATAGTAAACGTCCGTACCCACCATCTCGGAACGGAAACTGCCTAGACTCGCCATGTTCACCACTGTGCCGTTATTCAGGATCGGTTCCGGAACGCTGCCCAGCAGGCTGTCGTCGTAATTGGCGTTGAACGACACCCCCAACTTGTTCGTCGGATGGAACGACGCATTCCCGTTCACCGTGGTCGAACCGCCGGAGTTCTTGGCTGAGTATGAGTCCTTGTAGGCGTAGTCATAGGTCAGATGGTTCCACGAAACGCCGAAGGTCCCGGCCAGTGGTAGCGAGTGCTGAACCGTTGCCCCAACGCTGTCACTGGAACTGTTGGTCCGGACCGGCACCGCATTGTCCAGAAATTGCGAGAAGTTGGCACCCACATTCCGATGGATGTACTGGCCCGTCATGCGGAAGCCGTCCCACTTATAGGCCGACAACAGATTCAGCGTGTGGTCGGTCTCGTCATTCTTTCCTTGCAGCCCGAGAATCGAGTTGGAATTACTGTTCACTGAATAATTCGCCGTCAGCGTCGGCCAATCGGGAATCAGCGCGCTCCAACCAATGCCGTAGCCCTGCGTGTTCGTGTGTTGCGCCAGCCCGATGTCCGATCCGGGAACTCCAAATTGCGAGGTACCGTTGAACAGCTTGTTGTAGGAGACCGTGCCGGGAAAATGGCTCCCGCTGAACAGGTTCGCATTGGACGTAACGCCGGTGGTATTTGTCAGATTTCCGAAGACGGAGTTGCCCTGCGCCCGGTTATAGAACGGATCAATATTGAAGTTCAGGAAATTAGGGCTGTAGTAGCTACCGGTAAGATTGCCGTTCCCCGAAAAACCCATCGAGTGGCCAGACTGATTCTGATTGTCTGTGCCCGCATACGTGAACCCGACGTTTCCGCTCAGATTCATGTTGAGATTGTCGCCCACCTGCATTTGGCCCGCGCATGGCAGCGCCAGCAGGATCAACCCTGCCAGCAACCGATATGCATTTCGGACTCTCCGCGACCGCATTCCACACCTGATTTCTGGCCAGAGATACTCACAGCACTCGGAACCAGCGCCGGCTTTGGCCGGGAGATTCACAACACCTCAACCTTGGCTGTCTTTCTTAGTTTCTTGTTCAGCTCAGCGCGAAGCTGATCGGTCTTGCTCTTCTGCATGTCCGTCATCAACTTCGCCTTCACTTCTGCGAACGGCGCGACGCCGGCCGGAACATGTGCATTCAGCCGGAACAGCGTGTAAGACGGCCCCATCTGGATCAGATCGCTCACCTGGCCGGGCTTCATCGTTAACGCCGCATTGACCACCGGGGGCGGAAGTTTGTCGCGTTCCACCGACTTGCGGTCGCCCATGTTCACGTGCCAGTCGTCCTCGGAAACTTTCTCGGCAAGCAATCCGAACTCCTGGTAACTCTTCGTGATCTTCGCCTGTTTCAGAGCGTTGTCCGCTTTCTTGCGCGCCTCTTGTGCCATCTCTGGAGTCGGATTCTCCGGCGGCACAATCGAGATGGTCTGAATGCTGAACATCTCCGGACGCTGGAAGTTTTTCGGATTCGCCTTGTAATAGGCCAGCGCCGCGGCCTCACTCACTCTGGCCTTGGCGCTCACTTCGGTTTTCAGCATGTCTTCAATCAGCAGCGAGCGGCGAATCTTCTCCCGCAGCATCTGTTTCGAGCCATGCACTTCGTTCTGCACCACCTGTTTGTATTCCTGCGCGGTCGGAAATTGCTTGCGGAATTCCACTTCCGCGCGCTGCAAGCGTTCCGGAGCCACCGTCCGCTTCTCGCGCAAAGCTTGCTGGTAGAGCAGTTCTTCAAAAATGATCATTTCGAGTGCGCCCTTGCGCATCTCGGGCTCCATGTCTTTCGGTATGCCGTTATGAATCTTCGCGTAAGGAAAAATCGCTTCGATCTCGCGCATCAGATCCCGGTCCGTCAGCACCGCGCCATTCACGCGGGCAACAGGATTTCCTGAGGATGCTGGAGCGGGCATCGGAGACGCTGTCACAGCCGCATTCGCCACCTTCGGCGCCACCAGCGTGGGAGCGTGCGAGGCCACAACCTGCGCGCTGCAACCAACCGCCGATACCATCACCGCTACGCCGATCGCTTTCGTCCACCCCACTTGGAACCTCATCTCGTCCCCTCCACTCGAACTTTCAAAAAGTAGGGGAGAGGGATTCCCTCTCCCCCGGGATGAAAGCAAGTTAGAACTGCGTTTGCACAGAGGTAATGCCGAACGCTTCGTTCGACTCGCCAATGTGGCACTGGCGGCAGAACTGAGTGGTCGAGACCGCCATTTGCGGGTTGCCGTTGCCGGCACCCGGGTTATAGGGCGAGTTGATGAAGAAATACGTCGGGTACGTGCCGTTGCCGACGATCTTAGCTCCCGACTGCTTACCCCGCGGCGCTACGTAGACATACATCGCGTGCTGGTTGTGGCACGTGGTGCAGGTGAGGTATGCATCGCCAGGATTGGTATCGCCTTTGGGAATGGATACGCCCCAACCCCACGCGCTGCCGGCGATCGCCGGATAGCCGTAGTTCGCCGCGAAACTGACGTACGCTGCCGAGTTCGGGGCGATGTTGGTGATGCCGTTCGTCGCGTCGACTGTGACGGTCAGCGGGCTGGTGGTAGCGTTATTTGTCCACAGGCGGGCTGCGCCCAACGTGGCTTGCGTTCCCACCGGGTGGTCGTTGCCGTAGCCCGAAGTGTTGCCGTTACCGCTGTCGTTGCCAAGCAGCGTCGGGATCGGACGAGTTCCATAAGCAGTGGAGGGCAGAAGACCCATTCTCCGCTCCCATGAATCGCCATTCATCATCTGGCCCTTCGCTACCACGCCGTCGTGGCAGGCCAGGCACATGGTGATCTGGCGGAGTTCGTCAACCTGCGTGGTGTAAGCGGTTGTTGCGCCGGGCAGAGCTTCTACAAAGCCGTTGCCCAACGTGATCGAATAGCCCAACAGAGGAGTTACGTCCTGTCCGAAGAGAGCTTCCGAACCAGAGAGAGGATCATTGAACGCTACTGCATTGGTGGCCACGTTGCCGCCACCGCCCGCCGCGCCGCTGTGCGGGGCATGGCAGCCTGCGCAACCGCGGCCGCCGTTCTGGTGGGCACCGAGAATGTCGTATCCTACTAACCCGGAGCCCTGTGTGTAGGTCTGCGCCGCAGCCATACCGGCTGCGATCACGACCACGAACATCACGAAAAATAGCTTTTTCATAAGGTCTAACAACCTCCTGTGTGTAACAGCTGTTACAGCTAGCTCTACCACTAGACGTCTATTACTTCTGTTGCCCGGAGCCGGCTTGCACCGGCCCCGGCTTGGCTATCCGGAATAGCCAAACTCTATTGCGGCTTCTGCGCCGCAGAATTCGCCGTGGACGCAGGCGCTGCACTTTCAGCTGCTCCGGTCTTGGCCTCCGCCCCGTTAGATTTCTTCCCTTCCATCTCCTGGCGCTGCTTGATCTGCGCCCGCGCTTCGTCGTCGGTGAAGTAGCGGAACATCTGCACTCGCCCCGGGTACTGCTCGGACGCGAACATGCGATTGTTCTTGTCGATATAAAGCCCGGCCAGCGCCCGGAACTGCCCGGGGAACAATCCATGCCCGCCCATCCACATCAAAAACCGTCCATCGGCCGTGTAGCACTGCAGAATGTCCTGCACCGCGTCCGCTATCCATACGTGACCGTCCGCATCGATCGCAATTCCTTTCGGTCGCGAGAATGTCCCCGGACGATCTCCTGCCTTACCCCACTGCCGTATGAAATTCCCGTCCGCGTCGAACACCTCTACGCGGTTGTTGTACATATCCGTCACGTAGAGATTGCCGTCAGCATCCACCGCCACGTTGGTTGGCACTGAGAACTGCCCCGGCTCGGTTAGCGTATGTTTCTTGCCCGCGGTCCCGATCTTGCGAATCAGGTTCAGTTTGTCGGCGTCATAGACCAGCACCTGGTCGAGAGCTGGATCCGCTATATACAGGAAGCGATTCTCGTTATCGATCGCCATACCGCCCGGATCTACCAGGCCTTCGCTGATGGAGCCTTCCACCTTGCGGTCCTTGCCGAAAATCAAGATGTGGTGCAGCTTCGTATCCGACACGAACAGGCGATCGGAGTCATCCATCGCCAGCCCGATGATGTCGCCGAAGCGCGCATTCACTCCGTTCTTGATCATCTGCAGGTCTTTGGTTTCCGTGTTGAACACGAAGATCGCGCCGACTTTCCCGTCGGCGATGTAGAGATTCCCTTTGGAATCCACTGCCAGGCCGTAAGGCGTCCACAACGCGAACAGCGGCTTGTCGTCCATCTTCTGCGACTGCGTCTCGGCGCCCGCCATGCGGTCCATCCATGAACTCTTTTTCTTGGCCGACTCGGGAGTGTACTTGTCGCAACAGAAGTAATTCAGATACTTCAAGCGCGTGGGAGCCGGCGGATTCGGCCATACCAGCTTGGACAGGTCGATCCTGTCGAGGATGGTCTTCGGCGGCGCAGCGGGCGGCGCCTTCTTTTTCTTGTCCGCGTAGACGGGCGATGTCACCAGACTCAGGCAGAGCAGCAGTCCCATCAGAACTGCCATAAACCGGATTGGCGTCAAAGGCGTCTTCATTTTGTCTTCCCGCCTGGTGGTGGCGCACTCTGGGGTTGCGTTGCCTGCGGTCCTTTGCCGCCGCCTTGAGTCAACTCGGCATGGCAAGTCATGCAGAACGCCATATCGTTCGCCTGATCCTTCACCAGCATTCCCGGCTTCGCGCCCGAGTGCGGCTGATGGCAGGTCAGGCAGTTGATCGGCTTGAGCACATGGTTCATGTTCGTCGGGTCGACGATGTCGATCACCGGATGCCGCTCTACCGGATGACCGTGTCCGTATTGCAGCGGCAGTTCGATCACCTTCTTGAAATAGTCCTCGGGCAATCTGACCTTGCCGTCGAAAATCGTGACCAGGTGCTCGCTCTCCATCTTCTGCGGGTTGGCATCCGGCCCGTGGCACTCCAGACAGAGCTTGTTCGGACTCGCGGCTCGCAGCAGGTGCGCGTTGTCTCCGCCATGCGGTTCGTGACACGTCGCGCAACCTTGTACGAACGCCGGTTGGTGCAGCACTGCTTTCTTCATCTGCTCGGCTTGATCCGCATGGCAAGTCAGGCAAGCCTTGACGGGATCGGGTTGCAGGAACCCCGGTGACTTTCCGCCGTGCGGGTTATGACAGGCGATGCAATCGCCCTGCGCACCCGGATGCTGCACCTTCGCTGCTTCGATCTTCTTTCCCTGCTCCTCATGGCACGTTAGGCAGAGTGCCCGTGAGTCTTTGTTGGTCAGAACGACCTTTCCATCCACCGAAGGTTGATGGCAGCTCTCGCACATCTTGCTCTCGAACGGTACGTGCAGGAACGTCTGCAGCAACTTCGGCTTCGCCGACTCGTGCGGATTGTGGCACTGCAAGCAGTTGGCGGTCGCGAACGGCTGATCCTGATGCGCCTTCTGCAGGCTGGCATCTTTCGTGTCGTGGCACTCCACGCACAGCGCCGGAATATCTTTCTTTAAGTGCGCTTCGAACTCGATCTTTCCCCGCTCTCCGTTTTTGTGCGTCAGGTGGCAGGTATCGCAACCCATGTCGAGGGCGGCGTGACGGCTCCCATCCTTCGGGACATTGACCCCGATGTTGTGGCAGCGCAGGCAGAGGTTCTCTTCCCGCGTTGCACCCGATGTCGCTTTCACAAGTTGCACGGGGTTGTCCGACTGGTGCGGATCGTGGCACCTCACGCAGTCGCGTACTGCCGGAGGATGGATCGTCTGCCCAGCCTGCACCTTCTTCTCGTCGTGGCAGCTGAGGCACAGGGCCTGCGTCGTCGTGGTGATCAGCTTAATCCGCGTTACATCCCTGTTGACTCTGACTTCATGGCAGCTCAGGCAACCGGTCGCGATCGCCGAGTGAACTGCCTTTCCTTTGCTCTTGTCTTCGTGGCACTCCAGGCATTTGGCCGAGTCCACATTCTTTTCGAGAGGAACCGGGTGGGTTTTAGCGAGAACGGGAGAAACCGCCAGAACGAGCAGGCACAAAATCTGAAGTACGTTGGCGAGGGTGCGATTTCTACTCGCCGCTGTTGTTAGGCTTCGACTTGGTAGCTCGGGGACCATGCCACCCTGTCTTTTGCACGACCGTGCCCGTATTTCCGTCAGCAGCGAGGAAAAATGATTAGAACTGCAACTATCTAGAACAGAACGAGTTCGGCTACCGCGATTCGAGTGTTGTGATTTTCCACAAGGCCAATGCAACAACAGGAATGGGCCTTCTCCCACACCGGGGATGGTGAAATCGCGCACGCTGCAAACTGCGTTTTGTGATTGAAATCACAGGGCTTGTACGGTGGGTGAAATCGCAGCCATTCCAGCTGCGGATGAGTGTTATGGCTCATTTCCAGCCTTGGACGGATCGACCTGTTTCGCTTCAACCCCTTGACACACAATTGCTTGAGAGAATTTCCGCGGGTTGGCTTACTACGTGCATTGCAACCAAGTGAGGCAGACGAACGTCATGGCTTTGTCACTTCACTCCGCGATCCGCAACACTTGGAAAACTCTAAGTTCGATCAAGACCGGCGTCATGCTGATCATTCTCGTCGTCATCTTCTCCATCGCTGGCACCGTGATCCTACAACGTCCGCTGACCGATCCCGATGAAATCGCGAGAGCCTACTCCCCCACCATGCTGCGTTTCCTGGATGTAACCGGCCTGACGGACGTCTATCACACGCGTTGGTTCCTCGGCCTGATGCTGCTGGTGAGCTTGAGCATTATCGCGGCCTCAGTTCAGCGCTTCCCCAACGCCTGGCGCTACTTTGCGCGCCCCTATAAGAGCCCGGACGAGGTCTTTCGCAGAGTCCTTCCGATCCAGGCGCACCTGGCCATCGTCGATGAAGAGCAGGGATTGAGCGCAGCCGAACGCGCGTTCCATCACATGCACTTGAAGTCCGAGCGCATTGTTCGCCCCGACCGCTTCTCCCTGTTTGCCGAACGCAACCGCATCTCCGAAATGGCCGTCTACATCGTGCACGCCAGCCTGCTTCTGTTTTTTCTGGGCTACTTCGTGGTCGACGCCTTCTACGGCTGGCGAGGATTCCTGATGCTGAGCCCGGGCATGGCGAGCAACCAGGTTGAAATGAAAAATGGCGAGAGTCGCTCGCTACCCTTCTCCATCCGCTGCGACGGCACCGGCGAGGAAACCTACACTGACGGCACACCGAAGCGCTGGTGGTCGAAGCTGGCCGTTGTCGATAAGGGCCAGGAAATCTCCCGCAAGGAGATCGTCGTCAATGATCCTCTGGTCTATCACGGCGTCCGTTTCTACCAGGCCAGCTTTGGACGTACCGGCAAACTCGATCGCCTCTTGCTCAACGCGGTCCCGAGGACCGGCGCCGGCCAGGCACAGGAAATTTCTTTAGGGCAGAATCAGGTTGTCTCCCTGGACGCCGACACGAAGGTTCAGGTCGCTGAGTTCATCCCCGACTTCGTCGTTCAGGACGGACACGTCTACGCCCGCAGCAATGACGTGGTCAATCCCGCAGTGCACTTGATCGTGACCTCGGAGAAAACCAGCAAAGTCGTGAACTTCTGGCTGCCCGAAATTCCCGGCGTCGCCGAGAACGCATCTTCCCCCTACAACTTCGAACCGAAAGATCTTAAGACGGGTGTCTTCACCGGACTGGAAGTTTCGCACGAACCCGGCCAGTGGGCCGTGTGGGCCGGAGTCATTCTGATGGCAATCGGTCTGACGTTCGTCTTCTACGTCGTCCACGTGCGTTTCTGGGTGGTTCCCGTACAAGATGCCAACGGCAATTTGGCGCTCTGGATCGGAGGCTCCGCAAACCGCAACCGCGACGCCTTCGAGCAGACGTTCAAACGATTTGTTGAACAGGTTGAGAAAGAGCTGAAACCCAAATTCGAGGAGGCTGCGGAAAAGCCAGCCGCACCGCTCCCGAAAACCACGACCGCCGGAAGGTGAGTCTGGGAGTTTGAAGCAGAAAAGATAAGGAAAGGAAGCCAGCATATGGCCCGAGCAAGAGTCGAACAGCATCCTGCGACCGGAATGACCCTGGTTGTCATGGTGGGATTGAGCATCGCCTTCCTGCTGTTCATCGCGTTTCTGAATGTCGTCAAGAGTGGAGACATCCTGAGTGAAGCCAACCTGCTGTATGCCGCGCTGGTGTTTTATGCCGGCGCGGGCGCGTTGTATCTCGGCTTCGGCGTTACCGGAACGGAGTCTTACATCAAGTTTGCGTCTCTGGCCACATGGGCCGGCCTCATCGCTAACACGGCAGCGGTGGCGCACCGCTGGTACGAGGCCGGCCATCCCCCATTTGCCAGCTTGTACGAAATGCTGCTGAGTTTCGTATGGACGCTGGCCGCCCTGACGCTCATCGCCGAAAAACGCTACGCCGTAAAAGTAATTGGCACCGTCACTATGCCGGTGGCCATTGTCGGCGTGGTACTGATGCAACTGTTGCGCAGCGACGTTCGGCCGCTGGTTCCAGCGCTGCAGTCGACCTGGCTGCACGTGCATGTCACGCTGGCCATGCTGGCCTATGCCGCCTGCGCCCTAAGCTTTGCCTTGGCGATGATGTTCCTAATCCAGGACAAGTTGAAGACCGAGAACTTCCTGGCCGCGACCAGCATTTTTACCGTCGGGATCTACGCCTCCGTTCTTACTCGCTTCGAAGGTTGGGGTGGATTCAACGTGATCGCATGGGACGCCGAGAACAAATCCGAGGTCTTTCTTGCCAAGAACGTGCGCTTGTTCGTCACCATTCCTGATCTTGGCTGGCTGATGTTGCTGGTCTTCACGGCTGTCATCGCTCCCTTGACGCTCTACATCCTTGCGCGGGTCAGAAAGAACGAAGGATTTCTTCAGATCGCGAATCGCGCAGTCTTCATCAGCATCCTGCTGCAATCACTCGCGCTGGTGTTTTTCGTGATCCGCGTCCGTGACGGCCGGTATTCCTCGCTCGATGCCGATGGCCTCTATCCCACCAACCTGGCGACGAGCCCGTTCATTCTTTCCGCGCTGGTGGCGGGAATCTTCGCAAATCTGCTTTACCTGCTGCTGCTCTGGCGGCGCGAAGATCTCGAGCGCCTGCTGCCCGATGCCGATGCGCTCGACCGCATCACCTATAAAACTATTTGTATCGCCTTCCCCTTGCTCACCCTGATGATCGCCGCCGGCGCCTACTGGGCCAATAAGGCCTGGGGTTCCTACTGGAACTGGGACCCAAAAGAGACGTGGGCGGCGATTACCTGGCTGGTCTACGCCGGATACCTGCATATGCGCATCACCCGCGGCTGGCGTGGCCGGCGCGCCGCATACTTCGCCATCCTGGGATTCGGGGTTGTCATGTTCACCTTCTTCGGGGTCACGTACCTGCTGAACGGATTGCATTCTTATGCTTGATGTCGCGAAACAGCCTATGACGAACTCAGGGTTGAGGGCAGAACCAGATCCGGCGTCAGATGCTCCAAGGTCGCGGACAAGCTCGTTCAGCACGGGCGATGCTAGCGACCCGGCGCTAGCGGCCTCTGGACCAGCGTCGATGGACGAGGTTGGCGCTCGTCAAGCCGAGGACCCCGAATTGCCCTGGCTGCGCATCAACTGGGAAATCAAGGCGCTCGTGCCGATCGCCTGCGTTCTGTTGGGGGGCATGCTGCTGTTTCTGCTTGCGACGCTTTCCTGGCGCGATCCTGAGCGCCACATCGTGTTGCTCGTCGCCGGGGCTGGCGCGGTCGCGATCTGCGGCGCTCTGCTCGTGGTTCTCACGTACACCGTGCAGCGGCCGATGGTCGAACTGCAACAGAAGATCGCTCAACTCGGCCGCGGCGATCTCGACGTCTCTGTAAGCTTCGCGCGTCGGAACGATGAAATCGGCGACCTTGGCCGCAATTTCAACCAGATGGTCAAGCAACTCCGCGAGAGCCGCGAAGAAATCGAACGCCTGCACCGCACCCAGATGTCGCGTGCCGAACACTTCGCCACTCTCGGAGAAGTTGCCACGGGCCTGGCCCACGAAATACGCAATCCGCTAGCCGGAATCGCCGGCGTGATCGAAATCATCGGCCGCGACCTTCCCACAACCAGCCCAGCCCGGGCCGTTGTAAAAGATGTTCGCCAGGAAATCGCCCGCATCAATCACATTGTTACTGACTTGCTGCAGACAGCGCGCCCGCATCCGCCAAAGGTGCGGAAGAGTGATCTGAACACCACGGTGGAACACGCCGTCATGCTGGGTCGCCAGCAGGCAATGGCGAAAGGAATCGAGATCGCGCTGCACAAGGATCCTTCTCTGCCCGAAGTTGAGCACGACAGCGATCAAATTCACCAAGTGCTCCTCAATCTCCTGCTCAACGCGCAGCAGGCGATCGATGCCAAAGGAAAAATCGAAGTCGCCGTGGAGCGCAAGGGATCGACTGCCGTGATCGAAGTAAAAGACAACGGCCGCGGCATCGCGCCTGAGACCCTACCGAACATCTTCCGCCCGTTTTACACCACCAAGGGCGATGGCACGGGCCTAGGCTTGTCTCTGGCGCGTCGCATTGTCGAAGACCACCAGGGCCGCATCGACGTCACCAGCACCGTGGGCAAGGGCACAACGTTCGCCGTGGCGCTGCCGCTGCAAAGGGCGGCAAACCAACGGACTGCTTCCTAATTCGCAGCACCGAAACCCGGCTTGCCATCCGCAATTTTGGCATCCCTGTGACTGGAATTGGGCCTACTGGCCGTAGTCCTTACTTAGACCGATCGGGTCCGGGCTGCAAGATGAAGGGATTGAGCAGTCCGCAAATAGGCGTAGACAAATCGATTGGATTGGCATATGCTAAGGCATAGGTCAAGTCCGTGAGTACAGAACGCCACGTCAAAGTCTTCAAAAACGGTCGCAATCGAGCTGTGCGCATTCCCCGCGAGTTCGAGTTTCCGGGCGAGGATGCCTTGATGCGAAAGGAAGGAAACAGGCTGATCATCGAGCCGGCTCCTCCAAAATCGCTGCTGGCTGTTCTCAAGACGCTTAAGCCGATACACGAAGATCTCCCGCCAATTCTTGATCCTAAGCCTGAGCCGGTTGACCTCTGATGCGCTATCTGCTCGACACGAACATCGTGTCCGATCTTATTCGAAATCCACAGGGACGAGTTGCGCAACACATCCGCAAGACCGGTGAAGATAAGGTCTGCACGAGCATCATCGTCGCCGCGGAAATGCGATACGGGGCCAGCAAGAAGGGCTCGCCACGGCTCACGGCACAACTGGAAGCGGTACTTGGAGCACTTGAAATCCTGCCCTTCGAAACACCTGCTGACAAAGTCTACGCTTCCATTCGTGTGCGGCTTGAGAAGGCTGGCCGACCCATGGGTGCTAACGATCTGCTCATTGCCTCTCAAGCGCTTTCACTCGGCTACACGGTTGTCACCAACAACGAAGACGAATTCGCCCACGTTGAAAATCTTCTGCAACAGAATTGGTTACGGTGAAAGCTCGTTGAAAGCCGCGGAGCCTCAAGCGTCCCTCCCTCCGATTCTTACCCTCCCCTTCCATCCGTAGTAAGCTAAATCAATGCCCGTCGAGAAGATTCTGGTGGTCGACGACGAGCGCCTGGTTCGCTGGTCGCTCCGCCAGAAATGTGAAGAGTGGGGGTATCAGGTCGTTGAGGCCGCCGCGGGAGAACCCGGCCTGCGCCTCGCACAACAAGAGTCTCCCGATCTCGTCCTGCTCGACGTCCGGATGCCCGACATGAACGGAATCCAGGTATTGGAGCAGATCAAGAAGGCCACTGACGCCCTACCCGTCATCATGATCACCGCCGACCCTCAGCTGGATGACGTCAAGAACGCCCTGAAACTCGGGGCTTACGATTTCGTCGGGAAGCCGCTCGATTTCGAAGAACTGCGCGTTACGATCCAGAATGCGCTGGAGGCCACGCATCTCCGCGCCGAGGTCCAGTCGCTTCGCGGCCAGGTTCGGCGCCACACCGGATATCACGAAGTCGTGGCCGTTTCGCCCAAGAGCGCCGAACTAATGAGTTTCGTGCAGAAAGTGGCGGAGAGCGAAGCTACCACGATCCTGATTCAGGGCGAGAGCGGCACCGGCAAGGATCTCGTCGCCAAGACAATCCACTACGAGAGTTCCCGCCAGAACGGGCCTTTTGTCGCCATCAATTGCTCGGCCATTCCCGAAACTCTGATGGAAGCCGAACTCTTCGGTCACGAGAAAGGCGCTTTCACCGACGCCAAGGCGATGAAGAAGGGCTTGTTTGAAACGGCCGACGGCGGCACGCTCTTCCTTGACGAGATCGGTGAACTCTCGCCTTTACTGCAAGCAAAACTGCTGCGCGTGCTCGAAGATCAGGTGATCCGGCGGATCGGCGGCGTGCGCGACATGCAAGTCGATGTGCGCGTCGTAGCCGCCTCGAATCGAGATCTGGAGAAAGCCGTTCGCGAAGGCCACTTCCGTCAGGATCTTTATTATCGCCTTGCGATTATCGCCATCTTCATTCCGCCGCTGCGCGAGCGCACCGAAGACATTCTGCCTCTGGTCAATTTCTTCATCGAGTGGTACAACCGCAAGTTCAAAAAATCCGTCCGCGGCATCAGCCAAGAAACCCGCCGTCTGCTGCTGGCCCACAACTGGCCCGGCAATGTACGCGAGCTAAAAAATTCCATCGAGCGCGCCATGATTCTGGAAGACGACCCCATCCTCCGCCCGGTTTACCTGCCGTTCGCCGTCGGACAAGCCGCGCGCAGCGGCCTGACCGCATTTGAGGCAAGCAGCGCGCACGGAACCGATGGCGGAGGCAAACAACTGCCCAATGGCCGCGTGCTTCCGCGCCTGTATATCCCGGAAGAAGGAACATCCTTGGAAGAGGTCGAACGCGCGATGGTCGAACTCGCCATGCGCCAGGCGAACAACAATCAGACGCAGGCCGCCCGCCTGCTCGACATCAGCCGCGATGCCCTGCGGTACAAGCTGAAGAAATTCGAACTGGTGCCCATGGGCGAGGAGGACGCCGACTCAGTTCCGTCAGAGAATGCTTCGAGCTAACGAATTCCTCGCAGTCTGTCAATCTCCCGAAACATTTGTCATTCCGAAACGGCGATCCGCCGTTGAGGAATCTGCTTGTCTGTCTAGATCTTTTCCGCTGCCGGCGGAAAGCAGATTCCTCGCTTCGCTTCGGAATGACAAGAGTTGGGGAGTGCAAACTCTGGTGCAGTGTGCAGCCGGACGCGACGGAGCTGCGTTCAGCATAGCGGTATTGAAATCTTGTCTCTAATCCAAAAAGCGGGGCTCCCTTTCGGAAGCCTAGAGCGCCCAAATGATGGGTATGAAAAGGCGCCAGTATAGAACCTGATCTCTATCCCCGTGCCGCGTGCTCTTTTGCCTTGGCGATGTACTGCTCCACCTGCTGCTTCTGCGGATAATCGGGATTCGTTTTCAACAGGTTCTGCCAGGCCGCCACCGCGCCCTTGGCATCGGCTTTGCCCTGCCACTTGACCCAACCCAGATTGAACAGCGTCTGTGGATGCCCCGGCTTGTACTTCAAAGATGTCTCCATCTCTGCAAGTGCCTTATCTGCGTTCCCGGTGTACCAATACGCCGTACCCAGGTCGGTGCGCACGTCGGGATTTTCCGGACGGATCGCTAGCGCTCGTTCGTAGTATTGGATCGCATTCGGAAACTGCTGCCCGTCGTAGTAGACATCTCCGAGTTTCACCAGGGAATCGAAGTCCGTGGAATTGCTGTTCACCGCTTCCAGAAGCGGCCCAACAGCCTGCTGCAACGCAGCCTGGGCTTGCGTGTTCGGAACGGCAGTGCTCTGCGCGGCGGCCGCCTGCGGCACAGAGGGCGCCGACCCCCGGAACAGATACCCGAGTGCAACTCCCAGCAGTAGGCAGAATGCAGCCAGCAGGTAGGCCTGCGTGCTGCTCCAGTTTTGCGCTACGCCGGAACTAGTAGTTGATGGCAACGGCTGTTTGTCTTTTTCGCTCATCGTCTTCCTTCTTCGATCTGGTGCCGGCAAGCGCCTGCTGTGGCGTTTTCAAGTGAAACAGTCGCGTGACCGCTCTTGTCATCTGCTCCTGTTCTTCCTTCTCTGGGAGATCCTTGAGTTCGCGAGCAAGGGAGCCGGCAATCTTATGAATGACTTGTGCTGTGATTGCATGAAGCAGTTGATCCTGCTCCCGGGTAAACGGCCCGCGCTCTTTGATGAAGGACTCCAGTTCTTGCCGGCAAATTTCTTCCATGCGCTGTTGCAACGCGACGGCTGTGGGAGCGACCGCCTGCGCCTGCATTCGGCTGTGGAAAGCTTGCGCCTCGGCGGCCACAATCTTCTCGATCTCCGCCGGCGCAGTTGTACGTTCTGCGGCGGGCCGATGCACAGTGCGCTCCAGTCCATCGAGGTCATACAGGAGAACGCCATCCACGCGCCGCACTTCCGGATCGATGTCACGCGGCAGGTTGATGTCCAGAATGAGCAGCGCCACTCGATTGCGCTCCGCCGCAATTCGTTCAGCTTCCTCACGCGTCAGTACGTAATGCGGACACCCGCTGGCACTGATCACGATATCGGCCTTCAGCAGACAACCCCAGCGATCCGTCTGGGTTGCGACAGTCGCGCCCAGCTTCTGCGCCATTTCCTGAGCCAGGCCTGCGTTTTGATCGATTAGAACGAGCGGTCCAGCGCCGTGTTCGCGCAGCAGGCGAGCGGTATTTTCGGCGGCGTTTCCTGTTCCGAGCAGTAGGACTCTGCGTCCTTCGAGCGATCCGAAAACTCGCGTGGCAATATCCCGAGCCATGGTGGCAAGGCAGACGGACGTTTCGCCGGTTCGTTTGTCCTTACGAGTTTTCTGTGCGACGTGAAGCGCCTGCTCCAGCAGCGCATTCAAAGATCGCCCGGCTGCGCCTACGGTGCGGGCCTGTTCCCATGCCGCCGTAAGATTGGCCGCCACGTCCGGGGCGCACAGGATTTGGCAGTCGAGACCACAAGCAATACGGAACACATGATTGATGGCGGCCTCATCGAGCAACCGGTAGAAGTGCTCCCACTCGCTCAGCTTCAAGCCGTGTTCGCTCGCGAGGTATTGCAAAAGAGAATTGGCGGCCAGCGTCGGCTCACTCGCCCAGACCATGAATTCAGTGCGACAGCGAGTAGAGAGAACCAGCACTTCTTCCACGCCCTCGGCACTCTTCAGTTTGCGCAGGACTTCGTACCGGCGGTTCTCGCCGATCCAGAATCGTTCTCTCGTGGCCAAGGGTGCGGTTTGGTGGTTCAACCCGATGACCATGAGTGTTGGTTCCACGACGAACACCTCGGCGCAAGTTACACACTTGGAATCGCAAGCGCCATGCCAAATGTGTTTCCACCGAGGAACTGCTGCAATTGTTTGTTTTCAGAGAGTTCCACTGCTCTGGGAAAAGGAACGGCTGTTTGATTTCGCATCAGTGCGGCATATCACGCGGTAGCAGGAGTTTTTTGGCGCGATCCTCCGCGGCTTCAGCCACTTAGAGGCCGACCGCGATCACGACCGGACGTGATTGCAATCACTGACCACCTGCGCCATCTCCATAGAAACTGCTAGACGTTCGGAAGCATTCATCGAGTCTTGAGGTCGTCCGATTGCTCACTTCGTTCCTGGACAAGGCTGGCAAGACATTTGTGGAAGGAAAAGCCATCATGAAGACTATGAAGCTCGTCATTCTCATCGTAATGATCGCAGTCGCTTTATTCCTGGTTCTGCCCAACCTCTCGTGGGCGCAGGATAGCGCGACCCTCTATAAGACTAAGTGCGCTGCCTGCCACGGCGCCGATCTCGGGGGAAAGCCGGCGGCAAAGATTCCCAGTCTGGTTTCCGACGATGCCAAGAAGCTGTCCGACGCCGACCTGACCGACATGGTCACAAACGGTGGAAAAGACAAGAAAGCATCGCACGCGTTCGCGAATAACGGCGTCGCGCCTGACCAGATCAAAATGATCGTGTCCTATATTCGCGACGCGCAGAAGAAGTAACCAGCCTTCGCGGATTTATGGAGGAACACGAATTCAGCAGTTGTTCTAAAGGGCACGCCCTCAAAGGTTGCGGAAAAACTCCGGTTGGACCGAGGGTTGAAAGGGCGCGGCTTTCAGCAGCACCGCTAAGCCCTTGAAAATCAGATCGCGCTTTAGCGCCTGAGGTGCGCTCGGCCCGTTCTGCGGCTTTTCCGCAGCCTTTTCTGGCGCTCTGTAGCAGCATTGCTGTTCCGTGAGGCGAGGTCGCGCGATGCAAACAGGCAGGCGTGACCACAGGAGAGTGAGTGATCCGCTCGCCGGCATGATCTGGCACATCGCCGGACCGCCGGATTTTCTCTCCCTACGCGCGGAACAGCCAGCCCGGGTCTCGGTGCTCACCCCCAGACCCGGGTTCTTGTTTTCGGGGGCAACCTACGGCAGGTTTATGTCTAGCGCGTAAACGTCTTGCGTGCTCAGGTCGCGCGTGAAAATGCGCGAACCATCCGGAGCTTCGCCGCTCCAGGATCCAAAGATCCCAAGGTAGCGGCGCAGATCTTTTATCGCAAACAAGTCCTGAGCCTGATGCTCGCCGACTTTAATGCGGCGGCAGGTTGGGTGGGTCGTGCCGAAGTTATCCCAGGAGAGGTACTGGCTGTCAGCCGACCATTCCTGATAGTTGATGTTGTTCGTTTCGGTAAACCAATCATCCCATTGTTTCGCCCTGAAGTCATAGAGCTTCAACTTAGTTGACCCTTGTACTCCGATCGCCGCCATATAACGGCCATCGGGAGACCAGCGCGGCGAGAAGAATCCATCGGATCCGGGCAGAGTCGACGCTGTATGAGTCTTGACGTCGGCCACCTGAATGTTCACGCCCTTCATATCCCCGACAGCCAGGCGTCCGAAGGCTATCTGGTTTCCGTCCGCTGACCAGGTCGCATCCAACTCATGCGCATTTTCCGGCAGCAGTTCGTCCGGCGCTCCCCCCTGTGCGGAAATCAGAAAAATTTTGAACGGCTTTCCGAGATCTGCGGTGCTAAACGCAATGCGTGTTCCGTCCGGTGACCATCGGGGCAAGACGGCCGCCATCGGCGGATACGTCAGTTGCAACCGTTCGCTTCCATCTACCCGGCTGCGCCACAACGCGTAGTCGGGAACGGACACGTAGGTGACCCACTGGCCATCTCGCGAAAACGCGATATCGGTCGCGGATATTCCGCCAAGAAAAGGAAGGTACTGCTGGGTTCGCGCATCGTAACGCACCAGTTCTCCGCGTTGCTGTATGCCCTGCACAAAGACTTTTTTGCCGGTGAGGTCGGGCCGAATCGTTGAATAAAGAAGCGGACCGTTTGTGAGCTGAACCGGGGCGCGAGACCGTTTGGGGAAGATACCGGTCGACTCCGCTACCACAAAAAGGTTGTTCTCGCGCCCGGTAGTGTATTGGAATAAGTAATAGCGGCCGTCTGATGACCACACTCCACAGCACTCCTCAGGCGGGTTATGCCATCCCGCAAACAACTGATGCAGCCCGGATCCATCTGCTTGAACCTCCCAAATTGAGATGCTCTGGTTCCCTTCCGTGACCGTGACGCGGATGCGGCGTGAGTCGGGTGAGAAGTGCGGAGCGATCGGAGTGCCCTTCACTGTTACGAGATGGTGCGGAGAACTGCCATCGGCCTTGGCGACGTAAAGTTCAGACCCGGTGACAAAGACCAGGCTTTGTCCATCCGGAGACCATGCGCCCCCGCTTGCCAGAATGTTCCCCAATCGCCGCGGCGAACCTGAAGGCAGCGGCACCGACCACAAGGGTGCGTCCCGGGTACCCGTGATCACAAATTTTCCGGCAAGCAATTGCGAATGGTCGGCAGAGATATCCATGAGCCGCATGGATTCGATGGGAACGGAAATGAAGGAAGTCTCTCCACCTCCCACCCCGACCTGGGCCAGCACCATTCCAACGGGACGAAACTGCGTGAGGTATATGCGGGATCCGTCGGTTAACATGGCACCGACCGGAAAGCCATCGTGCGTGATCTGGGTCGTACCATTAATCTTCGGGACGCTGACCGGCATCACCAACCAGGCTAGGGCCGCTACAATCAACAGACTGACCGCAACCACAGGCCACAGCCACGGGCGCCGCATTTCCTTGCTTCCCGACTCCTGCGTCGCCGTAACCTGCATCGACCCCGAGGTGGTATCGCGCTTCAACCGCTTCAGGTCGGCCCGCATCTCGGCGGCGCTTTGATAACGAACCTCGCGATCCTTTTCCAGAGCCGTACGGATAATGCGTTCGAGTTCCGCAGGAACGTCCGGATTCAGTCGCATGGGAACAGCGGGCGTCTTGTTCAGAATAGCGTCGAAAATCGCGGCCGAGGTCTCGCCGCGAAACGGCAATACTCCGGTTGCCGCCTCATACAGAACGGTGCCGAAGGAAAAAAGATCGGTCCGGGCGTCGAGTTCTTTTCCGAGGGCCTGCTCGGGCGACATGTAGACCACGGTTCCCAGCGTGCTCCCGGCGGTGGTAAGGTGCTCTTCGGTTACAGTCGGCGCCGAGTTGGCCTTCTCCGGTGACAGCGGATTGATCTTGGCCAATCCGAAATCGAGGATCTTGGCGTGCCCGCGATCAGTGATGAAGAGATTCGCAGGCTTGATGTCGCGATGAACGATGCCTCTGGTATGTGCCGCATCGAGCGCATCGGTGACCTCGATGCTGAAGTCGATCAGTTTCTGCATCTCGAGCGGCCGCCCGAAGATCGCCTCTTTCAGAGTTTTGCCTTCGAGAAACTCCATCACGATAAACGGACGCCCCTGGTGCTCGCCGATCTCGTGAATGGTGCAGATGCTCGGATGATTCAGCGCCGAAGCCGCCCGCGCTTCCCGCCGAAAGCGCTCGAATGCCTGCTGGTCTCCCGCGACATCATCGGGGAGAAACTTAAGCGCAACGAACCGGCCCAGTTGGGTGTCTTCGGCCTTGTACACCACGCCCATGCCGCCATCACCGAGCTTCTCGACGACGTGGTAATGCGAAATGGTCTGGCCGATCACTCGGTTGCCATGTTAGGGAAGGTCGCTCGGGCAAGTCAATCGCACTGAGGGTAGGTTGTGGCGACGGGAAAAACGGCTCCACCCCCTCCGAAACCGATTTTGACTTTGGGGCCGGGGGCCAGCCCGCGCGTGGGGGGCTCGTGCGCTGGCGAGTGCGTTCGTGCGAGCATGCCTGCGCTGGGATCGCGCGAGCGACGCGAGGAGGGATAACTCGACGACTCTCCGGTAAAAACGAAAAGATGTGGACTCAATGGAAAGTAGTCGAAATTTGAGTGTTAACGCCTTGGTTACGTCAACGACCAAGAAGATGCCTTATAGTGAACACTGCAAATGACGACCTATGATGCAGTTCTGCTACTGGCCATCGTCGTTTGGTGGCTCATGTTTCGAAGGAAGGTGGCTCATGTTTCGAAGGAAGTATGATTGGCGAGCGGTCGTGCTGTTCTACATGGGCGGTGTGCTCGTCGTCGACCTTCTCTGTGCGATCGTGATTCTAGTCGCATATCGCAGTCACCCGAATGTCATCTCCCTACCTGCCCTGCTGATGCCGCTCGGAGGAATTGCTGGACTGGTGTCCGCGGCATCGAAGAATAAGTTGAAAAAATGTTCAGGCTTATTCGCGGACGCCTTTACCTAATGCGCAAAAGACGCACCGTTTAAAGGTAGCTAGAACCCGTTTTGACTGGCGCTTCGCTAGTTGCTGTTAAAAAATCTCCAGTTACAGTTTCGAAGGCTTCGGATATGAACCGAATCGAAAGAAGTCGAAATTTGAGCGCTATGGCCTGATTTCGTCAATATGCGTCTTGCTCGCACGCCATCCATCTCACGGGTAGTGGGTCAGTTTGATTTCCACAGTTCTATTAAAAGGAAAACGCCAGCCCATGCCGGGAAAAGGCAGAAAACGAAGCGCCTGAAAAGCGGAAGTCGGCTGCGTGGGAACACTTGTTCGTAGGTCGCGGCAACCTCGTGACCACGACCTCTCCCCCAGGGTAGCTTAGGTAGCTTGTCACACGAAATTCCTCTTCTCGTGAGGCGAACTACCATAACAATCTCAACGAATATACCGAGTGCCACGATCCCGACCATTGAGAAAAACCCAAGCCTCTCCAAGGTAGCACCGACAGGCGCTGACACTCGGGCACTGGCAGCCGAGAGGAACACGGACAAAACGATCCAAGCTTTCATGCTTTTCGCGAACGGACAAAACGCACATTCCCCTAGATTGTGAACCTCCGAATCCGGAGGGTCAATTGGCGTTAAATCTTAGGGCCCTATCGACAAGTGCGCCGGCGCGAAACATTCGGTGCGAGCGGAAGAGCTTTGCGCCGGCGCACTTGCGATAGGGGGATTTGTACGAAGCCGCTGGTGCGGCGGACGCGGTGGGAGCTATGGGTTTTGCATGGGTGATTCGCGATTTGTTCGTCGGGGAGATGGGTAAGGCAGAGTTGGAGAGCGAGTCAGTAGAAGGCGGGATGGTTGTAAGGCGACGATCCGGTGAAGTGGATTTAGGAAAGTTAGCGGGGGATGGAAGCGCATGGCGGTAAGTGGAGACACGAGGACTGTCGGAGCGAAAGCTCGCGGAATGAAGAGCGGCATGGTTCGTTGGTTAGGAAGAGTCAAGGAGCGCGCTCCGGGTAGTGAAATGCCAAGCAGTGAATACAGAAAATCGTTCGACGATGACCATGGGCGTGGAACATTTTGGACAGCGGAAACAAGTGGGCTGGGTGGGTGAGGTAGTGACTGGAGATGGGTGGGGCATGGGATGGTCGGCGAGCAGGCGCTGACAGAGAGGTAAGAAAGTGGTGCGCCGGCGATTGGCCAGGAATCCGAAAGAGCGGATGCGGACCAAGCCGCGGGGCAGGACGTGGAGCAGGAAGCGGCGTAGGAACTCTTGCGAGGAGAGCGTCATCACTCTCTTCTTATTCCCGTGGGCATAATCCTTCCAACGGAAAGTAACCTGGTCATGCTCGAAAGCTACGAGCCGGTGGTTGGTGATGGCCACCCGATGGGTGTAGCGGGCGAGATAGCCGAGCACATGATGAGGACCGCCGAAGGGGGGCTTGGCGTAGACGATCCAGTTCTCACGGAACAAGGGACGCAAGAAGGAGCGGAAGGCTTTTTCGTTGGCCAGGGGTTGAAGAGTTCCGGCGAAGGTGAGTTGGTGTTGTTGGAAGCGTCGCTTTAAGCCGGCGACGAACTTGCCGCGGAAGACGCGACTGAGTACATGCACGGGCAGGAAGAAGGGATAGCGGGGATGAATCCAGCGGGTGCGGTCGGGCGAGAGTCCGCCGGCAGGAATGACACAGTGGACATGAGGATGAGCCAGAAGATTCTGTCCCCAGGTGTGTAAGACAGAAAGGAAGCCAATGTCGGCTCCCAGGTGGCGAGGATCTCGGGCCACCTCGAGCAGGGTTTCCGCACTGGCGCGGAACAAGAGGTCATAGAGAACCTTCTTGTTCTGCAGCGCCAGTGGGGAGAGTTGGTGAGGCAGAGTGAAGACAACATGGACATAGGCAACCGGCAGAAGTTCACTCTGCCGAGCCATGATCCACTTGTCGCGAGCACCGCTCTGACACTTTGGGCAATGGCGATCGCG
>CAWILL010000002.1:0-497115 GCA_963836945.1 uncultured Acidobacteriota bacterium
TGAGACATATGCTAAGGCTAAGAGGTCCGGCACAAGCACGGTTTAACCCGCGGTTTCCACCACGATTCGCGTGTCTCTCACGACTTCTCAAGTACTTAGGCGGCCACCTGAAGTCACTAAAGTTGTTTAAAACACTCCGTAACGTAGCCCTGAAAAGGCTGCGCTGGCATTCTTGCGAGTTAAAGTCAGAAATGGGCAGGGAAGTCCAGAATCTCTAAAAGGCCGGGGACACATCGCGGACACAAAAGGTGTTTCTTACTGCTCCTAGAACGCCATCCAGTGCGTCCGCGTCCCTGATTCGTTAGAGTTACGTTTAGCCATCCCGCTTTCACGGCGGTGACACAAGTCAAGATTACGGAGGAGGCAAACGTCGCGAACGAGAACGAGCATGCGCTAAATGCGCCGGCCACGGTTTCGCTAGGCTGGGCCGTTGAGACGCCTACTCTAATGGACATAGCGGAACCGAGTAGCTCACAGCGTTCTCCGCACATCCAAGGTCTTAGCGCGTCGTACGGAAATCCGTTAATGTCAAAAGCAGGCGCGCTATCCGTGCAGTAACCGTGCACTTATGGAGGAAGTTTAGGCCATGGGGATTAACTTTGAACGAAGAGCAGATTCCCCAAATTGTTGTAAACAATAGAAACCACGATGCGAGATGGACTCTCTGGAAAGAACTTCTGCGCCCAAGGCAGGTGCGCTACCAGTCTGCGCTATGCCCCGACGTTACTGGCAAAGTTGATTCTAAAGCACGCCGTCACTCTGTTCCACTCCAAGCGCCCAGCGTTGTCCGGACCACATCGTCTCACCCGAGCGCCAGAGTCAGCTTCACCACGCTCGCGGCAGGGAAGCGGAACACCGGCGCATCTCCCTTGATCTCCATCTGCGCTGTTGTGGGAACAATAGCTTGCCGCTGCTCAAACGTATTGTGAGCATGAATGTCGGCTGCGGTGAGCACTGTCGAGCTTCCACTCTTCACGCGCGCGCCGCGGATCGCAATCTGCGCCTCGATCGGATTCTTGACATCAGGATTTACCGCCGTCAGCACCAGCTCTTTCCCGTGCAGAGATGCCGATCCTTGCAATCCCCAGAAGCTCGCCGTCTGCCCGTCACGGTCGTAATGAATGGCAGGCACGGAAAACTCGGTTCGCAGACTAGTCCCTGCCTGATGCGCCGCATACATTCCGAAAACGTGCCCGACCGGGGTGACGCAGAACCGATCTTCATGCGCGAGATACAGACTGTTCAGGCAGTTGATCAGTTGTGCGCAGCACCCGATACCAACCTTCTCAGGATGCCGGTTGAATGTATCCAGCGTCATCCCGCTGAAGACCGCATCTCGCAGAGTCGGCAACTGCTCCAGTTGATCCCCGGGCGTAAGTTCGCTGCCGGGCTTATACCAAGGCCCCCACTCGTCCACCACTAGCTTGATGTGGTGCTCGGGATCGAATTCCCCCATGGCGAGCCAGTGTCCCTTGATCAACGATTCCGTGACATCGCCTTGGCGCAGCAATTCGTACCAGTCCACCTCGTCAAAATTAACCGCGTCACCTTTTCCTTTATTCCAGTCTGAAGTCTTCCCTCGGCTCAGGTTCCAGGCGTAGTAGTGCAGCGCCAGACCAAAAATTCCCCTGACTTCGTTCCTCCCCTTGCGCACAATCTCTTCCAGAAATCCGCGCGTCCAGTCCCACTTGTCGTCATTTGGTCCTGACGCAACAAAGGACAGGTCCGCTCCGGGATACCCCGGCGCCCATGCCGTGAACCTGCGATATTCCACGGCGTACTCCTGAGGCGTGAAGTTTCCGCCGCATCCCCAGGACTCATTCCCCACTCCCCAGTAGTGAACATTGAAAGGGTCTTTGAATCCCACGGCCGCGCGCATGTCGGCCAGCGTGGTGCTTCCCGCGGGGGAGTTGCAGTATTCAATCCACCGATTGAATTCCTGGGCGGGAAGGCTGCGCAGGTTCGCCGCCAGATAAGGTTGAGCTCCGATCGCACGGCAGAACTGCACAAACTCGTTCGTGCCGAAGCGATTTGGATCGTAGCGGTGCGCGTCGGAAGCGCCAGGCTTCTCGCCGCCGTTCCAGAAGTTCGTCCGTCGTGGCCGCTTGTCGACCGGGCCGACCCCATCGCGCCAGTCATAACTATCTGCGAAGCAGCCGCCGGGAAAGCGAACGATCGAGGGATTGATCTTCTTCATCTCGTCGACCAGTTCCTTGCGGATACCTCCGACGTTGGGCACCTTGGAACTCTCCCCGACCCAGATTCCGTCATAGATCACTCCGCTGAGGTTCTCCGCGAAATGGCCGTAGATGTTCGGCGAGATCGTGCCGAGAGGTTCATCCATCAGGATCTCAATCCGTCCCGGCACTGACTGGGCAAAGATTCTGGGAGTGGACCTGAACACCAGGACACCAGTTCCTGCCACTGCAATATTGCGAATGAATTCTCTTCGTTTCATCGAAGTGCTCCCTTGTCGAATTGGCCTCCCAGAGTAAATCTTTTGTCGACCTGCGTACCACTTTTCCGTGAGGGCAGAACCTCCGGCCACAATGTTTTGAGTGAACAAACACGCCAACCCACCCGGTCGGCGCGTTATAATTTTTCTCCAGTTATGCAGACGGGGCGTTATGCGCTGGTAGCTTATCTAAAAAGCCCAGCTGGCGAGTTCGTGGAGAATCTTCGGCGGGAACTGCATCCTGACCTTCCCCACATGGCGGCCCACCTTTCGATCCTGCCGCCTCGCCCATTACGCGGCTCCGAGAGTGCCGCCCTTCAGGTCCTGGAGAGAATCTGCGGCGAAGAAGAGCCCTTCGAAGTTTCCTTAGGTCCGGTCGAAACCTTCATCCCGGTAACGCCTACCGTCTTTATCCGCGTCGAGACCGCAGCCGGACACATGTCGGACTTGCATCGCAAGCTGAACACGGCAGAACTACAATTTAAAGAAGAGTGGCCATACATCCCGCACCTGACCATTGTGAAGATGGGCGCCGAGCCGCCCGCTCAGGCTGCCTTCGAGATCGCCCGCCAGCGCTGGCAGAACTACACCGGCAGCCGGCGCATCCTGCTGGAAAGACTGACTTTTGTCCGCGAAGCCGCCCCCAACTGCTGGCTCGACCTCGCTCCCGTCCAACTCGGCAGTCGCCTGGTTTCGCGATAGAGTACTCTCGTTCACTCGTCCGGGTTACTCCCGCCATGCGTACATGGCCCTAGGTACATCTCACTCCCGTGTGTTGAAAACCCCACTCCGCCCCTGTAGATAAAGAGTAGGGCGAGTGTCCGGTAATTCCGCCAAACGCCAACTCTGACGCGGGTTTTCCGGCCATCGAACGGGGAGACATCACATGCAGATCGGGGTTTACGGTTCAGGGTATCTCGGGACGGTGATTTCGGCCTGTCTCGCGGACTTCGGCACTCCCGTCTCTTGTTGCCACCCGGATCGCTCCCGCATGGTGGAAATGGCGCAGGGCAATATCCCGTTCTTTGAGAAGAATCTGAAAGAAATTATCCGCCGCAACGTGCGTGCCGGACGCCTCGCCTACTCCACCGATATCGAATCATTCGCCCGCAGGACCGGCGTCATTTTCCTGGCGGAAGACAAAGCCGAAAATCTCAACGACATTGCTATTCGCATCACGCGCCTCGCACCCAAGCCTCCAATCCTGACCATCGTCACTCCCGTTCCTGTCGGCACGGCTAGTGCGCTTGAGAAAAGCATCAAGGATATCGGGCTCCAGGCCACCATCGTGTCCCAGCCCATGTTCTTCACCGACGGTTGTGCTGTGGAAGACTTCAACTGGCCCGACCGCCTGATTCTCGGATCGAGCTCGAGCGACGCGGTGCAGGTTTTGAAGCAGATATTCCATCCTCTCGTGATGCGCGGCGTCCCGGTAATCGTGACCAACCAGGCCACAGCCGAATTGGTGCGCGAAGCGGCGACCGCCTTCGTCGCGACCAAGATCTCGTTCATCAACGAAGTGGCGACCCTCTGTGAGCGCGTGAACGCCGATGCCGTCAACCTTGCTCTCGCCCTCGGCCTCGACAAAAAGATCGCTCCCCGCTGCCTCCAGCCCGGAGCCGGCATGGGCGGCGTATTCGCCGAGTCCGATATGGACTCCCTCATGCAACTCGCGCAGCAACAGGGCGTCTCGCTGAAAGTTCTGAATGCGGCCCGCGATGTGAATGGCCTGCTGGCCGATCGCCTGGTTGATAAAATCTCCGTTGTGCTGAATTCGGTCGAGAACAAAGACGTCGGCATCCTCGGACTTGCGTTCAAGCCGAACACAAATTCCGTTGCCGGATCCTCCTCTCTTCGCCTGGCCGAGGGCTTAGTTTCGAAAGGCGCTCGCGTCCGCGCCTACGATCCAGTCGCGATTCCCGAAGCCAAAACGCATCTCAGCGGAGGCGTTCGCTATTGCGATTCCGCCTACTCTGCCGCCGAAGGTTCCGACGCCCTGGTCGTCGGCACCGGATGGCCCGAGTTCCGTGCCCTCGACTTCGACCGCATCAAGCACCTCCTGAAAAAGCCCGTAATCGTCGACACCAAAAACCTGCTAGACTCCACCCGCCTCCGCGCCTTCGGATTCGAGTACGTAGGCGTAGGCCGAATCTAGAAGGGATCCAGGGCAAGGCGGCCAAAGTCCGCCCGACTCATGTGGCGACGGCCGCCTCGGCCGTCCAAGCCAGGGCGAAGCCCGGCGCACCCATCGATGCTGTAAACCCCAAGTTGTAAACCGGCGTGTTCTAATATCCTCCCGTGGGCTGGACCATCTTCACCGCCATCGATCTCTTCATAGGCGCATTCCTAATCGACATGATGTCGACGACGGTGCCGCCGGAAAAACTCCCCTGCCTGCGCAAAGCCAGAAACGTCACCCTGCTCTTGTTCGGAATCTCTCGTGGCTTGGCAGGTGCCCACTCCCTGCTGGACATGCGGCTGGATGTCGGGTTCAAGGCCGACGTCTGAGGTCCGGCCGCCATCGAGGGGCCCCACTCTCCGCGTTTTTGGCGGAGACAGGGTGATAATCGAAACAAACAGCTCCGCAGATACTCCTGAAACCGGTCCGGCCCCGCGCCCCCAAATTGCTATAATGAAGTTCCTGCGGTGGGAATAGCTCAACTGGCAGAGCACCGGACTGTGGCTCCGGCGGTTGCGGGTTCGATTCCCGTTTCCCACCCCATTTTCTTTGGTTTGAAAAGTGTGTGGCAACAGCCGCCCTAGGCCCAAGCCCATGTGGCGACGGCCGCCTCGGCCGTCCAAGCCAGGGCGAAGCCCGGCGCCATATGCAAATGACTCAACGCGTAGTGAGCCTTATCGCGGCCCCGTAGCTCAATTGGATAGAGCATTGGTCTTCGGAACCAAGGGTTGGGGGTTCGAGCCCCTCCGGGGCCGCCAGCAATCTCGGACTAGAAGTTCACCCGCACGCCCAACTGCGCCGCAAACGGAATCCCGACCGTAGTCCCCGGCCCAAAGAAATCTCCCAGAGCTCCCGCCGGAAACAGTAATTGCTTCTGCGGATTCGTGATAGGAACCATCGCGCTGCAACTCGGATTCGTACAGATCGCCGTAGCATTGCTGAGATTGTTCACCGGATTCGGCAACGCCGAAATATCTGTCACATAATTCGCGCCGGGATTATTACGGTTGAAGACGTTGAAGAATTCAGCGAACGGCAGAATTTCCCATCGCTCGCCAAAGTGAACCGGCCGGCTCACTCGCAGATCCGCCTGAACGAATGACGTCCCCCGGAACTGATCCAGCGAAGTCTTCACGCCGTTAATCACGGCTCGATCGCCCGCCGGGGTGATCAAAGTAATAGGCCGCGCCGATTCGGCCTGGGTCATTGTCGTCAATTCCACGCCGCCGGGAAGGTGCAGCGTTCCCGCGAGCACAAAGCGATGAGTCGCATCTTCCCCCGACGGCCCGTAGTCTCCCGGACCAAACGGATTTAGCGGATCGCACACCCCATTCACATAATCCCAAAGCTCTCCTAAGAGACAGCCCCAGGTCTGAGCCTTCGAAAGCGTGTAGTGCGCGATCAAATTGAACCGGCGGTTGACGTTGCCGTGCGCCACAATCATCAGAGCGTTGTAGCTCGATCGGTTATCCGACTTGAACAGATTCAGGTTCGGCACCACGCTTTGCTGATCGGCGATGTACGATCCATCCGACGCCGGAATCAGCGGCGTGAACAAATTCGTGCCGCTGGTAAAACTGTATCCGCGATAGCTGTGATTGCCCTGCTCATGCGTGAAGTCGGCGCTGATCGTCCAGTTCCGGCCCAGCGCATGTTGCATCCCGCCGGTCACATGGATTCCATACGGAGTCTTGTAGTTCGCATCGATCAGATTTCCCGTCGCCCCCGCGCCCCCCTGTACGCATCCCGCGCCCACCAAAGAATAGCCTCCATCACTTCCAGTGAGCGCGCATGGTCCTGTAGCCACATTCGTCGCGTTCACTCCCTGAAAGGCGGTCGCCCATCCGTTCTGCGCGAGGTCGTTGTAGAACAAGCCGAACCCGGCCCGAATCACCGTATTCCCGCTGTTTCCCGGCGAGTAAGCGATCCCAAGGCGTGGACCGAACTGCTTGCGATAATCGTGTGGTACGCCGCTCACCAACGGAACCTGTAACGCCCTGAGCGTGACCAAAGCCGGATTGAGTTCTTGGCTGTGGCCCGATCCTGCAAAGAGCCCAAAAGTAGTTTGCCAACGCAAACCGTAATTCACCGTCAGGTGCCGCGTCGCTCGCCACGAATCCTCCGCGTAGAGTCCGAACCGCTGCACATTCTGCGAGAAGTTCCCATCGCTTGCCGGAGTCGTCGATGCCCCATCCGCATAGTCAAGGGGGAACTGGCCCGGATTCGCCGCATAAAAACTCGGATTCTGCGGGAATGAATACAACGTCTCTGAATTCCCCGGAAACGCGCCGCCGAGCACCGGCTCATGAATGAAATTCACGCCGAGCTTGAACGAGTGATCTCCGGTGGCGTGGCTGACGTCGTAACGAAGTTGATATTTCTCCTGATTGCGCAGCGAAGGGAAGAGAGTAATCGGCGTGGCAAACTGGTTGTCTCCGAAGGTTTCGAATCCTGAGACTGTCAGCGACGTGGCACTGAACGGAAACGACAAAGCGAAGCCCAATGTAGAATTCCGCGCCTGCGTAAGATGCAGCGCCCCGCCATCGAAAACAAACGTTCCTAGCCACGTTGGACTGAATGCAAAACTATTGCTCACCACGCCATTCCAATAATTGTTATGCGTCGTGAGCCCTGTTGAAGGCAGGGTTGCTTGCTGCACCAGATTGTTGTGTGTCAGATAACTGTCTTCCGACATTCGCAGGAACCACTGCGATCTCGAGGACTGCGCCCAATCCAACCGCTCCGACCCCAGATAGTCGCGAAACGGAATGGGAACCGTCTTCGGAACCACAATCGAGGACACTTCCGGAATCAGCCCGTCCGACGCCAATTGCGAAAGCGCATCGAACTGCGCAACACTCGCCGGACTATAGGCGATGCTGGCATTTTCGCGCACATATTCCAAGGACGAGAAGAACCAAACCTTGTCCCGCACCAGCGGCCCGCCCAGCGTCCCCACATAGTTCTGCCGCGAGAACGGCTGCTTCGGATTCTCCACGCAGCTACCTGCGTCACAGGTCCTGGCCGGATTCTCAATCGGAAACCGTGAATTGAGCTCCGACGCTCGTTCATAAAATGCCCCGCTTCCATGCCATTCGTTGCTTCCGCGCTTGGTTGTTATCACCACCGAACCTGCGGTGGTCCCTCCGCTGTCAGCGTCCTGGTTCGCCGTGCGCACTGCAAATTCCTGAATGACGTCGGGCGAGAAATTCTGTAGGAACCCTCCGATCCAATCGTCGGAGTTGTCGGCCCCGTCGACTGAAATGTCGTTGTTCAGCCCAGAGCTTCCTCCCGTCGAGACAGCGGTAATCCGGGCCTTCGTGGGATCGGACGGCTCCACAGGTTGTGTCCCCGGAGCAAGATAGGCGATGTTGGCAAAGCTGCGGCTGGCCAGCGGAAGCGTCTGCAAGTCCTGACTGCTGATCACTCCCTGATGTACCACGCTGGCTAGATCGATCGGTTGCGTGGTGATCGAAGAAGTCTCGCCGCGCACGCTGATCGTTTCCGAAGACCCCACGGCGCGCAATGTTACCGTCACCTCGCGCACCGAACCCAGCGCCACGGAGACATCAGCTTGCGCCTTGGCAAATCCCGCGGCATTGACCGTCAAGTGGTAGGTTCCCGGCGGCAGATCATCGACCCGAAATTCGCCCCGATCCTCGGTCTCAGCCTCGCGCCGAAACGACGTGTCCACAGCCTGCACGATCATCTGGGCCGATGCCACCCGAGCCCCGGTTGCATCCAGAATTGCACCCCGCAGCGATCCCCGCGGATTCTGGGCGCACACGGCGTCAGGAGGGCAACTGTCGCGATCAACCAGGCTGCTACTTTTCTGAACAAAGGGTCTACTCGCTTTCGACAAGCCAAGCGGGAACCGGCAAGGGATGTGCCGGGATTGGCCAAACTATCAACAACACAAACAATCAAGTTTACTACCATGTGGGGACAGCCGCCTTCGGCTGTCCGTCGAGCGCAGCTCGACCGGTTTTATTCGCCATGCCCTCGCTCTAGTCCGACCACCTCTGCGGTTTCCGGTTCCAACGATGCTTCTTCAACTCGTCGAGCAATCCCTCATCCAAAGGCCCAGCATCGCTCGCAGCGATGTTGTGCCGCACATGATCGGCCCTCCGCATCCCAGGAATCGTCGTGCTCACCGCCGGATGCGACAAGATAAACCGCAGCGCCATCTCCGGCAACGACATCCCGGCCGGCAGAATCTTCTTCAGCTTCTCCACCCGCTCAATCGTTCTGGGCAGATTCTCCGAACCAAAATATCCCGCCCGCCAGTCTCCTTTCGGAAAGCGCGTCTCCAGCGTCATCTTCCCGCCCAGGCTGCCTTCATCGAATGGCACCCGCGCGATTACGCCGATATTGAGTTCCTGGCAAAGAGGGAACAGTTCATCCTCCGGCGCCTGGTCAAAGACGTTGTAAATGACTTGCACCACGTCCACCAAGCCCGTCCGCAGAGCCTTGAGGCCGTTTTCGGGCTCCCAACGATTGATGCTCAGCCCGAAGAACTTGATCCATCCATCCTTCTTGAGTTTTTCGACCGTCGATCGAAACTCCGGCTCATCGGCCCAGCTGTCGTCCCAAACATGGAACTGCAACACATCAATGCTGTCGACTCGGAGGTTCTTGCGGATAAGATCTGCATACTTGAAAACATGCTCGGCGGAGAAGACATCGCGGTACTTGTACTCCGGCAAGGCCGGCCAGCGATCATTGGCAGGAGGTATCTTCGATGCCGCATACAGTCGCTTGCCGGAATTCTGCTGCATGGCCTCGCCCAGCAGCCCATCACTCTTTCCGCCACCGTACGCCCATGCAGTGTCGAAGAAGTTGCAGCCAAGGTCGACGGCCATCTGCATCGATGACCGAGACTCCCGATCCTCCGACCCAGTCCACCCGCTCATCCCCCAAAGCCCATCCCCAATTTCGCTGACTTCAAAGTTCGTTCGTCCCAGTTTGCGATATTTCATAATTGCGTCCTCGAAAAAGTGTAGCGCCGGCGTCCCGCCGGCTGTCTGGTGGGCGTCTCGCCCGCCGGAACGAGGGTTCATCCCGGCAGCCTTAGCCCTCTTACAACTCCCAAATCACCATGCATTTTTTTAATAGCTGTCATCAAAATTATTGCGCCTGTCCCAAGTCCTCACAGGTGTTTAATAAACCTAGATCATAAAAGTACAGAGGAGTAACCCATGAAATCGAACCTCCCTTATACTCCAACTCCGGGCAAGAACGTTCCACCGGCGAGCGAAGAACGGCTTCCACCACCCTCCCGCTTCATCGACGAGAAGATCTCCGACGAATCGGGTACGGAGACGCAAGCCGACAGCGCCCTCAAACCCGCCGGGCTCAATAACCCTTTCTGGAATTAGCTCAGTCAGCGCCGGTCAATCATGGCTGGCGCTGAATTTCCCTCAAAAATCAGCGAAGAATTGGCAGGCAGAGGCATGGCCGAATTGCGAAATCCAGGCCCGCCATCCGTTCCAGCGCCGGATGCAACTGCGAATCATGGCACGGCTCCAGCGTGATCACAAAAGGCAAGGAAGCCTTCTCAAATCCCGGCTTCTGCAGCAGAGAATCGATGTTGAGGTGGTGATCGGCTAGAATCTGCGCCAGCCGCGCCACAATCCCAGGCTGATCCCGAACAAAGAATCGCAGGTACCAAGGTGTCTCAAAATCGCTGCTAATCCCCGGCGTAGAGACATAGCTAGCTACGTCTTTCCTGCCACCAGCAAGCCCCTGAGCCACGAACATCAAGTCCGAAACCACAGCCACCGCTGTCGGATCACCCCCGGCGCCCGCTCCCAGGAATGCCATATCTCCTCCATACTGCCCCGATGTCAGAACTAAATTCAGGTTTCTCTGCACTCGCCCGAATGGCGAGTCCGATGGAACCAGGCACGGACCCACATCTGCGAACAGGGTGCCTTCCTTCAAGTCAGCCCGCGAAATCTGCCGGATCGTGCACCCCAGGTCCGCGGCATAGTCGAAATCGACGGCATCCACAGCCCGGATCGTCCGCGCGCGAATCGATTCCGGCTCGACCCGCGTACGCAATCCTGCCAGCGCCAGAATCGCCAGCTTGGCCCTCGCATCACCGCCGTCCAGATCCTCCGACGCATCGGCCTCGGCGTATCCTCGAGCCTGCGCTTCTTCCAGCGCCTCGCTGAACGGGACTCTCGCATTCTCGATCCGGCTCAGGATGTAGTTGCAGGTCCCGTTCAAAATCCCCGCGATACCGTGCAGTCGGTCTCCGCACAGTCCTGTGCGCAGAGCGGGAATCACGGGAACGCCTCCAGCTACCGAGGCGCCAAACTCTAGCTGGCATCCTTTACTCGCGGCCAATTGCAACAGATCGGGCCCGCAGCGTGCGATCAGCTGCTTGTTCGCCGTAACCACAGACTTGCCCGATTCGAGCGCCTTCCGCAGGATCTGTTCCGCGGGATTCAGCCCCCCGATGAGTTCGATCACAATGTCGACGTCGGACCTCAGCACCAACTCGACATCGTCCGTCCAAACCACATCCGCTGGAACCCAGTCCTGCTTCTTCCTCTGAACGTTGCGATTGCAAATATGGGTCAGTCGAAGGGACGGATTTCCGCTCTCGCACAGGATTTTCGCCACGGCACGGCCTACAGTCCCAAAGCCGATCAGAGCGATTTTGCAGACCACTGCGCCCTGCCTTTCGACCGCTGTGGTTGCCGGTTCTGACGTTTGCTTCGCCAAATGTGCCCTTCTCGCGCTTAAGTTGAATCCATCATCATACGTGTCCGCGGTGTTTCCCGAAAACTGCAAAAAACAAATTGGCGGAGATGTTTTAGTGTTAACGAGCCGGAGTCTGGACGGCGATCCGTCCGCGCCGATGCCTCGACCCTTCGACTATGATCGCAGCCGACATGCGCGATCTTCGCCATTACTGCGCCCAAGTACTACTCAGTGCCGTGTTGGCGCTTTCGGTGGGCTGCAGAAGAAGCGACAATGCGACGCCCGGTGATCACCCGCGACTCACCGCCAAGGTGATCCTTCGTGATATCAGCTTCCGCAGCGCCGCGCTGGGCCGCGACATGCAATATCGAGTCATATCGCCTTTGCAACCAGCAGGCCACAAACTGCCGGTGGTGTACCTGCTGCACGGCGGTGGCGGTGGATTTCGCGACTGGTCGAACTATTCCGACGTCGCGAGTTTTGCTGAGCGAGGCCTGCTTTTGGTTATGCCGGAGGGCGAATCCTCTTACTACACCAACGCTGTCAATCCGCCCCAAGATCGATTCGAAGACTACATCGCGCATGATCTGATTTCCGATGTGGAAAGCAGATTTCCCGTGGCCGCCGGCCGCGCCAACCGCGTCATCATCGGCATTTCCATGGGCGGTTTCGGAGCGGTGAAGATTGGGCTGCGCCATCCCGACCTCTTTTCTTTCGTTGGAGGGCTTAGTTCCGCAATTGACGTGCCTCGACGAGCCTTTTCCATCAAGCGGCTGCAACAATCGCGTCACTACAATTCCATCTTTGGACCATCCGGAAGCCTGACCCGCCGCGACAACGATCCTTTCGTCTTGGCTCGCAGCGCGAATCCCGCCGTCGCTCCATATTTCTTCCTTACCTGTGGAGAGCAAGAGGGGCTTCTACCCGCAAACCGGGAGCTCGCTGCCCTTCTCACGCAACGCCACTTCAGGTTCGAGTTTCACACCGTTCGCGGAGGTCACGACTGGAACCAGTGGAATGCCTGGCTGCCAGCCGTCTTTCGCAGCCTGTCAGAGCAATTGAGGTCGCACTGACGAACCTACGGCAAGCGAGGGTGTAACAGTCGAGGGAAGATTCCAAGATAGCGCGGCTGGAAAAAGTACATGTCGAGCGCAAAGATCCCCGTCGTCACTGCGAACGTCAGCACAAGTTTTCCGGCATCACTCCACGGCTTGTCCCGCAACCGGACATAGCCCCAAACACAGCCGGCGATCACCGCGAAGTTCGACAGCCACGCTGGGATCGCAATGAGCAAATCCGGCCGCTGAAGATGTCCCGTGTGAATCCATTCCGAGAGCCGTTGCAGCCCGTTGTAGAGGAAGGTAGTAGCAAAAATGTTCGTATAGTCCCACAATCCAGCAGCCGAGATTCCGATGAAGTATCCCCATCGGCTTCGACGAAAGCTCAACGCGATTGTCGGCGAGGTACATCCAGGCTTGAAAGAAATGAAGCCAGCGGATGTCAGCCTCCCAATAGGCCGAGACGGCCAGGACCACAATAAAGAAGGAGGCTCCAACCAGAATCAGCCACTGCGGAGCGTTCGATTCCCGGGCGGATCTTTCCATGCCGAATGGATACGTGCGCACGCGCAGGAAGGTTCCATTTGACTGATCCACGCCCTCTCGGGCGGCATCGCGGGCGAACTCCGCATCAAAGTTGGTAATATGGAGCCTGCCTGCTGCGAGTGTAATCACGGCGGGATCATCGCGGACACGCTCTTTCTCAAGCGCCTGTCGTTGACGGGTAGGTTCGAGCGCTCGCGTCCGCAGCCCGGCAGCGGGAGGAGAATGAATGATTCGAAAGCTCGCCACGATTCCCGGACTTCGTTATCTCGCACTTCTTATGACCGTTCCGATGGGAATCGCAGTAGCCCACGCCCAACAGCCTTCCGCGCAGCAATCACCCGCGGCGCAACCTCAGACCCAACAGCAACCGGATCAGTCGAGCAGCCAGGAAGCTTCTCCCGAAGAGACGACCCGGCCGCGAAACAAGCCACGCGACTACAAGAAATGGACCTTTAACATTGGCGGCGGTGCCAGTCTCCCCAACGGCACTACCAATACTTATGTTCGCGGGGGAGGTGGCATCGCAGCCGCCGGGGCAGCCCGCAATTACAGCAAGTATTTCGGACTTCGCCTCGACTTCCAGTTCGATAACTTGCCGCTCCGCACTTCGGCCCTTGAGTTGGCGCAAGCCCCGGGTGCAACCGATCACGTGTATTCGCTGATGCTTGATCCGATCATAAATATTCCCGCATCCAAGAATTGGGGTGGCTACCTGGTATTCGGGCCGTCATTCTTGCACCGTTCCGGCAAGCTCGATTCTTCGACCGCAATTCCGGGTTCGGCGTGCAACGGATTCTTCATCTGGTGGGGACATTGCTTCGCTAGCAACTTGCCCATCAACGGCAATTTCCTCCACTCCAGCCAGAACGAGTTCGGCTACAACTTTGGTGGCGGCATCACCCGCAAGATTCGACCCAACATGGAACTCTACGCCGAATTCCGCTACCTGCACGGCAAGCACAACAACATCACCACCGACCTGCGGCCCATAACCATCGGCATCCGCTGGTGAGGGTAATTTCAGATTGCAGATTTAAGATTGCAGATTGAAATCTTAGGCGCCCCAAATCTGAAATCTACAATCTGAAATCTGCAATTACGCTCTACTCCGGATTCGTGCGATAGCTCCAAAGATCATCCGTGACCTTCTGCAATTGCACGAACGACGACGCCTGCGCCGGGTTCGCGATGCTCGCCGTCAAATTCGCCGCTGCGACCGCCGATTCAACAATCCCATGCGCAGGCGCAAGCGAACACGCCGGATCTGTCGCTCCAGCATCGCCAGTTAGTAGGAAAGCTTGGCAGCGACAGCCTCCGAAGTCTTCCACACGGCGGTCGCAACTGCGGCAAGGTTGCGGCATCCACTCTTCACCGCGAAACTTGCGGAACGATTCCGATTCCTGCCAGATCCAATCGAGGGACTTCTCGCGCACATTCTCGAAAGACAACCCTGGCAGCACTTCCGCCGCGTGGCACGGCAGCACCTTGCCCGACGGATTGACCAGCATCAATCTTCGTCCCCAACCTCCCATGCACGCCTTGGGATACTTCGCGTAGTAATCAGGCACGACCGAATCGATTCGCATGCGACCTGCAAGCCGCTTCTCGGCCTCGCTAATGATCGCAATCGACTTTTCAAGCTGCGCGCGCGTTGGCATCAGCGCAGAACGATTCGCCAGCGCCCAACCGTAATACTGGGTGTGCGCAATCTCGACGCGCTCCGGCTGCAGTTGCTCGATGAAGGCGATCATCTCCTCGAGATGATCCAGATTTGCCGGTGCACGACCAGGTTTACCGTGAATGCAATCCTGTGTCGCCGGATCGCTTGTGACAGCTCGATCTTGTGCGCGTGAGCTTTGGCGCCCGCGATCCAGTTGGCGGCTTCCTCCCGCGAATCCTGAAAGCTGATCTGGATGTGATCGAGACCCTCATCAACCAGCATCTGTAGCCGCTGCTCATTGAGTCCGATGCCCGAGGTAATGAGGTTCGTATAAAGCCCCGCAGCGCGTGCGGCGGCGATCAGTTCCGTAAGGTCAGTGCGGGCCAGAGGTTCGCCTCCGGTGAAATGCGCATGCAGCATCCCTAACTTGCCGCTTTGCCGGAAGACGCTGATCCACTCCTCCGTCGACAGTTCGCTGCTCACCGCGGCCAACTCTATGGGGTTAGAGCAATAGACGCAATGCAGCGGGCATCGATGAGTGACTTCGGCAATAACCGCGAGAGGATTGGAAACGCATGATTCAATTCGTAGAGATGTAGCTTGCTACGTCTCTGCCGACAGCTGCACAGAAGCTGTCTTTCGATGAGCCGCAAGCAGAGACGTTGCGAGCAACGTATCTACGTCGAGGAGTCGAAGCCGTAGTCCACGATCCTTTTCCTCTGCAACTGCTCCAAAAACATGCTGATGTCCGCGCGAATCTTCTCCGGATCGGTCTTGTCGAACTCCTTCTGCAACTCCGTAAGGATCTCTCCGAATGTCCGCTGGCCATCGCAGCGCTCCAGCACTTGCGTCCGGTATTCTGAAGTTTCAGCGCGCCCTCAGGGTATAGGATCATGCGATTCTCTTCGGTTCCGCCCCAGCGGCATCCGGTGGCAAGTCGAGGTTGGCATGCATCTGTCGGGGCCGCCATGATCACTTCTCTTCGATCTGAAACGCGCCGGGCGGAGGCCAACCGGGCTGCACATAGGCAAAGTAGAGCGCGTCAAGCTGCGCCCAGAGAATGTCGCACTTGTCGCGCAGGGCCTGAGTCGCCAGTTCCTGCTGCTCGCGCGTCTTGGCATTCTCATATACATATTCGATGGCAAATTTCGCGTCTTCGGGAGCCTGTGTGAGGCGCGCCTGGAAATAATCTAAACCTCCGGAAAGCCAGGGATAATGCTGGCGCAGTTTCTCCATCCGCAATGAGATCAAGTCACGCGAAAACAATTCCGTCAGGGACGATGCGACCGCCTCGAGCAAACTGCGGCTGCGGACGATGTTCAGGTACTCGTTCACCGCAAACCGCGTTGCTGGAAGAATTCCCGTTCCTGCCTGAACCTGTTCCGCGTTCAGTCCCGTTGCTTCGGCGAGTTTGAGCCAGCGCTTGATGCCGCCTTCGCTGTTCGCATCGCCATCGTGATCGATCACCCGTTTGCGCCACGCACGGCGGAACGTCGAGTCGGGGCCACGCGACAGGATCATGGAATCTTTGACCGGGATCATGCTCTGATAGTAGTAGCGATTCAATGCCCAGGCTTGCAGTTGGCCGCGGCTCAAGCGGCCTTCGTGCATCCTGAGATGGAACGGATGCTTGTGGTGATAACGTTCCTCGCCCACAGCCCGCAACTGCGCTCGCAATTCGTCGAAAGACAGCAGTGCGTCTGCTTTCTCATCTACAGTTCGAACTGCCATCCATCCTCCGCGATCTCCCAGCCTGCATCGCGCACCTCGCGATATTCGGCCGAAGCCTCGTCCAGCATGGGATTCGTGTTGTTGATGTGCACATAGATTTTACGTGGACACTTGAGATGCGCCAACTGCGCGAGGCTTCCTGTTGGCGATGAAACCGGAACGTGTCCCATCTCCTGCGCGGTTGCTCCGCTTCCCTGAATAATTATGAGTTCGTCATCGCTCCAGAACGTGCCATCGAAGAGCAGGACATCGGCGGAGTCGGCTTCCTTCAGCAAGACATCGTCGATCTGCGGAACTGCGGGCATATAAACGAGCCGTTTGCCAGATGGCGATTCGACGATCAGGCCTAGCGATGCTTCATGCCGAATGAGATCGGCTTGGCGACGCCGCGAAACATAAGCAGGGTAATGTCTGCCAAGTGAGAGCGCTCGACAACGCAAGCTGGAGTCTTCGCCGAGCGGCGTGAGCAGCGAAAAAGTTTCGCCCATAGCGATCTCGGTCCACTTCAACTGGCCATCAACTCGATTCAGCATGACGAACATGGAGTTGTCTTCGGTCAGAATTCGCCGCACAGATAGAGTCGCATACGCGTTCAACGGTTGCAGTTCGCGCATCAGGAGTAATCCGAGAACGTGGTCGATGTCAGCGTTCAGCAAAACCGCGCCGCAGGATCGGGGAATGCCGAGGTGCGTCGTCTACGGTGTGAGGATGAAGTTCGGGAGTGGACTCAATTTGTGCCCGCAGGTCCGGAGAGGCTCCAAGGAGAAACCAGCGTTCCGAATCAGAGGTGATGGCGACTTGCGCTTGCGTTCGAGCTTTCCCGCGAAAGGTTCCGGCTCGTAATGAGCGGCAGTTGGGGCAGGCGCAATTCCATTGGGGAAATCCTCCGCCAGCGGCTGAGCCGAGAATCTTGACGTGCATAGAGATAGAGGGAGTGTAGCAGCGCGCGGAGAATTCGCTTTTGGGTTATTTAGTGACTGGTAAGCCCCCACCCCCCCTCCCCCCGGTGTATTGGAATCACGGGGTTAACAGGGCAATAATATACTTGACTAACCATGCAAGATAATGCACACTTCGAATCGACAGGGCAGCAGGGGGCAACTACGCCTGATCCACTTGGCGTTGCGCTTCGTCAAGCCGTCGACGAATTCCAACGATTGACTGATCTATATCGACAAGCTTTTGCCGAAGCGCGGCGGATTCGGGCACTGTCTCAAGAACGAATTTCGTTGTCTCGTGATTCTGCTCCGCTACCTGCTTCACAATTGTGATCAACGCGGTCGCCGTTCTCTTGGTCGCTACGTCTAGGCGTTTCAGTCGCCGATCAAAATCTTCAAGAGCCATCTCTATTCCCATAAATCACCTCCTAAGGGGCAACTATGCAGCCTGTTGAATCATCGGAGCACGTCGAACCGGAGCAGTCCCACGATGCGAACGACCTCACGAAACGACTCCCGCAGGACAGTAATCAATGGTCTCCCTTCGCAGACGTCGAACTCGTTGACTACTACCTCCAGAAAAAAATACACATCCTTGTCAGATTCGTGCGGCGGGGCGTCGATGAAGAACTGACCGCCCTCCTTGAGAGGGAATCCGCCTTTGAGCGGGACAAAAGTATCAGCGAGCATCTGTTCGATGTCAGGCGGCGATTCGCCGTGATAAAACCCTCCCCTGAGGTTGAGCCGAGAGAGCGATGCGTGAGTGGCGACCACGAGGTTATGCTTGTCCCGTTTGTTAAGTTCATGGAGCCGCCACAGAACATCATTCCCTCCATGGTATGGATTGAGACCAGCGACTTTATCGATGACAGGCTGACTAGCGCCCTTTATTTTTCCATCAAACGCGGTCTTGATTTGGTTGGGCGTCGGAGCCTGCTTGAGGATTGGGAAATAAGTGTCCTTGGTAGGAGCGGGAACAAGAGCGCAGGCCAAGTAGTCGAGCGCAGTGCGGAGATTCTGGATTGCGTCCCCGGCAATGGCGCGAATGGGAAGCGGCACAGGGTCGACCCTATTCACGTCGTAAACGATCTGGCCGGATTGAATCTGTGGCTGTCGAACGATTTCATAAGGGTTAGTACCCTTGAAACTTTGAAGCGCGGCACGATAGTCCGCGATGTGCTTTTCGGCCCTCTGGATCTTTGCACCGATGGCATGAAGTGAGAAAGTCATAGGTGTATGATCAGCGCATGAAGCGCACCCCTGAGTACGAGAGATTTACCGGAGCGCTCAAGAAAGTTCTCCAGGTATCGCATGAAGAGATGAAGGCCCAATTGGAAGCCGAAAAACAGCAAAAGAAACAGGCTAAGGAGAAGTCTTCCGGCCACGCTTCTTCCGCAAGGGATTAGAAATTCTCTGAACTGCCATCTTTCCCTGTGACTTCTGCAAATGTCAGACGCCTTCCGGCGATTCCGAGCAATGCAGTGTTGAACCTGTCCGTATCCGTCAACTTGTTTCCGTCATCGTCCTTGCGATGGTTGTATCGGAAAACCTGTTCGTCTAGATAACGATCCAAATGGAAGGGCTCAACTGCAACGTAGGTTCCTCGCAGAGTTCTCTTCAGCAGAGACCAAAAGTTCTCGATTCCCTGTGTATGCACTTGCCCTTTGACGTAGGTCTGGGAATGGTTCACAACATCATGTACGAATTGCGTGCGCAGTTCATCGTACCCAAGGTACTCGTCGGTATAGACCTTGGAGCCGTACTTAACAGCATTGAGAACTTCCTTCTGCAAGGTCTCACGCTTTACGTTGGGAATGACTTTGGCGCGAACCTTGCGAACGTCGCGGTCCAGCATTCCCATTACGATAGTCTTCCCCTTGGCTCCGCCCTTGATGTTGTAGCGGAGCCGCTTTTCAGGGTGCATGTTCTTGAGATTCCCACCGACGAACGTCTCATCGGCTTCGATAGGCCCGTCGCCCCCGCCCAACTTAGTGAACGAGCGATCTTTCAGAGCAAGCCGCAAGCGGTGCAATACGAACCACGCCGACTTCTGGGTAATCCCCAAGTCACGTGCGATCTCGTAGGACGATACGCCGTTCTTGCAGTTCACCAGCATCCACAAAGCGGTAAGCCATTTATCCAAGGGAATTGGGGAATCCTCAAAGATGGTTCCCACCTTGACGGAGAACTGGCGTCCGCACTTCTTGCACTTCCACCGCTTCTGAGTCTTCAGGTAGTAGTGCTCCGTCCCAACGCACTTGGGACAGCGCGGAATCCCGTTTTCCCAGCGAAGGTTAGCAACGGTGTCGATGCAGGTGTCTTCGTCCGAGAAATACCGGATAGCTTGTTAAAGGGTCTTGACTTGCGCGTCCATAAATTCAATATTCGCATAGGAGGTTGGTTAGTCAAGTATATTATTGCCGTTAACAGGAAACGTCCCGCAATATCTTGGGCTGCAATCACTTACGGGCAAAATCTTGAGCCGCAAGCACTTATGCGCCGTTTGGAGGTCAAAGAACTCAAGGACTACACAACAGAATGAACAATCGAGATGCCGAGGTCAAGGAAAACCTGCTGGCGAGTCAACCGAGTTTCCCATTTTGGGACTGATCTGGACTCAAGAAAAACCATGCGGCCCGATACGTCCGGGCCGCAGGACGGACGAAGGCGTCCGTCCCCACACGAGCACACGAGCAGAGGAGTTGCACGCCTAAACTCCCAGAACTTTCGCTGCCATCGCTGTTCCCTCAACACGGCTCTTTATCTTTGCGAAGGCTGTCTCGCGAGACGTGGACGTGTCATCGGCAAACGGGGAGAACCCGCAATCGTCGGTCGTTCCCAGCGCATCCAGGGGAATGAATTCTGCCGCTTCCATCACACGATTGCGCACTTCCTCCGGAGTCTCCACTCTGCGATCGATCGGGTCGGTAACCCCAACAAAAATCACCTGACCGGGTTTGCGCAGATTTCGAATCGTGGTCAGCACGCGAGGCGGTCTTTTTCGCTAGCCATCTGAATATAAAAGCGGCCGACTTTCAGGGTGAATAGTGCAGGCAGCAAATTCGTGTAGTCCACATCGGCGCTATGCGTGGAATCATGATCGCCACCAGGGCAAGTGTGTACTCCGATCTTCCTTCGCTCAGCGGTCGAAAATCTGTCGAGCACACGGTTGTTCAGATCAATGAATGTGTTTAACAAACCACCTGACGGATCGAGTTTGAGAGCCAGGCGTCCTTCCGTAAAATCAATCTGCACGGATGCAGCATTGGCTTCCAGACACTCGCGAATATCTCGTTCTGCATCTCGCAGCAGGTCATCCAGAAACGCCTCCCGCGGATATCCGTTCAGGCCACTCTGCGGATAAAGCAGGCTCAACGCCGATGCCGAAATCACAGCCTGTTTCACAGGCCGGTGAGCGTGCCGCTGGGCGGCCTTGAGGTAGGTCGCGGCGTGGACACCATAGCGGAATGGGCCGCTCGTCAGTCGCGGCAACTGCCGCGTGTGACCATCAGCAAAAGGAATGGTGACTCCATCGGCAGCGAGATTCTCCAGGCCGCTCAGGGGATAGGTCGCGAAACTGCGCTTGCTCTGCTCACCGTCCGTGATGACGGGAGATCCGGTTGCTTCCAGACGGCTGATCGTTTCGCGGAGGGCCGCTTCTTCGGCCGCGTGAAACTGCTCGTCCGAGATCTCTCGCGCAGAATGTGCGCGCATCGCGGCCAGCAGCTCAGGCGGCCGCGGTATGCTGCCAATGGGTTCAGTCGGAATCGGCATGATGTAAGGCTCTTTCGGTTTGAGTTAGAAGTTGAGTTGCTGCTGGTGCCTGCCACCGTCGCAGATTTCCCCGTGAATCTGACAAGCAGTTGTGAATTCCGGAGACCATAGCAGCCATGGCTGAATCGCAGCAATACTAGAAAAAGGCTAGAGATGGCCGCAGTTCGATTTGTGTACGATTCCCCACTCGCGAAGTGGCGCAGAAGGTATTGGCGTTAGAAGGAACAAGCGACGTGTCCCTTACTCTTAAAGAGCAGGGTGTGCAACCCGCGGAAATGCCGGCGGACCTCACCGAATTCGATCCCGGATATTACGGCTGGCGCGTGGTGCTGGCGGCATGTCTCGGGGTGATGGCGGGATTCGGCTCGCTGTTCGTCTATACGTTCTCAATTTTTGTGAAACCACTGGCGGTGGAATTCGGCTGGAGTCGCGAAGCCATCTCGAGCGGCTTCGCCATCGCCGCGGTCACGCTGGGGCTGTGCTCCCCCCGCTCGGCCGGTGGATCGATCGCCTTGGCCCTCGCCGCATCATTCTGATTTGCATGACGCTGTATGGATGCGCCATTGCTTCATTGTCGCTATTGCGGTCCGGATTGTGGCAGTTTTACCTGACCTGCTTCGTGTTGGGCGCCGTGGGGAATGGTGCGGCTCATCTGGCGTATTCGCGATCGATTTCCACCTGGTTTCAGCGACGCCTGGGGGTGGCGCTGGCCTTTGTCATGGCCGGAGCGGGCGCGGGCGCGATGATTTTGCCGGTCATCGCCCAATCCATCATCAGCCGGTCTGGTTGGCGCGCCGCATACGCGTCACTCGGCGGTCTCGCATTGTTGCTGGGCTTGCCGCTCAGTTGGCGTTACATCCGCGAACGTGGCGCAGTCGGGCACAAGTCAGCTCCAGTCCTGCATTCTGGAATGACATGGCAGCAAGGCCTGCGCTCTTCCGCCTTCTGGATTATCACCGCCATCCTGTTCGTGAGTTCGATCAGCATGAACGGGGCGATTACTCACCTGTCCGCATTGCTGACGGATCGAGGCCTCAGCGCTGGAAATGCGGCAATATGCGCGTCACTACTCGGAGGATCGAGCCTGCTGGGCAGGGTCGTAGTGGGATGGCTGCTTGACCGATTTTTCGGCCCACGCGTAGCGCTTGCAATCAACCTTATTACCGCGCTTGGCATTCTTCTTTTAGCTCGAGCGAGTAGTTTTCCAGCGGGCTGCCTGGCTGCCGCGCTTATTGGTATCGGAGCCGGAGGCGAAGCTGCTACCACTCCATACCTGCTCACGCGCTATTTTGGGTTGCGCGCCTTCTCTACTCTGTATGGTCTCACTTGGACCTTTTATGCTGCTGCCGGAGCCATCGGGCCGGTGATATTAGGGCGAGCATTCGATGTGACTGGGTCTTATGCCTCGTTGCTGGTTATTCTCGCGGCAGCGTTAGGAGTGGCGGCTGTAATGAACCTACTGCTTCCACGCTATTCTGATTCGTTTGTCATCTAAGGTTCATTGACGGTGGCAGCCGCCCTGACAGGCGTTCCGAGCAGATATTCATCCATGGTGCGGCGCGCGGGATGGATCGAAAAGCCGTCGTACAACAGCTTCCTTAAAATCGAATCGGGGCGCAGATGCCAACTGGCCCAGCTTAGTGGCGAATCGCCGTTGGCGTCCTTTCCATCGAGCTTCGCACCCGCGTCCAGAAGAAGTTGAATAGTCTCTCCGCTGGCGAAGGCTGCGGCTCGGTGAAGCGGAGTTTCCTGCCGAGTGCGGCAATCACGCATGAAAGCACCGCTCTCAGCCGAGAGCTTCGTCGGAAGATTCGGATCAGCGCCAGCTTCCAGCAACACCTTCACGACCAGATGCTGGGACGCACGATGAGACGAGAGTGCGGCGTGCAACGGCGTCTCTCCCGTTTCGGCTTCGCGAACGTTCGCGTCAGCGCCGTTCTCCAGAAGAAACTGGCAGAGCCGCCAGTGGCCGTGAAAAGCGGCGGCATTGAGTCCCAAGTCGTTTCCCAACGATTGCAGCGATTCGCCGTGGGACAGCAGGAATCGTATGGCGGAGACGTCGCCATAGTAGGCACACCATTGGATGAGCGAGGCTCCGTCTTGGGCCTTCGAGTTGGCCGGATTTCCCTGAGCCACGTATTCGAACACCAGGTCAGTACGTCCTTCGGCGATTCGCTCCAGCATGTGAGGTCTCCTGCGATGGTCTTGAATAAGAGGGCCCTGCAACATTCTAGGAGGTTGCGCAACTCCGATCGCCGCGATAGGCGACCACTGGGGCTGAAGAGTGTGCGTGAGAACTTTCAGGCGTCCCTCCGGGACGCGCTCAGTGTTCCACTTTACCCGGCGCTAAAAGCGCCGGGCTATTCTCAGACGCCCCTCCGGGGCGCAAATCCCTGCCCGGTCGTCCCACAGCCCGGATTGACCGTGCGGTTCTCACGCACACTCTGAAGCCCATTGTTGATTCTGCGCGGTTTACGCGGCGCTAAAGCGCCGCTCTTCCACGGTACCACCGGGCCTTCCAGAAGAGTTTTTGGGCGGTCATTTTTTCGCTTGACATATTCCTATATAGGAATATATAGTGGACTCATTGATGGCAAGGGCAGCGACTACCTCGGATGCTTTCAACGCAGTGGCGGAGCCGCGACGCCGTGAAATTCTGGAGTATCTGGCCGTAGCCGAACTTCCCGTCGGCGATCTCGTCGTCAAGATGGGGCTGGAGCAGCCTTCAGTTTCGAAACACCTGAAGGTCCTGCGGGACGTGGGCCTGGTGCGGGTGCGGCGGAATGGGCGTCATATGATGTACAGGACGAATGCGGATGAGATCCGTCCATTGTATGAGTGGACGAAGACGTTTGAGCGGCTGTGGGCGCATCAACTTTTACGGGTCAAAGAGCGGGCCGAGGCGAAAGAGAAGAGTCTCAAGGGTGAGTGAGTGCTGGGGCTAAAGCCCCGATGCTCTGGGGTGCTTAACGCGGCCCTTAAAGGGCCGCTCTTCCACGGCTGATCCGGCAGTGGGTCTCACCTGATCGCAGTGGAATCTCGCCCTGATCCGACATTGGATCTCGCTTGATGCAGCAATGGGACACACGGCTGTTGTGGCAGTGGGCGGGCGCACCCCAAAAACTTTTAAGGAGGAAGCATGAGTATCAGTCCAACGATTCCGGGTATTGAGAGTTTGAGTCTAACGATAACCCAGGAGATCCACGTCAAGGCGTCCTTGCAGACTACGTTTGACGCGCTGCTCGAACAGATCGGCCCCGAGAATGAGAGCGAGCAGGGCAAGATGCCGATGAAGATCGAACCCTGGCCCGGGGGGAGATGGTTCCGTGATCTGGGAGACGGCAACGGCCACCTGTGGGGGCACGTGCAGGCCATCAAGCGCCCGACGCTGCTGGAGATCACCGGGCCGCTGTTCATGTCGAACGCGGTGGTTTCGAATGTTCAGTACCGGCTGAGCGAAGAGAACGGCGAGACGGTGATCCGGTTTCATCACCAAGCTTTCGGAGTGATTCAGGAAGAGCACCGCCGCGGGGTCACGCCGGGATGGACCAACGTCAATCGGCGCATCAAGGAGCGGGCTGAACGGAAGAAGTGAGTACAGGGGTTCGGGTCCACCGGGCTCGCTTCGCTTCGCGGGACAGCCGAAGGCGGCTGTCCCCACATGAGTCTGGTTCAGGAGGAAATATGTGTCCGGCATGCATTGCCAGTGCAGGAGTGGTGGTGGGCAGCGTCGTTTCAACCGGAGGGTTGACGGCGCTGGTCGCAAGAGTTCTTCGCAAGAAGAAGGGTGAGAAAAGCGATTCGAAGCAAAAGGAGTAGACGATGACGACAGCAACGATGGAGAAGACTGCGGCAAAAGTTGTATCCCACGAGGAGTGGCTTGCCGCGCGGAAGAAATTCCTGGCCAAGGAAAAGGAATTCACCAAGCAGCGCGATGAACTAAGCCGGTTGCGGCGTGAACTGCCCTGGGAGAAAGTCGAAAAGAAGTACGTGTTTGAGGGCGTGAACGGTACCGAGACGCTCTCGGACCTGTTCGATGGGAGCAGCCAACTGCTGATTTACCACTTCATGTTCGGGCCGGGCTGGAAGGAAGGATGTCCGAGTTGCTCGTTCCTAGCGGATGCCTTCGATGCCGTCACGATTCATATGGCGCAGCGGGATACATCGTTTGCGGTGGTCTCCCGCGCGACACTGGGTGAGATCGACGCGTTCAAGAAGCGCATGGGATGGAAGTTCAAGTGGGTCTCGTCGAACGGAACTGACTTCAACTATGACTACAACGTGTCGTTCACCAAGGAACAGGCCTCGGGCGGAAATCCGCTCTACAACTTCGGGACGATCCCGGCTTACGGTGAAGAAGCTCCGGGAGCAAGTGCGTTCATACAGAAGGACGGACAAATCTTCCACACGTACTCGACGTACGCGCGCGGGCTCGACATTCTGCTGCCGATGTACAACTGGATCGACCTTACGGCCATGGGCCGTCATGAAGAAGGAATGAAGCCGCATGAGATGGCGTGGGTACGGCATCATGACCGGTACAGTGACGGAAAGATGGTGGATGTGGGCAAGCTGATTGCGAAGTAGATTTTCGGCACAATGCGGGGGCGAGACGCCCCCGCCACAGCCGGCAGGATACCGGCGCTACTTTCTGAAGGAGATATTAAGATGGCAACGATGGTTAGCCCTATGAATATTGTTACTCCGATGCTGCATGAGTTTCGTGCGGAGGTGGTGATTACGAAACGCTTGCTCGATTGTGTCCCGTCCGACAAACTAACTTGGAAGCCGCATACGAAGTCAATGACGCTCGGTCAGTTGGCCGGGCATATCGCGGCCATTCCGGGCCGAATTTCCAGCATGGCGCAGCAGGACAGCTTCGACGTCCTGAAAGGATCTTTCGTTCCTCCGCAGCCGAACAGTCTGGCAGAGATTCTCGCATCCTTTGAGCAGAGCGTTCGCGATGCCGAGCAAAACCTCCAGGGGATGACGGAGGAGCTTGCAGCCGGGAAATTCCGCCTGATGAAAGGGGACCGCGAACTTTTCAACCAGCCACGGTCCGGAATATTACGGACGATCATGCTGAATCACTGGTACCACCATCGGGGGCAGTTGTCGGTCTATCTGCGACTGCTGGATGTGCCCCTGCCGGTGATCTACGGCCGGAGCGCGGACACGGATCCTTTTGCCTAGAATGGGGCGTAAAGCACCGCCGATGACGAAACCGGCGATTCTGTGCGCTGAATCTGCGGGTAAAGTGAAAATGTATGCAGTCGGCGAGGGTGGGTGAGAGGATTATGCTTGCCTGCGGCGCATGATTTGAGGCATACTCCAAGTGCTTCAACGTTGGTGCACCGTTCGGCCTTCTCCCGGCCCTCCCCGCTTTTTCCTCACTTCTCAACCGCAGAGATTGGAATGTCCATAAAGACGCGCTGACCGGGTTCCAGCCATAAGGAAGACACTGGAATGAGCGGGCGGCGTGTTCCGATCACCGTCACGATCAATGTGACACTCTTTTCGGAAGGCACGACCAGATTGTAATCTCCGTCGACGACCACGGAGTGGCCATTGCCCTCCGCATCTATCAGACCCACGTATGCCTTGAGCGGCGTGCCTGACTCGACGTTGAAGACTCTTCCAGAGATTACGGCGGCCTGCTTGTCCAGCTTCACCGTCACGGTCGAAGTGGGATGTTTCGGGCTGAGAGCCACATCCGCAGAGTTGTCTTCGTCTCCGTAAAGAGCGTCTAGTGGATTGAGATAGCCATCGGCGTCTTTTCGCGCATAGATCCGGTAGGAGCGAAGTTCAAATCCTCCACGAAAATCAAATCGACCGTTGCTATTCGTCTTGGTGGATCGCGGCGTGACTTCGTCGAGGACCAGTCCCTGTGGAACTGCGTACACGGTGGCTGAAGAGACCGGACTGCCAGTCTGGTCGATGACGGTGCCTCTGATCTCTCCCGAGAGGTGCTTTGTGGGGCTTTGAGCGATGAGGGTTCCACTAACCACGATCAGGACGAGGAGCAGTTTCATCGGTTCCTCCGAGCGGGGCTTGCAGACCTAGATGCGTTGTGAAACGGAAATGGTTTTGCGACAGGCGGAAATATCCTGCACCTGGGACGACGACTGACTGACCCCTTAGTTCATGTCGCCCAGTGAGCAGGCGCCCGGGCCGCGAGGATCGCCGCACGATCCGCAAGGTCCGGCAGACCTTGGCGAACTAGTCCCGCTCTTGGCGGAAACCGCGAAAACCGAGAGTTGCGTTTCGAGCTTCTTGGTGTGGCACTTCGGGCACTCGGCCTTTTCCTTGCCGTAGACGAGAGCCTCGAACCGGTGATGGCATTCCTTGCAGATGTATTCGTAAATGGGCATTTCACGGCTCCGCTCTCTATTAGAATCAATTTGTGGGGAGTTCGCAAATTTCACAGCCGCAGCCCGAGGAACCTTCCAACGATCCGCGACGGAATCCTTGGCGGGTAAGTTCGCCGTTCCGGCCTCGGAGATGGCTTGGCGGCGGTCACGTACAAACGCTCGCCAGCTTCCTGATGTCGCGGCGGATCCATCTGCCCCCGGCGGAGGAGCGGCTGATCGAAGTCGCGCCCGGAATCAAAATCCGCTGCTGGTGCCACTGGCAACCCGAAAATCGACAGCAAGCCATGACTCTGATCGTGGTGCACGGACTCGAGGGATCGTCAGAGTCGCAGTATATGACCGGCGTCGCGCGCAATGGCTTGGCGGCCGGGATGAACGTTGTCCGGATGAATCAGCGTAACTGCGGTGGTATGGATCACTGCGCGCCGACGCTCTATAACTCAAGCTTGTCGGGAGACGTCGCCGCCGTGGCGAAGAGCGTGATTGAGAATGAAGGCGTATCGCGCTTCGCGCTGGTCGGATTCTCGATGGGAGGCAATCTCGTTCTCAAGTGCGCCGGCGAGTGGGGCGGCCCGGGTCCGCCGCAGTTCAAGGCGGTTGCGGCAGTCTGTCCGGCCATGGACTTGGCCGCTTCGGCTGACGCCCTGCATGAGCCCGCGAACTGCGTCTACGAGTGGTACTTCCTGCTGCAGTTGCACCGCCGGCTTCGAGCCAAGGCGAAATTATTCCCGAAGGATTTCGATGTCCGGCGGTTGCGCGGCGTCACCAGCCTGCGTTTATTCGACGATCGCGTAACCGCGTACTACTGTGGATTCGCCGGGGCCGACGATTATTATGCCCGCGCTGCCGCGACCAATGTCGTCGACCGGATCGCCGTTCCGGGACTGATTATCCATGCCGCCAACGATCCCTTCATTCGCATACGGCCCGAGACTTTGAGAAAGATCGCGGGAAATCCCAATCTCACCTACATCGAGACCGCGGACGGCGGGCATTGTTCCTTCATCGGCGAACCGGACGGCAACGGCTACGACGGACACTGGGCAGAGCGGGAAGTCGTGGAGTTTCTAAAGCAGGTTGCGAGTTGAACGATAAGTTCAACGCCTCGGCATAAATGTTCCGGAGGAACATCTGACAATAGCCCGGCGTTTCAACGCCGGGTTTCTGCAGCTCAAAAAAAAACCGCGTCCCGGCAGGGACGCCTGAACCATTACACATCAAGTTTCAGTCGTGCCTACGGCACGGGCGTCGCTGGCCGCTTGTTTCCCGCCAGTGAAACTGGCGGGCTACTATCGGTGGTCCCTCCGGGACCTTTCTTCTTAAGCCATGACGTCGCGTGCGTGCGAATGTAAGCCAGCGCCAGCATCGCCAGGAAGATGATCACCAGCCCGACAGTCGCTCCGCTGATCGTTTGCGCGTGCTTGGCAAGAATCGAGACGCGTCCGTAGACGAATTCGATGTGCACCCAATACACGAGCAGGGAAGCCTGACCCAACTGGATCAGCGGACTGAATCCCCATTGCGCCAGGCCCCAGCGGCACCAGGCGTAAGTTCCCGTCAGAATCAGCAGCAACATTCCCAATCGGATCAGAAAAAATTCTGGGCTGGTATGCCAGTAATCGTAGACCGGATAAAACTGCCGAGGCAGCGCGTCGATCCAGCGCGAGAGTTCGATCAGCACAACACCCACGATTCCGAGAGCGACGAACACGCGGGCTTCGCGGGTGCGCGACCAGGGGCTTTGCAGGATGAATCCGACTGCGAGACCTGCGAACGCGAAAGCAGTCCAGGGAAAGATGGGGAAGAGCCAGGGTTGCGGCGTGCCGAGGTTGTGAACGCCATTGATATACGACTCGAGCTGCCAGGGGAGGAAGCGGGGGCGCCAAGTGGTCCAGAGGAGCGGCGTCAGCAGGGAGATCACCAGGGCGGCCGTGGCCGCCGACAAAATCAGAACCAAGCGGCTTCTAAGAGTACTAGCCGCCTCCGGCCGGGCTTCGCCCGGCCGGACAGCCGGGGGCGGCTGTCCCCACATGCTCTTTGCCGACTGCGTCACAGCTAGTGCGATCCAACAGAGCACACCCATAAGCATCATGGAGAGGCCGATGGTGTTTAAAATATCGACGCGCAACAGGTCGCTCTTCGGGGCCCAGCCCCAGGAGATCAGGTATTCCTGCAGGCGGAACAGCAGGCCGAAACCGAAGATTTCCGCACCGCGCCGGATCGTGCTCCGCGCGATCTGTGTGGGCGAGAGATTCTTCTGCAGGAGTTTGTCCGTGACCAGGGCAAACGAGATCCCCGCCAGAAAGAGAAACAGGGGCGCGGGAAACGTCCCCAACAATTGCGAATACATGAAGAACCGGCTCTGGCGGGCCGATCCGCCGAGCCACGAGTCATAACAATGGGTCTGGAACATCAGGAGGCAGGCGAGTCCTCGCATCCAGTCGATGTAGGCAAGCCGTGTTTTTGAGGTGGCAGCCGCGGACATGCTCGTTTTGCGAGGGGCAGTATACGGCAGCAGTATGCCGAAAACGCAGGAAGTTTACCCGGAAGTACAGGTCGGAATCCGGTTTTTTCCCTCGATGGAAGCTGTTTTGCAGGAACTACTGGATTTTGCAACGTCAAAGTTTGTCAAGCGCCGATCACGATACAACCTTCACCTCTGATACTTGATCGAACGACAGATAAGCCGATAATCTTAGGCTTCAACCTTATCCATGCAATCAAACCTAGGGGAAAGCTTATGGTAAAGAGTGGTCGGGGCGTGGTGTGTCTGTTGTGCACTGCGGTTGTCTTATTAATGATCAGCGCTGCGGGTGCTCAGGACCGGATCGTCGGTCCGCTGAACGAAGGTTTGAAAGTGGCTCTCAGGGGCAACGTGCACGGGTTCGCGAAGCCTGAGAACGACCTCGGCTTCGCCGACCGCAGCAGGCTGATTCAAGGCATCACGTTGGCATTTCGTCCATCCGTTGCCCAACAGAAGGATCTCGACCAATTCATCGCTGACCTGGGAACCCCTCGTCGCCGAGGTACCGCAGGTATTTGACGCCAAGCAATTTGGCGAGCGCTTCGGCTTGAGTCGGAACGATCTGGAAAAGATCATTGCGTGGCTTCAGTCACAGGGCTTCACGAACATTCAGGTGGCCAACAGCCGCAACGAAGTCTCTTTTGATGGGATCGTGGCGCAGGTCGAGTCGGTCTTTCAGGTCGAGATGCACCACTATTTAGTGAATGGCGAAATTCACCTTGCCAATGCAGGTGAGCCCTCGGTGCCCGCAGCAATCGCCGATTCGGTCGTGAATGTATGGCATCTGCACAATTTCGCCCCTAAGCCAAGAGCAAAGGCGGTGCCGCATCTGACTTCGTTCGTCAGCGGGAACCACTTCCTGACCCCAGGGGATTTCGCGGCGATCTATGACCTCAAAACGCTCGGCGACGGTGCCGGGCAGAAGATAGCGATTGTCGGGCAGAGCACGGTCAGCACAACGGACCTTAATAACTTCCGGAGCGCCGGTCTTCCTGCAAGCACAGTGACGATGATTGCGTGCGGTATGGGCGACCCGACATTGCTCGGGAGACGAAGGCGAGTCCGATCTGGACCTTGAATGGGCTGGCGGAGTTGCCAAGAATGCGACCATCATTTTTGTGTATGCCGGTTTGAACTCCGGCGACGCCTGTGGCGGTGCCCGCAGCAATAGCGTATGGGACGCGCTTCACTATGCCGTGACAAACGATGTCGCCCCCTTCATCAGCACCAGTTACGGCGATTGCGAGTCGGGCAACGGCCAGGCGTTCGCGCAGCAAGTGCAAGGGTGGGCGCAGCAGGGAATCACCCAAGGACAGACTATTGTTTCTGCAACAGGCGACTCCGGGGCCGCGGATTGTGAGTCTGGCACGAGTTCGTCTTCGACCACCGGCTTAGCTGTCGATATGCCCGCGTCCATACCCGAAGTTACAGGTGCTGGAGGAAATGAGTTCACGGGCGACAATCCTGGAGCGGTGAGCGGGAATGCCCCGAACACTACCGCCGCCAGCGACTCCCCTTACTGGCTTGCCTCCGGTACCGGCTCTGACGCACCCGTAATAACGGCCCAACAATACATTCCGGAGGAAGCCTGGAACGACACAACGAATGTCAACAATACCAATCACATTCTTTCGGCTTCGGGTGGCGGTGCTAGCCTGTATTTTGCAAAGCCCACATGGCAAGCTGGAATCGGAGTGCCGAGTGATGTGTTCCGGGACGTTCCGGATATCTCACTGAGTGCTTCGAACTACCACGATTCATATCTGTTATGCTCCGAGGATTTTTCCGCAACCAGTTGCGCAGTTGGTTTCCGGGAGAGTGCTGGTGGGAACTTCAGTGCGGTCGGTGGAACATCAGCTGATGCACCAACGTTCGCCGCGATCTTGGCTCTGGTGAATCAGTCTCTGGGAAACACTCCTCCAGCTGGGCTTGCGCCGGTAAATCCCAGACTCTATCAATGGGTGCCTCCAGTTATCCTGCGGCGTTCAATGATGTCAAAACGGGCAACAATATGGTGGCTTGCACCTCGGGAACCACGAACTGCCCATCGGGAACGACGAAAATCGGTTTCAACGCTGGTACCGGATACGATCAGGTAACCGGTCTGGGGTCGGTGAACGGAGCCACACTAGCTCAAGATTGTGCGGCGCCAGGATTCTTGCTCGCGCCCCTCTCTCGTACCAGGTGGCACAGGGTTCCCCTGTAACAGCGACGATCAACGTGACGCCTCTCAACGGTTTCACAGGGGCGATAACTTACACGTGTTCCGACAGCAGTTCAAGAATCGACATGCACGGGCCCTCTTCGGCGACGAATAGTGCGGCAGTCAGCTTTGCTATTACCACCAAAGCTCCCATCGCCAGGCTGGATCGTCCTTTCGATCGCGGCTCGCGGGTCTTCTACGCGACCCTGTTCCCGGGACTTCTCGGAATCGTGTTTGTCGCGTCTTCGCGCAAACGCTCGCTGCGGGCCGTGCGCCTCCTCGGCCTCCTGATGATGTTGGGATTCTCGACGATCTGGCTCGGCTCCTGCGGAGGCAGTTCCAGTAGCAGCAGAAAGGATCCCGGAACCCCGACCGGGAGTTACACGATCACAGTGACTGGAACGTCCGGGTCATTAACTAGTCAGACCAGTTTCACGCTGGTCGTTGTCCCGTAATGGCGGTTAAATATTCCGAGGCGCTCCCTCTCGGAGCGCCTTTTCATTTCACGCCGTGATCTTAGGCCACGCGGTTTTTGGAACCACCGCCTGTCGGAAGCGCAATGGAGTTGTGGCGGCCATGCGGCGGAACGCGCGGGTGAAGTGGCTCTGATCGGCGAAGCCACATTCGGCGGCGATCTCCGCCAGCGGCCACTCAGGTTTCCGTAACAAATCGCACGCGGCGCGAATCTGCAAGTGCTGCTGATACTCGCCGGGAGTCCGTTTCTCGAACTTACGAAACGCGCGGGCGAGGTGGACAGGATGGACTCCGGCTTCACGCGCCAGATCGCGCATACGGAGTCGCTCGCAGAATTCCGCATGCAAGCGATCTTTCACGCGCTTCAACCATCGCGGCGGCGTCTTCTCCGGCGATTGATCCAGCCGCGTGATCGCTCCCAGCAGCTCAAACACCTGCGCCTCCAGCATGAGAGAGTCCGCGCTCTGATTCTTGAAGGACGAAAACAGCCGCAGCCCGGGCCAGAGCATAGTTCCCACGCCACAATCAAAAGCTGTGCGATCGGGGAGTTGCAGGCCAAGATCTCGCAAGCTCTCACTGCGGAATTCGATCGTGAACATCGATGCTCCCGCAGGCCCAATGACGGTAGAATGTGCCACGCCCACCGGATTGAAGACTGCAGTAAGCGGCGGGAGTTCGTCGAGTTTGCCGCGATCTCCTTCGCGATAATGGCCGTGCAGCACGATGGTCACGTAGGCAAGTTCATGCTCGTGCCGGGGGACCGAGCGAGCGACAGGCTGGCAAAGTTCCGAGAGCACAACGTCGTTCGCGCTCAGGCGAGCCTGAATTGGAGAGTAGAACTCTCCACCGCGCAGGAATTTGCCGGGCTGTGCAGACTGGGGCACGAATGTTCAGACGTGGCCGGCAGGGAATGGTCAACAACGGTTCACTGTTTCGGCGCGATGTTTAATCCGTTCAAGACAAGACCCGGCCCTTTAAGCTAAGCTGCCACTCACATGGGGAGGCCTCAATGAAGAAAATTCTCTGTCTGGCCGTGCTCGGGATGATTTGCCTGGTTATGCTGGCCGCTGCTCCCGAAGAAAAGATGCCCAAGCCGCAGTATGACGAGAAGGGCCAGCTTCTGCGGCCCAGCGACTACCGCGAATGGATGTTTCTCTCCGCCGGATACGGCATGAACTACAGTCCTGAGCCCGGCAGCCACGAGATGTTCACTAACGTTTTCGTCCAGCGCTGGGCGTACGACGAGTTCGCGAAGTCCGGCAAATGGCCGGAGCAGAGCATGTTTGTGATCGATGAGCGCGACGCAGCCAGCCGCAGCTCGATCAATCAAAAGGGCCATTACCAGACCGACCTGATGGGCCTGGCAGTCGAGGTCAAAGATTCAACCCGCAATCCAGACAAGTGGGCGTATTACGGGTTCGCAGCCGACAGCAAGTCGTCCGGCGCCATGGCGCACGGCAACAGCTGCTGGACGTGCCACGACGCGCACGCGGCGGTGGAGCACACGTTCGTGCAGTTCTATCCGACTCTCAAAACGGTTGCGAAACAGTTTGGGACTTACAACGAAGAGCGGGAGAAGGTGGCGGACGCGAAGTAATGCCCTCGAAGCCGTTACCCGATCAATCCCGCAAGACACGAGCCGGGTCGGCACGGGTAGCGCGCCATCCGGGAAAGAAACAAGCTGCCAGCGTGGTGATGGTCATGACCGCCAACGCTGCGCCGAATGCGCGCGGGTCGTAGGGGCTGACGTTATAGAGAAGCTTTCCGAGTAACCGCGTCAGGATCAGTCCTGCAACCGCGCCAAGGAAGACGCCTCCTGCGGTTAACCTTAGTCCGCGCGAGATGACGAGACGAAGCAGATCGGATGAGCCCGCCCCAAGGGCGATGCGTAGCCCGAGTTCGCGCATACTCTGCGCCACCGCGTAGGACATCACCCCGTAGAGACCGATTGCTGCGAGCAGAAGCGCCGATCCTGCGAGGATTGAAACCAGGGTTACGGCCACAAGTTGCGGAGAGGTGGAACGGTCCACTTGTTCCTGAAGCGTAATCGTCTCGTAGAGGGCAAGGTTCGCGTCCAAGGAATGCACTTCGCGGAGCAGCGCGGCCGAAATACTCTCCAGAGGTTCCGTGGTGCGGACATTCAAACTCGGCCCGCGCACGAAATTCTGCAAGAGGGGCACATAGAAGAATGGTTTTGGATCCTCGCGCATACTCTCGTACTTGGAATCGGCCGCCACACCGACGACGACTGCCCACTTCCCTTTCACTTGCAGGCGCCGTCCGATGGGATCCTGGCCGCTCCAGTAGCGCGACTGCATGGTGCGATTCACGATCGCGACCAAAGGCGCGTTTTCGTCGTCCGCACGGGTGAACTCCCGGCCCGAGGCTAGAGGGATGCCCAAGGTCACAAAGTAGGCCGGCCCGACCTCGTTGTAGTCAATGGACGGTTGCTCATCGGGTGAAGGTTGATAGCCGTCCACCGCAATGGGCGTCGAGGAGAATGAGCCATAGCCCAGCGGCGTCACTCGGGCGTATGCAGCGGACTCCACTCCGGGCAGAGCCCTGACGCGTTCCATCAGTTCGTCCTGAAAAGTCTTGGACCGTTGAGCGTCATATCCCGCTGCCACCAGAGATACACCTGTTTCTACAACGCGGCTCGTCGAAAAGCCGGGACTGGCGGTTCGAATCTTCTCGAGACTCTCGAGCAATAAAACAGCTCCGGCCAACAAAATAAAACTCAGGCAAACCTGAAACACCACCAAGCCGGATCGCATCCACGCCCTTCTGCGAGCCATGGTTACATTCGAAGATTCCGCCTTCAACGCTCCGGCAAGATCGATGCCGCGCGCCTGAAATGCGGGAACCAGCCCGAGAACCAGCGTGGCCAAAACGCAAATGCCGGCGCTGAGCAGCATCACATGCCAATCGATCTGGCCGGGAAGGTACATCATCGTTCCCGAGCGCCGCGGGAACAGCAACGCGAGGGCATGCCGGCACCAGTACGCCAACAGAAGTCCTCCGGCCGCACCGAACGCGGCAAGGATCAGGCCTTCCGTGAGAAGTTGCTTTAACAGGCGTCCGCCGTTGGCGCCAATGGCCATGCGAACGCTCATTTCATGTCGGCGCGCGAATGACCGCACCAGCAGCAGGTTTCCGACATTCGCGCAAGCGATGAGAAGAACAAACGCCACGACCGCCGTCATGATCTGGAGCGTGGGCAGCAGAGTATGCGCATTGTTGAACGGCGTTTGCCACAGTGGCCATAGCTTGATACTGCGTCCCCGGTTGGTGGCTGGGTAGCTGGCCTCCAGTCGTGTGGCAATCGCGGAGACTTCATCTTGTGCCTGTGCGCAACTGACTCCGGGCTTGAGCCGTACATAACTTTCGATCCAGCGCGCTCCGCGGTCTTCGAGTTTGTATCCACCACTTTCGAACGTTTCTTCCATCGAAGCCGGGACCCAGAAATTCATCGCCCAGCCCACGAAGGTTCCATAAAAGCCTTCCGGCGTGACGCCCATGATGGTGTGCGGGACATTGTTGAGCCGCTGCATCTTGCCGATGATTTGCGGGTCCCCTTTAAACCGCTTTTGCCAGAGGTCGTAGCTGATCACCACGAGAGGATGGGAATTGCTGCCCACATCTTCGCCGGGTTCGAAGCCGCGCCCCAGCATGGGGTGGACGCCGATCGCGTCGAAATAATTCGCTGAGACGATGCTGCCGGTGGCGACCTCCGCGTGGTCGCCAATACTTAGCGTGGTGCCGGTAATTTTGGTCACGAAGACCGCGTCGCACAGCGTGCAGCTTCTCTGCAGGTCAAGGAAATCCGGCCACGAAGTTGGCTCGCCTCCAGGCACTCCACGCGCCGTTCCTCCCAGAGCGAGCAACTGCTCCTGATGAGCGACCGCCGGGTAGGGGCGAAATAAGATTCCTTCCACCCAACTGAACACCGCGGCATTGGCTCCGATGCCCAGGGTCAGGCACAGAATGGTGAGAATAGAAAAACCCGGACTGCGGAAGAGTTGACGGAATCCATAGCGCAAGTCCTGAATGGCATTTTCGATAAAGTTGTGGCCGCGCGCGTCTCGGCACTGTTGTTCGATCTGCGTCACTCCACCGAGTGCCCGCGACGCTTCGTAGCGCGCGTCTTCCATCGACATGCCCTTCTCAAGGTTGACCTGAATTTGCCGCTCAAGATGGTCGCGCAGTTCTTCCCTTAGCTCCTGATCCACATGTTTGCCGCGAAAGCGGTCGCGCAAGCGCACAGGGAGCGTATAGAACCATTGTTCGAAGCCCATGTTCACGCCTCCTTGAGCTTTACAATGCCGGAGATCGCGGTCGAGATCCGGTTCCAGTTTGCCGTCTCTTTTTCCAGTTGCTTCCGCCCCAGCCGCGTCAGGGAATAGAACTTTGCGCGACGATTGTTTCCACTCGGCTTCCACTGAGCGGTAATCCAACCGCGCCGTTCCAGTTTGTGGAGCGCAGGATACAGCGACCCGTCGCTGACTCCCAGAACATCGCTGGAGATCTGTTGCAGGCGCTGGCTGATGGCCCACCCGTTGTGCGGTTCCAGCGCCAGGATTTTTAGGATCAGCATGTCCAGTGTTCCCTGGACCAGATCGGAAGGCTTGCTCACCTCGGTCTCCCCTCGGTTACCGAGTTAGACTAAACTCCGCTCCTCTCGGTTAGCAAGGGGAGTGGAATAAATTTGCTGGATCGGGCCGCTACGGGATGTTGCTGGCCACGTACTGCCAATTGGTGGTCTCGGAAAACATTTCGCCGGTGGAGTTGACGAAGGCGCCGTGAGCGTAAGTGTCGCCCTGAAGACGGTCCATGAACCACGCGGTGGGATATCCCAGGTATCCGTAGACGCCATTGACGCAGGGAAACGGCGCTTGCGAGCAGTCGGGCTGTCCAGCAACATCGTTATGACTCGGCCCAATCAGCGTGCCCTTGACCTTGGCCACGGAGTTGGGCACGGCCTGGTAATAGGCGTCGATCGACTGCAATCCGGTGACATTGTTTCCCTGCAGGGGAGGCGAGACGAAATCAGCGGAGCCGTCGACGAAGAAGATTGAGCCAGTCAGGTTGGCGGGGTTGAAGAAATTGGTGGAATTGCCGTAGATCTGAGCCGGGAGTTCGATTGGTAGCACGGTCTTGATCAGCCCGTTGGACTTGAGCAGCGCGTTGACGGCTCCGGTCGCTCCCTGGGAATGTCCGAAAGAACCGACCTGGTTGACGTTGAGTTTGTGAAAAAACGGGCTGGTGGAATCGGAGTTGGCGGCGACCATGTATTTCGCGGCGTCCAGAATCGTTTGCCCGGGACCAGTCATCGGATCTTCGCTGGCCACAATGACGAACCCCCATGAAGCCATATGCCGTAGGAAGTATTCGGCTTGCTTAGGCGTGCCAAAGCTGCCATTTCCCCAGGTGATGATCGGGTGCAGGAATCCATTTGCGCCCAGATTGCTGGGGTAGAAGAATACGCACTTATGGCCTTGAGAATCACACGGAGTCGCACTCTCGCTTGAGGTGACGGGCCACGGCCCCGACGCATAGTAGTGAAGTTCGATCGCGCCGGTCGGGTAGTTGGGCGGATGGTGCGGGCAGGCGAGAATGAGAACAATTGCCAGAGCAACCAGCAAAGCAGACCAGTAATGATTCATGGGTCCTCCCGAGGCTGTCGGAGGATAGTGCATCCAGCAGGCGGAGCGTTTCAATGAACTTCCATGTGGGACGATCCACTTCGAGATTTAAGAGACTCGGAGCAGCATGCAGCCGACAGTATGCAGCGCCGTGAAAGAGCGGCCCTTCAAGGGCCGCGCGAGAGCGCATGGAATGAGAGGGGTTATTTGCTAAACTCCCGTGTTTATGGTCTCGAAGACCATTTGCGCTTGGTGCTTGTCTCTTCTGTTAGCTTGCACTTCTTTGCCAGTTTGTGGACAGTCGCAACTGGCGGAAAGATCGAGGAGCAGAGTACGATCGCGAATAACATCTTTCATGTAGGCGGAGATGTGACCGCACCGAAGGCCATCCACTCTCCAGAGCCGGAATTTTCGGAGGCTGCCCGAAAAGCCGGTTACCAAGGAACCTGTGTTTTGTCGTTGGTTGTAGGTGCTGACGGTCGACCTAGGGACATCCGCGTTGTCCGCAAGTTGGGAATGCAACTGGACGAAAAGGCGATTCAGGCTTTGAACGAATGGAAGTTCGAACCCGCGCAAAAGGGCGGCAAGCCTGTCGCGGTCGCAATGGAAGCCGGGCTTCAGCCCTCAAGGTCGAAACGGCGGAAGCAAGCGGATGTTTTCCGCTGAACAGTACGAACAAATGCGTGAAGCTCGTTCGCGCGTACAAAGTCAGATTTATAGGACTTCGGGAACCGAGAAGCCTTTAGTCTGCCCCCCATCGTCATCGGACCGAAGAGGACCGTCGATCACTGTTACGGAGTTAGTTCTTAAGGGTGATCTACGTGCCCACCTTGATCGAGACCGAATCGCAGCTTCATCGAACAGGGGAACTACTCTGGCAGTGGGGACGAAGTCGCAACTGAAATCTCTGAAAGAGCGCAGCGAGCGTGGCAGAACTCAGGTTACTTCACCGCACAGGCGCATACGGACACACGGTTGCTAACGAGCGGTCCCGGTAGCGAACGAATCGCCGTTACTGTTCACATAGATGAGGGCCAGCAATTTCGGTTGGAAGGAATCCGATTCCGGAACAATAGATCGATCAGCAATGTCGCGGTTTTGCGCTCTCTCTTTCTGATCAAGGATGGTGACGTTTTTAGCCGCGACGCCATTGAACGGGGAATGCACGACCTGCACCGTGCATACGGGGAATACGGCTATATCAACCTTTCGTCCGTCCCCAAGACTCGGGTTGATGAAGAGCAGCAGAAAGTTTCGGTAGACATAGACCTTGATGAGAGCAAACAGTTTTATGTCAGCCGCATCGACGTGATCGGTCTCGACGAACCAGCTTTCCAGAGTGTAGTGAGGGAGATGATTACCAAGCCCGGTGACATTTATAACCAACGCTTGGTCGAGTTGTTCCTCCAAAACTATGCGTCTCACTTGCCAGCATATGCCTCATTTGAACCGCGCTACGAGTTGCGTATGGACGAAACGGCCGGAAAGGGCACGACTTCCGTCTGCCGTAACGCGCCGCCGAAGATTGCGCTTAGGGACCCCAAGCGAGTCACCTCCTTTGTTTTTTCCACCTCATCTGCGAAACTGGCCACTGAGAACTGAGAACCGTTCCGCCCATGGGCCGCATCCACGTACTCTCCGAGACCGTTGCCAACCAGATCGCCGCCGGCGAGGTGGTGGAGCGCCCTGCTTCCGTGGTAAAGGAAATGCTCGAGAACTCGCTTGACGCCGGAGCAACGCGCATCAAGATCAGCGTCGAAGCGGGCGGGAAGAAGCTGATCCAGATCACCGACAACGGTTGCGGCATGGTACGCGACGATGCCATGCTGGCGTTCGAGCGCCATGCGACTTCCAAAATCAAGAATGCCGAAGACTTGTTGAGCATCGCGACTCTCGGGTTCCGCGGCGAGGCGCTACCTTCAATCGCCTCAGTCTCGCGCCTGCGCCTGGAGACCCGAGCCGCAGATGAGCCTGCGGGCACTGTGATCGAGATCAACGGCGGGAGAATAGCTCGCGTGGAGGAAGCCGGACTACCGCTGGGGACTTCGATCACCGTCCGCGATCTTTTCTTTAATGTTCCCGCCCGCAAACAATTCCTGAAAGCGGAGTCGACCGAACTCTCCCACATCGCATCGCTGGTCACGCATTACGCCCTGGCGCATCCCGACAAGCATTTCGAACTGCATTCGGCCACGAACGCCATGTTGGTGGCGCCTCCGGTGGCGGGACACAGCGAGCGCGTGTATCAGGTGTTTGGTAAAGAGACCCTCGACCAGTTGATCCCCGTGGCGGCGCGGCAGGCACTCGAACACGTGGGACTCCCTCAACCCCCGCCGTGGCGGCGTAAGGAGGCAGAGGACGATGGGGAAGAGGCCGCCCTAAAGGATCCCGGCGAGATGCGGGTTCACGGCTTCGTCTCCAAGCCTGAGATTCAGAAGCTGAACCGCAATTCGATTTTTGTTTTCGTCAACGGTCGTCTCATCCGCGACCGCCTGGTACAGCACGCGCTCACCGAGGCGTACCGCAACATTATTCCTCCGACGGTGTACCCGGTCGTGCTGTTGTTTCTGGAATTGCCCGCGGCCGAAGTCGACGTCAATGTGCATCCTTCGAAGACGGAGGTTCGTTTCCGGCAGCAGTCCGCGATGCACGATTTTGTGCGTGACTCCGTGCGAGCCGCATTGATGAAAGCGCGCCCGGTGCCGCAGTTTGTGGCGGAGATTCGCGCGCACGCCACCGCCAGCCAGGCCCTGTCTCCCGGAGCTGTGACGCCAGGAGCCAGCTGGCATCCATCGGAAGACGGGCTTCCCGCAACCGGCGTTCGCCTTCAGGAAGCTGAACACGGCGAGCCAGGAGCCGATGGTAGTTTCACATTGCAGGTGCCCGTGGTGCCACCGACTTCGGCGCGTTTTCAGTTCGAAGGCGGCATCGCTGTCGAAGCGAATGCGGCGATCCCGGTTGCGCGCGGATTGGAACCTACTCCGCTCGATCCGAACTTCGCTGCGACTCTTCCTCGCCAGCAGTTCGACGCGGTTCCTGACCACGGATGCTCTCCTGCCCTCGACGTCAGCGAAGAAGAGCCCACCCTCTCGGCTCTCGGCACGCTCAAGCCGCTGGGACAAATTCGCAACTCCTTCATCCTGGCGGTGAACGAAGATGGCTTGTGGATCGTGGACCAGCACGTGGCTCACGAGCGTGTACTTTTTGAGCGTGTGCTGAAGCAGCGGGCAGCCATGAGAGTCGAGAGCCAGCGACTGCTCATGCCGATCGTGCTGGAGTTGTCGCCGGCGCAGCAGGCGGTCTTTCGCGAAATCTCCGACGAACTTGCGCACAACGGTTTCGAGGCCGAGCCATTCGGCGCGAGAAGCGTCGCCATCAAGGTCGCTCCGGCGGGAGTGGAGGCCGCGGCGGTCGAAAACATGCTTCACGAACTGCTCGATCAATTCTCCAGCGAAGAGCAGTCGCTGAACCTGGAAAAGATTCGCACGCGCATTGCCGCCTCGATCGCGTGCCATGCGGCCATCAAGGTCAACATGCCGTTGGAACAGAACAAAATGGAATGGCTGCTGGCGGAACTCGCGAAAACCGATCACCCAATGTCGTGCCCGCATGGAAGGCCAGTGGTGCTGCGGTACTCCGTGAAGGACATTCAAAAGGCGTTCAAGCGAATCTGATTACTTTGTCTGTGCTGCCACCTCAGATGCGTGCAGGTGAATGATCTTCCATCCGCATGGCTGCTTCTGCAACACGATCGTGCGTCGATTCAAAAATCCGGGGCGATCGTCGAGATGAAAGGTAACAATCGCTACGTTCCCCGCTATTTGAAGACGTAAATCCCGCGGCTGGATGTCCATGTAAGGTCCCTGGGTTCGGCCCGCTCGAATGCGATCGAACACCTTCTGAAACGTTCTCTCATATTCCTGGCGTCCGTTGGCGCGACTCGGGAACTCGCGCGGGTAAAAGACGGTGGCATCGTCGGAAAAAGCAGCACAAAAACGACCCCACTCGAGATTGTCGAATGCCTGGATGAAATCGGAAAGCGTCTTGTGAACCTCGGCCTCGGCACTGTCCGCGGGGTCCGCATAGCAGACTATCGATACGGTTGAGAGGAGGATCAGCACCAGTGCAGATCGTGGTTTCATAGGGACGCAGTATACAAGTGAGTTCAGATCAAGGCGTCTTCTTTATAATCGAATCACCCTATGACGGATCTCGAACTTCTGCAACTGCGCCACGAGAAATGGCGATTGGGCGGCAGGCCCATCCAGACCATTGAGCAATCGCGCGCGTTCCTGGAGGATGTGGGATTCTGCCTGATGTATCCGCAGCGTCCGGCCTTGCTCGTGCCGACGTTCATCGGAGCATTTGTTGGATCCGAGGACCGCCTTCCGGAGTGGCAGCATGCGTTTAAGGATCCGCGCGCTGCCCAAGCCACCGAGTTGATGGTGCGCTTGCTGCGCGAGAAGACTGTGTTCGAGGCAAATCTTTTTGAGGAAAACAACGGATTCCTGATCACGGCCTCGGTGTTTCCTTATTTCTATGCGCTGACGGGCGAGCGGAATCCGAAGCAGGCGCCACGGGCAGGCTCCCGATCCGCATACTCCGCGCTCGCCTGCGATGCCTTTGCACTGATTCAGCGTGAGGGGGCAATGTCGAAGCAGAAACTGGTGGACGCACTTGGCGGCAGCGTGTCACTGGCCGCGCTCGATAAGGCTCTGGCAGAGTTGTGGTCGAAACTGCGCATCACGCGCGTGGACTATAAGGCCAGTGAAGGTTCGGTGTGGGATCTGTTGTATCGCTGGGCGCCGGATGCGGTGAAGGAGGGCGTTGGGCTGTCGCTGCCTGAGGCACTTTCCGCATTGGTCTCGAAATATTTAGATTGTGTCATCGCGGTCGAACCGGGGGAACTAGAAACATTCTTTGGGAAATTCATCGCCCGCTCGAAGGTGAAAGAGGCGGTGAACGCGTTGCTGGCGGCGCGGGAATTGAGCTTCGTACACGTTGGCGGGAAATCGATGGTGCAGATTACGCCTGAGAAAATCGTGGTGACGCCGCGGAGCGCGGCCCAGTAATCATCAATCAGAGTTTGTCTCAGCAATTCAATCTTGGACAGTATCGCGGGCGCCTGGCGCCTTCGCCCACTGGCCTGCTCCACGTCGGACATGCGCGGACATTCTGGATCGCCTCGCAGCGCGCTGCCGCGCGGCGCGGGACCCTGATTCTGCGAAATGAGGATTTGGATCCGCAGCGCTGCCGCGCTGAATTCGTCGATGCGACGATCGAGGACCTGCACTGGCTGGGAATTTCCTGGCAGGAAGGGCCGGATTGCGGAGGGCGGTTTGCTCCGTATACGCAGAGCGAGCGGCGAGACTTCTATTTGCAGGCGTGGAAGCGGCTGCGGGAGGTTGGGGCGATGTATCCGTGTACTTGCTCGCGCAAGGATGTGGCGCTGGCGGCTGGAGCGCCGAATGATGGCGATGATGAGCCGATTTATTCTGGGAGGTGTCGGCCGTCTGGTTCGGTGCCCGGGTCCGCTCGGCTTCGCCGTCGCGGGACGGACGAGGCGTCCGTCGCCACATGGACTGTGCCAGCGGGAGTGAATTGGCGGTTTCGGGTTCCGGATGGCGAGGAAATCTGTTTTGACGACTTGCATCTGGGCCCGCAGCGGATGGTGGCGGGACGCGACGTTGGCGACTTCATCGTGTGGCGGCGCGACGATGTGCCGGCATATCAGTTAGCCGTCGTTGTTGACGATGCCGCCATGGGCATCACGGAAGTTGTGCGTGGAGCTGATTTGCTGAAATCCACGGCGCGGCAGATTCTGCTTTATCGGGTGCTCGGCTTCCCAATTCCTGATTTCTATCACTGTGATATTGTGCGCGACGACGCGGGACAGCGGCTTGCGAAGCGCCATGATTCCCTGAGCATCCGGAAATTGCGCGAGATGGGATGGAGTCCCGAGCGGGTGCGGGAAGCGGACTCCTCGCAGACCTTACGCTGCGGGCGCTAGGCACTCAGCGAGGAGTTGAAAGCTTACGCTCGGCTTCGCCATCGCGGGACGGCCGAAAGCGGCCGTCGCCACACAAGCGCGTCCCCACATGAGCACCGACTTCCCCGTGTACAATCTTGCTACAAAATGAACGAGCACTCCTCCGATCAACGTCCTCGAAAACTGATCATTGCCATTGACGGCCCGGCTGGCGCCGGAAAGAGCACCATTGCGGCGCGGCTCGCGCGCAAGTTGGGTTACGTCAACCTCGAGAGCGGCGCGATGTACCGCGCGCTCGCGCTGAAAGCCATCGACAAAGATGCTTCGTTCGATGATGAAGTTGCACTGGTGAAGCTCGCGGACGCTTCACGAATTCAGCTGGAGCCGACCATCAACGGAAATCGCACGCTACTCGACGGGAAGGATGTATCCGCCCGCATTCGAGAACGCGATGTCACCGAGGGAGCTTCGCGCATCTCGGTGCACCCAAAAGTCAGGGAATGGATGGTGTCTCACCAGCGTGCCATGGGCGCCGGTGGCGGAGTTGTCATGGAAGGGCGTGACATCGGGACGAAGGTTTTTCCTGATGCGGATCTGAAAGTCTTCCTCGACGCCGATCCCGTCATCCGCGAGCAGCGGCGCATGGCGCAACAGAAGATTTCCGGAGAGGTGGCGGCGAACGTCGCGGCCGATTTGCGGGAGCGCGACCGCCGCGATCGAACCAGGGCCGCGTCGCCGCTGGTTGCAGCCGAGGACTCCGTCGTGATCGACTCCACATCGATGAGTGAGGATGATGTTCTCGCGAGGGTTGAGGGGCTAGTGCAACATCGACTGGATGGTTAGCCTGTGATTCAGCCGCTTGGCTTCGCCCCTTCGACAAGCGCAGGGCATGCTGCGCGGGACAGCCGAGGCGGCTGTCCCTACGCGAGCTTTCTAGTTCTCCGTCGGCTCAACTTTGCCTTTTGGCTCCGGCAGCGCCTTGGCGGGCTTGGCCGGATTGGGGGGCACGGGCGGCGTCGGCGGTGCGGCAGACGCCTTGCGAATCTCGATGCCCTCGTGCTCGTTGGTGATCACGATATGGGATGACCCGTTCCCCACGCTTCCGGTTGCTTTGGCCTCATGCTCGTCGTTGCTGACCTTTAGCTCTGGAAAGTCCGACTGAATTTCGCCGCCGCGAGTCCGCGCATCCAGGCGGAAGCCGGACTTCTCCGGCACAGCCAGTTGCACGTCGCCGTTCCGGTTATCGATCTGCACATTGCCCAGCGAATGCATGATCAGTTCGACGGTGCCGTTGTCGTCTTTGAGGCGCACATCCCCCGAGACGGCCTCCAGTCGGATGTTCTTGGAGCGAGTCGTCAGACGCACCGGGCCTGCAACCTCATCCGCGTGGAGTTCGTCGGAGTTGAGATCGAGAGAACCGCCCAGCCGTGAGAACTCCATATCGGTTCGCGAGGACTTGAAGGTGACGGTCTTCGCGATGCGCTCCAGCTTCACGCTCTCCTGGAATTCGCCATCCAGTTGTACCGAGCCCTTCACGTCGGCCACGGTCACGTCGCTAACACGCCCGCCCACCTGCACATCTCCCGTGACCTGTTCGACTTTCACCGAGCCTTTTTCCTGACTGACCTTGACGTTGGCCGTGACGTCGTCGACCGAGGTGTCACCGTGCTGCGCGGCAAGATCGATGTTGCCGCTTCGCCCGCTGACATTCACATCTCCCCGGCGCGAAGTGATCGTGACCGGCGCTTTTCGCGGCACGGAAATATCCATGTCGGTTTCCACCGGATGATCCCCCGCAGCCTCCACATTTGCGTTGAGGGTGACGAGTCCGCCAATCGCGGTGATGGTCGGCTTGGTTTCGCTGTTGTATTTGTCGGCGTCGCTCTGATTTTCCGCGCCAACACGCTTGCGCACAACTACCGTGATTTTGTTGTCATCCGATGCATGCACGCTCACCGCGCCATGAGTGTCGATGACTTTCAGGCTGGCATCAGCCGGGAAATTCTGCTCGAGATGGTCGTCGTAATTGAAAGTTTCACCGAATATGTTGGGGAAATCTCCGTCGTCAACATTGATCTCGTCGCGCAGCCCGGACCAGTTCACGCGCTGTAGTTGGCTTGCAATCAGGCCGAACACGACGATCATGACGATAAGCAAGACTCCGCCCGCACCGATGCCGGATGAACGGTAGCCTCCGCGCTGTGCCCGTTGATGCTCAACGACCTTGATTACTCCCCACAGGATGAGCAGTACCGGCCAGTAACTGGCGAACAGGTGAGCCAGTTTGCTCACTGACAGCACGCGCATCGTAGTCAGCAGGAAGATCGTGCCGATCACGATCAGCACGAACGGCCCCGCAAACGAGCGGTGGCGCGGCGGCGGCAGCGGTGGCAACGGAGAGAACTGAGGTGGTGGAGGCGTCGCTACTGGGTTAGACATTTTTCACCTCCCCAGATGAGGGATCGATGCTTTGCCCCCCTGGCGGATTCTGCGGCGTCCCCTGATACGTTGGTGGCGCGCCGGCAGTCGGTGGTGGAGGCGTCGGCGGCCAGTCGTCCGGTCCGGGCGGCAACGGGCCCACGTGTCCGTCGTAAGACGCGTTGCTCTGCATGAGTTTGACTACGCCAATGACCAGCAAGATCGCCGGCCAGGTTTTGTCGATTCCCACCTCAGAAACGCTGTGCAGCAGGAACATGATGCCGATAGTGACCAGCATGGCTGGTCCCATGAGTCTGCGCGTGCGGCAACGTTCGCAAACGCAGCCAGGCCGATAGTTGCCCAGCAGGCCCCAGTTTTTAGCAAAGAGATACACGCCCAGAACGATCAGGACTAGAGGCCAAAAGCGGTGCAGGCTGAAGTCAAACGCCGTGTTGATCAGGAACAGCACGCCTAAAACGATCAAAATGACTGCCGCCGTGGGAATTTTGGTGGTGTTACCTTGCGGAATGACACCACTTGCAGACGTGCCAACCGCGCCCGTGCTGCTCCCACCGAACATCGACACTAACCCGAACGGGTCAGGCGCGGGGGTGCCGAGCTGAATTGCTCTCGCCGTACGTACTGAGTCGATGATCTGATAGACCCAGAAAAACCCCATGAAGAGCCCTATCGCGGCGTGCGCCATCCCCGGTATGTTTTGGGATTGAACAACGATGGTCAGCACTGCGATTCCGAGGTAAACGAGGCCTTTAACGTATTGCCCGCAGTAGACGGCGCCAAGGCCCAGCGGGATAGCTCCGAGAATCCCCGCGACCGTCGGATTCGGGCCCGTATAGACCGGTGGAGGCGGGACGTAGGCACCCGGCCCTCCGATTGGTGGATACAGGTTGGGTGGAGGCGGAGGAGGCGGAACATACTGGGTCCCTGGCGCCGACGCGGCGCCCTCCATGCGTGCCGCGAGGCACGATTCGCAGTAAATCACTCCGCGGACGTCGCGGGTGCACTGGTTACAAAGTGGCTTGCCGCACGTGCGGCAGAAAGCCACTGCAGCTTGATCGCTGTGAGTGGCGCAGTTCATACGAACCTCCTGTACGTGGTCACCGACACTACAGGCAGATCGCGATTAGATGGACCCAGCGGATCGCCGGCCAGAATAAGTTTCTCCCCTGTCTGGCTGTAATTGCGATCCTGCTTCTGCTCGGGCTGTTGTGTTGTGTCGTTCTTCCGTTCTTTCTGCTGCTTGCTTGGTCCGGGCTCGGCGGGATTGATATTGCGTTTGATCCCGCGCAGAGCAGCCTGCACTTCGAGCACAGGCCGGACATTATCAACATAGCGGACGACTCGAGCTTGCGTGTTGTAGTACGTGCGTCGGATCGCCGAAGGCCGCAGGCTGATCTGAAGTACGTCTCTCGGCTTCACGCCAGCCACAGTCAGGCTCACCGACAGCGCGAAGAATGCCATACCGAATGACATAGCGAAACGCGGCTGCCGAACTATAGCCCACATCGGCTCCATGTACGAAGCCTGCACATGCTCCCACCAGGAAATGCGTGGTTGCGGAGTGCGTGTCGTCGTCCGCAGGCGTTGGGTGTCAACGCCCGTCGTGGATGCCAGGATGTTTGAGACCAGGCTGGCTGGAGGCTCCACCTCCGTGAGACCTTTCAGCCACGTACGGCCTGCCTCCGCTTCCTCGAGCAGCGGCCCGCACGTCTTGCAGGTGCGGGCGTGTGCCTGGAAGCGGTCGAGTCCGGCGCCGCTGAGGACGCCATCCAGCGCGTCCGAAAGGAGCAGGTCGAACTCGTTGCACTGCATTCCGTTATTGGTGTGGTCTGGCATCACATCACCTGCCTATAGGTACGTTGTAGGAGCCGGCCAAGTTCCGCCCGCCCTCTATTTATTCTTGATTTCACGGTGCCCTCCGGAACTCTCAAAGCGGTGGCAATTTCCTTGTAGTCCATATCTTGTAAGTCCCTTAGAATCACTGCTTCCCGAAGTTCGGGAGAAAGTTTGCCCAAGGCCTGGTGCACCGTCTCGGACAGCTCCCGCTGGCGCACCCGGGTGTCCGGCAGGGCACTTTGGTCAGGAATTTGCTCACTGAGCGGCTGGGCGTCCTCGTGATCGGAAGCTGTCGAGTCCATCGAGTCGGTCATCCGGTCCTGCTTGGTCTTGCGAAAATGGTCGACCAGCAGGTTGCGAGTAATGGTCGTGACCCAGGTGACGAATGCGCCTTTCGATGCGTCATAGCTCGAAAGCGTCCGGTACATCTTGATGAAGACTTCCTGCGTCAGGTCCTGGGCGTCATCGGACGTGCCGGCAAAGCGATAACAGATGTTGTATATCCTGCGGTTATAGGTCTGCACAATCTCCTCCCAGGCGGCGGCATCGCCGGCGATACAACGCCGGACCAGCATCGCGACGACCTGGACGTCTTCCACGTGCTCTCCCCGGAGAAAGTGCGACTACTGAACTGAGACTGGGGCTTGGACGACTGAGACCGCATCCAAGCTCCCCACAAGACAGTACGTGATTGCAGGCCATGAAGTTCGCGGCCGGCGCTAAGTCTGTGGGAACACGGCATTGTAGCAGTGCATGACCTTCGTTCTCAGTGCGGCTACGCGAATCACTGTAGTCAAGGGCACGTCGCGGTCAGCATCCAAAGTAAGCTTGGTCACGGTCAGGCCGGGGCGTATCGTGAGAGATAAATCCCCAGAACTTGGTCGTGCACTTTGGGCGTGCGACGTTTCTACGTTCGGGAAGAGGTGAACGACTTTATGAACAAGACAGGACTTATTTACCGCAAAAAAGCACTCCACTTGATTGGCGCGCTGATCATCGGCATATCGTTGAGCGCTGCCCTCTCGCTGGTCGCGAGAGCGCAGGATCAGGATCAGGACGACCCTCCGAGCCGTGTCGCCCGGCTTGGGCACATCGACGGATCTGTCTCCTTTCAGCCCGCCGGAGAATCGGAATGGGTCGAGGCTACGCGCAATCGCCCCATGACTACGGGCGACAAACTCTGGGCCGATCATGACTCACGAGCAGAAGTACAACTCGGGTCGTCCAAGATCGATCTCGGTGCCAATACCGGATTCACGTTTCTCAATCTCGACGACCGCACCGTGCAGATTCAACTCAGCAGCGGCACCATCAATGTGCGCGTGTATGAACTCGATCGCGATACTGATTACGAGATCGACACGGCGAATCAGGCGTTCGTGATTCAACAACCAGGGCGCTATCGCGTCGAGTCCTCGGAAAACGGCGATTACACCATCGTCACGATTCGTGATGGGGAAGGCGAGTCGACTGGCAACGGACAGAGCTACACGATTCACAGGGGCCAACGCGTAACCTTCCGGGGGACTACGTCGCTGAACGCGGAAGTGGATCAGATTGGCGATCCGGATCCCTTCGATCGCTGGAGCGATGACCGCGAACGTCGGTACGAAGATTCGCCATCTGCGCGGTATTGCTCGCGCCAAGTCGTCGGCTTCGAAGATCTCGACGAGTACGGAGACTGGAGTCCCGCGGCCGAGTACGGAAGCGTCTGGTATCCGCGCGTGGACGCGGGTTGGGCCCCGTACCACTACGGGCATTGGGCCTGGATTGATCCCTGGGGCTGGACTTGGGTCGACGATGCCAGTTGGGGTTACGCGCCGTTCCATTACGGACGCTGGGTCTTTGTCGGCAGCCGCTGGGGCTGGGTGCCGGGGCCGCGCGAGGTTCGTCCCGTTTACGCGCCAGCTCTCGTAGCTTTCGTCGGTGGAGTTGGAATCGGAGTTGGCGGTAACGTCGCCTGGTTTCCACTCGGCCCGAGGGAAGTGTACGTGCCGTCATACCGTGTGAGCCGCGGTTACGTGAATCGCGTCAATGTCACGAACACTACGGTAAACGTGACGCAAGTGACGAACGTCTACAACACGACCATCGTTAACAACAACACGACGATTAACAACGTCACGTACGTGAATCGAAACGTTCGTGGAGGTGTCACCGCGGTTCCGCAGCAGGCATTCGCCACAGCTCAGCCAGTGTCACGGACCGCGGTTGTAATGAATGAGAGTCAGATGAGGCAAGGTCCGGTCAACGTGCGCGCAGCCGTGCCTCCCGGCCGTCAAGCAGTGATGGGAGCGCAGGCCAACAACACGAACCGCGTGGCCGCGCCACCGCAAGCAGTGGCCAGCCGCCAGGTGATCGCCAAGAACGCCCCACCGCCGCCACCGCCGTCGTTCGCATCCAGGCAGCAGGTGCTTGCGCAGCATCCGGGAGTGCCGGTGTCGCGTCCGCAGCTTCAGCAGATGCACGCCGCCAATCCACCTGCGTCGGCGCCTCGCGTGATCACTGCTCCTCCGGCACGGCCGCAGCCGCTTCCGGCAGCCGGAAATCGCCCGGGCAATCCGCCGGCAGGAAACACCCCTGCGGCAAACCGGCCTCAGCCGGGCAATCCGCCGGTGCCGAATAATCGGCCGCAACCGAATCAGCCCGACAATCGCCCGCAACCCGGAGCAAATCGTCCACTTGAACCACCCGCGCGGAACGATCGTCCTCCGTCGGCGCAGCCCAACAATCGGCCCGATTTGAACCAGCCGAGCAACCGGCCGCAGCCGAACGTGCCACCGCCAAATCGGCCTGAGCCGAACCAACCGGCGCCCAACAATCGGCCCGACGTGAATCGCCCGTCGGAACCACCCGCGCGCAATGATCGTCCGCCCGCGGCGCAGCCGAATCGGCCTGAGCCGAATCAGCCGGCCCCTAACAATCGTCCCGACATGAATCGCCCGTCGGAGCCACCGGCACGCAACGATCACCCTTCGATGGCACCACCGAAAGCTCGTCCTCAGCCTCAGCCAGAGACGAATCGCCCGCAACCTCCGCCGCAGCGCAATGAACCCGCGCCGCCACCGCGGAATGAGCCAGCCCCGCGTCAGCAGGGTTCTCCACCGAGTGAGCGGCAGCAAGCGCACCCACCGGCAGAGAGCAGGCCGGCTCCGCCTCCAGCACCGCGCGAGCCCAACAAACCGCAGCCGAAGCAAGACGACAAGCACAAGCCACCGCAGTAACCGGAAAACATCCAGGGCTAAACAACAAAGGCATCCTGAGATATAGGATGCCTTTGCTTTTCCGTTGAACCCGCACCCGGGAGGGGGCTTACCAAGCGGTAAACAGCTCAAAAGCAATTCCCCGCGCACTGCTAAACTCCCTGTATCTCTATGCACGTCAAGATACTCGGCTCAGCCGCTGGTGGAGGGTTTCCACAATGGAATTGCGCCTGCCCCAATTGCCGCTCCTTGCGAGCCGGAACCTTCAGCGGGAAAGCTCGAACGCAGGCGCAAGTCGCCATCAGCAATGATTCGGAACACTGGTTTCTGCTTGGCGCTTCCCCGGACCTGCGCGCCCAAATTGAGGCAACTCCCGAACTTCATCCTCACACAGTAGACGGCGCAACTCGCCATTCCCCGATCTGCGGCGTGGCTCTGCTGAACGCTGACATCGACCACGTTCTCGGATTGCTTCTGATGCGCGAACTGCAACCGCTGAACGCGTATACGACTCTATCTGTCCGGCGAATCCTGACCGAAGACAACTCCATGTTCGTGATGCTGAATCGGGTTGATGGCCAGTTGAACTGGACCGAGATCTCTCCCGGTGAAACGTTATCGCTGCTCACGCCGCTCGGCGAAGATTCCGGATTGCGCTGCCGAGCGCTGTCGCTTGGCACACACTACCCTGCTTACGTTTCACGGCGTCGGCAAGCCGACCTCATCCGGCAGCAAGCATCGTTGGGACTGATCGTCGAATCGCCCGCTGGCAAACGACTCGCTTGTATGCCCGCGGTTCCGCAGATCGATGATGTCTTGCTGAAGGAAGCCGACTCCGCCGATGTGCTGCTCTTCGACGGTACATTCTGGAGCGACGACGAACTCATACGCATTCAGGGAGGCGGAGCAACCGCTCTGGAGATGGGACACGTTCCGGTCTCATCGCCCGTTGGAAGCCTCGCGCAGTTGGCGCATCTGAAGTGTCCACGTAAAATCTATGTACACGTTAACAACACGAATCCCATGCTGGACGAGGCTTCGGCCGAACACCGCGAGGTACGCGACGCGGGCTGGGAGATCGCGGAGGATGGATGGCAGTTCGAACTGTAGACGAGAAAGCGGATGCGCTGCTGTCTTTCGATGAACTGCGAGCGCAGCTGCGAGCGGTAGGTGAGGAACGTTATCACCACAAGCATCCATTCCATCTCATGATGCACGAAGGCCGCCTGAGCCGCGGTCAACTGCAAGCCTGGGCGCTGAACCGCTACTACTACCAGAGCATGATCCCAGTAAAAGATTCCATCATCCTGTCGCGCGGTCCCGACCCGGTGTTCCGCCGCGCCTGGCGCAAGCGGGTAATCGATCACGATGGAGATGCGAGCAGCGAAGGCGGCATCAAGCGGTGGCTGAAGCTCGCCGAGGCGACCGGACTCAAGACCGAGCAGGTTCAGGCAGGCACAGGAATTCTCCCGGCGACGCGGTTCGCCGTGAACGAGTACCTGAACATCGTCCGCAGCCGCAGTTTGCTGGAGACGGTCGCATCGTCGCTGACGGAATTGTTCTCGCGCGACTTGATCTCGCTGCGCATGGAAAAACTTCGTCAGCATTATCCTTGGCTTTCAGGAGGTTTGGATTATTTTCAGGCGCGTTTGACACAGGCTCCCGAAGACGCGAAATTTGCCATCGAATATGTATGTGAGAATGCCAAGACGCGCGAGCAGCAGGAACTGGCGACTCAGGCCCTGCGCGACAAGTGCGACATACTCTGGGCACAGCTCGACGCGCTTTACTTTGCCTATGTGCAGCCCGGTTGGCCTCCGCCAGGCGCCTTTCAGATCGGGGAGAAGTGATCATGGCGCCTCCGACAGAAACGAGCCAGCCGCGCCTCGCCACCGGATGCCGCTGGGGCGGAACCGAGGAGAATCGCATGATCCTGTACCCTGAGGGTGCACTGAAACTTCAGAATACCGGACGGCAAGTGCTGGAGCGCTGCGATGGCCAGCGCACATTCGGAGAAATCCTTACGGAGTTGCAGAAAGAGTTCGACAAGACGGAACCAGAGAAGATTCGCACGGACATCAGCATGTTCTTGGAGCAGTTGCAGAAGAAGAGAATCGTCGATTACTAGGCGTCGACCTCGTCGTAGAGACGTTGCTGGCAACGTCTCTACGTGCGGCGTATCGAACGACGGCTCCTGTGCAGCTGTCGGCAGGAGACGTAGCCAGCAACGTCTCTACGAAATGAATCATGGTTTCCAATCCTCTAGCGCTTATTGCCGAAGTGACACATCGATGCCCGCTGCACTGCGTTTACTGCTCGAATCCGATGCAGTTGACCGCGGCTAGCAACGAATTGTCGACCGAGGAGTGGATCAGCGTCTTCCGGCAAGCCGGTAAGCTGGGGATGCTGCATGCGCACTTCACCGGAGGCGAACCTCTGGGCCGCACCGACCTTACGGAACTGATCGCCGCCGCACGCGCTGCAGGGCTCTATACGAATCTCATCACCTCGGGCATCGGACTCAATGAGCAGCGACTGCAGGTGTTGGTTGAGGCGGGACTCGATCACATCCAGATCAGCTTTCAGGATTCGCGGGAAGATGCAGCGAACTGGATCGCGGGTGCTAAGGCGCATTCTCACAAGATCGAACTGTCACATGCGATCCGGCGACACAAGATTGCATTCACGGTAAACCTGGTCGTGCACCGGCAGAATCTGGATCATCTCGAGGACATGGTCGCCTTCATCGAGCAACTGCAGCCGGAACGCGTCGAGATTGCACATACGCAGTACTACGGTTGGGCGCTCGCAAATCGGGCTGCGCTGATGCCAACGCGCGCACAGCTTGAAACGGCGGTAGCAATCACCAGCGAGGCCGAGAAGCGGCTGGCAGGCCGGATGCGAATCGATTCGGTCGTGCCCGATTACTACGCGAAGTATCCCAAGGCGTGCATGGGAGGCTGGGGACGAAGACTGATGCTGGTCAATCCGTCGGGCAAGGTACTGCCGTGCCACGCGGCGGAAGTGTTGCCAGCGCTGTCTTTCGAGAATGTGCGCGAGAAATCGTTGGATTGGATCTGGCAGGAATCGGAATCGTTCCGCAAGTTTCGTGGTGAAGAGTGGATGCCTGAACCGTGCCGCAGTTGCGACCGGCGTGGGGAAGACTTCGGAGGATGTCGCTGTCAGGCTTTCCTGCTAACCGGCGATGAGAGGGCGACAGATCCTGCGTGTTCGCTTGCACCAGCGCATCGAATCGTTGAATCGGCAGTGGAAGAGGCGAACTCAACGGCAGACATTGCGAAACCGGCGCAGGCGTCATCATTCGTGCAGCTGCAGAAGCTCACGAATGATCTTTGGAGCTACCGCACGAATCCGGAGTAAAACGTTGATTGCAGACTTAAGATTGTAAATTGCAGATTTAAGCACGCCAGTTTTCAATCTGCAATCTACAATCTGAAATTACTGCCTTACCAGCGAATTCCTATCGTAATAGGCCGCAGGTCGGTGGTGATGTTGTTGTGCTTGCCGTGCAGGTAGCGGAATTCGGCGTAAAAGTCCATGTTAGGGCGAATCTTGCGGGTGATGCCGCCACCAAAGTTGTAACCGAACTCGTTCTGGCTGGAGTGGAGGAAGTTGCCGTTGATCGGGAGACTGCCGGCGAAGCAGTGTCCCCACCAGGTGAAGAATCCGTTGCACGCCGAACCTGGAACCGCGGACGAGGAATCGAGTTTGCCGGAACGATGCAGGAAGGACGGCCCGAATACCACGTAGCCACCCCAATTCTTCGAAGCGCGAATATTAATGATTGGATCCAGCGTCAGGGAGTACACGTGATCGGTTGCGCCCGGGGCTTGGGCCAACTCAAGGGCCGAAGTACGCAGCGGCAAGTTGTCGAACTGGAAGTCAAGGCGAAGTCCGAAATACTTGCTGTAATTGCGGGCAGCTCCGGCGGCGGCAATACCGCCTCCCCCGCGCACATAAGTATTGGTAGTGCCGTTCGGGAGACTGGCTCCGCCGCCGACGTTAAAGCTCCATTTCTTATAGTCCAGTGGCTTTTTTTGCGGCCGGGTGGTCTCTTCGGGAGAAGCTTCCTGGCTGCTCGACTGATCGGGCTGCTGTTGGGTCTGAGGTTGGGCCACGGGTGGTTGCTGCGCGGAAGGCTGTTGGGCGTGGACGACTGCGATTCCCATCGGAACGGTCATTAGAAATGCAAGAAAGCGGAGTCCGGGAATCGTGGCGAGCTTTCGAATCATTCATTCTCCTCCCGCTGCCGGGCTGCGGACGCGAGCGCTCCAACTAACCCGTCAACGACAGGCGCTTGAGAAAGAGCGTGTCCGCGATGGTCCCGCCGTGATTACACTCGCAGCAGGCAGGCTCCATATTACCAACTTTGATGCGGAGTTCGCCCGCGATGCCGCCCGCTGGGCCGAGTGCTGGGAAACTGCAGGCGTCGAGGGAACTTTTCGAGGAGCAGGCGCGTACCCATCGGTCATGAAAAGCGCGAGTCGGGAAAGTAACGCCCCGCAGTGGCTGATTCTGGTTGGAGCATTCTTTTTCATTCTCGTCCTGGCCGTCTCGGCCTATTGGGAGGCTGACATCCGCTGGCTTCATTTCTTTCAAGCATGGATGTACCTCGCCACAATCGTGTTGAGCTTTCGTAGAAGCCGGTGGGGATACTTCGTCGGAATCTCGGCTGCGGGCTTGTGGGATTACACAAACATTTTCGCTACAACCTTCCTCTACAACGGGCTGCAGCGGCTCTCGGAATGGATTCACACGGGACATTTGCAGAGACCGGACTTGCTCATCGCGATCCCGGCGTGGCTGTCAAACATCGCGGTGATCGCCGGCTGCGTTTGGGGCTATCTCCGGTTGCGGAACAAGTCCTGGAGTGACGCCGGAAAACTTGTGCTGACGTTTGCATTGACCACGGGGTTTTTTGCGCTGGACATGTACGTTTTCCAGCCGCGCTATCTCGGAATCTTTCCTCGACTGTTACACCCTCGCTTGCCGTAGGTTCCTCAGTGCGACTTCAATTGCTCTGATAGGCTGCGAAAGACGGCTGGCAACCAGGCATTCCACTGGTTCCACCCGTGACCACCTCGAACGGTGTGAAACTCGGACTTGAAGTGGCGTTGCATGAGAAGGGCTGCAAACTCGCGGTTTGCAGGTAGAAGCCCCTCTTGCTCGCCGCAGGTGAGGAAGAAGTATGGCGCGGCTTCGGGATTTGCGGTTCGGACCAAGACGAAAGGATCGCTGTCGCGCCGGGTCTGGCTTCCGGATGGTCCAAAGATGGAATTGTAGTGACGCGATTGTTGCAGCCGCTTGATGGAAAATGCTCGTCGGGGAACGTCGATCGCGGAACTAAGCCCTCCAGCGAAGAAGAAAATATCAGGGTGGCGCAATCCGATCTTTATCGCTCCGAAACCACCCATGGAGATGCCGATGATGGCGCGGTTGCCGCGGCCGCCGGCCTCGGGAAACCTGCTTCCTACGTCGGAAATCAGGTCATGCGTGATGTAGTCTTCGAATCGATCCTGCGGCGGATCGACAGCGTTGGTGTAGTAAGAGGATTCGCCCTCCGGCATCACCAAAAATAGGCCTTGCTCCGCAAAACTTGCGACGTCGGAGTAGTTTGACCAATCGCGAAATCCTCCGCCACCACCATGCAGCAGGTACACCACTGGCAGTTTCCGGCCAGATGTCTCCAAGGGAGAGATGACTCTGTATTCCATGTCGCGGCCCAGGGCGGCGCTGCGGAAGGTGATATCGCGCAGGGTGACTTTCGCGGTGAGACGGGGATGATCAGAGGGCGTCGCGTTATCGCTCTTTCTGCAGCCTACCGTCAGCGCCAACGCGACACTGAGTAGCACTCGGCTGCAGTAAAGGCGGAGATCGGACATGTCGGCTGCGATCATAGTCGAAGGGTCGAGGCATCGGCGCGGACGGATCGCCGTCCGGACTCCGGCTCGTTAACACTAAAACATGTCCGCCAATTTGTTCTTTGCAGTTTTCGGGAACCGCTGCGCACACGTATGATGATGGATTCAACTTAAGCGCGAGAAGGCACATTGGCGAAGCAGACGTCAGAACGGGCAACCACAGCGGTCGAAAGGCAGGGCGCATCCGAGTGCAGAGTCGCTCTGATTGGCTTTGGGACTGTCGGCCGCTCCGTCGCGAAAATCCTGTGCGAGACCGGAAACCCGTCCGTTCGACTGACTCATATTTGCAATCGCAACGTTCAGAGGAAAAAGCAGGATTGGGTTCCGGCAGATGTGATTTGGACGGACGATGTCGAGTTGGTGCTGAAGTCCGACGTCGACATTGTGATCGAGCTGATCGGCGGACTGAATCCCGCGGAGCAGATCCTGCGCAAGGCGCTCGAATCAGGCAAGTCTGTGGTGACCGCGAACAAGCAGCTGATCGCACGCTGCGGGCCCGATCTGTTGCAATTGGCCGCGAGCAAAGGATGCCAGCTTGAGTTTGGCGCCTCGGTAGCTGGAGGCGTTCCAGTAATCCCCGCTCTGCGCACGGGGCTGTGCGGAGACCGGTTGCACGGCATCGCTGGGATTCTGAACGGAACCTGCAACTACATTTTGAGCCGGATCGAGAACGCGAGGATCCCGTTCAGTGAGGCACTGGAAGAGGCGCAAGCCCGAGGATACGCCGAGGCCGATGCGTCGGAGGATCTGGACGGCGGTGATGCGCGAGCCAAGCTGGCGATTTTGGCGCTGGCGGGATTGCACACCCGTGTGGAGCCCGAATCGATTCGCGCGCGGACGATCCGGCCGGTGGATTCGGTCGATTTCGACTATGCCGCGGACCTGGGCTGCACGATCCGGCAGATTTCGCGGGCTGACCTGAAGGAAGGCACGCTCTTCGCAGATGTGGGTCCATGCCTGGTTCCATCGGATTCGCCATTCGGGCGCGTGCAGAGAAACCTCAATTTAGTTCTGACATCGGGGCAGTATGGCGGAGATATGGCGTTCCTGGGAGCGGGCGCCGGTGGTGATCCTACGGCGGTGGCTGTGGTTTCGGACGTCCTGTTCGTGGCGCAGGGGCTTGCTGGGGGCAAGAGAGACGTAGCAAGCTACGTCTCTACACCGGGGATCAGCAGTGATTTCGAGACACCCTGGTATCTGCGATTCTTTGTTCGGGATCAGCCGGGGATTGTGGCGCGGCTGGCGCAGATTCTAGCCGATCACCACCTCAACATCGATTCCCTGCTGCAGAAGCCGGGATTTGAGAAGGCCTCCCTGCCGTTTGTGATCACGCTGGAGCCATGCCGTGACTCGCAGTTGCATCCGGCGCTGGGAAGGATGGCGGGGCTGGATTTTGCCATTCGCCCATGCCTCTGCCTGCCGATTCTTCGCTGATTTTTTGAGGGAAATACAGCGCCGGCCGTTTGTGACCGGCGCTGCGTGAGCTAATTCCAGAAGGGGTTGTTGAGCCCGGCGGGCTTGAGGGCGCTATCGGCTTGCGTCTCCGTACCCGATTCATCGGAGATCTTCTCGTCGATGAAGCGGGAGGGTGGAAGCCGTTCTTCACTCGCGGGCGGAATGTTCTTACCCGGTGTTGGAGTATAAGGGAGGTTCGATTTCATGGGTTACTCCTCTGTACTTTTATGATCTAGGTTTATTAAACACCTCGAAGTGCTTGCTGCAGGCGCAATAATTTTGATGACAGGTATTAAAAAAACGCATGGTGATTTGGGACTCTGGTCGGTGAGGGATGCAAACCGGAAGTCAGAATCCCCACCCTGTCGCATAAGACGCGACAAGGGTGGGGCAGCTTCGGACCTGACTTTACTTGAAAATCTCTTTTAGGAATGGATCATGAAATATCGCAAGCTGGGACGGACTAACTTTGGAGTCAGCGAACTGGGGGATGGACTTTGGGGAATGAGCGGGTGGACTGGGTCGGACGATGAGGAGTCTCGCTCATCGATACAGATGGCTGTCGACCTTGGCTGCAACTTCTTCGACACTGCATGGGCATACGGTAATGGAAAGAGTGATGAGCTACTGGGCGAGGCCATGCAGCAGAATTCTGGCAAGCGGCTGTATGCGGCCTCGAAAGTTCCTCCTGCCAATGATCGCTGGCCGGCCTTGCCGGAGTACAAGTACCGGGATGTTTTTTCCGGCGAGCATGTTTTCAAGTATGCGGATCTTATCCGCAAGAAACTCCGCGTCGATAGCATTGATGTGTTGCAGTTCCACGTTTGGGACGACAGTTGGGCCGACGAGCCGGAGTTTCGATCGACGGTCGAAAAGCTGAAAAAGGATGGGCGGATCAAGTTCTTCGGGCTGAGCATCAATCGTTGGGAGCCCGAGAACGGTCTCAAGGCTCTGCGGACGGGGTTGGTGGACCTGGTGCAAGTCATTTACAACATCTTTGATCAGGCGCCGGAGGATGAACTGTTCCCCCTTTGCCAGGAACTCAATATCGGCGTAATCGCGCGGGTACCGTTTGATGAGGGCAGCCTGGGCGGGAAGATGACGCTGGAGACACGCTTTCCGAAGGGCGACTGGCGGGCGGGATATTTTGGTCCGGAGAATCTGCCCAGAACGATTGAGCGGGTTGAGAAGTTGAAGAAGGTCCTACCCTCCGGGATGTCGTTGCCGGAGATGGCGCTGCGGTTCATCCTGTCGCATCCGGCGGTGAGTACGACGATTCCCGGGATGCGGAAGGCTGATCATGTGCGGCAGAACATCGCTGCGAGCGATGCTGGGACTTTGGACAAGGGATTACTCGCGGAGCTGAAAAAGCATCGGTGGAACCGGAAACCGCAGAGCTGGTCGGATTAGCGAGTAAGACCGGTCGAGCTGCGCTCGACGGACAGCCGAAGGCGGCTGTCCCCACATGATAGTAGACTTGAATGTTTGCGGTTGTTGATATTATGGCCAATTTCGGCACATCCCTTGTGCCGTTTCTGCTTGGCTTCTCGAAAGCGAGTAGACCCTTTGTTCAGAATAGTGGCGGCCTGGTTGATCTCAACTGTCGTCCTCCTGACGCCGGTATGCGCCCAGAATCCGCGGGGATCGCTTCGAGGGGAAATCCTAGATTCGACGGGCGCGCGGGTGGCGTCGGCGCAAGTGCTCGTGCAAGCTGTGGATTCGTCGTTTCAGCGCCAGGCTGAGACCGAGGATCGGGGCGAGTTTCGGGTCGATGATCTGCTGCCCGGAACCTACCGCTTGACCGTCAATGCCGCGGGATTTGCCAAGGCGCAGGCTGATGTCTCCGTGGCGCTTGGTTCGGTGCGCGAGGTGACGGTAACGTTGCGTGCCGTGGGGTCCTCGGAAACGATCAGCGTGCGCGGCGAGACTTCTTCGATCACCACGCAACCGATCGATCTGGCCAGCGTGGTACATCAGGGAGTGATCAGCAGTCAGGACTTGCAGACGCTTCCCCTTGCCAGTCGCAGCTTTGCGAACATCGCGTATCTTGCTCCGGGGACACAGCCGGTGGAGCCGTCCGATCCGACGAAGGCCCGGATTACCGCTGTCTCGACGGGGGGAAGCTCAGGTCTGAACAACGATATTTCGGTGGACGGGGCCGACAACTCCGACGATTGGATCGGCGGGTTCCTACAGAATTTTTCACCCGACGTTATTCAGGAATTTGCAGTGCGCACGGCGAACCAGGACGCGGACAGCGGGGGGACCACCGCTGGCTCGGTGGTGATTACAACCAAGCGCGGAAGCAACGAATGGCATGGAAGCGGCGCATTTTACGAACGAGCGTCGGAGCTGAATTCACGGTTCCCGATTGAGAATCCGGCGAGGACCTGTGACGCGGGGAGTTGCGTGGAGAATCCAAAGCAACCGTTTTCGCGGCAGAACTATGTCGGGACGCTAGGCGGGCCGTTGGTACGGGACAAGGCCTGGTTCTTTTCGTCCTTGGAATACGTGCGGGAAAACGCCAGCATCGCCTATAGTCCGGCGAGTGTTGCGCAGTTCGATGCGCTGTCACAGTTAGCATCGGACGGGCTGATTCCGGGAGTCTCCTCGATCGCGGTCCCGAAGACGGTTCCCATTCCGTTTCGCGACTATCTGGGATCGGTGCGATTCGATTGGGCGCAGTCCTCGAGGTCGCAATGGTTCCTGCGAATGTCGGAAGACAGTTATCTGACCCATAACAATCTGGTGCAGCAAGCGACCCTGCCTTCAACAGGGCTCACCACGCATAACAATTATTGGAATGGCGTGGTGAGCAACAGCTTTGCGTTCAGTCCAACGTGGCTGGGAACGTTTGTTTTCGATGCGGGCGCGCTGCATCTTACGCAGGCGCGGAATTCCACCTTAGGCTTCGCTTTGTCGTTTCCGTTCAGTGCTACTTCGCTGACAGTCTCGGGATTCGAAACTTTTGGTGACAATCAGTTCGCCACGCCGATTACTCTCTTCCCTTCGCTGCGCAATCAGGAGAAATATCAGCTTCGCTACGACGTCAGCCACGCCACCGGCGATCACTCGTTCAAGTTCGGGGTGAATTTCATTCATGAGCCGGTGCTGGGCGGCGCGTTTCCGGGGAATGAGGAGACGTTGTACTCGTTCCCGCAGAATCCCAGTTTTTATGCGGCGAATCCGGGCCAGTTCCCGCTGGATTATGCGGATGGAGCCTCTACGACTCCGGCTAGCGATGGCACCTTTTCGCAGAACGTGCAGCGGTTCGGGCTCTACACGGAGGATTCGTGGCGAGCGACGCGACACCTTACGGTGAATTACGGGTTGCGATGGCAAACTACTTTTGGGCTGTTTGCGGGATCGGGACACAGCCAAGTGCTCAATCCGGCATTCGTCGCGCTCAGGGCGTTAGAAGGTCCCTTCGCGAGCGGCGTACCGCATGACTATCGCAAGCAGTTTGGCCCACGCCTTGGGATCGCTTACTCGCCGGGAAGTAGCGGGAATACGGTGATTCGTGCCGGGTTCGGTTTGTTTTATAACGACCTCGCGCAAAACGGATGGGCGACCGCGTTTCAAGGAGTGAACGCGACGAACGCGGCGACGGGACCATGCGCGCTCAGTGGAACCAGTGGAGGCTATGCGCTAGTGGGTGCAGGATGCCTACAGGGAGGCGCGGGAGCGACAGGAAATCTGATCGACGCGAACTACAAGACTCCGTATGGAATCCATGTGACCGGCGGGGTGCAACATGCCTGGGGCCGCAACTGGACGATCAGCGCCGACTTTACGCATGAGCAGGGCAATCACGGGTATCGCGGATACAGTTTTTCGAGTGGCGAGAATTTGTTCACGCCGCTGATTCCGGCGTCGGATCGATCCTACACCGACGATCAGCAAAGCGTGGTGCCGAACCTGAATCTGTTCAAGTCGGATAACCGCTCGAGCTACAACGCGCTGATGATCGTGGCGCACGGCAACGTCAACCGCCGGTTCAATTTGATCGCGCACTACACACTTTCGAAGGCTAAGACCTGGGGCTGCCTGCTGGGCGAGCTGTGGGATTACGTGAATGGGGTGTGCGACCCGCTAAATCCGTTTGGTCCGGGAGACTACGGGCCGTCGGGGGAAGATGCGACTCATCGCTTTGTGCTCGCGGGAACGCTGCATCTGCCGGGCGGCGTGGAAGTGACGACGATGACGCAGGCGGAATCGGCGCGGCCGATTACTCTGACCACTCCAGCGGGCGATCGAGCCGTGATAAATGGCATAAAGACTTCGCTGGATCAATTCCGTGGGACGCCATTCATTCAGGCGGATCTGCGGGTTAGCCGACCGATTCACTTTGGAGAAAGGTGGGAAATTCGGCCGTTCGCTGAATTCTTCAATGTCTTCAACCGCAATAATCCGGGCGCGAATTATGTGACGAATATTTCGGCGCTACCCAATTCGGTGAACAATTTGAGCAACGCTACCGCGATCTGTACGGATCCGAATTGCAGCGCGATGGTTCCGATCACGAATCCGCAAAAGCAGTTGCTGTTTCCGGCGGGGGCGCTGGGAGATTTCTTTGGGCCGGGGACTACGGTGGGGATACCGTTTGCGGCGCAGTTGGGCGTGCGGGTGAATTTCTAGATGCAAAATACTGGCGGCCCCGGAGGGGCTCGAACCCCCAACCCTTGGTTCCGAAGACCAATGCTCTATCCAATTGAGCTACGGGGCCGCGATAAACTCTCTGCGCGTTGGATAGACTGCCTGCGCGTTGAGTGATTTGCAAATGGCGCCGGGCTTCGCCCTGGCTTGGACGGCCGAGGCGGCCGTCGCCACATATCTCTTCAAATCAAAGAAATGGGGTGGGAAACGGGAATCGAACCCGCAACCGCCGGAGCCACAGTCCGGTGCTCTGCCAGTTGAGCTATTCCCACCGCAGGAACTTCATTATAGCAATTGCGGAAGGGGAACGGCGGGGGGTGCCGGACATTGGGATTTCAAGCTGTGAGTATTTGATGAGGAGCGGTTTGAAGTTCCGTAGTCAACGCCCCCACCCGGTCTCCGCCAAAAACGCGGAGACAAGAGTGGGGCACCCGAAAAGTCTAACGTCCAATCCAGCCGTGGCGGCTTGCGATCTGAGCGCAGAGTACGACTACAGAGATTCCGAACAGGATGAGGGTGATGTTTCGCGCTTTGCGCAAGCGGGGGAGTTTTTCTGGAGGGACTGTCGTCGACATCATGTCGATTAGGAACGCGCCTATGAAGAGATCGATGGCGGTGAAGATGGTCCAGCCCACGGGAGGATATTAGAACACGGCGGGCTGGCGAATTGCCGTTCACAACCTCGGGGTTTACAGCATCGATGCGGGGCGCCGGGCTTCGCCCTGGCTTGGACGGCCGAGGCGGCCATCGCCACATGAGTCGTGGGGGCTTCGGCTGCCTCGCCCTGGATCCCTTTCTAGATTCTGCCTACGCCTACGTACTCGAATCCTAGGGCGCGGAGGCGGCTGGAGTCTAGCAGGTTTTTGGTGTCGACGATTACGGGCTTTTTCAGGAGGTGCTTGATGCGGTCGAAGTCGAGGGCACGGAACTCGGGCCATCCGGTGCCGACAACCAGCGCGTCGGATCCTTCGGCGACGGCGTAGGCGGAATCGCAGTAGCGAACGCCTCCGCTGAGGTGCGTCTTGGCTTCGGGAATCGCGACTGGATCGTAGGCGCGGACGCGAGCGCCCTTCGAAACCAGGCCCTCGGCAAGGCGTAGAGAGGACGATCCGGCAACGGAGTTCGTGTTCGGCTTGAACGCTAGTCCGAGGATGCCGACGTCTTTGTTCTCGACTGAATTCAGCGCGGCAGAAATTTTATCGACCAGGCGATCGGCCAGCAGGCCATTCACATCGCGGGCCGCATTCAGAACTTTCAGCGAGACGCCCTGTTGCTGGGCGAGTTGCATGAGGGAGTCCATATCGGACTCGGCGAACACGCCGCCCATGCCGGCTCCGGGCTGGAGGCAACGGGGAGCAATCTTTTTGTCGAGGCCGAGGGCGAGAGCAAGGTTGACGGCATCGGCGTTCACGCGCTCACAAAGGGTAGCCACTTCGTTGATGAACGAGATTTTGGTCGCGACGAAAGCGGTCGCCGCTTCGCGTACTAATTCGGCGGTGGCCTGATTGGTCACGATTACCGGGACGCCGCGCATCACGAGGGGATGGAAGATCTGCTTCAATACCTGCACCGCCTCGGTCGAACTCGATCCCAGAATCAGGCGGTCGGGCCAGTTGAAGTCTTCCACGGCACAACCGTCGGTGAAGAACATGGGCTGCGACACGATGGTGGCCTGGAGCCCGATGTCCTGAATGCTTTTTTCAAGCGCACTAGCCGTGCCGACAGGAACTGGGGTGACGATGGTCAGGATGGGAGGCTTGGGCGCGAGGCGCGTGATGCGAATGGCGATGTCGTTGAGATTCTCGGCTTTGTCTTCCGCTAGGAAAATGACGCCGGTCCTTCGGGCGAATGATTCGATATCGGTGGAATAAGCGAGGCGGCCGGCACGAACGTTGCGGCGGATGATCTCTTTCAGATTCTTCTCGAAGAACGGGATATTGCCCTGGGCCATCTCGACCATGCGGGAGCGGTCCGGGTGGCAACAAGAGACGGGAGTGCCGAAGTCCGCGAGGCAGGCCGAAATCACCGTCCCGAGATAGCCTGAACCGTAAACTCCGATCTGCATGTGATGTCTCCCCGTTCGATGTCCGAAAAGCCGCGTCAGAACTGGCGTTTGGCGGAATTTCCGGACACTCGCCCTACTCTTTATCTACAGGGGCGGAGTGGGGTTTTCAACACACGGGAGTGAGATGTACCTAGGGCCATGTACGCGTGGCGGGAGTAACCCGGGCGAGTGAACGAGAGTACTCTAGCGCGAAACCAGGCGCCGTCCGAGCTGGACAGGAGCGAGGTCGAGCCAGCAGTTGGGTGAGGCTTCGCGGACAAAGGTCAGTCTTTCCAGCAGGATGCGACGGCTGCCGGAGTAGTTCTGCCAGCGCTGGCGGGCGATCTCGAAGGCGGCCTGAGCGGGCGGCTCGGCGCCCATCTTCACAATGGTCAGATGCGGGATGTAAGGCCACTCTTCTTTGAATTGCAGTTCTGCCGTGTTCAGCTTGCGATGCAAGTCGGACATGTGTCCGGCTGCCGTCTCGACGCGGATGAAGACGGTAGGCGTTACCGGGATGAAGGTTTCGACCGGACCTAACGAAACTTCGAAGGGCTCTTCCTCGCCGCAGATTCTCTCGAGAACCTGAAGGGCGGCACTCTCCGAGCCGCGTAAAGGGCGCGGTGGCAGGATCGAAAGGTGAGCCGCCATGTGGGGAAGGTCCGGATGCAGCTCCCGCCGAAGATTTTCCACGAACTCGCCAGCTGGGCTTCTTAAATAAGCCACCAGCGCATAACGCCCCGTCTGCATAACTGGAGAAAAATTATAACGCGTGGCCCGGGAGGGTTGGGGTGTTTGTTCAATCGAGCATTGTGGCCGCAGGTTCTGCCCTCAGGGAAAAGTGGTATGCACTTCCACAAAAGATTTACTCTGGGAGGCCAATCGATAAGGGAGTACCCGATGAAACGGAGAGAATTCATTCGCAATATTGCAGCCGCGGGAGCCGGGTTATTAGTGTCCCGGTCCGCTCCTAAAATTTTAGCCCAGACAGTGCCGGGACGGATTGAGATTCTGATGGACGAACCTCTAGGCACGATCTCGCCCAACATCTATGGCCATTTCACGGAGAATCTCAGCGGAGTGATTTACGACGGTATATGGGTCGGTGAGAACTCGAGGGTACCCAACGTTGGCGGCATTCGCAAGGAACTGATCGATGAGATGAAGAAGATCAATCCCGCGATTGTTCGCTTTCCGGGCGGCTGCTTCGCAGATAGCTATGACTGGCGCGACGGAATCGGCCCGGTTGACAAGCGCCCGCGGCGCACGAATTTCTGGAACGGCGGCGAGAAGCCTGGGGCTCCCGACGCGCACCGCTACGATCCAAACCACTTCGGCACGAACGAGTTTGTACAGTTCTGCCGGGCGATAGGGGCTCAACCATATCTCGCGGCGAACCTGCGCAGCCTTCCCGCTCAGGAGTTTAACCGCTGGATTGAGTACTGCAATTCCCCTGCGGGCAGCACGACACTGGCCGACATACGCGCAGCCGCGGGATTCAAAGATCCTTTCAACGTTCACTACTGGGGCGTCGGAAATGAGTCCTGGGGATGTGGTGGGAACTTCACGCCTCAAGAGTACGCCGTGGAATATCGCCGGTTCACAGCATGGGCGCCGGGGTATCCCGGGGCGGACCTGTCCTTTGTTGCGTCTGGACCCAATGACGACAAGTGGGACTGGACCCGCGGATTTCTGGAAGAGATTGTGCGCAAGGGGAGGAGTGAAGTCCGGGGAATTTTCGGCGTAGCGCTGCACTACTACGCCTGGAACCTGAGCCGAGGGAAGACATCCGACTGGAATAAAGGAAAAGGGGATGCGGTCAACTTCGACGAAGTGGACTGGTACGAATTGCTGCGCCAGGGCGATGTCATGGAATCGTTGATCAAGGGACACTGGCTCGCCATGGGGGAATTCGATCCCGAGCACCACATCAAGCTGGTGGTGGACGAATGGGGCCCGTGGTATAAGCCCGGCAGCGAACTTACGCCTGGGGATCAATTGGAGCAGTTGCCGACTCTGCGAGATGCGGTCTTCAGCGGAATGACTCTGGATACATTCAACCGGCATCCGGAGAAGGTGGGCGTTGGTTGCTGCGCACAATTGATCAACTGCCTGAACAGTCTCTATCTAGCGCATGAAGATCGATTCTGCGTCACACCGGTCGGGCACGTTTTTGACATGTATGCGGCACATCAGGGAGGAACGGGGCTGAGAACCGAGTTTTCGGTGCCGGCGATTCATTACGACCGTGACGGACAGGCGGCAAGCTTTTGGGGACTGCAAGGTTCGGCATCCCTGCACGGGAAAGAACTGGTGCTGACGGCGGTCAATCCGGATGTCAAGAATCCGATCGAGGCCCAGATTGCAATCCGGGGAGGGCGGGCGAAGAGTGGAAGCGCGACCGTGCTCACCGCGTCTGACATTCATGCTCACAATACGTTTGAGCAGCGGCAGGCTATCGTGCCCACATCGGCGCAGATGGAGATCAAGGGAGATGCGCCGGTATTCCGCTTCCCTGCTGCGAGCGTGGCGAAGCTCACCCTGACTCTCACGTGAGAGGCTGTGACGCGGACGTTGCTGGACGCCCCGAGTGGAACAAAGTGACGGGGTGCTTTAGAATCAATTTTGCCAGTAATGTCGGGGCGTAGCGCAGCCTGGTAGCGCACCTGCCTTGGGCGCAGGGGGTCGTAGGTTCAAATCCTATCGCCCCGACCAATTAACCTCTGCCCTTCACGCGGATAGCGGCGGCTTCGACACAGTTTCAGAATGCTCCAAATCAGCAGTGTGCCCGGTTTTGTGCCCACCGAGCCGCGACATGGCCGAAAGGACCGCATCCTGCGAAGGATGAACATAACGGCTGGAGATCGCAACCGAGCCATGCCCCGCCATGCGGCGCCAGAGTCCAAGCATCACACCCGACTCACCGAGCCGCGTTAGGAACGTGTGACGAAGGCTGCACAAAACGAATGGACAAACTCCAGCCAGGCGCAGAGTCTTCCTGTGTTGCTTCTTGAGGCTGGACGGTTCGACATGCCCACTCAAGGTCGGCGCAGGCCATATCCAGCCCTCTAATGGCTTCCCCGTTCTCTCCCAGCGTCTTTCTAGAATGGCCCTGACTCGTGGAGTCATCGGGAGCACGCGGCCAGCAGCGACAGTCTTTTCATGCGTGACAACCAGCGTGCCATTCCGCCCATTCACCCAAGTAATCGATTCCCAACGAAGGCGGTAGCATTCTTCAGGACGCATCCCTGTATCAATCAAGACTGTCGCAATCGAACCAGCGACCCCTGAAGTTGCAGGGTGCAGGGCTGCTTTATCTTGTTACGAAAGACGGTTTACATAGGTGTCGTTGCTTTCAGCAGGGTTGAGGCTACTGAAGTGACTTCCATCGTGACGAAGACGCTGGCCTGCTTATCGCCAAAGTTGATTTCGGCGGTTCCGCTTCCGTAATCGCTAACGTGGTTGACGCGGTACGGGTTGACGAACGTTTCCCTACCGTTGATGTCCTCAAACCTAACCAGCTTCATGTGAGCCTCCTCGATTGCAACGTGTGGGTGTATTCCCGTGTGCCATACCTGTCTGACTCAGATCTTGAGACCTCGGAAATGCCGCCTTCGTTTGCGTGTGCCGTTCAAGAAGTTAGGACATAAATTCCGAGCCCAACAAGGGCCGTCGGCACGATCCAATGGCCCCACCGTTCCACGGAGCGCAGGATGACCGAGTGGTTTCCGAGCCATCGGCCAACGAAACACCAAACTGCAACCAGCGTGACATACACGATCAGGATGAGCCACAGGTTCGCTCGACCCATGACGAAGAACGGCATATACACGCTGATGTTGTCGGCCCCATTCGACAGCGTCAAGAACGCGATAGAAGCAACGCTCTCCGTAGTGACGCGAGGCTGGCTTACGTCGGTTCGGCGCGCCTGCAACAGTCGCCTGATTCCTAGTACGAGCGGTAGCACTCCCAGAAGGTGAATCCAGCGATGGGGGATTGCCAAAGCGCACCAGACGCCGATCAGGCTTATGCCAATAATGGCCGAAAAACCGACGTACTGACCTGCTACGATGCGCCGCGTTGGAATCCGCCGGGCAAAGAACAGGGTCAGGAGAAAGGCGTCATCGATATTCGTAGCAGCGAAGGTCGCCATGCTCGCCGACAGCATCCCCAGATGTCGATCCACAAAGGGCTCCATCTCTCATCGTGCTCCGCTCAGCGGTCACGAGCGTTGCCCACCGACTCCAGGAACCTGCGCGCGAGTTCAGCAATGCGATCGGGCTGGCGTCGCCGAATCGCCTCTCTCGGGATCAACTCTCCGCCCACGCCCAGCGCGATTGCACCGGCGGCAATGAAGCTGAATGCGGTGCGCTGATTTACGCCGCCCGCGGCAATCATCGGAACGTAAGGAAACATCGCCTTGAGGTCCTTAATGTAACTGTCACCTCCTATGTGTCCGCACGGCACAATTTTCACGAAATCCGGACCCAGTTTCCAAGCGGTGATGACTCCGGTCGGGGTGAGTGTTCCGGGGATCACGACGACATTCTGCTCCACGGCGAACTTTACGGTGTCTGGATCAAGGCCATCACTCGAAAGGAACTTTGCCCCAGCGTCCAGGCAACGGCGCGCAGTCTCCACGTCGTGGACGCTTCCGGCGCCGACGATCACCTCGGGGGCGTGCCGGACTACGTGGGAAATAACTTTGGTTGCTTCGGGTACAGTCAAGGTGACTTCGAGGATCGGTATTCCACCGCGGGCGATCGCCTCGGCAGCGAAAAGCGCGTCCTCCGTTGTGGATACACGAATGGAGGGAATGATCCCGAGTTGTTCGATCCGGCTCTGTACGTCTTGCTTGTTCAACGCTCCGGCTCCTTGTAAGGAAACGCACACTACTATTGCCACCGCATTTAAGGCAGCGCCCTTGTACCCACCGCCTGCCGGATCTGCTCCAAGGCGAGCAAGTATGAAGCCAGCGCCTGACGATAGGCAAGCTGGGTGGCGCGATAACTGCGCTCGGCGTCCAGGAAGTCGAGCAGGCTCTCCGCGCCGCGCTGATACGCGTATTCGGCGATGTCGCGGTCTTTTTGCGCCACCTCGAGATAGCCCGAGCGGTACAACTGCACGATGCGGTCGCTCACGCGCAATCCTTCGTAGGCGTCGCGCACATCGGTGAGGGCCTGCCCCTTGGTAGCTTTCTCCTGCTCTTGCGCTTGCGTGATGGCGATGCGAGTTCGCGCTATTTCGCCCTGGTTGCGATTGAAAATTGGGAGTGGGATGCTTCCCAGGAAGTTAGCGGCATTAATGCCGTTGACGTGCGAATAATTGCTCTGGACGGTTACGTCTTGCTTGCCATTTGCCCGCTGTAACTCGTACTGGCTCTTGGCCGCGGTTACGCCTTGCTGGGATGCGCGTAGATCAGGCCGGTTCTGCAAGGCCTTCAGTTGATAGTCTTCCAGGTTCCCCTTCAACGGCTGGTAGTCGAATGGCCCGGCCACGTCGTAGTCGGCAGAAACAGATTCGTATCCCAGCAACTGCCGGAGGTCGGACAGCGCCTGCACCCTCGCCAACTCTGCCTGCTGATAGTCCGTCTCGAACTGCAGCAACTGCAGTTTGATCTTGAGATAGTCGTCCTCGCTGATCGCGCCTTTGTTGTAGCGTAATTCGCCGAGGTCGACGGTTTTCTGAAAGCTCTTCAGGTCCTTGTCGGCGAGTTCCAGCGTCGATTCAGCGAGCTGCACGTTTACAAACAGCGAAGCGGTGTTGAATGAGAGCCCGCGCTCGTTGTCCGCTACGATCGAGCGCGTTTGTGCGGTTATGTCCTTGGCCGCCTGTAACCGGTGTTGCCGCTTCTTGCCACGCTCGATCAGGTAGCTGAGCCCTATGTCGGCTTCTGTGTTGTTCTTCAGATAGTCGCTTGTAGACACACCTGGGTATAGGTTCGGGTTTTGTTTCGATGGCGAGCCGAGAGGCAAATATTCCCAATCGGCGAAGAGCGTCGGGTTGGGCCGGAGGTTCGCAGTAGTCTCTTCGGCTTCGCTCTGCTGAATCGTGGTTCGCGCCGCCAGCATGTTGTGATTGTGCTGGAGCGCCATTTGGATCGCTTCGTCGAGCGTGATGCTGGTTGGTCCGGTGCTTTGGGCGAACGCCGAACTCATCAGCGCGCGCGCCAGCACCAGGGTCAAAACTACGTACACACCGAACTTCCGGAGCAATACCGGACTATTCAAGGGCCGCCTCCGGTTCTGGAAGTTGATCGCCATCTCTCGCGATCCAGACATAAAACGTCGGCAACAGAACAATGCTGAGGAGCAGGTCGGAAATCAGTCCGCCGACGATCACGATTGCAAAAGGCCGTTGGGAATCCGAACCGATGTCATGCGACAAGGCAGCGGGCAGCAATCCCAGAGTAGCCACGAGCATCGTCATCATGATCGGGCGAAGCCTCAGGACGGCGCCTTCGACTGCGGCGTCTTGAATCGAGTAACCTCGAGCACGTAGTTGGTTGATGTATTCGAGCATGATCACGCCGGTCTGTACTGACACTCCGAAGAGAGCCAGCATGCCTACGCCCGAGGACACGCTGAGGTACGTTCCAGTAATCAGCAGAGCCAGGAAGCCCCCGACGCGAGCCAGGCCGACGTTCAGCAGAATGAGCAGCGCCCATTTGTACGAACGAAACATGGTGTAGAGAATGATGAAGATGACGAGGATGGTCAGCGGAACGATCAGGGCCAGCCGCGCTTCCGCGCGCTTTTCACTCTCGTATTCACCAGACCAGCCGAGGTTATAGCCCGGCGGCAGTTTCACCTTTTGACCGATCTGTTTGATCGCGTCTTCGACTGTGGTGCCAAGATCGCGGCCTCTCACGCTGAATGTCACGGCTACGTACCGGATGTTGCCTTCACGGAAGATGTCGTAAGCGCCGTCTTTAACTTCGACGGTGGTTAGCTGTGCCAGCGAAACGCGTTCACCTGAGGGAGACAGCAGGCGGACTCTTTCGATCGCTTGTTGGGTGTTGCGGTAGGGAGCCTGGTATCGAACGACCACGTCATAGCGCTGCTCGCCGATCAACACCTGACTCACCGCGTTGCCACCGACGGCGGTCTGAACAGCGTCTTGTATGTCGGTGACGTTGATTCCAAAGCGTGCTGCCTGGCGACGATCGATCGTCAGGTCTAAATTGGGCTGGCCGAAATCGCGCAGAAGCTTGACGTCACGCATGCCCGGGATGGCGGACATGACCGCCGTGACTTCCTCGCCCTTTTGTTCGAGAGTTTTCAGGTCGTCACCAAAAACCTTGAGCGCCAGCGAACCCTTGGTGCCCGTCATGGTTTCTCCGACGTTGTCTTCGATGGGCTGGGAGAAGTTCCAGATCGCACCCGGATATCGTTCCACCGCGCGATTCATGGCGGCGACCAGTTCGTCCTTTTTGCGATGGAATACAGGTCTCCACTGGTCTTTCGGTTTCAGGTCGATGAAGTACTCAGTGTTACCGAATCCACCGGTGTCGGTCCCGTCGTCGGGGCGGCCGACCTCGGATACCACCGTTTTCACTTCCGGAAAAGAAGCGAAGACGTAACGTTGATTGGTGGTGAATTTCTCGCCTTCCGACAGACTTGTGCTGTTGGCCAGAGTGCCACGGGCCCAAATTGCGCCCTCGTCGAGGTGGGGCAAGAACTCCGCACCGATGACGCCACCAAAGCCCAAGTAGAGCGTTCCAGCCAGGGCTGCGATGCCGACACCAGCTACGACCCAGCGATGCTGAACGGCCCAGCGCAGCCGTTCGCGATATTGCTCCGTCAGATAATCCATCACCCGGTTGCGTCGTTCATGAACGCCGTTGCGAAACAATATGCCGGCGAGCACGGGAGCGACGAGAACGGAAAATGTCATGGCGCCCAAGAGTGCGAGCGCAACTGTCCACGCCATGGGCCGGAAGAGACGGCCCTCCACGCGCTGCAGCGTGAAGATCGGCATGTACGCCGTGATGATAATGGCGATCGCATAAAAGACCGGCCGCTGCACCTCGTGCGCAGCTTCACGAATCGCTTCCGCCGGCGTCTTCTTACTCGCCGATCCATGTCCGTTTTTCAGGCGACTCATGTGGCGCACGATGTTTTCGACCATCACCACCGCGCCGTCCACCACCATCCCGAAATCAAGTGCGCCCAGAGAAAGAAGATTCGCCGGAATGTGGCTCAAATCCAGCCAGATCGACGCAAAGAGTAGCGAGAATGGAATCGTCAACGCGACGATAAGCGCCGCACGAACGTTCAGAAGAAATAAAAAGAGGATCACGCTGACCAGGATCATGCCCTCGGTCAGGTTGTGCATGACGGTATGCAGCGTGAAATGGAGCAGGTCGCTGCGGTCGAGCATGGGAATGACCTTCACGCCGGGAGGCAGGAGGCCGTTGTTAAGGTCGTCGACTTTCTTGTGAATGGCGTCGAGCGTGGGCTGTTCTTCGGCGCCTTTGCGCATCAGCACCGCGCCTTGAATGATGTCGGGCTCGTCGATGATGCGGCCGTCTTCCATGTGATTGGCTCGTGCCATGTGGCCCAGGCGGATTTTGGGACCCTGCGTGACTTCGGCGATGTCCTTCACCCGCAGAGCGGTTCCGGTTTGGGTCTTTAGAACGGTGTCTTCGATGTCACGCACGCGGGTAAAGAGCCCAAGGGCGCGGACATTCATCTGCTGCATGCCGACTTCAACGAAGCTGCCGCCGGCATTAATGTTGTTGTTGGCGAGCTGCTGCTCGACCTGGCCGATGCTCAATCCGTAGGAAACGAGCTTGTTGGGATCGACGCGCACCTGATACTCGCGTACGGTGCCGCCGAAGTCAGAAACATCCACCACATTGGGAACTGATTTGAATTGCTTCAGCAATACCCAGTCTTCGATGGACCTGAGTTCCATAAGGTCGTAGCGCGGATTCGTGCTGCGCAGCGTGTACCAGTAGATTTGACCGGTAGTGCTCCAGTCGGTGCCGATTTGTGGCTGAAGATTTTGCCCGGGCGGAAGGTTAACCTGAGTTAATCTTTCCAGCACTTTCTGGCGATTCCAGTCGTTCACCGAGCTGTCGTCGAAGATCATGATCACGAACGACAGACCAAAGATCGATTCGGAGCGCAGAAAGGTCATGTGGGGCATTCCCGACATTTGAATCTCGATGGGGATCGTGACCTGCTGTTCCACCTCCTCGGCGGATCGGCCCGGCCATTGCGTAATGACCGTGACGTAGTTGTCGGCGATATCGGGATAGGCTTCGACGGGGAGATTATGGAACGAGATGGCTCCCCAGCCAGCCAGCAGGACGGCAATGGCCAGCACCACAAATTTGTTGTTTAGCGCGAAGTCTACGAGGGCCCGAATCATTCCTTGTCCTGTCCTGTTTACCGATGCACCGGCTCAACCGCTCCTGACGGCTGCTGCTTTTGGAATGTCCGCCGCCATGAGCCGCACTCGCGAGGTCGGATACGATTGCCCCATCCGTTATTGAGCGAGCACGTGGTCCAACACCAGCGCGTTCGTGACTACTTGTTGCCCTGGCCTGAGACCTGATTTGATTTCCTGTAAGTTCGTGTTCTCGGTCAGCACGTCTCCGCTGACGACTTCCATGCGGCGAAACTTCTTGTCGGGTGCGGGAACAAAAACAAAGTCGCGATCGTGCATGCGCAGTAAGGCGGATGCCGGGACGATCGTGTGCATCTCGGTGGCTTGGCCACGGAACGTAGCTTTTGCGAACATGCCGAGCCGCATTGTGCCCCGGTTCTGAACCTCGATTCGCACCTTGGCCGTACGAATACTCGGATCGAGGACGGCGCCAATATTGCTGACCTTGCCCTTGAACATCCGATCGGGATACGCGTTCAGCGTGATCTCGGCCGTGTCTCCGAGCCGGACGTTAGGCAGATCATTCTCATACACGTCGCAAACAATCCAGACCGACGAGAGGTCGGAGATCGTAAACGGGCTCGGTGATGAGTAAGCTTGTACGGTCGCCGCGTTGGTTACCTGCTGGTCGGTAATTACCCCCGCGGTGGGTGCCACAATGTCGACGATGCCCATGGGCTTGTCGGGATCGTTGCCCAAAAGGCGCAGATGTTCAGTCGCGGTCTCGAGCGTGACCTTGGCATCAGCTGCTGCGTCTTGCGCAACCTCGAGATCTTGCTGTGCGATGGCGCCGTGGGCGTACAGGTCAAGAGCCCGATTCAACTGCTTTCGTGCGAGCAGTTCGTCGGCGACGGCCTTGCGATAGGCGTCGAAGCCGCCAGCCACATCGTCACTGCGAATCGTCAACAGCAACTGGCCTTTTTTCACGGCGTCGCCAAGCCGAGCATGAATGGCTACCACGCGCCCTGAGGCGAGCGAGACTACTGGGACATTGCGAGCCACATCGGGCGTGACGGTCCCTGTGACGACCAACTCCGAAGTTGTGGAACGCTCGACGGCAGCCGTGAGCGGAAATTGCTCGGGGTGGTCCACCGCGAACAGACTCGGGTCGGCTCCAGGCACAATGTTTGCGGGCGGTGGCGCTTCCGCTGCCGGGTCGGCGTGTGCGGTGCAGCCCACCAGCACCACGAGCGAAGCAAAAGACAGAGCAAATAGGAAACGGAGCACCGCCGCAATGGGAAACAATTGTCGCACGCTGCTCCGGTTCATATCGCGCATCGTGGTCTCCTTCGCCGCCTGGACTAGAACTTCACCATGATCGCGTACCTCATGCTGGGTTCGTCTTTGCGCAGATCGGGGCAGAAACCCGAGCTTCCCGCCACACACGTGAATCCCGGAGTGGCGGAGAGAAAGGGGCCCGGCGCGAAGGTAGTGTTTCCCACCACAGATCCGGCGCCCGGGTTCGGAACCGTGCTCGGAGTCACGTTGTCGCCGGGCGTGATGCCGCCGCGACCAGTCCAGTACGGAACGTTCGCGTGACGATACCCGTATTCCGCACGGAAAGTGATGTACTGTTTCGGCATCCAGTCAAAGGTGAGCGAGGCATCCCACGCATTGTAGGGATCGCCTGGGTTTTGTGTGAAGTAAGGCGATCCGGTAATCGCGTCAGCTCCGTTGATCGGCGGAAGCAGCGTCAGATACCGGCCTGGATTGGCCATTGCACCGCCGCCGAGGGTGATGCCATACAAGTCCTTCTTGAACCACCACCGGTTGTAGAGCATCCATCCGGCGAAGGTCTGTTTGCTGCTCGTGGCCGTGTTGTGGTGGCAATTCACGTTGTTATTGATGGTTCGACCTTGCGCGCTGACGAACGATCCACTTCCGCCGTACTCGCAGCCAAGATCGCCGGTCAGGGAGAAGGCCATCTTGTCCAAGAACTTTTCCGGATGATCGTAATACTTGACTTCGACGCTGTCGTCGGTGTGAATGCGCGAGCGGCCAAAGTGGCCGTCGCCGTTACCCAGCGTATCTTCACCCATGCCGTAGTTGTTGAAGACAAACGACAGCCACGGAAGCGGGCGATATAAGATTTGTCCACCCAGACCGGGCTTGCTGCCCAATCTCCCGTAGGATTGCCATCCGTTGATGATCCAGGGCTCGATCTTTAATTTGTCCGTCGGGAACCACTGGATTCGCAATCCATTGAAGAACCACGGGGTGTTGGAGGACACGTAGGATGGTTGGTAGGTCCAGTTATCGAAATTGTAGTAACTGAAGAGACCGATGTAGGAAACGAAAATTCCGGCGTCAATGTTGAGGCCGTGGTTTACGTCGAAGTGATATCCGGCATTGGCCTCCGAAACGTACTTGTATGCGCCACGAAGGTCCCACTGACCGCGTCCGGCGCTGGCGTCATTGCGTGGCGTGGTCACTCCGAACATCCCATTCATAGTCAAGATGCGGGCCTGAACATTTTGCCAGTGAAAGTTGCCGCCAAAACTAATTTGCTCCACCTGGATCTCGTTCGAGCGGAAAATTTCAGTGGAACCGCCCATGGTATCGTCCTTCGGATGATTGAGATCCATCACGTAGTGGACGTCCATGCGGATCTCTGGAGTGAAGAACTTTGAGTCCCACACCACATCTTTGTTGCGCGGGTTGCCGTTCAGCCACGTCCAGTCGGCGTAAGCAAAAGGCTCTGCCGGCGCTGGCTTTTCGGGCTTGGCGGGCGTAGCGGCTGCCTGCTGGGCTACCGGGGCGTCTGGGTTGGCGAGAGCGGCGATAGGAGCGGTATCGCTTGCTTTCGTCGCCGGGGCGGTGGCAGGCCCCGGTGCGGTTTCAGCGATGTTGCGACTCTTCAGCTCCGTTTCGAGTTGCTCGATGCGCGCTTTCATGACGGCCAGTTCTTTGGCAATATCAAGGGAGACTTCCGGTTCGGGCCTGGCTGCGGGTCGCGCCGCCGCCGCACTAGTGGTAGTGCCATTGTCACTGGGTAGTGGTTCGCGCAAGACTGCCACTTTCGCCTGAGCGCCTGCTTGAGTCTGCGCATAACAGCGCGCACTCTGACCAACACCGAGAGCCAACACAAGCATCGGGAGGAAGGCTGAAGCTGTTGTGCGTTTACACGATAAAGCTGTCATGATTGTCAAGTCACAATCCTTTCCGGTTCGAAATCCAGTTCCTTTCCTGCGAACAGCGTTCATCCAAACAGAGTAAGAGGCAACCTTGGCCTACCACTTTCCACGTAGATCACCATCACATCTGAAAACTCATAAAGAGCGAGTAAAAACTTTATAAATAACTAGTAAAGTGGCTTACGTCACGCGCTGCCCTTGCTTTCACAGAAGCGAGCCTGAAGACCGCCCCGAATGTGGTGAGAAGCCTAGACGGTGCGGCATGAAGAAGCCGTGAAGATGGAAATTAATAATTCAACTAACCTGGATAAAATTCCTTGATCGGAAGAATGAAGGAGGATTTGTATGTTGCGTAATCTCGATCAGCGGGCTGCTTTTAGAGGGAAGCGTTTTGTGATCCGGTTGAAGGCCTATCGACAGGGCTGCAGAACCGGTACCCCAACCATGGCTCGGTCACAATGTATTTTGGTTTGGTAGGATCCTCTTCAATCTTCTGACGTAGAGTCTTGACGAAAGAACGCAGGTAGTCCAGCTCAGTGCCGTATTCCGGCCCCCAGATGGAGCGTAACAGTTTCGTGTGCGTAACCGGAGCCCCCTGATTCCGCATCAGCAACACCAGCAGTTCGAATTCCGTGGGGGTGAGGTGGACGACTTCTCCCTGCCGGTAAAGCAGATGTCGATGCACATCAAGTTCTAAGTCGCCAGCCTGCAACATTGTAGGCTCGACAGCATCCTCGGTCTGTAACCTTCGAGACACGGCCCTCAACCGCGCAATCAGTTCGCGAAGCCGGATGGGCTTTGTAATGTAGTCGTCCGCACCGGCTTCGAGGGCCCTTACCACTTCACCCTCGCCGTCCTGCACTGTCACCATCACGATGCCGATCGTCGCCATGTGTGTGCGAATCTCGCGGCAGGCGGCTACGCCGCCCATCCCGGGCATATTCACGTCAAGCAAGACGAGGTCAAAGTCAGATCGGGCTAGAATCGCGAGCGCCTCTTCGCCGCTTCGCGCCTCTTCAATCGCAAATCCGCTGGCGGCCAATGAGGTCCGCAGCACTCGGCGAAAGGCGGGTTCGTCGTCGACGACTAGTGCGTTGAGCCGGTCGCTGGTCATAGTAAGCTTGAGCACTTTTCAGTTTGCAACATCGTCGAATGCGCGACGGCACAATTCCGACCCTCTCCCGTCCGGGGCAGAGCTAACCGGAAGGCAGTCTCCTGCTGGGTCTTCGTTGCCATTTCCAGATCCAGGCTCCCTCCGTGTGCGTGAACGATCTTCCGCGCGACATATAAACCCAGACCTGAACCCGGCGCCTTATGTCGCGCTTCCTCCCCCCGGTAGAACCGCTCGAAAATACGAGACCGCTCACTCGGTCGAATCGAACTTCCACTGTTTGACGTCCGAATGGCAACCCACTCATCCTGTGAGTCAATGTTGACCATAACTGCGGAACCCGGAACCGAATATTTGCACGCATTGTCAAGCAGTTGCCGCAAAGCCAACTGCAGTAATTCGCGGTCTGCCATAACGCCGGAATGCGATCCCTCTTTACGAACGACAAGTTTTCTATCGGTCCATTGTCTTGAGAACTGGTCCGCCACGACTGTAACTAGGTCCGCCATATTCGTGAATTCCAGTCGCGGCTTAATGTCCTCGCGATCTACCTGTGCAGCGCGCAGCAATCGGGAGGTCAGCAGACTTAGCCGTGAAGCCTCCGTCTCCACAATATTCGTCAGTTCCAGTTGTTCCACACCCAAAGGACCGAGTTCGCGAAGCCCCCCGGCGGCCGTGACAATCGTCGCGAGTGGCGTCTTGAACTCGTGGGCAAGGGCATCCAGAATGGCACCGCGAAAAGACTCCGCCTGCGCGGCCGCCGTGGCTTGGCTTGCGTTGCGGAAGGTACGCGTCCTTTCCAGCATGGCGGCAGCCAGCGCTGAAAGCGCTCCGGCCGTTAGTTCCGAGTCGCGCAGACCTGCGAAGCTAATCGCTCCAATTGTGTTTCCCCCAGCATGCAAGCATCGAATTAATATCCCGGAACCGGCATCCTCGCTATCTTTGCCGGAGGAATATGCGGCCCTAGTAAGCTCAGCGAGGCCATTGGGTTGATCGCTCGTGCTGTGGATTTCCCCCGTGGCTGCATCAAACAGGCAAACCGCCCGAAGACCAAAAACGTCCTGAAATAGTTCGGTCGACGTAGAGCAGGTCGTCGTTTCCGGATTCAGGGCGAGCAGTTTTTGCGCCAACCGGTACAGTCGATCCACCTCATGCCGCTGACGATCCGAGATCGCTGCCTCCTTGCGCACTCGGGTAGTGAGTCGGGTAATCACCAGCCCCGTAGTCAAAAACGAAATCAGCGCCAGGATGTCCAGAGGGTTCGTGACCTCGAAGGAAAACAAAGGAGGTGTGAAGAGAAAATCCAGACACAGAACGGCAACCACGGAAACCACGGCAGAGGAAGCGAAACTCCCGGCCAGGGACTGCAGCACAATTACAATCAGGTAGATGAAGCCGGTGACATTGAGATTCAGTCGAAGGCGATAGCAGACGAAGGTGGTCAGTCCTATCAGAAGACAGCCAAGCATAGTGCGAGTGACGGAAGACCAGATTTTGCGGATTTGTCTCATGCGCTGCTCGCGTTTTAGCCACTAGCTTTCTTGCGATCCTAGCCCTCTACTCACGCGCCTGACTTTGTCGCTTCCGTTGCCTTGGAAACTGATACATGGCCGCTCCACGACCCAGGACTTCTATACGGCATTGCAGCACCAGAATTAATCCTTGTGTTCCTAAGGACTTGGAGCGTCTGCGAACGATGCGCAGACAGTAAAAGCAGGCGTGAATCGAGTCCAATTCATATTTCTTATCGACCCCATCAGACTGTCCAATACCCCCGTTGTGAGTTCACACAATGTCCAAACCTGACGCTTCGCGCCCCCAGCGGTGGGGCAATATCTTCTTCCGTCGTTCGAAAGAGCGCCGCGCGAAGTAGATTTTTTGCTTTGTCACTCGCAGTTTTGGTCGGAGAACCCTCGGAGCGAGACGTTTTCGCGGCTGTGATGTAGCGAAGGACACGCATGGGGGGCAATCACTATGCGATGACCAGCGTTTGCATACGCGCTGATCTACTGCGCAGGGCAGAATCCGTCCTTAAGCGATCGAGTGTGCACCTTTACGAACAAATTATGGTTTTTTTATACGAGACTTACGGAATTTTCGCGCTCAATCATCTGGGTCGGCGATTGCAGCTCGGAGTCCCGACATGTTCCTAAAGACCATGACGATGCTGCTGTGCACAGCAAGCCCCGACCAATAATTCTCCTGCCTCGTCTTCAGCAACTTGCGAGCATACCCATCCTTCACTTTGGAACCGGTCAACTTGCTAACGGCCCCGTTTCGACATTTCGAAACATTGAGGGCTGAATTGCTTTTGGCGGGATAGTAGCGCACAATCTCCGGCACAAGTATGGCGATGAAACGCCGACATGAGTAGGAATGCCATCTATTGGGTAACCACTGCTCTGCTTGCCTTGGAACTCGTCCTGGGCGGCGTATGGGACGTCTTCAGAATGCCGCAGGTTCGCGTAGTGATTGACCGCTTAGGCTACCCTGCATACTTCCTTGTCATCTTGGGTGTCTGGAAACTCCTCGGCGCAGTTGCGGTAATCGTTCCGCGGTTTCCCCTACTGAAGGAGTGGGCCTACGCAGGTGTGGTCTTCAACCTCACGGGCGCGCTCGCCTCAAACGTCGCCTCCGGAGTCACCGACACAGGAACGTTTGTATATCTGGCGCTGATGATGGGAGTCACAGCTGCCTCCTGGGTTCTGCGCCCGGCGTCGCGCCGCAACTTGCCACTTAGCTGAGTTTGCCTTTCCGAGGGCACGCATGGTGCTGATCGTTGGCGCAGTAACACTCCTCGATCGAGGAAACAACAACATTCAGACCGTAAAATGCGAAACCTTAGACTCCGAGGGATTGGGGGCACCAGCAGAAAGTTCGAAAATCGTCCTCTAGGGCCGGCCAACATTCTTTCGTTTTCTCTGATTCCAGCCGAGAAAATCTCCTGCTACCATCAGCATCGAATGCCCAACTGCTTACCGGCGGAGGAATGAAATGTCTACAGTGGCAGTTCACCATACCACTCAACTTACTGGGATAGCCCCGCAGTTTCTCGTCGATGATCTCAAGCGGGCAATTGCGTACTACTGTGACAAGCTCGGCTTCGAGCTCGCGTTTGAGTACCAATCGTTCTACGCGAGCGTCACGCGTGACGGATTCGCCATACACCTCAAGCATGCGCCGAAACTGGCCGCGGACAGAGAACACCGCAGGCAGAACGAACATCTGGACGCGTTCATCTCCGTGGCGGGCATCCGAGGTTTGTTCAGCGAGTTAGAAATGCGTGGGGCTCAAGTGATGAAGCCGCTCGAAGCAAGGCCGTGGGCATGCCTCGATTTTTATGTCGAGGATCCTGACGGTTACATTCTCTGCTTTAGTGAACAGAACGCCTGAGGCTTTCTGGAAAACTTCCCGATTTCACTCAAGCGGTAAACTGTTGAAAAATAGGGTTCGTTAAGGACTTCGGATTTCGCCAGCGGACTCAACTTGGGCACAGGGGGCTGGTCAAATCCTATCGCCCTGACCAGTCTCAGTTATGTACGCGCAGCCCATGCTGCGCAATTCAGGTGAGATACCACGCTGCACAGCTAACCAGCCTTTCGCCGCTCTGGCTTCTCGGACGGCATAAGCACCAGTGCCATCTCAACGCCGTGACGAAAGCTCTGGAACTGGACGGGCTCTGAAATCTCGTTCAACTCCTGCAGCCGTTTTCGCAATTCGTTTCCGCAGGTTAGATGAGCCGTACAGTGCTTGCAGTCTGGGTTGTGGATTCTCAGAGTGGACAATATGGAGCAGATTCGAGGCCTGAACGTCACAACACACCCCGCACGACAGTTTGATCTGGAGCAAACTCGCCGATTTCGGCGAGGGTGTCGTTGCGCTTCCGCAAAGATGAGCAGTTTTTTTGACTGATCTGGCGAGCAATTTAGGTTAGAGCTGTGTCACGACTGACACACTAGGGTCGGATTTCCAATCATCGTGTCTCGGAGCGCGCGGCCGCGCCCGCTTTCTCTTCAAGTTCCGCCCAACGCGCATATAGTGCATCCAGATTCTTCTGTGCAGCTTCCAGATCGTCGTGGGCCGCCAGCAGTCTGGGACCATCACTGGCAATCGCTGGATTCTGCATCTCAGCCCGGCGGCCCTGCAACACCTGCTCCGCTTCCGCAATGCGTTGCTCGATGCCGGCATACTCTCGCGCCTCGATATAGGAGAGCTTCCGTTTTTGCGTCTCCAGCCGGGAGGAAGGCGCTGGCTGCTCAGGTCGCGTCTGCTTCTCTGCTGTTCCCTTGCGCTCTGCCTGCCACAACTCCCATTGCGCGTAATCGGCAAAGCTTTCCGCGCGGCCCTGGCCGTCGAGACCAAGCACGATGGTCGACACGCGATCGAGCATGTAGCGGTCGTGCGTGACCAGCACCAGGGACCCGCGAAATTCCAGGAGGCTTTCTTCGAGGATTTCGAGCGTGGGAATATCGAGGTCGTTCGTGGGCTCGTCCAGCAGAAGGACGTCGGCCGGTTGCAGCATGAGCTGGGCGATCAAAACGCGGGCACGCTCACCTCCGGAGAGCCGTTCAACCGGCTGGTTCAGCTGTTCCCCGGTGAACAGAAATTTCGCCGCCCACGACGCCACATGAATCACGCGATCCTGATAAATCACTGAATCCCCCTCGGGCGCGAGAGCGCGGCGCAGCGTGACATTCTCGTCGAGTTTGCGTGTTTGGTCGAAATAAACGATGCGCAACCAGTCGGCGCGACGAATCTCTCCACCGCTGGGCGCGAGTTCTCCTCGCAAGAGGCGCAGCAAAGTCGTCTTACCGCTGCCGTTCGGGCCCACCAGTCCCAACCGCATGCCCGCGGAAACGATGAAGTTCAGCCGCTCGAACAGAGTTCGGTCGCCCAGCTGGCAAGATACGTTTTCGAGTTCGATCAGGCGCTTGGTCTTTCGATCGGTCGCCGAAAAATCGATCTGCGCAGTTGTGGTGCGGGTTCTGGCATTCAGGTCGGCGAGTTCGGTCATCAGTTCGCCGGCCTTATCGATGCGCGCCTTGGACTTCCTGGTGCGGGCCTTCGCTCCCCGGCGCAGCCACTCAATTTCGGAATGAACCAGATTCTCGAGCGCTTCCTGGCGCTTCCCCTGGGCGTGGAGGAATTCTTCTTTCTTCTCGAGGAACGTGCTGTATTTGCCGCGCACTCGAAGCAAACCATCGGGATACACGCGACTTAGTTCCGCCGTTTCGGTGGCCACATTCTCGAGAAAGTAGCGGTCATGGCTCACCGCGACGCAAGCGAACGCGGCTTCCTGCAGGAGGTCTTCGAGCCATTCAATCCCGGCAAGATCCAGATGATTGGTGGGCTCATCCAGCAATAAAACATCTGGCGCCTGCACCAGCGCTTCTACGATGGCCAAGCGCTTCTGCCAGCCTCCGGAGAGTGCTGACGCGTCTGCTTCGAGGTCCTCGAATCCGGCACGACCGAGTGTCTCGGCAAAGTGGGCGCCACGTTCCGATTCGGGCGCGCCCGAACTGCGCAATGCTCGCTCCACAACCGCGCGTACCGACTCCCCCCCGGCAAATTTGGAGTCTTGCGCCACGTAGCTGAGACGGAGGCGCTTGCGGACCGCAAGGTCGCCGCTGTCGGGCACCTCTGTCCCGGCCAAAATCCGCAGCAGAGTGGACTTCCCGGAACCGTTCGGCCCAATCAACCCGATCCGGTCTCTTTCGGAAACCGTGAAGGAGACGTTTTGGAAGAGCGGCTTGGCTCCGAAGGCTTTCGAGATTCCTTGTGCGTTGAGGATCGGTGGCAACGGCGGAGTACTCCCCAGAATTTCTTCGCGCAATCTGATGTCTCTTGAGGTTATCAGGAAAGTCGCGGATCGCGACGGCTCGCGCGCCGGGAATCGCTGGATGTCATCGAGGACTCTTCCGCTGAGGACGAACTCCGGCGAGCACGAGTGCGCAAAGACGATCCACAAACTCCGGGGTCAGGCGATCATGCTGAATGAGGAATCGCATGTAGATGGGGCCGTACAGCGAGTCGAGAAGCAAATCGGGATCAAAATCCCGCCGCAACTCGCCGCGTTCGATGCCCCGGCGAAGAGTCGCGTACGCTTCTCTACGGCGGGGCCACAGGAAGCGCTCGCGGAAAGCTTCGATCAGATCTTTGTCGCTCTGGCCCGCCGCCAGGATGGCAGATACGATGCGACCACGCCGGCTGCGAAATACCTTTATCAATTGGCGCATCTGCTGGCTCATGTCGGCGTAGACGGATCCGGTATCTGGAAAGCGCAGCTTGCGCGTGGTGCTGCTGGCGAATGCGTCCGCAATCAGTGCGCCCTTGTTCGGCCACCAGCGGTAAACCGTGGCCTTGCCGACCGAGGCACGGGCCGCGACCTCTTCAATCTTGAAGTCTGAAAAACCATTCTTGCCAAGGATCTTTAGAGTGGTACGAAGGATGGCCTGCCGGGCTTGCTCGCTGCGGGGGCGGCCCGGAGGGCGCTTACCATTTTTGCGGTGTTCTGCGGCCAATAACCTTTGGCGCATGGTCCTAAGCTACCATATAATCGAGCGAAGCTAATTCGAATCCGATACGCCGAGTATCGAATCTAAGTTCGCATTGTGGGGTGCTTTTTGGGGCAGCACGTCTCAATGTCTTTTTGGATTTTAGAGTGGGTGGGATCTCATGTGGATTGTTGCTCTAGCCCTAAGACGGCCTTATACATTTGTCGTGATGGCGATCGTGATTCTGATTCTGACGCCGATCACCATCCTGCGCACTCCTACTGACATTTTTCCCGACATCAACATACCCGTCGTCTCCGTCGTTTGGTTCTATACGGGAATGTCCCCGCAGGATATGGCCGACCGCATCGTCGCCAACTCCGAGCGAGGGATCACCACCACCGTTAATGACATCGAGCATATGGAGTCCCAATCGGTCTACGGATTGGGAATTATCAAAGTTTTCTTCCGCCCGGGCACCAACGTTCAAGGTGCCATTGCGCAGATCACGGCGATCTGCCAGACCACCGTGCGAGGACTGCCGCCGGGCACGACTCCTCCACTGATCATTTCATACAGCGCTTCGACGACGCCGATTATTCAGCTCGGCCTCAGCAGCAAGACGCTTCCGGAGCAGCAACTATTCGACCTTGGGCAGAATTTTCTGCGCACCTTTTTGGCAACTGTTCCCGGCGCCGCTACGCCGTACCCGTACGGGGGGAAATTGCGGCAGATTCAAGTCGATCTCGATTTACCGAAGCTGCAGGCTTACGGTCTTTCCCCTGTCGACATCGTGAATGCCGTGAACGCCCAGAACATCATTTTGCCGTCGGGCACGATGAAAATGGGCCCCCTCGAGTACAACATCGAGATGAACGGGACTCCGGAAACCATCGCGGAGTTGAATGATCTTCCCGTGAAAACCACAAATGGGTCTACGCTGTACATGCGCGACGTGGCCCACATCCGCGACGGATTTGCACCGCAGACCAATATTGTTCGGCAAGACGGGAACCGCGGCGCGCTGATGTCGATCTATAAGAACGGCACGGCCTCCACGCTGCAGATTGTCGCCGGGGTCAAGGGAATCGTTGACCAGGCCGCGCAGTCATTGCCACCGGAACTAAAGATTTCTCATTTGTTCGATCAGTCGCTTTTCGTGCGGGCGTCGATCAACGGAGTCGTCCGCGAGGCCCTGATTGCCGCTGCGCTCACCGCGTGCATGATCCTGCTCTTCCTGGGGGATTGGCGCCCGACGATCGTCATCTCGATTTCGATTCCGCTCTCGATCTTTGTGTCGATCATTTTGCTCGGTGCGATCGGCGAAACCATCAACATCATGACCCTGGGTGGATTGGCGCTGGCGGTAGGGATCCTGGTCGACGATGCTACCGTGGAAATCGAGAACATTGAGCGCAATCTGGCGATGGGCAAAGAGATGCGCCAGGCGATTCTGGACGGAGCCCAACAGATTGCAGTGCCTGCATTCGTATCGACGCTCAGTATCTGCATCGTGTTCGTGCCTATGTTCTTTCTGAGCGGCGTGGCGAAGTTTCTATTTGTGCCGCTGGCGGAGGCGGTGAGCTTCGCCATGCTGGCCAGCTATCTTCTGTCGCGGACGCTCATTCCGACGCTGGTGATGTACATCATGCGAGGGCATGAACATCGCGCAGAGACGCCGACATCGGCTCTGGCACGGTTTCAGCGGGGTTTTGAGCGGAGATTTGAACAGTTCCGACGAAGCTACGAATCACTGCTGGAGACGACGATCACGCATCGGGGGCTGTTCGCAGTTTGCTTTCTCCTGTTCTGCTTGCTCTCACTGGGACTATTTTCATTCCTGGGACAAGACTTCTTTCCCCAGGTGGATGCAGGGTTGTTGCGGCTGCACGTTCGCGGACGTCCCGGATTGCGGGTTGAGGAGACAGCTCGTCTGTGCGATCAAATCGAGAACTCGCTGCGCGCAGAAATTCCGCAGGGACAATTGCAAACCATTCTGGACAACATTGGGCTGCCGAATTCCGGCATCAACCAGTCGTATAGCTCGAGCGGGACAATTGGTACGAGCGATGCCGAGATTCTGATCGCGCTGAATCCGGAGAAACATCCGCCAACGGCCGACTTGACACGGCATCTGCGGGAGTTTTTGCCGAGACGATTCCCTGGAGTGGAGTTCTTCTTCCAGCCCGCTGACATCGTGACGCAGATCTTGAATTTCGGCATTCCTGCGCCGATCGACATCCAGGTGGTCGGGACCGATCAGCAAACCAACTATGCGATCGCGCAGCAGATCGCGGGCCGGATGCGGCACATTCCGGGGACCGCCGATGTGCATGTACAGCAGTTGCTCTCCTTGCCCACGCTGCACATGGATATCGAGCGCACGCGCGTCGCTCAGGTGGGGCTGACCGCGCGCGAAGTGGCGCAGAGCGCGCTGGTTTCGCTGAGCGGCAGCTTCCAGACGTCGCCTAACTTCTGGCTCAATCCGAAAAATGAAGTCACATATCAGATGGCGGTGCAGGCGCCACCGTACCGCATGACAGACCTGCAAGACCTGATGAACATCCCAGTGGTTTCGCAGCAAGGTCCGCAGTTGATGGGTAACCTGGTGCAGATCAGCCCGACAGTGCGGGCGGCGACAGTGAATCACTACAACGTGCAGCCGACCATCGACGTGTTTGCCAGCACGCAAGACCGCGATTTAGGAGCGGTCGCGGCGGATACGCAAGAGGTGCTCAAGAGCTTCGAGGATAAACTTCCGCGCGGCACACACATCGTCGTTCGCGGACAGGTCGCTACCATGCGGTCTTCGTTTATCGGGCTGGGCGTTGGACTGGTGGGAGCGATTGTGCTGGTCTATTTGCTGATCGTGATCAACTTCCAGTCGTGGCTGGATCCATTCATCATCATCACGGCGCTGCCCGGCGCGCTGGCTGGAATCTGCTGGTTTCTGTTGCTGACGCGCACAACATTGAATGTGCCATCGCTTACAGGGGCAGTCATGTGCATGGGAGTGGCGACGGCGAACTCGATTCTGATGGTCAGCTTCGCACGCGAACAGATGGATGAGGGTGTGCCTGCTGTCCAGGCAGCCGTGGCAGCCGGGTACACGCGCATACGGCCGGTACTGATGACCGCACTGGCTATGATTATCGGAATGGTGCCGATGGCGCTGGGCTTCGGCGAAGGCGGCGAGCAAAACGCCCCCTTGGGACGTGCGGTGATCGGTGGGTTGCTGTTCGCAACGGTGGCCACTTTGTTCTTCGTACCGAGTGTTTTCGCGATATTCCATAGCCGGCGAGAGGCACAGCGCGCGCGCGAGCAAGAGGCATAATGAAAAACAGCGGTTTCATAGATTCGGAGCGAAGCATGAAGTTAGATGACGAACAGACGCGGCAGCAACATCGCGTGGCTAGCGATTCCGATGGTCGACAGAGTGCGGACACGCCTCATCACGCCACGCAAGCCGAGATTGATGAAGAGATCGCCGCCATGAAGGAGCGGTCACGTCGGCAAACGCACTCCATTGAGCCGCCACCGGAGATTCCTCCTGCCCCGCCGCGTCGCGCATTGATGGTGGTCGGAGTCGCTATGCTGATTCTGCTCGCAGCCGGTGCGGTCACATTGATCAGCCGCGCGAGTCACGAACGCGCACTAGCTAAGGAGACCGAGCGGGACACGATTCCAACGGTCGCAGTGGTCCATCCCTTGGCGGAGAAGCCCGATGAGGAACTCGTGCTTCCGGGTTCGCTGCAAGCCTTTGAAGAGTCTCCGATCTACGCTCGCACGAACGGGTATCTGGTGCGCTGGTACAAAGACATCGGAAGCCGCGTGAAGGAAGGTGACTTACTGGCGACGATCGACACGCCAGAAGTCGATCAGGAGCTAAGCCAGACTAGAGCTGCGCGGCAACAGATTGTTGCTCAACTGGAACTCGCCAAGATCAGCGCCGACCGCTGGGAGAATCTGCGCAAGAGTGATTCGGTATCGGCGCAGGAGGCCGACCAACAGACCAGCGGATACAAACAGGCGCAGGCAAATCTGGCCGCAGCAGATGCGAATGTACGCCGGCTTGAGCAATTGGAGGGATTCAAGAAGGTGTATGCGCCCTTCTCGGGCGTCATTACAAAGCGGAATGTTGACCCGGGAGCATTGATCAATGCCGGAGCCGGGGCGACGGGACGTGAACTGTTCGACATCGCGCGTGTGGACCCGCTGCGCGTCTATACCAGCGTTCCCCAGGCATACGCGCCTTTTATCAGGGTTGGCGCATCGACGACGGTAACTCTGCAGGAATTTCCTGGACAGAGATTTTCGGCCAAGGTGGCACGAACTGCGGAGTCGATTGATCCCAATACGCGGACGCTCCTTACGGAGGTGGACGTGCCGAATCGAGACGGCCGCCTGTTGCCCGGATCGTTCGGCGAAGTGCACTTTGCGGTAGGGTCCAACGTCAACAAAGTGACGGTTCCGGTCAATGCGATGCTGTTTCGCTCTGAGGGGCCTCGCCTTGCCGTTGTTGGACCGGACAATAAGGTGCAACTGCGCCCGATCAGCATTGGAAAGGACTACGGAACCACTCTCGAAGTTGTGGCCGGCGTTTCTACTCAAGACCAGATCGTAATCAACCCAGCGGACTCGCTGGAAGAGGGACAACGGGTGAACCTCGCCCCGCCATCACCCGGGCAAGGCCAGGATCAGTCGGCGGCTCAGACGCCGGCAGTTCCGCGGAGTAGCCGCCAGGAGGAAAATCTTCCTGAGCAGCAGCGCACTCCGCAAGATCAGTCGGGACAACAAAGAAAACCGAATAAGGCTAAAGGGAGCAAGCTGTGAGACGGGGATTTATCGCAGCGCTTCTGTTGTGGCTGGGATTGGCAAGCGCTTGTACGGTGGGACCGCGCTACGCCCGTCCAAGTGCTCCAGCACCCGCGCCCGATGCCTGGAAGACGCAGCCGCCGTGGCAACAGGCTGCGCCTAAGGACGCGATCCCAAAGGGAGCCTGGTGGCAGATATTCCAGGATCCTGCGCTGGACGGTTACGAGCAGCAACTCTTGCAGGCGAATCAGTCTCTGGTCGCGGCCCGAGATCGATTAAGCCAAGCGCGTTCGCTGGCGCGGATTGCTACGGCGGATTACTTCCCCCAGGTTTCGGCAGACCCGTCTGCGATTCGTGAGCGCGGATCGGGTAACCGTCCGTTGAACGGAGCTGTGGTTGCGAGCGGGATCGCCCGGCCTTACACGCAGAATGTCTATACCATTCCGTTTTCAGTGAACTATGAGGCCGATTTGTTTGGCCGCGTGCGCAAGAACGTGGAAGCAGCGAATGCTTCGCTGCAATCTACAGCCGCGGATCTCGGGAATGTACAGCTGGTTTTGACTGCTGAACTCGCGGCGGATTATTTCACCTTGCGCGAACTCGACGCGGAATACCAGGTCGTTGAGGAATCGGTGGGATATCAGCGGAAGGCACTGGACCTGCTGAATCAGCGTCACACGGGAGGGATCGCGAGCGGCCTGGAGGTCGCGCAACAGGCCACTTTGCTGGACTCCACCATTTCGCAAGCTGCCTTGGTGCTGCAGACGCGCGCGCAGTATGAGCACGCGATTGCGGTCCTGGTGGGACAGCCGGCCCCGAATTTTAGTGTGCCGGTCGCGCCGCTGAAGACCACGCCGCCTGCCGTGCCGTTGGGAGTTCCGTCAGACGCGCTGGAGCGGCGGCCCGACATCGCCACGTTTGAGCGCGATATAGCGTTTGCCAACGCGAAGGTTGGGCTGGCTCGCACCGCTTTTTATCCACATATCACGCTCGGCGGCGCAGGAGGAGTGCAGAGCACGGCCATTAGTTCGTTATTCAATGCCCCGAGCCTCTTCTGGTCATTGGGCGCCGATGCTCTGGAGCCGGTGCTGCAGGGTGGGCGCAATCGCGCAAACCTGGCCGCGGCGCAAGCTGCATATGACGAATCTGTAGCGAACTATCGCCAGACCGTGCTAACCGCTTTTCAGCAGGTGGAGGATGGCATCAGCAATCTGAGCACGCTGTCGCAGGCACTTTCGACGCAGGGCGCGGCCGTTGAAGATGCTCGGAAGGCTTTGGAGATCGCGAACAACCGTTACGTGGGCGGAGTGACAAACTATCTCGACGTGATCACGGCACAGACCACCTTGTTAAGCAATCAGCGCCTCGAGACTCAGCTGCTCGGGCAGCAACTGGTGAGCACCGTATACCTGGTGAAGGCGCTCGGTGGGGGCTGGGATTCGACCCAGATCAAAGGCGAGCAAGTTCATCCGCAGCCGGGACAGATTTTGCAGCAGTAGGATTTCTATTCCAGGAATTTTGCAAGGTCACTCAGCGCCTGAGCCAGGTCGCTCATAAACAGGGCGGCGCGAGCGCCATCGGCCACACGGTGATCGCAAGAAATGGTGAGCGTCATCATCGGCCGCACGGCGGGCTTTCCGTCAATCGCAACGACTTTCTCGGCAATTCCTCCCACCGTCAGAATCGCGGCCTGTGGCGGAGTGATGATCGCGCTGAACTGATCCACCCCATACATCCCTAGATTGCTGATGGTGAATGTAGCGTCAGCGATATCGGCGGAACGCAGCTTGCCGGCGCGGGCGCGTTCGGCAACGTCCCGCCGCTGAATCGCGATCTCTGGCAGACTCGCAGTGTGGGCATTGTGAATGACCGCGGCGACTACGCCGTCATTTACGGCGATGGCCACACCCATGTTCACATGATCGTGAAGACGAATGCCTTCTGCGCTCCAACTGGCATTCAAGCGCGGATGCTTCAGGAGCACGCGCGATACCACAGCGACCAGCAGGTCTGTGTGAGTGACACGGATCTTTTTCGTGGACTCAATTTGATCGACGATCTGCTCGCGATAGTGATTCAGCGCCTTGGCGTCGACGTGGCGAGTCACGAAAAAGTGAGGGACAGTCGTCCAACTTTGGGTCGTGCGCTCAGCCATGATGCGGCCTAGCGACGTGGGAACTTCGACCGTTCCGGATTCCTTTGGAACCGAATGAGGTGCCGCAGAAGAGGGTGCAGCCGCAGCGGCCTGCACGTCAGACGCAAGAATTTCTCCACCGGGGCCGGAGCCGCGGATCACGGCAATATCAACAGCCAGCTCTTTGGCGAGGCGGCGGGCCTTTGGAGAAATCTTGGCAGAGCCGGCGGCCGAAACAGCTTGGGCGGGAGCGACATGAGACGGCTCAGGCTTCGGCTGCGAGGTTGCGCGAGCCGCAGGGGCGACAGACGCGGTATCGGCAGGCGGTTCTTCGCCCGGCGCGACAATCCATGCAATCGTTTGCCCTACCGGGATGTCCGCCCCTTCGGAAGCTTTGATTCCCGCCAGAAACCCGTCGGCAGGTGCTTCGACTTCCACCACCGCCTTGTCAGTTTCGATTTCCAGAAGCGGTTCGCCCTTGGAGACGCGGTCGCCTTCCTTCTTGCGCCAGGCAATGAGCTTGCCGGTTTCCTGCGCCATCTCGAGGGCGGGCATTACTACGCTGAAGGCCATAGTCGTTCTGGTGGGGAGGGCCGTGACGATGGCCTTCAGCCCTTAAACTCCGATCTTTTCCGTCTTGGCGCTGGCTTCGATCATGTCGAGAACGTGCTTGCTGGCCGGAGCTTCGCTTTCGCGTGTGGTCGGCAGCGGGCCGTTCACCGTGAAATAGTGAGCACCAGCAACCAGCAGTTCTTCGGCTGGGAAGCGCGTGATGACTTCGTGACCCGTCGGGGTCACCACGATTTCTTCTTCGATCCGAGCGGCGCTCCAGCCGTCTGTCGAGGGCCAGAAAGTTTCAAGAGCGAACACCATGCCGGGCATGATTTCGACCGGATGATCGAAGGAAACCAGGCGGCTGATCACGGGCTTTTCCCAGATCGCGAGGCCGATGCCGTGGCCATACTGCAGAGCAAAAGCGGCTTCCTCGTTGGGGAAGCCGAAATCTTGTGCTTTGGGCCAGACCGCCGCAATCTCGGCGGTGGTGCGTCCGGGTCGGACAAGCTCGATGGCTGCATCGAGATATTCGCGGCAACGCTTGTAGGCATCCACCATGGCGTGCGACGCGTAGCCTATGGTGAAGCATCGGTAGTAGCAGGTGCGGTATCCCATGTAGGAATGAAGGATGTCGTAGTAAACGGGGTCACCGGGGCGCAAGATGCGATCGGAGAACACGTGCGGATGCGGGTTGCAGCGCTCGCCGGAGATGGCATTCACTGCCTCGACGTACTCTGAGCCGAGATCGTAGAGCACCTTGCTGACGAGGCCGACCGCTTCATTCTCGGCCAGGCCGGGCTTCATGGCGCGATAGAGTTCGTCGTAAGCGGCATCGACCATCATCGCGGAAGTATTCAGCAGAGAGATTTCGTCCTGCGTCTTGATGACGCGGGCTTCGGACATAAGCTGCTGGCCGTCGACGATTTCGAGGCCCTCGCGCTGCAGCGCGAACAGGACCGGGAGTTCGATGATGTCGACTCCGACAGGCTCTTTGTGCAGGCCCCGTTTCTCGAGTTCAATGCGAATCTTTTTTGCGACATCTTCGGCGCGGCCCATCTCGGGCGTCATCGCACCTCGGAGCATGGAGATTCCCGGACGAGAGCGCTCTCCGAGCCAAGGGCAGTTCAGCTGATGATGTTTGGCGGCCGAGCCGAAATCCCAGAGGATTGGCTCGTCATTTTGTGGGAGCAGCGTGAAGCGGTTGGCTTTGTCCTGCGCCCAGGTGCCGATGTGCGTCGCCGTGATGTAACGGACGTTGTTCATGTCGAAACAGAGCAACGATCCCATGGATGATTTGGCGAGCAGGTCTTTCGCCTTCTGCAGACGCTCGCGGCGGAGGCGGTCGAAGTCGATTCGATTTTCCCAATCGACGGCCATGATGCCATGAGTTTTGAGTGCCATAAAACCCTCCTGCCTGTAGAGACGTTGCTAGCAACGTCTTGCCGGCGGCGTCTCGAAACTAAACCTTTACCGATGGTGCCGGCAGAGACGTAGCACATCTCTACGACTTGGCGCACATTTCTTTTGCCGCTCTGTACACCGTCTCTTCCGTTGGTACTGTCACATCTTCCAGCGGCGGGGAGAACGGGATCGGGACGTGCATCGCGCCCATTCGCTTGACCGGGGCATCGAGATCGTAGAATGCGCCCTCTGCAATCACCGCGGCCAGTTCTGCTGCCACTCCGTAACGACCGTAGCCTTCATCCATCACGATCACCCGCGAAGTTTTCTTCACTGAGTCGACGATCGTCTTCTCATCGAGCGGCCACGTGGTTCGCGGGTCAACTACTTCGGCGCTGATGCCTTCTTTGTCGAGCAGAATCGCTGCGCCGAGTGCAACCTGCACCATGCTGCTGGTGGCGACTAGAGTGATGTCATCGCCTTGGCGCTTTACGTCGGCAACTCCCAAGGAAATTGTGTAGTCTTCCGCCGGGACCGGGCCTTTCAGCTTGTACATCATTTTGTCTTCGAAGAAGACGACCGGGTTCTCGTCGCGGATCGCCGTTTTCAGCAGGCCCTTGGCGTCGTAGGGAGTAGACGGCAGCACGACCTTCAGTCCCGGAACGTGGCTGAACCACGCATGCAGAGACTGCGAATGCTGCGCTGCGGAGCGGCGAGTCGCGCCCAGCGTGGTGCGCAGAACCATCGGCACCTTCCAGTGCCCGCCCGACATGTAGTGCGCTTTGGCGGCCTGGTTGACCATCTGATCCATGGTCAGCGTCAGGAAATCGCCGAACATGATGTCGACCACCGGCCTTAGACCGGTCATTGCTGCCCCTACGCCAATACCCGTGAAACCGGCTTCGGAGATTGGTGTGTCGAGCACGCGCTCAGCGCCGAACTCTTCCACAAGACCGGAGAGAACTTTGAACGGGGTTCCGGCTTCGGCGACGTCCTCTCCGAAGATACACACGCTAGAGTCGCGGCGCATCTCTTCGGCAAGGGCTTCCTTCACGGCCTGCGCAAATGTAAGTTCGCGCTCAGGCATAAACATCCTCGTCCACTTGATCGAAGCTGGGATAAGGCGCGGCAACCGCGAACTTGACAGCGGCTTCCATCTCAGCGCGCGCTTGTGTCGTGATCTGCTCGAGAGCGGCAGCATCGGCGTACCCTTGCTCGATCAGCCACTTGCCCTGCAGCGTGATCGGATCTCGATCCGTTTTCCAGCGCTGCTCCTCGGTTTTGGAGCGGTAATATTCGCGATTGATGTCGCCAACGTGGTGCCCGCTGTAGCGGTATGTATCGGCCTGTAGAAACGCAGGCCCTTCTCCGGCTCGCGCTCTCTTCACGAGGCGGGTAGCGACCTCGTTTACGGCTCGCACATCCTGACCGTCGACTGACGCAGCCTCAATACCGAATGCAGCCGCGCGGCCAAGGATCGTTCCAGCGGTGGTCTCAGAGTAATGCGTGTACTCGTTATAGAGATTGTTTTCGCAAACGTAGATGACGGGCAGCTTCCAGAGTTGCGCCAGGTTCATGACTTCATAGAGCGATCCTTGGCCGAGCGCGCCTTCCCCGAAGAAGCAAACTGCAACGCGCCCGTTGCCCAGCCGCTTTGCAGCAAAGGCCGCGCCGGTAGCGATTCCCACGCTGCCGCCGACAATCGCGTTGGCGCCCAGATTTCCGGTGGCGGGATCGGCGATATGCATCGATCCGCCCTTGCCCCGGCAGTATCCGGCTTCCTTACCCAGCAACTCGGCGAACATGCGATCGGGGGAAGCGCCTTTCGCCAGACAGTGTCCATGACCGCGGTGCGTGCTGGTGATGTAATCATCAATGCGCAAAGCTTCACAAATGCCGACTGCAACCGCTTCTTCGCCGCTGTAGAGATGGGCCAGTCCCGGCATAAGAGCGCGGGTGTAAAGTTCGTTGACCTGCTCTTCAAACAAACGGATGCGTACCATTTGCCGGTAGGCTCGCACCCATTTTTCTTTGATGCTGGCGCCCTGGCCCGTTTCCGGCTTGGAAGTCACAGTAGTCACTGCTTCTTCCCTCCAGTTGTGACCGGAGTCGATACACCCGACATGGCAGCGAGGACGTCGAACATGCAGGCGAAGTCATACTTCGTCCAGCCCATGCCGCGGGCTGCGGTGAGAAACTCGTTACTCACTGAGGTCGTCGGCAAAGGCACGTCGAGTTGCCGGCCCAACTCCATGGCCAGCACCATGTCTTTTTGCATCATGTTCACGTCGAACCACGCCTCTTCCGGCTGCTGAAGGACGAATGGTCCGCGGTATTTGATCATGGGGGAAGCGACGGCGCTGTTCACGAGAACATCCACGGCGGTATCGCGCGCGATGCCACTCTTTTCGGCGAGCAGCACGCCCTCGGAAAAAGCGAGCATCTGCACGGCAAGGCTCAGATTCACGGCGATCTTCATCGAGAGCGCGAGGCCGTTGTCGCCCACGTGCGTGACCTTCGGCCCGATGTCGAGGAGGAGCGGCTTGATCTTCTCGAACGTCTCTTTCCGTCCGCCGACCATGACCGACAACTTGCCTTCCTGCAGAGTAATCACGCTGCCGGAGACGGGAGAGTCGACCATATCGGCGCCAATAGCACGAACTTTCGCGGCGAGAGCACGGCTCACGGTCGGACTCACCGTGCTCATGTCGATGAAGGTCTTGCCGGCACTCAATCCGGCAAGCAGTCCGTCGGGGCCTTCTGTGACGGCCTGGATTGCGGCGGCATTCGTGACCATGGCAAAGGTGTAATCCGAAGCGCTCGCCACTTCGCGAGGCGAGTCGGCCCAAGTCATTCCCTTCTCCACGAGCCACTGCGCCTTGCCGCGAGTGCGGTTGTAGCCGGTCACGGTATGTCCCTTGCTCAACAGCCGATTCACCATCTGGCTGCCCATGACCCCCAACCCTATGAACCCGACTTTCGCCATTCCTTGCTCCAACCTTTCTAGTGAACGTTCCGTTTCCCGGGGGCGCGTTTGGCCGCCGGGGCCTGACTGTCTTGGCTAACTTGCGAGAGATGCGCATGCATGGCTTCGCGCGCTTTCTCCGCATCGTGACGCTCCACCGCTTCGAGAATTCGCTTATGATGAACCTGGCCGCGCTCGGGACCTCCGGGCACGCGGAATATCCTCAGACGTTGCTCTCGCAATAGGCCGACGATGGAATCGAGGAGCGAAAGTATCAGCGGATTGGCCGCACCTTCTGCAAGGGCGAGATGAAAATCGAGATCGGCTTCGATGTAGGCTTCCGGGTCCTGGCCCGCACGATCCATGACTGAGACGGCCTCACGCATCGTCGCCAGTTCTGGTTCCTGGATCCGCACCGCCGCGAGTGCTGCGATTTCAGGCTCAAGGATCGCCCGCACCTCGGCAAGGTGCTTCGAGCCCTCTGGCTGTCCGATCTTTACCATCAGGTCCAGAGACTGCCGGACGGCCTGTGTGGTGCCGTCGGTAATGAAAGTTCCCCGTCCGGAGTACGCCTCGACCAGCCCTTTCTCGCGAAGAGCTTTCACCGCTTCGCGCACAGCAGTGCGACTGACACCGAAGCGTTGGGCAAGGTCCCGCTCGGCGGGGAGCTGGTCGCCGGGTTTCAGATCGCCTTTGACTATGGATTCTTCGATCTGCTGAACAATTTGCTCGTAAAGGCGCGAAGTGCGAACCAGTTTGTACACGAGCCTCTCCCCCGCACGAGGGACGGCGAAAGGCGTACAGCCGCCGTCGCTGGTCCGGCTACTATACCGCAGAACCGAGCCGAGCTGACGCGTTAGTTGCGGGCGGAACATTGGATTGGTATGTAGGTATGGTGGTATTACCACTTGAAAGTATCACACTTCGACTGGGCCATGCCAGCCCTCTTCTTACGCGATGGTTTGGAGTTGCCGCATTAAGAACTTGTCCCCTCAAGGTAGCTCGCGTAGCCTCGCAGAATCCGGCAAAACCTAATTTTGCTTGACAGGGTTTCCTTGATGGTGGTATGGCTGTCGGACCAGAAAGTGAGGGGTTCTATGCGATCGCGTACGGTCACGTCCCAAGATGGGCGGGCCACCAGAGCTCTCCGGCTTCTCCTTACGGTCTTCACCTTGCTAGCTCTGTCCGTTTCTGCCCTGGCCCAGTCCACGGCGGGCAGAATCCTGGGCACCTTGACCGATCAGAGCGGAGCCGCGGTCGCGGGGGCCACAGTAGTGGTCACCGACGCAGAGCGTGGCGCCTCTCGCACGGTTACGACGGATGAATCGGGCAGCTATGCTGTCCCGGGTCTGGCTCCCGGCATCTACAAGATTCACGTCCAGGCCAAGGGCTTCAAGGGTATCGATCGGCCCAGCGTGCAGATCGAAGTGGCCAGCGACGTCCGTGCCGACTTCGCGCTGCAGGCTGGAAGCGTTACCGAGATACTCACGATCACCGAGGAAGTGCCTCTGCTCAACACGACCTCGGCGACGCTTGGTGGAACGCTCAGCAACAAAGAGATTAACGACCTTCCGCTGAGTGGGCGAAATTACGAAAACCTGCTGCAGCTGCGGCCGGGAGTGATGCGGTATCCCGGCGGAGGATTTTCGACAACAAGTTCCAACGGCCTGCGGGCGGAAGACAATTCCTACTTCCTCGAAGGCCTGTTCAACAGCGAACCGTACTCGGGCCAGGCGATCGTCAATGGCGCGGGCATTGCGGGAGACTCCGCAACCATCCTTCCGATCGACGCGATTCAGGAGTTCAATCTCCAGCAGAATCCTCCCGCCGAGTACGGATGGAAGCCGGGTTCTGTCGTTAACGTCGGCTTGAAGTCAGGCACCAACAATATCCATGGCACAGCGTTTGGCTTCGGGCGCGACGGGGACCACCTCGACGCGCGGAACTTCTTCAACGCAGCCCCGAGCCCGAAGCTGCAGCGAACGCTGGAGCAGTTTGGCGGCAGCCTGGGGGGCGCGCTCATCAAGGACAAGGCGTTTTTCTTCGCCGCTTACGAAGGGCAGCGCTACAACGTAGGAAATTCGTTTGGTGGAATTACGAGTCCGTCGATGGTGCACATCCCATCGAGCGGGGCTAACTGCTCCTTTGGTTTCGCCGGCGACTGCGCCAACAGCATTCCCGATGTGCTGGCTGATCTTGAATCGGCCGCCAACACCAGCGGATTCGGAGTGAGTGCCGCGAGCCTAAAAATCGCAGGTTGCAATGCCTCTGGCACGTGCGACGGCTCCGGATTCCCGCTGAACAACACCCCGGGGATCGCCATCACGAACGGCTTCAACAACGTGGTTCACGTCGACAATGTCGTCGGCAAGTTAGATTTCAAAGTCAACGACCGCAGCAGCATCAGCGGCACCTACTTCTTTGGCAACAACTCGGGAACCGTCGAGGACTTTCCGGAGTATCAGCAGAAATGGCTCTCGAACATTCACACCCGCGCCCAGGTAATCGGCGGAAATTGGGTCTACACGCCGAACGCCCATCTGGTCAACGAACTCCGCGGGGGCTACAACCGTCTCTATCAGCCCACCTTGCCGGGCGATCTCAACACGCCAGCCTCCTCCTACGGTCTGAACACCGGGGCGAGCGGCCCCTTCACGGGCGGTCTTCCCCGCATTGGCTTTGGCGGGTATTTCTTCCCCGGTCTGGGCGGATTCAAGTGGCCGAAATTCCAGGGCCCGGACTCGATCACGCAATTCGTGGATCACGTTTCCTACACGGCGGGTAAGCACTCTCTGAGGTTCGGTGGCGAACTTCACTACAACAATGTGAGGAACGCCGCGTACGGCAACGCGCGCGGCAGTGTTACGTTCCTTGGAGGCGTGGTCAGTGCGAACCCGCTTCCGAACGGTTCGAGTTCACTTGAGGATTTCTTCGCCGGGCTGCCATTCAAGTCATCGCTCGAGGTCGGAAACCCGACGCTGCAGCTGCACAACTGGGCTTATGCGGGATTCTTCCAGGATGACTGGCGCGTGAAGAAGAACCTCACGCTGAACTTCGGCGTGCGCTACGAGTACAGCACCGTACCGCAGGAAGCGCACAACCTGCTCGGCAATTTCGATCCGAATGTTGGCCTGGTGCAGGTCGGCCATGGAATCGGCAATCTCTACAATCCTGATCACAAGAACTTCGGCCCGCGTGGAGGCTTCGCCTGGGATATTACCGGCAACGGCCGAACCGTTCTGCGCGGCGGCGGCGGGTTGATGTACGAGACCGTGAACTGGCAATCCTTCGTCGCTTTCAACAACGCATTCGGTCCCGGCAGCGTGCCGACAGGCTGGACCGTCACCGTCAATGGAGTGACGACTCCTAACCCTTCTGGCGGAACGATCACAACCGGAAACCTGACGACCAAAAACTTCTTGAATCCGGTCCCTTGGGATGTAGGTCCGGTTTACTCGCCCAACCAAGATTGTTCTGACAACGCTCCCTGCCCCATCATGTCGGTCGACCGCAATCTCACAGTTCCCTATGTGTGGAACTGGAATTTGAGTTTGCAACAGGCTCTTACTCCGAACTTGACTTTGGAAATGGCGTACGTGGGAAATCGCGGATCGAAACTGACGGGCATTCGCGACATCAATCAACCGCCGGTGGGATCGGGATGGCCGCTCGGCACTCAAGCCAATCCGGGCGCCTTGGCGTTATGTCTGCAGAGCGCACCCGCGTACGACAATTGCGCTGCCGATAATAACGCGGAAGCAGCTGCCGAACCCTTCGCCTCGAAGTTCCCCTATCTCGCCAACATCTTCAACATGGCGAACGTCTACCGGTCCAACTACAACGGCCTGCAAGTCACGTTGAATGCGAGGAACTACCACGGACTGAACATGGTCTTGGGCTATACGTACGCGCATGCCTCCGATAACGTAGGTGCGAACTGGGATTTCGGTTACGGCTCAGGCCTTCCGCAGAACTCATATAATCCGGGCGCGGAGTATGCCAACAGCGATTTCGACATTCGCCACCGACTGACACTCTCGCTCACTTACGCGATTCCTGGCCGCACAGGCCATGGTCAGGTGCTGGAAGGATGGGAGATCAATTCGATCACCACGCTGCAGACCCCGCAATATTGGGGACCGATCGACCTTGGAACCGATGCCGCTGGCACGGGTGCGCTGCCTGTAAGTCCCCCGGCAACGGCGCCTATACGATGGAGCTTTTATCGCGCGGGGAGCGCCACTCGCGGCAACCCCCCGGACTTTAAGTCGGGTAAGGGGGTTCCCATTCCTCTCTACGGCGGATCGAGCGGCCTTCCGATACCTTCCGGCTGCGCGGCATCAGCGCTCGCGGTCGATGGTGGGAATCCGGGAGCCGAGACAGCCGCTCTAAACCTGTTCGGCTGCTACGCGGCAGGAAACTCTGTGATGATGGCGCCCCCGCTCGGTCAGTTCGGAAACATGGGGCGGAACATGTTCCAGGATTCCGGCTTCAAGAACTTTGATTTCTCGATCGCCAAGAATTTTCACATCAGAGAAACCATGCGGCTGCAGTTCCGCGTGGAGTTCTTCAACATCCTCAACCACCCGAACTTCGCGAATCCGTATGGCGGTCAGAACGGGTTTGGCCTGAATGATCCATCCGCCGGGGGCTTCGGCTGTGGATGTGCAACGCCTGACATTGCTGCAGCAAATCCGGCTATCGGTTCCGGCGGGCCACGCTCGGTTCAGATTGGCGCGAAGTTCGTTTTCTAATTTGAGTCAGCAGTACGGCATGACAGGCCGGACGAAATTTCCGTCCGGCCTTTCTTATCGAAGTTCTGCTGCGAGATCAAGCTATGACGAACAAAAAGGGGTTTGTTTTTCTTCTTACGCTTCTTGCGGCCTTGACACCAGTCATCGGCCGCGCCCAGGAACGCCGCGAACGCACCATCGACGAGGTCAAGACCGAAGCAGTACATCGCGCCGAGGTCGGGCAATATCCGCTGATCGGACTCGACCCTGCGGACGTCAAAGAGGCGTTCCAAAGCGTCCATACGGCCGACAAAGACGAATGGGCGGCGGCGTTTATGGACGTGGCTGATCGTTACTTCAATGAAGCCAAGTCACTCGAGAAATCAGACCTCTCTAAGGCGAACGCTGACTACATTCGGGCGTGGCGGCTTTACTCTTTCGGGCGCTGGCCGATTCCCGCGTCTCCGGGGAAGCAGCGCTCGTACGAGAAGGCCATCGAGTCGTTCCTCGCTCATGCGAAGTTTTTCGACCCGCCGCTTGAAGTGGTGCGCATTCCGTTTGAGGGGAAAGAAATCATCGGATACCTGCGACTGCCGAAGAGCGCGAAAGGGCCGGTGCCGCTTGTCATCGCGGTGAATGGACTGGACAGCCGGAAGGAAGATTTGACGGAGAGTTTTGGCGCGATACTTCCTTTTGGCATTGGCTTCCTGGCGGTCGATGGTCCCGGAACCGGGCAGGCGCCGATCAAGGTCAGCGAGACTTCCGAGCGCATGCTTTCGAAGGTGATCGACTACGCGCAGTCGCGGCCGGAGATCGACAAGAACCGCATCGCGCTGCACGGCGTAAGTTGGGGAGCTTATTGGGCTACGAAGATGGCGATCGTTGAACGCGCGCGCTTGCGCGGAGCGAGCGCGCAATCCCCTCCGATCGATGAGTTCTTTCAGAAAGATTTTCTCATGAACCATCTGCTGGGAAATCGGGAGTACCTCTTCGATCAGGTTCCGGCGCTGATGAACATCCTCGAAGGCGTGCACACGCTGGATGAGATGGGAGAGTATCTGCCGAAGATGTCACTGGTGCATCAGGACCTGCTCGGGAAGCCCATGGCGCCGATGCTTGTGATTGCAGGAGTACTCGACACGCAAGTGCCGATTGCCGACGATTACCTGCTGCTGAGCAAAGGCGATATCCCGAAGGACGCATGGATCAACCCGCGTGGCGGACATCTCGGGCGGCAGGTGGGCGTGTGGCCGGACCCCAGGATATTCAAAGAAGTGATCATCCCGTGGCTAGTGAAGACGCTGCAAGCGCCGTAGAGGACCGTTCGGCTTCGCCTTCGCGGGACAGCCGCGGCGGCTGTCCCCACATGAACCGTACGGATAAGAAAGAGACTAAACATGACGACTCCAACCATCCCCGTATCCCCGCCGCCCGCGCGCATCCGGCGCTGGTATTCGTCGTTGTGGGTGCAGGTCACCGCAGGGATTGCTCTTGCCGTCCTGTTCGGAGCGCTCAGTCCGGCCCGCGCTGTCGCCATGAAGCCGCTCGGCGACGCCTTCATTCGACTGGTCACCATGCTCATCACAGTGATGATTTTCTGCACCGTGGTAACCGGAATCGCAGGCATGCGCGATCTGCGCAAGGTCGGGCGTGTGGGAGGAAAAGCGCTCCTCTATTTCGAAGTCGTTTCGACGCTTGCGCTGGTGGTTGGGTTGATCGTTGGCAACGTGGTGCACCCCGGCAGCGGTTTTAACGTGAATGCGGCCACTCTAGACGCGCGAGCCGTAGCGGACTATGCGGGGCAGGCTAAGGCACAAACCGTCACCGATTTCCTGATGCACATTATTCCGACCACGATCGTGGACGCTTTCGCGAAGGGCGACATTCTGGAAGTCGTGCTCGTGTCCATCCTGTTTGGCTTCGCTTTGTCTGCGACCGGAACGTTTGGCAAGCCTCTGGTGGAAATGCTGGAATCTCTGAGCCGGGTCGTGTTCCGCATGGTGGATATCGTGATGCGTTTCGCTCCCATCGGCGCATTCGGGGCGATGGCGTTCACCATCGGAAAATACGGCCTGTCATCATTAGGACCGCTGCTGAAGCTGATTGCATCGTTCTGGACCACGTCGATTCTCTTCGTGGTTGTCGTTTTCGGCACGGTGGCCTGGATGGCGGGATTCAGCCTGTTTCGCTTTCTCACGCACATCAAAGAAGAAATCCTGCTGGTGCTGGCAACCAGTTCTTCCGAGACGGCCATTCCTACCTTGATGGAGAAGCTCGAGGGCCTGGGCTGCTCGCGGTCGCTGGTGGGCCTGATCGTGCCCACAGGCTATACGTTCAACACTGATGGAAGCGCGCTGTACATGACTCTCGCAGCATTGTTCGTAGCGCAGGCCACGAACACTCACCTGACGTGGCTGCAACAGTTAAGCATATTCTCCGTCGCGGTGCTCACATCGAAGGGGGCGAGCGGCGTGCAGGGAGCCTCTTTCGTTGCGCTGGTAGGAACATTAAGCGTAATTCCGGCGATTCCCGTCGCCGGGATGGCACTCATCCTCGGCATCGACCGTTTTATGAGCATGTTCCGCGCGCTGGTGAACATGATCGGAAACGGTGTGGCGACGCTGGTGGTGGCGCGGTGGGAAAATGAACTGGGGCGGGAAACACTGCAGCGGAATCTGGCTTAAAAGGGTTTTGCGCCCAGCCGATTAATTTCGTAATCTCATCTCCATGACTGCAAGAACTGCACTTGTCACCGGAGCTACTGGCGGTTTGGGAACCCAGGTCACCCAAGCCTTGCTGGAGGCTGGTTTCGCCGTGGTCGGCCTTGCGCCTAAGATTCAGCCTCACGATTTCGACCATCCCCACTTCACAGCGCTTCCGGCTACTCTCGACAGTCTTACCGCGGCCAAGCAGGCGGTCGATACGGTCCTTGCGCACTTCGGCAAAATCGACCTGTTGGCGCATCTGGTTGGAGGGTTCGCTGGGGGACAAATGATCGCCGATACCGACGACGCAGCGTTCAAGCGCATGCTCGACATGAATCTCATGAGCGCGTTTCATATATTGCGGGCGGTGCTGCCGCCGATGCGCCAGGCCCGCTCGGGGCGAATCATCGCGATCGGCAGCCGTGCGGCGGAAAGTCCAGGAGCGATGGTCGGCGCTTACAGCGCGTCGAAAGCCGCTCTGGTGTCGCTGATCCGCACCGTCGCGATTGAGAGCAAAGACCTCGGCATCACTGCCAACGTGATCCTTCCCGGAACGATCGACACTCCCGCCAATCGTAAAGACATGCCCGCCGCGGACACATCGCAATGGGTGCAGCCGGTATCGATCGCGAGCCTGATCGTCTGGCTCGCCGGAGATGGGGGAAAAGACGTCACCGGCGCGGCGATCCCTGTCTACGGTAGAGGGCTCTAGCCACGTAACTCTTTCGTAACCCTCCAAAGTGCACAATTTTTGTTGCACGTTAACATTCATGAAATATCTTGCATGTAACCTGTCTTGAGGAGAGGGCCATGGGATCAGCCCGGATTGCGAAGTCGTTGCCGCTGCAGGTAGCCGCCGTCTGCTATCGACGCCGAGGCACAGCAATCGAGTTCCTGCTGGTCAACACCAATGGCGGCAACAAGTGGACGTTTCCCAAAGGATCAACCGACCCGCGACTCTCTCACAGCCAGGCTGCAGAACGCGAAGCGGCCGAAGAAGCCGGCGCGCTCGGCACCATCGAACCTCGCCACTTTCATCTCTACATTCACTCCAAGGGCGTCTTCTGGCAGGCCGGCGGCGTGCAGGAATTCGTGGTGAAAGCATTCCTGATGGAAGTGCACCAGATGCGCAAGCCCGACGAAACGAACCGGCGCCCAACCTGGTTCAGCCCCGAAGAAGCGAAACGCCGCCTCGCCAAGGGGCGCGAAGTGAAGTACTTCCACGAACTCGAAGCCGTGATCGACCGTGCGCTTGAACGTATCCAGTTCCATAGCGAACTCTGGGGAGCGTATCCCGGAGCGCGCACGGTGCGTCCCTTAAGTGCGAAAGACCCTCTTGCCAACGCCCTCTGGCCGTAATCTGTGGTGAATCCACTGTTGCTACCTGACGTAGGGTACAATTCTGTCCCACTATGTCTGGGATCGATCTCAAATGCTTCCGATCCGCGTTTCACGGTCAGGTTTTCGGGCCAACGGATGTTGGCTATAACGAGGCTCGCCAGATCTGGAATGCAAGCATCAACAAGCATCCAAAGGTGATCGTTCGATGCTCCGGCGTCGCCGACGTGGTTGCGGCCGTCAATTTTGGGCGCGAGAACAATCTGCTGACCGCGATTCGCGGCGGTGGACACAACGTGGGCGGCCGCGCGCTTTGTGACGACGGGTTGGTGATCGATCTCTCACGAATGAATTCCGTTTTCGTCGATGCGGCGACCCGGCGGGTTCGCGTTCAAGGCGGCGCGACTCTTGGCGATATCGATCGAGAAACGCACGTCTTCGAGCTCGCCGTCCCGTGCGGCATCGTGCCTAAGACCGGCATTGGCGGCCTAACCCTCGGAGGCGGGGTTGGCTGGCTGATTCGTAAATACGGAATGACCATCGACAATCTGCTATCGGCGCAGGTGGTGACGGCTGACGGAAAAGTACTCACAGCCGGCGCTACCGAGAACGACGATCTGCTCTGGGCACTCCGCGGCGGCGGTGGAAATTTCGGCGTTGTGACCAGTTTCGAGTTCCAGGCCCACCCCGTTACGACAATCTTGGGTGGCCTGCTCCTCTACCCACGGGCAATGGCAGTTGACGTCATCCGCCACTTCCGTGACTACATGGCTTCTGCTCCGGACGAGCTTACGGCCTACGCCGCTCTCCTTCACGGTCCGGACGGCTCGCCGCTGGTCGGCGTGATCCCCTGCTACTGCGGCAACATTGCCGACGGTGAACGCGTTCTCCAGCCCTTACGCAAGTTTGGGAGCCCGGCTCTCGATGCTATCCAGGCAATGCCCTTTCCCGCGATGCAGTCTCTGCTTGGCCCATCTTTCCCCGATGGCAATCACAATTATTGGAAGTCTACGTTGCAGCGGGAATTGCCAGACGATGCCATCGCTGCAATAGTCGAGCATGCCAATCGGATGCAGTCCCCGCTCTCCCTTGTCGCTGTCGAATGTTATGGCGGAGCCGCAGGACGAGTTTCAAATGAAGCCACCGCGTTCCCGCACCGCACTCTGCCATGGGACATCTTGTTTATTGCTCAGTGGACGGATCCGGAGCAGACGAACACACACCGCGAGTGGGCTCGATCCGGGGAGGAAATCTTGCGGCCATTCTCGCAAAACGCACACTTGCTCTCTGCGCTCGACGTTGAAGCCGACGACGTCATCAAGACAGCGTTCGGCCCGAACTTGGCCCGACTGGCCACCATCAAGAAGAAATACGATCCTACAAATTTCTTCCGGGTAAATCACAATATCAACCCGGGAGCGCAAGCAGCGGCTTGAGGAGTGGCAACCTCTGGCCAAAGGCCAGGATCGCTTGCGCGTGTGGAGGATTGCCGCCTACTCAGAAGCCATTGTTCCGTTGCGTCATCGGTCGTTATTGCGCTGAAACCACTCACTGACCTCTGACCCCTGCTACGATAATTCCAGTCCCATGATTCAGCTCTCCGGTGCCGGAAAACGCTTCGGCCACAAACTTCTATTCGAAAACGTCGACTGGCTGATCACCAACCACGACCACATCGGCCTGGTCGGCGGTAATGGCACCGGCAAATCCACACTGATGAAAGTTTTGGCGGGCATGGATACGTTCGACTACGGCTCACTGATCATTGCCAAGGGGACTTCCGCCGGATACCTCCCGCAAGACGGATTGACGCTTTCAGGCCGAACGGTATTCGCCGAGTGCATGTCGGTATTCGACGATGTGCGCGCCATGGAGCAGGAGCTCGAGTCGCTGACGCACAGCATGGCGGAACTCGATCACACGAGCCCGGAATATGCCGCGGTGGCGGACCGCTACCAGCGGGTCGAGCACGAATTTCGTGCCCGCGATGGGTACTCGATTGAGGCCGAGGTGGGCCGTGTGCTCATGGGCCTGGGCTTCGGAAAAGAAGACTGGCAGCGGATGACCGACGAGTTTTCCGGCGGATGGCAAATGCGCCTGGCGCTTGCCAAGCTGCTTCTGCAGAAGCCTAACCTGCTGCTGCTCGACGAACCAACGAACCACCTTGACTTGGAGGCGCGTAACTGGCTCGAGGAATACTTGCAGAACTATCCGCACGCGTTTCTGCTGATCTCGCACGACCGGTACTTCCTCGATGTCACGGTCAACAAGATCGCCGAGATCTGGAACAAGCGCTTCTGGTTTTACACGGGCAACTACGACAAGTTCCTGGCGCAGAAGACCCAGCGCAACGAGCAATTGCAGGCCGCCTACAAGAACCAGCGCGACCGTATTGAGCAACTGGAAGTCTTCATCAATCGCTTCCGCTACACGGCCACCAAGGCGAAGCAGGTGCAGAGCCGGATCAAGGAGCTCGAAAAGATCGAACGGATCGAGATTCCGCCCGAAGAGAAGACCATCCATTTTTCTTTCCCGCAGCCCAAGGCCAGCGGACGGATCGTGGCCGAGTTCGATGGCGTTGCGAAACGCTATCTCGGCAGGAATGGGGCAGGAGAAAAGGAAGTCTTCCGCGACGTCAGTTTCATGATCGAGCGCGGCGACCGGATCGCGTTGGTGGGCATAAACGGCGCAGGCAAATCCACATTGATCAAATTGCTTGCCGGCACGGAACCTCTGTCCAACGGTGAGTTTCGTCTCGGCCACAACGTGCAGTCTGACTATTTCGCGCAGGACCAGTACAAGGAACTCGATCCGGACGCTCGCATGATCGACGATCTGGGCGAGCTATCTCCGCGCTCGACGGAGACTGAGTTGCGCGGCCTGCTTGGCTGTTTTCTTTTCTCCGAAGACGATGTCTTTAAGAAGATCGGCGTGCTCTCGGGCGGTGAGCGCGGACGCTATGCCTTGCTTCGCCTGCTGCTGCATCCCGCAAACTTTCTGCTGCTCGACGAACCCACGAACCATCTCGACCTGCGCGCTAAAGATGTGCTCCTGAATGCCCTGGTGGAGTACACGGGCACAGTCGTGTTCGTATCTCACGACCGGTATTTCATCGACAAGCTGGCCACGCGTGTCTTCGAAGTCGGCGGCGGACAAGTGGAGATCTTCCCCGGCAACTATGAGGATTATCTCTGGCGCAAGCAAGGCGGGCAGCAGGTTGCCCCGACCCTAGATGATGTACCGGGGGCGAAAACGAGTAAGGCTGCGGGTGCCCCATTTCTGCCCGATGTTGGCAGAAGTGGGGTAGTTCATCAGCCGGCCAACGGCACCGGCTCAGCAAACGGCAACGATCAATCCGCAACGCCCAAGAAACGCCTCAATCCCATCAAGCGCAAGCAGATGGAAGATCGCGTCCAGACGCTGGAAGCGGAGATCAGCCGCACGGAGGACGAGATCGAGCGCCTCGAAACGGCGCTGCAGAGCTTTGTCAGTGCCGAAGAGACGCAGCGTCAATCGCTGGAACTGGATCAGAGCAAAGCTTCTCATGCAGCGCTGGTTGCAGAATGGGAGGCGCTGGCGCAGGAATTGGAAGTCTCGGAGTAGCGATTCCGCCGAGCGAAAGCCATAGATCCTTCGCCCGCAAACGGCGCGTGCCTCAGGATGACAAGGCTTTGATGAGGCCTGATTTTAGGCCAGTAAGAACCATCCGCACCCGTACAGCGCCTTCCGTAATCTCTCCTGCGCTCTTACCCCTGTGCGATAGTCAGATTGGCCAAGTGGCCACGCACCGCCGCAGGCCACAAATTTCAAGACCAACCGCTGGAATGATTATCAGGCGCGAGCAGGGCGCCAGGCGGGAACCCAAGGAAGGTCAAATGCTTCAGTCGTCGGAGAACTCATTCCTGAAGTCCGGAACGCCGGCTTCCAACCCCAACACCTTTAACCCCATCAAGACCGTGACCGCTCCCGTGGATCAGGCGACCATCGGCCGCACCCTGGTGATCAAGGGCGAAATCAGTGGCTCCGAAGCGCTCTACATCGATGGCCGCATCGAAGGCAAAATCATTATGCCCGAGAGCCGCGTTACCATTGGCCGTAATGGCAAGGTCGACGCCAGCATCCAAGCCCGCGAAGTCGTGGTCATGGGCAAGGTGACCGGCAACATCGAGTGCAGCGACCGTGTGGACATCCGCGCCGAAGGCTCCGTCAGCGGTGATATTTCGACCGTGCGCATCAGTGTGGAAGATGGCGCCGCCCTGAGGGGTGGGATCCAGGTCCGCAGTGATGGCAAGGTAAACCAGTCCCAGAACCAGCCCAAGCCCGAAACGAAGGCTCTGGCGGCGACGGCCAGCGCGTAAACAGAATTTGTCGGGTCAGAGTTTAGGGGCACGCTTCGGCGTGCCCCTTTTTCGTTGTAAGAACGAGGAAGAGCGGCCCTTCAAGGGCCGCGTAAAGCCACTCGGGATGCTGGGCTTCAGCCCCAGTGGTGCTTTCCGTCTACTTCTTCTCGGTCGGCCGGAAGTCCAATGCCGCCGAATTCATGCAATAGCGCAGGCCCGTGGGCGCTGGGCCGTCCTCGAAGACATGGCCCAGATGCGCGTCGCACTTGGCGCACCTGACTTCGGTTCGCACCATACCGAATTTCGTGTCCCGGTGCTCGACCACGCCGCCGTCTTCTGTAGGCTTATAGAAACTCGGCCAACCCGTGCCTGAGTTGAATTTCGTCTGCGAATCAAATAGCGGAGCCCCGCAGCAGACGCAGTGATACACGCCTGGCTCCTTGTTATCCCAGTAAGCCCCGGTGAAGGCGCATTCCGTGCCCGCTTCGCGGGTTACGTGGTACTGCTCATCGGTAAGCTGCGTACGCCACTCGGCTTCCGACTTGACTACCTTTTCCTCAGTCTTTTCCATAGATGAACCCCGTTTGAGAAATCTATCTGTGTACTGAATTGGATGTTCGGGCACCCCAAAAGTGGCATCGTCTACTTGCCGACTTCTTCCCCCACCTTCCGATACTTCCCCCGAAAGAACAACAGCGGATCCCCTTCTCGCAAAACGACATCCTCGACTTCTGCGATGAAAATTGTATGGTCCCCCGCTTCCTGTGCAGATTGGAGGCGGCATTCCAGGTAAGCGAGCGCGCCATGCAGCATCGGGGTTCCATGACTGGTGCGGTCAAATCGGGCACCCGCTTCGACCTCGGCGTGCTCATGACTGCGCTCCGGACGCGCATAGTACTCTGAAATTGCTTTGTGGTCCTCGCCGAGCACATTGATCCCAAAGCGCTTTTTGGAATGCAGATGGGCATGAGTGCGGGTACTGTGATCCACGCAGACCAGCACCAGCATGGGATCGAGCGAAACCGAGGTAAAGGCATTGGCCGTCATGCCGTGAACCTCGCCGTCGAGGTCCACGGTGATGATCGTCACCCCGGTGGCGAAGGCTCCCATGGCCTTGCGAAATTCGGCCGGATTCAGGGTCATCTTGATCGAAACGCTGCTCGCGGCATCTTAACCAACGGTCATTCGATGCACCGTTGGCAGAGACGCAGCAAGCTACCTCTCTACGGCAGCAACCGCATACATTACCACGCTCGCCGTTGTATCATTCGAGGCAACGTGGCCCTATCGCCCAGTACGCTATCCCGACTGGAGAACTGCGCGGCCGAATTGCGCCCCGGCGTGCCTGTCTCTCGGGAGAGTGCGCTGCAACTGATCCGCTGTGCGGACAGTGATCTTCGGAATCTGCTGGCGGCTGCCCGTGCTGCAAAGGAGAGCTTCAAGCCCGGCGTCGTCACCTACTCGCGCAAGGTATTCATCCCTCTGACGAATCTCTGCCGCGACTACTGCGGGTATTGCACCTTCCGTCGTGATCCCGGCGATTCCGGGGCGCATACCATGACGCCCGATGAGGTGCTGCAAGTAGCTCGCGCCGGACAGAAACTTAGCTGTACGGAGGCCCTGTTCAGCCTCGGCGATAAGCCCGAACTCCTCTTTCCGGAGATGCGCGAAACACTTCGCCATCTCGGCTACAAGTCGACGCTGCACTATTTGGAAGCCATGTGCGAGCTTGTGTTGCGGGAAACGAGCCTGCTGCCGCACCCGAATCCCGGGCTTCTGAGTGCGGAGTGGGTCGCACGCCTCGCTGCGGTTTCCCCCAGCATGGGGCTGATGCTTGAGACCACAAATTCAGATCTTCTGGCTGCTGGACGGGCTCATGACAATGCTCCCGACAAAATTCCCGCGAAACGCCTGCGAACCATTGAGGAAGCCGGCAAACAAAAGGTGCCCTTCACCACAGGCCTGCTGATTGGGATCGGAGAATCCCTGGAAGACCGCGTCGATACGCTTCTGGCTATCCGCGATCTGCATGAGCGCTACGGACACATCCAGGAGATCATCGTCCAGAACTTCCGCGTTAAACCGACGATCCCCATGGCGAACTGGCCCGAGCCGGGCCAGGGCGAGATGCTGCGTACGGTAGCGGTAGCTCGCTTGCTACTGCCCGAGGTCAATATTCAGGCGCCACCGAATCTTTCCGCGCCGTACTATGAAGACTTGATCGACGCCGGCATCAATGACTGGGGAGGAATTTCGCCGCTGACCCCCGACTTCATCAATCCGGAGAAGCCGTGGCCGCATATTGAGCAGTTGCGACTGCGCACTGAGGCCAAGGGGTCCGTTCTGCGCCAGCGTCTTCCGGTGTATCCAGAATTCGTTTCTGACGTGATTACGCGTCCCGGACTGCTCTCGGAAAAACTCCGGGCGGCGACTGGTGACGATGGCCTCGCGCGGAGGGCGGCATGATCTGCGTCCTCAGCGGCGGCACCGGCGGCGCCAAATTCGTTGACGGGCTTCGCCAGGTCATGCCCGCGGAAGAAATCACGCTGGTTGTCAACACCGGTGATGATTTGCTCTGGTGGGGACTCTACGTCTCCCCCGATATCGATTCGATCACCTACGTCCTCTCCGGGATGCTGAGCCGCGAGCGCGGATGGGGCGTGAAGGGCGACACCTTCCTCTGCCTGCAGGCCATGGGACAACTTGGCGAGCCCACATGGTTCCATACCGGCGACCGCGACCTGGCCATGCATTTGCTGCGTTCCCGGCTTCTCGCCGAAGGCAAGACGCTTTTAGAAGCAACAGCCGTCATCTCGCAGAAACTCGGCGTGAAGGCGCGGGTTTTGCCCATGAGCAACTCTCGGGTAGAAACTCGTGTCGATACTCCGATCGGTGAGCTGAGCTTCGAGGAATATTTCGTGCAGCGCTGGTATCAGGATCCGGTTAAGTCGGTGCGCTTCGCGGGGGCTTCCGATGCAGAGCCGGCTCCCGGAGTAATCGACGCGATCACGAACGCTGACGCAGTGTTGATCGCGCCAAGTAATCCCGTCACCAGCATCGGCCCCATCCTGGCTGTGCCGGGAATTCATGATGCCTTGTTGCACACCCGCGGGAAGGTCGCTGCCGTCAGCCCCATTGTCGGGAACGCCCCTGTCGCGGGCCCGGCCGGCATTCTCATGGAGGCGCACGGATTACCGTGCTCCATCGCCGGTGTGGCGCACGCGTACGAGGACTTTCTGGACGTCCTGATCTGCGACACGCGCGATTCCCGTGCCGCTGAGGTTCTTCGCCAAACCGGATTGCGGGTGCAGTGTACGCAGACGATCATGCGCAGCGCGGAAGATAAAGCCGCGCTCGCGCGGGAAACCCTCGCTTATGTTTCCGCGAGTCTGGTCCGGGAAGAACCGGCGTCGGATACCTCGTTTCGCCGGCTGGATCGCCAGCCGTGATCCTGGTTCCGATCAAGAACACCGCCTCGGCAAAGCAGCGATTGGCTCCCGTGCTCGATCAGCCTGCACGAACACAACTGGCGCAAGCCATGCTGAGCGACGTGCTGACGACTCTCCGTGAGTGGAAGAATCGTCCCAAGGTCGGCATTGTCACCAGCGATCCTTATGCGATGAAGCTAGCAGCCGAGTATCAGTTTGAAGTGATTCCCGATCCCGATAACCCCGGGGAAACCGGTGCGATTGAAATGGCAACCCGGGCATGTGTCGAGGGCGGAGAAGATAGTACGCTCGTCATCCCGGCTGACATTCCTCTGATTGAATTCTGGGAACTTGAGGAGATTTACAAGCACGCGCCCGCCGAGGGAAGCGTGCTCGTGCCTGCAGGGGACGGCCGCGGGACCAATGCCGCTTTCCGCCGTCCCGCGAATCTGTTTCCCCTTCGCTTCGGGAACGACAGCTTCAAACCGCATCACGGCGCCGCGCAAGGGACCGGCAAACCGTGCGTCGTGTTGAACCTGCCGGGGATCGCCGTGGACGTGGACAGCCCTCCAGACCTGCGGCAGCTTCTATCTCTCCCCGGCGAAACTCGTGCGCAGCGTCTGGCGCGGAGTTGGAACTTGCCCGCAGACATACTCGCAAACGGTGCGGATGCGGTATAACCAGAGTCTCCGCAGTCCTTCGCAATGCCAAAGAAAAGCGAAGTTGGCGAAATCCGACTGATACCGATTACTTTCGCTGAAGAAATCGTCGCGGGTGCGTCGATCGCCGACAAACTAGCAGAAGCTCTGCGACGAGGCCGCCAGCGGCTGCAGCCCGGCGATATTCTCGTCGTCAAACACAAGATCGTTTCCAAAGCGGAGGGCCGACTTGTCGACCTGACGACGATTAAACCCTCAGCCGAGTCGATGGCCTGGGCCGAGCAATACAAACTCGATGCGCGCGTGATCGAGCTGGCTCTCCGGGAGAGCCGCTCTGTCCTGAGACGCAAGAACGGCGTACTCATTACCGAGACGCACCACGGATTTCTTTGCGCCAACAGCGGCATCGATGTCTCGAACGTGGACGGAGGGAAGACGGCACTGCTGCTGCCCGAGGATCCCGACCGTTCCGCCGTAAACCTCCGGCGCGTCTTGAAGAAGAAGACCGGCATCTCGGTTGCGGTCATCATCACGGACAGCTTCGGCCGTCCCTGGCGCGAAGGATTGACCGAATTCGCCATCGGGATCGCGGGCATGAAGCCTCTGCGCGATGATCGTGGTCGCCGCGATCCGCATGGATATGAACTGAAGGCAAGTGTCGAGGCCGTGGCGGATGAGTTGGCTTGCGCTGCCGGTCTGGTGTGCGGAAAGCTGAACCGCGCGCCTGCCTGCATCGTGCGCGGATTCAGCTACGACCCCGGCCCAGGCGCCGTCCGCGACCTGCTTCGTCCTGCAGCCACCGATCTATTCCGCTGACCCATCCCCAACAGTCTTATCGCAAAGGATGTCATCCTGAGGAGATCGATAGCTCTCCGAGGGACCTTACGATGCGCGGCGGACGATTATGCTGTCGGCGAAAGCGCTTGGCGCATGCGGCACAGGCATTCCTATCGCGGCGTCAGAATTTCACCCGCCGTAGGGTCCCTCAACCCAGCTGCGCTGCGTTTCAGGATGACGTCGCTTTTGTGGCTCCGAACAGATAGAGCTACACTGTACCGACGGAGAACATCGTGCACCGCAACCTTTCTGGCTCAGAACTGGAATCCTTTGCTTCGCTCGACTGGTCCGATATCGCGCCTCGCCTGACTCCAGCGCTGCGCTGTTCTCTGGAGCGAGTCCTCGAAACGCAAACCGGCGCCGACCTCTCACTGGAAGAGTCGTACGCCTTGGCGAACTCCGAAGGCGACGATCTGCTGGGCTTGTTGGTCGCTGCGAACATTCTCCGGGCAGAACTCGCGGGAAACATCGTCACCTACGTTGTGAACCGCAACATGAACTTCACGAACATCTGTTTCGTGGGGTGCAAGTTCTGCGCGTTCAGCCGCGGCCCGCGCGAGGCCGATGCTTACTTCCACAGTCTAGATGACATGGCCCGGAAGGCAGTCGAGGCGTGGCAACTCGGCGCCACTGAGGTCTGCATACAGGGTGGGCTTCCCCGCAATCTACCCAAGTTTTATTACCGCGACATTCTTCGCGCCGTGAAGGATGCTGTTCCGCAGATGCACATTCATGCCTTCTCTCCCATGGAGATCGTCTACGGCGTCGAACTCACCGGCATGCCGTTGGCTGATTATCTGTCCATGCTTCGCGACAACGGTCTCGGCACGCTGCCGGGCACCGCAGCCGAGATACTCGATGACGAGATTCGCCACATCCTCTCGGCAAACAAGCTTTCGACCGCGCAATGGATCGAGGTCATCCGCACGGCGCACCGCTGCGGCATCCGCACGACTTCCACGATGATGTACGGACACACCGAAACCCCCGCGCACTGGGTACGCCAGATGCGCCTCCTGAGCGACATTCAATCGGAAACCGGAGGCTTCACTGAATTCGTCCCGCTTGGCTTCGTCCATCAGAACACGATCCTCTTTCATCAGGGACTGGCGCGCACCGGTCCCACGCTGGCCGAGCATCTCAAGGTTCACGCCCTGGCACGTGTGCTGCTTGCCGGATCGATCAATAATCTTCAGGTTTCCTGGGTAAAGCTGAACCGCCGGCTTTCGCAACTCTGTCTGCATGCGGGCGCGAATGACTACGGCGGCACCCTGATGGAAGAGAACATTTCGCGCGAAGCGGGAGCCACGGCCGGTCAATACACCAGCCCGGAAGATTTCCAGAGCTTGATTCTTGAGATCGGACGCATTCCGGCCGAACGCAACACCACTTACTCGCGCATCAACATCAAGCTGCCGCTCGACGAGTTCACCGCAGAACAAGCGCTCGAGGCTGAGTTTGCATGAGCTCTGAGCCCCGAACTTCCATTCGCCCCATTGCGATCATTGGCGGGACTGGCCCGGCGGGAATGGGTCTGGCGCTGCGTTGGGCGCGCGCCGGAGAGACCATCATCATCGGCTCACGCGACGAGCAGCGCGCTCAAGCGGCGGCCGCTGCCATTCAACTCAAAGCAGGAAGTCAGGCGAACGTCGCAGGCATGGAGAACAGCTTAGCTTGCGCTGCGGCTGACATCCTGATGTTGACGGTTCCTTTCGAGGGTCAAGTGACGCTGCTCAAGCAACTCAAAAACTCGATCACGGAGGGAAGCATCCTGATCGACGCCACCGTCCCCTTGGCATCTGCGGTTGGAGGTCGAGCCTCGCGCCCGCTGGGAGTCTGGCAAGGCTCAGCCGCACAGCAAGCCGCGGAGCTGGTTCCCAAGGGAATCAGCGTGGTCGCCGCCTTTCACAATCTCTCGGCGGACCTGCTCAACGGCGATGATCCTGTCGATTGTGATGTCGTCGTCTGCAGTGACGATCCCGACGCGGCACAACTCACCCGCGAACTGGCGGCGAAGATTCCGGGAGTGCGTGCCGTGGATGGCGGCAAGTTGGAAAACGCGCGCATCGTCGAACAAATCACGGCGTTGCTGATCGGTCTGAACATCCGCCACAAAGGATATGCCGGAATCCGTATTACAGGTCTGCCCCCTGCAGCCTATCGCTGACCTCCTCGAGGAGCCTTTCGGTTGAGTGAAAACAACCTGATCGACGCCGCGCGCCAATATCACAGTGGGACGAAGCACTCGTATCTCAGCGTGCACCTGCATCCGCACGCTCTCGATTGGGAGAACAAACCTCTTCTGTTCAAGATTTATCCGACGCTCGAAGTCACGCGTTTGCCGCGCGACTTTCAGGATACGGGCAAGCCGGCTCTATCAGCGATTGCAGCCGGTGCTGAGCCAAAGGGCGAAGCCGTCCCTGACCTCGAAACGCTTGCGCAGTTGCTATTTTTTTCAGCCGGGGTGACAAGGAGCAGAAAACATGCGGAGGGAGAAACGTTTTTTCGTGCCGCAGCCTGCACGGGGGCGCTCTACGAAATCGAACTTTACGTGGTCTGCACCGATCTCCGATCGAAAATTCAGCTTTCCGGGAGTTCTCCCGCATTGCCCGCAGGGGTTTATCACTTCGGGGCCGCCGAGTTTGGCCTGCGACAGCTTCGAGCGGGAGACTATAGACAGACTCTCATCGCTGCCACAGGCGACGATCCAGCCGTAGCGCACGCCCCTGTCATCATCGTCTGCACAGGAACATATTGGCGTAACGCGTGGAAATATCGGTCCCGCACCTATCGTCATTTCGGTTGGGACAATGGCACGATTCTCGCCAATTCTCTCGCGACCTCGGCGGCCATGGGTCTGCCGGCGCGTGTTGTCACCGGATTTATCGACTCGCAAGCGAATGCTCTGCTGGATGTGGATACCAAACGCGAAGTCGCATTCTCTCTGGTTCCGGTTGGCTGGACCCAGTCGACGCCACCTCCACCGCCCGGCGTCGAGTCGCTGGCCTTGCCAGTCGTCCCCTACTCTGCGAAGGAAGTCGACTACGCCTCGATGCGCAAGATGCACGAGGCTTCTTCTCTCGATTCGGTGGCGGAGGTGATCGCGTGGCGGGGCAAAACGCCGGGCAATGAAATGCCTCCGGCCAAGGAAACGACTTCGGCATTGCTGTCTCTCAGCGATTCGCGCCGTACTCCCGACACCATCGAACAGGTGATCTCGCGCCGAGGATCGACCCGGCAATTCTCGCGCGATCCCATCACAATGGCGGAACTCTCAACCATGCTCGACCGCGCCACTCGCGGGATCCCGGCAGACTTTATCGATCCGCCCGGAAGCCATCTCAATGATCTCTACCTGATCGTGAACAATGTGGTCGGATTGCCCGCCGGGGCTTACGTGTATCACTGGGAAGAGAGATTCCTCGAACCGCTGAAGCGCGGAGAGTTCCGCGACAAGGCGGGATATCTCGGGCTCGAACAACAAATTCCGGCGGATGCGGCCGTCGATGTTTTCTTCCTGGCAGATCTAAAAAAGATTCTGGAGCGTTATGGGAACCGCGGCTATCGTGCCGCGCATCTGGAGGCAGGAATCATCGGAGGCAAACTGTATCTCGCCGCCTATGCCCAGAAGCTGGGCTGCAGCGGACTCACTTTCTACGATGACGACGTGGCCAGCTTCTTCTCGCCGCATGCGCGCGGGAAAAGCGCGATCTTTCTGATTGCGCTGGGGCGCAGCGCGCAGCGTAAATTAAACCCATCGCGCCGTTAGTCCTCCTTTACCTCGACCACCGGGGTAGTCATCTCTTCCGCCGGTTCGCCTGGGGCCATGGCTTGCGCCATGATCAATTGCCGAGCTTCCGCTCGGACCTTCGGCAGTTGTTGGCTGAACCACCATGCGCCCAGGACCGAAGCCAGGCCACCGATGGCCACTGTCCATGGTGCGCCCAAGCGATCAGACAAAGCCCCGCCCAGCAGCGCTCCTACCGGAGCGAGTCCCATAAACATCATGGAATACACCGCCATTGTGCGGCCGCGCAGCGCATCCGGCACCATGGCCTGAATCAGTGTGTTCGATGAGGCCATCTGCAGCATGATGAAGTAGCCCACGGGTAGCAACAGCAAAACCGACAACCAGAACGATGTGGAAAACGCGAACAGGATGAGACTCACGCCAAAGCCGGCGCAGCACACCGAAACCCAGGTCCCGAGCCCCTTCACGCCAGAGCGCATGGCGAGAGTCAGCGCCCCAAGAAGCGCTCCCACGCCGGCGGCGCCCATCAGGATCCCCAGCCGCACCGCTCCCAAGTCGTGTGACCCGATCAATGACGCGAGTTCCTGCCCGCCCCGGTGCAGGATTCTGTCTGCGAAAATCGGCATGAGCACGACATAGGGCATGCCCGTCATGCTCACCACCCCAAGTAGGACTAGAAGAGCGCGAATCGGCGCGGTCTTACCGACAAACCGGAATCCTTCGATGATGTGCTCGAAGGGCGATGTGTCCACCGACGCCCGGGCGGGTGCATGCACATTCATCATCAGTAAACCCACAATCACGGCGATATAACTCACGCCATTCGCAAAAAAGCACCAACCCTCACCCAGTCTCGCCACCAGAACGCCGGCGACTGCCGGTCCCACCACACGCGCGCCGTTGAACATCGACGAATTCAACGCGATCGCGTTCATCAAGTCTTCCTTGCCCACCATATCGACGAGAAACGCCTGCCGGCCAGGGATATCGAATGCGTTCACGACGCCAAGCAACGCAGCCAGAACGAAAATCTCCTTTACGGTCACCCTGTGTGTTAGCGTCAAGGCGGCCAGCACCAAGGCGAGGATCATGGAGACCACCTGCGTAGCGATCACCACGCGCTGCCGATTGGAGCGATCGGCAGTGATTCCTCCCAGTGGCGCGAAGAGAAACACCGGGATCTGGCTGGCGAACCCGACAGCACCCAGCAGCAGGCCCGATCCCGTAAGTTTGTAGACGAGCCACGACTGGGCCACCGTCTGCATCCACGTGCCCACCAGCGAAATGAGTTGTCCGCCGAAAAACAGCTGAAAATTACGGTGCCGCAGCGCCCTGCCCGCAGCCTGCCAGTTCAGCTTGCGTTCGGCTGTCTGCCTGGTGTTGGGCGAGGACGAATCTTGAATGGAAGGTCTTGAATCAGCCACTGTCGCTTCTTAGATGACGCCTCTCGGCTTTGCACTTCACGAATATTCTCAACCTAAACCGGTTCTGTTATCGACTTTTCCACAGCGACAGCCTTACTCGAGAGCTGATCGCGATCTCCGTCTTCGACTCCAAGTATCGGGAAATGCTCGATTTGTGCCAGCCCGGATGTCTGACTAAACTTTCAACTTCTCTTGCCAGGCAACCTGCGCTACAGTATCTCACTTGCGTTTTTCGGCGCTTCGCTAAAGGAAGTGAACGCGATGACCACTTCTCCAGTCCGGGTTGAACGCCGCGTCGGGCAGCGATTCCCCTATTTGCTGGCCCTTTCTCTGCGTCAACTGGCCGGGTCTGTGGAAGGTGTCGGATTTACCCAGGATCTCAGTTCCCGCGGAGCCTTCTTCTTTACCGATGCGCCCATCGTTGAGGGCGCCGAAATCGAACTCACGCTGCGTATGCCCTCAGAGATCACACTGGGCGAGAGCATGCCGGTGCGCTGCCGCGGGCGCATACTGCGAGTGGTGCGATCCTCTCCTGCCTGCAATCTCGCCCCAGACAGTGCGGAAACCAAGATCGGCGTCGCCGTTCGACTGGAATGTTACGAGTACCTGCCAGATCCGTCGGCGGATCTGGCGCGAGTCGCCTCACTGCACTCCCATCACGAGGACGAGCAGTTTCCGTCCCATCCTCGCTCGTAAAAGGGGTCAAACCGTCTCTTGGCTTCCCGGGAGGCCTTCGTACCAGATCGATGGAAATGATGGCACGATTGTTTCAAGACCATGGTGCAGAAGTGCTCTTTTCAACCGGTCGCCGCGGGCTTACAATACCTTCCAACGATCAAAGAGACCTTAAATGCTTCCCGTGTTGTATTCGTCCTCCCAGCCATACTTCGAGCATTCTTGGCTGAGGTGTGTCAGCGCAGATCGCGGACAGTCACGCGCTGGTTCGGTTACCTAGGTCACTTGGCGGAGGCAAGGTTCTCTTTCTAACATGCAGACACCGAGAGAATTAAGCGAGCACCGCGCTATGCATGGCATCGCAGTCGCCCTCCTGACCGAGGACCGTGAGCAATTGTCGGCACTCCAGACACGTTTGGAGGCGACCCGGCTGGGACGCGCGGTGTTCACCCATGTCGGATTTCCAACTGGGCCCACCGATTCGATCATCCGCGAACTCCAGGACTCACGCGCCGAAGTCGTCATCGTAGACATTTCTCCGCGCGATGCTCAGCGCGCCATTCGCGCCATCGAACTGATCAAGGCAACCACCCTTCAGATCGGGATCTTCGCTAACGGCGAAATGACGCAGCCGGCCAGCATTGTTGCCAGCATGCGCGCCGGAGCCGGGGAATATGTCGATCAGTCTGCCGGATCGGACGCTCTGCTGGAAGCCCTCACGCGCTACAGTTCCTCGCGCTCACATTCTTTCGGTGCCGCAGGCAGGGCGCGGGTTTTCACGTTCCTGAGCGCCAAGGGAGGCGCCGGCTGCACGACCGCCGCGGTCAACACTGCGCTCGCCCTGCAGCAGTCTCACGGCGACGTTGTACTTCTCGATTTTGCTCCCATCGGACATGCCGCCCTGCACTTGAATCTCAAGCCGCAATTTGGCGTGCTCGACGCGCTGCAGAACCTGCATCGCATGGATGTTTCGCTGCTCGACGGTCTGATGACCACGACGAAAGAAGGACTACACCTTCTGGCCGGACCGCAGCAGCCTTATCCGACCGAGCCCACACCCGGGGAACTGGCGCGGCTTTTTGATTTGGTTGTGAACCACTACCGCTTTGTGGTGGTCGATGCTTCCAGCCGCCTTGATCCCACTACAAGGCTGCTCTCCGAGCTCTCGAACGCAGTGCTGGTCGTCGCGCAAACCGATGTCGTCTCCCTCTGGAGTGCTGGGCGCATTCATACATTCCTGGAGGAAGGAACCGGGCGGGACCGCCTGCGGATCGTTCTGAACCGGTATAAGAAGATTCCCGGATTTACCGATGAGGATGTTCAGCAGGTCACGAACTGCAAGGTTCTTTGGAAGGTTCCCAATGCCTACCAGGTGATCTCCCCGTCCATCGATAACGGAACTCCGATCGTGCTGCAGGAGGGACCGGAGATCAGCCGCTCCTACCGTGCGCTGGCGGCGACGCTCGCGGCAGCCTCATCTGACTCAGACGGCAACGCCGATCTCGTGTATGGCGGCGAACCCTCCACCAAGAAGTCCCGCGGCGGTCTTAATCTGTCACCGGCCCGAGCGGGACAGTAACTCAGTACCGAGTTGCGAGTACATTCGGTCTCCTCCCTCCCAGCCTGAATTTCCCTGAAAAAATGCTAGTGAGGTCTCGGTACTCGCGACTCACTTCCTGACGACTGGAGCCGGCGCGGCTTCTTGCGGGAACATCTTTAACACCACTGGTCGTGGGCGAGAGGTAACTTTCTTGTTCGCATCACTGATGTTTTCGGTCAGCGTCCCCTTGAGGACGAAGTACGCCTCGTCGCCCGGGTTCTTACCTTCACCGCGCTCCACGGAACCTTGAAAGTCGAATGCGATACCGTGTACGACTTCGGTGGTGAAGCTCAGTTTGCTTCCGTCAAGTTTTCCGGTCTTGAAGAACTGATCGAGAAAGGCTCCTTTATCACTCTCGCCGTCGCCGAATCGTGAGACGAACCCGGTGACACTGCCACCGTCTTCCACGGTCAATTGCACGAATTCGCCGTCTTTGAGGAAGCTGTACATGCCTGAGTATGATTGCCCTTCTTTCGCGCCGGCCGAGGAAGGCTGAGACTTATCTGCCTGTTTCTCGGGCGAGGTCTGGGCATCTTGTGCGCGGAGATCCGCGGACGCGCACCACATTCCGAGCCCGATCAACCCACACGTCAGAAAGGATGGCAGTGTTTTCATAATGAATTCCGCCCCGCCCACATCGTACTCCCCAGAGGAGCGCTCGACCAAGTTCTAGCGGGGCAAATTGGGCTAGCGAGGGCGGTTGTGCTCTGATCGTCTGATGCGGGCTCTGAGTTTCTGAGAAACAAAAGCCTCAGTCGCTCGGACTGAGGCCATGATTCGCACCCACTCCTTCATTTCTTTGTGGCCTTTACGTCCATGAACGGCATCCAGTTTTTGCCGTCCATCGAGACTTCATATTTCATCGTGTAACTGGTCGGCGACACAGTCTTGATCGTCATCTTCCCCTGGATTTCCATTCCTCCATAATTCGATGAACTGGTCCAAGTCCAGGTATCGCCGCTGAGCGTTCCCTTGGACGACTCGTGTCTTCCCTGGCTGTTAAAGGAATCATAGGTATAGATATTGGCTTGTGTGTCGTACCCCATGACCGCGAGGTCTTGGGAGTCGCCGCCGACCTCAGGTGGCATTTTCGCCTCCGAGTGCGTCTGTACGAAGAAGTTGCCGGGCATCCACTCGCTGGTGCCGCTTCCAGTGAACTTGCCTCCCGCGCCCCATGGACCCTGTGCGATCGTGCCCTCGGTCGTCCACGTTCCCACGAAGTACTCGAGTTTCTTCACCTCCGGCCCCGGGGGACCGCCCATCTGTGCCCACGCGGATCCGGCAATTACCATCAGAAACGGTATCAAGGCGATTCTTCGATTCACGTTTGCTCCTTCGGGCTGGGGATGTAAGACGTCCCCAGTAGCCTAGCGTTCAAAAAATGCACTCGCTAGTGCGATTCGTCAACCCCGACCTATGACATTTGTCAGCTAGTTCTCACTTGTTCTTGGTAGCCTTGCCATCCATCGCGGTGGTCCACTTGGTCCCGTCCTGGGAGACGTCGTAGGAGAAGTGATACGACGTGGCGGAAGTGACCTTCATCGTGAAGCGTCCCTTCATCTTCATGCCGTGCGTGGTGTCGTCGCTCAACCAGGTCAGAGTATCGTTGTCCCAAGAACCTTTCGCCTCTTCAAACTCACCCCAGCTGTTGAACGCACGGTAGCTGTAGGCTTTGTCGTTCTCTGAATAACCCAAGAACGACTGGCCGGATCCGTTCCCCATCACCGCGCTGGTGAACTTCACATGGCAGGCGAGAAAGAATCCGCCTTCCATCCAATCGCAGGTCTCGTTTTCGGTGACCTTACCCCCCGGTCCCATAGGACCCGGTTTCAAATCACCGTCCAGCGTCCATGATCCTGCAAAGATGTCGAGCTTCTTATGCTCAGGCCCAGGTTTGGGCATTGGCATCTGGGCAACAGCAGAAGCCGTCAGCATCAGCGCGGCCACACAGTACAGTTGTCGAGCCTTCATTTGCACGCCTCCCATATGTTTTTTGGATTGTTGAAGCCACCGGGCACCGCGGCGAGATAGTAGATGGAATGGCGGAAGCAAGTCAACTGCAAGGTTTCGCGTTCTTCGATCAAAAATCATCCCTCAACAATCCCTACCAGTCTCCCCAGTGCGCCGCGGTCATCTGCTGGAACTTCATCTTCCAAACGTCGCCCTGCTTCACCCAGACCGTGGTGAAGTGCTGATAGCGCGGCGGGGGCCCTTGATCCTCCGACGGAGGCACTCTCAACACCACGTTATAAGTCACGATGGCAACACCCTCTCCCGCAGACACCACTCTCATTTCATAGGGCATCAGGTCCGTGCCACCCTGGGCGAACTGGTCGAGCATGTCCTGCCGCTCGTAAAGTTGGCCATCGAAGGCGACGAAGGAAAAGTCGTCCGTCAAGGTGCGCTTGAAGAAGGCAGCATCACCCTTTTTTGCAGCGTCGATGAATCCCTTTTCGGCGGACATCAGAGCCTGCTCGAATTCGCTGGGTGCTTTATCGGGCTTGGCCTGTCCCGCTTTCGAGAAACCGTTGGCACTGCACAGAAGCAAAAGCATTACTCGACATACGCGTTTCATATTCGCCCCTTCGTACTGGAATCCCTATTCTGCCAGCCCGGGTAATCCGTCGATGCTGCGCCGATTTTTCTGCTGCTTGTACTCTCTCATTCCTTCGGGCCCTTTCTTCTGCGCCCAGGAAAAATGTTGATCGCGTACGCCCTCATATTTCATGAGTGGGACTCCGAACCCGCACGAATCGGAAATCCGCGTCACGTCCACAACGATGATGGACCGCGCGCTCTCATACTTCGGGAATTGCGCCGCCAGCTCGGGAAACTCCGCCGAGTGTGGTTCCACCACCCGGCCGTGTCCATGAAACCTGACGATGTTCGGCGGCCCGTCAAAGGCGCAGAACATCAGCACAATCCGGCCGTTCTCCTTCAGGTGAGCAATCGTCTCCACTCCGCTGCCGGTCACGTCCAGATAGGCGACGGTCCGTGGTCCGAGGATGCGGAATGAATCAAATCCCTTTGGCGAGAGATTGAGATTGCCATCGGAAGCCAGCGGCGCGGTCGCGACGAAGAAAACGCGCTGCGTCTGAATGATTTTCGCCAGATTGTCATTGATTTCGCTATGGAGTTTACCCAAGATTGCTCCTGAACCACGCCGCTAAGTCAGCGCGTGCGACCGTAACCTGCTCGCCCGTGGCGAGATTTTTTATAGTGAAAGCATCCGCTTTCACTTCGTTCTCGCCGACGATGAGGATGTACTTCGCGCCGACCTTCGTCGTGGCCTCGAAAGATTTCTTCAACCGGAAAGCGTCGTCTCCCAATTCAACGATCAAATCGTGGCGTCGCAGCTCGCGCGCCAGCCGTGCCGCATCGCCGTTCAGCCCGGCCATGGGAGCAATATAAACAACGGGCTTGCGCAGCACGCTCTCGACCGGGGCTCTTTCTTGAAGTGAGATGACAAGGCGATCCTCGCCAATCGCGAATCCAATGCCCGGAGCGGCAGGACCTCCCAGGGCTTCCGACAACCCGTCGTAGCGCCCGCCGCCGAGAATCGCATTTTGCGCGCCCAACGCCCCATGCCTAAATTCGAACGCGGTGCGCGTGTAGTAGTCCAGCCCGCGCACCAGTCTGTCATTGAGCGAGAATGGAACGCCAACCTTGGTCAGGATCGCCTGCACCGCTCCAAAGTGCTTGCAGGAGTCTTCGCCGAGAAACTGGGTGATGCGCGGCAAAGTTTCAATGACCGGCTGATCCTGTGGCACTTTGCAATCGAACACCCGCAGGGGATTCGTCACCGCACGCCGCTGACAGTCCTCGCACATCTGTCCGACTACCGGTTGCAACGCCTTGCGCAACGCCTCGTTGAAATGGACGCGATCGGCGGGCGTGCCCACAGAGTTCAGTTCGAGATTCCAGTCAGTGATGCCGATGCGATCAAGCAGCGTGGCGAGCATTTCCAAAACTTCCGCATCCCGCGCAGGAGATTCGCTTCCGGCCGATGGCGGCCCGATGATCTCAGCATCGATCTGATAGAACTGCCGATAGCGGCCCTTTTGCGGGCGCTCGCGCCGGAACATCGGGCCGATGCAATAAAGTTTATTTAGTCCGCGGTCGCCGAGTTTGTGCTCGATGTAGGCTCGAACGATGCCTGCAGTGGCCTCGGGACGAAGTGTCAGTGATTGTCCTTTATCGCTCTGCGCTCGCCCTCGATCCTCCCAGGTATACATTTCTTTTGCGACGATGTCCGTCTCTTCTCCCACACCGCGCGCAAACAATTCCGTCGCCTCGAAAATCGGCGTGCGAATTTCCTGGAAATTGTACGCGCGGAAAACGTCGCGCGCTGTAGCTTCCACGAAATTCCAGAGCGCCGTATCCGGCGGCAGAAGGTCCCGAGTTCCTCGAACAGCTTTAATCATGATGGTCGCTTACAGCCTGTCACCAATAGCCTGTCATCCTGAGCGCAGCGAGCTCGCATGAGCTCGCAGAATCGAAGGATTCCCTATCACCACAAGGCATCGTGAGGCTATAGGGATCCTTCGACTCCGCACGCCGGTTCGCCAGGCTCACCGGCGCACTCCGCTCAGGATGACAATTCTCGGTACTCGATACTCGGCACCCAGTACTACTTAGTTCTCCCTCAAATACTCATCCTTATACCCAAGATAATTCCTCGCATACCGCAAAATCATCTCCTCGCCTTCCGGACCGAGTTTCCGCCGGAACTTCCCCGGAGATCCCATCCACAACGATCCGGGTTCCACGATCGTCTTCTCAGGAATCAGTGTTCCCGCCGCAATGATCGATCCCGCACCGATCCGGGCCCCATTCAGTATGATCGACCCCATCCCGATCAAACACCGGTCCTCAATGACGCACCCGTGCAGCGTCACGGAGTGCCCGACCGTCACATACTCGCCAAGATAGACGCCCCATTGCTGCTTCATGCCGTGCAGCACGCTGTTGTCCTGCACGTTGGAATACGCCCCGATCCTGATCTCATGCACGTCGCCCCGCACGACGGCATTCATCCACACCGATGCATGCTCGCCGAGCACGACGTCGCCGATAATCTGCGCTGATTCATCGACGTAGCAACTGGCCGGAACCGTCGGCTTCACGCCCTTGTAGGACCGAATCACGTTTTCGCCTGAAAATTCTCCATAGAGATAAAGACAATCAACATAGCAGATTTCCAAGTAGGCGTGCTTATCCCGAGCCCACGACTGCGCCAACGAACGAGCAGAAACGCTGATACTGCGGCTCTTGCATAGCTGTTTACAAACACGAGACCGTCCGCGGACATTCCCACGTGCTTTTTACGAGGTCAAGACTCAGAGGTGACACCCGGCTTTCGTGTGGTCCGTACTCTCGATCCTGTAAGCGGATTGCAGAACGGACGCAAGCTGACGGAAACATTGAAAGCAGCACCACGAACCACCAGTTCTGGAGCCGATCCGGGTAATTCGCGAAAGGAGGAAAAACAATGCAAATCAAAACACTGACATTTCGGGCAGTGATACTCGGGTTGCTCACGATCGCGAGCGCTTCTTCGGTCTTCGCTCAGCAGGCGGGCTACTCGCAAACCAATCTGGTCGCTAACACCGCAGGTGTGGCCAACCACACTGACGCACAACTCTCGAACCCGTGGGGAATTTCCTTCATTCCGGGACAGCCCTTCTGGATCGCAAACAACAACGGCGGTACCTCCACTCTCTACGACGCGCAAGGGAACAAAGACGCACTGGTGGTGAGCATTCCCGTGGCCGCGCACAATCCTTGCCCGCAAGGCTGCCCTACAGGGACGGTTGCCAACTCTCAGGCCGGAGTTTTCGGTAACGGAGCGTTTCTCTTTGATACCGAGGATGGCATCATCGCCAACTGGACAGGGCAGGGCAACGCCGTCACCGTAGTCGACAACTCTGTGGCCGGCGCGGTCTACAAGGGCCTCGCTCTCCTGAACAACAATGAGGGTGCGTTCCTTCTTGCCGCTAACTTTAACAACGGCAAAATCGATGTGTTCGACCACAACTTCAACCCCACACATCTTGCCGGCAATTTCACAGATCCCCATCTTCCAGCGGGGTATGCGCCTCACGGAGTCAGGGTCATCGCCAATGTCATTCTGGTCGCCTACGCCATGCAGGATGCCGCCAAGCACGATCCAGTGATCGGGGCAGGGCTGGGAATCGTGGACGCATTCGACACAGAAGGTAACTTCACACACACCTTTGCTATGGGAGGGATGCTGAATGCTCCCTGGGGTATGGTGATGGCCCCAGCGACTTTTGGCACTTTCTCCAGTGATGTGCTGATCGGCAATTTCGGTGATGGAACCATGAACGCTTACGATACGCAGGGCCACTTCGTTGGACAGGTCACCGACTCCGCTGGTCACGCGATCGTGAACCCGGGCCTGTGGGATATGGTCTTCGGAGCAGGCGGCACCGGCGATCCGAGCACGCTTTACTTCACCGCCGGAGGTGCCAATCAGACCAGCGGTTTATTCGCAACCCTGGTTCCCGCAACTGCTGTGAACGGGCCGGATTTTTCGCTGAATCTTTCGGCGCAAACCGTGACAGTCACCGCAGGAGCCTCGACCACTCTCACAATTGGATCCGCGGCCGTAGGCGGCTTCAATGGCCAGATCGCTCTTTCCTGCACACCGGCCGCGGGACTCACCTGCAGCTTCGTTCCCAATACGATTTCGCCCGGATCAAACGCCTCGAGTTCCACGCTGACCGTTACCGCGGCAGCGACAGCTCCGGGCGGAGGCTACGGACATCCAGGAATGCTGCTGCTTTCGAGCCTGGGCCTCTTTGGAACGCTCTTCAGCGTGCGTCGCAGCAAAGTTACATCGACAGCAGGGAAAAAGCTGATGTTGATCGCCCTTCTGGCTCTGCTTGCCACGGGCATGACGTTCAGCGTCGCCTGCGGAAACTACAACAACCACCCGCCAACCAACAACCAGGCGTCTCTCACTATTACGGGTACGTCAGGTGGCTTGAGCCATTCAGTTCCGGTTTCGGTCACCGTTCGTTAACGTACGACGGCCGGGATGCACAATGTGTATCCCGGCCACTTTCTCTTTCCAGTCAGGCGGGCACAGAACTCCGATTTCCCACTCCGGGAATCATCCCCAAAAAAATCCCCAGGATCACAGAACAACTCTCTCGCCGATGCTATAGAGGACTGGGTTTCTCAATTTTGGCGGAGGAGCTTCCCCGCGCGTCGCGAGAGGCGCCCTCCGGTTCTCCTCCGCTGACTGTCTGGCGCGCGTCCGGTTAACGAGCTGCTGGACCATCCCTCCGAGCATATCTCGCACTCAATTCGCAGACATATAATGCTGCGAGTTCCTTTATATGCACCTGCCCCAACGCACCATCTTTGCTTCGCCGGGAATGAAATGCGCCATTCTTCTCTTCACAGTCTGTTGTCTGCTGTCTACGATTCGCATTCTTCGCGAGAAGCCGAACCCGGCCCACGAAACACCAGATGACATTTCGAAGCGATCAGATCAGCGTTTCGCCGCTGTGAAAACGCGTCTCCCGGCAACCGGAGTCATCGGGTATATTGGGGAGAGCGGCAATTCCTCAATTCCGGACTATTACCTGGCTCAATATGCCCTTGTGCCGCTAGTTGTAGATCGTTCAACCCATCACGCGATCGTGATCGGCAACTTCCCTCTTTCGCAGCCCTCTGACCTCCCTCCGAACCTTCGGCTGGTTGAAGACTTCGGCGGCGGAGTCCTGCTCCTCGCCGGCGAGGACGCGAAATAGATGAATATTGTCCTGGCGCTGGGACTCAGCTTCGGGTCGGGATACCTGATCGTCTCCGCGTCATGGCCGCGCGAGAAGGCCAACGAGTCAGAATGGTGGATGAAGCTTTTCATATCGGCTGGATTTGGAATTGGGATCTTCTCGATTGTCTTTTTCGTCGAGCGATGGCTTGGCATCGTTCACATACTTGCTACTGATTTATGCCTGATAACCTTGCTGCTCGCTACGTATCTCGTCACTCGCGCTCGTCACAAATCTGAGAACCTGCCAGCGCCCAAGTTCGCGGACTTCAAACTCCCAAACTGGCTTCATCGTCCTTTGATGGCTTCACTCGCAATCTCCATTCTGGCCGCGCTCTACGCTACCGTGCTTCGCGCGCTCGCCCATCCTCACGGCGACGGTTGGGACGCCTTCGCGATCTGGAATCTGCACGCCCGTTTTTGGTACCTGGGAAGCAGCCACTGGCGCGATAGCTTCAGCGCCTTGATCCCCTGGTCGCATCCTGATTACCCGCCTCTTCTCCCTGCGGCGATTGCTCACGTGTGGCACTACATCGGCCAGGATGATCCGATCGTCCCCGCGATCCTCAGCCTCGTTTTCACTTTCGCCACGCTCGGCCTGTTGGTTTCGTCTTTGGCGACTCTCCGGGGTATCATCTCCGCCGCGCTGGCGGGTATCGCTCTGGCATCAACCCCCTTCTTCATCGAACAAGGATCTGCCCAGTACGCTGACATTCCTCTGTCTTTTTTCTTCCTGGCCGCCATTGCACTTCTGCACTTGTACCAGCAGCGTTCTGCACAAATCCCCGCTGGGCTGCCGACAGGGCTGTTCGTGCTGGCAGGAGCGGCGGCGGGATTCGCAGCCTGGACGAAGAACGAAGGCCTGCTTTTTCTTTTCGCGTTTGTGGTCTCTCAGGTTGCCTTCTTTGCATGGCGGAGGCGACCACCGTCGACTGAATTACGCCTCAACTCTGTGCGCGAGTTAGTCGTGCTTCTGCTGGCGATAGCTCCTTTCCTGCTCCTAATCGCCTGGTTCAAGCATTTCATTGCTCCCGCCGGCGATTTGTTCTCCAGTGGCGGGACCATGATTCACAAGATCCTTACGCCCGGGCGTTACTGGGCCATTCTGCAGTGGTATGCAAAAGAGTTCTTCCGATTCGGCGGTTGGGTCGTTCCTACCACCGTCTTGTTCGTATTGCTCAGGTTCTTGGGCCCTTCATCCGGAATCCGTCGTCCGAACCCCGCATCTCGATCTTCGGTCCTAACGCTGGCGTTGACGCTTTGCGGATATTTCGCTGTTTACGTGATCACCCCCAACGAGCTGTCCTGGCACCTGCGATTCTCCCTAAACCGTTTATTTCTGCAGCTTTGGCCGACTGTCATCTTCTTGTTCTTCTTATCTCTGAGCCGTCAAACTTCCTCCGGGTCTCAAAGTGAGTCAAATCCCCGCGCAAACACGTGAAAAGCTGTCAAGAATTTCGTCACTCCCACTTGACTTGCAGTCAAATCCTTGGCATAACTATTCGGGTCCATCCGGACGAGTTTGGGGGTGTGTAGATTTGGCAGAAGTTAGGCTTCAAGAGGGCGAATCCCTCGAGAATGCTCTACGCCGCTTCAAGCGCAAGGTGCAGCAGGAAGATATCATCAAGGAGGTCAAGCGCCACTCCTTCTACCTGAAGCCCGGCGAAAAAAAGCGTGTAAAAGCTGCGCTTGCTCGCAAGCGCGCCAGAAAAAAGACACGCAAAGAACAGGATTAATGCAATGAAGGGCCGCTCCGTCCCGGAGCGGCTCTGCTCGATCTGGCCCCCACCATGTTGAGCTGCATCAGGGATTACATATCAATCTTCTTCCCGGCATAAACGATATTCAGTAACCCACGCAGTCTTCCGACTGCGTGGCGGGCCGAGTCCAAGGGGCAGTACAAGAGGGGGGAGTAGTAGACGACCTGTCTTTCGGGTGTCACCACCGCAGTTCATTCCCCGCGAGTGGGCGCGACGGAAACGGGCTGAAGGAGCCATCCTCAATGGAATTTCAGGACAAGGTGCTGAAGTGTATCGACTGTGGGACCGATTTCATCTTCACGGCCGGGGAGCAGCTTTTCTTTCACGACAAGCAGTTCAAGAACGAACCTAAACGCTGCAAGGCATGCAAAGGCAAGCGACTGGCCGTGGTGGGTGCGCCTCCTCCCCAGGGACAGAACTATCGCTACACGAAGGTTGAGACCCAGGCCACCTGCTCGGGGTGCGGCAAGCAGACCACCGTCCCCTTCCGTCCGACGCAGGGACGCCCGGTGTTTTGCCGGGAATGCTTCCAATCGCGGAGAACCCAGGCTTCCGCCTGATTCTCCGGCTCTCCATGTAAGAATTCGGGAGTACGGTACCATAGGGTGTGCCCGGATTCTTTGTAGAAAATTTCGGCTGCCGCGCCACTCAGGCCGATGGCGCCGCCCTCGAACGGCAGTTCGAAGAACGCGGACTTGTGCGCGCCTCCAGTCCGACCAAAGCTTCAGTCGTAATCCTCAACACATGCACCGTAACTGCGGGCGCCGATCAGGACGCCCGCGCCGCAATTCGCCGAGTCCGCCGCCAGAATCCTGAAGCTCGAATCGTTGTCACCGGCTGCTACGCGCAACGGGCCCCCGAGGAACTCGCGGCCCTGCCGGGAGTGGACCTGGTTGTCGGCAACTCCCACAAGCACCAACTGGCGGAAATCGCCCTCTGTGGGCCGGCGAGCGTCGAGAACACGCGACCGGCTTTCGTGCCGCTCGCAGGGTTGACTGAGAACCGAGAACTGAGAACTGACAACTCGATTTTCGTCTCCGACATATTCGCCCACACTGAACTCCTTGCCGCACCGGTCTTCGATGCCGCCAACGAACGCACCCGCCCCAACCTCAAAGTGCAGGACGGATGCGATAACCGCTGCTCTTTCTGCGTAATTCCCTACGTCCGTGGCCAGAGCCGCTCGCTCTCCATGGACCGCATCGTTCGCGAAGTCAACACGCTAGTGAATGCGGGATATCGTGAGGTCGTGATCAGCGGAATCAATCTAGGCCGCTGGGGGAGAGACTTGGCGCGAGCCTCGGCCGATCTCATGGCAGTCGCCACAACTCATGTGGGGACAGCCGCCCTCGGCTGTCCGGGCGAGCAAAGCTCGCCTGCTTCGTTAGTCGACCTCGTTCGCGCCGTCCTCTCGGAGACCGCTCTCGAGAAGCTCCGCATTTCCTCAGTCGAGCCGATGGACTGGTCCAACGAGCTGATCGAGTTGGTCGCGACCTCGCCACGCATCGCCAAGCACGCACACGTGCCTATGCAGTCCGGCAGCGACGCCGTGTTGCGGCGTATGCACCGCAAGTATCGGCCCTGGCACTATCGCGAGAAGATCGAGAAGATCCACGCCGCCATGCCAACGGCTGCGATCGGAGCGGACGTGATGGTCGGCTTCCCCGGTGAGACGGACTCGGAGTTCGAAGCCACGCGGCAGATGATCGACGACCTGCCCTTCACCTACCTGCACGTGTTCACCTACTCGCCCCGTCCAGGCACGCCCGCGGCCGAATTGCTGAACCAAGTCCCGGTGCACTTGGCGCGAGAGCGCAATCGCATTCTCCGGGAATTGGTGTGGGTAAAAAAGCTAGCGTTCATGCGCAGTTTCGTCGGCAGATCGCTTGAAGCAATCACGCTCAATGTAGTCGGGTACGACGATGCTGGCGAGTTCACCGAAGCTCTCACCGACAACTACCTTAAATTGCGTCTGCGCGGACGGCACGAACCCAACTGCTGGACACTTGCGAGCATTGAGTGCGTCACCGACGGAGTGCTGGTGGGCGACGATTACAAAGGCGATAACCACAAAGGGCACGAAGGTTCACCAAGGACTGCGCTTTCCTTCGTGTAACTTCGTGCCCTTCGTGGTTAATTGCTTTTGACCACGCTAGCTCGGTTTCCGGATCGAAATCCCGAGATCCCGCAACTGCCGCTCATCCACCGGCGTAGGCGCATCCACCATCAAATCCACCGCGCGCGCAGTCTTCGGGAACGGAATCACTTCCCGCAGACTCTCGGCCCCCGTCAGAATCATCACGATCCGATCCAGTCCCAGCGCAATCCCACCGTGCGGAGGGGTTCCGTATTCCAGCGCCTCGAGAAAGAATCCGAAGCGTTTCCTGGCTTCCTCATCGGTCATGCCAAGCGCTTTGAAGATCTTGGCCTGAATATCCTGCCGGTGAATACGAATCGATCCTGAACCCAACTCAGTGCCGTTGAGCACCACGTCGTAAGCCAGCGCACGGACGGCACTCAGCGTCGACTGCGGATCGTTGACCGAATCGACTCCCTGCTCCAGCAGGCCCATGTCCTGCTCATGGGGCGACGTAAACGGATGGTGCGCCGCCATCCACTGCTTCTCACCCTCGTCCCACTCGAACATCGGGAAGTTCGTGACCCACAAGAATCGGAAATCCTTCGCCGGATCGCCCGTCTTCTTGAAAATTCCATGACGGTCAGCATACTTCTGCGCGAGCGCCAGCCGCAGCAGCCCCGCCGATGCATAAATCGCCAGTTCCGCTGGTGTGACCTTCCGATGCGCCGGCATGGCGGTCTGCGGGCCGGCTTGCGCCGATCCCGCCACTAGCACGACCAAGTCGCCCTCTTCCGTTCCCGCCTTCTTCACGATGGCGGCCGCTGCATCTGGATACTTGTTGCCGATTCGCTTGAAGTCCTCGTACACCCGGGCCCCACCCTTGGAGTGGAACATCGGCTTAATGTCGTCGCGCTCTTTGCGCGATCGTTCGCCGACCTTGGGCGTGCGGATCGCAATGACAGGCAAGTTCGCGTTTATCGCCAGTTCCTGCAGATTTTCTGCGGCGAAACAATCCCGCACATCCGTAAACTCCGGGAGACGCAAATCCGGCTTGTCGATCCCATACAGCCGGATCGCCTCGTCGTAATCCATGCGCGGAAATGACGTTTCAATCTCGACTCCGGCAGCGTGGAAAGCCGCTTTCAAAAATCCTTCCACCACGTCCCACACGCGCTCCGCCTGCGGATACGACATCTCCAGATCGATTTGCGTGAACTCAGGCTGCCGGTCCGCCCGCAAGTCTTCGTCGCGGAAGCAGCGCACGATCTGGAAATACCTGTCGAACCCCGAGATCATCAGGATCTGCTTGAACATCTGCGGAGACTGCGGCAGCGCATAGAACGTCCCGGGCTGCACCCGGCTCGGCACCAGATAATCCCGCGCGCCCTCGGGCGTAGACCGCGTCATGAACGGAGTCTCGATCTCAAAGAATCCCTGCGACGAAAGATAATCACGGATGGCCTTTGCCACGTTGTGCCGCGTCTCGATATTGAACTGCATCGCGTCGCGCCGCAGATCGATATACCGATACTTCAGCCGCGTCTCTTCGTTGGTCAGCGCAGTATCGGAAGGCAGGAACGGCGGCAGCTTCGATTCGTTCAAAATGCGGATGTCATCGGCGACCAGTTCCACTTCGCCCGTCGGCATGTTCGGGTTCACCGTGTTGGCCTCGCGTAACTTTACCGATCCAATGGCCGCGATCACATACTCGTTCCGAAGAGTTTCCGCCTTTTCATGGATCGCGGCATTTCGATCCGCATTGACCACGACCTGCGTAACTCCGGTGCGATCGCGTAGATCGATAAAGAGGAGGCTGCCATGATCGCGGCGCTTGTTGACCCAGCCCATGATCACAGCTTTCTTGCCTGCGTCCGAGGAGCGCAGCCTTCCGCACATGTGCGTGCGTCGTAAATCTCCTAAAAAGTCGAGCAAAGTGTGTCCTTACAGTGAGAATTGCGGCAGTATGCCGAGCCCATGATTATAAACGGTTTGCCGCGCGAACCCGCGTCATGACGCACGGTTTGCAAATCTTCGAGGTGTCCTCCCGGCTTTCCTGGACCGCAAATTCGCATCTAGTATGGGGAGATATGTCCGCGGTTCCAGCCGTCATTAAGATCCCCCAAGACCAGCCCGTTCCGCGGCTTGTGGTCGAACTGCCATCGCGGCCACGGGTTTTCTTCGGCAATCTGCGCGACATCCTGCTTCCGCGCCGTCTGCCGCCGCTCGAACTCCAATCTGCACCGGCCCCATTCTGGCCGGACGTCTTCGTGAGACGGAGCCTTCCCTGGTATTGCTTCCTCGAGTCAGTCGGATATCACGTGATCGCGATGACTCTCCTCATTGGTTTCACGCATCTGTTCGCCTTGCGGCCGCGGATCGAGACGAAACCAACCTTCGATCATTCGCAGATCGTATATTACCGTCCGTCCGAATACCTTCCGTCACTCGACACCCTGCGTCCATCCGATGCTCCTCCCCGGAAAGCTGATCCTGAGTTTTCGCGACAACCTATCATTTCGGTTCCACGCGAAGCTGCCAATCGCTCGCAGACCATCGTTACTCCACCGCAGGTCAAACTAAAAGCCGACGTCGCGCTGCCCAACATCGTGGCCTGGTCCGACACGCTGCAGAAGCCACGACTGGCGATTCCGCCTGCTCCGCTCTCTCCCGCGGCACAGATCACCCGCCTGCCACCCACTCTGCAGAATCCTGTTGTCGCCCCTCCGGATGCAAACCATTTAGCGCAGCGGCGTAATTCCCCGACCTTGCAGGATCCGGTCGCCGCTCCTCCGTCCGATCTCTCAACTGCTCCGACCCTTGCTCAAGGACTTCAACCCGCGCTCGTCGCTCCCCCCCAGGACATCGCGAGTTCCTCTTCGCGAAAACTCGGCGACATGAACATCGCCCCGAGCGCGGTGATCGCTCCAGCGCCTCAGCTTCCAGTCGCGGCGCAAGGGACGATGTCCGGTGGCCGAGGAGCGCCCACACTCGGCGCTCCGCAAGTCGCTCCTCCTCCTCCGTCCCTCTCGGCGTCAGGGGCGGCAGGCTCGCCCGGACGCGTGATCGCCCTGAGCGCGCGTCCCGATGTAAACGCCCCGCCTGATCCGCCAGCGGGCAACCGCCGCGGGACATTCGCGGCCACGCCCGAAGGACATGCCGGAGCATCCGGCGCTCCCGGTTCTCTATCGGGAAGCAGTTCGTCGGGCTCGGCGTCGAACGGTGGTCACGGCACCGGAGAAAACGGCGCCGGCTCGACTTCGAAATCGACTGCCGATGCCCCGGCCGGCCTCTACGTTGGCAGCGCAACGAAGCCCGCGCCCGTTGCGGGAGATCCCGCTACCAAAACGGTGGCTCCTTCAGTGAACCCCAACCTCGTCGCCAGCGTTCATCCTCCGCGAGTGACTTCCGCCCACCCCATGCAGCCCGACAGCGCAGCCAAGCTCTCCGAGCCCGAACGCGCGGTCTTCGGCAACCGGCGGTTCTACTCCGTTACTCTGAACATGCCGAACCTGAATTCAGCCGGAGGAAGCTGGATCATCCGCTTCGCCGAACTCACCCACGACCTGAGCAATCGCGATCCGAATGCCCCGACCGAGGATCTATCGCAGCCCATGGCTACCCGCAAAGTCGACCCCGCCTACCCCATGCAATTGATGAGGGAAAATGTCCACGGCACGGTGATCTTGTATGCAGTGATTCATGCCGACGGAAGCGTCGGCAATGTGCGAATCCTTCGCGGAGTCGACCAGCGCCTCGATCGCTATGCTACCGAAGCCGTCCAGCAGTGGAAGTTCGATCCCGCCACAAAGAACGGTACTCCAGTGGACGTCGAAGCAACGTTCCAGATCCCGTTCCGACCATCTACCCTGGGAACAAACTTCTAGCTGTACAGACGTAGCTTGCTACGTCTCTGCCGGCACCGTTCATGAATGATGGCGAGGAAGACGTTGCGAGCAAGGTCTCTACGGAGAATTCTGGGAAGTCTACCCGCTGGCGCCTCTGCGCCTCTCCAGCGCAGTGTAAATCCCAGGATCGGTGCAGACTTCGTAGTAGAGCCGCTCAGTCCAGCCCTTCACGGAGAAGTCCGTCGCATCAATCCGCGGAATGCGGCTCTCGCGAACAACGATCTTGCGGAAGATCTCACGATCGACCGGCACGGTGGCGCTGAACAACCTGTATTCGCCTTTGTCGGACGAGGCCAGCGTCGCCGGCAATCTCACCTTCAACGGCTCGAGCGTAATCTCTTTTTGCAGCTTCCGGAATGCCGTCTCGTTCATGCGGATTCCGCCCAGGTTGAAGCTCAGGATAACGTCCTCCGGGTTTCCACCTGCATCCGCATCCGCCGCTTGAAACGCATAGACATGAAACGGGCCAGCCTGCGGTTCCATCACCTTGCGCGCTCGCTTATTGCAGGAAGAAAGCCGGTCGCTTTCATTCAATGCCTCAGAGATCATGATCTGATGGTCGCCATCCATCAGGTACAGCGGGGCCGACTCCTGCAGAGTGATCCCCAAGCCCAATTCCAGTTGAGGCATGCCTGAGCGCTGCATCAGCTCGTTGTAGCCGCGCACGATTTCGATGATTTCCCGCGCCAGCACGCACATCCGGCTGACCGAGAGCGATGGCTCTCCTTCTTTCTCGAGGATAGCCAGGATGATCGCATCGCCTTCCAGAAAGACTTTCTGCGCCCCATACTTGTCGAGCAGCTTGTTGACCGGATCGTAGAAGTTCAGGCTGAAGTACGATGCTGGATTCAGTCCCTTGTCCATCATAGTCCGCGTCAAACGGGTGGAGTCCCGGACATCGGCTTTGAGCACCACGTGTCGCAGCACGCGGTCAGAATCCGTCTCTCCCTGTTCTTCGGGCAGCAGAAATTCATAAAGCGTTCCGTTGACGCGCGAGAGTTCCTGCAAGCGCTCGTTCGAAACGAGGTTCACGGAATCCAGCGCTGCATTGAGGATTTCCAACCGGCGCAGGTCCCGGTGATAGTGAAAGAAATCGGCGAGGAACCGCGCCGCCACTTTAGCTCGCTCCGCGCCGCGACAACTGGCCACCTTCGCCACCGCGGCATACAAGCTGTTCGGCGACAGTTTGCCGCCCTCCTGAATCATCCGTTCCACGCGATCACAATCAGTGCGGTCTATCAGAGCATTCTTCAGCTGCTGCGGATTGATTCTAGGTGCGTACTCGCTGAGCAGCGGCACGACGTGATACGAAGCAATCACGTTCTCCATGACCTGCTCGTCTTCCAGGAACCGGACCCACGCGGCCAGCCTCTCCTGCTGCGCCAACCCTTCACCGGAATCCTCCGGCGTGCCCGTTCCCACCAACTCGCGGGCATTCTCCGGTACGTTCATCCAGGAATCGATGGTCTCCGCACTCGTCTCTTCGCCGTACAGCAAACGCAGAAAACCAGAAACGATCTCGCGCATCCGCCCGTAGCGATCCGGATCACGATCCCAGTTCCCCAGCATGACGTAGTGCTCTGCGCACAGATAGTCGTCGCGTCCGTCTTCGGAAAACAATAGCCGATTGAGGAACAGTGGATAGGTGAAGTAACTGCCGCCGCTGGTCTCTTCCCCGAAAAGGGATCGCCGAGTGCGCCCCAGGGTACTCTTCTCCACTTCGCGCAGCGTTTCGAAGATCTCCTGCCCCGTTTTGCGCAGAATGATCTTCTTCCGCACCTGGAATGACGCCACCTTCTCGCGATACTCGTGCGCCCGCTGCTGGCGGTTGTTGTCATAGCTCTTCAGCAGCACCCGGCAGCGCTCCAGCACTTGCCCGAACTGCTGGTTCATTTCCGCCCGCAAGAACTTCGTCACCGCCAGGCGGGCCAACAAGTCGACAGAAAGCTTGAATTCTTTCTTCGCCCGATTCAGCGACGCGACCTGCAGCTCAGCCATCGCTGATTTCCACTCTGCGGGATCGTTCTTAGACCGCGCGGATTTTCCCAATTGATTCCTCAACCAGGATGGTCCCTGTCCCGTCTGCGGGGCCTCGGCCCCAAGCAGCCCTTCCAATTCGCCATGGCGCGCAATCAACCGCGCAATCTGCGCGCGCGCCAACTCCGCAAATTTGGGGCTGAGCACAACATCGTGCCGCAGGTTGTCCACCCCCACGGTGAGTCCCTCGAGGGAAACGAACGGAGTTGAAGCAGACAAATTGGGAAGCTCCGGCTTCTCCGGCGCTCCACCCAGGCGAAAAATAGGTATTCTCGGCATCCGTAACGGATTCAGTGCGGAAGTTGCTGATTACAAAACTACATATCGAGGCTAACAGGATGAGGAAGAGGACGAAAGTTACCTCGGTTACGGCAGCTAACCTCTCTGGAATCAAAGATGGATTGATAGGGAAGACTATTCGCCGTGAGCGCCATCCCATGTGGGATCGGAGAAGGTTCTCTGGGTAGTGAGTACTGGTTTTCTCGCTACTGCTGGCTCTTTACTCTGGCTGCTTCAAACTCATCGCCCTTCTGCCAGCCAATGAGTTTCGGCAGACTCGCGGCCTCCCAGCCCAGGGCAAATCCAAACCGGGCCATGGCCGAGTCGCCGACAAAATCCATCTCCGGATGATATTCGTCGCTGGGCTGGTGGTAGTGCTTGTCGACGTATTCCTTTTCCTGGTCCAGTCCCCACGATTCTGCATGCCCTTTAAATTTCATTCCCTCGTTAATCGAGAAAGAGGGAATCCCCACTCGTGCCAGGGAGAAGTGATCCGAGCGATAGAAGTGTCCGGCCTCGGGCCGCGCGTCGGCCCGAATTGCTAACCGGAAATCCTTTGCCATCGACTCGACCACCGGGTAAAAACTCGTCCGTTCTGCCCCGGAGACCTGAACTTCTTCCGGCGCTCCCAAGGGCTTCACATCGTCGTAGTTCAGATCGAGCGAGATCTTCCCCGCCTGAATCGGTGGATGCTTGCCCAGATACTCCGAACCCAGCAGTCCCTGCTCTTCAGCGGTTACAGCAGCAAACAGAATCGATCGGCGGGGCTTTACGTTGGCGGTTCCAAAGGCGCGCGCCACTTCCAGCAGAATGCCGCAGCCGGTGGCATTGTCATCGGCCCCGTTGAAGATGTTGTCTCCCGGCATGTCTGGACGAATGCCGAAGTGATCGTAATGCGCTGTGTACATCACGGCTTCATCGGCGACCCGCCGATCCGATCCCGGCAGAATTGCCAGCACATTGTTCGATTCGAACTTGCGCACCTTGCTGACCATGTGAGCCTTCAGCCGTGCACCAAGACTTACTGGATGAAAATCGTGCGACTGTGCCGACGTTATCAGCTTGTCCAGGCTCATCCCCGAAGCCGACGCCAGGCGGTTCGCGACGTCCAGATGAATCCATGACGCGACTTTCAACGCCGAACCTTCCGCTTTTAAGAACGACTTCTCCCCGGAGTTCGAGTTCCGCACCACTTCCCACGGATAACTCGCCATCTGCGTCTGGTGAATCAGGATCACTCCCACCGCGCCCTTGCGCAGCCCCTCTTCGTATTTGTAGGTCCAGCGGCCGTAGTAAGTCAGCGCTTTGCCTTTGAAGAATTTCGGATCATCCGACGGCGGCTCGTTCACCAGCATCAGCAGCACTTTCCCGCGGACATCTACACCCTTATAGTCGTCCCAGTTGTACTCGGGCGCCTCGATTCCGTACCCCACGAACACGACCTCGGCGTCGACATCCGACTGCGCCTGCTGGCTCTGGTCGTATGCGACATACTCATCCAGCGGCTTCAGGTTCATCGTCTCGCCCTGCTTGGGAATCAGGGAAAACTGGGTCTCCGGCGATGTCGTGATTCCAACCAGGGGAACCTTCTGCATGTAAGTCCCGTGATCCCCCGCCGGCTTCAGTCCGTATTCCGCAAATTGCGTGGCTATGTACTCAGCCGCAAGATCGCCCCCACGCTGCCCCGTCCCACGCCCCTCCAACAGATCGTGCGATAGATAGCGAACGTGCCAGCGGATATGCTCAGGATTGATTGTTTCCAGCGCAGCAAACGCCGCTCCGGGAAGGCGCGCTGAAGGCGCTTTGGACCCGCCGGCACCTGCTCCTCCCTCTGCCCACACGAGCAGACTCGAGCACACGATTAGACACGCCGAGGTGATTCTGGCCACTCCCTGCATGATTAGGTTTCTCCCCCCAACGAAGCGGCGCGCTGGAAATACAACATTTTTCTGAAGTTCTGAAGGAAATTGTAATGGACGGTCCGCCCCGGGTTGTAGGAGAAGTGGCACACGGTGGTGCACGAGAGTGCACCCACCCTTGGAATCCAGCCCTTACCCAGACCTGCCCGGAGGTACCTCTGTGATCCTCAGTGCCCTCTGTGGTGAGTTCTTGTTCTTGAAGAAAGCGCCGGCCCGGCGCTAGTTTTTCGACCCTCAACCAGCGCGGAAGTCCCGCACGTCCTCGCCAGACTTGAACACGGCCGCCGCCGCGATTTTTCCAGTCTCAGCCATCTTGCGGTTGATCAGTTCAAACTCAGCCTTCACCCATCCCACGCTCGAGACTTCAATCTCCCCGTCCTCTGCGATCCAGAAAATCGTTGGCACATTGGTTAAGCCGTAGGCGTTCGACACCGGATACGTGCGGGTATCGTCAAGCAGCATGGGGAAGGTCACGCCAAAATCCTTGCAGAAGTCAGCCGTCTCCTTGGCATCGTTCTGCGAAACGCCAACCAGTGTAACGCCCTTGTTCTTGTATGCCTTGTAGAGTCGCTCCAGATACGGCAGCGCGTACTGGCAGGTGGGGCACGAGACCTTGAAGAAGACCAGCACCACGGGCCCTTTAGCCAACTCCTCACTCAACGAGAATTTCCTGCCGTCCAACGTTTTCAGCTCAAATTCCGGAGCCTTCACTCCAGTTGCCAATGCCGCCATTTCCATGCCTCCACGCTCAGCCAGCAAGCGCCTATCTACACCCTCTCTTCAGCTAGATGACTTGATACCCTTTGCGGATTCTGGGATTATCCCGCCTTTCCGAAGGATCTTCCTCGCCAGCCCCGTTAACGCAAGCTTCGTCAATCGGTTAACGGGCCACCATTCCCCGTCGAGCTTTGCTGATACGGGCCAGACGTGCACCGTGTAATCGGTCACTGTGATGGAGTGCTTCACGGTGAGGAAGGGCTCACCGTGAGCCGCCGGACGGGGAATCTCCGGCAACTCCCACATCCCTGCCATGAGCCGAATTTCCGCAGCCCTTTGCGTTAAGAACACCGACCCGTTCCGCCGATCAAGAGCATAGTGAATCTCGCGCTGTACCTGCCTCGATTTTTTCCCTGCGCTCGCAAGCTCACCACGCGCGGCACACAAGTCCAGAAGAGGACAGCTCAAACACGCCGGCGCTCGGGGCGTGCATACCGTCGCCCCCAACTCCATCATCGCCTGATTGAAGTCTCCCGGACAGTTGCGATCGAGCAGGTTCTCAGCACGCTGCCATATCTGCTCTCCCGAAATCGACCGCCCTGTGATTCGCTGCAGCACGCGCTCCACGTTGCCGTCAACGACCGCGACCGCCTCGCCAAACGCGATGCTGGCAATCGCTGCCGCCGTATATCGTCCCACTCCGGGTAACGTCCGCCACTCAGCCGAGGTTTCAGGAAAGGTCCCTCCGCGCTCGCGTGCCACTACCTTCGCTGCCGAATGCAGCATTCTGGCTCGCCGGTAATATCCCAACCCGCTCCACGCCGCCAGCACCGACGCTTCCCGCGCCGAGGCCAACTTCTGCACGGTAGGAAATCGCCGCAGGAATTGGTGATAGTGCTGAATGACGGCGGCCACTCGCGTCTGCTGCAGCATGATTTCCGACACCCACACCCGGTACGGATCGTGGCTCTCCCGCCACGGCAGTTCGCGCGCGTGAGCGTCGTACCAGGCAAGCAGTTTCCGGCGAATGATGCCATTCCGTTGCGCATGATCGCTGTCTCGCTTGCCCAAGGAATCTGCCATGCTGTCAGAACACCTCGCCGTTCCCGCTTCTTACGCCAACCCGTAAGATAGGAACGGATTGCGCACCGTCACGCTTCCGTACAAACGTCCATGCTGGAAATCCTCAGAGAGGATTTCGGTCAACCCATTGTCCTCAGCGTAGGCCCACAAGTGGGCGTCAAACCATGAAAGCCGATACGTGTTCATAGCGTACAAGGCCATCCGAAACTGGTGTTCGGTTGGATACAGCACTGGGAATTGCGCCATGTAAAGTTCGGCTTGGCGAGCTGCATCGGGAGGCGCCATCAAAGGTGTTGACCCAGAGCGAGATCGAGTTACAACGCTTACGAACTCCAGAAGGGATTGGTGAGAAATGCGAAAGTCTCCTGCCCGTCCACCCTCCCGCAAGATCGCCGTAGCGGCAGCCCGCTTGGCCGGATCCCGCGGATCGCAGCGATAAACCAGGATATTAGTGTCGACGAGGGAGGCCACGGTCTCCGTAGAGTTCTTCGCGCGTCCAGCCGCGATTCTCGCGAGTGATTCGTCTCTCGTTGGATTTCCAGTGCCTCAACTCCTCCGCCTGGAGTTCATCCAGCCACTTCGAGTTCTCATCAAACAGAGCCAGCCTCTCCTCGATGTTCAGGTCGGCCCTAGGTTCGTTGTTCTTCACACGCCGCACTCGGATACTTTCTCCAGCCGGAGTCCATTCCAGTTCGTCGCCGGGACGTATGCCGTATTTTTCGGCAATAACTTTGGGAACGGTCAATTGCAGCTTGGACGTCACTTTCGGCACATCCTTACTTTAGCAAGGATTACATCCTTGCCGCAACCGCATTCTCTTCACTTTCCTGATCTCGCAGGGGCAGTTCGATGCCAACCGTTTCCCTCTGCGCCATTGACCCGCCTTGTCAGGCACGAAATAATACCTTCGCCTGGCATCCGCAGTATTGCGTGGACCCTTTCGCCAGTTATCACGAGGAGTGTCATGAATGACTTCAACCGCAAAGTGGAAGACGCGTCGGGGCGTGTAAGCCATACCATCAACGAAGCCGCCGAGCGCCTGGAAAAGGAAATCCCCGAATTCATCAAATACCTCAACGACGAGGTCGTTCCCGCCGTACGGACGCATTCCACTCGCGCCCTGCGCACCGCTTCCCAGAAACTGGCGGAGTTCGCCGACTACATGGAGCAACACCGGACTCAGCCCAAATAGTGTCGTCTACCTCCGACCAAGTTCTGGCCCGCGCCCACGTCGTCAGCATACTTATGCTCTTTGTCGTGCTGATCGCGGTGCTCTTAATCAGCTCCTGCGGCCATCCCAAGCAGCCGCACGTGAATGTGCCCTCGCCTCCGCCTCCGGAACCGGCGGCAAATTTGCCTGCGCCGCCTCAGCCGACCCCCAAGGCTTCGAAGCCCGCCGAGAGCGCCTCTCCGTCAAAGCCCGCGGAAGAAGCCGATCTCGCCGAGCCCGCGATCCCGGCCGGCGCTAAGCCGATTGAGACCCAGACCGGTCTCGCCAGTTGGTATGGGCCGCCCTACCACAACCGGCGCGGATCGAACGGCGAGATCTATAACATGCACGCCATGACCGCCGCCCATCGCACCTTCCCGCTGGGGTCGATTGTGCGCGTTACCAACGTGAAAACCGGCAGCACCGCGCTGGTCCGCATCACCGACCGCGGCCCCTTCATCCCCGGACGCATTGTCGATCTTTCCCTCGCTGCCGCGCGCAAAGTCGATGTCTGGCAGCCGGGCATCGCTGAGGTCAAAGTGGAATTGATGCAATCGGGCCTGCAAGCGCCATCGCCCGGCAAGTGGGCCGTACAGATTGGCGGCATGCCCGACGAAAAAGCCGCGAGCAAGCTCGCCGATCACCTTACGCGCCGCTATCACTCGGCCAAAGTGCTGCGTTTCAAGAGTCCCGCTGGAGATTGGTGGATCCGAGTTCGCGTACTCGACGACGACCACGACCGTGCCCAGAAACTGGCAGCTGAAACGACGACTCCCGAAGGCGCGGTTTTTCTGGTGCGATTAGACTGATACGCGATGCAAACGATCGAAGTCATCCCACCAGGCACTCGCTCTCGCGGTGTAGGCTTGATGGCTGCGGCGGCGGCCGTGTATCTGGCGCTGCGCCTCGCTGGATTTCACAAGCTCTTCGATGCCGACGCAGAAGGGGTTGGGGCCCTTCTGCAAATCATCGGCACGCTCTATAGCGTCGTTTACGCCTTCGCCACCTACGTAATTTGGGGACAGTTCGCCGCCGTCGAGAACGAAATCCTGAAAGAGTCCGGCGCCCTCAAAGACCTGATCCTCTTCAGTCGAGGTCTTAAGGAAATTTCACGTGATCCCATCGTCCGTGCTGTGCGTGCTTATGCCCGCGCAGTAACGGAATCAGAGTGGGACATACTATCGCACGGCGAGGATACCGAGCGCACCGATAAGCTTTTTTCCGCGATCATTTCCAGCGTCATCGACGTCCATCCCGAGAATGATTCCGAAAGCCGGGCCCACCAGCATCTGCTCCAGATCGCGAATCAAGCCAGCGCTCACAGGGACGAACGCCTTGCCCTCAGCGCCAAGCGCATTCCTCGCACTCTTCTTCTCTTTGTCACGGTCACCGCCTCTACCATCCTCTTTCTGCTGTTCTTCTTTCCTTTTCACAACCTGGCGCTCGGACTCGTCGCCGTCGCCATTGCAACCATGCTTCTCTTCTTCGCTCATTTCGTTCTCACTGACCTCGACAATCCCTTTGAAGGCACCTGGAATGTCGACTCGAAATCCTTTCGCGATCTAGCAACCAAATACCATTAATCGCCGGGCCCATCGTGCAAACTGGCAAGGTTAGCCGCGCTTTGTTATCGTTTCCCCACAGGTGACCCAGGAATGACCGATCCCAATTGCCTCTTCTGCCGCATCATTCGCGGCGAGATTCCCTCGAAAAAAGTTTTTGAAGATGAACACGTGTTCGCTTTTGAAGACGTTAATCCGCAAGCGCCGACACACATCCTGATTATCCCCAAAAGGCATTTCGCAGGATTAAGAGAAGCAGAAGGCGGTGACGCCGAAATCATCGGCCGCTGCCATCTAGCCGCTGCCACCATCGCCCGACAGCGCAAGATCGAGCAGGGATACCGCACCGTCCTCAACGTTGGCCCCGGCGCTGGACAGTCCGTATTTCACCTGCACGTTCACCTGCTGGGTGGACGCGCACTCAGCTGGCCTCCGGGATAAACCAGAAGAGTACCCGAGCGGGATTTTTGCCTCGAGAGGAAAATCGAACTCAAAGGTGGCGGACAGAGAGCCCGCCCCAATTCGACCAGACAGCGCTACTGCACCATCGGTTCGGCGTCTTCCGGCGCCCCATGGCGTCGCAGCAATTGCGGAAGATTCTGCGAGAACGCCGACCGGGGAAGAACCATGTCGCATCCCACCTCGTGCGCCTTCTGTTTCAGATCGCCTTGAACGTGAGACAGGAACCCAATAATTGAGGTGCCCTTCTTCAGCTTGCTCTTCAGTTTAGGAATCAAGGTTAGGGGTTTCACGCCATTGTTGTTCAGGTCGAAGATGATCAGCGACGGCTTTTCTTCCCCGTTCGCCTGCATCTTCTCCATCAGGTCCTTGTCGCTCTTCACGAATTCCACTTTCACGTTGAGCTTCTTCGCGGTCTCCTGAATCTTCGCCATGAAGAACAGATCTTCAATGAAGGCAAAGATGCGCGAATTTGCATCCACGCTTGGAGGCAGAGGCTCAGGGTCGGGTTGCGAATACTGCGTCGTGAAACCAGGCCGCGGACGACCGCCCTTATGGCCATTATTGTTTCCGCCCATCACAGCGCGATAGCTGTGGTCCATGGGGGCCGTGTAGATGCCGTCCTTGTTCTCGCGGCTCAAGCCCGGTCCGGGACGCTGTCCCCTCTGATTGTTCTGACGGCGGCCTCTCCGCCGCCTTCTTCCTCCGCCACCGGAGCTTTTTCCTGGTCCTGCGTTCATAGTCCTCTCAAATTGGTTCACACAAGTTGCAAAGCTTTACAGATCTCGAAAATGCCGCTGGAATGTGGCTCTACGGCGGTGTGCAACGCTCAGCCGGGGCACACTCTCATCCTTCTTCTGCGCAGTCGCGAATTACGACGGAACACACTCTGGAACGAACCCCAAACCTGCAAAAAACCGCTCTCGCGAATGAAAATCTAAATCGGCTTCAATTTTTCCGTTTATCGGATCCGTAGGCGTCGCCTCAGAATGGCTGACGCAGAAGGCCTTCGCGGGAACGAGGCCTAAATGAGAACAGTTTTATGGTACTCGTCCTCGTCGATCAGCGCAAGACCCCCATTCACTCCGATTTTGCACAGGAGGTCATGCACGCGAGTGTGCGCCCTGATCAGCAGATCGAGATCACGATGGGTCTAAATTTCCACCGAGAGCTCGCCTGCCCACTGCTGCGCCTGCCAGTAGCAAGCCGCCACTTCATCGGCGTCCAGCCGCAATCCCGCGCTTAGCGCAGCCGCCGCCTCCCCACTCCCCGCTTTCATGCGCCAGCATCAGCTGAAATACGGGACGCAGAGCGCTAGGCTGTCCCAGCAATACCGCGTTGGTAGCTGAATCCAGCGGGATTTTTCCCAGCACGGCCTGCATGGGTGTTTCCAGCATGGCGTCGATCAACGACAGCAGCCCCATCCGGAACAAATCCCATTCTCCATGCGCCAGCTTGGGCGCAAGCAATTCGCAGAACCGTCCCCGCACCAGCGCCGAGAGCACCTGATCGCCGGTCTTGTCTTGTCCTGTTCCGACTGCTGCGATCAACCGTACCCAGCGCCGCAAATCACGTTCGCCAAGAATCGATAAGCCGTGCCTGACAGAATGGATCTCTTTTTAGAAGCCAAACACAGCCGAATTCAGGTATCGCAAGAGCCGGTAGCAGACCGACGCTTCTTCCTTGACCAGCTTTTCCAGGCCCGGGACGTCCAGTTCCGGGCGCGATATTTCCTGCAACATCCTTATGCAATTCAGCCGGTTTGCCGGCATGTCGCGCGTGCCCAGCATCTCCGGCCGCCGGAAAAAGTATCCCTGGAAATAGACGAAGCCTTGATCCCGCGCCTGCGCGAACTGATCCTGCGTTTCAACTTTTTCTGCCAGCATCCGGCAGCGCCACGGCCCAAACTGCTTCATCAGTTGCTCGCGCTCCTCTTGCGTGGTGAGCAGCAAGTCAACCTTGATGATATCGGCAATATCGGCCAGCGGCTCGCGCCGATCGCCCGCAATATAGTCGTCCAGCGCAATCAGGTACCCCTGCTCTTTCAGGCTGTGACATACGCCATCACATCGGGATCGGCAGGAACCGTTTCGAGAATCTCCACCACGGTCGTTATCGATGGCAGAAGCCCGACCAGGCCCTTAATCAAGGTATCGCGCGTGCAGTTCACGAAAGCCAGGCGGCCGTCACACAACCCATCGCGCCCCATCACCAGCGATCGGTCGAGCGTGGCTCGCGATGCTTCATCCGCATCGCCCACAAAGCAGTTCTCCAGGCTGTCGCGAAATAGCAGTTCATAGCCAAATACCCTCTCCTCGCGATCGAAGATCGGCTGCCGCGCGACATACCGCACCGCCTTGCAATTCCCCACCGGGGCTGGAGCGGTCGCTTGTCCTGAAGACATATTGCCCACATATGTCTGTATCGGCAAAAGGAGCAAAAGTCTGAGGGGTTCAGCAGATTTCAGTTTTCGATAAGGACATTCTCAGAGAAGACATTGGATGAGGGTGCCCCACCCTTGTCGCGTTTTGTGCGACAGGGTGGGGACTTTGACTTTGAATGACTTTGGTTCTGCCTGACTTCGCGGCTAAGGGTTCTGTCGTTCTAAGCTCTCTGAGCCCCGCCCAACTTCGTCAGCGCATCCACAATCTTCCCCGACCACTGCGCCACCTCGTCCTCGCGCAGAGTCCGCTCGTTCGATTGAAACCTCACCCGCAACAAGATCGAATACTTCCCAGCCGCGATCGAGCCGCCCCGGAAAATCTCAACGGGATGAACTTCCCGAAACTCGGGTACACCCGTAGCTTTCACGGCCCTTTGCATCTGTTCAAAGGCTACTTTGTCGCCGAAGACGAAGGAAAAGTCTCGCTCAACGGCCGGATATTTTCCCAAAGGTGTAAATCTCACCGGGTGCAGCCCCATTTTGTAAAGCTTTTCCAAATCGAACTCGGCAAGGAACACATCCTGCCGCAACTTCCGTGCTGCAGCCACCGCGGGGTGAATCTGCCCGAACTGTCCCACGATCGCGCCATTCACGCGTACCCTTGCCGAACGCCCGGGATGAAAGTATTCCTCAGCATCTCGATCAAACACGACCTCGCGCGCAAACGGCTCCAGCAAATTCTCCACATCTCCTTTCAACGACCGAAACAGTTCCGCGCTCGCCGCATGTTCCGCCTTGCTCACATCAAGCATGCCACCCGCAGGCAGAGACGCTCGCACGGCTGTGACAGTCGCGCCCAGACACGCGCGCCGAGGTTCCACCCGCTCTCCTCCGGACAATTCGTATACGCTACCCATCTCAAACAGCCGTGCCTCGAGGACATCGCGGTTCAAATTCCACGCCAGCATATCGAGCATGCCCGGCACGAGCGACGTTCGCATGACCGACGCCTCTTCGCTCAGCGGATTCTCTAACTCCAGCACCTGCGTTCCAGACGAAAACCTCTCCGCGTCGGCATGCGAGATGAAGGTCAGCGACAGTGCTTCGTTGTATCCCAACGCCAGTGCACGCTGGCGAAGCGTTGCATCAATCTCCGCGTGGGGCAACTCCACGACAGCGCCACTGTAAGCCGGCAGAGTATTCGGGAACTTGTCATAGCCATGCAGTCGCGCAATCTCTTCAATGACGTCGATCTCGCGTTCCACATCCAGCCGCCAGCTCGGGATCTGCACGCGAAATTGCGCGTCCCCCTGGCCCTCTGGGATGAGTTCGAATCCGAGTCGTTTCAGGATGCGCGAGATGAGCCCAGCGTCCAGCCCCTCTCCCAAGATCCGCCGCACCTCGCTCACGTGCAGAATGACCGGAGCCTGGTCCATCTTCTTCGAAATCACGTCGACGACATCACCGATCACTTCTCCGCCACCCGAATCCAGAATCATTTGCGCCACCAGATCGCAGGAAATGACGGTGGATTCGAAATCCGCGCCGCGCTCGAACCGGTGTGATGCGTCGGTGTGCAGAGCATGCCGACGCGACATTTTGCGAACGATCCCGGGATCCCACCACGCAGACTCGATCACGATGTTCCGCGTCTTCTCCGTGATCATCGTGTCGTATCCGCCCATCACCCCGGCAAGACCGACGGGCTTCTTAGCATCGCAGACCACCAGATCTTCTGTTGTGAGCTTGCGCTCGACGGCATCCAGCGTCTTCAGCGTCTCTCCCGCCCGCGCCTTGCGCACAATAATCTGCCCACCTTCGAGCAGGTCCGCGTCGAACACGTGCGTAGGCTTTCCGATTTCCCAGAGAACATAATTGGTAGCGTCCACCGCATTCGAGATCGGCCGCTGATCGAGCAACTGCAACCGGCGTGCGATCTTCTCCGGTGAAGCCTTGATATGTGTATTCCGAATGACCCTCGCAGAAAATCGTGGACAAAGCGCCGGCTCTTCCACGGCAATAGGAAACGCCACGTCCTGAACGTTGGCTCCGCTCTTAACCTTGGCTGCGTCCTGAACCGTGGAAGAGCGGCCCTTCAGGGCCGCGTTAGCGCGGCCATGATTCGCGGCTTCAGCCGCTGAGGGCAACTGCGGAGTGATCGGCTTCAGCGGCAATCCGTAAATCGCCGCCGCTTCCCGCGCGACGCCGTAATGATTCATCGCATCCGGCCGATTCGTCCCGATCTCCATCTCGAAAACGGTATCGACGCCCGCACCACTGATCCCCTCGACCGAGATTCCGACGTTAGTCAAGTCCTCAGCGAGACGGTGGTCGTCGACCGTGAGATCAACGTAATCGCGAATCCAATGTGGAGATAATTTCATTTACGTTCTGTCATCCTTAGCGGAGCGGGCTGATTCGCGAAGCGAATAAGCCCGCGGAGTCGAAGGATCCCTCCTTGCCTCGACCGAAAGCCGGCACTCGAAAGAAGTACGCACCAGCGAGCGAACCACACCGCCTTATCCAAACTGCTCCAAAAACCTCACGTCCCCCTGAAAGAAGTACTGCAAATCATCCACCCCGTACTTCAATAGCGCCAACCGGTCCACACCCATGCCAAAGGCAAATCCCGAAACTCTCTTCGGATCGTAGCCGTTATCCTTCACGAACTCGAACACGTTGGGATCCACCATCCCGCAGCCGAGCACCTCGATGAACCCTGTCTGCTTGCACGGCCGGCACGGGTCCGTCCCACGCTTCCCGCTTCCGCCACAGATGAAGCAAGTCACGTACAGTTCCGCGCTCGGCTCGGTGAACGGGAAAAAGGACGGCCGGAAGTGTGTCTTCACCGTCGATCCGAATAGCGCCTTCATCGCGTGGTCGAGCGTCCCCTTCAGATCGCCGAACGTGATGTTCGTATCGACCGCCAGCCCCTCGATCTGATGAAACATCGGCGAATGGCTCGCGTCCGGAGGATCGTTGCGATGCACCGTTCCTGGAATCACGATGCGAATCGGCGGCCGCATCTTCTCCATCGTACGAATCTGCACGGGAGAGGTGTGCGTGCGCAGCAGCAGGCGCTCACGTTGCGGCTTCGACTTCTGCCCCGCGATGAACAGCGTGTCCTGCGTGTCGCGCGCCGGATGGTTCGGCGGAAAGTTCAGCGCTTCGAAGTTGTAGTAATCGGTCTCGACGACTGGCCCTTCAGCCACAGAATATCCAAGTCTCTGGAACTCTCCGACGATCTCGTGCATCGTCTTGATGACAGGATGCTGGGCACCGATCGGCCGGCGAATGCCTGGAAAAGAGATGTCAACGCTCTCGCCGGTGGGGTCTGCGCCTTTGGCGACTTTCGTTCCTTCTACCAGTTCGGTGATACGAACCTTCAACGCATTGACCCACAACCCCGCAATCTTCTTCGATTCTTTGGGTGCTCCCTTTAGCCAAAGATCGTTAGCCAGAGTCAGGATTCCGTTCTTCCTCGCCAGCCACCTATCGCGAAAAGCCTTCAATTCAGAGTCGCTTGCGATGGCCGCGGCATCGGTCACACAAGCCGAAACGCACTCGGTAAAGGCCTTTTCAAGTGCCTCCGCCGTGTACTCTGTCGGTTTGGGAACGCTATAAGCCATGTGTGCTTCAACCCCAAGAATGCTTTTCTGGGGACAGCCGCCCTCGGCTGTCCGTCGGCTCGAAGAGCCGATGGGTGTTGATTTGCTGTGCCCGCGCACTGGCACAGTCTGGAAAATGTGCAGGCAAGGCCGGGCTACGCCCGGCAGGACAGCCGAAGGCGGCTGTCCCCACGTGGACACTGCGACTGAAAGCTGAGAGCTAAGAAGTTTACGCCAGCGCTGTCTTCGCCTGCGAGGCCAGCCCCGCAAACCCCGACGGATCATTCACTGCCAGGTCTGCCAGTATCTTGCGGTCGAGTTCGACTCCGGCTTTCTTCAGGCCATGAATGAACTGGTTGTAGCTCAACCCGTTCAGCTTGGCGGCGGCGCCGATGCGCACGATCCACAGCGAACGGAACTGCCGCTTGCGCTGCTTGCGTCCGGCATAGGCAAACTTCAGCCCGCGCTCGACCGACTCTTTCGCCGAGCGATACAGCTTCGATTTTGTCAGGAAATAACCGCTTGCGCGGTCAAGTATCTTCTTGCGTTTCTGGCGGCGTTTGGTTCCGCGCTTTACACGAGGCATGGTGCTCTCCTTTTTTCTTTCGTTTTAGGGCGGCTGGAGGTAAGGACGATTCGCCTTGGCAGCGATCGATGGCCTCTTCACACGCCGGAGCAATTGCAGATTTCAGATTTTTGATTGTAGATTGAAACCGAAGCCAACGCTGGCGTCAATCTGAATTCTGAAATCTACAATCTGCAATCCAACTCACTGGTACGGAATCATCCGCAACACCTTGGCCAGATCTCCATCACTCACCAGGGCGGATTTCCCCAGCTTGCGCTTGTTCTTCTTGTCCTTTGACGTAAGGATGTGACGCAGTTTCGCATGTCCCCGCTTCACCTTCCCTGTCGCTGTCTTCTTGAAGCGCTTGGCAGCGCCCTTGTGCGTTTTCAATTTCGGCATAAACCCTCAGCAGTTAGCATTTGGCATTCAGCACTTAGCGCAACAAAAAAGCGCCCGGGCATTCTCCCGACTGGCCAAATGCCAAGTGCTAAGTGCCAATTGCGATGATTTTGTAACTCGTCGCTCAAGCCGCGCTACGACGCGGGCTTTGCGACCTGCGCCGGAGCAGGACTTGGGGCTACAGCGCTCTGCGCCGCAGCCTTCTGCTTTCTTTCTTTCTCTTTTTCCTTCTCGCGCTCCTTGTCCGACTTCTTTGGAGCCAGGATCGCGTGCAGCGTATTCCCTTCCTGCCGCGGACGAAACTCGACAATACTCTCCGACTCGACGTCCTTGATCAGCCGCTCCAAAATCTGTCGGCCTAATCCGGTCCGGGTCATCTCGCGACCGCGGAAGAAGATCGTGGCCTTAACTTTGTCTCCCTCATCCAGGAAACGCAGCACATGATTCTTCTTCGTCTCGTAATCGTGGTCGTCCACATTGATGCGGAACTTGACCTCTTTTACGGTGATCGTCTTCTGATGCTTCTTGGCTTCCCGCTCTTTCTTTTCCTGCTGGTAGAGATACTTCCCATAATCCATGATGCGGCATACGGGAGGCTGCGCGGTGGGCGAAATCTCAACCAGGTCCAGATTCTTTTCGCGGGCTTTCTTTATCGCTTCGTAGGGCGGCAGGATGCCGAGCTGATTGCCTTCGTCATCAATCACGCGAATCTCGCGCGCCCGAATGCGATCGTTGATGCGGATAAAACGTTTATCGATACAGTCCTCCGTGCTCTAAGCAACTGAGAATAAAGAATTATAGCATGATGCCTCGCGTTAGATTCCAGCCTCAAAATCTTCTCGCAAAGGCCGCGTGACAGGCCCTCATTCTTTACGTCAAAATGGAAGTGGTCGCGTTCCGGTCCAGCCGGGCGACTCTGAAGGATTCTTTCTCATGTGCCGCAATATCAAAACCCTCTTCAACTTCGATCCTCCCGTCACCGAGGACGAGGTGCACGCCGCCTCACTTCAGTTTGTCCGCAAAATCACCGGATTTAACAAACCCTCCAAGGCCAATGAAGCCTCATTCCTCGCCGCGGTTAACGAAGTGGCAGGGGTTTCCCTGCGCCTCCTCCGTTCACTCGAGACCACGGCACCTACCAAAAACCGCGAGGAAGAAGCCGCGAAAGCCAAGGCGCGCGCCCAAGTGAGATTCGGAGATTAGGGGCTTTCCGTTTTCTGCGGCGGATTGCGACTCTACGATGCTCAGCTCGAAATCAAGCCTAGCGCGCGCGAGTGGCTTGACACAATGGACCGATCCTTATAATCTGCGCACCCATAAGTGTCGTTCGTACCCGGGAAACATTCCGGTGAACGTGGCCTGCCGTCGCGGCTTCTCTCTTCCCTCCGGCCTGCGCTCGGCTTCACGTGCAACCTCATGTCCGTGTTTGCGAGGCTACATGTCAAATCGTCCCAGAATCTCTGCCCCTCCGCTCTACCTTGCGCTACCAATCTTTCTGATTACGGTATTCCTGCCGGTCCGGTGCATTGCCCAAGGCTTTCCACCGATCTCCCCGGACGAACTAAAGATGACCAGCGAACCGCGGGCCCCTGGCGCGCCCGCAGTCATACTTTTCCGCGAGGTTGATCGCGATGACAACGGCCTGACCACGCACGAGGACAATTACGTCAGGGTCAAAATCCTAACCGAAGAGGGCCGCGAGAATGCGAACGTTGAACTTGCTTTCAACAAGGCGAACGAAGACGTCGTAAATATTCATGGCCGCACGATACAGCCTGATGGCTCAACTATCGAGTTCGATGGCAAGGTATTCGAGAAAACCATTGAGAAGACTCAAGGGCTGAGGTATCTCGCTAAGGCCTTCACCCTTCCCGACGTACAGGTCGGCAGCATCATCGAATACCGTTACACCTACGATTTCAAAGAGCACATGTTGTTTGAGTCTCACTGGATTCTGAGTTCAAATCTGTTCATAAAGAACGCGCGCTTCAGCCTGAAGCCATACGCGCCTCGCTACAACAATCCCTGGACCGTGCGCTGGAGTTGGCAAGGACTCCCGTCAGGATCCGCTCCAAAACAAGGCCCCGACAGGATCGTGCGCCTTGACGTCCAGAACATCCTCGCGTTCCAGGCGGAAGAGTTCATGCCCCCTCCGAACGAACTCAAGGCTAGAGTGGATTTCGCCTATGAAGATGAATACTTCGATCGTGAACCAGACACTTACTGGCGTCACGTCGGCAAGAAACGCAACGACATGCTCGAGAGCTTCATCGGCAAGCGCAAAGCCATGGAAGAGGCAGTGTCTCAGATCATCACGCCTGCTGATCCTCCGGAGGGAAAGCTTAAGAAGATCTATGAGCGCGTACAACAACTTCGTAATACCTCGTACGGAGTCCATAAGACTGCTGAAGAACTCAAACGCGACAAGGAAAAGCCGGCCGAAAACGTCGAGGAAGTCTGGAAGCGGGGTTATGGGACTGGAACCCAACTCACATGGCTTTATTTGGCTCTGGTTCGTGCCGCGGGTTTCGAAGCTTATGGTGTCTGGACCTCTAGTCGCGGCAACTATTTCTTCTCTCCGAAAACGATGGACAACCACAAGCTGAACGCCAATGTAGTGCTGGTCAAGCTCAATGGTCAGGATCTGTACCTCGACCCGGGCGCAGCGTTCACTCCGTTCGGAATGCTTACGTGGTACGAAACGGGAACCACCGGCCTGCGTCTCGACAAAGATGGCGGATCATGGATCACCACGACTCTCCCTCGGAGTTCCGAGTCTCGAATGCAGCGCTCTGCCAACCTCAAACTCACGGAAACCGGAGCCCTCGAGGGTACCGTCACTGTCACCTACACCGGTCTGGAAGCGATGTATCACCGGCTCGATGTCAGAAATGCGGACGACGTAATGCGGAAGCGATTTCTCGAGAATCGACTGAAAGGCCAGATTTCCACTGCAAGTGAAGTGGACCTCACAAACCAACCCGATTGGAGCAACTCTGAAACGCCGCTCATCGCAGAATTCAAAATCAGCATCCCGGGCTGGGCATCCAGCGCAGGAAAACGAAGCGTAATGCCCGCCGGTGTCTTCACGGCTGTCGAGAAACGTCTCTTCGAACATGCCAACCGTGTCCATCCCATCTACATCGAGTACCCCTACCAGAAATCGGACGACGTCGTCATCGATCTTCCCTCAGGCTGGCAAGTGGAAAGCGTGCCACAATCGAAGGACGAGGATGGCCATATCGTGGTCTACAACCTGAAGGTCGAGAACGACCACAATACACTCCATCTGAGCCGCAAGCTCAGTCTCGATTTTCTGCTTCTCGAGCAAAAGTACTACACCGCTTTGCGCAACTTCTTCCAAACCGTTCGCACCAACGACGAACAACAGATTCTTCTACAGCCACCGCCCGCGGCCGCGGCCAATTAACCTTGGAAGAAGATGAGTCCCCAAAAGCAGGTTCGTCGCCACCTGCTAGGTGGGCTGCCAATCCATTACAATCCTGGGGCACGATAGACCTCATATGAACCAACGATGGCGAATAATAAAACTGTCAGTGTTGTCCTTTCTCCTCTTGGTTTTCGGCGGGGCATGGGCACAGCAATCCGCCGGCGGTCAGTCCCCAATCGTTGAGCAGGGCAAGTTCACGTTGCACAAGTTCGAACAACCCATCGGAGAAGAGACCTACGAGATTCGAAAGCAGGACGACTCGATCGTGGTGAAAATGGATTTCAAGTTCACGGACCGAGCCACACCCGTCCCGCTAACGGCAAGTTTTCGCGGCGCACAGGATCTGACTCCCCAAGCCTTCGACATCAAGGGCAAGACGGCCCGCACCGCTTCCATTGACGAATCGTTAAATATTGAAAACGGCAAGGTGCATTTCCGAACTCGCGATAAGCAGAGCGATCTCGACGCGCCGAGCGGAGCGTTTTTCACCATTGCCGGATACGCTCCCACTACGATGCAGATGCTGCTGGTGCGGTACTGGGCAACGCACGGATCGCCGGTGAAACTCGCCACGCTTCCGAGCGGCGCCGTGAAGGTGGAACCGCGCGGACAGGACATCATCAAGGTCGGCGGAAAAGAGGAGAAGCTCGACCGCTACACCGTCGAGGGCCTGATCTGGGGACGTGAGACTCTTTGGTTCGACGCCAACCGCAATCTGGTGGCTGCAATCTCGACCGACGCCGAATTCGACCATTTCGAGGCAATTCGCGAGGGATACGAAAGCGCTTTGGGTGACTTCGTGGGACGATCAGGGGCAGATGGTATGGCCGCTCTGGCCGATATTTCGAAAGGCATTTCCGGCAGCCGCGCCGACACCCTCGCCATCGTTGGAGGCACTCTCATTGATGGCACCGGAGCTGCTCCGGTCGCAGACGCGGCAGTTGTGATTCGCAAAGGACGCATCGTCGCGACTGGTCCGCGATCAAAGGTGAAAATTCCCAAACATGCCAATGTCGTGGATGCAAAAGGAAAATTCATCCTTCCCGGCCTCTGGGATATGCATGCTCACTTCGAGCAAGTCGAGTGGGGACCGATCTATCTGGCTGCAGGTGTAACCACGGTTCGCGACTGCGGCAACGAATTCGAATTCATTACGGCTGTACGCGACGCCATCGCCCAGGGGCGCGGGCTCGGACCCCGTCTTTTGCTTGCGGGCATCTTCGACGGCGCTGGCCCACTCGCACTCGGGGTCGAACGAGCGGACACTCAGGAACAGGCTCGCAGTTGGGTCGATCGCTACCACGACGCCGGATTCCAGCAGATGAAAATCTACAGCTCCGTCAAACTCGAAGAACTCAAGGCCGTCGCCGATGAAGCCCACCGCCTCGGGATGACCGTTACCGGCCACGTGCCAGAAGGGCTAAACGCGTTTCAAACCATCGAAGCAGGGCAAGACCAGATCAACCACATCTCTTATATCGCAGACATCATGCACTCGCCCCTGCCCGACAATTCAACACGAGCGGACCGCAGAAATGCCATCATCAACATCGATCTGAATTCGCCCGAATCCCAAAAGGCCTTGGCCTTCCTGAAGGACCATCATACGGTCGTCGATCCAACCATCGCCCTATACGAACTATTCACCGGAACGACGGCGAAGCCGCCCGCGAGTTTCGAACCTGGGATCAACAAGATTCCTGCAGAGCTTGCCGGGCAACTCACTGATGTCGAGCCGCCAAACGAGAACTCCGAAGTTCTAGAGAAAATCTTTCAAAAGGACGTGGCCATCGTCGGCGCCCTGCATCGGGCCGGAGTTCCGATCGTAGCCGGTACAGACCAATCCGTTCCAGGACACAGCCTGCATCGCGAACTCGAACTCTACGTCCAGGCCGGATTCACGCCCTTGGAAGCGATCCAATCCGCCACGACGGTTCCGGCTCACGTCATGGGCCTCGACAAAGAATTGGGCACGATCGAAACCGGAAAGCGTGCCGATCTGATCCTGATCAGCGGCGACCCGCTCCAGGACATTCACAACACCCGCAACGTCGAATACGTAATCACCAACGGCACCATGTATCACACCGCCGAACTCTGGCAGAGCGTAGGCTTCAAGCCGTAACGAGTGATGTTAAGAATGGCATGATGTTGAGAGGGGCGTGAATGACGGCACTACCGTGGAAGAGCGGCGCTTTAAGGGCCGCGTCACGCGCGTGCCACAGAGCGGGCTTCAGCCCCTGTGCCGGTGTCCCGCGCCGCCTCGTTCACCTCAATTTCGCGTAGCGGCATATGAAAGCCCGGCACGAAGTGCCGGGAGAGTCGCAACACAAATATCGAGTTCCGCAAGAACGGCATAGTCGCCGCTGGCGCTGTGCTAGTCTGCCTGTCATGGCAACGCGCTCAACCACGAACCGAAAAAAAGTCGCGCGAGACCCGCGGTCGACCAAACGGCCACGCCCCAAACACTTCCTCAGCGACAAGGTCTCCCATTTCACCGAATCCGTCATCCGAGAAATGACCCGCCAGGCCATGCTTTACGGCGCTGTCAATCTCGCCCAAGGCTTCCCCGACTTCTCCGCCCCAAACCAAATCAAGCAAGCCGCCCAGCAGGCCGTCGCCGCTGACATCAATCAATACGCCATCACCTGGGGAGCCAAGAACCTGCGCAACGCCATTGCCCGTCAAATGGGCGTTTGGCAACACATCACCGTCGATCCGGAGAAAGAAATCACCGTCTGCTGCGGGTCCACGGAAGCCATGATCTCGACTCTGCTCGCCGTCTGCAACGCAGGCGACGAGGTCGTCATCTTCGAACCGTTCTACGAAAACTATGGCCCCGACTCGGTGCTCAGCGGCGCCAACCCAAAATTCGTAAAACTGCGTCCCCCGAAAGATTCATCGAGCGAGTGGATCTTCGATGAAAAAGAACTCCGCCGCGCCTTCGACAATCGCACCAAAGCCATCATCCTGAACACGCCGAACAATCCCACTGGAAAAGTCTTCACCCGTGCGGAACTCGAGCTGATTCGTGACCTCTGCGTCAAATTCGATGTACTGGCCATCACCGACGAAATTTACGAGCACATCCTCTACGACGGCACGCAACACATTTCCATGGTTTCTCTCGACGGCATGCGTGATCGCACCGTGACGATCAATGGCATGTCAAAAACCTACAGCGTCACCGGATGGCGCGTGGGATGGGCCGTCGCTCCCGAGAAGATCACGAATGCGATCCGCAAAGTGCACGATTTCCTCACCGTCGGCGCACCTGCCCCTCTGCAAGAAGCTGGCGCGGCAGCACTGAGTCTCCCTCCCGAATACTATGCGAAACTCGCCGAGGGCTACCGCGTCCGTCGCGACCAACTGATCCCAGCACTCACCTCGGCGGGCTTCCGCTGCTTCCTCCCGCGCGGCGCCTACTACGTGATGACAGACATCTCCACCTTCGGGTTCAAAGACGATGTCTCATTTTCGAAGTACCTGGTTCAGGACATTGGCGTAGCCTGCGTGCCAGGATCAAGCTTCTACCGCGATCCAAAAGACGGTGCGAAGCAAGTCCGCTTCGCCTTCTGCAAGAAGTCGCAGACCCTGGATGAAGCCGCACGCAAGTTGAGGAAACTGCGGGTGAAAAGAAAAAACTGAAAACCGCAGAGGCCGCAAAAAAGGCCGAGGTCTAAGAAGGCAAGCTCTAAATCCTCTGCGTCCCCCGCGTCCTCTGCGATTTTGGTTTCGAAGCGAAAGCTATTTCGTGATCACTCCACAAGCAACGCGGTCCCCAGAGTTTCCTGCGGGATCGGTCTTATAGTCGTCGGCCTTCGCATGGACCACGATCGCCGCACCATTGCTCAAGAGCGAGTGCGGGCCTTCCTTGAGCGTAACATCGGCATCCTCCAACTTGGCCTTGGCCTTGCCGTCGGCTCCTACCGTGAAGTTCTTCATGTCGCCGGCATGGTGCCCCTCCGGATTGTCGAATCCATGCTTCTTGCTCTCCGGATTGAAATGAGCACCGGCTGACTTGAAGTCCGGCGCTTCGCATTTGGGAGCCTGGTGGAAGTGGATTGCGTGTTCTCCCGGCATGAGATCGTGCAACTGCAGTTGGAGCGCGACTCCAGATCCCTGATCCCAGATGAGGACGCTGCCCACATCCTTCCCTTGGGCATCTTTTAATTCGACTTTGGTTTTGGCGGAACTTGGTGACGACAGCGCGAGCAGTGCAAGAAGCACTCCCCAAGAGAAAGAGAAGCAGGCGAGGGGTTTCATCTTGAGCCTCCAGATACGCAGGAAGGCATTATAGCCAATTCTGTGAACGGTTAGTCGCCGGCCCGCGGAGTCAATGATCGAAGATAGACGACGACCGCACCTGCGTCTTCGCGGCTCATCCGAAATTGCGGCATGGGAGGCCGCAGATGACTCCCGTCGGTCCAGACGCCTGTGGTAAGCAGGCGAATCATATCTTCGTCGCTAGCGGGCGGTGTGCCGGCAATTCGTGGAGCCTTCAATGGCCAATTCTGCGTCGGGTGAGCGGGCAGCAGCCACACCGACGCTCCATCCAGTGAATGGCTGGTATCAAGCTCTCCCGCGTCGTTGCGGGGCGTGTGGCACATGCCGCACATCGCCACGCCCTCCACGACGTACTTTCCACGCGCGACCCGGTCGTTGTTGTTTGAGGACTTTGTTTGGCTACTAGCCTGCGGGCGCCCGCTCACGCTGAGCGCGAACAGACTCACTATGGTTACGACCCATGAAAACGGTCGAAGGTCACGCGCCCTGAAGCCCCAGAAATCCATAGACTACGGTGGATTTGATGAAGAGTCTCGATCCCAGGTTGATCCAAATCCTCGTCAAGCGAGCTTTCCTTCGTGTACCTTCGTGTCCTTTGTGGTTAGTGCTTTTAGCTCCCGCCAAAAAGTCCACCTCGGCCCGATGTCTCCACCGGAATGTGGAGTATACTGCGAACAAGTTCGAACTTCTTTGGTGGGGAAAGTGCGTTTATGGCGTCCAATGCAGTCGAGACAGTGCCCGATCAGGTTCCAGCCGACGATTTTCAGGCCTTGGAAGAGAAGATTTATCGCACCATAGAGATGTACAAGGCGGCTCGTCAGGCCCAGGCATCGGCGGAACGCGATTCTCAACGCCTGCGGCAGCAACTGGAAGACCGCGAAGAAGAACTTGTACGCCTTCGTCGCGAAACCGTGCAACTGAAGAAAGAGCGCGAGGACATTCGCGGCCGCGTCGAAAAGATGCTGGCCCAGATCGAGTCGCTCGCCGAGGCCAGTTAGCCGCCGCAGCAATAAGTTTGAAGATAAGTTGCTTCTCCACGGAGAACATCGAATGGCGACAGCGACGAAAGATCACGCAGTGAAAGACGCGCAGAACGCCAGCGTGCGAGTGGAGATATTTGACCAGGCCTATAACCTCCGCGGCTCCGATCCCGAGTACATTCTCAAGCTCGCCGAATATGTCGATTCCAAGATGCGGGCCGTCGCCTCCGCCACCAACACCATCGACACCGTCCGGCTCGCCGTCCTCGCTGCCCTCAACATCGCCGACGAATACCACCTGCTGAAGAAAAATCTGGGTACCGGAGCAACCGATTACCTGAAGCGCGCGCATCAACTGGTACATGCGCTCGATGAAGTTCTGCAGGATGACCGCAAGGCGGGCTAGTTCCAGCACTGCGGCGTTGTTCTTCCTCTGCCTGTCGGCGTCATCCCCCGTCCCCGCTCAGGAAACGACTCTTCGCACCCGGTCGAACCTGGTCCTCGTTCCAACCCTCGTAAAAGACTCGCAAGCAGCCATCGTCTACGGCTTGCAAGCCGGCGACTTCGTTGTGGAAGACGATGGTGTCGAGCAGCCGGTGCGCATGGACGAAGCGCCGGAAGGCCAACCGATCTCCCTGGTTGTCGCCATCCAGCGCGGGCGCCGTGCCTCTTACGAATTTCCGAGATTGCAAGGACTCCCGACGATGCTCAGCCCTCTTTTCGAATTCGGCACGGCACGAGTCGCGCTAGTGGAATTCGACAGCCAGGTAGAGTTGACTCGTAACTTTACCAATCGCGAAGCTCTCGTCGACGCCGACTTGAGCAACCTGCAACCGGGCAACGATGGCGCCGCGATCCTCGACGCGGTCTCCTATTCCATCCAATTGCTGCGAAACGAACCGGAGGACCGCCAGCGCGTCCTGCTTCTCATCAGCGAGACTCGCGACCATGGCAGCAAAGGGAAGATCGAGGATGCCGTCGCCGCCGTGGGCCAAGCCAACACCATGATGTACGCCCTCGCTTTCTCCCCCGGAATATCCAACATCCTAGACACAGGCCGAGGCACGAACAAAGGCGAGATGCACAACGGAGTCAATTTCCTCGACCTCGCCTACCAAGCCGCTCAGGCTATGCGCAACAACGTCCCGGCAACGGTTACTTCCATGACCGGAGGCGAGTACGAACCGTTCACGACGCGAAAGAAATTCGAAGTGCGCATGAATGATTTCACCAACCACCTGCACAGCCGCTATCTGCTGAGTTTCGCGCCCAAAGATCCTCGTCCCGGCTTGCATCAACTGCGAGTCCGTTTGAAAGATCCATCCAAGGGAACGGTGCTGGCGCGAACCAGTTATTGGGCCGAAGGAACGGAAAGAAACTAAGGCCGACTATCCTGCAATCGGATAGGTAGGGCACGACTTCAGTCGTGCCGTAACAGCGCCCTAATCATTCGAGCTTTAGCCCCTGAGGTCTTTGTGTTGACCACTTCAAAAATGCCTAATCCCCTACCACGCCCGGCGCGGAACTCGTGGCCGAGTCCAGGACTTCACGCACCTTGGCCACAAGCGCGGAAAGCGTGAAAGGCTTGGCCAGGAACCACAGCCCTGGATCGAGCACGCCATAGTGCACGATCGCGTTGTCGGTATAGCCCGAAATGTAGAGCACTCGTATTTTCGGACTCACTCTCTGAATCCGTTCGGCCAACTGCCGCCCATTCATCCTCGGCATCACCACATCCGTCACCAGCAGCCGGATCTGTTGATGATTCGACTCGCAGATCGCGATCCCCTCGTCCGGAGTAGCTGCCGACAAAACTCGATACCCGCAGTGACTCAGAACAGAAGAGCTGAGTTCCCGCAATTGCGGATCATCTTCAACCAGCAGAATTGTCTCCGTACCCCGCGAGAGTCTGATCGGAGTCTGTTCTGTGCTCGCTTGATCTGCCGGCTGGTCGACGCGCGGCAGGTAGATCTTGAACGTGGTGCCCTGATCGGGCTCGCTGTATACCCAGACATAACCGCCGCTCTGCTTGACGATGCCATACACCATCGACAGGCCGAGTCCCGTTCCTTTGCCAACCTCTTTCGTTGTGTAAAAAGGCTCGAAGATTCTACCCATGGTTTCTTCGGCCATTCCATGCCCGGTATCGCTCACTGCCAGCATCACGTATTGCCCCGGCTCCACTGGCTGATGTTCGCGCGCGTAGATCTCGTCCAAAGTGGCGTTGGACGTCTCCAACGTCAACTTGCCTCCTTTCGGCATGGCATCGCGCGAGTTCAGGGCCAGATTCATGATGACCTGCTCTATCTGTCCCGGGTCGGCCTTGACCATCCCCAGGTCGTTCGCTGGCGCGGTCATGACTTCGATGTCTTCCCCGATCAGCCGCCGCAAGAGTGAGTCCAGATTCAATACGATATCGTTGAGATTAATCACTCGCGGCGAAAGCACCTGCTTGCGGCTGAATGCCAGCAACTGCCGCGTGATCCCCGCCGCCCGCTCTCCCGCCGACTTTATCTGCGCGGTGCTATCCGATAGCTTGCTTCCTGCGGGAAGCCTGTCCGCCAGAATCTGTGAGTACCCCAGAATGATGGTCAGCAGATTGTTGAAGTCATGCGCGACGCCACCTGCGAGCCGGCCCACCGCCTCCATCTTCTGCGACTGCCGGAGCCTTTCTTCAAGGGCAAGCCGTTCTGTGGTATCCCTGATCCCGCTCGAAATCAGCATCCCCTGTTCCGTCTCCAGCGGGCTCAAACTGACCTCAATGGGGAACTCCGTGCCGTCCTTGCGAAGCCCGAATAACTCCAGCCGCTTCCCCATTTCCCGCACTTGAGGCTGCTCAGCGAACTCCGCTCGATGGATGGGATGGATTTTCCGAAAGCGTTCGGGCATCAACGTTTCAATCGGCCGGTTCAACAGTTCTTCGCGTTTGTATCCGAACACCTTCTCCGTCTGTGCATTCACCAGCACGATCTTGCCCTGCTGGTCCGTCACCACCATGGCGTCGGGAGCGGACTCCAGCAATCCGCGGAATTTCGCCTCTGCCCTTTCTTTCTCCGTGACGTCGTGCACCAACGAAGCTACCCCGAGCACGCGGCCGTTTTCATCAACCAGCGGCGTGTTGTACCACTCGCAAGCGATGACACGGCCATCTTTCGTCACATTCTTGTTCGTACTGCGACTTCCACCCTCTTGCTTCAGCAATTCCTGCCAGACTTGTTTGACGTCTGAACGCCCTTGAGCAGGCACGATGAACTCCCCGTTCTGCCCGACCGCCTCTTCTCGCGAATACCCAAAAATCTTTTCCGCCGATTGATTCCAACTGGCTACGTGGAAGCCCAGATCCCATTCCACGACGGCCAGCGGCGTATTCTCAATGTGCATCCGCAACCTCTGTTGCGATCGCCGAAACTCCTCCTCCGCGAGCTTCCGCTCCGTAATGTCCCGCGCTATGCCCAGGACTCCGACTATCTTCCCGTGCCCATCGCGGTATGGTCCTTTTGTCGTGAGAAATGTACGGCTTCTTCCTGCTGCGGTGCCGACTTCTTCGTACGTGATTGTCTCGCCGGTCGCGATAATCTCCCGATCTTTCTGCATGATGAACCGACCGGTATCGGGCGTGAATACTTCCACATCGGTTTTCCCGATCACCTGTTCGATCGTAAGACCGACAAATCGCGCCGCCGCAGGATTCACCATCACATATCGTCCATCCCGATCCTTGACGAAAACCGCGTCGGTTGTGCTCTCCGTAATGCCCTGCAACAATGTGAGATTTTTTTGCAGTTCCTGGGAGCTCACCAGCAATTGACGCTGCACCACGAATAGACGTCCGCTGGCTGCGGCAAATGAAACCAGCACCAGCACCACCGACCAGTAAAACTGCTCCGGCGCGATGCTAAGTACCAGGGGAAATACGACTGCAGGGATCAGCAAGGGTGAGAACTGCGCCAACAGTTGCAGACTTCTGGACTGGGACTCAACTTCTACCTTCTCTTCGTTCTCATTCCATGTTCCCGCAATCAAAATCAGAAAACAGTAAGCGAGGGTCCACGTGAGATCGGGCCATTTTCCCTGTTGATAGTGTCCGGAAGCCTGGTAATACAGTGTTCCGTTGAGAACGACTGCATAGAAAGTCAGGCACGCACCCATTCGTCCAAAGTAGGCCTGCTCGAGACGATTCCTGGTCACAAGTGCGCGGGCTACGAAACTCAAAGCGATCAGCCCGAAAAACAAGATTCCCGCATGCAGGGCGCGTACTTGCATGGTCTGCCCTGCCGCCTGCCATCGTGACGGAACGTAAATCTCGGACAACTCGACGGCCAACACCAGCGTGCACACCTGCGCAAAATCAAAAACGCGAAGCCATTGATATCCGCTGCCGGGATCGCGCGGACTCAAGAACAGCGTCATGAAAATGGGAACGATCCAGAAGAAGACGAGGATGTCGCTGGGCCACAACCTACCTAACGGGACATGCAGGTAGTCGTAATAATCGGTGTAGAGACCCTGTCCCAGGGAAGAAAGCAAAGCGGAAAATGCGGCGAGACGCCAGACCCTCTTGCCGAATGGACCAGCGAAACGAGAAGCTTGCCAGCAGAAGATCGACGCCACTAGTGGCGCCAGCGTGTCAATCCAATCGCCCCACAGCGACGCCGTGTCGCTCCCATACCGCAGCGCCACAACAAACACGTGCACGAGAACAAGAGTCGCCGCCGCTGCAATTGCGGACGTGCGCAGTCTCGACATCTTTCGACACCGCTCCAGCTGCTCGCCGATCCGCGGGCAAGCACGCGTTGGGCCCTGTATTTGCCCCAGAGTATACACTCACAGCTGGCCCACAGAATCAAGTACTTGGAACGGTCCTTATAAACTTTCGGACTGGTCTGCGCAGATTGGATCGGCCATTCGTGTAAACACCACGTTACTTTGGCTGCACGCATTCTGCCAACTATTTGCGACTCTCCACTTGCCAACCGCTCCCGATTTCCCTAGCATCCACATTGAAAGCCGACCTGCCAGGTTGGTGATGGCGGGTAACCGATATTTGAACCAATGCAGAATGAACGGGAGCTCGACTCGAACTAGGATCCGGTGAGCGATGCTCCGCCATGCGGAGATGCCTAAAGGGTCTCGGCGGGCGCCCAACGTCTACCGACGGGTTCATTCTCGGCCCCGTCACACGGCTCAGTGGGTCGGCTTGTTTTTTAATTTCAATTTGCTCACCTAGCGACAGCCCGCCTCGGCTGTCCCGCGACGGCAAAGCCGAGCGGCAAATGTAGGGACAGTCGCCATCGGCTGTCCAGCCGAGCAAAGCTCGACAGCCCCTTCTCAGCTGCTGCCCGCGGTCCGCAACCTACCCCGCATTCCTGCTAGACTGATCCTGTAGCAATTCCATTTCTCTCTGCATCTAATAACTAGTGTTTCCACAACTCTTTCACATCGGAAGCTTCTTCCTTCCGACCTATGGATTCCTGGTAGCCCTTGGAGTCCTTCTAGGTCTGTGGATCAGCGTGCGCAACTCCGAGCGCCTCGGCTACAACGGTGACCATGCCTGGAATCTCGGGATTGTCGTCGTGCTCTGCGGCATCGTCGGCGCAAAGGTGCTTTACGTCATCAACGAGTGGAGCTACTACTCCATCCACACGCGCGAGATTTTCAGCATCAACACGCTCCAAGCCGGAGGTGTTTTCTCCGGAGGCCTGCTCGCAGCTTTCGTCGCTGCTGCCTGGTACGTCCACAAGCGCCACATGCCGCCACTCGGCACTTGCGATGCTTTCGCTCCCGGCTTGGCGTTAGGACATGCCATCGGCCGTCTCGGCTGCTTTGCCGCCGGATGTTGTTACGGCAAACCGACGCATCATTGGTGGGGCGTGACCTTCCACAATCCCCTGGCAAATTCAATCACCGGAACGCCGCTCGGCATTCCCCTCGAACCCACGCAGCTCTTTGAGTTCGCCGTCGAGCTCGCAAATTTTTTCTTCCTGATGTGGTTGCTGAAGCGAAGAAGATTCGACGGTCAGGTCTTTGGCGCCTTCCTGTTCATCTACGGCGTCGCCAGATTCTTCCTCGAATATCTCCGCGACGATCCCGGCCGCGGCTCCGTCTTCGGCGGCGTCATGAGTGGAACCCAGTTGATCGCGATCGGATTGGTCCTCGGCGGCGGATTGATCTGGTGGCTCCGTCCCGGGTCCAAGCAAGTAGCGCCACGTCCCGTCGGCGCGACTCACTAACCAAGAGCTTTCTAACCAAGAGCTTTACCGAGGTTGCAGCACGGCGTACTTCGTAACCGTGTAACCCAGTGCTGCTCCCAGAAATACATCCGACGGAAAGTGTGCGCTCGTCGTCACGCGAGAGAAGCTGATCACCGTCGCGAAGCTATACGCCAGCCAAGGCACCCACTTGTGATTGCGATATCGACTGGCAACGACCGTTGCCACCGAAAATACTCCGGCGGCATGCCCGGAAGGAAACGAACTGCCCGAAAATGGCGACTTCCCGCCACTGAAAAAGGTGTCGTCAAATGGCTGGCCTGCAGGCACGTCAATCGGCCGCTTTCTGCGCGTTACCGCCTTCATCGCAAGATCCACGATCGCGGAATCGGCATAGGCCTCGCCACACAGGATCGCCGTGTCCACCTGATATCCGTCGTGTCGCTCGTAACCTGCAATCAAGAGTGTGGCCGGCACCGCAATCACTTCGGCAGTGGTGATGTATGAATTGAAGACGTCGTTCAAATCATCCAACTGCCCCTGGTGATTGCGGAAATAGGGCATCGTGTTCTTATCGGTCGCGATGAGGACAGCAGTGCCGCCGGCGATTGCGAGAGTTGGAATCCAGTGCTTGCCTTTGGCTAACTCCGTAGGAAATAGCCAAATCTTCTTCTGGTCGTGAAGAAAATCCTTCGGCAGGGATCGCCATGACACCTCTCGATCCGACGCAGGATCTCCTCCGTGATGCGGATGAAACACGGTCTCTGAGGGCGCATCCGGTAAGTCGGCAATACTGTTCTGGGCGAAGCCTCGATGGAGCGGAATGCAGATGACTGCGAAAAAGAGCAAACTCAATAACCACGGCTTCCCGGTTGTAGTCATCGGCCGCTTTAGATGCTGTTTCCAAACGCAGGGAAGCCGTCGAATTCATGTAGGGGTTTTAGGTAGGGGCAGACGCCTTCGTCCGCCCCGCGAACCCCGAGCGCAGCGAAGGGGAGCGTGCCAGCAATCTCAGTCATTCAGACTGTCGCTTTCCCTCCAGCCGCCGTCATTGCGCTGCGCACAACTCGTGACGAAGGCGGCCGGGGTTCACACTCCCAAAGCCCCTCCCCGATAACTGATACCATCGTCCTCGGAAAATGCCCGAGGTTCTCCCCACCCAGATCACGGTCGCACCCGAAGACGCCGGCAAGCGCCTTGACCAATTCCTGGCACTCCGCCTCGATGTAAGCCGCGCTCGCATCCAGCAACTCATCTCCGAGCAGAAGGTTCTCCTGAATGATCAACCGGCCAGAGCCTCCCTGAAACTTCGTGGTGGCGAGCGAATCACCGTGGTGTCTCCGGCATCTCGGCCTCCGCTGCGAGCCATCCCCGAAGATATCCCGCTCCACATCCTCTACGAAGACGCCGACCTCGCCATTGTCTACAAACCCGCCGGCATGATGGTCCACGCCGGTGCCGGTGCCACCGACGACCAGCGCAATCGCGGCACTCTCGTCAATGCCTTGCTTCATCACTTCGCGAAGCTCTCCGCCTTGGGTGGCGAGATGCGCCCGGGCATCGTCCACCGTCTCGACAAGGAAACGAGCGGCTTGATCATCGTGGCCAAGAACGATAGCGCTCATCGCAAGCTTGCGGCGCAGTTCGCTCGCCGCGAGGTTAAGAAAACGTACATCGCGCTCGTCCACGGCTGGCCGAAAAAAGACGCGGGAACGATTTCAGCCAGCATCAGCCGCGACCGCGTTCGCCGCACCCGCATGACCACCCGCTACGCCGGAGGCCGCGAGGCCATCTCACACTACAAAGTCCTGCGCCGCATTGATTCAGTTTTCGGAAAATTTACCTTGCTTGAAGTCAGGATCGAAACCGGCCGTACCCACCAGATCCGGGTGCACATGGCTTCCCTCGGCCAGCCGGTGGTCGGCGATACGCTTTACGGAGCCCCGCGCGAGTTGCGCTCCAGCCCGGCGCGTGGCAAGCCAGCGAATCCACGTACAATCTCTCTTCCGCGCAATTTTCTGCACGCTGCCGAGTTGGACCTCAAGCATCCGCGAACGGGCGCCAGGATTGCCCTCACAAGTGCGCTTCCCGGCGAACTGCAGGCGTTCCTAGAGGTTTTGGAAAAAACCGCCGGCAAGGATGTCTGATAAAACGAGGTTGCGCTGGGCGGCTATAATGTCTGTATCCATGAGCACCTTGGGGACGAAACTCATCCTGGTGGCAAGGCTCTCCATAATCGCGCTCGTTGCTCTCGGCGCAGTGTCCCTTCGCGCTCAAGATCCTTCCACTCCGGCGAACTCGCCGTCGCAGCAGCAGGCGAAATCGGCCACATCGGATCAAAAGCCTCCTGAATCTGCCGATGGCAGCGATCAGGCCGTGCCTACGATCAAGACCGGCACCGACGAAGTCAACGTCGTGTTCACTGTCACTGACAAGAAGGGTCGACGCATAACTGATCTCAAGCAAACCGATTTCAGCGTGGTCGACGACAACAAACCTCCTGAGCAGATTCGCAGCTTCCACGCCGAAACCAATCTCCCGCTCCAGGTTGGCTTGCTCATCGACGCCAGCAACTCGGTCCGCGACCGCTTCAAGTTCGAGCAGGAATCCGCCATCGAATTCCTCAATCAGACCATTCACCCGCAGAAAGATCAGGCATTCGTCATTGGCTTCGATGTAACTCCGGAAGTCACCCAGGATTTCACTGACAACACGGAGGCTCTGGCCCATGGCGTTCACGAACTCCGCCCGGGCGGTGGCACTGCTCTCTACGATGCCCTGTACTACGCCTGTCGCGACAAGCTTCTCAAAAACGCAAAGGGCCTGACGGTTCGTCGCGCCGTCATTCTGCTGAGCGATGGCGACGACAACCAGAGTCACGTAACGCGCGAAGAAGCGATCGAAATGGCGCAGCGGGCCGAAGCCATTGTCTACACCATCAGCACCAACGTCAGCGGCACCAAGGGTGCGGGTGACAAAGTTCTCGAACGCATCGCCGATGCTACCGGCGGACACGCCTTCTTCCCCTTCCAGATTCGCGAGGTAGCCGACGCCTTCGCCGCGATTCAGGATGAACTCCGCAGCCAATACGCCATCTCCTACAAGCCCGCGGATCTCAAACACGATGGTCGTTACCGCACCATCGAAATCGTGGCGAATGACCGCAAAAATCTCCGCGTGCGCTCACGCCGCGGATGGTACGCCCCAGCGCAATAGCACGAAGCATCTGGCGAACCAGCATCCCCTTCGTGTACCTTCGTGTCCTTAGTGGTTATCGCCTTTTGTCGGGGACGACTCAAATGCCCGGATACTCCGGCACTCCGCTCCCAAAGAAACTAGGCATCCAGGACGGCTTCCAAGTCCGCCTGATCGAAGCACCACCAGAAGTCGTAGCAGAACTGAAATCATCGCTGGACAATTGCAAAATAGCCCGCTACGCCAAAGCCCCGCTAGACTTCGCTATGCTGTTCACGAAATCCGCAACGTCTCTAAAAAAGGAATTCAAGCCACTCGCAAAGAATCTAGCTCCCGCAGGCATGCTGTGGATTAGCTGGCCCAAGAAAACCTCCGGCGTACCCACCGACCTCAACGAAAACCTCGTCCGCGACATTGGTCTGGCCGCCGGGCTGGTCGACGTGAAGGTTTGCGCCGTCACCGAGGTCTGGTCTGGATTAAAATTCGTCCGTCGCCTCAAAGACCGATAATTCATCCTAAGGAAGAAACATGATTCGAGTAGGGCTCATAGGATTCGGCTTGGCAGGACAGGCATTCCACGCTCCCATGATCCGCGGCGTCAAGGGCATGGAGCTGGCATGCGTCCTCGAGCGCAAGACCAACATCGCCAAAACCCGCTATCCCGAAGTGAGGATCGCCCGAACGCTCGACGAGATGTTATCCGACAAATCGATCAACCTCGTCGTGGTCGCCACGCCGAACGACACACACTACTCGTACACGAAAGCTTCGCTGGAAGCCGGCCGCCACGTAGTTGTCGACAAGCCCCTCACGCCGACGATGGCCGAAGCCGAAGAGCTAGTCCGCCTTGCCACCGACCGCGGCCTCCTCATCAGCGTCTATCAAGACCGCCGCTGGGACGGCGCTTTCCTCACCGTGAAAAAGCTGATTCAAGCAGCCGCTCTCGGAAAAGTCGCCGAGTATGAAGCGCGCTTCGATCGCTTCCGCCTCGACGCCAAACCCGGCGCCTGGCGGGAAAAGCCTGAATTCCCCGCCGCCGGCGTTCTGTGGGATCTCGGCCCCCACCTCATCGACGGCGCTCTGGTCCTCTTCGGCGAGCCCGAGTCCATCTACGCCGCAACTCTCCGTCAGCGGGAAACTGCCGAAATCGACGACGCCTTCGACGTCATCATGCAGTATTCGAAATTGCGAGCGACGCTCCGGGCTCGCATCATCGCATACGCGCCCAGTCATCATCTGCTGCTGCACGGAACGGAAGGCTCATTCGTGAAGTACGGGATGGACCCCCAAGAAGAAATCCTGCGTAGCCCCAACTACCCCGACGGACTCGATTGGGGCAAGGACTGGGGACGCGAAACCGAAAAGCACTGGGGAACCCTCACGCGCGTCGGCGAGAACCCGCGCAAGATAGAAACCGAGCCCGGCGACTACCGCGGCTTCTACGTAAACATGCGCGACGCCATCGAAAAGAAGGCCCCGCTAGACGTTCCCCCAGAGCAATTCCTCCGCACCCAGCGTGGCCTCTTGCTCTCTCACAAAAGCAGCCGCGAGAAACGCGTCGTAAATTGGAACGAACCATCGGAGTAGCGCGGGCGTCCCCACCGGCCACCGATCGGAAATGAACCACGAGGGTGCCCCATCCTTGTCGCGTTTTGTGCGACAGGATGGGGATTTCGACTTCCTGTCAGTCAAGAACAAGCGGCGATCTAACGTTTGAGGTCTGAGCCAAATATCAAGAACCAAACCTGAAAAACAGCAGGCACCCCTTTTCAAACTTTTCAGAACTGAGAACTGGGTACTGGTACTGGGTACTGAGTACTAACTTCTACCCCCCCGCCTTCAACTCCGTCAGCACCTGCTTGGCAATTTCTTTCAGCGTCTCAAACACGCCGACGCCCTGGAACGCCACCGCTTCAACAATGGGCTCATTCTTCTTGCGGAGTTCTGTCGAGAGCAAATCAATCGGCAGGATGTTCGGCAAATCACGCTTGTTTAACTGCAGCACGTAGGGAATTTTGTTGAAGTCATACCCGTGTTCTCTGAGATTCGACATCAGGTTCTCGAGGGCTTCGACGTTGGCGTCCATGCGCTGCTCTTGCGAGTCGGCCACGAACACAATTCCATCCACGCCACGCAGAATCAGCTTGCGGCTGGCATCGTAGAAAACCTGTCCTGGAACGGTGTACAGGTGAATGCGAGTCTTGAATCCGCGCACCGACCCAAGATCCAGCGGAAGAAAATCGAAGAACAGCGTACGCTCGGTCTCGGTGGCCAGCGAGATCATTTTGCCCTTCTGCTGGTCCGCTGTCTTCTGATAAATCACCTGCAGATTCGTCGTCTTGCCGCCGAGCCCGGCGCCATAGTACACGATCTTGCAATTGATTTCCCGAGCTGCGAAGTTGATGAAACTCAAAGGCTTTCCTCGAAAGCGGACAACCCTTCGCGGGCTGCCGCCTGCACAACTGTCCCTTTTAGGAGGCTCGCGGTCTTTATATCATACGGGGGGTACCGACCGCAGGTTACTCACGTGACCCCGCTGGCAAATCTACGTTCTTGTCATTCCGAAACGGCGTTAGCCGTTGAGGAATCTGCTGTCGCTCGCGGCGCCACGGCGCCAGTGACGAGCGCCGCCCTCACGGGCTGGTTCACCCAAATTACGGTGCTTCGATTGCCTGAAAAACCGACTCTAACGGGCCGCAGGAATCGGATAATACCCGGCCTTGGTGTAGATGTTCAGATTCGCCCCATGGCCAAGCACCCGAACCTCAATGTCGCGGTATGCCGAGCTGGAGGCGATCGCCTTAGGAACGTAACCGAGCGTGTACTGGTTACGCGCTTCGGACGTGATCTGCGCATACGCTTCTTCAATCGAGTTCCTTGAAAGCTCGGTGAACACGCTACCGCCGCCGGTCGCGTTGGTGTATTTCGGCAATATGTCGCTGTACCCGTGGCGAAACACGTGGGGAAGCTTCTCCACTTGTTTGTAAATCGGCAGAGCCCCCATATCGAGCACGACCGCTTTTACCTGGATACCTTGGGTTTCCAGCACGTGCAGCACCTGGTTGTAACTGGCCCGGCTGCCCATTTCCCGCCCATCACTGATGACGAAGATTACTTTCCGCCGCGTGCGGTCGCGCTTGCTCAAGTCCAGCGCCGCCCGCAGGATCGCATCATTCAGCACATGCGCCTCTTTCGGCGGCGTGTACACAGGCGGCGGTCCCGATGTGCCCACCGGAATTCCATTCACCATCGGCGGTTGCGGACCCAGCGGCCCGCCCAATACCGGCGGCCCGTTGTTATGTCCCCGCACTAGTTTCAAAGAGTCTAGCGTCGCAGTCAGTCTCTCCGGCTTGCCCGTAAAATCTGTAACCCGGCTAACCGTACTGCTGTAGGTGTACAGCGCCACTTCGTCATAAGGGCTGAATGCACCCACCAGCGCTGAGTACGTCTGATTCACTTTCTGCACCGATACGTCGGCCATTCCCAGATCGATCAGGACGGCCACTGAAAGTTGGAACGGATCGCTGGTGAAGTAGCTTAACCTTTGCGGCTTGCCATTCTCGAGCACGGTGAAGTCCTGCGGCAGCAACCCATCGACCCGCCGTCCCTGTTTGTCCTTCACCATCACAGGAATTTGCACGAAGTTTGTGGTGACAGATATTTTGTAAAGATCATCGGTCGGACTGATCTGATTTTTCGGTGCGCTACCCTGGGGACTTGCCTCCGGCATACTTCCTGGCGGAACAGTTTCCACCGGCGGCATATTCGGTGGAGCTGCGGTTTCCTGACCACTCTGTTGTCTGGAACCGTCAGTCGACGACTGCGCTGGGTTTGGCGTCTGACTCGGCTTCGGCGGCGTTTCCGGCTTAGGCGCGGGTTTCGGAGCCGGCGGCTGCACCGCCGAAGGCGTATCCGGAATGTCCTGCGACGACTGTGAGTTAGCTGGACTCTGCGTCTGATTGGACGTCTGACCCTGTGGCTGCCCCTGCGCGCCGCCGGATTGCCCTTGTGCAGTGGATAGGCCTGCAACCATGACGCAGGCGATCGCCCCCAGACCCAGCCGCGAAGGGGCGAAAGAATACAGCCCACGGCGTAAGCCGTGGGTATCCGCGCCAAAGGGAGTCACGCCCCGAAGGGGCGAAAGAAATTGCGCTCCCCAGCCTCTGAAAAGCGCGCGAAACTGTCCGATTCGATCCATTCTCATCGCCACCCACCGAGAAAAATCCACTTCTACAACCCTTTGGGATGCCAATCCCACCCCGTTTGGTGCATCTAACCTACAGGATTAGACTAACAAAAGAACCTCTTCGAGAGTTCCCATGCTCAAAAGCTCAAGCTTTCGCCGATTTCTGCCCGGTTTGGCCCTCACAGCCGTGGCTCCCTTTATCCTGGCACAGCAGTCTTCGCAACCTGCGCAATCCCAGCAGCCAGCCGACCAGAACCCCTCCGAAACCCTGAAGGTCAATGTCAACGTCGTGCAATTATTCTTCAACGTCAAAGACAAGCACGGCGCTCTTATCCCCAAGCTCACCAAAGACGACTTCGAGATCTCCGAGGACGGCAAGCCTCAAACTGTTAAGTATTTCACCGCCGAATCGAACCTGCCCCTCACTCTTGGCATCATGATCGACGCCAGCGGCAGCCAGCGCAACGTCATCGACATGGAAAAAGAAGTCGGCGGCGCCTTCCTCAAGCAGATCCTGACCGACAAAGACGAGGCCTACGTCATGAGCTTCGACATCACTGTCGATCTGCTGCAGGATTTCACCCGCGACACGCGCCGTCTCCAAGCCGCACTGAACAAAGCCAAGGTCAACGTCGACTACACCAGCGGCGGAATCCCCGGCATGGGCGGCGGTCCCGTCCCAACGCAGAATGCTCCCGGCACGCTGCTGTACGACGCTGTCTATCTCTCCGCCCACGATATGCTGGCCAAAGAAGTGGGCCGCAAGGCAATGGTTCTTCTCACCGATGGCCAGGACGAAGGCAGCCGCCTCAAGATCCGCGACGCCATCGAGGCCGCGCAGAAAGCCGACGCCATCGTCTACGTCCTGCTCTGCGCCGATCGCGGAGGATACTTCAGTTCCGGCATGTCCTACACCGGCGAGGGCGACATGCGTAAGCTGACTGAGCAGACCGGAGGCCGCGTCATCAACGTCGGCAACAAGTTCGACAAGCTTCGCGAAGCCTTCGATCAAATCGCCGCCGAACTCCGCAGCCAGTACAACATCGGCTACGTGCCGACCAATCTGAAACTAGACGGCACCTACCGCAAACTCGAGATCAAGAACAAGCAGAACTACAAAATCCAGGCTCGCGCCGGATACTACGCCGCCCGCAGCCAAGACTGAAGTTCCTGTAAACCAACGAAGGTTCCCTTCGTGTACCTTGGTGTCCTTCGTGGTTAGAGCCTTGTTCAGTCTCTCCCCCATCACAGCGCTAAAGGGTTAAGCGGCGATGCCTCCCAGTCCGCCTTTGACTTAGAAACTCACTCAAAGGCACAATGAACACCCACAGGCTATACACAAGCCCTGTCCGCAGCTAATCGCCATTACGTTCCCGGGGGTTCTGATGCCTAATTTCTCGCGACGTTCGTTCCTGCATCTTTCCGCCGCAGTCGGTACTGCCACGGCGTTCCGCTTCATGACCGAGCCCATGTTCGCGGCCGCCGCCCGCCGCCGCCCGCACGCTCCCGATGCGGTCATGATCGACTCCAACGAGAATCCCCTCGGTCCCTCCCAGTCTGCGCGCGATGCCATGGCAGCAATCCTCCCCCAAGGCGGACGCTACTCCGACAATCTCACCGACGACCTCGTCTCCACCTTCGCCAAAATCGAAAGCCTCAATCCCGAATCGATCCACGCCACAGTCGGCTCCACTCCGCCCCTCGCCTTGAGTGTGCTGGCCTTCACCTCCCCTCAGAAAAGCTACGTCACCGCCGATCCCGGATTCGAAACTGGCATGAAGATGGCCGAACAATCCGGAGCGCGAACCGTCAAAGTTCCGCTCACCAAAACCTACGCCCACGATGTCAAAGCCATGCTAGCCGCCGGTTCGGATGCGGGAGTCTTCTATATCTGCAATCCCAACAATCCCACCGGAACCCTCACGCCCCGCGCCGACATTGAGTATCTAGTTGCGAACAAACCGAAAGATTCCATCGTCCTCATCGACGAAGCCTACATTCACCTCACGGAGGCTCCCGGCACGCTCGATCTTGTGAAGGCCGGAAAAGACGTCATCGTGCTCCGGACATTCTCCAAGGTCTACGGCCTTGCCGGCATTCGTTGCGGATTCATCATCGCCCGTCCCGATCTCGCAGACAAAGTTCTTCAGCGCGGCGGTTACAACTTCATGCCAGTCACCGCTGTAGTCGCCGCCACCGCCAGCCTGAAAGATCCAGACCTCGTCTCCGAACGCCGCCGTATTAACGCCACAATCCGCCAGCAAACCTTCGACTGGCTGACCCATAACGGATATTCGTTTATTCCTTCCGAGTCCAACTGCTTCATGCTCGACACCAAACGTCCCGGCCAGGAAGTCCGCGACGCCATGGCAAAAGAAAATGTCCTGATCGGCCGCATCTGGCCCATCATGCCCACCTACGTCCGCATAACGGTAGGCACCCAGGACGAAATGTCAAAATTCCAATCCGCCTTCCAAAAAGTCATGAAAGCCTAAGTGTGGAGCGGGCGCTCCCGCCCGAAGGGTTCTCTTCGTGTACCTTCGTGTCCTTAGTGGTTGAAGCCTTTCGGTCCTGCCCCGACGACCACTAGTCACTCCGCCCACGATTACCAACGTAAGCTGCCACGCACGTCGTTGCTTCGTTAGCTTGATGACAGGGATCCAATCCACGGCCCCTGCCATATCCTCGATGACCTCCGTTGCCGTAGCCCTCGGTGCGCTCAACCTCGCAGGCGTTCGCCTCCTCTGCACAATTGGAAGCTGCGCCGGATTGATCGTCGTTCTATTCGGACTCCGGCTCAATCGCAAAGCGCGCAGCGCGTCGCAAGAGCCCCCTTCTGCGCCGACTGAGGCTAGTCCCATCTCTCAAGAGCCACCTGCTCAATCTCCCGCGGCAGCCCAACGGATCATTCGCCTCACCACCACGAACCCCGGAGCGATCAGAAGCTCCGAGATGAGCCAGCAACAGAAGATCGCAGCCGCGCTCGATCGAGCGGGAATCGCCACCTCTGCCTCGTGGTCGAATTCGACCCCGTCCAGCGAGCCCGCTACAGAACAGCAAACTCCCGCGATCGCCTCGGACCAGGCCCCCGCCCAGACCCACTCTTCAACTCTTCGAAAAATGTTTCTGCTGGGTGGCTCGATGCTCGCCCTGATAAGCCTGATCGTATTCCTGACCATTCGCTAACTCGCGCTTCGCTCCGAAACCAACGAGCACCACTCGACATGCACCACGCTCCTAACCCTACCCGCGTGGCTCGTTACATGGTCCGCACGATGCGCTCTAGTACAATCGAACCCGTGAGCGACAAGGTCCGCATCGGAATCCTGGGCGACTTCAACGCCGATTTCCGCTCACATCACGCCACCAACGACGCCCTGCAGCACGCCGCCCGCAAACTCAAGATGGAAGTCCAGGGCGAATGGATCCCGACTCCGTCCCTCGACAATCCCGACGCCGAGAAGATCCTGGAATCTTTCGACGGCCTCTGGGCCTCACCCGGCAGCCCTTACAAAAGCTTCGACGGCATGCTTAAAGGCATCGAGTTCGCCCGCCGCCGCGACTGGCCCTTCCTCGGCACCTGCGGCGGATTCCAATACGCCTTCATCGAATTCGCTCGCAACGTTCTCCAGATCGCTGACGCCGATTCCGCCGAAAACAATTCTGGATCGAAGAACATCATCATCTATCCGGTCGCCTGCGCCGTCCCCGACCGAAACGGCAACTCGCCCAAGCTTTCCGGCGCCATTCCCGAGATTCGCCTTCGGCCCGGCTCCTACCTGCAGACGTACTACGGCAAAGATAAAGAAGTCGTCACCGAAGAATTCTTCTGTAACTTCGAAATCAATCCCGACTTCGAATGGACTACGATGGAAGCGGGATTCCCCGTAGTCGCCCGCGGCCCCGAAGGCGAAATCCGCGCCATCGAATCTCCCACGCACCGCTTCTACCTGGCAACGCTCTTCCAGCCCCAACTTTCCTCGACAGAGAAGAATCCGCACCCACTAGTCCTGGCCTTCGTTCAAGCCGCCGCCGACTGGGGCAAGAAAAAGCTAGACGACAGCGTCCTGGAGTAGCGTCGACCGAGAGTGGCGCCGGAGTCTTCGCCCGTTGTCGCGGTGGACCTTTCGCCCGAACGGATCCCGCCGCCGACACAACCGTGGAAGAGCGGCCCTTCAGGGCCGCGTTAAATGACCCGGAATAGAAGGGCTTCAGCCCCCGTGGTCCTCCTCCGCCAATTACCAAAGTCCACTCACACCACGCATTACCGACCACTCCCCAACCGCATCTGGAGCACCCGACCACTCGCCGCTACACTCGCTTCCGTCGGTCGCCCTCCCCAAGCCGCGCCCGCAGGAGCCACGTCCGTTTATGCACATGCAGCTGATTGATTCGTTCCGCATCCCTTTCTCGACGCTGATGAGCTACATCCCAGTGATCGCGACGATCGTGACCACGTTCTTCAGCATCGTGCTCGCGCGCGCGACGCTGCGTTACGTCGAGTCCACCGACAAAGGACTCGCCCTCGCCCGCGAAGAATTCGAGCGCGAATGGAATCCCGACCTGCACATCAAGATGGAACGCGTCTCGAACACCGAAGCCCAGCTCATCGTCACGAACCTGGGAAAGACCTCGGTCCTGTTGCAGCTCCTGCAATTGCGCAAGCTCACGCACGCCACGCCGTTTGAGCGCTGCCGCCTCAACGATCCGCTAGTCGGAGGCCTCACTTGGACGCAGGAGATGGGCAAGCGCCTACTCGCCTGCACAGGATACGAATTCGAAGGCCCCATCGCGGCCGCGATGACGTTCTACGCCGCCGGACGCATGTACCGCACCGACTGGTTCCGCTCGCAGATCGTAGTCCGCGAAGGCCGCATCGTCAGCCTCGAGCCCAGCACCATGCCGACGCGCAGAGTGCGCCAGGTGGAACGTAAAGGACAAACAGAACGCCGCCGCGAATTCGTCCAGGACCTTGCCGCCGGAACCGCGTCTGAAAAAGAGGCAGGCAAGCCCGAAGAGAAATCCTTCGGCGCTGGGGCGTGAGGGAGAATTCCGTTTTAGAGATGGGTGTTTACTCTTTGCTAAAGGTGGGTACCCCCTCCCCCTGATCTATTGGAATCGTGGGTTTAGGGGAAAATCTCGAAAAAATCTATGGGCGTCAATAACTTAGGGGCAAAATATTGAGCAACTAGAAGTTACGTCAGCTCAGGATGCCAAAGAGCGGAACGCACACACATCAGATTTAGTCCTCCGCCTACACGAAGTCAGTGCTGGAATATGAAGAAATTTCGGGCCCTTCCCGAATCGGGAAATGGCGTCGCTATTCCAGTAGGCCGAATGCTCGACGTAGCAAAAATCTGGAGGTGTTCTTCAGGGGCGTCTACAGATGTCTAGGCCCAAAAAGATGGAGAGCCATCGCCGCAGTAACCCTTACCGAAGATTCTATCCCGGCCCAAGTTCCCTAGAGGTTCCTAATACCCCGCCGATCCTGTCTCTCAGGAGACCAACTATGATCACTCCGATCAACAACGTTCACCCGACTGACGTCGCGAGAGCGCCTCCCCCAAACTTCCTCTGGCTTCCCCGTGCCCCTCGTTGTTACAAAAGGCAAGATGAAAACCCTCCTTCGCGCCCTGGGACGGATTGCCATTCTCGCACTGCTATTCGTCATCGTGTCGATGGTCTATTCCACGTGGCCCGGATACATGCGCTGGTATTTCCGGGTGGATGGTCAAGTTCTTATCAACGGACAAAAGACAACTGGCTATCTTCACGCCAACACCGACAAAACAATTCTCCTGCTGACAAGAACCGACGACTCGCGGCCCGAAACCTACCTCGTCTCTCTGGGGCCCACCAAAACAATCATCGACTGCGGAGAATGGCACCCGCTGCGCTTTTTGCCTTTTCCCGTTGGCCATGCGAATCCACCTTGCTCTGCGTTCACCATCGACCCGGCGAAGGTCCACGATCCACCAACCATCGCAACCGCCACAACCGGACGGAACTTCATCGAGTTCTCCACCATCTCCGGCAAGAAAATCAGGGCACAGTGGTAAGCGTGGGTGCCCCATCCTTGTCGCGCCTTTCGCGACAGGGTGGGGATTTTGACTTTGCGTCGTTACGCGTCCGCACCCGGGTTTCACCAACGGCGCCGCGGCCCGATACTTCCGGGCCGCTGGGCAGCCGGTGCGGCTGTCCCCACATGGTCCATGCCATCGTTGGCCGTCCCAGGTGGGCCGTTGTCGTTACTGCGCCCGCTCCAGTTCGCGGATGTACTCGACGACCGACTCGCTCCAGCCGTCGATGTGCGCCCACTTGCCGTAGCCGACGCCGTTCTTGTAGCTGGCTACGTTGATCACGTAGCCGCGCGGCTTGCCTACGCCCTCGCCTTCGGCTTCGGGGGACGGACGAATGCGTCCGTCCCCACACGAGCCATCGGGTGCGGGAACCGTGTCGTGCGCCTGCTGGTCGGTGATGACGATCAGGCGATCGTAGGCCTGCTTCTGGTTCAGCTCGGCGACTGCGTTGCCGAGCATGGTGCTCGAGTGCGGCTGCGAGGCGTCGATCGCGTCGCGCAGAGCGAATCCGCGGCGGGCCGGAACCTCGACCAGCTTGTCGGAGAAGCTGAATACCCCAACCTTTTCGCCGATCTCGCGCAGCAACAGCGCGAGACCGTAAGCCGCGTCGGTGCGCTGCATCTCGGAACGCTGCGAGAGCGAAGCGGTCATCGAGCCGGAAACGTCAACCAGCACGATGGTCTTCCCACGCAGCTTTTCCGCGCCCGCAACACACTTGAGCATCGCTTGCTCGAGCGCCTCTTCCCACTGCGGAACGTATCGCGCAGCAGCCAGGAAGCGGAATGGCAGCACGCGCGCGGTGCTCATCGAGCCGAGCGCGGCGAGAACAAGGTCTTCGTTCACACCTGCGGCGCGCATGTTGCGCAGGTTGCGGAGCAGAGCCAGCGCACCGAGCTTCTCCTCGCGGAGCAGTCGCTCCCAGGCCTCGCGCTTGTCAGCACCGGAGCTCAGCGCCACTTCCCAAGTGTCAGGAGCGGTGAGTTCTCCGGCGATCAGGCGCTTCCACACTCCGGCTTGCGCCTCGTCGCGCGGCTTGGCGTGAGCGAGGAACAGCACGTCGCGCAGCTTGATGGGTCCGCCGCGATCGTACTTCGCCAGCGCGTACGCATCGAACTTCGGGAAGGCCGCAGCCAGCCCCTTCTTCACCTGCGCGGAAAGAGGCGCGCGGCCGTTCTTCCAGTAGATGGCAACGAACTCGGCGAGCTCGTCGGCACGCTGGATGACGCGCGCCAGCGTCTCGGCCACCAGTCCGCGATGCGTTGCGTGACGCGCCATCTCACGGACGAGCAGAAGCGGCGCGTGACGCAGCTTCATCTTCTCGCGAGCTTCGACGGCAATGGATGCCACCTTTTCGGCTGCAACCTTGGGGACGAGTTCCGCGATACGGCCCGCGATCTCGACTCCGTCCTCGTAGAACTGGCTCTCCCAGAGCAGGCAAGCCAGCACCGAGCGCCGCAGCTGCAGCTCCGTGGAGATGTTGCGCGCAGGAGCACCTTCGTGCGTGCGCGGACCAATGTTCAGGTTGAGTAGGTTGAGTCGAGCCATTTGTGGTCTCCTTTTTAGCTTTGAGCTGCGAGCTATGAACTACGAGCGTCCAGCCGGAAGCTCCTATCTAAGACAGCAGATTCCTCACCGCTACGCAGATCGGAATGACAAATACTTAACTTAACCATTCCACGCAGTAGCTTTAGAACCTTCGCGTTCCCGGCCTTGCGGTGCTTGTGGCTTGCTATGATGAATTGTTTCCTTTTTTGAGGTCGCAAATTGCGACCTCAAGTTTGGTTATCACCCATGAACAAAACTGCAATCGTCCTCGCCAAGAGAGTCAGTTCGAAGATCCTGATTCTGCGCAATCAAAAGATCATTCTCGATACGGACCTGGCCGAACTTTACGGCGTTCCGGTCAAGCGTCTGAACGAGCAGATCAAACGAAACCATGAGCGATTCCCGGGCGATTTTCTATTCACCCTCACGAGCGAGGAATACCAAAACTTGATGTCACAAGATGCGACCTCAAGTTCAACCCATGGCGGACGCCGCTATCTGCCTAACGCCTTCACCGAGCACGGTGCGATCATGGCTGCGACCGTGTTGAACTCGAAGCGAGCCATCGAAATGAGCATCTTCGTGGTCCGCGCCTTCGTGCAAATGCGCCAGGACATGGCCGTCAATCAGCACGTCGTATCGAAGCTGTCCGAACTCGAAGCGCGACTCGACGGCCACGATACCGAGCTTCAGGATCTTGTCGGGGCGATCCAGGAACTCATTGCACCGTTGCCGGCCGGCAACCGGCGCATCGGTTTCGAAACGCCACCGCTCCCGCCAAAACCTCCAAAGGATTGAACGTCCATCACGCGTTCGCATTTGCCCTTATCGTTACAAAACTCGCCGGGGAATCAGGCGACCACGGCATGTGAAGCAGACGGACGTCCTGGCTAGACGACAGAGCGCGAGCTCCGGCAGGATTCCATACCTGCGTTATCCGTTCCGAAGTAGCCGTAAGTCTTCACCACCGGCGAAGGTGCTTCTAGTGCAACTCAGTCGCCGGGGAATTCGCGGCAACGGCTTTGCTCTGCCAACTGAGCTACACGCTCCTGGTTGGGAACATGGCAGGACTCGAACCTGCGACCTTCGAAGGAACCGTTGATTTCACCACCGGCGAACTTTTTGGTGCTGGCTAGGCCTGCACCGATTCCACTTCCTCCTTTGCGTACTGAGAAATTCGATCAAGTCGTTCGTTCAGTTATTTAGAGGACACGATTTCAAGTTCGTCCTCCTCGCTCGATTCAGTCTCTACTTCGTTGGCGAATCCCACCGGGCGATTCGCGTCTTTAGTGCGAATGATCCAGGCAATCTCTTCCATGTCGGCCTTGCTGGGCACACGCTTGTCGTTGTAGTCAGTGCACTGGCTTACCTTGAACGTTACCGCGTGCGGCTGTCGCAGAAAGGCGCAGAGGATGGCCTCTTCGCTTTCGGCGAATCCGCGCTGGATGTGCGCCCAGTAGCACGAGTTGCACAGCGACTCCGTTGTCTGCGGCTTTCCGCTTCGAATAACGACAGTCATACAGTTTTCTTCTAACGGCACTTGGCCGGGTTGTGTTTCGAAATCAATCAGCCGGGGAATCGCCGACAAAGGTGTAGGTGCTCTATCCACTGAGCTACACGGGCACAATTCCCGTGGCAGGATTCGAACCTGCGACCACCCGCTTAAGAGGCGATGGAACCCTTATCTTCACCACCGGCCGAACTTGTCTACATTCTGCGAACTTCCTTTTTCCAGGCGGCGATTCGCGCTTGAATCCACCGCACTTCGTCACGACTGCATTGCCTCTTGCTGATCGCGATGCGATGACAGCCCCAGGTCAGCTTCAGGTGCTGTCGCTGGACGACGTCCCAGCGCGAACGGCTAACTCCACGCCCGACGTCCACATATTCGTATCGGACCCAATACCACTGGCCCTCGATCAGCTTGTAGCTTTGGCAGCGATCGAGTTTCACTTCGTCGATCCCTTGCCGCAGCAGGCGCTCTTTCTTCCTCTGGCGAGCGCTCTGCCTCGGTACGAAACACAGCAGTCCGCTCCTGGGATGCACAAAGAATCCTTCGACTCGATGTCTCCAGCCCCAACTGCAAATCTTGCGATCTGTGCCGATCCAGCAATCAGTTTCGACCATGCTCTTAAGGTGATCGAAAATGTGTTGCCCCGTCACCTTGCGGACATCCAGACCTTGGCGTAACTCGCTGTACACCTTGTCCCAGGGTCGCCCGAGATTGCCGCGTAGAAATCCTTCGAGCGGCCCAAGCACGTCGGTGAACCACTTGCAGTCGGAACCATACTGACGCCTGCGGCCTGACGAAACGAACTTCGGTTGATCCTCGTAGTCGGCATCGGGAACGAATGGGAGTCTCTTGCCCCACTTGCGGTTCTTCCATGTACTCCTTCCTCGCTCCCGCTCCACCACGACCTTGTGCATGTCTGCACGCATTGCTTACGAATACTTTCTAAGGTGCCGCGATGGGCACCGGTTGTTGTTTCAGTTGCTCTCGCCGGGGAATAGCGAAAAGAGTCGAGGCTACGTTCTCCAGGTACCTTTTGTTTCGGGACTACGCCCCCGTCCCTGGAGAGTTGCACCTCGGCAGGTTACGCATACCTGCTTTGTCGTTTGAGGGCGAAGTAACTCTTCTCTTCACCACCGGCGAAACCTTACATTCGACAATTGCCCTCAGGGGCTAAAGCCCCGATTCATGGGGCCGACAGATGCGGCCCTTAAAGGGCCGCTCTTCCACGGCGATGCACCTGTACGGAGATGCGCGTGGAGTCTCCCCTGCGTGCAGCGCGGGCAAAACACCCGCGCTGCAACTGCGGTCGCAGCCAGGGAACTGGGATCACGGTTGGGGGCTCGAACCCCGGCCTGTGTTCATAGGCACGCCGCGAAGTTGCCGTGAACTTCACCACTGACTGAATTTCGGTTGGCGCGGAATGTCCGCGCGTTTTATGAACTGCTTTGGTCAGGGAACACTCGGTAACGGATTGGGCTTTCGCCCTGAGGGGTCGAACCTCGCAGCACGATCTCCGAAGAGAGAGGGCTGTTCTTACCAAGAGAAGTATCCGTTGCCTTCCACCACTGACCGAACTCATCGGCTGCGTGATCCGAGCTTCGCTCGGAGGGCGGACGAAGGCGTCCTCCCCTACACAATTCGCGCACACTAGTGGGTTTGCTGGAGAATAAACGGCAGCGGCAATGGTCGATTCTCAGTCGAAGGAACCGCGACCTTCGCCACCCAGCGTACTTTTATTTTGTTAGCTTTGCGTTAAGGGCGCCGAGGAACTAATTAGCGCAATCGGACGACGCCCTGAAACTGACTTGGCATTGATAAGGCCTTGTCAGCCCGCTAAGCGATTTGTGCGTGTTAATCGACAAATTTGGGCGTCCTTTCCTTTGAGGATGTCTGAAGATGCCATAACTTTTAGTTTTTAGCAAGAGGAAAAATCCAAATCAGTAAAAAAAAACGATGCCGGCGCTATCTGAGTCACTTATGTTCAGGTTAGAGCGGCCTAGAAATCAGCATAGTCCAAAAGTTTAAGCATCGGTTTCAGTTCCTCACGTAACGAGGAATTCCGACCTCGGGCATTGCCTTTCGGGCAGGGATGCTTCGACTCCGAACGAGTTCGCTTCGCGATCTCGTTCTCCGCTCAGCATGACAGAACAACAAGCACATTATTTCCTAAACCGATGTAGAACGAGCTATCGAAATAGCAATCCGGAAAACTCCGCCAAGTTTCTGCGCCACACCATCCATGTATGCATGCCGGGAGTTTCGATGTCGGTGTGTTGAATGCCTTTCGTTTTCAACCACTCGCGCAGGTTCCGATTTGCGGTAATGAGCCGGTCTTCGGTGCCGCAAGCGATCCACAACAGACGCAGTTTCTGGTTTGCACTCGCGTCTAGTCCGGGAAAATCTTTGTCGAACGGATCCGGCAAGCCTCCGGCGCTGAACGCTCCGACCCAGGCGAACTTGTCGAGATTGTTGAGGCCGGCCAAAAGCGATTCCGAGCCGCCCATAGAGAGGCCCGCAATCCCGCGCGAGCTGCGGTCTTTCGTGATGCGATACTCGCTCTCGACTTTCGGCATGACCTCGGTCAGAAGCGCCTCGCGGAATTTCGAGAGATTCTGCTCGCGCACCTCGGGACGATTGAAAATACCTCCCCAACCGGCGCGAATCACTTCCATGGTGCCGTAACCCAGCGGCATCACCACAATCATCGGCTTGGCCTTTCCTTGCGCGATCAGGTTGTCGAAGATCATGTTGGCGCGGCCCACGGCGGTCCATCCGCTGGCATCGTCGCTATAACCGTGCAACAGATAAAGAACCGGATAAGTCTTCTTCGCGGCAGGATCGTAGCCCGGGGGCGTGTAGACGTAATAATCGCGATCGTCGTTCGCGACGGCTGACCGGTAGAAATGATGATGCACTTCCCCGTGCGGCACGTCATTTAATTCCCACGGCAGCGACGGCGGGCCCTGGACGTGAACCACATTCTCGGTTGAGAGGAGATTGGGCTTTAGCAGTGAGTTGTAGGGATCAATCGAGCGTTGACCGTCAACGACAATCGAGTATCCGTAATAGTCGGGTGGCAGAGGCGCGGTATTGACCGTCCACACGCCCGCATCGTCCTTCTGCATCGGGAGGGGCTCGGGCGTACCTTCGCGAGTGAGTTTCACCTCTTGCGCGTTGGGAGCGCGGAAGCGAAACGTTACGCTGTTGTCGGAGTGCACCTCAGGCGTGATGAGCGCAGGAGGTGACGATTGCGGAGGTGGAGATGCGGGCTTGGTATCTTGCGCAAGGCTCAAGCTGGAAACGAGAGATAGGCAGAGAGGAATCAGGACGGAGTGAAGCTTCATGCGGACCTCCTTCGATGAAAAGGACAATTGTATAGCTCGGAACGAAATTAGCTCCACGCGGAGAGTGGCTGCCTGCGGCTTCGAGATTGCACGGTGTGAGGGCGAGACGCCCTCGCGACAGCGGGCGGGACGCCGGCGCTACCATGTTATTTTCCGGAAGCTACATCGAGGCGCACTTGTGCGCGCTGTAGGGCATCTAGGGCACGATCGACATCGACCGCAGTGTCTCCGCTGGTGAGGCGCTGCTCGGCACGGTCCTTAGCTTTTCGAGCGCGGTCCACGTCGATCTCGGATGGACGCTCTGCGGTTTCGGCGAGAATCGTCACTTTGTTGGGAAGAATTTCCGCGAAGCCCCAAGCCACGGCGAGTTTCTGTTCTGTGGAATTCTCCCGGAACGTGATCTCGCCCACGGAGAGTTCGGTGATGAGCGGCGCATGTCCGGGGAGAATCCCCAAATACCCGTTCTTGCCGGGAATCTGCACTTCCTCAGCCGTCGTCTCGACCACCTTCTTTTCCGGCGTGACGATCTCGAGTTGGAAAGTATCGGCCATTTTGAATCTGGCGTCGGACCTTGGACCTCAGACCTCGGCCAAACCAGCTCATAAGGTCTGACGCCTGAGGTCCGACCTCCGCTCTTAAGCTGCTGTCTTCATCTTCTCCGCGGCTTCGAGCACTTCCTCGATGGGGCCCTTCATATAGAAGGCCTGCTCGGGGATGTCGTCGTACTTGCCTTCAACGATTGCTTTGAAACCCTTCACGGTGTCGGCGATCTTCACGTAGCGTCCCTGCGCGCCCGTGAACTGCTCGGCGACGTGGAACGGTTGCGAGAGGAATCGCTGAATCTTGCGGGCGCGGGCGACAGTCAGCTTCTGATCTTCGCTCAATTCGTCGATGCCGAGAATCGCAATGATGTCCTGCAGGTCCTTGTAGGTCTGCAGGGTCTTCTTCACCATCTGCGCCACGTCATAATGTTCCTGGCCGACGATGCGCGGATCGAGAATGCGTGAGGTCGAAGCCAGTGGATCGACCGCGGGATAGATTCCGATCTCGGTCAACGCACGCGAAAGCACAGTGGTCGCGTCGAGGTGCGCAAATGTGGTTGCCGGCGCGGGGTCGGTGAGATCGTCAGCGGGAACGTAAATTGCCTGCACCGACGTGACTGATCCTTTCTTCGTCGACGTGATGCGCTCCTGCAGTTCGCCCATTTCCGTCGCCAAGTTCGGCTGATAGCCCACGGCACTGGGCATGCGCCCTAGCAGCGCGGACACTTCCGAACCTGCTTGCGTGAAACGGAAAATGTTATCGATGAAGAGCAGCGTGTCCGCGCCCTCTGCGTCGCGGAAGTACTCGGCGACCGTCAGTCCGGTCAAAGCGACGCGCAGACGAGCGCCTGGAGGTTCCGTCATCTGTCCGTAGATCAGCGCAGCTTTCGACTCGGCGGGCTTGCCGGGCTTGATGACGCCTGACTCCGACATTTCCAGCCACAGGTCGTTGCCTTCGCGGGTGCGCTCACCGACGCCCGCAAAAACCGAAAAGCCGCCGTGATTTTTGGCGACGTTGTTGATCAGTTCCATGATGACAACGGTCTTGCCTACGCCCGCGCCGCCGAACAATCCGATCTTGCCGCCCTTCAAAAAGGGCTGGATGAGGTCGATGACCTTCACGCCGGTTTCGAACATCTCGGCGCTTGTCGCTTGCTCATCGAACGCCGGAGCGAGGCGGTGAATCGGCATTCTCTCCTTGTATTCGATGGGTCCAAGTTGATCGACCGGTTCACCGATGACATTCATGACGCGGCCGAGCGTGCCGCGGCCTACGGGCACCGAAATCGGTCCACCCTGGTCAATGGCTTTCATGCCACGCACCATGCCGTCGGTCGGCTGCATGGCCACGCAGCGAACACGGCCTTCGCCGAGGTGCTGCTGCACTTCGAGGATGACCTTGATCGGCGTCGGGACGTTGAAGCCATCGCTGACAACCTCGACCGCCTGATAGATCGGAGGCAGTTGTCCTTCGGCAAACTGAACGTCGACCGCGGGCCCTGCGATTTGAATAACGTGTCCTACGTTTTGTGGCATATCTTTTCTCGTAGAGACGTAACTTGTTACGTCTCCCTCTCCTGATGCAAAAAGACGTTGCAAACAACGTCTCTACAGCTACATCGCCGCGGCGCCGCTGACGATCTCGATAATCTCTTTCGTGATCTTCGCCTGACGGGCGCGGTTCATGACCAGCGTCAGGGAATCGATCATGTCAGTCGCATTGTTGGTCGCCGAATCCATGGCGGTCATGCGGGCCGCATGCTCGGCGGCCACAGACTCCAGCAGTGCGCGGAAAATCTGAATGCTTACATACTTCGGCAGGAGCGCGCGGAACAACTCTGCCGGCGCCTGCTCATAAATGTAGTCCACCTGCGAGGTGCCGAATTGCGAAGCCGATGGCTCGGAGCCGTCGGTTGCGCGCAGGCCGGCTCCAGCGCTGACGGCGGCCTCTTTGGCTTTCTTCTTTTCTTCCTCCGTCATTTCCTCGGCCAGGCGCACTGCCCGCTCGCCGACCTGCTCGATGGGAAGAATCTGCTCCACAATCAGCCGCTGGGCGATTACGGATTTGAATTCGTTGAAGACCAGGTAGACCGAATCGATCTCTTCTCTGCAGTAGCGCCGGATGATGCTTTCCGCCAACGCCGATGCCTGCGCGAACTCTACCTTGCCGAGAATGCCGACGTGCTCGCCGGCGATCTGTAGCGCCGCAGCGCGTTCCCCGGCCGGCTCAACTTCTTCGAGCAATTCCTCTGGTTCGGCCAGGCTGTGCGTCTGTATCGCGGCTGCAGGGTAACGACGCCGTAAGAAATCGCGCCCCTTGCGGCCAATCGCTTCGATGTCGATACTCTTGCCGGCTTTCGATTCCAGAAACCGTACGGCCGCCTTGAGGATATTCGCGTTAAACGCGCCCGCGAGCCCCTTGTCTCCGGTGACGATGATCAGCAGGATCGTCTTCTCTTCCCGCTGGGCCAGCAGAGGATGTTTCGGCTCGCCGGTCTCGGGATCGTAGATCTCGGCGCGGGCAACCAGCGATTTCAAGACATTCGTCAGCATCTGCGCGTACGGACGCGCGGCCAGCGCACGCTCCTGGGCGCGGCGAAGCTTGGCCGCCGAGACCATCTTCATGGCCTTGGTGATCTGCCGCGTGTTGATCACGCTGCGGATGCGGCGCCGGATGTCGAGAATATTAGGCATTTCCCGTAGAGACGTAACTTGTTACGTCTCGCTCTCACCACGTGGACAGAAGAGACGTTGCAAGCAACGTCTCTACGAATTACTTTGCTACCGCTTCGTGCGACGCCACGAACTGCTGTTTCGCTTCCTTAATCACGTTCTGCATCTGCGTCTTCAGCTGATCGTCGAGAATCTTCTTTTCCATGATCGCGCGCAGGATTCCGGGATTCGTTGAATCCACGTACTTGAACAGCTCTTTCTCAAACTCGCGCACCTGGGCGACCGGCATGTCGTCGAGGAACCCGCCGGTGCCGGCCATGATGATCAGAATCTGCTTCGAGAATGGCAACGGCGAGAACTGGTTCTGTTTCAGGAGTTCGACCAGGCGTTGTCCGCGATTCAACTGCGCCTGCGTGGCTTTGTCGAGATCGCTACCGAACTGCGCGAACGCCGCCAGTTCGCGGTATTGCGCGAGTTCCAGTTTCAAAGTACCCGCCACTTGGCGCATGGCTTTGATCTGGGCGCTGCCACCTACGCGGCTCACCGAGAGACCGACGTTAACAGCCGGGCGTACGCCCTGGTTGAACAAGTCGGTTTCCAAATAGATCTGGCCATCGGTAATTGAAATGACGTTGGTGGGAATGTAGGCCGAAACGTCGCCAGCCTGTGTTTCGATGACGGGCAGAGCAGTAAGAGATCCGCCGCCGTTTTTGTCGCTCAATTTCGCCGCGCGCTCCAGCAGGCGCGAGTGGAGGTAGAAAACGTCTCCGGGATACGCTTCGCGTCCCGGCGGACGGCGCAGCAGCAGCGAGATCTCACGATAGGAAGCGGCATGCTTCGAAAGATCGTCATAGATCACCAGCGCATGGCGCTTGGTGTCGCGGAAGAACTCGCCCATCGCACACGCGGCATAGGGCGAGATGTATTGCATAGGAGCTGGCTCGGATGCCGAAGCGGCGACAACGATCGTGTACTCCATCGCCCCGGCATCTTCGAGAATCTTGACGACCTGGGCGATCGACGAGCGCTTCTGGCCGATCGCGTTATAGATACAGATGAGGTCGTTGCCCTTGCTGTTAATAATAGTGTCGAGCGCGACGGCAGTCTTGCCGGTCTGACGGTCGCCGATGATCAGTTCGCGCTGGCCGCGGCCGATGGGGATCATGCTGTCGATGGCTTTCAATCCAGTGGCCATCGGTTCACGCACCGGTTGACGATCAATGACACCGGGAGCGAGGCGCTCCAGCGCAATAAACTTGTCGGTCGAAATTGGACCTTTATCGTCGATGGGCTGGCCGAGCGAGTTCACAACGCGACCGATCATGTTGTCGCCAACGGGCACGCTCATGATGCGTCCGGTACGCTTGACCTCGTCGCCTTCCTTGATCTCGGTGAATTCGCCGAGGAGCACGACGCCGACCTGGTCTTCTTCCAGGTTCATCGCGATGCCGGCCACGCCATGCGGGAACGACAACAGTTCGCCGGCCATGACTTTGTCCAGACCGTAAACACGCGCGATGCCGTCGCCCAGGGTGATGACGGTGCCCGTCTCGTCCACGGAGACCTTGGTCTCGTAGTTCTCGATCTGCTCGCGGATTAACTTGGTAATTTCGTCTGCCTTGATTTGTGCCATAAGAAAGCCGTCAGCTTTCAGCTCTCAGCTTCGAGCCACCAGCTTCGAGCAACCACTGCGCAAACTCATAGCTTAGAGCCCGAAGCTCACAGCTAAGAGCTAATTGCCTCTTTAATTCTCTCCAACTGCCCCTTCACGGATCCGTCGTAAATCGTGCTGCCGATGCGGACTACGGCTCCGCCCAGTAACGACGGATCCAATCCATAACTTGCGCGCACCTTCTTGCTGGTCGCCTTTTCGATCTGCGTTTCCAGCGTGCGCTTTTCGGCGTCGCCCAGCTCGCGGGCACTGGAAATCTGCGCTTCTGTAAAACCCAGCCGTGCGTCGAGTTCCTTCTCCAGTTGCTCGACGATTCGCGACAGAAACGGCAGGCGGCGGTGGTCCATGAGCACAGCAACCAAATTGCGAACGGGTTTCTCGATTCCGTTTCGCTGCACGATCGCATCCAGCAGCTTGCGTTTCTGATCAGCTGGGACCGCAGGATTTTCCCAAACCCGTCGCAACTCCACACTCTCACCATAGAGTGTCACAATCTGCCGCAATCCGCCGAGGGCCCGAGCCGCGTCGAGGTGCGCATCGAACACCACGTCAGCGAAAGCGCAGGCGTAGGTGCTGGCGACGGAGGCCATCTAGTTTCCGCCCTTTCCCGAAGTGTCGGAGACTGACCCGAGCTGGCCAGCAAAATTGCGCACCAGCGCCTGATCGGTGGCGGGATCGACGTGAATCTGTTTCTGGGCAAGACCAACGGCAAGGTCGGCGGCGTGGGCCGTCAATTGGCGGCGTGCCGCTTTGACGGCGGCGACAATCTCCTGCTCCGCCATGGCGACGATCTTCTGCGCATCTTCTTCGGCGGCAACTTTAATCCGTGCCTCTTCTGCTTCACCTTCTTTTTCAGCGGCATCGCGCATCATGCCGATTTCGACATCAAGCTTTTGCAAACGCGATTCGATGTCCGCCAGCCTGCGGCGAGCTTCTTCGCTGGCTTTCTGCGCCTCTTGCATGGCCTTCTGGATAGCCACGGTGCGGTCGCGGAACATTCCGGGAAGGAACTTGCGTCCGGCCCAGATAATGAGAGCAGCGATTACCGCAAAGTTGAAAACGAGGCACGCCCAGTACGACTGCTGCGTATTCAGTCCCGTAATGCGCGAGATCATCTGGACGGAAGCCGAGTGCTTGAACTCCTCCATCTCATCGCCTTCTCCAGCGGCTTCCCGGCTCTCATGGACGAGTTGCCGTCCTGGACCCCTTCGCGCCTCATCTGCGCGGCCCTGCTTTGGCTGGGGACGAGCGGGCGCATCTTGCGCTCGCAGCGGAACGACAATGCCACCGACCAGCAGCAGAGCGAGAATCCCGATCCACAATACCCGATTCGATTTCATCAACGCCCCGCTCCCGCCGGCTGCAGCACGCGGCGCACGATCTCCCGGGCAAGTGCAGCCGCTTCGGCCTGCAATCCCTGCTCGGCCGCAACACGATCTTTTTCGATGGCGACCTTGGCAGCCTGAACGTGCGCCTGTGTTTTGTTACGCGCCTCGGCGACTGCTTTGGCTCGAGCCTGCATGGCGGCCTGGCGCTTCGCTTCCTGGGCGCGGAAGACCGCCGCCCTGGCCTCGCGCAGACTCTGCTCGTATTCGGCGGTGCGTGCCTCGGCTGCCGCGATATCCGCCTTCGACTTTTCGATGGCGCCCTCAGTCTTGTTGTGCCGCTCCTCGAGCACGCGCCGCAACGGCTTGTGCACGATCGTCGTGTAGAGTGCATACAACAGCGCCAACATAATTACCGTCGGAACCGATCCGAGCAGTAATTTGCCTAGTTGTTGGAGTGTCTCATCCATGTGGTGCTGAGCTAGATCGAGAAAATGAGGGCTATGAAAACTGTTAAGTCTAACGTCCGGATAAGTTTAATGTCAACGCAAGAAGATCGGTTTAGGGCGCGCGAGAGCAGGACGAAGTGCCGCGGCAGGAATCCAGGTAACCACCGGATTACCATTGAAAAATAAGGGGTTTACCTTACTGAGCTTGGTAGCATCGGGAGAGCCGCATATTTCTGCACATATCCCTTGACTTCAGAGTAAAGAGGATTAGCATACATGTATCACCTCCGATCCAATTCAGGATCGAATGGGCCGATAGCCAAGGAATGTCACCGCTTCTTGGTTGCCGGCCCATTTAATTTCTGCAGGATTATCCACGAGCAGCTAGCGGGATGCCGGGGTCGCGTACTGCGGGAAGAATGCGGTTCATCAAATCGCGATCCTTGGCCTCGTCTTTCAGAATGCCTCGGGCCGGTCCTTAATCCAGCCTCGGGTCGGCCAAGGTGTCGCACTGGAATTCCCGGCTGCGGAATTGTTCTGACTTTGAGCCACAGCCATTTGTGAGATGTTGATCCAACCTGCAAGCGACACCAACACCACTAATCGCAGCTTTCTATTTGGGTTTCTCGTTCTGATCTCTTAGTTTCCGGCGAACACAACCTTGCCCGCGACCATGGTCGTGACTACGTTGGTCTTGGAGATGTCTTCCGGCCTCACCGAGAAAATATCCTGTGAGAGCACGGCGAGATCCGCCTCTTTTCCGACTTCGAGTGTTCCGAGCTTGTCTTCCGAAAACCTGGCATAGGCCGACCCCTGCGTGTATGCGTTCACAGCTTGTTCGACCGTGATGCGCTCGTCGGGAGTATAGACGTCACTGGTGGCTAAGTACCCCGCCTGACCGGCGCCGTCGAACACACCTCCGGGAAAATCGCTGCCGCTGACTGGCTTCCAGACTTGGCGTGTCACCGCCTCCTGGATGGCGATGAATGGATTTGGAGGCCAGATACACGGCCAGTCGCTGCCGAAGGCCAACCGCGCCCCGCTTTTTTCGATGCTCTGCCAGCGGTCGGTCGTAGTCCGATCCTTGGGATCGTAGTTCGAACCATTTTCATCGCAGCAGAAACTTGGCTGCATACTGGTGATGAGCGAAAGCTTGGCGACGCGGGGGATATCTGCCGCGGGCAGGAAGTCTCCATGTTCGATGCGGAAGCGCCGGTCGCGCGGGCCGTTGACTCGCTCGGCTTCTTCATAGGTATCGACCACCAGGTGTGTGGAGTCGGGACGATACGCGTGGGTCATGATCTGGAATCCGCGCTTGTCCAGTTCAAGCACCAGCCTCTTGTACTCGGCGGGCTGGTAGGTCAGAGGCGGAATGAGTCCGGTTCCGCCGTCGACGAAAAATTTCACGAGGTTCGCCGAAACCCAGTCATCGTGATAGAGCGTGCGCGCCTTCTCGAGGTCCGCCAGAAACTCAGGCGTCAGGTGATGATTCACCGCAACCGCTCCAAACGAAGTACGCGTGCGTACGGTAAGTTCGCCGCGATCGCGCAACGCGGCGTAGAGCTGAATCTCTGCCAGATTCCCCGTCGCATTCACCACGCTGGTGATACCGAACTGGTTCAGGTGATGAGCGGCATCGCGCAGGAACTTGAGCTTTTCCTCCTCTGGAAACAGTGGCTGCAGCGCACGTTCCATGATGGCCATGGCCGCTTCCAACAGAAGCCCGCTGGGATGTCCGCTGGCATCGCGAATGATGTTCTTCTCTTCCTCCGGATCGGCGACCGGCTGGTCTGTGATTCCCGCCAGTGCCAGAGCCTTCGCGTTGAGCAGAAGAGAGTGTTCCGCCGTGTGATGCACGATCACCGGCCGATCCGGGACGGCGCGGTCGAGCAGTTCTTGCGTCGGAGTCGAAGGAGCCGTGGTGCTGAAGTCTGCACGGGCAAACAAAACCTTCCCGTTGGGATGGCTCACCGCGTACGCCTTGATTTGCTCGACAAACTTCTCAGGATCGTCGGGAGTAATCGTCCCCTCAGGCGTCGACAAATTAAGTCCGTGCAGTTCCAGTCCGCCGAACCACATATGAACATGCGAGTCGGAGATGCCCGGGATCACAGTCCGGCCCTGCAGATCGATCACTTTCGTTTGTGTTTGCTTGTGAGTGAGGATTTCCTGATCTGTACCCACGGCTTCGATGCGAGTTCCTGAAATGGCCAGAGCCTGCGCCCATGGCGCCTTGGGATTGCCTGTGTAGATGTGGCCGTGAATCAGAACGGTGTCGCTGGCGAAAACTTCCGCTGACAACAAGACTGCCGCTGCTGCACAAAGGATCACGACGGATCGACGTGCAAGCATCGTTTGCCTCCGGTGGAAGAAGAGCGTCCGCCAGTGTAACCCTAGTATGGGCTTATTTGGTTCTTATCAGCTCAGGATAAGTTCGACGAATCCACGTCTCAACATCCGTACGGAGACTCTTGGCAAGTCGCAGCATCGTAATTGCTCAAGTTGCGCTTTTTCCGAAAACCATCCAACGTATGCATGAGCGTTCGATCCGGCGCGACTGTGAATTCGAGCGCTTGAATGACGCGGTAGTGATGATTATCCTGCGATGCTCGATAGCCTGCGGCCGCGAGTGCCGCCGTCGCTGACTGCAAGGCTGAGTTGTAGGCAATGGCGAGCCGCCAGTCTGCAGGCAGACCTTTCACCTGGGACGCGGCCAGGTCACGGTCCGCTATCCGCAACAGGTCTGCGATCTCTTGAGCGCTGGTGACGTGCTGGAGGAGCCAGCTATTTAGCCGCCAGCTTTGCAAGGTCATTTCGCGTCCCGATTACAAAGAGATTCTTGCCAGTCGTGATCGATTTCAGGAAGTGATTACCGGCCATCAGCTTGGAGCGAAATTCCGCAACCGGAAACACCGCAGGGTTGATCTCGCGCCCGATTGTCTTCTGCGCCAGCGCCAATGCTGACACGACTTCGCCAAATGTAGCTTCTCCCAAGACCATCAGATCGACGTCGCTAACTGCCCGTTCCTGCCGCCGGGCCACAGAGCCGTAAACAAAGGCGACTTCCACCTTTGTCCCCAGGATTGCCAACGCGGACCGGATGGAGTCACTAACCCCCACAGTTTTTGCAATCAATCCTCTCATTTCCGAAAAAACGGGACTCTGCGAATTGGCCTGGTATAAAACCTGATTGCCTCGCGCACTTCGCACGATGAGGCCGAGATCTGTAAGATGACTTAATTCACGTTGCAAGGCTCCATGACCGCCCCCTATGGTCCGCACGAGTTGTCTAAGATGAAAGGACTCGTCCGTATGGCCGTATAGCAAAGCCAAGAGGGAACTTCGAGTCCGGCTAAATAAGCCGGTTCCTCCCGGTTGAAGCGACATCGTACTCATATTGGGTACGATTGTACCCTATCTGGGTACATACCTCAAGCGGTGGATTTCACCGCCCATCCTTTGACTTTTCTAATGACCGACTCTGGACCTTCCACTTCGAGTTCTACCGCACCGTCTTGATACGTCCGTGAGTAAATGCGCGCTCGCGCTTCGAGCATCGCCAAGGTCTTGCCTTCTTTCTGCGGGACCCGCAGCTTGATGCGGCTGATCTGATCTTCCTCGACCATCGTGTCGATGCGCTTCAGCAAAGTATCCAAGCCCGTGCCTTCGACCGCAGAGACGTAAACGGTTCGTGAACTCTCGCGTGCGGCATCCGCCATCAGGTTTTCCGCCACTTCCTCATCCAGCAGATCGACTTTGTTCATCACCCGCAGGCGCGGTTTCTTCTCCGCTTCCAGTTCTTTCAAGACAATTTCCACCTGGGCGTCCTGTTCGGCGGAGAGGCGGCTGCTGGCGTCGGACACATGCAAGACGAGCGATGCTCGCTGCACTTCTTCAAGCGTCGCGCGGAACGCGGAGACGAGCGTGTGCGGCAGGTTGCGGATGAATCCGACGGTATCGGACAGAAGCACTTTGCGCTTGGACGGCAGATCCACTGCCCGAAGTGTGGGATCCAAAGTCGCGAACATCTTCGGCGACGACAACACTCCCGCCCGGGTCAAGGCGTTAAACAATGTTGACTTGCCGGCATTCGTGTATCCCACAAGGGCGACGGTGGCCACCGGAGCGGACTCGCGGCGCTGCCGCTGCTGGGCGCGAATACGCCGAACATTTTCCAGTTGTTGTTCGACGTGCCGCACGCGCCGCGCGATCTTTCGGCGGTCGGTTTCCAGCTTGGTTTCACCAGGCCCGCGCGTGCCGATTCCGCCGCCGAGCTGCGACATCTCGACGCCGTGTCCGGCCAGGCGCGGCATCATGTAATGCAACTGCGCCAGTTCGACCTGCAACTGGCCTTCACGGGTTCGCGCGTGCCGGGCAAAGATGTCGAGGATAAGCTGCGTGCGGTCGATCACCCGTCGCTCAATGATTTTTTCGATGTTGCGCTGCTGCGATGGACTGAGATCGTGATCGAACAGGAGCACGTCGGCATCGAGCGACGCTGCGGCCCCGGCAATTTCCTCAAGCTTGCCGGCTCCCACTAAAGTAGCCGGATCGGGCCGATCCCGCCGCTGCAGGATTTCGCCCACGACTCTGGCTCCCGCGCTTTCGGCCAGGGTCCGCAATTCAGCGAGCGATTCTTCGGCGTCGAACTCCGGGATACTGGGCCGCCCCTCGGATTTCGGCGCCGCGCCGGAGCCAGCCAGCGCATCGCGGGCAGCTGCCGCTTGAGCCGTAACTGCGCGCTTGGCAGCGCCTCGGCTACGCGTCCGCGCATCCAGTCCGACCAGGAACGCACGTTCCGTCTCAGGGTTATCTCTGGTCGCGACCGTACCCAAGGGCGCACGGCCTCGCTTACGCGCCAAGTCGCGAGATTTCTTGCGATGAGAACTTCCCAAAGCCGAAGAGCCTGTCTCTATCCCTATCCCTCGGTGCCCGAGGCGCTCGCAACCGTACCGGCAGCTGACGCTGCAGCTTGCGCTTTCTCCGGGTGCACCGCATGGGTCACGTGAGTCGACGCCACTCGTCCCATGACCACTGTGGAGATGGCGTGCTTGAAGATGAGTTGCTCCTGACCGTTCGCCTCCAGCACCACGGAGTACTTGTCAAAAGAGCGGATGCGGCCCGTCAGCTTGACCCCGCTGAGCAGGTAAATCGTAATGCTGGCTCTCTCTTTACGGGCCGTGTTAAGGAAGGAATCCTGAATATTTTGCGCCGGCTTATTGCTGTCCATAGCCGATCTCCTCAATTGTGTAGACTGCGACTTTCCAGCTGCCGGCCCACGAGCGCAATGGGCAGGCTCAAATCAACAGCCTGTTCCTGGAAGCCTTCCCGCTGCCACAGGAACAAGGGGGGACAGTCCCACTGGGCCCACACACTTACAGGTTCGGCCATCCCAGCGGGGCAGATGTCTGTACCATACGGCGATCCGCCGCGCATTTCAACCGAAAGTTGCCGGGAAACGTTGTCGCAGTTGACATTACCGCCTGTGCTAGAGCAGACTTGCGGTCGAATTTAACAACAGGCCGGTTTTCGGAATGCCCGCCAGCCGTTGGCGTTGCGGAACCCGCAATCTGCACATCGAATTTCCGGAGGAGATCGATGCACTTCGTCATGTCATTCCTGGTCCAACCCACGATTTCAGGAGCGGAGGCCGCCAAGTTCATCCTGCGCTGGTTTCACCTCATTGCCGGCATCACCTGGATCGGACTGCTGTACTTCTTCAACCTGGTGAATGTGCCGTTCATGAAAACGGTGGACGCCGCTGCCAAGCCGAGGATCTTTGAGAACATGACCCTGCCTGCACTGAATTGGTTCCGCTGGAGCGCGCTGGTGACGGTGTTCCTGGGCTTCTGGTATTGGGGACAATTTCTGGTCGCACCGGACGCGCAACGGGACGGCGGCAGTTCGGGTAAAACCCAGGGCCTTTTCCTGCTGATCTGGATCGTGGCCTTCTTTCTGCTGTACTTCGTAATCAAGAAAGCGACGCCCAACGGATACGTACTCGGCGTGATCGTGGCCGTGCTTGTCTACGCAGCAGGATGGGTATTCGTCCACTACACGCCCGTCGGCGGAGACGACAACCACGTGTTATGTATCGGCATCGGCGGCGGCTTCGGCATCGTGATGTTGTTCAACGTATGGGGCATCATCTGGCCGAACAACAAGAAGATCATCCGTGGAACATTGGCAGGGACGCCACCAGCGAATGCGGCGGCTCTGGCGCGGCAGGCCTTCCTGGCCTCGCGGACGAATTTCTTTTTGTCCGTGCCGATGTTGTTCTACATGGCGGCGGCGTCGCATTTCGCAAGCACGGTGATCTTCGGGAAGTAGGGGCTTGATCGCGGCTTTGAAAGGGGCGGCTTCAGCCATGCCGCGTTGGCCGAGAACATAAGAGTGGCTTTTAGGCCCTGAGGTCTGCCCTCAGCGGCTGAAGCCGACTCCTCAAGCGGTCCCCGTGGCGCGCCTAAAGGCGCGCCCTTTCAAAAACCTGTCCTACTTCTCGTATCAGATGCCCAAAACTTACCCATACCGCTTGCACCAAAAAGAAAGGGAGCCGGAAAACCGGCCCCCAGTGATCTATAGAACCAAGCTTACCAAGTGAACTTCGCCGCAAGGCGGAAGCTACGTGATATTTGCCACTGGTTCGGCTGCCCGTACGCCGCGTTCAGCGGCACGCTTCCCGTGATCAGCGCCCCCGGGTTGTAACCTGTCTCCATTTGCTGGTAAAACGCTGCGCCACCGAAAATCCCGAACTGATTCAAAGAACTCGGGACGTACTGCGAGTTGAGCCCTTGCCAGTCCGCGATCACAGCATGCTGGTTGAGCAGGTTGAGCGCGGTTGCGCTGAAGGAGAGTTGCTGAGCTTCGTTGTTCTTGTTCACTTTGAAGCCATGTGTGAGCTGCAAGTCAGTCTGGGTGTACCAAGGGGTGCGTCTGGCGTACACGTTTCCAAGAACCGTATTCCCCGAACCATCAACGCTTGCGTTCACCCAGTTGCCGCGGCCCCAAATATACGTGCCTTCGACGGCGGACGGCAGACCGCCCGCGTTACCGTAACCTATGTCCGACCAGGCGCTCACCGGACTGCCTTGATACGCTACCTGGAAGAGTCCGATGGTTGTGTTCATGCCTTTCCAAGGTTTGGCGTAATAAATGTTCCCCTTGAGGGCATTGGGACGATCCGTCGGCAGAGGTCCGTTGGCGGATTGGCCTTTGTAGTTGAAGTAGTAGAAGGGTTCGTCGAACGCACGGGTCGTATCCGGCGAGTTACGTCCCCCGGCGCCACCATCAATCTGGTCGGTGGTGGTCAAGCCCGTGTAGTTCCCCCACAGGCTGCTCCACGTGTAGCTGAACATTCCCGCCCAGCCGTGGCTGGTACTTTTAGTCACCCGGAACTCGATGCCGTCATAATTGCGTACGGCCTCCGGATTATTCGGGCACCCGTTGCAAGTACCCCCTGGGCCAGTACCCGTCAAAAACCCTCCCGTGGGATTAAACGCGGGCACCCCAGGGCCGTATGCGGCACCTAGACTGGTCAAGAAGTTGGCATAGCCATTAAGGGTCTTGTTGACACCCTGGCCAGGGTTGACGATGGTGTAGATTTCGAAAGCATTCGGATCGGCCAGCGATGCGTCTTCGATGACATGGTCGAGACGCCGACGGTCATAGCGAGCTTCTAATGCCCAATCCCTCGCGATCTGGTAGTCCACCCCAGCCACGTACTCGTGCTGGCGATAAGGCTTCACGCCAGGCGCGACCGGCTCTTCCGGGCGGAAATTCGTGTTCTCGATAAGCCCCACATTGGTGTGACTGTCAATCAGGCTTGGCGGAATCACGCCGCCCTGGAATGTCGCATCTGTGTTAGAAGGACCCGTTGGGCAAGCGCGGCCCGCGGCGTTGCCAATAAAGGTGAGGTCACTGACGAGGAACCCGGTGGACGTCCCATTTGGACCAAGTGGGTAGTTGCAAGTATCCCACCCCTGCGCCCCGAACGAGGTCTGAGCCAAGAGCAGCTTCATAACGTCGTTGGTGACGCCATAGCTGCCGAAGATTTTCAGCTTGCCGTTGGCCGATCCCCATGCAGCTCCCAAGCGAGGCTCAAGTTTGTCGGTCCACGACCAGCTGATAGTGGTGATGTTCGGTGTCCCGATCCCCGGGGGAACAGGCAAGGTCTCCTTCTCGACCCGGAGACCGAGGTTGAGAGTTAAACCATGGCCTATGGTCCAAGCATCCTGTACGAACAAGGCATGGTTATGATCGATGGCCGGCACAACCGCCCCAGAAGAATTTTTCAGAACGGTGGCGAAATCCGAATTGGTGACGTAGCCGTACTCACCCCAGCAGTTAGGCTTTGGTCCTGAGCTCGATGGCGTGGTTCCCCAGAAGGCTGCAAGCGCATTACACTGGCTGCCGCCGTACGCCGTGCTGGCCCCGTAGGCAACATTGGGGGTAGCCGTTACGTCCACCAACGGGATATTCCCATGCTGATTAATCACGTTCCACAGACGGTTGAATTGATAACCGACTTTGAGGTTGTGGGTACCCCACCATCCACCCTTAAAGAAGGCTACGTCCTCATTGAATTGATCGTGCTTACTGGCATTGAACTCAGTAAAGCCCGTCTTGTGCGGAGCGGTCGTTGTGCCAGCCGTTACCTGCAGGGCAGTGGGGTACGGGTTGCCCGCGTTATCCAGTTGAAGGGCGCCGGTACTGGTGATCGGTCCGGCGCTGAATGAAAGGTCAACCCCGGCTGTAGGCCAGCCGAAGTCGTGGTAATTATTAAAGAAGTAGCCGAAGCGAGTGGTAGACACGATCTTCGGCGTCAGACTGATATCTGCGCCAAAGTTGTATGTGGAGTTGGGTTGAGAGAAGCCGAGGCCGTGAGAATACGAGGTCAGGGGGGTATTAATCCCAGATTCATTCCCTATCCCACTGTTCAGATAATTCTGCGAGGCAATCGAATCCGGCGCCGGCAGGTTGACTCCAGACTCGCGTTCGTATTGATACAGCCACGAGGCGAAGACACGAATCTTCTGAGTTAGAGTGGCGTCGATTCGAGCCGTGCCATAGTACTGCTGGAGGTCCTGCGTAAACAATTGTTTGCCCAGTGCGGAATTGCCCGGGAAGGTAGACGGGGTGAAGTCCACCGTTCTAGCGGTTGAGGAGTAAAAAGGCTCCAAACCTGCGAAGAACCACACGCGATCTTTCATGATCGGACCGCCAACGGTAAAACCGGGTTGAACGTACCGGAAGTGGTCTTTCTTGGGCACATACGTCTGGACATCGGCCTCCCCATTTAGAGGATTGACATTGGGAGTCGGATTGTACCTCAGAGTGCCGTTGGGAGACCCGTCCATGGCGTCGGACTCGTAGCTGCCAAAGAACGAACCATGGTAGGCATTGCTGCCCTTTTTCATAACCACGTTGATCACGCCGCCCAGAGCGCCACCGTACGCCGCTTCAATTCCCGAAGTTTTGACCTGAACTTCCTGAATAAAATCGAAGGGAACTTGAGCTCGGGATGCTCCGCCGGAGATGTCCTCGGTGTCCTGCCCCTCGACGAGGTAGGAACTCTCCGAGTCGGCCGCGCCGCCGATCATGAACCCGGCGCTGTAACCGTTACCGGCGCTACCCGGCAACGCGCCGCCGGTGCCGCCCGTAGCCCCGCTCAATGGTTCAGCGCGAGCCATCGGCGCGAACTGAATGACGGACTGGAAGCTGTAGCCGTGCGGCGTGTCCCGCAGCGTATCGTTAGTCAGGTTCGTTTGGTTCGTGTTCGTAGTGACATCAATCACCGGAGCTGCTCCGCTGACTTCGACGACTTCAGCAGCGGTGCCGACCTCGAGAGTTAGGTCAATGGTGGGCAGGTGTCCGATTTCAATCGTCAAACCTTCGCGCTTGGTCGTCTTGAAGCCTTTTGCCGATACTTCGACGCTATAGACACCCGGAGGCAGGTTCGCAAATCGATAGTAGCCGGTGGACTCGGTATCTACTGACTTGTCACCTGCCAGCGCCGTTCCGCGCACGACCACGTGCGCACGAGACACTACTGCTCCGCTAGGGTCTTTCACCGTGCCCTGTAAGCCGCCTGTTGTCTCCTGGGCGAACAGAACTAGTCCTGACAATACGACGACGGCTGTTGGCAAAAACGCAAAGGGCTTCATAATTCTGGCGAATCGCATGTCCTGCCTCCTGTAGAAGTCGCTGCAATCGAGATAAACTCAGAATCCGGTCAATGCCCCAAGCACCACACCGCGGTCTGAAAGACTCGACAGACGAGACCCCTTCTGCTCATTTTTCGAAAGAGAAAAGCTGGAAACTGCGGGACTACCCAAGTGAAAAACCCCTCGCCTCTTGGCATACGACCTTTGTTACATGAAAAGCGGACAAACAATACTCTAGAAGCACAACGCAATGCAACTCTTGATCCAAACTATTTTCATTACAAACAGTTTGTTATCAATGTTGAAGTTAGCGCTTGGCAGGAGTTGGTTACTAAATTTTATAGAATTGCACGCGGCCCTATGGCATTCGGTAGGCAGCCCATATGTAACGAAGACGACATCCCGGGATGGTTAGCGCCGCTTCCGGGTCGGCCTTGCCACCACTTCCCCCGGTGCCAACACCCGACGGACGATCGGGGTATTCAGCTTGTACTTGCGCTCGCTGACGTTGCCGGCGTCGTGCTCTACTCGGAGGATGAATACGGGCAGGGCGCCTTCCTTGTCGAAGGTCTCCTCGGTGACGGTTACAGGCAGGACTCCATCCAGCCCGTGCTCGCGGTAGGCGGTTTCGTAGCGGTGCTTGCGGAGGTTCCAGGTGAAGACTCGCACTTGATCGTAGTCGTAGGAAGAGCCGTCATGGGGCTCGGTCAGCAGGCAGAGGTACTGGGATACTTTCTTGTCTCCGTCCTGAACGTGATTCAGCACGAAGAAAGCGACGAAGCGCTGGCCCTCGGCGTACTGCGCGACCTCAAGCGGGACATCGACGTCGACCATGCGCGACAGCACCCATCCCACGCGGCCTTGATCGTCGCGCACCAGCCACCAGTCCTCCAGCGCCGGACCCGCGGCCTTGGCGCCCGGCTTGGTGGCAACCGGCCTGGCTGCCGGAGGAGCGCTGGTCTGCTTCTCCGCGACCGCCCGCTTCAGAATGCTCACCTTCGCGCCCGAGACAAGCTGGTAAAGATGCTCCGTCTCGCGCCCGGGAGTGATATGAAGATTGGTCTCGTTGCGTAAGACGCCCGGAGCCTGCACCGGAGCGTTCAGGTTTTCCTGGGTGAGTTTCTGCAGGCCGTCAAAGGTCTTCTGATCCACCAGGTATCGCTGCTCGACCCAGCCTTCAATCCCGGTGCCGGTACGCACGCGGGCGAATCGCTTCTCGCGGTCGACGATCTCGACGCGCTCTCCATTTTTCACGGTGCCGACGCGGTTATAAATCGCGGCCACCTGATCTCGCAGCGTTGCCTGCGGCGCGGAAACATAGGCCACTTCGAGGACGCGGTGACGGTTTCGACAAGCCGCCAGCGCCACCATGGCTAAGGCCAGAACGCCGATCAGCCATTTTGTCCGCGATGGACCCAGTTTCATAAGAGAAGGCAGGCGAACCTCTCACTATAACGCGTTACAGCCGCATTTCGCCGCACGAAGGTCTACGCCTGGTACACCCGAACCCTTGTCCTCTGGACGGGAGACAACGGCACTCCCCCTCGGTTACCATAGATTTGCGATCTGGCCAGCAGCGGCAGGTTGCCGCCAGCTTAGTTTCGGCGTCTAAGCTAATGGGGGAAGCACGCCGTCGAATCCGTCAGCATTGAAATAAAGAAACTATCTTATGAGCAAAACCTGGAATCGTTTCGCGTTGTTAACGTTCACTTTGATCTTTCTGGCGATCATGAGCTTGTCTAGCGCGGCACAGGACACCGTGGACACCGTTCTGCGGCCGCCCAAGGGAGCGCAGCTCGCTATCGTTATTTTCGAAGATCTGGAGTGCCCCATGTGCCGGCGGACCGCGCCGCTGGTGGAGCAGGCGTCGAAGACCTACAAGATTCCCGTCGTGCGGCACGACTTTCCGCTGCCCATGCACCCATGGTCGTACCAGGCGGCTGTGATCGCGCGGTATTTTGACACGCATTCCAAGGCGCTGGGCAACGAGTTCCGCGACTACATTTTCGAGAATCAGCTGGAAATCAACCTGCAGAACCTGCGTTCTTATGCGGAGAAATTTGCGGCGGCCCGCAAGGTTGATTTGCCTTTTGTGATCGATCCCAGCGGCAAGCTGGCCGCACAAGTGAACGCCGACCGCGATTTGGGCAAGGCCATCAAGCTCGACCACACTCCGACGGTGTACATCGTCAGCAGCCGCAATCCCAACAAACCCTACGTCGAAGTGAAGGACAACAACCAGCTCTACTCCACCATTGACGCGATGATGAAGGAGTAGCGCGCATCAAAACTCGCATGCTTGTGTAGGGACGGGCGCCTCGCCCGTCCAGCCGAGCCGAGCGGGGCGCAAGCGAGCCACGGACTGAGTCCCCAAAAACTTCCTAGCCACGGATCAACGCGGATTCACGCGGATAAATCTAGAGATCCTACCGCCTGCAGACCGATAACTTGGCTGTAGGTGAGGTTGCGAGACCCGGCGCGGGGACGTATCATCTCCTGCCGTTCCGATTTCCGAGGCCAACCCCATGCATCTGAGTCTGTCCAGAAGCGTACTAACCGCACTCATTGTTCTTGTCGCTCTTTCAGCCTTCGCGCAGCAATCTTCTCAACCCCCTTCGATTCCCACCACTGGCTTCGCCGGCCTCGATCAATACCGCGCCTCGCGTATCGCCGTATTCACCGACGATTACGGACAACTGGCGCGCTACCGTGAGGCCAATGCCATGCTCGGGCCCTCGTCCGCAAGCGAGAATCGTGTCGTGTTTTTCGGCGATTCGATCACCGATATCTGGAAGCTGGAGAATTACTTCCCCGGCAAGCCCTACATCAACCGCGGCATCGGCGGCCAGACCACGCCACAGATGCTGGTGCGCTTCCGTCAGGATGTCATCGATCTTCATCCCAAGGTGGTTGTCATTCTGGCCGGCACCAACGACATTGCGGGAAATGCCGGCCCGATGCGCAATGAGGACATTGAGGCCAACTACGCATCCTTCGCCGAACTGGCGCGCGCAAGCGGCATCCGCGTTGTCTACTCATCGATTCTGCCGGTGCACAACTACACAGAGCGTTCGAAGGATTTCTTTGCGCAGCGCCCCATGTCGCGAGTTCTCGAACTCAACAGGTGGCTTAAGGATTACTGCGAAAAAAACAACATTGTGTATCTCGACTACTTTTCCGCGGTTGTCGATGACAAGGGCCTTCTGAAGAAAGATCTGGCGGACGACGGATTGCATCCCAACGATGCCGGGTACAAGATCATGGTGCCGCTGGCCGAGGCGGCTATTCAGAAGGCAATGAAGTAGCTATAGTCGTTTGGCGAACCTGCATTTCGAGTGCATCTTTTCACGCCCGGACAAGCTCTATAATGGAGTACGAGTTTCCGACCGCCAGGGCCTGTGGGCATACCTGAGGCTGCGGCGGCGAGGGAGTAGACGCGGGCGAACACACCGCGCCACACTTCCCGAGGGTACCGGTGGAAACGCCGGCGCCTCCCGCGTTCACGAGGACGCATTGGAAAGGAAACGAGCCTGCCGGGATTCTCCCGCCTGCTTGCCCTTTCCCGCATTTAGCAATTAGCACTTGGCATTCAGCCATTCGAGCGACGAACCGTGGCCCGATCCGGCTAAATGCTAATTGCTAACTGCTAATGGCTGCTCTTCACGACAAATTCGGCCGCGCGATCAGCGATCTGCGGATCTCCATCACCGATCGCTGCAACTATAAGTGTGTCTATTGCCGCACGGGCAATGAAGGCGCCCTCTATGGCGATCTCCCCTTCTCGGATTACCTGCGCATGGCTCGTGTGCTCGTGGAAATGGGAATCACCAAGGTTCGTCTCACCGGCGGCGAACCGCTGCTGCGTAATGGCGTCGTGCAGTTCGTGCGCGAACTGTCGAAGCTACGGCCCCGGGATGGCGTGCTCGATATCGCTCTGACCACGAACGGCCATCTGCTGGCGGAAATGGCGCAACCGCTCAAGGATGCGGGCCTGACCCGCGTGACCGTTTCGATGGACGCCGTCGACCCCGACCACTTCGCCCGCATCACGCGGGTGCCCAACGGCTACGATCATGTGCTGGCGGGAATCCGCGCCGCCCGCCGCGCCGGACTGTGGCCGCTGAAAGTGAATTGCGTTCTCATGCGCGGCTTCAACGAAGACCAGATCATCCCCTTCGGAATGTTCGCCCGTGAAGAGGGCGTAACCGTCCGCTTCATCGAGTTCATGCCGCTTGAAGAGGGACGCACCTGGGCGCCCTCAACCGTCGTCACGCTCGACGAAATTCTGGCGCGCATGGCCGAATACCGTCCGCTAGTCGAAATTCCGCGTGCCCGCTCGGAAACGGCCCGCCGTTACCGCTTCGAAGATGGCGTCGGCGAGATCGGCATCATCGCCCCGGTGTCGCATCCGTTCTGCGGACATTGCAGCCGCATTCGCATCACCAGCGACGGCAAGATTCGCACCTGTCTTTTCTCCGTCTGGGATCACGACCTGCATGCCCAGATGCGGCGAGGCGCCAGCGATGAAGAGTTGTCAGACTTCATCCGCGGAGTGGTGGCGAAGAAAGAAGAGCGACACCACATCGGCGAGCCTGATTTCGTGCCCGCTTCGCGGACCATGGTCCACATCGGCGGCTAGGCTTTTGGATGGCGACTCGTAGAGACGTAGCTTGCTACGTCTTGCCGTCAGCATTTCGCATGTGGCCAGAGGGACGTTGCAAGCAACGTCTCTACGATAAGATCGAACTGTGAACCGTCGGAGCTTGCTTTCGACCGCGGGAGTCGTCTCTCTTCTTATCGCCGCTGCCTCGGCTCAACAAACCTATCTCGGCTTCGATCGCAACGACTACCCCGGCGACGCCAATCTCAAGACGCTCCGCCAGACGTTTTCCTACACCGGATACTGGCTCAACAATCCTCCCGGAGCAACCTCGAATTCCTGGGCCGGACATCGCGCCGCGGTGGAGTCCGCCGGATTCGGCTTCCTGGTTTTGTTCAACGGACGTCTCTACGCAGAGTTGAAGACCGTCGCTAACGCACAGCGTCTGGGTAGGGCCGACGCTCTCATCGCCGCCTCCTATGCCCGGCGCGACGGGTTTCCGCGCGGCACGATCATTTTCCTCGATCAGGAACAGGGCGGCCGCATGCTGCCCGAGCAGAAGGCCTACATCTACGCGTGGGTCGATGCCGTCATCGCAGGAGGATTCCGCGCCGGAATTTATTGCTCCGGCATGCGTTCCACAGATGGAGAAAACGCCGTGACCGCCGAAGACATTCGCCAGACCGCCGGCTCGCGAGACATTACTTATTGGGCGACCAGCGACGCCTGCCCACCCTCGCCCGGATGCTCGTTTTGGCTGCCGCCTCCGACTCCGTCGAAGAGTGGCGTCAACTTCGCCGAGATCTGGCAGTTCGCGCAATCACCCCGGCGCAAGGAAGTTGCCGGACACTGCACGAATTACAGCCGCGACGGAAACTGCTATCCCCCGGGAACGAATCCGGCCGGGGGCCTTCATGTTGACCTGAACACAGCCACGTCGGCAGATCCCTCTCACGGCCGCACCCACTGAACCACCCCGGTTTTCCTTCGTGCACCTTCGTGTCCTTGGTGGTAAATGCCTTCACTCTCCGTCTCCCCGAATCTTGACGAAGGATTGACGTAACTTTGCGAAAATCTACAGCAGCCCACATCGCGGTCCGTCTATAGAGTGAGCCTGCGTCAAACACGCAGCGGATTCCCTGGAGGAATATATGAACCGAAAGGTGGCAATCTCCATTTCTTGCGCAGTTCTGATGTTGTCATTACTTAGCAGCTTCATAGCGGCGCAGACCAAGCAAATTCCTCCCGCGCCAGTTCCCACCCAAATCAGCACGGCGAAGAGAGTCTTCATCGCGAATGGCGGCGGCGATGAACCCGGAATCGACGAGCCCATTTTCAGCGGAGGCGTCGATCGCTCCTACAACCAGTTCTATGCTGCAATGAAGAGCGCAGGCCGCTACGAACTCGTGGGCTCTCCGGCGGAAGCCGATCTGTTGTTCGAGATCCGGTTCGCGGTGAAGACCAGCACGACAAAGGTATTTAAGGGCGATACCATCGGAACGAGCCTTGACCCTCAATTTCGACTGGAGATTCGCGATCCTAAGACCAACGCTCTTCTGTGGGCATTCACCGAACATATGGAATGGGCCATCCTGCAAGGCAACCGGAACCGGAACTTCGACCAGGCTTCCGCCCGCATCGCGACCGACGTACTGGCCCTGGGGACGCGGGCGCTCGCTGCTGCAATAACGCCCGCAAAACCTTAAAAAGAAGAAGGCCAGGTGCGGTAAAATAGTTCAAACCTATGGCCGACCGCACGTTTACTCTGGACGAAGCTCAGTCGTTGTTACCCGTGCTTGAATCGCTGTTGCGCACGGCCATCAACGCCAAGAAGGTCATCGATGAAGCCGACGCCGAGCAACAGGCTCTGCAGCACCGCGTCTTTCTCAACGGCGGAATGTTTCTCGACATCGTGCCGCTTGCCCGCCGCAAGGCCGAACGCGCCAAGGCAGAACAGCGCGCCAAGGATGCTCTCGCCGAAATCGATTCCATCGGCGTGCAGGTGAAGGACCTGAATATCGGGCTGCTCGATTTCCCCTGCGAAGTTGAGGGACAGGTCATTCTGCTCTGCTGGAAGCTTGGAGAAAAAGCCATCACCCACTGGCACGGACCCCAGGAGGGATTCGCCGGACGCAAGCCCATCGATCAGCGCATCGCCAAGGCGAAGAAGGTAAATTAGTTAAGAGCTTGGAGCTTCGAGCTTGGCGCTTTGAGCGTGTAGCTTGTGGCTCGTAGCTCGTAGCTCGTGGCTCGTAGCTCTACTCAGCTTCAATTCTGATGGGTCCTAAACCCCCACATTTCAAACGCTTTCCGGCGCGAAACATCCTCTGGAATCTTGTGTTTATAGGAGAGGAACATCAGTAAGCTGAGCAGGGCCTTCTGCGGCACAATGAGTCTGCATTGGACTCTTGGCCCGCGGGCAGCGGTTTTAGGAAGGGCATAACACATGAACCGGTCGATCATTCGTTGGGTGATGTTGGGGGCGATAATTCTGAGCTTTTCGGTGGCTTCGTTCGGGCAGATTGCGGTGGGTATTTCGGTCCGGGTTGGACCGCCGCCGTTACCCGTATATGCGCAGCCGATCTGCCCCGGCCCCGGCTACATCTGGACGCCCGGTTATTGGGCTTGGGACGATGACGACGGCTACTACTGGGTCCCAGGAACGTGGGTGGTCGCCCCGGTTGGTCTCTTGTGGACTCCCGGCTACTGGGGGTGGGGTGGCGGATTCTACGCTTGGCATGCCGGATACTGGGGGCCACACGTCGGCTTCTACGGCGGGATTAATTACGGATTCGGCTACGGCGGCGTCGGCTTTGTGGGCGGCGAATGGCGCGGCGGTGCGTTCTACTACAACCGCTCCGTCACGAATGTCAGCGTCACGAATGTGACCAACGTCTACAACCGGACGGTAGTTGTCAATAATCGATCGACGACCAGTTTCAACGGCGGAACGGGTGGCGTGCAGGCCCGGCCCACCCATCAGGAAGAAGAGTACGGGCGCGAGCGGCACACCGCCCCGCTTGGCGTTCAGAGCCAGCACGAGCGCGCGGCCGCCGGGAACCGCGAGAACCTCGCGTCCCAGAATCACGGGCGTCCGGCAATCGCCGCCACGGCGCGGCCCGGAGACTTCAGCCGCCATGCCGTGGTTCCGGCTCGGGCTGCCGGCGGCGAATATCATGCACCCGCCATGTCGCCGAAAGAGGCGCGGGTGAACGCGCCTGCCAACCGCGGAAACTCGAATGCCGGGAACCGCATGAACACCGGCAACAATAACGGCAGTAACAATAAAGCCCGATCCAATGAGGGCTTCCGCCCCTTTACTCCGCCGGCGAAAAACAACCCGGGAAACGGACGAAGCAACGAGAATTACAACCGCAATCAGGGCAGCACCAACGACAGCCGGCCACCCCAACACCATCACGAGGCAGCGCCACAACGGCAGGCACCACATCCGGCGCCGCAGCAGCACTCCAGCCCGCCGGCTCAGCACCACGCGCCTCCCCCGGCGCCACATCACGGCAAGGGGTTCTAAGCCTTGGCAGGAAGGAATGTGGGGACAGCCGCCATCGGCTGTCCGCCGGGCGCAGCCCGACTTTGGGGGCATGTTGGATAGCTTGAGCGCTTGAGCTGGAGATGGCTTTGACTAAATCAAGACCTTGCGGAGCTTTCGCTCCGCGGACAGCCGAAGGCAGCGGTCCCCACATTTTCAGTGGCTTGGCTCTACATCAGAAATCGCGCAAGGGCTCCTGCAGCCAGCGTTCTATGGCAGTAACGATCCCGGGGTCATGGCACGGAAGTGTAATTCGAATGAAATTTCTTCTCTGCTACAATTTAGACACAGGATCGCACCCCCAGCCCCTGAACCGGCGGCCCAAGGAGTCCCAGAAAACATGTCTGCCAAGAAATTGAAACTGATCGGCTCGTTCGCCGTGCTTCTTAGCTTAGCCTTCGCCGTGAGTTGCAAGGGGTTCTTTGTAAATCCTACGGTTAGCAGCATCACCGTTGGCCCATCCAACGTGAACATCCCTGTCGGTTCCACCCAACAGATGGCGGCGACTGCCACCTTCAGCGATAGCAGCACGGGGGACGTCACCAGCAGGTCGGGAATCACGTGGCAGTCCTCTGATAACACGATAGCCACTGTCACCAACACTGGAGTGGTAAAGGGTGTCGCCGCAGGCACACCAACGATTACTGCTCAATTGGGTACCGTGAGCGGCCAAACGACCGTCAACATCACTCTGACCAACGTGACCGGCATCGTAATCACGCCCACTACCTCCAATATCAAGAGCAACGGGGGCACTGCTACATTCCAAGCGATGGCCAACGTGGCGAATCAGAGCACCCAAGTCGACGTCAGCTCTCAAGTAGCATGGACCATCTCGGACCCCACGAATTTTACTCTCACTCAGAACGTAAGTCCCGAGACCGTTACAGCGGGGGCAGGGGCGGCGATCGGGTCGACTCCCACTCTGACGGCGACATACACAAGCGGTACAACTCAGTTCACCGCGACGGCGACATTAACGGTGCAATAGTTGTGTCGTGCGAATGATGGATCTCCTCCGGGGCGAACTCTTGCCTGGAATTCACAAAACCCTCGCCGCACCGATTCCCACATAGTTAGTTCTATGTGATTACAGTCACATTCCACACTCGTGCCCCGTGTGACGATATGGCATTCGTGGAACGCCGTGTCTGACTCCATCACAGCGCCAATCTCTCAAGGTGCAGGCTTCTCTCGCGATGAGCGCGAACTGTGCGCCGCCCGCTTTGCCATGCGCATGTCGCTGGCTGTCGGCGTAGTGATGCTGCTGGGAAAGTCCGTCGCGTACTACGTCACCGGATCAGCCGCCATCCTTTCCGATTTCGCGGAATCCGTGGTGCACGTCATCGCCGTGGCGTTCGCCGCGTTCAGCCTGCGCCTGAGCACCAAGCCGGCGGCCCCGACATTCCTCTACGGATTCGAGCGCATCGCATTTTTCTCCGCCGGGTTTGAAGGCGCCATGATTGTTGTCGCCGCAATCTGGATCCTCGTCGAAGCCATCGAGAAATGGCTGGCAGGGCTGCCTCTCGAGCATCTCGGTTCAGGAGCATTGCTGCTCGTCGGAGCGGGTTTGTTGAACGCCTGGCTGGGCTGGTATCTGTTGCGCGTCGGAAAACGCACGCACTCGCTTATCCTCGAAGCCGACGGTAAACATGTACTCACCGACAGCTACACGAGTTTCGGCGTGGTCGCTGGACTCGGTCTGGTGATGCTGACCCGGTGGAAGCCGTTCGATCCGCTCGTCGCCATCGCAATCGCCGTGAATATTCTCTGGTCCGGAGGACGCCTGGCCTGGCGTTCCGCGGTTGGGTTACTCGACTATTCCGACCCGCAAACCGGAAAGCAGATTCGCGACAAACTGGACGCCATCTGCAGCGAACTCGGCATTCACTACCACGGCGTCCGCTACCGCACCACGGGATACCGCGAGATCATCGAGGTACACCTGCTGTTTCCCCACGCAACCGCCGTAGGAGAAGCACATCGCCTCGCGACTGCCCTGGAAGAACGCTTGCCCGTTGAACTAGGCAAGCCCGCCGAGGTCATCACGCACCTGGAATCGGTAGAAGATCACGAGCATGTGCACTCTACGGAACACTACACGGGCCGTCCAGAGTAGACAGGACCTGCGATTCTTGAATTTGATTGATTCGCGTGATCCGCGTGAATCTGTGGCAAAGAAGTTGCCGCGTCACATCCCGTCGTAGTTCGGCCCGCCCCCGCCTTCCGGAGGCACCCAGTTGATGATCTGGTACGGATCCTCAATATCGCAGGTCTTGCAGTGCACGCAGTTCGAGGGATTCAAGCTGATACGCTTCCCATTCGGCTGGCTCGAATCATCTACCATCTCGTAGACATTCGCCGGACAGAAATTCTGGCAAGGACTGCCGTACTCCTTCACGCAGCGCTCGTTGCACACATTCGTATCGCGAATGACGAGGTGCGCCGGCTGATCTTCTTCATGCTTCGTGCCTGAATGATAAAGATCGGTAAGCTTGTCGAAGGTGATCTTGCCATCGCCCTTCGCCGGACCCAGCATGTGAGCCTCAGCGCCGCCGTCAGCGGGCAAGTCGCTCAGTTTCTTCATCCGCTGATACCCAGGTGTCGCCGGATACCGATTACGCAACCCGCGTCCGCCGGTGATCATCTGCAACCCAGCGTGGAACATCCCGGCGAACATGCCGTGCTCGAAGCCCTGGTGCAGGTTGCGGACTCTCCAGAGTTCTTCTTTGATCCAGCTCGATTCCACTTTCTTCTGGAACTCGCCGAGGGAAGCCGCCGACGAATCATCTTTCTTGAGCGCATCGAACGCGGTCTCAGCCGCGAGCATACCGCTCTTGATCGCCAGATGAATTCCCTTGAGCCGCGCCGAATTGAGGAAGCCGGCCGAGTCGCCAAGGATCATCCATCCGTTGCCCGCCACTGGAGGAATCGCCCACCAGCCGCCGTAAGGCATCGCCTTCGCGCCGTAGCGGATCATCTTGCCGCCCTCGAGCAGCTTCGAGACGAACGGATGCTTCTTGAACTCCTGCAGCACGTGCTGCGGATCGAGCCGCGGATCTCCGTAGTCGAGCCCGGTCACAAAGCCAAGCGAAACGATGTTGTCTTTCGAGCCGTAAATCCAGGCGCCGCCGTATTCTTTCGTCGTGAGCGGCCATCCCATGGTGTAGATGACTTCACCCGGCGCCATGCGCCCCGCAGGCACTTCCCAGAGCTCCTTCACGCCCACACCGAAAGTCTGCGGATTCGCGTCCTTCGCCAGATCGAACTTTTGAATCAGGTCCTTGGTCAGTGATCCCCGCGGACCCTCGGCGAGAATCACGATCTTCGCCCGCAGATCGTACCCGGGCTCGAAATTCGACTTGGGATGTCCTTCTTTGTCGACGCCCTTGTCGTCGGTGCGAACGCCAACCACGCGATCGCCCTCGAACAAAAGCTCGGACCCGGCAAACCCGGTGAACACTGTGATCCCAGTTTCTTCGACCTTGCCGTCCAGCCACTTCACGAACCTATTCAGCGAGATGACATAGTTGCCGTGGTCCCGCAGAAACGGCGGCGTAATCGGGAATTTGAATTTCGATTTCTTGGTAAAGAAGTAAACCGCTTCCTTCGTGACCTCAGCGTCGAGCGGTGCATCTCTCTTGAAGTCAGGAAGCAACTCCGCAATCGCGCGAGGATCGAGCAGGGCCCCCGAGAGACAGTGCTGTCCGACCTCACGCGCCTTCTCGAGGACGTAGATGTTTTCTTTGCTGAGCTGTGAATCCGGATGCGCGGTGTTGTGCGCATCGATCAACTGCGAGAGCCGCAAGGCACAAGCCATCCCAGCCGGCCCGCCACCGACGATCACTACATCAGCCGGCATCTGCGGCCGCTCAACGCCTTCAATTGGTTTGCGGAAGACGAGCATTTGATTTCGAACCCAACAACTTCTTGGCCACGGATTCACGCGGATGAACGCGGATCAAACAACGGCTCAATTTCGATTTTGGATCTGCGTTTATCTGCGTTTATCCGCGTTGATCCGCGGAGAGGAAGTTATCCTCCAGCTTTCGCTTTCTTCACTTCCTCAATCAGTGGCGGAACGATGTCGAACAAATTACCAACAATAGCGTAATCCGCGATTTCGAAAATCGGCGCCTCGGAATCCTTGTTCACGGCGATGATTGCTCGCGAACCCTTCATGCCGACGATGTGCTGAATCGCGCCGCTTATGCCCAAAGCCAGGTACAGCTTGGGAGCGACCGTCTGTCCTGACGATCCAATCTGACGATCCATCGGCAACCATCCCGAATCGCAAATCGGACGCGAGGCCGCTAGATCTCCGCCGAGTGCGTCGGCCAACTGCTTCGCGATCTCGATATTCTTCTGCTCTTTGATGCCTCGCCCAACAGCGACGATCACTTCCGCCTGCGTAAGGTCGACTGCCTGCTTGGCTTCCTTGAACACGTCCTGCGGTTTGTTGCGAATCACTCCGTCTGCGATTTCGACGTTCACGGTTTCAACCGAAGCCGCGCTTGCGCCAGCCTCGGCCTTGTCCCCGCGAAATGATCCGTTCTGAAATGTCACGAACCACGGAGCGTCGCTGGTGAAGCTGACATCGGCGGCAAGTTTGCCCTGAAACATCTGCCGCGTGAACGCCAGCTTGCCGCCTTCGTGCTTGAACCCAATGCAGTCGCTGATGACCGTCCGGCCCATCGCAGTCGCCAGCTTGGGTACGAAATCGCGCACCTGGTACGTATGCGGCATCAGCACGAGCTTGGGCCGCTTCGACGTCACGAATTGTTTCAGCGCAGCAGCGAACGCGTCGGGAGTGTAAGGCTCGAGCTTCGCCGACTCGATCGCATACACTTTCGCAACTTTCTTCGCCGCAACTTCCCCCGCAATAGACGCGGCTCCGCTGCCCACGACGGCAGCTTCCAGCGTCCATCCGGTCGCAGCGGCAATCGCCTGCCCGGCAGTGATGGTTTCCCACGAGACGCGATTCAACTTACGTTCGCGCTGTTCGACGACGACGAGAATCGTATCGGTCATAAAGTCAGCTGCTAGCTCCTAGCTCCTGGCTTCTAGCTTCTAGCTAAAAACAATGTGGGGACAGCCGCCTCGGCTGTACGCCGAGCGAAGCTCGGCTCGCGGGCAAGAGTGCCCGCGCCACACTTACAAGACTCTCAACTCATTCCGCAGCTTGTCTACCAGCTTCTTTGCAATCTCGGCCGGCGTCCCTTCAATGTGCTCCGTCTTCTTTGTCTTCTGCGGGATGTACAACTTCTCGATCTTCTGCAGATTCTCGCCCAGCGCAGACTGCACCTCGGCCAGCGACACCTTGCGCAGCGGCTTGTTCTTCGCCTGCTTGATGCCGATCAGCGTAGCGTACCGGAGCTTGTTGATGCCCGACTGAATCGTGAGCACCGCCGGCGTCGGCATATCGACGAACTGGAAATAACCTGCTTCGAGTTCTCGCTTCACGCGAATCCCGCTCTCTCTCTTCTCGATCTGCATGATGATGGTTGCGTGCGGCCATCCGAGCAACTCCGCCAGGATGACGCCAGTCTGCGCATACCCGTAATCATCCGACTGCAGCCCGGTGAAGATCAGGTCAAACTGTTCGTCCTTAATCGCGGCCGCAATGGCCTTTGCTGTGTTAAACGCGTCCAGCCCAACGAACTTGTCATCTTCGAGATGAATCGCACGATCCGCCCCCTTGGCCAGCGCCTCGCGCAACACCTGCTGTGCCCGCGCCGGACCGCTCGTGATCACCACAACCTCACCCTTATGCTTCTCTCGCTGCCGCAGCGCCTCTTCGAGCGCGTAGGCATCCGGCTCGTTGACCTCGTAGGAAACGTCCTCGCGAATCCACGTGCCCGACTCGTTGAGCTTCAGGGGCGCATCCTTCTGCGGCACCTGCTTCATGCAAACCAGGATTTTCAAGAGAATCTCCCAACCGGCGACGTCCGTCAGCCACGGCAAAACCTGTCAGTATAAATGACGCACAAGGTGCCTAGGAAATCCACCGCAAATGAATTCGTAGAGACGTAGCTTGCTACGTCTCTGCCGGCAGCACCACGTAACCTGGTCAGAAAGACGTTGCAAGCAACGTCTCTACGGTCAGCTCTTTGTGATCCTAATCACTGACTCCCAGCCTTCCCTCCGTCAGCATGGCCGAGATACCTTATGCCAGAGGACCACTTCTCCGCGATGCGCCAGAGCATCATCGACGGCGCGCCCGATACTGCTTCCGGCTTGGCGAAAGAAGCCCTCGCATCCGGCGTCCCGCCCATCGATGCCATCAATAACGGCTTTGTCCCAGGCATGCACGACGTCGGCCAGCAGTTCGCCTACGGACAAATGTTTCTCCCCGACATGATGGCCTCGGCCGAAGCGATGCGCGCCGCCATGGCCGTGCTCGATCCCGAACTCAAGAAATTAGGCACAGCGCGCCCGAAAGCCGGCATCGTGGTACTTGGCACGACGAAAGGCGACATCCACGAAATTGGGAAAATTCTCGTCGGGACAATGCTGACCGCTCACGGATTCCAGGTTCACGACCTTGGAGTCGACGTCGCCGCCGAGAAGTTCGCCGCCAAGGCGCACGAACTGAAAGCCGACATCGTCGGCGTCTCCGCGCTGCTAACCACAACAATGCGCAACCAAAAGAGTGTTGTCCAAGCGTTGGAAAAAGAGGCGCTGCGCCCGCAAGTAAAAGTGATGGTCGGAGGCGCACCGGTCACCCGCCGCTGGGCCGACGAAATCGGCGCCGACGGCTACGCCAAAGACGCCATGAGCGCAGTCACGCTGGCGCACGAGTTGATGCAGCAGAAGTTGCAAACCGTGTCGTAGAAACGTTGCTTGCAACGTCGCTGCCGCCAGCGCCACAGGCTCGCGGATTCACCGACACTGTCAGCAGAGACGTAGCAAGCTACGTCTCTACAGGAACTACACATGCGACCTAAACTCGAACTCCTCGACAAACCGCTGATCGAGCGCATCCTCGACGAAGCCTTCGAACTCATCGAGGACCCGGGCGTACGCGTCGCCCCCTACGTCGAAGACCTGCTGCGCGCCGCCGGCATCACGGTGAAAGAAGGCGTCGCGCACATCCCTGAAGTCCTGGCCCGCCGCTTGCTCGACCTAGTTCCGCGCGGATTCTGCCTCTACGACCGCCTCGGGAAACCGGCCGTTCACTACACCGGTGACACGGTTCACTTCGATCCCGGCTCGTCGTGCCTGAACATTCTCGATCCCGAAACGCAGCAGCCCCGCCCGGCGATGTCCGCCGATCTCGTGCGCCTGGTGCAGGTTGCCGAGATGCTGCCTCAATTTGCGGCGCAGTCCACCGCGATGGTCTGCAACGATATCCCGTCCGAGATCGGAGACTGGTACCGCCTGCTGCTGGTTCTCTGGTATTCGGAAAAGCCGGTTGTCACGGGAGCATTCTCCGCCTCAAGCCTGCACACATTGATCGATCTGCTCGCCATTGAAAGCGGAGGCCACGAGAACCTTCGGAGAAATCCCCGCGCCATCTTCGACGTCTGCCCGTCCCCGCCCCTCAACTGGTCGGAGTTCGCTTCGCAGAACCTCGTCGACCTCGCGCGCGCGGGCGTTCCCGCCGAAATCGTCAGCATGCCCCTGGCGGGCGCTACGGCACCGGTCACGCTCGTCGGTTCGGTCGTGCAGCACGCAGCCGAATGCATCAGCGGCATAACAATCCATCAACTCGCGCAGCCCGGGTCTCCCCTCGTCTGGGGAGGCGCCCCGGCCATCTTCGACATGCGGACTGGAAAGACTCCCATGGGCGCCATCGAAACAGCGATGCTCGACCTGGCCTGTTCGCAAGTAGGAAAGTATCTCGGCCTGCCGACGCACGCCTATCTGGTCGCAGGTGATGGTCGCTTTGTCGACGCGCAGGTGGAAATGGAAAGCGGAATGTCTGCTATGCTCGGAGCGCTAGCCGGCATCAACATGATCTCCGGCGCCGGCATGCTGGATTTCCTCGCGTGCCACAGCATCGAGAAGCTCGTCATCGATGCCGAAGCCATCGCCTCCGCACAGCGCCTGATCGAAGGCATTCAGCCCCGCGGCGTTTCCCTGGCAGTCGACATGTTCGCGCAGACAGGGCTGCAAGGCGACTTCTTAAAGCTAAAAGAAACACGCACACTCTTCCGCAAAGAGCAGCACTTTCCCTCAGCAGTCATCGACCGCGGACTTCCATCTCCAGACGGAACCACTCCCGACATTCTGCAGCGTGCGCGACATCGCGTAGACGAGCTCATTGCCACGTACGAGCGCCATACCCTGGCCGACGAAGTTGAGCAAGAGTTGATCACCTTCGCCCAGCGCGAAGCCATGTCATCTGGATTGGAAGGCCTGCCTGGGATCCTTATCCCGGAATTCGTGCACGAACCCAATCTGACAGAGTAAGGCCCACATCCCGCGTAGCGCCGTCGTCTCGCCCGCTCCCGCACACTAATTGGGCAGCGGTACTTCAGAATTGAGGTGGAAAGAATTACTGTGGAGTTTCTTTGAGAAAAGCTGTTTGTTGACAGCGAGATTCGAGCCCAAACGGGTCTACTCCATGATGACTGTCGACTGCCCGGAGATCTCAAACCGTTTGCGGCAGCGCATGTTCTTGCAGGCCATCATGTCGTCTTTCCGCACCATGTAGGAACGAAATTTCGCGAAGCGGGCCCGATCGCGTTCATCGGCTCGTCCCCCAAGCTGGCGCTTTTTGGTGCGTACCACCCAGGTCACTTCATACTCCGCCGCCTGGTGACAATGCGGGCAATTCAGCGAAGCCGGTTTCTTTTCCTGACGCTCATCAAAAAAATCGCGCTCTTCCATAGTTGTAGGAGCACCAGCTCAGCGGCGCTCGGTCAAACATGAATTATTGCACACTTGAGCGAGCGCATTCCTCCGTGTGCCTCCGTGACCTCTATGGTTCAGGCCCTTCCTGCATCAGCTAGAATTCCAACTGTCTCAGGCGCGACAGGGTTCAACGTGGCAAGAAAGAAAAAGGTAAAACGCTTCCGCGCAGTGACCGCAGTGAAGGAGCTTGCCCGCGAGCGCGTCGGCGCGCCACCGGCAGGGAAGATTGTCGTCGAGAAGAAGAAGAAACCGGAGAAGCACAAGCCCACGCTGGAGAAGTTGCTAAGGGAGCCGGAGTAGCTCGCGTTCCGCCGAGCTCCATTTCAGTTGAATGAAGCAGAAACCGTGACATCCGTGTTCATGGTGACGTTGCAAGTAAGCCCGCCGTTCCCCGTAACTGTTGTGCAACCCGATGTCCAGCCGCCGAACGCCTTCCCAGCAACCGGCGTGGCCGTAAGGGCTACAGAAGAACTCGCCGGGAACGCGGCTGAACACGTGGGTCCGCAATTGATGCCCGCCGGAGAACTGGCAATCACACCATCCGCAGTTCCGGCAGTTACGTTCACAGAAAGATTGTGCGTCGCCGTACCCTGCGGACACCCTTGGCTCGCGGGACCTTCTACGGTAACAGTCATGAAACCCACCACGACATTGCCGTTCTTGTTTCCGTTGGTGAAAAAGCTCGCGGAAATGTTCGCGACGCCGCAAGCCACCCCGTCCGTCAATTGGCCAGCGCTGGTCACATCGGCGACGACCGTGTTATCCGATGCCCAAATGACCTTACTCGTAATATCTTTGTTTTCCTGCGGATGGATGTACGAGCCATAGGCCGTCAGCGGAATGGGAGTCTGTTGCACCCCCGGAGGGGCCGGCGAAAAGTACGTGAACGCCGCCGGCGAAATGGTAATCCCCTGCAACTGCTGGTCACGCGCGCAACTCGACAAGCTCAACAGGCTGGATGCGGCGACAATGAGGGCCGTAATGCCGAACCACTTCCGGATCATGCTAGCTCCTGGGACCGAGCGCCGGGACGCGCACTGCGGCTGGAATGGGCCAATTTAGTCAAAGCCCGCGCAAATTGCAATAGCCCGCGAGGTCCGCTGGAATCGAATAAGAAGGCACGTTCTTCCTTCGTGTACCTTCGTGCCCTTTGTGGTGAGAGGTTTTGGTGCCTCACCGTACCGCCTCCGCCACGTACTTCACGAACTCGTTAACATCCGCTTCAGTAGTATCAAACGAGCACATCCAGCGCACGATGCCGTCCTCCTCGATCCACGGATAGAAGAAGTATTTCTCCTTGATCTTCTCAATCGCATGTTTCGGGATCTGCGCGAACACGCCGTTGCACTCTACCTTCCAGACGACGCGCACCTGAGGAATCTTTCTAACCTCGGCTTCGAGTACCTGTGCCATGCGGTTAGCATGTTCGGCACTGCGTTTCCACAGGTCGTTCGTCAACAGCGCCTCAAACTGCGCGGCGATAAACCGCATCTTCGACGCCAGTTGCATCCCCTGCTTGCGCAGATAAAGAAAATCGGCGCTGAACGGGCGGTTGAAAAACACCACCGCCTCCCCGCCCATGATGCCGTTCTTCGTTCCCCCAAACGACAGCACATCCACACCCAGATCGCGCGTAGCCTGCCCCAGCGTTTGCCCGAGGCTAACCGCCGCATTCGCGATGCGGGCCCCGTCCATGTGCAGGAACATCCCCCGCTCGTGCGCGAACCGCGCCAGTGCCTGAACCTCTTCGGGTTGGTACACCGTGCCCATTTCCGAAGCCTGAGTAATCGAGATGACTCGCGTCTGCACGTGATGCTGATCCCCGATCCCGTGATACGCGTGCCGCACAGACTCCAGCGTGATCTTCCCATCGCGATGCGGCAGCGGAATCAGCTTGCATCCGGTGTGTTTCTCCGGCGCTCCACACTCGTCGGTATAGATGTGTGCGTAATCGCTGCATAGCACCGCATGGTAAGAACGGTTCAACGCCTGCAACCCCAGCACGTTCGCGCCGGTGCCATTAAACGTAAAGAACACATCGATGTCGTCGCCGAAATGCTCCTGGAACTTCGCAACTGCCGACCGCGTGTAAGGGTCGTCTCCGTAGGCCACCACATGTCCCTGGTTCGCCCGCGCGATGGCTTCCAAAACTTCCGGATGAACTCCGGCGTTGTTGTCGCTGGCGAACCCACGAGTAATTTTTGCAAATGTCATAACGAATCAATGTAGCAGACGGCGGAAAGGCTTCACCACGGGGGACACAGAGGATCACGCAGGACTTCCTCCGTGCCTCTCTGTGCTCTCTGTGGTGAAGCCTTTGACGTTGGCTGCCCAGCACTCAGTCAATTACAATGCCCCTTCCCCGAGGTGCTTAACCGATGCGCCAGTTCGTCCGTCGCCTGTTTCCCGTCCTGGCTCTTTCGCTGCTGGTTCGCGCCCAGACTCCCGAGCAGAAGACCGCGCGGTATCTCGACTCCATCCGCAACCAGCCATCGTTGCTGCTAGCGTTCTTGCACGACATGCCAAAAGGCGGAGACCTCCATAACCATCTCGATGGCGCTTTGTACGCCGAGGACCTTATCGACTTCGCCGCCTCCGACAACTATTGCATCGATCGCACCACTTCCCGCCTGCTGGCCCCGCCCTGCGATGATTGCGAACACTACACGCCCAAGCCCGCCATCCGCTGCGCCTACGACGACCACATTCTCTATAACCAGATCGTCGACGCCTGGTCCATGCGCAACTGGCGTGCCGGAGAGGAATCGGGCCACGACCACTTCTTCGCCACTTTCGACAAGTTCGGCCTGACTTCGCACAACCATGTGCCCGAAGCCATCGCGAGTGTCATCAACCGCGCCGCCAAGGAGCACGTGCAATACATCGAGTTCATGCACACGGGCGACGGCCGCGCCGCGGCCCAACTCGGCCTGAAACTGGGATGGGTTGATGATTTCGGAAAAATGCGTGAGAAGCTTTTGTCTGGAGGATTGAAGGAGATCGCCGCCGCGACCAGCGGGAGTCTCGCCGAGAACGAAGCAAAAGCGCGCACCGAACTAAAATGCGGATCCCCGGAAGCCGAACCTGGATGCAACCTCACCGTCCGCTATCTCTACCAGGTCCTGCGCGGACTTCCGCCCGAAGCCGTGTTCTCTCAGATCGTTCTTGGATTCGAACTGGCCTCGTCCGATCCTCACTTCGTCGGCCTGAACCTCGTGATGCCGGAAGACTGGTACGTCCCTATCCATGACTTCAACCAGCACATGGCCATGCTCGATTACCTGCACGGCGTCTATCCCAAGGTGCACATCACTCTTCACGCGGGCGAAATCGCCATGGGACTGGTGAAGCCTGAGGAGCTTTCCTTCCACATCCGCGCGTCGGTCGAGCGCGGCCACGCAGAGCGAATCGGCCACGGTGTCGATGTCATGCTCGAGAAAGATCCCGTCGGGTTAATGAAGGAAATGGCGGCCCGCGACGTGCTCGTCGAAATTAATCTGACATCGAACGACCAGATACTCGGCATCAGCGGCGACGACCATCCTCTCCCGATCTACATGAAGTATGGTGTTCCGGTGGCGATCTCAACGGATGATGAAGGCGTAGCCCGCTCCGACATGACGCACGAATACCTGCGTGCCGTCGAGTCCTACCATCTGTCCTATACTGTGTTGAAGCGTATGACGCGCCAGAGTGTCGAGCACAGCTTTCTCCCGGGACAAAGCCTGTGGGCCGAGACGAAGAGTACGTTCCGTCCGGTCACCCCCTGCGCATCCGATAAAGCTGGCAGAAAACCGTCCGGCGCATGCGCAATCTTCCTCGTAGCAAACGAACGGGCAAGCGAGCAGTGGAAGTTAGAAGCCGCCTTCGCCGAGTTCGAGAAGAAGTACTAGATGGGAAAGCAGCGTTCGTCGGCGCTTCCAGGTTCGAAGGTGGAAGAGCGGCGCTTTAGCGCCGCGTTAGCGCCGCGTTAGCGATCGAAAGAATGGGGGCTTTAGCCCCTGCGTGACCCGTGCCCCGCAAACACACTCTGATCCCGTCTCCGCTCGCCTGGACCACGCTGAACCTCCCGGTCCAGCACCCGCCACTCCCCGTCGTTGCCGAGCGCGGAGGCACGCAGCTCCGCACGCCACTGCCCGTTGCCATCATCGACACGCGCGAGCAAAATCCGCTTTCCTTCCGCCGCTTCCGCGGATGGTTCGCCAAGATCGAACACCGCGCCCTGCCCCTGGGTGACTACTCCATCAAAGGCATGGAAGACTCTTGCGTCGTAGAACGCAAAGATCTCGCCGACCTGATCTGCTCATTCACGACGAACCGCACAGTCTTCGTCAACCGGCTCCGCCGCATGGCCGAGCGCCCGCACAGCCTGCTAGTGGTCACGTCGTCTTTGTCAGAGATTAAATCCGAATATCCCTACCGCGCCGCCAATCCCAACCGCATCACGCAATCGCTGATCGCCGTGCTCACCGGCCTTCGCCTCCCGTTTATCTGCACCGACACGCACGAACTCGGCGAGGAGATCGTCGCCTCCTACCTCTACCAAACATTTCTGTATGATTGGCTGGATCGCAACGGCCACGGCCGCCACCTGGCCGACGGCGATTTGTGAGAACTCTGGTAGAGACGTAGCTTGCTACGTCCTGCCGACATCTGTTCTGCGCCTAAGTTCGAAGACGCTGCGGACAGAGACGTTGCAAGCAATGTCTATACGATCGTGAAGACCGGATCACCTTTTCATCCATGACCGATCCATTCACCCAAGCCGACGCAGCCGCACAATTAATCTTAAAACACACGCCGCTCCGCCCCAAGATCGGGCTCGTCCTTGGCTCTGGCCTCGGCGCCTTCGCCGACTCACTCGCCGACGCCACCCGCGTCCCCTACTCTGAAATTCCTTCGTTCCCGCAATCCACCGCCATCGGCCACGCCGGTCGCCTCGTCATCGGTAAAGCCGACGAAGTCGCAGTCGCCGCGATGCAAGGCCGCGTTCACCTCTACGAGGGATACTCCGCGGCGCAAGTCGCGTTCCCGATCCGCGTCTTCGCCCGCATGGGGATCACAGCCGTGATCCTTACCAACGCCGCCGGGGGAATCAATCTCGGCTTTTCGCAAGGCGCGCTGGTGCTCATCCGCGATCACATCAACTTGCAGGGAACCAATCCTCTGGTCGGCAACAACGACGACCGCTTCGGCGTCCGCTTCCCCGACATGACGCACGCCTATTGCAGAGAATATCGGCAGGCCGCGCGCGAAGAAGCCAGCAAGCTGGGCATCACCCTGCACGAAGGCGTCTACGCCGCACTTCTGGGACCCAGTTACGAGACGCCCGCAGAGATCGAGTATCTCCGTCGCATCGGCGCCGACCTGGTAGGAATGTCAACGGCCGCGGAAGTAATCGCCGCGAGTCACATGGGACTCAACGTCCTGGCAATTTCCTGCGTCACAAACATGGCCGCAGGAATCCTGGACCAGCCGCTCTCCCACGCAGAAGTAATGGAAACCGGCGAGCGAGTGAAGTCCACGTTCGAGTCACTCCTCAAAGCCGTCTTGCCGCGAATCGCACGCGAAGTCGGAAGGTAATCGGTTCACGTAGCGACAGCCGCCTCGGCTGTCCTGCAAAGGCGAAGCCGAGCGGCGCTCAGTTGATTTTTGCCTAAAAATCGCTAGCCGTCACTGCCCCGCCCGCGGAATCACCAGCGCGGCAGGCGGCCTAATCCCATACGTCTCAGCAAAACTCCTCTGATTGAGCGCCAGCCCCAGATGCCCGCGCGAATCGACGTATAGCAACGGATTCCCCACCGGAACATCGCTGAACGTCTTCACGAATTTCATCTTCAACTCTTTGTCGCCGATCTTCACCGGAACTTCCTGCCCATGGTTGTAGCCGAGTTTCAGAAAATCGCCCCCATCCACGTTGGTCACAAGATTTCCGAATGGTCCATCTGTAGCAATCACAGAAGCCTTCAATCCGTGATCATCGATCGTCGCGACTTTCAGATCAAGCCGCACAAGATCTTTCACCGGCATCGCCGGACCAACCTTGTTCCAATCGTCGCCACGTGCCAGGTGCGCTCCCACTGGCGAAAAAATGTCGCGTCCATGAAACGTCGACGATAGCTTGCTGCCGATCATCCACTCGGTGTTGGTAATTTCGCGAACCGCGTCAATCCCGTCGCGCTGCTCCACCAGCGTGATCACGCCATTGTCGGGCAATACAAAGTACTGTCCCTTCCTCGAATGGGCAACGACGGCCTTCCGCGAACTACCCACACCCGGGTCAACCACCACGACGAAGACCGTTCCGCTGGGATAATAAGGCGTCGCTCCAAATAGATAGCGAGCCCCCTCGAAGATCGAAAACGGCGTCACCTGATGCGTGAGATCCACGATGCGCACGTCAGGCATGATCCCGTACATCACCCCGCGGCAGATCGCAACGGAGTCGTCGAGCACTCCGAAATCCGTCATGAACACAATGGTCGGCGGATACTTCTGTGCCGCGTTGTTCGCCGCCCACGCCCATGAAGGAGAAATCGTCAACAAGAGAATCGCGAGTGTGACGGCGATTGTGTTACGGACATCGAATTGCCCACGATGGATCGAAGATGCAATCATCAACCGCTCCCTTCTATTCTCGTTCCGCAATGGATTGGTGACGAGGTATTGCTGGATTTCCCCCACGATCGGCGAACACCCACAGATCTTCATAGCTCAGAGCACTTGATTCTAAGCAAAGTATCGCAACGCAGGAAGCCGAAGCCCACTCATCGCTCCGTCCAGTTATAATCCAGCTGAGCACACTCCGCTGCTCGATCTCTATGTGGAGGCCTCATGCCGCAAGCCATTCCCGACAAATACAAGGATCTCTTCCAGAAACGGGCCTTTGCCAACCTCGCCACGCTCATGCCTGACGGCCGCCCGCAGGTCACTCCGGTCTGGGTCGACTTCGACGGTGAGCATGTCATCTTCAACTCGGCCCGTGGCCGCCAGAAGGATAAGAACGTACGCCGCGATCCGCGTGTCGCGCTCGCCGTCGTCGATCCTGATAATCCCTATCGCTATCTGGAAATCCGCGGTCGAGTCACCGAGATCACCGAGGACGGTGCCGACGAGAGCATCAACAAGCTGGCCAAGAAATACCTTGGCGTTGATAAATACCCTTACGGCCAGCCCGGCGAAGTCCGCGTCCTGTACAAGATCAAACCCGAGCACACCACCGTAATGGGATAACTGCTGGAGTCAGCAAGAACCACGTAGGGACAGCCGCCTCGGCCCCGAAGTATCGGGCCGCGGTCAGCAGGCAGCGGACGGCGCTTCCGTGGTATGCAGCACCGTATAAAATCAGCGCTTCTATATACCAGCATAAAGATGTGGAAAAGCGGCGCTTCAGCGTCGCGTTCAGCCAAGAAAAAAGGTGGGGCTTTAGCCCCCGTGTGAGGCTCTATCCGCTCCTACAACCTCTGCTTCCTGGGCCACGGAAACGTCAACCGGACGCTAGTCCGCTTGCTCGACGACCGCTCCGCCGAACTCCGGGACCGCCACGGCATCGAATTCCGCGTCACCGGCATCGCCTCCCGCCGCTTAGGCTGGATCGCCGATCCAACCGGCATCGATCCCCAAAAGTGTGGCGCGGGCACTCCTGCCCGCGAAATCTCACCAGGAAGCGTCGACCTCTGGCTAAAGAAAGCCCAAGCCGACGTGCTCTTCGAAGCCACCTCCCTCAACGTCGAGAACGGCCAGCCCGCCGTCGACCACATCCGCGCCGCCCTCCATCACGGAGCCCACGCCATCACTGCCAACAAAGGCCCCATCGTCCACGCCTACCGCGAACTCCGCGACCTGGGTGCGAACAAAGGCAAGAGCTTCCTCTTCGAATCCACCGTAATGGATGGGGTCCCGATCTTCTCGCTCTTCGACCAACTCCCCGCGATCCACTTGCAAGGCTTTCACGGAATCCTGAACTCGACTACAAACGTCATCCTCAGCCAGATGGAACAAGGCCTGAGTTTCGACGAAGCGTTGAAGAAAGCGCAGGAACTCGGCGTCGCCGAAACCGATGCCACCCACGATATCGACGGCTGGGACGCCGCCGTAAAAACCGCAGCCCTGATCACGGTGTTGATGGATACGCCCATCCGCCTCGATCAGATGGAGCGCGAAGGCATCCGCGAGCTGACGCCGCAAGCCGTCCGAAACGCGAAGCGCGATGGATGGCCCTTCAAACTCGTCTGCCGCGCCCGCCGCACCGAAAACGGCATCGAGGCAAGCGTGAAACCAGAAAAGATCTTGAGCACGCAACCGATGGCAAGGATCTCCAACACGTCTTCCTACGTCTACTTCGAAACCGACATCTTCCCCGGCCTCGCCATCACCGAAGAAAATCCTGGCCTCTACGCGACCGCCTACGGCTTGCTGGCGGATTTCGTAAGAGCAGTCAAAGAGTAGAGCGCGTTTAGGCGGAAATTTAACGCGCAGTAGCTTGTTCGCACGGAAACGGGCAGGGCTATAAACAATGCCCCACTTTCTTGAGAGAAACGTTTGCGAGGATGTCGGTCGGAGAAGCTTCGGTTTGGTCCTGGGGATGAGCAAATTCCAGCGAAGCGTAAGCAGTCCAGTAATCGCAAACCATCCCATCCCCCGGTTCGCGGCCCAAATCAACAACGATCTCACGTTGAGTCTGCCGGTAGAGAATCTTTCCTGATTCCAAGTATTTCGTAACTTCCGAACGCGGCATTCCGATTCGAAGAGCACGCTGATACTGTCGCACCTGCGTCCGGTAGCCGACGTCCAGTTCCGCCCGGACGCGCGCGGCAGCCGCCTCCCTTTGTCTGATTTTTCGATAGGTAAATCCAGCGAAGAGCAGAGCAGACACCAAAATGGCAAGAACAAGCAGGACGACTTTGGTGGTGCGAGCCACGCCGCATCATGTCACGCAAACTTCGAATTCGCAATAAACGGACTCGTGATAGAAATATTCAGACCACAATGTCCACCATAGCAACTAACGCAGCCGCCCTCGACCTTGCTTACGTCCGCTCTCAGTTCCCACCTCTCTCGCAGACCGTGAACGGCCACCCCGCCGCCTTCCTCGACGGTCCCGGAGGAACGCAAGTCCCTCAGCGCGTGATCGACGCCATCTCTGCGTACTTCAGTCACGACAACGCCAACACAGGCGGAGCCTACCCCACGAGCCGCCACACCGACGCTATGATCACGCGCGCTCGCGCCGCCATGGCCGATTTTCTCCATTGCGGCGCCGACGAAGTTGTCTTCGGTCCCAACATGACAAGCCTGACCTTCGCCATCTCCCGCGCAATCGGTCGCGAGCTGAAGCCTGGAGACGAAATCCTTGTCACGCGCCTCGATCACGACGCCAACGTCTCTCCCTGGCTCGCGATGGCGGAAGATCGCGGCCTCACCGTCCGATGGGCCGAGATCCATGACGAGGATTGCACGCTCGACATGTCCGACCTCGCGTCGAAGATTAATGCCAACACCAGGCTGGTCGCGGTAGGCTACGCCTCAAACGCGGTTGGAACGATCAATCCCGTCCGCGTGATCACGAAACTTGCGCACGCCGTGGGCGCATTGTGCTACATCGACGCCGTCCACTACGGCCCCCACGGATTGATCGATGTCGCCGCGCTCGATTGCGATTTCCTTGCCTGCTCCACCTACAAATTCTTCGGCCCGCACCTGGGCGTGCTCTACGGCAAGCGCGAGCATCTCAAACGCCTTCGTCCTTACAAGGTCCGCCCGAACACCAATGCGATCCCAAACTGCTGGGAATGGGGCACGCTGAACCACGAATGTATCGCCGGAATCGAAGCCTGCGTGGACTACATTGCCGACCTAGGCCGCCGAGCCGCGGAAGCAAGTGGGGACGGCGACCTTGTCGCAGAACCATGTGGGGACGGCCGCCTCGGCCGTCCGTCGAGAGAAGCTCGACAGGTTTCATCCACCCGTCGCGCAGCCATCGAAGCCGCCTACGCCGCCATCCACGAGCACGAACGCGCGCTTCTGGAAAAAATGATGAGCGGCCTGAAGACAATCCCCGGCCTGAAAATCTACGGCATCACCGACCCCGCCCGCTTCAGCGACCGCTGCACCACGTTCGCCGTCCGCATCCAAGGTCACACCCCATTAGGACTCGCCACGAAACTAGGCGACCGCGGATTCTTCACCTGGGACGGCAACTACTACGCCCTGAATCTCACCGAGCACCTCGATGTAGAAAAATCCGGCGGCTTCCTCCGCATCGGCATGGTCCACTACAACACTCCGGACGAGGTCGAGCGCCTTGTAGCCGCCCTTCACGAAATCGTGGGAGCGCAGTCGTAGCGCCAGGTTCCCAGCGGCCGCAGTTCCAGAATAACTTCAGGAGAATTGAAAAATCCGGCGGGGTGCCCCATCCTTGTCCCGCGGCTTTTGCGCGGGACAGGGTGGGGATTTTGACTTCCCAAAAAGCCCTTACTAGGGATTCCTAACAGAGCGCAGTCGGAGGTAGCGGCGCCGAGCAACTCAGCGCTACTTCACTCGTCAGACACCGCAGCTTCGCCAGCTGCTCTCGAAAGAAACTCGTCCAGTAAACCGAGAAATCCCTCCTGCCGTTGTCGCCATTATTACAGCTTCCCCAAAATTGTCTTCCCAATCTGCGATCCCCTCATGCGCGCGTCGGGAACAAACATCGTCGACATCGTGATGACCGCGTCCCCCTTCTGTACATAGAACGCGTGGCCAAAGGCTCCAATCATCGCGTGATCTCCGACTCCCGGAACCTCCTCGAAGCCCGGGACCGCCGCTTCCGTCACCCGCATTCCTGACCAGGCATCCGCGCTCACCCCGCGCTCCAACGTGAACGAAAAGACCCGGCCGTCCGGCGGCGGCTGGGTCATTCCCAGCGTCTTGACGATCCCTTCCAGGTCATTCGCATTCTTCATCAGCGCAGGAAGGTTGTCAGGCTTCGCGCCTGGCCGCTGGTTCACTTCGTCGGTCTGCTTCTTGGCCTGCGCCATGGCCATCCGCTGCAACTGGCTGACAGACTGCGAGTCGGTGTAATACGCGCAGCCGGGTTGATTGTCGTCGACGATCTCCGCACTCTTCTCGATCTTCACCCCGAGGATCTTTTGCAATTCCGCCGTTGACAGCATTCTGCAGCTATCTCCGGAAGCCACCACCTTCACGTTATCGCTCGATCCGCCGCTGATCGCCGATGCGTAGGTTGACACCTTGTGCTTCACCCAATAAGCACCGTAGATGGCCGCTCCCGCCACCATCATGAACAGCACCAGAAAGATTCCGCCCACCCACAGCAACACCTTACCGAGTCCAGAGCTCTTCGGCACCACCGTGACTGGCGCCTGCACCGGCTGGTACTCCTGGGCCGGCATGGGCGAGACGGGCTGCGGAGGAGTGCTCGGCACAACAACTGGCTGATAGCCCGCCTGAGATTGCGCTGGTGTCGAGGCCGGCGCTGCCTGCACCGGACTTCCTGGTGGAACCGCTCGAGCTCCGCAGTTATTGCAAAATGGCCCGGTCAAAGGCGTGCCACAACTCACGCAAAACCCCGGCATACACCCTCCTCATCGGTTCCAGGTTAGTTTCGAATCGCCCCACGCACCAAGTCGGCCGATCCCTGGCCCCAAAAGCCGCACAATTGTACGCCCGAATTCCGAGACGGGGGTACTCCAGAAACACATCAGCCCGGGACGCGTCCCGGGCTGATCAAGTGCTTGAAACGAAGATCGATGTGGCTTACGGCCAGCGCTTTGCCGTATCTTCCCATCCCGCCGCACGCACGGGCTGCGGCGCCGGAATCGATGGACTCGTTGGAACCGGAATCCGCGCGGTCTGTGGCCCATTTACCGCGGTCGCCAGAGCCGGCTTCCCCATCTCAGACAAGCTTTCCTTTTCCTCCGATAGCAGGGGAGCCACCAGCCGCAGTGCCTCCACTTCTTTTTCCAACCGAGTTAATTCCATCTCTTTCTGCCGTAATACCTCGTACACGTTTTTCATGGTCATGGCACCCGCACTATGGTCGATGGTTTCGAACCTTCCATCGCACTCTAGCAGAGTTGCCTGTATTGTCAAGGGTTTCGGCAGCTGTGTAGTACCTTCTTCTCGAGGTATGACGAATGGAAGATTGCACTAGCGGAGTAGCAGGAAAGCAGCGGCTCCGACGCCAATCACCAGCAGCACCAGAACAATGTATTTGTTCGCTGAAAACCACGACCGCGAAGGCTCAAGCCCAGCGCTCAGAATGAGTTGCGGAGTCTCCGCAGGCTCTGCCTCGCCGATTGTGGCTGGAACGGCTATCGTCGTTTCAGCACGGTCAACCAGGAATGGACCCGGCTCCGGTGGAACCATCGCCACTTTGGGCCCGGCATCGGCAGCTCGTTGAGTCGGGACCTCAGGAGCTTTAGCCATCGATACCGCGGCTGCCGAGAACGCTCCACCGGCAGATTTCGAAGCTTGAACTGGTCCAGTCGGCAGCTTCCGGGTCGGAGCTTGGGGCCGCAGTTGTCCACGCCACTTTTTCTCTTCACACTCCACGCAGAGTACCCGGCCCCCGGAAATCGGGAACCCGCAAGCCTCGCATTTCCGCAGCCCTCGCAGCACCGGAGGCACGTGGCTCTGGTCCGCGTCGATGGCTTTCGTCACTTCACCCTCATCCGCAGCCGACCAGAACAAAAGCTTCTTCGCCGGACTATGGCTCACCGGAACATCACTGACTGGAGCATCACTGACCGCAACATGGTTGGGGGAAGATATTGACGTGCTCTGAACTGGCGATGTCTGCGCCTGAGGCTCCGGTAAAGCCGCATACGGAGTTGCCTTCGCGAGGTCCGGAACTGCTTCGACTAAAGGTGATTCCAGCGCAGCCGCTGCTGTCAGCTCAGGAGCATGATCCTCCCGATATTGTCTGACCTCTTCCACGACGAGGTCGCTCAGGAACTGACCTTCAAAAACTTCCGGATGCACCGCTTCCGCTATCGAACTCTCGCGCTCACTCAACTGCTGCGGCAGGATTTCGACAGCATGCGCCAGCCGGACCGCCGTCTCCACCATCTCGCTCAGCCGCTGTACCGCCGAGAGGTCGCGCTCCCCGAACGCATGCGCTTTCCCGGAAAAAAGTTCGAACACTCCCAGAACCTGGTCATCGTTCACGACCGGCATGACCAGCACCGATGCAATTCCCATCTGCCGGCACACCTCGCGATTCACGCGCGCGTCGCGCTCCGCGTCGTCGCAACGCAGAAGCTGGCGCGTCCGCACACTCTCGCCCGAGAGCCCGAACTCGGTGGAGAGCAGCGCGCCCAACTCCGGCGCATTCGTCCCCGAACTGGCACGGCACAACATGTCATGGCGTCCATCGCGCCGCAGGGCAATCGCGGCCCCGCTCGCGCCTGTGATGTATTGCGCGCGATCGGCGAGCAGTTGAAGCGCTGCGTCGAGATCGCTTTGCGCCATTTCGGCCAGCGAACGTCCTCCATCCTCGCCCGGAAAACGCACCGACGCCGCCATAGCGGCCTGCGCCGCCAGTGCTGCCGACACTCCCTGCCGACGACTTGGACTGTTCTCTTCCAGGAATGCTCTCCGGCGGACCGAGGTCCACCCGTCAATCTTCTTTATCAATTGTAGGGATACTTACCTTGGAGTCTCGCTCGCAGGAACTGCCGTGTCAAGGTTTCTTAAGGGCAGAGGTATTAAGCCAAAAGTGTCAAACGAAGCCTTCAGCACCCAGCATTCGGCACTCAGCCCATCAAAGGCGTCGAGAAATACCAAACCTTCGACTGCCCAGACGTCTCAACGGAACGAAACGGGCTGAATGCCAAGTGCGGAGGGCTAATTGCTGCTTTCCTACTTCCGCCGCAGCGCCGCCTGCGCCAGCCCATTGGCCTCGGCGTTTTCCTCTCGCCGCACGTGGGAAATGGAAAACGCCAGCGAGCGTGCGAGTTTGCGGCAGGTCCAGTGCAGGGAGTAAAGGCGGGCACTGCGGCAAACATATTCTCCGGTCATCTGCCGCACCACAACTTCGGAATCGGAATAAACGTGGAGCTTGTGGGCCTTCCGCTCCACCGCATATTGCAGGGCTTCCATCAAAGCGGCGTACTCGGCAACATTGTTGTCCTGGCGCCCGATCCACTTCGCGATCCGGACGGGACCCTCCGCCAGACCGCTGATTACTACGCCAATGCCCGCCGGACCCGGATTTCCCAGGCATCCGCCGTCCACATAGGCCACCAGTTCTGACGTCACTTCGATTTTTCCAAGTCTACTCTGCACTGTGCCCTCATCAATCCTCACCGTCAAGACTATTATTTGGTTCCCTTTCAGCGTTTTGCAGTTAATCTTTCCACTGTGAATCCTTCTGTGCAAAAGGCGTACCAGAACAAATCGCCTCGGACTAAGTTTTTCCATTACAACCATTTGCATTTTCGATTATGCACAGCTCGAATCGTCGCTATTGCACCAATAGTTTGCGTTGACTTTTCTAGTTACTCTGGTAACTTTGCCTACGTCGACGGTCGAAAGGGTTGGCACAATAAAATGAGCTGGCCCGAAGTAGACTGAGTGATTAGCCGGGCGGGGCGACCCGCAAGGCGACCGGACCTGAAAAAACCGACGGATCTGCGAGGTTCAGTTGGGGTTCGGAACTGCGAAAGCAGTGATCGCATCAAGGGGCTGTGACGGTACATGCTTCCACGCTGTGGGCTCCCTCGCAGGAGCTAGCGGCTAGGGCATAACCAATGTCACGGCCCTTTCAATTTTTTTCCGCAGTTCTCCCATCTTTTTACGACACGGGTCCCACCCTTTTCTCTTTTTCTCATCAATACGTCATGAAGTCATGTGTGATTTATTGCCATCAGTATCGCTGCAAGCTATTATGGGCAGGCCCGGCGGCGAGCATCCTTCAAACTGTCATCTCAGAAAGACAACACACGATCACAAAGACGCTTTATCTGTATTGTTTTTTCGACGTAGGGATCTCGCATAGCATCGAGCAGATCGCGGCTTCGTCGTTCTCAAGACCTCTGGCCTGAGGGAATGTCCCGTGAAGCCCACATTGCTATTGTTCTTGATCGCAGGAAGTATCCTGCTCGGCCTGGCAGCTCAGTCACCCACACAACCGCCCGAAGCAGCGACCGGATTCGACGACCAGAGCAACGGATTTTCCGATCCTGTTCGTCGTCTTGCCGACCAGAAATTTTTCGAGGAAGTTGAGCACATCGCCCCCGATGGACTCGGCCCCCTCTACAATGCCCAGTCCTGCCGCGAGTGTCACCAGACTCCGGTCAGCGGAGCCGCCAGCCAAGTGACCGAGTTGCGCGTCGGGCATCTCGATGCCCACGGCCAGTTCCAGACTCCAGAGATCCCGATCAATCACGGAGCAGAGATCATCAAGGATCGAAACCTGGTGAATGACCGCGCCATCTGCCCTGAGATTCAGGAACGTGTACCTGAAACCGAAACGGTGCGCACCACCCGCCTGGCGACCAATACCCTCGGCGACGGATACGTGGAAGCCATCCCCGACGAAACCCTGCTCAAGATTCGCAAGGACCAGTGCAAGGCGTCCCGCGGAAAAATCTGCGGGCAGGCTATTAAGGTGCTCGTACCCGAAAGTGAAGGAGCCGATCGGATCGGACGTTTCGGATGGAAAGACCAGCACGCGAGTTTGCTCGCATTTGCCGCTGATGCTTACCTGAACGAGATGGGAATCACGAACCGCCTCCAGCCAACGGAAGTGACCACAGCCTGCAATCCTCCGGTGACGACGATCATCCCGAACACCGACCCGACGAAGATCACGGAACCCAATAGCCTCCCCGATCCCACCGACAACAATCTGGAAGATATCGACCACTTTGCCAGTTTCATGCGGTCGCTCAAAGCCCCGGCCCGGGACACGACGACCACTGCCGAGGTCATGCAGGGATCGCAACTCTTCACGAAGATCGGCTGCGCCAGCTGCCACGTGGACACCGTCGTCACGGGCAAGAGTCCGGCGGCCCCCGGCGGGCCGGGATTGCATCCCGACGCGCTCGAGAACCGGACGATTCATCCTTATAGCGACTTCCTGTTGCACAATGTAGGGACCGGAGACGGAATCCCGATCGCGCTGATTGAACACTTCGGCCGCAAGCGAGTAGAGAAGCGAATACGAGAAATGGAAGCGTCGCGGGCAGAAACAAAGCAGCCCGCCAAAGGAAAACCCGAAGACGAATGCAGCGAGAGCTACCAGACCGCGGTGCTCGAAGGAGAAAAACATCCCGATCTGTTGCGCGATACTCTTTGTGCCCGCAACAAGATCAGAACCGCCCCGTTGTGGGGACTTCGCGTGCGCTCGCGTCTGATGCACGATGGCGTATCGGTAGACCTCGGCGATGCCATCCGCCGTCATCAAGGCGAGGCCGAGGAAGTAACCGAGCGCTTCGTCAAACTGAAGTCCGCAGAGAAAAAAGCGCTGCTGGCATTTCTGCAATCGCTGTAAGCTTCTGGCCGGCAGGCCATCAGGCGCCGACACAAGAGGCGAAATGACTTGTTGTGCTCTGCCTGCTCGTGTGCAAAAAGGAAAGTAACAGGAAGGTGACTGGGCTGTTTCCAGTCGAGCGAAGGATTCTCGCAGGCCACTCTGACTTACAGAGCTTCTCCCCGCCTGATTTTGCTCCTATTCGGCGGCATCCCTAACAGCCCAGCGATTCTAAGGAAATGCTAGTCGCTGCGCTCGGCAGGTCGAAAGTAACGAAGGTAATTCGCTGCAGCATACAGCTACGCCGCCGCAACCGATGCCTCTGCGGTGTCGAGGTCAGGCGGCTTGCCTCCCATAATGAGAAGCCACAACATGAACACAATCTCCCCAATCATCGCGGGCTGAGAGTAGGTATCCACCTTATCCTGATATTCCGGCAAAAGAATTCCCGTCAGACTCAGGATCACCCATGCCACGCCGGCCAACCCGAGCCATACTCCCAGAAACCGCGGCAAAAAGCGCGACCTGTACACCAGCAGCCCCAGTGGAAAAAGCCACAGTCCCCAAAACATCTCAGCGACGACAAATCCCTGGCCATGCAACTTGATGAACAACATGGCCAAAGCCTCCCGCTGAGTCTTGTCGAGCACAGATAAGAAGTCCGCCCCGCGCACCAGCACGACCGCAGTGATCGAGTTCAGCTCATTCACGAACGCGATCGGAACCGATATCACAATCAACATCACCATCATCGAGGCATGCCGCCGGCTCACCCCTTTGAGCAGATCATACAAAGCCAGCGCCACGAAGATGAAACCGGCCTGGCCGATGATCTCGCCCACAATGCCGAAGCGAAACAGCGTCTCGTGGGCCAAGATGTTGCTAGCCGTCGCTGCCGCGTTTCCGTGCACGATCACCTTGCCGGGAACATAGCCCATAGCGAAAAAACCGACGATTGACGTGAGTACATAAAGTAAGCCTGCGAATCTTCCTGGGTTCTTCATAAAGCTCGTGCGTCCTCGCGTGTGGAGTCTATAACGTGTCTCATAAGGGAATTGTTCTGAAAGAGTGCGGCGTTCAGCCGCGACGCAAGAAGCATAAAAGACGCGGGCTTCGGCCCCTGAGGGAAGAGCCTAACGTCCAGCAACCCGATTTAGGAGACCCCTCTCGCGTGAGATACGGCGGAGATTGCAAAAAGTTTCGTCCCGCCGCACGGAACGTACCGTTTGCGCCCGTCAGCCCCTTTATTTATTTTCCCTGCCCGATTAGGATTACTCCCCGCATCAGCTCCACACAAAGAAGCCTCCGTCGTCCCTTTCGACGACGGAGGCAATCACCGACGCTTTCTTGTTACCACAGCCTAAGGATGGAAGGCATCTGCAAACGCTTTTCCGTTCGGTGTTCCCACACCCGTCACGTTGTCCCATCCCACCTTGGTCTTCAGTGGGCTCGGATCCGTGCAGAGCGTGCCGAAGAAAGCCGCCGGCGCTTCCGCCGAGCAGTCCATTCCGAAGGAAACGATCACTGCCGTGTCCGCCAGTGGTGCATAGTCCCATATCGCGTCGGAGTATTTGCCGGTGACCGAGCCTCCCAGTATTTGTGCCGCGCTGTAAGGAACGGTTACGGTCGCCGACTCCTGAATCGAGGCGGTGACATTGTGCTTCGTCGCAACTGGGACGATGTCCGTCACCGCTCCAGCCGGCAGCGAATACAGATAAGGTGCCGCCAGGCCAAGAGGCGCTCCCGCCTCCTGGTTCGCGATCGCCCACAGCGCCGAGAACATCGGGCACGCCAGGCTCGTCCCCCCCCACACTTGCCAGGTCAGCGACGGAATCTGGAACGGCACTGAGATCGCAATGACTCCCCCAGTGAACGGGTCCGCCAGCCAGGATACGTCAGGAACCTGACGCCATTTCCCCGGCACCCCCTTTTGGTAAGAAGGCTTGAGGAAACCACCCGTGCAGTTGAACTTGACATCCACGGTGACGCAGTTGCTCGGACCTCCGCCCGCCCCGCCAATGAATCCAAAGAATAGTGGCGGATCGAATACTGTGCCCTCTTCGGCCAAAAGCGTCTCGTTGTTGCCCCAGCCCGCCTGCCATGCGATGGAGTTGTCGGCGTTCAGCGCCAACGTCACGCCTCCCACGGCAGTCGCATACGGGGAATCCGCCGGCGCCGATACTGTCGGTGGGATTCCAAAGAATGAGAAGTCTCCTCGATCGCCCGAGGAGAAGTTCGCCGAGATTCCCGCAACTGCGGCAATCTGGTTAATCAGGTTTTCGGTTAGCAGTTCGCTGGTCGGATCCAAAGCCTCGATCGAGCCATAGCTCCCCGAAAGCGTGTCGGACAGGTGGTAGACCACCGATGTGAGTTCCGCTTCGTCCACATCCGAAAAGTTTGCCGAAGGTGGAACGATAAGGTTAATGTTCGCGCCCGGCGCAATGGCATGGGCCCATTCCACGTCGATGTTGATTTCGGTCTGGTCGATGGCCTGGCAGGTGCTCACGGTCGGGACATAGGTAATCGCAAAGTTCGACGAGGTTAACTGCGGCAAACCGAACTGCGCCGAGAATGCGTTCGCATCGCTCTGGATGGTCAGCGAGCCGCACCAGTCGATGATCCCGATCGTCTGTCCTGAGCCGTCGAATCCCTCTGCATACAAGGCATTCAGGTTGTATGCAGCCTGGATCATCGGCGGCGTGTATCCGCATCCCGCGCTGGTCAGGCTTTGCAGGTTGATATGGTTGCCCTTGTAGGTACCGATGGGGAACGACCCGCTGTTGTTGGTCGAGAACGATTCGGTCTCGGTGCCATCGAAACAGTTATTCGAAAAGAAGCTGCTATCCGGTGCCGCCGCTGCCATAGCAGCAAGTGCCTTTCCCGGCTTGGTAGAGGGAGGACCCGGCCGTGTCGCCATCGGATGCGAATACTCGCCGCTGTCGAGACCGGAGATCGCTCTCACCAGGGGAGCCGCAGGTCCGTCCACGTACGGATCGCGGTTGTTGGCGCGCATTACATTGCTGCCCACTTGATACTGATTGAGTTGCACGTGCAGCGCATTCTCGATGTCGCCCACCGTTCCCTTCGCATGCACGAAGAAATTCATCGGACCAACCCGCATCACCTTCAGGTTGTTCGCCGCGAGAAATTCCCGCACCACCTTCATCTGTGCCGCGGTCGGCGCAAACCTGGTCGCGATCTGGTTGCGGGTAAGGAAGTGCCGGAATTGGGGAGACGTCGAATCGTAGAGACTCTTGGTTATCGCGTCCAGTTGCCCCCGGTTACGCGGATTGAGCCAGAAGCTCACCTCGATTACCTTCGCAGGATCCTCGGTTCCCAAGTTCGCTGCCGTCGCCACATAATTTGGTGTGTTATGCGCAATGAACCTTCCGGTGGCAGCAAAGCCCTGCGGTGCAAGGCACCCGATCAGCGCCACCGCAAACAGCCCCAGCCATATGGCCCGCACTGCTTTGTTCTTGGCTGAAAGCACAACTGCATTGCTAGAGTCCATTTACTCCTCCTGTATTGACCAGACAACTGTATCTTCGGACTTACTCGCATTCCTGGGACGTGAAGTCCGTTCGCATAAACACGAGTGACTCGACCTATGAGCCGACTAACTTCGTTGCAGATTGAGTTTGGTTGAGAGTTGAGAGGACGGGTGGCAAATTGAGAGCGACATCCTATCCCCATTCGTGGCGAATGGTCAATCGTTAAACGCGAGACCCTGCTGTCGCTCTTGGCGCGTCCGTGGCGCGATCTGACGGGTTCCCTACATTTCCCCACCAAAAACCTATGACGAACTCTCGTCCCGTCACAAGCTCGCCTTACGGCGCGATTCTCACACGCGAGTGATTCGTGACGCCGATCTTCGTGATTGAGATCAGGACCACCATCGGGCGGTTGGCACTTGCGAGTGCAGGCCCAAAATCGGAACGACCTCTGCCATGCTGAAGAAAATCGTTTTACTAAATCGCCGTCCGCTGTGGGATAATTCCTCACCGTAAATGATTTCCGCAGCTGCGTACACGTCTGTCGCGGAAAATCTCTTCAGCACTTGTGAGGGCGAAAAACTTCTATGTCCAAAAATCCCCTGTCTCGCCGCCAATTCATGCAAATCGGTTCCGGCGCTCTCGTCGCCACCACCATCGCTAAATCCGTTTTGCAACCCCGCATCCTTAATGCCTCCTCGCGCCCGGTTGCGCCCAGTGACACCGTGCGTTTCGCTTCAATCGGCACCGGCATTCGCGGATGTGAGCACCTTCAGGCCTCTCTCTCGGTTCCGGGCATTCAGTGCGTCGCGGTTTGCGATCTTTACGACAGCCGCCACACCGCCGCGCAGGAAGCCGTAAACAACCCGAGCGTCCCCGCCACCCGCGACTATCGTTCGATTCTGGATCGCAAAGACGTCGACTCCGTCCTGATCGCCACCATGGATCACAACCACCGCCAGATCTTCGAAGATGCCTGCGCCGCCGGCAAAGACATTTACTGCGAGAAGCCGATGTCGCACACCGTCGAAGACGGATTCGCGATGCTCGAGGCCGCGCAGAAAAATAAACGCATGGTCGCTATCGGCAGCCAGCGCGTCAGTTCCGTCCTTTATGCCAAGGCAAAAGAGATCTTCGATTCCGGCAAGATGGGCGAAGTCTTCTCCATCAATGCCTACTGGGACCGCAACTCGCCCAGCGGCGCCTGGGTTTACCCCATTCCGCCCGATGCCAGCGAAAAGACGATCGACTGGAAGGCCTTTCTCGGCAAAGCTCCTAAGGTCCCCTTCGATCCCGTTCGCTTCTTCCGCTGGCGCTGTTTCCGCGACTACGGCGAGGGACTCGGCGGCGATCTCTTTGTTCACCTGCTCTCCGGCATCCAGTTCGTCGCCGGAATCAATGAGCCCGCACAGCGCGCTCAGTCCTCCGGGGGTCTTTTCCACTTTAAGGACGGCCGCGATTTCCCCGACCTCATCGAGACTCTCTACGACTACCAGAACTGCCGCGTGACCCTGCGCTGCAACCTGAATAACAACGGTGGAGAATTCATCGGCTTCTACGGCACCAAGGGCACGATGATCATCAAGGACTCCACGCTCACCTATAAGCCTGAAGACACACGTCCCGAGCCCGAAGGCTATTCGATTTTCGGTTGGCCGAAGGTCCTGCGCGATCAGTATCTGCAGAAGTGGCACGAGGAGCATCCCGAACCGGATGCGCTGAAGTGGAAGGTCGACGAAACCGGCGAATCCTACGTCAACCCTCCCGGCTACAGCGACACGGTCGATCACCAGGCCAACTTCTACAGCGCCGTGCGCACCCGCAAACCAGTTGTCGAAAACGAAGTCTTCGGCAACAACGCCGCCATAGGCTGCCACCTGGCGAACTTCTCCTACTTCGAAAAATCCGTCGCAGTCTGGGATAAGTCAGGCAAGAAGATAGTGAAGGGTTAGCAGGAACCAGGAACAAAGAAGGAGGGTGCCCCACCCTTGTCGCGGTTTAAGCGACAGGGTGGGGTTTTTGACTTTCTGGTGAGGAATGACACAATTCCACCCGTAACAAACCGCTCCCGGACTGAGCGCCCACGTCACTTCTTAAACACCGCGTCCAGCGCCGCCTGCGCGATCGCTTCATCGATTTCCGACTTAGCGCCACTCGCAGCAATCCCTCCGATAGTTTGCCCGTCGACCTGAATCGGCAGCCCGCCCTGATTAGGGAAAAAATCGGGGAAGGCAAGCACCGCCAGATTCCCCGCCTTCAAGGCATCCTCTCCGTCCTTCGATGGTTTCCGGTACAGCGCCGAGTGGCGCGCCTTCTTCTGCGCGAACTGAATTGTGTTGAGCGACGCGCCATCCGCCTTCTCCAGAAAGAGAAGATTCCCGCTGTCGTCCACAATACAGATGGTCACCTCAACGTTGAGCTTCTTCGCCTCCGCCTCGGCCGCGGCCACCAACGCCTTGATCGTGGCCAGGTCCAGGCGCTTCTTGGTTGGGAGCTCAGCCACAGAGACGGCTACCATGAAAGTCAGCATCACAACAACGAGTTTGAACATGCCACGGATGCTAGCAGCCGACGTTCCAGTTTTCCAGATGCAACGCTTCTGCGGACCGGGTGCCCCACCCTTGTCGCGGTTTTGGCGACAGGGTGGGTTTTTGACTTCTTAGAAAGGATGTTGGAACTCACCTCACGACTTCGGCAGAACAATCAGGTTCTGCACATTGGGAATCAAGTGCGGTGACCCCGGAGCCTGCGTTGCCCCGGTCGAAGTCACAGTCCATACGAACAGCTTGCCTTTACTCAGGCTGATCGCGTACACATGGTTCGCGTTATCCCAAAAAATCTGATCGATCGAGTTCCCCGTCAGAAGCCCGGTGAACTTGGTGATCGGATTTGCTCCATTGAAGTGGAAGATCTGGAACCCCGCTGTCCCACCGACAGCCAAAAACTTCCCCGATGGCGACATCGAGTAGTCGTTCACCCCTCCCACCGCCACCGTCGGCATATTCGAGTACGTGCTCTTGGTGGATAGATTCCCGGTGCTGCCCGCGGTGTATACCGCCAGTTGGAAGTTCCCGTCGGTGGCAAAATTCGAATTCATCGGTTGCATCGCAATCGCGACATGGTTCGTCGGATCGGCAGCCGCCTTCCATGGACAATAGAATCCGCCCGACTTCTCCGCTGGAAATGGGAAGTTGTAGTTCAGGTATGAGAGCGTCCCGTCCGTGTTGCGCTTCACTCCAATAATCTCCTGCCCGAAGTGATAGCAACTGGATGAGTACGCATACAAATTGTTTCCGATAAAGCTCACCGGCGTATTGTTCGGTGGGCCTCCTGCCAGATCGCCGGTCTTCGTCAGTCGCCCCTTGGATTGGTTAATGCTGAACGACAGGTAATCGTTGTTGGTCGTGTAGTAGTCGGCATATAGCGTCGAACCGGTGTGATCCAGGTATACGCTGATGACTCCGGTCCCGGGATTCGTCACCTTGTACGTGTCTTTGGATATGAGGGCCCCGTTCGACGCAATCGAGAACGAGTTGATGTCGGTGTCCACGTTCGCGACACCGAACAGCCATGCTCCATTGACCGCCATGTAGTTCACGTCGTATGGAAAGGGCAAACCGGCAATCGGTGTCAGCGCTCCGTTGGAGGCCGCCGAGTAGGCGTTGATCTTGCCCGTGCTGCTTGTCGGTGCGCTGGAAACATACACGTACGCGACGGGGGAAGCAGGGGCCTGAATTGAGTTGGATTCAGTTGATGAGGACGTGACCTGAGCGGATGCCAGAACTGTGCTGGCGCAGATCGCTACAAACGCGAGCGAACACACCGGGATTCTGCGAGACATACAATTGGTTGCTGCTCCACCGGAGAATTGGAAATCGACGAGCGAGGGTTCAGATGCTGTCCTGCCGTTCTGGGTTTAATCCGACAACGTCGCGTGAATACCTAGTGATATTCCTGTACCGGTGCGATCGCCATGAATCTCTAAAAATCCTCTCTTTCCTTGTCACCGATTCAGACAAGTTCTTCCGCCGTGCGATCGAGTGTTTGCTTTAGGCGTCCAAGAATTTCACTGTATGAAAGCTCGGATAGCCCTCAAATCCTTCAACCTCGGGATATCTGGCTATCCCCAGCCGAGAACAACATTGTCAAATCTCTAAATTTAACTTGGATTGCCGGAGAATCTGGAGTATCTTTCCCGCATTGAAATTGGCGCAAGGCCCGCCAAGCCTGCTTTCCGGGAACCGTCGGTCACGTCAAAGTCACCCTGCTCTCGTGATCGATAACAGGTGAAGTGAGGTCTCAGCAGATCCGAGGGAATTCTGCCGTGAAATCTCCTCTTTTTGTCTGCATCTTGTCGTGCTCTCTTCTCAACTGTTCCTCCTATGCCCGCAGCATCCAGGCCGGCTCGCCCGATAACTCAGAGCCTGCAACTGGAGCCGCGCAAGCTCCTTCCGAGAACCAAGTCCCGTCCTCTGCGCACTTTACGATTCCCGGTCCGGAGCGTTCCTTCCTCCGCATGGCCGGCATCAGCCAGATGGTCAGATCTGAAGAAGTCCTGCCTCTGTTGAGCAGGAATGTCTTTATCGAGGGCTATCAGGGTTCCAGTCAACCTACGGAGTTCCTTATCTTGCTTCGGCGTTATGTCGTGCAGGCAAGAGAACTCACCGAGTTAGCGGCGCACAACGGCATGGTCATCCGTGTTGCTGGTTGTGACGACGCCCAGCCGCTTCTGCATATCCTCGGATACCGCACTCGTCCGGATTGCGGCAAAGCTGACACCGCTTTACTTACCGACGATCCCGAACGCGCATTCCTCACCATCGATTCCGGATTCCCTCTGCCCGACCTGGAGCGGACGCTGCAGGGCGGAAAGGCCTTCGAGTACCCGTTCTCGCCTTCCGCTGTGCCGGTGCTGTTTGCCGGAAGCGAGTGGACTATGGCGAGCAAAAAGAACCACACCGAAAACAGCAGAGACTTGCTCGACACAATTTTGAACGACCCCGCAGTGGCTCGTCTCTACTGGGCGCTCTCGCGGATCGAACCGGAAACCGCTGGCTTCTTGCAGCATTCCATTGGACTTCAGAAGCTGGTCCCCTACGCCGCCGTTCTTGATTTCTATGGCCGGGAGCTATCCGTTTCGAGCGGCAAAATCAGCGTGCCGGGCGGGGTGGCCGCGGAATCTTCCTGGAACGATTTGGTCGGTGCAAGCCCGTCCAATCCGTCCGCCTTCATCTCCAAACTGCTCGCCCGCGACAAGGGATGGCTCGCCGCTTATTTCGATGTTCTTTGCCGTGCCAATAGCGAGCAGCAGGCCTATTTCACGGATCCGCATCGCCTGAAATTTTTCTACAGCGCACTACTCTCGACCGATTCCTCCGACAAGCCAACCCGTGGCACGTTCCGCCCCGTTCCCGAAATGTTGCTTCTTGTCGCTCGCCTTCCGCTCGACAGTTCCGGACAGCCTCAGGTTCCCGGAGGTCTCGAATCCTGGAAGCGAATTCTTTTCGATGGCCATCACCGAAATGTGCTTCGCAAATGGGCAAAACCGGACAAATTGGCTCATCCCGATGACCTCGTTCGAGTCCTGTTCGCGCTGTCGCGCACTCACGACACCGATCTTCTTCAGCTCTACATGGCGCTCAGCCAAATCGACAGCAGAAGGCCGACCGATCACCGCCTCGCACCTGCAACCGTCGAATTGTTAGCGCGCAAGTACGAGGACTACAGCGACCAATACCGCATCTTCTCCGAGTTCCCGGAGTTAGGCGACGAGTCGATCACACTGTTCCTCGATGTAGCGCAGAGCTTGGGCAATGCGCCCATGGCATTTCGAGCCAACGCCTTCGGCACTTTCCAGGCAAGCGTCGGAATCTGGCAGATTCTGGCCCGTCAGGGACAAATCCCGCCATCGCGCTTCGATGAATCCTGGCAACGCGTAATCCGCCCCTTTGCGGGCATTCGATCGGCAGCTCATCTCTACGACGCCGGCCGGAATTCCCTGGGAGAGATCTTCCGCGTCTCTCTGGGCAGGCCCCACGGCTCTCAGGACGACATCATTGAACTGATAGCCGGGCCTCCGCAGACCACTCCGCAAGGAAAGCAGATGCACAACGAAGTCGCCAACCGCATCCGCTCCGTCCTCGACGATCAGCGCCTGGTCTCGATCGACACACTGATGTCAGTCGGTGATGGACTTGCTGAAAAAGAACGTGGCAAGCATCCCGAAGAGTACGTTGTCCTGCTGGCGGCACAGACCCGCGAATTCGAAATGCCCCGCCCCATCTTCAGCAACGGTGAACGAACCCAGTGGGCCGCGGGCATTTACAACAATCACCACACCGATGTGGAGATGCGCACCGATTTGCCCAAGCTCCTCAAAGCTCCGACAGCCTCGCGGTCGCAAATTGAAGAAGCTCGAGGGCAGCTCGCCTCTTTCCTGCGCGACACTCTCGTCGGACTCAACTACGCTTACTATGAACCGCCGGGCGCGCAAGCCCTGCACAACAATCCGCTCTTCGTTCGCTCCCACGATTTTGCCGGCGAATCGGTCACTGGAATCTCGAGCCTCTGGCAAGCCCCGGTGCTTCTCGGCCGCGGAACTCCCGCAGGCGGCGGCGCTCACTTCGTCGGCTCTCTCGCCGATCTCCCCTACGTTCTGGCGGAGCTTGAGCAGGATTTCATCTCGCCCAACAGCGTTCAAGCGCTCGTGTGGGGTGAGATGACTCCCGGCATGTTGACCAGCGCCATCCTGCCGCGGTGGTGGAACGTTAGCCCGTTGGAGTTGCACGCCGTCGCTCTCTACCAGAAATCCGGCGAGGAGCTTCTTGCCGCTTCTGAAAAAGATGAAGCGTTGCGCGCCAACGTGCTTGCGATCTTGTCCAACCGCCTCCTTCCCCAGCAAGCGCGGCAGATCGAGCAGGCAATGCGCGCGGAAAACGTCGCCAACATCATTCCCCAGATGATGCCCGCCGACACCTTTTACCTGGCCGCGGAATTCCAACAGAAATATCCCGAGCAACCTCGTACCTTGGGAACGTCAACTCAGGAGCTGCAGGAACTGACTCGCCAGCATCCCGACCAGGTCAACTGGAAACGCCTGTCGCACGACTTCGGCACCCCTCATCCGGTCATGGCGCAGAACTATGGTCCTGAACTGCTGAATGTGGCTCCCATGCCGCCCTTCGCCGGATCCTCCAGCCGCTTCCTGCCGGAATGCTGGGATTCACCCAACTTGTACTGGGCTCGCTTGGCCGATGAAGCGGGCGTTCCCCCTGTGATGTTGAACCGTTTGGTACCCGAGCTGACGCAAAGCATGATCCAGAGAATCTTCGCTACCGATTTCGAGGATTGGCCTGCCCTTCTTCGTGCCATGCATGAGACCGGAGCCGACTTTCGGCAAGGCAAACTGGGATCTCCGCAACGAATCAGCGCCGTTCAGCATTGAGAGCTGTCTCACGAACGCTTTTGAATAAACGAACGCTTTTGGGTGGGGTACGGCTTTAGCCGTGCCGTTAAGGTTTAAAAAAGATGCGGGGCTTTAGCCCCTGAGGGAAACGCGCTCATGGTAAGGAAATTTCATTTGGCGGCGGCACTCTCTTTTCTATTGTTCCTGGTCAATGAAACTGCGACCCGGGCGCAAGACAATCCCGACATCCACGTTGTCGTAAACATGGTCCAGCTCAACGTGGCCGTCACCGATAACAAGGGAAACTACATCACCGGACTCAAGCCCAGTGATTTCGCCATTTACGAAGATGGCATCAGGGAAAAGCCCGCCACCTTTGCAGAAGGAGATGCACCCGCACACCGTCTGGACGATCTCGGACAGGAGGCTTCTTCCGCCGCGCCCTTGCCGGACTCCTCCGCAGGATCTTCTGACGGTGTCCCGGCTCAGACTTTCGATCAGCTCATAAGCGGCTCCAATGTCTTCGTCCTCTTCGATACCAGCGACTACATGTATCGCGGCTTCGTGTTTGCCCAGGACGCAATCTCCGAATTCATTCGCTCGCTCGCCAAAGCCGACAAAATCGCCTTCTATTCTTACAGCCGCGATCTATCGCGCGTCGCTCCTCTCACCGCCGACCGCGGCCAACTACTCCAGGCCGTCCGCTCCACGGTTGCCGGCGATCAGGCCGCCCTCTACAACGCGCTTCTGCTCACTCTTAAGGACGCATCGCAAAACCGTGGCCGGAAAGTCGTCGTCGTGTTTTCCAATGGCCCTGACAACTCCAGCGTCGTGCCCCCCGAAGACGTAGCCGAGTTCGCCCAATCTTCCGGCGTTTCCATCTACATGATCAGCACGCAGGAAGCCCGGCTTGAGCCCGTCTCCACCGCAGTGTTTGACCGCATGACAGCGGCCACCGGCGGCAAAGCCTACTTTGCACGGAACTGGCGCGATGAGCACCGCGCCTTCGCCTCCATCCGCGATGATCTCGCTCACCTGTATTCGCTCAGCTACTATCCGAAAGCGAATCCAAACAACGGATGGCGCGCCGTCACCGTAAGGCTGGTGGGTGATCGACTGAAGAAATATAAGGTGCGGACCCGCAACGGCTACCGCCCCCAGCCCACGCGCTTCTCCGGCGCCGACAAATCAACGTTGTCCGCCCTGACTCCATAGCAAGGATTGGGACACGGTCCTTCGTGCCCTTTGAATTGAGGGGGTGCCTCACCCTTGTCTCGCCGCCTTTTGGCGAGACAGGGTGGGGATTTTGACTTTCGAATTTGCTTTGCTCGGACCTGGGAAAAATCTGCGACAGACGGAACGCTCACCATCTTTGGGGTGGAGACTGGTTGCGACATACCGCGGAGAGACCCAATCCCCGCAGGCCCCCTACTTCTTCTTCGGCAGATACTTCTTCTCAATCGACGCCACGACCACGTAGTTCGGATCCACCATCTCGTTGAAGTGGATCTTCGCGACCTTCGACAGCAACTCGTACGCGTCCATTTCGGACAACCCGTAGTCGCGATGAATCCAGTACACCAGTTCGGTCAGCGCGATCCGCACCGCGTCGTCCGCCGGACGATACGCGCCCACGGTCATGATCGCGTCGTCGTTCTCAAACTGCGGCCACCCGATCTTGCGCCCTTTGATCACGCTCACCTGCACGCGCGCCTTCAGCGGCACCTCGATCGCCGATCCCGCCGCCTCACCGTCGCCCATCGCCGCGTGCCCGTCGCCCAGGTATAGCAGCCCGCCCTTCACGTTCACGGGAAAGTACACGGTGTTCCCGACGCTCGCCTCCGGAGAATCCATGTTCCCGCCAAACTCTGCCGGCACAATCGAACTCCGCGCCTCTCCATTCGCTGGCGCCACACCGATGCATCCAAAGAACGGATGCATCGGAATCTTCACCGCGAAATCCGAATCGAGCGCCTTGAACGTCGCCGTGTTGTCCGCATGGTTGATCGGATAAAACCACACCCGCTCCTGCCACTGAGATTTCTCGAGCACCGGCGTGTACTTCGACGAGTTGATCGAGCCGAACCCTGGCGAGAACGCACCCACTCCGTACTCGCCATCCACCTGCAGATCGAGAATCTTCACCGCCAGCGTGTCCCCGGGCTCCGCGCCCTCGACGAAAAAAGGACCGGCCAGCGGATTGTCCCCCTTCGCCATGTCGAGCGTGTCCCCAGGCTTCTTCAGCCCGTTGCCGAAACAGTCGAGCGTGTTGGTGTCGAGAATGTCTCCCGTCTTCAAATGCAGCACAGGCTCCGCCGTCGCGAACAGATATTTCACGTTCGCATTCGTGGTCGTGTAATGCACCACGTTCTGCGCGGTCGCCAGGCAGCTAACCGAAAGGATGACCAAACCGAGTCTTAGGAAGTGCACGCGAGTCCCCCGTTGTAATTGGAATTCCAAGATTGTCGCACAGCCGTGAGCGAACCTCGCACAACCCAGGACGAATCTCGCACATCGTGGAAGAACCACGCACAGCCGTGGAAGAGCGGCCCTTCAAGGGCCGCGCTCGTCGGACCGAGTTGAAGCCGGGCTTTAGCCCCAGTGGTCGTCTTCTCAAGGCTCAACGCGTCACTGCGGACTCGCTTTCACTGTGACCGAAGGCTGCTCCTGAGTCGAATGCAAATCCAGCACGTAAGCCGTCTGATCGCGCGTCAGGACGAACAGCCGTTTTCCATCAGGCGAGAATTTCTTGTAAGCAATCGAAACCGGAAAGCGGTACGTGCGCAACAACCGCGAATCGGCCAGCCCGTACACATTCACTTCGCCCTCGCCGGCCGAAACCGCATAGGCTCCACCGACGGTCGAGATCGCCGGTGCATGCCCAAAGACGTGCCCCACTTCCTTACCCGATGCCAGCGAATACGTGATCACCCGGTCGCCGGTCACTTGCAGCGCCACCCAATCGCGGTCGACTTTTGCGCTTTGGACCGAGAACGAATACTTGTTCGTCTTCACCAGCAGTCTGCTAACGACTGAGTTTGTGGCGACATCCACGAACTCATAAAGCATGTCTTCTTTTTCGGCTGAGCTTTTCAATTCCGGAAACTGCTTCAGCACTTCATGGGCCGCCCCGCTCGATACCGGCCAGCCCATCAGGACCTCTTTATAATCCGGGGTCCAGGCGAACGACGGAGGCTCCTGCGGAAAATGGCGCGTCCAGAGCGTCGTCTTCGTGCGGAAGTCGCGCAACTCGTACGTCCAGTTCTTGCGCTGATACGGGTTGTCCTTTGAGGGCGTGCGCACCAGCACATACGGCCCCTCCTGGCTGGCCAGCAGGTCCCCAATCGAAAACACACGAGACGCCGCGCCCTGTTTATTCAGCTCCACTACGGCGCGCTCCTGTTTGTCCCTCTCCGGAAAATCCGCGTAAAACGAATCGTCATCCGCAAACCATCCTTCGCTGAATGCGCGCACATGCTGCACGCGCGCATTGTGCGGTATGTCCCAGAGCGCGCCCCGGCTCCCGGTGGACGCAGCCAGCCAATCGAAATCCGACGACACCGCGATCGCTCGGTTGTCTCCCAGATGGGCCTGCGTCAACTGCGCTCGCGCCAGGATCTTTGCGGAAGGCACCTCGATCAGCAGAATACGGCCGTCGAGTTCCTCATATACCACCGTATTGCCGTAAATGTCTCCCGCGTCTTCCTTGAGGATTCCGTTCAGCTTTCCAGTCGCCGGATCGACAAATCCGCGCTTGCCCGTTTTCAGCGGACCGATCACTACATATTTGCCGTCTGCGGTAGGCTCGAGATTCGAGGCGTAGGAGAGCTTCGCATCCTGCAAATGTTCCCCGCTCGGAAACTTCAGCAGCGGAGACTTCACGGGGTTGAACGAATTCAGGCCGAGCAAGCGCTCGCCGTCAACGAACGTGAACTGTCCGTGCATCACATTCCGGATCGAGGACGGCATCTTAGCCTCGCGGCCCGCTGCAAGATCGTAGGCAAACTCCGTCGTGCTGGTTCCCGCAAGAACATATTGGCCGTCGGGCGAGAATCTCATCTCCGCCAACCGCAGGTTCGAGTTCCCCTCCAGTTCGAGGATAAACAGCAAAATAAAATTCACCGATCGAAGCTGAAAAAAATCTTTCCTGTGGGCCAGCTCTTTCCCGGTCGCCACCTCCAGCAACTGCAACGCGAATTCCTTATCGAGGCAAGCAAGATACTGCCCATCCGGCGAGAGTGTGCTCTGCAGGCAACCCTCGCGCAGGACGATCTCCTGAACCGAAATCTGCTTCTGGCCAGTGATGTCCCATGTCTCTACCCGAAGAGACGGCGTCTTGAACACCACCGACTTCGAGTCGGGACTGAACGAGGCCTTATCCGCATCGGGAGCTTCGATGAAGAACAGCAACTGGAACGGATCGCGCGAAAGCACGTGGATGCCGCCCTCATCCTGCGCGAGCACGTACTTCCCGTCGGGACTGAAACGCAGATTGTTGACATCCGGACGCAACGGCAGCGCCAGTTTCTGCTTCACCAGCAAGCCAGGAAGAGACGCCGTGTGCATCCCCGTGTTCGAGGCGATCACCTGCGATTGCCACGCCTCGAACTCCGCTGTCGATGACGCGGCGATCCTGGCACACTCGGCCGGCATCATCGAAACCGATCGCAATAACTCCCGCAGACGTTTCTGCTCCGACGTGGTATGTCCCAGCAGATCGGTAAACCAGCTTCCCGTTTTGCCGTGAGTGACGTTGAAGCGATCCCACAAGTCGACATAAGCCTGCGGGGCAAATCCTGCGCGTGCCATGGCAAACAGCGCCACCTGGTCGGCGATGTACTGATCTCCTTCTCCCTCGCCGCTGACATGAGTCGGTTTGCGCTGTTCATTTTCAAGCAGGCGTTGGAACTTGTCATAGATGTCAGCCCGGTCCCCAACCTGCGTGACTCCCAGCACGCGCTTCAGCAACTGGGTCATAAGAATGGAATGCTGATGCGTCACGATGTGGCCCATCTCGTGCGCCAGGACCCCGGCCAGTTCGTCGTCGCTGCGCGTGAGCGCTACCATCTTCCGCGCCACGTAGATGCGGCCGCCTGAGAGGCTGAATGCGTTCACTTCCGCCAGGTCGATGAGAAAGAAACGGAATCGCAGATTGTTGGGCGGAAGGTAGCGCGCCAGCCTGGCCCCAAGATCCTCCAGATGCGCGGTGAGGGCGGGATCGTCGAGGAGAACAAATTCGCGAGCCAAGCTGTCGCCCATGGCGTCGCCCAGATCGATCTCCTGCTGGTCGGTGAAGATAGTCTTCCCGGCGACTCGTTCGAGTGCCGGCGGCTGAGGGCATGCCTGCTGGGCGCTCGCAGATCCTGCAGTCAGTAAGGAGCCTGCGATCAGTACGGCGACCGGACCGAGCCACTTCATAAGCAGCACAAGCTTAACCGCGCCCCATGACAGCCGTCACGAGAAACGTGTGAGGGGTGTAACGGTCCCGCCGGCTGCATCGAGGACGTCTCGCCCTCGCCTCCTGACAGCGAAGAAAGGCCCCAGCCAGTGGCTGGGGCCCAGTTCCGCAGTATGAAGAGGTTCTTAAGCCGGTTTGTCGTTCTTGGACGAACCGCAGCAGCCTTTCCCGCAATCCTTACCTGCCTTGCGGTCGCACTTCATCCCGTCTTTGCCCGCGCAGCAGTCCGCCATCTTGCCGTCCTTCATGCAAGACCTGGCGCCCTTGCCGCCACAGCAGGACTTCTCGTCCTTCCCGGCACAGCAGGAAGCCATCTCTTTTCCATCATGCTTACCCATGCAAGCGGCGTGGGCGTCTTTCGAATCCGACGACGCCGTCTTGTCGCAGCATGCGCATTTGGATTTCTCTGATGCGGTGCTCTGTTGCGGGGTTGAGGGTGTGGTTTGAGTTGCGGTTTGTGCCCAGGAAACGACGGTCAGGGCAAGAATCAGAGCTAGCATTCTGTACTTCATGAATTCTCCTTAGGGAAAAAACTTGTAAGAGGGCTTGCAGCCCGGAAACGGAGCCGAGCGGTCCGCGAAAATGCGCAGCCTGCTCGTGCAATGCATCAGGCGCAAAAGAAAACTCAGATCCGCAGGACGGTGCTTCGTTCGAAAGGGGGCGAAAGGAAATTGACCGCCGCAGTCTCGATATTGCGGCCGTGACCGGAGGAGGGCATATCCGTGATGAGGGCCAGCACTCGCTCCGAAGCAGGCCGAATCACCCTGGTCTCGACGGGCATGGTCGACGGGTTCGATGGTGCTTGTCTGACGCAGCACGGAAGCTGCTCTCCACACGGCATGGCCGTCGAGTTGATCGCCAGGAACAGAGTCGGAGTGATTACGGGGTGAGATCTCGGGCAGCAGGAGTGATCGTGAGCGGCGTCGCGCAGGAATCTCTGCGCGGTGGGCATCTGAGTCGACCCGAACTCAAACGGCAGGCTCAGCCAGCAAAGCGTAGCCAGCACCCCCGACGCGATGGACCTCTGAATCATTGCAGCCCCAAGCTTGACCGTAGCAGATGAAGCCGTCTGTGACCAAAATCACAAGGGCTCGTACCCATCGTGCATTACTGCGGAACTATAAATGTCCGTCTGCGTCAGGGCCGAACCCAGAATGCTCTTGCTTTTTCGCCTTCTGTTCGCCAATAATGGCGCATGGCCATCACCCGCAGGCAGCGCGAAGTGTATGACTTTATCTCCCGTTTCGTCACCGAGCACGGCTACTCGCCGTCATTCGAAGAGATCGGCCAGGGCCTGGACTTGAACTCGCTGGCAACGGTCCACAAGCACATCTCCAATCTGGAAAAGAAGGGCCTGCTGACGCGCGACTACAACCGCAGCCGTTCGATCGACCTTCTGCCACCGAAGGGGAAACTGAAGCAGTCGATGAGCGTGAATACGGGAGTCGTCCTGCCGCTGCTGGGGCGGATCGCCGCGGGCCAGCCCATCGAGGCAGTGGAGAATCCCGAGACCATCTCCCTGGCCGATTTTGTGCGGTCGAAAGAAGTTTTCGTGCTCGAGGTGCGCGGCGACTCCATGCAGGACGAAGCCATCCTCGATGGGGACTATGTGCTGGTCGAAAAGGCAAAGACTGCCCACAACGGAGACATCGTGGTAGCGCTGGTCGAGTCAACCGACGCCACACTCAAGCGCTTCTACCGCGAGGGCGACAGCATCCGTCTGCAGCCTTCGAACGTGAACATGAAACCGATCATCGTTCCGGCGGCTTCGGTGGATGTGCAGGGAAGAGTGATTGGAGTCTTGCGAAAATACTGAGAATCTTCAGATCGCACAGTTCGTTACCTCAGTACAAGTGGAAGTCAACCTCCACCGCGATCTCCACCGAAACAGGCTGCCCATCCTTCTCGGCGGGCTTAAAGCGCCATCCCTCCACGGCGCGCACCGCCTGAGCATCGAGTCCGCAGCCTAGAGGGGTGAGAACATAAACCTGTGTAGGGACTCCCTCTTGGTTGACGGTCAGCCCGATTACTCCGGTGCCCTGATACTTCATTCGGCGCGCCAACTCGCTGAACTCCGGCTCTTTATGCAAGGTGACTCTTGGCGGCGAGATACCTTTTGCAACGAGGAAACGCCGGGCAGCGGAAGGTTTCTGGTCTGTAATCGCGGCGGCGATTCCCGATGGACCGTCCTCTGAGACTCTCACTCCTGGCGTGCCCAGTATCTCTGAGGTGAAGTGGCAATTTTCGTCTTTGCCCGCCAGCCCAGCAGGAACGCAAGGCTTCCAGTAATCGGGGACCAACCTAGCGAAATCGTCTTTCGCGGATAGAAATATCTTCGCCATGGCGGCGTCGGCCTGGTCGGCAGAGGGATGCCGCGTGCCCAAGTCCGCGGCGATCTCCACGACAATGGCTTTGTTTTCGCCAGGGCGAACCACTTCGTTCTCAGCAACCCGCAAGGAAAAAGTCTTGTTTAGCGAAAGCGTAGACATTCTTTGCGCTTTGATCCTGATCTCGTGGCCTTTCACGCCGATGTCGGTGATCCGTACGAACCCGTCGGACGTCCAATCGCCGGATGGGTTGCTGCTGACCAGAGAGCCAGAGGAGTCATACCGAAGACGGTCTCCGGAGTAGAAGCCGCGCAGCACCAGAGTTTTATTTACATGCTGATCGTGCAGCTGGCGGTTCAGATCATCGGCGTGCACGAAAGTCGCTGCGAGCACAAACACGGATAGGAGCAGAAATCGGCGCAGGCTTTTCATATCGGGACCTCCCGGGGGAGATCGTTATGGGCATTGTAACGGAGGAACGCTGACGAGGCGCGGGCTTGCACGCGGCTGCGTGCAAATCGAAACGCCCGGGGACTTTCCCGGGCGTTTTTAACTAAATTCCTGGTGCTAATTGCTGTTACCCTAGGTGCTTATTCAAAGCTTGGGCTATCGCGTCTTTCGGACGATACCCAACGAGCTGTTCCACAACCTGCCCGCCCTTGAACACCAGCAGAGTCGGAATGCCGGTCACTTTGTAGCGCATGGGAGTCGCGCTGTTGGAGTCGACATCCATTTTGCCGATCTTGATCTTGCCCTGATACTCGGTCGCCAGCTCTTCGACGATGGGCGCGATAGCGCGGCAGGGGCCGCACCAAGTCGCCCAAAAGTCCACCAGAACCGGCTTGTCCGATTTCAGTACATCCTGGTCGAAGTTCGCATCGGTCACTTCGACGATTCCATTGCCTGCCATGTTTTCCTTCTCCTATGTTGTAACGTCGCGCTTTCGGCGGACGCTCCATCGCAAGGCGCTGCCGCATTTGGCGATCTGTATGAGTGCATCCCTTTCGGGAGGCTAACTCTCTATCGTAACACTGCAATTGGATGCCAGGGGAGAGGGAAAAGTCGCAAGATGGTGGGCCAGCCCCGGACCTGCTCAGAGCCAGACTCGAACCGCAGAAGTCCTTTGGCTCTATTGTTTTGGAGGTGCCTGCGATAAACCCAGCGACTTGATGTAGCTGACCAGTTGCCAGCGTTGCGGTTCCGGCAGCCGGGACCATACTGGCATGCCCTTGCGCACAACACCATTGGTCAGCAGCCAGAACAAGGTACCCGGCGTGGCCTGCTGCACTTCCCGGGCGCGCAGGCTAGGCCCCTTTTTCCCGCCATCGGCACTCACTCCGTGACACTCCGCGCAATGCATTTCGAAAAGCTTGGCTCCTGCCGCCAATGCTTCAGGGTCTGCTTCGAGAGGATTATGTCGGCCCGCGGCTTTGGCCGGCACCTTCGCCAGTTCCGCATAGACCGACTTCGCGGGACTCTGCTCCGCGGTGTTGTTGGTTTGCGCGTCGGCGATGGCTACCAGTAAAACGGCAGCTAAGAGCAACGCTCCTCCGCCCGTCATCGCGGACCGAATCATCGGCGTCCTCCGAACCAACCGGCCACCTTCGAACCGAATCCAGAAAACTCCCGTGAAACTCCCCAGCGTAGCAGGAATTCGTGGCTGCGGTCGTTCAACCCAAATCCCGGCGACAGTCGCAACGTCCAGTTGGAGGGCAGATTCCATGCCACAACGGGCGCGAGATAGTGCGACGTCCGCCACAGGCCGAAGCTGGGACGATCGCCCAAGCCTCCATACATCTCGACCCCGGCCACGAAATTCTCCCGGCAGAAACTGCAGCGCTTGGTTGACGCTTTCAATGCGAGCGGACGGCTCACCCCCATGGCATATCCGAATTCCCAGGGGTCGCCGCCGGTGAGAGGCTTGGTCGCGAGCGGGTTGACGGCGAAATTCCAGCCTTTGCGCGTGCTTGAAAGCAGCAGCTTCAACTCGAGCTCGTGATTATGCCCCTGTCGCAGGATAGCGTTGGGCGTCGCATGATCGGCTTCGATGTCGTGGCCTTCCACTTCCTTCATGATCTTGTCGGCTTCGGTGATCTGCTCGTATTCGACGTAGAGCACGGGGTTGACGACATGTTCGCTCTTGAGCAAACGAAAGCGATTCTCCAGCCGAAATCCGGTGAAAATGGTGCTGTCGCCGAATGTGCTTTGGCCATCGAGGTAGAGTTCGGTGGTCCACCAGGCTGTTGCGCCATATTCGAACTCGATCCAATAGGCGTCGAAGTTTCGGCCTCCGCGTTGTGTGGCGAAATTGGAAAAGTACTCGACCTCGAGGCTGCCCGGTTCCTCGAGATAGTGATCGTACGTGATGAAGTAGGGACTCTCTTGAGCCTGAGCGGCAAATCCATGCGCAAGCAACGTCATTGCAGACAATACAAGCCAAGCGTATCTGAAAGAGTGTGAGATTGTTTTCATCGTGAAACCACGAACCGGTGCAGGAACGGACAATGTATAATCTAGTTGCAACTCAGTCGCATCTACAGGAACATCCCGATGATGCAGGAGAAGCTGCATCCCTGTCCAGCTGTGGCGAGAAAAACCGTTGCATTCTCGTTGCGACCAGTTGCGACAACCTCGGAGTCATCGCATGCCATTGCCACAAACCGAAGTGCCGGGCCGATTGCAGGCTCACTTTGCCGAGCGCGGGATCCGTATGACCCAGCAGCGCCGGGCCATCCTCAGCGTGATGGAAACGGCGAGCAAGCATCTGGATGCCAGCCAGATTCTCCGCAAGGCGCAGAGGATCGATGCCAGCGTAGATCGCAGCACTGTATACCGCACGCTGCGGCTCCTGAAGCGCCATGGATTGATCGACGAACTCGACCTGATGCATATCAACGGTGAGGGCCACTACTACGAGCGCCGCTTGGGACGCGACCACATCCACATGGCTTGCCTTCGCTGCGGCAAGATCACCGAGTTCGTGAGCGACAGTTTCGAGAAGCTCAAGCAGCAGGTTGAAAAGGATTGCCGGTTCCGGGTGCTTATCTCGCGGCTTGAGATCGGAGGCTATTGCGCGGCGTGCCGGGGGCCACAGTAGCGGAGTTATGGAGATACGTTTTCTGACTTCCGAGGAAATCAGCGATTCGAGCTCGCGGCGTTCTGTTCGACGCCGGCGATTGCCGTTACGCGTTCGAGGAGGGCATTCATCATCAGCGCGAACAGGTATTGCTCTCAGTTAGAAGTACTCAGACAGCCGCGCTCGCTCTTCATCGCTCTCTCGGATTTGAACTATTCGGCATGGAGCCGCGGGCGCTGAATGTCAACGGAGAATTCATCGACGAGCGCTATCTTGTCCTTTGCCTGAAATGAATGCGTGATGGAACGGGAATCGCCGCCCCTGAAAAAGACAGTACAAAAGGAAAAAGCGCCCTGACCTTTTCAGTCCAGGACGCCTCGGCAGCCCTCCCCCAGAACTGCCAAACTACGAATTGGATAGTAGAGGCCTGCCATTTTCGTGTAAACGTCACTTTGGTAATGGAATTAGCGCAGAGCTAAGGAGAGACTCACGAAGGTAACTGTCGCAGATGAAGTATTTGAGCGCCTAACGTTTCTGCCAAGTCTGCCCCGCATCCGCAGTAGTCCATATTTCGCTGGAAGATGTCACGATTCGACCTTGCAGCGGATCGGCAAATTGCAGACTTACGATATCGTCGGTCAGTACCGCTCCCGACCACGTTGGCACAACCTGCACCCAATGCCCGCCTGCGTCAGTCGAGTGATAGAGATGTCCACCGGATCCTCCCGCCCACACGTCAGGTCCATTGGCGAACACTGCGCGGAAGAGGACCGGCGCCTGTTTCGCATCAGCCTTGTCTTTGGCGAGCGCTTTTTCGCGAGAGGATTTCATGGCCAGGCGCATGTTTGCTCCACTCCCCATTCCTGTTGCGCCGGTCACGTCGACATCCTGCCAACTCTTGCCCTGATCGAGAGATCGCTGCAAACCTCCCAGGGCATTGATCGACCAGCGCGCATTCTCCGGAGCTAACGGAGCCGTCTGCGAGAAGTTGCTGCCGTTGACGGCTGAGACTGCATAGGCATCGGTCGTTTGTGACTTCGGGGCGTTCGCGCTCGGCGTCGTCTCGGCAGGCTTGGCTCTTGCAACCTCGGCTCCGGCATTGGCGCCAGTGGGCTGTAAAGCCGTTACCGAGCGACTGTTCACCGCGAGAGTGTCGAGATCCTGAGATCCCTTATCGGAGCTTATTGGCCCCCCCATGGCGGAGCCTGATGTCACAGGAGCAGTTGCCTGCGCGCTGACGACAACCTGATTCGATGACTGCTTCCCGGCAAATTCCGCAGGCACTGCAGGAGCAGGGGCCTGTGACTGAAACGCGTAGGCGTTGTTATTCGCATTCGCGGTTGCGTTCTGCTGCCACTGTTGCGTGGGTGCTGCCTTGGGGCCGTGCGGCAGTACTTGAGGGCGCAACATCCCGCTTGTGCCGCTAGCGTCCGGCCTTTGATCCCGAGGCGGTGGCTGCAATTTGGCGAATTGCTCCAAACGGTCGACCTCTTTTGCTTGAGGAGCAAGTTTAGACCTGACTTCGCTATCCAGGAGTCCGTTCCGAGGAGCTTTCTTCTCCTCGTTAGTCGCAGCTGCCGGTGTGGCGGGCAAAGGCTCCGACTGATTCTTCGCCTTCGCGATTTCCTCTGATCGCGACGCATCGTAGGAAGCGACCTTCTCTGCATGCGAGCTTGCGCGATAGCGCAGAACACCGAACGATCCAACCACGACGACGCCGGCCGCCACCAGTCCCCATCTAAGCCGGGGCCAAGTAAGCCATCTGCCTCGAAGGGGACGGTCCACCGCGACCGTCGGTTCCTCAGCGGGCAGCGAAAGGGCGATAACACCTCGGCACTCGCCACACCGCGCCAGATGCTCCAGAACCTGGCTTCGTTCGCGGTCCGGCAGCAAGCGCTCCGAGAACGCTGTGAGTACATCCGCGTCGGGATGATCGACGGCGACCGCCCTAGCCTTCAGCCGTTCTCCTACGATTTTGGGTAATTTCTCCATCTCACTTAATCGCGCTTCGTCCCGGAGCCTGTTCGCAGGCAACTTACGCGCGCGTGACCGGGCACACCCCCAGCCGCGCCGGTTTCGCCTAACCCTCGCCTTCCGGCAGCCGAGCCTCCACTGTCTTCTCTGAGAACGCGGGAGGCGGGGTTTCTTGCGCCAGACTGCGCCGAATATCCACCTGCAAGTCACGAACATCGACTTCCAAGGCTTCTTCTGCCTGCCGCCGCGACATGCCATCTTTCGTCAGCGCGGCAACGATCTGTTTCCGCAGCAACTTCGCCAGTTTGTCCAGCTTGCGGCTGATGGTGGACTCATGGACGCCCAGCATCCGCGCAATTTCCGCCAAGGTCCGGTCATCCAGATAATACGCGCTCAGGACCATGCGGTCTTCAGCAGGCAGATCAGCCAGAACCGCGTCGGTCGCCCGGGCGAGCCGATTGTCGGAGGTGGTCACTGGCTGTGGTTCAGGAGCACGAAATTGGACGCCCTCTTCCGACTCTTCATCAAGACTTACCAGCCGCTTGGTGCGGCGGTAACGGTTCACGTACTCCTGAGCAAGAACTGTGCGGAGCCATCCTTCCAGCGATCCCCGGCCGGTATACGAAGCGAGTTTCGAGACGCGCTGGCCTTCCCGGGTGGTTGTGCCGTAAAGATCAGCGTATAGAGTATCGGCCAATTCCCGAGCAGCCGAGTCTTCCCGCGCAATGCGCAAGGCCGAGAGATACAACTTCTCCCGGTACCTGGTCAGGAAGATTTCCCATGCAGAGTTTTCTCCAGCCGCACAGGCGCGGGCCAGGGCCAATTCATCGACTCGCAGGCTCAGGAAGAAGGTGCGCGCTTCATCTTCTGATGAGGCGCCGTACTTGGTTCCAACTTCACACAGGATCGTCGAGAAGGATTCGCGGGTCAGGCCAATTCGTTCGCAGCCGGCCTTGGCGTGCAGTTCCGCCAGCATCGAGCTCGCGACAGCTTGCACAGCCGGGTTGGACTTTGACGAACTCATGGCGCCACTAAGGATTTAGACACCTTCCGTGCCAGCGTTCGACCAAACTGGGTGCCCCACTTCTGGCCGAATTTGCCCGAAGTTGGTAGCCGACTAAGTCACAGCCTGCGACCTCTTGCACTCCTCACAAGGGCATACTTCTCGGAGGAATTTCCACGAATAAATTCCCAGGTCGTGGTTGTCGTTCCAGGAGAACTTGATGGCATACTTTCCCACGCCCTCGGCCGAGAGCGGCTTTGCGGTCGGCTTAAAGATCAGCAAAGCCCCCTGTTTCGCAGTCGCCGGATCGCCCGGACGCCGTCCGGTCTTGCCCCGCTCTTCCTCGCACATCGCGCACGGACAGGCATCCCGCAGGTAGACAAAGCCATAATGCGACATATGCCCATCCCCCCACTCGATGTCCACTCCGGCCCCGGTAGTAAGATGCACCTTCACCGACTTGGGATCGGTAGACGCAGTAGGCGATTGAAGCGGGGACTGCATGGCATAAGTATCGCATAGGAACCGGACAAGGAATGGCTGTCCGATTCGGGTAATCGACGTCGGACAGGGGCTTTAGATATTGGAAGAATAAAACCTTTACGGCAGTATAAAGACGCCTCCCCATGGACGTCGCGGTTTTCGTCGAAGCCACATTCTCACCAAACGCGATACTGGTAGATGCCTCAGCCGCGTAGCGGCGGCATGTGAAAGCCCGGCACGGAAGTGCCGGGTAGGCTGGCGTAAATAGTCAGAGTCCCGTCAGGGACGCCACGCTCCGTCGCTTCATCCGAACACAAATTGCGGGTCGTACGCGACGTTCGACTTGCGCAACAACGACACGAATTCATCCTCAAAGGAATGCTTTGCATGGTGCTCGTCTTGATGCTCGATGTAATGCCTTACTGCATCGGCATGCGACGCGCTCACGCTGAACGCGCCGTAGCCTTCCTGGCAGGCGAAATCGAATCCGTGTTCGCCAAGCCAGCGCGAGGAATTTGCTCAGAACCTGAATTGCTTTTGCCAACGACACGGTTGCGGGAAGTACGATCAGCAGATGCGCGTGATTCGCAGTGCCACCGGCGCGAAGCACCGGCATGTCGTGGCCCTTGCCGATTCCCACAAAATACATAGAAAGCGTCTCGCGTAGAGCGTCGGGAATGGAGTTCGAACGGTTCTTGGTGCTGAAGATGCAATGAACCAAGGCATTCGGATAGGTGTGAGCCATCAGCGTGCCGTCCTTTCAGGACTCGTTCCTCATCTCGCGCGCACCCGGCACTTCCGTGCCGGGCTTTCACATACCGTGCCTTAGGCACTGCCTTGAATGAAGGGAACAAAATCTAAGTCTCCCTGAACCGTCAATGGCAGGTCTGTGATGGACCTCACGAAGGCCATCATCGGAGTTCGAATTGGGAATAGGCGTACGAGCAACCGAGAGGACTCCCGAATTGATAAGGTCGCCAGGGCTCTGGCGCTCGGACCGGTGCCGTTGCCGAATCTGTTCATCTTCCTGTAAAATCTAGGTTTGCTCTACAAGATCTGAAACCTTCTGGGAGCAGCAGTCCAATGGCACAACAATGTGATATCTGCGGCAAGAAGCCGCAAGCGGGAAACCGCATCAGCCACGCCCATAACGTCACCAAGCGGCGCTGGAACGTCAACTTGCGCCCGGTGCACGCCAAGGTCAATGGCCAGGGAAAGCGGATCCGCGTCTGCACGTCCTGCCTGCGCAGCGGTAAAGTCGTGAAAGCCTAGAGCTCGATCCACCGCAAAGCTGATCGGAATTCATCCAGCCATGGCGAGGGAAGAGTGCGTCTGGGGAAATCTCAGTGTCTTCGACGCTAGTTATTCTTTGGCCGGCGCAGGAGTTGCAGCGGCCGGTGTGACGGCCAAAAGCTGCACGTCAAAGATCAGCGTAGCATTGGGCGGGACAATGCCTTTGTATCCGTTCTCTCCATAGGCCAGTTCCGGCGGAATGCGCAACTGCCGCTTTCCACCGACCTTCATTCCGGCCACACCCTCGTCCCAGCCTTTGATAACGTTTCCTTGCCCGAGCGTGAAGCTATAGGGCTGATGGGCGTCGACGGAACTGTCGAACTTCTTTCCGGTGGTAAACCACCCGGTGTAGTGCACCTTCACGTGATCGCCGCTCTTGGCCTCGTCGCCGGTGCCGACCTTGATGTCCCAATATTGCAGTCCGGAGTCCGTCTTGACGCCGTCGCCCGTGACCTTGGTGGGAGCATTTGTGGTGGGAACGCGGGCAGGAGTCGTCCTGTGATTCGATGTCTGCGCAGACAGGAGGCTGACGGCGAGGAGAATTACCGCACGACTGATTCTGATCTTCATCATCAATCCCTTTTTTGGAGGGGAACCAAAACCGTAGTGGACGCTGGGGACGCAGAGGGAAATCTTAGAACTAATTAATAACTGCGAAATCTGTTATTTTCTCCGCGTCCCCTGCGACCTCTGCGGTTTTATTTCCTACTCCAGTGCGATCACATCAATTTCGACCAGCACGTCTTTGGGCAAACGCGAGACCTCAACGGTTGACCGCGCTGGTGGTGCAGAGCTGAAGTACTTTCCATAGACTTGGTTCATGGCGGCGAAATCGTTCATGCTCTTCAGGAATACACCGCAGCGGACGACTTTCCCGAGTCCACTTCCGGCGGCTTCCAGGATCTCTGATAGATTGCGCAGGACGCGATCGGTCTGTGCCGCGACATCACCGGTAATGACCTGCTGTGTTGCCGGATCAATGGCTACTTGTCCGGAAACGAAAACAAATCCGTTGGCTTTGATGGCCTGGGAGTAAGGGCCGATGGCTTGCGGGGCGTCCTTGGTGGAGATAATTTCGCGCATACCCAGAAAAGACTACACCACAGATGGTACAGGGGAACACAAAGGCAACGCTGAAGCCTCAACTAGGAACGGAGAAGCAACTGAGAACGGCTTAGATTTTTTGCAGTCTCTGCACTTCGTGCACGCCCGGAATTTTTCTCAGCCCCACAATGATCTGCTCCAGGTGCTTCAAATCTGAGATATCGAGCACGACTTCGACGCTCGCCTGGCTGTTCGCCGTATGGGCGGCGATGTTGCGGATATTGCTCTTCGCGTCCCCGATCACTCCCGTGATGTTTTTGAGCATGCCAAATTTGTCATCGCAGAAAACCGTCAGCTTCACCGGATAGGCCGTTGGCGTGCTGTCGTCTCGGGCCCACTCCACATCGATCTTCCGTTCGGGTTCGTAGAGAAGATTCGTTACATTCGGGCAATTGACCGAATGCACCGCAACGCCCTTGCCGCGCGTGATGTATCCGACAATGCCCTCGCCGCGGATCGGGTTACAACATCGCGCGCGATACACCAGCATGTCTCCCTGGCCGCGCACGGTGATGGCGTTGTGATCTCCGAAAACGCGCCGCACAACGCTGGTCAGGCCGCCGGGCTGCGACGTTAACCCCTCGGACTCGATATCGCCAGCGATCGAAGGAGTGGCACCGGCTGGCAATAGTCTCGCCAGCACCTGGCGCGCCGAATATTTGCCGTAGCCGATCCCTGACATCAGGTCGTCGGCCTTACCCAGCCCGTAGCCGGAAGCGACCTTCAACAAGTCTTCGTCTTTGATCTCCTTCAGCGCGATGCGGTACTTCCGCGCTTCCTTTTCGATCAGCTTGCGCCCGATTTCAATGGCTCGCTCCCGCTGATGAACGTTGAGCCAGTGCTTAATCTTGTTGCGCGACCGCGACGACTTGACCAGTCCCAGCCAGTCCCGGCTTGGCTTGTGACCCGGCTGCGTGAGAATCTCGACGATATCTCCAGAATGCAGCTTGTAGCGCAGCGGCACCATGCGCCCGTTCACCTTGGCGCCAATGCACGTGTGTCCAACTTCCGTGTGAATCGTGTATGCGAAATCAATCGGCGTAGCATCTCGCGGCAGCACCACTACTTTGCCCTTCGGCGTGAAGGTGTAAACCTCTTCCGGATACAAATCGACTTTCAGCGTCGACAAGAATTCGTTGGGATCGCTGACGTCCCGCTGCCACTCCACCACCTGCCGCAACCATGCGAGGCGCTGCTCGTCCTGGGCCGACACCGGGCCGTCTTTATATTTCCAATGCGCGGCGATACCTTCTTCCGCCATCTTGTGCATCTCTTCGGTGCGGATCTGGATCTCGAATGGCGTGCCGTCCTCGGTGATCACCGAAGTGTGCAGCGACTGATAAAAATTCGGCCGCGGCATCGCAATGAAATCTTTGATTCGCCCCGGCACCGGCCGCCACAGGTTATGAATGATCCCGAGCACTGCGTAGCAGTCCGGCAGCGAACGCGTGACCACGCGCATCGCGCACAGATCGTAAACCTGGTCGACCGAAATCCGCTGCCGCTGCAGCTTCTTGTGAATGCTGAACACGCGCTTGATGCGGCTCTCGACCCGCGCCTGAATGCCGGCCTCTTTCAGCTTGTCGGTGATGATCCCCTGCATTTTGGCGAGGAACGCCTCACCCTGCTTGCGCCGCGCATTGACCGACTTCTCCACCTGCTCATAGCCAAGGGGATCGAGGAAGCGGAAACCCAAGTCTTCCAGTTCTCCGCGAATTTTGCCCATACCCAGCCGGTGCGCAATCGGCGCGTAAATCTCCAGCGTCTCTTCGGCGATTTTGTGCTGGCGGTCGGGCTGGAGGTGCTCGAGCGTACGCATATTGTGCAGCCGGTCGGCAAGTTTGATCAGCACCACACGGATGTCATCTACCATCGCGAGCATCATCTTGCGCAGGTTTTCCGCCTGCTGCTCCTCGCGGGTGGCGAAATCAATCTTGCTGATCTTGGTGACGCCCTCGACAATGTGCGCGACCTGCTCGCCAAACTCTTTGCGGATGTCGGCAATCGTGACGGATGTGTCTTCAACCGAATCGTGCAGTAGGCCGGCAGCGACCGCCACCGGGTCCATTTTCATTTCCGCGAGTACCAGCGCGACTTCGAGCGGATGCACCAGGTAAGGCTCTCCCGAAGCGCGGGTCTGCCCATCATGGTGCTTGAGGGAATAGTCGTAGGCTTTCTTGACGATGGTGAGATCGTCTTGCGGACGGCTCTCCTGCATGCGCTTCATCAAGTCGCGAAACTTGGTCAGCGTAAGGGCCGTCGTTGCAATCTGTTGGCGCAAGCTCGCCATGATGGATTATACCCGCCAGGGAAGAGGACTCCGCAGAAGGCGGTTGGGACGCTCCTTCAATTATAAACGCGAATTGCAGCCCCTTCCGTTCAGACAGCTGTTCCGGGATCGATCCATCCGAATATGACCAGAGTAATTTGTCCGCCGGAAGGGCGCGCCCTAGGCTCAATTGAGCGTTTCCCGAGGTGAGCCATGGTGCAACTCTCTGACCGTAACTGCTCGAAGATGGCATTCCTGCTCGTGATCGCCGCCATAGCTTTCGCTGGGACTTGTGCGTCGCAGAACACTCCACCGGTCACCTCCGGCGAACAGATTCCCGTTCCCGGGCACGCAGTCCCGGCGGACTACGGACAGCTTTCCGAACACAACCGCGAGTGGGTCATGACCCAACCTCCGCAGGTCCAGGCCGAGTTCCTGCTCGGAGCAGCGATCAATCACGACCACGGCGCCACTGACATGATCAACAAGATGGTCGACGACTGGCATGGCAAGCTGCACTTCACCAACAAAATTGATGACTTGCAACTGACCGCGCTTTACTCCAATGACCTGCGAGTGAGAGCCGCGGCCATCGAAATCAACCTCGCCGTTTACAAAATCTCGAAAACGGATGAGGCCGCTGATCACCTGATGGCGGAGGCAGAGAAGTCGCCAAGCTGGCGTCCCTTCGCCATGTGGGAGCTAGGCATGTTGGCCAATCGCGGCGTTGAACTGGAGAGGATCCACGAATTTCTTCGCGGCTACCTCCACGACCCTAACGAGAAGGCGCGGCACTGGACCGTCGAGGGCATTGCGCATCTGGGCACCGACGACACGATCAAAGACTTTTTGGACGTTTTCCGCAATGATCCTTCCCTGGAAGTGCGGGAGCGCGCCGGATGCAGCCTCGCCAAGTCTGGCATGTTGACCCGCGAGCAGCGCATGCTGGCTGTGCCCGGCCTGATCGATCTGGCCTATGATCCGTCGCTCGACAGCACCACACGCTCATGGGTTTATCAGGCATTGAGGGAGATCACCAACGAGCACCTGGGGAACGATCCCGCTACTTGGAAGAACTGGTTCGCAAGCGAAGGCACCAAGCGCCGCCAGGAGTTCAAACAAGGTGAACGGTGGTCCGTGCTAGGAAATAACTAGGGCGCATCTTCCGCCCGAGACTTTTCCCCGATTTCACGTTCTTCGAAGGTTTCAAATCTGTTCAGGTTTGTTGGGACGCTTCGCAAACTGATAGAGTGACATTCTCTCTGTCATGATTTCCCGAATTCTCGTCAGCGGTGTTTCCGGCCCGATCGGGGCAGCCCTTCTTCCTTCCCTTGACACTCTTGGATACAAGGTGGTCCGCCTCGTGCGTGGTTCAGCTGCGAACGATGGCCAAATCCACTGGGATCCCGCTCAACCTGTTTCCCCCGAATCAGTTTCCGGCTTCGATGCCGTCATCCACCTCGCGGGCGAAAGCATCGTTGGGCGCTGGACCGCCGCTAAGAAGCAAGCGATTCGTGACAGCCGCGTCACGGGCACCAGTCATCTCGCGGCGGCCTTGGCGAAGGCGCATCACAAGCCGCTGGTTTTCCTCTGCAGTTCCGCTGTTGGCTACTACGGCGACCGCGGCGACGAAGTGCTGAACGAGCAAAGCGCCCCGGGTAGCGGGTTCCTTCCGGAAGTGTGCCACGAGTGGGAAGCCGCCACCCGGCCGGCAGTCGATGCCGGCATCCGCACCATAAGAATGCGAACCGGCGTGGTGCTCAGCCGGAAAGGTGGCGCATTGGGAAAAATGCTTACGCCCTTCAAAATGGGTGTCGGCGGACGCATCGGCGACGGCCGCCAATGGATGAGTTGGATCGCTATCGGGGACATGGTCGGAGCCATGCATCACATGTTGAAGACTGATCTTGTCCAGGGCCCGGTGAACATGGTCGCTCCCAAACCCGTGACCAATGCGGAATTCACTCGGGTGCTGGCGAGTGTGCTGTCCCGTCCTGCGATTTTTCCTGTGCCGGCCCTTGCCGTGAAGTTGGCCTTCGGCGAAATGGGAGAGGCTGTCTTGCTGGGAAGTCAGCGCGTTGAGCCCGGCCAATTGATCACTAGTGGATACCCCTTCCGCTTCCCAACGTTGCGGTCAGCTCTCCAATCCCTAGGCCTTTAAGTGGCAAGAGCCATGTCGGGACAGCCGCCCCGGCTGTCCAGCGGCCCAGGTGTACCGGGCCGCAGCGCTTTTGAGCCGTAGTAGACAAGAGCTGAAACTTTTCTCCCATCAGGCGACTCCAATCCAGCAGCTTCATGGTTTCGTACTGAAGATGGAGGGCTTCATGCAATCTTCCACTCACTTCGTCCTTTTTCTGTTGGGATCACTCCTAGGTGTCACTGCCTGCAACGCAAAAGCAAATCCTGCCGTAGCGGCGGTACCGGCGCCGGCGGTCGATGCTCCACGTGCGTCCAGCGCGGGTCAGCAGACGGCTGTGCTTTCCGGAGGATGCTTCTGGGGCGTGCAAGCCGTATTCCAGCACATCAGGGGAGTGATTACCGCGACCTCCGGCTACTCCGGCGGAAAGGCTAAGACTGCCGAATATGAGCTTGTGAGCAGCGGCGACACCGGCCATGCCGAGTCGGTTCAGGTCGTCTACGATCCCTCGCAGATCACCTACGGAGAATTGCTGCATGTATTCTTCTCGGTTGCGCACGATCCCACGCAACTGAACCGTCAAGGCCCCGATGAAGGTACTCAATACAGATCGTCGATCTTTTATGCGAATGATGAACAGAAGCGAATCGCGCAGGCCTACATCACGCAACTCGATCAAGCGAGGGTATTTTCCAGCCCAATCGTAACGGAGGTCGTTCCGCTCGAAGGATTCTATCCGGCAGAGGCCTATCACCAGAATTATGCGGCCCTGCATCCCAATCAGCCGTACATCGTTTTCAATGACGCCCCAAAGGTGGCGCACCTGCGCCAGCTGTTTCCTGATATCTACGTTGGGAAATGATAGCCGGTCGGACGAATCATTGGTCGTGCCAGTGGAAGAGCTTATGCGTGATCTTCCATTCGCCATTCCACTTGAGCAAGGTGAACACGTCGGAAGCTCGAGCATTGGCCCCCGCCAGCTTGCCGGACCAGTGTTGAACTTCCAGATGCACAACAGCGATGCTCTCGATGATCTCGATGCGGGCGAAGCGAGGATTGATATTCGGAGCCGGGCCGTTTGCGGTGACCCACTGGAACACATGTTCTACCGAGCCGCTATATTCAACTCCTTGACAGTACCCGGAGATGGTTGCGGAAGGATGAAAGGCAGGACGCATGAGTTCGCCGTCGCCTGCGCGAGCGCCCGCAATGTAGCAATGCATGGTGCGGGTGATCGCGTCATGTTCGGCAAGATAGGCGTTGGCGGCGGGGTTGAGTTGGGGGAGGCTCTCGGCCTCATCGCACAAGATTTCGCCGGGGCACCTGGTGCGTAACCGGCTCCAGGCCTCGATCTCGTGCCGGTAGGCGAAGACAGTGTCCTGCTTTTCGTGCTCGCGGCGGTGGACGGGCAGCCCCTCACTCGTCTCCCAGCGCCGCACAGTGCGTTCGCTGCGGTCCAGGTAAGCCGCGATCTGCTTCCAGGACTCCAGAGTCTTTTGTGGTGTGTTCCGCTCAGGCATCCCCAAGACCCCCCGCGGAAGAATATGCCGAAGACTATACCAGAGACCGCGCCGCTAAACTTGCGGTCTCAGGCGTGCCAGTGGAACGCTTTCTGGATGATTTTCCAGCCACCCGGCATTTTCAGCAGCGTGAACAGATCGGACATACGGACGTCCGATCCCGCCAGGTTCCCGGACCAGCCGGCGACCTCTAGACGAACCACGGCAATCGAGTCGAGTATGTCCACACTGACTACGCGTGGCTCGATCTTGGGAGCCGGACCGTTCTTGTCGATCCAGTCAAAAAGGAACTTCGTCCCCGTGGCAAGTTGTTCACCTGCATAGCCAAAGAATGATGCGTCAGGATGGAAGGCAGGACGCATAACCTCGCTCTTGCCTTGCTTGCTTCCATCAATGTACAGCTGCATTGTCTTGACGATTCCGTCGTATTCGGTGAGATATTCGGTCTTTGTCATGGGCGAGACAATAGGGGCGTGGAACGCAGGGCGTCAACAGCCAAACGCGGCCAAAGTCGGTCGCTGCCGGAAACGGATTAGGGCGGTCCACTTCCAATTTGTCCTGCTTACGTTTAGCGCTTGTAAAACATAAGCGCTACTTAATGCGCCATTGCTTCGGAGTTTACCCAGCTCTCGGGCGCAATTCGACGACGTACCGGTATAGGGACAGTGGTACCATCGGGTCGCCCGACTCCCGAAAAGGGGATGTGCGATGAACTTAAATTCAGTTAGGACAACAGTTGCGACAATGGCTGCGCTGCTCGTTGCGGTTTGCGTCTCTCAAACTCGATCAGCACAATCCAGTTCCGTAACCACGTCCCAGGCTGCTCCTACACCGCTCCTGCTGGAGAAAGATGAGGGTGAGAGGCGGATTTGGCGAGAACCTCCTCCTGGAGACTTCGTGCTGAAGGTCAGCCCAAAAAACAACGGTTCTCAGCAACTCGTTATGGGAACCGAGGACATGGCTCCCGGAGACGAATTTCCAACACACAAGCACCTCGGGCAGGATGAAATTGTATATATCGAAAAAGGAATCGTTCACGTTCACCTTGGAGACCTGGAACGCGATCTGCACGCAGGGGGAACGGTGTTCATTCCGGCGAATACCTGGGTAAGTGTAAAGAACGCGGGGACCGAGACCGTCAGCGTGGTGTTCGTATTTTCAGCGCCCGGGTTTGAGAATTACATGCGGTGCGACTCTGTGCTGGCAAACGAGAAAGTGATACCTCTCTCGCTAGGAGAACAGAAGGGGTGCGCTCACGAAGGACATGTCATCTACAAAGACCTAGAAGAGAGCCCCAAGAAGTGAAAATTAAAAGCTGACAGCTCGAGGCTTTCCCTCGTCGGTTTGCAGCCCTGATAAACGCGCTATCCCTTAAGGCAACGATTGTGGCCTCGCGATTCGCGCGAGAGAGCTCCCGGATCGCCGGCATAACCGGAAGGAATCCTACTTAAGTTAGTGCTCATGAGGGGAGCTAGAGTTGTGGCTAGGGCACGTTCACAGAATCGTGAGTCTCGGCTGGCACGTACTTCACCGCCGCCGTGCGTTCCAGCTTGTCCCAGGCGAACTTGCGACCTTCTAGCGCGCGCTTCAGCGTCTTGAACAGCACAATCGAAAACAACTGGCGATAGGCAAAGCGCTGGAGCCAGACCTGACTGAGTAGCCAGGGGTCTTCCTTGTCATCGGGGCGACGGCGCTCAAGAGCAAAAGCAATCGCCGAGGCAAAGAAGTCAATCACCAGGAACGCAAAGAAGAACAGCACGAGTTTGTGGAAGCTGGCTGGATCGGTGGAATCGGGGTGGAAGTGTTTCTGGATGAAGTACCAGATGGTACCGACCGCGAACATGATATCGATGAGCGGCGACACTAGCGGCAAAAGAATCTGGAAGATGACGATATTGGGCAGCGCGACCCAACCCAGCGCACCCTTGCGCGCGAAGACGCCGCGATGCTTGTACACTGCCTGCAGAATTCCAAACGACCAGCGGAACCGCTGGCGCATCAAGCCATTCGCATTCGTCGGCGCCTCGGTATAGGCGAGAGCCATGTCTTCGTACTCGACGCGGTAACCTCGGCGCAGCAGCGCCATGGTCAGATCTGCATCTTCCGCAACTGTGTCAATGTGATAGCCACCAGCTTCGCGCACGGCCGACACACGCCATGCCCCAATTGCACCAGGCACGACGCTGACCGCTCCCAGGACGTCGAGCGCGCGCCGTTCAAAGTTCTGGCTGGTGATATATTCCAGCGCTTGCCACCGCGTCCAGACGTTGACTCGGTTGCCCACCTTGGCATTCCCCGCAATCGCTCCAACTCTCGGATTGATGAAGTGGGGAACGAGTCTCGAGATTGCGTCTGGAGCGATGATCGTATCGGCGTCGATACCCACAAACAGCTCTGCGTCGCCAATGTGCTCGATGCCGTAATTCAGCGCTTCGGCTTTGCCGGAATTGCGCTTGCCGAGAATCAGCACCTTGCCCGATGCTGCTTCCGCTTTGAAGGCATTGCGCGCCACCTCCAAAGTTCGATCCTTTGACCCATCATCGATCACGATCACTCGCAGGTTCGGGTAATTCGAATTCAGAGCCGCGCGCACCGTGCGCTCAATAACTTTCTCTTCGTTATAGGCGGGAATCAGCACCGCGACTTTCGGCTTGTAGGACGCAACCTGAGTGGGCTTGCCAAAGATCTTTTCGTGGACCCGGTCGTACACTGCTGCGGCGCCAATAAAGATAAGGCGCCCTGTCATCAGCAGGTCGCCGATCAGGAATATCCAGGTGATCCCGACGACGCCGACGTCGAACAGCCAGAAGCCCAACCGATCCAGCCGCGCCGCCCATCGCTCGCCACGAGGCAGCGGAGCCATCACGTCAGTGATCTTCATGTTCAGCAGTTCGTAGACTGGCGCGATCTCGTACCCTCGGGCGCGCACACCGTCAATGATCATGGGCAGAGCGCGCACCGTCTCAGAGCGATCGCCGCCACCATCGTGCAGCAGTACGATATTGCCGCAGCGCAGATCCTCCACCCGGCAAGGCGGCAGGTGCGAAAGCACGTAGTCAGTGATCTGCTCGGCGGTATGACGCGGATTCTCGCTCCAGTCGTTGGGGTCGATCCGGTTGCCCACCGTGATGTAGCCCATCTCCTGCGGAATCTCGAGCGGGCGAACCTGGTCGGCCGTGTCCGGTTCTTCGTCGATGGCATAGGGAGGCCGCATCAGCGTGGTCCGCACCCCCAACATGCTGGCGAACAGCCGCTCCGTGAGATTCAATTCCGCCTTGATGAGCGGAGTCGACATGTTGGTGACGTCAGGATGCGTGAACGTGTGGTTCCCGATCGTGCTGCCTTCGTCTCTAATCCGCTTCGCCAGACCTGAGAACTTGTCGGCCTGAATTCCAATCAGAAAGAAGGTCGCCGTGGCGTGCTTTGCCTTAAGAACGTCGAGAATCTTCGGAGTCCACTCCGGATCTGGACCGTCATCAAATGTAATCACGACCTTGTTCGGCGAGTAGCCATAGCGGGCTACGCGATACGGTTCCGGCAAGGTCTGAAAGACTTCGTCGTCAATCATCTTGCTGTTCGCGTCCACGCTGATATCGCGCGTGCCGTGAGCGGGCTTATCTTCAATGCGAAGAATCTCCCCTTGGCCTTCCATGTCGACCTCGGCACCCGGGGGAACGTCGCGCAGTTTTTCGGGAGCCCCGGTGTCGCCCGGCATATCCCACACTCGCCACAGCGAACGGTCCTCGCTGCCCAGTCGCCACAACGCAAATGTCTTGATCCCCATCGACTGCGCGGCTCGCATCTGGTTCAACGCTGTCACCGCGTCGACAAACCAGATGTCGTGTCGCAGGTTGCGTTCGTCGAGATAGCTGAAGTGAGGATTCATCGCGTCGTCATCGAAATTGACATCCTCGTCCGAGTCCCGCGCAGCCAGCCAGGCATCCTGCACGCTGACCGTGCTGTCGTGAATTTCAGGTGGCAAGGTCCCCTTCTTCGGCTTCTGCACCCAGTCATAACCGTAGTTTGCGATCGCGCAGATGACTTTCTCCTTCGGAATCACCCCCGTTGCGTATTTCAGGTTCTGTTCGAACCAGTCCTGCGAGGACACGGGTCCGGACGCCGCTCCCGGATAATGTTCGTCATAGTTCATCAGAATGACGCCGTCCGCTGCGGTCGCTATCGACTGGTAGTCGAATTCTTCGTTGTGAGGCGGCACGGCAATGTATAGTTTCAGGCTGCGCGCATGAAGATCCGCGGATAATTCCCTCAGCAAAGCGACGTACCCAGGCTGGCCGCTAGGCGGGAAGGCCTCGAAATCAATAATCAATCCCCGGAAGTGCCCTGACGACAGAAACTGTCCCGCTTGTTTCCGGAAAAGAGCGCGCGCATCGGCATTGTTCAGGAACTCCGATACGTCCACCCAGTTCGCGCCGTCGGAGTTGTTGACCATAGGGAAGACTTCCATGGCCGGATTGTCCGTCCTCAAAAACGGCATGACCTTGTCATCGACCGGCAACACGCTCTTCCCTTGCACGACATCGAAATACTTGTTGGTCTGGTCGTCGACTCCCTGCAGGCGGCCATCGGGCGTGAAGACATGCAGCCAGTCCGGAAACAGCATGTCGATCTGGTGAGCATAGGAACGAAGGGACGAAAAACTCGCGGCGTCCCAAGGGACATAAAAAGCGGCGCGGATTCCTTCTTCCTGATTCAGCTTGACTTGCGAGGCGGCCAGCTTGGTTTTGCGGTGGGACCGGGCAGCGGCCTTCTTGGCGCGTTCTTTGGCTTTCTCCTTATCCGTTTCCTTGAGACCCTTTAAAGGGCGCTTTTGCGGGAAAAACAGAAGTTCGGGCAAGGGTTCGTCGCGCAGAGCGCTGTAAACGAAGAAAATAAGAAGCGCCGAGGCCAGGACAGCCGTGACGTCAAAGAGACGGCGCAGCCGTTTCCAGCGGGCGCGGCGCGGATCATAAAAGACTGGCTCAGCCATGAGAGACGGTTTTCATCGTATGCTGCTGCAGGCACACGGTCAATTCTCGGAAAGGCAGGGTGAGTAGCTGCTCAGAGTCATAAGATGCAGTTTCCCGCTGCCGGGGTAGTCCCGACGCGCTATGATTCGCAGCGGGGCGCTGATGCGCGAAATGATCCGGAAGCACGCGCGGTTTTTCCTCGGGATCACCCTGGTGGGCTTGGCTTTCCGCCTCTTCCTGGTTTTCCGTGCTCCTGGAGTGGTCGACGACTCCCGTCTTTACGCCGATATCGCCAAGAACTGGCTGCAGCACGGCATTTACGGGATCACGAACTCGGGCACGATTATGCCGACGCTCTCCCGTCTGCCCGGTTATCCCGCGTTCCTGGCCGCGATCTTCCGATTGTTCGGCAGCGACAACTTCCGAGCTGTCTTGCTCGCGCAAGTGCCCTTCGATCTGGCAACCTGTTTCCTGATGGCCGACATGGCTCGTCGCCTGTTTTCCGAACGTGCGGCAAAAGCCGCGTTCCTGCTCGCCGCCGTCTGCCCCTTTCTTGCCAACTATGCCGCCGCTGCGCTGACCGAGACGCTCGAAATATTCTTCACCGCCCTCGCGTTCGATCTCGCATTTCGTGGCCTGAAGATTGGCGAAGCATCCGCCGGATCAGGCATGGCATGGCTTGGTTGCGGACTAGCCATCGGAGGAGCCATTCTGCTCAGGCCCGACGGTGGCATTTTGTTAGCATCCATCGGAGGATATCTCTTGTGGCTGCTGTTGAAATCGCTACGCCGAGCGACGGACTCCACGAAGCGGAGATTTACGCCGTCCGGAATCATTCTGGCCGGCGTGCTCGTGGCAACCGGCGCTCTTGCGCCTCTGATTCCGTGGACCGTGCGGAACCTCCACACCCTTCACCGCTTTCAGCCTCTTGCTCCACGGTATGCCAACGATTCCGACGAATCTGTAATGCCGGGTTTTAACCGCTGGGTAAAAACATGGATGGCCGATTACGTTTCAGTGCAGGAGATCTACTGGCCGGTCCCCGGCTCTGACATCGATTTCGGCCGGCTTCCGCGTCGCGCCTTCGATTCTCCCGAGCAACGGAAGCAGACCGCCGACCTGTTCTCCCTGTACAACGCCAGCCACGACATGATTCCGGAAATCGATGCCCGTTTTGCCGCTCTGGCAGAGGAACGCATCCACGCTGCTCCTCTGCGCTACTACGTTTGGCTTCCGGCGCTTCGCATCGCCGATATGTGGCTGCGACCGCGAACCGAATTGTTTCCATCCGACCCCCGCTGGTGGGAATTCAATGATGATCACCGCTGGCTTGCACTCAGCCTCGCCTTTGGCGTGACTAACCTCGCCTACGTGTTGATCGGAGTGGCCGGCTTCGTACGCGGCCGCGCAACGTTTGGGATCGGGATGCTTCTCGTGTTTGTCGGGCTGCGCTCTCTGTTTCTCGGAAGTCTCGAAAATCCCGAGCCTCGCTACACGCTGGAGTGCTTTCCAGTCTTGATCGCTGGGGTGGCGGCTTGGTTTCGTACCTAGTTTTCCAAATCTGGAAGCATGGTATGTGACATACCGTATTCAATCGTTTTATGAGCCGGCTAAGTCCTGCAGATTGAGCTTGAATGTTGTGGCGGTGAAGTTGCACAATAACGCCCCATCAGGGTTCCAGGGTCTCGGTCGTCTCAACTCCTGGGGTCAAACGTTATCGGAATTAGTGTGCCCTCTTTTGGGGGAAGGGAGCTTCCTAATGCGTTCTGGCTCATGGCTGGTGGCGGTAATCTGCTCTCTACTTGCGCTCGGCACGTTGGCTGGCGCTCAATCTGCAACGACGTCGTTACATGGGAATGTGTACGACGCTAAAGGTGCCGTCGTGGCCGGCACGGATATTACGATTACCAACTCCGCTACCGGGTTCACCCGCAGCACAAAGAGCGACAGTCAGGGCGCCTACCAGTTCCTCGAATTACCCCCTGCAACTTACGAACTTACGGCGCACGCGTCCGGATTCGCGGCGGTAAAAATGAGCGGAATCCAACTCTTGGTGAACACGCCGGGGACGGTAAACGTCAACCTTCAGGTAGCCGGTGAGGTGGTCACAGTCGAGGTGGCAGGATCGGCGCCAATGGTGAATACCGTGAATGCCGCGCTCGGTCACGCATTTGACAGTCAGCAGATCGCCGATTTGCCGTTCGAAGGGCGCGACCCGACCGGCATCCTGAGCCTGCAGCCGGGAGTGGCATTCACTGGCAACAGTCCGCACATCAGCAGCGCCTCCGACAGTCGCAGCGGCTCGGTCGATGGAGCCCGTTCCGATCAGACCAACGTTACGCTCGACGGAGTCGACAACAACGATCAAACGTTGGGCACGGCTTTTCAGGGGGCATTGCGCGTCCCTCTTGATTCCCTGCAAGAGTTCAAGGTGACGACCGCCAGCTCCGATGCCGATACCGGACGATCGTCCGGCGGGCAAGTTTCTCTGGTCACCAAGTCAGGCACCAACTTTGTGCACGGCGGAGGATACATCTACAACCGCAGCGGGATCGGTGAGGCGAATGACTGGTTCAGCAAGCAGGCGCAGGTTGGCGCGGGCCTGCCTAACCAGCCCCCACACCTCGTGCGCAACACTTTCGGAGCGTTCGTAGGCGGACCCATCATCAAGGACCGCCTGTTCTTCTTTGCCGACTACGAGGGCGGTCGTCTTCATCAAAACCTGCAGGTTACACGTATCGTTCCGAGCGACGACCTTCGGAACGGGACGATAAGTTATCCCTGTACGGAGGATCCGACTTGTCCCGGTGGCGGAGTTAATACATTGACTGCCGCGGACCTTGCACTAATGGATCCGAAGTGCAGCGGTATTGGGAGTTGTCCAGGCGGGCCGGGTGCAAACCCAGCGGTGATGGCGATATTCCAGCAATATCCCCATCCCAACACAGACTCAGTCGGCGACGGATTGAATTACCGCGGCTTTACGTTCTCGTCTCCCCTACCCCAGAAGCTGGATGCCTATGTGGTAAAACTGGACTACAACGTCACGCCGAGCGGGAACCACCGAATTTTCCTTCGCGGGGTGCTCGACAGTGATCGCACTGCTCTGGCCCAGGATCCTACATCGCTCACTGGGGATGGAGGTTCGCAATTCCCCGGGAACCCGGCAAACCGCAGTCAGGTCAACACCAGCAAAGGCCTCAGTGTTGGCTACACCGCTACTCTCAGCAATACGCTGATCAACGATTTCCGCTTCGGATACATCCGGCAGTCCCTTGACACTCTCGGCCAGCAAACGTCCCACTTCGTACATTTCCGCGGTATGGATGATCTTACGGCCGAGACTCCGACTACAAATGTTGCCGTGCCCGTCAAGAACTGGGTCGACGACCTTACCAAGATCAAAGGAGTTCACACTCTTCAATTTGGCGTGAACCTGCGTCAGGTAGACAACATCCGCATATCGAACTCGACGTCTTACTTCACCGGGGACACAAATGCGTTCTGGCTGGCCGGTTCGTGCATCTCGAATTGCGGCACCAGCCTCGACCCGGCGGCCTTTGGACACCCAGCGGTGGATTCGTCGTTCTCGACCAGCTACGATTTTCCAGTGACTGCGCTGGCAGGCTTGGTCACAGAGGTGGGTTCGAACTACAACCTCACCAAGACGCTCGCTCCGCTGACAGAAGGCACGTCCGTCCCGCGTCATTTCCGGAGTCATGAGTGGGAGTGGTATGCCCAAGACTCGTGGCGCGTCCGGAAGAACCTGACTGTAACCTATGGCTTGCGCTACACGCTCTTGCAGCCTCCATACGAAACGACCGGAACGCAGGTCGCGCCTACGTTCAGCATGAACGATTGGTTCTACAAGCGGGCCGGAGGCATGCTGCAAGGCCAAACCTACGATCCGCTTATCAGCTTCGCGCCATCGGGCCAGGCCAATGGCGGCAAGCCCTACTGGGAGTGGGATTACAAAGATCTCGCTCCCCGACTGGCGATCGCTTACTCGCCCGATGCCGACAGCGGCTGGAGCCGCAAGCTGTTTGGCGGTCCAGGTAAGACCTCGATCCGCGTTGGCTACGGAATGTACTACGACCACTTCGGCGAGGGCATCACGAACAGCTTTGACCGGAACGGATCGTTCGGTCTGACCACATCGATCACGAACCCGGCAGGCATTCAGGGAGTGGATACTTCTGCGCGCCTGACCGCTTTGAACACGATACCCACTAACAGCGCGGCCACGACCAGTGATTGTCCGACGGCGCCTTGCCCGATTGTGGAACCTGCTCCGAGTGGCTCGTTCCCCGTACAGCCGCCAACCAGCCTCGCCGCTGGCGGTTTCGCCATCACCTGGGGGTTGAACGACCATCTGAAGACACCCTATTCGCACGTGATGAACCTCTCGATCACTCGGGAACTCCCCAGCAACTTCGTAGTTGAAGCCGCCTACGTGGGACGCTTGGCGCACCGCTTGCTTCAAGAGGAAGACCTGGCGATGCCGTTAAACTTGACCGATCCGACGAGCGGCACCAGCTACTTCCAGGCGGCTACCGCCTTGGCCCAGCAATACCGCGCGGGAGTCGGCATTGAAAACATCCAGCCTATACCGTACTGGGAAGACCTGTTTCCGGGAGCGGCAGGGGCGTCCGCGAACCAAATCGGCTGCTCCTTCTTCGGATGCGGCGTGCCATGTCTGGGAACCGCACCCACCAACGTCACTGCGACTCAGGCGATGTACGACCTCTTCTGCACCTACGCAGGAAACGAAACCACTGCGCTGGAAGTCGCCGACGTACCGGGGCTTATCACCGGAAGTTGCTATCCGGCGTGTAGCAAGTCGAACGGCGGAAAAGGTTACGCCTATTACAACCCGCAGTACTCGTCTCTGTACGGCTGGTTTAGCAATGGAAACAGCACCTACAACGCGGCCCAGTTCAGCCTGCGCCGTCGCATGGTGCACGGTCTTGAATTCGACGTCAACTATACCTTCTCCAAATCCATCGATACCGGTTCCAATGCCGAACGCATCAACCAGTTTGAGGGAGGCGGTTTCGCCAGCCAGGTGATCAATGCTTGGTTTCCGAAGCAACTGCGGGCGGTTTCCGATTTCAACAACAAGCATCAGTTCAATGCCAACTGGGTCTGGGAGTTGCCCTTCGGCCAGAACAAAGCGTTCGGATCGGGAATGGGCCGGTTCGCGAACGCCGTCATCGGAGGGTGGACGCTCTCCGGATTGTGGCGCTGGACCAGCGGTTATCCCTTTACCGTCAGCAGCGGCTTTGGCTGGGCCACAAACTTCGAACTTGAATCCGCTGCCATCTTGAATGCGCCTGCACCCAAGACTGGAACCTTCAAAATTGGCGGCACGACTCCAAATGTCTTCAAGGATCCGACTTCTGCTTTGGGCGCCTTCCGGCAGTCTTTTCCGGGTGAATCCGGCCAGCGCAATGAACTCGTTGGTCCGGGTACGTTCAATATCGACGCCGCCTTGAGCAAGAGTTGGAAGATCACCGAATCACAGGCCGTCAAATTCACGTGGGAAACATTCAACATCACGAATACGCCGCGTTTCGACGTCGGAACGATGCAGCTGAACGGCAACAACAGCATCTCGAACAGCTCGAGCTTCGGGAACTTCAGTTCGACTCTCTCCCAGCAACGGGTGATGGAGTTCGCCATGCGTTATACGTTCTAACTCGCACCTAACTACTCCCTGGGGGCGGATTCTTCCGCCCCTTTTTTATGGTGCCGCGTTGCTCGACAGCTTTGAGCCAAGAGGCCTGCGTCAACCAGAAGCTCGGGATCGCACACGGATTCGTCGTTCTGCATTTTTCGTATGCCGATTCGCTTTCTTTTCCGAGCTGAGCTCTGGCGTGCTCGATCTCACAATCACGAACGAATCTGCGAACCTCGACGAGATGTGTCCCACAGTCACGTCGCCGACGGTCATTCAATCGTTTCACCTACAAATTCACCTTGAATGCTTCCGTGCCGCAGGAGCACAATAGCGCCCCATCAAGGCTCCCCAGGGTTTCTCGTGGTCTCAGTTCCTGGGCAAACGTGATTGGAATAAGGCCCGCATTGGCGGCGAAGGGGGGTTTCCATGCGTTCTCGCTCGTGGCAACTGGCTGTTTCGATTGGAACTGCCATCGCGCTTAGCGCGCTAACCTTTGCGCAATCTGCAACAACTTCCTTGCGCGGCACCGTCTCCGATTCCAACGGTGCCGTGGTGGTTGGCGCTACAGTTACCCTCAGCGATCCGGCCACCGGTTTGTCGCGCAACGCCACGACAGGCTCTCAGGGTGAGTACCAATTTCTCGAGTTGCCACCCGCAACCTATGAACTCATGGTGAAGGCGCGTGGGTTCGCAAACGTGAGAATGACCGGCATTCAGCTTTTGGTGCGCACGCCTGCCACGGTCAATGTGACTGTGCAAGTAGCTGGAGGGATAGAGACCGTCGAGGTCAACGCGACTGCCAACCTGGTCAACACCGACAATGCGACGATGGGGCACGCCTTTGATACCCAACAGATTCAATCTCTGCCCTTCGAAGGCCGTGAGCCCACAAGCATCCTCACCCTGCAGGCTGGGGTGGTTTACACCGGCAACAGTCGGGCAATCAATAGCCAGACGCAGAGTGGATTTGATTCCGATAGCCGCAGCGGTACGGTAAATGGCGGCCGTAGCGACCAAACAAACATCACTCTCGACGGCACGGATAACAACGATCAGGCCGGCGGGAGAGCCCTGCAGGGTGCGATCCGTGTCCCCCTCGATTCGCTGCAGGAGTTTCGCGTTACCACCGCCAATTCTGATTCGGATACCGGCCGCTCCTCCGGAGGCCAGGTAGCCCTGGTCACGAAGAGCGGCACCAACAGCATCCACGGCGGAGCTTACGAATATTATCGTCCCACCTTCGCCGCTAACGATTGGTTCAACAAGGCCGCCGAAATCTCCAGCGGACTTCCCAACCGACCGGCCTTTCTTTTGCGGAATACTTTCGGTGCGTTTGTCGGCGGGCCCATTAAGAAAGATCGAGCATTTTTCTTTTTGAGCTATGAGGCAATGCGGAAACGTGAAGACCAGATCGTTACGCAGACCGTTCCCAGCGGCAGTGCGACAATCAACGGACTACGACAAGGATATATCACCTATTGCACAGATCCGGCTTGCACACCGTCGCTTCTCCAGACCTTGGGACCCTCCGATTTAGCTAGCTTGGATCGAAACTGTTCTTCGATCGGCAGTTGCAACTTCAGTGGCCAGCCGGCTCCTTCGAACTCAGCCCTATGTCCGACCTTCCCCTCCTGCCCGGGACCCAACCCTTATGTGATGCAGGTGCTCCAGCAATATCCGGCTCCCAACAGTACCGCGGTCGGTGATGGATATAACTTGCTCGGCTATACGTTTGCCTCTCCCTGGCCCGATAACCTCAACATGTTCGTGGCCAAGCTCGATTACAATCTCACAGCCAACGGCAGCCATCGGCTGTTTGTGCGCGGCGTGCAGGATGGAGATCACAATAGTGCTGGAGCAGAGCAATTCCCCGGTCAGCCCAACTCCGTCATTGAAGTGGTCACCAGCAAAGGCATCACGGCCGGTTATACGGCAAGCTTCAAGACCTCGTGGATCAATAACTTCCGCTTTGGCTATACCCGCCAGGCTTTCGATGACCGGGGCCTCCAAAACTCACATTTTGTCCACTTCCGCTTCATGTCCGACATCAATGCATTTAGTTCCAGTGTCGGGCGTCATGTGCCGGTTCTGAATTTCGTCGATGATGTTTCGAAGCAGATGTCGAAGCACACCTTGCAGTTCGGTGTGAATTTGCGGAAGGTTGACAACATCAGCAATTCCAACCAAACCTCTTTTTTCAATGCCACAACCAATCAGGATTGGATGGCTCCCACCACTATCGCGGGTGCCGGCGTGAGTCTCGATCCTGCTACCGGGCCTTACCCAGCGGTCGATGGCGGTTTTATACAAAGCTACGACGTTGCCGTGACCGACTTGGCCGGTCTCATCAGTGAGGTCAGCGCGAATTACAACCTGGACAAGCATCTGAACGCCTTGCCAGAAGGCACCTCGGTTCACCGCGATTATCGCGACTGGGAGGCGGAGTGGTATGCGCAAGACTCCTGGCGGGTGCGCCCGAATCTGACAGTGACCTTCGGCCTGCGTTACTCGCTTCTGGAGCCCCCCTATGAAACCTCCGGCACGCAAGTGGCTCCGAACATCAGTACCCACGATTGGTTTATGCAGCGCGGGAAAGCAGCAGACATGGGACAGAATTATTTTGTGACCGGGCTGGATTCGTTTGGCAATCCGATCTTCGATCCCAATCACGAGCTGCAGTTTGCGCTGAGCGGTCAAGCCAATCACGCCAAGCCTTATTGGGGATGGGACTACAAGAACCTGGCCCCGCGATTGGCCATCGTCTATTCGCCAAGCGCAGACTCAGGGCTTGGACGCAAGATCTGGGGGGCACCGGGCAAATCGAGCATTCGCCTCGGATGGGGGATGTACTATGACCATTTCGGTCAGGGTATTTCGAGCTCGTTTGACCGCCAAAACGGATTTGGTCTGAGCAGTTCGAATGGGAATGGGGCGGGCACGATCACAGTGGACTGCGCCTCCCGTTTTACCAGTCTGACCACGATTCCGTCCACATATTACGGGACACCCGGAGGAGCTTGTTCCTCACCGCCGAGTGTCCCTTACTATGCCAACGCCCCCAGCGGGTCGTTCCCGATCGTTCCGGCTCCGAATCCCGGCAACATCACTTTCGGTCTGGACGATAAGCTCAAGACACCCTACTCACACGTGTTCGACCTTTCGATCACGCGTGACTTGGGGAAGGGCTTTGTGCTTGAGGCATCTTATGTTGGCCGTTTCGCTCACCGGCTGCTGCAGGAAATTGACTTGGCGCAACCGGCAAACTTGAGAGACCCAGTGTCCGGCACGACCTACTATCAAGCGGCCCAGGCTTTGGCGAAACAGTACCGGGCGGGGGTTCCCATTCAAAAGGTTGCCCCAATCCCTTACTGGGAGAACGTTTTTAAGATGGCTTCGAGCGCCAACGGGGGAGTTCTTTTTGGACCCACCGAGAATGCCTCCGGTTCCCCCCCCTGCGTGTATGGTGAAGGGACCGCGACGAGTTTCACTGCGACCCAGGCAATGTATGATTTATTCGGCTGCTTCGGCATGTCGCCAAACGGCTCGGGTGGGTATAGCGTTGTTGGTAACGAGAGCTCTGCCTTGGCCGCCGCTGACCTGGCCGGATACTGGGGATACTCGACCCCAACCGGTGGCCCATGTATCCCTGCATGCGCGACGATCAATGGTCAGCAGACTCCGTACGCTTTCTTCCCCGCCCAAACGGCCTCCTTGGACGCGTGGTCGAGTATCGGCAATAGCGCGTATAACTCCGGGCAACTCAGCCTGCGCCACCACTCCGGCGGACTCAGCTTTGACGTGAATTACACGTACTCAAAGTCGATTGATATCGGCTCCAATGCGGAGCGCATCAGCGTGTTCGAAGGGCTCGGGTTCTCCAGCCAGATCATCAATGCCTGGATGCCCAACCAACTGCGCGCCCCTTCTGATTTCGACACCACACACATGATCAACGCCAACTGGGTATATGAACTTCCAGTGGGCAAGGGCAAACGGTTCGGTTCAGGCCTGTCCAAGATCGCGGACGCTCTTATCGGTGGCTGGCAGATCTCAGGCCTGTGGCGCTGGTCTACGGGCTTCCCGTTTGATGTATACGCCTTTAACAACTGGTCCACCAACTGGGATCTTGAGTCGTATGGAATTCTGACGGGATCAAAGCCCAAGACTGGCCAATTCATCATAGGTGGTACCACTCCGAATGTTTTCCAGGATCCAGCCGCCGCGCTCAACTCGTTTCGTTACTCACTCCCTGGCGAGTCCGGGCAGCGTAACGAACTGCGCGGCCCGGGATCGTTCAATATCGACATGGGCTTGTCGAAAGCGTGGAAGATCACTGAGAGCCAGAACCTGAAATTGAGCTGGGAGGTATTCAACATCACCAACTCGGCCCGTTTCGATGTGGGATCTATGATGAACAACAATAATCTCCTTGATAGTGCCGGTTCCTTCGGCAACTTCATCAATACGCTGTCGCAACAGCGCGTGATGCAGATTGGCGGGCGATATTCGTTCTAAGTCGTCAAACTGGTAAAAAAGGGCGGCGGCGCCGCCCTTTCTTTATTGTTCATTGTCACAACCCGCAGCGTCCCTCGATTCGCCGCTCGACCGGCAAGCCTCGTGTGTGCTGTGATGAGCCTTGAAATATGGGCTAGCTAGGTGCTCCTGTCCGCGTACTCCGCGGCATTTCTCCGCGAACTCAACGGATGAGAGGCTTTGCTGACGCTGCGCAAGAAGTGCGCCGGGACGAAGAAAAACGTCGCAGACCAATGAATCCGATTAACCCAGCGGCGAATCGCTCATCCGGAACCGTGTCCGCACGTGCTCGGAGATCAATTCAATTGCCGACCGGTTCCGCACCGGGTCCGCCTGCGCCAGATATTTCATGGCTTCCACCAGCAGACGTTGTCCATCGACGTACCGAGGATCAGAAGTGCGTTCGCGGCGTTTATTTCCCAGCTTAGGAGGGACAGTAATCGTAAAAACCTTGGCCATGAATAAATCCTACAGAGGTTCGGTCAGTATATCTTTCGCTGCGTAAATCCAGGAACTATTTTCTTTCCCTTTGTTTTCAACCTCTTAACCACGCGGCGAGAGGGTTTGCGTCTTACCCGTCGTCTTCAGCTTGAAAACATCGTTGTCGATCTTTTCGTTCAGCTTGATAGACGAATATTTGCACAGGCGGTAATCTCCCTGCGGTGTAAAAAACTCCTGCTGCACCGAGATGCCTTTATCAGGATCGATCCACAAAATCATCCGGTTGTAGTTCTTTCTGACTCTTTCCGACTTGGGTGTCAGCTCCAGCTTCGCCGCAGCGACGCCATTGACGTTCTCGGTCCCCTGATACCTCACGTCGAACGCCTTCTGTAAATCTTGCCCGCTGCCTCCGAAGCCCAGCACGACGTAGCTCTCGAGATCGGCGCGGTCTTTCCCCAAATCATAAATCGTCACCTGATCCGGCTTAGGCTGGTACATGCGAATCTTCCCTTCGCTGAAGAGCACGTACTTTGGCTCCGGTTTCAGTGTGGAGGCGCTGCTTCCGGCTTTCTTTACGTCCGCCATCATCTCGATCTCTTTGCCCGCGCGCCGGTAATAAATGTTGCCGGTCTGGACGTCTACAAGTTCGTCGATCACCTTCTGGTAGTTGTCCCACTCGAACTCGGCTTGCGCCGTGCGGAAACTGGCGGAAACAGCGTCCATCTTTTTGAGAATCGCCTCTACCGCGGCATGATCATCATTCTGGGGAGCGGCCTTTGTGCCAGCGTGAAGAAGACTGCAGTTGAAGCTGGACGCTGTTGAGGCCATGGGGTCCGCGGCGCAGATCCACGACGTAGAGAGGGCGCTGCTTGCGATTACCGTTGGAAGGATAAGGGAGCGAAGTTTCATTCGAGGTCCAATCGAGCCCAGGCCGCGGGCTCTGTTACTCCCGTCTGGCCACAACCCGGTAGCTCTGTACTTTGCCCTTATGGTCCGGAACAGGCTCGTAACTGATGATCGAAACCGCGCCTGAAATCGGTTCGATAATATAAAGCAACTGCTCTCGCACGGATCGGTCGTCGCCCGGCGTGACGGCACTGGCAGTGACTTGATAAATCAGCCGTCCCTCCGTATCCGAAGTGACCACTACTTCAGTCGGATGCGGATTGCGCGCGACAGGTTTGTCATTGAAGTTGATCACGCGCGGCGAGAAAAAGATAAAGATCAGGATCAGCGTGACCATGATGTCGTAATGGAGTGTGCCCCGCTCGTGCTGCCATAGAATGTACGAGCGAATTGTTCGCCAGATGGCGTTCATGGACAGGGAAGCGCCGGGCACCGCGGTCGTGAGTTCTGCTCTCTGCAAGTCTACTAGCTCCCTCCTGAAGCTACTAGAACTTGTCTCATCAACGGTCTTGAAAGAGCGCGGCTTCAGCCGCGCCGTCGAATGCCCAAAAAAGAAACCGGTCTTAGCCTCCGAGGGCACGACGCTTTGTCAGACTGCGATTCATGAGACAGTTCCAGTTTCTAGCTGCAAGCTCCAATCGACACCAGGGGCTGCCCGCCGGTTAACTCGTTGCCTGCAGCTCAAAACTTCTTCGGCGTAATCTTCTCCGCGCCGATATATGGCCGCAACACCTCCGGGATGATCACACTCCCGTCGGCCTGCTGATAGTTCTCTACAATTGCGACCCAGGTCCGCCCCACGGCCAGTCCGCTACCGTTTAGTGTATGCACAAATTCAGTCTTGTTCTTCCCCTCGGGCCGATATCGGATGTTTGCCCGCCTCGCCTGATAGGCCTCGAAATTCGAGCACGACGAAATCTCGCGGTACAGTTGCTGTCCCGGCAGCCAGACTTCGATATCGTACGTCTTCGCCGACGATGCTCCCATATCGCCCGTGCACAGCGCCACAGTGCGGTAATGCAAGCCAAGTCGCTGTAAAACTTCTTCCGCGTTCAAGGTCAGCTTCTCGTGTTCTTCGTAAGAGTGTTCCGGGTGCGCAAACTTCACCAGTTCCACTTTCTGAAACTGGTGCTGCCGGATAATTCCGCGAACGTCCTTCCCATACGAACCCGCCTCGCTGCGGAAGCACGGTGTATACGCGGTAACTGAAATGGGCAGGCGCGAGGGATCGAGCACTTCGTCGCGGAACAAATTCGTGACCGGAACTTCGGCGGTCGGAATCAGCCACAAATCTTTTTCTCCATGCGGCACGCGAAACGAGTCAGCGGCGAATTTCGGAAGCTGCCCCGTGCCATACATTGAGTCGGAATTCACCAGATAAGGCGGAAGAACCTCGGTATATCCGTGCTCGCGCGTGTGCAGGTCGAGCATGAAGTTCGCCAGCGCCCGCTCCAGCTTCGCGCCCAGGTCCCAGTACACGGCAAAGCGCGCGCCCGTCAGCTTCACAGCGCGTTCCAGGTCAAGAATGCCTAGATCAGAACCTAGATCCCAATGCTGCTTGGGAGTGAAATCGAACTTCGGTGCCGCGCCCCAGCGCCGGACTTCTACGTTGTCATCGGCGCTGTGACCAACGGGAACGCTCGCGTGAGGCAAATTGGGAATGCCGGCCAGAATCTCGCGCAGCTGCGCATCCAGATCGGAAGCGGTCTTTTCCAGCTCAGAGATTCGCTCCCGCAGTTCCTTCGTCTGCGCCATCGCGACGTTGGCGTCCTGCCCGCTTTTCTTCAGCTTGGCAATTTCTTCGGACGCCTTGTTGCGTTGTGCCTTGCCGGTCTCTGCCTCAGTAATGGCGTGTCGGCGGCTCGTGTCCACCTCGCGGAAGTCCTTGAGCACCGCAGCGGGATCCATGCCGCGCTGCCGCAGTTTCTCCTCGACCAATGGCAGGTTTTCACGAACAAAGTTCAGATCAAGCATGGGAATTTAATACTGTATCGGAAAAGCAGCGCGGAATGCACGCATGCAACTTCATAAACCGCGAAGGACACAAAGGCACACGAAGGAATGCCAGTGTTTTTCCTTCGTGCCCCTTCGTGTCCTCGTGGTAGATGCTCTTCCCGACCTGGCCCAACAAACTCTTGCTTGATCGGGCAATCAGTGGAATGATCTCAAGTAGAGGTATTTCCATGGCAGAGAAACGCCATCCCGGCATCACCATGCACAAGCTTTCCTTCGGCGGCGGATTTGTTGGTCTGCTTTTCGCCGCTGGCAGCGCCCTGATTTTTGTTATCGGATTTCCCACTCTCTGGTACTTCGTTGCTCTCGCTTTCGCCCTGGGGGTTGGCATCGCAGTCTTCCTCAGGCTCGTCAGCAGCCGCCGCGCCGACCGCAACAAACCTCTCTCGATCTTGGCCACGACTGAGAAAACGGAGCGTCGCACGCCTCCGCCACGACAGAGGTGGCACCGGTTGTTCCAGGTTTTGCCGAAACCCTACGCGGCGCAGACGCACAGCTTGTAATCCATTTCCTATCCCTACGTCGCACGGTACAATCGTCCGATCTTATGCCCTTGCCTCCTGGAACTCGGCTGGGACCGTATGAGATCGTCGCGCCCATCGGCGCAGGCGGCATGGGCGAGGTCTACAAAGCTCGCGATACGCGGCTGAATCGTACCGTCGCCATTAAGGTTTCCAACGAGCAGTTCTCCGAACGCTTCGAGCGCGAGGCCCACGCTGTCGCCGCCCTGAACCATTCCAACGTTTGCACCCTGCATGATGTTGGGCCGAACTTTCTGGTGATGGAGTACATCGAGGGCACGCCTCTGAAGGGACCTTTGCCCCTCAATCAGGCGCTGAAGTACGCCGCACAGATCTGCGATGCACTCGACGCTGCGCACAAGAAGGGCATCACTCACCGTGATCTGAAGCCCGCGAATATCCTCGTCACCAAAACCGGATTAAAGCTGCTCGACTTCGGGCTCGCCAAAATTGGACACTGCAACAACCCGCCAAGCGACGCCACACTCACCATGGCGCTCACCGACAAGAATGAAATCGTGGGCACGCTGTACTACATGTCGCCCGAACAGTTGCAGGCGCAAGCCACGGGGCAGGAAATCGACGCCCGCAGCGACATCTTCTCGTTCGGACTGGTGCTCTACGAAATGCTTACCGGCAAGCGCGCCTTTGACGGTTCCTCACCCGCCACAGTGATCGCAGCCATCATGGAGCGGCCCGCGCCGTCGATTGGCGAAGTCGCCCCGCCTGCCGTAGATCGCATCCTGAAGCGGTGTCTGGAGAAAGATCCCGAGAACCGCTGGCAGAGCATTCGCGATCTCAAGACCGAGTTGGAATGGGTTGCGCAAGGCGCTGCTGATCTACCCAAGACACCGCCCATAACCGAACGCCGCCAGCCACTGCTCTGGATCGGGATAGGAGTGCTCGCCCTCGTCGCCATAATAGCGTCATGGGTTGCCTATCGCGCCACGCGCCCGGCAGAACTGAAACCGCTTGTGCGCCTGGAGGTTGATCTGGGTCGCGACGTCTATCTAAATGCACTCGGCGGGTCCGACATCATTCTTTCGTCCGACGGCACGCGTATCGCCTACATTTCCAAGAACCACCTCTTCACGCGCAAACTCGACCAACTGAGCGCAACCGACCTGCCGATCACGACCGGCGCGACCAGCCCGTTCTTCTCCCCTGACGCTCAGTGGATTGGTTTTGTCGCGGGAGGAAAGCTGAGAAAAGTCTCCGTGGAAGGTGGTGCCGAGATCGTGTTGTGCGATGCCGCATCCTCTTACACCGGCGCTGATTGGGGTGAGGACGGCAACATCATCGCGAGTTTACGTGTCAGTGGCGGACTCTCACGTGTTCCTTCCGCGGGCGGCACTCCCACCCCGGTTTCCGAGATTGCAGGAGAAGAACGGACGCATCGCTGGCCGCAGATCCTGCCAGGCGGCAAAGCGATACTCTTCACCGTCGAAAATTCCACTGTCGGTTTTGATGACGCCAAAATTGACGTCATGACGTTGATGGATCACCGCAGGAAAACGGTGCAGCTCGGCGGAACCTTCGGGCGGTATCTGGCTGCGTCCGGTGGCAAAGGCTACCTCACGTATGTGAACCGGGGAACTCTGTTTGCTGTCCCGTTCGACCTGGAGAAACTGGAGACCTCTGGCTCGCCCATGCCTGTATTGCAGCAGGTTTCTTCTTCTACGATGTTTGGCTCCGCCAAGTTGAGCTTTTCGCGCGCCGGAACGCTGGTTTATCGGAGCCGCGAAATCGATGCCTCACGGGTGGTGATCCAATGGTTCGGTCCGGATGGTCGGTTGCAACCGCTGCTCGATAAGCCTGGCCTCTTCGTGAATCCTCATTTCTCTCCCGACGGCGGGCGCCTTGCGGTGGCGAACGATGACTGGAAATCTGGGGTTTGGATCTACGACCTTCGGCGCGATACGTTGTCGCCGTTGACGGGTGAACGGAACGGCAATCACCCGGTCTGGACGCCCGACGGGAAGTATATTGTTTATCAGGCATCGGGCGGAATGTCCTATGCGCGCGCGGATGGCGGCAGCAATCCCGAGCATCTGACCGACAGCAAGGAATTTCAATACCCAAGCGCCTTTTCGCCCGACAACCGATTGGCCTTTTATCAAGCCGGTTCACAGGGGTTCGATCTCTGGACCATATCCGTGGAGCCCGAAGGAGACAAATTGAAGGCGGGGAAACCGGAGTTGTTCCAGCGCACGAACTTCGGCAACCGCGGCGCCAGTTTCTCCTCCGACGGGCGCTGGTTGGCATACAGTTCCAACGAGTCGGGAAGCTCCCAGGTTTACGTGCGCGCGTTTCCGGACACGGGCGGTCACTGGCAAATCTCAAGCAATGGCGGGACGTCGCCAGTCTTTTCTCGAAATGACAAAGAACTTTTTTTCTTTAATATCCCGGACGATCGGATCATGGTTGTTAGTTACACGGTCAAGGGAGACTCATTCGTGGCGGACAAGCCGCGTGTGTGGTCGGGACAGAGTTTAGCTCTGGCCCTGAGCGGCGCGGTTGGAGCCCAGTATGACGTTTTCCCCGATGGCAAGCGCATCGCTGCTGCCACCTACGCCGGAGGCCCAACGCAACAGGACGCGGGCCATGTGATCTTTCTCGAAAACTTCATCGACGAACTGCAGCGCAAAATACCCTTAGGCGGCAAGTGAACCCATGCGCGACACTTTCAGGGCGACGCAGTGTCGAGTCGTGCCCGCATTCGATTTGGGTGGCACTAGCCGACTGTGTAAACTACCCTCGCGATGAAATCCGCCCCCAGATGGACTGCCCTGTGCTTTGTCGTTGCGCTGACAGCCACCCTCTGCACGCCCCTTCGCAGTCGGGCTTCCGCCTACAACGGTCACCCCAAGCTCATCGTCGTGATCGTGATCGATCAGTTCCGCGGCGACTATCTTGAGCGCTACCACGACCAGTTCGGGGACGCCGGATTTCGTCTTCTGCTCGATCATGGCGCTTACTTCCCCAACTGCAATTACAATTACGCCAACACGCGGACCGCTCCCGGCCACTCGACCCTGTTCACTGGCGCTTACAGCAACGGGCATGGTATTGCCGCGAATGAATGGTGGGATCCCAAAAAGAAGAAGATGGTTACGTCCGTCGAAGATGACGACACCAAATTCGTGGGCCTACCCGAGGCCAAAGCCGGTGCCTCCCCGCACAATCTGATGGCCGACACGCTCGGCGATGAACTCAAGCTGGCCACCCAAGGGAAAGCCCGAGTGTTTGGTGTTTCACTCAAAGACCGCAGTGCTATCCTTCCGGCGGGATTTGCCGGAGATGCCGCCTATTGGATCGATGCCAAAAGCGGCGTCTGGGTCACTTCCACCTACTATCGCAACGATCTTCCAAGGTGGGTGCAGGATTTCAACTCCAGCCGCCCGGCCAAATATTGGGACCGTGAATGGAAGAATTCGCGAGGCGAACTTCTCGCCTCGACGGCCCACCGCAAAGCGAAAGATGGTTCCGACGCCAGTTTCTACGAAGTCGTCGGTAGCACCACGTTCGGCAACGAATACGAGCTCGAGTTTGCCAAGGAATTAGTCGTGTACGAAAATGTCGGCCGCGGTCCCGCGACCGACCTGCTCGCCATCAGTCTCTCTCCTAACGACATTCTCGGCCACCGCGTCGGTCCAGATTCGCCCGAGATGGCGCAAATGGCACTCGACCTCGATCACGAACTGGCTGACTTCTTCAATTTCCTCGGACATCAGGTAGGCCTGGCCGATGTCTGGATTGCTCTCTCCGCCGACCACGGAGTCTCGTCCTTGCCCGATGCGGTGAAGAAACTGCGCATCCCTGCTGCGAATGTTGGCGCATCCAAGGCCGAAGAGCAGATCAACGCGGCCATCACAGCCAAGTTCTTCGCCGGACATCCCGCGCCATATGTGAAGCTGGACTACCCACTCGCATGGCTTGACCAGGACGCCTTCATCGCCTCCCACATCCATGAACGCGACGCGGAGTCCGCCGTCGGAGAAGCCATGAAACAGGCCGGGTTGCGTGACTACTACACCAAGTCCCAACTGGCAGCGGGCGAAGCTCCCAATACTCCGCTCGGTCGCAAGTATCTGAACAGCTATTCTCCGCATGGAAGCTGGTTCGTCATGGGTGTTCCCGACATTTACACCGTCGGCCCGGGCGCGGGCACGGATCACACATCGCCGTACAACTACGACACGCACGTCCCACTCGCGTTGTACGGGCTGCCCTTCCAGGTGGGTACCTATCGCACCAACGTCGAAACCATCGATCTCGCACCGACACTGGCGTCATTGCTGGGCATCAACGCGCCCACGCATTCCGTCGGACGTGTCCTCACCGAAGCGCTGGCGCCGCCGCACCGGGGAGCGACGGAAGGAAAGCAACCATGAGCCCGGCTCTCGATCTCAGCGTGAATGTCGCCGGGATTCACCTGAAGAATCCCGTCATCGCCGCCAGCGGAACCTTTGGCTACGGAGTCGAATTCGAAGACGTCGTCGAACTCAGCAAGCTTGGGGGATTCGTGGTGAAAGGCCTGTCGGTGGAACCGATGATCGGCAATCCTCCGCCGCGCCTGTGGGAGACGGCGGCCGGAATGCTGAACGCCATCGGCCTGCAGAACATCGGCGCACAGGCATTCCTGGAAGAGAAGCTGCCGCACCTGCGCCAGTTCAAAAACATCGTCGTCATGACCAACGTTTTTGGCTACGCGCGCGAGGACTATGAACGTACGGTCGAGATTCTGAATGAAGGTGAAGGAATTGCCGCGTACGAGTTGAACGTCTCCTGTCCTAACACCGCGCACGGCGGCATTCAGTTCGGCAGTGATCCTCGTTCGCTCGATGAAGTTGTGACCACGGTCAAGCGCGTCGCGCGACGCCCGCTGATCGTCAAGCTTTCTCCGAATGTGACCAGCATTGCGCAGATGGCCTATGTCGCGCAGGAAGCCGGCGCGGATGCCTTGTCCCTGGTGAACACATTCGTGGCGATGGCTATCGATCCGGAAACGCGCAAGCCCCGCATCGCGAATGTGACCGCTGGCCTGTCAGGACCGGCTATCAAGCCCATCGCCGTCCGGATGGTCTATGACGCTGCCCACGCCGTAAAGATCCCTGTCATTGGCATGGGAGGAATCTCTACCCCGGAAGATGTCATTGAATTCATGCTCGCCGGCGCAACCGCGGTGCAAATCGGCACCGCCAGCTACTGGGACCCGTGCGCCACCGAGAAGATCGTAGATGGCGTGGAGCAGTGGTGCAAGGAGCGTCACCTCACCCGCATCGCCGACCTAATCGGCAGCATGCAGTTGGAATAATCTTCTCGTAGAGACGTAGCTTGCTACGTCTCTGCCTGCATCGTTGCGGGTCTCAGCGCCAAGCCCCCAAAATCGCCCCCATCACCGCGTAACATACGAACTGATATCCCGTGTTGATCATGTACAACCGAAACGGTTGCCGGCTGAACAGGGCATTCGTGAACTGCACGGTGGTCACAAAACCCAGCCACACCACCAGCCCAATTTTCAGTCCATCAATCGCCGTCCAGAACCCGGCGACCGCGATCAATTTCCCCAGCACAAACGCCGCCAGGATGCTCGCGATCAGCGACATGAAATACGAAGGTCCAGCGCTCTTCTGCATCTCTGCGATCTTCGCTTTGTCGTTCGGATCGTAACCCATCAATTTCATCCAGGGATTGGCGAATAGCTGCGGTGAGTACCACAGGAAGCCCACGACCATGGTGGCAACAGCAGAGACCAAGACGGCAAAAAGGTTCACTCCCAGGAAGTGCATCGAACCTCCGTCAGACTATAGGTTTTGGATTGAACTGATTATCGGCCGCGAGTGTACCAGATCGAACCGGGAGATTTATAGTCCCGTCCTTCACCCCAGACGGCGTGGGTATTACCCTCGCTGTCGATGGCCAGACCGAAATAATCACCGAAGGGAAAGCGGAATCCGGTGGAAAGGATGTAATCGTAATTTCGCACCGGCCCAGAGAGTCTCGCCTCATCGGACCAGGTCGCGCCGCCGTTCGTCGATGAGCGATAGAAAGTATTCCATAGCGGGTGCTCAGGATGCCCTGTCTCGCTCAACCGCGCATCCATCCACGCGACGCGAACATCCCCTGGGGCGCCAGCAACGACCGTGGGAAACCCATGCTCCACCTCCCGGGCCGCAGCCGAAACGCTGCTGCGCGCCGACCACGTCGCCCCACCTGACGTGGAAGATGAGAAGTAGATCCGCTCCGACCCGCCATTCACCGCGCCTGCATTCCACAAAGCGTAAAGCGCGCCCGCTGTGTCTGATGCCAGCGCGATCTGTGCCCCCAGGAAACCGTTCCCGCAGCCCTCTGCCTCACACTCTGGAGGCGCGCTGGACTGGTCCAGAAGCAAAGTGTTCCAGGCCCTGCCGCCATCAGCCGAGCGGCTGATGTAAACACTCACGGCCCGAGTTCGCATCTGCTGCCTTGCGTAAGCCGTCCACCCGAAAAAGACATTTCCCCAGGAATCAATGGTGGCTCCGCCGGCCAACGATGAACCCGGCTCAGCATTCGGATTGACCAAGGCTATCCGAAACGTCTGCCCCGCATCGTGCGAAGCCGCCACCAGAAACCTCTCTTCGCGGTTAAACCCCACGTACACATCCGCGCCGCGGACCGTCAGCACCGGTTTGTCCGTCTCTTCCCGCCCGCGCTCGGCCCATGAGAACGACCAGTTGCGTCCGAAGTCAAGCGAGCGCGCTACCACGATATCTCGCTTATTGTTCTGCAGCCATGAGGCATACACGGTCTGCCGGTCCACAGGATCTACGATGACCTGCGGATCGAACTGTCCGGTCGGGAAAGGAAGCAGTGGCCTGGACGTATGCCACGATGCCCCATTGTCGTCGCTGATGAGCAGGTTCATCGAAGGTGCGGTGCAAGTCGCGCATCCCGGCACGGTCCCATACTGCGGATAAAGCACGTAAACATGCCCATGTCCATCGGCGGCAATCGCAGGCTCCCACTGGTCCCCGGTACGATATCCCAATCGAAGCTGGGGCGTGAATGCCGAAACCGCCAGCGCCGCCTGAGCGCAAAAAAGCACCAGCAACAGTGCAGTGTGCTGCACAGTCCGGCGGCCGGGATGGAATCGGCTGATTGGCACTGGAGGGATCCTACGGAGCGACCCTGACCGGACTTTACCCGGATTCCCCGATGCCGTCAATTGCCCGGCAGAAGTCTTCACCAGCCTTTTACAAACCTGTGACTTTCTTCTCCTTTCCCCATCCAATCAGGCAGAATAGCCTCATCGGTTGGTTTTCCTTAGTGTTCCTTCGTGTCCTTTGTGGTTAATGATTTAGATTTGGGAGTCATGACAATGGAAAAAGCTACATTCGCAGCAGGATGTTTCTGGGGAGTAGAAGCCACCTTCCGCCAGTTGCCCGGCGTAACCTCAACCCGCGTGGGATACATCGGTGGCCATACCGAAAATCCGACCTATAAAGAAGTCTGCACCGACGGCACCGGCCACGCCGAGGCAGTAGAAGTTGAGTTCGATCCCGCCAAGATTCCCTACAAGGACCTGCTCAAGGTTTTCTGGGAGAACCACGATCCCACCCAGGTCAACCGCCAGGGGCCGGATTGGGGAACGCAATACCGCACCGCGATCTTCTTCCATTCCCCCGAGCAGCAGGCCCAAGCACTGGCTTCGAAGGAGTCGCTCGAGAAGGCTCATTGCTACTCCAAGCCAATCGCTACCCAGATCGTTCCTGCCGTGACGTTCTATCCGGCGGAGGAGTATCACCAGCAATATCTGGAGAAGCGTGGCCTGGCCAGCTGCCACATCGGCTGATCGCTCAGACTTTGTGGGGACAGCCGCCTTCGGCTGTCCGTCGCCCGAAGGGGCGATTCTTGACTGCGCTGCCAGGAAAGCCGTCTTTCCCGGCTTGATCTATCCTTGATCTCAGAATTGAATTTGCGGTGCGAGGTGGGAACAACGGCCGCTGACGCGGCCGGACAGCCGAGGCGGCTGTCTCCACAAAATTCTTCGAATCTTGTTTCCAGACAATTCTGAAATCTGCCGACCGCCTACGACGCTTGCTCTGCGGGCCGCCGCGGCCGAAAGAAGAACAGCAGTACGAACCCACCGACATAGAACAGCAAACTCTGCTGCAGCCCCGAACCCCGGAAGCGCAGCAGAAGGCCAAACAAAGCCAGCGCTTCACAGAGTGCGTAGGTGGCGATATAGCCTGTCTTCCACTGGTTCAGGCTGATATTGTCCTCGGGTTGCGTCGCCAGGGTCGATGCGGCCCGAAACACCAGGGTGCGGCGCACTACGAAGATGGTTCCCACAATCCCTACAGCCAGGGTACTGAGAACTCCGCTAAGCGCTGGTTCCACGTGGCGGATTCGAGGTCCCAAAATCTCTCCCACGCCGATGTAGAGCAGGATGCTGAATAACATCGCCCACTGTACTGTGCGGAGTGTTTTGATAGATCGCGCCATTAGCAAATTATCTCGCGCGAAATGTAGGATTCCGTACTAATAATTTTAACGCGGAATCGTTCGTAACTCTTCCCTCATTGTAAGCTGGATGTAAAAACGAGTGTCAATGCAAATGATGTTCTGCGGCGCTTCCCGGACGAAGGCGCAGAAAAATCTGGAATGATACCGGCTGTTTCCCATACGCAGCATCCAGGGTGGCCGGCTTCGAATAGAAGGTCACATCCGCGCCCAGCCCGATCTGCGACGTCTTATTCGCGATAAGGTCTCGAACTCCTCCAAACGTGTAAGCCCCAATCCGGTAAGTCGAAAGAACTGTAGCCCGAGGGAACAACTCGTCCTTGTCGACCAGTTCCAGCCGCGTAAACGCGTAGTTGCGTTGCCGGAAGTTCAGCGTCGACTCAAGCAAATAGCTGTTTAGATTGTCGCCGATCGCGATCTTGTGCACGCGTCCCCAGATTGTCGAAGTCGCCCAACCGCCGGCATGCCAGGGCCGGTTGTATTCCACCGACGCGGTCTGCCGCCACTGGCTGCCCGGCTCCAGCGCCTCAGGGCGCTCCAACCGTCCAATACTGTACTGCGCGGTCCAGTTGCGCCCCGGAGCGATGCTGGCTCGACCTGACCATGAGTCAAGGGGCGCCAGCTGAATGCTCCAGCGTTGCTCGTTCGGCTCTCGCCCGTTGAACGCTGAACCCTCCAGCTTCACCCGGTCGATTACGAATCCCGTGGTCACCACGCCGAAGCTGGTGTGCGTCGAATCCTGCAAATGATGGCTGAGCGGTGCCATTGGCAACTCCGCCGCCGAAGCCCGGTGAATGTAAGTCACGGGCCCCAGTGCCGGTTCTGCCGACGGCCCACCGTACAATTGCCATGAGATTTTCTTCGTGAGCGGCACCGTGTAAAGCGCAGCCAGCTCCGCAAACACGTTGTGCGGATGCTGATGATCCACGAGCGGCTGGCCGTGATAGGTCTCCCCGGTCTGAAAGAGTTCAGGGAATCCCGGATGCGGCGAGGTCAGCGATTCCGCAGAAAACATTTCGCGGAAGAGGATTGTTCCCCGACCTAGGCCGTGTTGCTCCATCAGCATGCCGTAGTTCACCGACTCCGCCTTGCCTGCGCCGCGGGGCCCGCCTTGCTGGTTGTAGTCGATGAAAATAGCGCCATGCGCCATCAGTTCCCAGCCGCCGCGCATCCACATCCATTCATGCCCGGTGACCGAGGCCGGTTGCCACGATGTGCCGGAACCTTCATGCGGCGAAGGCAATTCGATGGACGCGTGCTCATCCATATTCATCCCAGCCATGTTGTGCTGGGGCGAAGTTTGGCCCATGTCATGGTCATGCGGCGCGGTGCCGCTTTCTTGCGCGGCTCCAGCAGTCGAAAGCGCCAGACTCAATGCAAACACAATGCTTTTCACAGGAACCTCGTTGCTGCGAATGTAGAAACCGAGGTGTACGCCGCAAAGGGCACACCTGTCAGTAAAAGTGTTCGCGCGTCTAGATTCTCAGCGAGGTTGTAGCTGGAGGACTATCGGAGATAAGTGCATGCGTGGGGCGGGTGAACCGGCAAAGCTGGAAGTCGTGCGCTTCGTCGCGGACTCCCACTTGTGCAATCACAGGATGCAGAATGACAGGCGACCCAGGAAATGCCCATTGATGCCCGGCCGCGCAGCACTGATGGCTAGGTCCCACTGGCGCCGGCGTCGACGGCAAATGGCTGTGACACCCGGCAGCTTGCTGCACCTGACTAGAAGAATTCGCCCAACCGGCGACGGGCAGTATCGCGATCGCAAAGACCGCGACCAGCATTCCGGCGAGCACTTTCGAAGTTCGGAGCATTGCTCTAAGTCCCGGTGATTTTGATACGAAGTTCTTCCGGAAGGCGCTGGCGGATTTCCTCCGGCAACCTGTCATGCACCCGCCGCGCCCCTTGTTTGGCGGCGTCGAGCATGGTCACTGGCGCTGGCGTTGCCACCGCCACCCCCAGCCAAATCAGTGCAGAAAGCGCGAACCCGGCCAGCGCTGCAACTTCCAGCAGCAAGGCGTGTCGCGGCCCAAGATATCGGATTACTCCGAACGCCAGCAGGAACACCCCAGCAGAAACCGAAGCCAGCACGATGAGCCCAACGTCAATGATGCGATGAATCTGCTGCCGGCTGCGGCAGTGTTCGCAGGATGCAAAGTGATTCTCATAGTCGCTGCGCATCTCCGGTGCCAGGCCGGAAATATCGTAGCGCCAGCCCGCCAGAATCTTGCCCACGATTGGATCAATGCACTGCTGACTCATGAGGGAGTGTAAATCAGCCACAAAGAGCCCGACTACAGACGAATCGGTCGTAACGCTTCGCTCTGGGACGCCAACAACAGGCGGTTGCAGAACAAGCCGCCCCGCGACGCCAGCGCCTTTTCTGCCTCTCTCCGGGCTATTTCCGGATGATTGTTCTGCTCTGACAGATGCGCCAGCACTACAAACGTTGCACTATTATCATAGTCGCTGGTGAAGAAATCCGCGAGGGCGACATTCGACAGATGGCCCACGCGGCTCATCACCCGCTGCTTTACCGACCACGGATACGGCCCCACCCGCAGCATCTCCAAATCATGATTCGACTCCATGATTAGCACATCGCAGCCACGCAGATGATCGCGCACGCTCAGCGGAATGTATCCGAGGTCAGTAGCTAATCCGACCTTGATCCCTTCCGCGCGGAAAGTGAAGCCAACCGGATCCGCCGCGTCGTGCGGAATGGTGAACGGCTTTACCGCAATGTCGCCCACCTGGAAGCTGTGCCCTGATTCGAAGCGCTCGAATTTCTCGAGCTTCGGCTTCTCGCCGCTCTCGTTCCGCATGGCGCGTTGCCACGTCAGATACGTGGCACCGGTCATAAACACTGGGATGCGCAGCTTCTTTGCCAGCGTTGCCAGCCCGTAAATGTGATCGCAGTGCTCGTGCGTGATGAGCATGGCCGAGAGCGAGTGAGGATCTTCGCCCAACGACTTCATCCGCTTGAAGGTCTCGCGGCAGGAGATGCCGGCGTCGACCAGAATCTTCGTGCTTGAACTCGAGACCAGCGCGCAGTTCCCGCGGCTCCCCGAAGCCAGCATGGAGACACTTACACCCATGCTCGCCAGCATACTAGCGATTCCTGTGAATTCGGTAGTTACTTTTTGGTTAGCCGATACCTAAGAGCGGACCTCAGTCAGCCCTAGGACGATGTAGCCCCGGACGGCTTCGTCCGGGGCGCGCCAAGCGCACGTCTTTGGCGCGGGGCGTGCGTCTGCCGCCTGCTAGCGCTTGATGGGCGGCAACATGTCGATCGTGTGCAGCCAGGTTGCGACGCTCTGCGGCCAGGTGGTCACGGGCATCTCCGTTCGCCGCAACCCGTATCCATGCCCTCCCTGAGCGTAGAGGTGCATCTCAACCGACACGCCGGCGTTCTTCAGAGCCAGATAGTAGACAGTCGAATTCTCCACGGCACCGGATCATCCTCCGTCTGCACAATGAAAGATGGTGGCGTCTTCTCCGTCACACGGATCTCCGCATTCGGCGCGAAGTTCTGTTCCGAAAGCGCCAGATAACCCGGATAAACGATGACGGCAAAATCCGGCCTGCAACTCAATTGATCGGCTGCATCCACCCCATCGTAGAGCCGCTGATCGAAGTGCGTGCTCAAAGCCGCTGCCAGATGCGCTCCCGCCGAGAAACCAAGTACGCCCACGCGATGCGGATCAATGTGCCACCCGTTGTAGTTGCGCACCGCATTCTGCGGCGGAGTCGTCACCTTCGGTGTCGAACTACATCCCACCAGCAAACAAGAAAATGCCAACAGCAGCAGTCTCGCAGTCTTCATTGGGCACAGCCCTCCATGAGGTACACAAATCGGCCGGGCCCAACTGGACTTTAGAGGCGAGAAGACTCTCTCACTAACGAAGGTAATGAAATATTGAAAAGTGCTAATTCAACTCAACTTGTCATTGCTAGCGCTGCGATCATTGCGGCGGAGTCGAATCCCTGCCAAATCCACACGCTCGATATTCACCGCGAAGCGGCGCAAGAGCAGCCCACGGCGCAAGCCGGGGTCCAAAATCGTAAATGGCAGCCAGCCTCGAAGGGGCGAAAGAAACCGAGCCGCGAGCGCCTCCCTACTTCCCCTGCCGCAGATTGTCCACGACCCTGCGCATCACCGATCCCCCGTAAGCCCCCGCAATCCCCGGCAGAAACGCGAGAAACGATCCATAAATTTGCGCCCGCGAAGGCTTCACCGTTCGGATCAGATACGCAATAAGCTCTGTCAAAGGAATGAAGACCCCGACCAGCATGACCCATCGCCAAGGCCATCGCGGCCGCAACATCCCAAGCAAAATGCAAGATGACAGCACCAGAAGAGCGGTGAACAGCAGATCATCAATGACAACGTCAGCCCACCCGGTGCCCATCCCGCAGACTGCGGCAAGCAGATAAAAGAACGCATCGCCTTTGAGCTTTTCATTCAAGAATCAAGAATCAACAATCCTCAATACGTGTAAAACCCTCGCCCGCTCTTCCGCCCCAACCACCCCGCATCCACCATCTTGATGAGCAAGGGGCAAGGCCGATACTTCGGATCGCCCAGCCCACTATGCAGCACGCGCATAATGTCCAGGCACACATCGAGCCCGATGAAATCCGCCAACGTCAGCGGCCCCATCGGATGCGCCATCCCCAACTTGAACACTTCATCCACGGCCTCTGCAGTAGCCACCCCCTCCATCACTGCATACATCGCTTCATTCAGCAGCGGCATCAGCACCCGGTTCGAAACAAATCCCGGCGCGTCGTGCACCTCCACCGGAGTCTTCTCCAGCTTTACTGATAAATCGCGCACCGTCTCGCACGTCTCCTGTGAAGTCGCCAGCCCCCGGATCACCTCCACCAGCTTCATTACTGGCACCGGATTAAAGAAGTGCATCCCAATGACTTTCTCCGGCCTCTTGGTCAAAGCCGCCAGCTTGGTGATCGAAATCGACGAAGTATTCGACGCCAGAATGATTTCCGGCCTCGTCAGCCGGTCGAGATCGCGAAAGATCTCCGTCTTGATCTCGAATTTTTCGGTCGCAGCCTCGACCACGAAATCGCACTCCGATAGCTTGCTTCGATCCGTGACCGCCTGAATGCGTCCCAGCGCGGAATCTTTATCCGTGGCCGTGATCTTGTTCTTCGCAACCTCCCGCTCCAGATTCTTCGCAATCGTCCCCAGCGCTCGATCCAGAAACCGCTGTTCAACATCGCACAAAACAACGTTGAATCCACCGCGCGCGAAGACATGTGCGATCCCGTTTCCCATGGTTCCCGCGCCCACGATTCCCACCGTCTGGATATTCATAAACGTTGGCCTCAATCAAAACGCTTGAGTCTAACACCGCGAAGTCCTCAGTGCCCCTCTGTGTCCTCTGTGGTGAGCTTTGCAGTTTCCCGCCGAACCCCACCCCACGAACCCGCGTTACCGATAAAAATTGCGCCAGGTGTAATCGCCGTAAGCTCATAAGGTCACTGGCCATTCGCAAACTCCCGCGTAGGCATCACCGCTCCGGCAGCAAGCATCCGATCTTGTGTGCAATCGAAGCGCGTCGCTTCGTCGACGGATCGCGACGGCCTTCGCGTCGGGCAGTCCGATGCTGAGCGCGGCCGCCGCCTCAAATTCAAGAACGACGACTGAGAAGACTCTCGCGGATACCAGCACTGGATGGGCGACAAGGGCCGCTACAAACACGAGTGCCGCGAAGGCTAGGAGCGCGGATACCGCCAGGCCTACAATTCCTACGGCTATCGCCGCGATCCAGCCGCCTTTGTAAGTTCCAGGGTGCCCCATCCTTCTTTCGCGTTCTCTGCGAAAGAGAGTGGGGATTTTGACTCTCGTACAATCTCCTGCTGCGACCCCACGTACGCCCTCAAGTACGAGGAATCACAATCCTTTTTCCGGAGCCAAGCGTAGCCTAACGGCTCCGAATTTCAGCGCAAGGGAAATGGCCATGCCCGTGAAAACCGTCGAGCCTTTACGCGTCAAGAGTGTATCCGAGGCATTCGCCTAACCTTTGAATCTCCGTTTCTACCCCATTTCACCGCGCATTTGGGGCCGTTGGCGCCGGGTCACAGCAAAGTCGTGAGTTTTGCACTAAAATGCTCCCGGCACAAACTACAGCCGCCCGGTACGTTTCAGATTGGCTTCCGGTTTCGTGCAATAGATTTAGCTCCACTCTCTTAAGACCTCGAGGCGCACAAAGGTGCGGTATACGTCTATCTACGGTCGCATGCTTCTCGGCGCTCTGATTGTCTATTTCTTTCTGGCAGAAATTCCTATTGCGCTGCCCGCGCAGGAAAGCTCTTCTACTGTTGAATCCGAGCCCAGACCATCTGCCAGCATCGACCTGACGCCCATCGGCTACCACGAACTTTCCCGTATGGATCGCACGGCGGAGGACCAGCGGAACGCATCGTTGGACTTTATCGATCCACACCACGTCCTGCTTACGTTCAATCGCAAGCAGATGTTCCAGCGCCTGCCGGAATGTACTGCCGACCACGAAGACCGACTCATCCACGCGGTCATCCTGGAACTCCCAGGCGGCAACGTGGTCACGGAAGCAGACTGGTATCTGCACGATCGCCGCCGCTATCTGTGGCCTTTAGCGCCTGGCAGATTTCTGCTCCGAAGATTGAACAAGCTGTACATCGTCGATTCGAGTCTGCACGAAAGCCTGCTACTGAGTTCACCAAAAGATCTCCTCTGGGTTTCCGTCACTCCCGATGGCAGCCAAATCATCATCGAGACGGAGAATGACAAGAAAGCTAGCACTTCGACCCCGAAGTCCCCAGCCAAGCCCGAGCCCAAGTACCTCGTGCGATTCCTCGACGCTAAGACTGCGGCAACGCAGCGCACTCTGTTATTCAACAATCTCACGAACCTGACCGGGACCAGCACCGGCTACGCCGATGTCATTCGCAAGGGCGACATCTGGCTGCTGCGTTTCGGACCCACCGTGACCAAGCGGCACAACCTTGCGCGCGTACGATCGCAGACCGTTCCCAGTGTGTTGTATCCCACTGACAACACGCTGCTCATCGGCCGCTGTGCCGCTTCAGGCTGCAAGTACGGCGTAACGGCATTTACTCTTACCGGACACCGCTTGTGGAGACAACACTGGCCTCATCTCCGTTCGTATCCCGAGCTGACACGAAGCCAAGACAACAGCCGTTTTGCCGTGTGCACCCTGCGCGTGGAGCCCTCTGTCAATCGCCAGCCCAACCTCGACGATGCTGAGGACACCGCTCTTCAGTCCCAGGTTTCAGAGCAGGATGCCTTGCGGCAGGAGGTTCAGGTCTTTGATACGGCCAGCGGAAGCGCCGCTTTGTCGGTCACGGTAAGCCCGGCGGTGGCGACCGGGCAGAATGTCTCTATGTCTCCCGATGGCCGGATTCTAGCGCTGCTCCGAGGTTCGACGCTGGAGTTGTTTGATCTGCCACCCATGTCGGACGAGGAACAGGCCAAGTTCGCCGCGCTCAAATCGGACATACCCGGCCTGTACACAGTTGGATCGAATGCCGACGCTGATTCGACGATTGAGAATGCCGCCCCCGCCGCCAATGCCGAGGAAGCAGCCACCTTAACCGCAGACGCACCCCCGGGCACAACGGCGGCAGAGAGCCCGGAATCCCCTGCAACGGCTCATGCCGATTCGAATGCTCAGCCTCCATCCGCCATCTCAAGCTCTCCCAGCCCGTCCCCAATCACAGAGCCGGCTGAAAAGAACTCTCAGGCCGCAACCCCGCCCGTCACCACCTTCAAAGTCAGCACGAAAGCCGTAGTCGTCGATGTTGTCGTCACTGACAGCAAGGGCCACCCCGTAAGAGGGTTGAGTCAGCAGGACTTTCAGCTCGCCGAAGACAATAGGCCGCAGGACATTCGATATTTTCGCGAATTCAACGACGTTGATGTCTCCGTGCAGCAAGCCTCGGACGCGCAAGCCACCACGACTCAGGCCTCTTCCGCTGCGCCCCTGGGCTCAACTACGATCGCATCTGGAACCCCGGGAGCGCCCGCGCCTCCCGCTCCTTCTCCGAACGTATTCAACAATCGCGCACGCTCGAGCCAATCGGGAGCTGTCACCATGGTGCTGTTTGACATGCTCAATACGCCGGTCTCAGATCAGGTCTATGCGCGTCAACAGTTGATCAAGTTCCTCGAGTCCAAACCCAAGATGTCTCAGTTTGCACTTTGCGCCCTGAGTTCCGGAGAGCATCCTCTGCGCCTGATTCAGGGATTTACCACTGATGAAACTCTTCTTTTGGCCGCGGCCAAAGGGAAGAGAGGCCAAACCAGAAACAATCGCTGGCAAGCCGCCGCTGCGGAAACGCAGAACTCCGTGACCACCGTTGCCGGGCTGGCCCTCGCCGGCGGTCGCACTAGCGGTTTTCAGAATCTGGTGGGTGCCTTGCAGAACATGCAGGCTGAGCAGTACGTGACTGATACCAGTGAGCGCGCCGGTCGTACCATCGACGCCATGATGCTGCTGGCGCGGTATCTCTCTGGCATTTCCGGCCGCAAAAACATGGTGTGGCTCTCCGCTTCGTTTCCGATTGCTCTTTCGATCGGCCCAATCTCCAGCAATCCCTCAATCGACAATCCCAATTACACCTACAAGATCAAGCGTGCGACCAATCTGCTCGCGGATGCTCAAGTCGCTGTATATCCCGTCGACGTCCGCGGATTACAGGTCTTCACCGCCGGCCTGGACAGCGGACCAGGAGTAGCTGGCCCAAGATCCTTTGATCCCCCGGATCCGACCTCCCCCAACTCCGTTTCGCCGCGATCCGGCATCCCGCAGGGGATGGATTTCGCGACCCAGGCGGCCGAACAAGACACCCTGACTCAATTCGCCGTCGCCACTGGCGGAAAGGCTTTCTTCAACACCAACGACATTCGCGAAGCGATCGCCACCGCGAACGAACAAGGCAGCAATTACTACTCGTTTTCCTACACTTCCACGAACAAGGTCTACGACGGGAAGTTCCGAAAGATCAGGGTGCAACTCGCCAGCAAGGGATACAAGCTTTATTACCGCCAGGGCTATTATGCCGACGATATCAATGTGGCAGCGAGAGAGGCACAACTGGCCCGCAACGCCATAACCACATCCATGCAATTTGGATCGCCACCGGCGCGCGAGGTCCAGTTTTCGGTCCGCGTCTATCCCGTGGGAGGCAAGAAGAAGGTGGATCGCGAGAAAGTCGGAGAAGTGCGGATGGCCTCGAAGAAAGCAGCGCTTCTGCCCGAGCAAATAGAGGTACAGCACTATACGATCGAATACACTCTTGATGGGTCGGAGCTGCGGTTTGTCCCGCAGCAGAACGCTGGTTTCCGCAACATCCTCGCGCTCATGATCGGCTCATTCGGCCAGGAAGGTCGCATGCTCACCGCCTGGTCGAGTCTCGCCAAGAGCGACCTCCCTTCCGAGGTCTACAAGAAAGTCATCACTGGCGAAGTCGGCTTTCAGGAGGAAGTCGACATCCCTGTGGAGGCCATCTCCATGCGTCTCGGCGTTCAGGATCAGATGAGCAACCACCTCGGCACCGTCGATGTCCCGCTGCCAGTGCCGCCTGATCCGAACGTACCGCGCAAAACCAAAAATACTTTGCCGGAGATTGAGCCGGATTGAATCTCTGTAGCGGATACGCCCGCTTCATCGCCACCTTCTTGGAATCGAGAGATCGCGTAAGTGTGCTGCTATGATGCTCCCCATGGAAGGCGCACCTTCGTTACTCCCACCGGTTCCGCCGCGCAATATGCCTGGAGCACGCAGGCTGATTGCGATTTTAATGTTCGGTTTCGCAACTCTCCCTCTGGCCCAAGCTCAGAAGGGGGCCGGGCCCATGACTGACAAGCGCTTGGCCCTCGCTGTAAACAAGACCCTGGAGGAGGGGGCCGACGCTTTCCTGCCACCTCATATTTCCCATCTTCTGGGGATTTCTCCCGATGAGCAGAAAATTGCCGTCAAGCAGTTCGCCGACATGGGCGAGATCGTCAAGGGCTTTGAGGTGTCTGCTACAAATCACAACGATATTGTTATATTCGTCGAGAACCATTCTCAGGGCGGCGAGAGTACCTTCTATCTTCTTTCCGCCCGAGGCACCGTGCGCAAGGTAGTATCCATCAAGGCTGGGGTTGGTTACGACAGGGCTCCAACCGCGGCCGATCGGAAGGATCTGGCAGCGGAAAAACAGTACTGGCTCGACCGTCTGGCTCCTGTGCCCCCGAAGCAAAACGGAAAAAATTAGCCACGCAGCAGCTGAGACCTGGTCGCTTTTTGAAACGCTGCGCGCCCAATATGTGGTGTTTGAGGTTTTTCCCTTTGTGCCCCTTCGTGTCCTTAGTGGTTGAAGCCTTTCAAACCCCAAGCCATTCGACAGCATTCACAAGAGAAGATGCTGATGCCCTCCTCCGACACTCACCGCGCTCTTGTCCGCCAGCGATAGAAGAACGGAATCCCCAGCAAAATCACCGCCAGCCCCAGCGTCGATCGCACCGGCCGCACCATCCACAAGTTCACCGTTAAAGCGATCGCGACCACCACAAAAATCAGCGGCGTCAATGGATAGCCCCACGCCCGGTAAGGCCGCACCAGATTCGGCTCGACCCGCCGCAGCCGAAGCAGCGCCACCCCCGTCAGTGCAAAGAAAATCCAGACTGCGAATACGAACAACGAGTAGAGCTCCTCGAACGTTCCCGTGAGTGCGAGCAGCGTTGCAACCACTCCCAGGAAAAGCAGTGCCCCGCTTGGCGTTCGGAACGAAGGATGCACCCTTTCTGCAAACTGAAAGAAGACTCCATCGCGGGCCATCGCATACGGAATTCTCGCCCCCGTCAGCACCACAACGTGCAACGCGCCAAACGCAGAGACAGCCATCGCCACCGTGAGCCACGCCGCACCGCGGCTGCCCGCAAACCTCCGCACCACATCGGACGCGACATGCGGCGTTCGAGCCACTTCCGCGAACGGCAGCACGTGAAAGTAAGCAACATTAACCGCGAGATAAAGTCCGCCAACAATCAACAGGCCCAGCAGGATGGCTCGCGGAATATTCCTCTCAGGACGCTTGATCTCTTCCCCGAGATCTCCGAGATCGTTGAACCCGTTGAACGCCCACATCGCTGGAACAAGAGCAGTCAGCAGTGCCCGGATAATACCCCAGCCGATGGGCGTCGCGCGCGGCCCTGCGGCAACGGCTTGATGGCCAAGCAACAGCCCGCCGAACGCAATCACCACAATCGTGCCGATTTTCAAAGAAGTCAGCAGCACCTGGATCGCGCCGCTCATCTTCACGCTGAAATAGTTGATCCCCGTTACCATCACGACCACAAACGCCGCCAGCGGCTGCGCTGCCGTGAAAGTGAATTCCTCGTGCCAAATCCGGCCCGTGAAAAGCGGGGTGTCTACCGCTGGGAAAAAGAATCCCATGAACCGGATGAAGCCAGCCCCCAGCCCCGCCATGGCGACGGGCCGGTCCAGAAACGAACTCATCCACCCGAATAGGAAGCCCCAGAGAGGTCCCAGCCCACGGCCCAGGTAGACGTAAGGGCCGCCCGCCTTCGGAAAAGCTGCCCCAAGCTCGGCATAACACAATGCGCCCAGCAGAACGACTAACCCGCCGAGAATCCAGGCCACCAGCACCAGTCCGCTCGATCCCACGGCGCGAGCCATGTCACTCGATACCAGAAACACTCCCGTACCGATGGTGTCACCGATCACAATCGCGATCGCAGCCCATAGTCCGAGACCACGGACCAAATGCGAATGACCCGATTCAGATTTTTCCATTTGTACAGGAGGATTGGTCGCCATTGAGGATTCAGAGAGCCTACTATCGCCTTCCAACTTGGTCAACGACGGCGGATGTCTTGAGGAGAATAGAGTCTCAAAAAATGCGGTGTGCAGCTTTGCGTGATACTACCCTCCAATGCGATTGCTCGAGGGTCGTGGAAAAGCGGCCCTTTAAGGGCCGCGCCCAGTGCAAAGCAGAGCGGGCTTTAGCCCCCGTGCGGCCTCACAAATCTGGGCCGCCATCTTTTGTTCCCCAGAATTCCTTGTCAATCACGTTGGCACCCCACGCGGAGAGTTCCGTTTCACGCCTCCCGCGGTATCATCAATCCGCTATGGCACCCACGAAGTTCCTGTTGCAGGAGTTCCCCTGGCACGAACGGTATCGTGTCTCCGATCCCGAACGCGTGCTTACACCGGCGCTCGCGCTGTATCCCGACGCGATCGCCTCCAACATTCGCTGCACCCTCGACCTTCTCGCGGGACGTGCCGACCGCTGGCGCGCGCATATCAAGACCGCCAAGCTGAATTACACGCTGCGCATGCTCATCGATCGCGGCGTGCGCAACTTAAAATGCGCGACCACCCTCGAGCTTCTGCAAGCCTGCCAGACAGGAGCGACCGACGTGCTAGTTGCTTTCCCCCTGATGGGCGCCAACGCGCATCGCGTACGTGAGATCAACAATCAGCACCCAGGAGTGCGGATTTCGGTGCTGGCCGAGAATGAAGCGCAAGTGCATCAGTGGCGCGGTGCCGATGTCGGTATCTTCCTTGACATTAATCCTGGGATGAACCGCACCGGGATCGAGCAGAGTTCCAGACAGTATGTCGTTGAACTAGCGCAGGCTGTTAGCCAGTCAGGGCTCGAATTTCGCGGATTGCACTACTACGACGGCCAGTTCGGCGCCGTGGCCGAACCCGAGCGAACGAAAGCCGCGCACGCCGGATACGATCAGCTATTAGGTCTTGTCCGCGACCTCGAGGCAGCGGGTATACATGTACCTGAGGTTGTCACGGCGGGAACGCCCACCCTCCCGTGCTCGATCGCGTATCCCGGATTCGACAACGCCAACTTCCTCCACCGAGTCTCGCCGGGCACGGTTGTCTATCACGACGCCACGAGTCTAACCCAGTTCCCCACAGAGTACGGTTACGCGCCCGCCGCTCTCGTCATAGCGCGCGTGATCAGCCATCCGCAACCGAACATCATCACCTGCGACGCGGGACACAAGGCAGTTTCGGCCGATGCCGGCGTTCCCACGAGCGTTGTTGTCGGCCATCCGGAACTTACCCCGCTATCGCCCAGCGAAGAGCATCTGCCGTTTGCAGTGAGCGAAGGCCCCAACTCGCCGCAAGTAGGGGACATCCTTTACCTGATCCCCCGGCATGTCTGCCCTACGGTGAACAATTTCGATGCGGCGCTGATCTTGCGCAACGGCCAGGTCGAGTCCGTGGAAGAAGTCTCCGCTCGCGGACACGAAGGGCCGCTGCTGAACCAAACCGTTGTTGGGTCAGCGACTGTGGAATCGATTGCGGAAAGAATAGAAAAATAATTCGACGCGACCGACGACCCAGGCCATCCGCGTCGCCAGTTGCTATTTGCGCCGACTAGCTTTCTTCTTCGACTTGCGCGCGGCCCCTCGCTCGGTCTTTTCCGCTTCCAGATAAGCGATGCAGTCGATCTCGATCAGCATCCCCGGGGTATGTCCCAGATCGCTCCCCACTGTAGTGCGTACCGGGTAAGGCCTGGTGAAGCGCTTCGCATACACGGCGTTGTAGCGCGCAAACAGGCTCGTATCGCTGAGGTGAACGTTCACCTTCACGACTTCATTGAGCGTAGCTCCGTCCGCGGCGAGGATCGCGGCGATATTATCGATCGTCCGGTCCGTCTGCTGCTCAATGTCGCTCCCGACAAGTTCTCCGGACGCCGGGTCGATCGGCCCTGTCCCAGTCACAAAGATAAAGTCTCCGGCCCGCCATCCCTGCGAATAGGCGCCCAGCGGCGCCGGCGCCTGCTTGGTCTGAATCAGATGCTTGCTCATAGTATTTGTGGCGAGTTGCAAACGCTCGCTGGCTAAGCATCCTAGCACGCAAAACGCCCAGGGTGCCCCACCCTTGTCTCCGCGATTTTTGCGGAGACAGGGTGGGGATTTTGACCTTCTAAAACTAAGGATCAACCCTCGGCTCCACCGTGACGTCGAACCCTTAACTAATATTTTCACGGAAAAGTTCTTGACATCTACTATTAATGTAGTAATAATGCACACAGCAATAGGAGATCAGATGGCTGACCCCAAACTCACCAAGCTGGAACTCCAGATCATGGAAACCCTGTGGACCCGTGACAGCGCCTCGATCCGCGAGATTCAGGAGAGTTTCCCGGAGAAAAAGCGACCGGCGTATACCACGATCCAGACCACGGTTTACCGCCTGGAAAGCAAGAAAGCCGTCCGCCGCGTCAGGAAGGTCGGCAACTTCCATATCTTCGAAGCCGCCGTTAGCCGCGATATAGCCCAGCGAAGACTGGTCGACGACTTGCTTGCCTTGTTCGGCGGTCGAACTCAACCCGTGATGGCTCACCTCATCGAATCCGGCCGGCTTACGCTGGCTGACGTAAAAGAAGCCGAAAAAACTCTCCGCAAGCTTGAGAAGAAGGAGCACTCCTCATGACTGGCGAATACTTTTCTTCCCTATGGGCCGCAATCACACCCGGCGTGGCCAATCATTTGTGGCAGTCAACCCTGTTCGCGATTGCTGCCGGATTGTTAACCCTCTTCTTGCGCAAGCATCATGCCAGGGCTCGCCACTGGCTCTGGCTGGCAGCCTCGCTCAAGTTTCTGCTTCCGTTTTCCCTGCTGGTCAGCATAGGAAGCCGGCTGTCACCCGAGCCCGCGGCCAAGCCCTCTGTCCGGCCTGTGATCTATTTCGCTATGGAGGAAATCAGTCAACCGTTCAGCCAACTTGGTGTGCGAGTTACGCCGGCCCATGCTCCTTCCATGGCCTCGTCGATTCTGCCGCAGCTGACGCAGGCGATCGGCGTTCTCTGGCTGGTCGGATTCCTCGCAGTCCTCGTTCTTTGGTGTGTCCGTTGGCGCCGGGTTTCCGCCGCCACAAAACATGCAATGCCCTTACAGGAGGGACGCGAGGTTGCGGTCCTACGCCGCATGGAGCGCATCGGAGGAATCCGACGCCCGCTGGCGATGTTGCTCTCGCGAACTTCGCTGGAACCGGGAATCTTCGGCATTGCCCGGCCGGTTTTGGTTTGGCCGGAAGGAATTTCCCAGCACCTGGATGACGCGCATCTAGAAGCCATCCTCGCCCATGAACTATGGCATGTACGCCGCCGCGACAATCTCTTTGCCGCGCTGCACATGCTGGTCGAAGCTGTCTTCTGGTTCTATCCACTCGTATGGTGGCTTGGAGCCCGGCTCATTGACGAGCGCGAGCGCGCTTGCGACGAAGAAGTGGTCGCTCTGGGCAAGGACCGCCAAATCTACGCCGAAAGCATTTTGAAAGTCTGTGAATTTTGTCTGGGGTCGCCGCTGCCCTGTGTGTCGGGTGTCACCGGCGCCGATCTTAAAAGAAGGATGGTTCACATTATGAACGACCGCATTTCGCTCAAGTTGGACTTTGCTCGAAAAGCCTTGCTGACTCTAGCCGCAATTCTAGCTATAGCCGTTCCCATCACCTTTGGCCTGTTCACCGCCACGCCCATCCGCGCGCAGTCGCAAGCCGCAACCTCGAACCTTTCTGCCCCCGTGTTCTCGTCAGTGTCGATCAAGGCGCACGAATCTGCCGACCCAATGCGGACAAAGATGATGTTTTCTCTCATGGACGGCAGCTTTGTTGCGAACGGAGTCACCCTCCAAAGACTCGTTCAAATGGCCTACCGTGTTCAAGACGCGCAAATCTCCGGTGGTCGCGACTTGCTCAACAAAACGAAATTCGATATCGAGGCCAAGCTCGACCCCTCGTTCGTTGCTGCCATGCACCAGCAGACCTCGGGCGGCAAGAACTTCGACGACCGGGCCATGCTGAAATCCCTTCTGGCGGACAGATTTAAGCTGGTGGCGCACTCCGAGGCTCAGACCGTGGCCGCATATGACTTGGTCGCCGATGAGAGCGGCGCGAAGCTCCAGCCAGTAGGCGAACAGCCTCGTATGATGCACCTTGGCCCTGGCGAACTGACTTCTTCCGGCGCTCCCGTGGAGCTATTAGCCGCGCAGCTCTCCGCGCGCCTTGGCCTTCCGGTCGTGGATAAAACGGGGCTCAAGGGCAACTACGCCTTCAATCTGCACTGGACGCCCGATAAGAAGCAAGATGAGGCCCTGGAACAATCGGGCGAGCCGGTTGCCCCGGAACCGCCCGCAGATTCCAATGGGCCGTCGTTGTTAACCGCTCTGCAAGAGCAACTAGGCCTCAAACTCGAACCACAAACCGAGCCCATTCAGATGCTAGTTATTGATCACGTTGAGGCCCCCGCAGAGAACTAGCGGGACTAATGCCGCCGCGATCTACTGCTAGTTAGACTTGAGCAGGAAGGGTGCCCCGTCCTTGTCGCGTTCTATGCGACAGGGCGGGGATTTTGATTTGTGAGCCTAAGGTTTGCGTTCAGCCGAGCAAGCACACGAACTGGCGCGAAGGCTTTCCAGATCAAGATTTCCCTTCGTGAACCTTCGTGTCCTTCGTGGTTAAAAGGTTTTAAGGTTCTGGCCGGAAAGGGAAGTGCTTCGTTTTGAAGATTTTACCTTAGGCTTTTTGGACGGAAGACCTTGCAAGTTCAAGATGCCTTATGAAACTCCGAATGCGACTGTTTTCAATATTTTGCGCCAATTGATCCCCAGAAATTCTCATCCGGATTTTCAAGACGATTCGCTTTTTCGCAAGCTGCCGTCATGCTGCGGGCCTATCATCGGCAACCGATTCCCGCGTCCTATGGGGTGTAGACTAATCCAAGTCTTATACCGCTTTTATCACTTCCGAAAGGATGTCTCCCATGGCAACACTCGAAGCCCCCGTCCGGCCACCGCGCACGAGCCCGCACGCCGGTCCGTTTGCAACCGAGCCCTTTTTCGATTTCCGCAACGAAGAAAACGCGCGCCGCATGCGTTCGGCGATCGCCAAAGTCCGCAGCCAGCTAGGCCGCGAATATGACCTCATCATCGGCGGCAAGCGCGTCCAGACCTCCGACAAGATCAAGTCTCTGAATCCGTCGAAGCCATCCGAGATCGTCGGTACTCATCAGAAAGCTGGGAAAGAGCACGTTGAACCAGCGATGCAAGCCGCACTCAAAGCCTTCGAATCCTGGAGCCGGACTCCGGTCGAAGAGCGCGCCAGCCTGCTATTCCGCGTTGCCGACACCATGCGCCAGCGCAAGATGGAATACATGGCATGGCTGGTCTTCGAAGTCAGCAAGAATTGGGCTGAGGCCGACGCCGACATCTCCGAGACCATCGATTTCTGCGAGTTCTACGCGCGCGAAGCGTTGCGCTTCGCCAAAGCGCAAACGCCCATCCAGTTGCCCGGCGAGCACGACACCCTGCACTACATCCCGCTTGGAGTCGGCGCGGTAATCCCGCCCTGGAATTTCCCCTGCGCCATCATGGCCGGAATGACGCTGGCCTCGATCGTCAGCGGCAACACCGTCATCCTGAAACCGTCGAGCGATTCGCCCACGATCGCCGCGAAGTTTGTCGAATTGCTCGAAGAGTGTGGTATGCCCGAGGGCGTTGTGAACTTTTGCCCCGGCGCCGGAGCCAGCTTCGGCGACGCTGTCGTCGCCCACCCGAAGACGCGCTACATCGCCTTCACCGGATCGCGAGAAGTTGGCCTTCACATCAACAAAGCCGCCGCCACGCAAGCCCCCGGCCAGATCTGGATCAAGCGCACCATCCTCGAAATGGGCGGCAAAGACGCCATTATCGTCGACGCCGATGCCGACATCGATTCTGCCGTCGAAGGCGTTGCACAAGCTGCCTTCGGATTCCAAGGCCAGAAGTGCTCCGCCTGCTCCCGCGCTATCGTCGACGAGCGCGTCTACGACAAGTTCCTGCAGCAGTTGAAGGCGCGCGTCGAGCAGATCAAAGTCGGCGATCCTGCTGAGAACGCGAACATGGGCGCAGTCATCAACGATGGCTCGATGAAGACCATCCTCGGCTACATCGAGCAGGGCAAGAAAGACGGACGCCTCATCACCGGCGGCGAGCGCGCCATTCAGGCCGGCGAGGGATATTTCATTCAGCCCACCGTGATCGCCGACATCGCGCCGAAATCAAAGCTCGAGCAGGAAGAAATCTTCGGACCAGTGCTCGCCGTGATCAAGGCTCGCGGCTTCGACCACGCGCTGGAAATCGCGAATGACACCGAGTTCGGCCTGACCGGCGCCGTCTACACCAGTTCACGTGACAAGATCGACCGCGCCATCCGCGAATTTCACGTCGGCAACTTGTACATCAACCGCAAATGTACAGGTGCCATGGTCGGTGCGCATCCCTTCGGCGGCTTCAACATGTCGGGAACAGATTCCAAGTCCGGTGGCCCGGACTACCTGTACCTGTTCACGCAAGCCAAAGCGGTAGGCGAAAAGATCGTGTAGGGGCGGACGCCTTCGTCCGTCCCGCGACCCTGAGCGAAGCGAAGGGGAGCGTGCGTGCAGCCGAAGTGGACCCAGATGCTGTCGTGTGAAGGCGACACCCCGCGCCAAAGACTTGCGCGAGGGGTGCGCCGGACGAAGGCGTCCGGGGCTACACAGGCGCTTTCGGCGCTGCCGCCCACGGATTCCGCTCCACAAATTGCCGCTGATGCCAGTAGGGATAAATCGGCGTCAAATCGCTGGCCCGATCGAGCTTGACCATTTGCTCGGCCGATAAACTCCATCCCGCGGCGTCAAGATTCTGCCGGAGCTGCTGCTCGTTCCGAGCGCCGATGATCACAGTCGCCACCGTCGGCCTCTGTAGCAGCCAGTTCAGTGCCACTTGCGGCACATTCTTGCCGGTTTCTTTTGCCACCACGTCGAGCGCATCGACAACTTTGAACAGCTGCTCATTCTCAACCGGCGGCCCTTGCTCAGAAGTCTTGTGAAGCCGACTCTCCGGAGGCAAAGCCTGTCCGCGCCTGATCTTTCCCGTAAGCCGTCCCCATCCTAGTGGACTCCACACCAGCGCGCCGACGCCTTGATCGAGTCCCAGCGGCATCAACTCCCACTCGTACTCGCGGTTGATCAGCGAGTAGTAGACCTGGTGCCCCACATAGCGCGCCCATCCGTAGCGATCGGCGACGTCCAGCGACTTCATCAGGTGCCATCCGGAAAAATTCGAGCACGCGATGTATCGCACTTTACCGCTTTGGATGAAATTGTCGAGCGCGCTCAGCACTTCTTCGACCGGAGTGAGCGCGTCGAATCCGTGCAGGTGATAGATGTCGATGTAGTCCGTTCCCAACCGGCGCAGACTCGCTTCACAAGCCTGAATCAGATAATGACGCGAGGAGCCAAGATCATTGGGCCCGTCTCCCATGCGGAACGAGGCTTTGGTGGAGATCAAAACCTTCTCACGTCGTCCGGCGACCGCTTTTCCCAGGATCGTTTCCGAGAGCCCGTCCGAGTAGATGTCCGCCGTGTCGAAGAGATTGACGCCGGCCTCTAAACAGACATCGACCAGCCGTGTCGCTTCGGCCACATCGCTCGCTCCCCATGCCTTGAAGAACTCCGTCCCACCGCCAAACGTCCCCGTCCCAAAACTCAGGACCGGAACCTTCAATCCAGATTTGCCAAGTTGTCGGAATTCCATAGCACGCATAGATGCAAGCCTGAGGAAGATGATTCTACCTGAAGCGCGATGTCCGTTTCCGGACGCCAGTCATCGTGAAAGGACAGTCGTCCCGCGTGCTGGTCTTTCCAAATACCAGATACACAAAGGATTGCCTCACTGAGAGAGTGGAAGGCAAGCTGCTTGAACATTCGGTCCGTGAGGAGGGAGAGCTATGTTTTCGACGGTCCTGCAGGATCTCCGTTTCGCTGTGCGCCAACTTCGCAAAACGCCCGGATTCACTGTGACCGCCGTCCTCACCCTTGCCCTGGGCATCGGGGCCAACGCCGCCATCTTTACCTTGGTGAACGCAGTCATGATGAAGAGCCTTCCCGTGGCCGAACCCGAAAGGCTGGTGAAGCTGGGCGATGAATTCATGTGTTGTGTCGGATTCGGCCATCGTGACGACGGAGACTACGCGCTCTTCTCCACGGCGGTTTATGAGCACATCAAGAAGAACGCGCCGGAATTCGAGGAACTCGCAGCCATGCAGGCAGGCTACTTGTACCGGCCGGTTGTGGTCAGGCGCGGCGACACCAATGAGAGCGCGCGGTCAGTGATGGGAGAATTCGTCTCCGGCAACTATTTTCGGACTTTTGGGCTACGGCCTAGCGCGGGCCGGCTGTTCTCCGATGCCGACGACGTTCAAGGTGCGCCCATCGTTGCAGTGATGAGCTATGAAACCTGGAAGAACAGCTACTCCGGAGATGGCTCCGTTGTCGGCAGCACGTTTTATGTAAATACCAAGCCCGTAATCATTGCTGGAATTGCGTCGGAAGGCTTCTACGGGGACCGGCTGTCGAGCACGCCTCCAGACTTCTACCTCCCGATCGAATCAATGCCGCCGCTGGCGAATGTCCCGTACGTGCACGATCCCGATGGCAACTGGCTTTATATGATCGGCCGCCTGAAACCGGGTGTGTCGCAAATCCAACTCCAGGCGAAGCTCAGCGGCCTGCTGCGGCAAGCCCTCGCGCTAACGCACACGTACTCGTCGAAAGACAGCCAGGCAGCGCTGGCGCGGGCGCATCTTGTTTTGACGCCGGGTGGGGCTGGCATTCAGCTCATCCAGGAAGAGTACGTGTCACACCTGAAGTTGTTGATGTGGTGTTCCGGCCTCGTGCTGTTGATTGCGTGCGCCAACATAGCCAATCTTTTGCTCGCGCGAGGCATGGGCCGCAAGGCAGAGATGTCGGTGCGGACCGCGCTCGGCGCGATACGCTACCGGATCGTTCGGCAGTTGCTCACCGAAAGCTTGCTGCTGGCCGGTCTGGGCGGGCTGGCGGGACTCGCAGTCGCCTATGCGGGAACAAAGATGTTGCTGGCGCTCGCTTTTCCGGATGCGGCAGGTCTGCCGATTCATGCGAACCCATCTCCACAGGTGATCGCTTTTGCTTGTGGGCTGTCGCTGCTGACGGGCGTATTGTTCGGCGTAGCGCCGGCATGGATTGCGGCGCAAGCTCAACCCGTGGAAGCCCTACGCAGCGGCTCCCGGACTACCGGCGGAGCAACACTGCTGCAGCGCAGTCTGGTGGTGGTGCAGGCGGCACTATCGCTTGTCCTGCTGGTAGGCGCAGGATTGTTTGCCCGGAGCCTGAACAAGCTCCAACATACGGACCTGAAGCTTGAATCCGAGAATCGCTACATCGTTCATTTCAACCCGCAGGCAGCGGGTTATTCACAGCGACAACTAGGCGGGCTCTATCGCGCGATTGAAGATCAGTTCCACGCAATGCCCGGCGTGGAGAAGGTGGGCATTGCCACGTATACGCCGATGGAAGACAACAACGATAGTTGGAGCGTCCGAGTCGAAGGAAAGCCTGACCTGAATGTCACCGCCTCAGGGATCAGGGTAAGTCCCGAATACTTCGATTCTATCGGGACCCACGTACTCATGGGACGCGGGATTGGCATCCAGGACACCGCGACCTCTCCCACTGTTGCTGTGGTAAATGAGACTTTTGTCAAGAAGTGGTTCCGGTCCGGTGAGAATCCTATCGGGCACTATTTCGGCGGCGGAGAAAAGGATATGCACGACTACCAGATCGTAGGAGTCGTGGAAGACACGATCTATACCGACGTCCGCTGGAAAGACCACCTCATGGCCTTCTTCCCCCTGCTGCAGAGGCCCGTGAGCGACGAAAGACCGATCGAAGACGACGAGTTGATGTACGTCGGTGCATTCGTGCTGCAAACGAGGCATCCCATGCCGGACATGGAAACTCTCACGCGCCGGACGCTTTCCCAGATCAATCCCAACCTTGCGGTCGTCAAGTTCCAGACGTTTAACCACCAGATTGCCGACCAGTTTACCGACGATCGCATGCTCGCACGTTTGACCATGCTGTTCGGGCTATTGGCATTGCTGCTGGCGACGCTTGGTCTCTACGGGGTGAGCGCCTATGCGGTCGCGCGGCGCACGTCGGAGATCGGAATTCGCATGGCTCTGGGCGCGGAGAGGTCCAAAGTTACCGCAATGATCATGCGGGGTGCGGCGATCCAAGCCGCCCTGGGCCTGGCGATTGGCCTTCCCATCGCCTGGCTCAGCGTGCGATTCGTAAAAGCACAACTCTACGAAGTGAAAGGAATTGATGCGGCCGTGCTTCTGGCGTCCATTCTGACACTAGCGTTCGCCGCGTCGATGGCGGCGTTCATCCCCGCACGCCGCGCCGCTTCAATTGATCCGGCAAAGGCATTGAGGACCGAATAATACCTCTCTGTGTCGACTTCCGGTTGGCTCACGATCCGCACGCCAATCCGTAAACGCTATCGCGATCAGTCCCACTTGCCCGGGCGGCCTTCTGATTGATCCGCCTGGCTGCTCTCAGCGCGATGCCTGCTCCCGCCGTTGTTGCGCCTCGCGCAGCCACTGCGCCATCTTCTCGTCCTTCAGCGCGTACGATGCCCAACCCTGGGCAGTAGAGCGCCAGCGATAATCGACGATCGTCATGTCGATGCCGCGATCGATGAGGAATTGCATCGCTTCGTAATTCTTGTGGAACACCAGCTCATGCAGGATACTGGCGGGCTCGTGGGAGCTCCAGTTCGTATTGATATCGGCCCCGTGACCGAGAAGAAAGTCGGCGATCTCCAAGTGGTTGTTGAGGACAGCCCAAGCGAGCGCGGTGTCGAGAACCTGCTGCACACCGGGCTCGCCCCATTCAGGTTCCCGTGTGTGCACGCTGTTGGCGGGAGAATGATTCGCCAGGTCGCCCAGTGCAGGCTTGCCCTCCGCGTCGAACCAGCTTTTCACGCGTGCGAAATCTCCATTCCCGGCTGCGTGTGGCAAGTCGTCGGGCAGGCGCCAGATGCGCAGCAGCGTTGGAAGCAGACGGGTCTTCGCATACGTGAACGCGAATTCAATGGCCTGCGATGGCGGCGGCTCACGACGGCGCAGCACGGCGGGATCGAGATCCAGAAGAGCAGTAATGAAAGCTTCGCGATCGCGTAGCACCGCCCGCTCGATCAATCCGACCTGAAATTTCACGCATGCCTCTGCCAGCATCCATGGCTCGCCGCGCAATCCGCCGACAAAGGATGTCAGGTCGCCGTCGTTGACCGCGCGCACGACCTGTCGCATGACAAAAGCCTGCCAGGGCCCGGCCGGATCGGCGTTGGTGAAGGCGAGCGTCTCACTTTCCGCCATGATGTATTGGACAAATGCGGAACGTCCCGGCCCGCCATCGATCTGCCTTCCCAACTCGACGTCGAGCGTGACCGACCGATCCAGCAGCAGCGCCGCCGCGGTCTCATGCTGGAAATGGCAGGCACACATGAACGCCTGGTTCACCGCTGCAAGATCGTCGCTATCCGCATCAAGGCAGGCGCGAACGCCATTGACGTCGCCAAGCGCGGCAAAGAACCGGAGCGATTGGGGAAGAAGGCCTCTGCGATGGAAGAGATCGAGCAGTCCCTTTGCGCGGGAAGCGATGAGGCCATCGTATACCGACGGCGCGACGACGGCGCCTGCATCGATCAGGAACTCGGCACAGGCCGCGCGCGTGAATATCTGCTCCCGGGACGGATCGAAGCTGTCGCCGTAGGACTCGGTAGCCATCCCGAGCAGTCCGCCGTCGTTTTCATCCGCTCTCCACGACAATAGGGCAGGGTACTCAGCCAACAGCTGCCGCAGACGTTCGATGTCATTGTCATGGATGCGGTGTCGGGCTTGGGACACGGCCCACTCGAGTCCCCGGCCCACGCGTTGCTTTGCTTCTCTAACCAGGTCCTGCCAGCCTGGAAACCCATATTCGCGCGCCAGCACCAACTGGGCGTCACGCTGTGACAACGGCAGCTCGGCTTGCGGCATCTGGGCCCGCACCCGGGCAATGGCGCTTGCATCGCCGGCTACGATGCCGCGCGCCAGTTTCTTGGCTTGCTTGCGCAGGGATTCCAGGGAGGGACGAGCAGGAAGCTTCGATGTGGTCATTACGACCTCCTTTCATGAGCGCCTGTGACCCGCTGATACAGGCTGAAAGAAGGTGCAATGCACACTCTCGTAATCGAATCAGGTGGGATTGTTCCCTTGCCGCGGGTCGGTGGTGCCCTGTCGCACGCTGTCGGTAGTATCCGCAACTTGCCGCGGCACTGTCAAACTGCGGTTTGCCAGGCCAGCCGTTTCGGAATCAGAGTCTGAAGGCGCAAGGACAAGACGGCGGGGGCCATGAGTTCGGAAGTTAGCTCTTGTTGCCCGAGTTAGAACTCTTCGTTCGCATCAAGCCAAAAGGCTGCCAACGATGGCAGCCTTTGATTTGCCTGGTTTGGCTAGAAGCTACTGTGCAACTCCCGCGGGCGGTTGTGGTGCCGCTCCCGCGGTAGTGGCGGCGGCGGCCTCGTTCAGAATGCGGTGGTGAATGGTGAACAGCGCCAGCTCCAGCCGGTCCGACACACCGATCTTGTCGTATACGTTACGCAGATAATTCTTGATGACCTGCTCGGTCGTGCCGAGCTGGGACGCGATTTCCTTGTTCTTATATCCCTGCACGATTAGCGCGACGATGCGCAGTTCTTTCGCCGTCAGCCGGTCGCGGACGCGCAGTCCGACCATATCGTTTTCAGTGAGTTCGCTGGGCACGGCGACATCCTGCACCCAGGTCTCGCCGCGCGCGACTTTGCGCACACAATCCACGAGCGCGGCGCTGGTTACGTTGCGATAGACGACGCCGTGCGCTCCGTTCGACATGTGCTTCTGCGCGCTCTCGCCGGTATCGGCAAGCACAATGACGCGCGTCTTCGCCTTGTTGGCGCCCTGCACGATGGCAGCGAAGTCGTTATGAAATCCTGCCGCAACGACCAGCACCGCGGCGCGGAACTTATCCAGCGCCATGAACATCTGTTCCGGCGTCTGTGCCTGGGCCACAATGCGCATTTCGTCTTCGACGGCGAGCACTTTGGCGATGCCCGCTCGGAAGATCGCCTGGTTATCGGCCAAAATCAGTTTGAGCATGTTGTCAGCGCTCCAAGAAAGTCCGGTTTATGAGTTCCTGATGAACTCGTACGAGTCGATCACGCAAGCCACGCCGCGGCCTTCTCCGCCTTCTCCAGTCTCATCGGCGCGCACTACCCGCCCTTTGCACTGGATGGTCACATTCTCCTGACCACCCGTCATTTCCGGGGGCAGCGTGATTTCAAATTCCACGGGCGAACCAATCTCCATCGCGGCGTCGGCGCGGATGTACACGCCCGCCGCGCTGAGATTCCCGGTGACTCCCTTGGCATCCGCACCGGTTTCACCCTTATGAATCTTGATCGGCAATTCCAGCGGAAATCGTTTCCCGGTCCGTGCTTCTTCCCCCACGGTACCTCCTCTAGGTTGACCTGCCTGTGTACTGTCTTTGAATGAGGCCAACGTCGTCAAACCAAGCTCCTAGCGGGCTGGGGCCCACTTTGTGCTCACGGGCGGTTATATCACGGAAAGTTACTCCTGTAAAAGCCTGATAACCCGTTAGTTAACGGTAGAGCCGATTCCCCCTGGCCGCCGGGTACCCCTCGCCGCCCCGGGCGAGTCTCTTGGAACCGCCGGTCACCCTTCCGCAATATCGACTGGTTTTCCGTCTGAAGCATTAGGGACGGCTTTCCCCACAGCGTGACGCGCGGACATGCCGCGGTAAATTTCTGCGATGAAGGCGTTGGGATCCACGGACTCTGCGTCAGAACGATTGGCGAGAAAAATAGTAGCAGACAACGGAATCGGCCGTTTCAAGCGCACGGTCAGAACGCATGATAGTGTTTTCGATAAGGCTCCTTGGGGCACGGAAGGAATCGGTATGGCGAATGTATTGCATTTCAGCATGGGGACCCGCGTGGGCAGCCTTTTCTTGTTTTGTCTCGGACTTTTTTGTATTGCCACGAGCGCTGCAGCCCAATCCTCTCCTCAGCAGCTAACTCCGCAATCGACAATCCAGAAGCCGACGACTGGAAAATCCGCCGTAGCGCCGACAGACGCGAAGTCGCCGGAGCCACCAGGTGTTCTGGCGCAACTGAACGGTGCACTGGAGAGTCTGGCGGCCAAAGTCTCGCCGGCCGTGGTGCAGGTTCTTGTTACGAGCTACGGCGCAGCTCGCCAGGAAGATCGTTCCCAGGCGGCATTTATCGTGCGCCAGCATGCGGTCGGATCGGGCGTGATCGTAGATCCGAACGGTTACATCATGACCAACGCACACGTGGTCGAGGGCGCGCAACGCATTCGCGTGGCATTGCCGTTGCCGATGGGGGACTCGTCGGGACAGGTTCCGATTGGCAAGCGTCGCATCGTCGAGGCCAAGCTGCTCGGTCAGCACAAGGAAAGTGATCTCGCGTTGCTCAAGATCGATCAGACCGATCTTCCGACCTTGCCGCTTGTCAGCCAGCGTCCTCATGTCGGGCAGTTGGTATTTGCCATCGGTAGCCCCGAGGGTCTGCAGAACTCCGTCACCATGGGAGTTGTCAGCGCGCTTGCCCGCCAGGCAGATCCAAGCAAGCCCCTCACCTACATACAGACTGACGCTCCGATCAATCCAGGAAACAGCGGCGGGCCGCTGGTCGATATGAACGGCTCGGTTGTGGGCATCAATACTTTCATCCTGTCGGAAGGCGGAGGCAGCGAAGGCCTCGGCTTCGCCATCCCCGCGCGTGTAGTCGACTTTGTGTATCGCAGCCTGCGCAAGTACGGACATGTTCACCGCGTGGAGATTGGCGCCGTGGCGCAGGAAATCACGCCTACCCTGGCGGAGGGGTTGCAACTTCCCCAGCATTGGGGAGTCGTGGTGGGGGACGTCAAACCGGGTGGTCCCGCGCAGGCCGCTGGACTGCAGATTCAGGACATTATTCTCTCGGCCGACGATCGTCGTGTCGAAACTCTCCCCTCGTTGTCGGCGGCCCTCTATCTGCACCGTCTCGACCAGGTGGTGAAACTCGAGGTCCTGCGGGGCAAGGAACGAATCACGATCAACATTCCCGCGATTGAGCATCATGATCAGATGGACCAGCTTCTCGATACCGTGAACCCTGAGAACAGCCTGATTCCCCGGCTCGGCGTCCTCGCAATCGATATCGCCGGCGAACTGGGCACCAAGCTGAGTTCGTTGCTGCGGATTCCGTCCGGCGTGATCGTGGTGGGTAGGGCCGTGGACCTTATCACTCCTGAAACCGGTCTGCAGGCCGGAGATGTGATTCACCAATTGAATACCATTCCAATCGACTCGACGCAGACGCTGCGTGCCGCGGTTGACAAGCTCAAGGCAGGCGATCCGGCAGTGCTGCAGATTGAACGCGACGGCGAATTAATGTTTGTCAGCTTTGAGATGGAGTGAGGGCTTCATGAATTAACCCGGAGATTCGATGTCATCCTGAACGGCGGCGAAGCCGCCGTGAGGGACCGTACGTGGGCGGGAAGCATTGCTTTCGTGGACGGGAGTGCCCCAGACGTACGCAAGGTAAAGGATCTTCGCGACTGTATTTCCGCTTTCAGCGCTTCGTACGGTCCCTCGGAGGGCTACCGCCCTCCTCAGGATGACATCTCGAGCTAATTTGCGGCGGCAACGGAAGCCTTGGGTTTACTGGTGATCTCGATGGCCGCGCCCAATCCTGCCACGACGGCTTCGAGCAATCGAAAATCATCGCGTGTAAACGCGTCCTGACCCGCACGATACAACGCCAAAACGGAGACCACTTTCCCCTCCGCCTCGATCGGCACGGCCAGCGCCGAGCGCAGAGTGCTGTACTTGGTGGGATCGTTCAGGTATCCGGGCTCAACTGACGGATTACCGTTCAGGATTGCTTTATGATTCTCCGCGACCCAACCCGACAATCCTTCGCCCAAAGGTATCCTCAGAGAGGAAAACAGCCGAAAGTTTTCACCGCTCACAAATTTTGCCATCAAGTCGTCGCCAGACGGACAGTACGCGGCCAATGAATCGTGCGGGACAAGATGCTTCAGGCGAACCGAGAGCATCGAAAAGATGTCTTCCAAACGCAGCGCGGAACCGGCCTGGTGGACCAGTTCCATGATCTCCTGCGAATGCTTCCGCGCCAGTGGAATCCGCCGATCGACATCAGAAGACGACACCGAGGTCGCCGCCGGCTCCGGCGATTCGGCGAATCCTGCCGCGGGAGCCGATCCTCGATCCACCTTGATGTCAGTCGATAATTTTGGCGGCGCCTGCAGTGCCTGCCCGCTCGCCAGTTTCTCCAGTTCAATATAGCGGCGCTTCAGAATCGCAACGATCTGCGGGTCGAAACTTGTTCCCGCTTCGGATGCGACCTTCGCCATGGCCTCATCGAGTGGCAGCGCTTTCCGGTACTGCCGGTCAGAAGCGAGAGCGTCCAGGCAATCGACGGCAGCGAGAATTCGCGCCCCGACCGGAATTGCAGCGCCCGAAAGCCCGAAAGGATAACCGCTGCCATCCCATTTCTCATGATGCGCGCGGACAATCGGCACCACAGGATAGGGAAAATGAACTTGCTCGAGAATCTCTGCCCCGACGATGGGGTGAATTTTCATCTTCTCGAATTCTTCTGGGGTGAGTTTCCCCGGTTTGGAGATGATGTGCTCCGGTACAGCAAGCTTTCCGATGTCGTGCAGCACGGACGCGGCCTGCAGCGCTTCCTTCTCGTCAGCGCTCAAGCCAAGGTCGTTGGCTAATTCCATGGCATAGACGCGCACCCGCTGCAGATGTTCGCCGGTCGTTTCGTCCTTGGCTTCGATGGCGAGCGCCAGCGCTTCAATGGTTCGCAGGTGAAGTTGGGATACCTGCTGGGCATGAACTTTCTCAGTCTCGAGCTTGCCGAGATACAGGCGGTACGACCGATACATCAGGTAAATCGGCGGCAGTACCAGCAACGAAGATTGCCACCCGATATGGCCGTTCAGAAAGTGCACCAGTCCGGACGCGGCTGCGCCAACCATGTAGTAAGGAAGGAGCCACAAATGGCTGTCGCCCCACACTTTTCGGATGGATTTGCCTTCGGTCAGGCCGATGATCGTTGAAAGCGCCGTTGTGTTGCACGCGAAGTGCGTAATGGCGGCAACCACGAGAGCAAGGGGCCCCGGCGCGTGCAAGACTCTGGTCACCACGAGCTGATAAGCGCCGTAGGCGGCGGCACTAGAGACCGTAACCTGCGACACATTGAAGATCAGCTGGACCGGCTTGAGCTGCCGCGCGGGACGCCAATAGAACTGTCCCAGTGTTCCGGCGAGGCCAATCAGCAATGTCTCGGGTAGGCTGAGTTCTAGAATTCCGAGTTGCGTGAAAATGAAATTAACCGAGAGCGTTCCTTCGATGCCGGGCAGCCCGACCTTCAACGACGACGCCAGCAACGCTGCGATCAGGTAGGCGACGAACCGAACCGGGTCCTTCGTCTGCCAATGGGCGAAAGCGAAGGCAAAGACAACAAGTCCCGCCAGAGCTAAGCCAGCGATAAACGCGCGCGCACCCATGGATCGAACCCACGACATGAGAAGTGCTTAAATTTTCAACGAATTAGGGACATAAGTCCGCCCAAAAAACCTTCCTTTGGTTACCAACGTTTAGACCAGCGAAATCAACGATTTGCCCTCCACTCAGACGAAGGTTGCAGATCTCATTGGCCGTCGAAACTGCGACAATTTGTCCCGCGCCCAAGCAGTGGGACAAATTGCCCGTAACGTTTCGCAACATCACTTTCCAAGTGGTTGATTCCTAAGACCCGCGCGGTTCCCCTTTGGACCAGCACCTGCACATATACAGGTCACTTGGGGTGAGGTTACTCGCACCATAGGGGATTGAGTGGGGGATGTCATGAAGAAACTTGTGCTTCTATTTCTGATCGTCAGCGTTACTCTGGCCTACGCCGACGATTCAAAAATTTCGCCGGAGCTTCGCAATCAGCCGGCCACCCAGCAGACACAGGTAATCGTCCAATACGCGCCTGGGACGCAGGTCAACTGCAGCGGCCTCCTCGGACTCGTGGGCTGCCTTGTCAATGACATTCTGAAGCTTGGTGGCACGATCCTCAGCCAGGTGCCGATCATCAACGGCGTAGTCGCTCTGCTCGATGGCAATGGCATTCAGAGTCTCTCCAACCAGTCGAACGTCGTATACATCAGTCCGGACCGCCCGTTGAAGCCAACACTCAGCAATGCCGCCTCTGCAGTGAACGCAGAATTCGCCTGGCAGTCAAACTATACCGGTGCTGGCATCGGGATAGCGTTGATCGACAGCGGCGTGGCCAGCCATCCCGATCTGAATCTGGGGGCTGTGCCGCTCTCGCGAGTGGTTTATCAGCAATCTTTCGTGCCGGGAAATTCCAGCGCCAGTGACCAATACGGCCACGGTACGCACATCGCCGGCCTGATCGCCGGCGACGGCCTCAGCTCAACCGGCCCGCTCTATACCAAGACCTTCAAAGGAATCGCTCCCGGCGCAAACATCGTCAGCCTGCGAGTGCTTGACGCCAATGGCGCTTCCACCGACAGCGCGGTGATCGCTGCAATCGCGCGCGCCATCTCTCTGCAATCAACCTACAACATCCGGGTGATCAACCTTTCGCTCGGCCGCGCCGTATATGAAACGTACAAACTTGACCCACTCTGCCAGGCCGTCGAGCGCGCTTGGAAAAACGGCATCGTGGTGGTGGTGGCTGCCGGCAACAACGGACGCTATCAGGCCACGAGCGGTTACGGCACCGTCACCTCGCCAGGTAACGACCCCTATGTGCTCACCGTCGGCGCAATGAAGACAATGGGCACGCCCCAGCGCACCGATGATCTCATCGCCAGCTACAGCTCCAAGGGTCCGACAGTGGTTGACGCGTTCGTGAAGCCCGATCTCGTCGCGCCCGGCAACCTGCTGGTATCGCTGGCCGCGCCCAACTCGACCCTCTACACGCAAAATCCCGCCAATCGCGTGCCCAACAACTATTACATCTACGGCGGAAATACTTCTTCCTCCACCACCTATTTCACGCTGAGCGGCACCAGTATGGCCACAGGCGTGGTCAGCGGAGTCGTCGCCGATCTATTGCAAAAATATCCGTCCCTCACGCCCGATCAAGTGAAGGCACGCCTGATGAAGACAGCGTGGAAGTCTTTGCCGCTCTACAGCAGCACCACCGACCCAACCACCGGCATCACTTACACTGACCAATCTGACGTCTTCACCGTCGGTGCTGGCTACATCGATCTCGAAGCCGCTCTTATCAACACCGATGTCGCCAAAGGAACGGCGATGTCTCCATTCGCTACTTTTAATTCGACCACGAACCAGGTCACCTTGAAGGACGACAGCTCCGCCGTGTGGAACACATCTTCGACCTGGTCAAACGCCGCCGTCTGGGGCTCCTCGCAATTTGTGCCAACATCGTCGAGCGCCTACTCGTCGAGCAGCACACTCTACGGCAGCAACGTGCTCTGGGGTTCGCAAGAACCATGGGGCAGCAACGTCCTCTGGGGATCGAACGCGCCCGCAGGCAGCAACGTGCTCTGGGGCAGCAACGTCTTGTGGGGTAGCAATGTCTTGTGGGGCAGCAATGTCCTCTGGGGCAGCAACGTAACCGGCGGCGAACAATAGAAATCCAGCACCTGCATGACTGGGGGCCGCGATCACCTCGCGGCCCTTCTTCCTTTGCGCAACATGAAATCGCAATTGCGAATCTTGACGCGCGAGAATGTAAGGGTGAGGCGCACCGGCCTCTGTCCCGCAACGGATCCTTTCCCAAAACGGAACAGCCGCGGAAGCAACTGTAATTCTCAAGGGCCGTTTCGCGTAGCATGCGTTGGGACGGTGGCGTAAGGTCAGACTTGCGGCTCTTCTCGCAAGTTTCTTGATCTCGTTCGGGGTACGACCTCTTCATGAAGCAGATCCCCGCAAATTGTTTTGAGTGGCACATCTTTGAAAATCCCGGTCCAGTGACAGGGGCCAGCGTTCATCCGTCGATGCGCATGGGACCCTTCGCAACCGAACAGGAGTGCCGCACTGTCCTGGAGACCCTGCGGGCGGTTCCCACGTTCCGTGACACCCCTCTCGAGATGCGAAAGGCAATTCGGTCACGTGAGAAACGGATACGGATAAAGATCAGACTCGGACTGCGCGTTTCGCCGCTGGCTCGTCTGGATGTCTGCTGGGATGCCAATACGGTGGATATATCGAGTCGGGGCGCGCGTCTCGCCGACTCCGGCGCATGAAGCTCGGAGAATTCCTCGACGTCCGTTACGGACCGCGCGAGGCCATTTTCCGTGTGGTATGGATCGGCCCTCCGAGTACGCCGACTAAGGGCAACGTCGGGCTCGAATGTTTGAGTCCCGAGACCAACCGCTGGGATCTCGATCTCTCTGCGCGGACTGATGACGAGGAGCCTCTCATGCAGGAGATCGTCGTCGCCCACAACGTTCAGCGCCAGCTCTTCCCTCGACACAAGCCGCCACTGCAGACGCTCGACTATTCCGGCAAATGCGTTTAGGCGCGCACCGTGGGGGAGACTACTATGACTTTCTCGACCTGGGATCCGGCCGCGTGGGTTTCGTTCTAGCCGATGTTGCCGGGAAAGGCGTGGCAGCCGCGCTGCTGATGGCCAACCTTCAGGGCAGCCTTCACAACCGGGCTGAATGCCGAGCCAGCGAGCTTCCCGCTATCCTGGTGGCCGTCAATGACCATCTTTACGAGCACACTGAAGCCAATCGCTAAGCCACGGTTTTCTTCGGATGCTACGACGACCATACTCGCCGCCTGGCGTATGTGAACTGCGGACACAGTCCTGCGCTCTTGCTTCGCGAGTGTGCCGAGGTTGAGCGTCTCGAAGCGACTGCCACGGTTCTCGGCCCGTTCGGAAACTGGGATTGTTCGGTTCGGGAAACTCACCTGCGAACCGGGGATGTGCTCAGGATCTTCACCGATGGCGTTACCGAAGCTAGTTCTTCCAACGGAGACGAGGTCGGTGAGTCAGGCGTTCTCTCTATACTGCACGAGACGCGCGAACTCGAGACGGATAAGATCCTGCATAAAATCGAGCAGGCGGTGGAGGAATTCAGGTTAGCCGAGTATCCGCAGGACGATCTGACGATGGTGGTAGCTCGCGCCAGGTGAAGAGAGGGTAAGAGCAAACCCCAGAGCGACAGCCCGGAGACCCTTATTGCTGCTGGGCCGCCGCGGGTGCGAAGTATCCCTTGCGTGCCCGCACTTGCAGGTCTTTCTTCAGCGAGGAAATTTCGATGGTGCGGTAACGCCCGTCGGCGTCGAAATCGGCAGGTTTATACGACACGATGTACTGGCTGCGCAACTCGTCTTCGATCGCCGCAAATGAGTGTGTGATGTCTTTCATCTTGAAGGGGAAGAACGCACGCCCGCCGGTAGCTTCCGCCAGCTGCTGAAGAACTTTGTCGCCGCGCATGACCAGGCCGCTGTCGTCCGTCGAAATTGCGTAGATGATGACTTCCGCCCGCTGCGCCATCTCGATCGCCTGCGCCTTGGTGACTTCACTCTGATTGTCTTCGCCGTCACTGACGATGATGATGGCTTTCCTGACGGGACGGTCGGGATGATCTTTCAGAAGCTTGTCTTTGCAGGCGCGGTAGACGGCATCGTACAGCGCAGTGCCTCCGCCATTATGCAGGCTATGGATCCCTTTCGAGAGCAGGGCAGTGCTGTCCGTGAAGTCTTGTGTCAACTGCGAGTGACTGTTGAAGGCCATGACAAAGGCCCTGTCGAAATGCGCGCGTACCGTGTGCTCCAGAAAGCTGGTTGCCGCGCTCTGCTCAAAATCGAAACGGCTATCCACCGATCCGCTGACGTCAATCAACAATCCCATGTGAAGCGGAAGGTCGGTTTCGCGACGGAAATTCAGGATGGCCTGCGGTGGTTTGTGATCGTCAAGAATGCTGAAATCATTCTGATTCAAATCGCGGACGAACTTTCCATGCTTGTCGGTCGCGATAAACAGCACGTTGACCTCGTTCACGCGAGAGTGAAGCGTGATCATCGAGTTCTGCGGATCGTCCACACTCGCGCCGGCCGTCGCGTTCGACGCATTCAGAGTAGGCAGGCCGGAGACATAGGCGGACTGGGCGCGTAACGGGGAGATTCCCGCGAGGGTTGCCAGGAAAAGGATAAAAAAACGCGAATTCCAATTCGTGTACTTCATGCCCGGGGAATCCAAATTTTTCACTGTAAAATACGTCCCAACACACTCCCAAGCTATAAGATGCACGCCATGGGCCGAAATCGGGACCTTACTGCACTTGCCTTCTGATTGAATTTAGGGGCGCTCCGGCAAAAGGCCAAGTTACAAAAGGAGCACACGTTTGGTCATGGCACAAAACATGCAATCCAAATGACTTGCGCGATCTCGGTTCCCGCCACGGGGGTTGCCGTTGCGAAGGCGGGAGCTAACATAGTCGCACAGTCGTCTGGTTTTTCCTTAAAATCTATTGTGCGGAGGGGCTCATGAAGAAACTTGTCGTGTGTTTCGCACTGGTACTCATCTCGTCTGTGGCGGCGTTTGCTGCCAACGACGAACGCGAAGAAGACCGCGTCAAGGATGCCGGGGAAGTGCTGAAAGAAATCTTGAACATCCCGGATGACATTCCCCAGGACCTTCTCGACAAGGCCGAATGCGTGGTGGTCTTGCCGTCAGTGAAGAAGGGAGCCTTCGGAATCGGTGGCAGCTACGGACGCGGCGTGATGATCTGCCGCAGCGGCGAGCACTACAAAGGCAAGTGGGGAGCTCCGGCGCTGTATGCTCTCGAAGGTGTGAGCATCGGATTCCAACTGGGAGGCCAGGCGACGGATTTCGTGCTGTTGATAATGAATCCCAGAGGCGCTGAATCTCTGTTGTACAGCAAAGTGAAGCTCGGCGCTGACGCTTCCGCGGCCGCGGGTCCCAAAGGCCGCACGGCAGAGGGCGCGACCGACATCGTGATGCGGGCCGAGATCCTGTCCTATTCGCGCAACAGGGGACTGTTCGCCGGTGTGTCCCTGGAAGGCTCAACGCTGCGCTCCGATGGCAGCGCAAACGAGAATTTGTACGGAAAGAAGCTGACGGCTAAGGAAATCATTCGCGAAGGCAAAGTCGGAACTCCCGCCTGCGCGCGCGAGCTGGTCGCCATCTTGGACAAGAAGTCTCCAGTGAACAAGTCAGACCCGAAGTCTCTGGAGTAGTTCCTCTGTGAACCTCGGTGTCCTCTGTGGTTGAGCTTCCAGCCGGGAGCAAGATGAATGCCGAAGAAGAAGATCGCTGACGCGGAGCTCATCCGTTGTGGCTGGGCGAAAGGCGAGCGCTATATCCAGTATCACGATGAAGAATGGGGCGTGCCGGTGCACGATGACCGCACGCTTTTTGAATTTCTCATCCTTGAGGGCGCGCAAGCGGGCCTCAGCTGGAGCACGATTCTCAACAAGCGTGAGAATTACCGCCGAGCCTTCGACGGATTCGATCCCCGGCGCGTCGCGCGATACCAACCCGGGAAGATCAAGGCACTGCTCGCTGACCCGGGAATTGTTCGCAATAAGCTGAAGATCGCTTCCGCGATCGGGAACGCGAAGGCATTCCTGCGTGCGCAGAAAGAGTTCGGCACCTTTGACCGCTACATCTGGCAGTTCGTTGGAGGCAAGCCGCTCATCCATAAACGGAAATCCCTGCGAGAGGTTCCGGCGCGAACCCCTGAATCCGACGCGATGAGCAAAGATCTCCAGCGCCGCGGCTTCAAGTTTGTCGGATCGACCATCTGCTACGCGTTCATGCAGGCTGTGGGCATGGTGAACGATCACGTAGTGGACTGCTTCCGCTACGAGCTTGTGTAGCGGCGGAGGCCTCGCCCGTCCCGCGGAGCGAAGCGACGCGCTCGTAAGAATAACGCTTCGTCAGTGGCAGGCGTTTGTTTTCGCAACCGGCAGTTCATGTTGCGCTTTGGCGCAACTCCGGACGAGGCGTCCGGGGCTACATGATTTCTGCAGGACTTCAGCGGGGCGCAGCCAGGGCGCTCGCGGTCAGATAGATCACCACCAATCCCAACAACAGAACCGCGCTTTCCACCCGCGTCGACCAGACGTGGAGGGCGTCGAATTGCACGCGCTGCGGATCAGTCAGGGGGACCGCAGCGAAATCTCCGACCGAGGCACGCAGCGTATCCATGCGCGGGATGATCCAGAACTGTGAGAGCAGCGTAAGAACCAGCATCAGACAAATGAGGATGTGCCGCATCGCGAAGACGTGTGCGGTTCCTTGCGTGAGATAGCTGTGGAGCAGAGAAGCAATCAAGAAGACGATACCGGCGATGATGGCAATCCAGTGCAGTTTGCCGAGCGCGCGTCCGACGACGTTGCCGGCCAGATGCGTGTTGGGCAGGACTTGAAAGGCCGTCGGCGCGAGCACGAAGGCAAAGAAGATGAGACCGCCGATCCAGACGACAAGCGATAGAACCATCAAGAAACGGAGGAAGGACATGACGGGAGAATTATAGCTACCTGTGACATTCGGTGCGAAACAAGGACATTGAAGTCGGGAAGAATTTGGAAACAAAGAAGAACTTGTCATTCCGACCGAAAGGAGGAATCCGCTTGCTGCCGACATCTGATCCGCCGCACGCGACAGCAGATTCCTCGCAGCGTCGCCGCTTGGAATGACAGGGCTAGACCGGCACTGCCACGTTCTCAACGATCTCTTTCAGCACCTGGTCCGACTGCTCGGACTTCTTCAGCGTCGAAGCGTAGAGATTATTGACGACCACGCGGTGGGCGAAGACTGGCACAACCAGCGGCTTAAAATCTTCCGGAATACAGAACGTGCGGCCTTCCAGGAAGGCCATCGCTTGAGCGGCGCGGTAGAGGGCTTGCGATCCCCGCGGGGAAACTCCCAGGGAAAGGAACTCTGACTCGCGGGTGCGGCGCACGATTTCCAGGGCGTAACTCACCAGAGAATCATCGACGCGTATGTTCTTCACCGCCTGCTGCATTTCGAGCACGTCTGCTCCGGTCAGAACCGGGCGTAGTTCTCCAAGGTGCGCCACGCCCGCTTCGGAGCGCAGGATCTGGCGTTCGGCCTGAGGATCGGGATATCCCATGCGCACACGCATCAGAAAGCGGTCGAGTTGTGACTCGGGCAGCGGATACGTACCGTGATGCTCCACCGGGTTTTGTGTCGCGATCACCAGAAACGGTTGCGGCAGCTCGTGGGAATGCGCATCCACGGTGACTTGCCCTTCATTCATCGCTTCCAGTAGCGCGGATTGCGTTTTCGGCGTGGTGCGGTTGATCTCATCCGCCAGCAGAACGTTGGTGAACACCGGGCCGCGCTTGAATTCGAATGCCTGCTCGGCGGCGGAATACACCGAAATGCCCAGCACATCGGACGGCAGCATGTCGCTGGTGAACTGTACCCGCTGAAACGTGCAATCGATAGCGCGGGCCAGAGCCTGTCCGAGCGTGGTCTTGCCGACTCCCGGGACTCCTTCGATGAGCAGGTGTCCGCGGGCGAAGATGCTGACCAGCGCGAGGCGGACGACATCGTCCTTACCGCGAATCACGCGGCGCAGAGCCTTTTCCAGTTCAACAGCCTTCGTAGACACAGCGATGGCAATCTCGGGCGACATTGTTTCGATTCTACTATCGGCTGCAGACGGCGTAGGAGTTACCGACGTCATGAGACTAGCTGTCAGCTCTCAGCCGTCAGCTTTCAGCCAGAACCCTTGCGGATCAGGATGTCCATCAAGTCTGCCCACAGTGAGGAACGACACTCTGCCCTGCACTTGCACTGGTTTTTTCGGACGGCTGATGGCTGAGAGCTGACAGCTTCACTGCGTATACTCCGCCGGCCTTCCCGTCAGCCTTTCAATTCGCTTCTCGATCGGCGGATGCGTAGAGAACAGGTTCGCGAACATCCCGGCGTTCACCCCAAGGAATGGCTGAATGATGAACAGGTGCGCGGTCGAAGGGTTCGCTTGGAGCGGAATGCGCCGGGCGTAGGCATCGATTTTCCGCAAGGCGCTGGCCAAGGCATACGGATTTCCGGTCAAGTGCGCGCCGGTCGCATCGGCCTGATATTCCCGCGAACGTGAAACCGCAAGCTGAATCAGGGTTGCCGCAATCGGGCCGACGATCAGCATGAACAATGCTGCAAGGCCGCCGCCATCGCGGCGGTCTCGGTCATTGCCATATCCGCCGAAAATCATGGCCCAGCGGCCCATGCTGGCGATCATTGTGATTGCGCCGGCAAGCGTGGCCGCAACGGAACTGATCAGGATGTCGCGGTTGCTCACGTGGCCGAGCTCATGCGCCAAGACGCCTTCCAACTCCTCATCGTTCAGCAGTTGCAGGATTCCGCGCGTCGCGGCGACCGATGCGTGCTGCGGGTTTCGTCCAGTGGCGAAGGCATTGGGCGAGTCCGTCGGGATCACATAGATCTTCGGCATCGGAATGCCCATTTTTTGCGAGAGACGCTCGACGACTGCATAGACGCGCGGGAGTTCTTCCCGCGAAACCGGCTGCGCGCGATACATGGAGAGTGCAATTTTGTCGGAATAGAAATACGAGACGAAGTTCATGACGACGGCAAAAGCCAGCGCAATGAACATTCCATTCTGTCCGCCGAATGCGCGTCCGATAGCCATCAGCAGCAGCGTGAGGGCGGTCAGAAGGAATGCGGTCTTGAACGTGTTTCCCATAGACTCCTTAACCTACATTGATTGGATGTCGCCTGCCCGGGTGAGATGCATGTGCCCTATTTCTGGCGAATTTCGGCTTTGGGAGGATACTCCCGTCCTGCTCCCGTCTATTTGAATCAGCAACTTAGCGTCGCAGGCCGCCAGCGCTATGTTTCGCGCACGGGCATGGCGCATACCGCACCTTCGGTGAAATTCTCGCCTTCATTCCGAAGGCGTGATCGAAGCGGGCCCGGTAGTTTTCCCAGGCGATGGCAGACGTCAGCTCCACCAGTTGTGACTCGGAGAATCGTTCCCGCAACCGCGCGAACAACGCATCCGGAACTTCCACCGGAGTTCGCGTCATTGCGTCCGCATACCCGAGCGCAAGCCGCTCCAACTCAGAGAAGTTGAAATCTGTTCGATAACGATTCAGATTTGCGATTTGTTCAGCCGTGATCCCGCTCTCTCTGCCGACGGCAGAGCCGATGTCAATTCAAAACGGGCAACCGACGAGCGTTGCCACTCGCAGCTGGGCGAGCCCTTTGAGCTTGGCGTCCACCAACTTGCTGCTCATCTGAGATTGTTCCATCTGCAGATATCCCCAGAAGATCTTGCCGTGATGAGCAGTGACCTCGACAGGCATGATGACGCGGCCGAGCCTGCGACTGGTCAACCAATAGACCAGACCTACGAACAGGCGACGGATAGGACCGCCCTGATTGCTGGGCGCACCGTTGATGCGTGCCATACGCGCTCCTTACCCTATCGGATTCACTTCGGATTGGGAGGGTTCATTTCGTCGTGGAGCTTTTCGAGAAGCTGGGCGCGTTGTTCAGTAGTCAGCTCGCGCTTCAACTCCTCGAGCGCCAGGGCCACGATGTGATAGTGGTGAGCGCCCGCGAATTTGGGGTCAGCGGTAATGTCGAGCCACAACTTATGCATCAGTTCGACATCTTGCGGCCGCATGCGGGGAGAATGTGGCCCCAGTGAATATTCGCGCACGGTGCCATCGGGCGCACAGACTTCGAGCGTCAGGCGCGGACGCGGCTCGGGCAGCCGCTCCCACGCATCGCCGGTGAGTTTCGCCTGCTCATCGGAGGTCAGCTTATTCGAAAGGCCGCAGACTACTCTGCTGGAGTCGAGACGCTGCGCGGTCACCATGATGGCTTCGAACACGTCGGTCGCCGGCACAACCAGCAGGTGGATCGGCTTCCCTTCCTTCTCGGCCACAGCCACCGCTGCCGTGAAGAGTTCCTGCTCGTAGTGATCAAATACCTGCGTCGCGTCAAAGACCGTGCTGCCGCTGAAGCTATGCTCGCGATGGTAGAGACGGGCGCTCATTACCACCACGTCCTGTTTATTCGTATTCGTGTGGCTCAAGATGTGGCGCAGGTAGTACAGATTGCGTGGATCACGCACTGCGACCAGCACGTTTCCGGCGCGTACGCCCATCGCACCGCTGCCCAGTTCCTGGTTGCCATAGACGCGGAATTGATCGAGCTGCTCCGGCCTGCCGTGACGCTCTTTCGCGACATGGCGCTCGGAGACTGTGAAGATTGTGAAAAACGCTGCGCTGAAGATCAGTCCGGCAATCGTCGCTTCATACTTCGTAAACAGGTTCACGACCGCGGTAATGAATAACACGGCAGAGATTGCGGCCAGACCCAGGGGAATCTCCGTCTTGCCGATATGAATATTCCCGGGCACCTTCCACTCCCGATTGCCCGGCTCGGTGAATCGCAATACCAGCACCGCCATCGACTTCATGGCGAAGCTCCAAATCACGCCGAAAGCGTAGAGAGCGGCCAAAACGTACACGTTGCCCAGGCTGAGGAAGATAGTGAGCAACTGCATCCCGACAATCAAGTTGATGATGCGATAGCTGGTGCCGTAACGGTTATGCGGCTTCTGGAACCAGCTGGTCAGTACGCCATCCTCGGCCACACGATTCAAGACGCCATTCGCGCCCACGATCGAAGTATTCTGTGCGCCGGCGAGAATCAGCACGCCCACCAGGACCACGAAGCCATGAAACAGCAGCTTCACGCTAGTGGGCCCGACCAGGTACATCGCTATGCCACCGATCAGGTTGGCGAAGAAGTTAGGCCGGACACTGTCCGGAATGATCATCACTGCGAAGAAGGACACGAGTGAGGTGAACAGCAGGCTGTAGAGGAAGATCACCAAGCCTGTTTTTTCCAGGTTCTTCAGCTTCGGGTGTTCGATTTCGCGGTTGACCTGGGCGAGAGTTTCTTCGCCGCTCATCGCCAGAACCGAGTGCCCGAAGCCGACGAAAAGAATGATCCACGTTAAGTGGGCGAACCAGGTTCCGTTTAGCCATCCCAGCGATTCTTTGTTGAGTGGAATGACACCGGGCTGCAGCGGGCTGGGCGGTAACTGAATCGGTGCTCGCAGTACCGTGATCGTGCACCAGATAATCAGGATCACCACCATCACCGTGGTGATAATCATGATCTGCAGCGCCTTCTGGCTGGACTCGTGAATGCCCTGCGTGTTCTTCCACCAGAAATAAATCACGACAATGATCGCCAAGCCTGCGGCAAAATGATCGTCGGAGAAGTTCAACGGCCGGTGCAGGTAGACCCCGATGTCTTTGATGAACCCTGCCAGGTATTGCCCCGCAGACACGGCGCTGATGGGACCGGTGAGAACGTAGTCAAACAGCAGGGCCGAAACCGAGAACTTCGCCAGCGTCCCGCCCATGGCCTCTTTGACGACCCGATAAACACCGCCACGGACAAACATGCTGCTCGACTCGATATACAGAGCGCGCACGGCATAGCTGAACAGCATGACCGCCAGAATGAACCAGGGAGCGCTTTTGCCGATAACCTTCTCGGCATCACCGCCGGCATAGTAGGCCGACGATGCCAGGTCGGAAAGCACGATAGCAGAGGCTCGCCAGAAAGAAATGAAGGTCAGCATCACCGTGGTGGCGACGAAGACCTTGACTGCCGGTTTAGTTCCTTCAGCGGATGTTGCCATGAGTTGAAAAGACTGGATCCAACCTTATGCGATAAACCTAGAAGATAGCACAGGCACCCGTCCCGGCGGCTTGTGCCTTAGCTTCGAAAATCGGGCAGACGGTCTTATTTTCCCTTCTGTTCAGCGATCCACTTGTCGGTTCGGGCATCGAGGACATCGAGCGGTAACGTCCCCCCATTCAGCATTTCATCATGGAACTTTCTGAGATCGAATTTCGGCCCCATCTCTTTCTGAGCGCGCTCACGCAATTCCCGGAACTTCAGCTGACCCAGTTTGTAACTGAGCGCCTGGGCCGGCCAAGAGATATACCGGTCGGTCTCACTCTGGATGGTGGGTTCATCGACCGCGCCCGACTTGCGAAAGAACTCCACGACCTGATCGCGGCTCCATCCCTTGGCGTGAATGCCAGTATCAACCACCAAACGCACGGCGCGGAAGAGTTCCGAAGACAACCTGCCATAATCCGAAGCGGGGTCCTGGTAAAAGCCAACTTCTTTCCCCAGTTGCTCGGCATAGAGAGCCCAACCCTCTACATAGGCGTTGAAGCCCAGGCCGTGTTGACGGAACTTCGGCAGGTCGGTGAGTTGCTGTTGCACCGACAGCTGCATGTGATGGCCGGGAACCCCTTCGTGATAGGCAATCGCCTCATCATCGATCAGCGATCGATGGGCGAAATCAGAAGTTGCCACGACCACGCGCCCCGGTCGCTTGCCGTCGGGCGTTCCGGTCATGTAGTGGGTCGCCGCGGCCGCCTGAAAATCCGGAATGGCCTCCACCGTAACCGGTGACTTGGGAAGCAATGTGAACAATTCCGGCAGCTTCGCCTGCATCTGCGAGATGTAATGACGGAAATCGTCGAGAATTTGCTCGGCTGAGGTCGGAATGTATTTGGGGTTGGTCTTTAGCGACGCGCGGAAGGAAGCCAGGTCGGCAAAGCCTTCCTTTTTCGCGATGGCCGTCATCTCCGCTTCGATCCGGTCAATCTCGCGCAGGCCAAGCTGATGAATTTCCTCCGGCGACATATGCGTCGTGGTGCGCGCATAAATGTCGTGCTCATAACGCTTCTGCCCGTCTGCCAGAGACGTGATGGAGAGCGTCGTCCGTCCGTGCGGTGCATACTCGGTGCGAATAAACTCGGCGAATTTCTTGTATGCCGGGATGACGTCGGTATTGACGGCATCCGTGATCTGCTGGGTAAGTCGCTTCTGATCTTCCGCGGGAATTTCGGCAGGATATTTCTTCGTGGGCTTCAGAAATGGATCGGCCGTGACGATGCCCTCGCATTGAGCCGGAATTTTCTCCGCCAGGAATCGAACCGGCATCAGCTTGTCCTTCATGCCGGCATGCAAGACTTCAGTCACCTGGCTCAGTGCGCGAGGTACCTGATGGAGGCGCGAGATGTAGTCCTCATAATGCTTGAACGAGTCCAGCGGCACCGAGAGGGGCAGGTCCGCCAGGCTGGTGTGGATGCCGTTCTGCTGATTGATCGGCATCTCGTATTCCTTGAGATCGTAGTCATCGAGGCGGATTTCGAGCGAGCGCATCAGGAGATCGTGAGAAAGCTGGTCCTGATCCGAAAAACCGGATGTAGGAATCGCTTGCAGCCGATTGAGGAAGTCCACATCCGTTTTATGCCGCTGCTCGATTGCGGCAAGCGAGTGGTCCGTCAGCTTGTCGTTGTATCGATAGTCCCCGAAAGCGGTGGCTCGCTCCGGAAAATTGCGAAGATCGGACTCGTACTGCTCATCGAAGAGGGCGTTCTGGGCGGTGAGGCGTTCGGCAACCGGCTTGATATCCTGGGCAAAGCTCGACGCGGCAATCAAAACAAGAAGAATGCTGCAGAAGCGCATAGTGCACGTAAGACTACCAGAGCAGCGCTTGCCCGCGCCAGAATCGGCATGCGCCAGTCCGATATCCGTCCTCGGCGTTCTCTGCGGTTTTTCTCGGCGAACTCCGCGGCAAGAATCCGTGCAGCAAACCTTAACTCTTGCGGTCCTTGATGGGCGCCAAAAACGTGTGAGTAATGCGGTCGTGCCAGCAGAGGTTATCTTCATCCAGGAAAATCCAGGCGTACCCCATGCCGAGCGATGCGGCGGAAAGATACGATGCGAATACGCGCCAGCGGCGCAGAGATCGCCTGGTCGGCGTGCCATCAAAACGGCTCAACCGGAGGCGAGCAAGGCGGAGTCCGGGAGTGCAACCTGCATAAACGATGAGCAGATATTGATAAGCAACCCAAAAGAGACACGGGACCGCGGCTGCGAGACTCAGCAATTGAATCTGCGGCGGCCGAACAATCGCGACCTTCCAGAAGACGAATCCGAACAGCGCCGATGCCACGCCGATGATCACTCCATCGATCCCCGCAGCCAGCAGCCGGCGTCCAAGCGGAGCGCTCTGCAGGGGAATTTCGATTCCGGGCCGCTTCTCCGGTTCCTCGACGCGAGCTGGCTCAATCGTGATACCCCCGAGTGCGGGCGCCGGAGGAGCAACGTCGCCCGGAACTTCCAGAATGCGGGGTAGATCGATCACGGAGTCGGCCAGCTGATCCAGCGGAGGCGGCGGCGGCCCCCACGCAAACCTCGGGAATTCGATAATCTTGGCACCCGATTGTGCGGCATGGGGCGTCGCCGGCAGGATTCGGGTTGGTAGTGCTGGTGGTTCCGGTTGAAATTCCTCGTTTTCGATTGCATCTACCACGAATCCAGGGTCTGCTACGGACTCGAACGCCAGAGCGGATAGCGACTCCTCCGGGGCCGGGGCTGTAAGCGCCGAAGCCGCCGGACCGAACGGCAACCGAAGCGACGGATACCGCGGCGGCGGCGCCTTGCGTCGTGAGCGATAACGGTTCAGCCGGGCGGAGAGCTCATCACGCCAGGCATCCGAGCCCGGGGATGGCCGAGGGTCGGGCAGAGACACTGGCCCTGGAGCCGTCGCGGAATTGGGAACCGGCTGTTGCGTGGGAGGGGGCTCCATAGGGCATCGGCAGACTTCGCCGCACTTCTCACAACTCATGAAAATCTGTTTCTGCAAGTTACTACTCAAGAGCAACCGGGAGGGAACCAACGGCAATCCTAGCCTTTGTCGCCACTTTGCGGCACAGGCGGTGCCGTGCTAAGTTCACGGTGCCGCAACCAGCAAGCAAAAAAGCTCCAACAACCGGGCACCATGGTCTTCTGTTGATTTTCTTCCGATGACTCTGCGCATTAGATTCCTTATCACGGTGCTTCTCCTTTGTCATCAGCTTCCCGCCTTGTCGCTAGTAACCAGTCAGTTGCTGACCGGGACGGATCCTGAGAAGAGCTCGACTGCGCAGGACGGACAAGAAAACGCCCCGGTTTCAACGAACGCAGCCTGCTCCGCTCAGGCTGCACTCCAGGATGCAGACTCCGCAACCATCTGCGCAGACAGTCAGGAAAAGGTCGGAAATACTTACAAGCTGCATGGGAACGCCGAGATTCACTATCGCACCTACACCTTGCGAGCCGACGAACTGACTTACAACGCAGACACGGACCAGATCACAGCCACAGGACACTTCAGGATCGATGGCGGCCCGAATGATGACCATATCAAGGCAAGCCACGGAACCTACAACGTGACGACGGAGACGGGACGATTCTACGACGTCACCGCAACCACGGGATTGCAGTTCAAAGGCAGCCGCATCATTCTCACCTCGACCGCTCCCTTCGCATTCACGGGTAAGGTCGTAGAGAAGACCGGTTCGGACCATTACGTTGTGTACGATGGCAGCATCACCACCTGTGAATTGCCGCATCCAAAGTGGAAGTTCCAGGCTCGTAAAGTCGTGGTGGACGTGGGTGGCAACGCCAGCATCTATCACAGCGACTTCCTGTTGCACGGCTTCCCCATTTTCTATTTCCCCTACGCCACCCATCCCGTAGCTCGCGAGGCGCGCCACTCCGGATTTCTTATCCCCACAGCCGGGCGCTCCTCGGCCAAGGGGAACGTCGTGGGCGATTCTTTCTATTGGGCCATCAATCGCAGCCTGGACGCCACGATCGGAGGGGAATACTTCTCAAAACGAGGATCGTCGCAGCGGGGAGAGTTCCGAGCGCGTCCGAGCGACGCCTCATATGTCGATCTGAATTACTTTGGCGTGATAGACCGCGGCTTTGAAACCGGCACCAGCACAGGACCGCAACTCTTACGCGAGGGCGGCCAGGAGGCACGCCTCACCGCCGAGGGGAACTTTTATGGTTTCCGCGCAGTCTCCAACGTCGATTACCTGAGTTCTTTCCTTTTCCGCTTGGCCTTCAACGAAAGTTACACCCAGGCAATTAATTCCGAGGTGAAGTCGCAGCTGTTTCTCTCGAAAGCCTACAAAGGATTTTCTTTTGGCGGCATGGTCGAGCGCTACCAGAATTTCTTCCAGACTGCCGAGAACGGAGTCTTGTCGAACCCACCGACGTTTGACTCGATCCGCATCCTTCACACTCCTAGTGTCGACGTGTCAAGCGTGGAACGCCCATTCGGCCATTGGCCCTTATTCTGGTCATTGGACGGTTCCCTGGCAGGACTCTCGCGCAGCGAACCGGGGTTCAGCACGAGCAATCTGCTGGGACGGTTCGATTTCAATCCTGAGATTTCTCTCCCGTTGCAGTGGCAGGGATGGGTATTGCGCCCGGCCCTCACCCTGCATGAGACCTTCTACTCCGAGCGTTATGTAAATGGGGTCGTGAACGACAACGGGACGAACCGTAAGGCGCTGGAGGCGGACGTGGAGATACGTCCGCCCGCGCTCGAAAAGATTTTCGACCAGGAATTCCTGGGCAGAAAATGGAAGCATGTGATCGAACCGCGAATTCAATACCGCTACGTCACCGGAATCGATAACTTCGCGGATTTTCTGCACTTCGACGAACGGGACATCCTGAGCAACACTCACGAAGTCCAATACGGATTCGTAACGCGTCTGTACGCCAAGCGGCATCCATCGTCCATGCAGGAATGCGAGACCCCCATGACGAGTCTGGCGGTAGGAGCCGCTGCCACGGAACAAACGGTACCATGGGAGCATCCCATCACCTTGCAAAGCCAGCCCTGCGTCATGGCGCCCGATGTGAAGGAGGTCCTGACCTGGGAGATCTCACAAAAGTATTTTCTCGACCCCACTTTCGGCGGCGCCTTAGTCACAGGACAGCGTAACGTTCTGGCCACGACCGAGGACCTGACCGGCATCGCGTTTATCACCGAACCACGCCATCTGTCCCCGGTGGTGTCGCGGCTCCGAGTCGCAACTGGCAGCCACACCGACACCGAGTGGGACATGGATTACGATTTTCAACTGAGCCGAATTAATTCGAGCACCTTGCTGCTGAACTACAACTCCGGGCCATTTACTCTCGGTGGCGGCGATGCGTTCCTGCAGATTCCGCAAACCAATGCCACACCCGCAGGATTGAGTGAAGGCAAATGCAGTCCGACGACGGGATCGAGCCAGATCACCTGCAAGTTCCAGCAGTTTCGTGTTGCCCTTGGCTATGGTGGACTGACGCGCCGCGGGTTCAGCGCCGCGAGCAGTTTCGGCTTCGACGCGGAGACTCGCCAACTCCAATTTGCAACTGGGCAAACGACCTACAATTGGGACTGCTGCGGCATCACCCTGGAATACAGGCGCTACGCGATAGCCAACGTACGCAACGAGAATCTGTACCGCTTCACCTTCAGCCTGGCGAACATCGTCTCGTTCGGCAACCTTAGAAGACAGGAGCGGCTCTATTAGAACATGTCACCTGGCCCGTGAATAACATGGATAGCGTGCGAATCCCGAGCTGGGGGTTGAAGAATTTTGTGGAGACAGCCGCCTTCGGCTGTCCGGCCGCGTGAGCGGCCGTGTTTTCCCCCTGCGCCGAGAGTTCAATCCTGCAATGGCAGATTGAGCAGTAATGACAACAGCGTTGATATAGCGATGCGCGCAAAAAAAGGTTGCCCTTCGTGCAACGGACAGCCGAAGGTGGCTGTCCCCACATGATTTCGTCCAGCCTCTAGGACTGGTACCATAGCCGTATGAATTCTCCGGACAGCGCGACCGCCAGAGCCTCCCAACTGCAGGCGGATCTATGTGGATTGGGCCGCGTGCTCGTCGCCTATTCTGGAGGAGTCGATTCCGCCTATCTCGCCTGGACTGCGCATCGCGCCCTGGGACTGAATATGCTGGCGGTCATCGCTGATTCTCCCAGCTTGGCACGGACTCATCTCGCGGACGCCATCGCCTTCGCCGAGGAGCAAGGGATCCCCCTCGAGGTTATTTCTACCTCTGAGCTCGACCGTCCGGAGTATGCCCGCAACGACGGGCAACGTTGCTTTCAGTGCAAAGACGAACTGTTCACCGTCATGGAAAACCTGCGAGCCGCACGGAGCTTCGACACGATTGCCTATGGCGTAAACGTGGATGACCAGGGAGACTTCCGTCCCGGCCGGCAAGCCGCCAGGATGCATCACGTGTGTGCACCGCTACTAAATGCGGGCATGACGAAGCAGGATATCCGCGAACTGGCGCGCGAGGCCGGGCTCCGCATCTGGGACAAGCCGGCATCGGCATGCCTGTCATCTCGTATCGAGTACGGCCGTCCGGTGACCCGCGAGGCTTTGGACGTAGTGGAGCGCGGCGAAGACGCCATCCGCGCCTTGGGATTTCGTCAATTTCGCGTGCGCCATCATGGAGACATCGTACGCATCGAGATCGCCCGCGAAGAACTGGAGCGCGCTCTAAGTCCCGCCATGGCCGCCCAGTTCACCACCATCTTCAAGCAGCTTGGCTTTAAGTTCGTCACCCTGGACCTGGAAGGCTTCCGCTCCGGGTCGATGAATGCCTTGCTCCCGGCCGAGCATCTCGTCAACCCCAAAGGACAGTGACGGCCCTCACGGTGCCCTTCGCGCGCCTCGCTAATACTGGTGCAGGCCAGCTAACCCTGCGGATCACGCACTTCCACTATGAGATAATCGAATCGTAACGAATGCTCCTGAGGCGGCTCCTGGTGACTCTTTTACGACGTTCCCTGTTCATTCTGCTTGTCATTTGTCTCGGCTGTGTTGCACAGTCCGCACCTCCCGATTTAGTTCGCAAGATCGAGCACCAGGTACGCACGTTTTATAGCCTTCCGCCAGACGTGAAAGTGACGGTGGGATCGGTTACTCCCTCGAGCGAAGTTCCGGGCTACGATAGCGTCGCGGTGAAACTCGATGACGGCGGCAAGCAGAAGGACTATACGTTCCTGCTCTCGAAAGACCGCGCAACGATGCTACGCGTGACGAAATTTGATCTGAGCAAGGACGCCTACAGTGATTTGATGAGCAAAATCGATGTCACTGGACGTCCTTCCCGCGGCGCAAAAGGGGCCAAGGTCGTGGTGGTGAACTTCGACGATTTCGAATGCCCGTTCTGTTCGCGCATGCATGAGACTCTGTTCCCGGAGATTTTTAAGGAATACGGCGACCGGGTCACGTTTATCTACAAGGACTACCCTCTTGCGGAGATTCATCCCTGGGCCATCCACGCTGCCGTTGACGCAGGCTGCCTGGCGGCCCAGAACGGCGACGCCTTCTGGGATTTTGCCGACTACATCCACGCCAATAAGCAGGTCATCGACAGTGGAAGAACGGCTGACGCCCGCCTTGATGTTGTGGACAAGATGGCCCTCATGCAAGGGCAACGGCATAACGTGGATTCATCCAAGTTAGCGGCCTGTTTGAAGGCGCAGAACGAGGACCAGGTTCGGGCCTCTATGAAGGAGGCCGACTCTCTTGGGGTAAACGCGACGCCTACTCTGTTCATCAATGGCCAGAAGATTGATGGCGCAGTCCCAATAAACGAGCTTCGCGCCGCGCTGGACACCGCCCTCCGCGACGCGGGGCAACCGGTGCCCGTGCATATCCCGTCGGCATCAGCGCCAGCATCCAAGTAAAATAGCCGGTCATAAGAGGAGACGACAGAGGGGACGACCTCGATTCCGGATTTCATGTGTGCTTGCGGTTTGCAACGGGAGAAATCGTGTTGAAAAAGAACTCATGCATTGCCCACGCGACGGCTGGGCTCGCGGTTGTCGTTCTGCTCGGGTTCCTGGCCGCTTGTACTTCCAAAGTGGGTGGCGACGTCATGGCCACGGTGGACGGCCGCAAAATCTTCCGCACCGACGTCGATAAGTACTACGAGAACACGCTCGCCTCTTCGCAGCAGTCTCCCGCCGGAGAACAGGCAACGGCCCTGCGCCTGAACATTTTGCGTCAAATGATCGACGACGAGATCCTGATGCGCCGCGCGGAGAAACTCGGCCTCCTCGCCACCGATGACCAGGTTGACGGTAAATTCAACGAGATCAAGGCGCCCTTCACCCAGGAAGAATTCGACAAGCGCATGCAGGACCGCAAGATCACCGTGGCTGATTTCAAGCGCGACATCCGCCGGTCCATCACGGTCGAGAAAGTCCTGAACAAGGAAGTTTCTTCCAAGATCAACATCACCGATCAGGACATCAACGACTACTACAACGCGCACAAAGCGGAATTCAACTTGATCGAGCCCCAGTATCATCTGGCTCAGATCATGGTGACACCGGCCCCCAACCCGCAGGCTCACAACCAGAATGACAAAGCACAAAACGAAGCCGAGGCGCGCAAGAAAATCCAGATGATCGCGAATCGGCTGGACAGTGGCGATGACTTCGCTACGCTGGCGATGAAGTACTCCGAAGATCCGGAAACGTCCGGCAATGGCGGAGATCTCGGCACGGTGCAGGAATCAGGTCTGAAAGGGACCGATCCTGCGACGCGCGAAACAGTGATGAGACTCAAGCCCGGCCAGTACAGCCCCATTGTGAGCGTGGTGAATCCGGCCACAAAACAGGCTGTTGGATTTCGCATTGTGAAACTCGTGGCCAAGGAACCGGCCGGTCAGCGCGATCTCTCCGACCCGCGCGTGCAGCAGGCGATCCGTTCGCAGCTGCACGATCGCCGTGAACAACTGCTCAAGGCTGCGTACTATGAAGTTCTGCGGGACTCGGCCAAGGTGGAGAACTACTACGCCAAGAAGGTTCTCGACACCAACGGGATGGAAAAATAAGTCGCGGAACTATTCGACAATGGCGAGCACATCTCCCGCGTTGACGGCTGCGCCCTCGCTGACCAGGATCTTCTGAATGGTTCCCTTCTTCGGTGACTTCACTTCGTTCTGCATCTTCATCGCTTCCACCACCAGTACGCCGGCCCCAGCTTCAACCTCGGCTCCCTGACTCAGAAGAATGCGCACCACTCTGCCCGGCATGGGTGCAGTCAGCTTCTTGGGCCCATGATCATCGACGGCGCGAGTGCGGCTGCGCAGAGATCGCGGATCGCGAACCTCGGCAGCAAAACGCTGGCTGCCGACCCATATGTGTACATCCCCGCCCACGCGCTCGCATTTCACTTCATACGCCTTGTTGCCGAGACGAAGAGAAAGAACATTGGGACGCGCGAGGACGGCATCCACCTCAACTTCGCGCCCATCCACGCGACAAGACCAGCGGCCGTCGGCCTGGCTGAGATCCAGTCGATAACTCTTCCCGTCAATGGCGATTTCGTAGGTCATGAAAAGCGTCCTGAAGAGCACGACATTAAGCCGCGCCGGACAGCATCTCCCTAACTCAATGCTTCTCGCTGGGCCTCGATTTTCCACTTAGAGACAGCGGCGGGTTTATCTGCCGCTCCGTTGGAGACGCGTCCTCCGGCACCGGCAGCAGTCGATCCCAAGGCGGCAAACATCCCGGCAGCGATGACCGCCACCTCCGTCGTTTGCGCGTCCGCCTGGACGTCCCTGGACTGATCCGTCTCCTTCAGGAGACGGTCGAGAAAGCCCGTGTCGATCTTTGCCGCACGAAAATCGGAATTGCTCAAAATGCGGCGGAACAAGGAAATGTTCGTTTTGATCCCGCCAACGAAGTATTCATTCAAAGCGCGGGTCAACCGGCCAATCGCCTGATCGCGGTCCGTACCATAGCCGATCAGCTTGGCTAGCAGCGGGTCGTAATCCATCGGCACGGTCCAGCCTTCGTACATCCCACTGTCGCGGCGAATGCCCGGCCCGGACGGCAGCAGCAACAGCGTAATCTTGCCGGGGCTCGGGAAGTAGTTATTGTCGGGATCCTCCGCGTAAATGCGGCACTCGATCGCATGGCCGCGAAGTTTCACGTCTTCCTGCGAGAAGGGCAACCGCTCACCGCTCGCAATGCGAATCTGCAGATGCACCAGGTCGAGCCCGGTAACCAACTCTGTCACCGGATGTTCCACTTGCAGTCGAGTGTTCATCTCAAGGAAGTAGAAGTTCTTCTGCTGGTCCACAAGAAACTCTACCGTCCCCGCATTGGTGTATCGAGCCGCCTGGGCCACGCGCACCGCGACCTCGCCCATCCGGAGGCGCATGTCGGGATCCACAATCGGAGACGGGGCTTCCTCCACCACCTTCTGATGCCGGCGCTGCAGAGAGCACTCCCGCTCCCCCAAGTACACGGTATTGCCACGCTCATCGGCCAGGATCTGCATTTCGATGTGGCGAGGGTTGACGATCGCCTTCTCGATATAGACCTCGCTGTCACCGAAGGAGCGTTCCGCCTCGCTGCGCGCCGCTTCCAGCGCCGACCTGAGTTCCGCGGGCGCTTGTACGAGGCGCATGCCCTTGCCGCCCCCGCCAGCCGCGGCTTTTAGCATGATCGGATACCCGATTCGTGCCGCTACCTCTTCGGCCTGTTCGTAAGACTCCAGTCCGCGCGAGGTGCCGGGCACAAAGGGAACTCCGGCACGCTCCATCGCCTGCCGCGCGCGCGTTTTCGACCCCATCGCCTCCATTGCAGCCGCCGTCGGGCCGATGAACTTCACTCCCGCGTCCGCACAAGCTCGCGCGAACTTTGCATTCTCGGAGAGGAATCCGTAGCCCGGATGGATCGCATCGGCACCCGATTGCTCGGCGACGTCGAGCATTTTCTGAATGTTGAGGTACGATTCCCTGGCGGCCGCAGGACCGATCGGATACGCCTCATCGGCCTTGCGGACATGGAGCGAAGCGCGGTCGACGTCAGAGTAAACGGCGACGGCGGCGATCCCCATCTCGTGGCAGGCGCGAATCACACGTACCGCGATCTCCCCCCGATTCGCGATGAGAATCTTCTTGAACATCAAAACCCTTCAGTTCGAAAGCCGCGCTGACAACAGTCAAACCGAACATTGTACTGGACGACCATACGCAGCGCGGCGACTACACAGGAAAGGCATTCACCACGAAGCACACGAAGGCACACGAAGGAAATACCAGTTCCACCTTCGTGCAACTTCGTGTCCTTCGTGGTTAAGGATTTTTGCCGCAGGGTGGGAGCGCTTTCCGCGTAGTATCATCGACAGCGAACACCCGCCGGCATGCAGCCCACTGCTTTGAACGAAAGCGCAGGCACTTCTCCATCGCATTCCCGCACGCCGGGCTGGCCGCACTGGTTGAGCCTATTAGTCGCGCTAGGGGCAGCCATCCTGCTGCGCCTCCGATGCCTCACCTGCAAACCCTTCTGGTTCGATGAGTGCTTCAGCGTGGAGGTCGCCCGCATCGGCTGGCGAAACTTCCTGCGCCTGATGTGGTGGCGCGAAGCCAACATGTCGTTGTATTACTTCCTGCTGAGAGTCTGGCTGCATTTCGGGCAGAGCCCATTTTTTATCCGTAGTCTTTCGGCAGTAATTTCTGCCGCCACGTTTCCGGCCATCTACTGGGTCGCTAGACAGCTCTTTGATCGTCGCGTCGCCCTCATCGCGACGGCACTGTTGGCCGTCAATGCTTACAGTGTTCGCTTCGCCCAGGAAGCCCGCAGCTATGCGCTTTTCATGCTGTTGGCAACGCTTTCTTCAGGATTTCTGATTGCCTGGCTTCGAGACGTGTCGCCGGACTTGAGGTCGCAATCTGCGACCTCAAATTCTCAGGCCCGGCGATTGCGTTGGTACATTCTCACGACTGTACTGGCCGTCTATGCCCACCTTTATGCGATTCTGCTCATTGTCGGTCACTGGATCGTCGTATCCCGTATCCCTAGGCCTGAGGGGGACCAGGCGCGCTTGCCGAATGTAAGGCGAGCCTGGAAGATTATCGGTCTCGCGGTTTTTCCGCTATTGATCTTTGTCGCCAAGACTGGTGCCGGACCCATCCGTTGGATACAACGCCCCGGAGTCCACGACCTGTTCGAATTTTTCGCGCACTTGGTGGGGGGCACTTGGGCGCTTGCTCTGGTTTATGCCGCGGCACTCCTGGCAGCACTCGTTCCAGCAGGAAAACATCTCTGGAAGCGAGATCCATCCTGGCAAGTATGGCGATGCCAGTTCCTTCTCATATGGCTGCTATTTCCGGTCGCGTTGACGGTTCTCTTGTCATTCGCGCGCCCCGTCTTCCTGGCCCGTTACATGATCTTTTGCCTTCCAGCTCTGCTAATCCTGGTAGCGGCGGGAATGGCGCGGCTCAACCGCTGGTTACTCCCGCCAGCACTTGCCGCAGTCCTGCTGCTCGGTTTGCAAGGGATCGCTTTCGTCTACGGCCACGATTTCGACAACGAGCGCGACGCGTCAGGAGCGGCGGCGAACTTCATTCTGGATCACACGCAGCCCGGCGATACCATCATCTTCCATATCGCCGAGACCCGCGTGCCCTATGAGTTCTTTCGCTCTCTGCGCGCCGGGACAAACACCGCTAGCCCAGAGTTCAGGGGCCCATTCGGCCCCGAAATTCTATTTCCTCACCACGGGGCGGGGCTCGACTACCGGGATTTCACGGGTAAGCCCACTCCGGAGTTCGTCCGCACGACAGTGCAAGATCATTCCCGGGTGTGGCTCATGCTGATGAACAACGGCCCGGCAGAAAAGCCCGATCCGACAACGGTCATGCTCACGCAGGTTCTGCCGGAATCCCTCCCGAAAGTGGAGCGCTGGCAATTTCCTAAGGTCGAGATTCGCCTCTACAGCAGGCGATGAGGGGCGCAGAAACGGAAAAGCCTCCCGCGCGAAAGCGAAAGGCTTGAACTTACGGTCGGTCCAGGTTATTTCGGCTGGTCCATCGTGACCTGACCACCCTGGGCTGCAGCGGCTTTCGCGGCTCGGGCCTGCTTGGCCTGCATCGCTTTATCCACCCAGCCGTCAGCGGTCTTCAGATCTGCCGCGCGGGCAGCTTCGTCTTCGCATTCCACGTCGGCGCGCTCGCGGTACATCAGGTTCATGTACGCCATGGCGTCGTCGTAGTCGTCGCGAAGCTTGATGGCCTTATCCAGGCTGTCGATGCCTTCCTGGATCGCCGGGCCATTCTTCGCTTTCAGTTCCTCGCAGAGCTTTTTCTGGTCTTTGTTCTTGGCGCTGAGGTGCTCGTCGGGCTTCATTCCCAGTTTGGCCCGCTCTTCCATGCGCGGCTGATAGCATGCAGACCAGTCAATCACGCCCACAGAGTAATAAGGCTCGGCGTCATTCGGATCGAGGTCCGAAGCCATCCGGTAATATTTCTTGGCGTCGTCCCACTTTTTCTCGTTCAGGTACAAGTACGCGATGCCCTTCGCGCTATTCACCTTCTGATCCCGTGAAGGGTTCGCGTCGATCACTTTCTGGTACTCGTCGATCGCCTGCTGTGCAGTGCGCAAATTCTCCGGCGAATCGATTCCCGGAATGAACTGTGACACATACGCGGTGGCCAGATACATCCGCGCATTGATTAGAGCGGGATCCAGATTAACGGCATTCTGGAAATGAGTGATAGCCTGCTCGTAGTGATTGTCTTTGTAAGCCTTCACGCCTTTGTTCAGTTGGTCGCGAGCTTTCAGCTTGTCGCATCCCACAGAAGAGAAAAGCGCTAGCGCCACTGCCGCCAGCGTCAGCAGTTTGAGATATTTATTCATTGCGGTATAGGTCTCCCTCGCCACAGCATCCTAGGCCCAGAGACGTCGGTTTGACAAGCGGCCCCTGCTCAGCACGGAAGCGCAGGGCTTCCGTGCCGCGGGCCGAGTAAGAATCGTACAACTCCGGGCCGTACCCAGCGGCTTCTAGCCGCCTGCTTCAATCTTCGCGGTGATCAGGCCAACCTTGTCCACGCCGGACGCGTGAGCGATGTCAATCACATTGGCAACATTGGCAAAGGGAATAGCATCGTCTCCCTTCACGAACATGACCTTTTCCGCGCGAGCTTTGTAAATATCGGTGAGACGCCCCTGGAGGTTGTCCCAAGTCGCGTCTTCGTTGTTAATCTTGACCCCGGGATCCTGTCCGGCGCCGCGATCGATCAATTGCACAACGATGGTGCGATCAGGCGTATTGTTCTTCGGCGCATTCGGCGGCGGGGGCTGCGGAACTAGCGCATCCAGCCCTTTCGGCGTCACCGGCGAGATCACCATGAAGATGATCAGCAACACCAGAAGCACGTCGATCAGAGGCGTGACGTTGATGTTAGCGCTCTGTCCGCCTTTCGAACCAAGACTCATTCCCATGGTCGTTCTCCTCTATTGCCCTTGCGCAGCCGGGGCTGGCGGGGCGCTTGGGGTTGTCTTCCTCTGATCCGTAAGCAAGCCAAGGTCGTCGACACCAGCGGCACGGACAGCGTCAACCACCTGCACGACTGAACCAAACCGCGCCCGCATGTCGGCCTTGACGTACACTTGCTTATTTTGGGAGTTGGAGGCGAGGCGATCCTTGACCTTAGTGGTCAGGCCATCCACCGAAATCTGCTCGCTGCCGAAATAGACCTTGCCGTCGCGCGTAATCGAGACCAGTAATGCGTCCTCCCGATCCGCGTCCTGCATTGGTGCCGGGTTGTTCACCTTGGCCATGTCCACGCTGATGCCTTTCTGCAGCATGGGCGTGACCACCATGAAGATGATCAGTAGAACCAGCATCACGTCTACCATCGGCGTGACGTTGATCTCTGAACTGACTTTCGATCCTTCGTCCCTCTTTGCTAACGCCATAGCTTGAAATCTCCCGTGCTTCCGCGGCGGACCTTAAACCAGCCGGACCTAAGTTGGGAAGGCCCGGCGCCGGATCGCTCCAGCGCCGGACAAGCAACTTACGCGGAAAGCGGATCGAGTACTTTACCGGCGAACGTCGCCGCGCTTCTTCAGGAAGTAGTCGATCAGTTCGCTCGACGAGTTATCCATCTCGACGTCGAAGGCTTCGACGCGGCCAGTCAGATAGTTGAACATCATGACCGCCGGAATGGCGACGAGCAGCCCGATGGCCGTCGTGACCAGTGCTTCGGCAATACCGCCGGCGACTGCCGCCAGACCGGTAGCCTTTGAGTTGTTGATGCCGATGAAGGCGTTCAGAATGCCCATCACCGTTCCGAACAATCCCACGAACGGGGCGGTCGAGCCGATGGTGGCGAGGCCACCCAATCCGCGCTTCAATTCGGCGTGAACGATGGCTTCCGTGCGCTCCAGCGCGCGCTTCGAGGCTTCAATGGTTTCGCCAGGGATTGCGCCCGGGCTGTCCTGGTGAGCCTTGAATTCCATCAGTCCGGCGGTGACAACCTTGGCCAGGTGGCTCTTCTTGTTGCGCTCGGCAACCTTGATGGCTTCGTCGATGCGCCCATCGCGCAGTGCTCCTGCCACTGCAGGGGCAAACGCGCGAGACTGCTTGCGGGCGGCGCTATAGGCCATCCAGCGATCGATCATCACGCCGATAGACCAGCCGGACATGATGAACAGGATAATGACAACGGTTTTAGCAACCCAACCCATTGCGTGCCACAGGCCAAGGGGATCGGTCGCCATTGCGCCACCACCTTCCTGGACGATCCAGGCGGCAGCGGCAGGAACGTGATGAAGCATGGTTGCTACGTGAGTTGCTAGCATGAGTTGCTTTTCCTCCTCGGAAACTTCCTACTCTATTGGACTCTTTGATGCGCTTTACTGTTCCAACCGGTGGTTAGGATTTTGACCGGCAGGGCTCAAACCGCAAAGCTCGGAAGCCGCAGCAATGACGAACTGGGCGAAACCCGGGCTCTCGGAAAAGCCCTTCCCAGCCGCCATATTTCAGGCAGGAAGGGGAGGGCCAATGCACACACATCCACCAACAAATCTCCAACCGTTCAACCCCGGCGAGTCTAGCTGCCGGCCAGCGTGAAGTTCACCTGCACCTGGGTATCAACTTCAACCGGTTCGCCGTTCAGCAGGTAAGGCTTGTACTTCCACTGCTTCACCGCCTCGATCGCGGCCGGAGCCAGCATCGGGTGACCGCTGATCAACTGCAGGTTCTCGATGTCGCCGGTCTTGCTGATCTGCGCTTGCAGGACCACCGACCCCTGAATACGAGCCTGGCGCGCCAGAGGCGGATACGTCGGGTTTACCCGGCGGACCAACAAGCCCTGTGAAACGCCAGACGACACGCGTACGCGCTGCGGGGTGGCAATCTTCGGCAAGGCAGCAACGGAACCGGCGCTGGCAATGCTGCCCAGCACGCCGTTCATCGACCCACCTGGTACTCCGCCCGGAACTCCGCCCACGACGCCCGACGCAGCCATGACCGGCGGCGGCGCCTCTTCTTCCTTAATCATCTGAACCTTTTGTGGAATCTTGGTCGGAGTGCGCAGCTGGCCGTTGACGATGTCGGTCTGGATCACCTTTACAATTTTGACCGGTGCAGCAGCTGGCGGTGGTGGTGGTGGAGGCGGCGGGGGTGCCACCAGGAATCCTAATTGAATGGACTTGGGCAGGGCTTCGGTAAAGATCAGCGGGATCAGTACCATGACTCCGATAATCATGAACTGGATCAGGAACGAGACGATCGACGTCCATCCCCGCGCCGTCTTCAGCTTGCCGCCCGACTCGATAAGGCTGTCTTCAAACATGGCATTCTCCCCAAACTTTCTCAGACCCCTACGAAAGCTTAGACACCGACTGCTTCTCCTTTGCTCCCAGAATCTGGCAGTCGCACCCAGGAGGCCTGGATTCGACCGAAGCGCGCTGCCGAGCAAACCTTCAAATGCTTACTTAAGAAGGCGTAAACCAATGATTCCAAAGATGCCATCAGGTAACTTACTTAGCCTTGGCAACCGGCACGCCCACGGGGCGTTTGCCCTTCTCAGTTCGCCAATCCTGGTAGGCCACCAGGATGGGTGCGGCAATCGCGATCGATGAATAGGTACCGATTAAAATGCCAATGACCAGAGCGAGGCTGAATCCACGGAGCACCTCGCCTCCGAATAAGAAGAGAGCAAGTACAGTAAGAAAGGTTAAGCCCGCTGTCAAGATGGTTCTGCTAAGGGTCTGATTGATGCTCCGGTTAACGATGTCCGACAGCTTCTCGCGCCGCATGAGTTTAATGTTTTCCCGTATGCGGTCAAATACCACGATCGTGTCGTTATTGGAGTAACCAATCAGCGTCAGGATGGCTGCGATGACAGTCAGGGAAATGTCCGTATTTGTGAGAGAAAATGCCCCTACCGTGATCAGGGTATCGTGAAAAACAGTCACCACCGCCGCGATGCCGTAGATCCACTCGAAGCGGAATCCCAGGTACACCAGCATGCCCAGCAGGGAGTACAAGGTCGCCAGTCCGGCCTGGGTCCGCAACTGGCCACCGACCTGGGGTCCGACGATCTCAACATTTCGCACACCGAAATCAGACAGGAAGAAGCCGTCCGGAATCGAAGCTGCTACCGCCGGATCTACCGCCGCAGCGCTCTTTAACTGATCCAGAGAATTCAGCACGCCCCCGTGCGCCTTGTCGCGAAAATCGACGATTGCCTGGGTCTGAGCCGTGTATTTTGCATCGGCGTCCGTGCCCAAGTGCATCGGATCCTTGTCCATCAGGTAGTTCTTGACCCGTAGAGAACTGGCATTGTTCAGATCCTCTTTGCCCGCGGGAGCATTAGTTTCCAGCGCGTTGATGATCTTCGTTCTGCCCAGACTCAGATCCTTTTCGCTGGTTTCGCGGATATCCAAATCAATGAGAACCTCGTTCAAGGAAGGCTGGTCGTAGGGTTGAATCTTCGGATTATGCAGGCCGGCACGATCCAGCAGAGTGCGGATCTGACCCAGGTCCGGAGTATGCGAGAACCTCACATACACCAGGGTCCCGCCACGAAAATCCACGCCCCATGGAATGTGGTGCCAGAACAGCATGGAAAGTAAGCCCGCAACACTGAAGACCAGCGAGAAGGCAAGGAAGTACCACTTCTTCCCAAGAAAATCGATGTTGACGTTATGAAAGAACTCCACCGGTTCTAGCCCCTTATCTTGAGATTGAGTGATCGGGAGATTGTGTGATTGAGCGATTGAAACGCCCACTGACCGCGGCGTATTCAATCACTCAATGACCCGATGACTTAATCGCTCAATTCCTAAATGCTGAGCGCCTCTCCGCGCTGCTTGCGGGTGAGCACCCAATCGAAAATCACGCGCGACACGAAAACCGCGGTAAACAGATTCGCCAGCAGACCGAACGTGAGCGTGGTCGCAAACCCTTTCACTGGCCCTGTCCCGAAGATGAACAAAATAGCCGCCGAAACGATCGTCGTAACGTGTGTATCGACGATGGTGATCCAGGCATGGCTGAACCCCTGATCCACAGCCGAGGGCGGTGTCTTGCCGTTCCGCAGTTCTTCGCGGATACGCTCAAAAATCAGCACATTCGAATCCACGCCCATGCCGACCGTCAGGATCACTCCCGCAATCCCCGGCAAGGTGAGCGCCACGTTGACTCCTGCGATCGTTGACCATCCCAGGAACCCAAGCAAGATGATCAGGTTCATGACCAGCGCGACATCGGCATTGACGCCGGCTCCGCGGTAGTAGATGAGCATGAAGATCAGCACCGCGAGCATGCCGATCACCGCGGCTCGCACACCTGATCGAATCGAATCAGCACCCAGTGACGGGCCGACAGTCCGCTCTTCGAGATAGTGAATGCTGGCCGGCAGCGCGCCGGAATTGAGGATCATGGCCAGATCCTTGGCTGCCTGTGCATCCATGTGGCCGCTGATCTGCACCTGATCGCGGATGGGTTCGTTGATCGAGGCCACTTCCCTGACTTTGTTGTCGAGAACAACGCCCAGGCTGTCCTTCACATGCGCGGAAGTGAAGTTGAAGAACCGCTGCCCGCCATCACGAGTCAATTGGAAGTTCACATCCGGCTGGCTGTTCTGATCGGTACTTGGATCCGCGCGCTTGAGGTCTTTACCGTTGATGGCAGAGACGCGCGATACCAGAAACCACTGCTCGCCTTCTGCGCGTCCGCCTAGCGTATTGCCCGGCAGCAGTAACTGGTCGGGAGGAATAACCCCGTTATTGGCCTGCAGGGCCGCCGCCTGACTCGAATAAGGTCCGCTCATTACCTGCTTAATCTCAAGCATGGCGGTGTTCTGCATGATCTCTTGCACGCGCGTCATGTCATCAACGCCCGGCAGTTGCACCAGAATCTGGTACTGGCCAAGCCCGTGCTCCTGGATGGTCGGTTCGCTCACCCCCAACGCGTCAACCCGGTTACGGATGGTCTCGATAGCCTGTTGGACCGCCCGGGTCTTCAAATCAGACAGGTTCGATGGCTTCATCGCCATATTCCAGGTGTCGCTTGCGCCGGGGGTTATGTCGTATTCCGGGAGGCGCTCCAGCACGATGCTGCGCAGATCGCTGCGGGCCGCCGGCGGCACTCCTTTGAGCACCAGGCGGTCAGGATTGTTCTGCGGATCTGATTGCGAGATATCGGTGTAATCGATCTTGTGGCTGCGCAGCTGATCCTTCAGCAGTTCCATAGCGTTTTGCGCATCAACATTGACCGCTTCGTTGACCTGCACCTGCAGGATCAGGTGCGTTCCGCCCTTCAGATCGAGCCCCAGGTGGATGTGATCCGTCAGGGCCGCCAGCAGCGCATCACCGGAAAAGCCCTTCGGAATCCCGAAGATTCCAAAAAGGAAGAACAGCATGGTGCCGACGATGAATAACAGTTTCCAGAGAAGATTCTTATTCATATGAATCAGTTCAAGGGGTTAGCGGGCAGGGGTTAGTTTCAACTCACCCCTTGGCCCTAATCCGTGATCCCTATTTCGTTTTCACTTCTTCCTCAGTGGTGGTCACCTGCGTCACCGAAGCCTTGGTCACTTCCACCAAAATGTTGTTCGGGGGGACACGCAGATGGACGGCGTCATCTTTGAGCGCCATGATCGTGCCGCGCAATCCGCCGCTGGTGGTGACTTTGTCTCCGGTTTTCAGCTGATCCAGCATGCCCTGCCATTTCTTCTGGCGGCGCTGCTGGGAATAGAACATGTAGACGATCAGAAGCACCAGCGGCAGAAACAGCACCATGCCACCCAGTGCTCCTCCGCCTCCGGCTTGCAGAATCAAGGATAACGGCATAATTAAAATTTGAAGCGCATGTACACGATACACCGCCTGCGCCAGTCAGCGCCGCGGAGTTATCATTTCACCACGGGGTTTGGATCAACTTCGGCCGGGTTCCTCGGCCTCAGGCTTGGATCCGGGGAGGTCTTTCCTTAGAGTTCAAGGTTCCGGCCGAGACCAGCACCAGAAAGAAAACGGTACTCTTCCCCAAGTGAAATAGAATGCCGTACGCGCTGCATAGTGTCAAGGTAGAAACTCAAGTTGTGAATCGTGTTCAGGACCTGCGCCAACACTTCGTTAGATGCGTAAAGATGCCGTAAATAGGCCCGAGAATAACGTTGACACACTCTGCAGCCGCAGTTGGGATCGAGCGGCCCCTGATCCTGTGCATAGCGCGCCTGCTTGATCGAAACCTTGCCCTCAGAAGTGAACAAGAGTCCGTGCCGGGCAGCCCGCGTGGGCAGCACACAATCCATCATGTCGATGCCAAGGTTCGCGTACTCGACAATCTCCTCGGGAGTGCCGACCCCCATCAGGTAGCGCGGTTTGTCCTTGGGAAGATGCTCGAGCGTGGACTCGACAATTTCCCGGGTAAGCTCGCGCGGTTCCCCCACACTCAGTCCGCCAATGGCATAGCCGGGAAAGCCAATCTCAATGGTCCTTTCGGCAGACTCCTTTCTGAGGGCGCGATCCATCCCGCCCTGCAGAATCCCAAAGAGCGACTGTGTGGCGCAGGGGTCAGGGGTTAGGGACCCGGGATTGTTTCCAGTGTGCAGTGCGTGCATATCCTCGTCTGTGCTGTCATTTCGATTTCCTGAGTTGTCATTCCGAGCAACGCGAGGAATCTGCCGTTGCTGACGGCTGACGGCTGAGGGCTGACGGCTGCTTTTCCAAGGCACCTCGTTCTTATGCTCCTCAAAATACTTCTTGCTCCGCGCCGCCCATCGAGCCGTCAATTCCATAGAAGCCCGCGCGCGGCTCGCATCCGCCGGATACTCCGTACATTCATCGAACGCCATGATGATGTCGGCCCCCAGCCCGATCTGCGCCTCCATCGCGCTCTCCGGGCTGAAGAAGTGTGAGGAACCATCCAGGTGCGAGCGGAAGGTGACTCCGTCTTCTGTAAGCTTCCGCAGCTCACTCAAGCTGAAGACCTGGAATCCGCCTGAATCGGTAAGAATCGCACGATTCCACGACATGAAGCCATGCAGCCCGCCTATCCGCCGGACGGTCTCGACACCCGGCCGCAGGTAAAGGTGATAGGTGTTCCCCAGGATGATGTGAGCTCCGAGTTCTTCCAGAGTCTCCTGCGGCACAGCCTTGACGGACGCGACCGTGCCGACCGGCATGAAGACGGGCGTTTCGATCGCGGCATGGGGCGTTTGAAGTCGCCCCCTGCGCCCCTTGCCGTTTGTCTTTTGAATCGAAAATTCGAGAGCCATGAACGGACAATTCTAACCTTGCGCAGGCACGGGCAGTCGGGTTGGCAGTTTGAAGATCTCGAGATACCGTCCGAAGGAATGAACCTCTACTTGCGTGAACCCGGACAAATGTCGCAATGCCCCACCGAGACCGCTCGCCCATCCACCCTGGACAACCCAAATATGTCCCGGAGGCAGCTCGAGCCGACCGTCCGTGTCGTGCCAGCGTGCGTCCACGCCCTGGGCCGAGAGAGCCCCATCGTTAGGCCCTGTGAACAAGACCTGCAATCCTTCGCAGCGAAAACTCTCGAATCCGTCGGGTGAAACATCGACGCTGACAGGCTTCTGATTACACAGATAGTGCCGCAACTGGTAGCTCGTCGCCTGATCTGTATAGATGAGGTCGTTGGGCCCGATATTGCTACGAACAAATTCCATCAGCTCATCCATGTGCTGCTGGCGCTGCTCAGCAAGAGGAAGCATGTCGCGGCCTTGCAGCGTGCCAAACGCGTGACAACCGATCACCATCAGTAATGCCAATCCGCACGCCGGACCTATCGAATTCCCGACCATCCTGGCCAGCGCGACGGCCACCCCCGGGAGCGCGAACAGCGCCAGAAACATACATTGTCGCGTTCGCCCGTAGGGATACAACCCTGCCACGACCGCGAGCCAATTCAGTGCGAACGGCGTCACCAACAGAAGCGCGACCAGCCGTGGCAACATCTCTTCCGAACTTCTCCCTTTCAAGAACAGCAAGATCAGGACTCCTGCCACGAACAGGACCGCTGCGATTTGTCCAATGCCCGTCTGTCCAAAGATGAAACGAAACACGCCGAATGTACCGCGATAGAGAAAAGGTAAGAGACGATCGCGCCCCGCATGGAAATACCAGTCGGAAAGATAGAAGTCGCCGAACCGCCGTAGGGGTTGCGAGATCGGGTATACCGCACTCAGCTTCGAAATATGAGTGGAATAGAGCACCCACGCAATTGCCAGTCCGACAGCCTGCCCCAAAATCCATGAACCGACTACAGTCGCGCGGGGACGCTGCGACCACATGCGCGCGATGGCGTAACTCCCCAGAGCTGCCGCGAACAAAAAGGCCGAATAGTGCGAAAGCATCGCGAGGTATAGGCTCGCGCATGAGAGGCTCATTGCCTTCACCGAATTCTCCGCCACCGCAACCTCTAGAAAGTACGCCGCTGTGACCGCGAACATCAGCATCAAGCTGTATTGCCGCAACTCTGCCGACAGCACGATCATCGGAGGCAGAAAACATGCGAGGACGAGGCCCACCAGCGCGTTTGTGTGGCCGGCGACTGGCACGAGCCATTTGTAAAAGACCCAGCAGAAAACTGATCCCGCCAGCACGCCCGGAAGGCGAAGCATCAGGTTGGACGTGCCCACCGTTTTCCAGAAACAGAGAATGAGAACCAGAAGCGGAGGATGCGCCAGGGTGAGACTGGCCCGATATGCCGCGCTCAGAGAACTCTGGTTCGACACGGCGAAGTGCCAGGCCTCGTCGGTATTCAAGAACGTTGCACGCGCCTGGCAGAGCCGCCACAGGAAGCCGATCATCACAAGCGATGCCGCCACCAAATCAGAATGTTTCCGGAACGATGAATTCAGGTCCCTGAACCAGCCCTGGTTCGCCAGAATCGTTTGCGCAGAATCTTCAGTGGGAGACGGGCTGGCCATCGGCTGCGATTGTAGCAACTGTGACGTCGCCGAAAATTCGCCGGTCAGCTGCACATCCGAAGTCTTCAATCTGAAATGTTCACAATTTCCGCGCGGACGGTTCCACCCTCCAGGGTGAGCCTCCCTATGGTAACTGGCAGCTTGAATCGCCTTGGCCCGGCGCTGCCGGGATTGAAATACAGCACTCCGCCGCGCATCTCCTGCTTCGGAACGTGACTGTGCCCATAGATCACGACTCTGAATCCCGCCGCCTCCGGTTTTAGATCAAGCCGCGCCAGATCGTGCAGGACGTAGAATGAAATGCTGCCGACTTCGACCACTTCAGTCTCCGGTAATCTTCGCGCCCACGCCCCTTTGTCGATGTTGCCGCGTATGGCGGTGACCTGCGCAATTTCTCCGAGTTCGTCGAGAATTTCGGGAGCGCCCACATCGCCAGCGTGAATGATGTGCTCAGATCCGCGTAGCGCGGCGAGCGCTTCGGGACGAAGCAGGCTGTGCGTGTCGGAGATGACGCCGATGAAGATGGGAGTTTCTCAGTTGTCAGTTTCGAATACCCGGTTGCCGCTCATCATCTTGCTCATTTCCGCATGCGACGGCGCGCCTTCCATCAACTTGTACGTGCCGGAAGTCTTGACCTCTTCGGCCAGCCTGCGCAGGAAACCCAGCGACGCCCGCATCGGACTTGAGCCCAGGCTGATTCTTTTCACTCCCAGCTTGACCAATTCAGGAACGGAGGGCGAACCGGGCATGCCGAGTATGTTCACAGGACACTTCAGATCGGCAACAAATCGTCCGATCGTTTCCGCATCGCGAATTCCCGGAACGAAAACGCAATCCGCGCCAGCATCGCGAAATGCAGCAAGCCGTCGCACGGCCTCATCGTAGCGCGTGGCCGGATCCCCAATCTGGAGCAGATACACATCTGTGCGTGCATTGAGCACGAGAGGCACGCTCGAGTTCTTAGCAGCCTCATGGATTGCATGGATTCTCTCCAGTTGCAGAGTCAACTCTGTCAAAGGATGATCGCCATCGCCAGTCGCATCCTCGAAATTCATGCCCACAGCGCCGGCATCCACCACGTTGCGCGCAGTCCGGGCGGCATCTTCCGGTCTCTGGCCATATCCCGCCTCGACATCAGCGGTTACGGGCACCCGCACGGCCGCCACAATGTGCGCGATAGAAGTGATCATCTGCTCGGCGGGGATCTTCTGACCGTCAGGGAATCCCTGCGCAAACGCAATGCCCGCGCTGGTGGTCGCAACGGCCTGGAACCCGGCTTCTTCGATGATGCGGGCACTGGCAACATCCCAGACGTTCGGAAGCAGCACGGCACCAGCACCAATGTGCATCGCCCGGAACGCTTCCGCCTTCTTCTTCTGTTCAGGATCCGGCATACGCGGGATTGGATGCTTTCACCGGCCGCTGCTCTTCATCTTTTCCAGAAACTTTCCGATGCTCACCACCGCGCGGCCCACCGTCCCGCGCCCAATCTCCTGCACATCGTCGCGGGCGGTAACGCGCAGCGTGTAGAAGCGTCCGTCGTATGATTCGAGCACCGCCTCGGCTTTGATCCGAGCGCCCACGCCGCTTGCGGCTCGATGTTCAACATTGATCGAAGTTCCAACCGTAATCTCGTCGCCTTCGCAATAGGGCTGCAGGGCATGAAAAGCCGCCGTTTCCATCAGCCGAATCATGTCCGGTGTGGAATACACTGGCGGTAGTTCCGGATGGTGCGAGGTCAGAGTGTTCTCAAACGCAACGGTTTCGGCTGCTTCTCCGCCAGCCCCGAGCGGGATCTCTTTCGCCAATCGTTTCTCTCCCAAAAGAAATGAGCCAATGATTTTACAGAATCATTGGCCCGAACCCGGTTTCCCGCCCCGGCTATGCAACTGCTATGGCATTGCGCCGCGAGTTGATCCCGTCCAGCGCCTGCCACAACGCGCGAGCGGCATTTTCCGCCGCATCCAGCGCTGCATCGGCAGCTTCCGGATGCGCCGCAATCCGCTTTTCGAGGAGCCCCCGCCATACGCGCGCATGATGCACGTCGGCCTCAGCGTGCAGCGTGAAATAGCCGCAGGTTTTATCGTCGGCACCATACATCTCGCGCAACCGCTGTTCTTTTTCCGTCGCAATCCGGGGAACTTGCGATTCGTATGCGTAGAAAGCAGCCAGCGCCTCCTCGGGCAGGCCCTCGCTGGCGACCCGGTGGAAATACCGGATCAACTGCCGGATCTCCGGCACAGGGCTATGCCATTCCAGATTGCGCGATGACCCCATTCCCTTGGCGAAGTCCAGCCACAGATCAGAGTGCGGAATCCCATTCGATCCCTTCCGCTCCTGGACTCCCTTCTCGTCACACATGTTCGCCAGAATGGCGCGGCGCAGTTCGCCATCCTCCAGCCGCATTCCCAGAGCCGCCAGGTGAGAAGGAAACGCCTCCACGTGGTGATAGTAATCCTGCGCATACTCGCACAAATCCTCGCGAGTCAAGTGCCCCGCCGACCACGCCTTGTAAAACGGATGGCAGAGCAGATCATATTTGGAGATACGAGAGTCCAGCTGCTGGAAAAATTCCGTGGTATTCATAATTCTCCTAAGAAAATGGGGGACAGGCCAATATAAGGGCAGCAGGGCCGGTCGGCAAGTGATCGGGGTCACGCCGTTTGTTCAAGTTGCTAGAATGAAAGCAGCCTTACTTGGGGTTTCTGCCCATACTCCTGAATGCAGTTCACGGAACAATTCGACGTAGTCGTGGTCGGCGCCGGCCATGCCGGATGTGAGGCCGCTATGGCCGCCGCGCGCATGGGCCTCAAGACCGCGCTGTACACGCTGAATCTCGACCTGATCGCCCAGATGTCGTGCAACCCGGCGGTCGGCGGAATTGCCAAGGGCCATCTGGTTCGCGAGGTCGATGCCCTCGGCGGCATCATGGGCGAAGTCACCGACGCCGTTGGCATCCAGTTCCGCTTGCTGAACACCTCCCGCGGCCCCGCCGTATGGTCACCCCGTGCGCAATGCGACAAACAGGCTTACCGCCTCAAGATGCGCGAGGTACTCGAGTCCCAGCCGAACCTCAAGATCAAGCAGGCCGAAGTCGCGGACCTGATTGTGGAAGAGGGTTTTCAGCTCTCAGCTCTCAGCTCTCAGCCGGAGAGCGACGAGACTCATGTGGGGACGGCCGCTCTCGGCCGTCCGGTCGAGCGAAGCTCGACTGCTGCGGATGACCGTCGCCGCGTTCTGGGCATCAAGCTTCGCGACGGCCGCACCGTCGGCGCCCAAGCCGTCATCATCACGACCGGAACATTCCTGAATGGTCTCATTCACTGCGGCGAGCAACAGTATCCCGCAGGTCGCTCGGGCGAACCCCCAGCTGTCTTACTGGGTGAAGCCCTCAAGAAGCTCGGCCTGCGCGGATGCCGTCTCAAGACCGGCACTCCTCCACGACTTGACGGACGCACCATCGACTGGTCTCGTTTCGCCATGCAACCCGGCGACGAAGATCCCACTCCGTTCAGCTTCCGTACCAAACGCGTCGCGCATCACGACTCGCAGGTGCCTTGCTACATCGCGTGGACCACGGCTGAGACCCACCGCATCATCCGCGAAAACGTCCATCGCTCCCCCATGTACAGCGGGCAGATTCAATCAATCGGCCCCCGTTACTGCCCCTCGATCGAAGACAAGATCGTGAAGTTCCCCGACAAGGAAATGCACCAGCTCTTCCTTGAACCCGAGGGCCTGAACACATACGAGATTTATGTGAACGGCATGAGCACGTCTTTGCCGGTGGAAGTACAACTCGCGATTCTCAAGTCGATCCCCGGACTGGAAAACGCTGAGATGCTGCGTCCGGGCTATGCCATCGAGTACGACTCGATCGATCCGACGGAGCTCGAGCGCACCCTCGAGACGCGAAAGATTACCGGATTATTTCTCGGCGGCCAGATCAACGGCACATCCGGCTACGAAGAGGCGGCCTGCCAGGGCCTGATGGCCGGCGTCAACGCCGCGCTGCAGGTCAAGCAGCAGCCACCGCTGATTCTCGACCGCACCGAAGCCTACACCGCGATCCTGATCGACGATCTGATCTCGAAGGGCACCAACGAGCCGTATCGCATGTTCACCTCGCGCGCCGAGTTCCGCCTTCACCTGCGTATCGACAACGCCGACCGGCGCCTAACCCCTCACGGCCGCCGGGTAGGATTGATCTCAGACGAAGCGTGGACAGAGTTCCAGGCAAAGCAGGAACGACTGGCCCAGATGAAGAAGTTGCTGGAGGGAGCCCGCCTAACCCCGGAAATGCTGGAATCCATAATAGGTCATGAGCCCGGCAACATTCACGTGGGGACAGCCGCCCCCGGCTGTCCGGCCGAGCAAAGCTCGGCAGGCTTTTCTTCTGCCATAGGCCAAACGCTCGCACAACTATTGAAGCGGCCCGAAGTCACAGTAGAGCACTTGGTTCCAATTCTAAGCGGGCTGGCAGGGGACTTCTTCGCCCGAAGTTCCTCCGTGACCCCTGTGACCCCTGTGGTGAAGCTTTCTTCCGAAGTCCGCAACGAGCTGAAATCCGTTGAAACCGAGATCAAGTACGAAGGCTACCTGCTGCAGCAGCAACGCGCTATGGAGCGCCTGAAGAAGTCCGAGCAGCACTCGATTCCCGAATGGTTCGACTATCGCTCGGTCAGCGGCTTATCACGCGAGATGCAGGAGAAACTGACGAAGATCCGCCCCCGCACCATCGGCCACGCGTCGCGGATTCCAGGCGTGACCCCGGCCGCTGTTTCACTGGTGAATGTCTACATCGAGATCCAGGCCCGGCGCCGCGAACAGGCGGCCGCGCTCTAGTTATTGCCCCGGCTCTGCAACTGTTCCGCCAGCTGAAGTTCGCGCTCGGCCTCCTCTTTCCTTCCCATATCGCGATAAGCCTGCCCTAGCAGATGATGCGTCGTCGGATTATTCGGGTCCATCGACGCGGCCCGTTGCAACGATCGAATGGCGAGCTCGAACTCGCCTTTCTTCTCGAGCACTTTGCCCATAAGGATGTAGGGCCCGGTGGTTGTGGCATCGAGCCAGATCGAGCGCTGTAAGAGCCGCTCCGCCTCGTCATATTTCTGCACCCGCGAATACGCGTCGGCCAGCTTGTAGTAGGTCGCTGCATTCGCCGGACTGATGGCAAGTTCTTTCTGAAGTTCTGCGATCGCTTCAGAAATTCTGGATTTGTAGATGTAAAGTTCGCCGAGAAGAAAATGAACCAGCGGCAATCTCGGATCGAGTTCCGCCGCTTTCTTCGCATACTCTTCTGCGATAGGATCGTACTCCTGACGAAACAGCATTCTGGCGGTAAAGAGGTACGCTGCCGCAGAATCGCCGGGGACGTCGAACATCTTGCCGAAAGACTTGCGCGCCTGATCGTAATTTTTCAGCTGGATATAAGAAACGCCCAGAATGTAGGCCGCGTCCACATTCGCGCGCGAATACCATCCCTGCACTCGCTCCAGCAGCGGAATGGCCTCCGCAGGATGTCCGTCGAGGTAATACGAAAGACCCAGAAGCTGCGTCGCTTCGTCGTTACCTGGATCCGTCGCGATGGCTTTCTTCAAGTACTCGATCGCCTTCGAATAATCACTCTTCTTGTAATAGGCTGTGCCAATCTCGAACGAAACGCCCTTCGCGGACGGGTCGCGCGCCTCTATCGCCTGCAACTCCGCAATCCCCTCGTCAATCTTGCCCTGCTGCACCAGTTTCCGCGCATTCGCGAAATCAGGCGCGGTGGTGCTCGTCGAAGCCTTTGGCGCTTCAGAAGGAGATGATTGCTGACCCAGAGCAAGGCACAAGAACGTCAGGAGGATCGCGCCACAACACGCGAAACGAAGCACAACCAACCGCGGTTTCATAGCCAGAATTAGAGCACAAATCACTGGCGCGGTCTCGAACGCGCGCGGGCCTAAGACCTAACACCAAAGACCCAAGGCCTGCCTCACCCGCTACAATAGCCGTGCCCATGATTGCCCACTTGCGCGGAAAACTCCTGGCAAAACATCCCAACCAGGCGATTGTCGAGGCCGCAGGCGTCGGCTATGACGTCACCATCAGCGTACCCACGTTTTCTGATTTGCCAGCGCCGGGCTCCGAAGTGGCCCTGCACATCCACACCCATGTCCGGGAAGATGCGCTCGCCCTTTATGGATTCCTTCGTCCCCCGGAAAAGATGCTCTTCGAAAAATTGCTCACGGTCAGCGGGATCGGCCCCAAACTGGCGATCACCATCCTGAGCGGCATGGCTGCCGACGAAATGGTAGGCGCAATCCGCGGCAATGACGTGGCGCGCCTGACCCGCATACCAGGTATCGGCAAGAAGACCGCCGAGCGCATGGTGCTCGAACTGCGCGACAAGTTGCCGCAAGCCGCACCCACAGCCATCACCACCGCACCGCCGGTAAGTGCGGTGGAAGAGGACGTTCTCTCCGCCCTGGTCAATCTTGGATATCAGCGTGCCGCCGCAGAAAAGGCGCTGGAACTCAGCGTAAAAGGGGGCAAGGGCGGCTCGTTCGATGCGCTGTTTCGCAGTGCACTTGCCGCGCTCTCAAAGTAGAAACAGGAAATTCACTTCTTCGGCTCGTCGGTGGAATCCTTTGTGAGCTGCAGGTTGCCCAGCACCAGCTGCGAGATGGCGTGCGGCCAGGTCTCGAGCCCATTCTTTCCCGCTTTCACGGGCAGGATGCTCGTCTGAATCTCTTCTTTCTTGTTGGGAACGCTCATCTTCGCCTCCATGCTCAATCCGTGCTTCATCTTGTTCTCGATGGCCAGCGTCATGCCGACACCGCCCGGCAGCTCTGGGGGCTGCTCGAATTTGAACCACACGTCGGCCTTCGCGATGTCGGGCTGATACCTCACACTTACGATCTGACCGTCCCGCACCGTGACATTCACTCCGAATTTGTCGCCCAGGAATAAATAGACCTCGTTTTCGGAAACATATGGGATGCGCCGGTCGTAGCGCTCCTCGTAGTAGTGATCCTTATCGATCTTTAGCTTTTGGGTGAACGGTTCTCGCAACACCGCACCGTTCGGTTTACGCGCCGCAGTCTGCGCTGCGACCAACGCTATGCTCGCCACGCAGAGGACCGCCGAAACGACCAACCGATGAACGATTCTCATATGCAGAAAGACTACTCCTACTTGCCAATACAGAATGTGCTGAAGATCAAGTTCAAAATATCATCGGTCGTTGTCGCTCCCGTGATCGCGTCCAGCGGACGCAAGGCACTGTAAAGGTCCAGCAACAGCATCTCATGCGGGACCTTGTTCGTAACCGCCGTTTGTGCCGCTCCTAACGCCGCAAGAGAATCATTGATCAACCCGGAATGTCGGACGTTCGTCAGAAATCCCGCATCCTGAACGCTGCCGTCGCCGCCGATGCGCTTCAGAATCTCAGCGCGCAATTCCGCCAGCCCTTCGCCCGTCAAAGCCGAGGTGAAGACGGAGCGGGTGCCCCACTTCTGGCCGCCTTTGCCAGATGTGGGGATTTCCGGTCGTTCCTTCCTTATGTCACTCTTGTTCTCCACTACGATAGCCGGCCGATTTTCTACCTGTGCCAGCAGTTCGTGATCTTCTCTCCCCTGCTCCTTGGAAGCATCCAGAACAACCAGCACCAGGTCCGCATCGGCCAGCACCTCCATGGATTTTCGGATGCCAATCGACTCCGCCTCATCGAGCGCCTGTCGAATGCCGGCCGTGTCAACAAGCCGAACCGGAATCCCGCCGATCGCAACCGTCTCAGTGACCAAATCCCGCGTGGTTCCCGGAGTCGCTGTCACGATGGCCCGTTCGCGTTCCACCAGCCGGTTGAACAACGAAGACTTCCCCACGTTCGGCCTGCCGACAATCGCCAGCGTCAATCCTTCATGGACGATTTTTCCGTACGCAAAGCTCGCGCTGAGCTCTTCCAGCGGCTTACGTACGGCAGCGATGTGTTCGAGAATCTTCTGGTCCGGTATCACGGAAACATCGTCTTCCGCGAAATCGATTCCTGCTTCAAGTAGCGCGATCAGCTCGACCAGCTTCTGTTTGATCGGCTGTAAACGCCGCGACAAAGATCCATCCAATTGCTGCGCCGCCACCTTTGCCTGATACAGCGTCTGCGATTCGATCAGGTCGCGCACCGCCTCAGCTTGAGTCAGATCGATGCGCCCGTTAAGAAACGCCCGCATCGTAAACTCCCCCGGCTCAGCCACCCGCGCACCCGCCTCCACGCACATCTCCACAATGTGCCCCAGCACGACGGGTGACCCGTGCGCCGAAATCTCGATGACATCGTCGATAGTGTACGAGTAAGGTTTCGCGAAGAAGGTAACGACAACCTCGTCGATCCTCCCAGATTGTGTAGGGACGGACGCCTCGTCCGCTCCAGCCGAGCGAAGCTCGGCTGCCGGGTGCCCTACCCTTGTCGCGTGTTTTTGCGACAGGGTGGGGTTTTTGACTTCACTTGAAGGCTCGATGAGTTCCCCAAACACCGTTCTCCCCGATTCCAATTCGTGCTTAAGCCGCAGCATCGGCCCAGCAATCCTCCGCGCCTCAGGCCCGGCAATCCGTACCACGCCAATCCCTCCACGCCCCGCGGGCGTCGCGATCGCGACAATCGTGTCATCCAGGTTCACGCGCCGATTGTAAACTGGTCGTGAGTCGTCAGTCGTTGGTGGTCGGTCGTTGCCGAGCCAACGATGTCCAACTTTGGCCAAAGACTACTAAAGACCAACGACCAACGACCAGCGACCTAATTCACGGAGCGCCAAATTGTCCGTAGCTGATGAACTCTTAAAAGCCAACGAAGAATTCGCACGCAACTTCAAGCTGGGAGAACTCTCCGTCCGCCCCAAGCGCCATGTAGCGGTGCTCGCTTGCATGGACTCCCGCATCCTGTTCGAGCATTGTCTGGGACTGAAGCCCGGAGACGCACACATGATCCGCAATGCCGGCGGCATCGCCACCGAAGACGCGTTGCGGTCGCTTATCGTCTCCCATCACCTGCTCGACACCCAGGAGTTCATCATCATCAACCACACCGATTGTGGCCTACTGAAGGTGCAGGAATACGAGTTGCGCTCGAAGCTTGCCGAGAAGATGGGTACAGTGGCCAGCGAACCCGCCCACTTCTACGCCTTCGATGATCTCGAAGAGAACGTGCGCCAGCAGATCCGCCGTGTCAAATCGCATCCGTGGATTCCAAAGCACATTCCAGTTCGGGGATTCGTTTATAACGTTAAAACAGGCAGGCTGACGGAAATCAAATAGTACATGTGGGGACAGCCGCCTCGGCTGTCCCCCGAGCGACGCTCGGCAGCACTGGCACGTCACTCGTCCGACTTTTAGAAGTAGGGGGGATTTACCGCGCGACTACCTTCTCAATCTCCTGCCGCAACTCCCCATACGGCGCCGCCCCCGGATGGTACCAAGCGACTTTCCCTGCACGATCCAGCAGCACCAGCGTCGGCGTGGTCGAAGCTCCGTAAGCCTCGAAGTTAGTCTTGCTGATGGGCACCGGCATATCCAACAGACCGCTGTAGAACCGATGCCGCACCGCATCGATATATCGAAGTTCGTCACTCGGCGCAGCATGCTCGACTTGCGCCGTGTAGCCGTAAAACCGCGTCGGCCCAATCACCTTCAATCCCTTGCCCGCATACTCCGACCGCAACTGCGTGATAATCGGCGCCTCGGCCTTGCAGTCCGAGCACCAGTGCGCCCAGAAAAACAGAAGCACCGGAGATCCTTTGAGCGAAGCCGCGGCCGGCAGCGGCGCTCCCAGAAACTGATCCGACTTCAACGCCGGCGCGATCTTCCCCTGAAACGAGAGCAAATTCAAATTCTTCTGAATTCGATCGTGAATCGACGTATTGCCATAAGTACGCAGCGCCGACTGCAGCAGCGCGACCGCCTGCGCCTTCTGCCCTCGTGCAACCAAAACTTGCGACTGCACCTCGAGCGCCGCTCCAAGCGCTAGCGGCAGATGCGGCTCCGCATCAAGCGAACGCTGCTTCAGTTGTTCGAGCGCCAGCGTCTTCGTGTGTTTTGCGTACGACGCCGCCTGATCGTATTGACCCTGATCGAGCGCAGCGCGTCCCAGCCAGGAATAGGCCTCCAGATACTCCGCGTCTGTGCCCCGCTGATCACGATAGGAATTGAGCTGGGCTTCGGCGCCGGCAAAGTTGTTCTGTGACAGGGCGAAACGGACGCTGTCGACAATGCCAGCCCAGCAGGCGCTCGCCATCAACAGAATTGAGACTGGAAGAATCCTGGAACGCATTTGTTTCTATGATGATTCGTTTGCGCAAAAGTGGCAAATCAAGGGCTTTCAGATTGCAAATTCCAGATTTTGGGAATGGCAGAATAAGAAACATCCGGTGGGAGTCGGCGCAGGGGTTTTTGATCTGAAATCTAAAATCTGAAATCTGCCATCTTCGCACCCAGAGACCCACTCATAACCACCTGATGTTAAAGGACTTAGAATCTCTCTCCTACGAATTCTGTAGCTATTTCTGTGCACTTTCACGTACAATAACAGTGCGTTTGACTTTAGAGTTCCTTCGCAGTACATGCATCTCCGCTTAACCCAGCGTGTGACCTGCCTGCAGAAGAATCCCGAAAGTTTCAGCGCTACATCAAGAAAAAGGAACAGTGCAACAACATGGAAACAGGAACAGTGAAGTGGTTTAACGACGCTAAGGGCTACGGTTTCATCAGCCGCCAGAACGGCGAGGATGTCTTCGTGCATTTCTCCGCTATTCAGGCCAGTGGCTTCCGCAGCCTGCAGGAAGGTCAGCAAGTGCAATTTGACGTGGTCAAAGGCCCCAAGGGCTGGCAGGCAGAGAACGTCAAGGGCGTCTAAACACCGCTTCGCAAGTGACAATCCGCAATGAGGGCGGCCAGCAATGGCCGCCCTTAGTGTTTTTGGGCTAATTTGACACTGCTAGTGCGCAGCTTCAACGTCTGAGGTCCCAGGGCGAACGCCTTACTGCTGCTGGCTGCGTACCAGCACCACGTCTGAATCCGTGTGCCCTCGTACTACTCCAAGTTTGGCGCCGTCGGGAGACCAGTGATAATCCCAGATGTGTTCTGACTTGAATGACGTCAGCTGCCTTCCCGGCGATCCGTCGAGTGGTTGCTGCCAAAGGTTGTCGGCGTTGTTTTCCCGGATAGGATAGACGACTGCTTTGCCATCACGCGAGAAATGCACCAAGCCTATGCGCGGGCGCTGAAATTCAACCTTTTTCACGAGTTGGCTGGAATCCACCGAGACGAGCGCCAGCCGCTCTTCGTGCCCTGCCGCATGATCTACGGTTGCGAAAGCCAACGTGTGTCCGTCAGGTGAGACATCAAAAAACCCGGCAACATTCAGGTCGGAAACTTTCCTCGGAGTACCCCCGTCGATCGGGACCTGCATGATCTGGCCGGTCCCTTCTTCCAGGTAGAACACCGACTTCGAATCCGGCGCGCAGACTGGAAAGTTATCGGACTTCCCCCGCGACAGTTGTTTCAAGTTGCCTCCGGAAGAATCCGCCCGCCAGACATTCTGGCTGGCGCTGCTGCCATGCAATCCAAAGAGGAAAACGATGTAGCGCCCGTCGGAGCACTGCCATGGATCACCATTCGAGGAATCTTGCTCGGTGGCAAAACTCCCCTTCGCGCCGGTCTCCGGATTCACCCAATTCAGCCGGTTGTCTTTGTCGTCGATCAAGCGGCCATCGCGAGTCCACGTGAAGTTTGTATACATCGCGGCGGGCGCGACTGGATGTGCATCGGCGCCGCCTTCCGACGCTGACATCACGTCAACGTTCCAGCGTTCTTCACTTAGCACGGTAGCTAGAATCTGACCATTCGCGGCGACGCTGAGATCTGAATAGTTACTTGTATCGCGCGTGATCGGATCCATGCGTCCTATCGGGTATGCCACGAAATAAATCTGCTGCCGGGTAAAATTCGAATCGCGCCCCCTTAGCAACACCAGCAATCCGTGTCCCTCCGGCAGCCAAGTCGGAGAAAGAAGGATCGCGTCCGAACTCAGCATCAAATGCTGTTGACCGCTGGCGACGTCCACCGCCATCAACCCAGTCAAAGCGTTGCCAGGCTGATTCGCCACGCACAGAATCGTCTTGCCATCCAGCGACCAAACCGGACTCACAAGAGTCTGAGTGCTTGGGCCCCCGGTCAGCGTCGTCTCTTCACCGCTGTCGAGCGAGCGCACGATCAGCCGGTATTTTCCCTGTTCCGGGTTGTCGTAGCGCATAAACGCGACTCTGTGCCCATCTGGCGAGAAGGTGATGTTTGAGTCCACGTCCTCCGCCAGACGTTCCGGAGTTCCGCCCAGCAGCGGCGCACGATACAAGAATTTCAATTCACGATTCCCCGGATCGCTGCGCACGAAATACAGGTAGTTGCCATCCGGCGAAAAGCGTAACCCGTTGTAGCCGACGTCCGCGGGCGGTTGGACCTCCGTGTTGCTGTTCGTCGGGACATTTCGCAGCCACAAACTGATCAGCCCCGTGCTGTCCCTCGCCGTGCTGAGGATGTAATTGCCGTCGGGTGAGATGGCCACCAGCGCCGAATTCCCCTCTTCGGTCAGTTTTTTCACGGAGAAGCTGCGGAACGGGCGCATGGGATGCCGTGTGATCAATGAATAGACGCCATATCCGGCCGCCAGAAGAACAACCATGCCCAGAAGAGCGATGAGCCCGGTTCGCACTTTGGGAACGGCCAAGGCTGCTAACTGCCGGGAATTCTTCGCCGAAGGACTCACCGAGATCGCCGACCTTGAACCGGCTCCGGCCACCGCGGACGAGGTCGAACCGGATCCTGCGGTGGCCACTCGCCTGCCGGATTCTACCTCGCGTTTCAACCGCTTCAGATCGCCGCGCAGATCGGCCGCGGACTGGTAGCGCAGATCACGATCCTTCTCCAGCAACTTCTCGACGGTCTCCTGCAGCTTGGGAGGCAGCGCCGGATTCAACTGTGCTAGGGGAACCGGATCAAGTTCCAGAATGGCGTGGAACACCACCGCCGAAGTCGCGCCCGCGAAAGGCAATTTGCCAGTAGCCATCTGATACAGAACCGTACCCAGAGAAAACAAATCACTCCGAGTGTCGAGTTCTTCGCCGCGCGCCTGTTCCGGAGACATATACGAAATCGTGCCGACTGTCGCACCCGGGCTCGTCAGCTGCGCCGGAAGCGGAGACTCGGCATTTCCGATGGTTTCCATCTGCATCTCCGGGCGGGCCAGCTTAGCCAAACCGAAGTCCAGAACTTTTACCTGCCCACGCTGCGTCAGAAAGATATTCGCGGGTTTGATATCTCGGTGGATGATGCCCTTGGCATGCGCCGCGTCGAGCGCATCGGCCAGTTGAATAGCGACGTCAAGCAGACGATCCGCCGGCATCGGACCCGACAATTTCTGCGCAAGGTTCTGCCCGTCGAGCAGTTCCATCGCAATGAACGATTGAGTTTGCCCGTTCTCTCCAGCGGCAGTTTCCACCGCATAAATCGTGCAGATGTTTGGATGATTCAGCGCCGAAGCCGTGCGCGCCTCGAGGAGAAAACGGTCCAGCGCATTTTGATCACGCGAGAGTTGCGGCGGCAGGAACTTGAGCGCGACCTTGCGCCCCAGCGCAAGATCTTCCGCTTCGTACACTACCCCCATCCCGCCGCTGCCCAGCTGGCCCGTGATGCGATAGTGGGAGATGGTCTGATTGATCATGGTTTACCCACTGCGAGCGGAGTGTTTCATCTTAGGGGGATGGCGCGCGAGCGTCAATCGACTGCGGCTCTCACTTCGGAGTCGACAGCGGCTGACTCTGCTCCTGCTCGAGCCGCTGGACCATTTCCTTCGGAAGGTTATGAAGTAGTTCCTGGAATGCCGCGTTAGTCCAGCCGAAGCCGACTACGTTCATGTGATAGCCAAGTTCGGCGTGCGCCTCGGAAGAACGCGTCACGACGTTGTACTTCTCGCGGATCTCGCCGTCGCGGCGGAAGTTTTCGGCCACTGTTGAGAGGAACTCGTACGAGACTCGGTCGGCGTCTGCATTGTCGTCCCAGCGTCGCAATCCCTCGATGGCAAGCATCTCGATATTCCCCCAGCCGTAGGGCAGATCCCACTGCGCGCCACTTTCTACCGTGCTCATGGGAATACCGCCCGGCTGCTCGAACACCTTCAGATTTTTTTCGACTGCCTGGGCCTGCTCCGGTGTAGCCAGACCGGCCCACAGTGGGTAGAAGGTGCTGGCGTACTGGTAATCGGACATCTGCTTGGTCATGAAGTTGAAGTCGAAGAAGAGGCCTTTCTGGGCGTTCCACAGATACTTCGTGATCAGGTTCTTGCGATCTTCGGCGCGCTTGCTCCATCTCTCTGCGTCGTCGGCGCGCCCCAGCCAGCGGCTGATCTGCTCCAGGTCTTTTTCCGTTTTGTACAGCAGTGTATTGAGGCAAACCGGAGCATAATGATGCGTCGCTGAGCCGAACGCTCCGAAACGAAAGCTGACGTCAAATCCGGACTCCCGCATCGAGCGGTCGCCCTTGTAGTAGTCCTTACTTAACTTGAATTGTCGGAGTGGCTCGCACTCGGCGTGGGCCATGGTCGTCGAGGCATCGCACACCTGCAGCGTATAGGCCGCGCCGGCAACCTGCTGATCTCTTCCTGGCTGAGCTTCCACCAGGTAATGATCCGCCTGCTCGGGGTGCAAGAAAAAATACTGCGCCACTTTACGGTAGAAGCCGGTCTCATCTTTCACCGCCTCAGGTGGTGGCCCGTCGCCAAAGTCGTAGTAGCGCGACAATCCCGTGTCACCGGCAAGGTGCGGCTCGTGCGTCCACATCTCGTAGTCTTTGCTCAAATCTGCGTAGGCCCGTTCCAGCCACACCTTGTCGTGCTTTGCGCCGGGCTGGTTCTGGGTGGCTATATATACAGCGACGAACATCGAACTCAGGAACGGAGGCTGCGAACGGGTCAGGTAATACGTGCGATTGGCGTTGAGCATGGCTCCGTAGTGCTCGATCTCGAAAAAGAAGTTATCGACCATTCCCCGAGCCAGTTCCAACCGTCCTGACTGCAGCAGGCCGCGGATGATGAAATAGCTGTCCCAACCGTACATTTCGTTGAAGCGCCCGCCCGGCACAACGTACTTGTTGGGAAGGTAGAGGAGCCCCGGCGGATCGATGTTGCTGGTGGAGATCTCGCCCAGACGATGGATTTCCATCGGCAAGTGCTCGACGCGAACGTTGCAGTTCTTGCTTAGCGTCTGCACGGAAGCAGGCTCCGCCATTTCTTTCGGCAAATAAAGCACAGATTGAGCAGCGATCTTCGGGTCAACAATGCTTTTGCAGTCAGTCATTGAGCGCGTTAGCGTATCCCATCCCGAGGAGATGTAGTCGAGGATCGGCTTCAGACCTTTTGCACCGCCGACTGGTACGCCCTGGGCATGGGCAGGAACAGTCGCACAAATCGCGAAGAGAAAAAAGAGAGCAGAAGCAAACCGCTTGCGGCGGCAACTCCTGGATGAACGGGTGAGATTCATTGTTATGCCAGCAAAAACTTCGCCATCATATATGCGCCCATGGAACTCACCAAACGAATTTGAGTGGTGAGGACCAAATATCCCCGACTGACAAGCCTCCCATCGCTAGATATTTGATTTATCCTATGTAGTTTCGTAAGGGATCTGAGGGGGACCAGTTGAAACGATTCCATCTAGCTCTTGTTCTTTCTCTGCTTTCCGCAGTTTTCCTTTCCGCGTCCCAAGTTTGGGCTCAGGTTCCCGAGAGCCTCTATAGCGATCTGCACTGGCGCATGGCCGGTCCCCTTCGCGGGGGACGCACCCGCGCCGCCGTCGGAGTCCCCAGCCAGCCCAACGTCTTCTATATGGCGCAGGTCAATGGAGGTGTCTGGAAGTCGGACGACTACGGGCGCACCTGGAACCCCATCTTTGATCGGGAATCTACCCAGTCGATTGGAGCCATCGCCGTCGCTCCCTCCGATCCCAACATTATCTACGTAGCCAGCGGCGAGGGGCTGCATCGCCCCGACCTGTCGGTGGGCAACGGCATTTACAAATCGACCGACGCGGGCAAGACCTGGACGCATCTCGGCCTGCGCGATGGCCAGCAAATCCCTGCCCTCATCGTCCATCCGCGTGATCCCAACAAGCTCATCGCCGCAGTGCTAGGACATCCCTACGGTCCCAGCGAAGAGCGCGGAATCTACCGCTCTGCCGATGGCGGCCAGAACTGGCAGAAAGTACTTTCCAAAGACGAAAATACCGGCGGCTCCGACGTCGAGCTTGATCCCTCAAATCCTGATGTCATCTATGCCTCGATGTGGGAAGTGCGCGAGGGTCCATGGGAAGACGGAAACGAATTCAACGGCCCCGGTGGCGGACTGTTCAAGTCCACGGATGGCGGCGGGACATGGAATCAGCTGAAAAATGGCCTGCCCAACGACCTCTCCCAAATCTACGTTGCGATCGCGCCCAGCGATTCGCGACGTCTCTATGCCACGCTTGCTACGGCCTCAGGGAAACTGGCGGTGTACCGTTCGGACGATGCCGGCGAGTCCTGGTCCCAAATCACCGACGATCCCCGTCCCTCCGGCCGCATCGGCGGAGGAGATCTGCCGATCCCGCGGGTCGATCCAAAGAATCCCGACGTCGTGATTGTGGCCAGCACCGTCACCATGAAGTCGACGGACGGCGGAAAGACCTGGTTCGGTTTTCGTGGCGCGCCCGGCGGCGACGACTATCAGAACCTCTGGATCAATCCCAACGACGGTAACATCATTCTGCTTGTCAGCGATCAGGGAGCGATCGTCACGGTGAACGGCGGCCAGACGTGGAGTTCCTGGTACAACCAGCCCACCGCGCAGCTTTATCACGCGATCGCCGACAATTCCTTTCCCTACCGCGTCTGCGCGGGCCAGCAGGAAAGCGGTTCGGTCTGCATTCGGACTCGCGGCAACGACGGCGTCATCACCTTTCGCGATTGGCATCCGATCGGTGTGATCGAATACGGCTACGTCGCCCCCGACCCGCTTGATCCCGATGTTGTCTATGGTGCTGGCAGAACCGAAGTCTCCAAGTATCACTGGACAACGGGGCAGGTGCAGGACATCACCCCGATTCCATTGCGAAGCCAGAAGTACCGTGCCAACCGAACCGAGCCGCTGATGTTCTCTCCCGTCGATCCACACATCCTTTATTACGGGACCAACGTCCTGTTCAAGACGACCGACGGAGGAAGCACGTGGCAGACCATCGGCAAAGATCTGACGCGTGAAAATCCCGGTCCGCCTGCGAGCGTCGGCACGCTCATGAACAAGGGCATGGAGAAGCAGCGCGGCGTGATCTATGCTCTCGCTCCATCTTTCAAAGATCTGAACTCGTTGTGGGCCGGCACCGACGACGGCCTGATTTGGATCACGCGCGATGGCGGCAAGAATTGGAACGACATCACGCCGAAAGAGCTAACGCCCTGGAGCAAGGTCACGCAGATTTCAGCGTCGCGCTTCGACGAACAGACTGCCTACGCTTCGGTAAGCCGTTTCCGCATCAACGACATGCACCCGTACCTCTATCGCACCCGCGATGGCGGCAAGAGTTGGACCCTCATCACCACGGGTCTGCCTGACTTTGGGCCCGTCGACACCGTGCGGGAAGATCCCGTGCGAAAAGGTCTGCTGTTCGCCGGGACCGAGAATTCCGTATGGGTTTCGTTCGATGATGGAGATCGCTGGCAACCGCTGCAATTGAATCTGCCCCACACATCGATGCGCGATCTCTGGATTCACGACGACGACCTGATCGTCGCCACACACGGCCGCGGTTTCTGGATCCTCGATGACATCGCTCCTTTGCGCGAGGCCTCGGCAACGCTTGGAAGCTCCACGCATCTCTTTGCGCCAACTCCCGCATACCGCATCCAGCGCGACACCAACACCGACACCCCCCTTCCGCCCGACGAACCGATGGCCGCCAATCCTCCGGATGGCGCAGTCCTCGACTACTATCTGCCCGCAGCCGCGAGCACAGTGACGCTCGAGATCCTCGATTCCAAAGGCCAACTTGTTCGCAGCTTCTCGAACAGCGACAAGCCTGAGATCCCCGAAGAGGAATTGAAAAAGCAGTTGATCCCGCTCTACTGGGTGCGCGGGCTGCGCCACCTCTCGACCGAACCGGGCATGCACCGCTGGGTCTGGCATCTGCACTATCCTCCCCCGGCCAGCACGCGCCATGAGTATCCGATCGCGGCCATTCCGCACGACACTCCACGCGGGCCCTTCGGGCCGAGCGCTGTGCCCGGCACCTACAAAGTTCGCCTGACCGTGGACGGAAAATCGTTCACCGCTCCGCTCACAATAAAGATGGATCCGCGCGTGAAAACGCCGCTCGCGGGCTTGCAGAGGAAAGAACAGGCCGAGACGCGCCTGGCTGCGGCCATTACCCAGACTACGCAGGCCTTGTTGCAAGCCAACTCCATCCGCTCACAACTTGAGAAACTGAGCCAGTCCAACGACGCTGCCAAGAATGCGGTTACGGACTTCCAAAAGAAACTCACGGCCCTGGTGGGTGACCCCGCTGGATTTCTTGCTCCGCCGTCCCCGGAGGCCACCCTCAGCCGCGTTAATGGCGAATCCAGCACCGTGTATCAGCAAATCTGGTCGGTTGATGCGGAGCCGACTTCAGCGCAGATGGAAGCGCTGGATGCGACGGAACGCGCCGCCACCGATCTCCTGAAGCGTTGGACGGACTTGAAGAATACCAGTGTGCCAGAACTGAATCGCGTCTTGCGCGAGTCGCAGTCTCCCGAGGTCCGTATTGAGGATCATCCTCCTCAAGTCGAAACGGCCGTCGATGAAGAATAGGACGCAAAGCGGAGCGACGTTGTCTGATCACTCGTTCCGCAGTGCTACCATGGGTTCTACGCCTGCCGCGCGGCGCGCCGGGATCACCGATGCCAGCAGCGCAGCCAAGACGAGCATCAGCGTCGCCAGCGCGAGCATGATCGGGTTCCATGGCTTGACGCCGAACAATTGATCCGACATTAGTTTGCCGGCACCAACCGCGGCGGGAATCCCAATGGCCATCCCGATGCCTATCTGGGAAAAAGCACCGTGCAGCACCATCTTTAGAACCCGCATGCGGTCCGCTCCCAGCGCCATCCGAACCCCAATCTCTCCGGTCCGTTGCTGCACGGTGTACGCCATGACTCCGTACAGCCCGACCGCAGCCAGCACCAGCCCAAGCACGCCGAAGAGCGTGGTTAGAGTTGCGATCATTTCTTGCTGCTGGAAGTCAGCGCTCACGACTTTGGTATACGGGTCAACGCCGTAGAGAACCAGGTTGGGATCGACGCTCGCCAGCGCCTTACGCACCCGATCCTCCATTCCCGGCGGATTTCCCGGCGCCCAAATCACGATGTTGTACAAGTAATGAGACCAGGTTTCCCCGCTGATGTACGCGGGATCGTCATAGTCCACGCTCTGCGCCTCTGGCACCCAGTACATCGGCCGCACCGGCTCTTTGTAGTCGTAGGTCATGTAGCGCATGTCTCGCACGACTCCGACTATTTCGAACGTCGAGGAATACTTCAGCTTGCCGGGACCAAAATGACGGCCGATCGCGTTCTGGTTCTGGAAGAACCTCTTCGCAAAAGCTTCATTGACTACGGCTACCTTTCTCGTGGTCGCCGTATCCTCATCGCTAATGGGTCGTCCCGATACGATTTTGGCGCCCACAGCATCGAAGAATCCCGGCATCGCGCGGACGAATCCCGCGCCTGTATCGTCCTTGGCTCCCGGCTCAGGCTGACCTTCCACTCGAATGCCGTTATTCCAGCTATCGCCAGTCATCGGGGCATAAAGCGCGGGCGCGACCATCCGCACGCCGGGGATCTGCTGCAGGCGATCGTCGATTTCCCGGAACATCGGTTCCATTTGTTCCAGCTTGTAATTTCCCAGCTGAGGATTGATCCACGCGATATACCGGCCCTGCGTCTCGAATCCAAATTTCTGGTGCTGCAAGTTGCGCAGGCTCTGGCCAAGCAGGGCGGCCGCGGAGAGCAGTACGAGCGACATCGCTGCCTGCGCGATTACCAGCGATCTCTGCGCCCACGAGCGACCGCCCGCCACCGAACGGTTGGACCCGCGAAGCGCCTCGATGGGGTCCGCATGCGAAGTCATCCACGCAGGCGCGATCCCGAAAACGATTCCGGTCAGAACGGACGCGCCCAGTGTGAAGAGCAGCACCGGTAAGGATGGAGTCGCACTGATTGGCACGTAGTTGTTGGGGCCGCCAATCTGGAAGGCCAAATGCAAAATCAACCTTGTTCCCGCGTAGGCCAATCCTATGCCCAAAGCCCCACCGATCGCTGCCAGCATCACACACTCGACCAGAGATTTGCGCACCAGGCGTCTTCGCGGCGCGCCGAGCGCCATTCGTATCGAGGTTTGCGCCCGATCCTTCAACCCGCGCGCCAGCATCAGATTTGCCACATTCGCGCACGCCACCAGCAGGACACATCCAGCAGCCACCAGAAGCAGTTTCAGCCCCTCTTCATACTGATCGCGCAAGGCAGCCACTCCGGCGCCTCCGGGAATCAGATGCAGCGTTTGCTGTTGCCAAAGCTGCTTCTCGCCCGGCTCCATGTCGGGGACGTGACTCGCCAGCCAGTCATATAGTTCCACCTTCAGCTTGGCTTCGAGCGATTTGGGATTGACTTCGGGACGCACTCTTCCGATCAAGTCCAGGAAGTTGGTGTTTGGCCTTTTCAGCCGCGCCGTCGCTCCATCGATCAGTGGTTCGGCCGTCAATGGCAGCCAGAAGTCCGGCATACCCCACCCTGCCAGCTTCGCACCGAAGAATCCTGGCGCAGCCACGCCGACCACCGTGAACGGATTTCCATTGATCTGGTAGCCAGCACCGACTACAGAAGGATCAGATCCGTACTTGTCGTGCCATACACGGTAGCTCATCACCGCGACCGGCGGCGCACCTTCCTGATCGTCCTCGTCGGTCAACAGGCGGCCGATCCACGGCTGCACGCCAAAGGTCCTGAAAAAATTTCCGGACACATATTCCCCATTGCGCGTGTCCACCTGTGCCTGTGACCCTACTCTGCGCACGCCAAGAGGCGCATTCCCGGCCTGCAACGCGGCAAGGTCTTCGAACTCCGGCGTGTGGGTGCGGAAGTTTTTGTACGCCTCCCAGGAGAACAGCGCAAAATCGCCGTCGTCGCCCTGTGTATACCCACCCCAGTTGCAGCACCGAACTTTGTCTCCGATTCGCCAGAGCTCAGCCGGCTTGGCCACCGGCAGCGACTTCAGCATCACCTGATGCACCAGGGTAAAGATTGCCGTCGTCGCTCCGATGCCTAGTGCCAGCGTGATCAAACCTGTTGCTGTAAAACTGGGTGCCTTTCTCAACTGCCGCACAGCGTCACGCAAATCCGTCAGCATGCTGCCCTCGTATTGGTTTTGACGTGGCTCAGGCCAATCGGTTATTACGAAGTTTCATTGTCAAATCGTTAACATGGCGCTCGAAGAAGCGCATTTTAGAACTCGACGAGAGTTCTGAGCGGCCGGCTAGAGATCCCTCACTCTTTCTTGCAATTCTGCCGCGATCGCAGCAACATTCACGCCCGCGGGAAATTTGACTGGGCTCCCAATGCGCACCGAAAGCTTCCACGGCGGCGCGAACTTCTTTCCTGCTTTTTTATACTCAAAGAGTCCGTCGATCCGCATCGGCAAAACCGGAATACCCAGATTCGCCGCCAACAGCCCAATTCCCGCGCGAAACGGACACAACTTTCCATCGGTCGTATGTCGACCCTCCGGGAAGACCAGGACGCTGTAGCCGCGATCCACCGCCTCACCGGCATATGCAAAACTCCGCCGGAATCCGGCCTCGCGCGGCAGCGGGAACAAGTTCAGCAGCGACACTCCCAGAATCCACTGCACCCGGTCATAGACGCGCAGAAACCAGTTGCGGTCAGCCGAAGGGGAGCGCAAAGCTTCCAGTACCTCTCCACCGGTCGCAACCGCGAGCCGATGCCGGAACCGCGCGGGCAGAGCCGTCAGAATGAATCCGGGATCGACATCGCCCAGATGATTCGATACCACCAGCAGCGGCCCTTTGACCCCGCGCAAGTTTTCGCGCCCCAGAATCCGAGGCCATCCCAGCAGCACAATCGCCGGCCGCATCAGGAGATAATGCGCGAGCAAACGGACCAACCTTGCCGGCCATCGCAACACCCATCTCGGATAGTGATACGCCTCCCCCGGTGCGGCTTCACCTCGCAGCATCCGCTCCACATCACCGACCGTCCGCACAGAGCTGAATCGGGTTTCGCTGAGGTCCACCTGATAGCGATCCTCGAGCGCGCTCAGCAACTCGACGCGATCGAGCGAACTCAGCCCCAGATCGGAATCGAGACTCGCCTCCGACCGCAGATTGGGCACGCTGCGACCTGCCACCCGCGCGATCAGATCTCCCAATGAACTGTTCGCAGCTTGACCCGCACTGGCCGGCCCGGCCTGCTCCATCCTGGCTCGCACAAAGTCGGCAATCGCCTGTTGTTTCGGCTTCTGCGTGTTCGTCCTCGGAAAATCCTCCTGCGGCCATTCCACCCACATCCGCATGCGCTGATATTCCGACAGGGATTCATTCGCCCGTCGCACCAGGGATTCCAAATCGCCACCGTCGCGGAGAATCACCACCGCGCAGGGTTCGGCATTGCCGTCCCTTTCGACTCCCACGACAACGCAGTCCTTCACCTCCGGTTGGCGGAGCAGAGCCGCCTCCAGATCGCCGGGGTGTACATTGGTTCCGCCCGGCGTAACGATGACTTCCTTCTTGCGCCCCTTGAAGTACAGATTGCCGGCCGCATCCAGCGCTCCAAGGTCACCCGTGCGATACCAGCCCTGCTCGTCGGACACTCCATGAGATCCTTCCGAATTCCAATATCCCGACGCAACGCCTCCGCCTCTGACCAGAATCTCGCCATCCTCCGCCAGCTTTACCTCGCGCCCCGGCAAAACTTTCCCGATTGACCCCTTCCCCAATCGAAATGGATGATTCACGCTGATCAGTGACGTCGTTTCGGTAAGTCCGTAGCCTTGAATCACCGCGTATCCCAACCGTCCCCAGAATTCTTCTGTGCCGCTGTCGAGCGCTGCGCCCCCTGAGATAAACGCCAGGAACTTCCACCCGAACTGCCGCCGAATCGCGCGGAAAATCCACCAGCGTCGCAAAAAGTGTTTGTCCTTGGCCTCCATAAAACGCTCCCGGAACTTCTCCCTCTGGCCATGGTCTTCCATGTCGCGCTCCACTTTGTGCTTCAGCGATTGCAACACGCGTGGCACGCTCACCAGCACTGACACGCGCTCGCGGCGAATCGTGTTCATCACCTCCGAGGGCTTTAGTTCGTTCTGAAAGATCACGGTTCCGCCCATCAAAGGCGGCAAGAACATTCCCAGAAACTGCCCAAAGACGTGACTAAGCGGCAGCAGATTCAGAAACCGCACGGGATGCACGAAGCGCTCATAACTCAAATACGCCCGGATCTCTTTCTCGAGTGGATCAATATTCGCCAACACGTTGCCGTGAGTAATGACGACGCCCTTGGGATCAGCCGTTGTGCCCGAGGTAAAAACAATCTGCAGAACGTCATCGCGCCTCGGCATGTCACCGCCGCCGGACATTGCGGAATCCTGGCGCGAGCCCGGCAATTCTTCGAGACCTAGAATGGCGACCGAGAGATCGCCAGCTTCCTCTCGACGCCGCCCCGACGCGACAACAAGTCTCGCGCCGACCTGCCCACACACTCGGCGCGCGAAGTCCACCGACGCCCCATCGTCCATGGGGACGACAACCACGCCACGAAGCGCACACCCGAAAAACACTGCCGCCCATTCAGCCGAATTCTCGCCCCAGAGCATGACGCGATCGCCCTTCGCCACGGAACGACGCTCAAGCTCCTGAGCGAAGCCAAATGCCCATTCCACGACCTGCCCGTACGTGACTCTTTCCGTGCGGTACCCGCGGCGCTGGCTGTAGGCACACTCCTGCGCGTGTGCCCGAAAATGCTCCAGGAAGAATTCGGCTAGCGATTCAGCCATGATCCGGTCCGCAATTCGCCTCGGCGGTGATGTACCGCCATCAGAATCAGTCTAGTGGAATCGTGGCTGTTGGAAGGATTGCGCGACGTACAGTTTCACGACTGTACAAAGAAGGCCGCCGAGAGAAATCCCGACGGCCTTTTCTTTCGCCCGAAAAAAAGCCCCCATCCTCAGGCTGCGGCTTGATGTTGATAAGCGGGCACGAAGACTTCGGCTACGAAAGTTTCGAAGCTCGTAGGCGTAGAGTTCTGCGTTGCCCGCGGTTCCAGGGCACGCATCTTTCCGGAGTTGAGTGCGGCAGTCATCTCCAGCAGCAGGCGGGCGAATTGCTCGGACATTCCCATCTGAACGAGCGCACTCCGAAACTGATCGTCAGGCGCCTGTACATAGTTGAGGTCGGGCCTGCCGATTGCCTTGCCAATAATCGTGGCCACGTCGGTATAGGTGAGATCGCTTTGCCCCAGCAGTTCGCGCGTTTGTTTGCCGCGAATCACCGGGTGCAAGAGGTTATCGGCTGCCACATTTCCTATGTCCCGCGTCGCAATCATCGGCAGCTTCAGATCCGGACGCAGCGGTCCGGCGACCGCCCCCATCTGGCGGATCGCGTTCACCTGGGGAAGCGTGTTTTCCATGAAGTATACGGCCCGCAGATAGAGCACATTCGCGCTGTCGATCCGGTTGAGTTTCTGTTCAAGATTATGAAGTCCGACCACGGGCCCCGTTCCGCTTGGTTGTTCGGCTCCGATGCTGCTGAGGGCAACTACATTTTTGGTGCCCGCACTTTGCACCGCGGCTGCGATCGCGTCGCTCACCCGGTTCGCGTAACCCAGCGGGTCTGTGCTGGCGGTGTTCGGTGGAATCATGACGAAGGCCGAATCTGCCTGCTGGAAGGCTTTGGCGAGAGCGTCAGCGTCGGTCACATCGGCGATGAACGCCTCCGCGCCTTTCGCCGTGAGAGGTTGTAAATGAGCTGCGTTTCGACCGACGGCCCGAACTTCCTTGCCGCGGGCAAGTAGGTTCCTGGCCACAACATGTCCGGTGTTTCCGCTTGCTCCCAGTACGACGTACATAGATTTACCTCCATGCCTCGCTTGGATGCCGGAGACGGCGTTTTGGACTCGGCATCGGGACGAACCCCCTGGCCTGGTCTTAGCCAGCATCGTGATCCCTGTGACACTGTGGAGCCGGCATTCTGTTAACATCCGGACTCCGGGGGACGTTCACCATGCCGTCCTTTGCGCAAAAGATAGCTTCCGTTCTCGTATCCGCCGTTCTCGCCTTCCTCATTTTGATGGCCGGACAAATTCCCTGGAGCGTGCTGCTCGCTCTCAATTTCCGAAACCGCACGTCGGCCGTGCCGTGGTCGGTTGCAGTGATGGCGGTGGTGCTGTGGCTGATGTGGCAGTATCTCGGCGGCAAGGGATGGCCACGCAGCACATCCGAGAAGCGCCGTCGCCTCCTGCGCGCCAACCCGGTTCCGCCGAAGACGTTCGCTCTTTCATTCCTCTGCGGAGTGCTCGCAGTCGTCGCGCTGGCGGGATATTGGATTGTCTTCTTTCAGCTCGTAAAGACACCGCCGAATGTGCTCGCTGATGCATCGAAGTATCCTCTGCTGACCGTGATACTGGTGATTGCGATGTCGTCGCTGGTCTCGCCGATCTGCGAGGAGATCGGGTTTCGAGGATATTGTCAGCAGATATTGGAGGGCCGGTTTTCCGTAGGCGCGGCGATCATTCTGTCATCGCTGCTGTTTATGCTGGCGCACGCCAACCACGGACTGCACTGGCCCAAACTTACGGTGTACTTTCTTGTCGGAGTTGTATTCGGCGCGATCGCGCTCCTGACAAACTCCATCCTGACCACGTTGCCTGTGCACATCGTCGGCGATGTCACGTTCTTTGTCCTGATCTGGCCTCGCGACGCAGCCCGCGTGCTGGTGACAGAGGGCGGCGTGGATAAATGGTTTTGGGTGCATGCGACGCAGGCGATTGTTTTCACGCTGCTCGCACTGGTGGGATTCTGGTACTTGAAAAAACAGGGCGAGCGCGTGCTGGCCCCGGCCTGACGCCAATATCGGGTCGGGGGGAAGGTTTGTGGAAGGGCATGGCTTTGAGCCGTGCGGCCGTAACCGGCACCCAAAAGTCCCGGGCTTAAGAGACTGCGTGAGAACTGCCATTGAACGCAAGCGGTGGAGCAAACACCACCAAAACTCCAGCCTCGTAGCGGCGGGATATGAAAGCCCGGCACCGAATAGCCGGGTGAAGTGGAACAAATGCGCGAGTCCCGTAGGGACGACTCGCGTTCTCCCGCACACTCTTTAGTCCCCGAGGACGCCGGAGTGTTATGGCCATTTCGGCCTGCCCATCCTTTCGCGTTTTCTGTGGGGACTGCACACATTTTGCGAACTGGAACGAAGTCTGGTGAAGGAGTAGCATGATCGGTATCTGCAGGGCGTGTTCGACCACTTCGAGAAATCAGTTTCTAGGAGGCAAGATGTCGAACTCTCGTTGGTCAATTCCCACCATACTGGTGTTCTTGGCTGCAACTCTGACGTTTGCGCAGCCTTCCCAGGAATCGCAAGCTCCAACTCCAGACAAACACGCCGGAATGCACCACGAAGAGAGCGCGGATCAGCATCTGCAGATGCTCTCCGAGAAGCTCAACCTTACCGACGACCAGAAAGCAAAAATAAAACCTATCTTGCAAGATCAGATGCAGCAGATGAAAACAGTCCGCGAGGATAGTTCTCTTTCCGAGGAACAAAAGCGGGCTAAGATGAAATCGGTTCACGAATCCTTGCATGACCAGATCAACGCCGTACTCACACCCGAGCAGCAGGCTAAGTTTAAGCAAATGAGGCAAGAGCAGATGCAGAAACACAAAGGGATGGAGGAGGGCAAGGAGCACGAATAGTTCTGGTTTTCTGGGCCACCGGGACAAGGGATTTCTAACGGTGGCTCGATTCCTTCCGAATTACAGCGGATGGCCAACGCTGGTTGGTTTTGATTTCTGCTGACACGATTCCTCAACAGGATGCTCCATCCTTTCGCGTTTTCTGCGTCATGAGACTGGCCCCTCTTCGAAAACCGCGAAGGATGGGCCATCCTCAGTTGTGTTAATAAGAGGAAAGGGGGTGTCAAGAAAAAACACTTTACCCTTCGCAGGGAGGTTTTGTTTTTCTTGGCATCCAGCCCCTGCCGGTAGCTCCGATGGAGCTGCGATCGCGTGGTGCGCGTCACTACGCATTTCCGGGTCACACCTGGTGTTCGTTCGGTCTTACTCTGGGCGCCGACAAGCAGTTCGGTGGCGACTTGGCAGTCGGGTCGGAGGAGGCGCGCTGTCGCGCTAGCCTCCGTCCGCCGCTCAAACTGTACGTGCCGGTTTCCGGCATACAGCTTTCACGAAGACGCTCGTGAACGGGAGTGAGAACCGATCGAGGGTATCAGAGAGATCAGGTTCACCAAGCCAAAGTCTGCATACAGCTTCGCCTTGGGCAACTGGATCCAACCCCGGGTCCGCCAGCGGCAGAAACGGTGCGACCAAATGCGCCGCACGATCCAGCCGTCAAGTTTGTGGAAGAGCGTTCGAACGTGGGCTCGCTTGTAATACTCAGCCCAACCTCGCAGAGTCGGATTCAGTTCTTGTATCAGCTCCGCTGTCTTTCGCTGAGCACTGCGTCGCGTCGACATCCGCACCCGATCCCGGAAGCGTCGGATTGATTTGCGTGTGGGATATGCGATCAGCCCTTTTGGGTTCCATCGCTGAATCATGCCGCGGGGAATCTTGCTTTTCCCGCTGGTTCGCACCATTCGGTATCCCAGAAAATCAAATCCCTGCTTGGGGATTTCCGCTGCCGACTCCTTTGGCTTTCGACTTCTTCTTTCTCCTGATTACCTTCCCTTCGGCACAAACATATCCCCTTCCCCCAACCCGCACTTCTGCACCATCTGATAGCAGTAATACAAATGCGCCGCATGTTCATTCCGCGAATCCGTCCCGAAGGTAAATTTCAAGCCGGCCCGTTTAGCTCGCCCGATGAAATTCTCGTCGGGGACGTGCGCCACCTCGTTGATCTCGATGGCGATCTTGCGGGCGCGCGCCAGCTCGATGATGCGGTCGACGCGCTGCGGCGTCCAGAGCTGCGCGTACTGGCGCGCGATGGGCACGGGCAGAAACGTGGGCCAGGCGAAGATGTCGATGGGCTCGGTGGTCAGCAGGTGCTCGATGAACGGCATGTAGCGGGTCATGAATTCTTCGCCGTCGTCGACCATGGTGTCGATCTGCCAGATCGCGAGCCATCCGCCGCCGGGGCGCGGCAGCGTGTTCGCGTCCATCAGGATGTAGTCGAGCTGGTCGAGGACGGGCTTCGAGAAACTCTTCGACCATCCGGCATAGACAGGTTGCAGGCCGACGCGCACGGGATACTTGCGTAGTCCGTCGACGTATTTCTTGAGGTCGGCATCGCTGTTGATGGCGAATCCTGGCCCGGGATGCTCGACGATGCCGATCTGCACTCCGCGCTCTTTGCCGAGTTGCAGAGCCTGGTCGATCGAGAGTGTGTTGCCCAGGTGGACGTGGAAGTCAGCCACGGGGAACGGCGGCTTGGGCGGAGCGGGGGACTCGGCGATTGGTGCGGCTAGACCGCGTGAGAGGTGAGGTGCTCCAGCGAGTGCGGCTCCGGCGATCACCGAGGTCTGAAGGAAACTTCTGCGGGAATAGGGATGAGCCAAGATGAGTCCTCCACTGAACCTGGAAGCATAGAGAGCGGGGAGGAGAGAGTCTGTGACCCGCGTCACCGAACGTCCAACGTAAAACCACCGATGCGGAAATAAGCAGAACTTCCGGTTGTGCCGATTCGGACAACCACCTGACTCAGGTAGCGCGTGTGTGCCGGGTTGGTGGTGGAACATATCCGCGGGACGGCCCAGGCGGCTCCGGACAGGGTCACGATCCATAGCACGATTGCGGTCAGTCTGGCGGCGATGCCGAAGGTTTCTTCAATGACGGCCGTACGCCCGCAAATGTCCCCGATTCGCTGCCGAGCCTCGGAGCATGCTGCCACGGCAGTACCCACCAGGTAGAAGGCCAAGCCGTCGACGATGCGGAGAAGATTCCGCAAGGCGCAGGCGGCCAAGGCGCCGCTTTGCGTTGTGCGCACGACTCGAATTCCCACCAAAATCTTGCCGAGTGTGGCGCCACACGCCGCCTCCATCAGGCAGCCGTAGAGGAAAAGTATGGCGCTGTTCAGCGTTACAGCAATTACCAGCGAAGCGGTGGTGAGCTGCAGCTCAGCCGCGTCGAACGTGCCCCAGCGCATAAAAGCCCATGCATCTACGAGGGCGAACACTCCGAAGAGCAGAGCGATATCGAGCGCAAAGGCGATGAATCGATCCCCGAGTCTGGCAAAACGGTACCGGACAGCCGGGGCGCGGGCAGAAGCAGCAGTGTTGGTGGTCCGGGAGACGGCGGTTGCGGGCTCGGTCAATCCGCACTCTTCCAGAAGATGCTGGCCGGAAGGGATAGTGCCGCCGCAACGCTTGCACTGCTTTGAGTGCGAACTGATGTGACTGTGGCAATGCGGACATTGCATACTCTGCGAAAGGCCCTCACACCGTCAGTTCATCAAGAATAAGCCTAGATTTGCAGGCCTTTGTATGACCGAAGGACAGCGGTCAAGCGGCCATTGTCCGGTTGGGGAATCCGGATCCATTGCCTTGCCTTTTCATTAACTTATCTGTTGATACTGCTGGAGACGCACGTTTTCGGACTCACCACAGAGGACACAGAGGACCACACAGAAGGTCAAAATCCCCGCCCTGTCTCGCCTAAGACCGGCAAGACAAGGACGGGGCACCCTTCCTTTCAAATTACTGCGCGGGCGTTTGCTGAGCAGCCGGAGTTGGAGCTTCGGCAGTCACTTCCGGGGTGATTGGGTTGATCTTCACCGTGGAGAGAATCTGTTCCAGGCGGTTGAAGACTTTGTCGCGATCGACGTGCTTGACCAGGCCTTCGGCCGAGGCGTCGGTCGTAACGTTCAGGGTGAACTCGTAGCACGATCCATTTTGGTAGATATGGAAGTACTTGGAGTCGCTCTGCCGCGTGCCTTCGCCGGTGACGGCTTCCGTGGCGCGGAGTTCCATGTCTCCGAGCATCAGCTTGGAGTTCGACGAAGCATCTGACGCTGGCGTTGAAGACTTCGGTTGGTCGGTGCTTGCTGTCGGCTGCGGGTCAGACTTCGTTGCTGGCGCCGCATCCGGCTTCGGGCCTTCCGTCTTCGCCACTTCGGTCTTCGCAACTTCCGTCTTCGGCACTTGGGTCGAGGCTGCAGCGGTCTCAGACGTCGCTACTGGCTTCGACTGGGGCACTGCGAACTCGCTGCATTGATCGGCAGTGAGTGTCTTGTGGACGCTCACGTTGAAAAATGCGGACGAGAAGTCGGTGTTGATGTAACCGGTTTCGGGGAGCTCGACTGCGGCGAGCGCGACTCCACCGGACTGGACGAAGTTCATCGGGACGGGATTCGTCTGGATCAGTTCAGACGCAGCATCTCCGGTCTCGATGGCGTAGCGGCGTGGATACTCAAAGGTCACACCGTACGTCTTATCTGCGTAATTCACGGTCGCGGGCTTCTTGTGAACCACCGGCTTCTTGGGAGTCGGTTTGTTCTCGGCCTGCACCATTGGTGCGGGCATCGGTTGCGCCTGTGCCTGCGGTTGGGTGACCGGAATCTGGTTGTTGGAGCTTACGGGTTTTGGTTTGTCGCTGGAACATCCAACCGTAACTGAGCAGATGATCAGTACGGCAGCGAAGACCAGGGCGCTGGCGTTCTTGCCCCAGGTGAGAAAACGATTCTTTGTGTTGCTAGCTACGTTGATGCGGGTCATTGTGGTTGCCTCCTGCCGGCGAGCGGCACACTGAGGGATGCACGAGAGGTGCCTCGAGTGCAGGCATTGATTCTGCAAGGGTTACCCGAGTCAAAAGGCTTACTGGGCGTGACTTTCAGGACACGATGTGTGAGTGTGGACACGGTTCTCACCACAGAGGACACAGGGGGGCACGAAGGAAATCGGCAAGCGCTTTCGCTGGCGTGGCGATTCAGATATCGTTATCGGCTCGGAGAGGAATGGGCATATGAGTCGGTGTGTGTGGCTCGGCGTTTTGAGTCTGCTTTTGTGCCTAGGATCGCTTGCCTGTTGGGCGCAGGCGGCACGTGACAAGGTCATCATTGACACCGACATTGGCGATGATGTCGATGATGCCTTCGCGCTGGCGCTGGCGGTGAAGAGCCCGGAGTTTGAGATTCTGGGCGTGACGACTACCTTCCGCGACACCGAGTTGCGGGCCAAGATCGTCGACCGGTTCCTGGGAGAATTGGGGAAGACCGAAATTCCCGTGATGGCGGGCAAGCCCACTGCGCCCGCACGGATGTCGCAGCGACGCTATGCCGAGGGCGGGCATTTTGCGAAGGGCTCGCATGGAGATGCGACGGACTTCCTGCTCGGCCAGATTCGGAAATATCCAGGGGAAATTACGCTGATCGCGATTGGTCCATTGATGAATGTGGGTGCGGCGATTGATAAGGATGCGGCGATATTTCGGAAGCTGAAACGCGTGGTGATCATGGGCGGCGCGATTCGCAAGGGATACGGGGACTTTGGATATAACGAACGTGTGCCGCCGGCGCCGGAGTGGAACATTTTGAATGATGTGGCGTCGGCGCAGAAGTTGTTCGCTTCGGGCGTGCCGCTATTTGTGATGCCGCTGGATTCGACGCAACTGAAGCTCGATGAGGTGAAGCGGGCCTTCCTATTTACGCGCGGGACGGCGGTGACGGATCAACTCACGATTTTGTATCACTTGTGGGCGCAGGAAACGCCGACATTGTTTGATCCGATGGCGGTGGCATTTGCGTTAGAGCCGAAGTTGTGTCCGGTGACCGCGCTGCATATTCGAGTGGACGAGAAGGGATTCACGCGCGAGGAGCCGGGAACTCCGAATGCGCAGGTTTGTTTGCAATCGAATCCTGAGGATTTTTTTCAGTTCTACTTGAGACGAGTTGGGTCGTAGACAGTCGTTGGTCGTTGCCATCTAAAGTCAAAGTCCCCACCCTGTCGCACCCAACGCGACAAGGATGGGGCACCCGGTGGATATGAAAATGAGCGACAGTGGACGGCGGAGATTTCTTAAGAGCGCGGGTATGGGGATTGCTGGGGCTACGGGAGTTGCCATCGGCGCAAGTATTCCCACATGTGCCGCGCAGAACTCGGCTGAAAAAAGCAATCCTTCACATCCCTTCTTTGACGTACGGGCGTTTGGAGCTGTGGGCGACGGCAAGGCGCTCGATACGCCAGCGATCAATCGCGCGATTGACTACGCGGCTCGTGCTGGCGGCGGAACCGTTTATCTCCGATCCGGAAATTATCGTTGCTACTCGATTCATTTGAAAAGTAACGTGGCGCTTTTTCTGGATCAGGGGGCGACGATCGTGGCGGCCGACCCGGCATCTGATCCTGCGCAGAGTTACGATCCGGCGGAATCGAACAAGCCATGGGAGGACTATCAGGATTACGGGCACAATCACTGGCACAACAGCTTGATTTGGGGTGAGGGGCTGAACGACGTTTCGATTCTGGGGCCGGGCCTGATCTGGGGTAAGGGGTTGAGCCGCGGCTGGGGAGCCGGGCCTGTGGCCGAAAACGCTGGGGTCGCGAACAAAGCGATCGCGCTGAAAAACTGCCGGAATGTGCTGCTTCGTGACTTTTCCATTTTGCACGGCGGGCATTTCGGAATTCTGGCAACCGGCGTCGACAATCTCACAATCGACAATTTGAAGATTGATACGAACCGTGACGGCATGGATATCGATTGCTGCCGGAATGTGCGCGTCTCGAATTGCAGCGTGAATTCTCCGTGGGATGACGGGATCTGTTTGAAGAGTTCGTTTGCCCTCGGAAATGCGCGCGCAACAGAGATGGTGACCATCAGCAATTGCCTGCTGTCGGGAAGCTACCAGGAAGGCGCGATGCTCGATGGGACCTGGAAGAAGTTTCCAGCCGAGGAGAAAGTCCCGCGCACCGGACGGATCAAGTTTGGGACGGAGTCGAATGGGGGATTCAAGAACATCACGGTATCGAATTGCGTATTTAACGGATGTCGCGGACTGGCCATCGAGAGCGTGGACGGCGCCGTGATCGAAGATGTGGCCTGCACGAACATCACGATGCGCGACGTGTTTGAGGCGCCCATTTTCATAAGGCTTGGCGCACGGATGCGAGGGCCGTCAGGCGCGCCCGAGGGAGCGATCCGGCGCATCGTTTTGAGCGGGATCACCTGCATGCAGGCGGAGGGCTCGCCGAAGATTGCGTGCATCCTGGCGGGAATTCCGGGACATGCCATTGAGGATGTGAAGATCACCGACGTGATTGTTGTGAATCGGGGCGGCGGCACCAAGAGCGATGCCGAGGCGCAGGTGCCGGAGAAAGAGAAGCAGTATCCGGAGCCGAATATGTTTGGAACCACTCCGGCGCATGGATTTTTCGTCCGGCACGTGCGGGGACTGGAGATGCAGGCGGTGAAGATTGAGTGCCCGCATGGAGATGCGAGACCTGTGTTTGTCCTGGAGGATGTGCAGGACGCGACGTTCGGGCGAATGAAGGTGCCGGTGAGCGCGGGAGTGCCGACGTTTGTGTTGAATCAGGTAAGGGAGTTTAGTGTGTTTCGGAGCAAGCCGGTGCTGGATACTGAAATTGCGATGGCGGAGAAAAAGGAAATCTGATCGGGGAATGAAGAATTCAAAATCCCCACCCTGTCGCAAACACCGCGACAAGGATGGCGCACCCTCAGGGACTTATCCAATCATGAACAGAACAAAAACGGCGAGGGACGCGCTCATCCTGATCGCTGCCGTGGTCATGCTGATCTCCGTCGCCGTCGCGCAGGAGAAACAGAGTGTCGACCTGATTGTCAGCGGCGGGCTCGTGGTGACGATGGATTCGGCTCGGGCAATTTATCAGGATGGGAGCGTGGCTGTCCGGGGGGATTCGATGGTTGCGGTCGGGCCGAGGGCGGAGGTCGAGGCGCGATATCAGAGTGCGCAGGTGATCGACGCGCGAGGACATCTGGTGCTGCCGGGATTCATCAATGGGCACACTCACGTGCCGATGACGTTGTTTCGCGGGCTACATGATGACGTTACGCTGAATGACTGGCTGTACAAGTACATCTTTCCGGCAGAAGCGAAGAATGTGAATGAGGAATTTGTGCGCTGGGGGACGCGACTGGCGGCGGCTGAGCAGATTCGAGCCGGGGTGACGACCTTCGCGGATATGTATTACTTCGAGGACGCGATCGCCGAGGAGACCAAGGCTGCGGGAATGCGCGGGGTGCTGGGAGAAACGTTCATCGACTTCCCGGCTCCGGATAACAAATCAGAAGTAGAGATGCTCGCATACACCGAGAGATTTTTGAAGCGATGGCAGGGGGATCCGCTAATTCATGCGGCTCCGGCACCGCACTCGATTTATACGTGCTCGAAGAAAACGCTGCAGGATGCGGCGGCATTGGCGCGAAGATATCACGCGCCAATTTTGATCCACGTCGCGGAGATGAAGAAGGAGTGGGAGGACTCGGAGAAGGCGAACGGCATGTCCCCGGTGCAGTATCTGGACAAGATTGGCGTGCTGGGGCCGGATATCGTTGCGGCGCACTGCATCTTTGTCGATGAGGCTGACCGGAAATTGTTGGCACAGCGCGGCGTGGGGTGCGTGCATAATCCGTCGAGCAACATGATGATTGCGAGCGGCGTGTCTCCGGTGCCGGAGATGCGTGCCGCTGGCGTGGCCGTCGGGTTGGGGACGGATGGTCCCGCGGGGAGTAACAACGATCTTGATCTTATGGAGGAAATCGATCTGGCGGCCAAGCTGGCAAAGATCTCGAAGATGGATCCGCTGGCGCTGAATGCGAAGTCCGTCGTCGAGATGGCGACAATCGATGGGGCGCGGGCTCTGCACATGGAGTCGGAGATTGGATCGCTCGAGGCGGGGAAAAAGGCCGACTTGATATTGATCAGTCTCGACGAGCCAAACGCGGTGCCCATGTATGAGATCTATGCGCAGATCGCGTACTCGTTGAAGGGAAGCGATGTGGACACCGTGATCATTGGCGGTAAAATTGTCATGCAGGACCATCTATTGTTGACCGTGGATGAACGCAAGGTGCTGGAAAAGGCGCGGGAGTATGGGAAGTCTGTGAAGAGTTCGTTGGGGATGGAGTAGGAGAAGCAGTTCTCAGTTCTCAGATCGCAGTTCTCTGTTCACAGTTCCGTGTTCACAGTTCTCTGCTCGCAGTTTTCTGTTCGCATTCTCAGAACGAGTCTCATAAAGGGTTTTGAAAGGGTGCGGCTTTCAGCCGCGCCATAGAAAGCCAGAAAAGAAGCGGGCTTCAGCCCCTGAGGGAAGCGCCTTAGGTCCAGCAAGCCGATTCTGAGATCAGTTCAGTACTCAGTACGCGGTGGCTCGCACCCTCGGATTAAGCGCCACAGCGTCGTGAATCTTTCGGGCGCATACCCTCTTGTAGAGTCTCACCATGAAACTACCGTTGGTTATCTCGGTGCTTCTGATCGTGAACGTATGCGCTGCCCAGAAGGTAGCAATTACTTTTGATGATTTGCCGCTGAATGGAGACTTGCCGCCGGGTGTTACGCGGGTGCAGGTTGCCCGGGACGCGATCGCCATTTTAAATGCGCGGCATGCCCCTCCGGCGTATGGATTCATCAACGCGAAGAAGTTGGAAGGAAATCAGGATGCAGCGGAGGCGTTGAAGCTGTGGTCCGTGGCAGAGCCGTTTGGAAATCATACGTATGGGCACATGGATTTGAACGCGAATCCCGCCGAGGCGTTTGAGCGCGAGATCGAGGAGAACGAACCGTCGCTCGAGTTGCTCGTGGGCAAAGATGGAAACTGGCGTTGGCTGCGATATCCATTTCTACGCGAAGGAGAGACTGTCGAGAAGCACCGTGCAGTGCGGGCTTACTTGCAGGCGCATGGCTACCGCGTGGCGCAAGTGACGCTGGATTGGGAAGACTATCTTTGGAATAGCGCATATGCACGGTGCGCCGCGAAGAATGATGCGCAGTCGATTGCCTGGCTCAAGTCAAGCTACTTGTCGATTGAGTCTTCGTACCTGGATCTGGGCAGGGACCTGGCGAAGACGGTGTACGGGCACGATATCAATCATGTGTTGCTTCTGCATCTGGGAGCGTTCAGCAGCACGATTCTGCCCGATGCGCTCGATCTGATGCAGAAGAAGGGATTCATCTTCGTGACGCTCGAGGAGGCGGAGAGCGATCCGGTGTATCAGGGGGATCCGGATGTTGGGTCGAAGTACGGCGGGACCTTGCTGGAGTTGTGGATGGAGGCGAAGAAGGTCAAGTTTCCACCGGTGATGGAGAAGCCCTATAAGCAGTTGCAGGAGATCTGCAAATAGCGCGGGCTCGGTTCAGGAAGTCAAAATCGTCAGATTTTGATGACATTACAAAGTCAAAGTTCTTACCATTCCTAGGATAAGCCTTCCACTCCCTTATAATCAAAAGATTCTCTATGGCTGCGGTTCTCGACAGGATTGTTGCGGCAACGCGGGCCCGGGTGGCGGAGTCCAGGCGCAGTGCGGATTTGCGCGAACTGGAACTGCGGGCGGAACAGCACGTACCCCGCGGGTTTCGGAAGGCACTGGATTCTAAGGGCCGCGACGGCATCACGGTGATTGCGGAGTTGAAGAAAGCCTCGCCATCGAAAGGGCTGATTCGAGCGTCGTTCGATCCCGTGGAGTTGGCGCGGGAGTTGGAGCGTGCGGGAGCGGCGGCATTGTCGGTGCTGACCGATGAGGAGTTCTTTCAGGGATCGCTCGAGAATTTGCGGAAGGCTTCGGCGAGAGTGGCGATCCCCTGTTTGCGGAAGGACTTCATCGTCGATGAGTTTCAACTGCTGGAAGCGCGGGCGAATTCCGCAGATTCGGTTTTGCTGATTGTGGCGGCATTGACCGATGACGAATTGAATCGACTGGCTGCGGCTGCGCGGTCGAGAGGGCTAGACGTTCTGTGCGAAGTGCATGATGCGGACGAGTTGCAACGGGCGCTGGATGCTGGGTGCGATTTAATTGGAGTGAATACGCGGGACCTGCGAACCTTTAAAGTCGATTTGCAGACGGCCTTCGATCTGGCGCAAAAATTTCCCGCTGGTGTGGTGCGCGTGGCCGAGAGTGGGATTCATTCTGCCGACGACGTCACGCGGTTGCGAGCGGCGGGGTACCACGCGTTTCTGGTGGGGGAATCGCTGATGCGGGCGCAGTCTCCCGGCAACGCTCTGCGGGAGTTGATGCGAGTATCCAGTACTCGGTACTCAGTTCCCAGCAAAGGCTAACTCGACTGGCTGCCGTCGGCCACATTCTTATGACTTGGGTCAAGATTTGCGGGATGACGAATCTGGAGGACGCGCTTGTGGCTGTTGACGCGGGCGCAGACGCGGTGGGGTTTGTCTTTTATGACAAGAGTCCGCGGTGCGTAACGGTGGAGACGGCCCGGGAGATCGTGGCGAAGTTGCCGAAGGAAGTTGAGAAGGTGGGCGTGTTTGTAAACGAAACGGAAGACGCTCTGGGCGGCCTTGCGGATCGCACTGGCGTTACCGCTATTCAAATGCATGGAGACAACGAAGATCCACGCGTTGCCGATTCAGTGATGGCGCGGCGGCCGAAATTGAAGGTTTTGGCCGCAATCTCAATGCTGCGGGACAGTCCTGACGGCTGGGCGATGAAGTGGAATCCCGAGTCGATCTATGCCTTTCTCGCGGACTCTGGTGATTCTTCAAAAACAGGAGGCACGGGCAAGACTTTCGATTGGCGTAGGTCGGGGGCAGGGTTAGACAGCATCAAGAGGCTCGGCAGGGTGGTGGCGGCTGGAGGCCTGACTCCTCACAATGTCGTTGAAGCGATCGATGTTCTTAAGCCTTGGGGCGTAGATGTGGTGTCTGGTGTGGAGTCGCGGCCCGGGAAGAAAGATCCGGAGAAGGTACGGGCGTTTGTGCGGGCGGTGAGGGAGATGGATCGGAAGACGTCTTGAAGCAAGCAGATCTTTAGAAGGCAAGGACAGCAGATTCCTCACCGGCTTTGCCGGTTCGGAATGACAAGGGCCCATCCATGGATACGGTTCTACGGAGTGCGAAAGTCAAAATCCCCACCCTGTCCTCCAAAAACGGGAGGACAAGGGTGGGGCACCCTCGCAGTTCTTCTGCCCAGGTCTCTGATCGCGTGAATGAGCCGGGGCGCTTTGGCGTTTACGGCGGGCGATATGTGCCTGAGACTTTGATGGCGGCCCTTGAGGAACTCGAGCGCGAGTATGAAAAAGCGAAGCGCGATAAGAAATTCCAGGCGCGATTGGATTTGCTGCTGAAGACTTATGCGGGACGGCCGACGCCTCTGTTTTTTGCGCGACGGCTTACGAAGAAACTGGGTGGAGCAAAGATTTATTTGAAGCGCGAAGATCTGCTGCATACCGGGGCGCACAAGATCAACAACTGCCTGGGGCAAGGGTTGCTGGTCGAGCGCATGGGGAAGCATCGCGTGATCGCCGAGACTGGCGCGGGACAGCATGGCGTGGCCACTGCGACTGTATGTGCGCTACTTGGATTCGAGTGCGTCGTCTACATGGGCACCGAGGACATGCGGCGGCAGGAGTTGAATGTGTTCCGCATGCGATTACTGGGCGCGGAAGTTCGAGGTGTGTCCTCGGGATCCCGAACGCTGAAAGATGCAATCAATGAGGCCATGCGCGACTGGGTCACCAACGTGCGGAGCACGCATTATTTGTTAGGGAGCGTGCTGGGGGCACATCCGTACCCCACGATGGTGCGGGACTTTCATCGGGTGATTGGGCGCGAGGCGCGGGCGCAGATTCTGAAGGCGGAAGGGAAACTGCCCGCGGCGATTATCGCGTGCGTTGGCGGCGGATCGAATTCGATTGGGATTTTCTATGACTTTATTAAAGACAAGAAGGTCCGACTGATCGGCGTGGAGGCTGGCGGGCGCGGCGAGGCTTTGGGAGATCATGCGGCCCGGTTTCGCGGAGGGTCTCCGGGTGTGTTGCAGGGTACGTATTCCTACGTGCTTCAGGATTCTGCCGGGCAGATTGCCTTGACCCATTCGGTGTCAGCGGGGCTGGACTATCCTTCGATCGGCCCGGAACATGCGGCTTTGCGCGATGCCGGGCGGGCGGAATATTTGCCGGCTTCGGATGCCGAGGCTCTCGATGCCACGACGTTGCTGGCGCGGACTGAAGGGATTATTCCTGCTTTAGAATCCGCACACGCTGTGGCCGAGGTGATCAAGCGCGCACCGAAGATGAAGAAATCGGAAATTGTGATTGCGAATGTGTCGGGGCGCGGCGATAAAGATGTTGGCATTTTGCGCGAGAGTCTCAAGCTGGATTGAAGGGCAAGATCGGCAACCACGAAGGACGCAAAGGTACAGGAAGGGAATCTTGGGCGATGGCGCATTGCGAGGGCGGGAATGAGAACACGTTTTGGTTGGATATTGGCAGCGGTCGCCGTGCTTACGCTGACCGGAGTTTCTAGCTCGCAGTCGGCTGAGAAGTCGCATGGCGGTTCGGTAAAGGACAAGTTGATTGGGGCTTGGAGATTGGCCTGGGAAGACGAGCAAGGTACCGACGGAAAGATGAAGCACATCGTCGACCATAAGGGCACAATCGTCTATACGCGCGATGGACACATGTCGGTGCAGATCATGCTGCCCAACGCGGACGCTCCTCGCGACGTGGATAATCCAGTCAAGTACGATCAAGGTGGCTACGAGGCGTACTACGGCACTTACGAGGTCGATGAGCAAGCGCATACGGTCACGCACCACGTTCAGGGATCGCTGGTGCGGGCACTGGTTGGCAAGGACCTGACGCGCGTCTACCGTTTTTCCGATGGGCAACTGATCTTGAAGTCGTCGCGGCCGGATGAGCATTGGACTATCGCTTGGGAGCGTTACTAATCGACTCGCATGCCTCTGACCTTTTACAAAAAGCCGGCGCTGGTGGCGTACGTGACGTGCGGAGATCCGGATCTCGCAACGACTCGGGAGATCGTGCTCGCTGCCATCGAGGCTGGGGCAGATGTGATCGAACTCGGTGTTCCCTTCAGCGATCCGGTCGCGGACGGGCCGGTGATTCAGCGGGCGAGCGAGCGGGCTTTGAAGCATGGCACTTCGCTGGCCCAAGTGCTCACAGTGGCGGCGGAGATTCGCGAGCAGGCGCAGTCGACGGGATTGATTGTGTTTTCGTATCTGAATCCGATTCTGCGGATGGGAATGGAGAAGTTTTGCAAGGTAGCGCGGGCAGCGGGCGTGGATGGCGCGTTGGTCACCGACTTGCCCGTGGAAGAGGCTGGCGAGTATCTGCGTGCCATGCGCGAGCATGATCTGTCGCCGATATTTCTGACGGCGCCGACGAGTCCGGATGAGCGCCTGCGGCGGATCGCGGCGGCTTCACAGGGATTCGTTTATGCCGTATCGCGAACAGGCGTTACCGGGCAGCGGCACCAGTTGGCCGAGGACGCGCGGAAGCTAGTGAAGCGGTTGCGCCGCGTGACGAAGTTGCCGGTCGCGTTGGGATTTGGAATTTCCACGCCTGAGCAGTTTGCGGAAGTCGGAGAATTTGCTGATGCAGTCGTTGTGGGAAGCGCAATTGTGGAGACGATTGAGAGGAATCGGGGGCGTGAGGCAGCGGCGGTGGGAGAATTTGTGAAACGACTTTCATCCGTCCGCTGTTTCGAGATGAAGACGACGTAGTTTCGACGCAACAGGAACAGCTTTATTTTTTCGCGGGCTACCAGTGCGAGGGATGCGAGCCGTTGTGCGAAGTCAAAGTCCCCACCCTTTCGCACAAACCGCGACAAGGATGGGCACCCGGGGTTGGCGACGGGCCGAGAGATCATGGATATCGAAGACTGGCGAAAGAAAATTGACGAGATGGACCGCAAGCTAGTCGCTCTACTAAGCGAGCGCGCGAAGGCGGCAATTGCCATCGGGAAATTAAAACGGGAAACATCATTGCCGATCTACGAGCCCGACCGGGAACGCATTGTTTTCGAAAACGTGCAAGGCGCGAATCACGGGCCGCTGCCGGGGCGCGATCTGGTACGGATTTATGAGCGCATCATCGACGTAATGCGCAATATTCAGAAGGAACAGATTACGAGCTCGCCTGAAACGACGGAGGCAGAGACTGAGTTGGATTCCGAAGTGAATGACTGACGAGCATCGAGGAATGAGCAATGAGCAATGAGCGTTGAGCGTTGAGCGATCAGCAAAGACGTGCTTCGATTCGGACGTGCAGGATTGTTGACTTGTTTGCTCGTGGCGAGAAACAGCGGATTCCTCGCGATGCTCGGAATGACAACGTCGAAGCACGGAGCTAGAAGCTAAGAGCTAGAAGCTAGGAGCTGGTTTTTATGATTGTTGCCATGCAGGAAGGCGCCGACGAGGCGCTGATACAACGGGTCATCGAGCATCTCGTGAAATTGGGATTCGAGGTGCACCGGTCGACGGGTGCGCGCATGACTGTCCTGGGCGCCGTCGGCTCGGGGATTGATTTCGATATTCGCAATCTCGAATTGCTTCCGGGCGTGCAGGAAGTCCATCGCATAAGTTCTCCGTACAAGCTGGCCGGGCGAAGTTTTCGGCCTGAGGGGACAATCGTTCAACTGCGCAATGGCATTGGAGTCGGTGGGAACGAAGTTGTCGTCATGGCAGGCCCTTGTTCAGTAGAAACGCGCGAACAGCTCTTTTCTACCGCCGACGCCATCGCCAAGGCCGGGGCAAAAGTCTTGCGGGGCGGGGCGTTCAAACCGCGGAGTTCTCCATATTCGTTTCAGGGACATGGCGAGGACGCGCTGAAGTTGTTGCGTGAGGCGGGAGAAAAGTTCGAGCTGCTCATTATTAGTGAGGTCATGGAGATTTCCCAGATTGCGCTGATGCTTCCCTACGTAGACATCCTGCAGGTTGGCGCGCGCAACATGCAAAATTTCAATCTGCTGCGCGAATTGGGCAAGGTGCGTAAACCGGTGCTGCTAAAGCGCGGGATTGCAGCGACATTGGAAGAATTGCTGCTGTCGGCCGAGTACATCATGGCGGGCGGGAATTACGACGTGATTTTGTGCGAGCGCGGGATTCGCACGTTCGAGACGTATACGCGGAACACGATGGATATATCCGCGATCCCGATCATTCATAAGCTGTCGCATTTGCCGATGACCGCCGATCCGTCGCATGGTACAGGTCGGCGCGACAAAGTGCCGCCGATGGCGCGTGCTTCGGTCGCTGCCGGCGCGGACGCGCTGCTGATTGAAGTCCACTGCACTCCAGACAAGGCATGGTCCGATGGTGCACAGTCGCTGGCGCCGGAGCAGTTCGCGAAGTTGATGGATGAGTTGAGGATTATCGCGCCGGCAGTGGGGCGAAAGATCTAGCGAAAAAATGAAAAACGCAGAGGACGCTGAGGTCGCGGTGGATTGAAGCAAAAAACCCTCCGGCGCCAGCGATCATTTTACTGATTTGACAGGCAGTAAAGCACTTTTCAAGATCCTCCGCGTCCTCCGCGCCCTCTGCGGTTTTCATTTCTTGTTCTTATGGCCATTCGGCAAATCACGATCATCGGGACCGGCCTGATTGGCGGATCGCTGGCACTTGCCCTGCGCAAGAAGAAATTTGCCGGGAGGATCGTCGGTTGCGATCGCGAAGGGACGCTGGAACGGGCCCGGATGCGCGGGGCAATCGATGACGGGGTGGTGAATCCGGGAGATGCAGTGCGGGGAAGTCAGGTTGTGGTGCTCGCGACTCCGGTGCTGGCGATCTGCGATTTGATTGAGCGTGTGGGTCCGGTGCTTCCGGCCAAGGCCCTGCTGACGGATGTGGGCAGCACAAAGGTCGCTGTCGTGGAGCAAGCAGTGAGGGTGTTTGGAAAGAATGCGGGGAAGCGGTTTCTGGCGGGGCATCCGATGGCGGGGAAGGAAATGAGCGGCGTCGATTATGCGGATGCGGATCTGTTCAAGAATGCGGCGTGGTTTCTTTCACCGCTGCCCGATCAGAATCTGAACGAAGGGTTATTCGCCGAGTTTGCGGGATGGATCGATGCGATCGGGGCGCGAATCGCGATGCTGTCAGCCGAGGAACACGACCGACTGTGCGCGTGGATCAGCCATTTACCGCAGATGATCTCGACGGCGCTGGCGGCCGCGCTGGTCGAGGAGTTTGGAGCGGAGGCTCCCGTGCTTCCGGCGGGTGGCCGCGCATTGCAGGAGATGACGCGGATTTCGGCGAGCCCGTATTCGATGTGGCGGGACGTGGCCATCAGCAACAAGAAGAATCTGCAGGATGCGCTCTGGAAGGTAGAACAACGGTTGGCGCATATCCGGGAGAATCTGTCGACGCGAGAATTGGCGGCGGAGTTTGAGCAAGCACATCAGTTGAGGAAGGCTCCGCTGAAGAAATGAACTGACCTCGGAGACACGGAGTCACGGAGAAGCGAGTGATGATACAAGTACGATCGGTTTCCTTCGATATTGGACTTGCTGCCGCAGTCCTTTTGCTCGGAGCTTGGGGGGCGTTGCAATGCTTCTGGCCGGTGCGGTTGAGGCGTCTGCGCGATAAGCTCGGTCGTGGATACAAAGTCCGCTGGGGCACTTAATGGAGCGCGCTCAATCTAAGGAATCGGGTTCGATGAATCGGTTGAGCGGATTGTTCCTGATCTTAGTGTCGATCGTTCTTTTTGCTTGGTGGTTTCTGCAGCATACCGGCGTTTCGAAGTAACGATGTTAGACGTTCTTCGTGCCTCCGTGCCCCGGTCGTGAAATTCATTTAGAATCCTTTTCGCTATGAACAAAGTTGTGGCCAATGCGGATGAGGCCGTCCGCGACGTGTTTGATGGTGCGACGATCATGATCGGGGGGTTCGGGCTGTGCGGAATGCCGGAGAACCTGATTCGAGCGCTGGTGCGCAAGGGCACGAAGAGTCTGCGGACCATCAGCAACAACGTGGGCGTTGACGGCGTGGGCAACGGGTTGCTGCTGGCCGCGGGACAGATTGTGCATCACATCGGTACTTATGTTGGCGAGAATCGACTGCTCGAAGAGATGGTGCTGAAGGGGACGATCAAGCTGGACCTGGTTCCGCAAGGTACCTTTTCGGAGCGAATTCGCGCGGGAGGAGCAGGGATTCCGGCGTTCTATACTCCGACCGGCGTGGGAACGATCGTGGCGGAGGGAAAAGAGACCCGCGAATTTGACGGCCGGTTGTACGTGATGGAGCGCGGCCTGACCGCCGATTTCGCCTTCGTGAAGGCATGGAAGGGAGATCGCGCGGGCAATTTGATCTATCGGAAGACAGCACGGAATTTCAATCCGATGATGGCGACGGCAGCGAAGATCACGATCGCCGAGGTGGAGCATCTGGTGGATGTTGGAGAGTTGGATGGAGATGCGATTCATACGCCGTCGATTCATGTGAAGAGGATTTTTCGGGGTGAGTTGTATGAGCGGAGGATTGAGCGACGCACCGTGAGGAAGGCAAGCGCTTAGTACTGCCACGCCTCAGTTGCAGGTAGGGATCCTTCGACTGCGGTTTTGCTTCACTGATCGCGAAGCAAAATCCTCGCTCAGGATGACAAGTGGAGAGAGTCGGGCTAACGGCCAACGACTAGCGACCAACTATGAACAAGCCTGCAAAAGACGTCGACAAGCGTGAACGCATTGTGAAACGGATCGCGCGCGAACTGCGCGATGGGTTCTACGTGAACCTTGGCATTGGCATGCCGACTTTAATCGCCAATCACGTGCCTGCGGGCGTGGAGGTCACACTCCAATCCGAGAACGGGATGTTGGGAATTGGTCCGTATCCGATCGAGGGGACGGAGGATTCGGATCTGATCAACGCCGGGAAAGAGACTGTGAGCGAGATGCCCGGGACTTCTTATTTTTCCAGCGCGGATTCGTTTGCCATGATTCGCGGCGGGCATATTGACTTAAGCGTGCTGGGCGCGATGGAAGTGGACGAGACCGGGAGCATTGCGAATTGGATGATTCCGGGGAAGATGGTGAAGGGGATGGGCGGCGCGATGGATTTGGTAGCGGGCGCACGGCGAGTGGTCGTGGCGATGGAGCATTCAACCCGGGAAGGGGCTCCAAAGATTTTGAAGAAGTGCACGTTGCCGCTGACCGGCGCGCGCGTGGTCGACACCATTGCGACGGAGATGGCTTACATTCGCGTGACCAGGGATGGGCTCGTGCTGGAAGAGATTGCGCCAGGGTTGACCTCTGAGGATGTGCAGAAGGCGACTGAGGCGCGGTTGATTGTGAGTCCGGGATTGAAGGTGATGGAGAGTTAGTACGCGCCGGGGCCCGTGCCATGGGCCGAATTCTTTCGCCACTTCGCGGCTGGACAGCCGATGGCGGCTGTCCCCACATCTTAGAGTCAAAAGCCCATTCCTGTCGCAACAAACGCGACAAGGGTGGGGCCTCGAGTTCAGTTTGGCTTACGCGGCGGCGATGCGGCGGATCAGGTCTTCCTGCTCCTGCTTGCTTTCGGCGCCGATGGTGAAGGCGTCGAGCAGGCCCAGCGAGAGCGCATACTTGATGCCTTCATCTTGCCGGTTGCGCAGTGCGCCTTGGCCTAGAATCTTCATTCCTACGACTGCCTTTCCGGCTGACTTCATCTCCTTCAATACGCTGACAACCGTTGCGGGATCGGCGTCCATTTCTGCGCCGACAGGGTTGATGCGGGCAAAATCGATTTCCACCCACTGAGATTTCGCGGCGGCGCGCAGCGCCTGGATGGTATGGCAGGAGCAGCCATGGGCGCGGATGATTCCCTTCTGCTTGGCTTCGGAGAGAACATCCATGGCACCGCGGTAGCGGTCAGTCCAGTCGGCTTCAGTAACGCAATGCATCAGGCAGACATCGAGATAGTCGGTGCCGAGTTCTTTGCGGAAACGGTCGAGATCCGCGCGCATGCCGTCGGCGTCGCGTGCCCAGGATTTGGTCAGCACAGTGACTTTGTCGCGCTGCACGCGCTTCAGGGCCTCGGCGACGTGCGGATGGCTTCCGTAGGAGTCGGCGGCATCGAAGAAGCGCAGGCCGTGCTCGTATCCGTTCAGCAGAAGATCCGAGAGGCCCTTCACTCCGAGGGCGGTCTGGTGCGAGTGGTGTCCGGAGCCGACGGTGCCGGTGCCCATGGCCAGGCGGCTGGTCTTGATGCCGGTGCCGCCGAGCGTCACCGTGTCGGAGGCAGAGAATTTCTGCGGAAGAGCCTGGTCGGCGATGGCTTTGAAAATGGACTTAGATGAGAGCCAAACCGCTCCAGCGGCGGTAGCGGAACGGATGAGGAATTCGCGACGACGCATGGGTCCTCCTGAAGAGGTGGCCTTCTTTGAGGCTACAACAGGAGGGCGGAGTTAGGGAAGTGGAACGACCCCGAGGGCTGAAGCCCGTCCTTATTCAGGGGCTTTACGCGGCCCTTAAAGGGCCGCTCTTCCACAGTCTGCTAGTCCACACGCTCAGATCCGGAATGGGGCGGCTAGTAAGCGGAAGGGAAGGGTGATCGCGAGGAAGACCACCTCCAACACGCCATGGACCGCGACTCCGACGATACGGAAGGGCAGCAAGAGCAGCCAGACGAACGGGTAGGCGACCAAGGCCAACAGGGCCAGAGGCCAGCACAAAATGAACAGAATGCACCAGAGTAGGAACGTGAACATGCGAGACCTCCTCTAGGGAATGGTACGTCGGGCCGGGGCAGAATGTTCCATCGTGGCTGCGCGGCCCAGAACCGCTGCAACGAATTCGGTCTTCGCCTGGTTGTAGGCCTCGCGGTCGTTGCGGAACTCCACCGCCCAGGCACGTTTTAGACGTTCGTACGCGCGGGCATCTTCAGGGTACATACGAAGGTGGTTTCGGAGCGTGATGTGGCGAGCGTATTCGAGACATTCGGGCACGCAGACATAAAGGTGATGCGCAACATCATTGGCGGGCGAGCGAAACGCGTCGCGCCCAGGGACCCCGAGGTCGCCTCGATGCTGATATCCCAGAGTCGCTAGACGAGTGATGGCTGCGGGAAGATCGGCTGCGGAGCGCATCAGGACGTCGATGTCGACGATCGGCTTGGCCGCGAGACCGGGGACTGCGGTGCTTCCGACGTGCTCGATCGCGGCAGCCAGCGGGCCGAGCACCGGGGCAATTCGTGCCCGCAGCACCTCGAATTGTTCCGGCCAGTGCGGGTCGTAGTCCTCAATGACGATGGGATCGCTCATTCAAACTGCTTGCGAAAAGTGGCGAGTTGCTGCTGGACCTCCGTCAGATCGGCGCGCAGGCGGGAAACTTCTTCTTCCAGAACAGCGAGTCGCTGTGCGGGCGGCGGAGCTGCGTATGGAGAAGCCTCGGTTGTCGCGGAAGCAGAGGATTCTCGCTCCATTGCCGCGCGCGAAACCGTGGGCTCCAGGGGCTCCCCGGAGAACAGATGCATATAGCGATATTCCTTCGTGCCCGGCTGGCGGGCGAGTATGCACACCAGCGAAGGCTCACGTTGCGCCAGCCGGTCGAGCGTCGAGACCACGTCTTCGAGCGCGTCGAAGTGATACATGCGCTCGGTGCGTCCGCGGAGCTCGCCGGGAGTTTGCGGGCCGCGGAGCAGCAGCACACACACGATCGCGATTTCGCGGCGGTCGAAGTTGAAGACCTCCTGCAGGCGATGCTCGTATTTCGTGACGCGGCTGTCGGCGCCGCCGGCGGGGCCGGCCATGCGCTTTTCCTGCAGGGTCATTAGCGCATCGCGGACAGCACTCTCGTTCAGCGTCATCACCGGGTCGCGGTTGTTCTTCTGGTTGCAGGCGTTGACCAGCGCATTGAGCGAAAGCGGGTAGTAATCGGGCGTGGTGATGTCTTTTTCGATCAGTGAGCCCAGGACGCGGGTTTCGATTTCAGTAAGAACGTGCATGGCGGAGGTTTGATTTTACTTGAAAAGGGTGAACTCACCACAGAGGTCACTGAGGAACACGGAGGAAGTCAAAATCCCCACCCTGTCGCAAAATGCGCGACAAGGTTGGGGCACCCTCGTGTTCCCTTTACCTTCGAACTCGTTCTAGAAGAGGGCGGTCGAGCGGCGCTTCCAGGACTTGCCTTTTTCCTGGGCGATCTGCTCCATGTCTCCCACGTAGGCGCCGGCCTGCGTTAAGACGTGGTGCAGATCGTTGCCGATGCTGATGAAGGTGAATCCTTTCTCGAGGAATTCGCCGACGCGGCTCGTCCCGAACAGGAATAGGCCGAGGATGACGTTGTTCTTTCGCGCGTGCTCGACCAGCTTCTTCGTCGCCACATCAAGCTCCGGCGACGTGTACATGTGCGGAAACTCATATTTGTTGTACAGCCCCATCGACATGCAGAGATCGTTCTGTCCGAGGAAGAGGATGTCGACCCCGGGGACAGAGGCGATCTCGGCGATGTTCTCGATGCAGGACGCGGTCTCAACTTGCAACGCGATGATGCTCTCGTTGTTCCAGTTGCCCGCGTAACCGAGAAGCCCAGCGCGGTTCATGCTGCGCTGTGGGAAATAAACGGAGCGCGTGCCGACGGTGGGATACTTGGTGCAACTCACGGCCTGCCGGGCCTCGTCAGCGGTGTTGATGTAGGGCACGAGGACGCCGTCGGCGCCCAGGTCGAGGGCCTGCTGGATGCCGGGGCGGTCATCGTATCCGCCAACGCGGACCAGGCTCTTCGCGCCGCCGTTGGCAATTCCGCTGAGCATCGCCGAGAGCCGCTCGTAGCCCATAGGGCCGTGCTGCGTATCGACCAGCAGCCAGTCGTATCCGGAGTGCGCGAGTTGCTCGGCGACGGTCGGACTATGCGCGTTGAGGAAGAGGCCCATCTTGGGCTGTCCGGCGCGCAGTTGTTTCTTGAATTCTGATCCGCTGAGTGCGGGGTCTGCCATGCATTTCCCTCCTTGAAATCGAATTGCGTAGTGTACCGTATGCGCCGCCGCAAACTGTGCACGAAGTTGTTAATTTTGTTGTGACCTGGGGACAGATGGGTTCGGACGATAAGTCAAACTCCCCACCCTCCGATACGGAAATGACAAAACTGTGATCTCGCGTCTATAGTTTGATGGTGAGTGCAAAGCTATGCGTCTACTTTTGAACTGGATTTTGAGCGCGGTGGCGGTTTGGGTTGTGGCGCAGATCGTCAGGGGAGTCTATGTCAGTGGATGGAAGAGCGCTCTGATCGCGGCTCTGGTCATTGGCTTCATCAATGCCACCATCGGACTGGTTCTTAAGGTGATCACATTTCCCCTGACGCTGGTCACGCTGGGATTGTTCTGGCTGGTAATCAATGCGCTGATGCTGGAACTGGCGTCGGCACTGCTGTCACCCGGGTTCCAGGTGCATGGATTTTTGGCGGCGTTTTTGGGTGCGATCGTGCTGAGCCTGGTCAACGTGCTGCTCAAGGGGATCGTCATGCCGAAGAAGAACAGTGATTAGTCATCGACTGCGTTTCGCGTTCCTGATGCATTCTTAAGTTCGCTTGCGCGGTCTTAGCGACTCCCAATCCTTATCTGTCAAGACCCTCCCCAGAGCAGTGAATTCTCCCGCGCCTTGCAGGAATTCGCCGCCGTCCATCCGTATGACTTCGCCATTAATGTAGCCAGAACCATCGCTGACCAGAAACGCCGCCAGATTGGCCAACTCTTCGATAGTTCCGAATCGATGCAGAGGATTGCGCTCTAGAGCGACGGCTTCGAGTCCAGAATGCGGCAGCAAGCGCGAGAAGGCTCCTTGCGTGGGGATCGGGCCGGGAGCAATCGCGTTCATGCGGATACTGCGATTGCCCCATTCGACGGCGAGACTGCGCATCAAGGCTTCGACTCCGGCTTTGGACACGGCGGAAGGAACGACATAAGCCGAACCCACGGGCGCGTACGTAGCCGAGATGCTGAGCACCGTGCCAGGGTGTTTGGCTGCAAGCCACCGTCGTCCGCAGGCCATCGTGCAGTGCAGTGTTCCCATCAGCACGATGTTGATCACAGACTCCCAGGCGCGTGGCGAGAGTTCTTCGGTCCGGGCGATGAAATTTCCGGCGGCGTTATTGACGAGGATGTCGAGCGCGCCTTCCTTCCAGATCGATTCAATCATCTGCTCGACCGCTTCGAGGCTGCGGACATCGCAGGCGATCGTGTGGATCGGGCCTTTGGTCTTCAGTTCGTCGGCGGTAGCCGTTAACACTTCTTCCCGACGGCCGCAAATATAGCCAGTGGCTCCGAGTTCAAGGAAGCGGGCCGCCATGCCTTTGCCGAGGCCGGTGCCGCCACCGGTGATGAGGATGCGCTTGTGCTGGAGCAGGTCTTTGTGGAACATAGTCTCCGTTTCTGTCGTCGCGCCGGCTTTTCGAAGTAGCCTCTGAGCTGGCCTGTTGGAAAGGACAAATTATATGGAATGGCCGCTCGCGCGACACCTGTGCTTCGCTGGACTCTTTCTCCTCTTCTGCGTGCAACGAGGACTTCCGGCCGAGACAGCGTCAGGGTGGCAGACTCTCGCTCCTGGAATGGAAATCATACGCGTCCATACGCGCAAGCAGAGTGTGTTCGGGGATTCGAGGATCACCGTGTTGCGCATCGATCCCAACCAGTGGGAACTGGAGGCCATCGGCATTCTCCAAACCGGCGAGAACGCGGGGCACACAGCCCGTGAATGGAGCAAGAAACACAAATTCGCTGCGGTCATTAATGCGGGAATGTTCGCATCGGATAACAAGACGCATCTGGGATATCTCCGCAGCCGCGATCACGTCTTCAACAGCCGATCGAACAACTACCAGTCGGTCATGGCATTCGATCCGCATGCTGGACGGAACGTACCCAGATTTCGGATTTTCGATCTCGATGCTCCGCAGAGCAGTTTGCAGGCAATCCTTGCGGACTATGGTTCGGCAGTGCAGAACTTGAGGCTCATCAAACGTCCCGGCGTCAATCAATGGGGGAAACAGACCAGGGAGTGGAGCGAGGCGGCAGCGGGAGAAGATACTGAAGGGCGTGCGCTTTTTATTTACTCGCGTTCCCCGTTCTCGATGCACGATTTGAACCAGGAACTGCTGGCAGCTGGAATCGGAGTCGTTGCGGCGCAGCATATGGAGGGAGGGCCCGAAGCTCAACTCTACCTGCACGTGGGCGAAACCGAACTAGAGATGTTTGGCAGCTACGAAACATCGTTCAAAGAGAACGATGAGAATGAAATGGCATGGCCCGTCCCGAACGTGATTGGTGTGCGTCCTCGCGCTACGGCGACTCACTGATTCCTGATTGTCTCGGTCGATTCACGGCACATCGCACGCAACCCGGAAACCGTAATCGGCGTAGTGGAATTCAGGCGGGATGCTGGAGCGGGCCGAACAGCGAGCGACTTTGATGTGGTGGCGCCAGGAACCTCCGCGGGAAGCCTTGCGCGGCGGCTTCATCGGGCTTTCCTCCGGACCGTGGGGATTGCGCTCCGGCGAGATCGCGTAGTAGTTCGGGTCGTACCAGTCGCTGCACCACTCGTGGACGTTGTCCCCAATGTCGTAAAGTCCAAACGCATTTGGCGCGCCCTGCGTGACGGGTTCAGGCCCGCTTTGCCAGCGCGTGGCATAGTTCGGCAGCGATTGCGGGGGATCGTCGCCCCAGGGGAATTGCTTTTGCTCGAGACCACCGCGGGCAGCACACTCCCATTCGGCCTCCGTGGGAAGGCGGAATCGGCGGCCGGTGTGCAGGCTCAGCCATTCGCAATAACGCACAGCTTCGTGCCACGAGACTCCTGGCACGGGCTGCCGCGGATGGTTGAAGTTGGGCTCGCGCCAGAAGGGCGGGGGAGTGCTTCCGGTCGAGATCAGGAATCGGTCGTACTGTTCGTTTGTTACCTGCGTTGCAGCCAGCAGGAATGCATCGACCCACACGCGGTGGATAGGACGTTCGCAATCCTGGCCGTTTTCCGAGCCCATGAGGAAATCGGACGCTGGGATTCGGATCAGCGCGGGCCCGATTTGAATCGCCGTGGACATTCGAAATCAGTGTAGCAGTGTAGTAATGAGGTTCGATCACCACAGAGGACGCAGAGGATCAGAGAAGAATACGACGCAAGTTCGCGACGGTTTCGGCGATGTTGTTTTCCTGGAAGAGACGGATCGCGGCGATTCCGGAAGCGCCCGCTTCCAGGCATGATTTCGCATTTTCTAGAGTAACTCCGCCCAGGGCCATGACCGGAATCTTCCCATTGCGGGCTTCGCGGAGTTGAGTCAGTCCTGCCGGGTCCACTTTGGGCACATCTTTCTTTTCGAATACTGGGCCGAAGACCGCGAAGGTGGCCCCGTCAGCCTCGGCTTGCTTCACTTCTTCTGGCGAGTGACAGGAGACTCCGATCAACGGTTCTCGTGGCGAGAGTTCGCGGGCGGACGCGCCGGCGCCACACTTTTCCCATATTGCTCTAACTTCCCGCGGCGTGATGTCGTCGGAGCGAAGATGGACACCGTCGGCTCCGGCGGCGAGCGCGATATCGGTGCGGGAGTTAATGAGCAAGGCAGTTCTCAGTTCTCGGCTCCCGGTTCTCAGTTGCCTGAGGATATCGACCGCTTCCCGCGCCAACATTTCCAGTTCGCGTGTCGGAAGGTCTTTCTCCCTTAGCTGGATGTAGTCGACTCCGGCGCGGACAGCTTCTGCGATTTTGTCGAGGAGACGGCGACGGCGGGTGGGTTCGTCTGCAGCGAAGGCAGTGCGGTTGGTGATGTAGTAGAGAAGGCAGCCTTCAGCCATCGGATCTCAGGGTAGTCGCCAGTTTGTCCTTGGCGCCGGTCAACACCAATGAACCACAAAGGGCACTAAGAAACACGAAGGAAAACTACGGCCTGGTCTTCGCGATCTCGGGCAAGACCTCGCCTTTCTTCTTTGGAGTGTCTCCCAGGTGGTAGCTGGTCAGGCCGCCACGCAGGAATTCGAAAGCTTCTTCGGGATTATCGGCGATTTTGAACAGGTCAAGATCCTGTGGTGAAACCGTGCCGGCGTCGACGAACGCCTGAAAGTTGATGATCCTGTTCCAGTATTCGCTGCCGTAGATGATCACCAGAATCTTCTTCGCCAATTTCTCGGTTTGCGCGAGCGTCAGGATCTCGAAGAGTTCGTCCATGGTGCCGAACCCGCCGGGGAAAATCACCAATCCCTTGGCAAGATAAGCGAACCAGAACTTCCGCATGAAGAAATAGTGGAACTGGAAGTTGAGCGAGGGCGTGATGAACTGGTTGGGGTGCTGCTCGAACGGGAGCTGTATGTTCAGGCCGATGCTCTTGCCTCCGGCCTCGTGGGCGCCAAGGTTGGCGGCTTCCATGATCCCTGGGCCTCCGCCGGTGGTGACGACAAAACGATGGCGGCGGGCCGGAATGGTGATCGACCATTTCGTCAGCATGAAGGCGAGCTTGCGCGCGTCTTCGTAATAGCGGGCCATATTGACGTTTGCCTGCGCCCGCTTCAGATCCTGCTCAAGTTGCTTGGGGGAAGTGTTCTTCTCGCCGACTGCAGCCAGGGTTTCCGCGGCAATTTTCCGTCCTTGAAAACGGGCGGAGCCGAAGAAGACCACCGTGTCCTGGATCTGCTCACGGCGAAAGCGGGCCAGCGGCTCCTGGTATTCTGCCAGCATGCGCAGGATGCGGCCGTCAGGGCTGCGGAAGAAGGCTTCGTTTTCGTAGGCGAGAGGTGCGGATTTGAGGAAGTCGGTCATTGCGTACTCGAAATTAAGATCGGGCCCAGGTTTTGTTGCGACTAGTATTGCAGTTATTTAGGTCTCAGCGTGAGCGATCCCGGATCACCGACCCCTGATCTCTGACCCTGACCCCTTGTTTCCGCCTCACGCTACTGATGCTCGTGGTAGTGAAGCGCCTCCCAGAAACCGATCCAGATGTCCAGCAGGCCCAGCCCGCTGCAGAAACCACGAAAGAAGCCATTGGACACCAGACTACGAACAACCGGAAACGACAGCAGCAGATAGTTGTCGGTCCACTCGGGTGTCCAGGGCAGGATAATAAGCAGTACACCCGCCACCGCGCTGATCAGAACAAATAAAAAGACGGAAATCCGGTGCATCCAAAGCTGGACCAGCCGCGGCCGATTCTCGGACGGTTCGAGGAGAATGCTGGGGGCGTCGGTGGGTCGCTGGGACTCAGGCGCCTTGCCGGGCGCGCCGGAGAACATGGGATCACTCATTCAGCGCGCGCTCCGGTGGAAAGAATGGGGGCGCGCTGGATCCCGAGGAGAAAAGACGTCAAAGCCATCCGGCTATTCTACGACTTCAGGGCCCTAATGCGCTCGGCGACGTCGCGGTAATCGATGTTGCTGCCGTAGACGTCCATGAAATGTTTGAGAGCGGAAGTCTTGTCTCCGGCAGTCTCGTAAGCCGCAGCCAGTTCGTAATGGAGAGCGACCCGCGTCTCGCCATCGATGGTCGGCATTTTCAAAGCCTTGTCGTACCAGCGGACAGCGGCCTCAGGAACTCCCTTTTCGAGGAAACACTGCGCCAGCCAGGTGTAAGTCTGCATGATCTGCGGGAAAGGATGCCCGTGATCGAACGACTGAACGGCTTTCTGAAGCTCTCCGATGGCCTCGTCGAGCAGTCCCATTTCGCGGAACGCGATACCGAGGTTGTAGTGCGTCTCAGGATCCTCGTCGGCATTGGCAACATCGGCTTCAAGATCTTTCTTCAGCTCGCCGAACATGTCTGCCAGATCAATGCCAGCGTCGTCACCGAACGGAGAAGCCTTGGCGGCAGGAGCGGGAGGGGTCGGCGTCAGTACAGGCGCACTCGGAGCGACCGGCGCTACCGTTCTCGTGGAGGCTACCGGAGGAGCAGAAACTGTGGCAGCCTGCATTGCGTGCACAGCAACGGGCGCGGCCGGAGAGGCCGATGCAGCGGCGCTCGCGGCCAGCGGACTGACCCTCTTGGTCTCAACCGGGGCCACCGGGGCCGGTACAGGCTTTGCCACGGCGACCGGAGCGGACGGTTGACGTTCAGGGACTGGAGCTGCCTTCAGGAAATCGTCGCCCAGCGAGGCTTCGATGTCCGCAACAAATTCTCCCAATACGGGTGCAGGCTGGCCGGCAGCGGCGCCCGCTTGAGCGTGGGCAACAGGAGCAGCTGCAGGCTCATGGGGAACCGCGCCAGGCAGGAACGTGTCACCGAGCGACGATTCCAGATCGCTGACGAATTCCTGCAGAACGGCTGGTTGCACTTCCGGTTCAGGTTCATGAACTACCGGCGCCGGCTCGGGAACGGGCTGGCGCCGGGGCTTGGCTTGAACGGGCGCTTGCGCCACAACCGGAATCTCTTCCATCACCGGTTCGGGCTCGGGCTCTGGTTCAACTGCCACAGGAGCTTCTTCAGCCACCACCTCGATCGAGGGAACATCCTCGGCGGTGAGCTCTTCCATGACCGGCTCAGCCTCAACTGCGGCTTCCTCCGGCTGCATGGCAGCATCGATTTCAGCGCGGAGTACGTCGATCTTCGCCTTATCGCGCGTCAGGGTTTGCAGTTTCGCCAGAGCCGCTAAAGCCTGCTCGGGCATGCTATGGCCGACGTAGAAGCGAATCTCTTCGACGGTCTCATCCACGCGAGCATCGGAAACCTCGGCAGTTTTCGGAGCGATTTCCGCAACCTCAACAGGTTCTTCGACTGCCGCCGGAGGCGCATCGTCGGCCTCTATGGTGATAGCGTCGTCCCACTCGGACGATAGATCGATTTCCTCGCCGGCTGCGGCAGCCTCAGTGGGCGCTGCCGCCGTGGATTCATCCACCACCGCAAATTCGGGTTCCGCGCTCGTTTCCACCGCGGGCGACGCAGCAGGCCACGGCGACGCGGGCTCGACGGCGGCTTCCTCCGGTTCCTGCACTTGCTCAGGCGCGGCCGCCTCAGGCTCGTCAATCGTGACTTCGGCCGGAGCTTCTTCTATGGCAAACTCCGCCACTTCCGGTTCTGCTTCCGAAGTCTGAGATGCGGTGGCATCGAGGAAAATCGGAGTTTCTTCGACAGAATCGCGAGGAGCGGGAGCCGAAGTACGCTCTTCATAGCGCTCCGCCAGTTCGCTGTAGCGAGTGGCCTCATCCGGATGCTCGGCCTCGGAGTAAACATTCTGCAGCGTACGGCAGCAAAGCGCAGCTTCGGCAAAACGTCCCGCGCGGGTGTGTAACGCGGCCAGCCGCTGGTTCAGTCGCAGGTCGTTCGGAGCCAGCGGCAAGACGGTGAGCAGCGGGCCCATAGCCTTGGCGGGCATGTTGTACGAGATGAAGAGCTCCGCATCAGTAAGCGCCGAACGGACGGCGAGAGCGACTTCGTCGGAATAATGCTGGTGAATCGAAGGCGCGGTCGCCTCCAGATCGTCGATGAGGACGACGGCCTCTTCCGGAGTGATGAGCTTGCTCCCCGAAGTCCCGCCCAGCTGGCTGACCACCTGCTGGTAATTCTGCATGTGCAGGGGGTTCTGCGGTTCGACCTGGGCCAGCTTCTGATACAGATCGCGGGCACGGGTGAGCTCTCCGGATTGAACGCTGGCATGGGCCAGAAGTTCGATGACTTCACTGACGTGGGTGTTCTCTCCAGCTTTATTGAAAAGATCGAGGAGTTTCTGCAGGGAATCGGGGTTGTCACGAACGTGGCCGATGATGGTGTGCAGGCTTTGCAGAACCTTGTCGGAGTTTTCCGCCAGCAGGCGCTCGGCATGCTGATCGTATACTTGCAGAGCGTTCTCGTATTGCCCGGCCTGCATGAGCGCTTCGGCAAAGCTGGCAATCGCCGGAAGATCGTTGTGCACCGTGAGCAGCTTGTTGGCGACCGTCCCGGCTTCCGACAGTTGGCCGGTCAGGAGATAAGCCTTGAGCAGGTCGCGCAGCCCCTCAGGATTCGAATCGATGTCAGAAATCTTGTGCAGGGCGGCAACGGCCCCGGCGCCGTCTCCGGACTCGAGCATGTTCTTGCCCTGCATCAGCAGCGCATAGGTATTGCCCGGATCGAGCGTCAGCATGCGCTGCAGGATTTCCTCAGCGCCGCTCAGCGATCCCTTCGAGCGCATACTCTCGGCGGCAGCGGAAAAAATCTGCCAGGCATCGTTCTTCTTGCCGAGACGCACATAGACTTCCGCAAGCTTCACGCGCATCTGGCTGTTTTCCGGATCCATTTCCAGAATCTTCTGGAAGATGCGGACGGCGTTCTCGAGTTCGCCGGCTTTCAGGAATTCTTCCGCGACCTGCAGATACTGCGCGCGGGCATCGTTGAACAGGCCTTGCTGGGTGTAGAGTTCGGCCAGCTTCAGCAAGCTCTCCAGCGATGGTTTCAGCTTGCAGATCTTCTTGTACATCGCGATGGCCTTGACCGTGAAACCCTGGCTGGCATAGGCATCGCCCACACTCTTAAAGCACTCTGTGGCCTTATCGCTCTCGCCGATGCGCGAGTAGAGGTCGCCGACGGTGTTGTTAACCGTCAGGTCTTTGGAGTCGTTCTTGAGGACCTTTTCGTATTCGGAGATGGCATTTTGTAGCTTGCCCTGCTGGACATACTTCTCCGCATTGGCCAGAACCTTCTGCTTATTGAAGCCGAACAATGCCATAAGAGCGTCGAACTCCAGACCCTGGTGTTCTAAAAACTAAGTCGCGAACGAACCCGCTGAAACGCTGGGGGCTGTTCCCGGGTACAGGTCGCGGAAGGTCATCTTCCATATCGGCAGATGCCCGACCGGACAAGGCCAATTGTACGTCTGGAAGTGATAGAAGGCATGGTTACCAAGGGTTACCGAAAGGGAGTGTACTGAAGGGTTACCAAGGGAACAACACGAAGACGGTACCTCCGGCTTGCGAGGCGGAGCTGGATAATTCCTCAAAACCCATGAATCGAATCGATTGCAAGAATCATAGCCAACCCTTTTGTCCTCGAAGGCACTCACATCTGTACGATAGAGTACAATCAATGCTGATTAGGGACCCTTGGTATCAGGCACATCCAAAGCGTAGCTAGCTCAGATTGCCGGCTGCTACACCTCCCGCGAAGTTCGACCCGCGAAGGAAGTACCCGCTCCCCAAAAAACTTATGAAGATCCTCCTCTACAACCCCGACAACGGGGTCACACGCAATTTCATGCCGCACCTATGGATGTTTCTTCTTCAGGCACTGACGCCAGCGGGCCATGAAGTATTGCTGATCGATGGCAATGCCCAGCCCATGGATGAAGCCCAGATCGCAGAGTATGTCCGCGTCCAGAAGATAGGGCTTGTCGGCATTGGCGCGATGACTCGAATGATTGCCAAGGCCTACCGCATGGCCGATGCGATACGCGCCACCGGAGTCCCCGTGGTGATGGGCGGGCCCCACGTCACCGAGATGGCCGACGAGGCGCTCGGCCGCGATGGCGGCCCCCGCCACGCCGACGCTGTCGCTCTGGGAGAGGCCGACGAGACCTGGCCGCACATCGTGAACGACGCGGCGGAAGGCAAGCTCAAAGAGGTCTATGCTCCGGTCGATGTCTTCGGCCAGGAACGAAAGCCGTCGCTCCAGGACTATCCCGCGATCCCCTGGCAGTCGATCGATCTCGATCAATTCAATCTGATACCGGGCGCAGCCCGCGGCATGCTTCAGAAAATCGGGGAGGGCTGGGGAACCTTTCGCATCGTCCCGGTCGAATCGGGACGAGGCTGCCCTTACGGCTGCGAGTTCTGCACGGTGACAGGATTTTTCGGGGACTCCATCCGCTTCCGCACCAACGAGAGTGTGGTGAATGAATTACTGGCATTGAAAGCCCGCGCGCGCACTGAGAAGGGGCAGATGGCGGTCTTCTTCATTGACGACAACTTCGCCATCAGCGTGAAGCGCACCAAGTCGCTGCTGCGCGACATCATCGCGGCAGGCGCCCAAGTGCATTGGGTGGCTCAGATTAGCGCAAACCTGTTACGCGACGAGGAATTGATCGACTTGATCGCCGCGTCTGGAGGCAAGTGGATCTTCATCGGCATGGAGTCGGTCGACCCGGCCAATCTCAAAGATATGAACAAGGGATTCAACAAGCCCGGAGAGTACGCTGCGGTGCTGGAGCGACTGGCTAAGCGCAACGTCTACGCCATCACGTCATTTATTTTCGGCATGGACAACGACACCACCGGCGTGGCCGAGCGCACCCTTGAACAAGTCCGCACCTGGCCCCCGGGCCTGCCCATCTTCGGCCTGCTGACTCCGTTGCCTGGAACTCCGCTCTACAAACGATTGCAGACCTCGGATCGGCTGACGCGGCCGAAACACTGGCAGGAATTCATTCCGTTCGCCATGGCGCACTCTCCTCTGAAGATGACCATCGAAGAAGCCCACGACGAAGTGAAGTACGGATGGGCCCACTGCTACAGTCCCGAAGCTCTCGCGTTGGCTGTCCAATCGCTCAATGACCAGCCCCTCGGGTATCGCGTCAACATCTTTCTTGCGCGGCTCTGTTTCCGCGGCATTTATTTCCCCATGTTGGGCAAGTTCGCGTGGCTGAAAGTCATTGCCCAAAACCGCAAGACGATTTTCGTCCTGGTGAAGGAAGCGGTTTTCGGCCGCAAGAAGCGCCCAAGGCCTGCGGCGCCAGAACCCGCCTATGGGGAGGCGGGGACCGCGGAAGCCTCGGGCGATTAGGCTGTGCGCAGCAAGAATCACTGAACCCCCTGCATGTTAGCCTTTTATCGTGGGGAAGGAAGTTTCCAAAGAAGTGCTGTCGCTTGAGGGACGCGAAGTTCAAATTACGCATCCCGACAAGCTGTACTTCTCCTCGCAAGTCAAAGTCTCGAAACTTGATCTCGTCCGTTATTACCTGTCGGTTGCTCCGGGAGCGCTGGCGGGCATTCAGGATCGCCCGATCGTCCTCAAACGATTCGTGAACGGCGCCGAGGGAGAGGCATTTTTTCAGAAGCGGGCACCGGATCAGCGGCCTGCGTGGTTGAGAACAGTTACCTTGTCGTTCCCGTCCGGCCGCACAGCCGAAGAGGTTGTGGTCGATGACGCTGCCGGCCTCGCATGGATCGTGAATCTTGGCTGCATCGAATTGCACCCGCACCCGGTACGCTCGGGCGACCTTGATCATCCGGACGAACTCAGAATCGACCTCGACCCGGTACCTGGCGTTGGTTGGGACGACGTCCGCCGGGTGGCTCTTGAGGTGCAAGCGCTGCTTGAAGACCTTGGCCTTCGCGGCTGGCCCAAGACCAGCGGATCTCGCGGCATACACGTGAATGTTCGCATCGAGCCGCGCTGGACGTTTCAACAGGTACGCCGCGCCGCAGTTGCGTTCTCGCGGGCCGTGGAGCGCCGCGCACCCAACCTCGCCACATCGAAGTGGTGGAAGGAAGAGCGTCACGGAGTGTTCCTCGATTACAACCAGAATGCCAAGGACCGGACGACATGTTCCGCATACTCCGTGCGCCCGCTGCCGGACGCACGCGTGTCGGCTCCGTTGCATTGGAACGAGGTGCCCGCATGCGATCCGGCCGACTTCACGATCTTCACTGTGCCGGAGCGCTTCGCCAAAATCGGCGATCCCCATGCGGACATGAATTCCGCACCCGGATCGCTGGAGAAGTTACTCGAGCTTGCCGGCAAAGATGAAGCTGCCGGACTGGGAGACGCACCCTGGCCGCCGCATTTCCGCAAGATGGAATCGGAAGGCACGCGAGTCGCGCCCTCGCGCGCGAAGTCTGCCCCGAAGAAGCCACGGGTGAAAATGCCACTGATTGTGGTGGCGAACTCGCCCGACAAAGCAGCCGCGCTAGCAGGGCTTGAAAGATGGAAGACGAAATACCCTCAGGTTGCGCCGTTACTGGCCGCAGATGACGTGCTCGTCGACTCCATGCGCGGCCGCTCTTCGACCTGGACGCGCATCCGAGTGAATCTGCGCCACGTGCCCGAGGACGTTCGTCCGAAACAAGAGACTCCCGATCCGGATAACGATCCTACCCGCGAATGGCGCGAGTTGAGCAGGAAGAAAAAGAAGAAGGAATAACGGGGCCATGAGCAATGAGCAATGAGCAGTGAGCTATGAGCTATGAGCAAAAGCGAGCACCACAGATTGCTCATCCCTCACTGCTCCCGCATCACCGGCCGCTCGGGAAAATGGCGGCCAATTCCTGCGGAGGCACCACTTCGAGTTGGGCGTAAGTGCAGTCGGTTGGCTTCTTGTCGGACCGCCATCGCCGGAATTGCGCCGTATGACGGAAGCGGTCTCCCTGCATGTGGTCGTACGCCACCTCAACCACCAATTCCGGCCGCAGCAGCTCCCACGAAAGATCTTTCCCCTGGCTCCAGCGGCTTTGCCCGCCGGGCATACGCTTAACCTCTTCGTCGCCTCCATGATCCGCCCAATGCTTCCAGGGATGAGAAACCACCGCATCTTTGCGGTAGGGCGCCAGGAAGTCTACAAGTTCCTTGCGCTTGGCCGTGCTGAAGCTTGCACATACCCCAACGTGCTGCAAGGCGCCAGCATCATCGTAGAGCCCGAGGAGCAAGGAACCGACAAGGGTGCGATCGCCCTTCTTGTGCCAGCGGAAGCCAGCCACCACACAGTCGCACTCGCGTTCGTGCTTGACCTTAAGCATCACGCGTTTGTTGGGCTCATAGGTCCCGGAAACCTGTTTCGCCACGACGCCGTCAAGTCCTGCTCCTTCGAAGCGTCGAAACCAATCGGCGGCGAGATCGCGATCCTGAGTGGCCGGCGTCAGATGAATCGGCGGCTTCGTCCTTGACAGCAGCGATTCAAGCTGCTGGCGTCGAACTTGGAAAGGTTCGTTCCTCAGATCGCGTTCTCCCTCGCAAAGCAGGTCGAAGAAGACGACGGACGCCGGTGTTTGTTTGGAAAGCAGATTCACGCGCGAAGCGGCGGGATGGAGACGTAGCTGCAGCAGATCGAAATCAAGCTCATTGTCTTTCACAATGACGATCTCTCCATCGAGAACGCACCGAGCGGGCAATGCCTCCTGCAACGAAGGTGGCAGCTCCGGGAAGTAGCGATTCAGCGGCTTTTCGTCGCGGCTCTGGATCAGGATCTCGTCCTTGTCGCGAAAGATCAGCGCACGGAATCCGTCCCACTTGGGCTCAAAGATCCAGTCATCCCCTGGCGGCAGTTCCTCGACGCGCTTCGCGAGCATGGGCAAGAGCGGCGGATTTACAGGAAGCTCCATTTCCTCATGGTATAACGCCCCGCTAATATGAATGTGCTATGTGGCGCCGATGCCCGTACAGTGTAATGTTCGAAAACCTGTGGGCATTCTGGAGCAAGGACGACTTCGACTATGACTTGGATTCGCACCGTATCCCTCGCTGAGGCCGACGAGAAGCTGCGCAAGGCGATTGAGGGCGAGAAACTACTCTATCCGAAAGAATATGCCGAACCGGTGCATCCGGACCCCTCGGGCGCATCGTCGATTGTCGGATCGCACACGCTGATTCCCGATGCCCTCTATCACGCTTTCAGCACTTTTGGGGCGCTCATGTCGCCCGATCTGCCCTTGAGTCGCGCCCAGCACGAGATGATCGCCACCATGGTTTCGGTGACCAACCGGTGCGTATATTGAATCGAGTCACACGCAGAGTTTCTGCGTAGAGTAACGCTGGACAAGGGCCTGGTCGATGCGCTGGAGAAGGACTACACAACCGCGCCAATCTCTCCCCAGGATCGCGTGATGCTGGATCACGTCGTGAAGCTTACGAAAGACGCGACCAAGATTTGGAAGGACGATATCGACCGACTGCGAGCCGTGGGCTTCGACGATCGCGCCATTCTGCAGATCACGCTGATCGCTTCATGGTTCAACTACATCAATCGAGTCGCCGACGCACTGGGGGTTGGAAGGGAGTAGGAACTCGCCCGATCGCACGTTAAGATGCTGCCGTGCGGCGTCTGATTTTAAAACTTCATCTTTGGCTGGCCATGATCGCAGGAGCCTTCCTGCTGGTTCTTGGGATCACTGGAGCCATCCTGGCGTTTGAACCAGAACTGGATCGCCTGATCCATCCTCATCTCTCCCGTGTAAAACCGGGCGGCACGACACTTTCTCTTGTCCAAATCGGGGAAGCGGTCTCCAAGAAATATGGCGGCGAACCGGTAGTCGCCTACCTGCCTTCTTCGTCGCCGGATGTCCCCACCGAAGTAATCCTGTCGAGCGGCATCGTCTCGGTCAATCAATACACCGGAGAGGTCCTTGGCCTCCGAACCCGAGGGCAGACCGTGCTGGGCTTCATGCGCGCCCTTCACGTGCGCCTCGCAACCGGAGATATCGGGCGAAACATTCTGCGCTGGTCTACAGTGGCGATGTTGATCTCGCTGGCTTCCGGCCTATACCTCTGGTGGCCCCGCAAACGGATACGCATTCGGGGCCCCTGGTGGAGCCGACTATTCTGGTCCGACCAACACAACTCGTTCGGTATTTTCTCCCTCATGCCTTGGCTGTTGCTTACCGCGACCGGCATTGTTATCGGCTTCGAAGACGAAGTGTCGCCCCTGTTCGACAAAATGTATGGGACGAATCCGGTCCATTCCAGTCAAACTCCGCCGCGATCGGAACCCAGCCAGGGGAGTACCGAATTAACACCGGATCAAGCGATCGCGATGGCCAGCGCGCAACTGCCCGGCGCGTTACCTTATCGCCTGCAGATGCCGCGATATGGCGGCCTCTACGTTGTGTCCTTGACCTATTCCGACAGCCGGATCGCTGCCGAGCGCAACTCGGTTTCCCTCGATCCACGGAGCGGCCGAATCGTTGCGGTGAATCAGTCGGCCAGCCTTACGCCCCGCGAGCGCTTCATGGCTACAAACGAGGCAATCCACACGGGAAACATCCTCGGCATGCCAACCAGGATTCTTGCGGCGCTAGCAGGCATCCTTTTACCCCTTCAAGTAGTCAGCGGCCTCCTGATATGGATCCGCCGGACAAACATCCTCCGGCGCGGCTAAAATCAGCGGCGGAGTCGCACCCATGTACAGGACAATAGCAATCGTAACTTTGCTGGCCACGAGCGCGATGGCAAGTGACCTCACCGGCAAGTGGTCCGGCACGTTCAAAGTTGATGGCGGCGACCACACCGTCCCGCAGTTATTCATTCTGAAGCAGCAAGGGAGGACTCTCAGCGGCAGCGGTGGCCCCAATGCAAGCGAGCAATATCCCATCGAGAATGGCAGAATCGATGGCGCCGAGGCCCGTTTTGAGTTAACCACCGGCGAGTGGAAGTTCGCATACGATCTGAAGCAGACTGCGCCCGGCGCGCTCAATGGCACTTTGAAGTTACAGAGCGTAAACGAAAGCAGGAACGCAAAAGTATCCCTGACAAGATCGCAGGGTAATCAGGGCAATTAAGACTCGCACCTTGTGGCCCATGCTTCAATCTCCTCACTACTTATACGGAACGCTGTAATGCGACGCTACAACCTGCCACTTACCGGCAGATTTGATCCACACATCCGTCAGGCGATCGTGATACTCGTAGGGCTTGCCCTCTGACACGCCCTTCTCGTGATAGGCCCCCGTCACGATCGCCGTAGTGCCATGGATTCGGACCTTGAGATCGGACATTTCCGCAACGTCCACCCGCACCTTCGAGTCGGCCGTGTGACTGATGTATCCCGCCTTACTGTAGACATTGCCGTCCTCGACCGTGATGACGAACTCGTCCGCCAGCAGCGACGAAAGTGTGTCGATGCTGCGCTGCTTGTAGGACTCGGTCCACTTCAGCTCAAGCGCACGAACGGTATCGCCTTCCGATTTTCCCTGGCCAAACAAACTGGCGTTCGACGCGAGGATCAGACCTGCGATGAGGATCAGGATTCTGCTTCGTATCATGCTTATCTATGTCGCACAGCGCGACTGAACCCGCAAGCTCTTTGTACAACTTGTTCCACTTTCGTAATTTCTCTCAAAACATCGGTCGTGGGGCAAGGACACCGGCCCTCCTTACGATCTCTCAATGAATACGTGAGTCGTATTCTCCCCGGCCACACGCCGCACGACCCTCAACCAGCCTGGTGCGGCTTAGTATCGCTCCTGCACGTGTAGGGGCGGACGCCTTCGTCCGCCCCGGGAGCGAAGCGAGCGCCCCTGGCAAATGTGCCTCCGGCAACATGATTTTATTCGAGGAAGCGAACGCCCCTCGCCGTGCGGCGAATCGTCCACTCGGGCATTTCACCGGAATATAGGTCGGAATGACGCCGCAGGGGCTTACCTCGTTGCTAAGCCAGAAATTTTTCTCAGTGTCTGATGTCATCCTGGGCGGCTGCACAGCCGTCGCGAGGGACCATACGGCGCTTGATTGCGCATGTACAGCTGGACGGGAGCACCGAAAGTACCGAAAGCGTGGAGCCTTCTGCCGAAATCGTCATCGTTCTTGGCGATGGATCTCTCGCAATGCAAAGGAGAAGGCCATCGAGATTTCTCTCAACGGCCTTACTCATCCCGGCAACGACCCACTCTCCCTTCAGTACTTCCGTAATCCCTCCTTACTGAATTGGCTAGGTCTGCTTGTTCACCCCGCAAATACTTGTAGTATGCGCAAATTCTCTCTTTTCGCTGCACCGCTGCTCTGCGCCTTCGCCGTTATCGCGAGCGCGCAAGACAATCGCGTTTTCAACTGGACTCCTGCCAACACCGAGACCATCCCCATGGAGCCCGCCAGTTGGCGCGGCGGCCGTGTCTACTATCCGGCGGCAGGAGGCGGCAACATGCACGTCGGCATCGAAGCCCGATATCCCGTCACCATCGCCATGACTTGGGCCGACGAATGGAACACCGCAATGCAGCATCCCGATGCGCCCGTGAATTTCAACTTCCTCTGCCTCAAGGAGCACGTCACCAGCACGGTGTACGAGTGCCATCTACCCTCCGAGCGCCCAATGGTCATCACCTTCCGCGACGAGCGCAAGCCGGAAAAGCCGGTCGTCTCGACCATCGGCGCGATCCTCGGGCCCGGCGTGCGGCAATTCATTTCGCCCAACGATCTCCACATCCAGTACTACAGCTGGAATTGCGTGGACAATTGCATTCTCCCCGAGTTCCACTGGCGCCGCATCCTAAACGAAAAATACGATATGACGCCCGCGCCCAAGGTCTACAGCCTGATGACGCCCGATCACGACGGGCAGGAACTCAGCGTGAAGATCAAGTCTCCCATTCCGCTGACCGTGGCCCTGCTGCCGTCGCACCTGGCCGACCAGGTCTATGACAAGAGTGTCAGTCTCACCGATGCGCTCGACCAAACCGGCTGTAAGGAGCGCGGCGTCCAGTCGATGAGCTTCAACTGCACCTTCAATGTCGCCAATGGCTCGCAGACACTGTTCATCCTGCCGGACATCAGCTTCTCCGGGCGCAAAAAAGCGAACGTCGAAGTCGAAACCGTGAAGTGCGTCGAGCACTGCGACCTGCTACCGAATCCGTAAAGGTGTGAGACCCTGAAACTGGAAACTTGCGGAAAGGGAAAAGGCTACCAACATTTCTGTTGATAGCCTTTATTCATGACGGCAATGACCTATCTGCTACCTGCTACCCACTTTCGCGCGTTAGCCGCTAAGCGGCGAAAGAATGAAAGAATACAGCCCACGACGCAAGTCGTGGGTAGCGGATATCAGGATAGAGCTAGCCCCGAAGGGGCGCAAGACTCGCCCCCACCAGTTCCACGCCTAAATATGGGCAACTTTGAAACCCTGAAACCTTGCAACTTTGAACCCGTGAGCAAAAGGAAACGGCCGTCGAGATTTCTCTCAACGAACTCAAAAGGAAAGAGCCAGATTGATTTCTCAATCTGGCTCTTAGTTTTATGCCGGCAACGACCTACTCTCCCACACACTTTCGCGTGCAGTACAATCGGCCCTGCGGGGCTTAACTTCCGTGTTCGGGATGGGAACGGGTGGATCCCCCGCGGTATGATTACCGACAAATCGTAGCAGCGAGCGATGAGCTGTGAGCGATGAGCGATGAGCGATGAGCTAACAGCTCTCAGCGTTCGCTGCAAACTTGTAAAAGATCCTGAGAACGATCTCTCACAACTGAATAGATTGGGTGTGGCTTACTTTCATCTTGTTTACTTCCGATTTCTGCCACGCGTCTTACATCGGCTTTTCGTCGGCGCACAGTCATCAGTCTTGCTTCTCAGTCATTCAGTTTCTAACGACTTCCAAACAACATTGCTAATTTCAGTTCAGTTTCGAACTGGCAACTGGCAACTGAGACCTGATAACTGTTTTCTGCACCGAGTAAATTTTATGGTCAAGCCGAACGGGCGATTAGTACTGGTAAGCTACACGCATTACTGCGCTTCCACCTCCAGCCTATCAACCAGGTAGTCTACCTGGGCCCTTCTTATCCCTTACGGGTTGGGAGATCTCATCTTGAGGAGTGCTTCCCGCTTATATGCATTCAGCGGTTATCACAACCGAACTTCGCTACCGAGCGGTGCCATTGGCATGACAGCTCGAACACAAGAGGTTCGTCCATCCCGGTCCTCTCGTACTAAGGACAGGTCCTCGCAAATCTCCTACGCCCACAACAGATAGGGACCGAACTGTCTCGCGACGTTCTGAACCCAGCTCACGTACCGCTTTAATAGGCGAACAGCCTAACCCTTGGAACCTTCTACAGCTCCAGGATGCGATGAGCCGACATCGAGGTGCCAAACCGGAGCGTCGATATGAACTCTTGGCTCCGATCAGCCTGTTATCCCCGGCGTACCTTTTATCCGTTGAGCGATGGCCCTTCCATACAGAACCACCGGATCACTAAAGCCTACTTTCGTATCTGCTCGACTTGTAGGTCTCGCAGTTAACCACGCTTATGCTTTTGCACTCGTCGGCTGATTTCCAAACAGCCTGAGCGTAGCTTCGCGCGCCTCCGTTACAATTTAGGAGGCGACCGCCCCAGTCAAACTACCCGCCTTACCATGTCCCTCTCCCGGTTCACGGGAGTAAGTTAGAACCACAGATCTCGCAGGGTGGTATCTCACCGTTGGCTCCTCCAAGCCCGAGAGCCTGGAATCAAAGCCTCCCACCTATCCTGCGCAGCAAGGGCCATAGTTCATGGTAAAGGTATAGTAAAGGTGCACGGGGTCTTTCCGTCTAGTTGCGGGCAACCGGCATCTTCACCGGCACTACAAGTTCGCCGTGTCAGTCGGCAAGACAGTCGCACTTTCGTTACGCCATTCGTGCAGGTCGGAACTTACCCGACAAGGAATTTCGCTACCTTAGGACCGTTATAGTTACGGCCGCCGTTCACTGGGGCTTCAGTTCGAAGCTTCACCTTGCGGTTGACCTCTCCCTTTAACCTTCCAGCACCGGGCAGGCGTCAGCCCCTATACGTCGTTTTCGACTTTGCAGAGACCTGTGTTTTTGTTAAACAGTCGCAGTGCGCATTTCGCTGCGGCCTCTTCGGGCTTGCACCCTAATGAGGCACCCCTTCTCCCGAAGTTACGGGGTTATATTGCCTAGTTCCTTACCAACTGTTCTCACGAGCGCCTTTGGATATTCTCCTCGTCTACCTGTGTCGGTTTGAGGTACGGTTCCCTTACTTTCTCCTTAGAGGTTTTTCTTGGCAGTGTGGAATCGGCAGCTTTCCTCCATACGGAGTACTGCTTTGCGTCTCATCGATAACTTCCTGGCGGATTTTCCTACCAGAAACGACTTACACGCATCGACCGTTATAGCCATAGAACGGCCTGCTTATCCTTCTGCGTCACCCCATCGTGATAACGAAAACAAGGGAGGTCCGGAATATTAACCGGATGTCCATCGGCTACGCCTTTCGGCCTCGCCTTAGGGACCGCCTGACCCTGAGCGGATTAACCTTTCTCAGGAAACCTTAGACTTTCGGCGCGGAGGGTTCCCACCTCCGTTATCGCTACTTATGCCGGCAGGGTCTCTTCTCAACCGTCCAGTAGTCCTCTCGGTCTACCTTCGAGCTGTTGAGAATGCTCTCCTACCACGCACGGCTGTTACACCGTGCATTCGCTGCTTCGGTAACAAGCTTAAGCCCCGTTAAATTGTCGGCACCGGACCGCTTGACCAGTGAGCTATTACGCTTTCTTTAAAGGATGGCTGCTTCTAAGCCAACCTCCTGGCTGTCTGGGCGTTCCGACTTCCTTTCCCACTTAGCTTGTATTTTGGGACCTTAGCAGGCGATCTGGACTGTTTTCCTCTCGACAACGAAGCTTAGCCCCCGCTGTCTGACTCCCGGATTGGTTGTTCGATGGCATTCTGAGTTTCGTTGGGTTCTGTAAGCTGGAAAGCCCCATAGCCCATCGAGTACTTTACCGCCACGACAAATCATCCGAGGCTAGCCCTAAAGCTATTTCGGAGAGAACGAGCTATCACGGAATTTGATTAGCCTTTCACCCCTACCCTCAGCTCATCGGAGCTTTTTTCAACAAACACCCGTTCGGCCCTCCAGTGGGTGTTACCCCACTTTCAGCCTGGCCAAGGGTAGATCATCCCGCTTCGCGTCTATTCCTGCCAACTCAAGCGCCCTGTTCGGACTCGCTTTCGCTGCGGCTCGCTTTCGCTTAACCTTGCTGACAAGAATAACTAGCCGGCTCATTATGCAATAGGCACGCGGTCAGACTTTCCGTCTTGCGACGGCATAGTCCTCCCACCGTTTGTAGGCACACGGTTTCAGGTACTATTTCACTCCCCTCGCAGGGGTTCTTTTCGCCTTTCCCTCACGGTACTGGTTCACTATCGGTCAGAAGCTAGTATTTAGCCTTACGGAATGGTCTCCGTAGCTTCCCGCAAAGTTTCTCGTGCTCCGCGGTACTCAGGTATCGGCTTCGAGTTCAGTTCGTTTTCACCTACGTGGCTATCACACTCTATGGCCCCTCTTTCCAGAGGGCTTCGGTTAACGACTGAATTGGTAACTCTACTGTTGCCGACCCTACAACCCCGGTAGAACCCGAAGGTCTTACCGGTTTAGGCTGTTGCGATTTCGCTCGCCACTACTTTCGCAATCGAGGTTTCTTTCTTTTCCTCCTGGTACTGAGATGGTTCACTTCCCAGGGTTCGCTCGTGCCCGACTATGGATTCATCGGGCCGTACGGGGGTTTTACCCCCGTGGGTTTCCCCATTCGGAAATCCCCGGATCAAAGCCTGCTTGCGGCTCCCCGAGGCTTATCGCAGCTTGCCACGTCCTTCATCGCCTGCTTCTGCCAAGGCATCCACCATGCGCCCTTAGTAGCTTGACCACAAAATTTACTCAGCACACTCAAAGAAGCTTTCAGCTGTCAGCTATTCGCCTTCAGCCAAAAACAAATTCGAACACGCCGCTTAAATTCTATGGGCCTCTAATCCTGCTCCTCGCACGCTCGCGCTTCCTTCGTGTGGCTTCGTGTCCTTTGTGGTTCAAGCTTTTGACTTGCTCCACCCAGCACAGCAGCCGAAGAAACCGCCACGTACACCAGCAGGTATTTCAGGCACTCATAAAAATTTACGTTCGCCTTGTAATTTACCCAATCTATTCAGTTGTCAAATATCGTCCTCGCTGGCCTTGCCAGCTTAGCCGCGTCAGCAGCTATGGGCCTTACTCACTTCAGATTCATGCACGATATCCGAAGTGCCTCCAACCCAATGTTCGATGCCAGCAATCGCTGACACCCAACATCAGATTGAATGGTGGAGCTGACCGGGATCGAACCGGTGGCCTCCTGGTTGCAAACCAGGCGCTCTCCCAGCTGAGCTACAGCCCCATTTGATCTTGGTGGGCCTGGGTAGACTTGAACTACCGACCTCACCCTTATCAGGGGTGCGCTCTAGCCACCTGAGCTACAGGCCCGGTCTCTTCACCGATGCTTCCCGGAGCTCAGATCTTGCTTTGAGCTACGAGCCACGAGCTTCGAACGAACCAAGAAAACTGATCGCGCGAAGCTCGGAGCTCGTCGCTCGCAGCTCGATGTTATTTCGAGGACAAGGTTGAACGTGCGCCCCAGCTAAGCCGGAGCTGACCATCATGCGAACGAAAGACGTTGCAAGCAACGTCTCTACAGAATCCGAATCGATGATTCGAATCCATAAACTCGAGAAAGAGAGGTCTGAAGCGAGGCTCCCATCCCCTTCTCAGGTTATGCGGAGGAAGACGGGGTACATGGCAACATCCCACGCGCTGCCTTTCGCTTGCGCGGAAGGTGATCCATAGGAACTGGCGTGAGTGCCATGACGTTCTCTCTTAGAAAGGAGGTGATCCAGCCGCAGGTTCTCCTACGGCTACCTTGTTACGACTTCACCCCAATCATGAGCTGTACCTTGGAAGGCTGCCTCCTTGCGGTTAGCACACCTGCTTCTAGTACGGCCCACTTTCGTGATGTGACGGGCGGTGTGTACAAGGCCCGGGAACGTATTCACCGCGGCGTTCTGATCCGCGATTACTAGCGATTCCAGCTTCATGGAGTCGAGTTGCAGACTCCAATCCGAACTGAGGCCGGCTTTTTCCGATTAGCTCCCCCTCACGGGTTTGCGACGGTTTGTACCGACCATTGTAGCACGTGTGTAGCCCTGGACATAAAGGCCATGAGGACTTGACGTCATCCCCACCTTCCTCCTCGTTATCCGAGGCAGTTTCACTAGAGTGCCCGGCTTGACCCGATGGCAACTAGGGATAAGGGTTGCGCTCGTTGCGGGACTTAACCCAACATCTCACGACACGAGCTGACGACAGCCATGCAGCACCTCCGCAGCAGCCTTTTAAGGGGAAGGGATATTTCTACCCCGGTCCACTGCGCTTCGAGCCCAGGTAAGGTTCTTCGCGTTGCGTCGAATTGAACCACATGCTCCACCGCTTGTGCGGGCCCCCGTCAATTCCTTTGAGTTTCAGCCTTGCGACCGTACTCCCCAGGCGGATTGCTTATCGCGTTAGCTGCGGCACAGCAGGATTGGGTACCTGCTACACCAAGCAATCATCGTTTAGGGCTAGGACTACCAGGGTATCTAATCCTGTTTGCTCCCCTAGCTTTCGCGCCTCAGCGTCAGTTATGGTCCAGTGCGCCGCTTTCGCCACAGGTGTTCCTCCCGATATCTACGCATTTCACCGCTACACCGGGAATTCCACGCACCTCTCCCATACTCCAGCACCACAGTTTCGCCTGCAGGCTCCGAGTTAAGCCCGGAGATTTCACAAGTGACTTGTGGCACCGCCTACGCGCCCTTTACGCCCAATAATTCCGAACAACGCTCGCACCCTCTGTATTACCGCGGCTGCTGGCACAGAGTTAGCCGGTGCTTCTTCCACCAGTACCGTCATTATCGTCTTGGTCGAAAGGAGTTTACGCCCCAAGGGGCTTCATCCTCCACGCGGCGTTGCTGCGTCAGGGTTTCCCCCATTGCGCAAAATTCCCCACTGCTGCCTCCCGTAGGAGTCTGGACCGTGTTTCAGTTCCAGTGTGTCCGTGCGCCCTCTCAGGCCGGATACCGATCTTCGCCTTGGTGGGCCGTTACCCCGCCAACTAGCTAATCAGCCGCGACCCCCTCTCCAAGCGCATTGCTGCTTTGATCTTGCGATGTTATGCGGTATTAGCCCCGGTTTCCCGGAGTTATTCCCCACTCGGAGGTAGGTTAGTCACGTGTTACTCACCCGGTCGCCACTTTACTCATGGATTGCTCCACTTTCTCGTTCGACTTGCATGTGTTAGGCACGCCGCCAGCGTTGATTCTGAGCCAGGATCAAACTCTCGTTTGAAACCTGTTCGCCCACCGACGGGTAGAAGGTGGGCTGCCATCTCCACGCTCGAAAGAGTGTGATGGCGACCACTTGAATCTTCCTTCCGGATTACTCCGGCGCTCCGATCCAGTGGCCTATCTTGTGAGATCGTTTCAGACTAATGCCCGAATCCGTTCTCTCACGACTGGCACGTTCAACCGAGTTGTCAAAGACCGAATCGCATTCCGCCTAAGCGGCGCGAATTCAGTCCAGGCGAACTCGCACAAGTGCGAATCCGACTGTCCTCGAAACCTTACAAACATACGTCGCTGCGCAAGACCCTGTCAACGCAGGCGTCCCACAGAATTTCCACGTGATTTCCACAATGGGAATTCGGGGCGGCGGAACAGGTCTCAACTCAACCGGCAGCGCAAAAGCCAGCAAACCCTACGGGTTTGTCATTCCGAACCGGCGAAGCCGGAGAGGAATCTGCTTTTGCCTACCAGGCGCATAGACGCGCGCAACGGTATGGCCTTCCGCTTCAAAGGCGCTCATTTCGGCGCACGCCGAAGCGGAAGACAGAAAATTGAGAAAAGATCTTGCTTTTGGAGGTCCTTGCCTTGAAGGTACCCTTCAGAAACCTACTCGTTGTTTCCGAATCAAGCCCCGTGGCCGGGGCGATTGAGGGATCTCATCCCTCTAAACCTTAGATGCCGGACGCGCACGAGAGTTGCAGAAAAGCGCCCAGCCAGCCACACAAATGCTCTCGGTGAATTGTTTATACCAAGGAATGAGGTTTAGTGCAACAAAAAGTTTAGCGGCCTTGCAGGTTTACCAGTTTGAGTCCTCGAGTCCGACTATCAAGCTTCTCTGTACTTTCGTACTTCGAACGCGTGTTGTGCGGGGTCTGGAGGATGTCGGGTTGTGCGTTCGTGGCGCGGATGGGGAGGATCTACCAGGTGTCTGTCGGGAGGATGTTAGGCGGCGATGAAGTCGATGTTGGTTGGGGGAATAGGGGTGGCCGTCGGAGTCGAGGTGGCATTTGTAGGAGTATCCGCGGCGGAAGCGGGTGCACTTGACCTGGACGCGGATACCGATTGCGAACAGGCTGCCGTTTCTTACGCCCCTCCGGGGCTGAGCCTGATTTCTTGCCGCCACCCATGGCTTGCGCCATGGGCTGTACTCTTTCGCCCCTTCGGGGCTTGTTCCACCTTTCCGCACTCCACCCAACGGCTTGCGCCGCTGCATTCTTTCGCTCCTTCGGAGCTGGGGATTATTTCACGACCGGATGCTTGCGTATGCGCTTTTGAGGCCCCGATTCCCAATTTGGGCTCTTACTTTTGCTGTTGTGACGTCGGTCACGGCTTTTGCATTCATTCCATCATGAAAATCGGAGTGGGTTCGCGCCTCTCCGCCCGGGAACAGCGATGCGCGCAGCGCGGACATTGTAGTCGGCACGAACGCAGCTGCGAAGCGGCGGAAGAATGCAGCCCACGCCGCAAGGCGTGGGTCCGTCACCAGAATCACCTGCAGCCCCGGAGGGGCGAAAGAGAATGTCTCATACCTCAGGAAATATCCTGTTGCATTTCATCTTCTCGACCGAGGGCCGACATCCATCGATCAGGCCCGCGTTTCGCGATGATCTGTTCGCCTATCTCGCGGCGGGATTGTTCGCGAGATGAACGGAACTGCCTTGATCATCAACGGAGCAACGGAGCAAATGATCACGTCCACATGTTGATTCGCGTGCGGCTGGCACACTCTGCGTCCGACATCGCGCGCGTGGTGAAAGCGAATTCGTCACGTTGGGTGTGGGAGAAGCATTCAGCCGGATTTGCGTGGCAGACGGGTTACGGCGTGTTCAGCGTGAGTGAATCGACCGTGGTGGCAGTAACGAAGTATATCGCGGAGCAGGAAGAGCATCCCAAGAAAAGATCTTTTCAGGAGGAGTTCGTCGTGTTCTTGAAGAAGAACCGTGTGGAGTATGACCCGAAATACATCTGGGATTGAGTTGCGTTAGTTCCATGGACAGTCGGGGTTGCCATGCAGCGTTTCTTTCGCCCCTCCGGGGCTTGGGTTTATTTTTGGCCCACCCACGGCTTGCGCCGTGGGCTGCATTCTTTCGCCGCTCCGCGGCTACCCAAGATAAAATCGCCGCTTCCATTCCCAAAACAGGAAATCCGCAGCTCCGAGCGGAGCCTTTTTCCATTGGCGACATTTCGGCAATTACGAACAAGCCCCATCCTCTCAGCAACATAGCGATAAGCAACTTTTTCTCGTGGTGAAAACAAGGCTTCCCGAACACGAAAATTGCGGAATCGATAAATGTTCCTGCAGGAACACTTTTAGTAAACCCTATCGGATCTTGCGGCGCTTCGATGACTCCGGCTTCGACTTCGGCTTGGCTTCTTCTTCCAGGACTGCGAAGTTGATCTTCTTTTCTACCGGGTCGATGCGGTCGACGATCACTTTGAGTTGTTGGCCGATGCGGTAGATCTTGCGCGAGTGCTGTCCGATGATTTCGCGCGTGTTCTCGTGGTAGGTGTAGCGGTCATCGATCAGAGTGTTGAGGGGAACCAAGCCCTCAACGAAGAGGTCGGTGAGTTCGACGAAGAAGCCGAACTTGGTCACGCTGGTGATAAGGCCGTCGTAGACGTCGCCGACGCGGTCTTGCATAAACTTAACCTTTTTCCATTCCATGAGCTCGCGTTCGGCGTCGTCGGCGCGACGTTCGGATTGGCTGGATTCTTCGGCGATGGCGTGGAGTTCTTCGACGGGGATGGGGCCGGTGACTGGGGCGTGATCGTCGCGATGGGCCTTGTGATCGCGACGCTTGGACCAGGGGCTGGGGGCGTCGGCCGGGGCTGAAGCCCGTTCTTTTTTGGCGGCTGACGCGGCCCTGAAGGGCCGCTCTTCCACGGTTCTGGTTCGAGCGTTTGCGAAGGAATCGTCATCGCTCGTGGTCGGAGTTCGGCTTTCGGCTTGGGCTACGTCCCCACCTCTGGCAACACCGGCCAGAAGTGGGGCACCCGGTTTCGTGGTGACTCTACGCAGAACATCTTTCAGGATGCGGTGGACGATCAGGTCGGGATAGCGGCGGATGGGGCTGGTGAAGTGCGTGTACGTCGGAGCGGCTAGCGCGAAGTGGCCTAGATTTTCTTCCGAGTAACGCGCTTGCTTCAGGCTGCGGAGCATCAGGTAGCTCAGGATTCTTTCTTCGGGCTTACCCGCGATCTTCTCCGTGAGCTTCTGGTACATGCGCGGGGTGATGTGGACTTCTTTGGGGATCTCAATTTCGCGGACGCGCTTGCCGGTGCCATAGGCTGCGCGGCGGTCGGTCTTCATCTGGACGCGATGGATGGGGAGCGCGCCTACGCCTAGTGAGTATCCAAAAGTGGCGGCGATGGTTTCGAAGTCATAGACACGTTTGGCGTCGGGCTTTTCGTGGATTCGGTAGAGGCTGGCGATGCGCAGCGACTCGAGATTGTGTGCGACCGTCTCGTTCGCCGAAAGCATGAACTCTTCGATGAGGCGGTGCGCGATGTTGCGCTCTGAGCGGGTGATGGACTTCATCAGTCCGAACTCGTCGAATTCGATGACGGGCTCGGGGAGGTCGAAGTCAATCGATCCGCGGCGCTCGCGCTTGCGGTAGAGGATTTGCTGCAAGTCGCGCATGAGTTCGAACGTCGCGATCAGCGGGCCGTAGCGGGCGACCTGGGCCTTGTCTCCTTCGAGGATGGCATTCACCGCCGTGTAGGTCATGCGCTCGGCGGAGCGGATGACGCCTTCGCAGAGCTCGTAGTTGACGATCTCGCCGCGGTGGTCGATTTCCATGATGCAGGAGAGGACCAGGCGATCTAGGTGCGGGCGGAGGCTGCAGATGTCGGTGGACAGTTCTAACGGGAGCATGGGGACGGCGCGGTCGGGGAAGTAGACGCTAGTGCCGCGCAGGCGGGCTTCCTGATCGAGGGCGGAGTCGGGCGTGACGTACTGGGCGACGTCGGCGATGTGGACCTGGAGTTCGAAATTATTGTTCGGGAGCATGCGGACTAAGACGGCGTCGTCGAAGTCGCGGGCGGTTTCTCCGTCGATGGTGACGATGGGGAGCGAGCGGAAGTCGCGGCGGTGGCGGAGTTCGGGGCCGGGAATGGTGGCTGGGACTTGCTGCGCTTCTTCCAGCGTGGCGGCGGGGAAGTGATGCGGGAGATGGAATTTGCGGATGATGATTTCGACGTCTACGCCGAAGTCATCTTGGCGGCCGAGGATTTCGATTACTTTGCCGCGGGGACTTTGTGTGGCTGAGGGCCAGTCGGTGATTTCTACGTCTACGACTACGCCTTCGAGATTCGTGTAGTCGGCACGGCGAGCGGCTTCTTGGCCGAGGACTCGGTCTACGGATTTTTTCTTTTGCGATTTCTGGGTTCTGGGCGGCTTTTCAAAACCTTTGACCGCAGAGGACGCTGAGAAATTCGCAGAGAGCGCAGAGGCTTCTGGAAACTCCATGCCTTCTGGGATCACGATTTCCTGGGTGATCTTTGTGTCTATGGGGGTCACATAGTTTCGGCGGCTGCTGTAGTGGAAGATGCCGACTACCGTGGAGTGAGCGCGGTTCACGGTGCGGACGATGCGGCCTTCGGCGCGGCCGTCGGGGCGGACGTTCGCGATTTCCACCAGGACCTGGTCGCCGTGCATGGCGGTGCCGATCTGGTGTGGGGGAATGAAGATGTCGCCGGCGAGCTTCGATTTGAGCGGGCCGCTTAGCGATTTGGGATCGGGGATGACGAAACCGAAGCCGTCGCGGTGCATGGAGAGGCGTCCGGCGATGAGGTTTTTGTCGGCGGCGGCTTGTGGGAGTTGGTAACGGTCGGTGTCGATGGGGATGAGTGCGCCTCTTCTAACCAGCGTTTGCAGATGATCGCTCAGGTCGCGACGTTCTTCGCCATGCAGGCCTAGCTCGCGGACGAGTTGCTTGTATCCCGCTTGGCGCTTGGGCTGGCGGGCGATGTGGGTGAGGATGGTGGTGTCGGAGAGCATGGAGCTGTGAGCCTCGAGCCGCGAGCTACGAGCTCTCAGCTGTCGGCTATCAGCTCTCAGCATAACGCAGGGCTGCTTGCTTTTGGGCAGAGCCCAGACTGCCGCGCGTTATTGCGACCGTGATTACGGCAATCGCAATTGCGACCGAGGCTCTGAGCCAATCTGGAGGTTGATCGGCGGTGGGGAAAAGAGCCTGGGCGATATCCCGGCCAGGAAGGACACTGCCATGCATAGTGATGGCCAACAGCACGCTTCCTCGCGTATGCAAGAACAACACGGTCATCAGGATGCTAAGAGCCACTGCACTGGCGAAGAAAAGAGCGTCGGCGGAAACAGAGTGGAAAAAGATCTCGAAATGCCAGGCCGCCCAAACAATGCCCAACAACACGCTCGCTCTCAGCGGAGTGTGATGGCGCAGCAGGCGAGGCAGTAGATAACCGCGCCATCCAAGTTCCTCACCCAATGGGCCCTGAAAAAGGCCGAATGCCCACACGTACAACATCCACCACTGATGGAACAGATTCATCGGCCGGATCGGAGCGAGGCGGTGATGAGCCGCACTGTAGAGCAATGTGGCGAGGACATGCCCACCTGGCGGCAAGAACAGGGCATAGACCCACCAGACGACGGAGACTCGATAGAGCACGCACCGTCTGACAAGTTCCTTCAGACCGGAGCTGCCTCCTTCCGTATAAGTGGCCAGCATACCGGCCACAGTGCAAAAGGCCCCGCCAATCATGAAAGCAGGGGTGGCATAAGGGAAGCTGATGTGCCTCAGCCTGGCAGCAATGGTCGCAGCCCACGGAACGCCAAAGCCCACCAGGAAGAACAGAGCGAACGCCGCTCGGGTTCGTGAAATGCTCATCGGGCTTGTCGAAAATCCCCCGTGTTAAGAACGCTGAAGGCCGGGCGGCTTGCTGCGGACTTTTTCAGAGGCGCCAACGACCAACGACCAACGACTAACGCCCAACGACGCCTTCGCACTACCAAGTGTCGCCGCCGGCTTTTGGGGGCCAGGCGTTCAGGGCGCGGCGGATGGTCGCGATCTGGCCGGTGTGGTAGCTGTTGTGCGCGACCATTTGCCAGAGGACGGATTCGAGGGTGCCGGCGACTTTCTTGTCGCCTTCGTGGACGGATTCGATTTGGCGGTTGAGTTCGGCGCGTGGGGATTGAGCCAGCTTTGTGAATTCGGAAAGGAACCAGGAAAAATCGCGCTTGAGGTGATCCCAGTTTTGGCGAGCTGACGGGAAGCTTTCGGAATTGTGTTCAGGATATTTTGGCTTCTCGCCGCGGATGCGTTTTAGTTCGTAGTTCATCCAGTAATTCATGTGGAAGACCAGGTCGGAGATCGAGTGGGGAAAGGCCTCGACCCGGCGCTCCGCCAGTTCTGGAGAGACGTCTTCTACGCACGCGAGCGGATCGGCGTGCGCGCCTTTGCCGCGGAGGAGTTCGATTAGGGATTGCTTGCTCGTCGTTGGCTTTCCCTCATCGATCATAGTGCGTTACACATCCTACGGCGAGATTGAGATCCTACGAACCTGAAATCTTTAACCACTAAGGGCACGAAGGTTCACAAAGGAAAACCTGTTGTTCCGACTATTTTGCAACAGCCAGAGGATATGCGCATGCGCTCGCTTTGCTCGCGGGGCGGACGAAGGCGTCCGCCCCTACACGAGATTATTTCCGGGCGAAATATTTTTCTTCCAGAATGCGGCGGTGGTGGAGTTCGTGGCCGGCGGTGATGTAGGCCAGGGCGCGGACGCTGATCTCGTGGTTGTTGGCGATGCCGCGACGCATCCACGCAGTTTCGTCGAGATTGCGAAAAAGTGTCAGCGTGGCGCGGCGGACGGCGATGTAGTCTTCGATGATTTCGGGGAGCGGACGCGAGGCGAAGGGGCTGTTGCGGATGTATTCGTCTTGCTCGAAGCCGGCGAGCGGAGTGCGGTCTCCGCGGGCGATGCGGAGGGCGCGGTAGGCGAAGATGCGCTCGGTGTCGCAGACGTGGCCGAGGACTTCCTTCACGGACCATTTGTCGGGAGCGTAGCGGAAGTCGCCTTCGGATTCGTCGCGGCCGGAGAGCAGGATTAGGGTCTGGCGGCGTTGCGACTCGAGAGTGCTCACGATGTCATTACCGGGCACGAGGGAGATATAGCCCTCGTGGTAGGGCGAGTATTCGGCGGGTTCGGGGCGGGCGATGGTTGGAGCGAGGATGGCTGGGTCGGACATGAATAGCTCCTTGGTCTCCGGTCAAGCTTCAAGCGAAAATCATTCACCACGAAGGGCACGAAGGTTCACGAAGGAAAGTTCGCGTGGGTGTTTCCCTTTCCTCCTGGATCAATTCTTAGACCTCGAAAACGATTCCTGGTTTCGATAAATCTTCTCCCTGAGAGGATAACTCCGGCGGGCTGTGGAAGGATACGTCGGGAAGAAAATTTCGGGAAACGTTACACGCTGCCGGGCGAAAATCCCCACTTCTGGCAAGAGAGGCCAGAAGTGGGGCGCCCAGGTATGGATGGCAATCCGGTTACTTTCGTTGGAAATAAGGGATTTCCACAGGGGTCAAAATGAGACGGAGGAGTACAATCGCGTTTGGCTACGAAAGTGCGGCCAAATTACTCCTAATCCCAACACAGGAAAGGACCCTGTCATCCATGTGGAAGCCGACAAATCAGCCTCAAACACCCGGCCGGCCAGCTGAGCCGGAGCGCCCAACTACGTCTACCCCCAGTGCGCCTGCGATGAGCGCAAGCGAACCGCCATCGGCTCCCCGGCCGGTGACGACCACCACTGCGGACCAGGCGACAATCGGCAAGTCGCTTGTGATCAAGGGTGAGGTGACTGGCTCCGAGTCGCTTTACATAGATGGCAGAGTAGAAGGGTCCATCAATCTATCGGGCAATCGCGTGACAGTGGGCCGCAATGGAGTGGTGGCGGCGAACATCAACGCGCGCGAGATTGTGGTGCTCGGCAAAGTGCGCGGGAACTTGACCGCGAGCGATCGCGTGGACATCCGGAGCGACGGTTCGCTGACCGGGGATGTGATCGCAGCGCGTATTTCGATTGAAGATGGCGCGTTCTTCAAGGGCGGCATCGACATTCGCAAGGGCGGGCAGCCGCAGCAGAAGGCGAATGGCGAGGACAAGCCTGTGGCATCGAGCGAGCCGGCAGCGGTTGGGGCGCGGGCGTAGCTCTGCGTTAAATTTGGCTGATTTTAGAAACGGGCACCCGTCGGGGTGCCCGTTTTGCTTTTTCTGCAACGACAGCCCTCAGCCCTTGACCAGGTCGATCCCTGAATGTTGATGAGTAAAATCGAGAGATTTACCGCCAACTGAAAAACGTGCTGAGCTAGACCCTTACTCAATGGAAAGAGTTAAAATCGCGCAAGGGTCTTGCCAACTATGAGGAACCATCTACTTCATTTGTCGGCAATTTTGGTGTTAGTCAGCCCATGCTGGTGTCAATTTCTTCTGGGTGGACAAGACTACGGAGCGACCATTCCGCACATCATGGATGTACTGCGGCGGCGGCACCTCTCGGGATCTCTGGAGTATTCAGGAAGTTGTACGGACCAGTTCCATAGTCCCGATTTCCTTAAGGAAAACGCGGCTTCGAACGAAGCCGAACTGTCTCTACAAGCACTTCGCGAGATGTTCGCAAATGATAAGGACATGCAGGTTACACAGGAACCTGACGGAATCATCAGGATGGTTGAGAAAAGCGTGCCACAGGAACTGCTGAATGTGAAGATCAGGCACATTTCGTTCGACGAAGAAAACAAGAAACTCCCAATGTTTTTTCCGATTAATGTTTTATGGGCTATTACCCACTCTCCCGAAGTAGTAACTTTCATGAAAGACAGCGACATCAGACTGGTACCGACAATGATGAATGAGGCGTCATCCCCGGTTCCGCGGGTCTCCGGGGAACTGAATAACGTAACCTTATCGCAGGCGTTGGACTATATGCTCAAGACCTTTCCGGGACTATGGGTGTACGAGAACTGCCCGGCGATAACAAGTACAAACGAGTTGTACTCTTTACCTTTTACCGCTCGGGGTAATGATTGCTCTTAACAGAGATTTCTTAACAGCCAATGAAAGAGAGATCTGGCCCGCCAGCAGGAAGACGTACTGGGCACCGCCGCTAGTTCGAATCGCAGATAATCACCAACCGACTGCAATCCTCACCGCATCTGATTGTTTGCGATTCGGCACTTCGCGAGGCAAGATGCGTGCCGTTTAAGCGTTGCGAATATAAGTTTTGACCTCCGTTCTCCGCCTGTTTTTTCAGAACCCAACGCCTTCATAGGAGTTACAAGGACACATGAAACTCTCAACCCTGCTCTATGCTGCTATCTTCGCTTCCACTCTGGGAACAATGGCTTTCGCTCAGCAGAAGTCCACAAACAGTTCCGAGGCGCAGTCCGCGTCCTCGGTGGTCGCCTACGTCTACGTTTCCAGCAGTCCCAACGGTGGTAGCTCTCAAATCAATGGCTACAGCGCCGATTCTACCGGGCGATTGACCCCCATCGCCGGATCGCCTTTCCCTGGCTCTGTCCAATACATGGCTCTTAACGGAAAATGGCTTTTCGGAGAGGACAACTACACCAACATTGATTCCTTCTCAATTGGTTCCAACGGCGCTCTTCAGCAGGTCTCCACAATCAACGCGTCGCAATACAATCCGTACAACTCTGGTGGCCCGGGCAACCTCTTCCTCGATCACACCGGAGCGACCCTATATGATGGCGACGTCTATGCCTACGGCACCGGTGATAACGCCTACCAGAGCTTCACCATCGATCAGTCCACAGGGCAGCTCAATTTCCTCGCGCTCGGCCCAAACGGGGGTACTCTCGAAGGCGCTCAGATGAGTTTTACTGGAAGCAATGTCTATGCGTATTCTTCGGGTTGCTATGAGGGTAGTGGTGGAATCTACGGCTATCGACGCAATTCCGATGGCTCTCTGTCATTGCTCAACATCAACCCATCCATTCCTGCGGGGCCGAATGGAGACAATTATTGCCCCTATCTCGCCGCTGCCGACACAACGAATCATGTTGCCATACCGCTCACTCCCCTGAACTTCGTAACCCAAGTCGGTCCGCCTCAGCTGGCCGTGTATACCCAAGACAGTTCTGGAAACTTAACGACAACCAGCACGTCCGCCAACATGCCTAAAGCACAGGTGACGGCCGTCACAGATATTTGGATGTCTCCATCTGGCAAACTGCTCGCCGTGGCGGGGACCACAGGGCTACAGGTTTTTCACTTCAATGGTTCCAACCCGATCAAGCCTTACACCGGACTCCTCACCAAGAATGAGATCGACCAGGTCTTCTGGGACAATGCCAATCATCTCTATGCGATTAGCAACAAGGCGGGCAAGCTATACGTGTTCACCGTGACGCCAACGAGCCACAGCCAGGCTCCCGGTTCGCCATATACCATTAAGAGCTTACAGAACCTGATCGTGCTGCCGAAAACGTAGCGCACGCTGCACTGGCCGTGTCCGACGACCCCATTCTTGCATCTTCGTTGCGAGGATGGGCGGGCCGACGATGCCTGCAGTTTGCAAGTCGCAAAGACGAACCGAAAATATGGCGATGAGTCCTGTCGAGGGGACGCTAAGCTGTCCTCGCAGAGTTGCGGACCCGATTACGGTGATGACTGGCGAAACAGGCGTTAACACAAGTCTGCGCCTCCAAACGCCTTTTTGTGGGATGAGCGTTATCCGATTTATCAACGGTTAAAGGCTACCAGTGCAGTCAAGCGTCCGTGATTCAGGGTCAATTTCAGGATCAGGGTAGGTCTTGATCGTTCCTTCCGAACAGGGTGATTGTCCGATTCCCCCGGTTAGGCCCTCGCAAAAGCTCCGCAGGCGGCTCACCGAAAACCCGCTCGTAGAGATTGCGCAACTTGGGGGTACAGCTAGGACCAGAACGAGAACCGATGCAAGCAAGCCAATGAAGTGAGGGAACTCTTTCAAGTCCCAAGCCTACTGCATCGCTTGCATTCGAGGCAACTCACCGCTCATGGGTCAATAAGTGAAACGATTTTTCGCCAACGTCAGGTCGGGAGTTAAGCCTCAACATCAGAGAATGGTTCCGCAACAACCCGATGCTCGTCTTCGTAGACAACGTAACCCACGCGCTCAGCTTTTATCATTCGCACCGGGACACCGTGGTTCTCTAGTATTGCGGCCATCTCGCGGGTATAGGCGATGTGTTCGTGCGCTGTATCCCGAAACCAAGATATGGCTTTGCTCTGCTTACGGTAGTAGGGCGGCTTGGCCACTGTGAACCGCGTCGGCGTCTCAAGATGCTTGTTGAACCACTCCGAGACCGTTCGAAAGTGCTCCTCTTCGTAAGGGTACAACTTCCCCTCGTCACGAAGGCGATACAATGCCTGAAAAATACCAATACCGCTCAGCGATTTTTCATGCTTCTGGGCGACTGCAAAGCGAACGTACACAAGGTCTCTCATCTTACGCGAGTAGCTGTTGAAATCAGGCCCTTGCGCTCATCGACTTTGTAGAGCAGCCGCAGGATATATTGGGTCATTACGTCGCCATCCCGACGTTGTGTGCCCGCATCCAAAACACGAAAATTCCTATCTTCACCAAGGAGGAGCCATGATCGAAAGGAACATTACTTTGCCGGAAATGATTCTCTGGACCGGGACGCGTATCGCGCTTGGCGCGGGCTTAGGCATGTTGATTTCAAGGCGACTTAGCAAGGACGCTATGAAGGCGGCTGGATTAGCTCTGACCGTCGTAGGAGGGTTTACGACGATTCCACTGGCGATCGCCATCATTGGTAAGAGAACCTTGACCCGGCCTGAAATTCGGTCAGTGGCTTAGCTCGCACACTCGTCAACTGTCGTAAGCGGGCGTGGCTTCCAAGGAACTCCCGTCTCAGGATGCAGAAACGGCTTGGCAGAACACAAGTTCCTTTCCGCTTTGCCCCGGCCACCGGCCGGGCCCCACGCTGTTGAAAAACTCATTCGCCGAAAAGTGATCGGAAAAACTTTGCGTTAGGATGCCCTACAAACGACTTTCTCGATTTTCTAGGTTTTTGTATCCCCCAAAATTTGGCTGTTTGGGTGGAGGATGGAGTTTTTTTCAACAGCCACAAGATGTTAGTCAACAGCCACACCTTGGGCTAAGCCCGTTCCCAGGGCTAAGGATGATGGCTTAGCGCAACTCGCCATTTCCCGGCGCTGTCGGAATTGTTTGCCTGCTTGCACAACTCAACCGAGGTGGAATCGTATGCGCCCTGACATTCGCTGTCATCTTGTAGCAACGGAATAAGCTCGACCTTCAGGTGGGCAGGATCACCCATTTTCCGAAACAACACCGCTGCGGGTATCGCGATAACAAAACCAGTGCTGCTAGCCAAGGGAGGCGGATTGCCGGGATCGTTTACGATTGCCCCCGGGAAATAGTGCCGCCGCTGCCGGCCTGCAGAGTCGGGCGGCCCATTTTGGAAGACCCGGCCGTGCCCCCGCAGCGCAGCCTCCATCTCGATCCCGCACACCAGATCTCCTGCGGGTTCCATGATCGAGATCGAATATCTGTCACCGGACTGGAAAAAATCGAGCCGAGCCTTTGATGCGGCGAAGGAAAAGATTCCGGCCGCGTCTGTCTGCGTCACCTCGCCCCGCCTGACCTCAATCTGGGGACCGGCACCATCGGTGGGGCCGCTATACGTGTAGGTCTCCAATAAGCACACGTTCATTCCTGGCACTGGGTCGCCAGTAACGATGTCCACTACTTGCGCTGAAATATCGGGCGTCCCGACATAGTCACGATCAGATAGGCGAGACAATGCGATCGATAGCCCGAACACCCCGGCAAAGAACGCCGCAGCCACTAGCAGGCCGATTGCCGCCAACGCGAACAGCAGATACATCCACCACGGCCGGCCCTTTGATCGATGGGTTGGAAGCGCCGAGTCGGTCATCACTTCATTAGCAATGCCAATCCTGATCTAGTCAAGATTACTGACATCGCCGAGGTAACGGATAATCCGATCTTGTAGCTTTCTTAATTTGCAGGCCGAATGGTTGACGTTATCATCTACACAAGTGAGCGCGAGGAAAGCATTTTTGACTCAGGGTAGATGGTTGGCACTGCGCCTTCGGCAATTTCTTTGTCAGGAAGGTAAACCGTAGCGCTGTTGCTTCCCCACTTGCCCCTGAGTGTCACTCTTTGAATGATCACTCCGGCGTCATGGCCAACCGTGGTCGCTGACGCTGCGTCGCAGAATTTCTCCTTGACTTGATTTTGGGCGAAGCTGAGTCAGGCAGTAAGAATGAGAAGGGTTGCTGCCAAACTGAAGCGCATATTCCCCCCCAGGGGTGGTACTCCCTCCACGCCCTGAGACTTCATTTTTTGGAGGTAGCTGTCGAAAACAGCCATAGCACTCTTTGACAAACTCTCTCAAGAAGTGCTGTGGCATGCGGCATCCAACAATCCCAGCATCACCCTACTCAACAAACATGCAATCTCCGTAAGAGTAGAAGCGGTATCGCTCGGCAACGCCGTGGTGGTAAGCCCGGAGGACATTTTCCTTTCCCGCCAGGGCGCAGACCAGCATCAGGAGTGTCGATTGGGGCAGGTGGAAGTTGGTAAGTAGAGCCTGGACCACCTGGAATTTGTAGCCGGGATAAATGAACAGATTGGCTTCGCCCGACCCCGCGCGGATTTCACTCGCTTGCTGTGCGGCGTACTCGAGCGTGCGGACCGTGGTGGTGCCTACGGCTACGATGCGCCGGGACTCGCGGCGTGCTTGACCGATCTTTACGGCGGCCTCATTCGAGATCGAATAGGGCTCGGCGTGCAGCGTATGCTCCTCGACCTTCTCGACGCGGACAGGCTGGAAGGTGCCGAGGCCGACGTGTAGGGTGACTTCCGCGGTCTCGATGCCGCGGTCGCGGAAGCGGGACAAAATTTCCGGAGTGAAGTGGAGGCCGGCGGTGGGGGCGGCGACGGATCCGCGCTCGTGGGCGTACACGGTCTGGTAGCGGTCGCGATCGGCGGGGGAATCGGCGCGGGAGATGTAGGGCGGAAGAGGGATGTGGCCGATCTTCTCTATGCGGGCGAAGAAGTCATCGACCGGAATAAAGCGGATATGGCGCTCGCCAAACTCTCCGCGGGCGATGACCTCGGCCTGGAGTTCGTTGCTGTCGCCGAAAAAGAGATGCTCGCCGATGCCGATCTTGCGGCCTGGACGGACGAGGCATTCCCAATCGTTAGGTTCGCGCTGGAGTTGCCGTGTGAGCAGGACTTCGACCTGGCCGCGGAGGAAGTCGCGCGAGGCGGGGTTTTGCGGGCTGAGAGGTTGGGACTTAAGGCCAGCGCGGCGTCCAAAAAGGCGGGCGGGAAATACGCGGGTGTTATTGAATACCAGCAGGTCGCCGGGGCGGAGAAGGTCGGGAAAATCCCGGAATTGGCGGTCAGCGAGGCTGCCGCTTGCGGCGGAGAGATGAAGGAGGCGCGAGGCGGCGCGATCGGGCAGCGGCTCCTGGGCGATTAATTCATCGGGAAGATGGTAGTGAAAATCGGAAACGAGCACTGAGCCGATTATAAGGAGGAAGGCCGATCCGCGGGCATTTCAGGGCCTCTGCCGGAACATTTTTCGATTCAAATTTTGGATTGTTTCGGGCGCTGCAGTGCTGATACTATGCGGGTGCCCGACGTGCGGCCTGCTTTTTATCAACTCCCCTTAAGGTGTGGATGCCTATAGAACGCAAATACAGGGAAGAAATCGTTCGGTACGGACGAATGCTGCACGAACGGGGATTCGTGGCGGCGATGGACGGGAATCTGTCGGTGCGGCTGAAGGATGACCGGGTCCTGGTGACGCCGACCTGCTTAAGCAAAGGGTCGATGCGGCCGGCCGATTTGGTGATCGTCGACATGGAAGGGCAGCGCGTTTCCGGACACCGAAATGTGACTAGCGAGATCGGGATGCATCTGCTGATTTATCGCTTGCGGCCTGACGTGCGGGCGATTTGTCATGCCCATCCGCCGACGGCCACGGGGTTTGCCGCGGCCGGAATTGCTTTGACTGAGCCTCTGGTGTGTGAAGTGGTCATGGGGCTGGGATGCATTCCACTGGCGCGATATGGGACGCCGGGGACCTCGGAACTGGCGCAGACTCTTGAGCCGTACGTACCGGACTACGACGCGATTCTGATGTCGAATCATGGCGTGGTCGCCTATGGGGATACGCTCGAACATGCGTACATGAAGATGGAGACGGTGGAGCATTTCGCGCAGATTGCTCTGGTCACGCATCTACTGGGGCGTCAGCAGCCACTGAAGCAAGTGGAGATTGAGAAGTTGCTGAATGCGCGGACCAAATATTTTGGGGCGAAGATTGCGGCGGCGATGCCGCTGCCGCGGGTTCCGCAGAAGGTGGGCTGAGCAAACCGTCGTTGGTCGTTTGTCGTTCGCGAAAAGCTGGGGCCTTCGGGGCCCTTTTTCATTTGATCCTGCATTCCCGCAGGAATGATCATCCAGCGAACTCGACTCAAGAGGACAGCGAAAGTCAAAGTCCCCACCCTGTCCTCCAAAGAACGGAGGACAAGGGTGAGGCACTCTCGCGCGCTACTCTCCGCCCAGGCGAAAACGTACACCGGCACGGATGTTGATCGGCAGGGCGGGATAGCCAACTACCTCGTTGTAGCGGCGGTCCAGGGCATTCTCGATGTTTGCGTAGGTCGTGACGTGCGAATTTACCGTATACCATCCGCCTATGTCGGCGCGGACGTAGCCGGCGGCGTGGGTGATGTTGAAACCAAAGAAATCGTCGTCCGGTCTGCGGCCCACGAAACTTGCGCCAAGATTCCCGCCCCAGCGGGACCCGAGATACGACAGGGTTTCGGTTGCGGAGTGTTTTGGGCGGCGAAGCAGGGGTTGGCCCGGATTGAACTGCGAGTCGATGGGAGCTGGATTATCGAGGATCTGCGTAGACGTGTAGGTGTAGGCGGAGTTCAAAAGCAGGCGCGGTCGCAGCGTCGCCTGGAGAGCCACGTCGGCGCCGTGGGCCAGGGACTTGTTCACGTTGACGTATTTGCCGACGAAGTTGACTGGATCGACTTCCACGTAGTTGATCTGGTCATGAAAGAGATTGTTGAAGTATGTCGCGATGAAAACTGCCTTTCCGCGAAGAAGCTCTTGCTGCAGTCCTGCTTCGAAGGAGCGGGAACGCTCCGGCTTTAAAGCTGTATTGGGGAGATTGAAAGGATTCGGCGGGATTCCGTTGAACGTCTCTTCGAGGCGAGGCTCCTTGAAGCCCGTAGCATAAGAAAAGCGGAAGCGGGTGCCGGAGAAGATCTCATTTCCCCGCCATGCCTGCCAAGTCAGCGCAACTCGTGGGACAGCGGTGTTGCCGTAGGCGCTGTCGTGAATAAATCTTCCACCGGCAATCAGCACAAACGGACCATGCGTGAGTTGTTGCTGCAGGTAGACATCCTGATTCAGCCGTTGGCCATGAGTTTGGCCGAAGCTGACGTCGCCGACAAATCCGTTTTCGTTTTCCACGCGGTAGCCGAACGTGGTGTGTGCCCAGGTACGCTCGGAGTAGTCGCCCTGATATTCGAAGCCCACGCGGTTAATGCGATCGACTTCGTGGGAGGGAAAATCGATGGGGCCGAAAACAGGGCTTACGCGATCCGGGTCGCCGGGATTCAGTTCGTCATAGCGGTAAAGGTAATCAAATCCGCTGAAGCGATGTTGCCATCCGGAGGGAGCGGCGATCGCCAGGTCCAGATCGCCGAGCAGGCTGTTGAGATGGGACGCCTGATCGGGATTTGGAGGCAACGGGTAGGAAGGCCCACCGTTCGAGACGATGGGGGTATAGCCGTTGAAACTCCATTCACCGGGAATGCCGGTATGGCTGTTGGAGTGGCGAACGCGAACGCGCAGAGAGGCGTGATCGGTCAATGCGGCTCCTACGTTGGTGCCTTCCATCGAATCGGAGTAGGCGTTGTTGATGCCGGAGCCTTGCGTGTTGAATTGGCTGCCGAACAGGTTGTAGTCGAGGAGGCCGCGGGCGCCCGAGAGCGATGCGAATCCGTGAGCGGTGGAGAAGTTCCCGCCGTCGGCACCGAAACGGAGTTCGGGGACACGGGTGCTGCCGGTGCGCGTCCAGACCTGGACCACGCTGGTCATGGCGTCGGAGCCGTAGAGAGTGCTTTGGGCCCCGCGGACGAACTCCAAACGATCGGCCTGATCGAGCGGGAGCGTGCCGAAGTCGAAGGTGCCTCCGGGTTCGTTGATGGTTACGCCGTCGACGATGACTTTGTTGTAGCGGGACTCGCCGCCTCGGACGAAGAGCGAGGTGAGGCCCCCGCGCTGGCCGGCGTTGTTGACGATGGCGCCGGGAAGAAAGCGGATAGCATCGGCGGCCGCGGTGGGCTGCATCGCCGTCAACTGCCAGCCGTTGAGCACGGCGACGTCTGCGCCGGTATCTTCACCGGGCGCCGGCGTGCGTGTGGCCGTCACGACAACGGTCTGCGACGCCGTGGCCAGGCGCAGGACGATCTTGAGTTGCGGTTCGGTTGGAACCGCTGCGAAGTCCTCTGCGAATCCGGGAGCGAGAACCCTAATCTGGCAGGATTCATTCCGCTTTGCGGGCACTGTTGCAGTGCCTTCAGCAGAGGTCGTTTGCGTGGCGATGACAGTTTTGTTGTCCACGCCGCACAACAGTGACACTTGAGCGCCCGCGACCGCAGCGGATTGTGGATCGACGACTTTAACGGTGAGATCGGCAGCAAGAGCCGATGCGGGGACAAGCAGGGTGAATAAAACCGTGAGTGTGCGCATTCCATCCTCCTTGGCACGCGAAAGAGGTTGAGGTCGATGGATCGCGCCGGTCTCCTGGCTTCGCGAGTGAGGATGAGTTCGATCCGGATTCGTCCGCGGCCTTCCCGGGAGTTTCCCAGTGGCTGAGGGCAATGTCCTCGCTTACAGTTGCGCGGCAGCGCGGGAATTGCACCCGCTTCCCTGTCTTCGCCGAGAGGCGAAGACGCGCTTTCCTAAGATGACAAAGATCGGAGCAACGGAATCGAGAGTAATGGGCGGGAGAAGCGAAGTCAAATGGAGAGCTTTCTGCCAACTTGCTGTGGCGGCGCCGCCTGAACACGCCATGGCACCTCGTCAATTACTAGACAGCACGCGTGTGTGAGGGTAACGTGTGGACCGTCGCTATGGGCCCCTTCGAGTACCGCGTCCGGTGCTGCACCAGACGCGAAATCTCCGCATTGCGGAACGGGGATGAGTACAGCAGATCCAGAGCGCCGAAAAGATATTGCGTGGGAACACCTCTCGCTTGAGAATGGCTGGTCCTGTCGCATCTGCGGGGCGATTCCAGACGTCGGTGTGCAGTTCGAAAATAACCTCTGCGAAGACTGCCGACTCTCTCTCAGGAACTATGACCCGACAGCCTCCTAGATGATCCTCTTTCCCATTCGACACAACCCGCGAACGTCGATCAACACAGGATCGGTCTAGCCCTCAGATCGCGAGCCCTGGACCAAGGACAAGCAAATGAAAACGCCCAGGCTCATCTCATGAGTCTGGGCGTCTTTACAAGTTGAGCTTCCCGTTCAAGCCGATTTCTTTGCGGCCTTCACCTTCGCCCACCGAGCGCGTTGTGCCGCCGCAATCCTCTTACGGGCGCTGGCGGACATTGTTCGTTTCTTGGGCATTGTGACGACTTTCTCGTTTTCGCCTCTTGCCTTCACTTTCGCCCAGCGTGCTCTCTGTGCAGCGGCGATTCTGGCCCTTCCAGCGGTCGACATCCTGCCCCGCCGTGCTGTCCCGTTTCCGTATGCCGCTCCGAAAGCTGACAGCGCTGCACCAATCGCCTTGACTTCCTTGCTCAATCGAGCATGCTCTTTCTTCAACATCTGCACTACGCCACCTAGGTTCGTCATTGAATCCCCCTCGCGGGGATTGTAGCAGGCGGTCATGGTGGATGAGTCAAATGGAGATTTCACGCCAAGCCACAGATGACCTCATGATCGCTTGTGACGTAGTAATAGCTTTTCGCTGTTCCCCAGCCGAGAAATTGGAGAAGCCTTGCTGGGCGGGGTTTTGCCGCGTTTGCACCCAGAAAAGGGAGCTTGACATTGTCCCATTACCAGTGACAAACTTCGGCCCCGTTCTTCGCAGACAAGCGCTCAAGGCGGTAAAGCCAAGAATGACCCCTGCCAAAGGAGATTCAGTTATGGCGATCCACATCGATCGGTTGCGGACTGGTATGGCAACCCCCTTTCTGCTCGTGATTCTCACTCTGCTCGTAAGCTTTGGATTCTCTCCATCAGCAAGCTCACAAGTGACGGCGGACAGCAGGTCACGAATGCTTTCGAACGCCGAAAACCTTGGTTCAGAAGATTTGTCCAAGCAGATCACCGTGACGGTTTGGCTGAAACACCACAATCAAGCCGCGTTCGATGAATTGGTCCGGCAGATGTATGACCGGAACTCCCCGAACTATCATCGTTTTCTCACCCTCGAGCAATACCACGCGAACTTTGCGCCGACCGCCCAGGAAGCAGCTGTGGTCCGCGACTTCCTTACAGCCCGTAATTTGACTGTCTCGTCGGCGGACAAAAATAATCACTACCTATCTGCACGGGGCCGTGTCGCGGACGTGCAGGGTGCCTTCAAGGTGCAGATCAATCGCTTCAAAATCAATGGAGAAATCCATCGGGCGAACCTGACGGAGCCTGCGATCGAAGGGCCCGCCGGCGCCGTAGTGGCTTCAGTGCAGGGATTAAACGATCTTCGCTACGAATCTTATGCGCGGCGGCCCATCAATCCGAATACCGGTGGCCCCGCGAACGGCATTCCGCTCAAGTCTGCGGGCGCAGGGTCCAATGGACTGTTTTTCACGGCGGATTGTTTCGGTGGCCCTGCGACCGAGACTTTCACCACCCCAGGCGGTGGTCCATCAGCCGTGTACACGGGCAATACCTACGGTTCTGGCATCGCTTCCGTTCCACCCGGCGCTCCTCAGTGCGGCTATGATGCTGCCGACATGGAAGCCATTTACGGGCTGCCCACAGTTTATGCCAACGGGTTTGCGGGTACAGGCCAGACCATCGTGATTGTCGATGCGTTTGGATCGAACACGATTTTGGGCGACGCCAACACGTTTTCCCGACTCAACAAGCTGCCCGCGCTCAAGACTGGGCCGGGCGGGAATTTCCAAATTGTCAAGCCCAATGGCACGGCAAAATGCACGGCCACGAACGGCTGTATCGGAGGCAACTGGCAATTCGAAACCACTCTCGATGTTGAATCGGCCCACAGCATCGCCCCAGCCGCCAATATCCTCCTGGTGCTTGCCGCGGACAATTCCTTTACCAACCTCGATATCGCAAATCTCTTTGCGATTGACACTCTCGCGGGCAACGTAATCTCCAACAGTTTTGGCCTTCCAGAGATAGTGTTTGTCGACTTTGCGCCGTCGATTCTCATAGTTGAAAACAACCTCGCAGAGACCGCTGCCGCTCTGGGCATTTCGCAGCAAGTCTCTACCGGTGACGCCGGCGATAACCTCGCATTCAATATCGCGAATTTTGGCATTAACGCCACGTCTCCAGGATTCGCTGCCAGTTCACCGTTTACGACCGCTGTGGGTGGTACCAGCACGTTCTTAGGTGCCGACCACACCGTTAAACTCCAGACCGGCTGGGGCCTCAACTTCGCACGAATCGCAGGCCCCCAACCGAATCCTCCCGTTGTTCCGCCTCTCGGTTTTGGCTTCAATGGCGGAGCCGGCGGAGGGCCTAGCACCGTCTTTCCCAAACCAGCGTTCCAGAGTAATTTACCAGGTGATTTTCGCCAGACTCCGGACATTTCCATGGTTGCCGATCCAGAGACCGGGTTGGAGATCATCGTGACGCCGGACAGCGTTCCAGGTCATCAGAAGTTCGTCGAGGTATTTGGAGGCACGAGTCTCTCCGCCCCGATGTTCTCAGCCATGTGGGCGCTCGCCAACCAGGCGGCCGGCGGCGGGCCGCTGGGACAGGCAGCACCTTTGCTCTACAACCTCCCTCGCAGCGCTATCAGCGACGTGCGCCAGATCAGTTCCCAGAATAATGTGAGGGGTACCATTTCGATTCCAAATACGCCACCGAAACCTCCCACCATCATTCACGAAAGTCCGAAGGCTCTGGCGGCGCCATCCGCCTGTGCGGCTCCGCCATGTTCGCTGGAAAATACGACAAACTTTGTCAGCGCGCTCTTCCAAAGTTCCTCTTCCACGCGCTGGGATGTTTTCGTCTTTGGGACCGACTCGTCACTCACCACAGGTCCGGGGTGGGACAATGTGACTGGGTTGGGCACACCGAATGGTTTGCCGTTCATCAACGCAGCCGTAGCAGCGGCGTCCGCAAGCGGTGGTGCTGCGGCTACTCAGTGAGCTTGACTGCATCATTTTAACGACAGGGGTCGCCCGAAAGGGCGGCCCTGTTTTGTGGTCCCTCTCAAGTTTTTCAAGTTGAGCGCCTGTGCCTTTGCCGTTTGTGGATTTCTCTAGGATTCTGCAGACGTATCGCCGCCTTGAGTAGAAATTCTAAAATTGTTGTAACCAGACCTTAAACGCTCAAAACCCTTCAATCCAGCTGAGCGTGGCGTTCGAGCCGACTCGGTCTCGACCGGTCAGGGACATGGTCGGCAGTACATGGTCGGCGGCGGTCCATCTGGCAGCCGACCCCATCCCACGGTGACCTATCGCTCCTGCCGTATCGCCCGCAAAATGGAACACCCATGAAACGAGCCGCGTATTGCGCTATCGCACTGCTTTTTCTACTCCAGCCCCTGATATCTTCCCCGGCGCAAGCCCAGATATCAGTGACCATGCATCACAACGACGTGGGCCGCACCGGGCAGAATCTGAATGAGACGATCCTAAACACGTCCAACGTTAACGTGAGCCAGTTCGGCAAGCTCTTCGCTTGTCAGGTGGACGGCTATGTTTACGCGCAGCCTCTCTACGTGGCGCAGGTGACTATCTCGTCCGCGCTGCACAACGTCGTGTACGTGGCGACTGAGAATAATAGCGTCTATGCATTCGATGCGGATCATGGCGCGCCGCTCTGGCGCGTCAACCTCGGTACACCGGTGCCCAGCACGGACATTTCGTCTACGTATAAGGACTTGACGCCGGTCATCGGCATTACCGGCACGCCGGTGATCGATCCGGTCAGCAGCACGATTTACCTGGTGGCCAAGACCAAGAACACGAGCAACAACACCTACCACCAGAACCTGCATGCGCTCGATATCACATCGGGAGCAGAAAAGCCGGGAAGCCCGGTGGAGATCACGGCCAGCGTGCCGGGCAGCGGCTCGGGATCGAGCGGAGGCACGATCGCATTCCAGCCGCTGTACCAGCTAAATCGTCCGGGATTGCTTCTCTTGAACGGTGCGGTGTATATCGCGTTCGGGTCGCACGGAGATATCGGTCCTTATCACGGGTGGGTGCTGGGCTATAACTCATCCACATTGGCGCAATTGGCAGTGTTCAACACCACGCCCAACGGGAGTGAAGCCGCCATCTGGCAGGGCGGGCAAGGTCTGGTTGCGGATGCGGACAATATTTATTTCATGACGGGCAACGGAACCTTTGATGCGAATACTGGCGGAACTGATTACGGCGACAGTGTGGTCAAGCTGGCGACCTCAACCGGGCTTTCGGTCAGCGACTACTTCACGCCTGATACTCAGGGATCCCTCAACCAAACTGACGCCGACCTCGGCTCGGGCGGGCCCATCCTGCTGCCTGGGACGAGTTCGATCGTGGGCGGCGGCAAGGACGGCATTCTCCGCCTGATCAATACCGCCAGCATGGGCGCATTCAATGCGGCGTTCAATGGCGACCTGCAGGAATTTCAGGCGACCAGCGGCAAGATCATGATCGGCCCGATTTACTGGAATAGTCCTAATCACGGTCCTGTTCTCTATCTGTGGGGACCGGGTGACTACCTGAAGGCGTTTGAGTTCTTGAACGGATCTTTTCAAACTGCCGCTGTATCGCAGAGCACCATGACAAGCCCGGCGGGAAATTCCAATGCGGCAGGCTTGTCGCTGTCCGCCAACGGAAGCACATCGGGCAGCGGAATTGTGTGGGCGTCCGTTTCCTACTCGGGCGATTCCAATCAGCAGACCGTGCCGGGGATCCTTCGTGCATTCGACGCGACCAACCTGGGCACGGAACTGTGGGACAGCAAGCAGAATGCTGCGCGAGATGATGTCGGCAACTATGCAAAGTTTGCGCCGCCGACCATCGCGAACGGCAAAGTGTATCTGGCCACCTTCTCCAATCAACTGCTGGTTTACGGGCTGCAGCCACCAGCTGCCCTGTCGGTGAGCTCGGTCTCGCCGACCTCGGGACGAACTTCGGGTGGGACGAACGTGACGATCGCGGGAAGTGGATTTCAGTCAGGGGCCGCGGTGCGTTTCGGGGGAAGTACGGCGACAAACGTAAAGGTTGTAAGCGCCACCTCTGTTACGGCCACAACTCCGGCGCACGCCTCCGGAACTGTAAGCGTGACGGTAACCAATCCTAACGGGCAGACTGCCTCACTTGTGAATGGCTACACCTATAGAAGGAAGAGGTGAGAGCTGAGTTGATCCGAGCTCTCATTCCGTCTTCCTGAGAGTGTCGATCAGCAAGACGGCGAGTCGTTGACAAGTCTGCGGCGGGGGATGTTCGCGGTCTAGCGCAATCGCGGCGAGAAGTCGGTCAGGGCGAGGTAGGTGGAGTCAACCTTATCCACGAGTTTGCCGTTCGCCTCAGATTTCTCCTTCACACTCTTCCACTCGGGATCGTCCTGGAAAGCCTTCCAGTTGGTAGCGGCTGCTTCGCGGCTGGGATGTTGAAGAATGTAGATTAGGGTATTGCTTTTCTCCGGCTCATCGAGAGGCGTCCAATAGGCGACGCTCTTCATTCCATGGCGGTCGAAGATTTTTATGGTGTGGTCGCGGAAGCGCGCCTGGAGTTCCGCCAATTTTCCTGCTGCTGCGTGGTAGACGCGGAGTTCGAAGACGGCCCCGGTAGCTGCCGTGGAGTTGGCGTTCGCTTGCCGAGCAGCGGCCCAAAGTGAGGCTGGAAGCAGGGTTGCCGCTGGAAGCGCCTGAACAAAGGTTCGTCTTTTCACGGCAAGAATTCTAGCAGAAGTAGATTGGATGAGCGTCGCGAACCGCGGGGAATCAGTGTGAGGCCCGCTGGCACAATGGCGATCCCCCGCCCTCCGCGTTCGACCTGCTGCAAGCGGCCCCATCGATCCGCAGGGGGATCGAAGGCCGCGGTTCAACTTCTACCAGCTAAGGGGTGGTTTGGCCAACGAATGACTGGCAGGAAACATTGGGATGCCAGTTTACGAATGCGCCCTTGGGATTCTCTTTCCACGCCCAGACATGCAGCGTGTAGAAGGCGGGCAGCCCGAAGCGATTCGGCGTCGAGAAGTAGTGGAAGATCTGTCCCATAAGCTGCGGCGGCACGCCCGGATGCTTCTCATCCCACCCACTGGCGATCACGAGATAGTCGGCTCCGGTTAGTTTGACACTTCCGTCCGGCTGCGCCTCGTAGAGAATGATCTGGGGATGGGCGACATCGACGATACCGTTGCCCACCAGTGTGTCATTGACATAGTGCAGTCCCATGGCCCCAAAGTCGTCACCGCTCACGCAACCGAATTCAAGGCGATAGCCTTCGTTCTCGGCCGCTCTCACATCCTTAAACCGTTCGGTGGCTTGTCGAACACTTCTTATCAGGGCACTCTGCTGGTCCTGTTGCGCCCGTTCGTTTTGCGCTGTCGTCTCGTGCGAGTGGGCGTCTTGCGCCACGGCGCGCAAGAAGCAGACATTCACGAGAGCGAACGCGATGACAGAATATTTACATTGCCTCGCGAATTGACTCGTTTTCCTGGTGAGAGTGAGAATCTGCGCTGTATCCATTGGGATTGTCTCCTTTTTGTAAAATCGACGCTCATCTTCGCCGGGCTATCGGTGATGGCTCCCGAAACATTTTTGCGGGATCCGTTCGGTCGAACCGCTCTTCGTCACCCTGGGGGAAATTCGAGAAGCACGCCTCGAAATGCTGAGCCTCGTCTTGCAAATGGAAAGTAACAAGCGGCCGGATAGGAAGTAACGAAACAACGCCAAAGAAAAACCAAAATCAAAGTGACACAGTAGGCGGGCTTAGCGCCGCCATTTCCCAATCACATAGAGGATGAGTGTGAGCAGAACGCTCAGCAGGATAGAGGTCGCTAACGGGAAGTAGAAGGTTGTGTCCTTGCCGCGGTAGAGGATGTCGCCAGGGAGGCGTCCCAGCGGGAGGTGCAGGCGGCCAACGAGCAGCAGGAGAATTCCGGCGAGGAGGAGTGCGGCGCCGAGAAGGATCAGGAGCTTGGCGAGGTCGGTCATTGATGGCGGGGCTAAAGCCCCTTTTTATTTTAGCGACTTTACGCGGCGCTGAAGCGCCGCTCTTCCACGGTATCCATCAGGCACAGTTCCACTCGGACGGAGCTTAGGGCGGAGTTTTTTAGCAAAGTCAAAAACCCCACCCTGTCGCAAAAGACGCGACAAGGGCGGGGCACCCGCTTTGGGGCCGCTTCCAGCAAAAATTCTATAGGTCAACTGCGCCTTACTTTGTATCGAAAAGTACTTGACACTGGTCTGCTACCGCGCTAGGCTTTTGGCATGCTCGATCCTCAGTTGCACCGGATACGGAGATTCCATCGATCGGCGCGGCCACCCGTGGCGCCGAACGTTGCCGATGATCTGCGCTTTATTCGGGACACGATGGAGCGGTCGGCGGCGTTTACGGCTGTCTCCGGGTGGGGGCATGTTGTGCTGGGTGGAACCGCTTTTGCCGCGGCACTCCTTGCCAGTCGGCAGGCTTCACCTTTTGGCTGGTTGCGGGTATGGCTCGCTGAGGCGCTTGTGGCGGCCGCCATTGGGCTGCTGGCTTGTACGTGGAAGGCAAACCGGCGCGGGTTGCCTCTGTTTTCCGGACCGGCGCGGAAAGCGGCACTGGGATTGGCTCCGCCACTGGTGGCGGGGGCATTCCTGACCTTTCTTCTATTTCGCTCGGGGCTGGAGTCGGCGCTGCCGGCGATGTGGCTGCTGCTGTACGGCGCCGGCATCATGACTGGTGGCGCGTTTTCGGTGCCCATTGTTCCGGTCATGGGACTGTGCTTCATGCTGCTGGGCGGGCTGACGGTGCTTGGTCCGGCGAACTGGGGAAACTGGTTTCTGGCGGCGGGATTTGGGGGGCTGCATATCGTATTTGGACTGTTGATCGCGAGGAGGCATGGTGGGTAGGGCGTTAGCATCGCGTGGAAAATCCGGGAAGCACGAAGTGCGTGCGCGCGACCATTCGCGTGAGCAGGCGGCACCGCGAACTCCGGAGCTACCCGAACTGGACCGACTGATTCATGAGCGTATCCGGTTGGGAATTGTCAGCGCGCTGGCGACTAACGATTCGTTGAGCTTTAACGATCTGAAGCGCGTGCTCAAGACGACCGACGGAAATTTGAGCGTGCACGCGCGCAAGCTGGAAGAAGCGGAATACATCTCGTGCGTGAAGTTTTTTGAGGGGCGCGTGCCGCGCACGGAGTACCGGCTCACGGCGAAGGGACGCGCGGCGCTGGCGAAGTATCTGGATCAGATGGAGGAGTGGATCCGGGTGACGCGGGAAGAGCGCTGAGATGAGAGTGCTGGGGCGATTCGCGCTAGCGGCTGGGGTCGGACTTTTGGTGCTCTTGGTTGGCGTGCTCGCCGCGATGGTTCTTGGCGGGTTCGCTTTGCTGGAACGCCATCGGCCGGCCGGGGATGGTTTCCTCATGTTGGAGTTCCTTGCCGTAGGAGTTCTCATCTGCGTGCCCTTGGCCATCGCCGCAGCCTGCTGGGTTCTATTTCGAGCGGGTAGAAACACGAATCAGGTGTTGTCCCAAGGCCGAAGTGGCTTTTTTTTGGGGCGATAAGCTTTGTAATACAAAGTTCATTGCGAGGAGGGTCCTCATGGACGAGGTTCCGGATAAGACGAGATCCTGCTTCGTTGAGGCGGCGCGGTTCTGGGAGCCGCGGCGCATCTGGTACAACGTCGTGTTGTTTGTGGTTGTGCTGCTGTGGCTGGGGTTGACCTGGCCGCATTTTCGGCCAGCGCTGACGCTGGAGGCATTTGGAAAGATGACCGTGCTGGCGCTGCTCGCTAATGTCTGCTATTGCGCGGCGTATCTGGTGGAGCTCTTTGTACAGTCTTTACCGTCTGACGGCGGCCGGCGGCGGTTCCGGTGGGCGGTTTGGATTCTGGGGACGCTATTGGCGTTACTGGTCGAGAACTACTGGATCGCGGATGAGATCTATCCGGACTTCAACCAGAAAGAAGGGGTTGTGATGCTGGGAGCAGGAGGGATGTTTCGCGGAGCCACCGGTTCGGCGAGCAATATGAACTTTCCCGCACCACTGGCGGTGATGGGATTCCTGGCGGCCAGCCTGGGAACATTTGCGGCGATCGCGGCGGCGGTGATTTTTTGGTTCGCGCGCAAACCCCGACTGGCGCGGGTCGCCGGGTTTGCGATCTGCGGGGGAATGGTTGTGTATCTTGCGCTGCTCCTCGGTTTTTCGGCCGGGAGCCACGAGACCTTGCTCGGGCGGGGGCAGGAAAAATATTTCTGCGAGATTGATTGTCATCTGGCGTATTCCGTCCTCGATGTAAAGAGACAAGAGCAAGGGCCGGTGGACGACTACATGGTTACGCTGCGCACGCGGTTTGATGAGACCACGACCTCGCCCAATCGGCCGAAAGATGCGCCGCTGGCGCCGTCACCGCGTGAGGTACGGCTGCTGGACGATGCGGGACATCAGTATGACGTGGCTTCGAGCTTAGGGACTTCGTTGATGACGCCGTTGACGCCGGCGTCGTCGTATACCACGCAGTTGGAGTTCAAGGTTCCGAAGGATGCGCGCGGGTTGCGGTTGCTGATTGAGACGGTACCAGGGTGGCCGGATCGGTTAGTGATTGGGGATGAGAATAGTCTGGGGCATAAGAAGACGTATTTCGCGTTATAAGTTCGTGGGCTGAGCCTGCCGTCCCTGACGGGGGCTCGCAACCGGTCGATCTCCTTTCACTTCCATACGGGCTTTCACATGCCGCCGCTTTAGGGCTGGGTCTTAGTGCTTTCCTGAGGCATCGCTTCGGCGGTTTGCCGGCACGCTCGCTGCGCGGACGAAGGCGTCCGCCCCTACACAAACCGGACTACACTCCCAGGGCCTTTTGGATTTCGGCGGCGATGGCGGCGCAGAGAGTCTGCATCTTTGATTCGGATTCGGCTTCTACCATCACCCGGGCTAACGCTTCGGTGCCTGAGTAGCGGACGACTACCCGGCCGTTTCCATCCAGTTCTTTTTCGGCTGAGGTGATCGCCGCCTGGATTGCGGGCACGTTCGCGAACGGAACCTTTTCTTTCACGCGGACGTTTTGGATCTTCTGCGGGAATACCTTTAAGTCACTGACCAAATCGGCCAGTGGCTTGCCCGAACGAACGACGATGTCCATGAGGCGGAGGGCGGTGAGTAGACCGTCGCCGGTCGTGGCGTCTCCATCGAGAAAGATGATGTGTCCGGATTGTTCGCCGCCGAGGATAGCGCCGGTCTTGAGCATCTCTTCCAGAACGTACTTGTCGCCGACGTTAGCGCGGAGCATCTGGATCCCGGACTGCTTGAGCGCAATCTCGAGGCCCATGTTCGACATGGTGGTCGAGACTACGGTGTTGGTCTTCAACTTTCCTTCAGCGTGCAAGCTGCGGGCCGCGGCGAGAAGGACGCCGTCTCCGTTCACAACACGCCCCCAGGCATCACAGAAGAGGGCGCGGTCGGCATCACCGTCGAAGGTTACACCCAGGTCGAACGTCCCTGCCGAGGAGCCAGCATGTTTCCCCAGGGTCTCTGGATGAAGCGCGCCGCACTGCTCGTTGATGTTTTTTCCGTCCGGAGCTACATGGATGAACGTTGCCTGAACGCCCAGCAAGCGGAAGAGCCCCGGAGCTTCGGCGGTGGCGGCTCCGTTGGCGCAATCGACCAGGACGCGGAGTTGGCTGAGATCGGAGGTGACACTGGCTGCGAGCGATTTGATGTAGGCGTGACGGAGTTCGGCCTCGCCGGGGAGCGAGGGACGCGGGACTTTCAGCGCGGTGTCGTCGGCGGATGCGGGATTCTTGAGGAGCGCGAAGATTTCTTGTTCGATGGCGAGTTCGCGGGAGTCACTCAGCTTGAATCCGTCCCCGGAAAAAACTTTGATGCCGTTGTCGGTCCAGGGATTATGTGAGGCCGAGATAACCACGCCGGCGGCCATTCCGCGGGAGCGCGCCAGGTAGGCGACACCAGGAGTAGTGATAACGCCGGCGCTGTGAACGTCGACCCCGACGGCGGCGAGGCCTTCGGAGACGCGATCGGCGATCCAGCGGCTGGATTCACGGGTGTCCTGGCCGATCACGGCTTTAGCTTTGGCTGTCGTGCGAATGAGATCGTGGCCGAGGGCGCGTCCGATGAGATTGGTGCTTTGCGCGGTTAAGGGGAATTCTCCGGCTACGCCGCGGATTCCGTCCGTTCCGAATAATTGCCGTTGCTGGGTCATGAGAAGGTTTCAAACGATCGAAAGACAACCCAAGAGCTTATAAGGAAGCGAGGCGAGCGCGCAATTGCAGTATCGCTCGGAGGCGGCCAAAACAGCTGTCGAACTTCGCTCGACGGACAGCCGAGGGCGGGTGTCCCCAGATTCAATTTCTCAGTGCGAGGTCGCGGTGCCGATTTTTTGGACAACCACTGTGACGCGAATGGATGTGGCTTGTTCGACTTGGACCAAAGGATCGGGGACGTAGACGTTGGTGGTGAACACAGCGCTGCCGAAAGTGCCCGTGGCATCGATGGGATCAGTGGTGGCGGCGTCGATTCTTTCTACGTGACGACGCGGACCGCTGATGGTTACACGAGCCGGATCGCAGTCCTTTTTGACGATCTCCTCACCGCTGGCGAAAATGCCAGTCACTCGGGGATTCACAGGAACCTCGCGCGTCAATCGCGTGTCGAAGGCGAGGCGCAGTTGGCTGGGAACGATCTGCTTGATTTCGACATCGCGCGGATGGCGGACCTGTTGCGACGTGAGGTCGAAGGTGCGCTCGCCGGATTTCACGCCGGTGAGATCGATTTCCGCCTGGACCTCGTTGACCTTCAACTGGCGAATAGTGCGCTCTGGACCGCGGACGCGGATTTGCGCCTCGGGAATCGATTCCGTGCTGATTTCGAGCTTCTCGGGGACGTGCTGGAAAACGATCGGCGCGCGGATGGCGACTTCCGCCGGCTGCTCGTCACGCGCGATCGTGAACCAAAGGCCGGTAGCAAGCAGCAGCGACAAAAACTTCAGGCTGAAGTTGTGGACAACATAGCGTTTGAATAGGGCGATCACGAGCTAGGCTCCGTTGAACCGGCGTCCGACTTGCGCGGCGCTGGCTCGGACAGTGGCGAGTCGAAGGCAGCGTAATCGCTGTTGGCAGCGATGGTGGTGGGCAACGTGGCCGGCGTAATGTGGCGGCGGAGTTCGCTACTCAAGCGCTCTCGCAGTTGATCGACGGTGAGATCGCGCTCGATCTTGCCGCCGACAGCGAAGCTGATGGCTCCGGTTTCTTCCGAACAGATGACGGCGATGGCGTCGGTTTCTTCGGTGATGCCGATGCCGGCGCGGTGCCGGGTGCCGAGCTGTGTGGAGAGCAGCGGATTCATGGAGAGGGGAAGAAAGCACGCGGCTGCGGCGACGCGATCTTTCTGGATGATCACGGCGCCATCGTGGAGAGGTGCGCTGGGACGAAAGATAGTAGCGAGGAGATCGTAGGAAAGCCGGGCGTCGAGAGGGACGCCGCTCTCGACGTGGGTGCGCAGCCCGATTTCGCGTTCGATGACGATCAGGGCGCCGGTTTGGTGTTGGGAGAAAAGGTTGGCGGCCAGCACGATGTCGTCGTAGGAATCACCGTCGGCGGAGGAGGCGCTTAGGAACGTCATGCGGCGTCCGAGGTCAGCGAGAACGTGGCGAATCTCCGACTGGAAAACCACGATTAACGCAAAGACAACGTAAGGCAGGACATGGCTGACCACCCAGTTCAGCGTGGTCAACTCACCAATGCGGGCGAAATAGAAAGTGATGGCGACGACCGTGAGCCCGACGAGCATGGGAACCGCGCGCGTGCCGCGAATCATGACCAGGACCTGGTAGATCACAAGGGCGACGAGCAGGATGTCGAGCGCGATCCATGCGGCTTGCGACCAGGATGTGATGAGCGGCAGCAATCGGAGCTTAGATCCTCAGTCTGGAGTTCCATTGTAATGCAGGGGAAATTGCGGACAGGAGCGGCAGAGTGGATTTTGGATGCGCGACGCGCAAAAACGTTTCGGCAGAGTGTGACGATGAAAGCAGGGTGTGCGCCCGCAACGCGGCACGCTCGCTGCGCTCGCGGGGCGGACGAAGGCGTCCGCACCTACACAAACCGGACGTGCCCTCAGGGGCAAAAGCCCCTTTCAAATCCATTTCGAGTCCACGTTATGTCTGCTTTTTCGTGACTGCGGCCTCGATTTGGCCGTGAGCGAGGCGGGCGGAGATTTCGTCTCCTATTTTTACTGCGTCGGCATCCTTCAGCAGTTTGCCGTTGGCGTCGAAAACCAGAGCGTAACCGCGATCGAGAATGGCGAGCGGCGAGAGTGATTGCAGTGCGGTTTCGAGGCGTTCGCTGCGGACGCGGTACTGCAACAGAACGCTGCGCATGACGGATCCCAGCGCCGTAGTGCGGCTGTCGAGTTCCTTGCGCATGCCGCTTAGGACCAGGCGGACATCATAGTGGCGCACGGCGGCGGAAACGATTTCCCAGCGGCGCCGAAATTTCTCGAGCAGATTGCGTTGCGCCAGTTCCACGCGATGGGTGAGGTCGTCAAGTTTCTGCTGGCGCTGGCGGATGACTTCCATCATCCGAGCGAAGGCACCGTGTTGCGAGAGTTCCGTTAGCGCCTGGCGTCCCCTCAAGAGGCGGTAGCGCATGGCCCGAGTGAGGCGATCGTAGAAGGCGGCGGCCTGGTCTTCGATGTCCTGGCGCGAGCGGATGACGAGTTCTGCAGCGGCCGAGGGCGTGGGGGCGCGCAAGTCGGCGACGAAGTCGATGATGGTGAAATCGGTTTCGTGACCGACGGCGGAAATCACCGGAATGGATGAAGCGAATACAGAGCGGGCAAGGCCTTCGTTGTTGAAAGGGGCGAGATCTTCTGCGGAACCTCCGCCGCGGGCGACGATGATCACCTCAACGTTTTCGTGCTGATTGAAGAAGCGGACGCCGGCGGCTACTTCGAAGCAAGCCGCGTCGCCCTGGACCTGGGCGGGAAAGATCAGCACGTTTACCGAGCGATGGCGGCGCTGCAGGATGTTGAGAACGTCGCGCAGAGCGGCGCCTTGCGGAGAGGTTACGATGCCGATGCGAGACGGGAGCGTGGGAATCGGCTTCTTGCGTTCGGCGGCGAACAGGCCTTCGGCTTCGAGCTTGGCTTTGAGTTGCTCGAATGCGAGTTGCAGCGATCCGGCGCCTTTGGGTTCGATGTATTCGGCGGAGATTTGCAACTCGCCGCGATCCTCGTAGATCGTGACGCGGCCGCGAACGACGACTTGCAGGCCGTCGGCGGGACGAAAACGTAGCAGGCGCGCGGAGGAGCGGAACATCACGACGCGAATCTGGGAGTCACCGTCTTTGAGGGTGAAGTAAAGATGCCCAGACTCGGGAGCGCGAAAGTTAGAGATTTCGCCTTCGACCCAGGCGTCGGAAAATTCGCGTTCGATGTGGGTGCGGACGGAGGCGACCAGGTCGCGGACTTTCCACACGCGGCGCTCGGGCGGGCGGAAGCTGAAGCCCATCTGGTCGGTTAGTGAGGACACTTAGGGGAGTTTAACGCAAGGAACGCACTCACCGCAGAGGGCACGGAGGAACACAGAGGAAGTCAAAGTCCCCTCCCTGTCTCGCAACGCGAGACAAGGATGGGACACCCGGTATGACTAATTGATTTCGAGGTGGAAGACGTCGGCTATCTGGAAATTGGCCCGATTGTAGAGGACCAGGTTGCCGCCGATGACTACGTGGACGTAGTTCGGGGGCGGCGGGGGAAGTATGACTTCAAGCTCGCGCGGACAAGGCTGCATTCTGCCGCGCAAGCCGGGGGGAAGCGTGCCCCGGACGATCAGTTGACGCTCCAGACCGGAAGGCAGACGATCGCGTTTCGCCAGTCCGGGAGGAAGGTGATTGTAGTGAGTGCGGTACCAGCCGCGGATGTCGCCATCACGGTCGACGTAGCGCTCGTGGCCGTGGCCCTTGTTGTGACCGTTGCCGTTGCCATGGCCGTGATCGCGGTCGTCACGGTCGTAGCGGCGATCGTTATCGTCATCGCGATCATGTTTATCGGGGCCGTTGCCCTGCGCGACGGCAATCGTGGTGGAAAGCGCCAGGCTCAGCAGCGCCGTGGTGCAGGCCCGGAAGCATAATTTGAAAGACATGAAGACCTCCTAGTATCAGAAAGGTCAGGATATCGAATGCGCGGATGAGGCAGTAGGTTACGGGAGGTCATCAGGGACGAAAACCAGTAGTGCACGGTGCGGCGGGGCTCTTCAGAGGATGTGTCGCGAGTCGCCGACGCGTTTGGTCACTCGCTCGCGGTCAAGGTATTCGAGCAGGGGAATGGCGTACTTGCGGCTCACCCCAGTCATGTCTTTGAAAGTGGCGACGTCGATGGTGGAGGACTTCGTCTTATGCGCGCCGATCTGGCGGCGGAGCTGGTCGAGTGCGGTGCGGTGAAAGACGAGGTCGTCGGATATTTTGAACAAGGATTTTTCCCGCAGAAGAAGCGTAACGATCTTTTGGGCGCGTACTTTGTCGATTTTGAGGCCGGACAGGACTTCGTGAAGCGCGGGGACCTTGAGTCCGGCGTTGGCGAAGGCATCTTCGATTTTCTTCTTCGATTCCGCTTCCTCGTCTTTCATCGTCACGCCGTGACCGGGGAGACGGACGATGTCCCCTGTGATCTCAATTTGTTGCTCGCGTGCGAGTTGGTCGAGTGCCACCGCGAATACCTCCTGCGATGCTTTTCCCTGTTCGCGCAATTCTTCTTTCGCGATACCGGGCGAGAGAGAGTTCTTTTTATGGAACGAGGCGACAACTTCGAGTATGACTGCCCGCAGCGCTGCGAGAGCAACACCGTCGATCAGCGTGTCGCCAACGCCATGAACCTGCTTTTTGTTGAAGGCTGGAGAGAGCGCGGTTTGAATCGAATCGGGGCGCCATCCTGTCTCCGCCACGAGTTGGGCGAGCGAGATGCCTGCACGAACGCGGCGTTGGATACGCCGTTGCAGAATGGACTCACGATTTCCACCTGAGAGAACTTGCAGAAAATCGGCAAGGTCCGGTTGGCGCGGAATCGGAGCCGCATCGAGAACCGTGCCTCCGCCGATGGTGATTACGGGGGAAAACTGGCGGATGATGAACCGGTCGCCGGGCAGAAGGAGCGCAGCGGCAGGAAGCTTAAGGCGGGCAAATGCTTGGGTGCCGGGTGCGAGCTCCTTCGCATTGTGCAGGGCGATTTCGGCCACGGACTCCATGGTGTTGGAGTGGAAGTGGACGCGGCTGCGGTTTCGCAACGGCCGCGGCACCAAGGCGAGAAGAGTCAGGCGAACATCGGCACAGTGCGCGGCGGCAAAAGCGTCGGGGGGAGCCAGCATCATCCCGCGCGCGAGTTCTTCGGTACTCGCACCGGCCAGGTTCAGCGCAGTACGCTGGCCGGCGATAGCGGCGTCTGCCGGCTTTCCATGGACTTGCACGCCGCGCACACGAATCTTGCGGCCTGAAGGAAAGACCTCCAATTCGTCTTCGCGATGTATGGTGCCGGAGATCAGAGTTCCCGTGACCACCGTACCGAATCCTTTCATGGTGAATACCCGGTCGATGGGCAAACGTGGCAGGGCGTGAGAGTCACGCGGTTCACCCTGGGTGGCGGAGGCGACGATGGCGCGCTTCAGATTGTCGAGGCCCGCGCCGGTGAGCGAGCTGACGGGGACGATGGGGGCACGTTCAAGAAACGTTCCGCGCAGAAATTCTTCGACTTCGAGGCGGACGACATCGAGGGTTTCGGCATCGACCGTGTCGGATTTGGTCAGGACGGTGATGCCGCGCTGCACGCCGAGCAATTGCAGGATGTCGAAGTGCTCCTGGGTTTGGGGCTTGATGCTTTCATCGGCCGCGATGACGAGCAGCACCAGATCGATGCCGCCGACTCCGGCGAGCATGTTGCGAACGAAGCGCTCATGTCCTGGGACATCGACAAAACCGATCTGCAAAATTCCACCATCGGGCGTAGGCAAGGCCATGTGGGCGAAACCGAGATCGATGGTGATGCCACGACGTTTTTCTTCGGCGAGACGATCGGCGTCGATGCCGGTGAGGGCCTTGACCAGCGCGGTTTTGCCGTGGTCGATGTGACCGGCGGTGCCGATGATGATCGATTTCATGCTGCTCTGAGATCTTACCGGAAAGGAAGCGCGAAGCGTCTCCTTAGACGGCTGTCCCCTTGCGCCCACTCCTGCCGTGCTCTTACTCTTCGATGCATGGCCGCACCCGCCGCGCTCGGATTCAGGCTGCACACCGGTTGGGCAGCTTTGGTTGCGATTGGTGGAGTTCCAGGCAGGTTTCAGGTGTTGCTGCGTCGTCGCATCGAACTGTTACCGCGCGGGGATTCCGTGCCCCGCTTCGTCTACCACAAAGCTGCGGAATTGCCTCAGTCCGAGGCCGTGGAGTTGGTCAGTCGAGCCGAGGCCGCATCTGAAGAGTCGGCCCTGACCGCGGTGAAAGAGGTCCTCGATCATCTTGGGTCTTTGGCAGTTGCAGTCAAAGCCGGGGGAATTCCGTGCAGTTCGAAGCCGGTGCCCACAGACCTATCGGCGGTGCTGCGATCCCATCCTATGATCCACACTGCGGAGGGTGTCTTGTTCCAGCGGGCGGTCACATCCGCCTGTCAGGTTTGCGGCCTAGCTGTGATTTCTGTGCGCGAGCGGGAAGTCTGGCGGAATGCCTCCACCAGTTGGAGCCTCCAGGAGGAAGAGATGCGCCAACAAATCGATGGTCTGCGGAAATCTGTCGGTGCGCCGTGGGGCGCTGACCAGAAAACGGCCGCTGCGTTTGCCTTGCTCGCTCTGCGGGAAGTCACCGATACCAAGCCCGGGCGAGGAATTTCCCCCGGCAAATGATTCTGTTGGTCCTACCCATTCGCCCCGCCAAATGCGACAATAGAAGCTCCTCCATGCCTACTTCTTTGACCTCTGCTTTCTCTCCGGAGACCATCCGGCAGCACGGACTTACGCCTGACGAATACGAAAAAATCAGGCAGCTTCTCGGCGGGCGCGAGCCCACGATCACCGAACTCGGCATCTTCAGCGTGATGTGGAGCGAGCACTGCTCGTATAAATCGTCGCGCGTGCATTTGAAGCGGCTGCCGACCCGCAGCAAGCGCGTGCTGCAGGGGCCGGGAGAGAATGCCGGGATCATCGACATAGGGGATGGATGGGCGTGCGCGTTCAAGATTGAGTCGCATAATCATCCGTCGTTCATCGAGCCGTTTCAGGGAGCGACGACCGGAGTGGGCGGGATTTTGCGGGATATCTTCACGATGGGGGCGCGGCCGGTGGCCGTGATGGATTCTTTGCGGTTTGGGCCTGTGACTGGGGCTGCCGGGCTTCGCCCTGGCAGGACAGCCGAGGCGGCTGTCGCTACGCAAGCCGACATTCATCGGAATCATTCGATCATGGAAGGCGTGGTTAGCGGAGTGGCTTCTTACGGGAACTGCTTTGGGGTGCCCAACCTCGGCGGCGAGACGAAGTTTGAGCCTTGCTACTCGGGCAATCCGCTGGTAAATGCGTTCGCTCTCGGACTCGTGAAGAAGAATGAGATCTTCTATGCACGGGCTGCGGGCCAAGGCAATCCGGTGATCTATGTGGGCGCCAAGACGGGGCGCGATGGGATTCATGGCGCGACCATGGCCAGCGAGGAATTCAGCGAGGCTTCGGAGGCGAAGCGGCCGAATGTGCAGGTGGGGGATCCGTTTCTGGAGAAGTTGCTGCTTGAGGCTTGTCTTGAGGCGATGCAGACCGGGGCGATTGTCGGCATTCAGGACATGGGCGCCGCCGGGCTGACGTGCTCGACTTGCGAGATGGGCGGGCGCGGGGGCGTAGGAATTGAGATCGAGCTCGATCGTGTACCGCAGCGCGAGACCGGCATGACTCCGTACGAGATCATGCTCAGCGAGTCGCAGGAGCGCATGTTGCTGGTCGCGCAGAAGGGGCGCGAGGAGGAAGTGTTCCGCGTATTCGAGAAGTGGGGGCTCGATGCGGTTGAAGTCGGCAAGGTCACAACCGACAACAAGTTGCGCGTCCTCGAACACGGGAAAGTGGTGGCGGAGATTCCGAATCCGGCGCTGACTGATGAGGCGCCGCTTTACAAGCGGCCTTTGGCGCGGTGGGAGCCGCAGGTTTCGCGGGAGATACCGGAAGCAGTGTGGCAGGGGCTGAAGCCCAGCTCTCATTCAAACGGTAACGGCACGGCTGAAGCCGTGCCCTTCCACACTTCGCACCTGAAGCAGCTTCTCGCTTCGCCGAATATCTGCGGGAAACGCTGGGTGTGGCAGCAGTATGACCACATGGTGCAGACGAATACCGTCGAGGCGCCGGGGGCGGGGGATGCCGGGGTGATTCGCATCAAGGGCACGGAGCGTGGGCTGGCAATGGCGCTCGATGGAAACGGGCGGTGGTGTTATCTGGATCCGAAGCTGGGAGCAGAGCACGCGGTCGCGGAGGCAGCGCGCAAAGTGGCCTTGTCGGGGGCAACTCCGGTGGGAGCGACAAATTGTCTGAACTTCGGCAATCCCGAGAAGCCGCACATCATGTGGCAGTTCTCGCAGACGATCGACGGCATCACCAAGGCTTGCGAAGAGTTGGAAATCCCGATTACTGGCGGCAACGTCAGCTTCTATAACGAGACTTTGGGCGAGGCAATCTATCCGACGCCGGTGCTGGGCGTGGTAGGAATTCTTGAGGACGTGCACAAGACGGTGAAGATGCACTTCGCCGCACCCGGACGCACGATTGTGCTATTGCGCGGCGGCGCAGCGGGGGATATCACCGATGCGAAGACCGAGTTTGGATCTTCGGAGTACGCGAAGGAAATTCTGGGAGCGCTGTGGGGATATCCGCCGGAGCTTGATCTGGAGAAGGAAGCTGCGCTGCAACGGGCGGTGATCGAGCTGGTACGGGCAGGAATGGTGGATTCGGCGCACGACTGCTCCGATGGCGGAATCGCAGTCGCGCTGACAGAAAAGGCGTTTCCGGCGGGAGTGGGAGCGCGCGTGAATCTGGCGTCTGGCGGGCTGTTTGCCGAGTATGCGCTGTTCGGCGAGGATGCCAGTCGGGTGCTTGTCTCTTGCGACCCGGGGAGCGTGGCGCGAATCAAAGAAGTAGCGGGGAAGCACGGGATTGCGGGGGACGTGATCGGGGAAACCATTCCAGAGAAGTTGGAAATTTCGTTGGACGGAAAGGCCGTCGTCTCGGCTACAGTTGGGGAGTTGAGCGCGGCTTACGACGGTGCGCTGGAAGCGGCTTTGCAGACGGATCCGGAGTTGGTGGCGGCGGATTAGCGTTTAAAAGCTCTCACCACAGAGGACGATCGGACGTTTTGAGCTAAGGGCTAAAAGGCTGAGGGCTAAAAAGGGCTAAATGCAGATTCCTGACAAATTTCGTGATGAATGCGGTGTGGTGGCGATTTTCGCCCATTCTGAGGCGGAGAAGCTTGCATACCTTGGCCTGCACGCGCTGCAACATCGCGGTCAGGAATCGGCGGGAATCGTCACGTCCGACGGGTTGACTGCACGCGCGCACAAGGCGATGGGTTCGGTGGCAGAAATCTTCACCGAGGAAGTTCTATCGAAGCTGGGCGGGACGCTGGCAATTGGGCATACCCGCTATTCCACCGCGGGCGACTCGGCGCTGCTCAATGCACAGCCGATCCTGGTGCAATCGAATAAGGGCGCGATTGCGGTGGCGCACAATGGCAACCTGGTGAATGCCACGACGGTCCGCGCGCGGCTGGAGAGCCAGGGGTCGATCTTTCAGACCAACAGCGATACCGAGGTCATCGTTCACCTGATCGCGCTGTCGAAGGAGCACACGCTGCCCGAGGCAATGGCGGACGCGTTGCGTCGGGTCGAAGGCGCGTTTTCGCTGGTGATGATGAGCAATGACCGGATCTTTGCGGTGCGCGATCCGCGCGGCTTTCGGCCGCTGGCCATGGGACGCATTCCGGCCGTAGAGGGGCAGAAGCGGGACACGATTGTGTTCGCCTCCGAGACCTGTGCGTTTGACTTGATCGGCGCGGAGTACGTGCGCGATGTGAAGCCGGGTGAGTTGATCATCGTCAGTGCGGAGGGAGTCAGTTCGCGGTTCTATTCGACCGCCGCGCCGCAATCGAGCTGCATTTTTGAGCACGTGTATTTTTCGCGGCCGGATAGTCTGGTTTTCGGGCGGCCGGTGCAGACCAGCCGCGAGGAATTGGGGCGGCAGTTGGCGCGGGAAGCCGGCGTGGACGCTGATCTCGTCGTGCCGGTGCCGGACTCGGGCGTAACCGCTGCGGTGGGATATGCGGCGGAGAGTGGGATCCCGTTCCGCTTCGCACTGATTCGCAATCACTACGTGGGACGAACGTTTATCGAGCCGAGCCAGAAGGTGCGCGACTTTGGCGTAAGGTTGAAGCTGAATCCGGTGCGGTCGCTGCTGGAAGGCAAGCGGGTGGTTCTGATCGACGACTCGATTGTGCGCGGAACTACAAGCCGCAAGATTGTACGCATGATCCGCAATGCCGGGGCGAAGGAAGTGCACATGCGCATTTCGTGTCCGCCGACGATTTCGCCTTGTTACTACGGTGTCGATACTCCGTCGCGGAAGCAGCTGATCGCGGCCAATAAGTCGGTGGACGAGATTCGTGAGTATATTGGCGCGGATTCGCTGTCTTATCTTTCGCTCGAGGGCCTGAAGAAGGCTTGCGGCGAGGGAGAGAAGATCTCGTATTGCTCGGCCTGCTATACCGGGAAATATCCGACCGATATTGTCGATGTCGACGAAATTCAACCGGCTGCGGTCCGGCGGTAGATCGGGGCCAGGGGTCAGTGCTCAGTAACCAGTGACCAGTCATGAATTGGGTGCCATAGGCCTAGATCTAAGGTCTTCGGTTGTCGATCTTCGGCTTTTTCGCTGGCTTTTTCGCAATCGCTACTCGGGGGATTGATTGCAGATCGGGTTTGATTTGCACCTCTTCCCAGCCGTCCAATAATTTTCGGACTTCTTTCGCGATTGTGCCGCTGATTTCCATGATGAGCCATCCGTTGGGATGCAGGATTTTCCTGGCTTGCGGGATTAGGCGGGCGATCACTTCGGTTCCTCTCGGCCCAGCGAAAACCGCTTTGCGCGGCTCGAACTTGCGAACCTCTAACTGCACCTGATCCTCTTCTGATTCGCCGACATAGGGTGGATTCGAGACCACAAAATCAAAGTCCCGCTTCAGTCCTTCGAATAGATCCGCTTGACGAAAGTGAATGCGGCGGTCGAGTTGATGGCGGACGGCGTTGGCACGGGCGATTTCCAGAGCGTCGGCAGAAATGTCAGTGGCGTGAATCTCCGCGTGGGGCAACTCTTTCGCGAGTGCCAACGCGATGCAGCCCGAGCCGGTGCCTACGTCGACGACCCGGACCTTGGACTTCGGACCTCGGACCTCAGGGTATGTTTGGTCTGAGGTCTGAGGCCTGACGCCTGAGGTCTGAATTTCGAGGACACTTTCCACTAGATGTTCTGTCTCGGGGCGCGGGATCAGCACCGCGGGGGTGACGATGAGGTCCATGCCCCAGAATTCCTGGTGGCCCGTGATGTACTGCGCGGGAACGCCGCGGATGCGGTCGGCGAGCGCGGATTCATAACTGGATTCTTCTTCCGTTGAAAGTTTGCGCTCTGGATGCGCGAACAGATACGCGCGGTCGCAGCTCAGGGTGAACATTAGCAGCAACTCGGCGTTCAAGCGGGGGGACGGAACGTTCTCGGCGGTGAGGCGGGCGATAGCCTTGGAGAGGGAGTCTTTCAGATGCACACAGCTATTTCACCACAGTAGGGATGGGCAGTTCTCAGTTGGGAACCTGACATCGCGCGATCAGCCGTTTCACAAACGGAGGAGTGCCTTTGCTCGTATCGGGCAATGCTCTAGCTCACTTGTGGATTCAAGCGAAGGATTTCCGCGTTAAGGACGGTCGCGAAGGCGACCCAGGCGGCATACGGAAGGAACGCGTACGCGGCGGCGCGGTCGACTTTGTGGGCGGCGGCGATGTAGGCGATGATGCTACCTTCCAGCGCGAAAACGTCAGCCAACGCTAATGTTGGACGACGCTGTCCGAAGAACAGTTTCGACCATTGGGCGTTGGCAGCTAGTTGTGAGATCCAGAGGCGCAGGGCGGCATCGCGTTGGCGCGAAGGGGCGGCGCTCCAGACGCGCCATCCTGAATACGCAATCAGCGCATACAACGTTGTCCAAGCAACCGGAAAGACTTTGTCGGGTGGAGTGAAACTGGGTTTTTGGAGATCTCGGTACCAGCCGTCGCGATTGCCGCGGCTGTAGCGGGCGCCATACCAGGCGGCTCCGACGGTGGCCAAGCCAAATCCCGCAAGTGCGAGAAGAGAACCCGTTCTTGGGTTCGGCATAGGGCTGTTAGGTGAGAAAACCACCGCGCTGGTTGCTTACTGACCTGGCCGTCTCTGCGATTCGTAGCCGAGATAAATCATCTGGCCGATGTGGTGTTGCATGTGGGCGGCGCATTGCACGGTCATGTCGAGCCGATTGCTGCAGTTGGTGCCGACGCCCGAGTATGGCTTCGACCAGTCTTCCGGCGATTGGGCACGAATCGTCTGAATCACCATCGCCACTGCGTGGTCCAGTCCCTTCAAAGCTTCCTCCTTCGATGGAGGATTTGGCTCGGTGAATTCGCGAGCCCGGTCTCGCACGTAGCCGGTGTTCGCGATCTGGGCTCCGATGTAGTAGTTCAGGTTGCCGGTCAGGTGCAGGACCAGATGACCGAAACTGTTGCCGTAGGAAAAGGGCTTGCTCCAGAACTGCTTTTCGGTGAGCGGTGCGGCGAGTTCGCGTACACGCGCGAGGTTCGCGAAGTAGCGATCAGCAAGGACTGCGCTTAGCGTCGCGTCGAGTTCCGGCATTCTCTCCTGCTTCGCGGGCCGGTGCGCCCACGTTCTCCCCTAAACAACGCTGGCGGCTTCCTGCTTCAGTTTCTCGGCCTGATAGTGCGTGATCAGGGCTTCGATTAACGGTTGGATCTTGCCATCCATCACCGCTTCGAGTTGGTGAATCGTGAAGCCGATGCGGTGGTCGGTGAGACGGTTCTGGGGGAAGTTGTAGGTGCGGATTTTTTCGCTGCGGTCTCCCGAGCCCACCATGGCCTTGCGCTCTTTAGCAAGGGCCTGCTGCTGCTTTTCCATTTCGATTTCGTAGAGGCGCGAGCGCAGCACGCGCATACCTTTTTCGCGATTCTTGATCTGCGACTTTTCGTCCTGGCAGCTGACCACCGTATTGGTGGGAATGTGCGTGATGCGCACCGCAGAGTACGTCGTATTCACAGACTGGCCGCCGGGGCCGGAGGAGCAGAACGTGTCAATGCGTAGGTCTTTAGCTTCAATTTTGATGTCGACGTCTTCGGCTTCAGGCAACACGGCGACGGTGACGGCGGATGTATGGACGCGTCCCTGCTGCTCGGTGGCAGGCACACGCTGCACGCGATGCACACCGCTTTCATATTTCAGCTGCGAATAGACGCGGTTGCCTTCGATAATGGCGATGACTTCCTTCAGGCCGCCAGCCGATGACTCTGACGACGATAAGACCTCAACCTTCCAGCGCTGCGTCTCGGCATAGCGGGTATACATGCGGAAGATTTCGGCGGCGAAGAGCGTGGCTTCGTCGCCTCCGGTACCGGCGCGGATTTCGAGGATTACGTTCTTTTCGTCGTTGGGATCTTTGGGGAGGAGGAGGACCTTTAACTCCTCTTCCGCACCAGTAACACGGGCTTGCAGCCTATCGAGCTCTTCCTGAGCATAGGCGCGCATATCGAGATCTTTTTCATCGGCCAAGACCGCCTTGCTCTCGGCAATCCCCTTGGTCAGGTCCCGGTACTCCCGATATTTCTCCACGATGGGGGCGATCTCGGCGTGGGCCTTGGCAGTCTTCTGGTATCGCGCCGAATCGTTGACGATATCCGGCGAGGCGAGAGCGTTGGTCAGCTCTTCGTAACGGGCTTCGATTTGGTCCAATCTTTCAAACATGGCGACCGACCTTCGGAGAGACTTGGCTTGCTAAGTCTCGGTTTGCGCCGCGGAACGACTATCGCGCGGGCGGCAGAGACGTAACAAGTTACGTCTCTACGATTTTAGTGGTGGAAGAGACTGAGAGAAAGTATTCGCGGCGGGACCGCTAGGCAATCACTAATTCGCCGCCGCGCTCTTTTTCCAGCGACATGGCCTGGTCTAGTGCCGTGATTGCGCACTGGGCCTGCTCGTCGGACGGAGGCTTGGTGGTGATGCGCTGGAGCCAGAGGCCGGGCGCGGTCATCATGGCGAAGAGGGATCCGCGGTGCTTGGCGGCGAAGCGGATGATCTCGTACGAGACGCCGGCGATGATCGGCAGCAGCGCGATACGCGAGGCGAAACGCGCCCAGAACGTGGTGAACGGGACCAGCATGTAGAAGCCGATCGAGATCAGCATGACCGTCATCAGGAAGCTGGTTCCGCAGCGGGGATGGAATGTCGGATATTTCTGAACAGCGCCGGTGGTGAGCGGGTCTCCGTTCTCAAAGGCAAAAACTGTTTTGTGCTCGGCGCCGTGATACTCGTAGACGCGGCGGATATCTTTCCAGAGCGAGACGCCCCAGATGAAGAGCAGGAACAGGCCGAGGCGAATGACGCCGTCCACCAGGTTGAAGGCGATGCGTCCGCCCAGGGCGGGGTCGATCTTCTTGAGCTCTGTTGCTGCCAGCAGGGGGATGTACTTGTACATGAAGATGAAGAAGGCGATGGAGATGATCACGTTGACGGCGGCTAGCCAGCCGCTGATGGCGGCGGCTTTCTCGCGGCCTTGCGTTGAAGCGGCCGGCGTCCCGGAAACTTCCGCCTCGCTTCGCTTCGGCGGGACGGGCGAGGCGCCCGTCGCCACACGGTCTGTTACCACATGGTCTGTGCTCATTACGTCTTCCATCGCTACGCTCGCGGAGAAGCGGAGGGCGCGGTAACCTAGCGTCATGGCGTAGCCCAGCGTCATTACGCCGCGGACGACCGGCCAGGCCATCCATTTATGCTTTTCGGAGGGGCGTTCGAGCGGTTCGCTCAGGGTGACGACTTCCCCCGATGGCTTGCGGCAGGCGATTGCCCAGGCATGCGGAGAGCGCATCATGACGCCCTCGAGCACGGCTTGGCCGCCGACCAGGGTTTCTTCTCCGCTCTCAAGGGCGGGGAGTAGCTGGATCGCAGCCAGAAATCGCAGATAATTCCGCAAGAAACGCACGATTGTTAGATGCTCCCGAACACACACAGACGCAACTCATAGCCTATCACAGGGTAGCCTGATTTAGGATTGGGAGTTGAGGGCGTAAGTGGTGCGTTTTCAATCCTCTCGGCGCTCTCAGCGGTGGTTCTCGGCGATCTCTGCGGTAAGAAAACAAAGTTAAATCGCAGAGATCGCTGAGGAATCCGCCAGAGAGCGCGGAGCAAATCGTTCCCGTGTTTGACGAGAAGAGTTCGTCAAGAAAGATCCATGCAGCGACTTGCTACAACTTGTGAGGCTATCGCAGCGACCACCAAGAAGCTGCAGAAGACCGCCCTGGTTGCCGAGCATCTTCGCGCGCGTACAACGGATGAGGCCGCGGTTTCGTCGGTATTCCTTTCGGGACGTCCCTTTCCTGCCTGGGAGGAAACGAGGCTGCAAGTCGGCGGGCGATCGCTTTGGGCAATCGTCGCCGAGCTTGCGGGAAGGCAAGAGGGCGAACTCACCGTGTCGTACCGGCGGCTGGGCGATATGGGAGCGGTCGCGGGAGATTTGCTGCCGCAGCGCCCCGGTCAGGGCTTGGGCGTGCTCGAGGTCGGAGCTCTGTTTCGGCAGATCGCGGCGGCCCGAGGCGCGTCGGCAAAGACAGAGATCGTTCGCCAACTGCTTTCGCGAGCGACTCCGCTTGAGGCCAAGTACATCGTGAAGATCATGACGGGGGATCTGCGGATCGGGCTGAAAGAGAGTCTGGTGGAGGAAGCGATTGCGAAGGCTTACCGAAGCACACCTGCCGAGGTGCAGCGCGCGAACATGCTGTTGGGCGATATCGGGGAGACTGTGCGACTCGCGGCCGGGGGCCGGCTGAGTGAGGCGCGGATGCGGCTGTTTCGTCCTTTGGGGTTCATGCTGGCGAGTCCGGTGGAATCGACGGAAGAAGGGCTGAGTTACTTCTCCGAAGCGGCGGTGGAGGACAAGTACGACGGAATTCGGGCGCAGGCCCATGTTTCGGACGGGGAGGTCCGGATTTTTTCGCGGACGCGGGATGAGATCACGGAATCGTTTCCGGAGCTGCCGCCGTCGCTAGCTGGACTGCCTCAGGATGCGATTCTCGATGGGGAGATTGTGGCGTGGGAATATCCGCCGCGGCTGGAGGCGGCGCAGGCCGTCGTGGATGAACCCGCGTCAGACGAAGGCGAGGCTAGGGCCGACAATCTTGGGCGGGCGCGGCCGTTTAGCGTGCTACAGCAGCGACTAGGACGGAAGAAGGTCAGCGAGAACATGCTGCGTGAGAATCCGGTGGCGTATCTCGTGTTCGACGTGCTGTACGCTGACGGGCAGTTGATGCTTGAGCGGCCTTTGCGGGAGCGGGCACGAGCGTTGGATTCGCTGCTTGCTGCGCCGCGGAAAAACACTCACCACAGAGGGCACAGAGCAGCACAGGGGAACCTTGCCTTTGAGATGGAAGAGGAATCACGGACTGACGCCGGCATCATTCGCGCGCCCGTCTTTCGCGCTACTTCACCTGAAGAACTTGAACAGCTTTTTGTGGCGGCCCGGGCACGTGGGAATGAAGGGCTGATGATTAAGGATCTCGAGTCGGCTTATTCGCCGGGGAAGCGCGGGAAGTCGTGGCTGAAGATGAAGCGCGAACTGGCCACGCTCGACGTGGTCGTGACGGCCGTCGAGTATGGACACGGGAAGCGGATTGGCGTGTTGAGCGACTACACGTTCGCCGTTTGGGATGGCGACCGACTGGTGAATATCGGGAAAGCCTACTCCGGGCTCACCGATGCCGAGATTGCCGAGATGACGAAATGGTTCCTGGAACACACGATTGAAGATCAAGGGTTTCTGCGGGTCGTCGAGCCGAAGGTCGTGCTGGAAGTGGCGTTCAACAACATGATGCGCTCGGAGCGGCATGAGAGCGGGTATGCGCTGCGCTTTCCAAGGATCATGCGGCTGCGGCCGGATAAGTCGGCGGAAGATGCGGATACGATTGAGCGGGCGAAGGAGATTTACGAGAATCAGCAGTAGACTTGTAGCCGCGCGTAGCAGTGCGGCGTCCCGGCGGGCACCCAAGAATGAAGGAAACCCGTGAGAGCCACCACGACAACAGTCCTCTACCTTATCTTCGCGCTCACGTCAGCCCTTCACGTGAGTTCCGCCTTCGGCTCATCCAGCCACAAGTGCAAAGAGCCCGCGTGCGACATCGACGCAATCGGGTACCGGAAGCTTTTCAACGGCCTTTCGGTGGGAAACTGGTACTCGACTGAGAAAGAAAAGGAAATCGGCGGCAAATACGCCACAGCAATCGAGCAGAAAGTTGACATCGTGAAAGACGCTGCCATCAGCGCTTACATCGACCAGGTAGCGCAGCGCATCGTGCAGAACTCCGATGCCGACATGCCGATCACGGTTCGTCTCATTCGAAGGAATGATGCGGGCGCATTCACCCTGTGGGGCGGGCATCTTTATCTGACGACTGGGCTTCTCCTGAAGCTGCAAAGCGAGGGAGAACTCGCGAGCGTGGTAGCGCGGGGAATCGCTCATACCGCAATGCACTCTGTTGCGCAGCTGCAGACACGAGCGACGCTGATGCAAGTCGCGAGCATTCCGGTGATCAACCTCGACGGCCTTCCCCACGCTCCGTCCGGGAATGACCTGTCTGTCCCGACGTTAGGGTTGATGAAATTTCAGCGCGACTTCGAACTCCAGGCCGATGATTTCGGGATTCAATACGTCTACAAGTCCGGGTACGACACGAACTGCTTTCTCAGCGCAGTTCAATCGCTTTGGGAACGCGACCCAAGCACAGCATTGTCGAAGGCTTTCAGTCCGTTTCCACCACTTCCGGAGCGGCTAAATGTGCTTCGTCAGGAGATCGACGACATCCTGCCGGGCCGAGCAGAAGCAGCCGTCTCCAGTTCTGAATTCGACGAATTCCTCGCGCATCTTCGACAGATCGCCGCTCCAGCATCGCCACCCGACAGAGAGGCGCAGCCTAGATTGATCCACCACGATCCCGCGCCCAACGAATAGAGATTCTTGCCGGTGTCCTGTGCGATTCTTCGAACCACTCGGTGTGCTCCCGTTTCCGTAACAGGCGCTCAGTGGCTGTGATGGTGGTGTTCTTCACTCTCGACCACCGGAATTACGCAACCGTGAGCTGTCTCGCAGACCGCATGCTCGAACTGAATCGTCGTGTGGTCTATGCGGAAGTCGCGCAACAGGCGTTCCTTCACGTCGCGCAAGATGCGTTCGCTGACCGATGGCGGGATGTCGGCGATCGAGATGTGGCACGAAAGCGCGTGGGTTTCAGATCCGATGCTCCAGACGTGGAGATCGTGGACATCATTCACTCCGGCGACCGTGCGGATCGCTAGTTCGATTTTCTCGAGCTTCATGCCGCGAGGCGTGCCTTCCAGCAGGATGTTGAGCGTCTCGCGGACGATGCCAAAACCCGACCACAGGATCAGCACGCCGATCGCTACCGACAGGACGGAGTCAATCCAATAATTGCCAGTGAGCAGGATGGCCCAGCCTCCAGCGATGACGGCGGCGGTGGAGAGGGTGTCGCCGACTTCGTGGAGCAGGGCGCTGCGAATGTTCACATCGCCGCCGGAACGGTAGAGCAGCAGAGCGATTGCGCCATTCATCACTACTCCCGCGGCTGCCACCCACATCATCACGCTGGCTTGGACGTGCTCGGGATGCTGCAGTCTCTTGAAGGCTTCATAAAAGATGAAGAACGAGACGGCGACCAGCGAGGTAGCGTTGACCAGCGCGGCCAGGACCCCGGCCCGATGGTAGCCGAAGGTTTTCGTGGAACTTGCGGGACGAGATTGAAAATAGACGGCGACCAGCGAAAGCGCCAGGGCAAGGAAGTCGGAGAGATTGTGTCCGGCCTCGGAGAGGAGCGCCAGGGAGTGGGCGCGGACTCCGGCCACCACCAGCAGCACGATATAGGCGAGGGTCACTCCCAGCGAAATCTTCAGAACGCGCGTGGGGCTGCCGTGGCCATGGACGTGAACATGCATTCTCTTAAGTCTAAGGGCGCACGCGACTCGCATCAAGCCGCGGGGGGTACCAAAAAGCTTAAACGCAGAGAGCGCTGAGACATCCGCTGAGTTCGCGGAGAAAATCAACACCAATAACGAGTCTTAGTTCTTCGTCAGGCTGTCGAGGTAGCGGTTGTTGTAGAAAGTAGTCGTCTTCTGGACGAATTCGAGAACGCGGAACATGCGTTCGCGGGCTTCGCGGTTCAGTTCGCGGAATTGCACAGCGGCTCCGGAACCGGGGTCCATACGAGTGACGAAGCCTTCGGTAGATAGGCTGGGGTCGTCCATGGAAAAGTTCAGCTTAATTTTGCTGCCCGGGCTGAGGATGTTGCTGGTCTCGATGTAGCATCCGCCCATGCTGATGTCGGTGAGGTTGGCGAAAACGGGGACGCCGCCAGCTTCGGTGCTGAGTTCGATGGTGACACGGCACTTCATGCGAGGGTGGGCGCGCCGGTCTTTGTAGGCGAGCTGCTTCTGCTTCTCGATGTACATGCGCCGGTCCGCTTCGGAGAGAAGCTGTTCCGCGTCGTTCCCGTCGTCGGGGAAGACCGCTCGTCCTACGCTTAGGGAGAGGATCTCCTCGTTACAAACTTCCTGGCCCGCATGGCGGGCAAGGGCACGCATCTGCTCGGCTCTTTTGCCGGAGGCATCGGCACCGAGGCCCGGAGAGATGACCACGAATTCGTCGCCGCCCATGCGAGCCACGTAATCGTATTCGCGGCAGCTGTCCTTGAGCGCCTGGGCAAAGAGTCGCAGCACGCGGTTGCCTTCCAGATGGCCGAATCGGTCGTTAATCTGCTTGAAGCCGTCCATGTCGGAAACCATGACGGTGAGCGAGATATTGTCGCGCTTGCAGCGGGCCAGCTCACGGTCGAGTTGCATGAACAGGGAGCGAGCGTTGGGAAGTCCGGTGAGATAGTCGGTGGTGGCGGAGTTCTCGGCCTGCGCGTACTTGAGCGCGTTTTCGATCGCGAGCGCCATTTTGCCGCTTACCGCCAGCAAGATGCGGAGATGGTCGGAGGTGAAGGCGTCGCGCTCGGCGCGATACAGTGCCAGCACGCCAATGCCTCCGGCAACGCCCTCGAGCGGCACTGCCAAGGCAGAGCGCAGAGTGCTGAATTTCGTGGGATCGTTGAGATATCCGGGTTCGACCGACGGATTCCCGTTAATGATGGGCTTGCGATTTTGCGCGACCCAGCCGGAAAGTCCCTGGCCAACCGGGATGCGCAGCGAGGAGAAGAGGCGGTAGTTGTCGCCGTTCACATATTCGGGGACGAGTTTCTCGTCCCGGAGCACGTAGATGGCGATGGCATCGTAGGGAACCATCGGCTTCAGTTTGATGGAGAAGACCGAGAGGGTTTCACCCAGGCTCAGAGAAGCGCCGAGATCCTGGCTCAATTCGAAAAGCGACTGGGCTTCCTGGCGGGCGGCGGCGATGGACGACAGGAAGGTATTCTCGCGGCCTGCGTAATCCGGCGCTCGGGCGTTTTCAAATCCGGCAGCCGGTTCCAAGCCGCGCTCGATCTTGATGGCCGTCGAGAGCGGAGCGTTGGGATCTTCTACGGATTTGGCGATGGCCATTTCTTCCAGGTGCTCGTAGCGCCTTTGCAGGACTTCGACGACTTTCGGATCAAACGATTTTCCCGACTCGGCGGCTAGCTTCTGCATGACGTCTTTGAGTGGCAGGGCGCGGCGGTATTGGCGATCGGAGGCGAGCGCGTCGAGATAGTCGACGGCGGAGAGGATGCGGGCGCCGATTGGGATCTCGGCTCCCTTGAGTCCCAGCGGATATCCCGAACCGTCCCACTTCTCGTGGTGGGCGCGGACAATTGGGACGACCGGATAGGGGAAGCGGACGCGTTCCAGAATCTCAGCGCCGACCAGCGTATGAATTTTCATCTTCTCGAACTCTTCGGGAGAAAGACGTCCGGGCTTCGAGATGATGTGCTCGGGCACGGCGAGCTTGCCAATGTCATGCAACAATGCGGCGGCATGCAAAGCTTCCAGTTCCGTGCCGGTCACGCCGAGTTCCTTACCCACTTCGATGGCGTACACGCGGACGCGCTGCAGGTGTTCGTGGGTCGTGTGATCCTTGGCTTCGATAGCGAGCGCGAGGGCCTCGATCGTGCGCAGATGGAGGTTGGCCATCTCTTCCACGTGGCGCTTCTCGTCTTCGAGTTTGCCCAGATAGAGGCGATACGAGCGGTAGATCAGGTAGATCACCGGCAAAATGAGCAGTGAGGTTTCCCAGTTGAAGGTGCGGTTGAGCCGTGCGATCACGCCAGCAATCGCTGCGCCGACCAGGTAGTAGGGGAACGACCAGAAATAGCAATCCACCAGGATGCGCTGCAGGGCACGGCGTTCGGTCAGCGAGATGACGGTGGCGATGGAACCGGCGTTGGCGATGAAGTAGACCGTCGCGGACAGTCCGAGCAGAACCGGACGGCTGTCGATGATCAGATTCATCAGCGGATGATGGAACACCAGATAGGCGAGTGCGGTGGATACGCTGCCGGCGCAGACGTTGAAGGTGAACTGGATGGCTCGGGGGCGGTCAGGATAGAGGCACTGCGCCACCATCGACACAGCACCGAGAATCAAGGTTTCAGAGAAGCTGAGCTCGAGAACTCCGATCAGGATGAAGAGGAAGTTGACCGAGAGGGTGCCGGTAATCCCCGGTAAATTGACCTTCAGTCGCGACGCCAGTATGGCAATGCCCAGATAGCAGATGAATTCAGCGATGTTCTTGCTGCTCTGATGGATGCCACCGTAGATCAGCGTGCCCAAGCCTGCCATGACGACGAGGGTGATGAATAGCTTGGCTGGGACCGAGAGCTTCCTCCAGGAGCGGGAAGGTTCGGGCAGGGCTATGGCTGTGCCGGATGTGCCAGTCATGCGTGTGAACACACTTAGGGGGATGGAAGTGCTCCCCTAAACATTCATAAGTATCAACTAACCTGCTATAGAAACAATGATTTAGCGCATTTTCGGGAAACTTCCGTAACTTGCGAGAGGGGTTTTGCACACAACCTCGTCGGGTTCGTTTCGGTTTGCGCCTGTATCCCCACAAAATGGCTCCCCCATGCTTCGCGGTTTTCGAAGGGTGGGCACTCCGACTGATCCACTCATGAGATTTTTCTTACGGGAAGCTCTGCTTTTTGCGGTGCGTTCACCAGGGACAGGTCCGGATTCACCGTACGCGTAGTGCCGGAAGCTGCTCCCAAGCCACTGAGCGCTACAAGCGGTCTCATAAACCCAGACTGACCTATCGCTGCCTGTTCGCCTCCGGACGTCACAGTCCGACTGTGGACGCCTTTGAACGAGACCGGTGTCCTCTTGTCTCTGTACTATCAAGGGTTTAGGCCGTGCACTATTGGTAAGAGCATTGCACGTAGCTTTGCAGCAGAGTGATCCGTTTTGCCTTGTATTGGCCCACGGAATCAGCTTGCCTAGGAGGACGAACCTGAGATGACCGGCCTCGCACAGGACATTCGTTACGCGCTGCGGCAGTTACGCAAGAGCGCAGGGTTTACCGCGGTCACGGTGATCACGCTGGCGCTTGGCATTGGCGCCAACACGGCGATCTTCTCGGTCGTGAACGCAGTATTGCTGAATCCTTTACCGTTCAAGAATGCCAGCCGCATCGTCTCCATGTTCGAGGAGACACCGAACTTTGCCAAAGGCTCGATTTCTTACCCCAACTTTCTGGATTGGCAGCGCGACAATCGTTCCTTTGAGGCAATGGCCGCATACCGCCATACAGAAGGCAGCATCACCGGCGTGGGGCAGCCGGAGAATGTGCAGGCAGAGCGCGTGTCTGCAAACTTCTTTCCGATTCTCGGGGTGAACCCAATTCTGGGACGCAATTTCACTTCCGAAGAAGACCGGCGCGGCGCCAGCCCGACGGCCCTGATCTCGGAGGGGTTGTGGAAGCGCGAGTTCGCTTCGGACCGGAACGTGATTGGCCAACGGCTGATCGTGGCGGGGCAACCGCGCACGATCATCGGCGTCATTCCAGCTTCGTTTCAACTGCATGTCTTCAACTTCAGAACCGCCGATGCGTACGAAGCCATCGGGGAAGAGACCGATCCCTCCTTTTACCTGCGGGATTCGTATCGGGGCACGGACGCTGTTGGCGTGTTAAAGCCTGGGGTCACGCTGGCGCTGGCGCGTGACGATATAAAGCGCGTGAATGCCGGCCTCGCTGATGCCTATCCCAAAGACCAACATCATCTCTTTGAAACACAATATCGTTGGTGACATGAGGCCGGCACTGCTGGTGCTGCTGGGGGCGGTGGGATTCGTCTTACTGATTGCCTGCGTGAATGTCGCCAATCTGCTGCTAGCCCGGTCAACGGCGCGGCAGCGGGAGTTCTCGGTGCGTGCCGCGCTCGGTGCGGGGCAGATACGGATTTTGCGCCAACTGCTTACTGAAAGCGTTCTGCTGTCGGCGCTGGGCGGCGGCTTCGGCCTGATTCTGGCGAGTGGGGAACAGCCGCTGCCCTTGTAGCGGTCCCGGAAACCATTCCGCGTGCCGAGGAAATCGGGCTCCATTTTCCGGTGCTGCTCTTCACCATTTTGGTTTCGGCATTTACCGGAATCATGTTTGGTTTGCTGCCTGCCATAAGGATGTCGCGGACCGACATCAGTGGAAGGCTCAAGGACAGCGGGCGCGCCATCTCCGGCCCGCGGACGCGCATGCAGTCTGCCTTGGCGATGAGCGAAATGGCCATGGTGCTGGTGCTGCTGGTAGGCGCGGGGCTGATGTGCCGCACTTTGGTGCAGTTGTGGAAAGTCGATCCCGGGTTCGATCCGCGCAATGTGTCCTATTTCGACGTAACACCGTCTCCTTCGCTGCTGAAGCAATCTCCGGATGCAATCCGGGCCGCACTTCGCCAGATCAACGCGACGATTCAAAATGTGGACGGAGTCGAGACATGCTCATTGAATGACGGAGCGAATCCCATGCAGTGGGACAATGAGAGGGGCTTTTTGCTGGAAGGGCACGCGCTGCCCACGCAGAGGACCGAGTATGTTCCTCAAACTCTGGAGTACAAGGTTGAACCAGAGTATCTCCAAACCATGCGGATTCCGCTCGTTCGCGGCCGCTTCCTAAGCGACGAGGACAATGAGCATGCCATGCTTGTCGCGGTCATCGACACCAGCTTCGCACAAGAATATTTTGCGGGTCAGGATCCGATCGGCAAGCACATTCGAGTTTTCGAGTTTGACAGTGATTCCAACCAGCGCGTCGAGACACCGCTAACGATTGTCGGTGTTGTTGGTCACGTGAATCAGTGGGGACTTGCAGAAGACGCCAGCCGTCCCTTGCAGGCTCAGATGTACCGGACCGTGATGCAAGGCTCTGCTGTGGGGATGAAGAGTCTGGCCCAGGGGTTTGGTGTATTCGTCCGCTCCAGAACCCCAGTCGGATCAGAATCATTTTTCCAGGCTATCCGCCAAAAGCTTCACGCCAGTAACCCGAACCTGATCGTCTCTGGCAGCGAAAACGAAACAGAAGTAGTGGCACAGTCGATCGCCAGTCAGCGCTTCTCGCTCGCCTTGCTCGGCGCCTTTGCAGGATTGGCCCTGTTGTTGGCCAGCATCGGCATTTACGGCGTGCTGTCGTATCTGGTTGGACAACGCGCACGGGAAATCGGAATTCGCATGGCGCTCGGTGCCCGGCGCCTGGACGTCTTGCGCATGGTGCTGCAAGACGGAGCGCGCATGACGCTGGCCCGCACGGCGATTGGAATCGTCGCCGCCCTGGGATTGACCCGCCTGATGGCGAGCATGCTGTTCGGTGTTAAACCGACCGACCGGATTACATTCGGCTTGGTCGCGGTGGTTTTGTGCGGCATCGCCTTATTGGCCGGTTATGTACCTGCGCGGCGCGCAGCGAAGGTCGATCCCATGGTGGCGCTGCGATACGAGTAATCGCTCACACATACCTCAGCATGATTCTCATGCAGCCGAGACGGACCATGCCGAGAAAGTTCTCGATGTGATATTCGTAGCGCGTGACCAGTCGCCAGAACCATTGCACATGCTCGGGCATCACTACATATCCGAAAACAACAAAACGATATCGACGCCCTACCAGCTCAAGTACGCGGAGAAACAGGCCTCGACTTCGCGGATTGGTCAAGAGCGGAAGCAGTTGGTAGCAACTAGTTGTGATGAAGTGCAAGTATGGCGCGCCGCAGTAGCGGTGGAGACGGTTGGGCATAGGCCGATGTCTAACACGAAGAAACGAGCCCTGTCGGTGACCGGGTGAACGCTGCACCCAGGTTCCTCACGGCCGTTGTCCCAAGATGGGACGAGCCTAGTGGCTTGGAAAAGCCCCACTTACGACATCAGCAGGAATACCCACCCTTCGAAAAACCGCGAAGGGTGAGACACCCGCGGTCTATCAGAGCGCGAAAATTCAGAGTGCCAAGAAACCGTGCTGGAGGTCAGTCGCTGCCTGGGTTACGTTCTCGGGCCTGCCCAGATCACGCCAGTAGTACTCGTCGGCGCGGAAGGCGATGATTCTGTGTTCCTCGGCGGCCAGGCGCAGGTAGGTTGTGATGATCGAGAACACACCCTGCTCAGTGATCAGGCTGAGAAGTTGCGGAGACAGGATGTGAATCCCGGAGAACGCTAGCGGGGTGAGCTGCTGCGAAGGACGTACTACCTCCGGTGGGTTGGTCCCGGTTTGCCTTCCACAGAGCCGACCGCGCTCGTCGAACAGCAGGTGGCGGGAAGTATCGCGCTGCTGGACGGCCAGGGTTGCGAGCGCGTCGTGATCACGATGCAACGTCAGCATCCGCGCGAAGTCGATCGCGCTGATGACGTCGACATTGTGGAGCAGGAACGGTTCTTGAGCCGGGCCGTCTTGAAGGAAGAACCATTCGGCCTGCTTCAATCCGCCGCCGGTGTCGAGCAGGACATCGTCTTCGCGAGAGATCTCAACACGCATGTCGAAGTTGTTGTTCTTGTCCAGGTAGTCGACGACCATGTCGGCAAAGTGATGCACGTTGACGATCACTTCCCGGATTCCGAACGAGGCAAGGCGCCGTAGGGTGATCTCGAGCAGCGTGTGTCCGGCAACTTCTACCAGGGCTTTGGGGCGATCATTGGTCAGGGGCCGCAGGCGGGTGCCGAGCCCTGCGGCAAGGATCATGGCCTTCATGGGGCGGCTTTCTCCGCCGCGGAATTCTCCGCCTTCATTCTTTCGAGTTCGCGGTGCGTGACCACCACTTCGACTCCGCTGCGACCGCGCAGACGCCTGGCAACCTGTTGGGCCAGGTAGACCGAGCGATGCTGGCCGCCGGTGCATCCGAACGAGACCATCAGGTTCTTGAATCCGCGTTGCTGGTAGTTGCTCACGCTGGCATCGACCAGGGACATCACGCTGGCCAGGTATTGGTGTACACTCTCCTGCTGGTTGAGGTATTCGATCACCGGCGCGTCTTTGCCGGTCAAGGCCTTGAAACGCTCTTCCCGCCCGGGATTCGGCAGGCTGCGACCATCGAAGATAAAGCCTCCACCATTTCCGCTTTCGTCTTTGGGCAGGCCCCGATGAAAGGAGAAGCTGACAATGCGCACAACGAGATTGTCGGCGTCGGTGGCGAGGTGCTGAAGTTTTTCAGAAGCGAGCATGCTATGGAAAGCTTCCAGCAGAGTGGGCAGCGCGATGGGAAGCTTCACGTTGTGCTGCAGCCAACGAAGGTTTTTCAGCGCGTAGGGCACGCTCTGCAGGAAGTGCACCTTGCGCTCGTAAAATCCGCGGAAGCCATAGGCGCCTAACGCCTGCATGATGCGGACGTAAACGTAGGCATAGTAGTGCTGCATGAAGGCTTCGGGCTTGATATCGACGAAGTTGCGCAGTGTCGTGAGGTAGTGATCGAGAAGCTGCTGGCGGAAGTCCGGGGGCAGGTCAGCCTTCGCATCGTAGAGCAGAGAGGCGACATCGTACTGCAGCGCTCCCTTGCGGCCACCCTGATAGTCAAGGAAGTACGGATTACCGGCGGGCAGCATGACGTTGCGCGATTGAAAGTCGCGGTAAAGGAAGTAATCTCTGGGCGCACTCAGAAGAAATTTCGTGAGGCGGCTGAAATCGTCCTCCAGCGCCTGCTCGCTGAAGGGAATGCCGGCCAGTCGCAGGAAGTAGTACTTGAAATAGTTGAGATCCCAGGAAATAGATTGGCGGTCGAAGCTTCCGCGTGGATAACAGAGCTTATAGTTCAGGTCGCGTCCAGCCTCGATCTGGAAGCGAGGGAGAGTGGCGATGACCTCGCGGTAAGCGTCGGCGACTTTTGGGGCGATGACTTCTCCCCTGCGGTTCTCTGAGAGCAATTCGAAGAGAGAAGTGTCGCCGAGATCTTGTTCGAGATAGGCGCCCTGGTCGAGATCTTCGCCGTAGATCTCCGGAACGGGCAGGCCATGCTTGCGAAAGTGGCGGGAGAATTCCAGGAAGGCGACATTCTCTTCGCGCACTCCGTACAGTATGCCGATGGCGCTGACTCCTTTCGCGGTGAGACGGATGATTTTTCGGCCGGAGCCACCGAGTTCTCCCTGCACGGGCTGCACTGAATCGACGGGCGTGTGGAAGTGCTGTTCGAAGAGTCGTTTGAGGACGTCCATGGGGAGCTCGGGTTCGGTTCGAGATTCACCTCAAGATACCACTGGCGGGTGAGTCTGGGACTAGACAAGCATCTTCCTGCGAAACATCTGATATTTGCTGGGATCGACATCATTTCTTACCGCAGAGGGCGCTAAGAAAGACCGCAGAGAACGCAGAGACGTGAATTCCGACCACCGGGGCATAGACACGGAAAAAACATCGACGTCTCCCTGCCTCTGTGTCTCCGGGTTGGACACTTATGAATCTGGTGGCGGCGGTAGGACTCGAACCTACGACCTACGGA
>CAWILL010000003.1:0-1266638 GCA_963836945.1 uncultured Acidobacteriota bacterium
GGACACACGGCAGTGGTCATTATTGTGCCCAGCAGCAAAAACCGCTAAGAGAACGCAGGTTGTCCGAGGGAAAAAGGGCGCTGAATTGTACGAAACAAAAAGACGTCAGCTAAAACTACTGATCTCAAATAAGTTGAGAGAGGCGGGCGGGAACCGGCCAAGATTCCTCGCAAGTGATTTATAATAAAGTAGTTACTGGTGGAGGCGGCGGGAGTCGAACCCGCGTCCGAAAATGTTACTGGTCAAGAGAACTACATGCTTAGTCGTGTTCATGCCCCAGGCATTACCCTGGGACGTTCGCGGCCCGCGCTCAGAACCGACAAGAAACGCGATCCGCTAGCCTGTGGTCTTAGCCTCTCATCCCAGACGTAGAAGAGAAGAGCAGCCCGCTGTGTGACGTCCTTCGGAGGCCCACGGGCGAAGCCTCTTGGGACGGCTGCCTAAACTAGTTAGGCTGCGTATGCCATCTGTTGATTGGCAATTATCATTTTGCCCACGATTACGGGTGTGTGCACCCCGGCATGCCTCTTGGCCGCAAGCATCTCCGTCGAAGCCGTGACGCCCCCACTGGTGGGTTGGGCCTTGCAAAGATCCACTTCCAGACTAGGTTGCCCTGCCATGGAAGTCAATGCATTCGATGCCCTCGGCAGCCTTTTGGTTCCAATCTGTTGCGGCGTGTTCTTAGTGCGAACGCTGCGGAGTCCTTCGCGTAGAGGCAAGGATTTTCGGGGTTTCGCATCGCCAGGGTCACGATGACCATCCGAAAAATAAAGTGATCAATCCAATCGTGTCAATGAATCCATGCGCTAATACGCAGACCCACAAATTCCGTCCGGACAGAACGTACGCGGCTCCCAAAACGAGCCCTGCCATCCCGGAGTCTACGACTCCAGCTGGCCCCTTATAGTAATGCCCGTACCCGAAGAGCACCGAGACCAGAACAACCCCAACCCAATAGGCAGCCCTCGAACGGCCACCCGCGTCCGCCGCCCGGTTCAGCAGATAGCCTCGGTATCCAATCTCCTCGCCGAACGCGGCGAAGGTCCAAACCAGCTGGAACCATTTGAGGGCCTCCATCCCGTGGCCCGCAATCTCGTTCATGCCACTCGGTGCGACCGCCGGCGGCCAAAAGTGGGCGGTGACAGGCTCAATCACCAGCGTGCCGACCAGGATTCTCAAGACAGCCGCAGCCAGCGCGATCAAAACTGTCCGCCGCCACGACAATGGCCAGCGCAGACCGAGCGCGTTCCATCCGTCGCGCAGCCGGAACGAAATCAACGCGAAGACGAAAAGGATCGGCACCTCGTTCGGGACAACGCGATAGACGTTGTGCCCGATCACCATCGCACACCCCACCAAGAATTCTCCGAAAGAGATCCATCTCTGGCCGGCCGACGGTCGCTGAGCTTGCGAAGAAACGGCGGTGCCACCTGTAACGGCCGTTGTGTTTGCGGAAATCGATGCGTTCATTCGTCGTACCTCTCCTCGCTCTCGTAAACGCACTCATCCGCGGCCTGGAAGCGCCCGCGACGCGCGATAAAGCTGCGCGCTCCAGAGCCCAAAACGTGTGGTCAGAATCACCAGGAGGCAGCCCGCCAGCAATCCGATCGGCACGATCCACCAGCCCAGCACTTCGCGGCCGCCAACAGGCGCGTAGCCAAACCCCATGTGGACCGAGATAGATAAATCTCCAGAGGCATCCCGAGAAGCCCACAATCCCGCCGTTTCCGGGTGAAACGGCTTCAACGCCGCCACCAAAAGAAAAACCACTCCCAGAAAGTACCCGGTGATTGCGCCGAGCAACACAAAGAATCCCGCGACGCTCAGACTGGCCCAGCGGAACAGGCTGTCGAGAATGCGCAAGGGAGACCGGCTGACCTCGGCGCGCGCCAGCAGTTCATCGGTGACGTACTCCCGAGCCAGTCCCTCCGGCCTGCCAAGTGATTCCAGCGCCGCATCCACTGCGGCTCCTGTCATTCCGCCCGCCGCAGCCTTCTCCAGGAGGTGACTTCGCAACTCTTCGAGAATCTCCCGCCTCTCCTCCGCCCGAAGGCCGCGCAATCGGCCGCGGATTCTATTGAGATAGGCTTCAATCTTCTGCTGTGCCTCGCCCGCTATCGCCATCTATTTCTCCTCCTTCAACGGAGTGAGCAACCGGCTCATGCTGGAAGAAAACCGCGCCCAGATCGCGGCCATCTCCAAGGCTTGCTGCCTTCCGGCCGTCGTCAGCGCGTAATATTTCCGCGGATGCCCCGCATCCGATTCCACCCATTCACTCTGCACCAACCCCAACGCTTTCAGCCGGCTGAGCAGCGGGTAGACCGTCCCCTCCGATACAATCAAATCCGAATCGCTCTCCAGAAGTCGCAGCACTTCCAGCCCGTAACGCCTTCCGCCCCACAGCGCAGCTAGAATTGCCAGTTCGAGACAACCCTTGCGAAGCTGGACTTCCCATTTGTCGGTGACTGGACCGGAGTTGATGGCGTCACGCACTGGCATACTATGTAGTGCAAGGTATATTGTTGTCAACAGGCAAAGAATCAAGGGTAATGAGCTCTTTGGTGTTAATTAACAAAATAAAGAAAATTAAGTTTACAAATCAATAATATTAATTTATGCATCGATATGCGAGATATAGATGGATTCTACAAAGACCACTCCGAGGGACTGGCAGGAACTGGCTCAGCTCGCCCAAGGTCATCGGGTCCTTGTGGAGCGAGTTCGCATAGCCGAGAAAGATATCGCCATAGAGGGTAGTTTCGAACTCCCCCAACTGGCACGCATCTCTGTCGACGACCAGATTTTTATCACCGCGTTCGTCCGCTCGCACGGTTCGATCAAGGAAATGGAGCGCATCTTCGGTGTTAGTTATCCCACGATCAAGTCGCGGCTGACCCGTATCGCCGATAGCCTTGAATTCGTCGAGACCAACCCGACTCCCTCAAAATCCGAAATCCTCGAACGCCTGCGGCGAGGAGAGATCACTGCGGAAGATGCCATCCGCGAGATGGAGGCCTTGCAATGATTCCTTTTGTCGCCGTCGTCAGCCTGCGCGACCACGAGACCCGCACTTTTCGCCTGTGGGTGCCTCTCTTTTTGATCTGGTTGTTGCTGTTGCCGTTGGCTGTCTTACTTTCGCCCTTCATCTTCATCGCGTGCCTGGCATGCCGCGTGAACCCGCTCCGCGGAGTTGCGGTCACGTGGCAGATCCTGAACGCGCTAGCCGACACGAACGTCGAGGTCGAACATCGCAGCGCCGGCCTGTCGTTCCACATCCTGTAGGACGCCGAGCGATCGAAAACGGTTTGAAAGGGTGCGTGTTCAGCCCGCACCGAAAGAGCGAAAAGAATCGTAAGGAGCCACTATGAACGAACATCGCCGTCAAATTCTGCAGATGCTTTCCGAAGGAAAGATCAGCGCCGACGAAGCTGAGCGTCTCATCGCCGCCATGGAAGCGCCGGCGTCTCCCTCATCGTCTGACATTGGATCATCCGGGGCAGGGAAGCCGCGTCCCAAATATTTACGCGTCGTGGTTGATTCCGAAGAAGACGGTGGCCACGAGGGCCCAACCAAGGTCAACGTCCGTGTCCCCATGCAGTTACTGCGCGCGGGTGTGCGCCTGGCCGGATTGATTCCCGCGCCCGCCCTGCGTCGCGCCAATGACGCCATGCAGGAACAGGGCCTCGCCATCGACCTAACGCAAATCAAGCCGGAAAATTTGGAAGAACTGGTTGAACACTTGAACGACTTGACCGTCGACGTTGATCAAAAAGACGCAAACACCAAAGTTAAGGTCAGAGTCTATTGTGAATAGCGAATTGTGCGATAGCCGCATGAAATATCCGCTTATCGCTGAGGCGTCTGTTTTTCTACTCCCGACGTGAGAGATCCAGTGATCGAAGCTTCGAGCTTCCCAAAAATGTTTCTTTCGTGGTAAGCTTTGCGCCTTCCCTCCCGATTTCATTCGGGATCCCCCCGAAGATACTTCCGAGTTAAAAGGAGGCTACTCATGAGTGACCCAGTGCCGCCGGTTGGGAGATTTTCGCCCGCACCTTCGATCATCGTTGACCGCACGGTAAACTCCGTCAGCATCACAGGCAACATGGAACTCTATGGCCCGGAGGCAACTTCCGCCCGGGCAGCTACCATCGAGCGAAACGTCAATTCCACATGGACCCACAGTTTCGATGATGGCTATTCGGTTTCCTGCAACATCAGCGTTCGTTTTCGCGATAAAGATTCTCGGGCGGGAGACGCAACGCAAATCGAGGCGCTCAAGTGCGACGGCCCTTCGCACGTCACCGACTATCCGCTATTCGACCGCTCGATGACGCTGAATGCGACGGAACGTGATGCCTTCACCTGGACTCCCACCCATGAGTTCGGCCACATCCTGGGTCTGGAAGATCGATACAGCGAATCGATCATGAGTTCGATCCGGGGCACGTGGGGCGGTGTTCGCCACACGGTTGCAACCCAGGGATACCAGACCAACCTGATGGCCATCAGCGGCGGAGTGCTGGAAAAACAAAACGTCGGAGACCTGGCCTCAGAAAATGCTCCCAGTCCTTACTGGATCAATGATGATGATCAGGTCCGCGATTGGGTGAACGTGCATTCGTGCATTGAAATCAATCTGCTGTCCACCAATAACAAGGTGAAGATGTTTCAGCCTCTGGTGAGTGGCTGGATTTCCGATGAAGACGTGGATGCTATGACCCGGATTTGCAGTAGTGTTGACGACACGCAGGAAGCGAAATCCCTACAAAAGAGCATCGACCTTCACTCGTTTAGCAGTATTGGTCAGCGCACCCGAATGAGAGTAAGTTTCACCAAAATGCCGGGTGGATGGATTGGTGGCTGATTCGGCGAGGCGGTCTCTGCTTTATGGAGTGTCTTCCGGAGAAATGTGACTCCGGGCAGTTCATTTCATGGCAGACTTGGACGCGGCTGTGGTCTGAACTCGCTTTAACGCGTGAACATGGCCACCAGCCGCTCTTTTACTTCGGGCCATTCGTTGTCCAGAATGCTGAAATACACGGTGTCGCGTACGCGCCCTGTCCATGTCAGCGTATGCCGCCGAAGCGTCCCCTCTTCTTTCGCCCCGATCCGCAGGATCGCATTGCGTGATTTCTGATTCAGCGCATCGGTCTTCAACTCCACCCGCATACATCCCCAGGCCTCAAATGCGTGCCGCAGCATCAGATACTTTGCTTCGGTATTCACAGCCGTTCGTTGCCAGGGTGGAGCAATCCATGTCGATCCGATTTCTACGCGCCGGTTGGCGCGATCGATATTCATAAATCGCGTGCTGCCGATCGTCTGTCTGGAAGTGCGTTCCACCGTGGCAAACACTACGGATTCCCCGCGCTCCTGCTCGGCCGATGCCTTGTCGATCAGCGTCTGAAAGTCCTCCCGAGTCTTCATCGCATAGGGAATCCATCGAAAAATGTCGTCCAGATCATTCTTCGCAACAGCCCAGAACAATTCTGCATGCTCGCGGCGGATCGGTTCGAGTCGAACGGCCGATCCTTCCAAGGTCACAGGAACAATGATCTCCAGCGGGTTTGCAGCCAAACTCATTTTTCTTTCCCTCGTGGTACTTCGTGCCTTTCGTGGTTTATGATCTCGCTTCCATTATCTTGCATCTTGCGGTCATTTCAGGCATCTCAACCAAGAACGGCGTGGTGTGTGCCTGCTAAGCTCGCGCGAATGCATCTCCACTGCTCTCAAAACATGACCTCACGCGTCCAAACAAAGACCTCGAAACCATGGTGTCAGGAGCGTTGTCGGTGAAGGCCCACTGTATTCCATTCTCGCAAATCCCGCATACCACGCGCCTTTTCCAAGATCTCCTGGCCTACACTCCCCAAGTTCGAAGCTTTTATCCTCGATCCCCTTATTTTCATGAGTGGCTGAAAGAGGAAGCCGGACATAGTTCGTACGAGGCCTCGCGCCGTCAGCACGTGACTGACATTCTCCAACGTCAGAACCGCTCCTGGAGCGCATCGGAGAAAACGCTCGCCAATCTGGACCGCCTCCGCAAAGGCGCCGCCGCCATCGTCACCGGACAGCAGGTCGGACTCTTCGGCGGGCCCACATTTTCCCTCTACAAGGCACTGAGTGCCGTCAAATTGGCGAATGAAGCGACTGCCGCGGGAGTTGACGCCGTCCCGGTTTTCTGGCTCGCCACCTACGACCACGATCTGGCCGAGGTGAATCACGTTTCACTCCCTCGGGCCGATGGCTCGCTACAGGTCCTCACGACTGTAAGCAAGGACGTACCAGGGGCTCCCGTCAGTTCTGTTCGCTTTGACAACGAGATCAATTCCGTAGTCGAGCAGGCCGTCGGATTGCTTGGCGACAGCGAAGCATCCCAGATCTTGCGCGATTGTTACCGCCCGGGCGAAACCCTCGGCAGCGCTTTCGCGCGTTTTTATGCGCGCGTCTTCGCCGAATGGGGCGTCATTCTGCTGGACCCTTCGGATCCTGAATTTGCTCGCGTCGCAGAGCCAATCTATCGTGCAGCCATAGAACGCTCGAACAAACTTGCTGCCAGCCTTCATGACCGCGGCAAGGAACTTGAGGCCGCTGGCTATCACCAGCAAGTGAAGGTGACCGAGTCTTCGGTGCTGCTGTTTACCACCAGGCAGGGTGCGCGCACATCCATCTCACGACGCATGAATGGAGACGTGACTGAGTTTGTGATCGACGGCGAGGCCGCAGCCGAGAAGCTTTCGCAGTCGCAACTGCTTGCAGAACTCGATTCGCATCCGGAGCGCTTCAGCCCCAACGTACTGCTGCGCCCGATCATGCAGGATTTTCTGCTGCCCACGCTCGCCTACACCGGCGGCGCCGCCGAGGCCGCCTACTTCGCCCAAGCCGGCGTGGTGTACGAAGCGCTTCTTGGCCGCGTAACTCCGATTCTGCCGCGCTTCTCCGCCACCATCGTGGAACCGAAAGCCGAGCGCTTGCTCGAGAAGCATGAGTTAACCATTACAGATGTGTTCGAGGGACCTGAAGCTCTGCGGCAGCGGATCGCTGCCAAGCAGTTGCCACGCGATCTCCAGGCGGCTTTTGAGGCGGCGAAGAAGTCGTTCGAACAGAACTTCTCTGCGGTGAAGAGTGAGTTGGAGAAACTCGACAAGACGCTGGTCGACGCCGCCGACACCTGCCACTCGAAAATGCAGCATCAACTCGAGAAGCTCTACGCGCAAGCTGCCCGCGCCGAGGCGCTGAAGGGCGAACTGGTAAGCCGCCACGCCGAAGGCCTCAGTCAGGCCCTGTACCCAAATAAGGGCCTCCAGGAGCGCACCATTGGAGGTGTCTATTTCCTGGCGCGATACGGCCAGGATCTGCTGCATCAGTTGTATGAAACCGTCAACTCCAGCTGTCACGACCACCAGGTCGTCGAACTGTAGTTCCAGCCGCGACCTTCAGTGAGGCAAGAGGGTTTGAATCCCTTTTCTTAGCTGCTCGTGGGCGGCGTCACTGAACGGCCCGTGCATTTGTCGGATGATTTTCCCAGATGGGTCAAGCACTACGAGGTAAGCGTCATCTGGCTCTTTGTAGCTGACCAGCTTCTTCAATTCCGATTCCCCCTGAAGAATGGGAACGAAGCGGTCGCGCCTATTCTCCTTGATGCCTTTTTTCATCCCTGAGATCACCATGCCACGCACGAAGCGCGGTACGTCTTCGAGCACGGGCAGTTGATACAGCGCGAATCCCGCTTGATTGCCGAATTCTGAGAAGATCTTGTCGCCCCATGTGCTGGTGGGCCCTTTCGATGCCTTGGTGAATCCGAACACAAGCACTGCGACCTTTCCCTTCGCATCGTCAGGGAGCATTACCTTCTGCTCAGCAAAGCTCTCGCCTTCAATGCGAGGCATCGGCTGTTGAGCGAACGCCCATCCCGAAAAGAAAACGGCGAGCAAGCAATAAAGCTGAGCGGCCCTGAATTCGTTTCGCATGGGTAGCGCCGGCCTCTGGCCGGCTGTCGCGAGGGCATCTTGCCCTCGCAATGCTGGTACCACTACCTACTCTCGCCGGTTGCGAGATAAGTGCCCAATCCAATCATGATCGCCCCTGTAACGGTTCGTTGGCGTCGGCGGAATGTGGCCGAGGCTCGAATCCGCTCCCCCAGCGGCCCGGCCAGGGCAATTACGATTAAATCGGCGGTTGTGTTCAGCACGACCGAGATCGTTCCCAGCGTCAGGAACTCCAAAAACACGTGCCCGCTTCCGCGAACCACGAATTGCGGAATGAACGACAGAAAGAACAGCGCAGTCTTCGGATTGAGGACTTCAGTCGCGACACCTTGCCAAAGCGGATTGCGGGCGCCTTTGACGTTCTGCGGAATTTGGTCACCGGCGCTCGTTTCCTTGCGCGCATCGAGAATCATCCTCACGCCTAGAAAGCAGAGATACGCTGCGCCAACGTACTTCACCGTGGCAAACGCCATGGCGGACTTGGCAAGAATGATGGAGATGCCTAGCGCGGCGGCGAACACGTGAACCATTCCGCCCAGGAAGGTTCCAAGCGCCGACAGCACGCCCTCGCGCTTTCCGCCCGCCAGGCTGCGCGCGAGAACATAAAGCATGCCTGGCCCAGGAGCAACGGCCAGTAACACCGCTGCGGTCAGAAAAAGCAAGAATCGTGTCTCATTGAACATGACAACCCCACCTTGTTGAGATAACCCAGCTACTTCGCGAGCCAGCTTTCCAGTTCCGCGAGTGATTCCACGCGAGGCAACTCGCGGCCGCGATACGCCCCGGAAACATCGAACAGCAGCGCGTCCATTCCCGCGTTGTGTGCCCCAATGTAGTCCACCGAATACACATCGCCGACATAAAGACTCTCGGCAGGATCAGCCTTCATCTCGCGCAGCGCAGCCGCGAAGATTTCCGGATGCGGTTTCTCATGCCCGACGTTACCCGAGTCGGTGATGCTGGCGAAGCAGTCGCTGATCCCGCAACGGCCAAGCACCACGTCGATGCGGCCATCTGCGTTCGAGATCACGGCAATCGCGTAGCGCTCACGAATTCGATCGAGTGCTTCGCGCGTGCCGGGCAGAATCTGGTCCCAATTGGCAGAGTTCTGTGTGTTCTCGACCAGTTGGTCGCGCACACTCGCATCGAATGCGTTCTGTTGATTCAGCAGGTGAGTGTGAAACGTCCACCAGAAACCGTGATCGATCTTGCTGCTGATCAAGCCTTGGTCGAATTCTTGCTTGGTACGGCGCTCCAGTGCCTGCCACTCCTCAAGGCTGGGATGCTTTTCCGCCGCGATCGGCGCCAGCAAGCGCGCGCGGTTAGGAAAGAGGAGCGTGTTGCCCACATCGAAGAAGATGAAACGGCGATTCGCCATCAGTCCATATTACCGAACGTCGCCCGTGGACGCCCGCTGGTTGAGAGATTGACGATGCGTCCCGATGACGATGTAATATCGAGTACTCAACCATTCTGACAGGGGATACTAACGCTCGATCCGATGGCAATCGCTTTCGTCTCAGGGTGTGCTCGAACCACGCGTGCGGTGCTGGCAATGTATCCGATGGCGCGCGCCTCGGCCGCCGTGTTGCCGGGGGTAGCGGTGGCGTTTTTCTCGCGCGAACCGCGGCAGGATATCTACAATATTCTCTGGGCGGTTGTGTTCGGTTTTGCCACGCTGAACATTCTGAGCCTGGCCACCCGGCGCATGGAGCCGGGCCGGCGCCGAATGACATTCGGGGAGTTTTTGGCCGTCATGGTCGTCGTGGTCTCAGTTTTCCTGCTGGGTTGGGAGATGCTCAACGTCTTCCACATTTTCCCTATCAAGCTGAAGCATTAGAAGGATTTACCCGCCACGGGCCGGAAGGTTTCCACAGATGTTCCTGAAGGGACACTTTTCTTACGGATATGTACGTACAACATTATAAGTACTATGTAAGTTCATGCTGGTCATTAGTTTAGGAGTGAAAGTCAATTTCAATTTGCCCGCAGATGAGGACGCCAAGACCAGCGGTGCCGTCGTTGCCCCCGTCTAATCGATTTTGCGGTATGATTCGCGTAGATGGCCAAGAACCCGTCCAATTTTGAAGTGACGTGCCCGTGCTGCAGTGCGGTGCTGAAGATCGACACCGAGACCGCTTCCGTCATCGCCCATACGCCTGCGGTCAAGCCGAAGACCTTCGCCGACATGGAAGCTGCGGCGAAGGCCATGCGCGAGCAAGACAGCCGGCGGGAGTCCATATTTCAGCAGTCGGTGGAAGCGCAGAAGCACGCTTCCGATCTCCTCGAGAAGAAGTTTCAGGAAGCCGTCAAGAAGGCGAAAGAGACTCCCGACACGGGCAAGCCGATTCGCGACTTCGACCTCGACTGATTCATGCCCGCACCCATTCGTCCGCTTCTGCTCGGCCATCGCGGCGCGCGCGCCGTCCGATCCATTCCTGAAAACACGCTGGAGTCATTCGATCGGGCCCTGGCGGACGGGTGCGACGGATTCGAATTCGATGTGCGGCTGACCGAGGACGAAGAGGCTGTGGTGTGCCACGACGCGAAGGTCTCCGGATATGAGGTGTCACGCACGCCAGCGAAGCAGCTTTCCCGGTTGCCGCGGCTACGGGATGTGCTTCAGCGCTACCGCGATTCCTTTCTCGATATCGAGTTGAAGGTTAAGGGGCTGGAGAGAATTACGCTCGACCTGTTCTTGAGGCACAAGCCACGCCGGGGATTCGTTGTCTCCTCTTTTCAGCCCGGAGCGCTCAAATCGGTGCATGCCCTGGATGCCACAGTTCCACTCGGTCTGATCTGTGAGTTCACGACTCAACTCCGCCTTTGGGGCGACCTTCCGGTCCAGTATGTGATTCCCCACCACGCATTGGTTGACGAAGAGTTGATTCGCAAAATAAAGGGAGCCGGAAAGAAAATTCTTGTCTGGACGGTCAATGCGCCCGCGGATATGAGGCGCTTCGCAGACCTGGGCGTTGACGGCATCATCTCCGACGATACGAGCCTGCTCTGCCGGACGATAGGCGCGCGGCAATCGAAAGAAACCGAAACTTGAGTGTAAACGCTGCTTTGCGACAGTTGTCCGGCTCAGTTGGGGAGAATCTCCTTCTTGGTAACCGGTGCATCGAGGTAGTCGGTGTCGTATATTACGGCGCTGCCGAAGCTGCGATCGGTCGCAGACGTTAGCTGCTGGTCACTGAGCCATTGTGGCTCGTTCTCTCTTACCTTGTGAAAGCCTGGAGGCTTCCAAAGTTGCCCATATTCTTAACGACCAGATTACCGCTGATGCGTCCCAACTGACGAAAAATTGCACTCACAGCCCCTGCCATCCCTAACACCTTCTCAACCGAGCAGTACTTCACCCTATACTGGAAAGAAACGATCAGGGAGGCAGGCGTTGTGTTACCGACCTCCTTCAAAGGACTTCATGGCCGCGCTCATTGACGCGATTAGTGTCAAACGGAAGACGTTTTTTGAGTTTGAAAACACTCCCTTCTGTTGCCTGGAAGCAGAAGTGAACACGCCCACCGCTCGTGGCGGTCAAACCTTGGTACGCCTGAAGATGCGCAACCTTCTAACCAATGCGGTCTTTGAGAAGACCTTCAAGGCAAGCGACAAGTTCAAGGAGCCAGACCTCGAGTCGGTACAGGCTTCCTACCTGTATAGCGATGGGGATGGTTCTCATTTTCTGGACCAGGAAAGCTACGAGACCCTTACCCTGAATGGCCAGATGGTCGGGGATGCATTGGACTTCCTGATCGAAGGCGCGTTGGTTGAGCTGCGCAAGTTCAACGGCAATCCGATTGGTTTAGAGCTGCCAATATTCGTCGAGCTGGTCGTTGCCCAGACGGAACCGGCAGTTCGAGGTGACGCGTCGGGCGGCGGTACCAAGGCAGCCCGGCTGGAGACGGGCCTCGAAATCCGCGTGCCCCTTTTCATCAAAGAGGGCGAAAAGGTGAAAGTGTCCACGGAGAACCGGGAGTTTGCAGGGAGAGCATGAGTCCGTTCGCTACTGCGCGCCGGCGGCTATCGCGTTTCCCGCCGAAAGCGCGGCCTTGGCTTCTTTGATGCCGGACTGAATCAATGTCTCCCAATCGAGATGCGGAACGGGTGATGCCGCGGCGACCTGATAGATCACGAGAGCATCCTTCGGACGGTTCAACTTCTTCAGGCATAGCCGGGCGGCGCTGAGTTGTGCAGTCAACGATTGCCGCTCGGCAGGGTACGCCTTTGCAAGTTCCTGATACTCGGAGAGAGCGCGCTCGAACTCCTGCATTTCTTCGGCGCCCTTGCACAGTTCCAGCCATGTCGAAGCCGGCATTTTGCCGCCTCCGTTGTCGACGAATTCCGCATAGTCCTGAAACGCCGCTTCGATCTGGTGCGCCCTCAAGTGCAGGCCGCAGGTCTTCACGGTCGCGTCGAGGTACGACTTCGTGTCGCTCTGCCGCGTATAAATCTGGCGCAGGAGAGCCCAGGCATCGAGCGAATTCGGGTTGGCAGTGACGTAGCTGGTCAGCACAGTCTGGGCTTCGGAGAGCTGGCCATGCTCCATCATCGAACTGGCCTGCTCGAGTTCGGCATCATTGGTCCACGCGAGTTCTTCCTCGATGGCCTTGTTGGCTTTCTGCTCGATGCCGGAATAGCGAATCGCAACCGCGGCCAGCGCTCCGAAGACAAACCCGCCGACGTGCGCCCAATGCGCCACGCTGCTGACCGATCCAAACAGGGTTCCATAGAGGATTTCGACCCCCAGCCACAGCGGCAGGAGCCAGTACGCACTGGCTTTGAAGCGCCACATGCGGAACGGATTGCCGGTGCGCAGAAGCCGCAGCATGCTGATCCACCAGATCCATGCCATTTCAATCTTCATCTTGGGGAAGCGGACCAGGAACGCCCCCATCAGCGCGGCCACGGCTCCCGACGCGCCAAGCGTAGGGGAAATGCTGCCCGGGTTGAGCCAGGCGTGAAATTGCAGCGCTGCCGCGCCCGCGATCAGATAGAACGCCGTGTACAGCCAGCGTCCCCAGACATCTTCCAGCACGAATCCCGCGAGCCACAGAAACCACATGTTGCCGATCAAGTGCATCCAGCCGCCGTGCAGGAAATTAGCGGTCAGATAGCTCACGGCGCTGGGATGCGCCGGAATAAATGCGTACTGCTCGGTGATGGAAGTCGACGAGAGCTTTACGTATTGCTCGTTCAGAGAATCCATCTCCTCTTGAAGCTTCTCGGGATCCTCCATCAGCTTGATCTTGGCGTCGTAAGCGTTGATGACGTCGCGGTAGGGGCTCTGCACCTTCTTCCACTGATCCGGGTGACTCTTCTTGAACCCCTCGACCAGCCGCTCTTCCTCAGGATGCATCTTCAGTTCGGGATGCACGGCAGCCAGGATCAGGATGTCAGACTTCACCTCACCCAATTGCGGCGCCTCGTCGCTCATCGAAATCATGGTGAGGAGAAAGACAATCGTGTTGATAGCGATCAAAGCCAGCGTGACCACTGGCCAGCGCCGGGCCTCCATGTTTTCGTGCTTGATGGGAATTAACATCGTACTGCCCCCGAAGACGCAGAAATTCGGCTGTGTCGGCGACAGTTTAGAGGCGGAGCGGGGCCATTCCCAGATGACTCACGGTCGTGTCCAGACCTTTAGTAACCGGAGGGTCAATCGGACGCGTTGATCGGTCCAACGGACAATATGACAGGCTAATGGAATGCAGAATCGGCCCTTAGGGCGAACGGCGGCGGGATACCCCTAAGCGTCTTTTGCAAGCGTTGGCTCGTCCCGCGGGGCCAGGCGTGTAGCGTCAAGAGCGCAATAGAGATTTTTCGTAAATTGACCATCATGTGGATAACGCAATGCGAGGCTCGGTTGTGAGACTCGAGTTGTGCCGGCAAATTGAGGTCCGCTTAGGCCGTTACCCAGTGAACCACTCGTTCACGCTAAGGCTCGTTCACTCTGCACCCGTTGGGACTGACGATCTGCTGTCACCAACCAAGTCGCCCAGCCGATACAGACAGCAATAACAAGCGCGAGGAGCCACACAACGCCGGAGAAGAACATCCAACTTATGCAGACTCCGAGGATCTGGTAGGTGAAGAGAATCCACCCCGATGCGCCAATGGCGCGGGGAGTCGTTCGAGCCAGAGCAGCCAGATGCCAAGCAAGGTATGCTGCAAACAAAATACACATAGAGCAAAACACTTGGTAACCGAGAACGACTTGGGCGTAAGAAAAGTCGGCATGACCTATCGGAAAACGCACTGGCGGCATCGGTGCTGCAACGTGCCAGAAGTTCAAGAGCCCATACGTATTTCCAACGGCTACCACAAAGAGCAAAACACTTGCAATTCTGTAGAGCCTAGTTGCTTTCATCGAAATTTCTCCAGTAGGCGAATGGGCCGGAGTCGTGCCCAATGAGTGTGAAGTCTCGGGCATGGTGTTCGTCCATTCCCTCACCACGACATACACACAGGTTCCGCCGTTAGATCGTTGACCGACATGGCGTCGGACGACATATTGGCATCGCCAGGCTTGTCCGCGACTATAAACCCGAGCCAGCCAGACCGAGCGCCTGTTTCATAGCACCTCGGAGCTTCGAAACTTTATACTTTCGCAGCACTTCCTGGACGAGTAAGCGTCGCTTTTCCGCCGTCTCCCGCGCCAACTTATGAAATCAGGCGTGGGCTTACCCCAGGCCGCATAACTAAACGTTCAGCATCCGGGGCAGTTCCTTGGAAGCCACGCGATATTACGCCAACCATCGTAACCGAGGAGACCGACAGGCAAAACGGATGTACAATCGTGCCATTTTAGAATCCAAGAAAGAAGGATCTCGGCTAAATGGAGTACAGGTTTGAGTTGGACCCGGTGAACAAGATCCTTCTCCTCCGAGTTGAGGGGCGGGTCACGGATGAATCGTTCACAGAGGGTTATTGGGCGGTTCGAAAGTACGCAACCACGACAAATGCCAATGCGGGTATTTGGGACTTCTCATCCGTTACCGACTTTGCCGTATCCCCCGAATTTATTCGTCGCGTGTCAGATTGGGGACCAGCGATGCCGGACGCGACCAGACGCCCTCGCTTTATCGTTGCCCCGCCCGCGTTTGGACAGGGCATGTCTCGCATGGTTGAGATTGCGCAAGGGCCTGAGAACCCGCTGTTCAAAATCGTACTCTCAGTGGACGAGGCGTTAGCAGAACTCGGCATTCAATCCCCCCACTTCGAACCATTGGCGTGATTCGAGCGGGTCAGTTGATAAAATCAGCACTCAAAATCTCTGTGCGCCGGATGGCGCGGCACCTCCTCAAGCTCACTGAAGGTACCGCATGAGCCTGCGTCTAGTGAGTTTTGCTAACGTATCGACATCTTTTCATAGGCGAGGTAGAACAATCCAATCCGGGCGACGGGGTCGCGCGCGAAATGGCGCTGCATCGCCCCGTGAGTGATCGCATTGTCCAGCGCGGCCATGATCATGGATTGGTCGAGCACGAGGCGGCGATGACCTACCGCGCCGGTCGTTGGATTCACGGCGTCATAAAAGCCTCCGTCTGAGCTGTAGACGTCGGGAAATAGGGTCCGCAAGTTGACGATGTTCGCATAGGCTTCCGTCGGCACAACGGAGAGTGCAAGGAACGACGCATGCGGTGTTACCGTGTTCTCGGCGGCGCAGGCCCAACATTGCGACAAGCCCATGCTCGGATGGCTTGAGTCTGCTCCGGTGCCGTAGTAAGGAAAGAGCAAACCCTCGACCCCGAAGCCGCCATAGTCGCCGGTGTCGTCTGCCGTGCTCGAAGGAGACATACCCCAGACAGGAAGATGTAAGGCTTGGGTTGCATATTCAACCTGCACTTGCGCCCAACGAAGGTCGTTGAGTCCGAAACTCTGCGGCCCAAAGATCGTTTCCGGCATTACCTGGTTTGCCATCAAACCTTCGAACATCCCGCCGGCCCAAGTGGGAACGAAGGTCAGCGATGTTCCGGGGTATTGGTAGTGGCCCTCCCACACGTTGAACTTCTTGCCGGACTGAAAGTCTTTGTAAGTGTGCCAATAGCCTGCCACCGGCCACTGACCGATCCAGGAGAAATCGGGATCCGTGGCGCACTGCTTCGGAGGCAATACGCGCCATGACCGCCACCACACATCGCCCGGCATCTGGTGAAGGCCCATCCCGACATAGATGGCGATGCGCGGGTCGCTGTACAAAGCGCCGTTGTGATAACCGGCAGGACCTTGGTTGGCGTAGTACCCACCAAACATCTGGCCGGTTGGTTGATTCGGGTCGGGGTCAGATGGTGCGTTCACGTTGCACCCGGGGGTCTGATACCCGCTGTCGTAATAAAGTCCGAAATTCATTGGCTGGAGAAGGGCATCTACTTGCGGCCGCAACTCCGGTAAGGCCTGCCGAACCACGATGAGCCCGGAAGCGTACCAGCCGTTATCCACGGCCGAGACAAAATCACAGTTGTCCGTGTGCGGAGGCGGGTCGTTTGCGCAATCAATGTCGCCGGGGTTACGGATTTTGTGCCCGTTGGTCGTGTCGTACCACTGATAAAGCATGCCCTGGTAGCGATCTAGCGTCGCAACCTCGTTCAAGGTGGCACTGACGAGCGAATCGGCCGTCGAACGAGAGATCAGGTTAAGGTCTTTGGCTGCGACAACTGCCCAAAGGTATACGCCAATGTTAGACGCAGATGTGTATTGACCTTTGCCGCTCAGCGGACCTCCGCCCGCCCAGGTAAGGTTATCCATGGGCAGGTTGGTGTTGGGATCGACGTCATCGGCGTAGAACTTCCAGGTGTCCGCAGCGATGCTGTAGAGAACTGAATTGTGCCCGTTATCGTCATCCGCCAGGACCCATGACGGGATGAACAAAATGGCCAAAATCGGGATAACTGCAACAATGCAACCAATGGAAGACACGCGCGCTTTCAGTCGTTTCATTTCTTCCTCCCGGACACAGGCTGTCGCACCTCACCTCCCTATGGAGTACAGATTTTGGTTCGCTAAGCAGGAGTTTCGGAGAACAGCGTGCCGCGAGTCACGCTAGCCGTGAACCGATGATGCAGTCAATCGGGAAAGTACCGTAGTACCTTTGGCCGGTCCCGCAGATTTTGCAGCTGTCGGTGGCGTTGCCTGTCCGTCACCGACGATATCGTCCTCGTAAAAGTTTTCCACCTCGCCATGTGGCGTGGACGGAAGATGGCCGAGGTAGCGATGGCGCGCAACCTCGCGCTGCATCTGTATTGGATGTGGCGCAAGGGCTGCGACTACGGCCAGATGCGGAAGCTCGGTTTGCACGCGGGAGGGGGGAAATCCCGCGGCTTCAAGAACGAGCGGCAGCAGTCCGTCCAGGTGGGAAGGCTTGTCCAACACAAGCCAGCGTTCAAGGTCTTGCCAGCGCTCGGTCACGAAAAACTCTGCACCTCGCTTATGACTGGTAGCCTGTTGGTCGGGTTTCAACCATACGAAACGCGCGGCTATTTCACTGATGGAGATCCTTTCCAGATGGAAAGCAACCGCAGCTCGGGCGACCTCCCGCAGATCGGAAGTCACTCCTGAACCGTATAGAACCCCTTGGTACCAGAAGTCGATGTGAAAGTTGCGTTCGTTCAGGGCTGTCACCACCTGCGAGTGAAGGGACCCCTCGCGGATGAACGCCCAACCGGGGCTGCCTACACCTTCAACTTTTCTTAGACTGAGATCGGTGGACAGTTCATCAAAGACCCGCTGGAGTGGAGGCGAGAGCCCGCCCATCTACGCCAAGTCCGGGTACAGAGCAGGATTCAACACTTTAGAATTTTCAATAGCCACGACGCGAAACCTGAGGGCTAAACCTCATGTCTTTTAAAATCAATTGAGAGACGAGTTCGACTAATCCGCCGCGGCTTCCAGGGCAGATCCGCTGCGGGCGGGGCGTTGCAGGAAGGCGGCGCGCTCGGTTTCAAATTGTTCCAGGTTCGCTCCGAACTCCTGCTCTTTCCATCCCATGACTGCGCCAATGCGCAAGGCCGCTTCGCGGCTGCAGGATTCTGACCAGCACGCACCCAGTGCCACGGGCACGCGTCTCAGCAGCACGTCGCCGAGAGTGACCGCGTATTCGTTGCGGTAAGCTTCGACGACTTCCGCCACGATGTGGGAGGTGTGTGGACAGATGGGCGCGCGAAGATCGGCGCCAACCAGGGCCGTGCGAGCGATATCCATGGCATGCTCACCGTGCCATTCCATCATCCCGCGGGCGGTTTCTTCGCTGACCGAGCCGGCGCGGGCGATTTCGATGACTTGCTGATCGAGGAGCGGATCGAGCGAGCTGCCCGGGCCGATCGTGACCGCTTGGGGTTCTTCGACCGAGATCCCGATCTTGCGCGCACACTCGCGGGCAAGCGAAGCGGCGGTCGTGAGCTTTCCGCCGATCACCGAGATCATGCGTGAGGCGCCCTCATCACTGTGGTCGTGCAGGAAATGTCGCCGGGTTACCGCAGAAGGCTTGTCGTTGGGCGAGTTCGGCAGCGGCCGGATTCCTGCGAAGGCGTATTTGATGTCATGCGCTGAGAGCTTTGCTTTGGGGAACAGCCCAGCCGCGGTTTGCAGCAAGTATTCGATCTCCTGCTGAGAGGCCGAGGTTTTTCCCGGATCACCGCTATCAGGCACTTCGGTGGTGCCGACAAGAATCTGCTCGTTCCACGGCAGCACAAAGACCGGGCGTCCGTCGGCGGCTTCGGTGTAGAGCGCGGCGGTGGGAGCTCCGGAGAATCTCGGCAGAACAATGTGCGATCCGCGCACGCCACCGATCATCGGTTTCTTCGTGCGCACCGTCGAGCGCTGGCAGATGCGGTCCGCCCACGGCCCCGTGCAGTTGATAACCCAGCTGGCGTCGACCCGTTGATCCTTTCCTGTGGTGCGGTCGCGTAAGAGCACGCCGCGGGCGCGTCCCTGACCGATATCGACGGCCAGCACTTCGCAATGATTTCGGACGACCGCGCCAGCTGACGCGGCTTCCAGCATCCACTCGGCGACAAGGCGCTCGGGAAATTCGCACTGGGCGTCTTCGAAGTTGAGCATCAGCCACTGGTGGCCGGCATCGAGCGCGCGTTGCACTCGAGCCATCTCCATCTCACTCAGGTCTGGGGACCTCTTCTTGGCCATCCGTTGATAGAGCCACAGACCAGCGCGAACCTTCATGGCACTGCGCTGGCTATTCTCGTTCAGCAAAAACAGGAAGTGTATGGGATGTACCAGGTGAGAGCGTTCGCGGAGCAGGCGTTCACGCTCGCGCACCGATTCGCGAACCAGATCAAGTTCGCCATGCTCCAGGTATCGCAGGCCGCCATGGATGATGCGGGTCGACCGGCTGGTCACTCCCGAAGCGAAATCGTTCTGCTCGACCAACAGAGTGCGCTTGCCGGCGCGGGCACACTCGCGCGCGATAGCCACTCCATTGATGCCGCCTCCGATGACCACCACCTGAAAGTGCTGTCCTTCCAGCGAGGATCGAGGTTTTATGGATAAGGTCATGTATTTACGTCAGATACAGGCGTCTCGCGAGCGGCATGCAACTCCTTGTGCCGGGAGGACACGTTTACCTGTGTTCATTTTGCGCCATCGCAAAAAGGAGATGAAAGTAACGATGGTCCATTCGACTCTGGCGCAAAACCTACCTCTGAAATGATACCGAAAGTAACGTCGTCGCGTCGGATGAGTTGGATTTGCAGCAGAATTCGATAATGGCCCAGTCTGAACCCTTACCACGAAGGACACGAAGTAACACGAAGGAACCGCCCACCCGCAACCCCCCACCCGCAACCCCCTTCGTGATACTTCGTGTCCTTTGTGGTCAATGATTTTTCCATTTTCGGCATCGAACTGATTCACTACCCAGAATTTCGCGTGCGTTGCTTCGCGGCTCCGCTGTCATTTACATTGGTTGCCGAATGCCCACCACAGGAGAGCGTTTCGAACGAGCGGTCGCCATCATGGAACGTCTAAGAGCTCCCGGCGGCTGCCCCTGGGATCGGGAACAGACCTTCGATTCCATCAAGCCCTACACCCTGGAAGAAACCTACGAAGTGCTGGAGGCGATCGATAATCGCGACTGGCCCGAGCTCGCCGGCGAACTCGGCGATCTGCTGCTGCAAGTGCTCTTCTATGCCGAGATGGCGCAGGAACAGTCGTCGTTCTCGATTGATGATGTTCTCGACCGGCTTTCCAGCAAGCTGATCAACCGCCATCCGCACGTGTTCGGCGACGTGAAGGCCGATACCTCCGATGAGGTGAAGCGCAATTGGGAAGCTTTGAAGCTGGAAGAAAGAAAGAAGAAAGAGGGAAGCGAGGAGGCCGGCGCAAAATCGGAAAAGAGGTCGATTCTTGGTGGCGTCTCGTCGAAGATGCCTGCGCTGCTCGAGGCGCAAAAACTCAGTTCGCGAGCGGCACAGATTGGATTCGATTGGCCGGAGGTTGAAGGACTCTTTGACAAGCTGCACGAAGAAACCGAAGAGTTGCGCGAGCACTTGAAAGAGTTTCCCGCACCGGGACCGCGTCCCCAAGGAAGAGGCGTTGCCGGGTCGGGCCGCACCGTGGTCCCCGAGCCGTTGCAAGCGCGGCTGGAGGAAGAAGTCGGCGATCTGTTTTTCGTGCTGGTGAACATCGCGCGATACCTCTCCGTCGATCCAGAGTGTGCTCTGCGCAAGACCAATCGTAAGTTTCGGCGACGCTTTCAGTGGATGGAGGGGCGACTCCATGAAGCGGGACGCTCCGCCGATGATGTATCCACCGAAGAACTCGAATCGTTGTGGCAACAGGCCAAGGTTCACGAACGAGACGCAGAGGAGAAGAGCGCGTGAGCCCGGCGACGGTCGAACTCCGGCGATGCCACGGGATCGAAGAGTTTCGCGCCTGCGTTACCTTGCAGAAGGAAGTCTGGAATTTCACTGACGCCGAACTCGTCCCGTTGCGCATGTTCGTAGTTGCCGACAAAGTGGGCGGCCAGGTCATGGGCGCGTTCGACGGCAACTTGATGGTCGGGTTTGCATTGTCTGTCCCCGGAACTCGCACAGGACACGTCTATCTTCACTCTCACATGCTGGCTGTACGCAAAGATCATCGCAACAGCGGCCTCGGGCGACGTCTGAAGCTGATGCAGCGGGAAGATGCGATGGCGCGCGGAATTGAACTGATCGAGTGGACGTTTGATCCTCTTGAAATCAAGAATGCCTATCTGAATCTCGAGAAGCTGGGAGCGATTGCGCGCCGCTATAACATCAACCAGTACGGCATCACGTCATCTCCACTGCAAGGAGGGCTCCCCAGCGATCGGCTGATTGCGGAATGGTGGCTGAAATCGAAACGTGTGGAGACGTTACTGGAAAAAGGGAAGAACCCTTCGATTCAAGCCGAGTCCTCTATTTCTGTTCCCGCCCAGATCTATGACTGGAAAGCGGCTGCCGAGACCCGCGCCAAGGCGCAGCAGGTGCAGGAGCGCAACCGCGAGCAGTTTTTGCGCGCCTTCAGCCACGGATTAGCCGTTCTGGGCTATGAGCGGGACGCAGAGGGCAATGGCAAATTCTTGCTGGGCCGTTGGGATGAGAAGTGGTCGTATGCGGCTGAATCTTGAGGCTTCCGCAAGCCCTGAAACCACAGAGGGCACGAAGGTACAGGAAGGAATTCCTTTGTGTACCTTCGTGTCCTTCGTGGTTTACTGATTTCACGATCAGCTTGAACTTACGCCTTGACCTTGCAACTCTGAAACCTTGAAACATGAAAATCGAAGCGATCACCCTGCGCGAGATCCACATGCCGCTCGTCCATTTTTTTGAGACGAGCTTCCATCGTCTCTACCATCGCCGCATTCTTCTCGTCACCGTGCACAGCGAAGGCGCCGACGGCTGGGGAGAGAGTGTGGTTGGGGAAGATCCGTTCTACAGCAGCGAATGGGTCGATAGCGCGTGGCCAACGTTGACGCAGTATCTGATCCCGGCGCTGCTCGGGCAGAAGATCGATTCGGGGCGGGAATGTCCAGCCCTCTTTGCCAGAGTTCGCTCACATCGCATGGCCAAAGCGGCGCTCGAAAACGCTGTTTGGGACGCCGAGGCCAACCAGAAGAAGATTCCGCTCTGGAAGTTGCTAGGCGGAACACGCCGCGAAATCCCATGCGGCGTTTCGATCGGGATCCAGGACTCAGTCGAGCAATTGCTCGAGAAGATTCAGATTGAACTCGGGGCTGGCTATCGCCGCATTAAGGTCAAGGTCAAACCCGGCTGGGATCTGAACGTGCTGGAACGAATCCGCTCGCGGTGGGCTGATATCACCCTGAGCTGCGACGCGAACTCTGCCTACACGCTCGATCAGGTCGAGCACCTGCGCAAGTTCGACCAGTTCAACCTGCTCATGATCGAGCAACCGCTGTGGAACGACGATATCTACTATCACGCGCGGTTGCAGAAAGAATTGCGCACCCCCATCTGCCTCGATGAATCGATTGTGAGCGTGCGCAGCGCCGCCTTTGCCGTCGAAACCGGCGCCTGCCGCATTATTAATATCAAAGTGGGGCGCGTGGGCGGATTCTCCGAAGCCCTGAAGATTCACGACCTCTGCCACGCCCACAACATTCCCGTCTGGTGCGGAGGCATGCTCGAAACCGGCATCGGGCGGTCGCAGAATATCGCCCTTTCGACTCTGCAAAACTTCAGCTTGCCTGGTGACGTGTCTGCGTCGAAGCGCTATTGGAAGGAAGACATCGTCGATCCGGAGATCGAAGTTTCGTCAGCAGGGATGATCGCCATCACCGACCAGGTGGGAACGGGTTACGGGGTCAAGCCGGATTTGATCGAGAAGCTCACGGTAAGAAAAGAGACGCTGCGGGCCTGAGCCTCGCAATATGTAGCCCCGGACGCCTTCGTCCGGGGTTGCGCGCGAAAGCGCGCAATGAGCAGCCGCCACCACTCAGTCATGTTGGGTGACCCAATCGGGCGACCCAATCATGTCGGGCTCCCCACGCGTTTGCACGCTCCCCTTCACTTTGCTCAGGGTCGCGGGGCGGACGAAGGCGTCCCGCCCCTACACTATCTCGGATCCTTCTTCTCGGCTGCGGCCTGGGGTTCGTGATTGTGGGCCAGCTTCTCTTGCTCGGTCTTCAGGATGTCCACGGCTTTGGCGAAGGTCAGATCGTCGGGCACAGGATGAAAGTCACTCAACTTCTCGTCCCAGATCATGCTGAGCCCTTTGAACAAGAGAATCTTCCCAGTGATATCCAGGCTCATGACGGTGATCTCCCAGGCTCCCTCGCCGACGTCCGCCTGCTGCACGCGGAAGTGCCCGCCTTTATCCAGGTGACCGAAGATACCCCACCCGAACGAAACTTCACGAAACAGGGTGCCGTCGATTCTCGCGATCCGATGTGCGGTGGTATCGATCAGCAGGTATCCCTGCATGCCCTCGAGGACCTGCTCCTCTCTCGATGGCGCCGAGTAGGCGCGGTTGGGCGTGAATTCCAATCTCACAAGCTCGTCACCAGGCTTCCCCAAGTCCGGGGCGCCGGCCTCGGTGCCTGCGTATTTGTAGCGGAAGGCATCGGGCAGGGCCTTTACGATGCGAAGCGTGCGGTCGGCATCTTCTTTCTCGCGCGCCTGTTTCTTTCGCAGTTGTTCGGGATTGCCTGCCAGCCAGTTCAAGTGATCCATTTCAGATTGTTGCTGCTGCGGAGTGAGCGGCTGGTCGTTGATCGCAATCATCATCCCCGCCATGGCGTCTTGGGTTTCGACGTAAAGCCTGGTCTGTGATCCCTTAGGCGTGTATTTTCTGGATCGGAACATCTGCTTTTGCGAAGGCTGATTGGCCGCGGCAACTTCCCGGGCTACCGTTTGGCGGACCAGTTCGTTTGGAGAAATCTGCGGCAGCGCCTCCTGGCCACGAAACAGGGTAGGTGCGATCCAGCAGATCGTTTTGCAAACCACGAGTTTGTTTCTCCGGCCAAGCATGCACAATTAGTGTAGCAATCGCCCGCAAGGGGTTGCAGATGCAACTTCTAATGCACCTTCCAGTCAGATGCCCGCTCGCGCTGGCTTGCCGCCCACTCTGCGAGTTGGGTATAGTCGATGCAGCGGCGGCCGTCCCGGTAAACCTGCCTTCCCAGAATTCCGGTAAGCAGTACCCGCTTCCTATAAAGGAGAAACATCCATGAGTGCTCCGTTGTCGGCAGACTTGGCGCAGATTGGCAAATCCGTGGTCATAAAAGGTGAGTTGTCAGGTAGCGAAGACCTTTACGTTGATGGTCAAGTAGAGGGCAGTATCTCGCTGAAGAGTCACAGTTTGACCGTGGGACCGAATGGACAGGTGAAAGCTTCGGTAGAAGCCAAGGGAGTCGTCGTGCAGGGAAAGCTTGAGGGCAACGTGCAGGCGAGCGACCGCGTCGAATTACGCAAGTCCGCCGTGGTCACGGGGGACATCAGCACGCAGCGCATCGCCATTGAAGAAGGCGCTTATCTGAAGGGGAAGGTCGATATTTCGGGCAAAGCCGAGAAGGCCGCAGGAAAGTAACTACTTGCAGAGCGCATCGCAGGTTAAAGTTTTAGTTGCAAAAGTTATTTCAAGTCCCAGAGCACTCGCTGCCTCGGACGTACCGGAGTAGGTCTGATGGCAACGGTGGCGCAGAACTTCATGAAGCTTTTTCGTGGTTCATCGAGCGGCTCACAGGCGGAGACCCCGCAAGGACCGCAAAAACTGACGCGCCGCTCCAGCGGCCTTGGCGAACTCGCGCGTCTATGGGAGTCCGAGACGCCGCTCTGCGTTCTCGATCTCGGCTCGACCTCGCCGACCAACATCACCTTCTTTACTGGGCGCGCACACAAGATATACAGCGAAGACCTTCTGGTGGCTTCGACAGAGCCCCACCTTGTCACCAAGGACGAGCAGGGGAATGTCGCCCTCGACAGCCGCAAGTTTCTCGCGGATAACCTCCTCTATCCGGCGGCACACTTTGATGTCGTGCTCTGCTGGAACTTAGCCGATTATCTCGATGAGAGCCTGGTGCGTCCGGTCATGGGAAGACTGTGGTCGGTCCTCAAACCGGGCGGAATGCTGTTAGCTTTCTTCCATACAAAGGATGCCGGGCCGGATTCTCCCTGCTACCGCTTCCACATCGTCGGCAAAGACACGCTGGAGATGCAGCGCATCGTCATGCGCCGCGAAGCGCGCCGGGGGCCCACTGGAGCCATTCACACCGCCGTTATTGACGGCTTCCGCCTGCAGCGAGTCTTCAATAACCGCCACATCGAAACCCTCTTCCGCGATTTCGCTTCTATCAAATTCTTCCTTGCGCGCGACAACGTGAGAGAAGTGCTGGTGGTCAGGTAGTGCTAGAGCCTCAGACGTCGTTTCCTTGGGGATTGACGTTTCGCGCATGTAAGACGTTCCAATATGTAATTTGATTGCGTACTGGTTCTGGCACCCCAAGCAAAGAGTCGAGGGCCGAAATGAGGTTCTTTCGGATCGCCAAGCCAATCTTTCTCCGGCGTCTGCGATTCTTCTTCGTTGCCTTACTTGTAGTCGCGACGCAGAGTCTCGGCCATGCGGCACGATCTAGCGAACCGCAAAGCGAAACCGTGCGCGGTACCGTGATGAACGCAGTCACCCAAGCGCCTATCCCGGGTGCGCTGGTCGTTACTTCCGACGATCGCGCCGGGGTTCTGACGGACGGAGAAGGTCGCTTCGAAATCACGCTTCCCTCTATTGAACCCGGGTCTGCCGGCGGCGGAATGATTTTCAGCGGTGGTCATTCAGGACGGCCATGGCCCTACGCAAGACACGGGAATGCGTACTGGTTCGATGCCCGCAAGCCGGGTTTCCTGGACGATCCCAACGGGAGAGCACACGTCGCGCCTTCGTCCGGCGATGACCTTACGATCACCCTCATCCCCGAAGCGATCATCAAAGGACGAATTACTCTCGCTTCCGGCGATGCCCCGCTTGGCGTGATGGTTCAACTCTTCTCGCGCCAGGTGCGCGAGGGGCTTCCGCGTTGGACACCATCATCGAAAGTGCGCGCGAACTCCGCTGGAGAGTTTCGTTTCGCGGAACTGGAGCCGGGCTCCTACAGACTGGCGACGCAAGAGTACATGGACAACGATCCCCTTACCAATGTTCCCGGCTCTCAGGTATACGGGTTTCCGCCGGTTTACTATCCGGGCGGTTCCGACTTCTCCGCCGCATCGACCATCGAACTCACCGCGGGACAGGAGTTTCAGGCCGACATCTCCCTTGCGCGGCAGCCTTACTACCCGGTCAAGATTCCGGTCGCAGGCGCCGAGACGACAGGCGGGTTGAATATTTCCGTTCAAGGCCAGCGCGGACCGGGTTACCGCTTGGGCCAGAACGCCGCTCAGCAGGCGATTGTGGGGCTATTACCGAATGGCATGTATGTCGTGGACGCCTCAACGTTCGGCCAGAACTCCGTGAGTGGCAGCGTAAGCATTCGCGTCAATGGAGCGGCAATCGATGGACCTGCTCTCACCCTGGTTCCGAAGAGTTCCGCAAGGCTGGATGTGAGAGAAGAATTTACAAACACAACTTGGAACGGCGCTGCAAGCTGGAATGACGGCAGACACACATTTTCCTTGCACGGTCCTCGAACTTACCTGCAAGCCACGGTTGAAAGTGCAGACGATTTAGAGCAACCGCGATTCGGATCCATTCGTCCGCCAACCGGATCGAATGACGAAAGTTTGGTGATCGAAGATCTTTCTCCGGGGCGATATTGGCTGCGACTGCACACTTCCCGTGGCTACATTGCTTCGGCGACGCAGGGATCCACAGATTTGCTGCGGCAGCCGTTGACGATTGGCTCAGGCACAGCCACACCGATTGAAGTCAGAGTGCGCGACGATGTAGCGGAACTTGACGCAACGGTCGTGACCCTGCAATCAGCGATAGCGCCAGGCGACGGATCCGCCGAAGCTGCGGTTGTCTGGATGTACTTGGTTCCGTTGCCCGGGGGTTCAGGAGAATTCAGGGAGATCACAACTTCGAGCGGCAGCGAATTCACCTCTCCAGGGATGGCTCCGGGCGATTACCGCGTGTTGGCTTTTTCCACCGCGCAACCACGCCTTCCTTATCGCGATGCCGAGGCGATGAAAGCCTACGAGTCGAAAGGTCCGGTCGTTCATCTCACAGCGGGTCAGAAGACCACCGTACAGGTAGAGACGATTTCGAGCGAGTGATCAAATAATGTCGATTTCCTCGATATCGAGGTGTGCGTTCCTGCTCGCTGCGTGCAGTGCATTACTCGCCCATGGATTCGCAGCGGCGCAAACCACAAATTCTCAAGGATCTGCTAACGCTGCCGCAGTCTACAGAGTCGCCGGAACCGTGGTCAGTAAGACCGATGCGCATCCACTCGATCGAGCGCGCGTCACACTGCGAGACGCGAAGGACTCACAGAAGTTCGAATCGATTGTCACTGCGGAAGATGGCAGGTTCGCGTTTGAGAACGTTACAGCGGGAAAGTATTCGCTCAGCGGTGCGAAACGCGGGTTCATTACCGCCTCGTATGATCAACACGATCAATTCTCGACGGCAATCGTCACCGGAGTAGGACTTGATACCGAAGCGCTGGTGCTGAAGCTGGCGCCTAATGCCGTGATCTGGGGCAAAGTCCTGGACGAAGCCGGAGAACCGGTCCGACATGCCAGCGTCACTCTGTACTATGACAATCACCTGGAAGGCGTGGACCAGATACAACAACGGAACGGTGCCCAGACCGACGATCTGGGAACCTATGAACTGCCGGGGTTGATGCCAGGAACATACTTTCTGTCGGCGCGTGCAACTCCCTGGTATGCGGTGCATCCTCCCTCGACATCTGGTCCGCGGGAAAAAGCCACCGTTGATCGATCGCTCGATGTCGCTTATCCGGTTACTTACTACCCAGACGTGACCGACTGCGACAGCGCCGCGCCGATTTCGTTGAAAGGCGGCGAACGGACGCAGGTCGACATTCACTTGAACCCGGTTCCTGCTCTGCGCCTGCTCTTTCGTGTCCCGGGCGACACGCACCGCGGATTCGCGTTTCCGCGATTGGAACAACCCGCCTTCGAGGGGTCGACGTTTATCCAGCCCAGCAGCGCATCTCAGGTTTCGCCTGGCATGTTTGAAATCACCGGAATTCCGGCTGGGCACTACAACCTCTGGCTGCAAGGGCAAGGCACAGCCGTGCGGATGAACGGAATCGATCTCAGCAAAGATGGCGAGCAGATCGACGCCGCTACCGCCGAACCGGCAGGCAACCTGAAAATTTCGGTGCAAATACCGGGAGAGAGTTCCATTCCCAAGGGATTTTCGGTTGGGTTGCGCTCGAAGGGCAGAAGTATGAACGGCTATCGCATGCTCGATGCGAAGGGAGAAGCGGAGATCGATCAAGTTCCCGCCGGGCGATACGACGTTCTGGTGTGGGGAGCACGTAAGCCATATTCCATTGCACGGATGACGGCCGAGGGAGCCGACGTTTCGGGGCATAGTGTTGTTCTCGGGCCGGGCGCGTCGGCCTCTGCCTCGCTCACACTCGTTGCGGGTAGCGTCGAAGTCGAGGGAGTCGTGAAGAAGGCCGGCCAGGGATTTGCCGGCGCGATGGTGGTGCTGGTTCCCAAGGACCCCGAAAACCACCGCGATCTCTTTCGCCGCGATCAGAGCGACCTCGATGGCACGTTCAGCCTTTACGGAGTTGTGCCAGGTTCCTACTATCTGGTGGCAATCGAAAACGGGTGGGACTTGGACTGGTCACAGCCCACCGTCATCGCGGCGTATGCGAAGCATGGTCGGTCCATTGAGGTTCACGACTTGGGAAAGCCCATGAGTATAACCGAGTCCATCGAGGTGCAATTGAGATAGGGCAGAGAAAGCATTGTTCCATTCGTATGCAGCGCTCTTCGAGGTGATCACGCGCATGCGGAACAAGTGATGGCTCGATATTTCTGGAAATCATGCTTCCTGGTTTAGTTGTCGGCGCCATTGTCGGTTTCTTGACTCAAGAATAGGTTCGCCAGTAGTAGCAAAGAGTGGGCTGCTAAGCCGCTGAGGTGCTGAGGGCCTGGAACTCAGCCTTCCGCGAAGAACGATCCTTCCAGATGATGATTCCCATACGGAAGAGATAGTGAGTCGAGATTTCGACATTCTCGGCTGCTCTCGTTCCATAGGTCAGAATCTGGCGCACCTCTTCGGGGACATACGCTCTCCGCACCGAGGCGACTCCGTCGAGGCGAGAGACACGACTCCGCATCAGGGGAAATCCTGCGAACACCAGCGCCAGGTGTAGCGGATGGCGGATCAAGTCATTGATCAAGACAGCACAGCGGCTGACGCGCGAGGCTTCGTCCACGAACCGGGCTAAGTTCTCAGGATCGAGATGATGCGCGAAAAGGCTGCAGCTGACCAGGTCGAAGCTGTCGTCGCGGAAGGGAAGAGCCAGCGCATCGGCGACCAGCGCACGGTGCCCTTTACGCAGGTGCGAGGGAACGCGGTCGAGATCGGTGATGTCCAGCGTGATTCCATTTTTCGCCAGCTGCAACGCCGCGACTCGCGGGACTTCGCCATGTCCGGATGCAACTTCCAGCAGCGAGAAGTGCTTGTGTCCCGTTGAGGATGAGACGCGCTCGACCAGGTTGCGAGTGGTGGCTACGCCTCCGAACCATCGATTGATCCGGCACAAGTCCCGCAGGGAGGTCTCCGCATCGGGTACGGGACACTGATCGGAGTCGAGGATTTCTTCCGAGTCGACGCGCTGCATGCAGTGTTTTGGGTTGCCCCAGTTGCCGAGAGTATAGACGAAGTAGCTGGCCCGGATGTCAACAGCAGGTCAACAGGGCTACTGGACCTCAGCCAACTCTTCTTCCAGCAGTTGCTTGTTATACAGGTCGCTGTAGTAGCCGTTCAAGGCCAGAAGTTCGTCGTGGGTGCCGAGCTCGACGATGCGTCCCCCGTGCAGTACGGCGATGCGGTCCGCATTGCGCACGGTGGAAACGCGGTGGGAGATGAAGATCGTGGTGCGTCCCGCCATCACGTCGCGCAGGTGGTTGAGGATCTTGTCTTCGGTGTGGGTGTCGACGCTGGAGAGCGCATCGTCAAGGATCAGGATCCTTGGATTACGGATCAGCGCACGAGCGATCGCTGTACGCTGCTTCTGTCCGCCCGAGAGCGTGATGCCACGCTCGCCCACCAGCGTTTCGTAACCTTCGGGGAAGCCTTCGATGTCGACAGCGATGTTGGCGGCATCGGCAGCATCGTGAATATCGGAACTGCTGGCCGAGTCGACGCCCAGGGCGATGTTCTCGCGAATGCGGTCGCTGAACAGGAACGTCTCCTGGGGAACGAATCCGATGCTGCGGCGCAATGATTCCAGAGAATATTCGCGGATTGGGTGGCCATCGATCAGCACCATGCCTGGGTTGGCGTCGTAGATGCGCGGAATCAGATCGACCAGGGTTGTTTTGCCCGATCCGGTCGGGCCCACGATCGCGAGGCTGCTGCCTGCGGGCACGCGCAAGTTCACATGGCGCAGAACCGGCTTGCCGTCGTAGCTGAAGTTCAGGTCGCGGAACTCGATCTCGCCGTTGATCTCGTGCGCCTGCGCATCGGGCGCGTCCTGGATTTCCGGCTGCTCTTGCATGATCTCGTTGATGCGGATCAGCGATGCGGTCCCCCGTTGGAAGATGTTGATGACCCAGCCCAGTGCGATGATCGGCCAGGTGAGTTGCATCATGTAGGTGCTGAATGAGACGAATTGGCCGACGCTCATGGAACCGTCGATCTTCAGAGTCGTGGTAATTCCCGGATATGTCCCGACGAGACTTGTGACGCGGGTCAAAGTTAATTGTCCCGTGAGTACTTCTCGTCCGCCGAGCCAGAGCACGAGTACGACGGCACAACCCAGCATCAATTCCAGGGTGGGCCAGAGCATGCCCATCAGGCGCACCAGTTTCAGGCTGCGGCGGATGTACTCCTTGTTCTCGCGCTCGAACGCTTTGATCTCGGCTTCCTCCTGCACATAAGCGCGGATCAGGCGAGCGCCGGAGAAATTCTCCTGGGCGCGGGCGGAGATATCGGAGAACATCGCCTGAATGCGTTCAAAACGTTCGTGGATACGGCGTCCGAAGGTCTGAATGACGACGCTCACAGCTGGCAGCGGCAGAAACGTGAGCAGGGTCAGCTTGGGGTTAATCGAGATCATGAACGCCAGCGCGCCGGCCGTATAGACCATGGTGTTGGCCGAATACATGATCGCCGGGCCGAGCAGCATGCGCACCGCGTTCAGATCGTTGGTCGCGCGCGCCATAATATCGCCGGTGCGGTTGCGTTGATAGTAGGAGTAGCTCAGTCCTTCGAGCCGCGCGAAGAGATCGTTGCGAAGATCGAATTCGATGTCGCGCGAGACGCCGATCACGACCCAGCGCGTGAGGAACTGGAACATCCCCTTGGTAACGGCAATGGCGAGCAGGAGTCCGGCGTAAACCAGGAGCTTGTGGCGCGTGACGCCTTGATTCAGATCGTCAGAGGCCTTGCCGATGACCAGGGGGAATAGTACCCAAATGCCGTTGTGCAGCAGCACACAGCCTGTGCCGAAAGCGTAGGCCCGGCGATAGCGTTTCAGGTAGGGCAGCAGCGGGCGCAGGCTCTTAAGGAACATGCAGGTTCAGTAGATGAATTCTAGCAGGCAGGGTCGCAAGAGTTGGGAGAGCAGTTCGCGCTCTAGTGGCCAGGAACTGCGACCACTGGGCTAAAGCCCAACTCAGCGTACTCGCGTTTCGCGGCGATGAAAGCGCCGCTCTTCCACACCAGACATGAAAGGGCCGCTGTTTCACACCAGAGTTGAACGAGCTGCTCTTCCACGGCGGCGCACGTATTCACGGCGCTGCACGAATTTAGGGCAGCTAGAAACTCCGGTACATCATCTGGCCGACGCCACCCTGTTGCGTGAGAGTGATCATCAGCACCACGAGCAGCGCTAGCGCGTAGATTGCGGGAAGCCAGAACCAGCGCGAACGAGACATTAGCGACAACATGCCCGAATGCTTGCGGGATTCTTCGGAGGGAACCGTGAAGCCGTCGAGAGCATTACTGACCAGCAACACAACGCCATAACCTGCCGCCAGCACTGCGATCAGCAGGTAGAGGCTTGAGCTTAAGTTGTGAGATGCGTAGCTTTCGGGCGTGGCGACCGCCGCCAGCATCTGGCGCGCCTGCGGCATCGAATTCGCCCGGAAGAAAATCCATCCCAGACTGATGAGCGCGGCCGTCACGAGCCAGGAGAGCGGAGTCCAGAGTTTGGGTGGTTGCAAGTTGAACCTGCGTCCGACCTGCTGCAACAGGCGTTGCGAGGCGAGCAGCACTCCGTGATAGCAGCCCCAGATCAGAAATAGCAGAGTGGCTTTGTGCCACAGGCCAAAAACGATCATAGACATGGCCAGCGCCAGATGCCGCCACCACATTTCGCGTCGGAGAGGCGCGAGTGGAAAAAAAATATAGTCGCGGATCCAGAACGACAGCGACATGTGCCAGCGCGTCCAGAAGATCGAGGGCGTCGTTGAGGTGAACGGCCGATCGAAGTTTTCCGGCACCGTGATGCCCAATGCCTTGGCCGCGCCCACCGCAATGTGCGTGTACCCGGCGAAGTCGAAGAAGAGTTGCAGTCCGTAGCCGAAGGCGACACACCAGACGTCGGTCCCGGACCACTGCGTCGTTCGGTCGAATCCGCTGACGATGCCGTCTCCCGCCAGAATTCCCTGGCCCAGGAGTTTGCCAAGTTGCATCATGAACACGCCGATGGCGATCCTTCGCAGTCCCAGCCCTACGTCACTCCGCCTGGTTGTTTCTTGGGAGCGGAATTGCGGCAGCATGTCAGGCATGCGGCACACTGGCCCCGAGATGGTGACCGGGAAGAACACCATGTAGAGGGCGAACTCGGCAAACGTTGGGTCAAGTTCCTCTCCGCGGTAGAGGTCGAAAAGATAGCTGAGTGCCTGAAACGTCCAGAAAGAGATCCCTAACGGCAATGCGAGGCGAGTCGCATCCTGTAGTGACGACGGCAAAATGTGGAATGTGAGTTGAGGCATATATTTGAAGGCGGCGAGCAAGGCCAGATTGAAAAAGATCCCTGCCGAAAGCGGCAGCCAGTGCGGCTTTGCGCGCAGCCACTTGCCAAAAAGGAAATTGACGACGATTGATGTGAGCAGGACGGCCGCGAACCAGGGCTGCCAGGTCAGGTAGAGGGCGATGCTCGAAGCGAGAAGAACCGCTAGTCGCACGATCCGCGATCGAACTTTCGCAAACACTGCGACGCACACCAGAAAGAGCAGCCCGTAGCAGGCGGATTGAAACAACATACCCCCGATCTCCACTCAGTACGCGCCCCCTTTTTTATCGATGATCTGTTCCCGCAACTGCAGAGCGGCAGAGTTCGATGGGTCGATGGCGAGAGCTTTGACTACGGAACTTTCCGCCGCGAGATAATCCCCAACCTGCAACTGTGCCTCCGCTTCTTCGGTGAGGCAAAGCAGCGCCATGTCTCGGTTGGCAGTGTAGCGCAGGGCCAGGTCGTACTCGCGGATGGCGTCATGGGACTGACCGCGTCCCAGGAAAATGTGGGCGATATTGAAGTGGCAGTATTCCGTCCGCGACTGAATTGCGCACGAAGCCTGATAGTGCTCAAGAGCTTCATCGATGCGTCCGGCGGAGAACAATGCGTTCCCGTAAAGCTGCTCGAGCCACATGTCGGACTGGCCCCACGCCGCTCGCGCATGGGCGAACAATGTCACCGAGTTTTGCCAGGAGGGTAGGTAGCGTGCCGTGGTGACACTCAACGCTATCGCGATGCAAAGACCCGCCACAGAAAGGGAAGCACTCGCGACCGGGGCGATCTGGACAGCATCGGCTACCCCCCAGACCAGCGCGATCATCAGGCCGATTGCTGGGATATAGGTGTAACGGTCGGCCATCCCCTGAAAGCCTACTTGAACAATTCCGATCACCGGAAGCAGCGAGATGATGAAGAAAAACCATCCCACGGCGATGTAACGCGATCGGCGCAAGTACAGCGCCAAGGCACTGGTAGCAATCAATATCGCCGCGGACGCGATCGTATCACCGACTGGCGGAGAAAATCGCAGCGGGTAGTATGACGCGAGTTTCACCGGCCAGACGAACTTGCCGATGTAAGCAACGTAGGAAATCGCGGCATTCTCGATGCGCGTGGAGACCGGCAGCAGCGACAGGCCCATCACTGAGCCTCCGGCCCCTTGCGCCATCTCGGTGAGCACGGAACTCGCCGCGCTCATCGCGAACAAGGGGAGTTTCTCCAGGGTCAGCTTGGTCCAGCGGCGGGGCGCGGCAAGTTCCTCGTACCGACGTAATGGCCAGTAATCGAACAGAAGCAGCAGCAGAGGCAGGCTGACCGCCATTGGCTTGGACATCAGTGCCAGCGCAAACGCGAAAACGAGCAGGAGATATTGCTTCCATCCACCGCGGCGGACGTACCATCCATATGCGGCCACTGTTAGCAAAGAGAAAAATGCGCTGAGCAGACTTTTTCTCTGCGCGATCCATGCGACGGTCTCTACGTTCAACGCATGCACCGCGAAGAGCAAAGCCACGAAAAAGCTGCGCCACACTGCGCCGGTTGCTTTCCGCAAAATCCAGAACAGCAGCAAGGCGTTCGCCGCGTGCAGCAACACATTCACGCCATGCTGTGCTCTGGGATTGAGCCCGAACCACTGGCAGTCGAGCATGTGCGAGAGCCACGTCACCGGATGCCAGTTCGACTGCTCGAAACTGGTGAACGCCCAGCGCATATTGACGAGCGTCAATCCGGTGCGAACGTGGGGATTGTCAGTGACGTATGCATCGTCATCCCAGAGCTTAAGGAAATCGTGCTGCAATACGGGACGGTAAAGCAGCAGCGGGATGACGAGGAGCAGTGCGCCGAGCAGCAACTGGAGCAGTCCTTGGTCGTTCATCGTTGGTCGTTGGCCAAGACCAGACAGTTGCATGAGGGAACGCTCTCGAGAACGAAGCTATGAGTATACGGACTGGGAGGCGGCATCAGTTAACGGAGCCCGGTTGACTTGGTCGTCTACAATGTCGTTTGCTTCCCTACGCCAATTTGATTGAGGCGCTTGAGGCCGCCCCTGCGGATCGCGCGCTCATCACAGTGTGGATTGACGAGGACGATCACGAGACGGTGACGTTCGGAGAATTTCGTTCGCTCGCGTGGGCCGAGGCTACCTCGCTCGCTCGCGAGGACGTCGAACCAGGCGACCCTGTGGTTCTCATTATGCCGCAGGGAATCCCGGCCATGACCACGTTTGTTGGGGCGATGATGCTGAGCGCGGTGCCGGCATTCCTTGCCTATCCGAATTTCAAAGTTGAGCCGTCGAAGTATCGGTCTGGATTGACCGGTGTTACAGCCAATCTCCGCACTAAAGTGGTCGTCATCGATGAGAATTTCCCCAACGAGATGCTGCCGTGCGTATCTCTCGGCCCTGAGACAAAGCTTCTTCGGGCTGGACAGAACAAAGACAGCGTCAAAAAGTTAAACGATGGAGCACACTCCGCGCCGATCCAACCCGACACTCTCGCCTTCATTCAACACTCCGCCGGAACCACGGGTCTGCAAAAGGGAGTCGCTCTCACCCACGCCTCGGTAATCCGACAACTGGAGTATCTCGCCACTGCGTTGAAGATCGACAGCGCGAGCGATCGCCTCTACAGCTGGCTGCCGCTGTATCACGACATGGGGCTGATCGCAGCCTTCATGCTGCCGATGGTCTGCCATGTTCCGATTGTGATGCAATCGCCGCTCAACTGGGTCATGCAGCCGGAGTCTATGTTGCAGGTCGTGAGCGAATACAAATGCACGCTGGCGTGGATGCCGAATTTCGCGTTCCAGTTCGTTCCCCGCCGCACGCCGCAGAGTCGATGGGCAGACTATGATCTGTCGTCCTTGCGTTTGCTTATCAATTGTTCGGAGCCGGTGCGTGCGAGCAGTATGAGCGAGTTCCAGAGGGCTTTCGGAATCAGGAACGAAGTGCTGCAGTCCTCCTATGCAATGGCCGAAAGTGTTTTCGCCGTGACGCAATCCAATATCGAACGGGGTCCGGTGACGATCTGGGCCGATGGGCAGCAGTTTCGCAGCGCGGGCCGAATTGTCGAGGTGCCTCCGGAGGATCCCGGCGCCGTCTCGTTCACATCGTCCGGTCGCTTGCTGCCGAACCAGCTTGTGAAGATTCTTTCGGACTCAGATGAAACATTGGGGGACGCTTGCGTCGGCGAGATTGCCATCCAGAGCGATTGCTTGTTTGAGGGCTACTACAATCGTCCGGATTTGACGACGCAGGTTCTCGTCGATGGCTGGTACCACAGCGGAGATCTCGGTTTCCTGCTCGATGATGAGCTATATGTTGTCGGCAGAAAAAAAGATCTGCTCATCATCGGAGGAGAGAATATTTATCCGCAGGATATCGAGGAGATCGTGAGCGTGCATCCCGCGATCCACGACGGCCGCGTGATCGCGACCGGTATATACAATCCGAGCCTGGGCACGGAAGATGTCGTCGTAGTGGCTGAGGTGGTGAAGGAACATTTACTGTCTGATGCCGCGAAACTCGAACAGGAGATTCGCAGCCGCGTGATCGCTGGAATGGGGATCGCGGTGCGTACGATTATCCTGAAACCTCCGAAGTGGATTGTGAAGAGCACAGCCGGAAAGGCGGCACGGTCCGCTACGCGAGAGAAGCTGTTGCGGGAACATCCGAAATTGAACACTGAGTCGTAAGAGACGTCAGCATTCCAGGGAAGAGAAACAATGACTCCTGAAGCCCAGCAAATGGTCGCGTACATCATTGATTTGATCCGCCGGCCGGGTGTGACGATCGATGAGAACACGCCACTGGTTTCCTCAGGCTTGATCGACTCGATGTCGCTGGTCGATCTCCTGCTGAGGCTCGAGGATCTTACGCACAAGCGAATCCCCGCAGGAAAGGTGCAGCCGAAAGATATAGACACGGTTGCGAAGATGTTTGCGACCGCCGAGCGGGTAGGGAAGCCACGAAAGTGATTCCAGCCCTTGTGGCGCCGTTTCGCAGACTGTACAGTTAAGGGTTCGAGTCAGCCGCGCCTCGTCCCAGTGTCATGCCGCAATTGTTGCCAACTGTTTCCTACGATACGAAAGCTGCCTTGCCAAGAGCATTTGAGCTCACCGTCGTCTTGCCATGTCTGAACGAACGGGAAACGGTGGGCACCTGCGTACAAAAGGCGGTCGCAGCTCTCCAGAAGGCAGGGATTCACGGCGAAGTCATCGTTGCCGACAACGGATCAACTGACGGCTCGGTGGAGTTGGCTGAAACCGAGGGCGCACGCGTGGTGCACGTGGAACATCGCGGCTACGGGAATGCTCTCCGCGGCGGCATCCAGGAGGCGCGCAGCACGTATGTGCTGATGGCGGATTCGGACGACAGCTACGATTTCACCCATATTCCTCGTTTCATCGAGCAGTTGAGGAATGGCTCCGACCTGGTCATGGGCAACCGGTTTCTCGGAGGGATCCACGATGGGGCTATGCCGCCGCTCCATCGCTATCTCGGCAATCCGGTGCTCACCGCCATAGGTCGTCTCTTCTTCCGTTCTCCGTCGCGCGACTTTCACTGCGGCATCCGCGCCTTCCGCAAAGAGAGTTACGAGCGCATGGACATCCGCTCCACCGGCATGGAGTTCGCCAGCGAGATGGTGGTCAAGGCCAGCCTGCTGCGGATGAAAGTGAGCGAAGTTCCGACGACTCTTTCTCCCGATGGCCGCAGTCATCCGCCACACTTGCGCCCCTGGCATGATGGCTGGCGGCATCTGCGTTTTCTACTGATGTACAGTCCCCGCTGGCTGTTTCTATTTCCGGGGATTGCGTCGATTGTGGTTGGCCTCGCGACCTGCATCTGGCTCATGCCCGGTCCCCGGCGAGTCGGCGGAATTGTATTCGATTTTCATACTCTCGCTTACGGATTCGGCGCAATCGTGGTCGGATTCCAGCTGCTGGCCTTCGCAGTCTTTACCAAAGTATTCGCCATCACCGAGGGACTGCTGCCCGAAGATCCCCGCCTGAATCGCATGTTCGAGTACATCAAGCTTGAAACGGGATTGCTCGTCGGCGCGCTCTGCGTGGCGCTCGGAGTTGTGGGCTCACTACTGGCGGTCTCGACCTGGGCGCGAAGCAGCTTCGGCCCGATCACATCCGACAATCTTCTGCGGCTGGTCATGCTTTCCGTGTTCGCATTGATTCTCGGTCCGCAGATCATCTTCAGCAGTTTCTTCCTCAGTATTCTGGGGCTTCGCCGGCGCTGATATGAGCCAAGCAGAGTTCGATCGCTTCGCCCGCCGCTACGACGAGGACCTGGCGAAATCGCTGGCGGTCACAGGAGAGAGCCGGGAGTTCTACGCGCAGAAAAGAATCGACTGGACCGCCCACTGTGTCTCGCAGTTGGGATATTCAGTGCGACGTATTCTGGACTACGGCTGCGGCGATGGCGGCAATGTGCCCATGCTAGCTGCGCGGTTTAACACCGAGCATGTGCTGGGCGTGGACGTGTCGTCCGAATCGATCGCGGTCGCGCGGCAGACGAATCCCGCACCGGGATTGCAGTTTCGCTGCACCAGCGAATGGACGCCCGACGGCACCGTAGATCTGGCGTTTACCAACGGCGTCTTTCACCACATTCCGCCGGCGGAGAGGCTGGCGTGCCTGCAAGCGATTCGCAATGCTCTGAAGCCCGGCGGCTTGTTCGCTTTCTGGGAGAACAATCCTTGGAACCCAGGGACTCAGTTCGTCATGTCGCGTTGCGCGTTCGATGAGCACGCGATCAAAATCAGCCCACGCAACGCGAAAAAAGCTCTCTCCAGCGCCGGCTTCAAGATCCTGCGGACGGATTCGCTCTTCTACTTCCCGCACAAGTTAAGCTTTCTGCGTCCAGCGGAAGCGTGGCTCCGCCCGTTGCCGCTAGGCGGCCAATACGTCGTGCTCTGTGAGAACGCTCACCAGAGTTGACTGCGCGAGATGTCATGGCTCCGGCCTTCGGGTGCGGCATGTGGGGACAGCCGCCTTCGGCTGTCCGTCGCCCGAAGGGCGACTGTCTTTGCACCACTTCTACGATGAGAGGCGTGCCTTTACCTGCTCGTCACCCCCCGTCGTCTCACCCTTGAGTTCCCGGTGCAGGGACAAAGACGGCCGTTCGCGCGGCCGGACAGCCAAAGGCGGCTGCCTCCACAAAATTCTTCACCTCTCCTTAAGGCTACTCTCGCGTTTGCAACGCAACGTTCGTATCCGCCCGAGGGTTATTCATCTGGTCGGTGATGTGTTTCTGGATGAGTTCCCAGTCTGTGCGGAGAATCATTTCCTTGATGTTGAACTTGCTCTCGCGCCGTGCATCGTCGATGCGCATGGCCAACTCGTTCTTGTTGAACCGAAAATTAACGACGTCGGCCAGCGGAATGAGTTGATCGGAAGATTTCCCCACGATCACGAACACTACCTTGTCGGAGATCAGCGTGTATTCGGGGCACACCTCGGTGTTCATCTGAGTCGGAGCGCCGCCCATCGCGACCATGAAGCCGTGATGCACGGGCAGGCAATCGACCATGCGCATTCTTACGACCGTTCCGTGCTGGTAAACTCCGGCCCACGCGGCTTGGCAGCAGAGCGTTAGCGCGATCCCCAGTGTCAATTTTGCATATCTCGTGTTAACGAACTTCGTCATAGAAATATCCTCGTCGGCAGTGAAACCGCAGGTTCAGATTGTGTTTGGGAAGAATCCGCAGCGAGTGAAACCCAGCCATACGGCTGGGGAGTGGATACGTGACAACGTACGACGCGCGTAGGTCGGCAAGCGCGGCCTCGAGGACGTCGGCGGCGTCGTCCTGCGCGGAAAAGCTTCTGCCGCCGGTAGCCTCGGCCAGTTCCTGGAGTACGAGGCTCCCCTTGACGTCGCGAGCCGTTTTGTTCGGGTTGATGGTATAGAGCAAAGCCCCGGTGCCAATGACCGCATCGAGCGCCTCGTGAGCGGAACTTCCGCTGATGGTGTCGTTGCCGTCGGAGAGCAGGATCAACACCTGCCGCACGCCCGGTCTATGCCGCTCTGCAATGTAACCCGCGCTGAAGGCCAGCGAGTCGAACAGTGGCGTGGCTCCGGCGGTGGTCAGGGAGCGAATCTTGCTCTCAGTGGCCGCACCGCTGCAGTCTGTACTGCAAAGCACAGCGGGCCTCAATCCGGCGAACGTAATAATCGAGAGGTCATCGCCGGAATGATTGCGCGAGATCAGCCGCAGCACCTCTTCCGCGATCGCGTGAAAACGTGGAGCAACTGATTCGCTGGCATCGACCAGGACGACAATGTCGAGCCCGGTTTCATCGGAGCGGGTTAGGCAGCGGAAGTCGCGGATGACGATATCGCCGTCGACGACTGCGAAGTCATTCCGATCAATGGCCTGTACGAGGCGGTTGTTTTGGTCGGTGGCAAAGAACGTGACCCGTATTTCGGAAGTGCCCGTCCGATAAGTGATGTTGGGAGCATCATTCTCCGCGCCAGCACACAAAAGACAGGGGAAAACCGCGAGAAGAACTGCCAATGACCAACTCTGCCGATGAGACAGCGATGCCATTGCAGTGTACTTCGACAGACGGGCGCGGCACTCAAGCAGGCAAAGGTATATCGGCATAACGGACGTCACATGAAATTTCTAAGAATGGCCGGTTCCCGAATACCCCGCGAAGATCCGGGGTTGGACGCAGGCATCCTCCGCAGAGTTGCCGAGTATCTTGGAGATTAAAATATTAGGAGCGCCAGGGCCAGATATTAGGTGATGCTGACTTCCGTATACGTGCCGTACACCTGCCGCAAGGCTTCGCAGATTTCGCCCACGGTGGCGTAGGCGCGGACTGCATCCACGATGTAGGGCATGGTATTCGCGGATGAGATTGCGCCGTTAGAAGCGGCCTTCGGTTCCTGGGCGGCCGCTTTCTTCAGGACGTCGAGCGCGCGGCGCACGTCATCGTTCGAGCGGCGGGTGCGCAGGTTCTTCAGTTTTTCCGATTGCTGGCGGGCGACCGTCTCGTCGATGTAGAGGGTGTGCGGCGGTTCTTCCTCGATGGCGAACTCGTTCACACCGACGATGACTTTTTCTTTCGCCTCCACCGCGCGCTGGTACTGATAGGAAGACTCCGCAATTTCCTTCTGCGGATATCCGCGCTCGATCGCCTTCACCATCCCGCCCATCGTGTCCATCTTGCTGAAGTATTCGAAGGCGCCGTTTTCCATCTGGAGCGTCAGGTTCTCGAGGAAATATGACCCGCCCAGCGGATCGACCGTATGCGCCACGCCGGACTCGTAAGCAATGATCTGTTGCGTGCGCAGCGCGATGCGCGCGGCTTCTTCGGTGGGCAGGGCGAGGGCTTCGTCGTAAGAGTCGGTGTGCAGCGACTGCGTGCCGCCCAGTACCGCAGCGAGCGCCTGCATCGCGACGCGCGCGATGTTGTTCATCGGTTGTTGCGCGGGCAGCGACACTCCCGCCGTCTGCGTGTGGAAGCGCATCAGCCACGTGCGCTGATTTTTCGCGGCGAAGCGCTCTTTCATCACGCGGTACCAGATTTTGCGGGCGGCCCGGTACTTCGCAATCTCTTCGAAGAAATCGTTGTGCGCGTTGAAGAAGAAGCTGAGCCGCGGGCCGAAATCGTCGACGTCGAGGCCTCGGCGGCGAGCCCACTCCACATATTCGACTCCGTCGTACAACGTGAATGCGAGTTCCTGCAGCGCGGTCGAACCGGCCTCGCGGATGTGATATCCGCTGATCGAGATCGTGTTGAAGCGAGGAGTGAACCTCGAGCCGAATTCGAAGGTGTCGATCACTAGCCGCATCGACGGCGCTGGCGGATAGATGTACTCCTTCTGCGCGATGTATTCCTTCAGGATATCGTTCTGAATCGTGCCCGAGATTCTCTTCCAATCCGCGCCCTGCTTCTCCGCCACGACCAGATACATCGCCCACAGCACCGATGCCGGTGAATTGATCGTCATCGATACGGTGGTTTTCTCCAGATCGATGCCGTTGAAGAGAATCTCCATGTCCTCTAGCGAGTCAATCGCTACGCCACACTTGCCAACCTCGCCTTCGCTCGCCGGATGATCGGAGTCGTAGCCCATCAGCGTAGGGAGATCGAACGCGACGGACAGCCCGCTGCCACCGTGCTCAAGCAGATATTTGTAGCGCTGGTTGGTCTCTTCCGGCGAAGCGAAGCCGGAGAACTGGCGCATGGTGTAAAGCTTGCCGCGATATCCCGTAGCGTGAATCCCGCGTGTGAACGGCGGCTGCCCGGGATAGCCGAGATATTGCTCCTCGCTCCAGTCCGCCGGCAGGTCGGCCTGCGTGTAGAGCCGTCGAATGGGCACACCCGAGATCGTCGTGAAGCGCGCGTTGCCGTGCTCGTCTCGGTTGACGCCCGTCGGCGCGCCGATGGGTCGCTCGGGAGCTTTCTCGATCGTGGGCGCCAGCGTCTTCTCGGCCCAGTGCTTCTCGGCTTCTGAAGGGTGGCGGTTTTCAAAAACGTCGGCGACAGGACTATCGGCCACTTGCGGCTTCGACGGCTTCTTTTGCATGCAATCCCCAGTTCTTCTTTGATGATAGGGAAGGCGTGCAATTGGAGCAAGGCGGGCGAATAGGGTTAGAACGACCGGTCGGTTAGCAGACGCGTCCGTTGGTGTTTCTGGAGAGCCAGCTACCCTAAACGGAGCATGTCATCAAACAGAGCGTGTCATCCTGAACCCGGCGTCAAGCCGGGTGAAGGACCGTACGACGGCTTCCGCTGCGACGAAGGCGCGAGGTTCCCTTGCGCTGCGTCCAGAGAGGGAAGTCCTGTCTACCGCATCGAAGGGCGGCGACTGACGTAGGGTCCCTCGCGTCGGCTTCGCCGGCGCTCAGGATGACAATGTGGTTTTCTGCCGAGACAGTTCCCACGCCTTGGCGTACTTCCAAGACACGTAGACCGCATGGTACAGGTGCAGCAGCAATCCCTCACGTCCGTCGAGAAATCCAAGACGAAGGAAATAGTTGTAGATGAAGGTGAACAGCGGACGGAGGACGATGTTAATGAAACTGAAGCGCACTTTGCCCTTGGCCACAACCATCTCCGCCCCGAGCGACGAGTAGCGGTTCATGTGGTTGATGTAGTCAGAGAGCGTCGGGTAGGAATGGTGCAGAAGTGAGCCTCGGAGTTGTCCCGATATTCCTTGGGTCAACCTGATATCTTCATGCACCAGTCTGTCTTCGAATATGGCTGTGCCTCGGCGAAACAGCCTAAGCTTGCGATCGGGCCAAAAGCCTCCATGCCTGATCCACCGACCGAGAAAAAGATTCTTTCGTGCCACCAAATATCCGTTCATCTCTGCGAAAAAGGAGTCCGGATTTCCTTGTGCTTTCATCATCAAGCGCATTTGCTTTCGCGTCTGTCGAGTCGATAAGTAAGTGAGAGCTCTGACCCGTTCGAATCTTGCATTCAAATCGTCCGTAGTCGTTGGCGTTTGAAACAGAAACGTGAGTTCGTCAAGCAGAGATGGTTCAACCTCCTCGTCTGCATCCAAACTTAGAACCCATTTTTCTGTCGCCTTGTCGATCGCCGAATTCTTCTGCGTGGCGTAGCCCTTCCACTCTTCGACGAACACCTGCGCGCCGAACGATTTAGCGATCTCCACCGTGCGGTCGGTTGAGCCGGAATCTACGACGATGATTTCTCCCTTACCGTCGGCGACCAACGGCTGCACGCTCTGTAGCGTCCGCCCGATGTTGGACTCCTCGTTAAAGGTGATGATCACGACCGAAAGTTGCATTTCGCCAGTGATGACTCCGCGCTCTCTGCGAATCCTCTGCGATCTCAGCGGGTAGAGCCTTCAACCGCCGAGTCCGCAGAGAGAAGCCGCGGAGAACGCTGAGGGAACTCGGAATTGTCTCACAGCCGGTTCAACCTTGAGATGTATGCTGCAGCAACCGTGGAAGAGCGGCGCTTCAGCGCCGCGTCAGCCGTTAGCAATCTCGCGGGCTTCAGCCCCGGTGGATCGCCGCCGTGCCTCAAAAATCACAAACACAATCAAGATCACCAGCTCCGGCTCAATCGGATGCCGATACCGTGCATGCGGAAAGACGAAGTAATACACTGTGGGATACGTAAGCACCAGCCCGGCGAACAGCCACGCCCCCGGCCCTTTCTGGCGCTGCGCGCGGGCGAGTCCCCACAGCGCCAAGACCGACGTTGCCAGAAAGCCCGACGTGCGGAAGTCCACCGGCGAAACGCTATTGGTCTCCCGAGGCACGCCGTTCCAGTAATAGAAGAAGCGCTTCAGGCTGATGACGGCAAATCGTCCGGGATGCGCTCGAATCCAGGAGAAGGCCTCCTGCTTGCACGATTCGCTATACGCAAGTTCGCCCATCTGTTGGAATTTTTCCCACTCCAGTTTGTTGTGATGCGGCTGAAGGAACGGCATCAGCATACCTTCGGCGTAAGGACCATTACCCAAACGGAATTGCAATCCGAAATCATCGCGAAGAAGGAAGTGTCCGAAGACCGCGTAATTTCGGAGCAGCCACGGCGACAACGCCGCCCAGAAGACGACCGAAGCGATCACGATTCCACCGATCGACGCCAGGCCTCGGCGATAACGTTGCCGCCAGATCCACAACCCACAGAAGGGAAGGAATGTGAGCATCGTGGGATTCGTTAGCACGCCGATCCCGTAGAGCGCGCCGAACAGCGCCCAGCCTTGCCATCCCGGCCAGACTTGCAGTTCCAAGGCCAGCAGGAACACGCATGCGAGGATGAATGGCGTAAACGTCGTGTCCCAGATCCAATGGATCGACCAGTACCACACGTAGGGATTCAGCCCCCACGCATACGCGGACCATTCCGCGACCCTATCGCCGAACGTCTTGCGCGCGATCAGAAAAATGGGAATGCACGTGAGCGTTGCGAAAAGGCTGTTGATACTCAACAGCACCCACGCCGAGGCTTGGGTGTAAATCCCAAAGAGCTTGAAGACTCCGCCGATCAGAAATGGATAAAGTGGCGGTTCCCACGCCGTCGGTCCGGTGTTGCCTTCATACGGACTGCTGAAGCCTTGCCCCAGAGCGATAGACCGCCCGATGCGACCCATCTCCCACCCGAATTCGAAATTGTCATTGCCGGGACGAGTTCGATATTGATGAAAGACTCCGATCGACGCCACTTGCAGCGCGAACGAGAGAGGCAGAAGCCACAAGAAGAATCGTGGAAGCCCACGCCGGGGGCTGAAGCCCTGGTCTCTTTCTGATCGCTCACGCGGCGCCGAAGACCCGCTCTTCCCCGTCTCCATTGCAGCGTAGTGTATCAGGCGATCTGCGGAAGAGAAGTTCTCTGCGCTCTCCGCGACAGTTCTCCGCGAACTCAGCGGTAAGGTGCTTTCACCGCAGAGTTCGCAGAGATAATCGCGCAGAGAGCGCGGAGAACGACCGAGACACTATTGCCCTCCCGACTGAACCGGTTGAATCGATGCCGACGGCGTACTCGGCTGAGCGCCGGGTTGCACATCCGGCCGCGGAGCCACGTACGGCACGTTCGGCAAATGCGTGACCTGGCCTCGGGTGGCATCGGCGATGTCGATGCCGGCATGTTCCAGCAGCAGTCCCGTCGCGCGGTCGAGTTCGAGACGGGACTTTTCGTAAGCTGCCTTGGCCGAAACCAGGTTCGATTCGCCAGTGGTCAGTGTGGCGGCGTCTTGCAGGATAGTCACCTGGGTAGTGAGTCCTACCTTCAACTTCTGCTGATCCGCATCTAGAGTCTGCCGGGCCAGATCAACTGCGGACTGCGCCGCCTGCACCGCGGTGCGATTCTGTTTCACATCGAATTGCGCGTTGCGGACTTCGATCCGCACCTGATTCTCAAGCTGGTGTTGGCGTACCTGCGCCTGGCGGTATTCGAGTTGCGCGCGAACTTGGTTAGACTGTGCCAGCCGGTTGCGAATGGGAATATTCAGCGAGAGTCCGATTCCTTTATCGGGCGCGGTTCCGTTCACGAGCTGATTGAGCGTTCCGCCGTAGCTCACCGAGTTCGTACCGTGAAATATCGGAGGAGGTGAGCATGCGTTGCCTTGGAATGTACACTGCGAATTCAGATCTCCACCCACACCAGAACCTCCGTAATAAGCAAACGCATCCAGAGTGGGCAGCATGGCATTCCGCACGGCCTTGTTGTTGATGTCGCGCGAGTTCAGATCAATGCGCGATTCCACCAGTTCGGCGCGATGCTGCAGCGCGTCGTTGATCAAGTCCTGGATCGGAATCACCGTTTCTTCCTGCGGAACCTGCATGACCGAGGTGGGAATCACGTCAGCTTCCGCCAGCACTTGATCTTCAATGCTTCGGCTCAGCCCGTTCTTCATCAGCAGTTGCTGCAGTTGCAGATTGTTCTGCGCCACAATGAGATTCTGCTGGTCGGTGGCAACTGTGCTCTGTGCGCTCACCACTTGAATGGGCGGCACCGTGCCGACCTGGGCCTGGCGTTTCGCGTCGTCAAGGGCCTTCTGCGCGTAAGTGAGAGACTCCTGTTGCACGCGAAGATTTTCGAACGCGTACACAAGATCCCAGTACATGTTTTCAATCTGGTCGACCGTCGTAATGACCTGCAAGCGGAAGGCGACGTCGGAGATCTCACGGTTGTTTTTTGCAATGCGAATGAATCGCATGTTCGGCAACGAGCCAAAGCCTTGCAATAGATTTTGTGTGATCCGAAACTGAAAGTTCGATCCCAGTTGTGGAGTTAGAAGGCTCACCGTACTGTTGGTCGCCAGGTGGGTATTGTTGAAGCCCGCAGTCAGCGTGGTCCCCCAATGAAATCCTTGCGTATAGGCAAAATTCGCAGTGTAGGTATTTTGCGCAACGATCCCTCCAGGCGCCGGGCTGAATACGTTGGTGGATGCCGTCTCGTTCTTGTCAAGCAGTAGTGAACTCGTCAATTGCGGGTCGAAGCTAGTGATGGGGGAACCCACTCCGAGAGTCGAACTCACCAGACCGTTGGTGCCGGTGCCCGCGCCGCCCGGGGCGACTGTCGTACCGCCGGTTCCCGAGCCGACCGTGCCGCCGAGTCCACCCACGCCGCCTCCCGGGGTGTTCTGCACGATACCTGTATTCACGCCGAGAATATTGGCGCCGGACTTGGCCCGGAGCAGATCGGCGTCGGCGATGTTCAGGTTGTAGCGGGCGAGGTCGAGGTCGAGGTTGTTCTCCAGCGCCAGGGCGATCGCGTCATCGATCGAGAGATAGATCTTGCCATCGCGCATCAGCGAATCGATGCGCGATGAATTTCCAAAAGATGGCTGCGCCAGTTCACGCGGCAGATAAGGCTGCAGCACATGAGGGAAGGCCGACCGCGGCTGTGAATAGTCGGTCAGGTTGACGGCGTGAGGCTGTTCAGGCTGCGCCGCGGCAGGCGTCGACGGCGAGGGTGGCGCTGGCACGCTTTGTTGCGCAGCCAGCGAGAGCGGTACGGCGGCAATCAGAAGAACGGCAGCGGCATGCCGCAATGCCAACCTGAAAGCACAAATCAGACACGGGAAGGACATGAGCTTCTCCTTGCTAGGGAAAAATAACGCAAGCATTGCAGGATCAGAAATCAGAAAGCGCACACTTGGATGCAGAACGCGAAAAAGCGTCTCTTCATCTTAGCGGGAGAAGTTTGCTGCGAGGCGTCGAGGATTGTAAAGAATTGTGAGGAAAAGAAAACGCCGCTGTGCCGACACAGCGGCATTAGAGTTTTGCGAAGCAAGTCTATTGTTGCGGTTGCGCTGCGGGAGCGGCCGTCGGCAGTTCCTTGCGAGGTGCAACGTAAGGAACATTGGGCATGTGTGTGACCTGGCCGCGTGCGGCATCGTCGATGCTAATACCGTTGTGATCAAGCAACGAGCCCGTGGCGCGTTCCATTTCAACCCGCGATTTTTCATAGGCAGCCATCGCCGACATCAGCGTCGATTCGGCATTCGCCAGCGCGCTGCGAGTCTGCAGGACCGCCGTCGTGGTCGAAGTGCCGAACTGATATTTTTTCTGCTCAGCATCCAGCGATTGGCGTGCGTAATCTACCGCTGCTTGAGCCGATGCCACGCTGGCACGGTTTTGTTCCACGCCGTACTGCGCGTAGCGAACTTCAATGCTCACCCGGTTCTCGGTCTGCTGGAGCGCCATCTGCTGCTGACGGTATTCCAACTCGCTGCGAATCTGCACTGATTGGGCAGCGCGGTTCCGCAGCGGAATGTTCAACTGCAGGCCAACACCTTTATCAGGAGAGGTGGAGTTGACGAGCTGGTGCAGGGTGTCGGTATAGCCTACCGTAGGAGTCAGGGGAAACTGGCTGAGGTTTGGATTTGGAATGGCCGTTGCGCAGAACTGCTGTGTCGCGGGGTCCTGACAAACACTCGCGGGATTCTGCGATCCTCCCAGGCCTGAGCCGCCGTAGTAGGCAAATACATCCAGGGTTGGCAGCAACGAGCTGCGCAAAGCCTTGTTGCTCTGCTCCTGGCTGTTCAGCTGAATTCGAGCTTGGACCAGTTCGGCCCTGTGCCGGAGAGCCTCGTTCACCAATTCCTCGGTCGGCTGAACCTGCTCGGTTTCTGGAACCTCCATCGTCGAGGTGGGGATTACGTCCGCACTTGCCAGTACAGGATCGCGCAGGGTGCGGCTCAACGCGTTTTTCACAATCAGTTGTTCCAACTGCAGGTTGGTCTTCGCGACAGTGAGAGCCTGTTGGTCAGCTGCGACCGTGCTTTGAGCACGCACTGCTTCGATCGGTGCGAGACTGCCGATTTCGACCTGTTTCTTGGTGTCGGAGAGTGTCTTTTCCGAGAAGGCCAAAGACTCTTGCTTCACCCGCAGGTTTTCGTAGGCGAAGACCAGATCCCAATACATGTTCTCGATTTGATCGACGGTGGTAATGATCTGCAGCCGAAACGCTACATCGGCGACTTCACGAGTGTTCTTGGCAATGCGAATGAAACGCGTATTCGGAGCAAACCCAAATCCCTGCAGCAGGTGCTGGGTGAGCCTGAACTGGAAACCGGAGTTAAGGGCCGGGCTTACCGATTGGAAGCCGCTATTGGAGGTGACTCTGTTGTTGGTGAAACCAACCGAAAGATTGGTGCCCCACTGGAACCCTTGTGTGTACTGGAAGTTCGCGGTCGTGGTTCCCGAGTAGCTTCCCTGAAATGGACTGGTCGGAATGAAACTGGCGTGATCGCTCTGGAACGTCCCGGTGACGATCGGATCGAAGCTGGTAATGAGCGGTCCAAGAAGACCGCCAGCTGTCGACCCGACGAGACCGCCAACGCCTACACCGGCTCCGCCAGCGCCCAGGCTGGTTCCGCCCGTACCGGAACCGACCTGCGATCCAATTCCGCCCACGCCTCCACCCGGAGTGTTCTGCACGATACCCAGGGGCACACCCAGAATCTGAGCGCCCGCTTTGGAACGCAGGACGTCGGTGTCCGCAATATTCAGGTTATAACGCTGGATCGCGATATCAAGATTATTCTCGAGCGCCAGGGCGATTGCGTCATTTAACGACAGGTAAAGCTTGCCCTCCCGCATCAGAGAGTCGATCCGTGTCGTGTTCGCCAGGTTTGGCGGGTCAACCTGTCGCGAGGTATACGGGCCGATAGGGTTGGGAAAGTGCTTCACCGGCTTGCTGTAATTCAGCGCCGGAACCGGCTTGGCTTCGGGAGTGTTCTGCGGCGTCGGCGCGACGGGCGGTTCCTGCGCCCAACAGGCCATGGTCAGCATTGTGAATAGACTTGCCGTGGCGGCGAGCCGGATGGTCGAGGTTATACGTGCAAATGGCATCTACTCATCTCCAGTCGTAAAAACCACGTTGATTAATGCTTGGTTACGAAAAAAAACCAGGTTCTGCCCGCTGCAGTAGCCCTAAAACAAAATCTCTACTCAGGCATTGATACGCAAAGGAGCGGTGGAAGGTTCCGGAAAGCTGGACAAACAACGACCTTCCTTGTTGCCTTCGGTTTCGCGGACTGCAGCGTTTCGAGGCCGAGCTTCGACCGAAGCGTCCAAGATTGAAGCCAGGTTTCCGTGGAAACCGTTTAGTATAGCTGACCGAAACACGAAATCGCTTCCACCCCATACGTTTAACGGGATCGCCTGCATGGATTTAAATGACTTCGATGACTCGGCGTCCCCGCCGGACTCTAAAGTTCGCCGGCGCAATCTCAAATTGATCCTTTCCTATGATGGGGCGGAATTCTCCGGGTGGCAGGTGCAGCCTGACTCAGTGACGGTGCAGGGGACACTCGCCTCAGCCATTGGACGAATCACGGGCGAAAAAGTATTGCCACAAGGCTCGGGACGTACCGACGCGGGAGTGCATGCGCTGGCGCAGGTTATGACATTTGTCACATCGTCGTTGGTTCCCACGGGGAATTTCCTGAAAGCGCTGAACGATATTCTGCCGGCCTCGATCCGCGTGCTGGATGTGAAAGAAATGCCGGCGGAATTTCATGCGCGGCATTCGGCGCGCGGAAAGACTTATCGATACCGGATCTACCGGGAGACGATCTGTCCGCCCTTTCTGGCGCGCTATGTGTGGCACTATCCGTACCCACTTAACGAAGAAGCAATGATCGGTGCCGCCGGCCTGGTTATCGGAGAGCACGACTTCACCTCCTTCGCCGCAGTCGATCCGGAGCGGGGACGCGAAGGCGAACCGGCCTCCAACAGGCGAACGATCTTCTCTTCGACATGGGAACGCGTCGGAGAGGAATTGGTTTACACGGTAAGCGGCTCCGGATTTTTGCACCACATGCTGCGCAATTTGGTGGGAACGTTCATCCTGGTGGGTCGCGGCACGCTTCTGGTCGTCGATGTGACGCGGATTCTGGAAGCACGCAATCGCTCGGCAGCGGGAGCTACCGCACCCGCGGCAGGGCTGTATTTGGTCCAAGTCGATTACTAGGGGCCGAGAATTTTTTGGAGACAGCCGCCTTCGGCTGTCCGGCCGCATAAGCGGCCGTCTTTGCCCCCTGCGCCACAAATTCAGTGTTGAGATGACGGACTTTTCGAGTAAGAGGGAACTGCTTTCATAGCAGCAGCCACGCAGTCAAAAGCAGTCGCCCTTCGGGCGACGGGCAGCCGAGGGCGGCTGTCCCCACACAATCTGGCGATCAGCTTTTTCCCGTGAAGAAGCGTCCCGACAAGAAACGTAGCCAGCCAGGTTTCTGGGGAATACCATTAACTTCATGGCGACCGATCTGCAAATTGCGGCTCGAAAGATTTCGTCGGTGAATCCCGCTACCGGCGAAGTACTGCGGGAACTGGATTGCGCCGTAGAAACCGAGATTGCCGCTGCTGTTGAGCGTGGGCATATCGCGCAAACAGCCTGGGCCGAACTCGGTCTGCAGCACCGCATCGCCGTTTTGCGCGAGTTTCAAAGAAAGCTTTACGCGAGGAAGTCAGAGGTCGCGGCGGCGATTACCCAGGAGGTGGGGAAGCCACTGGCGGAGGCGCTCGTCACCGAGGTTCTCGTCGTTCTGGACGCTGCGCGATTCCTCATCCACAACGCATTCAGTTTGCTGCGCGATGAACCCGTTCCCCACGGCAACCTGGTCACCAAGCTGAAGCGCGGATGGCTGGTTCGCGAATCACACGGCGTAATCGGAATCATCTCGCCGTGGAACTATCCGTTTTCGATTCCGGCGACGGAGACGCTGGCGGCACTGGTCGCAGGAAACGCCGTGGTGCTAAAACCCTCGGAACTGACGTCGCTGGTGGCGTTGGAGTTGGCTTCGCTGCTACATGCGGCCGGTGTGCCCGAGGGTGTATTTCAGGTGGTGGTGGGCGAAGGGCCGGTCGGAGCAGCGCTGGTGCAGTCAGCCATCAACAAGCTCGTGTTCACAGGAAGCGTTGGTACCGGAAAGCGGATCGCAGCCGCCGCGGCCGATCGCCTACTGCCGGTTGTACTCGAACTGGGTGGGAAAGATCCCATGCTGGTGCTCGATGATGCTGACGTCGATGTAGCTTCGAGTGCTGCCGTCTGGGGAGCTTTCGTCAACGCCGGGCAGGCCTGCCTGTCTGTTGAGCGTTGCTATGTGCATCGCCGTTTGTATGAGTCCTTTGCCCAGGCATGTGCAGCTAAGGCGAAGAAGCTGCGCGTGGGAAACGGCATGGATCCATACACGGATGTGGGGCCGATGATTCAGGAGCGGCAGGTCCGGATCGTGGAGTCGCACGTGGAGGACGCGAAGTCACGCGGCGCGCGGGTTCTCACAGGTGGTACGCGATTGCCCGAGTTGGGGCCAAATTACTACGCGCCCACGGTGTTAGCGGATGTGACGCACGACATGCGCATCATGCGCGAAGAAACCTTCGGTCCCGTGCTGCCGGTGATGGCGTGCGACGATGTCGACGAAGCTGTGCGCCTGGCGAACGATTCTGAATATGGATTGGCGGCCAGTGTATGGACGCGCGATCCGAAACGCGGAGAGCGTGTGGCCCGTCGCATTCATGCCGGCACGGTCATGGTGAACGACGTGATTTCTTGCTTCGGCATCAGCGAGGCTCCGCACGGTGGCGTGAAAGCCAGCGGCGTGGGCCGTACTCACGGGCGTTTCGGACTGGAGGAAATGGTGCGCGTGAAATATCTGGATACCGACCGCCTGCCGGGGATGAAGAAAGTCTGGTGGCACGGATACGGCGAGGATTTCCGCCGCCAGATGGAAGGCTTCCTGGATATGCAATTCGCGAGCGGCCTGATGACGCGCGTGCGGGGCGCGCTACGAGCGACCGGAACGATTTTGCGAAAGCGGTTATAAGGTAGCGTCGGCCGGCGAAGCTACGAGGCTGGTACCTCAAACTTATCCCCATGACTTGGCGGTTGCGAGATCACCAGCAACCGCAATGGGCTCGACGAAGGATTGCGAATCTGGTGGCGCACACCCGGCACGATGCGAATGCCGCTTCCCGCCGGCACGAGCACAGGATCTCCGTCCACTTCCATGATCGCCTCGCCCGAGAGAATATAGAAAAACTGCTGCGCCTTCTTGTGATAGTGCCGCACCTCGGCTGCGCCCGGAGGAATGAGTTCCTCGATCACCGTCAACTGCGGATCTTTGACCAGATGCCATGCATCGCACTCGTGTCCCCATCGGTAGTGCTCGGCGTTGACCCGGCTGACAGCGCCCGGGCGAGCTACGAGTGATTTTTCCGGGCCGGCCTCTCCCGAAAGACTTGCCTTCTTCCCCATGTGTTGCCCCTCCACGCTTCAGTGTAAGCTGGATGGTCATGAGTGAGCCGACCGAATTCCACGCCCAACGTCATTTATTTCGCCACACTTTAGCCACGCTTGCTTACCGGTGCGGGAAGACGTTGCGCAATGCGCCCGCCGGTTTTGCGGAATTCCAAGCGGGCGGCGGTGCGCGCGCTCCGGTGGAGATCCTTGCGCATATCGGCGATCTGCTCGACTGGGGACTGTCAATGGCCAACGGCGAACGCAAATGGAATGACTCCAAGCCGCTGCCCTGGGATGACGAAGTGAACAGGTTCTTCGCGGCAGTGAAGAAATTTGACGACTATCTGGGGTCCGGCGCGCCGTTGCAGGCGTCGCTGGAGAATTTGTTTCAGGGGCCGGTCGCTGACGCGTTCACCCACAGCGGACAGATCGGCATCCTGCGACGGATGGCGGGCGCACCGGTGAAGGCGGAAAACTACTTCAAAGCCGAGATTCAGGCCGGACGCGTGGGCGCAGATCAGATTCCACCGAAACGCGAGTTCTAGCAGTTTGTGTAGGGGCGGACGCCTCGTCCGCCCCGCGACCCTGAGCGAAGCGAAGGGGAGCGTGCAGGCATTCGGTGGACCCCAGCTATTTTTGGGCACCCGGCGCCTGCATTGCGCGCTTCGAGCACAACCCGGACGAACGCGTCTGGGGTACCTACCTTAGTTTGTTCGATTGCGGTACAGCGACGCGTCGACCTGCTGCTTCATGAGTTCCGTGTTCAGGAGACCCCCAGAGACTCAGCAAGTTTCCGGCTGACATCTTCGGGGTGCTCCAGCGCCTCATGGTATTGAACACGAATTGCCTTTACGTAAGGCTTCCCGTCGAGCCAAACATAGACCTCGCGTAAGTGCTTCTCAAAGGCGGCGGCCATGGCGGCCGGATTCGCGCCCTCTTTGTAGGTTCCTCGTCGCCGCAACATCTGATCCTGTGACGCCAACACTTCCGGCAGCGGCCGCTGCATGAAGATCACCCGATAGTCGTGACCTGAAGGCAGCGACAGCAGAAGCCGCGAGATCACCTTCACGACCTTGCCCTCGGCCTCGACAATGCAGCCGGGATCAGTGGGAAGTTGCTTGATGCGCTCCCATTCCAGATATCCACGAGGATTGTCGGCATCCGCCGTGCGCCCGCCATCCGAGAGCGGAGTCATCCCTCCCGCCACCAGCATCTGCATCATTAGGGAAGTGCCGGAGCGCGGCAGGCCGGAAACGATCGTGATCATGAAGTCACAGACGAGCAGATCAAAAGCGTACAACCACGAACGACTCGAAGGAAGATCTTGCCTGGTTTCCTTGGTGCACCTTCGTGTCCTTCGTGGTTATCGCCTTCGCCGTTTCGGTTACAATGAGCGCATTAGGCCGAATCCGGCGGCGCGAAAGCCCGCTCGAATTGAGGGTATGTCCTTTGGCGACTGGCGAAGTGACCACTTCCGGCTCCGAGAATATTCCGCAGCTTCCCAACCATAAGGTGAAGATCAAGAAGCAGGGCCAGCGTGCGTGCAACGAAAAAGATGCCAAAGGCAAGTTCTGCGGCGGGCATCTAAAGCTCTGGTCCTACAAGACCGACGTGGTCGAACGCGAATGTGGTGACGTCGAGAAAGCTTGGGGCCCGAATGCCGAAGTCTACCGCTGCGAAAACTGCAAGGCGCTGTACCTGCCCACTCCTGGGGAGAGCAAGGTCAACGTCGCGGGCACAGGAATGATCTCGGTATTCGGCTTGACGCTGCCGCCGAAGGAAAAATAGCTGCGCGCGGCGAGCTATGAGCAGTGAGCGGTGAGCAATCGTCACCGCCTATTCGCTGAACTGGGGAGAACCGGAAAATCTAATTGGGCGGGAGCTTTTGCTCATAGCTCATTGCTCGCGATGAACACCTCCGACCTCATCTACGACTGGAACAAGAACTTCCCGCCAGGATTGAAGCCTCCGGGACCGGTTCTCCTCAATGACGAGAGCCTCCGCGACGGGCTGCAGTCGCCTTCGGTGCGCGACCCTTCCATCCCCGAGAAGATTGAAATTCTTCATCTCATGGAGGCGCTCGGGATCAATTCCCTCGATCTCGGTCTTCCAGGAGCGGGGCTGCGTGCCGTTGAAGCCGTGACCGCTCTGGCGCGCGAGATCGCCGCGCACAAAATGAAGATTCAGGCCAACTGCGCCGCGCGTACGCACGAGAACGACATTCGGCCGATTGCTGAAATCGTGCAGAAGACCGGGCTGCCCATCGAAGCCGCGACCTTCATTGGCTCCAGTCCGATTCGCCGCTTCACCGAAGGCTGGACCGACGACTTCCTGCTGAAGACGACTGAGAAGGCCGTGAAGTACGCGGTTTCGCTCGGCCTTGATGTCATGTACGTGACCGAGGACACGAGTCGCTGCGATCCCGAGACCGTGAAGCGGCTATACGCGACGGCGATCGAATGTGGCGCGCGCGCGATTTGCATTTGCGACACCGCCGGGCATGCCACGCCCATGGGCGCCTTGGCTCTGGTGCGATTCGTGATCGCAGAGGTGGTCAAACCTTCAGGCGAAAAGATTCGCGTCGACTGGCACGGTCACAGCGACCGCGGGCTTGCCATTGCCAACTCCATGGCGGCGATCATTGCGGGAGCACGTAGCGTGCACGGCTGCGCCATCGGTCTGGGCGAGCGCGTCGGCAACACCCAGATCGATCAGATGCTGGTCAATCTCAAGCTGATGGACATCGCGCCTTGGGACCAGCAGGACCTGACCAAGCTCAAGGAATATTGCGAAGCGGTATCGCGCGCGACCGGCGTGCCAATCCCGCGCAATTATCCAGTTGTCGGCGCTGATGCATTCCGCACCGCGACCGGCGTGCATGCGGCGGCAATCATCAAGGCGTATCACAAGAATGATGTTGTACTGGCCAACACGGTCTACTCCGGCGTGCCCTCCCACCTGTTCGGGCTTGACCAGATCATCGACGTCGGACCGATGAGCGGCAAGTCGAACGTCCTGTTCTGGCTGGAGCGGCACAATATTCCTGCTTCCGACGACATTGTGGATCGCCTTTACCAGCGCGCCAAGCAGAGCGATCACACGCTCAGCGAGGCCGAGATTCTCGAGTGCGTGCCCGTCTCGGCGCTGAAGAAATAACCGCATGCCTGCTCTTCGACATGCGATTCTCGGCGTCGGCGGTGTCGGTGGCCTGATCGGCGCCTCGCTGGCGCGATTGGGCGATTCAGTCACCGCCGTCGTAAGGCCGCAGTCACTCGCCTCCTACCCCGACCAGATGAAGCTTGAAAGTCCGTTCGGAAACTTTGCCGTGCCCGTGGCCCGCAGCGCCGAGGTACCACCGGTCGATGTGCTGTGGATTGCAGTCAAAGCGACGCAATTGCAGGATTCACTCGCCGCGGTGATTCATCCGGAGTCGGTCGGCGCCATCGTTCCTCTGCTCAACGGCATCGATCACCTCGCGTTGCTGCGGAAACAATACGGCGCAGAGCGCGTGATCGCCGCTACCATCGCGGTCGAATCCGAGCGCGTTGCTCCCGGACACATCGTGCACCGCTCGCCATTCGCGATATTGAACGTGTTCTCTGCCGGGCAGCCGTTATTGGGTTCCACCCTCCAACAACTGCAGAAGACCGGCTTCGAGTGCCACTTCGTCGATGACGAAGTCACGCTGATGTGGACCAAGATCGTCTTTCTGGCGCCGATCGCATTGGCAACCACTGCATTTGATCAACCGGTGGGCGGCGTGATGAGCAATCCCGAGCGGAAAGCGCAGTGGGAATCGTGCGTCCGCGAGGCATGCACTGTTGCCACGGCCGAGGGGGCCAAGGTCGAGGCGAACACTGTTTTCGCGGGGATGAGCAGGGCGCCGTACGGCATGCGCAGCTCTATGCAGAAGGATGTGGAACGGGGCAACCCGCCGGAACTGGACGCAATCGCCGGCCCCATTCTGCGTGCCGGTTCCCGCCACGCCATCGAAGTTCGCGCCACCAAAGCATTGGTGAACGACGTCGAAGGGCGCAGCGCCGGCACAAGCGCGCGGCGGACCTCGTGAAAACTGACGCGAGATCCCCACCTAACAGGCTGCGGATAAGTCGATGTGTCAATCGTTTTGGGTGGCGCGGCGCTTCACAGCTTGCGGAAAAATGGAGTTAGTGAAGCCGTTTTGAAAGGGCGCGGCTTTAAGCCGCGCCGTTAAGTGCGCACAAAATCAGTGCGGGCTTTAGCCGCTGGTGTCAAGGTGTGGGTCGCGAGTAGGTTTTTCCGCAGCCGGGTAAGCAAGGCCCTATAGGGTAACTTGAACGATTGGATTAGGTGCTATTTCGACGGCAGCTATTCAGGTTGTGCTGCGCTGAGCGCTTCGGCCAACTCTTGCCGTCCAGGCTTGTCACCCGAGCCGCAACTTCGAGCAATTTCTGAAAATACGTCTGCGCCGTGTGACGATCGCCGGCCAGCTTCGCCGCTTCCGCTGCTCCATACAGCGATCGAAAGCGGTTGGGTTCCTTGGTCAGCGTTGCTTCAAACTCCTTGAGTGCTTCTGTGGGTCGCTTTAATTCCAGTAGTAATTCCGCCAGCAGTTCGCGCGCCGGCGCGAGAGGGCCTGGAGTAACTACGCTCTTTTCGGTCCGATCTTCCTGTGCCGCTGCTGCGCGCATTCCGGCGAGAGCGCCTTGGCTGTCGCCATCCGCAAACGCCAGCCAGGAAGACACTTCCTGTCGCTGAATATCGACCTGGTTGGCCCAATAGTTCTCTTTCATCGTCGTCAGTTTTTCGCGCATCTGTTTCACAGACTCGATCGCTGAGAGCGCTGCGGCGTGATTCTTAAGGTGCGCCGCCGCCAGGCCACGCGCGAAGTACGTGATCGCATCGGTGTACGGAAAGGGGCTGGAAACCGCCTCCAGTTTGGCCGCGTCGGACCAGGCTTTCCGTTCCAGGCAATAGCGGGCAGGAATTGCCGCGCGCGCAAAGTATGCCGTAGCGGGGCTGCCCGCTCCGGTGTTCGGAGATGCAGGATCGAAGCGAGTGAAAGTCTGAGCGGCCGATTCCACCAGATGCTTCGCAGCGTTGTCCTGACCAGTCTGCAAGTAGGCGTAGACCATGTAGTCGGTGGCGTGCAACTCCTCGGGCGTCTGACCCGCGTTTCGTGCCGATGCCGCAGCGGCTATGTTGGCGTCGATTGAGGCTTGCCAATCTCCAACGCGGGTGAACGTATGGGATGGCATGTGCAACGCATGCGGCGTTGAAGGTGCGATCTCGCCATAACGTTGCGCCGCTCCGATCGCCCGCGCAGCCAGCGGTGGAACGTCGTATGCGTGAATGATGTAGTGAGCCAATCCCGGATGATCAGGATATTGGGCGAACAGCTTGTCCAGGATCGCTCCGGCCTTCAGTTGCTTCGCATACGTTTTGTCGGCGGGATCGGCATTGGCGGCGACAGCCAGTGCGTAGAAGATCGCGGCTTCAGTATCCTCGGAATGAGCCGCACTGAGAGCAGCCATAGCGTTTTCGTATCCGAGCTTTCGTGATTGCTGATCGGTGGTCGCCGTGTTGGTAAAGAGGTGTGCGACCGCCTCGACATACGCACGCTCACGTTCGGTCTTCGGAGGGCTCACTCCCGCCTGATTGATCGCCTTGAGTCCTTCCTCAAGTTGCGCCGTCGACTTAAGCCCGGCGGCGAAGGGATTGCCCCAACTACTCAGTGCGATGCCCCAATATGCAGTGGAGCAGGACGGCTCGGTTAGGAGAATCGCGTCGAAGGCCTCAATGGCGTTTCGAAATTGAAACGAGTGCATCAGAGCTACAGCGCGATTGAACTGCGGTTGAACGGTACGACTGCACGATGTGTTGAAAACTACGCTGCCCAGCGTCTCAGGCGACTCGTGGTGGTGGTCAGCCTGCGGATGTCCCACAGTCGATGCCAACAGCACAACGGTGGTAATAAACAATGTAAGGCCTATTCGCATCGTTGCCCCTGAACGATCGAAGGTACACGGGCATTGTACTTGGACGTTCTGCTGCCCTCACGGTTTCCGTCTTCGGTAATGCCCAGATGTTTCACACCCGTTGTACACTGACCCTATTCGTCTCATGAACCCGAATGCTCCGCATGGGGAATCGCCTGACTCTGGTCCCGCAGTGAAGAACGCTGCGGGCAAGGAGATCATGCAGCGGGAGGTGGCGCGCCTGGCTGCCTCGCCCGAAGTGCGTTCGGCCTTCAACTGGTTTCGCGCGAACGAGCCGCAGCTATTCCATTGGCAGATGGAGATGGCGCGAATTCCAGCGCCTCCGTTTGGCGAGTCGGCTCGAGGAGCCTGGCTGGCGGAACGCTTCCGCGAAGTCGGACTCGACGATGTTCGCATCGACGACGTCGGCAACGTCTTCGGCACGCATCCCGGCTTCGGCAGTCGCTACGTCTCGCTCAGTGCGCACATCGATACCGTCTTTCCCGCGAACACGCCGCTAAACATCCGCAATCAAGGAAGCCGCATATACGGCCCCGGCGTCTCCGACAACGGTGCGGGCGTCGCAGCGCTGCTGGGAATTGCGGCCCTGCTGCGGTCGGTGCGCATACGGCATGCGCTGCCGTTCGTTTTCATCGGAAACGTCGGCGAGGAAGGGGAAGGCGATCTGCGCGGCATGCGCCATATCTTCTCCACACCTCGCTGGAAGGATTCCATCGCGTATAGCCTCGTGCTCGACGGCGCGGGCGCTGACACGATCGTTGCCGAAGCCCTGGGCAGCCGGCGTTTTGAAGTCATCGTGCGCGGCCCGGGCGGACATTCCTGGAGCGATTTTGGAGCACCGAATCCGATTGTGATTCTAGCCAAGGCCGTTGCTACGTTCACTGCCACGACTGTGCCGGATACCCCGAAGACGACATTCAACATCGGAGTAATTCGCGGCGGCACATCGGTGAATTCAATTCCCGAGTCGGCCAGCATGAAGGTCGACATCCGTTCGACCTCGATGACCGAGATGGAGCGCCTGGAACAGTCCCTGCGTCAGGCTCTGAATCGTGCAGTCGAGGACGAAACCATGTCCGCGGAGATGCGCTCTCCGGCGCAAAAGCGGCCGGCTGTGAGCTGCGAAGTAGTCGTGATTGGAAACCGTCCGGCGGGCGAGTTGCAACCGGGCGCGAGAATTCTGCAAATTGTCCGCGCTGTCGATGTCCAACTCGGCAATGCGGCGCAAGTACAGCGTGCTTCGACCGATGCCAACGTTCCGCTCTCGATGGGCAGGGAAGCGATCGCCATCGGCGGCGGCGGATCGGGCGGCGGAGCGCATACGCTGCAGGAGTGGTTCGATTCCAACGGGCGTGAGCTTGGCCTCAAGCGCATTCTGCTGGCCATGCTTTCGCTGGCGGGGGTGGGAGAATGAGTCTGACAGGCAAGGCGAGTCTGGGAGGGGCTGTGCTTGTTTTCATTCTCGGAGCCATGAGTGTCGGGCAGACCAACGCTCCGGCGACCGACACCAAGCCCAAGGCCGATGTCATATTTGTCCACGCCAACGTCTACACCGGCGTGCCCGCCAATGATCAGTTCGCTTCCATCGGGCGCGAAGAAGCGATTGCGGTCAAGGGAGACCGCATTCTCGCTGTCGGCAAAACTCTCGACATGGACAAGTTCAAGGGCCCGCAGACACAGATCGTCGATCTCGGCGGACACTTCACCATGCCGGGCTTCAACGACGCCCACCTCCACCTCGATGATGCGGGCCAGACCAAGCTCAGCGTCGATGTCACCGGAGTGAAGTCGCTCGATGAGCTTCGATCTCGCGTGGCGAACAAGGTTCAGGAGGCCCGGGCCGGGGAATGGATCATGGGTTCGGGATGGGATGAAACACTCTGGCCGGTAAAAGTCACTCCCACGCGCTGGGATCTGGATGAAGTCTCCGCCGGGCATCCGGTGTTTCTTGTGCGAATTGACGGCCACATCGCCGTGGCCAACACGCGCGCCCTGCAGCTAGGCAGCGTCAATCTTGCTTCCCGCGATCCGCAGGGCGGACACATCGACCGCAACGAGAGCGGCGAGCCTACCGGCATTTTGCGCGAGACGGCGCAAGGAGCCGTGCTGGCAGTCGTGCCCAAGCCCAACCACTCTCAGCGCCGTCAGGGACTCGAACTCGCCCTCGCCGATCTGGCCGAGCACGGTGTGACTTCTTGCCAGGATTATTCGCCCACCTGGGAGGCCTTCCAGATCTTCGAGGAACTGGAAAAAGAAGGCAAACTTACGGCTCGCGTCAGCGAGTGGCTCCCCTTCGACGAGCCGGTGGAATCCCTGACCAAGAAGCGCGATTCCCATCCGCAATCCGATTTGATGCTGCGTACCGGAATGCTGAAGGGCTTCATGGATGGCTCGCTTGGATCACATACGGCAGCGATGCTCGAGCCCTACGCCGACGATTCCAAAAACTCCGGCCTGCCTCGCTACGATCCAGTCAAGCTTAACGAGATGACCAAGGAGCGTGTGCTCGCGGGATTCCAGATTGGATTTCATGCCATCGGCGACAAGGGCGTGCAGATGGCGCTCGACGCTTTTTCTGAAGCTGAGAAAGCCGCGAAGGAAGGCCACATCAAAGCCGCCAACGGTGGCGATGACTACCGCCTGCGCATCGAACACGCCCAGGTGACCACTCCGGCGCAGATCGCACAATTCAAACAATTGAAAGTAATCGCGTCCATGCAGCCGAACCATTTGCTGACGGACATGCGCTGGGCGCAGGACCGGCTCGGACCCAAGCGGTCCGCGACCTCCTATGCATGGCTGGCCTTCCTCAATAAGGGAGTGGGGCTCGCGTTCGGCACCGACTATCCGGTCGAGCCTGTGACGCCGTTCCGCGGCCTCTACGCTGCCGTCACCCGCAAGAGCGAAAACGGCAAGCAGGAATATTTCCTCGATCAGCGCATCACCATGGATCAGGCGATCGCCGCTTACACGCAAGGCTCCGGGTTCGCCGAATTCGAGGAGAAAGAAAAGGGAAAGTTGGTTCCCGGGATGCTCGCCGACTTCGTGGTCCTCGACCGCGACCTGACCGCTTCGTCGCCCGAGAAAATCCTCCCTACTAAAGTCTTGCGCACGGTTGTCGGCGGGAAGACGGTGTATGAAGCCAAGTAAGCCGATACCCGATACATGCGAGGGATTGCTCTCCTGAAGACTCTTCCGTCATCAAACGATTTGGGGTATTCCTGCGTCTAATAGTCAGACGGTCTCGTGTAAACCCCGGCCTTGAGCCTCGATCGCAGCACCGGTCGCGTTGTGCGAATAGGTATACTATTTAGGATTGATGAGTTTGGAGGGAAGGTAGACATATGGATTCGGGCGCAATGTGGATGCGCATGAAGGCTCATCGTTGGGTATACACGTTGAGCATCTTGGCGACGCTATCGTTGGGCATTCTGATAGGAACGCTCATTTCCTCTGAGGTGAAGGGGAAAGAAGGGCAGAAGGGGGACGCGACCCCCCTTGTGCTGCCTACGGCCCAACCGACAAATAATCCTTTGTCGCAGGCATTTGCACAGATCGCTAAGCAGCTTGAGCCGAGCGTCGTCAACATCAACACCGAGTCGACGATTAAGAACCCTCACCGCCGCCGGGGTGTTCCGGGACAGGGGCAGGGCGACGACGATGATAGCGGCGGCATGGACGATTTCTTCAATCACTTCTTCGGTGGGCCCGGCCAGGGGCCTGGACAAGGCGACGGATCGATCCGCGAGCGCTCGTTGGGTTCGGGCGTGATTGTCGATGCCAAGGGTTACATTCTGACCAACCGTCACGTAGTGGAGAAGGCCGACCGCATCCGCGTGCGTTTTGAAGATGACCCGCCTGGAGTCCAGCACGACGCAAAAGTCATCGGCGCCGACCAGGAAACCGATCTCGCGGTGATTAAAGTTGAAGTAGACCACCCATTGCCCGCCGCGAAAATGGGCAACTCTGACGGTATGCAGGTAGGCGACTGGGTGCTCGCCATTGGCAGCCCATTCGGACAGCAGGGAACTGTCACCGCGGGCATCGTTTCTGCCAAGGGCCGCGACATCGTTCCCGGCCGGCAGTTCCAGACTTTTATTCAGACGGACGCGGCCATCAATCCCGGCAACTCCGGTGGGCCGCTGGTGAACCTGAACGGCGAAGTCATCGGAATCAACACCGCCATTCTGAGCGAGACCAACGCCTACGCAGGCATCGGCTTCGCTCTGCCGTCCAAGACCGTGGTTGACGTCTACAACCAGTTGACTGGACCCGAGCACAAAGTTTCCCGGGGATCGATCGGCATCATGTTCGATGCTGTCGAGAATCCCGCCATCGCACGCGTCTATGGCTCAGGCACTGGCGTACCGATTTCGAGTGTCGTGGCTGGCAGTCCTGCAGACCAGGCCGGACTGAAGGTGGGTGACACCATCACCAGCGTTGATGGCAAGAAGGTCACGAAGGGTACCGAGTTGGTGGCCGACATTGCCGCGCGCAAGCCGGGATCAAAAGTTACGCTTAGCTTCCTGCGCAACGGAAAACCGCAGGAAACGAGCGTCACTATCGCCGATCGCGCGAAATTGTTTGCGGCACGCCTGGGAGAAGATCAAGAGAACGATGACGACAATACTCCCAAGCCAAGCAAATTCGGCATAACGGTCCGGAAGGTAACTCCGGAGATGGCCGATCGCCTGGATATTCCCGCTGGCAAGGGCGTCATCGTGCAGGATGTGAAGCCCGGGTCATTTGCGGAAGATGTCAACCTGGCGCGCGGGGACATTATCCTGGAGATCAACAAGCAGCAGGTGAACAGCGAAGAGGACTTTGCCCGGATGGAGTCGACCATGAAGAGCGGACAGGATGTGGTCTTCCTGGTTCGTCCGCGCGGCTCGTCGAGGCAGGACGGAACCATCTTCGACGCCGGTACACTTCCGTAACGGTCAATCGCCCAGCCGGAACTGGTACTGTCACAACAGATCAGCGATGATGACAGTGCCGGTTCCAATGGCTGGGCCTTATTTTTTGGAGCAGAATTACAGGGCATGATTCGGCCGGGCGCAAAGTTTCGCAACGCACACCTCGGCGCCGTTTGCGCGCTGACGCTCAGTTGTGCGCTGGTGGCTGCAGCCAGTCCTCCGCAAGACGCAGCTACGACTGCATCCGGCAAATCCACATCCAGCAAGAAGACGGCGTCCACCTCATCGTACAAGAGCCATTCGGCTTCCAGCAGTTCCAGTGGCGTGAAGAACTCTTCAAGCAAAACATCAGGAAAGCGCTCTCGCCGGAAGTCCTCGCGGCTGCGGGGGCAGCAGAAAATTGATTCCGAACGTGCACAGGCGATTCAGGAAGCGTTGATCCGCGAACATTATCTAACTGGCAACGCCACCGGAACATGGAACCAGGCCAGCGAAGATGCGATGCGGCGTTACCAGGCCGCTCACGGATGGCAAAGCAAAACCGTTCCCGATTCGCGCGCTCTGATCAGCCTCGGCCTGGGTCCGAGCAAAGAACATCTGCTGAATCCGGAGAGTGCGATGACGACCGTTCCGGATGGTCCGAAAGCTCAGTCCACGACCCCAACATCGCATACGTCTCCGGCAACCGCCGAACCAGTGCCGCCCACAAGCTCCATGCCAGCTGCGACGTCTACACCACCGCCGTCCAGCGAGACCAGCAGTCCGCAGTAAGCAGATCGCCCGAGCGATTCGAGAACCTTCCACCACAAAGGACACGAAGTACCACGAAGGCTTCGCTGTTCGCTTTCCTTCGTCACACTTCGTGTCCTTCGTGGTTCAAGAATTTAAGGTATGCACCGGTCCTGATGTACCGAGTTCTAAAGGGTTTGCAGGCAGCAGCTTGCCGGGAATCATGGCTGTGTAAAACAATCACAATAAATCATTCTGAATCATAGACTTACATTCAGAAGTTAAATTGATTCATCTCCCCGTATCCATCAAGCAGCCTTGCCCGAACTCGAAAGGGGCGGCCTTGGGTGACAGGCGAGAGTCTGCTAGCGGGGTTCAGAATCGCCGCGCGGGGCACTCTCCACTAGATGAGCAGATCGGCGCGCCCGAGTTCCGCAAGCTATTTTTTTCGGTAGCTGGTAATCGCCGACGGGCACGGAAAAAACGGCAGCGGCTGATCGTTGACGATCGCGCTGGGATTGTCGGTGACCAGCGCTTCCGCGACTTCGTCGCCGACGATTTGCGCGGCCGCATCGCGAGAAGTCGAAAGAATCGGCACGCGCTTCTCCAGATCGTGGGCATCGGTGGCGAGAACCTGCACAGCCTGGCTTTCAAGCAGCCACTCGGCGGCGCGGCGCGTGCGCTCCCCCCAGAATCCGGTGAGCGCTGACCCCGTCATCTGAATGACGCAGCCCTGCTTGGCCCACTCGACCACACGCTGCAGATTCTCGCGCAGAATCGGATTACGCTCGGGATGCGTGATGACGACGGTGATTCCGCGATCCCCGAGTTTGTGGAAGGAATCGGTCGTGTTCTGCGGTACGCCGTAGTTACTGAACTCTACCAGCAGGTAGTGGGTCTTGCCGATGACGTAGCGCGAGGGATTGGCGAACGCGTCCTGCAGATTCTCGTACGAAAGATGAAAGTCGCAGCCCAGCGTGATCTTCGGCGTGTCCCCCACAAGTTCTTGCAAGTGGGCGACGAGTCCTTGCATGTACTCGCGATCGTAGTGATACCGGTCGTTGGCATGCGGACTGGCGACCATGTGCGTGATGCCGTCAGCAGCGGCCGCCCGGCACATGGCGACGCAAACGTCCCAGGATTTCGGTCCGTCGTCTACCTCCGGAAGAATGTGCGAATGAATATCGACCACAAGCTAAGGGAACACCGGCACGCCCGCGGTGTTGCGGTAAGTTTGATTTAAGCAGATTCGAGGGGAAAGAGAAAGCTGAAGAGGAACGGGTAGATTAGTTTTCAGGCGCGTTCACATTAGCCTGTGCCACTGCCGCGCTGCCGTGCCGCCTCATACAGCACGATGCTGCCCGCGACGCCTGCGTTCAGCGATTCCACTTGCGGCGAATGCGGAATTGCGACCAGTTCATCCACCTGCGCCATCAAATTGCGCGGGAGTCCCGAGCCTTCATTTCCAATAAAGACCGCCGAAGGTCCTGTCAGGCGTGCCTGATCGAGCGGCGTCCCTTTGTGCGATGAGGTCGCAATCATCCGCACGTCTTGACCGCGAAACTTGGCTGTGATCCCTTCCATGCTGCCACTATTTTTCGACAGAACCACTGGCAACCGGAAAATCGATCCCGCCGATGCCCGAATTACCTTCGTGTTGAACGGGCTGACCGTACCTTCTCCCAACACCACGCCGGCGCTGCCGAATGCCTCTGCAGAGCGCAAGATGGTCCCCAAGTTGCCTGGATCTTGTAAGCCAACCACCACCATCACAGGCCCGATTTGGAGACGTTCCAGAATGTCGTCCACGGAAAAGTCGTGAAGCCTGACCAGGGCTGCGACTCCTTGTGGCGCGTCGCTGGGAACAGCGCCATCGAAAAGTTTGTCGGGAATCAGCAGAGTTTCTACATGCGAGCCGATCTGCGGCAGGAGGCGCTCGGCAATGCTTTGTGCCGAGTCTCTGAAGAAGATGGCGCGAAACTTCAATCCGCTCCGAATCGCCTCCTCCACCACGCGCAGACCCTCGATCGCGCAGTCGCCTCCGTCGGTGCGCTCCCCGTGCGCAAAAGCCTGACGGACTTCCTTTACCAGGGGATTGTGACGTCCTTCGACTCGGCGAAGCCTGTGCTGCTGACCGGATTTGAGATCGGAACCTCTAGCCATAGGCTTTCTTGAGCGCAGGCGCCCAACAAAGGGCCGCATTCGCCTTCCTCAGAGCAGGCTAAGCGTACACGAAGTCAGGGTTTGTTCGCGCAACTTGATGCTCTTCGTAGTTCTCAAATACCGTATTATGATAGGTTCCGCCGTCAATCGTAATTTGCTATAGCAATTCCAGAAGGAGCGCCGTGCGCGCCGAAATCGTAAAGATCAGTTCCGAGACTCCCGAAACCTCTCTAGTGAAGTATGCCGCCGATCAAATCCGGTCCGGCGAAGTGCTGGGCATGCCCACCGACACTTTTTACGGGCTTGCCGCCGATCCCTTTAATCTGCGCGCTGTGGACAAGGTGTATGACATCAAGACTCGTTCCCGTCATAAACCACTTTCACTCCTGATTGAGAGCACCGATCAGGCGGAGGAACTCGCCAAGCCGCTGCCGGAAGAATTCTATGTGTTAGCTCGTAAGTTCTGGCCAGGCCCGCTGACCATCATCGTCAAAGCCGGCTCGCGGCTCCCGCTGAAGGTCACGGCGAATACGGGCAACGTCGCTTTGCGCGTACCCAATGCGAAGATTCCGCTTGCGGTAGTGAGCGCGGCCGCCATTCCGATCACTGCGACTTCCGCCAACCTGAGCGGCGCGGCCGAATGCACCAGCGCCGAGCAGGTGCGCGACCAATTGCAGGGACGGATTAACATCATCGTCGATGGAGGTATGTCTCCCCGCGACGTCGCGTCCACCATCATCGACTTGAGCGATGAGAACGCGCGCTGGCGGATTATCCGCGAAGGAGCCATTCCCGCGGACGAAATCTCGAAATTCTTCGCTCAAGGATGAGCGCGAGGGCTAACCGCAGAGGATGACCGACGAATCTGCCAAACGGCATCGTCCCCGACGCTGGTGGCTTCGTCTGCTGCTTCTGGCGATCACTGTCGTTCTCGCTTTTCTGGCCATCACCGCCGCTCATATTGTCGCGGCGGCCTCGCCGCACGAAATACCTCACTCGGACGCAATCGTAGTTTTCGGCGCCGCAGAATACTCGGGACGTCCGTCACCAGTCCTGAAGGCACGGCTTGATCACGCTCTAGATCTTTTTCATCGCGGCGTGGCTCCCGTGGTCATTACCACCGGCGGGGCCGCCTCCGATCCCAAGTTCACTGAAGGTGGGGTTGGCAAGGACTACCTGATGCGTCACGGTATTCCCGAGCGCAGCCTGATCGCCGAAACTCAGGGCCGGGACACGTCCGAATCAGCGACTCGCGTGGGAGTCATCATGCACGCCAACGGCCTGCGCAGTTGCGTCGCGGTGAGCGATGCGTATCACGTGTTTCGTATCCGAAAACTGCTTGAGCATGAAGGAATCGGCCCCGTTTATACCGCACCCCGGCCAGACTCGCGGCCACGCAGCTTATTTCAGCGCGCGTTTGCGGTAATGCGCGAGGCGACGAGCTATATGTTGTGGCGGATTGGAATCACCTGAGACGCTGGAAGGTGGTTCAGAACTTGTCCACCCCATTGGTCGTGCGGACTTTGAACCAATCGTAGCGAAGATTCTTTATCATGAGCGCATTGCGAATTCTCATGAATGCCTGCTGAATGCGTGATTCGACGTTGAAGTTCTTCGCGATTTGAATCTGGTCGTTGCGTGCCCCGCGCTGCTCGGCCATTTGCCGGTTATTACACTGCTGGTAATCCCGGCTCTCCATGCATAGTTCGTATCCATTGCTGGTGTTCGCGTCGCGAAGGACTCTGGTTTCGATATTGCTCTGGATCGCTGCCGCCAGGATTTCGTCGTAGCGCTCATACCAGATACGCACCACCCGTTCCGTCTGCTCAGCCGTGTGATTCGCCCGGTATGTGGCAACGGCCGCCATGACCTCGTCTGAATTCTCCGTGCCCTCCATCTTCAATCGCGGCAGAGGGCCAGACCATGCTTCCATATCTTCGTCACTGAAGACCTTCTTGGCATGGGCTCTTTGATTCTTGGAACTTCGCGCGGCGGCCGCGATGGAATCGTCGGCACTGGAAGGCTTCTTTTCATCTGGGACTTGACACGCCCCGCCCGTATTCTGGGCTGCCGCTGCAAGGGCCAGAAGAAGAATGCAGACAATCAAACGGTGCTTTCTAAGAATGTGTCGACCAGATAAGTCCATCGCGTCGATGGTAAGGTTTCAGGATCCGCCCTGAAAGATGACGGAAGTTTCGGATGAGAAGTTCCTTTCTTCCGATACCTCATTCGAGATTTGTGATTCGAGTCACAGACTATGGTGTGATTCGAATCACAATTGGCTAGAACGGAATTCCGTGTACCGAGGCAACTTCATAATGCGACGCTTTCAAGTCGTAATGCGCCAGATATTTTCGACGCTCTTCCGGGATGATTGCGGTCTCGTAGTCGTCGTGTCCGGCCGCAGCACGAAGCGCATCGATCGACTCCCAGAGCAAGATCGTGATGAACTCCACCTCGGCTCCGAGATTTCTGCGAAACAAATAACTCCCCTTGTACCCTTTGGCTTTGCCGATGCCCGGCAAAAGTTCGGGCTTCAACATCACCTCATAGGAATCCGCGTGCTCCGGCTTTGTGTATCCGTGCCACACTCTCGCGATCATCTTGCTAATCCTCTACCGGCCAAAGCTACCACGACATCCGCTTGCGCAGTTCTGTAATGTGGGCCACGTGATGTGGGCCGTGCCATGCGTAGAGCGCGAGCGTCTTCTCGAGGGTCATCGGTCCCATCTCAGGATGGCGGAAGGTACGCTTCCACTGTTCTGGAGTCAGAGACTGCAGCAGGCGGACCCAGCGGTCGTGCAGGGAATCGAGCAGAGTCAACGAAACGTCGATCGGGGTCCCGGGCGTGTCGGCGAGTTGCGCCCAGCGATCCTCGGCATAGGGCTTGATCGTAGGATCGTCCTCTGTCAGGGCTAACTTGAAGCGGACGTACGCGTTCAGGTGGCTGTCGGGAACGTGATGCACCACTTGCCTGACAGTCCAGCCGTCGGGTCGATAGGGAGTGTCGAGTTGCGAATCCGACAGTCCCTGGACCGCGGCTCGCAGATTTGCCGGCGTCTTTGCGATCGCATCGAGGAACGCTTGCTGCTGTTGGGGGCTCAGAGGGCCGTCGTAGTGGAACTTGCCGAGCGGATATCGAGGATCGCCCATTTTTTCTCCAATGTGGTGATGTAATCCACAGATGAGAGATGGACGCGAGAAGCTTCAAAGAAGTGAGCAGGCTGGGGAGAATCAAGTCTAGGTGCATCCGAACAGGAAAACACCAGACTGACTATTACGTGGTCCAAAGAAGCCGATCACGCGCTGCGTACGTTTCTCGGTGCCCAGGGAATGAAGAAAGGTGATTTGTCGAAGTTCATCGAGGAGGCTGTGCGATGGCGCATTTTTCAGCAGACTGTGCGTGATGCTCGCGCTGCCTTTGCCGACGTTACTCCAACCAATCTACAGAAGATGATTGACGAATCAGTTGAGGAAATCCGGGCAAAACACTACCGCCGGCGCGCGCATCGGCCTTGACTAAGATCATTCTCGACACCAACGTCCTGCTCTCCGCATTGTTGTCGCCGGTTGGCCCACCGGCCCAACTATTGGAGGCGTGGGAGCGAAAAAAGTTCATCGTTGTAGCCTCCGAGGCGCTCATCGCGGAGCTGCGGGACGTTACCGGCCGCCCCTTTTTCCAGGCCAGACTTCGACTGAGCACGATCGAGTTGTTGGCGGCAGGCCTGCGGGATCTTTCGGAGTTTTGCGCGGACCCGCCCCAAGAGGTTGCTGCTCCGGACGCCAAAGATAGTTTTCTACTCGCACCGGCAGAAGCAAGCCATGCTGATTTTCTCGTCACCGGCGACAAAGAACTCCTGGCCGTCAAACATCACGGAGCTACGCGAATCATCACTCCCACAGCGATGATCCAGGTTTTGAAGAGCGTTGATGGTGAATAAGAGGCGGCGAGAGTCTGCTTCGGCCTGGGGTAAGGACGAACCTACTTCGTTATCCCAACTAATTGGGGTGCCGTCCACTTCTACACTTCTTGGCTAGCTTGGAATTTCGATTCCCCATTCCGCCAGTCTGGTGCATCCAATTGAAATCTAGGCTAAACTCTCTGTGCCGTTGAGTTTAGCAACCCCCCCGGGGACGGTTGTGGGCCGCTCTTGGGGAACACCTGTGAGGGGCACAATGCCTGCTTCGGTCTGGTCTGGTCACTTAACGTTCGGACTCATCTCCATGCCGGTGCGTCTTTTCTCCGGCGCGCGCAGCCAAGGTATTTCCTTCAATATGTTGCACCGCCCTGACAAGTCGCGGCTGAAGCAGCAGTACGTGTGCCAAGCCGATGGCCAGGTCGTGGACCGCAACGAAATCGTCAAGGGATACGAGTTTCGCAAGGACGAATACATCATCATCGAGCCGGACGAGATCAAGAAGATCGAGCCTCAGACCGCCAAGACGATGGAGATTCTCGAATTCGTGAAATCCAGCGAGGTCGATCCGGTTTACTTCGAGTCGTCGTATTACATGATGCCCGAGGAAGCCGGTCGCCGCCCCTACGCACTGCTGACTAAGGCGCTGGAAGAAAGCGAATACGTCGCGATCGCCAAGATCACCATGCACAACCGCGAGTACACGGTCTTCCTGCGCCCGCACGAAGGTGGAATGATGCTGCACACCATGTACTACGCTGAGGAAGTTCGCAAGGTAGAAGGCTTCGGCGCACCAGAAGTGGAACTGAAGGAAGCCGAAGTGAAGGTGGCGCATCAATTGATTGAGGCCCTCGCGGACGAGTGGAATCCGGAAAAATACAAAGACAACTTCCAGGACAACCTGAAGAAGCTGATTGAAGCCAAGCTGGAAGGCGGCGAAGTTGCGGAAGTTGAAAAGCCGAAGAAGTTAGCTCCCGTGGTCGACCTGATGGCGGCTCTGAAGCAGAGCCTGGCGCAGATGGAGGGCAGGAAGAAACCCGCTGCGACCACTACGTCGGAAGAGCCCGCCGCCGAACCAGCTAAGCCCCGCCGCAAACGGGGCTGACCGCAACGAATATCCAAGGCAGCCTTAAGACTGGGACCAGATTCTTACCGCGGGCATTGCCATGGCTCCTACCGGTGTCTGCAATCGCCCCTATAGCGTTTTGTCATTTAAGTTTTGTCATTCCGAAACAGCGATAAGCCGTTGAGGAATCTGCTCGTTTGTATGCAACATTTCCGTTGCCGCAAGAAAGCAGATTCCTCGCTACGCTTCGGAATGACAAGGCTTCGGGATTCGCAAGGACAAGGAGTTCCAGCGCTGGGCATGGAAAACATTCAAATGCCCAGACTCGAGGTCAGGCATCCCACCCATCTACCAGTGCATCCAGAAGCTGAGAACTGAGTCCTCGTCTCTAGCGCACAAACTCAGCAACCGCTACAATACTTGATTCCGATTTCGCAGCACAATTTTCTCCTCGGAGTGCCGATGAGTCTTCGACGTGTGGGCTGGTTCACCGCAATGTTGGTGGCGATGCTGATTTTGATGTCTTGCGGTGAGGTGTACCGCCCCGTGGTGATTCCGATCTCCAACAACCCGCCGAACCCGGCAAATCCCCACGCCGTTTTCGGGATCAGCACCAATGTCGCACCCAATCCGGGGACCGTGTTGCAGATCGACGTTTCTGGAGACAGCAACATCGGGGTGGCCCCCATGGGCATCAACCCGACCCATGCTGCGATTCAATTTGTCGGAAATTCTTCGCGGATTTTCGTGGCTAGCGCAGGCAGCGTGGTGAACGGCGATCCCGATATCGTGACTGCATTTAACCCCGCGTCGAGTAGCGGGATTGGCAACCCATTTGCTTTCTCAATGCCGAATGTTGGGCCCAATCAAAGTTCAGCCATTACAGCGATCAGCGAAGATCCCAACAATTTAGTCACAGTCACCCTCGCTTCCGCGATCAACTCCGCCACGATCGGCGGTCCGATCGTGATCTCAGGAGTCATCATTCAAGGCGGCGACCCAACAAAGCAGGGCGCGTACAACGGCAACTTCACGATTACCTCGATCGGCGGGAACACCATTCAGTACAACGACCCGGTCGGCGGCCTGCTGAGCGCGTCGGGAGGAACAGCCACAGTTCCGCTGCCAACTTTCTGCTCGTATCAGCCCGTTTTTGTGACCACAGCGGAGACCAACGCGGTGTATGTCGCGAACTACGGGCAGGAAAATGGCACCAACTGCAACTTGGCCAGCACGGATTCAGTCACGGCGCTGAACACGAGCAACAATACCGTTGCCAATATCAGATACTTGCCCGCAGCTTCGCATCCGGTCCTGATGGCCGAGACTCCCAATGCCTTGAATCTGTATGTGGCCAACCAGGGTGACGGCACGAGTCCTGCGACCGTCATGAATCTGTCCCCGGTGGATTTGTCCACGATTGCGACGATTCCGATTGGAGTGAATCCGAGTTGGATCGCGGCGAGCCTCGATGGGCAATTCGTCTATGTCGTGACGCAGGGGGACGGGCAACTCTCTACGATCAGCACTGTGTCGAACACAGTCACGTCGGCGCAGCCGGTGGGCGTCGGAGCGAATTACATTCTGTACGACAAGAGCATGAACCGCTTGTACGTGACCAGTCCTGTGAGCGGGCTGCTCTACATATTCAGCGCTGCCGGCAATACACCGACGCCGCTGCCGACCCCATCGGGGAACCCTCCGGGAGCCCTTGTGATTCCTGCGGTGCCGCCGTGCGCCGCCGCACCCGCTACCTGTGGGCCGGTCACTCCTGTCTCAGTGGCCGCTCTGCCGGATGGCTCACGCTTCTACGTGGCTAGCTATCAGACGCAGACGCCATGTTCCGATCCATATGTTGGCATCGGTGCATGCATCATCCCAATGTTGACCGTGTTCGACGCGCGGAGCCTGACGATCAGGGCGGCGTCTTCGTCGTATTTTGGCGCGGAGTTATCCTTGCTGAGCGGTCCGCCATTTGCACCCGTAAACCCACCTACGCCGCCGCAATATGCCATTCCGGTGGCCCCGTCGTGCGCTCCGGCTGCGCTCTACTCGCCCAGCACCACGCGCTTCCGCATGTTTGCTACGGCCTCCGCCGACAGCAGCCACGTGTACGTGAGTATTTGTGACGCGGGCGCGATCGCCGACATCAGCACGACGACCAACACGGTGAATCAAGGGACAAACGCGGACGACAGGCTGGTGATCGATCTGCTGGCACCCTTCAGCGCCGCTGCGCCTGGTCCGAATAATCAGCCGCCGCCGCAGAGTCCCGTATTCCTGCTCACGGGACAGTAATCTTCGACAACCAACAGGGTTGTCATTCCGAACGAAGTGAGGAATCTGCTGTGGGCCGGAAACAGCAGATTGCTCGCGCCCAAAAAGCGGGCGCTCGGAATGACAATTTGTTCAAGCTAAACCTTGGCGGGAACTTCTTCTTTCGCGGAGTCCTTCGCTGCGTAGTGGGAGTCTACGTAGTGGTCGAGAATCTCGATAAACTCGGCCACGATCCGGTTACCCTTCAGCGTGGTGAACAGCCGTCCATCGACGTAGACGGGCGCTTTCGGTTCCTCGAATGTTCCCGGCAGCGAAATGCCGATGTTGGCGTGCTTGGATTCGCCGGGGCCATTAACCACGCAGCCCATCACCGCCAGCTTCATCTCCTCGACACCCACGTACCGACCCTTCCACGTCGGCATCTGCTCGCGCAGATAGGTCTGAATCTGTTCCGCCATTTCCTGGAAGAAGGTGCTGGTGGTGCGTCCGCACCCGGGGCAGGCAGTGACCTGCGGGGTGAAGCTGCGAATCCCCATCGATTGCAGAATCTGCTGCGCGACTCGCACCTCTTCAGTGCGATCGCCGCCGGGGGCCGGCGTCAGAGAGACGCGAATCGTATCCCCGATGCCTTCCTGCAGCACCACGCCCATGGCGGCGCTTGACGCGACGACTCCCTTCGCGCCCATGCCGGCTTCGGTGAGCCCCAGGTGCAGAGGATAGTTGCATCGCGCCGCGAGTGCGCGATAAACATCAATTAAATCCTGCACCCCGCTGACCTTGGCGCTCAGAATAATCTGGTCGGGGCGCAGCCCATATTTCTGTGCCAGTTCCGCAGAATTCAGCGCGCTCACGACCATGGCCTCCATGGTCACTTCGCGCGCATCTTTCGGTTCTGGCAGCTTGGAATTCTCGTCCATCAGGCGGGTCAACAGTACTTGGTCGAGCGATCCCCAGTTCACGCCAATCCGTACCGGCTTCTGATACTTCACCGCCACTTCAATCATGGTTCGGAAATTTGAGTCTCCACCTTTGCCGATACTGGCATTGCCAGGATTGATCCGGTACTTCGCGAGATCGCGCGCGCACTCCGGATATTTGGTCAGCAGAACATGCCCGTTGTAGTGGAAGTCGCCAATGATGGGAACTCTTACGCCCTGCTTGTCGAGTTGCTCCACAATGTGAGGAACGGCCGCCGCAGCGTCGTCGTTGTTCACCGTGACGCGAACCAGTTCCGATCCCGCGCGCGCCAAGGCGGCAACCTGTTGGACGGTAGAGGGGACGTCGGCGGTGTCGGTATTGGTCATCGATTGCACCACAACCGGTGCATCCGATCCCACGCGCACACCTCCGACCACGGCCATAACGGTCTTTCTGCGATGAATCGTAGCCATAGTTGGAACTTCTAGTTTATCACGCGAAAATGGGGTCATTCGGGCCGCTGTGGAGGCCTCGAACCCCAACGGTGGTCAGTCCGGATTTCGTAACAAAGCATGCGCGCCCCACGAGCGGCACAGGGTTTGACGATCAGGTGCGCAATTTCCTGCGGATCGTTGTTTTTACAACGTTTAGACGTGCACCTCATTTCGCGAACCCGGATTTCGTAACGACCCGGCCCTCAGTGTCCGTCTGGCCAATAAGCGGGGCTACCATTGGCACCCTCTGTGGGTTGACCCACTGAGCCCGGCCCCCCTGAACTACCGGTCAAGCGCTTCCCCTCTTCAGCATTTAATCTGTCCGCAATGGAGGGATTGTCGTATGAGTCATCGCATCAAACCACCGCACACCGAAAAAAAACCAGTCACGACCATCAAGCGTGATGCGCAAGTCGCGCCTGCATGGCCCAGCTATCAGGGTACGTCACAATTCGTGGGAACCAGTCCGACCGGACGGGTGACCATCTACGTGGATCCGACGCTCGGCGCCCCAGCCCTGCAGAATGCCCAAGATCTGCTTAACGATGCTGATCGGGTCGCCAATGCCAACGACGGAATCTTTGGCACCACCGGCGGACCTGTCAGCGTAATTGTTTTTGCCTTGAATGGCGCTACCGATGGCACGGGCGGCGCCGACCACATGGGATGCGACTACGTTAACGGTGCCGCCATCGAAGTGGACGCATCCTTTGGCAACTCGATGCGTGTATCGGCGCTATTCGAGGCCGAACTCAGCGAGTGCTCCATGAACGGAAATCTTTGCGGCGAGAGTACCGGCGAGGCATTGTCGCGCTGGTGTGCCGCTTTCGTCAGCAACAACGCCCTGGCTGATTTTGCTACCGCCCCACAGTGGTTCGCCGATGGCATGCCGGACTTCGTAAACAACACTGACAACACCGATCAAAGTGCCGACAGCACCGGATGCGGCATGGCCTTTATTTCGTGGATGATCAGCCAGGGGCACAGCCTCTCGCAGATTGCTCCTGCCATGGTCAACCTGGGTGATGGTGGGACCTTCGCCGAACTCTATGGCAACCTAACATCTGACGATCCGGCCAATGCCTGGCCGAATTTCCAGAACGCGATCAACAGTCTGCCGAACGGCGTTACCAACGACGATCCCTTCAATGGGTTAGGTCAGCCCACGCAGATGACACACGTATCTCCGCGCTCGGCGGAACTGGTGGGGAGAATTCTGGCCACGATCATTACCGATCTGGCAGCAGGACGCCAACCGGAACAGATCACAGCCAACGTGCGGACGGCACTGCTTCCGGCTTCGAGGCCGATTGCTCCCGCAATCTGCAAGCCCGGTTCGAAGAGGCTGTTGCCGCCGGGCAAGACTACAAAACGCTCCATGACTGCTTAAACTAAGATCCGCCTACACGGCAACAAATCAGCCGGCAGCGAAATCCGCTGCCGGCTCTTTTTCTTACTGCGCTGTGATATTCCGTGACTGAGAGTAAGAGTTCCCGCTTGCATCCCAGGCCTTTACCACCACGGAATGGGAGCCCTTTGCCACCGTCAACGCCGTATCCACGTACGTAGCCTCGCTGGTGTCGTTGTAGATCAGTTTGCCGTCAATGTATACCTGCACGGCTGTGATCTGACTGGCCGAGTACGCATTGGCGAATACATGCAGGGACGTCGAAGTCACCTCATTCTGCGTCGGCAAGCATACGTCGATCGAGTTTGGAGCGGCGGCGCAGGTTTCTCCGGGCGTGCCGCTATAAATTGTGATGCTGCGGTCCGATTGAAAACTGGCGCCAGAGTTATCCCAGGCCTTCGTCACCACGAAATGCGGACCCTTCGAAAAACTCAGCGGTTCGTTCAGCGAACTGCTGGGCGAGTTCACGACCAGCTTGTTGTCAACGTAGATTTGCATCGCGGTCACCGGATGGCTTGTGTCTCGGGAATCTGCGATCCAGTGCGCGGGAGAATTGAGATACGCCAGATCTTGCGGCTCGCAGACCGTCACCGAAGGCGATACTGTATTGGGTGTGCAGGCAGATCGGGCAGTGGCATTCAGGAGCACGTCGACCACTTGCGAAGGTCCATTTCCGGCACTTGCCCCAGCGAAGTCAATCTTGCCGTCACGGTTGAAGTCGGCGGCCACAAGGCTGTCGAGTCCAGAGTTCGGAAACTCCAAGGGCGTGCTCTGGTAGCTGCCATCCGGATTTCCCAGGTAGACCGTCAGAGCGTATTGACCGAGGCCAACGATGTCGTTAATGCCGTCGCCATTGATGTCCGCGGCGGTAGGACTCGCGAAGCTGGTGTAGGACCCCAGGTATACGCTCGCAGTCTTGGTGAAGGTTTTGTTCGCTTGGCCAAGTAGAACCTCCCAGGTTTCGCAACCGACGTTCTTAATACCCGAGCAAGCCCAGGAGGTGACGATCAGGTCGGTGCGGCCGTCTTGATTCACGTCGACTGGAGTGGCGAAGATTCCATCCGGCGCGCTCGCGAGCTTGGTGTTGCTGAACTTGAAATTGCCGGCATTGAAAAGCGCGTAGAGATTCTGTCCGTCGCTTACCGACAGGTCGGGTTTGCCGTCCCCATTAAAATCTCCGACTCGGACTTGGGCCAATCCGGTTCCGGCGCCGATTTTAATGGATGCTGTCTGGGTAAATGTCCCGGTGCCTGAGCCTTGGTAAATGATGAGCTGTTGCGAAGCGAGGGCCAGGTCGAGCTTGTCATCGCCGTTGAAGTCCGCCGTCGTGATCGAACTGGCAGATGCGTTGAACGGCAAAACGATGGTTTGGCCCTTGGTGAACGTACCATCACCTTTTCCCAGCAGAATCTGAATTGCGTTTTGTTGGGTTCCGATGTATCCGGCGACGGCCACGTCGAGCTTGCCGTCTCTATTGAAGTCGCCTACGGCGATGGCGAAGGTGCCGATTCCATAAGCAGCATTCAAAGGACTCTGAAATCGGCCGTCACCCTTGCCCAACAAAATGGAGACTCCATAGCCTCCCGTGCCTCCGTTGGTGCCGACGACGATGTCGGGAATTCCATCATTGTTAAAGTCGCCGCGATCGACCAGATAGCCATCGAGTGCCGACGGACTGTAATGCATCATGAAACTTTCTTGCGCGAGGGTGAGGCTCGAGGTGAAGATGAGGGCAAGCGCGGCAAGAGCGGATTTTGAGCGCAGAAATGCGAAGCCGTGACCAAAGGCTGGCATTGGATAAAGTCTCCTGGAAAGGCCGAGAGCGGATAGGCCGGATACGAGCGGCTATTCAGATGCCACGCGGGAAAAATGGTTGATCAGGTCTGTACCCTAAGGTCCCCGCCCAATAAGAAAGGGAGCCTTCCCGGCTCCCTTGTGATCGAAAAGCTGTGACGGCGACTATGGCAATCGGTCGGCAAGTCCAGGGATGGTCTTCATCAGGTCGTTGTAAATGACCATCACTGCAAACAGCACCAGGAACACGAACGCCGCCTGATAGACGCGTTCTTTGATGTTCATGCTGATGTCACGCCGCATCAGTCCTTCGATCGCGAGGAACAGAATCACACCGCCGTCGAGAATCGGAATTGGCAGCAGGTTGAAGATTCCAAGGTTCAGGCTGATCCCGGCCGTGAGTTCCATCAGCGGAGTCCAGCCCTTTTGCTGAGCCGCATAGCCCGCTTCCTGGGCGATGCCAATTGGACCGGAAACTGCGCGCAGGGAAATCTTCCTCTGCACGAGTTTCTTGGCGAGCTCCAGAATCATCAGGGAGTACTGCCGGTTGCGCTCGAGCGAGAGACTGAGGGCCTTCGAGAAGGGAAGAGTGGTTACTTTCACTTCACCCTTATTGGAGAATCCCAGCCGATAACGGTTTTCCTTGGGATCCTCGGTCTTTGACAGAACCGGCGACATCGTGAAATGCAAAGTCTGACCGGCGCGCAGCACGGTAAGGTCGACCGGCTTATCTTTCGTCTGTTGCAGGCTATCGATCACGCTCTCCAGCGAGTGCACCGGCTGGCCGTTCAGAGCAACAATCTGATCCTCTTCTTTGATGCCAGCCTTCGCTGCCGGAAGCTGGGGTTCGACTCGTCCCACAACCACCGAATTTTCGGCGTACCATCCCGCCGAACCAACTTCGGAAGAAGTCACCGGCTTCGGGATGATGGTCTTTTCAAGAATCTGATTACCACGCTGCACAGTAACCGTAAGAGGCTGATTCGGGCTCAACCATACGCGAGGTTCCAGTTGCTCCCACGTCGGGTTCTCAATGTTATCGACTTTGACGATGCGGTCTCCGGCCTGCAACCCAGCCTGCGCCGCTGCAGAGCCCGGCTTGACCCCGTCGAGGACGGCTGGCTTATCCAAGTACACCGGATACTCGTAGTGCACCATGTAAACCGTAGTCAAAAGGAAGATCGCCAGCAGAATGTTCATGGCCGGGCCGGCGATCGCGATCAGGAAACGGTGCCAGCGCGAGTGGTTCATGAATTCTCGCGGATCATCGGTGCGCTGATCCATGGGATTCTCGCCGCTCATCTTCACGTAGCCGCCCAGAGGGATGGCATTGATCCGGTAGTCGGTTTCGCCCTTGCGGAACCCAATCAGCCGCTTGCCGAATCCGATGGCAAACTGCTCCACGCGCACCCCGAGCAGCTTGGCCACGGCGTAGTGGCCGAACTCGTGAATCAGAATCATGAACCCCAGAACGCCAATGACCGCAACGACGGAAGTCAGAAAGTCAGACATATTCGAAATACGTTACTCCCCATCCGTTAGATTCCGAAATTACACAAAAGATGTAGCCCGCGGTCGTTCCATTTCCCTGGCGGCAGCCACCCGCTCCCGGGCATGTCGACGGGCTTCGGCGTCGGCTGCAAGCACCGCCTGAATAGACTCCAGAGCACCGGATTTCGTTTCAGCCAGCACGTCCTCGATCACCCTGGGAATCTGGTCAAACCGGATCTCACCTTCGAGGAACGATGCCACCGCTACTTCGTCCGCCGCATTCAGTGCCAGCGTCTTGGCGCCACCTGCCTCCGCCGCCTCGTACGCCAAACGCAGGCAAGGGAATTTTTTCAGGTCCGGCGGGGCGAAGTCCAGATGACGCAAGTCACTGACTGGAAAACGCATATCCGATTCAATCCGCTCCGGATATGTTAGCGCGTAAAGAATCGGCAGCCGCATGTCCGTCACTGAGAACTGAGCAAGTATACTGCCATCCACGAACTCCACCATGGAATGAATCGTCGACTGCGGGTGGACGATCACCTCGATTTTCGAGGGCGGCATGTGAAAAAGTCTGCATGCTTCGATGACCTCGAAGCCCTTATTCATGAGAGTGGCGGAATCGATCGTGATCCGTTTCCCCATCTTCCAGGTGGGATGGTTCAACGCCTGCTCCACCGTGATAGATGCAAAATCCGATGCTTGAGTGTTACGGAACGGGCCGCCGGAAGCCGTAAGCCAAACGCGCTCGACCTCCTCCATGCGTCCGCCACGCATGCACTGATGCACCGCATTGTGCTCGCTGTCGATCGGTAGCAGCGCGACTCCGCGCTTGCGCGCTTCCGCCGTGATCAACTCTCCGGCGGCGACGAGGCACTCCTTGTTGGCGAGCCCCAGAGTCTTTCCGGCGCGAACCGCTTCATAGGTCGCCTCGAGGCCGGCGACTCCAACAATCGCGCTGACGACAAAATCCACTTCACCATGCGTCGCCACGCGGACCGTTCCCGCCGCGCCGTGAACGATCTCGATCTCGCCGCGTCCTTCCTTCTTCAGTCGAGCGCGAAGTGCATCCGCATCCTTCTCCGCAGCCATCGAGATCACGCGTGGCTTCCAGCGCCGTGCCTGTTCGAACGCAGCATCCAGATTACTTCCTGCAGCCAAAGTCATGATCTGAAAGCGTTCTGGGTACGACTCGGCGACGCTCAAAGTGCTGCGCCCGATCGAACCGGTCGACCCCAGGATGGCTATGCGTTTCATTGAAAAGGAGGTGCGTGAACGAAACTGATACCACTCTATTCTACGATGCTTTCCGTCGTCGTGGTGGAAAGTAGCGCCGGCGTCCGCGCCGGCTGACTCAAACTGGTCTCGAGCTCCGTCGGCTATTGCATTACCCGCCACGCTGCGTAATACCACAGCACTGGCGCCGCAAAGAGCAGAGCATCAATGCGGTCCAGCATGCCTCCATGTCCCGGCAAAATCGCTCCTGAATCTTTCACTCCCGCCCCGCGCTTGATCAGCGACTCGACCAGATCTCCCAACTGCGCTGCGACATTGAGGACAATCGTGAGCACGATGATCGGCCCCATCGCAGGTTGTTCCAACCCGAAAATTCCGTCCCGCCGCTCGATCAATCCGGCGCGCAGCAACCATGAACTCAGCGGCAGAGCGTAATGGAATAACAGCCATCCGACTCCGACGCTTGCCACCAGCGAGGCTGCCGCTCCCTCCCAGGTTTTCTTCGGGCTGATGCGCGGCGCCATCAGATGCCGCCCCACAGACTTGCCCACGAAGTAGGCGAAAATGTCTCCCGCCCAAACCACCAGCAGCAGGTACAGCAGATAAAAAGCTCCAGCCCACTGCTGACGGAGTTGCACCAGCATTCCCATCGGCAAGGCAATGTAGGTGAATGCGAAGACCGACGCCGCGGCCGCGGGATACCCGCTGCTTAGATCTTCGTTCCGCATGGCGCGCGTGAGAAAGATAAAAGGCGCAATCGCCGCGGCAAAGCCCAGGCAATAGACGAACACCGCGGTCGAGAGCAGGGGTTTCTCGTTGCCGAAGTTAAGTGCCAGCAGCAGAAAGAAAATGCCTGCGAAGATGTAGGTCAGGATACGAAGAGGCTGCACACCATAGGATTCCGTGAGTTTAAGAAACTCGTGAATCGTGACCAGCGCCACGATGCCCGCCACGACGGCCAGCACCGAAACGGGTGCTCGCAAAATCAGCACCAGCACAATCGGAATTAATACGACTGCGGTAGCAATGCGCTTGAGCAAAGGAAGTGTTGGGTGCCGTGAAAGGTGGCCGCGCAATTATACCCAGAGGCGAGGAAGGAACTGTTTTCCCTTCGTGTACCTTAGTGCCCTTTGTGATTTATGCCTTTATGGTTCCGACAGGGGCGTGTGCGTCGTTGTGGTTCAGCCCGCCGTATCGCCGCTCGCGTTTCTGATACTCCGCGATTCCCTCAAGCAGATGCACCCCGCGAAAGTCCGGCCACAAGGTAGGTGTGACATAGATCTCGGCATAAGCTAACTGCCAGAGCAGGAAGTTGCTCAGCCGCATCTCGCCTGATGTCCGCACCACCAGATCTGGATCCGGCAGATGCCGAGTATACAGGTGCTGCGAAACCAGGTCCTCATCGATCCGCAGATGATCGATGCCGCCATTCTGCGAAGCGGCTGTAACCATCGACCGGAAGGCGTCTACCAGTTCGCTGCGCGCGCTGTAGTTGAGCGCCAGTGTTAGGACCATCCCAGAGTTTCGTGCGGTAGCTTCCCGCGCCCAGGCCATACGCTCCTGCACCGCTGCCGGCAACTCGTGCTGCCGCCCGATATATTCCAGGCGGATGTTGTTTTTGTTCAGCGTAGGAACTTCGGCCTTCAGATAACGGCTGAGCAGCGACATGAGGAAGCCGACTTCGCTGGCGGGACGCTTCTTCCAATTTTCTTCAGAGAACGCGTAAAGCGTGAGCGCCGGAAGATGAATCCGCGCCGCCGTCTCCACGGTCGACCGCACAGCCGCCACTCCGGCCCGGTGTCCGGCTACACGCGGCAGGTGCCGTCGCCGCGCCCAGCGCCCGTTGCCGTCCATGATGATCGCGATGTGCTTGGGGAGCCTTGCGGGATCCAGATGTCGGTAAACTTCCGCTTCCTTGCGGTCGAGCCCCTGAGGCACTTTGTCGTGCAAAGTGGTCACAAGTTAGAGGCTACCACAGCAGGGAAGGGGATGCAATGACTGGAAGCCTCTGACTGGAAGCCTCTGACTGGAAGCCTCTGACTGGAAGCCTCGGTAATTGTGAGGTCGCGGGCGCTCCCGCCCGCGAAGGCTTGAGCAATACAAGACCGATCAGGAAGGTCGACCGGAGGAAGAGAGATCATGTGGAGACAGCCGCCATCGGCTGTCCGGGAGCGAAGCTCCCGCTTGTTTTCGAGGCCTTCGCGGGTGGAAGCGCCCGCGCCACACAAAATCTATCGTGCCTCCTCCGGCACCACCTTCAACTCAAGCTTTTCCGTCCATCGCAGCACGGTCAGCGAGCAACTCACGCCTACGCGCACTTCCGTTAACAGGCGATGCAGATCATCCACTCCAGCGACAGGCTGCCCTTCCAGCGCCACAATGACGTCGCCTTCGCGCAGGCCCGCCCGCTTCGACGGGCTGTTGTCTTCGACAGACTGTACCAGCGCTCCCGTCTCTTTCGGCAGATCGTAAAACCGCACGATCCGACGATGCAGTGGCACTGTTTGCCCCGAAATCCCCACAAAGCTGCGCCGAATTCTTCCATCGCGCAGCAAGCGGCTGGCGACAAATTTCGCGGTATTGATCCCGATTGCGAAACAGATTCCCTGCGCCGGAAGGATCGTCGCCGTGTTAACCCCAATCACGCGTCCCCCAGAGTCCACCAGCGGACCACCCGAGTTGCCTGGATTCAGCGCCGCGTCCGTTTGGATCACGTCGTCAATGAGCCGTCCGGAATACGAGCGCAGCGACCGTCCCAGGGCGCTTACCACGCCCGCCGTGACCGTCGATTGAAATCCATAAGGCGCGCCAATCGCGATGGCAATCTGTCCGACGCGCAGCTTCTGGGAGTCCCCCAACTCCGCCGCCAGGGGCCCCGGTTCGTCGAATTGCGGCCGTTCCAGACGGATCACAGCCAGATCGCTAGCGGGATCCTCCCCAATGAGCGTCGCCGGCATGCGCCGGCCGTCCGCCAGAGTGACTGCAATTCGTGCCGCATCATGCACCACATGGCTGTTCGTCAGGATCAGGCCGTCAGGCGTAAAAACGAATCCCGACCCTCCGCCTTGCCTCTCACGCGGTTCACCGGATCGCGTCCGCCCAGCTTTCTGATGGACCTCGATGTGCGCTACGGAGGGGCTGATTCGTTCCACCGTGCTCGTTACCGCAGTCGAATACGCGTCCAGCAAAAGCCCATCCGGTGCGGCAATTGGGTGAAGGCCAGCCCTAGCGCCGTTCACGCCATCCTTTTCCGAGGCTGCGTCCAAGTGGGAGGCACCCAGAACTCGCCAGGAGACACCAGTGTGATTTTCCAAATTCATGTCAGATAGATGCTGATCAATCTAATTCGGATTCACTGCGCCGAAGTATCCCGAAGGCCACGAGAGTCCAAAGCCGGAAAACAAAAAGCCGGAACCATTGCTGGTTCCGGCTCTTTGTGTTGGCTGGTTGCCCGGATAAAACTTGTCAAAGTGCCGAACTAAACTACATCGTCACAAATCCTTGAAACCTTGACTCTCTGCTTCTAGGCGCTTCTCCTCGGTCTTACCGTCAGGTCCCGCACCTGTGTCAGGATGCTCGACATCTGCATTCCATTGAGTTGCGAGACAAAGGGCAAGATTTCGGCAATAAACTGATCCTTCATCAGTTCGCTGACTTCTTCCTGACGGCTGCGTTCACCGCCGCTGAGCAGTTCGGGCACAGTAACCTCCAGTGCACGCGCGAGCCGTTCCAGGGACGACAGCGTAGGCGTGGCCTTCTCGTTTTCGATTTTCGACACGTAGGTACGCGGCACGGCCATACGTCCGGCCAGTTGCCGCTGGCTAAGTCCGCTGCGCAGTCGCAGTGAACGGATTGAGGTCGCCAAGTTCAGATGTCCGCGGCCGTTGGTCGGCACGGGCATCATGATCGGCGGCGCGACCATAATTGGTTCGGGCTCGGGTTCCTCGTCCAGCGACGCGTGACAGCGCCGGCAATTGTTATTGGATGTGCGGAACTGAACTAACAGGCAGTGATCGCAACGAACGACTTCCCGTGAATCCACCGGGGCAAGAGTCGTAGCCATCGGGTTGTGGGAGTGCCAGAGCGGGCCCTCCTTACAGCCTAAACCACAGAGCAGGAATGACTTGGGGGAGATTCCTGCGGGCAGTCTCAATCTGAGCCACCGAGCCTGTGGAAGTCAAGGGAAAAATGCACCGAAGACGCGGCACTTGGAACGAAGCAAGCCGGAAGGGGATTGCAAAACCCTCGCGATTACTGGCAATTCGCACGGGATTCGCAGAAATCCGCAGTGATGTTTACCATGTGGATGCCCGCGCCGCCCTACGCGGCGTTGTCACTTGAACGTTGTTACTTAAACATGGGATGCGGAACGAAGGCCGGCACAGTCTCCATTTCGCCCCGCATTATCTCAGTCGCCTTGTAGGAATATTCCGCGCCGCACGCGTCACAACGTACCGTGACTTGCTGAGTCAGCATGGGAAGAGGCGAGAAGGCGTCGGTTTCCGCCAACACAATCTGGTGCGAGTATGAAGTATTGCCTTTGTGGTGAAATCGATGATTCTTGCAGAGAACAACCCAGAAATACTCTCGGTCGTTGTACATTGCTTGTCCCTCCAAGCCCCCAAAACCTGGAGAATTGCGCTGCGTTAGTATGCTGCACAGAGGTCTTGGGAGTTGTAATGAGTCTGTAAAGAAGTTGTCAAGAAGGGAACCACTGAGAAAAAACTCTTAAGTGCAGGTGGCGGAACCATGAATGAAATCACGCGAGAAGCAGCCTGGAATCTGCTGACCGAGTTCACGCAGTCTGAAAGTCTACGGAAGCATGCGCTGGCGGTCGAGGCCTGCATGCGCACTTGCTCCCGGAAGTACGGCGATGGATCGCCAGCGGCCGAGGAGCTGTGGGGAATCGTCGGCCTGATTCACGACTTCGACTACGAACGCTGGCCCACTCTCGAAGATCATCCCTATCGCGGCAATGAGATCCTTACCGAACGCGGATGTCCCGAGCAGATCCGCCGAGCCATCATGTCGCACGCCGAATACACCGGGGTGACTCGCGACACGCCCATGGAGAAAGCTCTGTTTGCCTGCGACGAACTCGCCGGATTCATTACCGCAGTCGCGCTGATCAAGCCCAGCAAGTCGCTGGCGGACGTCGACGTGAAGTCGGTGCGGAAAAGAATGAAAGACAAAGCCTTCGCCCGCAAAGTGAATCGCGAAGACATCATTCAGGGCGCTGCCAATCTAGCGGTCGACCTAGATGAGCACATCGGCTTCTGTATCGAAGCGATGAAGTCGATCGCGAAGGAATTGGGGTTGGATGGTAGCGCGGCAAAACCGTAGCGCCGCCGTCTCGCCGGCTGTCGGGGAGGCGTCTCGCCGCCAATGCGGAAGCTGTCCGTTAAACTCGAAGGCTCTACCGCTTCTCCGCCAACCGCTGTTTCTTCTGCCGTTCCCGTTCCGCCTTCATCTCCTCGACACTCCGCGCCACGACCGGCGAGTACAGCGCCCTCACCCATTTAGGATTTTCCCATTCCGGCTGTGCGGCAACGCCGCGATCGTAGTCGCGTAGCGCAGTCTCTGTTTCACGAGCTTGCCAGTACGCGACGCCTTGGGCCATTGCCTTCTCGTCGGGCAGACCCTGATCGTAGCCGTTATTCACGCTCTGAATAGCATCACTGTAGCGCCGAATCTCGATCTGCGCCCAGGCGCGGCGCACCCACAGCTTCACGTCGCCAGGACGCTGCTGCACGGCGTCGCCCAGCAATTGAGAGGCGCGCGCGTAATCCCCGGCAAGGTAGTACCACCAGCCCAACTCCCCAAGATAATCCGGAGCCCATCCGTCGGCATTACCCTGCAAGTCAGTTTCGTATTTGCGCTCCGCGGCTACGTCTCCCGCGAGCAAATTCAACCCCGCCAGTTCGACGTCGGCATTGCGAGGCTTCTCACCCTCGACCGATGACAGCCAACTGTGGAATTTGGACGGCGCGCTCTCACGATCCGCGGCCTCTAAAGTCATCGCGTAGGATTCCACGGCTCGCAGATTTCTTGGTTCCAGCTCCAGCAGCTTGCGATACGAACCCGCCGCCTCGGCAAACTCCGCCTGCGCCAACTGCGCCCGCGCCTGCAACTCCCAGGCGTCCGGTTGATCGGCGTGCATCTTGATCGATCGTGCAGCCAGTTGCTCCGCCTGGGAGTACTTTTTCGAAATCATGGCCACGTTCGCCCGCATCGTCCAGAAGATATACGCTACCGCCAGATCGCGCTCCGGCCGGGCCGTCCAGTTCTCCGTGGCAATCATCTTCTGAACCTGGGCAATCCGCTCCGCCGGCAGCGGATGCGACCGGAAATATCCTTCCAGCGTCTGCATGGCCACATCGGACAACTCTTCTTGCGGCGAAGCCGCTCGCGCCTGTCGCAGTCGATACCGCTGATACATGCGGTCAAATGCCTCGAACATACGGATGGCCCCATCGGCGGAGTATCCGGCCTCGACCGCCAGCCGCGTTCCTTCGCGATCAGCCTCGAGTTCCTGATCCTTGGAGTAACCGGCTTCGAAAACAAACACCGGGACGGCGACCAGCCCTCCCAGCGGAATCCGCCGCAGCGCCTGCTCCTGCTGCGCCCGATCAGCGCAGTGATAGTGATCAATATGCTCGATCTCGTGCCCGAGCACTGCAGCCAGTTCATCTTCGCTGTCCATCATCGCCAGCACCCCTGCGCCGACATAGACGTGCCCGCCCGGCAAGGCAAACGCGTTGATCATGGATTCATTGGGAACGTAATGAAAGCGGTAGGGCAAGATGCGGTGGGCGTGGAGCGCCAGCTTCCCGCCTACTTCGCCCAAATACTTTTCGATCTCGCTCTTTTTCCTCTGCCGGTCCTCCTCGACATCGCTGCCGTACATCTTGGCGATCTCATCGCCGATGCGAATCTCCTCCGCATCCGGCATGCGGGTGAAATGCACGGGCATGCGCGTCAATTCCTGTTCGGTATCGGCGACCAGATAAAGCATGGCGGCGGGACTTGCCTGCACGTCCACCTTGCGCCGCTCGCTCCACACGATGGCAGCGACGCCCAGCACGATGACTCCCGCAAGTGAGATCCAGCGCGTCATAAATACCGCCGCATCGCCTCGCGATTCCGCGTATACAGAAACGAAACGAATAACAGCGCGGAACCCAGCACGATGAATGTCAGGTAGCGATCCCGCGGATGCAACCGCCACACGTCGTCCACTACGATCTTCCCCACACAAAGCAGCAACAGCCCCAGTCCAGTCAGCCGAAAGCTGCGCTCGTGCACCCAAAGCGCCAGCACAAATACCGCCAGGCCTTCCATGCCCCACGACAAGGTGACCATCCCGTGCCGCATCTCGATCCCAAGCAAGGCCGTCAGCAGCCCCACGGCAATGAAAAAGAAAGGCTGTTCCGGACGTCTTGCCAGATTCTGGATCAGCAGCACGATCCCACTCTCCTCGCTGGGCTCGCCCTTTCTGCGGATCTGAAAAGCGAACGGCAACGATGCCAGCAGCAGTGCAACCGTGATCGCCACAATGACCCATCGGCTCTCGACTGTGATCCACTGGTTCGCCCATAGAGGCGAAGGGAAGTAGCTGCGCTGGTAGAAATTGTGCAGCACAGTGCGGAACAGGACTCCCGCGATTACCAGCAGCGCCTGGTATAGAAACAACTTCTTCCCGCTGCGCCACGCGATCACGATCAGGGCGAAGGCCAAGGCTGCCCATCCAGCGGCCACCCAGTCCGCCTCCAGTTCGAACCGTATGAGGGATCCGATTGTGATCGTTCCCAACCAGCAGCAGATCTCGCCCGCCCGAAATTTCACTTCCGCGGGACTCAACTCCGCCTGATGCAATCTCCAGTACGCATAGAAAAACGCGAGCATGATGGGCACCACGGTGTAGAAGCGCGGGCTGACTTCGCCCGGCAAGCCGCTGGCGTTCAGGTTCACAAAGAAAATTCGCCAGAACGCGGCGAGTAGCGCGACGTAGCCCTGCAGCCGCAAGCTCAGGCTCTTGCGCGATAGGCCTACTTCCAGGAGTACTAGCCCGCCGATGACCCACGCCTCGGCGACTCCGACGGGCCGCAGTTCGTACCACGCAAGCAGAGCCAAAAGAAATGACCCTGCCCACGTATATGCTTCGCCGGCGATCCATTCGAATGACCAACTGTCGTCAGTCTGTGTTCTCCAGCGGGACGTCACATCGAGCAGAACCGCAACCAGCGTGATCGTGATCAGGCGCAGCGTCAGCCGATGGAACTTCTCAGTTGCGCCCAGATTGACGGCAAGCGCACGGACAACAGCGATGCTGGCAAGAAATGCAGTCTGATATTCCAACTCGGAAGCCCCGAGTCGCCTGGCAGCGAGGATCAGGGCAAGTCCGAGAGCGCACCATGCGACCGTCGTCCAGGACTGCGGGAATGCAATCCACGCGGCGATCACCATCATGATCGTGCCCGCGTACGACAGGCGCTGCATGACCGTCCGGTCGAACTCGGTGGTGAACAAGTCGGCCCATCGGCGCACTACCCAGTGCGCGTTCAAATAAAAGATCGCCGCGGCAACTACGAATAGAACGGACAGCGCATAATCCGGACGCAGGTCCGCGTCATCCATGCGTCTGCCGAATATCTCGGCCGCGTCATAGGCAATCATCTGCCCGGCGACCAGTACCGACGCGATCATCCCCAACCGCCGGTAGACGATCTCCTTTGTCCACACGCCGATCAGCAGCAGTGCCTCAGCTTCCGCCAGCCAAAGCACCGACAATCGCGTCCCGGAATAGCGAAAGGGGAAAGCCGCAATGAGCAGAACCACTCCCAGAGTGCTCAGCACAATGACCGCGTTTCGGCGACGCCGTGTTGGTGGCGCCTGTCCAAAAGCCGCTTCCATTGCGCCAACCACTAGCAGCGCCCAGAAAGCCCACTCTGGATGCACGGATTGGTACTTCAGCAAGGCCAGCAGCAGTGATGTATTCAACAACGCCGCGGCCGTGGAGATCCGTTCCTGATATTCGTCGGGCGGGCGAAACACATACGACACGCGGAATATCAGCCAGTAGAGGACGAGGATTCCGGCGCTGGCCGTGAACTCCGGGAACGGGTGGTGCTTGCCCTGCATCGGTTCGATGATCGGCCGCAGCCACAGGAAGTGATTCAGATAGCTCGCCACAATCCCGAACACTTCCAACTCAAACCACTGCATGCGCCCGACAATCACCACCAGTCCTGCGGCCAGCACTGCACCCGCCGCGAGGCTGTAAACGTTCGAGTGGTTAATCGCGATCGTGACAAATGCCAGTAGGAACGACAGCCCGGTCACCACCTGCGAGCGATAGCGCAAGGTGTGCGCGACCATAGCGCCTGCAACAGCGAGCATGAGCACCATGTCCAGCGACTGCGATTCGAGCACGTGAGCCGCCGGTACGTGATACATCGCATACGTGGTGAAGAACAGCAGCGCCCATCCGCCGCCGATTCCGGCCCGCGCCAGGATGCGATAGCGATCTCCCCGCTCAAACCAGATGCCTGCGCCCAGCAGCACGGCCGAGGTGACGAATCCCACGAGCACCTTCCCCGCGGGTCCCATCGTTTTCAGCTGGTACGCTAGGAAAAACGCGACGCCCAGAACGACCAGTACAATTCCCACCTTGTTGAGCCAGTCGGTGCCCAACATTTCTTCGATGTCGAGCGATGACCGAAATCGATCGAAGATGGTCGGCCCGGTCTCCTGCGGCGCGAACGTCGGAGCAGGGGTTAGAGCCGGCGACGCTACTGGAGCCCTCGGCGGAGTCGCAGGTTTGGGTACCGAAGCCGTGGATATGACGCGGGGAGCTTCCGAGGTCCTGCGCGTGACCCAAGCTTCAGCCGTGGCTTGTGAAGGAGTAAGCGAAGGAGTCGGCGGCGGAGGAACAGAGGGTTGCGTCTGCACCGGTGTCGTGGGTCCCGCGACGGGTACAGTCGCCTGCGCCGTTCCCGTGGCGCGTAATTCCCTCAGTTCCCGCTCGAGCGCGTGAATACGGCCCGCGATATCGGCCCAGCGGAGTTGATCCTCCAGACGGTCATTCTTCCGCCGGGAGTTCACCCGCCAAAGCAGAATCCAGGGACCGAACAACACGAACAGCGCGAATCCGATGTAGAAAAGGACTTCCATCAGAGCGGAAATTTACGGGAACATCCAAATCTATCCGGGACCGCGCGATTCTACTAGAGACCGTGTTGATGCGCCATGATTTCAAGGCGATGAGAAGGGGTCACTCTGAGGTTTAGCAACCAGAAGAACCCGTTCCACTGACCAAACCTGTGTGCTAATATTTGGCAATCATCCAGTGAGCGTCCCGGTCGTTGAACGTCCCCCGAAGTCTCCTGGTAATTACCGCAGTTTTCTGAAGTGGAGCCGGTGAGTATGCCGACAAACAGCACCGTGTCGTCTGCAACAAAGGTCATTCTCGGCTGTAGCAAGTGCGGTGCGTCCCTTCCCGATGAGGCGCAGTTCTGTCTGAAGTGCGGCAAACCGGTGAGTGTGCCCCTGAAAGAATTCGTAAAGATCGAGGAGCCCGTCGTGCACTTGCCTCCTGCGCGCGTCAGGAAACGGCGCATCGTGCTCTGGGTTGTTCTGGGTCTGTTGCTGGGAGGGTTCCTCTGGGCGGCCACTAGCGACAATCCCTTTGCGCAGGGAGTCCAGGAACTGGTGGGATGGAAGCACGATCAGACGATTCTCGAAACTCCGTTTTCGGTCACTGCCCATAATTTCCGCTACTACAAGTTCGATCTGCCGGAAGGCTCGACCAACGTCTCGATCATGGGGCAGTTCGCCGCGTCGCCTACAGAGAGAAAAGCTGGAAGCGCCAAACCCAACACAGGCGAAACAGAAGACAGCGACGTTGAGGTCTACGTGCTCAGTGAGCCGGCATTTGCGGTCTGGCAGAACGGTTATGCGACCAGTTCCGTATACGAAAGCGGCAGAGTCTCGCAAGGAACCATGCAGGCGGATCTTCCAGCGGGCGCTGGAGTGTATTACCTGATCTTTAGCAACAAGTTCTCGCCCAAAACAGCGAAGAGCGTCAACGCAACCGTTCTCTTGCGGTACAAGAGCTGGCTCCCGGATTCGGTCCGCCGGATGAAAGAACGCTTCTGGAATTGGGTCGGGCTCTGAATTCCTCGTCTTTTCCCTCCATCTTTGCCAGCAGTAGAAGCATCCTTTCCCGGTAGTCGAACGTCCTCCTGCCCCTAGACGCAGAACGATTCTAACCGCTTGTATAGCTATGGGTTGCGCGGGCAGAGGAAGGCTCATCCGGCTCATGCTACGGGTTGTCAAGCGCTACCTTTGGGGTTACTAGAGGACAATACTTGCAGTAACTTGCGAGTTAATCCCAGGCACGGTTCAATGGGTACGAAAGCAAATTTACCGTCCAATCTTTTGGGAGGGAAAACGTGCGCAAAATAGCTTTTGTGGGACTTCTCGTAGGACTCTTTACGCTCTCGGCCGTGGCAGCTGAGTCAGACCATCCGAAGGCGGAATTCTTCGGTGGATATCAGTACACGCGTCTGGAAGGTGGAGTCAACGCGAATGGCTTCAACCTCGGAGCGACTGCGAATCTCAACAACTACTTCGGGATCACCGCCGATTTGGGTTCCAGCTTTACGACCCAGGCTGGCATCAGCTTCAACAACTACACCTATACCTTCGGGCCTCAGTTGGCGCTCCACGCCCACAAGGCCTACACGCCTTTCGTGCATGCCCTGATCGGTGGCGATCATGCCACAGCCTCGTTCGCTGGGGCTAGCGGATCCGGCAACGGTATGGCATTCTTGGCTGGCGGTGGAGTCGACATCAATTTCAATCGCTACATGGCGTTCCGCGCCAGCGGCGACTGGATGATGCTTCGCAGCAATGGCAGCACCAGCAGCAAGAACTTCCGCATGCCGATCGGCGTCGTGTTCAAGTTCTAAGCAACAAACCTGCAAAAGTGAAAGGGGCGGCGAGGAGCCGCCCTTTTTCTTGTGTGCCGAGCATGTTCGACAGCTCGAGGGTGAAAGTCCCTTTGACAACCTGATGGAGGTGAAGTCATAGCGAAGCGTAAGGGTGAAATAACACTCGCCGCGAGGCGGGGCCTGAAAGAAGCGCGGAGCAAAGACGCGAGCCGATGAACAAGAACCGGATACGAGGCCTACGGTGGCGGGCGAGCGGGCAAGTGACTGCAAAGCCCATATCCATCAAGCTCACTGGTGGTAAATCCGGTGGTTGCGCGTCGAAGGCGGTCGAACTTACCTCGGGAGATCTGCGGCACGTCACGGCATCGTGACTGAGGGTGAAGAGATTCACCTGATCGTGCCGCAGAAGTCAGCAGAGGGCAAAATAGGTCATGCAGTCGGCGGGGATATTGAGGCACTCCAATGCCGAAAGGCGGAGCAACAGATAGGCCAAGCCGGGAACGATGACCGAAGGCCCGAACGGTACCCCGCGAGGGGAATAAAGGAAAGGCAAGTAAGCGGCGCAACTCATGAGCGGACAGCGGCAGAAAAACCGGCCCGAACAAGGGGTGCTGGCCTTTCCGGTGGAGAGTAGGAGTGATGCTCCGAAGGCCGCCGCGAAAGGGACCGAAACGCTGGTGGCGAAGCGCAGGTCAGAAAGCCTGGCTGGAACTGAACGATTGATGGAAGAAGTCTGCGAGCTGGAAAACTGCAAGCAGGCGTTACAACGAGTCAAGAGGAATAAAGGGAGTCCGGGAATAGACGGGATGACCGTCGACGAACTCCCGGAATACCTGAAGCAGCATGGGCTGGAAATCGGGGAACAGCTGCGAAACGGAACCTATCAACCGCAGCCGGTAAGACGGGTGGAAATCCCGAAGCCGGACGGTCAGGGAGTGCGCAAGTTTAGGCATTCCTTGTGTGCTGGACCGGTTCGTCCAGCAGGCGGTGTTGCAGGTTCTGCAGAAGCGCTGGGACCCGACGTTCTCCGAACACAGCCACGGTTTTCGACCGGGGCGCAGCGCGAAGCAGGCGGTGCAAGAGGCACAGCAGTACATTGCCGAAGGATACCGCTGGGTGGTGGACCTCGACTTGGAAAAATTTTTCGGTGCGCCAGGATAAACCCGGCGCTTTCAGCGGGTGAGACTCCCGCCCCGGAAAGGGAAGAGCCGTCCCACCGGGAATCGAGTCTTGGGCTCATGAAGGCAACGACATGAGTTAAGCGTAGACAGAACGATGTCCAGGCCGTAACACAAGTGAAGCGATTGAGCCTCGTGACACATCCGGATGCCGACAGGGTCGAAAACCTGGAAGGCCACAGTAGGCGACCGATAGAGGCGAGGTCGTCGGAGAATCCGGCGGGGTCTGAGCGCACGGCATGGACAGAAACGGAAGCGTCATGGCACCTGGGAGATCCACCGCCGTCTTGGCCTGTAGAAAACGGGCCGAGTATGTCAACCGAATGGATCAACCTGAGGGAGACAGAAGCGACGGTGGAAGTCGGACTCGCTGGTAGTACTCGGAGTACGGGAAAGCCGTGCACATGGGGAAGCAGCGAGGCAGGTTGAGTTGCTGGTTCAGGGAAACATCCCCTGCACACTCAGAGGTAGGAGAAGGATGTCCACACAACTGGACCAGATCGCGAAGAAGGCGAAGTCGAATCCGAAGCTACGCTTCACGTCGCTAGCGCATCTGCTTACACCGGAGTTCCTCACGGAAACCTGGAAGCAGATGAACCGGCGGGGTGCGAGCGGGGTTGACGGTGAGACGACAAAGGAGTTTGAACAGGACTTGGGCACACGCGTTCAAGAACTGTGCGAACGCTTGAAGCAAGGGACCTATCGGGCTCCACCGGTGCGCCGAGTGGAGATCCCGAAAGGACCTGGCAAGGCAGGGACGCGGCCGCTCGGAATTCCGACAGTCGAAGATCGCCTGCTGCAAAGAGCGGTAGCGCGGATCTTGGAAGCGGTGTTCGAGGCGGATTTCCTGAAATGCTCGTATGGATTTCGGCCCGGATGTAATCCCCATGGAGCCCTACAGGCGCTACGCGGGATTATTGTCACGAAGAAGGTTGGACACTTGTTCGAGGCTGATATCCGCGGCTACTTTAACCACATCCAGCATGAATGGCTGCAGAAGATGGTGGCTCATCGTATCGCAGACCCGTTCATCCTGCGCCTGATCGGCAAATGGCTGAACGCGGGATTCATGGTGGGAGGAGTCGTTACGCGAACAGAAGAAGGATCGCCACAAGGCGGGCCAATTACTCCCCGTACACAAACGATAACGCTCAGTCGGCCCCGCTTGGGGTGCGGCGGCAGATGAATCTGGACCGGTGGGCTGAGGCTTGGGGTTGGTGAGAGGAATCGAATGTCGAATGGTGATTGTGTCCGTGCCCACCAAAATTTCCTTGACCAGCAATCGGATAATTTTTCGGCGGCCTATCAAATCCAAGCGCTCAGCGTTGCCTTGTAATCGTGTCCGGAAATCGCTGAGGCTGTCGACCACGCGCAAATAGCGAGACTGATCTTGCGCGGCCATGAACAAGGATTGTAGCTCTGCGCGTACCGATTGTTCCTGTTTTCGCAGCTCCGGCATTCGCTGGCGCAACTGCTCCAGAGCGATCAACTCTTCCTGATAAGCAGTTACCAACCGCTCGATCTTGCTTTGCAATCGCGCCTGTTCGCGATTGAGATATTGTTCGCGTTGACGCAACGGATCCGCCTTCTTGGCTTCTTGCAAGCGGCGCTGGATTTCGTTTTGCATTAACTGAGGTTCTTGCAGCAAGCGCAGCACTTCGCGCCAGATTATGTCATCGAGATAGTCTTGCCGAACTGGTCGGTTCTGGCAAACGGAACCGTGCAGGTGGCGCCAGCTGTCGGAACCGATGCAGCGGTAGTAATAACGTATGCTGTTTGGTTTTCTCCCACCGCTCGTGCCATAGAGCGCGTAGCCACACTGGTGACAGACCAGCAAGCTCTGCAATAAGGTTGGCCGGATGGCTCGCCGACTGGCGAATCGCTTATTCTTTTGCAATTGTTCTTGAGCGAGAGCAAAAGCATCTTCTGAAATCAGGGCCGGCACAGGAATCTCGATCCACTCCTGACGGGGACGGTCATGACCAGTACCGGCGCGCGAAGAACGGCTACCCCGTTGTCGCATACGCCGCGTGATGCGCTGGCTCTCTCTCCGCTCCGTTTTTCCAAAACAGGCGTGGCCTGCGTATGCAGGGTTGCGGAGGAGTCCCCACACGGTCGATCGCTCCCAACGCCCATTGCCGCTACGGGTCGGGATCCGACGCTGGTTGAGTTCACGAGTGATGGCACCAATACTGAAGCCCGTACGCGTGTACCAATCAAAGACGGTACGCACCACTTCCGCTTCGGCTTCCACCACCTGATAATAAGCGGCTGAAGTGTCACTCTTCTTCACATAACGATAACCATAAGGAGCTCCGCAAAGCACATTGATCGATCCTTGTTGGGCGCGGTGCCGTTTGCCGCGACGCGAACGCTCAGCAATCTGCGCTCGTTCGTACTCGGCAATCATGCCTTGGAACTGCACCAGCAGCTGATCTTCGGGCGTGCTGCCGGAAGGTGATTGCAAGAAAACTAGCTCCACTCCAGTCCGCGAGAACTCCTCGGCTAACAAGACTTGATAGGCATATTTGCGGCTTAAGCGATCGGGCGAATAGACCAACACCGCCGCGATCTGGCCCGCGGCGGCCAAGTCGCGCACGGCTTCCAGGCCAGGGCGCAACAGCGTAGCCCCACTATAACCTTCGTCCTGAAACTGCCATTGGCAAGGAACTGCGTATCCGTGGGCCTTGGCGTACTCGATCAGAGCTGCAGTCTGGCTCTGAATGGTGTGATTCTCTTTCTGCTGATCCGATGAGACCCGTGCGTAAATGGCTGCCGTTTTCTCCATGTTTCACCTCCTGCAATTCGCGTGTGGGCCACCGCTTGTCGGGCACCAACAATTCGTATGCTTGACTGAGTTTGGGATCCAATAAGCGATCGAACTGATATTCGAACTGCAGCGTGCGCGTGGCTGCCCGCCGTTCAGCCACGCCTCCGTCCTCGATCGAGCATTACCATCAATGCCCGACTGACGGTTTCGCTCAACGTGAGTCCCGTGCGCGCCGCATACCTTCGGACTTTGCCAATCAGAGGGAGCGGCAGCTTTACGGTAAATGCAATTTTGGGAGAGGTGACGGGAACCGGATGCTTTAAGCGCTCGGCCTGCCGGAGATAGCGATAGGCCTGGCGAGAGGAAATGGAGCACATTTTGGCAAGCTGCTGAACTGCTGCGGAGAGTGAACGGCAACGCTGCAGCAGGGCGCGTGAGCGATTGAGGCGTTGTGCCCTCTGAGCGGCACTGGCGCGAGGCATATGACGTACAAATACAACCATATACGACAAATAGCAAGATTGGAGGAGGTATCATTTGCGGTACCATGTCCGACGCTCCAACTTGATCTTGCGGTCAAATTCGAAGTTATCTTTTGCGTACGGGAGTAAGCAGCCCGATCTTATCCAATATCTACCTGCATTTCGTTCTTGATCTCTGGTTCGAGAAGAAGATCAGACCGAGCTGTCAGGGGGAGGCGTACCTGACCAGGTTTGCGGACGATTTCGTGGTGAACTTCCAATACCGGCGCGATGCGGAAGCGTTCCACAAGAACCTGACGGATCGATTCGGGAAATTCGGATTGGAATTGGCGGAGGAAAAGACGCGGGTGATGCGCTTCGGACGCTTTGTCCGGGCGGACCTAGCGAAGACCGGAGAGAAACCGGAAACGTTTGACTTCCTAGGCTTCAAGCATGTCTGTGGCACCGATCGAGGCGGCAAGTTCGCCTTGGTGCGGATCCCATGCGACAAAAGCCGCCGAAAGTTCTTAGCCAAGACCAAGGAATGGCTCAGCAAGCATAGGCATTGGAAGCGGCGGGATCAGCAGAAGCAACTTACGCTGATGCTGCGCGGCTTCTACCAGTATTTTGGTTTGCATCACTGCAAGCCGAAACTCGATAGGGTCCGGCGCGAGGTACACCGGCAATGGGCCCGTACGTTGAGACGAAGGAGTCAGCGACACCGACTCTTCTGGTCCTATCTCAAGAGGCAATCCTGGTTCGAATTACCTTATGCGGTGTCAACCCTCCATGCGACGGTATGACTGCCAACCTCGCGAGCGCAACCTGGGGAGCCCGTTGCGGGAAATCCGCTCGGCGGGTTCTGCGAGGGGGGACGGGCACAAGCGACCTTGTCGCAAGACTCGTCCCTACCCACCATCGAGTCAATCACGACCGTCTGTTAGCGGCGGTGGCCGAGCGCGTGGCCGACACACGAATGCTCAAGCTGATTCGAGCATTCCTGGAGGCCGGTGTGATGGAGGATGGATTGGTGAGTCCGGTGGATGAGGGAACGCCGCAGGGCGGTCCGCTTACTCCCCGTACGCAAAAGATAACTTCGAATTTGACCGCAAGATCAAGTTGGAGCGTCGGACATGGTACCGCAAATGATACCTCCTCCAATCTTGCTATTTGTCGTATATGGTTGTATTTGTACGTCATATGCCTCGCGCCAGTGCCGCTCAGAGGGCACAACGCCTCAATCGCTCACGCGCCCTGCTGCAGCGTTGCCGTTCACTCTCCGCAGCAGTTCAGCAGCTTGCCAAAATGTGCTCCATTTCCTCTCGCCAGGCCTATCGCTATCTCCGGCAGGCCGAGCGCTTAAAGCATCCGGTTCCCGTCACCTCTCCCAAAATTGCATTTACCGTAAAGCTGCCGCTCCCTCTGATTGGCAAAGTCCGAAGGTATGCGGCGCGCACGGGACTCACGTTGAGCGAAACCGTCAGTCGGGCATTGATGGTAATGCTCGATCGAGGACGGAGGCGTGGCTGAACGGCGGGCAGCCACGCGCACGCTGCAGTTCGAATATCAGTTCGATCGCTTATTGGATCCCAAACTCAGTCAAGCATACGAATTGTTGGTGCCCGACAAGCGGTGGCCCACACGCGAATTGCAGGAGGTGAAACATGGAGAAAACGGCAGCCATTTACGCACGGGTCTCATCGGATCAGCAGAAAGAGAATCACACCATTCAGAGCCAGACTGCAGCTCTGATCGAGTACGCCAAGGCCCACGGATACGCAGTTCCTTGCCAATGGCAGTTTCAGGACGAAGGTTATAGTGGGGCTACGCTGTTGCGCCCTGGCCTGGAAGCCGTGCGCGACTTGGCCGCCGCGGGCCAGATCGCGGCGGTGTTGGTCTATTCGCCCGATCGCTTAAGCCGCAAATATGCCTATCAAGTCTTGTTAGCCGAGGAGTTCTCGCGGACTGGAGTGGAGCTAGTTTTCTTGCAATCACCTTCCGGCAGCACGCCCGAAGATCAGCTGCTGGTGCAGTTCCAAGGCATGATTGCCGAGTACGAACGAGCGCAGATTGCTGAGCGTTCGCGTCGCGGCAAACGGCACCGCGCCCAACAAGGATCGATCAATGTGCTTTGCGGAGCTCCTTATGGTTATCGTTATGTGAAGAAGAGTGACACTTCAGCCGCTTATTATCAGGTGGTGGAAGCCGAAGCGGAAGTGGTGCGTACCGTCTTTGATTGGTACACGCGTACGGGCTTCAGTATTGGTGCCATCACTCGTGAACTCAACCAGCGTCGGATCCCGACCCGTAGCGGCAATGGGCGTTGGGAGCGATCGACCGTGTGGGGACTCCTCCGCAACCCTGCATACGCAGGCCACGCCTGTTTTGGAAAAACGGAGCGGAGAGAGAGCCAGCGCATCACGCGGCGTATGCGACAACGGGGTAGCCGTTCTTCGCGCGCCGGTACTGGTCATGACCGTCCCCGTCAGGAGTGGATCGAGATTCCTGTGCCGGCCCTGATTTCAGAAGATGCTTTTGCTCTCGCTCAAGAACAATTGCAAAAGAATAAGCGATTCGCCAGTCGGCGAGCCATCCGGCCAACCTTATTGCAGAGCTTGCTGGTCTGTCACCAGTGTGGCTACGCGCTCTATGGCACGAGCGGTGGGAGAAAACCAAACAGCATACGTTATTACTACCGCTGCATCGGTTCCGACAGCTGGCGCCACCTGCACGGTTCCGTTTGCCAGAACCGACCAGTTCGGCAAGACTATCTCGATGACATAATCTGGCGCGAAGTGCTGCGCTTGCTGCAAGAACCTCAGTTAATGCAAAACGAAATCCAGCGCCGCTTGCAAGAAGCCAAGAAGGCGGATCCGTTGCGTCAACGCGAACAATATCTCAATCGCGAACAGGCGCGATTGCAAAGCAAGATCGAGCGGTTGGTAACTGCTTATCAGGAAGAGTTGATCGCTCTGGAGCAGTTGCGCCAGCGAATGCCGGAGCTGCGAAAACAGGAACAATCGGTACGCGCAGAGCTACAATCCTTGTTCATGGCCGCGCAAGATCAGTCTCGCTATTTGCGCGTGGTCGACAGCCTCAGCGATTTCCGGACACGATTACAAGGCAACGCTGAGCGCTTGGATTTGATAGGCCGCCGAAAAATTATCCGATTGCTGGTCAAGGAAATTTTGGTGGGCACGGACACAATCACCATTCGACATTCGATTCCTCTCACCAACCCCAAGCCTCAGCCCACCGGTCCAGATTCATCTGCCGCCGCACCCCAAGCGGGGCCGACTGAGCGTTATCGTTTGTGTACGGGGAGTACTGTCACGGTTGCTCAGTAATCTGGTGCTGGACGAACTGGACCGGGAGTTAGAGCGGCGTGGTCATCGCTTCGTGCGTTATGCCGACGACTGTAACCTCTATGTGGGCAGCGAACGAGCGGGACAGCGAGTGATGGAGAGTGTTACGCACTTCATCACGCACCGACTCAAGCTCAAGGTGAACCAGGGGAAGAGCGCCGTGGCTCGACCGGGGCAAAGAAAGTTTCTCGGATTCAGCTTCACCAGCGAACCAGAACCTCGGAGGCGCATTGCCCCCAAGGCCATCGCTCGCTTCAAGGAGAGGATCCGGGAACAGACACGTCGAACCCGTGGCATCAGTCTGACGCAGATGGTCACACAGATCGCGACCTACCTGCGGGGATGGCTCGGATACTTCGACGCTTGTCAAACGCCCTCGGTGCTGCAAACCCTTGAATCGTGGCTACGCCGTCGACTTCGGTCGGTGGTATGGAAGCAATGGCAGCGCGGACGGACACGGTTCCGCGAACTTCGCAAGCGGGGCGTCGGTCAAGACCTCGCGGCATCCACTGCCGGGAGTCCTCACGGCCCGTGGCGGATTGCGAACTCGCCCGCTCTCACCATCGCTTTGCCGAACGCCTACTTCGCCCAACTCGGGCTTCCACCCATGGTCGTGCGGTCCTAGCTTAATCCGCCGAACCGCCGTATGCGGACCCGCATGTACGGTGGTGTGGCAGGGGAGGCGGGGCGACCCGTCCCCCTATGCCGATTCCTGAAAATCTCTACCGCATCGACTCTTCAATCTCGGAAATCCAGTCCGGACGCTTCAGGACTTCCCGCGGCTTAGGACCATCCGCAGCGCCGACGATGCCGTCCTGCTCCATCAGATCGATCAGGTGCGCGGCGCGTCCATAGCCGATACGGAGCCGCCGCTGCAGCAGGGAAGTGGAGGCCTTCCCAAACTCGACGACGAGTCTCACCGCATCGTTGTACATCGGGTCGTTTTCGCCCTCGCCAGCCTCACCGGGCTCGCCAGCATTCGCGGCAGTGGCGGCGTCGCGCTCCTCTTTCGGAGGCTCCAGGAAGTTGTGTATGTATTCCGCCTGCGCCTGCGCTTTCCAGAACTCGACGACAGCCGCGATCTCTTTCTCGGTGACAAACGGAGCATGCAACCGATGAACGCGAGCCGATCCCGAGGGTAGATACAGCATGTCGCCTTTGCCCAGCAGCGCTTCTGCGCCATTCGCGTCAAGAATGGTACGCGAGTCAACCTTGGTCGCCACCCGGAATGAAACGCGGGCAGGGAAGTTCGCCTTGATCAATCCGGTGATGACATCAACTGAAGGCCGTTGCGTGGCCAGCACCAGGTGAATGCCGACCGCGCGCGCCATCTGGGCGAGGCGCGTGATGGATTCTTCCACGTTCGAGGAATCGAGCATCATCAGATCGGCCAACTCGTCGATGATGATCACGATGTAGGGAATCGGCTTCTCGTCCGACTCTTCGTCAAACAGACTCGGCGTGCCGCCCTGATCGAAGAGCTTGTTGTACTGATCGATATTGCGCACGCCTTTGGCGGCCAGCAGCTTCAACCGCCGCTCCATCTCGCGCACCGCATTGCGCAGGGCGTTCGCCGCAAGCTTCGGTTCGGTGATGATCGGCGTGTAGAGGTGGGGGACGCCTTCGTAATTGCCCAGTTCCAAGCGCTTGGGATCGACCAGGATCAAGCGGACCTGCTCGGGAGTCGCCTTGTACAGGATCGACATGATCATCGCGTTGATCGCGACGCTTTTTCCGGCTCCGGTCGATCCCGCGATCAGCAGGTGCGGCATGCCGGCAAGATCGGCGGTGACGATGCGGCCGTTGATGTCCTTGCCCATCGCCATCGTAAGTTTTGACCTTGAGCCCATGAATTCCTGCGACTCGATGTTCTCGCGCAGGAAGATGATTTCACGCTGCCGGTTCGGCACCTGAATGCCAACGGTGCTTTTTCCGGCCATCCGCTCAATCAGAATGCTCTCTGCCTTCAGCGCCAGGCACAAATCGTCCACCAGGTTGGTGATACGGCTGTACTTGATGCCCGCCTCTGGCTTGAACTCGAACGTGGTCACGACCGGACCAGGGTTGATCTGCGAGACCTGTCCGTGAACATCGAACTCGGCGTACTTTTCGGTCAGTACCTGCGCCAGCAACTTGAGTTCTTCGGCATCGACGGCCTGGTGTTCGTCGGGACGCTGCAACAGGCTGCTCGACGGCAGTTTGTAGCCGCCGGCCGCGATGCGAGGCATGGTCGTCTTGGCCTTCTGGCCGCTGTCGCCACGCTCGGTGACTTCGGGATCAGCGGCTTCTCCTTCGGGAGACGGTAAAGGTTCCGGTAAAATCCCGCCGGTCTGAGCCTTGGCCTTTACCGGCTCCTCTTCGGCCAGCATGCGCTCGATTCCGGTGCGGCGCGGCTCGGGCACGGCTTGCGGCGCGGATGACGTGGGACGCGGCTGGATCAATTGCGTCTTCACAATCGGCTTCGATATTCGGCGCTGTTCCAACTCCTTGGCCTGCCGCCTGCGGGCGCGCTCCAACCGCCAATCTTTGTAGCGATTCCAGAGTGCCATGACGAACGCAAACCGCGTCGGCGCCCAAAGCTGGATCGCAGAGAAGGAGAACGCGGTGGACAGGTACAAAGCCACAGCCAAAACCGTGGCGCAGACGATGTACGCGCCCACCAGATTCAGGTAGTGAATGAGGAAATCACCGATCACGCGGCCGAGCAGCCCTTCAATCGGAATCACGTGCATCCAGCGCATCTGTCCAGGCATCAGCGCGAGCATCGCCGGTACAAACATCAGCAGCCAGATTGCGCCCAGGCTCTTGGCCAGCGGAGACTGTACTTTCATCGAGCGGAACCAGCGCACGCCGAGCATCGCCGGAAAGATGATCAGCAGGAATGCTCCAACGCCGAGCAACTGGAGCACCGCATCCGCAGTGTAAGCCCCAACGATACCGATCCAGTTGCGGGCGGCGTGCGATCCAGTCAGGACCGAGGCGCTATTCCAGGATGGGTCCAGCGGCGAGTAAGAAACCAGCGCGAGGAGCAGGAGGAGCGCGGAGACGCACATCAGGAACCCGATCAACTCGTTGAGCCGCCGGTTCCCAGTGGGGACAAAAATAGTTGTCAGATAATCCATTTAGGCTGATTCATCGCCGAAGACACGCCCTCGGCGCCGTAATCGGCCAGAGCGGATCTATTATCACAAGAAGCGAGAGTTCCGACAATGAGGGAATTCGGTGGCGGTGTTTACGTGGTTATCTCGTAGAGAAATCAGTTTCTTACAGCAATGGCGGGGTAACCTGTCAGCAGTGAAGTCTCTACATTCCAAAGTCCCCCACGTCGAAAAACTAGATCAAGAGCTCTATCGCCTGTGTGACTCATTGACCAGATTTGGCGAACAAACGGCGCAAGGTTGCGCTAACCCCTCGGTTACAACAGTTTAAGTAAGATTGACCACGGGGGAGCACAATATATTGGCAGGAGGGTCACGTTTTGGGTTGCCAGATTGAAGCAGACTGAGATCGTGTTCGACGGGATGGAGTTTTGGCTGCTGTCTTGCCGAAGACCAAAGCCACAGCTTCGAAGTTGTCACATGTAGTGTCTTGGGCTGACATCGCCAATGGCGGAGAGAACAAGAAACCCGACACAGATTGCCAATCGCCACGTTCTCATTGGGACGCCTCCTAGTTGCTGGTCTCAAAATTCCTTCTGCGAGATCCGGATGTACTTGCCTGGCGTGCTCGGGTCGGCACGAAAGTACATTCCAGAAAGCCAACTTGTGTCGTCATCGAAATACAGGTGGTTAAGGCCAATTTCGCAAATCGTCACACTGGAAAGAGGCTGCCTGGCCTCAATCGCTGCCTTGATGTGATCAAACGGGTCGACGACGGGAACCGCGGTCTCCCGGCCGGGAGGTACGAGAATTTCAGCGCCGTCGACCTGCGCCCTGGCCCAGACCGGAATTCCGGCATTTCGGCTAGTGACGTCGGAGGACCGTGCGTGCCGAGGCCGTCGGCCGACCCCGATCCGATCCAGTACGGCTAGATGCTCGGCGGTTGCGTCTCCGGTTTCGGGGAAGCGCAACTGGCCCCAAACGTACACAATATTCTTCCGGGACATATTCTTTATCACAACGCAGATCTGGTTGAACCAATCGTCACCGGCTTGGAACGGCACGCCCGGCTCAACCTCCGCACTGTTTATCATTACCTTGACGATCTTGAACGGAGCATCGGGGGGCGTGGCATCAACGCGAACCGTCCTTGCGACGGTCGCCGCTCCTCCCTGCGCCGGCGTACTGCTGGATGTGGTCTGACCGAAGCTTGGCGTTGTAGAAATGAACAGGAAGAACAGTAGAGCCCGCCACTTGCACATGCGAACCTCCTTGCATCAGGTTGTACCTCCAGGGGCGTGACGTACTTGGGGCTGACCCTAACCCGAATCAGAGGCGATTGTAAGAAAAAATCTGTTTTCGTTCGGATTTCGGAACGGAACTCCAGTAACATTCAGGAAAAATAAATAGATATCGTTTGCGTCTACTTCTCTAAATCCAATCGCCGGATCCTCTCTTGTCCTAATTTTGTCAAATCAAACTTCAGGTTGCAATCTTGTCGCGGCGAATGAAAAGTAGCACAGCCAAGTGCAGTTCGTGAAAAATCCCACTGTACTCAAATCTACGCCGAGAAGAAGATGAGGTACGTCAGAAAAGTGAAGGCACGGACCTAATTTCCCGGCAGTTTCCAATTGGCGAAAAACCGCCACAGCACTCAAGGTCGTCTAAGTCAGTCTAGCGACAAAGATCAGCACCAATGCTCCGACGATGATCCGGTATATAGCGAACGAAGCGAATCCGCGCTTGCGGACGTATCCCATGAACCAGGCGACTGAGGCATAGGCCACGATGAACGAGACGACGAATCCGATTGCGAGCACGATCCAGCCGTGAGGGTCGATCTGCGCGACGCCGATTGGATTCTCGCCTTTCCCGCGAAGCGATTTGTAAAGCGTGTAGAGCGTCGCTGCGGCCATTGTTGGAATCGAGACGAAAAACGAGAACTCGAGCGCGGCGGCGCGCGACATGCCTGCAATTTGTCCGGCGGCGATGGTCGACATCGAGCGCGACGTTCCGGGGAACACCGCCGAAAGAATCTGGCACAGTCCGATCCAGATCGACTGCCCGAGGCTCATGTCTTCCATCTTCCAGGTGCGTATTTTGCTATTGCCGTTCGGGCCAGCGGTTTCTGCCTTGGCGTGCATGGCATCGACGATCCACATTACGATTCCGCCGATCAGAAGCGACCATCCGATGATGACGATGTTCTCCAGATGCTTGCCAATCACCTTGGTCAGCAGGAACGAGGGAATCGCTGTAACGGTGAAAGCGATCATCGTCAGGCTGAGAGGGTGGGTAAGAATGTTGCGGTTTCCGCTTTCGCCGTAGGGAAAGGTCGACAGGAACTTCTTGATTCGGCTCCAGAAGTAAACGGGCAGGCACAGAATCGCGCCCAACTGGATGACGATGGAGTACATCTTCCAATAGCCATCCGACAGATTGATGTGCAACAGTGTTTCGGAGAGCCGCAAGTGAGCCGTGGAACTGACGGGCAAAAATTCAGTAAGACCTTCCACTACGCCCAGAATCAGTGAGAGCAGGTAATCGTGCAATCTTCCTCCCGGAAAAATCGGAAAGCTAGTATCTCGGAAATGTTTGTCGAAAAGATGAATGAGCGTTACTCGGGCCGCTGCAGGCGTCTGCTGACGAGCCCGCGGACAGTAGCATAGAGCCCTGCATTCAGGAGCGCAATCAGAGTCCACAGGAAGTAATAATTGTTGGTGCCGACTTCTGGATCAAACGCAACCGAAAGCAGCGATGGAGGGCACAATACTACGAATACAGCCATCAGCGCGGAGTCTCGCTGAATGGGAGATTGCGAATCGGTGAGCAGTTGGTAGGAAACGAAGGTCGCGGTAATCGCGAATCCGAACATAGCCGCAGTGAAGTGACGACGCCCGATCGCGTTCATATGATTAATCGCCGGCGTTACCGTACGTTGGGACGCCCTGCTGAATGTAGTAGGCGAGTGTCTGCGCCCGCAAAGCCCACTCACTTTGAGCATACTGGCCGATGATTCGCTGCGCGAGATCGAGGGCGCGGCTCTTCGCGGCTTCTGACTTTTTCTGATTCGCCTCTGTTTTGTAAATTTCGATCAACGCTGAATGACGCCAGGCTGCGTCATAGAGAGCCTCCGGAGCAGCTGAGGACTGTTCGTGCTCTTTGGCGTACTTCTCGTACATGTCGGCTTCTTTTTCCGGACACTTTGCCGCGGCTTGCCAATCGCCGCAGAGTTTGTTCTCGAGCAGGTGGAAGGCGGCGAGGTCGGCCCATTTTGTGCCGGAAAATTTCTTGATCACCAGCTTCATCCACTGCTCATCGATCTGGCCGCGCATGTAGGCGTCGCGCTCGCGGGCCGAGGGGCGCGTCATCACATCATTGCGATCCATCTGCCAGCGGATGTCGGCGGCGCGATACAGGCCTTCGGCGGCGAGGGGGGATGTAGGAAACAGATCGTAGATGCGGTAGTAGAGACGCATTGCATCCTGGGCGGCGTCGCGACGGCCGCGGCGGCGGCTGGCTTCATCTTCGGAATTGGCGGCTTCGCCGAAGATAATCTTGTCTCCGTTGGGAGTGTTCTGGCCGACGAACGCTTTGGTCAGAACCCATCCAGTAATGGTCTTGCCCTGGGATTCCTCGTCGTCATCGTTCTCGTCTTTGCTGGGTTCGCGGAGGACGGCCTCGACGTGCGTCCAGTCGTGGTTGCTATCGATGATGATGAGTTCGTAGCCGCGTCCAGCGGTGCCGAGTTTCGCGGTTTCAGAGCTGGGAGAAACGCGAATGGTTTCTTCATGAACCAGAGTTCCGCGCTGGGCTTGGGCGAAGGCGACGCCTGTGGAAAAAAGTGCGGCTAGGATGAGAATCGCGAATTCCCGAAATGGGAATCTGGGTGTTGGCAGGGGTATCCCCCCTCCCCCCTGGTCTATTGGAATCATGGAGTTACGGAAAAATGTCGAAAAAATCCCGGAGCCGCAATGAGTTGCGGGCAAAATCTTCAAAACAAGAGAGTTGGCGCCGCTCTCCCGCATCTGGCAACCTCGGTAAGCATCAAGGATGGCGGGTTTAAAGGTTGAAGTCAAGGATTGATGTCACAGTTCGCCAAATTAATACACAGAGGACGCTGAGGACGCGGAGCTTCCTCATTTCTTTTTATTCATGGCTTGGATCTGATCGACTAAGGCATCGATGTCAGCCGAGGCAAGCTTTTCGCCGAACTTCGGCATGTGGTGCTTGCCGTTCGTGATGATGGTGCGAAGCTCATCGGCGGACATAGCGGTGGCTTTTCCTGAAAGCAGCGACGGGCCGGCCATGAATCGTCCTTCGGCGGTTTTGCCATGGCACTTGGCGCAGTTCTTCTCATAAACGGGATTGGCTGTCAGAGAGCCTTCAGGTTTTGCGTCTTGCGCGTGGGCAAGCGCGAGGCAGAGGAGCATTGCGGCGGCGAGTCTGAGCATGTTCAAAGTCCCTCCGAAACCCGATACATGTTAAGAGAGTCATATGACTACGGCTTGGGTTGTATTCACGGACAGAATTCTGCCGGAGCCGGTCGAAGCACGCTTCTCACGAGCGAAGTTCTTCCAGCATTTCTGGTTCGATGTTGCCTCCCGAGATGATCGCGACGTTGAGCTTCGTCTGCGGGAGTTCTTTGGCGTGGAAGATGAATCCGGCGGTGGCAACGGCGCCGCTGGGTTCGGCCACGGTGGCGGGGTTCGCGGCCAAATATTTCATGGCCTGGCGGATTTCGTCCTCGGTGACGGTGATGATGTCGTCGACATAGGCGCGGATGTGCTCGAAGTTGATGGGGCCGATGCTTTGGGTGCGAAGTCCGTCAGCGATGGTGCGGGAAACTTGTTCCGCGGGGAACTGGACGATTTTGCCTTGACGCAGGCTGGCCTGGGCGTCGGCCGCCAATTCGGGTTCGACCCCGATGACTTTGACTTTGGGATTCGTCAGCTTGATGGCAGCGGCGACACCCGAGATCAGGCCTCCGCCGCCGACGGGGGAGAGGACGGTTTCGACATCTGGCAAGTCTTCGAGAATTTCCAGGCCGATGGTGCCTTGTCCGGCGATGATTTTTTCGTCGTTGTAGGGGGGGACGATGACGTATCCGTGCTCGGTGGCGAGTTCTTCGGCCTTTTTCTTGCGTTCGTCGGAGCCGGGGCCGACCAACATGATTTCGGCGCCTAGTTTGGCGGTGGCTTCGCGCTTGATCAGCGGGGCGTTGTTGGGCATCACGATGACCGACTTTACCTTGAGCGCGCGGGCGGCGTAGGCGACGCCTTGGGCGTGGTTGCCGCTGGAGTAGGAGATTACGCCTCGTTGGCGCTCGGCTTCCGAGAGGGAGTCGATTTTGTTGTAGGCTCCGCGGAGTTTGAAGGCGCCGATGGGTTGCTGGTTTTCGGGCTTGAGCAGGAGGCGCGTGCCGCGCCGGACAGCCGATGGCGGCTGTCCCCACATGTTTTCGGTAAATTCGATGAGATTTGTGTGGACGGTCACGCCTTTAAGGCGCGATTGGGCAGCGTGCAGGTCGGAGAGAGTGATCATTCGTTTCAGTTGTGCCTACTGTGCCTCCGGCACAGGTTATCGTTAAGGGCGGGTTTCCCGCCACTGGAAGTGGCGGGCTACTATCAACGGTCCCTCCGGGACCGGCGGCGGAGGAGGTCTGATGGCGCGGCGATCGAGGGCGGGTTCTTCCGGTGTCGGCAAGGATTCTTCGGCTGATCTTGCGGCCGTGTTGATCGAGACTTACTCAGTCAACGATGCGATGAATCAGTGGTTGTTGGCGCATCTTAATCCGCGGGCTTGGCGGGCGGAATTGCCCGGAAGCGGACTCGGCGGGCGGACGATTGCTGCGATCTTTGCGCACCTGCATAACTGCCGGTTGGTTTGGCTGAAGGGTTCGGCGGCGCATTTGAGGTGTCCGGCGCCGTTGGATCCGGCGCGGTGCACCATTGCTCAGGCCGCGGCGGCGCACAGGAAGAGTGCGGGGCAGTGTGTACGGATGCTTACGGATGCCCTGGCGGGTGGAGAGAAGCGGCGCGTGGTGAAATTCTGGCGTGGCAGTTGGACGCGGACGTGGCCTGCGGGAGGGACGATGTTTGCTTACATGTTTGCGCATGAAGCGCATCATCGAGGGCAGATTTTGATGCTGGCGCATCAGTTGGGTTATCGGTTGCCGCAGTATCCGGGGGTTTGGCAGTGGGATCGGTTGTGGAAGGAGCACGGGTTTGGGACTCGGCCGCGGTAGGGGTGCGCGTATTTCCTGCTGCTATTCGATGGTAGGGATCCTTCGACTTTGCATTTGCGCTCCCGTGCTCGCGCACATGCTTCGCTCAAGATGACAGAATTTAACCGTGTGCTCGCCGGACGCTCGGGCTTCGCCTTCGCTGGACGGGCGAAATGCGTCCGTCCCCACACGAGCGCCCGTCCCCACACGGCTTCGCTGGAGAGCCGAGGCGGCTGTTCCTGTGTGAGCATCTCGCCTGATCAGATTTCCAGGATTACTGGCATGATCAGGGGGCGTTTTTGGCTTTGCTTGCTGATATAGCGCTTGAGGTCGGCGCGGATTTTTTCTTTGATTACGCCGTAGTCGGCTTTTTCTTCTTCGCTAGAAAACGCCAGCGTGTCTTCGACGATGCGTTTGGCGCCTTCCATAAATCCGTCATCGCCGACATTGAAGCCGCGGGTGACGATCTCTGGCGTGGTCTCGACCTTTCCTGACAACTTGTTGATGGCGATGATGGGTAGCACGATGCCGTCTTCGCTGAGGTGGCGGCGGTCTTTGATGATGAGATCTTCGACCACGTCGGTGCGGTTGCCGGAATCGATGCAGACGCGTCCGACGTTGACCTTGGCGGTTTTGCGTGCACCGAGTTCGTCGAATTCGAGAACGTCTCCGCTTTCGATCAGCATGACTTTGCCGACTGATCCGCGCATGGCGGCGGCCATTTCCGCGTGCAATTTCAATTGGCGATACTCGCCGTGTATGGGAATGAAGTAGCGCGGCTTGACCAGGTTGATGATTAGCTTGAGCTCTTCCTGGCTGGCGTGGCCCGAGACGTGGACCGGCGGGCTGGTGCCGTCTTCGTAGATGACGTGGGCTTCGCGGCGAAAGAGGTGATCGATCATCCGGTAGATGGTTTTTTCGTTACCGGGGATGATGCGGCTTGAGAGGACGACCGTGTCTCCCTTTTCGATTTTGGCGTGCTTGTGATTGTCGACGGCCGCGCGGCTCAGGGCCGACATAGGTTCGCCCTGCGTGCCGCTGATCAGGACGCAGACTTTTTCGGGAGGGAAATTCTTCATCTCGCCGGGATTGATCACCAGTCCTTCCGGCATCTCGATATAACCCAAGTCCTCGGCGATCTCGGCTGAGTTGTTCATGGAGCGGCCGAGGAAGGCGACTTTGCGTCCGTGCTCGTGAGCGAGTTCGACGGCCAGGTTGATGCGGTGAATCGAACTGGAAAAACAAGAGATAAACAGGCGGCGCTTGGTGTGCGCGAAAACTTCGTCGAATTTTCGGCGCACAGCACGCTCGCTGGGCGTGTATCCCTTGCGCTCGACGTTGGTGGAGTCCTGAAATAGGGCGAGAACTCCCTCTTTGCCGTACTCGGCGAAGGTGTGCAGGTCGAAGAGTTTGTTGTCGGTGGGTGTGGGATCGACTTTGAAATCGCCGGTATGGATGATGACGCCCAGCGGGCAATGGATGGCAAGCGCGACGCAGTCGACCAGGCTGTGCGTGACGCGGATGGGATGGATAGTGAAAGCTCCGGCCTTGAAGCGCTCGTTCGGGCGCATCTCGCGCAGGTCGGCATCGTCGAGCAGGCCGTGCTCATCGAGTTTGTCTTCGACGTAGGCGAGCGTGAACTCTGTGCCCCAGACCGGCACGTTGAGTTCGGCGAGAATCCAGGGGAGAGCACCGATGTGGTCTTCGTGGCCGTGCGTGAGGATAATCCCGCGCACACGCTGGCGATTCTCGGTGAGATATGAAATGTCTGGGACAACGATGTCGACACCGAGGAGCTCGGCCTCGGGGAACATGAGTCCGCCGTCGATGACGATGATGTCATCGCCCCAGCGCACGGCCATGCAGTTCATGCCGAACTCGCCAAGGCCGCCGAGAGGGATGACTTGCAGTTTTCCGCTGGGCATGGAGTCAGGAGAATGCTAGCACAGAGCGATGAGCGATGAGCAATGAGCAATAAGCAATAAGCGGCGATGACGGAGCTTTGCTCACCGCTCATGGCTTCACCTGATGGCATTCTCTGGCTCGCTGCGGTAAGGTGAGTTTATGGCGGACGAGCGAAAATCATGGCTGCGGCGGACCGTGGAGTCTGGCCTGCAAAGAGGGTTTACGCGGGCTTATCAAGGAGTGCGCGTGGATCCGGGGAAATTCCTGCTGCAGTTGCGGCTGGCGTATCGCTTGCCGATCAGCGGATATCATGGTGTGTATTCGCTCGAAATGCATGAACTCGATTCCGTGGCAGATTCGATTATTCGCAGCGGAATGAAGATGGCGGCGGTCGAGGGCGCGGGATTCGGACTCGGCGGGTTGCTGACGATTGTGCCGGATCTGGGGATTCTTTCGGCGATCACGATGCGGACAATTCAGAAGCTGAGTCTGCTTTATGGATTCGAATACAACACGGACGACGAAATTGCCGAGCTGTGGGTCGCGGCAGCTAGCGCGGCGGGAGTCGATTTGAGCCGGGAGCTGCTCGAAAAAGAAGTCATCAACAAATTTGTGCCGCGGGTCATCCAGCGGATCGCGGCGCGAGCCAGCACAGAAGTGGTGGAGAAGTGGGCTGGGCGGGTGATCCCGCTGACCAGTTCGGTGCTTGGAGCGGGGTTGAACTATTGGTTTGTCCGGGCGTGGGGCCAGCGCGCGCTGATGCACTTTCGGCAGCGGCATTTGTCGGTGCGGCAGCGGGAATATTCGCGCTCGGTGATCAGTCGTGAGCAAGTCAGTCTTCCGGGAGGGAAGCCTTAGACTCGTCAAGGCCACTCGCGGATGGTAACTCCAGCGTGTATGCCGAATTCTTCGCCAACATTTGTGGTCCTGGGCGCTCGGCTTCGCCTTCGCTTGGACAGCCGAGGCGGCTGTCGCTACATCAGCTTGTGATACAAACAATAAGGAATGCCTAACTTTTCCTGCGCTGCAATTCTTTTTGATCTGGATGGGGTGCTTTGCGATTCGACGCGGCAAGTCGACCGCGAGTGGCGGGAGTGGGCCGCGCGCAAGGGCGTCGACGGCGATGCGGTGATGGCTATCGCGCATGGCGTGCGGACGATTGAAGTGATCCGGCGGGTGGCACCGCATCTCGATGCTGGGTCCGAGGCGGCGGCGATCGAGAATCATGAGGCGCAGGATCAGACCGGAGTGGTAGTCATGCCCGGCGCTTTGGATCTGGTGAAATCGATTCCTGAGGGACGATGGGGCGTGGTCACCTCGGGATCCAGACTGCTGGCGCAAAATCGCTTACGGCATTGCGGATTGCCGGTGCCAAAATTCTTGATCACCTCCGACGACGTTATCCACGGGAAGCCGCATCCGGAGCCGTATTTGAAGGGAGCCGAGGGACTGAGATATCGTCCCGCAGAATGTCTGGTCATTGAAGACGCACCGGCGGGAATTCAGTCAGCGCGCGCAAGCGGGATGAAGGTATTGGGGATTACGAGCACGTATGCGGCAGACGCCCTAAGGCAAGCGGACGCAGTGATTGGGACACTGGGGCAGATTCGAGTTACTTCGAACGGAACGAGCAAGCTGGGAGTCGAGGTTCTTAGCGGAATACTGCCTACCGGGGATCGCGTGATATCAAGTTCCTAGGCGATCCGGCGTCTTGTGATCCATGTTGTTTCTTTCAGGATGGCGTAATAACAATCTTCGTGCACGGCGCGACCGTATTCATCGGTTTTCGCGTCTTCGAATCTGACAGGTTCAAGGCAGCGCGGGTAGATCGGCGAATACGGGTCGAACTGCACGTCGGACATCTGAGGGCACTCCCCTCGACAGTAATGAATCAGGACCATCATTAAGAGATCTTGAACCTCGCGCATTTATCGCAAACACATTCAAATTGGGGATTTGAGGGGAGGACCATATGTCCACAGCCGCCGCAAATGTGACCTTCTCCGGTTTGTGCACCGATCATCGCTTTGAAATTGCCAGCCTCGACGCAATACGGACATCGGATGACATTTCGCCCCTCCCCATGCTTCGGTTCTCGTGGAAAGTATGAATTTGCCACGGACGTCCTCTGGATTCGTTTCATCTCGCTAGACAGCGAGGTACCCCACGAAGTCTTGCTTCTTTGGCTGAATGCTACGCTCGGACACGAAGACCGTCTGCACGGTGAGTGCTATATATGTGTGCGCTTTGGTACATACAAGTGCCCGGGATAGGAGTAGGGTGGGGGTGTCTCTTCCAGCATCGTTCCGCCTTCGGCAAATCCTGGCAACGGTCCCTTGCGAAATCAGACGGATTTGTCGCGTTTGTCGCGCAAGGAGACGCTATGCCCAGAGATGTCGTATCTCGTTCCTCGAAATTTTTCAGTTCTTTCCCCGGCAATGAAGGTGGTGATGGGAGAATCGGCAATTTCATTCTGCGCAGCCTTCCCCGCAAGGAGAGTAGTCTGCTCTTCCCGGAGATGGAATTTGTGCGTTTGAAGCTGCATCAGGTATTGCACGAACCCGGAGAGGTAATCCGGTCGGGATATTTCTTGAACAACGGGCTCGGTTCGCTGCTCACAATCCACCCGGACGGGAAGACTGTTGAAGTAGGCCTGACTGGAAGCGAAGGGTTCATAGGTTTGCCAGTAATCTTCGGGTTCAAGACGAGCGCGCTACGAGTGGTTACGCAAGCTGACGCGACTGCCTATCGTGTAGAAATCGATACCCTGCTCAGGATCTTACCCCGCTGCCCTGAACTCGAAAAGCAACTGCAGCGCTTCTCCATGCTCCTGGGAATGCAGTCGACGCAACTGGCAGCCTGCAACCGGCTGCATGATGTTACGGAGCGTTTGGCGAGATGGCTGTTGATGAGCCACGACCGAATTGGCGGGACCATTCTTCCTTTAACCCAGGAGTTTCTGGCACAAATGCTGGGCAGCCGTCGGGCAAGCGTGACTGGGGCGGCGGGAGATTTGCAGAAAGCAGGGGCGATCGAGTACTCACGAGGAAGCGTGGGCATTATCAGTCGAGGGAAGCTGGAAGATTCATCTTGCGACTGCTACGAGGCTATTGAGCGGCAAAAGAAGCGATGGCAGGGAGAGGCGAGCTAGCAGGGCTTCCGCGAAAACTCCAGACTCTCTTCGCTTAGGTTCGACAGATCGTGCTCCAGTTCGAGGATGCGATCTCGTCTAAGATCGTAGGCTGCCAGTTCTGGCGGAGACATTCCGCCGAAGACTTCGTCGGCACGTGCCTCTGCTTGCTTTTTACGAAGACGATCTAACTCGAGTTGCGGCGCTTGGGTCATCATAATGAAGCCTGGCCGCTGAGCTCATCAGGTCGGGATGACTTTGAGGGGAGTGGCTATCTCCACCATAGTCTTCGGCCAGCGGGATGAAATACCCTGAATACTGTACGGTAGCGTACAGACGTAAGGCCGCCTGCGCAACTCTTTTGTTGGGCTAGCGGAGCCAATCTTCCAGTTCGATTCCGCGGTCGGTTTTGTCGTCGCGGTACTTCACGATTACCGGGGTATAGAGTGAGAGATTCCAGTCTGCGCCTTTGCCTTTTTTGACCGCGCGCGAGCCAGGGACGACTACCGCGTTCTCCGGGACCTCCAGTGGGGAATCAGGAGTCGCGCGGTAGACTTCGCCTTTCACCAGGTCATAGAGCGGAGTCGAGCGCGTCAGGATCGTTCCAGCACCCAGAACGGCCCTTGACCGCACCAGGGTGCCTTCGAAGATGCCGCAATTGCCGCCGACCAGGACATCGTCTTCGATGATCACTGGAGCGGCGTTCACCGGTTCCAGCACGCCTCCGACTTGCGCAGCGGCGCTCAGGTGGACGCGCTTTCCGATTTGCGCGCAGGAGCCAACCAGGGCGTGCGAATCGACCATGGTGCCTTCGTCGACGTAGGCGCCAACGTTGATGAACATCGGCGGCATGCAGATGACGGAAGGGGCGACATAGGCTCCGACGCGGGCCGACGATCCGCCGGGGACGACACGCACACGATCAGCGATAGTGAACTGGCGGGCAGGGAAGGTGTCTTTATCGACGAAGGAGAGGCCGGCGGACATTTCCTGGAGAACTCCGAGACGGAATCCCAGGAGGATGCCGCGTTTGACCCATGCGTTGACGGTCCAGCGGCCGTCAATCTTTTCCGCCGCGCGGATTTTGCCTTGCGTGAGTTGATCGCGGAATTCCAGGAATATTTTTCGCGCTTCAGGATCGTGCTCGACTTCGCCTTGGGAGGCGAGGCGCTCGATGGAGGCTTTCAGGGAGGACATGGAATGGATGATTGTTGATGGTTGATTGTGATTTGTCAAAAGGGAAAGCGATCACCGTAGAGGATTTCAGATTTCAGATTTTAGATTATTTTAGATTGCAGATTTCACTCTCACGCCGGGCGCCCCAAAATCTGCAATCTGAGGTCGCAAAATCTGAAATGCTTCCTAGATGCACTTGCACTCGCTGCGGATGAGCACGCCGGTCATGGCGTGGGCGACTTCGCGGGCTTCGGGAAGAGTTGCGTAAGGGCCGTGCCACTTGGCGTGGTTGGGGTCGTGGCCGGAGGGGCGTCCTTTACCGTGGCTGCACTGGCCGCAGGTGGCGCGGTGCACGACGATCTTGTGGGGACCGGCGGCCCAGTTTTCGTAAATGAAGAATGCGGCTGCTTCTGCAACCGGGCCCGCGGGTTTGCTGATGAGTCCGACGTCAGTGACAACTCTCTGCAGCTTCGAGCGTGTGTCGCGGCGCATGGGGACGAGCGGCAGGCGGTAGACCTCTTCGATCTTCCCCATCATGGCCAGAACCGCTTTCACGGGCAGCGGGCTCGACTCGATGAAGTTGGCCTGCATCAGCGGCAGATATTTCCGGTTCAGGGTGCGCGCGGTGGCCCAATCATTCGCGAGGGCGGCCCGGGTGAGCGCGGCCATTTCGTGCGGGATTTCGTTTGCTGCGACGGAAATGATTCCAACTCCACCGAGCGCAATCACCGGAAGAGTGACGGCGTCATCACCGGAGAATACCAGGAAGTGTTCGGGCACGGACGCCATCGCTTCCGCGATCTGGGTGATGTTCCCGCAGGCTTCTTTGACAGCGACAATGTTCGGAATCTCGGCGAGGCGCGCGAGCGTGGCCGGTTCGAGATTGGCCGAGGTGCGCCCCGGAACATTGTAGAGGATGACCGGTGTATCCCCGATTGCTTCGGCGATCGCTTTGAAATGGCGGTACTGGCCTTCCTGCGTGGGCTTGTTGTAATAAGGGTTCGCGGTGAGGATGGCGTTGACACCGGGGCGAGCGGCGAGTTCCTTCGCTTTTTCTACGGCATCGTGGGTTGCGTTCGACGTTGCGCCGGCGACGATGGGAACGCGTCCAGCGGCAACTTCGATGGTCGTATCGATGACGTGCAACCACTCGTCGTGCGTAAGAGTGGGAGTCTCTCCGGTGGTGCCGCACGGGACGAGGAAATCGATGCCAGATTCAATTTGCCACGCGATCAGATTGCGCAGGGCGACGTCGTCGATGGAGCCGTCTTGATGAAACGGAGTGACCAGAGCGGTGCCGCATCCACGAAGTTGCATAGGGATAAGATAGCGCGAATGAGCGGGGAGGGAAAATCGAGTGACAGGGATCACAGCACGTGTAGGGACGGACGCCTGCGTCCGCCCTGCGACCCTGAGCGAAGCGAAGGGGAGCGTGCTACGGCATGCGGACTACTCCGGCGGTTCCCGTATTATCAGGCGCTCTGATTGCGCGTTCGCGCAACCCCGGACGAGGCGTGCGGGGCTACACAGTCCGGGGCTACATTTACTTTCACAATTCCCGCCAGACGTTGTTGAAATCGTAGAAGCCCTTCTTGCCCATCAGCCACTCGGCGGCGCGGACTGCGCCTTCGGCGAAGCCGCGGCGGGACTTCGCATCGTGGCAGAGATAGATGCGATCGGCGCCGGATTCGAAGACCACTTCGTGCAGGCCTACGACTTCACCTTCGCGGAACGATGTGATTTCGAGATCCTCGTGCTTGCCTGCTGCTTCGCGTATCAAGCGCTGGGTCGCAATCGCTGTGCCTGAGGGCGCGTCGTGCTTGGTGGCGTGATGACGCTCGAAAATCTGGCCGGAATAGTCGTGATTCAAGGCAGCGGCTGCGGTTCGCGCGATATCGAAAAACAGGTTCACACCAATGGAAAAGTTCGGGGCGTAGATGAATCCCGTCTTGTGGTGCTCGACTAGCGTGCGCACGTGATCCATCTCTTTGTACCAGCCGGTCGTGCCTACCACCATGTTTTTGCCGGTTTTCACACAGGCTTCGATGTGCTGGAGCACGCAGTGCGGGGCGGTGAAGTCGATGACTGTGTCAAAGGGGGCGAGACTTTCCGGAGCGAGTGCAATGGACCCAATGTTGTCTTGCGCGCCGATGACTCGGGCGTGATGTTTGCGCTCGGCGGCGACTTCGGCTACGAGCGATCCGGTTTTGCCTCGGCCGAGGAGGAGGAGATTCATAGGCTTCCAAAGATTTAACCACAGAGGGCACGGAGGGGCACAGAGGCCAGTCAGCGTGACGAACTGAAGGGGCGAGAGATGGCTGCGGGCGCTACCTGCGGGAAATACCTGATTGTTTCGGCGTTCTTGTCGTCGAACTGTGCTTTCCACAGCTGCTGAGACTCCTTACTGACAACAGCGATCATTCGGCTCGCATCCCATAGCAGCGCCGCGGAGAGGAATATTCATGGATCAAAATCGAATGGCAGTTCTGATTGCAATTGTGGTGGTAGCGGTCATTGGGGCTGCGGCGATTGCGTTTGTTACGTCCCGCAAACGACGCAGCCAGAAACTGAAGGAACGCTTTGGGCCGGAGTACGACCGTGTCATGCGGCAGGAGGGAGACTCGCGCAAGGCTGAGGGAGTGCTTGAGTTCCGTCAAAAGCGGCGCGAGAAATTCAATATTCGCCCGCTATCGGGGGCGAACCGGTCCAGTTTCGCCGAGCGCTGGAGCGAAGTGCAGGCGCGATTTGTGGATGATCCGCAAGGCGCAGTCACGTTGGCGGACAGCCTGGTCACCGACGTCATGCAGGCGCGGGGATATCCGATTGGAGCGTTCGAACAGCGGGCCGCCGATCTCTCGGTGGATTATCCGGTGATTGTCGACAACTATCGCGCTGCGCACGACATTGCCTTGCGCCACAGTTCAGGCGAGGCCAGCACCGAAGATTTGCGGCAGGCGATGGTGCACTATCGCCTGCTGTTTCAGGAACTGCTCGACGAACCCAAAATCGAGAGAAGAGGAGCATAGAAGATGGCGACGCCGTTGAGAAAAGAGCATCCGGAATTTGATGATGAACAGGAAATCACGACTGCCGATCTGGCGCAGGGGAAACGGCCGGTATCGGAAACGCGCGGACCTCAGGAAATCACGACCGAGCGAAATTTCGAGCAAGGCTCGCGAACCGAGAAGGCTGCGACGCTGACCGCGAACGACGAAAGGGCGGCTGTCAGCAGAACGAACGGAAGCACGCCGCTGTTGCCGGGCGAAGAATTGGAGGGTCTGCGCGCCCGGTGGAAAGAGATTCAGACCGCTTTCGTAGATGAGCCCCGCAAAGCTGTAGAACAGGCGGACGGGCTGGTAGCTTCGGCGATGAAGCGTCTGGCGGAAGTGTTCGCGGAGGAACGGTCGCGGCTGGAGCAGCAGTGGGATAGCGGAGACAGCGTGTCGACGGAGGCTTTGCGGGTCGCGTTGCAGCGGTATCGGGCGTTCTTTGACCGGCTGCTGTCGGTGTAGGAACGGACTGTGTGGCCCCGGACGCATTCGTCCGGGCGGGTTTAGTTTGCGCTCGCTGCCGGGTATGACTGAGGCTGCGGTGGCGCTACACGCTCCCTTCGCTTCGCTCAGGGTCGCGGGGCGGACGAATGCGTCCGCCCCCATAATCTTGGCGTCCGGCCCTACACAGGTTAGGCGAAGACTTCGGGGTCTAGTTCGGAGAAGAAGGTTTTGTGGAGTCGCTGGATTACTTCGGGGACTTCGTCTTCTTCGATGACGAAGGTCAGATTAATTTCTGAGGCGCCCTGCGAGATCATGCGGATTTTCTTGTCCGCTAGCTCGCGGAAGACGTGCGCCGCGATGCCCGGAGTTTCGCGCAGATTTTCTCCTACCAGGCAGACGATGGCTTTGCGGCCTTCGTATTTTACGTCGGCTAACTTGGCGAGATCGGCGGCCAGGGCGGGAATGGCCTGATTCGAATCCACCGTGAGCGAGACGCTGACTTCCGAGGTCGACACCACATCGACTGCGACTTTGTGGCGGTCGAAGGCTTCGAATATAGAGCGCAGGAATCCGTGGGCCAGCAGCATACGGGGGGCGGCGACGTCGACGATCGTAATGCGTTTTTTGGCGGCGATCGCTTTGAAGATGTTCTTGGTGTGCGGAGCGCGAGTAGTGATGCGTGTGCCTTCGCACGAAGGGTTGCGCGAATTCAGTACATACACCGGAATGTTCTTTTGAATGGCCGGCAAGACCGTGGCCGGGTGCAGGACTTTTGCGCCGAAGTAGGCAAGCTCGGCTGCCTCGTCGAAGCTGATGACTTTGATCCGGCGCGCCTCCGGACAGATTCGGGGATCGGTCGTGAGAATGCCGTCAACGTCAGTCCAGATCTCGATCTTGTCGGCGCCTAAGCCCGCTCCGAAGATGGCGGCAGAAAAGTCGGAGCCACCGCGGCCGATGGTTGTCGTGATCCCCGCGCGGTTCGAACCGATGAATCCGCCCATCACAGGAACCTGTCCTGCTTTGACGAGGGAAAGAACTTTTTCCTGAAGCCGAAGATTTGTTTCTTCGTACTGTGGGACGGCCTGCATGTAGGTGCTGTCGGTGACCAGCACATCGCGGGAGTCGACGTGAGCCCCTTTCAAACCGCGGGCCTCGAATGCGGCGGCGACGATTTTGCTCGAAAGCATCTCGCCGAAGGCGGCGACATGATCGGTGGTGCGGGGAGTGATTTCGCCGACGGCGGAGATGCCGCGGAGGAGTTCGTCGAGAGATTCGAAGTCCTGGCCGAGTTCGGAATGGAATTCGGTGAAACGCGCGGTGCCGAGGAGTTCGCTGGCGGTGTTGTAGTGGCGCTCTTGCAGGGACCGGCAGAGTTTGAGCGCGGTCTTGCGTTCACCTTCGCCGGCGGCGCGAGCCATGGTCAGCAGCGTGTCGGTGACCTTGGCCATGGCGCTGACCACCACTACCGGTTGCTTCTCCAAGCGTCCTTCGACGATCGAGGCGACGCGGTCGATGGCTTTGGCGTCTTCGACGGAGGTGCCGCCGAATTTCATGACGATCATTCGACGGGCCTCGTGGGGAATGATCGGTCTTCGGAAGGGCACAGGCGTGCGGAGGCGGGACGCCTCCGCCACAGCCGGCAGGATGCCGGCGCTACTTTTCTGGCGCCGGGACTCGGATTCATCCCAAGTATCCCTTGGCTTTCAGGAGTTCGGCGTTTAATACGGCGGCTCCGGCGGCTCCGCGGATCGTGTTGTGCGATAGGACCGTGAACTTCCAGTCCAGCACGCTGCACGGGCGTAGACGGCCGACGGCAGTCGTCATGCCGGCGCCCATGTCGACATCGAAGCGCGGTTGCGGACGGTCATTGGCTTCGAGGTAGACCACCGGCTTTTCCGGAGCGCTGGGCAGCTTTAATTCCTGCGGCTCGGCTCTGTAATTGTTCCATGCGGCGATGATTTCTTCCGGCTTCGCTTTCTTCTGCAATCGAATCGATACGGACTCGGTGTGACCGTCTTCCACGGCCACGCGGTTGCACTGCGCGCTCATGGCAAAGGGGCCGGGGATGACTTTGGATCCATTCAGGTTCCCCAGGAGTTTTTTCGTCTCCTCTTCCATCTTTTCTTCTTCGTTCTTGATGAAGGGGATCACGTTGCCGAGGATGTCGAGCGAGGCCACGCCGGGGTATCCCGCGCCGCTGACGGCTTGCATGGTGACGGCCATGACGGTTTCGAGGCCAAATTTCTGATGCAAGGGCGCGAGCGCCAGGACTAGACCGATCGCCGAGCAGTTGGGATTGGTGACGACATATCCGCCGGATTTCTTACGCCATCCCTGGATGTCGATCAGCTTGATGTGGCCGCTGTTGACTTCGGGGATGACCAGCGGCACGTCTTCCTGCATGCGAAGCGCGCTGGAGTTGGAGACTACGGCGCAGCCTGCGTCGGCGAAACGCGGTTCGAGTTCGGCGGCGATGGAGGAATCGAGAGCGGCGAAGATAATCTTCGGCGCGCCTTCCGGAGTTGCCGGGGAGACTTTCATTTTCGCCACGGCGGAGGGAATGGGCGTTTTCAGGCGCCAACGCGCCGCGTCTTCATAGACCTTGCCTTCTGAGCGGTCCGAAGCTGCCAGCCACGCAACTTCAAACCAGGGATGGTGCTCCAGCATCTGGATGAATCGTTGTCCGACTACACCAGTAGCGCCGAGAATGCCGATAGGAATCTTCTTGTTCATGTGATTACTTGGAATTTTATAACAAGCGCAGAATTCGTTCTGTGCCTGGGCCAGTCAGGGCGTTACTAAAGCTCAGGAATTCCTGTCGTGGCATCTGTGGCAGGGCGAAACGCCTTCCCACACAGCCGGCGGGACGCCGGCGCTACTTTCGATGACCGCCGGGGGTGCCGATCGAATATTCGGCTGTGAGAGGGCCGAACTTCTTTTTCTCGGTGTAAAGACGCCAGCGGCGGAAGACGATGCGGAGGCTGGCCATTACCGGAATCGAGAGATAAATACCCAGGATTCCGGCGATTTCCGCTCCTGCCATGACTCCGAAGATCGCCGCCAGGGGATGCAGTTCCATGCTCTCGCCCATGATGTGGGGAGAGGAAACATAGTCTTGAATCCCGCGCCAGATAAAGAGAAAGATGAGGATCGCGAGCCAGTGCTGGTACGAGGTCAGGAGGACAACCCCTAGAATGGTGAGCGCGGCGACCAGCGGACCAACCACGGGGATAAACTCCAGCACTCCTCCGATCGTGCCCAGCACTAAAGCATATTGCACACCCATGATGCCCAGACAGGCGGAGTAAACGACGAGAGAGAGGGCGGCCAGAGTCAGTTGAGCACGGATGAAGTGCGCGAGCATCTGGTTCAAATCGTTGAGCACGTTCTCCAGGAATTCGCGCTGCGGGCGCGATTGGATCGTGGAGAGCAGGAACTCGCTGAAACCTCGCCCGTCTTTCAGGAAGAAGATCGAGAGCAGAGGCACAACGAACAACAGCCATGCCTGCTTGGCGACGTCGGCTATGCGTACACCGATCCGTTGTGCAAGGGCTGTGATGTCATCCTGGTGGCTGACCAGAAACGCCCGCACCGCCTCGGTGGTGTTGTGACTCCAGTGATGCTGTTGCTCCAGTTGGTTCGTGATCTCGCCGGAGCTGACCTTCTCGAGCAGGCCGGGCAACGCCTGGCCCAGGCGTGCCGCCTCTCGCGTCACTTTGGGACCTACGATCACGAAGAACACGACGACCAAGGCGAGCAGAAGCGTATATATCACCGCGATGGCGCGGAGGCGACCCCGGAGCAGTTTCTCCAGATTATTCACCAGAGGGCTCATGAGGTAGGCGAAGAAAATGGCGAACAGGAAGGCGATGAGGGTGTCGCGCGTGACGAAAAGGAAGCCCAGCCCCAGCGCGAACAACAGCACCGTGATAATGACCCGAGCCGTGCGTGCGTCAGCCAGCAGCAATAAGTTTTCCAGGGGCGGTCTCGCTTCTGCCGCCGGGCAGCTACAGCTAATCCCGGACTACTTCGGTGTTATCGGCAGGGATCGCCACTCGTATGAGCTTGAAATGATCCTGTTCATCGACCCAAAGGGCCCAGTCAAAATCGTCGCCCTTTAGATTCAGGCGCATCAGTTCGCGGTCGGTTCCGCGGACGGCTATTTTTTCTTTTCCGACCAGCTCCATGCGGACGTGCATGGAGGTACGGTCCTGGGGGACGAGAACGCCGAAATCTCCAGGATCCTGCTGGCATTTTAAAGCGCCGCCTTCGGGCTTGCAGGCTGCGGCCAGATATCGCCAGACCAGTACTTCACGGTGGACAAAAAAGTTGTTGTCGAGGATGGCGGAACTGCTCGGCATCAGGAAAGGCTGTTCGGCGGGTTTAGAAGACGAAGCTGTGGTGATCTTTTCGAGCAGAAATTCGTTGTTGGGGAACACGGTCAGCGAACCGCCGGAGGACTGGCTCCATTCGTAGCGAATCAGTTCGCCCGAGGCGGTCATTTCGAGATCGCTCTTCTGGCTGACCGGATCGGAACCGGCCGTTTGCTTGAGTTGTGACTTGATAACACTAGAGTTCGCCTCTTGCTGGATGCTGAAGGTCTCGGTGGCGACCCGTGCCCCTTTCAGAAATATGCCGAAAGAGCCGGAATCCACGGCTTGCGCGGGGGCTGCTTTGGCCTGGTTCTTTTTGTCGGCCGCAGGAGCAGAAACCGCCAAAGAGACAGCGGCTAGCAAGGCGATTGCACGGACGATTCGTAAATCAAACTTCACTCGACTTCTCCTTGTTGGGTCCGGATCTCGATCTTCTTCAAACCCAGCGTTCCGGCGATCTCGGCGGCGATCTCCTCGAAAGCGCGTCCTTCCGTTTGAATCTTGTGAGAGGCTCGCAAGTAGTGCTTGCGCCTGGTTTCACAAAGTTCGCGAAATTGGTCGAGGCTGCGCAGCAACGGGCGTTCCGCCCCTGTTTCACCGGCCTGTTTCAGGCAGCGTTGCCAGAGTTCATCGACCGGTGCATCCAGAAAGACCGTTGGCACGCCGGACGCTCCCAGCAGAGCCGCGGTGCTTTCCTGGACAAACGCGCCGCCGCCCAGCGCCACGACTTTGACTGCGCCTCCCTCCAGTTCGGTCAGCACATCACGCACGGCCGCATGTTCTGCCCGGCGGAATGCAGATTCACCGGACTCGCGGAAGATCTCAGGTACTGTGCGGCGTTCGAGATCCTCAATGCGCTCGTCGAGATCCTCAAAAGCCCAGTTCAGATGGCGCGCCAGAGCCCGGCCGACGCTGGTCTTGCCGGCTCCCATAAAGCCGACCAGGAAGATGCCGGAAAGACGGTGCTCGCGCGGAACCTGGGATTGCACGCGAAGACACCCTTTGGCGCCCACCATCTTGCCAGAACGCTGCTTCAAACGGTCCGGATTTCTTTGATTCGCTATTCTGATGCGCGTTTTCTGAGGTGGATTTTACCACTGAAGCTACGCAGCACCACCGTGGAGGAAACGGCGGCTCGCCCCATGGTACCCCATAAAGCAACGCCCTCTTTAAGGACGAAAGAGGTGTGCTGCTTGGGCTGCAGCGGGATATCGTCGTGTACTTCGCCCCGGACGGAGCGGGCGCTCACATCGGCGGAAGTGCTGCCCGGAACGATTGCGTCTATGTCGCCACTATGGCTGGTGAAGCGGTAGTCGCCGTGGTCACCGAAATCCCCGACGTAGCTGATTCCGCCACTGGTGGAGACGACCTGTATCAGGGGACCGTTGACGCTGCGAAGGGTTACGTTGCCGCTGAGAGAGTCGATCTCGACATGCCCATCCTGCACGTTGGTCAGAGTGACCGGACCATTGAGAGTCTTGATGTGCACGTGAGCGTTGGTGATGTCGCGGACGTCAACGGTTGCCGCCGCGCCTTCTAAGGAAACGTCGCCATGAAGCTTCTCGACGCGTAAGCTGCCGGTGCTGGAATGCAGGGTGATGCTGGCGTCGGCAGGGGCGAGAATCTCGTAATCGACACGTCCGGACTGGGCGTCTGCACCGGGAAGCAGATGGGACTGAACCTCGACTCGATTGCCGACCAATGCATTGTCGACTTCAACTTTGTCGGAGGAAAGTAGGGCGCTGATAACGATGAGGTTACCGGTCGAAGGCTTTACCGAAACCGAGCCATACGGGTTATTGACGGAAACTCCCGCCCTCGGCCCGACATTAAACCGGTACTCCTTGTGCGTCTCGGCGAGCAGCGTTCCGGACATGATGGTTCCGGCCAGGACAACGCTGATGGTGGCAAGTTGAATTGTGTGCCCGCTCATAAAGTTCTCAGATCCTTTTATCAGTACGCACGACACATTCCAAGTTACTGCAGAGAACGATCCAAAGCCAGTTCGAACAGCATGGCTTTTTCCTGGTAAGCCTCCATCAACGTACGGCGAGCCTCTTCGTCGTTGGGATCGGAGGCGACGGTATTCTTCGCATCCTGGATGTATTGATTCACATGACGCAGATTGTCAGCATACTGCTCCTGCAGAGCGGGAGACTGCTGCCCGACCTCCTGCAGCAGGTCGTCGTCATTCAGTCCCGCGATGGCTGCGTCGGAAACGACGGTTGGGGGAGTGGCGATGTTCTGGGCGCCAGTGTCCGTTGTCTGGGAGTGCTGCCGGAGGAAGATGCCGAGGCTCACCAACAGGAGCGCCGCCGCCGGTGCCATCCACCGAGCCCAACTCCATTGACTACCCAAAGACGGAAGAAGGGAGAGGTTTCTCCGTTGTGGGCGGATCAGCCCCTCCCGTCTTAAAGAAGCCTCGATGGATTTCCAAACGCGGGGATCCGGTTCATGCGCCGCGCGAAGATCGCCTGCCGAGCAGGCAATGACGAGCAGTTCCGCCACCAGTTTCGCGCATTCGGGACAATTTCGAAGATGATCTCGTTGTTCGGCGCTGCTGCCGCTTTCGTTCTCCGCCAGGCTCTCTTGCAACTCAACGCAAGTCATACAGCTCTCCCCAAGCCCCTGCTGCCTCAGTGTACTGCCACTTCAAAATGCTTGCACTTTCCGTCTGGCCGCCCGCTGCCAGTCTTCGCTGGCTCTGTCTACTACTTTGTTGCCTGTAGATGGCTTCAGGATTTCTCTGTTTTTTCTACTTTTTCTGCCCGGTTCATTTTGAGCAGATCCCGCAACTTCATGCGCGCCTTGTGCAACTGGGACTTGCTGTTCCCGATCGAGCAGCCCACGATCTGGGCAATCTCATTATGTTCGTAACCTTCGACGTCGTGAAGAACAAAAATCGTCCGGTAGCCTGGAGGTAGGTCGTCCACTGCTCGCTGCAACTGCAACCGGTCAATGGATCCGGCTAACGCGATGTCTTCTGCCCCGAAGTCTTTCTTCGGTGTATCTTCTTCGCCGCCACCCTGAGTGGTCTCCTCCAGGGAAACCACAGGGAGGCTCTTTTTTCTCAGGTGCATCAGCACCACGTTGACGGAAAGCCGATGCAGCCATGTCGAAAACGCCGATTCGCCGCGGAATGTTGCGATCTTGCGGTACAGCTGAAGAAAGGCCTCTTGGGTCAAATCCTCAGCTTCAGCGGTATTCGATGTCATCCTGAGGCAAAGCGAGTACACGCGCCGCTTATGCTTCTCGTAGAGGGCTTGGAACGCCTGGGCGTCCCCCAGCTTCGCCTTCTCGATCAGCTCGGCCTCGACGAAGTCGCCTGCCTGCCGTTGCTCTGGGTCGGTCAAGTTGCCTTTTCCGGCCGCACCCCGTGAGATGCGGCTAACTATCTTTACGTTGTATGGGTTGCGAGCGGTTGCCGCGGAACGAAAGTAACTCATGGATTCCACTTTTGAAAGCTATTCTACCGTTCTTAGGATTCTGCTCACCTCTTCCCGGATCGCGAAAGCCCTTTGGGTATACGAGGTTAAGCAGTTGGTGGTTATAACCATTTAACCCTATCCCAAATTTAGAGTCGCGTTCTTCGTAATTTGGTAAATTTCATGTCTCTAACTGGTCATGCCTGCGCGCCAGAACTCGAGGTCGTGATGGTCTCCAGTCCGTGCTTATGCGGACCTGTTTCCCGGATGCGAAGCAGGATGGCCAGCGCCAATCCCACGAAGCCGAGGATCGAGAAGATCCACATTCCCAGAGCGTAACCGTGCGGATTGTCCAAACCTGCGTGAGCATAGTCGTTCGCCTTGCCGATTAACAGGTTCAGAATGAAGAACCCGATTTGCTGTATGAGGGTCATCAGTGCATATGCAGTACCCAGTCGGGATTGATCCACGATGTACGCCACCGACGGCCACATAACGGCGGGAATCAATGAGAATGCAATGCCCATCATGGAGACTGGGATGTAAAGCGAAGTTGGCGAGTAGGCCATCATGAGATAGACCGGCATCAGCAAGAGCGACCCAAACATCATGAAAAGAGCGCGCTTGCCGACCTTGTCGACAAGAAGCCCGAACAGCGGGGTGGCGATCATCGCCGCAAGGGGCAGCAGGCTGTTCAGGCGGCCAGCCTGCTCTAAGGATGTGACCCGGGCGGCCTCGCTAGCGACCACACCGCCGTGGGCCGCGAGAATCTTGTTGGTGAAGAAGTCAATGGCGAAGGTGCGAAAAGGGAAGATCGCCGAATAGAAGGTGAAGCAAAGACCTACGACAAGCCAGTACGAGAAGTCGAAGCGAAAGATTTCCTTGTACTCCAGCTTATCCGTGGTGCCGGCTTTGCCGAGTTCATACCGCTTCTCTGCGCGGCTCTCTAATGCCCAATAGATGATCGAGCACACAACAGCGAAGATTCCGGCACCAACCGCGATCAGAAGCGGGTTCTGCCAGCTGGGTTGCCCTCCCGGACCATCGGGGTAAAAGGCGCGATTAGCCCAGGTGGGGGAGTTGTCGGCGGCCACGGATGCAAGCCGGGCAATCGTGAGATTGATGCCGAAGGCAAAACTGAGCTCTTTTCCTCTGAACCATTTTGCCAGCGCAGTGGTGACGGCTACGATCATCGACTCAGCACCGAGGCCTAAGACGGTGCGTCCAGCGATCATCACGGGGGCGCTCCCCTTCGAGGCAGTGAGCACCGCTCCCAGGAAGCAAACCACTGCGAAGGCGAGTATGGACTTCTTGGTTCCGATTCGATCGATGATGATTCCGCCGACGAGGAGTGTCAGAACGGCAGCCACGCTGTAACTGGCGTTCAGCCATCCGAACTGAGTAGCGGAGAATCCGAGGTGATCGATGAAAATGCGTTCTAATGCGTTGATGCTGTCATAGATGTAGTAGTTCCCAGCCATCGCCAGGCTGACGAAGATAAGAACGGCCCAGCGATAAAAGCGGCTCGGCTCGGGAGGAGTGGTGTCGTGCATTGGGCCTCTTTGAAATGGACGAACGAAACGAAAAGAGTAGCAGAGATGAGTCGAGAGCTGCTAACCGATGGCGGTATCCTCGCGGGTGGGGATGCTTCGACTGCGCTGTGAGTCGCTTTGCTCCTCACCGCTTCGCTCAGCATGACAAATCACAATTCAACTGCCGACATAGCGAGCGTAGAGGCTGCGTGCGACCGCGGTGTCGGTGGTGCCTTTGATGATGGCGCGGCCGTCGGGGAAGAGAGTCATCTCATACGGCTCGCGCCAGAATTTCAGGACGAAGGCGTTGTGGCGGACGATGCCATGAGGCTGGAGGCGGCGGTCCATCTCTGCGAAATCGATGGGGCGTTGGCGCTCATGGATTTGCACCGAATTCCTGCCACAGAGCGTGATGTGCGGTCGGCCTTCACCGGCCAGATGAATGAAGTCGTGTTCACCGCAGGCACGGCAGCCCGTACGGGGCGTCGCAGCGGAAATCTCGGCGTGCTCGTTCGTCCAGACATCGAACGAAAGCAGCGTGCGGCGAAGCGTCGGGGAGTTTCCATCGGAAACCAGAAACTTCAAGGCTTCAGTCGCGGCGATCGATGCCACGAGGTTCACCGCGGAGTTCAGGATGCCGGAGGTTTCGCAGGTCTCCACCATGCCGTGCGGGGAGTCCGGGAAGATGCAGGCCAGGCATGCGGTTTGCCCGGGTACTACATTCAGCGTGACTGCGTAGCTTCCTACCGCGGCGCAGTAGATCCATGGCAGGGAGCGCTCGACGGCAAAGTCGTTGATCAGGTAGCGGGTCTCGAAATTGTCCGTGCCGTCGAGGATCAGGTCGGATCCTTCAAGGAGGGCTTGAATGTTCGCGGGCACCAGATCCTCAACTTTTGGCTCAACCACAATTTGCGAATTGAAGGCGGCGATTTTGCGCGCGGCCGCGATCGCCTTGGGAATCGATTCAGCGGCGTCGGACTCGTCGAAGAGCGCTTGGCGCTGGAGGTTACTGGGCTCGACGTAATCACGATCGATGATCCGCAGGGTGCCCACTCCCGCACGAGCCAGCAATCCAGCAAGGGCCGAACCGGTTGCACCGCAGCCAACGATGACTACCTGGGCGGCCTGTAGACTGCGCTGCCCCGCTTCACCGATACCACGGAAGAGAATCTGGCGGGAATAGCGATCGTTCTGCGGGGATGCGTGGCTTGAGTTGCCGATGTTGTGTCTTGTTTCCTGTGCCAAAGAGGTCACCAGTGCCGCGCTCTAAAACAATTATTATAAGTGGCTGGGTCGAGTAGAGCTTAAGAACGATTCATAAACCACAAAGGACGCGAAGGTGCACGAAGGAATTGCGATTCCTATCTCTGCGTTTTTCGTGGTTTGAAAACAGAGTTCTGGGCTCGAGGTTGAGCCTGACTCATACAACGAACCGAACGGGCGTGCGTATCGAAGTCAGAGAGCGCCTGATTCCAAGGACACCTTTGCTGAGACGGTACGCGACATGTCTGACCGCGATAATGTTCGTCTGGGCGGCAGCTTCATCGCAAGGGGCGACTCCCGTTTCAGGTGCAGCGACAATATTTTCTTCCGTCGCGCAGGATTCGACTGCAGGATCAAGTTACGAAGGGAAAACGGTTGTGGCGATCGATCTGCCTGGTGTGGCGGAACGCGACCGGGATCACCTGCTTGACTTGCTTCCGCAAAAAGTTGGAAGTCCGCTGAATCGAGAGCAGGTTAGCGCCAGTATCCGCGCATTCTATGGAACCGGCCGCTTTGCCGATATCCAGGCGGAGGTCACGTCCTCGGGAAGCGGCGTAGTGTTGGCTTTCGTCACCACGCCGAACTACTTTGTGGGCGCTGTCGACGTTGAGGGAGCGCCCAACCGTCCCAACGCAAACCAGATCGTCAACGCCTCGAAATTCCAGCTTGGAGAGCGTTACGGCCAAGACAAATTAGATCGCGCGCTCGAGAACGTTCGCCAGGTGATGCAGGAGAACGGATATTACAAAGCTCGAGTAACCGCGGAAAGCACGTCCAATCCCTCGACTCAGCAGGTCGATATTCTGTTCCACATCGATGTCGGACCGCAAGCGCACATCGGGGAAGTGAAGGTGACCGGGACGTCGAACCTGTCTTCGGCTGAGGTTCAGAAGATTGCCCACATCGATAGTGGCGATCGTGTCACCGCCGCCCGCGTGACGGGTTCGTTGCAGCGGTTGCGCAAAAAGTTCCAGAAGCAGAACCGCGCCCTGGCTCAGGTGTCCATCGCCGCACAGACTTATCGGCCAGAGAAAAATGCGCTGGATTTTACCTTCCAGATCGATCCCGGCCCGGTGGTATTGATCTCGGCGCGCGGGTATCACGTCAGTCGTGGTGTGCTCAAGCGGGAAATACCGGTTTACGAGGAAAATGCGGTCGACGATGACCTGCTGAATGAGGGTGAGAGGAACCTGCTCGACTATCTGCAAACCCGGGGGCACTTTGACGCTAAGGTGGAAATTAAGAAAGAAAATGATCCCCAGACACTCAGAATCATTTATGAGATCGACGCGGGTCCTTCGCACAAACTGGCTCTCATCGACATTTCGGGCAATAAGAATTTTCTGGATACCGCGAGACTTCGTTCCTACCTGCAGATCCAGCCTGCCAGCCGTTTCCTGAGCCACGGCCGCTATAGCGAGGCGCTGCTGAAGAACGATGTTGCGACCCTGGAAGGGCTTTACAAGAGCAGTGGTTTTCGGGCGGTGAAGATTGAGACCAAAGTGGATGATAACTACCAGGGAGCAGCAAACAAACTTGCGGTGCACATCCACATCGAAGAGGGGCCACGAACGACGGTCGGCGAGGTGCATGTTGTAGGCAATCAGAAGGTCAAGACCAGCGACTTGCCCGAGTTGAGTACGCAGCCGGGGCAACCTTACTCAGAACAGGACCTGGCCAACGATAGAGAGCGAATCCTGGGTTACTACTTCGATCACGGGTTTCCCAATGCGTCGCTGGAACTCGCGACAAATCATTCCCCTACAGAGCCCAACCGGGAGGATGTAACTTACTCCATTCAGGAAGGCGAACGCTTCACCGTCGATCAGGTGATGGTCGGAGGTTTGGAACACACACACGATTTCGTGGTGCAGCGCGACCTGCAAGTGCATGCCGGGGAGCCGCTCAGCCAGCGAGACTTGCTGAACACGCAGACCCGGCTCTACGACCTCGGGATCTTTAGCCAGGTGGATGCAGCGGTGCAGAATCCGGAAGGTAACGATCCGCTGAAGAACATTCAGATACAGGTTCGCGAGGCCAAGCGTTACACGTTTACCTACGGACTTGGACTTGAGTTTCAAACCGGCCAGCCCGCGGGCGCGAGCGCGCCGCAGGGCAAGACTGGCGTGAGCCCCCGGGTAGAGTTCGATGTGACACGCCTTAACTTTGCCGGGCGCGACCAGACAATAACGTTCCAGTCGCACGTCGGACGTCTGCAACAGCGCGGACTGATCAGTTACACGGTGCCGAAGTTGCTCAACAGCGACAAGTTCAAGCTCATTTACACGATCTTCTACGACAACAGCCTGGATGTTGCTACGTTTACCTCGCAGCGGCTGGAAGGAAAGATCGACCTTCGGCAGCAGTTCGGGAGTCCGGGTACCGAACCCGGCACACGTCCCGGGCCGAACTCAATCACGTATCGCTTCGAGTTTCGCGCCGTCAAAGCCAGCCATTTCGCGACGAATTTTTCCCCGGGGGCGATTGCTTTGTTGTCGCTGCCTGCCCGTGTCGGCGGTCCCGGATTTACGTTTATCCACGATAAACGGGATAACCCGCTGGAAAGTACGAAAGGGGACTACTTTACCCTGGATTCATCGGTGGCGGCGAGTATCTTCGGGTCGCGTTCGGAAACGCCGGAGTCCACGCTACCCACGAATTTTGGCCGCGCACTGGTCCAGTATTCCACCTACCATGCCTTCGGCAAAGGTAAGCCCGGGCGCAGGTTCGTATTCGCGCGCTCGACAAGCATTGGATTGGAGCAGCCTTTCCAGGGGACGCGAGTTCTACCGCCCGGCTCTTGCCCTCTGAATTCGGCTGGGGAGCCGACCTGCGAATTCGCCACGATTCCATTGCCGGAGCAATTTTTCGCGGGCGGCGGCAACTCCCATCGCGGATTCGGGTTAAATCAGGCAGGACCGCGCGATCCGTCGTCCGGTTTCCCGGTTGGCGGCACGGCGCTCTTCGTCAACAATCTGGAGCTGCGTTTCCCGCCGGTTTCGCTGCCTTACCTGGGAGAAGGATTTGGCTTCGCCATTTTCCACGATATGGGGAATGTCTTCACTGCGCCGCACGACATGTTGAAAGGACTGATGAGGTGGCATCAGCCCGATCCGGCGCAGTGCCTGCCCAGTAGTACAACGAACACTCAGTGCATTATCAACTTCAATAACTCCGGGTATGATTACACTTCGCATGCCGTAGGAGTTGGCGTACGATACAAGACACCCTTAGGCCCGTTGCGGTTTGATTTCGGATATAGCCTGAATCCGACCAAATATTTTCAGTTAGATACGACTCCAACGCCCCAGGTGGTGACGCAGCAGTTGCGGCACTTCAACGTTTTCTTCAGCATAGGGCAGCCATTCTGATGACAAAAGTTTGCACTAAAGTCACCTTCGTCGCCGCACTCGTTCTTTCCTGGAGTTTTTCGGGTCGTCCCGCTTTCGCGGGCGAGGTGATCGACCGCATTGTCGCTACCGTGAATGGCCAGATCATCCTGCAGAGTGACTGGAACGCCGCACTGCGTTATGAGGGATTACTGAGTGCGAGGTCGCTCAGCGACTTCACCGAGGAGGACCGGCGGGCGGTGCTCGATCGGCTCATCGACCAGGAGTTGCTGGGAGAGCAGATGAAATCGGCGCTGATCAAGCATGCCTCGGAAGAGGAGGCGGCGGCGCAAGTTGCGCCGACGCGGCAGCTTTATCCGGATGCCGCCACCGATGATGGCTGGAAAGCGGTACTGGCGAAATTCGGGCTGACAGAGAAGGCACTGGTAGCGCATGTGCAGGAACAGCTTGATCTTATGAGGCTGGTGGATGCACATCTGCGTCCCACGGTCCAGATCGATTCCAAGACAATTGAAGCCTACTACCGCGACCAATTCGTTCCGCAGTTGAAGCAATCGGGTGCTGGGGAGGTTCCGCTGCAGGAAGTCTCCGCAAAGATTCGCGAACTTCTGACCGAGGAAAAAGTCAGCGAGTTGATGGTTTCCTGGCTGCACTCGCTGCGTTCCGAGAGCAAGCTCAGCGTGCCTGGCGCGCCCGAGCCTACCGCCGAGGGAGTGCAGACCCGGTGAAGCCGCGTGCCGCCAGAGCTCCGCGCTGGTGGAAATACATTCTAATCACCACCGGGATCCTGGTTATCGCCCTGCTGGCGGGACTTTGGTACACCACTACAAATTCATTCCAGAACTACGTCCACCAGCGGATGGTCAGGGAAATTGAACGCATTACAGGCGGGCGGGCGGAAATCGGCAGCTTCCACGTTGTTCCCTTTCACTTACAGGCGGAGATCCGCAACATCACCGTGCATGGCAAGGAGTCTCCCACGGAGGCTCCTCTGCTTCATGCCGACAGTGTGGTCGGACAAGTCAAAGTCATTTCATTCTTGCGCACGCAATTCGGATTTCAATCTCTGACGCTCGACCGTCCTGTGATCCATGTTGTCATTGGACCGGATGGCTCAACCACGAACATTCCGTCCCTGCAGCAGCTGCCGACAGGGTCCGGCCCTTCACCTATCGATGAGCTTTTCGCGCTTTCTATCGATCACCTTTCGGTTCGTAGCGGCGAGTTGCTGTGGGCGGATCAGAAAGTTCCTCTGAACTTCGACGTCCGAAACACGAACCTCGAGATGGATTATTCCTTCCTGCGGGGAAGGTATGACGGTCACCTGGCCCTGGGCAAGGTCGACACTGCGATTCGGGATTTGCGGCCATTTTCCTGGATGACGAGTATCGATTTCAGCCTCGCGCCGACATTCGCCGATATCAAGTCTCTGAAATGGAATTCAGGCCGCTCCTCGATCGAAGCCAGGGGGAGAATCAGCAACTTCCGCGAACCACATCTGGATGGCAGCTACGAGGTGAAGGTCCATCTCGGGGAAATGGCGGCCATCGCTCGACGGAACGACTTGCGTGAGGGCAGCGCGGAGTTCAAGGGCGATGGACACTGGTCATTGAAGGAGTTCACGACTTCGGGAGCGCTGGCGATACGAGATCTCGGTTGGCAGAACGAGCAACTCGCGCTCAAAAAGGCAAGCGCATCTGCTGACTACTCGCTCAGTGACGATCAGATCAAGCTGTCGAAGTTGCAAGGGAAGGTGCTAGGCGGCGCCTTTGCCGGCGACGCTGAGGTGGACAACTGGCTGCACAGCATTCCCTATTCTGGGGAAAAAGAAAGAAAGCCGGACCTGCCCCGGATCGGAGTATCACGCCCTTCAGCCAAGAAGGGTGAAAAGATTAAGTTACCCGGCGTGCAGACTGGTGTCGTACACCTGCGGATACGCGACGTCTCCGTCGGCGAGGCTGCTTCTGCCATGGACACTTCAGCACATCCCCTGGACGGTTTCCATCCGGCGGGAGTAGCAAGTGGGAACGTGGATGCCAATTGGATGGGAAGCCCCGGAAATGCCGAAGTTGCCGCCAGCCTTGAAGTCGCTCCTCCGGCTAAACCAGGGGCTCGAGAATTACCGATCACCGCTCACGTTCAGGGGAAATATCGCGGGACCACAGACTCTCTGGAACTCGCCCAGTTCTCGCTTTCTACACCGGCTTCCAAGATCGTCTGTGCCGGAACGCTGGCGGCTTCCTCAAAGCTGCATCTCTCAGTTTCAACTTCCAACCTTGAAGAATGGCGGCCTTTGGTAAAGGTTTTGGGCGGGCCCACCGACCTTCCATTTCAAGTGAATGGCAACGCGACCTTCAGCGGCGCGGCCGGCGGAACGTTTTCCTCACCGAGAATCGCCGGAACGCTGGTGGCGGAGGACTTCGAGTTTACGGTGCCAGCCACCTCACGCACTCCCGAAAAGTCTGTGCATTGGGACTCTCTTGGGGCGAGCGTGGATTTCTCGGCGCGCGAACTTCTGCTCCGTGGCGGCAGTCTGCGGCGAGGAGACACCAGCGCCGATTTCGAGTTCACCGCAAGCCTGGACAAGGGACAACTCACAGAGGACAGTCCATACTCGGCGCGGATCAACCTGCACAACGTTGATGTTGCATCGACGGCCGCGCTCGCCGATTTGGACTATCCGCTGACTGGTACCGCAGACGTAAGCCTGCAAATCAACGGAACGCGCGCGAATCCGCAGGGGCAAGGACACATCCGCGCGACCAATGCCTCGGCATATGGCGAGGAGATTGAAAAGTTCGATGCCGATCTTCGTTTTGGAGGCGCCGAAACTACGCTGAGCAATATTCGTCTGACGCACCAGGATGCGGAAGTAAACGGCACTGCCACCTTCGCGCCGTCCGCGGGTGGATTCCGGCTCGATCTTGCGGGCAAGGATTTCGATTTGTCGCGAGTGCGCCAGATTCACATGGACGAGTTACCAATCGAGGGTCGCGCCGACTTCACGCTGCAGGCTTCTGGAACGCTGGATACGCCAGTCATAACTGCGGCAGTGCATGCGCGCGATTTGACCCTGGATCGCGAACTCACCGGCGATCTCTTCCTGGAAGCAACCACGAAGGGGCGGGAGCTCGTGGTGAGTGGCCATTCCCAATTTCCCAAGGGCTTGTTGACGGTGGACGGAACCGTCGGGATGCATGGCGACTCTCCGACCAACATCACAGCGCATATGGATCATCTGGACCTGGACGCCCTATGGCGCGCTTACCTCGGCGATCAACTGACCGGTCACTCGGCCGTGGTTGGCAGTGTCACGATGAGGGGACCATTGCGCGACACGCAGCGATGGAGGCTGGACGGGAATCTCACTGACGTAGTCGTCGATGTCGAGTACGCCAAGCTGCACAATCAAGGTCCGGCGCGTTTCACTTATGCGGATCGCGTTCTTCAGATTCCCGAAACGCATATGGTGGGGGAAGGCACCGATGTAACGGGACACGGCGCCATTTACTTCGCTGAGGCGTACCGGCTCGACATCGCGGCCGACGGGCTGGTCGATCTGCGCCTGCTCGGTGGGATCGATTCAAACCTTACGGCGGGCGGCCAGGCGACGATGCACGGGACTCTCGGTGGCACGGTGCGAGATCCGCTGCCCCAGGGCACGATCGAGATTAAGAATGGCACGGCCAATTACGCCGGCATCCCCAGCGGCGTGAGCGACATGAATGGCACGCTCCTGTTCACCCGCGATCGCATCTACATCGAACAACTGACGGGCCGTGCTGGAGGGGGCACGCTGGATCTCAAGGGAGAAGCCACCAACTACAATCGGCAGCTCAATTTCAACCTCAGCGCTGTCGGCAAAGACGTCAGGCTTCGCTATCCGCCAGGCGTGAGTTCCATGGCCACGGCGGAATTGCATTGGGCGGGCACGAAGTCGGCCTCGACCGTTTCGGGTGACGTTTTGGTTACGAAACTTGCTGTGACGCCGGGATTCGACTTTGCGTCGTATCTTGAACGCAGCCGGCAATCGGGAGCCATCACCGCGGCCAATTCGCCTCTGTATAACGTGAAGCTCGACGTTGCGGTCCGGACCGCGCCCGAACTCCAGATGAAGACCGCGGTCGCAAGACTTTCAGGCGACGCTGATCTCAGACTGCGCGGTTCTCTCGCGCGGCCGAGCGTGCTGGGACGCGCCGACATCCTCGAAGGCGACGCCACGTTTAACGGGATCAAGTTTCGCTTGGAGCGCGGCGATATTACTTTTGCCAACCCGGTGGCTATCGAACCACAGGTGAACTTGCAAGCCACCACGCATGTGCGCAACTACGAGCTGGATGTTACGGTGACGGGTACTCCCGACAGACTGAACGTGAACTATCGCTCCGAGCCGCCGCTGCCGAAGTCGGACATCATCGCGCTTTTGGCGTTGGGCCGGACGAGTGAAGAGTCGGAACAGTTGCAGCAGCAGTCGGGGCAGACACTGTTCAACGACGAAGCCACGAATCTGATCATCAATCAGGCGATCAATCAAGCGGTCGGCAATCGCATGCAGAAATTGTTCGGGGTCAGCCGGATCAAAATCGATCCCCAGGGATTGGCCACAGAAACCAACCCCACCGGCCGTGGTCCGCAGATCACCATTGAGCAGGAGTTTGCCAACAACCTCTCCCTCAGCTATAGCACCAACGTATCCCAGAGTTCACAGCAGATCATCCAGGGCGAGTACTACATCAATCGCAACATATCGGTGCTGGGCACGCGCGATCAGAACGGCGTGGTCAGCTTTGATGTGCGCGTGCGGCGGCGGAAGAAATAGAATTCGGTAAGGCAGATCTCGAGCTCATGACCTTCCCGGCAAGTCCCGCGTCGTATTCCAGCCTTCGGCTCCAGATGGTGGATTCGCAGCTACGACAGCGCGGCGTTGCTGACGAACGCGTGCTGGCTGCGATGGAGCGCGTGCCTCGCCACGTGTTTGCGCCGGAGGAGTACCGCGGCCAGGCATATGAGGATCATCCTCTGCCAATCGGGAAAGAGCAGACGATCTCGCAACCATACATCGTCGCGCTCATGTTGGAGGCGTTGAAGCTGTCGCCGACGGATAAGGTTCTTGAGATAGGGACCGGGTCGGGATATGTCACGGCTTTGCTCGCTGAATTGACCGAGACTGTGGTCTCGATTGAGCGTCACGAGTCTCTGGCGCAGTCGGCGCGCGCGCTGCTGGCGGCACTGGGGTACTCCAATGTGAACGTTATGACTGGCGACGGCATGCGAGGATTTCCGGAAGCAGGGCCATACGATGCGATCGTGGTGTCAGCCGCGGCGACAGAGATCCCTCCTGCGCTGGTCGTGCAGCTGGGCGAGGGCGGGCGCATGATCATTCCGGTGGGATCGGAGGATTCGCAGCAGTTGCGGCTGGTTCGCATGGAAAACGGTCAGCCGAACATTGAGCTCCGTGAGCTTTGCCGCTTTGTGCCTCTGATCCCCGGAGTCGGGTCTTAGACGCGGTCTGGGTGCTAGGTGTTAGGTCCTGGGGCTCCACCCATAAGCGCTTCTAACTTAGGCGGTGTGGGCTTGGAGTGACCTCCACGACTTCCCACAGGGCGCGTTTCTGACGAACTTCCGGATGGCGAACAATCCACTGCCTCACATTGCCACATTGACATACGAATATTGGAGCAGAACTTTGACTTGGCGATGATCAAGAATGAGGGCATGAAAGGACAATCCGCGCCTTATCGCAATCCCTCCACCAAATACAGTTGGCTCAGAGCGTTGAAGTAGGAATAGGCATAGGATTTGCCGTCTGGAGTGAATGCCGCATCGATCAAATCAACCCCCGCGGGGTCCGATGGTGCGATTTTCTTGAACAACTCGCGGTGGCCAGTGGCCAGATCCACGCGCATCACATCCGCCGAATAGCCACCGAGCACCCCAACCAGCGCCGAACGCCCGTCACGCGAGACAGAAAAGATTGCCTCGTCGGGATGGATGCCGGGAACCGGGCGGGGCGCTCCCTGACCATCCACGGGATATAGCGCCACGGAATCGGAGAAGCCAAACACGAACTTACCGTCCGCAGTGGGGACGAATCCGCTCACTCCCTCCGGAGAAATCGGGCGTCCAGTTCCCGCATCGATGGCTTGCACGTAGATGCGCGATTTGTGACCCGGTTCCGTGCCGCTAAATACAACATTCTTGCCATCCGGGAGAAAACGAGCGTAACTCCGGTCGATGGAATCATGCGTGATCTGCTTCGTCTCCCCCGGGCCAAGGGGAATCAGGAAAAGCTGACGGGGAATGTGCAAAATAAGGGACGACAGAACCCACTCCATGTCCGGTGAGAAATCGTAGCCCACGCCATCGCCAACGCGTTCGGGCGCTGCGCCATCGCTTCCACGGACGTAAACGTCGTAATCAGGTCCGCTATTAGCCCCTTCTTCATTCAACAGCACTTGTCGGCCGTCAGCTGAAATCGCCGAAGCGTCACTCCAATTTTGAATGGTCACATCTTGTTCTCGCTCCTGACCAATTCCCCGTATGTAGGCGAGGATTCGAAAGATATTTTGCCCGAGAAGAACGCGCCCATCGCGGGCAATATCGTAGAGGGTTGGGGTGGCCGGAATTCGGTCGACCACACGGGTATGGCCCGAAAGATCGGCGGCCCAGAGCTGAAAGTTAGCGCTTTCTTTGGCGCTGGTGAACCATACTTCCTTGCCAGAGGGATCCCAATTAACCTCTTCAATGGACAACTGCCGCGGGGACAGAGTCCGATTGCGGCCGGAAGAGTCTACTATCACCACATTGCCAGCGCTGTCTCCCAAGGTGGGATGCTCGGCGAATGCCACCCAGCCTCCCTTGGGCGAGACGCGCACGTTGGTTAACCAGCCGGTGGCGGCCTCATACAGAACGTGGCCGATGGGGTACTCAATGCGAAAGTGTCCGTCCACGTAGTGGGCGACGGCGATCTGGTTGTCGGGGCCCCAATCTGCGTCCACGACATCGCTCATCATAGGACGGGGAGCTGCGCCACTTAGCGGCGCTCTCGCCAGCAAGCCAACTTTGACATTCCTACTAAGGTCTCGTCGCTTCTGGATCAGGAGCATCTCTCCGGTGGGAGAGATGGATTCGAGGTCAGCATCTTTCAGACCGAGGCTTACAGGGGCGTGACTGTCGGGCGCAAGCGAGAAAAGTTCGGTCTCCATCCCGACGTGCGCCGAGCTGTAGATGATAGTTCGCTGGTCGGGTGCGAAGCGGGCAGAAGAGATGAACTCGCGTCCAAACGTGAGCTGACGATAGCTCGGCGGCTCAGCAGGAGGGGCATTCAGGCGAACGAAAAGCAGCGCCACGGCCGCAACGAGGATTCCGATGACTCCCAGCAGCGTGGGAACGAGCCAGGACTTTCCCGGTTTTGTCACCGCAGGCGCGGCAGAGTTCGTAGCCGACGCTGCAGGCGATGAAATGGAAGACAACGCCTCCAATGCGAAGGCGATGTCGCGCGCAGACTGGAAGCGATCGGCCGGATCTTTTTCCAGGCAATGGTGAACGATGCGCTCCAGTAGGGGCGGCACATCGCGGCCTGTGGCGGACAAGTCTGGAGGCTCTTCTTTCAGAATCGAGCTAATGGTATCGGCCGTCGTGTCGCCGCGAAAGGCACGCCTGCCGCTCAGCATTTCATAGAGCACCGCGCCGAAACTAAACAGGTCAGAGCGCGCGTCAATGGCGGCTCCGCGGCATTGCTCGGGAGACATGTAACCCAGCGTACCCAGCAGTGCGCCGCGGCCAGTGACGGAATCGAGCGTCGCCTCCGCCGATAAGCCGGGAGCACCCAGCTCAGGAATGGTCAACTTGGCCAGGCCGAAGTCGAGAATCTTCACATGCCCGTCGCGGGTGATGAAGAGGTTTTCCGGCTTAAGGTCGCGATGGAAAATGCCGTGATCGTGGGCGGCGGTAAGTCCGCGTGCGATCTGGAGCGCATAATCGACTGCTTTGCGCACGGGCAGCGGACCATTGATCAGGCGCGCTCGTAAGGTTTCTCCTTCGAGTAGTTCGGAGACGATGTAGGGGGAATTGTCCTGGCTGCCAATGTCGAACACGGCGAGAATATTGGGATGGCTGAGCGCAGCCGTGGCTCGCGCCTCCTGCTCGAAGCGACGCATGCGCTCGGAATCGCCCGCCGAGCCGGCGGGTAATACCTTGATCGCCACTTCGCGGCCCAGGCGTGGATCGCGGGCGCGATAGACTTCTCCCATGCCTCCCGCGCCGAGGGCGGCGAGGATCTCGTAAGGGCCAAGCTTTGAGCCGGGAGCGAGAGGCATTTGCGGGCTAATTATAGAAGGATTGCGGATGAGGCTGTATCGCCCTGCGCGTTGTTTCTGCTCGTGGCCCATATGGCACAATTCCGACGCGTTGCGTTTTCACGCCGCGCGAGGAGTCTCGCGCGCATCCTCGCTCGCGACCACTAGGCTTTGCGACTGTACCCCTCCACTCGCTGTGAGTGCTTGACCGGCAACTCCGAAGTTTAACGACGCACAATCAAGGGGCCAGAAGTCCTATAAAAGCATCCGATCGTGCCTTCGGAACGATCACTGGTACCAGAAACTTGTATGGAGCTAAGTGCTGGGTGCACTCTGTCTCAAGGATCAGGTTTCGGCAAGCTAAGGCCGACTTCCCACTGGTGCTTCTTGCGCCCGCATAAAAGCATGGCTCCGGTACTGGCGATCACTGACATGGTGGCGAGAGCCCGTCGAGACGACAGCCTCTTATTGACCCCGATGGAGAGATTCCTCAACCTTATCGTCACCGGGCCGAACCAGATCCCATTTTCCCACTAAGGAGAGCCGGAATGAGAGCAGACAGGCGCTGGCGTACTCGCAAAGAGAAGAAGGAATGGGCACGACGGTTGCAGTCCAATGACCCGGGGCTGGACGTGATTCACCCGCAGGCCGCCGGGATTGACGTAGGTAACGCTTCCCATTATGTGGCGGTGCGTCCGGATCGAGATCTGGAACCGGTACGCAAGTTCGAGTGTTTCACGGCCGATCTGCATCGGCTGGCGGACTGGCTGAAGAGTTGTGGAGTGAGGACCATCGCGATGCAGTCGACCGGGGTCTACTGGATTCCCTTGTACGACATTCTGGAAGAGCGCGGTTTTGAGGTGTACTTGGTCAACGCGCGCCACACCAAGAATCTGCCGGGGCGCAAAAGCGATGTGCAGGAGTGCCAGTGGTTATTGAAGCTGCACACGTACGGATTGTTAAACAACTCTTTTCGGCCAACCAGCCAGATCCGGGTGTTACGGACCTATTGGCGACAACGAGCCGAACATGTGCAAGCAGCGGCGAGTTGTATTCAGCGGATGCAGAAAGCCCTGACGCAGATGAATGTGCAGTTGGCCAATGTGATCAGCGACCTGAGCGGGTTAACCGGGCAATTGATTGTGCGCGCCATCGTGGGTGGGGAACGGGATCCCCAGAAATTGGCTGCGCTCAGAGATCGGCGCGTACACGCCAGTACGGATGAGGTTGCTAAGAGCTTGCAGGGCAACTGGCGGCCGGAGTTGCTGTTCTTGGTGAAACAGGAACTAGACACCTACGATACCTACCAGCAACGCATTGCCGAGTGTGATGAGCAATTGAAACAGCAGCTTGCCAGTTTTGCTAGCGCGGCGTCAGCAGTAGCGGCTGCACCGGTGACCGAACCGCAAGGAGACGAGCAGCCGAAAAAAGCAAAGGCCAAGCGCAAAAAACTGGCTAAGAATGCTCCGCGGTTCAACCTGCAGCAAGAGCTGCAGCGGGTTGCTGGAGTGGATCTTACTCGGATTGATGGAATCGACGTCATGGTCGCGCAAACGATCTTGGCCGAAATCGGGCTTGATATGGGGCGTTGGAAAACAGAAGGGAACTTCGTTTCCTGGCTGGGATTGTGCCCCGACAATCGCATCACCGGCGACAAGGTAGTGGGGCGAGGCACACGCCATGTGGTAAACCGTGCGGCCACCGCCTTGCGCATGGCCGCCAACGCGCTGCTGCGTAGCCAGACCTACCTTGGCGCCCAATACCGTCGCTTGCGCACCAAACTTGGAGCCCCGAAGGCCATTACAGCCATGGCCCATCGGATCGCCCGACTCGTCTATCGCATGTTGAAGTACGGTCAACAATATATCGACAAAGGGGGAGACTACTACGAGCAGAGGTATAGGAACCAACAGCTCCAGTCCTTACGCAAGAAGGCGGCCCAACTCGGTTTCCAGTTAATGGAAGCCGAAGCCCAAACTGCTTGATCCAGTGCTGCGGATTAAGTTTCTGGAGAGGGGATGTCAAGTGAAAAATACTTCTCCCTGCCGGAACGCCAGAAATATTTTCTGGCATCCAGCCCACTCGCCATAGTGCCGACACTTCTTCTTTAGCTGCTTGACCGTTCAGCCCGGTCGCGGAGCGGCCCTGTAGGCCGCGGAGCGACGGGGCCCCCGTGTTTCTTCCTTCCTGTGGGGGTTTCATGTTCGTCATGACGGCGCCGTTCGGTTCTCTGAAACTCACAAGCTAACCTGGTTGCAGAGTTGCCAACCATGGTCCTATCTGAGACTCGTGGCCTACAGCTTTGTTGGATCATGCGAGGGGGCATAGGGTCGGCTTGGAGACTTGGTGCCGAAGCACACAAATCGCCTAACTTCTGGCTAGATACTCTCCCTCGATCCGGGCGTCTCAAGAAGAACCCGACTCGCCACCGCCAAAGGATGATCCCCAAGGGATGGAACGGACTCTTGGTCCGAGACGCTCAAGCTGCTTGCGGTTTCAATTGTTTAGCGTCGAAATGGGCTCCCTTCTTCCACAGGATTAGAGTGATCGCCGCAATCTTTCGCGCCAAGGTGAGGCGAGCCATCGCTGGCTTCATGCCTTTGGTGAGCAAGCCTTGGTAGAAGTCGTGGAACGCTCCCTCCTGGCTGCTGGCCATACTCGCCGCACTCTTGAAGATGGTTTTCATATCGTGATTATGATTTTGATTCAGCCCACGCAGCTGCTGGGGTTTCTTGGAACGTTGCAGCTGTCCGCCCACGTAACGGTATTGCGCGCTGTCGCGCGTCTCAATCGCCAGACCGCTGTAGGTCCATAGTTGCCGCTTGGTGCGGAAACGATGAGGGGTTTGGATTAGCGCGATGAGCAGCGCGGCTCGGATCGGGCCGATCGAAGGAACCTGGCGCAGTAATTTGGTCGCGCTCTGTTTGCGACTCTCGGCCAACAGATCCTTGCGCACCGCTTGGCGCAACTCTCGCAGAGCATCGAGTTGTTGGTAGAAAAACTCAGCCCGCCGGCGGACGCCCGCTTCCCCAATCTTGTTCAACCACTCTGGGCGATGACGCGGGGCGTAGACTTGCTGCCCCCCACACAAAATCCCCCAACTGCGATACAGAGCCTTCACTCGATTCATTACCCGAGTGAGATCTTTGCTGATCGTCAGATAACTGCGGGCCAGCTCCTTCAACGTTCGTAGGCCGTTCTCGCCATGATAGACCGAGCGCAGATATCCCCCGCGCAGCAGATCGGCGAGCTTGCGCGCGTCAATCTTGTCGCTCTTGTTTCCCTCCTTCATCAGCGCGTTTCTCCGTGGATCGCACACGACTAGCTCTGTGACGTGCGGTTTCAGTAGGTCATACAACCAAGCCGCCCAGGTCCCCTCTTCCAAGGTCACATGCAAGTCACCGTGTATTCCCTGGATACACTGCAGGATGGTGCTCGCCTTGGTTTCGATGATCGACTCCATCACCACTTTTCCATCGCCGTTCATCACCGCAATCGAAATCGTTTCCTTGTGAATGTCCATGCCGATATACTTAATGTCCATACGGGTGCTCCTTTCGGTAGAGTTTTGCTTCGCACTCAAAATCTACCTCAAAGGGGCGCCCTTTTATAATGCGTCGGCTTGTGGGAAGCCAGACGTCGGCTTGTGGGAAGCCAGACGTTCCAGTCAGGGCCTGCCGATTTCCGCCGGGATGGGTTGACCGCCTACCGCAAACGAATCGTGCCTTGAGTTGGCGCTTATGGGGTCAGCTCCCGCAGGCAAACACTTCTGCCAGAACTGTTGATGCAAAGGCCCAAAACTTAACACCCAAGACCCTGACCCCTGACCCCTCTGTTTTACAATCGACTCGTGCCTGTCCTGCATGACCTGCGCGTAACGCTGGAGATGATCAAGTGGGAGCACTCCATCTTTGCGCTCCCGTTTGCTCTCTGCGGTGCCATGCTTGCGGCAGGAGGATTTCCTTCCGTCCACCAACTTCTGTGGATTGTCGTGGCCATGGTGGCGGCGCGATCGGCTGCCATGGCGTTCAATCGCTGGGCAGACGCCGCGATTGATGCTGCCAATCCGCGCACCAGCACTCGCGCCCTTCCTGCCGGGCATCTGTCGCCGGGCTTTGTGGTCACGTTCGTCGTGGTTTCCTGCCTCATTTTTGTGCTGGCGGCCAGCCGACTCAATCGTCTTGCTCTGATGCTTTCTCCCGTTGTATTGGCCGTGTTGCTGCTCTATTCCTACACCAAGCGAGTGACGCGCTGGTCTCATGTTGTGCTGGGATTTGCGCTTGGGATCGCGCCCTCGGCGGCGTGGATCGCGGTGTGCGGATCGCTTGATCCCCGAATCTTGCTGCTGACCGCCGCCGTGACATTCTGGGTCGCGGGATTCGACGTGCTCTATGCCTGTCAGGATTATGAATTCGATCAGCAGGCGGGATTGCACTCCATTCCACAGTATCTCGGTATTCGAGGGGCGCTCTGGGTTGCCCGCGGCTTTCATGTAGCTATGGTGGGATTCCTCGTTACACTTCTGATCGTCTTCGGAATGGGGAAGCTTGCCGCAGTGGGTGTCGGGGTCGTGATTCTGCTCTTGCTTTACGAGCACTCCCTGGTGAAGGCCAACGATCTTTCCCGGCTCAACGCTGCGTTCTTCACGATGAACGGTGTGATCTCGGTGCTGTTCTTCGTGTTCGTGGCCGCCGACCTGCTGTGCCGGCGTTAATGGAAGGCGCGTTCGCCACGCTACGATCATCCAAGCCTGCTTCGTAGTTCAATGACTTAAGTACCATGATCATCCCCTTCGGTCCGTGATAACTTTCCCCGCGAGGGAGCGTATCGTGGACAAAAAGAAGGCAATCTCGATTCTCGTCCTTTTGGCGGTGGTTGCTGCCTCGGTCACGGCATTCGTGATGTGGCCGAAGAGCTACACCGTAGGACAGCGCATGGCGCAGACCGTGGTTTTCTGGAACGACCACGATGCCTTCCTCTTCCTGACTTTGAATAGTACTGGACGTTCGCGCAACGTTCTGCAGTCGAAGTTGGACGGTCCAAAGTACGCGTACCTCGCGCTTCTCGCGGGTGGTTTCTCCGATTTCAACAAACAAGATGTCGTCGCTTATCATCTGCAGGCCTCAGGACAACTCGATCGGTTTAACCTTCCCGAGAAAACGGTAACCTACGGCCCTTGGACCTTGTCGGAGGGCCATCTGCAGCTAACTCCTCTTCCCTCGATAAGCGGCGAGTGGGTGGGAACGCGGTGGGACGGAGAAAAATTCGTTCCGGTGCCCGCGCCTTTGCCCCAGGCACCCGCTCGGGCTCAGAGCCCCAGCAATTCCACGTTGACGTCTGACGATGCGACCGACGACGAAAACAGCGCCAGCGACGAGGACGATGGCTTTCTCAGCAAGGCGTCACGGAAGACTTTCAAGGACGCAGGCTGGCACTACAAACTTCTGACGGGGTACGAATCGAACGGAGCCGAAGCAACGTTGCCCATTATGCTGGGTGGCAGCACTTTCAATCTGACATTGCAATCCTTTCCTCCGCAGAAAGGTGGACCGCGCTTCGACTTCCTTTCCTACGGAACCAGGAATATTCGGCTCTCCGGCGACAAACTCGCATCAGGACCGAACACGCTCTGGACTCAGCAAGGATGGCAACCCGTTTCAAAAGCCGAATACGAGGGCTTGCAGGCGCGATACGGCCGCCGCGGGCGACACTCGGCGCCGGTTGCATCGTTGATTTGGCTGGGCGTTCTTCTCTTAATAATTCTCTGGCGGTTCGGCAGCTGGATCCATATTCTTTTCACCTTCGCAACGATGAAGAGCCGGGTGCTGAAGAATATGGCTACGTCGTTCTCGTTTCCGCCCGCGACGCCGGCACAGTTTCCCATGCTCGATCTGGAGGCGCTCGACCGCTACACGCGGGCGTTCGAGGGGTTGGGCTTTACGCGCCTGCTGGATTTCTCTCTGGTATCCGATTCGCCGAACCAGCCGCCTAGCTTCTGCCGGCTGTTTGCGCACACTCGCCATCACTGTTTCGGCGAAGTGAGCCAGATCTTCCCCAAAGGGAAGGCTCCCATGCCATTGAAGTGCTCAATTCTGAGCTGCCTGCAGAATTTCTGGACGCTTTCCTTCTCGGATCGCAAGCCGCAGGCTGCTAGTTCCCTGATGCGGCGGCCGAAGGCACTCGGTATTTGCATGCCCGACGCCATACCCTCGGAATTGTTGCAGGCATTCCTGAAGATGCGGGACCAGGTTTGTCTCGACCTCGGCATCCAGACTGTGAACGACGATACCCTGGAAGCTTACATCGCGAAGTCGCAGCGTTCGGCCACAGAGATGCGAGACGCGGTACAAAGCAAGAGCTTTGTGAAGGGGGTTCCTGAGGTTTACCTGCGCAAGCTGTCATTGCTCCAGACCAAGCCTGAATATGTGTGGCTGGGTGACTACCCGAAACAGGCCGAGCAGCGCAAGCAGGGTTTCAACGCCTTTGCCGCCGCCGCCCACTGAACACGGCCTCAACTGATGCGTTGTTGATCGTACAAGAAAATTCGCGCACACAAAATAGGTTTGCGTGCGCGGAAAATTTTGAGCCGAACAAGTTTTACTGATTTACCCGCAACAGCATCATCGTCCCTTTCTCGATCTTGACGTTGTTTTTTTCCGAGGTCAGTAGCGATCCCTGCTGTGAATTCTGCGAACCAGATTCCAGCCTCAGGTCAGACATGCCAATGACGCCCTGGGTCTCTCCGGTGATCGGCGGTCGCGCGTCTCCCTGAGGCGAAGATTCGGACGCGGCGCCTGGCGGATAGTTCTGCTGAGACGATGGGCTTGGGCTTGCTCCTGAGGCTCCCGCTCGCGAGCCAGCCATCGGAGAGCTTGCGGAGCCTCCACCGGCTGCTGAAGGTGGCGCATCCGGGGCCGCCGCGCCGCCTGAATTGTTCGAGGGCGGGGCGATCACGGCCTGAATCGACATCGGCAACTGCATTTGGTCGCCCTTTACCACTGCGTGATCGAAGGCGATGCCAAGTTCGGATTGCTTCTGTTCCTTATTGCGCGCCTGAACTTCGGTGATGTGCCCGATCACCTTCGTGTCTTTGGGTACGAGCACATCGCCGCTGTTGGTTTTCATGTCCTGCGTTACCGTGGCGACTACCTCGTCACCCGTTTTTGCCTTCTTAGCATCGACGGTCTTGGACAATTGCACCGGAATCACGCTGCCCGGGGCAATCTTGAGGGCACTCGAACTTTGCTTCTGATTCGCCCCTGTTTGCGCAGAAGATTCACCCTGTTGTGTGGGTTGGTTGGGTTGCTCGTCGGAGCGGGGCGTTTGAGTGTCGGGGTTGGGTGGCGGCGTTTGCTGCGTGAGCGCGGCTCCGCACAGCAGGGTCACCGAAAACAGTGCTGCCAGAATGCTTCGCATGATGATTTCCTCCGTCTGCTGAATCGGCGCGCAAAGGATTACTCACTATAGATGCCATTTTGCTTGCGCAGGATGGGCGGTGATTCTTGTCTGGCGACAACCGACTTCCATTTTGTGGCATCGGAATACCATGATTTCACGCGTCTTCTTTGCAGCTCTTCTGCTCTCGCTAAGCCTCGGTGCGGCTTGCACGAATCAAAATCCCGACCAAATCCGGCAGAAGACCGCCGAAGAAACCGCTGCTATCAAGCGGGACACCAAAGCCGTTGCTCAGGGCGTAAAAGAAGGGCTCAGCAACAAGAAAGCCGTCGATCTGAACAAGGCTTCAAAAGATGATCTGGCGTCATTGCCCGGAATCACTTCCCAACAGGCCGACCGCATCATTGCTGAGCGTCCCTACGCGAGCCCCCACCAACTGGTGACCCGCAGCATCCTCTCCGAAGACGAGTACAGCCAGATTCAGGACCGGGTGGTCGTGAGCCGCTGACGTCTCTGGGACGAACGTTGTTCGCTGAACAATGTTCAAAATCGAAGGAAAGACCCGTTCCTTGGTATCATCAAATGGATGGGTTCCTTGCACGATTTTCAGACAGATGATGCTCGGCTGAAGCCGATCTGCGACAAGGTATTGGCCGGTGAGCGGCTCAACGCCAACGACGCGCTGGCTCTATACCGTACCGGCGACATCCTGGCTGTCGGCTGGATGGCCAACACCGTGCGCGAGCGCATGCACGGCGATAAGACATATTTCAACGTCAACCGCCATATCAACCCCACGAATGTTTGCGTGGCCGCCTGCCGGCTCTGCGCCTTTGGACGCAAGAAGGACGCGCCCGGCGCCTACACCATGGCGCTGGAGGAAGCGTTTGAGACAGCAGCCTCGGGATATTCGGAGGCGGTCACGGAGTTCCACATTGTCGGTGGGCTCCATCCCGACCTGCCGTTTCAGTATTTCCTGGACCTCTGCTCCGGCTTGAAACAGCGTTTTCCGCAGGTTCATCTCAAAGCATTCACGATGGTAGAAGTTGCGTATCTGTCGCGGCGGGCAAAACTGTCGATTCGTGAGACCCTGGAGCAACTCAAGGCCTCTGGCGTAGATTCGTTGCCGGGTGGTGGCGCGGAGATTTTTGCGGATCGGGTGCGGCATATCATCTGCGACCACAAGATTGACGGCGATCAGTGGCTGGAGACCGCAAAGCTCGCCCATCAGATCGGGCTGAAGTCGAACGCGACTATGCTTTACGGCCACGTGGAGAATGACGAAGACCGCGTCGACCATCTGCTCAAGCTGCGTGCCTTGCAGGATGAAACCGGCGGCTTCCAGACGTTTATTCCGTTGGCCTTCCATCCTGATAACACGCCGTTGCAGCATCTGCCAAAGACCACCGGCATGCTCGACATCAAGCAGATCGCGGTCGGCCGGCTGGTGCTCGACAACTTCCCGCACATCAAGTCGTACTGGCAGATGATGACCGCCAAGATCGCGCAGATCTCGTTGCGCTTCGGCGCTGACGACATGGACGGCACAGTCATCGAGGAAAAGATCTACCACGACGCCGGGGCGACCACTCCGCAGGGCATGCGACGCGAAGAGTTGGAGCGGCTGATCCGCGCGGCCGGCCGAGTCCCCATCGAGCGCGATACCCTGTACCGTCCGGTCACACGCACTGAAACCTCCGTCACAGTTGCGGTCTGAATCGTTTTACGTCAACTCGCAGCGTGAGCGCGGCGGCCTCGTTTCCCCTTCGCCGTCCTTCTGGCGGAGTTCGCCATGGCGTGCCGCAAGAGCAGATTGACCCGCGTTTGGTAACCGCGGCCGTACCCCTTCAGCCAAGCAAGAACGTCGGTGTCCAGTCGAATGGTTATGGCTTTTTTTGGCGGGCGATAGAACTTGCCGACCTCCGCGCCGCTCCAGTCCAAGACGAGGGGGATATCCGAAAAATCAATGTCCTCGTCCTTCATGGCTGCGATGGCGGCGATGTCTCTTTTTTGCTCCTTGCTTGGCTTCTTCATAGGCTCTCCATTCATGCCGCGTTGCTGCGCGCGCCGAGATGATTCTTATGACTTCTTCGCCAGCATGCTCAAAGCACGTGTAAACGACGAGAAGTACGGCACTCGGTGCGATCGATCCCAGCGTAATCCAGCGTTCTTCCGCGTCCGTTGTTTCGTCGCGCTGCGTCAATGTTGGCGTCATCGAATATCAGGACCGCGGTTTCGAAACGGACTTTGTGCTTCGCCAAGTTCCGCTGATTCTTGGTTTCGTCCCATTCAAAGCGCATGGCGGCGCCAATCTTGCAAGCTCGATGTTAAGCGAGAAAATGCCATTATGTCAATACAGTTGTACATACAACGATCAGGACGGGAAGCTCATCGAGCTGCTATGCGCCAAACCATTACGGTCACACGCGCTGAAACCTCCGTCACATCCTCCGCATTTTTCTTTTTGCACGTTGCCGCTATGCCCGCGCTCACAGAGGATTTCCCGCCGACCTTCGGAAAGCGCGAAACACTGAGCGCGGCGCCAGATTTGTTAGTGCGATGATCGCTCGGCAGTCAATTTGTGCAGTTCGTCGGCCGAGGTGTTCAGCAGATTGCGCAACACCGCGACCTCGGCGGCGATGCCGGTATGCAGCGCCGGATCAAGATCGGGCGCAAACAGGGGAGAGTGATTCGAAGGCAAAGGATTTCCCGAGGCTTTGGCCTCGGCGAATTTCCCGGGATCGGCGCCTCCCAGGCTGAAATAGAAACCTGGAACGCCTTCCTCCACGTAGTAGGAGAAATCTTCTGACGTTGTGATGGGCTCGGCGATGACAACATTATCTTTGCCCAGTGCCGCCTCAAGGGGCGCCCTCAATCGCTGGGCCATCGCTGGATCGTTGTACACCGAATCATCTCCTTGATAGCGATCGATCAAAGGTTCGCGGGGAGCGCCGGCTGCAGCGGCTTCGCCTTTTGTGATGCGTGTGATGGCAGCAAGAATCTGCTTGCGTACGTCCTGTTTGTAGGTCCGCACGGTCAGCCCCATTTCCGCCTGGTCGGGAATGATATTGTTCTTCGTTCCTGCCCGGATATAGCCGACCGTGACAATCGCCATCTCGCCCGGCTTCACCTCCCGGGAAACGATCGACTGCAGGGAGAGAATGGTTCGCGCAGCAATCACGATGGGATCTATCGTCGTGTTGGGCGCCGCGCCGTGCCCACCCTTGCCGTAGATCGTGATCCGAATCGAGTCAGCGTTTGTGTTGTAAACGCCGGACGTGACTCCTACTATACCCGCCGGAAACGTGTTCCCGACGTGCAAAGCCACCGCCACATCCGGTTTGGGAAAGCGCGTGAACAAGCCATCGTTGATCATGACCTTGGCTCCCCCGAAGCCTTCTTCGGCCGGCTGGCCAATCAGCATGAGCGTGCCGTGCCAGCTGTTCTTGCTGCGTGCCATGATCTCGGCTGTCCCCAGAATCGCTGCCATGTGCAGATCGTGGCCGCAGGCGTGCATCACGGGAACGTCGCGTCCGGTATCGTCTTTGGTATGTGCTTTGCTGGCATAAGGAAGGCCGGTCTTCTCTTCGACTGGCAGAGCATCCAATTCGGTGCGCAGCATGATGGTGGGGCCAGAACCATTTTTCAGAATGGCGACGACCCCAGTCCCACCAACGTGCTCAGTGACGTCATAGCCGGCGCGGCGCAGGTTAGCGGCCAGCTTCTCGGCAGTTTGCGTTTCCTGGTTCGACAGTTCGGGGTGCTCGTGCAGATCGAGATAGAGTGCGTGAGCGTCGGGATAAACGGTTTCCACTTCTTTCGAAGCCGGAGTCTGAGCAATCGACACAGAGCCGAGGAGACCAATCAATAGAATCTGGTAGCGAGTCATGGCAGGGCATCATAAACGGCTGGAAGAAGAGGCTGCAAACCTCTGTCGCGAAGCTGCGATTTATACCAGCCATTTCCTAATACAAATATTGTCTTAGGGCACCCGATTTCTGCGTTTGCCTTCTTCACACCGGGTGTACAATTCGCTTAAGAAAGCACTTGGTTGCGCGACCTTCGTACAGCAAGGCCGAGGCGCTCATGAACGTTCACGTCAGTTACCGTCTTCCTAAAATTCCCGCCGTAGAAAAAGATGTTCAACACCAGATCGAAAAACTAGACAAGAGGCTGCAGGTGTTCCGGCCTGAATTGGTACACCTTCGAGGAGTTGTGGAAGATGTCTCGCCCAAAGAGGGCACCAGTGTTTCATTGAACCTGCGGTTGCCCTCGGGACAGATGGCTGTGCAGGCCAAGGCTCCGACGGCGGCAGCAGCGGTGAAGACTGCGTTCGAAGATCTGCTGCAACAGCTCAACAAGCATAAGGATCTGCTGCGCGCATCGCACAAGTGGCACCGCGGACGACGCGGCAACAGCGCGCGTTCTGCCCCCCCCGTGCGGGAAGTTCCATTTGAGGAGACACTGGCAGTCGTATTTCCCGCCACTATTTCGGCGGAAGATGTCCGCTCGTACGTGAACGCGAACCTGGCGCGTCTTGATCGCTTTGTCGAGCGCGAGATCTACTTCCGTGAAGCGCAGGAGACTATCGAGCCCGGCTCGATTTCCAAGGAAGAAGTGATCGACGAGGCCATCGCCGTTGCTCTCAGCGACGGGCAGGAAAAACCCGAAAAGCTCGCGCTGGAGCCCTGGCTCTACCGCCAGGCTCTACGTGCTTTGGACGAACTGTCGCGCACCGATGAAAGTAATGGGAATGCTGTGCACCTGGAGGAATCGGCGCGGCGGCCGAACGTGAAGGGCAGTGACGAGCCGGAACTGCAGTTCCATCAACCCGATGAATCGATTACGGGAGCAACCGTGATTGCGGACTCTCGCATTGCCACACCGGAACAAATCATGGCTTCGGATGAACTGCTTCGGCTGATTGCTTCCGCGCTGCGCGATCTGGGGTCGGGACCACGCGAGGCGTTCATCCTTCATGCGGTCGAGGGCTTCAGTGTAGAAGAGATTGTCGCCATCACTGGCCAACCGGCGGATCGGGTGCTCGGCTTCGTTTCCGCTGCGCGCGAACACTTGCGCAAGGCACCGGCATTGGCCAAGCAGTTCGAAGGCCGGTTCGCTCCAACTGGCGCAGCCTAATGCAAATTATCAATCTGTGGGGAGATTCCATGAGCATGACTCGCGAACAAATCCGTGAATTGGCCGAATTTCAAGATGAGAATTCTTGCGCTGTCAGTTTTTATTTTCAACCATCCGCACCGCGCAATAAAGCACACAAAGAAGACACGATCCTCATCAAGGATCTGGGGCGCGAGGCGATGCGCGCGCTCGAGAGCAAAGGTAGAAAAGACGGCGCACGAGCCGATATTGACCGTGTCCTCCGGCTCTCCGGGGAACTGCGCAGCAACGGCACGCATGCGAAAGCGGTTTTTGCCTGTGCGGCGCGAAATGTCTGGCGGGAATACGAGTTGCCCCCGACGCTTAGCGGCACGCAGCTTTTTGTCGACCGCCATTTTCACTTGAAGCCTTTGGCGCACCTGCTGGGAGCGTCACCTCTTCTGGCCATTGTTCTTCTGGATAGACATCGCGCTCGCATCTTCGATCTTCGCCTTGGCGAACTCACCGAACGTGAGGACCTCTTCCATCCGCTACCGCGGCGAGGACGCAGTGATGGTTTCGCCGGATATGAGGGCGGCCATGCGCAGCGCCGTGTCGAAGATGAAGTGCGCCAGCATTTCAAGCACATCGCCGAAAACTTGAAAGAGTTGATGGAGAAGGGTGTTTTCGAGAATTGGATTCTGGCCTGCCAGGACGCGCACCGCCCACTGTTCGAGCCGCAGCTCCATCCTTATGTAAGTGAGGCGCTGATCGGGCGGTTCCATGCCGATTTGGCGCGCGTGACACGAGACGAAATCCGCAGCCACGCGCAGCAGATTGTCGAGCAATGGCAGAGCGAGCGCCGTCGTGATCTGGTCAACCAGGCACTCAGCCATGCGCGCAGCAACGGTCGGGGCGTTACTGGCCTTCGGCGCGTCTTGCGGTCACTGGAGTTGGGAGAGGTGCAAACCCTTCTCGTCGGAGAAAATCTGCAGGGCCACGCCGTTGAGTGCACCGGTTGCGGCCACATCGACGCCCATCTGGTCAGCTACTGCCCTGTCTGCGGGCGGGCTACGCAGGAAATCGTGGATGTCGGCGAAGCGATCCTGCCATGGGTGGTTCGCCGCGATATCGAGACTTTCTATGTGAAGGACGATCCGGAGTTCGACAAAGTAGGGAATATTGCCGCCCTGCTTCGGTTTCGGACGGAAAGAGCACAGCCCATCAGCACGACAGCCGCCGAGCGCCTGCAGCAACAGGGGGCGGAATATCCAGGCAGGCTTCGCCGGTTTGCACGAAGGTAAATTCGAAGTTTCACTGCGGCTTCCAACCAGGGACGGGGACAGCACCCGTTCCTCGATTGAAATAGGACTCCTCTAGAAGTTTCCCGCCTGACTGCGCACGGTGTGCTCCGTGGTATTCTTCGCCTTCTGCATTTCATTGACCAGGGGGAACTCATGACTTTTTCGCGCCGTGATTTCGTTAAAACATCCGTATTAGGTGCCGTTGCCGGAGGCGTTGCAGGCGGGGCAGTTTCTTCCCTCGCGCAATCCGCCCCGCAGGGACATGCCTCCGAAAACGATTCGGCGAAGCGCCCCATCATCATCTGCGCCAATAACGGTCACGCTTACGTGGAAGCCGCTTACGCTTTTCTCAAGAGTGGCGGAGACACGCTCGAGGCGGGAGTTCGCGTGGTGAAGGGACCTGAGGACGATCCCAAAGATGATTCCGTCGGTCTAGGCGGTCTGCCCAACGAAGAGGGTGTCGTCGAACTCGATGCCTGCTGCATGCATGGGCCTACTCGCCGCGCTGGTTCCGTGGGTGGAGTGCGCAACATCAAGAATGTTTCGATGGTCGCCAAAGCCGTCATGGAACACACCGGGCACGTCATGCTCGTTGGCGAAGGCGCAGAACGATTTGCCGTGGCCATGGGTTTTCCGCGCGAAAACCTGTTGACGGATCGCTCCCGCAAAATCTGGATGCTGTGGAAGGAGTTCAATTCTGATCGTGACTGGTGGGGTCCGGGCATCGCCGATCCCCATTGGCAAGCGCCCGCCCCGGGTTCCAGGCCACGGGCGGATTTGCTTCGTGACCGCATCGATCAACTGAAGCAGCGCGCCGCCGATCTGGGCATCGAACAGGAGTTCCTGCTTTCCGCGGTACGCCGTGTGCTGTTCCCGCCGACGGGCACGATCCACTGTTCTGTGTTGAACGAAAAGGGAGAAATGTCCGGCATCACCACGACCAGCGGACTTGCTTTCAAACTGCCAGGCCGTTGCGGAGATTCGCCGATCATCGGCGCCGGTTGCTATACCGACCAAGACGTGGGCTCCGCGGGGGCGACAGGCAGCGGGGAAGAGAACATTAAAGTCGCGGGCGCTCACACGATCGTCGAGAACATGCGGCACGGCATGTCTCCCCAGGAAGCCGGCATCGATGCGCTCAAGCGGATCGTGCGCAATTACAACGGCGACATGAACAAGCTGCGCTTCATGGATATGATTTATTACGTCCTGCGCAAAGACGGCGCCTACGCCAGTGTGAGTCTGTGGGAGGGATACTCGGCCGGCAATCCGCACAAGTTTACCGTGCACGACGGAAGTCTGCGCTCCGAAGTGGCAACGCCTCTGCTGAAGGGATATTCGCAGGACTGGCCGCCGTTCCCCACGATTCCGGAGGAACTGAAGAAGGACTCGGAATATCTGAAGTAGAGATGTCGAATTCGGCAGCGTCCGAAAGCCTTAGCGGCGGCCCTCTTCAATCAGATCTTTGATCGTCATACCTTTGGGCAAAGGCTTGGCTGTCTTGCGGATTTGATCGATGCGGGCAAACGCTCTTTCCAGACTGTCTTCAGTGCGAGGCGCACCAGCCTCCACAATAATTTGGCCGCGGCGTCGCTTGCTGCTTTGCTTTGGTTTGCCAGCTCGCATCATGGTGTCGTTCGGGTGTCTGGTTGGCATCATAAGGGCCAAGAGTCGGTTCCGGTTCCTCGTTAGACCATTCCATTTTGGAGGGTGTACCTACAACGATCTTACGAGAACCTAACCTTAAAGTCCGGATTCTTCTCCAGATGAATGCTCTCGACGAACCGAACTTTCCCTGTGCGCAGAGTCATGATCACCGAAGATGTCCGTGTGCCCTCGCCGAAGAATCGCACGCCCTTCATCAGCGCGCCGTCGGTCACACCTGTGGCGGCAAAGATCAGCTGCTTGCCGGGCGCGAGATCCTCAGCTTCATAGATGCGGTTCTTGTCTTTGATTCCCATGCGTTCCAGGCGCTCTTCCTGCTCGGGCTTCACGACTAAGCGGCCCAGCATATAGCCGTTGAGACAGCGGACCGCCGCTGCGGTAATGACTCCTTCAGGCGCGCCGCCTGACCCCATCACTGCGTGGACGCCGGTTCCGATGACAGCGGCCGCGATTCCGGCCGAGAGATCGCCATCGCCAATCAGTCGAATACGAGCGCCAGCCATCCGGATATCCGCGACCAGTTTTTCATGTCGCGGGCGGTCGAGCACCATCACCACCAGGTCTTCCACATCGCGATCCAACCGGCGCGCGATGTTTTTGAGATTGTGGGAAACGGGAGCATCAAGATACACGGCATCTTTGCACGATGGCCCGACGACGATTTTTTCCATGTAGCAATCGGGCGCGTTGAGCAAGCCTCCGCGCTCTGACGCAGCCAGCACTGTAATCGCCCCTGGAGCTCCGGTGGCACAAAGATTCGTGCCTTCCAGCGGATCGACGGCGATATCAACTTCGGGAACCTCGGTGCCGTCGGGGAATTCCGCTCCTACCTTCTCCCCGATGTAGAGCATGGGAGCTTCATCGCGCTCGCCCTCCCCGATGACAATCGTCCCGTGCATCGGAATCGAATCCATGGTCTTCCGCATGGCCTCGGTGGCCACCTGATCGCTGAGCTTGCGCTCGCCTTGCCCCATGGTGTGAGCCGATGCGATGGCTGCAACTTCGACCACGCGCAGGAATCGCGCCGCGAGGTCACTTTCAATATTTTCCCCGTAAGTACGGGCTTTTCCTTCCGGCCGGGTCTGCGTTGCCATGCGATCTCTCCTGGCGCACCAGAAATGTTACGCGCCGGGGTGAGACTATATCGCACTCGCGAACAGAATGAAAATACAGGATTCACCGAATCGTTTTTGTCCGCCGAAAGATCGAATGCGTTTGCGACCGGCGGGCATGGTATCCTCCTATCCCTGATCCGAAGTCGCGCCTATGCCTGAGAAGCGCCCGCTGACTTTCCTCTGCATCACGACCTACGAAAAAGGGCAGGAGTTCATGCGTGAGTGCAAGCGCCAAGGATGCCGGGTACTCCTGCTGACGGCCGAGAAACTACGGAACGCAGATTGGCCTCGCGAAAGTCTCGATGACACTTACTACCTTCCCGATGAAATTCCGCTGGCCGATATCGTGAAAGCGGTAACGCATCTCGGCCGCAACGAGAAGCTCGACCGAATCGTTGCGCTTGATGAATTCGATGTGGAAACGGCAGCGACCTTGCGGGAGCATTTGCGCATCCCCGGGATGGGTCTGACCACTATGCGGTATTTTCGCGACAAGTTGGCCATGCGAATGCGGGCGCTAGATCGCAACATCCGCGTGCCAGACTTTGTCCCTGTCGTGAACAACAGAGACATCCAGTACTACCTGGATCACGTGCCCGGGCCCTGGGTGTTGAAGCCGAGGCAAGAGGCGTCGGCAATCGGCATAAAAAAGATCCATGCCGGGGAAGAATTGTGGCATGTGCTCGAACAACTCGGCGATAAGCAATCGACGTATCTGTTGGAGAAGTTTGTCCCGGGAGATGTGTACCACGTCGACTCCGTGGTTTCGGAAAACGAGGTGGTGTTCTCGAACGTCAGCAAGTACGGCAGGCCGCCGATGAATGTGGCGCACGGTGGAGTGTTCACGACCTTCACCGAGGAGCGCGGAAGTGAAGACGACTCGGCTCTTCGCGCCATTAACCTTGACCTGATTGCTGCGCTTGGACTGCTGCGCGGCGTGGCGCACGCGGAGTTCATCAAGGCGCAGGCCGACGGCCATTTCTATTTTCTGGAGTGTGCGGCGCGCGTTGGCGGAGCCTACATCAACGAGATGGTCGAGACCGCGACCGGGATCAATCTATGGCGCGAGTGGGCCCGCATCGAAGTTTCCGGCGGAGACGGCAGGTACAAGCTTCCGCCGGCCCTTCAGGACTATGCCGGAGTGATCCTCTCGCTTGCGCGCCAGGAGAACCCGGATACCTCGGCTTATAACGATCCCGAAGTGCACCTGCGCATCAAGAAACACCATCACGCCGGGTTGGTGTTGAAGTCCTCCGATCCGCGCCGGATTCCCGGCTTGCTCGACGGCTATGCTCGCCGTTTCGCGGAAGAATTCCTGGCGGTCGAACCACCCCGCGACAAGCCGACAACGTAACTCGATATTTCAGAACATGTATCGTGCGCTCAGCTGAATCTGCCGCGGCGGCTTGTTGCCGTAGGAATTTGCGGAAAGGATCTGTCCGAAGTTCGTTGCGCCCAGAACATGCGCCGGGATATCGAAGTTCGGATGATTGAACAGGTTGAAGAAGTCTCCTCGAAACTCCAGTCGACGGCTCTCCGAACGAAGCGCCATGCTCTTCGCCAAACCGAAATCGAGATTCGCATAACCGGGGCCAGTGAGGATGTTGCGCCCCTCAGTGCCGAACTGGAATGTGTTTGGTATGACTCCCGGTGCAGGGAAAGTGAAGGCGCAGGTATTAAACCAGATCTGGGGAGTGCGCAAATGCGTCGGACAGCCGGAAGCATTGGTCGTTTCAAACGGGGTGCCCACCAGATCGGGACGCGCCGGACTCCCAAACGCCGCCCCGGCCGAAGTTGATGCACCGGCCAGAACAACCGTGAACGGCGAACCCGACTGCGCTGTGAGAATGCCGCCCGCTTGCCAGTTCCCCAAAAGCCGGGTGGGCCCGCTCTTCCACAGTTTGTGCAGAGGCAGATCGTATACAAAGCTGCCCGAGAAGCGATTCACCGCGTTGAAATCCGAGGGACCGCGGTCGGCTGCGAGGTCTTGCGAATTCTGCGGCAGGCCGGCTCCTACACTTCCTCCGAACACCGACGAGATATCATCGAACGACTTGGAATATGTGTACGCCAGCAGCAGCGAAAGACCGTTTCGTGTGCGCTTCTCGGAACGCAACTGGAGCGAGTTGTAGGAACTGTTGGCACTCGCTTCGACGAAAAGGATCGACGCGAACTGAGGAAACGGTGGCCCCGTGTCGGGGTTCGTCTGGTTCAGATCAATGACATTGCTCAGATGCGTTCCTTTGGAGCCGACATAGGCCGCATCCACCATCCAGTTGGGCAGCACCTCGTATTGCAGGTCGGCATTCCACTGTTGCACATACCCGTCGCGGAACTTCGGAGAGATCATGTTGTCCTGCACCAGTCCGCCCGGCTGGCTAAGAATGTCCTGCACCGTGCACAGACCTCCTGGGCAAGTCGACGGATTCTGCGGCGAGAACGACAGGTTGTAAAACGGTGGATTGATTCGCGGGAAGATGTTGATATTCGCAATCGACGAATCCCAGAAGATGCCGTAGGCTGAGCGGACGACCCACCGCTCCGTCTTCAACGGACGCCATGCCAAGCCGAGGCGCGGGCCGAAATCCGTTTTGCTCGGCGAGTACGCGGCTTTGGGAATTCCATTGGTTCCCGCTTGAATGAACTGGCAATCGGGAACCGGCGTACAGGTGGCCGAGTTCGCGGTGAGATCCGGTACGCTGAAACGATTCAGAGCTTCCACGGGCGGTGTGTTGTATTCGTAGCGCAGGCCGGCGTTCAGCAAGAAGCGCGGCACCACGTGAATGTCGTCCTGGATGTAGCTGCTCACGCCGTGGCTGCGCAGGCTGTTGAATGTGTTGCCGGTAACTCCAATGGCGGCGTCGGGAATTCCGGCTAACAGTTCGGTCAAAGCGAGGGTCGGAAGATCGATCCCCGGCGGCGGGGCACAGGTTGGTGATTGCGTTGCCACGCAGCCAAGAAAGAGCCATTCGCCGCGCGCCAGAAAATCAAGGTAATTGTCGAGGCGCAGCCTGTGAAAATCCGCGCCGATCTTGAACTGATTGCGTCCAACGGTCCAGGCCACATTGTCGGCGATTTGGATCGTCGTGTCGTGGCGATCTTGTGGATAGTTCACCGGCTCGCCAATACCGTCGAAGCCCGTGATCGAGAGGTTGGGATAACCCAAATCCACCGGATTGGTAAGAACATCGGGAAATCCAAGTGCCGCGTTGAAATTAGTACCGTGATTCTGTTGGAGCACGGTGGCGCGCATGCGGATGAAGCCCAGTCGAAACTCGTTCAGTAGTTTCGAATGAAACACGCGCGTCCATTCCAGACCCGCATTCTGCCCGTGATTCGATGTGTAACTGCCGTAGCCCGGCAACTGTGTAAACGAGTTCACCGGATCGACCGGAGAGAATATGTTCTGGTCGATGAGGGAGTAGTGGGCTGAAATGGTGTCGGTCGCGCTGAAATGTTGGTCAAGCTTGGCCGTATAGAGATTGTCGGAGTGCCGAATGACCGGCGCAGAAAGGAAACTGTTCGAGTCCAGCAAGTCGGAGCCGACGTTGGCCTGCGGATAAAGGTTGAAGACGTTTTGCCCAACCTGGCACGAAGGATTCTGAGGACATCCGAAGAACTGTTGGGCTAACCCGGACGCCGTCGCCCATTGCACTTGCGATGGCACAGTGGCCACACGCGTGCTCGCCTGCCGCAGACGCAGTCCTTCATATGACACAAGAAAGAACGTCTCATCTCTGAGGATCGGCCCTCCCACTGTGCCGCCGAACTGATTGCGCTGCAGTGCCGGAATCCCGGCGCAGGTTCCCGGCGCGGAACTCGGAGTACAGCCGGGAAGATCGAAGTAATTTTTTGCGTCCAGGCTGCGGTTGCGGAAGTATTCAAAAAGCGAGCCGTGAAACGCGTTGGTGCCGCTCTTCAGCACAACATTGATCTGCGCTCCGCTGGCCCGTCCATATTCCGCAGAGTAGTCGCTCGACTGCACTTTGAATTCCTGAATGGCGTCGACAGAAGGCAATGCCACGTACTGGTTAATGTACGGATCGTTGTTGTCCAATCCATCGAGCAGGAAGTTATTAGACTGCTCGCGCGCTCCGTTGACGCTTAGGGCGCCGCCCTGGGTGGAATTCTGCGAGCCTTCCGCTGGCAACTGGCTTCCCGGAACGAGCAGTGCAAAATCGAGGAAGTTGCGCTCGTTGAGCGGCAACTCCTGCACCAGACGATTGTTGAGTACCTGGCCAAGAGTGGAGGTATCGGTTTGGATCGCGGGAGGCGTGTCTTTCACTTTGACTTCTTCAGTCGCTGCTCCAACCTCAAGCGCAAAGTCCACACGCGCCGTCTGGTCGACATCGACAGTGACGTCATTGAATACACTGCGGCGGAAGCCTGCGCTCTCCGCAGTCACCCGATAACGTCCCGGAGGCAACAGCGCAACCGTGAAGTCGCCGTCGTCGTTGGACTCCGCGTTCCGTAGGGCGTTGGTGGCCTCGTTGAGAATCGTGATGCGCGCGTTGCGAACTACCGCGCCCGAGGGATCAGTGACTGTTCCCGTGATGGTTCCCGTTGGGCCGCCGGCACAGACGGGCAGCGTAACGAAGAATACGAGAAGTAAAACCATCGAGCCGCGAAGAGCCATAAATCTCCTTTCGCGATCTTCTTGAGCAAGAAGTTAGCGTCGTGCGACGCCTTTTTTCCGGGCTGATCTGTTGGCAGACGCAGAGTCCCGAAAAGCGATCAGCCCTGGCAATCGATGATGATGTGAATCATCCTGCTCGCCGACAAGCCATGTCAACCCGGTAGTTCGAAAGTTGACGATCCGGTTGCGCTGGATCGCCCAAATTCTCTGCTAGTATTTGCCCATGAGTCCAACGACAGAACAATCTGCGGCAGAACGCTCCGAGCGGCCAGCAGCGGAACGCAAAGAGCCGACGTACCTCTTCACCGAAAAATACGTAGCCGACAAAAGCGAACTCGCACGCCGCTTTATCGAGACGCGCGCCCGGCTGAACACCAACGTCGACAAGGCGAATAACTTTCTGGTGAAGCGCTTTTACAACATTGATCACAACACCTACCTGGAAGGTGCCCTGTCCGCTAAGACGAAAGAGCTGATGGGATTGGTTGCCTCAGCCTGCCTGCGTTGTGATGACTGCATCTTCTACCATGCGATCCAGGCGTATCGGCTGGGAGCGCCCCGGGTGGAGCAGGAAGAATCGCTGAATGTGGCGATGGTTGTGGGCGGCAGCATCGTGATCCCACATTTGCGGAGGGCGTACGAATTGCTGGAAGAATTGTACGGCTAGAACTTAGAACTCCTCATGGTCTTCAAGAATGAGTTCGTACAAGTATTTAGTTCCGCAACGATTGGACATTCTGCGTCACCTGCGAATCCGCTTTACGCAACCGACCGCTAAACGATCCCTTCGAACTTCGTCCTGTCGTTCGGGGCTTAAAGGATATTGCTAGCACAACGCAGCTGCTTTCTGAGCAATACGACCGGGCGGATCTTCCAGAACAAATTCCAGAGATTCGCGCATCAGATGAACCTGACTGTTCCCGAACTCAGGGACGGACTAAAAGCGAATGTCGTTGCAGGAGCTGTCGGCATCTTTAATCAGGTCTCGCCGTCGATGGTCGAGTTGGTGCTTGAGAGTTTGGGGACGAAACTGGGAATCCTCTCGCTCAGCGAGACACCGTCAAGCCCTGTCATGTGGGCGCACTACGCTGCGGATCACTCAGGTTTCTTGATTGTGTTTGACGAACGAAGCCCATGGTTCTGGGCGAAGAAAGGGACTTAGATGAATTTCGGCACGTCAGGAAAGTAACGTACTTGGAGATGTCCAAGCCTGGTTACCTGGCCGATGTGGGGGCGCAAGAGCTGTTTTACAGCAAACTCTCGGAGTGGAAATATGAAAAGGAGTGGAGACTCATTCGTCCGCTCGCAGAGAGCAGTTCGCGATTCGGCGATATCTACCTGTTCGATGTGCCAGCCGATTCAATAAAGGGTGTCGTTCTCGGATTCCGGGCTAATGACGCATTGGCGACAGCACTAAGAAGCGCCGTAAGGGACAATCCCTCCCTCCGGCACATTTCTGTCGGCCAAGCCGTCCTTTCGAAGAATTCCAATTCTATCGAAATAAACCCGGCAAGCTAGAACGCGTCGATCCCCGTGACGCTCTGGCCGATGATCAGCGAGTGTACGTCGTGCGTGCCTTCGTAGGTTTTTACCGACTCCAGGTTCATCAGGTGGCGCATGATCGGATAATCGTCCGCCACGCCGTTCGCACCGAGAATGTCACGCGAGAGCCGGGCGCACTCTAAAGCCATCCAAACGTTGTTGCGCTTGGCCATCGAGACATGGTGAGGTTCGACCTTTCCCGCGTCTTTCAAACGTCCCACCTGCAGCACCAGTAATTGCGCCTTCGTGATCTCGCTGATCATCCACGTCAGCTTGTCTTGCACGAGTTGGTGCGAGGCGATTGGTTGATCGCGCCATTGCTTGCGGAGCAGGGAATATTGCAGCGCGCAGTCGTAGCACGACATCGCCGCGCCAATCGCTCCCCACGCAATCCCGTAGCGCGCCTGGTTGAGGCACATGAGCGGAGACCGCAGGCCACCGGTTTTGGGGAGAAGGTTCGACTCGGGCACGTGCACATCCTGCAGCGATAGCCCGGACGTCACCGAAGCGCGTAGCGACCATTTTCCGTGGATGTCGTCAGCCTTGAATCCCGGACGGTTCGTCTCCACCAGAAACCCGCGGATGCGGTCATTCTCGTTCTCCACCTTGGCCCAGATGATGGCTACATCGGCGATCGTACCCGACGTGATCCACATCTTCTCGCCATTGATCACGTATTCGTTCCCAACTTTGCGTGCTCGCGTGCGCATACCGCCGGGGTTCGATCCGAAATCCGGCTCGGTCAGGCCGAAGCATCCCAGCTTTTCGCCTTTCTGCATGGCGGGAAGCCAAGTGTTTTTCTGCTCGTCGCTGCCGAATTCGTAGATCGGATACATGCAGAGCCCCGATTGCACGCTGACAAAACTCCGCACTCCTGAGTCGCCACGCTCGAGTTCCTGCGTCATCAGGCCGTATTCCACGTTGCCCATGCCGGCGCAGCCGTATCCCTTGAGCGATGCTCCGAAGAAGCCCAATTCGGCCATGGGCTTCACCAGTTCGCGCGGAAAGCGGCCCGCGCGGTTGCATTCCTCGATGATGGGAATCAGATTGTCTTCGATGAACTGGCGCGTGGTGTCGCGGACGAGCTTCTCTTCATCAGTGAGCAGGGAATCGTATTGAATGAAATCGACACCACGAAATTTAATGGCAGACATTGGAGAGTCTCCGTAGTTATGAACTTTGAACCCCGGCGCGCGACCACATCACGGTTGCCCCGCGATCCGGCGACGATGCGCCTTCGAGTGTGCGCGGGCAAGAGTGCCCGCGCCACACAGCTAGAGCCGTCCGCGCGCGAGAGGACAAACCAATGAAGGTAGCAGGATGCGGGGATACGGGTCAACGTGGCGAAGGGACTGTGGCGAAGGGACTGACAGCGTCCTGAGTCGAAACCAAGACTCAGGACGCTATCAGCGAGATGATCGAAGCATTCGGGTTGCGCTATGAGAGCCGCATGTTCTGGTTCTATTCAACGTTCACGGTTACGGGAAGAGACGCAATGCCATTGCACACGACCCGTAAGTCGCTCAAGCCAGTTGGGATTTTGCCGGTCACGTCGAAACTGGTCGAGGCCGGCGTAGTGTAGGCAATGCCCATCGTGCTGTGGTCGTGCGTCCGAGCGTACGACACTTGGCCGCTCACCCGGTTGGTGATTTGCACCAGCGGATAGTTCGTGGCTCCCTGGATGTCATCACCGTATGCGGCGCCTTGCGAGAATCCGTTGAAGTTCAGTCCCGACACAACATATGTCTGCCCGGGCTTCACGGTCGAGGGAGCCGAGAGAATCTGCGGGAGCCAGGCGCTCTTGGGATTTCCGCCGTGCTGGAAGACCCATACATTGGCGAAGTCGGTGTATAGGACCTCGCCAGTGGGTAGCAACAGCATATTTCCGTAGTACGACGAAATATTTGGCGCGTCCGTGTTGCTCGATGTGACGTCTCTGTACTGGGTTCCATCCCAGGTGAAAAACTTAGAGCCTGTGTTGAAGATACCGGGACTGGCCTGAAACAGCACGCTCCCGCCCGGAAGCAGCGCTGCTGGACCATCAGCGGCATCCATTCCATCCGGGATGTCAGGTCCGGCAGTCCATATTTTCGTATTGGTATCGTATGTGGCAGTGTGTCCGGCTTGTCCCGGAGCGCCATTTGCGCCCACGTAGAAGACGGTCCCGTCCGGTCTCAGAACGCCCGGGCCAAGTTCGTAAGATGCGTGATTTGCGTCGGGATAGGAATCCCAAAGTTGCACAGGCGTGTTTCCAGGGCTTGTCCACTTGCCGGTTGACGGATGATAGATCTCATACCGCTTGCCGTTCTTGGCGTAGGCGGACACGTAGGCATCCACTGTCAGCACTGTGCCGTCCGGCAGAAGAGTCCAACCCTCTTCGTCGTAGACATCCCTCTTATTGGCGCCGGTGATTGTCCAGGTCAACGTGGCCGGATCGAGCAGAGCGCTCTCCTTGCTGCAGCAGTTCGCTTGCATGTAGGTGCCATTGGCCAAGACCACGCTCTGGGCGTCACCGATTGATTGCCAGCCTGTTGGGGGAGTTACCATCGTCCACTTGTTGGTTTTCGGGTCATAGATCGCGCCCTGGTTGGTCCAGACCGGCTGGCAGTTTCCTTTGGTCGCGTTGTATTCTCCGCCGGCCATCATGACGCGGCCGTCCGGCAATACCGCAGATCCGAAGTAGAGAGGAGCGTATCCTGACGGCAGTGAGGCGATCCTTTTCCATGTTCCGTTGACGTAGCTTCCGAATGCATCCGGAACCAGACGCCACCATTGCGGACCGCAGGCTTGGTGAAGGATGACTGTACCGTCTGTGAGCAAGAGAGGGTTGCCCAGTCCGAGGTTCGCGTTGGGCTGATTCGCGAGTGGGACCCAATGTTGTGCGGTTGAGAATTGAATTGTCGCCAAGACCAGGCCGACTGAAGCGAGGAGAGTGCGCAACTTTGTCATAGGAATTCTCCGACGATCTTTTGACATCAGGTGACGAGAAGGTTGTTCTGCGGGCGTGAGGTGGTCGATCAGATTACCCTTTGCGGTTGGATCCCCAGGCAGAACGCTTCCTCTCGGTCAAGAGCGGTCAGCATTGTAACCCGATTTTGTTATTTCCGCGTGTCAAGAACTGTATTCGTGGTGGAAGATCCGAATCCAAAGCGGCTGGAATAATCGCCGGACGGCCTACCGTTTGAACGCTAGCAAGGATTTCGGTGGTATTCTGTTTGCGATTTTCCGGGCTGTTGAATCGTTTCAATAGAAGGATCGCGTTTATGCGAAAGGTTCTGCTTGCGATTGCGGAGGGTAGCTTGCATCTCGAAAAACGTTCTCTTCCAGTTCTTACCGTCGCTACTGTTGTGATGGCACTTTCACTTTCGTTGGCGGCCCAGAAGGTCACGGTTGATTCCGATCCTGCGCACGTCGCCAACACATTCAGCCCCATCCACTCCCTGGGCGCTGCCATTGACCGCCTGCGTACCGGCACTCCCGATCACCTGCTCAAAGATCCGCTCTTGAAAGAGATTCTCGGCGCGGGATGGCAAACAGTGACCTACCGGCAAAACACCGAGTTGATGGTGGAAGCCTGGCACTGGAATCCGGCAGGGAAGTGGAGCAACCAGGAGAAGCAAGAAGGCTACTTCGTCGGCAATGCCGAGCCTGGAGAAGAAATTCACAGTTCGTGGGCCTCTCCTCTGCCGCACCGCGGATTCAGCCGAGGCGACGGCAACGGATGGTCGCGCCTCACCGACGGTGATCTTCACTCCTACTGGAAGAGCAATCCTTATCTGACCAAAGCCTACACCGGAGAGGATGATTTCCTTCATCCCCAGTGGGTGATGATCGATCTCGGCACGAAGATTGATGTGAACGCCATCCGCATCGCCTGGGCCGATCCCTACGCGAAAAAATATGAGGTGCAATTCTGGACCGGAGAACTCGAGCCCTTTTACGAGGGGACGATGAAGGGGACATGGCAAACGTTTCCACTGAGCAGCGTCACCGAAGGCAAGGGCGGTACTGTCACGCTGAAGCTGGTCGATTGGATGATTCCCGTACGCTACCTCCGCGTATGGATGACGGAGTCTTCCAATACTTGCGACACACATGGCTCAGCCGACAAGCGCAACTGTGTTGGCTATGCGATTAACGAGCTCTACGTAGGCGCGCTCTCAGAGGATGGCGCCTTCAACGATTACGTGACTCACTTTCCCAGCCGCGATCAGACGATCACATGGCCGTCCTCGGTCGATCCCTGGCATGCCGCTTCTGACGAGGACCACAGCCGCGGCGATCAAGTGGGCTTCGATTTCTTCTTCAACAGCGGCGTGACGCGCGGCCTGCCGACGATGGTCCCGATCGCGATGCTTTACGCAACTCCGGAAGATGCGGCGAACGAAATTGCATACTTGTATAAGCGGCACTATCCAATTTCGTACGTCGAGATGGGAGAAGAAGCCGACGGCCAGCACATGCTGCCCGAGGACTACGGTGCTTTGTATCTGCAGTTCGCGACAGCGATCCACAAACTTGTGCCCGAGGCGAAGCTGGGAGGCCCGCCCTTCGAAGGCACATTCGGCGACGTCGAGGTCTGGCCTGACGCCAACGGCAAAGTGTCTTGGATTGGACGTTTTGTGGATTACTTGAAGGCGCACAACCGCCTCAACGATTTCACTTTCTTTTCCTTCGAGCATTACCCGTACCAGGACCGTCCGAGTTATTCGTGGGCCGATCTCTATCCCGAGCCGGAATATGTTCACCACATCGTGCAAGTCTGGAAAGACAACGGTGTACCCTCGAACATTCCATTCTTCATGACCGAAGGCAACATTGGAGGCGGTGCTCCCCCTTCGACCGTGAAAAGCGGCTTGTGGCTTGCTGACTACGTCGGAAGCATGATGGCTGAGGGCGCGGGCGCGACTTACTACTTCCACTACATGCCCTATCCGCAAAACACTTCGGGCTTTGGAAACTTTTTATTGATCGATCAGAACTACAAAGTGGTGGGTTATCCGCCGCAGTATATTGCCGCGCAAATGATTACGAAGGAGTGGGTGCAGCCCATCGACGCGCCACACAGGCAGTTCAAAGCCACCAGCGATGTCAGCGATGCTGCCGGACATGTTCTGGTCACTGCTTATGCGGTGGAGCGTCCGGATGGCCAGTGGTCGGTGATGCTGGTCAACCGCGATCAATCCAACGATCATGCCGTGAAGATTGCGTTCAGCGCAGGAAAAACACAGCGACACTTCTTCGGCCCAACGGATCGCATCACCTTTGGCTCGAATGAATACCAATGGCATCAGCAAGGGCAGAGCAGCCACGCAGATCCCGACGGACCGCCCTCAAGGTCGACCGTACAAGGAGGCGCCGACGTGCTTTACCAGCTGCCTAAGGCCTCAATTACTGTGTTGCGTGGCCATGTCAGCCCGTGAAGATGTGGCTGTCGTCCAGATTAGGTACTTAACTTCGTATTCCTGAAAGGTAGTTTTTCTGAGAACTGAAAGTTGGTCTCAGAAATCGGCTTGCTGGGCCTCAGGCTTTTCCCTCAGGGGCTGAAGCCCGCGTCTTTTCTGGCCTTCTATGGCGCGGCTGAAAAGTCGCGCCCTTTCAAAACCATTTATGAGATGCGTTATGCGTTCTGAGAACTGAGAACTGAGAACTGAGAACCGAGAACCGAACTCCTCGCCCGCGAACCCACTTCGTGCTACCATTCCGCGCTATTCGGGAGAGTCGTATGGCAATACCTGATATCAGTGCGCAATTCGTTTTTCGTGAGTGGACCCAGGGAAAGTATTCCTACAAGGAAGCTTCAGGGGAACTCGGCGTTCCCGGCAAAGTCGCGACCCACCGCATCGTTTCCGCTCAGCGTGCCATGTCCGGCGGCACAGGGGAACACGCCGGACATTTGATCGGCATACAGTTCGGAGCGCCCGGGGACATCCGCAACCTGGGCTTGCAGAATCCCAACATGAATACCTTCGCACCGAAGGCCCTGCAGGACGTATTCCAGGGCCACGGGGGTAGTTACCACGATCTTGAGTCTCAGTGGGCCGAGCAACTCGAGGCGGGCACCAGGATTCGGGTCACGGTGAAAGACAAGTACCGACTGGGGGAAAATCGGCCTTTTTCTCGCTGGGTGCAATGGATCGAGACCGCGCCGGGTGCACCGTCAGGTATCGTCTCGGAACTCGAGTTCGGGAATTTCAGTTCGCCGCAGATGCGGGCTGCCAATCCGTGAAATTCATGTAGGGGCGGACGCCTTCGTCCGCCCCGCGACCCTGAGCGCAGCGAAGGGAGCGTGCCGGGGCCATGGGTAATCCCGGAAAGCTGACACAGTACCAACCGCGTTGATTGCGCTTCGCGCAACCCCGGACGAGGCGTCCGGGGCTACATTTCGAGGAAAGACACTGACCGAACCACTTGCTAGGGCCTTCGCAGCCATGGCTCCTACGGGCGCGCGCGAATTCGCGGCAACCAGCGCGGCACACTTCTCTTGTATTCCTCATAGGACACGCCGAATTGGCGCTGCAGCGTGGGTTCCTCGTACAAGACCACGAAGATGTGAGCGATCAGCAGCATCACGCAGGCGTACTCTGCGACATGAAGCGATCGGAATATGGCGGCTTCTCCAAGAATCGCCATGGCCACGCCGATATACATCGGATTGCGGATGTATCGATGCAGGGCGGTCGTAACTAGAAATTTCGTGGGCACAATCGGAGCTGGAGTGCCCAACCCCCGCACGGCGAATTCCCAGGCGCAGCGGAAGTAGACAGCGGCCCCGATCAGGAAGGTGATCACACCGATCCAGGTCACGACACCGCCCGGCGGCCTCGTGAATCCGCCCAGCAGCCAGCGCGGTATCAGGATCGCGACCGTGCCCGGCACGAAGATCGTGAACAGGAGCGTATTCAGAAGCGGCCAGAATCTACGCGGCATAGTATTTCCGGCGGTCGGTTGCGGCAAGACAGCCGGCACAACGTTACTGTAAAATAAATGTCGGCGGAAGAGCACAAAGACGCAGCTTCAGATTCTTCCCGAGTGGATCCAGACAATTCCATCCACATGCATCCGCGTGGTTGACGCGGAACGCTGCGCACACATTCGAAGCATCAGGAGAGATTCATCATGGCAGTAGGCGCCAAGATCGCAAAGACAGCCGACCGCAAGAAGGTTATGGATACCACCAAGAGCACCGATTGCCCCAAGTGCGGCAAAGCGACTCGCATCGTGAAGCGCGTGAAGGACCGCGAGCGCGGCGTTCCAGGCGGGATCTACATTTCGTGCTCGGGGTGTGAGTTCTTCGAGAAGCTCTAACCACTCAGTGGCTGAGCCGTAGCACCGCATCTCGTATGCGCTGCGAAATGCGAGGACCCGAGTCCTTCCTTTGCTTCAGTTCCTGATCCAGACGCCGGTAAATCTAGAGGGCCTCCTCGCTTTTGCCGGAGACCTCGTCGATGTTGGCCTGAATGAAGCGTTCCTCAATCTTGTTGAAGTCCGATGCCTCGGAGGCCGGGGGACTGACCCACTCATAGGTGGCCCAGACCTCATCCGGGGGTGCAGCAGACACCACTTCCCGCAGTTCCGTGTCAGTTCCGATCGTCGTGCTGAAATATGAGTGGATTCTTCCTTTGTCGTCGTCGCTGATCGGGTCATTGTCCTTCCTCATCTGATGGGCCCCCCGAATCAGTTCGGCTCGCACGCCCGGCTCCTCGTTATAAATCATCCCTTCGAGTTGGCATCCGCGCACAAACGGTTTAGCCTTGCCGCTTTTCAGCGCTGTCGCGAAGTGCGTTTTCGCTTCCTCGAGGTTTGCGGGAGGCAGAAGGAGCCACTCCCCTATCATGGCATTGGCATAGACGTTCGCCGGATCCATCCGCAACGCCTCGCGAAGATGCGATTCAACGATCCCGTTCTGCCCGGTGACATTCCCCTTCAAGAAGTTGAGCCAGCCGAGGTGCGCCACCACGTCAGCCGCGCGATAACCTTTTGCGGTGCTGAGTCCGGCCTCGAGAATGGGAGTGAGGCGATCAAAAATCGTCCGCGCTTGCGGCGCGACATCATCCACGTTGTGCCTCGGAGTTCGGATCTCTTCAATCCACACCATCGCGACATCGAGTTGAGTATGCAGAGCCTGCGTGTCCGAGGGCTTGGCCTCCAGGATCTCCGCCAAGGTATCTATGGCAGCGGAGTATTCGCCGAGTTCCTCCTGTCTTTGCGCGCTGGCGAGCAATGCGTGCGACTGGCGCCCCGTCTTCCACCAGCCCTTTAGTGGTCCCACTAGCCCGCTTAGGCCCGTGATGAGCCCGATCACTGCGGTGACGACGCCAATCCATGCCAATAGCCGCTTGGATTCCGGTTCTCTGGCGACTGGTTCTGGCCCCTGCGGGGTTCTGCAATGAAAGCAGACCGCTGCGTCGATAGGAATCGGCTCTTTGCACGCGGTGCACAGTTTTTGATCGTGTGTGGTCGTAGTTGAATTGGAGGCGGCCATCTTTGATTGCTGTGATTGTCGGGTGAGATAAAAGAGCTTCGCTGCCGTTTTGCCCCCGCTCTGGTGCCGGATTATATCGCAGGGCGTAAGAAGGATTCTTCTACCGTCGCGATCTCCAAGCGTAGGGTGACTCGTGTGTGTCGGGCGGGGATGTGCGGGAGTTACATCGCCGCTTCCGGTTGCGCTGGCCGGGAAACCGCGATTCGTGCAGTGCTCTTCAGCTGAGATCGAGTGCTATCGACAACGCATCATTCAGGTGTCGCATCTTTGCATCAGATAGCGATGCCACGAAGTCCGTGAGGGCCGATTTGGAAATGCTGCGCAGGTTGTCGCAAGTGATCCAACTTTCGTGTTTCAGACCATCGGCAGTTCCGACCGCGACTTCCGTTGTTAGCCCGTGACCCTTGGTGTAGACGGGCGCACAAACCGCCGTCGAAAAAGCTGAGTCGAGGAGTTCCTGTCGGCTGACCACCACATAAAAGCGATGACGTTTCGGGTCATCCTGCTTCGGCCTGAAGACCCTGTAGATATCTCCTCGTCTCATCGTAGTGGAACTAGTCCTGTTCTGGTTCGGGGGCCTGGTCGCCCAAACCCTCCTCGGCGTCACGATTCAGTTCGTGGGCGAAACGATTGAGAATTGCGAGATCGCGAGCTTTGCGCTCTGCCTTGACCCGGTCGTTCAGGTACTGGCGGAGAACTTCTTCGATAAAAGCGGACCGCGAACGCTGCCTCCCAGCAAGGCGATCGATCCCCGTAATCACCTCGGGTGAGAGTGTGACAGATGTCTTCTCCTTCATACTACCAATATACCACGCCCTGTCACACGAATTGCCAAAGGCGCTTCCATTACGGTAATCACGGCTATTGGAAGCTGTTAGCGATATCGCGTTGAGTTTTGAATTTTTGAATATCCCAGGCAGTGGCTTCCACGGCGCGCGATCGTATCGCCGCTACCCGCGGATCTGCCCCAGAATGGCCCTTGCTTCGGCCGCGGGATCGGCGGCCTCCGTGATCGGTCTGCCTACCACGATATGGCTCGCACCTGATGCGATAGCCTCTGCTGGCGTTACCACGCGAACTTGATCCGCCATGCCGCTTCCCTCCGGACGCACGCCCGGAGTGACAATCGCGAACCGGTCGCCGAGCTCCGCGCGCAGCGTGAAAGCCTCACGCGCCGAGGTCACCACTCCCTGGCAGCCTTGCCCTAGTGCGATCGTAGCCAGGCGCACCACGCTGTCTTCCATGGATCCGCGAATCCCGATTGTCTCCAGATCGTGTCCATCCATGCTGGTGAGGACGGTGACTGCCAGCACCATCAAATCGGGCCGCACCTTCGCCGCCTCCACCGCGGCTCGCACCATCTTCGTGCTTCCCGCAGCGTGTATCGTTAGCATGCTCACGCCAAGCTTCTCAGCCTCGGCGACCGCTGCTCCTACGGTGTTCGGAATGTCGTGATACTTCAGATCGAGAAACACTCGCCGTCCGGACGCTACGAGATCGCGCACGATCTGCGGTCCCACGGCGGTATAGAGTTGCATCCCCACCTTGTAGGTCAAGGCAGAGTCTCCCACCGCCGCCACAATTTTCTGTGCGGCGGCGGCGGTCGAAACGTCAAGCGCAACGATGAGCCGCTGACGCGGGTCATCACTTCGATAGCTCAAGCTATCGGTCGGGATGCGGTCGGGCAGAGCAGCCGTCATCCCGATTAGTGTACGGGTTTTTACGGGAGTTTCGCTACAGGGGGATGGTTAACGGCAACCGTCTGGTAATCCGGCTTCTGTTGTTGCCGGGATTTAGCGACACTGGTCGATTGAACCAGATCCAGACGTACGCGTTGCAGCCCATGAGCCTTCATCTGAAGGGCTTGGGCGGCCCCATAAGAAACGTCGATGATCCGGCCCGGGACGATTGGTCCACGATCGTTGACCCGGACGATGACAGCCTTCCCGTTGCGCAGGTTCGTTACCCTTACATAGCTTCCCATGGGAAGCGTCAGATGCGCGGCGGTCATGTCGTACATATCGTACGGTTCACCGCTAGCCGTCGGTTTGCCTTCGAAGTTCTGCCCGTACCAAGACGCTGTTCCAACTTGATACGGTTTGGTCTTGCCGACCTGTTTGCGGACTTCGGACTTCGCTTGAACGGAACTAACTGGAGCCGGTTTCGCCTCCGAGATGTTCGGTCCCTGAGCCGCTCCCAGGCCGACGATCAGAAAAGCGATCGCCAGTCCATGAGCTATACGTCTTCGCATTCAGTTCTCCTCGCATACTCAAAAGTGCCCTTGGCCTAAGGCTGGTCTTGCCTGCAGTTCGTAGATGCTATCGGCCTGCCAAACGGTGTGTCAAGGCGAAAGGACACGTCCAACAGTGATCTCCTAGTAATAGAAGTCTTACGTAACATGTTGGAAATTTATAGGGATGCGGGTAAACGTCTTTATTTCAGAAAGGTTACGCATTTACCAATCAGTAAATAGCACGAACGACGTCGGAGGGTAGAATTTACAAGCCGAATGGAATCAATGAATTACGAGAAGCAATCCGGCAACCTACATGGAATCATGTATTTACGGCGAGCGCCCTTCGATTGAACCCAAAGAATTTTTCTCCCACAGGGTGAATAAACTCAATTCCGAGAACTTGCCGATGTGAGATTCTGTGCCAAAGTCTGCGCAGCAGAGGAGCTTTCGAGAACGGAAGGCCATGGCCGAAAAACCACCTGTGGTACTCACGATCGCTGGATTTGACCCCTCGTCCGGAGCCGGCGTCACTGCCGACATCAAGACCATCGCGGCCCACGGCTGCTATGGCGTGTCTTGCATTACCGCCATGACGGTGCAATCGACGTCAGGGGTGAAGCGAGTGGAGGCGGTCGATCCTACGCTGGTCACGGATACACTTCAGGAGCTTGTGGCCGATCTGGAAATCGCCGCTGTCCACATCGGCATGCTGGGGACGGGAAGAGTCGCCAAGGCTGTTGCCGACTTCCTTAAGCCAATTGGATCCGACAAGGGTCGGCTGCCCAATATCGTTCTGGATCCGATCCTTAAATCGTCGTCCGGAGCCGACCTGCTCGATGCAGCCGGAACCCGGATTTTGATCGAGCGCCTGATTCCGTTGGCGGCTGTGGCAACTCCGAATGTCGACGAAGCGGCAGTGATTACGGGAATGAAGAGAGTAGAGGAATTGGACGAAATGAAAGCCGCCGCCGCGAAGTTGCACGAGATGGGGGCGTCCGCCGTGGTTGTGACTGGGGGGCATCTCGAAAAGGCGACGGATCTGCTCAGCTTCACCACCAAGCGTGGAATCGAACAGGAAGTTTTCAAGGCCGAGCGCCAGCGCTCCAAGTCCACTCACGGAACCGGCTGCGCTTTTGCCACTGCGATGACATGCCACCTGGCCTTGGATCGAGGGCTGGCTGAGGCTACTCTCCTGGCGAAGACCTATGTGACCGCCGCAATTTCCAATGGCCAGCCGTTAGGCAAGGGAATCGGGCCGGTGCACCATCTTTATCGGATGAGCCAGCAGCGGCGTGCTGCCGGCAGCGGGGGCGAGTCTACTTAATCCTGGGAGGGCTTCTTCAAAAGGATTCCGGCCACGAAGGAAGCGGTGGCCGCCAACAGCCATTCCGCCCGGTAATACTGAATTGCCTGAAAATCGTTCCAAGTCTTGACGCTGTATAGGCCGGCCAGCAGGGCTCCCGCCACGCAAGACAGACCGATCACGAAGGCGATCAGCGAGGCGGTCGAGAGGCCTAAACCACTCTTGATCTCGTGAAAGTGCAAATGACGCATCCAGGAAGGGAACGAAATCTTGCTCCAAGGAAATCCCGCAATGCCGGCTTGAATCCGGTGAATGGCGCGCTCCCATAACCCGGCTAGAGCTGCCGCATCGGCCCGGGCGGAGGAGCTAATCGCTGCCGGGCGTCGACCGCCACAGGAGTGACAGAAGTTCGAGCCCAGCAGGAACTCGGTCCCACACCGGGGACACGCTTCGGCCATCGCCGGATGGGGATCGCGAACTGCGATTTCCTCATTTAGAGTTGGCGGGCGCCAGAACTCTTCTTGCGTTCCTTGTGCTACCTCTGCCATAAATCGGGACCTACCCGAAAAAACCTTAGATCGCACTCCAAGCACCAAAACGTTGCGGATGCAACATGCTGAAAAATAATAGTTTATGAATCGAGGGCTTTTCGCACCGATCGCGCTGCAAGCAATTCTTACGTGGCTAACTGCGTAAACTTGCGTCAGTTACGAAAGCCTTGGGACTCAAGAATGCACAAAAAAAAATACTGAACGATAGCGGAAGTTCTCGAAATCCCGAGGCCCCAAGTCCTTCGCCTCGGCCTTGGCCGCGCCCGCACGGTCCCCCGAGCTCCATTCGGCGAACCGGGTCGCAAGCGATTGAACGAGTGCTTCCGCTACCTTCAGTTCTGTGGCTGATGAGAGTATAAGAGCGCTTTTCGCCGGGTTGGGAGTAGCGGACACGGCACGGAGATGACGGTCTTGATTCCGGCAGAATTGCGGGTCCGGCTGCGGCTCACATGGGCCCGAACGCACACGCTTCGTTTAGACTAGGCAAACTGGGTTTGTGGATCCTCAAGTAGAGTCTGCGCATGAATCTCCCGCTGTATGCTCGCCACATTACGCTCCTCGTTTTTCTCATGACTAACGGCCCGTTTGCCAAGGCGCAAACGACACCTGACCCCGAGTCCACTCACGGCGCGCCGCACGATCCCGAAACAGAGGTGGCATTCGATCACTTCTACAACATGGACTATGTCCGGGCGACTCAGGAGCTTGAGAAGATTGTTGTCAAGCATCCCGACGACGCGTTCTCGGTGAATCATCTCCTGACAGTGGTTCTCATGCGCGATCTTTACGAGACGGGTGCGATGAACACCGGGGATTACACGAACGATAGTTTTATCGGACACGCCCCCCGTCCCACGGATGGCAAGATCAAGGATCGCATCAAAGAGCTGACGCATCGCGCCTTGAGCCTGGAGGACAAGCGCCTCAAGGCCAATCCAGCAGACGTCAATGCGCTTTACTGCCGCGGCGTTACACGTGCCGAGTTTGCCGTTTACACCGGACTCGTCGAACGCGCCTGGTTTTCGGCGTTGCGCAATGCTGTGGGCGCGCGCCACGATCACGAGCGCGTGCTCGAACTCGATCCCTCCTTTTCTGATGCCAAGATGGTGGTCGGCACCCACAACTACGTTGCGGGCAACCTGCCTTGGAGCCTGAAGGTCGCTGCGGCCCTGGCCGGGCTGAACGGATCGAGAGATAAGGGCCTAAGCTACCTGCGCGAAGTAGCCAAGGGCAATGGCGAGAACTCCACCGACGCCAAAGTGATCATCTCCCTGTTCCTTCGCCGAGAGCACCACTACGACGAGGCAATCGGATACATGCAGGAGTTGACCGCGAAATATCCTGGCAACCATCTGTTCCCGACCGAAGTCGCCAACCTCGAGCGCTCCGCGGGGCGGCTCAATGAGTCCGAAGCGGAATACCGCAAGGTCTGGCAAGACGGCCGGGAAGGGAAATACGGCAAGCTTCACTACGAACTGGCTGCCTGGGGCTTAGGTGAATTACTCCGCAGTAAGAAAGACTTTGACGGGGCCGCAGCCGCCTACGAACTGGTCAACGAAGCCCCCAACCCCGATCCCGATATTCGTCAGAAAGCCAATCTTGCGGCCGGAGAAATGTACGACCTCCTCCAGAAACGTGACCTGGCGATGAAAGCTTACGCAGCCGTCCTGACCGGCCGCGCAGATAGTGGACAGGCCGATCAGGCCCGCCACTTCATGAAAGAGGCGTACCGGGAATAGCGTTTCGGTTTGCAATCAGTTCATCAACGCCCGTTGTCAGTTGATGCAATCAGGGATTCTTGAACAGCGGCAAGATGCCGCGTTGCGCTTCTGAAATATCATGGCCGCTCCAGCGACAGCGTAACTGTCGAGACATCCCTTATCTTGACGGCTGCATCTTTTGCACATAACAATCGCTTGCGGTCTCGATGTTGGCAGAGGGAACCCCTCCCATGGATCCGAAAACGACGAAGCTCTTCTTTTTTGGAGTTGTACTGATTTTTGTACTCACTGCGAATTTACTCCACGCGCAAGATGCGCAGGCCACGCTCTCCGGCACGATCACGAACGCGTCTGGCCAGGTTGTCGCTAACACCAAAGTCACGGTTAGGAATTCGTCTACCGGTGAGTCGGCCGAGACGCAGACCGATCTTGCTGGGCTCTACACGGTTCCCAACCTCGCCGCGGGAGAGTACGAAATCTCGGCCACAGCGGACGGAGTCGGCGCGGCTATCGCGAAAGTTACTCTAACCGCCGGAAGCCAGCAAACACTTCTTCTAACTCTAACCGCTGGTCCGGCGCAACAGACGCCGTCCGAGACCCTGCCGAACGCCCCGTCTCCCAACAAGACCGAGCCCTCGCTTGAAGACTTGGGCTTTTCCAAGACCGAGACGCAAAGCAACGCCGCCCAACAGGCGTTGCTCGATAAGCGCACCCACATGCTGAAGATGCACCAGCGCTTCGGATTGATCACGACCGTTCCTCTACTGGCCACGCTGATCACCTCGGTGAACGCCGGCGGCAAGAGCACCAGCACGACCACCCGCGATGTGCATCTCGCTCTGGGTGCGGTTACCGGCGACCTGTATGGCATCACTGCCTACTACGCCATCCGCGCTCCAAGAATACCGGGCACCGAGACGCGCGGTCCCATCCGTGTGCACAAAATCCTAGCCTGGATTCACGGTCCGGGCATGATTCTGACCCCGATTTTGGGCGCCATGGCGTACAGCCAGAAAAGCAACGGAGAAAAAGTCCATGGCATCGCCGCTGCGCACGGCCCGGTCGCGATCGTCACTGCTGGAGCCTTTGGGGCTGCACTATTGTCGGTATCGCTGAAGTTCTAGGCGGATTGCGGAATGACTCCCAGAGACAGGCAACCTAACGGCAAGGGCACGACTTCAGTTGTGGCGTTAAGCTTTGCAAAAGGAATTGCGGCTTTATAGCCGCCAAGGCCAGCTCGATTGAAGTCGAGGTTAGAGAATCCATGAAGAAGAAATTCCTACCGCTGTTTCTGCTGCTGGCCCTCCCCTACCTTTTCGCCGCGGACCACCAATGGATCCTCAAGGAGAGCACCCTGTCCTACCACGTCTCTCATCCTCTACACCAAACCGACGGCGTGAGCCACGCCGCCCGCGGCAAAGGCGTTTGCCACGACGGGCAATGCGACTTCCTCATTGCAGTCCCCGTCAAGACCTTCGATTCCGGCGACAGCAACCGCGACCTGCACATGATCCAGGTCACGCGCGGAGCGGAATTCCCTATGGTCACCGTCCGCACGCGATTGCCAGAGTCGGCCTCCGCGTCGGCAACCATCCAGGCCGATTTGGAAGTTCAGTTCGCAGGCCAGAAGGCTAATTACCAGCATGTCGCTTTCGAGGTCGTGAGGCAGGGAGATGAAACACGAATCACGGGAACCATTCCCGCCACCCTGACCGATTTCAAGATTGATCCGCCTTCGCTCCTGACCCTCCCAGTAAAAAACGAGATTCCCGTACGCGTCCAGATGACCTGGAGTTCGCAATAACGCAAGATCATCGCGCCGCGGGGTAGGTTTGAATCCTAAGTCATTGCCGAGAACCACCTTTTGACAGCCGTTGACTTCCGGTTTGCCGGGGCTCGCATGCCATCCAAATGTGGGCGAGTCTTTCCCGTCACATCCAAGTATGTTGCTTTGATCCGAAATTTGCTCAGACGTTGGGACTAGCGCCACGTCTAACCCCCACGGAATTTCCGGAAAACGGATTAACACAAGGAGTACTCCACCATGAAACGTTCTTCGCTGGCACTGGTTGCAGTCACTCTTCTGGCTGCAGTTGGAATGAGTCTTCACGGTCAGGCCCGAACGCAGAATCAAGCTCCGAGCCCGGCCCGCTCTCGATCCGATGAGATGTTGGACCGGTGGAACGACATTGGGAATAAACTCGTCGCGATGGCAAAGGATTTTCCGGAAGACAAATACGACTTCAAACTCCAGAAGGACGAGCGCACTTTTGCGCTGAATCTTCTACACGCCGCCGCACTGGATTTCGTCCTGATACGGAGGATTTCCGGATCAAACATGGGCCCTGACTTCGGCGAGGGCGACAATCCCACGCGTGACGCTTTCAAGAGCAAGGCCGACGTCGTGAAGTTTGTGCAGGAGGCCGTCGCCGACGGAGCACAAGTGATTCAACAGCAGGGCGACGCGGGTCTGGACCATACAACGAAATTTTTCGGCAACCGGATGGCCCACAACTCCAACATCTGGACGTTCGCCATCGAGCACAGCGGCGAACACTACGGCCAGCTCGTGGTCTACTATCGCGCGAACAACCTGGTGCCCCCGGACTCGCGGCGCTAAATGCAGTGAAGGTCTTTGAAAGTTCAAACTTCAACTCCTGATTCGCGTATTGTCGGCCAACCTTCTTAGCTCCGGGGGATCCAGGATTCTCCGTTTCCGGCAGGCACGGCGTCTGGTGGTGACAAATAAAGATCTGAAGAACCTTCTCAAAAAGAGCGAGGGTGCCCCGTCCTTGTCTCGCGCTTTTTGCGAGACAGGGCGGGGATTTTGACTTTGCCCAGTCGCAAGTTCTTGCGAGAGGAAGCAATCGGGCGCTGCCGACGGAATTTCCGCACGCGGATGAGCCCAATATTATTCATATGACCTTTGCGGAGATTTTTCCTTCCTACACACCCGCCTCATGATCAGCAATCACCGCCCGGCGAAGGCGATCCTCGATTGCCCTCTGTGTTCTCTGTGGTGAGTTCGTTTTCAAATCTCAGAAGCTCTGGAAGCCCTGACTCTTCAAGATTTTGCCCCGTAACTGAGCCAGAGAGCCCAAAGTTTTCCTTCGTGAACTTTCGTGCCCTTCGTGGTGAATGCTTTTCGGCGGCGACCGAATTACGGCGAACCGAAAAACGGTATCCCGCGCGTCTTTTAACGCTTGGGTTCCCCAGCAACGCACGATAAAATGAGAAGGACGAATCTCTTCCAGCCTCCCCGATTGACCTCATGAAACTGGCACCCGCACTCCTGTTGAGCTTGTTCGTGAGTACGACCATGCTCGCGCAAGATGCCAGTAAATCGCGCGCGACCATCGAAGGCATGGTCACCCGCGATCCCGACAGCCAGCCCGTGAAGAAGGCCCTGATCGAGCTGATCGCTGACAATCAAGCGCAAGGCGGGAACTACACCACGCTCACCGGTCCCGACGGCGCATTCCGCATTGAGAGCATCACGCCCGGCCGCTATCACATGTTCGCTGAGCGCAGCGGGTTTCTCGATACTGACAAACAACGCGGCCGCACCGATGGCAGGATTCTCACTCTTGCTGCTGGCCAGGAACTGAAGGATTTGCATCTCCGCCTGCAAGCTGCCGCTGTCATCCGCGGCCGCGTAACCGACGAAGACGGCGATCCGCTGCCCAACGCCGAAGTCACTGCGCTGCATCAGACTTTCATCGCAGGACACAGGCATTGGGAGCAGGCTGGAGCCGAGCGCACCAACGATCTTGGCGAATACCGCATTGCGAATTTGCCCGCGGGGAACGTCTACATTTCTGTCAGCCCCCCGCCCGATTTCAAAAGTCTGATCGCAAACACAGGAACGGCCGATGCGCGAAACGCCAAGGCGGATCCGTCGGCGTCGACGACCTATCAAACGACGTATTATCCCGGCACGGCAGATCGCAGCCAGGCCACGCCGATTCCGTTGCATCCTGGCGATGAGTTCCCCGCGAATTTCACGCTGACTCCGACTCCAAGTCTAAGCATCTGTGGATCGGTGGTGAATGTGCCGCCGCGGGCATCCGCAACCATCATGCTGCAGTCGCGTGATTTCAGCCTGGTGCTGAACGGAGCCGAGATGCACAAGGACGGCAGCTTCGTCATTCACGACGTCTCGCCCGGCAGTTACACGATCCTCGTGTCGATCGAAGGATCTCCGGTGCCGATGACCGCCCGCCAATCGCTGCAGGTCGGATCGACGAATGTCGAGGGGCTGCGCCTGTCGCCGCAGCCGGGAACCACCATGCAGGGACGCATGCGGGTGGAGGCGCGGAATGGGGCAGGCCGCTTTGATCCCGACCGAGTTTTTCTCGCCCTGCAATCGGTCGACAGCGAACAGGACGAAGGCATCCTTGCGGGCCGCGAGAGCTTCTCTAATCTGGCCCACGTTGCTCCCGACGGAAGCTTCCAATGGACGGACGTTCCAGCAGGCTCCTATTACGTGCAGGTCATGGGCGACACAACGGCCAACGAAGGCTGGTTCGTTAAATCCGTGATGGCAGCCGGGCGCGACGTCAATGAGTCCGGAATCACAGTCGATGGCGGTACGGTCACACTGGACTTGGTGATCAGCGCGAACGGGGGAGTGGTCGAGGGTGTCGCGGTCGATCGCAAAGGCGAGCCGGTTGCGAATGCTGTGGTCGTCGCGGTCCCGGAATCGCGGATGCGCTCACGCGTCGATCATTACTGTAAGACCGTCGCCGATCAGACTGGTAGATTCAGCCTTCGCGGGCTTCGTCCGGGAGACTACACGCTTCTGGCATGGGAGGCCGTGGACGGCGAAGCCTATTACAATCCCGATTTCCTCAAACTGTACGAACGGCAGGGCAGCGCACTGCGGGTCTCCGAGGGAGATCGAGAGAGCTTGCAACTGGAAGCCATCACTGAATCTGCCGAAAGTGAGTAGGGCCAATGAGCAGTAAGCGATAACCAAATCCAGTTTGCTTATTGGCTCATGCTGATCCCCACCTAGGTACATTAAACCATTTAGTATCAATAGGTTATCCTTGCATCTCCACCTCGGAAACGCTCATCAAACTAGTTGGGAGGGAAGGAGGTGGCGTATGAGGTTGGGGAAATGTGGCACGGTAATCGGAAGCTTCTTTCTGGCAGTGCTTGTTGCGATGCCGATGTGGGGTTCGACCAGTGATAACCGACACAGCGCAATGCCCGGCACTCTGAATTATGTGGAAGGCCAGGCGTCGATCGGAGACCAGACGCTTGATTCGCACGCGGTGGGAAACACCGAGCTGCAGAACGGGCAGATTCTGGAGACGGGCAATGGCAAGGCTGAAATCTTGCTCGTGCCGGGAGTGTACTTGCGGTTGGGTAGCAATAGCTCGGTAAAGATGATTTCGAACTCGCTGACGAATACGGAAATGGCGATTCGGAGCGGCGAGGCCATGGTGGAAGTGGATGAGCTTTACCACGAGAACTACCTTCGCATCAGCCAGCCCGGAGCCGATACGCGGCTGATGAAACCTGGTTTGTACGACTTCGATGCGACCAACGGCGAGGTACGTGTGTTTGACGGTAAGGCCGGGGTTCGGGCCGACGACCACGACATCACGGTGAAGAAGAATCATGAGTTCGCGCTCAACAGCACGAAGCTTAAGGCGAGAAGCTTCAACAAAGATCAGGTGACAAACAGCGACGATCTCTACCGCTGGAGCAGCTTACGTTCGGAATACCTGTCGGAGGCCAACGTCAATGCGGCCCAGATGTATTACGCCAACGGATGGTATGGACCGGGATGGTGGGGTCCGGGTTGGTACTGGGACCCTTGGTTCAGCGGCTTCACCTTCCTGCCAGGCGATGGATTCTTCTATAGCCCGTTTGGATGGGGATTCTACTCACCGCTGGTCGCGTGGAGAGCGCCCTTGGTGATTGGCAGCGGCGTTCACCACTTTGATGGGAACCGTCCGGTTGCCATCGGACATGGATTTCGCAATCATGCAGTGACCGCCTATCACGGTGGCTACGCCATGGGCGGCGGCATGAACGGCGGCATGCACGGCGGCGGCATGGCAGGGTTCCACGGTGGAGGCGGGGTTCACCGGTAAGAAGTGGAACCGGAGCGAAGACTTGAACGTGATGACCGGGCGCTTATTGCTCATGGCCCATTGCTCGACGAGCGTTACTCGCGTGTACGCCTGACTCTGCGTTCTCTGCGGGTTCCTCAGCGTTCTCCGCGGTAAGAGCTTTTAAACCCCAAGGGCGCTGAGAAAAGCCGCGCAGAGCGCGGAGAACTCAGGCAACTCGAAGATGTGTTTTACCTTATGACTGGTGAGTCCCCATCCGCGGGCTTGGAGTCATCCGCGTGAATCTTGCCATCGTCTTCTGCGTAGAAGGAGCGATGTGTTGCGTCGAGAGCCTTCGGCATCATCGTGAGAATGTAGCTGTCCTTCTTTCCCTTGAAGCCTACCGTGTAGTCGCCGCGGTTGGGGTCGACCATGCGCTTGGTAAAGCTTCCGGAATGGACGAGTTCAGTGAGGGCGGTGGCGTAATGTCCGTACTGCTTGTTGAACGCCTTCTGTGCGCGGATAACACCGCGCATGTACGCGATTGCCACGAATTCCGACTCAGACTTCGCGGGATCACCCTTGTATTTCGGGGTATAAGCAGATTCGGGCGCGGTCAAAGGTGGGGCGGGTTCGGATTGTTGCGCGAAGGCTGAAGCGGCAAATGTGAGTACGAAAGCAGAGAGAATCAGTGCAGGACGGTTCATTCTGGCTCCGTTGGATGGTTTCCAATAATTTCACCACGGCTGCACAGAGACGCCGAGAGGAATCATGGGAACGTGGCTTCTTCGGTGTCTCCGAGCCTCCAAGGCGGAAATTGAGCTCGCAATTCATGTTACTCCCGTAATTTCCCTTCGGTCACCTTCTCTTTGCATTGTGACGAATTATTACTATGCTGGGTATAAGAATTTAGGCCCACAGGGAAAACTATGAAAGCAGCAGTCGCCAAGAAACCAGTCATCCGAATCGCGGTGGTGGAAAGCGATCCATTACGCTTTGTCGGGTTCCGCGCATTGTTCGACTCAGAGCCGGAGTTCGAACTCGTCTCCGCGGGCTTGCCCGAGATCAGCCTGCTGCAAGGCATCGACCTCATCCTGCTCGGGAACCGTTCCGGGCAAAACCTGTTCGACGTGATGGCCAGCCTGAAAGCTACTCGACCGGACCTGAAGATCATCGTCACCGGATCGGGCATCGACGAGGAAACCATTCTCAAGGCGATTGCTTCCGGAGCGAAGGGTTATGTCGACGAGGCTGCTCCGCCATCGGAGTTCGCGCAGGCGATCCGCATTGTGCATCAAGGGTCGGTCTGGGCTCCACGCCGTGTGCTTTCGATGTTCATCGAGCGCGTGTCATCGGCGCCGGGGCGAATCTTCCCGGCGGGACGAGTCACGTTCACCGATCGCGAGAAGGAAGTTCTCGAGATGCTGGTGGCGGGCCGCTCGAACAAAGAGATTGGCGGACAACTCGGGATTGAAGAGCGCACGGTGAAAGCTCACGTCGCCAAGTTGATGCGCAAGGTGGGCGTGCAGAATCGCATCGCGCTGTCGGTGCACGCGATTACGCATTCTCTGGTTACAGCGAAATAAACAGAGAGCAGTGAGCGATGAGCAATGAGCCGTGAGCGTTCAAACCAGCTCGCTCCTTGGTCATTGCTCATGGCTCGTTTTAGCCTGAAGCTTCCGTAATCTGTAGGGCACTTACCTTCGTAATCTTGCCGCCTTCGGCCACCTGCCGCATACTCGCTTCACCTACCACAGAACCTGGGAGACGGGGTTGAGAGTGGCGATTAGGGTCACTGCTTTCAGCCCCGCATTTTTTTTGCCCACCTCAGACGTAATTCCCAAGAGTCCTCACTGCTGATCCGCCGTGCAACTTCGGCATCATCATTTAGAATCGAAGGAATAGGATCCCAGTCATTCGTGTGGTGAGGCATATGAAAAGATTATGGATGTTGGCAGTTGTGATGTCCCTTTCTTCCTTGACGTTTGCTGCGGATGAACCGAAAGAATCCAAGGCAACAGACCGCGTGCAGGCGGCAGCAGATGTTCTCAATGAAATTCAGTCGGCGCCGGATTCCGGTGTTCCGGAGGAGATTCTCGGACACGCCGAGTGCGTTGCGGTAGTTCCATCGATGCTGAAGGGCGGCTTTATCGTGGGTGCAAAGTACGGGCGTGGAGTGGCGAGCTGCCGCACGCCGAAGGGTTGGAGCGCGCCCGCATTTTTTCTGGTCGAGGGCGGCAGTTTCGGATTCCAGATCGGCGGCCAGGCCGTTGACCTCGTGATGCTGATCATGAACAACGACGGGATGCAGCGTTTGCTGTCGAGCCAGTTCGCTTTGGGAGCCGACGCTTCTGTGGCCGCGGGACCCGTGGGCCGGCACGCGGAAGGCAACACCGACTGGACGATGCGTGCGCAGGTGTTGACTTACTCGCGAGCTCGCGGCGTGTTTGCTGGAGCGACGTTGAATGGCGCCGTGATGAAGCAGGACAAGGACAGCACCCGCGAATTCTACGGGCACATGGTGACGTTCAAAGCGGCGTTGACAGGTGAAGTCGAGCCACCAGCGCCGGCGAATGGGTTCTTAAGCACGCTGGCGAAGTGGGCGCAGGTGGCAGCGAAGTAAAACCGCATTCAGCAATCAGCACTTGGCATTCAGCCAACAAGAAGTTGCGTCTAAGTCTGGACGGGCTGAATGCGGATGACCTCTACAGGCCCATCATGAATTCTCCGATTGTTGCTCCCGGCCTGGCTGGATCGGTGCTTGGTCAGCTTGGCTCCGATTTTGTGATCGCGGAGTGGAAAGACGCGGGCGGACCGCCGGGTCCGCTGCGATGGATTGCGCCCCTGCATCTTCATCGCAATGACGATGAGGCTTGGTACGTGCTCGAAGGGACGCTGTGCGTCCGTCGTGGGGAGGACGTCGTGGAGGCGAAGGCGGGGTCAGCGGTATTTGTGCCGCGCGGGACTCCGCATACGTACTGGAATCCTGGGCCGGGATTGGTGCGCTATCTGCTGGTCATGACCTCGAACGTGTATGCGTTGATCCAGGAGATTCATGCGCTGACGGATCGGTCTCCCGCGTCCCTCTCAGCTTTGTTTCAGCGGCATGATTCGGAATTGCTAGGATAAGGCGGACTTCCAAAACCATTCCTTCCAGAACATTCAGGAGACCGATTCTCAAATCCTTCGGTCCCATGCAACTTAGGTACGTGATGTCATCACCGTACCTCGGCCGAAAGCTGCGATGTCGTAAACGGGGAATACCAAAGTTGCATAGCCCATGATGCTGAATGGTGGAGGTGCAGCGTGATACAGTGAGCCTTCCCTGATGCGGCGGAAACTGGAATACGCGGCAGCCTGGCCGTTTCTGAAAATCATGGGCGTACTGCCGCGACCGCTGGCGCGCGCATTCGCTATTGGGATCGCGCAGCTTGTCTATCTGCTGCATTTCCGGCTGCGACAGGTGGGAATGCGCAACCTGGAGATGGTCTTCTCCGAGAAGAGCCTGAGTGAACGGCGCCGGATCTTGCGTGGAGTTTTCACCTCACTCGGACGGCAGCTCGCAGAGTTGTGCCAGTTTCCCCGATACACTGCGCAAAATGTAGATGACGTCGTGGTGTATGACGGGCTGGAAAACTACGAGCGCGCCTACGCCCGCGGCAAGGGCGTGCTGTTTCTTACCGCGCACTTCGGAGGCTGGGAACTCTCCGCGTTTGCACACTCGCTGCATGGCCACTGGCTGCACGTGGTGATGCGTCCGATGGACAATCCGTATCTTGATCGGCTGTTGCAGAGTTACCGCACGATGCACGGCAACAAGGTGGTGCCGAAAGATGACTTCGTGCGCGGGCTGCTGGCGGCGATGAGGGCGGGTGAGACCGTTGGAATATTGATGGACACGAATATGACTCCGCCGCAGGGAGTGTTCGTGGACTTCTTTGGCATTCCGGCGTGCACGGCGAGCGGGTTGGCGCGCATGGCGCTGCGAACGGATGCGGCGGTCGTCCCGGGCTTTACGATTTGGGACGAGGCCGTTGGGAAGTACCGGTTGCGGTTTGATCCGGCGATTGAACTGGTGCGCACTGGCGATCTGGAAGCGGACATCGTTGCGAATACGCAGAGGTTCAACAACGTGATCGAGGAGTATGTGAGGCAGTATCCGGATCAGTGGTTGTGGGTGCACCGCCGGTGGAAGACGCGCCCGGAGGGTGAGGCGCCACTCTATTGACGGCGCCGCTAAAGCCGCGCTCTTCCAAGACCGGTGGTGAGACGAGTTCGGGTAAGCGGGTTCTCGGTTCTTGCATCGCCGTATCACGGATTGAACCTCCTTCCTAATCCAGCCCTCCGGTCTGCGGCGGCATCCGGTAAAATCAAAACTTCTTATGAATACCTTCGAACAGATCGCTGAACTTGAGCGGCAGTATCTGCTGCAGACCTATAACCGGTATCCCGTGGTGCTGGCGCGCGGGAAAGGCGTGTTTCTTTGGGACATCGAGGACAAGAAGTACCTCGACTTTGTTTCCGGGATCGGCGTGAATGCGCTGGGGCACGGGCATCCGCGGATCGTAAAGGCGATTCGTGATCAGGCGGCGAAGCTGATCCACGTGTCGAACCTTTACTACCACGAATATCAGGGGCCGCTGGCGGAGAAGTTGTGCAAGCTCACCGGCGGCACCTCTGGTTTGTCCCGCGCGTTTTTCTCCAACAGCGGGACCGAGGCCATTGAGGGATCGATCAAGCTGGCGCGGCTCGCGGGACATCGGGCCGGGGGGGATGCGAAGTGCCGGCTGGTGGCGCTGGAAGGTTCGTATCACGGGCGAACGTTTGGGGCGCTGTCGCTGACAGGGCAGGACAAGCATCGCAAAGGCTTCGAGCCGCTGCTCGAAGAAGTGACGTTCGTGAAGCAGAACGATGTGGAAGGACTGCGGGCGGCAGTCAGCGATAACACGTGCGCGATCGTGCTTGAGCCGATCTTCGGAGAGGGCGGAATCTACGAATGTTCGGTGGAGTTTCTGCGCGAGTGTCGCACGCTGGCGGATCAACATCGCGCGGCTCTGATCTTCGACGAGATTCAGTGCGGGCTTGGAAGGACGGGGACGATCTTTGCGTTCCAGAGCTTTGGAGTGACGCCGGATATCGTCGCGATTGCGAAGCCCATCGCGGCAGGGCTGCCGTTGGGAGCGTTTATCGCGAAGGAAGAATTTGCGACGGCGATTTCGCCCGGGCAGCATGGGACTACATTTGGCGGTGGCCCGCTGGCATGCAGGATAGCGCTGGAGTTTCTGTCGATTGTGGAGGAAGAGAAGCTGCTGGAGAACGTAAACAAAGTCGGCGCGTACTTGCAAGACAAGCTGAAAGAGTTGGTGTCGAAGCGGAACGCCGCGATTGGCGTGCGGGGACGGGGGTTCATTCAAGGGATTCAGTTGGAGATCCCAGCGCGTCCGGTTGTGGATGAGGGATTGGCGGAGGGAGTGTTGTTCAACAGCACCCACGATACCGTGGTGCGATTCCTGCCGCCGTTTTTGATGGAAGAGAAGCATGTGGACAAAGGAATTCGCGTGCTGAAGAAGTTGCTGGGCAGGAAACGCAGTGCGGCGGCATAAACTGGGCATTCCCTCTAATCTCGGTGGCCGCTTCGCTTCGATCTTCGAGGGTGCCCCATCCTTGTCTCGCGTATTTTGCGAGACAGGGTGGGAATTTTGACTTTCCTTCGGCGGGCAAATCGAAAAAAACTGGGGAGCCGAAGCTCCCCAAAGTGAAGCGACAGAGGCGTTGTTTCACTTACATAGAAGGCATCGAAGGGGAAAGAGTTGTCCTTAACGCAGGAAGAATTTGAGCAGAGTGCGGCTGTGAGTCAGGGTCGTGATGTTCCCACTCCGGGCGCGCCGCCGTTAGGAAAGGGCGTGCAGGAGTGCTGGATGGACGTGGATGGCGCCCGGATGCGCTATCTGCGCGCGGGCTCCGGGCCGCCAATCGTCTTGCTGCATGGGTTGCTGGGGTATTCGTTTTCGTGGCGCTGCGTTCTGCCTGCACTGGCGCCTTTGCGAACCTGTTATGCGCCGGACATGCTGGGAGCTGGATTTTCGGAGCGTCCGAAGATCGATCATTCGATGCGGGCTACCGCCCTGCGGCTGCTGAAATTCGCGGAAGGCTTAAAACTCGATTCGTTCGATCTGCTGGGAACCTCGCGCGGTGGTGCGGTAGCAATGTCGGCCGCGGCCGAGTGCGTGAAAAGAGGCAAGCCGCACATTCGAAGGCTGATCCTGGTTGCACCGGTGAATCCTTATTCGGCGCACGGGCGCTGGCTGGCGCCGTTTGCGGGAACCTTCGTCGGCTCAGCGATGGTGCGGGCGGTGCTCGAACGGGTTCCCTCGCTTTATCCTTACTGGCACGGACGCATGTTCGCGGACCCCAAGAAGATTCCGTCGGATAGTCTGGAAGGGTACAAGGCTCCAATAGTAATGCCGGGATTGTTTGAGCATGCGCTTAGCATTGTCGGAACCTGGAGCGCAGATTTGCGGGAGTTAGAAGCGTTGCTGCCGACGCTGGCGTCGATTCCGACGATGCTGATGTGGGGAACCGATGATCCGGCGGTTTACTGTTCGTCGATGGAGCCGCTGGCGCGACATTTTCCTGGAGCGGAGAAGGTCGTTTTTCACGGAGTGGGACATTTGCCGTATGAAGAGTGTGCAGAGGAGTTTAATCGGGCGTTGATTGATTTTCTGGCCAAGGGCTCAGGGGCCAGGGACTAGGGATCAGGGAGCGAACACTGCTCGCTGACACGTGGTTTTTCCGAAAACAGATGAGCCATTCCATTCTCGACTTCTTGCGCGGAGTCATCGTTCAGTATGGCTATTGGGCGGTGGGCGGAGCGTTGCTTCTGGAGAATGCCGGAATCCCCGTTCCCGGAGAAACGATTCTGCTGCTGGCCAGCTTTCTGGCTTTTTCGGAACACGATCTGCAACTGTCGGGCATCATCGTGGTCGCAACGATTTGCGCGACCCTGGGCGACAACCTGGGATTCGCGCTGGGATATTACGGGGGACGCCGGCTGCTGGAGCGGTATCAATCGTTCTTTGGCGTCGAGAAGCCGGTGGTTGAGCGGGGAGAGCGACTGTTCGCCCGCTACGGATCACTGACCATATTCTTTGCGCGATTTGTGTTCGGGATGCGCATCATTGCCGGCCCCCTGGCGGGTGTTCTCCGCATGCCATGGAAAAGATTCATTCTCTTCAATTTCTTGGGAGCGGCTCTGTGGGTAAGCGTCATCTCCAGCGTGGGATATTTCTTCGGGCGTCACTGGGATCGGCTGGAACGTGAGATCAAGCGCTTGGATCTCGCCGCCGCGGTGGCGCTGTTGCTGATCGCCGCCTTCCTTTGGTGGCGTAACCGTCGCGCAAAAAACGGGGCATCTTCCGAGTAACCATTTGCGCAGGCTGTGGCTCGCCGATGCGGCTATACTGGGCCAAGTCGCGGTCGGGGTCTCATCAAGCTGGGGCGAGCAAATCCGTGGCATCGCAGGAAATCATCGGCTGCGTCCGAGCCGCAATTCGGACGAGGAGGAAGCTATGAAGAAGTTGGGGTTCATGACTCTGCTCATTACGGCGACACTTCTATTTACCCTCGCATTTTCCGCGGCGGCAGCCGGGCCGAAAGCGCCAGCAGCGCCGGTGCCTGTGGTAGCCGCGGTCGCAGCAGCCCCGGCTCCGGTCGCAACGCCGGAGCGGCATCCGCATATTGATGAAGCTCTGGAACAGATGCGCGCCGCCAAGCATCAACTCGAAAGCGCGGAGCACGATTTCGACGGCCATCGCGCGAAATCGCTCGAGCATCTCAATCAGGCGATACACGAAGCGGAAGTCTGCATGTCGATGAAGTAAACCACTTGACAGTCTGCGAAAGTCAAAGGGCAGCGTCTTAGGACGCTGCCTTTTTTTGTGTGCCGAGCATGTTCGACAGCTTGAGGGTGAAAGTCCCTTTGACAACCTGATGGAGGTGAAGTCATAGCGAAGCGCAAGGGGGAGCGGCCGACAAGGCTGCGAGTCTAGCGAGGTGAAAGTCCTCGCGCCGTCAATTGCCTGGTTTGGACGGCTAGTATCTCCGATGCATGCGAAGGTAACAACGCATGTTCTGCTCGGAGTTAAACGTCACAGACCGCCCTGCTGGAAACAGTAGAGGTGGAGAGCGACCAAGGTGGCTAGCAAACGAAGAGGCCTGAACATAACGAAATGGCTGCAACCGCGAAAATTCGCTCCGCTGAGAAGTCGCTTTAGCGGGTACTCACGGTAAGCCGACCTGGAACCCTTGCGGGGGAAGGCCAATGTTGCAGGGGAAGTAACAGGCAAGTGCAACCTGCAAACCGTCGTGGTAAGGGCCCAGGCATCTTCGGAAGGACTCGCAGAGATAACGTCGGGAAGGTCCCAGTGGCAGCAGGGGCTGGTAGCAACCTGCAAAGACTGCTCGAACGAGGTCAAGGCCGAAGCAGAGGAGAGTCACTTGGGATTGGCGCATGAGTCCGTAAGAGCGACGACCGAGGAGCAATGTCCTCGGAGGGGACGATACACGTCTCCCCAATGAAGAGAGATCGACATTGGGCAAAGGGACTCTGGACACTTGGTGGTTTCATCGGCAGCGCGGTGGCCGGACACAGAGCTGGCGCTACGCCGACGCATGAGGTGGAACGACGCTATGGGCAAACCACGGAAGTTGAGGTGCATGTGAACCAGCGCTTAAGCCTCACCAAGCTGGGAAGGCCCATGGAAGAAAGGCCAAGGTTCCGAACCGGACCTGGGAAACCCGGCTGTCCGGGATTATAGGGGGGCCTCGGGAAACGTGACCACGGTGGAACTGTGAACCCACCTCGCATACCGAAAGGGCGAGACTGGTAACCCTCCACCTGACAGCCGGCGCGCCCGAGCTCTATCCCAACTGCAATCACACTCGCCGCGAGGCGAGGCCTGAAAGAAGCGCGGAACAAAGACGCGAGCCGATGAACAAGAACCGGATACGAGGCCTACGGTGGCGGGCGAGCGGGCAGATGACTGCAAAGCCCATATCCATCAAGCTCACTGGTGGTAAATCCGGCGGTTGCGCGTCGAAGGCGGTCGAACTTACCGCGGGAGATCTGCGGCATGTCACAGAACGTGACGGAGGATGAAGCGATTCATTCTGACCATGCCGTAGAAGTCAGCAGAGGGCAAAGTAGGTCATGCAGTCGGCGAGGATATTGAGGCACTCCCATGCCGAAAGGCGGAGCAACAGCTAGGCCAAGCCGGGAACGATGAGCGAAGGCCCGAAGGGAAGGGAGTGGCGAGTACAGCGCGCGTTCTCAGGAACGACCCGCGGCCGAAAAGCCAATCGTTTGGCCTTCCGGATTCCAGGCGGAGTGAAGCTCCAAGGGGAGTCTACGAAGGGACCGAATCGGTCTCTGGCGACGCGTTGTATCGCAAGCCCGGCTACTCACAACTAGCTCAACCCGCCGAACCGCCGTATACGGATCCGCATGTACGGTGGTGTCGGAGGGGAGGACGAGTGATCGTCCCCCTATCCCGATTTGCGTCCGGAGGGTTCCTCTGCGGCTGCAGGCCGCGCCCCATTCAAAGCGGGAGAAAGTCAAAATCCCGACCCTGTCGCACAAAACGCGACAAGGATGGGGCACCCCTCGGGTTCTTTGGTTATGGTTTTACTTCGATCCGAAGGTGCGCCCGATCGAAACTCCGATGCGGAAGACGTGATCGGAATGGAATTGGAAATTGTTGGGGATGAAATAGTAATGGGCTTCGGGGCGCACGAAGAATGTCTTCCACGCGTAATAACGTACTCCTACACCGGCATGCACCAGGAAATGCGTGTCGTTGACGTAGCTGCCGCAGCCGGTGGAGTAGATGCAGTTGGTTTGCTGATAGAACAGCAGAGTCTCGCCGCCCACTCCCGCCATGAAGTCGGCGCGAATTTTCGGGGCCATGGGGCGGGCATATACGGCATTGACGTCGTAAAGAGCCGGGCGGTAGTACTGGTAGCCGTTGTAGAGGCCTTGCTTTGCCCGGAACGCACCCTCAATATTGATCCCCAGCCGCTTTTCCGTGAGGTATTGCAGGCTGGCACCGGCGTAAATCCCACCTTTTTCTGCGGGAGGAAGGAAGGCCTGCGAAGCGCTCAGAGGCTTAGTAGACCAGAGCGTGCTGCCGCCGACAGCGAAATCTATCTGCTGGGCAGGGGCGAAGGGGACGAGAGCTGCAAGAACGCATGCGAGCCGCAGGAAAACAGTTCTCAGTTGCCAGTTCTCAGTTCTCAACGAAAATTGCGCACGAGTTCTCGGCTCGCGATCCGCGGCTTTCGAGAGCCGGTCGAGGATTGTTTTTCTGAGAACTGGGAACTGAGAACTGAGAACTCTTTGCATCGGCCCGGGTCGCTTACTCTGGACCAATGGTGTATCCGATCGAGGCTCCGACGCGGAAGACGTTGTCGGAAGTGAAGTTGTCGCCGTTGTTTAAGATGTGGAAGACGCGCACTTCCGGGCGAACGAACACGTGTCCCCAAACGTAGTAGCGGAGACCAGCGCCTACATCGACCAGGAAGTGGTTGGAACTGGTGTAGCAGGCGCCGAAATAGACGCAGTTGCTGGTTGGTTGATAGCCGTAGAAGCGGGTACTCTGCCATCCGATGCCGCCGAACAGATCAAGGCCAGCCTTCTTGCTCAGGCGAGGCTGAAAGACACCATTGAACGTGAATAGAAGAGGTCGGTAAGGCTGACCGCCGGGTCCGCCAAAGGATCCCTGGCTGGCTTTCCAGTTGATGTCGAAGGCAGCACCGATGCGTCTCTTGAAAATGACATCCGCGCCAAGGTTGAGGTAGGTCCCTCCCTTTTCGGGGCAGACCGCATTGCCGCTCGAATTTAAGCCGCAGTTAGTGCCCGGGATAAGAGGGGCGGAAGCGGACGAGGAGAGCATCGTTCCGCCACCAATGTAGGCATCGCCCTGTTGGGCGGAGGCGAAGATGCAGAGAACAAAAGGTGCAATGAGCGTTACGAGAAATGCAGCCTTTCTCAAGAGAAACCTCCTAATTGTCGGGCCTTGGGGTTAGGATGCGGCCGCCAAAGCTTTTGGATGCAAGTGCCTAGGTGGAGCCCACATCATAATTCGAACCGAGAGCAACATTCAAATCCAAGGGTAAAAAACGGTACAGCATGCGAATGAAATCGGAACTTCGATAAACCCGTGGGGTGGAAGAAAGTTGCGGTGAAGTGGAAGCCAGCCCGATACATCTGGGCCGCCCGACAGCCGACGGCCCACATGCGACCGCTGGTTCCCTCGCGGTTACCTGGATGAGCCGCCGCGGAGGACGTGGTCCAACGAGATTGGGCCGGCGCCGAAGAAGATCAGGGCGAAGGCCAGTGTGGCTGCAGCGAGCGGGAATTCGAATCCCGGGCGATCGGGGGACCCCAAGAGTCCGTTATGCAGGTGGATCTTCCCGATGGCGACGCAGAGGTTGATGCAGATGGCAACGGCCGCGGGGCGGGTGAAGAATCCCACAAGGATTAGCAGACCGCCGAGCAACTCGGTGAATGCCGAGACGTAGCCCAGCCACGAGGGCAGGCCCATGCTTCCGATCATGTGCGCGAACTGATGCAGGCCGCCGAAGACTTTGTGATATCCGTGGACGGTCATGATGGCGCCGAGCGTGAGGCGGACGACCAGGAGAGCCAGAGGTTGAAACCGATCGAGATAGCGCAATGTGTGCCTCCAGAATGTACGGAATAGATTAGCGCACGAGCGCCGCGAGGGAAGAAGATTTGGAATTGGTCGCGGGTGGGAGATCGTCGTTGGTCGTTGGTCGTTTAGTCTTTGATCCCTTTCACTGGTGGTTCAGCGACTTATTTCCACAGCTTCTCGCGATTTCACATTTCGAATTCGTGCTGGCGCAAGATAAGGAATGTAACAGAGTTCGAGTGGCGAACCTTCGATTGTCAAAAAACGATTGTCAAAAAACGATTGCGCCCCCGCACGGGTTTTGATAACGTGGTTCGCCGCAGGACGCCGCTTCGGGCAGTGCGGATTCCCGTTAGCGATCGCGTTGTGCTGGTCTTCTCTCTGGGCCAAAAAACCACCTGAAAACGGTGTGCGTGATCCCCCCACGCGCCCACAATAACTTCGACTGCCGCAAATCTTGATTCGAGGAATGTGCAATGACGCTGAGTGTTGAACCGGGTTCGAAAATCGGCCTGCGGTTCTACGTTGTTTTTGCCTTGTTGGCGGCCTTTCCCACGTTTGCGGTTGCGCAGCACAAGAACAGTCCGCCTCCGCACGCTTCGGCACCAGCGCCCCATGCGAGCGCTCCGCCTCACAACTCAGCGCCACCGCGTCCTGCGGCACCGCAACAGCATTCGAATATGCCGAGTGACAACGGCATGAGCTCGCCGACTCATACGGCAGGGCCGGGATCGATGGGCACGCACGGTAACAGCAACATGGGGAACAATCACGCCGGCACGAACACCAATCTCCATAACGGCAATATGGCCAGCACGCATGGTGGAATGAACAATGCGAGCCATCCCGGAGCCGCGAATACCCACAATGCGGGGAACATGGCTGGTCACAACGCGAACAACGCGGCCGCGCATGCTGGCAATGTCGGACATAACGGGCCTGCCGGACATGTGGCCGGCAACCGTACGCCTCCGGGCCATCAGGTGTCGCTGAGAGGCGGAGGCACAGCACACATCCGGCCCAATGGACAGATTCGCTCGATCAACAGGAACGGAATGCAGATCCAGCACGGATTGCATGGCGGGCGAACCGTCGTGAGCACCCACAACGGTGCCCGCGTAGTCACAACCGGACACGGTGGTGGTTATGTGCAGCGCAACTACGTGGTGCGGAATGGGAACACCTATGTCTCGCGCACGTACGTCGTCCACAATGTGACCTATACGAGCGTGTACCGGTCGTATTCGTATGGCGGCTATTGCTGCTACTACGGATACGCGCCCGCGTACTACTTCCATCCGGCGTATTACGGGTGGGCCTACAATCCGTGGCCGGCTCCTGTGTATTTCGGCTGGGGATGGCAGGCTGAGCCCTGGTACGGATATTACGGGCCGTACTACTACCAGCCTTACCCGGTGTACCCGTCCGCCGCGTTCTGGTTGACGGATTATCTGGTTGCGGCCAGCTTGCGGGCGTCGTATGCGGCCTCCCTGGAGGTTGGTTCGTTGGATCCGCTCGGCCCGGATTTTCCGCTGGTAGCGGGGCTGGGGACGATCCCGGTTGCTCCCGACGCTTCGAAGAGTGTCGTGATGACGAAGGAAGTAAAAGATCAACTGGCCGAGGAAGTGAAGGCGCAGTTGGCAGCTGACCAGGCTGATGCCGGCAAGAGCGGGAAGACGTCTGGTGGAAATTCCGGCGGTCAGGCATCGAGTGGCGGTTCGTTGCCGGCGCTCGATCCCAAGCGGCGGGTCTTCGTCGTGCACAACGAACTGTCGGTGGTCGCTGACGGGGACGAGTGCTCGTTGACTGACGGCGATGTGATCAGCCGGGTCTCGGACACGCCCGATGAGGACAAGAACGTCGACGTGAGAGTGCTGGCCAGCAAGAAGAATAATTGCGCGGTAGGCAAACAGGTATCCGTGTCACTGGATGATCTACAGGAAATGCACAATCATTTCCGCGAGCAGATCACTGGAGGCATGGATGAGCTCTCAAAGAAACAGGGAACCAGCGGACTGCCCAAGGCTCCTGATACCGGCAAGCAGGATGGAGAAGTGCCGGCGCCGGCCGCGGATTCCAGCGCCGCCAAGACTCTGAAAGAGCAGCAGGCTGCGGCGGATAAGACCGAAGCCGAGGTCAAGCAGGAGGCGGCCTCGTCGGGCGGCGGATCACAGTAAGCAGTGTTGATTAACAGGCGAGATTGCGAGAGGCCATCTGAAACGGAGGCGCTCTCGGTCTCACTATGTACAAAAGGGAGATCGGGCTAAGTGTGGAAAAGGAGAATCCGAGTCATGTGGCAGAAGTTTGAGAAAACGATTCCAGTGGTCGCGATTTTGGGCGTGATGGCGTTGGTGCAGACCCAGGCGGCGGCGCAGAGCGGCGCTCCCACTCTGCAAGAGCAACTCGCGGCGCAGTACAAACTGGTGAAGATGGGATCGGACACCAGCGGATATTCGGTGGTGGAAGAAGGGACGCTGCTCGCCCTGCAGAAGGGCGGAGTCATGGGCGTGCCGTACTCCGACAAGACTTCACTCACCAACAAATACGAGAACGGGACGGTGCACGGGCCGAACGCCGCCATGACGGAGGCGAAGAAACACTTGTTAGGGCACTTCTCGCAGACTCAGTCGGAAGGCCAGACGACTCACTTGCTCAAAAAGGGAGACAAGGTATATCCCACCAAGATTGACGTGAAGCTGGACAAGGACTTGGTAGTGATGGGTATCGTTGCCTGCGATACCTGCAACAATACCGATCCGCCGATCTGGGCCAAGGCAAATGTGGAGTTCCAATTTCCCAAGGGGTCTCTCGCCAAGGCCAGTGCCGGCGATGTAGAGGATACGATCGGGCAACTGCTGTCGATCAACGACGATTCGCAACAGCAGGCACAGGGCGGCGATCGGCAGGGCGGCCAGCAGGAGGGCGGGCAACAACAGCAGGGGCAACAACAGGGCGGCGGACAGCAACAACAGGCCGAGGCTGAGCCGCAGACGATCCAGATGGGGATGACTGCGGATCAGGTCCAGGCTGCTATGGGCAAGCCGACCAAGATGGTGAATCTCGGTCCCAAACAGATTTACGTTTACAAAGATTTGAAGGTGACGTTTTTGAATGGCAAGGTGGTGGACGTGCAGTAGGAGTAGTCGGCTGGGCCGCGAAGCTGCCGGCAGGCGGGCGGCCAGTATGGCCCATGTGGGGACAGTCGCCTTCGGCTGTCCGGCGGTCCGGGTGTATCGGGCTGCAGGTTTTTGACTCGACCGCATCGGGTAAGAAAGTTTCAGGCACTGCGCCCTTTTCAAAACCTTTGTGAGAATCGTTGTGATCAGGAGGGCTCTATGGGTCATCGACTTTGCGTTGGCATCATCGCACTTGCGATGATCCTGCCCGCAGCCCTTGCCCCCGGCCAGGCGGTTTCTCTGCAGGAGCAATTGGTTGCTCAATATCAGGTCGCCAAGGTTAAGGCAGATTCCAGCGGGTACGGCGTGGTTGACCCCGGCACGCTGCTGACGATTCAGAAGAGCGGTGTGCTGGCCGTTCCATGGAGAGCAATGGCGCTGTGTCCGGCGAAGTATCAAGACAATGCATTTCATCCCTCGGTTGGATTCTGTGCCGGCATGCTAAAGGACGTTTCCCGCTACTTTCAGAAGGGAGAGAAGGTTTATCCCACGAAAATAGATGTGAACTTGAACAAGGCGAAAGTTTCATTCACGGTGGTAGCCTGCGACTCGTGCAGTGGAACGAATCCTCCAACCTCGATGAAGGGCGAGGTGGTCTTTCAATTTGCGAAGGGCTATCTGGAGAAAGCGGGGGTGGGGGATGTGGAGGACGCGATCGGGAAAGTCTTCTTGATTTCCGACGACAGTCAGCAGAACGATAATCAGAATCAGGGAAACGGGTCGAGCCAGCAGGCGCCGCAGCAGCTGGAAGCGCAACAGCAACAACAATCTGAGCCGGCGACCGTGCAACTGGGGATGACGACCGACCAAGTGCAGTCGATCCTGGGCAAACCACAGAAGATTTTTAACGTTGGCGCGAAACAGATCTACGTGTATCAAGACGTGAAAGTAACCTTCCAAAACGGCAAAGTTGCCGATGTCCAGTAGATGTGCAGTAACTGAATTTCCCGCTCCATGGTTTCGCAGCAAAGACTGCGGAAACAACAGCTTGGACCGCAGGTGTAGTACCTCCGTACCGTGCCTAGTACTTCAGTTACCGGTATGCGGATAACCGCATACAGGGCAAGGCCAAAATCCCAGTAATAGTGCTTAATCCAGCGAATACCCCAATATATAGATATTTGCTCCCGCCCCTTACTCTTCCCATTCCAGAAAACAGGTAAGAAAGCCCGTAAAACACGGAGATTCGCTTGGAGGAGGGGTTTTTCAGGGCTGATATATGCTCGGGACACCGATAGCCCTCTGAGCCGATAGACAGGGTGAGGACGTCTCCGGAAGCTATCCCGTGGGGCCGTGAGAGCGGACGGGAAGAAGAGCAACGGAGAGAGAGCAAAAAGGAACTATGGCCGACTCGCGAGAAGTGATGAACATTCGCCAGGCGTCGCAGTATCTGGGAGTGAGTCCGGACACGCTTTACAAGTACGTTGGCGAACAGAAAATTCCCGCGTTCAAGCTGGGGAACCGCTGGCGGTTCAAGAAATCGCGGCTGGATCAGTGGATGGAAGAGAAGTCGAGCGAGATGGAACCGCAGGCGAAACGGAAACCGAAGGCGGCGATGAAGGCTGCCGGACAGATTTAGTGAAACCGACGCGGGCATGAGTGCCCGCGCCACACATAAAGGGTGGACACATGTTTGGACTCGGATCGAAAACGATTGTTGGTCTGGACGTAGGGTCATCGAGCATTAAGGCAGTCGAGTTGAAGAAGAAGGGCGGCCAGATCGAAGTCGCGCATCTCGGCCTCGAACCGCTTTCATCGGACATCGTGGTCGACTCGATGATCGTCGATTCGGGCACAGTGTCGAGCGCGATCTCGAAGTTGTTCCTCGACAACCAGATCAAGACCAAGGGCGTGGCCACCGCGGTGAGCGGACACTCCGTCATCGTGAAGAAGATTTCGCTGCCTTCGATGAGCGACCAGGAACTGGCGGAGACGATCGAGAAGGAAGCAGCGCAGCACATTCCCTTCGATCTGGCCGACGTGAGCCTCGACTACCAGATTTTGTCGGACGAAGTCGGCAGCCCGCAGATGGATGTTCTCCTGGTGGCGGTCAAGAAAGACAAGATTCTGAACTACACCAACGTACTCTCGATGGCGGGCCGCACCCCGGCTATCGTCGACATTGACGCGTTGGCCCTGCAGAACTGCTACGAGTACAACTACCAACCGGCGCCGGGCCAGGTAGTGGCGCTGCTGAACCTGGGCGCCAGCGTGATGAACATCAACATTGTGAAGGGCACGACGCCGCTGTTCCCGCGCGACGTCAGTGTGGGCGGGCATCAGTACACCGACTCGCTGCAGAAGGAACTGGACCTGAGCTTCGAAGACGCGGAAGCGCTGAAACTGGGCCGCAAGGTGGGCACGGTGAGCGAGGACGCGAAGCAGCCGATCCTGCAGCAGGTCACTGAAATCATCGTGCTGGAAATTCAGAAGACGTTCGACTTCTTCCGCGCCAGCGCGGCGGGAGAGCACATCGAGAAGATCTACCTGGCGGGCGGTTCGTCGAAGGTGCCCGGGCTGGTGGAGGCATTGCGGCAGGAGTTCTCGATGCCGGTGGAATTACTGAATCCGTTCCAGCGGGTGATGCCGCCGACGGAAGGATTGGGAGCGGAACTGGTAGAGCAGAATCCCGGCCAGATGGCAGTCGCAGTGGGTTTGGCCCTGAGGAGCTTTGAATCTCTATGATCAAAATCAATCTTCTCGAAAACTCCAAAGGAAAGGGCAAACGGGGCGGAAGCGGCCCGTCGATGCCCACGATGGAAATGGGCGACATGGGGTCGCCCAAGCTGAAGATCCTGGTGATTATGGTAATCGTCGGCTTGGGGAACCTTGTCTACTGGTACCGGCTCGACCATTTGTCGAAAGAAATCGACCAGAAGGTGAAAGTGGCCGATCAGAGGAACCGCGAGTTGGCCGATGTGAAGGCGAAATTCCTCGACCGCCAGAATCAGGCCAACATCTACCAGCGGCGCGTGGACGTGATCAAGCAGCTGCACGATGGGCAGACCGGCCCGGTCAACCTGATGGCGATGATGGGCGAAACCATCAACAACACCGAGGCCGTGTGGCTGAACAGGATGGACGATCAGGGCACGAGCGTGAACCTGGAAGGTACGGCGCTGTCGACCGACGCGGTGGCCAACCTGATCGCGAATTTGCAGAAGACGGGTTTCTTCCGGAACGTCGAGATCAAGGAAACCTTTCAGGACGAGCAGGTAAAGGAAATGCAGGCGTTTCAGTTCACCCTGACCTGCGACAAAGCTGCAGGGGAAAACCAGCCTGGGAAGGGAAAGTCGTAGGGACAGACTATGGCGAACTTTAGCGAGCTGTCGGGCATCAAGCAGTGGGGGCTGGTGATACTGGGCGGAGCAGCCGTTACGGCGGTTCTGTACTTCACCATATTCAAGAGCCAGAACGATAAGAACGTGGCTGCGCAGCATGCCCTGGAAGCCAAAATCCGGGAGAACAACGAGCTGGAGTCCTACCGGCCGAAGCTGAAGCAGATCGAGCAACAGCTGGCCGAGCTGAAGCAGCAGCTGGAAATCGAGCAGCGCATTGTTCCCGACGAGAAGCAGGTCGACGGGTTCATGACCATGATGGACGGCGAAGCGTTCAAGGCCGGCGTGGAAGTGCGGCGCTATTCAGCGAAGGACTCGAAGCAGCAGCAGTACTACACCGAAGTTCCCTTCGAGATGGAGCTGGACGGACCCTATTACTCGGTGCTGAATTTCTTCGACCGTGTGAGCAAGCTGGAGCGCATCGTGAACGTCGGCGGGCTCATGGTTTCGACCACGAAGAATCCGACCGGCGCAAAGGCGAAACGGACCTATCAGTACGCACCGAACGAGAGCATCGTGGCCACGTTTACGGCGACCACGTATTTCAGTCGTGATTTGCAACCTCCTGCGGCAGGCGCTGGAGCAAAACCGGCAACGACAGCGGCGAAATAGGGAATATCCATGAAGACGGCGATGAAGCTGAAAACTGGCACTCTGGCAATCGCACTCACGATGACGATGGGCGCGGCCTTCAATACAAAGGCTGTGGCACAGAACCCCGACGCCATCGACAACGCGCGCAGCGTAGCAAAATCGCTGCAGCAAAAGCAGGCCAACGATACGGATGCGGCACTGAATGCGGCAGGGGTTCCGGCAACGGCGTCCAAGCCTGAGCCTGGTGCTCCGGCGCCGACGGTAAAGCCGGCCGTTATTCCGGGGGAGCAGAAGCCGATTGTGCTGGCGCCTCCGAAGCCAGCTGCGACGGCGGCAGCTCCAGCTCCGAAGCCCGTAGCCAAGGCTGCAGCTCCGAAGGCGGAATCTGCCTCGGACGCGAACAACCAGCTGCAGCACGTCAATGTGGTTCCGGGCAGCGACGATATACAGATTGAGATCAGCTCCACGCGGGCTGTAAGTCCTCGCGTGACCAAACTGAGTTCTCCGGCGCGTTTATTGGTTGAGCTGCCGGAGACGGTGGTGGCCAGCGCCCAGAACAAGATTCCGGTGGGCAGCGGCGGTGTAAAAGGTGTTCGCATCGGCATGGACGGCAAGAATCCGCCGACCACCAGCGTTGTAGTCGACCTGGATAAAGCTCTGGCGTACGACGTGGCTCCTGGTCCGGCTGGCAAAGTGACGTTGATCCTGCATACGCAGGGAGGCGCGCCGGAAGTAGCCAAGAGCGCTCCGGCTCCTTCGAAGCCTGCTTCGGCGAAAGCAGCGGTAGCAACGACATCTCCTGAGCCCAAGGTCGCAAAAGCTGCAGCGCCGAAGGCTGAGCCGAAAAAAGACGCGAAAGCAACCGCCGCGGCTAAGACCACGACGGTGGCAGCGGCCGCTCCAGCTCCGGCTGCGGCCAAGCCTGAGCCCGCCAAGCCGAAGGTCGAAGACAAGAAGTGGGCGATGAATGGGAAGCGTGATCCGTTCTTCAGTCCGGTGGTGCATCAAGAGGGATCCGGTTGCTCGACTGGCAAAAAGTGCCTGGAGATCAATGCGATTAACCTCCGCGGAGTCGTGAAGTCGGACAATGGATTTATTGCAGTCGTCACCAACAACATCGGCAAGGCGTACTTTCTGCGGGAGAACGATCCTGTGTTCAACGGCTACGTGGTGAAGATCACGGGAGACTCAGTTGTGTTCCAGGAAACAGTGCAGGACAAGCTGGGCAAGACATCGACGCATGAAGTGGTGAAGAAAATCTTTACTCCGGCGGTTTAGTCGTAATTCGAGATTACGTTGCCGGAAGGAATTGCGGGCCAGGCCCGCAGGTGGGGAGAGGCGAAATGCGAAAGCAACCAGTAATCATCTTCGTATCGTTGCTGCTGATGGGAGTGGTGGCTGCGGCTGCCCAGACGCCCAGCCAGCTCGATCGAGTCAACGTAATCCGCGACGCGGACAATGTCCGGGTCGAGATGACAGCCAGCGGCGCAGTTACACCGAAGGTCAGCAAGATGGACTCACCCGCGCGCGTGGTGATCGATCTGCCGGAGACCGTGATGGCGACCGGACAGAACCACATCGCGGTGGGCGCGGCGGGGATCAAGGGTGTGCGCATTGGCATGGATGGCCAGGCGCATCCGACGACCCGGATCGTAGTCGACCTCGACAAGGCGCTGGCCTATGACTTGACGCCGGGTCCGGCGGGCAAGCTGGTACTGACGCTGCACGGCAACGCTGCTGCGCAGCCGAAGACCGTGGCCGCGGAATCGAGCGCCCCAGTGACGCGCCCGATGTCGCCCTTCTCTCCGCGCGTGATGGACCTGCGCACGGCACCGAAGACGATTGCGCCGGCGACGAAGCCCGCTGAGAAGAGCTCGGCTTCGCCCTCTGACTTTGTATTCGTCGAGCCTACTTACCAGGCAAAGACCGAATTGAAGAACGACGTCAAGAACGACGCGGCGGATGTGCCCGTGGTTCGGGCGCAGGAAGCTGCGGCGCGCTTCTCCGACAAGACTGCCGCCGAGCTTCTTCCGGTGAGCATGCATGCCGCTCCGCAGGCGCAGAGCGCTTCCGGGCCCGCGCAGAGTTCGACCGGAATCACTCCGGCAGTAAATCTGGCGGCTGAGCAGAAAGCTCAGATGAGCCAGCAGGGAGTCGCGGCCGGCCCGCGCTACACTGGCGAGCCGATCTCGGTGAACCTGAAGGACGTCGACCTGAAAGACTTCTTCCGGCTGGTCCACGAAATCAGCGGCCTGAACGTGGTGCTCGATCCCAACGTGCACGGCACGCTGACGATCGTGCTCGACGACGTGCCGTGGGATCAGGCGCTGGACATCGTGCTCAAAAATAACGATCTCGCCCGCGAGCTGGAAGGCAACGTACTGCGGATCGCGACGGTCGATACATTGAAGAAGGAAGCCGACGCACGCCGGGCGCAGATTGAATCCGAAGCGCTGGCAGTGGAAAAGGTTTCGGTGACGCGGTTCCTGAGCTATGCCAAGGCGAAGGATGCCGTCACCACGGTGAAAAAGTTCCTCTCGCAGCGCGGCGACGTTGTGGCGGATGACCGCACCAACGCCGTGATCATCAACGACATTCCAAAAGTGATTCCGGTGATCGACCGCCTGCTGACGCAGCTCGATCGCAAGACGCAGGAAGTGGAAATCGAAGCTCGCGTAGTGGCCGCGACCCGTGCGTTCGCGCGCGACATCGGCACGCAGTTCGGCTTTGGCTGGGGCAACGGGCATAGCGCGATCGGCGGCAACTCGGGCGCCGGCACCACGAATACCAACGTGGGCGGGTTGACGCCGGGTTACATTACGAGTCCGGCGAACGGCGCGGGCACAGGAAACACGATCCCGCTGTTCTCAAACCTGGGCGTCACGCAGCCTTCGAGCGGCTTGACGTTCCTCAATGCCAGCAACACCGTGCGGCTGGACTTCCAGCTTTCGATGGCGGAATCGCGCGGCTTGCTGAAAGTGCTCTCGCGTCCGCGGGTGGTCACGCAGAACAATATCCAGGCCCTGGTAAAGCAGGGCGTGCGTGTACCGATCGTGACGCAGGCGCAGTTGGGCGGTCCTCCGACCGTAACGTACGTGGACGCGTTCCTGCGGTTGACGGTAACTCCGCAGATCACGTCGGAGAACACCATCTTCCTGAACGTTGACGTGGAAAACACCACGCCGAACTTCGGACAGGAAGTACAGGGCAACCCCGAATTGATCACGCAGCAGGCTACGACGCAGGTACTGGTGACGGATGGCGGCACGGTGGTCATCGGCGGCGTCATTCAAACCCAGAACTCGATCGATATCTCGCAGGTTCCGCTGCTCGGCAATCTGCCGTTTCTCGGCAACCTGTTCAAGCACACCAAAGTCAACACCCAGAACCAGGAGCTGATTTTCTTCATCACTCCGCGAATTATTCAGACCTAGCAAGTAGCTAGTTGAGAGTAGTGAGCCGCCGGCCTGGAACTTCAGGCCGGCGGTTGTTTTTGGTGGTGAGCAGTGAGCCACGAGCGATGAGCAAACCGTCGTGCTGATTACTCATAACTCACTGCTTATAGCTCATTGCTCACAGCTCACTGCTCTCCTGCTACACTCAGCCCAATGGACTTCCGCGCAAGGCAGAAGAAACTTCGGGACCATCTTGCGACCACCCGCTTTGATGGGCTGCTGGTCAGCCATCTGCCTAACATTCGATATCTTTGCGGGTTTACCGGAAGCGCGGGACTGCTGCTGGTCGAACAGGGCGGGAGCGTGTTCTTTACAGACGTTCGCTATGACATCCAGGCGCACCAGGAAGTAAAAGGCGCCAAAGTCGTGATCGCACACAAGGCCCCGCTTGCGGCGCTGGGCGATTTCTTGGCGAAGCGGCGCAAGCGGTCTCGCGGGCTGACGATCGGACTCGAGTCCGATCATTTCACCATCTCCGAGAGAAAGCGCTTCGGCCAGGTAGTGCCCTCCGGGATACGCTTGAAAGATGCGCCTCCCATCGTCGAACGCTTTCGCATGGTCAAGGACCCGCGCGAAATCGCTCTTATCAAGGATGCGGTCGCGCTGGGAGCGAAGATATTCGATCGCGGGCTCGAAGTTTTGCGTGCGGGTGCGAGGGAGGTTGAGGTGGCTGCCGAGATGGAACTGGCCGCCCGCCGTGCAGGGGCCGAGGAGATGTCCTTTCCGACGATCATTGCCGCTGGGGCTAGGTCAGCTCTGCCGCACGGGCGTGCTTCCACCCAGCCGATCCCCTCAGGAGCGTTCGTGGTCTGCGACTTCGGTGTTATACTCTCAGGTTATTGTTCGGATCAGACCCGCACTGTATGGGTCGGATCAGTGCCGAAGGACGCACGCCGGTCTTATGAAGCAGTGCGCGAGGCACAACAGGTCGCGATCGAAGCAGTGCGGCCTGGGATTGCGGTTGGCGAAGTGGACGCGGCGGCCCGCAAGGTCTTGAAGAAAGCCGGGTTAGGGCGTCACTTCACTCATTCTACCGGACACGGCGTTGGGCTCGAGATCCACGAGAGTCCCAGGGTAGCCGCGGGGCAGAGCGAAGTCTTGATGCCGGGTATGGTCATCACGATCGAGCCGGGAGTATACTTCCCCGGCAAATGGGGCGTGAGGATTGAGGATATGGTGGCCGTCACCGCCGGAGGTTGTGAAATCCTGACTCCGACGAGTAAAGAATTATTAGCAGTCTAGTCTTCTTATTAGTTGTTCATGGACATCCGCTGGGCAGGATCCACGCCCGGCTTGTTTGCGCGCCCTTCCGGCGCGGGTCAGGGACCGGTGAACGGTTCCACCGTAAACGAATGAATCAAAAAGAGCTGAAAGAACTCATCGAGTTCCTCATCGAGAAGGATATTGCCGAGTTCGAGTTGGAGCGCGGCGATGTCAAGGTCAAGATCAAGCGCGCTGGCGAGCATACGCTAGTGCACTCGCACGGGGAGCCGCGCTTCTACGCAGTCCCTCCGGCGCCAGTGGCTGCGGTGGAACTTGGAGCGGTGCCCGTGGCGGCAACGGTGGCTGCGTCCGCGCCAGCGACCCCGGCTCCACCGGCTGCCGAGGAAGGGCTGCATACGGTCAAATCGCCGATCGTGGGAACGTTCTACGAAGCGCCTTCACCGGGAGCTCCTCCATTCGTCAAGGCGGGAGACTCTGTCGAAGTTGGCCAGGTGCTTTGTATCGTCGAAGCGATGAAGCTGCTGAACGAAATTGAGTCCGATGTCGCCGGGGAGATTGTCAAGAAGCTGGCGACCAACGGCCAGCCCATCGAATATGGCCAGGAATTGTTTGTGATCCGGCCGAAGAAGTGAGGGTAGAGGGATTCTCGCGGCGCGCTGAGGGCGCGCCGCTTTGTCGTTTGCAGTACTCCTGCAAATAGAGCCGGGCTACGCCCGGCGGACGGCCGAAGGCGGCCGCCCCCACAAAAGACGTTCCAGAGGAAGGCACAACTAGGGCTGACTGCTGAGAGCCGAAAGCTAGACTTCATGTTCAAAAAGATCCTCATTGCGAATCGCGGGGAAATTGCGCTGCGCGTGATCTGCGCGTGCAAGGAACTCAGTATCAAGACGGTGGCCATCTACAGTGAGGCTGACCGCAATTCTCTGCACGTGAAGTTTGCCGACGAAGCCATTTGCATTGGTCCGCCGCAATTGGCGCATAGTTACCTGAACATTCCCGGCGTCATCAGCGCGGCCGAAATCGCCAACGTGGAGGCGATTCATCCGGGATACGGTCTGCTCGCCGAAAATGCGAACTTTGCCGAAGTCTGCGAGATGAGTGGGATCAAGTTCATTGGGCCGCGACCGGAAGTCACCCGCCTGATGGGCGAGAAGGAAAAGGCACGGTCGGCGATGAAGAAGGCGGGCGTGCCGATTCTGCCGGGGTCGGACGGGATCGTCGCCAGCGATGGCGAGGCGCTGGAGTGGGCGAAGCAAGTCGGCTTCCCAGTGATCGTGAAGGCTTCGGCCGGGGGCGGCGGACGGGGCATGCGGATTGTGCGCAATGAAGAGGAATTGCCCGGCCTTTTCAAGGCAGCGCAGGCCGAGGCTGCCGGAGCCTTTGGCAACGGCGACCTTTACATGGAGAAGTACGTCGAGCATCCGCGGCACATCGAGTTTCAGGTGCTCGCCGACGAGCACGGGAGTGTGGTGAGCCTGGGGGAGCGCGAATGCTCGATCCAGCGGCGGCACCAGAAGTTGCTCGAAGAGTCTCCTTCGACGCAAGTGACTCCCGAACTGCGGGATCAGATTGGTGCGGTACTGTGCAAGTCGCTGGCAGCGATCGGATATTGGAACGCAGGAACGATTGAGTTCCTGATGGATCAGGACCGCAAGCTCCACTTTATTGAGATGAACACGCGCATTCAGGTGGAGCATCCGGTGACGGAGATGGTCACCGACGTCGACCTGGTCAAGAGCCAGATCATGATTGCGGCCGGCGCGAAGATGGAGGATGTGCTGCACGGGCCGATCGTGCACCGTGGACACTCGATCGAGTGCCGCATCAATGCCGAGCATCCAGAGAAGTTCACACCGTCGGCTGGGAAGATTACGGCGTTTCATCCGCCCGGAGGAACCGGTGTACGCGTGGATACGGCGGCCTACGCCGAGGGAGTGATTCCACCCTACTACGATTCGCTAATCGCGAAGCTGATTGTGCGCGCCAAGGATCGGGACGAAGCCTGCTCGCGCATGGCACGCGCGCTGGAGATGTTTATCGTCGAGGGCGTGTACACCACGATTCCACTGCACCGTAAGATTCTGGCCGATCCCGATTTCCGGGCCGGGAGGTTCGATACCGGGTTTATAGAGCGGTTCCTGGCTAAGAACGGCAAAGTGTAGGGGCGGACGCCTCGTCCGCCCCGCGGAGCGAAGCGACGCGTTCGCCAGCATCGAGGGCCACGGCGTCTGACTGGATACCGACCCTCTTTTATTGCGCGCTTTGCGCGCAACCCCGGACGAATGCGTCCGGGGTTACCCGATTCAATGCATGAAGCTGCCACTCCTCTACGCGATCGTTGACGGTTCCATTTCCCCCGATACGGCTCGCCTCGTCGCATTTGCCCACGAACTCGCAGCCGGTGGATGTACGCTCTTGCAATACCGGAACAAGTCGGGAAACGCGCGCGTGATGCTCGAGCAGGCCCATGAATTGAAGAAACATCTCGGTTCCTCGGTGCGGCTGATCATGAATGATCGCTCCGATCTGTGCCTCGGTGCTGGATTCGACGGCGTGCATGTTGGCCAGGAAGACTTATCCCCCGAATCCGTGCGCGGCGTTATTGGCCCGGATCGATGGCTGGGCGTCTCCACCCATAATCCGGAACAACTGCGCGAGGCTGATTTGACCTCGGCCGACTATCTGGCCATCGGCCCGGTGTTTGCGACCTCCAGCAAGGAAAAGCCCGATCCGGTTGTGGGCCTTGAAGGAGTGCGCCGGGCACGGAGTTTGACCCACAAGTCGCTGGTGGCGATCGGGGGGATAACGCGCGCGAATGCTGCATCCGTGATCGAAGCCGGGGCCGATTCGGTGGCCGTGATATCCGATCTGTTACGGGAGCCTCGCAAATCAGCAGAGGAATTTTTCCGGATAGTAGGGTAAAGTGCTGCCAATACGTCATTGGTCGCTGGTCGCTAGCTGTTTGTTGGCTGTACATCGATTACTTTTTCTTGTCATCCTGAGCAGCGTTCTTTGCCGCGAAGGACCTATGCAATGAGCTGGAAGCGCATAACTGTTTCGGTGTCAGATCCGCCCGCTTCGTTTCAGCTAATGACTAACCACGAACGACCAGCGACCAACGACCGACAACCAGGAGCGAGCCTCTGAGCACACCGACAACGACGCAGCCATCCACGGGCAGCGATTGGGAAATTCATAGCCATCAGGATAAGGAACTGGTCCAGGTACTGGGCCTGACCAGCGCGACCATGCTGGTGATGGGGTCGATGATCGGCTCCGGCATCTTTATTGTGTCGGCAGAGATCGGGCGCGAAGTAGGTTCGCCGGCTCTGCTGATCGGCGCCTGGGTTGTAACCGGACTGATGACCATCGTGGCCGCTCTGAGCTATGGGGAACTCGCGGCGATGATGCCGCGGGCTGGCGGACAATACGTTTACTTGCGCGAGGCGCTGGGGCCGCTCTGGGGATTCCTCTACGGCTGGACTCTTTTTCTCGTCATACAGACCGGCACGATTGCCGCGGTGGGCGTGGCTTTCGGCAAGTTTCTGGGGGTCTTTTACCCTTCGATCTCTTCCACGAACTGGATCGTGCATCTGTGGAAGGTTCCACCGATCCATCTCGGCCCGATGGTACTGGGCAACATGGAGGTGGGCATCAATACGCAGAATCTGATGGCGATTCTGCTGGTGATCATCCTGTCCTTGGTGAATGTCCTCGGCATGAGGACGGGCGCGGCGATTCAGAACGTGTTCACCGCCGCGAAAGTCTTAGCTTTACTCGGACTCGCAGTCCTGGGCTTTGCTTTTTGCCGCAATCCGCAGGCGATCCTGGCGAATTTCAGCGGGCACTTCTGGCACAACGCCGGATTGTGGTCGCTGCATGACATCGGCGGAGGAGTATTCGTCAGCACGCTTACGGTTCTGGCGGTGGCGCAGGTCGGGTCGCTGTTCTCAGCCGATGCCTGGAACAATGTGACCTTTACCGCGGGAGAGGTGAAGAATCCCAGCCGCAACCTCCCGCTGTCACTGGCGTTGGGGACGGGCGTGGTGATTGCCCTCTATATAGCCTGTAACTTCGTTTATCTGACGGCTCTTCCCATGCAGGGAACGGCTGGCGGGGAGACGATTTTTGCCCGCGGGATCACGCATGCCACCGAAGACCGCGTGGCCACCGCAATACTGACACTGAGATTTGGAAGCACCGGCGGATTTCTGATGGCGGCAGCCATCATGATCTCCAGCTTTGGCTGCATGAACGGCCTGATTCTATCTGGCGCCCGGGTCTACTACGCCATGGCCAAGGATGGTTTGTTCTTTCGCAATGTCGCGAAATTGCATCCAAAATATAAGACCCCTGCGGTTTCGCTGATGGTGCAGATGGTCTGGACCTGCGTACTGTGCATCTCGGGCAGCTACGGGCAACTTCTGGACTACATCATCTTTGCGGTGCTGGTGTTTTACATCCTGACGATTGTTGGGCTGTTCGTGCTGCGGCGGACCCGTCCAGATGCGGTGCGACCCTATAAGGCCGTCGGGTATCCGGTGCTGCCCATGATTTATATTGTGATGGCTTTATTCATCGATGTCGTACTATTGCGCTACAAGCCGCAGTACACGTGGCCCGGGCTGATTGTGGTTCTGCTGGGGATTCCAGTGTACTTTGCGTGGTCGCGGAGCGCCAAGAATCAGAGGAGTTTATCCGCATGAGCACAACCGCACCAATTCAGGAGAAACCCAGTTGGATGGCGAGCCTTCGGGCAACGAAGCCCTTAAACCTGTTGATGGAAGAGGCCCGCGAGACAGGCGAACACAGCCTGCATCGCACCTTGGGAGTCTTTCAGCTTACGGCACTGGGCGTTGGCGCCATCATCGGCGCCGGCATCTTCGTCATGGTGGGACTGGGAGCCCAGTACGCGGGGCCCGGACTCACCCTTTCTTTCGTGCTCTCGGGACTGGGATGCGCCTTTGCTGGTCTTTGTTACGCCGAGTTCGCCGCCATGATCCCATTGGCGGGCAGCGCTTACACCTACGCCTACGCCACATTGGGGGAGTTGCTGGCGTGGATCATCGGATGGGATCTGACGCTGGAATACGCGATGGGCGCCAGTACGGTCTCTTCGGGCTGGTCGAACCACTTCATCGAACTGCTGAATATCTTCCACATCAAGATGCCGCTGTGGCTGGCTTACGATCACTGGACGGCGCTGAAGACGGCAGAGAACATTGTTGCCCGACAGATCGCGCAGGCTTCCGATGCCTCGCTGGTGGCGGGGTCGCAGGCATTCCTGGACAAGGTGACTGCTCTTACGAGCGCACCATCTGCCGAACTCCTGCAACGGGCGCATGAGCTGCTAGGCGCGCCTCACGTGTTCGGGATGGAAATCGGGTTCAACCTTCCCGCCTTCATTATTGCGCTGATCATTACGGCAGTTCTGGTTGTCGGGATCAAAGAGAGTGCGCGGTTCAACGCGACGATCGTCACGATCAAGGTAGCGGTGGTGCTGTTCGTCATCGCGCTCGGAGCGCGCTACATAAACACTGCCAATTGGGGTTCGGACTGGCACTCGTACGCGCCCCACGGTTTTGCGGGAATTGGGGCCGGAGCTGCCTACATATTCTTCGCCTACATTGGGTTCGACGCAGTGTCCACTACGGCGCAGGAAGCCAAGAATCCGCAACGCGACTTGCCCATCGGCATGATTGCCTCCCTGGCGATCTGTACGGTGCTGTACATCGCGGTGGCCGGGGTGCTCACCGGAATGGTGCACTGGCAGCAGATCAACATCGAAGCGCCGGTCGCACGCGCATTTCTGGACCGAGGGCTGAACACGGCATCGCACATCATTACGCTGGGAGCTTTGGCGGGACTGACTAGCGTGATGCTGGTGATGTTGCTTGGGCAGACCCGCGTGCTGTATTCGATGGCCAATGATGGGTTGTTGCCGAAGAAGTTTTTCGCAGCGGTACATCCGAAATTCCGCACTCCCTGGAAGAATACAATTCTTGTCGGTCTGCTCGCCGCGATCGTGGGCAGTGTAACTCCAATCGACGACATCGGTCGGATGGTGAATATCGGCACGCTGCTGGCCTTTGTCATCGTGTCGATTTCGGTCATGGTCTTGCGCTATACAAATCCAGACCAGCCGCGTCCATTCCGGACGCCATGGGTACCGTTGGTTCCCATCCTCGGCGTCATCTCTAACGGATACATGATGGCCAAGCTGGGAGTGTGGAACTGGATTCGCCTGATCGCCTGGCTGGCGATCGGACTGGTGGTGTACTTCACCTACAGCGTGAAGCACAGCAGGGTGCAGGCCATCGCTGCAGGGAGAGAGCCGGAAGCTTAATTACGGAATAGGGTTCTATGGCCCTCCGCGCTGCGCGGGGGGCCGTTTTGTCTTATAGTCGTGGGTCGCTAGGGAATCGTCGTTGGTCTTCGCAGTTGAACAACTCACGTAGCGACAGCCGCCTCGGCTGTCCCGGCGTGGTCGAAGACCCGCCGGCTCATGGCGAACAGCGCTCTCATGAAAACTCTTCGCCACCTTCGGACCATCGGCATCCTTCTGCTGGCGGTCATGGCGATCGGGACGGCCGGATATCACTACATCGAAGGCTGGCCCTGGTTCGATGGTTTCTACATGGTGGTGACTACGCTGACCACCATCGGATATCAGGAAGTGCATCCGCTGTCGCACGCGGGGCGCGTCTTCAACGTGTTTGTAATTCTGGCTGGCGTGTCCCTGGTGTTGTTGGGAGTCGGGGCACTGAGCCAGGCTTTGCTAGAATTCGAGCTGCAGAGCTTCTTCGGAAGGCGGCGCATGGAGCGCGAAATCGGACGTCTCGAGAGCCACTTCATCATCTGCGGCATGGGACGCGTGGGCCGCAGCGTGGCGCGGGAGTTGGGGCGCAAGCCAGTGCCGTTCGTGATGATCGAAAACGCCGAGATTAAGCGCCAGCGCTTTGCGCACGAAAACTGGCTGCTGATCGCGGGAGATGCGACGTTGGAAGAGACGCTGCGCGAGGCGCAGATCGAGCATGCCAGCGGGCTGATTGCTGCCACCACGACCGACGCCACGAATCTCTATATTGTGCTGACAGCGCGCGGACTCAATCCTCATTTGAAGATCATTGCCCGGGCGAGCGAAGACGCGGCCGAGAAACACCTGCTGACCGCTGGCGCTGATTCGGTAGTCTCGCCCTACTCCTTCGCCGGGCAGCGGATCGCGCAATCTTTGTTGCGGCCGCACGTGGTCAGCTTTCTCGACACCGCGACCACGCACCTCGGCATGGATCTGGAGATTGGAGAGATCCACATCACCGCCGGTTCCACGTTCGCTGGCAAGACGCTGGAGACCTCGCGCATCCGGCAGGAGCGCGGCGTGATTGTCCTGGCCATCAAGCGGCGCGACGCCATGCGCTTCAATCCCGCGCCCGATGAACGTATTGAGCCCGATGACTGCCTGATCGCCATGGGCGAGCCTTCGCAATTGCGGCAACTGGAACGGTCCGTAGCCTCTTCATGAAAGTCGAACGCCCATGAAAATAGTGACTGCGGCGGAAATGCGCGAGATCGATCGCGTCACTACCGAGAAATTCGGAGTGCCATCGCTCACGCTGATGGAGAACGCCGGGACGGCCGTTGCAGAGCAGGTTCTACGCCTCTGGCAGTCGGGGATGAGAATGGTTGTGATCTGCGGCAAAGGCAATAACGGCGGGGATGGTTTTGTTGTGGCGCGGCTGTTGGCCGAAAGAAAGAAGCCCGTAAAGGTTGTCCTGCTCACGGATCCAGCGGAATTGAAGGGTGATGCTGCGGCGATGTACGCCAGACTGCCGGAGGCGCCAACGGTCGTGCGGTCGCTGGAAGAGTGGAAGAGCGAGCGCGTGCAGCGGGCCTTGTCGGCAGATTTGTACGTGGACGCGATCCTCGGCACCGGATTCAAACCGCCGGTCAATGGCCGGTATGCCGAAGCCATTTCATTCTTGAATGCAAGCCAGGGAAAGGTGATTGCCGTCGACATCCCGTCCGGTGCGGATGCGGACGCGATGGGCCCGCAGCAGGGAGTCATCGCGCGATCGGATGTGACGGTGACGTTCACGGCTCCGCGGCCCGCGCATGTGTTCAGCATGCTGACGCAGGGTCCGACGTATGTTGCGGGAATCGGGTCGCCGGACGAGGCGATCGTCTCATCCCTGCATCTGAACGTGATTCATCCGCGCGATTTTGCGGCGATGATCGGGCCGCGTCCGGCAGAGTCGAACAAGGGAAGCTACGGGCATGTTCTCGTGGTGGGTGGATCTGTCGGCAAGGCGGGATCGGTTGCGATGGCTGGCATGGCGGCGTTGCGTGCCGGGGCGGGGTTGTCGACTGTGGCCACGGCGAAGTCCGCGCTCCCGACCGTCGCGGGATTCTATCCAGAACTGATGACTGAGCCTTTGCCGGAAACTGACGCGGGCACGATCGCTACCAGCGCCGCTGTCCGTATCGAAGACCTTCTCAAGAGCATGACCGTGATGGCCGTTGGACCGGGAATCTCACGTGATCCACACACGGCGACGCTGGTGCGTTCACTGGTCGTGCATCAGACGATTCCCATCGTCCTGGATGCGGACGGGCTCAACGCGTTTGAGGGACACACGAACGAACTGAACGGGAAAGATCGAATGCTGGTGATCACTCCGCACCCCGGCGAGATGGCGCGGTTGGTGGGACATTCGATTGCGGAGGTTCAGAAAGATCGGCTGGGGATCGCGCGACAATTTGCCCGGGAGCACGAATTGATCGTCGTGCTCAAGGGACATCGCACGCTGGTCGTGCATCCCGATGGCGAAGCGTGGGTCAATACCACGGGCAATCCTGGCATGGCCACCGGAGGCACGGGCGACATTTTGACCGGGATGGTTGCGGACATGCTTGCGCAGGAGAAGAGGGCGCAGAATCCCCAGAGCGCTTTGCTGGCAGTCTGCGCGGCTGTGTATCTGCACGGGCTAGCAGGCGATGTGATGCGCGAGACCGTCGGGGAGCATTCGCTGGTAGCCACAGATCTGCTCCGCGGGCTGCCGACCGCGTTCGAGCGGGCGCGCCAGAGCGCGACAGCAGGCCAGGTGGGGTGGGGAGAGTCTGACGTTGTCATCCTGAGCGGAGTGCGGAACGCGCGAAGCGCGGTCCGCACGGAGTCGAAGGATCCCTACCCTCTTGCCCGCTGCTAAGCGTTCGGCGGATCCGCGCTGCATAGCCGTCTGTGACAATGCCGAAAGGTGCGTGATAATCCATAGGGGTGCAGGGTCCTTCGACTCCGCTCATGATGACTGGGCTTTGGGATTCATCTCGATGGTGGTAGCCGGACTGTCCTTCCCTCAGCCGCCGAGCGTCGCGCGGCGTCAAGAATTTCCGTGACCGTCACATTCGTGACCAGCGAGGAGAGCGCATCTTCTTTCGCGCCGTCCAGAATTACCGCCCGCAGATACGAGAGTTCGTCGTCATAGGGCGCAGGAATCGGCTTGGCGGCTATCTGTCGTTCCGGGTCTTCTCCTGCCCGGTGCAGGCGAATGTCATCGCGCTTTACTGTAATCGCTTGCCCCGTCTGTCCATACACTTCCATATCCTTGCGGTCGATGGGCCAGTTCCAGGAAGCCTGAATGATCGCCTGTGCTTTCCGGTAAGTCAGGACGATGGTGGCCTCGTCGTCGACTCGCGAATAAATTTCCGGCTTGATCCGTTGTGTGACGGCGGTGACGGTTTGCGGACGCTCGCCGTCCATGAGCCACGTCATGAGGTCGGCGCCGTAGCAGCCGAAGTCGAACAGGGCGCCGCCGCCGTTGAGTTTGGGATCGGTGAGCCACGATAGGAACTCAGGTTCGACCCCGATTTCCTTGGGTCCTTTGTGGCCGTCGTGCACGACTACTTTCCGGATCTCACCCAAGCTCCCATCGTGCACGAGATCGTAGGCCGCGTGATTGCTGGGGTACCAGGAAGTCTCGTAATTCACCAGCACGTGAATCTTTCCGGCCAACGCCGCCTTCTGCATGGCGAGTGCGTCTTCCAGACTGACAGCGAGTGGCTTCTCCATCATGACGTGAACGCCATGACGCGCGCAGATTTCGACCACACGGCGATGGTCGAAGGTGTTCGTGTAGACGAGCACTGCCTGCGGGTGCACCTTGGCGATCGTCTCGTCGAGGTCGGCGAACATTTGCCCGGCTTGGAAGTTGTATCGGGTGGTGGCTGCAGCGCGAAGCTTTGAGTCGGGCTCCACGACGGCGACGATTTCGATCTCCGGGCGGTGCTGGTATTGACTGAGGAATCCGTGCACGTGGCCATGAACCAGGCCGACGATAGCGACACGAAGTGGGGGCCGAGAGAGCGGCGTTTGGGCGAACGCGGCAGTAGCGAGTGACAAAGAACCGAGTAAGAAGATTTGAAAGAGTCGCGACATGCTTCCTCCGGAACTGGTTTACAAGATAATCGAATTGGCGGGTCTCGGGCACTCTTGGGGAAAGCCGGGCTTCGCCCGGCGGACGGCCGAAGGCGGCCGTCGCCACAAAAGACCCCAACGACCCACGGAATCGGCACGCCATGGATATTGTCCTTTAGGACATTTACTAGAGAGTAAACGCGCTCTAAGTCCTTCGCGCGTTGGAGATTTCACGAGCCTAATTCCCGTTTCCCGTGTGGAATCCGGACAAGGGGCCTCCGTAATCTGTTACGCAATATCGCGTAGTGCCATAGTGCAAACAGCCTATGACCCACTTCCCCCAACCGCACCCCTCGCGGCGCGCCGCCCGGGTCCAGCTCGGAGATTCAGTTCTGGCTGCGATTCGCCTTGAAGACGGCCGCCGTACGAAAGCGAAACTCCAAACCATTTCGGTAACCGGAGGCCTGTTGCGCCTGCCGCAATCCTTGGGCGAGGGAGACTTCGTCGAAGTCGCCTTCCAGACGCAGGCCGGCCCGGTGCACGGTATGGCGGAAGTTCTCAGCCCGACGCGTAAGCTGGACGACAGCGTATTGCAGCCGTTCCGCTTTGTGGCGATCGAGGATGACGACCATCGCCGCCTACGTACCTCGCTCGATCACGTCGTGGAGCGGAGCTCGCTAGGGATGAAGTCAAGCGCGTTCTCCACGTACTGAGATTATGTGGAGACGGCCGCCTTCGGCCGTCTGGCGACGCGCAGCGAGCCTGCAAGGGCTGAAGCCCCAATCTTTTGTGTACCTCAACGCGGCCCTCAAAGGGCCGCTCTTCCACTTATACTGCTCGGGTGGACAGTGAAATCAAAACAGGCACTGTGCTGCGTGAGATCACCACTCACTCGGCGGAGGAGACGATCGCCTTCGGGCGGACTCTCACCGAGCTTCTCTCTCCGCCCAAGCTGGTGCTATTGCGCGGCGATCTGGGAGCTGGCAAAACCACACTGGTCAAGGGAATTGCTGCAGCATTCGATGCAGCCTCCGAAGAAGACGTCACCAGCCCGACCTTTACCCTGATTCACGAATATCGCGGGCCGCGCGCGAATCTCTTTCACATCGATCTCTATCGCATCGACACTCCGCGTGAGTTGGACACGCTTGCTCTGGACGACTTGCGCGGCGACAACAGCATTCTGCTGATCGAGTGGGGAGAGAAGTTCCCGCGTTTGGTGCGCGAGCGGGATGTAGAGATTGCGCTGGAGCGGGAAGGGGAGAGCGGTAGAAGGATCAGGTTCAGCGGCTAACGAGCGTGGGTTGCAGGGGTAGTTTGCGCGATTTCCATGGAAGATCTCTTGTGGCAAGGCTTTTTCTGGCGCGGTCCTGTTGTGGGGAGGGCCGCCTCGGCTGTCCGCCGGGCGCAGCCCGGCTCTATTTGCAGCGCGCAAGAGACCGGCGCACTCCATTCCCGAACCATCGAAACCAAGATTGCGGCCGAGAAGAGCGCGAACGCTAGGCGCCGGTGGACCATAAGGTAATCTTACAACCTATCCTCGGATGTCACGGGCATGAACATTGCTTGCCCCGCAGGGCTTCCCATGCTTCCCAAACAATGAACGGGGTGATTGCCATCGCGGCGACCGGGTCTGCCCAGCCGATTCCGAAGAATGCGTGTGCTGCCAGTCCGAGCAGGGCGATGATTGACAGATAAGCGCACAACATGGATTCGGCCGCGTCCGCACGGAGTGCAGCGCTGCCCGTCGCTGACGACAACCGCCGCTTCTCTCGCGCGAGCCAGGGCATCACGAGCGCGGCAACGGCCAGAATCGCGATTCCTGTCCGGCTCGATTTGGGTTCGCTGTAGCCGAGCAGGGTCAACGCCGAGATCGCCGAAACATATCCCGTCAAAATGATAAGAAGAACGCCCGCAATGCGAGCGGCTCGTTGTTCGGCGTGTTCTTCAGAGGCATGGGTTTGAAACCGACGCAACACCACGGCTGCGGACAGCAGTTCAATTGCGCTGTCTCCGCCAAAGGCGAGCAGGGCAGGACTTGTGGCGCGGACGGCGGTCCACAGAGAGGCTATGGCCTCGATGATCATCCAGGTGATGGTGATGGCCTGTAGCTGGCGAATCCGGCGATAGGAATCTTCGGACGCGGCGCCAGCGATGGAAGTCACAGCTAGATGATATACGCAGGTGTAACCAAGCCGGACGGTTGGGCTATGCCTTTCCGAACCATTCGTCGAACCACTCCAGCGAACGCAGGAAGTAATCCTGCCAATCCGATGGCTTTACGAATACGTGTCCCTCATTGGGATACACGACGAACCTCACGGGAACGTGCATGGCTTTCAGGGCGTGCCACCATTCGACGGACTGCTCGACTGGAACTTCGCCATCGCGATCGCCGACTAAGATCAGCGTCGGGGTTTTGACGTTCTTCACGAAGTGCATGGGATCGCTCTTGGCATAGACCGCGGGATCGTCGTAGATCGAAGCGCCAAAGAAGGGAATCATCCACTCGTCGATCTCGTTCACGCCATAGTAGCTGAGCCAGTCGGAAAGTCCGGCACCGGCCACGGCAGCCGCAAAACGATGAGTCTGCGTTTCCGCCCACATGGTCATGTAGCCGCCGTAACTGTGGCCACGAATGCCAAGGCGGTGAGGATCGATGGGATACTGCTTCGAAATTGCGTCAACTCCAGCCATGATGTCGCGGAAATCGCCTCCGCCGAAATCCTTGACATTGCCCTCGGTGAAGGCTTCCCCTTGTCCGAAACTTCCGCGCGGGTTGGGGCAGAACGCGAAGTAACCCATGGCGGACTGGGGGCCCATAATCTGCGAGTCCCACCGGGCGCGACATGCGGCTGACGGACCGCCATGCACATTGACGATGAGCGGATAGATCTTCCCGGGAGTGTAGTTGACGGGCAACATCAACCAGCCTTGGAGCCGCAGACTTCCATTCGCCCAGTGAAAATTCACCATCTCGCCCCAGGCGGCCTTGACTCCGGCATTGAGCGTCGTCAGCTGTTTCCAATTTCCGATTGGTCCTGCCCAGAGTTCCGCCGGAGTGCTGGCTGACTGCCGGATCACCGCCGACACCGATCCGTCACGAGAGAGCGCGCCGTTCAAAGAGGACTGGGCGCTCACAGATTCGTCGCCTGCCCAGATCTTCTGGACCGCGCCGCCCGAGGCGGAGACACTCGCGAATCCGGACTTGCCGTCGACGTTTTCTCCAAGCAAGATGCGGTCGGCCGCCGTCCAGACCAACGTAGACGGCGAACTGTTGATCTTCGGAGCGAGATTGTGGACCGTGCCTCCCGACACGGGGACGGTCATGATTTCGCCGCCGACCGAACCTTCATCGCTCATCAGGCCTTCGATGAACGCGACTTGCTTACCGTCGGGTGAAACGTGGGGTTCGGCAATCTGCCGTTTGGGCACGTAGATCTCATGCATGTCATGGGACGCGGTGTCGTCGATGTGATACAGATGAGCGACGTACCAGTTGGCGTCTCCCGAGCCGTGAGCTGCGATGGCGGCCCAGCCTTGACTGTCGGGCGTCCAGTCGTACTCGTAGACGTAAACATCAGGCGGCGTAATCGCAGCCAGCGTATTCGTAGACAAATCAATCATTGTCAGGCGCTGCTCATAGATCTGATCGTCAATGACTCCTGCAAGAGGAAGCATCGGCTGTAGCGGACCTGCAATCCTCGGAATGCCCTCGATAAAGAGCAGGGCGAGCTTCGAATTGTCGGGCGAGAAACTGGGAGCCGCGGCGTAGCCTTTTAAATCGGCCCTCTTCATGGGCGCGCTGCCATCGAGGGCGGCCGTCCACAATTGGGCGGCCGGAACGTCGCCGGATAAATCTGCCAGAAAAACTATCTGTTTGGAATCTGGGGACCATGCCACGTCGCGGGCAGAGAGCTTGCCTTCTACCGTAATGGTGCGAACGGCGCCGCCACTGGCCGGAATGATGGAGATCTCCCCGGCCACGATGTAAGCGATCTGGGATCCGTCCGGGGAGATTGCGACCTGTGCGATCGACTTCGCCTGCGGCATGGAGTCGAGAACGGCGGCCGCGCGGGAGGACGATTCGGCCTGCACGGCAACCGTCAGGACCATGCAGGAAAACGTAATCACTCCGAGAGATCGGAGAGCGAAATTATTCATATTGGATACCTTTTTCAGAGCTACGTAGGGCCAACTGAGGACTACTAGAACCCCATAATGTTGTAGCCGCAATCTACATAGATGACTTCGCCCGTTATGCCGCTGCTGGCGTTGGAGGCCAGAAAAACTCCCGTCGAACCTACCTCCTCGATCTCCACGCGGCGGCGAAGCGGAGCGCGTTCCTCGTGCTCGCGGAGCATGTCGCCGAAGCCCGCGATGCCACGGGCGGCCAAGGTCTTAATCGGACCGGCGGATATTGCGTTCACACGAATTTTTTCCTTGCCCAGTTCGTAAGCCAGATATCGGACGGAACATTCCAGTGCGGCTTTGGCCACGGCCATTACGTTATAGCGCGGGACCACTTTCTCTGACGCGTAGTAGGTCATGGTGACGATCGAGCCTCCTTCGGTCATCAGTCGAGCCGCCGCACGCGCTAAAGCGATCAGCGAATAGACACTCACGTCGAGCGCGACACGGAATCCCTCGCGCGAGGTATCGACGAAACTCCCTTTGAGTTCGTCGGCCGGGGCATACGCCACCGAGTGCACCAGGGTGTGCAGCTTGCCATGACGCTCTTTCAGCGTGGCGAAGAGGCGGGCGACCTCTTCATCTTTGGAGACATCGCACATGTAGGCTTCGGCGCCGGGCAGCGACAGGATGAGATCTTTGGCCTCCTGCTCCAGGCGCTCGTTTTGATAGGTAATGGCAAGCTTCATGCCGGCCGCGTGTAATCCCTGCGCGATCGACCACGCAATCGAGCGCTTATTGGCGACTCCGAACACAACGGCATTCCGTCCTTGTAGGTCAGCGGACATGACTCTCCTTGGGAAATGAAAAGAATACCAGTCGAGGGCAATTCTTTACCATGCAGATGCCGATCCGGCTTTGGCTGCCAGATTCTCTGAGTCCCCCTGCGGATTTTCTCGGCGCACTCAGCGGAGAAAGCTTTTCAGCGCAAAGATCGCGGGGAAGCCCCGCTGAGGGCGCAGAGAGAATCCTCGTAAACTGGAATCTTCAGTCCGCGGCCATCTCTTCGCGAACCCCTTCCTTCACCGGCCAGCTTGATGCCACAAACGACAGCGCGTAGACGGAGGCGAGAATCGCGAATGCGACTACCAGGCTCACTTTCTGCGCGACGGTTCCTACACAGATGGCTAGCACCAGTTGCAGGAAGGTTCCGGTGAAGTAGAAGGCATTCTGCACGCGTCCCATCAGGTGTTTGGGGACCATTTCCATGAGGCTGGTATTCATGGCCACGCCGCCAACTCCGCGCGCCGATCCCATCACGAAGTATGTGAGGATCGCGAGAAAGAAAAAACCGGAGATGGGCGCAAACGCGACGCACACCGCTAGCAGGGCCATGGAGAAGGCAATGGCGCGCCGCCCACCGATCCCGGCGATGATCTGCGGAGCGTACAACGCGCTGACAAACGCCCCAGTGCCCCATCCGGCGTTGAGCCAGCCATAACCTTTGGCTCCGGCATGAAACACGCGGTCGCTCAGCGATGGCGTCACGACGACACCGGTCACCATGGCGCCCAGGAACAAGGCCCAACTGATGCCGAGCATGACCACGGCGCGATGATCGCGCAGAAAGTGCAAGCCTTCTTTCATCTCACGCCAGAAGCGGGCGAGCTGGGTCTCGGCGGCCGCGAGGTCAGCTTTGATTTCCTCAGGCCGCATGACAATGTGCTTTCCTTTGCGTACGGCGAAATAGCAGAGGAATGAAACCACGTAAGTCGACACGTCGAGTGTCAGGACGCCGCCCAGGCCGATGTGGTCGTAGATGAATCCCACGATCGCTCCGGCGATCAGGAATCCTCCCTGCACGCCCGCGAGCAGAAAGGTATTGGACTGGACGAACTGGCCTTCGGGTGTGAGCTCCTGAATGAGCGCGGTGATCGTCGGCCAGAACATCCAGAAGCCGGCGGCGACCAGGGTATTCATCAGGTAAAGCTGCCAGACTTTGACCTGCCCGCGAAAGGCGAGGATCGCGACGGTCACGATGATGAGCGCGCGGAGCGCGTCGAGCCACATGACAAGCCGGCGCCGGTCCTCGCGGTCGATGACTACGCCGGTGAAGGGAAGCATCAGCATGGCCGGAAGAGTCTGCAAGACGGCGAACGTGCCCAGCGCCATCTCGGAGTGCGTGGCTTTAAGGATGTACCAGGCGACGGCGGACGAGTTCATCCCGCTGCCCACCATGGAAATCAGGTTGGCCGCAAAAACGAAGCGCAGGGAACGTTGGCCGAAGCTCGCACGCATCTTCCTACTTTAGCGGACGGGGCGGGAATTCACCACGGAGGGCGGCAAGAACTTAATTGTCGATTGTTGATTTTTGATTGTTGATTGAAAACCAAAAGCGTTTGCGATTGGGTCTTAATCAACAATCAGCCATCAGAAAATAAGCCCCCCAGTCTTCTGGTGAGATTCTCTTGTTCGGGCCGTGATGCTAGCCCTTGCGTATGGCCGCGTTCAGCGCTAGGATTCGCTGCTGATCCGAAGTTCATCCATCTCTCGCGTAAACCGGAGGCTCGCCATGAAGCGCTGCATCGGGCTGCTGCTGGCCACACTTCTTGTCATTGCATTCTCGATTCCCCAGGCACGAGGCCAGGTGGAGCGGATCGTGATCGCCGCGGGAACTGACGAAGATCACGATCTGCAGGCCATCAACAATGAGCAGGATGCTTCCAAAAGACTGGCCATGTATGAAGACTTTGTGAAAAAGTTTTCTTCCAATCCGCAGGCCATGGCCTACGGAAACTGGCAACTGGCGCAGGCGTACCAGAGTAGTGGAGATCTTCAAAAATCGCTCGACTACGGCGACAAGGCGCTGGCTGGATCGCCGCGTAATCTCGATATCCTGGTCTCGCAGGCCAGCACGGCCACGCAAGCCAAGAACAATCTCAAAGTGATGGACTATGCCGCCAAAGGCGGCGAGGTTTGCCACAGCATCGCCAAGCAGGCCAAGCCGGAAGGCATGAGCGACGAGGACTTCGCGCGCAAGGTTTCGGAAGAGAAGAATGCGAGCCAGAACAACTGCGAATTTTTAGAGACTAGCGGCTTCAATGTCATTACGGCAGAGACTGATCCCAAGAGCCGCATGACGGAGATTGAAAAGTTCACGGCCGCTTATCCTGACTCGAAGTTCGGTGATCAGGTTTCGAACTATGCCATGTACACACTCGGGCCCGGCCAGTTAAACGATCAGACACGCCTGGTTGCGTTTGGCGAGAAGATGCTGGCGAGCAATCCCAATTCGATGGTGGCGCTGCTGCTATTGGCGACCTACTACGGGGACTCCGGCAACTCGGCGAAGGCCATCAGCTATGCGCAGAAGGCGATCGAAGTCGCCAAGCCGGATGCGCCGGATGCCGACAAGTCACGCAAGCTCTCGGCGGGCGCGGCGCACAACACGATCGGATGGGCTTATCTGAAGCAAGAGAAGACGACGGCCGCGATTCCGGAACTCAAGGCTGCGGCTGCCCTGGTCAAGGGGCAAGACGATCAGCAGTATGCGCGCGCGTTGTACGGGCTGGGCTTCGCTTACGGCAAGCTGAACAAACTCACCGAGGCGCGCGAAGTCCTGACTGAGGCGGTGAAGATTCAGGGACCGATGCAATCGATGTCGCAAGAACTGTTGACGAAGGTGAATGCCGCGCGGGCAAAAGGAAAGTAGGAACCGGAACGTTCCGAGTGCCCCATCCTTCTTTCGCGTTCGTTGCGAAAGAGGGTGGGGTTTTTGACTTTAGGTGGCTAACGCTTTTGCGGCAGCACGGACGAAAGGGACGGCTTACTTCGTCTCGCCCGACAGCCGAAGGCGGCTGTCGCCACATTTACTTCTTGGGGTCGATCAAGTCCTCGGAAAGCAGTTTTGCCTTCCACGCCAGGGTTTGAGCGCGTTCCAGATTGCCCGCTGTCAGCGCCGTTCTGGATTGGTCAACGAACTGGCGGATCTGTAACACTGAGTCCCGTTCGGCGTTGCTCAACTGGCGACCTGTGAGCTTATATAGATTCTGCTCAGTTGCCGCAATCATTTGATTGGCGGCATCGCGCTTCTGTGCCTGATCGCCGGCGGAACCTCCAGCCAACTGGATGCTCTGCTCTGTGATTCCTCCCTTGCGGACAATGGTTTTTTCCGGTGGGCAATTCTTCTGGGCGTCAGTGGCGGGAGACGTCGGTGCACCGCCAGATTGCGGAGATGTTGTCGCAGGATTCGATCCCGCAGAGTTCGAATTCGCAGGCGCTGGATCACATGCGGCGGCGGGAACCACCTTCTTTTTGGGGTGCACTTTTTTCGCGGCGTTCGCTTTAGGGTTGCTTAGGGGCGCTGGCGCGCTGGGCGACTGGCCCGCGGAAGATTTTGTTGTTTCGGGGGGCGTTGGATGCTGCGCAGTCTGCTCCTGCGCGACTGGCGCATTCGCGGATGAAGCCGATTGCTGCGCGGACTGCGCCACCAGTCCTGCATCAACCGACGTGAGCGAAGAAATACCGAGAAACAGGATGGCAGCGGCCAGAGTCATTCTTGGTCCCGTACAGCGAAACGCGGATCTCCACTCATAGTACGCTCTGAAGTGATGCTAGGCCACCCAATCGTCGGCCGCCCGTGAAATCGCTAATCTCCGCGCTGAGAGGTTGCTGCACCCTCCACGTCTTCGGAGTGAGCCGGAGCCGCCGGCACCGCAATGGGTATATGGAAGCGGAACACCGTTCCGGTGGTCTCCGACGACTCAAAATCCACCGTGCCGTAATGCCACTGCAGAATTTGATAAGTCTGCGCCAGCCCAATGCCGCTGCCTTCTCTTTTGGTTGTGAAGTACAGTTCGAAGACCTTATCGTGTAGATCCTTCGGGATCCCCTTGCCCTGGTCTTGCACTTCCGCTAATGCCACGCCGTTCTGGCGACTCGCCGAGATGGTGAGACGCCCTCCCTGAGGCATGGCCTGAACTCCGTTGATCACTACGTTGAGAATGGCCTGCTTCATCAGGTCGAGGTCGACTTTCACGGGCAGCCTCTGCTCAGGCATGTGAAGGTCGATGGCAACGCCGTGCTGCTCGGCGTCGGGAGCGGCAAGTTGCGAGACGTCTTCCAGCATGCTGCGGAGATCGGTTTCTTCGAGGTGAAGATCGCGAGGCCGGGTGAAATCGACCAGCGTCTGCACGACCCGATCCAGACGGCGGATCTCGCTGTCGATGATGTCCATGTGGCGGCGTGTGTCCGGTTCCTGCTGGGCAAGCTTGTTTTGCAGAAGCTGCAAGTGAAGCACGATAGCGTTGATCGGGTTCTTCACTTCATGGGCCACGCCACGTGTGACGCGGCTGCTGGCGGAGAGGCGCCGCGACATTTCAATTTCGTCGCCGATCCGCCGCGCGGGTTCGGTGTCGCGCATGATGATCAGAGCGCCGATCTGCGAATTCTTCTCATGAACGAAATCAAGCGATACCTGTACCCGCTTTCCGCCGGCTACCTCGAATTCCCGCTGCGACATGGTCCGCCGGCGCTCAAACGCGTCGAGCAGGGCCGCACCGAGCAAAGAATCACGGGCAAATACCTCTTGCACGCTACGTCCCAGCAATTCTCCGCGCGGGCGGCCAAGGAAGGATTCGACGGGAGCGCTGACGAGGACCACCCGCGAATCGCGGGAGAATAGCATCAGGCCGTCCTGCAGCTTGGACATCAGCTGGTCCACGTTATCTTTCAGGGCGGAGAATATCTCTTTACTGTCTCGAATCTGGCGTCCCAGGTTCGCGATCTTCAGGCTGACCAGGCCGTACTCGTCGTGCTGGGATTCGGGGCTCTGCAGGTCGGCCTCACCCGCGGTCACGCTGTCGAGGTTGCGGCTGATTTCTTTCAGCGGGCCGAGCGCAATGTTCGAGATCCCCGCGGCGAGAAGCAGCGACAGAATGATCAATGAACCTGAGACGTAAAGCGCCCGTATCAGTCGCGTCTGCACCTCGCTCTTGAGGAAGATAGTTTGCACTCCGATACGGATGGTGCCGAAGGGAGCGCTACTGGCGGCGGACATCGGGCGCGGCTCGAAATTCAATAACTGCAGAGGAAAACTCACGTCGTACACGGCGGCCGGGCTGAAGACCAGGCGAATCTGCTCGCGAAAATTAGCGTGCACCACGTGTTCGAAATCAGGCCGAGGCTCGATGACCTTGCCCAAGAGGCTTGCGTTGGTGTGCAGTAGCGCCTTGCCGTTGACGTCAACGATGGCGACATCATAGATGTACCTCCAGTCGCCGGGAACAGATTGCAGCAGGTTGTTGAGATCGACATCGGTCTGTACGTACTCGGTGAGAGCCCGCTTCAGGGCTACGGGATCACTGGTGTCGATGTTCGTGCTGTCGAAATCGGGGACAGCGTTATTGGCGGCATAGGCCAATTGATGCGTCAGGCTGTTGGCAGTATCGGAGGCGTTGACGATTCGCAGCCGCAGAATCTGAGACAGGTAAAGATAGGAAAACGCAGTCACCATCACCGTCACCATCAGCGTGATGACCAGCACGATGATTGTTTTGCGTCGCAGCATGTCGAGAGATCAGAACCCCTGACTACTTGACCCAGCCTAGTTGCTGGGCACCTCTTCTTTGCCGGGAGCGGCCTCCGCCGCCGTGCTCCCGTATTCTTTCAACTTATTGTGGAGGGTTTTTAAACTGATTCCCAGAATTTCGGCGGCACGCGTTTTATTGTTGCTGGTGGCCTCAAGAGTTTTCAAGATCAGCATTTTCTCGGCTTCTTCGACTGTCGTGCCCACTCCCAGGCGAACTGCGTCGGGGTCGTTGGCGGCGGTACGCAGCGGGGCCTGACCGAAACCTGGAGGCAAGTGCTTGGTCTCCACCATGCCCGTGTCGCAGACGATCACCGCGCGCTCGAGCGTATTGCGCAATTCGCGCACATTTCCTGGCCAGGAGTAGTTGTTGAACTGATTGAGCACGGCCTCGCTGACTGCCGTTACCTTGCGACCATGCTTCTGGCTCATCTCCGCGAGCAGAAGCTGAACCAGGGACGCGATGTCTTCCTTGTGTTCCCGCAGCGGCGGCATGTGAATATTGAAGACATTGAGGCGGTAATAGAGATCGCTCCGCAGTTCGCCTCGTGCCACGGCCTCGTCCGGAATCTTATTCGTGGCGGCGAGTACGCGGACATCGACCGAAGTCTCCACTTTGCTTCCCAGGCGGCGCAGCTTGCGATCCTCCAGAACGCGCAGCAGTTTGGCCTGCGTTCCGATCGGCATTTCGCCAATCTCATCGAGCAGCAGTGTTCCACCTTCGGCGAGTTCAAAGCAGCCTGTCCGCCGTTCCAGCGCGCCCGTGAATGAGCCTTTCTCGTGTCCGAAGATCTCGCTTTCCATCAGGGTTTCGGGAATCGCGGCGCAGTTGATGGCGACGAATGGGCGGTCTTTGCGCGAGCTGAGTTCATGGATGGTCCGCGCCACCAGTTCCTTGCCCGTTCCACTGGCGCCTGTGATGAGCACCGATGCGGTGCTAGGCGCGACCATCTCAATCAGGCGGAAGATCTCCTGCATCTTGCGGGAGGCGCCGCTGAGGCGGCCCAGCGATCCGGTGTCGCGTAACCGCCGACGGGTGGCCTCAAGTTCGGCGCGGGTTCCGAGCAGCGCAGTGGCGTTCGAAATAATCGTACGCAGCCGGTTCGTGTCGATGGGCTTGGTGATGTAGTCATAGGCGCCCATGCGCATCGCCTGCACGGCGCTGTCGATCGTTCCTTGAGCGGTGACGAGAATGACGGCGATGGTTTGCGCTTGTTCAGCCAACTGGCCGAGCAATTCGAGCCCGCCCATGCGGGGCATCTTAAGATCAGTGATCACGATCGAGGGAGACCATTGCGTAGCTTTCTCCAATCCTTCGGCGCCATCGCGTGCCGTCTCGACGCGATAGCCCCAGGAGGTGACCAGTTCGGCCAGCCCGGAACGCTCGTTCTCCTCGTCTTCTACGATCAATAACTTTTCGTGGCTCATTCGTTTGCTGTTGTCCTGTTCCTCCACAGCATCAATGCGCAAGCCCGGCGGCCAAAGGCCCACGGGCCAACCCCCAACGATACGCGGCCTGGTTCCCTCCGGGCAAGGTCCGCAGCGTACACGGGGGGCGGATTGGACTCCGTGTGCGGGGTGCCTGATTCGTCAATGGCGTATGGTTGCGCTTTTTCTTTTAATTGCTATGAGATAGAATTCTGGGTCCCGATACTTTAGAAGCACTCTTCCCGGTCGTTTTCCGCTGAAGGTCTGCTGCATTGGCGTTCAGCCGTTGATCAAATTTCTGGAGGGAATCATGGAAATCACCAGCTTAAGCCGCGCGACGCGCGTTGCTTTGGCGTGCGCAGTTGCGTTATTAACCCTGCTAGTGACGGCCAGTCCCGTGGCGGCGCAGACTGAGTCAACTCCCAAGTGGGATATCTTCGCCGGATATCAATGGTTGCATCCCAACATAACAACACCACTTGCGTTTGGTGATCCCAGTAACCCAACCCCGTTTCTCGTGCCGGATATGGCGAAAGGCGTTGGCGGGGCTCTGACTTACAATGTCGACCCTCACTGGGGCTTGGAAGTCGACCTCGGATATAACACGAAGGCCGGCAATTATGACACCACCATCTCCGGTGGTCCGCGCTTCATGTGGCGCAACGAAGGTGTGAATTTCTTCCTGCACGGCCTGGCGAGCTACAACCGCCTGGCGGTGCAGGATATTCCCAACCGTTCCAACGGCGTTGGCGTTCTTCTCGGGGGCGGTATGGATATTTCATTCACCAAGACGTTCGCGATTCGTCTGTTCCAGGTGGACTACATGTGGGCCAGTCATCACTTTCCCGAGTTAGCTGGGCCAGAGTTTCCAAACCTAAGGCGTCCGACGATGGAGGGTGTGAGACTACGGACAGGTGTTGTTTTCAGCTTCGGCGGAGCGGAGGCACCTTCCCCCATCGCTGCCTGCTCGGTCCAGCCAACTGAGGTCATGGTTGGCGAACCGATTACAGCCACTGTGTCGGCGAGCAACTTCAATCCCAAGCACGCTGTGACTTATAGCTGGAGCGGCAATGGCGGCAAGGTAACCGGGAAAGACACCACGGCCAGTATCGACACCAACGATGTCGCGCCCGGCGCTTACATGATCACGGCGCACGTAACCGATCCGAAGGCCAAGAAGGGGAACGAGGCGAGTTGTTCGGCAAACTACACCATCAAACCGCTTCCGCCGAAGAATCCGCCGACAATGAGTCTCTCGGCAAGTCCGACGGAACTGACGCCGGGGGGCGCCGTGAATGTTTCCGCCAACTGCACGAGCCCCGACGGTGTGCCAGTATCGGTTGCGAACTGGACTTCCACTCTGGGGACGCTTTCCGGCAGTGGCAATTCTGCAACGCTCAATACCTCTGGACTTCAGCCAGGTCCGGTCACGATTACCGCAAACTGCACCGACTCGCGTGGATTGAACGCGCAGGCTTCAACGCAGGTTACGATTCAGAATCCTCCACCGCCACCGGTCGACAAAGCGCTCGAAGCCCGGCTGGCCCTGCACAGCGTTTACTTCGCGACAGCTCAGCCCACCGCGAAAAATCCGACGGGCGGACTGTTGCCGAGTCAGCAGCAAACGCTCAACGGTCTTGCCACGGACTTCAAGAAGTACCGTGAAGTCAAGCCGGACGCGCATCTGACGCTGGAAGGTCACGCCGACCATCGCGGAAGCGCTGCCTTCAACCAGGCTCTCACCGAGCGCCGTGTTGCCCGGGTAAAGAACTTCCTGGTCGAGCAGGGTGTTCCTGAGTCTGCGATTGACACTAAGGCGTTCGGCGCCGAACGCAATCTCACGACCGACCAGGTAAAAGAATCTGTCGTTCAGAACACAGAGCTGACGACGGAAGAGAAGAGGCGGGCGCTGGCAAGAATTGAGGTCATCCGCATGGCGAGTAACCGCCGTGTGGACGTGACGCTGAATGCGGGCGGGACGACCGAGACCTCAGTGCGCCAGTTCCCGTTCAACGCTGCCGATGCCCTCACGCTGATTGGCGGGCGTGAAGGTCAAGTCAAGAAGCCGGCGGCAACGAAGCGCGCGCCCAAGAAACCGGTGAAGAAGCCGTGATCGAAGGCTAAGGGAACCGAAACGATTGTCGGTGGGGGGATCATTCCCCCCGCTTTTTTATCTGCTGCCGTGGCTTTCGGGTGCCCACTTCTGGCCGTAGTTGCCAAAAGTAGGCCTCCCGCCGAGTGCCCTCTTTCGGTGTCTCGACGCGCCGGTTCGACGCTGAGTTCCGCGATACCCGTTGTTCGCCGGGCAGGCTGTACCTTGGGCGAAAAGAGGATGTTTGCGAAAAATGTACACAACCCCACGAAAGTGCCATCGCCAAGTCTCTGATTTGATGGCACGGTATCTGGTATTCGGGTTGCCATCTCTTCTGGATAGAAACGCGTCTGAATATGTCTCAGATGGGCAGGTCATCTCGCGCATTGGCACCGACGATCCTGCTGACATTACTTACTATCGGGTGCTCGCGTCGCTCCCCGAACTTACCTGGGGAAGCCGCAACGTCATCCAGCACAACGCCATTTCAGAGTCAAAAAGACAGCAGCGCTGATAGCGCTTTGCAAGGTTATTCCGACGATGTTCAGGGAACGGCCCCCCCGTTCGAGAACTCGCCGCTTCTCCCCGCTGGAGCATTTGTCACCGTTCGTCTGAAGGTTCCACTGGTAGCCGGGAGCGGATCAAGAGAGTCTTTCGAGGCGGTTCTGGATGAGCCCGTGGTGGTTGAGGGGAACACACTGATTCCGCGTGACGCAATCGTCTCCGGTCGTATCGAGACCGCCCATACATCGAGAGTCACGCCCGATCGCGGGTATGTTCGCCTCACGCTCGATTCTGTGCGAGTGGATGGGTCCGATGTGCCGATCCAAACGGCCAGCCTTTTTGCGCGGCCGCTACCCACCGCGGACACCGATTCGGACACAATTCGGCTGGAGAAAGGGCGCCGTATGACGTTTCGCCTGAAGGACCCAGTTTTTTTGCATCTCACATCATCAGGAAACTAGCCAATAAGTCCTTTACTTCCCACGTCAAAAAGTTTTCCACAGAAATTATTCCCGTTTTAGTGACATCTGCCCTTTCGCACACCGGGGTCGGTCTCCTTATAGTGAGCCGAAACGGGAGGAAGGCGTAAGGCGTCGGCTTCCGGTTTTGGAAAAACGTAGGTATCCGGCCATCGCAATGGCGGTTCCTTTCGAAACAGTTCCCGCGCAGAGTGGCGAATATGAGTGCCGTAGCGGAAATCTTGCAACCGTCAGAAGAGATGCAGTTTTCGTCGCTCCTGAAACACGCGCCCGTCGGGCTCGCGTTGTGCCAGCGACCGGGAAACGAAACGTCCAAGAATTTAGTTTTCGATGAGTTGCTGGGAATGCCATCGAGTCAGATTCCGTGCGCCCTCCCGGAGTTGATTCGAGACGGAGCGGGAAGCCGGCAACTCATCTCCGAGCTATTTCAGGGAAAGCGGGAAAGCTTCCAAATCGAAAGCGCGGCATGGGGAGCCGAAAGCAAGTCGCTGCGTTGGACGGTTTGGGCAGTCCATGAAGACAGCCGGCCGGACAGTGCGGTCGTGATGTTAGATGTTAGAGGATCTCTCCGGCGTTGCAGTGGCCAGGCAGCGATTGCAGCAGGCGGAGCGGCTAGAGACAGTAGGCCGTTTGGCGGGCGGAGTCGCGCACGATTTCAACAATGTGTTGACCGGAGTTTTGTTGTACTGCGATCTGCTAATGTCTGCGGTCGAGGACGGATTTGTTCGAGCGAACCACCGTCAGCAGTTGCCGAACCAGGCCCGTCGCCTGCAATCCAGGTTGCGCATGCCTTCTGCAACCTCATTCAACGAAACCTGCTCGTCCGGCTGATCGGAGAAAACATTGAGTTGAAGCTGAAGCTCGATTCCGGTCTGGGACTTGCTCGGCCCTTCCGACCGGGCCCGGAAATATGCGGAAGAGAGCGTAATGGAGAGTGGTTGTTGAAAAACTCATTCGCCGAAAAGTGATCGAAAAAACTTTGCGTTAGGATGCGCTACAAACGACTTTCTCGATTTTCTAAGTATTTTGTATCCCCCAAATTTTGGCTGTTTGGGTGGAAGATGGAGTTTTTCAACACGAGATATTACGTCAATTTGCCCAGACGCGGCTGCTGTCCTCTTGATGCTGGACGTTCAATTGGCAGGAAGTTTGTCAGCGATGGATTGGGGCCAGAAGCTTTACGGCAAATCCGATGGCGGGTGCAACTGAGCAGCCGTAGAAATCAAAACAAAAGTGGCACTTCCACATCGAACGACCAAATAGTCGACCTGCGATTACCGGAACAAAGTTTCGCGCAGGTGCCTTCTTTTGTTTAGGCGGTTAGGACACTCTGGTCCTAGATGACTCTAAAGTTTGGCAGCAGCGAGCACTTTTCCGGCCAGGTCCCGAGCAAGGTACTTTTGCAGGATAATCCGCGTTTCGGGATTGGCGGCGAGGTAGCGGTCGAACGGCACAACCTCCCAACGCATGCACCGGACAGGCTCTACGACCACTGCATCTACATCGGCTGTGACGCCACTCAAGAGAAGCGCTGAGCCAACGATGTGGCCCGCGACGAGTTCCCCGAGGACGCGATCATCTCTCATGACGCGTACTTTCCCGCGAACAATGATCGAGATTGCCTCAACACTTTTGCCAAACTCCAGCATTCGCTCGCCAATTCCCACAGTTGTCCACGCTCCGATACTCAGAATCTGCAGGACTTTCCGAGGTGGTAAATCCGGGAAGGCGAGCTGGCGAATTTCCTGCTCTTCAGGCGTCAATTTAACTGGACGTCGCTCGACAAAAAGACGCCAAGACTGGAACGAATTGATCGCAGCAAAGACGCTACTCCAAATGATTGGCTCCCACAGAGGTTCAGGCTGCAGGATGAAATACGGCAACGCGATCAGCGAGGCCGCCACTGAAAACAGCCTCAGCCAGAGAATGTCGCGAACGCTGTACGCTACCAACAACAGGATGTTTGCGGTGTGCAAGAAATAGCTTGGATTGAATTGCCCCATGTTTGTAATCTCCCTTGGTGGCTTGCCGGAACTTGCTCTGCTGGGGCCTAGTGGAGAGAGCTGAGGCCGCACCACACGCTCAAGCTGAACGCTTGTCAGAGACTATTCGTCGGCTGGAACCTAAAATACTGTCAACATAGACAGGGGCACGAGTTGGTATCTCTCAGTCAAACAAGTTTGCTGTTACCAGGCGTCACCCAAAACCCCCCGGAAGGTGGTTAGACCATCCGGCGCTCGCTGATGAACGCACCGGCCACATCGAAAGGTCGATGAACAGACAGGTGAAATACTGTTCTCAGCGGAGTAAGCCGTTCGGTTTCGCACGACATCCGCCGCGGCTTCAGCCGCGCCCTTTCTGGATGTCACTCCTTTAGAACCTGCATCTAATGTTTTTTCGCTATTGTGCCGCTTTCCGCGATTCCTTTACCTTTCGCGTGCTCATTCGTTCTTGTGGACCGTGGGGGTCCAAGAACTGCCTTCAGTGCGTCCGTACCTATATCAGCAGTTAACAGGCTAATTCCGATTTTGATCTCGGAGTGGATGAGCGGGTCCGCTTGAGGAAAAACCGTGAATCGACGTGTATATGTTTCGCAATGTCTCATCAGTGCCGTTCTGACAGTGCTCGTTAGCTTTCCCGTCGCCGCTCAACAAATCACTGGCAGCATTCGCGGGACCGTTGTGGATCCCGTTGGTGCCAGCGTGCAGGGAGCGTCGATCAGTGCCATCCAGGTGGAGACTGGATTAACTCGTAGCGCGGTGACAAATCGAAGCGGTGAGTACGTCCTCCTGGAGTTGCCCGTCGGGCACTATCGCTTGCAGGCCACGGCGAAAGGTTTTCAGTCCTACATTCAACAAGGCATTGTGTTGGACGTGAACCAGACCGCGACGATTCCTGTCCGTCTGCTGGTGGGCAGCGAGACGCAGAAGATTGAGGTGCAATCTGACGCTCAGCTGATTCAGGCGACGGTGACCAGTCTTGGCAAAACAGTCAGCGAGCGCGACGTTCTAGAGTTGCCACTGAACGGCCGGAACTTCTCTCAATTGGGGCTGCTGCAACCCGGGGTCGTGCCTCTCACTCCGGGTCTAGCCGAAGCCGGGGGATCTCTTCGCGACGGTCAGGCATACGCGGTCAATGGCCAGAGGCCCGAGTCCAACAACTTCCTGATCGACGGCGCCAACAATTTCAATGGTGTCGATGGCGGATTCGTTCTCAGGCCCCCAGTCGATGCCATCACCGAATTCAAGATTCTGACGCACAACGCGAACGCGGAATTTGGAACCAGTCTAGGGTCGACCACCAACATCATTACGCGCTCGGGGACGAACACATTTCATGGAGCACTCTGGGAGTTCCTTCGAAATGACGTCTTTGACGCCACCAACTACTTCGCCACCCGGACTGAACCGCTTAAGCAAAATCAATTCGGCGGGACGTTTGGCGGCCCCGTCATCAAGGACAAGACGTTCTTCTTCGGATACTACGAGGGCTTCCGCAACCGACAAGGAGAAACGGACTCGTCGACTGTCCCTTCGCTGGCAGAGCGGCAGGGAGATTTCTCGGTGGTGTGCCCGGAAGGGTTCTCGGGCGGTTTTTGCAACAATCCCAACCACCAGCTGTTTAATGTTTTTCTCAACCAGCCGTATCCGAACAATCAGTTCGACATGTCTTTGGTACCGACGATCACACAGAATCTGCTGGGTTACTTCCCGGCGCCTAACAACGGAACCAACGTCTACACTGCGACGCAAATCGTGCATCAGGACACGAATCAGTTCGGATTGCGTCTAGATCAGCACATGGGTGGTTCTGACATCCTGAATTTCCGCTACGCCTTCAGTGATGGTACAGAACTGCATCCCATCGCGACTTCGGGTGCGAGCGTGCCAGGGTTTCCCGTAGGGCAAGAGCAGCGGGCGCAGAATTTCGTCGCTCAGGAAACTCACACGTTCTCTCCGTCGATGATTGGCGTGTTCCGCTTCTCATATTTGCGAAATAAATTTCTCTATGGAGAGAGGACCAACCACACAACGCCCCTCAGCCTGGGTTTTGGTTACCAGCCAAGCCTCGACCTTGCGATTGGGCCGCCGTTCATACAGGTCAACGGCTACACCACGATCGGAGATCCGATTACCGGGCCGCGCAATACTTATGAGAATGCTTTTGACTACTCTGGTTCGTTGAGCTGGGTCCACGGGCGGCACGAAATCAAATTCGGTGGCGGGTACGAGCATTCGCAGTTCAACGTGCTGCAAGGCATTGCCACCAACGGTTTCTTTGTGTTCGCGCCTTTTCCCGTAGTACCCGACGCGTTTGCCAGCTTCCTCTTTGGACAGCCGGTATTCTTTCTCCAAGGTCGTGGCGATTTTTCGCGCGGCATCCGGGGTAATTCTCTGAACGGCTACGCGCAGGACACGTATAAGGTCACACCGCGACTGACGATGAATTTTGGTCTGCGCTATGAACTCCCGTTCCCCTACACCGAGATCCATAACCGGCAGACACTGTGGATTCCGGGAAGACAGTCGACGGTGATGCCCAATGCGCCTCAGGATCTGCTCTATCCGGGAGATGCGGGCGTGCCCGCAGGGTTGATACCGACATTCAAGAAGGGATTTGCACCGCGTGTGGGTATCGCGTGGGATCCGACCGGGAGTTCGAATTGGTTGGTAACGTCCGCTTATGGAATCTTCTATGAGCCGTACTATACGGGCCAGGGCGGGCCGCTGCAGTCGCCGATCAGCGCTCCTCCGTATCTACAGACCCAGCAGATCAGCCTTACTCCCACTTCGTTTCTCAATTTTCCCGATCCTTACTTTGGCAATCCGCCGCCCGCGGGGACTTTCGCAAAGCCGCTGACCAACCTTACACTGGCCCCGAATCTCCCGCTGCCTTACGCGCAGGACTGGGACCTGAATGTGCAACGATCCTTCGGCACAGATCTCCTGCTCGAGGTCGGCTATGTGGGAACCAAGGGGACGAAGCTGCCGCGCTTTGTCGAAGGCAATCCCGCGATCTACATTCCGGGATTCGATTCCAGCAAGAACCCGATCTCTACTTCCAGCAATGCCGACAACCGACGAATTCATTCCGGATGCACGCTCGATCCTGCTTCTCCGCCGTGCACTTACTCGTCGACCGGCCTGATCGAGGGCATTGCTAATTCTTCTTACAATGCACTCGAGGCCAGCCTGAGGAAGCGCTTCAGTCACGGCATATCGTTTCTTGCGTCGTATACCTACTCCAAGTCCATCGATGATGCATCTTCCTTCAACATGACAGGTTCCGCGGCCAAGCCGGTGGCCGGAGAGAATGATTTGGCGCAGAATCCGTTTGATCTGGCCGCAGAACGCGGCCGCTCGCTGTTCGACTCGCGTCACCGTCTGGTGCTCAGCTATCAGTGGAGCTTGCCGTTGTGGCGACAGCCTCACGGATGGTATCAACAGGCACTCGGCAACTGGCAGGTCAACGGGATTGTTACCCTTATGACTGGCACTCCGTTTACCGTCTTCGACTCGACAGACTTTTCGGTGCAGGGATCCGCGCCCGAGATCAGCGGATTCTTCTCAAACCGGCCGAACCTGGTTCCCGGGCAAAATCCCAACTCAGGGACACATACCCCCGGCGCATGGCTGAACGCGAACGCATTCCAACAGATCATCCAGGACCCTAATTCGCCAGTGCAGCAATTCGGGACCGCCGGGCGCAACATCGCGCAGGGCCCCGGCTATGCCGACTGGGACTTTTCCGCATTCAAGAACATTCCGGTGGGCGAAGCGAAAGAGTTTCAGTTCCGGGCGGAGTTCTTTAATCTGTTGAACCACACGAACTTCCGGCTGCCTGACAGTGACATCAGCTCGCCAACCTTTAACTCTATTCTCGAGGCACAGTCGCCACGGCTGATTCAGTTGGCGTTGAAGTTCCAGTTCTGAAGGCAGGCGAATCGTTTGTCCCTAATTCGCCCAGGTGCCCGGGTGCCGGTGCCGCTCAATCAAAAGCGCAGTTGAGAACCCCATATTGGGTGCCAATGGAGTGCATTCCATAGGGGCAGGGATCCTCGGTAGAGCGGGGTTTGGCCCGTTCCGGTGGTTGGAGCGATAACGTCTGTTCGTCGGGGCTTGCCTTGACCGGACGGACCAGAGTAGTTGTGGTGACAGCGCTGGGGATCTGCGCGGGCGCCGGTGTCTTCGACGGTTCGGGCTTCGGAGGCGCGGCGGGCGGCGTGACTGCCTTCTGTGGCGCGTTGCGGTTCGGAGAGTTGGGGGAGGCAGTCTGCTCCATGGTGTTCGGGGTACGAGCTGGAGCAGTCCTTCTTGGATCAGTGTGTCCTACCGTGACTGAGCTGCCACGGCCGAGGTCGACCAGGCGCAAATTGTCGTCAGTCACTTCCTGTGCACGGACGATGTGAGGAGTGATCGCGAAGACGATTTCGTTTTCCTGCCGCTGTCTGTCCTCTTGTCCGAAGAGGTATTTCAGGATGGGTATCTTCGTAAGCCACGGATATCCAGCGAGTGAATGGGTCTCCGTGTCTTCCAGGATGCCGCCAACCAGGTTGACTTCTCCATCGCGCAAGCGGGTTTCGTGCTCGATGCGCCGCTGTCCGATGATCGGCTGACTGATTCCGCCGATGTTCTGTGTTCCACTCACGGACGAGACTTCCAAAGTCATCTTCAGGGTAACTTCGTGTTCTGAGTGAATGTGCGGCGTAATGTCGATGTTCACGCCCACGTCGAGGTACTGGAACTGCGTGTTGACCAGTGCGCTGACGCCGCCGCCGCCCGCGGCGGCTCCGAAGGATCCGGTCGCGACCGGGACCCGGTCGCCAATCTTCAAAGTTGCTTTCTCGTTGTCGAGCGCGCGGATTTCCGGATTCTGAATCAGTTTCGTATCGCTGTCGCTCATCAAATACGACATCGACGCGCCAGGAATGCTCACCTGGAAATTCGTGGCATTCAACGCGCCTAGCGAGTTAAGGGTGAAACCTCCGCCCGACCCTCCGCCTCCGCCACCGAGCGTGCTGGGCACCATCACGATATTGGCCGAGGTTGGCGGATTGACCCCGAGAGTGCGAATGCGGCTGCGGCTGACCTGCAGCACGGCGATCTCGATGACCACTTCGGGTTTTGGCTTATCGAGATCAGTCAGCAGTTTCTGCGCGAGAACCATCTGGTCGGTTGTTCCACGCAAGATCAGGGCATTCTGATTGGGAACCAGTTGGATCCGGTTGAGATCAAGAATGCTCTTTAATGTAGCGGCGGCTTCCTGCAGTTCGGCCGGGGTGGAAACGTTCTTGAGGTAGAACGTTTTCATCACCGAATTTTCCATGTCCTTGCGTTTCGCAGTCGTATCTGCAGCGATCAGGATGGTGTTGCTGGAAACGGGAGTCCAAAAAGTTTTCGTCTGCAGCGCGACGGTGTTCAGCGCTTCGCGCAGCGTGACGTCATTCAGTTCGACAGTGATCTTCGGTGGTTTGTAATCCTGATCAAATAAAACGTTGATTCCGGCGAGGTGCGCGATGGTCTTATAAACCATGGTCGCGTTTTCCGTGAGACGCAGGCTTATGAGCGTGTTGGACAGCTGCTGCAACTCCACGGGACCAGCGGCTTCCTGCGCCATCTTATCGAGAGGCAATTCCTTCTTGGGCGTCTCTTCGCCGGTGTGTGCTTGCTTCTTGATGATCTCTTCGGTGCGGTGTGCCTCGCTTTTAGCGGCAAAGTTGGTGGGATCGATTTCGGCGGCGCGCTGGAACTCGGCAACGGCCTCCTGGAGCTTGCCACCCTCGCGCAGTGCCTGTGCCTTGCTGACGTGTTGCACAGCCGCATAAAAACGCATGCGGGTGAAAGCCGTGAAGTATTTCGCATCTTTCGGCTTCAGCGAGTGCGCCTGGCTATAGGCCTGGAAGGCCACATCGTAGTCGTTCTTGCTTTCGGCCTGAACGCCTTTCTTAAACGCGGAACTGGCCTGATCCGCGTGAGCAGCCACAGAGAATAAAACCAGAAGAATGAGAGCTGCGAAAATTCGCGCACGTTTCATAGTGTCCGTTTGTATACGTCCAATTTAGGAATCGGATGAGGTCTCGCCGTGCATGCCTGAAACTCTGGGGTTCATCGCTTGCCGTGCCGAGACAACCTGGGGGAGCAATTTGATAGCACCCAACGAACCGGTTCAGCCGTGGGTACAAACAATAGTCATTCAGTGATAAATCAGGCCGGGGTCGGGGCATTTGCGCTAGCGCAAAGAAGGGGCTCTTAATATTCGGGCCCGGCCAGGGGCGCCGGGAGACGGAATTCTGTGCCCGGCTCGACTGATGGTAAACAGATCGATAACATATCTATACTTATTTTACAAATTAGCTTGTAGTTTACAAAACTTTACATTTGTATTTGCCTAAACGCAAAGAGTTACAAATAACCCCCTAGTACTGTGACGCCACGGGTTTTGGGGAACGCAATCCGTCCGAGTCCCCCAGGAACGTGGAAGATTGGGTTCATCTTCCCGTCATCGGACGGCGCACAGACCCGCCCCCAATAAAAGCGTAGGTGCACTGGAGCGGAGACAAGTTTCCGCCCACGAAGGAGGCTGCAAAAGCCATGAGGAATACGTGTCGGTTTTGGTTGCCCATTTTTCTCCTAGGTTTCGCGACGGTGACTGTGAGCGCGCAGTCGTTCCGTGTGCAATGCCCGACGACCACGATCACCCACCCAGTAGCTACAAATTCGGAGCCGGCCTACAGCGGGCCCGGGGTTAATGGCGCCATCAAGTGCCAACAGATATCAGGCGGTGATGGCTACTCCACGATGGGTGATGGCACCCAGACCTATATGTTCTCGTTTGGTCCGTTGTCGGGACTGGCGGACATTGCGGCCGGGAAACCTGGAACACAGTTCCCGAGCGTGTTTAACACCACCAATGCAAGCTTCCAGCCCGGCGATCCGGCGACCACGGATATTCCTTCGAGTCTTACGCAGCTTCCACTGGGCGGCGTCGGGTCGTACCTGACGGCCGGAGGAGCATTCAGTTACAACGGCGCGGTGGGATTGGCTTACGACGTCGCGAACACCGTCACGATTTATGACATCGCCGAAGTCGGTACCACGGTTTATGTGCAGACGAATGCGCCTCTCGGTCTGAACCCCGGAGACTCCGTAGTAATTGCTGGCACGGGAGCTCCCCCCGCTGGGTACGACGGGACCTATACGATTCCGGTGGCCGGCACAAACTTGACCAGCTTCCCGACCGGGATCACGAACTACGGATTTTCCGCGCCAGACAACTTTATGTTCACGATCGGAACGGCCGGTCTGCCTGATGTGAACACGTCATCGACCGCTACGGCGTCGACGCCGAAGGCTCTCGATGGTCACGTCGATCCGCGTCAGATCATGGATGTCGGCGTAATGAATGGCAACATTCCCGCTCCGCTGATGGCGATCGATGAAGACGACGAATTCTTCCTCACCCTGACCAACGTGGGCATGATCATGCGGCCCGATCTTTTCGAGCAGCACACGGTCCACTTCCACGGATATCCCAACGCTTCCTCCTTCTATGACGGCGTGCCGGACGCTTCGGTCGCGATCAACATTGGCGCCAGCTTCACCTATTACTACCTGGCGCCCGATGCGGGTACTTACTTCTGGCATTGCCACATCACCCCGCCCGAGCACTTGCAGATGGGCATGGTGGGGCAGCTTTACGTGCGTCCGCGGCAGGACCGAGTTCCAGCCACCACTCACCTTTTTGCCGCTCTGCAGGCGCAGCAGAACGACCTGCGCACGGCCTGCAATTCCGCCACTGACATTCTCTGCAGCAATCCCCTGCCGGCTGCCGGCGACAACGGGAAAGTCGGAGGGCCAACTGTAGCGACGGGTGGAACCGGCGGATACGCCTATAACGACGGAGACGGATCAACCTGGTACGACGTCGAGTATCCGATTCAGATCCATGGCTTCGATCCGAACTTCCACTTTGTAGGCATGACGTTTAACCCGGAAGGGTTCTCGGACATGAAGGACAAGTACTTCCTGCTGAATGGACGGAGCTATCCGGATACGGTGACACCGGGTCCGCTGTACACGATGTCTACGGACGGCAGCAATCACTTCTCGCAGCCGCTGTCGGCGATCATCAACATTCCGGCCGGAAAGAGAGCCCTACTCCGCATTTCCGACCTTGACGTGACCGAGTATCAGACGCTGGCATCGCTCGGAATTCCGATGCAGGTGGTTGGCTTCAACGCCAAGCTGCTGCGCGATCAGGCGGGCAACAACATGTACTACACGACCAATTCGATCACGCTGGCGGGCGGCGAGTCGCTCGACGTGATCCTCGATGCCACGGATACCACGAAATATCCAGCGGGCAGTGTGTTCTATCTCTACACCCCCAATCTTGACCACCTTTCCAACGATGCGGAGAACTTCGGCGGATTGATGACCGAAGTTCGCGTGAATTAGGAGCGCTGCCATGAGGGCGACGAACATGAAAAAAACAATCTTTCAGACACACTTGCTTCTGGCGGCGATGGTGGCCGTAACCCTGTTGTCCACGGTATCCGCATTTGCTGCGGCTCCTGGGATAACCGGAACCACTTTCAACCTGGTGGCGGGACCGGCCTACCTGAACCAGCCCGACGGACAGGCGGTTTATTCGTGGGGATACGGCTGCAACGGCGCACCCAGCGGCTACTTGCCTGCGGGTTTGACCAAAACGACCTTTTGCAACGCGATGCAGGTCCCGGGCCCAACTCTGATCGTTACAGAAGGTCAGCCGGTCACGGTGAACCTGCTGAATAGTCTTCCGAACGCGGCCGGTAACACTTCGATTCTGTTTCCCGGCTTTAATGTGAGCACCAGCTGTACGGCTGCTACGCCCTCAGGTCAGCAAGGCCTGTTGACATGTGAGGCGACGCCCGGCTCAACGGTGAGTTATACCTTCACCGCGTCGTCGCCTGGCACTCGCGCGTATTACAGCGGTACTCAAGGCGACCTGCAGGTCGAGATGGGATTGTATGGCGCCATCATCGTGCTCCCTGGGAGTATCCCCAGCAATTGCACGAGCGGGTTGGCTGCCAAGAACCTAGCCGCTGAAGCCGCCCATGGGGAGTTAGACTACCGGCTCTCGCAGGCTGCCTACGATCATCCGGACACCTGCTACGACCGCGAATATCTGTTCCAGTTCGCGGAGATGGATCCGAGAATTCACACACAGGCAGAAGCTCAGGTGACCGCGGCGGCAGGCTGCGCGGCCGGAGCTGCGGGATGCAGTCTCAATGTCCCAACCGAGCCTTATCACCCGGCGTACTTCCTGATCAATGGACGTTCCATGCCGGATGACATGGATCCGAACTACGCGACCGAGTATCCGCATCAGCCCTATAACGGCGATCCCCATATGCATCCGGGAGAATTGACGTTGATCCGCGTGATTGGTCAGGGCCGGTGGCAACATCCCTTCCACGAGCACGGAAACCACGTGCGAATCCTGGGGCGTGATGGGAATTTGATTCTCAGCAGTTCTACGACGCCGTTGCTATACGAAGGCGTCTCGGCCACACCGTTGGCGGGGCCTCTGCAATTCACCACGACGACAACCCCGGGGCTGGCATTCGATGGGATCTTCTACTGGACAGCCAAAGGGCTGAACTGGGATGCCTACGGACACAATTCGAGTTCCGCTGATCCCTTGGCGACTTTGGCCTGCACGCCGGATGCGAATGGCTACAACACCGGCGATCCCAAAGCGATCAACTACTACGAGTGGTGCGCGGATCATTTCAAACCCGTGGAAAAGGCGCCTTTTGGCGACGTGTCGGGCGGCGGTCCGGCGACCTTGCCTGATGCAAATTTGTTTACCAACGGACCCTGGTACGGCGGTAGCCCATACCTTGGCCCGGATGCAACGATACGCGCGACGGGCTGCAACCCGGGCGCGCAATCCAACGGGCCCGGCGTGCAGTGCGGCCAGACCGGCTCTACTCCTCCCTCGGGAACCATAGCGAATTCCCCGAGTTCCGAAGCCGGCTTTGCTTTCATGTGGCACTCGCATAACGAGCGCGAAATCACCACCAACAATATTTTCCCGGGCGGAATGCTGATGATGATGCTGGTCGATTCCCGGGAATACGTCATCGACGAGACCAACTAAGTGAGGAGAAGAGCAATGCGATCCAACTATCCCAAAACTCTAAAGACAGCTGTAGTCGCGGTGACACTTCTCCTCCTTGGAGCGTGTTGTGCGGTCGCCCAGTCGGTCAATCTGACCGCGGGGCCAGCCGCTCTGACGATGCCCGATGGCAACAGCGTGCAGATGTGGGGCTATACGTGCGACGACCCCGGTACGGGGGCGTCTTGCGCCAAGCTGAATCCCGCCGGTACTTGGTCTCCGGTCGTGATTACGGTGCCCTATGCGTCGGGCGGTACCAGCCTGACGATTAAGCTGACGAATAGCCTGCCAGGTGCCGTCAAAGAGACGTCACTGGTGATCGTGGGACAATTAGGCGGTGGATTAGGATCGTCGGCGACGTCTCAGCCGAGTCCTGACCACTCCAACTCCCAGCAGATCACATGGCCGATCCCTTCTCCTGGAGCGGCGAACACGCCTCCAGCGCAAGGAAACCGCGTGCAGTCGTTCGCGACGCCAGCGGCCAATGGAAGTTCTGCCACGCTGACGTGGAGCAACCTCAAGCCGGGCACGTATCTTATTGAGTCCGGCACCTACCCATCGATCCAAGGGCCGATGGGTTTGTACGGAATGCTGGTGGTAACGACTGCGCCGGCGACCGGAACTGCAGGAACAGCCTACCCGTCAGTGGGGACGACTGCAGCGGTCACGTACAACGCGGAAGTTCCGCTGCTCCTCAGCGAAATCGATCCCGTTCAAAACAATACGGCGAGTGCGGCCGTCAACACGCCCGGTTTCAGCGAGCAAACGGTTTGGAATGGCCAGATCGGTGGCTGCGGCAATCCGAAGTCAGGGCCGACTGTCTATCTGACTTGCTATCCGCCGGCCGTGAACTACACGCCGTTGTATTACATGATCAATGGCGTGGCGTTCAGCCGGAACAGTGCTTCGGCATCGTTGTTCCCGGCCACTGCAGGTGTCAATACTGCAACACCTCCAGTCGCCGTGACCACCGGCATCGCCGGCAGCGTGCTGGTCCGTTTGGTGAATGCTGGGTTGCGCATGCACGTGCCTTCGATCGTAGGATCGCAAACGGGAACCTCCAATGCAGCCGGCGTGTCGCTGATCGCGGAAGACGGCAATGTGTTGCCGGGCGTTCCGCGTGTGCAGAGCGAGGTGTTCATGGCTGCCGGCAAGACCTACGACGTGATGGTCAATGTTCCTGCCGCGACCGCTACGGCGCTTCCGATCTATGACCGCGAGTTAAGCTTGTCGGGCAACGCCACGGCACGCGATGCGGGCATGTTGGCTTACATCGGCGTGAATGGCAGCGGACTGCCGACCAGCGGTGTTTTCGCGGCCGCGGGTGCAGCAGCTAACCCGGACAGTTACTTCCTGGTCCCCGGCCAAACCTTGACGGTCTCTGATCTCGCAAAGGGTGTGATCGCGAACGACGTCAACGTCTATGGTGTCAAAGTGACGACGGCGCCGCTTGGTGGGACGCTGACACTGAGCGCCAACGGTACATTTGTGTATGTGCCGAACTCTGGAACCACACACGACTCGTTCGGCTACTGCGGAAATGGTGCCACGACGGGTGCGGCTTGTACCACGGTGACGCTGGGCGCGTGCACCGGGGCCTGCATGGAAGGTGCAGGTGGAATCGCGATGAATCCCATCAGCTACACCTCGAAGTTGGCGACGCACTTGAGCATCGCACCTCCGGGCATTCTGTCGGTTGATAGCGATGGAGCAGGCCATCCTCTTACTGTTAACGCCGCAAGCGTGACCCCGGCGGGAGGAGGCTGGACTCTGTCGGTCGATCCAAACGGTGGTTTTGTCGCCGACGTTCCTCCTGGCGCAGGTAGCTACACATTCACCTACAAGGCGCAGAACTCACAGGGAACCGTGAGTGCGACTGCCGCTACGGTGACTCTGAACTTCGTGGCGGGCAGCGGCCTTGCCGTGACGGTGTATGACCCGGTCACCAAGGCTCCGGTTACCGATTATCGCTGGGTAATTGAGGAAGACCGCACCTTTTACGTCGACCCAACCTGCACGACGAATCCTCCGCCGAGTGGGTGTCCCGGTTCGGCTGGCGGTACGATCGTTCCCACATTTGGGACGAACTTTCACACCAGCTACATGCCTCTTGTAGCTACGGGTTGCACGGGGCCACTGTCTTGCGAATCAGGTCAGACGGTTCTCGGACAGCCTGCGGTTTGCGACATCGGCAACGGCGTTTGCCGGACGACAGCAAGCCAGGAGACCGCGGTTGATCCCAGCCAGGCTGTTCTGGATCCCAACAAGCGTTATTACATCTCGGTTCTGCCGGGCGACGCAGCGAATCCGTTTATCGGTGCGAACACCAGCACTCCGTTCTGTACCACAACGGTAGTCAATGGCGTTAACGTCATCGATACCAGTAACCCGGGTTGCGGACATGGCATGGGCGGCGCTCCGATCGGGATCGATCCGAACACGCACGCGCAGCAGACTGCGGTCACGATTCTGACGCAGCCGAGTCCGTATCCTCCGTCGAAACTCTCGGTGTTTGTGTTTGAAGACGACTTCCCACTCAACGGAGAGCAGGACGGCGGCGGTGGAATCGACGTTCTGTCACCGAACGAGCCTGGACTAGGCGGATTCAACATCACCCTGTTCGACGATGCCGGCGGTTCCGGCGACGCGACAGGACAGATGACATACGACATGTTCAACATGCCGTTGTCGAACAGCCTGGCGGGAACCATCGACCCAGCAACTCATCTCGATGCTTGTCCGATCGGAGCCAATGGAGTGGCCGCCGAGACAACGGGTGCAAGCGGGCCCGGGGTGCTAGGAATCACCGGCACGATCGTGACTTGTCCGAAGTATGAAGCGGACGGCACGACGCTGTCTCCTCTGGCTGGCCAAGCGGTCGTTGCCAACCTGATGCCCGGACGCTACGGCGTAGTCGCTACGCCCGCGGCGGACCGGATTGGACGCGGCGAAGAGTGGCTGCAAACCAATACCTTGGACGGTCAGAAGGCGCACGATTCGTTCCTGCGAATCGGCGAGCCCAGCTTCTTCCAGGAATTTGGACCGGCCGGATACCACGTATCGATCGGTTTCGCCAACCCGGGGATCATCAATGCCCGCAAACAATTCGTTTGCAACGGCAGCGATCCGAATAGCCCTCAGCCGGGTACGCCGTACACCTGCAACAACACCATCACCGGTATTGCAACGACGGAGCGCATGAGCCGCACTCCGGATGAGCGGCTGTTCAGCAGCGGCGACAACAGCAGCTTCGGCTTCACGCAGTGCTACGTCAGTTTCGGTGATCCGGACGCTGAGGACTTCGCATTCACGAAGTGCAACGCCGATGGCAGCTTCACTCTCACTGGCCTTCCGGAAGGGGATTGGAGAGTCACTGTCTTCGACCAGTGGAACGACATGCTGGTAGACGGGCTGTCGACTCCGGTCCGCCTGGGTGGCGGGAAAACGACGGACTTGGGCCAGATTGCCATGAACCAGTGGCAGGCGAACATTTACACCAAGACCTTCTTTGACCTGAACGGCAACGGTACTCAGGACAGTAACGAAGACGGGCTTACGTTAGTAGCTACCAATAATCGCTTCCGCGATGGCAGCTATTCCAACTTCAACAACACCGACCTGGCTGGGAATGCGGGTTTCAACGAAATCTTCCCGCTGTTCAGCTGGTACGTAATCGAAACGGACACGACCCGATACAAGAGCACCGGCGCACACGTGGTTTATGACGCGGGTGGTCCTGCGGACGGCACTCCGTGCGGAGCGGCGACGAATCCGCCGACGGCGCCGTGCGGCAACTCAACCATCGCCGGCAATATGGCGAACTCCGCGGAAGTGGTCCCTGTGCCCAGCGATCTGCGGGTACCGGGGGCGTTCTATTGCGCCAACGCGGACTGCACCGACGCTGCGACTCCGTTTGCGCCTGGTGGAGCGGGTGGATCTACGGGCCGCATCGATCCTCCGACTACGTTTGGTTCGTATGGCTGGCAGGGATTCTCGGGCCAGAACAACTTCATCGAATTCGGAAAGAAGCCCTACTCAGTTAATGAGACCGGCGGCATCCACGGCGAAGTGATCTATGCTTCGACGCGGCCATTCGACGATCCGGGCTTGCTGATTCACACCAGTTGGACGCCGGACGTGCCGGGCGTCACCATCAACCTGTATCAGGAGGGAACGGCTCCGGATGGCACTACCAGCCTCAAACTGGTAGATACCACCAAGACCACCAGCTGGGACGACTGGGCGCAAGGCTTCCGCTCCGATGGAAGGCCCAATATGAACTGCCCTGGGCAAGGCAAGGACACTGGTCCGAACGCGGATCTGTTCTTCTTCACGCTATACCAACAGCCGATGTGGCTCGACGTGTACGCCAATGGCGGCACACCGGTCAACACGGTTCCGTACAACTCGCAGTACAAGTGCTTTGACGGCATGCACAACTGGAACCAGGTTCAGCCGGCGCCGTATGACGGCTACTACACGTTCCCCAGCGTCACCGGAAGGAGTCCGGTGACCGGCAACACAACCGGTACCAACTGCTCCATCTGCGTCAAGAACCCCGACCCGACCGACTCGTTCCGCTTCGGCAAGGAAGACATGCTGCCTCCGGGCAAGTATGTGGTGGAAATGATCGTTCCGCCGGGATACGAACTGGTGAAGGAAGAGGACAAGAACATCCTGATCGGTGATAATTACATCGCGCCGGTCACACAGCAGTTCGCCGGGCTGGGCAACGTATTCATCCTTCCCGACCAGGCGGAAGTCAGCGCTTCAACGGCTTCTGGCTGCGCCGTGAATACGACCACGGGCTACGCCTGCAACCCGCAGAACGGCAGCCAGAGTTTGGGCCGCACAACTCTCCCGAGTCACGAAGGGGATACGGGAAGCGTGGAGTCGTTCTGGCCCTGCGTGGGCGCGTCGCGCGTGGTTCCTGATTTCATCAGCCTGTTCCCGCAATCCGGCGAAGCTTCGCCGTTCGCGGGTGCGACTCGCAATCTGTGCGACCGCAAAGAGGTAACTCTGACACCGCAGGAGTCGGTCCTGGCGAAGTTCTGGATCTTCACCTCGGCCCATGTTGCCGCTCACTTTACGGGCGTCATCACTGACGACTTCACGTCGGAATTTGATCCGTTCTCGCCGCAATTTGGTGAGAAGTTCTCGCCGCCGAACCTACCTGTTTCGCTGAAGGATTGGTCCGGCACCGAGGTCTCACGCGTCTATGCCGACCAATGGGGAACCTATAACGGCTTGACGTACTCGACGTGGGAAGTGAACCCGCCGAACCCGACCGGCTATGCGCCCACGATGATGGTGGTCTGCATGAACGACCCGGGTCCGATCCTCGATACGCGGGCTGGTTCGGCGACCAACGGACAGATGATTACCGATCCGTTGTTCAATCCGCAGTACAGCCAGTTCTGCTATGAAATTCCGTTCATGCCTGGCCAGACCCAGTACATGGACACGCCGGTGGTGCCGACCTCGGCATTCGCTGGCGCAGGCTACAACAACCCGGACTGCGCATATCCGGATGCAACGCCGGCGGTCAGCGAAGTCGATGGCGACGGTGTTGGACCTTGGGTGAGCGCGGCAGGCAACAAGCTGACGATCCATTCTCTGGGTGATCAGCAAGTACCGAACAATGCTTACTCCGGACCGAGCGCTACGACGGGTCCGTACAACGCGAAGACGGTACTGCGCCACTATGGGTTCGGCGCTTCGCAAGGCACCGGCAGCGTGACGATCGGTGGCGCAGCCGCGACGGTCACAAGCTGGAGCGACACGCAGATCACCGTAACAGTGCCGTCGACAGGCGGCTCGAGCGGCATCCCGTTGTGCGCGATCCAGCAACAACAGCAGTACAGCGGCTTGAGTGGTGCAGCCGGCAGAACCTACTGCGGCCAACTGCTCATCACCGCCGGCAACGGCAAGCAGTCGATTGATGCAGTCACGGTGACGGTTGGAGGCAGCGCCCCGAAATACGTCGCGGGCAATACTCCGATGTCTCCGACGGGAGTTGGTTCGATCCAGCAGGCCATTGACGGCGCCAATCCTGGCGACCTGGTCATTGTGCCTCCGGGTACGTACTACGAAATGTTGCAGATGTGGAAGCCGGTCCGGCTGCAAGGTGTCGGAGCTGCCACCAGCATCATCAACGCCAACACTCAACCCGCCGGCAAGATGAATACGTGGCGGACACGGATTGACTGCCTGGTCGGTTTGGACGTTAACGGCTCGCCGACTAGCTACAACCCGGCATGCGGTTCTGGTTGGACAGCATTCAAGCCGACCGCCAACAATCCGCAGGTCGATCGTCTGCCTCTCGAGGCTGCAGTGGGTTGGGACGCCACGCTAAATGGCAACCTGGCCGAGTTGCTGCAAGAGCCATCGTTGATGGGAGCGCTAGAAGGCGCAGCCATCACCGTGCTCGGGAAAGGCGTGGACTTCCCATCGAGCCCGTGGGATACGACGTTGGCAGCTGGCTTCCCGACCGGGACGACACTGCTCACGAGCAGTAATCAGAATTGCGGCAGCGGCAGTGGCATCGGCGGTAGCGCCAATCCGTTCCCTAGCAGCTTCTGGTGCAACCCGTCCAGCATCGACGGACTGGGCATCACCGATAGCTCTCAGGGCGGTGGTGGCATCTTCATCCACGGATGGGGTCATAACCTGCAGGTCGCAAACAACCGGATCACGAGCAATGCGGGAACGCTTTCGGGCGGCATCAACGTAGGCCAGGGTGAATTCCCGCCCTCCTACACAGGCGGTGCCGGAGCGACGAATGCCGCTCCGGGCTCTTGCCAGACCAGCAACGTAACGGGTCTGCAACTGCCGTACTGCTTCGACATGAACATCAACATTCACAACAACTACATCACCGACAACTCCTCGACCGGTGACGAGTTGTTCTCAGCCACGCCGGCAGGCGCAGGGGCTGTAAGCTTCTGCACCGGCAGCGACTACTACGCCTTCGATTACAACTGGGTCTGCGGAAACCTCAGCACCGGCGACGGAGGCGGAATTGGTCAGCTTGGATTCGTCTATCACCACAATGATCAGGCGCACTTGAGCGAGGGCATCCGCCACAACACGATCATCTTCAACCAGAGCACCAATCCTACGATTCCGGCCAATGGCGGCGGCATCCTGGTGATGGGTGCGCCAGACGTGGATCCGCTCTGCGGTGCTACCACGGACCTGGATTGCGTGCCTGCAGTAGGTACGGTCGGGCCCAGCGACGGCGTTGGTCCGGGGCTGGTTATCGATGCGAACCTGGTTATGGGCAACGCAGCCGAAGCCGGCAGCGGTGGCGGTATCCGGTTGCAGAATCTCAACGGCACCGACGTGATCACGTTCCCAACCACCCCAACTCGTTGGTGGGACGTTACGCTGACCAACAACGTGATTGTCAACAACGTCGCAGGCTGGGACGGCGCTGGCGTCTCGTTACAGGATGCGTTGAACGTGAACATCATCAACAACACGATCATGTCTAACGACACCACGGCGTCGTCGGGCGTGCTCTTCAACACCCTGGGTGCACCGCTGGCCAGCAGCGGTGGTCCGACCTGCACCACGAACTGCGGCACAGCTTCGGCGCCTCAGCCGGCTGGACTGGTAGCTATCCAGAACAGCTCGGTACTTGAGTCGAATCTGCCGGGGACCATCACCTGCCCTGCAGGTCACTTCAGCACGGCAGGCGGCGGTACGGCAAGTAACGGTTCTTGCCGGAAGGTGTCTTACCCCGAGTTGTATAACGACGTGTTCTATCAGAACCGGTCGTTCTACATCGGTGTGGGTTCACTCGGTACTGGAACCCTGAACCAGCAGAACGTGGTTGCGCTGTACAACGCGTTCGGCACGACGAAGGCCGCGAGCCAGACGGCTACGGGCCAGTGCCCGACGGCCAGCTATTGGGACATCGGCGTCCGCGGCGATACCGGTCCGACGAATCACAGCTCCACCGTGACTCTGTCGCCTGAGGCGTCGCTGATCACCGACATCACCGGTTACGCTGGCGGAGGCACGGGCTTCCGGGCTAACACCAGCTCCAACCCTGGGGTAGTGAGCCAGTACTGCAACGGTTCGCGTTGGCCACCGGAGTTTGGGTCGGCAGGCTACCAGGTACCGCCGGGAATTTCGGACGCGACGGTTCCGAACCCGATCTTCAACCTGACGCCGGCTGCAACGGTGGACGAGGGCAACAACTGGATCAATATCAGTTGGGGTCCGCTGTCGCTGGTCAACCCGGCCGGGACCACGGTGCTTGGCAATTACGCCCCAGCAACCGGCGGTTCGCCGGTCGTGAATTACGTCACACCGGCCCTCTCGGCCACGACGTACAATGCGGCGCCGCCGACGGACTTCTTCGGTAATGCGAGGAAGACCAACAACGCGGTTGACATCGGTGCGATCGAATTCGCCGGTGCCGCGGTGGGTGCGCCGACGCTGACCTCGATCAGCCCGGCAAGTCACACTCGCGGAGGAGCGGGCTTCACCGTCACTCTCACTGGCACCGGCCTGACCGGCGCAAATGCAGTGACTCTGACGCCAGCTGCCAACATCACGGTGAGCAACATCAACGTGGTGAGCGATACGACGGTTACGGCGACGTTCACGATCTCAGCCGGTGCAGCTCGAACGGCGAGGAACGTGACTGTGACCACGCCGGGCGGTACCAGCAACGCCGTGACGTTCACGGTCGTTGCCCCGGTACTGACTAGCGTCACACCCAACACCGGATCTCGCAATTCGTCGGTTCCGGTAGCCATCGCCGGCAGCGGCTTCACTGCGGCGACCGGCGTCACCGTAAGCGCCGGCATTACGGTCAGCGCATTCACCGTAGTTAGCGATACTCAGATCACGGCAACGTTCAACATTCCGTCCGGGACAGCACTCGGTAACCACAACGTCACTGTGGTGGTGCCTGGCGGAAATACCGGCACTCTGCCGTTCAGGGTAACCGGAGCAATCGTCACGTTCACTGGACCCGCTCCAGCCTTGACGAGCACTCCGGTAAACACGTCCACCAAGTCTGGTCTGGTCACGATCAGCAATGGCGCGGCGGCAACCGGCCCACTCACCATGACGGCGGCGCCGACGGTTAACAAGGTCGGAGGCGCTGGCGGGACGTTCACGGTCATCGCCGGTGGAACCTGCACATCTACTTCCGTGATCGCCCCGGGCAGCAGTTGCACAGTAAACGTGCAATATGCTCCTGGTGCATCGACCGCTACCGCGGCCGCGCACGTTACGACCACGGGTACGGGTTTTGCCTCGCCCCTGAACGGGCCGAACTTCAACGGTAACTAACGCAAGCATTACCATGCCGGACATCCAGAAAACCAACTGGATGTCCGGTTTTTTATGTTTTACAAGTACGTTCCTTGTGGTAGAATTCAAACTCCTCCCCGTAACAGAAGAATAATCCCATGAACTGGCGCAGTATTTTCACCGGCGTTCTGCTGTGCAGCGCTCTGTTTGCACAGAGTGCAGCACCTTCCAATCAACCAGGAAACAACGCATCATCTGGCTCCACTCAAAATAAGAGCGGCGCGGCTGCTCCGTCTGTAAGCCCGACAAAACCTGCTTCAGTGGAGCAGCACTATAGGCAACAGCGTTTCGCGGGACGAGCAGGCACGTATTACCGCCTGGTGTGGGGAATTGACGGGCTCTCGGTGAAGTCTGCAGAAGCCGGCGAAGTGATACGGTTCACTTATCAGATATTGGACGCAAACAAGGCGACGGCGCTCAATGACAAGAAAGTGGAACCCTCTCTAATCGATGAGCAAGCGCACGTGAAGCTGGTGGTGCCGCTGATGGATAAAGTAGGGAAGCTTCGGCAAAGCAGCCCGCCGGAGGCAGGAAAGACTTACTGGATGTTGTTCTCGAACAAGGGCGGACATGTCAAGCGCGGAGACAAGGTCAATATCGTGATCGGAAAATTTCGTGCTGACGGACTTGTAGTCGACTGATTGTAACCGGCAACTCCTCCATTCGAACCTCGTGAAAAGTGGTTCGAAGCCAAAAGCACTAATTTGAAAAAAGGGGATTCTCAATGAGACGGAGAGCCTTGTCCTGCACAGCTGTTGTGCTTGCCTGTTTGCCGGTGGTAATAGCGGAGTCGGGAACCGCGACCAAAGGGATCGCCCCGCGGCTCACGGCGACTGAAATCGTGGAAAAAAATGTAACGGCGCGGGGTGGCCTGACCGCATGGCGTTCTCTGCACACGCTGGAGATGAAAGGCAAGATGGATGCGGGAGGGAATAACCGGCCGACCCTGCAGATTCCGGGTCAGAAAAAACCCACGGTTGATCTGCCCAAAAGACCCGCCGAGCAGGCGCAGTTGCCGTTTGTGATGGAGCTGGAGCGCGGCCGCAAGATGAGGTTGGAAATTCAGTTCAACGGCCAGACTGCGATTCAGGTGTATAACGGCGCGCAGGGCTGGAAGCTGCGTCCGTACCTGAACCGGCACGAGGTCGAGAATTTCACTCCCGATGAGCTGAAGACTGCTTCGACCCAGGCGGATCTCGATGGATTGTTGATCGATTACGCAGCCAAAGGATCGAAGGTTGAACTTGAGAGCGTGGACAAGGTTGAAGGCCGCGACGCTTACAACCTGAAGGTCACCGACAAGAGTGGTTTCGCCCGCCACGTGTGGGTGGATGCTGAGAGCTTTCTCGAAGTCAAGATCGAAGGGACGCCGCGACGCTTGGATGGCAAGTATCATCCGGTGGCCACCTACCTCCAGGACTACCGTCCGGTGAATGGGCTGATGATGCCCTATTTGATGGTGACGGCAGTCGATGGCGTGAAGGACAAAGAACGGATCGCCATCGAGGAGATCGTCTCGAACCCCAAGCTGGATGATTCGAAGTTTGCAATGCCGCGTTAATCGGCGGCCCCTCCCCCGCCATCATTAGAAGATCACGCCTGACGGTTGCCGGTTGCGGCGCCGTCGGGTGGAGGAGCTGGGAAGACCAAGATCATGGTGAGATTCGAGTCCAAGGAGAATGAGATGAAGCTTAGAAGTGCAGCCGTCCTTTTGATCATTGCGGCAACAGGCGTTTGGGCACAAACAGCAGCACCGGCGAGATCCATGGCGGGACGTCAGCGTTCGGTCATGGCCACAAGCACCGATGCTGACAGCAAGACGGCCGAGATGCGAGCCAAGGCAGCAGTGAACCAGCGCGTGCAGGAGATGGAAACCACGCTGACCAAAATGCATTTGCTGCTGAAACAGATGCAGGCCAGCCCTGCTGTGAAGAACTCCAAGGATCCGATGACCAAGGCGAACCTTGAGATGTGGGGCTTGATGGTCCAGCAACTGGATAAGCAGTTTGACCAGGTCAAGGTGGCCGCACGGGAGCGCGAAGATCTCGAGGCGCGCCGGTCTGCAATGTACAAGCAGGCGCAGGAGAAAGCCGCACAGTCCGCAAGGAACGCGCAGGCGCAAGCCAATGCCGGGGCGGGGCAGAGCGCTGGAGCGACCGCAACTCCGCAGAGCGGATCGCAGCCGGCAGCGGCTCCTCAAGCTGCTCAGACGCCCGCATCCTCGTCTCCAAACTAGCTTCAAAGAAGGGCAGAGCATTGCAGCTCTGTGGTAGGGGCACAAAGCAATGAAAAAAGTATTGAGTGGAATCCTGGTTGGAACATTGATGCTTGTGTCGTACTTTGTGGGAAGGAAGCATTCCCAGCAATCGGGAACATCGGCGGCGGCCAACGGTGGCCGCCGCGTGTTGTATTGGGTTGATCCGATGCATCCCGATTACAAATCGGATCATGCTGGAGTAGCTCCGGATTGCGGCATGCAACTGGAGCCTGTGTACGCGCAATCGATCGCTGCCTCCAGCAGTTCTGCTTCTCCAATACCTCCGGGGATGGTGGGCATCGACGCCGAGAAACAGCAGCTTTTCGGGATTCGCGTTTCCGCCGTCGAAAAGTCAGCCGGGACTGAGAACGTACGTGTGCTTGGCCGCGTGCTTCCGGAAGACACGCGAGTCTACAGGCTCAACGCCGGCATGGAAGGCTTTATCCGGCAGACATTCAACGATTCTCCTGGGGAACTCGTTAAGAAGAATCAAAAACTGGCGACCTACTACGGTGGAGACATACTCGCCGTCGCTTCCGGATTCCTGGCAGCGACCGCGGGAGTACCCGGCGCAAACGGCAAAGATGGGTCGCGCACCATGCCGTTCCCCGGCGCAGTATCTAAGCAGGGCCAGAGCAGCGTGCAAGGTTACTCCGACCGCCTGCGCAATCTTGGGATGAGTGATGTGCAGATTCAGGAGATGGCCGAAACCCGGCTTCTCCCTGAGAACATCGACATCGTTTCGCCGGTCGACGGGTTCGTGCTCACGAGGAACATCAGCCCCGGTCAGCATTTCGAGCATTCCACGGAATTCTACCGGATTGCTGACTTGAGCCGGGTTTGGATCGTCGCCGATATCCTTGGAAACGAAGCACAGCATTTTCTTCCAGGAACTGCAGTTCGCATTCTGTTGTCGGGGCAAGGGAAGGCTTTGACCGCGCGGGTGAGCAATGTGCTTCCCCAGGTGGATCCCGCTACGCGCACCCTGAAGCTTCGTCTGGAAGCTGAGAATCCCGGTTTCGTTCTGCGGCCGGACATGTTCGCGGATGTGGAGTTGCCTATTGCGAGACCGGCGGGACTAACGGTTCCCGTCGACGCAGTCATTGATTCGGGTCGAGAGCAGCGAGTCTTCGTTGAGCGGTCCAATGGTGTGTTTGAACCGCGCAACGTGGAAGTGGGATGGCGCGTTGGTGATCGCGTACAGATCGTAAAGGGATTAAGCGAAGGAGAACGGGTTGTGAGCGCGGGAACCTTCCTGGTGGATTCCGAGAGCCGGCTGAAATCGGTGGCATCGTCGCCGAAGGAACAGCCGCAGCCAAAGCTTCCCCCAAAGGCGAACACGAGCACTGCTGTCAGCGCAAACATAGTGAAGGATGCGGCCTGCGGCATGGCGATCGATCCAGCCAAAGCCGTCGCGGAAGGCCACACGATCAGCCGCGACGGAGTCACGTACTATTTCTGCTCGGATCGCTGTAAGCGGAAGTTCAGTGAACAGCCCGACCATTATCTTGCTGCAAATCCTTCTGGGCCCCATTCATGATTAACCGCATTATCGATTTCTCGGTGCAGCACAAGTTCCTTGTGCTGGTCTGCGCGGCATTGGCTTGCGTCGGTGGCTGGTGGTCCATGCAGGCGTTGCCTCTCGACGCCATGCCGGACCTGAGCGAGACGCAGGTCATCATTTACTCGCGGTGGGATCGCAGCCCTGACATCATCGAAGATCAAGTGACCTATCCGATCGTTACGGCGATGGTCGGTGCGCCCAAGGTTAAGACGGTGCGCGGAGTTTCAGATTTCGGCTATTCCTACGTCTACGTAATCTTTGAGGATGGAACGGATCTCTATTGGGCCCGCTCGAGGGCGCTGGAGTACTTGTCCGGGGTGCAATCGCACTTGCCCGAGGGTGTGAAGGCTGAGATTGGACCCGATGCGACTGCCCTCGGCTGGGTCTACCAATATGCGTTGGTCGATACTTCCGGGAAGCACAGCCTTGCGGACCTGCGCTCCTATCAAGATTGGTATCTACGGTATTACCTGCGCTCGGTGCCAGGCGTGGCTGAGGTTGCTCCGGTCGGCGGATATACGCGGCAATTCCAGGTGAACGTAGATCCTAACCGGCTGCAAGCCTACGGCATACCGATTCGACGAGTGGTGGAGGCGGTCCGCAGCGGCAATGAAGAAGTCGGCGGACGCTTACTCGAGTTCGGCGGAACCGAGTACATGGTTCGCGGCCGCGGCTATGCCACGACGCTCGAAGAGTTTGGCAACATCGTCCTTGACGCAAGCACCGACGGAACTCCGATTCGCATCAAGGATGTGGGCCAGGTGGTCGAAGGTCCGGAATTAAGGCGTGGTGTAGCAGATCTGGATGGCAAGGGTGAAGTTGTTTCCGGGATCGTGATCATGCGGAGTGGCGAGAACGCTCTGGCCGTGATCGATCGGGTGAAACAAAAGATCGGCGATGTAACACCTTCTCTTCCTGAAGGCGTAAAGATCGTGCCCGTCTATGATCGCTCGGAGTTCATTCATCGCGCGATCAGCAACGTAAATTCGACGATCTTTCAGGTTATCGTCACCGTCGTCCTGATTATCCTGATCTTCCTCTGGCATTTTCCCAGTGCAGCGATTCCGATCGTCACCATGCCCGTGGTGGTGCTGGCGTCGTTCATTCCTTTCCATTATCTCGGCATCAGCGCCAACATCATGTCTCTCGCTGGTGTGGCGATCGCTTTCAGCGAGCTGGTGGATGCATCGATTGTGGTGGTGGAGCAGACCCACAAGAAGCTGGAGCTCTGGGAAAAGGGAGGACGGCGCGGGGACTATCGCGCGGTGATACTCGCCGCAGTCAAAGAGGTTGCCGGTCCTACGTTTTTTGCATTGCTGGTCATCGCGATCAGTTTCCTGCCTGTGCTGACACTGGAGGCACAGGAAGGGCGCATGTTCAAGCCGCTTGCTTATACCAAGACCCTTGCGATGCTGATTGCGGCCGGCATGGCGATCACGCTCGATCCGGCTCTGCGCCTGCTGCTGGCACGCGTCGATCGTTTCGATTTTCGTCCGTCGTGGCTCTGCCGGGTTGCAAACGCCCTGCTCGTGGGAAAAATCCGACGGGAGGAGGACCACGCGATCAGCCGTTGGATGATCCGCATCTACGAACCGGTTGTGCGCTGGACACTGCGCCGGAAGTGGGCCGTGATTGCGGGGGCTGTGGCGCTGGTTGTGTTGGCTGTTCCGGTCTTCCTGCAACTGGGTTCAGAATTCATGCCGCCGCTCGATGAAGGCGTAATCCTGTACATGCCTTCCACCATGCCCGGCATTTCGATAAGCCAGGCGCAGCAATTGTTGCAGACCACGGACGGCATACTTGCTCGCTTCCCTGAGGTGGATCGGGTGCTGGGGAAGGCGGGCCGCGCGGAGACGTCGACGGATCCAGCACCACTCTCCATGTTGGAGACGGTGATCGTGCTCAAACCGCGATCAGAGTGGCGGCACGTCGACACCTGGTACTCCTCATGGTCACCCGATTTCGTAAAGCCACTGTTGCGCCACGTCACGCCCGACACAATTTCATCCACGGAGCTTGTACATCTTCTGGATGAAAGCTTGAAGGTGCCGGGTGTCACAAATGCCTGGACGATGCCAGTACGGGGCCGCATCGACATGCTGACGACCGGGATGCGAACTCCCATCGGACTGAAGATCTCCGGCGCTGACCTGGGCGCGGTCGAGCAGATCGGGTCGCGCATTGAGTCGATACTCAGTCGCGTGAAGGGCACTCGAGCGGTTTTTGCTGAGCGGACGGGCACCGGCTACTATTTGGATTTCGATTGGAATCGCGAGCGACTGGCGCGCTATGGATTAAGCATCGAAGACGCGCAACTCGCTGTTGAGAACGCAATTGGTGGCGAGGATGTGACCACTGCCATCCGAGGTCGCGAGCGCTACCCAGTTAACGTGCGATACATGAGAGACTTCCGCAGCGATCTGGGGTCGCTTCAGCGACTACTGGTTCCTGCGGGACAGCGGCAGATCGCTTTGGGCGAATTGGCCGAGATTCATGCCAGAAGTGGTCCTGCGATGATCCGCGACGAGAATGGAATGCTGACAGGCTATGTGTACATCGACCTCGCAGACCGTGATCCCGCAGGCTATATCGCGGAAGCGGGAGGCTTGCTGCGCGAACAGCTGAAGCTTCAGCCGGGTTACTCTTTCGCGTGGGCGGGCCAGTACGAAGCCATGACGCGGGTGAGGCAACGGCTGACGCGGATTATTCCCATCACTCTGGCGCTCGTAGTTTTTCTGTTGTACCTCAATACGCGCTCGACTGTGAAGACGATGATCATCCTGCTGGCGGTGCCGTTCTCCGCCGTGGGCGCGATCTTCTTCCTCTACATGGCCGGCTACAACATGAGTGTGGGCGTCTGGGTCGGGCTGATCGCTTTGCTGGGCATCGACGCCGAGACTGGCGTGTACATGCTTCTTTATCTTGACCTGGCATATGAAGAAGCGATCCAGCAGGGCCGCCTTCGTAACCTCGGGGATTTGACGGAAGCCATCGTGCAGGGAGCCGCCAAGCGGTTGCGGCCCAAGTTCATGACCTTCGCCACGATGTGCGTGGGGTTGTTGCCGATCCTCTGGAGCACTGGCACCGGTTCTGAAGTGATGAAGCGGATCGCGGCCCCGATGGTCGGCGGGATCTTCACTTCGTTCCTACTCGAATTGCTCGTCTATCCAGCCATCTACGCCGTCTGGAGGCAGCGGTCGATCAGAAGTACGGCCGAGCCGGCGCTTATTGCAGCGCAAGAGGAGCCTGCTGAGATGAGAGAAGGCAGCTTCGTTAGCCTGCAGCTGTAGCAACTGCAACCCAACTCCATCGACCACGACTTGGTTTCGAAGAAGGATCCACCAGCGTTCGCCTTCGGAATCTCGCGGACTTGACGGAAGTCATCGTGAGGACTGGACCCACGTTCATGCCCTCGAGATGGAGTACTTGCGGTTTCGCGCCCGTATCGGTAGCACGTGCTGGCTCTGAAGTTGTTAACGCGGGCCCGACTGGGATGTTCACTTTGTTCTTACGTGAGTTACCCGTCTACTTGGCGCCGTCTGGCGTTAGGTCGACCAGGAGCACAGCCGAACGGGCGCTCGTTTGCCGCGCCAGAGGATGCGCTGAGCTGGAACAGGCACCTTCTTGGTGCGGTAAAAAAAACCGGCTTCTCTTTGCGCTAGCGCAAAGAGAGGTCTCCGGGGATGAGGCATCGTAGAACGACTGTGGGATTGCCTTGGGTCTGAATTTACCCAGGCCTGCCATTATTTACGCGCGAGTTCCCCCTCCCCACTCGCGGTTCTAACAACAACAGCTCGGGCGACATGGGAGTCTCAGGCTCTCTATTCTCCTGAGTATTTGGCAATCTTGACTGGATGTAGCCCGGATTGTCGCCACTCTTCCGGGCACAGGCGGTGGGTAGGATGACACACTTGAATTTTTCGCCGCGATTGATCGGCGTCGCTTTAAGGCCGTATTCGTCGCAGAAGTTTCTGGCCGATCAGTTCGACGTAGCAGTGCTGAGTCTTTTTCCTCCGCAAGCTCTTTCGTATCCGGTCCCCCAAAATTTTGCAGTTCTCAGGCGGCTTCGTACCCCAAGCGAAGCTATTGCAAGTAGGTTGGCGTAATACGAGACAGGGAACTACGGATTCCCTGCAAGTTCGACAGGGGGAGTAAAACATGGGTCAAGCTGCGCTGGTGGGAGTAGTATTCCCTTCCGCAGATCGAGTCGTCCGGCATGTCTCCGCCACTTCGGCAATTCAAGACCGTGCGGCAGTGCCGGGGTTCAACAGCATCCTGAAACGGCGAGTGGACTCGGTACAACGCTTCGAGGCTTTCTCGGATATTTCGGGTTCCGATTGTGCCGCCATCCTCGTGGACGCGCAGGAAATGCAGTTCCAGCGCCACTCTGCGATCTTTTCCGAAGGAAGTCCCGCAACCCGAGTGGCTCTTTTGTTGTCCGGTTGCATGAAGATCACCCAGGGCAGAGCTCAGGGGCAGGAAGTCATCCTGCGGCTTAACGGGCCGGGAGATCTGCTCGGCAAGTTGGGAAGTCAAGCCCGGGCGAACCACTTATACACAACTTACGCGGTGCAGCCGTCTCTTGCTTTGGTCTGGGAAATGGATGCCTTCGAGAGATTGGTGGATCGTTTTCCGCTATTGCGGCGAAATATCGCGAGCATCCTTGAGCGGCATCTGAACGAATTGGAGATTCGGTATCGGGAAGTCTCTACGGAAAAGGTGTCGTCGCGGTTGAGCAATCTGCTGGTTCGGCTGGTGAGCCAGGTCGGACGGCGAATCGAGGATTGCGTCGAGATCGCTCTGTCGCGGAGGGAATTAGCCCAATTGACAGGCACGACGCTGTTCACCGTCAGCCGCCTGCTTTGCCAATGGGAGGCACTAGGAATAGTAAGCGCGAGGCGCGAAGTAGTGCTTGTGCATGATGTGCCGGCTCTGCAAGAACTGTCCCGCGAAGAGTAAATTCGATTCCATACAGGAGTTGAGGAGAATGTTGGTTCAGAGAAATAGCTCGATTGCGCTGTTGTTCCTCGCGTTCGGATTACCCGTGTTTGCCCAATCGTCCGAGCCTGCCCAGAATAGTCCCGCCGCGGACCAGCCGGTCCCTCATCGCGCGCGGGTTCAGCCCCCGTGCTGGAGGCAGGCGGGAATGACACCCGATATGGTCAACCGTCGCTGGAAGCTCGAAGATCAGCAGAAGACGAGTATTGCCCAGGTCTGCACCGAGCCTTCAACATCAGCGCAGCAGAAGCACGACAAGATTGAGCAGATTCATGCCGACACGGATCGGGCCTTGGCGCAACTGATTCCTGTTCAGGAACTCAAAGCGTTTAACAAGTGCCAGGCAGAAGTGGATTCGCGTCGCCCGAAAGCGCCCGGCGAGAAAGAGCTCGGGCCATGTGGCGGCGTCATTCCGGCTACCGCCGCGGACGGGACGCCTGCCCCCGCAGCCGATCATCGTCACACCAATACTCCGAACAGTCAATAAGAGATCAGCCCTTTCCCAATCGTGTATGACTTCGGAGCAGTCGATGCGGCTGTCTGAAAAAAGATTTCTTGACAGGTGGCATTTGATCTTCAGCAAACAGGGAGGCGGGATTCGCTGCTAAAAGTAAGTAGTTGTGGTGCAGAGACCATGCTAGACTAGCTTCCCAGCGCGGCTCCGGGGAGCGGGTGGTTCTTTCGGTTATGGCGCGTTTTTTAGCCGCGAGAGGGGTCAAAGGGGTGGCCGAAGTTCTTCGTTCCGGGTTCGGGAAGTGGCTTACTTGCCGTCGAGGGACTTTCCGGCCCAAGTCTGCAGCGCTTCTCCTGGTTCTGGGATCAAGTTTGTTCATCCAGGGCATGTCTGTGGCTGGACAATCCGCCCAGCCTCCTCAAGCCAAAAAAGCGTCCCCATCTGGCGCAAACCCACCTGCGGCCGAGCCCGCAGCGCCAGCACCGCCACCAGCACCTGTGGTGCTTCCCCCCGAACAGACTCCTGCGCATGCTCCCGTCATTGCATGGGATGGGCAGCTCCTTACGGTGGATGCGGAGAATTCCTCGCTCTCCGATGTTCTGTTGGGAATTCGATCTCGAACCAGCGCTTCCATTGAAATGCCTTCGAGCACGAGTCGGGAGAGAATTGCCGTTCACCTCGGGCCCGCGCCGATTCGTGAGGTGCTCTCTTCACTGTTGTACGGAACCAATTTTAATTACGTAATCCAGTCCGCGGAAAACGATGACGGCGCTGTGGGAAAAGTTATTCTGACGGCGCGAGATGGCGATCAGAGTGGTGACGCCGCAGGCAGCGATACCGTTGCAGTCGACGGTCGCACCAATCCGAAGATACGGCTCATGCCTGGTTACGCCGCACCTGGCAAGCGCGATTTCGAGGTGGCTCACGCCAACGCTGCCGATGACAGTGCATCGACGGCTGCAGAAACTCCCACCGCTCCCGATTCCTCCTCTCCAAGTCCCGACCAGACCGCCGCAGCGACGGACTCCAATGCGACAAATCAGGCCGATACTCCTCCCGTCACCGCCAAAGCTACCGATAACGCCCCTTCCACTGACGCGACTACCTTGACGGCCGCCGAGCAGCCAATCTCGGGCAGTGCTGCGGGAACAGTTGCCGGGAATGGCGCAGCCAGTGCGGGAGGCTCGTCGGCTCTCTCACAGATGGAGCAGAACCTGCAGCGGATGTATCAGCAGCGCCAACAATTGCAGGCTCAGCAAGGACACGCTGGCCAGACGCCAGCGCCATAAGAACCCCGCGGTTCGTCGCAGTTTCATCCTTTCCAGAAAGAAATGATTGCGCCGCCAGCCACAATCATGAAACCACCTACCAGCGTAGGGAGAGTGGTTGATTGATTGAACCTCAGCTTGGCTACGATCTGCGCGACGACGAAGAAGAAAACCACATACACGCCCAATAGCTTTCCAAAATCCCACTGCAGCAGGTTCACGACCAGCCCGTAAAGAGACAGCGTGCCTCCTCCTGCGACCAGGAAGATCCATCGCCACAATCCTGACGAGCGATGGAGCGCCGATTGGAAGAATGCGTCTCCCAGAACTTCCATGGTCGCGGCAACCAGTAAGAGAACGAACGTAGTTCCTGGCACTGCAAGGATCTGTTCCAGAGATCGCATAGGTTCAAACCCTCGGTTAGTACGAAGTTGTGACGACCGCGTCCTCTGGATAGCCCGGCATGCCAAACTCGGGAACATCCAGGCCTTCTTCTTCCGATTCCGGCGCGACTCGCATGCTTTTGACTTTGTTCACGATCCCGAAGACTACGAATGTCAATCCGAACGCCCAAACTGCGTACAAGGTCGCGCCCATAAGCTGAACCCAGAACTGCCTCGTATCGCCGTGGATCAGACCGGTGACACCTTGGCCAGCGTGTCCCAGGTAACTGGTCGCTCCGACTCCGTTCCAACCGGAGCCGTATGTTCCGTCGGCGAAGATGCCCACACAAACTGCACCCAGCCAGCCACACAGACCGTGGACGGAGATTGCGCCGCATGGGTCGTCGATTCTAAGAACGCGCTCGTTGAAGAGGACGCCCCCGCACACCAGAGCGCCCGCAAGCACCCCGATAATTACTGACGATGTAGGAGACACGAACGCGCAAGGAGCAGTAATCGCGACTAGTCCGGCCAACATCCCATTACAAGCCATCGTAATGTCAGGCTTGCCGAAGAGGAAATACCAGATGAGCATCGCCGTCGCCGAACCGGCCACGGCGGCTAGGTTTGTGTTCACGGCAACCACTGATATCCGCAAGTCGGTCGCGCCCAGCGTGGAGCCCGGGTTGAACCCCATCCAACCAAACAGCAAAATGAATGTACCCGTCACCACATACACGACGTTGTGAGCGGGGAAGACCCGAATTTTGCCTCCAGGTCCAAACTTCCCGAGACGCGGCCCCAGGATGATCGCCAACGCCATCGCACAAAATCCGCCCACGGCATGCACCACGGTCGATCCTGCAAAATCAACGTATCCGTGGCCGAGATTCATCGTTGATCCGAGCTGCGAGAGCCAACCGCCACCCCATGTCCAGCAACCCGAGATTGGATAGAGGATTGCGCCGATGAAAAGTTCACAGAGCAGGAATGCCCAGAAGGTGATGCGCTCGCAGATTGCGCCGACAATAATGTATCCGGCGGTCTCCATGAACACGACTTCGAATAACGTCAGACAATTACTTCCCGCGTCATAAGCCGGACCGACGAGGAAAAAACCTTTGCCACCCACGAATCCCCACTGACCGTGGCCAATCAGGAAATGATTCAGGGTCGGTGTTCCGCCCAGATTGCTGGGTGCTGCGTTGATCGCAATCGCGCCGAACTGGAATGCATATCCGACCGCATAGTAGGCGAGAAAAGCGAACACGTAGGCCGCGAAGTTCAGCATCATCAGATGAGCGGCATTCTTCTTGCGTACCAATCCGCATGTGAGCAGGGCAAACCCCGCCTGCATGAACAGCACCAGGTATCCCGTATTCAGTGTCCACGCGAAGTTGGTCGCGATCCGCACGTGGCCCACACCATCGGCGAGTTTTGTCGCCAGAGGCTCTTTGGCGGCCTGAGACTGGTAGTCGTCGAATTCCTTCTTCTTCTGGGCATAGTCTGGAGCCGTCTTGTCGGTGGGTTCCGGAGGAACGAAGGGATTGCCGGCAGCATCGACTACTGAAGTCTTGTCTCCAGTGGCTGTGCCTGCGGGATCGGGTTTGGAACCATCATCAGCAAGACCAACTGCCCCCAGCCCCACTATCACCGCAAGAATTAGAAGCATGGTGGTGCCAGCTGACCTGAACGGCTGGTGCAGAGAGCGTCTCTCTGCTTGCATAGTCATTGTTGAATGCTCCTTTTGCATGTCCCTCTTACTACCGTCTTCGTTGATACGCTCCGCACAATCCGGCTGTACCGTAAAGTAGCAACGCCATCCCGCCAATTGTGAGCAACACTCCGCCGAGTGGATAAGCCGCCAGTGCGAACAAGCCACACACCAGAGCGGCGAATGCGCACAATGACGACCCCACATAAACTGCCAGCCAAGTTGCAGCCAATTCCGTTCCCTCCTCGCATAAGAGGTTCACTGGAACGCGCCAAGTACTGGTATTGAAAGGCTTCCGCAATGCCACGTATGGTGACTCAAGTCAACGACGGGCGAATATCAGCCGGTATTCAGCGGCCCAGTCTTCTCCGTGCTCCCCAAGTACGTCAATCGACTTCAGCCAATGCGCGAAAGTAAATCGAGGCTCTCTTCTCGTCCAATAGATATTTCTTATCGCCACAATTGAAAAAGTAGGAGATAGAAGCCGCTCAACTGGAGGGGACAGACTGCGGACGGGAAGTGGAGGCGACGGCACCCGCCGGAAGATCCAAGGGGGAAATACTTTCTAAGGCTTGGTTACTGTACACAAAATTTCGCCCGGCCAAGTGCTGGGACCGAGACCGAGGACAATTCCATGCGCAAGTAGGGTGTTCTGCGTTAGCGCAAGGCATTCCATACGGCATATTCTCCAGTACAGCATTGGACAGGAAACCATCCTGGGCGTTTAGTGAATACTGGCCCGCTTATTTGCAGGAAATTGTTGGTCGAGTTCCAAGTTCAGCTCAAGCACATTGACTCTCGCTTCACCAAGAATTCCTAATTGCCGGCCCTCGGTGTGCTTGGCCACCAGGGCGCGTAACCGGTCGACCGTGGCGCCGCGTTCTTTAGCGACGCGCGACAATTGAAAGTCCGCAGCCGCGGGCGTGATATGCGGATCGATACCGGATGCCGAAGTGGTCACGAGATCGATCGGTACGGCAGTGCCCGGGTGGTCGGATTCAGCAGTTGCAACGTCGCCCTTTACCCGATCCATGAGCTTCTGATTGGTCGGCCCTAATTGGGAGCCATTCGTATTTGCGGCGTCATAACCGTTGCCCGCACTAGACGGTCTGGAGTGAAAATAGCCCGGACCAGAAAAGCCCTGGCCGATGATCCTGGATCCAACCGTCTTAGCATCGACGCGGATCAGCTGACCATTTGCCTTCCCGGGAAACAGGACTTGAGCGATTCCCGTTACCAGTAGAGGATAGATAATCCCAAGCAGAATGGTGGTTGCGATTGTCATGAGTACAGCAGTAACCAGATTCTTTTTCATACCCATCCTCTAGGCCAGTCCCACACGCGTAATGATAACGTCGATGATCTTGATCCCGATGAACGGCACGATGATTCCTCCGACACCATAAATCCAAAGATTTTTTCGCAGCATTACAGCAGCAGCCATCGGCCTGTACTTCACGCCGCGCAATGCTAAAGGGATGAGCGCGATGATGATCAGCGCATTGAAGATGACCGCGGACAATATTGCGGACTCAGGCGTTCTCAAATGCATGATGTTTAACGTGTTCAGAACGGGGAAGGTTCCGGCGAACATCGCCGGAATGATCGCAAAGTATTTCGCGACATCGTTCGCGATCGAAAAGGTGGTGAGCGCGCCACGCGTCATCAGTAGTTGTTTGCCGATTTCGACGATCTCAATGAGCTTCGTCGGATTCGAGTCCAGATCGACCATGTTCCCGGCTTCTTTAGCCGCTTGAGTGCCGGTATTCATCGCGACGCCTACATCGGCTTGCGCAAGAGCGGGAGCGTCGTTGGTGCCATCACCTGTCATGGCAACGAGCTTGCCGTCCGCCTGCTCCTTCTTGATCAGATCCATTTTGTCTTGCGGAGTGGCCTGAGCGAGAAAGTCATCCACCCCGGCTTCCTGGGCGATTGCGGCGGCCGTCAGCGGGTTGTCACCCGTAATCATGACGGTCCGAATTCCGATTGCCCGTAACTGATCGAATCTCTCTCTCATCCCTCCCTTGACGATGTCTTTCAGTTCAATCACGCCGAGAGCACGGCTTCTCTCAGCCACGACGAGAGGAGTGCCTCCCGACCGTGCAATGTCCTCCACGGTGGACCTCACCTCACTGGGCAGCTTGCTTCCGCTCTGAGTCAAATACTTGGTGATCGCGTCGGTCGAGCCCTTGCGGATCTCAAAACCGTTGAGATCCACTCCAGACATACGTGTCTGGGCGCTGAAAGGGACGAAGTGCGCGTCGTGAGATCCCAATTCGCGTCCTCGCAAGCCATATTTCTCTTTAGCCAGGACCACGATTGACCGGCCTTCCGGAGTCTCATCGGCAAGTGACGAGAGTTGTGCGGCGTCGGCCAGTTCCTGCTCGGTCACACCGGGTGCGGGCACAAAACGCGATGCCTGCCGGTTTCCCAGGGTGATGGTTCCTGTCTTGTCCAACAAAAGAGTGTTGACGTCGCCCGCCGCTTCCACGGCGCGGCCCGACATGGCGAGGACGTTGTGTTGCACCAACCGGTCCATGCCCGCGATTCCGATCGCGGAAAGTAACCCGCCAATCGTAGTGGGGATCAGGCAGACGAGCAGCGACACGAGGACGAACACCGTTTGCGGTGAACCTGAATAGATTGCGAATGGCTGAAGGGTCACAACCGCAAGAAGGAAGATTATCGTCAAACCGGCCAGCAGAATGTTCAGCGCGATCTCGTTGGGAGTCTTTTGTCGCTCGGCCCCCTCAACCAGGGCGATCATCCGGTCCAGGAATGTCTCTCCGGGATTTGAAGTAATTTTCACCTTGATCCGGTCGGATAAAACGCGAGTCCCGCCAGTGACCGCGGATCGATCACCTCCTGCCTCGCGAATCACCGGAGCCGACTCGCCCGTTATGGCTGACTCATCTACCGACGCCACGCCCTCTACGATCTCGCCGTCCGATGGAATAAACTCCCCTGCCGAGACGAACACCAGGTCGCAAGTGCGAAGCTTAGAACTCGGCACTTGTTCGATGCGGCCGTCCGTACCCAGTATGCGGTTGGCCATGGTTTCCGACCGTGCTCTTCGCAGCGTATCCGCCTGTGCTTTGCCCCGGCCTTCGGCCATGGCCTCTGCGAAGTTCGCGAATAGGACCGTGAACCACAACCATAGAGTGATCTGGAGATTAAATTTGAAAGCAGAGCCACCCTTGAACAACAGTGCGGTCGTAATAACACTTCCAATTTCCACCACGAACATGACGGGATTGCCCATCATCTTGCGTGGGTTCAGTTTGAGCAGTGCATCTTTAATCGCATTGAGAATAATCTTCCACTCCCAGACTGCTTTCTTTCTGGGCTTCATTGGAGAGTGTCCGAGCCGCAGTGTTTGAGCCTGGGGAAGCGTTGCTGTTTGTGTTGTCGAAGGCATTGCGAATCCTTTAGAAAGTCTTTCCCGCGGCCATGAGCAAATGCTCAAGGATTGGTCCAAGGCTTAGTGCGGGGAAAAATGTAAGCGCGCCCACAATGATGATCACCCCGATCAGAAGCACCGTGAACAGCGGAGTTGTCACCGGGAAAGTGCCTAACGAGGGTGGGACATATTTCTTCTGGGCAAGGCTGCCGGCAATCGCCAGCATGGGGATAATCATGAAGAACCGCCCGATGAGCATGGTGATCCCGATTGTTGTGTCGTACCACGCGGTGTTTACCGTTAATCCGGCGAAGGCGGATCCGTTGTTGCCCGCGCCCGAGGTGAATGCGTAGAGAACTTGGCTGAGCCCGTGGGGTCCGGGATTTGAAATACCTGCGGTGCCCAGTGGATGAACCACCGAAATCGCAGTGAAGATCAGAATTACCATCGGAAATACGAGGACGAATAACATTGCCATCTTGACGTCATAGGCCTCGATTTTCTTGCCCAGATATTCCGGCGTGCGTCCTACCATCAGCCCGGCGATGAATACGGCGAGCACAACGTCAATGAGCATTCCATACATCCCCGAACCTACTCCGCCGAAGATCACCTCGCTCATCATGATGTTGGCGAGGGGAACCATTCCGCCGAGTGGCGTGAAGGAATCGTGCCAGCCATTGATTGCGCCGCAGCTTGCATCCGTGGTTACGGTTGCGAACAGCGCACTGTTGGCAATTCCGAAACGTACTTCTTTGCCCTCCATGTTGCCGCCGGGTTGTAGGGCGCCAACTTTCTGATCGGTCCCCGCAAGCAACGGGTTTCCGCGGGCTTCTGCCCAGTACGCTACTGTGACTCCGGCTAGAAAGAGGATCGCCATGGCCGCCCACACAGCCCAGCCGTGACGTTGTGAGTTCGTCATCCGGCCTAGCGTGTAAGTGAGACCGCTGCCGATAGCGAAAATTGCGAAGAGCTCAATGAGGTTAGTGAGGGGTGTCGGATTCTCAAACGGATGCGCGCTATTCGCATTGAAAAAGCCGCCCCCGTTTGTGCCGAATTCCTTGATGATCTCCTGCGAAGCGACCGGGCCCTGAGCAATTGTTTGGTCGGTTACAGTGTCCATGACCGGCTTGCCCTGGCTATCGACGACGGGTTTGCCATCTGCAGCGACCTTCTGCACTTGCATGGGCTCGACCAGCTTCGCTGTGTCATACGGCTTCAGGTTCTGGACGACTCCTTGCGACACCAGAACCAGCGCCCCTATCAGGCAAAATGGCAGCAGCACCCAGAGGGAACACCGGACCAAGTCAACCCAAAAATTGCCAATAGTCTGCATCTGTCGCCGCGCGATGCCCCGAATCAGCGCGATCGCCAACGCAATACCGGTCGCAGACGAAATGAAGTTGTGGAAGGCCAGCCCGGCCATCTGGGTGAAGTAACTCATTGTGGTCTCACCCGAATAAGCCTGCCAATTCGTGTTCGTCGTGAACGACGCCGCGGTGTTGAAAGCCAAATGACTGGGAGCCACCGCACCGAACTTCTGCGGATTGAATGGCAGATATCCCTGCACGCGTTCCATCAAATAGAGCACCACCATGGAAACCATGCTGAACAGAAGCATTGCAATTGCGTACTCAGTCCAGCGCATCTCGTGGTTTTCGTCGACGCGCGTAACGCGGTATAGAAGCCGTTCGACCGGCCGCAAGACGGGATCCATGAATGTCTTTTCGCGGTTGAACACACGCGTCATGAAGATGCCCAGAGGTTTGGTTACCAGGAATACGAGCAGGAGAAACAGCAGTATCTGAAGCCACCCATTCGCGGTCATGTCAGAACTTCTCCGGACACAGCAGTGCGTAAATCAAATACACGGTCGTCAGCGCGCTGACGGCAAGCATGATGATCGATTCAAGGCTCATGATTCGTCCTTCACTTCACCCGTTCACAAAAATGAACGTAAGCAATTGCGACAGCAAAAAATGCGACGGTAACTGTTATCCAAAGAACGTCTTGCATAAAACTCCTCAAGGCAGATTTCGATTATCACCACAGCATCATCTTTGCCTTAATGCAGGAGTGCGCACGCGCAGTAACACACCCGCTGCCCTTTATTGAAAATGAGCGGGCGTAAAACTGGTCTAAAAAGTTCGTAAAGAAGTCATAAAGACATACTGGGAACCCACAAGAAAAAAGTGCGCGTCAGCAACTCCTATGTGGGGATAGCCTTCGTGATCTCGCAAATGTCGTAGACTCAGCAGCCCCACTCGGCACTACCGGGCTTCGCAAAATAGCGCCGCGAATCCTCGTGCTCCTGTGCGGTCGCCGTCAGTTCCAGGAGTGCCAGTCGCGCCGCTGCGACAAGTCGGCTCTTTTCCTGCGTCGGTACCTGGTCCCACGTTTCGGAGGGCTTACTTGCGCATTGGAAATCTGGGGCAAGTGCCTGGTGATAGTGGTGAAATAATTCTGCCAATTGTTCAGGCGCTACTTCTTGGATTGACATTATGTGTGGTCCCTTCTCAACTCACGAAAAGTCGTGCTCAGCGGTATTTCGGTGATTTGCAATGCTGCGCGCGAGTGACGGGGTCTGGACGGCAACCGTTTGCGGGTCCCCTTGTTCTCCAACCGCAGCCGAAAAGGCTTGCGGTAGTTATTCCAACGAGGAGAGAGCTCTTTGCAAAGGGCAAACAGGAACCGCGCGTAGAACGCGATACCCGCCGTACACAACGTCGTGATTACCGAAATCACCAGCATCACAATCTTCCGGCTCGATCCCGAGCGATATGACACTTTGAAATCGGCCTAATGATTGGATATACGAAGCCGCGTAAATTACGAATAAAAGGTTCATAAAGAGTTTGTAAAAGGCGACCTATCAACCACATCAGGATAAAAAGGACTGGAACCGGGTTAAACGCTAATTTTGTCGAGCTCACTCGCCGGGCTGAAACCGGTATCCCACCCAAGGTTCCGTGACAATGTAGCGGGGGACGGTCTCATCCCTCTCGAGTTTCTTTCGTAGATGTCCGACGCACACACGTAAGTATTCCGTCTGCTCCAGGCTGTTCGGCCCCCAGACGGCCGCGAGGAGAGCGCGGTGGGTGACGACTCTGTCAGGGTGCCTGGCGAGATACACGAGAACGTCGAACTCTTTCGGAGTAAGACGTACTTCGTGATGTCGCACTTCCACCCTCCGACCGGGAATGTCGATGTGGAAATCGCCGACATCAATGACCGGATCCTCCGCCTGTTCGTCAGTATGAGTTCTACGAAGGGCTGCTCGCACTCGGGCCAACAATTCATTCACGCTGAAGGGCTTTGTTACATAGTCATCTGCGCCTGCATCGAGTGCTTCCACCTTAATCGCTTCTTCCCCCTTTACTGACAGGACGATAATCGGAATACGAGATTCGCTTCGGACCTGCCTGCAAAGCTCCAGTCCATCCATGTTGGGCATTCGCAAATCGGTAATGATCAGATCCGGAGTCCATATTTTCATTTCCAGAAGGGCCTGCATGCCGTCGCATGCGGTGCGTATTCCGTAGCCTTGAGCCGACAGAGAAGTCTTGAGGACTCGGGTAATCTGTGCCTCATCATCGACCACCAAGATGTTTCGTTTGCCGTCTGGATTGACCATGTGAACTATTTCATTTCTTGTGTGACGATATGGACGTCGACCGGCGGAGCATCGCGCAAGAATTTATGGATCGCCGAAAGATAGAGATACCGCTTCCACCCTTTCTGGGCTGAGCGTCCGAAGACGACCTGGGTGATATGGTGCTCTCTTACAATCTTGGCAACTTCTTCTGCGACATTCTTCCCCTTTGATCGAATCACCTTGGCTCCGAGATTTTCGGCAAATCGTAAGTTCTGTGCCAGGCTCCTTTGATCCTCTGGCTCCTCGTCGGCGCCCACATCGATATATAGGACGTAGAGCTCCGCATCGATCCGCTGCGCCATTCGCCCGGCTCGCGCGATCAGGTATTGTGCCGCCGGACTGGAGCTGACACAGACAGCAATTCGCTCCCGCAATGCCAGATTTTTGCTTAACCCTTCGCGCTCCAGGTACGATTCGAGGCTTCGGTCAACCGCCCCGGTGACCTGTTGCAGCGCTAGTTCGCGAAGAGCGATCAAGTTGCCAGGCCGAAAAAAATGTCCGAGCGCCCTTTCTGCACGGTCCAGTGGATAGATATCCCCGCGTCGCATGCGCGTCTGCAGCGCCTCCGGCGTCAAGTCAGCGAGCACGATCTCATTGACCTTCTGCATGACCCAGTCAGGCACTGCCTCGCGAACCTGCACTCCGGTAATGTTGAGGACCGTTGGAATCAGGCTCTCAATATGCTGCACGTTCATGGTCGACAGCACATCGATGTTTGCATCCAACAAGTCCATCACGTCCTGGTAGCGCTTGGAGTGCTTGGCGCCTTCGATATTGGTGTGCGCTAGTTCATCGACAAGTACAACCTGGGGCTTCCGCGCCAAGATCGCGTCCAGATCCATCTCATCGAACGTTGCACCTCGGTACTGGATCTTGCGCCGCGGTACTGTTTCCAACTTCGCTGCCAAGTCTGCAATTCCCGACCGCCCGTGGGTCTCCACGATCCCGATGACCACGTCTTCGCCGCGGCTATGGCGCCGGATTCCCTCGCTGAGCATGTTGAACGTTTTCCCAACGCCAGGCGCGTAGCCCAAGAAGAGCTTGAAAATAGGCTCTTTCTTGCGTGGCGTGGTTTCTTCCAGCCACTGTTCGGGTGTCTTGGGCATGCGTATGTATTATCCTCGTAACCGTTCAGAAGTCGAGTTGGAATCCTCGCACATGAAGCGACAGTTTAACAATCCGATCCTGCGGCTACTTGCTTCCGTCTTGATTGTGGCGGGAATCGTGTTGCTGTTCTCGCGGTGGCTGCATGTAAACCCGACGACAGTCGGATTCAGCTTCCTGCTTGCCGTCTTGCTGATCTCTACTACCTGGGGCTTGCGCTACGCAATCTTCACTGCGTTTCTCGCAACGGCTGCCTACAATTTCTTCTTCTTGCCCCCGCTCTTCCGGTTCACCATCGCCGACCCGCAGAACTGGATCGCGCTCGTAGCTTTTCTTGTTACTGCAGGCGTGGCCAGCCAACTCTCGGAGCGGGCCCGGCGCGGAACAGAGTATGCGGACCAGCGCAGAAGGGAAGTGGAAAAGCTATACGCATTCAGCCAGCAGCTGTGGTTGAGCGAGAATGTGTTCGAATTGCTGAATGTCATTCCGAAACATCTGGTGGATGCATTCGATGTCAGCGGCGCGGCCCTGTTTCTTGACGGAAAGCAGGAGGCGTATTTTCTGGATGATCGCAGCCGGACCTTGTTCCCGAGCGACCAGCTGAAATCGATCAGCGATCGTGGAGAACCGGTTCTGGATCGTCAGCAGCACGTCTGCTATATGCCAGTGCGTATGGGAGTGAGATCGGTTGGCGCTCTGGGGCTGGCCGGATGCATTCTCTCGCGCGAGAGCCTTGAGGCAATTGGCAGTCTGGTCGCGATCGCGATCGAGCGCGCCAACACTGTCGAAAAACTAACTCGAAGTGAAGCGGCCCGCGAAAGTGACCGGCTTCGTTCGGTCTTGTTGGATTCGGTCACTCATGAGTTCCGCACGCCGCTAACTTCGATTAAGGCATCAGCCGAAACACTTCTCTCTAATACGAATCTCGACCCAGCCCAGCGCACTGATCTGCTCCAGGTAATCAATGAAGAAAGCGACCGGCTCAATCGCCTGGTCGGTGAGGCCGGAGAGGTCGCCCAACTGGACGCCCACCAACTCCATTTTCAATTCGAACCGCATCAGATGCGAGAAGCCGTCGATCAGGCCGTTAAGAATTCCCAGCCGGCATTGCGCAACCATCCTCTCGAAATCTCGATCTCACCGAACCTCCCTCCGGTTCGAATGGATTTCGAGCGAATCACCGAGGTGATCTCGCAGCTCCTGGATAATGCAGGAAAGTATTCCTCGGCGCAGGCTCCTATTCACATCACTGTCGAGGCGGAGGGATCGGAAGTGGTCACGAGTGTAGCGGATCAAGGTCCTGGCATCGACCAGATGGAACAAGAAATGATTTTCGAGAAGTTTTATCGCGGCCGAGATCAACGCATGCTGATGCCCGGCACGGGTATGGGACTTCCGATTGCGAAAGCGATCGTCGAATTGCACGGAGGCAAGATCGGCGTGATCAGTCAGCTGGGTCGAGGCTCGGTGTTCCATTTTTCGCTGCCCGCAGAGTAACCATTTGCGGTGCCCCCCATGTTGGGTGATGGCAGGAACAGATCTCCTGTCAAGTGGACAATCCAAGCGATGACGACGTAAAGTCTGCACGTGATCAGCCGCACCAGTCGGGATCTTCTCCATGTTCACGCCGAGCGGCACGGCGGAAGGACAGCGGTCGTCGATTCGCAGGGAACGTTCACTTATCGCGCCCTGCTTGATGCGTCGTCGCGCGTGGCCACCGCGCTACTTGCCGGCCGGGAGGATCTGCACCAGAGTCGCGTGGCGTTTCTGGTGACGCCAGGATTTCAGTGGGTTGCTGTGCAGTGGGGTATTTGGCGGGCAGGTGGCGTGGCTGTTCCGCTACCGCTAAATTCCACGAAGCCCGAGCTGGAATATCTTATCGACGACAGCGCAACATCGACATTGTTGTTCGACACTGCTGCTGCCGGTCTTTTGGAACCAATCGCCGCCGCTCGTGGGATTCGCGCATTTCCATGTGAGCATCTACTCGCTTTTCAGACGGCGCAGTTGCCGGAAGTCAGCAGCGAGCGTCGCGCGATGATTCTCTACACCAGTGGCACGACTAGCCGGCCCAAAGGCGTGGTCACTACTCATGCGAACATTACTGCGCAAATCATAAGCTTGTTGGAAGCTTGGGAGTGGTCCGCTGACGATGCTATTTTGCTTTGCCTGCCGTTGCATCACGTGCACGGAATCATCAACGTTGTGTCTTGCGCGCTGTGGTCGGGAGCGACGTGCCACATGCTGCCGAGATTCGATGCGAATACGGTATGGGACCATATCGCGGGCGGCAGGCTCACCATGTTCATGGCGGTGCCGACTATTTACGCGAAGCTGATCGCCGCCTGGGAGTCAGCCTCGCCGGCGCACCGCACGGAGCTAGCACAAGCATGCGCCAGGCTGCGCTTGATGGTGTCCGGTTCAGCAGCGTTGCCGGTGAGCATTCTGCAACGCTGGAAGGAAATCAGCGGCCACACTCTGCTTGAGCGTTACGGCATGACGGAGATCGGCATGGCGCTGTCGAACCCGCTGCGGGGTGAGCGTGTTCCGGGCAGCGTCGGTACACCTCTGCCGGGCGTCGAAATTCAGCTTGTGGGAGACAATTCTAATCCGGTTCCGCCCGGAACGCCGGGCGAAATCGAAGTCCGTGGTCCGAACGTTTTCACGGAGTACTGGGGCCAGCCCGACGCAACACGCGATGCCTTCCGCGATGGCTGGTTTCGCACCGGCGACACCGCGATGGTCGAAGTCGGTGTGTATCGCATCCTGGGCCGGACGAACGTGGACATCCTCAAGACGGGTGGACATAAGGTGTCAACGCTGGAAATTGAGGAGGCGTTGCGCGCACATCCTGCGGTGGCGGAATGTGCCGTCGTCGGCGTACCGGATCCTGAGTGGGGAGAGCGCGTCGCTGCCGCCGTTGTGCTGCACGATGGCGCTGGATTGGATCTCTCGTCTTTACGTGCCTGGGCCAAGGAATCACTAGCCAGTCACAAGCTGCCTTCCCGCCTTTTCGTGTTGGATGCGCTTCCTCGCAATGCGATGGGGAAGGTAATGAAGCCCGCACTGGTGGCGATGTTTAAGAACTCGGCAAGCGATCCCGTGCCGTAGATATTCCCGCTGGCGATGCGTGTTATCCTCCTGCCCACGGAGGAGAAAAACCGCGTGGCTGTTGGAGTAGTGAATCGGCCGATCCGCACGAAGCTCTCACGGGACCAAATCACGGGATTCTGGGGAGCATGGGCTGGTTGGACACTCGACGGCATGGATTCGGTGATCTACGCACTCGTTCTCAGTCCCGCACTCACCGAACTGCTTCCGAAGTCTGGCTACCAAACCACTCCAGCCAACGTCGGGTTGGCCGGATCGATTCTGTTTGCTCTCTTCCTGGTGGGATGGGGACTGTCGCTAGTTTGGGGACCGATTGCCGACCGGTTCGGGCGCAGTCGCGTGCTCGCGGCCACCATCTTTGTTTATGCGACATTCACGGGCCTGGCTGCGTTATCGCAGACGGTGTGGCAATTGGGACTGTTCCGGCTGCTCGCGGGGATTGGAATCGGTGGCGAGTGGGCACTGGCGGGAACCTACGTTGCCGAAGCGTGGCCGGAAGACCGCCGCAAAATGGGCGCCGGATATCTGCAGACCGGCTATTATGCCGGGTTTTTTCTAGCTTCCGCCCTTAACTATACGATCGCAGGACGCTATGGCTGGCGTGCCATGTTCTGGTGCGGACTGACGCCCGTCGTCGTGGCTGCCTTGGTTCTGTTCCGAGTGAGAGAACCCGAGCGCTGGCAACAAAAGGCCAAGGTGAAAGCCGGAGGCGGACTTTCGTCTCTGCGCCGAATTTTCAACCCTCCTTACACAAAGCGCACGCTGGTCAACACACTTCTGCTGGCGTCGGCCATCTGCGGCTTGTGGGCGGCAGCCGTTTATGCGCCGACGGCGGTTGTCAGCCTGGCAAAACGTGAGGGCTTGTCACAAGCGCAAGCCGTGCGGACATCTTCTTTCGGAATGGGGTTGCTATCGTTGGGGACGATCCTTGGATGCCTGGCGGTCCCTCCATTGGCCGAACGAATTGGCCGCAAGCGAACTCTCGCTTTGTATTTCCTCGGCATGGGGATCTGCATTGTGCTGAGCTTTGGCTGGGCGTTCTATTTGCCGCACGGATTGCATCCATTCATCACGGTGCTGTTTTTCCTCGGTTTCTTTGGCGGGAACTTCACGATCTTCAGTCTCTGGCTGCCAGAGCAATACCCGACCGCGGTTCGCGCGACCGCATTTGCCTTCACTACTTCGTTCGGACGTTTCATTGCTGCCGGGGTGAACTTCGCTCTTGGAGCGCTGGTCAGCCGGATGGGAACTCTCGGTAAGCCGGTTGCGTTTACGTCGATTGCCTTTGGAATCGGTTTGTTGGTCATTCCCCTCGCAGTGGAAACTCGGGGAAGAGTTCTGCCTGGCTAAAGAGCGCAGGATAATTTCTTCATAACTAATGCGCAGTATTCGCCAACCCAAGATAGTTGCCGTAGCCAACAATCATTGTCGATGCAACCAGCAGAAAGAGCGCCAAAGCAAGAAGTGATCCGGCGCGAGTACCGGCGCCTTTCCACTCTTTGAAGCCGATTCCCCAAAGGCTGCTGAAGATGATGATGCTGGCCATGTGCAGCGTCCAACTGGAGAAGCCATAGCGTCCCATCTGGCTCTCGCCCATGGTGTAGAAGAAGAATTGGAAGTACCAGGTGGTGCCTGCCAAAGCGCAAAGAAGATAGTTGCGAAGCATCGGCGCTTGTACGACGACCGGCGGCGGCGCTTCGGACATCAGGGCAACCCGAGTTCCTCCCGGGCGAGATGAGCCGATATGCTCCACCACTTCGCGGCTGGGCGCGTCGACTGCAGTCTCGATGATCGGTTCGTCCTTAGGCCCGTTCACTCGAATCTGCGAATCGAAGAACTGATAGCCAGTCTTGTTGCGCGTGAGAAGGATCAAGCACCAGATGAAGTTGGTGAGGAAACCGCCCACTAAGACCACGATCAGCACAGGCAATCCCTGCCATAGTTTGGCGGTACCGTGCTGCAGGGTGAGAGTCTTAATCGGATCACCTGCCGCCAACCCGTAAGCAAAGCAGGCGCTCATGACACCGGAGAGAACAGCGACGCCAATCCCTTTTCGCAGATCGAACTCTTGAATTGCAGCTCTTTGCTGCTCGGGTGACATGACGCGCTCCTTAGAAATACCTGCCAGGCCAGCCGCGGTAATTCCGGAGAGACAGACGAAAATTCCGAACAGAATCACGCGGCCTGAAGAAGTACCGACAACCTGGGTCATGAATTCGCCACGGAAAATTGGGGGCATGAGCGTGCCAAAAGCAGCGCACAGCCCAAGCACAACCGCCATCCCTAGTGACAGGCCGAGGTAACGCATGGTGAGACCGAAGGTGAGTCCGCCGACGCCCCACAACAGTCCGAAGAAGAAAGCCCAGAAAAGCGCGGACGCAGGCGCTTGACCCAGCACAGCGAAGAGATCTTTGGTGAGGAGCGAAGCCAGAATCCACGGGGCGATGATCCAACTGAAGAATCCCCCCGCCAGCCAGTACGTCTCCCATGCCCAGTGCTTCACGCCTTTATAGGGAACGTAGAAGCTGCCCGAGGCGAGGCCGCCGAGCCAGTGAAAAAGGACTCCCAGTGCCGGGTTTGGATTCATTCATTCCTCAAGTTGGACTTAAAGGTGGAACACTTCTTCTAACGGACTCATTGCGCGATCGGGGAGAACTCCATCGGGCTGAACAAAGAAGTCACCCATCTCCCGTTGCCATCTCTCATTCACCTCTCGCTGGGCCATCCCAGAGCGTGCGCGCTCAAAGTCTTCAGTCTCCAGATATCCGACGAGCAGACCGTCATCGCGCAGGAACAGGGAGTAATTCCTCCACCCGGTTTCACGGAGCGCCGCCTGCATCTCGGGCCACACCTGGCGATGGCGTTTTTTATACTCTTCCAGCCGCTCCGGTTTGACTTGCAACACAAAGCAGATGCGCTGCATCTTCGGCTCCTTAACAAACATCACCTAACGAAGATAGGCTTCGGATAAGCCACCATCCACCGGGATCACATGACCGGTCGTTTTGCCGCTCTGATCTCCGGCCAGCCAGACGATGGCATTCGCACAGTCTTGCGGCAGGATCGGGTGCTTGGTCAGAGTGCGCTGTGCATAGAAATCAGCTAGCTTCCCGCGCAGTTCCTCGGTCGTCTCGGCCTCTGAGAATTCAATCTTGTACTTCTCGAGAGATTGCATGACGCGATCGCGCGGGAACATTGTGGATCCAGCGACGACCGTTGCCGGGGCGATCCCATTCACCCGTACATACGGGCTGAGTTTGATCGCGAGTTCGCGAATCAGGTGATTCAAAGCCGTCTTGCTCGTGTCGTAGGCTTCGCTGCCTTTCTTGGGGACCACTGCGTTCGCCGAACTGGTAAGCACCATCGTGACAGATTGGCTTTGATCTTTGAACACCCAATCCATTTGGCGCGCTAGAAGGTAATTCCCGGTAACATTCACCAGAAACGTCTTAGCCCATTGCGCTTCAGAAAGCTCTCCATCGGGACCGGGCACAGGATAAATCGCGGCGGTGTTCACAACGATGTCAATGCCGCCAAACTTCGAAATCGTGAATCGGACTGCTTCGGCTAGAGACTCCGATGAGCTGAGATCAACCGCAGTGGCGGCTACAAATTCTGTCGAGCTAAGGGAGCCGACCTCCTCAGCTACTTTGCTGGCGCCTGTCTGATCGAAATCGGCAACAACAATGTGTGCCCCCTTGCGGCCGAGGAGTAGGGCCACTTCACGGCCGATTCCGCTGGCTCCGCCGATGACGAGCGCGATCTTGCGGCTGAATTCTGCTTCGGCGGGCATGCGCTGGAGTTTAGCTTCTTCCAGAACCCAATACTCGATGCGGAATGCCTCCGATCGTGGCAACGCAACATAGTTGTGAAATTCAGTGAATTGTTTGGACTGCTCCGCAGTCCGTGCCTGTGGCAGCGGATGGGAGACTTTCCCGTCCTCCAGAGCATTAGCTCCCGCCATCACATGGATGGCGTTGATAAAGAACTCAGTCGTGATCCGGGCTTCCTTTTTGTTCTTACCAAAGCCGAAGAGGCCCAGTCCGGGGATGACAACGACCGACGGATTGGAATCGCGAAGTTTGGGGGACTCGCTGGTGGCCCACTCTTCGTAATACTTCTTATAGCCTTCACGATAGCCAGCAACCTCGTTATGGATGCGGTTCTTAAGGGTCTGAACGTCTTCTTTGGCAGGATCCCAATCGATGAACCACGGACTGACTCGTGTTCGCAAGAAGTGGTCGGGACAACTGGTTCCAAGAGAGCTCAATTCCTTGACCCACTTCGATCCGGCAAAGGCTAGTGCATCGTCATCGTCGGCATAATGCGCGACGACTCGGCGGTTCGAGGAGACCGTGCCGCGCAGCGCAGGAAGAATCTGCGTGGCGATGGCCTTGCGGTCCTTAACCGGGGGATGCTCGACCCCGCCGAACAGAGAACCCTTCTTTGCCTGATGCTGCTGAATGAATTCTCCCATCTGGTCGATGGTGTGGACGCTGTTCAGATAGCACTCCCGTTGCGTCATTCCCCACGTGAACAGGCCGTGGCCTCCGAGGATGAGTCCTTCGACGCCAGGGTTCTCTTTGACGGCTCGTTCAATGAGCAGTGCCAGTTCAAAGCCTGGCCGTTGCCATGGAACCCAGACGATTTTGCGTCCGAATTCCTTATTGAATTGATCCAGCTTACCTTTGCCATTGGCACTGGCGGCCAGGGCAATCGCCCAATCGGGATGCAGATGATCGACGTGCGTAAACGGAAGGAATGCGTGCAACGGAGTATCGATGGACGCCGCAACGCGATTCTCGCCAAAGGCAGAGAGAGGATAGTAGCGCACCATCTCATCCTCATACTTCTCGCCGCGGTACAACTCCTTCAGGTGCTCGAGGCGATCAAGATAAAGAAGAGCGAATCCAGACTCGGTAATTGAGCCGATGTCGCCGCCACTGCCTTTGACTGCCAGCACGCGGACCGGTGTTCCCGTAAAGGGGTCAGATAGATCGATCTTCGAGCTTGTGTTTCCACCGCCGAAATTGGTGATGCGGAGATCCGCGCCCAGCAAATTCGAGCGGTATCGCAAAAGAGTCAGTTGATTGTCATCTAATTCGCGGGCATGCTGCTCGTTCCAGAGATCCTTCAAGTATGTCGTTTCTTTGATTTCAGGCATAAGTCATCTCGCAATAATGTTCGAATCGCTCGGTCTGGTGCTCCCACTTGTCGGCCTCGACGGGCTCGAAGACCTCCGTAGGGAACGATCGATCAATGATGCCGCGCACCTGTGGAAGCGACGAGGCTTCGCCGGTTGCCAGGATTTGTATGGCGATATTCCCGAGAGCGGTGGCCTCGGCGGGCCCAGCCAACACTCTTTTTCCCGTCGCATCCGCGGTGAACTGATTGAGCAATGGATTCTTCGAGCCGCCACCGATCACGCGAACCTGATCGATACGCTTTCCGCAAAGCTGCTGCAGACTGCGCAAAACCAGTCGATACTTCAGAGCCAGACTCTCGAGTATGCATCGCACATAAGTGCCCGGATTCGCCGGCGTGGGCTGATGGGTCTTCCGGCAGAATTGGTCAATGGCGGTGAGCATATCGGTTGGATGAAGGAAGACTTCGTCATCCGGATCCACGAGATGGGCGAATGCGTGTTCGCGGCTTGCCAATTCGACGAGTTCCCGATAGTCGAAATTTTGACCGCGGACGCTCCAGCAGTTCCTGCAGCCCTGCAACATCCAGAGTCCCATCACGTTCTTCAGCAGCCGCGTCGTTCCGTTGACTCCGCCTTCATTGGTGAAGTTCAACCTGAGTGCTTCGGGAGTGACGACGGGCGCATCGAGTTCCGTGCCAATCAGCGACCAGGTTCCGGAACTCAAGAACGCAGTGCCATCGCGAGCCGTAATCGCGGCGACGGCAGATCCAGTGTCGTGGCATGCGGGAGCAATCACCGGAGTCCCCGCCAAAGAGGAGTTCTGCACGAGGGACGGGAGGATTGTGCCTAAAATCGAGCCTGGCTCGACGATGGGTGCCGGCAAGCTGGAGTTCAGGCCCAGCTTCTGCATGAGATCGACTGCCCATGTGCGTTTTGCCGGATCGACGAGCTGGGTCGTTGTGGCATTCGTGAATTCGCAAACCGCATTTCCGGTGAGCCAGTAATTGAAGAGGTCCGGAATGGTGAGCCATATTTTCGCTGCGGCGATGATTGTGGGCGTGTCGCGCTGGGCAGCGTAGAGCTGATAGAGCGTGTTAATCGGCATGAACTGTATACCTGTCGCCCGGTAGATCTGATCCTTCGCGACCTTTCGAAATACGTCGTCCATCACACCTTCGGTGCGGCGGTCGCGATAGTGATACGGATTCTGAAGCAATTCGCCGCGCTCGCCGAGCAAAGCGTAATCAACGCCCCACGCGTCCACGCCGATCCCCGCCAGTTCCATCTGTTCCACGCAAGTCAAGGCCTTCCGCACCTCGAACCAGAGGCGAGGAGCGTCCCAGTGAAGGGAACCGCCGTACTCAACGGGCTCATTCCGAAACCGATGGACCTCCTCGGTGGTCAGAATGCCGGATTGCAGACGCGCCAGAACTGCGCGTCCGCTTTCGGCTCCGAAATCGAAGGCCAGATAAGGTTTCGAATGAGTCGGGCTAAGCATACGAAGATACGTTGTGGGAGTTCTTCACCGCCCGCTCTTTCGTGATCCGCTCCAGGTAGCCACTTTGCCGGAACGCTTCCATCGGGTCTTTGGGCAGCCCTTTGGATTCCCGCCACTCCTGGATTCCGGGCCGGACATCGGTTGCGAAGGCGTCTTGCAGCGCCGATTCGGCGTCAACGAGATTGCAGTTCTTCTGGGCTGTCGCAAGTTTCTTCGCATCGACTAACGCTGCCTTGGCGAAGAGTTGCTGGGCCATAGTGACGGTCTGAATCATGGCTTCCATCTTGCCCTTCAGGTTATGGCTCTGGTCGACCATGTAGGCAATGTCGGCGCGCTGGCCGGTTTCCCATTCAAAGAAGTGGATCTCGTGGAAGATACGAAATACCTGATAGGGATCGATGGAACCCATGGTCAGGTCGTCATCGGCGTAGCGGCGATCATTGAAGTGGAAGCCGCCCAGCATGTTCTCGGACAAAAGCCATGCAACGATTTGCTCGATGTTTTGCGCCGCGTAGTGGTGTCCGGTGTCGACCAGAACCTTAGCTTGCGGGCCAGCCGCGCGTGACAGCAGCAAAGCCATTCCCCAGTCCGCGATGTCAGTGTGATAGAAGGCGGGCTCGAACGGCTTGTACTCGACCAGCATCCGTTGGATCGGCGACAACTGCTGATGCGCCGTTTTCAGGCCGTCGGTGAACCATTCTTTGCGTTGCCGGATGTTGGCGGTGCCTGGATAATTCGATCCGTCGGCAAACCAAAATGAGATGTCTCTGCTGTTGAGCCGCCGTGCGATTTCAATGCTGTCTTTGGTATGACGCATCGCCCGCTCACGGATGGCTTCATCCGGATTGCCGAACGATCCGTACTTGTATTCCTGATCCTGAAAAAGATTGGGATTGATGGATCCGGGAGCGACGGCATAACGGCTCGCGAAACGCTTGATCTCGTCTGTGCTTTGCACTCCAGCGGGACAGTCCCACAACACATGCAATGCCACTGTCGGACAGACACCTGTGAGGAGGTGCACCTGGCCCGCATCGCTGAACTTTTCCTCGGTAGTGTTGGCCGCTGCAAGTTGAATGAATTTTCCGAAACGGGTGCCGGTATTGGCGAATCCCCACGATGGCAACTCAATGCGGAATGTCTCAAGGGCGGCAAAAACCTTGTCACTCGTGGACGAACCCATGCAAACCTCTCTTAGCGACGGAAGATTACATTCGATCTCTCACGCCGTCACGGTTTTCTTTGGCAAATCTTAGTGTTTCGCACAGCGAAATAGCTCAACAACACACCACGCGAGGCAAAGAGCGGGAGAAGGCAAGATGTCGATTCTGACTCCGATCACTTTGAATGCCCAATGTGCGAGTGCAGGCAGCCGCGCCGATTTCGCTTTGTAAAATCCAACGGTCAATTGCCGTTTGACGCGGAAGGGAGTTGCCCTGCAAATTCCGCGACATTTACAGCATAAACGATTTTGTTGAGCGATACTGAGGACGATCAATCTTTCTGCCAAGAATTCCTGCGCCATAACAAATATCTTGCACCGGAACTACTCTTGGTCCTTCCTTCGCTTGCTGATGGCTCTGCCCATGTCGCCATCGCAAATTTCGCTTTGCAAAATGAAAAAAATGGATCATTATGTCGCACATATGAGCCCCGTCGCTCAGACCCGTGACCGGTACCTCGTCAAGTCCATTATTCACTCCTCACAGCTATTAAGCGCATTTCACTCGCCAGGCGAAGCGTTGCCACTTAAAGAAATTTGTGCGCGATGCGGCCTGCCAAAGACGATGGTGTTCCGGCTTCTCTATACGCTCGAAAAATGCGGCATGGTCGATAAAGTTGGTCAAAACCTTTATCAGTCCCGCGTGCGCCCGTGGAAGCAGCGGCTCTACCGTTTGGGATATGCGGCGCAGGGCACTGATTACCAGTTCTCGCGAGAAGTGTCTGAAGGCTTGCAGCGAGCAGCGGCTGCCGAAGGCATCGAACTCATCTCTCTCGATAATCGCTATAGCGCCAAGACCGCGCAACGAAACGCGGACTTGCTGGTGCGCGAGAAAGTTGACTTGGCGATCGAGTTTCAAACCGACGAGGAAGTTGCGCCTATCGTTGCGGCGAAGTATCGGGAAGCCGGTATCCCGATGATCGCGATTGATATCCCTCATCCCGGCGCGACTTATTACGGCGCGAATAACTATGAGGCCGGGTTGATCGGCGGCCGTTATCTGGGCCGGTGGGTTAAGGAGCACTGGCACTCGGAAGTGGACGAAATTCTCCTCCTCGAATTGAAGCGGGCAGGGAACCTTCCTCGCATGCGTTTGTCAGGATTGCTGGTGGGAATCAATCTGATATTGCCGAGCGCCGCGAACTGTCGCGTGACTTACCTGGATGGCGACGGAGAACTGGGACCCAGCTTTGAAGCCGTACGGAGACATCTGCGTTCCTCGCACGCGCGGCATGTACTGGTGGGAGCGATCAATGACCCCAGCGCACTCGGTGCGTTGCGTGCTTTTCAGGAGGCGGGGCGTTCAGAGAACTGTGCTGTCATCGGTCAAAATGCGTCGCCCGAGGGAAGAGCAGAATTGCGCCAGCCGAAAACTCGCTTCGTCGGGTCCGTGGCTTACTTTCCCGAACGATACGGCGAGAACCTGATCAGAGTCAGTCTCGATATTCTGAACCAACGTCCGGTGCCACCAGCAGTATTCGTTGAACACAAGCTCGTGACGCCTGGGACCGTAGATCACTACTATCCGAACGACGCGCTGGCAAACCTGGTTCGAACCGATCCTTTCGACTCAGCCCGCCAACATTTGGCCCACTAAATCGAGCTGGCCAATAAAGCCCGTCTGCGTTCTCTGAGTTTGTTTAGCGCACCCTGCTCATTCCGCAAGCTCCACGCTCTCTAGCAATCACCTGAAAACTTTCTGCAATGCAAAACGAAATGGGTCGCAAGGTTGCCCGTGGCGCGCAGAAAGCGCAATGGAACTTACGCGTGAATCGGTTGCTAAATAACGATTTGGCGCTCACGCCGTCCGCTATCCCGCAGGTTTTTCACCGCGAAATGCGGATGGTTTTCAGGTTGCGAGTTGACGATGCTCGGCCGTCAATGGGAGCATCCGCCCCCAGTAGACGGCGACGTGGGTTTGGGGATGGGGAAAGTTCCATCATCAGGTTTCTGAGACGTGGGATTGATCCCTATTCCACGAAGTTGCAAACGTCGCCAGGAGAAAACCTCATGTCCGCGACGACACGCATTCTCTCTCTCTGCCTTTTGATCACTTCAGCAGTGCACCTGTATGCTCAGGGCGGAGCCTACGGAACCATCCTTGGAACTGTCAAGGACAACTCTGGAGCCGTGGTGGCCAAGGCGGGAGTCGATGTCACCAACGTGGCCACGAATGTAATCAAGCACACGGAAACTACCGCTTCGGGGGACTTCACAGTTCCTTATTTGGCGCCGGGAACCTACCGCGTGACTGTGCAGTCGCAAGGATTTCAGAAGTCTGTCGTGGACAACATCGGATTGGTGGTCGGCCAGGAGGCTCGTGCCGACGTAACCCTAAAGACGGGCGCAGTCTCTGAGACTGTAGAAGTTCAGGCCAGCGCCGTCGCCCTCGATACTGACAGTTCGGCGGTCTCACAGCTCGTAGGCCAGAGGCAAGTAGAAGAGCTGCCGCTCAATGGGCGAAATTTTCTGAGTCTGCTTTTCATCGGCGCCGGTGCTGTCCAGACCGTCGGCGAACAGGGCCAAATGCGCCAAGGGGCAGGGAATGCCATCAGCATTAACGGCGGGCGGCCTGAGTCCAACAACTATACGCTGGACGGATTGATCAACACCGATACGTCGCTCAACACTCCGGCAGTGATTCTGTCACAGGATGCTATCCAGGAATTCAAGGTGGCCAGCGAGAATTACGCTGCGGAGTATGGCTACAGCGCCAATCAAGTCAACATCATCAGCAAGAGTGGCACAAACCAGTTACATGGTACAGCATTCTTGTTCGACAGAAACAACGCGTTCGACGCGTACACGCCGACGCCGTTTCAAACGACCCCGACCAAGCCGGTGCTGCGTCAAAACCAGTTCGGCTTTGTGGTCGGTGGCCCGGTATACATCCCCAAAGTTTACGACGGACGCAACAAGACGTTCTTTTTGGTGAACTATGAGGGCTGGCGAATTGCGAATGGATATATCCAGAATGGAATTGTTCCTACGGCGGCGGAACTGAATGGGGATTTCTCGGCTACCGGCCTTCCCGCCTTCGATTTGACCGCGGGATCGCCCTGCCAACTGGAACTCACTTCAAGCCCGAACGCGCTACCCTGCATGCCGGGCGACCCCCAAACCGGCCTGGCATTTACCGGGCCCGTTCCCGCCAACCGTTTTTCACGCTTGGCTGCGGTAGCGCTTGCGGCCAACGTCATTCCGAGCCCGACTCCGGCCTGCGTGAGCAACCCCGGTTCATGTGCGGGAGGTAACTACCAGTTGGTTCGAACGCTGCCCAACAACACCGACCAGCAGACCTACAAGCTTGATCAGACCCTGGGCCGTTTCGGATCGGTGTTCTTCCGCTACACGAAGGCAGACTTTTCAAATGAGAACCCACAGAACCTCGGAACAGAATTTAGCCTGAATCAGTTTACGCAAAACAGCACCAGTTGGATGGTTTCGCACAACATTCCCCTTGGGCACAGTATCGTCAACAGTTTTCGCTTTGGACATCTGGATGCCATTGCCATCCAGGGTGCGCCAGCTGCGTCGAGCAGCCAGATTTCTGCTTTGGGCGTGACTGGGGTCTTCACCAACCTTCCAGCAAGTTACGCGGCAGGTTTCCCCACGATCAATTTTGAGGGAGCTCTGCTGGGCAGCTACGGCAGCCCGGGTAACAACCCGACGACCAGCGATGTACCGACGTGGGAATTCTCCGATTCCATGACTATGGTGAGCGGAAAGCACACCATAGGAGTGGGATTCGACTATCGCCGCTTTATTTCGAAGAGAAACCTCTCCGGAAACTTCTTGGGCGGTTATAGCTACACTAACAACAATGTCCTGACCAACAGCAACACCGTAGGGGGTGTTCAGCAGTGTGCGACCTCCCTCTGTAGCACAGGGAACGAAGTAGCGGATTTCCTTCTCGGCTATTACAACGGTGCCAACACGTTTCAACCGGGACCTTTCAGCAATCCAAGTATCGCCGGCAACTTGAATCAGTACCACTTTATGTACTTTGCTCCGTATGTGCAGGACGACTGGAAGGTGAACAGCCGCCTTACTTTAAACCTCGGACTGCGCTGGGACTACCGATCTGTGCCTTATGAACAGAGTAACAAGTTCTTCTGGATCGATGATCAGAACACGGCCGGTGGAGGATTGTGTTTCGCTGATCAGGCCTTGGCAAACGACGGTGTCGCGCCGCCAGGGAACGGCTTCTATCGTTATTGCGGCCGGCACAATCCTGCCGACGGTTCCAAAACTCCATTCGCCCCCCGCATTGGGTTTGCCTGGCGTCCGTTCGGCGGCGACAAGACCGTGGTCCGCGGTGGCTACGGAATCTTCTGGGATTCATCGGAGAGCCGCGAGATAGACGATTCCGGCGACCTATATCCTTTTGTCGAGCGCACTTCGCTTTCACCCAATTCGCAATCGGCCACTGCAGCGCCCAAGTTGACCGATCAACTGTTCCCCGCTCAGACTGCGGTTGTTCCCGTGACCGCTCCGAATAGTCAGTTTGTTGCGGTCATTGTTTCCGACCACCCAAGGAATCCCTACGTGCAACAGTACACAGTCTCGGTGCAGCGTGAGGTGGCTCGCAACACCACGCTCGAGGTGAACTACGTTGGGAATCGGGGACTCCATTTACTGGATCGCATCGACCTCAACACACCTTCCGTCTTGACCGGAACCCAACTGGCAACTTGCCAGGCGGCGTTTGCCGGCCTTCCCGCAACCAATAACATCTATCTGGCGAACCAGTGCCCTTTCTATGCACGTCAGCCCCTGCCTAACTTTGCAATTCCCGGTCCTTTGAATAGCTCGTGGACCGGCTATTCCAATTACAACGGCGGGAATGTGAAACTGGAACATCGTGGAGGCAGTTTCGCGCTGTTGACCGTTTACACGTACGCAAAGAGCATGGACGACAAATCCGCTGCCGCCGGGATCGGAGCCAATGGCGCCGGCTTTGCCGGACATATGGACGATCTGAATCCGCACCTGGACTACGCTCCCTCAGATTTCAGCGTGAAGCATCGTTTCGTGAACAGCATCGTTTACGCCCTTCCGGTGGGGCGTGGAAAGCGCCTCTTGGGTGACATAAATAAGGCAGAAAATATGCTGATTGGCGGATGGCAACTGAGTATGATCACGACATTCCAGACCGGATTCCCTTTCTCGATAAACGCGTCAGATCCGGGAGCCTATTTGAGTTTTGGGATGCGCGCCAATCAATCGGGCAGTCCCAGCCCGATTGGCGGGAAGAACATTAATCATTGGTTCAACGCCTCTGCATTCACTCAGCCCGCCTTCGGTGTATACGGTGACTCCGGACGCAACATACTCACTCAACCAGGAATCAATAACTGGGATATCGGACTGGGCAAGACGTTCCAGTTCACCGAAAGGGTTGGTTTCCAGTTCCGGGTTGAAACTTTCAACACGTTTAACCACACTCAGTATGGGGTCGACCCAACTACCCAGGCTTCCGGGGGACCGGGCCAAAGTGCGGTGGATGGAACTCTCGGGACTGTTCAATTCGGCGAGGTCACCAGCGCTCGTCCTGGCCGTATTATTCAGTTCGGCGGCAAAATCATCTTCTAGAAGCTTCGCAGTAAACCAAGCAACCCACCGCCAGGCCGACTATGGCCTGGCGCGATTTTTTTGAGGTACACTCGCACCGTGAAAGGCCGCCACGCATTCAACTGGGCTGTACTGGTTGCGCTGGTCCTCGCGGCCTCCGCCGCGTGCGCGCAGGACACAAGTTTGGTCGAACGCTACGCCGAGGAAGGGGAATCCGCCCTGGCAGCTGGACGTTATGCAGAGGCTGAGAAGGCGTTTGAAAAGCTGCGACAACTTGAGCCGGGGATGGCTGAAGTTCATGCAAATCTCGGCTTGATCTATTTCCAAGAGCGCAAGTTTGAACAGGCCGTTCCCACTCTGCGGCAAGCACTGAAGCTGAAGCCTTCCCTAACCAAGACCGACAATCTTCTAGCGATGTCGCTCTCAGAACTTGGTCGCTACCAGGAAGCTGTGCCCGGACTGGAGAAATGCCTTCATCATTCTTCCGAAACCGAAATCAAGCGCATGTGCGGCCTGGAGTTGCAGCGGGCCTACCTTGGCCTGAAGAAAGATGACAAGGCGGTCGAAGTCGCGATGCAGTTGAACCGACTCTTCCCGGACGATCCCGAGATCCTCTATCAGACCGGAAAAATCTACGGGAACTTCGCCTTCCTCACCATGGAGAAGCTGGCGCAAGTTGCTCCAACGTCGGTTTGGAAACATCTGGCGGCGGCGGAAGCGCACGAGAGCCAGGGGTCTTACGATCAGGCGATCCCGGAATATAACGAAGTGCTGAAGTTGGAGCCACAACGTCCGGGGATCCACTACCGCATCGGCCGAAGTCTGCTTGGGCGCTATTGGCAACGCCACTCGTTGGAAGATCTCACGGCCGCGGAAAAAGAATTCGAACAGGAATTACAGATCGATCCCGCCAACTCAAATTCCGCGTACGAACTTGGCGAATTGCGCCGCAAGGCTAATCGATTCGACGAAGCGGAACAATTTTTCGAACAGGCGTTGCAACACTATCCGGATTTTCCCGAAGCACAACTGGGCCTCGCGGCCGTGTTGCAGGCCAAGAAATTGAACGACCAGGCCGTGATCCACGCGCGGCAGGCGGTTGCCATCGATCCCGAGAACGAAGTCGGCTGGTATCGTCTGGCCCAGATTCAGAAAGCGCTGGGCCACAATGCCGAACAGGAAAAGGCGCTGGCCGAATACCGGCGTTTGCATGACCGGTCAAGCCAGCAGCGTGGTTTGGAACCCATATTTTCTCCTCGTGAAGTGACTAAGCAGGAGGTCGAACCAGCCGCGCAATGAGCCCATGCATCTAGGGCAGCGTCACAACGGCCACGGAATACCCGCCTAGGCTCACCGTCTCGCCACCTAGTTTCGTCATGGCGGGCGGCTGGAAACCGGTAGTTTGATCGATGTAGTCCAGTTGTCCGCCGCTGGCGCCTGTTACCGCAACATCGAATTTCCGATCGCGCTTGTTAACCAAGAGCACGCGATGTTTGCCGTCGTGCGTGACGAAGGCCAGAGAGTAGACATACGGATTGTTCGGCATAGTCTCAATCTCGACCTGCTTGTCGCCTGGGCCGAAGTGGTCGTGAAGCAGCTTGAGCACCCAGAAGCGCGCGTTTGGCTTCCCGTTATCCCAATCGACCATCGAGACGCTGGGGAATTGCGTGGGAAACCCGACGAGCTGTGACTCTCCGGCCACATCGATGCCAATTTGCGTAAGTTCCCCGAAGAGGTACGCATACATCGCACCCGCCAGGTTCCAGTAGGAATTTGGAATTGGCTGAGCTACGTGTCCGGGAGTCCCTTGAGCAAGATCGTCAGCCGAAATCACACCGAGTTCGTCGATCGTCGTCTTCGTCTCAGGAGATAAGCGTTTGCGGATGGCTTCCACGTAGCGCACGGTCTTGAGGAATCCGTCGGCCTGAGCGAAATATGTGAACTGCTCCACTTCCGGGGTCTCGTCGACCGAAGGAACTGCATAGAAGTGATAGGAGATGAAATCCAACGGCACGCCCGGCTTGTGGTTCTTGTGATCAAGAAAATACTCAAAGTAGTGCGGTTCGATGGGTATAGCCAGCGCCATTCCGACGAACTTCATATCGGGCTGAACCTTTTTCATTGCTAATACGACTTCGTCATACAGCTTGGTATAGGTCTCCGGCGTAATGTGGTGCTCGAAATCTATCTCGTTGAGCACCTCCCAGTAGGGAATCGAGTAGTGGTATCCAGACTCGTGACGCTGGCCGAATTCATCGGTGAAGCCACCCTGCGTGTACCACGAGACGAGTCGGGCAAAATAATCAGCGACTTCCTTCATGCTGGGATCGCGAAGCTCTGTCCCCTGCTCGTACGTCCAGATCACCTGTGCTGGATCTGCAGGATATGCGACTGGTTTGTCGGTGACGTACATCCATTGCGGGATTGTGCTGAAGTTGAGAATGACGGAATGTCCCTTGGTCGCTTCAAGAAAGTCGATAGTCATAGGATCGATCGGGGTAAAGTCCCAGGACGTTTTCCCATCCTTTGGAGGTTCCAATTCGGCGACCCCGAGCTTCGGATAGGGAAGCCATGGAACGTAACGCACGTAGTCCGCTCCGAGATCGTGAAGAGCCTTGAACGCATTGTCATGCACGGGCGTGCCCCGCTGCAGAGGAGGATTGACCACAACCTGCAGCGTCGAGGTTGTCTGGGAAGTGTGGATGACCTTATCCCAGTGCGGCGTGACTTTGATGGGCTGTTCCTGAGCAGAGGAAGCCAAAGCGCAGAATACGAGAACAGCGATGTTCGTCATAATTCGTGACGCGAACCGAATGCTCATGCAATTCCTCCAAGGAGATCTAACGCTTCTCAATCGGCAAGTATCGAATGCTGCACCAGCTTGTATTCGACGTCAACGCTCAATCTACAGACTGAAGCCAATTTCGTCATAAGAAACAATGGGGCAATGGCATCGAAGCGGTTCAACATGCTCTTTGCCAGCGAATCCTTATGCCAAGGACATGGCATCGAAAGCCGCGACTCTTCGAAGTTTTTCCGGCATAGACTCGCGCGTTTCGCACTTCGAAATGCCGCTTCAGCTGGGCGGCAGCTGGGCGGCGGGCTTGTGGCTCGGGCGAACACGGGCTATGCTTCCCGGTTTACAGGTCTTTACTGAACGGGACATTTTCGGAATGAATTCGTCACACGATCAACTCAAGGTCGGACTCTTCGGCATCGGTTTGGATACGTACTGGGAACAATTCCCCGGACTCCGAGATAGGCTCGTTGGATTCACCGAGCAAGTGGCACGAAAGCTCGAGAGTTCTCGGCTGGAGGTAGTCAATCTCGGGCTCGTCGATACTCCCGGGAAGTCCTTTGCTGCGGGGCACGAGTTTCGCAAAGCCGATGTCGATCTGATCTTTCTATACGTCACGACTTATGCGTTGTCTTCGACCGTGCTCCCCGCTGTCCGCCGCGCGAAAGTGCCGGTGATCATTCTGAACCTCTCGCCTGCACCCTCCATTGACTACGAGCGATTCAATCGGTTGGGAGACCGCACCAAGATGACCGGTGAGTGGCTTGCCTTCTGCCAGGCTTGCCCGGTTCCGGAGATCGCGAACGTATTCAGTCGCTGCCGCATTCCGTTCTTTCAGGTCACCGGAACGCTCGATGACGATCCGGTCGCCTGGGCTGAGATTTCCGATTGGGTCGAAGCTGCTCGCGTAGCGCAGGTCATGGAGCACAACCGTCTCGGGGTGATGGGCCATTACTACGGAGGCATGCTCGACATCTACTCCGATCTCACACAGCAATGCGCTTACTTCGGAGGCCACATCGAGATCCTCGAGGTAGAAGAGCTGGCTGCCCTGCGACACGACGTCAGCGAAGCCGATGCGAATCGCAAGGTCACGGAGTTCAGGGCTGCCTTCGATATAAAGCCCGATTGTTCAGAGCAAGAACTGCTTCGCGCCGCTCGCACTTCTGTGGCTCTGGATCGTTTGGTCGAGCGTCACAATCTCGGCTCGCTCGCGTATTACCACAAAGGCGTGGGAAATGCGGACAATGAGGATGCGATCACTTCGATCATCCTCGGCACAAGCTTGCTCACGGCGCGTGGCTTGCCGGTTGCCGGAGAGTACGAAATCAAGAATGTTCAGGCCATGAAAATCCTCGACACATTCGGTGTTGGAGGTTCTTTCACCGAACACTACGCCGTGGACTACAACGACGATGTCGTGTTGATGGGGCACGACGGCCCGGGTCATATTGCGATCGCCCAGGGAAAGACAAAAGTTCGGCCGCTGGGTGTATATCACGGGAAGGTGGGCCACGGACTCTCGGTCGAGATGTCTGTGAAGCACGGTCCAGTAACTTTGCTCTCCGTCGTGCAGACTGTCGACGGCAAACTCAAATTCCTGACAGCGGAAGGAGAGTCTGTGCCCGGACCGATTCTGGAAATCGGCAACACCAACAGCCGGTACAGATTTGCTGTCGGAGTGAGAAACTTTATGAATGAGTGGAACGCGCACGGCCCGGCGCATCACTGCGCTGTGGGAGTGGGGCACGTTTCCAGCAAGCTGAAGAAGTTGGCCTCTCTGCTCGGGATGGAATGCGTTCAAGTATGTTAAAGCCAAAGCCCAGGCCAGCGTCCCTCCTTCTTCCTGTTCTGCAATGCGAAATGCGGGCCTACCTGTCCCAAGAACCCGAAAGGACCTTGCCAATTCCAATCCCGCCATTTCTGCATGCTCAACCTAGTTTCCGGCGCCTATGAAATGCCAGTGCTTTTCACATCGCGAAATTCAAGGGAACGGGAGTTCGCAAGTTGACACGAGTACCCGCCCGGTGAAACCATCCCGGCCATTCGACGATCAAGCAGTCATGTCCACGTCTGCTCTTCACGACACAGCTAATGCCTTCACGCCTCGATCGATCCCGACAGGAGAATCGCTTGAACCACCCGACTCTGCTTAAGATGTTCGTCGCTCTTGCGGTCAGTGTGAGTACCGCTTCGGCAGCGCCAGTTCACTTACGTTGTGAATACCGGGAAAACCCTCTGGGGATCGACGCACCAGCTCCTCACCTCTCCTGGCAAAGCGACAGCACCGAGCGCAATTGGAAACAAGTGGCCTACCAGTTATTGGTCGCGAGCAGCCTCGAGGGGTTGCGCTCAGTGAAAGCTGATGTGTGGGACAGCGGTAAAACCAACTCAGACGAGTCTGCCGGGATTGCTTACAAAGGCCCGGCTCTGGAATCGCGAAAGCGCTACTACTGGAAGGTTCGCGTTTGGGACGCGGCGGGGAAGGCCTCGGACTCCGTCGAAGACGCGTGGTGGGAGATGGGCCTCCTTCACGCGGAAGACTGGAAAGCAAAGTGGATCAGCTGGAGAAATCCGGAAGACGAAGCCGACCGCAAGGACATTCACTGGATTTGGCTAAAAGCACAAGACGCGCTCGCGGCAGTTCCGAAGAGTTCTGTACATTTTCATCTGAATGTTCCCCTCTCGGGGAAACCTCGCGCCGCAGTGTTACTCCTTGCAGTACACGGAGATTACACCGCAGAGGTGAATGGGCACGAAGTTGGCCACAAACACGAATGGGGAACGTTCGATCGACGTGACATCGCCGACGAACTCAACATTGGCGACAACCTCGTAAACATCAAGGTCACCGCGCCGGATATTCCGGAGAGAGGTCCAAATGCCGGCGCTACGAGCACGAAGGCTGCACTTGCGGCGCTGATTAAGATCACGGACGCGAACGGCTCCATCAAACGGTTCCCGTCTGGAGAAACTTGGCAAGCATCTGCAGAAAGCGATTCATCAGCGCAGGCCGCCCACGTCGTAGCAGATTTGGGCGACAAGCGACTCGGCGATCCCGGTCCTTTTCCTCAGCCCGCGGCTTCCTTCCGCCTCACCGTCGATGTGTCGAAGCAGGTTCGCAGCGCCCGCCTTTACGTGACCGCTCTCGGCAGCTACCGCGTGTACCTCAACGGAACCCGCGTCAGCAGTGACGTGCTCACGCCCGAATTCACCGACTATCGAAAGCGTGTGTTGTATCAGACCTACGACGTTACAGAGTATGTAAATCGCGGCAAGAATCAGATCAGCGCACTACTCGGCGATGGCTGGTATGGCAGCCCACTCACCTGGGTCGGAATGCACTTCTTCGCTCCGCCGGACCGTTTTCACGCACAGCTTGAACTCAATTACGCCGACGGCACTCACGACTTAATAGCCACCGATGACTCGTGGAAGGCGGCAGCTTCCCCCATTCTCGAATCGCAGATTTACGGCGGCGAGATCTATGACGCGCGCCAGGAAAATACAGGCTGGCAACAACCGAACTTTGACGATTCGCATTGGAGTTCAGCGTCGATCGCCGACGCCCCATCGATTGCGGTTACAAGCCAGATCACAGCACCTGTCCGCGTAATCGAAACTCTGTCACCCAAAGAGGTGAAACCCTTACCGGATGGTGCCTACGTTTTCGACATGGGCCAGAACATGGTCGGATGGGTCACGCTCAAAGTAAAAGGGCCCACGGGCACGAAAGTGCGCCTGCGATTCGCTGAAATCCTGAACCCTGACGGCACCATCTACACCGCAAACTTACGCAACGCCGACGCGACTGACACATACATCCTCAAAGGCGGTGGCGAAGAAACTTTCGCGCCCCATTTCACGTTTCACGGCTTTCGCTACGTAGAGGTGACTGGGTATCCGGGCAAGCCATCTCTCGATGCGATCAAAGGAGACGTCGTGAGCAGCGTCAGTGGCGAACCTGCCGCCAAACTGACGACCTCCAGCGAACTCGTCAATCACATGTGGGAGATCGGCTTGTGGGGCCAGCGTGGAAATTACCTCAGTATCCCGACCGATTGTCCGCAACGCGATGAGCGTCTCGGATGGATGGGCGACGCCGGTGTTTTCTGGCGAACCGGAAGTTACAACTTCGACGTTGCCGCCTTCTCGCAGAAGTTCATTCAAGACATCGTGGACGCGCAGACCAGCCAGGGAGCGTTTACCAACGTCTCTCCCAATACGCTTCCCTTTGGTGGAGGTGGAACGGAAGGAACCTCGGCATGGAATGAAGGTATGGTCGGCGCTCCGGGATGGGGTGACGCGGGCGTGATCGTTCCGTGGACGACCTGGGTGCAATATGCCGACAAGTCGGTAATCGAAAAGAATTGGGACGCGATGCAGCGCTGGATGGAATTTATCCGGACTCGCAATCCCGATTTCATTCGGAGGAACGGAGTGGGACCGAACTTCGCAGATTGGCTGGCACCCGATCCCAATACAAATAAGGACCTTCTCGCAACCGCTTATTGGGCGTTGATTGCGAACATGATGTCGCAGATGGCGCACGCTGTAGGCAGAGAAGACGACGCCAAACACTACGACGAAGTCGTGCAGAACATCAGGTCGGCTTTCCAGAAGACTTACATCAAAGATGACGGGACAGTCGGAACCGGAACGCAAACCTCTTACGTGGTCGCGCTCTATACGAAAATGGCGCCGGAATCGCTCGAACCTGCATTGGTCGACAAACTGGTGAAGGACATCGAAGGGCACAACTGGCACCTCTCGACTGGATTCTTGGGTACTCCATTCCTGCTCTTTACCCTCGCGGACCATGGCCGGTCCGATGTCGCGTATCGACTACTGCTGAACGAGACCTATCCATCGTGGGGTTACATGCTTTCCAAAGGGGCAACCACCTGGTGGGAGCGCTGGAACGGCGACACCGGCGATCCCTCGATGAACTCGTACAACCATTATGCGTTCGGGTCGGTGATCGCGTGGGTATACCGCTACGCGGCCGCGATCGACACGACCCAGAGCGGCCCTGGATTTAAGGAAATCGTGGTCCATCCCCATCTGGATTCGCGCATGCCTTCAGCCCGGGCCGAGTACGACTCGGTTTACGGCAAGATCATTAGCGACTGGAAGGGAAGTCCTACCGGGCCATTCTCATTGCGAGTCGTCATCCCCGCGAACACATCAGCAAAGGTGTTCCTGCCCGCGATCGCAGGAACGCACGCAACCGAAGGCGGCAAACCAGTCACAACGCAGTCGGAAGGTGGCGAGAAGGTAGTTCACGTGGGTTCAGGAACCTATAACTTCGAAGTGAAGTGAACGGAAGCGCAGGACCGTCATGAGCATGAATCGTAGAGAGTGGATGCAGAAGGGCGCAACTTTCGCGCTCGGAATCGGGCTAGGCGAACGATTGCTCGCTTCCCCTGGCAAGTTACCGTTGTCAGGCGAAGTAACGCCCGCGGTGTCTCAGAAGTTTCCACCGAAGTTCCTCTGGGGAGCTTTTCCCAATGCAATTGCGCTCGGCTTCACCGTCCGCTTCTGGGTCTCGCGATCGACTGCGATCAGCCCGAACTTCGGGGTGATTCGTTGTGATCTTTGTTATCGCCGAAGCAGGCAGATTTCTATCTGGGATTTGAAAGACAACTGCAAACCGAGGAACCCCTGATGAGCCATTCTTGTGTGACACGTATTCTTGCAATCGCAGTTGTAGCTGTGGCCGGAAGTCTGTCGCCCTCATCTTTTGCTCAAAATGCACCGGCCTCTCTCGAAGATGGATTCAAGAATCCTCCGAATTCTGCCAAGCCACGCGTGTGGTGGCACTGGATGAATGGCAACATCACCAAAGAAGGAATCAAACTCGACCTGGAATGGATGAACCGGGTTGGCATCGGAGGTTTCCAGAACTTCGACGCGTCATTGACGACACCGAAACTGGTGGACAAGCGTCTGGTGTACATGACTCCTGAGTGGAAGGATGCATTCCGCTACGCGACTACATTGGCGGATCAACTCGGACTCGAGGAGGCGATTGCGGGATCTCCGGGATGGAGCGAATCGGGTGGTCCATGGGTGAGGCCAAACCAGGGCATGAAGAAAGTGGTCTGGAGCGAAATCCGAGTCGACGGGGGGAAGCCTTTCACGGGCGTGCTACCACATCCTCCGACAGTCAGCGGGCCCATACAGAACATTCCACTTTTCGATTTTCTTGCCATGATCAGCGGCCAGCCTCCAACCGGTGGAGCTTCCTTCTACGCGGACACGGCAGTAATTGCCTATCGCGCCCCCGACAGCGATGTGCCAGTAACCGCACTACAACCCAAAATCACCTCAAGCGGCGGCACCCTAAATTTGGCCTCGCTCGACGATGGCGACCTGGTCAAGACGACGCAGTTACCCAAGGCTCCTGCAGGCCAGCAGGCTTGGGTACAGTATGAATTCGCGTCTCCGCAGACCATGCACGCTGTAAAGCTGGTGCTCAATGATCCGGGTGCGGCAGCGGCCAATATGTTCGGCGCAGCGCCGTCGATTGCAGATGTTGAAGCGAGCGACGACGGCCAAAGCTTCCGCAAGCTCGTCGACATCCCCAATGACGGCGGAGAGGAACACACCATCGCGTTTCCCGCGACCAGCGCGCGATTTTTCCGCGTCGCGTTCACGGACAGGCCAGCACGCGCTTTTGGCGAAAACAATTTCGACGTGGAGAATCCGTTCGGCGACTTCAGCGGCATGAAGCCGAATCCTAACTTTGAGATTTCAGAACTCGTGCTTCATCCAGGCACGCGCGTAAGCCGGTTCGAGGAGAAGGCCGGTTTCGCCAATCTGATCGGCTTGGATGAGTTTCCCACGCCGCAAGTAACAGCAAGTGATGCGATCCGCAAGACTGACATCGTGGACCTGACTGCCAAGATGCATCCCGATGGCACTCTGGATTGGACGCCGCCTGCAGGCAAATGGGTCGTGCTTCGTTTCGGCTATTCGCTTACCGGAGTTACGAACCATCCTGCATCGCCCGAGGGCACAGGCCTTGAGGTCGACAAGCTCAGTCGCGAGGACGTGAAGGAGTACATGGACAAGTATCTCGACAACTACAAGAGCGCGGTCGGCGACCTGATGGGCAAGCGTGGACTGAGATTCGTGATTAACGATAGCTGGGAGGCCGGGACGGCGAACTGGACCGATGACATGGTTGCCGAATTCACCAAACGCCGTGGTTATGACCCCCGCCCATGGATGCCCGTCCTTGCAGGCCACGTCATCGAGAGTTCTCAGGACAGCGATCGCTTCCTTTGGGACTTCCGCGAAACGCTCGGCGAGTTGCTGGCCGAGAACCACTACGACCAGATAAACGACATCTTGCATGCGCGCGGCATGGGCCACTACGGCGAGTCGCATGAAGAAGGGCGAGCATTTATAGGTGACGGCATGGAGGTGAAGCGACACAACGATGTGCCCATGTCGGCCATGTGGACGCAAAAGCCCGGAGTCAACAAAGAGCAGTATGGATATAACGCCGACATTCGCGAGTCCGCTTCGGTCGCCCACATCTATGGCCAGAACCTGGTGGCCGCGGAATCTCTAACCGCATCCTCAGGCGCCTGGGCTTGGTCGCCCGCCACCTTGAAACCGACCGCCGACAAGGAATTGGCGATGGGCCTCAACCGTTTCGTCATTCACACTTCAGTGCACCAGCCGTTGCTGGACAAGAAGCCCGGCCTCGCCCTCGGACCCTTCGGGCAATGGTTCAACCGCAATGAGACCTGGGCGGAGCAGGCGAAGCCGTGGGTATCGTATTTGGCTCGTAGTTCCTACCTGCTACAACAGGGTCGCTTCGACGCCGATATCGCCTATTTCTACGGCGAAGACTCTAACCTCACGGCGTTGTTTGGCAAGAAGAGTCCTGACATTCCCGCAGGCTACAACTTTGATTACATCAATGCCGATGCTCTGATTCACGTCTTGACATTTAAAGACGGACAACTCGCTACTCCCAGCGGCATGCGCTTTCGCGTGCTTGCGCTCGACCCGCATAGTCAGCAAATGTCGCTGCCAGTGCTCACGAAGATTCGCGACCTGGTACAGGCTGGAGCCATCGTGGCCGGCCCGAAGCCGACGGACACACCGAGCCTGAGCGACGATTCAAAAGAGTTTCACAGCCTCGCAGATCAACTCTGGGGTTCAGGCAGCGGTAATACTGTAGGCAAGGGCACGGTGTACGGAGATAAGAGTTTGGGGGATGTACTTACTGCAGTCCGCGTCGCTCCCGACTTCGACTACACGAAGCCCGAACCCGATACGAATGTCCTTTTCGTCCACCGCAAGCTGGCTGACGGCGATCTCTATTTTGTCGACAACCGCAACGACCGCGACGAGACTCTGGACGCCAGTTTTCGTGTAACAGGAAAGGAAGCGGAACTGTGGCATGCGGATACAGGCACGACGGAGCCGGCCTCGTTCCAAATCGCCGACGGCCGCACGACCGTGCCTCTACATTTGGAGCCTTGGGGAACTGTGTTCGTCGTATTTCGCAAACCTGCGAAGACACCTTCTCGCAGCCTGCCAAAGACTGTTGAGACCACGCTGGCAACCGTGGACGGTCCCTGGGATCTCAGCTTTGAGCCGAACCTGGGAGCGCCGGCGAAGATCACCCTCGACAAGCTGACCTCATGGAGTGACAGCTCCGATGAGGGAGTCAAGTATTTCTCAGGAAAAGGCACTTATACGAAGACGATCGATGCGACAGCTGACTGGTCTGCCAAAGGTGCTCATGTGTGGCTCGATCTCGGCGACGTGAAGAATCTGGCGGAAGTTTCTGTCAACGGCAAGCCGCTCGGAATCGTATGGAAGACACCTTACCGGGTCGATATCACGCCAGCTCTAACACCAGGAAAGAACGCAGTCGAGATAAAAGTCACGAACGCGTGGGTCAACCGCATCATTGGCGACCGTCAACCCAATGTTACGAAAACCTATACCTTTACGTCGCCGAAGTTCTACAAGGCGGATTCCAAGCTGGTAGCGTCGGGACTGCTGGGCCCCGTGAAAGTCATCCGTATAAGCAAAGAATAATGAGGAAAACGACAAGAAGGTGATGACAGCAGATTTCTCTAGTCCCGGACAGGCGTTGAGCCAGCCGCGATCAGCACCCAACCATACTTCTTGTAGGCCCATGTATCGACGAAGCGCCAGCGCGTGACGGTGTGTGCACCGGCTTTGCGTTGCGTTTCCCGATAGCTTCCAGTAACGATCGCCGTGCCGCCGAAGACGCGCACCGTAATGGGCTCCATCACGATTTCGTCGGTAGATGGTTCCTGGTGCTTGATTCTTAAAAGGTAATCGGCCTTACTCACAAGATGACCGTACTCTACATAGACCACGGAGTTGTCCAGGATTAGGTTTAAAGCACGGTTGTTGTTGCGGGACTGCGCATCGACCCATTCACATTCCAGCGAGCGAATTGTGCCAGAGGCGGCTACGTCTGTCTGTTGCGCGTGCAGCATAAGAATCGGTGAGCAACCAAGGAGAATGATCGAGCAAATCACTCTCATCATGTTTCGCCCGTTGATTGATCCCCCATTTCTCATGTCAGCGGTATCGATACACTGGCGATGGCCAACCATTTGCCTTCCTTCTCGATCCATGTGTTAATAAATCTGCCGCGCTGTTCGATCCGTGTGCCTGCCAGAATTCCGTTGAGTCGATATTCGCCAGTCACAATCGCGGTACCTGCATGTAAATGAACAGTCATTTCGCCGGTGAGGTATTTCATAGAAGTCGTCTTCTGCACGTAAGCCAGAATCTGCGCCTTGTTCAGGAGCGAGCCATCCTGATCGACGAGAATGAAGTTCTCATCCAAAACTTTGTTTAGCATTTTCAAGTCTTTCAACTGAATTGCTTGTAGCTTGCCAACCTTCTCTAGAGCGACAAGCTTGCTTTCAATGTCGCGATGATCGCTGTCTCGTGCCGCGCCTGGAGACGCGAGCACAGTTAATAGCATCGTCAGAAGTAATCCCCGCCACATACTCGACCTCACTATGTTGTTATCGGCGGGATTAAGTTCTGCTTGAGGTAGGGCTCTTTGTCTTCTGCCAGAATGGCCGGTGTCCCGCAAGTCGTCAATCGCCGGAGCCCCGACCCTGTGATTGATGTCACCCACGATTGTGTCTCCGGTAACAGAGTCCTAATGCTGCGAATCGTCTCACTGGAGCAAACGCCCCCATCGCGCGGAGGAGTGTCCACTCCAACACCCTCGCTTGCAAGTATTCCTGCCGACGAGCAAGTATTCATCGACAAACCGGTTGCCAGTCGCCACGGTCGTCCCCTAGCGTTGCTCGGCATTCTTGAAGCCACTCAGGACCGGAACCGATACGATATCTTCCGCTAGAGGCGCTGCGCTACATTGCCACCAAAAGGGAGATGCCGCTGGCCCGCATCGACAGCGTGGCGACCTTTTATGCGCTTTTCAACTTGCAGCCACAAGGTGAGAACACGATCTGTATTTTGCCGCTGTACAGCCTGCCACACGCGCGGTTCACGCAACCTGCTGAAGGCGCGCGACTTGAAGTAGGGCTCGGCCTTGTTGGTGGCGAAACTGATGGCAAAGAGGCCGACAAACTCTGCTCACCACTGCCGATCGCCGGTTCACCGTGTGCACTGTCGCCTGCTTCGGTTAGTGCGCCATGGAGCCGGTCGTCGAGGTGAACCGTCACATCTGCGGACACGCCACCGAGTGCGCCTTGCAGCGCGAAACCGAAACCATCCGAGCGGGAGAATAAGCATGCCTCGAATTCTGGATTTTGGAGCCTTCAACGCGGTGCGAGAGGCTGGGATGGCTAAGCTCGTCCCGCCGCAGACTTGCTCGCGATGCAGATCCGTTTGCTGGATGCGAACGGAGGCGTGCTCGAGGAGTTGAGCACAGATTGAGACGACGCAGCGGGGCTTCTTGCGATCGCCGTTCCGAACTAGTCGGCAAACTTGCAATTCCGTACGTGCAGACTGCCGCTCAGAAACCCGTCTTTGCGCTGCCCGTTTGTGTCTTGCTGGTGAAGTCGGCAGTACCGAGTTTCACGACCGTCCCGCGCGGTTGCGGCTTGGTATCTTTGCCTTCCTCTGATGTGTTCTTTTCATCCGAAGTCGGCGGCGGGACGGGCTTTTCCGTCCAAACGCCGTAGACTCGCCCACCGTACGCGGCCAGCCCACTGTAGTCGCCGAAGAACAATCCGCCCGCTTCGAAGCCCTCATCGGTCCACGCGTAATTGTTGAAGCTCCGTCCCTGATCGGTGGAGCGTGCCAAAACGACGATCTGCTTGCGATTCTTGGGATCGTTCCGGCGGTCGTAGAAGATCACATTCACCGAGCTGTCGACAGGGTCTACCGCCAACCATTGGAAAAACTGCTCTGCTCCATCATGCACGAGATCATTGTTCACTCTGGCAGCAGGGGTCCAGTGCTTTCCGCCGTCGTCGGAACTCGAGATAAATACATCGAGATCGCCGTTGCGATAGTCGCTCCAGGTAACGTACAAGCGCTTGCTGTTGGGATCTACGGCGATCTGAGGAAATCCGTTCGCGCGGTCCAGGGTATTAATCGCGAACATAATAGGTGCGGTATGAATGATAGGTCGCGCATGGGAGAACGTTTTGCCGCCGTCGCGCGATGATGTGAACATCAGATCGTAGTCCTGGCTCCATATCACGTAGAGTGCGCCGTCGGGGCCGACTGTGCCATCGAAACCTTCCGCGGCACCATTGTCATCGCGGGGCAATCCAGGATGGTCGTCGATCTCGACGGGCTCGGACCAGGTTCTCCCGTCGTCCGTCGAACGCGAGACCACCATCTGCGAGTCGGTTAACCGCCAACGAGTCCAGCCAACATAGAGGTTTCCTGCAAATTTACTTTTCGAGTTGTCGGCGACAATGTAGGGCTTGTCTTCGAAGGGAATGCCTTCCGCGGTCGGCTGCTCCGCCACCGGGATGTGGTCTGCCCCCCAGGTTTTCCCACCATCGAGCGAGCGCCTTACGAAGATGCCGTTGCGCGTTGCGCCATGTGCCCAATAATTGAAAGTTCCAAGCTTATCGAATGCGATGTAGCAAATGAACGCGTGGCCCTGGTTATCGAAGGCAGTAGAGACGTCACCCGATACCTTATAGTTCTTCGGATCCACTCCCTCTGCAACTTGCCAAGTCTCGCCAGCGTCCTGCGAGTAAGCTGCGTGGGCATTGTCCTGAAACACCGCAACGACCTGCTTTGGATCCTCTGGGTTCACCGCAACGCCGGGCTCAGTGAAATATCCGGGCGTCGGAGTCAGAGAGAAGACGTGGGCTTGCGGCGCCTTCGGCAAGTCCTGAGCGCGCGCCATCAGACTCGTGCCAAAGCACAAGAGGAGCGCGCGATTGATATTTCGTACGCAGAGGCAGGGTGACATATTGGTTTGGTCCTCTTAATTGCGTCTTAAGTTTTAAGCCCGTTCTGTCGAACACAAGGCTGCACCGCCTGCAATTCCCGCATCAGCGCCATAATGCGCCATCAAGAGAGGAATTTCCGAGGCCCGCGGATTCACACACCAGTCCGGCAGTTCACACTTGATCTCCTCAAAGAAACTTCTCAGCATTGCAGCCACTCCGCCGCCCACGACGATGACGTCAGGATCGAGCAGGTCGACAATGTTCCCGAGCCAAATCGTCAGCAGGTGTACTGTGTCTTCAAGGACCTCGCGTGCCAACGAATCGCTCGACTCGAACGCCTTGCCCACGTGTTGACTCGTGATCGAGCTGATGTCACCTTTGACCAAATCGAGAATTATCTTTCCGCGCGATGGTTCGGCGGCGACTTTCGCCCGCGCCCGCGCGCCGATCGCCGGGCCGGCAGCGAGGATCTCGATGCAGCCGCGTTTACCACATAGGCAGACCGGCCCTCGATAGTCAATGCTCACGTGGCCGCCCTCGCCCGCCGATCCGGTCTTTCCGTGATAGATGGAACCATCAAAAACGATGCCGGTTCCGATCCCGGTGCCAATCGTTGCGTAGAAGACGAAATGAAACCCCTGAGCCGCTCCCCAAAGAGTCTCGGCCAACGCCGCAGCGTTCGCGTCATTGTCGACTTTCACAGGTACGCTGTATTTCGCACGCACCTTGTCGGCTAGTGGAAAATTTCGCCAGCAGGGAAGATTCGGAGGGTTGAGAACGATTCCGCTCTTCGGATCAAGCGGCCCCGGCGCACAGATCCCAATCCCCTCAATCTGCCCAGAGGTGGACAACATCGAATCGATCGCGCTTACAACGGCGTTTAACGCGGCCTCTGGTGTTCCGTTGGCGACCATCGGCGTGCGTCCCTGAGCGAGAATCTTGCCGGAACGGTCGACAATCCCTACGGCGATCTTCGTTCCTCCGATGTCAACTCCCAGTACGCCCTTGGCGCTTCCGGTCATTGCCAATCCCCTGCCATTTCGGGCATGCCAGAGAATTGCACTTTAACCGTCTTGATCTCGTACGGTTTTGTGGGCACTTTCACTTCTCCCTTCGAAACAGAAAGGTTGCCCACCTGTCTCTCCATCAGATCCGTTTCCGAGGCTGACGTTGCGCCTGTTGGGAGCTGAATCGCCACATCGCCCTGCTTCCCAGCCCACTCATAGAACCGAACGACAACTGCGTTGTCATCCTCGGCCTTCTTGACCGCCGTCACGATGACATTGTCGCTCTTCGCCTGCAGGAAGGAATGTTCCGCAGGGAGATTCCCTTGGTGTTTGCCAACAGGTAGTGCAATCAGCTTGTAATTTAGTTCGTAGCCGCGTCGAATGGTCAATGCATCCTTCCATCCTCCCGCGTGCGGATACAAAGAGTACGTGAATTCGTGATGTCCCTCATCCGCGTGCGGGTCAGGCCACTCCGGCGACCGCAACAGAGATAGCCGCAGCACATTCCCCTTGGCGTCGTAGCCGTACTTGGAATCGTTTAACAAGGTAAGTCCGTGTCTGCCATCGGAGATGTCGGCCCAGCGCTGCGCCGGAACCTCAAACTGCGCTTGCTCCGCAGGAGTATTGCGCGTCGTCGGGCGCTCCACCGAACCAAATGGAATCTCGTAGGTAGCCTTATCGCTGTGCACGCTTACCGGAAAAGCAACCTTCAGCAGAATGTGCTTCTCATGCCACTCCGCGTCCGTCTTCACGTCAACGCGAGGGACACCAGCATACAAAATGATGTCACGCACAAACGTCGAATTCTGAAAATGATTCTTCACGCGAATGATGGCCCGCAGCGGACCACTCTCCACGAGTTTGACTTCGTCGGGTTTGTCCAGGTCCCAGTGCTGCTTCTCGAAATCCGCGTCAATGTTCCACGCGTCCCATTGCTTCGGCTTATCGACGAACGTCTGCAAAAGATTGCCGCAGGTGGCGTTCCTCGGGCCACCCGTATCGGTCTCGGCGGGAGCCAGCGCTTCCGTCCCACTCCGTTTGTCGTACAAGCTGGTCATGCAGCCCGTCTGCGGATCGACCTTCACCCGAACGAACTCGTTTTCCAGCGTATGCGCCGAGGCTTTCAGAACTGAATGCACCGGAGCGGCTGACGCAATCCCTCGAGCAAAATAAGTCTGATATCCGAGCGGTGGCGTGTTGGACAGCAGTAAGAAGCGCACGCGATGCGTGTCAGAATCAATCGATACTAACTGCGTTTCCGCCGCCTTGCCGTTGGAATCGACCACCTCGATCTGGCGGGCCGGATTAGGTAGTTGTACCTCGATCTCGCTCACCTCGGTTCGCGACCAGGAAAGGGAGTTGAACATCATCACCGGCGTGCCCTCCCCTTCTGTGTTTACGTGCGCCGCAATCTCCCGCAGGGATCCCATCGTGACATCGTTTGCAGCCCGGTCCACATTCTCCAGGTTGCGTTTGGCATCCAGATAGTTCACCGCAATCCCCGAGCCCGGCATGATGTCGTGGAAGTGATCGAAAAGCAGGTTCTTCCAGGTATGAGTCATCACTTCTTGTGGGTAAGGGCGCCCATAGAGCAAAGCGAGTGACGCGAACTTCTCGGCGTTTAGTACATTCTCTTCGGAGCGACGAATTCTCCGCTTAGTCTCCGCCTGTGTCGTAAAGACGCCGCGGTGATATTGAAAGTACAGTTCCCCATCCCAGGTCGGAACCTGCATCGAGGGCAGCTTCTTCTCCATGTCGCTGAAGAACTCGCTGGCAAAACTGAACTCCAGTTTGGGGAACACGGTATCGGGTGATCGCAATTGTTCGGCATGATCGAGCATCACCCGAGTCGGACCACCGCCATGATCGCCAACGCCATACAGGTGCATCATCTCGGGCTTGTCGGGAATCTTCGGGCCGTAGATCGAAGGCATCCATTGCGCCACCTGACTCCCCAGCGGTTCCGCATCAATGGGATCGGCATAATCGTGCGGAAAATATGTCAGCAGCCGGCTGCCATCCGGCGCCTGCCACCAGAAGAATTTGTAGGGGAATGTCGTGAATTCATGCGCCCACATCAGCTTCTGAGTCACGAAATAGTCCATCCCTGATCGCTTATAGATCTGCGGCAGCTGATAGTTGTAACCGAACGAGTCCGGATTCCATCCGATCTTCACATCCACGCCAAAATTTTTCTGGAAATATCGTTTGCCCACCAGGATTTGTCGAACCAGCGACTCACCGTCGGGCATATTCAGGTCGGGCTCCACCCACATCCCGCCGACGATTTCCCATCGGCCCTCTTTCACCCGCTGCTCGATCTGACGGTAGATATCGGGATACTTTTCCTGCATCCATTCGTAGGTCCGGGCCGAAGACATCGTGAACTTGAAGTCGGGATACTCGCGCATCAAATCGAGCACACTATTGAATGTATTGCGAACCACTTCGACCGTCTCGGTCCATGGCCAGAGCCATGCCATGTCGATGTGAGAGTTGCCGACGGCACGAATCGTGAACTGCTGCAGCCAGGGTTTCAGAACTTCCAGTTTGGCGTGTGCCGATTTGAGTGACGCATCAAACGCCGCTTGATCCCCCTTCTCGAGCGGAGAGAAATCAATCGCTTGAACCGCCGCCTGCAGTTCTCGCTCGCGCTCCGCTTTTCCGTCCTCATAGGCCGCGATGATCGAACGAGAGGCCAGAACTTCCAGCCGCAGCCGGGCAGGATCCGGGCGCGATTTCGGAGCATCGATCGTAAGTTCGCTGTGAAAGAACTCCGACTGCACCGTATCTGGCCCAACCACGCGCGCGGCTACCAGAAATTTCTGCCCCGGCTGCGCGTTCTCGGTCAACAGCACAGGCAGGATGTTGTCATCATCGCCGCGGTAGAGCACGGCGCCGTTGGAGAAGACTGTGATCATCAGTCTGCCCGGGCTGCCGAAACGCAAATCCAGCCAAACGCGGGCTCCCTGAGTGGCGTAGCCGTTGATCTTCTCCGGAATCTGAATCGAGCGCCGGAAGACGCGAGTGCCGGTCCAATGCTCTTCATTCGCGTGCTGCCCTCCCGGACCCGACACATTCTTCACCGTCCAGTTGCCCCAGTCCGAGTCGTTCAGGCTCGGGTCTTCCGGATGCGGAATGTCATTATTAAAGCGCCACTCAGATTCGGCTTGATGAGTGAGCGAGTTGAGCCGATCGAGAGTCGCCTTGTAAGGCTCTGCAGCAGTGTTCTGGCAAAAGCCGGCAGCAGCAAAAAGGAGTAGAACGAGGACGAAAAAGGCGCAACGCTTCATAATAAAGACGCTACCTTTCTAGCAAATGAAGGTGGGATATAGGGTGCCAAAGCAACGAAAGATTATCACTAACCGCTTGCAAGGAAGCTAAGTTGTTGATTTTACAGTGTCGCGAGCGGGATGTGCGTAGGAATGCGAAAATTCTGATTCCTTTTATCGAAATTTTGAGTCTAAGCCCCAGAATAGTAATGTTGACGGGCGCCAGCCGGGCCCGTAGAATCAACCCTGAAATGTCAGTGATCTCCAATCTTCGCGCGGTGTGCTGCTGCATCTGTTGTTGTTGTTGTGGATGCGTGCGCTCTGGCGCGGGGAGGCTGCTGACTTAAGAATTTGTTCTTAAAGTAATAGCACTCATCAACCCACCGCCAGACCAATCTGGCGGTGGGTTTTTTATTGCCCCAAACATGACCGATACGACGACGAAAACGAAAAAAGAAACCGCGGCGCAGCGCGCGGAGCGGCTTAAGCGCGCCATGAATCCCTGGGACGGGTTGAACGAGATCCGCCGCTTTGCGCGTGAGGGATTCGATTCGATTCCGCCCGAGTGGATTGGCACCTACTTCCGCTGGTGGGGCGTTTACACCCAGGGCGATGGTGCTGGCGTCACCGGCGGCCAGGGAGGCGTGGGGCGCGCGTTGCAGCGTTTCATGGTTCGTATCCGGATTCCCAACGGGATCATGAACTCTCATCAGTTGCGTGCCATCGCAGATCTCACCCGCCGCTACGCCAACGGAATCGCCGATCTCACCGTCCGTCAAAACATTCAACTGCATTGGGTCACGATTGAGTCCTTGCCAGAAGTTCTTGATGGCCTGTGGCGCGTGGGACTTAACACCACGGGAGCTTGCGGAGATGTTGTACGCAACGTGACAGGATGCCCAGTTGCAGGGGTCGATGCTGACGAAATTATCGACGCCTCACCTCTCGTGCTCGAAACATCGCAGTTGCTCGCGGGAAACTCGAAGTTCTACAACCTGCCGCGGAAGTTCAAGATCTCCATCGCCGGATGCCACTCCTGGTGTTCCTACCCTGAAATTAATGACATTGGCCTGACCGCGATCACGCGCACCGTTGGCGGGAAGAAGGAAGTTGGATTTTCCCTGCGTGTTGCTGGAGGTCTTTCGGCGGAACCTTATCTTGGTGCGCGCCTCGATGCATTTGTTCAGCAGGGGCAGGTCGTGCCAGTTATTAAGGGCATTGCCGAACTTTTCCGCGATTCCGAAGTTCTCCGCGAGCATCGCGAGCGCGCTCGCCTGAAGTTCCTCTTCCTGCGTCACGGATGGACAGCTGAGCAATTTCTCGACGAGTTGCATCAGCGCATCGCGTTCCGTCTTGATCCCGCAGTGGAAGAGCATCCTCCCGACGACGTTTACCGCGACCACGTCGGCATTCATGCACAGAAACAGCCCGGTCTTTCTTACGTCGGAGCGGTAGTGCTGCGGGGACGAATTACGGCCGACCAGATGCAGTCGGCTGCCGATGTGGCCGAGCGCTATGCAAGCGGCGAACTCCGCGCCACCGCCATGCAGAACCTGCTGGTTGTCAATGTTCCCACGATCAATGCCGACGCATTGGCCAAAGATCTTGACGCGATTGGATTCCAGGTGAGCGGGTCAGCCTTCGCGCGCGGCGCAGTCGCTTGCAGTGGCACGGAATTCTGCAAGCTTGCTATCACAGAAACTAAAAGCTTCTCGCGCTGGCTAGTCGAGGAGATGGAAGAGCGCCTGCCCGGCTTCGATCAGCACCTGAAGCTGCACGTCACAGGATGCCCTAACAGTTGCGGACAGCACTGGATCGCCGACGTCGGCATTGAGGGCAAGAAGATCAAAGTCGACGGCGGCTTGGCCGATGCTTACTACTTCTGCGTCGGCGGCGCCCTCGGTCTTCATCAGTCGACCGCGCGCCCGGTTGGATATCGCTGCCTCGCTACCGAAGTACCGGATGCGCTCGAGCGTTTGCTCGGGCGATATCTGGCTGACCGCAATCCCGGGGAGAATCTACGCAGATTCTTTTCCCGTCACAGCGACGCTGAACTGCGCGAGTTTTTGGCGGGCGAGAACGTGCCTGCGGTAGTACGCGATTTGCCCTCTCCCCAAAATTTGGTTCACTTGGCAGGAGGTATCGGTGACTAGCTTATTTCCGATGTTCATGAAACTGGAAGGGAGACAGTGCTTGGTCGTTGGGGCCGGCAAGGTCGGCGAACCGAAGATCGCTGGCTTGCTCGAGACCGGAGCGCGCATTCGCGTTGTCGCTCTCGAGGCCAGCCCTGCCGTTCGCGAATGGGCACGCTCGGGGAAGATCGAACTCGAACTACGCGCCTTCACTAACGACGATCTGCATGGGGCGTTTCTGGTCGTCGTTGCCACTGCTTCGCACACTGTCAATGAACGCATCTATCACGAGGCTCAAAGACTGGGTGTCCTCTGCAACGTAGTCGATGTTCCGGATCTCTGCGACTTCTTCTATCCATCGATTGTTCGTCGCGGCGATTTGCAAATTGCCGTTTCGACCGCGGGGAAGAGTCCCTCGCTAGCGCAGAAGATCCGACACCAGCTCGAAAAGCAGTTTGGGCCAGGCTACGCCGCCTGGGTAGCGGAGCTAGGCGAAACCAGAAAACTGATCCTGGCGAGCGATCTCGGCAAGGAGCGCAAGCTTGACCTCCTTCACTCGCTGGCGAGCAGGGAAGCAGTCGAAGCCGCTCTGGCCGAGAACACCGAACTGGCGGGCGCACTCACCACGCACGGAGAAAAAGCATGAAGGGGAAAGTTTCTTTAGTTGGGGCAGGGCCCGGCGATCCTGAGTTGCTGACCGTGAAAGCTCTGCGATTGCTTCAGACGGCAGACGCTGTCTTGTATGACGAACTGGTCTCGGCGGAGATCCTGAGGCTTATTCTGCCAGCGGCGCAGTTGCACAATGTCGGCAAGAGATGCGGAACCAAGAAGATCCAGCAGGAAGAGATCAACTTCTTGATGATCGCTATCGCTGACTCAGGTTTGAACGTGGTCCGGTTGAAGTCCGGAGATCCCATGATCTTCGGTCGCGCCGGCGAGGAGATCGACGCTCTTCGCAAAGCGAACATCGATTACGAGATTGTGCCGGGTGTGACGTCAGCACTGGGAGCGGCGGCATCTGCGCAAATACCGCTGACGCACCGCCGCGAGTCGTCGGCGGTGGTCTTCCTCACGGCGCATCAGGCTTCAAACAGCGAGGCAGCCGACTGGAGCAAGCTGGCCGGAAGCGGCGCCACTCTGGTGATCTACATGCCCGGAAGCAATTACGCGGACATCTCTGCCAAGTTAAAAGCAGCGGGCCTGGCAAGCGACACGCCCTGCGCAATCGTTTCTCGCGCGACCAAGCCTGACCAACAGACTTTCCGCACAAGCGTCGGCAAACTGCAACTCTCCCCAAAATTGCCTGCTCCGACTCTGCTCGTCGTGGGTGATGTCGTCCGACACGCCGTCGACGAGCAATTCCAATTTGCTTCGAGCGGCAGCGCAAGTTCCATCCCTGGTGAATTGGTTTCGGTCTTCCGTGCAGAGTCTATTCAAGAGGAGCCAGTCGCGTGAAAGATCTTATTCAGCCCTCCACCCCGATCGACGGCCAACTTCAGGTTGCCCGAGTGCAGAACGTTGCGGAAACCTGGTCTCCGCAGCACGTCCTAACTTGGGCCTTTCAGACCTACGGCAAGAACGTGGCCATCTCGTCGGCGTTCGGTGCGGAAGGAATGGTGCTGATCGACATGGCGTCGCGCATCAGCAAGAACGTCCGCTTGTTCACCATCGATACGGAGTTCCTATTCGCTGAAACCTACAATTTGATGGACAGGATCGAAGAGAAGTACGGAATCACGATCGAGAGGGTTTACTCCACGCTCTCGCCGGAAGAGCAACAGCGAGTGCATGGAGAGGCTTTATGGACACGCAACCCTGATCTGTGCTGCAGTCTGCGCAAAGTCGAACCGCTGCGTCGCAAGCTTGGAGAATTGAGTGCGTGGATCACGAGCATCCGTCGCGATCAGACATCAGTACGTTCGGGCGCGAAGCGAATAGAGTGGGATGCGAAGTTCGGTCTGGTGAAAGTCAACCCGATCGTGGACTGGACGTCAAAGCAGGTGTGGCACTACATCCATGACCATGATGTCCCGTACAACGCCCTTCACGATCAGGACTACCCCAGCATCGGCTGCACCCATTGTACCCGCGCCGTCAGACCCGGAGAGGACCAGCGCGCTGGCCGTTGGCCAGGCTTCAACAAGACCGAGTGCGGGCTGCACATTATCGAGCCGGTTCCAGCGCCATCGCAGGTACAGGCCGCCACGGCAGAGGGCGGCGATTAACAACGGCTTCTATCCAGCCTCACAGAATGTGCTGGAAATTTCTCCCCAGTCGCGCGCGGGCTCAAGCTTGGGAAAGAAGACGCTGTGCAGGCGTCGCACTGATTCTTCAGCCTTCGACTCGTCCACCAGGAACGATAAAGTCCGTTCCGATGCCCCCTGGCAGAGGACGCGTACATCCATGTCGGAAACGGCCGCGAAGAGTTGGCTCGCCACTTCTGGTTGACGCCGGATATTCTCCCCGACAACGCAAACGAGCGCCTTATGATTTTCCCATCGCACGTCGGCGACTTGTTGCAGATCCTCGACAATCTTGGGTAGTGCGACGTTGGACCCCACCAACAGTGAGATTCGGTCGACCGAGGTCCCCATTACATCCACCGCACAGGTGTGCTGCTCAAGCACCCCAAACACGGTATTCAGCAAAGCAACATCGACCCCGCGCCGCGACTGGATTTCAAGCGAGACAACATTCCGCTTCGCCGTAATCGCGCGTACCCGATTTCCCGTGCTCGCACGCGCCATAATTTCAGTGCCATGCCCCTCCGGGTGCCGCGAGTTCAACACATAAACAGGGATGTTCTCTCGCATTGCCGGCGCAAGCGTTGCCGGATGCAGCACCTTGGCTCCAAAGTGCGCCAGGTCAGAAGCTTCATCGAAGCTCAGCTTACGAATCACTCGCGCATCGGAACAGATCTTCGGGTCCGTCGTCATGACTCCGTCAACATCCGTCCAGATTTCGACTCGCGACGCTCCTGCGGCCGCTCCGACAATCGCTGCGCTGAAGTCCGACCCGCCGCGCCCCAGCGTGGTGGGAACTCCATCAATGGTGGAAGCAATAAAACCTCCAAGAACCGGGACGCTCCCCGACTGCAACAGAGGGCTCAGCACGTCTCGAAGTCGCTGATTGGTTACATCCCAGAGCGGACTTGCCTGTCCGTGGCGCGCATCGGTGACGATGCAACTGCGCGCATCGACATGCGCCGCCTGCAGCTCGGCTTCACAGAGCGCCCAGCTGACCAGCCTGCTTGAGAAACATTCCCCAAAGCCGAGCAACCGGTCCTGTGCCTTCATATCAAAATAGCGGGAAGTTTGCAGATCGTGCAGAAACGATTCCAAAGCCTGAAATTCGCCGCGCAGCTCGCTGTCCAGCGAGCCATACGCCGAGGCGCTTAGAAGCGAATCAGCCAGCACCTCGTGGCGCACGTAAATGTTTCGAACGCTCGCAAGAGCTGATCCCAGATGGCCTTTGGCAGCGGCATGCCCGGCCTCCAGCAGTTGATCGGTAACTTTCGCCAGCGCGCTGATGATTAACACCGGCTTCGCGTCTAGTCTGCCGTCAACAATGCTGATGAGTCGTCGGATAGCGGCTGCGTCCTCGACAGACGTCCCGCCGAACTTCATCACCACCACATCCTCGCCACGCTCAAATCTGCTTTGTCGCTGTAGACCGCTCATGTTCTTTCAGCTCCATTCTTGAGAAATCGTCCAAAAGCAAAAACCCACCGCCAGATTCCTTCTGGCGGTGGGTTTCGGTGATCTTGCTTAAGATTGCTTTACTTCATCATCCGTTCCCGTCCTCCAGAAGACACGTAATTCGTGTCGACATGCCTGTGCTTGTCGATGTAATTCGCTTCGCCGTCTGGACGAGGATGCTCATGAAATCAAGAACTGCAAATTGCACATAGAGAATATCGGACGGATGCCGTCCAGGTTAAATTCAAAATTGTGATGTTACGAATCGAAATATCAGCTTCCGGCCGCTAGGCATCCACCTTCTTCATATGCGTCGCAAACTGCCGTAAAAGGGCCACAAACGCAGTCGATGCCACCGAAAGCGTGCGGTCGCGACGGTAGGCCAGTCCCAGTTCACGATAGAGTTCAGCATCTTCGAGGTCGATCAACTTGACGCGTCCCGCATCCACTTCATCGCGAGCAAACGACGCGCTGATGAGTGACACACCCAGATCGGCTGCCACAAAGCTCTTGATCATCCCAATGCTCGGCAACTCCATCCGCACCTGCAATTCGGAGTTGTGCGGCCGGAAGAGCTTATCCAGAAGCCTGCGTGTGTGCCCAGTCTTCGGAAACAGCAGCGGATGCTTCACGATCTCGCTAACCGGCACGACTTTGTGCTTGGCCAGCGGATTCTTCGGGCTCACCATCAGCATCAGTTTGTCGCGAAAAATTGGCTGGATCTTCAGGCTGGGAGACTGAATCGGCAGCGTCAGAATGCCCACTTCCACCGCGCCGTTTTCGAGTTTCTCCACGATCTTGTAGCTGAAATTGCGATAGATGCTGATCTGCACCGGGGGATACCGCCGGCAGTATTCCGCAAAAACCTCCGGCAGGACATACAAACAAGTGGCCTCGTTGGCCCCGACGCGCAGAGTGCCGCGAGGAGTGGTGCTGTGGTCGGCAACCGCTGTGAGCGACTCATCCCGCAGATTCTTAAGGCGCTCGGCGTACTCGTAGAAAATCTGTCCGGCGGGCGTCAGCTTCACGGTTTTGCCAGACCGGTCGAGCAGGCGGTCACCGTACTCCTGCTCCAGTTGGCGGATCTGCGCGCTGACCGCCGATTGTGAACGGAATACCTTTTCCCCCGCACGGGAAAAACTGCCCTGTCTGGCAACTTCCAAGAACGTAATGAGTTGATCAAAGTCCATGGGTTGGCGGAATTATAGCGGAGTCGCTTCGAAATAGCGGTTAATTCCTGAGCCTCTGAGCGCTGGCGCTCGTCCGGAATTTTGCATCGGAGTCATCGAAATTCTGCATTGTACTTTGCGGCCTCGTAAGCCATTAAATAGAGTCGGAACCATAGTCCTGAGCAGAAGTGTGCCGTGTAGAATAGCCTCGCCGGTGCGCCCAAGAACAGGTGATTCAGTCAGCTTTCAATCCGCGCGACGGAGTCCATGATGACGCGTCTAAACCCAACCGATGGCCTGCCTCCGGCGCAGGGTCTCTACGACCCGGCGCATGAGCACGACGCCTGCGGAATCGGGTTCGTCGCCAGCGTCTCAGGCCAAAAGAGCCACGAAATCATCAAGAAGGGCATCCAGGTCCTTCTGAACCTCGCGCATCGCGGCGCCTGCGGCTGCGACCCCGAGACCGGCGACGGTGCCGGCGTTCTGATCCAGATTCCCCACAAATTCTTCGCGCGCGAGTGCGAAAAACTCGGATTCACCCTGCCCAAACCGGGGACGTATGGCGTCGGCATGACCTTTCTGCCGGTCGAAAAACATCAACGCCTGACCTCTGAAGGCATCCTAGAGCGAATCATCAAGGAAGAGGGACTGGCGCTGCTCGGCTGGCGCGACACTCCCGTCTATGCCTCGGCGATAGGCCGTGTGGCGCGAGCTTCGCAGCCGTACATCCAACAGATCTTCGTTCGCTGCGCTCCCGGGATGGATGAAGATGCCTTCGAGCGCAAGCTATACGTGGTTCGCAAGCGTGCTGAAAGCGAAATTCGCGAGTCCGGAATCGAAGACGCGGAGATGTTCTACATACCATCGCTCTCATGCCGGACGATCGTCTACAAAGGGCTCCTGCTCGCGCAGCAGATCACGAACTTCTATCGCGAACTGGCTGACCCTGACGTTGTAAGCGCGTTGTGCCTGGTACACCAACGGTTCTCCACGAACACATTCCCAAGTTGGCAGCGGGCTCACCCCTATCGCTACGTCGCACATAACGGCGAGATCAATACGCTGCGCGGTAACGTCAATTGGATGCACGCCCGCCAGTCGCTGCTTGCCTCACCGCTCTTCGGGGATGACATTAAGAAGGTCCATCCGATCATTGCGCCGGATGGCAGCGACTCCGCCAATTTCGACAATGCCGTGGAATTGCTGCTGCAGGCTGGACGCAGCCTGCCACACGTGATGGCCATGCTGATTCCCGAGGCCTGGTCCGGCAATCCACACATGAAGCCGGAGAAGCGCGCTTTCTACGAGTACCACGCCTGCGTGATGGAACCTTGGGATGGCCCGGCGGCCATTGCTTTTACCGATGGTCGCGTAATCGGCGCGACGCTTGATCGCAACGGCCTTCGTCCCGGCAGATATGTCGTGACGCACGATGGCTTGGTCGTCATGGCTTCCGAAGCCGGCGTGCTCGACGTGGCGCCCGAGCAGGTCAAGAAGAAGGGCCGCCTGCAGCCGGGCAAGATGTTTCTGGTGGACACCGTCGAAGGCCGCATCATCTCCGACAAAGAAATCAAGCAGAAGTTGGCCTCGCGACACCCCTATGCGGAGTGGTTGAAGGAAAATCAGATCACGATCGACCAACTGCCCGAACCCTCGCGCATGCATTTTCCTGATGCCGAGACGCTGCTCCGCCGACAGCGTGCCTTCGGTTACTCCGACGAGGATCTGCGCATGATCCTCGGCCCGATCGCAACCAAGGGTGAAGAGCCCGTTGGTTCCATGGGCACGGACACGCCGCTGGCATGTCTTTCCGACAAGCCGCAGTCCCTCTTTGCCTATTTCAAGCAGTTGTTCGCCCAGGTCACGAATCCTCCCATCGATCCGATTCGCGAAGAGATGGTCATGTCGCTCATCAGCTACATCGGGAGCGAGCGCAACATTCTCGAAGAAGCGCCCGAGAATTGCCACATGCTGAAGTTGGCGCATCCGCTGCTGACGAATCGCGAATTGGAAAAACTGCGCCGGGTTTCGAACCGCGATTTGCTGGCCACCACGTTGCCGGCTCTGTTCCGGGCGAAGGAGGGCGAAGCCGGACTGAAGCGCGCACTCGATGAGCTTTGCCAGCGCGCTTCATTGGCGGTGAAAGCTGGCTACTCGTTGATGATCCTTTCTGATCGCGGCGTCGACAAAGATTACGCTCCCATTCCATGCTTACTTGCGCTCGCTGCTGTTCACAATCTTTTGGTGCGGGAAGAAACTCGAACCCAGGTGGCGCTGATCACGGAATCCGGCGAGCCGCGCGAGGTCATGCACTTCGCTTTGCTCAGCGGTTATGGGGCCAGCGCGATTAATCCCTATCTCGCCCTGGAAAGCGTGGAGAACCTTGCCTGGCGCGGGGAGTTGGGCGAAGGCATCACTCCAGATCTGGCCGTTAAGCATTTCCTGAAGGCGATCAAGAAGGGCCTGCTCAAGACATTTTCGAAGATGGGAATCTCCACGCTCCAGAGTTATCAGGGAGCGCAGGTCTTCGAAGCGATTGGCCTGAATAAAGAACTAGTCGAGAGCTATTTTGCCGGCACGACGTCGCGCATCGAAGGGGTCGGCCTCTCAGTTTTGGCGAGCGAAGCCCTGTTGAAGCATGAATACGCGTTCCACCCTCTGACTGATTTCGAAACTGAGTTGACTGTCGGCGGCAACTATCACCAGCGGGTCAATGGCGAATACCATCTCCTCAATCCGTTGACCATCAGCAAGCTTCAGCACGCGGTTCGGCAGGATAGTTTCAAGACTTTCCAGGAATACACCGACTTGATCGACAAGCAGAGCACGCAGCTCTGCACGCTGCGCGGACTGATGAAACTGAAGAAGAGCGCCGCGCCCGTACCGTTGGAAGACGTCGAGCCGGCGAAGGAAATCGTCAAGCGCTTCACGACCGGCGCCATGTCGTTTGGATCCATTAGCAAAGAGGCCCACGAGACGCTGGCCATCGCCATGAATCGCATCGGCGGCAAATCGAATACGGGCGAGGGCGGGGAAGATGAAGAGCGCTTCAAGCCCGATCCCAATGGCGATCTACGCCGCAGTGCGGTCAAGCAAGTGGCTTCGGCGCGTTTTGGGGTCACAGCAAATTACCTGGTGAACGCCGACGAACTCCAGATCAAAATGGCGCAGGGCGCTAAACCCGGCGAGGGTGGGCAACTTCCGGGACATAAGGTGGACGACGTCATCGCGCGGCTCAGGCACTCGATCCCCGGTGTGGGACTCATCTCTCCGCCGCCGCACCACGACATCTATTCGATCGAAGATCTCGCCCAACTGATCTACGACCTGAAGAACGTCAATCCTCATGCCAGAATTGCGGTGAAGTTGGTCGCGGAGGTTGGAGTGGGAACGGTTGCGGCCGGGGTGGCTAAGGCACATGCCGATGTCGTTCTCATCAGTGGAGACAGTGGGGGAACGGGAGCGTCTCCCCTCAGTTCCATCAAGCATGCGGGCATTCCGTGGGAGCTTGGCCTGGCAGAGACGCAGCAGGTTCTTTTGTTGAACGACCTGCGCAGCCGCATCCGGGTTCAGACCGACGGCAAACTTCAAACTGGCCGCGACGTTGTGATCGCCGCATTGCTCGGTGCTGAAGAGTTCGGTTTTGCCACGACTCCGCTGATCGCGATGGGCTGCGTGATGATGCGGAAATGCCATCTCAACACCTGCTCGGTTGGCATCGCCACGCAAGATCCTGTGCTTCGACAGAAATTCCAGGGCCAACCTGAGCATGTCATCAATTTCTTTTTCTTCCTCGCCGAGCAGATTCGCCAGTACATGGCGGAAATGGGTTTCAGTTCCTTGGACCAGATGATTGGCCGCGTCGACATGCTCGAAGTGGATGCGGCAGTCGCGCACTGGAAGGATCATTGGAAAGCCCAGGGACTCGACTTCTCGTCGATCCTCTACAACCCGCCAGTTCCATCCCGTGTTGTGAGACGCTGCGTCCACAAGCAGGACCATGGATTGGAGCAGGCGCTTGACCATAAGATCCTCGGGCAGGTGCATGACACGCTGGAAACGCTCTCCCCCATTGAGGTCAAGTTGCCGATCCGCAATATTCACCGCTCGGTTGGCACGATGCTGAGTGGCGAGGTTGCGCGCCGTTATGGATCCGCCGGACTTCCGGAAGACACCATTCGCGTCCATCTTTCCGGTTCTGCAGGCCAGAGCCTCGGCGCTTTCCTCGCTAAGGGCGTTACGCTCACGCTGGAAGGCGAAGCGAATGACTATGTCGGTAAAGGTCTTTCTGGTGGACGGCTCATCGTCTACCCGCCGCGCGGATCGGGCTTCGCCGCTGAAGAAAACATCATTGTCGGCAACGTCGCGCTTTATGGCGCAACCAGTGGGGAAGTCTTCTTCAATGGAGTCGCGGGCGAGCGCTTTGCGGTTCGCAATTCCGGATCGACCGCTGTGGTGGAGGGCGTGGGCGATCACGGCTGCGAGTACATGACGAATGGATTGGTCGTTGTGCTGGGTTCGTGCGGGCGCAATTTCGCGGCGGGAATGAGCGGCGGCATCGCTTACGTTTTCGATGAGCGCGGTGATTTCACAGAAAAGCGCTGCAATCTGGAATCAACGGACCTTGAACCTCTCACGGAAATCAAAGATCTGCAGGTAGTTCGCGATCTGGTTCAGCGCCACGCGGAATTTACGGGCAGTCAGCGCGCCAGGTGGATTCTCGACAACTGGAACGAAGCCGTGTCCCGCTTCATAAAAGTGTTCCCGCACGAATTCAAGCGCGTGCTCGGAATTGCACGTGCCGAGCAAGCTTACATTCCAGGCGAACCCCTCGCAGTTTTGGCCAACGCGGAGCAGGTGCAACATGGGTAAGACCACCGGTTTCATGGATTACTCCCGCGAGTTGGCTCCGCGCAGGCCTGTCCTGGAACGCGTAAACGACTGGTTCGAGATCTACCAGGATTTTCCCGAGGAACAGCTGCGCAAGCAGGGTGCGCGATGCATGGACTGCGGAGTGCCGTTCTGTCAGACGGGATGTCCTGTCAGCAACCTCATTCCCGACTGGAACGACCACGTGTACCGCGGGAACTGGAAAGAGGCAGTCCGTCAGCTACACGCGACCAACAACTTCCCGGAATTCACCGGCCGTATCTGTCCCGCGCCTTGCGAAGCCTCATGCGTTCTAGGCATCACTGAGCCTGCGGTCACAATCAAGCAGAATGAGAAAAACATCGTCGAGCGAGGGTTTCTCGAAGGATGGATTCATCCTGTTCTGCCGAAACATCGTAGCGGCAAGAGCGTAGCAATCGTAGGTTCGGGTCCGGCTGGGCTTGCGGCCGCGCAGCAACTCTGTCGCGCAGGGCATGCGGTAACGGTCTACGAAAAGGCAGACCGCATTGGTGGATTGCTTCGTTACGGCATTCCTGAGTTCAAACTGGAGAAGCGCATCATCGATCGCCGCCTCAAGCAGATGACCGCCGAGGGCGTGAAGTTCGTGATCAATGCTCACGTCGGAGGTAATGTTGCGGTCGAGGATCTGCGTCGTGACTTCGATGCGATCGTTCTGGCCGGCGGTTCCGAACAGCCTCGCGAGCTTAAGATTCCCGGCCGCGAGTTGAAGGGAATTCACTTCGCCATGGAATTCCTGCCACAGCAGAACAAACGCTGCCACGGAGATGCAATTGATCCGGCCGTTGAGATTCTGGCAACAGGTAAGCGCGTGACCATCATTGGCGGAGGCGACACTGGCGCGGATTGCCTCGGCACTTGCCATCGCCAGAAGCCGACTTCCGTTCACCAGTTCGAGATCATGCCGAAGCCACCGGACGAGCGGTCTCCGCAAACGCCGTGGCCGCTCTGGCCGATGCAGCTTCGCGTTGAAGGTGCACATGAGGAGGGCGGCATCCGCGATTGGAGCATTGCCACGACCAGCTTCACTGGCGACGAGAACGGAAACGTGAAGCAACTTCACGCCGTACGCGTCGGTCCGGCTCCGAAGTTCGAAGCAATCGCTGGCACTGAGTTCACGATGGAGGCCGATCTCGTCCTGATCGCCATGGGATTCCTCGGTCCCGTCCGCAATGGAATGATCGAACAGTTGGGCGTTCAGCTGGATAATCGCGGAAACGTCTCTACCGACCAGAACTATATGTCATCCGTTCCCGGTGTTTTTGCAGCCGGAGATATGCGACGAGGGCAGTCGCTTGTGGTGTGGGCGATTTCGGAAGGCCGCAAGGCCGCGGCTTGTGTGGATCAATACTTGAAACAACTTGGCGTTCAGTCGCGCGTCGAACCTTCACAGATCTACCCGAACGCTATTCGGATCGCATAGCCGCTTCGACTTCGCCAAACAACCGGGGAAGCTCGCGCGCATCGTCTGCAGAGTTCCCGAAGCGAGCTGACTCGTACACGCTAGTGAACTGTGTTACCAGCAGACGAAGCCTGTTGTCCTCGATCTTTCGCACGAATTCCTGTGGAGTCTCTGTCTCGTTCTTCTGCATTCCGCGTCGCGCTAGAATCCGGGCCATGCGTTGATACCACATTGAGGCAGCTTGTTCTGGGGCGCGCTCGGGATGGGCTCCGAGCCAGTGTTCATGGAGCACACGCAAAAGGCGTCCGAGGTTGGCCAAAAGAACAAGAGCCAAAACGATTCCGCCTGCGATCAGGATCCACCGGCGAGGGGAATTCTCAACCTGATCTTGGCTGCGGCGCGCCCAATCGAGCATGGACGCATAACGTGTACGAGCCCACATGCGCGCGCCTTCCCACATCCCGCGCGAAGTGTTGATCGCGGCTTTCCCCAAAACGTATTGGTTCGAACTATCGTAGCTCACGACCCAATCTCGCCAGAAGGAAGCGGCAGCATCCATGTACAGCGAAAGGCGCGCCCATCCTTGTGGAGTGCCAGCGGGTCCTGCAGGAGTGGGATCGAATGTCTGCCAGCCGTAACCGGGGAAGTATGCTTCAACCCATGAGTGCGCATCTTTGGCGCGCACCACGTAGTTTCCAGTGATGTCGTTGAATTCGTCGCTGCGGAATCCATTCACGACGCGCGAGGGAATTCCCAGGGTGCGCAACATGACAGCCATTGAGGATGCGAAGTACTCGCAATGTCCCTGTTTGCGCTCGAAAAGAAAATTCGCCACGGGATCTTTGACTTCGGTCTGCGGCAGTTGCAGCGTGTACCCGAAGCGAGTGCGAAGATAATTCTCGATAACGATCGCTTTGTCGTAATTGGTCTTGGCGGAGCTCGTGATCTGTGACGTCAACCGAGGAATTCGCGGATCTATGTCCGGAAGGGGGAGATAGAGGTTGGCAATGCTCGCAGGGTAGGCATGTCCGGCGGCGCGCAGTTGGGGCGCGGTGGGCGTTGCGATATCCGATGTCGCCTCATAACGCGTGATGGCGCGCTGGAAGTCATAGTCGTAGATGCTGCCACCGGAATCGGCGTCAATCTGACGGTAATCGCCGCGCAGACTGAAAGCCCATGGAGCGAGAAAGAAAACGTTCGTCCCAATGGGCTCCATCAGCACTTTGTAATGGATGAGTTTCTCGTGTTGCAGGCTGGCGGTGGCGTAGAACCGTGGAGCGCGACCGTCGCTGGGCAAGGCAAAACTCGTATCCGGTCGCCGCGATAACGGGGAAGCGTCGCGTGCATTCGTCCACGTATGTCCATCGAATTTCGCCAGCGACACTCCGCGCCAATGGAGATCGTATAAGCCGGCTTGGTCTCCCTCGATCTGGACGTGCATCACGACTGAGTTGGACTGTTGAATCTGGCCAATCTGTCCCAATTGCACGTGATCGCTGAAGCCGGAAGAAAAGTCTGTACCGTAAGAATATCCGCCCAAGTAGCCGGCTGACATGCGGGGCATGACAAAGAAGAGCGCAGCGGCGCAGAAGAGAATCACAAGCATCAGAGCGGGCACGAAACGGACCAGCGCAAAAGCAAGATGCCGATGCTCCTGCGGATCGCTGGAATGCCTGGCTTGAATGCTCGCGGCGATTCCCGATTGCCGCATTTCCATCAAGACAAACGTGGCGACAGCCATCAGTATGAAAGCGGCGAACGAAAACAGAAATATGCTGTCGACCGTCAAAACTGCCGAGGCGAGAACCATCAGGAAGGCGAGAATAGCTAGCATGATGTGATCGCGCTCGCGGCGAATGGAGAAGGTTCGGACCACGACTCCGAACAGCGCGAGGTGGACCGTAGCGGAAAGAAAGCTGCGGGAGACGACAAGGTAGTCGATCGCGAAGAAGACGAAGTATGCGATCGACAGCGGCGTGGTCCATCGCTCAGAAATCACAAAACTGCGGCGCTTGGCCAGCAAGTATCCGCGAACAGCCAAGGCAATCGCCACGAGGAGGATGGAAGGAAGATCCAGTCCACCTGTTCCTGCCAGCGCGCCAAATCCGGTCAAGACAAGCAGATACAGGGCGAGTTCGAAGTAGTGGTCGATCGCTCGTTGAACTGAGATCACTTCGGAATTGGTGGAAGGCCACGACATTGGGGATCGTTTTTGCGGTGGAAACTCTATTGTTCGATAGATCGATCAAGAAAGGGAAGGGTCCGAGGAGCAATTCTTGCACCGAAAGTCACGTGGGAGTGGGAGAATTCCGGAGTTTGTCCGATATACGCAGGACCAGAGTTGTTCCAATTTGGAACTCGGGCTGTGTGCAGGTACCCCGTCCCCCTGGTCTATTGGAATCATGAATTTAGCGGGAAACGCCGAATTAAATCTTGGGGCTCAATGAGCTAGGGGCAAAATATTGAGCCGCAACGAGTTACGGTGCGATTCTTGCTTCCCTAAATCGCGGCTATGGAGCCATCATATCGGCTTGGCGAAGAGGGTCAAGAGATTTCGGTGGGATATCTGTGTCGTGTTCCCAGAACGGGAAATGCGTCTTTGGTTCAACCAAGTCTTGAACAGAAATCACCGCAGATGGACCGGGATTGACCTGGGGTTAGGTGAGTGCAATCGCTGATTGCGACAAGTCAGTGATTTGAACAATCAGCACACCGCGTCTTGCTGGAACTTTCCTTCGATGCGTGCATCTAGGTCAAGCAAATGTCCTACAGCATATCGACCTTGCTGCTTCGTAATCTAAGCGACGTATTTGGCGAAAATGACCCTGTGCGTCGTCGCGCTGCAATCGACGAGATCTTTCACGAAGACGCGGTATTCTATGACCCCAAAGGCGGTGTATTTCGTGGCCGTGACGAAATTGATCGTATCGCTGGTGTGATCAAAGCAACCCATCCAGATTTCGAATATCAGCCCCTCTTCCCTCCGGAGGAATTAGGTGATGCGGGACGGGTTCGATGGGTATCGGGCACTCCCGGCAAACCACCAGCTTACGCGGCAACCGATTTTATCGTCGCCCGGAACGGTCGCATTGCTTCGGTCTATCTCTTTTTCGACATCCTACCCTGAGCCGGACTCTGCTGCCCACGATATACGAATGACGAACGTCTGTCGGTGACCCGGACTGTGCGACAGTTGGCGAAAAATCTTAGGGCCCTATCGACAAGTGCGCCGGCGCGAAACATTCGGTGCGAGCGGAAGAGCTTTGCGCCGGCGCACTTGCGATAATCCCTATAACACTCCAAACCCCTGAATGAGGGCATCGCTTGATCTTGCTAGGCAACGATATGGCACTTTTGGGGTAAGGAATGTAGGGTATCCAACGCGACCCTATTGCCACGGTATGATGCCGACGAATATTTCCTCAAATGATGAGCGACACTTCCGCAAGCCTCCAGGCAGTTGCTGAGCAGTTAGCGACGTTAAGCAAAACGTTGAGAAACAACACCGACCCGGAAGGCAGGCGTGCTCTTCTAAGAACCTTCCGAGTGTTGCTCGCCGAGGCCGACAGAGTCATTGCAGGAGAGATTCCTAACGAGTAGGGAGTGACTGCCCGATGGACAAAACCTTCACGCGTATTCGATCGATTACTGAAGAACTCTACCTCGTACGTGACGAGCTAAATAAACGTGCTGCGACCCAACCCACTGAACTTTCCTCTGCATTGTTCGAAGGCGAAGCATCTAATGAACTGGTCGCTTTCAAAGCAGCAGTCGATGAACTTCGTCAATTTTTGTGGCATTACCTACACGAGTTCCTCGGCACATCAGATCATGCTATCGGGGACCGGTTGCGTGAATACCAGATGCGGCGGGCTGCCCAACTGCTATTGGCCTTATCTGCTGCGCATGTTTACCAAATGAAGCCTCATCCCTTGGAAGCTGCTGCGCACGACGCAATCAGTTTGGCAGAAAGGGCCAGCGCTTCCGAAAGATGATTGGCGAAAACATCCCGATTGCGCTCAAAATCCCTGCCCACACGGTCAGCGAGCGCAATCGCCTGCGACAGTTTATTCCTGCGGTTTCTCAAGTTTTAACTGTGTCGTCTTGTGATCGTTTTCAGAAAGTGTGATGGCTTGCGGTTCCGCTTTGTAAGCGGCGGTTTCGGAAGGCGCCATGGGTCTTGCAGTTAGCTTGTATTTTCCGGGCGGCATATCAGTCAGCGAGAAATGACCCAGTTGATCTGTAGTAGCACTTTGGATGCGGAGATGGTTGTAAGGTGTCAACGGATCAGGGACAAGCCGCACACGTGCGCCGATGACAGGTCCTTCGTCATCTGTAACAGAACCGTCCAGCTGAGCTCCATCTGAGCCGATGATCACCTCGATTTTCCCAGGGGAACCTCCTTCGACCTGCAGACCTTTTTCCAAGAGATCATCCGGGCCGCGCCGTAGTGACTTCACGTATGCGTCGCGGTCGAGCCCCCACACATGGACTGCGTAATTGCCGTCGTGGACCGATTTGATTTCGAAGCTCCCGTCTTTCTTCACGTCGCCATGACCGCCCATTTGCCCATCTTCGTCGACGGGCGTCAGCGCCAATCCGACGCGGTCGAGCGTTACGAAACTTGCGCCGTCGACCCTGATCCTGCCCTGTATTGTCGCCCCGGCATTGAGAGAGATGGTCAGGGAGTCGATGTTCTCGCCCATCACCTCAACCTTCTGGCGCGCCCGCGCTTCGAAAACCCGCGCGTTCTCCTGCCTCTGCAATGCAACGACGTAGTATGTGCCCTCGGGCACGCTCCGAATCAGAAAGTTACCTTTTTCGTCGGTGGTGTCGCCGCGATCGAAATCCGAATCGCTTGCGTCGGCTTGTTCCAAGTGGACCATGGTGTTCGCGACCGGCCCGGCCGTGCCGATGACTCGTCCTGCGACAGTGACTGTTTTTACGCGATGCATTGCAATATCCACCTGCACTTCTTCCCCGGCTTTGATCGGCGCCACTTGCGCCTGAGAGATCTGTGTTACGCCGGGGTAATAAACGGAAGCGTATTCGCTGCCGAGTGATCGGTTGAGCCAGAAACTTTCATCGAGTACCATCGCGCCTTGCGGACGAAACGTATCCTCGGCTCTGAGGTAGTATTCGCCCGGCTTCAGCCCGAAAATGCGGTATTGCCCACGATCATCAGAGTCGGCAGATGCGACACGCTGCATCCGAATCTTTCGCGGTCGCACGTCCTCATCCTCGACCTCCTCTTCGCTGGGCCGGCGGAGGGCTACGACTTCGACGCGCTGCATGGGGTCGCCCTCTTCGTTGCTCACCCGCCCCGTGATTACGGCAGCGGCCACAAGTCGAAAGAGAGCATCACTGACTTTCTCGCCGGAACTGAGGGAAAAGATCGGCCCAGCGTCACCGGGCGCTGCCTTGTAGTGCTGCTCCACAAACCCGGAGTGCGCTGCTAAGAATCGATACCGCCCGGGAGGAATATCTTTGATCGTGAAATGGCCATCACTGTCAGAAGTAGCTGCGTAGATCTGGGTGTGCGAGCGCTCATGTTCCGGCATAAGCGCAATGCGAGCCGACTTGAGTGGATTGCCCTCAGCTGCCGTGACCACTCGACCTGTGACGGTGCAGGGTGCAGATGTCGGATCTTCGGTTGGCTTGTTATCGGGAGGAACAGAACTCTGGGCGAGTAACCCTGCTGTGATACAGAGAACTGCAGGGACAAACAAAAAGCGGCGCATCGGGACCTCTTGATGCTCGGTGAGACTTCAGTGCAAAATTATAGCTCCTCAAGGGCTTACACGATTACCGAAAGGGTAGTTGTTGTGACACCCTAAATATCGCTCAAAACCCCTCAATGAGCGCTGGCCTGGGCTGCAACAGTTACTTCCGAATTTCCTGTTTATCGGATTTGGGGACTCTATTCCTTGCTGTTTCTACTACTTCCTTTAGCGACTGAGCCACCAGATCGGGACGGTACATATGTATTTCATGCTCGCTTTGGTCGGCGACCACTAATTTCCCCACTCTGGGGAGCGCAGCGAATTCTGCAGCGACTTCCCTGTGGCGGTTATCTGTATTGAGTCCTCGGGTCAACACAATCAGCGGCAGATCGCCGAGGGGATGACCTGGAGGAGATTGCGGCCGTAGAGCGATGAATTCTTCGCGCCAGGACTCCGCGCCCGGAAATGTGGGAATTACCGGTTCAGAACTCATCAATTTACGAATCGCCCACAACCGGGCCGCCTGTGCTTCCTTAGGCAATCGGTCCGCAGGCGCCTCCACGGTGGTCGGTAAGATACGAGGAGTGGCAGGCACGCGGAGGTAAGCTTCGAACATCCGTCGCAGTTCTTCGGCCGACGTGTCAGCGAGCACTTTGTCCTTTCCCTCAATTTGGAAGTCCAAAAAATGCTCCGACGATGCATCATCTAATGCAAGCCCCGCCACTTCCTCGGGGAACCGGCGCTGGTATGCCCGAACGAAAAGTCCTCCAATGGATGCGCCGATCAAAACATACGGTGGATCCACGCCCGCTTTACGCAATAGCATCCGTAAATCATCGACCGTCTCCTCAACCATATCGAGCGCCGGGCCGCTGTCGCTCTACGCGTAACCCGCGCGGTCGTAGCTGCAAAACCGCGTGAATTTAGAAGCTTCTGGTTGCACAAGTGCCCAATCCGTGGAAAATGCGCCCAGACCGCTTTCCGCCACGATAGTCGGGGCACCGCTTCCAGTGCAGTTCAGGTGCAGCCGACGCCCGCCAATGTCGATAAGGCGGCCCGGAGGAACTGGCGCCGATTCGGTCGACGAGGCTACAGGCAGGACAAGCACACAACTGCAAATAACAGCCAGCAAGGTGTTATTTCTGCGGAGACTTTTCGAGGTTCGGTTCACACTCTAGACCCACCATGAACACTGTGTCGATTCATTATGCCTAATCATTTTCAAACGGTGTAACCGCACGTCATGGTTGGTCGGCTTAACCGAAGGCAATCGGCGGTGGAACCGGGATCCAAGAAATTGCCTCAGTTGCTGAAAGATTGCGTGGCTGTGGAAAAGGTCGTTCGCGTGACATCAGCCAAAATATGGCTACGCCGTTCAGGGCCGTCTCGCGTAAAACCGATTAGGCTATTGGTAGAAATGAATTGGCTGGCACATCTCTATTTGTCCGAGCCCAACGCAGAGTTTCGGGTGGGAAATCTTTTGCCGGATCTGACTTCTGCGCTCCATCTCAAGTCTCTTCCTGAGACATATCAGCGGGGGATTCGCTGCCATCGGCGGATCGATGTTTTCACCGATGCACATCCCCGGGTGCGGTCCTGCGTGCGACGTTTTCCTCCGCCGTACCGGCGTTTCGGCGGCATCCTAACGGACGTTTACTTTGATCATTTTCTTGCTCGCGACTGGAGGCAGTATTCCACCGTGCCTCTGCCCGACTTCATCGGGAAATTCTACCGGGACATCGAAACTTGCTCTATGGTCACGCCCGCGGAAGCGAAACAAAAGCTGCAACGACTGCGGGAGGAGGACTGGCTTGGACGCTACCATCACGCCGCAGGAGTGGCCGATATCCTGGGGCGAATCGGTCGGCGTTTCCGGCGGCCCATGGATCTGACGGGTTCGTTGCCGATATTTCAGGAACATGAGACCGCCTTTCTGGAGGACTTCCAAAGCTTTTTCCCGGAGTTGATAGAGCACCTGCGATAAGCAGGAATTGCGGATGTCGAAGCGGATGGGGTGATCGTTGGTTTCTGATTCCGAATGCTAGAATGATTCAGGTCAGGTATCGGTCTCACGCGACGTACTCTCGCCAACCCCGCCAGGTCCGGAAGGAAGCAACGGTAACGGGCTCTTACGTGTGCAGTGAGTCCCCGGTACCTGACTTAATGTTTTCCACAGCAACCTCCCAAAGTTCCCCAACCTCTGATTACCCGGTTTTACGTTCTTTTACGACTCTTTGCGCAGGAAACGCCTTTTCGGGCCATCTATAGAAGTGAGAAGTTGAGATTGACCCGCCCGAGGAGAATTATGGAACGTCGCAATACTACCCCTGATTATCACGTCACCATTCGAGTATCGGGAAAGCTGTTTCAAGGTCACTTGGAGTATCTGGATCAACTTGTTCGTTCTGCGATCGAGTGCCATCTGTGGCCTCTCCTGAGTCTTTCGCTGCTGGAAGAATTGGACCGCGACGCTCTCTTCTACTTGATCAACGGCGAGAACCGGGAATTCGGAATCATTTCGTGCCCTCATTTCATTCGCGAATGGATGGAACACGAAAGGGAGAGCGCGGCGGCTTGAACTGAGGCCCTGAAAAAGCTAACCGCGGAGAACGCTGAGGACTCGCAGAGCGCGCGGAGAAGATCACGAAGACCGACGGGCAGTCGGAGGTAGTCTGCGAAATTGCGCTGGCTCCTGCTGGCACGAGGCCGAAGTGTGGAATTTTGATTTCATTCGCGAATGGATGGATCACGAACGGGAGAAAGAAGCGGCTTGACTCCGGAAGCCTGCTTACAACTGCGGCCTTCACGCGTCTAGACTCAATCGAGTCATGGAGGGCGCAGGCATGGTCCATCTCCGCTACGTCTTGTCAGTTATCGCTGTGAGCCTACTTTCGAATGCCACGGCAGGGCAGAGCTCCAAGGTAAACACACTGCTCGACATGCCGGAATTTGTTCATGACTGGCAGATTTCGAAACAGTTCACAATCGATGTTGCCGATGCGATGCCGGCTGACTTCTACGGTTTCAAGCCCAATCCGGACGAGATGACGTTCGGGGAGCAAATGCTCCATATCGCTGTGTCGAATGTTTACCGCTTCCAGCAAATTACCGGGATGCAGCCGCCGTTCGCGGTCGACCTCAGTAAGCCCCTAAACCCGGATAAGGCGAACGTTCAGAAGGTGCTGGGGCAATCCTTTGATTATGTGATTGAGGCCCTTCCGCGCATCACGCCTGAGCAGCTCCAGCGCACATGGCATATCCCATCATGGAAGGGGAGAAACGATCCGGACGGGCGGGCGATGATCCTGAACATGTTCGTCCACACGGCCCATCATCGGGCGCAATGCGAGGTTTATTTGAGGGCCAAAGGGATCAAGCCACCTGATTACACGTTCTGATCCGGTTGGGGAAAGCGCTGCTTGATGGATTCAGGTTAGACATTCTGCCCGGCATCCTGCAAAATACTCGGTTTCTTATTTTCCAGGAGCCCTGATTGACTACTACGCGCGCCAAAATCACCGCGCTGGGGACTTATGTGCCTCCGCGGGTTCTCAGTAATGCCGATCTGGAAAAGATGGTTGATACCACGAGTGAATGGATCCTCGAACGCGTCGGGATCCGTGAGCGTCACATTGCCGACAAAGGCGTGGCGGCCAGCGATCTGGCGGTCGCTGCGGTGAAGAATTTGATCGAGTCCCATCCCTTCGATTTGCAGGAAGTGGATCTTATCCTGGTCGGCACCGTCACGCCGGACATGATGTATCCGTCGACGGCCTGCCTGGTGCAGCACAAACTTGGGATCGAAAACACATGGGGGTTCGATGTTTCGGCTGGATGCTCCGGCTTTGTCTATGCTCTCAACACCGGCGTGAAGTTTGTGGAGTCGGGCCAATACAAGAAGGTTCTGGTTATCGGGTCGGACGTTAACTCGTCGATGACCGACTATACGGATCGCGCAGTGTGCATCATTTTTGGAGACGGAGCAGGCGCGGTTCTGCTTGAGCCGTGTGCCGATGGTGAGGGAGTGATCGATCAGGTGGCGCAGGTGGAAGGCATGGGGGGACAGTACCTTTTTATGCCGGGCGGAGGGAGCCTGAATCCTGCGAGCCATGAGACGGTCGATCAGAAGATGCATTACATCCATCAGGATGGGAAGAACGTCTTCAAGTATGCGGTGAAGAAGATGGCGGAGATGACAGAGCGCGTGCTAGAGCGCAATAAGCTTACGGGGAAAGATGTGGATTGTTTCATCGCGCATCAGGCGAATCGCAGGATTATCACCGCGACGGCCGACAGGCTGGGGATGCCGCTGGAAAAAGTCGTCATCAATATCGATCGCTTCGGAAACACGACGGCGGGGACGATTCCCATTGCCATGCGGACTGCAATTGACGAAGGCAAATTGAGGAAAGGCGACCTGCTGTTGATCGCGTCGGTCGGGGCTGGGTTTACTTCGGGAGCGACGCTGATGCGGTGGGTGTTTTGAAGCAGGCGTCGGACCTCAGACCTCAGACCTCAGACCGCCGGCATCGGGCATCGGACTCGAGCCTCGATTCTTCATTGCTCGGTGTTCGGTATTTTTCCTGAGGGCCGAGGTCTGAGGTCTGACGCCCGGTTGTGTGGTTAGACATTCTTTCCTCGATCCTTCACAATAAATCATCTCTCTCAGGGGTTCTATTTGAACAAACCGATCCGCGCCAAGATCAGTGCTCTGGGCACGTATGTGCCGCCTCGTCTTCTCACCAATGCCGACCTCGAACGGATGGTCGATACCAACAACGAATGGATCATGTCGCGCGTGGGCATCCGCGAACGTCACATCGCAGAGAAGGGTGTGGCGAGCAGCGACCTGGCAGTGCAGGCATCTCGGAAAGCGCTGGCTCAGCGCGGCATGGAACCTAGCCAGATTGAGGCGATTGTTCTGGGCACTGTGACGCCTGACATGTTCTTTCCCTCTACTGCGTGTGTTGTGCAAGACAAACTCGGCGCTAAGGGAGCGTGGGGATTCGACCTGTCTGCGGCGTGTTCTGCCTTTCTCTATTCATTGCAGGTCGGGGCGCAGTTTATTGCCAGCGGCGCGCACAAACGCGTGCTCGCGATCGGAGCGGACGTGATGTCGTCGATCATCGATTACACCGACCGTGCGACGTGCGTGATCTTCGGGGACGGAGCGGGCGCGGCGATTCTCGAGCCAGCGGAGAATGATTCGGAAGGGCTCATCGATTTCATCCACGAAGTCGACGGCTCGGGCGGTCAATTTCTTTACATGCCGGGCGGCGGCAGTTTGCATCCGACGAGCAAGGAAACGATCGCGAAGAAGATGCACTACGTTCACCAGGATGGGCAACAGGTATTCAAGTTTGCGGTGCGGAAACAGACCGAACTCTGTCTGAGACTGCTGGACAGGAATGGGCTGAAGGGCTCTGACATCGATGTGTTCATTCCGCATCAGGCCAATCTGCGGATTATTAACGCTACGGCCGAGCGGCTTGGGCTGCGTCCGGAGAGCGTGATCATCAATATCGACCGCTACGGCAACACCACGGCGGGTACCATACCGTTGGCCATGGGCACCGCGATCGAAGAGGGCAAACTGAAGAAGGGAAGTCTGGTGTTGCTGGCTTCGGTGGGAGCGGGTTTCACGATCGGGGCTACGTTGATGCGGTGGGCTTACTGACAGTTGGAAGCGCTTAGAGGACCTTTGATGGGAGCGTCGCGCTATAGGACCGCAGGTATGGATTCAGGAGTTGATGCCTGTGATCTTCACGTTCACGAATTTCGTTTTTCCATTCGAGAAAACCTTCTGTGAATCGGACCTTTAAGGGCGTGGATGGAAGTTTTTCGATGAGCGCGATCCCTTCCTGCCAGAAGGATAGCGCCAGTCCAAACTCTTTCCGTCCACAGCACATAGCAATTTGCGCTCGATTCTGCAGAAGCTGGGGCAGCGCCTTGAGTTTCTTCACCTGAGCCAACCACTTTTGCGCAGTCACCGCGTCTTCACGAAACCACGATGAAAATACAGCGGCTTCCAGCGCCACCATATCCTGAAATAAAGGTCCAAGTAAGTTCATCCCCTCGAGACATCTCTCAAGATGGACTGCCGCAACGAAAATGTCTTTCCGGTCATTAGCTGCCAAGTACGCTGCCCAATTGCCGGCGAAATCATCAACGGAGCCGTCTCGAACCCCTCCAGCGGCTTCGAGCCATGTGCGTTTCCAGGCTTTGGGTCTAACGCCCGCATGACTCTGGCAGACAATTGCGTTTTGACTGATCCAGCGTCGCGACCTGGGCACTGATGACAGCAACATCAGGATCCTCGCACCATCTGCATACAGAACTCCCAGCCGAAGGGGCAGGAGATTGATCACGCCGGAGATCGCGGAAATCATCCAAAACAGGTTGCAGAATGTGGCGAGCCAATTTGATTTCGGAGGGGTGTAGGCCAGAAGCAGTGCTGTTGCTGCCGCCGAAAGCAGATTGATAATGGGGCCTCCTGCGACGAAGATGAACAATCTCCGCCGCAACCTTCGGATTCGATCAACACGCATCCCGGCATAGCCGCCAGCGGGAAGTGATTTGCGAAGGCTGATCTTCAACCTGCCATATTCAAAGTAGAGCGAAATTGGACCCACCCTAAGGGAATCAAATCTGAATCCCACCGTCCACCCGGCGGCCAAGTGCCCAAGTTCGTGGATGATGATGGCCAGAAAGATCGCCAGGATATAGGAGGGAAAGACAAAATCCGAACCCGAATTTCCTGATTGCCGAGCGTTGTTGGAAGCACTGATTAGCACTGCGACGTAGGGGATTGCCAGTACGAAACCGCTTAGCATGCTTCCAAGGTTTTTCTTCTTAGCCGGAGGGCGCGTAGCAGAATCGAGGATGGGAGTCGCCCCGATGGATTTGGCCGTGCCTGCCATTGGAGGTGGATATTATCAGAAGCTGGGCCACAAATTTGAATGCGCTAGACCCATGACGTTCGTAACTCTCCAACGTGTATTTTCGTAGCGTCGCGGCGAGTTCCACTGATATTGTCGTCGAACGTTCGCCTGCACGTTGGGATGCCGGCGGCGTGTACGCGCATGATTCGCACCATCTCCTGTTGCCTTCTACTCGCCTTCAGCGCGGTCAGTCTGGCTGCGCAACAGGCTGATCCTCGCGAAAGCAAACTCATGGTTCTTGAGCGCCTGTGGAACGAAGCGCAGGTCAATCGCGACTCAGCTGCTCTCGACGCCCTGGTTTCGAGCCGCTTCGTCAACACGGAATGGGACGGAGAAATCAGCGATAAGCAAAAATTCCTGGCCGACATCCGAGATCCCCGCTTCAAGCCGGCGCAAGCGAATATTCAGGACGTGAAGATGAACTTCTTCGGGGAAACTGCCGTCGTGACTGGCATTTACCATACCCAAGGCACGTATCAGGGCAAGTCGTATGATCACATCGGACGGTTTACCGATACATGGGTCTTCGACCAGGGCAAATGGCAGTGCGTTGCCAGCCATACCAGCCTGCTGAAGAAGTAATCACAACCTGGCACCTTCGGTTCCATGATCTAGAGCGTCTCGGCTTATCCCCCCATAAATTCTTTTTATGCAGTGAGTCCGTGTCCGCGTGGAAGCACGGTGATCTAATCAGGCTGAAGCAAACGCTTCGCGGGATTGATCATGGAAGTTACGTCCGCTCCTCGCGCGTGGAAAGTGCTGCTGGCCTTTGCCATCATCTACTTCGTTTGGGGATCGACATTCCTCGCCATCCGGGTTGGCGTGCGTGAGGTTCCACCCTTCCTGCTTGCGGGGCTCCGGTTTCTGATCGCGGGCTTGGTTCTGTTTGCGTGGATGCGCGCTAAAGGTACGGTCTCGCCCACCGCGCGACAATGGTTCTCGGCGACCCTGCTGGCTGTTCTGATCTTTGTTCTCGATTACGGACTGCTCTTCTGGGCCGAGCGCCGCGTGCCATCGGGGATCGCAGCGGTGATGATGGCTACGATTCCCGTGTTTATGACGTTGTCCGAAATTTTGTTCCTGAAGACGCAGCGGCTCACTCCTCGGCTGGGCGCTGCACTCCTTGTGGGTATCGGGGGAGTGCTGGTGCTGGTCAGCCGAAGTATCAGCTTCGGGGACTCCCCGATCGATACAATCGGAGCCATCACGCTGATCGTGGCCGCAATCTGCTGGTCGGTGGGGTCCGCGTTGACGCGCAAGCTTCCCCTGCCTTCGTCAAAAGCTATGAGCTCGGGTGCGCAGATGTTTGCAGGAGGAGTGTTGCTGATGATCACCTCGGCGGCGCTGGGGGAATTCCGTGGATTCCGCGTGCAGGCGGTCTCTCTGAAGGCGTGGCTTGCTTTGGCATATCTCATCGTCGCTGGGTCGATTGTTGCGTTCACGGCCTATCTTTGGCTGATTCATCATGAATCGCCGACCAAGGTTGGGACCTATGCGTATGTGAATCCCGTGGTGGCGGTGCTGCTGGGGTACTTCCGGGGCGGAGAGGGGCTTTCTCTGCGTACGATCGTGGGGACGATGCTGGTGCTGGTGAGCGTGGTGGTGATTACGACTACGCCGAAGAAACAGGTCAGCACATTGCCACAAGTGGGTGAATCGACTGAAGCGGTGAATTCGTAGAATCTAAAGGGATGCTTCGACTGCGGCTGATCTTCGCGTTCGCGAAGCTCAGTCCTCGCTCAGCCTGACAGGGTTTCAGGACACCTTTATGAGATAGCTGCATGCGGCCAGCGAGGACTACGGGTGGGTCATTCTCTCCGGCTTCACCAGTTGATCGAACTCCTCGCCCGTGAGATATCCGAGCTTCAACGCGGCTTCGCGCAGGCTTGAATGCTCGACGAGCGCGGCGTGCGCGATTTGGGCCGCCTTGTCGTAGCCGACCTTGGGAGCCAATGCCGTGACCAGCATCAACGAATTCTTCACGTACCAGTCGACCTTGGCGCGGTCGACCTCTATGCCTTTGATCATGTATTCGACGTAGCCGTGGCAGGCATCGGTGATCAGCGTGACGGAGTGCAGGAAGTTGTAGATGATCACCGGCTTGAAAACGTTGAGCTCGAAGTTGCCTTGCGATCCGCCAAAGCCAACGGCAGCGGTTGCGCCGTGCACTTGTACGCAAACCATGGTCATGGCCTCGCACTGTGTCGGATTCACCTTGCCGGGCATGATTGAAGACCCCGGTTCATTCTCTGGAATCGACAACTCGCCTAAGCCGCAGCGCGGGCCGGAGGCCAGCCAGCGAATGTCGTTGGAAATCTTCATGAACGAGGCTGCCAGTGTCTCCATCGCACCTTGCGCGAACACGATCTCATCGTGGGCCGAGAGCGCGGCAAACTTGTTGCCGTGCGAGCGGAAGGGAAGTCCGGTGAGTTCGGCGATCTTCTTCGCCGCGCGCTCGGCGAATTCGGGATGGGTGTTGAGGCCGGTTCCTACGGCAGTTCCGCCGATTGCCAGATCGTAAAGACCCTCAAGGGCCTGTTCTAGGCGCTTGATGTCGCGTTCCAGAAGGCTTGCCCAGCCGCCGAATTCCTGGCCGATGGTCAAAGGCACCGCATCTTGCAAATGGGTGCGGCCAATTTTGACGATGTCGTGAAATTCCTTCGCCTTGGCAGCGATGGCATCCTGAACGCTCTTGACCGCAGGTATCAGGGCGTTCTTCACTCGTTCGGCTGCTGCGATATGCATGGCTGCGGGGAAGGTGTCGTTCGAGGACTGCGACATGTTGACGTGGTCGTTGGGATGGATCGGTTTCTTCGATCCCATCTCGCCTCCGGCAATTTCAATGGCGCGGTTCGAGATGACCTCGTTTACGTTCATGTTGGTCTGCGTCCCGCTGCCGGTCTGCCATACGCGGAGCGGGAATTGATCGCTCAGTTTTCCGGCAATCACTTCGTCAGCCGCTTGTGCGATCAGCTTTGCCTTGTCAGCCGGCAGCTTCCCAAGATCCTGATTTACGAGCGCGCAGGCTTTTTTCAGAATCCCGAAGGCGCGAATCAATTCCGGCGGCATGGTGTCGCGCCCAATGTTGAAGTGCAGCAGGGATCGCTGAGTCTGGGCTCCCCAATAGACATTTGAGGGGACTTCGATCTTGCCCATGCTGTCAGATTCAATCCGAGTCTTGCCGGTAGACATGAGTGGCTCCTGAGGCGAGCGGAGATATGAAGGTAACCGCAAATTATAGCGCGGGGAGCCGGGACCAGCGCTGGTCTGCTAAGTCTGTATCCGGACCAAGCTGTTTCCCTCAGGGGCTAAAGAGTGCGCGTGAGAACGCGTGTGGTACCTACGGGACTCGCGCATCTGTTCCACTTCACCGGCACTTCCGTGCCGGGCTTTCATGTCGCGCCGCTACGCGGCTGGAGTTTTGGTGGTGCTTGCTCCGCTTGCGTTCAATGGTAGTTCTCACGCGGTCTCTAAAGCCCACATCTGTTATTGCCTTTGTCCGGCGCGGCTGAAAAGCCGCGCCCTTTCAAAACTGCTGTGAGACGAGTCTAGATCAAGCGCCGTCCTGAATCGTACGTGATGGCCGTCCAAGCGCCGCATGCTAGAATCAAAAGTTTCCGATAGCGCTCGAACCCTCGTCGACTCGAGCTGTCCGCCCCGACTCCATGCCTGAATTCTTCGCCGCCGAAGATATCGACACACTGCCGAAGGCTAAGACGAAGCCTCGCGCAGAGATGCGAACTGACATCATTGTGATCGGAGCCGGACCGACGGGATTGGCTTGCGCGATTGAGGCACAGAAGATCGGACTCAAAGTCATCGTTCTCGACAAAGGGTGCCTGGTCAACTCGCTATTCCACTATCCGGCGAACATGGTTTTCTTCACGACGCCCGAGTTGCTCGAAATCGGCGATATCCCATTCACCACTGCTCTGCAGAAGCCCACGCGAGAGGAAGCGCTCGAATATTACCGCAAGGTTGCCGAGCACTATCACGTTGACATTCGCCAGTATGAATGGGTAAAGACCGTCATGGGAGAAGACGAGAATTTCAGTATTACCGCGACGGATCGCGCTGGCCGCCCTCATGACTATCTCGCGAAGAAAGTGATTGTGTCGACTGGTTATTACGATCTGGCGAACCAGTTGAACATCCCGGGCGAGGACCTGCCGAAAGTGTCGCACTATTACGGCGAACCTCATCCCTATTACGACGCCGACGTGCTGGTCATTGGAGGCAAGAACTCGGCAGCGATTGCGGCGCTCGATCTGTGGCGTCATGGGGCGCGGGTATCGCTGCTGCACCGAGAGGCGCAGCTGCACCATCACGTCAAGTACTGGATCAAGCCTGACCTGGAGAACCGCATCAAAGCGGGAGAGATTGAAGCGTACTTCAACAGCTACGTGCAGGAAATTGGGATTGACCACGTTGTAGTGGTTACGCCGAGGGGACCCATTCGTCTGAAGAATGATTTCGTGCTGGCCCTCATCGGGTATCACCCCGACTACGATTTCCTGCGGAGCATGGGGATTGAATTGTCAGAGCAGCAGTGCCGGCCGGTCTGCGATCCGGTCTCGTTGGAAAGCAACGTCCGTGGAATCTATGTTGCGGGCGTGATTGTGGCAGGCTCGCGCACCAATGAGATTTTCATCGAGAACGGGCGCTTCCACGGCAAGCAGATCGCCGAAGATTTAAAGAGGAAGCTGCACTGTTGAGGATCAGCCAGCGGAACCTGAACATCCCCACTTCTCCCAAAATCAGGGAGAAGTGGGGCACCCATGGTTGATGAGATGCTCGGGCCGCGTTCATCCTTTATTCATTTTTCGCCGCACCACCGCGGCCAAACCTACCAAGCCGGTTCCGAGGAGAGTCAAAGAGGCAGGCTCGGGTGTGGTCGTCGTGCTTCCTCCCAGTATCCCCGCTTCCGAGTTCGGTGTGATGTAAAGGACCTTGCCAGTCGTAGGATTGACGACTTCCGCGTAGAGGATGGTTCCCGCACCGACGCCGCTGGCGCTGATTGAAACAGTGCCACTCCCGATAACGCCCACATTTGCGTATCCGAAGGACGGTGAGTTGAACAAGACTCCTGTACCCTTCCACGTGTCCTGCATGGCTCCCATGGCGCCTCCCTCTGGGAAGCTGGAAAGCGAGCTAAACGAGACGCCGTTTACCGAACCTGTCAACGCGTTTGGAGCGGCGGCGAGAATGATCAGATCATCGCCCAAAAAGGATTTGTTCCCCATAAACGTGACGCTGAAGCTACTTCCTAACACAATCCCGACAGATTGGCCGGTCGCGCCAGTTCCCAGGAGGTGCACTACATTAGGAGTTGAGTGTGAGCAGGTGAAACTCGCGAAGGAGTCGCAGGTGTTTGCCGCGGCAGACAGAACGGTCGCAAGAAATATGGCCAGCGATACTGAACAGATTCCGAAGGTGCGCATGGTCTTCCTCCAGGCTTTTCAGACAGGGCGCATGGGAGGACCAAGCATGCGTGTTGCCAACCCAATATTCTGTTGGCAAAATCGGGATTACTTAAATGGCTGTGAATGAATAGCATGCAGACATACATGAAAGTCCGTAGGGCCACATTAGTGCAAGCTTTTTCTCATTTGAGAGCAATTCGCTGCACAGGGTACGACGCACGGAAGGTGCTCCAGCGCCGGCAGTAAATCTCATCCGAGCAAAATCTGGCTGCATTGAACCGGCTTTGCTACAAACCGCCGCTGACGATTACCCTAATCATTCCTTTTTCCGTCATTCCTTATGGAACCCGAACCAGAACACGGCGCGGCTACGATTTCGCTCGCTTCTTACGTGCGACTGATCAGCGCGAACCGCAATTTCCGGCGGCTCTGGCTGGCGCAGATCGTCAGCGAGATTGGCGACTGGTTCTACACGCTTTCGATCTATACGCTCTTATTGCAACTGACGGGACGCGCCAGCTCCGTCGCTCTCGCCTTGGTGCTGCAAGTTCTTCCTCAAACCCTGGTCGGACCGACGGCGGGGGTGGTGAACGATCGGATGAAGCGCAAGTACGTGATGATCGCCGCCGATCTGGTGCGCTTCGTGATTGTGCTGGCCATGCTGCTGATACGTTCGAGGTCGATGGCGTGGCTGGTTTATCCCCTGCTGGTGGCTGAGACGACGATGGCTGCATTTTTCGAGCCAGCGCGCAGCGCGGTAATTCCCAACATTTCTGATGCGAGTGAGGTTCTCGTGGCCAACACGCTCTCATCGGCGACATGGTCGGTCAACCTGCTGATTGGCGCGTCGCTGGGCGGCGTGGTCGCGGCGTTCCTGGGACGCGACGCAGCGTTTTTTCTCAACGCACTTTCCTTCCTGACGTCGGCTGTGCTGATCAGCGGGATGCGGTTTGCAGAGCCCCATGCGGAAGCCGCTCCCGCGCTGCGCCCGCGCGATCTAGTCGATTTCTCACCGGTGATGGAGGGTATCCGTTATATCCGCAGCCATCCGGTACTGGTGCCTGCTGTGTTCGCCAAAGCGGGGGAATTGATGGTGGGGCCGAGTTGGGTGATTTTTACGGTTATGGGGGCACGGGAGTTCGCGGTCCATGGCAGAGGCATTAATCCCGAGGGCGGAGCCATGCTCGGCATGAGTATTCTGCTGGGCGGGCGTGGCCTGGGCGCCCTGTTTGGTCCGCTGATGTCAGCGCGATGGGCGGGCCAAAACGATCACAGGTTGCGACTTGGCATCCTGTTCGGATACCTCACCATCGCTATGGGGTATGGGCTGATTGGAGTGAGCCGCAGTGTCTGGATGGCCGCAGCGTGCGCTATGTTGGCGCACGCGGGAGGCTCGACCGTCTGGGTTTTCTCGACTACGCTGCTCCAACTCCGAACCGAAGATCGTTTCCGTGGCCGTGTTTTTGCCGCCGACCTGGGGCTCGCCAGCTTTACGTTTGCTACTACGGCATATTTGTGTGGCCATTTTCTCGATCTGGGCATACCGGTCCGCATGATGGCTGTAGGCACCGGATTCTTCATGCTGATTCCGGCGGCCCTGTTGGCGTGGGTGCTGCGCGCTCCTCGTTTCCGCCAAAATCAGATCGCGGCATGAGTTGCTGCTTTCCGGGTTTTCGCTTACACTCGCGTCCAGGCGTGCTCTTCCCCCCGGGCTGTAATCCCTGTTATGCAGTCTTTTGCGTTTGAAGTCGCTGTCCGCTGTCCTCCGGAACTCGTTTTCAAGATTTATATCGACATTGATCGCTGGCGGAACCGCAGCATTTTTGGGGAGATGCGCTGGGTAAAGGGCAGTCCGTGGCAGGAAGGCAGCCGGCTGACCATCGAGACGCGCGTGCCATTTCGCAGCACGATTGATCAGGTGGTTCAGCATTTCACCGCAAATGAGAGCGTCAATTACCTGAGTCATGTCCTCGGCATAACAACGGAGACTTGGGTGACGTTTCATAGGGATGCCGCGGACGAAACCATCATTCGCGTACGAATGCAGATCGTGGGCAAATTGTCCCGCGCTCTTGGGTTCGCCATCGAGCCCGTGATTCTCGAGACTACGAAGCGTTTCTTCGAAGACGTCTGTCGAGAGTGCGAAGCGGCTTCGAAGGATGTTCGTCTAAACCATAGGTAGAAATGGATTTCCGTTTGCCAGGGGGTTCGTTTTCCCCTACACTGACCGGGAAAAGACAGTCACTTCCCCGCTGCGAAAAGCCTTCCGAAGGAGCCACTCATGGGCCGGTCGGAGATTCGCACCAGCATCAACCGCAACCTCAAACACGGGTTTGAAACCTACGCCCAGGTTGATCCGTGGGGTTGGTCCGATATCCGAAGCGTACGTTGGACCCACGGAGAACCATGAAAGGTCGAGAGTCGTTTGAGCATTGAACCGGCCAACTCCTTCGGGGTCATCGTCGATCAAGTCATAACCCACTTCGAACCATACCGCCGAGTGGATTTCATCAGCCATTTCGGTGGGGTGACGATGATCTCGCAAATTGTTTTCCGTGCGCTCGACGACGAGGTCACCGAGGTTCGGAGCAACCTCGAGTTTGTTGGATCCTTTTCCCGCGTGGCTGGTCTGGCGTTGGCCCCGGCAATTGAGCACGGAGCGCGGAGGTTTTATGAATTTCTGAAGCAAGAGTGCGAACGGGAGAGTCCGTCGCAAGTTTCCCCCAGCAGATCAGACGCAGGATAGGCTCTTAGACACCGCTTAGCCGGTCAATCTTTGCGGCCATAATGAAATCGCTCTCGGTGAGGCCGTCAATCGAGTGGGTCCACAGCGTGATTTCCACCTTTCCCCACTTAAGAAGAATGTCGGGATGATGGCCCTGGTTTTCGGCGATCTCGCCCACGCGATTCACAAACTCCAGCGCCTGTTTGAAATCGGGAAATCCGAACTCACGGTGGAGGTGATGCTCGTGGGTGGCCGTCCATTGCGGCACGGCGTCGTGGAACTTCTTTACTTCTTCCCCCCGCAACGGCGGCACACTACCCTTACAAGGGACGCATTGCTTGTCGGCAAGTTCAGTCATAGATTCCTCATCGGCGCGAAAGGTGTCGATAGAAAGGCTCACCGCTCTCATCTTAACAGCGGCAATGGCAGCGGGAATTCAGGGGTTTCCCTGTGTACAATGAGGTACTCTCAGCCGGTTCGCGATTCGATTCATCGGAAAGGAAACGATAGTGGTCGTTCTAGTCATCGGCGGCGCAGGATACATCGGAAGTCACACGGCCCGGGCGCTGAAGGCTGCCGGCCACGAAGTCATTATTTTTGACAATCTCAGCACAGGGTACGAATTCCTGGCGGCAGGCTTCAAACTGGTTAAGGGAGACGTCCTTGATAAGAGCGCTCTCACCAGTGTTCTGTCACGCTGCGATGCGATCATGCACTTCGCGGCTCATGCGTACGTTGGGGAATCCGTCACGAATCCGAGAAAGTATTTTCGCAACAATGTTGAAGGAGGCTTGGCGCTACTGAACGCAGCGCTTGATGCGGGCATCAACAAGATTGTTTTTTCGTCCACGTGCGCGGTATACGGGGTCCCCGCCAAGGTTCCGATTGAAGAAAACATTCCGCGCCAGCCGGTGAATCCCTACGGTGTCTCGAAACTATTCTTTGAGCAAGCGTTGGAGGCTTACGACCGCGCCTACGGCTTTGGCTACGCTAGTCTCCGATACTTCAATGCCGCGGGGGCGGACGAGAGCGGCGAGATTGGCGAACTGCACGAGCCTGAGACTCACTTGATCCCATTGGCGCTTCGCGCTGCAGCAGGCTTAGGACCTGCGCTGCAGGTCTTTGGTTCGGACTATCCGACGCCCGACGGGACATGCATCCGCGATTACATACATGTAAATGACCTGGCCAGCGCGCACCTACGGGCACTCGAGCATCTGGCGGCGGGAAAGGAAAGCGTGGCGGTGAACGTCGGGACGGGAGCAGGCGCCTCGGTCCGAGAGGTAATTTCCGAGGTCGAAAAGATTACCGGCAAACGCGTGCCGCACAAAGTGGTGCCGCGACGCCCGGGTGATCCCCCGGCACTGGTGGCCAATCCAGCCAAGGCGCAATCGTTGCTGAACTGGAAGGCCACGCGGAGCTTAAACGAAATCGTGAGCACAGCATGGAGTTGGGAAGAGCATCGCCGGGGTGCAAGGGTTCGGTGAAATACCGGGCCCGTTCTGTGCTCTCTGTCGTGAGATTGTGAAATCAAGAAGGGGAAATCGTACGTACCCATGGCAAATGATCTGGCTGGGAAAAAGGTAGCGTTTCTGGGCGCCGGGAAAATGGGCGGAATCATCCTGCAGGCGTTGCTGAAAAATGGCCTGCTCTCGGCGAAATCAACGTGCGCCACTGTCGCCCACGAGGAGCGCGCCAAGGTGTTGTCCGCGAAGTTAAAGGTAAGAGTCGGCACCAACAACGTAGACGCCGCCAAGGGCGCCGACATCATCGTGATTGGCGTGAAGCCTCAGGTGGTGGAAGACGTTATCCGGGAGATCAGCGATCACATTACTCCCAAGCAGGTGATCGTGTCGGTGGCAGCTTCCGTCCCCACCTCGATGATCGAGAAGAACCTTCCTCCGAATGTTCCCGTCATTCGTGCCATGCCGAACACCCCATGTCTTATGGCCGCAGGCATGACTGCTATTTGCAAAGGCAAGCACGCGACCGCCGAGCATGTTGCCCTGACCTGTCATATGTTCGACGTGGTCGGACGTACCGTGGTGGTCGATGAGAAGCACATGGACGCGGTCACTGCGCTTTCGGCGAGCGGCCCGGCGTACATCTACATCATTCTCGAATCGCTGGCGGAAGCGGGCGTGAAGGTCGGTCTGCCGCGAGACATCGCGACACTGTTGGCAGCGCAGACGACTCTCGGCGCCGCGAAAGTTGTTCTTGAGACCGGTGACCATCCAGCCCTTCTTAAAGATGCGGTCACGACGCCTGCCGGCTGTACGATCGACGCGATCATGGAACTCGAGGAAGGCAAGCTCCGCGTCACCTTGATCAAAGCAGTGGTCAAGGCTGCCCAGCGCGCAAAGGAACTCGCGTATGGATAGACTCCGGAGTTTCCGGAGTTTACTCTACGACGGGAGCATAGGCAGTTGGTTGATTCAACTCCTGACCACCGCTGAAACAACTGGAAGGCTTCCCCCTGGTCACGAACTTTATCTTTGCTGACTCGTCCGCGCAGAAGGTTTTTCCCGTTGAGTCAGAATCTATCGGAACTGCGGCAAGGCGATATTTCGAGGACGGAGTTCCGCCACATCCGTTGAGAGTGAATCGATAGCCATTCCACTCCTCACCCCCTTGCCCAGGATCGAAGGTGGCGGTGGCCTCACCGGCAGTGGAATCTGTTTTCTGTGGCGCCAGGCTGGATAAAGTGCAGGCATAGCCGATCTCGGGATGAGCAGCGGAATAAGCCTTTTGGCCGTTGACGATCATGTTCACGCGCATCTGGGCCGTCTGTTCATTGGCTTCGTCTTGCTGCTTCCGAAGTCCCTTGAGATAGTCCGGGTCGGTCAGGGGTATATGACCGGCAACAGTGATTTCTGTCAGTCGCCAAACGTCTTTCTCCTGCTGCAAGGTAAAAATCAGGCGGGGGATGACCGGCAAGTTTTCTTCCTGTCCATCTTTGTAGCCATGAACTGAGAGTTCGATCTCGTCCTGGTCTCCCATGAGGCTGTCGTGCTCGACAGCGACTTCGACCCTCTCATTATCCGATTGCTCGGTGACGAGGATGTTTGGGCCCGTGTCGAATGTCTCGAGCATCCGTCCCTGTGCGGCCATCGAACGGCCGGCTGCCGCAATGCGCAGCACGATCGATGATTCAGGTGATTCATCCTTGTGGATCAAGGCTTTCCGTGTGATGTCGGGCAGGTGTTTCGCTAAGTCGTTTTCTCCCCTACCCAGGAACATCTCTATGAGGGCTTGACGGGCGGATTGTGGTGGTGGCGTTTGCAGATTTTGTGCAGTCAGAGAGGTGCTAGCCAGAGTAAGTGCCAGAGCGCATAGAACTTGTCGCATACTTCCTCCGATCGCGACATCCTATAACTATCTTACAGTTCTAAGACTCCGCGGAGTGTGTTCTGGTTCCTTAGTTTAGGGGAAGTGGCTCCGGGCTTCGGCGCCGTTGAAGTTATGTGTTTAAATCTCCATACCTATGAAACTGCTGATCGTGATCCACCACCGCTTTGAGTTATGGAGAGCGCCGGGATGGTTTGGAGAGCGGTTGGCTGAGCACTTTCCGGAACTCGAGGTCGTCCAGCGCGACTCGTACGAAGGCATCGACGAGCATCTGAGCGAAGCTGAGATCATCTTTACGATATCCCTTCGTCCGGAGCAGCTTGCCACAACGCGCAACCTCCGATGGATTCATGCCCCGACTGCGGCGGCCCACCAGTTTCTGTTTCCGGAGTTTGTCGACAGCGATGTCATCCTGACCAACTCCACAGAAGTCCATGGGCCTGTCGTGGCCGAACACGTCATCGCGCTGATCTTCGCTCTGGCAAAGAAGATTCCGCAGGCGACAATCCTGCAACAAAAGCGTGTTTGGGGCAAGGAGGCCATGTGGAGGGAGGGATACTGCCCTCGCGAAATCGCGGGAGCGACCCTGGGACTCATCGGTTTGGGTAGCATCGGGCGCAGAGTCGCCGTGATGGCCTCGGCACTGGGCATGCGCGTCATCGCGGTGCGCGAACACATAAATAAAGGTGCGCCGGAAGGAGTGGAGGCGGTTTTTGCGCCGTCCGAACTCGACAAGCTTTTGCCACAGTCAGACTTCGTGGTCATGGCGGCGCCACTCGTATCCGCGACGCAAGGCCTTCTGAACGCCGAGCGCATCGCTCGAATGAAGCCGGATTCCTTTTTGATCAACGTAGGGCGAGGTCCGCAGGTCGATGAAGCCGCGCTCGCGTCGGCGCTTCGCCGTCGCCGCATCGCCGGCGCCGCACTGGATGTGTTCGAACAGGAGCCACTGCCGCCGGACTCGCCGTTGTGGAATCTCGACAACCTTCTGATTACTCCTCATACCGCGGGGCTGACGGCGAAGCTGTGGGAGCGTCACTACGATCTATTCTCTGACAACCTTCGCAGGTACATGTCGCGCCAGCCACTCAGGTACGTTGTCGATAAGCACAAGGGCTATTGAGCCTTCGCCGTCATGCTACAGTTTTGAAGAGCCAATCACCGTTATGGAACCGCGCCTCATTCTGGTCAATCTGCTGATCAAGTTGGGCGTAGCTGCGGCAGTATCCAGCAGTCTGGTGCGCTCCAAGGAATTCAAGTCTTTACTGTTTCGTGAAGAGCGGACCTTCCGGCAAAAGGTGTACCTCGTACTTTGGTTCAGCATCCCGATCATGATCGGCGTCTGGATTCGGATCGTCCAGGGGAGTTTTGCCGCCAGCGACATCAGTTTTGAAACGGCCCTTCTGCTCGGAGTGATGGGCGGACGCTGGGCGGGCTGTCTCGGCGCGGCATTGCTAAGCGTACCTGCGCTTTTGCACGGGGAATGGGCAGCTATGCCGTTTCATGTGCTTTGTGGTTTCCTTGCGGGCCAGTTGCGCACCATGGCTGTTGACAAGGATGACATCTGGTCGTTTTCGCCGTTTATCGATCAGGGCATCTTTCGCCTGATTCGACGGAATTTGCCGCGGCCGCGATTGTTTGATTGGCAGATCATGTTCTTTACCACGATCGTTGGCTTGCGCCTTGTGCAATCGGAGTTGAATCGATTCTTTCCAAGGTCCATCTTCAGCATCGAAAGCCCGGACAATTTTTGGGTGTGGGGACTGATTTACGCTGCGACCGTGGCAGCCATCGGAATTGAAATCAAGATTTTTAATAGCGTACGCATCCAGATCAAACTGGAGGAGCAAGAGCGTCTTCTGCTGCATGCGCGAATGGAGGCGTTGCAGAACCAGATCAATCCGCATTTCCTGTTCAACACGCTGAATTCGATTTCGTCGCTAGTACGCTTTGATCCCGATACCGCCCGTGAGATGATCTTCAAGCTGGCAACCATTTTGCGGCGCCTGCTTAGCAGTGGGGAAGCGTTTGCGCCACTGCGGGAAGAACTCGAGTTTATCGACAACTACCTCGACATCGAAGTTGTCCGGTTCGGCAGCGAGAAGCTGCACGTGGTGAAAGAACTGGATCCTGCGTCACTCGACGTTGTGGTCCCCAGCATGCTGTTGCAGCCGCTGATCGAGAACTCTATCAAGCATGGCCTCGCTCCCAAGATTGAAGGAGGCAGCATCTTTCTGCGCAGTCGGGTTATCAATTCACGATTGATTATTGAAGTAGAAGACGACGGCGTGGGCATGGGCAGCGCGCAATTGGATGAAAGCAGCAGTTGGTCCGGAATGGGCATCGGTATGGCGAATATCTCAGAACGCCTGCAGGTCCTTTATGGGGATACTGCGCGGATGACCATCGACAGCCACGAAGGGAAGGGAACTCTGGTTCGCATCCGACTGCCGCTCATCGAGGCTGCGAGCTCGGTCCCGGAAGGTTTTTACGCGGAGCGTTCCAGCACGCGACGATAGAAGTCTTCGTACTGCTTGACGATCTTGGTCGAGCAGAATCGCTCCATGGCTACAGCTCTGGCGCGCTTCCCCATTTCCCGCAGTTTCTGTTCATCATTCAGAAGTTCAATCGCATAGCGCGCCATCGTCTCTACGTCGCCGACGTCGGCGAGGAATCCGCTTATACCGTGATCGATCACTTCGGGCACGCCGCCTGCGCGAGTTGAGATGGGAACGACCTCGCAGGCCATAGCCTCAAGCGCTGCGAGGCCGAACGATTCCAGTTCGCTGGGCAGCAACATGATGTCGGCGATCGACAACTTCTCGTATATCTGATCCTGCTTCCCGAGAAACAGGACATCGTCATGAATGCCCTTTTGCACCGCAAGCCATTCCGCAACCGACCGGTCCGGCCCGTCGCCGATCAGCAATAGTCTGGCCGGAAATTGTTTGCGAACCCGATCGAAGATTTCAATCACATCCGTGATGCGCTTTACCGGGCGAAAGTTGGACAAGTGAACCAGCACCCGTTGATTGTTTGGCGCGTACTCACGGCGCAGCTTCTCGGCGATCTCGGTATTGCGGTAATAGATATCGCAATTCACTGAGTTGTAAATCACTTCGATCTTGTTCTTCACGTCGAACACGCGTTGTGTCCGTTCGCGGAGGTAGTTCGAAATCGCCGTGACTCCATCGCTCTGCTCTATGGAATATCGAGTAATCCCCAAGTAGGACCGGTCCAGTCCCACAAGAGTGATGTCGGTTCCGTGAAGGGTCGTGACAAATGGCAGGCGACGTCCGCGTGGGCCGGAAGCCAACATCTGCCGCGCCAGCATCGCGCTCACCGAATGCGGGATGGCGTAATGAACATGCAGCAGGTCCAGATCGTACAGCTGAGCGACCTCGGCCATGCGGGTTGCCAGCGCGAGATCATATGGGGGGTAGTCGAACAGGGGATAACGAGAAACTTCGACTTCGTGATAATGGATGTTGGGCTCGGCGCCCCGCAACCGGATCGGCTGGGCGTAGGAAATGAAGTGAATTTCGTGGTCTCGTTGCGCCAGTTCCAATCCCAGCTCGGTGGCGACCACGCCACTCCCGCCGTAGGTTGGATAACAGGTAATCCCGATCTTCATGCGCGCCCGATTTTCATTTGCAGAGGTTCGCCGCTCGCTTGGAGATTCGATGGCCAGAACCAGCGACGGATGCAGATTCTACACGAGTATCTGATGCAGAAGCAGACGGCGAAGGGCGATTATTGCGGGTCCTTCGGGCCAAATGCGTTGCCTGGATCGACCTTGTCCAGATGTGCCTGGAACTTCTTTTTCGAGTCGTCAGGCAATCCGGTGAACTCGATCCCCATCCCGACGCCGGGGTCGCGAGTGCGAACCACAGCACTCGGAGTGAGCCGATCTTCTCCCATCCACAGATCAACACGTAAAGCCGTGCCAACGGTCAACGGCATAACGGTCTCAACATAACAGCCATTTCCGCTGATGTCCGTGGCATTGACGCGCAGGGGAGTGTTTACCCGTTCGTCGCGCAGTTCCAGGGGGAACGAGATCTTATGGCGCGCAAATTTCCTGCGATTGTCATGGCGAATCTGGGTACGCTCTTCCGCCTTCAAATCCGCCGGAAGCGCGATTGCCCAGGGACAGTCCTGGTCCGCCACCAACTGCACGCCCGCCTGGGTCTTTTTCAGCGCTCCGGCATCCACGACCCAGACCACCTTGCAGCGGGCTTTCTTGCCTTCATACTGCACGCCGATGACGTCGCCCACCTTTAATTCAGGCTCGATGCCGTAAATACAGGCGCCGGTCGCACTGATGTTCTGGGCCATGGCGTTCTGGAAGAAGGGCTGATTGTTCGCACCCATTCCCCACACCTTGACCTTCAAGTCCAGAGTCGCACGCGGAGCTGACCCTTGGGCCGACATGAGCGCTTAAGCCTCCAACGAACAGAAAACGTTGAATTGTAAACCATCTTACTACTTGGGGCTAATTCGTAAGGTTACGAGAGTACCCGAGCCCTCAGAGCTAGTCTCATAAATCGGGTTGCTGGACCTAAGGATCTTCCCTCAGGGACTGAAGCCCGCGTCTTTTCTGGCTTTTTACGACGCGGCTGAAAAGTCGCGCCCTTTCAAAACATTTATGAAACACGTTCTCAGTCTCAGAGTCGTTCCGCGGAAGTGAAGATCGGTTCGTTAACCTACATATTCATCAACAAATCGCGATAAGAGATGAGTTGAACCCCCGCCTGGGCCAGCACCTCGCGGGCGGCGGGCATGGTGAGCACCTTGAGTTCGAGCTCCCGAGATTCCCGCAAGCGCGTCTTCGCGGCTGCAAGGTCGGCATCGTTGTAACCGGGATGACAGACGAACTCCCATGTCCCGTCGGGAATGCTTTGGCCAATGGCTTGAAATAGCCTCTCATCCAGTGTTCCGGTGACCTCAATCCCCAGGGTGCCATCGGGTGTTGCGAATCCTTCTCGATCGACGGCACGGCGAAACTGTCCCGCAAAGCGGCTCAGAATGCGGAGTTCAGCGAAGCGTGTCCACAGATTGGGCTGAGACAGAAGCTGGCTCGAACGGAGTGGAAAGCGCGGGCCGAATGGATTCCGCAGAGCCCGTACGCCACAACCGCGTGCTGCCCGCAACAAAGGTCGCAGGATCTGTGGAAAAATGTGAGTATGTTTGTGCGTGTCGATGTGAGAAACCGCAATTCCAGCAGATTGAATCTTTTGAATCTGTGCCCGGGCCTCACTCTCGATTTCGCCAGCATTCATACGCTGGGTAAGGGCACGTGCAGCGAAAGTTTTGAGTCCGTCACGGAATTTTCTCGAAGCAGTAATCGTTGAAAGCATGGAGGGGTCAAGTACCGGCTCGCCGTCGATCAGCATGATATGGCAGCCGACACTCAACGCGGGAGATGCCTTTGCCATCTGTGTGGCCTCGCCGAAGGCAGGACCGCTTGCCATGAGCGTGGATGAAGTAACGATGCCGAGCGTGTGCGCCTCGACGATGGCGCGGTTCACGCCCGGAGTAAATCCGAAGTCATCCGCGTTGACGATCAGCCGCCGCAAACAGCCAGTCTAGCAGGAGGTGTGAAGGAAGCTTGCGCCGGCGAATGCTCGAGCTAAGGCTGTCCGTGGCGTCATTCAGCAGTGCGCTGTTTGACCGCTTTTTCTGCCGCCACGTATACTCAGCAAGTCGCGGTTCGCGCGGATGCCAATCATTTTGATTTGACAGCCCGGCTGCCAAGTCGCGCGAGGGCGTGAGGGGCGGTTAGCTCAGTTGGTTAGAGCGCCTCGCTTACACCGAGGAGGTCGCAGGTTCGAGTCCTGCACTGCCCACCATCTAGAACGTCTAGCCCGGCAGTGCTTCAGAAAACACTCCTGAAGCGCTGTTTTACGTTCTCGTCTTACTTTGCTGTGTGTAAAAATAACCTCGCTTTTCTCTGCATAGACCTTCGATAACGCTGTGTTCTAGCGTGTGTTCATGATTTCGACAGATGAACAGACGCAACCACCGCGGCTTCTATCAATAATCGCGGAGTCCAAGTATCCTCCACGAGGTCGGTGGTTAGTTTAGGAACGAGGAACGTCGTACACCCAAGTGTGTGGTGGACACTGTTCTACGGTCGTGTGCATAGTAGAAGTCCAACCGTTTCCCGAATGCCCTTCATAGGGCCCACATCCAGTTCCGCCTGTCTCATCATCGCCGGGAAAACGGACCAGCATTCTCGCAGTACGGCCGCTGATAAGTTACTTGGCACATGCCACCGCTACGTACGAAATTGATACGTTTCAACCCTGCCGAAGCGGCTAAAGCGCTGATATTCGCGATCATTTGCTGCGCACCATTCTCATCCATGCCCGGATGTGTGATTGTCATGGTTGCGCCAGAATGCTCAACTCTTACGTTCTTCCACGTCTTCCCGATCTGACTTGCAAGCATTGATCGGCGCACCGACGGAGAAGCCTCGTTCCAAGTCTCTGCGGCCGCCTTCTCGTGCGGCATCTGAACGGTAGAAGCGGTTGATTGAAGGACAGGACTTGTGCCTGACGTCTGTTGCCTCACTGGTTGCTCGGCATTGTCCTTGCTCGGCTGTTGATTCTTGCTCGACACTCCTTGGCACGCGAGTCCAAGAACGAGCACGAATGCACTGCCATACACACGAGAAAGTGAGTCAGGGTTTTGTGATGCATCGGCTTTCTTCCATGCCTATTCCAGCATGGACAAGCAGGCTCCGATAGTTACTGCGGTCATTCTTTGCTCTCTTGACTGTCACGAGCATCGGGAACTGGCATCGGGGGTAAGCCGAATAGTTACCGATTGACCGGCACCGCTGGTGTGGCACGGTGACCTCGGTCATCTATCCTCTGCATCTATTACGCCCAACAATGCCATCACGCCCTCTGTTTCGGGCGACAGAGAGACTGAAAGAAGGGGACATGCCTGAACAAACTTACAAGCAGAGACTTGCGCAGTACGGAGACAAGCTGACGACGCAACAGAAACTGTATTTTCAACAGGAGTACGACAAGCAAAGCCGCAACCCCTCAACGGCGTTGATATTGGCGTTGCTGCTGGGCGGAGTGGGCGCCCACCGCTTTTACCTCCGCCAGTGGGGTTTGGGTGTAGCGTATGTGCTGTTTGCGTGGACGTTCATCCCTGTATTCGTAGCGCTGATCGAGTGCTTCATGATCAGCAAGCGCACGGAAAAGTACAACGAGCAGATCGCGCAGCAAATTCTGGACAAGATGGACGTGATCTTCTCGGAGATGGGGAAGGCCGCGGCGGCGAGCGCGTCGCACTAAAGCGCCTTTTCGTTGTGAATCCTGATGAACGACATCGAGAAGCTGGTTGCAGCAACACAACGCGAGCACGATAAGACGAGACCAGCAGCAAGGTTCTTCGTATCCACAGCACTGTTTTTGAATGTAGTGCTTCCGATTATGATTGTGATTGGGATCGTGCTCGCGGTTTTGTTTTTCAAATGAGCTTTCGATGCCACGAAATAAGTTCCCCGCCCGCTGGCTCGCTATGCTTGCAAATTGGGAATGAAAGAGGCTCATGATCGTGGGTCGTTCGCCTTCTACGTCACTTTTCTGACGCTCTCTCCTTTTTGCAAGTGGATGACCGCGAGGACTGCGTCAGGCATCTCGCCGCCATCGCGCATGACTCGTACGCAGTCGTCACTGACGTGCTCCAAGATGTCACCTTCATAGGTTTCGACCGGGTCTGTTTCACCAGCGCTGAATCTGCCGAATTTTGCCATAAGACCATTCAACCTCCGGTGTATATGTCATCACTCACTGACGTCAGGTGTATGTGATTGCAGTCACCCCGGCTGCTAAGACCTCCCACTGCGGGCTGGCGTGATAAAAACATTATTGGAGGACATAAGAATTGGACCCTTTATCGCGACAGCGTAGCCGGATATTCCTGCTCTCTCCGGCAAATCTGGGAGGCGTGCGCGCTGGATACGTCATGGCGGAGAATGCTGATTCCGACCTTTCACGCCGCCTGCGTGGGGAAGGCGTACCACTCGGAGAAGTTTTCAGCTTTATCAGCGGGCTCTACTTTCGCGGGAAGCTAGCATATGCTCAGGCTTTTTCGTCGCCACCAAAGGGTGTGTGTGGATGCTACGTTATTACCGCCGGCGGAGGCTTGCTTGCTCCGGATACAGTGGTGACTCTGGCGAGGCTGCGTGAGTTTGCGGTCAACGCAATCGATCCATGCAACGAACCCTACCGCGCTCCGCTCGATCACGATTGTGGCTCGCTTTCGGAGACCGCAGGAAATTCATGTGACATTGTTCTTCTCGGCAGCATCGCCACCCCGAAGTATGTAGAACCCTTACTTCAGATTTTTCGGGAGCGTTTAGTGTTTCCTAAGGACTTTATCGGGCGTGGAGACATGAGCCGAGGTGGTCTGATGTTGCGATGCGTCGAAACGGGCAGGGAACTCGACTATACTCCGATTCTTACTGCGGTACGGCGGGGTTCGAGGCCGCCAAAGCTCTTGCCATTAGCGCTTTCGGAAAAACTGCGCCGAGGCTCGAAGAACCGTTTGAGCGAACCGGGTTAAGGCGGCGTGCTTGACCTCAACGGAGCGCTTCATTACTTGCCAGACGACATCCTCCATCGTTATTGACGGGATAGTTCGTGGCGCAGACTTAGCTCGAAACCAAGCTGCACCCTGACCCGTCGTAAAGCAAGCGGACAACGCGAAACTTTCTCGCTTCGCGGATTGGGCGCAGAGTCTAAGCCTGACGATCGATCGACCGTGTTACAATCTACAGGCGGGCATGGACAGATGCTCTGGGTTGCATAAGACAGAAAGATCAAGGGTTTCCGGCTAACCCGACGAAAACAAGCTGGGGACGTAGTTCAGTTGGTTAGAACGCTGCCCTGTCACGGCAGAGGCCGCGGGTTCGAGTCCCGTCGTCCCCGCCATTTTGATTCAATCGCTTTACACATCGCAACTTTTCTCTCGACAATCGAACTGAACCTGACGCTCGATACGACACCTCAAACTCGAACGAAATAGTCCCTCGCATCTTTTCTACATCTACGATGCAACTGCGTCCCCTGCCAGCCGACTTGAAGCACCTTACCATCCTCTGGCAGCAAAGGCACGTTGCGTTGGCCGCCTGTTTGTTCGCGCATCCGACGGCGAGCTGCGGGGTCGTTTTCTGCGTCATATTCCACGAAGTCACAGCGTCTGAATTCCAGCCAGTCCCGCATCTCCTGGGTATGTGGGCAGGGTGCCGTGCCGTACAGCTCAAGCCTGGCCACGATCCAGTACCTCCAGTGTTTCGCGAATAGTGTGATAGCTCGAAGCTTGCACTGCCTGAATCCGCGGTATGTAGTCGCAATGAACGAGTAGAGGAAAATCCGTCAAGCCCCTACGAAGAATCTCGCCGCCGTCGTAGCCGAGCAGCGCCACGGTCAACCAGTCACGCTTGTGGGCTTCTTCCAGCGCCATAATGATGTTGCCTGAGCGTCCAGTGGTCGAGATTCCGATGGCGACATCTCCTGGTTGGACCTGTGCAATGAGTTGGCGGAGAATGAGTTGGCGGAGGAAGATAACCTCCGTCCCTACGTCATAGGATGGCGGTAATGTTGGCAGGCTCGAGCGAAAGAGAAACGGCAGGGACCGTGCGATAGCCGGCGGGTGGAAGGATACAATCGATCGCCCAATCGTTCGCGTCGGTGGCTGACCCGCCGTTTCCGAACAAGATGAGCTTGCGGCCGCGCGCAAGGCGCTCGCGTATCGCCAGGGCAGTATTGCTGATCTGCTCGGCCTGGTCCGCTCAGACCGCGGACGTGCTGGAGAACCTTGGCGCCGGGCGCCAAAAAAAAGAACGTTCACACCCACGATTTGTAATGCTTCGCCTTCCCGAGTAAGATTCCGAGTTTCTCGCACTCAGAACTGCTTTCCAGGAGGTTCATCAGATGAGGGCGCTTTTCGCAGTGGCCATTCTCGCAATTCTAAGTAGTCTCTTTATTCAAGAGGGAGCGGCGCAGTCGAGTTATGATCTGCGCTCGCCGGATGGGCGAATCGAGCTGAGAATCCGAACCGCAGATCGGATTCGCTATGACCTGATTCTGAAGGGCAGGGCGGTGCTGGAGAACGCCACGATTTCGCTGGACGTGGAGCATGCCAAGCTGGGTGTGCAACCCGAAGTCATCGACGCCAAAACGCACTCAACAGATCAAGTCGTCGAACCGGTAGTCCGTCAGAAGTTCGCCAAGATTCGAGATCACTACAACGAGTTGAGGCTGAAGATGGACGGCGGATATTCCGTCGTATTCCGTGCCTACAACGAAGGCGTGGCCTACCGCTTCGAAACATTGCTGCCGCAGGAGAAAGTGAAAGTTTACGGCGAAGAGGCGGCGTTCAATTTCCCCACGAATTATGTTGTTTACTATCCGCAGGAAGACAGCTTCTATTCGCACAACGAACGCAAATACCTGCCACAACATTTGAGCGAGATCGCGCCGGAATTCATAGCCACGCTGCCCGCCGTTGTCGATGTCGGACAGGGAGCGAAGCTCGCGATCGCCGAGTCTGATCTCGAGGACTATCCCGGCCTTTGGTTGCGCGGGACCGCCGGGACAGGTCTGGCTGCGACCTTTCCGCCGTACCCGACGAAAGAAGTGCAAACCAGCGACCGAGACTACAAGCCAGTGGAAACCGCCGACTATATCGCTGTAACGTCAGGAACCAGGACTTTTCCCTGGCGCGTGATCGGGATCGCCGACCACGATGGCGATCTGCTCACGAATCAGATTGTGTATTTGTTGCAGCGGCCATCGCAATTCCAGGACACATCGTGGATCAAGCCGGGCAAAGTAGCATGGGATTGGTGGAACGACTGGAATATCTACGGCGTCGATTTCAAGGCGGGAATTAATACGAAAACGTACGAGTACTATGTGGACTTCGCCTCGAAATACGGAATCCCCTACATCATTCTCGACGACGGCTGGTACAAGCTCGGCAATCTGCTCGAGGTGTCGCCTGATCTCAACATGGAAGAGTTGGTCTCCTACGCCAAGCAGAAGAATGTCGGAATCATTCTCTGGGCGTCTTGGAAAACGCTCGACGATCAACTCATTCCTGCGCTCGATCAATTTGAAAAATGGGGCGTGAAGGGGATCAAGGTCGATTTCATGCAGCGCAGCGATCAGGTCATGATCGACTATTTTTATCGCGTGTGCCGCGAGGCCGCGAAGCGCCATATGCTGGTGGATTTTCACGGAGACCAGAAACCCGCCTCCATGACCCGTATCTGGCCCAACCTGATCAACGCCGAAGGTGTGCGCGGGATGGAGTGGAGCAAGTGGAGCAGGGAATCGGAACCCGAGCATAACGTAACGCTGCCGTTTACCAGAATGTTCCTCGGTCCCATGGACTACACACCGGGCGCTATGCGCAATGCTACCAAATCTACGTTCGCTGCGATCAATAGTCAGCCCATGGCCATGGGCACGCGCTGCCATCAGTTGGCGATGTACGTTGTATATGACGCTCCGTTGCAGATGTTGTCCGACACTCCGTCGAACTATTTGCGAGAACCCGAGACTATGGAGTTTCTCGGGCCTGTTCCAACCGAGTGGGACGAAACCAAGGTGCTAGACGCGCGGATTGCAGACTATGTCGTGGTAGCACGAAGGAACGGGAAGGATTGGTACATCGGGGCGATGAACGACTGGACTGCACGCAGCCTCGACATAGATCTATCTTTCTTGCCCGATGGGAACTTTACGATGGATGCGTATCAAGACGGAGCGAATGCAGATCGCAATGCGAGTGACTATCAGAAGACCACGACCCAGGTGAGTCGATCCACGAAGTTGAAATTACAACTGGCGAGCGGCGGAGGCTGGACCGCGAGAATTCATCACTGAGTCAGCGAACTTTGGGGAGCGCACGCACAGCGCCGGTCGAAATGCCGCCATCGACGAGCAGAGTCTGGCCAGTCACGTAGCGGCTCGACTCTGCCGCGAGGAACACCACGGCTGATTCCAGGTCATCTGGCCGTCCCGGACGCTTTACCGGGATGCGATCGGAAAGATATTCGACCCATTCTTCATCCTCGTAAAGAATCTTGTTCTGCTCAGTGCGGAACCATCCGGGAGCCAGGCAATTCACCGTAATCCCGTGCTTGCCCCAGTCGTCGGCCAGGCTCATAGTGAGTTGTCGAATGCCTCCACGGCTTGCGCCGTAGGGAGCAAGACCAGCGTAGCCCGCGACGCTAGTCACCGAACCGATATTAATAATGCGCCCGTATCCGCGCGGAATCATACGGCGTGCCACCGCCTGTGCCACAAAGAAGCTGCCGCGAAGATTGGTGTCGAGAATCTGATTCCAATCTTCCCAGGTAACATCGATCGCCGGTTTGCGAATGTTGCATCCCGCATTGTTCACGAGAATATCGAGATGCCCGAAAGCATCTTCTGCCGAAGCCACCATGCGCTCGATGCTGGCATAGTCGCGAACATCCAGTTCGAGTGACAAAGTGCGGCGGCCCAGCCCCTGTATCTCCGCCTCAAACTCCTTGAGAGACGCGCCATTGCGGCTGGTGAGCACGAGATCAGCACCGGCGCGGGCGAGGGCGCGCGCAAATGTCTGCCCGAGTCCGCGGCTAGCGCCGGTTACGATCGCGACTCGACCGCTCAGATCAAAAAGGCCGCGGTCCGTCGCGGACTGGTTCACGATGGATTCCCCGGCGTGAGCACGACCTTCATGAGGTTCGGTTCCCGGGCATATAACCGCTCGAACCACTGTGGACCTTCAGCGAGCGGCGCGACTGCAGTGATAAGCGGCTTCACTTGAATCTCTCCCCGGGACATGAGTTCGATCGCCCGCGGATATTCACCGGCGGAAGCGCACGATCCTTGCAGACGCAATTGCCGCGAGACCACTTTCTGCAGCGGCAGTTTGACCTCGGGAGTAATGTTGCCCACGAGAATGACCGTTCCGCCTTTGCGAACAGAGTCGATCGCCGTACTGATGGACTCTGTTTTCCCCACGGCCTCCACGACCAGGTCCACACCGATCCCATTCGTGAGTTGTCGAATCCGTTCCACGACATTCTCAGAGATTGTCTCGGTCGCGCCGAGCCTTTGGCTGAGAGCGAGGCGAGTACTATCCGGGTCGGCGACGAAAACGCGCGAGCACCCCACCACCCGCAATGCCTGTTGCAGTAAAAGGCCGATCGTGCCGGCACCCACTACCAAAGCTGTGCTGTCAGGCGCGATCGTGGCCAGCGAGACCGCGTGTAGTGCCACCGCGACTGCCTCGAGCAGCGCCGCTTCGTGAAACGACAGATTATCCGGAAGGCGATGAATGATTCGGGCCGGCACCGACACAAACTCGGCGAATGCTCCCGCACGACGGTAATCACCACAGGAGACGCCCAGAACTTCTCGACGGTCGCAGAGATTGATCTCGCCGCGCAGACAGTTCTCGCATTGCCCGCAATACACGGTCGAGTCAAAAGTGACGCGATCGCCTTCCGAGAAGCCGGTGACGCCTTCGCCGATCCGCGCGACAATGCCTGCTGCCTCATGTCCCATGATGATCGGCGGAATTCGGCGTCCCGATGAGCCGTCGTAGCCGTGCACATCGCTTCCGCAGATTCCGCAGGCCGCCACCCGGACCACGACTTCTCCACGCTGTGGCTGCGGCGTCGCCACCTCCGTGAGTTCCAATCGGCGATATTCCGAGAGCAATAGAGCTTTCATTTGGCCGACTTCGTTGGCGAAGGAGAGGGAACGATTCCGCTACCCTCGCGGATCGTAAGAATCTGGTTGGCCTTCACCTGCATGAATCGCTCGATCTTCTGAGTGGTGGGCCATTTTACTTCAATCAGGTCGATGGTTTGCGCCTTGCCCACGCCGAAGTGAAGACGCAAGTCGCTTTGCGACATAACGCTCGATCCGCTGCGAACTTCGTCAATCTGCGAATGACTGCCGGTGACGACGCGTATCCGTGCGCCGATCGCGGTACGATTGCACTTGGTCCCCACCAGTTTGATCTTGATCCAGTTCTGCTTGTTACCGCCATCGTTGCGGAGCAGTGACGGAACATCGTTCATATTCAACACCAGCACGTCGATATCACCATCGTTGTCAAAGTCGCCGAAGGCCGCGCCCCGGCTGGAAAAGCGCTCGGCAATTCCCGGACCGACGCTCGCTGAAACATCCTTAAATTGCCCATTGCCGAGATTCTTGTATACAATCCGTGGATTCTTAAACTGTTGCCCAATGGCATGTCCAGCAATTTCGGGATACACGTGCCCGTTCACCTGAATGATGTCCGCCCAGCCGTCGTTATCGTAATCGACAAACCCACAGCCCCAGGCGACATATTGATTGTTGATGCCTATACCCGAAGCAAACGTCACATCGCTAAACGTGCCATCCCCGTTGTTGTGGTAGAGATTGCAGGTGTCATCGGCGAAATTAGTCTTGAAGATGTCGAACCAGCCATCGCAGTCATAATCGGCGACGCCGACGCCCATTCCGGCCTGCTCGTGGCCATTTTCACTGTAGGCGCATCCCGCCATTACGGCGATATCAGTGAACGTGCCATCGTGATTGTTGCGGAACAGAATGCTGGGCTCCGAATCAACGGCGACATAAATGTCAGGCCAGCCGTCGTTATCGAAATCCGTGCTTACCGCGGTGATGGAGTATCGGGGACCGGGTTTAAGAATGCCGGCTTTCTGCGAGACGTCGGTGAAGGTGCCGTCCCCGTTGTTGCGATAAAGGACGTTCGTGTCACCCGTGAGGCCGCGCGGGCCGCACATGACCGGGATGCCCTTCCACTGGCACGAAGCTGATTCTCCGGGCGATCCTGTTGTTTTCGGATCGAGCTGAATGTAGTTGCAGACCAAGAGGTCCAGGTGCCCGTCACGATCGTAGTCGAGAAACGTGCAGCCTGACCCCCAGCGCACACGTTCGTCGTACACCCCGGCCTTGCGGGTCACGTCGGTAAAAGTTCCGTCGCCGTTGTTATGAAAGAGAATGTTGTGTCCCCAGAAGCAGCAAAATAAGTCGTCCCACCCGTCGTTGTCGTAGTCGCCGACGCAAACCCCGGTCTGCCAGCCGGTGCGCGCCAGCCCGGATTTTGCCGTGACGTCGGTGAAAGTTCCGTCGCGATTGTTCCGGTAGAGATGAGACGTCGGCTCCTGACCGGGAGCCCATTTCTCATCGAAGCGCGTTCCATTGGTCAGGTAGATGTCCAGCCAGCCGTCCTGGTCGTAATCGAAGAAGGCGAGACCGCTCCCTTTGGCTTCGATGATGTAGCGCTTGTGATCAGCGCCTCCCCAGACATTGGGGATGGTAAGTCCAGCCTCTCGCGCGACATTGACGAACTGGACCGGAGATTCCGGAGAGGCAGCTTGTGTTGACGAAAGAGAAAGACTGCGGTTCCACTTCCACAATGGTGTGGTCAGAGCATCGAGCAATGTGCTGCCGAGAACGACCAGGGACGAGCCGAGAAAGCGGCGGCGGGGGAAATTCATTTCGAACTCGGAATCCTCGGAAACTGGCGCGGGATAAGGCCTGCGCCCTCCTTTACTGTGATGATCTGGTTGATCGGCACGTTTGTCAATCGATCGATCTGCCCGCTGGGCCACGTGATTTCTAGCGATGCGATTTTCGCGCGCTTTCCCAGTCCAAAATGAATCCGCGGATCGCTTGCCGACATGTAACTCATCCCACCCTTGGCCTGTTCGACTTGCACGAAGCCTTCGGAAGTGAGCTTCAGCGAAGCGCCGATACCGTCGCGATTCGACTTGGTGCCAACCAATTGCACGGTAAGCCAATTGTTCGCATTGCCGCCGTCGTTGCGCAGCAGGGAAGGGAAGTCGCCGCGACTATTGGTGACGATGTCGATATCGCCATCATTGTCGTAGTCAGCAGTCGCAAGTCCGCGGCCGACAATCGGACGCATGAAGTCCGGTCCCAACGAATCCGAGATTTTGTCAAACTCGCCTTTACCCAAATTGCGGTACATCAGCAGAGGTTCTTTGTAGGAGACCTCGCCATGGTAGAGCGCGACATTATCGAGCATGGCGCCATTCAGTTGCAGGATGTCGTTCCAGCCATCGTTGTCGTAGTCGAGAAACTTAGCCGCGACTCCGCTGAGCAGAACGGCTTTGTTTCCGATGCGCGATCGATATGTCTCATCGGTGAACGTGCCGTCCTGACTATTCCGGTAAAGACGATTGAGTTCGAAGTCCAAGTGCGTGATGTAAACGTCCATCCATCCGTCGCCATCAACGTCAGCCGCATCGATACCCATGCCCGCTTCGTAGCGTCCGTCTTCGCTCGCCGCCAAACCCGAGACAAGCGAGACGTCTTCAAAAGTTCCGTTGTGCTTGTTGATGAAGAGAAAATTCGGCCAGGAATCGTTGGCGATAGCAATGTCGGTCCAGCCGTCGTTATTGAAATCGGCCAGCACAACGCCCATCCCTTTCGCCTCAGGCTTTCCGACTCCAGATGCATCGCTCACGTCAGTGAATGTTCCGTCGTGATTATTGTGATAGAGCTTGATCCGCTGACCCTTGTAGTTTCCGGGATGGCAGTACGAGCGATATCCCGGCCGCCGTTCGCCGCACCAGAGATTATTCTTGGGACTCCACTCAATGTAGTTTGTCACGACGAGATCAAGCCAACCGTCTTTGTCGTAATCGAACCATCCGGCGCTGGTAGACCAGCCGCCTTCATCGGCCAACTGCGCCTTAGCAGTAACGTCGATGAACGTTCCGTTGCCATTGTTGTGATAGAGGATGGCACGTCCATACCCTGTGACATAAAGATCGGGGTAGCCGTCATTGTCGTAGTCGCCAACCGCAACGCCCTGACCGTAATGGCCTTCACCACCGACGCCGGCTTTCTCTGTCACATCGGTAAAAGTTCCATCGCCATTGTTGTGATAAAGCGCGCTACGAATCGGATGCGGCGGCTTGTAGAGATCGGTTGCCGCCGACTGAACGAAGTAAAGATCCATCAGGCCGTCCTGATCGTAGTCGATCCACGCGACTCCGGTTCCCATGGTTTCGAGGTAATACTTTTCCTCCGTTTGCGTGGAGTCCTGCTGGAAAGTGATTTTCGCGCTCTCACGAACGTCGGTGTAGTGCACGGGGATCGCCGGTTCGGACGATTTGGAAGATTGAGCAGCAAGAACACGGCTGCGAAGAGCTAAGCCGCTTGAAAAAGCGAGGATGAGGATCGCACCCAGAGGCCCGATCAGCCTGCGAAAAGTTTGTTGGTATGTAGCTTTATCACCCATTCTCACAAGCTGCGATCCGCAATCAGCAGCGCAAATTGAAGCATCTGTTGGCGGGCTACCATTGGCATTTGTTGTTCGGATGTGGACGATTTTGCAGGAGCCTTGGACAGTGCCTCTTCGATACGGCTGATGTCCAGCCCTCCGGCATTGCTGCCTTTAAAACGGTTGAGTACTTCACGAGCTTTTTCAATCTGTCCCGTCTGATAGTAGAAAACGCCAAGCGTGGAATAACTCCCGGCCCATTCCGGCAGCAAATCGACAGCGCGTTCCAGTCTCTCCGCAGCCTGCTTTGTATTGCCTTTCATGACACAGATCAAGCCTTGCCCCCAAATTAGTTTTCCCGAGCCTGGAATCCGGGCCAGCCCTTTCTGCAGGGTTTGCTCCGCGCTTGTGAGATCGTTGTTGCGAAGCTGAACCAGAGTCAGCGACAGGTAGTACTGGTCGTTGTCGGGATTTCGCGCGATGGCGGAGCGGAAGATTTCGGTAGCTTTTGCAGCGTTGTTTAGATGGGCTTCGATATCCCCAAGCAGCGCGAGAAAAGCATCATCCAGCTGCCCGGTAGCAGAAATTGTTTGCGTGGCCGCAAGGGCATCCTTGTACTGACCCTTGCGAAAATACGCATTCGCTAAATCAAACTTGACATCGTCAGAGTCAGGATTTGCCTGCAGCGCATTCTGAAAGTGCTGGATCGCATCATCGTACAATCGGTATCGCGCCAGCAGCACTCCCGTTCCGGTTTGCGTGCGATAGTCCTCCGCGCTCACCTGATCAAGCTGTGCGATCGCCTCGCGCGCCTTACCGAGGTCGCCCAGCTTGAGGTAAGTTTCCGCGAGCAGGTAAAGATCTTGGGACTGTCCCGGATGTTTCTTGATCTGCTCATTCAATTCAGCGACATCAAGCTCGGTGCGATCTTGTGCCGAAAGTTGGGACCGCTTGTTCAGATAGTCGAACAAGTGTTGATACGGCATCGGCCCGGTCGATGAGTTCTTCGACAGCGTCTGAAAGACGCTCAGATCGCGCTGCGCTGCCGCTGTCTGATGAAGGCTTCTCTCCACCATGGCGAGCTTGTAGTAGCCGGTGGGCACATCGTGGCCGACTTTCACATAGTGGCGAAGAAGGTCCGCGGCCTCGGCATACTTCTTGTCTTTCACCCGCAAGTTCGCCAACTCAAGCAGTGCGTCGGAAAAATCGGGGTTAGCGCGGAGTGCTTGCTGAAACAGTTCATCAGCTCGCGCCGAGTTGCCCTGGCGCTCTTCAATGAAACCGAGATTGTAGAGGCACGAGGCGTTGTGCGGATCCAGCTTTAGGCCTTCATTGAAATACTTCGTGGCTTCTTCGAAACGCCCCAGGTGCCGGTACGAGAGCCCCATGAACGCGTAAGAGCGGGCAGACGGATCCAAACCGATCAGCGTTTTGAACTCATCAATGGCTTTTTCCGCTTTGCCCGACATGAAATAACTCTCGCCCAGCGCGGCATGCAGGTCGGCACGTTGCGGAGCGATCTTCAGACCCGACTCAAGCAGGGGGATCGCGTCTTCGAAGTAGTTCTGCGTCATGCTGACCCGCGCCAGCAAAAAGATGACGTCCGTATTTTCAGGCGCTGCCTTGTGAGCCCGTGCCAGCAGTTCGAGAGCATCTACCGGACGGTTCTGCACTGAGTAAACTTGCGCCAACAAGTAAAGCGTCTCCACCGAATCAGGCTTCAGCTTCAGCGCGCGGTTCAAGGTGAGATCCGCCTTGGCATATTCATGTCCGCGTAAGTATGCCTGCCCGAGATTGTGAAGGATCTCAAACGTCTCCGGATGGAGGGCATTGGCTGCCTCCAACTCAAGTTGCGCTGCCTTGTACTGCTTAGCGGAGGCGAGCACTACGCCGAGCGTGAAATGCAGCTGCACGTCCTGCTTATGCGAGGCAGAAAGTTCACGCGCTTGCGCTAGTGCTTCCGTGTTTTTCCCTGCCGCAAAATATGCATGGACGATGTTGAATCGCGTCTCCACGTTCTGCGGATGGATTCGCTGAAAGTGCGATACGGCCTGGAGTGGTGAACCTTCGGCCATCAAGAGAAGACCGAGATTGTAATTGGCGTCGCGATTGCCAGGAGAAGCCTTCAGGACGGTGTTGAATTCCTTCTCCGCCAAATCGAGCCTCTGCTCGGCGACGTACAAATTGCCGAAATTATTGTGGCTCGTCTTCGATTCGGGATCGAGCCGCAACGCCTGTTGGAAGGCTTCTTCGGCCTGGTTGTAGTCCTTCTGGTTGGTATCGACAATTCCGAGCAGGTTGTATGCCTCGACATCGTTCGGGTCCAGCTTGAGCTGATTGTCGATGAGACTCTTTGCCTGCTCAAACTGTCCCTGCTCGATGAGTTCTTGGGCTTGAATCAGCTTGGAAGCGGCCTGGCGTCGTCCCGCGTTCTTATTTTCAGAAGGTTCCTGTTGCGCGTAACCCGAACTGCAAATCAGCAAAACGACAAATACAGCAAGCCACTGAGTTCTGTAACGTAGGCTTGGTGGTTGCATTGAAGCGGTCCCCGACAGGCTGCTAACGCTGAAGCCACCAATATAGCAGTTGCAGCAACGGCCGAGCGATCTTGTGCAACGCGCTCCTGCTGTGGCAGCTTCACGGGTTCCGGTCAATGCGGAGAAGGCCCGGTAGACTCTCCAATCACCAATTCCGAGGAGATTCGATATTCTTTGCCTTGCGGGCTCACAGTGCTCGACAGTTCATGCAAGGCGTCAGCGGCCAGGCGACCAAGCGTCTCGCGATGAATATCCACGGTGGTGATTGAGGGGTTGCAGTATTCGGCCAGACGCGTCTTGTCGAATCCAGTCACAGAAATATCCTGAGGCACGCGGCACCCGGCATTTAGCAAGCCCTTGATCACTCCAACTGCTGTGAGGTCGTTCACAGCCACGACCGCAGTCGGGCGGGGCGACAATTTGGCAATCGCGGCTCCCGCTGCAAATCCGCCCTCGAAACGCAGGTCGCCTCGCAGAACCGGCCCGGGCTCCAATCCTAACTTTCGCATCGAGCTCTCATACGCCTGCAAGCGCTCTACGTTGGACTTAAGCCCGGGGCGGCCCGCCACGAAAGCGATGTGACGATGGCCGTTCTCGTGCAAGTAATTCACAATCTGTTCCACACCCGACAGGTAATCGATCCGCAAATTACTCATGTAGCCCTGAACCGGCGCGAGATCGAGAAACGTCACCGCAATTTTTCGGCGAGCGAGTTCGTGTACAAGCCGAAGGCTGATCTCTGACGTCATGATGGCAACGCCCCGAACCTTGTGTTCCATCATGCGTTCCGCAGCCTGGCGCGTTCTTCGCGGATCGTAGTTGGTATCGCTCAGAATCGCATCGTATCCAAGCTGGCGGGCGCGAATTTCGAAACTCTTGATCACCTCCGGGAAAAATGGATTCTCGATGTCGGAGACGATAATTCCCAGAGTCCGTCGATCATGCGAAGCCAGATGGCGAGCGTGGACGTCGCGTATGTATCCCAGCTTTCGGACGGTGGAGAGCACGAGCCGCCGAGTCTCGCGGCCCACTTTGCCGGTATTATTCAGGACGTTCGAGACGGTTGCCGTCGACACTTTTGCGGCTTTCGCAACGTCGTGAATCGTTACACTCATGACGAGTTTTTCAGTTCCGCGCGATCCAATGTACCGAACCCGTTACGACTGCGCGGAGTATAGACGACAAGAAAATTCTTGACAACGAAACGAACGCCATGATATTTCCCACACACACGGCACTAATGCGTTTGCATTAGTGCCAGGGTAGGTTAAGCGGTTAATCCGAAAAACGCAACTGACCGGATAAGCCGCAGGACTGGGGTCGTTCAAAAAATTTGGTTCGCCACGAGAGGTGTTTGCGCGGCGATCTTGTGGTGGTGTATGTCATGTGGCTCGCTCTGTGGCGAGTCTGGGTAGCTCAAAGGAGAGCTCATGAATCGACCGGCCTGTTCCTGGATTCTGCGCAGTTCCTTCGTTCTCGCAGTTGGCGTCATTCTCAGCGTTCTCCCACTGCAAGCCCAAGTAGACACCGGTTCCATCACCGGCACCGTCACTGATCCCTCGGGTGCCGTCGTCAACGGTGCGAAAGTCACCCTGACTAACGAGGGCACAGGTACGAGTCTAACGGTCAATACCGGCAATGACGGGACTTACACTTTCAGTCCGGTCAGGATCGGCAGCTACAAAATCGAAGCCTCCGCTCAGGGTTTTAAAACGGTGGCTCAGTCGAACGTTGTGGTCAACGTCAGTAGCAATGTGCTCATTAATCTCAAGCTGCCGACCGGCAGCGTGAGCGAAACCGTTGAAGTCACCACATCCATCCCTGTTCTCCAAACGCAGGACGCCTCCGTCGGCCAGGTGATGGACAGCCGGAACGTAAACAATCTTCCACTGAACGGCAGAAACTTTACCTTCCTGGCTCAGCTTTCCGCTGGCGTGAACTCTCCGCAGGCTGATACTCGCGGTAACGCTTCAACGGGAGCTTTTTCGGCCAATGGATTTCGTCCGGCGCAGAACAACTACATGCTCGATGGAATCGACAACAACTCCGACACTGTGGACTTCCTGAATGGTACGAACTTCGTTGTATTGCCTCCCGTCGACGCCATTCAAGAATTCAAAGTCCAGACCACCGACTTCAGCGCCGAGTTCGGACGATCCGGCGCGGCCGTGCTGAATGCCACCGTCAAGTCGGGGACGAATCAGCTCCATGGCAACGTCTGGGAGTTTTTCCGTAACGACAAACTGGACGCAGCAGACTACTTCGAGCGGGTTCAGGGTGCCAATGGCAACTACCAGACTCAGAAAGGCGAACTCCGCCAGAACCAGTTCGGGTTCACCATCGGAGGCCCAGTCGTGATTCCGCACGTCTTTGACGGCCGAAACAAGGTGTTCTTTTTTGGGGATTATGAGGCCTTGCGTCGGCGACAGGGAACAGTGCAGACCGGCGCCGTACCTACCGCCGCGGAGCGGAATAGCGGGTATACCAATCTGCAAGACCTGATCACCGGGCAGTCGGGAACACACGCGGACATTCTTGGACGAACGATGCCGATCGGCACTGTCTTGGATCCTGCGACCACGCGGACGTCAGGCACGGGCTTCGTGCGTGACCCGTTCAGTACGGCATGCGCAAACGAACCAGCTGGATTCACCTTCACGCTCGCTGCATGTCCAGATCTTAATATGCTGCCAGCGGGAAGATTGGATGCCAACGCCATTGCGTTGCTGAACCTTTATCCGAATCCAACCAGCGGCAGCCTGAACTCCAATTACACAAATTCGCCTGTCCTTCGCGAAAATCGGCAGTCGTTCGATACGCGTTTGGACATTAACTTCACTCAAAAAGATCAAGTATTTTTCCGCTTCAGCTTAAGCGATGATCCACAGTTTATTCCTTCGATTTTTGGAGGCGTTGCCGACGGAGGTGGGTTCTATCAGGGCAACCAGACAGCGATAGCACAACAGAGCGCGTTAGTTTGGAATCATGTAATTTCGCCGACAACGGTAAACAATGCCCGCGTGGGGCTGAATTATCTGCACACCACGCGCAATATCCCGGAGGCGAACAACCTCAGCAATCTCCCGCAGACGTACGGAATTAAGGGTATTCCGCAGGAGCACGAGAACGGCGGGCTTCCCGCGTTCGGCATCAATGGCTTGCAGACTCTCGGGGGAAACGCGTTTCTGCCGTCGGACGAAGTCAGTTCAACGATCCAACTCAACGACGATTTCACCAAAATCTACGGCAAACACACCTTCAAACTCGGAGTGGAGTGGCAGCACGTAAAGTTCTCTACCCTGCAGCCACCGTGGTCTCGCGGACAGTTCAACTTTGACGGGACATATACGGATATTCCAAACGTGGGCGGAGGCAACACCGGCCGAGCGCAATTCCTCCTGACGCCGTGTGCACCGGGTACGGCTCCCTGTGCGAATGTGGCTCCCTCTGTTGGCGGAGTCGACTACGTGGGAGGTCCGAACAACGTATACGCCTCCAACATATCGCTAAGCGATAACGGAAAGAACTACTACGGTTCTTACTTGCAGGACGATTGGAAGCTCTCGCAGAAGTTGACGATCAATCTTGGTGTGCGGTGGGACTATTTCGGTCTTGTGTACGATCACTTCGCGAAGCAAGCCAATTTCGTCCCCGGGGGCCCGCCGGGCGGCGGCCCACTGTACATCATTCCGCCAGGTCCTTTGGCGACGCAACTCTCAAGCAGTTTTCAGTCGCTGCTGACGGCAGACGGTATCGGTTTGGCGATTACCAAGCAATACGGCAAGGGGCTAGGTCGATCGCAGACCAGCAACTGGGCTCCCAGGTTTGGATTCGCCTATCAAGCCACGCCCAAGTTTGTCGTGCGGGGTGGCGCGGGCATGTTCTACAACGGATTTGAGAACCGGGGCTATTCGCCAAATCTGGGCGAAAACTACCCGTTCCAATTCTCCTTCCAGTTCCAGCAGAAGAACGATGCCACTCCGATCGATCAGTTCCAGGGTTGCGCCGACGCGACTCCGACCGGAGGAATGTTCTTGGAGACGGGCTTCGCCTGCGTTCCGCTAGATCCGTTGGCGGTAAATGCTTCGGGCTTGCAGCTCAGAGGAATTCAGTTCGATTATCAAACGCCGTATTCCATAGGCGCAAACTTCACGCTGCAATATCAATTGACACCCTCGCTTTCGGTGCAGACCGGCTACGTGGGCACCTTTGGACGTCATTTGGAAGTGTTCCCGAATTCCAATCTGCCGACGGCCCTGTTGCCCCCAAATACGACTCTCACGAATGGAGCTAACGGAACTGGAGGCCTTCCTGCGTCACAGGGAGGGCTGCCGTTCCCGGACTTCGCCCAAGGCGCAAGCTACGCGATGACCGCAGGGAGTAGTTACTATCATGGCCTGCAAACCAGCGTGAACAAGAAATTTGCCAAAGGACTGGACTTCCTGTTCGCGTACACATATTCGAAGGTCCGATCAGACTCTTCTGACTTGCTGAACGGTTTCGCCAGTGCTGGTGGCTATCGTGCTCCTTACATCCCGGGAATGGGGATCCATGGCGACTATGGCTTGGCCAACTTCGATATCCGCAATGTGGTGCACTTCAGCGGTAGCTACGAGTTACCGTTCGGCAAGGGACAAAAGTTTATGGGAGATGCCCACGGAGTGGCCAATGCCTTTGTCGGTGGCTGGGCTGTGGTATGGGCGTCAACCTTGCAAGGCGGTCAGCCCTTCCAGTTGGGTTGTCCGTCCACCACAGCTGCGGGTACTCAGTGCCTGTCGTTCATTCTGGCGGGAAGTCACCCACGCACGTCGTTCCAGAAGACTTCTGATGGGAATGTGCGGATGTTGAATGCCGCAGCGTTCGCGCAGCCGTGCGAAGTTGGATCGACAACGACTCCTGCTAATTGCGTTCCGTTACCGGGTGTGCTCGCGCTAGGAGGTGGAACTCCCACGCAGATTGAGGGTCCTGGCTACCATCGGCTGGATTTTTCACTATTCAAGAATTTCCAGCTGACGGAACGCACGCGCCTGGAGTTCCGCTCCGAGTTCTTTAACATCTTCAACCACCCGAACTTTAACTATCCGGGATTCGGTGGCAATGGTGTGGTGGCTGTCTCGGGATCGACTAACTTTAACAATTCGACCTTCGGGGAAATTGGATCGACTCGTGACGCGCCCTACGATTCGCGAGAGATTCAGTTTGCGTTGAAGCTGTATTTCTGAGCACGGTTTTGTTGGAGATCGAAGGCGCTCCGGGTGGAGCGCCTTCGACTGCTTTGGCTTCGGCTTGGTTGCTATGCGTTTTAGGCGTGGTGCTACCATAAGGACGCCGTGATCTCGCAATGTCGGCTCTGCTGCGCCGTATTAACTGCTTTCCTAGGGTGTACCTTGGTCGCAACCCACTCAGTCGCTCAGAATGGCACCGCCGCCTCCGGTCGTTACGAGGAGCTGAACCGCCAATTCCAGTCTGCCGTCGCGCAATACGACACGGGGCACCTTCCAGAGGCTGCAGCGCAATTGGAGAAACTGCTGCACGAGGTTCCCGACAGTTTCGAAGCCCAGGAACTGCTGGGCATGGTCTACGCCGGGCAATTGCAAGATGAACTGGCGAAGCAGCATCTCGAGGCCGCCGTTCGACTGAAACCCGCGTCGGCGGCGGCTCGTACCAACCTTGCCGCCAACCTGATTCGTGTAGGAAATGTGGAAGGCGCTCGACAGCAGCTCAAGAAGGCTGTGGTCCTAGAGCCTAAGAACTATGACGCGAACCACAATCTGGGCGAAATCTACGTCAAGCTTGCTAAACTTCCGGACGCGATCCCGTTTCTCAAGCAAGCGCAGCAGATCAATCCCTCGTCCTACGACAATGGTTACGACTTAGCGTTGGCGTACCTGCTGACGGATCATTATGATCCCGCCCGCCAGGTCGTCAGCGCTCTTTTAAAGACCAAGGACACTGCGGAGCTGCACAATCTTCTTGGCCAGATCGAGGAAAAAGAAGGCAACTTCGTGGTCGCGGCCAATGAATTTGAGACTGCAGCCCACCAGGAACCGAGTGAATCGAATCTTTTCGACTGGGCCAGCGAACTCCTTCTGCACCGTACCTTCGAGCCCGCGATTGAAGTCTTCCGCAGTGCCGCCGAGCGCCACCCGGCCTCTGCTCGGCTGGCGATCGGTCTGGGAATCGCGTACTACTCGCGCGGCATCTATGACGACGCCGTCAAGTCTCTGCTGCGCGCAGCCGACCTCAATCCGTCGGACCCCCGCTGCTATCTATTCTTGTCGAAAGCCTATGACAGTTCGCCCAGCCAAGCCGACGAGGTGATCCAGAGGTTCCGGCGATTTTCAGAGTTGCAGCCCAATGATGCCCGCGCGCAATACTACTACGCGATCAGCCTCTGGAAGGGCAAACGAGCACAAGATCCCGCCGTCGATTTCACGCAGATCGAGGCTTTACTGAGAAAAGCCAGTGCACTCGATCCAAAGCTTTCTGAAGCGCATTTCCAGTTGGGCAATCTCCTGTCGGATCAAACTCATTACGGCGAGGCAATTCCAGAGTATCTGATGGCGTTGGACAACGACTCCAAGATTCCCGACGCGCATTACCGCCTGGGCCAGGCCTACGTTCACAGCGGTCAAAAAGACAAGGCACAGGCTCAGTTTGCGCTGTACCAGGAGCAGCGCACCCAGCATCTGGCAGATCTTGATAAACAGAGGGCGGAAATTCGCCAATTCGTGTACTCGGAGGAGAACCGAACGTCAGCGAAGCAGTAGGCCGGATCGAATGGAAAAGCGAAATCTCTCCAGCCCTCGCGAGGTCAGCCAGTACGTCGCTCGCACCCGACGCGATTTCCTGCGCGATGCCGCGGGCGTGGCTCTGGGGAGCGCTCTTTTTCGCCCGGCGTGGACAAGGGCTGCCGCGTCGGCTCCCAAGCGAAAAGTAGTGGTCGTCACCTTCGGCGGCGGAGCTCGCGATCAGGAAACCTTCATGCTCGAGGGGCAAGAGAATATCCCGCACCTGATGAGCGAATTGATCCCGCAAGCCAGTTTCTTCACGCAAGTCGTCAATCGAGGAATTCTGGGCCATTATGTAGCGACTGCCAGCTTGGCGACCGGCGTTTATGAAACCTTCAACAACTTCGCCGCGGTTTCTCCCGAGTCTCCCACGGTGTTTGAATATTTCCGCAAAGATTTGAAGCGGCCGTCTTCAGACGCGTGGGTTGTCGCCCCCAGCAACGGGTTCAACCGGATCGGAGAGAGTAGTCATCGCTCCTACGGCCCGGGGTTAGGCGCACGGGTAATTCTGCCTAAGCGCCTTCTGTCCGCTGCTACTTCCGAAGGCAGCCGCGACTATCAGCATCTGTTGCGCGACAACTACGAGACCCCTTATTTCACGCCGGAACTGGTGGGGAACGAGTTCGAACTGCAGCAACTCGAGACGATCCTGAAGCTGTCGGTCGACGACTTCAAGACTCACGCGCAGACACTCTCGAGCCCCGATGAACTCTCCGTTTATATCGCGCGCCGGTTGATGCGCCAGGTCTCCCCAACACTTCTATGGATCACGCTGCACGACATTGACGTCGCCCATGCCGGCGCGTATTCGCTCTATATCGATGGAATCCGACGCTCCGATCGCCTGTGTGCCGAGTTGTGGAAGGCGATCCAGACCGAGCCGGAATACGCCGGCAACACCACCTTATTTATATTGCCTGATTTCGGCCGCGACTCTGATGACGACGCCGGAGGCAATGGATTCCAGCACCATCGCACTGGCGACACTTTATCTCGCACAACGTGGATGCTCGCCGCAGGTCCCGGAGTTCATCAGGGCGTGGTCTTTGACCGAGCCGTCGATTCCATGGATCTAGTGCCTACCCTGGGCGCGATGCTGGGCTTTAATCCCTCGCTTGCGCAGGGAAAACCGATCCACGAAGTCCTATAGCCTCCATGCTGGCGAGCGATCTCAAACCCGAGAAGTTCGATGGCTATCCGCCGGAAGCACGCAAGATCGTCCTCAAGTACCTGCCGACGCTGCGGCAATTGCCCCTGAGCTTTGTGCCCGGACTGCTGCGCGAACTCATCAACTACGATTTCAAATTTCCTGCTGAGCGCAAAGCGCACGAGAGGGAACTGGAATATCTCGCCTCACTCTCGGCCGGCCGGTTGAAGGAGTGGTTTCAGGGCTTCGCGCAAATCCGGCTCTCGTCGCAACTGGAAGATTTCGACTGGGTGAAATCGCCTGCTCAGTTTGTGGAGCGGTTGTCGGCGCACCTGTGGAGCACGCATCAGCTCGATACATTCCGCCAGGTCTCAAACGAGTACGCCGATCGTTTGCGCGCCGCCGTTCCGCCCGAAGCGCTTCCCGTCCCTCGATTGGGGATCAGCGTCATCGGCCAGGGTGTCGCGTCCTACAGTGATCCCTTGTTCCGCAAACTGCGCGCTCATGGCGCGTATTATGCGCATATCAATCCCGAGAACGGCCTTCGCTACCTACTGGATACTGTTGCCGCGAGGGCCAAGGCTCATCCCGCGCCGTACGGACACTGGTATATCGACGGCGGTGAATCAGCCGAATGCGACTCAGCACTGACATGCGTCTCTTACAAAGCGCTGGAGTCGGCCCGAACCGCGCTTCTGCGAAAAATGCAGGAACAAATTGACCGTCCCGGCATGGGCCCAGAAGCATTGCGCACAATTCTGGCACAGATGCGTCCGTCGGATCTGGGTATGGATCGCGGCCCCGGCCCTCTGCACGATGAAATACTGGAACGATTCGAAGTAAGCGTGCTGACCGAAGGATCTGGCACTCAGATCTTCAGTACGGTTTTTGCGCAGTGGGCTGCAAGGGAAGCGTTGCGCCGAGCCCAGCCTCTCACGCTTCTGGTGCGATTCGCTCCACGCCAGCGCCAGCGACCGATGAACGAGATGCTTTCCGCCGACGCCAGGGTCCCACCCGAGCCCGACTTAATTGGTTCGCTCGTGGATGGCGATTTCGCCGCCTACTACAATTGGTTGAATCAACAACGCCTTCCCGGAGCGGAGAAATCTTCTTTCTTGATTTGGTTCGAAGGTCACAACCAGGCGCTGGCCATAGGTCCTTCCACGCCGCGTGGCACAGAATCCGCGTCAGTCGCGGATTTGCGCCAGGTGCTCGCTTGGACGCTGTGAGTCTTTCAGGAAGTTTCGTAGTAATTGTGTGCAATCGAAAATTGGGGGCATGAATACAGATGGATCGACGCACGTTCCTGCAGCAAACCGGCACATTCATCGCCGGCGCAGCTCTTACACCCTACGCTATTTCCGAAGGTGCCGCGCAGTCTGATGCAAACGCCGCCGGACGCCTCATCCTGCCCATCAACCGCAAATGGCGGTATAGCCGCACTCAGGTGGAAGGCGGCCACGACAAGAATTTCGATGACTCCAAGTTTGACCAGGTCGTCATCCCGCACACCAATGTTCCACTTCCATGGCACGGCTTTGATGAGAAGTCGTATGAGTTCATCTCCCTTTACCGCCGTCGCTTCAAACTTCCTCCCGCGGCCAAGGGCAAGCACGTGTTCGTCGACTTTGAAGGTGTGATGACAGCTTCCACCGTTTGGATCAACGGCACACGCCTCGGCGAATATAAGGGCGGATACACGCCGTTTTCTTTCGATCTGACCCCTCACCTCGATTTCGACGGAGAGAACGTCCTCGCCGTCGATGTTGATTCCACTGAGCGTCCCGATATTCCGCCCTTTGGATATGAAATCGACTACCTCACCTTCGGCGGCATTTATCGGGAAGTGTCGTTACGCGTAGTACCGGCGACCTTCATCGAGAACATCTTTGCCCATCCGAAAGATGTTCTCACCCCCACTCCAAGCGTGGATGTGGATTGTTTCATTCAGCATTTAAACTCTGGGCGCGAATCGTTGCAACTAGAGGTGGAACTTCGCGACGGCGATCGCGTGATTGCGAAGAACAAGCAAACGATTCCGCCTACAGCCACCGCGGGTTCAGAGCCTGTAAAGTCCACAATCCATTTCGAAAAGTTGGGCGACATCAAGCTGTGGGGCCTGGAGCAAAGAAACCTCTACACCGTTCACGCTCGTCTGCTGAGAAACAACCAGGTCATCGACGAAGACTCGCGACGCTTTGGCTTCCGCGAAGCACAGTTCACCGATCACGGCTTCGAGTTGAATGGCAAAGTCATCAAGCTGCGCGGACTCGATCGCCATCAAACCTTCCCATGGGTTGGTCAGGCAATGCCCGGCCGCGCGCAGCGCCGGGACGCCGATGTCCTGCGCAACAAGCTCAAGTGCAACATCGTTCGCACCTCGCATTATCCGCAGTCACGCCACTTTCTCGATGCATGCGACGAGCTCGGCTTGCTGGTTCTGGAAGAAATCCCAGGTTGGCAACACATCGGCGACAAAGACTGGCAGGACATCTCGGTCGACAATGTAAGCCGCATGATTCGCCGTGACTGGAACCGTCCTTCCATTATTTTGTGGGGAGTACGCATCAACGAATCGCGCGACAATCACGATTTCTATACCCGAACGAACGTATTGGCGCATCAACTCGATCCCACCCGGCAAACAGGCGGCATACGTTATTTTCAGGAATCCGAATTTATAGAAGATGTTTTCACTATGAACGACTTCGGCTTCCCGCTGAAGCCGCCGAATCACCCGCGCTATCTGAACACGGAATTCGTTGGACACACCTTTCCCACCAAGACTGTCGATCAGGTCGAGCGCCTCACCGAACACACCATCCGCCATGCCCGCATCCACGACCAGCTTGCGTCCAACCCGCAATATGCCGGCGGAATCGGCTGGTGCGCCTTCGACTACAACACCCATGGGAATTTTGGTTCCGGCGATCGCATCTGCTACCACGGCGTCACCGACATCTTCCGCGAACCCAAGCCAGCCGCAGGTTTCTACAAATCGCAGTGCGATCCCTCGGAAGAGATCGTTCTGCAGCCTGCATTCCACTGGGCGCGCGGCGATGCCTCGGTCGGATTCTCCAAAGCAGTCGTGTGTTCGAATTGCGATCACCTGAAGTTCTACATCGACAACCAATTGGTTGCCGATGTCGATCCCGATCGAAAGCAGTTCGCGCACCTGCGCTATGCCCCGTTTGTCCTCGAGATGGGAGAGTTGTTTCATAAATGGGGAGACTTGAAGATCGAGGGTTACATCCAGGGAAAACTGGTGATCACGAAGCAAATGTCGGGAAGCGGTGTCGACACGAAATTCCAGCTTCTTCCCGATGACACTCGATTGCTCGCGGATGGAGCCGATTCAACTCGCGTGGTCCTGCGTGTCACCGACGAATTCGGTTGCGTACGCCCGTTTGCGAATGAATCCATCAAATTTGATCTTCAAGGCCCGGCGCAACTCATCGGTGACAACCCCTTTTCTCTGCTGGGCGGAACCGGCGCGGTCTGGGTTCGCGCTCAGGAACATCCCGGCAGGGCGATCTTGAAAGCGGTTCATCCATATCTCGGCGCACAGCAGGTCGAGGTAGAGATCGCCGCCGAACTCGAAGAAGTAGCATGAAGCCATCGTGACGATGCATTTCGCCAGCATCGCAAGAACCGATTCTCGCCTCTAAAGCAGGATGGGAATCGCGAGCTGGCGCAGCTTCGGTGCAATCCTTATAACGAGCGAAATCGGGAAGTGGTTGCTGCGGTTCGGTGGTCCCGGCTTGATTGTCCTGGGCCTCATCGATAGTTCCGTGATTCCCACTCCCGGAGGCATGGACGTCTTTGTCGTCCTTCTGACCGCGCATCATCGCGAGTGGTGGCCGTATTATGGCGCGATGGCAACGATTGGATCTGTGCTCGGCGGTTATGTCACTTATCGTCTCGCGCAAAAGGGAGGCAAGGCTGGTCTGGAAAAGAAGATCGGCAAAAAGCGATCCCAAAAAGTCTACAAAAAGTTCGAAAAGGAAGGCTTTTCGAGCGTGCTGATCGGATCAATTCTTCCGCCGCCCTTTCCTCTCGTCCCGGTGCTGATGGCAGCCGGCGTGATGCAATACTCGCGAAACAAGTTTCTTGCCGCTCTTACGATTGGTCGATCTATACGTTTCTTTTCGCTTGCTTTCCTCGGCAAGCTCTACGGAACCGCGATTACGGGCTGGCTCGGCCGTTATTACAAACCTTTTCTTTATGTTCTTCTCTGCCTTGGAGTCGCTGGTGGGATCGGAGCGGTGCTGTACTTCAAGTGGTATCGGCCTAGGCATCAGCCAACGCTCGAGATGCAGAATCGAAAGGCGGCCTGACGTTCGACCGCCTTTCCTTCCAACGAATCCTGCTACCGGGTCGGCGCCGGTTGGGGACCGGTTTGTGGTGACGATGTGCTGGGACTGGAGAAATTCACGTTAGGCACCGCGCGTGATCCTTCGGAAGCCTGGAAATAGGCGTCATTCGGCTTGAACCCGGCCCAGCCCGCGAACATGCTGTTCGGGAACTGCTGGACGAAGGTGTTGTAGTCCTGCAGTGTATCGTTGTAGCGTTTGCGCTCAACTGAGATTCGATTCTCGGTACCCGCAAGCTCATCCTGCAGTCGCAGGAAGTTCTCATTCGATTTCAGCTGCGGATAGTTCTCCGTTAACGCGAGGAACTTCACCATCGCCCCATCCAATTGCTGGTTCGCCTTTATTTTTTCCTGAGGGGTTCCTGCAGAAAGCAGCTGCGATCGCGCCTTGGCGATATCGTCGAAGACGGTTTGCTCCTGCTTGGCGTATCCCTTCACGGTCTCGACGAGATTGGGGATCAGGTCGGCACGCCGCTGGAGCACAACGTCCACCTGGGACCACGCCGATTTCACCGCTTCATTTTTTTGGACGAGCGTGTTCTTGGTGCTCACGTACATCCCGAAGAATGCCAGTACAATCAGCCCCAGAATGACCACGACAGCGATCAGCGCGATCAATGCTTTACCCATAAAGCCTCCTTCGAGTCTTATTTATTGCGTCCTGATGCGTTCCGATCAAGCGTTCGATCGACGAGTGTAGTGACCTGTTCGACGTCGTCAAGATACCGCGCTACCAGGTCTCGGATGTCGACTTTCTTACGATCAGTCTTCTTTTCGCGTACGTCCAATACTTGTAGCACAGCCGAGGCCTCGAAGGCCTTCGCAGCCTCTCGCCTGGTCGGTGGGGACGCGTCCCCGAGTGCGATTCGCGCGTGCCGAAACAGCGTACTGAACGAGGGAGCCGAGCGTAACAGAATGTCCCATAGCCGCGACTCGTTATCAGCAGCCAGCAGCAAATGCTGCCGCAACAGAATCACTTTCTCGCGCAGTTCGTATTCCACCTGCACGCGATGCAGGTCCATTGGAATGTGTAGACCGCTGAGCACATCCTCTCCGTAGACAACACGATGATGCTGCTGCATGTCGAGCAGTTCGATCGTGAAGACGTCGGTCGACCGATCGATTTCCTGGCGCGTCATGCAGAGGGGCGGCGGCTGCTTCTGCTTCTCCCACCACTTCGCCGCCGGTGCCAGGGCCTTGAGCGCCTGGAAAGAGCTAACGCGCAAAATGCAAAGCAAGTTCAAGTTCGAGAGGCCGGGATGAAAATCGCCGGCTACCGCCGATCCAAAAAGTATCACGCTCTCGAGGTTCGTCCCGCAGGCCTCGCGGGCGCGTCTTACGAATTCGTCAATGATCTCCGTAGGAATCATGGCATCCTCGCACTACCAACTGCTGCTAGCTCCCCCACCCCCGGAGCTGCCTCCACCAAATCCGCCAAAGCCGCCCCCGCCGCCGAACCCGCCGCCTCCTCCGCCGTCACCCCAACCACCACCGCCGAATCCGCCGCGTCCGCCAAAGATGTTCGAGAACAGAAGCCAAAACAGGATGCTGCGGAGGGGAGTGACGAGGACGATGATGAAGATAATGACCAGTACTACAATTCCGCCAAGCGAAATTCCTCGTTCGGGTCGCTCCATGCGGCGCACCGGTGCGCGGGGCTGGGGGTGCGTAAGTTGAACGCCCGCGTCCGAAGCGATGACATCCGCCACTCGGGTAGTGACCAGCAACAACGCCTGGTTGTAATCTCCGCTGCGCATCAGCGGGATGGCTTCGCGCTGAAAACTTCCCGTTTTGCCATCGGGAAGGATGGGCTCTAATCCGTAGCCCACCTCAATCCGGGCCTTATGATCCTGGATCGCGTAGAGAATTAGAACGCCGTGGTCAGTTTTCTTCGCGCCGATACCCCACTTCTTGAACAGGTCAACGGCGTAGCTCTCGATGTCCTGGCCGTCCAGAGTATTGACCGTTACGAGGGCGATTTGCGAGTTCGCTTTTTCATCCACCTGCCGGCAGAGATCCTCGATCTGGGCTTTGGTCGCGGGGTCGAGAACAGCGGCAAAGTCGTTGACGTATCCGGTAGGCTGAAGCTGAGAGACGGGTTCTGCCTTGGCCGAAATGCCCGTGATCAACAGTAGGGCGGCCAGGCAGGCTCTTGCGCGAGCACTCACAGTCAAATTGTACAGGACCGTCCGATCCACTACCCCCACCCCCAACCCTGGTCATTCCGACGCGGCGCCAAGCGCCAAGGAGGAATCTGCTGTCCTCTCTGCGATACCCCTGCAACCCCAATCCTCCTCTGGCATCACTGGCTTCGCCAAGTCTTCGAGTCACGCACAGGCAGACGGGACCTTTCACTTTGGTAATTTGCCATCCACCGGGTGCAAAGATAATGATGGGCAACGATGACGGATTCCACTAAAACCCGCCGTTGGGATCGCCTGCCCGTCGACCTGCCCGTTCGCGTCGTCACGTCGAAAGGCTTTTCGACCACTGTCGTCGAGGGCCGTGGCACCGAGATGAGCGAGGGCGGCATGACGCTGTACGCGGGCATCCTGCTCAATCCGGGCGACCTTCTGGAAATCGAATTCGATACTCCCACACACTCGCGAATGCCCGCCATTGTGCGCTCGAAGAATGGGTTCTGCTTTGGTCTGGAATTCATCACTCCTTTACCCTCCTGATTTTCCTGGGCTTACCTTCCCAATAGCATTGGGTCGCAATTTGGTCTAGCATCTTAGGCGCGCTCGGGTGTCGCCTATGTACTTCGAACAGTTCTATCTAGGATGTCTCGCCCATGCTTCCTACCTGTTGGCGTCTGATGGCGACGCGGTGGTGGTGGATCCACAACGTGATGTGGACTTGTACCTGAAAGCGGCCACCGAACACGGCTTCGTGATCCGCCATATCTTCGAAACTCATCTCCACGCCGATTTCGTCTCGGGGCACAAGGAGCTTGCGGCACGCACTGAAGCGAAGATCTACATGGGAGCACACGCCGGAGCCAAATTTGAACACGTACCCGTCGGAGATGGCTTCGAATTGAAATTCGGCAAGGCGTCGATTCGTGTCCTTGAAACACCGGGACACACATCGGAGAGCATCTGCCTGGTGGTTACTGATAAAGAGAAGTCGATTTCGCCGTGGGCTGTTCTTACGGGAGACACTCTGTTCATTGGCGATGTAGGGCGGCCTGATCTCTCGCCGAGGCACACCCCGGAGCAGCTTGCGGGCTTGCTCTATGACAGCCTGCATACTAAGGTTCTCACCTTGCCCGACAATGTTGTGGTCTACCCGGCGCATGGGGCGGGCTCTCTCTGTGGCAAGAACATGCGGGCGGAGCGCTCGTCGACGATCGGCACCGAACGGCTGACCAACTATGCGCTGCAGATCAAGAGCAGGGAAGAGTTCATCGCGCAGCTGACGAGCAATCTTCCGGCGCGGCCTGATTATTTCCTCAAAGATGCTGAGATCAACCGCACCGGTGCAGCGGCGTTGTCAGAACTTCCCGCGGTGCGCGGGATCACATCACCTGAATTAGAACGCATGTTGCGGGATGGTGAACTCGCGCTCGATGTGCGTTCCGGAGATGATTTCGCCGCGGGGCACGTGCCTGGTTCGATCAACATTGCGCTGTCAGGCCAATTTGCCTCGTGGGCAGGCACCGTGCTGGGATTGACCGCGCATCCGGTGTTGATCGCAGACACTGATCAGCAATTGGAAGAGGCTCGCGTGCGACTGGCTCGTGTGGGCGTGGAAGCGCTCGATGGCTATCTTGCTGGCGGCTTTGCCGCGTGGAAACAGGCCGGTCTGCCCATGGCTCAGACGTATCAAATCACAGCAGAAGAACTGAATTCACGAATGCAGGCAGGCGGAATGCATGTACTCGATGTGCGCCGCCAGCCGGAATGGGATGCTGGGCATATTGAACGCGCGACCTGGTGGCCGCTCGACAACTTCAAGGTGGCGCCACCAGAGATCGATCGGGACGCTCCTCTGGCCGTGCACTGCAAGAGCGGATATCGCAGCATAATCGCCAGCAGCCTGCTGGAGCGCGCCGGCTTTCGTCACGTACTTAACGTCGCGGGCGGATTTGATGCCTGGCAGCAAGCCAAGCTGCCCGTTGTGACTGCAATCACAGCCTAGGCCTGTCTTTTTGACCTGTGGAAAAAGTGTTCCTGAAGGAACATTGATCGTACAGATTTGTACGTACAGTCTGTTTGAGGCTGCAACTACTTTGGTTTGCGTGAGTTAGGGGTCGACTGTTTGGCCTGCGCACTCCCGTCCCTGGCTGCGGATGAGTTCGATCAGCCTCTCCATCTCTGCTTCTGTCGTTGCCGGATTCATGCAGGTTAGTTTCAAACAGTGCAGGCACCGCACGCGGGTACGACCGATTACGGCCACTCCGCGATCGAAAAGCTTCAGTGGAATTTCCCTGTTGATTCGATCAGCGTCCAATTCACGTCCGGATGAAATGTAGCGAAACACGACTGTGCTGAGTTGCGGCTCGCAAACAAGTTCTAGGTCGCGGAAGGCACGTACAACGATGGCAGCGTGGTTGGCCAACGCCATCGTGCGGTCGATCATGGCGGCGAGTTTCTCTCGGCCCAGTGACTGAAACGAGATCCACAACTTCAACGCATCGAAGCGGCGGCTGGTGAGCAGGGAAGTGGTGACCAGATTCGGAATTCCCTCTTCCTCGTGGAGTTCAGGGTTGAGATAGTCGGCGTAGAGCCGGATGGTGTCAAAGTGGTGTGCGTCGCGGACCAGAAATGCGCTGCAAGGAATTGGCTGCCAGAAGAGCTTGTGGAAGTCGATAGCGACCGAATGGGCGGTTTCGATTCCTGCGAGCCGACTGCGATGCTGGGCCGAGAAGAGCAAGGCGCCGCCGTAAGCAGCGTCGACATGCAGCCAGGCATTCGCTTCACTGGCAACGGCGGCGACCTCAGGTAAGGGATCGATCGACCCAAAGTCGGTGGTTCCTGCCGTGGCAACAATGGCCATGGGCAGCAGTCCCTGAGTCTTGAGCGCCTCTAGACTGCTCCGCAGAGAACTGGACTTCATACGGAACTGATCGTCGACATCGATCCGGATGACGGCATCGGTCCCAAGTCCCAGCTGGGAGGCGGATTTCTCCACTGTGAAATGTGCCGCTTCAGAGCAGAGAATGCGCATTCGGCGGGCTTCGGGTGGAAGGCCAGTCTTCTGCGCCGACCAGTTCCAGTGCTTCAGCAGAAAGGCATCACGCGCCAGCAACAGGCCCATGTAGTTGGACTGCGAACCGCCGGTGGTGAAAGTGCCGGCTGCGGCCGTCGGCAGCCCGGCTTCGGTGCATAACCAGCGAATCATTTTCTGCTCAACCACCGTGGCGATGGGAGCCTGATCAAAGGAATCCATCGACTGATTGAGGGCGCTGATCACGACTTCGGCCGCGAGAGCAGCTAGCAAGGGTGGGCAGTGCAGGTGGGCTGCGGTGTTCGGATCGCTGACAGCTACGGAGTTGGCCACGACGGCTCGAAGAGTCTCAGCGATCTGATCCCAGGAACCTTCGCGCTGAGGAAGAAAATCGGAGGCCACGGCTTCTGCGAGTGCGGCCGGGCTCTTGCCGCAATAGGGCTGATTGGGAAATGACTCGCAAAGGATCTGAACCGCTCGGGCAATAAGCTTGCGGTACGCATCCTTGCTGTGCTCGGTTGATGTCAGGAACTCGGATTCGAACAAGAAAGCCTCGGTGGGCAGGGATCGATCAAGCCTTGCGCAATCCGAGAATCAAGGCAACCACGCCGCCGCCGACAAGGATGATTCCCACAGCAGGCGGGAGCTTTTCGCTACTTTCAGTCTGGACGCTGAACTTGGCATCGCCGACCTTGATGCCATGCTTCTCTTGATGCGGAACAGGCACAACGAAGGACAGCACACCGAGAACTATGAGCAGAACACCCACAATGGGAAGAGCCTTCATCGGAACTCCTTTCGAGAGAAGCGAACGACCGCCCTTGATAATACATAAAGAAACTGCGTGGGTGTGCTTGGATGGTCGGCGAAAAGCATTTAACCGCAGCGGGCGCTGAGACATCCGCTGAGGGCGCGGAGCAAAACGGCGAATCAACGCACAAACTGAAGGATCAGTGTCAATTTCCCAAGAAATTGTTATCGTGGGAGGCTGGGGTAGCGGCACAGGAGCGGATACGATGAAGACCGGCAAACTCGCCAAGACTTTCCGCGTCGAGAGCGGGAAGCATTTTCGCCTGAAGGATTTTGATCCCGCCGACACAGGCCACTGGAAATCCAAGGACCATGCGACCGAGGCGCTGGTCGAGGGCATTGCCCGGACGGCGGAACTGCAGGACAAACTCTACGCGCAGAACAACTGGGCGCTGCTTCTCATCTTTCAGGCCATGGATGCGGCGGGGAAAGATGGCGCCATCAAGCATGTGATGTCGGGAGTGAATCCGCAGGGGTGCCAGGTGTATTCGTTCAAAGCGCCATCGGAGGTCGAGTTGCAGCACGATTTTTTGTGGAGGACGACCCGAGACTTGCCCGAGCGCGGGCACATCGGAATATTCAACCGGTCCTACTACGAAGAGGTACTGGTAGTGCGGGTGCATCCGGAGATTCTCAAGAGCCAGAAGACGCCGCCTTCCCTGGTCGGCAAGAAGACCTGGGACGAGCGGTTCGAGGACATTCGTTGTTTCGAGCGGCACATGGCGAGGAGCGGCACGGTTATCCGGAAGTTCTTTCTCCATGTCTCGAAGAAGGAACAGAAGAAACGATTTCTCGAGCGGCTGGAGCAGCCGGAGAAGAACTGGAAGTTCTCAGCGAGCGACGTGCGCGAGCGCGCGTGTTGGGATGATTATCAGGAAGCCTACGAAGACATGATCCGCAACACCTCGACCGAGCATGCGCCCTGGTACGTTGTGCCAGCGGATAACAAGTGGTTCACGCGGCTGGTGATCTCCACGGTTATCGTGGATACGCTGGAGTCGCTCGATCTGAAATATCCGAAGGTGGATGCGGCGAAGCGCAAAGAGCTTGACGCGGCGAAGAAGCAACTGGAAAAGGAATAGAGCCGGCGGGGATCCGTCCATAGGCGTAATTTAGGGCTTCCTGCGGTCATGCATTCGCGATTCTGACTGCTAGGATAAGGCCAATGCCAACTGATTTGCTCAATCTGCGGAATTTCGCGATGCGCTATACCGCCGCTTGGTGCAGCCAGGATCCAACCAGTGTGGCCGCGTTCTACTCGCCCGACGGATCCCTCACGGTCAACGATAACCGCCCAGCCGTCGGGCAGCATGCAATCACCGAAGTGGCTCAGTCGTTCATGAGTGCGTTCCCGGATATGTGCGTCGCGATGGATGATTTGCTGCTCCAGGACGACCAGGCGGAGTACCACTGGACTCTCACCGGCACGAATACCGGCCCGGGAGGTACCGGCCAGCGGGTTCGTATTAGTGGACTTGAGAGGTGGCGCCTGGACCCTAACGGCTTGATCGCCTCCTCACAAGGCACGTTTGATGCAGCCGAATATCGCCGTCAACTGGAACAAGGATTCCAACCAAAGAAATGAAAATGCGAACTTGACTGTCCTTGCTTCCCACCACTTCTGCTCTACTAACCACTTCTATCCTCCACCTGGAGCGGCTGATAACCGGGCCGCCGATGCTGCCGCATGATGTGACCGGCGGATACGAGCTTTGCAGCGAGCCGCCGTCGGATTACCATAGATGACATTGTTCACAACTTTCCCGGAGATTACCTAATCATGGGTTCACACAGCTTTCGCTGCAGTGCGTTGTCCGCTGCACGCTTGATCCTTGCTCTTTTCATCGCCACGTTTTGCCTCCTCGCTGCGCATGCTCAAACCAAGCCGGAGCGGCAGTCGAAGGCCGCCAAAGCGGCCCAGCCCGCGCAGAATGCCGCCCCTGCCGAGAGCGCGAGTGCCTCCACGAAAACCGGCGATAGCGATAAGGATGAATCCAAGCCCGAAGAGAAAGCCTTCAAAGGGATGAAGTACCGGCTGGTTGGCCCATTCCGCGGTGGGCGGTCGCTGACTGCCGCGGGCATTCCGGGCGATCCGACGACGTATTACTTTGGCGCGACCGGCGGAGGAGTCTGGAAGTCGACGGATGCCGCGATGACCTGGTCGTCTGTATTCGACAAAGAGGGAACATCGGCGATTGGCAGCATCGCGGTCGCGAACTCGAATCACAATGTCGTCTATGTCGGGACCGGGGAGGCTTGCATTCGCGGCAACATCTCGCACGGCGACGGGGTCTACAAGACCCTGGATGGCGGGAAGACGTGGAAGAACGTCGGATTGCGCGACTCCCGGGCGATCGGCAGGGTCATCATCAATCCCACGAATCCCGACATTGCCTTCGTGGCGGCGCTGGGGCATCCCTTTGGTCCGAACCCGGAGCGCGGTATTTTCCGCACAATCGATGGAGGAAAGACCTGGGAGAAAGTCCTCTACAAGGATGAGAATACCGGTGGAATCGACATCGCTTTTGATCCCCATAATCCCAACATTCTCTTTGCTGCCTTGTGGCAGGCGCGGCGCACCTCGTGGAGCATGGCCAGCGGCGGGCCCGGCAGCGGCATCTACCGGTCCAACGACGGCGGCACGACCTGGAAACATCTGGAAGAGCACGGGCTTCCCAAAGGACCTTACGGAAAGATCGGAGTGGCGGTGGCAGCGAATTCCGATCGCGTGTATGCGCTGATCGAGGCCCATAATCCCGATGGCGGGCTCTATCGGTCCGACGATGGCGGCGAGTCGTGGCAGTTGGTAAACCCCAGCCATAGCTTGTGGCAGCGGCCGTGGTACTACATGCACGTGATTGCCGATCCGCGCGACGAAAACGTTCTGTACATCATGGATGTCGACGCCTACAAGTCGACTGACGGCGGACATCTCTTCAACAAAGTGCACGTTCCGCACGGCGACAATCATGGATTGTGGATTGATCCGGCGAACACAAAGCGCATGATTGCTTCGAACGACGGTGGAGTCACCGTCACACTCGATGGCGGAAAGAACTGGACACCGCAGGACAATCAGCCGACCGCGCAGTTCTATCACGTCACGACCGACACGGCGACTCCCTATCGGATTTATGGGCCTCAGCAGGATTCCGGAACTGTGGCCATTACCAGCCGGAGCGACGAGGGATCCATCAGCCGCACCGATTGGTATGACGTGGGTGGCGGCGAGGCGGGGTATATCGCGCCCTACCCGCTTGATCCGAATGTCGTGTACGCCGCCGATTACCAGGGAAACATCACGCGCTACGACCGGCACATCGGGCAAGTCAAGTCGATCACCGAGCAGCCCGAACTCTCGGACGCTCACGGTGCCGCCAATCTCGAACACCGATTCCAGTGGACCGCCCCGGTCATGATTTCTCTGCACGATCCGGAAACGCTGTACCACGCGGGTGAAATGCTCTTTAAGACGACTGACGGCGGGGTGCACTGGCAGGCGATCAGCCCCGACCTGACGCGGAATGACAAGAGCAAGCAGAAGGTGTCGGGCGGCGATATCACCCTCGATGACTCAGGGACTGAGTACTACGACACCATCTTCGCGCTGGCAGAGTCACCGCTGAAGAAGGGCCTGTTGTGGGTGGGTACAGACGATGGCCTGATCCAGCTTACGCAGGACGAAGGCAAGACCTGGACGAACGTCACCCCCAAGGACGTGCCGGAGTGGAGCCGCATCAGCCAGATTGATGCGTCGGCGCTTGATGCGGGGACTGCGTATGTGGCTGTTGATCGGCATCAGTTCGATGATCTGAAGCCATACATCTACAAGACCGGCGATTACGGCAAAACCTGGACTAAGCTGGGGAATGGGATTCCGGAGACAACGTTCGTCAGGGTAGTGCGGGAAGATCCCAAGAAGAAGGGCCTGCTTTACGCCGGAACTGAGACCGGGATTTTCGTGTCGTTCAACGACGGGGCGAACTGGCGGCCGTTCAAGCTGAATCTGCCAACGACCCCGATTCACGACTTGGTGATCAAAGACAACGATCTGGTGGTCGCGACGCATGGGCGGGCGTTCTGGATTCTTGATGATCTGAGCCCACTACGGCAGTACAGCGATGAGACTCAGGCGAAGGATGCGTTCTTGTACAAGCCGGCGACTGCTTACCGCATGCAGGCTGGCGCGGGAGGAGAGCGGCATCCTTCGAAGCGGACGGGACAGAATCCGCCCGCAGGGGCTGTGATCTATTACTTCCTTAAGGATGCCCCCAAGAAAGATGCGGAGGCGAAGATCGAGATTCTGGATGCGGCGGGCAAGGTCATTCGAAAGTACTCCAGCACGGAATATGAGCCGCTGGAGGAGCCTCTCGATCCCGACGACAAGAAGCCGGAGAAACAGCTGAAGCCGGACGCGGGGCTGAACCGCTTCGTCTGGGATCTTCGATATGAAGAAGCGCATCGCGTGCCCGGCTATTATCTCTGGGAGTACGGAACCGGTGCGCGGGGCCCGGTGGCTGTCCCTGGACACTACCAGGTGCGGCTGACTGTGGGCGGCCAGAGCCAGACGGCGGACCTTGATTTGAAGCTTGATCCGCGGGTGAAGGTCAGCCAATCGGACCTGGAAGCGCAGTTCAATCTGCTGATGGAGACGCGTGATGAGCTGAGCCGCGTGTACGACGCGGTCAACCAGATTCAGGATGTGCGCGGACAGCTGTCGGGGTTGAAGCGGCGCCTGCCCGAAAATGCCAGCGCGAAGACTATCGTCGCGGCGGCTGACGATCTCGAAAAGAAGCTGGTCGCGGTTCGGGATGGGATTCTGAACCTGGATATCAGTGCCAACGAGGACTCTCTGGCCTATCCGCCCCAACTGGACGCCAAGCTGGCGTTCCTGGCTATGGACGCGGGATCTGCCGATTCGGCGCCGACCGAGGCCGAACAGCGACAACTGGAGAGGCTGAAGCGGCAAAGCGGGGAATTGCTGGCAAAGTGGGAGGACCTGCAGCGGAGGGATCTGGCAGCGTTTCAAAAGATGGCGGCGGAGGGCAGTCTGTCGACGGTCATGGTGCCGCCGGCAGGGAGGGCTGCCGAGGAGCCTGTTGCCGCGCACTGACGCTGTGGTCTTAGGTCTTGTAGGTGAGGTGTTAGGCCTAACTCTCGAACCCTGACCTCGGACCTCAGACCTCGGACCCAAGACCTCTGACCTAAGACCCAAGGCTTAAGGCCGGCCCTCTGAAGAGCCGCTGTTTCCACGACGGCATTACCGTTCCGGATTACTCCTATTACTTCCGTGCCACGCTCTAGCACCGTCGTGCCCTGTTCCTTCTTCATGTGCGTTGGTATTGTGCCGATAGAGCTGTTGAGGTTCCTCCCCTTGAGGTGAACGAATCGGCCGGAAGTGGGGAGGCATGTTATGCGAATGATGCATCTGTGCTATGCGGCAATAGGCTTTGCGGTGGCCCGTTGGATCTTCCGGCGGCAAGCATTGCCAGTCGTAGACCCGGTTACCCGTTTTCGGTCACAGGGCCTTTTGTAGACGGTTTTCGAAGAGCTCGGGCGCGCGTACCCGTTGCGCCTCCATTTCGTCCTACGCGCGCCCCATGCTTCCACCATTGGTACTGTTACCAACGTTTGCCGGTATCATCCCTGTTTCATCCCACGCTCCATACAATTGCTGAAGGAACTCTCTTCTGGGATCGTGATCCTCAGGGACTGGTCCGTTCACGTCATGTTTCGGCCTTCCGGAATTCGGATGCTTCTTCTGATGGTTCTCCTGGCGCCTCTCGGGGCGAGTCGGGCGACGGCGCAGGACGATCCTGACCAGATGCCCTTGGGAGATGTTGCCCGCAGCTTTCGCAAGAAAGCTCCTCCGGCGAAGCCCGTTATTGATGACGACAATCTGCCCCAAGTCATGCAGCAAGTCGACAGTCACGATGACGCCGCCTCAAGGTTCCGGTTCCTGATGTCGCGCGATAGCCAGGGTTTTCAAGTGTTTGCGCCCGACGTGTCCTGTAGCCTCGCATTCACCGCGAACGTGAAGGCCCTGCTCTCCAGCCAGTATGACCAAATGGATCTGCCACCCACAGAAATGGCGAAGATCGAAGGAAAGGCTGTGGTGGAAGGGGATGCGTTAACCGTGCCTGTGTTCAACGGCACACAATGGCATTTGAGCGAGCTCGCAATCGCATTTACGGTGGTCAAAAAGGCGAGAACGGGCGTGGTGCCTTGGAACCATGAAGGCGTGAGTTCCGCTTCCGCGGATGTCACGCCGTCATTCGCACCTGAGATAGGAGCCGACGCGTTCCAGCAAGTTCGTCCCGAGAAGAGGCCAGATGTCGCCGTAATCTACCGGATGCGGGCCGCCGCGCTGCCATGGTCCAACACCGTCTTCAGTGCACCACTAAAATTGGAACTCGATCCCGGGGAGGAATGGCACTGGGCCATTGTCCAGGCCAAGGGCTATCCGCCGGAGACATACGACAGCAAAGAGATACCGGCCGCGAAACCGGCGACAAATCAGGCGCTATCGCCGTCTGCGGTTTCGCTTTCGACGACGTCGCCAGAAAACGTGCTTCCCGCCACGCCCCAAAACGCCAAGTGACCCTTAGTTTCGATCCAGCCCCAGCCTACTTTGTATCTGCCTTCAAGACAACAGTGTTCCGCTCATCGCCGCCAATCTGGCGGTAGAACTTTTTCAGTTCGTCGGACTTAGCAACCGGCACGCTGAGCTCCTTCACCTCGAATGTACGGCTGTAGTGAATGACATTACCTTTCACTTCGGTCTTCGAGTGATAGCTGGCAAAGCCGTAATCGGCATCCAGGGGTGGAGGCACATCGTCGACTACTAAGCCCGCCGGAATTGTGATGTCGAAGGTGTCGGTGTCGCGAGAGGGACCATCAAATTCAACGGGAAATTTGCGTGGTTCCTTCGTCTCCAACACGCCGCTGGTTTTGACTCCGAGAACGCGCGGACGGACCAGTATCAGGCCGCCGGCATTTTTCGCATAACCCTGGGCTTCGAAGGTGTAGTTGAAACCAAAAGGCTGGTCGGTCTTATTGAGATTAGTAATTGAGGCCTTGGTAATCCGAAAAAGAGACAAAGAACCAGCCAACAGATCCTCAATCGGTTTGACCCGGTCTGTATCTTTGGTTACGGTCCGCAGGCGTTCGCGCTCAACCCAAGCTCGATCCCCCATGCGGGTCTCAGTAACGTCTCCTTTAAGTGTGCCGCTAGGATCAAGCGTCAGCGTCGCGGTCCGCACGATGCTGTTCATGGCGGGCTCCTGTTTCGGCAGTTCGACCAGCTCTCCACCCTCGGATGTAACAAGCAAACCGTAATTCTCCTGCAGGTAACCACCGATTTCTCCGAAGGGCGTCAGTTCGTTCGTGGGATCGAAATACAGAAGCGTGCCAAGTCGAGGGTGCGGAACGGTAGCGACAAGCGAGGGGTCAGAAAGGCCTGCCGGCAATTTCATCGCGAGAATCGCGTGATTGAAACCAATCCTGGCAGGGGTCTCGGGAAAAATGGCGCCGCGTTCGACGTTGATGAGCACGTAGAATGATTCGACTCCAATCTGGCTCAGCATTGAACTCATCAGGGTTGCTTTGTCCTTGCAGTCTCCGTAATGATGAGTGAAAACCTCGGACGCACTATGCGGCTGCCAGCCGCCGACGCCCAGTTCAATCGCCACATAGCGAATATCGTGCTGCACGAAATATCCGATCGCCTTCATCTTCTCCAGTTGAGTCTTGCCAGATGCCGTCAGACTGGCGACCTGCTGGTTGATTTGCGGCGATGCATCGCGGCGGCCGTTCGTCAGGTTCAGATACCACTTACCCATCTCCGGCCAACTCTTGAATCCGTTGTTGGAGGCCCCGCCGGGCGGAAAAAATGAAATAGCCATCTGGCCAGCAACGCCCTCAATCGGGGGCATCTCGGCTTCTTTCCGAATTGCCGTAATGTCACTGACGACCCATTGCCACGAATTAGCACCACTCTGGGTGGGCTTCACCTCGGAATAGTTGATCCACGATGCTTTGTACTCCCATCCGGATGGGAGCTGCAGCGAGAAATGAAGTTCACGGCCGGGAAGTTCACGCTGGAAGGTCCAGACCGTCTGCAACACCATGGGCTGCTCTTCTTCCTCGTACTCGTAGCCGACAATATTTCCGGGATCGGCAGCGGGTATCCGCAGCAATTTGTCCTTTACGTCGGAGATCAGTTCGCTGCCCGCAACTTTGGGAAGAGAGACTTCAATGGCTTCCTTGTCCTTCACTTCATAGTCTTTGCCCTGTGCCGGGATGCACCAACCGCGCAGGCCATTGATCTTGCTGTGTGCGTTAAACGAAACCGCGGCAATTCCGTAATCGCGGCCACTTGGGCGAAGGATTTTGTACGCAAGGCGGACGTGCGTTTTCATCTTCTCCGCGGACTGCACGTTAACGTTTCGCTCCTCGTACAGCAGCACCGCATCGGTCTTTTCGTCGTGCGCCGGCAGAGGGACGGACGCTACGGCATGCATCCACTGAGGCGCGTCGCCAGCCAAGGCGGGTCGAACCACGGCGAGCACGCAGACGGCAGCGAACACGAGCGATTGCAAGGTTCTCATATCAATTACCGCCGCTGGATGCGCCAGGCGACAATGCGACTTGTTCTTCATCGACAGTCCTCACGACTTGGAAAATTTTTCGCAGCGTGTCGTAGTTTTCCTTCGGAAGCAGCACAACATCGACGTTCAGGACCCGGTTCAGGTGCAACGCTCCCTTTTCGTTCTTGGCTTCGAGATTGTAGGTGATCGCTTTAGCATCGAGCTTCTGCGGTTCGGGCACGCTGGAAATTTGCCACCCCAAAGGCAGATCAATGGTGATATCGTCCGACCGTTGAAATGGGAATTCAAAATAAATAGGGTGTACACGATTCGCGTGATCGAAAAGGTGCTTTTCCGGTGCGCTGAATAGCCCAACCGGCAGAAGAGCGCGGCGCCCCGCTGCCGAAATCCAACCGGGTACCTTCAGAGTGTATTCAGCGACTAATGGCGATGCGGAGTTCTTCCAATCCGGCTGTTTGGTGAGTTCGACCTCGCTGCCTATCGGAATGGCTTCTTTGACTTCGTCTTCCAGGAATTTCTTGTGTTCAGCCTCGTCTGAAAAGCGCTGGTCTACGCGGCGCTGGCAAGCCTCCAGTCCCGTGTAAGTGACCACCAGTTTGCCTTCAAGCTCGCCCGTATCACTGAGCTTTAGTTCGGCCTTGCGCTGGATGGCCGACTCGGTAGATTCCGGCAGGGAAGTGAGGGCCCAGGTTCCGCCGTCTTTGTCGAGTTTCAACCCCTGGACGGAGGTTTCCACCCAAGGCAACATGCCGAAGGGTATGAATTCAGCACCCGGATCGAAGAAGACATCCTTCCCGTTGACCTTGACGACTACGACATTGGCATCCAGGCGTCCACCGTCCATGCTCTTGGTGTAGAAAAAGTAGTTGCGACGGTCTGCTACCCACATTCCTGAGGCCTCAAATCCGGCTGCCCGCGCCAGAGCGAGGAAAAGCCAGGTCAGTTCGGCGCCATTGCCGTACTGCTTTTTCCAGATTGCCTCGACGTTGGTGGGCTCTTTTTCTTTATCTCTTTTCTGTTCCTGCTCGGTCTTTTCCTGCTCGTAACTCGTGTTGCGAATTTGTTGTACCCGGGCGTAGATCTTCTGCAGCTTTACTTCTGGGGCATCGCTGGGTGAGCCGATGCTGGCTACCGCCTGCTCCATGGATTTGCGTTTACCGATGAAGCTTTCCAACTGGTCATTGTGCTTCTTTCCGAACTTCTTCCAGTATTTGTTGGGATCGCTTTCGAATATGTCTTCGCTGTAGATAAAGTCGACGCGGGATTTCAGTTCATTTTCGGGAGGCATATAGTCCTCCGTCTGAAACGCCGGGATGTCGGCCGCTTCCAGCGAGACCACTTTATTCTGTGCCTGAGCCGGTGGAGTAGTTCCAGGCGGCAACATGTTCCAGGTCCACCGGAGGTTTATTGACATGTAGATGCTTGTGTATGGATTCAGAGTGAACTTCGCTTTTTTGGTGAAAAGCTCATTGCTGAGAATCCAATGCGAGTTGATGATCTGGTATTCCGCGAGATCTTCGGTGTAGTAATACTCGAGAACACTTCCCACTTGAACGTCAGGCATAGTGAAGGTCTTCGCCATGTACTTGAGCCCCCGGGCCTTCACGATCGACTTGTCGAACGCCTTGCCGTTGAAGTCGACGATTGTACCGTCCGTCTTGATGGTTCGCGCGTGGATATTGACGATTTTGCTCTGCTCCTTGAGAAAGGGGATCTCGATATCCGCGTACTTTCGCCCTTCCTCCGTCAAAATCTTGATTCGGAAGTAGACATCTTCATGGGCGGTGAGGCCCCGGTCGTCGCGATCGACCTCCCGGAACAGAATGATGGCGGGCGCGCCCGGAGCTTTCGGTTCGCTGGTCATCTTCAGTTCTTCCGTTGAGACTGGTTGGAAACTGATGGACCATACTCTCGACAAGGGACTAATCAGAAACAAAAGAGTGGCAAAGGAGAGAAGCTTTGAGCCCCAACGCGTGGACATGACAATTTTCACCTGTGGCGTTCCGATTCGCTGCAGAATCCGCCAGCCTGAAGAGGGAAGGGGGGCCAGGGTAGCTCTGCAGTGCTTGCTAAACGGCGAAGCAAGCACTCGACTATGGGTCGAGACAATACATTTAGACCGTGGACCTGTCAAGACTTTCTGAGGGGAGGGGAACATAGAACTGGCTTGTTGTCTGTGGCCACAATCACACTGAAAACCAATGCTTCCGCGATGACTTCCCGCGCAACCTGGCGCCAGATGGTGGTGCCCCTTGGGGTTCTTGATATGGTCGTCTTTTCAGCCGTGCTAGACTAAAAACATCCCAAGAACCTGGGGGCATCCATGAAATTCGGCGTCATTGTCTTTCCCGGTTCCAACTGCGATCACGATGCCTACTGGACCATCCAGCACGTTGCCAAGCAACCGGTTACGTTCCTCTGGCATGAGTCCCACGATCTGGAGAATTGCGATGCCGTCATCGTCCCAGGGGGCTTCGCCTTTGGAGACTATTTGCGGACAGGAGCCATCGCCAAGTTTTCGCCGGTCATGGAATCGGTGCGCCGGTTTGCGGACTCGGGCGGACTGGTTCTTGGCATCTGTAATGGTTTTCAGATCCTTTGCGAGTCGGGCTTGCTGCCGGGCGCGCTTATGCGCAATGTCGGATTGAAGTATGTTTGCAAGCCCGTACAGGTGCGGGTGGAGAATGTTGACACTCCCTTCACGAATACCTGTGGGGGCGGGGAAGTGCTGACCATTCCCATTGGGCATATGGAAGGGAACTACTTCTGCGAGCCGGACACCTTGGAGAAACTCCGGCGCGAGAATCGAATCGTATTTCGGTACTGCCAACCCTCGGGGGAGACAATACCCTCGGCCAATCCCAACGGGTCGCTGGACAATATCGCCGGAATTTGCAGCCCTGGTCGAAACGTGCTCGGCATGATGCCGCATCCGGAGCGCTCGGCAGAGCCGGAGTTGGGTGGGGTCGACGGGATCAAGATTTTCCAGTCAATGGTCGGCGCCCTCGTTTCGCGATAATCCCACGGTCACAAAATTTTTCTTGGTAATCAACAGCCTTTCGTTATATCGTCGTCGCTTCTTCCCCTGAGGCCCGGAACTTTACTTTTCGGCAAGTACACGCAGGGAGGCGTGTCTTCGATGACACCGAAGCAGATCCTCGATTCTTTTTCCGAAACATTAATGCGCGACGAGCGCATCCTCAGTGCACAAGAGCGCGCGCTGATTGCGAGTTTGTTGCAACACGCCAAGACCGCGGCGGGCGCCAACCCCGAGACGCATGAGGCAGTGAGAACGGTCATAGCAGCAGCGATCGGCGAGACCGTGGCGCAACGCGCCTTCTCAGTGCTCGGCGGCAGCATTGTCGAACGAATTATCGAGAGCAGTTCGTTGCCGGCGGCCGAGAATGCTGGTGGAACTCTGTCGCCTGATAGGCCGCTAAGCACACTAGGCACACCGACGCCTCCGGGGCCGCAACCGGAGCACCCTGGGGTGAAGGCGCCGCGAAAAGAACCACAGCCCCCGAGTCATAAGCCGACCCATCGTCCGCTGCGCGACACCCCTGCGCCTTCGCCGCAGCCCCAGCACCCGGGTAGTCCGATGACTGTCCCGAGTCCCCCGACCGCGCCCTCGCAGCCCCAGCATCCCGGGGGCTCGATCACCCGGAAGGTAGTCACTGGAAGCAGCGTCGCGGCGGCGGAACGTCCTGAAGTGCTGCGGGCGAACTGCGTCGTTCTCGACGAATTCCTATCGCCCCAGGAGTTGGAGGAACTGACTCGCTTCACCATGGAACATGAGGCCGACTTTCAGAACAGCGAGGTCTACTCTCCCAGCGTGGGCAAGGGAGTCATCAACGATGACTTCCGGCGTTCTCGCGTGCTGATGGAGTTGGACGAACAGCAGGAGATGATGCTGATGCGGATCAAGTCGGTACTGCCCCAGGTGCTGGAGCGACTCGGGATGGAGGAGTTCAGCATCGCGGATGTGGAAGCTCAGATTACAGCCAGCAACGACGGCGACTTCTTCCACTGCCATGACGACAATGGAAGCGAGGGAGTTGCCTCCCGGCAACTCACGTTTGTGTACTTCTTCCACCGCGAGCCGCGTCAATTTGAAGGTGGGGAACTTCGTATTCACGACGCGCATTTGCAGGACGCCGGCTACGTCAGCGATGGCAGCTACCAGACGATTGTTCCTCAGCAGAATCAGATCGTCTTTTTCCCCTGCGAACTGGTGCATGAAATCACTCCGGTGCGGTGTGGGTCTCAACTCTTCGCCGACAGCCGATTCACCTTAAACGGATGGCTTCGTCGATAAACAACTCGGCCTGGCTGGAATGGATGGCCCAGCTTATGGGAGGAGTGTCGCGGCAGACATGCGCCGCGACATTCCCTCCGGACTGCTTCTACTGCCTGCTCGACGAGTTGCCCTTTCACCTCGTGCCGCGACCGGCATTTGCGGTAAAACCCCGGGATGCCGGTCGCGACCTTTTCTTGAATCCAGAGTGCAGGCTCTGTGTCGGAGAAGAGTTGCCGGAAGAGCTTGCACCGCACAAGGAACTTGCTTCGGTGTTCGCACTGCAAGGAACCGTCGCATGGGTGCGAGACGCGAATACCGGTTTTCCCGTTCCGTTCTGGCTGGGACCGAAATTGGAGTCTGTAGTGAGGAATTTGCAACTTGAAGAGTCGATTCCAGATTCGGTGCCGGTGTGGATGCGATCTATTCTGGAGAGCGCTGGAATCCTCGTTTACGCGGATGGTATCGTTCGTCGACGTATCGAGAGGGAAGCGGCGATTGGAAGGGCGGCAGAGCTATTCCAAAAGAAGGGATATGCTCCGCTGCATGGCCTGATTCATCCCTTTCACATAGCGGCTCTGCGACGCTACTATCGCTATCGAATCCGTACCCGTGCGATTCCACTTGGGGATGGTCAGAGCTCACGGCGCTACGCCGCTTACAATGATCCGGTGGCGCGGTTCTTTCATCAGCAAATCGCGATCCCTTTGAGTGCCGTTGCCGGAGAGCCGCTCAGGCCCTCTTACGTTTATCTCGCCTCGTACCTAAGCGGGGCGGAACTGAAAAAGCACATCGACCGGGAGCAGTGCGAGTTCAGCATCACCTTGTGCCTGGACTACTCACCTGAGCCGGACCTGGCCACTCCATGGCCCATCCGTCTGGACACCCCCACGGGTACTGCGACCGTTTACCAGGCGCTGGGAGACGGTTTGGCCTATCGCGGGACCCGCTTGCCGCATTACCGTTCGACGCTGGGCAAGGGCCAAACGTCCACTTCAATTTTTTTCCACTACGTGTCGGCGGATTTTGCGGGATTCCTCGACTAGGCGCCTCGAACTAGCGCAATCCAGAGACGAGGTATAGGACCGAAAGGGTCTGATTGTAGCTGTACGCGAAACTCTTGCCATCGCGGCCCACGACAACGGGCGCGATCGTGACGACGCCGGCGGGAGATAGCGGTTTGAGTTCATGGAGCGGAGTTTCCTCACCTGTTCCGACATTCAGGGCGTACACCTTACTCGGAAACTCTCCAGCATGATAGCCATATAGGGAAGACCCGTCCTCAGACCATTGCACCGGATTGAAGTTGGCCTTCCTGGCCGCGATTGCCTTTGGCGTGCCACCGTGCGCTGGAAAGGCCGATATCGCCCCGCTGTTCGCTTTGCCGATGATCAACCGGCCATCGGGAGAGATCGGACCGCAGACCAGCCCTTCGGGTGTCACCGCTGTTGCTCGTCCGCTGGAAAGGTTCACGATGTAGCATCTGGCGGCGTGACCTGCTTCATCTCCGCTGACAGCGAGTTGCTGACCATCGGGCAGAAAGCGAGCCCAACCGCTATGCACGTGTTGAAGTCCGGTCACCTGAATCGTTCGCGGCTGGCCAGCGCCGACAGGAAGCAACGTGATTTGTGCCGGCTCACTGATCGACACAGAGGCCGCCCACTTTCCATCGGGAGACAAACTGCCAGAACTACCCTCTCCTAACCGGATCGGGAGTCCGCTGTCAACACCCCGGACCACGACCGCGTAGTTGGGGCCAGCGGCATCGCTAGCATCTTCGAACAGCACAGATCTGCCGTCGGAAGAGATGTCGCGGGCAGAATTCCAGTCGTGCCAGGAGAGGTCTACGTCCTCTTTATCGCCGGAGCGCGTGAAGCCCATGGCCAAGCGACTCGATCTGAGAGCAACAAGGGTGCGGCCATCAGCGGAAACGTCCTCCAGCACGACGCCCATGGGAATATCCAGCAGCAGGCGAACCTTGCCGGAAAGATTCACCGCCATCAGGTTCAGGTTGTTACCCTTCTTCGCTGCAGTAAACCAAATTTCCTTGCCGTCAGGACGCCAGGCTAGGCCGCTCTCGGATTCCCAGGCTCCACACAGGGTTTGAACATGTCCGGACATATCGACCACAGAGACGACTCCGCGGTTGTCCCAGAGCGCCGGGTGATCCATGAAAGCGATCAGGTCCCCGCGTGGCGAGATCCGAATGTTGCTGATCCATCCGCCGCTCTGGTAAAGAACGTTGCCGATGGGATATTCGAGCCGGCTCTGACCTTCCACGTAGTGAACGACGGCCAGACCGCCTTTTTCGTCCCAGTCGGCCCACCGAACATCCGAAAGCACCTCTTTTGGAGCGCCGCCAGCCATAGGGCCGGTGGCCAGCATGCCGTTTGCAGTTTCCAGTTGCCCCGTATGCGTGCCCCCAACCACCAGCGCCAATTCGTTACTGCGCGATATGCCGAGTAAGACGGCGTCGGTGAATTCCAGAGGTTGCGAAAGCAAAGAATTGCCGACAGTGGTGAACAGCTGCACCGGCTTGTTGTTCCATGCGGCTCCGTAAACGATGGACTGTCCATCCGGAGCGAACCGTGCCGAGTAGATTGTGCCAGCTTCGAACGTCAACCGGCGATAGCTGGGAGGCACGGTTGGAGCGCGAAGCCACACGCCCACCGAGAGCAGGATCGTGGCCAACGCGAGGAGTCCTGCCAATACCCACGGCAGCGTCTTTGCTTGCGGTTGTTTGCGCGTGGAGGACGACGCAATCCTTACCGGCGAGGAACCCGAAACTGTCTGCAGCGCAAATACCAGGTCTTTCGCCGACTGGAAGCGATTCTCCGGCTCCTTCTCAAGACAATGGTGGACGATGTCCTGATATTGCGCGGGGATGGCAGCGTGCTCCAGATTTGAGTCGGCGGGTTCTTCGCGCAGAACGGCTGTCATTGTGTCGACTTCGGTCTCACCGTGAAAGGCGCGCTTGCCGGACAGCATCTCGTAGAGAATTGCGCCAAAGCTGAAGATGTCGCTGCGGTGATCGACCGTCTTTCCACGGAGTTGCTCGGGAGACATGTAGGCCACGGTGCCGATGACGGTGCCGTGCTTTGTAACCGTGGGAAGGTTTTCGGCGGAGCGCTGCTCCTCTGCCGAGGGTTGAAGCTTGGCCACTCCGAAATCGAGAATCTTAATGCGATCGTCGCTGGTGAGAAAAAGGTTCTCTGGCTTCAGATCGCGGTGCACGATGTTGTGAGCGTGTGCCGCGCTCATCCCCTGAGCGATCTGAAGGGCATATTCGGCGGCTTGGCGAACCGGAATGGGACTTTCGCCTAGTCGCTGGCGCAACGTTTTGCCTTCGAGTAGTTCTGCAACGATGTAGGGAGTGGTTCCCTCGAAACCGACGTCATAAATCGCAACAATGTTGGGATGATTGAGGGCTGCTGCCGCACGAGCTTCCTGCTCGAAGCGGCGGACAAGATCAGGGTTGTCGCTAGAGGCGGGCCGAATCAGCTTCAGGGCGACATCCCGTTGGAGTCTTTCGTCGCGTGCCCGAAAGACCTCTCCCATTGCCCCTGCGCCGATCTTCTCGAGCACCCTATAGTGCCCGATTAACTGCCCGATCATAAACGGTTCCAACGGTTGTAGCTTGGAATGGTAGGGGCACAACTTTCACGCGTCAATAGCTTTGGAGTCTATATGTCAACCGACATTAGAAATGTCCCCATAGCTTTGGAGTCTATACAACGAGCAACGATATTGTCGGCTGCGTGCTAAACTAATCGGCGCCATGGGCCAAGCTCCGACACCGCCGCCCGCGCCGCCTTTCTGCTCCGAGTGTGCGACGAAGACTCAGTCGGCCAGTGGCGGGCCTCCTGCGCAATCGGCATCGCGAATGTGGCGGTCTAGTGACGGAAAGTTTCGTCTGGACACCCCGACGACTAGCGTCATCACCGACCCAGCCTCACAGAAGACGATCCTTCTGGACCACGTGAAGAAAGAAGCTACGATTGTCCCGATGCCGCCCGCTGCTTCCGGAAGTGCGCAGCCGGGCTCACCGAAAATTCCGGCTTCAATGGGGCAGGTTCAACCGGTAAAAGTAGAGGACTTAGGCAAGTCGACAATCGAAGGCCATGAGGTGGAGGGCAAGCGGTTCACTCTGCCCCCGTTTTCACCTCCTTCCAAGCCTGAAATGCCGAAGGCCAAGATGCCCGGCGCCCCTAAGATCGGCCTGCCTGGTGCGCCAAAGGCTCCCGCAGCGCCAGGCGCACCTGCTCCGCCGCAAGCCCCCAAGCTGCCGACCGTTCCCAGTGTGACTGAGGTCTGGACAAGCATAAAGCTGAAGGCGCCGGTCCTCACAAAAGTGACCACTTCCGCGGGGGAGCAAACGACGTATTGCAAACCCGTTTCCGGAGATGATCCCCATCCCTCGGTGTTTCACATTCCGCAAGGCTACAAAATCAAGCCTCCAAAGGTGTGAAGACTGGTTTGCTCGTCGTGCTATAATCGGTCTTCGCCTGCATTCATATCGAGGCTATCTGTGATCTCCTCTAAGGGCGAATCCTGCGCCATCCAAGTTCTTTAAATACGAGGTCGAACCATGTCCGGCCATTCCAAATGGGCCACAATTAAGCACAAGAAGGGCGCGCTTGACGCCAAGCGCGGCAAGATTTTCACCCGACTCATTAAAGAAATCAGCATCGCCGCGAAGAATGGCGGAGGCGATCCTGATACCAACCCTCGGCTGCGCGGCGCGATTGTGGCGGCCAAGGCCGAAAACATGCCGGCCGACAACATCAAGCGCGCCATTCAGCGCGGCACGGGCGAACTCCCCGGTGCTACCTACGAAGAGTTTAGCCTCGAGGGATACGGTCCCGGCGGCGTTGCGATCCTGCTCGACATCAATACCGACAATCGCAACCGCACCGTTAGTGAAATCCGCCACGTCTTCGGCAAAAACGGCGGCAACATGGCTTCAGCCGGTGCCGTCGCGTATATGTTCCACAAAAAAGGCGACATCATTATCCCCAAGTCGGCGGCCAAAGCGGACGATCTGATGAATATCATCATCGAAGCGAACGGCGAGGATGAGCCCATCGACGATGGCGAGAACTGGGAAATCCTGACTGCGCCTTCCGCCTATGAAGGCATGGTCGAGGCCCTGAAGAGGGCTGGGATCGAACCTGCTTCGTCGAGCGTGAGCATGATTCCCGATACCTACATCAAGCTCGAAGGGCCGCAGGCGTCGACCATGATCCGCTTGATGGAAGCACTCGAAGAGCATGACGACGTACAGAACGTTCACGCCAACTTCGACATCGACCAGAAGTTACTCGAAGAAGTTGCGGGATAATCTATCTTCATTCAGAAACGTTGAGGCCGCCCAACAACGGGCGGCCTTCTTCTTGTGTGCCGAGCATGTTCGACAGCTCGAGGGTGAAAGTCCCTTTGACAACCTGATGGAGGTGAAGTCATAGCGAAGCGTAAGGGTGAAATCACACTCGCCGCGAGGCGGGGCCTGAAAGAAGCGTCAGAGCAAAGACGCGAGCCGATGAACAAGAACCGGATACGAGGCCTACGGTGGCGGGCGAGCGGGCAAGTGACTGCAAAGCCCATATCCATCAAGCTCACTGGTGGTAAATCCGGTGGTTGCGCGTCGAAGGCGGTCGAACTTACCTCGGGAGATCTGCGGCATGTCACGGAATCGTGACTGAGGGTGAAGAGATTCACCTGATCGTGCCGCAGAAGTCAGCAGAGGGCAAAATAGGTCATGCAGTCGGCGGGGATATTGAGGCACTCCAATGCCGAAAGGCGGAGCAACAGATAAGGCAGCGAACCAAACGGAGGACACCTCTGAAGACCAAGGAGCTGATCGCGGAACTCAACCCGCTCTTGCGGGGATGGGGCGAGTATTACAAACGCGCCCACGTTCGTAAGCTCTTCCACCGACTCGACGGCTGGATCGTACGACGGATCTGGTCGCATCGGTATAAGCGTTGGAGAAACGGCGGCTGGAAACGGCTGCCCAAGAAGACGCTGTATCGCGAGCACGGGCTTGTTAACTTAATCGGGTTAATTCCTTCGTTGGCATCCCGGCACGATTGAGTCTTCGTGAAAGTGTACGTGCAGTTTGAGCGGCGGACGGAGGCCAGCGCGTCAGCGCGCCTCCTCCGACCCGACAGCGAGGAAGCGGGGTAATTCCCGCGGAGCGAAGAGGGCAGGTCACCCTCGGCGAGATTGAGTCAACGGGTAACCGGAGGAACTCATTGTCTTGCCGCAAGGCGGCAGCCTTTCAGGGGTGGCACGAGCCGGATGAATCGAGAGATTCACGTCCGGCTCTGTGAGCGGCTCGGGGTGAAATTCCCCGGGCCGACTCGGCGGAGGCGGGGCGACCCGTCCCCCTATGCCGATTCGTAGCACTTCTCCGTCCGAAGTTTTCAACATGTTCGTGGAAAATCTTGTGCAAAACAGGCAAAGTAACAGCGTAAGTGATTCATCGGGAGATGCTTCAGCAGATTGCACTGGAGTGAGTGCTGGCACTTTCGTGGCACATTCGCAAAAGAAGTTTTTGTGAAATCCAGACTCGACAAAATGTTAGTGGACCGTGGACTCGCCGCTTCACGCGAGCGAGCGCAGGCGTTGATTCTCGCCGGCAAAGTGCTCGTTGATGAACAGAAGATCGAAAAGGCCGGCGCGCAAATTGACGAAGCCTCCGCGATCCGCCTGCTCGGAGAGGATTTGAAGTATGTGAGTCGCGGCGGACTGAAACTCGAGCGTGCGCTGGAGCACTGGAACATCGATGTAGATGGTAGACCCTGCGTCGATGTGGGCGCCTCCACCGGAGGTTTTACCGATTGCCTCCTCCAGCACGGCGCCGCGCGAGTGATCGCCATCGACACAGGCTACGGCCAAATGGATTTCAAGTTGCGCCAGGATCCGAGAGTCCGATTGCTCGAAAAGACGAATGCCCGGTATCTCACACACGCGGCACTCGGCGAGCCTGTGGATTTTATCGCCATCGACGTTTCGTTCATCTCCGCGACGCTGATCCTTCCCGCTGTGATCTCCTCTGCGTTTCGTGCGGATCGGAGAGGTCAGATTGTAGTGCTGGTAAAGCCTCAGTTTGAAGCGGGCCGCGAACATGTTGGCAAAGGAGGCATTGTTCGCGACGAGGATGCGCAGTTGGCGTCTTTAGAGAAGGTCAGAACCACTGTGACGGAACTCGGCGCGACGAAGATCGACAGTATTGATTCGCCGATTCTCGGAGCGGAAGGGAACCGGGAATTCCTTCTTTACGCCGGATTCTAGAATTTGCCTCGTAGAAAGTTTCGATGGGGCGCGGCTTTTCAGCCGCGCCGTCCAGAGCGACAAAACAGCCGGGATTCGGCCCCGCTGGGAGATAGATTGGATTTCGGCGCCGCCGTTTGTGAGAACTAGCGCGAATTCTGCGAGGCGCGACTTTCCGGTATGGGAGCCCGCATTTCGGTACAATCACTCTTTCATCATGGCAACTAGCAAACAATCCCCGGACAAAACCGCAGCCATCATTTCGCGTCCAGATCGTCCTGAAGTGGCGGAGATCGTGCCCCGTCTTGTGCGCTGGCTCGGCGAGCATGGCTACGAGGTCGTAACCGATCTGGAAACCTCGAAATACGCCGGTGGGAAGCCATCCGTCCCCCGCTCGCAACTGGGATCAATGCCACTGGATCTAGTCATCGTGCTGGGCGGCGACGGCACCCTGCTCTCCGCAGCGAGAGCCACAGCTCCGGTGGATGTGCCCCTACTCGGCGTAAATCTTGGCTCGCTGGGATTTCTCACCGAGGTTCCGCTGCAATCGCTGTATACGATGCTGGATGCCATTGCGCAGGGCAAAGCGCAAGTTGAGCATCGTGCTCTCATGGAGTGTACGTTACTGCGCGGCGACCAAGTGCGCGGCAGTTATCTGGTCTTCAACGATGCGGTCGTTAACAAGACCACGCTGGCACGTTTGAACACTTACGACTTGTACATCGATGGCGTTTTTGTTTCCAGCTATCGCGCTGATGGCATGATCGTCGCCACGCCGACTGGATCGACGGCGTATTCGCTTTCCGCGGGCGGCCCGGTCCTGATCCCGACTGTCAAAGCACTCGTAGTTACGCCCGTGGCGCCCCACTCACTGACCCACCGGCCATTGGTGGTGCCCGATTCTTCTGAGATTGAGATTTTGCTGCGTAGCGAAGAAGAAGTTGCTTACCTCAGCTTGGACGGCCAACCCGGTCTCGATCTGTGCGACGGTGACCGTGTTCGATGCCGGCGATCCCAGCATACCGTCAATCTGTTTCGCACAGGATCAGATTTCTTTCAGGTGCTGCGCAGGAAGTTGAAGTGGGGCGAACGGCAGATCTGAGAAAGACCTTCCGCGATAACGCCCTACTGCAAGGGAATCAATCGAAAAGTGGCTGCCAACTTGTTATATACAGCCTCATCCTCAACTCTCTTTTGAAGTAGTTGTACGCAATGTGATCCAGTAAATAGGCCTGCTTCCCTGGCGAAAAGCCAATAACATCTCCAGCACTCGATCGTCACACGCGAGAGAGCCCTTTGTCGCCGTGAGTCTACCCATACGCCCAAAGCCGGTTCCCTGCCGGCGATCGGAGTTACATTTCTCGAGACCAAGGGAATGCCGTATACCGTCAATCGGAGCTTTCCATTCAAGACTATTGGGTTCACCGTAGACAGCCATGGTCCCACCGGAAGGTAGAGTTACCGTGAATCCTCGCTCCGGGCCTGCCTGGTCCCCAGTTTTGCCGGCGAATCCCTCAGGAACGGTGACCTCGTAGGCGAGCGCTGGATTACTGTAATCACCCGTTACGCGTTTGGCAGTTTGCGCTGCACTGGCGCAAGAAACTACGAGAATGATGATGCCAATTCGCATATCTGCCTTCTGACGAACGTTTAAAGCTCCTGGCGAAGCAGGTCTGAAATCTTCTCCCGCCTCCGGATTAGCTTAGCCGATTTGCCGGACACCAGCACCTCGGCTGGGCGCGGCCGCGTGTTGTAATTCGATGCCAGCACCATTCCATAAGCGCCCGCGTCGAGAATCGCAAGCAGGTCGCCTTCTTCCATGATCGGGAGGGTTCGGTCCCGCGCGAAAAAATCGCCAGTTTCGCAGACTGGGCCGACAATGTCCGTGGTCTCCGACTTTGCGATCTGGTCCGTGTGCAACGTAACAGGAACGATCTCGTGAAAGGCTCCGTAGAGTGCGGGCCGGATCAGATCATTCATTGCGGCATCGACAATCAGAAATTTCTTTCCGTTATTGGATTTCTTGTAAATGATCGAGGTAAGCAACGTTCCCGCGGGGCCAACGATCGATCGCCCGGGCTCCAGCAATAAATGTATGTCCAGTTCCCGCAGCGGCTTCGTTAGAGCGGCGGCGTAAGCTGCAACCTGCTGGGGAAATGCAGCGGCATCGGGATGATCGTACGAGATGCCGAGCCCTCCACCCGCATCGACATAGTCGATTTTGTGACCGTCGCGTCGCAATTCGCGCACAATGTCTACTACGCGCGACATCGCTTCTCCAAACGGGCCGGCGTCCGTGATCTGCGAGCCGATGTGTACGCTCACCCCACGAACCTTGAGATATCGGACGCCCGACGCTTCGGCGTACAAAGCCCGAGCTTCGCTGATGGGAACCCCGAATTTATGTTTGTGCAGCCCCGTTGAAATGTAGGGATGCGTTTCGGCGGCAACGTCGGGATTCACGCGAAACGCAATGGGAGCGGTAGCTCGAAGGCGTCCCGCACACTCGGCCAGGGCCCAGAGTTCTGATTCGCTCTCGATGTTGAACAGAAGGATCCCAGCCTTCAATGCGGCTGTAAGTTCTTGGCGGGTCTTGCCTACTCCTGAAAAGACTACTCTCTTTGCTGCCCGGCGGTCGGCGGTCATCACGCGGTCAAGCTCCCCGCCCGACACGACATCAAACCCGCATCCCTTCCTCGCTAGCAGGCGAAGGATGCTCAAATTGGAGTTGGCTTTGACCGAATAGCAGATTGTATGGGGGATGCCCCGGAAAGCGCGATCGAAGGCCGAGTCGCGCTCCGATATGGTCCCACTGGAATATACGTAGAGTGGCGTGCGAAATTTCTCGGCGAGCTTGGTAAGGGGAATATCTTCGCATTGCAGCACGAGTGGCCCCTTCGAACGCAAGAGCCCGTGCCTGGTCTGCCGATACATGAATCCGGGCGGGCGCCCCGGAGGACTCTGATTGCGGGCGGTCATTTCTTCTTGGCGGAGCCGTGCGCCGCGCCATGCACGCGAATGGCAACCACGGTCTGATCGTCGAACGTTTCTACACCAGCTGAGTGTTCCGCGACAGCCTTGAACAGGGCGTCGACCACCGAGGCTGCCGATCCCCCGCGGCACTCCGCAACGATCTTCTCCACCCGCCCCCTGCCGAAAAGTTCTCCTTTGCGATTGCGCGCGTCGAGAATGCCGTCGCTGAAGAACACGAACATGTCTCCCGGCTTCGTTCGGAATTGGAATTCGTCGTAATCGGCTTCGTCAAAAAGTCCCAACGGCAGACCTGTAGCTTCAATCACCTCAGTTTTGTCGCCATGAATGTAGATGGGGCGAGGCAGACCAGAGTTCGAAACCGTCAGGGTGCGCTGCACGTCGTCCCAAACCGCATAGATAATCGATACGAATTGCGCCTCGATGCGGCGCTCAGCGAGCGACAAGTTCACGGCAGACAGCATCTCCGCAGGCGCGGGTTCGATGGGAGCATGGGAACGGATAATCCCGCTCACCAGCGCAGCATAAATGGCCGCCGGCGCTCCCTTGCCGCTGACATCGCCGATCACAATGCCCAGCCTCGACATGGAGTAGGGGATGAAGTCGTAAAGATCGCCACCAATGGTACGGGCCGGCACGAACTTCGCGGCGACGTCGAGATGCGCCAATTTCGGGCTCGACTGCGGCAGCAATCTACCCTGCAACTCGCGGGCAAGCGAAAGATCGCGCTCCAGTCTGCGTTCCTGCCGCTCGATCTCTTCATAGAGCCGGGCATTCTCGAGGGCAATCGCAATCTGCGCGGCCAGCGTGCTCATCGTGCGCTGATGCTCTTCGGTGAAAAAGCCACGGCGCGTGTGCTCGAGATCGAGCACCCCTACGACTTTGCCCTTATAGATCAACGGAACCGCCAGTTCCGACCGCGTCTCAGGATTTGCCTGAACGTAGCGGGGGTCCTTCGTCACATCAGGAACCAGCACCGCCTGCTTGTTCTGCGCTGCGTAACCTACGAGTCCGCGTCCTAACGGAATCTCGTGTTTGAGGTGGATATTCTCGTTGAAGCGGAGCGAGAACCGATGTTGCAGCTGTTCTCCAGAAGAGTCGAGCAACAGGATGCTGAACATCTGGTAATCGATCAGCCGCCGCACCAGTTCGGCGATGCGTCCAAGCAATTCGTCGAGATTCAGGATCGACGTGAGTTCGCGCGCGATTTCATTTAACAAGAGCAGGATACGTGCCTGTTTGGTTGTCCGTGTATAGAGCTGGGCGTTTTCGATGCCGGCCGCCATTCGAGAGGCAACAAGAGTCAGAATACGTAGGTGTTCCTCGGTGAAAGCGCCGGGTTCGCGCGCCTCGATGTCAATCACTCCAATCACCCGGTTCTTGGTGATCAGCGGAATGGCGAGTTCCGAACAAACGTTCGCGACGCCCTCAATGTAGCGGGAGTCCTCGCGAACATCATTGATCAGGACGGGCTGACGAGATTGGGCCGTAATGCCCGTGACTCCCTGGCCGACTTTGATGCGGCTGCGTTCGGCGAATTCCGGCGGATATCCGACCTGAAAGCGGAAGCGCAGCTCCTGAGTCTTTTCGTTGAGCAAAAGAATGGCGAAAATTTCGTAATCGATGACCTTGCGGACGACTTCCGCGACACGGCGCAGGGTGGTGTCCAGATCGAGCGATGTCGCCAACACATCGGCCACATCGAGCAGCAACGACTCGACCGGCAAGCGATCCGGCTTGGAGATGACAGAACCCATTGATCGTAATGATAGCAGCCACGCCCCGGTGAATTCGGGCTTAGCTTAAAGATGCCGTGCCTGACACGTTAACTCCGCTTTCTACTCGCGTGGCACCACACAGATATCCGACAGGTTACGGTATTTCTCGGCGTAGTCCAGACCGTAGCCCACGACGAACTCATCTGGAATTTTGAAGCCGACGTAGTCGCCCTCCAGCGGGAGTTTCCGCCGGGACGGCTTGTCGAGCAACGTGGCGACCTTCAACGATTTCGGCTGCCGCGCCTGTAGCATGCGCTTCAGGTAAGTCATGGTCAGTCCGGTGTCGAGGATGTCCTCGACGATGATGATGTTCTTGTCCTTGATCGTCTGATCGACGTCTTTGGTCAATTTGACTTCGCCGGTGGAATCCCAACCGCTCTTGAGTTCCTGCGTGGGTGTGGGACGGTTGCCGTAGCTGGACACTCCGATAAAGTCAAAGGTGGCGTCCAGTTCGATGTGTCGAGCCAAGTCGGACAGGAAAATCGTAGCGCCCTTCAGAACTCCCAGCAGAATGACCGACTGCCCGGCGAAATCTTTCGTGATCTGCGCCCCGAGTTCGCTTACACGTTTCGCGACTTCTTGACGCGAAATCAGCACCTTCAGTTCCGGCATGGGGTTTCATATTAAACTAGCCGGAGCATTGTGAGAAAGGATTGAGCACTCGGCATTCAGCACTTAGCATCCAGCCGTCCGAAGTTTTTAGAACTCAAATCGGGCTGAATGCTCGCTGAAATGCTGATTGCCGGCTTGCCGCATGAATTTGAAAGGCGTCAAACTCACCTGGTTAGGCCACGCAACATTTCGCATTGAAACTCCAGCAGGCAAGACAGTCATTATCGATCCGTGGGTGATGAATAATCCGATGTGCCCGGATTCTGAGAAAAACCCGAAGAAGGTGGATATTCTCCTCTGTACCCATGGCCACGGCGACCACATCGGCGATGCCGTGGAAATATGCAAAAAGCACAACCCCGTGGTCGTCGGTATCCCCGAATTGGCTCGCTGGCTCGGAAAGAAGGGCGCCAGGCAGATCGCCGAGATGAACAAAGGTGGAACGCAAACCGTGGGCGACATCAAAGTGACCATGGTCCATGCCGATCATTCGTGCGGCATTCAGGACGGCGACGAGATGGTGTACGGCGGTGAAGCCTGCGGCTATGTGATCGAGTTTTCGAGCGGCCTGAAGATCTATCACGCGGGTGACACCAACGTCTTCGGCGACATGGCCATCATTCGCGACTTGTATGCGCCCGAGATCGTCATGCTGCCCATCGGCGATCACTACACGATGGGCCCGCGGGAAGCCGCATACGCATGCAATCTCCTCAAGCCGCAGACGGTGATCCCGATGCATTTCGGAACCTTTCCAGTCCTTGTCGGACGACCGAGCGAATTGCAGAAAATTGTACCCGGCGTAGAGGTGATGGAGATGAAACCGGGCCAGACCATCGGCGGATAACCCCCGCATTTGATCTCAACGAAATGAGGAGCACGTGACACCGACCAAGAAAAGCTCGCGCCCCAGTTGGCGCCACTACGATCTCACAACCGCGGGACCAGTCGACGACTATCTCTACGCCATGCTGCCCAAGCGGGACACTGTTCTCGCCGAAATGGAAGACTATGCGACCCAGCACAATGTCCCCATTGTCGGTCCTGCTGTGGCGCGGGTCCTGCAGCAACTCGCGCTTATGCTCAATGCCCGCAGCGTGTTTGAACTAGGCTCTGCGATCGGATACTCGACGATCTGGTGGGCGCAGGCCGTCGGTGAAAAAGGGCGCGTCGTCTACACCGACGGCGATGTGAAGAATGCCGAGCGTGCCCGGAGCTATTTCACGCGTGCGGGCGTTTCCGATCGGATCACTCTGCACACCGGAGACGCCCTGGAAGTGCTCTCCGAACAAAAGCAGGAATTTGACATCATCTTCAACGACGTCGACAAAGATGATTATCCGCGCGTGTTGCGCCTCGTCGCCCCGCGACTGAGGAAGGGTGGCTTGTTCATCACTGATAACGTTCTTTGGAGCGGCCGGGTCGCGGAGAAAAATCCTACCGATTCGCGTACCAAGGCGATTGTGGAGTTCAATCGAAAGCTGCAGGACTCGAAAGACTTCTACACGACCATCCTGCCCATCCGAGATGGACTGGCGGTGGCATTGAAAAAATAGAAGTTGTCAGTTGCCGAGAAATCCGTACACGTCCACTTCCGTTCGCGTGCCGACGTAGACTTTTCCGTTGGCGATCGTAGGCGGAACGAACTTGACAGCGTTTCCCGCCCGATCGCGATTGTTAGCCGCTTGTGCGCTGTTCCAATATTCCTGGGCCAGATTGGTCGCATTGTAGGCATGCAAAATAGCTGGCCCGGAACAGGCTGCAGGCAGCGGCACGACCGAGCAGTTCACTCCCGCAATGTTTGGATTCGCGTATCCGTACAGACTGGAATCAATCGCCCACACAATTCCGTGGCTGGCGGACTGCGAGGAGACCGATGGAATCGCGCCGGGAAATCCAAAGCTTGATACTGTTTGCGAGGCCGCACTGGTGTTGAACAACTCAGTCGTCGGATTGAACGTGAACTGCCGGATGGCATCGTACTGGCCGCCCACGTAGAGATTGTTGCGCCAGAAAGCGGGAACCCCCCACAGCCCGTAGGCCGGGCCAGTGAAACTCTGCACGATCTGGCTATTGTTCGCGGAGTTGTACTGACCCAGGTTGTTCCGATCAATGAGGTAGATCACGCCTTCCTTGCCGACTTCCGTCAGCAAGGATGTGGGCCCGGAACCCGTCTGGTTCGGGAACAGGACCACGCCGCCCGAACCCAGGTCGCTGTCGATTTGCGCCAGGCTCAGTTGATCGTATGGCGTGAAATAGCCGGAAATACTCAAGTTCATGCCATTGAGAGTGCTGCCCGTCACATAATGCAGGCGAAGGATGCTGTCGCCGTAATTATCATTCGGCGGTGGCGGCAGTTCATCAAACACTCCGTTTCCAGTTGAAATGTAGACGTCCCCACCGGCATCAATGGCTGGTGCCGAACCTCCCGCCCAGATTCCCCCGTCGGCGCCGTTAATTCCATTCGGTGTTGTGTTGAACACCGCCATCTGCTGCTGCACGTTGGTGGCTCGGTAGGCAATCAGCCAACCGTGATACGGGGTGGCGTCTTCATGTGCGGCAAACGCCACCTAAATTTTCCCGCCAGCCTCCGCCAGACCCGACCGGTTGTGGTGGTGTTGAGAGTCGAATGAGACCTTCCCGTCCACCGAGCCATCTCCGGTTCCCGGAACGGACGCGGCAATCGTCACGGGCGCGTTGTACTTCTCGCTGCTTGTCGCCAAATCCAAGGCGTGCAATCGATGATAAAAGTTCCCGGAAGCCCCAATGCAACTGCCGGAGTTCTTCGGATTGCTCTCCGATGCGCTCACGACGTAAATCGTCTTTGTATTTGCGTCGATAACGGGCGTACCTGTGACTCCGACCTCCGGATATATGTCGCCGTAGCAGTAGCCCACATCGTTCCAAGTGACTGGAACTTCACCCGGTGTGCCGCCGTGGAGAGTGTCCAGCAGGTTCACATGCCAGTAGGTCACGCAGGGGTGCGCGTCGGCGTCAAACACATAGACGCTGTCGCGCTGCGTAGCCACGACAATCACATTGTGCGTGCCCCCGGCGATGGTCACGCTCTTCATCCATAGAGGCTGGGCGTAAACGGCGCCGTCCACGGCGCAAGAGAAAAGCTTTCCAAAGGTCGAGGTAGCGACGGTAGAACTCCAGAGGGCAAACTCCCTGGTGTTCACACCATCTCGGGAGTTGTCATTGTGATGGGTGAGAACACCTTTGAGATCGGTGATGGAGACTGTCGCCGATCCCGATGAACCGCCGCTGCTGGCTGTAATCGTATGAGTCCCCGCCTTGGTCGGCGGAGTGTAGAGGCCGGCAGCGGTAATGGTGCCGATGGTCAAATTTCCCCCCACAACGTTATCCACGCTCCAAGTCGCACCGCTCGCCGAAGCCGTGAACTGCTGCGTTTGTGTGCCGATCACGACAGCGGCACGAGCCGGCGACACAGTCACGGCGGCCCTCGCCCAGGGCGACGCCCAGATCATGACGCAGCCTACAGTGAAGAAAAGGGAACTGAATCTCGAAACGCTCCGCATACCAGCCTCCCCCAAAAAGACGGTACCCAGAACCGAGAACGTGTGTGCAGCGCTGCTAAGTCTACTCTCTACTTAGCGGGTGGCTGAATTAATTCAGTGTCGATCGTAATGGTGATGTCGTCTCCCACGACTCCGGGCGCGCCATTGACGCCGAAATCCTTGCGATTGATCTTGGTCGAGGCCGATGCGCCGATGCGCTGGTTGCCCCATGGATCTTTGATGGGAGCGGAAGGGCCGTCTACATCGAGTGTGACTTCCTTGGTCACGCCGTGAATCGTCAGGTCACCAACGATCTGCAGCTTTCCGGCGCCGGCCGACTTCGTCTGCTTGGATTGGAACGTGATCGTCGGATATTTCTGAACGTCGAGGAAGTTGGGACTGCGCAGGTCGTTGTCGCGCATCTGCACGCGCGTGTCCACCGAGTTCGCATCGATCGTCACCTCCGTAGAATCCTTGGTTGGGTCCGCCGGGTCGTATTTTGCTGACCCGCTCACCTTCATGAATGCTCCACGGACGGTGGATACACCGAGATGGCGCACGGAGAATTGCGCGGCGGAATGATTGGGATCGATTTGCCAGGTACCAGCCTGCGCTGCGGCAGCAGTCGCCATCGCCAGAATAGCCGTGAGGACAAAAGCGAAACGATACATAGTTATGGCCTTCCTTTCAGTAAACGAGTTCAGCCATCCTAAATGGACTTGACGGGAATAGCCAAGAGGTCCTCGACCAATCCAACCTCTTTTTGCAGGAAGGGCTCGCCGTAGGTCACGCCCCCGAGCATGCCGTAAAAGCGAGCCATGGAATCGACGCGAGCGCGGATTTCGTCGTGAGCAGGGAACAGGTCCTTGCCTGCTTCCTGATCGCTGAATTGCGATTTATAAGCGAGGATGGACGCAAACTTCCCCTCAAACTGCTCGCTGATGTCGACCACGAAGGTCGGCCGAATGTCGTAGTAGAGCGTAGCGTAAATGATCTTGAAAGGACGATGAGGCGTAGCGCCGGCATCTTGCCGGCTGTGGAGGGGGCTGCCAGCTCCCGGCGCGGGCGGGACGCCCACACCGACAGCCGCCGAGGCGGCGGCGCTACAGTCGAGCTTCGCGAGTCCCGCCAGGAAGCAAGCCTCATAGCCCAGAATCGAAGCGGTGTAGTGATCGGGATGGCGCCCTTTCCAGTAGGGGAGAATCACCACCCTGGGCCGAGTCTCGCGAATCACGCTCGCGACTTTCAGCCTATTCTCCCACGTGTTCTCCACCCGTCCGTCAGGGATGTCGAGCGCGCCCCGCCAACTGACGCTTAGAACTTTCGCCGCGTCGTTCGCCTCACGCTCGCGATCTTCCGCTGTGCCCCGCGTGCCCATCTCTCCGCGGGTGAGATCAAGGATGCCCGTCCGCTGTCCGCGTTGGGCTGCTTTCAGGAGCGTGCCGCCACAGGTTTGCTCGACGTCATCCCGGTGCGCGGCGATAGCAAGAATGTCGAGGGGTTGGCCCTGCGAAAGGGAAGTCATTCTAGTCGAGGTTCCCCTGCTCCAGCACCACGTTCTCCCGCACGATCAGCCGGTGCGCCGCCATTTCCTTCAACGTGGGCAGAACGCGATTCACGTGTTCATCCGTATCGACGAAGATAATGATCACCGGCAGCTTGCCTCCCGCTTCCACCAGGTGCGCGGTCTCGACCTGATGTCGTCCCAGAAACCCGGCGACACAATGGATCGCCGTTGCCGCGTAGACATTCTCCCTGCGCAGATAGGCGAGAATCTCCATGTGCAGCGGCCGATGGTGCCATTGGTCGCCTTCGTTCAGGTAGATTGTGACTTGTACCGCCATCGCATCTGGCATTTTACTCGCGATCTTCTCCAGAAATCTGCCATTCCGGGCGCAAGATCCCGTAGAACTCCGAATCCACAAACTGATCCCACTTGCGCAGATGCTCGCGCTGGCAGCCCTCGTAGCGCATTCCCAGCTTCTTGAGAATTTTTCCGGACGCAGGATTGTGCTTGAAATGCGATGCGAAAATGCGGTGCAAGGCAAGGTCTTCAAATCCGTAGCGCAGCACTTCGCGCGCCGCCTCCGTCGCGTAGCCCTGACTCCAGTAGGAAACTCCCAGCCAGTAGCCGAGTTCGGCATGCTGATGTTGCAGTTCCACGCGGAGACCGATCCCGCCGATCTGCCGCCCGTCCTCGCGGAGCGTGACGGCCAGCCACAACTTGTCCGGCTCTTTCGCAAGGTCGAGAAAAGCCCGTGCGTCCTGTTCGGTATAAGGATGCGCGATGCGGAGTGTCGTGGCCGCGACTTCGCGCGTTCCGATCAAACGCACCAGTTCCGCAATGTCAGCCTCGCTGTAGGGGCGAATCCTCAGCCTCTCGGTTTGGAGCGTCGGAGAGGAAGTCATGTTCCGAGCGCTCGCGCCAGAGCCATGCCAGCCAGTGCTCCCGCCAGGCAGAGCAGGTTGTTGCCGAAGATGTTCGCCAGCATCAGCCCCCACTGGCCCTGCTCAAAGAACGACATGGTTTCAAATGCATAGCTCGAAAACGTGGTGAACGATCCGCAGAAACCGACTACCACAAGCAAACGCCAGCGGGGATCAACCAGCACACGCTCCGTGGTCCAGATCACGAACAGGCCTACGATGAAGCTGCCGAGAATGTTGATGATCAGAGTTCCATACGGGAACACCGCCCCAAACTCGCGGGCAGCTAAACGGCTCAGTAGATATCTGAGGTTGGCGCCCAGGATTGCGGCGACGGATATAGCCAGGAAGTCTTTCAAGCGCGAGTCTCCTACAAAAGAAGATTTCAATTCTGTAGGAGTTATCAGCCGTTCAGGCGGTTATGGCGAACTCCATCGCCGTCAAAATCATTTAACCACAAAGGACACGAAGGAACACGAAGGAACGAACAAATTAAGATTGCAGATTGATGATTTAAGATTTCAGATCAAAAACTCATGAGATCAGGTGTCAATCTGAAATCTAAAATCTGCAATCTAAAATCTAGTTTTTCACTTCTTCCGCTCCACCAGAAACCTCGCGAGTTCCTTCAAAGTCTCCGCGCGTTCGCCGAAACTTCCCAACTCGGTGAATGCATCGTTGACCAATGCATCTGCCTTCTGCACGGAAGCGTCGATCCCAAACAACGCAGGATAGGTCGCTTTCTCTGACGCGGTATCCTTGCCAGCTGTCTTGCCCAGTTGCTCGGAGCTTTGGGTGACGTCGAGCACGTCGTCGACAATCTGAAAAGCCAGTCCAATCCCCAACCCGAAAGCGCGCAGCTTACTTACTTCGCTCTCCTTTGCCCGGGCATATAACCCGCCGCTCACCAGGCTCGCGGTGATCAGCGCCGCCGTCTTCGAGCGGTGAATGTATTCCAGCATCTCGGCGGTCGGCTTTGTGTGTTCCGCCTCGAGGTCGACGACCTGCCCGCCGATCATGCCATCCACGGTACCCGTGCCCCGCGCAATCTCCTCGATAATCCGTACCCGGGCTTCCGCCGAACATTTCAGGCGCGACAGTACTTCGTAGGCCTGCGTCTGCAACGCATCCCCGGCAAGGATCGCGATCGCCTCGCCAAACACTTTGTGGCACGTTGGACGCCCACGCCGCAGGTCATCGTTGTCGAGCGCCGGGAGGTCGTCATGAATCAGCGAGTAAGTGTGCAGCATTTCCAACGCGGCTCCCAGCTCCTCGATGCCCACCGGAAACGAACCTGCGACCATCCGCCCCGCTTCCATACACAGGATCGGGCGCAACCGTTTACCGCCGGCGAATACGCTGTGCCGCATAGCTTTGTGGATAGAAACCGGATGTTGGGTCTCCAGGGGAATCAGCCGGTCAAGCGCGGCGTCCGCCAGTTGCTGTCCTTCCAGCAGGGTTTCCTTCAACATGAGGTGGCAGTATAACAAGCGGGGTAGGGAAACGCCGCGATGCACTGTCCACAGCGGGCAAACAAAAAGGACGCCCGCAGGCGCCCTTTTTTAAAGTGAAGAGAAGGTTAAGCCGCGGCGCTGCGCGACGAAGCGGTGCTACGCAGCACGGAGGTCAGCACGTTCCCCACATCATCGGTGGGGCAAACGTCACTGGCGCCCGCTTCTAGCGCAGCCATCCACATCTCTTCGTCAGGAATGCGATGGGTGCAGACGATCGGCAGTTTCGGAAAGTCGCGGTGCAGACTCTCGACGTCAGTAAGCCGCCAGTACTCGATGTTGAGAACCACGGCCTCTGGATTGTTCTGTTCTACTTTGTCCCGCAATTCCTCGCGGGAGCCAGTTACATCTACGGAAAAATGAGGGCATAGTCCACCGGCCAATGAACGTGCCACTCGCGGATCCTTCTCAAGTACTACTACGTTTTGAGACATACTTCCCCCGATCTTGAATCGTCGTCAACGGCTGGTTGTCGATTCTCGACTAGGCTGCAGGGTGGCTGGGAAAACCACAACTCCACAGACTGCTTTTGGATTCCCGAGTCATGGCAGCTTACCGGCGGATGGACGCCTTTTCTGCCGATGGCTCGAATGGTTCGGCCTGGAGTTTCCCGTTCTTCTTCAGCAGGATTTCCACTTTTCCTTCCGCCTGCTCCAGTTCCTTCCGGCAGGCTGAGGAAAGCTGCATTCCCTCTTCGAATAGCGTTAAAGATTTTTCCAGGGGAACTTCTCCCCTCTCCAGTTCGTGAACTATTTTTTCCAGTCGCTGGAGACACTCTTCAAATTTGGCCAACGGGGTTTCGCTCCGTGTCCTCTATTGTAATGCAACTATTTGGTGAAGGTGTCCAGTCTTTTTTGTGGAGTGCATCGAAAAAACTGCGCGTGACAGTTCCGATATGGAACTGCACAAGTGCGGAAATGCTGTAATGAATTTGTAAAAGCCGCGCCAATCAAGGCATACAGCTGCAAGATCGATTTTGCGAATTGAGCGATTGATCTCGATGTGATCAACAGAATGGAATCTAAGCGGAAGCCGCTGTTGGCGGTTCGCCCAGCGCTTCCAACACGTCCACGGCTGAGCTGTATCGGCCCATCGGCGCGCTGATCTGCGCGCCTTGTACCATCTGACGCGCAGCAATGAGCATTTCGCGAGCGATCGCGACACCTTCGGCTCTTGCCAACTCTGGAGTTTGTGCGCGTGCCATGCGCTCCAGAATTGAATCGGGTACCGACACCCGCAACTCATTCTTCATGAACTCCGCATTGCGCACGCTGACTAGTGGCCAGATCCCCGCCACTACTGGAATCCGGCAATGTTCAATGCGCTTCAAGAAATTCTCCAGCAAGCGGAGATCGAATACTGGCTGAGTCACCGCATACTCTGCTCCGGCCTCGACCTTGTATTCAAAGCGCCGGATCTCTTCATCCAAATCTGTGAGTCCGGGATTCGCGCCCACGCCGATCACAAATCCGGTTCCCGTCCCAATCGGATTCCCACCGAGGTCAAGCCCATGGTTCAGACTGCGTACGATATTGACGAGCCCAATCGCGTCCACATCGAAGACGGCAGTCGCATCCGGATAGTTGCCCATCTTCGGAGGATCACCCGTAATGCAGATCAGATTCCTGATTCCAACCGCCGCTGCCCCCAGCAAATCACTCTGAATGCACAGCACGTTCCGGTCGCGGCATGTGTAGTGCAAGATGGCATCGATGCCGACCTCGCGCTGAATGAGCAATGAAAGGGCCTGGTTGCTCATGCGAGCCGACGCGCGCGGACTGTCCGGAATATTAACGGCGTCCACTCCAACGGACTTCAGGAAGCGCGCGCCCTCGACTTCTTTGCTGATGTCGATCCCCTTGGGCGGCACGATCTCGACCATGGTTACAAACTCGCTGCGGGCGAGCTTCGAGCCTAAGGCAGACCGTTTCTCGAGGGGCAGAGCCGGGGTCGCCTTTGGGGCAGGACCACCACTCACGTGCGCGGAGGTGTTTTTTCCCCGAGCCTCGCCCGCACGCAAGGCCGATTTCATGACCCGTATGTGGTCGGGCGTGGTGCCACAGCATCCGCCCACGACGCGAACTCCGGCGGCTACGAATTTGCGCGCGTAGCTGGCCATGTACTCGGGCGAGCACAGGTAAATGTTCCTGCCGTCCACTGAGCGCGGGATTCCGGCATTGGGTTGTGCTGCCAGGGGCAGGGAAGTCGCGGAGCGGACCCGCTCGATTGCGTCCAGCATGGCGACCGGACCAACACTGCAGTTGCAGCCAATGACGTCGGCTCCCCATTCCGCGAGTTTCGGCGCGAACGTCTCCGGATCGGAGCCGTCAAGGCAGTTTCCGTCTTCGTCGATCGTTACTTGCGCTACCAATGGCACCGAAGGCGCCACCTCGCGTGCCGCCTGCATCGCTTGATGGATCTCCTCCAGGTAACCGAACGTCTCAAGGATCAGCAAATCCACACCGCCCTCCACGAGCGCCTCAATCTGCTCACGGAAGGCGTCACGCGCTTCCTGGAACGAGGTTTTGCCCAGAGGTTCAATCCTGGTTCCCAGCGGGCCAACCGATCCCGCAACCCACACATCGAAGCTCTTGGCGGCTTCTCGAGCCAGACGTGCCCCGGTTCGGTTAATGTCCCGTACGTTGTCAGCCAGACTGTGCCGGGCCAGGCGAAACGAATTCGCACCAAACGTGTTGGTTTCAATAATTTCGGCGCCAGCCTGCAAGTAGTCGTGGTGAATGCCGCGAATCAAGTCAGGCTGCGAGAGATTCAGTTCGTCGTAAGACCGATTGATGAAGATGCCCTTGGAATAGAGCAGGGTGCCCATCGCTCCGTCGCACAACACGGGGGACTGCTTGATCCGCGATAGAAGGTCAACCGCCATGATTGCTGAGAATACAGGATGAAGCCCGGTTCGCGCATCCTGAGGGATGCCTGGAGTGGATGGCCGCACTCCGCTACGCAAGCCGGACGGAGGATGCGGTTCCGGTCTGTTATAATCCACGATTTCACAGTTAAATCTACCTTTTTCATGTTCTTAGGAGCCTGCCGTTTGAAGAATCGCATTCTGACCGTGGTGGTGGGATTGTGCACCAGCCTGAGTTTACTGTCGTGTGGAGGATCATCGAGCAGTCAGGTGATTTTGCCGAACCGAGTTCTCGCGTCTCAGGGGGTTACCGCTACGGTTGTATTTGGCTCACTAGTAGTCGTCAACGGCCAGAACGACACTCTGCCGCGGGTCTCCCCACTGGTTCAGGCGACCTCTCCTGGCCTGATCGTTGTATCCCCGACTCGGAATATTGCCGCAACTGTCGATTCGAGCTCAAATACTGTCTATGCGGTGAATACAAGCAAGCAGACTTCCATTGGGAATGTGCATCTCCCCGGCCCGACTTCGAGCATCTCGGTGCCTACGGCTGATCCTACGGTATATGCCGCCGTCCCTACCGCCACTGTGAACGGTTTCGCCTTCCTTGGTGCGGTCGAGGTTTTGAATTTCTCTACCAATAGTTTTACGGCCATTGCCGCCAGCAACGCCCAAACCGTCGTATCGAATTCGCAGGGGACCGAGTTGCTCGCCTTCAGCCCCGACTCCGATGCCGTCACCGTTCTGTTCCCCGGCGCCGCGGTGCCGCCTGTTGATACCAGTTGCTACACTAATCCTCCCAACTCCGTCTGTACAATTGTGCAAGATTCCCGCTTGAGTAGGCCGGTCAACGCCATCGTGAGCGGAAGCACGGCTTACATTCTGAACTGCGGTGCGCAATGTGGTGGAACGCAGCAGGCGAGCGTCGCCATCTTCGATCTTGGGAGCCTCACTGTCACCCAGACAATTCCCGTCGATGCTGCCACCATGGCGTATCTGAACGGTTCTACACTCTACGTGGTCGGCACTCCGCCAACAGCTCCAGCGAATTCCTGCATGAACCAGACAACTGCTGCGACGACCTGTGGACGTCTCGACATCGTCGATCTTGGTTCCGGAACCGTCACCAGCAGGGTTTCCATTACCGACGGCTATCACAGCCGGATGGATTTGACGAACAACGGCCAACTCTTCATAGGCTCGAGCAACTGCACCAACATTGGCAACGTGAACAATCCCACAAATGGCGAAATACGCGGGTGTCTCTCGATCTACAACATCTCAAACGGATCGGTGATCTTTCCTCCCGACAATGGCGACGTGACCGGCCTGCAGGGTTTTACCACCCGCTACGTGGAATATGTTGCCGAGGGCGGCCAGCTTCGCGTCTACGACACCACCAAAGATATTCTCCTGATCAACGATTTTGTGCCGCAGGGAACCATCGACATTGTGGGCTATGTGGGCGACGTGAAGGCAATCGACTTCTTCTAGCTAGCCTAGCAGGCTATGGGAAAAAACGGGCGCACGACTCAGAACCTCTCCGAGTTTTGCGAGGGCGAAGTTATTCGTTCCGTTCACAGGACGGCATCTCAGCTGAGGCGTCGGCATCTCGAACGAAGGTAGGCACATCTGTCTTATCATCACGAACCTCCGTCAGCGCTCGTTCCTTTTTGCTGTTACTCGGCCCCGAGTTGCTGAGCCAGGACGTGAGGGCGTTAGTTGCGTAATTTCGTCGGAGTAGATGAGATAAATAATGCGAAAGAGGCTGCTCCCATCCCTATTACTCCTCCCGCTTTGCTCGTGGGCGCAAACCCAGGGCAAGGAGGCTTCGGTTCCAGAGCACCTCGAATCACTAGCTAGTCAATGATCGGTTCGAGGCGACAAGGTGTCCCGGTCTATCAGTTGCCGTGGCTTTCCACAACCAGATTGTCTTCTCCAAGGCTCTGGGCAAAGCCGATGTTGAACAGGACTTGCCCCTAGCAATAACTGGCGTTCAGCGATTAGCCTCATTGTCCAAGCCCATGACAGGAACGATCATCATGGACCTAGTGGAGCAGGGCAAACTGTCACTGGACGCATCCGTCCGCCAGTACCTGCCTGAACTCCCGGCTTTCTATCAAAGCGTGACCTTGCGGGAGTTGCTTTCTCACCAGTCCGGCGTCAGAGGCTATGCGGATGAAGAAGACGTTCTGTTCAGCACCGTCCACTACTCCAGATCGCGGGATGCCCTGAAAGTAATGATGACCTTCCCCCTTGCATTCACGCCGGGGACGAAAGTCGAATACTCTTCGCTGGCGTTTACGGTTCTGGGCGCAGCCGCAGAGGCGGTCACGGGAAGTTCATTTCCACAGCTTTCCGTGGATTTCTTTTCCAAGCATTCGATCCGTGGGTTCGCTCTCGACGATCCCTACGCCATTGTGCCTCGTCGGGTGCGTGGATATCTGGTCGACCGGACTCTGAACCTGCAATTTAACGATGGCCGCGTCGTCGGGCGTGACTATTTGAAGGGCACAAATGGAGAAATCACCAATGCCCATTACTACGACATTAGCAATCGCTACCCAGCGGGAGGCTTCGATGCATCAGCAGAAGACCTGCTACGCTTCGTGATTGCAGTTGGTTCCGGCAAGGTACTGAAACCCGACACGGTCGATGCAATGTGGACTGGACAACGCACGTCAGATGGGGCGCCGACGGTCTTTGGGCTTGGTTGGGGTGTTTCGAAATGGAAGGAGAAGACGGAGATGGTGGGAATGAATGGGCTGGAACTCTCAACCGCAGCATTCCTTCGCTACTTGCCAGATTCGGGGTCTGGGGTCGTGTTGCTCTGCAATGCTGAGGGAGCCAAGGGACTTCCTGAGCTACTGGATGACATTCTGGACGACACACTTGCGCAGACCTCCGCTCGCTAGTTGTCGACCTTTCACGCCGAAGTGCTACTGCGTATTCGCCTCCTGGTTATTCACCAGCATCCAACAGACCTGATTCCAACTTCGTGAACATGGCGGAGTGTCCTCGTGTCAGCACTTGGTGCGGACTTCGACTATCGCAGTTATGAATTGGACATACAAACTGCGCTAATGAGACTTCCGCAGCTTGCTACACTGCTACTTCCCAGGCTGCAGTAACAACCGGTGTGCTTTTGCTCCTTGTACCGCCTTCGGGCTGAAGGGCAGCGTAAACGTGGTGCCCTCGTACCAGGCCCTCCACTGGTCCATATAGTACGGGCTCAGGAAGTTCCCAGCTTGTCCCGTCACGATATTCAGAGTCGACTGGTCAAGATCGGCAAGGTTCGCCGTGAACCGCTCCGAGGGCCCGTGAAACGGCGTCACCGCCTTGACGGTGTACCCGCTCCCAGACTGCTCCTGGACGCCCGGTCCCGCCCAGTACTTGACCAGAGGAATCTTTCCCAGAACCGGATGCTGAATCTCGACCGCATTGAACGCGCCCCAGCGCCATGAAGCCAGGTCTTTGGGCGCGCCCGGACCGTTCACAGCCGCCTCCACGGCGGCGGTCAACAATTCGTCGTAATTCGGATACTTGTCCGGCAGCCACCGCTTTGGGTGATGGAGCAGGATGTTCTCTATCCATACCGACCGTTGCAGCCAGCGGTAGGTCTTCCAGTCGATGACGTTCTTCTGCGTTTCTTTAAACAGCTCGGAGTCAACATCCTTTCGGGATGGCGCAGGAGCCACTCCTAATTTTGGTTCGAGAAGCAGGCGGCGCAGTTCGCCAATTGCATTCTCCGCGATGGTGGGGGCTGCCGAGGTAGCCAGCATGCGGCCATCCCAACTGCGCATCAGGTCGGCGGCCTGCCTGGCGCGCGCGGAGGGTTTGGCGGCGTGATCCACTGCGTAAACGAGGCGCTCCGCGGCAAATAGGACTGCATCCGAGTGAATGTCCGTCTGCAAGGCCAGCATATCCGCAGGTGAAAATTTCCGGCCCGATTCCAGCACGTGATAAATCCGAGACGTACGCCACGGTGCCTCCCATTCCACGGCCACTGAATGCGGATACCCGTCCGGAGTAATTCTCCCGTTCGCCGTGGCGATTATTCCCGATGGCGGATTGTAGATGTTCGGCAGCTTGTCGAACGGAATGTAAGACGTCCACTCGTGCGCATCGTCGGTGCCGCTCACCGGCAGGCTCCCATCCCCCGACGCGCGAATCGGAACTTTCCCTGTCGTGTGATATCCGATATTTCCATCCACATCGGCGTACACCACGTTCTGTCCGGGAGCGTCCAGTTGCGAGAATGCCCTCGTGAATTCGTCCCAGTTCTGCGCCGCATCGACGTCAAAGAACGGAACGCGCATGCCATCGTAAAGTGTCCAACGCAATGCCAGAGGCCGCGTCTCGCCCGGCACAAGATCAGTTATCACCGGCCCATGGCGGGTAATCTTAACGTCGATGTTGATGTCCGGCTTGCCCTTTACGTGAATAACCTCGTGCCGGTGCTCGGGTTGCACCCATCCCTTGGGTGTCTGATACGCGCCCTGATCGTTGAAGTTCTCGACGTAAATGTCAGTCACGGTCGGGCCCACGTTGGTGAAGCCCCACGCCACGCGCTGGTTGTGGCCCACAATCACATAGGGCACTCCGGGCAGTGTCACCCCTGCTACGTCGAAGGTGCCGCAGTGCAGGTGCGCCTCATACCACAGGTTCGGCATCTGGTGACCCAGGTGCATGTCATTCGATAGCAGTGGCTTTCCCGTGACTGTATGTGCGCCTGATACGACCCAATCATTGGAACCGTTTACCGGCAATTCTTCGGAAGTAGATTTCGTCAGAGCCGCCGACCGGACTCTATTCTGCGTCACTGACGTATCCGGGGAATCATCATCCTCGTCGTCAGAATCACCTGCAGGTCTGTCCGGCTCATTCACATCCTCACGCATGACTGTGGGCGGACGATCGTGCCACGATCCATTCACGTACAAATCCGCCGTGAGTTCGGGCCCGAGCTTGGCGAGGACTTTCTCCCGCGCCAGCGCATCGTAAAAGTAGTGATAATTCAGGTCCTTGACCATCTGGTTGCCGATTACCACCGAGTCCTCAGAGGACCATGGCTTCGGCGCATAGCCGAGGATCCGGAATTCGATGGGCAACCGGTTGCCGTGCGCGCCGATATAGGCGTTCACACCGCGCGCATAGGCTTCGAAGTAACTTCGGTCGCGCGGGCTCGCCTCCGCCAGCTGTTTACGTGCGGCTGCGCGCAGGCCTAGGATTTTCTGCTCACGATCCAGCTGCAGCGTTTCCTCGCCGAGTATTTCCGAGAGTTCGCCGCCTGCGAAACGGCGCATCACGTCCATCTTCCACAGGCGATCTTGCGCCGTAACGTAACCTTGGGCGAAGAAAAGGTCTTCCAGAGTCGCCGCCTCAATGGTCGGCACGCCGTGCGTGTCTCGGGTCACGGTGACCGGTGCGGAAAGTCCCGAAATCTGTAACTGTCCATCCAGTTGGGGAAGCGCAGAGTGGGTCACGTAATACGCGTAGCCGACTGCGCAGGCCATCAGCAAAAGCAGCGCCAGGAAGAGCCAAAGAAGAACGCGGAGCACGGAGGAACGGCGGGCGGTAGGAATCCTGACTTCTGCTATCGTGCTCATAAAGAATCTTTGATTGTAAGCCAGCGGCGCACAGGCGAGGTTGAAAATGAATTTCATTTTCAATATGTCCGGATGGTATTCTGAATCGCTGCCCATGCTTCAGAAACGCATCGACGATCAGCCCACCCTTTCCCGCCAGATGGTTCGCGAGGCCCAGGAAATCCTCCACCGCCATCTGAAAGGCGTCGGCCTGAAGCAGACGGCCCAGCGCGACACCATCCTGCGCACCTTCCTTGAGACCCGCGACCATTTATCGACCGACGAACTTCACCGTCTGGTCCAAAAGAAGGATGCCGGCATTGGATACACGACGGTTTACCGTACGTTGAAGTTACTGGCCGAATGTGGACTGGCCAGCGAAGTCGCTTTCCACGATGGCATCGCCCGCTACGAACATCAGTACAACCGTCGCAGCCATCACCACATGGTTTGCACGGATTGCGGCAGTTCGGTTGAGTTCTTTTCTCCGGAAGTAAGCCAGTTGGAGCAGGAGATCGGCCGCAAATATCATTATCTGGCCACCCGCCACACCTTCCAGATCTATGGGATTTGCGAAGAGTGCCGCAAGAAGAACGACGCGCGGCGTAGCTGAAGGTGGCTTGTGCTCGATGATGTTAGCGGTAGCCTCTAGGAACCGTTAATCTCTTTCGTCGATAACTCGGTGCCAACGGTGAAGCAGTCGTTGGGGTCGCCGCTCTTGAGTACGCGGATAATGTCGGACTGATCGGTGCAATACGTACGGGCTGCCGCCGACCCTGGTTGCGCCGGGTAGACGAGCAGTTGATACTTGGAAATAGGGCCGTCGGGTTTCTCCCTGGTGCAGTTTTTCAGCTCAAAGATGTACCCACTGCTCCTGCCGGAAGCGAGACTGCGAACTCCCCAGTTTTCTGCAAGCTCAGAGAGAGCGCAGGTGTAGCCCGCCTCGCGGTGCACCTGCACATAGGCGATCTCCGCCATATTTAGGCTGCGCATCGAAGAAACGATCGACCTCTTGCCGATTCCAGTTGCCCTGTTATTGAACTCCTGCTCCGTCTTTCGAAGCTCGTAAAACCCCAGGCCGAAGAAGCCCACAATGCACGCGACCCCCAGGTACCCGAGCACGATTCCAGTGATCGCCAGGCCGCGACCTTTCAATCGTCCAGGGCTCTTGCGGATCTCGGAGAGGGCGATGTATCCGAAGATCACAGCCACGACGGAGAGAGGCAGAATAATGAAAAGGATCCCGCAGATCAGGCTGAAAATCGCCTTGCCGCTAGTCTCGGGAGGAAGCCCGAACGCCACCTGCGGATCGACGGGAGCCACACCAGCGCCCGCCTGCGAGTCGCGGCCACAAACTCCGCAGAATTGCTCTCCCTCGGCCAGACTGTTGCCGCAACCCAGGCAAAACGAGCTCACTGGGATTCTCCTTTGCCCAGACGCGTCATCAGAGGTGCATTGCAGAGAGTCTCATTGTAGGACAGCGCCATTTTCCAAACACTTCTGTCCCGAACTTCCGGAGTGCTGCTTGATCACTGCGGATTCATCCGAGCAGAAGGCGCGGTCTCCGGTTTGATTCGCTGTGATCGGATATGCCACCACCTGGTACTTCTTGTTGGGCCCGCCCTGGGTTTCCGCTTCGCACTCCTTAATTTCGAAACGATATCCATTCTTTTGTCCGCTGGCCAATACACTGTCAATCATCTGCCCCTCTCCCAATGCAGAAAGCGAGCAAGCATACCCGGCTTCAGGATGAGACTCCGAATATGCCGTCTGAGCGGTGTTTATGGTTCGAATGGCTGCCATCGCCGACGATTCATTTGCCGCCATGCGCGCCCGCAACAGGTTCGGGATCGCGATCGCGGCGATGATCAATATGATCGGAATGCTCACCACCCACATGTAGCCCAGGACTAGCCCAGCGATGGCGAGGCCTTCTCCTTTCAGCCGTCCCGCGTTTTTTTTGATCTCCGACAACCCGAGATGGCCAAAGATCACGGCCGCGACAAAAGCGCACGGTACGAAAAACAGGAGTCCGAACACCAGGCTGGCGATGGCTTTTCCACTGGTTTGCGCTGGAGCAGCGGGGACGAATGGCCCCAACCTCGCGGGTGCTGCAACCGCAGAAGACTGCGCTCCACACTTGCGGCAGAACTGGTCCTCGTTATCAATGCTGCTGCCGCATTGCGTGCAGAACTTGCTCATGGATTCCTCCCAAAGCTATTGCGGCCGACGCATCAAATTTGCACGAAACATACTCTTCGCAATGGGCTGCGTCAATGCGCTAAATCGATTCCCGGCCATTTGTCCCGGGCACGTCGGTCTGATATGTTGCCCGCAATGGAGCAGATCGATGTTGGCTTGAAGTCATGCCCGGTGTGTGCCGCCCAGATGCCCGAATCGGCGGCCTTCTGCCCCGGTTGTGGCCGCTCGATGCAGATCGAATTACCAGCCAAGCAGAAACCCGGCAGTCTCCGCGAGAATTTCTTAGGCGCTTTGGCGTACGTATCGTTCCTCCCCGCGCTTGTGTTTCTTTTTCTCGACCCTTACCGGAAAAATCCGTTTGTGCGCTTTCACTCGATACAGTGTGTCCTGTTCTGGCTTGTGTGTGTAGTGTGCGCAATTGTCGTCAGAGTGGTCTTCCTTGGCCTGCTCTTTATCCCGATCGTTGGTCCTTTACTTGCGGTTCTGATTGTTGTGGTTATGGCTTTAGCTGCAGTGTTCACATGGATCGTTCTCCTGGTCAAAGCTTTTCAGGGCGAGAGATTTGCGCTTCCACTGATCGGCAATCTCTCCGACCAATATTCCAGCGTCGCGTAGACACTTGTTAGTTAAATTGGCGATGTTAGTTAAATTGGCGATTGCTTTGCCTTGGTTTTTTTGGTACCTTGCCGCGAACGCCGCTTGGGAGCGGAACTTCGTAGTCCGTCCGGCGTCCGGTCCCGCAAGACTCGGAGGAGATCCTTATGGCTTTTTGCAACATGTGTGGCGCACAGATCGCCGACGGAACGACCACCTGTGCCGCCTGCGCCGGTCGTATCCCTGCCGCTCCCGCTGCTGCCGCGACGGCGCCTGCTACGGGAATGGCCGACAATGTTGCCGGCATGTTGGCCTACATCACCATCATCCCTGCGATCATTTTTCTGATCGTCGAACCTTACAATAGGAGCCGCTTTGTACGCTTCCATGCGTGGCAGAACATTTTTCTGCACCTGGCTGCGATCGTCTTGTGGATCGCTCTGATGATCCTGACGGTGGCAGCTAGCGTCGTCCCGATCGTTGGGCATCTCATTGTAATGCTGCTCGGGCTGGTGGTTTGGGTTGGGTTCTTCGTGATCTGGATCGTCCTGTTGATCAAAGCGAACCAGGGGCAGATGTACAAGTTGCCCTTCATCGGCGACCTGGCCGAAAAGCAAGCGAACGCAATGTAAGCGGCTTCAAGACAAGGGTACAAAACGCTTTTCGCTTCGGACCTGAGTCGTAACCATCAGTGTCCTGTTTCGGCTGCACCCCTTGACTTTCGTCCCCTAAGCTGTCAATCCTATTAGCTTTTACCTGCGTCGTGAGTCATCCATTGCTAGATGCTTGCGGGCCGGAATCTTGAACGATCGGGGAATTCTTTGCGAGTCCGGGTTTTCTACCACGACAAGTGTTTTGATGGAGCTTCTTCGGCCGCTTTGTTCTCTCGCTTCTATCGCGAGCGCATCCGCAGTGACGTCCAATTTGAATTCACCGGACTCGTTCACCGTGCCGGTGCGTTGTTTGATGAGAAGCAGTTTGACGGTGAAGAAAACGCCATCGTCGATTTCAAGTACTCTAGCTCGCCGAACATTACCTGGTGGTTCGATCATCACGAGAGCGCGTTCCTCACTCCCGCCGACGCCGAGCACTTCGAGCAGGATCAGAGTAATCGCAAGTTCTACGATCCCGCATTCAAATCGTGCACCAGTTTCATCGCCATGATTGCGCAGCAGCGCTTCGGTTTCGATCCCGCACCTCTCGCTGATCTCGTGCACTGGACCGACGTGATCGATGGAGCTCTTTATCCCGATGCGAAGACGGCCGTCGAGATGGAGGCTCCCGCGATGAAGTTGACTATGGTGATCGAATCGGCTCCAGACCACGGCTTCGTGCCGAATCTGATCCCCCTGCTCGCGACAAAGTCGTTAGGAGAGATTCTGCGGGAGCCCTTCGTGGCGCCCCTGCTTCCGCCGCTCCTCAAGCGCCACGAACTTTCCATCGGAATTCTGAAGGAGCGGACCGAGTGCGAGGACGGTACAATCTTCTTCGACGTGACCGATCACGACCTCGAGGGCTACAACAAATTCATCCCGTATTACTTGCATCCCGAGTCGGTGTACAGCGTCGGACTCAGCAAGAGCAGCTTCCGGGTGAAGGTCTCTGTGGGATCGAATCCGTGGGCGCCGCAGGAGCCTGAGGTGAATCTCGCGCGCATTTGCGAGCGCTACGGCGGCGGCGGTCACGCTCGCGTGGGAGCGATTTCATTCAACGTGAATCAACATGCCGCAGCGATCAAAGCATCGCAGGAAATAGTCGCCGAGTTGCGCGCAGCCATCCGTCAGAAGACGAGTTGACGAACCTCTGTGTCCTCTGTGGTGATGCTGTTTTACTAAATGACTGTCCCGCTGGCAAAGCAGTGAGCCAGGTTCCCGTCATCCGATGATCGGATAGTCCCCGACTGATCCGCGCAGAATGCTTTCCGTCCGAAGGTGTTCGCATTCGGCGCAGCTGACAAATGGAAGCCTGTGGCGGGCGCACCCCCGCAGCCCGAAAGCGTGAACACAAATCCGAACCGCTTCCCGCTGGCCAATCCGCTATTTATGAGCATCGCTTGATGCTCGTTCGGTTCTCCTCCTCCAAAGCCGTCGAGGTCCGACAAGGTGCAAGTGAAGCCAATTCTCGGATAACTGGTCATGTAAGTGATCTCCGCCGTAAGAATCGTGCGCATCGCCGCCAGTATCTGCGCATCACTTCCTGCCGATGACGAGGTGCTCGGTGTTTGAGGTGCGACGGAGACGGGTGTAACGGAGACGTGTGCGGTCTCCCGTGCCTTCATGCTTTCAGTCATCGCCTTCAGCACGTCCGGATCGGCCAGGGGTAAGCGGATCGTGACCGAAATCTCGTTCAACTTCCAGATCCGAGCTTCTTGCTTCATTGTGAATGTCATGCGAGGCATGAACGGAATGCGTTGCGCCTCACCATTTTTGTAGGTCTGGAAAGACAGTTCGATATCGTCCCGTTCCCCATGCAGAGCGTCCTTCTCCACGGTTACTTCCAGCTTTTGCCCAGTCTTAGGATCTTCACCCGACAAAAGCACCGAACCGGTTTCAAAGGTCTGAAAGTTTGTTCCCTGCGTTTGCAGTTGGCCTGCTAACAACGAGTACTGCTGCAGATTCGCAAGTGCCCCGGATTTCTCGAGAGCGGCAAGCGTGACGGCTGGAAGGTGTTTGGCAAAAGTTCCTGATGTCTTGCTGAAGAACATTTCCACTAGCGCTTGTCGCGCTGTCTGCGGAGTTGAAGCCTCCTGCGCGGACACTGCCGCGCTCCAAATTGCTGCCACGGCGAGCACGCAAACAACTCTTCGCATGATGATTTCCTCGCGGTGATCCTGACATGTCCCCGGCGCCCCATCCAGTTACCGAGGTAAGTTTGAATATAACGATCAAGCGTAGTTAGGAATCCGTCCGGCGAGCGGATCAGCCGTGATACCCTGCATCTTTGCACTCGTCAGGGTTCATGCGTCCGGACGGAAAGAACACTGATCCTCATCTCACTCAGCGGCGCGTGCTGCGAGCCGTGGCCGGATTGGAGTTCTTCAAAGGCCTCTTCGTAGTGCTGATGGGCATTTGCGCCCTTGCTCTTGTACACAAAGACGCTTGGCTCATTGCCGAAAGCCTGCTGACTCTGCTTCATATCAGTACCGACCGGCGTTCAGCGCAAATATTTCTCGACTTTGCCGACAGCGTAACCGATGCGCGCCTCTGGGCCGCCGCACGCATCGCCTTCGCTTACGCCGCCTTGCGATTTACGGAAGCCTACGGGTTATGGAACGCTCGAACCTGGGCCGAGTGGGTCGCATTCGTTTCAGGAACCCTGCTGCTGCCCCTGGAAGTTCGGCAACTCTTCCGAGGAATCACCTTCTTTCGCTGCGCTCTGCTCGTCGGGAATTTGGCTATTGTCTGCTACATGCTCTATATCATTCTGGAAAATCGGCGCGAGAGACGAAATTCCACGACACCTTCCCAGTAGGTCGAAAGCCGCTCGGGGAGCGGGTTGTGGGGCTAATTCCTCTGGCAAATCACGCCCATCCGGTTCATAATTGTCGAGAATAAGTTTCGCCCGTAGGAGGTGGTTATGCGCCTTGACCGCGCACTACTCCCGCTTTTGGCTCTCGTCGGATTCTCCTTCGCGCAGGAGACGAACTTTTCGGTGGGACCGCAGTACCTCGTCACGACGGATTCACCGATGCTGCTTCGTCCCATCGCGACACCCTCTCTTTCACTGGGTGAAACGCAACCCGTCGCGGTAACCGCTGGCACAAACGAAACTACGGCCGAGCCGACCGCGCCTTCATCGGCATCGCCGAGCGATTCATTTCTAAGCGACGTATACTGGGGAGAACACCAAAGCACGGAAATCATGGGGCGGAGGTTGGAAACGCCGAGCATGGCCCCTTCCGATACGGCCTGGTATATGAATTCGGTCGCGAGCCAATCCGTGTCTGCGCTGACTACAGTTTCTGCAGAAGCTACTGAGGTTTCATCCGGATCCAGCGTCATACAACTTTCAGGTGCTCAACTCCCCTCGAACCTGCCTTCGAGTATCCTGGACGTGGGTGTGACCGGGACGGCGAATGCCCAATCGCTTCTTGCGCGCGGCTACGGACTACCTCTTGGAGATGTCGCATCGTACTGGAAATCGCACAAACGGAGTACACCCCGCGTCTTCACTAACTCCGATGTGCACCCGCGGAAATAGCCTCCAGAGTTGAAGCAATCTCGCTGCAAAACGGCGGCTTACTCGGTTAGCGTCAACCCTTCACGTACGCCAGCTTCGCGGCTACTTTGCCGTCTTTCACAGAGAAGACATCGACTCCACGCAAGTGCCAGGGCTGGCCGTTGCGCATCTTGTGATAGACCCACAACACCGTCGCTCGATTGCCGCTCACGATGATCTCTTCGGCTTCGAATCGAGCGTCCGAATTCCGCGCGAACCATGCTCGCCAAAACTCGACGACCGCCTGCTTTCCCTCAACCCGTCTGCCGTCCGGCGCAGGCGAGGTATCCTCGAATACTGTGTCGTCGGTTAAGAGTCCCGCCAATGCGTCAGCGTCATGGCGATTGAATGTGTCGTTAAAACGATCGATCGTCGCGCGCGTCGCTTGCTCCTGCGACGTCATACCGGGCTTGTCTCCCATGGCTTTCTCCTGAGAAGAACAGAGGTTCGTAAAGACCAACATCCAGCCAATTACCGACACAAGACCATAAGTTAATCTGTGCATGTCGATTCCCCATCTCATTCAGTGACTAAACGAGGAAGGGCCTCGTTCATGTTAGCCTGAAACCCACTTTCTATTCGCACGAGGAGCTATGCAAGACGCGAATCCTTCACACTTGGATCTACAGGCTACCGCAAAAGAAATCATGCAGCAGTACGGGTTCGAGCCGGATTTTCTTGCTCCGGTCGCGACGCAGCTCGCGAATCTCGGGCAGCAGCCGCAAGTCTCGCCGTCTCGTGATGTCCGCGACATGCGCAATCTCCTATGGTCATCCATCGACAACGATACTTCTCGCGACTTGGATCAGATTGAGGTGGTAGAGAGTGCCCCTATTGGCGATGTCAAAGTCATGGTGGGCATCGCCGATGTCGACACTTTCGTGCCGAAGGCGACTCCGATCGATCAACACGCTGCCCGCGAAACAACCACCGTTTATACGGGGATTCGAAACTTCCCCATGCTGCCCGAGCAGCTTTCGACCGGTGTTACTTCGCTCCTCGAGAACCAGGACCGCCTCAGCGTCGTCATTGAATTCGTCGTTGATGCTGATGGCAACCTCAAGTCTTCCGACGTGTATCGAGCGCTGGTTCAAAACAAAGCTCAGCTCCAGTACAACTCTGTCGGCGCGTGGCTGGAGGGAACTGCCGCACCTCCGCCCAAAGTCGCCGCATCGGCTCAATTGCAGGATCAGCTCAAACTTCAAAGTGATGTAGCGCAGAAGCTCAAGAGCAAGCGCTTCCAGAACGGTGCTCTCAACCTGCAGACGGACGAAGTGCATCCGCTCGTCCTCAACGAGCAGGTAGTCGACGTGGTGAAACAGCAGAAGAATCGCGCTACGGAGTTGATTGAAGACTTCATGGTGGCCGCTAATGGAGTCGTGGCTCGCCTGCTGCAAAACGTCTCGTCCTTGCGCCGCATCGTGCGTACGCCCAAACGCTGGGATCGCATTGTGCAGCTCGCTGCCAGCAAGGGCGAAAAGCTTCCCCCTCAGCCCGATTCAAAAGCCCTGAACGATCTCTTGTTGCGGCGCAAAGCTGCCGATCCCGATCATTTCGCCGACCTCTCGCTTACGGTCATCAAACTCATCGGTCCTGGTGAGTATGTTCTGGAGCGCGCCGGAGAAACCGCGCCCGGGCACTTTGGTCTGGCGGTTCAGGACTACACACACTCGACCGCGCCGAACCGCCGCTTCGCCGATGTGGTGACGCAACGCCTGATCAAAGCGATGCTGGCGGGTCAACAGAATCCCTATTCCGACGATGAGCTGACGGCCGTTGCCTCGAACTGCACGCAGAAAGAAGACGCGGCTCGAAAAGTAGAACGCGAGATGTCCAAGCGCCTGGCGGCTGTTGCCATGCAGCGTCGCGTAGGGGAAACCTTCGATGCGATCGTCACTGGAGTCACCGATCACGGCACTTTTGTCCGGGTCCTTCAGCCGCACGTCGAAGGACTTCTCGCCCAAGGTGCGCAAGGTCTCGACGTGGGTGACAAACTGAAAGCCAAGCTCATCCGCACCGACGTGAGCAAGGGATACATCGATTTCGCCCGTGCCTGAGCCCACTTTGAACACGTCACGTTTGGTGCCAAGATTTGCCCAGCGCACCCGGGTAGCTAATAGTCGAATCCAAATTCTGACGCTAAGCTCAATTCAGCAGTCTGTGCGGAACAATTGGGCAGGTTTTGCTGCGATGGAGCCATTTCGTGTGCATTTCCATGGCCGTCACTCTCCCGGTGTCTCTTGCCGCCGATGAGACTGCAGCGGCAATCCTGCGTAGCAGTGGTTCGGGTGTTCTCGTCAACAGGAATCCCGCTCCCACGTCGATAGCGCTGTTTCCCAACGATCTCGTCGAAACTCCCCAGAACGCGGTGGCGCGCATTGAACTCAGCGGATCCACTGCCGACATCAACGCCGATACCATGGTGCAGTTTGAGGGCGACGAACTGGTCTTGGACCATGGCAGCCTTTCGGTCAGCACTACTAGAGGAATGCGCGTGCGGGTGGGCTGCCTGACCGTGACTCCAGTGAACCTTTCGCAGTGGACGCAATACAACGTCTCGGACGTAGACGGTAAAGTGACAGTCAATGTGGCTAAGAGTGATGTCTACATCGATAGTCGAGCGAAGAAGGCGCAGGAAGCGAAGAATCCATCCCGCTCGACCCGCGATATCGTGCGCGAAAGCGAGCAGAAGTCTCGCGAAGAGAAATGTGGCGCCGTTTACATGAGGGGTGATAACGTGCCGGGTTTAGGCGCCCTGATGAATTCAATGTGGGCCAAGATCATAGCCGGGGGTGCTGTCGGGGCGGTTGTGTGCTTGGGTTTATGTCACGGCGACGATCCCGCCAGCCCATCGAAGCCGTAGCCGCGTTTTGACGGCATTGGCAGACTAACATTGAGGAAACTTACTCCGTCACAACCGCTTTCACCAGATTCCGCGGATGGTCAACGTCATACCCCTTCTTCACTGCGACGTAGTACGCGAACAGCTGCAGAGGAATCACTTCCAGAATCGGCAGTAGCAACTCCGGAGAGGCCGGAACATAAAACACTCGATCGGCGATGGTGGCAACCTCATGGTCGCCCTCGGTTGCCACGGTTACCAATTGCCCGCGTCGCGATCGTACTTCTTTCATGACATCGAGTGTGCGGCGGTACCGCAGCATCGAATCGGGATCGTGCCGGTCACAAGTCGCCAGCACCACCACAGGGAGATTTTCGTCTACCAGGGCGTTAGGGCCATGCTTCAGTTCTCCCACGGGATATCCTTCCGCGTGTGCGTACGAGATTTCCTTTAGCTTCAGCGCTCCCTCGCGGGCGATCGCGTAATGCACGCCTCGTCCGAGGTAGAGGAATTTCTCGGCATGAAAATGTACTCCGCCGAATTTTTCAGCGAGGCCATCCCAGGTAGAAAGATTCTTCTCAATTGCCTCCGGCAGTTGCAGCAAACGCTTCAGGTACGATCGCGTTACCTCCGAGGTCATCCTTCCCCGCTTTCGCGCAAGAAACAGCGCCATGAGATAGAGAATCGTGACCTGTGTGGTGAAGCTCTTGGTCGCCGGAATCGATCGCTCGGGCCCGGCTCCCGTAATCAGAGCCGCGCCGGCCTCGCGGACGATGGTCGTGTCCGGCATGTTCGAGATCGCGATGGTCTTCACCCCCCGCGTCAGCGCCTCGCGCTGCGCCGCCAGCGTGTCAGCCGTTTCGCCCGACTGAGTAATGACCATCACAATGGGATCGACCGCGGCGTGCGTTGAACGGTAGCAATACTCGCTCGCATACTCGACATCGACCGCCACCCCGGAAAGATCCTCAATCATGATTTCGCCCGCCAACCCTGCGTGGCGACTTGACCCGCTGGCGGCGATAATCAACTTCTCAAATGTCAGCAGCGCGTTCTCGATGGGCTGCAGTTCGCCCGGGAAAATGATGTCGTCCTTGAGATGCTTTTCGATCGTCCGGGCAATCGCGTCAGGCTGCTCATAAATCTCGCGCCGCATCACGTGAGCAAAATTATCGGTGGAACCGTTCTTATGTTTGTCAGTGGTCATAAATGATGAAGGTAAGAATAAGAAATTAAAACTAAATGATGCTATGCATTGGACCCAAAGTAGCGCCGGCGTCCCGCCGGTTGTGGGGGCGCTATCCTGGCCCCGCATCCTCTCACAATCCGCTATGCCTTCGCCGTCCCCTCAAAGTGCGCCTCAATCTCCTCCAGCGTTTTCCCCTTCGTCTCCGGCAGGAACCATGTTGCGGTCACAAAGTAAATCACGGTACAAGCCGCGAACCCGAAGAACATCGTCGAATACCCATACTTACCGACTGTGGGTAAAAAGACGGCTGCAATCGTAGTCGCCACCGCCTGATTGAGCACCAGCGCAATGCTCATCCCGTTCGATCGAATCCTTGTCGGCATCAATTCCGAAAGTGCGAGCCATACGCATACTCCCGGTCCCACCGCGAAGAATGCCATGAAGACAAACAGAGCGACGGCGACGGTCCAGCCGTTTTTCTCGGATGGCATCGGAGTGATCAAAGCGTTTTCGATCCGCAACGGAGCTTGACGTGCCACATCGAGATCTCCGAATGGATTCGAAAAGAACGCGACAATCTTATTGGCAGGGACACAACTTTCACGCGTCATCTCGATGGGTTTCGCAGCAGGATCGTCAGACCGTACCGCCTGGCTCGCGGTTCGAAAATCTCCGTACGAGTAAATTACGACGAGCGAAGTCGGAGCACCTCTTGGGATTGAATCGCCGCCGCCTGTTGACTGTAACAACCTTGTGGACAGTTCCTGGTTGTAGACCAGTCTGCTCGTTTGGTCGGTCGCAACCATGGATTGCACCGCACTTCTCGAATCAACACCCAGCCTTTCAGTCCGGCGGAACAGAATTCCCGTAAACAGCATTGCCAAAATGATTCCCGCTGTGCCGATTCCCAGTAGAAACTTGCGGCCCTTGCGGTCCACAAGCGCAACCCCTACAAGTGTCACGAAGAAATTCACAAAGGTGAAGAGCACATAGCCCACGTGTGCAGCCAGATCGGAGAGTCCGCTCTGCAGAAGGATGTTGGTGTTATACGCAATAATCGAGTTGATCCCTGTCGTTTGATTACAAGCCAGAATGATGCAGGCGAGCAGGAAGGGAATTACGTACTTTCGCCGGAGAAGTGAGTCCTTGATCCTCGCACCCGACGCATTTCTCGTGCCCTCAGACGCCGTCGGATCCTGCATCTCTCTGAGTTCGAGATCGGCTTGCTCTGTGGTACGCGAGCGGAGCAAGGCGGCGTAGGCCGCTTCTTTCTTACCGCGCTTCAGCAACCAGCGAGGAGATTCTGACAGCATGAGGCTCCCTGCCACGAAGAGCAGACCCGGCGGAAGCGATACCCAGAAGATGCCGCGCCAAGCTGAATTCTTAAAATTGAAGATCGCCGTCGGATCTCCGATCTTCATGATGTGACCGAGGCGAAAGCTAAAAAGCAATCCAATAAGTGCCGCGGTTGCGATACCTGCTGTGAGCAACCATTGAAAGATTCCGGTCCCTTTACCACGGTTCGCTGCCGTGAGGCACTCGGCAAGATAAAGTGGGACAACGACTCCGATCAGGCCAGCACTCGTCCCTTGCAACAACCTGCCAAGAACGAGTGGACTATAGCCATGCGCTAGTGCAATTACGGGGATGCTGATTACAAACATCACACCGCTGACGGCCATAAGTGCTTTCCGGCCCATCCAGTCGGCAAGCAATCCCGCGAATAGGGTCGAAAAGACGCTGCCCAGTAAAACCGCGGCCACGACAATGGAAAGTTCGCTCCGAGTGAGCCCCGACGTCGCCTCCAGATACGGCAGCGCGCCCGCAATAATGCCGACGTCGACGCCATACAGGAGCCCTCCGAGGCCAGCAACGATAAGAAGAAAGCGGTTATAAAAAACTTTCTTGTCGTCGAGAACCGACGGAGCGCTCGTCGTCATGGGAGCCATCATCGTATGTGTCGTTCACACCCGCATGTGCGGTATGAACCTACCCGCCTCACTTTGATTTTTGCGTGAAATTGCACCATGAATTGTAGCCCACCGGGCGGCAGAAACCGCCAAAAGTGCTATAGGCGCCAACGAAAATAGTTCCACGAAAGATTCCGATCCTCATGAGGCTCGCCCTGAGTCAAAAATCCCGGGAGGGAAGCGTTCGATTTTCTCAGACGCCCGGAGGCCACCGAGCTCTTTTCCGAGCTGTCCCCAGTCCCGAGAAGTCGAAATTCGCGTGAGATAATGAGTTTCGTGTTTGGCCCCGTAGCTCAGATGGATAGAGCAGCGGTTTCCTAAAGCGAATGGAATCGGAGTTTCAAGAACTTAGCGGCGTGGTTGGCACGCTTTAGGAACCTCTAGGAACGGGCGGGAACGCTTAATGTGGGGTTGTTGTGGGGTTATTTTTCTTCCTTCTTGCTTGGAATCGGTTGTCGGATGACCCGCGACAAATTCTTTTCCAGACGTGCGGTCTTCATTCCGAATACGATCTTCTTCCTATCTCTGGCAGTACTGCTCCAATCTAGGTAATGAAACGCAGGACGGTTGCATTTCAGCGCGTCTTGGGCGGATCATGTCTCGGTTCAAGATAATCGCCGCTACCCATGCGGTCCAAAATCAATGATGGAGACTGCGAGAATGAAGTCAAAGGGGGCCACATCTGAAGTTCTGAAGAAACGGCGAAGAACACTCATCCGCTTCGATCCGATGAATCCTGCCATCACGGTGTTTAATAGCCGCTATCTGCGTCCCCGAATGGTCTATGTCCTCCGGGCCGACAAATTGATTCGCTACAAGAAGGGACGATCCAGAATCGTTTACATCGGCGAAACGAGTAGAGGCACGAAGCGTCCGGCTGGATCAGCGGCGTCGAAAGCAAGAATGGCATTCAGACCACTCCATGGAGTAGGGCGGATAGACGTGCATCCACTCACCTTTCGCGGCAAGCAGAACGTAAGGTTATGGGAGGTGCTGGAGCGCGATTTACTTTCCACGTTCAAAGACGTGTATGGGGAGATTCCGTGCTACAACCAGCAAGGAAAAGGGAAAAAGTTCTCAACAGATCGAATCAAATACTTTCGTCCGAGCAGATTGAGGAGAATCGTGGCACTGCTTTCCTGACCGACGCTCAATCGTTCTGGATGCGTTATCCTAAGGACATGGATCATCTCGCAGTGCTTCGCGACAAGATTGGGAGTCTCCGCGCCGAGATCGCACACCTTCAAGGATTGAACGCTGAGTATCGACGTGCAGGACGTCGGGACCGCAATGGAACCGAGGCTCAGATCGCTCACGGCCAAAGGCAGGAGCGGCTAGAAGCAATCCAACGGGAACTAGCCCAAATCGCTGGCCTTGGCCTACGTTCCGTGGAACAGATGAAGGATCAGCACCGCTCACGCCCGTATCTCCTAAAAAAGGTTTCGTAACCCTCTTGCATCGGCCAAAGAACCCCGTCAATCCGATTCATAGGCGATCATGCTTTAGCAGCTTAGTCGCACGCGAAGCTAAGGTTGATAGAGAACTTTCCGTCTGGGTCATCTCCTCCGCCCGACAACATTTGTACCAATGTGACTTTGTCTTTCGACTCCACAGCCACACTCAGTTTGCCCTGACCGGGATACCAAGTCCCTGCTCCGCCTAACGTGAAGCCCAAGAACTTGAATATGAAAGTCCTTTCTGGATTGGGAAGTTTGTCTGCTCTGATAAAAGAAGAGCCACCGGGGTTTATCATTCTTGCCTTGGAAACAGGGCCATCGAAGATGAGAGCGAAGAACGGACTCGGTATTGCTCTGTCGGTTGATAGAACGACCTGTGTTGCATAATGGTTTTCCACGTCACTTTCAGCAGGTGAACTGTAAGTAACACAAGCCTCCACATTTGGAGCGGGGGGAGGTGGCGGAGCACAGTTCACGGTACTACTGCCTCCGATGATATTCGGAGAACAATCGCCACTGCTGTGTTGCTCTACTTGGGCACCCTTTTCAAGGTGAACGGAGTTATCTTGCGGCGGTTGAGAATCCTTGCCACTACTTTCACTTTTTGTCGTGCCGTGCTGTTTCGGCATTGTCACTGACTCCGTCCTACCACGATCTTGCCTCACTGCGTGGGAGGGCGACTGAGGAGTTTGTGCATTGTCTGGTCGGGCCGCAACGTTGTCAGTCGCCGGGGTGTTACGCGGTGCGATTGCGTGATCATCGATTGTTTTCGCGGCGACGTTGGCGGTGGGCCTTTCGGGCCACACACTCCAGCCAAAAATTAGGATGGCTACCAACACCGAGGCTAATGAAAGGCCGCGCAGCCTTGAGGAATGCACAAAATGGAGGATGGGATAGACGCACAGCAAAAACATGAATACAAGCATTGCCACGATGACAAAAGGCGTCTTCTCGACTAAGAAGAGAACTATGGCTAGGACTCCGGCCAAAGAGGCAAGAGCAATTCCTAGCTTGTCGCTGGTCGTGTACTCTGACTGCATCGCACAACACCTCGGCGCTCATCTGTCGGCTGGAAGGCCAGAAAGAGGTCGTTACACTCGGTAGTATATCGCTCGGGCGAACAATTGGCGAAATGATATTATTTTTCCATGGACGAAGGCCGCAAACGCGTGATCGGAATCATGGCGGCGATTCTAACCAGCCTCCACATGAGAACAGCCGACGACCTATTTGGAAACGCCACAGGGAAGTCCGCGCACAGACAAGCTGATCGCCGCGAGTGTTCAGTGGGCAGAGCGCATAATGGAGAAGATTGACGAGCGATTCTCGCGAGGTGGGCAGCGCCAATGATTTGATCCAGTGTGTCCCTCTACGTTCCGGCGTGAGGTTTCAAGTGAAAAAAGCGTATTGTGTACGCAATGTGAGATTTTAATGGGCAGGGTTCCCGTTCCAGAAGACAGTCAGAATCAAGTTCTGTGGCTTTCTCGCCGTCGTTGCTGCATTTGCGTTGGCCTGAATGGCGATCTCGATTTGAAACGCGGCCAAATAGCTCACTTGAACCATGACAACACCGATAATGATTTGGACAATCTCGCGTTTCTCTGTCTTTTTCATCACGATGAGTATGACAGCCGGACGAGTCAAAGCAAGAACTTGAGGGAGCAAGAGGTAAAACAGTATCGCAAAGAACTGTACGGAAGGGTTTCTTCTCTTCCTCTACAGACGGATGCCGAAGTTGCTGAATCACCTGAATTGCCGCCGAACTTGCAAGCTGATTTTGATAGTGTCTCAATTTGTCCAATCTACTTAACGCCAGAAGGGGTTTGGTCAACTTCGTATGCGCCAACGTCTGTTGAATGGATCGGAATGCGCATGGTAGTAAAGAACCAAGTAGTGATGGGAACAAGGTAAGCGTCCGAAGTAGACCGTCTTGATGAATTGTGCGGGGCATGGAGAGGTGTCCACTGAGGAATGATGTAGACAAGTGCGAGTTCAGGAATTGATTTCGTCAGTGTAGACGTCTTCGGTGAGCGCTTTGTCGACGGCTTGGTCGAGTCGGGTCAGTAGTTGGGCGAAAGTCTCACCTCGGCGACGGACCAGCATGGCCAAACTGTTATATCCGTCGGTGGCAGTGGCGACACAACCAACGGGACGAAGAACGCCGACGGTAATTTCGCCGTCGGTAATCAGTTGGGCGAGGTTGGGAAGGAACATCGGAATCACTGCGGAGTCCTTGGCGACAACCTTCTTGCCTAGGCTGCGGGTTCGATTGCGGGTGGCGCGCTTGCGGCGATGTTCCAAGGCAGCAACTCCTCGATGCGGTTGATGGGATGGTCGGCGATGCGAGTCAACACCTCGCGTAGATATGCTTCCGGGTCGAGACCGTTGAGTTTCGCCGTGCCGATCAAACTATAGATGACGGCGGCTCGTTCGCCGCCGGCATCGGAACCGGCAAACAAATAATTCTTTCGTCCTAAGGTCACGGTGCGCAAGGCACGTTCCGCAGGGTTGTTGTCTATTTCCAAGTGACCGTCGTCGCAATAGCGGGTCAACGCCGGCCACAGCGTCAGCGCATAGCGGATCGCCGCCGTCGTGTCCGACTTGCGCGAGAGTTTTGTCAGCGAGACTTCGAACCACTCATGCAAGGCCTGGAGCAAGGGGCGAGCTCGTGCTTGGCGAACTTGTTTTCGTTCCTCCGGCGGCCGTCCACGTATCTCGTCCTCGATGGCATATAAAGCTGCGATCCGTTCCAGAGCTTCCCGGGCCAAGGGAGAACCATGGGCTTGTTCCAGATCATGGAACTTGCGACGACAATGAGCCCAGCATGCCACTTCCTGAATCCGTCCATCCTTATATAGCTGATTGAATCCGGCATACGCATCGGCCTGCAAAGCACCCTGAAATGTCTTCAGATGCTGTTCGGGATGTTGACCGCCACGATCGGCCGAGTATGCATACCACACCGCCGGAGCCGCAGCGTCGCCCGCCGGCCGGTCGTCGCGCACGTAGGTCCACAAACGCCCCGTCTTGGTCTTGCCCGTGCCCGGCGCCAGCACCGGTACCCGCGTGTCATCGGCATGCAGCTTACTCGCTGCCATCACATAACGCCGCAGCACTTCCACCAACGGATCCAACAACGCACTGCTTCCACCCACCCAGTCCGCTAACGTCGATCTCTCCAGTTCGATTCCGTGCCGCTCATAGATCTCGCATTGTCGGTAGAGGGGAAGATGATCGGCATATTTCGAGACCAGCACATGCGCCAGCAAACCTGGTCCAGCCAGCCCGCGCGCAATCGGCCGGCTCGGCGCCGGTGCTTGCACGATCCTTTCGCATTGCTGACAGCTCAGTTTCGGCCGCACATGACGGATCACCTGAAAGCAGGCCCGCACGTACTCCAACATCTCGGAAACATCTTCGCTCAGCTTGCGTAACTCTCCGCCGCAATCGGGACAAACCGAGTGTTTCGGCACATGCGTCTGGGTTTGTCGTGGCAGGTGCTCGGGCAACGGCCGCCGCGCCGGTTTCGCTTGGGTCGTGGGTGGGGAAGTTTCGTTCGCAGGACGCGCGACCGACTGCGTTGTCTGCTCGGCAGCCTGTGCTTGTTGCAAATCTTCCAGCCGCAGTTCCAGCTGTTCGATCTGCCGTTCCAGTTTCTCGCTCTTGGGCCCAAACTGCATCCGCCGCAGCTGGCTCAGCAGCAGCTTCAGATGCTCGATCTCCGTCTCCCGCCGCTGCAACTTCTCCTGCGTGGCAATCCGTTCCTGGTGCTCCGACAACAGCAGCGCCTGCAGTGCGTCTCGATCTAACTTGCTCAGATCCGGAAGTGTCGGCGCCAACATGAGCCGCAGTATGCCACGAACTCGCACTCACTCCAACAGCAGAGCGCACAAAAATCTGTGCAAATCCAAATGTGTATCTACACTGCCAACTGCGGATCCCACGTGCGCTCCGGTCGCCGCCAATCAATGCCTTCCAGCAGCATCGACAACTGCGCCCGAGTTAGAGAAACGCTTCCTTCCGTCGCTTGCGGCCAGATAAACTTTCCCCTCTCTAAACGCTTCGCGAATAAACATAGCCCGTCGCCATCAAACCAGATCAGTTTCACCAAGTCACCGCGGCGGCCTCGGAAGATGAAGACTTGGCCTGACATCGGACTCTTTTCCAACTTGGTTTGTACCAGGGCACTGAGTCCGGTGAAACCTCGGCGCAGATCAGTGACCCCGGCGGCAATCCAAATTTGCGTGTTGCCTGGCGGCGTGATCATCGCTGCAGACACTCCAACAACACACGCAACAACACTGGATTGGCGTCGCTTTCGACCCGCACTTGCGCATGCTGCAGTTGGATGTGAATCGTGCCCGTCGAGGAGGCGAGCAAGCCACCAGGTTCAGTCCATGAAGCTGGCGGCACAGTGCAACTCTCTTCAGCGACTCGCACCGGCAACAGTTTGGCCTCGCTCCGCCGTCTCAGTCGCCCCGCCCGATACAGCCGGCACCAGTTGAAGACCAGATTGGCGTTGACTCCGTGCGCCCGTGCCACCCGTGCCACCGATGCCCCCTCGACCAATGCCTCTCCCACAATCCGCTGCTTCTCTTCCAGCGTTCGATACTGTCGCTTAGTTGTAACGGGTTGCGTGTAAGTGTCCATCATCGCTCCACGTGGACACTATCCTTGATGTCCACATCGCGAGCTTGACTTGCAATTACACGCTTGTCCAGACGGCCAAAGGCGTACGCTTACGGAACAAGAGTCGGGAGCGCCAAAGAAGTGTCTGTCCGTGTCCAATTCGTACATGAGACAGGACTGGACGCAGGTTGTGCCTCGCCCACGGCGTGGTTGCACGAGAAACGCGGTTACGTAGACTTCAACCCCGGCGATGTGAAAGAGGCCATCATTGCAGTGCGAAGTGAAACTGAATGGTACACAGTAACCAACGTCCGAGACGCATCCGGTTATCCTCCGAACAGATCAGCAATGAGTTTCCACGGTGCTCCGTGGTTTTCTGGAACGCTGCATGTCGGGCTGATTACAAACGGCGAGGTTATCGAGAGACACTTCTCTTGGGAAACATCCATGATTCAGCAGGGCAATGGGATTCTGAAAGCAGGATTTCCGAAGATCAGACCTTTGCGCTCTTGATGAATTTTGTCCCGCAGAATAGCCACCGACTCCATCGGCCCTAAAACCCCGTCAGATGTCAACCGAGAACGGCCCAATAATCCCCGCAAGCCTAATACGTCGGCCTCGGTCTTCGATATAGAGGTTGACTGGATGCAGGTGCTCGAACTCATGAGAATCCTTGATGTCGAGAGCAAGCCGATCCGATTCAGTTTCGAGAAGGTCGATTTTGCAAGTTTCGCAGTGAACAATCATGCAATTAGCCTAGCAAGAAATTGAGTACCTGCTATTTTTCATTTCTCATTGCCACAATCAGTGGAATGTTACAGTGCACCCTTGACCTGATCTCTTAAGCTGTCCACAAATTGCGCTGACAGCCATTCTCTGGACGGGGTTTTAGGGCCGATGTGCAGAGGGGTGTTCGGAAAAACGGACGGCACGCCAAAGTAACCTCGATCTCTTACGAATGGCGGTTATAATTCCTGTTCCCCCGATCAGTCATCTGTGATTCTATCCGAAAGCAATTCGGAAAGGTTAACCCGCAAGCGCCTCATTGATCCCAAACTCAAGGCTGCGGGGTGGAAGATCGTTCCGTTTTTGCCGCTTAAGTCTCTCGCCAATGACGGTCCCTGCGCGATTGAAGAGTTCGAGACCACGAGTGGTCAGACATAGAATCTTCCTCCGTTACCTTCGTCGTGTACTGCCGAGTTTTTCACTAAATTCCATAGTCTTTATGGTCTGTACGCTACCGCACAGAAGTGTGCAAAATTGAACAGACGGCTTTTGGGGCTTCCAAGTAAATTGACTCAAATTCCCAGAAACGGGGGTCCAGCCATGACCTCAAACAACGGAAAGCCTCGTTGGATCGAACTTGCAGAACAAGCCAGCAAAGAGACAGATTCACGAAAATTGAGCGCCTTAATTGAGCAGCTTTGCGTGGCTTTAGACATAAAATCCGATCCCAGAATCGGTAGTGCTAACCGTGCACCCGAGTAGCGTCAAGCCCGTCGTGTCCGTTTTCCGTAAATTTCCCTATTTTGAAAATTCGGGCGGGGCATTTGGGAGATAGCGGAAGATGGTGATCAACTTTGCCGAACCTGCACGAGAGATCAGACCACTGAAGCTGACGAAAAACGGGCGAGTGAAGCACCTTCAGGGATTGCGCTACACGAAGTGTGACAGATTGAATGCCTCAACGAGTTTGGACGAGGCGTTCGGACGGGGTTCTAGGGCCGATGTTGTCTTTGGAAAGAAGTTTAGATTTTAAAGTCCAGCCGGGAACGGGTCCCATGGTCTTGACCGTTTTCGCCTCAGGATGAAGCCTAATTGCGGCAACCTCGGCACAGAAGCGAGGTCGATGCATTATGGGAGAGCGGCCCTGTTGAGTGGATTCGACGATGGGGTGTGGGGCAAGAATCAAAGGAGAAGATAGGCAAATCGGGCTGAAGAACGGCACTTTACCTCGAGGGGAAAGGCTCCGTTAAGCGCGAATGATGTTTCCCTCAAGGGCTACCGGAGCGATATTTCAATAGGTACGGAGGTAATTTCGTCCTTTTTCAACTCCATGGTGTAATCAGCTCCAACATCCGATTGGCATTTTAGAAACTGGCGACAGAGGTGTAGTCGTCCAGTTTGCGAGAGACGTGGGATTTAGAGAGCTAAAATGAATGTCCAATTCTGGCTGTTCGTAATCGCGATTCTCCTTCTCTTGATCTTCTGGGAACTGAGCAAGATTAATAGCCGCCTCAAGAAGACTCTTGTTCTCCCCAAAGACATCACGAAGGACACCGAACATAAAGAACCATGAAAATCTAAGGCCCAATCGGAGGTTTTCGCGCCCCGCTCTGGCCAATCATTGTCTTTAAATTGCCCCCTTCGACGCAATAGGGCAGCGCATAACGGACATTCTCGGCTTGCGAGGTGCTTCCGGATCACTCGCGGGGATGCCGTGTCTAAGCGTCATGTGTTATTACGTGCAGAGTGGGATGGCACTTGACGCATATCGGCACGAGGAGTTCCCAAGGTTGCCCGTCGTAGAAAAACGTGGACATCCGATTTTCCTTGGCTGCTCCGCACTCGTCGCAAACGACCGTCTTGGTGGAAGTTGTCGCGGACTCAGTGGCGGCGGAGTTCAGAAAGTCTACAATTGTTTCACGAAGTTCCTCGGTCATGGCGTCTTCCACGTAAGCCTTGGATTTCGCCACTTTACCTTCAACCTAAGACCGCGTCTGCGCGAAATTGCTCACTACTGATTTGGTTCGTCCGCTAATGCTGGGTGGAATCCGGGTTTTGATTCGATGTCACTTCTGGCTTCCACTGGTTGCACGAGAGCATAACCACGTTTCGGGATGAAGTACCTAGTCGTGGAGAACAATGTTGAGAAGTGAACTATGAACCTGCAAATCATCACTGCCGCGATAATCAATGAACCCTAATTTTCTAAACCTGTTCATGAAAAAGCTAACCCGCGACCGAGTCGTGCCTATCATCTCTGCCAGGGTTTCCTGACTGATATTGGGGATCGGAGTCTCATGCACGCCTTCCTTTCCGAAGTGCGCCAGCAACAGCAGAATCCGAGCTAGTCTCTTTTCGCTGGAATTGAAAAGTTGGTCAACCAAATCTTCTTCGTATCGGATGTTCCGTGCCAGCAGGTACGCCACGAACAAATCGGAAAACGCGGATTCCCGGTGCAGCACTTCCATCATGGACTTTTTATCGATTCGCATCACAGAACAATCGGTCATTGCGGTTGCGGAGCACAGGCGAAGAAGCTGCCCTGTAAGGCACCCTTCTCCAAAGAAATCACCCCCGTTCAGAATGCCGATTGTGGCTTCTTTCCCGGTCTTCGACACAACCGTGAGCTTGACCCTTCCTTTCAGTATGTAGAAAACAGCATCGGCCGAGTCCCCCTGAACGAAGATCGTCTGTTTCTTAAGGAACGCTGTGATCTTTCTACCGCCGTCAATGGTCGAGAGAAATGTCTTGGGATCAAATTTGCTGAGAATCTTGGCTGCTACGGGTGTCATGATCGGCCCCTTTCGGAAGTTCCGAATGCGCGGAAGTCAACTTCGTATGAAGGGATGAATGAATGCGTAGAAAAGCGAGACAGCAACTTTGCGGGGAGCAACTTGGTCCGCGCTCGATAAAAATGATTTCACCGCTGGTGTCGAAAGTCAAACATTCCCACAACCTGACAGTCCTAAAACTGGCTGTCGCGAACTGTGACCAGAATCACCCGGATCGTTGGCGCACACACGAGTTCACCAAACCCTAAAAGCGATTGACACTCCTCATCAGAGACTCGTCTTTACTGGTAGAAACTCCTCACAATGTTGCGGTTGTCGGGAGGGAAGGCTCCTATGATGAGAAGGTGGCGCCGTTCCCGTGGAAGAGAGGGAGAGTTGCTGCGCCACCAAATAAACAACCCTGTTTGTAATGAAAATGTACAAGACACAGCCGACCGAAAAATGGTCAAAATTGCACACCCCCCAAAAGGTGATCCCAGAGACTGTAAACCACGATTTCGCAGCAGCCAAGCCTAAGGTTGATGTGGAATACTTTTCGATTTCCTTACCCGTCTGGTCCGTACAGCAGTACCTCCAGCATCGCAATCGCATTCAGGGAAGCCTTTACTAGCGGAACTTCCCCATTCGTGCCATTGATCGAGGCACCCAAGCAGCTAAAATGTTGGAAGCATCAGGACAGCGCGAAAGCGCGACCAACCGACGTTTTGGAGACGCACGGTGGTAAGCCGAAAGGCAGATGTGGCACAGAGTGCAAACGAGTCTCCACGACAGCGCCTGATTTGTGGGGCGCTTTTCTGTTTGGGCTCCTGATGCGTGTTCAAACGAAAGGGGCACGCATCCATGAACGGTTCTTCACCTGTCGTCAAGTACGGGATCACTGACGGTGAGCAGGTTGGCTGGTTCGCCGAGGCTGACACGCTGAAACGAGCCGCCGCCTTGATCCGAAACGCCAAGGAGTTCGTGATCGCCATCGAGAACGGCACACCACGAGAACTCACTGCCGAAGAGAGCGCCGAGTTTGAGAGCTATAGGAGGCGGAGAGGTTTTTGACTGCCTAATGTCAGCGGTGTTTCACCCTTTGTTCTCGATCTCTAAATCACCAACGTGCCATTGGCACCGCGACGGCCCATGGATTAGTCATGAAAAAAGGAAACAGAGTTGCAATTTACGGGCGAGTATCCACTGGAGAGCAGAGCGTGGACATGCAGGTGTCGGAACTCACGGATTACGCTCAGAATCGTGGTTGGATCATCGTGGACCGATACCTCGATTGTGGAGTTTCTGGTAGTAAAGAATCTCGCCCCGCACTCAATCGCCTCATGAACGATGCTCGGCAGCGAAAGTTCGACGTCCTGCTCGTGTGGAAGATCGACCGCTTCGGGAGATCGTTGAAGCATTTGGTTAACAGCCTTGCGGAACTGGAGAGCGTCGGTGTGGCGTTTGTCAGTCTGCGCGACTCGCTGGACCTGAGTTCGCCAGCCGGGAGGCTGATGGCGCAGCTTCTTGGAGCGATCAGCGAGTTCGAGCGCAGCCTGATTGCCGAGAGGGTCAGGGCTGGTTTGCAGAATGCCAAGCGCAGAGGCAAACGGTTGGGAAGACCTCATCTTGCCGTCGATCTCGCTAAAGTCGCCTCTCTGCGCGATTCTGGTGCGTCGTGGCGAACAATCTCGAAGCAGATGGGCCTGAGCGTCGGAAAGGTCCACAAAGCCTTTCATCAGCGTTCATTAAAGGTCTAGCGGATCGCCCGTGCAAGCTGCTTATTTTCAGTCAGCAATTCGTCAGGACGAGCCTTCATTCTTTTGATGTTTTGTGAACGAGGATGGCTCTCTCCGGTATCAAGCAATTGCTCGGATGACAGCTTCCGCAAAACGTCGAGCGAGATCGCTTGGCAATGAGACGAGCGCGGCTGGTTTGTTCGCCACTTGGAAATCCAGCAAGACCATTGCGTCTTCCCGTTGGAACACGCTTACGATGACTCCTGCACCAGTCGCTTCATCAACGAAGCTAATACAGTCAATCTGTTTCATGGCTGTCTCCGTCCGAACCCGAGGCCGTAACAGCGCATGGAGATTAACTCCGCAAGAGCGACTCAGTCAAACGAGTGGCTAGTGAGAGTAAGCGTCAGAGCAACCGCATTCTAGTCAGCACGGCGGTTCTGTGCTGAAGTAATTTGATGATCGAAGAACAAGAGGTAAGGCGGAGGAGACGCCGGCGTACGTCTGCCGAGATCCAGCAAATCGTTAGTGAGTTCAAGAGCGGCGAGCTGACACAGAAGGAGTTTTGCCGACGCCAAGGTCTGACACTGAGTACACTCGGTCGTTATCTGAGCCGGGGGCGTGCCTCGAGCGAGGCGAACAACCGTGGACTGGTGGCAGTGGAGTTGGCAGCCAAGAAGGGTGGTGGGAAAGCGTGTGGCGGTTGTGGTCTGAGCGTGAGCGTGGGGAATGGAAGGCAGATTGTAGTGGAAGCGGGCTTTGATGCAGCCAGCTTGCAGCGCCTGGTACAAGTGTTGGAGAGGATGTAGGGTGTTTGGGATTGGGCGGGCGACACGCATCTACCTGGCGCCGGGGGCAACCGACATGCGAAAAGGGTTTGAGGGTTTATACGGATTGGTGCGCGATCGATTGCAGTGCGAGCCGCTCAGTGGGCATATTTTCTTGTTTTGTAATGCGCGGCGGAATCGTCTGAAACTGATCTACTGGGACGGAAGTGGACTATGGGTATGTGGCAAGCGATTACAGCGAGGGTGTTTTCGTTGGCCGCAGGTGAACCCGAGAGAAGTCAAGGTGAGCCTCACGCCGGAAGAGTTCACGATGTTGATCGGGGGGATGGATCTGCAAGCGGCCAAACCACGGCCGTGGTATCGGAAGGAAATTGACGAAGTGAGTGCGCCCCGCATGAATCCTGCATAAAAAGATTGCTTTCCACAAACGATTTCTGTTACTAAGCACTCATTGTGAGTGCTGAGTTCCATTCTTATAGTTCGCTACCAACGACGCTGCCGGAAGCGCAGGCGCTGATTGCGCAACTGCAACAGAAGTTGCAGTGGTCGGAACTGCAGCGCTCGGCGTTGGAAGAACAGCTGCGGCTGAGGCGAATCGAGAAGTATGGGGCGGGCAGTGAGAAACTTTCGAACTTACAGTTGGAGTTGTTGGAAGAAGAACCCGGCGTCAGCCAGGCGGAGGTAGAAGCCGAGAGTGAACGTCCCCCGCTGAACGGCGAGACCATCGAAGTGGTGATACACCGGAAAGGGAAAGCAAAGAAACATCCTGGCCGTCAGACATTGCCGGCGCACCTGCCGCGGGTGGAACAGGTGATCGCTTGTCCGACAGAACAGTGTAGGTGCGGCGTTTGTGGCCAAGAGAAAGTGATTATCGGTTACGAGGAAAGTGAGCAGTTAGAGGTAGAGCCAGCCAAGTACTTCGTACAGGTGACCAAGCGAGAGAAGCGAGCCTGTGGCTGTGGTCGAGGTGGTGTGGTTACGGCGCCAGCCGCGAAGCGGATCATCGAAAAGGGACTGGTCAGCGATCGAGTGGTGATCGAGACGCTGGTCAACAAGTACGGCAGCCATCTTCCTCTGTACCGGCAGAGCAAGAGGCTGAAGCAAGAAACCGGTCTGGAGTTGAGCCGGGCGACGATGGATGGCTGGGTGATGCAGGTGGGGCAGATGCTGATGCCGGTGGTGGGGGCATGAAGAAGGAGTTGTTGGGAGGAAGTTACCTGCAAGCCGATGAAACGCCGGTGGACGTGCAAATGAATGATCGGCGGGGACACAATCATCAGGCTTACCTTTGGCAGTACAGTCGTCCGGGGGGAGCAGTGGTGTTCGACTTTCGTTTGGGACGAGGGCGAGAAGGGCCGAAACAGTTCCTTGGGAAATATGGGGGGATTTTGCAGACGGATGGATATGTGGCCTACGAGAAAGTGGGCGGGCCGGGACTGGTCCATGCCGGATGCTGGGCGCATTGCCGACGTGGATTCGCGAATGTGGCGAAGTTGAATCCCGGCGATCCTGTGGCTACGCCGATTGTGGAGAAGATCAACGCCCTGTTTGCCATTGATGCGGCAGCTCGCGAGCAAGGTTTGAATCTCGAATCGCGCCAGGCTTTACGCCGCGAGCAAGCGCCGGCAGTCCTGCAGGCGATTAAGACAGCGGTCGAGGCCGCACGTGCCAGCGCACTACCGGGCAGCACCTTAGGCAAAGCTTGTGAATATGCCCTCGGCCAGTGGCCGAAGTTGATCCGTTTTTTGGACCACCCGGAGTTGGAGTTGAGTACGAACTTGGCGGAGAACTCGATCCGGCCCATCGCAGTGGGTCGGAAGAACTGGATCCACGTCGGCAGCCCACAAGCTGGACCGAAGGTGGCGGCCATTCTTTCGATCATCGAGACCTGTCGACGGATCAAGCTACCCGTGCGTGAATATCTGTCCGCCGTACTACCCGGCTTAGCTAACACACAAATACAGCGACTCTCTAACCTAACCCCCGCGGCTTGGGTGGCCCAGCACTAACAGTCGCATTAGTCAGCGTCGATACCGTCGACCATGGGTTTCGCGTGACGCTTACAGTGAGACAGCGGAAATCCGAACGCCTTATCACAATAACTCAATCCCGTTCTTGAAGAATGGTCTTGATCTTCGCGACTGCGAGAGTGCTGAATCGTTTGGCTAGGGCTTGTGTCCACGTTGACTGGCATACTTGAGAAGCGTAGTGTTGCCATCTCAAGCAGGAGGAACTCTATGCCACACTTTGTGACTCTTGTCCGTTACACCCACCAAGGAATTTTAAAGATCAAGGAGAGTCCATCCCGGCTCGATGCTGCTAAGAAGGCCGCTGAAAAGGAAGGCGGAAAAATTCAGGCGTGGTACTTGACCATGGGGCACTACGATGCTGTTTTGATTTCCGAGTTTCCTAGCGATGAAGCGTGTGCCAAGTTCACCTTGTCAGCGGGAGCACTCGGAAACATTTCCACCGAGACCTTGAAGGCGTTTCCCGAAGCAGACTATCGCAAGATTTGCGGTTCCCTCTGAACGGGACTGGTTTATCGAAAGCCAAGGGCCGCTCGATCTTCGGGCGGTTTTTTCTTTTGGTGGTCGAAACGGCATCGGCCAAGTCTTTAGTGATTTGAAGTGAGGATCAGATACAGCAAGCCGAGTACAGATACGGCGACAGCAACATACGGCCAGAACTCCAGCTTAGATTTCCACCCCATGCTGAAGAAGCGTAGCCCAAGCAGTCTCAGGATTCATGTTCCGAAGGTAATCGCCAAATGGTTGAATGCACGCTACCGAAATCCTTGTTTCAATGCACTTTCTCTTCAAGGGCAGACTGGTAAAACCCTCCACCATCTTTGGGCCATGGGATGTCACCATCGTGGAATTTATAACGGGTCGCGTAAGGATGTAGGGTCATTTTTGAAAGTGTTGGGAACGTTTAAAGCGGGACCTCTTTTGGGGAGGGGGTTCCGCTTCTTTCATGTAGGCGACCATCACGCCAAGACCGCGTTGGCTTACACCAATAACTCGTGTACCGTTTGTGGACTGTCGAAGCATCGGCCCTAGAACCCCGTCTAGAAATGCCTTGGTTGGGATCGGAGCACCTCGCCTGAGACTCGTGAGTGCTTCCCTCCATTGGCTGCTCAAGCAGTCTGCGCTTTTTCGATGGCATCTTCACGCGAAGGCCACGACCGGATCACAACAAAATTTGGTTATTTGCCTTGACTTCTGTAGCCATCAGACTATGGTGGAACTTAGAAGACCCCTACCTACCCAACAGCAGGTAAGCCCTCGACATTTCTCAATTGGAGTTTAGTCATGACCCCGGCAGTTCCCCCACGCCTGAATCTTTGGAAGACTCTGTACAGAGCCGCCATTCTGGAAACCAACAAAAGGGTTCTCGCACAGCGAGTCTCGGAAGCCGAAGAAGCCGTGAGAGCGCGTGGACGAGAAATTTTTTACGGTGGTGGAAGCTCCGAAGAAAAAGAAGCCTTGGAAGACGCACTGTACGCATTGCGTGCCTTCAGAACCGCTTGGCAGCACACCGAAGCGGCGTAATTCCGGCTTGCCCTCACTAGTCTGAAGGAGACCTCCGTCGTGAAAAAGAAATCTTGCTCAATCTCTGTTTCTCCTTCCCAATTCGCGGAACGCATTTTGGAAGTTTTGTCGGCATTGCCGCCGCCTCTTCACTGCCAGAATTGCGGCTCCGCAGTGATGCATCAAGACACAACGCTTTCATACAATGGCAAGGTCTCAAAAATTCAATTACCAATCTGTCCGAAGTGCAACCAACAGGACGAGCAAGTGAACACCCCGGCGAATCGGAAAGTCGCCTAGAGAAAATCACTACTGGTTCCTGACCGTCCTTTTACCCGTCGGTTGAGGTCAAGACATCGGCCCTAGAAACCCGTCTAGAGTGCCTTGGTTGAGATCGGAGAAAACGCCGAGCAGGGCAGCAGAGGAGGCAGGGATCAGGCGGGAGATTCGGTTGCTTCGTTCCGAGCAGCCTCCGGCGATCCACTCTTCGGTTGCCTCACCTTCACGTTCCGCGCAGGGTTAAACATCAAATCCGAAGCTCCCATGTCCAAGGCGAACTGAAACAGTCCACGGACAGCAGAAATTTCCAGCCGCACCGTGGCGACACTCGCCCGCTCAGCAAGTCTGGTTTCTACGTAGGAATTGATGACAGGGCGGAGGAAGTGGTGGCCGAAGGTTCTTTCGGGGTGCTTGGCGAGGAATCGGTCTAATGCTCTCGCGTACCTCCTCCTCGTTTCCTTCCTGCCAATCAAGTCGAGGTAGCGTTCGTATTTCTGCTGCCATTCGCGGATTGGCAAGGGCTTGTCTGAATCGAGGGTTGGAGTGCTGGACGGGGTTCTTTGGCCGATGTTTTGCTTGTGATTTTTCACTAGAAGTTCTCCTGTTGCTTTCGGTTACGTATGTTTTTCGCGGCGGGTGATCACCGAAAGGCGGCGATTCCGGCTCGTTAGCCGGGATGTCCAAGTGCGGATCAGTGAGGAAGTTGCCGGATCACTGGACTGCTAAACCGGAACGCCTGTTCCAACGATTTTCCTCAACTGCCGGGGAGTGGCATCGGAAATGTCATGGATTTTTGGAAAAAGTTTGACCGGGAGGCTGCGCGACCACTGAACTGCGGTGAAGGAAACCCGCACAAGCATCGGTGATCCGTGTGATCCAGAGATGCTTCCCATTCATTGCAGGAGACTTAGCGAGGGATCGGACAAGTGATCCAGCCGTTCCACAGAGTGATCCAGATCGTGGATCATCTTGGATCAGCATAGGATCACCATGTCAGATCAGTTGCTAATTATTGATAAAAAAGAAAAGACCATAGAGATCACGTCTTTTCGTGTCCATCACTGCGCCTTCCTAAACCTCTCCCCTTTTTCGTCTTTCTCGACGGGCACCGCCAGCTTCAACCGTTTGATGCCATTCCAGAAGGGAGTAAAGGAGTTCTTGGACTTCATGATTGACTTGGTTGCCTCCCGCGCCTCGGTGTACGTGAAGGTGGATGGCAACGCATCCCATGCTTTCTTGCGCTGGTCTGTGTGGACAAACAGTTTAAAGTTCACATCGAAGTTGTCGCAGATACAGAACCAGCCTTCATCATCCATTTCGACGCCCATGGGTTGCGCACTGCCCGAGAGTCGCTGTGTCCCGGCGTAAAAGTTTGAGTGGCCTTCCTTGGTGCGCTCGATGCCCCAAAGCGAACCGCACGAATTAACGAAGTGGCTGGAACCCATCACTTCCTCAAAGAACATGTCGCGACTGTTCTCCAGCGTTACAGCGTCTTTTCCGTTGCCCTGTTTGCGAGGGTGTGCTGCCGTGACAATGGCGCAGTCGAATTTTTGTGACAAGTAAGTTATGAAGCCGATGTAGTCGTGAATCACACTCGCCTCGTTGTACTCTGCGGCGACCAGAAACCCGAGGTTATCGAACAGGATGAGGTCAGGCTTGTGCGATTTGCAGTCCTCTTCCACCACTTCACGAAATGCCTTATGAGCTACTCCAATCGGTACTCCGTTGAGGTGGAAGTCGTCTTTTGTGCGGATCACCAGCCTCCCCTCTGTGTCTCCTGCGTCCTCCATGCTTTCTAACATTCTGTTCAGGCGATCTTGCAGTTCTCGGCTATCGTCCTCCAAAAGGTAAAGCAGTACTCGCTTTTTGCCGGGGATGTTGTGACCGAGAAATCCTGAACTCCCCCACGTTGTGAGCGACAAGGCAAGTTGCAGGAGTATCGAAGTCTTTCCGTTCCGACGTCTCCCTGCGAATGCGACAAGATCACGGCGATACAGCAAGCCTTCGATGAGAGGTTCTTTCTTGGGTAATGCCATTGCGCGGAACTCCTCAGCGGTCTTTCCAGAGGGGAACGTCCGTTCCTGCTTCGCGGTTGTCGCTGGTCCGGGCTGTACAGGCTGCGCCCCTTCGGTTTCGGGGCTGGTTTGTTGTTCAGTTATTGTGCTCGACATTGTTGCCTCGATTGTTTCGATAGTTTGTTTGGCGAGAATCCAGCTTGATGGTCTCGCTCTTACGGGCCAAAGTTAACCGCCCGTTCTCGTACTTCAGTTCAACGCTCCCGTAGAACCCTGACTGCTCAAGGTCGCGCAGGAAGTCGCCTAGGGTGCTGCTCATGGACTTCTCCTAAATGAATAGATTGGTGACCGAGGATCAATGCAAACGTGCACAACGCTCAGTCCATGGGGCTAGCTGACTTTCGCCAGCTTCTACAACATTAGTGTTGCCGAGGCGGAAAATCTGGTCGTCGCGTCAGGGAAAGTTTTTTCCTCTAGCGATTGCTCTAGAACGGCTAGCGGGAAGCATCGGCCACAGAACCCCGTCCAGACCCCCACCCGCGACGTTTCCCGTTTCCCGCACATCAAATCTGCTGAGAGCGCAATCCGGCTCTCCAGCTTAGGGATTCGGGGCGTCATCCTCATCCCCCCGCTGCCCACGACGTACTCCAACCGCGCAGTCTTGGGCCTCCTCTGCCCCGGCAGCACGCCTTGCTGCCCCCAACGGCCTTGAGCCGCTTGGACTTGACCAAAAGGGAACGCTCCACAACACGACGGATTAGTGTCGCTACGGGCGTTCGACAACGGCACAATGTCAACACAGTCAACCGTGAGTCAGCCCACACACCTGTTTGAGCCACTGCTCGACAGCCGCGAAGCTGCGGCGATGCTCCACGTTCATCACAAAACGCTGGAACGTAAGGCACGCTCGGGAGAAATCCCCGGCTATCAAGTGCTCGGGAAATGGTTCTTCCGCGCTTCGGAACTAGACGGCTGGCTGAAATCTCAGCTAAATTCGAGCAGCCAATCACGCCGCGTTAACTGAGGAGGATACATCCCAATGTTTTCGCGGCAAGGGTATCAACAGGGCAGTTTGAGAAAAGTAAAGAGAAAGAGAGGACCAGCGGTGTGGGAGTTCCGCTACCGGGACAACAGTGAACGGGGTCGTCCGCAACGACAGATCACCCTGAGCACAGTGGATTTCCCCACGGAAACTGCGGCTTGGCGGCATCTGGAGGCTTTGGTGTGGAAGTTGAACACCGACACACCTCAAAACGCCACAAAGCAGCCAACGTTTGGTGCTCTGTGCGATCTCTTTATCGCTGACGAACACTTGGAGGAAATTGCGAACTTGAAATCCGGGGAACCTAACATCGTCGGTGAACTCCGTGTTTCAACCGCTCGTAGCTACCTTCAGATCATCAACAGTCACATTCGACCTGAGTGGGGAGAAAGAACACTGAACAACGTGAAACCTTCAGCAGTGGCCGATTGGCTTAAGCGGATGCAGTGCAGCGCACTCACCAAAGCCCACATCAAAGCCGTGATGTCCCGTCTCTTCAAAAAGGCGATGCTGTGGGACTTGATGAATGTTCAGGTCAACCCCATGTCACTAGTCGAGGTGCGGGGCGTTTCTAAGAGGAAGAAGAAGCCGCTTCTGCTCACGTTGGATCAGAGTGTGCAGGTACGTGAGTCACTGCCCGAGCCTTACAGGACAATGGTGGTTGTCGCACAATGCACCGGACTCAGGGTGAGCGAGATTCTCGCGCTCAAATGGGGCGACGTGGATTTCGAGTGCCTCTCGATGCGTGTGTCGAGGGCCATAGTCCGGGGCATCGTGGACGAGGTCAAAACGGAATACTCTGAAGACGACCTCCCACTTGACCCGGACTTTGCAACGGAACTGTTGAACTGGAAACGGCAATGTCCTCCGTCGAGAGCCGGGTGGATGTTTCCGAGTCCGGTTACTGGCCGTCCCTATGAACCGGGAACCATCCAATACAAGTACATCCGAGAAGCTGGCAAGAAACTCGGACTGGACAGTGTGGGATGGCACACTTTCAGGCACACTTATCGTTCTCTTCTCGACGCGAGTGGTGCTCCTGTCGGTGTCCAGCAGAAGTTAATGCGTCATGCACAGGTGTCCACGACCATGGACATCTACGGAGGCGCGTTGATGGAAGCCAAGCGGGACGCGAACAGCAAAGTTGCTAGAATGGTACTGAAAGGTGAATAACGTGATTCATCCTGTGGGGTTTTGTGGGGTTTTTGATTCTCCACGGAATGCGTCTAAACCTTTCGCTTCCTTGAAGATGGCCCCGTAGCTCAGATGGATAGAGCAGCGGTTTCCTAAACCGTTGGTCGGCAGTTCGACTCTGCCCGGGGCCCCCACTCCATCTAAAAGCAAACGCGCAATGCTTCTACCACGATCAGCAGATTCGCAGTGTGAGGAGTTTTGGTATCACCAGTTTCTCGATCCGGCGAACTTGTAACCCATTCCCTCTACGGTGACGATCAGTTCTGGGCACTTCGGGTCCGCCTCAAGTTTTTCCCTCAGGCGGGCGATGTGCGTTCTGACGACGCGTGACATCGAGGTTGGTCCCCATACGGCGGCCAAGAGTTCTTCTCTAGAGACGGGAGTACCAGACCGCTCGATGAGGTAGCGAAGCAGTTCGAACTCGCGCGTTGCAAGATGAACACTTCTGCCGTCACGAGTCACTTCGCCTCGCTGTAAGTCCACCAGAATGGAACCGAATTGATGCACATCCTGGCCGTTTTGGGCGGGAGTGCGCCGCAGAAGAGCTTGGATGCGCGCCATCAACTCCGCTGCCTCGAAGGGCTTCGTGACATAATCATCAGCCCCCAGCTTCAGGCCAGCTATTTTGTCGATCGTGTGAGTCCGCGCTGTCAGAAAGAGAATGGGCGTGGCCAGGCCGGCTTGCCGAATCTCGCGACAAACGTCCCATCCGTTGCGATCGGGTAACAAGATGTCCAGAATGATCAGATCGAAAGGCCTGCAAGTTGCCTTGTTGAAGCCGTCAATGCCGCCGCTGGCTGTGTCAACCACGTAGCCTTCACTCCGAAGGCGGACTCGAAGGGTGGATCGCAATGCTTCTTCGTCTTCAACGATGAGGATATTTTCGTTCATATCTAGCCTGTCGTTTGGATTGTTCGCTTGAAGCCGGTTCCCGAAGCGGGCAAGTGGAGAGTAAACACGCTTCCTATTCCTTCCTCGCTAGCGACCGTAAGATAGCCCCCGAACGCTTCTGCGCAACGCTTTGCAATGGACAAGCCCAGGCCCGTACCGCGAATTTGAGCTTGGACAGATCGACGCCCGCGGTAGAAAGGCTCAAACACGTGAGCCAAGTCTGCCGATGCAATCCCTATGCCGTGGTCGTGCACTCTGATTTGTACCTCGGCGGAGCTGAGCCCCATTCCGACGAGATCGGCCGATATTCCAACCCAGCGGCTGTCGCCACTGTATTTCACTGCATTGGCGATCAGGTTCTGCAAGCATTGGGACAGTAGCGATAGGTCTCCAGCGACTGGGGGCAAGTCGGGCTTTATTTCCCTGCCCACGGTGAACTCGCCTTCACGAAGCAGGACTGACACTTTCGAAAGCGCATCGTTGATGAGGTCGAATGTGTTAACGAGCCGTACGTCGTGCCAGGGTCTATCTTTCACGGCGGCAGCATAGATGAGCACCTGATCTACGAGGTTCTTCAGTTGACGAGCCTGACCCGTGATAATAGATCCGTGTTCCTGCATATCGTCTTCCCCGAGAATCCCATCGCGGAAGTTTTCTCCGGCAGAAAGGATGGCCGTAATCGGCGTCCGCAATTCGTGAGAAACCGAAGCGACAATATCCATTTGCAGACTGGCTACTTGCAATGAGGCGCGTATGGTGCTGCGCTGGACTAACCAGACTGCGATGCTCCCCAAAAAAAGTCCGAAGCAGAGAGCGGAAGTCAGCTTAAGGGAAGAACGCTGAGAAAACGCCGCAACGGCGGCGAGCCTTTCGGATGCGCGCTCGTCATAGACTTGCTTTACGTCCTGCAGATCTTGCCGCACCCGTTCGAATTGCGGTGCTCCCTTCGATATATCCAGCTCTATGGCATCTTTCTCGCTGCCTTCGAGTATCAGCCCCAAAACCTCGTCGCGAACCCTCAGATAACTTGTCCAGTCCTTCGCGAGTTTCTCGCCGATGCTTCGTTCCTGCGACGTTTGCGCCCGAGCCACAAAATCGGCGATGCCTTCAGTGACACGACGGTCCGCCTCCCGCGATTGATCAGCGTAGTCGACTTGCAGGTTGCCATTGATTGTGGTCAAGGCATACATGGTGGATCGACGCGTCTCCTGAGCTTCATATTGCACTTCTCCGATCCGCCACAGGCCACGCACCGATCGCTCGTAAATCTCAACAACCTGCAGATAAGAATTGTGCAGATCATGAATCACGACGAGTATGACGACGCCTTCAATGATGAAAACAATCGACAGGAGCAGAATGCTGTAGCGGTTGCGTGAAAACGCCCTGGGTGAGGATGTTTGGAACACCGCACGTTTGCGTGCAAGAGATTTTTTCAAGGCAGCGATGCTGACTTGGGTGATTGCATCCTTCACCGGGTGTCGTTTTACTGGCAGCTTCCGGAGAGAGGCCCCTGTGTGCTGGGTGCTTTCGCAGGGGTTGATCGTACTTGGAGAAAATCCCATTCGCAGAATCTAATCCTCTTCTGCTATCGGCAACGACCGAATCAATAAACGTTCAGGCCGATGTGCGAATTGCGCTTTGCGACCGGTAACTCGTCAATACTTTCTATCGGGTGAGTTACATACAGCGCTAAATGGGAGAGGTAACTTCTCCCGCTAACCTATCCCATTTCCAAGCTGCATTCAACGATCGCGGTGTAAAGCTTTTGTTAGGTCGCCCAGAAATCGTAAGAGGTGTAAAGAGTAATGCCTGTAAATTATGGGGCCTATTGCGCTCCGTCAAACGCGCATGTGCGCAGGTACGTCAAGTTGTCTTTCGAAAACTGTAACGATGTGCCACGCAGATGGAGTGAGACAGCCGGCGCATCGGCGGTTGGGAATCGAGACTGAGACAACATCTCCCCGGAAGGGTTCCCTGCCGTTTTCTCTTAGACGAACCGAGCACCGGTAAGTCCGGATCGAGGAACTGTATGAAAACGTCGGATCGCTGCTTATCAGCAGGTTGGACCTCAAATGCTCACTGCAGATGCAATGTGGTCACAGCATTACCGCCACTGACTTGTATTTCGTCGATGTTTGCCGAGGTCCAGCGCAGGAAGGAGGCTGCATAGCCATGAGGAAGTCGTTCCAGGTGTGGATCCCAATTCTTCTTGTCGCTTTCGCGACGGTCGCGGCAAGCGCCCAGTCATTCCGAGTGCAATGCCCAACGACTACCATCACTCACCCCAACCCCGTGACCAGCGTGAATGGTGAGCCCGCCTACAAGGGCCCGACGCAATTTACGAATCAGGCGGCTCCCGGGGGCACGGCGGCGCAGACCGCTGCAGTTGCGCCGAGTTCGAACATAAACGGGGCCATTAAGTGCCAGCAAATCTCGGGTGGTGACGGTTACATGACCGAGGCGGACGGCACGCAGACATTCATGTTCTCGTTCGGTCCGCTCTCTGGCTTGGCGGACGTTGCGGCTGGCCTACCGTCGACCCAGTTCCCGGACAAGTTCAACACCCCGTGGCCAGCGCCGAACTGCCCAACCCCAACTACCTGCACGGGGACACTGCAGCGCGGCGACCCAGCGACGACCGACGGGGCCCTCAGCGGCGGCTCGCCCGGTGTGGCCTTACCAGAGACTGCGGCCAGCTTTAAGTGGAACGGCGCGGTTGGCTTGACCCCCGACATCGCACAAGTCGTGACCGTCTCCAACCTTGAGGAAGGCCCTATTACCAGCACCGCTCCGGCTGTAGCCACTGTCCCGGGCTGCCCGACGACGGCCGCTTCCGCGAACACAGTGACGGCTTGGACGGATGCACCTTCAGGCTTTGTCGCTGGACAACAAATTGTAATCACCAATGCAACAGCTGAGGGAGGCACTTCGACCCCGGCTGGTTATGCAGGCACCTGGGTTGTTAGCTGCGTGGCCACTGGAAGCGCCCAGACTCCTGATGGGTTCCAGGAATTCGCCTTCCAGTACCAGGACACGAATACAGGACTGGCGACCGATACCGGCAATGACCTGGCTGCTACCGCCGCTACGCCGGCTGCAATTGACGGGCATGTGGATCCCCGCCAGATCATGGATATCGGGGTAATGAACGGCAATATCCCAGCCCCCCTGGCCGCGTTTGACGAGGACGACGAGTTCTTCCTGACCCTGACCAACGTGGGCATGATCATGCGGCCGGACCTGTTCGAGCAGCACACGGTCCACTTCCACGGTTACCCCAACGCCTCCTCGTTCTATGACGGCGTGCCTGACGCGTCGATCGCCATCAACATCGGCGCCAGCTTCACTTATTACTATCTCGCTCCGGATGCCGGGACCTACTTCTGGCACTGCCATATCACTCCTCCCGAGCACCTGCAGATGGGCATGGTCGGGCAGCTGCATGTGCGCCCGCGGCAGGACCGCGTGCCGCAGGGCGGCAATCTCGATACGTACCTCGGATACCAGAATGGTATTGGCCTGCCCACGGGTACAGTCGCGGATCTGCGCACGGAATGCAATCCCGGCAGAGATATCTTGTGCTCTGCCACGATGCCTGCTGTACCGAATCCGAATACGACGGCGCCTAGGTCGGCATCGGTTCCCACGAGCGGTGTACAGGGGCTGGACTTAGTCGGCAACCCCCAAAGGTACACCTACAACGATGGCGACGGCTCGACGGCTTATGACGTCGAGTATCCCATCCAGATGCACGGTTTTGATCCGAACTTCCACTTCGTCGGCATGACGTTCAACCCCGAAATGTTCGTGGACATGAAGGACAAGTACTTCCTTCTCAACGGGCGGAGCTACCCCGACACAGTGGGCCTATGCGGCACCGTCAGCAGCGGCAGCAAATACCCCGCGGGCTGCGTGGCCGGTCCACAAGCCACTGTCTCGAGTGATACCCAGATGCACTACTCGCAGCCACTGCCAGCCGTCATCAACATTCCCGTGGGGGGGAAGGCTCTCCTGCGTCTCGTGAACCTCTCAGTCACGGAGTACCACACGCTGCAGAGCGTAGGGATTCCCATGCTGGAAGTCGGGTTTATGGCCAAGCTCTTACGCGATCAGGCGGGGAACAACACGGAGTTCTACACCAACTCGATCACGCTGGGCGGTGGCGAATCACTGGATGTGATCCTGGACGCCAGCGACGCTGGCTGCTCTTCATTTGCGGGATCGGGTTGCTCTACCGCACTCTACCCGGCGGGCAGCACGTTCTACATCTACACTCCCCAGCTCGACCACCTGTCCAATGATGCCGAAAATTTCGGCGGAATGATGACCGAGGTCCATATCTGCAACAGCGTAGTCCCAAGTGGTGCTAGCACAACTATCGGCATGACGTTTGGAAACACCTGCAACTAGGAGAGCAGCAAATGAGGCCGAAGAATATGAAAAACGCGACATTCAAGACAAAACTGTTCCTCGCGCTACTGGTGGCAGCAGCGCTGTTTCTCACGCCGGTCGCATTCGCTGCTGCTCCCGGAATTACGGGGCCAACCTTCACTTTGACGGCCCAGGACTCCTACCTGAACATGCCGGACGGCGAGGCGATTTACTCCTGGGGCTACGGTTGTAATGGCGCGCCGGCGGGCTTTCAGCCGACCATGGCCAACCAAGCCTGCCCCAGCATGCAGGTCCCCGGCCCCACGCTGATCGTCAACGAGGGCGATGCGGTTAGTGTGACCCTGACTAATAATCTGCCAGCGGTCGCGGGGAACACCTCGATTCTGTTTCCGGGCTTCACAGTGACCGCCACTGGTGGTGTAACCGGTCTGCTGACACAGGAAGCAGTGCCGACCGGATCGGTGGTCTACACGTTTACCGCCTCCGCACCGGGGACGCACCCTTACTACAGCGGAACGCAGGGCGACCTTCAGATCGAGATGGGGCTTTACGGCGCGGTCATTGTCCTTCCGGCGAACATCCCGGGAAACTGCACGGCCGGCTACCATGCGTTGAACACGACAGCCCAAGGTGTTTGGGGGGAAACCGACTTCCGCCTGAAGAATAAAGCCGGGGTTAGAGGAGCTGCCTACGACCACCCCGGGAGCTGCTATGACCGGGAATACCTGTTCCAGTGGGCCGAAATGGATCACCGGATTCACACTCAGGCGGAGGCGCAGGTCAGGGCAGCCGCCGCAGGTACCTGCACGGCTGGGTCGGGGGTGACGGTGGGATGCAGTCTGGACGTCCAGACCGAGCCTTATCACCCGGCGTACTTCCTAATTAACGGACGCTCCATGCCGGATCTGATGGATCCCAACTTCGCGTCCGAATATCCGCACCAGCCCTACAACGGCAACCCACACCTTCATCCGGGCGAGCTGATGCTGCTTCGCACCATCGGACAGGGGCGCTGGGAACATCCCTTCCATGAGCACGCCAATCACGTCCGCATCTTGGCGCGCGATGGCAACCTGCAGCTCACCAGCAACGCCACTCAAGTCAGTTATGGCTCAGGTCTTAGCGGAGATACAGGTGTGACCGGACCGGGCCTTGCCGGGCTTCTGATGTTCAACACTGACACGACGCCGGGAGAGGCTTTCGACGGGATCTTCTACTACACCGGCAGAGGATTGAACTGGGATCCCTTCGGTCACCACGTGCCCCTTCCAGGCACGACTGCGGGCACGGCGCCTAGCGATCCGTACGGGGATGCAAATGCCACACTTCCTTGCACGCCGGATGTGAATGGCTACAACTCGAGCGCGACAGGGGCGATCAACTTCATGGAGTGGTGCCAGGATCACTACAAGCCGGTACAAGTGAACCCCTTCGGCGACGTGCCGGCGGGCGGGCCGGCAACCTTCCCCGATCCGAATGTCTTCACCAACGGCGCCTGGTACAGCGGCACGCCCTACTTCGGCCCGGATGCGAACCTGCGTGCGGGATCACCGCAATGTGTTCAAAACGCGTCTACCGGGGCCACAACCAATTACACCCAGTGTACGAATCTGCAACCTGCGAACGTGCAGGCCAACCCCCCCAACGAGCGCGGCTGGGCGTTCATGTGGCACTCCCATAACGAGCGCGAGATTACGACGAACAACGTCTTTCCCGGCGGAATGCTCATGATGCTGCTGATTGATTCACGGGAATTTGTCATTGACGAATCGCAATAAGGGTAGGCGCAGAGTTGCCTGCCCCGCAAGGCCGTCAGTTTGAGCACCCCCAGTCGGCTGGTGGCGACCCAGAAATTTTTTTGTCCAAGACGGACCGACGACGAGAGACGAGAGGCGAGAACAATGATCCGGATCAATGATCTCAAATGCAAGGCTACATTGAAGGCCGCAGCGCTAGTGAGCGTGTTCCTTCTGTTCGGCGCGGTTGCCGGGTTTGGCCAGACAATCAATCTGACTGCGGCTCCGACCACGGTCACGATGCCGGATGGCACGATTGTGCCCATGTGGGGTTATTTCTGCGGCTCCGTCCCCGCCGGCGGGTCAACCGCAACGTGCTCCACGCTGAATCCGAGCGCGGTGGCGCCGACCATCACGACACCGGGTACTTGGTCGCCGGTGTTGATTACTGTTCCTATAAATGGAACGGCGACGTCGCTGACGATCAACCTGACGAACAACCTCTCGTTCCAACCACCTACGCCAACAGGTGGTCCCGCGCCCGCGGCCAACACCATTCCGACATCGATCGTGATCGTCGGCCAGGTGGGCGGCGGCCTTGGCGGTGCACCGACCACCACGGCGAGTCCCCTCCACACGAACACACAAGGGTGCCCGTCATGGTTTATCGCCTCGGGCGCCACGCCTCCGGGCGTCCCATGCCCTGCTCCGCAACCCGGTTCTTCAGGGACACCGCCTGCCCAGGGGCAGCGCATCCAATCCATGGGCGCAGAAGTATCGGCAGTCGCGTCCACAGTCACAGCGACCTGCGCTACTCCCGCGGCCGGCGCGGCAGCGACGGGCTGCGCTGCGCTCACCTGGTCACACCTGAAGCCAGGCACCTACCTGCTCGAGTCAGGCACGCATCCTTCAATTCAAGTACCAATGGGCTTGATTGGCGTGCTGGTGGTGACCACCCCACCATCAGGGACCACAGCCGGCACAGCTTATCCCGGCGTGGCTGCTAATACCACGACGGGGGCTCTGGCGGTTCCCGCAGTGCAGTACAACGCCGAACTCCCGCTGGAGTTCAGTGAAATAGACCCGGTGCAGAACAAAGAGGTCAACCTGGCCGTCAACACCGCCAATTTCAGCGAGACGCGAGTGTGGTCCGGTATGCCGACCGATCCGCAGGGTAATCCGGGCTGCGGCAACCCCGCGAACACAGCCGCTTTCCGCACGTGCTATCCCCCAGCGGTGAATTACACGCCCTTCTATTACCTCATCAACGGTGTCGCATTTAACAAGACTAATGCGGGGGGGTCGTTGTTCCCGGCAACGGCTGGTGTCAGTGGCACTCCTCCTGTCGCTGTCACGACCGGAATCCCAACTGCAGCGGGGAGCACCGTACTGGTACGCCTGGTGAATGCCGGCCTGCGCTTGCACGTGCCTTCGATCGTCAATTCGCTAACACAAGGTTTCAACGGTGCGGGCGCGGCTGCAACGGTGAATGGATTCACGTTGATCGCGGAAGACGGAAATGTCCTTCCCAACGTCGCTGTTGCCGGCAGTACCACGGTCCCGGCGGCACCGCGCGTGCAGACCGATGTCCTGATGGTCCCGAGTAAGGTGTACGACGCGCTGATCAATGTGCCGGTTACGGTCAGCGGCGCCACTGCAGCTCCGGCTCTCCCGGTGTATGACCGGCAATTGAGCCTGTCAGGCAATTCTTCCGTGCGTGATGCCGGGATGTTGGCCTACATTGGTGTCAATGGCGCTGGACTGCCGGTTGTGGCAGGGACGCCGGGAAGCATATTCGCTGCCGCAGTCGCCAACCCGGATACCTACAACTCTCTGGTTGCGGGCCAGCCGTTGACTATTTCTGATCCAGCGAAGGGCGTAATCGCAAACGACGTTAATGTTTATGGCGTCACCCTTCTTGCGCCGCCGACCAGCGGCACCCTGTCATGCCCAGCGATGTTGGGTGTTCTGCAGGAGACTGCCGCATCACAACCACAAGCGATCTGCGCCAACGGCACATTCGCGTACACACCCAACGCCGGATCGAGTGCGACCTCGGACAGCTTCACCTACTGCGCCAATAATGGTTTCATTGCGCCGACGACGGCCACTCCGACGGCGAGTTGTTCCTCCACGGCTTTAACCGCAACGGTGACCCTGGGAAAGTCGACGCTGGCCGGGAACCCCACCGCGGTCCCCTGGACCTTCACGGCGAAGACAGCATCGTTTTTCAAGTTTGGATCGCCTGGCTTGCTGGTCGGCGCCACGGACCCGAACAACCTGCCTTTAACGCTCGTCACGTCCCCCGCGCCAACTCTTAGCGCCGGAACCGGAACGCTGGTGCTAGATCCCCAAGGCGGGTTCAGCCTGGCTCTGCCGGCCGCTACGGCAGCTAGCCAAGTCACCTTTACGTACACTGTGCAGAACTCGCAGGGGAGGACCGGCTCTGCTCAAGTGACGGTCAACTTCCCGGCTCCCAGCAATCTCAAGGTCAACGTGATCGACGCTCAGGCGTATAAGAACTGCAACGGGAATAGCGCCTGCATCGCCGCATTGGCACCGTTCCCCGACTACAGATGGATCATCGAAGAAGACACGACCTTCTACGTTGATCCGAACTGCACCACCAACAGCAGCGTCCTCACACCGGGTAACGGCTGCCCAACAATTGTGGGCCCCGCGGGCCAAAGCACCGCCCCTGTCTTTGGCGTGAATTTCCACACCAGCAATATGAATTACGTCGCACAGGGCTGCACTGGGCCGCTCTCGTGCGAAGGCGGCCAGACGGTCCTCTGCGGCGTCAATGGCGCACCCGCCTGTCCTTCTGGTTTTGCCGCGGGATCGCACATTCCTGCAGTGTGCGACCTCGGCAACGGCGCCTGCCGGTACGATACGACGGGAGGTGGCTACACACCAGTCAATCCCAGCCAGGTCGCGCTGGATCCTTCCAGGCGCTATTACATCTCGATATTGCCTGGCGATGCGGCCAACCCGTTTCCCGCGAACACGAGCCCGGCGATTTGCAATGGGGTAGAAAACACCACGGTAGGTAATAGCACTTGCGGTCACACCATGAGCGGCGCACCGATCCCAGCGCCCTGCAACGTACTGGGTGGGACGAATCCCTGTACGACAGCCTCCGCCTTCACGCAGCCCGTTAATGTGCTTGTGCTGCCCACACCGCTTCCCACCGGCAGGCTCTCGGTGATCGTGTTTGAAGACGACTTCCCGCTGAATGGCGAGCAGGATGGCGGCGGCGGAAACGGCACGGTTGCACCCATTGAACCGGGTCTTGGCGGCTTCAACCTCGTCCTGTGGGACACCTTCGGCGGACTCGGCGATGTGACCGGGCAGGATACCTACGACGCCTTCAACCAGCCCTTGTCGAACGGTTTGGCGGGAACTATCGATCCCGTCAGCGGCCTCGACGCCTGCCCGCTTTCGGCCGGTGCGTTGACCGCTCCGCCGGGGTCGGGGACGGCCGCCGGTTCGACACAGGCACCAACTTCGGGCATCACGGGCATGATCGTGACCTGCCCGAAGTATGAATCCGATAACACGACTCTCTCTCCGCTGGCTGGGCAGGCGGTCATTTACAACCTGATGCCCGACAAATTCAGCGTCCAGGCCTACCCTGGGGCAGACCGGATTGCGCGGGGCGAACAGTGGCTCCAGACCAACACACTGGATGGCCAGCACCCCCACGATTCCTTCATCCGCGTCGGCGAACCGGGCTACTTCCAGGAGTACGGCCCGGCCGGTTTCCACGTTGCCATCGGTTTTGCCAACCCGGCGATCATCAACGCCCGCCACGATGATGTTTGCAACGGCTTCGGCACTCCCGGAACGGTCGGCGCATGCACTAACACCATCGATGGTCAAGTCGATGTCCAGCGAATCAGCCGAACCCCGGACCAGAGACTCTATCCCAGCGGCTCCCGCGATGCCTTTAGCTGGAGCCAGTGCTGGGTCAGCCTGGGTGATCCCGATGGCGAGGACTTCATGTTCACGCAGTGCGACTCCCAAGGGAACTTCAAGTTTAGCAAGGTTCCCGGAGGGAACTGGAGACTGACCATCGGCGACCAATGGAATGATCAGATCATCGATGGCCTGTCGACGCCCGCTAACGTGGGGTGTACCAGCGCGGCCCCGAACCAGGTCAACCCCACGTGCCCCGGCGGCCAAGCCCTGCATCTGGGGAATATCGGCGTCCAGCAGTGGCAGGCGAATCTCTACACCCGCGCGTTCATTGACGACAACAAGAATGGAATTTGGGACAAAGGCGAGATCGGGATTCCGTTCCTCTACACGAGGATTTACTATCGGGACGGGTCCAACGCTAACGGTCTGAATACGGACTTCAACGGCATTGCCAACTTCAACGAGACCTTCCCGCTGTTCAACTGGTATGTCGTCGAAGCGGATTCGACCCGCTACAAGACGACAGGCACCCACAGCGTCTACGACGCGGGTGGCCCTGCCGATGGCACACCGTATTGCGCGGGTGGTGCGGGTGGTTCAGGTAGCCCGAGCACTGGTCGGGCATGCGGAACTTCGACTGCCTACAGCTTCATGACGAACACCTACGAGGCGGTTCCATTGCCCGCCGACTTGTCCGTGCCCGGTGCGGTCTATTGCGCCGCGGCCGATTGCACGACTGAGGCGAATACAGATTTCGTGAACGGTACCCCAGTTCCGAGTTCGTCAACCGCGTCCACTGGCCGCATCGATCCTCCCTGGGTTACCTCGGAGGGCTGGTCGGGGTTGACTGGCCTGAGCAACTGGATTGATTTCGGCAAGGCGCCGTATGCATCCTGCCCGCCGGCCTGCGTAGTGACCGGCACCGGCGCCGCCGCCACCACTACAACTTGGGGTGAGAACGGTGGAATCCATGGACAGGTCACGTATGCCTCGACGCGTCCCTTTGATAATGCGGATCAAATGATCCTGCAGCCTTGGGAGCCGCTTGTCCCGGGCGTCACCATCAACCTCTACCAGGAAGGCTTTGCAGCGGATGGCGTGACCCCAACCCTGACCTGGGTCGACACGACCCAGACCGGCAGTTGGGATAACTGGGCGCAAGGGTTCTGGCCGGGTGCAACGGCTGGCTCCAGTGCGGGCGCCGGAAGCTTTTCTTACATGAACTGCCCTGGCCAAGGAACGGCAACGGCCGGTGCTGTCAACCAGGACCTGTTCTACTTCACTCTGTTCGACCAGCCGAACTACCTTGACTACTACAACTCGTTACACAACGGCGGAACTCTTCACACGCTCCCCTATAACTCGCAGTACAAGTGCTATGACTCAATGCACATCGGGAACCAGATCCAGCCGGCGCCTTACAACGGCGAGTATTACTTCCCGAGCTCGCTCGGCATCAACCCGGCGAATGGACAGCCGCTTACGACCATGGGAGCGACCGGTGGTGTGGCGTCCTCGCTGCCCGGAACGAACTGCACGATCTGCGTAAAGAACCCGACTACCGCCACGAAGCCTACCGGCCTTGATTTAAGTGCCTACGACCCGTTCCGTGCTGGCACACCGATGCTGCCGCCCGGCAAGTACGTAGTGCAAGTGATTATGCCTCCGGGCTATGAGGTTTATAAGGAGGAGGACAAGAACCTGCTGATTGGCGATAACTTTATCGCGCCGGTCACGCAACAATTCGGTGGGCTGGGTACGGACATCTTCATCATCCCGGACCAAGCCTCCGTGGCATCGCTCTACGACGAGAGCGGCGCAGGCTTCAATCCCACCAACTACCAGGACCAGACGACAGGCCTGGGAACGGGCGATGAACTTTCAGGCGTCCCAGGTTACCCCGGCTTTCAAGATCCTGTGTGGCCGTGCGTGGGCGAGCAGCGGGTTGTGCCCGACTATCTGAGTCTGTTCCCGCGTGCGCAAGAAGTTGCGCCCTTTGCCGGAGCGACTCGGCCGCTGTGCGACCGCAAGGAAGTGACTCTGGGCAACCAGATGAATGTGAGGATGCATTTCGCGATCTTCACCTCGACCCACATCGCCTCGAAGTTTGCCGGCGGGATCACCGACGACTTCACCTCGGAATTCGATCCGTTCTCGCCACAGTTCGGCGAGAAGTTCGCGCCACCCAACATGCCGATTTCCACCAAGGATTATCTCGGCAACGAACTCTCCCGCGTGTATTCCGACCACTGGGGAACCTATGACGGGTTGACCTTCTCGAGCTGGGAAGTGAACCCTCCCAACATCACCGGGTATTCACCGTCGATGATGGTGCAGTGCATGAACGACCCGGGCCCGATCAGGGACACCAACCCCAGTTCTCCTACGTTCGGACAGATGATCACCGATCCTTTGTTCAACCCGGCTTACAGCAATTTCTGCTATGAAGACCCATTCATGCCGGGCTTGACGGACTACCTCGACACGCCTGTTGTGCCCACGCAAGCGTTTGTGGGTGCGGCATACAACAATCCCGATTGCAGTTACCCGGATACCACACCGGCGATCGCGGAAGCGGACGGTGACGGCATCGGTCCCTGGGTCAGCAGATCCGGTGTGACCCTCACCATCACGTCGCTGGGCGTTCAGACGGTGCAAAACAGCGCTTACTCCGGTCCATCGGCCAATACGGCGCCTTTCAACATGAAAACCATCACCCGCAATTATGGTTTTGGCACTCAGTGCCTGAGCCCAACTGCGGGAAGCACAACTTGCAACACGTTGTCCTCAGTAACGATCGGCGGAAGATCGGCCACCATCGATAGCTGGTCCAACACGCAGATTCAAGTGACAGTGCCCAGTGGCGTGCCGAACTGCGAGATCCAACAGCAGACGCAGTACGGTGGTTCAACTGCGCAGTGCGGGCAACTCCTCATCACCGCCGGTAACGGAAAGCAGTCGATCGATTCGGTCACGGTGACGATTGGCGGCAAGACTCCGACCCACGTCTCCGCGAACCAAACAGTCCAAGGCGCAATTGACGCCGCTGCTCCGGGTGACCTGATCATCGTCGACCCGACTTGCACGACCACAGGGACGAGCCCGACGTCGGCTACGTGCAGCATCGCTGCCCTTCATGCTGCGACGCCAACCCAAACTGCTTCGGCGGAGGCCCACAACGAGATGTTGATTATGTGGAAGCCCGTCCGGCTGCAGGGTGTTGGGGCGCCTTTGTCGATCATCAATGCCAGCGCCTTCCCGGCGGGCACGCTGCTCGATCCCTGGCGCCGGCACATCAACTGCCTGTTCGGATTGACGCTGTCAGGTGTGCCGTACACAGCAGCCAGCGGCACGGCTCCCTACGATCCAGCCGGCAACTATAGTTGCCCTGACGCGGGTTGGAAGTACTACACCGCCCAACCCAATGCCCCGCAGATTGACCGGTTACCACTCGAGGCAGTTCTGGGTTGGGACGCTACCCTAAATGGCAACCTGGCCGAACAGTTGCAAGAGCCCTCGCTGATGGGCGCGTTCGAGGGCGCAGGAATTACGGTCCTTGGCAAGGGCGTGGATTACCACGGAGCCGATCCTTGGACCGACGGTAACGAAGGCGGAGCGTTTCCGACCGCAACAACCCTGCTTACGGGAGTAGGTCCTAATCCGCTTGCCCTCCCCGTCGGCGATAACAACCCGTTCTGCGTCGATGGCGCCAGCGGGGCCAACCGGTTCCCCAGCGACTTCACGTGCAACCCCTCGAGCATTGATGGGTTGACCATAAGCAACAGCTCGCAGGGTGGAGGCGGTATATTCGCCCACGGCTGGGCACATCACCTGCAAATCGCCAACAACCGGGTCTACAACAACGCCGGAACGCTTACGGGCGGTATCAGCGTCGGCCAAGGTGAATTCCCAACCCCCTATGTTCAGGGGGGTACCGCCAACGCGGCGCCAGGCTCGTGCAGCGACGGCACGGGATTGGTAACCAATCAACATCAGCCGTACTGCTTGCAGTTGGACGTGAACGTACACAACAACTTCATCACGAACAACTCCTCTCTCGGCGATGAGTTGTTCTCGGGAACTCTGTCAGGCGGCGGCGGTGTGACCTTCTGCACCGGCAACGACTACTACAAGTTCAAATACAACTGGGTATGCGGGAACCTGAGCTCGGCTGAGGGTGGAGGACTCGTTCACCTCGGAGAAATTCAAAACGGGGACATCGAGCACAACTCGATTCTTCTCAACCAGAGTGACAACCCCACTATTCCCACGAACGGTGGCGGAATTATGGTCCAAGGCACGCCGGATACCGATCCGGTTTGCGGGACGCAAATTGACGCCGATTGCCCGCCGGGACTGAGCGACGGCAGTGGCCACAACCTGGTGATTAGTGCCAACCTGATCCAGGGCAACATGGCTGAGAGCGGCAGCGGCGGCGGCATCCGTCTGCAGCAGGTCAACGGGACGGACGTTTCTACCTTCCCGTCGCAGCCGACCCTCTGGAACAACGTTTCCATCACCAACAACATGATCGTGAACAACGTGGCGGGTTGGGATGGCGCGGGAATATCGCTGCAAGACGCTTTGAACGTCGCCATCGTCAACAACACCATCGCGAGCAACGATGCGCTCGCCTCGTCGGGCGTGCTGACCCAAAGCATTGGGACGCCTGACGCCAGCGCCCCGCCGGGAAGCTGCACAAGCCCCACCGGCACGACGTCATGCCCGCAGTCTGCAGGCGTGACCAGCACGCCGGACTCGTCGTTGCTAACCACCACCTTCACCGGGTTAACGATTACTTGCCCGACTGGAATGCCCGGTTGCACGGGATTCTCGAATCCTCTGCTGCAGAACAACGTGATCTGGCAGAACCGCTCGTTCTACATCGGGATCGGCAACCTGGGCGGAGGGACACAGAACCAGCAGAAGCTGATTTCGCTGTTCCCCGGAATCATTCAGACCGCTTCCGGCCAGTGCGGCACGGGCGCCAGCTATTGGGACATCGGCGTCCGCGGCGACACCGGACCGGGCAACCACGGGTCCGGGTTCACCCTCAATCCGACGTATTCGGTACTGGATGATACGGGTTATGCCAGCACGAACCTGGCATCCAATCCGAGCATTGTCAGTCAGTACTGCAACGGCTCGCGCGTGCCGCCAGAGTGCTCCGTGGCGGATGGCTGCGGAGGCCCGAGTGGATACGGCGTGCCTCCGGGTATCGTCGATGCGTCGACACCGAATCCGGTCTTTAGCCTAACTCCAGCTGCGACGGTGGACGAAGGCAACAACTGGATCAACGTGAGCTGGGGTCCTCTCTCACTGACCAACGATGCGTCGAATACTGGTGCAGGTAATACGACTGGGAACTACGGTGGTGGAGCTCTGTTTGCCAACTACGTCTTGGCAGCGGGGTCGCCGGCCATCGATTATGTCCCGCTGAACTCAACAACTCTTCCGGAAGCTACCGTGCCGAATCTTTCCACGGACTTTTTCGGAAATCCGCGGCCCGATCCCGCCAACCCGAATCACTTCGATGTCGGCGCGGTCGAGTTCCAAAATGGCAGCGGTGTGGGCACGCTGACTTCGATCACTCCCGTCTCCGGTCCGCAAGGGACGGTTGTTCCCGTGACGCTTACCGGCACCAACCTGACGTTAGCAAGTGCGGTGAACGTCAGCGGTACCGGGATTGCCGTCAGTGCCGTTACAGCTGTGAACGCCACCACCGTCACCGCAACCTTCACGATCGCACCGAACGCCACGTTGAGCGCCAGGAACGTGACTGTAACGACGCCGGCAGGCACCAGCAATGCCGTTACGTTCACGGTCATTGCTCCGCCGGCGCCGACATTGACGTCCCTCAGTCCGAACTTTGAACTGCGCGGCACGTCGGTGATCGTGACCCTGACGGGCACGAACTTCGTAAACGGAGCGTCGGTCGTCGCTACGCCTGCGGTGCCGGGCTTCAACATCAGCAGCGTTACCTTCGTGAATGGGACTACCATCACTGCAACCTTCAGCAGCACCACCAGTACCACTATCGGTAATGTGAACATCGAAGTGGTGACATCGGGTGGAGGCAGCAACACTCTGCCGTTCGCGATCGACGGTCCGGTGCTTACCTCGATTACGCCTGCCTCGGGCAATCGCGGTTCTTCCGTTTCGATCACGCTCGCGGGCAGTGGATTGACCGGAACGACTGCAGTCAATGTCTCCGGACCAGGTATCACAGCCACAGGAGTAACGGTTAACAGCGACAGCCAAGTCATCGCGACGCTGATAATCGCGCCCAACGCAACGGGAGGCGCCAGGAACGTGACCACCACGTCCCCGGCCGGGACCAGTAACGCAGTCACGTTCACGGTGATCGTACCGCCAGGCGCACTGTCCTCGATCTCCCCGACCACGGGAGCGCAAGGCACTGCTGTGCCGATTACGCTGAGTGGCAGCGGGCTGACCGGTTCCACCGGGATTAACGTCTCGGGAGGCGGCATCACGGTCAGCGCCTTCGCGGTGCCGAATGACAACACGATTACCGCGACGTTCACGATCTCGGCGACTGCCGCACTGACGGCGAGAAATGTAACCGTCAGCACGGCGGGCGGACCCAGCAATCCAGAGACGTTCACGGTTGTGACTCCGGGAACGCCGACTCTAGCCTCGATTAGTCCGAACTCAGGTCTACGCGGTTCGGCTGTCTTCGTGACCCTCACCGGCACTGGCTTCACGGCGGCGGGAACGACAGTCAACGTCGCTGCGCCTGCGGGCGGCCTGACAATCACCGGAGTGACCGTGGTCAATCCGACTACGATCACCGCAACCTTTACCACCGGCGGCGGAGCCACGATTGGTCCGAGGAGCATCTTCGTGACGACACCGGGCGGCACTACCGGCGACGTAACCTATACGGTAACCGGGCCTGTGCTCACGTCGATCATTCCGGTCTCGGGGCCACGTGGAACCGCGGTTCCGGTCACCCTCAATGGCAGCGGACTGACGGGGACCACGGCGGTCAACGTGTCCGGCGGCGGAGTCACTGCTAGCGCGGTGACCGTGGTCAGTGCTAATGAGGTCACTGCAACCTTGACGATCGGTGCAGGTGCTGGGGCTACTGCCAGGAACGTCACGGTAACGGCTCCTGGTGGTACGAGCAACGCCGTGACCTTCACGGTAACCGTTCCGCCGATACCGACGTTAACTTCGGTCGCTCCACCGAACGGCGTTCGCGGCACCTCGTTCCAGGTCACCTTGACCGGCACGAACTTCACCACCAGAGGCACCACGGTTAACGTCTCTGGCGGCGGAGTGGGCGTCAGCGCTGTCACGGTTGGTGATCCGCAGACGATAACTGCAACCTTCACCATCTCGACAGGTGCTGCACTCGGTGCCCACAACGTCAGCGTTACGACACCGGGCGGGACCAGCAATACCGTGCCGTTCACGGTGCAGGGAGCAACGATTACTCAGATCAACCCGAACTCGGCGACGCATCCTGCGACGGGCACACTGGCCGTTCCTGTGACGATTACCGGCGCGAATTTGACCGGGGCCACAGGATTGACCGGACTCGGTGGAGGCGGCTCGGGAGTCACGGTGGCACCCGGAACCTTCACCGTGGTGAACTCGACCACGATTACCGTAACCCTCAACGTCTCGAGCACTGTGACGACAGGTATCAGGAACATCGGCGTTACAACGCCGATTGGAACCACGAACACCTTGCCGTTCACGATTAACTAGCAGCAACCGGTAGCGACCGGACATTCCGACCAGGATGTCCGGTCGCCGCCGCAAACAGTGGTTCCTCCCCTGTCACTCATACGACGCGCCTCATTCTGGCACGCTGGTGGCATTGACTGGAGTGAGGATTTGGGGGAAATAACAAGATGTTGAAACAGGTAATTCTGCGCAGTCGTCAGTCTCTCGTTGTGATGCTTCTCGCGTCTACTGTGGTGTTTTCTGGCGCTCAATCGGCGCCTCCCCAATCACCTCAAAGTGCAGCCGGCAAACCGACGCCAGCCCCGGCTTGGCAGGGCACTCAGGCGAATCGCCTTTCCCGCCGAGCGGGAATGTATTACGAAGGGGTTTGGGGCGTTAGCGAACTCCACGTAAAGACAGCAGAGTCGGGCGGGCTCATTCGATTCAACTATCGGGTGTTGGACCCGGTGAAAGCCGCAGCCCTCAACGATAAGAAGGTGGAACCTAAATTGTTTGATGCGCAGGCCGGGGTCAGCCTTGTGGTCCCCCAGATGGACAAAATCGGGAAACTCCGCCAGAGCAGCACGCCTAAGGCAGGCATGGTTTATTGGATGGCGTTCTCGAACCCCACTCGAGTCGTAAAACCCGGCCACCACGTGGACGTCGTCATCGGGAACTTCCGAGCCGACAATCTCGTCGTGGAATGACGTTTTGCTGGCGGCCTGCCAACGATGCAATCAGTTTTATGGAGTTCAGAGGACAGGGAGCAAGGTATGCCGCGAAAAATTTGTGGAATTTTCACCTTGGTAACGCTGACAGTTTCGCTGGCCAGCGCCGCTGATTCGCCGTCGGCGCCAACGAGTCTGTCTGCGGCTCAAATCGTAGACAAGAGCGTTGCGGCCCGAGGGGGCTTGCAGGCGTGGCGTGCAGTCCAAACCTTATCTCTGGAAGGAAAGATGGGTGCAGGAGGGAATCAGCGAGCGGTGCTTCATGTGCCCGCGCCGCACTCGGACGAAATCGGAAACAACATGCCTCATCGTCCCGCTGCAGAGACGCAACTGCCTTTCCTTCTGGAGCTCAAGCGCCCACGCAAGATGCGTCTGGAATTGCAATTTAAAGGTCAGACGTCTGTGCAAGTTTTCGATGGTACCAACGGCTGGAAATTCCGGCCTTTCCTGAACCGTAATGACGTCGAGCGTTACAGCTCGGAGGAACTGAAGATTGCATCCAATCGCGAGGATCTCGACGGCCCCCTGGTCGACTACGCGGCTAAAGGCAGCCGGATCGCATTGGACGGCACCGAAAAAGTAGACGGCCGCGACACCTATAAGATCAAGGTCACGGAGAAGAGTGGGCACTCGTTCGACGTGTGGGTGGACGCGCAGACCTTCCTCGAAACAAAAATGGAAGGGCAGCCACGCCGCCTCGATGGAACAAACCATACGGTGGAAGTTTACTACCGCGATTATCGCAACGTGGATGGCCTGCAGATCCCGTTTCTCCTGGAGACCAGAGTGCTCCCGGTGGGCACGAACGCACTGGGTATCAGCGACACTCCGGTGCCGCCTGAGAGAATCATCATCGAAAAGGTCGTGGTGAATCCGAAAATTGAAGAGAAGCTGTTCTCGAAAATGGAAGTCCCGACTGTATCGAAAAGCAAGTAGAAAGGTTTCACTCTCTCGCATTTTTGGCGCGGACAAATATCCGCGGGAAGATTGGAAACGGACCGGCGTGATCGCATTTCTCAAACCATCCGGCAGCACAATCTTGGTCCAACCGGTTCCTCGCTTTGTTCCATGTGAAATAAGACACGCTAGACCGTTTCCGCCATCGATTCTTGGCGAAGACTAAGTAAAAGTAGATCGATCTCGCGAAGGAGACTCAAATGATATTTCGGAGTGCGACTAGAGTCCTTGTGGTTTTGGCAGCAACAGCGGCTTTGGCTCAGAGCGCCCAGCCCGGCACCACACCGGGCGCGCCGATCCTAAATCAGGGTGCGCCGATCCTGAATCGGCAGAGCCTGGCTGGGCGGAGAGGTCCGGTTGGGAACAGGACCGCCGACCGGCAGAGTCTAGCCGCGATGCGTGAAGGGGTTCAGGATATGGAAAGTACGCTCTCCCAGATGCGACTGGTGCTAAAGCAAATGCATGCCAAGGCCGCCAAGGCCCAACCCACGGATTCGGTAACCAAAGCTAACCTTGACATGTGGGAACTGATGGTGGGCCATCTGGACAAGGAACTCCAGCAACTGCGCGACACATTGGCAGAACGCGAAGACATGGAGTCGCGTCGCACCGCTCTCTACAAGCAGGCGGACGCCAAGGCAGAAGCTGCGGCTCAAGCGGCTCGGGCCGCCCAGGCCGCCCGATTTGCCCAAGCTCAGCAAAATGCCCCGGGGACGGCAACACCCGCGGCCACCGGACCGGCGACTGGACAGAACGCACAACCAAGCCCCGCTGTGCAGACTGCGCCCATGCAGCCTTCCGTTGCCCCGCCAACTAATAACTCTGCTTCGCCAAATTAAAAGGGGGCCCAGGCAGTGGCGCAAATCCGTGGTAGCGGGTTCGTAGTGCAGTCGTTTCGCTGCTCAAGCGGATCCCTGCTGTCAGCTGGGGTCACGGCTGCTGCTGTTTTGCTGCTTCTAGCCACATCTTGGGTACAAGCGCAAAGCGCACCGAATAGCAACTCGGTCCCGAAGACCCCCCCAACGACTTCCGCGACAAGCCCGGTCCCGCCCCAACAGTTTGCCACACCGCCGGTCGCCCTGCCGCCACCGCCCCCGACGGTCGAACAGAGACCTCTCCAGCCGCCCACGGTAGCATGGGACGGCAAACAACTCACCATCGACGCCGACAACTCCTCGTTGGCAGACATTCTCGTCGCTGTTCGACAGCTGACAGGCGCATCGATTGAACTACCCGCCGCAACCTCAGGGGAGAGAGTGTTCGTACATCTCGGGCCTGGGCCGGTCCGCGATATCCTTTCCGATCTTTTGTACGGAACGCCCTTTGATTATGTTATCGAGGCCGCGGAAGACGATCCGGATACCCTCCGAAGGGTAGTGTTGACGGCCCGGGGGCAAGGCGATGTTTCCACCGGCGTAGTTGTTGCCGGAGCCACCGAAACTGTCGAGGGAGTCGGCGGCGGAGGGAGCACTCTGGCTGCAGGTGCTCGTGGCCCTGCAGCGACGGACGTCGGAACTCGGTCCGACCGGGTGCGGATGATGCCCGGATGGAATAGCCCTGGTAAGCCAGCCTTCCAGGCCAATGCTGAGGCGGCGCTGGCAGCCGCCCAGGCTGCTACCGAAGACGCTGCCGCTGCCACAGATTCCGCGTCCACCCAAGACTCCGCTGTTGCGGCAGATCCCGCTGAGGGTACAAAGGCGTCAACTTCCTCTCCTTCCACTCGGGACTCCAACGATCAATCGGGTGTCGGGCAGGCGATTCAGAGTATGACGCGAATGTTCGAACAGCGGCGCCAGATCCAGGTGCAACAGAACCAGCCTCCGCCCCCGTCCTCCAACTAACCTCAATTGTTGCCCTGGCTGCAGGAATTCCATTCGTTCAGAAATGTGACCCCGGTCTACACGCAAAGCTTCTCAGGGATCCACTCGAGACTGGCCTGATCTCGGCCGGCTGAATCTTGTATCTGCAATTCGAGCAGGGGGGTGATGCTGGTCAGTGCTTCTTTTTTGGACGCAGGGCGGATTCAGTTTTGCGATGGTGCTTCTCGGTGTACCAGGACGGCGCATATTCTTCCAGGAGATTGCACAACTCCGAAAGGACCTCGACCAAGCGGGTGCGCTCCAATGGATTTTCCCGCTCGTCGTGCACCGAGGAAAAGCTGGATTCGGTTTTGCTGTGCGGCGTGCGATTTCCCGTCGATCCCATCACAATTAACATCTTCACTCCTCTTTTTCATTTGATAGTACAAATGCGCGTACCACGGTAGCTCTGCCTCGTATCACAGAACTGCGAGGAGTGTATGCCTAGAAACATTTAACCCCAGTCAAAGAGAGATGGCGGCAAAAAGCCTGTAAATTCCTTGTAAGCATTTGTCTCCGTTTTGTAACCAAGACTGAGTCTTGAGAGCGCTGAAGCGAGTATCCTCTCTAACAATCCTGCAGATTGAAGTCGTATGTTGATGCGGCTCAGGTCAGGGTTCTACTTGCCGGTGACCAAGAAGAGTGATGAAGGTCACAGCGAAGCCGGCTCCGCGCTGGTACTCTCGCTAAAGTTGAGCTGATTGGGTTCAGAAGATCTCTGAGAAAGCAATTGCCGGCGCCTGCAGCGGCGTCATCCGGAGTGCCCACACTCGGACGAGACCGCGAGTTCTGATGAAAACAGCAAAAACGGATCGGTCATTCTTGCCGAATATCCTGCAAACCGTTCTGCAGGACATACGGTTCAGTGTGAGATTCTTCACTTCAAATCGTAAGTTCGCTCTGGTCGCAATGTTCACATTGGCACTCGGCATTGCAGTCAACGCAACCGTGTTCAGTTGGATCGATAGCGTGCTGCTGCATCCGTACCCCGGAGTCACGGACACGCGCGGGCTGGCTCTCATTGAAACGGTGACTCTTAGCGGCGAACATCTGGTCGCGACTTCTTATCTTGACTATCGCGATTACCGCGACAACCTGAAGCTTGTTTCCGATATAGCGATCGGGCGATTTACGCCACTCACCCTCGGATTGGAGGGCAATGCAGACCGTGCGTGGGCCGAGCTTGTGTCGGCGAACTACTTTGACATCCTGAAAGTAAAACCGGTTCTAGGCCGCGCCTTTCTTCCAGAAGAAGGAGCGGAAAAGCCCGGCGCGTTTCCGGTAGCGGTGATCAGCTACAAAATGTGGCAGAACCGCTTCCATGGCGACCGCAATGTATTGGGCAAGGAAATTCGTTTGAACCGGCATCAGTTGACCATCATAGGAGTCGCTCCTCCTGAATTCCGCGGCAGCACCGTCGGTCTGGTTTATGACGCGTGGATGCCGATCTCAATGGCCGACGATATGGGTACAGGGGGCGGCACGCTCAACTACCGGGGATGCCGCGACCTTACCTCGACGATTGTGCGGCTGAAACCCGGCGTCACGCTGGAACAAGCAAAGGACGAAGTCAGCGCGCTGGCAAAGCGCCTGGCAACGGATTATCCCAATACCAACCGGGGAGTGGACGCGATGGTGGTGCCGGTGTGGGCAGGGCATCTGGGCGCGCAGGGAATTCTGCTGAAGCCGCTCCAGATCCTGATGGCCGTATGCGCCCTCTTGTTGCTGATCGTCTGCGCGAACGTTGCCAACTTGTTGCTGTCACGGGCGGTGACTCGTCAGAGGGAATTCAGCCTGAGGCTGGCCTTTGGAGCGGGCCGCGGCCGGATCATCCGGCAGTTGCTGACGGAGACATTCCTGCTGGTGGCGGGCGGGGCGGCACTCAGCGCTCTCCTGGTGGTGTGGATGGAGAGGTCGCTAAATCAGCTGCTGCCGAGAGTCGATTTCCCCTTCGATCTAAGCGGAGGTCTGAGTCTTTCGACTCTCGGGTTCACGCTTCTGGTTGTCTTGGTGGTTACGGTTGCGGCGGGACTGATTCCGGCTTTGATTTCCATTCGCGGGAACTTGAGCAAGACATTGAACGAAGGCGGGCGCAGCGGGATTGGCGGGACCCGCACCCACCGGCTGAGAGGAATTCTGGTCGGAGTTGAGGTGGCACTCGCGATGGTTGCTCTGATCAGCGCCGGATTGTTCCTGCGCAGCTTCGGCAACGCCAGCCGCATTGAACCGGGGTTTCACACGAGGAATGTTTCCGTGGCGCAGTTCTATTTGTCGAATGCGGGTTACACGGCGGAGGAGCAGCGAAGCTTTTGTCGCAGACTGCGCGAGCGAATGGAGGCGGTCCCCGGTGTCTTAGGCGTAACCTATTCGGACTTCGTCCCGCTGACCTCACCGGGTTCGAGTCCGCAGGATCAACTTGTGATCGATGGGTATGTGCCCGTGCCGAACGAACAGATGTTGCTACATCGCGCCACCGTGCCGCCGGGATACTTCGATTTCATGCGCATCCGCATAATGGACGGCCGCGACTTCAGCGAGCGTGACGAGGCCGGAGCACCTGCCGTCATGATCGTGAACGAGACGTTTGCTCACCACTTTTTCGGCGAGGCGACTTCGCTTGGTCGCACGATTCACATCTCGGGTGCGAACCTGACCGTCATCGCTGAGGTGAAGGACAGTAAATACGACACTCCGATGCAGGCGCCCATTCCTTACTTCTACGTGCCGTTCCAGCAAGTGTTCGGACCCGGGCTGAACTTTTCGATGTTGATAAAGACGACGGATGATCCCATGGCAGTAATTCCCGATCTTCGCCGGGAAGCGCTGGCGCTGAATCAGGACGCCTTTTTTCATTCCGTTCGGCTGGAGGATGCGGTGGGCTACTCGCTCTATCCGCAAAAAGTGGCCGCCACCTTGCTGACGGTGACGGCGACCCTCTGCCTGCTGCTGGCGGCAATTGGACTGTACAGCGTGATGAGTTACGCGATCAGTCAACGCACACAGGAGATCGGAGTGCGGATGGCCCTTGGGGCCAGCCATTTCAAAGTTCTGCAAATGGTGACGCAGGAAAGCGTGCTGCTGACGCTTCCCGGTCTGGTGTTGGGGATTGGAGCAGCGCTTGTGGCACTCCGGTTTTTCCGGAGCATGCTGGTTGGGGTGAGCCCGACCGATCCGCTGACATTTCTTGGAGCGTCTCTCTTCCTGGTCGCCGTGGCTCTGCTGGCCAGCTATTTACCGGCAAGACGAGCGCTGCAAATTGATCCGATGATTGCGCTGCGCTGCCAGTAGGTGGCTACTCGGAGATAATCGACGTTGAGCGTATGCTTTTCCGATGCTAAGCAAGAAGAACAACTTCATCATCGGATGCTTGTTTGCCGTCACTCTGATGACGGCGCAAACCTATCCCGGGGCGTACCCGCAAAAAGAGATCTCGAATGGAGTGCTGCGGGCGAAGGTTTACTTACCGGACGGAGAGAAGGGCTTCTACCGAGGCATGCGGTTCGATTGGGCCGGGGTGATGGCCAGCCTCGAGTACAAGGGGCACGGCTATTTTGGTCCATTCTTTGAGAAGTTCGACCCGGCTGTAGCTGACGTGGAAATTGGGAATCCGGTCGTCGCAGGGATCGCAAGCGCGGCCAGCGGGCCAGTGGAAGAATTCATCGGAGCTGATGAATCCGCTCTCGGATACTCCGAAGCTAAGCCGGGCGAGACGTTCTGCAAGATCGGGGTTGGAACCCTGCGCAAGATCGACAATGCGCCGTACAGTTCCTATGTCAACTATCCGATTGTGAATGGCGGGAAACGGTCCGTGAAGAGCGGACTGGACTGGATCGAATTTACGCAGCGGGCGGATTGCGGCTTGGGATACGGTTACGAATATACGAAGACGATTCGATTGCTGAAGAACGATCCGGTGATGACGATCGAGCACCATCTGATGAATACGGGTGCAAAGCTGATGGCGACACAGGTATACGATCACAATTTCCTGATCATCGATCATCAGGGTGCAGGGCCAGCCATCGAGATTGCTTTTCCTTTTGCACCCAAGCCAACCAAAACATTGGACCCTCTGGCTGAGGTGCGTGGGAAGCAACTGGTGTTTCCGAAAGAACTGATAGGGAACGATACCTTTTACGGCGAATTCCGAGGGTTTGGCAACACTGCCGACGACTACGAGATCCGCGTGGAGAACAATAGCGCTGGCGCCGGCGTTGTGGTCACGTGTGATCAGCCGCTGGCGAACCTCGGAGTATGGGCGGTGAGGACGGTCGTGGCTCCCGAGCCTTACATCGCAATCAGTGTCCCGGCGGCGCGTGATTTCAGGTGGAAATACACATATACGTTTTACACGCGAGGGATTTCGGACCACGAAAAAAGATAAGCATCTGATCCAGGTTTTAGAAAAGCTGAACCGCAGAGAACGCTGAGAATTGCCGCCGAGTTCGCAGAGAAAGATCGCAGTGGCGCACCTCATCTGATTTCGGCGCAGAATTCTTCCGAAGTGGCTCCGCGTTGTATGCTGTAGCCTCTTGCACAGACTGCTCATGAACCGTCATCGCTTGTTGTGTTGTGCGCACGTTGTCGTCCTGATAGCTCTTTTGTCCTCTGCGTTCGCCAAGAACGGCATGCAGGTGGTCGTGGTGCCTGTTGCCAACATGTATTCGAAACCGACCGACAAGGCCGATGTGGTGTCGCAGGCGATTTACGGCAGCAACGTCAAGTTGCTCGAAGCACGCGGGGAGTGGTCGAAGATTCAGACCCCGGATCACTACCGAGGATGGACTCCCAGCCGTTATTTGCGGATCATACTAACTGGCAACGGCTATGCCACCGCCGGGCCTACCGTTCAAGTCGAGAGCCTGTTCGCCAATATCTACACAGAGCCCGACGTCACCAAGCATAAGCCGGTCGTGACCATTCCGTTTGAGGCGAAGCTGGAAGTTGTTCCTGACGATCCCAAGAGGACCGGCAAAGGTCACCAAGAGAGCCATGAAGGATGGCTGCACGTTCGCCTTGCGGGGATGACCCTTGCGTGGATTCAAGCCGGCGATACGGCGGCGGATCCGAAGCCGCTGACGATTCTGGAGTCGATCGAATTGGCCAAGCGATTTCTCGGGGTGCCGTATCTGTGGGGCGGGATGTCCAGTTATGGATTCGACTGCTCCGGGTTCACGCAGATGCTGGTGAGGGCCCGCGGGTTCAATATGCCGCGCGATGCAGATCAGCAGGCGGCCTGGAGTGGAGTGGCACGCGTCGAGCGCAAGGATCTGCAGGCGGGGGATCTGCTTTTTTTCGGTTCTTCCGGGAAGGACATCACGCACACAGGGATGTACATTGGCGCCGGTCAATTCATTCACGACAGCACCAATGGACATCCCGTCGTTCAAATCAGCCGGTTGGACGACGAGCCGTGGACGCATCTGCTCGTCGCCTGCCGAAGAGTGAAGGCAACTACCCCTTAGGTGCGCTAAGGAGCGCGGGCTTCGAGTTGCCTGTGGCATCGGTAGGCGCGGATACCGATTTCTCTGAGCTTCCAGCTCCAGCGGCGGCGGCCATCGCCTGGCTGCTGCGCTCGGGTGCCGGTTGCTTGGCGCACAGTTCGATGACTTCGGCGATGCGCAGTGTTTCATGCTGCATGGCCATCTGCCAGTTGCGCAGCGCTTCTTTTTCCTTCGCCACCTGGTCGAGATTCGCTTGCACGCGCTCGGCATAGTGAGTCCGGATCTTTTCCATTTCTTCCTCGATGCGGGTGCTCTCCTTCGCCTTGCGGGCCTCGAAGTCTTCCAGTTGTTTGCTCTGGGCGGTCTCGTAGGATGTCAGCGCATTCTGGGACGGGTAGCGTCGGTGAGCAACTCGTCGGCGGAGATTCCGGCGGCGTCGAGCGCCATCAGCACGGACGCGCGCTTTGCATCCTTGGACAGGTCTCGAATGCGATCATTGTTCAGTATATCGACGACCCTGTGGATGCCGTATCCCGAGCCCGGGCTCATGATTCCGGCAGCGCGGTAAATGTCTTCATAATTCAGTAGCTCGCCGCGTGGGCCGCTTGGCGTTGGTTCTTGCGTATTGGGCTTGTTCACTGGAGCCTCCGTGGTCGTTAATTTTGCCGGGCTATCTTCGTCCTGCTTACGGCGCCAAAAATGCGGAAACATCGTCTTGGGTTGCATAACTGTCCTTTCGGGACGAGGGGACGTGCCCTGAGTGTGAGTTTCTGTGCGCAGGCGCGGGGGAGCCATTGCAACGGCATTCTGGAACGGCTCACGCGATAATCCACGCGAGGGTTCCGGTGTTGGTTTCACCCCTGCAGGCGCGGTCTCGATCTGGCGGATTGGGGCTGGTGACACTATTTGCGTAGGCGCCGCGATCGCGTGCGTGGCGGCGGGATTTTCCACCGTGCGCTCTGCTTTGGCGTCGGGAGCCGGGTGGGTGGCGGACTTGGTGGCGGAGACGATTTCTGTCTCTCGCCGTACGCCCAACAAGAAATCTCCACCATCCGTGCGGCAGTTCCGGGCTATCGCCGGAAACTGCTCGCGGTGCCACTTGATCGTGATCCGCGAACCCAAGGCCAGTGGCCGCTTGAGCCGGACGCATGCCCCGGACCTGGAGGTGTCTTCCAGGACGGCGGGTACACGAAAGGACGTACCACTGTCGTCCTCCCATGTGTGATCTCCGCCACCGCCCACATCACCTTCCGCGGTTCGATGTTGCGCCCGTCCATGCCATCTGTATCGGCAATCGAGCGTAGGAGTTTAATTACTTGTCAGTTGAGGCAGGAAACTATTTCACGAACAGACGCATGAAGCCGGTGGCGGGCATATCGGGGAAGAGAAAACGCACACCCTTTTTCCCGGAGGCATCGGCCAGGGCTTCGGCGGCAAGATATCCGCTGCGGACGGCACCTTCCATCGTGGCGGGCCATCCGGTGGCGGTCCAGTCGCCAGCGAGGAACACGCGCGGCCAAGCAGTGACGGGCGTGGGGCGATGGGCGTCGATGCCGGGACGCGGCGAGTAGGTGGCGTTCACTTCCTTGATCACAGTGGACTTGATCAGATTGGCATCGCGCGCGGCAGGGAAGAATTCGCGGACTTCGCTGAGGGCGAGATCGACGATCTCGGCACGCGATTTGTCGATCAGCGTCTTCGACGAACTGACCACGAGTTCGACGTAGCTGCCCGAACCGCTTCCGTTTTCGCCTTGCGTGCGCATCGGTTGCAGGCGGGATTTGTGGAACATCCACTGGATGGTGCGGTCGAGTAAGACCGCATGATCGAGATCGGAGATCTGGCGATCGAACCAGAGATGGATGCCGGTGATGGGCGAGTTCTCGAAGTGAGCGATCTTCTCTCGAATTGCCGCGCTCTGAGTCTCTGCGGGCAGAAGGGACTCAAGCGCGTCGAAGGGGAGCGCGAGGACGAGGTAGTCGAAAGTCTCTTCCGCTGCTTCTTTTCCTCGCATTCGCACTCGGACGTGAGAGTCGTCGGCGGTGAATCCTTCCAGAGGACAACGGAAATGCAGCGTGCCGCCGTGGGATCGAACGTACTCTCCCGCGGCGTTATACAAGTCGGTGAGCGGGAGAGTGGGTACGCCCATGTGACGTGCGGCGGGGGTCTTCATGGATTCGCGCACGACCTGAGCTGCTGCGGCGACGGAGATCCGGTCTAGCTCTTCACTCAGGGCGCTGATCAGGATGGGGTGCCAGAAGCGCGCGACAGCATTCCTGGTCTGGCCGTGCGCATCCAGCCATTGCTGGAACGACTGCCCGTTGTCGCGTTGTACGGTTAGCGTCAAGGGAACCAAAGCGCGTGAAATCGCCAGCTTGTCGGCAGTGTTCAAAAATGGGAAGTGCAGGAATGAAGGTGCGGTATGCAGGGGCGCAGGAAGCGGAGAAGACTTCATCACCGAGACTCGACCGCCGGGCTCTATGAAATTCATCTGGTCGAACCAGCGAATCTGATCGGCGACTCCAATATGCTCGTAGAACTTGACCAGGTTGGTGCAGATGCGGAAGAGGACGTGCTGGCAATTGTCGACGACTTCTCCGGTGCCGGGATGTTCGTAAGAAGAGGCTCGGCCCCCGAGGAAGGGACGTTTCTCGAAGAGCGTCACCCGAAACCCGGCGTCGGACAAGGCGCACGCGGCAGCGAGTCCGGCGAGACCGCCTCCGGCGATGGCGACTGCAGGTGGGGATGAGGTCGGGGGCATTTCTATCGATATCAATCCTTTCTGTCATCCTGAGCGAAGTTGTTGTTCGCGAAGCGAACAACAACGCAGTCGAAGGATCCCTTGCTGCTTGATACCAGCCGGAACGCGGCAGGGAGTTCCGACCTCGGGACGAATTTCATCTTGAGAACTCCATCATGAGTTCATAACCGCAGGATAGTGAAAGGGATCCTTCGACTCCGTGAGCGTTTCGCATTCGCGAAACGTTCAGTCCGCTCAGGATGACAAGATCGATGGGAAACTCATGTCAGCCTTCTCATGAAGCCTTTCCCCAGAACCCGCAATTTTTCCCACCTGCTGAGCGCCACCCTCGTGGTGAAAACGTTGTACTGCTTCAGCGCGATCTTCTCGAGCAGGCCGCGGTAGATGTTGATCAGGACCCAAAGCGCCGGCTGACTGTCCTCGGATATGTATGAGATGAGCTCGTCCCCGGCGGTGTAGAACTCGCGCGCGCGGTCGGCTTCGAGCGACAGCACGGGGCGAAGACGCCCGGGGTCCGAGACCGCCAGAACGTCCGACAGGGTCAGACCGAATTTCGACAGATCTTCTTCGGGCAGATACACGCGCCCGAGACTGGCGTCTTCTTTCACATCGCGAATGATATTAGTGAGTTGAAAGGCAAGGCCGCAATGCTCGGCGAGAGGTTCGGCGGCTGGATCGCGGTACCCAAAGACATGGATGCAAACCAGACCTACAACCGATGCCACGCGATAACAGTAGAGGCGGAGATCCTCAAATGTTCTGTAGTGGATGACGCCGGACCCGGTTTGCATGGACGCCTCAGCCTCTTCCACGTCCATGGCAGTTCCGTGTGCCAGTTCATCCAACAGGCCCGCCGGAATCGCGTAGCGGCGCTGGGCGTCGGTCAAAGCCAGCAGGATTGCATCATCCGTGGGATTGCCTTGCTGAGCCAGATGCAGGGCGTCGAGCCACGCTTCGAGCTGCTGACGGCGCTCAACCATACTGAGCGTCGGGTCATCGGTAATGTCGTCGCAACGCCGCATGAAGGCGTAGACGGCGCATAACGCTTCCCGCTTGCGTCGAGGCAGGACGAGAAACGCATAGTAAAAGTTTTTCGCCGCCACCCGGGTGATGCCCTTGCAGACGGAGTACGCCATGACGAGCTGAGGCGGAGCCGGGGTCCACGGCATAGGGACGGGCTGCGTACCCGCGCTCATCGCAGGCCTCCCGAGAGCCCGAACATCTTGGCGACGGCCGCATGGGCGACCAGTGCCAGTTTGCGAGATTTGGAAATTTCCGGCCGGTCGCCGAGCACGGCGTAGTTCTGCTTCTCGATGGCGTTCAGGATTTCCATGCCGCCGCGGCTGAAGAGATCGAGGTCAACGGCGAGTTCGCGATCGACCTTGCCGACAAGAGGCAGGCCCTGACGGAACCAATCGCGGGCGCGCTCGACTTCAAACTTCATCATCTCGCAGAAAGCAGGGGTGTTCTGATGGTGTGCAATGTCATCTTGAGTTACGCCGAAGCGGCGAAGATCTTCGAGGGGAAGGTAGATCCGGTCTTTGGAGTAGTCGACGCCGACGTCTTGCCAGAAGTTGGCCAATTGCAGCGCAGTGCACGTGAAGTCGGAAAGCTGCTGGCGCTCGGCGTCGCGGTATCCGCAAAGATAGAGAACCAGATGGCCGACGGGATTCGCCGAGTAGTGGCAGTACGCGAGAACATCATCGAAGGTTTCGAAGCGGGTGACCGTCTGGTCCTGGCGGAAGGCGGTCAGCAGGTCAGAGAACTCGTGCTTCGGAATATCGAACTGGCGAACCGTTTCAGCCAACGCCACGAATACGGGATGTTTTGGCGAGCCGTCGTAACAGGAGTCGAGCTCGCGTTGCCACTGATCGAGAAGTTCGAGCGATGCCGCGGTGTCTCCCACTTCGTCGCCGAGATCGTCCGAGATCCGGCAATAGGCGTACACATTGAAGAAATGTTGGCGCAGCCTGCGGGGAAGGAACCAACTGGCGACCGAAAAATTCTCGTAATGCGTGCGAGCCAGCCGAGCGCAATATTCGCGGGCTTCGTCGAGCGAAGGTGCCGTGGCCGGGATGGCGTATGCGGCGGGCAGGCGGCTCCAGCCGAGGGCAGCGGGAGTGGACAACTGCGGGTTTGGCGTCGCGACTTGGGTCATCCTGATCTCGTCTCACGATTTCACGCGAACTCACTATCAATGACATCCGTGAGAATTCCTCCACGCACTCACGGCAGTACTGGCAGGGTAGGGATCCTTCGACTCCGTCTGGCGATTCACTTTGCTCATCGCCAGACTCCGCTCAGGATGACAGATCGTCAAGCGTATCCGTCCACTCAGTGTCCGGGGATGATGGCCGTCTTGATATCCCCTCCACGGTTCAGCATGTGGCGGAGGACCTGCTGCAGGCGCGACAGGGGCGCCTCACCGGTGATGTAGTCGGTCGGACGGATCTTCTTGGCGGCAATCAAACCGAAGGCCCGGCGCACGGTTTCCGGCGTATGGTGGAACGTGGCTTTCAGGGTGATTTCGGAGTAGTGCAGGCGATTCGTCTCGAGCTGCACCTTGGTTCCGCTGGCACATCCGCCGAAGAAGTTGACGGTTCCGCCTTTGCGGACCATGTCGACAGCCCATTCCCAGGCTTCCGGCTTGCCTACAGCTTCAATGACGACATCGCAGCCGCGCTTTTGCGGAGACAGCGCGCGGACGGCATCCACAACGTTGGCTGTCTTGGTGGTCTGAATGATTTCGTGGGCGCCCATCTGGCGGGCGGCTCCGACTTGCTCATCGCGTTTCACGACCGAGATAACGTTGCAGCCGATGGCGCGGGCGACCTGGACGAACATCAGCCCAATAGGCCCACCGCCGAGGATGGTGACCGTGTCGCCGATCTCAACTCCAGTTTCGTGCAGGCCGCGAAGCACGCACGCCAGCGGCTCAGTCATCGCAGCATCTTCAAAGCTGACGTTGGAAGGAATGACCAGCATGTTCGCTTCAACAATGCGCCGCGGTACACGAATGTACTCCGCATAGGCGCCGTTGTTGAAAAGGAGGTCTTCGCAGAGGTTTTCCTGGTGCTTGGAGCAGTAAAAGCACATCTGGCAGGGCGCAGAGTTCAGGGCTACGACGCGCATACCCTTCTTGAAGCCGTTGACGTTAGCACCAACCTCCTCCACGACTCCAGCCAGTTCGTGGCCGAAAAGCGCCGGAGGCACGATCATGCGCGCGTGATAGCCGCGCTGGTACACCTTGAGATCGGTGCCGCAAGTCAAGGCGACCTGAACTTTGACGAGAACCTCACCATCGCCGACGCGTGGGATGGGTACTTTTTCGATCTTAAGGTCTTCTTTGCCGTACAGGACGGCGGCAGTCATTTTTCCGTTCACAGCTGAGTTCCTTCCCACAAACTACCGGGCTGAATCACAACCTTCATGGACGACGGCTGCGGATGAGCGGCCAGATCTAGCGCCTCCGTGCTCTGGGACAAAGGGAAGCGGTGGCTGATCAGCCGTTCCAGATCCATCTCTCGATTCATGACAAAGCAAACTGACTCGTCCTGCAAGTCGACTGATGCGCTGTAGGACCCCACTAAGGTCTTCTCATCGACACAGATTGCGGCAGGATCGATCACTGCCTCCCCGTGCTGTGTCTGTGCAAATAGCAAAATTCGACCACCTGGACGGGCTGCGTCCATCGCAGTACGAATCAGGGAGTTTCCGCCGACTGCGAGAATGACCGCATCGGCGCCGCGCCCCTGGGTCAATTCGCGGACGCGCTCGACCACATTTGTCCGCGAAGCTTCAATTGTAAGGTCTAGTTCGAAACTTGATCCTATTTTAAGCCTCTCGGGATACAAATCGGAAGTAATTAAGGTAGCCCCTGCCCGTTTCGCCAACACACTCAATATGATGCCGATCGGTCCCTGGCCGATGGTAAGGACAGTCTCCCCAGGGCGCAGGTTCAGGGCGTATACGCCTTTCAGGCAAGTATTTACGGGCTCGACAAAACAGGCCTGTTCAAAAGAAACATTCTCAGGAATGCGTACGGTACCGTACTGAACAATCCAGTCCATCACGCGAACGTATTCGGCGAAACCTCCGCCGGAAGGCTCGAACCCTGCGGTGCAGCCGACTTTCTTGTAGGTGGCGCACTGGGCGAAGGTCTTGTTCTGGCAGTAGAAACACTCGCGGCAGGGAATGTGGTGGAAGACCATGACGCGATCGCCCGTCCGGTACTCTGTGACGTCCTTACCAACCGCGGCGACAATTCCTGAAGTTTCGTGTCCGAAGATGCGTGGCGCCGAATGGGAGCCTGTAGATATCTTTTTCAGGTCGGTGCCGCACACACCGCAAGAGTGCACGCGCACGAGCATCTCGCCAGGGCCGATCGTCGGTACAGGGACGGTTTCGAGGCGGACGTCATTAACGCCACGGTAGACTGCGGCTTGCATTGTTGACGGGATCGACCGTGAATCGGTTTCGACCGAGTACTGTCCGGCAATGGCCATGGAAGAGTCTTGGATGATGATAGCAAGGAGTTTGATGCAAGCGTAGCGCCCGCGTCCCGCCGGCCTTTCGCGAGGCGTGTTGCCGCGGCACATTTTCAAAGGTGTCGACTTAAACCCCTCGCCGCCGAGACGGCGGCGAGACAGCCGACGCTACGGTTTCATGCTATGCTGCGCTGAACTTTCGCTTTCAGGAAAAGCTTGTGCTGACGGAATTTCGGCTCGAGAACTACGCGGTCATCGACAATCTGGTGGTGGAGTTCGGCCCGGGATTGAACCTGCTGACCGGCGAAACCGGGGCGGGGAAGTCGATCCTGATCGATGCGCTGGCGCTCCTGCTTGGCGAAAAAGCTTCGACGGAAGTCATCCGGTCGGGGACCGAGCGCGCTGTGATCACTGCTGTTTTCGAGGCTGAAGGCAAAGCCGGGAAAGCGCTCGAGAGAATCCTCGACACCAATGGGCTTGATGAATCCGATGACGACTCGCTGATTCTGCGGCGCGAGATCGCAGCCGGCGGCAAGGGGCGAGTGTTCGTCAATAATCAGCCCGCCACCGTGTCGGTGCTGAAGCTGCTGGCTCCTCACCTGGCAATCATCCACGCGCAAAACGAATCCATCCTCTCATTTGACGGTCCGGCACGGCTGGAGTTGCTGGATGTATTCGCAGGCAGCGAGATCGAGCCCGTCTCGGCCTCCTATACCGCGTGGAAGGAGATTCGCACGCGGATCGAGGAACTGGAGCGCGGAGAGCAGGACAAGCTGCGTTTGGTTGACCTGTGGACGTTCCAGAAGCGGGAGATCGAAGATGCCCGTCTGCAGAGCGGGGAAGACGAGCGGCTGGAAGCCGAGAAACGCGTGCTCGCGAATGCCGAGAAGATCTACAACGCGGCGATGAACGCCTTCGATCTGCTTTACGAAGGCAATGGTTCGACAGCGACCTCGTTACGAGGGGCGCAGAAGCAGGTCGAGGAATTGGCGCGCTACGAGCCTAAGTTTCAAGAGGCGCTGGCCGCGCTGGACCAGGCGCGTATCAGCGTGGAAGATGTGGGTGCCACGTTGCGAGATTACGCAGGAGGAATTCAGGCTTCGCCGGAACACCTTGCGCAAGTGGAAGACCGGCTGGCGCTGCTCGATCGGTTGAAGCGGAAGTATGGAGCGACGGTCGACGAGGTGATTGAATTTGGCGCTGATGTTGCGCGCAAGCTTGCCGAGGTCGAGAACAAAGATGAAATCCTGCAGCAGCTTCGTGAAGCGTTGGCGAGGGCGGCGAACGAGTATCTGAAGGCTGCGAATGCGCTCTCGAAGAAGCGAGCCGATGCTGCGCGCAAGTTGGAGAAACTCGTCGAAGCCGAGATCAACGATCTGGCGATGAAGTCGACATTCCGCATTCAGAGAGCGACATCGGAAGAGGAGCGGGAATGGACGGCGTCCGGGATCGACCAGGTCGTCTACATGATCTCGACCAATCCGGGCGAGCCGATGCGCCAAATGGAGCACATTGCTTCCGGCGGGGAGTTATCTCGGGTGATGCTGGCGCTAAAGGCTTGCGTGGAGGGCGGGAAGAAAGTCAAAACCCCCACCCCTTCGACTCCGCTCAGGGCAGGCCCGTCGCAAAAAACGCAACAAGGATGGGGCACCCAGAAGACTTTGGTGTTTGACGAAATTGATACCGGGATTGGCGGGCGCGCGGCTGAGGCTGTGGGCAAGAAACTGAAGTCGCTCGCGCGGTCGAATCAGGTGCTTTGTGTGACGCATCTACCGCAGATCGCCACCTTCGGCGATCAGCATTTTGTGATCGAAAAGAAAGAGCATGGTGGGCGCACCCGGACCAGCATTCGTCCGGTGACTGGCGAGGAACGCACCGAAGAAGTGGCCCGCATGCTCAGCGGGGCCAAGCTCACCGAAACGTCACGCAAGCACGCTGAACAAATGATCAAGGCGAACGTCTGATCATCGCGATCGATGAGCAATGAGTAGTGAGCAATGAGTAAAACCTGGGGTGTTCACCGCTTAGTGCTCACCGCTCAATGCTCACAACTCATGGCTCACACTTCAGTATTTCAGCTAAGGGGTAACGGCTAAGAACCGTTATTGGCTGATGGTTATGTCGTCGTTCTCGGCCAGGGTGGTATTGGCTGCGCTGTCGGCGACCCGAATGGTGAAGTTAACTGTGATCGTCGCCTTGGTCTCGACCGCCATGCCATTTTGAAAGACGGGCTTGAACTTCCAATCGCGGACGGCCTGCTGCGCCGCGGTGGCCAGAATTGCGGGGCCGCTCATCACGCGCAGGTTCTGTATCCTTCCGTCGGCCGCGATTAGAGCCTGCAGCACAACCGATCCCTGTACGTTCATGTGCTGCGCCAGGGGCGGGTAGGAGGGCGGGATGGCTTCGGCCAGGCGCTGACGCTCCGCCGCGTTCGTCGCGGGAGCCGCGACTGGGGCCGCTTGATGGGCCACCGAAGCGGCCGGATTCGTAATCTCAAGCCTCTTGCTGTTGCTTCCCGGATGGACCTTGTGGTGTGAGTCGCCGGCGATCACTTCGACATCCAGCGGAGGCAACACTGTGCGGTTGGAGATCACCGCCGGAGCATCGGCTGGTTTGGCCGGGGCGGACGGCGTGGCGGCAACCGCAACCTGCTTCTTTGCAGCGTGAACCGGAGCAGGAGTCGTCGTCACAGCAGGCTTCGTCGGGGTCTGGGTCGCGACCTGTGGCGTCACTTGAGGTGCCACGGTTGGCTGAACATAGTCGGCGTCAACGATGGTCGATTCGGAGCCGAACCAGAACTGACGGTCCTTAATCAGGACGGCGGCCAGCGCGACCAGCAACAAGACCAGCGCGATCACCAACCGCGATTGCTGATTGGCGGGGGCGATTGGAGCCCGGGCCGCTACCATCCGTCTTTGGCTTAATTCCATCATTTGTTGTTCGCTGACCTGGGAGTCTGCGAGAAGTCGCAATCATGGTGCAATAAATTGCCCTGCACAACAATGGCACGGGGTGGCGAAGTGGGGGCACGACCGGGCCATAGGCGCTCGAACGCAGACCAATGTGCTCTTAGTGGTGTTGGGGTGTGATTCCTGTCACAGCAGGGTTATGCGGGTGGCCCTACAGTCAGCCCATGACTGTCCCGAATAAGCCTACGCGGGCTGCCTGGCTGCAAGGCCCTTCTAGCCGATGCGAAACCGTCCCAAACGGGCAATTTCTACCCTGGAGAATCGTCCTGCTGGGTGCACCCGGCGTCGGCAAGGGCACCCAGGCCGAACTCCTCAACCAGCGGCTGCTTGCCTGCCATCTGTCGACTGGTGACGTTTTCCGAGCGGCGGCAACCCGGAGCGAAGGCGAGCTCAGCCCTGCCATGAAGGAGGCCCTGGGATACATGCGCCGGGGTGAACTGGTGCCCGATACGACCGTTTGGGACTTGGTCCAGGAACGCGGAGTATGCCTGCACTGCGCGGGCGGGTTCATACTCGATGGATTCCCGCGGACAGCGGCACAAGCGGTCTCGCTGAAACAGTTCCTGGACAAAGATGGGCTGGGGCTGACCGCCGTGGTGAGTTATGAATTGCCCCAGAGCGAGATCGTGGCCCGTCTGGGTGGCCGCAGAACGTGTGAGAAGTGCAAAGCTGTCTACCACATCACGGAGCGCCCTCCGAAAGTCGAAGGGTGCTGCGATCACTGTGAGGGCACGCTGTTTCAGCGCGAAGACGACCAGCCGGAGGCGATCAAGGTCCGGCTCGAGGCTTACGACCGCAGCACCGCGCCGCTGATCGATTTCTATCGGAAGGGAGGGCTGCTGCTGCAGGTCTCCGCTATAGGAACGCCGGAAGAGATCTGCGAGCGGACTGTTCCCGAGCTGGAAGTCCGGCGATTGACTCAGTTCGCCGAGCAGATGTGGGCGGCGGCGGAGAACCGGCGTTCGGGTCTATAACTTGAGTTCGGTTATAGTGCCGAGTACGGGCTGCGGGGCTGCCCAATCTCACACTGCTGCAAACAGCCGCCATTCCGGCTGACTTTCGCGTTTCCATTGGCAGGCCAGAATTCTCCATTCACTGCTAATCCTAGCCATTTCTTTGGCTTACGTTGACCATCCCGGTTCTTTCCGGTAGCTTTCTAATACCGCCACAATGGGGTTCGTGTACCCTATTAACAGGGGAATGGGGGCGGTTCCGCATCTACGGTATTAATGCCGGGATGCCCAGATCCTCGGGGCCACGTCGCCCCGGGATGACAAAAAGGAAAAATTGGGAGAAGCCAATATCGTGGCTGGAATTCTAGCGAAAAGTGACGGAAAGACCTTGTTGCTGTTGAAGCCTCGTGGATTCTGCGCGGGCGTGGTGCGAGCCATCGACGTGGTGCGCATCGCGTTGGAGGCGTTTGGACCGCCGATCTACGTCCGCAAAGAGATCGTCCACAACAGCTTCGTCGTGGAGGAATTGCGCGGCAAGGGGGCGGTCTTCGTCGATAGCGAAGACGAGGTGCCCAACGGCGAACGGATTATTTATAGCGCGCACGGGGTGTCTCCCGAGGTGCGCGAGCACAGCGCTAGGCGCGGATTGCGCGTGATCGACGCGACCTGCCCGCTTGTGACGAAGGTGCACGTCGAAGCCGTGAAGTTCGCCAAGGAAGGCTATTCGCTGATTCTCATCGGTCATCGGGATCACGATGAGGTTATTGGAACTTTAGGCGAAGCTCCGCTCGTAACACAGGTAGTGGGATCGCCGGAGCAAGTGGCGGCGCTGGAGGTTCCGGATCCGAATCGCGTGGCTTATCTGACGCAAACCACGCTGAGCCTCGACGAGACGAAGGACATCATCGCGGCACTGAAGCAGAGGTTTCCGAATATCAAAGGACCGGCGGCGCAAGACATCTGCTACGCGACCGAGAACCGGCAGGTCGCGGTGAAGCAAGTCGCTTCCGAGTCGGATTTGCTGCTGGTTGTGGGTTCGGAGAACAGTTCGAACTCGAATCGACTGGTTGAGGTGGCCCGCAATCTTGGCACAACCGCGCATCTCATCGACAGTTGTAATGACATTGAAACGGATTGGTTGAAGGGCGTAAAGACCATCGCCTTGACCGCTGGAGCATCGGCTCCCGAGCATCTGGTCGAGGAGACGATCACGTTCCTGCGCGAGAAAGGTTTCAGCAACGTGCAGGAGTTGGAAGTGATGCCAGAAAACGTGCGCTTCGGACTGCCGCCGGAGATCGTTGAGGCAATCGCATCAGCTCCTGCAAATTAGTCGTAGAGACGTTGCTTGCAACGTCTCTGCCGGCGCTGGCACATTTGCTCGTGGCTAGATGAGACGTAGCAAGCTACGTGTCTACGAGAGATGTGAAGATAGGGAGTAGATGAATGGATAACAACCCCCCCGAGTCCCACTTAGCAGAAGCTCTTCCAGGTTCGAATCCGCAGCTTCGTTTCGGCAAAATCGAGGAACTTGGCGCCCACGTCACCGCGGCGATTGCGGCGGCGCGGAAGTACCTTTTCTCGCAACAGACCGGGGAAGGGTACTGGTGCGGGGAGCTCGAGGCCGACACAACTCTTGAGTCGGACTACATTCTGCTGCACACGCTGCTCGGAACCGGCAATGTGGGTCGTTTCCAGAAGGCGGCGAACTGGATCATCCGCCATCAAAATGAGGACGGCGGATGGGGGATCTACGCCGGCGGACCGTCGAACATTAGCGCATCAGTTATGGCCTACTTTGGATTGAAATTGGCAGGGTATGCGGCCGAGCATCCTGTGCTGGAGCGCGCACGCAAGAAGATTCTGGCCATGGGCGGCGTCACCGAGGTCAACACATTCACCAAGATCTATCTGTGCTTCTTCGGCCAGTACGACTACGATGCCGTTCCGGCGATTCCGCCCGAGATCGTGCTGTTTCCGAACTGGTTCTGGTTTAACATCTACGAGATTTCGTCGTGGTCGCGCGCCATCCTGGTGCCGCTCTCCATCTGCTACGCCAAGAAGCCCTTCAAGAAGATCCCCCGCGAGATGGGCGTGGAGGAGTTATTCGTCGGCGGCATGCATAAGTCGCGCATGCACCTGCACTGGGCGAAGAAGTTGGTCTCCTGGCGGAATTTCTTCCTGGTCATCGACCGCGTCACGCACTGGTTCGAGCGCGTGCACGTGCGGCCGCTACGCTCAATCGCTCTGCGGAAAGCAGAGAAATGGGTGCTCGAGCGCTTCGAGATGAGTGACGGGTTGGGCGCGATTTATCCGTCGATCATGAACTCGATTATTGCTCTGCGCTGTCTCGGATACTCTCTGGACGATCCGCAGGTCATTCGCGCCATGGATGAGTTCGAAAAACTGGGGATCGAAGAGGAAGACACCTTCCGCATGCAGCCTTGCATGTCGCCGGTCTGGGATACGGCATACGCGCTGTTCGCACTGGGCGAGTCGGGAGTCCCGGCTAACGATCCGCGGATGGTGAAGTGCGCGGATTGGATCCTGCAGAAGCAAGTGCGCAACGTCGGTGATTGGAAGGTTAAGAATAAGAACGGGCAGCCGGGCGGGTGGTACTTCGAGTTCAACAATGAATTCTATCCCGATGTGGATGACAGCGCGATGGTTTGCCTGGCGCTGAGCCGTGTGGAGCATCCTAACGGGCGCTACCAGCGGGAGTCGGTACAGCGGGCGATTGACTGGATATTTTCGATGCAGTGCAAGAACGGCGGCTGGGCCTCGTTCGACAAAGACAACGACCGCATGGTGTTCCAGTACGTGCCATTTGCCGATCACAATGCCATGCTCGATCCGCCGACGGTTGACATCACCGGGCGAATTCTGGAGATGCTCGCCACTTACGGGTACGACAAGAATCATCCAGCAGTGAGGAAAGCCATCAAGTTCGTCCGGAACGAGCAAGAGCCGGATGGAAGCTGGTTCGGACGCTGGGGTGTGAACTACATCTACGGCACGGCACTGGTGTTGCGCGGGCTGGAAGCAATCGGCATGGACTTGCATGAACCGTGCATCCAGCAGGGCGCGGAGTGGCTGCGCATGGTACAGAATTCCGATGGCGGATGGGGCGAGACCGTGGGTTCCTATGATGACCCCACTCAGCGCGGACAAGGCGACAGCACTCCGTCGCAAACGGCTTGGGCGATCCTGGGACTGCTTGCCGCTGGCGACACCCGCAGCGATTCGGTCGCACGTGGCATTGCTCACCTGATGCGCACCCAGAGAAAAGACGGCTCGTGGGATGAGAAGTTCTGCACCGGAACCGGCTTCCCGCGCGTGTTCTACCTGATGTATCACCTTTACCGGCAGTACTTCCCGCTGCTGGCGCTGACGACGTACGCGAAGGTGATGGAGAAGAACGGAAACTAGTTCTCGATTCTCCACCGCGGGCCGAAAACCTAGCCTTAAATCGATGATGGTTTCTATGCCGACCATGGAGACAATTCTCAAACGCTTTGAGGAGCCCGATGAAATTCGCACCTTCGAAAAGGGAAAGTTCGAAGTCGTTCACATCGGCGGCATGACGATCGGGCGGGCCACCTATCAACCCGGGTGGAAGTGGTCGCTTCACATTGGCCCCAGCGTTGGCGCCGCGCGGTGCAACGTGGAGCACGTCGGGATGGTGCTCTCGGGTTGCGCCACTGCCGCAATGGAAGATGGTACGGTCCACGAACTCCGCGCAGGAATGCTGTTTTACATTCCTTCGGGGCCTCCGGGGCACGATAGCTGGGTCGTGGGCGATGAGCCCTATGTTTCGCTGCATTTTCTCGGAGCGGCGCACTACGCGACTAAGTAGTATCCGGAGAAATGGTTGGGTGATCCCCAATCTGACTGAAAACTGAGACCCACTTTGAAAGCCTTCGTTACCGGCGCTACCGGATTTCTAGGCTCCCACGTCGCGCGCGTCCTCTCCGAACAGGGCGCTGAACTGCGTCTGCTCGTGCGTCCTACCAGCAATCTGAAAAATCTTGCGGGACTTAAGGCTGAGACCGCGACCGGCGATCTGCGCGACACCGCTTCTCTCGAAAAGGCGATGTCTGGCTGCGACACGGTGTTTCATGTGGCGGCAGACTACCGGCTCTGGGTGCGGGATCCGAACGAAATGTATCGCTCGAATGTCGGTGGGACACGGGCGCTCCTCGAAGCGGCGCGGAAGAACGGCGTAGGGCGCGTTGTTTATACCTCGAGCGTCGCCACCGTTGGATTTACGAGCGACGGGCGTCCGGCGGATGAGGACTCGCCTGTCTCTCTGGTCGACATGATCGGCCACTATAAGCGGTCAAAATTCATGGCTGAGCAGGTGTCACTGGAAGCCGGGCGTGCCGGAATGCACGTGGTCACCGTGAATCCCACGACTCCGATCGGCGAGCAGGATATAAAGCCGACGCCAACGGGCCGAATCGTGGTTGACTTTCTGAAGCGCAAATTTCCCGCCTACGTCGAGACCGGCCTGAATCTCGTGGACGTGAAGGAATGCGCGCAGGGACATGTTGCGGCGCTTGAAAAGGGCAGGACCGGGGAGCGCTACATTCTTGGCGGAGAAGATCTGACCTTGAAGCAAATTCTCGACAAACTCGGCCAGATCACCGGGCTGCCATCGCCGAAAATCAAGTTGCCTTACATCTTCGCTTTCGCCGCAGGGGTCGTTGACGAGGCGGTGACTGGCTTGCTGCTGCGCCGCGAGCCGCGCGCGACGGTCGATACCGTGCGCATGGGCAAGAAAAAGATGTTTGCCAGTTCCGCCAAGGCACAGCGCGAATTGGGATGGAAGATCGTCCCCATCGAAGGCGCGCTGCGGCGGGCGGTGGATTGGTTTCGGGCGAACAGATATGCCTAGACTCGCGATCGTGGCCGCTTTAGAACACGAAGTAAGGCCGCTGGTGAAGAGTTGGCGTATCACCGAGAAGGACTACGGTGGGCGGCGCTTCCGGTTTTTTGAAAATGGGGAAGTCGTGCTTGTCTGCGGCGGAATTGGCGCCGCAGCCTCGCGTATGGCCGCGGAGGCGGTGATCGCGATCTTCGATCCGAAGATCGTCTGCTCGGCAGGTTTCGCCGGGGCGCTCGATCCCAAACTGCGAGTTGGGGATCTGGTCCGGCCAAGTTCCGTGATCAATGCCGGCGACGGCAGCAGAACCGTGGTTGAGGGCGGAGAGGGTGTGCTCGTCAGTTTCGCGTCCGTCGCCAGCCCGGTGCAGAAGAGCAAGTTGCGCGATTCGTTTGGGGCAGACGCGGTAGACATGGAAGCGGCCGCGGTGGCACGCTCGGCTGAGGCGCGTCACAGACAGTTCACCGTGGTGAAAGCTGTTTCGGATGAAATCGATTTCGAGTTTCCCGCGATGGAGCGTTTTATTGGCGCGGACGGCAGGTTTTCACAAGCTGGCTTCGCCTGGTACGCAGGTGTCCGGCCATGGCTCTGGCCGCGGGTGATGCGTCTGGCGCGGAATAGTAACCGCGCTTCGCATGCTTTATGCGCGTATTTGGACACTATCGGAGGATGAACTTTCCATTGCCGGATGGGGTTCACATGGAAGAGTTAAGCCCTGCATTCATCTATAATTAAGCCTAGGCGTTCTCCTAAAAAACGATGCATTTTTTCCCCTTGCTAGCAGTGTTCGTCGGCGGCGAAATCGTCGACATGCTTTCCACTTCAGGACCGGTTGCCAAGCTGGTTTTGCTCGTGCTTCTCGCCTTCAGCCTTATCTCATGGGCGATCATCCTGACCAAATGGAGCCTTCTGCGGCGGGCCAAAGCGCAGAGCGGGCGCTTTGTGCGGGCGTTCCGCAAGGCACAGCGCTTGCAGGATATTGTTGCCGTGGCCGATCAATTCAAGCCCAGCCCGCTGGTAGGCGTATTTGAGGGCGGATACGAGGAGTACCGCCGCCAGGTGGCGTCTTCGGGCGGGCTGCGGAGCATGGTCCCGATTCAACGCGGCATGCAAATTGGATCGTCCGAGGAGATCACGCGGCTCGAGCGTAATGTGCCGTGGCTGGCGATCACTGCTGCGGCGACTCCCTTTATCGGATTGTTCGGTACGGTGTGGGGCATCATTGACGCATTTCATGGGCTCGGAACCGCCGGGGCAGCGACTCTGCGAGCAGTGGCTCCGGGTATTTCCGAGGCCCTCATCACGACGGCTGCCGGGTTGGCCGCGGCGATTCCCGCGGTCATTGCCTATAACCTGATCGGCGCTTCGATCCGCGAATTCGCCGCACGCTGCGACGACTTCTCGCTCGAATTCATGAACGCAGTGGAGCACAACCAGCCACAAAGTGCCGCCGCTGTCGCCGCGGATGTGAGGCGCTGATGGCGTTCACGGCCTCTAACGGACGAACGCAGTCTGCAATTGCCGACATCAACATCACTCCTCTGGTCGATGTGGTGCTGGTGTTGCTGATCATCTTCATGGTGACGGCTCCGGTGCTGCAGTCAGGCATTGACGTCGCCGTGCCGAAAACGAAAACCGTGAAAGAGATCACGGAAGAGCGGCTGGTCATTTCCATCAACAAGGATCAGCGCGTGTTTCTGGGGAACGATCCGATCAACGTCAACGAGATCGGGAACCGCTTGCGGCAGAAGATTCGCGACCCGCGCCATCAATCCATTTTTGTGCGCGCCGATGAGAACGTTCCCTTCGGCGCTTTTGCGACCGTAATGGACTCGGTGAAGCAGGCCGGGTTCGCCAACGTGAGTATCGTGACCCAGCCCATGGATGCAAATGTCGGCAAGCGCTGAAATCTATTTCGAACACGAGCGCTGGGGACGCGCGCTGGCGTGGTCGGCGGGGCTGCACGTGGGAATCACGGTTGCGCTGCTCGTCTATACCGCTTTCGTGACCCGAGGCACTGGCGATACGTGGGGCTCTGGCGGAGGTGGGGAAGCCATCGGCGCGACTCTGGTGAGCACGGTTCCGTTGCCCGCCAGTCCTACGCAGACGCAGAATGTTTTGGCCAACGAGTCGAAAGGGATTACTCAATCGCAGCCGAAGATCGAAGAGAAAGAGCCCGACGCCATTGAGATTGCGGGCAAGAATAAAAAGATCAAGCAGCCGCCGAAAAGGCAGATCACCGAATCGAAGTCGAAACCGCAGTCCGCGCCCGAACCTGAGGAGAATCAGGTCGCATTTGGCGAAGGCGGCCCGGTGAGCGGTCCTTATGGAACCTTCAGCGCGGCTGGCGCAAAAGGTGGATTCGGCATTAGCGGTGGCGGCGGGGATTTCGGCAACAAGTATGCTTGGTACGTACAGGTCATCCAGCGAAAGGTCTCAGAGAACTGGCTGAAATACGAAGTCGATCCGAGAATTACTTCGGCCCAGCGGGTATACATCACGTTCGACGTGGCGCGTGATGGTCATCCGACCAATGTTCGGGTCGAGCAGTCGAGCGGCGTTCCGTCGCTGGACATCTCGGCGGCGCGTGCGCTGCAACGGATCGACACGTTCGGTCCACTACCCCCGGATTATCCGGGAAGCAAGATTTCTGTCGAGTATTGGTTCGACTATAAGCGGTAAGTCAGATGTACCTCTGGTCCGTTATCAACCCGGTACGCTCGGGACTTGGGTCGCGGAAAAGAGCGGAGAATAGGGACAATTGAATGAAGGGAAAAGGTTTATCTATCCACGAATTCTTGCAAAGCAATTCATGTCGGGCTACGATATTGTTACACGCGAAAACTTTACCTCTGATGCGAACGGACGAATCCGCTAGAGCAGGTCAGGGACGGAACGGCAGGACCTGCGTTTTGGCCCGTGCATTCCTGGTGCTTCTTGCCTGTTGGCTGGCATGCGCCGCTGCGCAAGCGCAGGATTGGGTGAAAACCGGCACGAGCCTGGGAGTGGAGAAAGTCCGCCTTGCGGTTGCCGACTTCAAGCCCGCCACGAGTGATCCCGCAAATGCCCCACTCTTAAAGACCTTCAACGACACCCTCTGGAACGATCTGGATGTATCGGGAGTTGTCGAGTTGGTGTCGAAGAGTTTTTATCCTCTGCAGGTGCCCGGGCAGCCACCGGAGGTGAATTTCCTGGCGTGGAATGCGCCTCCTCCGAATGCGGCGATGCTGGCGTTCGGGAATCTGGGCGTAGCCGGCGGCAAGCTGACCGTGCAAGGCTGGCTCTTCGACGTCAAGAACATCCAGTCACCCCAGATCCTTGGCAAGCAGTACTCGGATGCCGCTAGCGATGCCACAGCGCGGGTCATGGCGCATAAGTTCGCCGATGAGATTATTTTTCGGCTGGGCGGCGGCATTCAGGGTATAGCCGAGACTCAGATTTTTTTTGTGAGCGACCGCAGCGGGCACAAGGAAATCTGGGCGATGGACTACGACGGCTCGAATCAGCACCAGGTCACGCGCCTGGGTTCGATCGCGTTGGCGCCGCGAATTTCGCCCGATGGGTCTCGTCTCGCCTTCAGCGCACTGACGAAAACCGGCTGGGAGATTATGATGTATTCCCTCGACCTGAACCGGCCATTGACCTTTCCGCATTTTGGCGGGACGAACCTCGCGCCGGCGTGGTCGGCAGACGGCACGAAGCTGGCATTTTCTTCGTCTCGGTCAGGCGATTCGGAGATTTATGTGGCGGACGCTTCCGGAGGGAACTCGCATCGATTGACCACCGATAAGGGTCCGGACGTTTCGCCGGTATGGAATCGCAAGACCGATGGGCAGATTGGGTTCGTCAGCGGCCGCACCGGATTGCCGCAGATTTACACGATGGAAGCCGACGGCACCAATCAGCAGCGCATGACCGATCAGGGTTACGCGGTCTCGCCGAACTGGGCGCCCAACGGTCAATTTCTGACGTTCGCATGGGTGCGTAAATATGGGCCCGGAGATCCGGGGGCGCTCGATTTATACCTGATGGATATTGCCAGCAAACAGTGGGTCCAGCTTACCCATGATGGGGGGAAGAACGATTTTCCCTCGTGGTCCCCCGATGGACGGCATATAGTGTTTCAGTCAAATCGCTCCGGGAGTTTGCAGATATGGAGCATGCTGGCGACCGGCGAAAAACTTCAGCAGTTGACTTTTACCGGGCGAAATACCCAGCCCAATTGGAGTTGGAAATAGTACATAACTTCGTCTGGCCCCTTAGGGGTCGTAGGAGGAACCAAGTGAAGCAATCTAGTATGAAGTGGGTTGTACTGATCTTTGCTCTTAGCGCTCTCCTGATGCTCGGTGCGTGCAAGAAGAAAGCCGCTCCGCCGCCGCCACCACCTCCGCCACCGCCACCTTCTCCGACGGCCTCCATCTCGGTGGCTCCGGCAACCATTCAGGCTGGTCAGTCTGCGACGTTAACGTGGCAGACCAGCAATGCCACAGACGTGTCGATTGATGGCATTGGCGCGGTGCAGCCGAACGGCTCGCAAAGCGTTTCGCCGACGGATTCGACCACCTATCATCTAACCGCGAAGGGTTCAGGTGGGACGCAGGAGGCCACCGCCCGGTTGACGGTGACGCAAGCGCCTCCGCCGCCCCCACCGCCGACTCCCTCGGTCAGCGATGAGGACTTGTTTAGCCAGAATGTGAAAGACGTCTACTTCGATTACGACAAGTCTGACATTCGTTCCGATCAGCAGTCCTCGGTGCAGTCCGATGCGCAGTTCCTCGCTCAACACGGAGGCATCAATATCACGATCGAGGGTCATTGCGACGAGCGTGGATCAACCGACTACAACCTCGCATTGGGCGATCAGCGAGCGGGTGCCGTGAAAAGCGCTTTGGTCTCGGCTGGGGTAAATGCCAGTCGGATCAAGACGATCAGCTACGGCAAAGAGAAGCCCTTCTGCAATGAGAGCAACGAAGCTTGCTGGCAGCAGAATCGCCGCGGGCATCTCGTTTACCAGAAGTAGTCGTTCGATGCGGGGGGCGCTTCCAGCGTCCCCCCTTTTCCTGTCTGAGGCCCGCTAGCGCTGGCCGCCCGGCGCCAGTTGAATCTTCCGGTTCCCACGGCCCTTTCGGATGTCGAATCCCCCCAGCCCTATGGGACAATCAAAGCATCTAAGAATGCGTATCCAGGGAACATGCTATGAAAACATACCGTAGTTCGGCGCTTGTAGCGCCATTTCTGATTCTTTGGTTGAGTGTGGCTCCGGCTTTCGGCGCAAACAAGGAAATGGTGCAGTTGCAGACGCAAGTACAACAACTGCAGGAACAGATGACCGCCATGCAGCGCAGCTTCGACGAGCGCATGGGCGTCATGAAGAACCTTGTCGAAAAGGACACCGACACGGTTAATAAGCTTGCGACTGCGCTGAACAACCTGCAGACAACCCTGCAGAAACAGCAGGAAGGCGAGGGAACAAAGGGCGACCAGCTCTCCGGCCAGATCCAGGCGCTGAACGACACCATGGACGAGATCAAGGTGCGCCTGGCGAAGGTGACGAAACAGTTGGAAGACATGCAATCGGCGCAGCAAAGCTATGCTGCGCAGCAGGCGACAACACAAGCGCAGCAGCAGCAAATGGCCTCGGCGCCGCCACCCGACGTGCTCTACAACAACGGACTGCGGGACTATAACGGCGGCAAGAACGATTTAGCCACGCAGGAATTCTCGGATTACATCAAGTTCTACCCCAACACCGATCTCGCCGGAAATTCCTACTACTATCTGGGCGAGCTGCAGTTCAAGCAGGCGAATTATCAGCAGGCGGTGCAGAGCTACGAACAGGTCCTGCAGAATTTTCCGAGCGGGAACAAGGCGGCTTCAGCGCAATTGAAAAAGGGATTCGCGCTGCTCGAACTCGGCAAGCAGGACGAAGGCGTGAGCGAGCTGCGGCATCTGATTCAGCGATACCCGCACTCGCCAGAAGCGTTGCAGGCGCGGGAGCGGCTGCGTAAGGCTGGGGTAAGCAGCTCGGGCCGATAGATTCAGCGGACGATCCAGGTCTGATTAAACCGAGCGGTAGTGCTTGTGGCGGGCATGGTGCTTCGTGGCGCGGTGGGCTTGGTGTTTGACATGTTGATGTTGATCCCGGTGCTTCACCGGAGTCAGCGAGGCATTGGTTGCGCTGGCCACGGTAAACACACTCAACATGCAGCACGTCATCAGCGACAAAAGAATCTTTTTCATACTCCGACAACCTTCCTCTGAGAAAATTATTCTATTCGATCTTTGCGAGGAATAGACTTAATTTCGAGGGGCGGCTCTTCTCCTGCCATCTGTATGCCCCAATTATTGCAAGAAGGCGGACTCATGACAGAGAACAGAGTTGACCAGGATACAGCGAAGGGGGCGACAGAAACAGAGGATCATAAGACCCCGGGCAACATTGGCTTGCAGCAACAACTCGGACATCGAGACCAGGATCCGATGATCAAGGGTGCAGACACGGACTTCCCCGAGCCCGGCGAGAACCCCGAGCATAGCGGTGAGCCTAAGTTAAGGACGGCGTAAACAGGTCGGTAATCAAAAAGAGGGCCTCGGCGAGGCTCTCTTTTCTTTGAAGAACGAAACTATCGCAGCTCTTCCATGCAAGCGTCGAGCACTTCTTTGGGCGGACGCGTCACCGAATCGGGCAGCGTCGCCAGAGGCTGGTCGACGACATTCAGCATGTCAATGAAGTTGGGAGCCTCGGGATTCACGTAGAACAATCCCGTCAGCACTTCACCCTTCTCGTGCGCCTCAGTGAGACGAGTAAGGGCCCGGATCTTGTTCGTAGGATCGTAGTCCTCTTCCAGCTTGCGAAGATGGAGACGCGATCCGTCATGCATGGTGACCTGGATGGTGGATCCGGGATCGTATTCGACGTCGATCTCTTCAAAGTGCGGTACGAAGCTCACATCCTGCAGGGTCTCTTCATGTTCCTTCACGTACTTGTAGGACTTGGTCGATCCTTCGTGATCATTGAAGGTCACGCAGGGCGAAACCACGTCGAGCATGACGGTCCCTTTGTGCGCGATGGCGGCCTTCAACATGGCGCTCAGCTGACGCTTGTCGCCCGAGAAGGAGCGTCCGACAAGCGTGGCGCCGAGTTGAATCGCAAGCGCGCAAGTGTCGATGGGCGGAAGGTCATTGACCACGCCGGTTTTCAGCTTCGAGCCCAAATCGGCTGTCGCGGAGAACTGGCCCTTGGTGAGGCCGTAAACGCCGTTGTCTTCGATGATGTAGATGATCGGCAGATTGCGGCGCATGAGGTGCACGAACTGGCCGATACCGATGGAAGCGGTGTCACCGTCGCCGCTGACGCCGATGCAGATCAGTTTGCGATTGGCCAAGAGTGCCCCGGTCGCGACTGAAGGCATGCGTCCGTGTACAGCATTGAAACTGTGTGAGCGAGTCAGAAAATATGCCGGTGTTTTCGACGAGCAGCCAATGCCGCTCGGCTTGATCACGAATTCGGGCTCAACGCCCATCTCGAACATAGCTTCGATGATGCGCTCTGAGATCGCGTTGTGGCCGCAGCCAGCGCAGAGTGTCGTTTTCCCGCCCTTATAGTCGATGACGGTAAGGCCGATGCGGTTTGTTTTTGGTCCGGGTGTAGCTGCGCCGGGCTCAACAGTGGTTCCCATCTACTTGCCCTCCATGCTGGTCAGTTCGTCGGTGATGGACCGCGCATCGAGCGGCAGTCCGGTGATGTGGGCGATGCTGCGCAGACGCGGCGTGAGTTCGGGCTTCAGATCAAGTTTCAGCAGGCTGAGCATCTGCGCGTCGCGATTCTGCTCCACCAAGTAGACGTGTTCATGCTGCTCGACGAACTCGTGAACCTCGCGGGTGAAAGGATAGGCCCGGAGGCGCAGATAGTCGGTCTCAATGCCGTACTCGGCGCGGAGTTGATCGCGGCTCTCGGTGATGCCCCAGTGCGAAGTACCGTAGCCGATGATGCCGATCTTGGCATCGTTGCCCCTTGTGATCTCCGGCCGCGGAACGAACGAGCGTGCAGTTTCGAACTTGCGGTTCAGACGCTCCATGTTGTTCTCGAAGTCGTCGGCGCGTTCGCTGTACTGGGCTTTTTCGTTGTGGCCGCTGCCACGCGCGAAGTAGGCCGCGGCTGGATGTTGGGTGCCGGGCAACGTGCGGTAGCCGACGCCGTCGCCATCGACGTCTTTGTAGCGCGCAAACCCGCCAAGTCGGTCAAGATCTTCCTTGCCCAGCACCTTGCCGCGCTTGATGGGCGTCGTGGGATAGTGGAACGGGTCGGCCATCCAGTTATTCATGCCAAGATCTAGGTCCGACATGACAAAAACCAACGTCTGGAATTGCTCGGCGAGGTTGAACGCATCCGTTGCCATGCTGAAGCACTCCTCGACGGAGCAGGGAATCAGCATGATGTTCTTCGTGTCTCCGTGCGAGAGGAAAGCGGTCGAAAGAATGTCGCCTTGCGAAGTGCGCGTGGGAAGGCCGGTTGATGGCCCTACACGCTGAATATCCCAGATCACACCGGGAACTTCGACGTAGTAGGCCAGGCCAGCGAACTCGGACATGAGTGAGATGCCGGGCCCGGCGGTGGCGGTCATGCTGCGCGCGCCTGCCCACCCTGCGCCGATCACCATGCCGATTGCGGCGAGTTCATCTTCGGCTTGAACAATGGCAAACGTCGCCTTGCCATCGGGACCAATGCGGTATTCCTTCATGTACTCAATCATCGTCTCGACCAGCGACGACGACGGCGTGATGGGATACCAAGTCACAACCGTGCATCCCGCAAACATGCAGCCGAGCGCGGCGGCGGAGTTGCCATCGATGATGATCTTGCCGGCGGTCTTGTTCATGCGCTCGATGTAGAACACGCCGCGCTTCTCGAGATTCGCTTTCGCGTAATCGAATCCGGCCTGCGCCGCCGCCAGGTTCAGGTTGGCGGCTTTTGCTTTCTTTGCGAACTGCTTGCGGATTGCCTTCTCCACCTCAGCCATATCGATGGTGAGCAGAGCGGCAACCACGCCGACGTACACCATGTTCTTGACCAGTTTCCGCAGCTTTGCTTCCGGGCAAACCGGGGCAACGATCTTGTCGTAGGGAACTGAATAAAAGATAAGGTCGTTGCGCAGCTTGTGGAGCGCGAGTGGCTCGTCGTAAAGCACCGATGCGCCCGGCGCCAGCGACATCGTATCTTCAGTCGCCGTCTCCGGATTCATGGCGACCAGGAAGTCGATTTCCTTCTTCCGACCGATGTAGCCGTTCTTGTTGGCGCGAATCGTGTACCAGGTGGGCAATCCCGCGATGTTCGACGGGAACATATTCTTGCCCGAGACAGGCACGCCCATCTGAAAAATGCTACGCAATAAAACTGTATTTGAACTCTGCGAACCTGAGCCGTTCACCGTCGCGACCTGAATGCTCATGTCATTGACGATGCGCTGCCTGTTCATGCCGCCGGCGGATTCCCGGGGCACGACATCCGATGTGGCCATCCCAACACCTTCCTTTTTCAATCAGCGGGCTGAACCTAATCGCCCATCTTTATGGATTGCGGAGAAGGAAACATTTCAATTATACGGCGGTATGGGCCGCTCAGTCGCGCCATTTGCCCCGCTTGGAGCCGGGACGAACCTGATTTCGAACGAGGGGAAGTCCACGGACTCACGATTCGGTCTTGAAGAACTGGGCGATATTCCGGAATTTATTATATCGTGATGCGACCAATTCGGCCGCTGGGATTTTCTTCAATTCGGCAAGGTGCTTCTGCAGGCTGGCATCGAGCAGATTTGCGGCAGCCTCGTGATCGCGATGCGCTCCGCCCTCGGGCTCGGGAACAATGTCGTCGATACAGCCCAGTTCGCTCAGATCGGTGGCAGTGATGCGCATGGCCTCGGCCGCCAGTTCTTTCTTGCTGGCATCGCGCCACATGATAGCAGCGCAGCCCTCGGGCGAGATAACCGAATAAATGGAGTTTTCCATCATCAGCACACGATCGGCGACCGCTATGGCCAAGGCACCGCCGCTGCCCCCGACACCGATTACCGTGGCGATAACCGGCACTTCCAGACGCGCCATCTCACGCAGGTTGTAGGCAATGGCTTCGGCTTGTCCGCGCTCTTCCGCGTTGATGCCGGGATAGGCGCCGTCGGTATCTACCAGAGTGAAGATCGGTCGGCGGAACTTCTCGGCAACCTGCATGACGCGAATCGCCTTGCGGTAGCCCTCCGGATGGGGCGTGCCAAAGTTGCGGAAGACGCGCTGCTTCATGTCGCGGCCCTTTTGCGTGCCCACGACGAGCACCTCTTCGCCGTGGAAGCGGGCCATGCCGCAAACGATGGCGGCATCGTCGCCAAAGCCGCGGTCGCCATGAATCTCGCTGAAATCGGTGAAGACGCGCTCGATGTAGTCGAGCGACTGGGGACGCTGCGGATGCCGCGCCAATTCGGTCTTTTGCCAGGCTGTGGGCGGCGTGTTCATCTCGCGGCGAAGGGTGTCAATGCGTTCCTGCAGTTTGGCAATTTGACGGCGGGTCGCGTCGTCGGTTTCGCCGGCTTCCATCTCGGCGACCTGCCGCTCGATCTGTTCCAGTTCCTGCTGTACTTTTTCGGTGGCTGCCATTGTCGGCACATCGGCGCCTAAAGGCGCGTCTGTTTTCTGACCTTGACGGCGCGGCTGAAGCCGAGCCCTTTCAAAAACGGCCTTGCGCTAGCTGACTCAGCTGATGATGCGGACACTACCGCGCCCGCACAGCTGTTCGACCCGGGCGATGAAATTGCGGTCCGGGATGACATTATAGCCTTCCGCCTCCATCACCACCATGAAATCACCCTGGCGTTCGACGTCAAATAACACTTTGGCCTCGCCTTTGCGCTCAAGAAACAGAGTGTGCAGGCTGTCGATTGTAGTCTCGCCGGAGGATTCGAGCGGGATGCGGACGCGTATGGCGCGAGGCAGAGGAACCTTGGCGTCTTCGAGCGGCATGATCTCGGCCGCTGTGATCTTGGGATTCGCGCCCTCTTCAATGCGCACGCCAGCCTTGACCAGTACCGGAACCTCAAGCTTCACCTTCTCACCGATGCGTTTGTAGGCCTCGGGAAAGACGATCATGTCGATCGATCCAGACATGTCTTCGAGGTTGGTCTGCGCGTAGAAGTCGCCCTTCTTTGACTTCAGCACGCGCACGTTGCTGATGATGCCGGCGGTGACGATGGTCTCGTCCTTTCCGGTGGACCGCGTCATCGCTGCGATCTCTTCCACGGTCAGGGCCTGCAGATCCTGCAACTTGTCCTTGTACTTTTCCAGCGGGTGGCCGGTGATGAAGAATCCGAGGATTTCTTTTTCTGCTGTGAGGCGCGTGTGTTCGTCCCAGTCAGGAATGTTGGGAAGGCGATCATTGGAGGTCTCGGTCTCTTCTTGCTGAAACACGCCAAATAAGCCGTGCTGGCCGGATTCTGCGTCGCGCTGGGTCTTTTGCGCCTGCTCCATGGCCTTGTCGAGAACGGCCATGAGTTGAGCGCGGCGGCCGAGAGAATCCATGGCGCCGCTCTTGATCAGAGATTCAAGCACACGCTTGTTGAGCAGGCGAAGGTCGACATTCTCGCAGAATTCGAAGATCGAGGTGAAGCGGTCCAGTTTCTTTCGGGCGGCGACAATCGATTCGATGGCATTGCCCCCAACGTTCTTCACCGCAGCCAATCCGAAGCGGATGCTTTCGCCGTGTGGAGTGAAGTTCGCGTCAGAAACATTGATATCCGGCGCCTCAACCGCGATGCCCATCTCCCTGCACTCGTTGATGTACTTGACCACGTCGTCGGTTGAGCCGGTCACAGACGTCAGCAACGCCGCCATGAACTCGACCGGATAGTGAGTCTTCAGATACGCCGTATGATAGGCGAGCAGCGCGTAAGCCGCGGAGTGCGATTTGTTGAAACCGTATCCGGCGAACTGCGCCATCAGGTCGAAGATCTTTTCGATTTTCTTTGGCGGATATTTGCGCTGCGCTGCGCCTTCGACGAAGCGTTCGCGCTGCTGCGCCATCTCTTCGGCTTTCTTCTTGCCCATGGCGCGCCGGAGCAGGTCGGCTTCACCCAGCGAGTATCCAGCGAGCCGGTTCGCGATCTGCATCACCTGCTCCTGATACACGATCACGCCCAGCGTCTCTTGCAGAATCTCCTGCAACTCCGGCAGTTCGTACTCGACCTTCTTGCGCCCATGCTTGCGGTCGACAAAGTCGTCGATCATGCCGCCCTGGATCGGACCGGGACGATAGAGTGCGTTGAGAGCGGTGAGGTCTTCGATCGAGTTCGGCTGATATTTGCGCAGCACGTCACGCATGCCGTGCGATTCAAACTGGAAGACGCCCGAGGTCAATCCCCTGTGGAAGACCTTCTCGTATGTTTCGGCGTCCTCGAGCGGAATCTGTTCGAGCGTGAGCGGCGTGCCGCGCGTCTGCTCGATCAACTTCATCGCGTCGGTAAGAATCGTGAGCGTGGTCAGGCCGAGGAAGTCCATCTTCAACAGGCCCATCTTTTCGATAGCGACCATGTCGAAGGCGGTCACGATTTCGTCGTTCTTAGTGCGGTGGAGCGGGACAAGGTCGGTGAGCGGCCGCGGGGAGATCACTACGCCGGCGGCGTGAACGCCGGAGTTGCGTACAAGACCCTCCAGTTTCCTGGCAGTTTGAAATAGCTCGCGAATCTGACCGTCTTTTTCGATTGCCTCGCGCAACTGCGGCGAGTCCTCAATCGCCTGCTCCAGCGTGATGTTCAGCTGGGTGGGCACCATTTTGGCGATGCGGTCCACATCGGCATAGGGAATATCCATGGCGCGGCCAACGTCTTTGATGGCAGCTTTGGCAGCCATGGTGCCAAATGTGATGATCTGGGCAACGTTGTCGCGCCCGTATTTCTGTGTGACGTAGTCGATGACTTCGCCGCGGCGGTTCATGCAGAAATCGATGTCGATATCGGGCATCGACACGCGCTCAGGATTCAGGAAGCGTTCGAACAGTAACTCGTGTTGCAGCGGGTCGATGTCGGTGATGCCGAGCGCGTAGGAGACTAGTGATCCCGCCGCCGATCCGCGGCCCGGGCCGACCGGAATGCCGTGCTCTTTCGCGTAGCGGATGAAGTCCCAGACGATCAGGAAGTATCCGGGAAACTTCATCTGTTGGATGATTGAGAGTTCGCGCTCCAGGCGCTGCTCGTAGTCGGTGATCGAGTGCTTCAGTTTGCTTTGCTCGTGCAACGGTCGCAGCGTTTCCAGCCGGCGGGCGAATCCCTCGCGCGTGACGTGGACGAAATAACTGTCAATTGTGTATCCGGGCGGAACTTCAAACTGCGGGAAGGGATTCGCGACCTTTTCGAGGCGCAAGCTGCAGCGCTCGGCGATGTCGAGTGTCCGCGTAAGGACATCGGGCGAGTCCTTGAATACGCGGTACATTTCGTCCGCATTCTTCACGAAAAACTGCGAGCCCTCAAACTTCATGCGCGCCGTGTCGCGAATCGACTTACCGGTCTGAATGCAGACCATCACGTCTTGTGCGTGAGCGTCGTCTTCACAGAGATAGTGGCTGTCGTTCGTCGCCACCAGGGGTAAGCCCAGGTCTTGTTCCAGTTTGAATAGGCCGGGATGGATGCGGTGCTCCATCTCCAGGCCCTGATCCTGGATTTCGAGGAAGAAATTGCCTTTGCCGAATATGTCGGCGAAGCTTCCGGCGGCCACCCGCGCGGCTTCGTAGTTGTTCTCCATCAGGCGCTCGGCGACTTCGCCCTTCAGGCATCCGGAGAGACCGATCAGGCCGCGGGAGTGCTCGGCCAGAAATTTCTTGCTGACGCGCGGCTTGTAATAGAAGCCGTGCAGCGAGGCCTCAGAGGTGATCTTGACCAGGTTGCGGTAGCCTTCTTCGTTTTCGGCCAGCACCAGAAGGTGGTTGTAGGTGTCGCCTTCGGGAGCGGCACGGTGGTCGTCCTTTTTGCAGACGTAAAGTTCGCACCCGACAATCGGCTTCACCCCGTGTTTGTACGCCGCGTTCACGAAGTGGACGGTGCCAAAAATATTGCCGTGGTCGGTCATGGCCACGGCCGGCATGCCCAACTGTTTCACGTGCTCGCAGAGCTTTTCGACGTCACAAGCGCCATCGAGCAGGGAGTAGTCGGTGTGTAGGTGCAGGTGGACGAATTGGGACATGGGTCTGTCCGTAGTCTAACGCAAAGGAGGATGGAGGAAGGATGTGGACGGCTGTGCGTTTCGGGGACGGAAAGACTCGAAAAAACGGGTGGATTTGACGACGTTGCCAGGACTAAGGGGCGTGACACAACGCATTTCGGCGTCCAATTGTGGATCACCGTGGTCAATGGATCGAGAGAGACGGTGACATCCTTGCTGAGACTAGTCTGCTCCCGCTCCCGCCGCCTGCGCCTTCTGCAGCAGTTTGCGGGCCTGGCTGATCAGTTCAGCCACTTCGAAGGGCTTCACCAGGTAAGGAATGCTGTTCTCCTGCAGGAAGGTTCGTCCGTCGCCGGGTTCCACGCTGTTGGAGAACGTATACAAGACGTGAGCTTCCATCCCCGCGCAATTTTCCTTGAGCCACGGGTAAGATTCTCTAGCATTCCACTGGTTCGCCATCTTGCCGCTCATGATCACTGCGTCAAACGGTTCCGAGAGCAGGCGAGTCTTGACGTCCTGAGCGTTCTTCGCTGTAACCACCGCAGCGCCGGCGCCGGTTAGGACGTCGCGCTCAAATTCAAGGACAGCTTCTTCTTCTTCGACCAGCAAGACGCGTCCGTGAACAGCGCCTTCGTGCAAGCGGGGCGCGGGCTTCGCGGCTTCCGGTTCCGCTACGGCCGCAACTGCCGCCGGCAGCTTGACCTCGATGGTTGCGCCACCCTCCGCATTGTTGCTGGCGAGAATGTCTCCGCCATGTTCCTTCACGATCCCATAGCAGATGCTGAGTCCAAGGCCGGTGCCTTTGCCGACACTCTTGGTGGTGTAGAAAGGATCGAAAATGCGTTTTGGATCTTTAATTCCCGCGCCATTGTCAGAGAAATGCGTACAGATGTTTCCGCCAAAGGAGCTGATACGGATCCTCAACGCTCCGGTGCGTCCCGTCTCAAGAATGGCATCGACGGCGTTATTGATGATGTTCAGGAAAACCTGCTCAAGCTGATGCGGATCGGCGACGACCATCGCAGCTTCCGCCGGCACGTCGCGCTCGACTTTGATGTTGTTGATCTTGAGATCGTAATCGCGCAGCGTCAGCGTTTCGTCGAGCACCTTGCGGATGTCGACCTCATCCCGCTGCGGCTTGCGCTGGCGGGCAAAGGAAAGCAGGTTCTGTACGACTCGATGGGTCCGCTGCGCCTGCTTGAACAGCTTGGTGACGAAATCCTGGGCGCGTGGGTTGAGTCCTTCGGTTTCGAGCAGCTGCGCGTAGCCGAGGATTGCCGTCAACGGATTGTTGAGTTCATGCGCCACGCCCGCGATGAGCTGCCCGACCGCCGACATCTTCTCGCTCTGCAACAATTGTTCCTGCGTCTTGCGCAGGTCTTCGTAGGCGCGACACGTTTCTTCATACAGCCTGACCTTTTCGATGGTGGTGGCCAATTGCCGGCTAATGGCGACCAGCAGGTTTTCGTCATTCGACGAATACTGATATCCGAGATGGCTGCACAGCCCCATCAAGCCGACCGGCGAATCCTTAGCCCAGAACAGCACCCAGATCCAGGAGCGATCGGATTCCGATCGTAAGAACTCGGCAACCTTGGGTGGCAAGTGCGGCAGATACTCTGCAGTAATGACCTCTGCGCGTGAGCGCATTACCAAGTCGCCAAAGCCCTCAGGGAAGGAAATTTCTGGAGGCCGTCCCTTATCGCGGCTACGCGGTCCCCATGCGGCCCGGCGACGATAGGTCGGGCTGTCTACGTCTGAGAGATAGACCGTTCCACTCTCGGCCGCGAACAGAGTGACCACCTGCCGCAGGGTGAGGTTGAGGATCTCGTCCAGGTCGAACGATTGTGCCGCCACCACAGCCATCGCGTTCAGCGCATTCAGTTCACGATTACGGCGCTGCATCTCATCTTCGGCACGCCGCTTTTCGGTCATGTCGAGAACGAATCCCTGATAGCGTTCTACCGCGCCTGTGGCATCGCGCGTCGCGAAGCTGCTCTCGACCGCCAACAGCAGCGTCCCATCCCGGCGGCGCAGCGTGACCTCGAAATTGCGAACGTAGTTGTGAGTTTCGATCTCGCGGCGGAAAGCCTCACGCTGGTTGGGATCAACGCAGATTTCCTTGTCCAGATTCAGTACTTGCAGTTCGTCGCGGTTGCTGTAGCCCAGCATGTGGACGAAGGCGTCGTTGCAGTCGATGAGCCGGCCCGCAGGATCGGCGACGTAAACACCTTCCTGCACCTGTTCAAAGAGCAGCCGGTAACGTTCCTCGGCGGTGCGTCGGTCCGTGATGTCGCGGACCACGTGAATCGTTCCTTTTTGTTGCGTCCCCTGATCGGTGTAGGAGGAGGTCGAGACGACCGAGAATCCTCCAAAGCAGGGGTCGGCTCCTTCCGTGAATTCCTCGTCACCTCCCATGGCGCAGTACGGACAGCCGGTCCACTCGCCAAAGGTATGTGGCAATGCGGACTCGCAAGTGCTGCCAATGACGTCAGCCGGGGCCTGGCCAATCTGTTCGAGCAACACCTGGTTCGCCTTGATGACGCGATAGTCGGAGTCGTGCGCGAGGATGACATCGTGGATGGAGTCGAAAGTGTTCATCCACTGGCGCTGGGAACGTAGAACCTGTTCGAGCAGGCGGAAGTTTTCGACAGCTAGGGCGATTTGCCGGGCGCTGCTTTGCACGAACTCGAGTTCTTCCGCCGTCCACTGGCGGCCGCTGGAATGGCCGATCATCAGCAGCCCGACGGGAGACTTATTGCCTACGACCGGCGCGATCACCAGTTGCCGAATCTTTTCGACAGCGAGACACTCGGCTGGCTCCGTGGCGGCGTTTTCCGCTTTCTCGTCCTTGGGAGTACGTTTCTCCCAAAGTTTCGAAACGTCATCGGTGATTGCGGCAAAGCCGGCGTCGCGCAGAAACTCCCCAGAAAGACCGGCAGCGTGTGTGGCGACGAGATGGCCGCCTTCCATCAGCCGGAACCAGCACGCACGGACGCCGCACGCTTGCTGCAGCTCTTCAACGGCGCGCTGCACGACACTTCCGTATTGCTGGGCGCTGGCAATGCTTTCCGCCATTGACTGCATGGCTTGCAGGCGGCGGGTCCGGGCGCGCATTTCACCGAGTACCAGCATCAACATCGTGATCGGTAGAGCAATGTCAGTTGCGGTCAGCGCCACCGCCGGAACTTGCCCGGTTAAGGGAGCCCAGGAAAGATGCAGCGCGAGCAGGCACAAAGCCACAAGCCAGGCCGAGGCGTGCCAGCGGCCACGGCGGGCCCGCAACAGGGCAACCGCCGCAACCAGCAACACCACGCGATAGCCGACTTCCAACGCGAAGCGCAGCGGCAATGATTCAGACCACAACAACACCCGGGCGCCGGCGAAGCCGACCAGCACCGGCGTGATCACCATGAGAGGAATAATCAGATCGCGCACGCGCGCATAAAGCAAAACGGCTCCGGCCAGAAGGCCGACGGCTAGGACAAAGGTGGACTGCACGACCAACAGATCGAACGGCGCCGGGATTCTGGGTGCAAAGCAGTGCTCGGAGAATCGCGAAACGACAAATACCGCCCAGCCCAAGACCCAGAGTTTGAAGTAATGGTCGCGGAAGGCGCGCAGCACGAGGACCGCGGCCGCCAGCAGAATCAGCAGCGTCCATTCCGTGGCGGAGGGCCGGGCCAATCCCAGCCTTGTTACCGCGTTCCAAACTTGTAAGAGGAAATCGCTCATCACGTTCCGGGCGTACGGAGTCCTCGTCTCTGAATATCATGGAGGGCCGCAATCTCGATGGAGTTTCCGACCATCAATGATTACTTTCGGAATCTCGCCGAAAGGGTACAATCGCCGATAGCCTTTCGTGTAGACCATGCCTGACCGAATTCTTGTTGTTGATGACGAAGAGCCGATTCGGGAAATCGTCGCTTCCATGCTTGGCACCGCCGGATACGCCTGTAAACAAGCGGGTTCGGGCATGGAGGCGCTCGCCGTTCTGACTTCCGGAGAAGACTTTGAGTTGATGCTTTCCGACCTGATGATGGCCGATCTGGATGGCATCGGACTGCTCGAGCGCACCAAGGAAAAATACCCCGACATGCCGGTGGTGATGGTTACCGCCGTGCACGATATTTCGGTCGCGCTGGCAGCCATCCGAAACGGCGCCTATGACTATCTGCTGAAGCCGTTCGAACGTGAGCAACTGCTCAACACCGTCAGCCGTGCGCTCGAGAACCGGCGGCTCAAAGTAGAAAACCGGAATTATCAGACGAATCTGGAATCGCTGGTCAAGGCGCGCACCGAGCAAGTGCAAGCGACCCTGCGAGAGTTGGAGCGCTCCTATGACATGACTCTCGAGGCCTTGGGCGATGCGCTCGATATGAAAGATTCCGAAACCGAAGGACACTCACGACGAGTGACCGCCTACACCATCGTGATTGCCCGGGCCATGGGTCTGCCGCCGGAGCAGATTCCTACCATCGCGCGCGGTGCATTCCTCCATGACATTGGCAAACTGGCCATTCCTGACGCGATCCTTTGCAAGCCCAGCAAGCTGACGACGGAAGAAATGGCCATCATGAAGGAGCACTGCTTTAAGGGGTATCAGATTGTTAAGAAGATCCCTTTTCTGGTGGACGCATGCGAAATCGTTTACTCCCATCAGGAGCGGTACGACGGGACCGGGTATCCCCGTGGATTGAAGGGTGAGGAAATTCCCCTGGGAGCGCGAATCTTCTCGGTTGCCGATACGCTGGACGCGATGACGGTAAACCGTGTCTATCGACCGGCGCAGAGTTATCAGGCGGCGCGAGAAGAAATCGTGCGCTGGAGTGGCAGGCAGTTTGATCCGGACGTGGTCAAAGCGTTTATCGAGATACCGGAAGAAATTTGGGACCATTTGCGAAAAGACATAGATTCGCAAATTTCGCGCATCGCGTATTCCGCAGGCGCCAAGGGCTGAGTCCGCCCGCGAAGGTGGGGAAGGGTGCAGGGCCGCAATCACTTAAAACTGCTTTTGTGGGTTACGGTGCTGTTCATCGCGCTGCTGACGGCGGGGTGTCTTTTGCTGCCGCGCGGGATGACGGTCGCCGTGGTGAGTGACACGTTCGGCACACTGCTGATCGTTTGCGCGATGCTGGCTTTTACCTGGAACGCCCTCGCTGCCAAAGGCCGGGTGCGGTGGTTCTGGATGCTACAGGCCGTGGGCTGGGCGCTCTGGCTGGCCGATCAGGTTGTTTGGGATGTCTGGGATCTTGTAATCCGGCGAAGACTCCCGGATATGTATCCGGCCGACGCTTTGCTCTTTTTGGCCGGCGCTCCGATGTTGGGGGGGCTGCTGCTGCGACCACACCGACAGCCGTCGTCGGCGAGCGCACGGTTCGGAATGCTGGACTTCCTCCTGCTGGTGCTCTGGTGGCTTGATCTTTATGTTTCGCTCGTCGTGTGCTGGCAGTATCCGTACCCGAACGTGGCCAACTACAGCCGGAACTTTGATCTCCTCTCCGAAGCCGGGTCGCTTGTGATGATTGGGGTTTTGCTCCTGTTCTGGCGGGAAAGCCGGGGAACTTGGAAAAGGTTTTATGCCTTCTTCTGCGGTGCGGCCATTTTCAATGCGTTCGCATTTTTCTTGATTAATCGCGCTTTGGGGCAGGGGCTGTATTACACCGGCAGTTGGTACGACATTCCCTATTGCGGATCTTTTGCGGTTTACGCAGTTGTGGCGCTCGCTGGCCACGGACTAACGGCGACACCAGAGATCGCAGGCGAAGAATCCTATGGGGCGTGGATGGCAGACCTGGCGATGATGGCTGTTCTCTCGTTACCCATCATTGCTCTGGTTGCGCTACTCGATCCGCGGCTTCCGCACAAGGCCTCGAACTTCCGCGTGCTGGTTACGCTAGCCACCATATTTGTGATGGCGTTTCTAATCTTCATCCAGCATCGACGCCTGAACCGGGAGTTAAGCCACACGAATGTTGTGCTGCAGGAGGCGTCGCTCACCGATCCGCTTACCGGTCTTCGCAACCGCCGATATTTTTCGGCGACCATTGACGCAGACATGAGTCAGGCCCTCCGCTCGCACGACGACAATCATGACCCGCACACGCGCGACCTGGTCTTCTATCTGATCGATGCCGATAACTTCAAGGAAGTGAACGACCAGTACGGTCATGATGTTGGCGACGCCGTACTTGTCGAGATGGCGCGGCGCCTGAGTTCTTCGATCCGTCACTCTGACGTGCTCGTGCGCTGGGGCGGGGAAGAGTTTCTGATCGTTTCCCGCTACACCGATCGCGCGGAGGCCGAGTTGCTGGCGCTGCGGGTGCTCTCGTCAGTCGCCGACACACCCTTCAGCGTTGGCCGGTCCGGCGAGAGCATGCGAAGGACTTGTTCGGTGGGTTGGGCAGCGTTTCCCTGGTTTCTCGATGATCCGCGCTCAGTCACTTATGAAGAAGTGCTGACCATTGCAGATCGCGGACTGAATCGCGCCAAGCAGGCTGGCAAGAATTGCGCCGTAGGAATGTCACCCGCGCGGGGAAATTCTTCCGCCACCACGGTCGCCCGGCCGCACGCCTCGCCCTTGGCTATCGATGCACTCGCGGTCGCCGGCCCACATTCGACGATTCAGTCGTAAAGTACAGCAAATACGGGGCCTTATCTTTGGGCAGTAAATCCCTTTTCCTCCGCATCCAATCCGCTTAACGACGTTTGCGTCGAAGGGGGATTCCTATGTCTAATCTAGGGCTTCGGGCCACAGGTTCGATTTCCGTTTTGATGAGCGTTTTCTGCGCGAGGCTGTTTGGGCAAGATGCACCTCCCGTTCCGCCCAATGCCGTTGTGCAAGGCACGATCGGTCTGATCCAGTTGACTGACCGGCTCGATACCCACACGGTGAAGGCCGGTGATCATTTTCGCGCTCGCTTAGCCGAGCCTTTGACGGCGTCCAATGGAATGACGGTTGAAGTCGGACGCAAAATCAAAGGGCATGTCAGCGCGGTCGAACCGGGCTTGCACACGCGCCTGCTCCTGAGCTTTGACGAAATCGAAACCGCGCACGGATGGCTGCCTCTCATCGCGACCGTCACCGGCGTCCCCGGAGAACACGGTCTGAAGCAGATGGGAGAAGAGGGAGAGATTGGGCGCAAGGGGATGACGAAAGAAGAGATCGCTGAAGCCGTGGTGATCGCCGCGGGCGAAGGTGCGGCAGAAGGAATGCATTCAGGAGGCAAGAAAGGTGCGGCCACTGGAGCCGGCAACGCTGCTGCGAACTCGGCGTATACGGCCTTCGAGTCTGGTCGCGATCTCGTGCTCGGCAAAGGGACTGCCCTCGAAATCCGGCTGGACCGTAATTTGATGATTCCGTGACGCCGGGGCTGGCTACTCCCAACTCGCAAGATCCGTGTCACGAGGCGTTCTTCTAAAGGGACGGCTTGGGGTTCGCCACATTAGCACTAACTTTAGCAGGACGGGCGAGAGGTTGGCCTCTCCTCCGGTTTCTGAGCGGTAACTCCCGACTAACCACTTCGAATACTCTTTCAAGCTGGCTTGCACACCGCCGTAATGTCGACGGCACAGCTTGCCAGGGATAGCCTAATCGCATGCGGATCATGGCCAGCCTTGTTTGCTTGACGGCTTGTGTTGTCTGTTTTGGACAAACGACGCAGCAGCGACCTTCCAGCGAGCTTCAACTTGCTGTGGGTGATGACGGAAGGCACTTCTTCTATTCAATCCCTTACCCCGAGCAGGTTCGCAGAGCATGGATCGAGGTTTTGGATCGGCCTCTGCTCTTAGACAGGAAACCTGTTGCGATTCAGGCCAACGGAACACTGGACTGGGAGTGGGACCGCAGCGCTCTGAATGACTACGAGCAGCCGGAAGACAATCTGGAAGTCTCGATCTGGGATCCGAATGGGGAAACACTAACTTGCGACATCAACACTGTGATGACATCCCACGCAGGTGGCATAGTTTCGGGAGCCACGGTTGGTGGACGCCAGCAATTCACCGCTGCGCCCCGCCTTGGCCATACCTGGGTGCGGGCCGCGCAAGGCAGTGGGGCGATCACCTTTGATGCGATGGGTCAGGATCTCGGCCAGAGTACGAAGTTTCGCATTGATGCATCACGAGGTGGCCGATGCCGACAACAGAGCTTGCATGCACAGGTTCTGGATTTGGCGCATGCACGCATCACTGTCGACCCTGACTGCCTGCAGAGTCCGGGGATTCTTTTGGTAACAACCTCAAACGATACCGAGGACGGCGCCACCGTGCACGTAGCCAGCAAGGCGAGTCCCAGGCTGGACTCAGTTTTGCCCGCGAGCCTTCCCGATGATCTTAGACAGGACAAGATGAAACTGATCCTGCGTGGCCGCGGCTTCACGAAGGATTCTATCGTCTATGCCGGATACTATCCCGATGCGGGTGATTATCAAACAGATCAGCTATGGCCGGAGACCGAGTATGTCTCATCCACAGAGCTCCGAGTGCATGTAGACCCGGCGCATGCAGGAGACTACACGGTCGCGCAGCCTGCGGGCGAGAAACTGCGCTTCTGGGTGAGGGGCAACGAAGAGAAGTGGGAACTTTCGCAGCCATTCGATGTAACCCTTCGACACACCAGTCGGCCGCTGCCAAATGGCCGGCTTTCCGAGAGCGACTTCAGGCGCTGGAAGCCAAAGACCGCGATCGTCACCGCGGTGTCCCCGTTTCCCATCCGACTCATGAATGAGCACAGTCCTAAAGAGTTGGCGGTATCGATACGCGGCGAGAATCTCTCCTCCGAGGACAAGGTCATGTTCTCCTTTGGAAGCGATGTCAACAACGACAAGGAAGTGCGATCGGAGTACATCTCACCGACCATGCTGCGCGCGTGGCTTCCCCGGCAGTTCTGGCGTAAGCACGCAGTTTGTTACCGTCTCATCGTGGAAACCAAAGAAGGCAAGCGGTACACGCGTCAGGTGGATGAAAAAGACGGAGACTAAAGGCGGTCGAAGTTATGTAAGATTGTAGGACCATATCGAGCCTCTGATCTCAGAGACATTCGCAATTAGCAAGTCACGGGCCAATCGGAAGTAATTCTTAAGTTAGCTTATAGGAATTCTCGCCCCCATGCCCGATAATCCCCTTCATGAGGAACGCTATGAAATCTGCATTCGTTCTTGCCGCAATTTCCGTCTTTTCCATTGGAATGTTTGCACAGGAGCATCCCGCGGTCACCGCGCAGCCCAACAGTGTTTATGTGGGCGCCGACGGCAAATTCGAAGCCGTTCCCGATACCGCGCAGATTCAAATGAACGTCTCGGTGCAGGATGACAGCCCGCAAGCGGCGTATCAGCGGGCATCGAAAAATGTAGATCAGGTGCGGCAGGTCTTGCGCGCTAATGGGCTGGATACAAAGCTTGCCACAGTTGGATTCCTTTCCGTACAGCCGATCTACGAGTGGAAGCCTAAGCAGCGCGTAATCGGCTATCGCGTCACGACCGACATCACGCTCAAACTGAAGGACTTTTCCAAGATCGGGCCCATCACGCAGCAGCTTGCCGAAGCCAACATCAGTGAAACGCAAACGCTGAATTACATTCTGGAAAATATGGACGAAGCCAAGAATCATGCGGTGGAGGACGCTTATCGGCGTGCGCGAAACTCCGCTGAAACCGTGGCCCGTGTCAGCGGAAGGACCTTGGGCGATCTTTCCTACGCCTCAGTCGACACCTTTGAGAATCCGCGAGTTGTGATGCCACGGATGGCTCGTGCCATGGCTGCTGCAGCGCCCAATGCCGCCACTCCGGCCCCGACCGAAGACTTCTCGGCCCAGACCGTCACCGTCTCAGCGCACGTGAATGCGCTGTTCAATTTGAAATAGAAGAAAGACTCACCACAGAGGGCAGGGAGGTACACAGAGGAATTCCGGCTGATCGAGTTCCTCTGTGATCCCCTGTGTCCTCTGTGGTGAACTATGCCAGTGCGTGATGCTCGGCTGTTGATGACGTGACGGCAAGCGGTTCAACCTGCAGCGTGAGGCCATCGATTCGGCGCACGACTACCAACTGCCCAATCGGTACGGGAGACGGTGAGATCGCATCCCAGAGTTCGCCGTGCACGAAGACTTTTCCCTGCAGCGAGAGCGCCGTCTGAGCGACACCAGTTTCGCCGACGAGGCCCTGTTCTCCCGTGACGACTTTGTTGCGCCGCGCCTTCAGAGCGATGCTCATCAGGAATGCTGTAATAATTCCCAATGGAACGCTTACTGCTAGCGCCGTCGCCAGATGCACCCGCATTTCCGGAATCGGCGCGTCCACCAGGAGAAGGCCTCCGAGTGTGAGCAATACGATGCCTCCTGCCGTGAGCACTCCGTGAGAAACGAACTTGGCTTCGGCCGCGAACAGAACAAATGCGCCAAGAATCAACCCAAGCGCGGCAAACCGTGTCGGCAGCAGATTGAGCGCGAACGCGGCGACTAATATGAACACGGCGCCCACGGTCCCCGGAATCACGGCACCCGGATGATTGAACTCGATATACAGGGCCAGAATTCCAATCGCAAGAAGCAAGAAGGCCAGATCGGGTTCCATGAGGGCGTCGAGGATTCGCTCTTTCAACGTCATGTTGAAAGTTGCGATCGGCTGTCCTTCGAGGTCCAGGGTCGCCGAATCGCCATTAAATCGTTTGAACGATTTCCCTTTCATCTGGCGAAACAGATCTTCGGGGCTTGGTGCGACATAGTCGATCAGGTGTTGGGACAGCGCTTCCTGATCGGAAAATGACTTCGACTCGCGCACTGCTCCTTCTGCGGCTTCGATATTGCGGCCGCGCTTTGAGGCTACTGAGCGTATCAATGCCGCGGCATCGTTCTCGATCTTGCGGTTCATCTCCTCGTCGGGCTTGAGTTGCACGGGCCCAATCAGAATCACGGGATGCGCGGCGCCAGCCGCCGTACCGGGCGCCATGGCCGCGATGTCGGCGGACTCGAGAATGAAGATCCCTGCCGAGCCGGCGTGACCGCCCGTCGGGGTTACATACACAATCACCGGAACCGTGGAAGTGGAAATCTTCTCCATAATCTCCCGCGTGGAGCTGACCATGCCTCCCGGAGTGTTGATCTCGATCAATACGGCTTGATCGTTACGGCGGCCAGCCTCGGCGATAGCACGCGCGATGTATTCCCCGCTGATGGGCTGAATGGTGTCGTTCACCACGACCTTTAGGACCTCAGCCGACGCAGACGAGGAAACGACAACAAGTAGAGCGAGGCAAACGTACGCGGTGATGATGGCAAATTTCTTCATGGCGTCACACGCCCCGAATTCACGGCTCACTGGCGGCGCTCACCAACATTGTCTACCTATTTCGGTGTGCCGGAGTGAATTTCTTGCGTCACTTGTTGCCCGGAAGTAACTGTTGTTGCCCGGTTCGGTGTGGTCCATCCCGGAAGATACGTACTGCCGGTGATCAGACGGGCGCCGCGCTCGTAGGTCACGTAGGACCACGCCCACTGGATGAAAACGAGCAACCGATTGCGGAATCCGATTAGGAACAGGATGTGCACAAACAGCCAGGACAGCCAGGCAATGAATCCAGAGATGTGAATCTTTCCGAATTGCGCCACGGCAGCGGCTCGGCCGATCGTCGCGAGGCTGCCTTTGTCCCAGTAGTGGAAGTCGGGGCGGGAGTCAAAACCCCTACCCTGTCGCAGAGAACGCGACAAGGGTGGGGCACCCTCGGGATTTCTGTTGCTTCCGGCTCGCTCCAGTTCTTCTCGAATCAGCTTGGCGACGAACTTCCCCTCCTGGATCGCGACCGGGGCAACGCCGGGCAGCATTTTGCCTTGCTCGTCCTTGGCCGCCGCGAGATCGCCGATGACAAATACTTCCGGATGCCCTGGCAGGCTCAAATCGGCTTGGACGGGTACTCTTCCCGCTCGATCCACGGGAGCGCCCAGTTTCTTCCCGAGGGGAGACGCGGCGACTCCGGCGGCCCAGAGCACGACTGTCGCGGGCACGCGCGTTTCGCCGATGTCGACCGCTCCTGGTTCAACCAGGGTGACCATCGCCGAAGTTCGGACTTCCACTCCGAGTCCGTGGAGTTGCTCCTCCGCGCTGCGCGAAAGATCTTCGGGATAGGTCGGCAAAACCCTCGGCCCGCCTTCGATCAGCAGGATGTGCGTGCGCCTCGGATCGATGGAACGGAATTCATGAGCCAGGGCGTGGCGGCTGATCTCGGCGAGCGTGCCCGCGAGCTCGACGCCGGTAGGCCCTCCACCGACAACCACGAAGTTCAGGCGCAATTCCGATTCTCCCGCTGCCGCCTGCCGCTCCGCCAGTTCGAACGCCAGCAACACGCGTCGCCGGATCTCCAGCGCATCTTCAATTGTCTTGAGCCCCGGGGCCAGAGGTTCCCAGTCTTCATGCCCGAAATACGAGTGAGTGGCACCTGCGGCGATGATCAGGTAATCGTAGGGAATTTCGGCGTCCGGAGTTTGTACGATCCGGCGCTCGAGATCGAATCCCGTGACTTCGCCCATCAGCACTTCCACATTATTGTGGTAACGAAGAATGGAGCGGATTGGCGCCGCGATCTCGCCCGGAGAGAGGCCGGCAGTCGCGACCTGATAGAGAAGCGGCTGAAAGGTGTGGAAGTTCTTGCGATCGATTACGGTGATCTGCAGCGCGGCCTTGCCTAACGCGCGGGCGGCGTTCAGGCCACCAAAGCCGGCACCTACAATTACAACTCGAGCCTTGCTAGTCATGTTCCTGCTCCGTCACCTTGCTGCACGCGGCCCTACATCTATAAGATTCACGCGATGGCAGACGGTTCCAGAAGTTCTTTGCTCGCAGGTGCCCCGGAGAACGCGTTACTGTGCTGGCTGATGCCATCCGTCGCGGACTTGATTTTCGTCGCGCTGCTGGCCTCGTTGGTATTCACTCCGCTGTCGGCGAAGTTGTTGGGGGATGCAGGGATCGGCTGGCACATTCGCACCGGACAGGAAATTCTCGCCACGCACGCGATTCCACGCGTCGATCCCTTCTCTGCGCAAATCCGCAAGCCCTGGATCGCCTGGGAATGGCTGTATGACGTCGTCGTGGGCCGCCTGGAACTCTCCACCGGTCTGAATGGAGTGGTGTGGTTCACGGGTGTCGTCATCGCCACCGTATTTGCGGCGGTGTTTCGACTCTTGGTCAAGCGCGGGACTGACGTGCTGGTCGCGTTGCTCGTAACGTTGCTGGCCATGTCCGCCTCGACGATCCACTTTCTTGCTCGTCCACACGTGCTTAGCTGGTTGTTCGTTCTCATCTGGCTCTGGATCCTTGACTCAAGGGAGTCTGATGAGCACCACAGCGATAAGCGTCTATGGCTGCTGCCGCTTCTAATGCTGATTTGGGTCAACGTGCATGGTGGCTTTCTTCTCGGCCTCGTGCTCCTGGGAATTTTCTGGCTGGGATCCGTGTGGACGTGGTTGCGGTTGTCTGAATCACGCATCGAGGAATCGCTTCAGAAGATTGCGGCCGGGAAGCGGGTGCGACAACTAACGCTGGAAGGGCTGGCTTCGGCGGTCGCGAGCTTAGTGAATCCGTACGGATGGCATCTGCACATGCACATCTTTTCCTACCTCTGCAACCGCTTCTTCATGGATCACATCGACGAGTTCCAGTCGCCCAACTTCCACGGCATCGCGCAGCGATGCTTTCTCGTGCTACTGCTGATCACGGTCGCAGCCCTGGCTGGCTGTGGGAACCGGCTCAGGCTCAGCCAGACTCTGCTCGCTCTCTTCGCGGTGTACGCGGCGCTGTACTCCTCGCGCAACATCCCGATCTCTTCCATCTTTCTGGCAGCAATTGTCGGATCGCTGATCTCTTTGCCGGCTGCCAAGGGATTCGTGCAAAGGATGGGCGTGATGGACTCGACTCGGCGCGGCCATCTATGGCCAATCGTAGCTACGGTTGCGACCTTGATGATCGCTCTCAACGGTGGGCGCATCGGCACGATGCCTTTGATGGATGCGCACTTTGGCGCACGCAGAATGCCGGTCGACGCCGTCAGCTTTGTCGCACATAGCGGCGTACATGGTCCGGTGCTCAGTCCTGATTATTGGGGCGGCTACTTGATTTACCGCCTGTATCCGCGCAATAAGGTTGTGATCGATGATCGTCATGACTTCTACGGCGAGCCGTTCCTGAGCTCGTATTTGACCATGATGCGCGTAGAGCCAGGATGGGAGGACTTCTTCAAGTGGCGCAGCTCCTGCCTGGTCTTGCCGAGAAGTGCCGCGCTGTCCGCGGTACTCAGCAAAACGTCGGAGTGGAAGCCTGTTTATTCCGATGAGGTCGCGATCGTGTTTGTCCGAAGCCAAATCGAGGAGGACAGAGATCGTGCTCCGGACCACTAAATTCAATTGCGCCCGCATCTAATTCCGCAGATGATGGGAGCAGTCCCAGAAACTCTACATCGCATCGTATGACCAAACCAGTTTTCTGCAGTTCCTCCGGATGGGCGCTTGGCGCCATTTTTGCCTTCACGCTCGCACTCGCTGCCTGCGGTGGCTCTTCGTCCACGTCCACGCAACAGGGAAATCCTGTCGGACCGAATCTGATCCAGGTAAGCTCCGATCCGTTCACCGTTGCGCCGGGTCAGCACGCAACCGAGGTTGAGCCGCACTTGCTGTCGAACGGCACGACGATGGTTGCGGCGTTTCAGGTCGGAAGAATCGCCCCAGGCGGCGCGACCGATATCGGATGGGCAACCTCGACCGACGGCGGTGTGACCTGGAACAACGGGTCGTTGCCGGGCCTGACCAAGGGGGAGGGAACCGGTCCTTACGATGCGGCCAGCGATCCGGCAGTCGCGTTCGATGCGAAGCACAACGTGTGGATGATTGCCTCGCTGCCGCTGTCGAGTACGTCCCAAACACCGGCCGTTGTCATCAGTCGCTCGACGGATGGATTGAATTGGGGAACCCCGATTAGCGTCGACCCGCTCGCGCCGAGTTCCGACAAGAACTGGATTGTGTGCGACTCATGGCCGAACAGCCCCCACTACGGGAACTGCTACACCGAGTGGGACGATCCCTCCAACAATGACGAGATTCTGATGAGCACATCGACCGACGGCGGGCTGACGTGGGGTGTCCCTGCTCCGACCGCGAATTCAGCCGCTGGGATCGGCGGCCAACCACTCGTCCAGCCGAACGGAACGGTCGTTGTGCCGATAGAAACGGGGGTGATGGCCGCATTCCTCTCCAGCAATGGCGGCGCGAGTTGGACTACGCCGGTCACGATCTCGAGCATTCAATTCCACGCGGATGCAGGAGGGATTCGCAGCGGGCCGTTGCCCTCAGCGGCTGTCGATGGCAGTGGAACGATCTGGAACGTCTGGGAAGACTGCCGTTTTCGATCGGGATGCCTGACCAATGACCTGGTTTACAGCACATCCGCAGATGGAGTGACCTGGGGTCCAGTCGCCCGTATTCCGATTGATGACACTTCGAGTGCCGTTGATCATTTCATTCCCGGGATTGGAATCGATCCGGCAACCTCAGGAACGAGCGCTCACGTCGCGCTGCATTACTACTACTACCCGCAAAGCAGTTGCTCGGCAGCGACCTGTCAACTCTTCGTGGGATACATCTCCTCGGCCAACAACGGGTCCACCTGGAACACTCCGACAACTCTAACCTCTGCCGCGATGCCGCTGAACTGGCTGGCCAATTCGCAGAATGGGCTGATGGTAGGAGACTACATCGCGACCGCATTTGTGAACGGTGTGCCGCATGGCGTGTTCGCCGTCGCACAAAAGAATGATGTCGGTTTCGGCGGCTCCCCCACCTTCAAGGAAGCCATTTACACAGCCAAGGACCTGAGCGTGGCTGCATCAGCACGGCAGCTTTCGTCCGCGCACGACAAGCCTTTGCACAAACTCTCGGACAAGATCGAGAGAGAAGTGCCGGAGAAGGGGATCGTTCCGCCGTCGCGGCGAGCCCGACGAAGCGCGAAGTAGCGCCACCGCGATCAGGACAGGCTTCGGGAGACAATCTTCGGACTTCAACAAAACCGTTCTCATTCCAAACCGTTAGTAGCCGCGCCCTGGCGGCGAGAACGGGGAGGAATCTGCTTTCCCTTGCTGACGGGCAAACAGCAGATTCCTCGCCGGCTGGAGCCCGGCTTCGGAATGACAAAGTTTTTTAGAAAGTGGACTACGAAAGGGTCGAACCACAATACTTTGCCGTTTTCCAGCCGCTTAGAAGTGGTCGCTGGTATCGATCCCGAAGCCGAGGATCATGGTGACTTCCAGCGGTTGATTATTTCTGGTGGCTGGTTGGAATTTCCAACTGCGAAGAGCGGCCAGCACCTTAGCGGTCATTGGAGCGGGGCCCGCTTCGAGTACACGCGGGTTCTTGATGTTGCCGTCGGCGTCGAGTGTGCATGTTAGTACCATGCGTCCGCGGGGCAGACCCTCCGGGAGATCACTGCGGAGTGCAGAGGGAGCGGTCAGGGTTCCGAAGGCGTGAGTTGTCTGCGCCTCGTCGGCATATTCCATCACCACGAGGCCGATCGTCGTATCGATATAATTCGTGTGTTTCTCTCCATGCAGAAGATTCTTGTACGGCTCAAAAGCGCCGGCAGCACTTGCAGAGCTGACGACATCCACGTCGAACGTCCGCTTGTTTTGTTTGACCGACGAGCGTCCCGGCGTGGCTGGTGTGTTGCCCGACGGATCCGAGCCGAAGCTGGGGAGCGTGACAATCCCGTTGCCACCGCTGATATCTACGCCGGGAACCGTAGGGTTGCCGGATGGAATATTGCCCGCACCGCCCGGGCCGTTCGCAGGAGAGATACCGGCGTGAGCGTTGGGATCGGAGCCGCGTGCTGCGCCAGTCTTGCCCGCCCCGGTTCCAGCGCCGGTCATGCCGCTGCCCGGGCCATCGCCACGTCCGATGCCAGTACCTCCGCCCGCTCCGCCTACGCCTGGCTTGTTGCCGCCCGCCGGCGACAGTGCAAGCAATCCACTTTTCGGGTCGGGCGGCACTCCAATCTTCGTGCCCGGTTGGCTCGACATCACAGTACCGGCATCTTTGCCGCTGCCGCCGTTCGTTGCAGGTGTCAAACCTGATCCTGCATCAAGAGGCGCTCCTAGACCCGGTCCTTTTCGCCCCAGTCCCGAGCCTGTCGTACTGGCACCTCCTCCGACCGATGGAGGAGGAGGTACAACGTTATCGGCCAACAGTCGTACGCCGGCTGCTCCCGCGGCACCGCCGGTTTTTCCGGTACCCCCGCCCGGCCCAGCGAGCGCGGGCGGCGGTGGAACAACGCTAGGATTTCCTACATAAGGCGCGGCTGCTCTACGGGATGGAGTACTCGTGCCTCCGTTCAAACCGACCGAGGGAGGCGGAGCCACGACATTCGGAGTGAGCGACGCGCCCGAACCGTTGCGATTCCCGCGCGGAGTGCCGCCACCGTCAGCCGATACCGAAGCCGGCGGAGGCGCAACGTTATCGGGTAGGGTGGGCCGCGATCCGCTGGACGTCCCCTTCGCATTCACCGAGGTTGGTGGAGGCGCGACCACTTCGGTCGGGCCGAAAATTCGGCCGATCAAATTGCTCATCAGCGATCCGCTGGCCGAGGCGGACGGCGGTGGTGGCGCTACTGCCTTCGATGGATCGGGAGGAGTGGCGCCGGTCAGACGCCGCATATCGGCGGTGACATCCGTCGAAGTTGGTGGCGCGACCACAGCAGGAGCCGGCAAGTTGAGCTTGGACCGTCGCAGGTCCGCTCGCTCCGGCGCCGAAACCGGCGGAGGGACTACGGAGGGATCCATGGTTTGAATCGGTGCTGCGGAAAGCTGGCGGCTTATCGCGGCCGGAGCAGGCGGGGGCACCACGTTAGCTGCTAGCACTGGACCAGCCCGGAACGGATCACGCCGGACGTTCTCAGTCGGCGGTGCTACGGACGGATCCAAAGCCGGCGCAACCAATGGATGATCCCGCGTTACTGCAGGCGCTGGTGGAATGACCGCCGATGCCAGCGCCGGGGCGACCAGCGTGCGATCGCTCGAGACATTGGGGGCGGGTGGAACCAGCGTCGTGCTGAGACTCGGTGCTGTAAGAGGCTGGTCGCGCGTCACTGAGGGCGCGGGACCGATCACCGGATCAAGCCGGATTCCATTCCGCGTGTAATCACGAATGACGTTCGGAGCAGGTGCGACAAGAGTCGCGGTCAGATTCGGCGCAGATCGTGTCGAGCGCAGTCCTTCGGACGGTGGCGGACCAGGATCTGGCCTGATCGCCAGTAAATTGGCGACCGCATCGCGCGACGAAGGCAGTTTCAAGTTCGGCGCATCCACCACTTTGGGCACAAGCGAGCCGCCGCGGGCCACCTTGATGGTTTGCGTGCGATGGCGCGCCTCCTCGCCCCCGGCTTCTCCGGTGCGCCCCGCTTCCGCGCCGCCGAGATCCTGGGTGCGTGGCAATTCGTCACCGCTGTAATAGATCACATCATGGGTGGAGATTCTGGGCGCGACGTACGGCTGCAATTCATCGATCTTCACCTTCACAAATATTGCGGCCGCGATCAGGAGAGCCTCGAGGACGTAGGAGGGGACCATGATGCGCAAGGGAATCAGGCCAAACGGGGCCTCCCCTGCCAGCCGCGCTTCTGAGCGAGTGAGCGCAGGCTTGATGGAGCCGACGAACTCTTCCCAGCGCGAAGACCATTTTACGAGCAACTTCGGGGCGGCGTCGCGGGTATGGACCGCTCCTTCGAGTTCGAGAGTCGGGCTCATGTGGGAAGCTGATTGCAATCCTTGGGAAGGGTTATGTCAATTGTATCGCCGACGGCGGTTTTTGTTTCGGCCGCGGTGCCACACGGGAGTTCCAGTACTGACGCGGCACTGCGCAGCACCGGAGTAAAACGCCAGGGCCTCACGTCCGGTTGGATGCCTACAACCTTCAATCCATCATCCAGATAGAGCACATCGATCGGAAAGCCCATACCGAGCGTGTGAACGCCGTGGCAGGGGACGATCCAGAGTCCGGAGCCGTTACGGAAGTCATCGGCGCCGAGGCCAAGCAGGCCGCGAAGACGACTCCAGTGCGTGTTGGCGATAGCAAGAGCCGTGGCGAGATGCGCCTGGCGCGTGCGATTGAATGCCCGCCCGTCAGAGGGAAAAAAGCCCATTCCTGTCCCGTGTCTTAAAGATTCGGGATCTTCTACCGGCCGCCCGAAATCGGTCCCAACTGCCTAATGAGCTCGATGACGGCAGGACCAATCGTGACGAAGATAATCGACGGCAGAACAAAGATCACCAGCGGGGGAACCATCTTGATCGTAGTCTTCGCTGCTTGCTCTTCGGCGCGCTGCCTGCGTTCCGTGCGGAGGGAGTCGGAATGCACCCGGAGGGCCTGCGCTACGCTCGTGCCAAAGCGATCCGTCTGAATGAGTGTACCCACCAGGGATCGGATATCGTCAACCCCGGTTCGCTCCACGAGATTACGCAATGCCTCGGCGCGCGGCTTGCCCGCCCGCATCTCGAGGTTTACGAAGTGGAATTCATCGCTCAGATCGGGGTGAGCGTGATGAAGATCCTGGCCCACGCGCATCAGCGCCTGATCGAGCGCCAGTCCGGCCTCGACGCAGATGACGGTCAGGTCGAGTGCGTCGGGTAGTCCCAGGCGAATGCGATTCTGCCGGTCACGAATCATGCGCTTTAAGATGAAGCGGGGCAGCAGAAATCCCAGCGCCGGAACACCAATGAGCAGGGCAGGGTTAGGATTATTGAAATCGGTAGTCAGCGCAATTGCAGCGAATCCAATTGCCGCCATTAATATCCGGGCGCCGAAGTAGTAGTTGACGTCGATGGCATCTCGGAATCCTGCCTGTATCAGCCAGCGGCGGGTGCGGGACACGTCTGCAGGGGAAAGCGGGATCGCCTTGCTGATCGGGCCGAGGGTCTGCTCGATGCGTTCGCGAATCGCCGGCTTGTTCTCGGGTTGTCGCGGTTGCTGGCTGCCCAAAGCGCGCAGACGTGCGCCTAGCACCGAGTTGGGTGTGACCACGGCCGCGCCGAAAGCGAAAACCGCTGCCACGACGGTCAGGAATACGACGATAACGAGAGCCAAAGACGGCGTCATAACTGGACTACACCTGAATCCGGATGATTTTTCGGATCACAAAGTATCCGATCGTTTGCAACGTGATTCCCGCGACCAGCAAAAAGTGGCCGATGGGATCGGAAAATAAAGGGCGAATAAAGCTCGGATTCAGCAGCAACATGGTCGTGACAATGATGGGCGGCATGCCCATCAGCAACGCCATCGTGAGCCGGCCCTGAGCGGTGTACACCCGCACCTGCCGCTGAATCTTGAAGCGTTCCCGAATTACGTACGAAAGATTGTCGAGAATCTCCGCAAGATTGCCGCCGGTTTCGCGTTGCAACATCACGGCTGTGACGAAGAATTTCACGTCGACCAGTGGCATGCGGTCGGTCAGGTTCAGAAGCGCATCCCGAACCGGCATGCCAAATTTCTGTTCTTCATAGAGCTGGCGGAATTCTCCAGACACCGGTTCGGAAACCTCCGCGGTGATCATCTCCAGCGCAGTAGTAAACGCGTGTCCGGCGCGAACTGCGCGGGCAAGTGTATCGATGGCCTCCGGAAAAAGCTCTTCGAATTTTTCGAAGCGCTTGTTGCGCCGGATCGATGCGTAGGAGTAAGGCAGCACAAAGCCTACCAGCAGCGCGACCCAGGCCACCTCTACGCGCTTGCTGAGGACATATGCGATGATCGTGGCCGCGACTCCCGTCAAGGCGGAAATCCCCAGGAAATTGGTTACGCGCAAAGATATGTCCGCCTGTGCCAGCATCTTCTGTAAATCGGAGACTCGCGTGGAGCGTCGCAGAAAGGTGTCGAGGGCGGGAATCTGGCTCAGTTGCTCGTCACGCAGTAGCGCGAGTTCTTCTTCAGGAGCGCGCTCCGGCGCCTTGCGCTCCGCAGCCAATCGATCTTTGATGATGCGGGCTCGCGAGTTGCGCCGGTCGAACAGCCACGCCACGGCAAACGTCGTCACCGCGACGATCACCAGAACCGAGAGCGCCATGAGTTTGGCAGCCATATCCGAAGCCTACACCTCAGCCTTCGATTCAAACAGAGCGGGACGTAAGCGCGCTCCGGAGGTTGCCAACCGCTCGGCAAACTGCGGACGGATGCCGGTTGCACGGAACACCCCCCGCACCTTGCCGTTTTCGTCGATGCCGGTGCGATCAAAGATGAAGATGTCCTGCATTGCGATGCTCTCGCTGTCCATCCCGGTAATCTCCGAGACCGTGATGACCTTGCGCGTGCCGTCGGAAAGGCGCGCAATCTGCACCACCGCATGAACCGCGGACGCAATCTGATGCCGCACTGCACGCTCAGGAATATTCAGGTTGGCCATTGAGACCATGTTCTCGACACGGGCCATAGCGTCACGGGGCGAGTTCGCGTGCACCGTCGTCAGCGATCCTTCGTGGCCGGTGTTCATGGCCTGTAACATGTCGAAGGCTTCCTCGCCGCGCACCTCGCCCACCACGATTCGATCGGGACGCATACGCAAGCTGTTGATCACGAGCTGCCGCTGGCGCACGGCGCCTTTGCCTTCAATGTTCGGTGGCCGCGTTTCCAGACGCACAACGTGTTGCTGTTTCAACTGAAGTTCGGCGGCATCTTCGATGGTGACGATGCGGTCTGAGTTGGGAATGTAGCCGGAAAGGACATTGAGCAGCGTCGTCTTTCCGGCGCCCGTGCCGCCCGAGACTAATAGGTTCAACCGGCCTTTTACCATGGACGAAAGCAATTCCAGCATCGACTCCGTCAGGGTCTGGTTCTCGATCATCTGTCGGGCTGTGACCGGATCGCGCCCGAAGCGGCGGATGGAGAGGCAAGGTCCATCGATCGCGAGCGGCGGAATAATCGCGTTGACACGAGAGCCGTCAGAAAGGCGCGCGTCCACCATGGGAGACGATTCATCCACACGACGGCCCACCCGGGAGACGATGCGCTCGATGATCTGCATTAAATGGATATTGTCTTTGAACGACAACGTGGTCAGTTCGAGTTTGCCGGCCTTCTCAACGTAGACACGGTCGTAGCGGTTGACCAGAATGTCTGAGATGTTGGGGTCTTTGAGCAACTGTTCCAGTGGCCCAAGGCCGAAGATCTCGTCGAGGATTTCGCGGGAAAGCCGTTCACGCTCGGCGAAACTGAGGGGGACGACTTCGCCATTCACGACGGAACGGATGACGACCAACACTTCGTCGCGCGCCGAATCGCCCGAAGTCTTGCCCAGTTTCTCCAGGTCGAGGCGGTCGAGAACTTTACGGTGCAGGTCGGCTTTTACCTGCTGGATATCGGTCCGCTCGAAGGATTGAGTATTTGCCATGGCGCCCTAAACTCTATACCGACTTGAATAGCGACCATGCTGCGCGCTTTACGTCAGCATCGTTGCGGGTCAATTCCTGTGCCAATCCGGAGAAGCAGCGGGCAATCTCGGAATTCCGCTGATCCATCACCGGTGTGCCGCGATCGATGGCGCTGGAAATAGCGAAATACTGATTCGGAACCCGCCACAATACTTTTGCCCCAACCGCCGTCTCTGCATCGGCCTCGCTGAAGCCCGGAACCTTGCGAAAGCGATTCAAGATCAGGCGAACCCGTTCACGACTGCCAGTCTCTCCCAGATACTGTTGCACTCTGGCTGCGCTCCAAAGAGAAGCGACATCGCTGCAGGCCACCAGCAGAACGTTTTCCGACAGGCTGGCGATGAGCCGCGTGGCAGCATCGAATCGCGAGGAAGAATCGACGACCACGTAGCGATAATGCGTCACCAGCATGTCGAACAGACGAACGAACTCGGCGGTCGACGGATCCATCGCAGCCGGAATGTTCGTCCCCGCGAGCAGTTGCAACCCGCCGCTGTGGCGAGTCATAAAGCTCTCGAGCAGGGAAGAGTCCATGCGGTGCAGGTTGCGGGTCGCATCGGCCACGGTGAAGGCGGGCTTCAAATTCATGTGCAAGGCCGCGTGGCCGAGCGGTGCCAGATCGACCAGCGCCGTCTGTCCGTAGGCCGACTGGAGAGCCAGCGCCAGATTCACCGCGACTGTCGTTGCCCCGTTTCCACCCTTGGCATTGATTACGGAATAGACTTTGCCGCGCAGGCCTTCCTGACGGCTTCGTCGTTGGGCCGTCGTGAGCCGGACGAATGCCTCCAGCAGATCTGTCGTGTTCGTAGGCCGCTCGATGAATTCACGCGCGCCCGCTCGCATGGCGTTGACAATAACCTGAGGCTGGTTGAGGTTGCCGATCGCGAAAATCGCGCTTTCGGGTACCTCCTGGTGCAGAAGCTCAATCGCGCGCAGAGCAAATTGAGAGTTATCGCCCGGAATGTCGACCAGGATCACATCGGGATTCGCCGCCCGCACCCGCCGCGTCACCGGATCAGCGCCCGCCACGGGAAAATTGGTGCAGGTATGCACCGTCCGCGCCACGCTCGTGCCATCCACCAGCACCTGCAGCAGAGCGCGCTGCTCGTTATCGGTAGCGACAATGACGACTGATAGCTCTGGCATCGGAACTTGCAACTACACGGGAATCCCGTGTCCCCAAACTACTTGCTCTTATCGAACTTCGCCGGATCCAGATACGGCTTCGGCAACTTTGGTCCCGCAGCCGGTTCGTTGCTGGGAGAGATCCGCTTCACAGTGCACAGCACCATGAGTTCGGAATTGCTCTTCTGCACGCTCTTGCTGCGAAAGAAATTGCCCAGGATCGGAATATCGCCCAACCCGGGGATCTTGTTGTAGATGTCGGTCACTCGGTTGTCCATCAACCCGGCGATCACGAAACTCTGTCCATCCTGCAATTCGAACTCTGTCTCCGCCCGGCGCGTACTCAACGCGGGCACGGTGAATCCGGAAATGGTCAGGGCATTGGCGAAGTCCAGTGTGCTGACTTCGGGCGCGACCTTCAAGTGAATGTTGCCGTTTGGCGTAATTACGGGGGTGAACTGCAACCGGACACCGAATTCCTTGAACGAAATCGTCACTGCAGTAAAGCCATTGCCCGGCTGGACGATGGGAAAAGGGAACTGGCCGCCGGCGAGGAAGCTGGCTTCCTTGCCGTTCACCGCGATCAGATTCGGTTCGGCCAGAATCTGCAGAAGGTTTTTCGTCTGCAACGCCTGAATCACCGCGCCGAAGTTAATGTCGGGACGAAACAGGAACAGGTTCAGGACGTTATTGAGGGTCTCGCCGCTGGTGGTAGTGGTTGTGCCCGTAGGAGTCTTGCTTTGCGTTAAGGTCTGAGGCCCAAAGCCGCCGTACTGTCCGGTGGTGGTGTTACCGATAAAATTTCCGGCGCCGGTAGAAACGAAATTCACTCCCAGCTGCGTGAGCGCGGTGCGGTCGACTTCGGCGAACTTGACTTGCAGTAGGACTTCCTGCGCGCCTACCGGTCCAAACGTGAGAACATTCACAACTTTCGGCGAATAGGCGCTGGCCAGCTCTGCAGCGCGTTTGGAGACATCCTCGGTGGAAACATGGCCGGAGAGAACAATGGCGGCTCGCGATGGTGTTACCGTGATTTCCTCATCGGGGAACACCCGATGTTCCTCTTCCGCACAGGCGCTGACGTCCACATCCACGCGCAGATCGAAACTGCGCGAACGTTCCACTTCATCCCAGATCAGCAGAGAAATCTCACCCGGCGTCCGGCCGTGAACCAGAATCTGCGTCGGGGTGATCACTTGCGCCCAGGCAATCGCGGGATCCGTTAGCGCGATCCGTTTCAATCGTTCAGTCGTGTTGATCAGCAGCGACTTGCCGACCATCACGCGCAAAGGTGCAGAACCCTGTGGGGGAGCTTGTGCCGGCAGAGTCGTCGTCTGCGTACCGCTTGAAGGAGGGCTCTGGGCCTGTGCTCCACTGTCGGACTGCTGCATGATTTCGGAATACGCCGGAACGAATGACATAACCGTGAGCAGCAACGTCCCGACCACAGTCTTGCAAACGTTCATGTTCCGATGGATCTCCCTGTGAGGAAACTTCCGGTCGATCAAGGCGGCTTTCAGAATGGGCCCCTTCCGCATCACTTGGTGTCAGAGCCCTCTTCGGGAAATTTAACTTCCTGTTTCTTGTCGCCCTGGTAGACCTCGATGCTAACGCCGGTGGAAGCTGGGGCGGTCGTCGTGGGTTTGGCAGGAACAACATGGCGAACGGACGTATGCACAGCCGCTGGAACGGGTAACCCGCGGTACAGCCCTCTCGCGTTCGAGGCCGGCACGTCGTCTTGTTTGGTATCTAGCGGATTGCGTAACGCTAATTGAATGTGCCCTTCGCTACTTGCGAGGGTTAAGCGCTGAGCATCATCAGGCGTGACCAGGAGCGTGATGACGGCGGTATTCTGCGCTTCACCGCTGGAAGTTCGTTCCAGAGTATGCCCGGAGGCCAGCACCGCCACGTTCTGCAAAACCGTGGTGGTTTGCTGCTCGCCCGAGCCAGTCGGTGCCCCGGTCAGAAGAACATCTACCCGCGTACCCGGAGTTACGAATCCTGCGACCGAGACTATTTCATTCACCCGCACCGAAACGGCACGCATGCCCGGCGGAATCAGGGCCGGCAGCCCCGATCCGGCATTCTCACCCGCCAGCCGGTTGGGAAGAATGAATTCGCCTTTCGAAATGGGGATGACCACACCGTGGCCTATCACATCCGCTTTCTTACGCGGCGCTCCGGGCGGCATATCGGTACTCTGAATGCGAATGATCTTAACGTCATGATCCTCAACCCGGGCTCCGACCTGCAGGTCGTTCGCCGCGACCATGACTTCTGCGGTATCCGCCGCCGCGGATTTCCCCGGCTGCAGGTTCTTGTAGACGTAGACCGCCGACAGCAGTCCCGCAGCGAGCGCCAAAACCCCAATCATTAACAAGCGTGTGCGATTCATGCTTTTTCCTGAGACGGACTCGTACAACCTCCAGCCCGGCGGTGTACCCGACCTGTTCTTCGACTTCTATCAATCTTGCTAGTGTATCGAGCTGGCTACGTTGGAGAACACGTTATTGGCATTGGACCCGATCAAACGGATGGTTCCGACCACAATCACGAGTATTACCGCCAGCATCACCGCGTACTCGGCGATGTCCTGCCCCTCCTGCTCAAACCATAGCTTGCACGCAAGCTCTTTGAACATTGTCCTTTTCTCCTGCCAGCCTTTTTTGAATGGTCGATAGGGAATGGTCATTCGAAGCTCAGGCTGGGACTCCTGCGCTAATCGCGCCTCCACTCGACTGGCTAATCATAACTGCAATTGGGCCAAAAGTGACAAATTCTTGCATACCCTGAACGAATCCTCAGTAACTGGGTGAATGCTACCCCGATCTCGGTTAGATCCCCACAAAAACCGGTTCTTCCACGGGGAAATGTCGGTAATTACGGCTATATTGTGCCTCTGGAATCATAGCGACATAGGGTGCCGGCGCGTTAGAATCGCCTACCGCTCTGATCACTGACCAAAAATCGGCCACCACCCTGTGGCGCCAACGAAAAGCGCTCTTGTGGATTTTTGTGGCCGGCATCATCTCTATCCACGTTTTTTTCCTCTGGCGAGTGCGTGACCGGATTGCCCGCGGCGACCCGGATTTCACAGTTTTTTACACCGCCGGCAAGATCCTGCGCGAGGGAGGCGGAGCGCAACTGTACCAATCCAATGCGCAACTGGCTGTCCAGGGCGAGTTTGCCAGAAACTCAGATATTCGTCGTGGACCGCTACCCTATATTCATCCGCCCTTTGAAGCATTGTTCTTCCTTCCATTGACGTTCTTGTCCTATTCGCGGGCCTTCCTCGCGTGGAACCTGATCAACCTCGCAATCCTTTTTGGAGTTTCGAGGCTGCTGAAAAATTCTCTGCTCTCGTTAGCATCGATTCCGGTTTGGCCGATGGTCCTGCTCGGTCTCGCATTTTTCCCTGTGTTTGCAAACTTTCACCAGGGCCAGGATGCAATCTTGCTGTTGCTGGTGGTCACTCTGAGTTTTCGAGCGCTTGATCGCGATGCCGACTTTCTTGCCGGATGCTGGCTCGGCTTTGGCCTCTTCAAGTACCATCTGATCCTTCCCCTGGCGCTCGTTCTCACGGTTTGGCGCGGTCGAAGATTCATCCTCGGATTCGCCGCATCAGGTTCAGCCGCGGTGCTGATTTCTTTGGGATTGGTTGGTTGGAAAGGAGTGTTGGACTATCCGGCATACGCATGGCGCGTGGTTTCGCAGCCCGCCTTTGGAGGAATACCCCCCGGCCAACTGCCCAGTTTATTCGGATTGGTTGCTGGTTGGCCCTTCGCGCAGAAGATCGGTTCAGCTGTGCCTGTTGTAGTGGCGGCCGGCTCAGCCGCACTGCTGATGATCGTTGCCTCGCTGCGGAAATATGCGCGAGACGAAGCGTTATTCCGGCTCTGCTTCGCGGGCGCGGTTATGACAGCCCTTCTTGTGGGACTAAGCACGAACAGTTATGACCTCTCATTACTGGTCGTGCCGCTTGCTGTAATCGTGAACTGCTGCATCGAAAGACCGCTGGACGGCAAATCACTCATTGCGCCTGCCATACCGCTACTGATAAGTCCTTTGTGGTTCCTTCTCTGGATGCGCTGGCAGAGAATTAACTTGATGGCCGTGTTCCTATTGTGGTGGCTTTTTATCCTGGTGGCCGAGGTTCGGCGTTTGCAGCGCCTGAGAGAAGAGCCATTTCCCCAGTCGTCTCTGATCGCGAATGCTTAGAAAGTCTTATGTTGTCATCGGAGCTCTCTTGTTGTCCGCTGCCATGTGGATATGGGTGCAGAGCATTGCGGTGCCACATCAAATGTCGGAGTCAGCGGAGCGTGGCGCTCCCCGGGGCAATCTCTCTGATCTCTATCCGCGCTGGCTCGGTGCGCGCGAATTGTTGGTGCACCACCGGGATCCCTACACCGCCGAGATCACTCGTGAGATTCAGATCGGATATTACGGACGGCCCCTCGACCCCACGCGCAAGAACGATCCGATAGATCAGCAGGGCTTCGCTTATCCAATTTATGTAGTCCTGATGCTGGCTCCCACGGTAACGCTGCCGTTTCCTACTGTGCACAGGATCGTTTTCTGGCTTTTCGTCGTTCTTACGACGATCTCGGTCCCGCTATGGTTGGGCGTGCTCAGATGGCGACTTTCAAGAGCCGCGACAGTTACCGCGATTCTGCTGACCCTGGCTTGCTTTCCCGCAATCCAGGGGCTGAGGCTGCAGCAGTTGACTGTGTTAGTAGTCGCCCTGATCGCAGGCTCGATGTATGCGATTACCCACCAGCGATTCGTGCTGGCGGGCATATTGCTGGCGATGGCTTCGATCAAACCCCAATTGGTTTTCTTGCTGATCCTTTGGTTGTGTATATGGTTGCTGGGTAATTGGTGTGAGCGGCAGCGCGTGCTGTGGAGTCTTGTGATCAGCATGGCGGTTCTTGTCGTCGCCGGAGAATTGCTGCTGCCCGGCTGGATATCCGAATTCCGCGGTGCCATGAAGGATTACTATCGCTATACCGGCGGTGGAAATTCGTTGCTCAACGGCTTCCTCCCGCCCCTCTGGGCGCGAATCGCCTCGGTAGTATTGCTTGGCATGGTCCTCGTCTTTGCCTGGCGGAACCGGCGCGCCGGTGAGGAGACTCCCGCGTTCCAGTGGTTGCTTTGTTTTACCCTGGCGACGACTCTGGTGGTCATCCCCATGTTCGCGCCTTACAACCAGCTTCTGCTCCTGCCAGGAGTCATGATGGTGCTGCGGGCGAGACAAGAACTCTTGCAGAAGAGTCATTTGTCGCAGTTCTTTTGCTGGATGACTGCGGCTTCAGTCGGCTTTCCATTTTTGACCGCAGCCTGCCTGGTGATCGCGCTCGCATTCCTGCCCGGCAGCACAGTTCAGAAAGCCTGGGGTTTACCGTTCTATCCCAGCTTCGCGATCCCCATAACAACATATGGGCTGCTGCTCGTCTCCAGAAATGTCTTAGTCGATTCGCATGGGGCTGCATTGCAGTGAGCCAAGGGAATTTCTCAGCGGCCTCTGCGCTCTTTCTCCGCGATCTCGGCGTTAAGGGCCTTTTACCGCGGAGGTCGCTGAGAGAGTCCGCAGAAGACGCCGAACAAACCCAAACCACGCTTGCGCAACCTAGCTCGCGAGCCGAATCCGCACGGCTTGCGACCTAACGCGGCGGCAGAGTAGTCTGTTGACTGAGTTGGACTCGCCCGCGCTGCAGCGAACGACGCGTCGAGCAAGCTTTTTTGGCCGCTAGCCATGGCCCTCAATACAATCAGCCAAAGCCATCACAGCTCCGGCTCCGGAGTGTTTCCCGCCCTTGTCTTTGTGCAGGGCAGCGAGCAGAAGAATATCGTCCTGAATCGCACTCCGTTCACGGTCGGTCGCAAGGTGGATAAGGACCTCGTCATCGCCGATCCCCGGGTCTCGCGCGACCACGCCCAGATCATGCAGGATGGCCAGGAATTCTTCATCGAAGACCTGGGTAGCAAGCACGGCACGTTCCTGAACGGGGAGCGCATCCAGCGGCAGAAGCTGGAACGCGGCGATCGGCTGGAATTCGGTGCGCGCGATTCGGCCTACGTTCTCTTTAACCCAGCGCATGCGACTTCTAATACAGCCCGCGAATTCCTGAGCCAGATCTCGGTCATCGGCGGGATCAAGCCGGACACCACGGAACTGGAAACATTGCGCCTCTTCCTCGAAGCCGCGCGCAAGCTGAACACGGCGGGTGTTCTCGATGAAATTCTGATCACCATGCTCGACGTGACCTTGGAACTCACCAAGGCCGAGCGTGCCTACGTCTTTCTCAAGGACGAGGATGGCAAGCTGAGCCTCAAGGCGGGGCGCAATGCCAAAAAAGAGCCGCTGCTCGATGACAAGACGATCTCCCACTCGATCCTTGAAGAGTCGATGCGGTCAAATTCTGAATTTCTGCTGACCGATACCAGCCAGTCGCTCGATCTTTCGGGACGGCAGAGCATTGTGGCTTACGATCTGCGAACAGTCGTGTGCATTCCGCTGCGCAAGATGCAGGTGCAGCAGACCCGCGACGCGCAGACTCCAGCGCCTGGAATCGCCGCTCAAGCGATGGGTGTTCTCTACGTCGATTCCCGCTTTGCCTCGCGCGATATCAGCGGCGTAAGCCAGGACATCTTGCACGCGATCGCGACAGAAGCCGCGTCGCTGATCGAAAATGCACGCCTGGTGCAGGCGGAGGAAGAAGCCCGCCGCTATCAGCAAGAGCTCACCATTGCAGCCAGCATTCAGCAGCGGCTGATGCAGGTGAAGATTCCCGAGGTCCCCTTTGCGAAGATTCGACCCAGGAACCTGCAGTGTAAGGAAATTGGGGGAGATTTTTACGACGCGGTGAACACAAAAGACGGTCTGGCCGTCGTGTTAGCCGACGTCAGTGGAAAGGGAGTTTCAGCAGCGCTGATGGCGTCAACGCTGCAAGGGATGATCTATTCCCACTTGACTGCGGGTATGTCGCTGCTGGACGTGGTGACTGCGGTTAACAGGTTTTTTAGCGAGAAAATGGGTGGCGAAAAGTATGCAACACTCTTGCTCGTCCGCTTGCGGCGAGATGGCGAACTCGAATACGTCAATTGCGGCCACGTCCCGCCGCTGCTCGTGTGCGCCGGAGAGGTCATCCGTCCCACGCACGGGAATGTCCCGGTGGGACTGCTCGCCGATGCAACATTCGAAAGCTCGACTTGTCAGATGAAGTCCGGAGACCGCTTTATCCTCGTTACCGATGGCGTTACCGAGGCAGAAAACGCCATGGGAGACTTCTTCGATGACTCACGCCTGGAAGCGGCGGCTTCCAAATCCCCGACCCTGGAAGGGATCTTTTCCGCGGTGACGGAATTCTGCGCGGGAAATCCGCTAAGCGATGACTGCACCGTGGTAGAGTTGTGCTACACCAGCGCGGAAGAGTGAGCTCGGGAAGGGCACGACTTTAGCCACTCGAAAAATAGCTGATCGCTAAATTTTGTGGGGACGGCCGTCTTCGGCTGTCCGTCGCCCGAAGGGCGACCATTTTTGCCTGCGCTGTTGCTATGAAAGCAGTTCCCTCCCTACTCGATATGGCCATCGCCTCAGGTACTGAATTTTCGGTGCAAGGGTAAAGACGGCCGCTCGAGCGGCCGGACAGCCGAGGGCGGCTGTCTCCACAAAATTCTTCAAATCTTTCGGAGTGTCGCGAGAGGTTTTCCGCAGCATGTGAACCCGTGCCGTATCCTTGCCCATGTCGATCGACAGCCCGCTCAAGGTAGAAACTCGGGAGAAAAGCAAACGGTGACTTCATGTCCGAAGTGCGGTGGCGAGACGCACGCCACGACCAGGACGGCGGTGCTACTCCACTACCACGCGATAATCCGTCCCCTCCCACCGATTTTCATTGGGCCAGAAGAAGGTGAAGACGGCCTCTGCTCCGGGCGGCAGGGAAGCCGTCGGCAGATCCAGCACGTGAATCCCCAGCCCGGTGTCACGCGTGTCGGTATCGTGCGCGGTCGTCCAGTCGTCAATTGTCCAGTGCACGCGCCCCGGTAAGAGCAGAACGATACGCAGAGTCTTGTTGCGCGGAACGCTGCGCGCCTTGTTGTTGAATCTCCAGCCGAAGATTTGCCGGATGTGTTTCTCCTTCAGATATCGCTGCACCGTTTGCGGAGGCTGATCGAAGATCTTACCGTCGCGGATCGAGCGCCGCAGCTTGATGTACTCCGAATGTGCCCAGACCAGCGGACAAGCCGAACCAGTCGGCCTTCCCCGGAATAACTCGAGAGCCGGAATGTCGGCGGCATCCCAAACTTGCTCCGGAAGTAGACGGCCGTGGCCTGCCGTAGAATTCTCCATCACAGTCAGCATAGCTTCGGCCTCATCCCGGTGTCCGCCCGCCAAAGCGAAATGCGCCCGTTCGCCCGCCAAAAGCGGCCAGGGACGCCCGATTCCCGTGCCATCAAAGGCCGACCCATCTTTGTGTTCACCATAGCCGTCACCGTTGTAGCGATACCAGCAGGGTCCCTGCGGCAGCTCGACGGCGAGCAACGCGTCGATCGCGCGGAGCGTATTCACGATCCGCGGATCGTCGGCGGCGCGCAGTCCGAACCGCACCAGCGCCAGCGCGTCGGGGCTGATGATGTGATATGCACTCTGTCCATCTTGTCCCGGAGGTCTGTTTTTAATCGGAACGAAACCCTGCGTCGGCGACGCCGCACCGTCGGTATCCGGCGGAGCTATGCGCACGTAATATCCGGGGATCCCAAGTTGCTGCGCCAGGTCGCCGCCGGTCGCGTAGGTCCAGCGCTCGATATTGTCATTCCACGCGTCGGCCGCATCGCGCATGGTTTGCGCTTGATCGGAATGCCCGGTAAGATCCGCGATTTCCGCCCCAGCCAACAGCGCGGATATTTCCGCCGCCAGCGTAAACGGAGAATATCCAGCGTCCTCTTCCCATCGGTCCTGCTGCGTGACCGGGCCGTTGCGAATGATGAAACTCACCGCCTTGCGCACCATGGTCCACCAGCGATCGAGCTTTCCCAGCGCGTCCGGCGCTTCGCGCCGCATCAAATCGATCAGAAGGATGGGGAAGGCCGTCTCGTCCATCTGGATGCCGCTCCAGTACGGACGCCCATCAAGCCAGAGGTTCTGGGCCCAGTTGCCGTCGGCCTCCTGCGTGGCTTCGAGATACCTCAGCACCCGGACCGCATCAGTGACCGCCCCAGCCGCGAGCAACGCGCCTGCGGTTTCAACCAGGTCGCGCGGCCAAACCAGGTGATATCCACCAAGGTCCTCATCGCCCTTGTTGAATCCCCAGGGAATGGATAGACTCGCGATGATCCCGCCTAGGAAATCCTTCGACTCGTGCGTACGCAATACCGAAGTCGAGGTGCGATACAAGTCGTTCTGTCGCCGCGGCTCATCCAGCTTGAGCAGCTTTTCGTGCCAACTGTTCCACTGCGAGATATAGTGAGCGCGCACCTCACCGTAGTCTTCGAACAGGCTGGATCGCGCTTGCTGCCCCGCTTCGGTCCACATCGAGCCGAAGCCCAACGTCATGACGAATTCGCCGTTGCACGCCACGAGGTCGATCTCGCCGGTGCACGCGATGTTGCCGTTCTCGGCTCGCGCATATTCCCATTCCATCTGGAAATGCTGCGAGATATCCTGCCACCCGTCGGACGCGCCGACAAATCCGACGGACATCTTCCTCCACGGCGCCGAAGAAGCCAGGCCCAGCGTGGTGCCATCGTGCTCGGCGAAAAACATGGGGAAGCCTTTGTAGTCGCCGGTCCAGCCCGTATTGCCATATCCGCAGTTAGCCAGATGGGGAGAGAGCAGAGCAAACAATCGATAATGGGAAAGAGTACCTTGCAACGGTTCAAAACGAACTTTCTGCAGCACCACGTTGCGATAGGGATCGGTGAGTACCTCTTTGTGAATGCGGTATCGGCCAGAAATATCGGTGTTGGTCAACTCGTATACTGGGACCCCGGGTTCGGACGGGCGGTTCTCGAACGTGCAATGCCGCTTTTCTTCCGAAAAGAATTCGCGCCCGTCGGTCACGATGAATCCCATATCGCGCGTGCACGCCTGATCCACTCGCGGGAAGTAGACTTCATTGAGAATGCCGTGACTGAGTGTGAACCAGACTTTGCTGTGCTGGTTGAGCGCCGTGCCGACGCCCGTTTTGGCGCTCGACGTCCAGCGCGGTGGAATGCCCGGCCATCCGGGCGCGTAGCGTGTTTCAGCCATGAGTCTTAGTTCCTCGGACCATGCAAACCCTTCCTGCCCGATTTGACACAAGATTTACAACTCGGCGGCATTCTTCTCCTGCGTCTGTCATCGAAGTAGTGAGTGTCCAAATAGCTTTTGATTGCAACTAAACGGAGTTGAACGATAATAGACCAGCGCAGGGAACATGCATAAAGCAATAGATGCTCGAGGTCGGGTCTTGGCGGCAATCTTCGCCGCGTGCTTCGCCCTGTGCCCCACTCTGCTGGCAGAGGACATTCCGGGAGAGAGTGCTGCTTCTCCCCTGGACCGCGGCTTTACCGGCCTTTATAACCTCGACTTTGGGGGAGCGCAGGAAGACTTCTCGACTTGGCAGCGGCTCCATCCTGACGATCCGATGGGTCCGGTCAGCGAAGCGGCAGGATTCCTTTTTGCTGAATTCAACCGCCTGGGAGTTCTGGAAGCTCAGTTCTACGAGAACGACGCAGCATTCGTCGACCGTCCCAAATTAACTCCGGACCCGGACTTGCGCGATCGCTTTCAGAATGCGATTAGACGCTCTGAGACACTGGCACGGACAAAGCTGGCCAAAGATCCCAAGGACCGCGACGCACTATTCGCCATGACGCTCTGCTCGGGATTGCAGGCGGACTATGCCGCCCTGATCGAGAAACGGAATATGGCGTCGTTGCACTTCACCAAGCAGGCCTCCGCCTCCGCGCAGGAATTGCTTGCCGTCTGCCATGACTGCTACGATGCGCTGCTTGCTACCGGCTTCAGCAAGTACGTCATCGGCAGCATGGCCGCGCCCGTGCGCTGGATTCTGCGTATGGGAGGTCTTCCCGCCGACAAGCAGGGCGGAATCGCTGATCTCCAAACCACCGCGGCGCACGGCCACTATCTCGCTCCGTTCGCTCGCATCCTTCTGGCGATTGCGTATGTGCGCGAGAAGGATCGCCCTCGAGCCCTGGAACTGCTAGCCGGACTACAGCGTGAATTTCCCGGCAACACATTGTTTCCCCGCGAAATCGCCCATCTGCGCGCCGTGCACTAAACTCCGTCTGCTACGGACCGCAGTGCGAAAATCTACGTCTACTCTTTCTGTCCCGTGGTCATTCACCAGAAATTCACTCGTTTGTAACCGTCCTTTAACACTTCGCCGATAGAACCAGTTCATATATCCAAAGAGGAGGAATGATCTAGTGATGCGCAAACTTGTGCTTCTGTTTGTGTGTGCGTTACTGGCCGCTCCAGTTTTGGGGCAAACCACGCTCAGCGGAGCAGGCGCCACGTTCCCATACCCCATGTACTCGAAATGGTTCAGCGAGTACTCGAAGTCTCATTCCGGCGTTGAGATCAACTACCAGTCGATTGGCAGCGGCGGGGGGATTCGCCAGGTCACTGCCGGCACCGTGGACTTCGGCGCCAGCGACATGCCGATGACTGACAAGCAACTGCAGGATTCGAAGACGAAGATCCTGAATCTTCCAACCGTGCTGGGCGCAGACGTGCCCGCTTACAACATTCCGGGTGTGACCGGGGAAGTGAAGTTCACGCCGGAAGTTCTGGCAGGGATATTCCTGGGCAAGATCTCCAAATGGAATGACAAAGCGATCACCTCGGCCAATCCCGGGGTTAACTTCCCCGACAAGGATATTATCGTCGTCCACCGCTCCGATGGCAGCGGCACCACGTTCATCTGGACAGACTATCTCTCGAAGGTGAGCCCGGAGTGGAAGAGCCAAGTGGGATCCGACACATCGGTGAAGTGGCCGGTCGGTCTCGGTAACAAGGGCAACGAAGGGGTATCAGGTTTAATCCGCCAGATGTCTGGTTCCATTGGATACGTTGAGCTGATCTATGCCGTGCAGAACAACATTCCTTACGGCAGCGTCAGAAATTCCGCGGGGAACTTCATCAAGGCCTCGCTCGAGAGCGTTAGCGCGGCGGCTGCTTCCGCGCCGAAGATGCCCCCGGATTTCCGGGTCTCGATCACCAACGCACCGGGCAAAGATGCCTATCCGATCGCGAGTTTTACGTGGCTGCTGATTCCGCTGCCGTCAAAAGACCCGGCCAAGGGGAAAATTCTGAACGATTTCCTCAACTGGATGGTGACCGACGGCCAGAAGATGACCGCCGCCCTGTCCTACGCGCCGTTGCCGGATAACGTGGTTGCCAAAGAGAAAGAAGCCATCAAGCAGGTCAGATAACCACTACGCACCAGGACCATTCATTTACGCAAAAGGAGAAGAAAAGAATGAAGTCCGCATGGACATTTTGTGCAATGTTATGGCTGGCGACAGGATTGGTTGCACAAACCACCGCGCCCAAGACACCAAAAAAAAAGGCGGCGGCTCCCGCCATCACCGCAGCTGATGTGCAAGCGCTCAAAGATGCCATCGCATCGCAGCAGGCCGCGCTTGCTCAGCAGCAACAGCAGTTGCAGGAACTGCGTGACGAACTGCATCGCAAGGACCAAGTTGTCCAGCAGGCGCAGACCGCCGCCACCGATGCCGCCGGAAAAGCCGACGCCGCTCAAGCCAGTGCCACGCAACAGCAGGCCGCTGTCACCGAGTTGAAGACCAATGTGACGGACCTGCAAGGCACGGTGGCAAACACCGTCGTCAACCTGCAGGAGACTCAGAAGACTATGTCCGAGTCGCCGGCAGCCATTCATTACAAAGGCGTGACGCTTACGCCGGGCGGTTTCATCGCGGCAGAAACGGTTACCCGCCAACGGGCGAATGCTTCGGACATCAACACGCCGTTCAATAGCATTCCATATCAGGGGAATTCACTGGCCCACATTAATGAAACTAACTTCACCGCTCGTCAGAGCCGCCTTTCGATGCTTGCTGAAGGCAACCTTGGCGGCACCAAACTTACCGGGTACTGGGAAGGTGACTTTCTCGGAACAGGCGTTACTTCCAATGATCGACAGAGCAACAGTTACGTTTTTCGCCAGCGGATTCTGTACGCGCAAGCCGCACTTCAGAGTGGATGGGTTTTTACCGGCGGCCAGCAGTGGTCGTTGGCGACGGAAACCAGAAAGGGAATCACAAACCGAACAGAAGTCCTGCCCATGACCATTGACTCGCAGTACCAAGTTGGCTTCACCTGGGAAAGGCAGTACGGATTCCGGGTGGTCAAGGATTTCGGCGGCAAATTCGCTCTTGGCCTCTCGGTGGAAGGGCCGCAAGCAACGATCGGCGGACGAGGCTTCTCGAGCGTTTCAACAACTAACCAAGGAACCGCAGCGGTTACCACCATCGGCAACGCCTTCGTCGACGGTCCTGGTTCTGGCGGGGGCCTGCTGAACTTCGTCGACACCAGCGGATATTCCTTCAACAAGACACCTGACTTCATCTTCAAGGCAGTGGCAGATCCCGGGTGGGGCCATTACGAAGTGTTCGGGATTTTTAGCACGTTCCGCAACCGAGTCTATCCATGCGCCGTGGTCGGCACGAATTCAACCGATACGAATCCTCCGGCAATCCCGACGACGATTGCTTGCGGCATCAACGGTTCTACTACGCCAAGTGCGGCGGGAGCCTTCAACGACACACGAGGCGGCGGGGGCGTCGGAGCAAACATACGCGTTCCCGTGGTGGCGAAGAAGTTGGATTTTGCCATTCAGGGAGCGGCAGGAGACGGCATCGGCCGTTACGGCAGCGCGCAACTCGCCGATATAACGCTTCGTCCCGACGGTACGCAAGCGCTGATCCGCACTGCCCACGCGCTTGGGGAATTGGAGTTGCACCCCAATTCCAAACTGGATATCTACGCTTACTTCGGCGGAGAATACGCTTGGCGCACGGCCTATAAGGGCTACGACAGCATTTCGATTACTAAGACGCCGGCCATCCCGGCTACGGCCACGACTACGGCAATTCCCGCAACCACCACAACCACGTTCAAATTAAACCAAATCGGTGGATACGGCTCACTGTTCGCCAATAACTCGGGTTGCAGCACGGAGAATCCACCCTCAAACCAGCTCACACCTTCCGGCGGAGGCACCTGCGCGGGAGACACTCGTCTGATCATGGAGGGGACCGTTGGGTTCTGGGATAAGTTGACCCAGGGACCCAAAGGCGGCCTCCGCTGGGGGATTCAGTACTCCTACTTTTCGAGGAACGCGTGGTCGGGCGGTGGCATTTCGCCCAAGGCCGTGGATAACATGATCTGGACCTCGTTCCGATATTACTTGCCGTAACCCGTCATATTGCAGCAGGCCCCGGCACCCCTCTGTGGGTGCCGGTTTTTGTTCCTGGGTGCAGCTGATAGCGGATTTGAGTCTGAGCACCGCAGTAGGTCCCGGGATGTTTTATACTGTGCTTCCCGCATGGCTCGCATTTCGCTCGACAACCCTCAGTATTTTCTCAACCGCGACACCTCTTGGCTCGCATTCAATCGTCGTGTGCTCGAGGAGGCCGAAGATGAGGGCAACCCGCTTCTCGAGAGGCTGAAATTCCTTTCCATCAGCGCCAGCAATCTCGACGAATTCTTCGAAGTCCGCGTGGCCGCCATGATGCAGCAGATCGAAGACGGCTACAACGAATCCGGACCGGACGGACTGACGCTTACCGCCAAACGAGACGTTCTCGCCAAGGTCACCCACGAGTTTGTCGAGGACCAGTACGACTGTTGGAACGCACGCCTGCGTCCTGCGCTGGCAGAGCAAGGGATCCGCGTGCTCGGCCTGCATGAGTTGGACTCGGAGGCTCTGCGCTTTGCGGACGATTATTGTGAGAGAGAACTCGACCCACTGTTGACCCCGGTCACGGTTGATCCCGCGCATCCCTTTCCCCGGGTGATCAACAAAGCGCTGTGCGTAGCTTTCCTGCTGCGCCGCCGCCGTCGTTCGGCGCTGACCTATACAGGGGTGGTTTCAGTTCCTCGCGTGTTGCCCCGATTGATCCGCTTGCCCTCGACCGATACCGTCGACTTCATCTTCCTGGCGGATCTCGTCGCTCATCACGCCGTGCGTATGTATCACGGCTACGACATTGTTTCTTCGGCGCCATTCCGCGTGACCCGCAACAGCAACTTGTACCTGGCGGAAGAAGAAGCGCGCAGTCTGCTGGAATCTGTTCGCACTGAACTTCACAATCGCCGCAAGGGCGACGCGGTTCGCATGGAAATTGAAGCCGACGCCGATCCCGAAATCATTGAGCGGCTGCGCACCGTGTTTGAACTCGACCCCTGGCAAGTTTTTCCGGTCAACGGGCCAGTGAATCTCGTGCGTCTCTTCAACGTCTATGAGCAGGTGAACCGAGCCGATCTGAAATACCGCAGCTTCTCGCCGCGCGAACTCCGCTTGACCGCGAAATCGAAGGACCTGTTCGAGGAACTGCGTTCCCACGATATCCTTTTGCATCATCCCTTCGATTCGTACGATGCGGTGGTTTCTTTCATCGAATCGGCCGCCGAGGACGAGCGTGTTCTCTCGATCAAGCAAACGCTTTATCGCACCAGCGAGCACTCCCTGATCGTCCCCGCACTGATTGAAGCTGCATCTCGGAAGGAAGTGACTGCGGTCATCGAATTGAAAGCGCGTTTCGATGAGGCCTCGAATATCCGCTGGGCGCGCGATCTGGAGGACGCCGGCGTGCAGGTCTTCCATGGCTTGGTCGGATTGAAGACGCATTGCAAACTGTCGCTGCTGGTCCGACGCGATCCCGATGGCGTGACCCGGAGCTACTGCCATATCGGTACCGGAAACTACAACGCGACCACCGCGCGAATTTACACCGATCTGAGTTTGTTCACCGCCAACCCGGCAATCACCCGATCCGTTCACGACGTCTTCAGTTTTCTGACTGCCTACGCGGAGAATCCCAGCTATGAGCCGCTGCTGGTTGCTCCCCTCGATCTGGCGGAGAAGACCATCGCGCTGATCGACCGCGAGGCCGACCATGCGCTGCGGGGAAATCCGGCCCGCATTATTGCCAAGATGAATGCGCTGCTCGACAAGAACGTTGTGCAAGCGCTTTATCGTGCGTCGCAGGCGGGAGTCCAGATTGACCTGATCGTGCGCGGCATTTGCGCGCTGCGTCCCGGCGTCCGCGGTGTGAGCGACAATATCCGTGTGCGCAGTATCGTCGGACGCTTCCTCGAGCACAGCCGGGTCTATTACTTCTCGAACGGCGGTGAGGAAGAAGTCTACATCGGCAGCGCCGACTGGATGCCCCGCAATCTCTACGAACGCGTGGAAGTACTGGTGCCTCTGCGCGACGAGATGCTTCGCAACCGCGTGCGACATGAAATTCTGGATGCTTATCTTGCCGACAACCGTAAGGCGCGGATCCTGCTCCCGGATGCGAACTATATCCGCGCTTGGCAGCCGCTTCGAGGTAAGCGAAATCGGCGCCAGCCTATGGGAACCGCAGCGTTCAGCGCGCAAGATTTCCTGATGGCCGTCGCGGAGGGCAAAGCCCCCGTCGTGTTTCCCGCACCCGATGCCCACGGCAAACGCAAGGCCCTGGCCGGAAGAGTACGATAACCAAATATGATCCTCTACGTTTTGCGCCACACTAGCGCCGGAGAGCATCTGGCCACTCCCAAGAAAGATGAGAAACGCGCGCTCGACAAGGAGGGCATCGAGCAGTGCGGCTACGTTGGCCGCGCTTTGGCGGCGCTCGACGTCCAGGTGGACGTCATCGTCTCCAGCCCGCTGAAACGGTGTACGCAGACTGCGGCACTGGTCGGAAACGAGTTAGGATACGAAGGCAAGCTGCAAACCGATCCCGGACTGCGCCCGGAAGCGGGGCTCGCCGATTTCCGCAAAATCCTGGAGAAATACTCGCGACAGGAAGCAGTGATGGTCGTGGGCCACAATCCTAACCTCAGCCAGTTTCTGGGTTCAGTGATCAGCGACTCGGGTTGCGAAGCGTCGGTGGAACTGAAAAAAGGCGCGGTCGCGAAAGTTGAGATGCGCCGCAGTTCCGGGACGCTGCAGTGGTGCCTGACGCCAAAGGTCTTGCGTGCTCTCTACGACGCCGCAGTGGAAAGCTCCCGTCCAAATACTTCACGGAAATAGTCCCGCTCTTTTTCGAGAGCCCAAAGTTCCAGGTCGATTCCCATGCGCCGTCGCGGTACCAGCGTCAGCTTCACTTCGGCGGCGCGCACCCGGACTCGCACCCTTTCGACGGCACGGCTCCGGCTCAGGTTGAGCGCTCGTGCCATGCGCATCAGCACAATCGCCTTTTGTACGTTCGGTCGCTCGACGCTGTCGATGACTTTCATCGGCACGTCTTCCACTACCGGCCTGGACTTACCCAGATAGCGCGCAATAGCGGCGATGATGCGCCGTTGCTGCGGCGTGTAGCCCAGAATCTCCGAGTTCGAGATGATGTAGTATGTGTGCCGGTGATGGCCGCTTCGATTTAAATAATCGCCCACTTCGTACAGCATGGCCGCCGCCGAAAGCCATTCTCCATATTCCGGGGGCAAGCGATGGACAGACCGCAGCGCGGCAAACAGGGAAGTAGCGGCCTCGCGCACGGCCATCGCGTGCTTGCGGTCGATGTGATAGTGATCGACTGCCTTGAGAATCGATTCCCAGCGCTCCGACTCGATCTGCTTGCCCGAGCGCGTACTGCGGTCATAGTCGGCCGCCATCTGGGCCAGAACTCCATCCCGCAAGCCCAGCGGCGAATAGCGAAATCCTTTCAACCGCAGGCGGTCGAGCAATTCATGGTAGACGATCGCTCCGGCGACAATGATCTCGGCCCGCCTCGGACCAATGCCTGCGATCTTCCGTCGTTCGGCCACCGGAAGTCGCGATAGCCGCTGAGCGATACGGCTCATCTCCGCCCGCGAGACCATCATTCTCTGCCGGTTCCTCCCTCGCCGCAGGTGACTCGCCACCGCCGCCAGCGCCGCAGCTGTGCCTGAGGTCGCAATCACATTCCCCACGCGCGCCGCTCCTATGCGCGTGACGATTCGATTGACTTCACGCGTCACAAATCCGCGCAGACGCTTGAGCTCGCCCTTCCGCGCCTGATCATGCCGCAGGAATTCGTTAGTCAGGCGCACTGCGCCGAGCGGAAGGCTGACGGCATCGCGAATGTGCCCGGTGTGCGACACGGTGAGTTCACAGCTTCCGCCGCCCAGATCCATCATGAGCGTCGGTACGCGGTCTACCCGCGAACCGGAGACGAGCCCCAGGTGAATCAGCCGCGCTTCTTCCACGCCGGAGACGATCTCCACCTTCCATCCGGTCGCCGAGCGCACCCATTCGAGAAATGCCTGGGAATTACGGGCATCGCGCAGCGCGCTGGTGGCGACCACCCGCACATTGTCGGTAACGATCTGCTGGGTCGTGCGATGGAACCGGCGCAGAACCTTCACCGTCTCGGCCATCGACTCTGGGGTTAGAAATCCCGAACTGAAGACCCCCTCGCCCAGACGTGTGACCTCGCGGTCCTCGTGTAACGCCCGCAAGCGGCCTGCTTGCAGCCGCGCAATTTTTAGCCGGACAGAATTAGAGCCGATGTCGACTGCGGCGAACGTAGGCATGGAAGCCCCACAGTTTACATGCTTGAGGGAACTGAGAAACAGGACTTTGAAGAAGCCCGATCAGAATGCTAAGGTCAGGCTGCCGCGCCGCTGCGCCGCTCCATCCCTGCATCTTTCCGGGTGGTTTTTCGAACATCTTGCAATTCCGCAACGCGCGGTTGAGTGGCAGGGGATTCGCCCTTCGCCGCTATAACAGCACTCACCGCGTGCCGAAACTTTCCCCTAGTCACGTTGTGAAGCACCGCTACGAGTGAGGACTCGCTGACATCGCCGAGGCGCTCCGCTGCGGTTTGAGTTAGCGTGAGCCAGTCATGCCAACTGCCCAGAGCGTCCTGCAAACGCTTCAGTTCTGCCATGAACTTGGTCGATTCCGTCGACTTCGGCGCAAACTCAGCGGCGTAGCGCGCGCGTTTCACGACCAGGCGATAACGATGAAGCGCCTCTTCGTCGATGGGTCCTTGTGGAATCGGTATGCTTTTGAGCATCTGCCTGCTGACCGCCAGTGGGTCGAGGCTCGAATCGAAACTCATCGATTCCTCGGCTCTCCGCAGCCGCTTGCGCAACTCTCTAATATCTTGCTTCTTCATTAACTTGTGGAGCTTTCTCTCATGTTGTGCGCGAAGTTCAATCAGCGCCTGCACCAACTGCGTCTTGCGGCGAGGTTCTTGTGCGACTTTTACACTACGGAGCGCCTCAAGTTGCACATCGACATCGCGCACCTTTCCCGCAGATTTGCGGATCCGGTTCAATATCTTCAGCAGCTTTTTGTGCTTGCGGTTGTTGTCCGCAACCAGTTGTTCAAGAAGTGTCTGCAAGCGCCGCGCCGCCGTGCGGAAACCATGCACCGCTTCGGCTCGGTGGCCCGAGGATAGTCGGACGAGTTCTTTCTCCGTCTTTCTGAAGATGGATTTGCCACGTTCCGGAGAAATCGCCATAGCTGAAGTGAGAGTGCGAGAATTGAGCCTCCGGTGCAGATCAAAACCAAGCTGGAACGGCGCCGGCCACTCGGAAAAAGCGACGCTTATTTTAACACCTTTGTAACAACCGTCTGCTAGGGTAAGGTCGATGGCCAATCCTGCATTCCCACGGCCTGATATGCCCGGTCCGCAACCCGTTGCAGCAGCGAAAGTTAGTGCCAACGCGGTGCAGTCAAAACCGCTGTTGCAGACTTCGGGCGGCGAACGCGCCGATCGTGTCTTCAAGTCGGCGATTACTGCCTGCGGTCTGGCGGTCTTGGGTGTGCTCGTCCTGATTGTTTATGAACTGGTGTCCAGTTCGCGGCTGACGTGGCACGCGTTTGGCTTTAAGTTCTTCGCCGGGACCGATTGGAATCCAGTCAGCGAGCAGTTCGGTGCATTACCTTTCATCTACGGCACGCTGGTTTCATCACTCTTAGCGTTAGTCATCGCGGTGCCCCTTTCGGTTGGCGTCGCAGTCTTCACCACCGAGATGTGTCCCAAGGGGCTACGCAGTCCGCTTTCGTTCTTTGTGGAATTGCTGGCCGCGATACCCAGCGTCATTTACGGATTGTGGGCGATATTCGTCCTCGTTCCCGTCCTGAGCGGTTACGTGCAACCCTTTCTAGCAAAAACCTTGGGATGGACCGGACTCTTCGAAGGCCCGCCCTACGGAATCGGCATGCTGGCTGCGGGAGTTGTTCTGGCGATCATGATCATTCCCATCATCTCCTCGATCACCCGCGAAGTGCTCATGGTCGTACCGCAGCATCAACGCGAAGGCGTTCTGGCCTTGGGAGCGACGCGTTGGGAGATGATTCGAGTGGGAGTGCTCCGCAACGCGCGCGCCGGAATTGTCGGTGGAATCATTCTTGGTCTCGGTCGGGCGCTCGGAGAAACCATCGCGGTCACCATGGTCATCGGAAACCGGCCGGAGATCGCCAAATCTTTATTCGCGCCCGGCTATACCATGGCCAGCGTCCTCGCCAACGAATTCAGCGAGGCTACTGGTGACGTCTACCTGTCAGCACTGGTGGAGATTGGCCTGGCTCTCTTTCTGGTCACAATTATCGTCAATGCGCTGGCTCAGTTGCTGGTGTGGACTGTAACCCGCGGCCAGCCTGCGAGGGGAAATGTCTGACGCCGTGACTACCCTCCCAGGCCAAACTCTAGTAAGGCCGCTCAGTTTGCGCCGTCGCATTACCGATCATGTGATGACCGGTGCGGCGGTTCTGACTGTTGTCATTGTCTTGGCTCCGCTGGTTGCCATCTTCGGTTACGTCGTGTACCGCGGTGTTGGGGCCATCAATTGGGCCTTCCTTACCCAAACTCCCAAACCTGTCGGAGAGGCCGGCGGCGGCATGGCCAACGCGATTGTGGGATCGGCGTTGATCCTTGGAATCGCCAGCCTCGTTGGTGTCCCGTTCGGAATCGGAGCAGGCATCTACCTTGCTGAGTTTGGCCGGAATCGCATGGGAAGCGTGATTCGCTTTACCTCAGATGTGCTGAGTGGAGTGCCTTCGATTGTGATCGGCATCGTTGCGTGGTCGATCCTGGTTCGCGATCGCGGATTCTCGGCGCTTGCAGGCGGACTGGCGCTCGCGATCATGATGGTTCCCACCATCACCCGCACCACCGAGGAGATGCTGCTTCTTGTCCCACAGGCGTTGCGAGAGGCCGCTTATGGGCTCGGTGTGTCGCGTTGGCGTACCACCCTCTCCATCGTCCTGCGTACCGCCACCTCCGGCGTGATCACCGGAATCATGCTGGCATTCGCACGCATCGCAGGCGAAACGGCCCCGCTGCTTTTCACCGCGCTGGGCAACACTTTCTGGAATCTGCGCTATAACCAGCCGACGGCCGCGCTGCCACTCCAGATCTACGTGTACGCGAATTCTCCCTATGACGATTGGCATCGGCAAGCCTGGGCGGGCTCGCTCGTTCTCATTGTTCTGATTGTTACGGCCGTCGCGGCGGTGCGCTACGTGGTTCGCCGAGGATCCTTCGGAACGGCATAATTTATGGGCGTTGGAATTCAAGTCGAGAAACTGAATGCCTGGTACGGCAAAGGCCAGGCGCTCTTCGACATCAACCTCAATGTGGCCGCCAACCATGCCACGGCTCTTATCGGCCCTTCCGGTTGCGGCAAGTCCACGTTCATCCGCTGCCTGAATCGCATGCACGAGACCATTCCCGAAGCCCGTGTGGAGGGACGCGTTCGCATCGGAGAACTCGACGCTTATAACGGAACGTCTCCAACGCAGCTTCGCCGGCGCGTCGGCATGGTGTTCCAGAAACCCAATCCCTTCCCCACGATGTCGATTTACGACAACGTTGCTTCCGGATTGAAGCTCAACGGGTTCCGCGACCGCCGGAAGCTCGATGAAGTCGTGCAGCGGTCGCTGGAAGCCTCCGCACTCTGGGAAGAAGCGAAGGATCATCTGCATAAAAAATCTGGAGCCAGTCTCTCCGGCGGCCAGCAGCAGCGTCTCTGTATCGCGCGCGCTCTCGCCGTGGAACCGGAAGTTTTGCTGATGGACGAGCCCTGCTCGGCTCTGGACCCGATCTCAACGGGGAAAATAGAAGAGTTGATCTTTCAACTCAAAGAGCGGTATACCATCGTAATTGTGACGCACAACATGCAGCAGGCCGCCCGGGTGGCAGAGTTTACCGGGTTCTTCCTGCTGGGCAAGATGATTGAATTCGATAAGACAGAAAAGATATTCACTAAGCCGTCCGACAAGAAAACGGAAGATTACATCACCGGGAGATTTGGCTAGAAGTTCGGACAAGGGGTTTGTAAATGCGCACGCGATTTCAGCAAGGGCTCGACGATCTGCGGCAACGGTTGCTTCGCATGGGAGGACTGGCGGAGCAGGCCGTGGACCGCGCACGCCAGGCCTACGTCGAGCGCGACCTCACCCGCTGCCAGATGGTGCTTGAAGGCGAGAGCTTGATCAATACCGCGGAACGCGAAATTGATGAAGCCGCCTTCGATCTGCTCGCCATGCAGGCGCCCATGGCAGTTGATCTGCGTTTCATTCTCGCCGTCACCAAGATCAATGCCGATCTGGAGCGCGTCGGCGATCAAGCCGTCAACATCGCCGAGCGAGTCATGGACATGGTTGATCTGCCTCCCGCCGACCTGCCAGTGGACATCGCGCGCATGGGAACCGCGGTAAGCGCGATGGTTCGGCGTGCCCTGGAATCTTTCATTGAAGGAAAGGTTGAACTTGCCCAGGCCGTCCTCGAAATGGACAACGTCATCGACCGCATGCGCGATGATGCTTTCATCCAGCTCGTCAAGACGATGAACGAGCGTCCCGAGGTCGTGCGCCAGGCGCTCGATGCCTTGCTCGTCGCCCGCAACCTGGAGCGCGTCGCCGACCACGCCACCAACATCGCCGAAGACGTCATCTTCTGGGTACAGGGATCGGACGTCCGCCACAACGTGCATCCGGAGGAGTCGCAGCCGGCAGACTCGGTTCGGCCCAGCTCGCGCGCTTCGGGAATATAGAAGGCGACGCACAAGCCGATTTTCCATCGAGTGAATATGTCTCGGGTTGAGCGATGCCGCCGATGTGTCCGTGGAAGAGCGGCCCTTCAGGGCCGCGTTAGCCGCATTGATTAGATTGGGCTTTAGCCCCAGTGTTCCGCTTTTCTTCTTCGTCTCCTCGAATTATCCTGAACGCCACCGCGGAGGATCTGTGATTCCTGACTTCATTCGTGCTCTGGTTGTCGTCTGCCTGATTAACACCTTCACGCTTCGCGCGCAAACTTCCGATAACGATCGTCCTCCCATCATGCTCCCCACGAGCAAGATGTTGAGCGTCCCGTCACCCGGCCGCATCGGCAGCACCAACAGCTTTCCCGCCGCGATGGTGCTCAGCCCCGATGGCCATTACGCCGCCCTTCTGAACGACGGTTACGGCACACAAGAGACGCGCGCGCAACAATCGATCTCCGTTCTGAATCTCGACACCAATCAGATCACGGAGTTTCCCGATGCGCGCTTCACCGACGTAGCGCACCAGAGCTATTTCATAGGCCTCGCCTTCAGTTCTGACGGAAAACATCTCTACGCTTCGGTCGGATCGCTCACGGACCCCACTGGTGCAAGACCAGGCGACCTGGGGAATGGCATCGCGGTCTACAGTTTTTCGGCAGGGAAGGTTGCGCCGGAGCGATTCATCCCGATCCCCCTGCAGCCGTTGTCCACAGAGAAAAAGCTGGCAGTCGGTTTGACCGCCCCGCCGCACATGTCGATTTCATATCCGGCTGGCATGGCGCTAATCATCGATGGCGGGCACGACAAGCTGCTAATCGCAAATGACCTCTCTGACAACGTTGTGCTGCTCGACCCAGCGGCTGGAAAAATCCTGAAGACTTTCGACTTGAGCACGAGCGATCTGGTCCCAGCGGCTTATCCCTACACATGCGTGGCAACGAGAGACGGTCGCAGGGCGTGGTGCAGTTTGTGGAATGCATCGCAAATCGCGGAATTAGATCTGACCAGCGGCAAGGTCGTGCGCTGGATCTGGTTGCAGGAGCCGTTTGAACCGAAGAGTCCGGGGTCTCGTCCGGAGCCTCGGGATCCGCTTGCCCCAAGTCCCCATCCCACAGCGATCCTACTCACTCCGGACGAGAAAGGGCTGTATGTAGCACTCTCGAACGTTGATCAAATTGCGCTCGTTTCCACTGCTTCCGGGTACGTTGATGCCTATTTCAGTGTCAAATTGGCGACGCAGGGATATGCTGGAGCTTGCCCGACGGCCCTGGCTCAATCTCTCGATGGTAAGTATCTTTTCGCAGTTACTTCCTCTCTTGACGCAGTCGCGACATTCACCACGAATAAGCCTCACGCGATCATAGAGAGGAGCCATGGCGGTTTCAGTTCGTACGTCCCACAGACGCCGAGCGGTTTCATCCCCACCGACTGGTACCCCTCTGCCCTAGCCGTCCGCGGCGACGATCTCCTCATCGCCACCGCCAAGGGCGAAGGCACGCGCGCCAACAAGGACATGGGCAAGACGGTCTACGAGACCAAGCACAAAGAGCATCCCTACATTCCAACTCTGCTCAAAGGATCGATCGCCCGCCTGAACATTCCTGCGACCCTCGAAAAGCTTCCGCAGTACACCCAGATGGTGGCGCACGACAACCTGATCCACAGTGATCCCGGAACCATCACTTTCGCCAGCGGACAAAATCCCATCAAGCACGTCATCTACGTCCTCAAAGAGAACCGCACCTTCGACCAGATCCTTGGCGACTTGAAAGTCGGAGACGGCGATCCCTCGCTCACCATGTACGGCGAAGACATCACGCCCAACGAGCACAAACTCGCGCTGCAGTTCGGCGTGCTCGACAATTTCTACGACAGCGGCGAAGTTTCCGGGGACGGCCATGTCTGGTCCACCGCCGCCATTACGAGCGACTACAACGAAAAGACCTGGCAGATCGCCTACCGCGGTAAAGAGCGCACCTATGATTACCAGGGACAAAACGCCGACGAGTTTCCTCTCGATCATAACCTGCCGGATGTCGACGATCCCTTCACCGGATTCATCTGGGATAATCTCGCGGCCCATCACGTGAGCTTCCGCATCTATGGCGAATTCGTGAACGCTGAGTGGTGCAACGAGAAGCGCAAAGCCGCGAGCCCGAAGCAGGGAACTCCTTCGGGACAGGAGGCAAAATGTCCGCGCACCGAAGTTCAACAAGGTGGCACGCTGCCGCCGAACGTCGGAAGACCGCACGGAGGCGTCAGTCCGTGGCCTTGGCCCGTCCCGCTTTTCAGTGGAGTCAAGCCGACCAAAGTCGTGCTCCGAGATCACTTCGATCCGCTCTATCCCGACTTCAATACCGATTATCCTGACCAACTCCGCGTCGACGAATTCCTGAACGAATTCGGCGCGTACGTGCGCGCGCACGAGGCCCACGAGGGCCCTGAGTTCGAGTTGCCGTCGTTTATCCTGCTCTATCTCCCCGACGACCATACCGGAGGCACGCGCCCCAACCGCGCGCGCCCGGCAGCCAACATAGCCGACAATGACCTGGCTCTCGGCCGCGTGGTCGATGCGGTTTCGCACAGTCCATATTGGGATGACACCGCCATCTTCGTTCTCGAAGACGACGCCCAGGATGGCGCCGACCACGTCGATGCACACCGGTCCATCGCATTCGTCGTCAGCAAATACTCTCCGGGATCGGCGGCCAAGCCTTTCGTCGAGCATCGCTTCTATACCACGGTCAACATGATGCACACGATGGAGTCGCTGCTGGACCTTCCTCCGATGAATCAGAACGATGCCTATGCGCCGGTCATGAGCGGATTGTTTGCCGGGTCAGGGGATCAGTCGCCGTTCAAAGCCGACGATCGCAACTTCAAGAACGGTCTGATCTACGAAACCAACAAGCACGACTCACCCGGCGCGAAGATCTCCTCCAGGATGGACTTCTCCCGACCCGACGCCGCCGGTGCTGCGCGCCTCAATCGCGTGTTGTGGCAGGACCGCAAAGGATCGACGCCCGTTCCCGTGCCAAAGCATAAGGTGATACCAGCAGGCGGCGAGTGATCTCATGAATCCACTGGAAATTTCCTCAAGCCAGTTTCGCCGCCTGGCCGAACGCGTCGCTCAACAGGCAGCGGATTATCTCGAGCATGTGGATTCCATGCCCATCGCTCCCGCCATATCAGGCGAGAAGACCGTTCGCCTGTTCGATGCGATCCTGCCGGAGCAGGGAATCGGTGAAGCCGCGTTGGACGATCTTCCGGAAGTGCTGCGCGCGTCACGCGCGCAAAATGGGCGTTTCTTCGGCTATGTTCTCGGCTCAGGCGAGCCCGTTGCCGCCACTGCCGATCTCATGGCCAGCGTCTTGAACCAGAACGTGACCGCATGGCGCTCGGGTCCTGCCGCCATTACGATCGAAAAGACCGTAATCAACTGGCTGTCGCAGGCAATTGGCTGTCTGGGATTTCGAGGCTATCTCACGGGCGGGGGATCGGCCGCGAATCTCATGGGACTCGCGATGGCGCGTGAGACCCTTTCGCCCGCGAACGAGCGAGGAGTCACCGCCGGCTCCGTCGTCTACGCCTCCCAGGAAGTTCACATGTCCATTCCCAAGAGTGTGGCCCTGCTCGGCCTCGGACGCGACAATCTGCGCCTGATTCGTACGGACTCGTCGCTGCGCATGGACACCGCCCAGCTCGAGCGCCACCTAGCAAACGACAAAGATGCCGGAAAAACTCCCCTCGCCGTGGTGGCCTCCGCCGGAACGGTCAACACCGGAGCCATCGATCCCCTCGCAAAGATCGCCGAGATCGCGCACAGGAATGGCGCTTGGTTTCACATCGATGGCGCGTACGGGGCCCTCGCCGCGATTGCCGAGCGCAGTAAGTTCGATGGTATGGAACTTGCCGACTCGATTTCCCTCGACCCGCACAAGTGGCTTTATCAGCCGCTGGATTGTGGCTGCCTGCTTTACCGCTCCTCAGAAGCAGCGCAGAAGGCCTTCTCCCATAGCGGCGACTACGCGCGCGCGTTGAGCGCCGATCCCATTGAAGGATTTGCCTTCTTTGAAGAATCCCTGGAACTGTCGCGCAGATTTCGCGCCTTGAAGCTTTGGCTTTCGCTCCGCTATCACGGCCTCGCCGCATTTCGCGACTCGATCCGAAACGACCTGGCGCATGCCCACCGGCTCGTCGAGGCGATCAAGGCCGAGCCTCAACTCGAGTTGGTAGGAAGTGGGGAGTTGAGCGCCGTCTGCTTCCGCTATCGTGGAGCAAGCGGGATTGACGAGACCGCGCTGAACCACTTGAACGCTTCGATCCTTAAGCGCACCCAGAAACGCGGGCGCATCTATCTTTCCAACGCCACGCTGGCAGGGAAGTTCTGCCTGAGGGCTTGCATCGTGAACCATCGTACCAGGGACTCTGACATTGACGCCATCGTCCATGAAGTGGTGGCCGCAACAAAAGAATTGGCCGCTCCTGAGAACACTCGTTAGCGGCCGCTGTCTTCCCAAATGAGTTTCTGCGTTTCCTAATTCAGAGTTACCGACTGCTTCAAAGGCAAGCTCTGCGACGATCCGCCCACCATGAAGCTGTACTCGCCAGGGAGCAGTTGCCAACCGTTCTGTTCGACGTTGAAAATCGAGAGGTATTTCGGATTGACCTCCACCGTCACTTCTTTGCTCTCGCCGGCCTTGAGCCACACTTTATTGAAGCCCACCAACCGCTTCGGAGGCTCTGCCGCCGACGCAGGGAGCGCTGCATAGATCTGAGCGACTTCTGCACCGTCTCGTTTGCCTGTGTTCTTGACTGTGAACGTGACTCTCGGATTCTTCCCCGGCGTGACCTTTAGGCCGGAGTAGGAATATGTCGTGTACGAAAGCCCATGTCCGAAGGGAAAGAGCACAGTTTTCTTCTCCGCGTCATACCACTTGTAGCCGACCTTCACGCCTTCGTCGTAGGTGACCTGGAAGGGAGCCAGCCCAGTCGCAATCTGATTCCACACGTCGGGCTGCTTGTCATCAGGAATCGACTCCGGCGGAGGCTGCACCACGGTCGGATGTGGCAAGTCGGCTTCGGTCCCCGGGAACGTCAACGGAAGCTTCGCGCTGGGATTGATATCTCCGAACAATACGTTCGCCACAGCGTCCGATCCGCTGCTGCCCGCAAACCACGCCTCCAGAATCGCGCTGACTTTATCGGCCCACGGCATGGTCACCGGGCCGCCGCTTTCCACCACGACGACCGTCTTTGGGTTCGCAGCGACAACCTTCGCAATCAGATCGTCCTGATGCTCGGGAAGCCCGAGACTTGGCAAGTCCATGCCCTCGCTCTCCCACTGGTAGGCAAAGATGATGACCACATCGGAGTTCTTTGCCAGAGCCGCAGCTGCGGCTGGATCCGCCCCCGAATCAAACTGCACCTTCGCCCCTGCCGCCTTCGCCCGGATCGATTTCAACGGTGACGTCGGGAACCAGACCGGCTCCAGCCATCTCGTCTGCCCCTTGCCCGGCGGCAGAATCGCGTTTCCCACCGGAGGATCAACCTGCGCCGAGCCTCCGCCCGAAATCATCCCGACATCCGCATGAGGTCCGATCACGGCGATGCTATGAACCTTCGCCGCATCCAGCGGGAGTTGCGACTTTTCATTCTTGAGCAGAACGATGCTCTGCTCCTCCAACTTGCGCGCCACTTCCAGCCCGCCCAATACATCCGGGACGCTCCTTTGCACCGGGTCATCCATCAGGCCGGTGGCAAACATCGCCCGCAAAATCCGATGCACGTGATCATCAAGTTCGGCCTGCGGCACTTTGCCGGATTCGACAGCCTTCTTCAGATCGTCTCCGTAGAAAATCCATCCCGGTTGCTCGTGATCCATGCCCGCTGCCGAGGCCTTCTCGACGCTGTGTGCGCCACCCCAGTCAGTCACCACAAATCCCTTGAAGTTCCAATCCCTCTTGAGAACGTCGGTCAGCAGATACTTGCTTTCGCAGGCGTAGTCGCCATAAACGCGGTTGTACGAACACATCACCCCCGCCGGATCGGATTCCTCGATTCCGATCTCGAACGCCAGCAGGTCGCTCTCCCGTGCCGCGCGCTTGTCGATAGTGATGTTCACCGCGTTGCGTCCACTCTCCTGATCGTTCAGGGCATAGTGCTTGATGTCGCCGAGCACATGCTGCGCCTGGATCCCTCTGATCACCGACGCCACCATCTTGCCGGCCAGCACCGGGTCCTCGCCCATGTACTCAAACGTGCGGCCATTGCGCGGCTCGCGGGTGAGGTTCACCCCTCCGCCGAGCGACATGTTGTAGCCCTGCGCGCGCAGTTCGCGGCCGATCAGCGCTCCGTATTCGAATCCGCTCTCCAAATCCCAACTCGCGGCGCCCGCCACACAAGAGGGAAGCGCCGTCGAGTAGCGCCCATTCTGGCCGCTCATACGCACCCCATAGGCTGAGTCCGACATCTGGATCGCAGGAATCTCCAGCCGCGGAATCTCCACAACGTATCCCGCGCCACCATTCGAATGCACGGCCAGCGGGCTCATGGGGCTCAGCCCCACCATCCCAGTCCCATGCAACATCGTGATCTTTTCGTCGATCGTCATCTCCTTGACGACCATCGACGCGCGCTCGTCAGGGGACAAACCGGAGTTCATCCAGCGAAGCGACTTGCCATCGGACTGAGCAGAAGCGATAGAAATGAGTGAGGGGATGAGGAACAGAAAACTGAAAAGCACAAGGCACAACTTCTGGGACGGCCTTTGCAGGGGCATCAAACTTACCTCCAGATCGTACAAAATCGATATTGTAGCAGGTTTCGCGGCCTTCCCTGAAAAAGATGATATGCCCTTCGAAATACGACGTTCGCAAGCCCATGCCGGGAAGCTTTACACTTAATTGGTGAAGATCGCCCTCGGACAGATCAATCCGACGGTCGGGGATTTCTCCGGCAACGCCGCCAAGATCATCGACTTCGCCCAACGCGCCAGGTCAGTCGGCGCCGGCTTGATACTGTTTCCCGAATTATCGGTTTGTGGGTATCCCCCGCGCGACTTAGTCGAGCGCCCCACCTTCGTCGCACGCAATCGCGAGTCGGCCGAGCGCATTGCCGCCGCCACAACGGGTATTGCTGTCATCTGCGGCTTGGTAACACCCGCTGATTCTGACACTGGCAAGTCCGCGATGAATTCCGCTGCCCTGTTGATGAATGGGAAGCTCGCGTTCCTGCAGTCGAAAATGCTGCTGCCCACCTACGACGTCTTCGACGAAATGCGCAATTTCGCCCCCGCAAAGAGCCAGCAACTCTTCCCCTTCTGCGGCAACCGCATGGCGCTCACCATCTGTGAGGATGCCTGGAACGACAAGCGATTCTGGGCGAAGCGCCTCTATACCGTGGACCCGGTCGAATCGCTTGTTCGCGAGGGTGGAAATTTTGTGCTCAATATCTCCGCCTCACCCTTCTGGATCGGCAAACGCGAATTCCGCCGCGACATGCTGGCCAGCATTGCCCGCCAGCACAAAGTTCCCGTCGCGCTCGTGAATCAAGTCGGTGGCAACGACAGCCTGGTCTTTGACGGCTCCAGCCTGGTGCTCAATCGCGAAGGCAAGATCATCGCGCAGGGGCGTTCTTTTGAAGAAGACCTGATCTACTTCGATTCGCAGGATCTTTCTGGTGAGATGCACGAACAGATCCGAGGGGATGAAGCCAGCGCCTATTCCGCCCTGGTGCTGGGCACGCGCGATTACATCCGAAAATGCGGATTCCAGAAAGCCATCATCGCCCTCAGCGGGGGCATCGATTCCGCACTGACGGCCGTGATCGCCGCCGATGCCGTCGGCCCCGAAAACGTCATCGGCGTCGGCATGCCCGGACCCTACTCGTCCCAGGGTTCCATCGACGACGCACGCGCTCTGGCAAAAAATCTCGGCATCCGCTTCGAACTGCTTTCAATCAACCCAGCCTATGAGGCTTACCGCCAGACTCTGCGGGAGGTATTCGCAGGACTCAAAGAGGACGTCACAGAAGAGAACATACAGTCCCGCGCTCGGGGCATGTTGCTGATGGCGCTCTCGAACAAGTTCGGTGCCATTGTCCTCTCGACCGGCAATAAGAGTGAGCTCGGCGTAGGCTACTGCACACTGTACGGAGATATGGTCGGCGGCCTGGCGGTCATCTCCGATGTTCCGAAAACCCTCGTCTATGGCCTGGCTGAATACGTGAATTCACGCCGTTCCGTGATTCCACGCGCCTCGATCGAAAAGCCGCCCTCAGCGGAGTTGCGGCCTGATCAGAAAGACAGCGACTCGCTTCCGCCCTATGAAGTGCTCGATGCCGTTTTGGAAGACTACGTTGAAGACTCTCACGCCGCCGAGCGCATTGCCGCTGATCGTGGCATCGACATCGAAACCGTCCGGCGCGTGATCCGGATGGTCGATCGCGCCGAATACAAGCGCCAGCAAGCCGCCCCTGGGCTCAAGATCTCTCCCAAGGCTTTTGGCTACGGGCGCCGTTTTCCCATCGCTGCAAAGTCGGAAATATGATCTACGAATCTGAAGTATTCTAGTGAGTTGGAACCAAGTTTCTGCAAGATCCCAGCACTTCCAATGCGAAAGGAACCCATGCGCTTTCTGCTGAAAACAGTTTCTATTTTCCTTCTGCTCGCCGGTACCCTTGTTCTCGGCCAGGCTGCGGAGAAAACTAAACCTGCGGCCAAGCCCGCCGAGAAACTCGGAACCCACGCCACCGCCAACCTTCCCTCAGAAGCAACCGTCGAGTCGTTCCTCCACGAACAATTCGGCTATCAAGCCGACTTGAGCTGGAAGATCTCCAGCATCAAGCCTTCGCCGATTGAAGGACTGGCCGAAGTCACGGTCGTGCTTGCTAACCAGCAGGGTCAGCAGTTGTCGCGCTTCTACGTCTCGCCCGATGGCCAGCACGCCCTGATTGGCGACATCATTCCTTTCGGTGCCAGGCCATTCGACCCTGCCAATAAGGCCTTGGACAAGGGAATCAGCGGCCCGTCTCGCGGCCCCAAAGACGCACCGGTGACCATCGTAGAGTTCGGAGATCTGCAGTGTCCCGCGTGCAAGGCCGCGCAGCCCACCATCGAGGCGCTCGTCGCCGCCGAGCCGCAGGCTCGATTCGTCTTTCAGAGCTTCCCCCTCGAGATGCATAACTGGGCGGCCAAGGGCGCCGCCTACGCCGATTGCGTGGGCCGTGCCTCGAACGATGCCTTCTGGAAATTTCTCTCCAAGACTTACGAGACACAAGCGGAGATTACCGCCGAGAACGCCGACGAAAAACTCACCGCGCTCGCCGATGGGGCAGGCGTCAAGGGCTCTGAGATCGCCGCTTGTGCCACCCAACCGGAAACGAAAGCGCGCATTGATGCCTCCATCGCTCTTGGCAAGAAAGTCGACGTGAGCGGCACGCCTACGCTCTTCATCAATGGCCGCAAGATCGGCAGCTTCGATAACCGCCTGTCAGACGTTTACAAGAACCTCGTGGATTTCGCTGCGAAAGACGCGCAAAACGGAAAAGAAGCGCAAAAGTAGATTGGTGGCCGACTCAGTTGGAGCTGCCGCTGTCAAAGCTGCTGGAATCTACCGAGCAGCCTCCCGCGTCATAACTGGTTGAGTCGGCTGGGCAAGGAACAATCGCCGCTGGAGTTGTCGCTGCTGAAATCTTGCGGGCAGTCCTGAGATGATGCCGTCTGCGAAGGTTGGGAATCTTCAATCGTTGAGGACGCTTCGGAACTGTCTATGCTCTGAATCGTCTGATCGAGGATCCACGAATTCGTGTTGTTAAAGAAAACAGAGTTGGAACTGCCTGACGGTGAATCGATCTCATCATCAGCTGGCCTAGTCGAGCGGCTGACCCACAGTCGGCTCAATGCGATTACAACAACGATCACCAGAACGACGATCAAGACTTCCATCGGTCCCACACTCTAGCACTCTCAGGCAGGAATCCCAGTCGAAAAGTTCAATAGTCTGCCGTGTGACTGAAGCCCGGCATCCGACGCCGGTTTTGCTATCTCTCACTCAGCCAGATCTCATTCGTGGTACGGTCGAAATTGGAAATCACATGCGGCGTGATGGCGATCATCAACTCGTCGTAGTCTATCTGCCGGGTGTTGCTCACCATAGCCATGTTAAGCCCGGGGACAAAGCCAAGCCCCGGAAGTCCGCTCATCGACCGCATATCGCTATTGGAAATCTCGCCGGCCACGAACGCAGGCTCACCGTCTTTCAGGTTGATGCTCGCTTTGTACTCGCGATTCGAGATCACCGGCACGCCGTTGTCGGATTGCCCGGTCAGCGAGCGCACCTGCAATTCAAGCTGCAGGCTGACCGTACCATCGGCGTGAATGGTGGGCTTCGCCTTCAGGTTCAGTCCAAGATCCTCGTAGCTGACGGACGGAATTGGCGGAATATAAGTCTGATTCCCAAGCACCTGGGAAATCTGCGGCGAGTTGAAGATGGGCGCGTAGCTGGCATTCAATATCGGATACCGTTGCCCCAGATGGAAGTTTGCGTCGGTTCCCTGGCCGGCACGCATCGACACATCGTCGAGACTGCGCACCCACGATTCGTTCAGCGAAAGCTGTGCCGCTAACTGATCGAGGCTCAAGCCCATGAACGTGAGCCCGCCGCCGAACGTCGCCAGCGGCTGGCTGAAGATTGAACTCTGCTGCCCGGTGAGCTGCGAGAGCAACCCGGCGAGCGACGTGCTGCCCGCCTGGTTGATTCCACCCGACGCAATTAACTGATTGATCAGATCCTGTATGTTTTGTCCGCCCAACCCTAGCAGTGCCGCAGCCGGGATGTTGAACATGTTGAACGTATTCGGAATGTGCACGCCCATATTGCGCGTGAGCATGTGACTGATCTGGTAGACGCGTACATCGATCATCACCTGCGGCTTGGGATTACCGAGTTGGTCCAACAGCCGGGCGCAGGCCTCGACCGCGCGCTGCGGTCCCCGCACTTCCAGGACATCGGCAGTTTGCCCCGAACTCAGGTTGCGCAGATCGAAAATTTGCCGCATCGTATTCACGATGTCGGTCGCTTCCTGCGGTGTCGAATGCGGCGGCAGAATGAATTTCCGCAGTGACATGCGGTCGTATTGCCTGTGGTTCTCAGCGTTGTCGGCAAGGATCAGCATCTGATGAGAGTCGAGAGCCGCCCACATCGTCTTGCTTACTTTGCATGCCAGGTTCAGCGCCGTAAAAAAATCCACATTATCTACATTGAAGCGCACCTGGCGCGTCGCCACCGAATCGTCAAATTGGACCGTAATCTTGTATGCCGACCCCAGTTCGCTAAACAACGACTTCACATCACCGCCAAAATGAAATGTGGCCACGTCGTTGGTCGGCTCGAGATGGATCTCCTCGGACTCTCCCCACCGCCCAGACACCTTCGATTGCAGTATCGGTGCAAACTGACGTGTAGCCTCCTCCAACCGCTCCTGGGCAAACTGATTGTCCGGATCCAGAGCGAGCGCCGCGCGGAATTCAGCGGCAGCCCGTATTCGCGCATCCTCCAGCAACAGAGCATTCCCGTGCTGAATGTGGTCGAACACCAGGTTTGATCGAAGCACTTCGCGCGCAGTCAGATACTCCCGATTTTGTGGAACCAACCGCGTCGCTTCTTCGAATTGCGCAAGCGCCTCTTCAAACCGCTGGCCTTTGTGCAGTTTGATGCCACGCTTGAAGGCTTCTTGTGCATCTTTGAGGTCTTTCTTGGTCGTGATGCAACTGACTCCACCGGGAACTCCATTGCCGCAGATCATGGGAGCGGCCAGGGAAGGTTCATCGGCCAGCGCGAACGACGCACCAATCAATGCGGCCAGTAGCCCGGCCGCCAAGATAGACCACTTAAAGGACATCGTTGTTGATTTTATCGTGCTTCCGTTCTTGCGGATCAGTGGCCGGTAGTCCGTAGTACCTTTGGTCACATCCCAAGAACGCAAAAGATCCAAGGTCTTGCATCACCAGAAATGTTTCGATCGAGATCCCGAGGGTGCCCCACTTTTGTCGCGTTTTGTGCGACAGGGTGGGGATTTTGACTCTATTTTTACGTCGGTAACCGTTGCGGAACGATATGCAACCTAGGTCAACATCAACCGCTCGATCTTCTGCGCCTTCCCGCTGGTTTCGTCACACTCGATGACCACAGCGCACAACCGCACATCACCAGTCGCGGGCTCAAACCGCACCGGCATTCCATTCAGGAACTTGGCCACGACCAGTTCCTTCTTAACGCCGATTACTCCGTCATAAGGCCCGCTCATTCCAACGTCAGTGATGTATGCCGTTCCATTCGGCAGTACCCGTTCATCCGCCGTGGGCACATGGGTATGCGTGCCCAACACCGCGGTAACTCTCCCATCCAGATACCAGCCCAGCGAAATCTTTTCCGACGTAGCCTCCGCGTGCATGTCGACAAGAATCACCTTAGCCTTGATCTTTTGTAGAAGCTGATCTGCCACTCGAAACGGATCATCGTTCGACGCCATGAACACGCGTCCCTGAAGATTGATCACCGCATAGGGGACTTTCCCTTTCATGCCTTCGTACAGACCGGATCCCGGCATGTCCGCCGGATAGTTGGCCGGACGCAATACGCGTCGCGCGGGTCCGTGTCCGTTTCCCTCAACCATCTGGAAGTAGTCGACGATCTCGCGCTTGTCCCAAACGTGATTCCCGGTGGTAATGACGTCAATGTTCAGTTCGAACAATTCCTCGGCAAGTGCCGGGGTAATGCCGAAGCCAGCCGCAGAGTTCTCCCCGTTCGCAACAATAAGATTGATGCCGCGATCGCGCACGATCTGCGGCAACCGGTCCTTTACGATCGTTCGTCCCGGCCGTCCAAAAATGTCCCCAATAAAAAGAATGCGCATACGATGCCCAAAATTCGATAGTAACAGAGAATGTGGGGACAGCCGCCATCGGCTGTCCGTCGAGTAAAGCTCGACGAGGTTTCCTCGACGGCGACACGAAACTTCTAATGGGTGGTCTTGAAAGGGTTCGGCTTTAGCCGCGCCGCCCACAGTCAGAAACAATGCGGGCTTCAGCCCCTGAGGGAATTACTCTGGCAACTTCGGCAAATCCGCCCGTGCCAACACCGATCCCCAGGCATCGATCACGTACACGTCAGTCCACTGCGTCCCAGGTTTTCGCCTGGCCACCAGGTCCGCGAGTGCGAAGACCACGGTAGTCCGAGGAGAAGTACATCCGGTCAACTGCCGAACTTCCTCCCCGCGATCTTCGGTATCCGAGAGTTCTCCAAGTCGTATCATCTCTTTCCGCCCTGGATCGGCGCGCAGCACCACTTCCACCGCCCCTACCAGATTCTGGCAACGCATCGGAATCTGGATCTCCCACTCCTTGGAGCCACGCTTCTTGACCAACGGTGAATCAGCGAACACGACGACTGGCGGATTTCCTCCCGGCGATGCGTACCACTCACGCCATCGGTGCTCAAATTCGATGCTCGCCTTGGTGTATGCTCCGCCCAACTCGTGGTCTCGTTCCTCCCAGCACGGATGCATTGCGTACAACGATGCAGTCTTAGGCCCGCCGCTGCGCGCGTGCAGCAGATGGTGCAGCGCGGGCACGAAATCTGGATGGTACCCGGCCCGCGCCATCAGCATCAGCCCTTCACGGTCGGCTTCCAGTTCCATCTGCCGACAAAACCGTCCCAGGTCCGCTGAGGCCTTTTCCGAACTACTCCAGTTCGCCTGCGGAGCGCCGGAATCCCCCAGCACAATATTCTGGCTGCCGCTAGTCTCCAGGACCTTCTCATACAGGTATCGCCGTGCCCAGTCGCGGCGCACGACATGCGCGATCTCGTGGGACAGGATTGCGGCCCAGAGTCCGGCGCTCGGTCCCGCCATCTTCGCCAGCCCAGTCTCGACGTAGACGGTCCCATCGGGCGACGAATACGCGTTGAGCTGCTCGTTTTCAACGATTCTCAGCTGCCAGCGGACCTTGCTCCTGGAAGCAGGTTGCACCTCCGGCAGCAACCGTTCGAACACCAGTCGGCCGGTGGCGTAGTGCCCGGCAGCGGCCACGCTCTGCACCATCAGTTCGGGCCGCAACCGCGCCGCAGTTTCGATGTCAAGCTTGAATTGGGAGGGAACTTCGGGAATATCGGCGACCTGCCCGACCGCCGGAAGGGTCCACAGCACACAAACGCAGATTGAAAAATGGAACCGCGATCGCTTGGTTCCTGTAGCTGTCACGTCGTACCCCTTCGGAGAACCATCTCCTACGTCGGATTATGCTCCTTCTGGAATGGGCTGGAGGAAGAAAAGTCCAGGACCTACCAATTCGGGAGCTCATCCAGAAAAGATTGCGACTCTAATTCGAGTTCGAAGCGAGTTCGGCGCTCCGCAGGAAATCAAAATTCCCCGCCGGATTCAGCCGCAGATTCCGCACCCGCCTCGTATGCACCATGACATTGTCGAGATACCACAAATTAATGTATGGCAGATCCTCAGCCAAAATGCTCTGCACCTCGGCATACAGCGGCTTGCGCGCCTTCGGATCGACCTCGCGCCGCGCCTTGTCGATCAGCGTATCGACCTTGGGGTTGGAATAGTAGTTGCGGTTGGCCCCGTTCGGCGGAAACTTCGAAGAGTGAAACGCATAGTCAAAGATGTCCGGATCTTCATTCCCGCCGATCCAGCGCAGCCCATACATCTGAAACGCGCCATGCTGCACGTCATAAAAAAACGTGGCTGATTCGAAGCTCCGAATATCGAGAGCGATTCCCACCTTGCGCAACTGCTGTTGCATTACGGTGACCATGAGGCGCGTACTCTCGATGGTCGACGTTTTCATGGTGATGTGGAACCGCACTCCATTCACTACCGGATACCCCGCCGCGTCGAGCAGTTGATTTGCCTTTGCTGTGTCGTGGTCGTAAGCCGGAACCTCACCGTTGTAAGCCCAGCTTTGTGCTGGCAAGATACTGCGCGCAGGTTGCGCCAGACCGCGCCACAGATATTCGATCATCGGCCGACGGTCAAGCGCATAGGCGATGGCCTGCCGCACCCGGACGTTCCTAAAAATCGGGTCGCGCAGATTAAATCCCAAGTATTGCACCTCCGTTCCTGCCGCCGTTTCGACGGCTAGCGATGGTTCTCGGGCGAGCGTGAGAACGGTATCGGGTGTGAGCGAGTTGATCGCGATGTCCCCGCTCCCCTTGCGCAACTCCAGCGCCTCGGTCGTCTCATCCGGCACAACTGCAAAACGTACGCGCGCCAGCTTCGGTGGACCGCCCCAGTACTCATCGTTCCGTTCAATCGTGACCTCACGGTCGGTCTCGGCGCTGACGAACTTGAAGGGCCCGGACCCGATCGGATGCTCCGTCATGTCATCACCGCTGCCGTAAGGCACAATCCCCATCGCCCCGTCGGAGAGATTCCACAGCAGCGTCGCGTCGGGCTCTCTCATCTTGAAGATGACGGTGTTCTCGTCCGGCGTGTCGATTCGATCGACATATTTGTAAACGGCGGCTTTGGTGCTACGGATCTTGCCCTGTAGCAGCGAATCGAAGGTCCACTTCACGTCCCCCGAAGTCAGCGCACGCCCGTCGTGAAACTTCACCCCCGTGTGCAGATGAAACACATAGGTCTGCGGATCGGGAACGTCCCACCGCTCCGCCAAGCCGGGCGCGACATTGAGATCGTCGCCACGCGATAGCAGATCATCGAAGATCAAATTATCGATTCTCTCCGACTGCGCATCGATCCCCACGCGCGGATCCAGATTCGTCGGACTCGACTCAATCAGCATGACCAAAGTGTCCGCATCCGGCTTGGAAGAGCAGGAGAGAAGCGGGAAGAGCAAAGCAAAAACGAAGAGCAGAGTAGAGAAGAAGATCGCACCGAGTCCGATAGTCCGTCGTAGCGCCGGCATCCTGCCGACTGTGGCGGGGGCATCTTGCCCCCGCCGCTGGTATCGCAACGAAGCCCAGGTCCCGAAGGAAAAGCCCAGGGGCGCAAGGCGTGAGCTGTCACGCATACGAAATCTTCCCCAGCACAGCCCCTCGTTTCGCGCCCGTAGCCGAAGGCACATTGGAAGCCCGCCGATTCCAAGTCTCATAAGCCAGCACCGCAAAGGCCACCGCTTCCTTCGCCTCAGATGGCAGACCGAACTCATCCGAGAACCGCACCACAATTCCCAGAGGCGCCAGCAGTTCCGCCAGCATCCCGACCAGCGTCGCATTCCGCGCCCCCCCGCCAGAAAGAATAATCTCGCGAAAACCCGCGCTCTTGAGGGTGCCCCACCCTTGTCGCGATTTGTGCGACAGGGTGGGGTCTTTGACTTTGAAGTTTCCGGTCAGAACGTACCGCTGCACCGCCTCCGCGATCGACCGTGCAGTCAAAGCCGTAGCCGTGGCAACCACGTCCTGCTTGCGCGCTCCACGGCACGCCCGCAGAAATTCCGCCGCAAACTCCCGCCCAAACTCCTCCCGCCCCGCAGTCTTTGGAGGCTTCGCCCGAAAGAATGCACCTTTCAAAATTAGCGCAAGAACAGGCCCCATCAGTTCTCCGGACGCCGCAATCTTCCCATCACGATCGAACGCCTTCCCGAATAGTTCCTGCGTGACCGCATCGATCACCATGTTCCCCGGCCCAATATCAAACGCGAAGACCTCTTCGGAACGCGCGCCCGCCGGAATCGCCGTCAGGTTTGCGATCCCTCCAATGTTCTGCACAATCCGCCCAATCCGCGCATCGCGAAACCACAGATAATCAAGATAAGGAACCAGTGGCGCACCCTTGCCACCAGCAGCCATATCGGCAGGACGAAAATCCGACACCACCGGCACTCCCACACGCGTCGCAATAACAGCCCCTTCGCCTGTTTGCCATGTAGTGCAAATCTTGCGCCCCAGAAAACTCTGAGCCCCGCCTTGATGATAAAGAGTCTGCCCGTGACAACCGACCAGATCCGCCTTCACGCTAAATCGCCGCTGCGCGACCAATACCGCGTCAGCATAAAGTTCGCCTAGCAGAAAATTGAGCCGAGCCAGATCCGCAACCCGCGCCTGTTCGGCGTTCATCGCAGCGAGTATGCCAGCGCGAACCTTCGCAGCATATGGAAAGTGCATGTCGCCCAGAAGCCTGATCGTGTGGCCACGGGCGCCCCGCCCGTGCGCTTCAGGTCCGGCGATGTGGACCAGCGCCACATCGATCCCATCCGCCGACGTCCCGCTCATCACTCCGGCGACGATCATCCCGCTCTTGCTCATCCGCGCCGCCGCCGATCTTCCCGCCGGCTCAAAGGACCTAGCCGCACCTGTTCACCCAGTTCCCACAGATTGCGCGTCAACCTCTCGACGACAGCCGCCGTCGGGGCCTTCCCAGACGCCAGACTCTTGCCACATTTCTTCTTGAACGCAGCCACTCGCCGCGAAGATTCCGCCGCTCGCTTCGCGAATTGTTTGTCGCGTTCCGTGGCTCTGATCAAAGCTTCATAAGCCTCGATGACGCGATCTTCCCGATGACAAACGAGGCACAGATCTCCACCTGCCCGCACGAACTCAACTGTTGCCCCGCCCACCGGAGCTGCCGACAAGACTCCGCCCATCTCCAGATCATCCGACACCACGAGCCCGCGGTATCCGACCTTCTTCTTCAGGATGTCCGTGATCCAGATCTTTGAAAGCGACGCAGGTGTCTTCGTCTTTGTCACCTGCGGATACGCCGCGTGCGAAACCATCACAAAAGGAAGTTGCCGCCGCAGGGCGCGGTAGGGAATCAGATCCTCAGCCCAGAGGTCCTTCAGCGATTTCTCGATCACCGGCAGTTCATGATGACTATCCAGCTTACCTTCGCCCAATCCCGGGAAATGTTTCCCACACCCAAGAACCTTTGCGTCCTTGAGCCCTGAGAGGAATTCCCGCGCATACGTCACGGTCGCGTCCGGATCGGCCGAAACCACCCTCGAACCCATGACTGGTCGCGATGTTTCAAACGCCAGATCCAGCACTGGAGCGAAATCGACATTGAATCCCAGCACTCGGCAGTTCTCCCCGATGATCCGCCCATGGGTGCGAAACAGCCTGGGATCGTCGACCGCAAACACATCCCCCGCCGAAGGAGCGGGCCCCAGCGCATCGCGAAGCCGATCCACCGTGCCGCCTTCGAGATCAACGCAAGTAAACAATTGTGTCTCAACGCACTTCTGACACTCGCGGAGAAGATGCCACGTCTGTTCCGGGCTCTTAATATTGCGTGCGAACAGGATGACGCCCGCTGGTTGCAACCGCTTCAGCTGGGAAGCGAGCGGCGGCGTCATCTCCGTGCCGTCCAAGCCAACGATCAGCAACTGCCCAAGTTCGCGTGCCAGAAGCCCCCCGTGAACTCTGTGTCCTATGTGGTTAGATTTCTTTCTTCAACTCCGCCAGCAGGTTCAGCGCCTCCAGCGGCGTCAGCCGGTTCAAATCCACGTCCCGCAACTTCTCCAGCACCGGCTGCGACAACGGCGTAAAAATCGTTAACTGCGCTGCCGGAGGACTCGCCCCTGGCGACAGATGTGCAGTCGCCTGCTGCTCCGCGAATTCGTGCTGCACCAGCACCTCCCGCGCCCGCTCGACCACCTCATTGGGCAGTCCCGCCAGCTTCGCGACTTCAATTCCATAACTGCGATCCGCGGCCCCGGGCTCGACCTTCCGCAGGAACACGATCCCGCCGCCCGTCTCTTTCACTGATACGTGATAATTCTTCACGCCCTCCAACTGCTCGGCCAGGTCGGTCAATTCGAAGTAGTGCGTCGCAAACAAAGTCTTCGCGCGTACCCGCCCATGCAGATACTCCACCGCCGCCCAGGCGATCGCCAGCCCATCGTAGGTTGACGTGCCGCGTCCCACCTCATCGAGGAGAATTAAGGACCGCGCCGTAGCCGTATGCAAAATCGCCGCTGTCTCCGTCATTTCGACCATGAAAGTCGAGCGCCCGCGCGCCAGATTGTCGCTCGCTCCGATGCGTGTAAACACTCGATCCACGACACTCAGCTTCGCCGACCGCGCCGGCACAAATGATCCCATCTGCGCCAGGATCACGATCAGCGCCGTCTGCCGCAAGTAAGTCGACTTGCCCCCCATGTTCGGCCCGGTCAACAGCAGAATGTTGTGAGTCGTGTCGTTCAGATAAAGATCATTCGGAACAAACCGCTCACTGCCCCCGGCCAATTCCTGCTGCTCAATCACCGCATGCCGGCCTTCGACAATCTCCAACTCGCCCGAGGTCCCGACAAACCGCGGCCGGCAATAGTTCCGCAGCGCCGCGATATGCGCCAACGACCCAAGCAAGTCCACCTCAGCCAATGCCAGCGCAGTCTGCCGGATCCGCTTCGCCTCAGCGGCAATCGCGGTCCGCAACTCCGTGAACAGCCGCCGCTCGATCTCGACGATCTTCTCCTGCGCGTCGAGAATCTTCGCTTCATACTCCTTCAACTCAGGAGTGGTAAACCGCTCAGCCCCGACCAGCGTCTGCTTCCGGTCATAGTCTTGCGGCACCAGATGCAGATTGGATTTCGACACCTCGATGTAGTAGCCGAATACAGAATTGAACTTCACCTTGAGCGAGGAGATTCCCGTCCGCCCGCGCTCCCGCTGCTCGATCTGCGCCAGCACCGCCTTGCTGTTGCGCGAAAGCTCCCGCAGTTCATCGAGATCACGATCGATTCCTGCGGCAATCACGCCCCCGTCGGCAAAACTCAAGGGCGGCTCCGGCACAATCGTCTTCACGATGCGCCCGCGTAAATCGCTTAATTCATCCAGTGCCGCATGCAGCGCGTGCAAGCGGGCAGACATCAAACGCGCTACCGCTCCCTTGACTGCTGGAATTTTCCGCAACGACGCCGCCAGAGCCAGCACGTCCCGCGGATTCGCCGTTTCCAGCGTGACACGGCTGAGCAGTCGTTCCAGATCCAGTACTCCATCCAAAGCCCGACGCAATTCCTCGCGCGCGATTAGGTCCTTCACTCCCGCCTCGACCGCGTCCAGCCGCGCATTGATCTCCGCCAAATCCAGTGACGGCCGCAGCAACCACGCGCGCAGTAGCCGCTTGCCCATGGGCGTTACGGCTGCATCGATCGAGCGGAACAAAGTCACGCCCGCATCGGTCCCGGCAAACAGTGGCTCGATCAATTCCAGATTGCGAACCGTCACCGCATCGAGCACCAGGCAATTCTGTCGCTCGTACCAGCCGATCCGGTCCACGTGATCCAGCGACCCCCGCTGCGTCGACCGCACGTAATAAAGGATCGCCCCCGCCGCCGCAGTCGCCGCAGTTCGCCCAGCCAGCCCAAAGCCCTCGAGCGATAGCACCCCAAAATGGTTCTCCAGCAAAGGAAGCGCGTGATCCGGCGAAAAAATCCAATCCTCAAGCGGCGTCTCGGTGAAATTGACCCCGACTGGCCTCGGAGAAGATCCATGTGGGGACAGCCGCCCTCGGCTGTCCGGCCGAGCGAAGCTCGGCTGCTTACCCGCAGCCTGATCGAACAAAGGTGCCGCCGACCCAAACAACAACTCCTTCGGCCGCAGTTGCTCCAATTCCTCCTGCACCCGCCGCATCGCGCCTTCCCCGGAAAACTCCGTAGCCCGAAACTCCCCGGTAGACAAATCCAACGCCGCAAAGCCCACGCAATCCCGCACTTGCGCCAGCGCCGCCAGAAAATTATTCTCCTCCGATCCCAGCGACGAATCCGCAGCCGTCCCCGGCGTGACGACACGGGTCACTTCGCGGCGGACCAGCTTCTTCGCCAGCCGCGGATCCTCCATCTGCTCACAGATCGCGACCTTGAATCCACGCCGGATCAGTTTCCCGATATACCCCTCCGCCGCGTGGTACGGCACGCCGCACATCGGCACCGCGATTCCTTTTTCTTTATTGCGGGAGGTCAGCGTGATCTGCAGTTCTTTCGACGCCACGATGGCATCATCGAAGAAGAGTTCGTAGAAGTCTCCGAGGCGGAAGAACAAAAGCGCGGTCGGATGTTCTTTTTTAACGGCAGCATACTGCCGCATCAGCGGAGTGGACGGCTCGGTCATCTAAGCGGGCTTCGGCGGATTATAACAAACACGGCGCACGGACCCTCTCTGTGATTTCGCATGCATCCCGTGGAAAATTCCGCAGCAATTGGCAGTTGACTCCACTTCTCTCCCGGTGTTCTCCTTCTTCTTTCTATGGAACTTCGCAAGGACCCAATCACCCGCTCCTGGGTCATGACCGGCGACGATCCCGGCGATGCCGGATCCCGTCCCGACGCGCCGTGCCCTTTCTGCTCCGATTCCAGCCTGCACGTAATCGCGAAGACTCCCAATACGCCCGGCGCGTCATGGTCCGCACGTTCCGTGGTCCACCCGAGACCGCTCTACCATATCGAAGGCGAGCCCGGACGCCGCGGTGACGGGCTCTACGACCGCATGCACTCGGTCGGCGCCCATGAAGTGCTCGTCGAAAATCCGAATCACGAGCGTCATCTCTGGAAGGCCAGCGATGAGGACATCGCTCACTTCCTCCGTCTCGCCGCTGAACGCATCCTCGATCTCAAACGCGACCCGCGCATCAAGTACGTCAGCCTGTTCAAGGATTACGGCCCCAACGCCGGACAGGAATTCAGTCATCCCACCTCGCAACTCACCGCAACCATGTTTGTCCCGCGGCGCGTCCTCTACGAACTCCGTGCCGGACGGGAATATTTCGTCGGCAAAGAGCGCTGTGTCTTCTGCGACATCATTCAGCAGGAAGAGCGCCAGGCGCAGCGCGTGATTGAGGTTCGAGGCGACTACCTCGCCTTAGGTCCTTATGCTCCACGGGTTCCCTATGAAACCTGGATTCTCCCCCGCAATCACGATTCTTCGTTCGAGCGTACGGGCTTGAACAAGCCCGGCCTGCGAACGAATCTGGCCGCTCTCCTGCGCCGAACCTTGCAGCGAGTTCGCACCGTCACCGAAGATTTCCACCTCGTCCTGCACACTTCGCCCAGCAGCCTGCATCCCTCAAAGAATCTGGGCTATTGGAAGACGATCGATGACGACTATCATTGGCACATTGAGATCATGCCCGTCGTGCCGTCCAAGGCCAAGTCGTACACGTTCAAAGAGGTGTACTACTCTCCGGTTACATCAGAAACCGCCGTAAAGCAGCTACGCGAGGCCAAAATCGAAGGCTAGTCTTTGTGTAGGGACAGCCGCCTCGGCTGTCCCCTGAGCGAGCAAAGCGAGCAATAGGGAAGGACCCTCGGCATGGCAGCTTAGCGAGAATGTTTCTGCTCGTCGACTGCACTTCGTCATCACATCGTCATCGCGACGCAGTTCTCATTGTTTGTCGTTGTTTGTCGTTCGGCGCCGCGCTTGTCATCTGGTGAGCCCAACTGACCGCGTCGTTAAACCCCCGGTTCACAAAGGGCAAAGACAGGTTGAGCTTCTTCGCGTGTCTGGCTACCACATCCCACTCTCCTGCCTCGCGCGACACCATCAGATCGTAAATAGGAGACAGGGCGGTGGGCTTCCCAGTCTTGCATTCCCAGCAACTCGGTTCTAGTTTCGGCATCGAACGCGAGACCCTCGATCACCACGCCCATGGGGACTTCCAGGATCGCGTCCATCAGGGAGAACATTCCGATCAGGAATAGGTCGCAGGAACCGTGATTTACCTTGGGCGCAATGAGGTGGCAGAAGTGTGCCCGCACCAAGGACGCAAGTACCAGATCGGAGCATTTTTCCTGGCCCATAATCAGCGTGGTCGCCATCCGTATCCAGCGGACCAGTTCCCTCTCTCCCAGCAGAGCGCTGCAACCGGTAGCACAATGACGCGCCTGCTTGATGAGCTGTTCGACCGCGTCAAAATCCACTTCCGGCGCCGAGATGGCTTTCAGAAGCCGCAACTGGCTGGCTTGGTTGGCGGGAATGTGGCGGGCTCGCATGCGCTCGGGATGCCGGAAGAAGTACCCCTGAAACAACGTGAACCCGTCTTTTAACGCCGCAACAAACTGCAGTCGTGTCTCAACCTTCTGGGCGATCATCATGCAGTTGGCACCATGCTTGGCGACGAGGGCAGCGCAGTGCGGTTCTAAGACTCTTCTGACGTCGATCTTCAAATAATTCGCAAATGGGATCAGCTTCTCCCGGGCGTTGCCCGGCGCAAAGTTGTCGAGAGCGATTTCGTAGCCATCGATTCTGAGTTGCTCGCAGGCTGCGACCACCCGTTCATCAACGGGCACATTCTCCTGGATCTCGACCACCGCCTTTTTCGCAGGCAGCAGCTGAAAGAACCCTTTCAGAAACATGTCCTGCGAGCAATTGATGAAGGCGCGGCGTCCATCGCACACCGCATCCAGTCCCATCACGTTCAATGTGTCGATGATGCTGCGGGTGCCTCCTTCCAAATCGGCGTTGAATCGGTCTTCTTGAGCACTCACGCGAAACAGTAGTTCGTACCCGAGCACCTTTTCATCTTGCTCAGAATCGGCTGCCGCGCCAGGCAGGCGCTTGGTTTCTCGGAGGGAGCGGTTTTGACGACGGTATTCATGGTCTCTGTTTCCATCGGCAGGTACGGCAGAAATCTTAAGCACAATTCTCTCGGGCGCTACCTTCGGCGCGATCAGAACCCTCGCCAGCCTTCTTCCCCTGCTACAATCGTCTGCTTTCGGAACCTCACAATGAAAAGTCTTTTGGTTTCCGTGCTGCTTGTGTCCACCTGCCTCGCCCAGAGCGCTCCCTCGGCCAAACAAAAGGTTCTCTGGCAGAAACTGGAATCGAAGATCGAGCAGGTCGACCGGAACCTCGACGGCGTCATGGGAGTTGCCATCGAAGACCTGACCACGGGTGATCACTACTTCCTGCGCGAAGACGAGGTTTTCGCCCAGGCCAGCTCGATCAAGATCACGCTGCTTGCCAACCTCTATTTCCAAGCCCAGCAGGGCAAACTCAAGCTCACCGATCTCTACACCGTGCAATCTTCCGACCTGGTTCCCGACAGCGACATCATGAACGGCCTTACACCAGGCGTGACGCGTGTCACGCTGCGCGATCTCGCCACGATGATGGTCGCGGTCAGCGATAACGCCGCGACGAATGTCCTGATCGACCGCGTCGGCATGCAGAACGTCAACGCCATGCTCGACTCACTCGGGCTGTCGCACACGCGCCTGCGCCGCAAAATGATGGACTTGGAAGCCGCCAAGCAGGGCCGTGAAAATATCTCTACCCCGCGCGAAATGATGACGCTGCTCGACGCCATCTATCACGGAAAGCTGCTGAACAAAGAGTCGACCGAGGATTTCTTCAAGATGCTCAGCACGAATAAGCAGTCGTTCATCCCGCGCGACCTCCCGCCTGACCTGAAGGTTGCCAATAAACCCGGCGAACTCGAAGCGGTACGGAACGATTCCGGCATTGTTTTGGTCGAGGGCAGGCCATACGTGATCTGCGTGATGACCGGGTTCTTGCGCAACGAACGCGAGGGCGAAGAAGCGATCACAAAAGTCTCGCTCGAAACCTGGCGCATGTTCGACCGCCTAAGCCGCGCGACAGAATACGGACGCGTAGTTTCCCCCGGAAACGGCACGCGCTAAGCCCTGGTCATCCTGAGCGCGCTGTTCTTGCGCGCGTAGGATCTATGCAACCTGCTTGAAGCGTAGTCCCGCTCAGGGCCTACCAAGCCTGTTAACTTGTCCCCGCAGTCTTCCTCGCAACCAACTGCTGCCGCATGAAGATCAATGCCGCCTTGGCCTCCATCGGCTGCGAGAAGAAATATCCTTGTCCGTACTCGCATCCCAACTCGAGCAGGCGCTCCACTTGCCGCACCGTCTCGATGCCTTCGGCGATCACCTTCAGGTTCATCTTGTGTGCCAGCAGAATGATCAACTCTACAATGTCGGAGGCGCTGCGGTCGGTCTGCATCTCCCGGATCAGTGACCGGTCGATCTTCAGAGCATCCACGGGAAACTGCCTCAGCCCGAGCAGCGAAGTCGATCCCGTCCCGAAATCATCCAGCACCGTGCCGATCCCGAAGTGTTTCAAATGGGACAGCACAGTCACCGTCAGCTTGGCATCGGCCGACGCGATCTGCTCCGTCATCTCCAGTTGCAGGCGTGAAGGATCGACGCCAGTCTGCTGCAGCGCATCCTGAATGTCATTGGCCAGCCGCGCATCGGCAAACTGCCGCGCGGAGACATTCACGTCACGTGCATCGAGGATCCGGAGCGGTCGTTGACCTCCCACTCGCGCAATTGCCGGCACGCCTGCGCCATCAGCCAATGCCCGATCGATAGCAGAATGCCGGTGTCTTCCGCCGCGTCGATAAATCGGTAGGGCGAAATCAATCCCTGGGTCGGATGCTCCCAGCGCAGCAGCGCCTCAAAACTCATGATCCGGCGCGTGTCGAGTTGCAGAACCGGCTGGTAGTGAATGCGGAACTGCCGCTCCGCCAGCGCCGTGCGCAAGGCGGACTCAAGCTTCAACCGCCCAACAGCTCGCGTGTGCGTGGCCTCGTCGAATACCTCGCAGCGCGTGCCACCCATCGCCTTCGCCCGACGCATGGCCACATCGGCGTCTTTCAATACATCCTCCGGGCAGGTGTGCGCGGCCGTGGTAAGCGCAATGCCCACGCTGAACGACGCGCGGACTTCGCGCGATTCGATCGGGAAGGGTGCAGCGACCGCCTCCTGCAGCCGGCGGGCAATGCGCAGTGCGTCGCTCGCATCGCCCACGGTTTCCAGCAGAATCGTGAATTCATCGGCTCCGAGACGGGACAGCGACGCGTCGCTGGCTGCGGCGCGATCTCGCGCGGCGGCATCATTGTGCCGTTCTGAGAAGAGCTATCGGCAAAAGTGTGAACTTGATTAAGTGAAAGTTATGGAGGAGTCGGTTGGAAAGAGCAACGTGTTGCGGGGACGACGGAGTTTGCTGGCTCGGGGCACCGCGGAACCTTCGAAATTGTTTTTGGTCAAAGTTCCCGAAATGGGACGGAAGCCCCGTGCCTGGGGTTACCCCTTCCCCCTGGTCTACTGGAATCATCAGTTTAGTGGGAATTAGCAAATTAATTTTTGAGGCGCAATCACTTAGGGGCAAAATCTTGGTTTCAAAGAAACTTAGTGCCGCCCTGGGAAGAATGGAGTTCCGAAACGGGACCTTTTGCGTTTCGCCTACTCTTACGGCCTCGATGATGATTGCGCGAGCGCGCCTGTGAACGCAAGGGCGGACGTCACATCGCGCTGTGAACAAGAGCACAGTCTGAGTCAATGAATTTTAGTCTTGGAAGAACGCGTGAAAGATCTACTGTGGATTTCGCCCGGATCTGTAGCAAGGTCGATGTCGTGGTGAAGTACAGCGCCAAAAGGCCATGACCACAAAGGACACGAAGGAACACGAAGGAACACGAAGGAACCCGTCGGGATTTCCTTCGTGAACCTTAGTGTCCTTCGTGGTTAAGGGTCTTCGCGGTGTACCAGCGCCCCCGACGGGAGCAACGGTGCGCTCTACCGCGAAAAGTATCCCGTCTTCGTGCGCACCTTGAGTCCGTCCTGCTTGGGGCGGATGATGATCTTGCGGAAAGAGTCGTCTTTGATGGGATTGGTCGGGTAGTAAGCCAGTTCGTAGGAGCTGCGCAACTCGTCGCCGATTTGACGAAAGTACGTGTGCGGATCGACGACTTCCGCGTCGAAGGTTGCTCCGCCGGTTTCTTTTGCGAGGCGATCCATGACTCGGATGCCGTATTTATTCCGGGCGGTGAGGTTGCCGTGTTCTTTCTGTGTATAGCGGATGGGAAATAACAGGACGTTGGAGCTCTGCGCAGCTTCAATCGTCGTCATCATGTCGTGAGAGCTGGAGTTGTCTTCGCCGTCGCTGAAGATCAGTAGGGCCCGCCGTCCTTTCTCTTTGGCGAGTTTTTCTGCGACCGAGTAGAAAATGGAATCGTAGAACGCCGTGCCCATGTCGCGCGATTCTCTCGGACCCAGTTCGGGGAAATGTTTGTCATCGTGTTCGAAGCGACTGAGTCCATCGAGAATCCCGGCGCTTGACTGGGTGAAATCGCTTACCAGGCGCAGATGGTTGCCGAAGCACAACATGAAGGCGCGGTCTTTGGGTCCGAGGACATCTTGCAAGAAAACCTCCAGGTCATGCTTATGCTGCTTGGAGTAGTGCTCCTGGCTGCCGCTAGCGTCGACAATTAATCCGAGAGTGAGCGGTACGTCGGAGCTGCGGGAAAAGAACGCAATCTTCTGAGGAACCGCGTCTTCAAGAACCTCGAAATCGTCCTTGGTCAGGTTATCGACCAGCGCTCCGCGGGAATCCCGCACCGAAAACGACACGTTGACCAGGTCGACTTTGACACGGATGGGCTCTTGCGAAAAGCCGCAGACGGCGGCGAGCAGTATGAGCAGCAGCGCGGAGTGTGGCATGGCGATATAGAGTAAGCCATTGCTACAGACGTGAGGGAATGAAATTGGTTACCCTGTTTCGGGGCTGGCCTCACCTAAACCGGTCGTAGTTAGGATCTACCTCGCCCCACACAAAACGAGCCGCTCGGATACATCACGATATACTGCCGCACGGGAACACCTAACAGGGCACGCGCGACCATGATCTCCTCGCAGGTTTTCTGCAGCTTGAAAGACGTGGTTCGGCAAATTGTCTCAGCAGCTTCTAGAGGGGAGTATGCTTGCAGGAGATCGTTGGGACGGCCGCGAACGTTGATGTGGTGGATGGGGATGCCCAAGGCGGATGCAGGGTGCGGATCTTGGCCACCACACTGCCGCCTTACGCGCTTCGTACGGTCCCTCGGACGGCCGGCGCCCTCCTCAGGATGACATTGCGAAAGCATGACAGCGCGAAAGCACGACAGCGCGAAAGCATGAGATCGCGGACTCCGCGGTAATAACTTTTCGCAAGTGAGACAGAGCAACGGAGCTCTCACCCGAGCTTCATTGCCTCCGGGTCCCACTTCACCACCATCCCGTGCTCGATACTCAGATTGCTGAGCAATGCCGCTCCGGCAGCGCGATACCCAAATACAGCATCTTCGACGACGGGCTTGCGTGAGCGAACTGCGCTGAAGAAATTGGTGAAGTGGTCGAAGCTGTCACGGTATCCCTCGGGAGCGACGTACTTCTCGGTTGCAACGGCGGGCGGCCCGGAAGGATGCGATGCCGGATACCGCTCGTGATAAGCGTCGCGAATCCGTTTCTGCATCGCCTCGCTGTAGGTCCCGATCATCAGGCCGGGCTCTTTTTCGCGAGGAGTGCGGCTCACGCTGACCGAGTTAGAGGCAATTTCAAGCGTTCCTTCTGAGCCGGTGAAGACCAGGCCCTCGCTCTCCTCGCCTCCGTCGACAAAGTTGACGCGCAGGCTGAGATTGAATCCTTGCGGATAGTCAAACAGTCCGAGCAGCACGTCGTTGGCGTCGCGGCCGTCTTTCCAGAAGCGCAGCCCGCCGGTGGCCATGGCGCGTGTGGGGCCGTTGCTGCCGGTGATGAAATGCGTTCCGCTGAACAGGTGAACGAAGAGATCGCCCGCGACTCCGGTGCCGTAGGCTTTCCATTTTCGCCACTGGAAAAAATGCTCGGAGTTGAAGGGAACTCTTGGCGCGGTGCCGAGGAAGCGGTCCCAATCGCAGGTTTCGGGCGAGGCATCGATAGGGACCGTGTAGTTCCACGCGCCCATGGATGAGTTGCGGTCCCAGTGTGCGCTCACCATGTTGAGCTGGCCAATCGCGCCGGAACCCAGAAGCTCTTTGGTCTTGGCATAAATGATGGAGCTCACTCGCTGGCTTCCGATCTGCAGGATGCGGTTGGTCGAGTGCGCCGTCTCGATCATCTCGGGCCCTTCGGAATGGGCGTGGATCATCGGCTTCTCACAGTAGACGTCCTTGCCGGCTATCATGGCATCGACGGCAATCTGCTTGTGCCAGTGATCGGGCGTGCCGATGATCACCGCGTCCACATCTTTGCGCGCCAGGATTTCCTTGTAGTCGCGCGTGGTGAAAATGTCGTTGCCCCAGAGCTCCTTGCTGTGTTCGAGACGGCCGTTGTAACAGTCGGCTACGGCAACCAGCTTCACGCCGGGGACTTGAACGGCGGTCCTGGTGTCTCCCTGGCCCTGAATGCCTGCTCCGATCAGGGCGAGCTGGATGTGATCGTTGGCGGCGAACGGCGCGGAGGCTTCCAGCGGCAGTACTTTCAAGGCGTGCGTCTTGACTCCGAGGGCGGTCGCGGCGGTGGCCGTGCCTGCGGCTTTCAGAAAGGTTCTTCGATTCAGCATAAGTACATTTCTCCCGCGTGGAAATGGACGTGCGCCTCACACGATATTCTTCTTTGCGGGATTTGTCTCGGAGAGAATCGTACGGAGCAAAATCTTCAACCACGATGGACACTAAGGTTCACGAAGGAACACCTGAGATTTCCTTCGTGAACCTTCGTGTCTTTCGTGGTGAATGATTTTCAGTCCGCGACAGGGAAGCCGCCGAAGTTCCATAATGTCGGGATGACGGTTCGGCGACTGAAGACCTATACCGGCGCGCAGGGATACGTCTACCAGTATTACTTCGTGGGAAAGCGCGCGGCCTTGCCTGATGATCCCGAAGCTCCCGCCTCGGAGTTTATTTTCGACGTGACCTCCGACCGCAAGCTTACTTATTCCGTCAGCGTCTTTTTGCCGCAGGGACCATTGGCGGAGTGGAGCCAGAATCATGGCCGCGCCTTGAACGACGCCGAGCAATACGCCGCCGTCAAACTGCGTCTGTTTCGCGCTTTCGATGAATTGGAAGATGTAAAGGCGGACGGACGCCGCTTGCGCATCGACAGTGCGGTGCTCGAGGAAGCGTTGTCGAGCTTAGGACTGGAGTGAGATGTCGTACCTTCCGGATTAGATTTTCGTACGGTAGGCACGACTGAAATCGTGTACGCGGTTTCAGGCGTCGCTCCGCGACGCAATCCCATATTCGCCGCTACCCGGCGTTAAAACGCCGGGCTATTATCAGAGGTCCCTCCAGGACAAAGTCGGGATTCTTGTTTCGGGACGAGGTGGCGAAGAATTGGCGCTCTGCCACCCACCAGTAAACTGGCGAGCTATTCTCGGAAGCGCCTCTGGCGCTTGGCAATCCCGGCGCCTGGAAGGCGCGATTCATGGTCCTCAATTTTGGTATAACTTCTGGCGGAGCTCCCCGTGAAAAATTCTAAATCTTCCGTCATCGTCACGTTTCTGCTCTTCTCTTGCATCGGCTGGTCCCAAACGTCCCGCTGGTCCGAGCAAAAAGCCAATGACTGGTATGCTCAGCAGCCTTGGCTGGTCGGTAGCAACTACGTTCCCAAGTCCGCGATTAACGAGCTGGAGATGTGGCAGCAGGACACCTTCGATGCGACGCAGATCGATAAAGAACTCGGCTGGGCCGAATCTCTCGGCATGAACACCATGCGCGTCTTCCTCCATGACCTGCTCTGGCAGCAGGACGCCGCCGGATTCCAGAAGCGCCTCGATCAGTTTCTAGCCATCGCTTCGCGCCATCACATCCGGCCACTGCTTGTGCTCTTCGATTCCTGCTGGGATCCTGCACCACGCCTGGGCAAGCAGCACGATCCCGTTCCGGGCGTGCACAACTCTGGATGGGTACAGAGCCCGGGCGCCAAGGCACTCGCCGATCCCGCCGAGGTTCCGCGCCTCAAAGCCTATGTGCAGGGCATGGTCGGCGCTTTCGCCAAAGACGAGCGCATCCTGGGCTGGGACGTATGGAACGAGCCTGACAACTCGGGCGGCGGCGACTACTCTAGGACCGAACTGAAGCCAGCGGAGAAGAGAGCCCGCGTGGCGGTGCTGCTGCCGCAGGTTTTCACCTGGGCCCGCCAGGTCAATCCTTCCCAGCCACTCACCAGTGGCGTGTGGGACGTTGATATCTCCAAAGACGAAAATGCACAGCACGAGATCGATCGTGTCCAACTCCGCGAGTCCGACATCATTACGTTCCACAACTACAACTGGCCCGAGTCCTTCAAAGCCGAGATCGCATGGCTCAGACAATTCCATCGCCCCATCATCTGCACCGAATTCATGGCGCGTTCGGTGGGTAGCACGTTCGACACCATCTTGCCCGTCGCGAAGGAAGAGAAAGTCGGCGCCATCAACTGGGGATTCGTTGCCGGAAAGACGCAGACATACTATCCGTGGGAGTCTTGGGGTCATCCCTACGTGAAGCAGCAGCCACCGGTCTGGTTCCACGAGGTCCTTCACCCCGACGGCACTCCGTACCGCCAGGCGGAAGCCGACCTGATCCGAAAACTGACCGGGAAGAATTGAGGAGTAGAGGGACTACAGCCGAGGGGCAGGATCCCATCAAGATGAAAGAGGGCGCTCGGCTTCGCCTTCGCGGGACAGCCGAGGCGGCTGTCCCCACACGGGCTCTGGCTGGTCGGTTTACAAGAATGGCACTTCCGCAACCTTCCCTGCATTGCGCGAGGATTTACAATTCCATTTCTATGAAAAACCTCGTTCTTATTACCCTGCTCCTTGTATTGGCAGCTTGCAGCAAGTCGAACGCCCCGCAGACCTCGTCGTCCCCGAGTGCCGCTCCTTCCAAGGCACCCGACGCCGTGCAAGTCAAGTTGCAGGAATACGGCGGAAACTCCGCCACGAATTGCGGACGGCTGGATGTCCACGCCCCGGAAGCACAATCGAAGGGAGCAGCGGATTGTGCCCTGCAGGCAAGCAAGGCGAAGCATCCCTTCTATATCTCCTACGACATGCCGGGGATGGTTGTCGGTGTCGCGGGCAACGCGGAAGGCAAACTGCTCACTGCGCGCTCGGAAGGCGGAGGGGTCAGCAGCGGCGCCTGCCCCTCGGAACTCCGTCTGGCTTCCAGCGGACGCGTGACTTGCTTTGCCCCCGGCGACATGGGCTCGATGGGCGCCGGACACACTGCGATCCCGCAGGGCATGCCCAACCCTCACGCACTGCCAAAGTCGAAATAGCAGCCGACTCCAAGAGACTGCACTAACCACGAAGGGCACGAAGGTACACAAAGGAACCCCTCAGATTTCCTTCGTGTACCTTCGTGTCCCTCGTGGTGAATGCTTTTGCGTTGGTAGTGGAATTCCGAAGTGGGGCCAGATGAACGGCGAACCCAGAAGTCTCTGGCCCCCCGGTTCCAGTCTGTGATCCTAATCACATATCTAAGTGACCATCTGTGTTGGCCTTAGACCCATCCGGTCGGACAATGGCAGGGTTGTACCAGGGGAGTACAGAACCCCGCAGGATTTGGGGTAAACTCAAGAAACGCCGATTTTTCTTGAGCTTCCCGTTCCCAGGTGGTCCAGCCAGGGGTTAATGAGAACTGGGACTGGAACTGAGAACTGAGAACTGCATGTCACTGCTTTGGCTGCGCTTTGCGCTGGGGTGCTATTTCGTGGGCTTGGTCTACGCCTTCGTGGCGCTGACGCGCACCAGCGATCTATTCAGCCGCATCGCCCTCCACGCCGCCACTATCGGCATGGTCTTCCATTTCGTTTCCTTGGCCGAACTCTTCCTCTCAGGGCGGATCGTATGGGCCTCAGTTCATAACAGCGAATCGCTTCTGGCCTTCTTGTCGATGAGTTTTTTCCTGGTCATCTACGCCATTTATAAAACCACTTCGCCCGGAGTCGTTGTATTTCCTGTGGTGTTCTTCCTTACGTTTGTCGCGGCGCTGGACGAGCAGCCGGTCCTACTCACGCAATTCGTCTCGCATAAAGGATGGCTCATTGCCCACATCATGCTGATCTTCACCGGCTACGCGGCGCTGCTGGTGAGCTTCGGGGCGAGTCTGCTTTACCTGCTGCAGGAGCGCCGCCTCAAGGCTAAGAAGTCGACGAGCCTGATCGCGTTCCTCCCGGCGCTCGAAGTGATCGACCAGATCGGCTATCGCTCCTTGCTGCTGGGCTTCCCGTTCATGACGCTGGGCCTGATCACGGGCTCGGTCGTCGCAATCACCGCGCCGACCATCGGGCGCGTAGATTTTCTCGATCCCAAGATTCTGCTGTCGGTGCTGATGTGGGCCGTGTACATGGTGATGGTCTTCACCCGCTGGAACTCGGGATGGCGCGGGCGCCGCGCCGCGTTCCTGGCAACGTTCGCCTTCGTGGCCGCGCTGGCCGCCTGGGCGGCGAACTATTTCTCGGCAATGCACAGGTTCGGGACCTCATGAGATACCAGCTCATCGGTTTGAATCATAAGAGCGCGCCGCTCGAAGTCCGCGAGCGGCTGGCAATCCCCGAATCGCGCCTGCCCGATACCTGCCGCGAGCTGACCGCCTATCCCGGAATCGAAGAGGGTATGGTGATATCGACCTGCAATCGTGTTGAGATCGTCACGCACACGGTGAATGGTCACGCCGATCTGCGCGGATTTTTGCACGACCACTTCCACCTCGATGCCAGTGCGCTCGATGCCCACCTCTACGAATTCCGCGAGAAAGATGCGGTGCGGCATATCTTCCGCGTAGCTTCGAGTCTGGACTCGATGGTGGTGGGCGAGGCGCAAATTCTCGGCCAGGTGAAAGAAGCCTATGCGACCGCGCGCGCCGTGGGCGCTGTCCGCGGACAGCTCGACCAGCTCTTTAGCCGCGCCTTCGCCGTCGCCAAGCGCGTGCGCAGCGAGACGGCGGTCGGAACCTCGTCAGTTTCAATCGCTTCGGTTGCGGTGGAGTTGGCGAAAAAGATTTTCGGATCACTGCAGGGTAAGAAGGTCTTCATCATCGGTGCGGGCAAGATGAGCGAGCTCGCGGCCCGCCACCTGATGGCCCACGGCTGTGCCTCAATCTTCGTCGCCAACCGTACCTACGACCGGGCCATCGGCCTCGCGCAGAAGTTCGACGGACAGGCCATCAAGTTCGAAGACCTTTACACCACCTGCGATCGTGCTGACATCGTCATCACCTCAACGGGCGCGCCTCACGCCATCTTCCGGCGCGAGCATGGCGAACAGTTCCTCGCCCGCCGCAAGAATCGTCCGATGTTCTTTATCGACATTGCCGTCCCGCGCGACGTCTCGCCGGAGATGGGCAAACTCGACGGTATTTTCGCCTATGACATCGACGACCTGCAGCAGGCCGTGTCGAGCCACGTCGCCGATCGCCGCAAGGAAGCCGAGCGCGCTGAAGCCATCATCGCCGGCGAGGTGGAGAAGTTCGAAGCTCGACAGAGCACGCTCGACGTCGTGCCGACGATCGTGAGCCTGCAGGATCATCTGGAGACGATCCGGCAGGCGGAAATTGATCGCGTCCGCGGAAGAATGGGGCAACTGACCCCCGAGCAGGAAATGGCCGTCGAAGCCTTAACGCGTGGCATCATCAATAAAGTGATGCACACGCCGATCACCACGCTGAAGACGGCTGCGAAGGAATCCGAGGCAACGACGGTGGTGGACGTGGTGCGGCGGCTGTTTAATCTCCAGGTAAAGGGGAAAGAGGCGCAACTGGAGCAGGCGTCCACGAAAGACGAGCCGACAAAGAAAGCTGAAGTGGGGACGCGGCAGTGACGCCGGTGCCGTGCAATTTTATCGACCGGAATACAACCCTAGCCATTTGTCATCCTGAGCGGAGTCTGGCGAAGAGCGAAGCGATTCGCCAGACGAAGTCGAAGGATCCCTATCAGTTAGGCAGAAGCCTCGGTGGTGCGACCAATTTCCGTGTCGCAATCGGCTTCTTCGATAATCATGAGACCCGGTACCTACCCATCTCTAGCCGCGAAGCGGCGGCAAGTGAAAGCCCGGCACGGAAGTGCCGGGTACGCTCTACGAGAAGGGATGAGTCCCGTAGGGACGTCACGCTCGCACCCTCTGCGATAAAACAATGAACTCGACCGGCAATCCCACCAAACTCCGCATCGGCTCTCGCGGCTCGCAACTCGCTCTTTGGCAAGCCAACCACATCTCCGCATTCCTGCGCGCACGCGGACATGAAGTTGAAATCGAAATCATCCACACCACGGGTGACAAAATCACCGACGTTGCCCTGGCCAAGGTCGGCACGAAGGGCATGTTTACGAAGGAGATCGAAGAGGCCCTTGCCGCCGGACGCGTCGATCTCGCCGTGCATTCGCTAAAAGATCTCCCTACTGAACTACCTAAGGGATTTGAGATCGCCGCAATTACTGAAAGACAAGACCCGCGCGATGCCTTCTGCTCGCGCCACTATGCAAGTTTTCAGGAACTTCCAAAAGGCGCTCGGGTAGGCACGTCGAGCCTTCGCCGCCAGGCGCAACTCAAAGCCATCCGCCCCGACCTCGACATTCATCCCCTGCGCGGCAACGTGGACACCCGGCTGCGCAAACTCGAGCAAGGAGATTACGACGCCGTTATCCTCGCCGCGGCTGGCTTGAAACGTCTCGGCAAAACGGAACTGATCAAGCAGATCATCCCCGCCGAAATCATGTGTCCCGCCGCCGGACAGGGAGCGCTGGGCATCGAAATCCGCGAAGGCGACGCCAAGACCGGCAAGCTATTAAGCTTCCTCAATGACCCCAGCGCCCGCGCCGCCACCACTTGCGAACGGGCCCTGCTCAACAGCCTAGGCGGAGGCTGCCAGGTTCCGATCGGCGCCTTCGCTGAAGTGAAGAACGGCAGGCTACACCTGGAGTCGATTGTTGCTGACCCCGACGGTTCCAAGCTCCTGCGCGACTCCCGCGACGGAGACGATCCAGAAAAGCTCGGCAACGAAGCCGGGGCGTCCCTTCTGGAGCGAGGTGGCGATGCCATTCTCGATGCCGTCTACGGCCGCGGGTTAGCGGTTCCTCCGCAGCCGTGATCTCATCTAAAACTGCGAAAGGCATGAACCACGAAGGGCACGAAGGTTCACGAAGGGCATGACTCGCAGGGCATGACTCGCAACGTCCTTCTCAAAATTCTCGGCGGCTCCGAGGCGCATGCCTTGCGTAGCTGGATCAACCTTTGGCCGCCCTTCCTCGGTGCCGGCATCCGCGTGAAGTACATTGCTCCCGACATGAAAGCCGTCGACGTCGAGATGAAGCTTCGCTGGTGGAACGCCAACTACGTCGGCACCCATTTCGGCGGATCGCTCTTTGCCATGACCGACGCTTTCTATATGCTCATGCTGATGGCAAATTTCGGGCGCGACTACATCGTCTGGGACAAGGCTGCGAGCATTCGCTATCGCAAGCCGGGAAAGGGCAAGGTCCGCGCCGAATTCCGCCTCACTGATGCGCAGCTCGATGACATTCGTGAGAAAGTGAAATGCTTGCCGAAATACGAACCGATCTTCAAAGTAGAAGTGAGGGACGAGCAGGGAACTGTGATCGCCGAAGTGGAAAAATTGCTCTACGTCCGTAAGAAGGAAGTGGAGTAGGTCGTCCGAGCATCAGAACTTCTTCACCACAGAGGGCACAGAGGAACACAGACGATCCCTGTGAACCTCTGTGGCCCCGGTGGTGAAGGCTCTGCAGAGATGAGCTCAGAGGAAGCATGTACATCCCCGAACACTTCCGCAATGAAGATCGCGTTACCACGCTGGCGTTCATGCGCGCTAACCCATTCGTCATCCTCATTTCGAATACCGACGGAGGACCGTTCGCCACCCACGTTCCCGTGGTCATCCGAGAATCGGCCGATCAATTGACGATCCGCGGCCACGTCGCCAAAGCCAATCCACACTGGCGATATCTGCAAAATGATCCGACGTGCCTGATGATCTTTCATGGCCCGCACGCCTACATCTCACCCTCAAATTACGACACCCGCGAAGTCGTGCCGACGTGGAATTACGGCGCGGTACACATCTACGGCAACGCGACAACCTACGCCGAACCAGAGCAATTGCTGAACATGCTCCACGATCTGATTCCCACGTTCGACGCTACCTACGAACAACAGTGGGACACGCTCAACGAGACCTATCGCCAGCGCATGCTCAGTCACATCGTCGGTTTCGAAGTTGCCGTCACCAAGCTCGAAGCGAAGTTCAAGCTCAGCCAGAACCGCACCCGAAACGAGCAACAACACATCATTGATTCCCTGAGCGGCGCATCCGACACGGCAGTCTCCGGCACCGCCCGCCTGATGTGCGAACATGGACTGGGCCTGAAGAAGGACGAATGAAGTGTGTGTGGCGCGGGCACTCCTGCCCGCGAACGCTAACCATGAGCAAGAAACGAAGGAAATCAACGAACCGGCCACTAAAAGGTGTGCGCGTACTCGTAGGGCGAGCCCGCCATCAAGCCGGAGCGCTCTCCGCCGAACTCCGCAAACGCGGCGCAGAGATACTCGAGATCCCCTTCATTGAAATCCGAAAGCCGCGCTCGTTTCGTCCCCTCGATTCAGCTCTGAAGAATCTCAGTACCTACGACTGGTTGATCCTCACCAGTGTCAACGGTGTAGAAGCGATGTGGGCGCGGATTGAGAAGGCAATGCGGCGATCAACGACTTCAGACCTACCGTGGAAGAGCGGCCCTTCAGGGCCACGTTTGAGCGGGAGGAGTTTAAGGGTTTTAGTCCCTGGATTGGGCGTATCTGCGATCGGTCCTGCGACAAAGAAAGCCATGGAGCAGCGCGGCATCCAAGTCGACGTCATGCCCAAGGAATACGTCGCCGAATCCGTGGTCCGCAGTCTGAAAGGGAAAGTAAAAGGGAAGCGCGTCCTGCTGGTCCGCGCCAAAGTCGCGCGCGATGTCATCCCGCGCGAACTGCGCAAGGCCGGAGCTCACGTCGATGTCGTTGAAGCCTATGAAACGGTCGTTCCACAGTCTTCCCGCCGCCGCCTGCAAGCCGCGCTGACAAATCCGAGCAAGCGACCCAATGTCGTGACCTTCACCAGTTCGTCGACCGTGAAGAACTTTGTGGAACTGCTAGGCTCGCGTCGAAAATCAGCACTGCTCAACGGAGTGCAAACCGCCTCGATTGGCCCAGTCACGTCCTCCACGCTCCGCGAACTAGGCCTTCCGGTGGACATCGCGGCCAGGGCGTTCACCATCTCGGGCCTTGTCGCCGCCATCGTCGATGCCATCTCGTCGCGCCGCAGTGACGTCTGACACTATTTCCCGGAAGTCCTCGCCCGCCGCTGTTTCCGAGCATCTGAGGTGTCACGTGGCATGACGTATTTCTTGGGCTAGAATGCGCTCACTGGAGGGGCCTGTGAGAATCCATCGAGGGATGTTCCTGTCACTGATCCTGCTCTGCGACGCGACCCTGCTTGCCCAAAGTACGAAATCTCCAGCCGATGTGAAGCTGGAGGATCTGACCTTCATCTGCGGCCACAATCGTGGTGAACTCAACGGCACCATCATCGACGAGCACTGGAGCGAGGTCGGCGGCGATACCATGATCGGCATGTTCCGCCAGATCAAGAATGGCAAGGCGCAGATGTACGAGTTCCTCACCATCGAGCAGACCGCGTCCGGACCGGTGTTGCGGCTGCGCCACTTCGATCCGGGCCTGGTGGGATGGGAAGAGAAGGCGCAGGCCTACAGTTATCCTCTCGCCAGTTGGAAGCCGAACGAAGCGGTCTTCGAGCGCCCCGACAAAGCCACACGCCTGATATTCCGCAGCACCGGCAAGAGCACGCTTGAAGTCGTTCTGGAACGCAACGGCAAAAAGCCGGAGGTCTTCCAGTACGAGCACACAGCGGAATAACGTGCGCAGCGAAAGCGAGCATTGTCTCTATTTCTTCTTGTGCTGATCGAACCAGTCTGAAACGTATAAGATCTTGGCAATCTGATGGCTGGGCCGCGCACTCAGCCCGTGCGGTTCACCTGGAAATCGCACCAGCACCGATTCCACTCTACGCAGCTTCAGCGCGGCATAATACTGTTCCGCCTCCGAGATCGGCGTGCGGAAATCGTCTTCACCGGTGGCCAGTAGCGTCGGCGTCGTAACCTTGTCGACGTACGAGAGCACCGACCGCTTCACATACTCATCCGACTTCTCCCACGGCGGGCCAGAGAACCAATAGAGGGTTCCGAAAGAAGGAAGATCCGACGTCAGCGCCCAACTGTACCAATTGATCACGGGATACAAACTCGCCGCTGCGCGGAACCGAGTCGTGCGATCGATCATCCAGCAAGTGAGCACGCCGCCTCCAGAGCCACCGGTGACGAACAAATTGTCTGCGTCGATGTAGCCCTTCGCGATCACCGCGTCCACACCGGAGTTCAAGTCGAAAAAATCGTCGCCGGGATACGCGTGGTGAATCAGGTTCGCGAACTCCTCTCCGTAACTCGTGCTGCCGCGCGGATTGATGTACACCACCACGAACCCTTTGGCCGCCCAGATCTGCTTGTTGGTGTCGAAGCGGTCTCCGTAGTTGGCGAAGGGGCCGCCATGAATTTCCAGAATCAGCGGATACTTCTTCGCCGGATCAAAGTCCGGAGGCTTCACGATCCACCCTTCCACCCGTCGCTTGTCGACGGACGATTCGAACCAGAATTCCTCCACCGCGCCCAGCTTCTTCTGCATGAACAGCTGCTGGTTCATGGCGGTGAGCACGCGTGTCTTCGCATCGGAAGTGGATCCCACGGCGATATCCCCGGCGTCGGAGGGAGTACCGTAGGACACCGCGAATGCTCCATTCTTCGCTACTGTGAATGAAGCGCCGCCCGAGTAGCTCGAGCCTCCGCTGCCTACGTGTGCCGCAAGGTCTTTGACCTTCCCATCCAAAGAATAGATGGCGAGTTTCGTGTCGCCCTGGTCGTCGTACATGAAGTAAATGCCGCTGCCATCCGGCGCCCAGTGCGGTTCCTCTACATCGCGATCCAGTTGCGGCGTGGCCACGCGGGGATTGCTGCCGTCGCGAGTCATCAAATAGAGATGCGTCGTCTGATGACCCTGGTAGCGATCATCGAAGCCTACATACGCGATGGTTTTTCCGTCGGGGGAAACCGCCGGAGAGTTGTCGGGCCCCTTGCGGCTGGTCAACGGCTTCACGGTTCCATCGGCAAGCGACAGCTCATAGATCTCCGTATTCAGCGGATCGTATTCATAATCCGGGTGCAGGTTTGCCGAGAAGATCAGATACTTTCCATCGGGAGTCCAAGCCGCTCGGCCTCCGCCAAATGAACTCTCAAAGCCGCCGAACGGGAAGTTGCCGCTGGTCAACTGGCGAGGTGCGCCGCCGTCCGCCGACACGACGAAGCGCTGCATGAACCCCGACTTCAGATATCCGCGGCCGTTGAAACGGTAGACGAGCCGGTCGTATGCCTTCGGCGGGTCGGCCCATTTCGCGCCTTCCGGGGCTTTTGGCAAGTTCGCGATCTTCGCTGGCTCGGATGGAACCAACATCGAGAATGAAATCAATTTGCCGTCGGGTGACCACACGAGTTCCGACGGGCCGTTCTCCAGATTCGTCAATTCCGCCGTTTGCCCATTGTCCATCCAGCGCACGTAGATCTGCGGCTTGCCGTCACGATCGGAGATATATGCGATGCGCGTGCCATCCGGCGACCAGCGCGGCGAACTGTCGCTGTAGTTCCCGTTGGTCAGCGCCCGATTGTCGCTGCCGTCAGCGCTGATCACCCACAGGTTCGACTGGCGCTTGTCGTTCATCACGTCGCTGAACTGCCGTACGTAGACGATGCGTTTTCCGTCGGGTGAAATCTGCGGATCGACCGCATACTGCAGGTTGAAGACGTCGATCGGAGTCAGCCGGTCGGGCCTTTCCTGGCTCTGGTCTTCTTTCTTGTCTTGAGCCAGGGAAGGAACGACACACACAAGCATGAAGACAGCGAGAGTCCAACGAAAACTGAGACGCATGGCGGGCTCCGGGGAGTGGGATGGAAATCGCGGGAAGTGTACCGCAGGGAAGTGCTGACCACCAAATGTCGTAGGCTGCCCAGGAAGGTGAGGGGACGGACGCCTTCGTCCGTCCCGCGAGCGAAGCGAGCGTGCGCGCGAAAATTGTTGCGAGGGCGAGGACAAGCAGATTCCTCGGCTACGCCTTCGGAATGACAACTCCGTAGTCTGGAATGACAACTTCGTTAGCTTCGGAATCACAACTGCGTGAGCTTTGGAAAGGCAACTCCTCGTGGATGCGGTTACGCTCGAAATCGTGAGAAACTTCTTGGACGATCTCTAGGAGCATTCGATGACCAAGGCACACCCTACTCGTTCCCCGGATTTACCGGAATGCTGGCCTGCATTTCGGCTCACTGACTGGAAAGACACTTTCGCCACCCTGCATATGTGGACGCAGATCGTCGGCAAGATTCGCCTTGAGTTGACCCCCAGAGTGAACCACTGGTGGAACGTGCCGCTCTATGTCAGTTCGCGCGGACTCAGCACTTCGATCATTCCTTACGGAAACCGCCATTTCGATATGGAGTTCGATTTCGTCGAGAGCAAGCTGATCATTCGCACCACGGACCCAAAAACCGCGTCTGTCGCTCTGGCTCCACGTTCGGTCGCCGATTTCTATCACGAGGTGATGTCCACGCTGCGAAGGCTCGGCATCGAGGTGAAGATCTGGAAGGTGCCGGTGGAGGTGGCGGATGCCATCCCTTTCGATGAGGACAAGGTGCACGCTGCATACGATGCGGAATACGTTCGACGCCTGTGGCGAATTCTGCTCTCGGTGGGCGAAGTCTTCGAGGTCTTCCGCTCGCGCTTCGTCGGAAAATCCAGTCCGGTGCATTTTTTCTGGGGCAGCTTTGATTTGGCGGTCACGCGTTTTTCTGGACGGCGCGCGCCCCCGCGCAACGATCCCGACCCGGTCCTCGGCAAGATCATGCAAGAAGCGTATTCGCACGAGGTGATCAGTGCGGGATGGTGGCCGGGCGGCGGCGAAGTCCAGGAAGCTGCGTTCTATTGCTACGCAGCGCCCGCCGCCCCCGGATTCCCAGAACAAAAAGTTCGACCCGCCGCCGCGTTCTATCACTCGGGCATGGGCGAATTTCTGATGATGTACGACCAGGTGAAGAGCGCTCCCTCAGCCAGCACGGCGCTGCTAGATTTTTTGCAGAGTACCTATGAAGTGGGAGCAACGACGGGAAAGTGGGACAGGGAAGCGCTGGAAGGAAGGCAGAAATGATTGTGTAGGGACGGACGCCCTCGTCCGTCCCGCGATCAAAGCGAGCGTGCGCGCGAAAATTGTGGCGAGGGCGAGGACAAGCAGATTCCTCGGCTACGCCTTCGGAATGACAACTTCGTTGGATTGGAATGACCGGGAGAGTATGAAGTGCTCGCCTCCTCCAAGGGCGAACATCTTATTCATTTTCGTGACCAGGGCAAGAGACGAGAAATGACGAGCCAACGGCGAAAGCAAGGAAAGGGCCCTACTGGCTTTTCGCAGATGCTTCGCTTGGGTGAGCGGCGGTGTTGCTGGCTCCGGACGACTTGGCTGCCGCTCCCGCCCATGACTTCGACTGCATAAAGTGGGCCTCGGTTTTCCAGATGGTGCGCGACCAGTCATCCCCGATACGCTGAAACGCTTTTTGTGCCACTTCGGCATCTCCCATCTGAACGGCGATGTACGCCATCTGGTTCAGCTTGAGAGTGGACGGGCCGTACTGCTTTTCTGTAGCGACGTAGCCTTCCTGAATTCTGGGCCACGACATGGTGTCCAACCCTACCTCGTTGCGGCAGCCGCAGATCAATTCGACTGCGATATCGAAATAGATGATGCTGCCTTCCTGGCCTCCGACTTTTTTGGAAATCGCGTTGGCAAAGCGCTCGGTTTCGCCATCTTCTCCGTACCACTTCGGCAACAGATAGTAGGCATACGCGCGGTAGTAGTAGGAATAGGTGGGTTCGAACGCGATGGCCTTCTTGAAGAGTTCGTCAGCCTGGTCACGGTCCCATCCCTGGCCAAGCGCCACGGTCTGCATGACTTTGTACCAGTGCGGACATTTTTCTTTGAGGCGGGCGGCATGGTCGAGGGTGGTCCGGGCCTGCTCCAGGCGGGCTTGAAACACTTCCCATGATCCATCGGAGACCTTGTCCGCCAAATCTGTGCCCCTGGCTTTCCAGGCGTAACTGGTGTAGGAGGCGGCAAGGGCAATGCGAGCGGTGATGGATTCGGGCTTCTTCGCCATCCATATCCTGAGCCGCGACAGGTGCGCGTCCCAGTCGGCCTCGGAAGCGGACTCCTGCAACGGACTTGCCAATCCTGTATACAGCGTGTTGAGCTTCCAGCCACCGCCGCCGAATCGTGCTTTTGAGGTACGGTCGGTGCCCGCGATTCGATCCAACTCGTCGAATTGTTCCTGGTGCAGCAACTCGCGAACGTTCTTGAGGTATTGGTCCGCTTCGCTCTGGTTGCGAATGGCGAGGGCGTCGGGTCCTGTGGCCGGTCCCAGTTCAAGGAACTGTGGATTCGATTGGGTGACGGCTGGATGTGCCTGCTGTTTCTCAGCACGCGTCTGCCGGGCGAGGTCGCCCAGCGACGGCGATTGCTGCCCCAGAACTTGGCTTGACAGAAGGGCAATAAGAAAGGCAGATCGCAAGCATGAAGTCGCCATAGTCTCGAGACTCCTCATAGTTAGGGTAAAGACCGGAGAGAGGACTTCAAGTTACGTCCGTACGGGTCGGGGATCGCTGAAACCACGGTGCCGATGCGTTCGCAACGGGGCCGAACAACCCTGCGTTTTCAGTCCCGCACCTGAGCCACCCTATAAACCTACGGCACGCAGCTTCTGCTATAGTTTCGTTCCTCGACCGTTGAGTTGGAGGGACCCATGCCTCGGATTGTCCGCTGCGCTCTCATTCAAGCCAGCAATGCACTCAGCACCGGTCGCCCGCTCCAGCAGATCAGGAAGGCGATGATCGACAAGCACCTGAAACTGATCGAGCAAGCGGCGCGCAAGAAAGCGAAAATCCTGTGTCTGCAGGAACTTTTCTATGGCCCGTATTTTTGTGCCGAGCAAAACGCACGCTGGTACGAACTGACAGAGCGCGTGCCGGATGGGCCGACGGTTCAACTCATGCAAAAGGTCGCCGCCAAACATGAAATGGTGATCGTTGTTCCTGTGTATGAAGAACACATGCCGGGCGTGTATTTCAACACGGCCGCGGTCATCGATGCTGACGGTCGTTATCTGGGGAAGTACCGCAAACACCACATCCCGCACTGCCATCCTGGATTCTGGGAGAAGTTCTACTTCACTCCCGGGGACCTGGGCTATCCAGTGTTCGAGACCAAGCACGCGCGGGTCGGCGTGTACATCTGCTATGACCGCCATTTCCCGGAAGGTGCGCGAATCCTGGGGCTGAATGGAGCCGAGATCGTGTTCAATCCATCGGCGACAGTGGCGGGATTGTCGGAATACTTGTGGGAACTGGAACAACCGGCTCACGCCGTTGCCAACGGATATTTTGTCGGCGCGATCAACCGCGTGGGAACGGAAAAGCCGTGGAGCATTGGCGAATTCTATGGCAAGAGTTATTTCTGTAATCCGCGGGGCAAGATCATTGCTCAGGCCAGCCGCAATAAAGATGAAGTCGTCGTTGCGGACTTAGATCTCGACATGATCTCTGAAGTGCGAAAGGTCTGGCAGTTCTTCCGCGACCGCCGTCCTGAGACGTACGGAGCGCTCACAGCGCAAAGCGTTACGGCGGCAGGTGCGGATTGACGAAGCGCGCAGGCAACCATGCTTGATAAGCAGTAGCACTACGAAAAGATGACGACACCGGAACTCCGATCTCGAATCGAATCCAGCCCGCTGTACAATCGCGACCTCGCGCCGACGAGCGCCGAACAGCGTCATTGGGGAACTTACAACTTTGCTGCGCTCTGGATCTCGATGTCGGTGAACATCCTCACCTACATGCTGGCTGCAAGCCTGGTTCAGGGCGGCATGAACTGGAAGCAGGCAATCGCGACGATCTTTCTTGGAAACACAATCGTTCTGGCGCCGATGCTGTTGAATTCGCATCCGGGCGCGAAGTACGGAGTTCCGTTTCCAGTTCTGGCTCGGGCGTCGTTCGGCGTGTTAGGTGCGAATGTCGCGGCGGTTTTGCGGGCGCTGGTTGCCTGCGGATGGTTCGGCATACAGGCATGGATCGGCGGCGAGGCGATCAGCACTTTGCTGGCGACGCTGGTTCCGGGATGGAAAAACTTTCCGCACGGCGCTGCTGTGTGCTTCTTTGTTTTCTGGCTGATCAATCTCGCCGTGGTTCTGAGGGGAATCGAGTACATCCGTATCCTGCAGGGCATCAGCGCTCCCATCCTGCTCGGAGTGGGATTGCTTCTTCTGGGCTGGGCCTATCACGCCGCCGGCGGTTTCGGCCCAATGCTCTCGGCCCCTTCGCGCTTCACGAGCTTTCCCGAGTTCCTGAAGTTTTTGATTCCTGCTTTGAACGGTACCGTGGGATTTTGGGCGACCGTCTCCTTGAACATTCCAGACTTTACGCGCTTTGCCCGCAACCAACGTGAGCAGGTGATTGGTCAGGCCATGGCCCTGCCTACAACGATGACGCTCTACGCTTTTATAGGAATCGTGGTGACCTCGGCGACGGTGATCGTCTATGGCACGGCGATTTGGGATCCGGTTCAACTGCTGAGCCGCTTTCACTCCCCGATTGCGGTGGTGATATCACTTCTCGCCATTCTCCTGGCCACGCTCAACGTCAACATCGGAGCAAATGTGGTCTCGCCGGCCAATGACTTTTCCAACCTGTGGCCGCGGCGAATCAGCTTTCGAGCGGGAGGCGTCATCACCTGTTTCATGGGAATCGCGATGATGCCGTGGAAACTGCTGGCCAACTACAAAACCTTCATCCTGGGGTGGCTCGGCGGCTACGCGGCTTTTCTCGGGCCGGTGGCGGGAATCATGATTTGTGATTACTTCCTGATCCGCGGACGCGTGCTCCAGGTCGACGACTTGTATCTCAGAGGCGGGCTGTACGAGTATTCACGCGGATTCAACTGGCGGGCGCTCGTTGCTCTTGGGTTGGGAGCAGGGACTGCACTCGCGGGGCTGGAACTGCCATCGATCGGCGTCCTGTATGACTATTCCTGGTTTGTCGGTTTTGCGGTTTCTTTCGTTGCGTACTACGCGATGATGCGGTTTCAGCGTCAGGGAGTGCTTGCTCCGCAGGAAGCTGCGTAGAAATCGTCTACGATTTCTTCGTCTTCAGGAACTCCGGCAAGACATCTTTCTGGTAGATGTCCAGCGTTTCTTCCTCATCGCCACACATCAGGTAAATATTGAATTGCGTGACTCCTACTTTGGCCAGCGCACGCAACTTTTCCTGATGTGCTTTGGCGGGTCCAACCAGGCAAAACCGGTCGACGACCTCGTCTGAAACGAAGTTAGCGTTGTCACTTTCCACTTCGCAATGGTGCTGATAGTCGTAGTGGCCGCGATCCTGCACATACGAGGTTAGTGCCGCTGGGAGATCTTCAGGCTTATACTGCCGGATCAAGTCCATCACGTGATTGGAAACCAGAGCGGGAAACCAGCGCACGCGTTCGCGTCCCACATTCAGGTCGTGTGAAACCCACACGGGAGCCGCCGCCATCACTTCGATTCGAGACGCATCGCGTCCTGCGGCGCGAGCGCCTTCTCGCACAAAGCCCATGCACCAGTCGATCAGCGCCGGATCGGCAAATTGGAGAATGATGCCATCGGCAACCCGGCCTGCCATGTGCAACACCTTGGGCCCGTAACCGGCGATCCAGACTCGTGGAGGGACTTTGGCCCAAGTGAGTCGGGTCGGCTGTCCGTCATGCTGAACTTCTTTCCCCGATGTCAGATCACGAAACTCGCAGACCGCGGCTTCCAATTGCGACCAGCTCACCGGCTTCTTGCCCATGACACGGCGGGAGCTATCGCCGCGGCCGATGCCGAGTTCCATGCGTCCACCGGAAATCAGGTTGAGCGTGGCGAACAGACTTGCAGTCACGGTAAGGTCACGCGTCGCGGGATTGGTGACGCAGGTGCCGAGGCGCATACGCTGTGTGTTGGTGGCCATCAGTGTCAGTAGCGGATAGGGCTCCAACCAGAGGACGTGAGAGTCGAAGATCCAGCCGTACTCGAATCCGGCCTTCTCCGCTCTCCGCGTCAGTCCCACAATGCGTTCGATCGAGATGTCAGGCTTGAGCGTGATGCCGAAATGCATGGCGGATCCCTTTCAATGCACAGTCCGGAGGAGGATTGTGAAGAACTAAAGTGCCGCAGTGTAGCATAATTTCGTTCTCATTCCGCCAGTGGAGGCCTTGATGAGTTTCGACACGATCATTCGAAATGGTTTCGTCGTGACCGCAACCGATACGTATCTGGCAGACATTGCCATCGCCAACGGAAAGATCGCAGCCATCGGCAAAGATCTGCCAAGGCAAAATTCCTCTCATGTGTTGGATGCGGCGGAAAAACTCGTGCTGCCCGGAGGCATTGACGTGCACACGCATCTCGACATGCCGTTTGGAGGCACGACCAGCGCGGACGACTTCGAAACGGGGACGCGAGCCGCTGCCTTCGGTGGCACGACCACGCTGATCGATTTCGCCATTCAATACAAAGGTCAGCCCTTGCGCCAGGCGTTCGACACATGGATGAGTAAGGCCTCAAACAAAGCAGTCTGCGATTACGCGTTTCACTGCATTGTGACCGATGTTTCCGGCGGGCAACTCTCGGAGATGAACGATCTGGTTCACGAGGGCGTGACCAGCTTCAAGCTGTTCATGGCTTATCCCGGAGTCTTCATGCTCGACGATGGCAGCATCTTCAAGGCTCTGCAGACCACGGCGAAGAATGGCGGCATGGTTTGCATGCATGCGGAAAATGGGAGCGCGATCGACGTGATCGTGCAGCAGGCGCTCGCAGAAGGGAAGAGGGCACCGAAGTATCACGCACTCACTCGCCCGACTACGGCAGAGGCTGAGGCGACGGCGCGCGCCATCGCACTCGCCGAGATGGCTGGCGCTCCGATCTATATCGTGCACCTGAGCTGCAACGATGCCCTAGAAAAAGTTCGCGAGGCCCGCGATCGTGGGCTTCCGGTTTATGCCGAGACGTGTCCTCAATACCTCTATCTGTCGATTGAGAACTTCGATGCGCCAGGTTTCGAAGGGGCGAAGTATGTCTTCACGCCACCGCTGCGCGAGAGATGGCATCAGGAGAAATTGTGGAATGGCTTGAAGTGCGATCACCTGCAGGTGGTTTCCACCGATCATTGCCCATTCTGTTTTAAAGAGCAGAAGGAAATGGGCCGTGACGACTTCACCAAAATTCCGAATGGCGGTCCTGGTGTAGAGCACCGCATGAGCTTGATCTATTCCGGCGGCGTTGCCAGTGGACGATTCAGCGCGAATCGCTTTGTGGAGTTGGTTTCAACCGCGCCGGCGAAACTGTTTGGACTGTATCCGCGCAAGGGGACCATCGCGGTCGGAAGCGATGCGGACCTGGTGATCTTCGATCCCAAGCGGAAGCACACGATCAGCGCCAAAACGCACCACATGCGGGTCGATTACTCGATGTTCGAGGGGATTCAGGTGACCGGGATGCCTGACATCGTCTTATCGCGTGGCAAGGTCGTGGTCGATGGAGACAAGTTCCTCGGGCACGCGGGACAGGGAGAATTTTTGAAACGCGCGACCTACGCTCAGGTGAACGGATAACGTCAGCGCGCTGGGCGCGAAAAAAATTCGGAGATGCTTGCGGCATAGAGTTCCCGAAAAGGGAACTCGCTTTGCTAGGGCCCCCCTGTCCTCCTCCCCTTGGTCTATTGGAATCATCGAGTTGCGGGAAAATCTCAAATAAAACCTTTAGGTACAGTCACTTGCGGGCAAAATCTGATGTTAAAGAACTTACGGGCTGCGCTTGGCTGACGCGGTCCGTAATCGAGGACAGCGGGCGGCGTCTACCCACTCTCGTTGCCTCCGCAATGCTTGCGGATTCCGGTTGTGGAGCGCAAGGGCAGATGTCACATGCGGATGTGGAGGAGTGGCGGGTGCCGGGACGCTCGCTTCGCTCGCGGGACGGGCGAAAGCGCCCGTCCCCACACAAACGTTTTAAGGACCGCGAATTGTGGACCACTCGACGGCGGAATAGATGGGAGAGACCCCTCACCATCGAGTCGGGCACGGAGCCGCGAGACGCGTTAGAATGCTAAGAATTTTGCCGGCCACTTTCGTCAATCCAGAAAATGGAGGGTATCGCATGACTCCGGAAACACCACAGTCCGAATCCCCATACTGCGTGAAGATCGAGACCGGGACCGGCCAGTCCTCTACTGTTCCCATTGCCGTCCTGACGCCGAAGCAATTGGAAGTCTTTTTACAGGGTGAGTTCCAGCGGTTGGCGCAAGAAGCAGGCGTAAAAGGCGCTCGCATTCATGTGGAGCGGGCGATCGCTGCCGACTACGAGCAGGTGCTTCGCGAGGTTTCAGAGTGCCTGCTCTCTGCGAAGAAACGCGCCGCTTGACTGGGTAGCGAGCGGGGTTCCCCGGAATTTTCGATCCGGGAATTCCACAAACCTATGTCCTGACGCTCGTACCACGCAAGCACGTCGCACGCGATCGACTGCAGCGCCCGCTTGAGGTCGGCGCGTGCCTGGGAACTACAACTCCGTCTTAGGGGCGATGGCCCGTGCGTTTCCGCACCCACGGGACACCGAGCAATCTTTCTTCCGCCTCTGCGGTGTCGATCCATCGTTTAAGATTTGGCGTGGTTTGCTAGTCGAAATGTCGAATTGAGCGCCCCATCTTTTCGCTTCAACGCCTGCGGATAGATATTCGTGTTGTAGGTGTCGGCGTCGTTTTGGCAGTTCAGGAGGAAACTGGACTTCTTCAACAAACACCCGCGATTGCACTAAGCTTCCTGTTCCACGCCCTCCTTAAACATGACGTTGGTGACCTTTGGAATACCCAGTTCACCTTATATACGGTAAGCCGACGAGAGGCGTACTGTACTTGGAATTCCGCTCGGATCATTGCAGTGGCGTGAAAGCAAGGCCCTTCCGGAGATGCTATGGCTGGACGCACACTTCGTGTGCTCGTGGTAGATGACAACGAGAGCGTCCGGCGCAGTATCTGCCAAATTCTCCGTTCCCAAGCTGACATCGAAGTAGTTTGCGAGGCGGTGGATGGGGCTGATGCCGTCGGCAAAGTACGAGAACATGAGCTTGATGTCGTACTCCTCGACATCACGATGCCGACCATGAATGGCCTGGAAGTAGCTGAGATTATCAAGACGGAATTTCCCTCCGTTCAGGTTCTCATCGTCAGCCAGCACGATTCTCGGGGATTTCAGTGGGCCGCATTAGCGGCTGGCGTGAGTGGCTACGTAAATAAGAGCAATGTTGGCAGAGACCTGATCCCAGAGCTGCGAAGGATTCAATGTTCACGCAGGTCTGCATAAAGGAAACGGGCACAAGCTAACCTAGAACGCAAAACGCCACAGGATACCGAGGCGGATGGCTTGGCCCGCTCAAGCCCGGTGTTGGCGTGAGTGGGAATCTAGAGGTGGTGAGTGTGGAAGAGCCCCACTCAAGCCAAAATCGGGCTTGGATGGGCCACCCGTCGGTTACGTTAGGCTGGCCTTCAATTCAGCGCTTATTCGGAGCGCAAGGCCTGCATGATGTCGACGCGGGCGGCGCGGGCCGCGGGCATCGTCGATGCGATCACGGCGACCGCCATCAGTACCATCGCTGACAGCGCAACCGGCAACGCTCCTGGCATTTTCACGTCAAGGAAGTATCTGGTCCCCAGTCGGGCCGCCAGGAATCCGAAGGCGGCGCCGGCTACCACACCCGCTGCAGCCATCAGGGCACCTTCGATGATCACGCCTCGGAGCAGATCTTTGGGCTTCGATCCCAGTGCCAGGCGAATGCCGAATTCCCGCATCCGTGCGGTGACGGAAAAGGTTAGCACCGCCGCGACGCCAACCACTGCAATCGCCAGCGCGACAGCGGCGAACACGCCAAACACCAGCGAGTTCAGACGATCCGGTGTCAGCACCTCGGCACGTACGTCTTCGAGGGTCGCGGCATGCTCCACCGGTTGATCGGCGGACATCCCCCGAATTGTTCGCGTCACCGGCGTGACCAGCGCATAAGGATCGGCACTGGAGTGGATGAAAAGGCGGCCTGCAAAAACTGGTCCCTCTTCAAACGTGCTGTAGATGGTTAAACTCGGTTCCGGAACGATATGCAGGTCGTCAATGTCGGCGGTGACACCGATGATGCGATGCGGCGTGGTGGGGATACCGGGAACGAATTGCAGGACCGGGTCTGTCCAATAGACATGCCGATTGATAGGATCCTGATTGGGGAACATACGTTGGGCGAGGGTTTCACTGATGATCGCGACCGGATCTTTCGTATTGGTGTCAAGTTCATTGAAATCGCGCCCGGCGATGATGGGAACTCCCAGCGCGGCGAAAAATCCGGGAGAGATGACGCGGAACTGGGCGCGCGGATCTTCGCCGGGAATATGGGTATGCCCGTCGGCAGAAAATTGCAAACCTAGGCCGTTGACCTCGCGCCAAGGGACTGCCATCCCGAACGCTGTCTTGTTCACGCCGGGCAATGCATCAATGCGCCGCATCGATTCCTTGTAGAACTCGACCACTTGCTGCGGCGTTTTTCCGTACGTCATCGGAGGAACATCAATGGCCAGGACGTGGCGGGTATCCAGGCCAGTCTGAATGCGTTGCAGTTCAATCAGCGTAGTGATCACCGTACTTGCGCCTGCTAGCAGTACGAACGAGGCCGCAATTTGCGTCACGGCGAAAATGCGTTGCCTGCGGCTGGTACTGCCGATGATGCGGACGCTGCCGCTCGACAGGTTCAAGCCCTTTGCGGCGTCGGCTGAGGGCAGTCGCGGAACAAATGCCAAAACCGCCGCCGCGACGAGGGCCAGGCCGGCCCCGACCCAAAGCAAGCTCGAGTCCACTTTCAGATCGAGCGCCCGGACAGAGAACCGGGACGCGTAGCGGGCCAGAACGGCCACCATCGGCTGCGCGGTCGCCACACCAATCGCGGCACCGATGCCACACAGCAACAGGCTTTCGGCTAGCAGCATACGGCGAAGGGCTGCCTTGCTGGCACCCAGCGCTGCCCGAACCGCCAGCTCCCCTTCACGGCGAACCGTCCTCGCCAGAATCAGGTTGGCGACGTTGGAACAGGCGATGATGAAAACCAGTCCTGCCGCCCCGAGCAGCACCAGCAGAATCGTCCGCGCGCCGAATGTGATCTGATCACGGAACATTTTCGCGTCAATGCGGTAGTCGCCCTGCGCGGGATAGGCTTCCGGGTGACTCTTCTTGATGGTGGCGTATACGGAGCGCAACTCGGCGCGTGCCTGATCGAGGGTCGCGCCGGGCGCCAGGCGGGCAAACACCTCGGTCATACGATGGATGCGGCCGGTGACCATGGTCGCCGATAGGTGATGCGGGCTGGTCACAACGTTGGCGATAATTTCAGTATCTTCCGGATAGGGGACGCACGGCTCGAGTACGCCGATCACCGTGGCAGACCGATCGCCGAAGCTCCCAAGGCGGACCACTTTCCCCAGAACGGAAGGATCTTTCTTGAACGTCGTAGACCAGAAGCGATAGGTGAGGACGACGGCGCCGGGCGCGTTGGGGCCATCGTCTTGCGGCCCGATCAGACGACCAAGAACGGGATGAAGTCCCATGACATCGAAGTACGAGCCGCCGACCACACCGGCCTTGACCTCACGAGGCTCTCCCAAGCCGATCATGGTGAAGCCGATGGTGGAGAAGTCCCCAATCTCGCTCAGGCTCTTCATGCTGGCACGCAGGTCCTGAATCTCAGGCACGCTAAAGTTGGCGTTCGCGTCACGGATGCCGGGGGCACTCTGCCGGACATAGATCAGGGAGTCTTCGTCGCGGTTGATCAGCGGCTTCAGCAAAACGCCGCGCACCAGCGTGAAGATGGCTGCGTTGGCGCCGATCCCGAGAGCGAGCGTCAGAATGACGGCGATCGCCATCCCGGGCGTCCGCCAGAACGAGTGAAAGGCAACTCGCAGATCGCGAATGAATGACATGTTGGACCCCACCTCTGCCAGACTGTAGCACTATCCCTGCCAATGGTAAGTCCCAGATTGGAAAACAGTTGGCGTGGGGTCGACGGGGGCACGGCTGTCCGTTTAGGGACACCGCTGCACAAATCCGGACATTGAAGGGGGAGCCTAATTGGATGACCTCAGGGTGGTTCCATCCTTAGCACGTTTTGGCAAAGGGTCGCGATTCCGGAGTGCTGGCTGCATGGACCTTTCGCAAACGCCGCGAAAGGATGGACCACCCGCCAGTCGAAAGAGTCACCTATTGACAGCATTGTTAACGTGGAAGGTAGGTAGATTGAGATGACGCCGAAACAAATCGATCTGGTTCAAATTCGCAAAATGGCGGCGAAGAAGGAAAAGGAAAACTGGAGGTTCCGTCAGTTCCTCAAAGGATCGGAGGATGATCTGGGTATTGACCGCCTCGTGGCCGAGATTACCGAACGTGTCTGGGCTGGAATTGACTGCACCACCTGCGCCAACTGTTGTCGGGAGTTGCAGCCGACGTTCAGCGCGGAAAACGTTAGTCGAGTGGCGCGTCGCCTGGGTATGGATCGCCAGCAATTCATCAACATGTATCTGCAAGAAACGGAGCACGGTGAATCGAACCCCTGGAACACTCGCACGACCCCCTGCCCATTTTTGAAGGGTAACCTGTGCAGCATCTACGAGGACCGTCCTGAGGATTGCATCGATTATCCCCATCTGTACAAGCCGGGTTTCGTCGCGCGCACTTGGAGCATGATTGAGCGGACGTTCACCTGCCCCATCGTTTACGAGGTTATGGAGGAAATGAAGAAGTCTCTGCGTTCTGAGTAGCGAGCCTATAAGAAAGGGTGAAGACCCACGTGGCTGGCCCACTCCTTGAACCAGCACAGATTAGGGTCCGCCGGTTCTTTGCGGTTTCCGCAAAGGATGGGAATTCCGGACCGCCAAAAGCAGGGGCGTTAACGTCTCAGGATCGACTCACTCCAGATGAAATGCGCCGGCACTCCATTCTTCAGGAGCCACGTCAGCAATGGTTTCGGTGAAGTCCCAGCGGTGGCCGTAAAAATCCTGGGCATTGTATTGGCGCTCGCCATAGGTCTGATCTTTCGGCTCCGTCAGGATGATGGCTCCGTGCTGCCGGGCGCGCTGGCAGTGCCCCATGGCATCTTCGATACGAACCTGAACCATGTGCGAATTGTTGGGCGTCGCATTTCCTTCGGCGATGGTGAAGCATCCCTCGCCCGCTTTCATCTGGATGCGGTGATTGGCGATGCGGAGACGGGTGGTGAAACCAAAAGCCTTCGACAGCCAATCGGCTGCCGCACTGGGATCAGGGTAAATGAGCACAGGAATCACGGCGCAAGGCGGCACAGACCTGTTGAATCGCATCTCGAGACTCTATCACTCAACCGAAAAAGGGTGCACTCCACCCGTCTGACCCATGTTTTCCCAGACGTTGATGTTAGCCACGCGCTACTCGGGCAAACTCCCTAATAGAAATTCGACAAGAAAAAATCCACCCCAGCAATCCACCCCAGCAGCCTTGACTCTGTACGCTGCCGTACTATCATCAAAGGAACGCTCCTCCCTAGGGCAGGGGACAACCCACAACAATCTGTAGCGAAATGGAGGAAGTCCCCAATGAAACTAAATGACAGCATTTCAACCTAAGACGTAGCCGAGGCTTTACAGGGCGAGACCGGCAAGTTCGAAGTCACCAGCCCCAACGGAGAACGCTATTTCGTGACGACCCAGCCTGGACACTCAATTATCAGTTTGGAGTGGGCCGGCACTGAGCCGAATCTGCAACCTTTCCTCGTGCGCAAAGTAGCACAACCGGTCACGACGGAGGGTCGCTCCAAGAGATCCGCAGCTGCCTAGATGTTTGGGCAGCCCGAGTAACAAGCCCGGCCCCGATCTGGCCGGGCTTTTTGATTTGAAAGGGTGGGCGTTCCGCCTCCCTACACGGACAAAATCCCCACCTCCGGCAAAGTCGGCCAGAAGTGGGGCACCCTCAGTTGTGGCTGTGGCGGAAGTCGGGCTAACTTTCGGGGAGAGGTTGCGTCCATTCTGAATCGCAGATTTCTCTGAAATCACAAGGGGGGCGGCATGAATCAGCAAAGGGTTGGTAACGGACAGAGTGTGTCAGTTGGCTCTTCGTTTGGCTCAACTGAATATATCTGGCGCGACATTCTCTTTGCTGTGCGATCGCTGCGGAAGGCTCCAGGATTCACGGTGGTCGCGATTCTTGTGATTGCGGTTGGGATCGGCGCGAATACCGCAGTCTTCTCGGTCATCAACACGGTTCTGCTGAAGCCCCTGACTTATCCTGATCCGCAATCGCTGGTGCATCTGATGAACACCGGCGATCAAGGTTCGTTCCCCGGTGCCAACGTGCCGAAGTTCAATATCTGGCGGCAGCAGACGGGGATTTTTCAGCAGGTCGCGGCCTACGACAGCGGCGGGGCGGGATTGAACCTCACCGGCAACGATCGGCCGGAACAGGTGCAGGGCGTGCATGTGAGCGCTGACTATTTTTCGATTCTGGGTGCGCCCGTGATAGCGGGGCGGACTTTTACCGCGGCGGAAGACAGCCCACATGGCGGAAATGTGGTTGTGCTGAGTTACGGCCTGTGGAAGCGGCGATATGGCGGAGATCGGGGCATCGTCGGCAACAATATTCAGCTCAACGGACAGCCGTACCAGGTTGTGGGCGTGATCGGTCGCGAATTTGTAACGGACAATCCGGCGGATCTGTGGCTGCCGTTTCAGTTTGAACTCAGTTCGCCGGACCAGGCGCACTACTTCGGCGTGATGGCGCGGTTGAAGCCGGGCGTGACTGTGCCGATGGCAAACGCGCAGTTGAAGCTGGCCGCGGATCAATATCGGGCGACGTATCCGGGCACGCTGGGGGCGAATGGTGGCTTCGGCGTGATTTTGTTGCAGGAGTTGATGGTCCGCGATACACGGTCGTCACTTTATGTGCTGCTTGGGACCGTGGGGCTTGTGCTGTTGATTGCCTGTGCCAATGTCGCGAATCTGCTGTTGATTCGCGCCACGGCGCGCAAGCGGGAACTCGCTACGCGCTCCGCGCTGGGCGCTGGACGCTGGCACATCATTCGTCACTTGCTAACAGAGAGTCTGGTGGTATCGGTCGCTGGCGGAGTGCTTGGACTCATTCTTGGATTCGCCGGGGTTCGGTTGTTGCTCGCCATCAATCCCGGGAGCATCCCGCGCATCGGTGAAGATGGATCGGCGGTCAGGGTCGACTTGAATGTGCTTCTGTTCACGCTTGGGGTTTCGCTGCTGACCGGAGTTTTGTTTGGATTGGTGCCTGCCATCAGCGCGTCGCGGAAGAATCTTGCGGCAGTTCTGAACGAGAGCAGCAATCGTGCAGGAGTAGGCTTCCGCAGCGGCAAGGTACGTTCTGTTCTGGTTATCAGCGAGATGGCCCTTGCTCTGGTGCTGGTCATCGGATCGGCGCTGCTCATTCGCACGTTTATGAAACTGCAATCGGTCGATCCTGGCTTTGACACGCACAACGTGCTCACCATGGCCATGTCGATTAGCGGCGACCGGTTTCAAAAGACCAGCGGCGTCGCGCAGGTCATTCACGACGGCACCGAGCGGATCAATGCAGTTCCCGGCGTCACCGCTACGGCCGCTGCGTGCTGTCTGCCGCTGCAAGGTGGCTTTGGGCTGCCTTTCAACATTGTGGGGCGGGCGAACGGCAACAATCCCAATACCGGCGGAGCGGGATACTTCCCGGTCTCGTGGAGCTATTTTGATGTATTCAAAGTGCCGGTCGTCCGGGGGCGTAATTTCACGGAACAGGACAACGGATCAGCTCCGGGTGTGGTCATCATCAACGAGGCGATGGCGCGACAGTTCTGGCCCAAGGGCGATCCGCTGAACGAACGCGTCGTGATTGGTGCGGGCATGGGACCGGTTTTTGTCGAACCACCGCGGCAAGTGATCGGCGTTGTGGGAGATACGCGGGATGGCGGACTCAATCAGGATCCGGGTCCGACGATGTATATTCCGGTCGCGCAAATGCCGGACAAAGTTACGGAACTCAACTCGCGCATTGCGCCATTGTGGTGGATTGTACGAACGCGGATGGAACCGCACACCCTTACGGCCGCCGTCACCAATGCGATCCGCGAAGCTACGGGCGGGCTGCCGGTGGCGCACATTCGCAGTATGGATGAGATCGTCGTGCTTACGACTTCGCGCGAACGCTTCAACATGTTGCTGCTCACGTCCTTCGGGTCTTCGGCTTTGCTGATGGCGGCGATCGGCATCTATGGATTAATGGCGTACTCGGTACAGCAGCGCACACAGGAACTGGGCGTACGAATGGCACTGGGAGCGCAGGCTTCGAATATTCGCAATATGGTGATTCGCCAGGGAATGCTGCTGGCGGGGATCGGGCTCGTCATCGGGATTGGCGGAGCATTCTGGCTGACCAAGTTTTTGACGGGATTCCTGTTTGGAGTAAAGACGTGGGATCCGACGGCATTTATTCTGACGCCTATCTTCTTGTGCGCAGTGGCATTCGTAGCCGTGTGGGTGCCAGCGAGAAAAGCGACACGGGTCGATCCGATGACAGCGTTGCGGTTTGAATAACACGACAGGCCGGGTGGCCCATTCAGGCCCGATTTTGGCTTGAGTGGGGCATTTTCACGCTTCGACAGAGCCTTGCCGGGTCGCGCTTGCATGCGGTCCATTCGGAATTCGTCCCTCGCCGCCCGTTGCGTCTCAGCGTAGCCGCTGAACCTCCCTACTCAAAGTCAAAAGAGGCCGTGTGGGCCACCCTATTTCAAAATAAAATGGAATGTGGAAGAGCCCACTCAAGCCAAAATCGCGCTTGAATGGGCCACCCCCTCGAAGGATTTACATCTTCTACACCGGCAACAGGATTACGAGCAACACGATCGTGGCCTCGGCGCAGTCGGGGATTCATTTCGATTCGACGTTTGGCGGCAACGACGCAAGTGGAAATACAGTTTCGGGAAATTCGATCACCGAGGCGTGTCCAGCCATCCTCACTACGGGGACGGCTACGAACACCGCTTCGGCAAACAGCTTCATCGCTGTGGACGTACCCACGCAGAACGGAGGGACTTGCGGCCCGCTTTTCCATTAGGCCGGGACGATCACGCATTCCCAGAACGAGGGTGCCCCGTTCAAGCTTAGCTTGAGCGGGGCTTTTCTGTCGCCGGCCGCACAGGCGAATTCGAAGGTGATGACGATGTTTTCGACTAACGGTAGGGCGGGGCTTTCTATGACGCGTTCTTGACGAAATGCAGACGGCCGCGATGCTGTTCCTTCATTTGTTCTACCGAACGAACTCGTCGGCCAAGGTCCGAGAGTTTTGCCAGCTCGTTCTGGATCGCTTGTAAGCGTTCATGCCTTTGGCCGTGAGCCACCTGAGCCTGCGGTTCATGTCGGCCCGCACGTCGATATTCGTTGTTCATCTCTTGAATCTGCGCGATCTCGGCGCGGAGACAACCGATCTTTTCCCGAAGCACTTCTAAATGGTTCATGCCATCAGGATAGCTCATCCGGAGCGATTGACAGAAGCCAATCCCTTCGGCGGGCTAGGATTCCGCTACCTGGTAAACCAATGGGCCCCTAGAAATGCGGGGGGATAGAAATGTGGAGGGAAGACTCAGTTTCTGCGTCAAGGCCCACCCCCTCAGTTAGATCAATTCTCCTTTACAGGTATGAGTCCGGCCAAGGTGGCAGAAACGCCGCACGATTTTACGGCAAGCGAAAAGGTGTGGCACTCACGTCCTAATCCGGTGGGCGTTTGTTTATTTTGTCTACGACACCAAGAAGACTGGGGGGATAGTTCCTTACGGCGCCATCAAAGCGTGTACTTGGGTTTCGTTGTCGGTCGCTCCATTGCCGCTTCTGCTGTAGACCACAACCACACAATCTCCGGCATTTACCTTCACCGGGACGGAGAAAATATTCTCGACCTTGCCCTGAAGTGTTGCTTCGCCCGTTTCTCCGGACGAAATCCTGTCTACAAACGGTACGCTCGCCAGGTGCAGCGCATCGTGAGGAAGCCAGTTGTGCAGAGTCGATAGCGGTGCCGGATTCGGAAAACCTTGGCTATTGAGGTTCTCCGTGAATATCCCGCATCCTCCGGGAAGCAGGTAGAAGTCATTCCCAGCGCCCCACGATGCGCCTGCCGGAAGCGGCCCGAAGTTCTGTGTCCCATCAAACGTGCTGTCGCTGATGTTCCCAAACAACTCCAGCAAATGCCCAGCAGTCTGCATCTTGACCGGAACCGCGAAGCCCTCTCCGTCAATCGCCGTGGCATTCTGGCAGCCCCAGTCTTGACCAAAACAATATTCGCCTGACAGGTCCAGTACGGTGTCCGGATCTGAATTTGTCACTGGCTTATACGTCAGGTTCAGATCGGCCGACATCGTAGCCTTGCCTTCAAACAGCGGCCCGCCGCCATAGTAAAGACCCACACATCCTGTCATCGGCAGGGGACGCGGAAAATCGAGATTTACGGTAAAGGTGGAGTTCGACAGGGAGGGGTTCTTCAGAATGTCGCTCCAAAGAATCGTGGCTTCACTCAAGTTGATATCGTGGGCGGGACATTTGCCCTGCCAATAGGCCAATATCCATAGGACTTCGCTGAACGTCGGATCATAGTTCTTCAGCGAGATCGTCCCCATGAGCGACAGAACTTCGGCAGGCGACTTCGCGCCATCGAGTACGTGATACATGGCTAAATAGGTTGGAAAGCCATTCTGTGAACCCTGTGAAGTCGTCTGAGTTTGTTGAATGTGCAGGACGGACGATGCATTGGCGCTCTCCTGTGCCTGCAGGTTGCATGTTCCTAACCCAGCAACTATGAAAAAGGCGCGAAGAACTGCACTCCAACGAGCTTTCATCTTTCCTGTTCCTCTCTTGCTCGTAACCCTTCGGCGTGATGAAAGTCGCGTCGGCCACGGGTTCCAGCAAGGTTTTACGCGCTACCTTCATTAAGCCAAAACTGAGAGACCCGAGAAATATTCCAGCGAAACAAAAATTTCTTTTCCGCATTCCGGAAAATCTCATTGAACGATCCGACTTCGTGCGATTCGGCCGTGTCCAAGCAAACATGAACGGGTTCCTGCCGACGCTTCCTCGAGTCAGTCGGAAGGCCGGCAATCATCGAATGGAAGAGGACAAAAGCAGAACGCACAGCTCAATAATGATTGGACAAGCCATCCTTTACCGCGCGCAATCCCCCGTGATATCCTCATAAACGTCACATAGACAATCGATTAAGAACAGGAGTGCACCAGTTTAGTGTTAGCCAGAGAGCAAAAGAAATCCCTCATTGACCAGTACGGAACCCATGCAAGCGACACCGGAAGCCCGGAAGTTCAGATCGCTCTGCTTAGCGAACGGATTGGCCAGTTGACGGAGCACTTCAAGACGCACCAGAAAGACCACGGCTCGCGCCGCGGACTTCTCATGCTGGTCAGCAAGCGCCGTAGCTTGCTCGACTACCTCAAGAAATACGATACCGAGCGCTATAAGGCCGTGATCGGCAAGCTCGGGATCCGCAAGTAACGCTTGACCTGGGGTCTTTCCAGCAAAGAATCGACGCTGGATTTTGAAGTCCAAATCCCCACTCTAAAATCGCAAAGAGCGCGATTTTAGAATGGGGCACCCATTACACCCCTGGTATTTCTGAGCACCGTCTCTGGTGGGACGGCCAGCATCGAGGAACTCTCCACAAGTGCGTTTTCAAGCGCAGCGAATTACTCCGATAGCACCCAAACGGGGGTGCCCCATTCTTTCTTTCGCGTTTTTGGCGAAAGAGGGTGGGGCCTTTGACTTTGTGTCCGCGGGACAGGAAGTCAACGTGCCCACCCTGTCGCAAAGAACGCGACAAGGATGGGGCACCCGTTCGGGTGGTTTCACCAGGAACTCGCAGCTCTGGCAAAGGAATCTCTTATGAAACCAGAACCAACGACAATCACAGTTGCTCTCGCCGGCGGCAAAACCATCTCATTTGAATCAGGAAAATTAGCCAAGCAGGCCCACGGATCCGTCGTCGTCCGGCTCGGCGAAAACGTCGTGCTGGCCACCGCCACGGCCAATGCCGATCCGCGCGAAGGCATCGACTTTTTCCCCCTCACCGTCGACTACCGCGAATATACCTACGCCGGCGGACGTTTCCCCGGAGGATTCATCAAGCGTGAAGGGCGCATGAGTGAGAAGGAAGTTCTCACCAGCCGGCAGATTGATCGGCCGATTCGTCCCATGTTCGCCGAGGGATTCAAGTGCGAGACGCAGGTCATTGCGTTTGTCCTCTCCGCCGATAGCGAGAATGACCCTGACGTCTGCGGCATCAACGGCGCGTCGGCCGCGCTGCATGTTTCCGACATTCCGTTTCTCGGGCCCATTGGCGCGGTGCGCGTGGGCCTGATCAACGGGCAATTCATCATCAATCCCACGTACGACGAGATGCGCGAGAGCCTGCTGAACATTATGGTCGTCGGTACGGCTGAAGGCATCGTGATGATCGAGTCCGGAGCGAAAGAAGTGAAAGAAGAGACCGTGGTCGACGCCATCGACTTCGGTCACACCGAGATCAAGAAGATTTGCAAGGCGATCAACGAACTGCGCGACAGCGTTGGCAAGCCGAAGCGCAAGGTTGAGCCACCGGCGTTCGATGACGCGTACTACAACGACCTGAAGAAGCGCATCGGGGCGGAACTTGCGGACGCGTTGGACACGAAGAAGCACCCCAAGGCCACCAGTTACGCGCTGGTCAAGGAGTTGAAGAAGAAGCTCGAGGCCGAGCTCCCCGAGGATGACGAAGACGCGAAGAAGAAGCTGGATCATTATTACGAGACGCTGCGCGAGCGCATCTTCCGCGATCAGGTGACGCATCAGAAGCGGCGTCCCGATGGACGCGCCTTCGACGAGATCCGCGAAATCTGGATCGAAGCCGGAGTCCTGCCCAGAACCCACGGCAGCGCGATCTTCACCCGCGGCGAAACCCAGGCACTGGTGACAACGACATTAGGCACCAGCGACGACATGCAGCGCCTCGAAGGCTTCGAAGGGGAAGCCAAGAAACGCTTCATGCTGCACTATAACTTTCCGCCGTTTTCGGTGGGAGAGGTGGCATTTTTGCGTGGGGCGGGGCGTCGCGAGATCGGGCACGGTGCGCTGGCTGAGCGGGCCATTTCGGGTGTGCTCCCGACCGAGGAGAAGTGGCCGTATGCGATGCGCGTAGTCTCGGACATTCTGGAGTCGAACGGGTCATCGTCGATGGCTACCGTTTGCGGGGCTTCGCTCTCGCTCATGGATGCGGGCGTTCCCTTGAAGGCTCCGGTTGCAGGCGTGGCGATGGGGCTGGTGAAGGAAGGCGAGGACTATGCGATCCTCACTGACATCGCGGGCGCGGAAGATCACTATGGTGATATGGACTTCAAAGTTGCCGGCACGAAAGACGGGATCACGGCGCTGCAGATGGATATCAAGGTGTCAGGTATTACCTCGCAGATTATGCGTGAGGCGCTCGCCCAGGCGCAGCGGGGAAGGATGCATATTCTCGGCAAGATGGAGGAAGTGATCTCCATCGGACGCGAGAAAATTTCCGACTACGCACCGCGCTTCTACACCGTGCAGATTCCGACGGACAAGATTCGCGATCTGATCGGGCCGGGCGGGAAGATGATCCGGTCGATCGTCGAACAGACCGGAGTCAAGATCGACGTGGAAGATTCCGGGCTGGTGAAAGTTGCGTCGAGCGATCAGGCGTCGGCGGCAAAGGCGCTGCAGATCATCGGTGACATCACTGCGACGGCCGAAGTAGGGAAGACCTACCTCGGGAAAGTGACGCGGCTGGCGGATTTTGGAGCGTTCGTCGAGATCATTCCGGGAACCGAAGGGTTGCTGCACATCAGTGAAGTGGCCGAGCACCGCATCGCGGATGTTCGCGACGAACTGAAGGAAGGCGACCAGGTGCTGGTGAAGGTGCTGGCGGTGGAAGGCAACCGCATCCGGCTCTCGCGCAAGGCGATTCTAAAAGAGCAGCGCGCGAAGATGGCGGCATCGGGTGGCGGGGAAGCGGCTGGAGTGGCGCCGGTGGCCGAGAGCGAGCCGGTGCAGGGCGGGACGCTGGTGATCGAAGGGGGCGGCGATTTTCCGGATGATCCGGAGGAGCCGAACTTCAATCGCGAAGGTGCTCCACATGTCGGCGGGGGAGACCGTCCTCCCGCTGGGGATCGTGGAGATCGCGGTGGCCGGGGAGGACGTCCGGGCGGCGGAGGCGGTGGTGGTCGTCGTGGGCGCGGCGGTCGCGGTGGAGGCGGTGGTGGGCGTCATGGCGGTGGGCATGGCGGTCACGGCGGCGGCGGAAGGCATTAAGCCCCGGATCATAAATCTACGAAAGTCAAAATCCCCACCCTGTCGCACAGAACGCGACAAGGGTGGGGCACCCAGATACGGGGAGCTGCGAGCTTGATCGCGGCTCTTTTTCTTGGGAAGAATTTGCGTAAGTGAGCAGGAAATGCTCTCGGCATTTTTGTAGCGCGCACGAAGGATTCTTTTCTCGCTACGGCGTTCCATGTAGCGGGCGCGGGAAGTTTGCCCACACGGGCTCCGAATGTTCCTGAGCCGCGCAGCTAACTCTTGCAGATACAACACTCAATCAGGCTACGCCGTCTCCGTGACGATTTCATGGCAGGGCGCTTGCAGCAACTATGGCCTAAGCCGAACCGGCTACTGGAGGATTTTTGTGAAAACACGGATTCAGTCTCTTTCTTTTCTTGCCGCCTTGGCGTTTGCCATAATTTGCTGGGGTAGCACGCTGAACGCACAAAACGCACCATCGACGTCGCCGGATCGGCAGGCGCAGCAACCTTCTTCGTCACCCGACACGGCACCTCCGCAATCGACGCCGGAGACGCAAGCTCCGTCGAGCCAGTCTCCATCGCAAACGCCGGACACGACCGCTCCTCCGCCCAGCGGCCAGGCTCCGGAGTCTGGGGCGCAAGGCTCTGCATCCGACAGCGGAACTGCTGCCGGAACTCAGACGTTCTCCGGTACGGTCGTGAAGCAGGGAGACAAGTACGTTCTGAAGGACGATTCGGGAAAGACCTATGACATCGATCATCAGGACGAAGTGAAGAAGTTCGAAGGCAAGCGCGTTCGTGTTCAGGGAACCCTGGACCCGAGCACCAATAAAATCATGGTGAAGTAAGCGTCCGAGACCCGGGTAATTCCGCATGGCGAAGCGCTGGAGGACATCCTCCAGCGCTTTTCATTGTGTGCCGAGCATGTTCGACAGCTCGAGGGTGAAAGTCCCTTTGACAACCTGATGGAGGTGAAGTCATAGCGAAGCGTAAGGGTGAAATAACACTCGCCGCGAGGCGGGGCCTGAAAGAAGCGCGGAGCAAAGACGCGAGCCGATGAACAAGAACCGGATACGAGGCCTACGGTGGCGGGCGAGCGGGCAAGTGACTGCAAAGCCCATATCCATCAAGCTCACTGGTGGTAAATCCGGTGGTTGCGCGTCGAAGGCGGTCGAACTTACCTCGGGAGATCTGCGGCACGTCACGGCATCGTGACTGAGGGTGAAGAGATTCACCTGATCGTGCCGCAGAAGTCAGCAGAGGGCAAAATAGGTCATGCAGTCGGCGGGGATATTGAGGCACTCCAATGCCGAAAGGCGGAGCAACAGATAGGCCAAGCCGGGAACGATGACCGAAGGCCCGAACGGTACCCCGCGAGGGGAATAAAGGAAAGGCAAGTAAGCGGCGCAACTCATGAGCGGACAGCGGCAGAAAAACCGGCCCGAACAAGGGGTGCTGGCCTTTCCGGTGGAGAGTAGGAGTGATGCTCCGAAGGCCGCCGCGAAAGGGACCGAAACGCTGGTGGCGAAGCGCAGGTCAGAAAGCCTGGCTGGAACTGAACGATTGATGGAAGAAGTCTGCGAGCTGGAAAACTGCAAGCAGGCGTTACAACGAGTCAAGAGGAATAAAGGGAGTCCGGGAATAGACGGGATGACCGTCGACGAACTCCCGGAATACCTGAAGCAGCATGGGCTGGAAATCGGGGAACAGCTGCGAAACGGAACCTATCAACCGCAGCCGGTAAGACGGGTGGAAATCCCGAAGCCGGACGGTCAGGGAGTGCGCAAGTTAGGCATTCCTTGTGTGCTGGACCGGTTCGTCCAGCAGGCGGTGTTGCAGGTTCTGCAGAAGCGCTGGGACCCGACGTTCTCCGAACACAGCCACGGTTTTCGACCGGGGCGCAGCGCGAAGCAGGCGGTGCAAGAGGCACAGCAGTACATTGCCGAAGGATACCGCTGGGTGGTGGACCTCGACTTGGAAAAATTTTTCGGTGCGCCAGGATAAACCCGGCGCTTTCAGCGGGTGAGACTCCCGCCCCGGAAAGGGAAGAGCCGTCCCACCGGGAATCGAGTCTTGGGCTCATGAAGGCAACGACATGAGTTAAGCGTAGACAGAACGATGTCCAGGCCGTAACACAAGTGAAGCGATTGAGCCTCGTGACACATCCGGATGCCGACAGGGTCGAAAACCTGGAAGGCCACAGTAGGCGACCGATAGAGGCGAGGTCGTCGGAGAATCCGGCGGGGTCTGAGCGCACGGCATGGACAGAAACGGAAGCGTCATGGCACCTGGGAGATCCACCGCCGTCTTGGCCTGTAGAAAACGGGCCGAGTATGTCAACCGAATGGATCAACCTGAGGGAGACAGAAGCGACGGTGGAAGTCGGACTCGCTGGTAGTACTCGGAGTACGGGAAAGCCGTGCACATGGGGAAGCAGCGAGGCAGGTTGAGTTGCTGGTTCAGGGAAACATCCCCTGCACACTCAGAGGTAGGAGAAGGATGTCCACACAACTGGACCAGATCGAGAAGAAGGCGAAGTCGAATCCGAAGCTACGCTTCACGTCGCTAGCGCATCTGCTTACACCGGAGTTCCTCACGGAAACCTGGAAGCAGATGAACCGGCGGGGTGCGAGCGGGGTTGACGGTGAGACGACAAAGGAGTTTGAACAGGACTTGGGCACACGCGTTCAAGAACTGTGCGAACGCTTGAAGCAAGGGACCTATCGGGCTCCACCGGTGCGCCGAGTGGAGATCCCGAAAGGACCTGGCAAGGCAGGGACGCGGCCGCTCGGAATTCCGACAGTCGAAGATCGCCTGCTGCAAAGAGCGGTAGCGCGGATCTTGGAAGCGGTGTTCGAGGCGGATTTCCTGAAATGCTCGTATGGATTTCGGCCCGGATGTAATCCCCATGGAGCCCTACAGGCGCTACGCGGGATTATTGTCACGAAGAAGGTTGGACACTTGTTCGAGGCTGATATCCGCGGCTACTTTAACCACATCCAGCATGAATGGCTGCAGAAGATGGTGGCTCATCGTATCGCAGACCCGTTCATCCTGCGCCTGATCGGCAAATGGCTGAACGCGGGATTCATGGTGGGAGGAGTCGTTACGCGAACAGAAGAAGGATCGCCACAAGGCGGGCCAATCAGCCCGATCTTATCCAATATCTACCTGCATTTCGTTCTTGATCTCTGGTTCGAGAAGAAGATCAGACCGAGCTGTCAGGGGGAGGCGTACCTGACCAGGTTTGCGGACGATTTCGTGGTGAACTTCCAATACCGGCGCGATGCGGAAGCGTTCCACAAGAACCTGACGGATCGATTCGGGAAATTCGGATTGGAATTGGCGGAGGAAAAGACGCGGGTGATGCGCTTCGGACGCTTTGTCCGGGCGGACCTAGCGAAGACCGGAGAGAAACCGGAAACGTTTGACTTCCTAGGCTTCAAGCATGTCTGTGGCACCGATCGAGGCGGCAAGTTCGCCTTGGTGCGGATCCCATGCGACAAAAGCCGCCGAAAGTTCTTAGCCAAGACCAAGGAATGGCTCAGCAAGCATAGGCATTGGAAGCGGCGGGATCAGCAGAAGCAACTTACGCTGATGCTGCGCGGCTTCTACCAGTATTTTGGTTTGCATCACTGCAAGCCGAAACTCGATAGGGTCCGGCGCGAGGTACACCGGCAATGGGCCCGTACGTTGAGACGAAGGAGTCAGCGACACCGACTCTTCTGGTCCTATCTCAAGAGGCAATCCTGGTTCGAATTACCTTATGCGGTGTCAACCCTCCATGCGACGGTATGACTGCCAACCTCGCGAGCGCAACCTGGGGAGCCCGTTGCGGGAAATCCGCTCGGCGGGTTCTGCGAGGGGGGACGGGCACAAGCGACCTTGTCGCAAGACTCGTCCCTACCCACCATCGAGTCAATCACGACCGTCTGTTAGCGGCGGTGGCCGAGCGCGTGGCCGACACACGAATGCTCAAGCTGATTCGAGCATTCCTGGAGGCCGGTGTGATGGAGGATGGATTGGTGAGTCCGGTGGATGAGGGAACGCCGCAGGGCGGTCCGCTTACTCCCCGTACGCAAAAGATAACTTCGAATTTGACCGCAAGATCAAGTTGGAGCGTCGGACATGGTACCGCAAATGATACCTCCTCCAATCTTGCTATTTGTCGTATATGGTTGTATTTGTACGTCATATGCCTCGCGCCAGTGCCGCTCAGAGGGCACAACGCCTCAATCGCTCACGCGCCCTGCTGCAGCGTTGCCGTTCACTCTCCGCAGCAGTTCAGCAGCTTGCCAAAATGTGCTCCATTTCCTCTCGCCAGGCCTATCGCTATCTCCGGCAGGCCGAGCGCTTAAAGCATCCGGTTCCCGTCACCTCTCCCAAAATTGCATTTACCGTAAAGCTGCCGCTCCCTCTGATTGGCAAAGTCCGAAGGTATGCGGCGCGCACGGGACTCACGTTGAGCGAAACCGTCAGTCGGGCATTGATGGTAATGCTCGATCGAGGACGGAGGCGTGGCTGAACGGCGGGCAGCCACGCGCACGCTGCAGTTCGAATATCAGTTCGATCGCTTATTGGATCCCAAACTCAGTCAAGCATACGAATTGTTGGTGCCCGACAAGCGGTGGCCCACACGCGAATTGCAGGAGGTGAAACATGGAGAAAACGGCAGCCATTTACGCACGGGTCTCATCGGATCAGCAGAAAGAGAATCACACCATTCAGAGCCAGACTGCAGCTCTGATCGAGTACGCCAAGGCCCACGGATACGCAGTTCCTTGCCAATGGCAGTTTCAAGACGAAGGTTATAGTGGGGCTACGCTGTTGCGCCCTGGCCTGGAAGCCGTGCGCGACTTGGCCGCCGCGGGCCAGATCGCGGCGGTGTTGGTCTATTCGCCCGATCGCTTAAGCCGCAAATATGCCTATCAAGTCTTGTTAGCCGAGGAGTTCTCGCGGACTGGAGTGGAGCTAGTTTTCTTGCAATCACCTTCCGGCAGCACGCCTGAAGATCAGCTGCTGGTGCAGTTCCAAGGCATGATTGCCGAGTACGAACGAGCGCAGATTGCTGAGCGTTCGCGTCGCGGCAAACGGCACCGCGCCCAACAAGGATCGATCAATGTGCTTTGCGGAGCTCCTTATGGTTATCGTTATGTGAAGAAGAGTGACACTTCAGCCGCTTATTATCAGGTGGTGGAAGCCGAAGCGGAAGTGGTGCGTACCGTCTTTGATTGGTACACGCGTACAGGCTTCAGTATTGGTGCCATCACTCGTGAACTCAACCAGCGTCGGATCCCGACCCGTAGCGGCAATGGGCGTTGGGAGCGATCGACCGTGTGGGGACTCCTCCGCAACCCTGCATACGCAGGCCACGCCTGTTTTGGAAAAACGGAGCGGAGAGAGAGCCAGCGCATCACGCGGCGTATGCGACAACGGGGTAGCCGTTCTTCGCGCGCCGGTACTGGTCATGACCGTCCCCGTCAGGAGTGGATCGAGATTCCTGTGCCGGCCCTGATTTCAGAAGATGCTTTTGCTCTCGCTCAAGAACAATTGCAAAAGAATAAGCGATTCGCCAGTCGGCGAGCCATCCGGCCAACCTTATTGCAGAGCTTGCTGGTCTGTCACCAGTGTGGCTACGCGCTCTATGGCACGAGCGGTGGGAGAAAACCAAACAGCATACGTTATTACTACCGCTGCATCGGTTCCGACAGCTGGCGCCACCTGCACGGTTCCGTTTGCCAGAACCGACCAGTTCGGCAAGACTATCTCGATGACATAATCTGGCGCGAAGTGCTGCGCTTGCTGCAAGAACCTCAGTTGATGCAAAACGAAATCCAGCGCCGCTTGCAAGAAGCCAAGAAGGCGGATCCGTTGCGTCAACGCGAACAATATCTCAATCGCGAACAGGCGCGATTGCAAAGCAAGATCGAGCGGTTGGTAACTGCTTATCAGGAAGAGTTGATCGCTCTGGAGCAGTTGCGCCAGCGAATGCCGGAGCTGCGAAAACAGGAACAATCGGTACGCGCAGAGCTACAATCCTTGTTCATGGCCGCGCAAGATCAGTCTCGCTATTTGCGCGTGGTCGACAGCCTCAGCGATTTCCGGACACGATTACAAGGCAACGCTGAGCGCTTGGATTTGATAGGCCGCCGAAAAATTATCCGATTGCTGGTCAAGGAAATTTTGGTGGGCACGGACACAATCACCATTCGACATTCGATTCCTCTCACCAACCCCAAGCCTCAGCCCACCGGTCCAGATTCATCTGCCGCCGCACCCCAAGCGGGGCCGACTGAGCGTTATCGTTTGTGTACGGGGAGTACTGTCACCGTTGCTCAGTAATCTGGTGCTGGACGAACTGGACCGGGAGTTAGAGCGGCGTGGTCATCGCTTCGTGCGTTATGCCGACGACTGTAACCTCTATGTGGGCAGCGAACGAGCGGGACAGCGAGTGATGGAGAGTGTTACGCACTTCATCACGCACCGACTCAAGCTCAAGGTGAACCAGGGGAAGAGCGCCGTGGCTCGACCGGGGCAAAGAAAGTTTCTCGGATTCAGCTTCACCAGCGAACCAGAACCTCGGAGGCGCATTGCCCCCAAGGCCATCGCTCGCTTCAAGGAGAGGATCCGGGAACAGACACGTCGAACCCGTGGCATCAGTCTGACGCAGATGGTCACACAGATCGCGACCTACCTGCGGGGATGGCTCGGATACTTCGACGCTTGTCAAACGCCCTCGGTGCTGCAAACCCTTGAATCGTGGCTACGCCGTCGACTTCGGTCGGTGGTATGGAAGCAATGGCAGCGCGGACGGACACGGTTCCGCGAACTTCGCAAGCGGGGCGTCGGTCAAGACCTCGCGGCATCCACTGCCGGGAGTCCTCACGGCCCGTGGCGGATTGCGAACTCGCCCGCTCTCACCATCGCTTTGCCGAACGCCTACTTCGCCCAACTCGGGCTTCCACCCATGGTCGTGCGGTCCTAGCTTAATCCGCCGAACCGCCGTATGCGGACCCGCATGTACGGTGGTGTGGCAGGGGAGGCGGGGCGACCCGTCCCCCTATGCCGATTGTGTGCCGAACATGGTCGACAGCTGGGAGGTGCAAGTCCTCTTCACAACGTGATGGACGTGAAGTGATAACCGGAGGAACTCATTGTCTTGCCGCAAGGCGGCAGCCTTTTAGGGGTGGCACGAGCCGGATGAATCGAGAGATTCACGTCCGGCTCTGTGAGCGGCTCGGGGCGAAATTCCCCGGGCCGACTCGGCGGAGGGTGGGCGACCACTTCCCCCTATGCCGATTTCTAAATATTCCGACAGTCCCCACTGAGAACTAAGAGCAGGGCTTGACCGCCGAGCTGCGAATGCTCCCCGTATAATCACATCCTAGGCCTTTTTATGATCCAGACTTTATTTGGCAGTCTTGAGGAAGAGAAAAAAACTAGTTTCCTAGACCGCATGAAGCAGGCGGTCACGCGCACGCGGGAGAATCTCGCCGAGCGTATCGACGATATCGTTTCAATCGGCAAGGAGATCGATCGCAACACGCTGGACGATCTCGAGGCCACACTGATCGGGGCTGACCTGGGTTCGACCACCACGCAGGAAGTCCTGGGAAAGCTGCGGGAGAAGGCTGATCGGAAGCAGATCAAAAATGTCGAGGAGTTAAAGCGCTTGTTGAAGGAAGAACTCCTCGCCATTCTGAACACTGCTAATTTGCGTCCGGTGAATAAAGTGGAAGGGACGCCGGAGGTGATTCTCGTTGTGGGCGTCAATGGCACGGGCAAGACCACGACGATCGGCAAGCTCTCGCAGGTATTTCGATCGCAGGGGAAGAATGTGCTGCTGTGCGCGGCGGATACGTTTCGCGCGGCCGCGATTGAGCAGCTTGAGATCTGGGGAGAGCGCACCGGGACGGAAGTGATCAAGACCAAGGCAGGCGGAGATCCGGCGGCGGTTTTGTTCGATGCGCTGCAGGCAGCGGTCGCGCGGAAGACGGACTACGTGGTGGTCGATACGGCGGGGCGACTACACACCAAGACGAGTCTGATGGCGGAACTGGAAAAAATGCGGCGGACGGCGCAGCGGATCATTCCGGGCGCGCCGCATGAAACACTTCTTGTGATGGATGCGACTACGGGGCAAAATGGGCTGCAGCAGGCGCGGCTGTTTACAGAAGCGGCGGGAGTCACTGGGATCGTTCTAACCAAGCTCGATGGGACTGCGAAGGGCGGAGTGGTCGTGGCAATTTGCCGGGAGCTCGGGTTGCCGGTGCGGTATGTCGGAGTTGGCGAGAAGGCTGGAGATTTGCTGCCGTTTGATCCGAAGGAATTTGTGGATTCGTTGTTTGAATAGAAGAAAAAGCTTGAACCACGAAGGACACTAAGGTACACGAAGGAAAATCGTGGGTGCGAGGAGTGACTATGAGTGAGGCTGGCGAAAGGCGGTCGGGATTTCGTGTTGTTCTTGATTTTTTGAAGCGGCTGTTGGGCAGGAAGCCTGCGGCGCCGGGGGATCCTTATGCTTACGTGATGGCACCGGTGCGGCGCGGGCCGAAGGGGCGGAGTGGGGCGGCGGTGGCGGAGATTGAAGAGGATTCGTTTCGGAGTTTTCCTCCGCGGCACGGGAGCTAAAGCCCACAAAGTCAGGAACGTTCACGCGGCCCTAAAGGGCCGCTCTTCCACAGTCCTTCGCGGCGAAGAACGCCGCTCAGGATGACAAGCAGGGTTGTGACGGCACGGGGTAGATTCGCCCGTTTAACAGACAGGTTTTGTTGTGACCCTGCGTATTCGATTCGTCCGCTCAGCATGACAGGTTTTGTTGTGATGGCACGGCTTAGATTCGTGCGTGTTAGATTCTCGTGAATGTCCGCTCACTCCTCTGACGAACAGCAACTTCATCGCGCGCTTGAACTGGCGCGGGCCGGGATGGGGCTTGCATCGCCGAATCCGTATGTGGGCGCGGTGATCACCGATTCCCACGGTGACGTCGTCGGCAGCGGAACCTACACCTACGACGGTGTGAAGCACGCGGAGATCCTGGCGCTGGCAGAGGCTGGGACGAAGGCTCGCGGCGGAACGCTCTATATCAATCTTGAGCCACACGCGCATCAAGGACGCACGCCTCCATGTACCGATGCGCTGATCAAGGCTGGCATTCATCGGGTTGTCGCGTCGATGGTCGATCCCAATCCGAAAGTCAGTGGGCGCGGATTTGAGCAGTTGCGAGCGGCGGGCGTGCATGTGGAGGTGGGCGGCCTGGAGGAACAGGCGCGGCGCCTGAACGAGGCCTTTGCGCGTTACACGCGGCAGGGAACTCCATTGGTGACCCTGAAAGCGGCTATGACGCTCGACGGGAAGATTGCACCACCGCCTACCGAGACGTTGCTCAAGGGGAACGGAACGCCCGCGGGGGGATGGGTGACGAGCGAAGTGGCGCGGGCCCACGTACAGGAACTGCGGCATCAGAATGACGCGCTGATGGTGGGCGCGGGGACGATTCTGTCGGACAACCCGTTGCTAACCGATCGCAGCGGGAAGCGGCGAAGGCGTCCGCTACTGCGGGTGATTCTCGATTCACGGCTGCGGTTGCCGCCTGACTCGCGGTTGGTGAGGAGTGTCGCGGCAGAGCGGGCAAACGATGTGCTCATCTTCTGCTCTTCGGCGGACGAGCAGAAGAAAGCGGAATTGGAGAAGTTCGGAGTACGCGTTGAGACCATTGCCACAATCGAGATGGATGGGCGTCCGGATTTGCCGGCGATCCTGCGAAGGCTGGGGCAGCTGGAAATCACCAGCCTGATAATCGAAGGTGGGGCCACAGTGAACTGGGCGGCATTGGCGGCGAATGTCGTGGACAAAGTGTTCCTTTACTACGCCCCGAAGATTCTGGCGGGGACCGGCTCGGTCCCTTTTGCCGCGGGCGCAGGATTCCGCCACATGAGCCAGGCTGCGCAAGTGAAGCGCTTAGATCTGCATCGGTTTGGGGAGGACTTTGCGGTGGAGGGGTATGTGAGGGATCCGTATGGAGAGTGAACAGGGGTCAGGGATCAGGGGTTAGGGATCAGCGAACCACCTTCAGCGCCTCGTTTTGCCCTGACTCCTAATCCCTGATTCCTTGCTGACAGCGTAGAATGTTCCGTTCATCCTGGAGGTCTTCATGTTTACTGGCATTGTGGAAGAAGTTGGACGGATTTCGAAAATTGAGCAGCGCGGAGAGAACCGGCGGATCACGATTACTGCCGACAGCACACCGAAAGAGCTTAGCACCGGGAACAGCGTGGCGGTAAGTGGCGTTTGTCTGACGGCGGTCGACATCAAGCCCGGGTCGTTTCGTGCGGACTTGGCTCCCGAGACCTGGGAGCTTACGTCGTTTTCACGAATTCATGAAGGCGCGCTGGTCAATCTGGAGTTGCCGATGAAAGCCGACGGGCGGTTTGGCGGACACGTTGTCCAGGGGCATGTGGACGGGGTGGGCAAGCTGGTTTCTTTCGACCGCATTGGTGACTCGGAAAACTGGTGGCTTAACATCGAACTCCCCGATGAGGTGGAAAAGTACACCGTTTATAAGGGATCGATTTCGATCGAAGGGATCAGCCTGACCGTCGCGCAGCTGAAGAAGAATCGGTGCACGGTTGCCATTATTCCGCACACCGTGGAAATGACGAATCTGCATTCGCTGAAACCTGGCGATCCGGTGAATCTTGAGGCGGATCTCATCGCGAAGTATGTGGAGAAGATGATGAAGGGGGAATCGTCAGAGAGCTCGCTGACGATTGAGGATCTGGTGGAACAAGGATTTTAGTCGTAGAGACATTGCTTGCAACGTCTCTGCATGCAGCTCCCGTGGACTTTTGGTTTTGCCGCACCGCGGGCAGAGACGTAGCAAGCTACGTCTCTACGACGTCACCGGGGAGGCGCACTTCTGGCCTGCCGGCGGGCTGCGCCCTGCCGGGACAGCCGAGGCAGCTGTCGCTACGTGAGTTGCTATGCTTCCAGCTTCAACTCATCCAATTCCAGGAATTCGCGGATGATGAGCTCGGGGGATTTCTCCATCTCGGAATACGTGCCGAAGAAGATGGCTTTGGCTTCGTGCAAGAAGACGACCCGGTCTGCCAGCTTTTTCGCGAGGCGCATGTCGTGGGTTACGACGATGCTGGTCAGGTTGAGTTGAATCTTGAGGCGCTTGATGAGGTCGCCTAGCAGTTGCGCCATGAGGGGATCCACCATCGTGGTGGGCTCGTCATAGAGCACACATTCGGGGCGGGCGGCCAGCGCGCGGGCGATCGCTACCGAGCGCTTCATCCCGGTAGAAAGATCGGACGGCAGCAGGTCGCGCATCTGTTGCACGCCGACCATTTGCAGCAGGCCGTCGACGATCTGGTAGATCTGCTCTTCGTCGAGATCTTGATTCTCGCGGAGCGGGAACGCAACGTTTTCGCCGACGGTGAGGGAGTCGAAGAGAGCCCCATTCTGAAACACCATGGTGACTTTCTTGCGGATGCGCTCGAGTTGCTCTTCGGTGTAGTCGGTGATGTCCTCTCCGGCGACGATGACGCGGCCGGAGTCAGGTTTGAGGAATCCCATGATGTTATGCAGGGAGACGGATTTTCCGACGCCGCTTCGTCCGAGGATGCAGACCGTCTCGCCCGTCAAAACGTCGAAGCTGACGTGTTCGAGCACGACGTTGTCGCCGAAGGCTTTGGAGACGTCGCGGAATTCGATGTAAGGGGCCATGAGTATGAGCTATGAGCAATGAGCTTCTAGCTACGGCTTAGCCTTCTCAAACTTATCAGATTTCGGGATCGGCTTTGCGAGCACGTGACCTGGAGGAACTGAGTCTGCCACCTGACTCGCCCTGCGGTTAGGTGCCGATAGAACAGGGGGTTCGTTACACCGCTGGTTGGACCTGGGGGTGAACGGCTGGGGTAAAGGAGTCGGGTTCATCGAGTTCACCGTTGGTGACGTCCTCGACGAAGGCGAGCCAGCCATCGGGCGTGCCATCGGGTTGGAATGTGGGCTGGTAGGCGGCGGCGATGCGGCGACGGCCGATGCTCTCGTAGTTTGCGTCGGCCTGATACGTTACCGCATGGCCGCTGATTGCCTGGTCAAAGCGATGGCGCAGTGATTTGAAAGCTTCTTTGCCGAGAACATCCACAATCGGGCGGCCGGTGATCTTATCCAAAGGCCTACGCAACCAGTTTGCATACTGCTGGTTGACCCACAGGTATTTGAGATCGCGACTGCAACGGGTCAATGGCACACGGAGCCGTCGAGTCAGCGATTCGAGATGAACCGGATCGGCCTCCTTCCCATGAACCGCATGGGCGAGAGTTTCTTCCATACTCTTCAATTTGTCACTCAACATCGAACGGACAGTTCGAAGGAGCGCCGAGATGCCGTCGGATTTGGTCAAAAGGGCATTTGCACCCATTACGGGTGCCAGGGCCCTGATGGCGTCGTCGTACATGGTGAACAACACGATCTTGGCCGCGGGCAAGTTGTTTTTGACGATACTCGTGACTTCGATTCCGTTCAATCCCGGCATCAGCACGTCAACGATCAGCAGGTCGGGTCTGAGAGCCATCGCCGTTTCTGCGGTCTCGATTCCGTCGCGGGTAACGGCACACACTTCTACGCCGGGCTCGTGATCGATAAGCGAGCGAAGAACCCTGCGCACCGACTCGTTGTCGTCTGCTATGAGTACGCGTTTAGGCAATTCGATTCCTGGGCAGGTCGAGTCCAGACAAGCAGCGGGCGTATCGAACTCTACTCGCGATTGTTGGGTAACGAACATACAGGAAAACCCTGATGTACTCTTCCTCCGTTTGTCAAAGTTCTGAGAAGTTCCGACGCAGCTCATGACGCCGTGCTCGGTCATTCACGTGCTTCAGCTAACTGTTCGGGTGTGTTGAGATTGCGGAAAATTCGTGGGGAGAAACCAGAAATTTCCAGTTCCGCCTCTTCGATCACTTGCGTGGATGCCGGCGTAAAGAGTGCGTCGATCTTGTAATGGCCGGCGCGCAGAGCATTTTCTGCTGCATCGGCGAAGGAACGGCGGTAGACAGCGCAGAGAGGCTGAAAACCTCCGGCGGCACGAGCCACGGTTATGCTGGCGTCGAAACTCGTTGCACGGGAGGTGAGGTAGTCAAGCAAGGCCAGGGAGACGAAGGGGACGTCTACGGCGAGGATGACGTTCAGGTCTGTGCGGGACGAGCGGAGAGCGGCGTGGATTCCCCCGAGTGGGCCGCAGCCGGGGAAGATGTCTTCGATGGTTGGAGCGAAGGGCGCGAACTTTGTGGGATCGCCGATGATGTGGACGTTGGAAGTTAATTGTCGGGCGAGATCGAGCATGCGGGATAGCAGGGTGCGTCCGCCGAGCAGGACGAATGCTTTGTCGGTGCCCATGCGCGTGCTCTTGCCGCCGGCCAGGATATAGGCGGAGAGGTCTTCCATGGGGCGATGATACAGTGTCTGGTGTTGGGTCGTCCGGGCGGCAAAATCTTCAACCACGAAGGACACTAAGATGCACGAAGGAAACCCCTGCGCGTCCGGCGGTCTTAAAGCTTCTAGCGACAATTTGGAGTTGCCCCGGGGTGCCACCTGCACGAAAGTAACCTACCCAAAGTTAGGGGTTCCAGCGATGATGGGCCTGCGTCCGGCTGTTTCTCTGACCCGGAACTAAACAATCATGCCGCAAAAGCTCATGGACGTGTTTATGCTTGGGCGCTGCTCCCACGAGTTCTCTTGGCCACGCCGTAGTGCCGATGGAAACTATTACCAGATTTGCCTGTTGTGCGCTGCGGAATACAAATATGACTGGACGACCATGCGCCGGACCGAGCGCGTGGAGCATGCCAAGCCTGAGACGGGGATCCGGCGGAGTCATCCGCGGGAGAAGCGTCCGTCGTGGGTGCCCCGTGCCCGCCGTTTGAAACTCGACATTCCTCTGCGCTACCGCGTCAACAAGACCAGTTCGTGGTATGAGGGGATCATCGAGAACATCAGCCAGAGCGGCGTGTTGTTCAGCGGGCCGCAAGGACTTCCGGTGAATGCGCTGATCGAGATGGTGTTCGAGATGCCGGAGGAAATCTCCGGGCAGAAGAACTCGAACGTGGTGTGCCAGGGTCGAGTGATGCGCGCGAAAGATACACCCGAAGTCGCGGAGGACAACGTCGGGTTGGCGGCGTCGATCGTCGACTACAAGTTCATCCACTAGTGGGCGGGCGGAAAGACTTTCGCACGGCAAACATCTTCACCTCAGCGGCTGAAGCCTCTATTTAAACAAAGCGGTTATCGCAGCGCTTCAAGCGCTGCGCCACCCAAGTTCGATTCTCTGATCGACTTTCTGGCAACCTGCCAGGTTCATTGGCAACTGGCGCCGCGTCCACAGCGTTGCAAAACTAATCGAGATTGGTAGGCCCGGCAGGAATCGAACCTGCAACCCTCGGATTAGAAATCCGATGCTCTGTCCTTTTGAGCTACGGGCCCATCTTATTCAAACAAAAAGGCTTACTAGCAACATTACCAAGGTGCCATTGGTCTGATAATTCTTGTATGCTATTGTTGGTTCCATGACCAAGACTTCGCTCCTTGAGTTGCTTAAGGCCGACCGCAAGCGGCGATTCCGTGAGCAGACCGGCACTGTTGTTAAGCGCACAGACGGATTTTACATCAGGTACTACAAGGACGGTGATGGGGGTGTCCGTACAAAGGTCACCGAGCGGCTCTGCGATCTTGGCACCGATGCAAAGAAGATCGCCCTTCTGCAACGTTCCTTCATGTCCGGTGTGAACCTCACCAACCGTGAAACCCTGCATTCACCCACTGAAGCACCTGCCGTCACCGTTGGTGGATTTTGGTCAGCAACGTACCTGCCATGGGTGCATGCCAACAAGCGACCATCAACCGCACGTGGTTATGAATACGTGTGGAAGTTGTACGTCAAGCCGGAACTCGAAAACACACACATTGACAAGTACACCACCGCGAAGGCTTGTGAGTTGCTTGACTACATGGCCTCGGTGAAAAAGTTGAACGAGAACACATTGGCCTCAGTCAAGAGCCTGTGCCGTGGCATCTTCGCAACTGCCGTGCGCAAAGACATCATCAAAATCAACCCATGGCGCGAGGCCAAAGAGTCAGTGAAGGTGCGACCGGCCAAGACCCGCATCGCTTATTCACCGGAAGAAACCATTGCGATCTTGAACGCAATACCTCGCAGCGATGCAAAGCTGTTCTTCGTGATGGTTGCGGTGATGGGGATGAGGCCGAGCGAGGTTGCAGCCGCGAAGTGGGAGCATGTGAACTGGCAGACAAACAAATACCACGTCTGCGAGGCAGCACCGTACGGCACCCTTGGTGGAACCAAAACAGAGCAAAGCATCGGTGATGTTCTCATCATTGAGCCTGCGTTGTCGTTGCTGAAGACTTGGCACCTTGAAATGAAAGAGCCGAAAGCCGGGTTGTTGTTTGAAGATCAAGACCGTGAGCCGGTCAATCACAACAACTTCGCCAAGTATCAGATCAAACCATACGCTCAGAAAGTCTGCCCTCGATGGTGCGGTCTCTATGCAGGCCGTCACGGTGCAGCAACGTCACTTTACAACCTGACAGGTGACATCCGAGCGGCTTACCAAATTCTGCGCAACTCGCTCCAAGTGGTGCAGCAAACATACGTGAAGCCTGATGAGAGTGTTGGTGAGGCAGGTGGCCGGAAGTACGAAGAGGCCCTGAAGAACGTTAAAAAGTAACCGAGCGCAGCCGGTTGGTGCGAGTAGGTTGAAGTTTGTGATGTGCGGGCCGCTCTGCTAGTCGGTGGAGCGGCTTTCGTTCATCCTGCGTGATCCTGTGAGCCGCGTTAGGCATCCTGAAGCGGTGACGGTGATCTTGAAGCGACCTGTGACCGGCCTGATACCGCTCCTTGTAAGTCGTTGATTCTGCGTGGTTACTACCTACGGGTCTGATACTAAACAGACCGAACCACTCCCATCTTATTGAAAACAAGCACATTACCATCGGTTAAAGGAACCAATGCAACAAGCATCCGTGGCCGAACTCCGAACTTAGTTTCGCCACGAGGTCAATAATACCCTACTAGTTTAGTAGACAATTGCACAAGCCGATGCACGGTCTAGTGCACGGCGTGGCCGTGGCCGAACCATACTCTAGGAATTAAACCACAACACCTGATGGGTGTTGGTACCCATCAGGGGTGTTTCTTTGTGCTGTGGTAAAACACGTTGTGCAACGTTTCGCCACGACAATTCCTGTTCGGCGAGTCGGATTTTTTCCCTCAGGTGTGTAATGTCCTTCAGCCTTACTAAAGTAACATCCTACTAACATCATTGAACTTACATCTTGACTTTGGCAACTAACATGCTATAAGTAAGTCGGGAGAAGTGTATCTGATGAAAGCCGAAGAAAAAAGCGTCACGCAGCAAGGTCAACCAATGTTGAAGTTTGAGCGTTGGATGAATTTCCTTGAGGAAGGTTTAACCCCACGTGAGCGTGCGGCGAGAAAACGATTCTTGAAGCAGATCAAGAAGCTGTTCAACCGGTGCATTGTGAAAAACTGCCAAGCACCTCTTGTTGATGTTCATGGGAGACTGCGAGCCACGAATGTAGTTGGTAAGGCCGTGTGCAGATCATGCAAGAAAGATCATCCGCGTTGGTACAGATGGTTTCGAGGTAAGTTCACGAGAACGTACTTCGTCAACGGCAACTCTCTTCTCAAGAGAAGAATTGATTTTGATGGTGTTGAACGATTCAAGGTTTGCGGCAAGATTTATGATGCTTCCGGTAAACCACCAAGCGGGTTGAAGGAGTTGCGTTGGGCATCACGTGGTGAGATGTTGGATGGTTCAGAGGTACCTAAAGGTGTGCGTGGTCCTGATTTGGTTGTTGAGCTTGACCGGCCTGAGGTGCACGAGCCAACCCCCATCAACACAGGTCGGAACAATGTGCACGTTGGACGCAGCGGGAAACACAAGCCGAAGCGAATACACCCTTGGCGTAAGAAGCTTGCCCGCGAAAGGGCAAAGTTGAACAACGAATTGGCTCTAAGGACAGAAGCAACATAGTTAACCGACATCTGAGTTTCACCGGCCTCAACCGTAATGGTTGAGGCTTTTGTTTTGGGCGAAAGAACACTTATGAACAATCAACCAATCATACCTATACCATCCGACCAACTACCTCCCAAAGAGGAAGGCGTCAGAAACGAACTGCGTTGGCTCGCTGACTTATGCAAGAGCCAACGCAAAGATGTCATGGCCGCAAGAAAAACCGTGCTTGTAGAGAACAAAAGGCAACAGCAAACATGCGGTGTATCTCTTTCTGAGTTTGAAGCCGTGCGTCTGGCGGATGATGTCTATGGTGTAACCGTCGATTGGAAAGGAGTCTTTCACACCAAGACTGAGGCTCTTACATTACCGGACAATGTGCAGATCGTCATAAGAGGTCTGTGCAACGTTGGTAACATCTGCATTTGGGGTGGGTTGCCGAAGCACGGCAAGAGCTACCTGTTCCTCTCCCTCATCAAAGCACTTCTGTCAGGTAGGAAGTGGCTTGACTACTTTGAGGTATCCCCATCGAGGCGGGTCATCTACTTGGTGCCTGAGGTTGGCTTGCGGGGTGTGGTCAAAAGACTTCGGAAGCTGAAGATGCTTGATTATCTGTATGACCCGGCAACCAACTCTGAAGGAAAGTTGTTTGTGCAAAGTTTGTCGAGCCTTCAAAAGCTTGCGTTAGATGACCCGCGATTGCTTGAGTCTGTGAGAGACGCAGACGTGTTCATTGATCCTTTGATTCGTTTCATTGATGGGGATGAGAACAGTTCGGCTGAGCAAAGAATACTTTCCAACAAGCTTTTGAACTTGTTGGGGTGTGCTGCAAGGTCTGTGTGGGTTGCTCACCATTCCCCTAAAGCATTCAAGGATGTAACCGACATCAACACGCAAAACGTTCTGCGCGGTACTTCGGAGTTTGCGGCCTTCCCTGACATCATATTTGGTGTGCTGAAGATCAACGATGAGAAGGCGAGGCTTTACATCAAGTGCACAGACGCACGTGATGACGATGAATACCTTGGTGACTTTGAAGTTGAGTTGAGGCCGTGGATTGACGATACAGGCGACATGAAATTAGTTGTTACACCCGGTGCAGGCACCCCATTGAATGAGCAGCGCAAAACAGGACGCAAGGTTGATCCTGAAAAGCAACTGAAGATTGAATTTGCAAACACGGTTGCAGGTTCTTTGCAGCAGAAAGCAGAGGCCGTCAACGAAAAGTTTGGTAGCAATCACGACAAATCGACCATTGCAAAGTGGGTTGAAAGAATCATCACCGTTCGATACCACAAAAGGAGCATAGGAAATGTCTAAGCAAAACGAATTACTGAAGGAGTTGGTTGCTGTACGCATCAAGCGAGTGTTGGCGCGGAGTGCCGGAAACACGACCGTGTATGAGCGCAACTTTTATAACCAAGTCGGCAGAGGTGTAACCCCGCAAGAGTTTGCCGAGGTTCTGGATAAATTAGTTGCTGATAGGGTGGTGATCCGTACTCCGGGTCAGAAACCCGGCACAAACATTCTAACCCTTTCTGAAACACAAACCGATGTTGAGCAGATCGCATAACTTGGAGGTGGGGCCATGGAATTACTAACGCTTGATGAGGTGGGTCAGATGCTCAAGATCAAACCTGAGTCAGTGTACGAACTGACGCGGGAACGATCACAGAAACGCCAGACTCACCCCATACCATTCATGAAGATCGCAGGCAAGGTGCGATTCTCGCGCGAGGCTGTTCAACAATGGTTGTTAAAGCTTCAGGGAGTTACACAATGAACACAAAACCTTGTTTCACAGAAGAACAAGAAGTTGAGATGCATGCCCGATGGATTACAGAGTTGCTTAATGCGTGTGCCGCTCGCAATCGCACGGCGGTTACGCATGATGCAATTCAAGAATACTGCCGCTTGAAAAAAGAAAACCTCTTCAATGAAGCGGTCCTTGCTGGTATGCGGGAAGGTCAAGTGAATGTGATGGGTGTTGGGAAAGATGCTTCGTATGAATTGGGTGATGTAGCAACACAAGATGGAAAGACACTATGAGTCCCGCATCCATCACGAAAATACGCAATGACCGTGAGGCCCGCGTGCGTCGGCATGTGGAGTTGGCAAGGTTGCTGCGTGATGACCCAACGGCAACCAACATTGAACTGGCGAAGGCCCTGCACGTATCCCGAAACACCATCACGTTAGATAGGTTGGCAATTATGGAACTCACACGAAATGAAGCACTGACCGAAACACAGTTATACCGCGCGGATCAACTCACCCGCATTCAAGAGAAATGGCATGAGATTGAGAACGACGACAGCATGACCGGTGCCGAAAAACATCTTGCGTGGTCACGCTGGATGAAGCTTGAAATGGACCTGCGAGGTACTGCCGCACCAAGCAAAAGCATCACGGCCAACGTCAGCGTGGAACAACAGGTCATCCCCATCGAGCAGCAGTTGGAATACCTCAATGCGTTTGCCGGATTGTACGAAGACGAACGACTTGAAGAGTTGGACCGCGTAAAGGCTCGCAAGCGTACGTGCCGCGTGGTGATGGACGCCAGTTGGGGCAACAGCAGGTTGTTACCGGAGAGTGGGTCATGAGGCTAATTGATTATTACGAACAGAACAGGCCGCGAACGTACTCGACTGCTGACCACCATCGCAAGATTTGCGATGTGGTGGAACGTTGTTACCGTGAACGCAAGCACGGCATTGTTGAGGTTCCGCCTCGGCATGGTAAATCGGAAATCATCAACGTCTATGCACCCGCGTGGTGGTTGGCGGAAGGTCATCATGATTCTCATTTCGGCTTGGTATGCAACGGGGCAGACCTGAGCAACAAGTTTTGCCGCGCATCGCGCAACCTCTGCAAGTTGCCTGTCTCACCTGACCACACTTCAGAGTGGAAGTTGGCGAGTGACAAGAGCCTTGATTGGACGTATCGCGGCACAGGTATCAACGGCTCGCTCGCAGGTTTTGGTTATTCGGAAATGTCCTTCGATGATTTATTTAAGAACGGCCAAGAGGCGAAATCAGAGGTGAAGCGATCTTCCATCATTGATGGTGTGGTGTCACAGGCGATGAACAGGCTGACACCTGACGGAATCATCATAGCGACACAGGCACGACTCCACCCATCGGACACGATTGGTTGGTTGTTGAGCAGTGAAGACCGGCAATTTCTGCGATTACATTTGCCTGCCGTCAACGAGAGTGGTCGTGATGCTTGGTTTGAGGATCAGTACTCGGGTGAAAAGGTCGTGTACCCGGCCTATGAGTCGTTGTGGCCTTCCCGCTATGGTGCTAAGCAACTGCAAGACATTCGTAACCGCATCACCTCTTATTACTGGATGGCTCAGTTTCAGCAGGTGCCGTCGCTCGGTGATCTGAGCTACTTCGATGTTTCGATGATGCCCACGTACCGCATGATTGGCACCATCAGGAAGTTGTGGATTGGTGTTGACGCAGCACAGACCGAGACTGAAACCGGTGCATATACGGCCTTCGTTTGTTTGGGCCTGTGCAGTGATGGGGGGGACCACATCAAGGTTTTGGGTGTGCGCCGTGGCCGGTGGCGGCCTGATGTGATGAACCAACAGTTGATTGATTTTTATGGTGCGATGCAACGGCGATACGGCCCTTACCCCGAGGCCGTCTGCGTTGAGCGTGCAGCCGGTGGTTACGGAATGCTCAATCTACCGATGCCGATTGTGCCGATGGACCCACGCGGCGACAAGGAAGAACGTGCCGGTGCCGTCTGTTGGTTGGTCAACAAGGGTGTTGTGCAGTTGCCTGAGGGTGCGCCGTGGTTAGCCGACTTCAAGAACGAGTTGGAGAACTTTCCTTTAACAACGTACAAGGACCAAGTTGACGCATTCGTTCATGCACTCGCTTGGGAGTTGCGGAAGAATGTTGATTTCAAGCCTGAGATTGGCGAGCGGTACGCGGCCTTCAACGTTGATCCACGTCAGCAGTTGTTGGCCGAGGTGGAGGACGAATTGATTAACGAACTCTACAAAGACGAATTTGGGCACTTGGGTTTCTGAGGAGCAAACATGGCATCAGAGAAAACACAGCGTAACAACCGCGAAACCTTGCAGGGGTTCGCCCAAGCAAACGAGTACCAGAAATCAATTGCAGCATGGCGTGATGGGGAGCACAGGGCCGTTGGTTGGTTGACCCGCATCCTGAAAAGGATTCGACAGAAGAAACAAACACAGAGTGCAGAGTTGGAACTTTTCAGGGATCAATTTGAATACGAGACCGGGTTGGATTCACGCAAGCACAAAGGCAAAGCGGCCTTTGAGAGTGCTTGCCGGGTTCACATCCAGCGTGCAGAGGCCAAGAGGCAGCAACGTTTAGAAGCTGAAGAACGTGCGGGCACCATCACGGAGTTTGATGATCTTGACGGCCCGATGGAAGACCTCGGTGGTGATGTCGAGTTTGAGGCCGAGATTCTGAAGCAACAGCCCGAGTTGAAAGAGTTCAGGAAGTAACAACAAGTTTTGGTTGAGGAAATACGTGCCTCGACCAATGGCGACCAAGAAAAGAGGAAACAAATGAAGTCGATTTTTCAGAAGTTGGGCGAGGCAGTTGAAAAACTCACCGATGCAGGTAAGTTCAAGACTTACAGAGAGGCCAGCAAAGGCTGTGCCTCGGCTGAAAGCAAGTTGAACTGTGCCGAAAGAATCCTCGGGCAAAAGATCACAGAGTCTGTCCCCGTTACCAAACACAACGGCAGAACCCACAATGGTGGTGAACTGTTCAGCGAGTCGGACACCTTCACCGAAACCAGCGAGGCGAATGAATGGTGTGCAAAGTCTGACGCGATTCTGGCCAAGGCAATGGGCATCTCGGAAGCCGATCAACGACGGCTCAAGGGATTGCCACCTGCCACCGACAAGCCTTTGACACCAGGTCAACTGCGTGAATACCGCTTCGCTCGCTCAATCCGAATAAACGAGGCGGATGCACTCCGACTCGCGTTGAAAGTGGTCTAACAACAAACCTTCCGATGGGGTATGGCGACCACCCATCGGGATTTTTCATTTAAGGAGCATTCAACAATGGCAAATAACGATATGACGAAAATGAGTTTCGTAGCAACAGCACTGGCACAGTCAGACCCGGATTTAATGGTGGTGGACTTTGCGGACCTCGACAAGAAGGCCAAGGAAATACGCAAAGCACGTGATGCACAGCCGGTGAGGTCTGAAGGCCCTGCCGGGGAACTGGCTAAGTTGCGTAATGAGTTGTTCCTGTTGGAGCAACGCGCGAAGCACACCGAAGTTTATACGAATAACAAGGCCGGTGAGGTCAAGTTGCTTGAGCAGCAACTAACCTCGGTCCTCAAACAAAAGAAGAACTATGGTGACAATGGCAACTTGCTTGCCGAGCGCAACTGTGAGCATCAGATTGAGCGGCTGGAAGATGAACGCGATGTTGCAGCGCGGGAATTTGAGCGAGCACGGAAACAATCAGCAGGCGCGGCCATAGTCCTGAAAGAGTTCCCCCATCATGAGCGGTTGAAGGAATTGCAAAAGATTGTTGCCTGACGCGAAAAGCGTCGAGTTGGTGGTTGCTGTTGAGGTTTGGACAGTGGCTACCCGGTACCGAAGTAGCAAGGCAACACAGAGGCCGCCATCCAGATTCGGTTCTGAGGCGGCCTTTTAAAAGTTTGCCGCGCGATGGGGTTAACCCATCGGGATTTCCTTCCGAGCCGAGCGGCCTTGCGGCAGGGAGTTCTCGGTCACGTCACCTGTTGAACGTGGTGAACAATCAGCGGCGCACTGGACAACGTTTCCAGTCCTTCGGTGGGCAGGTAGCCCACCAAACTTTTTTTGGAGGAAGTCATCATGAACTTTCCATTTGTCACCCGACGTAAGTACGACGTTCTTTGGAAAATTGCAAAACAACTTTCCGAAGAAAACATCCGGCTTCAGTTGGAAAACAACACCATAATCAACAATGCTTGCCGAGAGAAACATAAATTCGACGACTGGCAAGAAATCGAGCGAGGACAATTTGAAACGATCTACAGCAACCTGCGTGCAGCATTGAAGGAGCAACAATGACAGATACATTGATTACTCGGCACTTTCAACCCACTGAACGACCCCGTTCTAACCGGCAAGGCCGCTCTAAAAAGGTTCTTCGTCCGGTGATTGAGCATGATGGTCGAGTCTTCGTCGCACGGTATGAGGGCAGGCCGAATCGCTTCTTTGGGGCAACACCCCGAGAGGCGCACGACAACTTGCAGGCAGGTGGCGAATGACATCACTCGAAGAACAACTCATCGAAGAAAACAAACAACTCAAGGTTGCCATACATCAGGTGCAGGTTGCACGCGCGGCAACCGAGCGCAAATACATCCTGAGAGATTCCCATTTGCCTGAGCCGTGCGTAAAACGGCTTGATGCCGCGTTTGCCAACAGCACCGACAATGCCGGTTTGAAGCAAGCCATCAACGTTGAATTGAAATTCTTGGAGAATGCGAGATGACCGCGTGGAAAGGATACTTGGATGAGCCCATACAATTGGTGTGATTTTTGTGAACGCAACCACGAGCCGGGGCTGTGCATCGCAACGGGGCTGAACTTTGACGCAATGGTGAAAGAGCGAAAAAGCCCACCAACCATTGATGACCCCGAAGAAATTTGGTTACAAGAAAAAGCAGCCAAAATAGCGACCAAGTGGTTGCCTCGGAAACAGACAGGTAGAGGTGACCGATGAACGCAGAACTTTTAAAAGAGCCTGATGGGGGTGTGGTTGCTGACTTCCATGTGAAACTTCAGGCCGATGTCGAACCACCGGCAGGTGACCCCGGCAAATCTCTGGTGCAGGAAGTTGCTTTGCTTCGTCAACAGGTTGCTCAACTGTGTCAGGCCGTGCGCGGGCTGGTGCAGTTGCAGTCAGTGCTCAACCAAGGTGTTCAACAGTTGCTAAAGCGTGATGGTGTTGGCGCAGATTGTGCGGTGCTGTGATGAAGACGCTGATTGCCGTTATGACTTGCCACCAGCCGGGATACGAAGAGAAAGCAGCCGCGCAGCGTGCTACTTGGGCCAAAGACGTGAAGGGTGCTGATTTGGTGTTCTTCAAAGGTCGGCCTCATCAGTTCCGCTTCGGCGGACCACCTGCCGATGAGGTTTGGTTGGACTGCTCCGACAGGTACGAAGACCTCAACCAGAAGTTGCCGATGATGCTTCTTTGGGCATTGGAACGCGGCTATGACTATCTCTGGAAGGTTGATGATGATGTCTACTTGCGGCCTGAGAGGTTGCTTAGAATTGAACCATTCGACTACTGCGGTGCTGTTGCCCCATTTGAGTTCTCTCCGCCAAGCCCAGCAAATTATTTCACTGTGTTCGCTTCGGTGAGGCCAAAGATAATTCAGGCATGTGTTGGTTGGGTGTATGGACTGTCCAAACGTTCCATGGAAACGCTGCTGTACCAACCTGCGCTGCACTGCTACAACAACCATGAAGATTTGTGGGTGGGTCAAAAGCTTCTCGACTACGACATCAAGCCTGTTCATCTGGAAGGCCGCATCAAGAAGCCTTGCACTCATGGTGTGCCGAACGGTTGGGCCAACCAGATGCCACCTCACCCAAGCAACGAGGTGATTGCAAGCTGCGAGTACACACCTGAGCAGATGGTGGGGATTCACAAAGAGTTCACGATGGGGTGATTCCAGTTTGCGCGAGTCTGTGTCCACGTCACAGGCTCGCCAACTCATCGTGCAGTGCCTTCACGCGGTCCATCTTTGCCTTCAATTCAGGATCATCCTCGCAGCGTGCCAGCATCTCACGCAATGCCAGGTTCGCTGCTCGCTCTTGCGTCAGCTTCTTAATCATGCAGAAGTGGCTCAAACGCTCGCGGATTTCAGTATCAACGATCATGTCTGTTCTCCTCGGTTGGGTTCCTACCACAGAACCCGAGGGCCGGGGTCAATCAGTTCACCGCCTTGGGAGCATTCAAACCTAAGTATTCTTCAACCAACTCAATCGGTTGGCCGGTGAAGAGTGCGTGGTTGAGCCTCAAAAGGCGGCGAAATTCCTTCTGTGGGATACGCCTTTGGATTGCATCCAACTTGTCCCAACAGCAACATTCCATATATTCGCTTTCCCATTGTTCAAACAACCACTCAGCGCGTGTTGGGGTTGGTTCTTCGTCTAAGAACTTCACATAATAGACCACGTGCTTCGCGTACTCGATTTCCTCGGCTGGAGTGAGTTTGATTTCCATGCTTCGATGATCGCTCGGCCTCGGCCTGATGGGAATGGCACCGAAGTCCGGGCGCAACTTAATAAACCAAATTAATAACCATTACCGATGAGGCACTATGTTGGAAAATAACCAACTCATGCAGCCGCGTGCCGGTTTTTTGGGCAACAGTTGTACGTACAAAAATGTGTTGCTTAGCAAGCAACCATCGGTCATAGAATCCTATGGACCATCGGTCACTATTTCCGAAGGGAATTTCAGTCTCGTAGCCGGTCTATTAACTCGCCAACAGGCCCGAAAAAGCCGTTTTTACCAGTTCTGTCCACTCCCATCCTGTTGATTCCGTTGCCCGCAAAACTTCTCGGCAAATTAGAAATCCGATGCTCTGTCCTTTTGAGCTACGGGCCCTCGTTTGCAACTCACTCATTTTACACTTACTGAACATACTTCCCCGGTTGCACGATGGGCGGAAGTGCCTGAATTGTGCCCAAAGTGTGCCCAATTTTTTCCGCTGCTTCCTTTTCGGCTGCCAATTTCTCGGCGGCGATCCGTGCGGCTTCTACGGCCGCCTGATCCATTCGCAGCGCTGCCGCTTTCAGGTCTTGCTCACTCACGATGTTGTAGCGATCGAGGATGCTTCGGGTCTTGTGTCCCGAAATCATCATTGCCACTCGCTCGGGGATGCCGGCGCGGATCATGTTCCGGACACCCGTCCGCCGAAGGTCGTGGAAGATCAGGTCGGGAACCTTCGCCGCGGCGCAAACCTTCGCCCAGGTCTTTCGGAAGTCCTGAATCTGGGTTCCGTCGTCGTGGGTGAAAACAAAGTCGCCGGGTTTCTTGTTCGCGATGCACTGCTCGAGCAAGACAAACGCTGACAGAGGGATTACCGCGGTCCTGCCTTCGTCGTTCTTGGTCTCTCCCGGTTCAAGGCGTATCGTTCGGGCGGTTAGGTCGATCTGCTCTACCTTGAGGTTTCTCAGTTCGCCCTTTCGCCAACCGAACACCGCCCCGACTTCAACCATTGCCCGGAGCCACAGTCCAACCTTGGAGCACTCGGCGCGAAGCGCATCGAACTGCGAATCATCAAGAAATCCCTTGCGAGTGTTGTTCTCTTTCAGATGGGGGAAGTACGGAATGTTGTGAACCTTCCTGCCCTGTCTTCCGAGAGAGAACATTCGCTTAAGGGCCGCCAGTTCGCGGTTAATCGTGCCATTCTCGATCGACTTCGCAATCATGGCTGGAGTGAGTTTTTCTCCACTCAGGATCTTTGCCGTTATCTCGGCTTTCTGGCGGAGTGCTTCGCGGTGACTCTGCGCCAAACCTGGAAGAACATTCTCGAGCGCGGGCTCGATATACTGCTGGATCAGCCGGGGAACGAGGGTATTAATCAGATTGTGTCCGCCTAGCAGGACGGTACTCGTTAATCGGTCAAGACTCTGTTTTTGTTCGGGCGTGTCCGCGCCGAAGCACTCCGCTAGAGTGGCCTTGAACGCCTGAACCATCTGTGGATCGTTAATTGTCGGGTCATTTACTTCTTTCCAGACGGTCTCAATGTGCTGCTGCATCTGTTCGGCGGGAACGGGCTGGTGCTGAGTCTGCGCGGGCTTCTCGGGCTCGGTTTCATATCCTACGCACCACTCCTTTGTGGACTGTCTCTACTGGGTCTTTGCCCGCAATCATCCGTACCGTTGGGGGAGTGGCGCCTGCTAAGATTCTTCGAACATGAATACCACTGTAACGATTTTGACGTCAGCGGTTGTCGCGGCTGCTGTAGCGAGTGTATTCAATCTCATCGGACAGATTGCAGAACGCCGCGCACGTCGTAAAGAACTGATCCTGACCAAAGCACTTGAGCTTGCCAAAGAGCGACGTGAGTTTATTCTGGCGGTGGCGGAAAAATCCGGCAGACCGCAAGACTAGCGGACGACAACGTACATGCCGAGACCTACTACAAACTGTTAGACGAACTCCACGACAGAGGATCGTTACCAGCCGACTGGAGAACTTGGGTGAAGAAAAAGGCTGACGAAACGTACGGAAAAGAGTAGTCCTTTCGATTCTACGCAGCACGTCTCCGCCCACGTTCTTTCATTCTCCGTGGATTGTTTGTTGCAGTTTATTCCGAGTTTACTCTCGGAACATTCCCTCGATCGTTCGCATGGGAAGGAAGAGTCGATCGTTACGCTCAGGAACGCTAATGAATCCAAAACTCTTATAAAAATTCTCGGCCTTTTGATTTTTCGCCTCAACAACCACGGCCCAGGAACCGACGGTTGTGCTGGTGTCAAGTGCTTGTTTCAGTGCACTCATTAACAGCAACTCGCCAAGTCCTTGTGCCTTAAACCTGCTGTCTCGAGCCAAGCGCCCGAGGAGGGTCGCCGGTAGCAGTTTGTATTTCGGAACCTTTAACGCCTTCGTCACTTCCTCTGGTATTTCGCCCACATCGATTGCGTACTGGGAGAGGGTGTGGTACCCCGCGATGGTTTTGCCGTCATTGGTGATGACATAAACAGCAGTAACTTTTTTCGTGACTTCGTGTCTGGCGCGCTTTCTGATGTACTCGGTTAGCGGATCTTCTTCACACAAAAAAGCCGCCCGATCATGTTTATCGACGTCGAGCGGCTCTATTGTGAACTTTGGGCGTTCTTCAGTTGACAATCAAGCGATCTCCTTCTTAAACCGTTTCGCAGCCGCGAGAGCTTTTTCGTTAGGCTTTGGCGGGTTAAGAAGCGCCTCGATAAAGACCCTTCTTGACTCTTGGCTCAAGGCCAAAACTTCGTGCTCGCGTATCGTGTTTAGCGCAGCTTCCTTCAAAGCCATTCTGACGAAATCAGAATAAGACGTACCCCGCAAATTGGCAGCGGTTTCGATCGTTTCCTTTTCCTCAGGAGTTACCCGAGCGTCCAACCGTTCGGTCCTCACTGCCGTCGCCATAATCCCCTCCGCATCTGTGCGGCAAATTGTCACACAGTGATAAAAACAATGTACGGCAAATTGTCACACAACGTCAAGTAAAATATTGCAAGTGTTCTATTTTCAATAGCTTATAAAATTTAGATTATCGCCATAGTTATCAGAGAATGGTAATTCTCGATCGCTGAGTGGTACTTCGCGCACCAATCCTCGAAGACTTCCTGTGTCCGATAGATCTCCTCGAATCCCTTCCGACCTGGGCCCTCGAATCCCTTTTTCCGACCCATGTGGTAGTCGTCGTTCGCGAAGGCCGTGATCGCTCTGACAAGGTTATTTACTGCTCGTTTCGGTGTCTGCCCCTTCGCGATCATTTCAGCATGACGCGCGGCCAGCATCTTGCTTCTTTCGATGGTGAGAGAATAATTCAGACCTGGGTTTACCAGTTCTACGTAATAGTCCCAAATCCATTTCTCCATCTCCGGAGGAAAATCGGGGGAGGGAGGTCGCTCGGCACATGAATTCTGTAGACGAGGCTTTTGTTCAAATGAATTTCTAACGAAATCACATCAGACTTCGTCGCCTTAAGCACTTGAAGCGTTTTGAGAGCTATAGTAACGGCCTGTAAAAGTTCTTCAAGAGTCGTCATCTTTGCCCCTCCTTGGGGGTTACTGCCGTGGCCCGAACTTGCGCTCCATCTGCGCGCGAATCTCGCGATGAGCCCACAGATACTGCTGAACGGGCACGGGAGTGTCGGCTTGGAACTCTCGCCACTCCGCCCCGAGTGAACCCTGTTCGTCGGCGAAAACAAATTCGGCCGCTCCTCGTTTGCCGCGGATGTCCGGAATTGGTGCGTTTCTTGCGAGCAGGAAAGCGGCGAAACCGAGGTTGCGAGTTCTGTATTCGAGGTCCATTACTTGCTCGGCCGTACCTGCGCGGCGGAACCGGCTTCGAATGCCTTTGCCAGCATGCTTTCCTGGTCCGCGTCTTGGCCGGCGTGCTTGTTTGTGCTCTGGGCGCCGCCTGTTGCGAGGTCGGTGGTCAGAATCGCAGTTGCTAGGTTCAGAATCGTGTTGCGGTCGGGGAATCCGGAATCGGTTGCATTGACGCAGTCGTTCGCGAGTTTCACGGCCGAACGCCATTTGCTGATTACGAAACCATCTGAGAATTTCTTCATTGCTGTTGCTCCTTTGTGTTAGAAACGACCCGTCACGCGAAAATATTCTTGCTTCGGGGCTGGTTTTATGCCGAGACTCCGACAGTACCGGCAGTAACTTTCGTAGATTTTCTCTTCCATTGGATTAAAGTCTGTTTCTGTCACGGGTACTTGTGGGACGGTCACACGGTCACCCCTTCACTCATTCGCGTTTTTAAGCGTGGTTCCGTCACCGCAAGTGGCATTCCTTGCGCGATTCTCAGCGCACATCGGGCCATAGCAAGACGTCCACCGCAGGATGGTGCGTCGGGGTTTCCATGCTTGCGGGACGAACTCCCGTGATGCATGCAAATCTTGCTCTCGGGATGTTCATGCCAGACGTGATCTGCGAGCCCGTTCTCTGAGCGCCAAAGTTGCTTACGGCATAGCGGGCACTGATTGATTGTCATTGGTTCACCTGTGCCCAAAATGTGCCCATTGAATCGGCATGGGTCGTAACCAAACCGCACCGATTCAATGGGACGTTTCCGAATAATTTGGATTGTTTTCTTGGGCTTACTGAAAGGAAAGGAACTTGGAGAGAGCGCCCGGGGTCTCGGAAGACGATTAGAAATCCGATGCTCTGTCCTTTTGAGCTACGGGCCCCTTTCGATAAGCAAGTTTAACCTATGTGGTTCTGGGGTCGCTGCGCCGGTTCCTGCGCTTACATCTGCATGGAAGCCTCGGAGCATCTAAACTAAGGGGAACACTGGCAGTTTCCGACGGCCGGTGTCGGGAGTCGAACGTATGAAAAGAAATTCTCCGCTTATAATCGGTTTGTTATTGGCCGTTATTTTGGGAATTGGAGTCGGCTGCGCGAAGAAGCCGGACGACACGAAGATATCCGGCGAGATCCAGAACAAGTTCAGCCAGGATTCGGGCCTGGGAAGCAAGCAACTCGCGGTGAAGGCCGAGAGCGGTGTGGTGACACTGTCGGGCACCGTGGATAACGACGCGCAGCGCGAAGCGGCGGGTAAGCAAGCCGCCAGCATCGCGGGCGTCAAAACTGTGATCAATAATCTCGAAGTCAGCAACATCGGGAAGCCGAGCGCGGTTCCGGATATGGCTTCTCCGGCGGCAGCTCCTTCTGCTGCTAGCCTTCCTGCGGATAATCCTCCCCCGCCCAGCTCGAGCAAGGCGGCCAAGGCTTCCAAATCCGGCAAGGCCCGGCATGATTCGGGAGCAAGCAAGAAATCAGCGGGTGACTCAGGAATTGGTGCAGAGACCAATGGCGACAACGCGCCGCAGCAGGCTTCGAATGACAACATTGCGCCTCCCGCTGCAAACACAACGAGTGCGCAGGAGCCGCCGCCTCCACCTCCGGCTCCGAAGAAGCTGATCATCGATCAAGGGACGCAGTTGACTGTGCGGCTCATTGATCCCATCGACAGCGAGAAGAATCAGACTGGGGACACGTTTCACGCGACGCTGAATGCGCCTCTGACGTCTGACGGAGAAGAAGCGGTTCCGGCGGGAGTGGAGCTGGTCGGACACCTGATCGAAGTGAAGAGTGCCGGCAAGTTTGCCGGACAGTCTTCGGTGGTGATGCAGCTCGACAGCTTGACTTCGGGCGGCAAAACCTACAACATCCAGACCGATCAATATAAGAAACAAGGCAGTTCGCGCGGGAAGAATACCGCGGAGAAGGTCGGCGCGGGAGCGGCGATCGGGGGCATTATCGGAGCGATTGCCGGAGGCGGTAAGGGAGCCGCAATCGGAGCAGCGGCGGGAGCTGGTGTTGGCGGTGGCGTACAGGCAGCCAGCAAGAGTCAGCAGATCAAGCTGCCGTCAGAGACGGTGCTGAATTTTACCTTGCAACAACCGGTCACGGTGGTGCAGGCGGCGCCGAGCGATGCTAATCGGCAGAAGTTGTCCGGTCAGCAGTAGGGTGGATTCGAAGTCGCTCGCGGGCTTCGTGACTGGTACGAAGAAGGGTGCCGTCCGCTGAAGCGGACTTGGTTTTTTCTGGTGTCTCCCTGGCACTCCCGGGCCTTTCACACATCACCCGCTTCGCGGCTGGTACTCGCTTGGTATCGCCCACTTCGTTTTTCGGAACAGCTTGGTCGCGTTCGGGCGAATTTTTCACCCGCCTGACTGACCGCTAGCCAAACGCCATATCCCTGAGAAAAATCTTGACGTTGGCGTGCTTCGGGCCAACGTCGCTGTTCTGACTCCGTAACTGCGTACAGATTTTTTTTCAGGTTGCGGCATTCCGAACTAAAAACCTTCCACCCTGCGCAGCATCCGGACGCCCCTGCACCCTCACGTTCCGATGCCGAAGCAGTCTCGCGCACCAATCTAATTGGGGACCCTTCAACTCAACTCCTGAAAGGAGGAGTCATGCTCCGCTCGTACTATATCCCCCTAGCGGGGAATGCTCGAAGTGTGTTTATTGCAGCCGTTCTGCTGTCAACCTTTGTCCCCGTCGCCATGGGACAAGCGAAAGATCCAGGTCCGCGCGCAGGAACTGCTGGCGCAGGAAGTTATTTTTCAACCTTGAACGCCAATGAGCAACAGACCTTCCTCCAGGCGCTGGCACGATTCCAGGAGGTGGATTCAGTCTCAGGCACGATTGAGGCGGGCTCGGGACTGGGGCCGACGTTCAACGGCAATAGTTGTGCGATGTGTCACGCACAACCGGCAGTCGGCGGCAGCAGCCCGGGTCAAAATAGTCCCCAGAATCCTGTGCCTAATCCTCAGGTACCGTTGGCCAAGCTTGATGGCGCCACCAATACCGTGCCCTCGTTCATCACGGCCAGTGGTCCTGTGCGTGAGGCACGGTTCGTTGCCACCGATCCGACCAACGTGTATTCAGCGCTGGATGGAGGAGTACACGCTCTCTACACCATCAAGGGGCGCTCGGATGCGAATGGTTGCAATCTGGCACAACCGAACTTCACATACCAGCTGTCGTACGGAAATGTGATCTTCCGAATTCCCACGCCCGTGTTCGGGCTAGGCCTGGTGGAGAACACTTCGGACGCGACGCTGCAAGCGAATCTGAATTCGACATCGAATGCCCGCTACAACCTAGGCATCGGGGGGAGCTTTAACACGAGCGGGAATGATGCCACGATCACGCGTTTTGGATGGAAGGCGCAGAATAAGTCTCTGCTGATTTTCGCTTCCGAAGCCTACAACGTCGAACAGGGAGTCACCAACGAAGGATTCCCCAACGAGCGCAACACCACCGTGGGGTGCGTATTCAACGCCACGCCGGAGGATTCGAGCAACATCCTAAATCCCAACCATAGCAGCGGGAACTTCGGAACGACCGTGGGCACGATTTCGGAAATGTCTTCCGATGTCGTGAATTTCGCGCTGTTCATGCGTCTTTCGGCACCGCCTACGCCGGGGCCGCCGAACTCCTCGATTACCAACGGCCAGAATCTGTTCAGCCAGATCGGCTGCAATCTGTGTCACTCACCCTCGCTTACCACCGCAGCATCGGGGTTCACGGGGATGTCGAATGTGACGTATCATCCGTACTCGGATTTCGCGCTGCATCACATGGGCGCTGGCCTGGCCGATGGCATTGAGCAGGGCGGCGCCGGGGCGGATCAATTCCGCACGGCTCCGTTGTGGGGACTGGGTCAGAGACTCTTCTTCCTGCATGATGGGCGCACGACAGACCTGGTGTCGGCGATTCGATCCCATTACTTCGCGACTAACTCTTACTGCACGCAAGTTTCGACGGCGCAGTTGTTTTATGTGCTGACCACGAATAGCGTGTACGAACCTGAGTTTTCCAGTAACGTGTGCAATTCGGAGGCGAACGCGGTGATCAACAACTACAACGCTTTGAGCAGTTCGCAGCAGCAGGACTTGCTTAACTTCCTGCGAAGTTTGTAGGACTTTGCTGGGCGGCTGCTCAATTCATTAACCACGAAGGACACGAAGGGGCACGAAGGAAAATGAGAATTCCTTCGTGTTCCTTTGTGTCCTTTGTGGTTTCAGGTTTTCGCTTTTCAAACGACTATTGAATTCGCGTAAACTCTGTGGCAAGACATGCCTAGCATCACGGCGCTGCTGCATACACACAATGACGCCCTGCGGTTGGGAAGGGCGCTTGAGATGCTGTTTCCGTGCGATGAGGTCGTGGTCATTGATCATGACTCGAACGACGGAACCAGCGAGGTGGCACGCGAGTATGGCGCAAAGATCCTGAGGGCAAGCCCGGGAATGCCGGATCTGCAAACGATGTGCGGGGATTGGATTTTCAGTCTGGATCCACGGGAATCGGTGACGGAAGCGCTGGCGGCGAGTTTGTTTGAATGGAAGTTGGAGGCGATTCCGGCGAGTGTGCGTGCCTTCTCGGTGTATCGGCGCGAAGAGACGGTCGATGGGTGGATTGCGAATCCGATCGCGCAAACCCGGCTGGTGAGGGCGGACTGGAACTGGTGGGCGGGCAAATTTCCTGAGCAAGATGCGGCGGCGGTCGCACTGGAAGGCGAGCTGCTGCACTTTGTATTTCCGTGAGGCACGCAGCGGGGGGAGACGCCCTCGCCACAGCCGGCGGGACGCCGGCGCTACGGGCCTGCCAGCGTTAGTCGGGAAGCAAGCCGCTGAATCCGCGACGGTTCAGTCCCCATGTTTATTGGGCGCTCACCCGTCACACCCTATCGTGATTTCAATCACATTCCTCTCATTAGAGCGCGCCTAGACTGCGCTGTTGTGGCTGTATTGGGCGCTAAAGCCCTGGAGGAATCATATGCGTGTAATGAAATTCATCAGTGTGGCCGTAGGTGTGGCGATGCTGTTAACCCTCGCCATCGCACAACAGGCGGCAACCGCTCCGAGCACCCCGACTGTGAAGCATGTTCCGATCATGCGCGCTCCAGTGAACTCGGGGAAAGATATGTTCAACAGTTATTGCGCCGTTTGCCACGGGAAGGACGCAAAGGGAACCGGGCCAGCGGCTTCGGCGATGAAGACTAACCCAGCGGACCTTACCGCTCTGGCAAAGAAGAGTGGAGGAAAGTATCCGGCGTCACATGTGGCCGCCGTCCTTCGCGGACAGTCGATCACCGCGTCCCACGGCAGCCAGGATATGCCGGTTTGGGGACCACTGTTCTCCAGCATCAGCCAAGGGCATGAGGCGCAGGTGCAGCAACGGATTGCGAATCTGGTGGACTACGTGGAGACTTTGCAGACAAGGTAAGTCCCGACACCCAGTCTCGAACGTCAAGGCGTCAGGCGTTTGGCTTCAGGGGCTCGGACTCCTGAGGTCACAGACTTGACGCCCGACGCTTGCCAGAGGCAGCCCACCAGCAACGGGGGTTTCGACCTCAAGTTGCCGCCGAGAAGTGTAAGCCCCGGATGGTCAATGGCTTACTGGACCTTGGCCGCATGGCCAGTGACTTCGGTACCTTAGTCCTCACCCGAGTGGTCGACTTATAATCCAACCAAGAACTGAGAATTTCTGCGTTCTTCGGAGAGGCTTGCGCGTTGGTGTAAGCCGAGCCAGGGAGCGCATTTCGAGACTGCGTGGATCCTGTTCTAGCAGCGGCGATGTTTGTCCTCGGGCTGGCCTTCGGCAGCTTTCTGAATGTGTGTATCTACCGGCTGCCGCTGGGGATTTCTGTCGTGACGCCGCGCTCGGCGTGCCCCAAGTGTAAGAAAGGCATCGCGCTTTACGACAACGTGCCGGTGCTGAGCTGGTTGATTCTTGGCGGCCGATGCCGCCATTGCAAGGCGAAGATCTCGCCGCGGTATTTGTTCATCGAGCTGCTGACGGGCTTGTTGTTTCTCACTTGCTATTGGTATTTCGGAACCACGTTGTCGACATTGAAATACTGCACGTTTGGCTTCCTGGTGCTGGGGCTGATCTTTACCGATGCGGAAACCAAGCTGTTGCCCGACAAGTTAACGCTGACCGGATTGGCGCTGGGTGTGGCTTTCAGTGTGTTCGTCCCGGTTAATGATTTGGTGTCGCAGTTTCTTCCGGGAGTGATGAACCTTCCGTTCAGCGGAGACATTTCTTCGCGGCTGTTCTCGTTGCTCGACTCCTTGCTGGGGGCGGCGGCGGGAGCTGCGTTTATCTACGGAGTCGGTGCGATTTATTTGCGCTGGCGTGGCACGGAAGGCATGGGTTTCGGCGATGTGAAGCTGATGGCCATGGTGGGGGCGTTTCTGGGCATCAAGCTTACGGTGTTGACGATCTTCACCGCATCAATCGTGGGATCGATCTTTGGGCTGAGTGCCGTGTTGATCGTATGGCTGAAGCGGACACGCCGTTTCGCCAAGCGATTTGCCGATGGGGCAGCGGCGCGGCGGCGGGCGTGGCAGTCGGCCCAGCTTGCGTACCGCAATTATCAGATGCCGTTTGGCGTGTTCCTAGGCAGCATGGCGCTGGTGGCGCTGTTCTTTGGCGAGCGGTTTCTTCACTGGTATGGGAGGTTTTTCTGAGGATTCTGGCGAGTCCGGTGTTTCTGCGCGCGGCCATCGTGCTGTTCTGCGCAGGGTTTGCCTTTTTCCTGGCGTTATTTCTCATGCGGCGGATGAGGAAGCGCATTGCCGACGAATCCGATATCCCCGACGGGACGGCTCTTTCGCTCGATACTTTGCCGCTGCACCTGTACAACACGGTGATCCAGCAACTGAAGCAGCAGAAACATGAATTGCTGGTGCAGTCGCAGGCGGAGCAGCAGAGGGCGCGCACCAGCGAAAATTTCAGCCATGCGGTACTCGCAAATCTTTCCTGCGGGGTGCTGGTGTTCGGAGCAAACGGGCTGGTGAAGACGGCGAATCCAGCGGCCAAAGCGATTCTTGGATTCGCGTCGACGACGGGAATGAGCGCGGACGATATGTTCCGCGGCGCCGAGGTTTATGGTGCGAGATCCATGGATGGCGTTTTTCCGGATGAGACCCGGGAGCAGGCGATCGGTGTTGCCGCTGAGATCCATACGGTGCTTCGCGAAGGCATCAAACGGCGTCAGGTCGAAGCCGACTATAAGACGCCGGCAGGTGAGAAGAGGTACCTCGCCATGACGATTTCGCAAGTTCCGGCGGCGGATGGCAACCTGCTTGGAGTCACGTGCCTGATCAACGATCTGACGGAACTGGAGAATATTCGCCGGCAGCAGGAATTGCAGGGAGAGATTTCGGCGGAGATGGCGCTGCAGTTGCGGACGTCGCTTACAACGATCTCGGGCTATGCGCAGCAGTTGGCGAACAACCGCGATCCGGAGATGGCGGAGGAGATCGCAACCGACATCGCGCATGAAGCAGCGCAGCTGGATCGGACGATCGGTGGATTCTTGACGACAAAACCAAAGTCAAGTGCGTCGTCTGCTAGTTCGAAATAGTGCTGTAGCGTACGAGGGGCGGATGCCCTGCAGCAACGAGACTAAAGTTCAGGAAGAAGAAGAGGTGGACTATGAGACATAGCGCAGCGTTAGGAGTTGGGATCGCACTTTACCTCAGTGTGGCAGCCCTCAGCGGTGGGCTGCAGGCCCAAACCGAATCGACCTCGCAGGCTTCGCCCGCAGGCCAGTCGTTGGGCGACTACGCACGCCAGGTCCGCAAGGAGCCTGACGGGAAACCGAAGAAAAAGGTTTTTGACAACGACAACCTGCCCAAGGAAGACAAGCTTTCTGTTGTGGGGAATGCTCCGGCACCAGGGGCGGAGGCCGCCGCACCGGCCGAATCGAAGCCGGCAGAAACTGCCAATGCCGCTCCGGCCAAGGCTGAAGGCGGGGCGCCGCCAGCCGATACCAGCAAGATGGATCAAGCCCAGAAAGAGGCTGCCTGGAAACAGTGGGGTGACAGGCTCAAGGCGCAACAGGAAACCATCGATTTGCTGACACGTGAGCTCGACGTGGTGCAGCGCGAGTATCAGATTCGCGCCGCGGCGATGTATGGCGACGTAGGCAACCGGCTGCGCAACTCTGCCGATTGGGACAAGCAGGACGCCCAGTACAAGCAGCAGATCGCCGACAAACAGAAGGCGCTGGATGACGCCAAGCAGAAATTGGAAGATCTGCGCGAGGAGGCTCGGAAGGCAGGGGTGCCGAGCTCGGTGCGCGAGCCGTAGGTTATCTTTCGGGTCGCTTTGCACGCGTTAGCTTCATTGTAAGAACTCCAGAAAGTCAAAATCCCCACCCTCTCCCGCCAAAAAGCGGCGGGACAAGGATGGGGCACCCGCAGATCTCTCAATTCCTATTTTCTCAGGAAAGCTTGTTCATGATGGCGTAGGTCACTCCGGCAATCACAGCGGAGGCGGGGATGGTGAAGATCCAAGCCCAGATGATGCGTCCCGCTACACCCCATCGCACTGCCGATAAACGGTGTACGGCTCCTACGCCGACGATGGCTCCGGTAATCGTATGAGTGGTGCTCACCGGGATGCCGGCCAAAGCCGTTCCAAACAACGTCAATGCGCCTGCCGTTTCGGCGCAGAAGCCGCCTACGGGCTTGAGCTTGGTGATCCGTTGTCCCATGGTTTTGACGATGCGCCATCCGCCGAGGTAGGTACCCAATGCAATGGCCGCATGCGCCGCCAGGATGATCGGCCAACGCAGGCGTCCCCAGCTACCCACCATATCTTGCCGGGTCATGAAGCCGCCGGTGTAGAGCGCACCGGCGATGATCCCCATGGTCTTCTGCGCATCATTGGCGCCATGGCCCAGGCTGTAGGCAGCCGCCGAGATCAATTGCAAGCGGCGGAACAACCGATCGACTGGCTGTGGAGCTGAGCGTCGGAAGATCCAGTACACCGAGAGCATAAAGACGAATCCCAAGATCAGCCCCATCAGGGGTGCGACGACGATGAAGATCAGAGTCTTGGTCCAGCCATGCGGAATAATGACATTCGGCATGGCTGCAGCCCCGTACCGAAAGGCCGCGCGCGCCATCGCCGCCCCGGCGTAGCCTCCGATCAATGCATGCGACGACGAGGTCGGGAGCCCCCACCACCACGTCAGCAGATCCCAGGCGATCGCGCCGAAGAGTCCGGCTAGCACCACATATTGATCCACAAACTCCAGTCGGATCATGCCGCTGCCGATAGTCTTGGCCACCGCTGTTCCCAGAAAGAACGCCGCGAGAAAGTTAAACGACGCAGCCCAGACGACTGCCAGGCGGGGAGACAACACCCGGGTCGACACCACGGTGGCGATGCTATTCGCGGAGTCGTGAAATCCATTCACGAAATCGAAAATCAGCGCCACCAGAATTGTGATCAGGACCAGCAGAACGTCGGCATGCATGGGCGAAGTGGGTCTCGTCTCCGTTGTTGCAGATCTCGACTAAGCGCTCTTGAGCACGATGGCTTCGAGAACATTGGCCGCATCCTCGGCCTTGTCAGTGGCCATTTCCAGCACCTCGTACAACTCTTTGAACTTGATGAGCTGGATCGGATCCTTCTCGGTGTCGAACAAGAGCGCGATGGCGCGCCGGCTTATGTGGTCGGCTTCATCCTCCAGTCGGTTGACTTCGTCACAGTGTTTCAAAACGGAGCCATTTTTCTCGAGTAGGGATACGCCGCGCGCCAGTTCTTCGCTTTGTAACACGATCAACCCGGCAAGTTCGGCGGCCACGGGCGGCGGTTGGGTAATCTTGTAGAGTACCAGGCGGTGAGCCGCGGCGTTGGTGAAGTCGAGTACGTCGTCCAGCGAGGATGCCAGCCGGTGAATATCCTCGCGGTCAAAGGGCGTGATGAAGCTCTGATTGAGCTTGGAGATGATGGCGTGGGTCGTGCGGTCGGCCTTGTGCTCGATTGCCTGGACCTGCTCGACCCGCATTCCCAAGTCGCGTGGATCTTCCAGGATGCTACGCAGCAGCTTTGCCCCTTCCGTCAAGTAGCTGGAAAGCTCGGCGAACAACTCGAAAAATTTCTCGTCGCGGGGTAAAAGTCTCAAGAATCCTCCTTCAGCACGAACTGCAATCAGCACAAGCTACCCGCAGACAAACCGCGAACCCCTTATTGCAGCAGGTCGATGGCTCCCTCAAGCGACATACGAATGGGGATGATCAGCGCACCAACGCACTCATGAGCCTGTGCTCTGTGTGATCCACGCAAGGAAGGGCCGCAGACCGGGGCTCGAACACAGAGCGCCTTCGAAAACTCTGCATTATACCCTCTAGGAAGTCAGCTCGACACCAGCGTGCCGTCCGGCTGCTCCTCGGTCTTCACTGGGAGTCCAAATCCGTCGATTAGACTGCGGCGATGCGTGAGAATCTGCTGCATCTCTTCCGGGGTTCCCCGTGCTGGTGGCTGGTTTGCGATGGCGTCGTTGAGCATCGCCCAGCTGACTTCTGAGGCAATCACGCTGTCGCGGGCCTGGGGAATCCGAGGTTCTTGCCGGCGATCACCGAGCGGGCAAAGACATCAACCATGACATCAAGTTTCTTGTCATTGAATGGGGCCGTTTTGTAGACCGTTTCCCCCACTCCATATAATTCAACCGCGGCCATGGAAAAGTCATGCCGCATGCGGGCGACGCCCTTGGTGCCAATCGCGTCCAGATAGCAGTTGTGCGGCTGCTGCTTCGCGAGGTGTCCGTAGACGAAGCCTTGCGTGATGTCGAACACGATTCCGTTGGCGAATGTGCCGTGCACCTGAACCCACCAGGGATCCTTGTAATCCCACATACGAATGCCCTGCGCATGCCAGGTCTTGTATTCGCTGTTGGCGTACCAGCGAGCGACGTCGACGTAATGCATGCCGCAATCGTGAAAGGGCGGCCCTTCGGGATCGTGTCCTTCCATGGGCATGTGCCCCGGCGTCATGTGGCAGACACGGATCACAGCCAGATCACCAATGTGGCCCTCGGCGATAAACCTCTGTATATCTTTGTGATACCACGCATTCCTATTGAAAAGGTTGACCGCAACGAAGCGGTCGCTGGCCTCGATTTCGCGCACCAGTTGCCACTCCGTAGCCACGTCGGCGCCAAGAGGCTTTTCGGCCAAAACGTGCTTGCCGCACGCCAAAGCTCGGTGGATTTGTTGCGGTCGCGCGTCGGCCAGGGTGAACAGTCCGACCACATCGATGGAGGGATCGGCGAAGATGGGATCGGGGACTTCGTAGACGGCGGCGTTGGGAACATTCTGCCGCGCGAGCTGCCGGGCGGGTGAGCTGATGTCATAGACCGCGGAGACGTCCCAAAGCTCGCTCTGCTCGAGGGCAGCGACAAAGGCACGACCCATGCGTCCGTACCCTAGAATCCCCGCCCTGAGTCTGCGTGCCATTCGCTAAGTCATCTTAGGCGGCAGCCGCCGAGGCGCTCTGTGACGGGCGTCACACTGCCATGTGGTCCCAAGAAACGCAGCGCGACGCGGTAATCCCTACCCGATTTACCCGATTCCCTGCAGTCCACCCTGTAGGTACTCTACAATTTCCGGGTCATCGCCGCGTTCGCAGCCGTGCGCTGGATTTCGGAGGAGTAGGCCATGTCCGCCGACGGCAACCTGAAATTCGGATCCATTTCGCACCCACCCGCCATCAGCCATAAGAAACGAGCAGAACGTACCTGTGCGCTGTGCGAACTGCCTCTGCGCGGACAGCCGCCTGTACTTCTCAAGTCGGGACAGAGCGTACATGTCGACTGCTACTACCGGATGCAAAAGCACCCGCGCAGCGGTCGAACGAACTGAATCGATAAGCGCTAACTTACAGCACAACGCGTCAGGCGGGCGATGATGGCGACAATCTCTTTCTGGCTGTGGCCTGCGCTCGCCAACGCATCGTACGTGGCGAAACCAGTAAGCATGCTGAGCACGCTCGCTGCGGCGTTAAGCTGGTGCTCCGTGAACTTTTTCCTTCCCGCTGTGTCCATCCGTTTCAATATCTCTCCGGCAATGTGAGCACGGCGGGCGTCCCGCGCCTCTATACCTTCGGCAATCTTAGGATCGAGGACGGCCATGGCGCGCAACCGCCGGAGAGCTACCGGGTCGGAGGCCCAGAATCCAACGAAAATGCTTACAAGCTTGTCAATCGCTGCGGCTGGGTCGGGCTCCAGGAACACTTCTGGCATGCGCCGCATATTGCCCCGATTTGCAAGGTGGTCGTACAAAGCTTCCAGCAGACCCGTACGGGAGATGAACTGGTCGTAGAGGGTGAGCCTGGAGACATCGGCCCGCCGCGCGATTGCTTCCATGGATAGATCGGTTTCGGATTCCGTCGCGAGCAGGTGCCGGGCAGCCTCGAGGATGCGAGTGCGGGTCTCGCTCGCAACTGCCTGCCGTTTTTCCATGTTGTAAGGGCGTGGTGCCATGGTTTGAATTCTCTCCGGTGTGTGCCTCTGATAATTCAGCATACAGGATGTATAACGCCGGCTAGGAAAGCAAAGGCAATTCCGAACACTGCTTCCAGTGATGCGGATCACAGTCCCGTATCCTTCTGCGGCCTATAAAGGTCAGTGAGGCATCAACGCGATCTGAGAAGACTGCGCGGCAGCGGTTCGACCTTTTCAAGCCCAGACCGGACGCCACTCCCTAACATTTCCCCCGCGGTGGCCCTCGTCCAGGCGTCTTCGGAAAGGGAGACTTAGGCGGTGTTTACCCTGTACGTGCTTCCTTTTCTGGTTGTGGCGCTGGCGCTGCTTCTTGGATTTTGCCGGGCGCAGCATCACGAGAGCGAGAGTCTGCGCGAGGAACTCGAACAACTGCAGGCGACGATCCGGCAGCGGGAGAAAGAGCGTGACTCGGCTTTGCAGGAGCTTTTCTTGCGCTTCTCCGAAGATGGGAAGCTCAACAAAGAAAAGAGCCAGTTCCAAGCCAAGCTCGCCGAGTACGAGAAGTACGCTGCTCTGACGCAACTCGCGCTTGGAGCCGCGCATGAAATCAACAATCCCTTACTGGGCATTCTTTCTCATCTTGAATTGGAGCTGAAAAATGCTCCGAGCGAGGGACGTCATGAGATCGAACAATGCATCGAGGCTGCACGTCGCATCTCGGTGACCTTGCGCAGCCTGATGAATTATGCGCGGCCAAGCCCGCTGATCCTGAGCAAGCTCAACCTGCATCGTCTGGTCGCAGAGACACTCGCTTTTCTGCAGCATCAGCCCATGCTGCACGGGCGCATCCTGGAAAACCGGGTGCCTACCGATCTGCCGAACATCCGAGTGGATGCCAACCAGCTCTCGCAGGTGCTGATGAATCTGCTTCTGAATGCTGCGCAGGCCACTCCTGAGGGAGGACGCATCACGGTATTTGCAGAGCACTCATGTTCGGCCGATAGCGTCGAGATCCGCATTGTAGATACTGGCTGCGGCATTCCGCCCGACGTGCTGCCTCACGTTTTTGAGCCGTTCTTTACCACCAAGCGCGGGAAGGGAACTGGGCTGGGGCTGAGCATCAGCCAGACCTATGTGCGCAGCCATGAGGGCGAAATCCAGGTCGAGAGCGCGCCGAATTGCGGGACGACCGTGACCATCACTCTTCCTCTCCGCCAGCCCGAAGGGGCGCACGTCGATGGCGCCAGGAGCAACGAGGTAATCATTCAATAGCCATGGCCTACTCCGTCTTAATTGTCGACGATGAAGACTTGACGCTGTGTACGATCAGTCGCGGACTTACGGCCGAAGGCTTTGAGATTCTGACCGCCGCCTCGGGCGAAGACGCGTTACATATTTTTGAAGATGAGAAACCCGATCTTGTGCTGCTCGACATCGTGCTGCCCGGGATGGATGGCGTAGAGGTTCTGCGCCAGATCAAGGCTGCCAATGCCGCGTGCATCGTGGTGATGATGAGCGCCTATCACATGGTGGATCGGGCGGTGGAAGCGATGAAACTGGGCGCCCACGACTATCTCATCAAGCCGTTTCACCTGACCGACCTGACGGCTACACTGAAACGGGCTTCTGAGATGCTGGCGCTGCGGGTTCGAGTGCGCGACACCGTGGAGACGGCCAAGGGACAGTACGACTTCGGACGCGTGGTTACGCAGAATCCCGCGATGCGCAACATGCTTGAAGTGGCGCGCAAAGCTGCCGAGACCGATCACACCACAATCCTGATTCAAGGTGACAGCGGGACAGGGAAGGGCGTGCTGGCGCGGGCGATTCATTACTCCAGTCCGCGCGCGAATCAACCGCTGCTCGAACTCAATTGCGCCACTCTCCCCGATGCGTTGCTCGAGAGCGAATTGTTTGGTTTCGAACCCGGCGCCTTCACCGATGCTCGCCGCCGTAAAGAGGGCCTGCTGGAGCGCGCCCACGGTGGGACGCTCTTTCTCGACGAGATCGGCAACATGTCGCCCAGCGTGCAGGCTAAATTGCTGCGCGTGCTCGAAGAGGGGACGTTTCTCCGGCTCGGTGGCACCAAGTGCATCAAGGTCGATGTCCGCGTGGTCACAGCCACGAATACGAACCTGAAGGAAGCCGTCGCCCAGGGACGTTTTCGCGAGGACCTCTTCTACCGGCTCAATGTCGTGCCGCTGTTCATTCCGCCCTTGCGCGAGAGAAGGGAAGACATCTTGCCGCTGGCACTCGACATGGTGCAAAGATTCAACGAAGAACTAAAGAAGAACTTTATCGGATTTACGGCGGAAGCCGCCGAGCTGATCATGAACTATCCCTGGCCGGGGAACATCCGCGAATTGAAGAACGTGGTTGAGCGCACGATGATCCTCGCTCCGGAAGGCAACATCGATGCGATCTCTCTGCCCGAGGAAATTCGCGAGTCCAAGAATTCGAACCACTTCGAAGTAATCTCCAACGATGGAGAGCCCGGGGGAGATTTCCTGGTGAGTCTTCGCGAATTAGAAGAAGATTACATCCGTAAAGTTCTGGCCGCGACTGGGAACAACAAAACCCAAGCGGCCAGGATACTCGGTATACACCCCACGTCACTGCTGCGGCGGCTGAGGAAAGAGCCGGTGCTGAACTAGGAGTTGTCTCTGGCTAGTATTGAGACCATCGCCGCGAATTGCCAGGCATAAGCAGAAAAGCAGATTCCTCGCCTGCGCGGTCGGAATGACAACCATCATGTGACACTTGATCTAATACTGTCGATCAGGTTGGAGCGAGTTCCCGCTTACGCTGTGACCATCTTTGCCAACCAACTCTTTACGAATTCTTCGAAACGATCAAGCGCCTTGGGGAAATTATCTCCAGCGGCGGCGAAGCCCAGGCGGAAATGCGAGGGCGCATCGAAGCAATCGCCGGGAGCCAGCAGGATTCCATGCTCGGTGGCTGCTTGGCAGAACGGGCGGGCGTTCTCTCCGCTCACTAGCCAGGGGAAGGCGGTCATGCCGCCTTGCGGCGGAATCCAACCGAGTACGTCGCGATGGTCTGCCATGAAGCGATCGAGGAGCTTGAGGTTCCGGGTGGCGGCTTCCTGGGCCTTGCCGAGCACGACGTCACGCTGGCGGATGGCGATTTCGGAAAGAATTTCTCCGGTGGTGGTGTTGGAGATCGAAAAGTAGGCGCGTGCGTTCCAATATTGCTGGCGGCGCCGGGCGTCGTGCTCGATTATCCATCCCGTGCGGACTCCGGAAATCGAAAATGCCTTGGATAGGTCGGCGATCACGGTGGCGTGTTGTAAGCGCGCGGCCGATTTCGTTGGCCTTCCGTGGTAGATGGGGTGGTAGACCTCGTCACTGACCAACTGGATTCCGCGCTGGGCGGTGAAGTCATGCAGGGATTCCATTTCGCTATCGCTGATGGTCGAGCCTGTTGGGCTATGCGGGCTGTTGACGAGGATCAGCTTGGTATTCGAGTCGGCGAGGTGCTTGATCTCATCGGGATCGATGCGAAAGCCGTTCTCGCGGCGCACGCGATAGAAGCGGGTTTCCAGCCCAAGCGATTCCGGGAGCGCCGAGAAAGTAGTAAATCCGGGCATCGGGATGATTACGTTCGCGCCCGGTTCGGCGGCTAGCCACATCACGGCCACGAGGGCCTCGGAGGCACCGGTCACAATTTGCACGGCCTCGACCGGTACACCCTGCATTTCAGCGATCGCTTCACGCAGACTGTCGGCACCGGCGGGACGGCCGTAGACCAGGTTATGGTTCAGGAAGCGGTGGCGCGTTTCGTCGTCGGCGAGAGCGAGAATGTCGTTTACAGTCCAGGTCGGTCCGGTGCTCGCACCGAGGTTGAATTCTATATCGTGCTCGTACTGGTCGAGCCAAGCATCGAGCATGAAAGGCTTGAGTTGCATTCGAGCACCTCGAAGGACACGTTGGTTGTTGCTATTGATTCCTCGAGTCGGGGCTCGGATGATCTTTAAGTTTGCAAGTTTGGGGGAGGAATTTCATTGACTGTCTGTTCCAATTTGGGCCGCTTATGCGCGATTTCAGGCGTCCCTGCCGGACGCCTGAAACTCTGCTATGGCCGGCGCGGACTCATCCCTGGTCTGACCACTCCATCATTCCAACGCTGCAAAACGCAGCTGCGATTTGCAAAACGCAGTGGAGCTCAGCCTCGGCGAAAGAATATGGATGGTAATAATTCGTTTCTAATCAACGATCAGCGTAGTAAGTACAAATTGTTACTGACGTGCTCTCTACATTGTGGCGGTCGCTTGACCCAGAATGGGCGACACCAAAAAACGAGGGCATCATGTCCATACTTTTCGTATTGCTGACCTTCCTCGTAGTCATCTCTGTCAACTATTTAAGGTTTCGTCCGGCTCAGGCGTTGCCGGTAACGGCCCATCCTTCGCTTAAGCCCCCAGCTCCGTTGATGACCAAGCAAGCCGGATTTGCCATTCCTCAGCACTATTGCTTTCATCCCGGTCACACCTGGGTGCTGCGGGAAGGGCAGGAAGACGCGCGCGTCGGATTCGACTCGTTCACGGCCGATCTGGTGGGAAAGATCGAGCGCATCGAAGTGGCGAAACCGGACCGCTGGGTTCGACAGGGGCAGAGACTCATGACGATCTATGGCGACGGATTCTCGTTCGAGCTGGTGTCGCCGATCGAAGGCGTCGTTACGCACATTAATCAGGACGTCATTCAAAACCCAGCGCTAGCCCTGGGCGATCCTTATAAAGACGGCTGGATCGCCACCCTCAAGGCGCCCGACTTCAACACCAACCAGCGCAACCTCATGCAGGCGTCGATGGTTGCACCCTGGATGCACTACAACCAGACCCGACTCAATGCCGAGGTTGCAAAACTCAATCCCGCCCTCGCGCAAGATGGCGGAATTCCCGTCAGTGGTCTTCTGCAGCGCGTTAACGCGGAGCTGCGCCAGCGGATCATCAGCGAATTCTTTCTCAACTGAATGGCGCGGGACGAAGGAGAACGGAATGCCCAAGAGCAAAGCAATCCTGATCGACATCACCAAGTGCATCGGTTGTCTCAGCTGTGAGGCGGCCTGCAAACAACTCCACGGCTTTTCGGAGGACCCGGAGCCGAAACTATCCCCGACCGCGTTCACGATTGTCGAAGAGCATGGCGACCGCTACGTCCGGCGGATGTGCATGAACTGTCAGGACCCAGCGTGTGCGTCGGCGTGCCTGGTCGGGGCGCTCAAGAAAACCGAACTGGGGCCGGTCACGTACGAATCGTCGAAATGCATCGGGTGCCGCTACTGTCTCGTGGCGTGCCCATTCAACGTGCCGCGTTATCAGTGGTCGAAGCTGACGCCCTTCGTTACCAAGTGCGATATGTGCTATGCACGGCAGGCGAAAGGGCAGCCTCCGGCCTGCGTCGAAGCCTGTCCCGTGCAGGCTTCCATCGTCGGTTGGCGCGATGAAATCCTGGAAGAGGCCGAGCGTCGCATTCTCTCCGACACCAAATACGTGAAGCACATCTACGGCAGTGAGGAAGTCGGAGGCACATCGGTTTTCTACATCTCGGATGTACCTTTTGAAAAACTAGGATTTACCAAGGTCGAGTCGCAGCCTATGCCCGTGCTCACGGCGAATGCACTGGGGGATATCCCGACGGTGGTGACGGTAGGCGGCGGACTTCTCGCCGGACTCTACTGGATCACCAACCGCAGGAAACTGGTGGCGCTGGCTGAGGCCGCAGAATCTGCACGGTCAGGCAAGGGAAAGGATTCGTATCATGACTAATTTCCGGTTTCCTAAACTTACATTCTGGCGTACGGTTGTGGTCGTCATATTTCTCGCGGGCGCCTATGCGGCCTATGCGCGCTTCGCGCTGGGCTTCCAGCAATCAACCAATCTCGCCGACTCCCAACCCTGGGGCTTGTGGGTTGGCCTGGGCACACTGTGCGGGGTGGGCATTTCGGCGGGGGGCTTCGCGATAGCCGCCGCCGTGTATTTGCTCGGGTTCGAGCGTTACCGTCCGGTGGTCCGCGCCGCGGTGCTGCTCTCGTTCCTCGGATATCTCACGGTCATCGTTGGGATGATGTATGAACTCGGCCTGCCCTGGAGGATCTGGCACCCGATTGTGATGTGGAACCGGCACTCGGTGCTCTTCGAGGTTTCGTGGTGTGTGATGCTCTACACCACGGTCCTCTCTCTCGAATTTTCCCCTTCGCTGGTCGAAAAGATCCCTTGGGTGCGGCTGCGCGAGCTCTACTTGAAGTGGCACCATCATCTACTGATTGCGCTGGTCCTGATCGGCGCCATCCTGTCCTCACTCCATCAATCATTCCTTGGCGGGCTCTACCTGCTGGCTAAGGGCAAGGTCGACCCTCTCTGGTACAGCTCGTATCTGCCCACGTTGTTCTATCTCTCGGCGGTGCCGGCAGGGTTGGCGGCCACCATCATGGCTGTCTATCTGTGCAACCGGTCGCTGCATGCGCGGGTTGATCCCCGGGTGCTTTCGGAGTTGAGCCAAATTATCGCGCCCATGCTGTACGTCTATGCTTTGCTGCGGGGCATCGACCTGGTTACGCACGGTGGCGCCGCTTATTTATTCAAATGGCGTGAGGAGAGCCTCCTGTTCTGGTTTGAGATTGCGATGTTCGTCATCGCGCCGGTATTCCTGCTGAGCCAGTCTAAGGTGCGCAACAACCCCAATGCGCTTTACGGTACGTGTGCGCTGGTAGTGATGGGATTTATGGCCAATCGGCTGAATGTCTCGATCACGGCATTCCAGGCGAGTTCCGGCTATTACTACATTCCCAAGTGGACCGAATTCGCGCTCACGCTCGCAACAGTTACGGCGGCTGGGGTAGCGTTTCACTACGCGGTGATCTATCTGGAAATTCTCCCCAGAAGCATCCCGGCCAAAAACTGGATGACCAGACACCCTGCCACCGCCTGATATCCGGGATTCGTTCGGGGGCCCGCCTCTGACTCGCGAACCAGCGAGACAGGGCGGGGCTTCTCGTTTGGTGAGGAATTATGAGGGAAATTGCGCCTACGAATCGCGCTTTATATAGCGATAAAAGCGCGGCTGTCCGCGGCTCTTCCAGTATTCGTTCTGGTAGTCGTCAATGGCGGGTCCTCTGCTCAGCAGACTGAGGAATTTGTGCCTTGAGGGACGAATCACGATCCCCACATGTCCGTGCCAGACGACGAGATCGGCCGGCTGGGGGTGCGATACCTGGCGAAATCCTGGCACACCGTCATAGAGATCATCGGAATCGGCATAGGTGTACGGGAATCCAGCACGCAAATAAATGGCGTGCACCAGATGCGAGCAATCACGCCCCGCATCGCGCGTCTTTTTGGAGTGCAGCGCGACGGCGATCACCGAGGAACGGTCGCGAGCATTTAGGCTCGTAGGTTTTGCCGGTACGTGCACCGGCTTCGCGGCCGGAGGTAAAGCCTGATTTGTGCCCTGGGCCCGGGACAGGCCTCCGCCACAAAGGGCCAGCGCGCAGGTCGCGGTCACTAGCGATTTGAAACCACACTGCATTGCCCTATTTAGACGCCGTTTTGCGATCAAAGGGCAAGTTACTTTTGTGAAGGCCCTCTTTTGCAGTCCCTATATTCGGCCCTGGTTCCAGGGAAAGCAAGATGTCGGAGTGGCGAACGAGCCCCCGACTCAGCTCACCGGCGACCTTCCGCGAGAGATTCTGGTCGCACTCACAGTATTTGTCAGGTTGTTGCCAATTCCTGCCGCATTGAAATGAAGCAGAGCCAACTGGTTACTACTAGAGTGAGCCCAGCTTGCTGAAACAAGCCAGTTACGACGAATGCCGCTGAACTTGGAGCGAATCTGAGTGGCGGCCCGCGTGCAGAGCATTGACTGACCGAGTGTGCCGAAATGAGGCCAAACGTGGGGCTGGGGCTCACACGATAGTAAAAATCGAATTCGATCTCAGATTACTGAGAAAGGGAAAATGAAGAAGCAAAAAGGTTTCTCACTTATCGAACTACTGATCGTTGTGGCGATCATCCTGATCATTGCAGCAATCGCGATTCCGAACTTACTTCGCGCTCGCATGGCGGCCAATGAGGCGTCTGCTGTGGCGTCCATCCGTACCATCAACACGGCTGAAGTCACCTACAACTCGACCTATCCGACGGTCGGCTTTTCGGCGAACCTGGTGAGCTTGGGCGGCGCGATCGGCGCGGCTTGCGTGCCTGCACAGGCCACTGCCTGCTTGATTGATTCCGTGTTGGCTAACAACGGCAACCCGGCTGGTAGCGGCAAGAGCGGCTACCTGTTCACCACCGGCGCGGGCACAGTGGGCGGTGGCGTTAATGTCGGCTACACCGTAAAAGCGGTGCCGATCGTGATCAATCAGACCGGTCTTCGTGGCTTCTGCGCTGAGGAAGACGCAGTGGTTCGTGTCGACCCGGCTGGCGTTTGCTCCACTACCGAAGCGGGCATCCTGACATTCAATCCGCTCAACCAGTAACTTCGGCTGAAAATAACTCAGGGAATAGAGCAGCAAGCCACAGGCTTGCTGCTCTTCGTTTTGTGAGCATGCCACGATCTCCGATTCGTTTGCGGGGGACCGAAATTTCGAGAGGACGCGGTCTGTAAAGTGGATCGCCAGGAAAGTCAAAAGCCCCGCCCTGTCTCGCCAACAACGCGAGACAAGGACGGGGCACCCGATTTTGAACAACTACTGGCGTTCAAGACGATGAGCCGCCGGGACGGCGGCGCTACGGGGGAGGGAAGAAAAAACGCACCGTGGGCTGCTGACGAGCATCTGAGTCTTGCTGACCTCTTCTCGTGCGAAGATATAGACCTGAACTGTGGCCGCTCCCGACCAAATCCAAACCTCGACGTTCCGCCGAGTCTTCAAGGCCTTTCACTATCGCGATTTCCGTCTCATGTGGATCGGTGCCTGCATGTCCAGCATCGGCACGTGGATGCAGATCGTGGCACAGGGATGGCTGATTTATCGTTTGAGCCATTCGCCACGCTTGCTGGCGCTCGATCAATTCCTGGCGGGCATTCCAATCTTTCTCTTCTCGATTATCGGCGGAGTTGTGGCAGATCGGACGGAGCGCCGCAAGATTCTACTGGTGTCGCAGTACATACAGATGGGGAGCGCTGCGACGTTGACGATTCTCGTGGCTTTCGGCCTGACACACGTTTGGCCGATCCTCTGTCTCTCGTTTGTTTCGGGCTTCGCGCAGGCTTTTGGCGGACCCGCATATCAGGCGCTGATCCCGACGCTGGTCGATCGCGACGACATGCCGAACGCTATCGCGCTGAACTCCATTCAATTCAATTTGGCAGTGACGGTTGGTCCGGCGCTGGCGGGGATGACTCTGGCCCATCTCGGAGAGAAATGGTGCTTCGGACTGAACGCCCTCTCGTTCCTCGCACCGGTTATTTCCTTGTCGATCATTAGCGCGCGGTACCTGCCGGAGAAGTCGGGCGAATCGATGTTCAAGAGCCTGAAGCAGGGAATTCACTTCATCTGGCGCCAGGGCGCGATGGTTGCGCTCATCATCCTGGCGTTTGCGATGACATTCCTCAGCATGCCGATGCGGACGTATATTCCGGTGTTCGTGAAAGACATTTTCCATCGCGGCCCGGAGACGTATGGGAACCTGTTATCGCTGATGGGAGTGGGATCGATTGTCGGATCGCTGGGCGTGGCGAGCTTGGGAAACATATCGAAGAAGGGGCGATTCGCGTTAAGCATGTTGGTGTTACTGGGTGCGGGAATAGCGGGATTTTCGTTTTCGAAAGCACTACCCGTGAGTTACGCCATGCTGCTGCTCGTCGGGGCATCGATGATGGCGGTCTTTGCGACGGTGACGTCGCTGGTGCAGTTGAGCGTGACCAACGAAATGCGCGGGCGGGTGATGAGCGTCTACAATTTCGCATTTCGTGGCGGAATGCCCATCGGGAACCTGGTTTCAGGATGGCTGGTGCCGGCTTACACCGCGCCCGTTGTATTGGGGGTGAATGGATTCCTGCTAATCGCGGTTGCGCTCTATTTCCTGCTGGTGCAGCGGAGGGTGGCGGCGTTGTAGAGTTGGGACATCTGGAGGCGCGGGCGAGGCGCCGGGGCGACGATGAGCTATCGTGATTGCCAGTCTACCGAGTAGACGTCTTGTGTTCCGGTGTCACGGAGCAGGAGAGGTTCGTCGTTGGGAGTGAGAGCCAGGGCCGCGCCGTAGCGGCCGGTAGCGAAAAAGTCCTTTACGTCGGCGACTTGCTCAATTCTCCCGTCACTGACACGTACCCGCATCACTGCACTTTTCTGTCGGTAATCCAGTACATAAACAAACTGTCCGTCATGGGACCAGCAGAGCCAGCCTAGGGAGCCTTTCACCAGTTCCGTCCACTTGCGCGTGCCCAGATCGAACAACAGCAAGGTTTTGGAGTCGGCGGAGAACGCCGAAATATGCCGGTTATCAGGAGACCAGCGCGGCGAATACAAACCGTCAGAAGCGGGCAGAGAAGAAAGCTGGCGGGTGGAGACATCGAGAATACGGATCGACGAAGCCGGATTGTTCGACTCGCCCGAGAATATGATTTTGCTGCCATCGGGCGACCAGTTGGGATCAAGCTGCTGGCCGGAATCATCGGGCAGCAGAAGGCGGGGGCTTCCGCCGTCGGGAGAAACCTGGTAGATCCTTGCGGGCTTGTCGGCTCCTTGAGCGAACTGGAAGAAGAGGATGGTTTTTCCGTCGGGCGACCAGCGCGGAAGAATAGGCGAAATGGGCGCGAATGTAAGCTGCAGGCGTTCGGAGCCATCAATCCGGCTGCGCCAAAGCGTACCATCAGGATAGGACGTATACGTGATCCACTTGCTGTCTTTGGAAAAGTCGATGTACTCGGCCGAGATACCATTCAAAAAAGGCAGGAATCGCGACGTATTTGCATCGAACCGAACTAATTCGCCACGGTACGTGCGGCCGATGACGAATAATTTCTTGCCGTCTTTGCTGGGAAGCGGTGACGACAACGTCATGGGGCTCGAGGTCAAGAGGGTCGGCTTGGGAGCGGATCGGAAAATACCGGCGTTCGCGAGAGCCCAGATCTGGCCCTGGGACTGAAAGAGGAAATACTTACCATCGGTAGTCCACTTGCCGCAGCACTCGTCGGGTGGATTGTGCCAGCCCGGGAGCAAAGGATGCAGGCCAGTATTATCCACTGAGACTTCGCGCTCGATTTGCAAGCCCACCGTTCCAGCGGTTTCCGAAGAGTCGAATCGCAGGTGAGAACTGTCAGGTGACCAAGTGACATTGCGGATATCGCCGTTAATGCTGACCAGTTTGCGCGGCTCGCCGCCATCGGCTTTGGCAATATACAAGTCACCGAGATTGGTATAAGCCAGCAGTTTTCCGTCGGGGGACCATGCGGCCGTTTCGGCGACGAAGTCACCGATTCTGCGCGAAGATCCGCCAAGAATCGGGACGCTGCTCAGGGGTCCTTTCGGAGGAGCACCTTGTCCCTCGATGAGCAAAAGCTGCGAGCCGTCAGGCGAGAGGCTTAGCGGGACCATATCCGCAGACGTCATTACGTCGATCTTCTTCGGCAATCCTCCGGCGATCGACAACTCTGCGATCCCGCGAAGTGAGAAGCTAGCCGAGCCCCCCACACCCATCGCCAGGAAAAGCCGCGCGCCGTCGGTTCCGATCAGGCTCTTGGGCTGGCCGTCATGTGTGAGCTGAAGGTAATTCGCCACGCTGGGCCCTGGGGCCGGCTGCAGCCAGAGATATCCCAGAAAGCCGCCTACCAGGAGAACGAGCAAGGCAACGGCGATTGACAAGAGCCGGTGCTGTTTTGGCGGTTCAACGGGGATGGCGTGAGCACCGCTGAGCGCATATACCGGATCCGACAGTGCCTCGAGCGCGAAGGCGAGATCAGAAGCGGAGTGGAACCGTTGCTCCGGATTCTTTTCGAGGCAGCGGCGAATTACGCGCTCCAACGCCAGCGGCATATCCGGTGATAGTTGCGTGATGGGGGTAGGCTCTTCGTTGAGAATGGCGCTGACGGTGTCGGCTTCGGTGGCTCTCTGAAACGTTCGTTGGCCCATGACCATCTCATAGAGGATTGCGCCGAAGGCGAAAATGTCAGTGCGATGGTCGGTCGCTTGCCCGCGGACCTGCTCGGGGGACATATAGCCCACCGTTCCCATCGCAACTCCGAGTCGCGTGATGGTGGTTGCCAGGTTTGTCGGCGTCTGCGGCGATGGGGCGACTTTGGCCAGACCGAAGTCGAGAATCTTGATGCGTCCGTCCTTGGTGACGAACAGGTTTTCTGGCTTGAGATCGCGATGCACGATGCCTTTTCCGTGTGCGGCTGCCAGCCCGTGCGCAATCTGCACGCCAAACTGAATCGCCTGACGCAAGGTCAAGGGGCCGCGTCGCAGGCTCTCGCCGAGAGTCTTTCCTTCCAGAAGCTCGGTTACCAGGTAGGGCGCTCCATCGTGAGTTCCCATTTGAAAGACAGAGAGAATGTTGGGATGACTGAGAGCGGCGACGGCTTTGGCTTCGATCTCGAAGCGCTGCAGGCGATCTGGTTCAGCCGATAAAAGCTTGGGGAGAACCTTGATGGCAACGTCGCGATTCAGACGGGAATCGCGGGCACGGTAGACTTCGCCCATACTGCCGGCGCCGAGAGGTCCGAGGATTTCATATTGGCCAAGCTTGGTGCCAGGGACCAAAGACATGTGCGCGCCAATTATAACGCGGCGTAGACAGGCGAGGATTGCCGGAAAGCAGACCGTGCGGGAGTTCTTGTGAAGACGCGGGCAGGGCCAGCGAGCAGCCCAGCTCACAAGTGGTACTGCGGCGTCGATTCCTGCGAGGTCAGACTCGAGTTCGTTCTAATGGGGCAGCTTCTTGTGGCGAGGGTGCTACGGTGGCAGCTGCCGGTTGGGGCTGCGGTTGCAGGATGGGGCGCTTGATCGTGAAGCGCTGGATCTTGATCTCTCCGCGCTCGTAAACCGCTAGCAGGGCGGCAACGGCGGGAGGGTCGAGGCGCTTTCCGGCCAGGTTCTTGATGATCTGCAGAGCCTGATCGGGTGTGTGCGCCTGCTGGTAAGGACGGTTGGTGGTGAGCGCATCGAAGGTGTCGGCTACAGCGATGACGCGAGCGAGGAGCGGAATCTGATCGCCCTTCAGTCCGTAAGGGTATCCGCGGCCGTCGAGCGCCTCGTGGTGCAACTCGATGCCGGGGAGCATTTCGGCCAACTGGGTGACGGGACGCAGAATGTTGGCGCCCTTCGTCGTGTGGGTCTTCATCACTTCGAATTCTTCTTCGGTCAACGCGCCGGGTTTCTTTAGGATGTGATCTTCGATGCCAATCTTGCCCACGTCGTGAAGCTGCGCTGAGACCTGCAGGATTTCCATGAACGATGAGGGCTGGTTCATTTCCTTGGCGATCATCAGGGAATAGCGCGTGACGCGGTCGGAGTGACCGCGGGTGTAGGGATCCTTTTCATCGACGGCGCCGGCAAGCATCTGGATGGAGCCCATGAACAGGGCCAGGTTCTCATCGGCAGCGCGTTTCAGATCTTCGACGAAGCGTTCGAGTTCTTCGGACATGGAGTTGAAAGTCTGAGCGAGTTCGCCGATTTCTGTCCGGCTCCACAGGTGAACGCGCTGGGAGAAATCTCCCTTGGCGAGTGCGCGGCTGGACTGGGTGAGCACCTTCAGCGGGTTGGTGATGCGGCGGGCAGCAAAGATGCTTACGCCAATACTTAACAGCACCATGAGAATGGCCAGCAGGCGAGCGGTGCGCTGCATGTCATACACATCGCGATAGGCGTCGCGCAGCGGCTTTTGCACGATCACAGCCCAGTCGAGCGAGGTGACGGGGCTGTACGTGCCGAGCATCTCGATATGCTCGGAGCCAGAGTTCATGTTGAATTCGCGGGTTTCGGCGAGCTGAACCTTATTGCCACTCTCGACGAAGTTGCGGACGATGTCGAGATTCTTCATGTCCTGGCCGGTGGCGAATTCGGGTGTGGCCGCGGCGACCAGGCGTCCTTGGGAATCGACGACATAGGGCGTGAGACCGCCGCCAACCTCACGCAGGCGGCGAATCAGGAATTGGAGATCGACTACCGACGCGATCATTCCGAGAAAGCGCGGGCCGTATTGCACTGGCGAACTGACGATGAAGACGGTGCGGGCGTTCTTTCCCTCACCGACAACCAGCGCCTGTCCGTTGTAGACGCGGCCGTCGCGGGCTGCGGCGTAGGCACGCTCCAATTCGCGCTGCAGAAAAGCGTCAGGAGAGATCTTTCCGGCGCGGATGCCCTTGGCTTCAGAGTTCAGCAGAGTGGCATAGGCGATCTCGTCGGAGGAGGACACGAAATTTTCGAGGAGAGCGCGCAATTCGGGAGCTTCGATATTTTTCTCCCCGATATCGCCGCCGGAGGCAACTTGAATCGCTGATGACAGATTGGCGAGCATCAAGCGTAGGGAGCGTTCGTGCTGTGAGAGATCGTCGGCCAGCGAGCGCGTCACGGTGTTCTGCAAGAGCTTTTCGTTGGTCTTCAGCCGTTCGCCGTTGCTGGCTTCTACTTGCGACGAGTAGAAATACATCGGAATGATGCTGATCGCCAGCAACACCCCAAGGATGAGGTAGATGATCGGGATGCGGGCGTGGTTGGAAGCGGTCGAGGACAAGTTTTTCCCTTCGCTCGTCGCAGACGCCAGAGGCGGAGTGGCGGCGGATTTCAAGGGTCTCTATAGAATTTTATCGGGGAATGGGCGGGATTGAGCCACTGGCACGGGGTTTGGAGGTTACGAAAGTACCTGAGGGAGTGTGCCCGGTGGCATGGGTCTTGTGGGGCGTGGCCGCTGCTGTGCGCCAGGCGAGACGCCACAAGCGCTAATTAAGCAGAAATCCTTAATGGCCTGCGTCGATCCCGTTAACCTCCTGGGGCAGCGAGACCTGGGCAACCTCAAATCAGACAGTTGTAGAGTCCGCTTGATTGCGTTGGCGGACCCACAGAAAGTAGACGGGGATTCCGGTCGCGATCAAGAGCAGCCCGGCGACCGACGGAACCGGTCGCGTGTTCAACATATTCACCAAGAACCAGCACGCGATCGCCACGAACAGAGCTGGCGTTACTGGGTATCCCCACATCCGATAAGGACGCGCGAGATCCGGTCGCTTATAGCGCAGTACGATCACGCCCGCGACCATCAGACCATACCAGAACCACATCGCGAACATCGCGTAATCGAGGAGAGTTTCATAGGAGCCACTCACGACGAGCACGGCCGCCCAGAGGCCTTGAGCCAGGATCGAAAATCCTGGCGTTTCATACCGCGGATGCACCTCGGCGAACTTCCGAAAGAAGAGGCCATCGCGCGCTTGGGCGAAATAAATCCGCGGACTGGTAAGAAAGCAGCCATTCAGGGTCCCGATGATCGACACGAGGATAATCAGCGAAACCAAGCTGCCTCCGCCGGAGCCGAGCACGCGACTGGCCACCGTGGCACCGACGTGATCGCTCGCGGCGATTTCTGAGATCGGGAGGACGCGCAAATAAGCTATATTCGCCAGCAAGTAAATGGCGATGCATGCGACCGACCCAACAGTGAGCGCAAGAAACACATTCCGCCGCGGGTTGCGAATCTCGCCGGCAACGAAGGTCAGCTGCACCCAGCCGTCGTAGGCCAGCAGCGATGCGATCAGCGCAACTCCGAACCTGCTGACCGAGATTCCTCCGGCAACTCCTTCCGGAGTCGACGCCGCTTTACTGCCCCACAAAAGGGCGCTGCAGATGATAACCAGCAAGCCGGTGACCTTAGCGAGCGTGAACGTCTTCTGAACGATTGCCCCGGCGGTGACGCCGCGATAATTGATTCCGGTGAACAGCGCGATCGCGCAGATCCCAAGCAACTTCGACACTAGCACGGATAGCGGATAGAAATAGGAGATGTACATCGCCATCGTTACCGCCAGCCAGGCCACCTGCGCAGTCCGTGCAACCAAAAACATGGACCAGCCACAAAGAAACCCCACCAACGGACCGTAGGCTTCGCGGAGAAAGACGTATTGCCCACCGGTGGATGGGAGGGCGGTGCCAAGCTCGGCGCATGCTAGCGCGCCGAAGAACGAGATGACGCCGGCAAATACCCAGACCGCCAGAATCGCGGTCGCAGATTTCAGCTCCCGGGCGATCAGATTAGGCACCAGAAAAATCCCGCCACCAATCACCATGCCAATCACGATTGCCAGCGCGTCGATCAAGCCGAGCTTGCGCGGAAGGTTCGAGGCCACGTTAGCGGCGATTTCCATATTTGCTTCCGGTAGCCGACACTATACACCCAGCTTTTCAAAGCGGAGTGCAGCCTCGGCTTCAGGTTTTCGTGTTGTTCCCGGTACGTCTCCGGGTCGTGCATGGATCACGAGCTATTCAGAAACAACAGTTCGTTAAGTTAGCGCTCAATTGGGCGAGGTGCAGGCGGCGGGGACGCCGGCGCTACTGGTTCTGGAGCTTCTTTAGGTCATTCCATCGGATCAGGATTACGTGATTGTCTTCCAGAGCTTTGTTTAAGTCAGGGCTGGTGATCGCGTCATAGTCCCGCTGGCGCCATGCTGCGCCGTAGTCGGGGTGATCAACCATGACTGCCTGGGATTCGGCGTCGTCATGGGCGAGGTGGACGATGATCTCCGTCAGGCCGGGCTTCAGATTCTTGATGGCATCGAGGTAGAAATTCTTCCAGTTAGCGGGTTGGACGTTGGGGGTGGCGATGATCACCGAATCGAGAAGAATGTCGCTTTCCGAAAACAGAGATTTCAGGTTCGGCGAAGCATTGGGAGTGAGCGTTCCCAGGAACGGTAACTTGTAGTCATGAGCAACTTTGACGTAGACCGCTATTAGATCTGGGCGCAAGAAGATAATACCCATGTGGCTATCGAGATGGGTGGGATGGATACCCATGGCGATTGCGTGTTCGACCTGTGCACGGATTTCGCGCTCGGCCTCGTCGGCTTTGATGTGCTCGAGAGCGGGGGCGGCTTCGGGCCATAGGTATCCGTCAGGATCGAGCAGGCTCGGGACTTTGTCTTTGGATTCGACCGGGCCCCAACGATCTGTCTTCCACTCGGCGGTTAGGGTGAGGTGCAGGCCAAGGTCGGCGTCGGGATGCGACTTGGCGTAAGCGGCGACTTCGGTGAGCCAGGGGCAGGGAACCATGATGCTGGCGGATGTGGCCGCGTGCTTGTCGAGTGCGTCGAAACTGGCGGCATCTTCAGAGTGGGAGACCGCGAGATCATCGGCGTGGATGATAAGAAGCTTGGAGTCGCGGGGATAGCCTAAGCGCTCAGCGAGGGTTTTGGATCGGGCTGAAGCGTTGCTGCAGCAAAGCGAGATGATGACGGCGGCGATTGGGCTCAGACGCATCGAAGCCTCCCGAAAAATCCGGTAAAGAGTAACACGCGGGCATAGTGCGGAGATGTGATTGAAAATCGGCTGACGGTGGACTCAAAGCAAGAACATTCACCACTAAGGACACTAAGGTATACGAAGGAAAATCTTAGGGCGCGATCTCGCTTTTGCCGGTGCGGGTCATTAGTTCATGGAGGGCTTCTTTTGGGGATTTGCCTTCGTGCAGGATGGCGTGCATCTGTTCGGTGATGGGCATCTCAACACCGCGCGCGTGAGCCAGGCCGACTGCGGCGGTTGTGGTGAACACTCCTTCGGCGACCATGCCGTGCATGCCCTCGATGATTTCGGGTAGCTTCTTGCCGCGGCCGAGTTCGACCCCGACGCTCCGGTTTCGGGAGAGGCCTCCTGTGCAGGTAAGTACGAGGTCACCGAGGCCGGCGAGTCCGGACATGGTTTCGGCGCGGCCGCCGCAAGCGACGGTCAGGCGCGTCATTTCGGCAAGGCCGCGAGTGATGAGGGCAGCGACCGAGTTGTGTCCGAGGCCGAAGCCGTCGCAGATGCCGGCGGCGATCGCGATGATGTTTTTCAGCGCACCACCGAGTTCTACGCCGACGACATCCTGGTTGGTGTAGACGCGGAAGCTTGCGTGGCTGAATTCCTGCTGGATCGCGCTAAGCAACTCTGGGCTTTGTGACGCGATGGTAATCGCTGTCGGATCGCCGCGAGCGACTTCTACGGCGAAGGACGGGCCGCTGAGGGCGCCGATGGAAAAGTCAAAATCCCCACCCTGTCGCAAAGAACGCGACAAGGGTGGGGCACCCTCGGGGTTGTCGTTGATGGTCAGCACCTGTTGAATCACTTCCGTCATCCGCAGCAGCGAGCCTTCCTCCAGACCCTTGGTTGCGCTGACGATGTGGGTTTGGCGGCGAATAAGGGGACGCATGCGGGCGAACAGGGCACGGCAATGCTGCGAAGGCATGACGCTGACGATGATCTCGGCACCATCGAGAACGATTGAGAAATCGTTGCTGGCTGAGACTGAGACGGGAAGGCGTGCACCGGGAAGGAATCTTTCGTTGACGTGGTTGCGATTGATTGAGTCGCAGACGTCTAATTCGTGCGCCCAGATGCGAACGCGATGCGATCCCTTGCGTCCCAGCACGACGGCCAGCCCCGTACCCCATGCACCAGCGCCGATGATGGCGATCTGGCTCATTTGCGCCTCAGCGAGAATCGCGGCTCTTCGCCAGACAGCAGTCGAAGAATGTTGTTGTAGTGACGGCCAATAATCAGCAAGGAAGCCACCCCGATCAGCGCTAGAACAGCAGGATCCCGCGATAGCTTAAGAGTCCACACCGTGGCTGGAAAGAATGCGGCGGTCACGATCGATCCAACGGAAATGCGGCGCGAGATGAGCACGACCACTACGAAGATGATAACGGCAACACCAACTGCCAGAGGAATGAAACGCAGGAACGCGCCGAGGGCGGTGGCGACACCCTTGCCGCCGCGGAATCGGAGCCAGAGTGGAAACATATGTCCTGTGATGGCAAGCAGGGCTGCGGCGGCCATGAGGCGGGGATCGGCTGCGACTCGGCCGAAGTACGCAGCTAACTCAACGGCGAGAAATCCCTTGGCAGCATCGAGAATAAGTGTGAGGGCACCAAGAGCGGGTGATTTACGCGAGACATTGGTCGCGCCAATGTTGCCGCTGCCGGTGCGGCGAACATCTTCGCCGCGGAAAATTAGAACAAGGAGATAGCCGAAGGGGATGGAGCCGAGGAGATAGGCGGCTGCGAGGATGAGTTCCGAGCGGGACATGAGTTCTGGTGATTTTAGATGGAAGATTGTAGATTTCAGAAGATTCGAGTTACGTACAATCTGCAATCTAAAATCTTAAATCTGAAATCCTCGATTCGAGAAGGCGTACTAGGATTGCAGTACAACTTTTGCCAGTTTCGTGTATTTGGATCCTTTCGGCGAGAGTTGGCTTTGGTACAGAGCAAACTCGCGGGGAGTCATGGTACCAAACTCGGGGAGGGGAAGCGCGGACAGCTTTTCTTGCAGATAGGAAAAACAGCGATTCGGGCCGTCTCGTTTGCGCCATCGGGGAGAGCCTGACCCGCCTGGGGCGCGAGCCAGGGTTAAGTGCGGACTGAAAGCGCGATCTTCTTTCTTGATTCCGAGTTTTGCCATTCTTTCGTCTATGGCCGCCGCGAGTTGAGCGAGTTGCGGGCCGGACTCCATTCCAATCCAGAAAACGCGCGCAGATTTTGGTGTCGGGAAGAAACCGTAGCCGCGAAACTGAATTTCGGTGGCGACGGCAGAAACATCTTTCAAGGCTTGCTTGATCTTCTCGACGGCATCGTCGGGTTGCTCACCAATGAATTTCAAAGTCACGTGAAGAGACTCCGCTTTGACCCAGCGGGCGTCGGGGGAGAAGTTGCGGACTCCGTCCACGAAGCGGGTGATGCGTTCGCGGATGGGGTCGTCGATGTCGAGAGCGAGGAAGAGGCGCATAAAAGCAGCTTCGAGCTACAAGCTACGAGCTTTAGGTTTTCGCTCCTAGCTCGAAGCTCGTGGCTCCTTTACATCAGTTTCCTTCTCACCATATCGAGTGCCATAGTTGAGGCGAAACGGCGGATGCGTTTCCGATCCCCGGGGAAGTTGCGTTCCACGATTTCGGTTCCAGTGTCGCTGGCGACGGCGTGAAATACCAGGCCAACAGGTTTTTCAGGCGAACCTCCACCCGGGCCAGCCACGCCGGTGACTCCGACTCCCAACGTTGATTCGCAGCGATAGCGGATGCCTTCCGCGAGGGCAGCTGCCACTTCGCGACTGACGGCTCCATGTCGTTCGATCATGTCGGCGGGGACGCCGGCGAATTCCGTTTTCAGATTGTTCGAATAGACGACCGCTCCGCCGACAAAATAGCGCGAACTGCCGGCAATCGAAGTGATGCGCTCGGCCAAGAGACCTCCGGTACAGGATTCCGCTACCGACAGCGTGGCGTTACGCATCTGGAGCCAATATCCGACAATTTGCTCGAGCGATTGACCATCGCGCGAATAGACCGCATCGTCTAATTCAACTTCCACCAGATCGCCGACTTCGTCGGCGCGAGTTTGCGCAGCCTCCAGAGTTGCGGCGCGGGTTTTGAAGTGCAGTTCGATCTCTCCCGCTCCGGCGAGAATTGTGGTCTCTACGTCCGGGTAGCGCTTGTAGATCGGGGCGACGCGGGCGTCGACGGCTGACTCCCCAAGCATTGCGACCTTCAATGTCCGGGTGAATAGATGTGCCGGCGGAACTTTGGCACGCAGGCGATCGCGAACTTCCTGCTCGAAGAGCGCCTTCATTTCGTGTGGTGGTCCGGGCAAGAGGATGACAATCCGCTCGCGTGCCTCGAATTCTCCCGATAGCCACTGGCCCGAGGCGGTGCCGTTCGGGTTAGGCAATACCGTGGCGCCTTCGAGGACGTCCGCTTGTTTGGCATTGTTGGGCGTCATCTTCCAACCGCGGTCGGCAAAGCGCTTCTCTAATTTGGCGATAATTTCGGGATCGCGCCGAAGGCTGACTCCTAGTGCTTCGGCGACGGCTTCACGGGTGAGGTCGTCTTCGGTGGGGCCAAGTCCGCCGCTGAAGATGAGAATGTCAGAGCGGAAAAGGCCATGCTGGGCGGCGGCGACCAGGTGTCGGAGGTTGTCGCCGACTACGCTCTTAAAAACTACATCGATGCCGAGCAGGTTGAGTTGCTCGGTCAGGTAGAGCGAGTTGGTGTCGATGCGATGGGGAGTGAGCATCTCGGAACCCACCGCGATGATTTCGGCGTTCACCGCTTAGAAGTTTAACAGTCAAAAGCTTGAAACGCAGAGTACGCTGACAACATCCGCAGAGGACGCAGAGGAATTCGAAATCATTCTGGAAGCAGACGGAGGCCCTGGATGTTCCACGAGAGATGATGCACACCGCTTGTCGTTGCAAGGATGACGCTACGTCCCGGTGCGAAAGCTAGACCTACCAGGCCATGGCCCGAGACTTCTAGCTTCGCTTTGCCCTCGGGGGTGATCTTGACGATCCCGCGCGTGCCGGCAAGCGAGGCTGCCGCATACAGGTTGCCATCCACATCGAATGCCAGTCCTTGGGGGCGTCCGAGCCCTTTGTAGAACGTACTTACGTTTCCAGTGGGATCGATTTTGAAGACGCGGTCGTTGGGACCGGTGACGAGGAGGTCTCCTTGGGGGCCGAACGCCAGGTGATACGCAGAGACGCTCATTTCGAGCGTGGCGAAGACGAAGACCTGCTGATCGCGCGCAATCTTAAAGATGGTGCCGTTGCGGTCTCCGACGTAAAGACTCTCTTCGCGGTCAAAGGCGATGCCCGTGGCGACTCCCATGCCTTCGGCGTACGTCGTCATGGTGCCGTTTTGCGCGACACGATAGACGGCGCCGTCGAAGCGCGACGAGACGTACATCTGTCCCTGGCGGTCGAAGGCAATCGACGTTGGGTTCATCATCTCCGAGACGAACGGCTTCACGTTGTAGTCGGTATCGATCTTGAAGATTGAGACCGGGACTTTCTGGCCTCGCGATCCGGAGAACGTGACATAGATGTTCCCTTCGGCATCGATCGCGGGATTGGTGACCGGATGGAGATTCTCGGCGATCGGCACTGCGACCTTGACTGTCTGAGGATTGCTGACATGCCCGTCGGTTGCTACCACGACCGGACCGGAAGTCGCGCCCTCGGGAACGCGTGCAACAACGAATCCGTCGGAGCTGACGACGATGGATCCTTCGTAGTCTCCGAATTTAACTTTGGGGCGCCCCAGTTGCGGTGGGCGCAGTCCGGAGCCGGTGATGCGCAGTTCGCCCCCGGCCAGCGCTGCGGAAGGAGCCACCGATTCAATGTGCGGAGCGCCGTTAGCATTTTTCTTGCCGAGGATACGATCGGAAAATCCCATGGATGAGTACCGAGTAGCAAGAGAAACGGTAGAGACCGTTTCCTCGGGGCTTTAAAGCCCCGGCATTGATTGGGTCCGAACGGCACGGTTGAAGCCGTGCCCTCAAACCTATTTTAGTAGACCCCAGTGAAGGAGAAGTTGCATAGCTACGATAGCGTATATTCCAGCCGCGACATCGTCTAGCACGATCCCGGTGCCTTCTGGCAGTCGTTCCAATAGTCGGACGGGAAGTGGCTTGAGGATGTCAAAGACTCTAAAAAGTATAAAACCGGCGAGAAAAGTTTTCCATTCGAGTGGAACGGCGATGAGCGAGATAAGCTGTCCGGCAACCTCGTCGATGACGACGAAGCTGGGGTCCTTTTTAGCCGAGGCGCGGGCGACGCGGGTGGCGGCGGGAATACCCACAAGGGTCACGACGATCGCGAGGCCGATAAGGGCCGGTGTGCGCAAGGGATATGGCAGGGCGTGGGCGAGCGCGGCCCAGAGGAGCATGGTTGCAGCTGACGCCCAGGTGCCGGGACCGGGCCGCATGTGGCCGATGCCGAAGAAGGTTGCGGTCAGAGTTGCCCAGAGGGAAGGGAGGGAGCCTTCAGAGTCGGCCATCTAGCTGTCTCGGTCCTGATCGTCGATGTCGCCCTCCTGGATCAATTCTTCGGCGTCCTTCACTGGCGACGAAATCACATACGAGCCGCTGGACCATTTGCCGAGATCGATCAAGCGGCAGCGGTCGCTGCAGAAAGGGAAGTCGGAGTCGGTGCTTTTGACCGCCTTCTTGCAGATTGGGCAGCGGACTTTGACGGTGCGCTTGCGGGGCATGGGTCTAGCCATTGTAGAAGGAAGATGTCGGTGCAGATTGAAAAAACAACCGCTGCATTGCTTAGATGATCTTTGCCACCAGATCGTAATCGTGGGCTTCGGTAATCTGGCAGCGATAGAACTGGCCCGGCTTCGGGTCCAAGTGTTCGGGGAATTCGTTGACGAAGACCTTGCCGTCAATTTCCGGAGCGTGCATGGGAGTCCGGCCTTCCAGCAGGAGTTCGGTTTCTTCGGATTCGCCTTCGAGCAGAAGATCGAATTCGCGGCCAACCAAGGCTTTCTTTTTCTTTTTGCTGATCTGGCGCTGGATCGACATCAGATGCTTGCGGCGTCGTTCGATCTCTCGCGGCGAGTGCTTCTTGTCAAGATCATAGGCGCGCGCGCCGTCCTGATCGGAGTATGAAAAAGCACCCATCCAGTCGAACTGGGCCTCGCGCACGAAGTCGCAAAGTTCTTCGAATTCTTTTTCGGTTTCTCCGGGGAATCCGACGATGAACGATGTGCGCAGCGTGAGATCGGGGATCACCCGGCGCATCTTCTCAATCGACTTGAGGAAGACGTCACTGCCACCCCCGCGTTTCATGCGCTTGAGAACCGAGGCAGAGGCGTGCTGCAAGGGAACATCCATGTAGGAACAGATCTTCTCCTGCGCGGCGATGGTCTCGAGAAGCTTACCGGTAATCTTATTGGGATAGGCGTAGAGAAAGCGGACCCAGCGGAGATCGTCAACGCCAGCGAGTTTCTCGAGCAAAAGCGCGAGCCCATCTTTCAAGCCGAAGTCTTCGCCGTAGCAGGTGGTGTCCTGGCCTATTAGCGTGACTTCGCGGACGCCCGACTGCGCCAGGCGTTCGGCTTCGGCGATCACCGATTCGAAGCGGCGCGAGCGGAACTGCCCGCGCAACTGCGGAATGATGCAAAACGTGCAGGGGTGATCGCAGCCCTCGGCGATCTTGATGTAGGCCAGGTGCCCGGGCGTTGCGAGAATGCGCGGAGTGTCTTCGTCATAGAGATAATTGGGCAGGTCGGCGATTGCGCCGTCCCAGGTTTCACGCGAGAAGCGTCCTTGCGCGGCGCGGGCGTCGCCTTCGGGCCTCGAGTTAAGGACTACGAAAGGAGAATTCGACTGCAGTGGTGCCGGTGCGATGCCCGTCGCCGAAAGAATATTGACTAGCTCGCCAGTGCCTACGACGGCGTCGACTTCGGGGATGTCTTTGCGAATCTGATCGCGGAAACGTTCAACTAGGCATCCGGCGACGACTAGTTTTTTCGCGCGGCCTGCGGTCTTGTGTCCGGCCATCTCGAGGATTGTGTTGACCGATTCCTGCTGTGCGCTGTCGATGAATGAGCAGGTGTTGACGACGATAACGTCGGCGTCCTCGGCGCGGCGGGTGAGTTCGGCGCCGGCGCGCGCGAGCATCCCCATCATGACCTCGCTATCCACAAGATTCTTGGGACAACCGAGGCTGACGAAGCCGACTTTTTGCGGGCGGGTTTCGCCCTGCTTCGATTGCGTATTCTCCTGAGATTTCTTCTTTTTCAACTCGGGGGAACCGCTTACAGTGAGGTCTTGGACTGGCATGCAATCTTTTTATTTTAGCATTCGGCGAAGAGATCGTTCAGTTGAGAGAACGGGCGGTGTGTTTGTTGAGACCAAAAGACTCAACCGCGGAGGCCGCGGAGAAAACCCGCAGAGGTCGCGGAGCACAGTTGGTCTTCCACGAGATTTGAACAGAAAGATTAGTTCTCCTGGGCTCCAAAATATGCTTGAGCGTGCTAGGCTATGTCTTACCGCCGTAACAATTTAGGGAACGGAACCTCGCTGGAGGGGAAATGTCTGGCAAACGGCTTTGTCTTGCAGTGCTCACCGTGGCGACAATACTTTCGATCTCGGCGGTCGCACAGGACGAAAAGAATGAAGTCGGCGGGCTCCTAGGACGCACGTTTATCAGCGATCAAGGCATTCAGAACGCGACCTACTTCGATCCCATCATTCACAGCGGCAAAGGCCTGACATTCGAGGGCGAGTATGCGCGACGTTTTTGGGTCACTCCCATCTCCTCAGTCTCCGCCGAAGACCTGCTGGTGTACAACTGGGACGTTGATCTGAACGCGGGCCAGTACGGAAACTCGGTCGTGCCTTCCGATATGAAGAAACTGTTTGTTACTCCAGTCGCGCCAGTGAACCTTTTTCCCACCACTGCGGTTTCCCCGTGGATCAGCGTTGGAGCCGGGTTCGGACACGCCAGCCAAAACAACAAATTGTTTTACGGCGGCACCAATCCTGGAAAGTCCACGACCAGTGCGGTCATTGAGGCTGGATTTGGGCTTCATGCGAGAGTCTGGAGAGAGCTCAACATACCCATGGACGTGCGCGATTTCTGGGCAGGCGAGCCGGATTTTCCGCTGGCTCCGACCGGCAAGACGCGCCAGCACAACTACTTCGTCGGTGGCGGAGCGTTCTGGCGGTTCTAGCAACTTGCCCCTTTTCCCCCGGCAATGATTCAACTCTCAGATATCCATTCCGCCCTCAACAGGATTCGTGCAGACATCCGCGTCTCGCCGTGCACACATTCGGAGACTTTTTCCGGGCTGACCCAGAATTCCATCTTTCTTAAGCTGGATAACCAGCAGCGCACCGGCGCGTTCAAAGAGCGCGGGGCGCTGAATAAATTGCTCACACTGACGAGTGACGAGCGGGCGCGTGGTGTGATTGCGGCTTCGGCGGGCAATCATGCGCAGGGCGTTTCGTATCACGCGGGACGGCACGGAATCCGGGCACGGATCGTGATGCCGCTGCCCACTCCGCTCACTAAGGTTTCGGCGACGCGTGCGTATGGCGCTGAGGTTGTGCTCTATGGCCCTAACTACGACGAGGCCTATAGCAAGGCGATCGAGCTGAGCGAACAGGATCGCCTTACTCTGATTCATGCGTTCGACGATGATGCCGTGATTGCTGGGCAGGGAACGCTCGGGCTGGAGATTCTCTCGCAGCATCCGGACATCGAAGTCATCGTTTCTCCGATTGGGGGAGGAGGGCTGATCGGCGGCATCTCCTGCGCGGTGAAGGAAACGAATCCCAAGGTGAAGGTTTATGGAGTGCAGCCGGCGCGGATTCCGTCGATGAAAGCCGCGGTGGCGCAGGGAAAGCCGGTGACGCTCGAATCGGCAAAGACCATTGCCGACGGAATCGCGGTGCGTCGCGCTGGAGAACGGACGCTGCCGCTGGTGCAGAAGTACGTGGACGACATCGTCACGGTGGAAGAAGAGGAGATCGCCAACGCCATTCTGCTGCTGCTGGAACGCGAGAAGACGTTGGCCGAAGGGGCCGGAGCAGCGGCCATCGCGGCCATGCTGAATCGCAAGCTGCCGCTGCAAGACAAGCGAGTGGCGGTGCTGGTGTGCGGCGGAAACATCGATGTGACACTACTCTCGCGCATCATCGAACGCGGCTTGGTGAAAGATGGACGGCTGGTAAGGCTGCGCGTTCACCTTCCGGATTATCCCGGCGCTCTGCACCGGCTCACCGGAATTCTGGCGGATCATCGGGCGAATATCGTGGAGACCTCGTACGACCGGGCGTACCACGGAGTCAATCTTGGCGACACGGCGATCGACATAACGATGGAAACCCGCGGCCCAGAGCACATTTCCGAACTGCTGGCGGCTCTGGAATCGGCCGGGTACACGCACGAAAGGATTCTGTGAAACAGTATCCAATACTCAATTTTGAACAAGGGCATCGAAGATACCGGAACGGCTGACGGTTCGATGTTCTGCATGACTCCCGAAAAACCAGCAGGCTGCCGAAAAACTACTCCTAATCTATAGACTCGTAGGGATTCGTATCTGTCGCGGCTATTGAGAGGACGTGCTCACTACGCCCTTGTGTGCTTCCTTCCTGGCTGGAGTTGTGTTCGGGACACTTCGAAGGGAGTTTGCGTTATGCGCAACCACCCCTTAAAACGTGCGGACCATTGACACGTCAAAAGTAAGAGGAATTTCGTGAATCGCCGGAAATTTGTGCAAACGGCAGTTGCGTCTCCATTGCTAGCTTCATTTGCCCCCCTTGTGATATGGCGGGACACGCCGGAAATGGAACCAAGGGTTGTTCCACCAGACAAGCAGTTTATGGCGTCGCTGCCACGGCTAATGGAATTGGCACAACTGCCCGGACTTGGGATGGGGGTCATCCACGGTGACAGCTTGGTATGGCAGCACTACGCTGGGGTTGCAAACGCCATAAGCAGAACACCAATTTCGGCAGACTCGATATTTCCAGCCGCGTCAATGGGAAAACAGATCTTCGCATACGCGGTGCTCCAACTTGTCGACGAGCACCATCTGAATCTGGACCGGCCGCTGAGAGATTATCTGAGCGAGGATGCTCCAACCGGAGAGTTTGGAGACCGGATTACGGCGCGGCATATCTTGAGTCATTCGAGCGGTCTGCCGAACTGGCGCGGTGAAGGCGACCAGCCGCTAATCCCAGCGTTTGAACCCGGCACAAAGTTCCGATATTCGGGGGAAGGATTCTACTATCTGCAACGCTGTGTTGAGAAGATCACCGGTATAGGTTGCGAACAGTTCATGCAGGATCGCATGTTCAAGCCGCTTGGGATGAACTCCTCGACATATCTCTGGCGAGTTGACGCCGGACAGCGACTGGTTTCCGGCCATCGCGGGGATGAGCCGTTCGACAACCGTGCATTTGGTGAGCAGTTGTTCGGTCTGATTGAGAAGAGCGGCGTGCCGCTGGCACAATGGAATCACGATCGCATTGTGAAAGAGATGACCAAAGTCCTGTCGCCGCCGCACAAGCCGGTGCCGAACGAGACGAGTCCGAATGTGGCTTTCAGTCTGCTAACCACAGTCGCCGATTACTCCACATTCCTGGGGCGGATCACTGTAACGCGTGGGGAGGCGTTTGATCTGAAACCCGAGACGCGATCATCGATGATGAAGCCTTACTCGCACGTGAATAGCGCACTGTCTTGGGGTTTGGGTTGGGGCATAGAAGAGGAAGGTGGTTCGCGCTATCTCTGGCAATGGGGCGACAACGGTGGGTGGAAGACTGTTGTGATGGTGCACCCAGAAAGCGGCTCGGCGTTGGTGGTGTGTACGAACGGCAGCAATGGCATGCGTGTGGTGGAGCGCGTTGCGAAAGCTGCGACCGGCCGCGATCACGCTTTGTTCCTGTGGGTGTAGCTTTCTTGTTTCCCAACGTTCAGGTACCGTGTACTGATTGCCGCGGGCTAAGGCGGGTCAGGGCTGAGAAGGGCTGGCGGGAGTCTTGGGGTTCCCGCCATGGATTAGCAACCAGATTAGTATTCCCGCTCCCGCCGCGCCTGCAGCAATCCACTTCGGGCTGATCCCCCCCCATGAAGATGTGGGACGTGCGCCAGGGCCGCAGACTTTCGACTCGTCGTAACTCTTCTGTTCACCTTCGTGAACCGAGGCCGACTCCTGTGAGGGTTGGGACTCGGGCACTTCTTTACCGCGTCCGCGGTCGTGCTCCACGTTTACGTCCAGTTTACGCGCGGCCACTTGAACCGCTCCGTTCAGATCGGTCACCACATACTGAGTCCAGTCATTCATTACGGGCACGACCAGGATGCAATTCACCCGCACTTTGAAACTCTTCGACGTGACCACCGAGACTCCTCCGTGATCGAGTTCGAGCAGATCTTCTTGGAATTTGGAAACAGATTCGGGGGCGATCAGGACCGTGGATCCGTCCAGGCTAAGATTGGCGGAAGAGTCGGGCTTGGTTTCGATGACGTCTCCCGGGAAAACAGCGGAGGAATCGTGAGCCTCGTAGCCATTGACCCACACTCCGCCCTGGGTGTGAAGGATGGCTCCGCCGGGTTTCTCCGGCAACGCCTGCCCCATCGAAGACAGCGGCAGGATCGCCGAAATGGCCCAACACACGCACGAACGTACTATGGATACACGCATCCCACGGCCCGATTTCGACAAATTCACTTAGCAAAATCGTAGCTTCCGGTGGATGCACCGTCGATAACTCTCTGGGTGCGCGGCTAGAGCCTCCGCACTCTCATTTGGGCCTGTTTGTAACGGATATTTTGTCTTGGGTAAAACTTTGTAAATCATGGAGTTGCGCTATCTTTGGCGGGTTACAGTAGACGTGGGAGTATGACGTCAAAAAACAGACTGCTGGTGGCGATTTTTGTGGTTGCGCTTTTTGGAACGGCGTCGAGCGTAGGGACCCCAGCCGCGAATGGGCAAGCCACGGACGCTCAACCCGCCATTGCCAAGCGCCTCGGCACGATCAAAGCAATCAACGGTTCTGCGCTAACCCTCGCGCCGACCTCAGGCTCGGAAGTTTCCGTAACCCTGCAACCGACGGCGCGCATTCTCAGGCTTGCGCCCGGTGATAAGGATCTGAAGAACGCAACGCCCTTAGAGGTGCAGGATCTGCACGTGGGCGACACGATTCGGGTACGCGGATCGGGCTCTGCGGACGCCAATTCCATCTCCGCGCTTGAGGTCATTGTGATCACGCAAGCGGCGGTTGCGGCGGTGAGCGATCAGATTCGGCAGGATTGGCAGAAGCGCGGATTGGGCGGGCTGGTGGAATCGGTGGATGCGGCGGCTGGAACAATCACAATCTCGATTCCAAGCCTGACGGCAAAGAAGACAGTCATTGTCCATACGACGAGAGACACCGTGGTGCATCGCTATGCACCAGATTCGGCCAAGCCGGAGGACGCGAAGCCGAGCAGTTTGGGGGAGATTCATGCAGGTGATCAGCTCCGGGCACGCGGAAATAAGAACGTGGACGCCAGTGAGATCACGGCGGAAGAGGTATATGCGGGAGTATTTCCGCAATATGCGGCCACGGTGAAGTCGGTGGACGCCGGTTCGGGAATGCTCAGCATTCAGGACCTGGCCAGCAAGAAGGTAGTGCAGGTAAAAATCAGCGGCGATTCACAGCTTCATAAAATTCCGGCTGAAATGGCACAGATGTTTGCCACGCGTCTGAAAAGCATGATGCCAGCTGGGATGCCTGGAGCCGCTGCCGGTTCGCAAGGCGGCGCAAAGCCTGCCGGTTCTGCCAGTGCACAGACGCCTTCGCCCGCAGGCAGTACGTGGTCCGGAGGAGGTAATGGCGGGGGTACGCGTTCCGGTGGCCCGCCCGATTTTCAGCGAATGTTGAGCCGGGTGCCGACCGCCACGTTAGCGGATCTGAACCTGCAAAAGGGAGACGCAGTGATTATTCTGGCAACCGAGGGCACGCCTGGTAGCCCACATACGGCAATCACGCTGCTGAGCGGAGTGGAGCCGATCCTGCAAGCTGCGCCCGGCGCGGGTTCGGCGATGATGCTGACACCGTGGAACCTGGGCGGAGGCGCTCCCGGAGGCGATGCATCGCAGTAGAGCCGAGAATTTGATTGCAATCCTCGTACACCAGAAATGGAAAGATGGATATGAAGGTTGAGTACTATCTCCGTTCGGCATTCATAGTTGTGTTGTTGTTGTCTTGTGTGTTTCCGTCATCCGCACAGCAGGCGGCGGGAGCATTGCGCGGGCAGGTGACCGATCCTTCAGGCGCCGCGATTTCAGGGGCCAGCGTCATTATGACTCCAGCTACGGGCTCGCCGATCGTGGTGCAGAGCAACGGGCAGGGGATGTATGAGTTCAAGAGCCTGCCCGCAGGCAAGTACACGCTGACTATTGCTGCGACCGGTTTCACCCTGTTCGAGAACGACAACGTTGTAATTGCCGATCAGCCGGTGCACCTCAACGCGGCGATGACCATCGAGGTCGAGACGCAGAAGGTGCAGGTTTCGGAGAACGCGCCCACGGTGGATGTCAATCCGAACAGCAATGCGGGTGCGATCACGATTTCGGGCAAGGAACTCGAAGCTCTGCCAGATGATCCCGACGAATTGCTGTCGGATCTGCAGGCGCTGGCCGGACCTTCGGCCGGGCCAAATGGCGGGCAGATGTACATCGATGGATTCACGGCGGGGCAGCTGCCGCCGAAAGCATCCATTCGCGAGATTCGCATCAACCAGAATCCGTTTTCATCGGAGTTCGACAAGCTGGGTTATGGGCGCATTGAGATCTTCACCAAGCCTGGCACTGACAAGTTCCACGGCCAGTTCTTCGTGCTAGGGAACTCTTCGGCGTTTAATTCGCACAATCCTTATTCCGGACCCGAGGAGGGATACGATTCTACGCAATACAGCGGGAACCTCAGTGGGCCGTTGGGGAAACAGGCATCGTTCTTCTTCAGCGCAGAACGGCGAAATATCAACGATCTGGCGGCCATCAATGCCGAGGTGCTTGGTGCGGATCTCAACCCGGTTACGATCTTGGACTCGGTGCCGAACCCGCGGCACCGGACCAACATCGGGCCGCGTTTCGACTATGCGATCAGCAAGAACAATACACTGACGGCGCGCTATCAGTTCTTCCGCGACTCTCAGGAGAACGACGGGATCGGTCAGTTCAACCTTCCCTCGCAGGGCTACAACGAAGTTTCGGATGAGCATACGGTCCAGATCGGCGATACGCAGGTATATGGGGCCAAGGTCGTAAACGAAACACGGTTTCAGTACCTGCGGGAAAGCGACAGCCAGAACGCGTTAAGCACTGATCCGACCATTAACGTACGCGGTGCGTTTGGGGGCGGCGGAAATAATCAGGGGACGATCATCGACCACCAGGATCACTACGAGGCGCAGAACTACACGTCGGTGATTCATGGGAATCACACGAGCAAGTTCGGAGCGCGGGTGCGGGCGTTGCGGGATGCGAACTACTCTACATCGAGTTTCAATGGGACTTTTACGTTTTCCTCGCTGAATGGAACGACAGATCTTACGTGCCACGATCCCAGCGACCCTCGGTTCCTGCCGGCAACCAGTCCGTGCCCTGTGTCGTATTCGTACGCGCAGCAGCTATTGGGTGGCGGAGCGTCCAATGCTACTGCCACGCAGTTGTCGATCACTACGGGGATTCCGAATTTCAATCTCACGACGTATGACGCGGGGCTGTACGTGCAGGACGACTGGCGGGTGCGGCCGAATATTACGCTCAGCTATGGGTTGCGCTTCGAGACGCAAAACTACATTCATGATCATGGCGACTGGGCGCCACGCTTCGGATTTGCCTGGGGCGTGGGCGGGAGAAGCGCTCCTCCGAAGGTGGTGATCCGCGGCGGATTTGGGATGTTTTATGATCGCTTCCAAACCGAGCAGATTCTGCAGGCTGAGAGGGTAAACGGAGTGGTTCAGCAGCAGTTTGTGATCATTAATCCCACGTGCTACCCGATTGCGACGGCTTGCGATCTCTCGAGTGCCAGCCTGGCGACGCCCACTATTTATGAGATCAGCCCACGGCTACATGCGCCGTACACGCTGCAAGGGGCGTTAAGCGTCGAGCGTCAGGTCACGAAGTCGGCGACGCTTTCGGTGACGTATCTGAATTCGCGGGGATTTGATCAATTCGCGATGATCAATGCCAACGCGCCGTTTTCCGGCAGCAGTGTCCGTCCCAATCCTGGGGGAGGAAACGTCTACCAGTACGTGTCGCAAGCGAATTTCAAGCAAAGTCAGCTCATCGTGAACAGTAACGTGCGGATCGGATCGAGACTGCAGTTGTTTGGCTATTACACACTGAATTACGCGAATAGCGACGCCTCTGGAGTATCGAACTTCGCCTCGAATTCCTACAACATCAGCCAGGACTATGGCCGGGCGAGCTTTGATACGAGACATCGCCTGTTTCTTGGAGGGAGCATCGCGTTGCCCTACCTTTTCCGGTTGAGTCCATTCATGGTAGCCAGTTCCGGCTCCCCCTATAACATCACCACGCCGACCGATTTGAATGGAGATTCAATCTTCAATGATCGGCCGGGACTGGTCAGCCAGGCGACGTGTGGCCAAGGCACGAAACCTGTCCTTAGTATTTATTGCACGCCTTTGGGCACCTTCGACTCGGCAGGTCCGTCGACTGGAGTGCCGCTGTTGCCGATCAACTCTGAAATCGGCCCCTCACATGTCAGCTTGAATTTGCGTTTGACGAAGACGTTTGGACTGGGCCGGAAGCTGAAAGAAGGCTCGAACACCCAAGGCATGGGACATGGCGGGCCCGGGGGAGGTGGATCCCGTGGCGGTGGGGGTCCGCGCGGTCCCTTGTTCGGCGGCGGTCCCTCGATGAGCGGACCGAGTACCGACCGGCGCTACAACCTCACGTTTGGGGTGAACGTTCGTAACGTGTTCAACAAAGTAAATGCGGCGAATCCTAGCGGCGTCCTAGGATCGAGCTTTTTTGGCGTTCCAAACTCCTTGCAGGGAGGACCGTTCTCGACGGGCAGCGCGGTCCGACGGATCGATCTGCAGGCCACGTTCAGTTTCTAAACGACTTTGATTGGTTGTCCCTCGTAATTTTCAATGTACTGGGAAGCTAATCTAACCGCACAGATCGCTTAGAAAATCCGCAGAGGACGCGGAGGGACGGCCTTGGTCTCTTCCGAACCTGAGGGTGCATACCCGGAGTTGTTGATCTCAGGGTATTCTGGATAGGCAGTGAGTGTGCACGCTCAGCTGCGTCAGGCTTGAGAACGATTGGCTTTTCCTCCGATCAACCGACGTAAGTTCATCAAAAGGGTGGCGGCTGTTGGAATAGCGGCGATTGCCGCTGATTCCACGCTGATCGAGCCCAACCGCCCGCGCCTAATTCGCAAAGAGATTGCGCTGCGACGCTGGCCCAGCCAGCTGAATGGCTTCACTATCGCGCTTCTCAGCGACTTCCATTACGATCCCTATTTCTCTGTGCATCCGATCCGGTCGGCGGTTGAAGTCGTGAACGGACTTCAGCCGGACCTCATCGCGTTAACGGGAGATTTCGTTTCCGTGCCCTTGGTCGGGAATTCCGCGAGGGGAGCGGCCGATGCGGAACCGTGCGCGCAGCTGTTGGCCAAGCTGCGGGCGCCTCATGGGGTCTGGTCCGTGCTGGGAAATCACGATGTTTTTTCCAATGCAGATCGGGTCACCAACGCGCTCGATGCCGCGGGGATCCCGATCTTGTTAAACAAGTCTGTCACCATCGAAAAAGACGGCGCGCGCTTTTGGCTCGGAGGAGTGGACGACGTGCTCGGCGGCAATGCCGATCTTCCGGGAACACTGCGCCGGGTTCCCCGCGAAGAGACGGTTGTCTTGATGGTGCACGAGCCGGATTATGCGGACTACGTTGCGGGATATCCCGTGGACCTGCAACTCTCGGGTCACACGCATGGAGGCCAGGTGAGGTTTCCGTTTATGCGTCCGCTCTACCTGCCGGCGTTAGCCAAGAAATACGTCCAGGGTTTATTCAAAATCCGAGACCTGACGCTGTATACGAATGCCGGAATCGGCACAGTCGAGCTGCCTGTGCGCTGGAATTGCCCGCCAGAGATTACTTTTATCACTGTGAGAAAATCCCAGAACGTCTGAGCCGCGCCTGAAGGAATCGCCACCGTGCGCAAGAGGTTTCACAAAGAAGAGGGAAGGACGAACGGTGTGCCTGTAAACCAATGATTCTATGGCTGGTTAGCTAACTTTGATATGGCCGCAAATTTGCGACACCGAGAGGTTGGATTATACTGCTCCTCCGAGGGTGAGGATCCATGGGTTGTCGCATCTGGCCTGCGATCTTGTTGATGATTCTTCCCGCATGGTCGGGCGGGAGTATCTCGGTTAAGAGTCCGCATTCGGTGACTGAGGAGCAACGCGAGAGGCAAGTGTCGAGAACGCTGCGGCGGGCGGCGCAATACATTGACGTCCCGCATATCAGCTCGCGTCCGGCGTGCGCGGCGGTAGAACCGCCGGAGGAACTGACTACACCTGATCCCCTCTTCACGACCGCAGCGAATGGACGCAAAGTTAGAGTCAGCTTCATCATCGGCACGGATGGGCGTGTGCATAGTCCGCTGATTCTTGAGAGCGCGGGAGTGGCCGGAGATCGTCGCGTGCTGCAGACCGTGCGCACCTGGAGGTATCGTCCGGCGACGTGCAACGGTGTGCCAACCGAGACTGAGGGCAAAGTAGAGTTTTCCAGCCGATAGCAGTGCGCGGGCCGCTGCGCTAGAATTCCCTCAAAGGTGCGTGCCTTCCGTGGACAAGAAAGAAAACAATCCGAACCCGTACGCCCAGCCAACGGATACATCGGTGACCGGTACTGAACCGCACGACGCTTACCGGAGGGTACAACCCGAGATGCGGCGCGAGAAGCCGAGTGCGGACGCGATAGCGGCGGCCATGGAGGCAGTGCAGCGTCTAGCTGCCGAGGCTGATGTTGAGGCTGCGACGGCGGATTTGACGCGCGATTTGGGAACCGATTCGAAAATTGTAGCGTGCAGGATCTGCGGTTATCAGAACCGTGAAAGTAACAAGTTCTGCGGCATGTGCGGTATCGCTGTCGAGGATGGCGAAAAGGCGGGTGCGAGGCCTTCGACGCATCGAGATGCCGAGCCAGTGGGCGCGATGGCTCTTCCTCCGAATATGTTTCCCGAGCCGGAGAGGCTCGCCACGTCCCGGCCAGCCGGAAACGAGACCCACCACTACCATCATCACTATCACCATCATTACTTCCCGGGGGCGGCGGAGGCCGGATCTCCACGGGCGATCGAACCGGCGCGTGATCCGCTGAGGGACGCGGCCCGAGAGGATAAATTACGAAACACGGCGGCGTCGCTGCGCGGCGATTTAAGCCGGGCCGAGGCTGCGGTGCGCGCAATTACACAGGAGTGGGTGCTGGCCTGCAACACCAAGCATTTGGACGATCTGCTCGAGCTTTACAGCCCCGATGCGCTGGTGCTGCGATCGAACTATCCACCCATTCGCGGGGCGGCCGCGGTGCGCGAGTTTTTCTTTGGCGCGCTCGATGCCGGGCTTGGCGAGGTAGAGATCGAGCCGCTGCGCGTGGATGTGGTTGGTGAGCTGGCTTACGAGGCGGGACGGTGCAAGGCGCTGATTCCGGGCTCGACCGGAAAACGTCGTGAAGAGCGCGGAAAATATTTGTGGGTGCTGCAGCGGCAACCGAATGGAGAATGGAAGGTGGTCGCCGACTGCTGGTCGAGTGATCTGACACTGAGTACCCTGGAGTCCGATGTGCCTGCAAGCGCAGGAGTGAGGACGGCTCAACCGCGAAAGAATCCCTAGACAGGGGCTAAAGCCCGGCATTTCTCGGGCGTCTTACGCGGCGCTGAAGCGCCGATCTTCCACGAGCGTGCTGAGGCGTTCTTCCCCGGCCTAGGGACTCACTCCCAGTTTCTGCAAATCTGCGCGCAGCTGATCCAGCGAATCCATCTCGATGGTGTGCATGCTCAGCTTGGCGGCGCACTCCAGGTTGAGGGCGCGGTCGTCGATGAAGCAGCATTCTTCGGCGGGGATTTGCGTGACCTCCAGCGCCAGGCGATAAATGCCGCTCTCGGGTTTGCGCAGGCCGACGAAACAAGAACTGATGAACAGACGAAAGACATTTCGCAATCCGAACTTTTCGATACGGTAGTAGTTCAGTTCGCGCGACTCATTGTTGATCGTCCCCATGAAGTACTTCCCCGATCTGCTGAGGGATTGAGCAAACTGCAGGACATCGGGGATGGGCTGCGAAAGGGAAAACATATAGTCGCGGAAAGCCTCGCAGCTAAAAGGGCGCGGGCAATAAAAGACGGTGCGATCGAGATATTCGTCAAGCGTGATTTTGCCACGCTCGAAGGAAGAGACGACCATTTCATGGCGGTTGTGGAACTCCTTGTCGTCGTCCTCCAAATGAAAATGCTTCAGCGCCTGGGCCCGCTGGGTATGATCCCAGGCATTGGTAAGCAGAACGCCGCCGACATCCCATAAAAGTGCTCGTATCGTAGACACGCGAGATCTCCCTTAGCAAGGCTGCTGGGGAGAGTTTAGACGAAGTCGGGAAGTCTGGGTCGAGCCAGCCTTGTGAATTGCGCTACAAAAGACTTAACCGCAGAGGACGCAGAGAATTCCGCCGAGTGCGCGGAGAAAACCGGGGATCGATTCCAGTTGTTCCACTGCGTGTTCCACTGCGTTGACTTGCCGCGCCGCACAACCTAACATTGCCGATTCTGTTGGCCTGGGTAAATCATGATCGGACAAACCATCTCGCACTACCGCATCCTCGAAAAGCTGGGCGGAGGCGGGATGGGTGTGGTCTACAAAGCGGAGGACATCGAACTGGGGCGGTTCGTCGCCCTGAAGTTTCTGCCCGAGGACCTGGCGAAAGATGCGCAAGCGCTGGAACGGTTTCGGCGGGAGGCCAAAGCCGCATCGGCGTTGAACCATCCCAACATCTGCACGATTTACGAAATCGGCAAGGATGAAGAGCGGTCATTTATCGCGATGGAATTTCTGGAGGGGATGACCCTCAAGCACCGGGTTGCAGGACATCCGTTGGAAAACGAGACGCTGGTCGCACTGGCGTTCGAAGTTGCTGATGCGCTGGACGCGGCGCATTCCAAAGGGATTGTGCATCGCGACATCAAGCCGGCGAACATTTTTGTCACCCAACGCGGACACGCGAAGATCCTCGATTTCGGATTGGCGAAGGTGGAAGCAGCGCGAGCGGGCAGCGCATCGGAGAACACGCAGACGCGAAGCATCGAAGCGCAGCAGTTGACCAATCCAGGGTCGACACTGGGAACGGTGGCGTATATGTCGCCGGAGCAGGCACGCGCCAAGGAACTGGATGCCCGCAGCGATCTTTTTTCTTTCGGCGCCGTGCTCTATGAGATGGCGACTGGGGCGTTGCCGTTTCGCGGCGACAGTACGGCAGAGATATTCAAGTCGATTTTGGACGCTGCTCCCGCTCCCGCGGTGCGACTGAATCCGGATGTGCCAGCGGACCTGGAACGCATTATCAATAAAGCCTTGGAGAAAGATCGCAATCTCCGCTATCAGAGTGCTGCGGAGGTCCGCTCCGATCTTGCTCGGCTGAAGCGAGATCTGGATTCGGGGCGTGTCTCAGGCGCTTCGGCAGCGAGCGTTTCTTCCCAGACCGTGATCAGTTCTGCGGTGACCAAGTCATTATCGCCTCGCAAATATGCGGTTTTAGGCGTAGTGGCGGTAGTACTAATCGCAGCAGGGATTCTCGCTGCGTACTTCCTTCGCGGCAAGCCGCAGGCGAGCAAGATCGACTCGGTGGCCGTGTTGCCTTTCGTGAATGCAACGGGTGATCCGGCCAATGAATATTTAAGCGATGGGCTTACGGAGAGCTTGATCAGTGCGCTATCGCAACTGCAGGAACTCAAAGTTATGGCAAGAAGCACCGTCTTCCGCTTCAAGGGAAAGGAGGACGACCCTCAGAAGGTCGGGCAGACGCTGCAGGTGAGCGCTTTGCTGATGGGACGCATTGCGCAGCGCGGCGATGAAGTGAGCGTGCAGGCAGACCTGGTCAATACGTCAGACGGATCGGAGCTTTGGGGCGCGCATTATGTGCGCAAAGCTGCGGACATCACCGAGGTGCAAAGCGACATCGCACGCGACGTCGCGAAACGGTTGCGGCTGCAGACGAATGCGGGCGAGCAGCGGCGCTTGGGCAGCGCGGGTACGACCAATCCGGATGCATACCGACTGTACCTCGAAGGACGGCAACTCTGGTATGGGCGCACGCCGGAAGGCCTGAAGAAAAGCATCGACCTGTTCCAGCAGGCGATTGCTGCCGACCCCAACTACGCACTCGCCTATACGGGGCTGGCTGATACTTACAACGTAATACCGAGCTACTACTCCGGCATCTCCTCACGGCAGGCAGGGATGCTGGCCGACGAAGCGACGCGAAAGGCTCTCGAACTCGACGAGTCCCTGCCGGAAGCGCACGTGGCGCGGGCCGATGCGCTAACGTTCTCTTATAAATGGGGCGAGGCCGAGAAAGAGTTCAAACGAGCTCTCGAATTAAATCCGAATAGCGCGGCCGCGCACTACTTCTACGCCTTTACCTTGCTGGTGCCGGAGAAGCGTTTCGACGAGGCCTTCCAGGAATTCCGCGTGGCGTTGTCGCTGGATCCGCTTTCTCCCATCATGAACACGAACTACGCGGCCACGCTGTCGAATGCGCATCGCTTTCCGGAGGCCATGGCGGCGTTCCAGAAGGTACTGCAGAGTGATCCGAAGTTCCCGCCCGCTCATCACAAGCTGTCGCAGTTGTATGCGGCACAGGGCGATTTCCCGAATGCCGTCAGCGAACTGCAGAAATTCGTGTCAATGCCGGGCTCGTGGAGTCCAGATGCAAAGGGTTATCAAAAACTGGCAGAAGCAGCATTTTCGGGCAGAACGGAAGCTTCGACCTGGCTCGGGCTGAACGCCTCGTCCATCGGCGATCGCAACAAGGCTTTCCAGTACCTCGAAAAGGCTTACGCCAACCAGGAAATCGAACTGATCCTGTGTATCCGCTATCCGACTTTAGATCCAATCCGTTCCGATCCTCGCTACGCCGATCTGGTGCGGCGCATGGGATTACCCGAGTGAAGTCGATCCGGGCCTAGTGTTTGTAGATTGTCGTGTCGGGATGGTAGTTCCGCCAATCGAACCAGTAATCCTTCAAAGCAGAGACCCGGTCGAGACATTTTCCTTGAGCGGGGCCGGAGACGGCGCAGCCCTGAAAGTTCCATTCGCTGGCTGTGGTGGTGTCGAGGAGCAACCAGGGTTTGGCGGGAGGATCGGACTTCGCCGCAGTTTGTGCTGGCTGCGGAGTGCGGGGGCTGGCAGCCCCCGCCACAGTCGGTGGGACGCCGGCGCTACTCTTCGATGCGTCGACTGGTGTCTCGAGCTTCTTGGATGTCTTCGTGGCATCTGGCTCGTCTTCCGCTTCACCTTTCAAGAAGAACTCCGCATCTTTGCCATCGATGCGGCTCACGAACACACGGAACGACTTCTTGTCGGGCGCCACTGCTACCAGCAGTGGAGTGCCGCTGAGGTGGTCGACGACGGGCGATTGCTTCAATAGAGTATCCCAGGGATAGGCGCGACTCAGGCCGTTGAGTTCGAGTCCGACTACGACATCCCGAGATTTCAATTCTGTGCCGGGGAAGCTAATCACGACAGGGCGCTTCAGGACGTCGGGCTCCCAGTTGCTTTCGTATTCTTTGGAGTACTTCGGCACTTCAGCAAGGACTTGGCCGCCTGACACCTCGGACTTCCACTCGCCGAACGTGAGTTCGTCGTAGGGAACGAGCTCGAGAGACGCGCCTTTCAGCGGGCCGTAGATGGCCTTGCCGGTGATCTGCTGCCACCATGTGCCGGTCTCCTTGTCGCGCATCAGGAAATTCTGATTGTTGATGCCGGCGAGATAGAAATGCAGAGCCCTGCCATTCACAGTGCGGGTCCAGACCAGACCCGTGTGACAGAGCGTTCAATAGGTGACGGCGATCGGCACTCCACCGACGACATCGTTGAGGATGTGATGGTAGGCCATCTCGCGGATGGGGTACGCGCGCGCGTCTGCCCCATAGCGGACCGCCAGAATCATTTCTTCGCCGCCCAGCTTGCTCGAAGACTCAGCGTCGAATTTTGCACTGTCGACGGGATGGAACATCCACTCGAAATAGTTCAGGCGCGACATCACGGCGGAAAAAGTGGCGGCGAAAGCCGCAAGCGCGAGCACCACCTTTTTCCACTTGTTCGAGCTTTGCCAAAGCATTGCGATCAGGAGGAAGCAAACAATCGCGCAGAGCAGGCAGATGATTGGAGCACTCTGGCGGATTGCCATTGCCCAAAAGAGCGTGCGCGGGTGCTGAGAACGGAATGGGCGGATGATAAAGGCGGGGAACATGAACGCGCCAAAGCCGACCAGGGCAAAGGTGGTCAGGGCAATCCACAACGGCTTGCGAGTGTTGGATGTGATCATGCAAGAAGACAGCGTCGAGTCCCCACAACTCGACGGGATGGAATTCTACTGAATCATGTGTGCGTGAGGGATAGTTTGAAAGTATTAGCCCGAATCAGGGCTAGGGATTGAGTCAGGGACTAGGGATTAGGGGCAGAAGTGAGGGAAATGGAACTCGCTTTCTGATCCCTAACCCCTGGCCCCTGACTGCCGAAAGAAAAATGCCCCGGTCTTAACCTCCCTTGCGGGGAAAGACCGGGGCACTCTTGCTTCAACTTTCGCTTACTGCGGTGTGAAGTTCTGGTGATAGCTGAGGCTGACGACATCCTGGAACATCGGCGTGCCGGGAGGCAGGTTCGCCGGGTTCAGGAATTGCGTATCGAAGAAATAGTTACGGACCGGAGCGCCGTACACCGCAGTACAACACTTGAAGTTACCGGTGTTGTATTGCGAGTAGTACATGCTCACGAGCGATCCCGAGTAGTTGACGGTTGCGCCGTTGGCTCCGCGGTTCTCCAGGTAACGCAGGAAGTTGTGCATGCCACCATCGGTGCCGAAGTCCTGTCCTCCCCAAGCAGGCTGTGGGAAGGGGACGCTCTTGCCGGCTGCAATGGCCATCCGGTAATAGCTTGTATTGCCGGGACGGCTGTTCATGTTTGCCGGGAAGCTCAGGCTCTCCAGATCAGTCCAGCCGACGTTCGAGGTTGGAAGGCTGGCGGTCGAGGGCGGGTTCGACAGCAGCGTCACCGAGTCTGCAATGATGGCCGCGGCAGAGTGAGGCGTCGTTGTGTTCGTGCCGCCCGAGGTGAAGAAGGGGTCGGCCGAGCCGCTGTTATAGTCGCCGAACACGTAGACGGGCTCTTCCGATGCTACGGTGAAACCGTTGCCTGAGGTCGCAGGGGCGATAGGCTGGGGCAAATAACTCTTGCCGGTAGCGTCCATGCCGCCATCGACCAGGCGAAGCGCGTGCCGTGGCCCAGTGACGATGTTCCACTGTGCCGTCGGCGCGCAGCTGGCTATGCCATTGGTGGTACCCGGGATGTAGTACGGCTGGGCCATAGCTGCACCGCTGATACCGAACCCGGCACCCAACAGAGCTTGTCCCCAAGTATCCAGGAAGTTGTCGGTGTTCACGTCCTCGGGGGAAAACTTGTAATAGACTTTCGGTTCGAGCACGCCATCCGGCACACCAGAGGAAGATCCCGCGTTGACCACATCTTCGAGACCGGACATGCCGGTCATGCGGTTATAGAGACCGTTTCCAGTGGGATTGGGATCGGGACGCATTCCACGGTGATCGGAGAAATACAGAATGTATCCGTTCATGTTCGTGGAGTTGACGAGTTTGCCACTTCCAGCGGTATAGGGCGTTTTCCCCTGCAACCAAAGCCAGAGATTGCCTGCATCGACTTCCACCACGCTCATCACGCCGGAAGCGCTGCATGAGGCCGCCGTTCCCCCCGTGCGGGTGTCGCGCGGTTCGCCCTCACGGGCGTCGTACAAATTGATGGGCAACCAGTTGTTAGCGGTAGCGGCTCCGGTGGCCTGCGCGAGGGTTTTGCCCGACTGGAGCTGCTGCAGGATGAGAATCGCTGGGCTGATCGGGTTGGAACACTGTCCAGCCGGATTTGCTGCAAGAGGGCACGCCGCCGTTCCAGCGGGAGACGTCGGCGGATAGTTGTAGCCTCGGCCGAAGCCGAATCCGAGCCATTCACGCGTGACGCCGTGCCAGGTGTTGGCGTTGTCGAGGTATTCCACGCGCAGCCAGGTACCGGTGCAGGGCGTTCCTTGCGTGACCTGTCCGGCCAGAGGCCACTGTGTGTCGGCGGCGTTGCAGCCGGTGGGCACGGTTGTAATCCAGCTGCCTGTACTCTTTGCTGCCTCGCCGAAGTACATCGCCGTGCCGGTGGTGCTCAATGTGTAAGAAGTTGCCGCGCCGTTTTCCGCAGCGGGCCCGAGTTGAATGTCATCGGCGTCCAGTACACCCAGACTGCGTTCCGGATGCAGATCATTGATGTTGTCAGCCATCAGGATGCGAATCTCCGCCTCGTTGAAGAGGCGGGAGTTGCTCAGCAGGGTTGTATCGCCCGCCTGCGGCCGGCGGATGATGTCGATGGCTCCGACGGTTGAGTTCTGCACGAACGGCAATTGCAGTTTCTTGGCACCCGTCAGTCCGTTCTCAATAAATCCGTTAAAGGTCGATTTGGAGATGCCCGTCCACGCGGGATTCGCGGCACCAGTCGGGGGGAAACCACCGGTCCAGCTTCCAGCCGGCAAAGCCAGACAGTTCGCAGCCGGACCCGCACCCGGTGCGGCCGGACAGCCTCCGCCGGCATTGGGTACATAAGGAATGCCGGTATATCCCGCCGCTGCGGCGTGGCCATTCTCGAGCTGATCCATGACGACTTGGCCGACTGCGGCAATTTTGTCGGTGAAGGTCAGAGAACTTCCCGATGCCAGAAAGAGGTTGCCGTTGGTGTGAACGCGGCCCCCGAAGTTGAAATTAGGACCGGCGAAATAATCGCAATCGCCATCGCAGAAGATGCCAAATTCAAATGCAGGAAGAAGCGCGACTTCGACTGTGCGGGTCAGGTTAACCGAAGCGCCCGTAGCAGCCGCAGTCGAGTAGGAACTTTGTCCTGCTCCCGCCTGACGACTTGCCGTGACTTGCAGGGTGAACGGGATCAAAGTAGCAACCATGCCCTGATCTGGTCCGGATCCGACGATGTCCCACGATCCGCAAGGATCGGGGGCATTGGGGCATGCCGTGCCATCGCTTCTGGTCGGCGGCCAGGTGATGGTCTCGACGTAGTTCATGTTGGTGATGTTCGCGCCCGAAACCGCTGTCGGGTAATTGGACGCATTCACCAAGGCATTCAGAGAGGCTGAATTGGGAGACTGTGAACTCTGATAAAGCTGCGAAAGTTCCGAAGTCAGGTTCTCGATGCCGGCTTCTGCGCCGTAGTAGGCGAGGTTGCCCTCGAGGTCGTTGCCGCCCATCCGGGCTTCGTTGCTGACCATGTACAGCAGCCCGACGGCTACTCCCGACAGCAGGATCGTCAGCATCAGAGCCGCGATCAGAGTGAAACCTCGTGAATTGTTGTGACTCATTCCCATGGTTCTCCCTTTCATTGCGCCGCTCCTATTGGCACGAAGTCGTGGCGTAGCCGTAGGAGTTACAGAACGTCATATCTCGCGTGGAAACCGCAGTCGCCAGATACATGTTTTGCGACTTGGTGCCGTTGGTGGTCGGGCTGGATCCCATGATCCAGATATTGACCTTCTGAATCAGGTTGGGGGATTCACCCGCTCCGATGGGGTTTTGCTGGTTGGCAACGACGGTCCCGGCAGTCGAATCAATCACATCGTAAGTGAATTGCAAATTGATAATGCCGTCAGCCACGGGCACAGCGTTGAGGCCGTTGACCTGGCGCATCAGGCGTGGAGTTTGCACCGTTCCGCCTGCAGGCGGAACTTGCAGGAAGTAAGAGACGGCCTGAAGCCGGCACACATTGACCTTCGCGCCGACGCCGGCGGCAGCGGCCGCCACTGCGGCAAGATTGTTCGCGCCGCCGTTCTGGTTCATGTTCAACGCGTCTCCGGTGGCGAAGCTAATCTGCGCGTTGCTTGGAATACCCGTGATTTCGGCCACCACGGCGGCGTTTTGGACCAGAGCGGTACCCGCTGTGGTTTTGCCATTGCCAGGTGTCGCCACCAGAAACATCAAGAGATCGCCCACCTGGAGCCCACCCGGCGCCAGAATGTTATTGGGTTGTACGCCAGCGTTGATGACGGCCACATTTGCCGAAGTTCCGCTGGGGAATGTGAAAGTGAAATTGGACAACGGGAAGTTATAGTCGCAGTAAATCGAGGTGATACTGCTGTTCACCTGTCCGGGAGCCGCCGGGATCACCGCGCCGTTTTGCACACCGGTTGAGAAACCTGGGATCAGGGGAAACATATAGTTGGGAGTTCCCGCGCCGTTATTCGGATACGTGTCGCCGGTGATATAGCAAGTGCCGGCCTGGTTGCAGGCGTACAGCGATGGTGTTCCGCCGGTAGAGAGCTGCAATCCTCCGGAAGGAAGGCCGGCTCCGGCCAGGCTGATGTCTTTGGTCATGAGTTCGATGGCCGCGCGCAAATTCTGTTGGGTCTCGGCGCGCTGCGTGACTCGCATGGTGGCATCCATGCCTGTCTTGAACAGGCTGGTCATCACCAGAACAACGGTGAGACCGATGGACGAGGCCACCAGCAACTCCAGCAAGCTGAAACCACGTTGCGATTTAAGCGTTCGCATAATTCAGAGTCCTCGTCCGCAGTCTAGTGATAGGCGGAAATCAAGCCGTTCGCGCTGAATGAACGGGCGGGAAGTCCAGCCTTGGTGTAACTGACCGTGATGCTGATAGCCATCATGTTGTTGTTGACGACTCCGGTGTTAAGCAATACCGGTGTGACGGCAATGGTGCGGGTGAAATTGCCCAGGCTCATCGTGACATCGTCAGACGTGCCAAGAATTCCATCGGGCCCAGGAAGCACCATGCACTCGGCGCCGCCGTCAGGGCAGTTCGCGCCGGTCTGCGTCGTGCAATTCACATCATCAGCAGTCCCCACCAGGCCATCGGGACCGGCACACTTGAGGGCCTGTGGTCCATCCACGAATATGCCCCCAGCCGATACATTGGCCACCGCCGCAAACGGGATCTGCTGCGCGTTGCGTGCGGTGTAGATGCTCTCCATAGCTTCAAGCACTTTTTGCCGCGCAATCAGGTCTTCTTCGGCCGACTGCGTCGCTGAGATAGCGGTGGCGAATGAAGCGATGACGGCCAGCAGTCCGACCGCCATGACAACGATGGCGATCATCACTTCGATGAGAGTGAAGCCCTCGTCCGCTTTGTGTGGAAGCGATCTGTTGAATCTTTTTTGCGTCATTGTTGTACCCAAATGGGAGCGCCAGCCTGTTGATAGAGACGCCATCCGCGAACCCGGCCAGTGGCGCCCCAGACCGTGACGGAACGTGAGTTGTAAGGGTTGGGATCAGCCGTACGTGCGAGGTAGACGACGCCGCTGTTGTAGTTGCCAAGACTATCGCGTGAGGAACCGTCAGGCATGAAAGAGACGTAAGTCAAACTAGCGCCACCCAAGCCCTGGCCGAAGTCGATGGCAGTAACTCCACTGCCGAAGCTGTCTGGGGCAGTGGCCGGGAAGCCTCCCATCACGTTAAAGCTGATATCCGGCGGAAGCGTGAAGGTGGACACTTGTTGGACAGGAGGCAACGCGCCTCCTCCAATGGCCGGAGGTTGATAGGTGACCTGCATCGTGCCGGCGGGAAATCCCGCGGGGTTGAAGTTCACGTAATACTGGTGGCTCTGAGTGATGGCCAGGTGACGCGTATTCCGCAAGACCATCAGCGTCGTGTCATAGGCCAGATCAACGTGGTTCCGGTTGAACATGGGCATCATGGCGATGAAGGTGATGCCGGCCAGAGTCAATCCAATCGCCACCGTGATCATCAGTTCCAGTAGCGAGAATCCGCGCTGTCGCTTCAATGTCATATAAGGTCTTCCCGGGAAAGTGATGCCGGATTTCGGAAACGCCCTCTCCCGTTCAAGAACGCCAAGATGGGGGCGGATCGCGTCCCGCTCAGAAACAGCAGGGCGAGCGCGGCTCCTTCATCGCGTCACACATCATCCTAGGAACAGGGTGCGAGCGCGTCAAAGCACGAGCGGCCAATAGACCGCTACTGGCCTTTCGGGATGCGTCTTGGTTACCAGCGTCACTGATTGAAAGGGTGAGGGTTAACGATAGGGAAAGCCTCAGGGAGCCCGCAATGGGTGACTGGAGTAACTTGTTTGCGAAACTGACGGCACCTACGATGGTTGGCACGTATGACTTTATCTGCCCTTTTAGTCTGCACGGACAAGGCGGCAGCCGAAGTTCTGAGCCGCGTCTTGAAAGAGCTCAACATTCGGGTCGAGGCCTGTCCAGATTTTCCGCGGGCGTCGATTCGCGCTGCCCAGGAACGGTTTGACGCAATCATCATCGACGCCCAGTCGAGCGCACAAGTGCTCTCTCTGCTGCGCGACACCCGCACGTCTCGGCTGAATGACGCGACGCTGGCCGTGGCGGTCGTGCCTTCGCAGGAGAGTATTCGAGAGCTGTTCTCGCTAGGCGTGAACTTCGTTCTCTACAAGCCTGTCGCCTATGACCGGGCGTTGAGCAGCCTGCGCGCGGCTCGTGCGGTCATGCGCAAAGAGAAGCGGAAGAATGCGCGTGCGGTGGTGCATACCCATGCCACCGTCGACTACGCCAATGTCCAGCAGGAAAAAGCCACGCTGGTCGACCTCGCACCGGGCGGCATGGCGGTGCTGTTCGGCAAGAAGATTCCGCCCACCAGCAAGGTTTATTTTCAGTTCAAACTCCCGGGGCAGACGGCGAGTGTGCGGCTGTCCGGCCAGGTGGTCTGGCAAGACTGGAACGGACGCGCCGGAGTGCAGTTCGTCGATGTGCCCAAAGCTTCGCGCAAACTTCTGGATGAATTCCTTGTTGCGAAACTTCCCAAGGAAGAGGAGAAGCAGGAATTATTTGAGGTCAACGACGTGACTGTGGAGATGGAAGAGCCGTTTGGAATGTCGGTGATCTCAAGGGAGTGGACCCCGGGTCACGGAGGGGAAGCCGCGGTTGCAGAAGAGGCCGCTACTCCAGTGGGTGCGTCTGCGACAACTGTTGATCCTAGCAATCGGCGCGCGCAAACCCGTTATAGTTGCCGCATCGGCGCCGAGGTCTATCGCACGGGAACATCGGTACCGAACCACTGCTGCCTGACAGACCTGAGTGCGGGCGGATGCTATCTTGAAGTCTCGTTGCCGTTTCCGCAGGGATCATCGGTTGAAATCGTGGTACGAACTTACGATCTGAAGTTGAGGTTGCGTGGCGTGGTGCAGGCGTCGCATCCGGGCTATGGCATGGGACTGGCATTCGAGCTCAAGACGAAGGAAGAACAGGGGAACCTGAAGAAACTCACCGACTTCGTCGCTGCCAATTCCGATCCGGCGTAATCGGAGTTCAGCTATTTGATACGCGCTGAGCCGACTATCTGAGAGCGCTTTCCTCCGCCACGGCATTCTTAAAGTAGTCCAGAGAGAGACGGAGCCCAGTCTCCAAATCAATCTTTGGTTCCCATCCCAGCAATTCGCGGGCTTTGGTGATGTCCGGGCAGCGCTGCCTGGGATCGTCCTGCGGAAGAGGTTCATGGCGGATCCGGCTTTTGGATCCTGTAATTTTCAACACCACCTGCGCGCACTCTAAAATTGTGAACTCGTTTGGATTGCCGATATTGACTGGCATGTGCTCGTCGGACTTCGCGAGCCTCAGGAAACCCTCGATTTCATCGCTCACATAGCAGAAGCTTCTCGTCTGGCTTCCGTTGCCATAGACGGTGAGATCGTGGCCTGTGAGGGCCTGGCGCATGAAGTTGGGCACCACGCGGCCGTCACGGATCTGCATGCGCGGTCCATAGGTGTTGAAGATGCGCGCTATGCGAACGTCAACATTGTGATAGCGGCGGTATGCGACCGTGGCCGCTTCGGTGAAGCGCTTGGCTTCGTCGTAGACCGAACGAGGGCCCACCGGATTCACGTGCCCCCAGTATGTTTCTTTTTGTGGATGCTCGAGCGGGTCGCCGTAGCACTCAGAAGTCGATGAAACCAGATATTTCGCGCCGTATTTGCGTGCGATTTCCAACACGTGGAAGGAGCCGATCGAACCGACCTGCAAAGTTTCAATTCCGTGCGCGTGATAATCCTCGGGACTGGCAGGGCTGGCGAAGTGGAACGCGTACTCGACCTTCCCAACGTCGAAGGGCTGGCAGATATCTTTCTCGATGAACTCGAATCTCGGTTCGCGGCTGAGATGAGCAAGGTTCGCAGGGCGGCCGGTGAGCAGGTTGTCGACAACTACCACATTCCAGTGTTCGGCGAGCAGGGCGTCAGCGAGATGAGATCCGAGAAAACCGGCGCCGCCAGTGATCAGAGCGCGTCGTTGGCTCATGCTTTCTTGCCGTTTTTCAGGACAATGGCTGGCACTCCGTCCGGATGCGAGGCCGCGCGGCCTACGCTGTAATAGGTGAATCCTTGAGCCGCCATGGTTTCCGGATCGTATAGATTGCGGCCGTCGATGACGATCGGGTACTTGAGTTCCTGGCGAACGCGGCTCAGGTCGAGGTTCGCGAACTCTTCCCATTCGGTCAGGATGAGTAAGGCGTCGGCATCGTGAGCCGCTTCGTAAGAGTTACTGGCGTAGGCGATGTGGTCACCGAGGACTTCGCGCGCGCGATCCATGCCAGCGGGATCGTAAGCGATGATCTTGCTGCCTTGCTGCAGCAGCGATTGCACGATGGCAATGGCTGGAGACTCGCGGATGTCATCGGTCCCGCCTTTGAAAGAGAGACCGAGTACGCCAAGCCGCTTGCCGCGCAGGGTCCAGAGCGCGCTGTTCACCTTCCGCAAGAAGCGATGCCGCTGGTCTTCATTGATATGCATGATTTCATCGAGCAGGCGGAAGTCGTAGCCGTGCTCGCGAGCGACGGCGCGAAACGCCATTACGTCTTTGGGGAAACACGATCCGCCGTAGCCGATTCCTGGACTCAGGAATCGCGGGCCGATGCGCGTGTCGGTGCCGATCCCGTGGACCACCTGGTTCACATTCGCGCCGACCGACTCGCATACCGAGGCTACGGCGTTGATGAACGAAATCTTCATCGCCAGGAAAGCATTGCAGGCGTGCTTGATCAATTCCGCGCTCTTGGTGCTGGTCACAATCAGAGGGGGTGGGATCAGCGCACGATCGGGTTGCGGAATGGCTTCTGTACGCTGGTAATAGCTGGCATTGGTCAGTGGGGCGTAGATTTCGCGCAGTACCTCGGCTGAGCGAGAACTGTCGCAGCCAACCACAATTCGATCAGGGAAGAGAAAATCGGTGACCGCGGTGCCCTCGCGAAGAAACTCAGGGTTCGAGGCGACGTCGACCAATTCGGGGTCAGTGCCGTTGCGTAGGATAATCCGGCGGATCCATTCGCTGGTATAGACAGGCACGGTGCTCTTTTCGACGATGACTTTGTAATCTTCGACGGCGCCGGATATCTCACGTGCCACCGATTCCACATAAGAAAGGTCAGCTTCGCCACTTTCAGTCGGCGGGGTGCCAACGGCCACAAAGATGGCCGCGCTCACGCGGACTGCTTCCTTTAGATCGTCAGAAAACTGCAGTCGAGTCCCGCGGTTACGAGTCAGAAGTTCAGGCAGGAATTTTTCGTGAATAGGGACCTGGCCGTCACGCAGAGCCGTTATTTTGCTCTGGTCATTGTCTACCAGAACGACCTCGTGACCGAGGTCCGCGAAGCAGGCACCGGCCACCAACCCCACATAACCCGAACCTACCACAGCAATACGCATCGGTTTATCCCTTAAAAACAAACCTGCTATCGATCCCACTTTGCGCGAGCGCAAAGTGCAGAATCGATTCTACTGAATTCTACGGCGGAGGCCCGGTTCGCGCAGCGGAAAAGTCGGGTAATTTGTTCCAGAAAACCGGAAATGGGAATTGCCGGCGCTGTCCTCCTGGTGGGTGGCCTCTTTGGTAACTTTGCGCATAATCATTGACATCTTTACGGATTCGCGTCATGCTCCAAACAGTTTCGCGGGCGGCTAGTCCGGCGATGCTTGAAACCCCCTAAAATCCGCCCGAAAATCAGGATTTTCCCGGAAGTGCTAACGGTTTGACTTCGGTATGACTCAGGATCCCAGGGTGCGGGTGGACGTGACAAACGGAATGCAATTGGGGGATCAGGAGTCGTCCGGCAACGCCACCGCTCTCTTGTCGGAACCTCCCAAGCTAACGCAGATGGCGCAGACGCTGGCCGCTCACGGCGGTGGAGCGCTGTCGGTAAACCTTGCTCTTGACCTCGTTCTCAATGATGTGGTCGAGCAGGCCCGGGCTGCGACCGGAGGCTCGGGAGCAGCGATCGCGCTTTTTCGCGACGGAGAACTTGCCTGCCGAGCCACCTCCGGCGAGAACGCACCGGACCTCGGGGTGCGAGTCGATGCCAGATCGGGTCTTGCCGGCGCGTGCGTCAGCACGGGCGAGATGCAGCAGTGCCAGGATACAGAGACCGACCCGCGAGTCAATGCCGAGATATGCCGGTTATTGGGTGTCCGCTCGATGCTGATGGCGCCGCTGGTCGATGGACAAAGACTCATTGGCGTCATCCAGGTGTTCTCAGCTTGGCCAAATGCCTTCGGTAAGCGCGAGATCAGCGCCCTGCAGGTGCTCGCTGGAAGAATCGCGGAAAGCAATCGACAGGCCGAGGCTGGCCTCCCGGTACCAGTGCAGAATTCTGAGCCGCAGGCCGTAGCAGAGACGGTCGAGGCCAGGCCAATCGAGGTCGAGTCCACCCAGATCGAGCCAGCCCAGATTGAGGAAGCCGAAGGAATTTCCGCCGAGGAAGCCGAGCCCCGTACAGGAATCGATGTCTGGGGGATTGTTCTTGTGCTGTTGGTCGTCGCGGCGGCGATTACTCTCGGATTAGTGATTGGATGGCGAAGAGCAGCAGAGTTTACGAAAAACGCTGCACATGTAAAGACCAGTGCGCCGGTCAATGCTTCTCCGCATGCTGAAACTGTGCCAGGGACGTCGCAGAACGCAAATGCCCCTGAGTCGAGTGCTGCAACTACCGGAACGGCAAAGGTGCCTACAGCGAGATCGGTTCCTCCAGCCGGCGGACTTATCGTCACACAAAACGGGAAGATAATTTATCGATCCCGCTCAGGCGTGGAACAACCTGCGGCCAGTGATGGAGCCGAGCGCTCGCTGATTCACAGGGTTGAGCCCCAATATCCCGCAGAAGCGAAGGCTCGTCACATTCAGGGTCCGGTTGTGCTCGATATTCAGGTGATGGGCGATGGTGCGGTTGGGAAGGTTGCAGTGGTTTCCGGCGATCCTTTGCTGACGCAATCGGCGATCGATGCGGTCAAGCAATGGCGTTATCAGCCGGAATTGGAGAATGGGCGGGAAATTGAGAGCCAGGCGCGAGTCACAGTGAAGTTCACATTGCCTGAAAGCTAAAACCAGTCGAGCCTGTCATGTGTTGTTGGCCAGATTTTCCAAGGTCTGGCCGCTTGCTTTTGCACAGAGTAATTCGGTGCGGTCGCATGCAGTGGAGCACGATTGCTGCGTGTTACACTCGATGCACTATTTGTGGAGCACCCGCATGTGGTTGCGCCACCTTTGAGGAAGCGTATGAAACCAGCCATTGAGACGCCGAGCGGTGTCTCTACCGATCCCTACAGTAAGACCGTGTGTTGCCTGCGTTGCGAGCAGAAGCTGCATCGCTATCAGTTGATGCGGGCAAGCCTAGCTCCGGGCATCGGTCACGCGATTCTGTCATGCCCGCGATGCGGGCACGTAGAGTTTGTTGCGGATTCGAGCCCGCTGCTGCAGCACCTGGAATTGGTGGCAGTCGACACCGGGGATGGGGACTAAGAAGTAGGGAACTTAAAGAGATATAGATGCTGACCGAAGTCGAGGAACTCTTTCGGGTAGTCCTGCCGAATTGGCCAGAGCGCTGGGCAAAGAGGAAGGGGAGATCAAGCGTGCTCTCGAAGAACTGGAGCGCCAAGAAGTTTGTGCATTGCGCTCGAACGGGCTCGTCGAGATTCGCGATCGCTTTTGGCCATATCAACGCAAGCCTAATTCCAGTACCAGCGACGAGTCACGAGACTACATTGCGGAAGTGAAGCGAGTTTTTCTCGAGCGACGTTGCGTGCAGAGCAGCTTTACGATCGCTGATGAAAAGATGGCTTTGTCCCTTTACAACCGACGTGTTTCTTTGATCGATGTGCAGCGCGCTATTCTGTTAGGCGCCGTCCGCAAGTACGCGGCTATCGTGCAGAATGGACACGGCACACCGATCAGCGGTTTGCACTACTTCACCAGCCTTTTCGAAGAGGTTCAACAGGAAACATCGCCTCAATATTGGAAATATGTGGCCCAAAAGGTGAAAGCTTTTGAGCAGGCATGGGCAGGCTTCAACCTGCAAGAAACGAAACAATAATAACGTGCCGTTTTACGTTCCCCAGCGCACAGGAAGGGTCGAGACGAAACAATGATGAATTATCCCGACCCATGCACGTCCTACGTGAGTAAATGGACACGACACGTAAGACCCAACTTTAGAACGGAATATCTTCGTCGGTGATCGGACCGGTTGCCGCTGGCTCATGTTCCGGAACGCGCTGATCGAAGTTGTTGCCTCCCGCCGACGCGCCGCGCGAGCTGCCAGCAGAGTCTCCGCCACCTCCGCCTTCGCCCCGTCCACCGAGAAGAACCAGATCGTTAACGATGATTTCGGTCATGTATTTCTTTTGGCCAGTAGTTTTGTCGTCCCACGAATGCGTCCTCAGGCTGCCCTCAATATAGACTTGTCCACCTTTCTTCAGGTATTCACCCGCGATCTCGGCCGTTCGCGCCCATGCAGTGACGTTGTGCCACTCGGTGCGATCTTGCCACTGGCCATCTTTGTCTTTGTATCGGTCGTTGGTTGCGACAGTGAACTTGGCGACGGGAGTGCCACTTGGGGTGTACTTCACTTCAGGGTCCTTGCCGAGGCGGCCGAGGAGGATGACTTTGTTGATTCCTTTTCCAGCCATATCGAAGCTCCTTTGCAGGGGTTCACTATAGCAGAATGGAGGCAGTGGAGATCGTGGCGCCGCTCACAGAGCCCGATTGTCCGTTTCATTTTGGGAGAGTCAGCGTCGAACCAGAAACGGATTACTCTCTCTCTCGTCACCAATGGTTGTCAGTTCGCCGTGGCCTGGGACCACCACCGTGTCATCCGGCAAAGCCAGCACCGTGTCGTGCAGCGAACGCATAATCTTCTGCATCGAGCCGCCAGGGAGGTCGGTGCGGCCAATCGATCCGGCGAACAGTGTGTCCCCCGCGATGAGCTTCTTCTCGGCTTCGAAGTAGAGGCAGATACTGCCCTCGGTGTGGCCGGGCGTGTGCAGAATCTGGGCTCTGTGTGATCCGGCGGAGACAGATTCTCCTGTGGTGACGCTGCGATCGATTTCGATATTTCCAGGCGCCGGCACTCCGATCCACGCGGCCTGCACGTCAAGCATTTTCAGCAGAGCGTAGTCATTCTGGTTCAGCAGGATGGGAGCGCCCGTTGCCGCGCGAAGTTTCATGGCTCCGCCGACATGGTCAATGTGCGCGTGGGTAATGACGATCTGCTTGACCTGCAGCTTGTGCTTGCGCAAGCGAGCAAGGATGTCTTCAATTTCGTCGCCCGGATCAATCACCATCGCTTCGCGGGAGGTCTCGTCGCCAATGATCGAGCAGTTGCACCGCAGCGGACCAACGGGGAGGATTTCGTGGATCATAGGATTATTGTAGCGAGTAAATCATCGGCTACGGATTCTCACGGATTTCCACGGATCAAGACAAGGAAAGGATTTGGGTTCGGTCGGTGAAGATCTGTATTGATCTATGGCCATAATTCTTTTTCCGCCTTTGATGCCAGCACTTGCCGCGCGGGCGGGATCGGGTGGACAATACGGCCACGTGCTTCGGAGGTCTTAGTTGGCCAAATATCGGCAGCCAGGATATCAGGATAATGATCGGGAACAGCGCCGCCCGGAGACGCGCAAGGCGCCGCCGGAACGCAAGAGCGGTCCGCCACGTTGGGACCATGCGCTGGGACCGCGGCCGGTGAACCTGCCGGGTACGCGGGCGGTTTCGCGCTGCTCGCAGTGTGGAACGGTGTTGCAGGGTGCGGCAAGTTCGGGGGAAGGCCAATGTCCGAAGTGCGGGTTCGAATTGCACTCGTGCAAGCAGTGCACGTATTTCGATCCCGGCAGCCGCTTCGAGTGCATGCAGCCGGTCAAAGAGCGGATCGGGAAAAAGGATGCGCGCAATGACTGTACGCTGTACGAGATTCGTGTGACCCGCGAAAAGGAAACGTCGACACCGAAGAGTCTGAAGCCCAACGATGCGCGGGCAGCGTTTGAGAATCTGTTCAAGAAATAGGCGTTAGACCTCAGCAAGAAAATCTCTCACCACAGAGGGCACAGGGGTGCACGGAGGAAGGCTCGCAAAACCTGCGGAGCTGCGCTCCGCGGACAGCCGAAGGCGGCTTTCCCTACATCGTTCATTCTCCGACTTGCTGAAGTCCGAAGTCCGAAGTCCGAGGTCCGAGGTCCGCCTTATGGTTTCTGTGTCGGCCTCAATAGAATCTCACTCATGAACGACTGCGGGGCCTGCGTTACGATCGCGGCCACGGCGTGTGCAATGTCGTCCGCCTGCAGCATCTTGGTGGGATCTTTTCCCGCGTGCGGACCGAGTTCGGTGTCGACTGAGCCGGGACACACCACTGAGGCACGGACATTGTGTTTCCGTAATTCTTCCGCGACCGAGTAGGTTAATCCGTTCAGCCCCCACTTTGATGCCGCATACGCCGCCCCGTTGGGCAACGCGTTCTTTCCTGACAGTGACGAAATGTTGACGATGTGACCGGAGTAGGCGCGGATCATGATGGGAGCAAAAGCGCGGATCGCGTAATAGACGCCCCGCAGATTCGTGTTGAGTATGCGGTCCCATTCTTCCGGTGGCAGGTTGTGCAGCAGATCGTTGAATCCGCCGACACCTGCATTATTTACCAGTATGTCGAGACGGCCGAATGTGCTATCAACGCGAGTGGCTGCATATTCGAGTTGGTGCAGCACAGTGACGTCGCAAGGAATCACTTCGGTCTTGCCCCCGGCGTCGACGATGGCGCGGGCGGTCTCGTCCAGGGTGAATTTTGTGCGCCCGAGCAGCACGGCGGTGGCGCCAAGGGCGGCGAGTTTACGGGCAATCGCCGAGCCGATACCGCGGCCTGCTCCGGTTACGACTGACACTTGCCCGGCAAGGGGCTGTCTGGTGTCCATACCACTAGTTCCTCCTGGCACGATCGTGGGGGTCCGAGCGCGGAGTTGGGAACATCCACATTCTCTGCTCTGCGCATCTTAACAATAAAGAGGAGGACGAATGGGAACCCGCTTGCCTTCGGAAGGAGAGGTACTTATAATCCCGCCAGCCGGGAAAAAGGGTCAGCCGCCTCATCGCTCCAATCGGTTCAGCCCCTTTTGTCCTGGAGCTACCTGCCAGGAAGTCGGTGCATTCCAAAGCAGGATCCGAACGCAAATGCGGTCCAGTCGGAATGCAGTCTGAAGTAGAAGAATACGTCCCAAATAGCCATTTCCCGAGTTTTTAAGGAGCCATACTGATGAAAAAGATTCTGCTTGCGGTTGTGCTTGGGGTAACGGTGGTCGCGGTGGCACAGGACACTGCGCAGCCAGCTCAGGGACAATCGGGCGCACCCGCCCAGGGCCAATCGCAGGGGCCGGTGATTAAAGATCCTGCCGAATACAACGCGTACGTCGCAGCTGTGCAGCAGAAGGATCCGAGCGCCAAAATCAGCGGTCTGGAAGCGTTTACTACGCAATACCCCAACAGCGTGATGAAGAATCAGGCCCTCGAACTGTTAATGGGAGCGTACCAGCAGACGAACAATTCCAAGAAGACGATGGAAACGGCCGCAAAGGTGGTAGCGGGTAATCCGTGCAACATGCGGGCGTTAGCGTTACTGGCATTTTATAACCGGGCGGGGGCGCAAAACGGAGACCCCAGCGCGAATCTGGCCGACGGCAAGAGATACGCGGAACAGGGACAAGGCTGCTGGCCGAAGATTACCGATCCCGAAGTCACAAAGATGAAGCCGCAGATGGACCTGATTTTTGGGTCGGCCATTGGCATTGCGGATTATCAGGCCAAGGACTACGCAGGAGCTGCGACAGCGCTAAAGCCCGTCGTGGATGCGAATCCGACAGACTTCAGCGTGGTGTATCCGCTCGCTTTGGCTTACCTGAATCAGACGCCGCCGGACTATCAGAACGGAATCTGGTTCGCCGCCCGGGCGGCGGCGGTAGCGCCTGCGCAGAACCAGGCGGGTATTGAAAAGTATGCGCGCTCACAGTACATCAAGTTCCACGCGGGCGATGACGGCTGGGCCGAACTGTTGGCAGCTGCGAAAGCGAACGGTCAGCAGATGCCGATCAAACCCGCACCCACACCCGCCGAGCAGGCGCACGACATGGTTGTGAAGACCCCGGCCGACAAGATGGACTTCGCCCAGTGGGAATTTGTATTGACCAATGGCAGTCAGGAAGATCAGGACGCGGTTTGGAATACCATCAAAGGCAAGGCCGTCCAGATGAATGGCACCGTCATCAGCACGACTCCGGACGAGTTCATGATTGCCGGCAGTTCGGACGACATCGATGCCAAGAAGGCGGACATCACGCTGAAGTTCGCAGAGAAAGTTCCGGTGAAGATGATCCCGAAGGACGGAGCCAGCTTCGACTTCCAGGGCGAGCCCGCATCTTACACTCCTAACCCGTTCATGATGGTGATGGAGAAAGGCACGTTGCTGCGTGCCAAGCCGGCGGCGACCGCTCCGACACACAAAGCTCCGGTGCATAAGAAACCGGCAGCTCAGTGAAGCGAATCAGAAACAGAACGCAAAAGGGCAGCCCGCAAGGGCTGCCCTTAGTTTTTCGGGTGAGACTAACGAACGATCTTCTTTTCCACGGAAACGGGGCGGGCGCTGCGAGGCGGACGCTTGACGCCATCGCGCAACTGGCGGACGTCGATCTTCAACTCGGTGATCGTGCGGCTGAGGGTATTGCGGTGCATGCCCAATTCACGGGCGGCGCGGCATTGGTTTCCCCGGTTTTCCTGAAGAACCGTCAGGATGAAGCGTTTCTTGAATTCCCGAACGCCTTCGGCGTAGAGGATGTTGCTGCGGTACATTTGAAGGACAAGTGCTTCCAGTTGATCTTTCACGATGAGTTTCTCTCTATCCAGGAAATTTGTTGTACTGCCACCGCAGCCTATTTCGGCGGAGACGCAGGCGAGCCACTCAACTTCTGGGGGGCCTGATGGAGTAAACCGAGTCCCTGATAGAAACGCATCCGCAATTCCGAAGGAGCCAGCCAGATCGCCGCACGCCCGACGACAAGAAAATAAGGCGCCAGTTGCGAATTCTGGAGCAGCTTTGACGCCGGCTCAAACGCCGTCATTCCCATCAGGATTACTGCCACCATCAGCCCGCCCCTTACCAGCCCTAAGACTGCGCCAAGGAAACGGTCAAAACTGCTGAGCCCGGCCTCCTTCATAATCCAGCGCGCAACCCTGGCCGCTAAACCGAACAGGAGCACGATGGCAAAGAAAATGATCAGGAAGCCAAGGATTTCAGCTAACCACGGGTTCTTTAAAAAACTTTCCAGCCACTCTGCGAGGTGATGGTACTGCCACGCAGCCACAATGTACCCGATGATCAGTCCAGCCGTCGTGAGGGCCTCGGAAAAAAAACCCTGCATGGCGGCGGTGATCACACTGAATAGAACGAGCGCGCAAATGATCCAATCGATGACGCTCAAGGTCATAAGTCGTGCTCGGGTAAAACCGGATGCAGTCTCCCGTCACACATCCAGCTTGCGCCTTGTAAGCTGGGAATACGCCTCGAGGTACTTTTCGCTGGTGCGGCGCGCCACGTCCGCAGGAAGCGCGGGAGCGGGCGGATGCTTGTTCCAGTGAATTTGCTCGAGGTAGTCGCGGACATACTGCTTGTCGTACGAATCCTGCGCCCGTCCTGGTGCGTACTTGTCAGCGGGCCAGAAGCGGGATGAATCGGGAGTAAGAACTTCATCCGCCAGAGTGATGCCTTGGGCGGTGCGTCCAAACTCAAACTTGGTGTCGGCGATGATGATGCCGCGCTGGCGTGCGTAAGCAGCAGCCTTTTTGTAAACGCGCAACGTCAGGTCGCGCAGATGGCTCGCAGTTTCTACACCGACAATATCGCACATCTGATCGAACGATATATTCTCGTCGTGACCGGAGGTCGCCTTCGTCGAGGGTGTGAAGATGGGCTCGGCGAGGGCGTCGGATTCCTGCAGGCCGGGAGGTAGTGCAATACCAGACACTTTGCCGGTTGCCCTGTACTCCTTCCAGCCGGATCCCGAAAGGTAGCCACGTACGATGCATTCGACCGGGAAGATCTCCGCGCGGCGTACCAGCATGGAGCGTCCACGGAGCTGGTCCGCATACTTGCGGACCGACGCCGGATACTTGTCGACATCGGCGGTAATGAGGTGATTCGGGACCACATCGGCCAGGAAATCGAACCAGAACAGCGAAATCTGGTTCAGGACGCGGCCTTTGTGGGGAATACCGGTAGCCAGGACATAGTCGAAGGCCGAAATACGGTCGCTGGCTATGAACAGAAGCTGGTTTTCGTCTATTTCATAAACGTCGCGGACTTTGCCGCTGGCCTTCAGTTTGAGATCTGGAAAATCAGTACGGATGAGGACGGAATCGAGAAGTTCGGGGCTCATGATTAAATTTTACAGGTTCAGGGCGAGGCGTATTCTAGCTGGTCAGAAAAAAATGTCAACGATTCTCGTCACAACAGTGAGGATAGCCTTGCGCTCCGGCGGCATGAAAAGCGTTGACAGAAAAGCGGATTGCGGGAACGCCCGTCCGGCGCCAGTTTCGCTGTGGATCGTTTGTGGAAAAGCTGAGGATGAGAGTGGATAACGGGGAGGGAATTGCGAAATCGCGCCGCTTCGAAAGGTCTCGTCCCTTGCAAATGGGGAATCCGTGGAAACTTCTATGCGGAGGAGGAGGGCGAGATAGAGCAGAGGTTTGAGACCGGCAATCGGCAGGATCCTTGCTTGCATTCGTGGGTACCTTTTCTGTAGCCTTCAGGCTTTATTTCTCCTGGAGGCTCTCTATTGCACTGCACGCAGCGGTATTCACCGCTTCTTGTGGGCACGCTCTGCCTTGTCGCGTCGCTGGCTAAAGCTCAGACGATCACACTTCACGTCGATTTGACCGATGCCCCTCGAAATATCTATCACGCGCATTTGAGCATTCCGGTACAGGGCGGAGAGATCGCTCTTGTCTTTCCCAAATGGATTCCCGGGAATCACCGGCCGAGCGGGCCCATCGGAGCATTAACCGGCATTCGCATGGAGGCCGCGGGTCGCGTGGTTCCATGGCTGCGCGATCCGGTCGAGATGTACGAGTTTCATGTCACAGTTCCGTCGGGAGTCGAGAGGCTGGAGGTTTGGCTCGATGCCATTACTTCGCTAGACAGCGCAGGAGGCGGCGGCCCCGCTGCTGGCGATGATATTCTCGATCTGAACTGGAACGCAGTGGTGCTCTATCCTAAAGGGGCGCGGTCGGATGATGTGAGCTTTGAGGCATCAGTTACATTGCCGCATGGATGGAGGTTTGGCACAGCGTTGCCCGTAGCGAGCGCCAGCGGCGACAATATCCGGTTTTTCCCTGCGACATTGACCACGCTAGTGGATTCTCCCCTGATCGCCGGAGTGCATTTCAGGGAGGTTGAGTTGACCAAAGCGGGAGTGGCGCCGGTGCATGTGATGGACCTGGTTGCCGATTCCGACGCGGATCTGGCCATGACGCCGCAAGACCAAGCGGCATACCAGAAGCTGGTTGCCGAGACTGGAACCTTATTTGGGGCGAGACATTATCGTCATTACGATTTTCTTCTGACGCTCAGCGATCAGGTGGGAGGCCATGGACTCGAGCATCACGAGTCGAATGACAGCGTGGCGGGTGAGCGCACGTTCCTCGATCCCAATCTGCACATGCTGTATGCAGGCCTCGTCCCACATGAATTCGTCCACTCGTGGAATGGAAAATACCGGCGGCCCGCGGGTCTCGCCACGCCCAATTATCAGGAGCCAATGATCGGAGAACTGCTATGGGTCTACGAAGGCCTCACCGAGTACCTCGGCGAACTGCTGGCGGAGCGAAGCGGATTGCTCACCGACGAGCAGTATCGCGAGGCGCTGGCGGAAACCGCGGCGATGCTCGATCACAGGACCGGCAGGACATGGCGTCCGCTCGAGGACACGGCCCGTTCCGTGCAGACGCTGCGCATGATGGGATCGCAATGGCAAAGCTGGCGTCGAAGCCTGGACTATTACCCCGAGGGCGAACTGATCTGGCTAGAGGTAGATGCGATCATCCGCCAGCAGACCCAGGGAGGGCGGTCGCTGAATGACTTCTGCCGGATATTTTATGGCGGAGAGAGCGGGCCTCCTGGGGTTGTGCCTTATACCTTTGACGATGTCGTGCACGCCTTGAACGATGTCGCTCCATACGATTGGGCCCATCTGCTGGCCGAACGCGCGAATGCAATCGGCGCGCACGCACCCCTTGGAGGCATTGAACGCGGCGGATGGAGACTGGTCTATAACGACAAGCCGAATCTGTACATCGAAGCGGCTGAGAAGGTGTTCAAGTTCGGCAACTTCTCCTATTCGCTGGGGTTCGACGTCAATGTGGATGGCAAGCTTAACGATGTGATTGTCGGCTCGCCCGCTTACCGGGCTGGCTTGGGCGCCGGCATGAAACTGATCGCGGTGAATGGGCGGAAATGGTCGTCAGAGATTCTCCATGCAGCGGTCGCGGGAGCCCAGCGGAGTAGCCAAACCGTCGAACTACTGGTCGAGAATGCCCAGTTTTTCAAGACCTATTCCGTTACGTATAACGGCGGAGAGAGGAATCCACACTTGGAACGGGTGGCGGGTGTGCCGGATATTCTTGGTCAAATACTGAAGCCGATGACGCACTAGTGCGAACTATGGGACTAGTACCTCCGTATGCCTTTCCACCGGGGAATCACTGTTACAATCGCCGTTAAGTATCCCAGACATTACCAGGGCGCAGGTTTTCATGCTCAAATTGTCATGTGTTCTTGCAGGTCGGCTGCTGGCGGCCGCCGTTTGTGCGTGCCTGGCAGGCAGCTTGGTGGCGCAGGTCTCCGTCCGCGCTGTGAAAGTCCTCGGAAACAAAGACACTGTCGAGATTGAGGTAGAGGCGAGCGAGCGGATTGTTCCCGAGACCCAGGTGCTGACGGAGCCCGACCGGTTGGTAATCGATTTTCCGAATGCGGTACCGGGTAATCAAGTTCGCAGCCAGTCGGTAGATCGCGGGGAAGTGAAGGACGTTCGCATCGGGCTGTTCCAGGCGAAACCGCCGGTCACTCGCGTGGTGCTCGACCTGAAGAGCGCACGTTCCTATCAAGTATTTCCGTATGGACGGACCGTGATGATCAAAGTTACGGGGGATTCCGCGGCGAGTGCATCCGCTGCAACCGCGAATGAAGCGCAGCCCACGAGGCGTCCCGGCCTGGTCTCAACGAACTACACCACGCGCATGGAACCGGTGAGCGTCCAGGGTCCGCCCCTGCAGGTGTCGTATCGCGACGGATTGCTGGGGATTCACTCCAACAAGGCGACGCTTTCTGAAGTACTCTACGCAATCCAGCAGCGCACTGGAGCCGACATTTCAATCCCCGCCGGAGCCGAGCAAGAGAAAGTGATCGCGGAGATTAGTCCGGCGCCTGCGGCTGAGGCGCTGGCGCGCCTGCTCAATGGATCACGATTCAATTTTCTGATCTTGAATTCCGCGAATGATCCCCGGCAACTCGATCGCGTGATTCTCAGTGCTCGCACCATGGGAGAATATGTACCGCCTCCGCCGCAGCCACAAGAAGAGCCAGACGCCACCGTAGAGGAACAGCCCGTTCCTGCGCCGAACCCGCCAGTTCAGGCGCCAAGTCCGGAGAATGCGCCGGCACCGCCCGCTGCCGGGGACGATCCGCAGGGCCAGTAGAAGTCTTCCAAAACCGCACTTCAGAAAAGCCGGTCGTCTGCAGTTTGCCTACGGAGGCGTGATCAAACGCACCGGCACCGGGGAGTTTGCTGTGATCGCCGTGCCGACCGGAGTTCCGCTTCCATTGCTGCATCCCGCGACATTCAGCACGGTCACGTCCACATTTCCGTATTGATCGGCGGCGTTGATGAAGACCTGGAGGAATCCGACGATCGTTACGGCAACCGGAGTTGGGCTGAAACTCGTGAACGTATTGCCAGTCTGGTCGTAAATTGGGAGCGAAACGACCGAGTTGCTTGCTGTGATAGGGATGGTATTCGCCAATCCCGTAGGATTGCCGCTTCCAGGAAAAATCTGAAAGGGATAGGACGACGGACTGCCATAAGGACTGAAACTGTCCTGCCCGTCAGGCTGACCGCCATTTGGATTTGGATTGCCCTCGTGGATCAGCGCGATGACGCCATTGGTCGTGTCGTCGGTGGAAGCGGGATTCTCGTTCAGATCCACCATATTCGGCCCGTTGCCGATAGGAGCGGCACTGGGCACTCCGCAGTAGTAGACGGTGGTTTGATCACAACCGGCAATAGCCTGCTCGTATGCCGATCCGGCGGAAGCCGCACTGGGCACGGCCGCGGAAGCGTACAGAGTCTGCCCGGGGAGATATTCGAGATTGGGCTGGGTGGGAAGGTAGCTACCGCTCGTCGGCTGGTTCGTGAGGCCACCTGCCAGCGGAGTGCAATTTGCGGTGGTGTGACGCTGGCAGTCGGGAACCAGCAGAAATCGCTCTCCAATGACCCCGGTTGCGTTTCCCCCATTCACCGACATCCCCGGGTTTATGATGTGACCATCAGTCAGGTCTACGAACGGCTGGCAATTCGTCGTGGTAGTCGAGCAGGTCGTGCTCGGGTTCAGTGGGTCCAGGTTAGGCACGATCCATGGCTTCACACAGCGAGGCTGCACCGGAATAATCCCTGAAGGCGCGGCGCTCGCGGAGTTTGAGGGGTTGAATGCCTCCGCGCTCGCGGTGCCACTCACGGTTGTTCCCGCACTGCCCCAGATCCGCGAGAAGAAATTGGGGACGCCTGTCCGTATGATTTGCACGGTCACCACCGGGTTGACACCGAAAGCCGTCACATTCAGCGAAGTGCAATCGGTGGTTCCAGCACTGCTCGATGCGCTTCCGGCTGAATAGGTGACGTTAATCGTGGTGGGAACTGCTCCTCCCACCGTATTTTGCGTGGCAATTGCCTTGGCGACTCGGGTGGCCAGTCCGTTGGTTCCATTATCAGGACCGCAAATATGACCCCAGTTCCCCGATACGTTGGTGGGATCGCCGGTGATGCCGGATAGCGAGAGAACTTTGGCGGCACCCAGTGCCGCGGAGTCCGCACTATGTTGCGCTTCCTCTCTCGCCAGATAGAGGGTGATGACATCGATCGATAGCGCTGCCATGCCGATAATCGCGACCATCGCCAAGGCGACCAGCAGCATTGTTATGCCATGCTCTTGAGTGCGATTCCCGCGAATGCGCGATCTTGGAATGAGGGTCTTCTTCATAGCTCAGTTCTCGTTCAAAGCGATCGCAACCGTCGAAATCTGGGTTGGGAGCGTGGCATTGTTCCCGAGCAGGCTTGCCGCCCGCCCGAACTTCCAGGGATACGGATACTGAATGCTGACGCAGGTCGCGACCACGGCGGTGGCACCATTCGGACTTAAGGACGCACAACTGATCGCAGGAATGGTGGCGCCGGTCGCTGGGAAGTAGTAACCGCGATTGACGACGACAGTCAGGCCCGCAGTCGGACATCCGGATCCGGTCCCAGTGAATGTCCATGTCACTCCTGCGCCGGTAGGTGTGCTGTTTAGGCTACAGTCGTTGATGTTGTTCGCCTGGAGGTAATTGTCTATGACATAAAAAGCATCCATCACAGAAACCGGGGTTGAGCCGGGCTGCACGTCGCTAATGGGGCCGGCGGCAGCGACCCGAGCCGCATTGCGGGCCAGATTGGTCAATTTTAGCTTCAGAGTGAAGGCGCTGCTGAAATCGAAAATGCCCACGACAAAGACGACCAGCAGCGGCAGCGCAACCGCGAATTCCACCAGTTGCGCTGCATTGTCGTGACGTCGCAAGGATCCTCCCAAGCTCTCGAGGAAACCCGGGATTTGGCGCCAGCGATTCACTGATTCTCCATGCGTGCGCGTGCGGAGGCCTTGAGCAAAATCCGCTGTTTGTTGAGCGAGGTGAAGGGCAGCCAGAACTGAAACGGATACTGGAAGGTGACGGAAACTCCACATACCGAGCTGCCACCGCTCGTACTCGAAATCTGAACCGGCGCCTGCACACACACATTCGAACCGGCCACGGTTGTGCAACTGGCGGCGCCACCTTGACATGCGAGAACGGTCGGCGGTGACGAAAGTGCCGGGATCTTTGTCGGATCGAGTCTTGACGCGAGCAAAGCCGTGTTCACGGCGGTCACGGCATTGGCAGCCGGGGAATTCGCACTGGTGCAGGTGACGCAGTACGGAGCTGCCGCGGCGCGTGCGCCGTCCTCCGCCGCACGAGTGATCGCGCCGTAAATGCTAAATGCTTGTCCAAACCAGAAAATTCCCAGAAGGATTAAGAACATTAAGGGCAGTACGGCGGCGGCCTCAGCGATCTCGGCGGCGCGAGTTTCGCGAGCCAGCGTTCTCAGATAGTAAGCGAGACTTGGCATCAGGCTACCATCCTCAGTTTCCAGAAGATCCCATAAAGCACGACGGTCAGCGCCAGGGCCACACCCTTGGGAATGGTCAGCGCATCCGGGTTGTCGAGGGTGACGTGAGATCCGGGCAAGCGGAACGTGACCAGCGACACCAGAATATGGCCGATATTCTTGATCGTTTGAAGAAAGCGCCGCTTGTAGATCACCAGTGCCAATGCCATGACTCCAGCAACAAAGACTGAACCAATGAGAATATCAAGCAGGGGCTTCGGGCCCGTGTAGACTCCGAGCGCAACTGCGAATTTCAGATCGCCCGCGCCAAGACTCTTCAGCAACCAAAAGGGAAGCAACAGGGCGAATGCCAGGCCCGCACCGAGCAGTGATTCTTTCAGTCCACTCCAGCCGCCCACGACCGTATTCGCAGCGACTCCGACGACAAAGCCCGGCACTGTAAGCCAGTTCGGAATCCTTCGGCTGCGCCAGTCCGTCCACCCTGCGATCAATGAAAGCAGAATTGCTCCTACCAGCAGAGGCAGCTTCAAGCGCACCCCGCCCTGCAAGCTGGCCGGGCATTCTCGCCCTGATAAGGAAAACGATCCATTTTTCAGCGATCTGCAAGCACTCGCGGGATCGGAACCGACCTGAGGCACCCTCGCTCTTGCCCCCGCAAAATCAGCCTCTTGCGCGGATTTTCACATAGCAAGAAAGGTAAGTCAATGAACTGACTAAGCTCCTGGGGTTCCTTCGTGTACCTTCGTGCCCTTCGTGGTGAATGCACTTCAGAACCTTCAACCACAAAGGTCACGAAGGTACACGAAGGAAAACAAAAGGCCCGAACCAGGTCCGGGCCTTCCGAAAGAGTTTCTGTGTTCTTACCGGTTGAAGGCTGGGGCCGCATTGTGTTCGGCCACGATCCTCTTCGCGTTGTCGGCGAGCGCCTTGGCTTGTGGCAGAAGCTCAAGACCTTTGACGACTTCCGGATCGGATTCGGCACGAACCTTCATGCCTTCATCTTGACCGAAGGCGTCGATGAAGATTTCCGACTTGATGCTCGATTTGAGCCAATCCGCGTTATCGATCAGATCGGCCTGGGTATAGGGAATGCTGGCTTCGTCGAGCGACTTCCGGAACGCCTGCATCGTTGTGTCATCGACTTCAAAGCTCTTCGTTGGATGGTGATCCACCACGTAGCGCTTGGCGAAGTTGAAGAAGGCGTAGTGCTGGAGGAGCGTATCCTGGAAGTGATTGCTCTTGATGGGAGGAACATTCACGTCGGGAGTGATGCCGCCGCCGCCGTAAACGGTCCGTCCGCTATCAGTCAGCTTCACCTCGCGATTCGCCGTGTTGTTCTCGGTTTCGCTGCGATTGTAGTAGTAGTCGTAGAGCGAGATGTTGCTATAGTCGCGCTGGATGAGGCGTCCGCTCGGGGTGTAGTAGTGAGCGGTAGTGAGCGCGAGTCCGGTGTTTTCGGACAGCGGATACACAGTCTGCACCAGGCCCTTGCCGAAGGTGACCTCGCCAACGATCAGGCCGCGGTCGTGATCCTGGATCGCGCCAGAAACAATTTCAGCCGCCGATGCTGTGAGTCGATTCACCAGAACGACAACCGGATAATCCTTGCCACCGTTGCCATGCTGCGCGATGTAGCGCTTCTCGGCTGAGGCGCGTCCGTGGTGTGAAACGATCAGTTGTCCCTTCTTCAGGAACTTGTCGGCGACGCCAACGCCTTCGCTGAGCAAGCCGCCCGGATTGCCGCGCAGGTCGAGGATCAAGCCCTTCAGATCACCAAACGAATCCAGTGCTTCGGAAACCTCTCGCTCGGTGGTTTCGTTGAAGCCATTCACGTGCATGTAGCCGACGCCCGGCTTGATGAGGAAGTGCACGTCGACGCTGTAGCGCGGAATCTCGTCGCGCACCAGGGTGAACTCCATCGGTTTCTCGACGCCTTCACGAGCGATGCTGATGTGAACGGTGGTGCCCTTGGGCCCCTTCAGCAGGTCAGCAACATCCCCGGTGCTCATGTTCTCGGTGGACTTACCGTCAACCGCGATGATCACGTCACCGGGGTGAATACCGGCCTTGTACGCCGGAGTTCCCGTGAACGGATAAATGACGATGACTTTGTTGTTGCGCGGGCCGACGGTCATGCCGACGCCGTAGTACTTGCCGCGCTGGTCCTCGCGCATCAGCGCGTAGGACTTGGGATCGAAGAAATTCGAATGCGGGTCGAGCGCATGCAGCATCCCGGGGATCGCGCCGTTGTAAATGGCCTTATCGGCATTCACCGGCTCGGCGTAATTTTCCTCGACCAGAGCGTAAACATCGGTGAATTGCTTAAGGCTGTCCTTGACGTCGGAGTCGCCGGTAATCGACGACTGTTGACCGGAGCGCTGGGCGAACAGAATGCCCAGAAATCCGCAGGCAAGGAGGAAAAAAACTACCAGGAAGAGCGACCGGCGAGAACTACGTGCCATCTTGAGATTTCCTTCGTTGAGGGCTTGCTTCCACCCCAGCTACTGCACTGAATACAGGCAGTATATCATTAGTTGGACGGCGCTGGACCGGGATGGTTACCGTCGGTAACGCCCTTGTTTTTATGATGCTCCGGCAGGCCTTTCGGGCTCTCGGGTTGAGGGTTTTGGCCGACTATTTGGGTGGGGCGGATGGCTGAAAGATTGCGCTTGACAGTTTTTCGAGTGGCGTACATTTCGGGTCAATCAGGATCACCGCCAACAGCCCCAGTAGTTGCATGACCGGCCGCGCTGCGGACCCCGCGCATCCAAGACGGCTTCAAGGGTGCATGACATTCGTTTCGGAACTTCCAATACGATGATGTGCATCACTGGATCAGGGCTGTTCCGATCACGGTAGGTGATCCGAAAGAAATGGCGCTGCTGGCGCGGCTTGAGCAGCGCGACCACGATAACCGGCAGCACTCCCAGATGACGGGCTACTTCTTTTGTGTGCTGAAACGAGTCGATGTTTGCGTACGGAACTGACAGTTTGGTCCCCTGACACTCAAAGATCAGGGAAGAGTCAGACGTTGTATCCAATTTCCCCATCGCCCCATTCTTTATGCCGGCCGCTGTGCCGCCAATGTACTGCACGTGTTGCCCGCTAAGCGCAACCGCGGGCAATGACAGAAGCAGGAGGGACCAAAGTAAGAAGTATTTTTTCAAGCTGCACCTCCGAATGAGCTACTCAGAGCAGCTTAAAAAATCTTTTCCATGGGCGGAGGGATTCATGGGACGGTCTTTCAAGTGTCACATGAAGGATTTTTCAGCATGCCTTCACGGACTGTGCAGTCCTGATCATGGCGTCGGCGCTGCGTTTAACGTCTTCGTCCGTAGTCGCCCAACTCGATACCGAAATCCGCATGGCGGTCTGGTTCTGCCAGACCGTACCGCCGCACCAGCAGGTACCATCGGCCTGAATTTCTGCAATGACGCGCCGAGTCTCTTCCGGGCTGCCGAATGACACCAGAGGGCGGAGGGACTCATGGGACGGTCTTTCAAGTGTCACATGAAGGAATTCTCAGCATGCCTTGACGGACTGCACAATCCTGATCATGGCGGCGGCACTGCGTTCAACGTCTTCGTCGGTAGTCGCCCAACTCGATACCGAAATCCGCATCGCGGTCCGGTTCTGCCAGACAGTGCCGCCGCACCAGCAGGTACCATCGGCCTGAATTTCTGCAATGACGCGCCGAGTCTCTTCCGGGCTGCCGAATGACACCAGAAGTTGATTGAGAACTACATCGTTGAGCACGGTTATGCCTGCGCCGCCCAGCCGTTCGGCAAACAAGCGCGCCTGCCGGCAATTGCGTTCGATCATCTCTCGCAGGCCAGTTCGGCCCAACGATCGCAACGCTGCCCAAAGTTCGACTCCACGCGCGCGGCGTGAGGCGTCCGGAGTGAATTGCCACGGCTCGCGCTGTGAACTCTGCGTTAGATATGCAGCATTTCCGGTTGGCAGGGCACGGCGTAGATTGTCGGGATCGCGCACCAGGACCATGCCCGAATCGTAGGGGACATTGAGCCACTTGTGACAATCGACGGCCCAGGAGTCAGCGTTTTCGAAGCCATCCACCAATGGCGCATAGAGCGGGGAGACTGCGCCCCACAAGCCGAAAGCTCCGTCGACATGGACCCATGCCCCAGCTTCGCGAGCTCGAGAGCAGATTTCCCTCGCGGGATCAAACGCTCCGGTGTTCACGTTGCCAGCTTGAACGCAGACGATCGTATGTTCGTCGAGCGCCGGCAAAGCGTCGGCGCGCATGCGTCCTTGACCGTCAGAAGGGACCGTGATCACTCGCGAGCGCCCGAGGCCCAGCATCGCCAGCGCACGCAGCAGCGACACGTGCACTTCTTGCCCGACCACAACTCGAAGTGGTTGCGCGCCAAACAGTCCGTTGTCTTCGACATTCCAGCCCGCACGGCGCAGGAGCTCCGACCGTGCCGCAGCCAGCCCAGAAAAATTTGCCATGGTAGTGCAAGTGACGAATCCGGCTCCGGTTCCCTTAGGCAAGCCGAGCAAATCCACGACCCAGGCCTCCACGATCTCCTCAAGCTTTGCGGCTACGGGAGACATGACCTGCATAGCGGCATTCTGATCCCAGGCGCCGGCAAGCCAGTTTGCTGCCAGCGAAGCCGGAAGAGTCCCACCAACTACAAATCCGAAGTAGCGTCCGCCGGTGGTTGCGACGGTAGCCGGCGAACCGATCTCATCCAATAGAGCGAGAAGTTCAGCGGGATCGGCAGGAGCATCGGGCAGCGGCCCGCCGAGTTGTTGCAGCCTGGCTAGGGCTTGGGCTGACGGCGGAACCGGACGTTCGTTGATTCCAGCTAAATAACGTGAGGCGCGAGTTGCGACATCAGAGAGCAGTTCTTTCAAGACTCCTCCTTGCGAGAAGTTCCGCTGTATTGGATGGGGTAGTCACGATCGGGAATCAGAATTCTCGAGCGGCTGTCGAACAAAATCTTCGAAGCGTCGCAATTCTGCAATCGAAGTTTCAGAGAGCAGGGAAAAGGGAATGGCGCGGACGCCCGAGGGCAGTTCTGCCGCCGTCAAAACATCACAGACCACAGCTGCTGTTTCCTTCAGTCCGCGTTGCCAATGAGGCTCGCGGGCGTCACGGAAGACGAGGCTGTCGGGATGGAATCCGGCAGCCGTCAGTACGGCACGAGCCACTTTCAAGAATTCCTGCCAGCGCGAGGCCACGCCGACCAGCGCACCCGAGGGGGCCGGAAGATATCCGGCAAGTGAGGCTGGAACGGAGCGAATCTGCAGGATGAGCAGTTCCGTACCCGGTGACATCAGTTCGCGAACCTTTGCTTCCCGATTCGGCAGGAGAACCGGCATCCCGCCTTCAGGCGTTCTCGGGCAATCCTCCAGGCCGCAAGACTCGACAGGGAAGGTGACGGACCGCGCGATCTCGGCTGCCAGGATTCGACGCAGTTCCTCGTCGGGCTCAATCAAAAGGAAATGATCGGGAGGCTGCAACTCCAGCCACTGCCGCAACCGGAATCGAACCTGCGGAAGAGTGACACCGAGTTTCCGCGCCGATCGAAACAGACGCGCGATCATCTGGTCAATGGCGAGCGAGGGTGTAGAGGCTGCCTCGGGTTTACTAGACCGAACGTAAACGCCGCTGCCATGGCGGAATTCGACCCACTTGTCGCGTTCGAGCTGGCGGTATCCGGCGCTTATCGTGTTGGGATGCAGGTGGAATCGCCGAGCCAGTTCGCGTGTACTCGGCAGTCGTTGCCCGGGAGAAAGATCGTCGCTCAGAATGCCGAGGATGACCTGCGTGACCAATTGCTCGCGGATCGACACTTCGCTGGCGCGCGCAAACCAGAATTGCATGGCGGCAACATGGTAGAACAAGTTCTCAGTTCGCAGTTGTCAGTTCTCAGTCAATTCCGTGGTGACGGCGAGGCGCACTTGCAAACCCAAGAAACCGTTGACTGCATGGCAACAGCTAGTTTTGCGAACTGAGAACCGAGAACTGAGAACTGGAACGTCAAATCTTTGTCTTCACCGATTGCTCCGCCTTCCTCAGGCACAGTATGATGAACGGCATGAGCTTCTCCGAGACGATCTTCCTGTTCTTTCTGGCCCTGGTCATATTCGGGCCGAAGAAGTTGCCGGAGATCGCCCGCCAGGTCGGCAAGTATCTGAACGAATTCAAGCGGGCTTCCAACGAGTTTAAGGCGCAGATTGAGCAGGAGATCGCTCATCTCGAGGTGGAAACCAAGCAGACGATCTTGCCGCCTACGCCGTCGGTGCAGGGTACGACCAGCCGCACGCTGAACTCTCCACCCGTCGAGGAGACCAAGGTCGAGACCTCAGCGCCCGCCGAGCCTGCCGCGCCGGAAGCTGCAACACTTGCTTCCTCTGCTTCCTCGGTCGAAGAACATGCCTCGAATTCCGGAAATGGGGCAACACCGCCAGTGGCTACCGAAACCGTCCCCGCCTCGGAAGAAGTGACATCCGATACGTCGCAGGAATCGCATGCCTGACGTCGCGACCGAGATGCCCCCGCAGGAAGACGAAAAAGAGTCGATGCCCACCATGGGCTTCCTCGATCACCTCGAGGAACTGCGCAAGCGCATCGTCTACAGCATCATTGCAGTGGCAGTTGGCTTTGGTATTTGCTGGTGGAAGGTAGAGCGCATATACGACATCATGCAGCGCCCCATCCTCGATGCTCTGCGAGCCAATGGCATGGCCGAGAAGCTGGTTTATTTGAACCCCACCGAGCCCTTCAACCTTTACTTGAAGATCGCCGCGCTGGCCGGTTTGTTCCTGACATCTCCGTTCGTGCTGTATCAGGTGTGGATGTTCATCTCTCCCGGCCTGTACCGGAACGAGAAGCGTTACGTCGTGCCGTTCATGGTGTCGACCATCAGCTTATTCGCCTGTGGCGGATACTTCGGATACAAGATCGTCTATCCCGCAGCGCTAACCTTCCTGATCAATTTCGGCAAACAATTTCAACCGATGATCACGATCGGGGAATACACGTCGCTGTTTCTTAGCATCATTCTGGGCATGGGCTTGATTTTTGAAATGCCCATCCTTGTCTTCTTCCTGTCGTTGATGGGCATCGTCAGCGCGGGATTCATGTGGAAGAATTTCCGCTACTCCATCCTCGTCATTTTCATCATTGCCGCCATCGTTACCCCGACAACCGACATCCTGAATATGTGCATCTTTGCTGCGCCCATGATCGCGTTATACGCGTTCAGCATTGGGGTGGCGTGGCTCGTGCATCCCAAGCAGCGCTCCGCGAGACGAGAAAAGAAGGCCTGATGAGGGGAGCGAAGCGTCTCTCGTGGATACTGCTGGCGGCCGCGTTGGCGCTGATCGCCTGCGATCGGGATAAGGACTCCAGCCCAGCCCAGAATACAACCGTATCTGCGAGCGCGCCCCCGATCCAGCCTTTAAATTTTCCTCCGGATGATGGTCCGCTGCCCTCCGTCGATGGCGACCGCGCGATGCAGTACGTGAAAGAGATTGTGAAGTTCGGTCCGCGGCCGCTGGGCAGTGCCAGTCACAAGAAAGTCGAAGAGTACATTTCCTCGCATCTGAAAGGCGATCAGGTCGAGGACGACATCTTTACCGCCGATACGCCCGAGGGCAAGTTTCCGGTTCACAACATCATCGCGAAATATCCTGGGACGAAAGACGGCATCATCATCCTCGCCAGTCATTACGATACGAACTATCCCTTGCGCAATACCTCATTCGTGGGTGCAAATGATGGTGCGTCATCGAGCGGGCTATTGCTCGAACTGGCCAACCATCTGCGCGGCAAGCAGCGCGAGGGTTACAGCGTCTGGTTGGTCTGGGACGACGCGGAAGAAGCGATGAAGCCTGATGGCTCCGGCGGTCAGCCCAATGAGATGCCGTTCAGCGCCGATAGCCTCTACGGCATCACGCATCTTGCCGAGAAATGGCAGGCCGACGGAACGCTCAAGAAAGTGAAGGCGTTCATCCTGACTGATATGATTGGCGACGCAGATCTGAACGTCGAACGCGAAACAAATTCCACTGCATGGCTAAAGGAAGTTGTTTATGAGGCGGCCAAGCGTCTGGGATACCAATCACATTTTTTCGGCCGCGAATTGGAAGTCTCCGATGACCACATTCCGTTTGTGAAGCGAGGTGTTCCATCCGTGGACCTAATTGACTTCACCTACGGCTACAACGTCGCTTATTGGCACACGACGGAAGATACGATCGACAAGCTCAGCCCGCGCAGCCTGCAGATTGTCGGCGGAGTCGTGCTCGAGACGTTGCGCATCCTCGACAATATGAATCCGGTTCCCCCGATCTAACCCCATCAACCACGAAGGACATTAAGGTACACGAAGAAAAATCTTGCGTGTTTTTCCTTCGTGTACCTCCGTGCCCTTTGTGGTTTCCGCATTTTTGCTCTTTTTCAGAATTTCATTTCTAATGCACAACAATATGCGAACTATGAAGACCCTGTTCTTTGTTTGCATTATTCATCTAGCTGCTTTCGCCGCAAATCCTCCCGCCGACAACAACGACGTCAACAAAATCATCCAGGCGGCTCTCCAGCCCTCGCCGATCCAGGAGAATCTTCGCCGCCTGACCGACGAGATTGGAGGTCGAGTCCCGGGCACTCCAGCCATGCAGCACGCCGTGCAGTGGGGCATGCAGGCCTTTGTCGAGGCGGGGGCCGATAGCGTACATAGCGAGGGTTTCGAGATTCCAAACTCATGGTCTGAAGCTGCGACCGAAATGAGCGCCACTACAGCGCATCAGGTCAGCGCCACAGGAGTGGGAGGCGGGACGGTTCTTTCGTCCTTTCGCATCCGCGCTGTTTCCGTGGCGTGGGCACCCGCGCTTGCTCCAGTCAAGCATGTTCCTGTCGTAGATATCGGCGAAGGAACGGAAGCTGACTTCCAGAAGGCGGGAGAGGTGACGGGAAAGATTCTTCTGGTGCACACCGTGGTGCTCAAAACCTGGGACGATCTTTTCGCCGAGTACACGAACGCGCCGCCAATCGTCGATCGCGCAACCAAGGCCAAGGCGAAGGCGATTGCGTTCATCGCGACTCGCGACCATGACATTCTTTATCGCCATACGAATGCAGGCGCCGGGGAAATTGATCGCTTGCCAATGGTGATTGTTGCCCGTGAAGACGGCGAGCGCATGGTGCGACTCCTCGCTGCCGGAAACCTCGTGTGGGCGGATCTTTCCATTCCGAACCAGATTGGCGGGCCGGTCAAGACCTCCAACGTGATCGCGGAGATTCGCGGCAGTGAGAAGCCGGAGGAGTTCGTGATCCTCGGCGCCCATCTGGATTCCTGGGAACTGGGCACAGGCGCACTCGACAACGGGTGCAACGCCGCTCTGGTCATCGATGCTTTGCGAGCCATTAAAGCGTCGGGGTTGACGCCGCGGCGCACCATTCGCTTCATTCTTTTCTCGGGGGAGGAAGAAGGCCTGATTGGTTCCCGAGTCTATGCCTTCACGCATCGGGCTGAGCTCGACCGGGCCGCGGGTGTAGTGATCTACGATTCTGGAACGGGGAAGACGACTGGGTTCTCTCTCGGCGGCCGCAAGGACGTCTACGGCATGGCCAAGGAGTTGATTTTGCCCCTCGCGCAATTCGATGTGAAGAACCTCAAGCTCGATATGGAATGGGGCACAGATCACTTCGACTTCATGCTCGAGGGAGTGCCGACCTTCGTCGCCGACCAACAGGAGGCCAACTATCTCGAGAACTATCACGCGGTCTCCGACACCTACGACAAAGTGGACTTCCCGCAATTGAAGAAGCATGTGGCCGAAGGTGCCGCGCTAAGCTTCGAGTTGGCGAACCTGTACGAGAAAGTCGGCCCGCGGCTCACTCACGATCAGATCGAGCAAACAATGCACGACACCAACAGCGTGGAGATGTTCAAATCCTTCGGTCTGTGGGACGACTGGCAGAGCGGCAAGAGGGGAAGGCAGAAGTGATTGCCGATGTTCGATTATAGATTGGACAGTACTGATTTCAGATTGTTAATTGCCGCGCGTTTAGGCCTTTCAATTTCAAATCAATCTGAAATCTGAAATCTAAAACCTCCAATTCAAACCGCCGCCGGGGAGCCTTTTGCTTTACTTCTGGATTCTCTTCAACGTTTTCGCGCTGGTCATGCTGATAATCGACCTGCGCGTGTTTCACCGGCCCGGCCATGTGGTGAAGTTTCGCGCGGCATTGGGCTGGAGCCTGATGTATGTTGCGTTGGCCGCCGCCTTCGCGGCCGTTCTCTACTTCTGGCAAGGACGTCAGGCCGGCCTCGAGTTCGTCACCGGATACGTGGTCGAGTTGTCGCTGAGTGTCGACAATCTGTTTGTCTTCCTCGTGATCTTCAATTATTTTGCGGTTCCCGACGAACTGCAGCACCGCGTCTTGTTTTGGGGAATTCTTGGCGCGCTCACCTTGCGGGGAATCTTCATCGGCGCCGGAGTGGAGCTCATCCAGCGCTTCCATTGGTTGCTCTTCGTTTTCGGCGCGTTGCTGATCTATAGCGGCATTCGCGTATTTCTATCTGGCGGGCACCAGGTAAACCCGTCGTCCAATCCGATAGTGAAGGCTCTGCGCCGGTTGATTCCTGTGACCACGGACTATCGCGGCGGCCGATTCTTTGTTCGTAATCCACAGGACAATGGGCGGCTCTATGCCACTCCGCTTTTGGTTGTGCTTCTGGTCATCGAAACGACCGACGTGTTGTTTGCCGTCGATTCCATTCCGGCCGTCCTCGCCATCACGTTAAAGGCGTTCATCGTTTACACGTCCAATGTGTTCGCGATCCTGGGACTGCGGTCTATGTACTTCGCAGTCTCGGGACTCATCAAGATCTACCGCTTCCTGCATTATGGCCTGGCGGTCATCCTGATCCTGGTTGGCGTAAAAATGCTTCTGGGAGACTACTTCGAGATTCCGATTGGAGTCACGTTGGGAACGGTGGCGCTAGTGCTGCTGATATCGATTGGGCTTTCGCTGGCATATCCTGCAAAGGCTGCCAACAACGCGGGCAAGTGAGCACGTCGGGCTAAGCGACGAAAACCACTTTGTCACCGCGAACCACCGAATGCCTCAAGAATTTCTTGTCGTCGTGATCGGAATAATCCATGCGGTAGTGGGCGCCGCGGCTTTCTTCCCGAGCCAGTGCAGACCGCGCTACGAGCAGCGCGGCAAGGTGAAGGTTAGCGGCTTCATGCCCGCGTAGCGTCTTTGGATGCGCCAGCTTCGGAGCCATCTCTTCCAGCGCCTTGACGGCCTTCTGGATTCCCAGGCGCGTCCGCACAATACCAACTTCACTCCACATCAGATTCTGAATCTGTCGGACTAACTCCTCAAGGCCAGCGTCCACGGGACCGTTAGAATATGCGGCTTTCGGATTGGGCGCCGCGTGCGATGAGACCTTCTCGACGTTGCGCATTGCTTTTCCAGCACGTGCCCCGTAAACAAGGGCTTCGAGCAGCGTATTACTGGGCAGTCGGTTGGCCCCATGTACACCTGTCATCGCCACCTCACCAGCCGCGTACAGCCCTGCGACATTCGTCCTCCCGTCGAGGTCGGTGCGCACTCCGCCGAGAGTGCAATGCGCTGCCGGGCGCACCGGAATGAGGTCTTCCGTGATGTCGAGGTTATAAGCCATGCAGCTGGCATAAACGCGCGGGAAGTGTTTTTGAATTTTGGCAGCGTTGAAATGAGTCACGTCGAGATATACGAAGGGATCTTTCGCACGGCTCACCTCCATCTCATGAACGATGGCGCGCGCGATCAGGTCGAGGGGAGCCCGTTCGCCCAGCGGGTGGTACTTTCCCATAAAACGGTCGAGCTCAAAGTTGCGCAGGTAAGCGCCTTCGGCGCGCAGGCCCTCGGGCAGAGGGAAGCGTGGGACTTTCTTCATGAGAAGAGCGGTAGGATGGAACTGAACGAACTCCATGTCGCCCACCTCGGCTCCAGCGCGGAAGGCAAGAGCGATCCCGTCTGCAGTAGCGGTGTCGGGGTTTGTCGTGTTGGAGAAGATTTGTCCAAATCCGCCGGTGGCGAGTAGAACCGCGGAACAGGCGATCTCTTGAGGCGTCCCTTTTTCGTCCGTAAGGGAAACTCCGCTGATCCGGCTGCCTTCCGTGCGCAACTCCGTTATGAAGGCAAACGCGGCCTGCGACACATGTTTCAACGATTCCACTTTCTGCAAGAGAGTCCGCAAAATCTGCTTGCCAGTAGATTCGCCATGGGCATGCAGTCGGCGGCTGCGCGTGTGCGGGTTTTCAAGTTCAAAGGACAGCTTTGTGATGTGATGCTTGCCCCACGCCAGCAATTCGTCAATCCGCTCAGCACCTTCGTCGATCAGGATCTTGACCGCAGCGGGATTGCACAGACCGGCGCCTGCTTCGAGAGTGTCCTGCAGGTGCAGGATCACATCATCCTCATCGCCCAACCACTCAGCGTCACTCTTGGCATCCTGGGCTTTAAAAGCTGGAAATTCCTTCTTTGCGAGGAGCAAGACCTGCCCTGACTCCGTCAACTCGATGGCGGCGCGCAGTGCGGCGATACCGGCGCCCACGACGATAAAGTCAGTCTGGGCTGGCAGACCCTTCATAGAGGGGCAATACTACCACCGAAGGTCTAGGGCAGGGACAGGAACGCTTACGCTATTATGGGAACGCAATGGCGCAAGCGACCATACACGTCCTGCCACGGCCCTATCAGGCGTGGATCGAGAATGGCCTGCTCACTCGCGCAGGATCCATCCTGGGCGATCTGTTACCGCAGACCAGTCGCATTTTCGTGGTGACCGTCGCCCCGGTGCGGAAGCGCTGGGGAGCGAAGTTTGTGGCTGCACTGAAGGCGGCGGGATTCGCGCCCGAGGTGATTCTGATGCCTGACGGCGAGCCCTCGAAGCGCCTGGCAACCGTGGAAGCGATGGCGGAAAAGCTGGTGCGGTTGGGAGCCGACCGCAAAGCCGTGATCATCGCGTTGGGTGGCGGCGTCGTCGGGGATGTCGCCGGATTGCTGGCTTCGTTGTATATGCGTGGCGTTGAGTTCGTGCAGGTTCCCACCACCGTGCTCGCCCAGGTGGATGCATCCGTCGGCGGGAAAACGGGTGTGAATCTGGTTGCCGGCAAGAATCTGGTCGGAACTTTTTATCATCCAAGAGTCGTCCTGATTGATCCAAACGTACTAAAGACGCTACCCGACCGGGAGTTTCGGGCAGGACTCTACGAGGCGCTGAAGTGCGGCATCATCGGCAACGTCGAATTGTTCCTGCGATTCGAGCAGAATCGCGCCAAGATTCTGAAGCGCGATCCAGTAGAACTGGAGTGGCTGATCGCGCAGGCGGTGAAGTTGAAGGCGGAGGTGGTATCCGCTGACGAACATGAAGGTGGTTTACGGCGGGTGCTGAACCTGGGTCACACGATCGGTCATGCGCTTGAAGCCGAGACGAATTATCGTTCTCTCTTGCACGGTGAAGCCGTGGCCTGGGGCATGATTGCCGCCACCAATATCGCACTCACTGTGGGGCGCACGGACAGCCTGACCGCCGGCCGGATTGCCGATGCCGTCTTGAGCCTGGGACGCCTACCGGAAGTGAATGTCAGCGCGAAGAAGATTCTGGCGCGCCTGCGGAGCGATAAAAAGACGCAGAACGGTGTCGTACACTTCATCTTGCCTCGGGAAATCGGCAAGGTCGAAGTTGCCAGCGACGTGCCCGAACGCGCGGTGGTGGATTCCGTCGAAGAATTGCGTCGCCTGTCACGCGGTGGATGGGTTTGGAGCAAGAGTTAGGGGGAGTGATGCAGGAAACTGTCGAGCAGTACATTGGAAGAATCCTTGGGTATGTAAAAGGTCAGGACGCAATCAAGGTCCAGCGGACAACCGCTGCGAAGCTCAAGAAATCCATCGTCGGCCTGACTCCAGCGCAGTTGAAGTGGCGGCCCGAGCCGGCGAAGTGGTCGATCGCCGAGATTATTGCGCACCTGGCTGATGCAGAGGTTGTGGCGAGTTGGCGCATGCGCTCCGTCATCGGAGAGAACGGTATCACGATTCAACCCTTTGATCAGGACGCGTGGGCGTCCGTATTCAACTATCGCAACCGCGATACCAGGCGTTCGCTGGAGGTCTTCCGCGTGCTGCGCGAAAACAATCTGGCCATGCTCAAGGAAATGTCTCCAGAGACGTGGGACAACTTCGGCATGCATCTGGAGCGCGGCAAGGAGTCTATTGCGCACCTGGCGCGCATGTTCGCGGGACACGACACGAATCACGTTTTGCAGATCGAGCGCATCGTAAAGCAAATCAAGAGCGCAAAGTCGAAGAAGAAGCGGTAAGGCCATCCCGAGAATCGTGCCCGAGCCCAAATCTCCAGTTGTCGGCGCAGCGCCAGAAGGGGCAAGCGACCGGAAAGCCGCGGCTCGCGCGGTGCGCGAGATGTTTACCTCGATCGCGCCCCGCTACGACCTGCTGAATCACGTCCTGTCGTTCAATGTGGATGGCGTTTGGTGGCGGCGCACTGCCCGAACGTTTCGACACATTCTGATGCGCCCTGATGCCCGCATCCTGGACCTTTGCTGCGGCACCGGTGATATGGCGTTCGCGCTACAGCGGCAGGCAGGAAAGTCATCGCCGCAGATTGTCGGGACGGATTTTTCTCATGCCATGCTGCGACGGGCCGCGCTTAAGTCAGCGGCTCGCGCGGCGGCGCCAGAGTGGATTGAAGCCGACGCTCTCAATCTCCCGTTCCCTGATTCACACTTCGACCTGGTTACCTCGGCATTCGGTTTCCGCAATCTTGCGGATTATGATGCGGGACTGCGAGAGATCGCGCGAGTCCTTCGCCCCGGCGGAGAGTGCGGAATTCTCGATTTTGGCGAGCCCAAGGGGATCATGGGAGCTCTGTACCGGATTTATTTCAAGCAGGTGCTGCCTCGGGTGGGCACGGTGATCTCCGGTGTTCGCGGGCCTTACGCGTATCTTCCTGCGTCGGTCGAGCGCTTCCCGTCGCCAGAGGAAATGTTGAGGCGGATGAAAAATACCGGTTTTGAGGAAGCCAGTTGGATGTCCTATACGTTCGGAATCGCAGGATTGTACCTCGGCAAGAAAGCGGCTTAAGCCGGCTCGGCCTACGCTATCCCGCGTCGCGCAGAAGCTTGCTCAAGCTCTCGATATCCTGGGCTCCCACATCACCGACCACGAAATATCGCAGCCCATTCTTCTTCCAGCCTTCAACGGTAAACGAGAACGTCGAAACCGGTGCCGAAGCTAACGCCGCCGTCTTGTCCCCGCGGTCCTGAAAGATGAAGACGGAGATCTCGTGCTGGCGAAGACGATAGATCAGATGCGCGCCCGGGGATTGTGCAAGGTAAGTAACTCTTCCCCCTACGAGGGTGAAATCGGTGCCTTGCAACTCCGGCAGGTTGAAGCTGAATGGAATCTTTCCCTGGAACCACGGTTTTACGGTGTGCCGGTCGGTGGAGATTACGTCAACGGGACTCGCGCTGGCCAGCGTGGCCACGTGGAGATCTGTCAGTTCGCTGTAAACCCGTTGTCGCAGTGTCTTTTCGTGATCGACGTACAAGCTGACCGCCAACGACAGAACCAGGACGAGAGCCGCAGGCAAAGCCACGATCTTCCAAACCCACCACCTCTGACGTTGTCCACTCTTGACCAGACTCCGCCGTACTTTCTCGCGCAGCTGAGCGCTCGGTTGATAACGCTTCCCCGCCACGGCGACCGCCCGCTTCATCTGGACTCGCTCCAATACTTCCGCAGCACAGTCCGCGCACTGCCTCAAATGCTGCGCCAGCGAGGCCGCGTCTGATGAGGAGAGTTCACCATCAACGTAGGCGCCGAGCTTCGCACTCCATGACTCACACGCCATGCGGAGCCCCCTTGAGCTTTTCAACCATCAGTGCACGGAGCGCCTTGCGAGCGCGATACAGACGGGACATGACAGTACCGATCGGAATGGTTAACACTTGAGCGATTTCTTCGTACGACATCTCCTCGACTTCACACAGCAATAAGATCTCGCGAAAGGGCACCGGCAATTCCGTGAGCGCCTGGCGAACCATCTCGCGGTCGGCCCGCTCGATAGTCACGGCCTCCGGACTCGGGGCTGTAGAAGCAATGGCTTCAACCTCATCGTCGATCACCGCGGTGGATTTCAGCCCGGTCCTCGAGGTCAGGAACGTGTTTCGCAGGATGCGAAACATCCACGCTCGAAAGTTCGTGCCCAGCTGAAATCCGGAAAACGCGCGCAGCGCCTTGGCGTAGGTTTCCTGCACAAGGTCTTCAGCCTCCAACGCGTCTTGGGCCAGCCAATGCGCAAAGTTATAGAGTTGCTCGAATAGCGGCGGAGCCAGTTCTTCAAACGTCTCGGCAGACACGCGCTGATCCGGCACCTCCATAGGATAAACTGCATCACCGCGGATTTATTTCCACTTCGGCAAGAAATATTTCCTTTTCTCCTCTCACATGCTCAGTACCCATAGTCGTTAGCGCGGGATCCGTCGGCACATTCGCGAAATCGGAGCCGTCGGGTTTACGGAAGGCGGATACGTGACGCATTGATAGCGAGTCGCAACGTGAGATCTCCCACCCTGCAAAGCGGACACAACAACAAATAGCAACGGGCCTAAGATTCCGCAGCAGTTACCAAAGACCGCCCTGGAAGCGAACCAAAGAACAAGTCTCAATACCCACCAACAACACGTTGCAATGCCGCCTAACGATACTTGTTGGGCGCGTGTCGTCTCAGGCACTCTGCCAGAAAGCAGTTTTCCTGCCACTTTGATCGTTGCCGTTCTGGCCGATGTTCAGCAAAAACAAATTCAAGTGCAGTTGGGAGCGTGCTCGTGTCAGCTTGAAGGCAATCCGTTGAGCCAGCAGCAGAGAGCTGAGGAATCCCCCGCCCCAGTCCGATCAGGAGAAGAACGATGCAAAGAAATTTATTCAGTCATCTCTGTGTTGCGGCTCTAGTCGTACTTGCCGTGATTTGTTTCTCAACCTCAGCCCGTGCCTACCCGAACGGTATTTCAGGAGTTTCCGGCAAGAGTGGGTCGACTTGCACCATGTGTCATAGCGGCGGCACAAACCTGCCGACAGTCATTATCAGTGGTCCGACGACCGTGGCTTCCGGTTCAACCAATACGTACACCTTAAACAATAATGGCAGCCCCAATAGCGGATTAGACGTCGGGGCGTCGGCTGGAACATTCGCCGCGGGATCGACCACACTTGTGATGAATGGTGAGATTACCCAGATTGCAGCGCTCTCCTCCACCCCTCTTAGTTGGACATTCAGCTGGACAGCGCCAACCGTTACCACCACAACCACGGTAACCATGTACGGCGCTTCAATCTCGGGTGGATACGGAGGATCCACCGGTACCACTGTGCTCACGATTACTGTGAACCCGCCGGCAGTTGCGCCGTCGATCACGACTCAGCCTGGCAACCAGACTGTGACAGCGGGACAGACGGCAATGTTTAGCGTGAGCGCGACCGGTACGGCGCCGCTGAGTTATCAATGGCGCAAGAATGGCGCGAACATCACAGGCGCAACCTCCAATGCCTACACCACGCCAGCCACAACCACGGCCGACAGCGGCTCCACTTTCTCGGTGGTGGTCACCAACTCCGCCGGAAGCGCGACCAGCAACAATGCGACCCTTACCGTAAATGCCGCAGCAGTTGCGCCGTCGATCACCTCTCAGCCTGCGAACCAGACGATTACAGCAGGACAGATGGCAATGTTTAGCGTAAGCGCTAGCGGTACGGCTCCTCTGAGCTATCAGTGGAGGAAGAATGGTTTGTACATCACCGGCGCGACCTCCAGTTCTTACACCACGCCAGCCACAACCACGGCCGACAGCGGCTCCACTTTCTCAGTGGTGGTCACCAACTCCGCAGGAAGTGCGACCAGCAACAATGCGACCCTGACCGTAAATCCGGCAGCCGTTGCGCCGTCGATCACGTCTCAGCCTGCGAGCCAGACAGTACCTGCGGGACAGACCGCAACGTTTGGCGTGAGCGCAGGCGGTACGGCTCCGATGAGCTATCAATGGAGAAAGAACGGCACGAACATCACAGGTGCGACCTCCAGTTCGTACTCCACGCCGGCTACCACCACGACTGATAGCGGCTCTACCTTCTCGGTGGTCATCAGCAATTCTGCCGGAAGCGTGAGTAGCAACACCGCCACACTGACAGTCAACCAGGCAGCAGCGGTTGCGCCGTCGATTACCACGCAGCCGGGCAACCAAACGGTAACGGTGGGGCAAACGGCGACGTTCAGCGTGCTCGCCACCGGTACTGCGTCCCTCAGCTACCAGTGGAGGAAGAGCGGTACTAACATCAGCGGAGCGAACGCGAGCTCCTACACCACACCAGCCACAAGCACGGCAGACAGCGGGTCCACTTTCTCCGTGGTCGTCAGCAATTCTGCAGGAAGTGCAACCAGCAACAGCGCATCACTGATGGTGAATAGCGCACCTGTTTCAGGCGGAGGGGGCAAGCTCGTGCTCTCGACGAACCGACTGGTGTTCTACGCCGAAGGCTCTGCAGCTCCAGCGCCGAAGTCGATCAAGGTCACGAGCAGTTCGGGTTCAGCGATGACCTTCAACGCTGATGTCTACGGCGGTTCGTGGGTCTCCATCAATCCCTCGGCGGCGACAACTCCGGGCCAGATCACGGTGTCGGCGTATCCGACCGGACTCACAGCGGGCACGTACTCGTGCGTGATAAAGATCACGGCCAATGGCACGACAAGGCGAGTTTACGTTGTGCTGGTGGTTGCGTCCGGCGGAGATGATGGAGGCGAGAGCGATGATGCCTCGGCTCTCCCTTTCAGCTTGGATCCGGGAGCGAAGAGCACGGCTGATGCGATGTGGTTAGACGGCTATGGAGTTCCGGTCCAAAGCAAAAAGGATCCAACAAGTCAGGGCTTGGTCATACGGAGGAACCCATCGGCCCCAAAGACAGCGATCGCGGGTGCCGCACTCAAAGGCGCTGCCGGGTCACAGCTTTCACAGTTGAGCTTCGACCTGCGCAGCGATAGCGAGTGCAGTGCCAGCGCTCCTCAATTCGTTATCGTGACCGCCGACGAGATCGTCCATAAAGCGAACTGTGCCAGTGGAACGATTCAGGCGCTGACAGTATCCGGCTGGAAGCGTGTGAGCTTCGATCCCACAAACTCCAGACAGTTGTCACCAGCTGTAGCACCAGGCGTGGCTGTAAAGACGATTGCTTTGGTGATGGATCAACCTATCGCTACGGGAATGGCCGTGCTCGACAACATCAACGTCAACGGCAGGTACATCGGCAGGCAGTAGAGCCGAGCAAACCGCCCATCCCAAGCTGGCCTGGACTTACAAGTCCAGGCCTGTTTGGCCTTTAGACGGCGCGGTCCGTGTGTCCTGGCATCGCCAATGGCGCTGATTGAAACCACTCTTAGGCTGGGGTCGCAGGCTTGAAACTATCGGCAAACGCGTCCGTAACCGTATAGCGAATGACGTGCTCGTACTCAGGCCCGAGAAACCGGCGCAGCCGATCGGTGTTCATGATGTATTCGCCGATCATATAGGGAAGCGCTTCAGGGGGAATTGCCGAAATCTGCCGCTTCCACAAGAACGCCAGCACCTGACGCATCGCCCATTTTCCGGGCACACGCACCAGTTTTGCGTGGGCTATCTCAATGCATTTTGCAAAAGTAAGAGGCTCACCACGGCCGGCGACGTTAAGCACCGTCAGCCGCTGTGTCTCCGGTTCGCGCTGCAGGATGTGCCGGATCAGGCGCGCCATGTCGTCCACATGGATGAACTGAATCTTGTTGTCCAGATACTGCTGGCCTCGCGGCAACATGCAAGGCAGATGTTTGCCGGCGGCGCGCATCTGCTCGGCGCGAGCTCCCTTGCCATTCGGCGTTCCCCGAAACGCACCCATCAGATAGTTCTCAACGCTGGCCCCGGCAAAAATATGCGGGCGCAAAATGTACACGCTGCATCCGCGCAAGGCGGTGCAGCGCTGTTGCACGACTTCATCGGATTCTTTCTTGTGGATGGCGTAAGGCAGGGTGTGCGCACCAAAAGCAGACTCTTCGGTGGCAGGGGCAGGCAGGTCGGGCCCATATGCCGAGACACTACTGGGAAAGATGAACTGCTTGATCCCCTCGTCGGCCGTTCGATTCACTTCGGTGACAGCTTCCATTACGCGCGCCGTGCCAGCGACATTGATCTGCCACATGCGCTCCACGTCGAGGACCCCGGTGCGCACGGGATCAATCACGAAGGCCAGATGGATGACGGCGAACGGACGAGCATCGCGAAGCAGTTCGTAGAACGTTCGCGTGGAGGACTCCGCTCCGAGATCCAGGCTCTCGAATTGCAGTTCGGAATCAGTTTGGGGTGGTGCGACGTCCACCCCAATCACCGAAAAACTGCGGAGCAGCGGCAACAATCTGGAGCCCAGGTTGCCCGAAATTCCGGTCACCACCACAACAGGTTTGGCCATCAGTCTTTCTTAGGTGCAGGAGTCTGTCCGGCCGAAGGTTGCGCCGCCGGCGCATTCTGCGGCTGTCCCGCCGCAGGCATACCCGGCCGTGGACGCGGCATGCGGGGCGGCGGCATCGGACCCGTGCCGCCTGGCCCAAAGTACGCTTCATTCGAAACGGAGCTGAAAGAGCCATTCAGCTTATCCATTTTCTCGCGCATGCGGTCGTTTTGGATTTTTCCACGAATCTCGTTCTTTGCCTGATCGAGCGCCATGGTGGATTTGCCATTCATCTTGTAGATGTAGTGCCCGCCGGCGTCGCTGATGACCTGGGAAACCTCACCCGGTTTCAGGTCGAAGACGCCAGTGTGCGGCTGAGGCAGGCCGTTTCGCCGAACGCTCGGCAGATTTACCGTGGGAGCTTCGATCTTCATCCCCCCGGCGTCGAATGCCTCTTTTTGCAGCTTTGCAATGTCTTCTCCGGCGGCGGCGCGGGCGCGCAGCGAATCCGCCAGCCTGGTCATGGCTTCTTCATTTTTCTGCGCCTTGGTTTTCTCAGCGTCTTCCTTGGATTTCTTTTGCTCGGCGGTCAGCTTCTGATCCTTGTCGTCGTCTTCCGTGGCTTCCGCCTCCACCTGCTTGGTGCGCGGCACGAAGATGCGGTCCAGGTTGAATTGCTCGAATGCGTCAGGATTGTCTTTGTAGTACTTCTCGATGTCAGCGTCTGAGATGTCCGCAGCTTCGTCCTGGAGCTTGCGCTGCAATTGGTTGCTGAGCACCTGCATCTTCACGTACTCGAGGGTCTGTGAGTACTGCTCGGTCTGGTCCATGCCGCGCTCTTTGGCCTGATTCGCCATGGCCATCAAACGGGGAAGGACACTGGCGAGCTGTTTCTTCTGCTGCGGCGAAGCAATGGGTGGCGCCAACGCGTTGGCGAGTTTCTCGAACTCAGCTTTGGTGATGATGGTCTTGCAGTCGGCGGAGGCGCTTGCAGCCGCGGGCTTTTCGGCGCATATGCCCGTGATGGTGAGGACGGGAGCATCAGCTGGTACCGATGCCGAGGTATCAGTGGGCGCCGGCTGGTTCGGGGATTGGGCCGGCGGCGCGCCCTGGGCTGCTTGTCCCCAAGCCAGCGTCCCCAGTAAAACACACACCAGCCAACTCATACGCATAACAGTGATCCTCCAGGATTGGTCCACCAGAAAGGTGAAAATACCAGCAGGAAATCGTAGCACAACCAGTAGGGATTGAGTCATTAGGCTATTGGGTGATTGAGCCATTGAGTCATCGAGTGATTAAGTCATTGAACACCTGTTCTAGATCCAACACAATTCGATACAGGCGATTTTCAATCGCTCAATCGCGGAATTCACCCAATCACGCAATCACCCAATGACTCAATGGCTCGCTTTGCCGTTTCTGCCCTTAGCGGCGATAATTCCAGCATGTCAGGCACGCCGGCGTTGTCTCCATCCGACTTGATGCGCGCGGAGAAGCGCGCGGTCGCGGGGAACTCTGTTCTGGCAGCCCTGGTAATCACAGGCCTTAAGCTGGTTGTTGGGGTGAACACCGGAAGTCTGGGCATTCTTTCTGAAGCCGCGCATTCCGGGCTTGATCTGATCGCATCGATCCTGACATTTTTTTCCGTGCGCGTCTCCGACAAGCCTGCCGATGCCGATCATCAATACGGACACGGAAAAGTCGAGAACTTTTCCGCATTTGTCGAAACCGGGCTGCTGCTTCTGACCTGCGCCTGGATCATTTACGAAGCGGCCTTGCGGATCTTCTTCCATCACATTGAGATCGAGCCTTCAATCGCAGCCTTCGCTGTCATGTTGTTCTCCATGATCGTCGACTGGTGGCGTTCGCGTGCCCTGGGCCGCATTGCCAATAAGTACGATAGCCAGGCGCTGGAGGCCGATGCGCTTCATTTCTCCACCGACATCTGGTCTGCGGGCGTCGTCGTGCTGGGTCTCGTGCTGGTTCTGGTTGGGCGGACCTATCACATCAGCGGGCTGGCCGATGCCGATCCGATCGCAGCTTTATTCGTCGCTGGAGTTGTCATCTCGGTGAGCTGGCGATTAGCGCGGCGCACCATCGATGCTCTGCTCGATGCAGCTCCTGCGGGCGTGCGCTCTCAGATTTACGACGCAGTGTCGCGCGTCGAGGGTGTGCTCGAGGTCGACCGGGTCCGCATAAGGCGCGCCGGGAATCGTTACTTTGCTGACCTTGCCGTGGGGCTTGCCCGGAACGTCACCTTCCAGCGATCGGGTCAGCTTGTCAGCGCGGTAACGGAATCCGTTCGCCGCGTCCTGCCTGACGCCGATGTGACCGTGCAGCCTCTGCCGCGAGCGCAGCGCACAGAAAACATCTTCGACCGCATCCGCGCGGTGGCTACCCGCCGCAACTTGAATGTTCACGATATCAGCGTGCAGGACCTTGCCGGACAGCTTCACGTTGAGCAGCACATCGAACTCGATGAGCGGATGACCCTCAAAGACGCGCATGATCAGGTCACCGAACTGGAAGCCGAGATGCGGCAGGATGTTCCCGAGATCTCGGAAATTCTCACCCATATCGAGAGCGAGCCTGCGACGATTGAGCGTCCGGAAGAACTGGTTGGCGATGCCGAACTCGAACATCGGCTGAAAGCGGTAGCCGCGCAGTTTCCAGAAATCCTAGACGTGCACGACTTCGTCTTCAAACGCGTCCGCGGCCGCCTCTACCTTTCCTGCCATTGCACGCTGTCGGACAGCCTGCTGTCTCTTTCTCGCGTACACGACATCCAGACGGAACTGGAGATTCGTTTCAAGCAGGACGCGCCACAGTTGTTCCGCGTGTTGATCCACCCCGAACCAAGCACTGATAACCGGAGATAAAGAGTGATTTCAGCTAAAACAATCTGGACGGACAACGAACGTTACGTCGGCGAGGCGACCTCGCGCCACGCCATCGTCATGGATACGGCCAAGGAGAAGACTGCGAACACGCCCATGGAGCTTGTTCTTATCGCTCTCTGCGGTTGCACGGCCTCCGATGTCGTCGGAATTCTTCGCAAGAAGCGTGAGCCATTCACCAGCCTCGAAGTCAGCGCGGAGGGCGATCGTGCCGAGGGATATCCGGCCGTTTATACACAAATCAAGCTGACCTATCGGGTCGGTGGTAAAGTGTCGAGCAAGGCGATGGAGGACGCGGTTCGCCTGTCGAAAGAGAAATACTGTTCCGTATCGGCCATGCTGGAAAAGACCGCGAAGATCACGAGCGTGATCGAATATCTCGAGGGTGCCCCATCCTAAGATCGCGGTTTGTGCGATCTTAAGGGTGGCGACTTTGACAGCCCATGCCACAAATCCTTCTCTTCACCCAACCCGGCTGCTTCTCCTGCGAACTGATACGGGTGTATCTGGAGGCTCGCGAGATTGCGTTCGAAGAGCGCGATATCTCCAAGGATACAGAAGCGCGCCGCGCCATGACGGAAACCTACGGCAGCAATGAAACTCCCACGATGCTTATCGATGAAGAGGTGATCATCGGATTCGATCCAGGCCTGCTTGACCAGATTCTCGACTCCCCCGCATCATCGGACTCGGTGAACTGAGCTGAACAGCCAAAATCGCAATTCACACGCGCATCCACTGCGCGGATATTTATTCATTGCGGCGGCAACGTTCTTGTGGGGAGTGTCTGCTTCGCTCGGGCGTGCGGTATTCACCGGCAAGCTTCCTCTGCCCGGCGAAGCGTGGCATCCTATCGACCCGCTGATCCTTTCGCAGACTCGGACGTCGTTTGCGCTCCTGGTCTTGCTGCCGCTGCTGGTCGGACGCCGCGGATGGCAGCGCATCAAGCTGCCCGCCTCCGATCTTATTCAATGTTTAATTCTAGGCATGCTTGGTGTGGCCGCGTCGAATTACTTCTATTTCGTCGCGATTCAGAAGACCAGCGTCGCGATCGCGATCGTCCTGCAATACACCGCGCCGGTGTGGGTGCTGCTCTACGTGGTGGCTCGCGGGCAGCAGAAGCTCTCGTTGCAGAAAGTCGCTGCGGTGCTGGTCGCGGTTGCAGGAATATCTCTCGCGATTGGGATGATCGGCGGAAAGTCGGCCGCTCCGGTCCGCATCGATTCCTATGGCCTGATCGCCGCGGTGCTGGCATCGTTCTCATTCGCCTTCTACAACGTCGCCGGACACAGCATCCTCGCCCGGCACGACCGCTGGCGCGTCCTCGTCTGGACGCTGACCGCGGCCGCCGTCTTCTGGCTGATAGTCAATCCGCCGTGGAAGGTTGTAGCCGCTCACTACGCGGCCGCCCAGTGGGGATTCCTCTTCGTCTTCTCGATGATCTCAGTCCTGGGTTCGTTCTCTCTCTACTTCCTCGGCCTGCAGAATCTCGAGCCGACGCGTGCCATCATCGCCAGCTGCCTCGAGCCGGTGTTCTCGATCCTGCTTGCCGCCGTGTTGCTGGGCGAGGGCGTGCGCCCGATCCAGACGCTGGGGATTGTGCTCGTGCTATCGGCGATTGTGATCGTGCAGTCGCCGGGAAGAGGCGTGGAGGATCAGGAATCAGTCGTGGTCGACCCGATCGAATAGTTGTCAGATCGTTGCTTAATCCGGGCAAGGGTTACTGAAGCACTTTCCCCTTCGTCTCCGGCAACTGAGTCGTCATCAGCGCCGCCAGTAGATATCCTACGGCACATAAATAAAAGGCCCAGCTCAATCCCTTAGCCTGACCCACGCGACCAATCACCAGCGGAGCCAGCGAACTCATGGTCCGCGCGCCGTTGTAGGTGAAGCCAAGTGCTTGGGCGCGCACGGCGGTAGGGAATATCTCGCTGCCCATGATGCCGGAGCCGGAGAAGATTCCCGTGCCGAAGAACGCGACCAGCGTGCCCACGACCAGCAGCACGCCTTGCGATCGCGCTGCGGCGTATAGGGGAATCAGACAGGCCGCGATCAGTGAATAGAGCAAGAATGCATTCCGCCGGCCGATGTGATCGGCAACCCATCCGAAGCTGGCGTACCCGGGAAACATCCCGCACAGGTTGAGAACGACCATCAGCGTGGTCATCCCCATCACGCCGAATCCGCGCCCACCCTGCTCGACCGGTAGCGACAAGTAAGGCGGCAGCCAAGTGAATAAGCCCCACCAGGCGAACATCGCGAAGAAGTTGAAGAGAAGCAAGGCGATCGTGTGTTTGACGTAAGGAGGCCGGAAAATTACCCCGAACCCACTGGGCGCCCCACTTCTCCCTGATTTTGGGAGAAGTGGGGATTTTTCCTCAAGTCGAGCACGAGCCCCTTCCCGCTCCTGCCACATCTCCGACTCCGGTACCCGCCGCTGAATCCACAAAGTAATCAGCGCAGGCAGGATCCCGACAAAGAACACCGCTCGCCATCCATAAAAACGCGCCACTGGCCCCGCTACCAGCGCGGCGGCGGCAAATCCCAGAGCCCACGAACTCTGCACAATCGAAATCGCCTTGGCGCGAAGTTCGGTGGGCCATGTCTCGGCCACAAGCGTGGCGCCTGTATTCCACTCGCCGCCCATGCCCAGCCCGAGGACGAATCGCGCCACTGCCAACATGGCGATGCTCTTTGCCAGTCCCGATGCAAACGAACAAAGCGAATACGTCAGGATGCTCGCCATCAGAGCATGCTTACGCCCGATGCGATCCGCCAGAAATCCAAAGAACACGCCGCCGATCCCCGATGCCAGCAAGGTGAGTGTCCCGAGCGATCCCGCGGTGGTCTTGCTCATCCCCAGATCGCGCATCAGCATAGCCAGCACAAGAGAGTAGAGCATCGCGTCGAAGGCATCGAGCGCCCAACCCATCGCCGCGGCGAGCAGCGTCCTCCGCTGCGGAGGGGTCGCCTTACGAATCAATTGAATGGGGCCGATCGCCATAGGGTTCGGTCGCGCGGCGATTGTACCGGAATCATTGTTAATTGTTGATTTTTGATCGTTGAATGAAATCCCAGGCCGCAGGCACTTACCTTACCGGCTTTGCTTTTCATTCAACAATCAACAATCGAAATTCAACAATCCGATTACCCGTGATTACTTCCGTGCGCCCGGGTGACATTTTCGTGACAACACTCCCGGGGGCGATTCGCTAGGCTCTCTATTACCCCCGAAAACAATCTTGAGGTCCGAGTCATGAAAATCCGCTCCGCTCTTTATGCGCTCACGTTTCTGTGCGCGAGCCTCACACCCTGCTTTGCCCATCACACGGCTGTGATCGTGAATAAGGACAATGCTGTTGGCAACGTAACATCGACGCAGCTGACAAAAATCATCCGCGGCGAAGTGAAGAAATGGTCCGACGGCAAGAACGTCATCCTCGTTCTGCACAAGGACTCGGCCGGCGAGAGGGAAGCGCTCGAGCGTCTGAACAAGATGTCGGCGGGAGAATGGACCGCGTTCGTGATTGCACACAAGGATTCGATCATCTTTGTCGACACCGATGCCGACGTGATCAAGGCTGTGAAGGCGGAACCGGGCGCGCTGGGACTGATCGAGGTCCGCTCGATCGACAACAGCGTGAGTGTAATCCGTGTCGACGGCAAGCTGCCGATGGAATTGGGATACTTGCCTCATTAGGCCAGTTTCGAAAAGACTTTCACCACAGAGCGCACAGTGGTTCACGAGGAAACGTCGATTAGTCCTCGGTGCTTCTCTGTGTCCTCTGTGGTGAAGGGTCCTGTGCGAGCCGCAGCAGGTGGAAATATCGCCGGGCTTTCTTCACATCCCGCGCGATCTGCTCGCGCAGCGCATCGACGGACGGGAACTTGATCTCATCCCGCAAACGCTCGAGAAAGCAGATCTCAACTTCCGTATCCGGCGTCAGTTCGAGCGGATGAAAATTCAGCAGATGTGTTTCGATGGCGAACAATTCCGCGCCGAAAGTTGGACGATTTCCTACATTCGTCACCGAATCAAACCGTTCGCTTCCGACGCGAGTCCATGTGATGTACACGCCATCTTTCGGGACGAGTTCCTCATAGCGCGCCAGGTTGATGGTGGGCACAGTGTATTTTGATCCGTAACCGCGCCCTCGACCGGGATTGCCCAGAATGCAAAACGGCCGCGCCAGCAGATGGCGCGCGCGGCTCACCCGCCCCTCGCCGATCAATCTGCGAATCTGACTGCTCGACACGGTCTCTCCCCGCAACTTCATCTCGGGATAGACCTTCACCTCAAATCCCATCTCGCGCCCAAATTCCGCCAGCATGTTCACGTCGCCCGCGGCCTTGTGCCCGAAGCGAAAGTTGAATCCTTCGTGCACCTCGCGCGCATGCAGCCTTTTCTTGAGGATGCGCTCGGCGAACTGGCGGGGCGTCATCAGCGACAGATCGCGGCCGAAGGGAAGCAGCAGCACCGCGTCAATTCCCGTGCCTTCCAGCCATCGTAACTTCTCAGCGGTGGGCGTGAGCAGTTTGAGCCCGGCTTCCGGTTTCAGAATTCTCGTAGGATGGGGTTCAAAGGTGATCGCCACCGCCTGGGCGCCGTTGGCCCTCGCACGCGAGACGATTTCCGCTAGTACATGCGTGTGGGCTCGATGCACGCCGTCGAAGTTGCCCACGGTGGCGAATGTAGGCCCGAAATCGGCAGGGACTTCCTCGAGTTTGTGAAAGACGCGCATAAAAAACAAGACCGGCGTCGGACTTCAGACGTCGGACTTCAGCAAAGCAGATCTTTCTGACGTCTGACGGCTGAGGTCTGTCGCCCGCCCTTAGATCTCAAACTCCAGCTTCATCCCGTCATGTGCCAAACGCACGTGCCTGGGCAGGTTGGCATTCGTCGCCTCATGCCCAAGATCGTGGCAGATGTGTGTGAAGAAAGCCCGCTTCGGCCTGAGACGGTCCACAATCGCCAGTGAATTCTTCACTGTGGAATGCGTTGGATGAGGTTTGTGCCGAAGTGCGTCCAGGAAGAGAATGTCGAGCCCCAGCAACTGATCCATCGATGACTCGGGAATCTCGCTGTGATCGGTGAGATAAGCGCCCGAGCCGAATCGATATCCGTAAATCTGCGTCTCGCCGTGGATCAGAATGATGGGCTCGAAGCGTACTCCAAACACATCGACGGGCCCGTCGATCGGGTGCAGTTCCAACTGCGCCAGCCCCCCGAATTTATAGTCGGCATCGAAAATGTAAGAAAACATTCTGCGCAGAAAAGCCGCGGCATCCGGACGCGCGTAGAGCGGGAGTTTGTTCGGCTTGTGGTGGTAGCTGAGCGGCCGCAGATCGTCAATGCCCAGGATATGATCGGCGTGCGTGTGGGTATATAAGACCGCGTCAATATGTGCAATGTTCTCCCGCACCGCCTGTGTGTAGAAATCCGGGGTGGTATCGATCAGCACGACCCGGTTGCCGTACTCGAGCATGATGGAGGGGCGAGTCCGCCGGTCGTGCGGATCCTTGGAATGGCAAACGTCGCAGTCACAACCCAGCGTGGGGACGCCCATCGACGTCCCGCTGCCCAACACGGTCAAAGTCGCTTTCATCTTCCGGTCGTTCCCGTCGCGGGTCCGGGCTGCGGCGGACGCGCGAGAGCGTTCGTTACCTCCACATATGCCATGCGCAATTCGTACAAACTGTTCTGCAGGAAATTCTCTTCGGCCGCGGTGAGATTGCCTTTCGTCTTCTCCGAGATCAGGCTGAGCGTGTCGATCGTCAGGCGAGCGCCGATGATGTCAACTCGAGGTTGTTCGCCCTGCTGGCGCATCAACCCGAGTTGCAGCATTGCGGTCATGTAAAGCTGGGCCATGAATCGCTCGAAGGTAATTTCAAATTCTTTCGCCGAGTGCCCACTAAGTTCGACCTCGTTGTCAAGGTCCTTGGAGGACTGGCGATAGGCCGCGGCTTGTGCGTCCTGCTCGGCTTTGGTCGGCGGCGTAGGCATCTCGCGCTCTGTTACCGCGCCATCTGTCATCGTCGGAGGCTTCGCCGCAATCTCGGTCGTGGCGATCGTCGGCGCCGGCATCGGCGTTTCCACTTCCTCCGCCACATCGGACCTCAACTCGCCGTCTGAAGTGAACAGCCGTCGATCGGTTACTGTGAAACTGGAATCATTCTTCTTGTCAGCCATAGCTTCTTCCTCGTCACAAATCGATCAGTATCTATTATGCCGGACGCGCAACCGGGGCACCCTGGTCCCGCGACAGCAGGGCCTCAGGAAAGGGTAACGGAACGATGCTGGCAGTCATGCCACCGATCATCACCTCGCGCCCGGGAGTGCCTAGTTCGCGGCGAACGTATCCCAGCGCAACCGTCTTTTTTCCGCTCGAAACGCGCACGGACGCGACGCTCGTCACCTCTCCCACTTCCTTTTCTCCGGCGATGACCTTCGTACCTGCCGCGATCGGACGGTCCGGATCGGCAACGAATCCGGTAAACTTCCGATGGACAGCGCCACGTGAGCGAATGCGTTCCACGATCTCCTGCCCGACGTAGCACCCTTTATTGAAATTCAAGGCGCGAGCCTGCTCGGTCTCCTGCGGCAAATCGCGCTCTCGGATGTCGACTCCGTACATCGGAATACCTGAGACAATGCGATGGATTTCGAGCGCTTCGGAACCGACGGGCGTGGCGCCGTGCGCCACCAGAGCGTCCCACGTCTTTCGGACGTCGCCCGGGGCCAGCCACAACTCGTAAGTCTCGAACGCAGCATCCTCGCCGCGCACGGCCGTGCACTGTGTACATTCGCAGTCGCAGGTGCACTTCGCCTCGAAGATCTCCAGAGGGTTCGAGTCTGGAATTGCAATGCCTGCGGCAGCCAGAACTTCGCGCGACTTCGGCCCGGCAACGCCCAGCGGCGTAACCGAATCGCTGAGGTTCTTAACCTCGACATCATCCATGATGATGTAGTGGTCAAAGGTCGCGAGCATCTTTTCAACCGGGCTGCGGTCCGTGTCCACCACGATCGACTCACCCCGGTTGTACGCGTAAAGATCGCCCAGGATGTGCCCCTGTGGATTGAGCAAGAAGGCGTACACGCCTTGTCCGACAGCGAGGTCGCGGATGTTGTTCGTGACCATCCCATTCAGCCAGCGCACGCGATCGCCACCGGTGAGAGAAATCTTGGCGCGATACCCGAGGTCATAGACCCCGCAGTCCTCGCGCAGCTTCGCGAATTCCGCATCCCGATCGCTGAACCGCGCCGCAGTCGTTGCGCCACGATACTCGGCGACCGTCGCCGCGCCCAGCCCCTCACCATTTGCCAGCAAAGCCGTAAGCCCCATACCTGTATTCGATTATATCGATTGTGTTAACGTTCCTGCCGTGGACTCGAAAAACGCAGCCCGGAAGCGCATCGCCGTCATACCCGGGGATGGCATTGGTAAAGAGGTGATTCCGCAGGCAGTGAACGCCATGAAGGCCACGCGTGCCACACTGGAGTTGACCGAGTTTGACTGGGGCGCTGATCGTTACCTGCGCGATCAGACCACAGTGCCGCCCGACGGATTCGCCATGCTAGCCCGCGATTTCGATGCCATCCTCGTCGGTGCATTCGGCGACCCTCGGGTGAAGACGAATATTCACGCCAAAGAAATCCTGCTCGGCATGCGGTTCAAGATGGACCTCTACGCTAATGTGAGGCCAGTTCGCGTGCTCGACGCCGCCTTATGTCCGCTGAAAAGTGTTGAGCCGAAGGACGTGGACTTCGTTGTGCTCCGCGAAAATACCGAGGGCGTGTACACCGATGCCGGTGGCGTCTTCAAGCAGGGAACTGCCGACGAGATCGCTACGCAGGAAGACATCAATACGCGCAAGGGGGTCGAGCGCATTATCCGCTACGCCTTTGAGTATTGCCGGACACAGACGAAACTAGACGGTTCCCCGCGTAACAAAGTTCTGATGTCCGACAAGTCCAACGCCATGACGCACGCCGGAGGTCTTTGGCAGCGAGTCTTTAAGGAAGTCAGCGCTGAATATCCCGCGATCACAGCGCATCACATGTATGTCGACGCCCTCTGCATGCAGTTGGTCCGCGATCCGCGCCAGTTCGACGTGATCGTCACCAATAATATGTTCGGCGACATCATCACCGACCTCGCCGCCGGACTCCAGGGAGGCCTCGGCATGGCCGCGAGCGGCAACATTCATCCCGGCAAAACGTCGATGTTCGAACCGGTTCATGGCTCTGCGCCACCGATTGCAGGAAAGAACGAGGCGAATCCCCTCGGCGCAATTCTGACGGCGGCCATGATGCTGCGGCACCTGGGATTCGCGGAAGAAGCCGACAAGATCGAGGCTGCAGTGCTGGAGGCAGTACGCCAGAAGAAGACAACGCAAGATATCGGCGGCTCGCTGGGCACGCGCGAAGCAGGCGAATGGGTCTGCAATGCCGTATCGTCTTAGAGGCTCATGTAGCGACAGCCGCCTCGGCTGTCAGGCGAGGCGAAGCGAGCCCTCTGGGCAAGAACCATTCAATACCCCGGACAAAAGGTGATCATGCTCATCTTCGAACAACTAGTCAGCCGCGGCCTCATGGCCTTCGACCCCAAGCGCAACGTACTCGCCTTCAACCTCCCGGTTATCGCGAGATTCCCCGCCATCCGCCAGGAGAGGATTGGCGAATTCAAATGGATGATCGGCGATTGGGCATTCGAAAACCACGTCCGCGCCACCCCCACCACTCCGGCCTACACAGACACCTACTACTACACCTACGAACTCGCCGATAACGGTACCCGCTACATAGTCAGCGGCCACGGTGCCAAGGCTCGCCCTTATCTAACCTTCGATCCCTTCAGCAACCGCTGGATGATGACTTTCACTGAAGGCCTGTTCGGTGTCTTACAGTCGCACGGATGGAACGGCGACACTATCGTCTTCTCCGGTCCGCTCACCATGTTAGGAATCGATTGCGAGCTCCGTCAGACGATCACGAAGAAGGGCTCGGACGAATTCCACATTCTGAATGAAGAAAAGCTCCCGGACGGCAGCTGGCGCGAGACCGACGAATTTGTCTGCCGGAGAAAGTAGCCTTAGGCCCGTATCCCTGTCATTAGCGCCAGTTCCCGCCACTTCCACTGGCAGTCGACGTCGGCAAAGCCAAGCTCGCGTAGCCAGCCGAGTTGAGTCTCCACGTCCAGCAGTTTATTCGAAGGATCTTCCGTCTCCAGCGTAAACCCAATGCGGCTCAGAAATTCTTCGTGCAGTCGCTGGGTAGGCGAAGCCACGTGCTCCAGATTACAAAACACACCCCCAGCGTTGAGCAGCCCGTAGATCTCGGCATAGAGAGCGTGTTTCCGCTCATGCACTAGATGATGAATGGCAAAGCTCGAGATCACGGCATCAAACTTCCCAAGTGCCGGCAGAGGAGAATCCATATTGTGATCCACGACAGTAATGCGGGAGTCTTCGCAGAACCGGTTGCGCACCGCCTCCAGCATGGCTGGGGAGAAATCGACGGCGACAGCTTCGGTGTCGGGATGCTGACGTCGAACCAGCGCCAACAGGCGCCCGTCGCCGGTGCCCAGGTCAAGGATTCTCCGCGTGCTTGCTGAAATGAACTCTGTCAGCGCAGCCTCACCCTCGTTCCGGTGAGAAATCTGGTCCGCGCGCTCCAGATAGTGGGTGACATGCTCGCTCGAAGTCCACAGGTTGACGGGGCCACTCGTGCTCATGAAACAAGTATAGGGAAACGGTTACACTCAATCTCAATGAATAGAACTGAAGTGGCGTGCTCAGGGATTCGACGGCGGCTTTTGTTGGTTGTGCTGGCGTTGCTCGCGTATCCGCAAGTGGTAACCGCCCAGGACAATCCGCCTGGCGACCAGCCGGCTCAATCTCCTACGCAACAGCAACCGCCGACGAAGCCGATTCCACCACCCGAGGAGCCCAAGGGCGAAGTCAAGATTACTCCCCGCCAAGCCGAGGAACTCTTTCACACTGTGGACGAGATTCTCGCCTTCGACAGCAAAGAGACCGGCCTGCCCATCAAGCGCGAGGTGAAGCGCAAGCTAACCAGCCGTGATGAGGTTGTCTCGTATCTGACCAAGCATCTGAACGACGAGGATACCCAGCGCCTCCGCCGCTCCGAACTCGTGCTGAAGAAGTTCGGCCTGCTTCCGCGCGACTTCAATCTTGAGACCTTCCTCGTTGCCCTGCTCCGCGAAGAAGTCGCCGGCTACTACGATCCCAAGACGAAAACCGTGAACCTGCTCGACTGGGTGCCGATGGAAGAGCAGGAACCCGTCATGGCCCATGAACTCACCCACGCCTTGCAGGATCAGGACGTAAACCTCCAGAAGTGGATGAAGCGTGGCGAGAAGGATTTGGCCGAGATCAAGAAAGACCCGACGCCCGCCGACATTGAAAACGACGAAATGGATAACGCGCGCGAAGCCGTTCTCGAAGGCCAGGCGCAGGCGATGATGTTCCAGTACGCCATCGCGCCCACGGGACACTCGATCACGACTTCGCCGGAGTTGGTCGGATCCATGGAAGAAGAAAGTCTGACTGGTACTCCGAGCACCAAGGTCTTCAACGACGCCCCCATTTTCCTCAAGGAGTCGATGACGTTTCCCTATAGCTATGGCATGGATTTCGTCATCAAGGTCCTGCAAAAAGGAGGGAAGAACACGGCCTTCGCCGGGATTCTGGCGAATCCCCCGCACACCACGCGCCAGATCATGCAGCCGGAAACCTACCTGTCGGGTGAGAAAATCGAGCTCATGCGCGTGCCCGACTTCAAGCACGACTTTAAGGACTACCAGAAGTTTGATATTGGTGCGATGGGCGAATTCGATGTCGCAGTGCTCGTCGAGCAATATGCAGGGAAGAAAATATCCAAGAAGATGTATCCCGAGTGGCGCGGTGGATATTACTACGCGGCGAAATCGAAGGCGAATCCCTCCGGTCCCCTCGCTCTACTCTACGTTTCCCGCTGGTCGAGCCCTATTACAGCCGCCCAGTTTGCAGGAATTTATGCCCATTCCTTGAACCTTCGCTACAAGAAAGCATCCGAGGCAAACGACTCCAAAGAGTCAGAGCAGAAGGCGGAAGACAGCAGCGCCGCCGCCCCGCTTGAGGGCCGTCACCGCTGGTCGACGGAAGACGGCACTGTGCTGATCGAAGAAAAGGGCGACACAGTTTTTATCACGGAAAGCCTCGACGACGGCACCTCCGCAACGCTGGAAAAAGAAGTATTCACCGCCGTCGTACCGGCGAAGTGAAAACTCACGTAGAGACAGCCGCCTCGGCTGTCCGCCCCGAGCGCAGTCGAGAGGGAAGCGCCGCCGTTGTTGGATCTCTTAAGCAAGGCACAACTGATAAGCAAGGCAGAACTCACTTCTTTCTCTTGCCGTCCTTGTCTTCTGGCGACTCTCCCAGGAAGTGCTGGACTTTCGCCACTACAGTGAACTCTTTTCCTGCACGCTCGATCGTCAGCTTCTTCTCCTTCCCGGTTGTCGCGCCCAGCATGGACCAAACTTGTCCCATCGTAGCGCCGCGCACGGACAGGTCATTGACAGCTTCCAGATGATCGCCGCTTTCGACGCCGTCGACTGAGGGTTTGCCATCAATGTCTGCCACGCCGAGGATGGTGAACCGTCCATCGCCCTCTGGCCGCAGAATCAGGCCAACAACATCAAAGTCGGGAAATCTGTAGGTGCGCCCCAGATCGAAATAGACAGTGGAGTGCGCGTAATCGAGCCCCACGCGATAGTTCAGCAGCATATTCGATCCCACCACGCCAACCGTCGGTATCGCCGCGCGCTTTTCGAAGAACTCCAAGAGCGGTTTCGACAGCACCACCATCGGCACGTTCGTCAGGAACAGCGGCCCGAATTGCACACGATCCAAGCTCATCACCTTCCATTTCGGTTCTTCGTTAGCTCCCCACATGTTCGCCGAGCCCACCGCCCCAGTCATGCGCGGCCAATCGGGATGAGTGGTCGCCAGCTTGTCAAAGAGTTCCTCCGAAAGAAAGCTGATGGAAGATCCAACATCGAGCGCGAGATTGTATTTCTTGCCTTCGATCTGACTCGGCATATGGACCAACCCATTCCCCGCGTTTAGCAACGCCTTGCCGGCTGCGCCGTGGAAATGAATGGTCCCCGGCGCTCCAATCGAAAATTTGCGCTCGACAAAATCGATCAACACGTCGTACTGCCGCAGAATGCTGGACGGCAGATTGATTTCCGCATTCATCCCCGGCGCCAAAACCGCAGCTTCGTTCACCGGTCTCAGCGCAATCTTCGCTTCGTTCACAGCCTTCAGCGGGACGTTCATTCCTCCGATAACAATCTCCTCGGGAGGTGGCGAGGAACACTCCTGATCTCCGCACTTCACTGGTAACGACAGCAGGGTGGCCAAGCGTCGCGACAAATTCAGGTCAGGATCGCCGTTATCGACCCAGACGCGAACCGTCTGCATGGAGCCATCTGGCAGCCGAAGATCGCCCTGAATCACAACCCGGTTGTGATCAATGGTGGCCGGAACCGTGACGACTCGCGCCGCGGCGGCATTCTTTTCCTGCGCGCGCGGCTGGCCCAGCAGGCCAAGAAGCATCAATCCCGAAATCACAGCACGCATACCAAAATTGTAGCCTGTGTAGGGGCGGACGCCTTCGTCCGCCCCGCGAGCATAGCGAGGGTGCGAAGGCCGAGAGCTCTAGACCACCTGCGGGATAATCGAAAACTCGTCCTGTATAATCACGAGTTTGCCCGAACTGCCCAAGCCCTCCGGAGGATCATTGCCACAGTCAGAAATCGGAATCATCGGCGGCAGCGGGCTCTACTCCATGCCCGGTCTGACCAGACTGAAAGAAGTGCGTCTCAAAACACCCTTCGGCGCCCCGTCCGATGCCTACGTCTGCGGCACCCTCGAAGGCCGTAAGGTCGCCTTCCTGGCGCGTCACGGGCGCGGCCACCATCTGCTCCCCAGCGAACTGAACTTCCGTGCCAACATCCACGGCTTCAAGCAACTCGGAGTGGAGCGCATCCTTTCCATTTCTGCTGTGGGATCGCTGAAGGAAGAGCACAAGCCGCTTGATTTCGTCATCCCCGACCAATTCTTCGATCGCACCCGCCATCGAATCGACACCTTCTTCGGGAACGGCTTAGTGGCGCACATCGCCTTTGCTGATCCAGTCTGTGGCGAACTGGCGTCAGTCGTCGCCCACGCATGTCAGAAGGCTGGCGTGGTCGGCAAACGCGGAGGCGCCTATCTCTGCATGGAGGGCCCGCAGTTCTCGACCAAGGCCGAGTCGAATGTCTACCGCGGCCTCGGCATGGACGTAATCGGAATGACGAATCTGCAGGAAGCGAAACTCGCTCGCGAGGCTGAACTCTGCTACGTCACGGTCGCGATGGTGACCGACTACGACTGCTGGCACCCGCATCACGACTCGGTCACGGTGGATCAGATCATCGCGGTTCTGGTGAAGAATGCCGAGAATGCGACAAAAGTTATACGTCAAACGGTCGCAGACATGCCCCGCGACCGATCCTGCAAGTGCGGCTCAGCCCTGGCACATGCGATCCTTACCGACCCCAAAAAGATTCCCCCGGCAACAAAAAAGAAACTGAAGCTGATCGTCGGAAAATACCTGCAGCCCGTTTCAAAATCCAAATGAAAGCTCTTTCCTTCGTGCCCCTCCGTGTCCTTTGTGGTGGAAGCTTTTCGCGGGGGCAGCACCGGAAACCAGAAAAAGAATGAGCATACTGGTAGTAGGTTCGGTCGCATTCGATGACGTTACCTCGCCCTCAGGGAGCGTAAAGAATGTCCTGGCAGGCGCCGCCACGTATTTCTCCCTGGCCGCCAGCTACTTCACTAAAGTTCGAGTCGTGGCGGTGGTCGGAGACGACTTCGGCCCCGATCAGGAAAAAGTATTCCAACAACACGGAATCGATATCCGCGGAGTGGAACGCGCGAACGGGAAGACTTTTCGCTGGGGAGGCACCTATACCGAAAATCTGAACGAGGCGAAAACGGACTTCACTCATCTGAATGTCTTTGAATCATTCAAGCCTCAAATCCCCAAAGAGTACGAGGACTCCGACTATCTGTTCCTGGCCAACATCCAACCGACGCTGCAAGCGGACGTGCGCCGAAAGATGACCCGCGTGCGCCTGGTGGGTTGCGACACGATGAATTACTGGATCAAAGGCACTCCAAAAGAACTTGCTGAAACCCTGAAGCTAGTCGACATCCTGCTGATCAACGACACGGAAGCCAAGATGCTGGCCCACGAAACCAACCTTCCCCGCGCCGCTCAGAAAGTCATGGCCATGGGCCCGCAAGCGCTGGTCATCAAACATGGAGAATACGGCGCGACAATCTTCTTTCGTGAAGGAGCCTTCGGATTTGGACGTCACCCATTCCGCGCTCCGGCGTTGCCCATTGATGAAGTAAAAGACCCGACCGGTGCTGGCGATTCTTTCGCTGGAGGATTCATGGGTTACCTGGCTTCACAGCCGGAAGTGAACCGCGAAGTCTTGAAGCGTGCCATGTTCTACGGCAGCGTCATGGGCTCGTTTGTGGTCGAGCGCTTCGGTCCCGAGCGCCTGCGTTCTCTGACCCGCGACGAAATCGACGCCCGCTTCCAGACCTTCCGCGAACTGACGCACCTGGAGTAGTGGCCGCCATATGCGGATCCGCAGAAGCGTTATCACTGTGAGAGACGGAACGGGCGAGTCGGAAGTGGAAACGTGGAATAAAGGAAAATGTGGAACGGGGGAATCCGGAAAGGGGAAAATGTGGAAGAGCGGCGCTTTAGCGCCGGCGTAAAGCGTACGTACAGAGCGGGCTTTAGCCCCTGTGGTTGTTTTTTCCCCATGCCTGACCTGCCTTGCGTTGAAGTACGAAACTGACACCTGAGACTCGCGAGCATATCCGATGCCGAAGCCGCCAAAAAACAAACCGTCCCCCCCGGGCGCTTCCGACATTCCTCTGCTGGCATGGTTGGCGACATCCGTCTCGATCCTGACGTTCCTGTTCTACTTCAAGGCCGGCGACGTGTTGCTCTACGGCGACGCGGTGGCGCACATCAATATCGCCCGCCGAGTGTTTGACTCCAAAACTCCAGGGCTGCTGCAACTCGGCACAGTGTGGCTCCCGCTCCAGCACCTGTTGATGATCCCTTTTCTGATTTCCATGAATCTGTGGCGCAGCGGTGCGGGCGGGTCCATTCCGTCGATGGCCGCTTATGTCTTCGGAGTGGTGGGAATGTTCCGACTCACTCGATGCGCCCTCTCCGGTTCGAAGCCGCCGGATGCCGTCGCTCGAGCGGCCTCGTGGATCGCCGCCCTGATCTATGCTGCCAATCCCAACCTGATGTACATGCAGTCAACGGCGATGGGTGAAACCGTCTATCTCGCCTTTTTCATTTGGGCGGTGGTGTACTTCTGCGAATCGGTCCACGGCAATCCCGGCGCTCTCACCAGGTGCGGCCTCTGCCTGGCCGGAGCAAGCCTCACGCGTTACGACGGATGGTTTCTCTCCATTGCGATGACTCTCGCGGTTTTGTTGGCTTTTGGGGAGCAGGTCTTGGATAGCCGTGGAAGAGCGGCCCTTCAGGGCCGCGTGAGCGACACCCACTCAACTGCGGTTTTAGTCCCCGGCGCAGTAATCAGGTTTCTGCTAATCACCGCCGCGGCTCCCGCTCTCTGGCTCGCCTATAACGCGATTGTCTATCGAAAGCCGCTCGAATTTGAAAATGGCCCCTATTCCGCGAAGGCGATCGAACGCAGAACCCAGAGTGCTGGGAATCCCGGGCATCCCGGAAGCGGCAACCCTCTTGTGGCGGGAATGTATTTTCTGAAGGCATCTGAGAACAATGTCGCCCCCAATGAGTGGTTGCAGCGAGCCTGGATTCTCCTCGCGCTCGGCGCTGTGCTTACCCCGCTGATCCTCTGTCGGAACCAATCCCTGCGTCCGTTCACCAAGTCCGCCTGGCCGCTAGCCCTGTTGCTCATTCCTATTCCGTTCTACGCGTTGTCGATCGCCTACGGCGGCGTCCCAACTTTCGTTCCACAGTGGTGGCCGTTCAGCCACTACAACGTGCGCTACGGACTGCAATTGCTGCCGGCCTTCTGCGCATCACTCGCCGTTCTTTCAAGTTTCGCCCTTCGCTCCAATTGGAATTGGCGCCTTCGCTTCGCTTCCGTGCTCGTCCTGTTGGTTTTCGTGCTGGCCAGCTACAGCCGCATCTGGCGCGCCGGGCCGGTCTGCCTCGAGGAAGCCGAAATCAACATGAGGACGCGGAACCAGCTCGAAATACAGCTCTCCCAGTGGCTCGAGAGGCTTCCTCCTGGTGCCACTCTGCTCATGTATGTCGGCGATCACGTCGGAGCCGTCGAACGCGCTGGTATCCCTCTGCGCAACACGATCAACGAGGGCAACCACCGCGTCTGGAAGCAGCCCACCGATCCCGAAGGCTTGTGGGAGCGCGCACTCGCCGATCCGCCGAAGTACGCCGACTACATTCTCGCGTTTGAGGGTGATCCGGTTTGGCAGGCTGTGCACCATTTACCGCTGCCGGAGCTGGTCGAAGTTCACGTTACTGGACAAGCCCGAGCCGTCCTCTATCGCGCTCGGTAATCAGCCGGGTTAACGCAGCGGGGTGACGGCAGAGTGATAAAATCCGGCCATCCGAGACGTCTGGAAGAAGCGGAAGTCGCATGCACTGGCAACATTTCGTCGATTTGATTCACCGGGAGATGGCGAGCGGCATCGTCAGCAGCTCGATCACCCGACTCCTGTTGGCGGCGATTCTGGGCGGCTGCATCGGGCTCGAGCGCGAAATGAAGCACCGCGCTGCCGGCCTGCGCACCAATATGTTTATCTGTTTCGGGGCGGCGCTCTTTACTGTTCTCTCTCGCGGCCTGGCGGCGGAGCCGTCGGACTACACCCGAATCGCCGCGCAGATCATTCCCGGCATCGGCTTCATCGGCGCCGGTTCCATCTTGCATACGCGCGGACTGACCACCGGACTGACCACCGCCGCGACCATTTTCGTCGTGGCTTCCATCGGAATGGCTGCCGGCGGGGGGCTCTACTTGACTGCGTTTTTTGCCACGGCGCTCGTGCTCGCGTCGCTCTTCTTACTCGGTTATGCGGAAGAGAACCTTAATATCAAAGTCCTGCTGACGAGCTATGAAGTCACCGGGGGCAGCGTCGATGAGATCAGCACCGAAGTGACCCGCATCCTCGAAACACACCACCGTATGATGCAGAACGTGCTCAGCGGCAACACCGGCCAGCACGTGCGCATGCAGTTCGATGTCGACGGTTGCAGCCGCGAGCAAAGGGAATTACTCCATCAGTTGAAATCCTCGACCGTTCTCCAGAGTGCCTTCTGCCTCGGACGGGTGGAGCGCGAGTGAAGGCGGGCGTTCGCACGATCCCTTTCGTTAAGGCCAGCGCGTGCGGCAACGACTTCCTGTTGATCGACGCCGCGCTTGCACCCCCCGATATCGCCACATTCACCCGCCGCATTTGCGACCGTCACGACGGTGTGGGCGCCGACGGCGTGGAATGGATGAGGCCGCACTTTTCGTCGGATCTCGAGATCCGTTTGATCAACGCCGACGGGTCGCCAGCGGAGATTTCCGGCAACGGCACCCGCTGCGTCGCCACCTACGTCTGCGCCACGCAAGGGAAAGAGCGCGTCTCCATCCTGACCGGGGCGGGACGTAAGGTCTGCGTTCTGACCGCCCGACGCGACTCGGAGTACGAATTCGAAATTGAAATGGGAAAAGCCACGTTCGAGCCCGCACAGACCTTGAAAGTTAGTTCCGCGGAAGTGCGTGGCATTCCTGTATCCATGGGCAATCCGCACTTCGTCATCATCGTCCCCGAATTTACACGCAACTGGCAATCGCAAGCGGCCGAGATCCAAAAGCTGCCGCAATTCCCGGATTGCGTGAACGTCGAGTACGTTGTGGTCGACAGCAAATTTGATCTGCGAGCCCGCTTTTTTGAACGCGGCGCGGGCGAGACGAGATCGTCTGGCACCGGCTCGTGCGCTTCCGCCGTGGCTGCCATGGGCGCGGGACGCGTCGATTCAATCGTCAAAGTTCATGCGCCGGGCGGCACGCAGACGGTTCGCCGCCAGGGCGACGACATTTTTTTGCGCGGTCCGGCACGCTTGGTGTGCCAAGGAGAATTCTATCTAGGTTGAACGAGGGCGACTGTGTCTGAACACCGCCGCCGGTGAACCCATGTCTGCCTCCAGTGTGCAACTCGTCAAGCCTCCCGCCCTGCGCCCCGGGGACACGGTCGGCATCATCGCGCCCGCGAGTAATGTCAAGCAGGCGGACCTCGAGGCCGGCTGCGAAGCCCTGCGTCGTGCAGGATATCGTCCGTTCTACCTCGACTCGATCCTCGATCGCGATATCTACTTCGCCGGTTCCGTCGAGCGGCGTGTCCGCGAATTGGAAGCAATGTTCGAGCGCGATGACGTGCGCGCGATCGTCTGCGCGCGTGGTGGCTACGGGGCGAACTATCTGCTCAATCAACTTGACCTCGAGCAGATCGAGGCGCATCCCAAAATCTTCCTTGGATATAGCGATATCAGCAGCCTGCTGACGCATTTCACCGACGTAGCGGGACTCGTCACTTTCCATGGACCGATGGCGGCCAAAGACTGGGTTCACGAAGGTGGAGTTGATCTCCCATCTTGGCAATCAGCTCTGTGTCAGTCGTCAGCTTGGGATGTTCCGCTAAACCCCGAGGCCACCGGCCTAATCGACGGCAAGGCTCAAGGGATTTTGTACGGAGGGTGCCTCTCCATCCTGGTCGCTTCGTTGGGAACTCCCTACGAGATCGAAACGGCAGGCACAATCCTCTTCCTGGAAGATGTTGCTGCCAAGCCATATCAAATTGACCGCATGCTGATGCAGTTGAAACTCGCAGGTCACCTGGAAGCAGTTCAGGGCATTGTCTTCGGCGAGATGCTGGATTGCACTCAGTCGCCGCAGCAGGACTACACCCTGCAGGAAGTCATCTTGCGGATCGTCGGCGATCTTGGCATTCCAGTAGCTATCGGCGTGAAGTCGGGACACGTCACCTGCGGAAACATCACGCTACCGTTCGGAGTGCAAGCAACCCTGTCAGTCAAGAATCGCCACGTAACCCTGAGAATATTGGAATCAGCCGTAAGCGGGTGATTTCCTTCGTGTACCTTAGTGTCCTTTGTGGTGAACTGATTTTATGAAGTTATGACCGACCCCAAACACATCCATCTCATCGGCATCTGTGGCACTGCCATGGCCTCTCTAGCTGGAATGTTAAAGGAGCGCGGACATCGCCTCACCGGTTCCGATGCCGCCGCCTATCCGCCCATGTCGGACTTTCTCCGCGATCTCGGTATCCCGGTCGCCCAACCGTTCGATCCCAAGAATCTAGAACCAAAACCTGACTTAGTAGTCGTGGGCAACGCCATCTCCCGCGGCAACGTCGAACTTGAGCACATCCTCGATCAGCGGATTCCTTTCTGCTCTCTGCCGCAGTTGCTGCACGATGAATTCCTGCGCGGCAAAGAAGTACTGGTCGTTGCCGGAACACACGGCAAGACCACGACGACTTCCATACTCGCCTGGATCTTCCACCACGCGGGCCTTGATCCCTCATTCCTCATCGGAGGCATCGCCGAAAATTTCGGATCGAGCTTTCATCTCGGCCAGGGCAAGCACTTCATCCTTGAAGGCGACGAGTACGACACTGCCTTCTTCGACAAGGGCCCGAAATTCCTGCACTACTTTCCCGACTCCGTCATTCTTACTTCGGTCGAGTTCGACCACGCCGACATTTACAAGGACCTTGATGCAGTCGAGACCGCCTTCAAGCGCCTGGTGAACCTTGTCCCGCGCCGCGGACGCATCGTTGCCTTTGATGGTGCCACGGAAGAGTCAGCCGAAAGCCCAAGTCTTGAGCGTTGCCTGGCGAAGGCCTTCTGCCCAGTAGAACGATACGGAGCGGGACTCCGCGCGAACAGGAAAATTACGAACCTCCGCCTTGATTTGGACGGCACGAGTTGGACCGTGGTTCGTGACGGCCAGCCTTGGGCTGATTTCGAGTTTGCCCTAGCAGGCGAATATAACGTGTGGAACGCGACAGCCGCGGCCGCTCTCGCCTCATGGTGCGGTGTTTCGAAGGAAGCAATCGCCGAGGCGCTCAAGACCTTCAAGAGCGTGAAGCGCCGCCTCGAAGTGAAAGCCCAGGTCAACGGTGTTACTATCATCGACGACTTCGCGCATCACCCCACAGCGATTGCCGGAACCCTAAAAGCCCTTCGCGCCCGCTACGCCGGCGCGCGCCTATGGGCCATTCTCGAGCCGCGCTCCAACACCCTGCGCCGCCGCGTGCTGCAAAGCGATCTCGCCCACAGCCTTGCGGGTGCAGATGAAGTGATCGTTGCCAACGTCTTCCGCTCGGATGCCGTGCCTGAGGATGAGCGCCTGGAATTGCCCGCCCTGGCGGCAGAGATCCAGCAAAATGGCCGCCCGGTACGCCTTCTGGCCGATGCGGATGCCATCGTCCAAACCATCGCTCCAGAACTCCGCGGCGGAGACGTCGTCGCCATCCTCTCCAACGGCGGCTTCGGCGGCATCTACGAGAAGCTCCCGGCACGCTTGCGCGAGTTGGCCCATCGAAAATGACAACGCACGCCATCCGCCGCACCCTACAGGTCGCACTTTGTACCGCGATTCTCGCCGTTTTCTCTGCTGCTTCCGGCGTTTCTTACACCGTTTCTCTCGATTCTCCCGAGCGCCATCTGGTGCAGGTGCAAATCATTCTGCCTCCCGGAGCTACCACGCGCGAACTCCAGTTTCCGGTGTGGAACGCTCTGTACCAGGTTCGCGACTTCGCCCAATACGTGAATTGGGTTCGTGCCAAAGACCGCGCCGGAAACAGTCTGGCGATTCAGCAGGCTAACGAAAGTCACTGGCAACTCGAGGGCGCCGCCGAGGGGGCAATCGTCGAATACCAAATTTACGTGGATTCATTCGGTCCCTTCGGCGCCCAGCTCAATTCTCATCATGCTTTCTTGAACCTCGCTCAAGTCCTGATGTACCCGGTCGACGCCCGCAATGCGCCCTTGACGATTCGTTTCAGCCACGTCCCCAGCGAGTGGCACATCGCCACCCCCTTGCAGTCTGTGTCTGGCTCCTATGGCGCCGAGAACTATGACCGGCTCGTCGACTCACCGGTCGAAATAAGCACGTTCCGCGAGCTCACCTTCGATGAGTCTGGGGGACGCTATCGCGTGATCATCGACGCCGACCCAGCCGACTACGACGCCGACAAGGTCATCGCCAATCTCCACAAGATCGTTGCCGCTGCAACCTCATGGATGAACGACCGCCCTTTCGATACCTATACGTTCTTCTACCACTTTCCCCGCGGCCCCGCCGGTGGAGGCATGGAGCATGCCTACTCCACAGCGATCGACCTGAATGCGGCAACCATCCAGCGCAGTCTCTATCCGTTCAATTCAGTAACGTCTCACGAGTTCTTCCATCTGTGGAATGTGAAACGGATTCGCCCGCAAACCCTCGAGCCCATCGACTACACTGAAGAGAATTTCACGAAGGCCCTGTGGTTCAGCGAAGGCGTGACCAGCACCGCCGAGGAGATCATCCAGCTTCGCGCTGGCCTGATCGATGAGAAGCAGTTCCTGACCCGCCTAGGCGAACAGATCTCCGAGCTCGAGAACCGCCCCGCGCACCTCACGCAATCGGCGGAGGAATCGAGTCTCGACGCATGGCTCGAAGGATTCGATTACTACCGCCGTCCCGAGCGCAGCATCTCCTACTACAACAAAGGCGAACTGCTGGGTTTCATGCTCGACCTTGCCATTCGCGACGCCAGTCACGACCATGCCTCACTGCGCGAACTCTTTCAATGGATGAACGCGAACTACGCCAGGAAGGGAAGGTTCTTCGATGATTCCAATGGCGTGCGCGAAGCCGCCGAGGCCGTCAGCCACGCCGATCTCGGCTGGTTCTTCACCAAGAATGTGTCGGGGAGGGAAGAGATCCCCTGGAACGACTTCCTGCGGTACGTAGGCCTGCATGTCGAGGAGTTCTCGATCACTGTGCCCGACTCAGGCTTCCTCGCCTCCCGGAATTTCGATGGCCCGGTGTCGGTTATCGCAGTCACACCCGGCGGTGAAGCTGAGCGCGCCGGACTGCAGGTTGGCGATTTCATCACCGAAATTCAGGGTAAGCCCGCCAGCGAAGAATCGAACCAGCAACTGGCCCGGATGAATACCGGAGAACCCATCTCGATCAAGATTCGGTCCCGCGGTCGCGAGCGCGAGCTGCAATGGAAAGTGATGGGACGCCAGGAAACCTCCTATCAGGTCAAAGATCTTGACCACGTTACGCCGGAGCAACGCGCACGCCGCGTAGCCTGGCTCAAAGGAGAGGCGGAAGTCGGAGCTCCAGCGCAATGATCCGCACCATCCTCATGCTGACCCTTTGGGGCCTTGCCGCTCCACTGGCGGCGTTGATCGGATTTCCCTGGACGTTCATGACCGGCGACATCCGCCTGCTCTACAGGTTGTTTATGTGGGGAGCCCGCGCCGGAGTATGGATTTCCGGCGTGCGTGTCGAACCCATCGGCCTCGACCGCTTCGATCACTCCCGCAGCTACATCTTCATGACCAACCACGTCTCAAATCTCGATCCACCCATCCAGGTTCCTCTGATACCGCGGCACACCTCGGTCATGGTGAAGAAAGAACTATTTAAGACTCCAATCCTTGGGCGCGCCATGCGCATGGGATCGCTCGTGCCCGTCGACCGCGGCAATCGGGATGCGGGCATTGAAGCGGTTCGAGCCGCCAAAGCTGTCGTCGATCAGGGACTCAACATGATCATCTACATCGAGGGGAAGCGCTCCTTCGACGGCAAGCTGCTCCCGTTCAAGAAAGGCCCGTTTTACCTGGCGATGGAGTGCGGCGTGCCGGTAATCCCGATCACGATTGTGGGTACACACTACGCCATGCCCAAGACAAGATTCGCCATCAAGCCCGCAAAGGTTCACGTGATCTTCCACCCCCCGATCGACCCGAAAGATTTCGGCAATCGTGAATGTTTAATGGAGAAAGTTCGATCCGTGATCGAAGCCGGACTACCGGAAGAGTATCGCCAAAAATCACTCACCACAGAGGACACAGAGACGCACAAAGATCCTCTGTAATACTCCGTGCCCTCTGTGGTTATTCTTTTGCTTTTTGGCTGCGCACCGCCCGCGCAATCTCCGGCAGCCGCGGCAGAATCGCCGAATACTTGAGCCACAATTTGTGATCCACCGCCGGTGCCCCACTCACCAGCGCTCCGGCAGCAATGTCATTCGCCACTCCGCTCTGCGGGGTGACGATCGCGTTGTCCCCAACCTTGCAGTGCCCCACAACCCCGACCTGCCCCGTCAAGATCACGCGATTGCCAATCACCGTTGATCCCGCAATGCCGACCTGCGAGCAAAGCAGTGCGTCTTCCCCCACGGTTGACCCGTGCCCGACCTGCACCAGGTTGTCGAGCTTAGCGCCGCGCTTGATGCGCGTCTCGCCCACGCTCGCCCGGTCGATGCAGGAATTCGCCTGCACTTCCACATCGTCTTCAATCACAACCGGTGCAGGCTGTGGAATTTTGTGCCAATGTCCCTCGGCGGTGCGGGCAAAGCCAAACCCATCGCTGCCGATCACCACGCCGTTGTGCAAAAGCACATTATTGCCGATGCAGCAGTTCTCGCGTACCACAGCATGAGAGTGCGCGAAGAAGTTGTCGCCAATCTTCACCCCGCGATAGATCACCACATGCGCCAGCAGCACCGCATTGGCCCCAATCTCGACATCTTCGTCGATCACGACATAAGGCCCGATATGCGCATTCGCCCCAACGCGCGCGCTGGGATGCACGACCGCCGTAGGGTGCACCCGCGGCGCATACCGCAACGGCGCGTGAAACAGTTCCAGCGCCCGCGCAAACGAGAGATACGGATCCTTCGCCCGCAGCGTGGCCGCAGGAATAGCGGGGAAGTTGTCACCGACAATGACGGCCGACGCCCGCGTGGTCCGCGCCGCCGCCGCATATTTTGGATTGGAAACGAACGTAAGCTCCCCGGGCCCAGCCTGTTCAATCCCGTTAAGCCCGTGAATCTCCGTGTCGGGAGACCCACTCTCAAGACGCACTTCAAGAGCCGCAGCAATCGCAGAGAGTTTCATTGGATGATGTGGAGTGATGCCGAGGTAAATCGTACACCACTCCGCCGATCGGCAAGCTGGAGGCTGTACCCCGCTTCTTCAAAGCCTGAAGAAGTGGGGATTCTCAGATGCGAATGCAGTGCATGCCTTATTGCACCGTAAGCGTGAACGATCCTTGCTGGCTAAGGCTACCCGCTGTCGCGGTCACTGTGACGGTATAGGTGCCAATAGGCGTCCCCGGATCCTGGTGATGCGAAGGGCCGCCCCCTCCGCAAGCCGGCACAGCAACGATTAAGGCAAGCAGCATCATCAGGGCAAGGGTGCTGCAACGCCGCCGCCGCGACGCGGCCACGAAGAAGATTCCGAATGGCAGGCCGCTGCCGAATAGCACCGCGTAGTAAACACGCGGTTCGTTGCCTCGCAGCATGACCGTGTGCGGACCCATAGTGGACACAATGATGTTCGTGTTCACAACTTTAGTTGGCCCTTGCCCCGTGGCCGAGGCAGCGGAACAAGTCGTCTCCGCCGGCAAGCCGCCGCAAGTGAGGCTGATTGCTGTCGTGAAGTTGCTGGAAGCAATTATCCCGACAGTGCTCGTGCCCGAGAGGCCGGGACTGGTGATCGACACATCCGTCGGGCCGGACACTCCCGCAAACCCGGGCTGGATCGTGAACGTCACGGGCGCGCTGGCGCTGCTCTGACTCGTGTTGAAGCTGGAATCTCCGCCATAGCTGGCCGTGATGCTATGGTTGCCGGCGTCGAAGCTGATAATTCCATCGCCGACGGAGGTGTTCCCAGCGCTATTCAGCGGCGTGGGGTTCGGGACCGCGACGGGTGGGCTGATCTGCGGATTCAGCGATGGTAACGCGCCAAACGTATCGGTAAACGTCACCGCTCCTGACGGCGCACCGTGTCCGGAAGCGCCCACGACATCGGCCCTCACAAAAATGACGCTGCCGAACGGGTACGTGCCACCCGCCAGCGGTAGGCCATTCGGATCGAGCCCCGAAATACTAGTGGTGCTCGCCTCTTGGTTGACAGTGACTTGAACTCCTGCAGAAGTGCTCGCTGCGAACGTCCCATTTCCGGTGTAACGAGACGTCACCATGTACGTGCCGCCGGGGAGTTGGTTCGTCGTTCCCGAAATCACTCCGCCGCTGCCGAGCGTGAACTCGGCAACTCCAGTTTGGTTCGTGAGCGAACCCGAAGGCCCAATCGCCGCCAGCAAGGCTACGTCGCCCATTGGTGTGGTGCTGTTAGATGTAACCTTACCTCCCACCGCAACCGAGGCACCGTGTGTGATGGTGATAGGCGTTGAGACGCCATTCAGCGTCAGCGTCGTACTTGTGGCGTTGAAAATTGCGCTGGTCCACGCAGCAACCAAATTCGCGACGTTAACGGAACCGAGGCCAGTCGCCATGTCATATCCGGCAGCAGCCGCATACACCCCACTCGGATATCCAGTCTCGCCGGGAACGGAATTGTTCCCACTGGTCACGTCGTTGAACACGCATGCGCTATTGGGGGCAACAGAGGTACTCGAAGCATTGCAGCTTGTTCCTGCTGTTTGCTGCGCCAGCGCCAGCGGGTACAGAACGTAGTTCGCAACTCCCTGTGGTCCGAGGCTCTGGTCCACTAGAGCCATAACGCTGGCAAAAGACGGGGCAGCAGCCGACGTTCCTAGCACTCCGACAAAAGAGATAAATCCCTGTGAGTCGGGAACACAGGAAGCCTCAAGGCAAAGCAGGTAAGGATCATGGCCGGCCGAAGTCAGCGAGATGTCGGGAATGTCTCGCACGATGTCACTGTTTGTGCCAGTCACGCCCGATTGCCACGGCGGTTTCTGAAAATAGATGCTGGCGCCGCCGCCACCCGCGGCTAAAGGGGGCTGAAATTGCTGGCACGCCGTGGTGCAGGTTTCGTTCCAGGCATCCTCCGGTATATAAGCGAGGGCCGATCCCAAAGTATTGTTATTGGCGGTGCTCCAGTAGCTGGCATCCTGCCCGTGTTCATTGAATAGCGTTCCACCCATGGCCACCGTGAAAGGATTGGAAGCCAGCACGTTGATCGAGATTCCACCGACTGCGGTCGTTTTGCTAAGGTCGTCGCACCCTTCCGCTCCCGTATCTCCTGCGGAAACCATATAGGTGATACCTTGAGCTGCAGCCTGTTCCGCCAACAGCGAAATCCCTTGAGCGTCCGCAGCCGTAACGTTGAACTCGCATATTCCGAAGCTCTCTGTCATGATCGCACCGAGATTGTTCTCGATAATGTAAAGCTCGGACAGGTCGATTCCGTCCGTCGTGTTTGTTGTTCCAGAGACGACGAAATCGATATTGGCGCCCGGAGCCAGTGCTCCCGACCAGGATGCATCGAGCGTGGCCTCGAGTTCATCGTTGCCGCCGATGTCGCCAGGGTCGGGTCCATTCAACACAATCGTCAGCCCGTTGCCCGCGCCGAATACGTTGCGAAAATCTGATATGTCTTGGCCCTGGTTGAACAAATTGCTTCGGCCAACCACTGCTATCGTGACTCCTGACCCGGTCACTCCTTTGTTAAACGCCGGGGTCACGTTGTAGATCGTCTGGTAATCGCTCGGAGTCAGCGCATGCAGCCCGCTGCCGGAAGTGAACTCCGGACGCGACTTGGCCACGAGTTTTGCCGGCACGTACTTCTCCGCCATGTGGATCATCGGTTTCTTCAGGAAGTTGTGCAGCGTTTTGATTCCCTTGACCGCCGGCGCCAGCGCCGCCGGAATGCTGGGGTCACTAGCGTTCGCCCAGTGCTGCTCGCCATTGACCACGTACTTATGAATGCTGGTGTGGAATGCTGCCTGTACCTGGCTTGCTGAGCCTGAGAACTCCAGCACGGTTCGTCCCTTGGTTGATCCGACCTGGAAGCCGTGCGACTGCAGCCACGACGTGATCATCTGCATGTCGGCGTCGGTGGGGCCGAATTGCGCTCCGAATTGTTCCGGCGTCACCCACTTGTGGTAGTGGGGAGAGTTCTTGTCCTGCTGATCATCCAGCAGTTTGCGGAGTGCGGTCTCCTGCTCGTCGCTGCGTTTCAAAACCAGCAGCATCCGTTCCATGGGCAGGCTGGCGGGAGCCGTGCCGAGATCGAACTCGCGCCGCGCGAGTGGATGCGTGTTGCCCTTCAGCACCGTCAGCCGAGATTCGTCGAGAGCCTCGGTGATCAGCGGCCGCGGTGTTGCCACGACGAGTTGTGGCTGTTCCTGCGCGGCTGCCGGCTGGGCGAGGAATGTGGTTCCGAGAACTGAGGCCAGAGTTAAGCAAATGGAGAACGCAAGGGACTTTCCAAAAGACGTGGGGAGAGCGCGCATGATCAAACCTCTACCTGGGGATGACACAATGCCCATCGAGATCAAACGGAGGGGAGGAAGGAGGGAATTTCCGTCAGGTCTCTTCCGGCTCAGCGGCCGTGGACCTGACACACTACAGCAAGAAGTCTTTTTTTTCAAATGGATTTGCGTGGGCCCCCTGTCTAAACCGCGCGATGGGACGGGGTTTCAAGGTGTACTAAAGATTGTACTTGTGAGTCTTGGGGCTGAACACGCCGATGGCATACTGCGACTATACCGTCCATCCTGGGGGAAAATTCATGAGTTGTGCATCGTTAAAGATTTTGGCTGCACTTGTGCTGGCTTCTTCAGCGGTCGCGTCGGCCCAAAGTTACACCATCATCGACCTGGGCGCGCTCAAAGGCAAAAACGAAAGCAGCGGTTTCTGGATCAACAATCTCGGTGACGTAGTCGGCTGTTCCGACACGCAGACTTCGATGGGCTATCCATGTACCGGCCTGGTCGCAGGACAGCATGCCTTCTACTGGAGACGGGGCAAAGGGATGAAGGATCTCGGCACGCTTTCCGGCGGGTCGGTGAGCGGAGCCCTCGGTCTGAATGACTCGGGCGTCGTCGTCGGCTACTCGAACGTGAAAGGAAAGCCTGCCACCAACTTCATCGCGGTGCAGTGGTCCTCAACTGGGACCATCCGCAATCTCGGCACGCTCTCGGGTGGCTCTTCGAGCGCGGCGTTCCAGGTCAACTCCGCCGGCGAAGCGAGTGGAGACTCCTTCCTCAGCACTGGAGTGGTCAACGCTACCCGATGGACCAACGACAAAATCAATAATCTTGGAAAGCTGAAGAACGCAATCTTCACCGCCGGGCTCGCGATCAACGACAACGGCCTGATCGTTGGCGAATCCGTTTTCAGCTACGGGCCGCCATTCACCTCGCACGGTTTTCTTTGGAACGGCTCCACCATGAAGGACCTGGGCACGCTCTGGGGAGGCCTGACCAGCATGGCCAATGCGATCAATTCCTTGGGCGTCATCGTAGGACAGTCAGACGGCGGCAGCACCCTCGCCCACTGGCATGCCGTCAAGTGGGATACCTCCGGCAAGATCAAAGATCTGGGAGTGCTGAAGGGCGGGACCTACAGCGTTGCCTTCGGCATAAACGATTCAGATGTCGTCGTGGGCTACGGCAATATTGCGAACAACGCCCCTCACGCCATGATCTGGACTTCGTCGCACGGAATGCGCGACTTGAATTCGCTTATCCCGAAAACATCGGGATGGACCCTGATCAATGCCAACGCCATCAACAACGTCGGACAAATCACCGGCTACGGCAGCAAGAACGGCCACAACCACGCGTTTGTGCTGACGCCCGTGAACTAGTGTAGTTGCCTCAAACAGATCGACATTTATAAGTCGACGGTTCCCCCTGTGATCCTCCGTGCCCCCGTGGTGAAAGCCTTTGACCTGGCAACCATGGAGGGTGGGTAACTCTTCACGGAAGGTTGTTGCTCGAAAAGCGTTGCGCCTCGGGGTTATACACGCAGTAGGATGTCTCCGGAATTTCCTTCCAACCCTTCGGTCTGGCGGGGCACGAAGATACGCAGGATGCGACCACGATCTTTGCGTGCGCACTTTGAAATAAGTCGTACACCTGCCGCTGCACCGATTCCGCAGAGCGCCAGAACTGGACCGAACCGCCATTCCTATCCATGATCTCGGCAACGATCCGCACATGCGCCAACCTTGCCCAATAAGCACCCTCTCCATCGCCAATCATCGCGACTTTCGTTCCCGGCGTCATCCCTAAGTCTCTGAGTCGCTCCGCCACGCTCAAGTCCTCTTCGATTGAGCTCGGACCTTCTCCAACCAGGATACTGTGATTCACGACACGAATGGTGTATTGCGCTGTTGCCAGCGCCAATTATGAAGGTGGCCACGACAATGATTCGGACGACTCGTTCATCTTCCGTGCGAAACCGCACCGCGCTGAGCAACACCAGAAACAGTACGAGAACGAAGCCAAGGTAACGGTCATTCACCACGAGCGGCAGGTAGAACGCCATACTGACAGCCGGCAAGACGATAAATACCCATAATTCCCGCAGAGCTGCTACCCACAGAGATCCCCCGAGCACGCAAAGTATCAGTACGCACGGCACCAGCTCGGGACGCTTACGAAGCAACAGGTTGACTTCAGCCGGAATGGTCGACTTCAGCACCTCGAACTGACGTTTCAAATCAAAATGCACCTTCAATCCTTCGTTCCAATACGTGGGGTCAGTCCACGGAGGATATGTTCCCACCACCGGTCCGTCGAACTCGAACACAGGCGGGGATTTCAGCAGTTGCCGCGTCGGATGGACAGGCGTTCCACTGCCCGGCTCTTGTCCCTGCCAGTTTCTGGGAGAGGTTCGCGGAGCCACAAACCATGCATAGTTGTTCCTGCCGGAGTCACCAAACGTGAAACGCCCCTTCTGCACCGAGAGCAGGAAGATCAAGGGTACGCATATACACCAGAAGATCAGCGCGGCAAGACCGATGCCGCGCGCCCATCCCGGAGTCGATCGCCGCCACAGATACGCTACGGCCAGAACCACCAGCCCGAGCGGAAACATGACTGTTTTCACCCAGTACGAAATGCCAAGAACCGCGCCGACTAGTACGAACTGCATCAGCCTCGCCCCAGGTTTAAAGCGAAGCAGCATCGCCACCACCAGACAGAAGCAGGCGAGCACCAGAAGATCTGGCCCGACGCTGTAAAGCGATTGCACCTCCAGCGCGATCCACCAGAAAATTGAGTATCCCAGCAGAACCAAGGCCCATTCCGGCAAAGGCATTACCCAAACGAATGGCGGATTCTCGCGAATGTGCGAGAAGCGTGTACAGGAGGTAGCGGAATGCCAGCAGCGCCACTAGGAAAATCCCGAAATTGACGGCGTGAACCAGAGGGAACTCCCACTTCATCGACGGCTTGAGAATCCCAACCGCGTTGCCAACCAGCCACGGATACAGCGGACTCCACCAGGCATTTACTGCACGGGCCCAGTCGCGGTGAAAAAACGAATCGCCCAGATCCAGATACGACATGCCGTCGGGATTCATCGCCCAACGGCTCATCCAGCTGTGCACGACACCTAGCAGAACACTCGCCAACAGGAGGCATGAATCCAGCGACGATACAGACACTCTTCCGACCTTCTTATCCTCGGCTGTAGCGCCGGCACTTTGATTCACGCGGCGCTCCCGCATCCCAATCGCATTGACGAGCCCCCGTCGCCATCCATCCCAAAACACGTGAGACAACGACCTACGCCATTTTTCCGAACCACTTGCCCTCCCGCTGAACGTCCCACCTTAATCGCTGACTCGCACTTCAGTGCTGCGGATTTGTGCCTTCAACGGCAACCGAATCAATCGTTTCAAGCATGACCTTTTCTTGACCGTACGTGCATTGCCTCTATGCAGGAAAGTTGCGAACAATGTCTCGTTTAGAAAGGAAGGAGGCATTATGTGGCGCAGCGTCTTGGCGTTATTGCTGGTGCCGTCGATAGCGTGGGCACAGGAGAAGAGTCTCCAGGTTTCCGAGAAGCAGGAAACGGTTGCATCGGGCGAACATCCGCTGCGCGGCAAAGTGACTCTGCAATCGATCAGCGACAGTGGAGTTCTTCCACCGCAGCAGATCGAAGTGCAACTGCCCGTGACGGTCGTCGATCACGACACGGAAGCAAAAAACACCAAGACGGCTCGCAGCGATGCGGGAGGCACGCCCGTGCTCCTGTGGATACTCGCGCCGCTCTTGATCCCCTTGATGGTTGTGATGGCCATCGTCTGCGGAATCAGGGGTGAGGATTGCTCGTGTTGAGAAGAATGCCTACTCCTCGAACATCGGCACCTGCCGCTGATCCTCTGCGGCTCGGCGCTGTCGGCGGGCGGTCCCGATCACCGCCAGCACCGTCAGCGATTCTAGCGCCGTGCGCGGAACGAAGATGCGCTGCGTGTTCGAGCGCTGGTCGGGAGGATTGACGAGATATCCCTCCGGCGTGCTCTGGAGCAAGTCGGCAGGCATTAAGCCCTCCAGTACTTCGCTGTCTTTGAAGCGCAGACGTACCCACAATCCCTCGGCTCGGGGACGGGAAGTGAAGGTCTTGCGGGTGAGGGACTCTGCTTCTCCGAATTCGCGAACGAAGTAGACGCCCTTGATCTCGCGCAGATCGACCGCAATCACCGTTCCGGAAGTGTTCAGAACCTCCACCTTGCCGTCAGTGACGATTTGCGTCGGCGAGACGTATCCCGAGACGGAGTCGCGGTCCATCTTGCGGACGATCACTTTCTTGTGCGTTGAAGGCATGAAAGACAGGGGTCAGGGGCAGGGATTAGGGGTCAGCAAAATTGCTGGGCCCTGACCACTAATCCCTGGCCCCTGCCTTCCCGATTCTCGCACCTTTTTCCCGCAAACTCCCGGAATCCCTCTTGGCAGTAGCCAAAATATAAACGTTGTGTTATTTTCTTGAGTTTGCCAGTGAGTCTCCATTCTGTATAAGTACTTGGTATCAGGCCACTTGCGTGCCGGTGGCTCAGGGTCGGACTGGGCGGCATGGTCCGGCCTGTGGAAATGTTGTGGAAATATCGGCAAATCGAGCCCTCCCCCCAGGGCGATTCGCGCAACGAATCGCGTTGGCCAAGGGCCTGACCGCCGCTTGAAAGCCAATGGCTGATTACATTTACACGATGGAACTGCGGCTGACCCCGGACCAATTAAAGGGCGTTGGCCTCGTGCAAGACGTAGTCCGCGCGGCGGGGATGAATCTCTACCTGACGGGCGGGGCCATCCGCGACATCATCAGCGGGTTCACCATCCGCGACCTCGATTTCACTGTCCAGGGCAATCCCCTCAAACTGCAGAAGGACTTCGAGAAGGCGGGCGCCAAGATTACCGCCGTCGAAGAGGATAACCGCACCATCTTTCTCGCGCTGCCCGGCAATGCCCGCGCTGAAGTCAGTATGGCGCGCACGGAGAGGTACGAGAAGACCGGCAAGCCTCCCCTCGTGATGCCCTCGACGATCCACGATGACTTGCGCCGCCGCGACTTCACTGTCAACGCCATGGCGCTGTCGCTTAACGAAGGCTCTCGTGGGCTGCTGCTCGATCCCTTCAACGGCGTGGCCGACATCGAAGCCAAGCTGATTCGCATTCTGCATAACTATTCGTTCCTGGAAGATCCCTCGCGGCTGATACGCGCTACCCGATTTGCGGCGCGCTTCCACTGGCCGCTCGAAGAGCGCACCCAGGCCCGCTACGATGCCGCCAAAGAAGGGAAGTACATCGACCATATTTTGAAGTCTTCGATCGGGCACGAGATCGCCGCGCTAGCGCACGAAGACGATCCCCTTCATGTCGTGAAAATGCTCGAAAAGGAAGGCTGGCTCGAGATTCTGCACGACAAGTGGACCTCGGCCAAGGTTGATATCAACGGCATCACCGCGCTGATGAAGACGCGGCAGCATATGGTCGATCTGGGCTACACGCCGGATGCCGGACCGGCGGTGATGTACTTCCTTACGTCACACTTCTCGGACAAAGACATCAGCGACATTCAGAAGGTGATCCCGCGCAAGGATCTGGTCGAAGCCTGGCGCGACATTGAAGATCACGCCAAGGAATTGGCCAAGCGATTGATGGGCAAGGAAGCAGCGACACCTTCACGCACCTGGCAACTGCTTTCTTCGGCGCGTCCGGAGATGGTACTGTTCCTGGCGGTCACCGCGAAGCAGCAATCGGTTGATCAGAAGATCAAGAATTATCTGACCAAGTGGCGGCAGGTGCAGCAGAAGATTCCGTTGCCCGAAATGACGGAGTTGTTGATCACGCCTCAACTCCCGATTTATCCCAAGCTGGCCAACGATGTTTTTATGCTGCTGCTTGATGGCAAGCTGCGTTCGCGCACCGAGACGCTGAAATTCTTGAAACCGTTTGCTCCGCCTCCGCCGCCTCCACCTCCGCCCGCACGGCGCGGACGGGCGGCTAAAGTTGCAGCGCAACCTGCGGCTCAGGCGGGAACCGCCCAGCCTGCCGCGAAAGGGAAGAAAGCGAAAGCGGCACCGGCGCCACCGCCACCTGCGAAGCCCGAACCCAAAGCACCGGAAAAAGCCAAGGCCGACAAGCCAAAAGCTGCTCCGCCCAAGCCTGCGGCAAAGCCGGCATCGAAGCCTGTAAAGAACCATGCCGCCAAAGCACCGGCGAAAAAATCAAAAAAGAAGCGAAAGTAAATCGCGCGCTCTCTTCGTGCAGAACGCTCCAAAACTCTTTGCAATTTAGGTGTGATCGCGGTCACTACTTCCGGTGATCAACAGCACCGTCAATTGGCACCCCTCCGCACAGACTGAATTGATAGGGGGTCCGCCTCGCGTGGCGCGACGGACTCACCGCAGGCCCGGGGGGTGCTTTATGACCGTGACGGTGCTCACCATCATCATCGCTGTTCTTGTGCTGGCAGTCGCGTTGTTTGTGTTTCGCGCGGTGCCAGGAGTGCGCGCCTATTTCAAATTCAGCGGCAAACGTCTGGTGACGTGCCCTGAAACGCGCGAGTTTGAAGCGGTGGACGTCGCCGCTGGAGAAGCAGCATTAGGAGCATTCCTCAACGAGCCGACCCTTCGGCTGACCGAGTGTTCCCGATGGCCGGAGCGGCAGACCTGTGGGCAGGACTGCCTGTCGCAAGTGGATGCCGACCCGCAGAGCTGCCTGGTCTGGAATATCGTGGCGAAGTGGTATGAAGGGAAGAGTTGCGTGTTCTGCCGCAAGCCGATCGGGCCCTTGCATCATGTCGATCACGTCCCCGCGCTCCTGGGGCCTGATTTCAAGACCACAGAATGGACAGACGTGAGTCCGCAGGACCTGCCTAGATTCTTTTCCACACATCAACCGGTGTGCTGGAATTGTCACGTCACCGAAAGCTTCCGCCGGTTGCACCCCGGGCTGGTGATCGACCGTCCTCTCGAGGCGAAACGCACCATGTAGCGTGCTTTTCGAGTGAGGCCTGCGTGACTTCTGTTTCGTTTACTTCTGCTCTTGTTGAATGCTGATGCCCGGTTCGCTCTTGGGCGTTTTCCTGATCTTTCGGCGGATGTCGGGCCAGAACTCTTTCACAACGAGCGTCAGCGAATCATAGCCGTACTGCGTCGCCCACACCTTGGCGGTATTCGACAGAGTGCGGTCGGACGGGATGTATCGCAAAACGCCAGGCGTTGTCGTAGTCACGTATTTACCCTTGGGATGATAGCTATAGGTGGAGATGGCCGCCGATATCGCACCGCCCACGACTTCAGAATAGTTGAATTCATTCTTCCCCGAATCTACACGCGTAATCAGGTTCCGGCTCAGGGCGTAGAAGGTCCGGTGAGTGAAGCTTCCATGGCCCGACTGGAAGTAACGCGGGTCCTGATGCAGCACGGAGGGCAGAATTGCGCCGGTCATAAAATTTTCAATGGTGCCGTCGGCGAAGGCTGCTCCAAACCGCTTGCCGTATCCTTCCCAGCCTTGCCCGTAGCCCGGTTCGCTGTTCTCGGCCTGGCTGATGCCCGACAGAAAGGCGTACCAGGGATATTGAACATAATCAAAACTGCCGCGGACGACGACCGCGAATTTTTGTTTCGACGTCAACGGCGGAACCTTCCCTACATTCTCAAGCGTCAGGAAGTTCGGCAGTGTGAAGAACAGCCGATCGTTGGATGTGCCCGGGCCGGCGCTCTGGCTCGTGGTCTTACTCTTATCCGAAGACTGCTGCGTCGAAGCTGATGGCTTGTCGGCTGCGGGAGACTGTGGCTGCGCAGTTGCCGAGGAATCCGAATTCGGCGGCGCGGTCTGTTGGGCTGAAAGCGAAGAAGCTAAGCTCGTAACCAGCAAGCACACAACGATTCTTGCGGAAAACTTGATCGACAAATGTCCCCCAGTGCTGCTGCATCTCCCATCGAGTAAAGAAACAATGTTCTAATTCTATCAATGCCGGACCGCTCCCTCGTCGTGGGCGCTCCCCTTTTACAATCATTTACGAAGCGATTCTTACTGGCGAGCCGAACGAATTGAACGGTGTTCCACGCTCTTGAGGTGCCTCCATGCAAAGCTGCTGCTCGAAAGAGTCATTGTTTTCGCTGCGCTGTGGTTTTGGTTAGACCTGGAGCACATCGCCGTCGCGGGCAACCATTTCGTACAACACGGGATTGACGAAGAATCCGATGAACAGGCGAGAGATGAGGCCCGCGACGATGACGATCGCGAACGGCTTTTGTGTATCCGATCCAATGCCGGTGGAGAGGGCCGCCGGCAGCAATCCCAGACAAGCCACCAGTGCCGTCATCATGATTGGCCGGAGTCGCAATAGCGAAGCTTCGCGAGTCGCAGCCCGAATCCCCATCCCTTCCGCGCGCAATTTATTGATATAGGAGACCAAAATCACGGCAGTCTCCACCGAGACCCCGAGAAGAGCCAGCAGGCCCAGCACCGACGAAACGCTGAACGGAGTGTGCGTCACCTTCAGCGCCACCAGCGCACCCACCGGCTCCGTTATGATTACGCCCAAGGCAATCGTGACCGGAAATTTGAAATTTCCGTATAGCGCAAACAGGATCATGAAAATCAGCACCACGGCCAAAGGACCGATAAAGTACATCTGGGATCTGGCCTCCAGAAACTGGCTGTATTCTCCACCCCATTCCATTCGGTATCCCTGCGGCAGCGACACAGCCTTCTTGACTGCGTTCTGGCCATCTCTCACCGCTCTCTCTAAATCACGGTGCTCGATGCTGTACTGGACTCCGATATAACGTGAGTTGTTTTCGCGGTAGATGAAAGACGCGCCGTTTCCCTGGCTGATATTGGCGAGTTGGCTGAGTGGGATCTGTTGCCCGTCGGGTGTGCCCACGAGCAGATTTCCGATCTCATTCGCGCTGCTGCGGAATTGGGGTTGCATGCGCACCACCAGATCGAACAGCTTCTCCCCTTGAATGACTTGGGTGACTGCTTGCCCGCCGACGGCTGCCGAGATCACAGCCTCTACATCCGCAACGTTGATCCCGTAGCGCGAGATCTTGGCTCGATCGACATCGACCAGCAGGCTCGGCTGACCCAGTTCCCGCACCACTGTGAGTTCGGTGAAGCCGGGCACGCGAGAGAGCGTGTTCTTGATCTGTATCGCTTTGTCCTGCAGAACGTTGAGATCGTCGCCGTAGATTTTGACCGCCAGAGAGCTCTTAAGGCCGGTGAGTGCTTCGTCGACGGCATCTTCCGCGGGCTGGGTATAGTTGAAAATGATCCCGGGAAAGGCCGTCAATTTCTTGTTTATCGATTCGATGAGCTCCTTCTTCTCGCTGATCTCTCCGTGCCAGGCCTTGTCCTTGTAAGGCTTCAGTCCAACATAGAACTCGCAGTTAAAAAAGCCCGTGGGATCCGTGCCATCGTCGGGACGTCCTAACTCCGAACCCACCACGGTGACCTGCGGATACGACATCAGAATGTCCCGTATCTGTGGGGCAATCTGGCTGGCCTCCTCAAAAGAAATGGTATAGGGCATCGTCGCGCGCACCCAGAGAGCACCTTCGTCGAGATGCGGCATGAACTCGCCGCCAATGAAGGGCACCAGCAGCAGCGTCGCTCCGAAGATCAGCGCGGCGATCGCAATGGTGGTTTTTGGCCGGTCCAGCGCCCAATCCAACTGGACCGCGTATTTCCGCTTCATCCATTCGAAGGCGCGATTCGGTTTCTCATGTACGCCTTTCTTGAACCAGTAGGAGGCGAGCACGGGGATCAACGTTAGAGTGAGAATGAGTGCGCCCACCAGGGCAAATGACATGGTCTCGGCCATGGGATGGAATAGCTTTCCCGAGGGGCCGGTGAGCGCGTAAATCGGCAGGTACCCGGCCAGGATGACAGCCACCGAATAGAAAATCGGTCGATCCACATCCTTGGCCGCTGCGAGAATGACTTCGTTCAGGTTGTACTTTTGTCCCTCCCGCAGCGCTAGCTCGCGATAGATGTTTTCGATCATCACTACCGTCCCATCGATGACGATTCCAAAATCAATCGCGCCGATGGAAAGCAGGTTTGCGGCAACGTCGTGCGCATGCAGCACGATGAAGGCAAACAGAAGCGACAGCGGTATGGTGAGGGCAACAATGACTGCAGCACGAAAGCTGACCAGAAAGAAAATGAGGACGATCAGGACCAGGACCATGCCGCGAAGCAGGTTCGCCTCTACCGTGTCTGTCGTCAGGTCGACTAATTCACTGCGGTCGTAGTAAGGATGAATCTTGACGTCTGGCGGCAGGACCTGGCGGTTCAGTTCCTCAGTTTTGGCTTCCACTCCCTTGAGTACGTTCTGTGTCTGCTCCCCACGGAGCATGAGAATAACGCCCTCAACGGCATCGTCATTCTTCTGGAAGCCGAATTCGCCCAGGCGGGGCGCGTGTCCGATCGTCACGTCGCCCACATCCCTTACCCGGATGGGCACACCCTTGTTGGCCCCAACCACGATGTTGCCGATGTCGTCTGTATTCCGTACCAACCCGATGCCGCGCACGTAGTAGAACTGCCCACCCTGCGAATAGAATCCCCCGCCCGCATTCGCGTTGTTGGCCGCCAAGGCAGTTGTCACCTGAGGAATGGTGAGGTGATAGCCATAGATGCGCGCCGGATCGAGCAGCACCTGGTACTGCATTACGGTTCCGCCGAAGCCGGAATCGTCGGCTACTCCGTGAACCGAGCGATAACCCCGCTCAATCACCCAGTCTTCAATCGTCTTCAGTTCCTGGGGGCTGCGATCGGGACTCTCCAGCACGTAGCGATACACCAGGCCGCTCGGGCTGAACAGGGGCGCCATGCTCGGAGTTACGCCCGTCGGCAGCGTGGCTTGAGCGAGCCGTTCAAAAACAATCTGTCGCGCAAAATAGTCATTGGTGTCCTCCTCGAAGGTCAGCCGGAGATCCGACAGCCCGTAGAGCGAGATCGACCGCATCACCATCATGTGCGGGACGCCGTTCATCTGGAGTTCCAGGGGCAGCGTGACCAACCGCTCGACTTCTTCCGCGGCATGGTCGGGCCACTGGGTGATGATTTCGACCTGCGGAGGCGACAGGTCCGGATACGCGTCCACCGGCATACGCTGGAAGGAAAGGATTCCGCCGACCGTGATGAAGCCAGTCAGCATCAGCACCAGGAATCTTTGCCGCAGTGCCGCTTGGACGATTCGGTGGATCATTCAGTCCTGCTGGATGCGATTTTCACCGGAGATTTGATAGCGTCTTTCAAGAGTGCGTCCGATCACGGCTAGCGCTGCAACGAGTTCGCAAACTGCAGGAACAAGCTGCCGTTTCCGATAACCCGGTCCCCAGGGTTCAATCCGCTGGTAATCTGCGTCTGCCCGTTCATACTGTCTCCAAGTGTCACCGAACGTCTGCCAAACCGGTTCGCAGATGCCGCTGCGTACACAAACGGCTGGTTTTCGTTGTCGCGCAGGACCGCTGAATCCGGTAGAGCGATCGCATTGGAAATCGTGCCCGCGCTTACCGTGGCCACCACGTACATATCTTTCTTCAGTTTTTCGCCAGGATTATTCGTCTCGATGCGCGCCTGCAGCGTGCGCGTGGCCGGATCCAGGGACGCTGCCACATAGGCGATCCGCCCATGGAAAGTCTCGGGATAGGTATCGGTTTGGATCGCGACCTGATCTCCTACTCGCACGTAGGGCAGGTCTTTCTGATAGATATTCACTAAGACCCACACGGTGCTCACGTCAGAGACCATGAAACACTGCGTCGCGCCGGTTTGAAGCAACTGCCCCGCGGCAACGTCCTGCTCGACTACGACACCCGCAATGGGCGCTTTTACCGGCACTTCGAACGAAGGCGGAGCCTGCACCAAGGCGTCCGGATCACTGACCCCCATGACCTTCAGAGCCGCCTGAGCAGCCACCAGGTCGCCGCCGGCTTGCACCTCGGCCGAATGTGCCTGCTCCAGATTCTGCTCGGCAATCGCATGATGCTGATACAAGTCCTGGGCGCGGGCGTACGCCTTTTGCGCCAGGGCATAAGCGTCCTTGGCCTTCAAATAGTTGGTGCGCAGTTGCGAGTAGTCCGGACTCGCCACGTACAACATCGGGGTGCCCTGCGTGACTTTCTGCCCGGGAACGACCACGACCCGGCTGACCGGCCCGCTCACTTGGGTGATGACCGGCGTCGTGCGAAAAGCGTTGTAAGCCACGGCCCCCGTCAGACGCAGCGATCGATTCAGCGTCGTGGGCTGCACCGTCAGCACCTGAACGTGCGACATCTGGTCTTGCGGAATGGTGAACAGTTCCGCATCGTCGGAATTGTTCGGGCCGCGAGATTGCGCTGCGGCATTGGTCTTCGACCCGTCGCAGGAGGAGAGCGATAAGATCATAAGAACCATGCTGGCCAGCACTGCCGTTTGCGTTTTCCGGCTTCTGACGATGTTCATGGCAGGTTCCTCGTTCCGACCGCTGCTTTCAGCTGCTCCAAAGCGTTCATATAAGAGGACAGGGCCTGCCGATAGGCCAGTTGAACCGACCGGTAGCTGCGCTCGGCATCGAGAAAATCCAGCAGGCTGGCGGCGCCACGTTTGTAGGCATACGCGCTGATTTCGCGCGAATCCTGCGCCTGCTTGAGATAACCAGAGGTATAGAGTTCAACCACCTCGTCGTTGCTCTTGACCGCCTCGTAGGCGTTGGCAACGTCGGAGAGAACTGTATCACTCGCGGCCTGCTGCTGTTCCTGGGCCTGGGTGAGCGCGTAACCGGTGCGCGCGATTTCTCCTTGGTTGCGATTGAAGATGGGCAACTCAAAATTGGCAAAGATGGAAGCGGTGTTCTCGCCGGAGACGTGGGTGAAATCATAGGTGCCGGTTACATCGACTTTGGCGTTTGCTTTGGCCAGCGAGATCTGGCTCCGCGCGGCGGTTACGCCCAATGCCGCGGCCCGAAAGTCGGGGCGCTCGCGCAGCGCCTTCGTCTGAAGATCTTCCAGGGCCACCTTGAGAGGTTGATAGGCCAGATCACCAATGACATCGAAATTTGCCGGCACCGCGTCATAGCCTAGGAACTCACGCAGTCCCACCAGCGCCTGCACCTTCGCCAACCGGGCAGAGGACACATCGGTCTGAAACTGCAGAAGCTGCAGCTTGATCTTCAGATAGTCGCCTTCGCCGATGTAGCCCGCCTTGAGCTGTGCCTCGCCGATGTCCACCGTCTGTTGGAAATCCTTTAGATCTTCCAGCGCGAATTGAAGAGTGGATTCCGCCAGTAATACGCTGACAAATTGCTGGCCAACGTTGAGAGCCAAGGTACGTTCAGCGTCGGTGACCTGCGCACGAGTTACAGCGGTCTGATCGCGAGCAGCCTGCAGCCGCCGTTGCCGTTTGTGACCTCGCTCGAAGAGGTAGCTGATTCCAACGTCGAACTGCTGAACGGTGTTGAGATTGTCCCCGGAAAAATCCTGCGGACTGAAGAATGGGACAAACTGGGTATCGGCGCCGAGACTTGGATTGGGGCGCAGGTTCGCTGTGATCTCCTGGGCCTGGTTTTGAAGAATCTGAGTGCGCGTGGCTTTGATGGAATGGTTGTGCGCCAGCGCGAGATCGATGGCCTGGTCAAGACTGATCAGCGCCGTGGTTTGCCCGCGGCCCGCGCCCACGAATACCAGAAGAAACACCGCCACCGGGGCGAAGACTCGCAGGTGCCTGGAGCGCATAAGGGTCGAAATCAAAGCGCTGCGGCTAAAGGACGTATTGTAATTGACAGGATTCACGATTTGCGAAACGCGTATTTCCAGTTCGCGAATGCACGGCTCCCGGCCGGATCCTGCACGGCACGGCCCTCAGGCCTGTCGGTTGTCCCAAAGTGACATACAAATAGATACTGATTTTCTTGCAATACCACATTCTTCACCGTGTACGACCCCAACAGTAGTATCTGGAGAAGCTCTGCCAAAAAATTCCCATCTTCATCAATCGTCGCCACGCCTCCGCCCCGCACCGGAGGCTTCCTTCGTGCTAGAAGTGGAATCCCACCTCAGCCGTCAGAGCTCTTGGTGTAACGTAATGCGTACCGCTGAAGGTGGAAAGAAAATTGTAAAGCGCGTAAGTATTTGTGAAGTTGATGGCCGTCACCTGCAAGCTCACTTTGTACTTGTCGCCGTGGAACAGATTGTCATGCCCGACTGCGAGGTCAAACACATGGCGCGGAGCAATCCGCGGAGGGTTTTTGTCGTCGTTTTCTGTTCCGGGCCCGGGGATCTTCACCAGCGATGAGGAGAATTGCGACCCCGGACAGGATGTCGGCAAAGCGGATGTCGGAGTTGCACGCTGCCCGTTGCATATCAACCCGGCCTGGAACTGCTGATCCGCCGTAAGTCCGCTCAAGTCCACTTGAAAATTAGGATCATTCGGGTTGCTCGATGCCGCAAACGGCACTGATCCGGCCACCAGTCCGCTGTCATATCGCCAGTTGAATCCGACCCATGGCCCGCGTTTCCAGGGCTGATATTGCAGGTGAGTGGTCTGGTTGAACTTCTCGTCGTGATCAATGCGGAACACGCCACCGGGTGCAGACGGCACCGCGCCCGCTCCCCCCAGCTGAGGCAGAAAGAAGCGCGCCGCCACGCTCGAGAAAACTACCAGCGCCGAAAAGCCGTGGAAATCCGGTACGCTCACACGTCCTGCAAACCCGGGGATTTTCGAATTGTGCCACTCGATGGGGAATGTGATCGGAGTCGCGCCAAGAATGCTGAAATCGTATGCGTTATGCGTGTACTTCCATATGTACTCGCCCGAAAATACCAGATACTTCCCCACAGCTTGCTGAATTCCGGCGTGGAATTCATTGCGCCAGCCAGGACTCAGCGGATTCACTCCCGCCGCCGCGCAACCCAGCAGCGGATTCAACACCGCGTTTGCGCATCCGGAGCTGGCAAGCACGAGATTTTCGTTGAAAGGCGTCTCCAGAACGCGCGCATACGAGGTGCGAAGGACTGTGTTGCTCCCTTTGATCTTGTACGCGACTCCGACCCGCGGCTCGGCTTCCCGATGCGTAACCAGGCCATTGTAGAAGTCACCGCGAAGTCCGAGGTTCAGAGACCAGTTTCCCTTGGTAATCGCGTCTTGCGCGTATATCGACAGCTCTTTCACATCGGTGTGTCCATGAAATCCATACACGCTGCCACCCCGCGTCAGATCGTAAGGAAGCAGATTGGAACAAGGGGTGCCGACCGCCGTGCCAGTGGCCGCGTTGTAGCAGGGATTCCCATTTGCATCGGTCAGCGATGGAAGGAACGTCGGGTCCACAATCCCCAAGCTGTCGTTCTCGGTGAGGAATGTCTGCTGGTACACGGCTCCCGCTTTCACGTTATGAATGCCTTTCACATACGAAACGCTCGCACGAAGGCCGGCATTGGTCAGAGTTCGGTCCTGCCCAGCTGTTTCAGATTGCAGGTCCGGAGACAAGTCTGCGAACGGGTTGCCGCTCGGATAGTAGTCATAGTGATCGCGGCGCACGAACGCGCCGACATTCACGATGGACGAAGGGCTCAACACCCGGATCCACGAAGGAGCAATGTTGAACGTTTTGATCTGCGACCGCTGGTCGGCAGCACCCACCACTTTGCCGTCAGGACCAAGTCCGCCATTGTCGACCGTCACGCCGTTCCATGCGGTGGCATTCTCGGCGTCGAACGAGTTCGGCGTCTGGAACCACGAGCGTGTATAGCCCACATTCAAGTGAATCGAATCGGCCGCCGAGAGTTGATAGTCGATGCGGTCAAAGAGGTTCTCTTCGTTTCCCTTGTCATGAATCACCGCGAACTCCGGCGGGTCGAGAAAGCGGCCGGTATTCAAACCACTGGCGAGGAAGAAGTTTCCCCAGTTCTTGCCGCCGTAGGCGATATCGAAGGCGGCGTTTGAAGTTCCAAACGATCCATAGGATGTTGTCAGACTGCCGTGAGGAGTGGTCACGCCCTGACCGGACCGCGTCGTCACGTTGATCACCACGCTGGTCTTGTCACCGTATTCGGCCGGCGGCGCGCCAGAAACCACCTCCAGCGACTCAACAGAATCGAGCGGAATCTGATTGGAAAAGACCTTGCTCTGCTGGTCGGTGATGGGCTGATTGTCCACCACAAAGGAATTTTCGGCGTGGTCCCCCAGTCCATGAAACAAGCCGTTCGAGTCCGCCGAAATCCCTGGGGTGGATAGCGTCACCAGCGAGCTGATCTGCGAGGTGGAGCTTTCCAGGGGAAGCTTGTCGAACAAACTCTTGTCCACATCGGTGTGAAATGTAGGGTCGTTCTCGATCAGGTCACCCCCTCCTTCCACCATGACCTGCGTAGTCGATCCTTGGACCTGCAAGGTAATGGGAAGGTTCACCGGGACGGCCGAGCGCATTTCCACGTCTTTCGCATAAGTGGCAAATCCCGCCGCGGTTACCGACAGGTGATACGGGTTGAAGGGGATATTCGAAAACTCGAACGTGCCGGAATCGTTGGTGGTTGTAGAGCGCTCAAACCCACTGACCGGGTTACGAATCTGGACCGTCGCATTGGGCACGACAGCGCCGGTTGGATCGGTAATCGCCCCATGAATCGAGCCGGAATTTCCAGCAGACTGCGCTCCGGCCACAGTAGCCGCAAGCCAAAGTGCGCCCGCCAGCACGGCGGCATACACCCGTAGACTTCTCAACATGATTTCCTCCTGGTTGAACGGCGAATAGGGAATGAGTTCGAGCGTAGGCGTCGAACTTTATGACAGATGGATTGATTCCCTAGACAACCGCAGGAGGGCCGCGAATTCCGGCGTCGGAAAGATCAAGCCGCGTATTCGCAAGAACAAGTTCTTCTTGCAGCAAGCCGACCTCCGCGAACACCGGAGCGGCATGGCCGGAAAGGGCTGCCGGACTGGCGCTGTGCGCCGCCACGCAGATCGAGCAGGAAGTGGACTCTGTCCGGTTCGGGTGGTGGTGCGTCGACTCCGCCGCCACTGTCCACAGCATCAGGGACAGGCAGAGCCAAGCCGACCATCGTACCCAGACACGCATAGGTTTCCCGCTTTGGGATTAGATTGCTTAGAGCTTATAACGGTTATGCGCAACACGGCAACTTTAGACAAGTTACTATAGGCAGGGGTGCGATTGGCCGATCGCCATCCATCAGACTTCATATCCCTTAAAGAGAGGCGACATGGCAGAACCGAGTTACGACGAACTCAAAGCAAAACTGGCTCAACTGGAAAAGGAAGTCGAAACCAAGAAACGCAGCGGCGACCTGATTTTCAAGGTCGGAGAAAAGGGTGGCGTCAGTGTGTACGGCCTGGGCCGTTTTCCGGTGACGTTGTACTACGAGCAGTGGAACCGCCTGCTAGGCGCCGCGAACGACATCAAGGCGTTCATGGAAGAAAATAAGTCGAAGCTCAAACTCAAAGAACAGGCGTAGTTTCGTTCCAAATTCAGCAACCACAAAGGACACGAAGGACCACCAGGGTCTGAGCCCAAGATTTTCCTTCGTGCACCTTCGCGTCCTTCGTGGTTGAAGCCTTTCACCCCTCGAAGGAATGGCCGACCTTGAGTCGTACGCGTTCCAGTGCTAGGGTGGCGGGGCATAATCTGCTTGCAGCGGCAACCAATAGGCGCCTGGAGTTACAAGCGCGCACCAAGGAGAGGCGAATGGTATTGTTCGGCGTGTACCGAGGAGTGGTTTTGGATAACAGCGATCCTCAGGTCTCTGGGCGGATGAAGGTCAGTGTGGAAGGTAGGCAGGCCTGGGCGCTGGTCACGATGACGAATCCTAAGATTCAGGTTGGGGCGACGGTGATTGTGGCTTTTGAACGGGGGGATCCGGATATGCCGGTGGTGTTGGGGCGGGTGACGTAGCTGGGATGAGGGGGCCGGGCACTCTGTTGGCTCGCGACTGACTGCAGAGCTAACAGGAATCCTAAGGGAGCGGACATGTGGAAGGGTGCCGCTGGGCTTCGCTTTCGCGGGAAGGACGAATGCGTCCGTCGCCACACCGGTGGGGACGGCCCGAAACATCCAAGATCGATATGGGGCGGATAACCCGGAAGTGACTGGGAGCGTCTAAGTTACAGGCTTATGATTTGGGGCTTGGTGTCCCTGGACCGGGCGTATAATCAGGCTTAAGGAGTACTCCTATGAAGCTGAGATGGCTGGCAGGCGCGCTGGCATTGGCGGCGTTTGGCGCAGCACCTTGGGTGGTGGCGCAGACGTCGGGACAGGATCCGCAAAATCAACCTGGGACCCAGACTCCGCAAACGCAAACTCCGCAAACCCAGAATCCGCCGAGCCAATCGCCGCAAAAGGCACCTCCGACGACCGACCCGGACGACGGACAGCCGAAGGCGAGCGACATTCAGAACGCTCCCAAGAAGGCCCCAGCGGCGCTGCCCGTGCAAGAAGACAGCCAGATCAAGCACGACGGCGGCAAGACCGACGTCGATGCGGTGGGCAACCGCAACGTAGGCTGCGGACGCGGCGTGGGCAACTGGTACAGCGTCGAGAAACAGGTGGCCATGGGCCGCTCGTTCGCCCAGCAGGTTGAGTCGCAGGTGAAGATGGTCAACGATCCGGTGGTGACGGAATACGTCAACCGGATCGGGCAGAACCTGGTGCGCAATTCCGACGCGCAGGTTCCGTTCACCATCAAAGTTATCGATTCCGACGTGGTCAACGCGATGGCGCTGCCCGGCGGGTTCTTTTATGTGAACTCGGGGTTGATCCTGGCGGCCGACGAGGAAGCGGAAGTGGCGGGCGTGATGGCGCATGAGATCGCGCACGTTGCAGCCTGCCATGCGGCCCGCGAAATCAGCCGGTCCAACCTGATGCAGTTGGCGTCGATCCCACTCATTTTCGTCGGTGGCGGGATTGGATATGCGGGCTACGAAGCTGCGGGAATCGCCGGAATGTTCGGCATTCTGAAGTTCTCGCGCGGGTTCGAGGCCGAGGCGGACTATCTGGGCATCGAGTACATGTACCGGGCGGGATACGATCCGTCGGCCTTTGTATCGTTCTTCGAAAAAGTGCAGGCGATGGAGAAGAAGAAGCCGGGAACGTTGGCCAAGGCCTTCGATACGCATCCGCAGAGCGCCGATCGCATTCAGAAATCGCAGGATGAGATCCGGAAAATTCTTCCGGCGAAGCAGCAGTACGTCGTGACGACCTCGGAGTTTGACGAGGTGAAGTCGCGACTGGCGGCGATTGAGAATAAGCACAAGCTGCTCGACGAGAAAGATTCGTCGAAGCCTAGCTTGCGGAGGACTTCGAATCCGAGCGACAAGTCCGAGGACGGGAAGAAGGATGATGATGACCGTCCGACGCTGAAGCGGCGCGACGATTCGAACTAAGTTCAACGGTACTGGGTGCCCCATCTTTGCCCCTGCGCTTTTTGCAGGGACAGGGTGGGGCTTTTGAATTTTTGTATGCTGGAACGGACGTCAAAATCCCCGCGTTGTCTGCGGCAAAAGCGCCGAGACAAGGGGTGCCCCCGGTGTTACTCGGGGGACTCTTTACCAAAGGTTGATATTCGAATCCGACGCTCTCGTTTATAATCAATAAACCGTGCCCAAATACTCGATCGTAGTCCCTCTACATAACGAGGAAGAGAACGTTACCGACCTCTATGACCAGCTAAAAGTCGTCATGGAAGCCCATGGCGAGAGCTTCGAGATAGTCCTGGTCGACGATGGCTCGAGCGATCACACGTTCGCCATGCTGCGCGAGATCGCGGCGGTGGACAGCCGTGTCACGGTGGTCAAGCTGCGCCGGAACTTTGGGCAGACGGCTGGACTGGCGGCGGGTTTCGATCATGCGCGGGGCGAGTACATCATCGCGATGGACGGCGACCTGCAACACGATCCCAGCGATATTCCGATGTTCCTGGAAAAGGTCGCTGCCGGTTACGACATTGTCAGCGGGTGGCGCAAGAATCGCGTCGACAATTTCTGGATGCGGCGCATTCCGTCGCGCATCGCCAACTGGATGATGGCGAAGATCAGTGGCGTCGATATTCACGATTTCGGAACGACATTTAAGGCGTACCGGCGCGACATTCTGGAGCAGGTGCCGCTGTATGGGGAACTACACCGGTTCATTCCGGCGCTGGCATCGTGGCACGGCGCGACGATTTGCGAAGTGCCGATCAAGAATGTAAACCGGGAGCGAGGCGCGTCGCATTACGGGATCACGCGGACGTTCCGCGTGTTCTTCGATTTGCTGACGATTCGGTTCCTGCTGAAGTATCTCTCGCGGCCGCTGCACTTCTTTGGCACCTTTGGGATGATGAGCATCTTTGGCGGCAGCGCGATCGTGGCTTGGCTGGGGGTAGAGAAGTTCCTGCGGCATGTGCCGATTATGGCTTCGCACGGGCCGCTGATGATGGCGGCTTTGGGCCTGCTGCTGGGCGGGCTGAATCTGCTGGCAATCGGGCTACTGGGCGAGATGCAGGTGCGGCACTATCACGAGCCCAGCCGCCGTGCGCCCTATTCAGTGGATCGCGTTCTGCGCTCGCAGAACGAAGAGCACAGCGTCTCGGAGTAACTTCGTCAGAGTAACTTCCTATCCGACTCTTGAACGCTTAGTGCAATTCCAACGTGCCGGTTACTTTTGTTTCTGGGCGGGAACTCTATTTTGGGACATGGTGTCCCTAGTACTATGAGGTCCACGTTCACTTTCAGTAGTTTGTTCGTCGCGGTCTTGGTCTTTTCTGTTTGTGATATCAGCGCATTTGCTTGCCAGTGTGGGGCCGGCTATCGCGGGAAGAACACTTGGGAAAACGCCATGCAAGCGGCGGACGCTTCGGCGATTATTTTCGAAGGTACGCCCGTACGATTTGAGTTGAAGTGGGATCTGTTGACCGCAAAAGAAGGAGACTTGATTCCGGTCGAGATGTACTCCAAGGTCGCGGACCGCGATCCCCACATGGTTGTCACATTTCGCGTTCAGCGGGCCTACAAGGGAAACCTACCATCGGAAGTGCAGGTGCACACCGGCCTCGGTGGCGGAGACTGCGGGGCTACCTATGCCACAGGTTTGGAATACCTAGTGTTCGGCGGAAGTTCTAATCCCAGTGAACTGGGGGTCAGCATGTGTAGCCCAGGTGGCTGGACCGGCGACCATGAAGTAGCAGCGGACCTGCGTTATCTTCGACAGCAAAGGCCGATGGCGGCTGATCTTGCGCCACTGCGACCTTGGGGGCGTCAGGAATCGCGCCAAGAGATGCAGCGGCGGATACGGGGTTACGAAGAATCACACAAACATTATGTTGAGGCGACTGGACGGATCTGCGGCAACATGGCTGGCACTTATGAAAAAGAAGCTGGAGGAGGAATTGTATTTCTTTCTACGCTGGGCTATTCGCCGGCCACGTTTCTCTATACTGCAATTCAAGAAGATGGGTTGTTTTGCTCGCCGGATCTTGGTCCAGGCAGCTACTACTTGCTTTACGTGCGCGGAACCGAGCATCCCTTGGCTCTCTACTATCCGGGGGTCACCAACGTTTCGAGCGCTGCGCCAATTCGGATCAATGCCGGGCAGAGCGTGCAGGATGTTGTCTTCAAGGTCCAAGAACAGAGTTCGTATTCAGTGCGCGGCTTGATCTCTGCTGAGAGCAGGCCTGATCTCGCCGCGAATGCCGGTCTAGGTGAAGTAACGGTCTCACTGGTGAGATTAGACGGAGGCCGGAGGGTTTGGTACAGCGAACGCGCATCGTTCCTACTCCCAAGGCTTGGCTATTTCAGGTTCGATCATGTGGTTCCCGGTCGCTATGTTGCATGGATTGCGGGTCCCGGCGACGGTTGGCTGATGAGAAAGGTCGAAGTCGATGTAACCTCTCACATGAAATTCATCTCTCTTGATCTTGTACGCAAGAAGTGAAAGCCCCGCGTCCGAGGGGCCCCCGCGCTCACTCTATCGCGTTCTGCGCTCGCAAAACGAAGAGCATAGCGTCTCGGATTAATCCTCGAAGTCCTGTTTGACCCTGCTTATTCCCAACTGGCTTTTGTTTGTCCTTTGTGCAGCCACACAATGAAATCCGTCATAGGCGGAATTCCGCCTAGCTCGCGCAGGCGGGTGGCGTTCTGTCCGCGATGGTAGTGGCTGTGCATGGCGGCCTGAGTAAGGGCCTGGCGGATGGAAATCTTCGCGGGTGGACGGAACCACGGGATTTCAATGATCTGCTCAGCGTGTGTGCGGTCCAGGTACTTTACGAACTCATTCAAATGCCGCAGACCTTCCTGGGCGTACTTCTTTAGGTCGGAATTGCTCGGAAAGTCGTCCAACTTGCGGCTGGCGAACGGCTCGGATCGCGGTCCGGTGATCCAAAGAAATGCGTGCTGTACCATGTGGATGTGGTGCAGGCGTTCACGTAGTGCCTTGTCTTCAAGTGCCGGTGGATGCGCCTCGAACGCGTGCCAGTGCTCGGCATCGGCCCACTCCTGATGGGCATAGAGTTCGTCGAGATATGAGCTCATCTGTGTCTCCACTTCCATATCGAAAGCGATGCAAAATTTAGTCGATTCAAACCTTGCGGGCACGGGTCAACAAATAGCCCTGATAAATCAAATTGTCGCGCTTGTACTGCGAAACGATGGCGTCGAATTCGGCGCGATAGGATTCGAGGCGCTCGGGGTCGGACGCGGAGAGTGCTTCAATCATTTTGATGATGGGACCGGCGGAGCGTTCGATCACCATCCGAAAGTGCTGGGGAGTGAGCGCCGGGACGAGGATACTGTCGCGGTCAAAAACGATATCGGCGACTGCACTTCCTAGGCGCTGGGTGACGATTTGTGGATCGCCCCAGAGCATGGGCGAGGGAATCCCGGGAGGCGGGGGCGGCATGTAACGGGAAGCGAGCTGCATGGTGCGGCCTACGAGAAGCTCTGGCGGCCATGTGGAGAAGGCGATGGTTCCTCCGGGACGAAGCACGCGAAGCATCTGCGCGATTGCGACTTCGGGGCGGGGAGCGAACATGTGCGCGAACTGGCTGACGACGATATCGAACTCTTCGTCGCGGAAGGGAAGATCCTCGGCGTCGGCTTCGCGGAATTCGATGTCGACCTTCGCGATGCGCGCGTTTTCGCGAGCGCGCTCGAGAAGTTGGGGCGTAAGGTCGATGGCTTCGACGCGCGCGCGAAGACGGGCGGCGGTGATCGCGACCACGCCGGTGCCGCAGCCGACATCGAGGACTCTGCTGCCGGGAGAGACTCCTGCGAAGTGCACGAGGCGCGCCGCGGACGGGGTGGTGACGGTTTCCAGAGGGGCGAAATGCTTCCAGCCTTCTTTTTGTGCTGCTTTGAGTTGGGCGATGTCCATGTTTTCTACCTTGGTGGTCCAAGTGGGTCACGGTGACCGTGCGGCACGCGGGGGTATAATAACCGGTTTGCGCCCTTGAGGAGTTCCTGCCTATGTCGAAAGCCACCCAAACACCATACGAGCTGCAGCTTGCCCGGCGGATGTCGCGGCTCGGAACCGAGACTGCCTTTGAAGTTCTGAATAAAGCTCGGGCGCTGGAACGACAGGGACGGAGCATCGTTCACCTGGAGATCGGGGAACCGGATTTCGATACGCCGGCCAACGTGGTCGAGGCGGCGGTGGGAGCGCTACATGAGGGGTGGACACATTATGGGCCGTCGGCGGGGCTGCCTGAGTTGCGGCAGGCGCTGGCGGAGTATGTGAGCCGGACGCGGGGAGTGAAGGTCAGCAGTGACGAGGTTGTGGTTGTTCCAGGCGGGAAACCAATTATTTTCTTCACGATTCTCTCGTTAATTGACGAAGGGGATGAGGTTATTTATCCGAACCCCGGATTCCCGATTTATGAGTCGATGATCAACTACGTCGGCGGGCGGGCGGTACCGATTGCGCTGCGCGAGGAACGTGACTTCTCGCTGGATGTGAACGAACTGGAGTCGCTGATCAGCGAGCGGACGAAGCTGATCATTCTGAATTCGCCACAGAATCCTACGGGCGGGGTGATGGGGCGATCGGACATCGAGCAGATTGCCAGGGTGATTGGCGACCGCAACATCATGATCCTGTCGGATGAAATTTACAGCCGGCTGCTGTTTGATGGGGGCGAGCATTTCTCGATCATGTCGGTGCCGGGGATGCAGGAGCGGACCATCCTGCTCGATGGGTTCTCGAAGACGTACGCGATGACGGGATGGCGGATGGGTTACGGCGTGATGCGGGCGGACCTGGCGGCGCACATGACGCGGCTGATGACCAACTCGAACTCGTGCACGGCGAGCTTTACGCAGGTGGCGGGAATTGAGGCGATCCGCGGGGATCAGAGTTCGGTGGACCGCATGCGGGATGAGTTTCAGCTGCGGCGGGATCTGTTTGTGGCCGGGCTGAACAAGATCAAAGGATTTTCGTGCCGGATGCCCAAGGGCGCGTTTTACGTGTTTCCGAACATTACGGGGACGGGGTGGAAATCGAAGGCGCTGGCCGATGCGCTGCTAGAGCAGGCGGGCGTGGCGGCGCTGTCGGGGACGGCCTTTGGGGCGTTTGGGGAAGGATATTTACGATTCAGCGTGGCGAATTCGCTGGAGAATTTGCAGGCGGCGCTGGAGCGGATTGGGGAGTGGACGCAGAAGAATCTGTAGAGCAAAAAAGCATTCACCACAGAGGTCACAGAGGGGCACAGAGGGTTCATCGGCTCGTTCTGGGGGAGTTCATGCCAGGTAAGAAATCTTCGCGCGTTTCGAAGACTCCGCGGGCTAGCCGTCCGCAGGCGGCGGGGTACGGGTTTCCAGAGAGCACGAAGGGGTTGCTGGCGTGGTCGTGGGCAGAGCAGCGGCTGAGGAAATCGCACAATTACTGGATTACGACTGTGAAGCCTGAAGGGGCGCCGCACACGATGGTGGTCTGGGGAATGTGGCAGGATGGGCGGTTTCTGTTTTCGACGGGGAGCAAGTCGCGGAAAGCGCGGAACCTGGCGGAGAATCCGAATTGCATTGTGTGTACGGAGAATGCGGCGGAGGCGGTAATTGTCGAAGGGATCGCCGAGATTGCGGATGTAGTGGCGCGGAAGAAATTGCTGCCGGCTTACGAGCGCAAGTACAAGTTTGATATGTCGACGATGAAGGATGACATTCTGTCGATGAAGGAGCCGGTGTTTGCGGTGCGTCCGCGGGTGGTGTTTGCGATGTGGGAGAAACACTTTCAGAGTAAGTCTACGCGGTGGAAGTTCGAATAGCTCGCGGGGTGAGCTTCGACAGATTCGCAGTCAACGGAAATTTGGGATAGGAAGTCAAAATCCCCACCCTGTCGCACAAAACGCGACAAGGGTGGGCACCCTCACGTATCGGGCGATTACTTTCGTTACTGCGCTTGCACCGCTGAGTCCAATTCGCGCACCTATAATTCCAATCAAGCCACTTAGTTAGATCGCGACGCAGATCGCTGCGTTGGCGGGATTGTGGCTTGGCGCGACCACATCCTCAATGCACAAATCCCTACGACAAACGGGGCGGGCATCGATCGCATGGATCTACAATCCGTGGATCGATTTGATTGTGGGGTGCGGGGCATGGACGGCGCCGCTGCTGCTGGTGTCGTACTGGACGATCGCTTCGAATACGCGGACCTGGTCGGTGGCTTTCTACGCGCTGGCGCTGTTCTTTAACTATCCACATTACATGGCGACGATCTATCGCGCCTATCACCGCGTGGAGGATTTCGAGAAATACCGCATCTTCACGGTGCACACCACCGGGTTGATTCTTCTGACATTGGTGCTCTCGCATTTCTGGATGCAACTGCTGCCCTGGATTTTCACTATCTACATCACCTGGAGTCCGTGGCACTACAGCGGGCAGAACTACGGGTTGTTCATGATGTTCGCGCGGCGGGCGGGGGCGGATCCGGATAAAGGCACGCGACAGGCGTTGTACGGGGCGTTCGTGGCGTCTTATTTGATGCTGTTCCTCGGGTTCCATACGGGGCATTCGAGTGATCCGCTGTTTGTGTCGCTGGGCATTCCTGCCGCCGTAAGCCGGTGGGAGCAGGTTGTGCTCGGAGTGGGATTTGTCACGCTGTCCGCGTATGGATTGTGGAAGTTGTCGCGGCAGACGGGATGGCGCAGGTTGCTTCCGTCGCTGACGTTGTTCTCGTCGCAGGTGTTGTGGTTCCTGGTGCCGGCGGCGATTGCGCTGTTGAAGCGGGTGGAGATTCCGCAGACCCGGTATAGCTCTGGCGTTTTGGCGGTGATGCATTCGGCGCAGTATCTGTGGATCACGAGCTATTACGCGCGGCGCGAGGCTTCGGGAGATGGGGCGAAGGCGGAAGGGAACTGGCGTCCGCAGGCGTATTTCGGGGTGCTCGTCGTGGGCGGGATTGCCCTGTTTGTGCCCGGGCCGTGGCTCGCGAGCCGGGTGCTGCACCATGACTTCAGCTCCAGCTTTCTTATCTTCACGTCGCTAGTGAACATACATCACTTCATTCTGGATGGCGCGATCTGGAAGCTGCGCGATGGGCGGATTGCGGCGCTGCTACTGAATTCGAAGGAGCGCGTGGCGAGCGCGATGGCAGACGCGGGCGGGCGGTTCCAGACGGCGTGGAGGTGGATTGCGGGAGCCACCGTTGGAGCAGTACGGCTGCGAGTCGGGGCGGCGCTGGTGCTGCTGCTCTGGGGGACCGTCGATCAGGCGCGGCATTATCTTTCTTTGCACAGTGACGACCTGCGCGATCTCAAGCGGGCGGCGGTTCTGGACTCATTCGATAGCCAATTGCAGATGCGGCTAGGTCGCAAGCAATTAGAGGAAGGAAATCGGCAGGAGGCGGAGGCTGCGTGGAGGCGGGCGATTGCGGCGAATCCGGCCGATCCGGCTCCCAGTCAGGCGCTGCTGAAGTTTCTTCTGGATCAGAAGCGCTTTGACGAGGCGTTTGCATTGACGGAGACCTCGCTGAAATATGCGCCCAGGGATGCGAATCTGCTTGTCGATCGAGGATTGCTGGCACTGCAACGCGGACACGCGGATGAGGCACTTGCCGACTGGGAGCGGGCGTTGAAGGCGAATCCCAATCAGTCGGTGCCGCATTTATATCTGGCGCATGAGTTAGATCGTGAGGGCAAGGCGCAGAGCGCGGGGGCGCACTATCGGAGTTATCTCGAGAAGGTTGCGCAGAGGCCGGAGGATCGTCCGGCGCCCGATGTGCTGGTTGGAATCGTGTTGCGCTGGGCTGAGTGCCAGGGTTCGTCGTCGCAGCCGGAAGCTGCCGTGAAGTCATATCAGATGGCGGAGAAGCTGGCGCAACAGACCGGGCAGGCGAAGCTGGAGAGCATGGCGGATGTGAACGAGGCGCAACTGCTGGGGAAGGCGGGTCAGGTAAATGACGCGCTCCGGCTGTATCGGCGGGCGCTGGAATTGGACGACGCTGCGGAAGACGCCGACGCGGGTTCTGTGGACTGGTTCGCGTATGGACGCTTTCTGGAGGAGTCGGGTTTTCCGCCAAAGATGGCATATGCCTGCATGGTGAAATCCGAACGGTTAAGCCAGTCTCTGGCGAAGTCGAGCCTGGCCCCCACGGTGGCGCAGGCTCGCCAACAGTTGGAGATGCGGCTGGGAGCGGAGGCGTCGGGGATACGGCGCAATCCTGAACCTGTGCTTCGGGACGCTGTGCGGGTGCAGCGGTAGCGACGGAGCTGGGACCCCGCCTCCTCGCGCCAAACACTTAGACCGCGGAGGTCGCTGAGGAACCCGCGCAGAGGCCGCCGAGGGGCTATGATTTGTGTGACACACTTGAGTTGACCGCTTGCAGTTTGCATCTTGCGAGACAATTGACACTTCGGTTCTACTGCTGAACAATTAGATATCCCTGCAATTTATTCTTTTGCTGTCCATAGGAGGAAGTGTATGGCCGATGAGGACGAACAGATACACGAAGAGAGTCACTCGAATGCCGGCAAATGGATTCTGATCATCGTGGCCCTCGTGGTCGTGGCGGGGGCCGGGTACGCTCAGTACAGCACGCACATCGCGATCGAAAAACTGACGGCCGATCTGGCCGGCAGCCAGGCGCAGGTCAAGGAACTGCAGAATCGCATGCAGACGGCCGAGGCCGAGGGCGAAACGTTGGCGCAGCAAGCCGGCATGACGAAGAAGGAGCTGGCACAGCGCACCGCGCAGTTGCAGGCCGAGCAGAGGGCGGCGGCATCCCGGCTGGAACAGGAACAGAAGGCGCAGATCACTGCGGTCTCCGGGGATATCGCCGGAGTGAAGACGGATGTCGGCGGAGTGAAGACGGATGTTGCCAGCACGAAGGCCGATCTGGAAGCGACTAAGGCGAAGCTATCGAGTGCCGTGGGCGACCTTGGGGTGCAGAGCGGACTGATTGCGACGACCCGGGGGGACCTTGAGGCATTGAAGCACAAGGGCGACCGCAATTACTACGAGTTCACGCTGCTGAAGGGCGCCAAGCCACAGCCGGTGTCGACCGTCAGCCTGCAGCTCAGGAAGACCGACATGAAGAAGGGCAAGTTCACGCTGAATGTCACGTCGGACGATAAAACGATCGAGAAGAAGGATCGCAATGTCGCCGAGCCAATTCAGTTCTACTCCGGACGCGATCACATGCTGTTTGAACTGGTGATCTGGACGGTGGAGAAAGATAAGGCGACGGGATATCTCAGCACGCCGAAGGGCGCTCCGGTGCCGGTCACGGCGGCTCCGACTTCAGGGAACGGGAATTGAGTGGAGTTTTCTTTCCGGGTGGGCACGTGCTCTTGCAGATCGTGCTGCGCACGGGGATCATCTACCTGCTGGTGCTGATTGGTGTGCGTTTAAGCGGCAAGCGTGAGGTCGGACAAATGACCCCGTTCGATCTCACGCTGCTGCTCCTGCTGTCGAACTCCGTACAAAATGCAATGACCGGGCCTGACACGTCGCTCGCTGGCGGTGCGGTGGCGGCCTGCACGCTGCTGGTTTTGAATTATGGCGTGGCGGCGGTGTCCGGCTCCAACCGGCGCCTTCGGCGGTTGATTCAGGGGGAGCCCTCGTTGCTGGTGCATGATGGCAAGGTCATCGAATCGCACATGGCGCGGGAGCGCGTGAGCTTGGACGAACTGCATCGAGCGCTGCGGGAGCACGGGATCAACAGTTGCGATCAAGTGGCGTTGGCGGTGCTCGAAGTAGACGGATCGATCTCTTGTTTGAAGTATGACGAGATCAAGCCGGATGCGAACACGCATCTGGTGCGGAGAAGGTTTATTCAGAAGAAGCAGTAGGTTAGGTTACGGAAAGAGATCTGCGATTTCCCGATGTCCAGATTCTCGAGCAAGCAACTTAAAAGACCTCCCATTTGCGTCACTTGCTCCACGCAAAGCCGGAAAGCGGCGAAGGAATCGTGTAACCCATTCGACCTCGCCTCGGCGGATTGCATATGCGAGATCTTCCATTTCAATCCCCAGAAATCCGCCCAGTTCTCTCAAGTATTCAATCGCCCAGCCCATCGGTGTTGCGCCGAATTTGCCATCCCTGATGTTGATGTCTGCACCCCGTCTTACCAGTTCCTGAACCACGGAGCGGCATCCGGCAAAAGTCGCGTAGTGAAGGGCTGTGGCACCGCTCGCATCCTTTTGGTTAATCAACTCAGCATTGTCACGAAGAACAGCTTTCACCTCTTCCAGATCGCCCTGTTTCGCGGCCTCAATCATTCTTGCGAGTTCGCTCATACAATACCGCCTATTCGGAATTACTCTGCTGCTAGGAATTTCACGCAGACCGGTTGGCCTACTTCCAGGACTTTTCCCGTGGGTGTTAGCTTGCCCGTGTTTTGGTCGATGTGGAAGATAACGATGTTGTTGGATTGCTGATTTTCGGCGAAGAGCAGAGTGCCTGTGGGGTCGATCTCGAAGCTGCGCGGGGTCTTGCCCTGCGTCGAGGCGTGCTCGACCACGGCCAGCATGCCTTTTGTCGCATCGATGGCGAAGACGGTGATGCTGTCGTGTCCACGGTTGGAGGCATAGAGGAACTTGCCGGAAGGATGGATCCGGATTTCAGCGTCGTCGTTCTCGCCTTTGAAATCGTCGGGCAGCGTCGAGATGTTTTGTGAACGATGGAGCATGCCCGCTTTCAGATCAATGGAGAAGGCCGTTACCGTGGATGCCATTTCGGACACCAAGTAGGCGAATTTTTCCGAAGGATGCAGGGCGAAATGGCGGGGGCCGGCGCCGGCGTCGAGCTTGGCGAAAGGCGGATTGTTGGGCTTAAGGGATCCCTTCGACTTATCGAATTTGTAAACGAGCAACTCGTCGAGGCCGAGATCATCGACGAAGGCAAAGCGCTCGTCGGGAGAGAGATCGATGGAGTGGGCGTGCGCGGCTTCCTGCCGTTTCGGATTCAGGCCGTGGCCGGTGTGCTGGACGAAGGCTGAGGCGTTTCCGAGCTTGCCATCGTCTGAGATCGGAAAGACAGCGATACTGCCGCCCGTGTAATTGGCCACGAGAACATACTTTCCCGACTGGTCGACGGTGATGTAGCAGGGGTCAGCGCCACGGGAGGCGACCTCATTCAGAAATGTGAGCTTGCCGGTCGCGCGATCGACGGAGAACGCACTTACACCGCCGCTGTTCGGCCCCTTGTAATTCTGAACTTCGTTGACGGCATAGAGAAAACGTCCGTTGGGGTGAAGGGCGACCCAAGACGGGTTCGTGGTCTCGGCTGCGAGACCGAGAGATGTGACCTCCTGCGTCGCAGCGTCATAGCGATAGGCGTAGATGCCTTGGCTCTTGCTGCCGTCCTGGGTGTAGGTGCCGACGTAGAAAAGATATTTACCGTTTTTTGGCTCGCCGGCGGAGGCGCTCAGGGAAATGAAGAATGCGAGCGAACAGAGAAATGCGGAGGAGCGGAGAAGACGCAATCGGGTCATCCCGATATAGAAACGCATCCGAGCACTTTCACGCAAGCTTTACTTACTGAGCACGACGGGGACTGTCTGGTCGTAGGGCCACACGATTGCGGCTAGAACCTGCCGACGGTTGAAGTCGTCAAGCGTCATGGGAAAGGCGACGATGATGGTGCGAGCGGTGGTTTCTCCAGGCTGGATTTTGGTTTCGGGCGTGAGTGCCGGTTGCGAGCCGTTCTTCAGAGTTGGAAAGGCCTGGAAGTAGCGGTCGAAGTCGACGGCGGAGACGGCGTCGACGGTGGAGTCTCCGGTGGGCGCCTTCACCGAAGCCTGCAGGGTACGAACGTAGAGGGTCTTGTCACTGGTGTTGTGAATGGTGAAGGTGAGCGCGACCATGGTGGAGTTTTGTCCGGGAATTTCCACGGCGACGACGTTGTCGAGCGTGCCGGAGGCTTGCGGCTTGGCTCGCTTCAGAAACGATACGAAGGCGACGACAATTCCGAGCACGATGATGGCGATGACCAGGATCCTGCCCGAGGGGAGACTTTTCTTGGCGGTGCCGAATTCCTCGCCGATGTTGATGGTGGGGCCGGAAGGCGCGGCCGGCGGTTTTGGAGTGGAAGGCGTAGAGGGTGGATTCGACATGGAATTATCCTACGCGCGATTTTACTCTTGGTGCGACGTCTCGCGCGATGAGGAGGATGCCTGTGGTTTCGGTATCTTTTAGGAAGATATATTTTAACCGCTGAGTTCGCCGAGAACGGCCGCAGAGGACGCAGAGAAGAAATGATACGGTCGATCGGGTGCCATGCGGGATAGGCGATGCGGTGCCGGATCTTGCGGTGCAGGCGAGACGCTCGAGCTGACAACTGGCGGGAGGATCACCAGGTGTGTTTCATAGCTTTGGCGAACTTTGACACGGGCAAGGTGTTCAGGACGTCGTCTTTGGTGAGCCATGCGCGGCGGGCTTGCAGGACTCCGAAGCGGATCTTGTCCATGTGCGAGGTGTGGTGGGCGTCGGTGTTGATGACGATCTTCACGCCGTGTTGCTTAGCCTGGCGAAGGTTGGCGTCGTTGAGGTCGAGGCGGTCGGGATAGGCGTTCTGTTCCATGGCGACTTTGTATTTCGCGGCTGCGGTTAGCACGGAGTGCATGTCGAAGCCATAGGAATCGCGGCGCAGCAGGATCCGGCCGGTGGGGTGACCGATGATTGATGTGTTCGGATTGCTGATCGCTTTCAGGAGGCGGTCGGTCATCTTGGCCGGTTCCTGGTTGAAGACCGAGTGAACGCTGGCGATGACAATGTCCATCTGAGCAAGGACGTCGTCGGAGAGATCGAGGTCGCCGTCGGCGAGAATATCGACCTCGATGCCGGCGAAGATGGTGATGCCCTCGATCTTCCGGCCGGCGGCGCGAATTTGCGCGATATGTTCGACGGCGCGCTTGTCGTCGAGGCCGTTGGCGAAGGCCAGGTTTTTGGAGTGCTCGGTAATGGCCATGTATTTGTAGCTGCGCTCCCTCGCGGCTTCGGCCATTTCTTCGATCGTGTTGCGACCGTCTGTCTCGACGGTGTGCATGTGCACGTCGCCCTGCAGGTCTTCCTGGGTGACCAACTGTGGCAAGGCATGATTTTGCGCGAGGTCGATCTCGCCCAGGTTTTCGCGCATCTCGGGTGGGATGTAGTCGAGCTTCAGCTTGGCATAGATTTCTTCCTCGGTTTTTCCGGCGACCGGCTTCTCGCCTTCCAGCGTGGCGAGGCTGTATTCGTTCAGCGTGTATCCCATCTTGAGGGCACGTTGGCGCAGGGTAACGTTGTGTGCCTTCGATCCTGTGAAGTACTGCATGGCGGCGCCGAAGGAGTCGGGCGGAAGCAGGCGGACATCGACCTGCATGCCGCCGCGCAGGTGGAAGCTGATTTTGTTATCGCCGCGCGCGATGATGTCCATAATCGGCGGATATTTGGCGACATAGTCGATGGCTTCTTGCCGTCCGGCTTCGGTGCAGCAGGATTGGCCTGTGACGAGGATATCGAGGTCGCCGACAGTGTCGCGGCCTCGGCGCAGGGATCCGGCGGGAGTGATTTTGTCGATGCCTTTAAATTTCTCGATGTAGGCCGTGAGTTTTTCGCACTCGATCTCGGCTGCGTCGATGAGGAAGCGACCGCCGATCCGCCGATAATCTTCGATAGCTTTTAAGAGCTTGGCCTCGTGCTTCTCGCCCATGCGGGGAAGTTCGCGGATTTTTCCTTCGCGCGCAAGTTTCTCGACGCCATCGACGTCGCTGACCTTGAACGCGCTCCAGATCAGGGCGATCGTCTTCGGGCCGAGGCCTTGAATCTTGAGCAACTGCAGCATCGATGGGTGATATTTCGCAAGCAGTTCGGCTTGAACGGCTAGCTTACCCGTGTTGAAGAGTTCCTGAAGGTTGGTGAGCATGCCTTTGCCGATGCCGGGGATAGCGAGGACCTGCTTGGGATCGCTGATGATGTCTTTGATCTGGTGCGAATGGTTCTCGATGGCTTGAGCAGCATTGCGGTAGGAGCGGATGCGGAACGAATCCTGTCCGTCGATCTCGAGCAGGTCGGCGGTTTCGAAGAGGATGTTGGCGATAGCCTTGTTGTCCACGCACTTAAAGATAAACCAAACAGGGCTCAAGAGAGTCTTGCGCACACTCCTGCCTGTTGTTGCAGAGAGTTGAGCGACCGACACTACTCGAAAGGGACTGGCGACGAGCGTCAGACGAGGGCGGAGAACATCGATTGGCGCGCTTGCCCGGTCCTACTGAGCTTTCACGACATTTGCCGCCTGCGGGCCTTTTTGGCCCTCGGCGATCTCGAACTCAACCTGATCGCCCTCCTGCAGGCTCTTGTAGCCCTCGGAGGCGATCGCGCTGTAGTGCACAAACACATCGGGCCCATCCGCGCGACCAATGAACCCGTATCCTTTCGCGTTATTGAACCACTTTACGGTTCCTTTCATACGTTCCACAAAGAGCCCCTTTTCTGCACGTCCTCTTAAGGGCCCCAAGGACGTGCCCGCAATAATAGGATGCATTTTGTAGCGGTGGGGTTAGGGTGTCAAGAGAATGCGTCAAAAGACGAGTGAAATCGAGCGGCACGAGATCGCATGCAACAAAAATACTTTCGCTTGCAACAAAGTACTCGGTGGGTGGATCAGCGGAACACGTCAACTGCGACCCCCCCTCAACACGAAGGTGCACGAAGAAAATCAATTCTGGAAATCCTTCGTGTGACTTCGTGTCGTTTGTGGTTGATGACGCGCGTTGGGCCAATCCGCTTATGCTATGGGTCGATCAAGAGCGCCTTATAACTTGCCCCTGCCATGATTCAAGACATGGTCTAGCCATAGGACCGATGCAATCGTTTTGGCGTCGTGGATAGTGCCCTTCATTACCATTTTTACGACTGTCGGCAACGGAAGCATGCGCTTGTAGATCACCTCATCCTCCTCGGGTTCGGATTCTCCGGCGTGAAGGCCGGTTGCGAGATATACGGCCATGGTTTCGGCGACGAATCCGGGGCTGGCGTAGAACTTGAGAATGCGGCGCCAGCGGTCAGCGCGGTATCCAGTCTCCTCGATCATTTCGCGCTTGGCGGCATTTAGTTCGCTCTCGCCGGGGTCGATGCGACCAGCGGGAAGTTCCCAGAGATAGTCGTTTGCGGCGTGACGATATTGACGCTCGAGGAGAACGCGAGGCACCTTCATGGTGTCGTCGACCGCAAGCACCACGATGGAACCGGAGTGATGGATGAGATCGCGGCGCACCTTGATGCCGCCGGGTTCGATGATGTGATCGGTAGTGACCCAAAAAACCGGGCCGCGATAGACAGTGCGCGAGGAGACGAGGCGGGCCCTGGATCGCCGGGTGGGGCGAGCTTTGCTCCGAGAAGAAGTTTTCGCCATGCCATCAATATAAAGCACGGCATCTGCGGCGACGGTCTACGGGCTGACTTCCTGGCGCAGCTTCTTCGCAAGTTTTTCCATTTTCTTCAGGTTCGGCGTCAGGTCTTTTGTAAGCAATCCCTTGCGAAGCTGGTGCAAGTCGGATTGCAGTGACGCGCTCAGCGCCGAGAGTTCTTCGGCATCCTGGTTGATAGCCTGAAGACGGAGTGCGGGCGAGTTCAAGTCGCGAGAGGGCTCGGGTCGGACGATCGTTGGGGACCAATTCCCGCCGGGTACCCTCTGATTCATTGTGGGTTGTTGGGACAGCACTGGGACGGTGAGCAAAACCAGGGACAGAAACGCTACTCGGGCCGACAACGGAACCTCCAATGGGCCTGATGCCTGCTGGCGAGCGAGTCTACACCGGTTTCGAAACCTTGCAGCAGGAAAATTTTCAGCACAGCGAACCGTTGTCTCTGTGCAGGTTGAGGTCGCGCAAAGCGGGTTCTGCTATGCTGCCCGGCATGGCGCAGAAGCCGAGCATTGCGATTGTGGGTGCGGGGAATCTGGGGACGGCATTGGCTGTTGCGCTGCGGGAGGCGGGTTATCGGATTGAATCAGTAATTGCGCGAATGCAGGGAAACTCACCGGTGCGGGCCCGACGGTTGGCCAAGTTGACTGGAGCGCGAGCAGTTTTGACTTCAGAAGCGGTGAAAGCTGGGATTTTGTGGCTTTGCGTGCCTGACGGCGAGATTGCGCGTACGGCGGTGTTACTGGCTGAGGGATTTCAGGGAACAGGAAAAATCGCGTTGCACTCGAGTGGGGCGCTCGGCAGCGAGATCCTACAGCCACTTCGGAGAAAGGGAGCGGCGGTTGGGTCCGTACATCCGCTGATGACATTTGTGCGGGGATCGCGGCCATCGCTTGTAGGAGTGTCGTTTGCGATTGAGGGCGATCGGGTTGCGGTGCGGGCGGCGCGTCGTGTCGTGCGTGACCTTGGAGGAAAGCCTCATCCCGTCAGTCGGAAGGAGAAGAACGCATATCACGCGTGGGGAACATACGCTTCTCCGCTGCTGACAGCTCTGCTGGCGACCACTGAGGAGGTTGCCGCGCTCGCCGGGGTGAGTAAGAAAGCGGCGAGAGAACGCATGCTTCCGATACTTCTGCAAACAGTCAAGAATTACGGAAAACTCGGAGCGGCGGCCGGGTTCAGCGGGCCGATTGTTCGTGGAGATGTGGAGACGGTGCGGCGTCATCTGGAGGTACTGCGAACGGCGGCTGTTCCACGGCAGGTTTATGTGGCGTTGGCGCGGGCCGCGCTGGAATATTTGCCGGCGAAAAACAAAAACAAATTGCGGTTACTTCTCGACTCTGTGGACGGGCGAGGGTTGGAGCCTTAGGTTTCGCTCGAAGTGAACAGGTGTCCAAGCTTCTCTTTCTTCGTCCGCAGATATTCCTCGGCGTGCGGGCTGGGAGTGACTTCACAGGGGACTCGCTCGACTATGTGCACACCGGAGCGTTCGAGGGCTTCTACCTTGTCGGGATTGTTGGAGAGCAACCGGACGCGCGTGACGCCCAGCGCCTTGAGGATCTCGCCAGGAAGGGTAAAGTCGCGCTGGTCGGCTTTGAATCCGAGGCGCTCGTTGGCCTCCACGGTGTCGAGACCCGCGTCTTGCAATTCGTAGGCTTGCAGCTTGGCCATCAGGCCGATTCCCCGTCCTTCCTGCTGCTCGTAGATGAGGATGCCGGCGCCTTCCTCAGAGATCATCGCCAACGAGAGTTCGAGCTGCTGGCGGCAATCGCAGCGCAGAGAATGGAAGACGTCCCCGGTTAGACATTGCGAGTGCACTCGGACTAACGGCGCGGCGGATTTCACGTCGCCCATGACCAGGGCCACGGCTTCTTCGATGCGGCGATCGACCCTTCCCACCGTGTGTGCGCGGAAACCGTAAATCCGGAACTTGCCCCAGCGGGTGGGGAAATCGGCGGAGGCTACCTGTTCGACTGCGTTTTCACTCACTTCTTCATTATAGCGGGGAGACCGGCTAAGTCCGCTCCCGGAACGCGTTCGCAGACGAAAACGGGCCGCCTGGACGGGCGGCCCATGTTCCAATAGTGGTGGACTAAAGCACATCCCTCACCGTTTTCGTTTCAAGGTCGACCGTGTTGTTGGTTGCCTCACCGGTGGCATACATCAGTGTCACCGATTGTGATCGCAAGGCGATTACAGTCGAAGGAACCAAGGTGGTCGTACCCTCGTTTACCTCGGCCGTGTAGATGCCGGCCGGAAGCGTCACATTGAGCAACGATTTCGGATTGACCGAGTAGGTGTACAACTTTTTCGTACTGGTGTTTTGCAGAATGAGTTGTACGGCTGGAGAATCAGCAGCCAGCGCAAACTGGATGCGGGCGTTGTTCGCACTGACCGGAGAGAAGTTGTTGGTAAATGTTTCTAAGGTTGGCGTTCCCCCACTCAATGCAAGAACTGCCGAGACATTCTTTGCTGCGTTGAGGGTGAGGGAACTGTCGACGATTGGCGAATTGGTGCATGGCGCCAACGTGTTCGCGACACTGATTTTGATATCGTAGGTGCCAGGAACGAACGTTAGTGGGCCAAAGATCGCTCCATAGGACAAGCCGTGAACGCTGCAGACTTCGTCATTGATCAACACGTCGACTGGGAATTCTGGATCAGTCACGCTGGAGTGGTCGCGTCCAGGAATGCCCTGAAGCAGATAGAGGTAAGCGTTGTCGGATGCGTACACGGCTGTGCTTGCGGCGCAAAGCAGGGCCAGTGCCAAAATCAGGCGAATGCGATTTGTCATAATTCTCTCCATAGATAGGTGGAGTGGCTATGGGCCAGATAGCCAGCATTCATGGGGATGAGCGCCGCTCACTTACGATTGGCTGATCTTTGTGAGAGCGTCTTGCTCTCGAATGATTCGAACCCGTTGGTAACGAGGAAGTTCTGGATGAGTGGAAAATTCCGAACGGGCCGAGAATGAGCGCGCACAGAAAATCGTACAAGATGGCTAGAGGGCGAAATTAGTTTGGTTCCGCGAGAGCTAGCCTCTCGCTTTGAAAGGGAAGATCGCGTCCTGCTTAGACGGGATCGGAGAACCGTTTCGCGTCGCAGGATGGAAGTGCCAGTTCTCCAGTGCTGCGAGGCACTTCGAGTCGATCTCGGGACCGAGGCTCTGCAGCACGGTTTTGCTGACGATCTCGCCGCGCTCGTCGATGGTGATTTCGATGACTTCATTGCCGGGGGCGGTGGGAAGCTGCCACGGGAAGACGACCGGATCGTAGGTCGTGACGGGAAGCGCGGGACGGATCTCATCGCCGTAGAGCTGGCCGCGAGTGAGCGTTCCGTAGGGAAGGCCCGCCTGGGCGCCGTGTCCAAGAGGGGAGAGCGTCTGGGTTTCGGACTTGTCTTGTTGTTCGGCGCGCACGATGGGCGCCTGCGGTGCCGTGAGTTTGGAGAGTTGCGCGGGAGCTTTCCAACGCAGCTTCTGTCCAAGGCGCTGGTGCTTATAACGCTCGGTGGCGAGATCGGAAGAGCTGTGACTGCTGTCGTCGGGATTTTTGCTGGACCAGAACAAGCGGGTGACGGAAGTGCCATTCTGGCCGACGGCGACGGAGACCGGAGTCAGGAGCCTCGGCTCGGAAGCGTGGAGAAGCCAGGCGAGAATCACCGCATGTGCGCCAACCGAAGCAGCAAGAAGAGTACTCTGCCGCCGTGCGGTCGCGGGATTTGCTTGTTCGAACGTAAATCTCCCCATCGACCCGGTAGGGCCTAGTGGTAGTTAGACGCAGGTCGGAGCGTTTCGTCAAGGTGATTTGTGAGGTTCGAATCCAGCGAGAACGGAGGTAGTGGCTGGGTCGGCCCCAGGATGACATACGGCTTCGCCATCTTTCTCGTGAAATCGAATAAACGCCTTAACCGCAGAGGTCGCGGAGAATTCGCAGAAAACGCTGAGGAAGCTCGGCGCGAAAACTGAATCGGGGATCCGTTTGGTGCGCATTCCGGAAGGCTGATAAAATACCTGAGTTACCGATCCAACCTGCACGGGGCTATAGCTCAGCTGGGAGAGCGCATCGTTCGCAACGATGAGGTCGTCGGTTCGATCCCGACTAGCTCCACCATATTTTCAACGACTTGCGCGAGGGTTTTGAAAATCATTTTCACTTTCAACCCCGTTTATTGGAACACGATCGGAACAGCCGGAACAGACCGCTCCACATAGGCTCGAAGCTGCTTTTGCGCTTGCTTCTGCCCCTCGGGAACGAACTGCGCGTAGATGTCCATCGTCGTCGAGATGCGCGAGTGCCGCATCTGTCCCTGCACCGATTTCGGGTCGGCTCCCGCCTGCACCATCCAGGTCGCGCACGAGGTTCGCTGTGAGCGCCAATTCACCTTGAGCCCCAGGCGCTGAGCCGCCGGCGCGATGTACCGTTTCAGAATGTTCCCGTCGTTCATCGGCTTCCCGTCCTTCACGGATTGGAAAACCAAATCGTCGGGACCATCCGCCTTCACGACTTTGTAATGGCGGACCGCTCGTCCGGCCTGGATCTCGACCGTGAGCCTCTTGAGACGGTGAATGCGATCAATCACCTCCGTATCGACCGCGATGGTCGCCGCACTGCCGGGAGTTTTCGTGCAACTCCAATCCCCGCGGCAATAGCGTTGTTCGACGGTGATCGATTCACTGTGAATGCATCGCCACTTGAGCCCCGCGATCTCACTGATCCGAAGGCCGGTCCAGACGGCCACGAAAATCATGGTCGCGTAAGGTTCGGGGATCAGCGCGATCAGCGTCGAGAACTGTGCAGGAGTGATCCAAGGTTTCGTTTGCTTCCCCCGTTTGTCGGGCGGGAGCTGCAAAGTCTCCAGCGGATTTTTCTGCAAGAACTCGTATCCGACCGCGGCTCGCAGGATGCTCGACAAAGCGTCCCGCACTTTCACGATCGTGGGATACTCGACACCCTTCACATGCAAACCGGAGAAGTAAGTTTGCATTGTCACCGGCGTCAGATCGCGCAGACAGAATTTTCCGAAGACCGGCTCGAGGTGCTTTCGAATTGCGCCCCGGTAGGTCTTTTGCACGGCCGACGACAGCAACGGCAAAGCGGTTTTCTCGTAGGTGTCAGTGACGAAGTGCATAAAGTTCACTGCGGAGCCGGCGGTGATGACGCCCTGATTGATCGGGCGCAATCTCTCGGCGGCGATTTTCAGAACTTCCCGCTCGGGCATCGATGCGGGGGCTAGTTTGACGCGTTCACGTTTCCGGGCCCTTCCTGGCGTGTTCTGCCAGATCAGCAAATACCAGAAGTGACCCGACTTAATCGGCTGTGGATCCTGGAACCTCCTAGCGGCCATTCTCTCGAGGACTCCTCTCGATGGCCGGCTGGAGCTCGCCTCGCCTCGGACTTTATCACGGAGTATCCCCGAGTAGCTGTGATTACAATCCGAGTTTGGCGCGTCTCGCATTTCAGTGAACCGCTTCTCGCAACTTGATCGGCGGGCCGGAATCTCGAAAAACCGGCCCGCCCCGGCCGGACGGAAAACTTTTCAAAAACCGTCCGACCTCACCCTTCGACGCTGGAGTTTGAGCGCCGTCGGGAACTCGATCTCTCGGCGGGACGCTGGAGGTCGAATCCAAACGTCCCGCGTCGGCCGGGAGATTCTCGCTTCACACAAACTCCCGGCCAGCCCGCGACGAGAAACGAGTCAAAGAAGCCGCCGCGGGTAACTCGTTTCACACTCGCCTCGGCTTTCCGGCGTTTGCGATCGCCGCCATGATCCGCCTTCTTTGCGGAGTCCAGACCGGTCGGTCCGGAGGTGCCGGCGCCGGAGCTCGAGGCCGTTCCGGTTGCATCGCCTTCGCCGCGACGAGCGCTTTCCCCTCCGAGGTCTCGAGAAGCCGCGAGCGATCGGACCAACGCTCGACTGCGGTCCAGGCTTCGTACTCCTCGAAAAATCGCTTCTGCACAAATGGAAAGTCCTCGTCCGTCATCCGGAGATACACGCTCCAGCCCCCCGAGCGACGAACGCTGTCGAGGATCCGATCGCAAAGTTTCGGGTAGCTGGCCGGTCTCACGATCTTCCCGAGAGAATTGCGCTGCGGGCCGTACCAGCCGAACTCGGGCCCGCAGTTTCCGAAGGCATCATTCCCGACATATTTCGCGACGTACTTCGCGACCGTTTCCCAGGCGATCCGCTTCTCGGCGTCGACGTCGGCGGCCTCGGTTCCTGGGATCCGCTGGAGAATGTCGGGGAGCCGAATCGGGTAGCGACATTCGAGGAGACAGCGTTCCAGCGCGGCGTTGATCGCCTCAGGCTCCGCGCGAGCGGACAGAAGCTTAGCCATCAGCGCTAGACCAGCATCGGTCTCAGGCGCATTGCCAACGGCCGCATAGAAAACCGTGAGCATCTCAAGCACTCGCAGCTCTCTCTGCAACGTGCTGTCCTTCGAGGATTCGTTTTGCGTTCCTAGATTGAGTGAAGACATCGCCTTTGCTCCCTTTCGGCCCCTTGTCGAAATCACCGTCTTTCATCCACCACGTCGGCTTTGCGAACTCGCCTCGCTCTTTCGCGGCTAACGCTTTCGTGAGGATGTAGCTGTAGGCCTCGACGAGCGTCATGGGCGCATCTCGAGCTTTAAATCTGATCTTGTCGCTCCAGATCCGAAGATCGCTCGGGCCTCCGGAGAAGCTGAGCTTGTCCATCATTCGGACCGCGAGTTGGTCGGCTGTGCTGTTCGATGGTGGGAGTTTTTCAGCCGGGATTGCTTCGACTGTGACCGGCGAGGGGTTTCCCGGGATTGACGAGGAATTTTCAAGGGGGGGATTTTGACTTTGCACCGGAGGCAGAACTTCCGCGGCCGACGCTCCACCCCCACTTCCACTTCCATTTCCATTTCCACTTCCAATTCCCCCTCCACTTCCACTTCCACTTCCTCCCGGGCATGGCGGACGAACCTGCCCACGCGTGGGCGGATTGAGTTCGAGTTGTACGGGGGAATCATCAGCAACGGCCGGAGGAGCGGGAAGCTCGGAAGGCTTTTCCCGATGATTCGGCCGCTGATGCTTTCCCCAGGTCGGGATGTAGCCGTACTCTTCCCCGTCGACGACGTAATGGACGACGAACTTCGCGCGCGCGAGCTCCTCGAGGATCACTGCGAAATCGACGTCGTCGTACGGGAGCACATCGAGCTTGATGTCATGCGCTCTCCAGCGAAAGCGGCCCTCGCGATCGGCGACGGCCCACAATCCCTCGAAGGAAATTCGGATCGGCAGCCGCGTTCGTTGCTCGAGTTGGTAGAGACCCAGGTGACGGTAGAACTCAGGTTTGACGCACCGAATCTTTGTCGACATCGTTCTCCTCGTTCAAAAAAGTGCGAGGTGGCGCGCGGGCGAATCTGACGTGACGTCGCCGGCGGATTTTGTTTGTGTGGATGGGACGACGCGATCGGCGGCCGCCGGCGTCGAGGTGTCGGCCTGGGGAGGTCCGGAGATCAACCGAAACCACGAGAGCCGCTCTCCATCGCGCTCCTCGGTCCGGTTGAGGATCACGAAGCCGAGGCGTCGGAGCTCAAAAATTCTTGCCCCGTACTGGCACGCGCATGCCGCGATCTCTGGGAGTGGGACCTCGCGGCCGCGCGCTTCGATCAACAAATTCAGAATCCGCGCCCGTTGCGTGTTTGCGGACTCCGGCGCCAGATTTTTGTTGAAGGCCGCGCGGGTTGGGATGATATTCTCAGCTTGCATTCGATCCTCGGTGCGATTGAGCTCTCGCCGCTGGGTTGCTGTGCGCTCCTGCTCGTTTTTGCCGTCGTTGCTCCAGGCCAGCCGCGAAAACGGCTGGCCCCTCGTCTTTTAGGGCGAGGCCTCCGCGGACGTCCGCTGCTCCGGACGTCGAGCGTCGGTCGTCGGAAGAGGCGGGAGGGGCGGAAGGAATTTTTCGATCAGCCGGCGATCGAGATCACTTGGATCTGAGTCGCCGCGCTCGATCGCTCGGTAGCGGGCCATGCTGATCCCGCAGTGGGTCGACACGTCTTGCTGCCTGTAATGCGCCGCGATCCGCCGCAACTTCCAAAGCAATCCGGGGTGCCTCGCTTGGCCGCTCATGTTGTTTTCTCCACGCGAAGGAAGCTAGCTCAACTCGCGGAAAAAAGTCGGCGTAATTTCAGTCGTATTTCAGTCGCACCATCCTTTCAGTCGCAAATCAGTCGCACGGCAGTGGTAAAAACGGTCGCAAAACAGTCGCAAATCAGTCGCACGGCAGTCGCAAAGGGGCGACTAGCAAGGTTTTGGCGGGAGATGACTGGGGTAAGAGGAGGCCGGACTAGGCGTGCTTTTTCTTCTTCGGTTTGCGCGGGAATCGCCAGCTCCTCACGGTGTCCGGGGTGCTCCCGAGGATGTTGGCGATGAACTCATAGCGCTCACGCTGTCCCGCGTCTGCGAGTTGTCGGAAGATTTTTTTTCGATCCGTCGCCGTCAGAGTTTTCGATTGATCGATTGCATCCCAGAGCGGTTTGAACGCGTCCTCGAACTTGCCTCTCAGTGCTTCTTCGCTCTTGTTGACGTTCGGCAGATCCCCCAGACGCTTCAAGAGGTCGTATAGCTGGACGACCTCGTCTTTCCTGGCCTTCGCGATCTCTTCCACGGTCAACGGCCGTTTGATGTCGCCATCCCAGTCTTCGGATCCGCCTCGCGATTTTCCGGAGTCGGTGCGGACCTCGCGATCTCCACGACCCGCGCCGGCCTTTTTTTGTCGGTCGCCCTGCGCTTCGGCAGCTCGAGCGATCGCTGCGGAATTGGATGCCCCGCTTTTTTGCGATCGGGTTCTTGTTCAAGTTCGGTGTCCAGCTCTGCGGCGACGTTCTGTCCGAGGTGAAGTTGGTCGAGAAGTTGGTCGACGATCCCGTCCGTGACGACGGCGAACTTGGGGGAAAGGATCGGCCTAGCAGGATTGAGCTTCTGATCTGGATCGCGTTTCGACTTATCGGAAGGCATGATCACCTCGGTTGAGTGATCCCGGTTTGCGATGCTCCTCGGGAAAGGCGGGAACCGAGACCCGCCCCGAACTTTCCAACCGAACCGGCGGGTCCGAGAGGAAAGTCTCCCGAGGATGTTGGAACCGGCAGAGCGCAAGCGCGCGGCCGGCCAAAATCGCGACAACTATACCACCGGCGAGAATTTAGGCGCGAGGGCCGGGTCCTTCCCGCACAGCTCCACAGCTTTTTCACAGCCCGCGCGACGACGGGCTTACACTTCTCCCGATGCTGGAATGTTTCGAATGCATCGCGAAGCACGGTCGTCCCGGATGCCCTGCCACGCTCGAATCCGACGAGGGCAAGCCCGTGTGTGCCTGGTGCACGGACGGTGAGCCGTGTCCCGTTGAACAACGGCGACTGAAAGCATCGAAGAAAAACAAATCAGGGACGCCGCCGGCCGCGACCGAGTCTGCAAAACCAGCAAACGAGCCCGAAGACGAGGGAAAAGCCATGGAAAACATCGAATCCGACGCGCCAAAAATATGTAAGCGTCCAGGTTGCAAGGTCGCACTCTCGAGCGCGAACGTCTCCGGTTTATGCCGCGCTCACGTTCGCTGGCGCGATCGGCCGAGTTCCGACGACGGACCCGCGATCGCCGTCACATCGCCGGCGAACGGAGTCGAGAAGAGGGGCAACGGCGTCGGAAAGCCAGCCAACGGGCATGCGATCGGGGATGATCAGGTCACGTCGGCGCCGAAAAACGGAAGCAACGGAGCGGCCGCGGGACTTCCCCAGCTCGCCGCGGATCGAGTCGATCAGCTCCTCGCGAGCCTAACGGCCGGCGACAAAGCGAAGCTCGCCCTCGCATGGCTCCGCGGAGAGCTCTGAGCCGGCGATTTTTCTCACCGTTTATTTTTGGCACACTTTCTCATTAGAGGCGATCCTAGCCTCGCCTAAATTGACGCTCGCGGTTCCCTCCACTCGCTCGCAAATCGTTCTCCCTGGACGAAGGATGGGCCATGCCCGCGGTGATTCTCCTCACGATCCCGAGCTGCTTTGTCGCCTGAGTCCAGGCACAGAAAAATTCCGAAATCGAAAACCCGTGTGGGCGAAAGTGGGACAAACCTGCAAAACCGGGGTCCAGTCCAGCCTGAAAACAAAAGTGAAAATCTGAAGAGCTTTCGCGGTCGCCGTCACCCTCGCGCGGGGGGGGGCGGGGGGTAGGACCCGCAGCCAAGTGGGAGAGACCGTGTCACCATCCTGCAAAAGTGGGCCTCCGTCCAAGGGGCTCGCTCGAGCTTCGGCATGCTGATGACGGACCCGACTCGGGAGCCGTCGAGGTCAGGGACGACTTAGCTTCGTGCGATCGAGCGTATCGGACAAACTGAGCACGAAGGAAGCACGCGCGATTGGAAAGTTGTCAGACACGACGGAGTAGTGCAGTTCATACTCACCCGCCGACTGAATTGGAGGACGCCCGAACGCTACTGAGTCGGAGAATGAAACGAGCGCGACTTGGGCGGGCAGACGGTGCAAGATGGCGAAAGCATCGAAGGGCCGAGCGCTCTTCGGAAGGATGTGGGCGTTTGGCAGGACATAACCCGACCACTTGAGCTCGACGGTGTTGAACGGGATCTCGATTGGCGAACGATCCAACTTGATCGCCCTCTCGAGGTAGACGTAACAGTTTGTCGCAGTCTTGCGGTGATGAAGGTTGCGGACATCAACGTAGAAGTAGCGACGCAACTCCACGCCCACGTCGGTCTGCACACGGTGGTCAGCGTGTTGCTCAGGGTCGCGCTCGAGGACAAGCTCAGTTCTGGAGTGCGGATTCCAGTTCCGCTTTCGCATTGCGTCGGCGATCACACTGGGCAGGGTATTCCTGTCCGTAAACGGAGTCGCGTTTGCTTGCAGGAATCGAAGTATCCCGTCGTCCTGTTTAACTCCCTTCTCCTGGAAGGCCAAGAGCTCGAGATCCAAAAATGAAGCAACGGCCAGTTCTTGGTGGGAAAACAGGGAACCCCGATGCTGCACGTTTCCACTCTTGCCACGTCGGTGAGGTACGAGTTGTTCGCGTTTGAAGTCAACGAACACGAAATACTCGGAGTTCTGCAGCTGCCGAAAGATGTTCTCTTTGAGACCACTGAGCGTTTGTTCGTCCACGGCTATATACGGGTCGAATCCTAGCTCTTTAAGCCTGTCGCGGATCTGGTGAGCAGTCTCCAGCTCGCCAGAATCCTTGGTCTGGCCGCAACTGATGAACACTCGAGCCCGCCGCCTCTCCTCGCTACTCTCGCTCATTGGGATCATCCGTCATACATTCCTACTTGAAACCCGCGTTGATTGCGGCGAACAGCTTCTCCGCCCGATCAGCCAATCCAGGTGGGAGCTTTGCGACATCGTCCCATCCGTCGAATCGTTTTAGAAGTTCTTTCATGACGAGGCCCTTGTCGAGTTCGGCGCGAGCGTGCTTCTGCTGGAGGACCTGTTCGACGCGCTTCGAAATCATCGAGCTTCCGTCCAGCGGTAAGTCGGCGTCGCGAATAGCGATGCCGTACGCCGCGTTCACACAGTCGAGATAAAACTCGCGAGGAAACAAGTCTTCAATAGCCGCTTCGTTTTGGGTGATTCCAGCGGCAGCGCCCAGCATGAAAATGCGAAACTTCGCTCCTTGCCCAAGCTGATCGAGATAGAGTTCCTTGATCTTTTTTCGTGCCTTTTCGCCGGCCCCGTCTGAATCCAAAAGGACGGCCGCGTCCCAACCTTGGCCGACTAGAAAGCCAGCGTACATCGGCGTCTTCGCCGCCCCATCCGCGGGCATTGGATAGATGCGGTCAGACAGTCCTTCGCGCCCTGCTTTCCTCAACACCCCTGAGAGTTTCTGGAGAATCAGTGCGTCGTCTCCACCTTCGACGATGAGGGTCTGGCGATTGCCGAGAAGCCCGCTCATCTGTCCCGTGAGGCCAAGACGGGCCTCGATCACCATCATTGGCTTTTTTTGCCCGCTCACCATGCCATTGATTACAAGTGCGTGGTGATCGCGCACTTCAACGATCCTGATTCGCTCTGGATACCCCTGGTCCAACATCGTCGAAAGGTGCGTCGTGTAGATCACGGTGTTGTTGTCCGCCGCGAGCCTCTCAAACAGTTCCAGCAAGTCGCGGTGCCCGTCGTGGTGTAAGTGAATCCCCGGCTCTTCGAGGAGCAGAATGCAATTCTTGTAGTCCCCTCTCGTTGCGTGCGTGAACCTCCATGCGAATGAGACGTACCAGCGAAAGCCCGTGGAGCGTCGACTCAACCGCACGGGCATTCCAAACCCGACGTCCTCGACGAAAATGTTCAGCGTCGTCGCATCGATTTCAATGTCGAAGCGAACTTGTTTTTGCTTCCCTGAGAATCGTGATTCCTTCGCCGAAAAACTCAGGCTCAAGGTCAACGCGTTGAACAACAGTTCCTGTTTCGAGGTTTACTTTTCGAAGGGAAGAGCGGCTATTCAGACCTGTGCCCTCGTATAGAAATCCATCCCGATAGGCCAACCCTTGGGTGTACGCCGACGTATCGTGGGGGAAAGCTCTGATGGGGATAAAAGTGTACTCCGCTGGACCCTGAGCTTGCAGGGTCTCTCGCAGCATAAGTGGACAGCAGCCGATCAAGGAAAGCAGCACGAGCCGCAGAGAGATTTGCTTCATCCTGTGAGACTCTACCAAATTGTCGCGCTGGGCAGAACGGTCGGCGGTCAACCTATAGTTAACAGGCGTCGCTAATTGACGTGTCGATGAGTGTAATCGGGAGTGGCTGTTGAAAAAGTCCTTCGCTGGAAAATGACCGAAAAAACTTTGCGCTAGGATGCCCTAGAAACGATCTTTCTGATTTTCTGGACATTTGTATCCCCCAAATTTTGGCTGTTTGGGAGGAAACTAGACTTTTTCAACAGCCACAGGATTTGTCGCCAATCAGCGAGTCATCTCAGGGTTGCGTATAGCAACTCGCTGAAAGGCAAGTCTGTGACCTGTCGGTATTCAGGCCACTTCATCGGAACGAAAGTCTCACGCACGCGCTCGGCTGGTGTTGCGTCTCCGATGATTACACCCGTGATGTCGTTTCCATCTTTTAGGAGTTCATCTAATCCGTAGGTCTTTAGGACCGGGCCTTCAGGTGGGTACACCCGGACCTCCCGCAGTACCACAGTACACTGATAGCCATTTGGTTCACACTTCTGTCGCATGCTTGGCATCGACCGAAGTAGAGCAAGCGTGCCATCTTGACGATAACAGTAGTCAGCGTACACTCGTAGGCTCTCATCGTCCGTTGGAAACATTGCGACGCGAACAATCTTGGCGTGCCGGTACCACACTAACGCCATCGGCTTCGGGCTTCCTGCTCGGCTCCAAGCTCCTCTGGTATCGAACTCCACCCAGCTTGTCGATTGTCCATAGACAGAAGTAGCCTGTGCGAAAATGCCCGGGACTTGTGAGTCGGAATAGTCCTCGACATTCGCACAGTACTTTGTGACGGTCATTAGGTCCATCGTCTGCGACCTATCGAATGTTGACTGAGCCCATGACGGCGTAGTGATAACAATCACGAAGAGCAAACGTGAGAATCGATGCATTGGAGTCTCCCCGGTTGGCGAGTCTGCCAGCGATACAAAAATTATACGCCCGAGTTTCACCACTGTCGTAAGCAGGCCATAGCGCTCATTTAGAGGTTTTGAGTGATTAACCGGCCAATCCTCGGGTGTGCAGTAGCCTCGTTCTGCGTTTCGGGGATAATTTGTCGACTTGTCGTCATACAAATGCCGGGGCACAACGACATCCGCGTAGAACTTGAGGGGATGCAGAGCGTGGACCCTAATCCTCCCAGCTGGATCCGGAATTGGCTGCAGAAGTAACGGGTCAGTAAGAAAGTTGGGACTCGTGCAAGCTGGCTGGTCCAAGATTGTCTTGCAATCGCCAGGAGAAAGTGGGATAAGGGAAATCGTAATGCTTAGTGGCTACACAAGCTACTCCTCAAAGTCGGCCACGACCTCGAATCGCCTCTTCCTATTGAGTGCACATTAGCCGGTTAATGAACGTAATAGGGATATTTCGCCAGTTGACACCCGTGTCGCCCACTCCACAGACGCGCGGACCGATTTATTGAGCCTGCGAACTGGATGCAACGGTGCCGTTTGCGTTGGAGAAGATGAGCGTAGCGGTGCCGTTAGTCGCCTTGCCCATGAAAGTTGCAGGACGAAATGTTGTGAAAATGAGCGTGTTCTTGGTTTGAGGCAGCAGATTCTTCGTTGCCGACAGAACCCGGTAGTGCTGTATACGCCCATTGGAATCGACATACGCTTCGACGACTAGCGAATCCCCAACGGTGCTCAGCGGTTGCGGCGCGGTGTATGCCGCCGCGGACGGAAGGTTGGGATGGTGCGCTCGGAAGACGTTGGTTCCCAAAACTCCCAGCAAAACTCCAGCGAGTAACACGACAGTGACCACAGTGCGAGAGTATGTGCGATCTTCACCCATACCTCAAACTGACACCTCGCAGAGACCAAAAGTTCCGAGGAAATTTCGGTCAATCAGTGATTCAGCTGCGTGTGACGGTGTGAGGCTTCCTCGACATCGCGAATCGCGGAAATCACAAGGTCGGGGCGGTCAACCATGATGAAGTGACCACTGTTCTCCGCTAGAACTTCCTTGCTATTGGTCGAAAGAGCAAGAAGCGATTTCTGTAGATCCTCATAACCCGGTATGGAAGTGGCCGTCCTGAGGACAATCAGAGGCTTGTCGGAAAACGGGATGGCCTTGTTCCCCGACGCTTCTTCCACGTCGGAGGAGCACTCAGGTACCATTTGAAAATTTCTCTGCATAGTCTTCGAGAACCCGGGCAACGAGTTCGCCCACTGATGGAGTTGGTAATCGACGGCGGGTAATTTCTTAAAGTCTCGGTTAGGGTCAGTGATTCCGGCTGGAACATTGCTGGGTCCTTTGGAAGGACCAATAAGAATGGGTGGAGCGGCACTCCGCGAGCTGTTGGCGGGTGGCAGAACAAGGCTTCCCACGAAAGCATGATCAACAATTACCATCCCTGCAACTTCGTCGGGGTATTTGGCCGCGTACAATCTTGCAACCAGTGCGCCAAGCGAGTGTCCAACGAGCACGAATGGACTCGAAATCTTTGCATTTTTTAGCGCCGAATGTACCTCGCTAACTCTGAGTGAGCACGAATCAGTTGGACCGGGATCGCTCTAAGCGATGCCGGAATGGTCATAAGCACAAACCTGAGTGAATTTAGAAATGTCTGGCTGGACCAAGGCCCAATCAAATGAATAACCAGCACCAACAATCACTACCGCAGGGCTTCCGCTGCCGATGCAATAGAGATGAACTCGGTAGCCGCCAACATCAATCAGCTTTCCGATTGGAGGATGATCCTGAGCATCGGCCGACGCTAGGGTGAAGGTCCAGATTACCGTGCAAAGCAATCCAAGTCGCATCCGTGGATTCTACGCCCGATCCCGTCAAGCGCTGTTAAGAGGCCTTTGCGCTCAAATTTCGACTTCTTTCGACTAATTCCACATCCGACCGTTTGTCACCGGTCGATTGTCGAGGACTGAATTACCCTCGAGGTTGGGCCAAATGGAGAGCATCGAGAACACTCGATAGCCCACAGGAAAACCTCATCTAGTCCCGTCGGTCGTGCGCGCTTGAGAAGAGAACGGCCGCGGGATCCGGTTGTTCCCGCGGCCGCGAGTACAGCGAAGCGCGGTGCTTACTTCTGACACTGCGCGACGACGAACGCTTGCGGATATTTCAGGACGACGTCGGTGAGTGTGAAAGTGGTGAGCTCGATCATGCCCTGTTTTTTCAGCGTGAACGGGTCGACGACTAATTCAAAGCCGTCTCCCCAGATCCCGATCACCATCGTCGCGAAGACTCCGAGGATCAGAGCGTGATTGTTCGAAGTGGATCCGCGGACGCCGTCCTTCGGGACCTGATTCGAGGATCGCGCCATGAATCCGGAAACGGTGTCGTCATCCGCCCAGACGGGGAGAGCGATCGTGTTGGCGAGTCGCGCCAGGAGCTTCAGATCCGCTTTAATTCCCGGAGTCGTGAGCCAGCCGGGATCGCCGAGTTGATCCGCGTTCACATCCTCGAGGGCCTCGATCATGTGGACGATGTCCTCATAGTCGACGTTCGCGCCGTTGCCGGTGTCGCCTTCGAGGACGAACGCCTGAACGCCCGTCGTGTGCATGATTCCGACGGGATTGTTCCCGCCGGTCGCGCCGGCGATCGCGGCGAGGTCGGCCGCGAGCGCCATGTCGCGCGCGAGGTCCTGTCGGACGAGAGTGTCGACGTCGATCACGGCCTGGGCGAGTAATTGCCGCGAGTAACTCGTCGAGGACTGATAAGTCTTCGGCGAGCTCGGGACCTGTCCGAGCGTGATGTTCGAATCGCTCACGTCGGAGCCGGGGTTTTCAGCCATCCAAGCGCCTGTCGCTTTGCCGGCCTGTTTCGGGAAAGCGACGTTGTCGCGGAGTCCCGAGACAACCGTCGCGCCGAGTTCCTTCACGCGCATGCGGTTGTAGAGGTACTCGAGGAAGTCGCCGGGTTTGGTGAACTTGAGCTCGGTTCCGGTCGTCGACGTCTTCGAGTCCAGTCCCGCGCGGGTCTGGACCTTCGGACCCCTGCGCGCGAACTCGCCGGCGGAAATGTTCCACGGGACAAAGAGGCCTCCGTGATTTTCCCCTCTGTGCGATCGCGCCATCGACTCCGAGATCTCGAGCTCCAGACAGTTGCGGGACATCGTCGCTTCCTGGTTTTCAGCGCTCGTCAGAATCGCGCGAGAGAGCGAGTACTGCTGGAGCTCGCGTTCGGTGAGCTCGAACCTGGGCCTCGCCGGTCGCTCCGTTGTCGGATGTTGCGTTGTCATCGTTGCCATAGATCCTCCGTCGCGAGGATCCGGCTTCAGCAGTCGGCCTCGGAGTGATTTGAATTTTCGTAGAGGTCGCGGGTCCGTCGGATCGACCGGCCCGAAGAGCAATGTTGATAAAAAACTTTTCAGTCGCCGCGGATCCCGAGAGCTCAACGCCTGGAGCGGCTGTGACTCAGTGTACTCACCCCACGCAAATCCGGACGTCGTCGGCGCGCGGATCGAGCGGCGTTACTGTCGGGGTGTTCTCTCCCCGGGGGTGTCTGCTGAGTTTGTTCGAGGCGAACTCCAGCCGGCACTGTGGTTTATTGGAACAGGAACGGAACAGGCGTGCTCCTAAGCTGCCCCAAATGCACTACTTGCGATGGAGACCCTCATCGTTCGCAACGATGAGGTCGTCGGTTCGATCCCGACTAGCTCCACCAATCTTTCTAACAACTGGGTTCCAGGTCCCGGAACAAACCTGCCCTATCCGCCCCCGCCGTTCTGGTGGCACTGGTAGCAATTGACGCTGTTGTACACATACCCGTTCACGTTCTCGTGGTGGAAGTTAGCGGCGTTGTTGCCGCCGTGGCAACCCGTGCACTGGAATATCGCGTAGTTGTTGGAATTAATGTGGCACGTGGCGCACACGCCGTTGGCGTTGCCATGGTTGATCGAGAACTGGGTGTACTGCGTGTGATTGAAGGTCGCGCCTGTCCAAGCCGTGGTGTTGTGGCAGTTCTGGCACGTGGTCGGAAAGAACTGCGGCTGCGCCGCGTGGCCCGGATTGGTTGTGTTGTTGTAGTCCGTCTGATGGCAACCGATGCATGTCAGGGGCAGCGTCGTGTAGTTGCTGTTGACATGGCAGTCCGTGCAAACACGCGGAGGCACCATGTGCGAACCGGTAAGGGGGAACGCAGTGTTGTTGTGATTGAACGTGGAGTCGGTCCAGACGACCGTGTCGTGGCAGAGTTCACAGGTAGTAGGGAATCCGGCGGCCGAGTGCGCAGGATTATTCGTGCCGGTGTAATCCTTTTGATGGCAGGAGTAGCACAACGTGCTGTTCAGCGAATAGCTATTGTTGACGTGGCAGTCCGTGCATTGACGCGGAGGAACGGCGTGGCTTCCCGACAATGGGAAACCGGTGCTGCTGTGATTGAAGATCGCATTGGCCCATGAGGACGTGTTATGGCACTGATCACATGCCTGAGGGAAGCTGGCCGTAACGTGATTAGGGTTTGTGGTTCCTTGATAGTCCTTCAGATGACACGTTACGCAAGCCGCGCTCGACAAGGTGTAGTTATTGTTGACATGGCAATCGATGCACTGCCGCGGTGGAACAGTGTGCAGGCCGGTCAGGGCGAACCCGGTACTGTTGTGATTGAAGGTCGCATTTGCCCATGAAGTCGTGTTGTGGCACTGATCGCACGTCTGGGGGAAACTCGAGGTGACGTGGTTCGGATTGGTCGTTCCCTGATAGTCCTTCAAATGACAACTGACGCAGGCCGCGGTGGTCAGGGTGTAGTTGTTGTTTATATGGCAATCGGTGCATTGCCGCGGTGGCACGGTGTGCAAGCCGGTAAGAGGGAAGGGCGTGGCATTGTGGTTGAATGAGGCATTCGACCATGCCGTGATGTTGTGGCATTGTTCGCAGGATTGCGAGAATTGTGCTGAGACGTGATTTGGATTTGTGGCGCCCTGATAGTCCTTGAGGTGGCAGCCGACGCAGGCGGTGCTCGCCAGGTTGTAGTTGTTGTTGATGTGACAGTCGGCGCACAGGCGCGGCGGAACCGCGTGCCCTCCGTTCAGCGGAAATCCCACAGACGCGTGGTCGAATTTCGCGTTTAACCAATTGTCGGTGCTGTGGCAACTCTCGCAGGTGGTGGAAAAACCAGCGGCCACGTGGTTTGGAGTTGTGGCTGTTTTGAAGTCTGCAGAATGGCAGGAATAGCACTGCGTAGCCATCGTCTGAAACTTGCTGGTGGCCCCTCCCTTGTGGCAGGCATCGCAGTCCACCGTAGCGTGCGCTCCAGTCAGCGGGAAGCGGTTGTTATGCTCCTGAACCTGCCGAATAGAGACTTGCCAACCACGGACCGTGTGGCATTGCTCGCAGTTCGCTCCCAGTTGTCGTTTGTGAATGTCGGCGTGACAATCCTGGCAACGCTGTCCAACATTGGTGAAAACCGGCCTGACGTGACATTCAGTGCAACTCACGGACTGATGCATGCCGCGCAGAGGGTATTTGGTCTGGTTGTGATCGAATTCTGGAGCGCCGCGGATTGGTTTCCACGCGGTCGATGTGTGGCAGTTCTGGCAAGGAATGCTCAGGTTGCCGTGTGGACTATGCGTTCCTGAGGGAGCTTGCGCAAATGCACTTCCTGCGTTTGCACAAAATGCGAACGTCAAAACGGCGAATAATCTGAGTACGCCCCTGGACCCGAGCATGACCGCCCCTTGTTTTATGCACGACATCAAGCATGAAACGGAATTAGGTATGAATGCGCTTGGTGCAATTCACAGTCCAGAGTGGTTGCCGGGTGCTTCGCCGACAAATTGCTGCCGCCTGCGAGAGGTTATTGGGCATGGCCCATACTCCCGATCGCTCTCCGTACGAACTAGGAGTGAAAGTTTAGTTCTTTGCGTTGCCTGAGTTCTTTGCTGTGAATCAAAGATGCGTACAAAAACATCGACGTGTACAAAAATTAGGCATATCGATCCCCTTACGAAGCACCGTTTTCCCGCGCTCCGAGTGCATACAGGGGGATCATTCGGGGCCCAAAAATGCGCTTTAATGACCAGGGTCACAGTGGCTAGAGGGGCTGTCCCACAAGCTCGCAGTTCGAGGCAATCTACTTTTCCTGGAGGTTATGCAAGCGCGGAATTCGTCAACTCTTAGGCGGAATTGGATTGCGAGTGTGCGGTCTGGCAGTGTGCATCGAACTGCGCTTGCAAAGATTTCTGGTACTCCTCGCGATTTGGCCGGTGGCTCGAGCCCTGGGCGCGGAAGGATATCGCCGGGCAGGCCGAACAGCATGCTTCGACGGGAATATCAGAGAGCCATCTTGTAACGCGTATCGTCGGTTTCTTCATGGAGACTGGGGCTTCGATGTCCAGCGAATTCCTGATTCTTCTTTCGAACGCTTATTCAGCCACGAACAGCAGTGTGCCACGGCCGACGCACCTCACCTAAACTGAAAGTCCTTACTTGCAACGAGCTATTGTCCGGCAAAGAACTCCGTCATGTCTGGGGCGGTTCCGGCGAGTCCGGGAAATCTGTCGACGCCGGACGCGGCGAGCACGAGGCGCAAGGTGCTCTGGTGTTGGTACTCCGTCTGGGACTGATATTTCATCTTCGACTTGGAACTGATGACGACGGTGGCGACGTGACCGCCGCCGTGATCGAGGTCGGTGACCTCGCTCTCATCGAATGTGATGATCAGCAGGCCGCTGTTCTGAAATGTGGAACTAGCTAGCAGAGGGGCTAGGTTGGATTGCAGCCAGGAATCTGCGGCGGCCAGGGTTCCGTTGTGCGCGTCGTCATTCATGTCGGGCGAGATAAAGGAGAACTGGGGCAGCGTGTTGCTGGAGAGGTCGCTCGCGAACTGGGAGAAGGGAACGATGTTTGCAGCTTGCGACGGGTCATTCTGCACGTCCGAGAGATAAGAAAAGGGATTGTGACGACGAACATAGGACGCGACATCTCCGCCCAGGTATCCGGCCGACGGGATGGATTCTTCGTACGCCTTCCAGGATTTTCCCGCATTGACGAGTTCGCGCACGACGTTGTCGTCGCTAATGGTGCCGGAGAAGTTATCATCGAACGTTTCCATCTGTCCCGTAGTGAGCATGAGGTAGTTGGGCATAGAAGGATGGCCGTTGGCGAAGTACTGAGTCGCGAGCCCGTATTGCGAGGCGAGACTATTCAGGTAGGGCATTGCGGAGCTGCCGATTACATCCGAGTAGCTGTGATTCTCTTCCACAATCACAACCACGTGGCTGAATGTGGGCTGGCTCGAGGGGATTGGCATTTGCGGGCCGAGTCCGTGGCTGCCGCAAGCAAGTTGGAGAACGGCAAGCCCAACGATCGCGCCGAGGAAGCTTAGGGGTTGACCGACGTGTGCTTGTTTGAGCGTTGATCGATGAGTCACAGGGCTTGGGATGCCGGAATTCCCACAGATGTTTGCGTGAATGTCCTCATCTCTTACTTCTTCTTTTCACTGTTATTCGCAAGGTCCAGACCAAACTGCGGCTTCTCGTAGGTTCCCAGGATGTGTACAGGTACGATCTCTCCTTTCTTCTTCTTTCGGAAGAGTGGATCCATAATTTTAAGCAGCAAGGCTTTCGCACCGCTGGATGTCTTGGAGATTTTTGTGTCGACCTTCATCTCGCCGTGAAGATTAATTCTGTGGTTCACGATGTTGTAGGTGTCGTGAAGATGAGCGGTGGCGCCAGGCACTCCGAACTCGATATCGTGAAAGTTCGCAACACCACCTGAAAGATCCACCGTTCCTTTAAGATCGGTGAGAACAGTCTCGTGATCGTCTTTGTTTTCGCCGCGCGCTCCCGCGCTCAGTGCGTTTACATCCTTCTGGGTCTCCGGTTTGAAGGCGCCTTCGTCGATGCCAAATTTTCCATCGAGCTTCACGCGCTCGAGAAATGGCTGATCACCGTGGCCGACTTGCGCGCGTGCGATGAGAGACAGGTCCCCGGACATGGGGGAGCGGTTGGCGGTGACAAAGAGACTGAGAACGTCTTCAATCCGTCCGTGGCGTGACGTAAAACGAAAATCGGCAAGTTTACCTTTTCTTCCTGGAGAGCCCTCGATACTGCCTTGGGCGATGATCGTGGTGCGGCCGATGCGAGCTTCGACCCGGTTCAGGAACGTGTCGCCGTGTGTGGCGTCGACATAGGCGTCGAACCGCGTCGTTAGATTGTGCTGGTGGCCGCCAGATGTGACGACAAAGTCCGGCGTATCGGTCGTGCCCGAAACATTGATGTGCCGAAACGCGCCATCGAACTTCCCGGTCGAGCTTAGGATGCCCGCGATCCCGCCATAGACGCCAAGGTCAGCGCGTTCGAATGTGTAAGTGCCCGACATGCGTGTGTCTTGCGGATGGCCATCGGCCCAGGGCCCGAAGTCGCCTTCGGTTAAGATTTCTCCGGGGGGATTGGGATTCTGAAACTTTAGCCGGTAGCGGATCGGGCTGCCCCATCGCACGCTGCGCAACAGAGCTTCGTGAACATCGAAGACGAGCGGATGTTGTTGCGGATCGTCGGATGCGAACTCCACCTTGGCGCCATTTGCTACGAGTTCGTCGACGACCAGAGCAGAGTGTTGCGAGTGGAATTGTGTGTTGGCTCCGAACGGCGGAATGAAAATGCGCGCGCCTGCAGCAGTGATCCGCGGTACATGGTGCGTGAGAATTCCAGAAAAGCTGCCTTCGATGATGAGCTTGTCGATGGTGATGAGGCGGAATTCATTTGCCCCGTGGTGAAACTCAATGCCCTCGAGGATGCATCCGGGAGAAGGGAAGTAAGTCGGATGATAACTACGGATGGTGACACTGCTGTCGGCGGCCTCGGTTAGGTCCTCCTGCACCGCTTTCTCTGAGAATGGCCAGTACTTCGCACAGAGCACAGCAGCCACGCAGAGCACGGCGGCCGCGACGAGAGCGACGATGAGGAGCGTTTTGCGGAGTTTTACCCTTGGCTCCGATCGGTGCGCGTCACGTGTGGAGGTTCGGGGTCCGACAACATCGATCGACGACATAAAGCTTGGAGTGCGGTTCGTTGTGAAATGTTGGAAGCATCGCGATTAAATTTCGCGGCCGACACTCATACCCTTTTCCACTGATTGTCTTTTCGGGAACATACCTGCGGAGAACCACACTGACGGGTGATATGATCGTTTGTGAATCCGCTGAAGCTCGATCTTCGCCGGTATATCTGCGAGCGCATCGCTCCCGCCGGACTCTAGTTCCTTCCTCTTTTCGCTGACCTGAATTTCGTTATTGTTTCGAATTTTCCACAGCAGGCTCGCGAATGGACGTTGTGCGGTCGTGTCAGACCGGATTCCCGTTCTTTCGCCTGCAACGCAATTCTTATGGAGGGCTTATGAAATGGGGGGCTTATGAAATGGAGGGCTTATGAAGCTGTTGGTCATTGGTTCCGGCATGATGGGTTCGGCTGCCGCCTTTGACATGGCGCGCACCCCGCAAGTAAGTTCTGTGACGCTGGCCGATAGCGATGCCAAGCGTGCGCGAGAAGTGGCAACACGGGTCAACCGGATTACTGGCGACCGGAAGGTTCGAGCGGTTGCTCTCGACGCCAGCGATGAGAAGGCGGCAGCCAAGTTAATGCAAGGGCATAGCGCTGCGCTATCGGCGGTTCCTTACTTCTTGAATCTTGGTTTGGCGCGCGCGGCGGTGGAAGCACGATGTCACTTCGCAGACTTAGGCGGCAACAACACCGTGGTGCGGCAGGAATTGGCGTTATCGAAGAAAGCGGAGAAGCGCGGTGTCGCGCTGGCGCCGGATTGCGGGCTCTCGCCGGGGATGGCGTCGATCCTGGGCGGAGAGCTGGTGCGGCGGCTGGGAGGGCGCGCAGATGCTTTGCGGCTCTATGTCGGCGGCTTGCCCGAGCAGCCTACGCCGCCATTTCACTACCAGCTTGTGTTTTCGGTGGAGGGTCTGATCAATGAGTACGTGGAGCTAGCCCGCATCCTGCGGAAAGGGAAGTTGACGACGATCGATCCTTTGACCGAGCCGGAGGATTTTCATATTGCCGGTTTCTCGCCGCTGGTGGCGTTTCACACTTCAGGCGGGACGTCCACCTTGCCGGAAACATTCGAAGGCCGGGTCGGGGAGTGCTTCGAAAAAACGCTGCGCTATCCCGGGCATTATGACTTGCTTTGCGAGCTGAAGGAGCTGGGATTGTTTTCGAGCGAGAAGATGAAGTTCGGCAAGGCCGAGATTTCTCCGCGCGCGATGATGTCGAAGATCTTCGAGGGGAAATTTGCCTCCAAGGGGCCGGACGTGTGCATTATGCGCCTGGAAGCGCATGAGTCCGTGAATCGAGCGGGCGTCCGTGGGTTGCTGGGCGGACGGCTCAAGGGGCGAGTCGCCTCATTCACCATGGTGGACCACTACGATCCTAAAACGGACATGAGCGCGATGATGAGGACGACGGCCCTTCCGGCATCGATCGTGGTGCAGATGCTGGCTTCGGGCGCCATCAGCAAGCGGGGCGGGATGCTGCAGGAGTTGGACGTTCCGGCAGATCTGTTCCTGTTTGAAGTCGAGAAGCGGGGAATCAGGATCGAATACGCTATGGAGTGAGAGTCGAAAAAGCCGCACAGTTGGAAGCTGTGCGGCCAAGGGTGAGAGGAAACGTACGAGAAAACGGGAAATCTACACTTTCACGAACTTGCGGCGCACGACGCCAGCCAACCCAATCAAACCGGTGCCGAGCAGTGTCAGGCTGCCGGGCTCAGGAACGGGGCTATAGCCGATAAACTCCTGCGGGCCGCAGCCGGGTTTGGCGTTGAGCGGAGTGTAGAGCACCAGGCCAGAATAGGCGCTGGTGGAGGCGGTCTGCGCCAGAGTGAGATAGGTGGCATCCGTCGCGGCCCCGCCAAAGGTCACGAACCCGCTGCTATGCTGAGCGTTTGTGGAAAAGAGCCCCCAGATCGCCCATTGTGCCTGTAAGGTCGTGAGTGAGCCAGTGATCATGCTCTTGTAGATCAGGCCAGCCGCCTTGTAGTCGAGCGCTTTCGTCGGTCCAAACAAGCCGTTGGCAATTCCCGCCAGGAAAGGCGACTTGGTGGCGGTCCAGGTTTCGCCAAAGTAGATATGGTTGTCATAGCTGTCGCACATCATCGTCGAGAAGTTGCTGCTTCCGTTGATGGAGAAATAGTAGTGGTCCTGATGGACAGACTCTAACGTCAAGCTGACAGAGTTGGCGAACGCGGAGTTGCCGAGGACCAGGGCGAACAGCGTGATAAATAGGGCGAGAAAAATACGCTTCATGAGTTTGTCTATTTCAGGTACTCGAATGTTTACTGAGTTGCTAATGGGGGACTTGCTGAAGGCTTTCTTCGGGGGATCGGCCTGACTTCGTTGCCAGCTGCCGTAAAGTGACGGCGGGTATTCTCTTACGGAACTGACTCCCGTAATCAACGGCATAGTACCAACGACAGGGAGGCATGGGGAATGGCCCGGTAGTGGCGTTACTTTCGCCATCCGGATTGCGATAGAGTGATTTCGCCAGAGTGGGGGATGCCAAACCTGGGAGAGGGGACTTTCGAGATGCGGGCCATCTTATTTTGTGCAAAGGTGTGCACTCTCTGATAGCATGCTTGGCAGAAAAGTACTGTAAGTTCTATGATTTAGCGGAATTTGGGCTTGTCAGTAATGGCACTCGAACTGCTTCGCAAGCATCCGGGTGTGTGTCTCGGCCGATGCCCAGAATCGGGCCGCAAAGGTAGGTAGAAGTTGTCGAATGAACCCCAGGACGGGGTGACGCGTACGGTAATCCGGAAGCGCCGGAGCCGTCGCCATCGCCGTAATCGCCGGATGCGCCGCGCGCTGCTGATTTTCCTGTGCGCCGCGTTCACCTTCGCGCTTTCCTCCGTAGCCTTGCAGTTTCTAAGCCCATCGCTGTTTCATACAGCAGGGAATGCGGAGCCAGACCGGAAAACGGCGGAAGCCAGCCGTAATCTTTTTGTCGCCTCGCAGAAGGAAATGCTGCGCGAGATGGATGGGCGCCCGGTGTATCGATACTCAGTCGTTGCTGGCGGTGTTCGAGATGTCCGGGAATTGAAATGGGCGGCCGAGCACGATCCCGTCGTCGCGGCGCATTATGCGGGCTTCGACTACGATCATGCGCGAGTGGTGAAATTGGTCCTGGCGCGGACGGCGTACGTTTCCTACCGTATTGGCAACCGAGTTTACTGGACGCGGCACCGGGTGAGCCTTAAGAAGGGCGAGAGCGTCATCACAGATGGCAAGATGACGGCGCGCACGCGTTGCGCTAACCGGGTCGAGGAAGTTCCGCAGCAGGCGACTTCGGAATCGGAGCCACCTGCGGCAAAGTTTGATGAGCCGGTTCACCCCGACCAGGGGACAGCGATGACCGCTCCACCAGTGCCGTTTCAATCGGCGTTGATGAATCGCAATCCTGTTCCGGGATTGGGACCTGCAGTGCCGCTGAGTTCTTACGACCCGATCTCCAACGAAGGCTTCACGCCGATTTTGCCAGCTCTTTTACCGGGCGGGGTCTGTGGCGTTGGAACGAAGAAGAAGCCCAAAGACTCCACTGGAATCGGAACCTCATCGGTGAGTGGCGATAAGAAAAAGAATAAGGGTGATCCGTGCGGTAACGGCGGCGGCGGGGGAGGAGAAGTTCCTGAGCCGGGAACCTGGTTGCTTATGGCCTCCGGGGCTGCCGGCGTGTATTGGAAGGCCCGCCACAAGTTTTCACGGTTGACGTCACCCCCCTCAGATCCACAATCCTAGTAAGCACAAGCTCTCCCTAGCCTTGAGATCTGCCTTGGTGTGCCCCCCCTAAAGTACCTGTATTCGCCCGGATGGGCCGCTAGCCTTGCGCTCCGAACCTCACAGAAACCAGCTTTGATACCCCCGGTTCCTGCATGGTGACGCCATACAATACAGGCGCGATGCTCATCGTCTTCTTGCTGTGCGTGATGAGCACGAACTGGGTCTGCACGCTCATCTCTCGGACCAGTTCGGTGAAACGTCCGACGTTGGCTTCGTCGAGCGGCGCATCGACTTCGTCTAAGATGCAGAAGGGGCTGGGCGCGTACTGGAAGATTCCGACCAGCAGCGCGAGTGCGGTCAGAGCTTTCTCGCCCCCGGAGAGCAGGAGAACGCTCTGCAGGCGCTTGCCAGGAGGCGAGGCCACGACGTCGATACCGCTCTCGGCGCTGTTTAGTTCGTCGGTCAATTTCATGAAGGCGTGGCCGCCGCCAAAGAGCTTCTTGAACGTGGCCTGGAAGTTTTCGTTGATCTTCGCAAAAGCTTCTTCGAACTTCTGCCGGGAAATCTGATCGATCTCTTTGATGGTGGCAATCGTGTTCTCGATCGAGGAGATCAGGTCCTTACGCTGGGTGTCGAGGAATCCATGGCGCTCGGCCGTCTCTTTGTATTCTTCCAGCGCCATCATGTTGACGGGGCCCATGGCTTCGAGCTTCAAGCGCATGTCACGGTAGAGTTGATCTTCGTTCGCGAGTTCGTCGTCTGACACGATCGGAAGCGTGCTGTCTGCCATTAACGCGGCGTGCTCGACGCCAAGTTCGTTGAGGCAGGTCTCCGACATGTATTGGGCGTCGGACTGCAATTTCGCTGCAGTGGCCGACAATTCGCCGCGGCGATCGCGCGCCTGGTCGAGCAATTGGCGGCTGTTGTGCAGCAGATCGTCGATCTCTCCAAGGCGAGCGCGGAGTTGCTCGGTCTCGAACTGCAGCAGGCCCTCGCGCGTCTGGGCAGCGTTGCGTTCGGACTCGAGATCGGTGGCCTGTTGCGCCAGTTGCGCATTCTCCGCTTCGCGCTGCAGCTTTTCGGCGGCCGCGCCTTCGATCTGCGAGGCGAGTGCCTGCACCCGCTGCTCCATATCGGTGAACAAGGATTCGATCCGCTGCAAAACGCCGGCAGCGGAACGATGCCGTTCTTCGAGTGTGGCGACGCGCGCAGCGTGTTGCGAAGTGGTCTGCGCCGATGCCTCGCGGCGAAGCCTCAGAGCGGTCAGCGATTCCTGGCCAGCCGCAAGGATCTGTTCGAGTTCGACTTGCCGCAGCTCCAGCACTTCGATCTCAGACTGTCGGGCGCACAGAATGCCTTCCTGCTCGGCGCGCTCGGCTGCCAGACGGCTCATTTCCAGTTGCGCCACATTCAGCCGCTCACTCACGCGCGTCACTTCCGACTCGAGTTGCTGCAGCATGTGGCGTGACGTCATCGCCTGATGCTCGGTCTCCCGCTTTTCACCATCTAGACGCTCGAGCAGGGAAGTGAGCTCTGTAATTTCGCGGCCAAGGGTTAGAACCCGGGTTTCCTCCTCACGCAGGGCGCGCTCCAGATCATCAACCAGGCGCATAACGTCGCGTAGTTCACGCTTCATCGAGAGCGGGCCCTCGGCACGCTGTTTGCCCCCAGTGACCGTGACGTTGTGGAAGCACTCTCCGGCCTTCGAGAGGAAGAAGGCGTCGGGATTCTCGAGTGCAAGATTACGAGCGACGTCTGCTTCCGGAACGATATAGCCGTCGCGCAGCTTGGGCAGAATGACTTCCAACGAACGTCCAAAGCCGTTCAACACGCGAATGGAGTGCTTCAGGGGAACGATCTGTGCGGCCGGCGGCGCCGAGTGGGCCGCTTCATCGAGCACGAACGAGAACTTGGCCTGGGAATCCTCAGGATGAACCAGGAAGGTGGCGCGCCCGTCGACGTCGGTGCGCAACATACGCAGGCCTTCGTCGGCCGCATCCCAGGATTTCACAACGATGTAGTTGAGTTCGTCGCGCAGGAAATCTTCGACGACGCGCTCGTAGCGCGGCTCGACTTCGAGAAAATCAGCGAGTACGCCGACAGGTGCGAGGCCACTCTGCATTACGCCAGACTGAAAAAGTCGCCGGACAGATTCGGTGGAGTACCCGTGCTCGGCAATGACGGCTTCGAGCGAGCCCCTCTTGCCCAGCGCAGTTGCGTACTCGGCGCGCAGGACATCGAGATTCGTCTTGGCCTGGCTTTCCTGCAGCTTCTTCGATTCGATCAAGCCGCGGACGCGGGTGATTTCTTCGCTGATGCCGCCTGCGCGTTGCGTAATAGACTCGAACTCCAGCGTGAACTGGCCGCGCTGTCCGCCGAAGGCTTCAACTTGCGTATTTGCGGTGGCGATTTCGGATTCGAGACGGCGGGCCTCGCGTTCGCATCCAGCGAGACGCTCTTCGGCTTGCGCGAGTTGATTGCGTAGGCGGGAAGCAGAGGAAACGGTATCAAAAATGGAGACACGCGACTCTTCCTGCTGGCGCTCGATTTCGGCGAGACTGGCGGAGGCTGCGGCAGCGTCCTGCTGGCACAGTGCGAGGTCGCTCTGTGCGGCAGCAAGGTCGGCGGCGGCGGATTCGAGAATCTGGCGGTTGGCCTCGCGCTCGGATTCAAGCGCGGTCAGGCGGTGGCGAGCTTGCGCCAACTCGGCTTCGGCCGACGCAGAGCGTATCAGTAATTCGGCGCAGCGTTCTTCATTGTGGCGGCGGCGAGCCTGGGCGCGGTCAATCTCGAGCGCGATCTGGCTGATGCGGTCGCGGTTCTCGCGCAGTTCGGCTTCGATCGAATAGCCGCGCTGCGTGCGCTCGGCGTGCTCGGCTTCGAGTTGCTGCACTTCCTCCGACCGATGCCGCATCTCGTCGGCCAGGGCGTTTAGCTGGGCATCGATTTCGGCGCTCTCACGCTCGACCGCCGCGAACTTGCTGGCCAGCACCACACGCAGCTTGGCGCGCATTTCGTCGCGCAGGCGGGCGTAGCGTTCTGCCTTGGAAGCCTGGCGCTTCAGGGAATTCATCTGCCGCGTGACTTCCTCGAAGATGTCGTTCACGCGGGCCAGGTTCAGCTTGGCGTCTTCGAGGCGTGCTTCGGCGAGGCGCTTCTTCGTCTTGAACTTGGTGATGCCCGCAGCTTCTTCAAGGATGGCGCGGCGATCCGTCGGACGGCTGCTGAGTATCTGGCCGATCCGTCCCTGCTCAATCAGCGCGTACGACTCCGGACCGAGTCCCGTCCCCATAAAAAGTTCCTGAATGTCGCGGAGGCGGCAAAGCTTGCCATTGAGCAGGTATTCACTATCGCCCGAGCGAAACAGGCGGCGCGTGACGACGATCTCTCCGCGGTGGAACTGTTGCTGGTTGAACTTGCGACGGCGAATTTTCAAAACGACGTGCGGAGCCACGGTACCCATCGCTGCGTTCGCAGGTGGCGCGGTTACGTTATGCGCGGGCAGCGCGAAGATCGGCTCATCGTCGGGGAAGGCGAGCGCGATAGTGTTGATCTTGGATCGCGGGACTTCGACTTCCTCCGTCTTACCGGGTTGCGCGTCTTCGACGGCCTGCTCGGTGTCGGAGGCAGCACGCGAGCGAATCGCGGCTTCGTCCCAGTCGTCGGTCACGTGCGCTCCGGCCGACTCGGGCATCTCATCCTGAATATCGACTTCGGTGGCGGCGTTCGCGTCCGCGCCGCCGTAGGCTTCCGGATCGATGAGCGTCAGCGAAACTTCAGCCATGCCGGTCGGCTTTCGGTCGCGCGTTCCGGCGAAGATCACGTCTTCCATGCGCGATCCGCGCAGCGTCTTGGCCGACTGCTCGCCGAGTACCCACGAGATGGCGTCGGAGATATTCGACTTGCCGCAGCCGTTCGGGCCGATGATGGCCGCAATCCCGTCGCCATGGAACTTGAGTTCCGTGCGGTCACAGAACGACTTGAACCCGAGAATCTGAAGCCTCTTCAGTTTGAGCAAAGCATCAACTCCAGTGGCCAGCAGTCAGTTGCCAAAGAATCTGGTGCCACATTTCTGGCCGGTTTTGCCAGAAGTGGGAATTTTCGTACAAGGCGCAGCTGTTTACCAGACGGATTCCTCCTACGCCCGATTTGTTGCATGCACAGTTCGCACGGTCGCCGTTCTCATCCCAGGCTGGATAGAGCGAGCACAAAGTTAAGCTACTGTAACGGTGAAATTGAGGCGGGGTCAAGCAATATAACACTATATGTAGTGTGGGCTTACAGCCGACCGCGCTAGGTTGCACAGACATTGCAGCAGAACCGCACTTTTATGGTGGAGACGGAAAAGAGGTAGGGAAAATCGCCAGAGCAAGATAAGGCTAGCGCAAGCCCTCAGCCTCTGCAACGGGAATGTTTTGCCGCCTAGCTTTCGGAGTGAGATCTGGCGATCCAGATGGGTCACATGGCACAGGGCGCTTGCCACCTCCGTCTGCGGAGTAATGAGACCTACAGTGACGTCGGGCGCGTCCGCACCCGTGACCGGGCTATTTCTTGTCGGTCAACGCCACTCTGGACCAAGGCGGCCGTCATCGCGAACTCGCGGCTTGCATCTCATGGCTCACGTGTTCGACCTCACGAAAAACGCGCATCAGATTGCCGCCGAGAATCTTGTGAATGTCCTCCGCGCTATAGCCTCGATCAAGCAGCGCCTCGGTGATCTTGGGCAGGTCGGCGGCTGAGTCGATGCCCTGCGGCGTTGCCCCGCTGACGCCGTCAAAGTCAGAGCCCAGCCCAACGTGGTCCACTCCCGCCACCTTGGCGATGTGATCGATATGGTCGATCAGCGACTTCAACGGGGGACGCGGAATCTTCGCGATCCACTCGCGCTCGATGCGATCCAGTTCGATGTAGTTGACCTCTTTGCCTTCGCTCTTCATCTGCGCCATGTATTTTTGCCGGGCAGCTTCCTGGTCGGGACGCTGGGCTTCCTCAGCCTTGCGGAAGTTCTCGTCGATGAAGCCGTTGAAGAAGTTCACCTGCACCACGCCGCCGTTCTTGGCAACCGCCTTCAGCATGTCGTCGGTCATGTTGCGTGGAGCATTCACCAGAGCGCGCGCCGAAGAGTGCGAGGCAATCACTGGAGCCTTGGTTGTGGCAATCGCGTCCCAGAATGTTTTGTCGGCGACGTGCGAGATGTCGACCATCATACCCAGGCGATCCATCTCCAGTACGACTTGCTTGCCAAAGTCAGTGAGCCCGTTGTGATGCTGAACCTTGGGATCGTTGATGTCGCCGGAAGAGTCAGCCCACTCGTTCGTGTTCGACCAGGAAAGCGTCATGTAGCGCACGCCGAGGCGGTAATAGTCACGCAGGAGATGGATGTCGGCCTCGATCGAGTGGCCGCCTTCGATGCCCATCAAGGCTGCGAGTTTGTGCTCGCGGTGGGCGCGCTCGATATCGGCGGTTGAAAAGGCCATCATCATGCGATCCGGATGGCGGGCGGCTTGTTCGTACACGGAATCGATCAGGTCAAACGTGTGGCGGGCGAAGTGGCCCTGATTCGTTTCCGGTTCAACCCATATGGAGAAAAACTCCGCGCCCAGGTTTCCACGCCGTGTCTTATCAAGGCTGATGTGGCCGATGTCGTTAGGATCGGTTGAGCCAATGTCGAAGCTTTCGTCGAGAAAGCGCTGAGGTGTGTCGGCGTGCGTGTCGATGACGAGGGCCGAGTCGTGAATCTCTTGAGCACGTGGGCTGACGATCGGCTCAGAGGGCTTTTGAGCATTTTGGGCTGTGGCGAATGAGCAGATCAGAATGATCGTGAAGAATAGCTTTGTCATTGTTGTCATGGGGAGCAGGATTTTGATTGTATAGGCTCGATCGAAGGCTGACAAAAGAGTCAACCACGAAGGCCACGAGGGTACACGAAGGAAAATCCTAATCTGTATTGGATAGAGCAGCCATTCCAACTTGAATGCAGGCGTCCAGTGGCAGATCTGTATCGATCACGGTTTTGGGATGGAGAATGTGCTCGAACCGCGCCCTTACTTCGGAATAGAGCGCATAGTCGCGATTTCCGGCAGGATGTTCGCCTCGACTCGCGTCTGCCTCCATGCGCCGGCGAACGGATTCGTCGGAGCAGACGCATTCGAGAATATGCCAGGGCTGGTGCAGAGCAGTCGTTGCAGCAACCACATTCGCGATCTGGTAGCGGCGTGAAAACGGACGGCCATCGAGAAAGATAATCCTCGCTGGATCTCTTGTCAGAAGATATCCCGCGGTCTGCAGCATCAACTCCAGGCAAAAATCGTCCTGGCGAGTGGAATATTCGATTTCTTCAGGAGCGAAGAGCGCATGCCGGAAATCGTCTTTGCTCAAGACTCGACCTGAGGTTCGCCAAGCCAATTCGCGCGCCAGGGTGGATTTACCCGAACCGGGCAGTCCCGCCATAAGAACGATCATGAGTGGAATCGTAAAGGAACCGCGGCAAGGCAGGCTAGCGAAGGATGCTGGAGGAAGGAGTTATTTCGTTCCGCCGCCGAGCGCGACTTCGGTCTGCGGTGGCGCCGGAGTTTGCGGCTTGTCCTGATCGAGACGGTCCATGGGAATGATCGTCTGAGTCTCTCGCCATTCGTTGTAGCGTCCGCTCACCATAATGTGGAAGCACCAGTGGCGCCGCTCTTCTTCAGGTTCCACCAGGCCAATCGACTTCATGTAGAACAGGTAGTGTTCCATCCAACGCACTTGCTCTTTGTTCAGGCCACGGCGTTGCAGGTCAACGGTCACGCCCGCGAGATGTGAAGACGCGGTATCGCCCTCAGCCGGGGCAGCATTGCGATTATGCCGCCGAAGTTTCTTTTGCACTTTCACCGTGCGAACCGCGGAGTTCACCTGAATCTGGTCGTGGAAGCGATGGTAGTAGGCCTGGCTGAGGTCTTGGACAAAATCTCGCGTCCACGGGCGACAATAACGCCGCGATGGATCCAGCGAGTGTTCAATGCGTAAAGTCTCGCTGGGAATGATCGGCACCAGCGAACCATCGGCTTTCAAAGCTTCCAGCTCGGTTTCGTCCTGAATGCGCGGTAGTTCAAGCCGGTCGATTTCAGCGTTTTGAATCAGGAGCGATTCGTGGGACGGCCGGAACATCGGATTCCAGCGCAGCCAGCGGAACCGATGATGCGTACGCTGCGACGCTGCATGGTGCACAGCAAAAGCGGTGCCTGACATCCCGCAGCATACGAGCGCGAGAAGAGCGACAGGCGCGAATTGAATTCCGACGATTCGTCTCACGAAGTGGCTTCCGTTTCGGACTGGAGTCTTTCGACTTTGTCCGCGAGTGCGGCTATTCTAAGCCATGCTGTCAAGCCTACCAACCCGATCCGGCCTGCGAACCGTTACTTGGGTACCTCAGACAGGCCAGTTACCTCATTTCATTACTACCGGTTACTAGGCGACCCAAAGCAGAGGTCCACAGAGTCTATCGGCAGGTGAAGGGCCAATTGTGAGTTTTGCGGCGCCTTTCTATCTGGGCTCACTGCTACGACTTGGCGCGATTTGGATGAAGGCTCCCCGCGCCCCGGTTGCAATCGAGTGACAAAATTTAGCGCCACAACATGTCACCCTGCTACTTCAGGATTCCGCCTTCCTCATCTGAACCACATTGCCGCTTTCCCGGGCCGAACCTACGGCTGTTCCTCTTTGCAGAAGACCGGGCGCTACGTTCCAGCGCTCTCCGTCATCGGTAACGACGGTCACTGACTTTTTGTTATAGCGCACGAGCACGCCTTCGACCTTGCACACGTCTGTCTGAAACCAAACACGTTCCCCGATGGTGAACTCTAGCATTTTCACGTGCGCATGAACCTGTCGGATCATCCGCAGACGTTCGACGATTCGGCGGTTAAGATCGAAGAGTTCAGCTTCAGTCAACTGGCTCAGATCAATTCTCATAGGCGGGCCGCGGGTTGCAGAATTCTATCCTTAGCGCCGCAACATGTCACCCAGCGCCTGTTTCATGACTTGGCCGCCAACCTCGGAAATGGACTTGGTCAACGGGATGTCCTTGGGACAAACCTCGACGCAATTCTGCGCATAGCCGCATTCCTGAATGCCGCCATCGCCCATCAGAGCGGCCAAACGTTCGCGCTGCAGCGCCTTGCCCGTGGGATGCGTGTTGAACAGCCGGACTTGCGAGATAGTGGCGGCCCCGACAAAGCCGGTATCTTCGTTGAACTGCGGGCAGGCCTCCATACAACAGCAGCAGGAGATACAGCGGGAAAGCGGATAGGCCGCTTCCTGGTCCTCGGCAGTCATGCGCGGGCCGGTACCCAGATCATAAGTGCCGTCGATCGGAACCCACGCCTTGACCGCTTTGAGATTTTCGAAGATCACGCTGCGATCGGTCGCCAGATCGCGCACGACGGGAAACTTCGAAAACGGCTCGAGCCGGATCGGCTGTTCGAGATGGTCGATCAACGCCGAGCACGCCATCCGCGCTTTGCCGTTAATCAGCATGGCGCACGACCCGCATACTTCTTCGAGGCAATTCGAGTCGTAGGTGATGGGCGTGGTGGCTTTGCCGTCGCGCGTGACGGGGTCGGCGGCAATGTCCATGAGCGCCGAGATCACGTTCATGTTCGGCCGGTAGGGAACAGAGAACTCCTCCCAGTAGGACTTGCCCTCGGGGGTGAGTTGACGCTTGATTTTGATGATGACGGATTTATTGGTAGCCATTAGCTCTTCGTATCGTTTCGGCGCAATCGCGTGCGCGCATAGTATTGATCTCGAATCTCTGGACGTGCGAAAAACTGGTAAAAGCGGCACGCCTCGAAAAAGCAAAATACGGACAAAGCAAAAACAATACCGGCGCCCACAAAATCACGGCCCGGTGGCGTACCGGGAATCCCGCCCACCAGCCTGCATGCTCCGAGAAGCAGGACGATCCCCCGAACCCGGCGAGCACTCCTACGACAAGCGATGCCTTGCCGAGAACATTGTCGCCTCGCTTCATCTGTCCTTCCTGGCCCTCGGCGGAAACCGCAACGCATCGAACGGGTTAGATTCTATCCCTGAGCTTTCCCAAAAATGACAACCTTCGAACCGAGAACCACCGGGAAGGGCACGAGTTCCACTCGTGCCGATTCAAGCTAAGCAAAGAACGCGGCTTTCAGCCGCTGAGGTTTGCTCTTGAAGCCTGGACGACTCATCTCTCCTCCCGGAACCTACTTCGTCACCTTCTCGACGTGGCAGCGGCGAAGACTCTTCGCTGTCGAGAACTATGTCCGCCTCTTCCTGAAAACTCTTTACCGATATCGGCGCGAAGGCCGATTTCAAATCCACGCCTTCGTCCTCATGCCCGAACATGTTCATCTCCTGCTCACTCCCGCTAACGACGTACCGATTGAACACGCCGTTCAACTGATCAAAGGCGGCTATTCGCACGCGCTCGGAGCCGTCCTCGGGTCGAAAACGAGAAATCTGGCAACCATGATTTACCGATCACCGAACTCGCGATGAACAGGATCTCGCTAACCATCGCAACTACATTCATCGCCATCCAGTCGAACGACAACTCGTGACCGACCCCTGCGAGTATCGTTACTGCTCCGCTTTCCACGGATTCAAGCTAGACCCGTGGCCCGCAGCGGCTAAAGCCGAATTTTAAAAGAGCGCCTAATTGGCACGAGTAGAACTCGTGCCCTTCCCGGTTCTAACCTGACATCCTAGGTTTCGATCTCTGAGACGTCCCTACTCGAATGAAAACCTCATCCCATCGATGATGTTGACCTGATGGAGCCACTCGGCTGCCCTCGAAGACGCGGTCAAGCATCTCGCAGTCTTCCATTCCTTCAACATCGAAAACACGCCATCCGGGAACGTGCCCGTTGCTTTTTCCTCCTACTTGCCGCAAAGCAAGCGGACAATCCCATGCTCGATGCCGTAATCATGTGGCTCGGTAATTCGATCCTTGCCCCTGTACGTAAACCGAATCAACCGCATATTTTCGATTGCTGCATAAAGCAGATTGTCTAATTTTTGATCGACTGCCATGGGCTCACTTCAATCGCTAGCTCCTTCAATACTTCCTCGGCCGCGGCGGAATCAGCGACACGTCCACCGGCTCGAATTCAAACTTCGGTTCGTCCGCATCTGGCGCGAAATACGCTTTCGTCGTCTTCATCCAGTTCTTGTCATCGCGGTCGGGGAAGTCTGGTTTATAGTGCGCTCCGCGCGATTCGTCGCGCATGCGCGCGCCTTGGGCGATCACCCTCGCCAGCTGCAGCATGTTGTAGAGCTGCCGCGCAAAGACTACCGTCGTATTCGCCCACAGCGTCCGGTCGCTCAGATTGATCTTGCGATACCGCTCCAGCATCTCGACCAGCTTGGCGTCCGTCTGCTGCAGGTTCTTGTTGTAGCGAATGACCGTGCAGTCCTTGGTCATCAGTTCGCCGAGTTCTCGCCACAGCTTGACCGGGTTCTCCGTGCCCTCGTTCTTCATCAGCAGGGTATTGTTCTCTTCCTGCTTCTTCTTTTCGGTTTCGAAGTGGCTGTTGCCATCGGTTGACTCCTGCAGTCCACGGGCGTATTTCACGGCATTCGGTCCGGCAATACCTCCGCCATAGATGCACGAGACCAACGAATTCGCGCCCAGGCGGTTCGCGCCGTGATATTGATACTCGCACTCGCCCGCCGCGAAAATTCCAGGAATGTTCGTTGCCTGTTTATAATCAACCCACATCCCGCCCATGGTGTAGTGCATGCCGGGAAAGATTTTCATGGGCGTGTCGCGCGGATCGTCGCCGACGAACTTCTCGTAGATTTCAAGAATACCTTCCAGCTTACGGTCGAGAATCTTGCGGTCAATGTGCGTCAGGTCGAGATACACCATCGGCTTGCCATCGATACCGAGGTTGAGCTCATAGACGACTTTGAAAATTGCGCGGGTCGCGACATCCCGCGGAACGAGATTCCCGTACTTCGGATACCACTCTTCCAGGAAGTACCAGCGCTCGCTCTGCGGGATCGACTTAGGATCCCGGTTGTCTCCGGGCTTCTTCGGCACCCACACGCGCCCACCTTCGCCGCGGGCTGACTCGGACATCAGCCGCAGTTTGTCTTCGCCGGGAATCGATGTCGGGTGAACCTGAATGAATTCGCCGTTCGCATAGTAGCAGCCCTGCTGATACAGAGCCGACTGCGCGGAGCCGGTGCAGACTACGGAGTTTGTCGACTTGCCGAAGATCGCGCCGATACCGCCGGTGGCGATGATGATCGCGTCAGCAGGGAAAGTGCGCACTTCCATGGACCGCAAGTCCATTGCGCAGATTCCGCGGCAGACTTTCTGCCCGTCGAGCACCGCCGACAGGAATTCCCAGTGCTCGTACTTCTTCACTTTGCCCTCGGACTCGTATCTCCGAACTTGCTCGTCGAGCGCATAGAGGAGTTGCTGGCCCGTGGTCGCACCGGCAAATGCGGTGCGGTTGTATAACGTTCCGCCAAAGCGACGGAAATCAAGCAATCCTTCCGGCGTGCGATTGAAGGGGACGCCCATGCGGTCGAGCAGGTCGATGATCCCGGGTGCCGCCTCGCACATGTCCTTGATCGGAGGCTGGTTGCCCAGAAAATCGCCGCCATACACCGTGTCATCAAAGTGCTTCCAGGTGGAATCGCCCTCGCCTTTCAGATTCTTCGCCGCGTTGATACCGCCCTGCGCGCAGACCGAATGAGAGCGCTTTACCGGAACGATCGAGAACAGGTCGCACTGCCCACCCATCTCGGCGATCTTGATGACCGCCGCCAAGCCTGCGAGGCCGCCACCGACGACAATGATTCTGGGAGCCGCCATATTATTGCGCCCCCTTTCTGTCGGTCGCCTGGCCGCCTAGCTTCTGATGAGACTGAATCATGGCACGGTTCTGATCATCGTCTGCGATAGGCTGGGAACGGAATGAGTACAAACTCGCCAAACCCACCCCGCAGAGCAGCAGGAAAAACACTAGGCACACTCGAAGCAGCCGTTTCTGCGCCTTATCGCCGGAGACAATCCCCCACTTCGCCGAGAACAGCCAGATGCCGTAAGCAAAGTGCCAGGAAGCGGCGACGAGTCCGACAAGGTAGAACAGAAACAGCGGCGTGTGCATCACTTCTCCCTGCACCTTGCCGAACGAGGCCAACGGATGGTCATGCAGATCGATGCCCGTGAAGCGCATGGTGTATGTATGCCAAACGATGTAGACGAACGCGATCCCACCGGTCCAGCGCTGCAGCGTATACATCCAGTTGCCCGTCCAGGGATACGAAACGGTGTTGCCCTCTCCGCGATACCAGATGTAAAAACCGTAGAGCGCGTGAAAGGCGATCGGAATCCAAATTCCAAACAGTTCCAGGAAGAAAACCAGCGGCAGATTTGCCAAAAAGCTGACTTGGCGAGCGTAGGCCGAAGGCCCATTTTGCCCGATGGCAGTCGAGTTCGAGATCAGAATGTGTTCGAAGAGAAACGCGCCCACCGGAATGATGCCGGTGAGGGAATGCAGCCTGCGAAGAACAAACGATATCCCCTGACCAGCACGCAACGGCGCGACACCATGCTCCAAAACGGGAGCAGAAGAACTGGCTGACGCCACAGAAGCTCCTTATGAACCCCAATGATGACAAAATAACCTTTGATTATCTTTTGTGGGAAGAAGGGAAGTCAAATGGGGAGCAGTACCCCAGTACTCAGTTTTCAGATATGCGAGGTGAAAATAGATTCATAGATTCTATGTGGGGACAGCCGCCATCGGCTGTCCGTCCAGCGAAGCTCGACTACCTGCTATCCAGAAGTGCCCGTAGTTGTGAAAACGATTCCACCACGAAGTCTGCGCCAGCGGTCACAAGAGTGTTCCTGTCGAAAGTGGTTGTGATCGCCGCAGAGAAGCAACCGGCAGCCTTCGCCGCTCGCAACCCATTCACCGAATCCTCAATGATCCAACACTGGTCCGGCTGCAATCGGAGTTTCCCAAGCGCGATCAGGAACACTTCCGGATCGGGCTTCGGCCGCTGATGGCCGCTAGCGTCCACTACGGCGTGAAACAGCTCGCCGATGCCGAGCAGGCTGAGTGTTGCCTCTCGATTTCGCGCCGTTGCGGAGGTGGCCAGCGCAATCTTGTAGCGCGATGCGGCCCACCTCACGAATTCGACGCCGCCGTCGACGGCCTGCAGTTCGTGCTCGATCCCTTCGTAGATTTGCCGTTTGCGCCGCAACAATTCCTGGATTCTTTCGGCGGGAAATCCGCGGGCAGTCAAGATCTCTGGGAGCATCGTCGCGTCCGGTCGTCCCTTGTAGCTGTCGTAAACAGAATCGGGCAGAACTATTCCGATCTCGGCGAATGCGAGTTCTTTCGCTCTCTTGTGAAGGGGTTCGGAGTCGACCAGAACTCCGTCCATGTCGAAGATGAGTCCTGCAGGCGATTGGGGGGTCACAGGCTGTTTAGATTTCGTTCTCCGTAATTCGCTTCTCACACCAGTCAAGAAACTGTCGGAAAGCGGCCCCGCGATGGCTGTATTTCGATTTTTCCTCTGCCGAAAGCTCGGCAAATGTCTTTTCGATTTGCGGAAAGTAGAAGAGGGGATCGTACCCGAAGCCGTTCGTCCCGCGAGGTGCATCAAGAATGACCCCGTCGGCAACTCCGCGAAATGTCTGAAGAGTCCTGCCGTCGCGGGCCGCGGCCAGAACGCAGACAAAGCGTCCCGTCCGCTTTTCGGGAAAAACGCTCTTTAATTCTCGCAGCACGCGAGCATTGTTCGCTTCGTCATCGGTATTGGCGTCGGCTAGATGCGGCTCATCCGCAGCATAGCGCGCTGAATGCACCCCCGGAGCCCCGTTCAATGCATCGATTTCCAGTCCTGAATCGTCCGCGACCACAATTTCTCCAGCCACGTAGCGGCTATATTCTTCCGCCTTCTTGCGCGCGTTCTCTTCGAACGTGTGTCCATCTTCGACAACCAGTGGCAGGGAAGAGAAGTTGGGAATGCCGGCGATCTCGATTCCATGCACCGCCGCAGCCCCCGCGAAGTCGCGCAGCTTCCCCGGATTGGATGTCGCAATGAGAACTCGTCGCATAGCGGATCTTGGGCCTCAAACCTCTGACCTCAGCCGGGAAGTTTGAGGTCCGAGGGCTGAGGTCCGAGGCCGTCGTGCAGAAACAAGGACTAGTGTGAGAGTCGAAACTGCCGTGACGAAGGATATCCATCCTCCGGCCGTGCGATCCCAAGTCCGCACGAGCCTGATTTCCACCCGATTCATTCCTGCCAAGACCGGGACCAGCGTCTGCCCCGTGCCCTCGCGTGCAATCGTCTCCACCTCGCGTCCATTGACCGACGCTCGCCAGGCAGGATAACGAAAGAGTCGAAGCACCACCTGATCGGCCGCAGACATTTGCGCGGCGAACACTTTCGACTCAGCATCCCAGTGCAGCACATCGATGGCGGCATGTGCCGGACCAGCGACCGTAACCTTGCGGGCATCTTTGTCGATGGCTGAGGGATCGGCTCCGAGGGGCGTGTACTCATCAGTCCCCTCATAACCCACGCCGGTGGCCGTATTGTCCTGCATCTCACGCAGGTCGGCGGCGGTATCCCACCAGGGAGTCTGTACGTATCGCCAAGCCGCAACGATGACCAGCAGCGACAGTACGCATACTGCTCCGCGCTGCCACCAACGTCGCAGCCCGACGGACACGAATACAGTGAAGATCATGCTCAGGCAAAGCAGCCAGCGCCAGGGGAATTGCATAAACTGCAGCTTGGGCAGGATCTTCCAGAGAAACGCAGAAATTGGAACCATGAGGACACAGCAGGCGAATGCCCACGCGGACAAAGCCTTCCATACCTCGCATCTGACATCTCGCCACAATTTGCCCGCGATCGCCGCCGCAAGAATCACCACCAATTCCAGAACCGCCAGCCACGAAACGATTCGGTTGAACGCGTCGTGATCCGCATCTGTGGTGTGGATGAACAGGAAATTATCCGAGGGACGGGAACCCGCCGAGACCGCATTCGCGATCTCAATCCACCTTTGCTCATAAATCGCCGGAAGCAGGTAAAAGGCCGACAGGCATGCGCCTAACACGACGGCGCCGGCAGTGATCAGCAGAAGATTCGGCGATCTGTTTTTCCATGCGAAGTACACCATCAACAGTGCCAGCGAGTAATGAATCATCACCGCCGCCGGAGCGTTCGTCAGCCAAGCCGCCGCGAGCAGGAATCCAAGCGGCACGACAACGCGTCCATCCCCTTTCACCGCCTTCCAGACAAGCAACACCAGCAGCGGCACAAGGCAGCTTGCCAGCAACTCCGCGAAGGCACTGCGCCAGTAAACGATGATCAGATGGTAAGGATTGACTGCATACAATACCGCGGCGAAGATTGCATCACGCCGATCAAGCCACTGCCGCGCCAGCAGAAACATCGAAATTCCCGCCAGGACCAGCACGATCCAGATATAAACGGGAGACGCAATCGTCCAGGGAAAAACTCGGCTGATACTTCCGCCCAGAGTCCACGAAGCGGGCGGATAAAACACAAACCGCGGCTCTCCGTATGCGAAGTGTGCGAGCGCTGCCCAACGCGGATAGAGAATTCCGTGCCTCCACTGCGCCAGCACTTCCAACCACGAATACAGATGAAACTCAACGTCGTGTCCCGACGGAGTGCCGAAAAAAAAGAATGGAATCTCTGCCGCGAGGACCGCCGAAGCGATCGCCACCAGCGGCTTCCACCAAAGGCTGCAAGTTTCTGGCGAGTTCCGCGCAACAGTCGAGCCCGAGATTCCCAGAGTGTCCTCTTCCAGCCGAGAGATTCCACCGCAAAGCAAAATTCGGTCGCTCCAATTTAACCCAGATTTAACACTGCTGAAACCACCGCGCAACGCGAAGGCGCTACGTTACTGCCATTGGGGTGGAACAGACCACGAAGAATTGAGGATCCGCGCTTGAGACGGGGTTCGGGTTCTTCAATTCTTCGAAACCGCCCCGAAGCCTCTCGCTTCCCACACGCGCTCTTACCGCACTTCCAGCCCAGCCTTGCTTTCCTGCCCAGAAGAATCTCCGCTGAAAATGACCTGCAACGAGGGGCTTTGCGACAGTCGTTGGCCGCTGGCAAGAGCAAACTCTTTCACGCTGGAAGCCTTCTATTTGGAGGAATCCGAAATTGTAGGGTGTGAATGCTCGTTGCGGAGAAATGTGATTTATTGTTGCGAACTTGGCTAACGGCCGACGACGATTTACTTCGTCGCGACGTCCTGGGGATTACGTTGGTGCTGAAGTTCACCGAGGAAGTCATCCTGCTGCAGGGAAGTGCCGCGGCGCAAGAGTTCAAGCAATGGATCTTCCATGTCCTCGGCACCTTGAGCGCTCTTCTCGACAGCTTCAAATTGTGTGAGGTCTGCGACCAATGCCTTTGGAGATATGCTTAACTCAGGCAGCGCATCGGAGTTGTTTTGCAGGAACGTGATCAAATTCGCGACCTGCGCTCGCTGCTCAGGTGTGCGGGAAGGGAACTCAAGTCCCATGCCTTGCCCGGGATGCGCCACGCGAACCATACCTTCGGTGTGAACTTCGAGTTCGTTGGCCTTGAAACACAAATCGACGAGTGAGCACTCGGGAAAAGGGGCGTCTGTCTGCACGTAGCAGCCACCCAAACTCAGATCCGTGAGCTTGCAGTGCGGGACTGTTTCATCATCCTCGGCACCGGCGGCCACCGCCGCAGTTCTGAGCCAGGTCTTCAGTTTTTCCTTGACGGTGTCCGGTACATCCACGAAGTGGACGCCCGTCTGCCCGTTCGGATTGGCCCAGACCACCTGTCCGTGACCTTCGACTTCTACAGCTCCGTCGGGCAGGTGGAAGTGGAAAGCCAGCAGAGAACCTGTCGTTTGGGCTTCGGCCGTGAGCACATCCATCCCGGTCTCGGATAGATCCAGGAGAATGCCGTCGACTTTCCGGGAATCAGGCAGTGTGATTTCGACCGCCGCCTGCACAGGAACGCGGAATGCCCTGCGCCGTTCGCGCGTCAGCAGCGCCGCAGCAGCGCGCAATCCAGCCCGCGCGGCTTCCTCGGAAATAGGCTTATAGAGGACAAAGTGAGCGCCGCCGGTGAGAATATGGCGTACTTTTGCCGTGTCGGCGACCAGCGCTACGCTGAGCGGCCCGGTTCCAAGTTTCTTAGCTTGGAGCAGGACCTCTTCCGCCACCTTCTGGTCATCGAAATCAACGATCAGGGCGTCGAACTTCTGCTGGTGGATACGCGCCAGAGTAGTTTCCGGATCGCTGGAACGGTCCGTGGCGATGCCGAAGCCGGACAGAACTCTGCCCAGCACGTCCGCGGCGGAGTCGTCGCTCGAGACCAGTAATGCCTGAAGATTCATAGCTTCGATCGGAATGGGCTCTCGCCCTCAGCTTTACGGCCAGCGAGGTGCTGTGGGACGCGCCGCCTTCGACCCTGTTGAACCGCCACCACTGGCGCCTGCCTTCGCTGCGAGTGCGTCGGCAGAGCCGGCATCATCCACTTCAGCCAGCACGACGTTATCTTCTTCGTCGCTCTCAGCTAGAAGCGGTGCTACTTCCCGCAGCTTTTCGGCTGCCTGCTGGAGCATTTCGATCTGTTTGCCAAGTTGGGCGTATTTTGCCTGCTTCTGCCGCAGGACCTCATGGATATCCTTCATACCACCCCCTGTTGGCACTGTAAGAAGCGGGTGGCAGGCCGGTCAACGGTAATCCCCCGGTTTCGATTACTGGGGTAATGGCGGTTGGATGGACGAAATGGGCTCAAAAACAGCTCACGCGCAAAACAAAAACCCCGCCCAACGAGGGCGGGGCAAAATCACGTGGAGTTGTTTTCGCTATGCCTTAAGCTTACGCCGGATGACGCCAGCCAGTCCGACCAGTCCGGTGCCGAGTAGGGTCAGAGAACCAGGCTCGGGAACCACAATGCTGGTGTCTCCGCTGGAGATGGTGGTGGATCCATTAAAGAAGCCCTTGCCCGTATTGATGGTCAGTTGCACGGTTGCGCCCTGGACCGCCGCACCGCCCATCCACGTCCCAGTCAAAGCTCCGGTCAGCGTGTAGTTGTGGGTGCCATTGGCGAGCGTGATGAGCGTCCAGGTAACTGGCCCAGAGAAAGCTCCTGAGAAGATTGTGCCGTTTGGCACTCCATTCGTCCCGTTACCGGTAATGGTGAAGCTTCCGCCAGCGGCGAACGTCGCGCCCATCTGCAGATTTCCACTGCTCAATGCGCCCGTAGAGAACGCCAGTGTGCCCAGATTTCCGGTTGTAATCACGCCGCCGCTTCCAAACGCGATCAGCGTGGAACCGGTCAGACTGAGTCCCGCGCTGCTGCCACTCAGGGTGCCGCCGGCGTTTGTGAAGTCCACCGAGTTATTTGCGAACGCCGCCATCGGCAGCGCCAGAGCTAGCAAGAACAGCAGTATCATCCGTTTCATATCTACATCCTCCACGATCAACGGCTTTTTATTTTCTTGTTCTTGCGGCCCCATCACCGCAAGGTGAAGCGCAGGTAGAGCGAAACAATCCCACTCGTGACTGAGCACACAAGATGCCAAATCCGCTAATCCATCAACCCATTGGTTCTAAATAAGTTAGCTAATTAAGCTCAGACCCAAGCAAACACCTGAGTGCAAAGTGCTGCACACTGAATCAACTTTGTTGCGACTTAGAGCCTCCAGGAGGCCACGGCGGGCTAGAGCTGATTCAACCAGTCAGGGAAGGCAACCGACCTGCTGAACCCAGCAGGAAGATCGCCCCGACAACGATGCTATAAGCCGACGTGGCCAATGTCAGCGCCCGCAAGGCATACGGACGGGCCAGGCTCGCCGAAAACAGGCCAGCGGCCGAAGCGCAAAGCAACGTATTCATAAAGAGAAGGCCCACGATAAACATCAGCAGCCCAAGTAGCCCCAGGCCGGTTCCACCCAAGTTCGCCGCCATAAGAAAGAGCAGGATCTGAGTCGGGGTTTCCGCGCCCAGTCCATGAACTGCACCGACCGCGAAAGTGGATGTATTCCCGTATCCGTCTTTGAAAACCTGTGGCGGTTGCACGCGCGTGCCGCCGAACACGCGACTCAATCGCCAGTAGACCCACAACGCCCCATTTACCAACATTGTGATCCGCGTACGAGGCGCATGACTGTGTGCCCAGGGACGAAAGAATGTTCCCAGAACGTACAGTCCCAGGACCAGCAAAGTCACGCCAACCAGCCGCTCTGCCCAGCGATCGCTGGCTGGAGGCAACGAGATGCGGAATATGACCGCCGCGCTCCCCAGCACGGCTACAGTGGCCGCATGCCCAGCCACGTAGAGTAAGCCGTAGCGCATCGCGTCGCGGGGGCGAGCTTGTACGCTGCTGATGTCGCTGATGGCTGCGATGTGGTCGTAGTCCAGGCCATGCCGAAATCCCAAGAGAGCGGCGGAACCTAGCGCGAGTCGCAGATTAACAACGTCAGCCATTCGAGATCGGGAATCCAGGACGCGGCGCCCCTCGACCGTTGACGATGAATGTCGGGTGGCTCCAGCCTCAGCTACGATGTAAGAAATTCGCGGGCTGACCGGAGGTCTAGGCTAGCACAATTAATGCAGTCCAGTCGCCACTAGGCGAGGTCTTTCTTGGGTGGAACGGGTCGATCGATAAGCTCGCGCAGGCGTCGCGAAAGAATCGAAGCGAGAGAGCGATAGAAGCGGGATCCCAAATGGGGGAACAACTCGAATAACGACTGCAGCGTTGGCCGATCGAGATAGTACGCCAAAACGGGGTCACCGGCGACGACATCGGCCGTGGCCGGCAGTTCGTCCAGAAATGAAATCTCTCCGCAAACTTCCCCAGGACCAATCTCCCGCGCTTTGCCGTGCCCGGCAATCTGCACCGATGCTGTCCCTTTGACCAGGAGGTAAACACCATGGGTCCGTTTGCCACGATGCACGAACTGCTCTCCGGCCTTGAACTGCATGCGGCTAGCCTTGTCGGCGATGAGGGCCCAATCGTTTGCTGTGAGATAGGCTAGCCCGTTCTTGGCCGACAACAGTACCGCAACATCTTGCTGCTGAGTATCTTTCGACATGGCGCGCTGGCTCGATGACCGGAGACGTCCGGGGCGGTTTAACGGAACAACAGGACTGACAGGAGACTAACAGAACCCAGCCTTCAACGGAATCAGCCGCGAACCACGGCAGTCATGAAGCACGATTGGGGTTAATTTGAAATGGAGATGAATGGTGCGCCCTGAGAGATTCGAACTCCCGACCTTCTGGTTCGTAGCCAGACGGTGGATGATTCTCTGCATTTTTGTTGAAAACAAAAGGGAAAACTTCGATTAGCTAATGGCTCAACGCTCTGCAATCGTCTGGTTACATCCTGACAGTTGTGAGAGACGCTGTCAACGGGGAAGGATGGTGCGCCCAGAGAGATTCGAACTCCCGACCTAACGGTTCGTAGCCGTTCGCTCTATCCAACTGAGCTATGGGCGCAGATCACAGCAGACTCACCAATGATTTTACCCATGAACAAAAAAAGGGGCAAGCCCATGTGGGCCTGCCCGTGTTCGTCGTGCAAATTACTTGCTCTGTGGAAAGAAGGTGGGCTGTGAAGGGATAAAAACGTAACCGTCTAGACTTTGCGGAATATTCTCATCAAAATCCACAGCACGGGTTGTCAGACAATCGGAAGGATGCCAAATCCAACCCACCTCACGACTCATTGTCCGTACCTCCGCGTTGTATTCATTCACCTGTAGAACGCGCAGCAATTCATGGTTGTTTATGTGGCCTGTGATTAAACCATGTTCAAATTCCTTGCTCATCATGTCTCTGCTACATGTCGAGTAGGCGTAGCCATGCTTTGGTTTAGGTAGATGCACATGCTTTGTAGTGGCAGGCTGCTCCACGGGCTGAGATGCGCTCATGTCAAGCACCAGAGGCTTGCTGGGATCACTCTCACACGCATCTTTGATTTCATTTCTAGCCGCGTCGTTTCCCGCAGTCGTGCTGTGTGCTATGCAAGCTTCCACCTGTGTCTGTCTGGCTTGCGCCGTTACTTTCTCATCGTGCTGACTCTTGAGATACCACACGCCTCCCACGAGGCAGCTTAGAAGGATGAGAATCCCGAAGACAGCAGCACTGACATGCGCTGCTTTGCGAAACTTCGGCTCCTTGAAATAGAAATACAAACAGCCGAGAATGAAAACCGCTATTCCTAGTGTCACTGTGAGTTCTCCTCATTGAAATTCCTACCACAGAACCCATGGGAGACGTTGCTTACTGAAGTCATTACTTTCCGCGTTGTCGCTTGGCTTGGGCGATGCGTGCGCAGAATCGTTCGGCATCTTTGCGACAGGCAAACGTGAGAGCAGGGAACGCGGAGACAACTGTCTGGCCTTGCTGGTTTGTCGTGAATGACCACTCGCTGAGAGTGTCAGCATGCAGTGTAGGAGGCCCGTTAAATGCCAAAGTAGAATCAGAAGCAGCCATGCTTGAACCCCTCCATTTGGGTTCGGTTTGGTTAGGGCCTCACTCGCGGTTGACGCCACGAGCGAGGCTCATTACTTGCATTGGCATTTGCTGCCACATTTCAAGCACAAGAAACGCTGATGCCCACAGCGCAGTTTCATCCACTCGGTTTGTTGGTTGAAGCGATTCACTGCACGCGGCTGTGAGCACTCTGCGCACATCACCTTTGCGCTTTCTAGTTTCTTCGGTATGAGACGTGGGCCATACTCAGACCGGAAAGCGTAGCGCGGTTTTGGCTTCACTTCCACTATAGGTGTCTGCTGTGGCTTCTCTTCGGGCTGTCCTTCCTCCTTTTCCTGCTTGCTTAGAGTCTTCGACAATTCACCCAAACTCACGCGCTCATCGTCCAGCGCATCGTCTACAAACGTAGGTGAGGTGTCGGGCTTGTGTTTGACAACTTCGTACGCCGTCCCTCTCTCTCCCAGCACGAGATCACGGCTGGCAGCATACGACGTATCCAGACTTTTTGGCTGCTGTTGCAGTACATCATCCTTGGGGGTGTCCTCTGTACCATAATCTGTGCCTGAAGCCCCTGCCATGCGCAATGCCTGTGCCTTACAGAACGACTGGAGCCAAGAATCTTCATCTGTTGCCGTGGAGACTTGCTGCCAGCAGTGCTGCACGAACTGCTCAAGGCTGGGCTTGTCTATGTAGGTGCCTTCCTTGTTGGTAGGTCGGCCCAGATATAACTCAATCTCCTTTCGTTTGCCGTTCTCGCTCCACCTGCGACGTAGAGTCCATGCTTTTGTGCGTGGGTTCTGTTTCAGGGTTGCACGAAGAAAACCGAGGGGCTTCGTGTTGCTGGGCAGGAAGTACTTCAAATCTTTGATCGCAGGCTGTTCGGTCGCTGAGTCGTACGGCAGATCACGCGGTTCAGAGAAGTACCGCGCCAGTTCAAGTGCTGATTCTGTCGCTGGCTTCGATGGTTTGTGGGCTGGCTTACTAACCAACGGCTCCAATGGAGGGTAGACCACTTCCCACGCTACGTTGTACCGCTCTGGTGCAAACTGGGCCGCACACGCCAACTTCTTGACCTCGTGTGCAGGGAGTAATTTCAAAAATGGAGGAGTAGACCCAAGCCCAGCCGTGGGAATGTTGCGTGTCCACCAGTACCTCTCCTCAAAAAGCAATTCATTGCCAACGATTTTTGTGAGACGCTGCACGTCTTTAGGGAGTTGTGTGCCAATGATCTTTGTGAGCATAGGCACACGCAGAGGCATCAGGTCTTCAAGTAAAGGCTTTTTCTGGAGGCTTGTATTGTCTTCGACGTGACCACGCTCAATCCATGCTAAGGATTTAGCTTCTTGCATCTCTACCCATGAATAGCGCACAGCGTGAGGCTCCGTGCGTATAAAGGCAGCAGGTTTCCATGCAAGCACCGAATGCACAGTGTGCAGGAACTACGAGCGTTTTGGGTTTGTGTGACAGAACGCCCAGACTCCAGATGCAACATGCTCCGTATTGATAGTTTCCTTTCCCAGTTGCAGGAGCATGTTTTTCTGCTTCATCGTGTTCTGCCCACTTCTCACGAAGCCAGTCATCTAGGTTTTGGATTGTTGTTCCAACCTCAGCGCGATAGAACGGTAGAGCCTTTACACTGATGCGCGGTAGCGACTTGGCGTAGTCTCGGTCAGTCTCACGTTTGGTGGGGTTCGTGGTAGGAGCAGTGATGCGCAGATCACGAGAGTATGCTGTGTACTTCCAATCACGCAGTGCTTTTTTCCCTTCGGGTGTGCTTTCATCAAAAGGCACATGCCATGGTTTATAGACGCAGTAGGCACCACTCTTGCACCAGTCCTCAGGGAACTGTGTATGTGCAGAAACCACCAAACGCGCCTGCTGTGGTGGTCGCTGTGAATGCTCTTCTGCATACGCCAGAATTTCAGACGCACTCCGTGATAATTCCTCTTGAGCGTTACGTTCTGCCTGTAGCGCAAAGCAACTGTCACACACTCCTGCTAGTTGTTCCGTGCCTGCGTGAGTGATTGGTTCCCCACACATGACCTCTCCGTCTGGGAACCATTCACAGATGTTTCTTACGCTGCGCATTTCCTTCTCGATATTGTCATAGATTTTTCTCTCCTTGAATTAAGTTGTTCTGCTGAGTGGTTTGAGTTTTGCTTTCCAGCCGTCACACCTCGCTGTGCATCATGCTGGAGACGAGTGCTGCCCTTACTATCGGAACTCGTCTTGAGAGTTTTTCAAATCTGCCCGATGGGTTTTGTGGTTCGCTGCTGGTTTCTTCAGCTACGTGAAGGCTTGGCGTTGTTGTTCCCCGTGCTCGACTTTACTTGCTCTCGGTATCCTGCTCGTTGATTCGCGTTGTTCGGCTTTGGTTGTCGGTCTTTGCTCTCTTCGGTCCTGCTTCTCTCAGCGGTCCTCGGAGCCTCCAGCCTTCTCTGTCCTCAGCTTTGCTCGGCTTCTCTCTGGGCTTTCCTTTGTCAGTTTTGCTTCTATGGTCTTCTTGGTTCTTCACCTTTCCGACCTAATTACAGTATGACATAGCTGGGGGTTAAAAACAAGTCCATTTGATGTCGCCAAATAACCTAGATTAGTTCTTTTAAACGATTGATAATAAGACCATTAAATGCACTTCATGAAAGCTGTATGTATTGCTTTAATATTTCATTTTCCATATTAGGAGTAGATAATGTATAGCGAACAGCCACTTTTCAAGAGTCAAAAGCCAGACATTACAGAGATTCTGCGCCGCGTGGCAGATGCCCAGCAGGTGCTCGGCACACCCTGCACAGCGCGTGCTGTGGCGCGGCATCTGGGAGCAACAGACAAGAAGGGTGAAGCACTGCCCAGTATTTATATCGCGTTTGAACTGTTGTCTTTGAGGGAGCAGGGCGCAGTGACAAGCGCAGCACTTGAACGATTGACTCAGGGCCTCAATCTGCATGCACTGCAACAACTGGCACGCACGCTGCGCACGGAAGCAGAGCAAAAGTTTTAGACCTTGCGTGGCGAGTCCCACGCATGTTGCAGGGCATCGGCCTTGAGTCGGCTGGTGCTCTGCTTCTTTTTTAAACGGCTCACCGTAGCATGGCGTTAACCGTGCCAACACCGAGATTTACCGCAGTAAATCACAAAAGGAAACATGTCAACACTAGAACAACAGTTAAGTCCCGAAGCAAAATCGGCGCTTAAACTGATTCGCGCCCTGCGCCTCTTACCGGAAACTGAAGGCACCATAGCAGCGGAAAAACGCGCTATCAGAAATTTAAGATTACGAGACCTGAATACAGTAGCCTAATTCTCGAAGAAGATGACGAGAAGGAGGCGAGCAGTGGCTAAAGAACTAAGTGGTACATGGCACTATGCGTAGCAGCAAGACAACTTCCCTGTAGCAGTACACAACAGAAATGCCTTCTGTTGTATTACGCAATCTGCGCTGACAAAGAAGGCAAGTTCTATCGCAGCTTCTTGATATCTACCTCGATACTGGGGTAACGGAGCGCACAGCACGCAACGTCAACAAGTAGTTCGAGAAGGTAGGTATCTGACGGTTTCTGCCTACTCGCGGCTCTGGTGACAGCAACGACTATCACCTCACATAGGAGTAATGGAGAAGATAGTTGAGAGTATGGAGGCTGCAAGGTCTTCTGCCGCAAAAGCAGCACGTGCGAAGTACGCTAAACGGCAAGCCGAGTGGAGAGCGCGGCACAAAGTAACGCTCAAACATACCGCTACGTAGCGGCAAAACGTAACGGTGTAGAGGTAAAACGTAACGGTGTAGCGGCAACTTCGTAACGTAGTAACGGGCTGTGCAGCCTGCAATCAACACATCAACCACATCAACATTCATCAATAGGCTTGTGAGCATTGATTTTTATGTTTTAATTAAGGCAGAGCTAGTGCATAGCAAAACAGGTGCAGCGCTGTAGCGGTAAATACGTAACGCTTCACAACGCGAGCGTGCATCACACGCGACAAGCGTGATGCATCACCTCATGCAGATGCTTAGTTTAGTTGAGAGCGTTTGCTACAGAGAAACTCAGAACAAAAGGAACTTGGAAAGCACATGCAACATAGTAACATAGGAAAGATGTACGAAGATATCTCTAAAAAAAAAAAAAAAAAAAAAAAAAAAAAAAAAAAAAAAAAAAAAAAAAAAAAAAAAAAAAAAAAAAAAAAAAAAAAAAAAAAAAAAAAAAAAAAAAAAAAAAAAAAAAAAAAAAAAAAAAAAAAAAAAAAAAAAAAAAAAAAAAAAAAAAAAAAAAAAAAAAAAAAAAAAAAAAAAAAAAAAAAAAAAAAAAAAAAAAAAAAAAAAAAAAAAAAAAAAAAAAAAAAAAAAAAAAAAAAAAAAAAAAAAAAAAAAAAAAAAAAAAAAAAAAAAAAAAAAAAAAAAAAAAAAAAAAAAAAAAAAAAAAAAAAAAAAAAAAAAAAAAAAAAAAAAAAAAAAAAAAAAAAAAAAAAAAAAAAAAAAAAAAAAAAAAAAAAAAAAAAAAAAAAAAAAAAAAAAAAAAAAAAAAAAAAAAAAAAAAAAAAAAAAAAAAAAAAAAAAAAAAAAAAAAAAAAAAAAAAAAAAAAAAAAAAAAAAAAAAAAAAAAAAAAAAAAAAAAAAAAAAAAAAAAAAAAAAAAAAAAAAAAAAAAAAAAAAAAAAAAAAAAAAAAAAAAAAAAAAAAAAAAAAAAAAAAAAAAAAAAAAAAAAAAAAAAAAAAAAAAAAAAAAAAAAAAAAAAAAAAAAAAAAAAAAAAAAAAAAAAAAAAAAAAAAAAAAAAAAAAAAAAAAAAAAAAAAAAAAAAAAAAAAAAAAAAAAAAAAAAAAAAAAAAAAAAAAAAAAAAAAAAAAAAAAAAAAAAAAAAAAAAAAAAAAAAAAAAAAAAAAAAAAAAAAAAAAAAAAAAAAAAAAAAAAAAAAAAAAAAAAAAAAAAAAAAAAAAAAAAAAAAAAAAAAAAAAAAAAAAAAAAAAAAAAAAAAAAAAAAAAAAAAAAAAAAAAAAAAAAAAAAAAAAAAAAAAAAAAAAAAAAAAAAAAAAAAAAAAAAAAAAAAAAAAAAAAAAAAAAAAAAAAAAAAAAAAAAAAAAAAAAAAAAAAAAAAAAAAAAAAAAAAAAAAAAAAAAAAAAAAAAAAAAAAAAAAAAAAAAAAAAAAAAAAAAAAAAAAAAAAAAAAAAAAAAAAAAAAAAAAAAAAAAAAAAAAAAAAAAAAAAAAAAAAAAAAAAAAAAAAAAAAAAAAAAAAAAAAAAAAAAAAAAAAAAAAAAAAAAAAAAAAAAAAAAAAAAAAAAAAAAAAAAAAAAAAAAAAAAAAAAAAAAAAAAAAAAAAAAAAAAAAAAAAAAAAAAAAAAAAAAAAAAAAAAAAAAAAATTTTTTTTTTTTTTTTTTTTTTTTTTTTTTTTTTTTTTTTTTTTTTTTTTTTTTTTTTTTTTTTTTTTTTTTTTTTTTTTTTTTTTTTTTTTTTTTTTTTTTTTTTTTTTTTTTTTTTTTTTTTTTTTTTTTTTTTTTTTTTTTTTTTTTTTTTTTTTTTTTTTTTTTTTTTTTTTTTTTTTTTTTTTTTTTTTTTTTTTTTTTTTTTTTTTTTTTTTTTTTTTTTTTTTTTTTTTTTTTTTTTTTTTTTTTTTTTTTTTTTTTTTTTTTTTTTTTTTTTTTTTTTTTTTTTTTTTTTTTTTTTTTTTTTTTTTTTTTTTTTTTTTTTTTTTTTTTTTTTTTTTTTTTTTTTTTTTTTTTTTTTTTTTTTTTTTTTTTTTTTTTTTTTTTTTTTTTTTTTTTTTTTTTTTTTTTTTTTTTTTTTTTTTTTTTTTTTTTTTTTTTTTTTTTTTTTTTTTTTTTTTTTTTTTTTTTTTTTTTTTTTTTTTTTTTTTTTTTTTTTTTTTTTTTTTTTTTTTTTTTTTTTTTTTTTTTTTTTTTTTTTTTTTTTTTTTTTTTTTTTTTTTTTTTTTTTTTTTTTTTTTTTTTTTTTTTTTTTTTTTTTTTTTTTTTTTTTTTTTTTTTTTTTTTTTTTTTTTTTTTTTTTTTTTTTTTTTTTTTTTTTTTTTTTTTTTTTTTTTTTTTTTTTTTTTTTTTTTTTTTTTTTTTTTTTTTTTTTTTTTTTTTTTTTTTTTTTTTTTTTTTTTTTAAAAAAAAAAAAAAAAAAAAAAAAAAAAAAAAAAAAAAAAAAAAAAAAAAAAAAAAAAAAAAAAAAAAAAAAAAAAAAAAAAAAAAAAAAAAAAAAAAAAAAAAAAAAAAAAAAAAAAAAAAAAAAAAAAAAAAAAAAAAAAAAAAAAAAAAAAAAAAAAAAAAAAAAAAAAAAAAAAAAAAAAAAAAAAAAAAAAAAAAAAAAAAAAAAAAAAAAAAAAAAAAAAAAAAAAAAAAAAAAAAAAAAAAAAAAAAAAAAAAAAAAAAAAAAAAAAAAAAAAAAAAAAAAAAAAAAAAAAAAAAAAAAAAAAAAAAAAAAAAAAAAAAAAAAAAAAAAAAAAAAAAAAAAAAAAAAAAAAAAAAAAAAAAAAAAAAAAAAAAAAAAAAAAAAAAAAAAAAAAAAAAAAAAAAAAAAAAAAAAAAAAAAAAAAAAAAAAAAAAAAAAAAAAAAAAAAAAAAAAAAAAAAAAAAAAAAAAAAAAAAAAAAAAAAAAAAAAAAAAAAAAAAAAAAAAAAAAAAAAAAAAAAAAAAAAAAAAAAAAAAAAAAAAAAAAAAAAAAAAAAAAAAAAAAAAAAAAAAAAAAAAAAAAAAAAAAAAAAAAAAAAAAAAAAAAAAAAAAAAAAAAAAAAAAAAAAAAAAAAAAAAAAAAAAAAAAAAAAAAAAAAAAAAAAAAAAAAAAAAAAAAAAAAAAAAAAAAAAAAAAAAAAAAAAAAAAAAAAAAAAAAAAAAAAAAAAAAAAAAAAAAAAAAAAAAAAAAAAAAAAAAAAAAAAAAAAAAAAAAAAAAAAAAAAAAAAAAAAAAAAAAAAAAAAAAAAAAAAAAAAAAAAAAAAAAAAAAAAAAAAAAAAAAAAAAAAAAAAAATTTTTTTTTTTTTTTTTTTTTTTTTTTTTTTTTTTTTTTTTTTTTTTTTTTTTTTTTTTTTTTTTTTTTTTTTTTTTTTTTTTTTTTTTTTTTTTTTTTTTTTTTTTTTTTTTTTTTTTTTTTTTTTTTTTTTTTTTTTTTTTTTTTTTTTTTTTTTTTTTTTTTTTTTTTTTTTTTTTTTTTTTTTTTTTTTTTTTTTTTTTTTTTTTTTTTTTTTTTTTTTTTTTTTTTTTTTTTTTTTTTTTTTTTTTTTTTTTTTTTTTTTTTTTTTTTTTTTTTTTTTTTTTTTTTTTTTTTTTTTTTTTTTTTTTTTTTTTTTTTTTTTTTTTTTTTTTTTTTTTTTTTTTTTTTTTTTTTTTTTTTTTTTTTTTTTTTTTTTTTTTTTTTTTTTTTTTTTTTTTTTTTTTTTTTTTTTTTTTTTTTTTTTTTTTTTTTTTTTTTTTTTTTTTTTTTTTTTTTTTTTTTTTTTTTTTTTTTTTTTTTTTTTTTTTTTTTTTTTTTTTTTTTTTTTTTTTTTTTTTTTTTTTTTTTTTTTTTTTTTTTTTTTTTTTTTTTTTTTTTTTTTTTTTTTTTTTTTTTTTTTTTTTTTTTTTTTTTTTTTTTTTTTTTTTTTTTTTTTTTTTTTTTTTTTTTTTTTTTTTTTTTTTTTTTTTTTTTTTTTTTTTTTTTTTTTTTTTTTTTTTTTTTTTTTTTTTTTTTTTTTTTTTTTTTTTTTTTTTTTTTTTTTTTTTTTTTTTTTTTTTTTTTTTTTTTTTTTTTTTTTTTTTTTTTTTTTTTTTTTTTTTTTTTTTTTTTTTTTTTTTTTTTTTTTTTTTTTTTTTTTTTTTTTTTTTTTTTTTTTTTTTTTTTTTTTTTTTTTTTTTTTTTTTTTTTTTTTTTTTTTTTTTTTTTTTTTTTTTTTTTTTTTTTTTTTTTTTTTTTTTTTTTTTTTTTTTTTTTTTTTTTTTTTTTTTTTTTTTTTTTTTTTTTTTTTTTTTTTTTTTTTTTTTTTTTTTTTTTTTTTTTTTTTTTTTTTTTTTTTTTTTTTTTTTTTTTTTTTTTTTTTTTTTTTTTTTTTTTTTTTTTTTTTTTTTTTAAGTGGCACGTAAAGCACTGAGCGAAGGAGATGCACGCATAAATAGCCTTCTGTCTTCCTCTTCACCCACCATGCAAGCACCTGCACAAGAAAAAATGGGCGATAATCCGTTTGGCTTAAAGACAATCAGCGATGCAATAGCTAAGAATAAACAAGCAAAGATAGACCGTGTCATTTCTGACCGTGGGGACAACGTAATTTAGCTAAGCCGTATGCCACAAATCGGTGGAGCATGTGCTGCAGAAGAAGCCCCAGCTATGCCACTTATAGGCGCTAAAAACGCCCCATTGTTCGACAATGGTGGAGATGTAGATGTGAATGATGGCCAACATCAATTTGCGATCCTGCAAGATGTTGAGAAAAAACTTATTCCAGAGGAGGCAGACGCACACCGCGCACAGCAAAACACAATGAAGCCTCTCGGCGCTCCACAGATTAAACCTAGCATATGCCGCATAGAATCCACACCAGCGGACTCCGCAGAGACACAACTAATTGCACGTGGAACTCCAGAAGAGCGTGCAGCGATCAAAACTGACAAACAGAAAGCAATGGGCAGCGTTGACCTCGTAGCACTGGGCAAAGCATCTATTGCAGAGCGTCATCTGGAGCCAACTACTTCAAATATTACAGAGCCAATCGCAGAGCGTCCGACTGCTGGTATGCCAAAGATCGCACTACCACAAGAGATGCACCAAGAAACTGCTGGAGGCCCACTCATCTCTGGTGCAGCAACTTCTGAGACACCGAGTGAGCAGCGTGACCTGAGAAACATGGAACGCAAAGCCAAATTTGCGTACCTTGAGAAGCAAAGACATGCTGCATTATCCGCTGGAGACCTGATTACTGCTGACAAACTAGCATTTGCAAAGGCTGAACTCCAGAAGACTCCATGGTCCGACCGCAGCACACTCTCAAAAATTGGCCGTATTGGCGAAATGATTGCGTCCCGTGTGCTGGGACTTGCGCCAATCATGGCAACAATCCCCGGTTCCGAAGGTTACCGTGCGGCAGAAGAACAAAGCGCATATGGGCGCATCCTACCGGACGCAGAAGCTGAAGAGAAAGCGGCACAAGCAGCAAAGACACATGCTGAGTTGAAAGCAGGGCCTGCTGAGAAGCCTGCTGAGTATGAAATCAAATCGGACGATCAAGGCCGTATGTGGCGTGTGGACAAGTTGAGCAAACAATCACCACAACTCATCACCTTCAACCAACAGGGACAGCCTACGCTGTCTGCCGCACCTGCTGGAGCACAAGCACCAGCATTTGAGCAGCCAACATTCGGTAAGAAGACAGAGAAAGGCATGGACGCACCAGCGAACGAGACTCAACAGTCTGAGTTCACTGCACAACTGGCAACCATCGCGCCAGTGTTCTCTTCACAGGAGCGGGGCACCTTTGCATTCCCAGCAGGATACAAACCAACGCTCAGGGAGATCGAAGACAACAAGAAGCTGCTGCGTGAAGCGAACGCTACCAAGTTGGCAGGCAAACGGGAAGACCTCGCAAACCAGACATCACATGCTGCTGCAAACAAACGCACCATGGAAGAAAAAATGGTTGAGCAGATCGCTAAGGACATCGCACCGATGGATGTGAACAGCTTGAGCCAACTGAAAAACATCACTTCTATGCGTAGCGATCAGCGTTCACTGATCTACGCAAGAGCCAAAGAGTTGAACCCAGAGTTCAACACTGCTGAGGTAGATCGCAAAGTGAAGATGCTCGATAACTTCACGAATGGAAAAGATGCCCAGAACATCCAATCTTTCGGAACGTTCTTTGAGCACGCTGGAAATGCTAGCCAGATTGTGAATGACCTTAGAAATGGTGTTACACCCAAGATCGTGAACGTTGCTATCAACAAGTTGGAGAAGGAAGGCTGGGGAACTACTGCAACACAAATTTCCGCTGCATTGGAACCTGTGCGAAAAGAGTTTGAAGGGTTCCTTTTAGGTGGAAGAGCACTTTACGCAGATGATCGCAAGGCAGCAGAGACCATTCTCAGTGATTCATCTACACCAGCGCAAATCCAAGCAGCATTGAAGATTCTGGCACACACTGCAAGTGCTCGCTACAACGAAATGAATAACCGCTTTAAGAACACCATGAAGGTAAACATAGACGAAGGTACTGGACCACTAGCACCTGAAGCGTATGACGCAGCGCGACATCTCGGCATAACTGAGATGGGTGGAATGGAATTGAAGAGTGGCAAGCAAGGGTACGTTTGGTATCCTAAGGAGAAGTAATGAGCAGCAACGATAATTCTCAACAGGTGTTCTTTCCACAAACATTAGACACACCTGATAAACAAAAAGGAATCATAGTACCACCTTCTAATGAAAAGCCACAACCCGTGCAGAGATCATCTCCTACCTCTGCACAGATGTTCTTCCCGCAAACGTCTTCTGTGCCTCAACGGAGCGGAGAGACTAAACCAAAGGATAACCCCGATTACGACGATCCTACTAAAGACACACATCCTTACTTGCATGCCATCACCAACCTCGTCACACACCCATTGAAATCAGTGGAGCAGGCGCACGAGGTCTACAAGAATGTGTCAGAGAAAGCTGGCAAAGAAGGCAGTCTTTCGGACGAAGCTGTGCAGGAGAAGGGCGAAGAGCCTATTAGCCGCGCCACTTATGTTGAACGTCAACTGATTCACCCAACACCAAGCACAATGAAGCGTGCAGGGGCTGCCTTAGGAGAAGTTGCACTCACTCCCATTGACCTAGCCCAAAGCGTCTACCACGCAGTTGCCGAACCACCGAAGAACGAAGAGGAAGCTGCTGTGGAGTCCAGTGGCAGTATGACTCAACCGGGTTCTGGACGGGCTGCATTGGCAATTAAACGGCTGATCTACGATCCTCAAGCTGCTGAAGCTGATAAGGCACGTGAAGAAGCAGAGCAGGGCCATGGAGCCGAGACAGTTGGACACAGTGTAGCTGCTGGTGTGCCTCTAATTGGCCCGATGGTTGCACAACTAGGTGAGGAAGCTGGCAAGGGTGACATAGCTGGTGCTGCAACGAAAGGAGCAGCATATGCAGCAATCCCTAAAATTGCCAAGGAATCCATGCCGGGAGGAAGATTACCGGGAGCAGCAGCAAAAGGTGAAGCAGCTTTTCCCACGCTTGGCAAAGTCGCAGACATCACTAGCGACACAGTTGGCAAAGCTGCTGACATCGCCAACAAGGCAAAAACTCCTGTTGGAAAAATCCTCACAGATGAAGCCAAACAATATGCGCTGAGAAAAATCCCCGGCTACGACGTAGTAAAAACAGCTAAGAGGATTGCAAACAAAATCTCTGATCTGAAGGAAGCTGATAACGCCTCTGCTCTTGGTAAACCTGCTGAGTCTAGTGAGCTAATCCCTTCGCGCACTGCAAAGCCTGCACCTGCTGATCCGAACCTAGTTGACAACAGTTACATTCCCAGCAGATCAGCGAAGCCAGCCGGGTTGAAGCCCATTCTTCCTGAAGAGCCAACCTCTGAGGCTGCACCAGAAGAACTCAAACCAATCGGCTCAAAAGTCGCAGAGCCTGAGTCTGAACTGAAGCCCATAGGTCAGGCTGCACCAGAAGAGCCAGCCGAAGTGCGCCAAGCGCGGCATGTTCTCGGTAACGTCGCTGTGGACAAACTGAAGACCGCTGAAGGTGGGCCTGAAGCGTTGCGACGTTTGACCACTGGAACCTATCAGCAATTCGCTGATCTGGCCAACGCTCTGGACATCAAAAAGCCTGCCTACCTCGCTGAGAAAAACGGAGAGGCGTGGCAAGCGAGTGAGTTCAAGAGAACTGTGAAGGAGCATGGAAAGTCTCTGAGTGGTCCGAAAGAGACAGTTGTACGAGAACTGCTCTCTAAACCACCTGCTGAGATTCTTCAGCACACAAACCCATGGGTAGACAGCACGGCGAAGTACCCAGCGCAAATGTCCTCACTCACAGAGCGTACGATGAAGGCGCTAGGTCTGACTGAAGAAGCAAAGAACAACCTACGCGCCTCTGGCGTCAGCGATGCTCAAGCCCAGTCACTTCTAGCGAAGCTGACGAAGCGTCAACTGGAAAACCTTTCCGAGACGATGGAGAAGGGAGAACACCTTCCAACTGTTTCAGGAGGATCACAAGCAGCCGATCTATCGCCTAACGCGAGTGGTGAAAGTGCAGCCTCCCAAGAGGCGATCAACAGAACTGCAAGCGAGAAAGCCAAAGGTACGAAGTATTACCGCTTGGACACCAGATCAGGCAGAGCCATACCTTTGACTGGGCCAGATCGTGTGGACGCCACGGCTGGAGACTACGAAGAGATTGTCAAAGTGGAAAATGATGGAACAGAAACAACGCTCGACAAAGGCAGCAAGGCGAGGCCCAGACTTCGCAGCAGCAAGCTAATCCAGCAGTAAAGCGAATGGGGCACTATTGCAACTGACGCAGTGTGTCCCTTCGTTCTCCACCAAGGTACTGAATCTGAGACCTACCTGAGAGACGCTCCTTGGTTTCCACGAAGACCATCATAACCAGTTCGTCCAGCATGTCGCTGGTGCACATCCAAGAGCCACGGCCTAGAAACTTTGGCAACTTCTTCGCTATGGGAGCAGCCAACGCACGGGCTTCAGCAGGATTATCGAGGTGATGAAGCAAGATCGTGAAGAGTTTCGCCTCGTCTAGCGTGCGGAACTCTTGGGAAATAACTAGTGGAAGGTTTTTCCATTGGTAGCAGTGTTCAGTTTGCCACTGTGATGTCTGCTCAGGGAGCCAACCCATTGACAACGCCGTGGCATAGTCTGCGTTTTGGTTCAAGACCTGAACTTCCTTGCCAGTGTACGCACCGACTGTGAGCACGCCTTCGTGAAATCGGTAGGTTAATTTCATCAGGGCTATTGTAGCGGCCTGCTAAACCCACGAACAGCACTCTTTGGTAACTACCCACAAGTGGTGTATCTACACCAACATTTGAAAGGAATGACTTTGCGTTACAACGAAATGATTCAGCAACTGACACAGCAGTTTACAGCGCGTGTTTCCAGACATCATGCTCTACCGAACAGCCTCATACTCAGCGAGGAAGAAGCAGATTCACTTGCCCATAGTTTCCCATCGACGGCGCTTCTTGAGGCATTCAGAAGGGCAGGCAGCTATACGAAGCAGCATCCACACGCTGAACGAGAGGTGATCTTCAGGGCCTTGAAAAACATCGCCAAATGTTTGCTTGACGAAGCCCACGCGCGTGGAAAGCATATGAACTTCAGCGGGATTGCCCAGCAGACGCAGAACGTGCGCACAGCATCTTGCCCAGCACCAACGGAAGAGGACATCTACGACGTGCAGCGAGAGTTTCAAGAGAGTGTCACGGCTCACATGTTGGATTCTCAGTGGACACTTCACGAGTTTGAAGCTGCTGCGCTGTTAGCTAACCACTCAGTGCCAGACCTCCGAAGGCTCTTCGACCGAATAGGCAAATGGGTTCTACAGCAGAGAACGCAGCAGTTGATCTTCCACGATCAAGACTCAGTGATAGCCGAGACATTCAAGATTGCTCACACGCCACAACCCACAGCAGAGGTGCAACGATGATGACTAAAGAAGAAGCCACAGCGATTTGTAATGCGATGTGGCAAGACTTAGACACTACAGACCCAGAACGCGGTGCAGATCAGGTCATACGTAATCTGATCAAGATCACACAGAACAAAACAAGCCCACTCGCTGCTGTAGAAGCGGCTGAAATACTCTACGCTCTCGACCCAGAGACATGGGAACAGGGACCAACTGAGTCGGCCATCCGTGCCTATCGAGCACAGCAACCGAACGAGGGAAAAGAGAATGCTTAACGAAGATAAATCAGAACCACAACTGACAGAGGCACTCGTCAAGCAGGATGCTCTGCCTGCATTAGAAGTTGTGAAGAATCGAGACGGATCAGATCGCCTAGCAGCGCGGCAGAGGGGACGCTTCACGAAGACAGCAAACGCTCGTGTCCTTGCCACGCAGAAGTCAATCGAGAAAATCCTGCACATGCCTGACGATGCTGGCAAAACGCAACTGGAGAGGATCATCACCACTCAGGCGAAAGTCGCAGAGGAAAACACCGATGCACGGAACCTAGGCGCGGTTACAAAGTTCATCGAAATCACTGACGAGATCAGCGGAGCCAAAGCAGCACGCGAGTCTCTGACGAAGGAGATCAATACTCCCATAGTCCCCACGGTCATTATGATTCCCATGCCGAACCTTGGTGAAGTGATTGACTATGACAAAGAGCAAAGGGAAGCAGCAGAGCGAGCACGCAAAGGTCCGTCGTTCGCTGACGCCGTAGTCGTACAGCAGAACCCTGCTCCTGCTCTAACAGAGCCTAGCCAATGGACTGGTAGGAACAGACGCCACAACAAACTCGCTGCGCTTACGAACGATAGGAGAGAGTCACAGTGATGGAAAAAATCGTACATGCTGGTAGACCACTTCGCTTAGTGAAGACATTGATAACGAGAAAAGCAACGGGACACACCCCATGGCGTGAGCACAAACCAGAAGTGCCCAACGCCAAACATAAGCCGTTGCGAGAGTCAAAGAAATGAAGACTCCAGACGAACGCGAACGTGCCCAGCAAGAGATGCGAGCACGCATTGAGCACGACAAAGTAGAGCGCCGGAAAGCAGCAGCACGAAGGGCGATGCGCAAACGCCGATTCAAAGCGAAAGAAGTGCGCCGCGTTCAACGCTTCAGGAAGAAGAAAAAAGCTGAAGCAAAAGCTGTGCATCACGCTGTGTTGATGGCTGAGAAGGCTGCACGCGATACGAGGCGTATTGCTCGACAAGAGAAGAAGGCACTCGACCTCAGGAAGCACGCTACCGAGAGACAAGGTTTCTGCGATGGCTACAACTCTGCTGTGCCGAAGACTGAGGCCGAACTCAAAGCCCAGTCGTGGGCAAAGCGATACCGTATCGGCTACGCCTCAGGCCGCGCCGAGAAGCAGCGGGTTGACGCTCTCCTGTTCACACAGCAAACAAGACCCACACCAGCACCAGCGACAATCCGACTAACATAAAACCATGCCCCAAGGCCCCAGCGCAGATCACCGCGTTCGCCTTGGGGCTTTTTGCGTTGGTACTCTCCCCGGCATCCTCCCGGCGCACGCAGAGCGTCCAGCCCTGCGCACACGCTACGCGTCAGGCCGCGCCAGAAACCAGAGACTGATCTAGTAGAGGAAGACACACAGGCAGGACACCCAAGCACTGGGCCTCAGAGTCCTCCCAGAGATCTGCCAAGCCATATCCCAAGCCGTCACCATGTCTCTATCTCACCTGTTACTACATCTGTAGTAGATTAAGTGTCTGTTAAGTCTATTCCTTGCATCAGATTAAACGCTAACCTAGTAACCACGTTTTGCAGGTTATGTGGTGCATCCACCAAGTATCTGCCCAGCGATCTGCCAAGCCTGCCACGCTTAAGCTGCTTATTTTCATATAAATAAAGCACTCCCAAGCCATGCCAAGCCCCTCCCCAAGCCTTTCTCAAGCGTTCGCCTTTCCCTCGTTGCTTACCTTTTGCCTTGTCTTCCCGTGGGAGACCTAGCCACGTGCCTGTCCTCAGGTCGAGGTAGATTCGCTGTCTATTCGCTCCTAGGATGCTTATTCCTTGCGTTTCCCGTGCGCCAGACGGGCGATCTGCTTGACCCTGCCCATTGCTCTGATCTGGGATACTCCGCGCTCCTGTGGCGTCCTGAGGCCGTTCCTATCTTGGAGGCAGGAACACCCACGGCGTGCGCCGGACACCTCCCATGGTTACCGAAGATTCATTGCAAATCACATGAAATGCAATATCATGGACTTACGAGGGAATCAGACCATGGAAATCAGGGACGTTGTACTCTACGCGAGGGTGAGCAAGGCGAACTGTCACCAAGACCCAGAACTCCAGCTTCAGCCGTTGCGCCTTATGTGCCAGATGAAGGGTTGGCGGATCGTTCACGAATACGTTGACCGTGGATGGTCTGGCGCGAAGGAGAGCAGGCCGCGCCTAGATGAGTTGATGCTGGACGTGACCAAGGGACGCCGTGACTTCCAAGCTGTGCTGGTGTGGAAGTTTGATCGCTTCGCACGCAGCGTGCAGCATCTGCTGAAAGCCCTGAGCACTTTCGATGAGAACAAAGTCGCATTCATCAGCCACACTGAAAGCGTAGACACTTCGACACCAATGGGCCGACTCGTGTTCACGATCCTCGGTGCCGTAGCTGAGATGGAACGTTCACTGATTCAGGAACGTGTTAAGGCTGGTGTACGCAACGCAGACCGACCGGGGTTCTCACGCAAAGGCAACAAGCTAGGCCGTCCTGTTGGGTCTGCTGGGCCGAACCCTTCAACACTCTGGCGTAGAGCGCAGCGACAGCAAGCATTAGCAGCAGGGAAGTAGCTTCAACCCTCCTCTCCTGACCATCCCTCAGCGCAACGCCACGCGCACGCTTGACCACTCCACACAGTGACCTCCGAACTCAGGGAGCACTGCGTCTCACCTGCACTGCGTTCACTATGCAGATCGCCACGCACTCAGCCAAGCAATCCGTTGGGAAAAATCGAGGTGGGGGCATCCCCTGAATTAAGAATGCTTTCGGCAAGTCGGGGCGTACATCTGTGAGGTATCCCAGTGTCCGCGCGGCCTTCGCGTGGGCTTCTAACCACGCATGCCTGCACTGATCTCAGCAAGCTGCTCCGATGAAAACTCTGCGTTTTGCACAGTTCTCAAAATGTAGTTCGGTTTATCGCCTAGTTTGATTTTGCCCAATGATTTTCCTTCAAGACTGAGCACCTCCATCACAGCAAGTCCGTCTAGCTTGAACTCCACGGTTTTACCTTTGTGCTCTTTCATTGATGTTCCTCCCATTCGTGCCTAGTGTATCGTGCGGCCTTCGCGTGGCGATATGCTTTGCAATTCCCCATGGCAAAATCCGTGGCGTTGTTCGGCAAATGCGTGAGCCTTTCTGCCGAGAGTGATCCTTGGATTTTTCTCAGAGACTCCCCGCGCGGAGGTTTGATTTCCTTCATGCTAGACTTCGTGCGGAGGATTCCCATGGTGAATGTGTTCGCAGGTGTAGTGAAGTTGATGAAGAGGGACAGGGCGCAGCACGTTAGGGAAATAGCGAAGCTAGATGCCGCACTCACTGCGCTGGGTTCCAACGGAGCAGGACCACGGCGTGCAATGTCGGCTGCTGCTCGGAAGAGAATCGGTGACGCACAGCGCAAACGCTGGGCCAAAGCCAAGAGACAAAAAGCGTAGAAATCTCAGAGTCGAACCATCCTGCGTCGTTTGCTTTCACGTATCACTTCGCGGTTAGTCAGTTGCTTCAAAGGTGATGCGTCCTTGTGCTCCTTAGAAATTGCATTGATCTGATTCGCTAGATGCACGTAGATCATCAGGGTCTCTATATTCTTGTGGCCTGTAATGCGTTGCAGTCCGTGCAGCGTGCCTCCGTTGACCAAGTACATCGTGCAGAAGTAGTGGCGCACTGTGTGGCAGGAGATCGTGTCTGCGCCTAAAATTTTATTCAGCCCAGTGCGCTTAAGATTTTTTGAAAACGATTGCAGGAACGTGTCAGGCGTGCAGGCTCCTCCGAAGCGGGTTATGAAAACTTTGTGACAATCGGGGTGAGCAAACTGGACTCGCGCCTTCATCCAGTTGCGGAAAAAATGCCCAGTGGTTTCCCTGTCGAAAGGTACCAGCCTTTCACCCGTCTTGCCGTCCAGATTCACCAAGCAGACTTCCCATTTGAAATCGCTTTCTTCTAAGTTGCAAACCTCTCCAATGCGTGCTCCTGTGTCCAACATGAATGAGACCGCTGTATAGTCCCGAAGGCCCCAGATCACTTTGCGGTTAAACCCTGCTCGAAACATCTCCATGTGTTCCACGCTGGGCACGAAGGTTTTGCGGACTGCTTTGGGGATACGTGGCAGGAATCGAACGAACGATTCCAAGCCCCTGCACGATGGGTCACGCTCTACCCAACGCAGAAAAGCACGTAGGGAAATCAGGTACTTTCGCTGTGTCGCAATGCTCCAACCCTTGTTCTGCAAGTGCTCGATATAATCAAGCACCAACTTTTCCGACAGTTGAGCGTAGTGGTTGACACCGCGCTTCTTCATAAAGTCAAAAAGCTGCTTCAAATCCCAACGGTACTCTTCGATGGTGCGAGGTTTGACTGCGCGAGTGGCTCCGTAGATGCCCAGTTTTCTGCTGCGAAGAAATTGGCTTTCCGCGTCTTCCCAGAGCAGATCGCCTCGCTTAACCTCCCACGCTCCTTCGAAGTTGTCAGTCCGTGTTGCTGGTGCTCTGCGGACTTCTCCACGCTGATTGAGATCACCATTCCCTGAATTTCGCACCGTCTGGTTCCTCGTTTCTTTGATCGAATTTTGGGTCACAACCGTCTTAGCGACGTATCTTGTACGCGAACCCAACCTAAGTACTTTTGCTTTCAATCAAAGTGACAGAGACACAACCGTCTGGCTAGTTACCGAAGTGCTTGTAAGTTGTTGAAAATGGGGAGGAACCCATGGAGGTGTTCGTAGCCAGACGCTCTATCCAACTGAGCTAAGGGCGCAGATCTGAATGGAGGGTGAAAATCCTTTTGAAGTATAGCAAGATTTTGATTCAGGAAATTATGAGCGCGGCGCGTTCACGCGGAAGTAGTCGCGACCCGGGCGGACGCGACTGGCTCCAGAACCGGAATTGCCGGATCATCTGACTGGTGTTTGTGATCGGAAGACTCCGAGCGGTCCGGATGAAGTCGCGCGGCAGAGAAAATTGAACCTTCTCGTGACCTTTGAGGATGGCCCCGTTTTTGCGGCTCCCGCGCGAAGTAAAACTTTCCGCGTTGAGAGCAATTCCTACAACGACCCTAACCAGATCGCTGTGCGTTTTCAATCACTTAGAAATGGCGCGGTTCTTGCATTAACTGAGAACAGACGAAGTGGCGCGCAACGGGGTGCTTCAGAGAATAACTTCGGCCAGAGGTTTTCTGTGAGCACCCCTTGCTTTATCTCGCGCCTTGGATGGCCCTCCCCCAACCTTTTTTTAGGAAACCAGTTTAAAAAGACCATCTGAGCTTCGTTCTGTTTCTGCACTCCAAGTCAGGCCAGCGCTACCGGCTCCCGCACATCGATTCCGGCACTGCGTAACAGCTTCGCGACCGCATCCTGCTTCATGCGTGACGCGTCGTACTCCACGCGCACCGTGCGCTGCTTGTGGTCGAACCGCACCGATCGGATGCCGTACACCTCCCGCATGGTGTCGATGGCGCGGAGTTCGTTTTCCCCCGGCAAAGACCCGTAGTTGAAAACCACGTCGAGGTAGGTCATACCTTCAAGCCCTTCTGTATGATGAATTTGGAATGCCGGTCTGAGACACCGGGTGAATCCAATATAGAGCATTCCCAATCGAACAGGACAGAGCCATTCTTGTTTGGCGAAGATGATGAGCGACGATCGAAGTCAGTCAGCGAATACCGCCGCGTCCACGGCACAGCTAGAGAAGGACCCCGTTTGTGGGATGAACGTCAATCCCGCTATGGCCAAGTACGTTCACGATCACGCGGGAAAGAAGTACTACTTCTGCTGCGGACCCTGCCTCGAAAAGTTTTCTGCAAATCCTGGCCAATACCTGAGCCGCCCCGCCTCGGGCGGTCTAGTTTCACTGGGCATGCCGTCAGCGACTCCTGCGCCCAAGACGGAGCGCGACCCCGTTTGCGGGATGAATGTAAATCCTGCCACGGGGAAACACACTCATGAGTATGGCGGTAAAAAATATTACTTCTGTGCGGCCTCATGCGCCGAGAAGTTCAAAGCAGATCCGCAGAAGTATCTGAGTCGAGCCACGACTGCCGCTCACGGAGGCGTGCTCCAGCCCGCGCCGAAGCCGGTAAGTCCTCCCGCCGCAGCCTACGTTTGCCCGATGTGCCCCGAGGTGCGCGAGCCTAAGCCGGGGGCGTGCCCCTCATGCGGAATGGCCTTAGAACCAGAGGTGCCGTCCGCTGCCACTCGGACCGAATACACCTGCCCGATGCATCCCGAGATCGTGCGCACGGAGCCAGGATCGTGCCCAATATGTGGCATGGCCCTCGAGCCACGGACCGTCACATCGGCGCAAGAAGACAATCCCGAACTCCGCGACATGACCCGGAGATTCTGGGTCGCCATCGTCTTCACGGTACCGCTGCTCGTCATCGCGATGGGCAGCATGGTGTGGCCCCACGAATTCATGCAGGTGATGTCCGGCCCGCGGCTGCCATGGTTTGAATTCGTGTTGGCCACCCCGGTCGTTCTCTGGTGCGGTTTGCCATTCTTTCAGCGCTTCTGGACTTCGCTGGTTAACCGAAGTCCCAACATGTTCACGCTGATCGGGCTGGGCACCGGGGTCGCGTACGGATACAGCGTGGTCGCCACCATCGCTCCCCAGATTTTCCCTGTTTCTCTTCGGCACATGGGCGGATATCCCGATGTTTACTTTGAGGCTGCCGCAGCGATCACAACTCTTGTATTGCTCGGGCAGGTCATGGAGTTGCGTGCCCGCAGCCAGACCAGCTCCGCAATCCGTGCGCTGCTGGATCTAAGCCCAAAGACTGCGCGCTGGGTAGCGCCCGACGGCAGCGAGAAAGACATTCCACTCGATCGGGTAAAGCCGGGCGATAAACTCCGCGTACGTCCGGGAGAGAAGGTTCCCGTAGACGGCACAGTGCTTGAAGGCCGCAGTTCGGTGGACGAATCGATGATCACCGGCGAATCGATTCCGGTGGAGAAAGAACCGAACAGCAAGGTCATTGGCGCGACGGTCAACTCAACCGGATCGTTCATCATGCGAGCCGAGCGCGTCGGCTCCGAAACTCTGCTCGCACGCATCGTGCAGTTGGTTGGACAAGCGCAGCGCAGCCGCGCTCCGATTCAACGCCTCGCCGATCGCGTTGCGGCGTGGTTCGTGCCGGCCGTCGTAGCCGTTGCCGTGATCACATTCTTGGCGTGGCTCTTTCTCGGACCCCAGCCGCATCTCGCGAATGCCCTCGTCAATGCTGTCGCAGTCTTGATCATCGCTTGCCCGTGTGCCCTCGGCCTGGCCACTCCCATGGCAATCATGGTAGGCACCGGTCGCGGCGCTCACGCCGGCGTGCTCATCAAGAACGCTGAGGCGCTGGAAACTCTCGAGAAAGTCGACACCCTCGTCGTCGATAAAACCGGAACGCTCACCGAAGGCAGGCCAGGGGTCGTCGCCATCTCCGACGCCTTGGAGAAGGATCCCGAACTATTCCGCCTCGCCGCCAGCCTGGAGCGCGCCAGTGAACATCCTTTGGGGAAAGCTGTCGTGGACGCGGCGGTTGCGAAGGAGTTCAAGCTCTCGCAGCCGCAAGAGGTTCAGTCCATCACCGGAAAAGGCATCGTCGGCATCGTCGATGGACACGACGTAGCCGTTGGCAATCCCGCGCTGATGGTCCAACTTGGAGCTCTGGAGGCGCCGGGAATCAACACCGCTCCGCGCCTTGACGATGGAAGGCTCTCGGTGGCTGTGGATGGAAAATACGTAGGCAACATCCGGGTGGCAGACCAACCAAAGGCATCCGCAGCGGATGCCTTGCGCGATCTCAGGAATCAGCATCTTCGCATCGTGATGCTCACCGGAGACAGCAGGCCCATCGCCGCTGCTATCGCCAAGAAACTCGGCATCGATGAGTTCGAAGCCGAAGTCCTGCCCGAAAGAAAATCCGAGGTCGTCAAGAAGCTGCAAGAGATGGGAAGAGTCGTCGCCATGGCCGGCGACGGCATCAACGACGCACCCGCGCTTGCTCAAGCCGACGTCGGAATCGCCATGGGCACTGGCACTGATGTTGCCATGGAAAGCGGCGGCATCACTCTGGTCAAAGGGGACCTCACGGGAATCCTTCGCGCCCGCAAGCTGAGTCAGGCTACGATGCGCAACATTCGCCAGAACCTGTTCTTCGCGTTCATCTACAACGCGATTGGAGTGCCCATCGCCGCCGGAGTGCTCTATCCGTTCTTTGGAGTGCTGCTGAGCCCGATCCTCGCAGCCGCCGCGATGAGCTTCAGTTCGGTGTCGGTCATCACCAACGCGCTGCGCCTGCGAAACGTGAAGCTATGAGAAATTAAATGTAGCCCCGGACGCCTCGTCCGGGATTGCGCGAAGCGCAATCACAAGGCCGAAAGCATTTGGGAACTCCATTCACGCTGCCCCCTGCGATTCGCTGAGGGCGCAGGGCGGACGAGGTGTCTGCCCCTACACGATCTCTCGTCACGGCGTGCTGCGGGGGTTAAGGCTACTGCGACGTGCGATCGTTCTCCTCATCGCGCCGCTTGCCGTAGCGCACGGCAAATCCAAGTCCCAGCGACAGAATCCCCAGCGGCGGCACCAGCATGACAAGGATCGCGCGATTGATGGCCTGTTGGCCCTCTTTGGGCGTGGCCTTCGCATTCGCCCGACACATCGCGCAACTCTGAGCCAGCGCAGGAGCGCTCGAGAACACCGCCAGAAGCAATGCCGCCAACCAGGGCCTGCGCACTACACGCCTCCTACTGTACTCCGAGCTGCCTGATCCGCTCCGCGTCGGGGAAGAAGAAGAAATACATGATCGCGAAACACGTCACTACCGAAAGCACGAGCAGCCAACGCATCAACGCGGTTTCAAATTTCAAGTGCATGAAGTAGCCAATGATCAGCGCCGACTTGATCACCGACAACAGCAGCAGCACCTCGAGCATCCGTACCGGAGAAAACACTTGCCTGTATCCCAACACGACTTCAATGGCAGTCAGTACCAGCAGTGCGGCCCAGACCCAGAAATACTGCCCTTTAGTGTCATGTGTTGCCGTATCGTGCATAGTCAGGATCCTCTGTGTACCTCTGTGCCCTCTGTGGTGAAGCTTTTTATCGCCATTCTAAGAAACTTTGGTCGACATCAAATACACCAGTGGGAAGATGAACATCCACACCAGATCGACAAAGTGCCAGTACAACCCGCAGACTTCAACATCGTGCGCGTCGTAGTCCTTCGGCTTGAGAAGCACGATGACCGCAGCAACGAGTAGTCCGATTCCAAGTGCGTGTACCGGATAGTGGAATACGTTGCCGGACGGAATCATGAACGCGCCGGCAATCCAGATCACCGCCAGCGCCGGCAGAAACCATTTGCGAAACGCGATCACCCCCAGATAGATCACGCCGATCGTCACGTGCAGCATGTGCATCGCCGTGAGTCCGAAAAAGGCCTGCGGAAACTGTGGGATATTTTTCGAGATATCCGCCAGTTCTCCCGAAGTCGCAGTCTTGGACACTCCAAGAATGGTCTGGAACCCTGAAAGTATCAATCCCTCGCTAATCAGTTTGCTCCACTCCATGGCGTGCAGCACGATGAACGCCGTACCGAAAACCATCGTAGCCAGCAACCAGTTGCGCATCCAAGGGCGGTCGCCACGCTGCGCCGCAAACACAGCCAATACCATGGTCAGTGAACTCGACAGCAGGCACGCCGTCATGATCGTCGCATTCGCGATGCTCTCGGCGTGAAAGGGTGTCGGCCAGGGATTGGTGTAAATCCGGTTGTAGCTGAAAGCGAACAGCAGAGCGCCAAACGTCAGCGAGTCCGAGGCCAGGAAGAGCCACATCCCGACTTTTTTGGAGTACGCACCGAACAGCGGCGCCTCGTACTCTCCGGGTGCTCCATGCTGGACCGCATCATGCTCGATCGTAGCTTCCGCCATTCCCCAGTTCCCCTTTCGTCTGCCGGAAAATCATCAACTACAAAGGACACGAAGGCACACTAAGGAATTCCTTCGTGAACCGTCGTGTCCTTCGTGGTCATTGCCTTTCATTTATCTAGCTAAACTCAGAAGCAAGAAAATGTAAATCCACAACACCGCCATGAAGTGCCAATACCAGGCGGTGATATCCACGGCAATCCGACGCGCCTCAACCGGCCGGCGGAGCAGGGAAGCGCCGGCCGCCCAAATCAAGGCGATCATGCCACCGCCAAGGTGCACTGCGTGCGCAATCGTAAGCAGAAATGCAAAAGAGCTGCTCGGATTCGTATACACGAAGAATCCCCGCGTGTGCATCGCCGACCAGGCTAGCCATTGCCCAATCAGAAAAGCAAAGCCCAGCACGACCGTGATGCCCAGCCACGGAAAGTTTTTTTCATCGCCGAGCGAAATCCCTGGAATCGAACTCACCGGAGCCAGAGCCGCTTGCCGCGCGGCCTTCCGCCTCGCCAGTTCCATTGTGATGCTGCTGAACAGCAGAATTGCCGTGTTAATCCCCAGCAGCACCCAAGGCAGATCCACGCTGCCCCAGTCGCGGACGTAGCTGTTCGATTCGCCCTGAAACGTCGGCAGCCCGCGGCGGAAGATGTACGCGCTGGTCAGCGAGATGAAAACCATCCCGACCGTCGCGATCCCGCAAATCAGGCCCAGCCGAGCCCGCCGCAGTCGCGCGCCATAATCCGGAACATCGCCGCTGCGTCCATCGTCTCCTCCACCCGTAATCGGAGGCGCAGGAGGTTTGTGGCCGATATCATCAATCGGAGTGTTTGGGGTATACGTCGCCATAACTACTTAGTGCACCACTGCGTCCAACTGGTTGCCGAACCTGTATCGCCGGCAGATATCGGGTGCCCCATCCTTCTTTCGCGTTTTCTGCGAAAGAGGGTGGGGATTTTGACTTCTCAATGCTTCGGCTCAGTCGGCGGATCCGTCTGCATCACAAAGTCCTTCGGCGCTCCCGGCACACCGTACTCGTACGGCCCATTGTTCACGACCGGAGTCTTCCCGCCGAAGTTGTCGTGCGGCGGCGGAGTGGTTGTCGTCCACTCCAGCGTCGTCGCATCCCACGGATTGTCGCTGGCCTTCGGCCCTTTAAACATGCTCCAGAACAGATTGATGACGAAGATGAACTGCGCCGCGATTGTGACTATCGCCGCAAACGTGATAAACGTCTGCAGCGGCAGCAGCTTGGTCTGATAGGCAACCTCGGTGAACTGCGAATAGCGGCGCGTCTGTCCCGCCATGCCCAGGTTATGCATCGGCATGAAGATCGCATAGGTGCCGGCGAGTGTGATGAAGAAGTGGATTCGGCCCAGAGTCTCATTCATCATCCGGCCAAACATTTTCGGGAACCAGTAGTACGTCGCCGCGAAGATGCCGAAGATTGCCGCCACCCCCATGATCAGGTGGAAGTGCCCCACGACGAAATACGTATCGTGCAACTGTATGTCGAGCACCGGCTGCGCCAGGAACGGCCCGCTCAACCCGCCTGACACAAACAACGAAACAAAACCGATGGCATACAGCATCGGGGTATCGAAGCGAATGCGCCCCTTCCACATCGTGCCCAGCCAGTTGAAAGTCTTAATGGCCGACGGCACTCCGATGCACATGGTTAGAATCGAAAACGCAAATGCCGAGTAAGGGCTCATCCCGCTCATAAACATGTGATGGCCCCATACCATGAATCCGAAGAATCCGATTGACAGCATCGCGTACACCATGGCGCGATACCCAAAGATCGGCTTGCGCGAGAAGGTCGACAATACCTGCGAGGCCACGCCCATTCCCGGCAGGATGGCGATATACACCTCCGGATGTCCGAAGAACCAGAACAAGTGCTGCCACAGGAGCGGCGAGCCGCCCTTGTGAGCAACGATCTGGCCGTTCACCATAATCAGCGGTATATAGAAGCTGGTTCCCAGATTGCGATCCATCAGCAGCAGGATTCCCGCGGAGAGCAGCACACCGAACGCGAGCAGTCCCAGAATCGCTGTAATGAACCAAGACCACACGGTCAGTGGCATGCGCATCATTGTCATGCCCTTGGCGCGCAGGTCGAGCGTGGTGGTGATGAAGTTCAAGGCGCCCATCAGCGACGCTACGCAGAAGATCGCGATCGCCGTGATCCACAGATCCGCTCCCAGTGCCTCACCAGGCCCGGCTGACTGTACGGCGCTCAATGGCGGATATCCTGTCCATCCATGCAGCGGCGCTCCGCCCGGCACAAAGAACGCGCACAAAAGTACGATGAACCCGACGAACGTCGTCCAGAACGAAAGCATGTTCAGGACAGGGAACGCCATGTCAGGCGCGCCAATCTGAATTGGGAGCACGTAGTTGCCGAACCCACCCTGCGGTGCCGTAGTCAGCACGAAGAACACCATGATGGTGCCGTGCATGGTCAGAAACGCAAGGTAGGTTTCCGGCTTGATCTCTCCCACCAGCGGCCAGTTCGCAGTCGGCCAGATCATGTGAACCCGCATCAGCAGTGACAGACCCATTCCGACGAACACCGCTGTGAGCGCGAGGAAGAAGTACTGAATCCCGATAACCTTGTGATCGAGGCTGAAAATGTATTTCCGAATGAACCCCTGAGGAGCGTGCGAATGAACCGTAGCCGCGGTCGCCATTACTGTTTCTCAGCCTCCCGTGCCGCCAGCCACTTGTCAAAATCCTCCTGGCTGACGACGTGGACCATACCGTGCATCTTGTAGTGACCCAGTCCGCAAAGTTCGGCGCACGCAATCTCATATTCGCCGATCGCAGTGGGTTTGAAATGCATGTGGATGTTCAAGCCCGGCACCGCATCCTGCTTGAAACGCAACTGGGGCACGAACAGGTCGTGAATCACATCGACCGAGCGCAGGCTGAGATCGACGTCGCGATTCACTGGCAGATACATCGTGCCCGTCACGACATCGTCTTTCGCCGAGGGATCTGAGGTATCCAGTCCCACTGCCGCTTCGCCTCCCGCCGAGGGATCCATCAAACTCATCTTTGTCGTTGCGTAGGTGCCGTCGGGCCCGGGATAGCGGAAGTACCAGGCAAACTGCATGCCCGTAGCTTCCACCTGCACCGCACCTGCCTCCGGCGGGTCGAAACGCTGGCTGGCCCACACGCTGCTGCCCATCAAATTCAGTCCGACGAACAGTATCGTGGTCAGAGTGGTCCACACGATTTCAAGTGTCGTGTTCCCGTGCGAATAAGAAGCCGGCGGAGCCGATGGTGTCTGACGGTATCTCCAAACGATGTAGCCCAGCCCGAGCTGCGCCGCCAGGAAAACAATTCCCATGATGATGAAGGTGATTGTGAATTGTCTGTCGATGAAACCCGTTGCGGCGGACGCGCCTACAGGCAGCCACCAGGTCTTGGCGACAAAAAAGTATGTGCTGATCAGAGTGATCAGCCAGATCAAAACCATTAACGCGAGGCCCATTCCCCAGTCCCCCTAGCCTTAGGACGGCACAAAAGGATCTCTCCCCACGGCTGTGTCGCGTCCCACAACGCGAGCACCAGTCGGCGGCGAGTGTAACACAGCCACTTGGCCACAATGCAAGCGAGTTGGGGAACAAAATCTTCAGAAGTACACCCGAGAAAAATAGATCGGCGTGCTATGTTTATTTCTTCTACAGGAGATTTCCTGAGATGAAGCTCATGCTTCTGAGGTCACAGCGCGTGGAGTAGAAGTTTTTCCTCCGTGTTCCTCTGTGCCCTCTGTGGTGAGAGCTTTTGTAAGCCAAGTTTACTTCTCAGACCACTCCGGCACCCGCCCCGGAGTCCAAGGCGCCCCGGCAGCCTCCATGTCCTTCTCAAGTTTCGCCAGATCGACATCGACCAGTGTCCGCAATTTCGCCAACCGATCCGCAAACTCGGCCGCTGCGATCCCGTACGACTCCACATCCGACTGCGTCGGCTTCGCCATCGAGAATCTCTCTCCCTCGATGATCGTACCCACGCGGTCACCGATCGAAGAAGGGATCGGCTCGTTCCGCTTCGCGATCTCAATATCCCCCTGCAACGCACGCAGGATTTCGCGATCGCGTTGCTCGAGTGAATCCGCGACCGCCCCTAACTGCTTCTCCGCCACGGGTGTTTCATGCAACGCTTCGCGAATTTGCTTCAATCGCTCCTGCGCGTCCTCCGCCGTGCGGTTTGCACCGTAAACAGCTCGGTAGAGCCGCGACACCTTGCGCAGGAACTCTTCTTGCACCGCCCGATCAGCGGGCGTCATGGACGCCGATTGTTCCGTCGTCACTTTGAACGACTGCGGCCCCGCTACTTCACTGACAGTTCCTCCGATGTTCTCGAACATTCGTACAGAGTAACTACCCGCCAGCACCAGCGGACCTTGATCCGACGCGTCGTGAAAAAATCCCGCTGTATCCTCCTCGTGCTTGACCACTTTCGCTGCTGGATAGCGCAAATCCCATGCGATCCGGTGGAAGCCCGCATCGGTCGAGCCTTCCACTCGCCGGATCGGCGCCCCGCTCTCGTCGTACACCACGAAATAAATTTCCGGCTTCGCCTCCTCCGCTTCGGCACGAAGTTCGTCATTCGACGGATAGGGCGCCGTCTCGTTCTTCTTCGCCGCCTCTTTCTCTGCCTCCTGTCGCTTTTCTTTCCTGGTCTTGATCTTCTCTTTCAGATACGCGGTGAACACCGCGCCATACGGAGGATTCTCCGCCGCAAAGTACGAATCCCCCTGGAACCCCTTGTGCGGCCCGCCCAGCGGATGTCGCTCGACATACATCAACGCATCCTTGACCGGATACAGAGCCGCGGACTGCTGAGTCGCCTCGGCCTTCATCTGCCGCAAGGAAGTGATGTCGTCCAGCACATAGAAGCCGCGTCCGAAGGTCGCAATCACCAGATCGCCCTCCCGCGGATGAATCACCATGTCGCGGACGGCAATGGTCGGCAGGCCGCCCTTCAGCCGCACCCAGTGCGCGCCACCATCGATCGTGAAGAACGCACCGAACTCCGTGCCTGCAAAAAGAAGATTCGCGTTCACCGGATCTTCCGCAAACGCCAACACCGGACCATTCTCCGGCAGATCGCCCGCGATTGAGCTCCAGGTCTTCCCGTTGTCGGTGGATTTCACCAGATACGGTTTGAAGTCCTCGTTCTTGTGATTCTCGAACGCCGCATAGACAGTGCTGACGTCATGCGAAGAGGCCGCCAGCCGGCTCACGTACGTCGTCTCCGGCACGCCCGGAAACTTCTCGTACTTCGTCCAGTTTCCGCCACCGTCGTTGGTAACCTGAATCAATCCATCGTCGGTCCCAACGTAAATCAGCCCCTCTCTCTTTGGTGACTCCGACAGGGACACGATGTTCCCGTAGAACGAAGTCGACGCGCTCTTCGCCACCGCATCCGGTCCCCAAATCTTTCCCATGACCGGCAGCTTGTTGCGATCGATCTGCCGGGTTAAATCGCCGGAGATCTCCTTCCATGTGTCTCCGCGATCATCGCTGCGAAACAATTTGTTCGCGGCAAAATACAGCCGGGTGTGAGAGTGCGGACTGATGATGATCGGCGAATCCCAGTTCCAGCGCAGCGGAGGCTCGCCCTTGCCTTCCTTCGGCTGCAGCAACAATTCCTGTCCTGTCGGCTTGTCATAGCGAATCAGCACACCATATTGTGATTCCGAATAAATCGTGTTTGGATCCACCGGATCGACGGCAGACCGGAATCCGTCGCCTCCGGTAGTTACAAACCAATCACTATTCACGATGCCGCTGATGTTTCGCGTGCGCGTCGGTCCGCACCACGAGAAGTAATCCTGCGTGCCGCCACACACGTTGTAAAAGGGCAGGGAATTGTCGACGGCGACGTCATAGAACTGCATGGTCGGCAGGTTCGCCTTGAACTGCCACGATTTTGCATCGTCCCAGGTTTCGTACATCCCCCCATCGGATCCGAGCAGCCAGTGCCGAGTGTCGTTGGGATCGATCCACATGGTGTGATTGTCCCCGTGATGGTTGATCTCGTTGATCTTGTGCAGCGTCTTGCCGCCATCGGTCGACTCACGCAATTCCACGTTCATGACGAAAATGCGATCCACATTCTTCGGGTCCGGGACGATGCGCGCGTAGTACATCGCTCCGGCATCGAACTCGTTGCGCCGCTCCCAATTTGCGCCTTTGTCGCTCGAACGGAATATTCCCCCTTTGCCATCGGCCGCTTCCACAGCGGCATACACCACATTCGGATCGGCCGGCGAAATTGCCAGCCCGATGCGTCCCATATCAACGGAGGGCAAACCCGATGTAACTTTGTTCCAGGTCGCGCCCGTATCGGTCGACTTATAGATCGCGCTCTCGGGCCCACCATCGATGAACGTGAATACATGCCGCCGCCGTTGATACGCCGATGCGTACAGAATGTCAGGGTTCGACGGATCCATCGCTACATCATTCACCCCGGTGTTTTCGCTGATCGTCAGCACCGCCTTCCAGGTCTTCCCGCCATCGGTCGTCTTGTAGAGCCCGCGATCTCCGCCCGGTCCCCAGAGCGGCCCCGCGGCCGCCACATACACGACCTTCGAATCTCGCGGATCAATCACCACCCGCCCAATGTGTTCGGACTTCTTCAACCCCAGATTCTTCCAGCTCTTTCCGCCATCATCCGACCGGTAAATTCCGTCGCCATACGCGACGCTGCGTTGCGAATTCGATTCGCCCGCGCCCACCCACACCACTGACGGATCATTTGGATCAAGGGCCACCCAGCCTGTTGAATACGACCCTTCGCCGTCGAACAGGGGAGTCCAAGTTGTGCCGTCATTCACGGTCTTCCACACGCCGCCCGAGGCCACGCCGACATAAAACTCCGAAGTTTTCTTTGGATTCACCGCAATCGACATCACCCGCCCCGATTCCGCTCCCGGCCCAATCGAGCGAAATTTCATCCCGGCGAAGGTGTCCGCATTCATCCCAGGCTTCTTCTCTTCTTCTTTCTTGGGCTCCTCCTTCTTCTCGTCCTTCGGACTCTTCTTCTGATCCTTCTTCGCCGGCGCAGCAGCAGCCTGCTTCTTGTCAGCGTCTTTATCTGGCGGCTTCTGATCCTGCGAAGATTGCGCAAAGAGGTTCAACGACCCGAGAACTGCGGCGATGACGAATGTGGCGATTGATCTCATCGAGGACTCCAGTCAAATTAGGTTGTCAGCCTGAGGCGCGCATTTTGCGCCGAAGGACCTATGCAACTTGCTTGCGGCATACCAGCGTTAGCCAAGCCGCCGCGTGGAAACCGATATGTATACAGCATCCGCGTGGAACTTTCACCCATCATTGAGAGCGCCGGTACTCTGCGCTCCTCTGTGCCTTCTGTGGCGACCGCTCTTCCGCGCTAGAATGACGTTCCATGCGCCCCAAGATCCACGGACACGAGACGGCATACCACAAGCTCCAGAAGAACTACTGCTTCGTCTGCGGCCAGGACAATCCCGATGGCATGCGCCTGAAATTCATCCTCGACGAAGAACGTCAGACCTTCGTCTGCCGCTTCCGCCTATCTAAGCGTTACACCGGACCTCCCGGCCACTGCCACGGCGGCATCATCGCCACAATCCTCGACGACGCCATGGGCAAGGTAAATAAACTCCACCACGTCATCGCCCTCACCAAAGAAATGACCATCGAATACCTGAAGCCCGTCCCGCTGCACAAACCTTTGCACGTCGAGGGCAGGGAGGTCAGCGTCCACGGCCGCCAGCACATCAACGCCGCCGAGATCCTGAACGAGAGCGGGGAGGTCCTGGCTCGCAGTCACGGCGTCTTCATCGCCATCGACCCAGAAAAAATGTTTGGCAAATTCGTAGAGAGATAGCCATCAGCCAAATCGCAATCGGGTGCCCCATCCTTGTCGCGTTTTGTGCGACAGGGTGGGGACTTTGACTCACCTTTCGCTGCGCGGAACCGTTGACCATTCACAAGCGTAAAGCAAATCATGAACACTACGTTCGTCGGCCGCCGCCCGCTCACGTCCTATTTCGTTTTCGCTTTTGCGATTTCGTGGTCGGCCGCGTTCGCGATAGTCGCTCCTAAACTCCTGCACGCAGAACCGATCCCCAAGTTCTCCGGAATCCTGATGTTCCCCGCCATGCTCCTTGGACCAGTCGCGAGCGGCGCCCTCATGACTTGCCTCTTAGACGGGCCGGCCGGTATCCGGAAATTGCTTTCGTGCATCGTTCGCATGCACGTAGGGATGGGCTGGTACAGCATTCTGCTGCTCCCGCCGGCGGCCGTGCTAGCGGTTCTCCTGATACTGAAGACGTTCGTGTCCCCCGCCTTTGCTCCCAATCATTTTTTCTTAGGCGTAGTCTTCGGCATTCCGGCAGGGTTCCTCGAGGAAATCGGCTGGACCGGTTTCGCCTTTCCGCAGATGCAATCCCGTTTTGGCACGCTCCAGGCTGGAGTCCTGCTCGGCCTGCTGTGGAGCGCCTGGCACCTGCCCGTCATCGATTTCCTCGGCGCCGCATCGCCTCACGGAACTTACCTGCCCCTGTTTTTTCTTTCGTTCGCGACGGCTATGACTGCTATGCGCGTACTTATTGGTTGGATTTATCAAAACACACAGAGCGTACTGCTGGCGCAGCTGATGCACATCAGTTCGACCGGAGCGCTGGTTATCTTCGGGCCGTTCCGGGTGACTCCCGCGCAGGAGACCGCGTGGTATTTCACCTACGGCGCTGCGCTCTGGATCGTGGTTGCGGCCCTTGTCGCGTGGTTTGGTCGCGCTCTCAGTGGGGCGGATCTGAGCCGCAAAGTTTGCGTAAGACCGGAGTGAGTCTGATCGCGGGCCGGAGAACCCTCCGCACCAGTACCGCGAATTGGGAACGGGCTGTAAAATAGATCTAGCGCCGCTGGCCTTGCCCCCGGCCCATCCTTCGCGATTGCGAAAAGGTATCCATAGGGTTCCTGACATGTCCCAAAACAACGGCAGCAACACCACTTCTCTCCGCCTCAAGACCGGCCTCGCCGAGATGCTCAAGGGCGGCGTTATCATGGACGTCACCAACGCCGAGCAGGCCGTCATTGCCGAAAAAGCCGGAGCCGTCTCCGTGATGGCCCTCGAGCGCGTGCCCGCGCAAATTCGCGCCGAAGGCGGCGTCGCCCGCATGGCGAGCCCCAAAAAGATTCGCGAGATCATGGCCGCCGTGTCGATCCCGGTCATGGCTAAGTGCCGCATCGGACATTTTGCCGAAGCCCAGATTCTGCAGGAACTCGGCGTCGACTACATCGACGAATCCGAAGTCCTCACGCCCGCCGACGAAGCGCACCACGTCGACAAGCACGCCTTCAAGACCCCGTTCGTCTGTGGCGCCCGCAATCTCGGAGAAGCCCTGCGCCGCATCGCCGAAGGCGCCGCAATGATCCGGACCAAAGGTGAAGCCGGCACTGGAGACGTGGTCCACGCCGTCAAGCACATCCGCCAGATTGTCCAGGAGATGAGAATCCTGACGGTTCTCGGTGAAGAAGAACTCTACGCCAAAGCCAAAGAGCATCAAGCCCCCTATGAGTTGATCAAGATGGTCGCGAAAGCAGGGAAGCTTCCGGTCCCAAATTTCAGTGCGGGTGGAATTGCCACACCAGCCGACGCGAGCCTCGTCATGCAACTGGGTGCTGAAGCGGTTTTCGTAGGCTCAGGCATCTTCATGAAGGACTCGACGACGTTCGCCGATCCGGCCGAAGCCGAGAAGCGAGCGCGGGCGATTGTGCAGGCCGCCACGCATTATCAAGACCCTAAAGTACTACTTGAAGTGAGCGAGAATCTGCAGGGCGCGATGAAGGGTCTGGCAGTATCAGCGTTGGACGAAGCGCATATGCTGCAAACCCGAGGGTGGTGAAAGAGGATGTGGAAGGTGCGGGGAAAGTTCCAGTCCCGAAACCAGAGGTGCGTTACTGGCTATCATTGGGCGCTTGACGCTGGGCGGCTGACGCGTAATACCCTCGCCGCGCATACACGCGCAGCTTGTGTCCGTCCTTTTCAGCAGTGATATCGATCTCCCGGTAATGGCCGTCGCGCTGAAACGCAGCGGGCCGATACGAAATCAGATACCGGCTTCGGATCACTTCTTGCAACTCCGTAAGGCTTCCGTTCAGGCGCGAAACAGAACCCGGTCGATACGCGGCACCGCCTGTGAGTTCGGAGATTGTCTGCAAGGCACGATCTCCCAACACCGCGCTTTCTTCTTCATTCAATAAATCTCGCGTACTGACTGTGTAGACCGCAACCTCGCGGCGCAGGGCGCTAGCAATCGCCTCTCTTAATGTAAGGCTGCTGGAATTATCCTCACCATCGCTAATCACCACTATCACCCTAGCAACCGGCTGGGTCTCCGGACGCCCCGCCAACTTTTCGGCTGCGAAGTTCATGGCATCCCACAGTGCCGTACCTCCTGCAGGCGCCAATTCGTTGATCGCATGTGCCGTCAGTCCCTGATCCGAAGTGAAGTCCTGCACCAGAAGCACGGAGTTGTTCACGCCGACAACAAAAGCCAGATCGTTTGAGTCGGTGACGACTTTTTGCAGGAATCTGATCGCCGCCGCTTGTTCGAACTTGAACCTTTCCGTTACTGAGTTGCTGGTGTCGATCACAAGTCCCAAGCGCAGCGGCAACTCCTTTTCCGTTCGGAAATTCAGGATGGCGTTCGGCGGCTGACGGTTATCGCGAACCAGAATGTCCGAACTCACCAAGTTCGTCACCGACTTGCCATGATCCGTGGCCGCAAACAGGATGGAGACTTCGTCTACGCTGGCACGGATAACCGCGCCGACGGACGGCCGGGAACCGATGTCCGAACTGGAACGTGAGCTCTCCGCAGTCAGCGCGCCACAATCGGTGCAAACTGACTCCGGTTGTTTCTCCGCTTCTTCAATCTGCTCTTTCTCCGCCAGATTCTGGGTGGCAAGCTGCGCCATGCGATTCACTACCTCCGCACTCGTCCCCGTCGGAATACCTATGGAATACGTCACCTTTTGGATTAGGGGGAATTTCAACTGCGCACGCTTGCGATCTTCCTCCTTGAGTTCGTCCAATAACTGTCGGAATTCCTGCAAGGACGGGGACTTCGGATCTTCTTTGAGCAAGAGCTTCATCTCATCTTGCGCGGCTGCGAGGTTGCTTTGAGCCTCCTGAGCTGCGGCCGCAAAAAAGTGAACCAGAGCCACTCCCTGATGCTTGCGGCTGTGTGTCTCTTTCGCCGTCGCTATCACCGCCGGATAATCTTTATTCGCAAATTCTCCGTACGCGAGTGCCAGTTGAACCTGCACATCCAAGGGAGCTAGTGACGAAGCCTTTTGGAACGTCGCTTCAGCTTTCGGATACTCCTTCAGGGCCAGTTGCGCACATCCCAGGTTGAGATAGGAATTTGGCATGTGGTCATCGAGCGAGGCGGCCTCGGAAAACTCGTCGCGTGCTTTCTCGTTTTGATTGAGATTCAGATACGCGGTCCCCAACGCGTTATGCGCTGCGACGAACTGAGGATAGACCGTCGTTGCCCGAACCAGATGCTCGACTGCGCCATCCAGGTCCTTCCGCAACAACAGTTGATAGCCCTTCAAGTATTCCCTTTGGGCCTTGCCGGGCGCTTTCAGATCGAGCTTGGAAACAGAACCGCTGGGTGTCTGCAGGGGAGTGGTGCTTGGGCTCTGGCTGTTGATCGTAAGAAAATTGAAGTCCATTTGTGCTGACTGAATCGCGTCCAACGCAAAGGCATTGCCGAAGCGATTTGTCGAACCCGGAATCGTCAACACTTGCGCAGTAGCCGCACAACAGAGCAGGATCAGAAGGAATCCAGAAAGGAGTGTCCGGCGAAACATACGACTTTACCTCATCGGGTTGAACTTCATCAGGGGAAGCGCCGCAAGACCTAGGTTGTGAGTTTATCCCGGTCTCGCCGGCCAATCAAGGAAGTAGCTGGGTTTCGAATCACGGAATGACAACTCCCATCCACTCACGTGTGAAACTTCCACCATGCCCAACATCGACCCTCTCAACTCCGTCCGCCGCTATCTAAAGATCATTGAAGACGGCACTTTCGCCGACATCGCTGATCTGTTCACTCCTGACGCGGTAATGGAGCAACTTCCCAACCGTATATATTCCCAAGGTGTTCGCGGGAATCTTTCGCGAATGGCGGACGCATTCGAACAAGGCCGCAAGGTTCTGTCCTCCCAGACCTACGAGATCAAGAACGTGCTTGTCCACGACAACTCGGTTGCCGTCGAAGTGCTCTGGACTGGTACGCTCGCCGTATCCTTCGGCAATCTTTCGGCAGGATCAGAGATGCGCGCCCACTCCGCCATGTTCTTCGAATTCAAAGACGGCAAGATCGCCAGCCAGCGTAACTACGACTGCTTCGAACCCTGGTGAGCAGTCATCGCACCCGCGCCGCACGACTTTCATTGCAAGCCGAGAATCCGCCCGCCATGCAGTAAATCCCCTCAGGATAAAATGACACGCCTATGTCGATATGGTCGCAACGACTCGGACTCAACCGGGAGGCGATACTCTCGTCGACCCGCGCGGCTGTGGCAACAGTTCTCTCGCTGCTCCTAGCCCGCAGCCTGAAGATGCCCGAGTTCTACTGGGCACCCATCTCGACCATCGTGATCCTGCTATCGACTATTAATCCCCGGACTTTGGCCTGGCAGCGTTTCGTCGGAACTGCGCTCGGCGCTTTTCTCGGAGCTCTGATGGCTAGGTACTTCCATCCGAATTGGATGGTGTACGGTGCCGGCATTTTCGTCTGTGGAGTTCTGAGTTCGATTCTCCGTCTCGGCACAGCGTATCGCTTCGCCGCGATTGCGCTGACCATCGTTCTGCTGATCACTCACGATCGTTCACCCTGGGTCATAGCTACTCACCGCTTCATCGAGGTGTCTCTGGGAATCGCCGTGGCTTTGCTGATTACCGTCATCTGGCCCACCCCTGCAAGCCGCGCGGGATAGAGACCGCGTTGCGCGTAGGACCGCGAAATATCCGCTAAAATCAATGGGTGGATGTCGTCGTGGCGAACGACCAACGACGAACGACCAACGATCTCGCTATGATCATCGGAGTCCTAGCCCTGCAGGGCGATTTTGACGCGCACCGCCGCCGGCTCGAAGAGTTGGGAGCCCAAGTACTGCTCGTGAAAAAGCCCGAGCAACTCGATCAGATCGATGGACTCGTGATCCCTGGCGGCGAATCGGGCACGTTCCTTAAACTCCTCGGCGATGTCGGATTCGAAAAGTTAAAGCAATTCGTTCAGGCCAAACCCACGTTCGGGACGTGCGCCGGCGCAATCCTGCTGGCCTCCGAAGTGGAGAATCCTCCGCAGGCCGGACTCGGCGCGCTCAACATCCGCGTCCGCCGCAACGCCTACGGCCGCCAGATCGACAGTTCCATCCGGGAAGGGAAGTTTCTGACTGACTTGAAGCATCACTTAAAGGAGCTCGATGCGCCCGATTCTTCGCCTCTGGAGATGGTGTTCATCCGCGCCCCCAAGATCGTGCACGTTGGCGAGGGAGTCGAAGTGCTCGCTACCGAGGGCAGCGATCCCGTCGCCGTCCGGCAGGGAAGAGCCATGGCCGCAACTTTTCATCCCGAACTCAGCGACGATCCCCGCGTTCACCAAGCCTTCCTGGATTTGGTCTCTAACGGCAAGTAGTCCTAGTCGCAGCCTCCACATGGATGTTTGCGCGTGCTCCGCTTTGAAAGGGCGCGGCTTCATAGCCGCGCCGCAGGGCGCAAGCGAAGACGCGCCTTTAGGCGCTGAGGTGCCGATGCGCAGTTACGAATGATTGCTTCTGAAATCTCTCCCTCGGCAAAAACAAAAAAATGCTTGACACGGAACTCATGTAACGATATGGTTACGCATTATGCGTCACCGTTCGGTTACATATTCGACGGCCCGGCACAGCGAAGCCACTTTCCAGGCCCTCGCCGATCCGACCCGCCGTGCGGTTCTCGATCTCCTGCGCCGCGGCGCGCAGCCGGCTGGGCAGATCGCCAGCGCTTTCCCGGTTTCCCGCCCAGCCATTTCGAAGCACCTGCGTTTGCTGCGCCGTGCTCACCTGGTTCGCGAGCACAGGGAAGGCCGCCATCGTGTGTATCAACTGAATCCGGAACCGCTGCGCGCCGTTGACTCGTGGATCGAGCAGTACCGCCAATTCTGGGCGGCGAGCCTGAACAATCTGAAATCTTTTGTGGAATCCGAGTACGCGCGGGAGTTGGAAGCCGACTCCCGCAAACCCAAATGAGAATTCGCGACGGATATTTCCGTCCTTAGAAAGGAAAACTCCTATGACGAACCGCACTCGCACCTCAACCCGCATCCTGATCGCCGCCGTCGCCCTGATGACGGCTTCAGCCTTCTCTCAAACTGACGCCCAGAAGGCCTTCACCACCATCAAGACACTCCCCGGAACGTGGGCGGCAGACACTCGCATGGGGCCAGTTCAAGTCACGTTCAAAGTGACTGCGGGCGGCTCGGCTGTGATGAGCGAGATCCTCGGCAAAGAAGATATGATCTCGATGTTCAATCTTGACGGGCCAGGCCGGCTTCTTCTCACTCACTACTGCGCTGTAGGGAACGAGCCTCGCATGGAGGCCAGCCTCTCGCCTGACGGTAAAGTGATTACCTTCACGTACGTGGACGCGGCCAATCTCGCAACCCCCGATGCCGCACACATGCAGAAAATGATCCTCACCCTGGTCGACGACAACCACCACACCGAAGAGTGGACGCTCGTCGACCACGGCAAGGAGCACACAGAAGTCTTCGACCTGCATCGCAAATCGTAGCGCCGGCATCTTGCCGGCTGGGGTGGAGGCGTCTCGCCCCACCCTCGATCGGACCGGGAGATTCAAGCACCAAGCACTTCGGAGACCTGATGGCCACAACATTCGTCACACCCGATCAAGATACGATCGTCAGCGAAATCGACATTGCCGCCCCTGCCGATCGTGTCTTCAAGGGCATCTGCGATGCCGAGACGGTTCGGCGCCGTCATCCCGAGTTCGATGTCTTCGAGATGGACTTAAAAGTGGGAGGCAAATGGCGCCTCGATCTACGCATGCCGAAACCGTACCAGGGAGTGAATGTAGTTCGGCATGATGGCGAAGTGCTGGAGATCGATCCTCCTCACCTTCTCGTTTACTCCTGGTTCGCGAACTTCCACGACGACCCCAAGCATCGCTCGATCGTTCGCTGGGAATTAACTCCCACCAAATCGGGCACGCACGTCACACTCACACACTGCGGCTTGGCCGCGGAGCCGCGAGCCTGCAAAGAGTACGCCGGCGGATGGCCCGGTGTACTGCAGGAACTCAAGACATTTTCAGAGAAATAATCCGGAGGAACATTCATGCCCACCATGATCAGTACACCCAGTCAAGACGCGATTGTCAGCGAGATTCAGATCGCTGCGCCGGCGGAAAGCGTGTTTAAAGCTCTCAGCGACGCCGGTGAACTCCAGAGCTGGTTCCGCAGTCCCGAGTGCCCAGTGAAGTTCTGGAAGATGGACGCCCGCGTCGGAGGACACTATTCGTACGCCACTCAGAAAGGATCGATCGTGGTGAACGGAACCAGTGAGTTCGAATGCCAGGGAGAAATTCTAGAGTGCGATCCGCCGCGCTTACTCGTGTACACCTGGATCGCCAATTGGCACGACGATCCCAAGAGCCACACCGTCGTCCGTTGGGAACTCACGCAGAAGGGAAGCGGCACCCACGTAAGAGTCACGCACAGCGGCCTCAGCAATCTGCCCGTCGCCCGTAAGGACTACACGGGAGGCTGGCCTGAAGTCGTCGAGATGTTGAAGAAATTTGTAGAACGCAGGGACTAGTAGGGGCCAGGGGTCAGGGGTCAGAATATTGACCTCTCGGAGCCTGATAACGCAGTCTCCTAACCCCTAATCCCTAAACCCTTTGAGCTTTTGAGCTAAGGAGAAAGCGCATGGCCACAGCCACAATTACGCCGGATCAAAACGCCGTTACCGCTGAGATCTTCATCGCCGCGCCGCCGGCGCGCGTTTTTCAGGCGATCAGCGATCCAACCCAACTCCCGCGCTGGTGGGGACAAGAGGGTCTGTACCGCGTCACTAAATCCACTATGGACGTGCGCCCGGGCGGTAAATGGCGCAGCGATGGACGAGGTGCCGATGGCACCGAATTCTACGTGGAGGGCGAATATCTCGAAGTCGATCCTCCGCGCAAGCTTGTCCACACCTGGATCGGCAGTTACACCGGCAAACAGAAAACTATCGTCCGCTGGGAACTTGAGCCCCAAACCGTGAACGCTCTGCACCCCAGCGGTCCGCGGAAGTCGGGCACTGGCACGCTGGTACGAGTCAGGCAGGAAGGCTTTGCCGGAAATCTCGACCAAGCCAAAGCCCACGGCGATGGCTGGAAGCGAGTGCTCGGCTGGCTGGAGGAATTTGTCGCAAAAACCGACTCCGGCGGGACCAACCCTGCCTGACCAATCCAGCCTTTGTCATTCCGAAACGGTGTTAGCCGGGGAGGAATCTGCTCTTCTGTCTGCAGCATTGCCGCTGCCGGCAAGCAGCAGATTCCTCGCTCTGCTTCGGAATGACAAGGTCCTGGGATCAGTTCGATTGCTTCTTCGGGCGCGTCGAATTTCACAAACCTCGTTTCATTGCGGCCCATTTCTCAGTTCTATCCCTGAGCAATGGGCCTCGATTTTTCGATTGCCCAGCAGAGCAGACCGCGCGTCCGAGTGCTCGCCTTTCTTCTGTGTTGCCGTCCAAGTACAATGTCCACCGAAACTCACTCCCTGGAGAAAAATCTATGAGCAAATCTCCGTTTCTAGCTGCCGCCCTGTTTGCCGTTGCCCTTGCGATCCCGAGCCACGCTCAGGACGCAACCAAGAAAGACACGGCCGTCAAACCCGCCGATCCTGAATCGAAAGTCGTTCTCGATTCCTGGAACGACATCGGGCGCAAACTTATCGCCATGGCCGAAGATTTCCCCGAGGACAAGTACGACTTCAAACCTACACCGGCCCAGCGCAGTTTTGCCGAGCAGTTGCTCCACGTAGCCGGCGCCAACTATTTCTTCATCAACCCGGTCATGGGTCAAAAACCTCCCGCCGCGGAAGATCCCAAGCGTGATCAGTACAAGACCAAGGCCGACGTCGTCGTCTTCGTCAAGAAGTCTTTTGCCGATGGCGCGGCTGCCATCAAATCCAAAGGCGAGAAGGGTCTCAATGACACCTTCGTCGACTCTTTCTCTCACCAACAAGTCCGCGTGATCGACTACGCTTACGGCTTCATCGAGCACGGCGGCGAACACTACGGACAATTGGTGGGCTACTACCGCCTATCAGGATTGGTCCCACCGGAGTCACGCCCGAAAAAGTAATCGAACTTGATCCCATGACCTTGTCATTCCGAAGCGAAGCGAGGAATCTGCTGCTTGCCGACGCCGGCACTTCTGTCTGCAGAAGAGCAGATTCCTCATCGGCTACCGCCGTTTCGGAATGACAAAAGTTCGAGAGCTATGGCGACGGCCGGTAAGGTATTTCCATCCCGATGCGGATGTTCCCCACAGGTTAGTGGGCTACTACCGCTTGTCAGGGCTGGTCCCGCCAGAGTCACGTCCGAAGAAATAATCGACTTTGATCGCCAAGACCTTGTCATTCCGAAGCGAGGCGAGGAATCTGCTGCGTGCCGACAGCGGCAGTGCTGTCGGCAGAAGAACAGATTCCTCACCGGCTAACGCCGTTTCGGAATGACAAAGGTTTGATGACAATTACGTTAAACACTCGGGACACCCGTTCTCTGGTTACCGGTAAGCGTAGGGATGCCGGTCCGCCCGTTCCGGAAACAGCTTGATCATCGCCATTCCCGCGAGAAATCCACCAATGTGCGCCCAAACCGCCACGCCGCCCAGATCGCGCCCCGGCTGCGCGGACGACAATGAAGCCGTCCCAGCCGCGAACTGAAGCACAAACCATTCACCCAGCACGATCCAGGCCGGTAGATAAAGCACAAACACAAAGAACCACGTCAGGACCCGCGCCCGCGGATACAGCAAGAAATAAGCGCCCAGCACCCCCGCAATCGCCCCGCTTGCTCCCACCGTCGGAACGTTCGAATGCGGATACATGGCCACCTGCGTCGTCATGGCCAGCAATCCGGAGATCAGGTAGAAGATCAGATATTTGAAATGCCCGAGGTAGTCCTCAATGTTGTCGCCGAAGATGTACAGGAACCACATATTGCCGAGCACATGCATCCAGCTGCCGTGCAGGAACATGGAGGTAAAGAAGGGAACTACGACGTCCGGGAGCGTGTACTGCGGAGAGCCCGCCAGGAATGCCGCTAGATGCGCGGGAACCTCGCCATAGATCCGCGCGAAAGCCTCTCCCACACGTGGTCCCAGCGTCCACTGATAAAAGAAAATTAGGATATTCAGCACGATCAAAAACGTATTCACATAGGGCGTGCTGTAACGCGGCTGATCGTCTTTGATCGGAAACATGGCGGAGATCTAGTAATTTGGTAGTTTGGTAATTGGGAAATTGAAGGGCCTCGACGTTGAGGTCACTGGGGAAGAGGATACTTTCCACCTTTCAATTACCAAATTACTCCACTACAAAATTACCAAATCCTCGTGAACGGCGTACTCATAATCGACAAATCTTCGGGCCTGACCTCGCACGATGTGGTTCACCAGGCTCGCCGTATCCTCGGTCAGCGTTCCGTCGGACATCTCGGCACCCTCGACCCCATGGCCACCGGCGTCCTTCCCCTGGTGATCGGAAGCTTCACGCGTCTGGCGCAGTTCTACTTGAGCTCGGAAAAAACCTACGAGGGCACAATCCGATTCGGATTGTCCACCGACACCTACGACGCCGAGGGCGAACCCACAAGCGCGCCATCAAATCCGGCGCTGAGCAGGGAAGAGGTGGAAAGCGCAGCAGGGAAGTTTCGCGGGGTAATCTCGCAGACTCCGCCCCCGTTCTCCGCGAAGAAAATCAAAGGAGTTCCCGCCTACAAACTCGCCCGCAAACAACAGGAAGTCCGGCTCGAACCGGTGCAGGTCGAGATCAAGGAATTCGAGATTGTGTCCTTCGATGCCGGTCGCGCTCAATTCCGCGCCCGCGTCGGCTCCGGCACCTACATGCGATCCGTCGCTCACGACATGGGCCGGGCGCTCGGATGCGGTGCCCACCTCGAATCTCTCCGCCGCACCAGCGTCGCCGAATTCACCCTGGCCGAGGCCCACACTCTGGAAGAACTCGCGCCGCCGGGAAAACCGGACGGCACTTTCAGAATTTCAGAGTCTTTGGACAGCTACGTAGTCCATCCCCGTAAGCTGCTTCCGGCGTTTCCGTCGGTCACGGCCGACGAAATGGCGACGGCGCACATCCGCACCGGACGCACTGTAAACCTGCCCGAACTCTCACGCGCCCGGCTAGTGAAGGTCTTCTCCGGACAGCACGACCTCATCGCCATCGCCACACGTGTAGCCGGCACGCTCTTCCACCCCAAGATTGTCCTCTGTGCTAGCTGAAATCACCTGCTGAGAATAGCCGGGTGCCCCGCCCTTGTCTCGCGCCTTTTGCGAGACAGGGTGGGATTTTGACTTTTAACTCCTCGCACCGCTTGATGATCAAACGCCCCGTTGATATACCATGGCGTCGACTTAATCCTTACCTTTAAGGAGACTCTCCATGCTCCCGCCGCTTTCCGATTGCATCTCGCTCCAAAGGCTGACACATTTCGTCGCACTCCTCGCTCTCGTTTCGCCAATCTGCAGCGCTCAAAACGCCGACGTCGCCAAGCTTCCGCCGGTGCTCGATGTCCACGTCCATGCCATGGACGCAGACTTTCCCGGCATCGCTCCCATGTGCCCGAACACCTCGAAGTTCACAGCATCCGATCCAAAAGGGAAGGAAGATCCCTTCGGCTGGGTCAAGGAACCATGCACTCCCGCGCTGTACCCGTCAGCCAAGGGCGAGTACATGAAGGACGTTCTGGCCGAGATGGAGCGCCTCAACGTGACTGCCGTCGTCTTCGGCGACCCCAAGAGCGTGCAGAAGTGGAAGGATGCTGCACCCAATCGAGTCATCCCAGGCACGTCCTTCTCCAATGGACTGACGCCCGGCCAACGCGTCGCAATCGAAGAACTGCGCAAGGACTTCACGACAGGCGGCTTTAAAGTAATGGGTGAAATCGGCCTTCAATATGAAGGACTCTCGCCGAGCGATCTCTCCGTGGATCAATACTTCGCCCTCGCCGAGGAACTCGATATTCCCGTAGCGATCCACATGGGTACCGGAGGCTCCGGACGCGCCAATGTGGCCATGCCGAAATTTCGCGGCTCCATGGGAAATCCTCTTTTACTGGAGGAACTCCTGGCGCGCCACCCGAAGCTGCGGGTGCAAGTGATGCACGCCGGCTATCCCATGATCGACAACATGCTCACGCTGTTACAGGCAAATTCTCACGTGTACGTCGATGTCGCCGGACTGATCTGGAGTTATCCCATCAAGGAAGTCAACCGCTACATTGAGCGCCTGGTCGACGCGGGATTCGAAGATCGCGTGATGTTCGGAACCGACCAACTGATCTGGCCCAAGCTGATGGCGTATTCGATCAGCATCATCCAGAACGCCGACTACCTCACGCCCCAGCAGAAACGCGACATCCTGTACAACAACGCTGCCAGGTTCCTCAGGCTGGATACCGCGCAGGCAAAGTAAGTACGAGACCAAGTAGGGAACGACTTGAAGTCGTGCCAATCCGGGGCGAGGACCGGCTTCAGCCGCTGAGGTTCGCCCTTGCCGGATAAGCCCGGCCAATAGCGATTGAATGTCCGATAACAGGTATTATGTAAACTATTAAATGCGCCCGCTTCTTCGTCTTTGATTCCGCCTCAAGTCGTTTGTACACTCGCTGCCGCTTTCCCGGTTCGAGAACTTCCCCTCTAAAATTTCTTCCCTCATCGCTCGGATTTGTCTGCGTTTTGTCGCGTATTCAAATAAGTAGTGGAGGAATGGCATGACATCAACGCTTTCAGCCCGTTTCCAAGCGCTATCGGTACTTTCTCTCGCCGGCCTGCTTGCGGGCCTCGTGCTGTTCAGCACGCCTGCGCTCGCTCAGACCACTTCCACCTGGAGGGGAGGCGCCGGAAACTGGTCGCCCTGCCCCAACCAGAGTGGCACCGCACTTTGGGACACCTGTAACGCAAATCCGCCTGCCTTCCCAGACGGAAATTACAATGCGGTTATTATGGGCGGACCCGTGACTGCCACTGGAGCGTCCGTAGTCAACCTGACTATCGGAACTGGGGACGTACTCAACATCCCGGGACCCGCAACATACCTCGATATCACCGGTCCCAGCGTCGTCAACAACGGCTCCATCATCCTGGCCAGCGGCAACGGCTTCCAGTTTGAAGGCAACATCACCTCCACCCTGACTGGAACCGGATCCGTGCAGATGAACAACGAAGCCGTCCGATTCTGGGGCGGCAACGGTACCCCAACCCTGAACCTCCAGCAGCCCATCACCGGCCAGGGATCGATCCTCGGGCTAGCTCTGAACAATCAGAGCACCATCACGGCCAGTGGAGGAACGCTCAATATCCAGCCATCTGGCGCAGGCCTGACCAACACCGGTACCATTCGGGCACAGTCCGGCAGCACGATCAACCTGATCGGCGCCGCCCCGTTCAACAACACCGGCGGAACGATCAGCGCCCTAAATGGCTCGACCATCTGGCTCGAGGCGAATATCACCGGCGGGACGATCACCAGTTCGGGCACCGGAAACTACACCCTCGCCCCACCCGGGGCCGGAGCCGGCCTTCTCAATCTCACCAATGCGGGCACGTTCAATGTTCCCTCCGGCGCTGGCCTGAATTGGACTGGCACCATCACCAACACAGGCCTTTTCAATCTGCTCGGCCAAATCTTCACCAACGGAACGGTCACCCTGAAAGGCAGTGGAACCGTCCTTATGAATTCGGGCAACTTCAACGGGCTGAATGCGAACTCGCTAGTCAACCAGCAACTGATTCACGGCACCGGCAGTTTCTTTGGGATTACGCTCACGAACCAGGCCACGATCAATGCCGACAATTCCTCTGGGATGCTTTCCATTAACGGGAGTCCAACCACCAATACAAGTACTCTCGAAGCCAGCGGCGGGGGCATACTCGAACTGGCATCCGTGACCAATAACACCGGCGGCAAGATCGAGGCGCTGAATGGATCGACTGTCATCCTGGCCAGCGGCTTCAGTGGCTCTGGCGGCACGCTCTCGACCAGCGGGACCGGGACCATCCAAAGTCAAAACGGCCAGCTCGATGGCACCCTCAATATTCCCACCAACACGGGAACTCTTGAACTAAACGGTTTCGACCTCTTGACGAAGGGCACGATCGCCAACAACGGCACGATGTCGATCACGAGCGGTTGCATGATCATGAACCAGCCTACGACGCTCACCGGCACCGGCACGCTGACCATGAGTTCGACCGGATGCATCTTCGGGGCCGGACTCTCGTTCACCAATAAGAGCATCATCGAAGGCGCAGGCACCATCGGTGATTCCAACCCCATGCCGATCACAAACGCGGGCATGATCATCGCCAATCAGCCCGGAGGCACTCTTTTCATCACACCGAATACGACTGGCTTCACCAACACCGGCACGCTTATCGTGAACCCAGGCAGCACGCTCGACATTACCGGCAACCTGAACAATCTGAACAAGGGCGTTCTGAGCGGCGGAACGTACGCGGTCGGCGGCGTTCTCGACCTGCAGAATTCCATTGTCACCCTGGCTGCGCCCCTCATTCTGACGGGTTCCGGCGCTCAGATCTTCGACGTCTTCCACGGTGTGAATGCTCTGGCCTCCCTCACTTCAAACACCGGCAAAGGAGTGCTGAGCGTGCAGACCGGACAATCCCTCGCCACGGCCGGCAACTTTGCGAACAAGGCGAAACTCATCATAGGCGCCGGCAGTACTTTCACGGCGGCGGGAGGCTCTTTCACGCAATCTAGCGGATCAACAACGGTAGACGGCACCTTGGCGGCGCACATTGGCTTGACTCTCACGAAAGGAACCATCCAGGGCAAGGGAACGATCGCGGCGCCTGTCACTTCCAACGCCGTCTTCGTGGCGGGAGACTCTCCAACTACGCCGGGCACTTTGACGATCAGCGGCAGCTACACACAAAGCGCGACCGGCACGCTCGATATCCCTGTCAACGGCGCTACTGCTGGAACGCAATATGGCCATATGGTTGTTTCGAACGGAGCCAGTCTCAGCGGCATCCTCAACATCAGGCGGAAGGCGGGATTTGTTCCAGCAATCGGAACCAATTTCACTATCCTGAAAGGAAGCGTCGTCAGCGGGCAATTCACAACCGTCAATGGCGCGACCATTAACGCCGCCGAACATTTTGTCGTAAACTATTCGTCCGGTGCAGTAACCCTGACGGTGGCCTCTGGCCCGTAACCTTGCTCGGGCCTTTCAGCGGCCGAGGTTCAACGCTCGTGAACGGACGGGCCTGAATTTCACCTGCACTACATTTTGTACTTCCCTAAGTCCTCGTCGTTGAGCCCCTCGAGCCATTTGCGAAGCTCGTCGCTCGTGACCCGGTCCGACATGTTGGCAGCCAGTTTGGAGGTCTTCAGAACGGTCTCCTCCACGAAGATAGGGCAATCCACTCTCAGCGCAAGCGCGAGTGCATCCGACGGGCGTGAATCGATGCTGATGACTTCGCCGCTGCGCTCCAGCCAGATCACCGCGTAAAACGTGTCTTCCTTCAGTTCGGTGACCACTACCTTGTGCACCAGCGTCTCCAGTCCGGTTAGCACGTTTTTGATGAGGTCATGGGTCATCGGCCGCGGCGTGCTGACCTTCTCCATCTCCAGCGCAATCGCATTCGCTTCGTAAACTCCGACCCAGATCGGCAGTACCGTCTCCCCCCCAACATCCTTCAAGATCACGATGGGCATATTGCTTACTGGATCCATCATCAGACCGCGAATTGTCATCTCTACTTCCATCGTGACCTCCAATTGCGACTACATTACCAGTTCGCCGACCAGGCTATTAGGAAAACTTGCGGTGACCAGCACCGGCACATAGCTTCCCATCGTGGGCTCCTGCGAACCTCCAACCCTGAAGTTCAGCGTCTTGTTCTGCGAAGTGCGCCCGATCCACTGTCCGCGCGCCGGATTCTTACCTTCAACCATTACTTCACATTGTTGCCCGACATATTTTCTGTAGCGTGATATCTGAATCTCGCGCTGCCTGGCCATGAGAACTTCCAACCGGCGGGATTTCTCCTCCTCGGGGATGGCGTCCTCCAGGCTCAAAGCGGGTGTGTTCGGCCGAGGCGAGTACTTGAACGTGAACACTCCGTCATATCCCACCTCATCGAGCAAGCTCAGAGTCTGGGCAAAGTCGGATTCGGTCTCTCCCGGAAATCCCACAATCACATCCGTTGTGATGCTGATTTCCCGCTTTGCGGCCTTGATCCAGGCGATCCGCTCCAAGTACTCGTCGCGCGCGTACAACCGCTGCATGGCATCGAGTACGCGAGTAGAGCCGCTCTGGACGGGCAGATGCACGTGATCGCAGAGCGTTGGCACAGTATCGATGGCTTCCACAATGTCGCGTCCAAAGTCCCGCGGATGCGAGGTTGTGAAACGCACTCGCCTCATTCCAGGAACCTCAGCCACGGCAGCCAGCAACTCTGCAAACGATTTCTTTCCCGAAGGATCCCGGTAAGAATTCACGTTCTGCCCGAGCAACTGAATCTCCGTATATCCCAGATCCGCCATCTGCCGAGCCTCCGCCAGCACCGATTCCGAAGTCCGGCTGCGTTCCTTTCCACGCGTAAACGGCACCACGCAGTAGGCGCAAAACTTGTCGCAGCCCTCAATGATCGTGATGTATCCGCGATGCGGGTTCGTCCGGGCCGTGAATTCGGTTTCGAAGCACTCATCGGTCTGCCGGTCATCGAGCCCCGTAATGCGAACCGGTGTCGCGCCCGCGGCGGGGGACTTCCCTGCTTCTAGCTGTACCAGCATGCTGGGCAGGTTCCGATACGATGCCGATCCGCACACCAGCGACACATGCGGAGCGCGCTCAAAAATCTTCTCGCCTTCCTGTTGCGCCACACATCCCAGCACGCCGAATTTCTTCCCTTGCGCCTGCAGCTTCTTGAAATCCGCCAGCCGATGGAAGACTTTCTGCTCCGCTTTGTCGCGGATCGAACATGTGTTGTAGAGAATGAGATCGGCCTGCTCGACCGTTTCCACCTGCCGATATCCTTCCTGCACCAGCGTTCCCACGACCTTTTCCGAGTCGTGGACATTCATCTGGCAGCCGAAAGTCTCGAGGTAAAAAGTTTTTTGTGCCGCTTGTTCGCGAACCCCAGACATATAGAGCAAGTATAACGATGGAAGCCTCTAGCTGCCAGCAAACACCGTGACACTCCCATTTCACAGCCACGTTGTATAATCCTGCGGCTGTCCCTCCCCCCGCTCGAAATTCCATTCGAAGAGGGATTCCCCATGACACGTCTCCTGATGTCTTTCCTTCTATTGCCCGCCTGTCTGGGCCTGAGCAATTCGGCCTGGGCGGTTTGGGGGAAGTTCATTTCGACCGGTGCTGGCACATCTATCGGTACACCATCGTGCGCTCAGGTCGCGACCAGCCACGTCGTGTGCGCGATTCGCAGCGGAAAATACGCCATCATGGTCAACGAATTTAATGGGACCTCCTGGGGCAGTTGGACCACTCTAGCCGGAGCGGTGAGTTCCGATCCCAGCTGCACCAGCGATGGAAGCGGCAACGTGATCTGCGCCGCCACCGACATCACCGGCAAGTTACGGTGGTCTCTGTTCAACGGCGCGACTTGGACCACTCCCGCGCTGGTCACAGCGGCGCTGTACTCCGCGCCCAGTTGCGCAAACTACACCGTCGGGCAGGTGCTCTGTGTCGCTCGCAACGCCGCCGGCGGGCTGGCCTACACGCTTTATAACGGCGCAACCTGGAGCGCTGTGAAGAGCCTCGTCACCACTGCCATTTCTCACCCCAGTTGCACCACCGACAACAATGGCGGCGTGATCTGCTCTCTCTACACAAAAGCCGGGGCAACCCTGGCAAACCGCTACGCGAACGGCGCATGGGAAGGCTTCCTCAATCTCACGGGGATCGCCGGCGGTGAGCCCGATTGCACCTCGATGAATCAAAACGGCAATGTAGTCTGCTTCGCCAAAGGTTACGCCTCGGGAGTCTATGGTAATCGCTTCTTCGGAGGAGCCTGGGCCGCGACCCGCTGGGGTGGTTACGGCGCCATGAGCGGCACCGTCAACGACAACGCCGGTTGCACCAGCCACACGGCTGGTCTGCTGGTCTGCGGCACCACCGCAGTCACAGACAACGCGTTCTATGCCAACGTCTGGGGTGGCTCCTCCTGGTCGGGATGGAGCAAGATCGGCGGCAGCGGCACTGGTTCCCCCGCCTGCGCTCCGCTAGGCACAGGCAAGGTCGTCTGCGTAATGAAGACCCTCACCAATCTGATCACCAGCGTAGTCGGCCCGTAGGTTTGTGTAGGGGCGGACGCTTTTGTCCGCCCCGCGACCCTGAATGCAGTGAAGGGGAGCGTGCCCCTCTGAACCGCGCTCGTGTTCTGCAAACACTGGGAGTGGCGGGGCCCCAGCCCTCTTATGCCTTGGTTTAAAGTGTCCCGCTACTAGGCAGAATCTCCAGCATTTCCACGGTAGCGTTCGACGGCAAAACAACCGCGTTGACCACAGCCCTAGCCACCGTCTCGCTCGCCATCATCTTCTTCCGCGGAGCCGTGGGCCAGAGTGTCTTCCATATCTCGGTGTCGGTAGCTCCCGGGAAAAGTCCAATCACGCGAATGCCTCTGGGACGAAGCTCCTCACGCAGCGTGTTCGTAAGCCCGAGAGCACCATGTTTGGAGGCGTTGTAAGCAGCCGACCCGGCGAAGACTCGTGTGGCAGCGATCGACAGATTGTTCACGATCGTTCCACCGCGCGGAATCAGCATCAGCGCGGCCTGCGTGACCAGGAATGTGCCATCTAGGTTTGTGGCCATCACATCTTTCCAGACCGGAAACGGGAGTTTCTCTACAGTCAGATTCGCCTGAGCGATGCCGGCATTGTTGATGAGAATGTCTATCCTGCGAAACTGGTGCCGGATAGAGCGGAAGAGATCATCCACAGCATAAGGGTCGCGCACATCGCACGGATGGGTGAGAATTCGGATTTTCTTACGCGACAGTTCCCTGCTGATCCTGGCCAAGGCCTTTTCATCGCGGCTGGTCAAAATCAGATTGCAGCCTTCGCCAGCCAGTGCCCGCGCGATGGCAAGACCAATCCCGCGACTGGCCCCGGTGATGAGAGCGGTTTGGCCGCGGAGTCGGGTCACTGGTGAACGTTTCGTCATCGCTCAACCGGAGCCCATCATACCGGAAAGATCCCCGGACAGATTTGTGGAGGTCGGACGCATTCGTGCGGTCAGGAAGCATCTTCCTCCACGATTGTCATCACTGGAGGCGTGGCCGTTTCCTTGCCCGGGACATCTGGCGCAGCTTCACCAGAGCCATCTCAAGCCCCGACCTGGCGATATCGGAGAGGTCCAGATCGAATTCCTTAGCCAGAGTTCGAAACTCCCTGTCCATGCTGATGGGTATCCGAAAAGTATAAGGCAGCCCTCGCTCCTTTTCGGCGGCAGTCAGGAGTTTGGTGAGCGGGTCATCGTCAAGATCGGCGGCCTTCGCAGCGGTCACCGGTTCCCTGCTTTCTACAGCGTCGAGCTCAGCGCCTCCATCCAACGGAGGGGCCACCTCCATCGACGTTGGCAGATCGAGATCGGCGCCTTTTAAAATTGGACGTTCGCGGAGCTCGCTGAAGTCTGCGCCGAAGTTAATACCGCTGCCGCCCTCTCGCTTGTTGCTGCTAGCCATTTCAGAATCTCCTCCCTCAGAGATGTGTATTCGACCGCCCCTTTACTTTCCGGTGCGAGTTCAAAGACGGTGAGCCCGGCATCACCTGTCCGCCGAATGTCCTCACGATGTACAACCTCGCTCTCCAAAACCCGAATTGGCAATCCGACGAGGTTGAGCACCAGTTGAGACCGGGCGCCCTTTGCCGAGTTCGTACGGGCGTCGCGGTTGTTAATGAACGCGAGAATGTCGAGGTCAGGTTTTGTATTTTCGCGAATGGCCAGGAGCCACTGCAGGAAGCCGATGAGTGCCCGCAAGTCGTGCCCTGACGGCATCACCGGTATCAGAACGGCGTTCGACACCAATACCGCATTGCGGAGCACTTCCCCGTCCTTCTCTCCCGGGTCGCGTGGCGGACAATCAATGAGTACGACATCGTAGGGATCCACCGCCAACGCAGCCTTCAGAAAGTTCCGAACGTTCGTGGACTGCAGCCCCAGAACTTCGTACGAACAGCCGGCACTTTCCCCAGTTCTCCGCCAGGAGAAAGCACTCGCTTGACTGCCGTCGGCATCAACCATCAAGGTGCGATAGCCTCGTGCCACGAACGCTCCCGCTAGATTTGTGGTCGTGGTGGTCTTTCCGCTCCCGCCCTTCTTGTTTGCAACCGCTATGATCGTCGCCATACGTGCACCATACTGCCGTCAACGTTGTGGATTGGAGTAACTATTATGGTTCCGTGGTCTGGCGCGCCCTACCGTCGCTTGACGGGCAGACCTTATCGCGATCAGCAGCTACCGCGTCGCGCACTGTGTGCCCGTAAGACATGGTGTCTTACAGACCGTCTGACAGACCGTCTTACAGACCGTCATGCTGGCCGCTCTTCTGATCGATAGCTCAGTCTGCTCACTGGCGGCGTGGATATGTCAAGCGCATGCGGTCTATGTGGCGCTCGCGAGATCCGGATCTGCTTCGCCGTGCCCCGGTGTCCTTGTAGAAGCGGCGCTCTAACAGCTGTCCTCCCCCTCGGCCTGCGAATGCCGACTCGGGTCGCGCGCTCGCACGACCGAACTGTTGTCCGTCCCGCAGCACCATATCCCTGCCGTTGCCCGCCAGACTAGTGCGGCCTTAAGCAAGATCGTTGGAGGTTCGCTCAACAGGATCTCGCTCATGGAGCACGCGACACTGAGTCGAGCGCTCATGAGGCGTGACAGCTCGGCCAACCAGGCTGATGGCTCCCAGACTAATAGGGGGCGTGCTTCTCTCGGACTCTTGCCTCGCGGTCAAGTCCACAAGTTATCCCGTTTGAGGGCCGACAGAGACTTAAAGTACTGTTAAACCTTAAAGTAGATAGGGTGCGCGAAAACCAGATAGTCCCTCATAGCTAACAGCCATCTCCTCAGCATCATACAGTAACTTCTTAAACAACCCGGGAGCGCGCAATTCTACATATAGTAGTTACTCTATAGTTAATGCACCGCGGCCATTTACTATATAGTTAATACAGATTATTCGAATTTCCGGTTCCCTGCCGACCCCTATATGTTGTGGTCCGTCGACGCGGCAGATTTCTTCGAGGAGTACTTTCACAACAGTGAAGCGGCGCTTTCGGCGCTCTCCTGTGTGTTGCGATTCGACCGTGTGCGGATTTAATCAGGAAAGACCTGAATGAGGATGAAGTGACGCGTGAAGGAGACGCGATCTTGAGGTATCACTTTAAGGTTTGACGTGAGTCCGGCTGCGCATAAGCCTTCCTCTCTGCCGTTATCGTTGTTATTGTTATGTTATTGGGCTGCGCGCGTCTGGAGTCTTCAGAAGGAAACGATCCCCGCCGGGCAAGAGCAGCGGGAGTCTTACCCGCATCTCACGAAAGAATTCGATATTCGGTTTTGACCAACCCACTCCCGTAGTGCCAAGTCTGAACGTGCTCCAGCCGGACATCCTTAGGCAACGACCCAAACAGTGGAATGCCTTCACCGATCAGAACCGGCACGCGCGTGATAATCAGCCGCTGAATCATCCCCTCGCGCAGAAACCGCTGAATCGTGACACCACCATCGACATAGATATGGCGAATGCCCCTGCCTTCCAGGGTAGAAACGATTTTGCGCGGAGATCCCTGCATCTGCTCAACCCTTCCCGCAGGAACCTTCGACAAATCCAATTTCTGGGTACTCAACACGATGACTCTCTTGTCCCCGTACGGCCACTCCGGAAACGCAAGCACGATCTCAAACGTTTTCCTCCCGATGACCAACGCATCGACGCTGGCGAAGAATTCGTTGTAGCCGTGTGGCTCACCACCGCCTTCGGGAAGGAAATCGAAGGAGCCGTTCAGGCGAGCGATAAACCCGTCAACGCTTGTGCCGATGAAAACCGAAGCGATCATGGTGGGCATGCTCTCGTCAATTCTGGAAACCGTGCGTCAAAGTCCACGCTGGTAGCGGACTTCGTTGACCACTATGCCTTTCCAACCCGAGTCTGTTCGGCGGCTGCCGTCTGCTACCCACTGATCGATTCGGTAAAAGCGCTCCGCCCGCGCGTTGCCCACCAAGACCCACAGCAGAGCTTTTCGATGTCCCTGCGCGAGAAGGTCGGCACGCGCGGCTGCTATCAGGGCAGCGCCGATGCCCTGGCCCCACTTGTCCGGATCCACGTAAAGCGCGCATAGCTCTCCGTGATCCGGAATATCCGCGTCGCGCGACGGCATCGTTGTGGCAAATCCAAGGATCGCCCGTTTTTCAGCCGCCACGATCGTCCGCGGCTTTAAGGGATCGAGATTCGCGAAATCGTAGCTTTTTGCCCGATCTTCAGGCCGGAGTTGACTGAGGTAGTCGTCAGGAAGGAGCGTGCGGTAGGCCACCTGCCATGAGCGCACGTGCACGCGTGCGACAGCCATGGCATCGTCTGGTTGGGCCAGCCGTAGTTGCATGTCAAAGTATGGCACGAACCCGAATAGGGTAGCCGATCGTGCGCGCCTGAGGCGCTACACTCCATTCGGTCGTTGGCGGATCAGCGACAGGAATTCGCTGCGGGTCTCTTCCTCATTCCGGAAGCACCCCAGCATCGAACTGGTCACCGCCGCCGAGTGCTGCTTCTCGACGCCGCGCATCATCATGCAGAGATGCCGGGCCTCGATTACCACGCCCACTCCCTGCGGTTCGATCACCTTCTGAATCGTCTCCGCGATCTGCGTGGTCAGGCGCTCCTGAATCTGCAGGCGCCGCGAAAATAGTTCGACGAGCCGCGGAATCTTGCTCAGCCCGATCACCCGCCCGTTCGGGATATACGCCACATGCACCTTCCCGAAAAACGGCAACATGTGATGCTCGCACAGGCTGAACATCTCGATGTCTTTGACGATGACCATCTCATCGTAGGTGACCGTGAAAAGCGCGCCTTTCATGAGGGCCTCGGGATCTTCCTGGTAGCCCTTGGTCAGAAACTTCATCGCCTTATGCACGCGTTCAGGCGTAGCAGCGAGGCCTTCGCGCGCCGGGTCTTCCCCCAGGCGCACAAGAATCTCACGCATCAGTTCTTCGTAACTGGCGCTGGTCAGAGTTGGTGCTTCTTTCGACTTCTCGGCTGGGATAGTCTTCATCAGGTTCTAGCCTTTACCGCGGCGCTCCGTTATTGCCCGTATATTCGAACGAGTTCATCATCGTCTCTTCCAGTCTCACCCGTTCCAGATGCGCCGGGCGGAACGCCCGCTGCAATATTTCGAATATCTCTATACATAGATTTTCCGTAGTAGGAACGGTTACAACAAATTCTTTCCTGGTATTCAAATTCTCCAGATGGTAGCGCGCGAGCACCTCCCTTTCCACGCACTCGTCAAGATCGACCAGATTGCAGACCATCCCGGTAGTCGCGTCAACCGGCCCGCTCACAGTGACTTCCAGAGCGTAGTTATGACCGTGCCCGTGCGGATTATTGCACTTGCCGTAGGTGGCGAGATTTTCTTGTTCGGACATGTCGGGGCTGTGCAGACGGTGCGAGGCCGAGAAGAGATACCGGCGGGTGAGGTGAGCTTTCATGAGAAGTTTTGGAATTCAATAGCTGATTACTGAATAGCAAGCCCGGAGCGAGGGTTTTCATTCAACAATCAAAAATCAACAATAACGCCCTATTCTTCTCCGTAGAAATCCACGAACAAATCCGGCGTCTCGTACACGCGCACCCGATGCAGTTGCGCCCGCTGCAACTTCGGCTGCAGTCGCTGCCATACGGCAATCGCAATGTTTTCTGTAGTCGGAATCTTCGTCACGAACTCCGGCACTTCCTTGTTTAAGAACCTATGATCCATGGCATCGAGTACTTCGCGGTGCATGATCTCCTTCAACTGTTTCAAGTCCACCACGAACCCTGATCGGGGATCGACCTCGCCCTTGACTGTGACTTCCAGCGTGTAATTGTGCCCGTGCCCGTTCGGATTGTTGCACTTTCCGAAGATGCGCCGGTTCTCTTCCGGACTGAATTCGGGGCTGTGGTAGTAGTGCGACGCGGAAAACTCGGCTTTGCGCGTGAGATAGACCATAAGTCGTTCTGCGAACTTAACGTCTGGCGCCGCGAATGCACGCGCACCAGCCGATTCGACGATTCTCCTTATTGGACGATCAGTGACCGCATTAGGGTTCAGGGCTCAATTCCCTGGGAGGCTCCACGCGATACGCATCAATGGCTTGCCACTTCAAAGAATTCACCGTTTCCTGCTCGGGACAAAACGTCTTGTTCGGCTCGAACACGATGACTTTGTACACGTACCGCTTGCGGTGTGGAGTATCGTATGCGAGTTCGAAAGCAATACCCTTCTTCTTGTCGACCCAGAACACGGGCGGACGCGATCCCAGCGCCGGCGAAGGCGCCGTCAGCAGCACCCACGCGCGCATGTCCTTGTACGATTTCTCAATTTTCTCTGGCGGATCGAACGTGGTGATGTCGTCGGCAGTATGAAATCGTGTCGTCGAAGACTCGATCTGAAATATCTTTCCCTTCTTTAGCCGGATGAACACTTCGCCGTGGCCCTCAGGATTGTTGGAGTCCGTCCAATCAATGGTCGACCCACAAGCGTCGTCCCACTCCTGATCGATGTCTTTTTTCGGAAACAGTTCCTGCGCGCGGTCCAGGGAGTCTCCGAGTTTCAGCGGCCCCAGGCTATGCCCGGGTTCGATGATGGTGTTGGTGAATCGTGGTTCCTCCGCGATTTGACCCTGCAGTGGAAGATGGCTAGAGGTAAGGGCGAACAGGATTGCCAAAATCGAGACGAGAGGCTTCATGAAAGTCTTGTGGTTTCGGTCAGGTACAGCGTTATCCGTCTTGTCGTCCGTGCTTCCGTAAGTGCGGCCTTTCCAGGCGACGGTTCCCTTCCGGTGCATTCTCTTCGAGCGAAAGAGAAGGTATGTGAACAGTGGCATACCGAATAAGACAGCAAGGACCGTCTTCTTCGTTCCAAAATTGCCACGCAAGAGCTTCAGAAAGAGAAGGACAAAGCACCCTGCGAAGATCATGTTCCAACCATGATCATTGAGCACCTTCGCAAGCTTCGCCGCGACCAACATCCAAGGCAGCAACCACATCAATAGCGTTTTGAGCGCCAGCCACCCGGGCTTCGGAAACAGCAGCGCGAGATTCTTCGTCCATCCTTCGCGAAGCTGCGCGAAATTCCGATACATGCGCGTGCGAACCGCGTCAGCGGCGTAGCGAAAACGTATCTTTCGTCCCGAGGCCTTCACCCGCCGCGCCAGCGCTACATCCTCCAGGATGTCTCCCGCCACCGCCCCATGCCCGCCGACTGCATCGTACGTTTCCCGCCGGATCAATATGAACTGGCCATTGGCAGCCGCAATCGGCGATGCCGGATCACTCACCTTCGCCGGCGGAAACTGCCGAGCCAGTTCGGCAAACACAACCGGCAAGATCGCCATCTCCCAGAACGTGACTGCAATCTGCTCCGGCGAATACGAGAGCATCTCCGCTTTACGCTCCTTGGCCTCCGCTAGCGCCCGCGCCAATGAGCCCGGCAAATGAACGGTATCCGCGTCAGTGAACAGCAGCCATTCGCCCCGCGCTTCCCGCGCACCACACGCTACCGCGTTGTTCTTCCCCGTCCACCCTTGCGGAAGGATTCGCCCCTCGATCACGCGAACTCCGGGGAATGACGCCGCGATATCCCCTGTGCGGTCCGTCGAATGATCATTGACGACGATGATTTCGAACTCCACACCCACTTGCGACATCAGCGATTCCAGGCACGTCCCAAGGCTTGCTTCCTCGTTGCGCGCAGGAATGATCACCGAAACCTCAGGCTTCCCAGATGTTTCCGTTACCGGCATAGTCGATCGTGGTCGCAACCCAGCAGTGTGGGGACTCAACGCGGGAACTAGCTCTGCTCTTCCACCGCGCGGAATCCTTTATTATATCCGGGTGCGACCTTTCTCCTGCTCCACGCGTCTTGCGCTAGCCTTGATTCTCCTGGCCGCATTTCCCGCCTGTTACAGCGGATCCAGGCCGCTACGCATCGGCTCTACAGCTCCCGAGTTCACGGTCCAGGACTCCGGTCGCTCCGTAAAACTCAGCGACTTTCGCGGACAAGTCGTCGTGCTGAACTTCTGGGCCACCTGGTGTCCGCCCTGCGTGGAAGAGATGCCCTCGCTGGTAGAAATGCAGCGGCGGATGAAGGCAAAAGGCATCACGGTGCTCGCGGTCAGCGTCGACGTCGACCAAAGTGCCTACCTGGAGTTCCTCAAAGAGCACAACGTCAATCTGCTCACGGTGCGCGACCCTGACCAGAAGAGCAATGCGCTCTACGGTACCTTCAAATTCCCCGAGACCTACATCATCGACCGTAACGGCGTGATGCGGCGTAAATTTGTCGGCGGAGTCGATTGGACTGCACCCGACATCACCGAGTTTCTCGGCAGGATGTAACCGACCACGCTTAGTCTCATCCGAGGTCCAGAGCAGGTTGCAATTCGGGTTGACCAATGACTCCCTGGTCCGTCTTTAATGGTTGAATCCGACCTAGCTCCGAATCTTGCACCCTCCGTTCCACAGACTTTCTAAGCGGAAAGGAACTCTCATGTCAGCTATTCCGGCAAAGTCCATCCAGAAACAGGTAGGTCTGTCGCTCAGCCTCGTCGCGTTTCTAGGCACCGGCATATTGGCCAAGGATGCCGCGAAGCCCGCCCAGCCTTCCGCACGCCTGCAACAAGTGGAACAGCTCGCCGTCGAATTGCCCGGCGCGCCGGGGGAAGCGCCACTCCGCCTAAGCCTGCCTGAACTGATGAAGACCTTCAACGTGCCCGGCCTCAGCATCGCCGTCATCGAAAACTACAAGATTGTCGATGCCAAGGGCTACGGCGTTATCGCGCCCGGTTCGTCCACTCCGGTGACGACGAAGACGCTCTTTCAGGCGGGCTCAATCAGCAAGCCCGTAGCAGCAACCGGCGCACTCTCCTTGGTCGAGCAAGGCAAGTTATCTCTCGACGAGAACGTGAACAACAAGCTCACTACCTGGAAGGTTCCCGAAAACGAGTTTACGCAAACCGAGAAGGTCACTCTGCGCCGGCTCATGTCGCATACCGCGGGACTCACAGTACACGGATTTCCCGGCTACGACGTAGACGCTCCCGTGCCCTCGATCGTACAGGTCCTGAACGGTGAGAAGCCGGCTAACACCGATCCCATTCGCGTCGACATTATTCCGGGAACCAAGTCGCGCTACTCCGGCGGCGGAGTCACCATCGAGCAACTGATGATGATGGATGTAACCGGCAAGCAATTCCCTGCTCTGATGCGCGCTCTCGTGCTCGACAAGATCGGGATGACCGACAGCAGCTATGAGCAGCCATTGCCTCCGGCGCGCGCTGCCATGACGGCCGGCGGAGCCTATGGCGATGGAAAACCGGTACACGGAAAGTGGCACGTCTATCCCGAGATGGCCGCGGCCGGCTTGTGGACGACGCCGACGGACCTCGCCAAGTTCGCCATTGAGATCGCGCTGTCCAAACAAGGAAAAGCGAACCACATCCTGTCTCAGAAGATGACCCAGGAAATGCTCACTCCAGTCATAGATAACGTTGGCCTCGGCCTTTTCATGGAGAAGGACAACCCCGGTCAGTTCGGACATAACGGCGCCGATGAAGGCTTCCAAGCCCTGCTGACCATGAATGCCGACACAGGCAATGGCATCGCTCTGATGGCGGACTCTGACAATGGCATCTCGGTCATGAATCACGTTCTGCGCCGTGTAGCCAAAGAATATGCCTGGAATTACAAAATGGAGCCGGATGTCGCCGGCGACTTGTTCCTGCTCGCTAAGCTCAAGGGAACAGCGAAGGCCTTGACTCAGTACGACGCACTGCAACAATCCAAAGACGGAGCGTCGCCGACCCACGAGGCGATCCTCAACAGCCTGGGTTACCGGCTGCTCTATGGCGGAAAAGAACAGGATGCAGTCGAGGTATTCGAGAAGAATGTGCGCGACTACCCGCAGTCGTCGAACGTGTATGACAGTCTTGGCGAGGCCTATATGAAAGTAGGCAAAAAAGATCTCGCGATCCAGAACTACGAGAAGTCAATGCAAATGAATCCGAAGAACAACAACGCAGTCGAGCAACTAAAGAAATTGAAGGGTGAGGCGATGAATCCGAAGGTCGTTGATCAAGATGGATTCACAGTGATCGGCATTGCGGCGCGGACGACCAACGCGAAAGAAATGACGCCGGACGGCGCAATCGGCAAGCAGTGGATGCGAATCTTTCAGGAAGGCGTGCTTGGCAAGATTCCCAATAAAGCCGATGCCTCCATCATTGCGGTTTATACCGATTACGCCAGCGATCACAATGGTGAATACACCTACCTGCTCGGAGCGCGCGTGACCTCAGATGCAGAAGTTCCAGAGGGGATGGTGGCCAAGAAGATTTCTGGCGGAAAGTTTGCCATGTTTACTTCCGACAAAGGCCCGGCGCCGCAAGTCGTGCCCGCCACTTGGATGAAGATCAATTCCCTGCCTCAGAATGCGGTCGGTGGAGATCGCCTCTATCGAGCCGACTATGAGATCTACGACGAACGCGCCCGCGATCCCCAAAATCTGCAAGTAGATGTCTACGTCGGCATCAGGTAGCAATATCGCTAACATTTGCGCCCCGCGGCCATTGGTTTGTGTAGGGGCGGACGCCTTCGTCCGCCGTGCAGCCACCACGGCTTGACTCGAAATCCCATTGTCACCAAATAAGCCCGGTAGTACGGGAATGCGCCCCGCTGGAGGCTGATACGTTAGGCCCCACCGCCCCCGGAACTTTCCCTTATAATAGAAAGATTCACTAGTCCCTCTGGACGCCTCTGAGCGCGTGCCCTCTGGCTCCAGCGTGGTTTCGGCCCAGATTCGATGTCCTTTAATCCGACGCAGACAGATAGCATCGTTGTTCGCGGCGCCCGCGTCCACAACCTCAAGAATGTCGATATTGAGGTTCCCCACAACACCCTGACCGTGGTCACGGGAGTGTCGGGATCGGGCAAGTCGTCGCTTGCCTTCGACACCATCTACGCCGAGGGCCAGCGCCGGTACGTCGAATCGCTCTCCGCCTACGCGCGCCAATTCCTGGAACGCATTGAGAAGCCCGACGCCGACTCGATTGACGGTATCGCCCCCGCAGTTGCGATTCGCCAGAAAAACACCACCAGGAATCCCCGCTCTACGGTTGCCACCGCCACCGAAATCTACGACTATCTGCGCCTCCTGTTTGCCCGAGTGGGCCGCACCTACTGCATCAACTGCGGACGCGAGGTCAAGAAAGACACGGTAGATGAGGTCGCCGATGCAATCCAGGCGTTAGAGTCAGGCACCAGATTGCAAGTGGTCTTTCCACTACAACGCCCCGGAATGACAACTCCGCAGCCTGCCGAAAAAGCGGCGCGTCCGGCAAAATCGAAGAAATCCGCAGCCAAAACCAACGAACCGCTCTCCGACGCCCTGAAGACTCGCCTCTTCGATTTACGCAAGGCTGGATTCAATCGCTTGGTTCAGGGTGGGCAGATCTTTGAGTTCTCAACCCCTGAGTCCCTGCTCGACATCAATTTCGCGCAACCGGTGTTCATGCTAGTCGACCGCCTCGCGGTCTCGGCTGACTCCCGTACGCGGGTCGTGGATGCGATCGAAACCGCCTACCGCGAATCCGGAGAAGTCATCTTCGAAATTCCCGGCGACGAGAGCATCAGCGCAAGACAACTTCGCTTCGCCCAGCGCTTCGAATGCAAGTTCTGCAACATCCGCTATGAAGAGCCCGAGCCTCGCCTCTTCTCCTTCAACAATCCCTACGGCGCTTGCCCCAAATGCCAGGGATTCGGCAACACCATCGACTTCGATCTCGACCTCGTCATTCCCGACAAGTTGAAGTCCTTGGGCGAAGGCGCAATCGAGCCCTGGACCAAACCCAAGTACCGCCCGCTGTTCACCGACCTGAAGCGTTATGCCAAGGCTGCCGGAATTCCGCTAGACATGGCGTGGATCGATCTCGCCGAGGAGCACCGCAATCTCATTCTCAACGGCGAAGGTAAATTCCTCGGCGTGCGCGGATTCTTCACCCATCTCGAGCGCAAGAAATATAAGCTCCACGTTCGGGTGTTCCTCAGCCGCTATCGCGGATATTCCACCTGCTCCGAATGCAACGGAAGCCGCCTCCGCATGGAAGCGCGGCAGGTGATGATTCAGGGCCGCAACCTGTGCGAAGTGTGTTCACTGACCGTCGAAGATGCGATGAAATTCTTCGATCAGATAAAGTTGACCCCGGCCGAAGCCGAGATCGCCGACCGACTGCTGCAGGAAATTCGCGAGCGCCTGCGCTTCTTGAACGATGTCGGCCTCGAGTACCTGACGCTCGACCGGCTCTCCTCCACCCTGTCCGGTGGAGAAGCGCAGCGAATTCAGCTAGCGACGTCTCTGGGTTCGCGCCTGGTCGGCACACTCTACGTTCTCGATGAGCCCTCGATCGGTCTGCACCCGCGCGACACGCACCGGCTGGTGAAGATTCTTCACGACCTACGCAACCTGGGAAACACCATCCTGGTCGTCGAGCACGATCCCGACATCATGAAGGCCGCCGACCGCATTCTCGACCTCGGCCCCGGCGCTGGCGAAAATGGCGGCAAGCTCATCGCCGGCGGAACCTACGATGAGATCCTGCACAATCCTGCGTCGCTGACCGGGCGTTACCTGTCGCAAGATCTCCGCATTCAACCGCCAGCCACGCGGCGCAAGCCAGGTCCGCAGCAGATCAAAGTAAAAGGCGTCCGCGCCAACAATCTGAAGAACGTCGACATCAACATTCCGCTCGGCATGCTGGTGGCGATCACCGGTGTCTCGGGCTCCGGCAAGTCGACGCTTCTGCATCAGGTGATCTACAAGGCACTGGCGCAGGCCAAGCTGCAATCCGGCAATGGCGCAGCCGCGACCACTTCCGCGACCTGGGAGAGCCTGGAAGGCGACCAGTACATCGACGAAGTTGTGCTCGTCGATCAGTCTCCGATCGGCCGCACGCCGCGCTCGAATCCCGTGACCTACATCAAAGCCTTCGACGCGATTCGTGACCTCTTCGCATCCCTGCCCGAGGCCAAGAAGCGAGGTTTCAGCGCCGGACATTTCTCCTTCAACATTCCCGGAGGCCGTTGCGAAGTCTGCCAGGGAGACGGTACAGTCACCGTCGAGATGCAGTTTCTGGCAGACGTCGAGCTGATCTGCGAAGAGTGCAAAGGCACACGCTATAAACCTCAGGTGCTTGAGGTCCGATACCGAGGGAAGAATATTCACGAGGTGCTGAACCTCACCCTCAAAGAGGCCCTGAAGTTCTTCGCTGAGGCCCCCAAGGTCACCGAGAAGCTTCGATCGCTCGAGGAAGTCGGTCTGGGATATCTGCGGCTCGGTCAATCGGCAACCACGCTCTCCGGCGGCGAAGCCCAGCGCATGAAGCTGGCTGCCCACCTTCAACCGGCAACACGCCAAGCCGGCAGGTCCGGCAACGGGGAAAAGGTAAAGCGCCGCCTGCTTTATATCTTCGACGAGCCCACAACCGGACTGCATTTTGACGACGTCAGCAAACTCCTGGCCGCCTTTCGCCGTCTGATTGAAGCTGGGGGCTCGATTGTCGTCATCGAGCACAATCTGGAAGTCATCAAGACCGCCGACTGGGTTATTGATCTGGGACCCGAGGGCGGCAATCGGGGCGGAAAAATCGTCGGCGTTGGGCCTCCGGAGGCGATCGCCAAGTTGCCCGGTTCGTATACAGGCAAATATCTGGCACGGGTACTGAATGGCAACGGAGCATCAGGCTCGAATGGGCGGAAGTAATCGAAACGTCGTGGTCCTCCGTTGGGTTTCCTTCGTGTACCTTAGTGTCCTTTGTGGCTATGCATTTGGTTTTGCGGCGCACGCTCAGTCGCAAGCTTCCCCAGACTCCTCGTCGAGCCAGACCACACGTCACAAACCCGCCCAGGCCACTCGCCACACGACAGTTTCCGAGGCAGAAGCCCCCTCTCCAGAACTCACCAAAGCCGAAGGGCTGATCCAGGCCAAGAATTATGCGGAAGCCGAGTCGCTCCTGCGGAAGACAGTCGAAACGGACCCCGGCAATTACGTCGCCTGGTTTGATCTCGGATTCGTCGAGAACGCCCTTGGCAAAACCGATGATTCCATCGCCGCCTACCGCAAATCCGTCTCCGCCAAGCCCGATGTTTTCGAGTCGAACCTGAACCTGGGCTTGCAACTGGCCAAAGCCGGCCAGCCAGATGCCGACCAATTCCTGCGGGCGGCGACGCAACTGAAGCCGACAAGCCACGCTGCAGAAGGTAAGGCCCGGGCATGGCTCTCGCTAGCCCATGTGCTCGAATCCACCAAGCCCGACGAAGCCGTGACCGCATATCGCCAGGTAGCCACGTTGCAGCCCAAAGATCCCGAACCGCACCTGTCCGCCGGACTCTTGCTGGAAAAGCAGAATCAATTTTCCGACGCTGAAAGCGAATACAAACAGGCACTCGCCCTCGATCCCGCTTCCTCGGACGCGATCACAGGGCTCGCCAATATCTACATGCGCGGCCGCCGTTTTCCCGAGGCTGCCGCCGAATTGCGGAAGCTGGTCGCGGCGCATCCGGAACTTGTCGGCGCCCGCGTTCAGTTGGGCCGCGTCCTCGCGGCGGACAGCAAGCCTGACGATGCGATCGCCGAACTCGAAACTGCTGCCAAACTGGCGCCAACCGACGTTTCCGTGCAGCGCGATCTCGCCGATCTCTACACCACCGCCGGAAAACCTGAGAAGGCCGAAGCGGAATACCGTACTCTCCTCTCCGCCCATCCCGACGATGCCGATCTGCACCACGAACTCGGCCAAGCCCTGCTGCGCCAGAAGAAGTTTCCCGACGCGCAAAAGGAGTTCCTGACCGCCGTAAGACTCAAGCCAGACATGGGCCCCGCGTACGGCGATCTGGCATTCGCCGCCAGCGAGAACAAAGACTACGCCCTGACCCTCAAAGCCCTGGACGCGCGATCGAAACTCCTCAAGGAAATTCCGATTACCTATTTCCTCAGGGCAACGGCGTACGACCATTTGCGGGATGTCAAACAGGCTGTGGCAAACTATCATCTCTTCCTTGAAGGGGCGAATGGGAAGTATCCTGATCAGGAGTGGCAGGCGAAACATCGGTTGATTGCTCTGGAACCGAAGAAGTAAGTAGCGGATACCGGATCATGCTTGGGGTGCATGTTTCAGTGGAGTGCGTGGAAAGCTCTCGACGGGACTCTGTGTCTACGTCCGCGACTGGGGCTGGCTCGGAGATGAAACTCCAGAGGGTGCCCCATCCTTGTCGCGTTTTGTGCGACAGGGTGGGGATTTTGACTTTCTCACGACAGTTCGAGAGTTTGGGCAAATCGAAGTCGAAGCGCCCTTCTGGGTATCATTCCCCTCAAGCCCTGGGCTCACGGCTCCGCCTGCCGCTATCGAACGTCTTCCTACTGGCTATCGTCCTCGCCGGAAGCACGGCAACCGCCCGAACGGAGCCCACGGTTGAAGAGCTGAAGGCGCGTGTTTCCTCAGCGAACGTAGGCGAGAAGGCCAAGATTTGTGTTGAGATCGCCGAGAAGCAATTGGTCGCAACCGACAAGCTATATGCAGCCGACGATATGGAGAAGGCGCAAGCCAGCTTGACCGATGTGGTGGCCTTCTCTGAGCTGGCGCGGGACTACTCCCTTCAATCCCACAAGCATCAGAAACAGATAGAAATCTCCATCCGGTCGATGACGCGAAAATTGAATGACCTGCTACACGTGGTCGGCCATGAGGAACAGGGCCCGGTAAAAGAAGCAATCAAACACCTAGAACGGGTGCGCGACGATCTGCTCCTGGCCATGTTTCCCAAAGGTGCGAAATGAAAAAATCCCCTTTCGTTTGCGGACTCCTTCTGCTGTTGTTTGTTCCAAATCTGTTGCAAGCGCAGCGGCATCGCGATCCCCTCACGCAACAGGAGATCGGTCAGGTCCGCGACACCAGTTGGGAACCCAAGCTGAGATTGCCGCTCTACCTGCAGTTTGCACGCGCCCGCCTCGTCAAGCTCGAGGAGATCAGAAACGACCCCAAGACCAAGGACCGGGCCAAGCAGACGCATGATCTGCTCGACGACTTCCAGCTTCTCTACGACGAGCTGAACGACAATATCGACACTTACGTTGACCGAAAGAACGACATCCGCAAGCCCCTCAAGGCAATCATCGATGCCGATACCGAGTTCCAGGCCAAGCTGCGCGCCCTGAAGGATGCCGCCGACGTTCGTCCCGCCGAATCACAGCAGTACGAATTTGTTCTGAACAATGCAATCGAAACCGTGGACAGCTCCGTGGAGGATCATCGCAAGCTGCTGGAAGACCAGGAAGAGCTGGCCAAACACAAGAAGCTGGTCAAGGATCCATCGAAGGGGACGGGCGTAAGCCCGGAGTAGAACGCATGTTAGAAGGCGTGGGGTGGCGCAGCACTTTAGGGCTGCGAAAAAGGCCGGCACACTGACGAACGGCTTCAGCCGCTGAGGTGCCTCTATAGTTGCACCGAATCGCCACCGGCGCAGGGAAGTTACGTTATCACCTCTTCGAGCAACCAAAAAGGCTAGCTTGGATTTAGAGTACAAGCCGATGGAACATAGTTTAGCGTGGTCATCAGAACAGGGTCACCCGAGCACTCGGAAAGACATCATCCGCTGGTGGGAAGCGCGTCGCTTGGGTTTCAATGCCATCATCGGAGCGGTCGGCGTGGCGAGTTGGAGTCTTGTGCTCGTCGCAGGTTCCGCCGCAGTCAAGCCCGGCGAAGACTTCCAAGAACCGCTCATGATGATTGCCGGCCCTCTCGTTTACTGCATATTCGCCAACATCTGCTACACCTTCGGTTGGATTGTGGACGCTGTTTTTTTACATGGGGACGCCACGAACGCGGCTGTACAAGTCCGGATCGATTTTTTCGGTGGTTCTTACCGCGCTACCCGGAGTGTGGGCTGTGGTGGCGTGGCTCATCACTGTGTACACCGGACGAAAACTCGATTGATCGCCTCAGAACCGGGTCCACTGCTGAGGTCTGAGGTCCGACGCCCGACGCCTGCCTTCCCGTGCTAATCTACGCTCACCGTGCGCCCCGGTCTTCTCGAAATCTTCCAGGAAACTTTCAGCGAACTTCGTCCCGACACTTCCCTGCCCGAATTCAAGGTTGAGTTCTTCGCCTTCGCCAACGTCAACAACACCATCCGGCTGCGCGACGGCCGCCTGCTGGTCCGCCTCTCCGACCTGCTGGAAGGGGCTCCCGACACGGTTCTGAAGGCTATCGCGCACATTCTCCTGGCCAAGATGTACCGCCGCCCCATCGATCGCGGGCAGGCCGCGCGTTACCGCAGATACGTCGCCAGCCGCGAAATCGTCCGCAAGGCGCATCTGGTCCGCCAGATCCGCGGACGCAAGTTGCTGCGCTCCCCCCGCGGCCACTTCTACGATCTCGATGCCATCTTCGAAGACCTGAACCGTCGCTTTTTCCATGGCCTGATGGCCCGCCCCCGCATGAGCTGGAGCCAGACCAAGACCCGGCGCGTCCTCGGTCACTACGATCCCGCGCATAACGCCATTGTCATCAGCCGGATCTTTGATCATCCCGCCACGCCGCGGTACGTGCTGGAATACATCGTCTACCACGAGATGTTGCACCTGAAGCATCCGGTGAGGCTGCGCGGCAGTCGCCGGTGCGTCCATTCCCCAGAGTTCCAGGCCGAGGAAAAGCGTTTCCCGGGAGTGGCTGATGCCAATGCCTTCTTGAAACGCCTGTAATCTCCAATCCGCCAAATGCCGCGAGAATTAAGCCATCTGGCGCATTTTTTGTTCCCAGAATTCCTCAAACCGTTGTAAAATCCTCGCCTCTCCCAATGGGGTGGGCCCATGCGTTCCTGTTCCGCTCTCGATGTAAGCCGCCACCAAGAGACTTTTTTCAGCCTCCTCTGCGTGTTCGTCGTGCTCGTTGCAGCCATTGGTTCGAAGGCGCAGACGCCGACTTCCGACCCCGACGAGGATTCCATCGATCCTACGCAGCAAAAGGACGCGGTGCGCCCGGAAGATCCGAAGAAGATCGCGAAATACGACGTGAACCGCATCGGTCACCGGGGCATCGGCCACGGTTTCAACATTTACTCGCAAAAGCGGGAGCACCAGCTAGGACAGAATCTTGCTGCCGCATTCGATAGCAGTTCCAGGATCGTCAACGATCCAGTGCTGAATGACTACGTGAACCGTCTCGCGCAGAAGATTGTGCGCAACTCCGATGCCGAGATCCCGTTCACCGTAAGGCTGATCGACTCCAGCGAAATCCCACGCGCCTACGGCCTTCCCGGCGGTTTTCTATATGTGGATAGCGCGCTCATCTTCGCCGCCGAGAGTGAAGCCGAACTCGCCGGCGTCATGGCCCACGAGATTGCCCACGTCGCCGCCCGCCACGCCACCCGCGCCCTCACGCGCAAGGACCTGTACAACTTTACCGGCTCCCTTTCTCTGCTGGCCGGGCCGGTTGGCATAGTTCTGCAAGATGCTGGCGGCGTCGCCGGTCCGCTCTCGGTGAAGAAGTTCAGCCGCGATTCCGAGTATGAGGCCGACCTGCTCGGCATCGAATACGCATACACTGCTGGATACGACCCCGAAGCACTGCTCTCCGCTCTCGAAAAACTGCATGCACTCGAATCAAGCCGGGCGGCGATGTTCACCAAGATTCCCGGCTACCATTTCGTCAGCAAACTGCCCTTCCATTCGCAAGTGGCCCGCGGGTTCTCGAACTATCCACTTCTGGAAGAACGCATTCGCCGCTTGCAAACGGAAATCAGCACGTTCCTTCCCGCCCGCAAGGATTACATCGTTGACACCAACGAATTTCAGGACATCAAGGAGCGGCTTCTATCGCTCCAGGGTCCCGTGCATTTGCGTCGCCACGGAGAAGACGAGGACCCAAGGGCACCCGTCCTGCGCCGCGCCCCGCAGGAGGACACGGATCGTACTCCCGGCAATCTACGCAGCCTGATGACTCTGAGGTAGTCGGGTGCCCCATCCTTGTCGCGTTTTGTGAGACAGGGTGGGGATTTTGACTGTCCGCAGTTGAGTTTCCTCGGTGGTCCTCAGTGACCTCTGTGGTGAATAAAGGACTCAGAGGATTCACCACACAGGAACACGGAGAGAGCCAAGCCCGAGACCTTGGCTAGATGTTCCAATGACTTCACGTTCCCCGGCTGCACCCGATCGCCATTCAGGTCGAAAATCCTACCGTGTGATCCTAATCACACCAGGTTGTGCGGCACCGGATTGACGGTTTTGGCCGCAGAAGCATATCCTTGAAGTTGAAATTGAAATTCATTTTCAAAATCATAAGGACCTGAAACCCGCTCTTCGAAGGCTCTCCGGGTACGTCCAAGCCGGGGAAGTCTCAGCACAGTCGAAAGAGTTAAGTTCAGGAAGGAACGAGATCTAACGGCATGTTACAGGCTTTCATCATAACCCTGCGCGAGGGGGTCGAGGCAGCCCTGATCGTCGGCATCACCTTGGCCTACCTGACCAAAATCGGGCGGGCAGAGCTGCGCAAAACCGTCTATGCCGCCCTGGGCGCGGCGTTTCTGGGCAGCGTCGGAGTGGCCATCGTGATCTCCCGTGCCCACTTGAACGAAGACGTCTTTGAAGGATGGGTGGAGCTCGTCGCCGCCTTCTTCGTGGTGACCATGGTCGTCTTCATGATGAAGACCGGCCGCAAGATGAAGGGCCAAATCGAAGGCAAAGTCGGCCTGCTGGCGGGTAACGATGCCTGGTTCGGCCTCTTCATCTTCATCTTTCTGATGGTGCTTCGTGAAGGCGCAGAGACGGTACTCATCCTGGCCGGCGTCAGCCTGAACTCCACCGAACTGATGAGCTTTCTCGGAACCCTGCTCGGCCTGATCGCCGCGATTGCTTTCGGCGTGATGTTCGTCAAGGGCAGTGTCCGCATCAACCTGCAAAAATTCTTCCGCGTCACCACCGCGATCATGTTCCTGGTCGCGGCCCAGCTGATTATCTCCGGCCTGCACGAACTTTCCGAGGCCGGCTTCATCGCGTCCTCCAAGCGCGAGATGGCCATCATCGGCCCAATCGTCAGCAACGACTGGTTCTTCTTCGTCACCATCTTCGCCATGGCGGCGCTGATGGTGTTGTTTGAGGCCAAGCGTCGCGCGCCCGTTCTCGATGCCTCGGCATCCCCGGCAGAGCGCCGCAAAGCCGAGTGGACGGCCCGCCGCGAACGCCTCTGGATGGGATCGGTCTACACGTTTTCTTTTGTGCTGATCGCCATGGTCACGCTGGAGTTCGTCTACACCAAGAATGTGAGCGCGCTGTCTCCCGCTACAGAAGTGAGTTTCACCAACGGCGAGATTAAGATCCCGCTCTCGCAGGTCGCCGACGGCGATCTGCACCGTTACCAGGCGAAGGAGAATGGAACGCCAGTCCGCTTCTGGCTCTATCAGAAGCCCGACGGCAAGATCGCTACGGTATTCGACGCCTGCGAAATCTGCGGCGCGGTAGGCTTCTATAAGAAAGGCAACGGGGTGATCTGCAAGAACTGCGCTGCTCCGATCAATCCGCAGTCCGTAGGCACGGCAGGTGGCTGCAATCCGGTGCCGCTGAAAGCCACGCAGACCGCCGACGCCATCATCATTCAGGAGGCCGACATCGCGGGCGGAAGCCGCATGTTCGCGCAACAGTAACCGATGTTCGTCCGACTCGTCTACGAATCCTTCCGGCGGCAGAAGCGGCGCAAGATCCTGGCCGGAGCCGCGATTACCCTTGGCGTGACCGTCGCCACGGCCATGATCGCCGTCGCCACCGATATCGGCGACAAAATCAATCACGAACTCCGGGCCATCGGCGCCAACCTTGTCGTTACTCCGCAGGAAGATTCGCTCGACGTGGAAATCGGCGGAGTCAACTTGAAGCCGCCCACCGACGGCGCATTCCTAAGCGAAGCGGACCTTCCCAAGATCAAGGGAATTTTCTGGCACAACAACATCGTCGGATTTGCGCCCGTCCTTCCTGTCAGCGCTGTGATTCAACACGAAGGAAAACCGCAGGATGTCACCTTAACGGGAACCTACTTCTCCAAGAAGGTTTCTTACGGAAACGAAGACTTCGTCACCGGAGCCAAGACTCTTTATCCATGGTGGAAGGTCTCGGGCGCGTGGCCGGACGACAATTCACGCGACGTTCTGATCGGCGAACGACTGGCCGCCAAACTCAACGAGCAACCCGGCAATACGATTATCATGTCTGGCCGCCAGTTGCGCGTTGATGGGATTCTCTCGACCGGCGGCGCAGAGGACGACGAAGTGATCGCGCCCCTGAGCCTCGCGCAAGAAATCCTTGGCAAGCCCGATACCGTAAAGCGCGTCTACGTCAGCGCTCTCACCAAGCCGGAAGATGCCTTCGCCCGCCGCGATCCAAAGAGCTTGTCCGGCGCGATATACGACCGTTGGTATTGCACGCCCTATCCGCAGGCGATCGCCTTGCAGCTCACCGAGGCGATGTCGCATTCCCACGCCGAGCAGATTCGCCAGGTAGCGCAAAACGAAGGCGCGGTTCTCACCCGCATCGAAGGCCTGATCTTCCTGATCACTCTAGCCGCGTTGTTCGCCTCCGGCCTTGCCGTATCCGCCGCCATGGCGACCGCTATTTTCGAACGGCGCGCTGAGGTCGGATTGATGAAGGCCCTGGGCGCGGGCAAATTCGCCGTGGCGTCGGTATTCTTCGCCGAAGCCGCGTTGATGGCGCTAATCGGCGGTGCCGTAGGTTTTGGCATTGGCTCGGCTCTCGCCCATCAAATCGGGCATTCGATCTTTAATTCCCAGATTTCGATTTCTCCGGTGCTCTTGCCGGTGATCCTCGCCATCGCCGTGGTCGTGACTTTCGCCGGAAGCGCGATGGCCATCCGGCGCGCCGTCAGCCTCGATCCGGTGTTCGCACTGCGAGGTGAACTGTGAGCGCACCCATGTCTCATCAGGCGCGCGATCTGGCGGCTAGCCGGGCCCATGCTCCGCACACCTCGATGTTCCTGCGCATGCTGGTGCGTGCGGCAGTCTTGCGCCGCGGCCGTGCAGCCTCCGCTTTGTTCGCGATGGTCGTCGCGGCGGCGGTGGCAACAGCCATGCTCAATCTATACGTCGACGTGCAGGCCAAACTGCAGCGCGAATTTCGCAATTACGGCGCGAATATCATTCTGGTTGGCAAAGACGGCGCTTCCCTTCCCGCCGGAACTCTCGCTCAAGTCGATTCCGCGCTCGCCGGACGCGGCATCGCAGCGCCCTTCGGATTAATCGTAGCCAGAACGACTGACGGCCAGCCGATCGTAGTGGCAGGGGCCGACTTTGATCGCGTGAAACAATTGGATCGCTGGTGGGCAGTGAGCGCTTGGCCCGCGACAGAAAATCCCCACCTCTCCCAAAATCAGGGAGAAGTGGGGCACCCGGTACTGGTCGGCGTCCGGGCTTTGCCTTTGGTTTCGCCGAAGAATCAGCCATTCGATCTGAGTTTTCAAGGCAGGACGTTGCACGTCACTCCGGCCGGTACTGTGCAAACTGGTGCGGCCGAAGATAGCCGCGTGTACGTTTCGCTCGCCGACTTCATCTCTTGGACGGGCGTGCAACCATCCACCATTGAAGTCGCCGCCAGCGGTTCTGCGGCGGAAGTCGCGACAGTCATGAATCAGTTGGCGCAAGCCATTCCTGCCGCCGACGTCCGTCCAGTTCGACAGATCATGGAAGGCGAAGCGCGCGTCCTCGGCAAAACACGCGCGACTCTGCTGGCAGCCGCCGCGCTGATCATTCTCACGGCTGCGCTCTGCGTGCTTTCCACACTCATGGGATGGGTCTTCGATCGCCGACGCGACTTTGCCATCATGAAAGCCTTGGGCGCCTCCCAACGTCTGCTCAACGGATTCTTTGCTGCTGAAGCCGCCGCTCTGGGCGCGACCGGCGCGATGATTGGATTTCTTGTCGGCATCGGCATCGCCGCCTGGATTGGCCGTGCAAACTTCCACGCTCCGGTCGTGCCTCGCCTCGGCGTGCTACCGATCGTACTGGCAGGTAGCATGGCAGTAACCCTGATTTCGGCGATTCTTCCGATCTCTCTGTTGCGACGCGTGCAGCCTGCGGTCATACTGAGGGGCGAGTGAAATGATTCAGATCAAGGACGTCACCAAACTCTATCCCGCCAAAGAGTCGGGCAACGGCACAGGCAAGGACAATAGCGCCGGCTCGATCCACGCGCTCGACCATATCTCGCTGCACGTGGCGCAGGGCGAATGGCTCTCGATCATGGGACCGTCAGGCTCCGGCAAATCAACGCTGGTCAACCTGATCGGATGTCTCGACCGCCCGTTCTCGGGCGAGATCTGGCTCGACGGCCAGAACGTAGCCGGAATTTCCGCAGCCGAATTGAATCGTGTGCGCTGTGAAAAAATTGGATTCATCTTCCAGCAATTTCACCTGATCCCCTTCCTCACCGCCGTAGAGAACGTCATGCTGGCGCAATACTTCCACAGCATGACTGACCAGAAGGAAGCCGCCGAAGCGCTGACGCGCGTAGGCCTCGGGGACCGCGCCCACCATCTGCCGTCGCAGCTCTCAGGCGGCGAACAGCAGCGGGTGTGCATTGCGCGAGCTCTGATCAACGACCCGCGAATTATCCTGGCCGACGAGCCGACCGGCAATCTCGATGCGCAGAACGAAGAAATCGTTCTCCGCCTGCTGCGCGAATTCCATCAGCAAGGCCGCACGATCGTCATGGTGACCCACGACCCCGTCGTTGCTCGCCTGGCCGACCGCCGCATTGAGCTGCATCATGGAAAAATCGCTTCGCAAGAAATTTTCTCCATGGCGGATGAAGAGCAACTGGATGAGGTTCTGGAAGAGCTTTGGGTGCTCGCCGAAAACGGCGAAATCGCCGAAGTCGAGCGCATGGAAGTCCACGGCGCCCTTCCCGTGAGTCTCGCCATCGAGAAGATGATCGAAATGGGATTCGTCGTTTCCGCTCCTCATCCGCCGCAGGCGCACGATCACAAGCCGTTTGTGAATCCCTGCCACGAGGCATTGAAGCCAGTGGCCGCTTCATCCGGAGACGGCACCCTCATCGTTGCACTGACTCCGCGCGGGCGCGAGCGCGCCGGCAGCATCATTCGCCGTCACCGCCTCGCCGAGCGCCTCTTCACCGACAGTCTCGCCATGGACAGCGAGACCGAGATAGAGCAGCAGGCCTGTAAGTTCGAGCACATCCTCTCCCCCGAGGCAACCGACAAAATCTGCACCTTCCTCGGCCATCCCCGCACTTGCCCTCACGGCGCACCGATCCCACCCGGCCCCTGCTGCGGAATATCCAGCGCATCGGGCGCAAGACTCATACAAGCCATGCGATCAAAATAGCCTTTGTGCCTCCTTTGTGGACCTTCGTGTCCTTCGTGGTTCCCGCCTTTGAGTTCTATAACCACAAAGGACACGAAGTAACACGAAGGAAATGCAGTAGTAAATTCACAACCACAGCAGCTGCGAAGTGGCGCGTCGATCCGATTGCCGTATGATGGACACCCATGAGCCCTCGTCGTCCGATAATCGGGGTATTCGATTCCGGTTTTGGCGGCCTCACCGTCCTTAAAGCTTTACTTGAACTCGTGCCCGACGCCGAATACGCCTATTTCGGCGATACCGCCCGCCTTCCCTACGGCTCCAAATCAGTCGAGACCGTTGCGCGTTACACAGTCGAGGCCTCGCACTTTCTCGAGTCTCAGGGCGCAAAGATGCTCGTCATCGCCTGCAACACGGCGACCGCCCTGGCGCTCGACAGAATCTGCGCCGCGGCACATGTTCCGGTGGTCGGAGTCGTCAATCCCGGAGCCGAGGCCGCATCCTCCGCCACCAGGAATCGCAAAGTTGTCGTCATCGGAACCGAGGCCACCGTCAGCAGCCACGCGTATCGCAAGGCTCTTGAGCAACGGGGACTGCAGGCGCGCGAGAAAGCCTGCCCCTTGCTGGTCCCGCTTGTTGAAGAGGGATGGGTCGAGCACACCGTGACCGAACAGGTGGCGCGCATCTATCTCGCTGAGGCCTTCGCGGATGGATTCCACGACGCCGACACGATGGTGCTCGGCTGCACGCACTATCCATTGTTGAAGCCTCTACTGCGCCGCGTGGCGCCCGATCACGTCAGCATCGTGGATTCCGCCGAATCGACCGCTCGCGCCGTTTCCGCCCACTTTCAAGACCTCCTGCCGGATTCTGATTCCGCCGAAGAACGCCGTTCCGCGCCTCGCCTGAAGTTCTTCGCCACCGACTCCACCGAAAAGTTCCGCCGCCTCGGACAACGGTTCCTGGGCCTGCCCATCGAGAACGTCGAGCACGTCGACCTGAAGGAATAAGCGAGATTGAATTAGTTCGTTTGGGGGCGGACGTCTTCGTCCGCCCCGCGACCCTGAGCGTAGCGAAGGGGAGCGTGCCTGGCGCGTGACGAATTTCCCCGCAAGATTCGGATAGCTTTCTCGCAATCGCTGAAATTAATGTGTCTTTGTCAAGGGCGCGAAATCCAAACAGCAGTACTTCAACATGCATCCACTCGAAAACGTCATCTGGCAGGCGTTGACCACGCGGCAAGGTCACTTCGCGGAGTCGTGCGATAGCGCCCGGAGATTCGTTCAGGAAGTAACTTTACTCTGCGCCTTCGATCAGCCGAACCATGAAGGGTATGCCTCTCTGGCTCGACTGGCTGGTCCGGGCGGAACTGCCGCCGTGTTCCTCGAGCAACCCTACGAGCGGCGGGACGGCTGGGATTACATCGCTGGCGCCCCTCTGCTGCAGATGGTCTGCGAAAACGGCCATGCCACCCCGAGTTCTTCCGCTTCACCGGCAATGGTCGAACTCGGAGCCAAAGACTCTCCCGAGATGTTGAAACTCACTGCTCTCACGAAGCCCGGCCCCTTCGGTCCACGCACTCACGAACTGGGTTATTACGTCGGAATTCGCGACGCCGGGAAGCTGGTGGCGATGGCCGGAGAACGCATGAAGGTCCCCGGCTACACCGAGGTCAGCGCCGTGTGTACCCATCCTGACCACCTCGGCAAAGGCTATGCCGCTGCGCTTATGACAGAGGTTATGCGCTCGATCCGCGCCCGCGGCGAGAAGCCTTTCCTACATGTCAGAAGCGACAACTCACGAGCGATCGCAATCTATGAGCGACTGGGTTTCCAGAAAAGATGGGAAGGACATTACGCGGTCCTGCGCAGAGAAGACTCCTGACTCCAACTGAGCCCCCACTCCGAGTATCTGATCTGAACAATTTTGTGGGCTTTAGCCCATGAGGGATCAGGGACCGACCGTCTCAGTACAGGTGGAAGTCCACCTCAACCGCAATCGCAACCGGCACCGGATGACCGTCTTTCATCGCCGGCTCAAACTTCCAGTTCTTCACGGCCTCAATCGCTTTTTCATCGAGGCCCATGCCGAGGCTGGACTGAACACGGATCTGGCTGGGCCGTCCATCGACGCCAACGACCAACGCCAGCGTGCAGATGCCCTGGAATTTTGCCTTGCGCGCTTCTTCCGAGAATTCCGGCTCAGGCTGATAAATCACTCGTGGCGGGGAGACTCCAGCTCCGACGCGGAAGATGCCTCCACCGGTGCCGCCGCCTTCTCCCGGACCAAATCCAGGCCCTTTGCCTTTCCCTATGCCGCCGCCCTCACCCTCTCCGATGCCGCTGCCCGATCCCGTTCCATTCGAAGGCAGCACCGCATGCGACATTGGATCGCCAAGGTTCGGCAGATTATTCGACGCCAGCTGCACCTGCGGCGGAATAACGATCGTGGGTTCGACCGCCAGTTTCGGATTCTGAATCCGAATCACGGCCGCTGGTGGCGTGATCTGCTGCATGGAAAACTTAGGAAGCTTACCCTTGCTCGCCTGCAATACGTCGCGGTCGCCGCCGCCGCCACCGCCGCCCACCTGTGTCTTCGCCGGCTTGAGCGCGGGCAATTCGTCCGGAGCAATCAGCGTCACGGTAACTTGCGGCCTTGTACCGGCCACCACAATGTGGCGTCCCAGCAGCGTTCCTCCCACAATGATTCCCGCCAGCAGGATGTGAACCCCGGTGGAACCGAGTACGCCGTTCTTTTTGTAGTTGTAGAAACCCCAGATGTCTTTAACCGGAGCGGGCTTCGACTCGAGCTTTAACGGCGGAAGTTTTTTCGGGAAGAAGAATTCGTCGAGCTCGCGAAACAGGGAGCGGTACAAAGGCTCTTCGAACTGCTTGTCGCTGATCAGCAGGTGGAGCTCCGGCTCAGGTCCGGTCCCAGTCGGATTCAGTTGTTCGGATCCCATATTCCCAGTTCGGAAACCTTGCTGCCTTGTGTGGAAAAATCTTACTAAACTACTCTAAAACCTGCTTCTTACAACAGATGAGCGACGACTGCCACAAGTTGCTTCCAATCCGACCACATTTTAGAAGCTCGGGCCTCCGCGAACATTTTCCTCGGAGCCTGTTCTTGCTCATCCGATTGTAACTCTACTCGGCCGGTTCTTACAGTGCATTTCCTTGTGCAGTTTCGCTGCCGAATAGACATGTACTTCCTGCGTAGTTTCAAAGTTGGGTTACGACTGTTCCAGCCGCGTGGACGTTCCCTGCCGCGCTCCCTATAATGAAAAGATTCAATCATTTGGGAGATGTTACTGAGTGCCACTCGATCTCAAGAAGACGATCAATCTGCCGAAAACTGCCTTCCCCATGAAGGCCAACCTGCCCCAGAAGGAGCCAAAAACGCTGGAACGCTGGGAGCAGATGCGGATCTATGACCGCATCCGGCAGGCGCGCCAAGGCGCGACACAATTTATCCTGCACGACGGCCCGCCCTATACCAGCGGACCCATCCACATGGGTACGGCGATGAATAAATGCCTGAAGGATTTCATCGTCAAGTCGAAAACCATGGCCGGATTCGATGCTCCCTATGTGCCGGGTTGGGATTGCCACGGACTGCCCATCGAAATCAAGGTCGACAAGGAACTCGGAGGCAAGAAACTCCAGATGGCGCCGACGGCGGTGCGCGCCGAGTGCCGCAAGTACGCGCAAAAATATCTCGATCTGCAGCGCACCCAGTTCAAACGTATCGGCGTGTTCGGAAGATTCGACCGGCCTTACGCCACCATGAATCCGCAGTACGAGTCCGTCGTGCTGTCGACATTCTTTTCGTTTTACGAAAACGGATTCGTCTACAAAGGACTGCGCGCGGTCTACTGGTGCATGCACGACGAGACCGCACTGGCCGAGGCCGAAGTCGAATACCACAACCACACTAGCAGCACGGTCTGGGTGAAGTATCGCCTGCTCGACGATCCGGGCGCGATCGACCCCGCGCTCGCGGGAAAGAACGTTTCAACCATCATCTGGACCACAACTCCGTGGACGCTGCCCGCTTCCATGGCCGTCGCGTTTCATCCCGACGAAGAGTATGTCGCCCTCGAGTCCGCAGGCGAGGTCTATATTGTCGCCTCGAAGCTGGCGAATGAAGTCGCTGTCACGTGCAATCTGGCTGATCCGAAACCGCTGGCGCACTTTGCCGGACGCAAACTTGAGCGCCTGAATTTTCAGCATCCGTTTCTAGATCGCAAAGTTCTCGGCGTGCTGGCCGACTACGTCACCATGGACACCGGAACCGGCGTCGTTCACACCGCACCCTCGCACGGCGCGGAGGACTTCATCACCGGCATGAAGTACGGACTGGATGCGACCAGCAACGTGGACGAAAAAGGCATCCTGCGCAACGGCCTGCCGGAATACACCGGCAAACGCGTATGGGACGCGAACCAGCCGATCATAGATCTGGTGAAGTCGCGGGGCGCGCTGCTGCACTCGGAAAATACCGAGCACTCCTATCCGCACTGCTGGCGCTGCCACAATCCCGTGATCTTCCGCGCCACCGAGCAGTGGTTCATCTCGATGGAGACGCCTATGCCGGGCGGCGCAGGCAAAAACGACACGCTGCGTACGCGTACGCTCGCAGAGATCAAGAAAGTGAAGTGGGATCCAGCGTGGGGCGAAGAGCGTCTATCCAACATGATCCAGACGCGCCCCGACTGGTGCATCTCGCGGCAGCGCGTTTGGGGAGTACCCATCGCCGTCTTTCTCTGCGAAAGTTGCGGCAAGCCGCTCAACGATAAGGCAGTCAACAAGAAGGTTGTCGAACTGTTCCGCAAGTCCGGCGCCGACGCGTGGTTCACGCCAGAACCCGACACGATTCTTCCTGCAGGAACGAAGTGTCCGCACTGCGGCGGCACGAAGTTCGAGAAAGAAACCGACATCTTCGACGTGTGGCTCGAGTCGGGCGCGAGCTATCTCGCGCTGATCGGTGACGAGCCCAGCTATCCCTGGCCTTCCGATCTGTACCTCGAAGGCGGCGACCAGTACCGCGGATGGTTCCAGTCTTCCCTGCTCTGCGGAATGGGCGCGCGCCAGACTCCTCCATACAAAGGCGTAGTGACGCCGGGATGGACGCTCGATGAAAAAGGCCAGGCCATGTCGAAGTCTCGGGGCAACGACGTGGACCCGGTCGATATCTCGGACCGGCTCGGCGGAGAAGTTGTGCGGCTGTGGGTCGCATCCGTCGATTTCCGTGAAGACGTGGTCGGCTCGGAAGCGCTTATGCAACGCGTAGGCGAGAACTATAGGGATATTCGCAATAGGCTCCGCTACATCCTGGGGAACCTGGGAGATTTCGATCCTGCCGCCGACGAAGTTCCCTACAGCGAGATGGACGCCCTCGACCAGTACATGTTGCGACAGACGGCCGCGTTCGCGTCCGATGTGCGGAATGCCTACGACGAGTTCGCCTTCCACAAGATCTACCACCGGCTGAATCACTTCTGCATCGTGGACTTGAGCGCGTTTTACTTTGACGTGTTGAAGGATCGGCTCTACATCTCTGCGCCGAAGTCCAAAGCCCGACGCAGCGCTCAGACCGCGATCTGGCGCATCGGCGAAGCACTCACGCGCCTGCTCGCCCCCGTCATGACGTTCACCTGCGAAGAGGTCTGGCAGTATCTGCCGAAAGTCGCGTCGCGGGAAGAAAGCGTGCATCTGGCACAGTTCCCTGCTACGGCAGACATCCTGGGAAGCGGCGTGGCATCCACCGAGAGCAAGTCGGACGAAGAATGGGCAACGCTACGTTCCGTCCGCGACGAAGTCCTGAAGGCCCTCGAGAACGCGCGCAACAACAAGCTGATCGGCACAGGGCTCGAAGCACAGGTGAGCATCACCGCGTCCGATCCCTTGCATTCGCTGCTGCAGCGCTACGCCGATCAACTGCGCTACCTCTTTATCGTCTCGCAGGTGCACCTGTCCCAAGGTTCGGGCAACGGCACTAGTGGCCTGCATGTGGAAGTGAAGAAGGCCGACGGCGCGAAATGCGAGCGCTGCTGGAATTACTCGACGCACGTTGGCGAGGACAAGAACTATCCCACAGTTTGCGAGCGCTGCAGCGCAGTGCTGAAGGAACTGGAAGGCAGCGCCTGAGCATTTCTCCGCGTCTTCTGCGATCGGTCTCAGCGAACTCAGCGGTTCAGGCTTTTTCCAGCTCCCCGCAGAAAGCTTGAACCGCAGGAGAACGCGGAGAACTTCCGCCGAGATCGGTGAGAAAGAATGAATTTCTGAAATACTGAGAACGAAAACTCATCGATGACCAACTCCTCCGCGCGCGCCACACATTTTCTTCTCGCACTCTTCGTCGTGCTTCTCGACCGCTGGACGAAGCGACTCGTCGCAGCACACATCGCGATGTACGGCCGGGGTATCCAGGTCATCCCCGGCTTCTTCCGCATCACGCACACCGAAAACACTGGCGCCGCGTTCAGCCTGTTCGCCGATTCGCCTTCGCACTGGAAGACAGCGATGCTGATCAGCTTCTCGGTGGTCGCGATGATCGTGGTCTCGGTGCTGCTGTGGAAGCAGTCGCGCGCTCTGACCATAACCGGAATCGCGCTCTCACTCATCCTCGGCGGCGCTGTCGGCAACCTGTGGGACCGCGTGGCCAGTGGCCGCGTCGTCGATTTCCTGCTGTTCTATGTGAAGACTTATCAGTGGCCGGTGTTCAATCTCGCCGATAGCGCGATCGTGATCGGCGCAAGCCTGCTGGTGCTGGAGATCATTTTCGGCCAGCCGAAGTCCACAAGCGCGACCTAGAATTAGAGACTTCGAAACTTCCTAAACCCCATTCGTTCATTCCTGACTTGGGGTATAGCTGATTGGATACTTGATTGTCTGGGACAGCCGCCATCGGCTGTCCGTCGCCCGAAGGGCGACTATTTTGCCTGCGGCGAACTAAAAGCCGTTCCTTACTCTGCTCGATATACCCATCCCCTGAGCTTAACGTTCGGTGCAAGCGCAAGGACGGCCGCTCGCGCGGCCGGACAGCCGAAGGCGGCTGTCTCCACAAAATTCTTCGAATCATTCGGAGTGTCGCGAAAAGTTTTTCTCTAGCGCAAATCCACCTGGCCCGCTCCCACGTGGGCGTGCAGGCGGTATTTCCCTGGCCCTCTCTGATCGAATGAGCGGAACAGCCCTCCCTTGGAAACGGCAAAGGCCGAGGCTTCGAGTTGGCCGCTGTTCACCGACGCATCCACGTGCGCGTACTGCTCGGTCTTCCCGACATCGAGATCGAGCTGGCCGAAGCTTAGTTCGACGTCCTTGTCGCCCGTAACATCCCGCACGTCAAGTTGCCCGGCAAGCATGCGGACATACAATGCGGAGGACTTCGGGATTTCGATCCGCGCCTGGAAGTTGTTATGTGGACATCCGGTCAGCGTGAGGTCGGCGTGATTGCCGGAAATCTGCAGACGGACTCGCACGCTATCGCGCTCCGGATGGTACGACACTCGCACCGCGGAGTCGTCAGTACCCACGATCTCAATCCCGCTCGAGCAAAGATCCATGCGAATCCGGCCGCCGGAGACAAACTTGGCCTCGACCGGACTCTTTCCAAGTTCGTTGATTTTCGTATCCTGTGCGGATACGAAAGCGGTGCTGAGCAGCAGCAAGGTGAACAGGCTTCTCATGAGCACACCTTCCTCAGAGGGAGATACGCCGAGGAGCTGGAGTTCGTTCCATCGGAAGGCAGAAAATTAATGCGCGAAGAAGATCGGCCCACCGCCCGGACATGCCCCTGCGACGTATACGGACCCGCCGTTGGAACGACCAGCGGTCAAGCCAACGGTCCAGATTATCCGCCATCCCAGGGCTCTCTGCGGGCAAATTAAATCGGTTTAACTGTCAAATATATATCGCTGATTACACGGCACTTATCGTCTTTATTTTGCACAGTCCCTGAGGCTGCAAGCACCGCGCAATCAGCAGCTTCTGGAGAATGCACCAGAAATAGTGCACAGCGTTTTGGAAGGCTCTTGACTTTGTCCTTCAAGCGGTCCCTACCCTTTTCTCTGCGTTCTCTGCGGTGTTTCTCAGCGCCCTCGGCGTACGAGCTTTTACCGCAGAGTTCGCAGAGAACTGCCGCAGAAAGCGCAGAGTAAGAAACGCAACCTCGCGCACGTTGGTTCCGGCTGAACAGCAGTTGCTTGCTGAACGAGTTAGACCCGCTATCGATGCTACCTGTTTTTAATCGGAGAAGATCATCAGAAGAAAAATCCGCGTGAATCCGCGTAATCCGTGGCAAAGGAGTTCTTACGAGGAAGTTAAGGCGTCCCGTAAAGCTGCCGGTACACGCTCGCGTTCCGCATGATGGCCTGCACGTACTCGCGCGTCTCGGTGAATGGAATCGACTCGACGAACTCCGCCGCGTCACGATACTTGCCCTGCCCCATCCACTCCTCGACGCGATCGGACCCCGCGTTGTAGGCGGCCAGCGCCTGCTCAAACGATCCACCGAACTTGTCGACCATGCCGCGGAAATAGCGTGTCCCGAGTTCCAAGTTCACGGGCGCGGTATAGAGTTGGCTGGGGTTGTAGCGCTTCATTGCCACCTGATGGGCAACCAGCTTGCCGGTCCGAGGAAGCAGTTGCATCAACCCAACGGCATTCGCGCGCGACACCGCAACCGGATTAAATTCCGATTCCTGCCGGATCAGCGACGCCACCAGGTACGGATCGAGTCCGTTGGCGACGGAGAATCTCTTTAAATCCGACCAGTACGGACGCGGAAATAGTGCGTCCCAGTACTCGCGCGGCAGCGTTGGGATGTCCACAGCAAAATAGCTCGGCACCGAATGCTTCATCACTTCGATGGCGCGATCGTAGTGGCCGGTGTCGGTATAGAGCTGCGCAGTCTCCGCCGGGGCCCAGCTTTTGTCCTGGTCATCACTGGAGGCTTTATCGAGTTCGCGCACGGCAAGATCGATCAGGCCTCCGTTGCCAAGAAGCTTGGCCTTCTGGTAATGCAGATCGTCGGGCGGGGCCTCAGCCAACGTGATCTTCTCCCCGTGTTCGAGCGGCGGAATCCGGTCGAGCAAGGGATACTCTCCCGGCGGGTCCGTCGCTGCGGGAAGCTTCTTGAGCCTCTGTCGCGCCAGTTCTGCGTAATAGTAGTTGCGATACCGGTCGGACAGCTTTTGATAGAAAGCGCGCGCCATCGCTGGATCGTTATCTTCTTCGGCGAGCCGAGCACGCCAGTAAAGAGCTGCGTTTGCCTCATTGCCCCCGGCGTAAGCCGCGATCTGTTCCTCAAACAGCTTCTTGGCCTCGTCGTTTCGGCCCATGCGCAACGTCAGCCACGCGGCCTTCCAGTGAGCATACGAAGCTTTCGATCCCTTCGGAAAGCGCTGCTGCAATTCGCGGAAGGCATCGAGCGCTTGATCGTATTCGTGATGGACAAGGTGAAGATTCGCGACGGAGAGCAGCGCCGACTCGAGCCACGAACTCGTAGGCGCCATCTGCCGAAGCTCATCGACCAGTTGATAGAACAGCTCGTTCTGATCGGAAGCCCACGCGACCTCGCCGAGAATGTAAAACCGCTGCGCGTTCTGCTCGGGCGTCGCACCAACTAACGTTGAAAGTTCGGCCTTAGCTTCGCGGTTGCGACCGCTGCGATGCAAGGCGTCGGCCAGCGCCAGCTCCGCCGCCGGACGATCCGCCGGCGTAGCGTGGCTGGCAAGCTCGCGATACTCGTCGGACGCATCGCTGTAGCGGCGCGCCTTCATCAGCAAGTCAGCACGCGTCTTGCGTTGCGCCGGCGTGGGCTGGGTAGCGATCGAAAGCTTTTTCAGCTCCGTATAAGCTGCGTCGGCTTCCCCCGAAGTCGGCATGTTGTAGTAGACATTCCCCAGCGCCTCGGAAGCTTTCGGGCTCTGTCCTAATGCGGCGTAGGCTTTGCCGATCGCGAGTTCGATATCGGAGCGCGCGGGCAGCCGGTCCTTCTCAAGAAGTTCGGCGGTTTCGGCGGCGCGTCCTTCGCTCAGCAATGCGTTCGCATAGCTAAGATGCGCATCGCGGATGAGCAACGAATCGGGATAGGTCGTCCCGAAGTTTGCCAGCGCTGCCATTCCCTCTGCCTGGTGTCCGGTCTGGAGATAGCAGGTGCCGAGATAGTACGCGATATAGTCGCCCAGATCGCCGGCCATAGGCTTGGCACGGCTCAGTGGCTCGATGGCTTTGGCGTAGTCCTTGTCGATGAAATGAGCGTATCCCACCACGAGCCACGCCAGCGCTCCGGCGTCTTCTTTGGAATGGGCGCGAGCGTAGGCTTCTACCCCGGCATAGCCAGCGGGCGTGCGGTCTTGGATCAGTTGCTGCGCCATCGGGCGCAAAGTGGTCGAGGCGACGAAGGCCTGCCGAATGCGGCGCACCCGAGGAGAAATCGGCCTTCTCTTCCTTTTTGCGGGGGTCGCTCGGGAAGAGCCGGGTTTCTTGGCGGCAGGCTTGCCCGTGGCTTTCTTCGGCGGAGTCTTGGCTCCGGATTCATCCGGCTCGGTTTTCGGCGGTGGAGTCTTGGGTGCAGTGGGAGACTGCTTGTCCGGAGAGTCGGACGCAGCAGGATTCGTCGATTGCTGGGGATGGTCCAGCGCAGCAAGATGAGCGTTGCCCGAAAGCCCGCATACGCCGGCCAAAGCCAGCACCCACCACAGCTTGAGACCCATTCGAACCACTTTGTAATTTGATGCGCGGAGACGCGCCAACCAGAACCTGTTCCGTCTTCTCCGCGTTCTCCGCGGATTCTCTTTGCGATCTCGGCGGTTAAGGCTTCTGATCGCAGAGTTCGCTGAGAAAATCCCAGAGAACGCTGAGAAAATCTCCTACTGCTACTTCCTGAAGTTCGCGCCCATCACTGAGAAATCGTCTTCTGCCAGGCTGCGAACCACTTCCCTCTGGAAATAATCGCCGCTTGCCGCCACCGTGCTGCCGTAGCGCTTCTGGAACGTCGTGCGGCTCTTATCGATGTCTTCCTTCAAGCGATCGTACAAATCTTTGTTGCGGCGGCCTTCATTGACCTTCGCCTGATTGTAGAGCTTGATCTCATCGACCAGCAGCCGCGCGAAACGCTGCGCCTTGCGATGCGTGTCCGCGTCTAGCGCCGACAATCCGGCGAATGGATCGGCGGCCGGCGCTGCGGCGGCGCTCGCCGATGCCGCGGAAGCCGCCACTTCGACCACCTCGGCGGCCGGTTCTGGCTCCGGCTCAGGCGCCCTGGCAATATGCTTCGGACTATGAGCCGCGAACGGATCTGAAAATGAGCTGACTGCCTGCACCGGCGCGGGAGCCGGAGCTGGCCGCTCCATGCTGGGCATGGCTTCAACCGTTTCCCTCTGTTGCGCCTGCTTGCGCAGCGAGGCCACTTCGAGCCAGGCGCTGGTCGCCATCACCAGCACTTCGAGCGAACCGGCGTCGAGCAGGTTCTCGGTGCCGCCATCGGCATAGAGCAGCGCCGCGACTTTGTCTTTCAGCACCAACGGCAGGATCACGATCTGCTCGTTCGACGGACCACCAAACTGTTTCACGAATCGGCGATCCATCTCGGCGATGTTGGCGGGAGTCGCGACGCGATTCTGATAGGCATGCGATGCGGGGCCAGCCGTCATATCGAGCGGAAAATCTTTGATCTGATCGTCCTCAGCAAGGCCGCGAGCTTGCCATCCACTGGCGGCTCCTCCCTTCACCACGAACAGAGCGACCCGAGAGGCATACGACGTACCCGCATCGAGCAGGGCTTTGAGGATTTCTTTTTGCGTGCTTCCAGCATGAATACCGGCAACCGCCTGTACCAAGCCGCTGGGCATGGCACCTGCAGTCCTGCCTTCCGCAGCCGCAACAGGAGGCGGAAGTTCCGCCAGTACGCACTTGACTAACTCTGCTTGCAGCTTAGGGAGCTGCCTTTCCAGCGCCTGCGCTACGGCACGCTCAACGATTTCTTGGAGTTCCTTGCTCATGCTCAGAGGACCATTTTTATCTCAACGACTCGAGCGTTACCTTTTCGACCGAAAGGACACTGCCCTGATTGCAGATTATAGGAGTACTTTCACGCCCGCAGCAGGGTACCGAAGTACCCTGTTCGCCCGGGTACACCGGCGTCAAAGTTCGATTCTATAGCAATCCCCTGAGGATCGACGGGACGATCGCAGGCGCCAGGATTGTTCAACTTGACACCCGGGCGGAGCGCAAAGCCTTTTTTCGAAGGGGTCGAAGCGACTACAGCTCAAACTGCCTGCCGGTCGGGAGGATGAGTGGAATCGGGGATTTTTCGCCAACTAGTTTCTTGCCGCCTTTTTCGCGCCTGTGTTTTCGACAGCCTTTCGGGTAAGGAACTCTTCCAAAGCGCGATAGCTCTCGTTGTCCGGAAGAAAGGCGGGCACAATCTTAAAGGTCTGCTCTTCGGTCACCACCTTGAGCACAAATGTGTAGTAAAGGTAGTGCCGCCAGACGCGCCTGACGCTTGTGTACTCGATCTTTGCCGTCCGCATCTCGAACAGACCTATGGGAAGTACCATGCTGTCGTTATCGAGCACCAGGTAGCGCTCAACCCAAATCCTGCGGGCACAGACAATGAATGCGAACGCGATGGGAATGAGGCCAATGAGGCTAAAGCAAAGGCTGAACCCCGTAGGGATGTGTCCCCGCGGGAGCCAATCGCCAGCTATCCACAGAAAGCCACCGCCGAAAAGCTCGAGGATAGACCAGAGTCGCGGATGGTAGGGGTACTGATGCGGTACTTCCATTCATTTGCCCGTCAGTGACAATGGAATGCGACACTACGCATTCTCCGCAACATCACTGTCGTAACCGGGCGATTCCACTGAAGTGCCCGCGCAAGGCCACATGAGTGCAATCGGGGATGTTAGTGCGCCGGGATAAACCGGTCCGAGGAGGGGGTCGTGAGCAATCACGGTCCCTACTCCGATCGCCAACCCCCCTGTCGGGCAGGCTAGAATTGATGTCATTGCCAGTGCGACAACTACCATCCGTAGCACGTTCTCGAAGTCGTCCGGCTGAGCGATCTCCTTGGGTGAACCAGTGAAACTTTCTCGCCCGTTCGGTGTATGGGTCGTAACTATTTACATTGGCATTTCCGTTCTTTTCAATCTTGTTGCCGTTGTGAGCACCGATCTTGGAATGATTCCTCTCGACAAGAGTACGCAAGCCTACGTAAGACTGACCGTCCTGGACCAGGGAATGATCGCAATGCTGCTGTTTCTTAGCATCGTCAAGGGGATAGCTCTCTTCAGGCTCAAGAAGTATGCTTTTGGCCTGTTTTTACTAGCTTTCATAATCAATGGCGCATTCCTTATTTTTCGTGGGCATGCGATGAGAACCGCGCTCCCGCTTGGTGGAGAGACCACCCTGTTTACCAGCCCAGTGATCGGTTTCGTGATTTTGCTGTACGTTTGGATGTTGTACTTAAAGGAAATTCTGAAACCCCCGTCGCGGGGTCTATGAGTGAAATGGGGGGTTTTGGGTGTAAAGGGAATTTATCGTCAATATCGAACGCGGCTAGGGACTTGCTGCGGGAAAGACGTCAGTGGTCGGCGTAATACCCCTGCCGGGTCTGGATACTCAGATCCTTCTTCTTCGCGGTGAGCGTGATTTTGTGATAGCCTCCGGCCCCCGCATCGACTTTCACCGGCGTATAGCCCAGGCTGTATTGCATCCTCAATTCCTCGGCGATACTGGCGTAGATCTTGTCGATCGGTTCCGTTTTCGACACTTCAAACATGTGCGCACCAGTTTCCCGCGAAATACGCTGCAGAATTTTCTTCCCATCGACATGTGCTTCCTGCGGGTAGCGTCCCCTGCCTCCTCCAGGGTGGCCGCCATGACCTCCTCCGGGCCAGCCGCCTCCCCCGCCGCCCGGCCAACCAGCGCCGCCGCCCATCCCGCCACCGTGGTGATCATAGCTGCCACCCCCGTCATGGTGCGGATCTGTGAATAAAATCGAATAGACCAGAGTGTCGGTGCGCTGGGCTGCTTCGATGGCACTCTCCAGCGATTCCTTGCTGCCCCGATCGACACCGTCAGAGAGGATGACGACCGCCTTCCGTCCTGGCTGTTTTTTCATCAGTTCGTTTGAGGCAAGGTAGATCGCGTCGTATAGCAACGTGCCACCGCCGTGGTGCGATCCGGTGCGATCGTCGGGATCATCTTGTGAAGCCCGCTTGAGCGTCGGCGCGTTCAAGGATTCGAGCGCAGCTCGCAACTTGTCCTTGGAGGAAGTCAGATCCTGGAGCAGTTCGACTTCGCGGTCGAAGTGAATCAGGAATGCCCGGTCTTTGTCGGCGGTTAGCATCTGATCGAGGAAGCTCCTGCTGGCCGTGCGCTCTTCGTTCAGGACATTGCGCTGGCTCAGGCTGGTGTCAACCAATAAACCCAAGGTAAGCGGCAGGTTGGTCTCCTGCGCAAAATATTTGATGGTCTGCGCACGGCCATCCTCTTCCAGAATGAAATCGTCTTTCGTCAGTTCGCGAACGATCTGGCCGTGCTTGTCACGAACCGTGACCGGAAGGTTTACGACTTTCACATCGACGGAGATCGTGGTCGATTGACCCCAAACTCCAGTTTGCGCCAGGAGCGCGATCATGAGCGCCGCCCGGAATATGCAACGAGGCTGAGCAGTGCCGCTAGGCTTCGGGCGAGGTTCTTGGGCAATGAGAGTGAAAGTTGTCATTCTTGGAGGTCGGCCAGTGCAGCGTAAGGCTCCTAGCAGTCAGATTGTCGGCGTGCGGCTATAGTTGCCCGACGCATCTCAAGAGGGATCGCGCCACAAGAAAAAATGGGCGAGAATTTACAAATCTTTACTCCCTGATTGTTGCAATCAGGCCACATCGCTCATCGAGGGGTTCTGAGTGATTAACCGGCCAATCCTCGGGTGTGCAGTAGCCTCGTTCTGCGTTTCGGGGATAATTTGTCGACTTGTCGTCATACAAATGCCGGGGCACAACGACATCCGCGTAGAACTTGAGGGGATGCAGAGCGTGGACCCTAATCCTCCCAGCTGGATCCGGAATTGGCTGCAGAAGTAACGGGTCAGTAAGAAAGTTGGGACTCGTGCAAGCTGGCTGGTCCAAGATTGTCTTGCAATCGCCAGGAGAAAGTGGGATAAGGGAAATCGTAATGCTTAGTGGCTACACAAGCTACTCCTCAAAGTCGGCCACGACCTCGAATCGCCTCTTCCTATTGAGTGCACATTAGCCGGTTAATGAGCGTAATCGGGAGTGGGTGTTGAAAAACTCGTACGCGATTGTTCACCAACTACTTGCTGTAGAAAAATCCCCGACGGTGTGACCAGTCAATGGCGAATAGCCAGACTGCGCTGCTCACGGATGTCTCGGGTCTCTCCACGAAGTACACATCGAAGCCCGCCTTGTGAATCTTCTGAACATCCAAATTCCGTCGTAGGAGAAGGGTGCGTCCAGCGCGGCGAGGATGATTAACGCCAGATCGGAAACGGCGCAAACCTTGCCTGCATTCCGCGATCCTTGAAGCTCCGCAGTTGCCGGATCCCAGCAGGTGGGTTCTACTATTCGACGGTGAAAAAATACTTGGCGGGGAGACTCACTCATGAAACGCGTGACAGGCATTGGCGGAATCTTTTTTCAGTCTGAGAGTCCGGAGCATTTGTATGACTGGTATGAGAAGCATCTTGGCATTAAGCGAGAGCCCCACGGACAGGGCGCTACATTTGAGTGGCGCGAGTTGCAATCGCCGGACGGAAGCGAGCCGGGTGCAAAGGGGGCGACGGCTTGGTCGATCTTTCCAAGAAGCACAAAGTATTTTGGGGAGAGCAAAGCCGGCTTCATGGTGAACTATCGTGTGGATGATCTGGACGGGTTGCTGGAAGAGTTGAAGAAAGCAGGAGTCGAGATTGATCCGCATCGCGAGGACGCCGATTACGGACGGTTTGCGTGGATCATGGATCCCGATGGAAACCGAATTGAATTGTGGGAAGCGCCGAAGGAGAATTGAATCGGTCGCGACGAACCGGCTGGATACACGCGGGGTGGAGGTGACTGGCAGCCGAGTCCCCGTTATGACGACCTCGCCTTGCGTGCGATAGAACATCAACCCCGTAAACCCGAGATCAACTGTTGAAAACAAGGCGTTATCACAATCTTGCGCCGCCTTTCGTCCTCATCAACGAGAGGCTCACGACACAGGTAGGAAGGGTTTACAGGTTTTCCCTAGCCTTGGCTACGTTGCCGCAGGTCTAGACATTAAGGCAACAGCCTGCCCTGCTCTCCTTAGCCAGTCGTATTGCGCAGGACACTCAGTCAAGTGAGAATCGCAGCATGAAAACCGCCTATGTAGTTCGAGAACTGGTATCGCTGCCGGCGGGTGAAAATGAATTTCTCACCCACTATGAGTACGGCACATTCCGGACCTACAAGGAGGCCAACGAATGCGCGATCGCGACACACAACCCAAGATGCTTTCCTCAGAGAGATCAATTTCTTGTGTCCAAGCGGCAGGACGGCTTCGTTCACTCGGCTAGCTAGCTAAGCTAGTACGTTTCCGGGGACGCATCCACGAGCTGTTGTAAACGCACCGCCCTGGAACGCTACCCTTCACTTCTCGTTCGTGCCGGCGGGGCGGGCTAAGGCGTCCCCCCCACCGACCGTGACCCGATTCGCCAGATTTCCCTCCACCGGATAGAATAGTGGTTACTTTCGAGTGCGCCATATTTCACCGGAAAATACTGAATCGCCTGAAGCATGGGAGCCATCCAAAACAAACTGACGGGGCCTGTTAGCGAGGAGTTAACACTCGTTCAGGCGGCCAAGCGGGGCGACGATTCAGCCTTCGAAGAGCTGGTCCGTCGTTACGACCGCAACGTTTTCCGGATCGCGCAACACATCACGCAAAACCGCGAAGATGCGGAGGACGTGGTGCAGGAAGCGTTCCTGAAGGCCTACGGAAACCTGGCGCAGTTCCAGGAGCAGTCGAAATTTTACACATGGCTGGTTCGGATTGCCGTCAACGAAGCGTTGATGAAGTTGCGCCGGCGCAAGCCCGAGCGCACGGTATCGCTCGACGAAGACATTAAGACGGAAGACGACTCCCTGCCGCGCGAGATCGCGGACTGGAGCCCGAATCCGGAGCAGCAATACACGCAAGCGGAATTGCGCGAGATCTTAAGCAAGACCATCCAGGGATTGCCTCCGGGCTTCCGGACGGTCTTTGTGCTGAGGGACGTGGAAGGGCTTTCGACCGAGGAAACAGCGGCGGCGCTTGAATTGAGCGTGCCTGCGGTAAAATCTCGGCTGTTGCGGGCACGGCTGCAGTTGCGAGAGAGGTTGTCGCGCTACTTCCAGCGGCGCGAGCCGGGCGATGGCAAGACCGGTGTGAGAGGTGAAGATGTCAAAAACGACAAAGACGTGGCGAGTGGAGATGGCAACCAGTGAAATGCTCTGAGTTCCTGAGTGAGCTGACCAGTTACCTGGACGGCGTCCTCGACGAAAAAACTAAAAGCGAGTTGGAAAATCATCTTTCGTGGTGCCACAACTGCTACGTTGTTTGCGACACAACCAAGAAGACCATTGAAATCTACCGCGATTCTCAACTCTACGAACTTCCTGAAGACCTCCGCAGCCGGCTCCGTTCCGCCATCATGACCAAGTGCCAGCAGCAACGGAAACGCGGGCCGCAGAGCGTGTGACAGCTGATTTTCGATTGCAGATTTTAGATTGCAGATTTTTCAACTGCGAACGTAAGCGCCGGAACAGAAAATCTGAAATCTACAATCTACAATCTGCAATTCCCGCTTATTTCGGTCACGGCTACCCTTTTCATCCAGAGGTATTTCACGTCATGGCTCACCGTGTTTGTCCCTGGTGGATCGGTTATCTGCTGGCGAGTCCTGTTCGCTGCTGGTTGGGGCAAGATCCGATCAAGATTCTTTCCCCTTAGGCCGTCCACGATGGTGCGTTCGCGGCAGAACTGGCCGCGGCGGCGGCTATCGGACTAAGCGTGGCCGAGCGTCCCGCGATCAAGAGAAGCCGGCAGGTTTGCTCTTCAAGATAGGGCCCTGTGGATGTTTTTCCCTCACTGGCAGGAAAAGTGCTTCGGACCGATATAAAGCCTTTCGCGTCACGAAGGTAGAGCGATCCTACAGTCGCAACCCGCCGGGTATGAAAGCCGAAACCCTTTGGGCTATCCATGAATCTAAGTATTTGAGTGATGCAGTAACGGCGGAGGGGGAATCACTCACAATAACCCAGGTACTGGCATACACGCTCAGGTATGGAAGGTGGGTCCATGATCGAAAAATTGCTGAATTATTTCTTTGGCTGCAGGCACGCACGCTACAGCTTTCCCGTAACCGTCCGTCGCGCAAAGCGCCGCCCCCAGGCCGCTGCACTGACTGGAACCTATGTTGCCTGTCTCGATTGTGGCAAGGAATTCCCCTACGACTGGCAGCAGATGAAAGTCATCACTTCCCCCGAGCGTCATCGCGAACAGCTAGCCGAATTGGCTAAGCACGCCGCGTAGAAACTGCGTTAACCACGAAGGACACGAAGGTGCGCGAAGGGAACTCGATTTCCCTTCGTGATCCTTTGTGTCCTTCGTGGTTATTGCTCTTGAAGCGGCTCCTCTATTTGTGTCCAGGTAGGCTTGGAGTGTAGCTGCATGGGTAGGCATACGATCCGAGGAACGTAAACCGCTGATTGACCGACGTAGGCGCGGGATAAGGTCCGGCGAACCAGTCGTAAAACACAAGGTCTTCCAGATGGTAGGTGATTCCTGCAAACGGGACCTTCAGCCCGAACGGCTGGACCGGGTCGCCCGTTTCCATATTGGGATCAGCCAGACAAGGGGAATTGTTGACGGTAAACGGATCTCCCGTGGTCTCACCGAGTTCGTGGCTGAGGATGAAAAGATCCGGGACAAATCCTTCCCAGGGAGAGTTGAGATAGGGCTGGTTCAGCCTCGGACCGGTGACGGAATGATAGGCGCCCGCGAAGCATGGAGACTCGGTTGTGCCATCGCTCTGGCCCTCGCAGGTGTTGTAGGTTAAGAAAAACGGAAGCACGCTGCCGGGCAGGCCAGCCGAGGCAATATAGTTCTGCTGCTGGAAATCAAACCAGTTGATATCGATATCGGCCATATTCCCTCCATTGGCCGACCCAGGAGTTTGCACGCCAAATCCCGCAGGCACCGTCCATTCCACCTCAGCCTGAAGGACTGGTTGGAAGAGCACGTGGTAGTCCGCGGCGATGGTGCTCACATATTTCCACCAACTGCCGCGCTGGAAGGCGTCGATATATTGCGTGTCGCCGAGGTTGACGCCGCCATTCATCCATGTGGTATTGCCGAAGATGGGCGAATTCGTGGTGGCATCGATGGCGTTCACACCCTTTTTCACCTGGACCGCCGCCGGGTCCCACGCCGATCCATCGGGCAGAATCAACTTCACCGGGACGACGTACACAGGAATGATCGTGGTCGACGAGCCGTCGGCCGGGTTCCGTCCCAGCATGCTGAAGTGGTAATTCTTCCCGCCCCACCTGATGGTGCCATTCCAATGGGTGACCGTCGCGCTGGCCTCTGCCGACGGGCTGAGTGTCTTGCCTTGCTTGGCTGCATTCTCCAGGAGTATTTTCCGTGCCTTGGCCTCTCCCTCGCCTAAGTTAATTCTCGCCGGCTGCTGGGCGATTGTGAATGTCGCGGTGCCTAGCGAGACCGCTAACACTGCCGAGATCGTTTTCAGGTTCATTGGTCTTTCCTCCGTGAAAGTCAGGCTGGAATTTCCCTCGTTGATGCCTGCGAGCCCACGACTCGCTTGGCTTTTGAAGGCGACCATTCTACGACGAAATGACACGGAGCGTGTCAACAGAACGTTTCAGAGGAGAATGCCCCACACGAATGCGGGGGCATTTTTTGGTGCTGCAAACCTGCGGAAGGCATAAACCACAAAGGGCACGAAGGAAACTCGGTTTCCCTTCGCGATCCTTAGTGTCCTTCGTGGTTATTGCTTTTAACGGGATGGATATTCCGCCGGAATCGGAACCGGCACGCGCTTGTCGATGGGAACGAATTCCCTTTCGCCGGGTCCGAGATAGACCTGCCGCGGGCGCGCGATCTTCTGCTCCGGATCTTTCATCAGCTCTTCCCATTGCGCCAGCCATCCAGCGGTTCGCGGAATCGCGAACAGCACCGTGAACATCTCGGGCCGGAAGCCCATGGCCTGATACATGATCCCTGAATAGAAGTCGACGTTAGGATAGAGTTTGCGCTTTATGAAATATTCGTCTTCCAGCGCGATGCGCTCCAACTCAAGCGCGATGTCGAGTTTGGGACTGCGTCCCGTGACTTCGAAGACCTGCTCGGCACACCAGCGGATGATCTTCGCCCTCGGATCATAATTCTTGTAGATGCGGTGTCCGAAGCCCATCAGCTTGAAGTGTCCGTCCTTGACGCGCTTGATGTAAGCCGGAACGTTGTCTTTCGTTCCGATTTCCTCAAGCATTCTCAGCACTTCTTCGTTCGCGCCACCGTGCAAGGGGCCGGCCAGCGCCGAGGCCGCCGAGGCCACGGCGAGATAGGGGTCGGTTTCCGAGCTTCCCACCGAGCGCATCGCACTCGTGCTGCAATTCTGCTCGTGGTCGGCATGCAGGATAAAAAGAATGTCGAGCGCCCGAGAGATCGCCGGATGGGCGACATACTTGGGCTCGACCATCTTCCACAGCATGTTCATGAAATTCTCGGTGTAGCTCAGATCGTTGTCGGGATACACGTAGGGGAATCCCACGTTGTGCCGGTACGACATGGCCGCGATCGACGGCACTTTGCCGATGAGGCGAACGATCTGGTGCATGCGGTCTTTGGGACTGCGGACCAGCTTCGCGTCGGGATACACGCTGGACAGCGCCGCAATGGTGCTCACGAACATCGACATCGGATGCGCAGAGTAACGGAATCCCTCCATGAATTTCTTGGTGGTCTCGTGCAGCATGGTGTGGTGGGTGATGTCGTACATCCAACTGTTCAGCTCTTTCTCAGTTGGCAGCTCGCCGAACATCAGCAAATACGCTACTTCGAGGAAGGTGCAACGCTCTGCCAGCACTTCGATGGGATATCCGCGATAACGCAGAATGCCCTTGTCTCCGTCGATGTAGGTGATGCTGCTTTTGCACGAGGCGGTGTTGAGGTAGGCGGGATCGTAGGTCATCAGTCCGAAATCGTCGGGGCCGGTCTTGATCTGGCGCAGATCCATGGCCCGGATCGTTCCGTTCTCCACCGGAACTGTGTAGCTCTTATTGGTGCGATTGTCGGTGATGGTGAGTGTGTTCTCTGGCATGAGGTTTCCGCCTTTACGCGAGCGCGATTGAAACAAGCATAGCCGAGCCTATGGCGGTTACTCAAATCGATCTGTGATTTAAATCACAGATTCCTGTGACGGGATGGCAAATCCCGACCTGAGCCGGTTCGCAGGATCTATTCAAACTCAAGCATCACGATTTCCGGATTCGAGCCTAGACGGAGAGGCGGCCCCCACGTCCCGGCGCCGCTCGACGTGAATACCTGCATCCGCCCGATGCGACTCAGTCCGTACACAAACTGCCGATAGACTCGGCGGGCCATCCAACTCCAGGGGATGAATTGGCCCAAGTGGGTGTGCCCGGAAAGCTGCAAGGAAAACCCGAGCGCTTCGGCGGCGGCGGGATCGTCTGGCGCGTGGGTCAGCAGGATGCTGGCGCGCTTGGGATCGAGCGGTAGGCGCCTCAGCACGGAGGCCAGTCCTCCATTCGTAGCGGCATCGCGATACGGAACCCCAACAATCTGCAAGCCATCGACATTGACCCGCTCATTCTTGAGGACGCGCACGCCAGTGGCAGCGATGGCATCCAGATATTTGCTGTCGTCACCGAACTGCTCGTGATTCCCCGCCACGAAGAAGACGCCATGCGGAGCGGTCAACCGGTTCAAGGGTTCGGCGGCTTTGGCAGCGTCGATGGCGGTGCCGTCGAACAGGTCGCCGGCGATGAAGATGAGATCAGGCGCCTCCCGCAGGACTGTGCCGATCAGGCGCTGCAGGAATCCGCGATTGCGTACGTGGCCCAAGTGCACGTCACTGATCAAGGCTGCCCTACGCCCACGCCAGGCATCGGGCAGATTCTGCAGCCGTACTCGGGCGCGAGTGATGCGGGTCCAGCTGGCGTTCCAGATTCCATACAATCCGAGCGCCATGGCGAGCGCGAACAGACCCTCTACCATCCGGTGAAAGTCAATTCCCACGCCGGCCAATGTGGCGATTCCGAGCAGCACCCAGGAGAAGAGCGCCGCGAGAAATAAGAAACTCAGAAAGCCCATCCAAGAGGCTGCGCCTTTGTAGAGCACGCGTACCGGCCCGCTGGTGTAGGAGAAGGCCAGAACAGATGCAATTACGAAGCTGATCGACAGCAGGCCAAGGGCTGCTTCCAGCAGGCGCGGATGGCCTGGCACGTGATGGAACGTCCACGTCTGGTAGAGAAAGTAATGCGTGAGGAATAGAACGAACTGAACGATTGCGATGAAGGTGATGAAAGTCTTTCGGCGATCCACGTTTCATTGGATTCCGAAAGGCACCCCCGGGATTCTGGAAAGGAATAGGGCAAAAAGGGCGGCTTTCTTTACACCGCCCTAAAAAACGGGGTTTTTCGGGGTGCTCAACCTGCCCTTCGGCTATCCGGCCATAGAGTTCACCGCATCCAGCACTGGTCTCGCCAGCCGTCTCAGGCGGCCGGAGATTCTCTGAGCATTGCCTGCTGTCTCCTCATCTGCAACCACCGTGCTTTCGCGATCTGACTTCTTAGGCAGGCGTGCACTGACGAGGCGCTTTATCGAGCGAAGGCTCTGACCATCCGACTCCGTTCGATTACCTGGTGCATCCGCGCGCGATCCATTATCTCGATCATCGTCAAGCAACGGAGCTACCAACCGCAGAGCCTCGACCTCTCGACGTAGTTGCTCGATGAGAATTTCTTTGGCTCGCAGAACCTCGTATACATCGCGCATATCGCTCTCCTGGGAAACGTGATTTCACTTCGACTCTGGTCCCAATTTGGCAGCGGTGACTCGAGCCGTTATTTGTGCTTCACACTTCTATGGGGCCCCACGAACGCGAAGAGCCGCCTCGGCTCTTGAACGATGAAGATCACTTTCATTCAGCAGTGTGGACTTTAAAAGGATTACCTCTCCGCAGCCGAAACTACATTAGGTATTTTCCGTAGAACCCTAAGGGAAATACTGTATCTCGTCGCAGGGAGTGTCTAGATCAGTGGATGTCTTGGATGAAGAGAACCGCGAAAAAGATAGCGCGAGTCTGATTGAACCAGGACTCGCGCCCGGTGGTCTTATTGCTTCACGTTAATGTTGATGTTCTGCTGAACGCGGTACTCGATGCCGTCGTCATCCCACCCCTGAATGGTGAGGATGTGAGTTCCATCGAGCGAAGTTGTGATCTCGTGTTGCAAGGTCGCATTGCCGGAGGTGGCGACAACCGTGTTGTCGAGGTAGGCCTTCATCGTCGTGATCGGTTTCGGGTTGAGAAGGATTTGTGCGTTGAGGTTGAATGTACTGCCCACGTACGCCTCGTCTTGTGGCGAAATTACGTTGATTCCGGGAAAGCACTGATCGCCTTTCGGCGCGCATCCGTAGGTGGAATACGTATATTTGCCAGTGACGCTTTTGGTCGCAATGTAAGTGTGGCCGCTTGAATCGGTAGCGGTTGCTTTTACAGTGTAGGCAACGCCCTGCTTCGGAAGTTGCAGCGATGTGCCCACTCCCCAGGAATTGCCGTTGGGGACGCTGTTGGTTACTTTCTGTGCCAGGACTCCGTTGACGTAGAAGCTGATGCTTTTGATGGGGGATGTACCAGTCGCGGATGCGTCAACCGGCGCATTCACCGGCAAGATGGCGCCGGAGGGTGGAACGCAGAAGTTAATTCCCGGAGACTTCGGCATGGAACAAAGACCGAATCCCAGGCCAGTGATGGAGACGAAAGTGCTGGCCTGGTACAGATGGCCTTCGCTGTCCCAGGCATTCACCACGAAATGGTGAAAGCCGTTGTAGATTCCGCCGTCATACAGATCAACGCCGGTCTGGCCGGGCGATCCGTCAAAAACGTCCAGATTATTGTCGTACAGTCTGAATTCGGTAATAGATGCACCCTGAGCCGGAGTGGAGCGAATAGAAATTTCGGGCGTATAGACGACGGTGGAACCATTCGTGGGAATGCAGATTACTACTCCGGGCGATGAGGGGTTGTTGCATTGCGACCAGGCAGTAACGGCCATTGACGATACAGCAAGCAGGGTTAAAGCAATACGGCGTTTCACGGCAACCTCCGTGCAGCATTAGAGGACAGCGGATTCTGCGAAGGTTGTTTTCGGAAGATGCCGCTCCGCTCCATAGATCGACGCGAGGATACTGTAGTAATGCAAAAGTAATCATGTGTTACCGCAAATGGGACACGACGGTGAGAAGTGGGATAAGTCTGTGAGGGGTGAACATCGAAATTCCCGTCCAAGCAAAGGTTTGACGGGGCACCCTCCAGAGTTTGGTTTGACCCGGCAAGAACCCTGTGCCACACTGCTGGCGGATGTTTCCTGCCATGCGCCGCTTTGCTGTGCCGTCCCTCATCTTCATCTGTAATTGCCTAATGATCTCGTTTCTGCTCGTGTGCTGCGCTGTCACGATGCTGGCGCAGGCGGCAGGCCCGACGGTGGACAGTGGCTTGCGGGATTCTGCGTCGTTATATATCACCGCTCCCGGGACAGGCATTGTGGTCGCAACCGTGTCTGCGGAAAAAAAGAACGGTCACCTTGATCGCCAGGCGCTGCTTCAATTGATCAACCGGTCAGCCCAGACAGCGGTTTGGCAGACCACAAACGATATTGTGCAAGGAGCGTTTCAGGACGAGGTTTCGCAAGGAGTGTTTACCAACGTAACGTACGGAGAATATGAGATTGAAGTGAGCGCGGTCGGTTATGTGAGCGAGCGCCGCCAGTTGCAAGTGGTCAATTCCTGGAGCCCGGTGCAACTAAAGTTTACGTTGAAACGTGATCCCGAGGCGATCAACCTTGATGTGCCGGATATGGGGCTCTCCGCGAAGGCGCGCAAAGTCGTGAAGCGGGGCGTTTCGGCGCTGAAGTCGAACAATCTGAAGGAAGCGGAGAAACAATTGGGCGCAGCCTATCAGTCCGATGCATCGAGTTCGGACGTTAATTTTCTGCTGGGCTATTTGTATTACGAGAAGAGCGATTACGGGCGGGCAGCGGATTACCTGCTTGCCGCTAGCAATATCAATCCCAGAAATACGCAGGCGCTCACGCTGTTGGGACGAGCGAGATTGCAACAGAAAGACTATCCGGCGGCGCGCTCGGCACTGGAGCGGGCGGTGCTGGAAGACGGGAATAACTGGCAGCCGCACAATTTGCTGGCCGATACGTATCTGCATCAGGGCAATTACGACGGTGCACGCGACGAAGCCCATGTGGCAATCGAAAAAGGGAAAGCTCTGGCCAGTCCAGCGGAGCTGGTGCTGGGAGAAGCACTGGTGAATTTGGGTAATAACAAGGAAGGGCTGGAGGCATTAAACCGGTTTTTGGAAGAGTCGCCGCGCCATCCCATGGCGGGGCAGGTGCGCGGCCTGATTGCAGAAATTGAAGAACGTTCTCCAAGTCCTATCGCGGTGGCCTCGGCGGACGCAGGCGCGTCCAAGTTGGTGGGAGTGGACCCCCTCCAGGCTCTTGGCGCTCCGCTATTTTCTTTGAAGTCGTGGCAGCCGCCAGGCATCGACGAGGTCAAACTCAATGTTGCCGCGGGAATGGATTGCCCCACCGAGAAGGTGATCGACGAATCGGGGAAACGGGTTCAGGAATTGGTGGAAGACGTGATGCGGTTCGCCGCGGTTGAAGACCTGTTCCACCAAAGACTCGATGCCTACGGGCTTCCCATTCGCACGGAAACACGCAAGTTTAACTATGTCGCTTCGATTTCGGAGCAGCAGCCAGGGTTTCTTTCGGTAGATGAATACCGCGCCGACAAGTTGAGCCTGACCGGTTATCCGGACGAGATTTCCAGCACCGGATTTGCGGCGCTGGCGCTGGTGTTCCATCCGCACATGCGCGACAACTTCGAGATGAAATGCGACGGACTGGGAGATTGGCGCGGACATGCGGCGTGGCTGGTGCGCTTCGAGCAACGCGACGACCGCCCCAACCGCATTCATAGCTACAAGGTCGGGACCCAGATTCACCCGGTCAAATTGAAAGGACGCGCCTGGATCACCGCCGACAAATTCCAAATCATGCGCATAGAGTCAGAGTTGGTTAGTCCGATGCCGGAAATCCAGCTTCTCAGCGAGCATCAGGTCGTGGAATACGGGCCCATCCCGTTTGCCGGAAAAAGCACGACTCTATGGTTGCCGAAGAGCGCGGAAATTTATTTTGAATTCCGCCATCATCGCTACTATCGGCGCCACAGTTTCGATCACTACATGCTTTTTGCCGTGGACTCCGAGGAAAAACGGAAAGAGCCTCAGAGCAAACCTGCCGATAAACCGATCGCGAAGGATGGGAAGAAATCATCGTAGAAATGTAGTTCTTGGGCCATCAAAATATAGCCGAAGGCGCCGCGGAATATTTCGGGCAGATCGAAGTGCGAGACTACCTGCGCTCTCTTGCAGACGGCTAGCGGATGTTCAGGTCAGCGTAGTGGGCGAAGCTGGAGAGTGCTACCTGGTCGTTGCCGGGGATGTAGAAGCCAAACTTGCCCAGGCTGGGATTCGCGCCGGGCTGCGTCCAGCGATCCACGATGGTCCAACTGTTCCCCTGCTTGATCTGGTGGACGATCTCCGTGGGGGTAACGCGGACGTGGAGCGTGCGGAAACTTTTCTTCTCGCCTTTATGAGGAACGATGATCTCGTTCGTCTTGTTCCCGTCGTGAATGACGCTGCGATAGAAATTATTGTCATCCATTTGGAACAGGACGTAGTTCTTGGAGTCGGTGTAGTTGAATACCCACTGCAACAGGTGACCCTTGGTGAGCATCGCGGAAAACATAAAGGTGCCCGAGGTAGGAGCGACGCCGTAAAGGGCGAAGTCCCCGCCTTTGCGAGTGAACGAATCTCCCTCATGCTTCCAGGCCCCTGGGTCATCAAACTTCGACATGCCGTTCGGGGCGAGAGGCAGATCCAAAGTCTGGGATTGACCGGCGATAACGTCGAGCGTGGTCGAGCGCGTGAACCTGTCGGCGGTTCGCGCAGTAAGAGTGTAGGTACCCGGGGCAAGATTGAGCGGGACACCACTGCTCACTATGGTCAGAAGGTCGCCCTTCACGATTGCAACCTTGGCGTCGGCGGGGGCGAAGGTAATTTTCAATTCGCCGGGAGCGGCTTCCATCGCGGCATCCGCAGGGGCGAGAGTTATAGCTCCGCCCGCAACAAAGTGTTTCTTGAATTGCCGGGACTTGAATCGCTCTTTACGCAGTTCGACGGTATGGTCTCCGGGATTGACGGTGGAAACCGAGAGCGACCCATCGGGCTGAATCGTACCGACAAGAGTTTGATCGACGAGAACCGCGGTTCCCGGAGCGCAGCCCTGGATGGTCAGCGAGGCCAGGCGAGGCTGCGGCTGGAGGTTGAAGATAAGCTTGGCCTCTTCGCCCTTGCGAATGCGAACCTTTTGCTGAGGAGGGTCCTGAAAGCCGCTCTTAGACACTTGTACAACGTAGTCCTTGAGCTCGAGATTCGGTAAGCGCAGCTGGCCGGCATGAGTGAGTTGCCGTTGAAGTTTTCCGTTGAGAATGACTCTGGCGTCGTCCTGACCGGCAACGACCAACAGCGTGCCCAGATTGTGACTGGACTCGGCTGGCGGTTGATCGTCGGGCGTAAGTTTTCCAGGCGCGGTGTCGGAAGAAAGACCTGAATCAGGAAGAGATGGTTCGGGCGTTGTTGGTGCGGGGGCAGAGACGGCGGGGGCGAGGGCGGAGGCGGCTGGAGCAGGAACGGCAGCAGTGGCTGCTGGGGCTTTCGCTGCTGGCGGAGCCTGATGTCTTTGCGTCAAAAACAAGATCGCCGCGACCAGGATGATTGCCGCGGCCGAGGCGACGAGGATCAGTGTTGCGGAGTTCCATCTCGCGGGCTGGGTTGGCCGGGATGATCTTGATGTCACCTTGGCCGGGGGCGCAGGAGGCTCCACCAAAGGAACCGTGGCGGCTGGTCTCGCGGTGAGTGGCGGCTTGGGCAGAGGGGGACGAAGTTTGCCGCGAACTGGAGCCCTGAGCGGAGTCTTGCTCCCCGGAGTTTTGCTCGGCGCGACGATCGCGGTGGGAACTTCTTCAGCTGGAACGGGACTTGGCGCAGCCTGACTCGCCGCAACATGGCTCGGCGCCGTCGGGCTTGGCAAGGCCGGACTTGTTTGAACCTGGCTTGTTTGAACCTGGCTTGATTGAACCGGACTTGGCTGAGCCGAAGTCGGCTGAGCCGAAGTTGGTGGAATCTGCCCGGGTGCAATCGGACTCGTATTAGCGGGGGCAGGTTTTGGAGCGTTGGGGCGCGGGACGTGAAGAATTACGGTCGCGCCTTTGCTGCGCGTCGACGCGCTGGAACTGTCCTGGGGGACCAATCCCAAGCGGAGCAGCAAGGCGTTGGCGATGGACAAGATTTCGCCGTCCGTCCAATGCTTGGCGGCGACGGCTTGAATGCGCTCGGCGATCGCTTGTTTTGCGGCAACATCAGCGGCCCCTTCGATTTCGCGCTGCATGCGCCGCAGGTCGTCCAAGTCGCCGCGCCGGGCCTGGCGCCGGCGAGCTTCCTGGTCGCGCTGGATTGCATCCTGGATCTGGAGCAACTTGGGATCGTGGGGATGAACGGCCAATCCCTCAGCAACCCAAGCCAAGGCTGCGAACAGGTCGCCGGAGGACTGAAGCTTGCGAGCTTGCGAAACCCAGTCCTCCACAGAGCTTGTTTCTTTCTTGCGAACGAGCAGACTGAGGATGTTTTTGGCCGTGGGATGCGCGGGGTTCAAGGCGAGCGCCTGATTGGTCAGCGTCTCCGCTTTCAGCCAGTCGTTTTCGACCAGGGCTTGCGCGTGCTCGACCAGGGCATTGGCGAGAATGGCGCGGGCGAGAGAATTGTTTTTATCCAGCTCGTAGGCTTGGCGCAACAATTGAATCGCTTCGGCGGACTTTTGCTGCGCGAAGAGTCCCTGGCTTTCGGTGATCAGGCGGTCCGCGTCGGCCTTGCGCTTGACGCCATCGTGCGCGAGGTTTTCCAGTTCGGACAGCTGCGCATCGTTGGGGAAATCGGCGGCTGTTCCTCGTAACAGATCCAGGGCGCGAGCGTAGTCGCCCGAATGCAGACAGCTGTTGATCTGCTCAACGAGCCGCGTTTTGGATTCGGTGCGGGTTTGCTGGTCGCTTCTTTTCTCCAATCGCATTAACCCCGAAGGTCAAACCTGGATGTCGATTGCGGATAGTGCCCAGGATTTCCCGGTCGTGTGTTGCGCCAGTCGCCATCCGCATTCAAATGCGACTCCCCTCGATCCGGATCGAAAGCTGGAGCCATGGGCCGCCCGTCGATGACACCATCGCCTAAGCGGGGGGCGTCAGCATTCTTACTCGATTAGGCGGAAAAAGGTAGTGTCCTTGTAGTTGCGTCGCTGGCCATGTCCCCTATTGCGAAGCGTTTTCAATTATTCCGGTATTTCAGGGATTCGGTTTCCAAACTTGCAAACAAGGCAAGGGTGGGGCACTCTCAGTCGGAGCGCCATCCAGAGAAATGACATGGTCGCGAGCGGATGGTTCCCCGTCGTGAGAAAGGAAATACAAAATGGCAAAGTCAACACGCCGTTCTCTGCTGCGAGATGGCTGTGTCGCTCTCGGAACTGCCACTCTTCTCTCTTTCACTGCGCCGGAAGCAGCTAGAGCAGAAAGTGAGGCAGCGAGTGTTTTTCATGTGTTCGCATTTCAATGGAAGCCAGGAACTTCCGAAGCCCAAAAGGACAGAGCCGTGAAAGAGATTGCCGCTTTCCAAGGGGTAATCCCTGGACTTCTTCAGACTCATGTAGGCCCAAACATTTCGCCGCGCGGAAAGGGCTATACGTTTGGCGGCATCATGCAATTCAAGGACAAGGCATCGCTCGATGCTTATGTGCAACATCCCGCGCACCAAGCGCTGCTGGCGTGGCTCGTGCCCCTGATCGATGCGATCGAACTGGACCTTCGCGCTTGAGCGTAGGACGTCAACTCGGGCCCCGGCCGACATCTGGGAAATTAGCCTAGGGCAACGGCGGCGTTTCGGCTGAAAGCACGTTCGCACAGCTTGAAGTCGGTACACCGGCGAGATTCACTGCTCCGGTAATGATGGAGCCCGCGTCGCAGAACAGATCTACGCTATTGCCGCCGACAAGGGTGAGACTGGGGCCTGCGGCCACATGAATGGTCGAGAGATTTGCCGCCAACAGGCCGGCGTGCGTGCCTCCGGTTATGGTGACTCCGACGATGGTGGCGTGGGAATTGTTGAGCGCCAGGATGCCTTGGCCGTTGCTGCCGGTGATGGCGAGAAGGCCGCTCCCAGCATTGAGCGTGGCGTTATCGGAGAGCTGTATCCCACCCGTTGTGCCTCCCCAGGACTGTCCTGCCTGATTGATGACGAGCTTGGCACTGTTCAAGTTGAGTGAGCCGCCGGTCTGAATCGTCACGCCGTTGTAGTTTGTCCCCGCGGGACTGTTAATGGTGACATCTGTCGAACCACCTGTGTTGTAGTAGGTGGTAAAGGTGACCAGGTCGATGATGCTGCCAGTATGGGCCGCGATCCCCTGCTGCATGTTGGTAATCGTGGTGGCGTACATGGTGACGTGGGAGGTTCCAATGTCGAGTCCCGCGTGCCACAGGGCCCCGGTCGTGTTGGTGAACGAGCTGTGCTCAAGGTGGATGTCGGAGAGGTCGTAGGCGCCGAGCGTCGCGTAACCAGGGTCCTGAGCCGTGACGTAGGCGATGGAGACCTCGCTGTTCTCGAACACGATGATTCCATAACCGCCGCCGATGACCTTCAAGTTGCGCAAGCGGATGTCGCGGCTGCCCTGACCAATCCCGACTGCCGGGACACCTGTGCTGGGGGCCTGGATCGTTAACCCGTCGACGGTGAGACTGCGTGAAGACTGAATGTTCAGAACAGCGTTGAACAAGTTGCCCGAGGTGGATGTTGGCTGTTGCAGCTTCGCGCCCGGCTGCCCCTTCAGCACAAGGCGGTCGAAGCCAACCACTTGAACATATTCAGTGCAAGTTCCCTTAACTGATACAGTGGCGGGCCCGTGTTTGTCGAGCTTTGCCAGTGCGTTGTTGAGCGATTGTCCATTGCCGCAATCGACTGTAATGGACTCAGCCTCGTCAGCGAGTGCGAGTGAGGCGAGGATTACGACTATAGCGAGAATTCGCCAGCTAGTCCGCATCATTGAATTTCCTCTCTGTGCTTGTGGGCTCGGACTTATTGACTAATCCGCGAAAGGTGCAGCGACACGAAATGTCAACTGAAAGAAACGCGAGCCTTGCGTCGGAGGGAAGAGAGCACACCCAAGCTAGCCGCGTACTGTATTTCCGAAGCGGAGGCGTGTCAAGTTAAATGTGGCGGCTGTTAAATGTGGCGGCTGGCGGGTGGCCCATTCAAGCCTGGGTTTGGCTTGAGTGGGGCAGTTCTACAGCTGGACAGAGTCTTCCTACCGGGCCACCACCCTCCGAAAAAAAGTTCCGCTGCGTTGATCAAATTTGTCCCGTTTTGTCGCCTTATAGATAGGGGCAATGCTGTCCTGCAACGACCGCCTGGGTGGGCCACTCGCCTCGCTCCCAACGGGACTGCTACAAGGAGGTCATTACCATGTCCGATTTCCAGATCATCAGCAAGAATAACGAGAATTTTGTTGTCGATTGGGATGTGATCGAGCGTTTGCTGAAGTCGATCTACACCACCCAGTATCAGCTCATCAATTCCGCCATAAATCCGATGAAACCATCCGGTGAGTTCAATCTGCACGAGGAGGTACTGTGGACTGTCGATGTCGATTGGGATTCGGTCGCTGCGAGAACGGCGCGGGACATCAAGCTCGAAATGCCGGACCTTCGCTCTTGGGCCAAGGTCGATCCTAAGGGTGTGGCCAAGGAACTGGAGCACCGGGTCGAATTAGCGGGCGGATTTAGGCAAGATTTCCTGGATAAACTGAAATGGGTCTCAGGCCGAAACGTACAGAGCATCGATAAGGCGGTTGCGGCCTATGACGCGGATATCAAGTTGCTCCGCTTGGTCCGCGACACAGCAGCTGATCTGTTCGTAGTGGCCGCCTCGGTCGAGACGGGCGGTGCCGCGGCGACCATCTATTCGAGCCTGGGGTCGGCCGGTAAGGGCTATGCGAAGTTCCAGGATACCGGTAATTATGGTGCCGCGGTACTGGAGGGTGCCGGCACGTTTGTGTTCTCTGCGGCGAAAATTAAAGGGGTAACGCCCGTCGGCATAGACTTCAGCGGCGGGGCCCCCAAGGCGGTACTAGTCCTGATCCAGGCTCCCTACAAGACCTACAGCGAGTTGGTATCCGGCGCGAGCGTTGGCGATGCCCTGGTGAGCGGTGGGGTAAAACTGCTCGCCCCTGGGTTGGATCAATTCTTCAAGATGTTCTCCGGCAACGTCCTTAAGATGTTGGCGAACTGTGCGCTGCCGATCGAGATCACGACATCGACGGGCGAAAACGTCGCGGCCGACTTCCTGGGCAAAGCCCTTTCCAAGGTCAGCCAACAGGGCCTGAAGCAGGGAGCAAAAAGCCTGCTGCACTCTGCTTCAACGACCGCGACCGTGGAGCCGCCGGGACCGATTATCGACCAGGTAACACTCACCAACAAATCACTGCTCTATCACGGTTTTTACAATGTGGACAAAGGACCGGGAGGTGGTTGGTAACCTAAGGCGGCGCGGCTGGAAAGGGCGGGGATTCCGCACTACCCACGTGCGCACTCGCTGGTGCAATCCAGCGCACTTGTCCTACAATGCTTCTCTCACCTCTGGGGAATCATTGAGCGTTCAGCATGCCTGCCACACTTCCGGCCAACTCCGAAGCTCCCGCTGAATTTGCCGGCAAAGTCGCTGGCCCTTGCGTTTTCGTTCTCTTCGGAGCCTCCGGCGATCTCACAAAGCGCAAGCTGATCCCTGCTCTCTTCAATCTGGTGAAAGCGAAACTGCTCCCCGACACGTTCGCCGTCATGGGCGTCTCGGTCGACGATCTTGATGTAGAAGCCTTCCGCAAGCAGGTCAGCGAATTCTTGCCGACGAACGATCCTGCGGCGCTGGATTGGCTCCGCAGTCGTCTCTTCTACGAGCGCGGTGATTTCGGCGATCCCAACACTTTCGTGAAACTCCGCGATCGCCTCGCTGCCATCGATGCCGAATCCCACACCGACGGCAACTATCTCTTCTACATGGCAACCGCGCCCAAGTTCTTCGCCTCGATCGTCCAGCAACTGGGCCGTGCCGGACTCTCCACCCAGGAGAACGGACGCTGGCGCCGCGTGGTCATCGAAAAACCCTTCGGAACCGATCTCGAATCCGCCAAGACCCTAAACCGCGACATCAAAAGCGTTCTCCAGGAAAACCAGATCTTCCGCATCGATCACTACCTCGGCAAAGAGACGGTGCAAAACATCATGGTCTTCCGCTTCGACAATGCCATCTTCGAACCCATATGGAACCGCCGCTACATCGATCACGTCCAGATCACCAACGCCGAAACGGTTGGCGTCGAACGCCGCGGTGCTTACTTCGACAGCGCCGGCACTTTGCGCGACATGGTGCCCAACCACGTCATGCAACTTCTCAGCCTGACTGCGATGGAGTCTCCCGTATCTTTCTCTCCCGATGCCGTCAGAAACGAGCAGGCCAAAGTCCTGCACTCGCTGCAACCACTGAACTCCGAAGACGTTCTGGAGAGCAGCGTCCGCGGCCAGTACGGCGATGGCATGATCGGCGACGAACGAGTCCCGCGCTATCGCTCCGAGCCCGGCGTCAATCCCGAATCCCGCACCGAGACTTTCGTTGCCCTCAAACTCAACATCGACAACTGGCGATGGGCGGGTGTTCCCTTCTATTTCCGCACCGGCAAACGCCTTGCCAAACGTCACACCGAGATCGCCATCCAGTTCAAGCGCATGCCCTTTGAACTCTTCCGCAATGCGCCCTTCCACAAAGGGCATACCAACACCCTCGTAATCCAAATCCAACCGGTTGAAGGGATCTCATTAACCTTCGGCGCGAAGATTCCCGGCCCCGTGCTGCGTGTCGGCTCGGTCGACATGAGTTTCGAATATTCGAAATATTTTGGCGCCGACGCCTATACGGGATACGAAGTGCTGCTCTACGACTGCATGATCGGAGACGCCACACTCTTTCAGCGCGCCGACATGGTCGAAGCCGGATGGACCGTCATCGATCCCGTCCTCGACGTTTGGAAGGCGCTTCCGCCCCGCAAATTTCCCAACTACGCCTCTGGCACCTGGGGACCCGTTGAGTCCGACCACCTGCTCGAAGCCGACAACCGTCAATGGAGGAAAATCGAGCCATGATCCTCGCCGGAGAAATCGGCGCCACCCGCACGCGCCTCGCCGCCTTCGACACCGAAGGCAATCGCCTGAATTGCGTCGTCGAGAAAACTTACAAGAGCCAGGAGCACAGCGGATTGGGCGAGATTCTTCCGCAATTCACTCGCACCGAAGGCATCCCTGTTCACAGCGCTTGCTTCGGCGTTGCCGGTCCCGTGCGTGCCGGACGCAGCAAGATTTCCAACCTTCCCTGGACCATCGATGCCAAAGAGCTCGCAGCACAACTCAAGCTGCCCACGGTCGGCTTGCTCAACGATCTCGAAGCCTACGCATACGGCATCGACGCCCTCGAGTCGAAAGATTTCATCACCATCAGCAAAGGCTCGGAGGATGCCGAAGGCAACCGGGCTGTGATCTCCGCCAAGACCGGACTCGGCATGGCCGGCCTTTTCTGGGACGGATTTCGCCACCATCCCTTCGCCTGCGAAGGTGGCCACGCTGACTTCGCTCCCAGAGATGCGATACAAACCGAACTGCTCGCCTACTTACAGAAGGAATACGGGCGAGTGAGTTGCGAACGCATTCTCTCCGGCCCGGGTATCCGCCACATCTATGATTTCCTCCGCGAAACAAAGAAAGCAGAAGAGCCCGGCGATCTGCGCGCGCAAGTAAACGCGGCGGCCGATCCCTCGCCGCTGATTTCTCGCCTCGCCCTCGAAGGCAAATCCCCGATCTGCGAGCAAACGCTTTCCATTTTCGTGAGTGTATTCGGAGCCGAAGCTGGAAACTGCGCCTTGCGGTACATGACGACCGGCGGCATCTACATCGGCGGAGTCATCGCTGCCAAGATCGCTCCCAAGATGCAGGACGGCACTTTTATACAGGCCTTCCTCGACAAAGGCCGCATGGAATCGATCCTGAAAGATATGCCCGTGCAGATCATTGCGAACGACGATTGCGGCCTGATTGGCGCCGCCCGCTACACTCTGGTGCAGAAAGCATTCAAGGGAAGCAGCCGGGCTGCAGACTGAGAGCTATCCGTTTCTCTTAAATGGCTTTGGAAGGGCAAGGCTCTCTCCTTGCCCTATTCCGCCAGGGCGAAATTCACTTGAATCGTCGTATCCACTTCAATCGCCTGACCGTTCAGCAGGTAGGGCCGGTACTTCCATTGCCGCACCGCCTCCATCGCCGCCGGAGCCAGCGCCGGATGCCCGCTGACTAGATCCACGGTGGAGACATTCCCTTCCTTATCGATCACTGCGCGCAGGACCACGGTACCCTGAATTCGCGCGTCCCGGGCGTCTGGCGGGTATTCCGGTGCAACTTTTTTCTCCAGCAAACCTTGGCTCACGCCCGACGAAACCCGTATCCGACGGGGCAGCGGAATGCGCGGTGGACTCGAGTCCTCCGACGGCGGAGGCTCAACGACGACTCCGCTGCTTTCATTCGCTTCCAGCGAAAAATTCAACTGCACCGTGGTCACGACGGAAATCGCCTCGTCATCTCTTATGTATGGCATGTACTTCCACTGCTTGACCGCTGCGATCGCCGTAGGTGCCAGCGTCGGAGGTCCGCCGATACGCACAACCTCCTCCACAGCGCCCAATGAATTGACGCGCACGTCCAGAACAACTGTCCCCTGAATGTGCGCTGGCACCGCCACGCCTGGATAGATTGGGTCCACCTTCTGTGTGCGCCGCAGCCGCATCACGGCTTCCGATACGCGCTGTCCTTCGAGCGGCTTCGGAATACTGCCAACCACGCCACTGATCACTCCTCCATTCGCACCGCCCACGATGTTCCCCGGGGGTTCTTGCGGCGGAGGATCGTCAGCCAGTCTGAAGTTGACCTGCACGTCCGTCTCCACCTCGACCGCCTCTCCGTTCAACTCGTAGGGTGCATATTTCCATTGCTTCACCGCCTCGATGGCCGCTGGAGCCAGCATCGGGTGCCCACTGAGAAGTTGCACATCGCGCACATCCCCCAATTTGTTGATGATGACTCTGAGCGCCACCGTCCCTTGAATCCGCGCCTGTCGCGCCAGCGGCGGATAAACCGGAGGCACTTTTCTGAGGATATGTCCCTCAAACATCTGGTTCACGATTTGGAGGGGAGCCCCGGGTGATTGGGACGGTTCAGGCGCTGCGACTGATGCGTCACCTTCTGTCCGACTCCGGTCCACGAACTCGACCCGGATCGTAGTTTCGACCCTTACCGGTATGCCATTCACCTCGTAAGGCCGGTACTTCCACTGTTTCACGGCATCAATCGCTGCCGCAACCAACATCGGATGTCCGCTGACCATCTGCAGATTCTCGATGTCACCAGTCTTGCCGATGACCGCTTTCAATACGACCGTGCCTTGGATTTGCATTCCGGGCCTTCGTTGCAGGACCGGATCAACCCTACGGATCAGAAGCTTCCGCATCGTCTCCTCCGGCACTTCCGCCGGAGGCCGTGCCACCTGAGTGATTGAGATGGAAGCGAAGCAGACGAGTAACATGAAAACAGCGAAGTGACGTATCATGACGAACTCCATCAACTGCAAAACTGCCAACCTTTCACTAGAACGCCAGACAAAACCAATCCTGCATTTTTCCGACACCACAGCACAACGGTTAGTTCCGGCGAATCCTTCACACGAAATTTCGTATCGCCTCCAGCACCTTCTCCGGCTGATCCCGTTGCGGAGAGTGCCGGCAATCCTCCAGCGCCAGCACCTCCACCGGCCCGCCGCTCTGCCGCCGAATGGCCTCCACCTGCGCCATCGTCCCGTATTGATCCTCTAGCCCTTGAATCACCAGCGCCGGGCAGCTAATCCGCCGCAGATACTCTTCAATATTCCAACTGCGAAACTCCGGATCTAGCCAGATATCATTCCATCCCCAAAAAGTCCGCGCCGCGTCTCGATGATGCCGTGCCAGCTTCTCGGGTAGATTCGTAGTTTCGAAGTTCACCCTCGCCTGGGCAATGCTTGCCACGCTCAGGTCCTCGACGAACACATGCGGCGCCAGCAGCACCAGCCCGCGTACCCGATCATGCACTGCCGCATAGATGATCGCGATCGAGGCACCATCGCTGTGTCCCACCAGAATCGGATTCTCGATCTCCAATTGGGAAAGTAGATCCGGCAGCGATTGCAGCGCCTCCTTATGCATGTACCGCACACCGTGAGGCTGGCTCAGTAAATCTGAATTACCAGATCCATAACGCGAGTAAACCGTGACGGGACATCCCGTAGCCTCGGCAACCTGCGCCGGAAAGTCCTTCCAGTGCGAAACCGAGCCCAAACCTTCGTGAAGGAAAACAAGCTCCGGAGCCTCCTCCCGGCCACTGCGGACCCGCAGCACTTCCAGTTCGTGGCCGCAAACGTTGAGCGCAAGAATCACTTTTTCCAAATCCGCAGTCCTCACCAAGCCGCTTTCCTCAGCGACCTCTGCGATGTGTCTCCGCAATCTCAGCGGTCAAAAGGTTTATCGCAAAAAAACGCAAAGCGCCGCCGACGATGCCGGAATCTCCCAAACGTAACCACAACCACCCTGCATCGAACCTGTAAGATATCGTAAGCTATAGGTGGAGGAGACTCTTGCGCTGCAGCCGCTGCGGCAATGAAAACTCGGAGCAGAACCGCTTCTGCGGCATGTGCGGCGCGTCGCTATTAGCGACGCCCCCGGCTAAACCTGCGGAGCCCCAACCCGTCTCGGTTGCCGCTGCACCAACGGCTACCAGAGTAGTCGGGGAACCCGCTCAGGAACCGCCCCGTTCCGTTGCGGAAGGCTCGACCTCTATCAGTGGGCCATCTTTTCTGGGTTTGAACGACCCCGCTCCGGGCAGAGGCGCACCGCGCAAACGCGCGAGCCTGAGCATCGACCCGCACTCCACGCCCGGTTCCAATCTTGACTACCTGCTCGACGAAGAAGAACCCAGACACCACTGGGGCATCGGCAAAATCCTGTTGCTCCTCATCGCGTTCGGTCTGGCCGCTGGATTCGGCTATCTGCGATTCAAGAATCAGGGCCTCGCGTGGCTCAACCCATCGAACAAACCTTCGGCGGCGGCCCAAAATTCCACCGCACCGGACACGACGACCACGCCGCCGCCATCTCCCAGCAGCACGCCAGAGTCGCAACCCTCGCCGCAGCCGAGTGCAGCCGCGCCACCGCAACCGACAACGGCGGCTCCCAGCAGTCCACCTAGCAGTAATCCGGCGGCGACTCCCGCACCAGCTACACCCGCTCCGACTACTGCCGCGCCGTCCGATACCGCCAAACCGAATGACGCGCCTGCGGACGCTACTTCGGAGAAAGCACCGGCACCCGCCGACTCGGAAAAGGCCGCTTCGCCCGCAGACGCCGCAGACAAAGACTCGTCGCCTCCAAAGGAGACATCATCCGATAATCCGCCGGCTGCAACCAAGCCCGTGGAAAAGCCGAAACCCGCACCCAAAGCTCCCGCTCCAAAGCCCAGCGCCGCGACCCGACCGGTCGCGGCCTACGATCCCGTTGCTGAAGCTCAGAAATATCTCTACGGACGGGGCGCTCCGCAGGATTGTGATCGCGGTCTGCGCCTTCTAAGGCCGGCCGCGAATCAAGCTCAGCCGAAAGCCATGATCGAAATGGGCGCACTCTATTCTGCCGGGTTGTGCACGCCGCATGACCTCCCAACCGCCTATCGCTGGTTCGCCCTGGCGTTGCGGAAAGATCCTGAAAACACGGCAGTCCAAGCCGACCTGCAAAAACTCTGGGGCGAAATGACCCAACCCGAGCGTCAGTTGGCGATCAAACTCACCCAATAGCAAAAGGTGAAGAAAACGACAGGTGCCCCGTCCTTGTCGCGTTTTGTGCGACAGGGTGGGGATTTTGACTTCCTCATCCTGAGCAGAAGTTCGGTCCGCCGCCTCATTGCAATCTCACCGGCAGCAAGTCCCCCGCACCTTGGCACAACCGAACGAATCCGGCGCGACAACACCGACAATGCCCATCATCATGATGGGCGCGGGCGAATGACATCGCCGCAAAGCTGTACCGCATCCAACCTTCAGTGATCCCCAAAATAGGATGTCTTCAAGTTGCAGCAGCAGTGCTCCTCTCGCTTGCTGCAGTTTGCGCTCAATCGACGCAGGACAACACTCCCCCTACCCGCCACTCCATGGGCAGCCGCAAGAACGCCGTCGGCCTGCCGAACTTCGGTGAGGTGACACCCAATCTCTACCGCGGAGGACAACCTGGCGTTGACGGCCTGAAGACTCTCCAGAAGTTAGACATCACGATTGTCGTGGACATGCGCAGCGGCCCCAACGGCAACGAGAAGCGAGCCGTCGAAAAGTTAGGCATGGAATACGTTTCCATCCCCTGGCACTGCCCGTTCCCGTCCGACGAGCCTTTTGTAAAGTTTCTGAAAGTGATCGAGGACAATTCCGGCAAGAAGATTTTCGTGCACTGCCGCCTGGGTGACGACCGTACGGGCATGGCCATCGCCTCCTACCGCATGGCGGAAGAAGGATGGTCGGCCAATGAAGCCATGAAGGAGATGGAGCTCTTCGGATTCGGCGGAGTCCACCGCGTCATTTGCCCCGCATTAGCTCATTATGAAAAAGATTTTCCCAAACACATGAAGACAAATCCCGCATTCAAAGAGTTGGAAGCCATCAAAAAGTAAACCGCGGATCAAGCGGTCCACGCATCAGGGCCTTTTTCCGGAACCCGCGAAGTCACGCGTGCATAGCAGAAATTAACCTGATACCACAATTCCACTCTCTGGCGCGGTTGCGACGGTGACCGCCTGACTTCAAGATTGATCCAACTCTATGGTTGAGACGGAAGTGAACTTCGGGGACACGACGCCGAGCAATTTATAGGCTTCGTCCAGGGTGCGAACAACGTGTACATTCTTGCGCGTGTTTTCGGATAACACTTGAAACATCCGGGTCGAGCCAAAAACCACGTCCTTCGTCGCCACGTATACCCGGGCAGGCAGATCCGGAGAGTGGCTCCTCGCGAGCTTCTTGATGGTGCTGGTGGAGACGCTATAGTGAGTCAGGCCCGACAAATCCACAATACTCTTGCAGGAGGGAAAGGATTCTAGTATGCCGCGTCCTTTCGACCATAATTCCATTACGGCATAATCTGTAATTTCGCCACTGAGCGTCACGCGCAGAACGCCCTCAGCCTCGGCAAACTCGAAACACACAACCATTTCGGTGTTCTCAAACTGGATAACGTCCAGCGGGTGTCCCACTTCTTCCCTATTTTGGGAGAAGTGAGGATTTCCTAAACTTCGTCCTGCTCTTTCAACCTGGCGATCACGGTGAAATCTTCGAGCGTCGTGGTATCGCCCTTCACCTCGCCGTTCGTCGCCAACTCACGCAGCAGCCGCCGCATGATCTTCCCGCTCCGCGTCTTCGGAAGAGTATCGGTGAACCGAATATCGTCCGGCTTGGCCAGCGCTCCAATCTCCTTCGCCACCCACTTCCGCAACTCTTCTTTCAATTCGTTGGTAGGTTGTCTTCCCTGCTCCAGCGTAACGAAAGCCGAGATCGCCTGACCTTTCAGTTCATCCGGACGCCCGACGACCGCTGCCTCTGCGACTGCATCGTGAGCCACGAGCGCCGACTCCACCTCCATCGTGCTCAGCCGATGCCCGCTGACATTCAGCACGTCATCCACCCGCCCCATGATCCAGTAATATCCATCTTTATCCTTGCGTGCGCCGTCTCCCGTGAAGTACATCCCCGGAATCTGCGACCAGTAATTCTTCACATAGCGGTCCGGATCGCCGTAAACGGTCCGCAGCATTCCCGGCCACGGCCGCTTGAGGACGAGAAACCCTCCCGATCCAGCGGGCACCGGCTTGCCTTCCATGTTCACGATCTCCGGCACCACACCCGGAAACGGACGCGTCGCCGACCCTGGCTTCGTCGCAATCGCGCCCGGAATCGGCGTCAGCATGATGTGACCCGTTTCCGTTTGCCACCATGTATCCACGACCGGGCACCGGTTCCCGCCGATCGTCTGCCGATACCACATCCAGGCCTCGGGATTGATCGGCTCGCCCACGGTACCCAGCAGCCGCAGGCTCGACATGTCATGCTTCTTCGGCCACTCATCGCCCCACTTGATGAACGTCCGAATCGCCGTTGGCGCCGTGTAAAATACATTCACCTTGTGCCGCGCGATGATCGACCAAAACCGGTCCTGCTCGGGGAAATTCGGAGCGCCTTCGTACATCAAGCTGGTCGCGCCATTCTGCAGCGGCCCATACACGATGTAGCTGTGTCCCGTGACCCATCCGATGTCAGCCGTGCACCAGTACGTGTCCTCATCCTTCAAATCAAAAACTAGCTTCGTGGTCAGATAGGTCCCCACCGAATACCCGCCCGTGGTGTGCACCACGCCCTTCGGCTTGCCGGTAGTTCCCGAGGTGTACAAAATGTACAGCGGATGCTCTGCGTCCAGCGGCTCAGCCGGGCATACATCCGAAGCCTTCGCCATCAATTCATGCCACCAGTGGTCGCGCCCCGCCTCCATGTTGATCGGCGTCCCGGTGCGCTTGTAAACAACCACGTGCTTGACCGATGGACACGACTTCAACGCCTCTTCCACAGCCGGGAACAATTTCACTTCTGCGCCGCGCCGGTACGATCCATCCTGCGTAATCACCGCCGACGCCTGCGAGTCATGTATGCGATCGATCAACGCATTCGACGAAAATCCCCCAAACACTACCGTATGCGGCGCGCCAATCCGCGCGCACGCCAGCATCGCGACCGGCAACTCGGGAGTCATGCCCATGTAAATCGCCACCCGGTCGCCCTTCTTCACGCCGAGCGACGTGAGCACATTGGCGAACTTCTGCACCTCGCGATGCAGTTGCTGATAGGTCAGCACCCGCACTTCGCCCGGCTCGCTCTCCCAAACAATCGCCGCCTTATTCTTCCGCCATGTCGCCACATGCCGGTCGAGGCAGTTGTACGACAGATTGATCTCCCCGCCTACAAACCATTTCGCCCAGGGACAGTTCCACTCCAGCACCTTGTCCCACTTCTTGAACCAGTGCAGCTCCTTCGCGACGCGCGACCAGAACCCGTCCGGATCATCCACCGACTCGTTGTAGAGGCGCTCGTACTCTTCCAGACTCTTGATGTGCGCCTGCTTTGAGAACTCCGCTGGAGGCTCAAACTTCCGCTGCTCCTGCAAAATCGAATCAATGTTGGTGGATTGTGGATCGATCACTGCCTTGTCGGCCATGAAAAAAACCTCGTCCCGGAGGAATGTTCGGTGCCCCTCATTCCGGGCACGAATTCGCAGGAGTTTATTCTACAGAAGAATCCCATGACGTGATTTGAATCACACGGCGTGCATGGCGCCGCCGGGAGCCATAGGCGGGGCAGCAGCCCGGGACCGCCGTTTTCCTTCGTGAACCTTAGTGCCCTTTGTGGTTAAAGCATTTGCTTTAGCGACCATCGCGGCGTCGAACCACCCTAGAACCCGTGTCTCAAATTCCCGCGGCGCTGCAGCGATCGCTCCGCAATGATCAGCCCCCGGCACTTCCCAAAGCACAGTCTGCGGAGCCGCCTCATGGATCGCCCGCGAATGCCGCACCGGGATATTCCGGTCGATTTGTCCGTGGATCAGAAGAACCGGAATGTGCGACCTGGCGATCGCATCCTCCGGTGATACCTGGTCCATATCCAGTCCGTACTTCCAACGCACTCGCAAAAAAGCAATCTCGACCATCGGCCGAAGCAGAACTCTTCCCACCCAAGGCCCCGTATGAAATGGCTGTCCCATACGGTCATATGCGATTTCTCGAAACGTGGAGAAAGGGGATTCCGTCACCAGGGCACAGAACCGAGTCTTTTCTTCGAGGGATTGCAGCAACTCAGCTGCGCCCATCGACTCGCCCATCCCATAAACACATCGCGGATGTGTCGCCGCCACCAAAAAATCAACCCACTTGTGAATATCTTGTCGTTCGAGTAGCCCATAGGTAGCGAGTTCTCCCCCACTCACTCCGTGCGCCCGCGCGTCGGGTAGCAGCACTGTGTACCCGTGCGCGAGCAAAAGCTCCGCGTACCCGGTCATCCCTAGCCGGTTGTCCGCCAGTCCGTGAAGAGCCAGCGCGGCGTTCCCGTTGGACGCGATGGGGTGGAGCAGCCAGCCCCGCAAGACCACTTGATCCGCCGTAATGATCGAAACTTCTTGCAACTCCGCTTTCATCGCGCGAACAGTGCTCGTGAAAGCAGTGGTTTCTTCGCTAGTCAATGCGCGACGTGCCGGATGGAGAGTCCCATCCGCGAGATAAATGCCGCCCACCGAGCACAGCGTAACGTAGAGGAGAAAGAGAACGAAAACCCAACGCAATCGGCGACCGTGGCGCATCCTAGGACGTTGTACGAAGTCCATCTCAAGGAAGTTCCTATTGAGATTGAGATCAGAGACACCGGCGCCGGCCCGACCGCAAGTGCATTAACCACAAAGGGCACTAAGGCTCACGAAGGAAAAACGTCTTCCGTCGGATTAACGTCCAGAAATCGCGCCCGCACATTCTCGCTAGGCACCGGACACGTATCGTACCTCCCAAACACACGGTAACGGTTCCGCGCGACCAAGTCGTAGGCCCAGTCCCGAAGCCGTCGCGGCAGCCATACCAGCACCGCGGCCCCGGCCCGCCAGATCCCGCCGATCTCTCGCATGACAAACAAAATCGCATCCGACCGCGCGAGTAGCGTCTCGTCTCCGTCGCAATCAACGACGACGTACACAGTATCGAGATCCGCCACATTCAGCCGACGCCGCGCGAGCATCCGCTTCGCGAACTCACTTTGCAGGGACGCAAAACGAAAATCGCCCTTGGCGTCGTGTCGGAGAATAAACTGTACGCCTCGATTGCAGAGTCCGCAGACACCATCGTAGAGAAAGATTGCTTTGTTCACTGGTTGACTCTAGCATCACGATGCCGGCCCGGTAACAAACTCTTCCATCTTCGCAACTCTGGATTACAAGCCGTTGATCGTCGCCAGCTCCGGATCTAAGTCCATTGTCGAGGTAACAAACGGCTTCCCCGGACTAGAATTTCCTAAGGAGGCCCCCCATGCATCTCCGCAAGTTTCCGTGGTTCGTACTCGCAACCTCCTTCCTCGCGTGGGCCGCGTCTGCAACTCTGAATGTGCAGATCAGGGAATACGACGTGCCCACTCCGAAGTCGCGGCCGCATGATCCCGCGCTCGCGCCCGACGGCTCGCTATGGTACACGGGCCAGGGAGCCAACAAGCTCGGACGCCTGGATCCCAGGACGGGCACATTCAAGGAATACCCGTTAAAGACTCCCGGTTCCGGCCCTCACGGTCTGGTCGCCGACAACGACGGCAATATCTGGTTCACGGCGATCTCCGGAGGATACGTGGGCAAGCTCGATCCGAAGTCAGGAGAGATCACAGAATATCGCCCATCCGACGGAACCAAAATCGATCCACACACGCCTGCCTTTGATCACGATGGCGTTCTCTGGTTCACCAACGAAGAGACGAATTACATCGGCCGTATCGATCCCAAGGCTGGCAAGATGTCGCTCGTGAAAGTGCCGACACCGCACGCCGTGCCCTACGGGATCGTCATCCTCGAGAACAACACTCCGTTCTTCTGCGAGTTTGGGACCAACAAGCTGGCCGCCGTAGATTCGAAGATCATGAGCATCCACGAATACACGCTGCCCAACGCCAGCGCGCGTCCGCGGCGTCTCGCGCTGGCCCCGGATGGATCTATCTTCTATACGGACTATGCGCGTGGATATCTGGGCCACTTCGATCCTGCGTCCGGAAAATTGCTGAAGGAATGGCCGTCGCCTGGAGGGGCAGGTTCGGAGCCTTACGGAATCGCCACGACTGATGGCGCGGTCTGGTACAGCGAGTCGGGTGTCACTCCGAATACGCTGGTCAAGTTCGATCCAAAATCAGAGACCTTCGCCGTCAGGCAGATTCCTTCCGGTGGCGGCACCGTACGCAACATGGTAGCCACGCCAGATCGCCGGCTGTATCTAGCCTGCAGCGGAGTGAACAAGGTGGCGGTGGTCGAGACGGGAAGGTAGAGCTTCTGAAAAAGCGGCTAGAGCCGCTTTATGAACTCCCTCGCTGCGCCGATGCTGCCAGCGAGTTGCATCGGTCCTTCGCCGCAAAAGACGCGGCTCAGGATGACATTGTCATGGATCACAGTAAAAAGCGAAGAGCTCTCAAGACCTAGGTCCACCCGAGCCTTACTCATACCGCAGTGCGGTCATCGGATCTACCCGCGACGCGTAGCGCGCCGGCAAAGCACAGGCAACAGCCGAGACTGTAACCAGCAACGCCGTCCCCGCCAGCAGAATCAACGGGTCGCGCGCGTTCCCCTGCGCCCACTTCTGCACTACCGAGTTCAGCGCGACCGCCAGCACCAGTCCCGCCACAATCCCGCTGCCGACGCTCACGACCGTTGATGCGAACACAATCCTCAGCACGTGCCCTCGTCCCGCGCCCAGTGCCATGCGAATGCCAAACTCATTCGTGCGCTGCACCACGCTGTACGAGACCACGCTGTAAAGCCCAACGGCCGCCAACGCTAACGCCAGCACCCCAAAAACGCCAAAAATCCACGCCGCAAGATGTTCCTGCTGCCACTCCTGCTCATCGGAAATCCAGGTGTCGAGATCTTCCACTTCGCTGAACGTTTGCTGCTCCGGGTTCACCACCGCCATTTGCTGTCGTATCGTGTGCAGCAGCATGAGGGGAGGCACGTCGGCCCTCACCAGGATTTGCGTCCATTGCCTCAAGCTCACCGTATAAGGAAGATATATCGCCGGTTTGACTGGCTCGAGGAGTCCGTCGTCCTTCGCATCGTCAACCACTCCAACAATCTGCAGCCACGAATCTGCCAGCTTCGGCACCGACAAGATCAGCGGCGGGCGCTCTTCAAACCCCGGCACCTTCAGCGAGTGCCCCACCGCGTTTCCATCAGGAAAATATCGCTGCGCCAGCGTGCGATTAATCACGGCCAAGAGCGCCCCGCGATGGTTCTCCGCTTCATCCCACACGCGCCCCTCGAGCAACGGAATCCGCAATGCCGCAAAGTATCCTTCACTCACGGAGTTGACCAGTCCCATCTGTTCTTCCACTGCCGGTCTGCCGAGAATTTCAAACCGCAGATTGTCGCCGCTGTGTGGAGGCGTGGCATTGGTCGAGATTGCCGTCATCGTGACCCCTGGCGTCTCCGCTACCTTCGCGCGCAATTGCTCGAAGTAGGCGTTACGCGCCTCCCACGTCGTGAACGTGTTCTCATGCAGCGGCACGCCCACGGAGATCACATTGTGCGGATCGTATCCCAACCGCGTGTGCAGCAGACGGAGAAATCCCTCCATCGCCGACCCCGCCCCCGCCAGGAGCAACAGCGTCAGGGCGATCTGTCCCGCAATCAATCCATCGTACGTCCGCCGCCCGTGCACACTTCCCAGCACGCGACGCGCACTTGATTGCATCACTTGACCAACCTGCGTTCGCGAGAGCTGCAGCGCCGGACCTAACCCGAACAAGACTCCCGTTGCCAGTGCCACGCCGACGCAGAATAGAAGCACCGGCAAGTTGATGTTGATCACCACTTCTGGCGCAAACGCAAACCGTGGCAAGACCAGGCGCATTCCCGCCAAAATGCCATACGCAGCCGCAACTCCCAGTCCCGCACCCATGGTCGCGAGCAGCAGCGACTCGGTCAGCAGTTGCCGGACGATACGCCGTCGTTGCGCTCCGATTGCTGTCCTTACCGCCAGCTCATGCTGTCGCGCCGTTCCTCGCGCCAGCAGCAGAATCGAAACGTTCCCGCATCCGATCGCCAGCAGCAACGCCACCGCTCCGAACAGCAGATACAGCGTCCCGCTGATCCCCCGCCTCACCCACGCATTCAAGTCCTCCACCTTCACTTTGAAGTGTTCGGGAAAATGTTTCGGCATGTCCCGCGCAAATTGCTCGAGCAGCGGCTGGAGCACCGTATTTGCCTGGTCGTGCGTCACCCCCGGCTTCAGCCGTACATTGACAAGGTTCGTCCGCGCTGGATCCTGTGACAACTTGAGGGGCCGGTAGACGTCGGCGCTGTACCACGTGAATCGCGGCGCCGCGACTCCCACGATCAGATAATCCTTCCGGTCCAGTTGCAGCGTCTTCCCCACTGCGTCCGGATTTCCCAGGAAATGCTTCTGCCAGAACTTGTAACCAATCACCACCACCGGCTGCGGATCCTCTCCGTCAATCGCGTCCGACGGCAGCAATCCGCGTCCCCGCAGCGGAGGCACGCCCAGATCCGCGAAGCCGGTAGAAATCAGACCCACCACGTTCACGTTTTCCGGAACATCCGGACCGGTCAGCGTCATGGCGTGGAAATCCATTGCTAGCACGCTCTCGATCACGCTCAACTGCCGCACCTGCTGAATCTGCGGGCCGTTCAGGTTTGCCCGGTCGTCCGTACCCGACTTGCTCTCCATTGTCAGCCGTACGATCCGGTCCGCATTCGGATACGGATACGGATTCATCAACGCCGCATAGATCACGCTGAACACCGCCGTTGTCGCGCCAATGCCAAGCGCCAGCGAAATCAGCGCCGTGAGCGTGAATCCCGGGTTCTTGAGAAATTGCCGCAGTGAATAGCGAATATCCTGAAGCAGAACCTGCATAACTCACTCTCCAGGGTGGACAACGTTTGTGTGGGGACAGCCGCCTTCGGCTGTCCGCCGAGTGCTCGGCTTCTTTTCCGCTAGACGTCCGAAAACATAAATGGCGCAAAGCCCAAAGGCCTGCGCCACTAATTTCTCCCTATACTTTCAGAATATCAAATTGGCCCTATTCGACCGGCAAGCTTTTGAAAAATATTTCCGCCCTGAAATGAGCGACTTAGCTCAAAAACCTCACGAAAAGGGTCTTGACAAGATTTTGAGCCGCCGTACCTACCCGGCCAGCAGCGCCACTCCGCCCGCCACCAGCACCGCGGCAATCCACCGCCTCCGATCCACTCTCTCATGGAGAAAGATCTTCGCTGCAAACGCGTTTCCGATAAACGTCAGCGAGGCTGCGGCCGGAGCCACCAGGCTCACATCTCCCCACGACAATGCGAACAGGAGGCTGAAGAATGCCACCGCCATCGCCGTGACGCCGAGAAAAAAATTGGAATTCGACAGGACGCGCCCAACCACCGTCCACACGCCAGAGCGCTTCACGATCGCGTGCACGTCGCCTACCTGCTTCATCGCCCGCGCAATCAGAATGTCGCCCACGACCGAGAAGAATACGACGACCAGAATTCCGCTCCAGGTGTAGAGGTGCCTCATGACTCGGCTCCCGTCGACGCGGCGGAAGCGTGCCCGGGTACCCCGCTTCTCGCCTCTTTTGCGATCACTGGAGATTTTGAATTCGCATCAGTATGTTGCGCCGTTAACGCCGGACCTCCCGCCACAAATCCCACTCCTCCAGAGATGAGCGCAATCCCCAGCCAGCGCATCGGGCTCACCTGTTCATGCAGTGCGAACTTGGCCACCAACGCGAGCAATACATATCCCAGGGAAGTCGCAGGTAAGACATACGTCAGATCGGCCCATGAGAGCGCATTCATATAGGAAGCAAAGAAGGCCAGCAACAGAACAATTCCCACCGCCACCCACGGATTGAGAATGGCCAGGATGACGCCCTGCAGATGATGGATGGAAATCGTACCGGTTTGCTTCATCCCGTGGGAGAGCATGGAGTCGCCCGCCGCTGCAAAAACGGTTACTCCAGCCAGGACAAGATACTTGCGGAAGGTCACGTAAATCAGATCTCAGTTCCCAGTTGCCAGTTCTCAGTGTGTGCCGTTCCGATCTCGAATACTGAGAACTGAGAACCGAGAACTGAAAACTGCACTTAGTCCGTCATCCCGACGCTCGCCGGTCTGGCCGCGGCGGCCTGAGCGTGCTGCTTCACCAGTTTGTTGCGGGCCGCACGCAGCTTCAGGAACGTCTTCGCTTCCTTGTACAGCCGCCTGCGCTCGCCGCCGTCAAACACCGCTTTCCTCAAGATGCGGAAAACCGCTTTTGGACGGAAATAATATTCATCGTAAAACCGGTGGACGGCGCCCAGAATGTCATCGGCCGGCAGGCCCGGATACTGTATGTGCGCCAACTGGTGTCCGCCCTCGTCCACCATCTTGTTGTCGCCCACCATGAACCCGTTCTTCACCACGTGATCGTAAAGCTCGGTGCCCGGATATGCGTGCGCCACAGAAACCTGGATCGTCTCCACGTCGAGTTCTTTGGCGAATGCGATTGTGTTGTTGATCGTCTGATGCGTTTCGCCCGGCAGCCCCAGGATGAAGTCGCCGTGAACCACCAGCCCGAGCTTGTGGCAATCTTTTGTGAACTGCCGCGCCCGCTCCACGGTCGCGCCCTTCTTGATGTTTTTCAAAATCTGCGGATCGCCCGACTCATAGCCGACAATCAAAAGCCGGCAACCGGCTTCCTTCATCGCCTTCAGCGTTTCGTAATCGGTCGTCACGCGCGATGTGCAAGACCACGTCAGCCCCAAGGGTTTCAGCTTGGCGCAGAGTTCGATCGTCCGTGCCTTCTGGATATTGAAGGTATCGTCGTCGAAAAAGAACTCCTTCACCGCAGGCCACTTCTCCTTCACCTGAGCCATCTCGCGCGCGACATCATCCGTCGAGCGCTTCCGCCACGGATGTCCGCTTAATGTTTGCGGCCACAAGCAGAACGTGCACTGCGCCGGACATCCGCGCGTCGTGTACAGCGAAACGAACGGATACAGCAAGAACGGTACGTTGTACTTGGTCACGTCGAGATCGCGCTTGTAGATCTCGGTCACGTGCGGCAGCGAGTCCAGATCCTGAATCTGCGGCGCGTCCGGATTGTGCACAATCTGGCCGTCCTTCAGGAACGACACGCCTGGAATCTCCTCCAACGGCTTGCCCTTGGCGTAGTCCACGACCGAGTAGTCGAACTCTTTGCGGCAAACGAAATCGATTTCAGGGCACTCCCTCAAAGACTTCTCGGGCAATACGGTCACGTGCGGTCCTACGAATGCGATCTTGATCTTTGGATTCGCGGCCTTGATCGCGCGCGCCAGCAGGATGTCCCCTGGAAATCCCGGTGTCGACGTGAACAGCACCAGAAAATCGTAATCCTTCGCGATTTGGATCGTCTCTTCGCCCGACACGTGATGTGGCGGCGCATCCAGCAACCGCGCCCCTTCCAGCATTCCCGCCGGATAGGCAAGCCATACCGGGTACCAGTAACTCTCGATTTCGCGGGTGGCGGGCCAACGGGAGCCAGCGCCCCCGTCAAAGTTTTCAAACGAAGGAGGATTTAAGAACAGTGTTTTTAAAGGCATAGGTTGTCGATGTACCACTATTTTAGCATCCAGACAGGGTCCCACTCTGGGCACCCCGTACTGCCGCAGGTTCCCCACTCTCTTCTAAATTGAGCCTAAGTTCTTGATTTCAATGTATCGGGTTTGGGATGAAAAGCAAATCCTGTGGGTGCGAACGGCCCTTTCTTGCAGCGAACGGCGAGAAAACGCTCCCAGCGGGGACAGCAGAAACTGCGTTATTGGCCTTGGTTAGGTACCGGGACGCGGAATGTTACGCCGCGATCGTCATTCGCCTTTTCTGTCGCGATCATGTCCAGATCGGCTAAAGGAATCTTCTTCGTACGCTGAGCCGAATAGCTCCAGAGCGTCTGTCCGACAATGGCGTAGTTGCTGACCTCTTCCCGATGCTGATCGCGAAAGACTAAGACGGTCGCGGGAACAGGCTCTTGCGGCTGGCTGGCATTGTCATACGCAGGGCGTCGTTCCGAAGGGCGCGGAGCATAGGCATCCTGATCGCCGTCCGCGTCTTCCTGACGCATCATCCGCTGCTGTTCCAGATTCTGCTGGTTCCACTGGCTCGCGATCTCGTATTGTCGATAGTAATCCTGGTCGAAGCGGCGGTCTTCGTCGTCCCACGAACTCCAGAGCCACGGATCGTACCAACCCCAGCCCCATGCCCACGGAGAACCCCATCCCCAATTCCAGCCATTGCGGAAACCGAATCGATTGAAATCGTGATGATGACCATGGAATCCAGGATCGTGGAAGGAACTGTGCGAGAAGCCTCGATTGAACGATTGATTGAACCCGCGAGAGAACCCAGGTCTGGAGGGCATGCTGCCAGAATGCGCGACACTGAAGGAGCGTCCGCCACCGATATGCCCGCCGCCAGCATGGCCGGCAAAGCCACCGGCATGCACACCACCGGCAGCGTGGCCTACTCCGCCATGCCCGCCCCCGCGCTGCGCCCACACGGGCACGGCAAACAGAAGACCCAACGCCGCGATGGCCATCAGGCGAGACATACGGCTGCATTATAGCTCCATTCCGGACGTTCGTACGATTTTCTTGTCAACTCCCAGGGGTGCCCCATCCTTGGCCCGCGCTCTTTGCGGGACAGGGTGGGGACTTTGACTTTCTTTGTTGTTAGCAATGAACGGGGATGAGCTTCCTTCGTGACCTTCGTGGTTAGAAAGAGCATTTACCACGAAGGACACGAAGGTGCACGAAGGAAATCAAAGTCAGTGGATCACGTGGTTGGTACGCAGTTGCATCTTTACCGCGACCGACAGCCGCCGGATGCCTTCGCGAATCTGCTCCGGCTGGGAGTGCGAGAAGTTCAGTCGCATGTGGCGGCCACTCTCTTGATCGTTGATCGGATAGAAACAGTCTCCGGCGACAAACGCGACGTTTTCGGCGAGAGCCGCCCGCAACAGCGCTTGCGCGTCGGTGCCTTCTGGCATCGTTACCCACAGGAAGAGACCGCCCTTGGGATGCGTCCACGTGACTTCGTGCGGGAAGTAGTCGTGCAGTGCCTGCAGCATGGTGTCACGCCGCTCGCGATAGACCTGCCGGATCAGCTTCACATGCTGATCGAGGAAGCCGTCGCGCGCAACCTCGTAGGCTACATATTGATTGAAAGTGGAAGTATGCAGGTCCGCCGCCTGTTTGAGCTGCACCAACCTGCTGATCACGTCTTCCGGCGCAACGATCCAGGCCAGCCGGATTCCGGGCGCCAGCGTCTTCGAGAATGTGCTCAGATAGATGACGTTGCCGAGAGTGAATCCATTGTCTCGGCGCACATTCACCCGGTCTAGCACCACCAGCGGTGCGATATGGTCGCCTTCGTAACGCAACTGCCCGTAGGGATCGTCTTCGATGATCGGAATGCCGTACTTGTCGGCCAGCAGGATGAGCTGATGCCGGCGCCCCTCCGACAAGGTTACGCCCGCGGGATTCTGGAAGTTGGGCAGAACGTACATGAATTTCGGTCCGGCGCGTAAGCTTGAATCGAGTTGCTCGGTCTGGAGTCCGTCTTCGTCGACGGGCACAGGAACGTACTGAGCGCCATAGACACTGAAAGCCTGCAGCGCGCCCAGATACGTGGGCGCTTCGACCAGGATGCGGTCTCCACGATTGATCAGCAGTTTTCCGATGAGATCGAGCGCCTGTTGGGAGCCCGAGGTGATGAGAACGTTGTCGGCTGTAGACAGAATCCCGTAGCGCGCAAGATTGTGAGCAATCATCTCGCGCAGCGGCTGATAGCCTTCGGTCGTCCCGTACTGCAACGCTTGAGCGCCATGCTCGGAGAGGACTTTATGGCACGCCTCTTCGAAACGCTGGACCGGGAAAACGTCGGGAGCCGGCAACCCTCCGCCAAAGGAAATAATCTCCGGCCTCTGTGTGACCTTCAGCAGTTCACGAATGGCGGAACTCTTGATTCCCAGAGTGCGCTGCGCATACCGCGACTTCCAGAGCGTCGACATGCCTGATCCTCTCGCCGCGGTCCTTTGAGACCTGCGGGCATTTATTCACTCCACCGCAGCAGGGGGCGAGACGCCTCCGCCACAGCCGGCGAGACGCCGGCGCTACCTCTAGCTTAGTCCTCACCGACCAATTCAGGCTCGACCGATACGTGCACATGTGGATGCGTATACGTCCCGTTCTCTTGTGCATCCACCACCGCGATCGCCGCTACGTTGACCACTTCTTCCACAGTTGCAGTGCGCTGCAGTACGTGGACTGGCCGGCTCATGCCCATCAGAATTGGCCCGATTAACTCTCCGCCGCCGACCTTCGCCGCCAGTTTGCACGCCAGGTTGGCCGAGGCCAGGTCGGGGAAGATCAACACATTCGCCCCGCCCTTCAGCGAACTGAAAGGATAGAGCTCTTTGATCAGTTCGGGAGACAGCGCCTCGTCGGCCATGATTTCGCCGTCGATAATCAGCGTGGGATCCGCATATTTGATGAGTTCAACCGCCTTGCGGACTTTCGCACAGATCGGATGATCTACTCCCCCGAAGCTGGAGAATGACAGCATGGCCACCCGCGGCGTCAGGTCAAAGCGGCGCGCCATGTGCGCGGTGCAGAGCGCGATTTCGACCAGGTCTTCTGCTGTCGGCTCGATGTTCACGCTGGTATCGGCCATGAAGAATACTTCTCCCTTGCGGGTGATCACGGCGTAGCAGCCGGAAACCCGGTGGAGCCCTTCGCGCATGCGCACGATCTGCAGCGCCGGACGGATCGTGTCGGGGTAGTGCTGTGTCACACCCGAGACGAGCGCGTCAGCGTCTCCCATGCGCACCATCATCGATCCGAAGACATTCCGGTTGTTGATCAATGACTCGGCCTCTTGCAGGGTGACACCTTTGCGCTGGCGCAGCCGGAACAATTCGAGCAAATAGGGTTCGCGATGCCCGGAGGTGAGCGGATCGACGATCTGCATGCCTTCGAGATTCACACCGAGGTCGCGAGCGCGGGCCTGAATCTTCGCCGCATCGCCCAGCAGAATCGGCTTTCCGATCGCCTCTTCGACCAGCGCGTGGCAGGCGCGAAGGATCTTCTCGTTGTCTCCTTCGGGGAATACGACTTGTTTCGGATTGGCCTGAGCCTTGTGAATCATGGTGCGTGCAACTTCGTAGGCCTTGCCCAGTCTCCGCTCCAGTTGTGCGCGGTATGTTTCCAGATCGACGGGTTCCTGCGCGACGCCGCTGCGCATCGCGGCTTCCGCGACGGCAGAGGCCTCCCACATCAGCACGCGCGGATCAAATGGCTTCGGGATCAGATATTCACGACCAAACTGCAGGCGGGGCACGCCATAGGCGCGGCAAACAGAATCCGGAACATCTTCCTTCGCCAGATTTGCGAGTGCGCGCGTGGCGGCCAGTTTCATCTCTTCATTGATGGCGGTGGCGCGCACGTCGAGCGCTCCGCGGAAAATAAATGGAAATCCGAGAACATTGTTGACCTGGTTGGGATAGTCGGACCGGCCTGTCGCGATAATCACGTCCGGCCGGCTTGCCTTGGCTTCCTCGTAGGTGATTTCCGGATCAGGATTCGCCATGGCGAAGACAATCGGATCCGGGGCCATGGACCGGATCATGTCGCCGTCGATCGCGCCCTTCACCGAGAGGCCGGCAAATACATCGGCTCCGACCATTGCCTCGGCGAGCGTGCGCATTTCGGTTTCCTGCGCGAAGCGCTCTTTGTATTTGTTCATTCCTTCCTTGCGGCCCGTGTACACCACGCCCTTGGTGTCGCAGAGGATGATGTTCTCCTTCTTCACACCCAGACGGACGTAGTGTCCAGCGCAGGCAATGCCCGCAGCGCCGGCGCCGTTAAAGACCACGCGCACCTTGCTGATATCTTTCCCGACGACTTCCAACGCATTCAGCAGCGCTGCGCCCGAGATGATAGCCGTTCCATGCTGGTCATCGTGGAACACAGGAATCTTCATCGTCTTGCGCAGGGTCTCCTCGATCTGAAAGCAATCGGGCGCCTTGATATCTTCCAGATTGATTCCGCCGAATGTGGGCTCGAGCAGTTGGCACAGCTTGATGATCTCTTCGGGATCGTGGCTGTTCACTTCGATATCGAATACGTCCACGTCGGCGAAGCGCTTGAACAGCACGGCCTTCCCTTCCATGACGGGCTTGCCCGCGAGCGCTCCGATATCTCCCAGTCCGAGCACCGCGGTTCCGTTGCTGAGCACCGCCACCAGGTTGCCGCGGCCCGTGTATTTGAACGCGTCCTGCGGATTCTTTTGGATCTCGAGGCAAGGCTCGGCTACTCCGGGCGTATAGGCCAGGCTGAGGTCGCGTTGGGTTCGACACGGTTTGGTCGGTGTGATTTCAATCTTTCCGGGGCGCGGCCCATTGTGATAATCGAGGGCCTGCTGCTTGCTGATTAACATGATTGCCTCCGAACTATGAATCGCGTCCGCGCTGTGTGTATCTGGGCAGCAGCGTCATGGCGCCTGGAACAGGAACTTGTGAGGACGTGCAATACAAAGGGGTCGGCGAAGCGCGATGCCGAAGCACAATCTGCGAGAATCAGAATCTCCTTCGGTTTCATGGGAAAACCACATCCCGCCGAGGTTTCAAAGTTCAAAGATTTCAAAGAAATCCGAACGGCTTTCGGCTTCAACGTGACACTTTGAAACCTTCGAAACCTTATTCCTTTGGGCTGCGCCGCCACATGGGCACGCACGGATTCCAGGTATGAACATCTTTCTGGAAATCCCGTCCCGCCTGGCCGGCGCCCACGCTGCTCAACTCCTCTACTGGAGATTTCAACAACTCGGTGATGTAATTCTCGATCTGCTCGCGAATGCGAGACTCCTTCAGCGCGGCCAACAGATCTGGTTTCTCAATATGGGTGAACCCGCCGCACAGCGGGCACTTTACAACGTCATCGTTAACCATTGGTAACCCTCGATATTCGGGAAATCGGCAAAGAACGGTGCCGCTCCGCACCCTGGTCTTTGCTTATCCATTAGAGGCCGGGAACGGTTCTGGAACAGTGACAAGCGTCGCGGGAGTTTGTGATTGAAATCACAGAAGGATTTGCGAAGGCAACGCTGAGAGTCAGGACGATGAGCGTAAATGGGGAATATTACGTCAACCATCGGGTGGGCGTATCATTGTGGGCAACTGATTAGAGGAGTGTCCTGGAGATCTTGCAGATGGGAGGCATCTATGAAGACCATCGCTGCGATCGTTTTACTGTCCTGCTGCGCGTTCGGTCAGGATAAGGCAGCGGTATCTGCAACGGAATCAGGCTGCGGACCGCAGGACGCGAGATTCGAAGTGAAGTCTGACGAATCGCATCCCACACCCACGCCGGAAGATGGCAAGGCGCTGATCTATTTCGTCGCGGACGGCCACCTCACCACCCCTTTCGGAGTTGACGGAAAGTGGGTCGGTGCCGTCAACGGTGGAAGGTATTTCTTCGTTTCAATCGAGCCCGGTGAACACCATCTCTGCGCGATGCTGCAATCGTTCCTAACAGAGAGAGGACCTAGAGTTTCGGTGCATTCGCTAAAGGCGGAGCCGGGCGGGAACTATTATTTCCGGACTCGCATGGTCGGAATCAGTACCGGGTTCATTCTTCAACTAGACCAGTTGGATTCGGACGAGGGAAGGTGGTTTGTTGCTTGGTCGAAGTTCAGCACTTCGCATCCCAAGAACTGACCTGCTGGCCATGACTGCTGTTAACAGATGTTTCAACAGTGGCGCGTACTTTATGCAACTGGTTGGTCGTATACTCCATCCTTCAGGCAGTCGCTGATCTCCTTTCTTACCAGGTAACCACCAAGAAAGGACACTTTGCCGAACCATGCAGCGCAGGCGACTCCGATGACGAAAATCGCGCCCTCCAGTTCGGCATGCCGCTTGCTGCTAGGAGGCTGCACGCTAGCCCGAATGCCGCAAAGTCTAACGTGCGTTTATCGGAGGGGTTGCGTGGAAAACCTTGAGCTTCTCTGCCGATTCAACCAAACCGCCGATACTAAGATACGCCGATACTAAGATACGCCGATACTAAGGTAGATGTTCGCGGAACCGCTGAAAAGTCCATTCCGCGCTGACACACGCACCTCGAACATATCCGCGTCATTCCACAAGACCTCAAAGCAAACTCCTGCATCCATGAGCGTAAAGGGTATCAGCGAAACTGAGTAATCGAGTAGCGATAATGTCGGGCGTCAGTCTGAAGGAGTGCACTCGAGAGATGTTACAACAGTGATCGACGCTTCAGTTGAACCTAGTCCTCGTAATCAGCGCAGAAGTAATCCCACTCATTGGAGCCCTTCGGATTCTGCTCTAGTTTCTTCAGCCGCCCTTCGACATCCGGCTTCGGGTTCTTCTGCGCACTCAAGAACTGGTGATACAACTCGATGGCTCGTTGCTTCGCCTTGACCGACCCTGCTTTATATTTCCTCGGGTCCGTGTACTCGTCCGGTTCCATGTTGGCGACATTCCACCACGTGGCGTAGGCATTAGCCACTTCCAAGCGAACGCGATCTGAGACTTCAGACGAAGGGTACTTGGAAAGAAACGCATCGCCGCGTTTGATGACCTCGCGAAATTGATCCGGCCCTTCTGCGCACCCACCCCAACTCCAACCCAGCCGAGTCATCATCAGAAAGGCCTGCTGTCCCCATGGAGAATCCTGATGTCCCAACGCCAGCTTCTCAAGATTGACGGGGTCATTCTTGAGCGTAAATTCGTCGTCCGGGTCGTAATAGAAATATTCGATACCTAGTTCGCCGAACTGCTTCACCGTCGCCGTGGGTTCGAGCCGGGTTGGCGAGTACTGGGCTCCTCCCGGTTGGAGGCGGGGTGGGACAATCTCATGAAGACAAAATGCCCTTGCCGGGTATAAAGCGGACGACTCGGGAGTGTTCCTCCACTCCTTCATCGTTTTGCCCAAGACGCCAATAATGCCGTTCGGGTTACCATTCCGCATTGCCTTCTCAATCTCGAGACCTTGACTGAAGTTTGCCTCTTGGCACGCGCGTGATGCGATTGACCCGTCCGCACGCGTTAGATTCGGCCCGTAGATAGCCCATGCTGGACAGGAAAACGCAAGCAGGATCAGCAGAGACAGCCCATTCGCTTTCATTCGATGCATCGTTTCCAGTCGAAATGGTATCGTGCGTTCCGTAGGTCGCGACGTTACTTCGGTTTGCCTCCCATATTGAGCGCGTACTTCTGTAAGCAGGCCATAGCGAGCGCATCGACCCAAACCCAAGTTCATCCGAACTCTTCCGTGATCCTGCGCACTTGTTTCCGTGATCGGGAATCCCGCCTCTACTAAAGTAATCGCGTGAACGTTTACGTCGATTCCACTTCCCTGTTACCATCATTGGTTTACCAATCCATCGGAAACACATTCTGATTACGCCTTCATAAATCTACGGAGGAGACATGGCAATTAAAGTTGGAATTAACGGTTTCGGGCGCATTGGGCGCAACGTGTTACGGGCTTCGCTCAAGGATCCGAACCTGGATTTTGTCGCAGTTAACGATTTGACCGACCCCAAGACGCTGGCTCACCTGCTCAAGTACGACTCGGTGCTGGGCAACCTGCCAAATCAGGTTTCGGCGGGGGCGGACAGCATCACGGTGGATGGCAAGACCATCAAGGTATTCAAAGAGAACGATCCGGCGGCGCTGCCCTGGGATTCTGTGGGCGCGCAAGTCGTGATCGAGTCGACTGGGCGCTTTACCGACGCCAACGACGCCAAAAAGCATCTCCGCGGGCCTGTAAAGAAAGTCATCATCTCGGCTCCGGCGAAGAATGAAGACGTCACAGTCGTGCTGGGCGTGAATCACGAGAAGTATGATGGCGCGAAGCACCATGTCATTTCGAACGCCTCGTGTACCACGAACTGTCTCGCTCCCGTCGCAAAGGTTCTTCAGGGCGAATTCAAGATCGTTTGTGGGACGATGACGACGATTCACTCCTACACCAACGACCAGGTAATTCTGGACTTCCCGCACAAAGACCTGCGACGCGCGCGTGCCGCTGCACTCAACATGATTCCGACTTCAACCGGGGCAGCCAAGGCGCTGAAGCTGGTGATTCCGGAGCTCGGCGGCAAGGTCGACGGATTCTCGATGCGCGTGCCGACGCCCAACGTTTCGGTGGTCGACTTCGTCGTATGGGTGGAAAAGAAAACGACCAAGGAAGAAGTCAATGCGGCACTGAAGAAGGCGACCGAATCGGGACCGTTGAAGGGATACCTGGGCTACGAAGAGCATGAGTTGGTGTCGTCTGACTATAAGGGCGACTCGCGCTCCTCGATCGTCGATGCACCCTGTACGATGGTGGTCGGCGGCAACTGCGTGAAGGTGATCTCCTGGTACGACAACGAGTGGGGATACTCCTGCCGCGTGCGCGACCTGATCAACTACATAGCCAGCAAGGGCCTGTAAACGCTGTAGTGTGGCGCGGGCACTCCTGCCCGCGCTGCCAGCAGTGCCGGGACCGACTGCGCGGGCAGGAGTGCCCGCGCCACACACATCAGGAAGAGGACTCCAGCCATGTCCAAGCTTTCCATTCGTGATCTCCCGCTCAATGGCAACCGCATCTTCATGCGCGTCGACTTCAATGTACCGCTGGAAGATGGCCGCGTTATGGACGATACCCGCATCCGCGAGACCCTTCCCTCCATCGAGTACGCACTGCGGCATGGGGCGCGGCTGATTCTTGCCTCGCACCTCGGCCGGCCGAAAGGCAAGCCCAATCCGAAGATGAGTATGAAACCGGTGGCCGAGCGGCTGCGCATGCTGCTCGACAAGGAACTGGCGCGCGGCGAAAACGTCGGCTTCTGTCCGGAGTGTGTCGGGCCAGAGGCGGAGGAAGTCGCCACCCAACTGGAAAAGGGACAGACGCTGTTACTGGAGAACCTTCGCTTCCATGCCGAAGAGGAAGCCAACGACCCCAAGTTTGCACGGCAGTTGGCGAACCTCGCCGAGTACTACGTGAATGACGCGTTTGGCTCGGCGCACCGCGCGCACGCTTCCACCGAAGGCATCACCAAGTTCATGAAGCAGTGCGCCGCCGGGCTGCTCATGGAGAAGGAACTGAAATACCTGGGCAAGGCACTGCAGCATCCGGAAAAACCGTTTGTGGCAATTCTCGGTGGCGCCAAGGTCAGCGACAAGATCGGCGTCATCAAGAATCTACTCACTAAGGTCAACGTGCTGATCATCGGCGGTGGCATGGCTTACACATTCCTCAAGGCGCAAGGCCTGGAAATCGGCAAGTCGCTGCTCGAAGCCGATAAAGTTGATCTGGCCAAAGAATTGTTAGCCGATGCCAAGAAGCGCAACGTCAAGCTGCTCCTTCCGGTCGATCACGTGGTTGCGATAAAGCCCGAGCCAAACGCGGTCGTCCAGCAAATCGGCGAAGGCCAGCCGATTCCTGCCGACAAGATGGCGCTCGATATCGGTCCGAAGTCGATCGAACTTTTCTCGGAGGAAATTTCCGATGCGCGGACCATCGTATGGAATGGGCCGATGGGCGTGTTTGAAGTACCCGGATTCTCCAAGGGCACGTTCAAGATCGCTCATGCGGTTGCGGACAATGGAGGCGCGATTTCGATCGTCGGCGGCGGTGACTCGGTCGCAGCCGTAAAGGCAGCGAATGTCGCGGACAAGATCACGCACATCTCGACCGGCGGCGGAGCGTCGCTAGAGTTCCTGGAAGGCCAGAAACTGCCTGGGGTCGAGGCGCTGACGGAGAAGAAGTAGGAAGCCAGTTCTCGGTTGTCAGTTCTCAGTTAAGACCTGTCCGATTCGAACTGAGAACTGACAACTGACAACTGAGAACTTTCTTATGCGACTTCTGCTGGGCGGTCAGAAAATCATCGAGATTGATGGACCGGGGGACATCACCAAAGAAACGACCGACGCGATCGTGAACGCAGCTAACTCTTCTCTACTCGGCGGAGGCGGAGTTGATGGGGCGATTCATCGTGCTGGAGGACCATCCATTCTGTCCGAGTGCCGTCAGATCGTCAGCAAGATTGGACGGTTGCCCGCTGGGCAGGCCGTGATTACAACGGGCGGGAGACTTCCCGCGAAGCATGTGATCCACACCGTGGGCCCGGTCTATCGCGGCGGAGAGCAAGGCGAGCCCGGGACGCTGGCGAGCTGCCATCGCGAATCGATTGGTCTCGCCGATGAGCATGGACTTACTTCTCTTTCCTTTCCGGCAATCTCAACCGGTGCATTCGGGTATCCCGTCAGCGACGCTGCGCGCGTCGCAATCTCCGCTGCCATCGATGCGCTGCGACCTGCAAAGTCCGTGAAGCTGTGCCGCTTTATCCTCTTTGACTCGGGCGACCTCCGAACTTTCGAGCAGGCCGCGAAGAAACTCAAGAAGAAGAATTCATTCCAAATCGAAAAGGCGAACTCATGAGAAAAAAAGTAATGGCTGCCAACTGGAAGATGTACAAAACTCCCGACCAGTCTCGCGACTTCTTCCGCGACTTCCTTCCGCTCGTTGCCGGACACACGCGCGACGAGATCGTCGTCTGCCCGTCGTTCCTGAACATTCCGGCAGCGTTGGACGCGGCTAAGGGTTCGAACGTGTCGATCGGCGCGCAGAACGTGCACTGGAAGGAAGAGGGCGCCTTTACGGGTGAGACCTCAGTTGGCCAACTGCTGTCGTGGGGAGTGAATAACGTCATCATCGGACACTCGGAGCGGCGGCAATACTTCGGCGAGACCGATGATACGGTGAACTTGCGCCTAAAAACCGCGCTGGAAGCTGGATTCACTCCGATCTGCTGTGTCGGAGAAGTACTCGAAGAGCGCGAGGCCGGCATGACCGACGATGTGCTGCGCCGTCAGTGCGTGCGCGCCTTTCACGCCATCTCCGCGAAAAAGGCAGCCAAGTTGGTCGTCGCCTATGAGCCGGTATGGGCGATCGGCACGGGCAAAACTGCGACTCCGGAAATTGCGGCCGAGGCTCATGCTGTCATCCGCAAGGAAGCGACCGGGATTTTCGGTGAAGCCTTTGCCAATCAACTGCGCATTCTCTACGGCGGTTCGGTCAAGCCCGAGAACGTATCCTCGCTCATGGCTCAGGAAGAGATCGACGGGGCGCTGGTGGGCGGAGCATCGCTCGATGCGAAATCGTTTACCGCGATTGTGAAGTACTAATGAGCGGATGGACTTGGCAGCTATTATCAGTGATCCGGCGCACAGAATTTCCTGTGCGCCGGGACTAAAATACTTTCCGAATAACACCGCGTAAGCGGCCCCTCAAACAAAATTCAATCTTCGAGGAGGTCGTATGCCGCTCTCCAAGCTGCGTGAGTTTCTCGATTCCCACAACGTTAAGTACCTGGTGATTTCTCATTCTCTGGCCTACACGGCGCAGGGCGTCGCCGCATTGGCGCATGTTTCTGGCAAGAAACTCGCAAAGACTGTGATCGTGAAGATTGACGGCATCCTGGCGATGGTTGTGATTCCGGCTTCGGATCACGTCGATCTCGAGCGAGTGAGAACCTTGACGGGCGCTGAGACTGTCGAGGTGGCGACCGAGCGCGAGTTCAAGGATGCTTTCCCCGACTGCGAAACCGGGGCTATGCCGCCCTTCGGCAATCTCTATGACATGGCGGTTTATGCTGATGCCAGCCTGGCAGAGAACGAAGAGATTACCTTCACCGCCGAGACACATCGCGAACTGGTGCGGATGCACTGGAAAGATATGGCGCGACTCGTCAATCCGACGGTCGACAGGCTGATCTACCAGCACGCCGCAGTCGCGTGATTCACGAGTTCGGGAACTGGCACGTTTTGCAGAACGGGCCACACTCGAAGCATCAAACCAAACTATCAAACTCGTGCCCGGTCTGTTTTGTAAACTATGTCCCCGGTCTGGGCTGGCGAAGCGCGCAATGGAGGCGGCTGGCGCTAAGGCAGGGTCTGTGACAGCAGACGCTGCGGCACGCTCCCCTTCGCTTCGCTCAGGGTCGCGGGGCAGACGAGGCGTCCGCCCCTACACAAACCCGGCGGAATCTATGACCGCTTCAGTCCTATTGCCATGATGTGCGAACTAACGCCGAGAACGGACGGTTCGCGCTCCATCTTCCGGACTGCCGTGAGCAGGCGCTCGCGCTGAATCGGGTCAGCCCAGAGGCGATCGAAATCGAGAGCCAGCCAGCCCGGACCTTCGATCGGCAGTACTTCTAGAATTTGAAATCCGGCGGCCTGGACTTCGCGCGCCAGTTCGCCGGGCCGGTGAAAGAAAGCGTCGGTGAAATACAGCGGGTTCCCTGTGGGATTGCGATGCTGGCCATCCTCCAGGTCGCGATCGAGAATGGGAGCAAACTGCGGATCGTCGAAGAATCCGTGTGCCAGGGAGTCAAGCAAAGACGCGAAGTGGCTGATGCCTACGCCCCATACCAGCCCTCCTGGCCGTAGCACGCGGTACGCCTCGCGCAAACAGGCGATGCGATCTTCCCTTTCGACCAGATGATAGAGAGGACCTAGGAGTAGCACCGCATCGGCTGAATGATCGGCCTGCGGCAGACGGCGGGCATCACCGACCTCGGCGGATGCAAGCGGAAACTCCGGTTGCTTGCTTGAGGCGTCACGCGCCCCCTCCACATGCTTCGGTACGGGATCGATCAGATGAACCTGATATCCGCGGGCTGCGAGCCAGCACGCGTACACTCCTGAGCCTCCGCCTGCGTCGATGACCGTGCCGGGAGCCGGGGGCAGATAGCGCAGGATCAGTTCCTGCGTGCGCGCATGTTCGAGCTGAAACCATCCGGTGCCCAGGCGTACGGCTTCGTCGGCCTCGCGGTAGTAGCTGACAATTCGATCGGCGGAATCCTCACTCATAGCGAAGCGACTCTGCAGCTCTCAGGCGAATGCTACCTCAGCAGGATTCGTAAGCCCGGCAAGGCTCGTGCTTCTTGCGGTGTCCGACAGCGTGGAGACTGCGCTCGATAATACATCGAGAAAGCAGTCAACCTCCTGTTGAGTGCTGAACCGTCCAAGGCTTACGCGAATCAGGCCGCGGGCGCTTTCGGCGTCGTAGCCCATCGCCAGCAGAACGCTAGACGGTTCCCCAGAGTGATTGGCGCTACAAGCGCTGCCTGCCGACACCGCCACTCCAGCTTGATTGAGAGCGTCGAGCAACTTGCCGACTTCCCTTTCCTGCCCGCGGAATCCAAAACTTAGGTGGCCGGGCAGCCGCTTGGTGGGATGGCCAAGCAAATACGCATTCGGAAAGTTCCGCAGGACTTCCGTTGCGATGTATTCGCGGAGTCCGGCGAGACGTGCAGCCTCCTCGCTTAACTCTTTTCGCGCGAGCTCTGCCGCTGCGCCGAATCCTACAACGCCCGCGACGTTTTCCGTTGCCGATCGTAGGCCGCGCTCCTGGCCGCCACCGAAGATGATCGGCGCGAGACCCGTTCCCTTGCGGACATAAAGCGCTCCCACGCCCTTGGGGCCATGCAGCTTATGCGCGGACAGCGACAGCAGATCGATTTGCAGGCGATTCACATCGAGCGGAATCTTGCCGCCGGCCTGGACGGCATCGGTGTGAAACAAGACGCCGTGCAACTTGGCGAACTGTGCCAGTTCTTCGATCGGCTGGATCGTTCCCACGACGTTGTTGGCGGCTATTACGGAGACGACCGTGACGTTTGACTGGAGAGCCCGCAGCAAACCCTCAGGACAAACTAACCCTTCGGCATCCACTGGCAGATGCGTGATCTTCGTGCCGCAACTTGCGAGGAACTTGCAGGTCTCGAGGATCGCGGCGTGCTCGATCCCACTCGTAACAACATGCCCAGGCTTGCCGCTGGCGCGAACGGCACCGATCAGGGCGAGATTGTCGGCTTCGGTCCCGCTGGCGGTGAAGATGATCTCGTCCGGCCTGGCGCCAATCAGGGCCGCGACCTGCGCTCGCGCTTTGTCCACCGCTGCGCGTGCCACGCGTCCTTCCTGATGCAGGCTCGACGGATTACCATATGCGCCGCCGAGAAAGGGCCCCATCGCCTCAAACACACGGGGGTCGAGTGGGGTTGTGGCGGAATGATCGAAATAGATGCGTGAACTCATACCAACTCCAGCCTGGCTGCGCTGGGCCCTGCGCGCCCTAAAAACACGAAGGCCTCATCCGGGATTGTGGGGATGAGGCGCATGCTCACCGCGATCTCATGTCCCCCGCAAACCGGGCGGGAATTGGCACCGATTGATCAGGCTGTTTCCTGATCCGGTTGTCGTGGCTTCTGCGGGCCCGTTACCCTCTGCCACTCTGCATGAGACTACGGCTGTTCCGGCACGAATGTGGGAACGCATCCACAATAAGGCACGGCGGTCCTGCTGGTCAACGAATTTAAGGGTGCACGGAATCACGCAGGAACGTGATTTGGCTCACGTCCGGCAGCAGGAGTGGAGGCTCTTCGGTTCACGGCAAGAAATGAATGATAAAAAATGAATCATAGAAGACGAGGCGTGCCTTCAAAAATCCCACTTCTCCCATAAGCAGGGAGAAGTGGGGCACCCGTGTTGCCGAACGCTCTCAGGCATTTGTTTTCACTATCCCTTTGGCCGCATCGCAAAGGAACTGGTCCACCGCGTCGCTGTAAGGCTTCTTGAAAGTGGCGGGCCAGTTCGCCTTGTCGGCGTAGAGTTTCTGCAGATTCGCGACGATGCCGGGATCGCCCGCGGTAAACATGTCGAGCAGCTTCTGCCTTCGCTCGGCCAGCTTGCGGCCGGTTTCGCTCTCGGGAGTCTCGCCGCGCGCAATCGCCGCTTCGACGTCGCGCGCCAGTTCGTTCCAGCCGCGCTCAGATTCGGCCTGCACTTCCGGCGACCATCGCTGGCGCAGATCGTTCAGCTGCTCTTCGGTGTAGTACTTCTTCATCCAGTCTTTGCGGGTTTGCATTTGAATCACCTCGATGATTTTGCGGAACGGTTCCCAATCGGTCTGTTCGCCTGAGGCGAGGGCCTGCTCGGCGCGCTCGATGGCACAAATCGCGCGGTCAAGATGGTCGCGCTTCTCGGCGATGATCCGGCGCTGCTGGCGAAGCATCGCCATCACATCCACATCCGTCCGATTGAGCACCTCCCGGATTTGGGACAACGGGAACCCTATAAACTTCAACGCCACGATCTGCTCCAGACGAACCAGATCTCGATCCGTGTAGAGGCGATAGCCCGCGGCGGTCCGTCCGCTCGGTTTGAGCAGTCCGAGGCGGTCGTAGTGGTGCAGCGCGCGGATCGTAACTCCGGCCCGCTTGGCAAATTCGTGAGGCTGACAGGTGCGGTTCACTGTGTCCCTAATCGAGGTTTTACGGTCTGACGTTGCGTCAGGGTCAAGAAGATTCTAGCGAGTTTCTGATTCTTGATGTTGAATGAGCCAGGTATGCCCGTTATACCCTTCCCGAGATTCTCCGCGCCCCCCCGCGAAACCTCGGCGCTCTCTGGGTTCAGGCTTTTCTGACCGCAGAGAACGCTGAGGACTGCCGACGAGAACGCAGAGATGGACCGTGGACATTAATTGGGCCTCGGTAGTCATCGGTTGCCGCCTACACGCTTTGCTATAATGAAATGCTGTCCGGCGGTCGCGATTTAGATCAGTGCGGAAGTGGTGGAACTGGCAGACACACCATCTTGAGGGGGTGGCGCCGAAAGGCGTGGGGGTTCAAATCCCCCCTTCCGCACCATACACTTGCCTCCGGAAATGGGAGCGAATGTGGCTTCAGGTCTGTTCGCCGTCGAACTCAGGAAAACATTGAACTTATGATCTACCTCGTTACCACTGTCCACATCCTGGTCTGTTTCTTCATCATCGTGGTTGTGCTGCTGCAAAGCGGAAAGAGCGGTGACATTTCGGCCGCGTTCGGCGGTCAAGGAAGCCAGACCGCCTTCGGCCCGCGCGGAGCCGCCAGCGCCCTGTCCCGCGCTACCACATGGTCGGCGGTGGCGTTCATGGTTACATCGATCACACTGGCCCTCTATTCGACCAGACACGCCGCCTCGTCAGGATCCGTTTTGCAGGGGGTTAAGTCGCAACCTGTAAAGACACAGCCGGCTCCATCGCCTGCGCCGGCCAATCCACCCGCGCCGAAGAAATAATTCCTTCCGCAATATCTGCCGCCTCTTTACAGGCTTCGCTGTAATTGTCTTTGCCTGTGGGAGGTTGTACCATCTTGAAGTGACGCTTTCATCGAGGAGGTGCTATGTCGGATCGTGACAGCAATACCTTCGTATGGTTCCTGGCTGGCTTGGGATTGGGAGCACTGGCGGGAGTTCTCTATGCACCCCGCTCTGGCGCAGAGACGCGTGAAGTCCTGCGGGCGCGCGCCGAAGAGGGCCGTGATTACGTACGCAATCGTGCCCGGGAAGCGCGGGAACAGGCTGAGCAGTGGGCTGGTCGTGGCCGCGAAGCAGTGAACCAGCAGAAGGAGCAGTTCCGCGCCGCGTACGAAGCTGGACGCCAGGCGTATCACGAGGCGACGGCGGATACTGGAACCTCCAAGAATCTGTAGCTCTTATCGCGCCGGCTGCTTCCTTCGCGCGCGCTCGATGGTTGCCGGAGGATCGTATGGACAAAATGTCGTTGTTCGTCGCTCTGACTGGGATTGCCGTTCTTCTACAGGCCGGCGTTCTGCTGGCGATGTACCTCGCCATGCGCAAGAGCAGCCAGCGCATGGAAGAGCTGGCCGGCGACGTGAAGACCAAGGTCATGCCGACCGTCGTGGAGGTGCAGGCCATGATCACTGTGCTGCGCCCCAAAATCGAAACCATTGTGGAGAACCTGAGCGAGACCACCACGACTCTGCGGTCGGAGGTGCAGCGTGTAGATGCAACCGTCAATGACGCGATCGATCGCGCCCGGCTGCAGATCATCCGCGCCGATGAGTTGCTCAGCCGCACGTTGGACCGTGTTGAACAAACCTCCGAGATTGTGCATAAGACGGTGGTCTCCCCGGTGAAGCAGCTTTCCGGACTGGTGCAGGGGATCACGACGGGGCTGGAGTTTCTCTTCGGCGGCCGCAACCGCAGGAATGGCGGCACCCGTGAGGAACGGCGGCCGGTGCCGCAGGACGAGATGTTTATCTAGGGCGGACGCGGCTCACGCTCATCTCTGTCGTGCGTCGATCATTCATGAGAAATCATTGGACTATGAATACCCTGCTCTGCGCAGGGATTTTTATTTTCTGCCTCTCTTTCTACGCTCAAGAGAAGGTTGTCTGGAGCGATCAGGAGAAGCCGATCGTGGAACAGATCCGCGGCTTGCGAAAACTCGACGACAGTGTGCGGGCGGGCACAACAAAAGATCTGGCCCTGCAGATTCGGCAGTTGCCCATGGTTCCCAACAAATTGCGACTGGCTGGCGCTTTAGCGAATCTCTCCACCGAAGGAGACTTTGGACGCGACACACTGCAGGAGGTCACCACCACTTTGGCGCAGGCACTGCGAGAGCAGCCTCCCGCGGGCAAACCGGGTGAGCCTGATGAACTGTACATGGAACTGGCATCGCTCGCGCGGTACGAGCATATGGAGGCGGAGTCGGACAATTCACAGTTCAAGGAGGCAATGGCTCGGCTGGAGGCCGATGATGCCAAGCGGCAGAAGGCTGACTTCACGCTTGGGGATCTCCAAGGAAAGTCCTGGCATCTGCGAGAGTTGAAAGGCAAAGTCGTGCTGGTAAATTTCTGGGCGACGTGGTGTCCGCCGTGCCGCAAGGAGATGCCTGACTTGCAAGCGCTTTACGACAAGTACAAAGACCAGGGGTTCGTGGTGCTCTCGATTTCGGACGAAGAGGTGGCCAAGGTTTCTCCATTCATCACCGAGCGGAAGATCAGTTATCCCGTGCTGCTCGATCCGGGACGCAAGGTGAACGAGGCCTTCGTGGTAGAAGGGATTCCGAAGAGTTTCGTTTACGACCGCGAAGGAAAGCTGGTGGCGCAGTCAATCGACATGCGCACGCGCAGCCAGTTTCAGCGGATGCTGGCAGCGGCAGGCTTGAATTAGTTTGTGTAGGGGCGGACGCCTTCGTCCGTGGGTGGTGGCGATGTAACGTGGCTTGGGATGGTTTGACGCCAGCATTGCCTTCGCTCTAGCAGTCTTGATTGCGCGCTACCGCGCGCAACCCCGGACTAGGCGTCCGGGGCTACACGTTTCGGGGAGACTTATGCGTTATCTTGTGCGGGCCCGCGTTAAACCTGGTCGCGAAGGCGATCTGCTGAAGGCTATCGAGAATGAAACTCTCGGACAAGGTTCCATCGCGGAGGGCGAATACCTGCGCAACATGAACGATGCGCGGCTTTGCCCGGACCAAACGGCGCGATGGGTCGAGGTTTGCTACTGTCCGACGCCGCTGCAGGAAGAGCGGTCGTACTGGGAAGAATACTTCGATCTGGTGCGCGTGCAGGATGCGCATGATCGGCGCAAGTGCCGCGATGAGAATGGAACCGAGCCGTGGGCGTGCAGTGAATGCGACTGCACCGTGAGGCTGGAAAAGAAGCTCAAGGAAACTGGGACGCCATTTCTGACAACTTTGCGGTCCGCCCCAGGAAACAGCGGTTGCCGTACCGGATGTGCCTCCGCGCGGGCTAACCAACGGTCTGAGTCATCCGTAACAAACGGCAGGAAATCGGCTTAAGGTAGAATTGATTGATAGTCGCTGGCCGGGGTCCCTTATGAAAAGGCTCGTCGCTCTTCTGTGCCTCTCAATCTGCTGCTTAAGCTTTAGCGTTGCGGTGTTCGCCAAGACGAACAACCCTGCTTACCGCGAAGACCCTGCCGCGCACAAACTCCAGAAGAAGCAACAGAAAGCCATGAAAAAGGCCCAGAAGAAGCAGAAGAAGGCTCAAAACAAGATGTACCGGGAAAGCGTGAAGAAGAGCCATTATCCGAAGCACAACTACTAAAGCTGAAACGGTCTTGAGGGTGCCCCGTCCTTGTCGCGGTTTGTGCGACAGGGCGGGGTTTCTGATTTTGGGCGTGATCGGTGTTGAAAGAAAGTCAAAATCCCCACCCTGTCCCTGCCAAAAGCGCAGGGACAAGGATGGGGCACCCGGTTCTTAAGTAATCCAGCCGCCGCCGACTACCACGTCTCCATCGTAGAAGACCGCTGCCTGGCCAGGGGTGATGGCGCGCTGGGGCTCGTCGAAGGTTGCGAGAATCTCGTCTGCGCCGGTGCGCTCGATCACGGCTGCGGCGGGCTCGTGGCGGTGACGGATCTTCACGGAAACCCGCATCGGCTCGCGTAGATCATCCACTGAGATCAGGTTTACGCGCTTGGCGCGCAGCGTGCGCGAGTAGAGATTCTCGTCGCCGCCCACGATCACCTGCTTGTTCGCGCCGCTGATCTGGATCACGTAGAGTGGCGATCCGGTGGCGACGCCGAGTCCCTTGCGCTGGCCCACGGTGAAGTTGTGGATGCCAGTGTGCTCGCCAATCACCTCTCCCGACGTGGTCACGAGGTCTCCGGCCGTGCCGGGCAGGCTCTCGCCCTGCTCGGCGAGGTAGGCGTCGATGAAACGCTTGTAGTCGCCGCCGGGCACAAAGCAGATTTCCTGCGAATCTGGCTTCTCAGCCAACGCGAGACTGTGCTTGCGAGCCAGTTCCCGGACTTCGGGCTTGATCATGTCGCCGAGCGGGAACAGCGTGCGGCTTAACTGCTCCTGAGTTAGCCCGAATAAGAAGTAGGTTTGATCCTTGCTGTGGTCTGCAGGGCGCTTCAATAACCAGCGTCCTCGAGCGTCGTCGTAGGCCACACGGGCGTAGTGACCCGTCGCGACGCGCTCGGCGCCAATCTGCTGAGCCACAATCAATAACTGATCAAACTTCAAGTGATTATTGCAGAGACTGCAAGGAATAGGAGTGCGACCGGAAAGGTACTCTTCCACGAAGGGACGCACCACGTCGCGCTCGAAGCGCTCCTCGTGATTGACGACGTAATACGGGATGCCGATCTGCTGGGCGACCCGGCGAGCGTCGTAGACGTCGTCAAGCGAGCAGCAGCGTCCCTGCACGGACTCGGGCATGCCCTCGTGGCCAGCGAGGCGGCGCTGGTTCCAGAGTTGCATCGTCAGGCCGATGACGTTGTGGCCTTCGGCGCGCAGCATGGCCGCGACGGTGGAGGAGTCCACACCACCCGACATGGCTACGGCAATCGTATCTGTACTCAACTAGTACCTCAGGGGCTAAAGCCCGTCTGATTTTGCCACTTATCCACGGTGCACGCCGCGGCAAGTGCCGCCTGGCCGGGGTCTTCGGAAACCATGCTCCGCGGAATCCTTACACGGGCCAGGCTCTAGCTTAGCTAAGCTAAATGCCAAGTGCTAAGTGCTAACGACTTGTTTGTTGTACTTCGGCGAGATCGCGCGCAAGCGCGCGATCGTCTCCGGCACCAGTTCGAGAGCGAAATCGATGTCGGCTTCCGTGGTCTGCTTGCCCAGACTGAAACGGATGCTCGCCCGCGCTTGTTCGGCGCGGAGGCCCATAGCGATCAGGACGTGTGACGGTTCGATCGCACCGGAAGAGCACGCAGCTCCCGTGGAGACTGCCAGCCCTTTCAGGTCGAGCGCGATCACAACGGCTTCTCCGTCGATGTGATCGAAGTGAAGGTTCGTCGTGTTCGGAACGCGTGTGGCGCCCTCGCCGTTCACGCCGGCTTCCTGCACCTGCCCGAGAATTCCCTGCTCCAGGCGATCGCGCATGGCGGCCATCTTCTGTCCCGCGCCGCGGTCGAGAGAATGCTTTGCTATCTCGGCTGCCTTGCCCAAACCTACAATTCCTGGGACGTTTTCCGTTCCGGCGCGGCGGGAACGCTCGTGGCGTCCTCCGTGGAACAGCGGCTGGATGCGAGTTCCCTTCTTCACATAAAGTGCGCCGACGCCTTGCGGCGCATGAATCTTGTGGCCGGAGATGGAGAGCGCGTCACAACCGATCTGCCGTACTCTGATCGGAACTTTTGCCGCAGCCTGCACCGCATCGGTATGAAAAAGAACATTCGCCTCAGAGGCGATCTTTCCAATCTCTTGGACCGGTTGCAGCACTCCGGTTTCGTTGTTGGCCATCATCACCGAGATCAGCTTCGTGTTTGGTCGCAGAGCACGCCGGACATCCGCGGGATCGATCAGGCCGCGGCCATCCACCGGAAGGATGGTCACCTCGCAGCCGATCTTCTCCAAATGCTTACATGCGTGCAGCACGGCGTGGTGCTCGATGCTCGACGTGATGACGTGATCGCCCGCAGCCACCCATCCGGCGATGGCGAGGTTGTCACTCTCGGTACCGCCGCTGGTGAAAACTATTTCCGGCGGGCTGCAGCCGAGCAAGTCGGCGACGGATTCGCGCGCGTCCTCGACGGCGGCCCGCGTTTCTTGTCCATGATGATGGATGGACGAGGCATTGCCGAAGCGCTCCCCGAAAAAGGGGCGCATGGCGTCGAACACCTCGGGCAGAACCGGGGTGGTGGCATTATTGTCGAGGTAAACGTGCTGCATACAGAACCCACGTCTATTCTACGGGATTAGTTCGCTGAATGCAGTTGGGTCGGGCGGGGCGCGCTTCGCGCCGCCCTGACAGCCGAGGCGGCTGTCTCTACATGATTACCGCTGGTCGATGGGTACGTAGTGACTGGGATATTCCGGGCCCAAGTACTCCGCGCGGGGGCGGATCAGGCGGTTGTCGTCGAGTTGTTCGATGACATGGGCGGCCCATCCGCTGATTCGCGAGACGGCGAAGATCGGCGTGAACAGGTCCACGTCGATTCCCAGCGTGTGGTACGTGGACGCTGAGTAAAAGTCGACGTTGGCATTCAGCTTCTTGTCGGCTTTTACGAACTCTTCGATCTTGTGCGAGATCTCAAACCACTTGGCTTGGCCACTGGAATTCCCCAAGTCGCGGGACATGACGCGCAAGTGAGTGGCCCGCGGATCTTCGGTGTGATAGACGCGGTGTCCGAAGCCGGGAATCTTCTTCTTCTGCGCCAGCATGCCCTTGACGTACTCAATGGGATCCGCACCGGATTCGTCAATCGCCACAAGGATGTGGAACACCGCCTCGTTCGCTCCCCCGTGCAGAGGGCCTTTCAGTGCACCGATCGCTGAGGTAATGGCAGAGTGCATATCCGACAACGTCGCGGCCGTTACACGCGCGGCAAAGGTCGATGCGTTGAGCTCGTGGTCGGCGTGAAGAATTAGTGCGATGTCGAGAGCCCGCTCGGCCGTTGGCGAGGGATGTTTGCCATTCAACATCAGCAGGAAATTTGCAGCGTGGGACAGAGACCGATCGGGATCGACCAGCGGCTTTCCCTTGCGAATGCGGTCATACGCGGCGACGATCATCGCAATCTGCGAGGTCAGGCGGATGGCCTTGTCCACATTCGCCTTGCGGTCGTTGTTCTTCTCTTGCGGATCGTAGAATGACAGCGCCGAGACGGCTGTGCGCAACACATCCATCGGCAAGGCATGGCGGGGCGCATTACGCAGTAGGGTAATAATCGACGCATCCAGCTTGCGTTCCTCAGCTAGTCGATCGTGCAGTTCGCGCAATTCCTGGCGGGTGGGAAGCTTGCCGAACCAGAGCAGTGAGCAGGTCTCCTCGAAATTGGAGTGGTCGGCCAGTTCGTGGATGTCGATGCCGCGATAGGCGAGCACGCCGCGATCGCCGTCGATGTAGCAGATCTTGGAACTGGTGGCAACGACTCCCTCGAGCCCTTTGGGAGCATGAGTTGTAGTCACGCTGGACATTCGGTTCTCGCTTGACTGGATTTTGCGTTGCCGGACCGCGCGAGGAGGGACGCGAGACGCAACCTTCGTTTATACCTCAAACGTTCTGAAGTTTCCAACCACCCTTCGGTAACACTCACACTAGTGACCCTGGCTGCATCCAATGATTAGATGCGCGATTGCAGCGGCTCTTTGCCTCGTTAGCAGGGTTACTCTGCGATCTCTGCGGCCTTTCTCCGCGAACTCAGCGTTTAAAAGCTTTTGCCGCAGAGAACGCAGAGAAAACCCGCAGAGAACGCGGAGAAACCTCAAAGATCGAACAGGTCGGTTTTTGCCAGCTTCATTTGGCGCGGCGTATAGTTAAAGGTTCGCTCGAAGTATTTCGCGGCCCTGCCCGTGTTCTTCATACTCCTGATGGAGGAATCATCCTAAATGAAACGTCTCTTCTCGCTTGTGCTGGCCTATGCCTTCGTGTGCTCCACGATCGCGACAGCCGACGAAGGCATGTGGCTTTACAACGAGGCTCCCAAAGACAAGATCAGAGCCAAATACGCTTTTGATGTTACGCAGCAGTGGCTGGATCATGTTCGGCTGTCGTCGGTGCGCTTCAATAACGGCGGCTCGGGATCGTTCGTCTCTCCCGACGGCTTGACGTTTACCAATCATCACGTGGGCGCGGGTTGTGTACAGCAGCTTTCGACTGAGGGGCGCGACTACATCAAAACCGGGTTCTATGCCAAAACGCAGGCGGAGGAAGTGAAGTGTCCGAATCTCGAACTGAACCAACTGGTCGGCATCGAGGACGTCACGGAAAAAATCAACGCGGGAATAAAGCCCGAGATGTCGACTGCTGAGATTGGAGCGGCCCAACGCGGGGCCATGTCACAGGTCGAGAAAGACTGCACCACCAGCACCGGGCTTCGCTGCGACGTGGTGACCTTCTACTCTGGGCAGGTCTATAACCTCTACAAATACAAGAAGTACACAGACGTCCGTCTGGTGTTCGCGCCGGAATTTGACATCGCGTTTTTCGGCGGGGATCCCGATAACTTCACCTATCCCCGGTACGATCTGGACATCACTTTCTTCCGCGTCTACGAGAACGACAAGCCGGCACACCTGGACAACTATTTGAAGTGGTCGCCCACCGGCGTGAAAGACGGCGACCTGATCTTTGTCTCTGGACACCCGGGCAACACCGGGCGATTGCTGACCATGGCGCAGCTTGAGTTTTTGCGCGACGTTCAGTATCCGATCGCTCTGAAAGTGTACGCGCGGCGCATTGCTCTACTGCAGGAGTTCAGCAAACAGTCGGAAGAAAACGCCCGGATTGCGAAAGAAGATCTTTTCGGGCTGCAGAACTCGCAGAAGGCGATTACCGGATACCAATCCGGGCTGCTCGATAAAGAGATCATGAAGGAAAAAACCAACCAGGAAGTGTATTTGCGTGCGGCCTTCAAGGTGGCTTCCAAGGATGCCAATGCAACCGATCCGTGGGAGGAGATTGCACAAGCCATCAAGACTCAGCAGAAGATCTTTCCGAACCTGAGCTATCTGGAGCGGATGCGTGCCTTCCCTTCGCACTTGGCACAGTTCGCCCGAACGCTGGTTCGTGCGGCGGATGAAAAACCCAAGGCGAATCCCGACCGGATGCGCGAGTTCCGCGATTCTGCCCTGCCATCGCTCGAGCAGCAGCTTTTCTCCACGGAGCCGATTTACAAAAATCTCGAGACCGCGCTCCTGACCGACGGGCTCAGCGAGATGCATGAATCGCTGGGAAAAGACAATCCAGAAGTGCAGAAGGTGCTGCAGGGGAAATTACCTGCCGACGTGGCGAAAGACCTGATTGCCAACACCAAGCTGGATGATGTGGCCGTCCGCAAGCAGTTGTATGAAGGCGGAAAGGCGGCCATTGACTCGAGCACGGATCCGCTCATCGTGCTGATGCGATCCATCGATCCGGATGCCCGCTCGGCACGGCGCGAGTTCGAGGACAAAGTGGACTCGGTGGTTCGCCGAGACGGTGGTGCCATCGCCAAGGCTCGATTTGCGCAGAGCGGTTTCACACAGCCTCCAGACGCAACCTTTACCCTTCGCTTGAGCTATGGAGTGGTGAAGGGATATCAGGAGAACGGAAAAGCCATCCCGTTTGACACGACGATGGGCGGCGCCTACCAACATGCCGCAGAACACGGCAGCCAGTCACCGTATAACTTGCCAGAGAGTTGGATCAAGTTGAAGGATAAGCTGGATCTCAAGACGCCGTTTAACTTTGTCTCGACAGCGGACATCATCGGAGGCAACTCCGGTTCCCCGACCGTCAACAAAAATGGCGAGGTCGTTGGGATCATCTTCGACGGTAATATCGAGTCGCTGCCCTGGAACTTCGCTTACAGCGATACGCAAGGACGCGCGGTTTCCGTGGACTCTCGCGGTATTCAGGAAGCGCTGCGTAAGATCTATGGAGCCGCTCCGCTCGCCGATGAGTTGATGGGAACGAAGGCTGCCGCGGCGAAAGCCGGAAAATAGGTGATCGCAATTCAAAGAGCCCGCGGGATGGGCGCTGGCGTATCTGTGTAAGGGCGGCTCACGCGGGCCAGAGCGTCAAAGCGGTCTTGCTCAGGATCTGCTCCTGCACCGACTGCGTCAGGGGCAGCGCGCGGAATTCATCGAGATTCTTCTTGATATCAGGAACGCCGGGCCCGGGCCAGTCCGTGCCGAACAGAGTTTTGTGCGCGATCTCTTCCAGGCGCGGGAAGTACTTCAGCAGGGTCTTTGGAGGAATGCCGCTGATATCGAGGTGAACGTTGGGATGACGACGGACCAGGAAGAACGCGGTCTGCATCCAGAGCGGACGGCCGCCGTGAGCGAGCAAGATCTTGAGCTTGGGGAAATCGACGGCGACGTCGTCGACGTAGATCGGATCGCCGTACTTGTTGCGCGCTCCAGGAAATATCGAAGTGCCAGTGTGGAACATCACCGGCACGCCATTCGCCTCCGCGGCCCGGTAGATAATCTCCAATTCCTTCGCCCCGCTCAGGTAATCATTCGGAAACAACAATTGGTGCGGCGGATGAATCTTGATCATCTGCAGGCCCAGCCGCAGTATCTGCTCGACATCGGCCAGGACGTTCGTGGTGTGGCGCGGATGCAGGCTGCCGCACGATAACAGCCGACTGGGATCTTCCTTGACGTAATCCGCAACAAATTGATTCACGCCGCTGGTGAAGCCGATGACTTCCGGCGCCACGTAGTTGATCAGCATGGCGCGATCGATGCCACTTGCATCCAGGAACTTAAGGAACGCTTTCGGAGAACGGCAGAACTCGACGATCTGATCGAAGTTCGGGCGCCTATGCTTCATGAGTTCCAGAGCGTGGGGCTTGAACATCTCCATTGGCTGGATGTGGATATGGCAGTCGGTGATCATTCGTGATTGGCGGCCGTCGCACTTCTTCCGCGTTTTGGGCAACAGAAGTGGGGATTTGCCTCAGCGGGGCATTCTATCAGTACGCAGGCTACGCTGCCGGGCACGGCACGAACGATGACCAATCGATTCCCTGTTGAAATTGCTCGTCCGGCTCGAAAGTCGTTTTGAAGGTGAACGCAAACTGCGTGGGCCCGTGCTTTTCAAGATACTCAATGCGCTTGGTCGCCTCGTCCATGCCCGGACGATGTCCCGCCGGCACCCACCACAGGGCCATGTACACGCCCGCAAACTTCTCGAACCATGCTTCCCTCTGCCGGAGCAGTTCCGCGTGAGCCGTCTTATAAACGTAATGGCGCAACGTGGCAATGCTCTCCCACACGGACATATTGATCAGAATTCGGTCGTCTTCAGGGTAGGGTCGGAAATAGGTTGCATTGCCCACGGGTGTTTGCAGCCGCCAGACGAATCCGGGGCTGCGATCGGCGAGCGCGTTGATCTCGTCGAGGCGGGCGACGAATCCGGCCATCAGGGCGTCTTCAATCGGAGCTCGCACTTGACCAATGTTGACCTGGGCAACGTGATAAACGGGCATGCAACTCTGCTCCTTTCGCGTTAATTGCCATTCACTTGGGCTGCGGCCAGCACAGCCCTTTTGGTGAATACACGAATCATCTCGCGACGATACTCCGGAGTGAGGGCGGAAGTTGTCAAAGGTTTGCTAATTTTGGCGGCCAAATCGCCAGCGGCTTCGGCAAGGGTTTCATCGACTGCCTTTCCCGCAAGCAATTCTGCTGCGCCACTCACCAGTAGCGGCGCGGGGTTCACGGCAGTGATCCCGATGCGCGCGTCGGAGACGTGCCCGTTCGAGCGCTTCAACACCACAGCTACGCCGGCGAGAGGGTAGTCAATCGATCCGCGCACGCGTAGCTTGCGGTACACGCCGCGGTAATCTTTCGCGCTCGCCGGCAGGAATACGCGCGTGACGAGTTCGTTGGTTTGCAAGTTGCGGTAATTGTCGCCCAAACCGGTGTAGAAGTCAGCGAGAGCGACACGGCGGGTACCGTTGGGACGAGCGATTTCTATCTCTGCTTTCAGACAGAGCAGGGCCGGAGGAGTATCGCTCGAAAACGCCGCCCAGCACTTGGTCCCGCCGGGGGCCACGTGGCAAAGATCGCCGTCTTTCTTGATGCAGAATCCACAGCCCTTGCGCCAGGTCAGCGACTGGTTGTACCAGAGACAGCGCGTGTCGAGGCAGATATTGCCGCCAATCGTCCCCATGTTGCGAAGCACGGGAGACGCCACGGTACCGGCAGCTTCGCTTAACACGGGATAGTGCTCGCGTAGAAAGTCGGAGCGCTCGATCGTACGGATCGTCGTGAGTGCGCCGATTTCCACGCTGCCGTCAGTTTGCGGCTTGATTCCGCGAATTTCACCGATTGCCCGCAGGTCGATCACATATTCGGGCTCGAAGAGCTTCTGCCGCATGGAGGGGATTATGTCGGTGCCCCCCGCGAGGACGCGCACGCTGCCAGCATGCTCCACGAGATGTTCGATGGCTTCCGCTACGGATCGAGGCCGGAGCAATTTGAATTGCGGCAAACTCAATCCGCACCTCCGGCGGGCTCGTGGCGGGAGGGATCCAGCGGATGACGATCCGGTCCTTTGCCTTTGAACCAGAGCGATCCACCGTGTTCGCGGAAGCGAGTTGGCGAGGTTGGATCGACACCCTCAGTGAGGTTCATGGCTTTCGCCTTATTCTTGGCACGCAATGCAGCCAAGACTCTCTCCGGCGTAAACGGCGATTCGTGCAAGCGGATTCCGACGGCGTCGTAAATGGCGTTCGCAATGGCCGGGATAGTCGCGGCGAGCGATCCCTCACTGCACTCCTTGGCGCCGAAGGGGCCTTCGGGATCGATGCTCTCGACGATGATGGGCTCGACTTCCGGCGACTCGACCGACGACGGGCTGCGATATTCGAGCAGCCCGGGATTCATCAGCATTCCATCTTTCCAGACCATCTCCTCGGTGAGGGCCTGTCCCATGCCCATCCACACAGAGCCGATAATTTGTCCTTCGACTGAAACCGGATTGAGGGCACGGCCGCAATCGTGAGCCGCCCACACTTTGTGCACCGTCACTTCGCCAGTCTCTTCGTCAACGCTGACTTCGGCGACCTGGGCGGAATAGGAATACGCGGGCGATGGTCCCACGCCAGCGCCTTTGTGCTTGCCGCCCCGAGCTTCTGGCGGAGGCGCGTAAGAACCGGTACCGGTGAGCGCGCCATGAAAATCAATGGCCGCGACTACCGCCTCTTCGAATGTCATCTGATCTTTCGGGCCTTCGTCTTTGCGCTTCTGCTGGAGAGACCCGCGCAGGATCTGGCCTTCGACTCGGCCTGACACTGTGGCCGCCGAGCTTTGCTCGGCCGGACGGCCGATGGCGGCCGTCCCCACATGACCCTCTCTCTTCCCAACAACATCATCACGGAACACAAGGTCGTCCGGCTGGCAATTCATCTTCTTGGCGGCGGCGGCTGCGATCAGCTTTTTCACTTCGTTCGCGGCGCGCAGCGTGGCATTTCCGGCCATGAAGGTCACACGACTGGAGTACGAGCCGATGTCGATCGGAGTCAGATCGGTGTCGGCGGCTATCACGCGCACGCGTGACAACGAGCATCCGAGGACTTCGGCTGCAATCTGCGCCGTCATCGTGTCTGATCCTTGGCCGATTTCTGATGCTCCTGTGTAGACAACCACGCCGCCGTCGCGATCGATCTTGATATTTACGGTCGAGTGCGGCATGTCAGAGCGAATGATCGAGTTGGCGGCACCGCTAACGTAGTGACTGCAGGCGATTCCGAGGCCGAGGCCTCTGGGGAGTTTGCCTTTGCGCTCGTCCCAGCGGGAGCGCTCGACGGTCTTCTCAATGCACTCCGGCAAACCGTAGCTCTGGACCCGCAGACCGTTGACCGTAATGCAAGGCGGCTGCAGCAGATTTCGGCGGCGGATTTCAGCCGGATCCATTCCGACCTTCGCAGCGAGTTCGTCGAGTTGCGATTCGAATGCAAAGCGTACGTTTACTGTTCCATGTCCGCGCATGGCACCGCACGCGGGCTTATTGGTGAGCACACGGTATCCGTCGTACTGAATATTGGGGATGTCGTAAAGTGCGCCGAGTAGCGCGCCGGAGTACAGAATCGTGACCACTCCGTAGGAGCAGTAGGCGCCGCCGTCTTGCACCACGCGGGCCTTCACGGCGGTGATGCGGCCGTCGTTCTTCACGCCGGTTTTCAAATCGATGATCGTGCGCGGGCGTCCGCGATGTGCCCCGAAGACTTCCTCGCGTGTGTAGGTAATCTTCACTGGCGCTTGCGCTTTGCGTGCTGCGACTGCTGCGATGATCTCGAGGGGAATGACTTCGCTCTTCCCGCCGAATCCGCCTCCGACGAGCGGCTTGATCACGCGAATCTGCGCCATGGGCATCTCGAGCACGAGCGACAATTTGTGCTGCAGGTAATATGGCACCTGCGTCGATGACCATTCCGTCAGGCGTCCGGGCTTCCCCGTATGCGGATCGATTTCGAAAGCCGCAAGCGTAGAGTGTGGCTCCATGGCTGCGTGAGTCACTTCGTTGGCGATGAAGCGCGCCTCCGCCACCTGGTCTGCGTCAGCAAAGCCTGCATCCGGATCACCGAAGATGTGGTGATAATCCTTCTCGAGATTGTTGGGCTTGTTGTCGTGAATCAGATCCGAAGCGGCCTTCATCGATTCTTCGGGATCGAAATAGGCGGGGAGAACTTCGTAATCAACATCGATCAACTCCAGAGCCTGCTCGGCAACGGCTTCGGAAATAGCAACGACGCAGGCCACGTTGTCGCCGACGTAGCGCACCTTGTCGAGTGCGAGGGCATGCTCGTCGTGTCCGACGGGGAGAATGCCGTAGGGATTCGGTGCGTCCTTCCCGACGACGACCGCGACAACCCCTTCGAGTTGCTCGGCGCGGCTGGTGTCGATGCGCTTGATCCGCGCGTGCGGATACGGCGAATGCAGAATCTTGCCGACGAGCATGCCCGGGACACTGAGGTCGTCGGTGTACTTACCCGCGCCGGTCGTCTTCTCGGCGGCGTCGACCATGGCCGTGGGCTTGCCGATGATGGAGAAATCAGTCGTTGGTCGTTCTTCCTTAGTCGTTTGCTGAGTCACTTTCGCTGCTCGCTATTCGTTACTGCGGAGCGCTCTGCCGCGATCGCCGAGCGGATTGCTTCATACATCTGGTTGTATCCCGTGCAGCGGCACAGATTGCTGCTCAACGCGTCGCGAATATCCGACTCAGATGGATCAGGAGTTTCCGCGAGCAGCGATTTCACTGTCATGATGAATCCGGGCGTGCAGTAGCCGCATTGCGCGCCGCCCCAGTCGCCGTAGGCTTTCTGAATCGCCGCCAGACTGCCGTGCGCGCTGACGCCTTCGATCGTGGTGATCTCCTGCCCTTCGCAACTGGCTGCGAGCAGGGTGCACGACATCATCGCGACGCCATCGACCAGCACGGTGCAAGCTCCACAGGACGAATCATCGCAGCCGCGCTTCGATCCCGTAAGTTGCAGATGCTGCCGCAGCACGTCGAGCAGCAACGCGCTCGACTCGATCGCGACTTCGTGAGCGCGGCCGTTGATGCGGAGTTCGATGAGTTCTTTTTTCATAAAAGAAGCTATGAGCTTTGAGCCACGAGCTACGAGTGCTTGGATTTGGCTCGCAGCTCATCGCTCGGAGCTCTCAGTACACTGGCACTTTCCCATCCACCCTTCGCGACCAGGCATCGATGCCGCCACGCATGGATTGCGCCTTCTCAAATCCCTGCTGCCGCAGCCATACCGTCACGTTCATCGATCGAACGCCGTGATGGCAGACGACCACGATGTGGTCCTCGGGATCCAGTTCCTGGTGTGCCCGCGATGGTACTTCGCCCATCGGCATGAGTTTGGCGCTTGAGATCTTTGCGGTTTCAAACTCCCACGGTTCGCGCACATCGAGCAGCGTGAAGCTCTCGCCGGCGTCGAGTTTGCCTTTCACTTCTGCGGCTGTGATCTCGTAATCCATATCGATACCGCTATCGGCCAGTCCACTTCGGCGGACGCTTCTCCATGAAGGCACGGATGCCCTCGTGCGGATCGGAGGTCTTCATCAAGTCCTCAAAGTAAGTTTTCTCGGCGCGAGCCAGTCCCTTGTCAAAGTGAATCGAATCCCAGGCGTAAAGAGCCTTCTTTGTGATGCTGAGTGCAGCCGGGCTGAGTTGGAGAAGATTACTGACGAGTTCCTGGACAGCGGCTTCGGGATCACCGACAGCATCAGTCGCCAGTCCGATCTGAGCCGCTTCCCTTCCACTGATCGTGCGGCCGGTCAGGATCAACTCCGCGGATCGCTTCTGTCCGACCAGCGCCGCAAGGGCCGCACAGGCCACCGGCGGATAGCAGCCTAGTTTGATTTCCGGGAATCCCCACTGGGCGTCTTCCGTCGTGTAGACAATATCGCAGATCATGGCTAGCTCAGCGCCTCCTCCCAAGCAGTGTCCGTGAACCGCGGCAATCGTGACTCTCTTCGTAGCCACCAGAGCACGGATTACCCCGTGGAATTTGGCGAGCATATCTTCGACCTTGTCGGGAGTGTGCGCCGCAACGTCCACGCCTGCGGAGAATGCCTTTCCTTCTCCGCCGAAAACGATGACCGAGATGTCGGACCGGGACTCGATCTGCGAGAGAACTTGTGCGAGCTCCTCCATCATGGGGACATCAATAATATTCAGCGGAGGATGGCGCAGTTCGATGCGCGCGACCGAGCCTGCAATGCTCGTGGTAAGCCGCCCAAGTCCCGAAATCGTAGATGCCGCGCCCATCACTCTGTGTTCCTCTGTGTCCTCTGTGGCGAGTTCTTCACAAATTAATGGCAGACTTGCGGACTTCTCCGATACTCGCCAGCGGATCACGAGCGCCTGTCTTCTCCGCAATCCACTTCTTTTCGGTTTCGAGAATATCTAGGAGCAGCTTCTTGTCGGCCGCCGTGGGCATGTATTCCTTCAGATGTTCGTCGTACACACGATCGTCCAGCGGTTCACCGGTCTTCGCATGGAACTTCTGATTGGCCCATCGACCGATGAACCGGTTGAACTTGATATCCGGCGCATACAACTTCGGCTCTCCCGCCTTCAGAGAATTGTTGAAGCGCTCGATCAATCCGGCCACTTCGTCCCGGTAGAGGTTCCGGTTGTAGTCGTTGAGATCGTCCAGATCGACGGCCTTATCGTTCTTCGGTTCGTCGTAGCGGCCCTTGATGCCCCAGACGTAGGCCCAGTGTGCCGACGAAGAGTGATCGGTTCCGAACAGGTCGTACGAACTCGAAATCCATTTGTTCAGATACTTCTGGATGAGCCACGCCGGAATGACGCCAGCTTCGACGATCCGCCGCAATCCGTCGTTACCCGTGCCCATGTGGAACGCCTCTTCACGAAGCATGTACGACATGGATCGTCCCAGCGGAGCGAACGCGGAGTACTTCAGCATCTGTAGCTGAAATTTTCCGTCACGATCGACGAAGTCGGTGTAGGTGAAAAAATCCATCCAGTTATCGACGTCGACGTTAAATGCGCCTAGCAGGCGTTTATTTTCGAAGGCGCGCCGCTCCAGCATCTTTTGTGCTTCGACCTTGCCCGAGTACCCGAAGTGATCGACCAGCAGCGCGCACATCTGCCAGCCATGGCGCATCTCTTCGATCATGACGCGCGTGATGGCGCGTCGGTCCCAGTCGGTCGGGGCGTTCTCGAGCAGATTGCGTTGTTGTTCGACGCTGGCGAACTCGGTGTCTCCCTGGTAGACGATCATGTTCATCAGGGCGTCGCGCATCTGCTGCGTCGGCATCTGGCGCAGGTTCTCCCATTTGCGCTTGCCCTTGTAATGGCCGAATTCTATGTCTTCCGTGTCGATTGCGCCGTAGAGAGTATCGAAGTGGAAGGCTTCGATGTCATCGGTGTTGACACCGATCTCTTTCCGCCAGTCGTTGAACAGGCCGATCCAGTCACTGAAGGTCCCGATTTTTGCTACTTTGCCCGGCATAGCCAACCTCTCTCACCACAGAGGTCACAGAGGACCACTGAGGAAACCGCTCCGTGCTCCTCTGTGACCTCTGTGGTGATGATCTTCATCCCATATTCAACCAAACTGTTTTCAGCTCGGTGTAATGCTCGATCGCGTGCGCTCCCAGTTCACGGCCGAAGCCGGAACTCTTGTAACCGCCGAAGGGCAACGCCGCGTCCATCAGACCATACGTGTTGATCCACACGGTGCCCGCTTTCAAGCGCCGCGAGACCATGTGAGCTTTCTTGACGTCACGCGTCCAGACGGCGGCGGCCAGGCCGTATGGATTGTTATTGGCGCGCTCGATGACCTCATCGATGTCGTCAAAGGTCAGTACCGACAAGACCGGCCCAAAGATCTCTTCCTGCGCGATCTTCATGTCGTTCTTCACGTCGCCGAAGATCGTGGGCTCAATAAAGAAGCCTTTGCTTCCATTGACTGATGCGCGATTTCCGCCCGAAACCAACCTCGCGCCCTCACTCTTTCCCGACTCGATGAAACCAAGAACGGTTTTCATTTGTTCCTGGCTGACGATCGCACCGAGGCGAGTCTTGGGATCGAGTGGGTCCGCAGGCCGCATCTTCGAGGCACGGGCCACCAGTTTCTCGGTGAACTCGTCTTTCAACTTGTTTTCGAGGAAGAGACGCGATCCAGCGTTGCATACTTCACCCTTGCCGTAAAAGATGCCGTTGATCGCACCCTTTACAGCGCCATCGATGTCGGCATCGGCGAACACGATGTTGGGCGACTTGCCGCCAAGCTCCAGCGTCACGCGCTTCAGGGTGTCAGCCGCGCCGCGCATGATCTCTTTGCCGACGGCGGTCGATCCCGTGAACGCGATCTTGTCGATCCCCGGATGTGCGACGATGGCCTTGCCCGTCTCCGGCCCGCCGGTCAGGATGTTGATCACTCCTGCCGGGAAACCGGCTTCAATCACCAGTTCTCCGAGCTTCAGCGTTGTCAGCGGAGTCTGTTCGGCGGGCTTCAGCACCAGCGTGTTCCCGCACGCCAGAGCGGGCCCCACTTTCCATGACGCCAAGAGCAACGGGAAATTCCAGGGAACGATCAATCCGACTACGCCAACGGGCTCGCGAAGCGTGTACGTGAACGCCGTCTCGAAAGTGTTGACGGTCTCCCCGTGGATTTTGGTCGCGAGCCCCGCGTAGTAGCGGAGGACGTCGATAGCCATCGGCATATCGACGTAGCGGGATTCGAAGATCGGCTTGCCGTTGTCGAGGGTTTCCAGTTCGGCAAGTTCGTCGATATTCTTCTCGACCAGGTCGGCAAGTTTCCAGATGAGGCGTCCGCGCTCGCTGGCGGAGAGCTTGCGCCACGGCCCGTTACGATCTTCAAAGGCACGGCGCGCCGCTTCGACGGCGCGGTCAACATCCGACGGCGACGCTTCGGTGATTTCGGTTAACACCTCTTCCGTCGCCGGATTGATGCTGTTAAACTTCCTTGGGCCGTCGACCCACTGGCCGTCGATCAGCAGCTTGCCGTGTTTTACGCTTACTCTTGTCGCTGCAGGCATTCCCTGTCTCCCGAGAAGCCGGGCTTCGCCCGGCGGACGGCCGAGGCGGCCGTCCCCACATAACACCCTGCTATTTTGCCTTGAAGGTCGCCGGGCGCTTTTCTACATACGCCGCGAGACCTTCTTTCGCGTCTTCGCTCTGAAAGAGCAACTGCTGATTCTCGCGTTCGACGGCCAGCGCGGACTCCATCGGAATCTCCCAGCCCGTCTGCACGGCGCGCTTGATGCGTCCGACCGCCTTCGAGGCCTTGTTCGGCGGGCAGAACTGACGGGCGTACTCCATGATGTTTTCCATGAAGCCCTCGCGTTCGAAGATGTCATTCACAATGCCGAGTTCTTGCGCCTCTTCGAACGAGAACGTGTTGCCCGTCACCATCAACTCAATTGCTTTGCTCTTCCCGACCATTCGCGAGAGTCTTTGCGTGCCGCCCGTTCCGGGCAGAACCCCGAGATTCACTTCGGGCAGCCCAATCTTCCCCGCATCTTTGCGGGCGATACGAATGTCGGCGGCCATAGCGATTTCCAAACCTCCACCAACGCAGTGACCATTGATCGCCGCAATCACGAGCTTCGGTGTGTGCTCCAACCGCAACAGCATTTCGTTCGCGTGCAGGCAGAAGTAATACTTGAATGTCGGATCGACGCTGGAGAGCATTTTGATATTTGCACCCGCGGAGAAGAACTTATCGCCGGCACCCGTCAGGACAATTACGTGGACGTCATTCTCCATGCGCGCCTTGAGGATCGCATCATCCAGTTGACGATTCATCTCATAGGTATAAGTGTTGGCGGGAGGGTCGCACATCTCGATCACCGCAACTCCGCCCTCATTGCGATAGTTGACTAGCTGCTTGGTGGTCTCGCCGCTTGCAGGCTGCATTGTCGTCGCCATGTCTACGTCTCCTTCGGTTTCTTCAAATATTCAAATCCATTGTCATTCCGAGCGAAGTGAGGAATCTGCTGTCGCTGTCCACGTCGGTCACCCGCGCTTCTTTCCGCTCGCCGTCACGCCGCGTAGAAAAATGTCACCCATCTCTCCCGCGATCGAGTCGGCATCGGCGTCCACGCGCGGCTTGTGCCAGGTGTAGATCCAGTTCATCATGCCGAACAGGCTAAGCACCGCGAGGCGCGTGGAGAACTGGAGCCCGCGTTCGCGCTTCAACTCGTCGAGCAGGCCCACACAAATCCGGTAGTACTCGCGCTTGATCGCCGCCACTTCCGTGCCGAAACCGTTCTTCAATACTTCGTCCTCGTGTGAGAGGACCTTCATGGCTGCCTGGTTGGCCAGAAAGTATTCGAGGTGATTGAGGATAAAAATGCGAATCCGTTGTTCGGGATCAGACACGCCTTCAAGCCGAGCTTTCAGCCGCCGGACAATCGTTGCGAAGGTGTGTTTCTGAATGAGATACAGCAGGCGCTCTTTGGATTCGAAGTAGTAATACAGACCCGCGAGGGACATCCCGCTCTCGCGCGATAGGTCCCGCATCGAGGCGCCTTCGTATCCCTTCTTGCAGAAGACTTCGGTGGCGTAGTTAAGAATCTCGGCGAGGCGCCGGTCATAGCGGGTTTCCGGAGCCGGGGTCGCAGAGCGATGATGGCGCGCGGAAATTCGTCTTGCTGTGGAAGGACTCCCCATAAGCCTCTCAACAGATCATTCGAACGTTCGTTCGAAGAAAGTATACGCCCGTGTGATCCTAATCACAACCCGTCGTTAACTACTTTGATTTCGGGCGCTTACTCGCTGCCTGGTAGGCAGCGCCGAGCCAGTCGAGCGCCGCGTGCAGGTCGGTGTCGGATGAGAGTTCGAACGTGAACCAGCGGGTACTGTTCTTGTCAATGGAGCCGATGCGGGGATCTTTCTCTAGCCGCGCCTTGATTCGCTCCGTCACACCGTCGATGCGGAACGCGAGCATATTTCCATTTCCGAAGCTGCAAGTGCGGGGAAGCATCCCAAAGATATTGTCGCCGCGGTAGAGGGCGTTGAAGCCGAAAAACGAACGCGCCGTGGCACGCGGCCAGTCAGCAACCTCGACAGCGAGCGCCGCGGACCAGGCTTTCATCTGGTCGGAAACGGGTGGATGCTTGTTAGGTCGAGGCGCAGCCTTCTTCACGGGCAATCCTAGTTTCGAATGTCGGTCAGCAGTTGCTCGATCTCGGATTTCAGATTGGCCGTCAGTGGCAGGAACGGCAGCCTCGCGGGGCCGCCGTAGTATCCGTTGAAGTCCATGCCGTACTTGAATCCGGGAACACCGAGATCGCCGACTCGCTGCGCGGCCTTCGCGATTCGTTCCTGCTTGAGGCGCGCCAGTTCTGCGTCGCCCTCTTTCCACGCGGCGTAGATCTCGTAGCAGGCGGTAGGCGCCGGGCATGCGAAGGCGAGGATGGCTCCGACTGCGCCCGCATCGAGCGACGTATGCAGTTTATGCGCAGCCCCGACCAGCACCTGGAATCCCACTTCCTTCTGGCGCGTCTTCATCTTTCCGACTAGCGTTACCGCGGATGAAGATGGCTTAGTCCCTTTTGATCCCGACAGACCTCCCACCTGCACCAACTCGCTGCCATTGCCAGATTCTGCGGGAGTCGCAGTAGCCATCATCCGCGGAGTGACAGCTTCGAACATCTCCGTCACGGTCGCGCTGCGCTTAACGTGACTCGTTCCCTCCACCATCTTCCGGACCTTCTCGACGTCCCCGCTGGATTCCTTCATCCCAATGAGATTGGGATGCTCCGCGAGTTCGATCATGACTTCGGATGGGATGTCGTAGCCGGTCGCTTGGGGAAAGTTGTAGACGATCACCGGGATGGGCGAGTGGTCGGCCACCGTGCGGTAGAAGGCAAGCATATTTGCCGAAGCCATCTGCTTCTTGTAGTAGTGCGGCGTGCGCACCATAGCGACGTCATACCCGAGTTCGGCGGCATATTCGGTCAGGCGCAGAGTTTCTATGGCGGACTCGATCCCCGTCCCGGCGAGCAGCACCTTGTTTGGCGCGGCAGCGTCGCGACCGACTTTCAACACATCGCGCCGCTCCTGATCGGAAAGCATAATCGCCTCACCCGTCGATCCGAGCACCACTATGCCCGCCACTGGCGTGCGCGAGTAGCGCTCGACGTTGGACTCGAGCTTTTTGTAGTAGACGTTGCCGTCAGAATAGAAGGGCGTGGTGATGGGCGGGAAAATACCTTCAAGTAGCATGACGATGTTAGCTTACCAGTTTCCTACCGCGCTTGGCTGGCTAGTGACATTCTGAGGCGCCTCACGTGGAACACCATTTCCGTGATCGCCAAAGGTACAACCCAGCAGGCCCACGCGATGGTGATGTCGCGATCGCTCTCGGGACGGAGGCGAGACATCGGGGAGTAATCCTGCAGGAACCGGAACGTGACGAAGGCAAAGGTCGTGACGTAAGAGCGGATCATCCACTCTTTGTGGAGAGAGACCAACCCCTTCCGGATTGTGTAATAGGCCATGCCCGTTGTCACGAACCACGCTAATGCCAATCCTCGAATCCCGGTAACGAAGCCCCAACCAAATGTACTCGTCCCCGAGAGGCCGATTGCGCCGACGATACCGAGTGTTACTCCCAGAACGTAGAGCCGACCCGTCCAGCGATGGACGGCAAGATTCCGCTGGCGCAGCCCGGTCCAGAACTGCCAAGGGCCCATCAGCAAGGCCAGTGAGCCTCCGTTAATGTGCAGGAAGAGCCATGCCCGGCGCGGCCAGTAGGGATCGAACGAGGCCGCATCATAGTGCAGATAGTAAAATAGAACGTATTTGTAGATGAATAAGACTGCCAGCGCCAGGATACCGAACCAAGCCAGAATTGTTGCCGCCCGCTTTGCTGTGCCGGTTCCCGGTCGCGCTCCAAGCGGAGCTGAGACGGTGGCGTGCGCCAAGTGATCTCCCCCCAAGCGATATCACAGCAGGGCCCGCATGCAGGTCGGAATGCTACCACGGACAGCACGGAAAGGAAATTGTTTTGGCCAGCTCTGATCAGGCTAAGCGCGAATCCCGGGCGCCGCGCTCTGCATGCAATTGCTGCAGAGCATGCACGTTAACTTCTCCCCGTTGCAACGCCGCGATCCCTTCAGCAGCCGCGCGTGCCGCAGCCAGCGTCGTGATTGTAGGAATCCGCGCCGTAACCGCCGCGCGGCGGATCGCTTTTTCGTCGAACCACGGCTCCTGGCCGGTTGGGGTATTGACCACCAACTGAATACGCTGGCCTTTGATAAAGTCGACCACGTTGGGCCGTCCTTCTTTGACTTTGTAAACGCGTTCGACATTCATGCCGGCAGCCTCGATCACATCGGCTGTGCCGGCGGTGGCCACCAGCTTGAATCCCATGTCGACGAACTTGCGGGCGACCGGGGCCACGTGGAGCTTGTCGTGATCGGTCACGCTGATGAACACAGCTCCCTCGGTCGGCAGTTTTTGTCCGGCGGCGAGTTGAGCCTTGGCGAATGCCTCTCCGAAGTTGTCAGCGACTCCCATGACTTCGCCGGTGGACTTCATTTCGGGGCCAAGCACTGTATCGACTCCGGGGAACTTGCTCCACGGAAAGACCGGGGACTTTACGTAGTAGTAATTTCCCGTGTCGAGATCGGCGCGGCGCTCGATGAACTCGGGAAGGAACTCACGCAGCTTGCGGCCGGTCATGAGGCGAGCCGCAATCTTCGCCAACGGGATACCTGTCGCCTTCGAGACGTAGGGCACGGTGCGCGAGGCGCGTGGGTTCACTTCGAGAACGTAGACCTTGCCGCCTTCCGATCCGTTGCCCGAGTTGCCGTTGCGGCGCGGGATGGCGAACTGGATATTCATCAGACCGACCACTTTCAGCGCCTTGGCCAGCTTGAAGGTGTACTCGCGCATGCGCTCGAGCTGGGACTGCGGGATATCGACCGCGGGCAGCACGCACGAAGAATCGCCGGAGTGAATCCCGGCCTCCTCGATGTGCTGCATGATGCCGCCGATGACGACGTCCTCGCCGTCGGAGAGCGCGTCGACGTCGACCTCGATCGCGTCTTCCAGAAAGTGATCAATCAGCACGGGACGGTCGTGCGAGTATTCCACGGCGTCTTTCATGTAGCGGACGATCGATTGATCGTCGTATGCGATCACCATGGCGCGCCCGCCGAGTACGTACGACGGCCGCACTAGCACCGGGTAGCCGATTCGGTTTGCGCCCTCAACGGCCTCTTCGATGGAGGTCGCCATAACGCCGGGGGCCTGCGGAATCTGCAGGTCTTCGAGCAGTTTGTTGAATTGCTTGCGATCTTCAGCGAGATCAATCGATTCCGGTGACGTCCCGATGATCTTGACGCCGGCTTCCTTCAGCGGAAGCGCGAGATTCAGCGGCGTCTGCCCGCCGAACTGCACGATCACGCCGACGTCGGCGCCCTTCGAGGTCTCGTGCTGGTAGATTGCCCAGACATCTTCAAAGGTGAGCGGCTCGAAGTAGAGGCGGTCGCTGGTGTCGTAATCGGTGGACACGGTTTCGGGATTGCAGTTGATCATGATCGTCTCGTAACCGTCGTCGCGGAGCGCGAAAGAGGCGTGGCAGCAGCAGTAGTCGAACTCAATTCCCTGACCGATGCGGTTGGGTCCGCTGCCGAGAATGATGACTTTCTTCTTGTCGGTCGGCGCGGCCTCGTCTTCCTCCTCGTAGGTAGAGTACAGGTACGGTGTGAAGCTCTCGAACTCGGCCGCGCAGGTGTCGACTCGCTTGTAGACGGGCATTACGCCATACTTCTTGCGCAGGTGTCGAACCTTTTCCTGGCCTTCCAGCCGCCAGACTTGCGCGAGTCGGCCGTCAGAGAACCCCATGCGCTTGGAATCACGCAGCACCTGGGCGGGGATCGACTCCATCGGATGCTTTTCCAACTCTAATTGCTGGTCATTGATTTCTTTGAGTTGGTAGAGGAACCACGGGTCCATCGAGGTCATCTTCGCAAGCTGCTTGACGGTGTGCCCCTGGCGGAGCGCGTAGCGGACGTAGGCCAGGCGCTCGGGATGCGGCGTGACCAGGCGTTGCGTGAGAATCTTCGGCTCGATCTTGTCGGAACCAACTTTCTTTCCAGTGTCGAGCGAGCGAATGCCTTTCATCAGCGCTTCTTTGAAAGTTCGCCCGATGGCCATGACCTCGCCGACCGACTTCATCTGCGGGCCGAGCGTATCGTCGGCGCCGGGGAATTTCTCGAACTGCCATTTCGGAATCTTTACGACCACGTAATCGAGCGTCGGCTCGAAGCACGCCGGAGTCTTGCGGGTGATGTCGTTGCGAATCTCGTCGAGCCTGTAGCCAATGGCCAGTTTTGCAGCGATCTTCGCAATCGGGAATCCGGTTGCTTTGGACGCCAGCGCCGACGATCGCGACACACGCGGGTTCATTTCGATGACGACCATGCGGCCGGTCTCGGGATTCACTCCGAACTGAATGTTCGATCCGCCCGTATCGACGCCGATCTCGCGGATGACGGCAATCGAGGCGTCGCGCATGGCCTGATACTCACGGTCAGTGAGCGTCTGAGCAGGAGCCACCGTGATCGAGTCGCCGGTGTGTACGCCCATAGGATCGAAGTTCTCGATCGAACAGATGATGATGACGTTGTCGGCGGTGTCGCGCATCACCTCCAGCTCGAATTCCTTCCATCCGAGCACCGATTCCTCGATGAGCGCTTCGTGGACGGGAGAGAGATCGAGTCCGCGAGTCAGCACTTCGCCGAGTTCTTCGCGGTTGTAAGCGATGCCGCCGCCGGTACCACCCAGTGTGAATGACGGACGAACGATGACTGGGAATCCGATCTTGCCCGCGAACTCGATACCATCTTTTGTGTTGTTCACCAGCGCTGACTTAGGAACGTCGAGGCCGATGCGCTGCATCGCGTCTTTGAAGAACAGACGGTCTTCCGCTTTCTTGATGGCAGCGACATTCGCGCCGATCAACGTGGCGTTGTATTTCTCGAGGACGCCGCCGTCGGAAAGTTCGATGGCAAGGTTTAATGCAGTCTGTCCGCCGACTGTGGGTAGCACGGCGAAGCCGGCGCCAGGAGACATCTCGCGCTCGATGCGGATAATCTCTTCCAGATACTCGAGCGTGAGCGGCTCGATGTAGGTGCGGTCGGCCGACTCCGGATCGGTCATGATGGTGGCCGGGTTCGAGTTTGCCAGCACCACTTCGTAACCTTCAGACTTGAGCGCCTTGCAGGCCTGCGTGCCGGAGTAATCGAACTCGGCGGATTGGCCGATGACGATGGGCCCGGAGCCGAGTACGAGAATTTTCGAGATGTCAGTGCGTTTGGGCATTTACTTGATTCTCAACCGATGCTCGTCCACGACGGCCGCGATTTTGGTCTCGTCGCGGAAGATGGTTTCGTAGATCCAGATGTAGTGTCCCTTATTGCGGATTGTCGTGACGGTGCGCTCAGGGCCGATCAACTCGCGGTCGGCTTCGATCTCCAGATAGCAATCGATGAGATGTCCGTAGGTGCTGTATGCGCTCTCAGCTCCCTCGGGCAAGCCAACGGGCGCGTTCGGATACATCTGACGCAATTCATTGATCGCAGCTTTCTGCTGCGAATCGTGATCACGCAAGTACCAATGCAGTTGCTCGTGGATGTACGAAGAGAGCAAGTCGTCGGGAGCGTCGGCAAAGCGGACGTTCAACGTCAGTTCCGGAAAGGCGTGGTTCATGGCGCCACGATCAATCCTGACCTCCCGCGTGAAGGTGTATTTGGTCAGGTCGTATGAGCCGAGTAACTTTCTCAACTGATCTGCCGTCTGCTCGTCGCGCGGACCGTGGTGCGCGGTACGGATCGAAAAACCGTCTCGCGCCGAAGCTGGAGAAGCAAGCGCTATCGAGAGAGCGAGGCACAACACTGGCGCAGATCTCTTGCTGAGGCTTCTCACCGCTTCCACTCCTCCATCATCTTCGTAAATTCCTTGAACAGATAATGCGAGTCATGCGGCCCCGGCGCTGCTTCCGGGTGATATTGCACGCTGAACAGCGGCATGTTCCGGTGGCGCAGGCCTTCGAGCGTTTCGTCGTTCAGGTTCCTGTGCGTGAACTCGACTTCACTCTGGGCCAGCGAGTCCGGGTCGACGGCGAAGTTGTGGTTGTGAGCCGTTATTTCGATCTTTCCGGTTTGCAGATTTTTGACGGGATGGTTCCCGCCGTGATGCCCGAACTTGAGTTTGAAGGTCTTCCCGCCCAGAGCGATTCCTGTCAACTGATGCCCTAAGCAGATTCCGAAGATCGGCTGGCGTCCCATGAGTCTGCGGATGGAATCGACTGCGTAGGTGCACGGCTCCGGATCACCGGGACCGTTCGATAGAAAAACTCCGTCCGGCTTCAGCGCGAGCACATCTTCCGCGGGAGTCTGCGCCGGGACCACGGTTACTTTGCAGCCCTCCCCGCGCAGTTTGCGCAGGATGTTCTGTTTGATGCCGAAGTCGTAGGCGACCACATGAAACCGCGGCGGCTCGTCTTTCACTCCGACTACGGCCACCGGCTCATGGGACCGCTCGCCCACTTCCCAAACGTACGAACGCTTGGTGCTGACCTCTTTCGCGAGATCCGTCCCGTCCATTTTGGGGATGGAGCGCGCCTTCGCGATGAGCTTTTCGGTATCACTCTCGATCGTCGAGACCACACCGCGCATCACGCCGTGATCGCGCAAGTGCCGTACCAGCGCGCGCGTGTCGATATCCGACAGCACCGGCACCTTGAACTGCTCCAGATATTCCTCGGCCACCTGCTGCGAGCGCCAGTTCGAGCTCACCCGCGAAAACTCGCGGACGATCAGGCCCTCGATCCACGGACGCGTGGCTTCGTTATCGTCCTGGTTGGTGCCGTAATTTCCGATTTCTGGATTCGTCAGAACGACGATCTGTCCGGAGTAGGAAGGGTCGGTGAAAATTTCCTGATATCCGGTGATGGAAGTATTAAAAACGACTTCGCCGTAGCATTCGCCTTTGGCGCCGTAGCCTTTGCCTCGGAAGACCCTACCGTCTTCCAGCGCAAGGATAGCCTGCATTCTCGCTCCGAGGAGTGGATTTTATGAATCTTATCAGGGATTTTCGCGGGGAGAAAGGGGAGAAGGGCGGTTCAGGCGAGAATATCTGAGGAAAAACCGGATTGACGAGATTTCGGTCGCTGATCCGCTGCCGGCTGTGGCGGCAAGATGCCGCCACCCCAGCCAGCCTTCGAGCACGCTCGCTGCGCTCGCGGGGCGGACGAGGCGTCCGCCCCTACACGAGCTAGGGGCGGTACGATCTTGGCGTCGCTATTGAACTGCCGCGAGGATGTAGTCCGTCAGCAGTTTGTCAGTCTGCTCGTGCATGCCGCGGGTGTTGTAGTTCGTGCTGGTGATCACAACCGCCATGTCGAGCGCCGGAAAGACCGCGACCTTGTTCCCGCCGTTGCCGCTCATGTAGTAAGCCGGGCGGTCCTTCCCGCCGAAATTGAACGTCTTCAGCCACCACAGATACCCGTATTCGGTCTGGTCGTCGATCTGGGCATGCGGCTGAGTCGATACTTTTACCCACGCCTCGTCCAATACCCGGCTTCCCTGCCAGACTCCGCCATTCCGATACAGTTCGGCAATCTTGAGCAGGTCGCGGCTGGATAGGCGCAGACCACCTCCGGTCTGTGGAATGTTTAGCGGCGAGTAAACCCATTGCGCGTTGGTGATCCCCAACGGCCCGAACAGCTTCTCCTGTGCATATCGATCCGTTCGCAGGCCGGTCGCCTTTTGGAGCACTTCGCTCAGCACAAAGACTCCGCCGGTGCAGTAGCTGAAATTTCTTCCGTATTTTGGGGCTTCCGCTTTCTCGCCTACGAGCATCCGTCCGCGCACCGGTAAGTCAAGAATGAACTGGGCCCAGTCTTCAATCACATACATGCGCTCCTCGTTGCCGCGGGAAGCGTCGTTCCAGTCATCGCACTCCAGTGGCGACGACATCGTGAGGAAGTCTTCGATCGTGATCTTGTCCTTGCGGGGATCCGGATTCTGCATCTTACGCGCGCGCTCGGGCAGCAACTCGAGCACTCGGGCATTGACTCCGCTGAGCTTTTTGTCGGCGATCGCGATTCCGACCAGCGCGCTCGTGATGCTCTTGGTTGCGGATCGGGTGTCTCGCAATGTCGAAGCGTCGCCGTCGAAATAGCCTTCGTAGACGACTTTTCCACCGCGGGCAACGAGCACGCTGCCGATCTTTTTGAACAGTCCCGCGCGAATCGCCTCCTCCATATCGCGCAAGGGTTTGCCCGACATCCCAGCCGACTCGGGATCAGTCGTCACCCACTCTTCGGATTTTGAAGGCGCCGACGCCTGCGAAGTCTGTGCGCTGACCCAGACTGCGCACAGCGAGATGGTGATTGCAAGGAAGGCCTTAGCCGAATCGTTCATGAGCAGTTCCGCTAGTCAGACGCGACCGGACGGAAAAGGTGTGAAGTCACCGCACGCGGCCCAGCTTATCCATGGGCCAGTAGCCGAAAACGGCTTTGCCATAGATGAAGCTCTGATTCACCGGGCCAAAGTTGCGGCTGTCGTCGGACATCGACCGGTGATCCCCCAGCACAAAGTAAGAGTTCGCAGGGACCACGGCCTCCGGTGAGCTTCGGGAATCCGTGTACTCGGGAGGGACATAGCTCTCGTCCAGCGCTTCGCCGTTCACATAGACCTGTCCGGAGTTGATGCGGATGCGGTCTCCGGCCATGCCAATCACGCGCTTGATGTAGCTCTTCGAGGGATCATAAGGATAGCGAAATACCACGATGTCGCCGCGTTCAATGGGCTCCAAGCGGTAGACGAACTTGTTGACGAAGATGCGTTCCTGGTCGACCAGAGAGGGCATCATGCTCGTGCCCTCGACCTTTACCGGCTGGTACAGAAAGATGATGATGAATGCTGAGATAGCGAGAGAAATGACCAGGTCGCGCAGCCAGACACCGAAGCCCGAGCTCAAACGAACTGGTGGCGCGACAGGAACCGGATCGGGTGCTGCAACCGCCTCGGACGGGGTGACAATCGCCATCTCGCCCGCGGAACCCGGATCTGCAGAATTCCCCATAGTGCTGCCCTATTGTATACAGAACCTATCCGAGAGTCGCGAGTTGTCTTGGTAGTAACTGAGTTTCCGTCGCTTTCTCTGTTCTCTCTGTGGGTCTCAGAGGCCCCTGCGGCTGAGGTTGAACCTCCTAGAACGCCGAGACTTCGCGCACAGAATGCGAAGAAAATCGAGAAATTGAAGGGTACCTCTGATGTTCGGCGGCAACGCGTTTTCAAACGATTCGAGTTACAATATCCGAAACTCAAGGGGAAATTCGATGACGCGTGGCCTGTTTCGCAGCAAGATTGTCTATCGCAGCCTTACGGTGGTGTTCCTTTTTCTGGTGACCCTGACCGTTTCGGCGCAATGGTCGTCACCGCAGGAAGAAGAGGGGGGCGTTCCCGCTTACAATGCGGCTCCTCCGCCGAAGGGCACCAAGCTGCCGCCCATTCTTGCCAAGTCCGAACTGTGGGGCGCCGACGCACAGAATGCCTACCAGACGCACGCCTACGAACTGGCCGCGAAGATTCCCAACGTGATCCATCAGCAGCCCTGTTACTGCTACTGTGACCGCATGGGACACAACAGCCTGCATAGTTGCTTCGAGAATACGCACGGCGCGCAGTGCGCAACCTGTTTGAAGGAGCTGTACTACTCATACCAGCAGCACCAGAAGGGCAAGACGGCCACTCAGATTCGCGCTGGAATTGTCAAAGGCGAATGGAAGCAGGTCGATCTGCAGGCCGCGGCGTCGATCAATTAGGCGTACCCGATCGACGGGTCAATCGATTCGATGCAGCCAAAGCGAACGCTCCGGATACTATTGCTGTCACTCTGGATCCCAATAGCGCTTGGAATACCCTTCTTGGCTGTGACGGGACGCCAGCCCAACCAGATTCCGGGTTGGGTTACTGCATGTATCGTCCTTTACTTCGCCTCGGTCTTCATCTACACGAACGTGTACGTGCGCCTTCATCGCGATGAACTTCGGGATGCTCAAGGGCTAGAGCGACGAAAGGAATGGGCGGTCAAACATCGTCGCGGCATTCTGAACACGCTGTTCGTCAGCAGCATGGCGGGCCTCATCATTCCGCTAGTGCTATTCTTCAGTGGTCATTTGGATCCACCGCATCGATTGGTTAATGGATATTGCTTTGTCGTGTCTGCAATCACGCTGGCACTGTGTGTTCGCAGTAAGCTTCGCGGGTTTTCAGATCGACAGCCATCGAACAACTCGGCCGGCAGAGACCCACGGGTTCCATAAGAGGGCATCTGTGCTGACGTTGCTCTCCAACCACTCTTTGAGTGATACTTTATAGTTCGGGTAACAAGCGCACTTGTAAGGAGTTCGCCATCACAAAGAGCACAGGAAGAGTCTTACACATGGCTCAGAAAGCTGTCCCCAACAAGAAAACGGTCACCGAAGATCCGCGTTATGTCCAGGCCCTGCAGAGTTATGAAGCCGGCCTGCGCGCAATGCAGGAGCACAAGTTCGAAAAGGCCAAGCCTCATTTTCAGAAGGTCATGGCGGGACCCAGCAAAGAACTAATCGACCGGGCCACGGTTCACCTCAACATCTGCAATCAACATCTCGACCGCCCCTCCACCAGCCAGTTCAAGACGTCGGAAGAGCACTTCGACTATGCCGTCTCGCTGATGAACGTCGGCGACTACGTGGGAGCGCGCGAGCATCTGGATAAACTGCTCAAGCAGAACCCCAAGGCTGACTTCGTGATCTACGGACTGGCCGCGCTCGAGTGCCTCACCGGCCACGTCGAAGACTCACTCCGCCATCTCGATGAAGCACTCCGCTTAAATAATCAACTGCGCTTCCAGGCGCGAAACGATTCGGACTTCCAGAACCTGGCCGAGGATCCGCGTTTCACGGAACTGCTCTATCCAGATCCCGGCGCAGATCTGGAATCCGACGATTCGGTTGGCGAAGAGGAACCGGTCTAGCCCGAGTGCGAGGACGCCCTTGATGGAAACCAGACCAGCCGGGTTGGAAACGCAGGAGAAAACCGCCCGGACCCGGGATTTGCGCGTCGTCGCCATTGGCGGCGGGACAGGACTCTCCACGCTGCTGAAGGGCCTGAAACGTTTCGTCACCACTCCGGCTGATATTTCTGCCCCTCGTCTCGGAGCGCCCGTCATTCGCGATCTGTCTGCGGTGGTGACAGTCAGCGACGACGGAGGCTCGAGCGGCCGCCTGCGGAAAGAATTCAACATGTTGCCGCCAGGCGACATCCGGAATTGCATCGTAGCCCTGAGCGAAGACGAGGCACTGCTCTCGAGACTCTTCCGGCATCGCTTTGATAAGGGATCGGGGCTTGAGGGGCACAGCTTCGGCAATCTTTTTCTGGCCGCGCTCACATCCCTGACTTCGGATTTCTCCGAAGCTGTACGCCTTTCGTCCGAGATTCTGCTCACGCGAGGCCACATCTACCCCGCGACCACGTCGAACATTGAACTGGAAGCGCTCATGGAAGATGGCACGCGCGTGCGTGGTGAAACCAACATCACCGCAAGTAAAGGACGGATCCGGGAACTCTTCCTGGTTCCTCCGGACGTCGAGCCAATGTCGCAAACGCTGGAGGCGATCGCCAATGCGGACTTGATCACGATTGGACCGGGATCGCTTTTCACCAGCTTGATCCCGAACCTTCTGGTGAAGGGAATTTCCGAGGCCATCGTCGAATCGAAAGCCACCAAAGTTTATATCTGCAATCTCATGACGCAGGCCAATGAAAGCCTGGGACTGACGGCCGCAGACCATATCCGCGCCTTGAACAGCCATGCGCAACGCCAGATTTTTGACTACGCCCTGATCAACCGCACTCCGGCGTCAGCGGAAATGAAAGTGAAGTACGCCACGGAGGGCGCCTGCCAGATCGTGAATGACCTCGACGCAATCGAAGCCATGGGCGTGATTCCCGTCCTCGGCGACTACATGGAGGAAGCCGGCGTGGCTCGCCACAACTTTACGCGAGCCGCCCATGACGTGCTGGAACTGGGGACGCAAGTCGCCGCCCGGCAGTCTCAATGAAGGTTCCTGGACAATCGACAGGTCCGCTCACCATTTTTCTCCGCGGTCTCAGCGTGGTTTCTCAGCGACCTCAGCGGTAAAAAAAGCCTGAACCGCAGAGAACGCTGAGGACTTCCGCAGAGGTCGCCGAGAATGTCATCAGTTCCCTTTTTGTTGTAGCCTCGACTGCGTTTCTTGTATGGTGATCGGTCGAATTCCGTACTTTCGTTTAGGCTCAAAGGGACCACCCTATGCGATCGTTTCTGGCTGTAATGCTCCTGGCAACGTCGCCGTTTGTGGCTGCTCAGGCCGCTCCGGAGAAAGGCGGCCACGAGGTACAAATCTGGGCGGGCGGCGGTCATTCGGTGAGCGGCGGGCGCGGCCATATCGGCGTCTTCAACGCGGGCTTGCGCTACGGATGGGTCCTCACAGACCCACATCTTCCGGGATTTCTGCGTGGCCGTTTTGAGTTCGCAGTTGACGGTATTCCCGTATTTCTCGCCTTCCAACCCACGAACACCGCCTACGGCGTTGGCTTCGATCCACTGGGACTCAAGTGGAATTTTCAACGTCACGGACGCATTTCGCCATACCTCGAACTGACCGGGGGAGTTCTGTTGACTAACCACGATGTTCCGCCCGGAACAAATACCGTCAACTTTATGGATCAAGCGGCACTGGGCATGCACGTTCTGGGCGCCAAGCACAATGTCAGCCTCGAGCTGCGCTACATGCACATCTCGAATGCAGGGCTGGCGACGCCGAATCCTGGAGTCAATACCGTGCAAGTACGACTGGGGATCGGGAAATTCTTCGGACGGCACGATTAACCGGACGAGGAACCGGAGCGCTTCCGCTTGGACGACGATTCATCCAGGAATCGATCGGCGGTCGAACAGAGCCTGCACGTTATAATTGCGCCCACCCATGTCCCTCGATTCCGGCACGAGACTCGGTCCCTACGAAATTCAATCCCCTTTGGGCGCTGGCGGCATGGGCGAAGTGTATCGCGCCCGTGACACTCGCCTCGATCGGATCGTCGCCATCAAGATCCTGCCCGCGTCGTTCGCGACCGACGCTGACCGCCTGCAGCGCTTCGAACGGGAAGCACGGACCGTAGCTGCTCTCAGCCATCCCAACATTCTGGCCGTGCATGACATCGGGACTCATGACGGAGCGCCCTACATGGTCACCGAACTGTTGGAAGGCGAGACGTTGCGAGCACGTCTACAGGGCGGAGTTGTGTCCGCCCGAAAAGCAGTTGACATCGCCATACATGTGGCCCACGGTCTGGCCGCAGCCTATGACAAAGGAGTTATCCATCGCGATCTGAAACCAGAGAACATCTTCCTCACCAAAGACGGACTCGTGAAGATTCTGGACTTCGGTTTGGCCAAAACAACGCGAAGCGGCTCCGCGTCGAACAGCAGTATGCAGACCCTAACCCAGGCAGACATTTCCCTGACGGAAGCCGGGCAAGTTCTGGGCACCGCCGGCTACATGTCGCCGGAGCAGGTGCGCGGGATTGCGGTTGATCATCGATCTGACATTTTTGTATTCGGCTCGATTCTGTTCGAGATGCTCTCTGGCCAGCGCGCCTTCCGCCGGGATACGGCTGCCGAGACGATGACCGCCATCCTGAAGGATGACCTGCCCGAACTGACGGAGATAAATCGCAGCATTTCTCCAGCGCTGGATCGCATCGTACGGCATTGCCTGGAAAAGAATCCCGATCAGCGGTTTCAGTCGGCACGCGATCTCGCGTTTGATCTTGAATCGTTGTCCCCGGGCTCCGGTTCTTCGACGCGAAAGATTGCTCAACCAAATGCGGTTCAGCGGGTGCGCCGTTTGCAGTTGCCGATCGCGGTCCTGCTCGCGGCCCTGGCGGCGTGCCTCGGTTACATGATCGGCCACAGGGCGAAGACATCTTCTGAAGTGACATACCACCAACTGACTTTCCGCAAGGGAACAGTGCTGAGCGCGCGTTTTGCACCGGACAACCGCACCGTAATCTACAGTGCGGCATGGGCCGGGTTGGCCCCGGAACTCTACTCGACACGGGCGGATGTTATCGAATCGCGTCCTCTCGGCTTAAGTCAGGTTGACCTGTTCGGAATTTCCTCGACGGGAGAACTTGCGGTTTCGGTCAGGCCCACCGGGCTCGCGGGATTCTTCGGCACCCAGGGCACCTTGGGTCGAACACCGCTCACTGGGGGTACGGCACCTCGCGAGATGTTGGAGAACGTGGAATGGTCGGATTGGTCTCCTGATGGATCGCAGCTGCTGGTGGTGCGGACCATCGGCAAGGAGAATCGCATCGAGTATCCAGTGGGCAAGGTTGTTTACAAGGTGAACGTCCCGGGCTGGATCAGTCATCCGCGAATCTCGCGCGACGGCAAGCAGATCGCGTTTTGTGAACACGTCCGGAGGGGTGATGATCGCGGCGCAATTACCATCATCGATTCCGGTGGAGGTAACGCGAAATCGTTTGGAAGCTTTTCCAGCCTGTACGGGCTGGCCTGGGCGCCTAAGAGTGACGAAGTCTGGTTCACTGCCGACCCTACGAGCACAACGATCGCCCGGCGCCTGATGGCCGTGAACATGTCGGGGACGTTCCGTCTTCTGGCGGCCGCTCCGGGGGACTTAACCCTGCACGATGTCTCGCCGGACGGTACAGCCATCATTACGATCGACGATCGCGAGCGCAAAATCTTCTTCTCCAGCTCGCCGGACACGCAGGACAGAGAACTCACCTGGCTCGACCGGGCTGTCTTGGTCGATATGTCCCCTGACGGAAAACAAGTGTTGTTTCACGAAGGCGGAAAGGGTGGAGGGTCGCTGGGGACGATTTTCCTGAGAGGAACGGACGCAGCCGCTGCTGTGCGCCTGGGCGAAGGCTATGCTGTCGCGCTCTCGCCGGATCAGAAATGGGTGATTGCTGTCACCGAGGCTAACCCGCGTCGCCGCTGGCTCATTCCTGCCGGAGCCGGGGAAATAAGAGAATTGAAGATAGCGGGAGTCGAGAACGTTGTGCCTCAGGGATTCGCCTCCGATAGCCGTCGAGTCATAGTGACGGCCAACGAAACGGGACATCAGGTGCGCGTCTTCATATTCGACCCCGATTCCGGCAAACTGCAACCGCTCACTCCCGAAGGGGTCGGCGGGTTAGTTACGGCGGACGGGAAGTTCCTGCTCGCGCGCGGGGATAAGGGCCTTCCACAAATTCTTCCGGTCGAAGGGGGCTCCCCTGCCCGCGAGCTAAAAGGATGGCAGGAAAACGACAGGCCGATTCAGATTACAGCCGACGGATCGGCAATCTATGTCGTGAACTACAACGGCATGTCCGCAGCCATCTATCGCGTTGGCGTGGACAATGGAAACCGGCGACTGGTGAGGACGCTGGAGATGCACGACCCTGCCGGCGGGTTCGGCATCACCCGGGTTGTCACAACTCCCGACGGACAGTTCTTCGCCTACAACACTCTTCGCCAACTCTCAGAACTCTACCTGTTACAGGGACTGAACTGATCAACCTAAGCCCGCAACCCGAGTTGCGGCTCTCGCGTGGGCCAGCTATCCTCATCGGTTATGTCCACGCTCGTCGAATGTGTCCCGAATTTCTCGGAAGGCCGCGATAAATCTAAAGTTGACGCCATCGTCGACGCCATGAAGATGCCCGGTGTCTACCTGCTCGATCGCGAGATGGATGCCGACCACAACCGCTGCGTGATTACTTTGGTCGGCGATCGCGACGCCATTCAGGAGGCCGCGATTCGCGGCGTGGGCAAGGCATCGGAGTTGATTGATCTTAATGTTCATTCTGGTGCGCATCCGCGGATGGGAGCCGCCGACGTCGTGCCCTTCATTCCTATTGACGGCGTCACCGTGGAAGACTGCGTCGCGATTGCCAACCAGGTCGGCGAAGAGATCTGGAAGCGCTATCAGATTCCCGTATATCTCTATGAGTCGGCCGCGAGAATTCCGGAACGCCAGGGTCTGGAAAATATCCGTCGCGGGCAGTTCGAAGGAATCCGGGCGGAGATCGCCACGAATCCTGCTCGACGCCCAGATATCGGTGAACCGCGCGTGCACCCCACTGCCGGAGCAACTGTCGTTGGAGCGCGCAAGTTTCTCATCGCTTACAATGTCTTCCTCAATACTCCGGACGTTGAGATCGCCAAGAAGATCGCCAAAGCTGTCCGCTTTTCCAGCGGCGGTCTGCGTTTCGTGAAGGGCGCGGGATTCCTCGTCCGCGGCCAGGCTCAGGTATCGATGAACCTGACCGACTTCGAGCAGACGCCCATCCACCGCGTGTTCGAGATCGTCAAGCGCGAGGCCGTCCGCTATGGCATCACGCCACTCTCGAGCGAAATTGTCGGGCTGATCCCGAAGAAGGCACTCGAAGACGCCGCCGAGTGGTTTCTGCAAGTCGAGAATTTTGACTCGTCCTTGATTCTCGAGAATCGGCTCGCCGCCGTGATGGGTGGCAAGATGGCAGTAGGGGGTCTACGGGCAGGAGTCGAGCCCTTCGTTGAGCAACTGGCAGCCCCGACCGCCACACCCGGCGGAGGCAGCGCATCGGCTGCGGCTGGTGCCATGGCGGCGGGTCTGGCAACCATGGTCGCCTCGATGTCACGGGGCAGGAAGGCGTACCTGCAATATGAGTCTCAGCTCAGCGCCGCGATCGCTGCTCTCACGCCGCTCCGTGAGGAACTTAAGGCCGCGATCGATGCTGACGCCGAGTCTTACAACTCAGTAATGAAAGCTTACAAGACGGCCAAGTCGGCTGCGGACGAGAAGTCCGGCGAGGCTATGATCGAAGCGGCCCTCAAAAAGGCTACCGCCATCCCGCTGAGTGTGGCCGAAAAAGCTCATCAGATCGCGCAATTGGCCAAGTCACTGGAGCCAATCACGAATCCGAATATGAAATCCGATCTGACAACCGCCGCCGCGCTGGCAACGGCCGCCATCACGGGTGCTTTGGCGAACGTCGAGATCAACCTTGCCTCGATCAAAGATCGGGCATTTGCGAACCAAGTCCACCAGCGAATCTCAAAGATTCGCTCCTAGGGGTTTAGAAGCCCTAAATATTGTAACGGGTGCGAGTGGAAACGCATTTCGTGGGGTTCTTATCGAGATTCCGACCCAGGGAAGTCACGAGGTCTCCTATGGGAAGATCCGCGCTGCTCTATATGCTTTTGTTGGGTTCTGCCTGCGCCGCAATGCTTCTTGGAGCGAATGGCTGTAGCAACGGCAATCCCTTCCAGAATCCGTCAGGACCGCCCAAAATCCAGCACGTGGTCATCATCTTCCAGGAGAACCGCACACCCGATAATCTGTTTCATGATCCAGTTCTGATGGCGGCCGGCGCAGATATCGCCAGCAGCGGGCCTAATTCTTCAGGGCAAACCATTCAGTTGACCCCGGAGTCTCTCGGTGTCAGCTACGATCTGAGCCACGCCCATTCGGCTTTCGTGGCGCAGTACGACGGCGGAAAGATGGACGGAGCCGACCTGGTTCCGATCGGCTGCTACGTGGCGCCCTGCCCGTCCAATCCGCAGTACTTCTACGTACAAAGCTCGGACGTGCAACCGTATTTTCAGATGGCGGAGCAGTACACGTTCGGGGATCGCATGTTCCAAACGAACGAGGGACCGAGCTTCCCCGCCCATCAGTTCATCATCTCGGGAACCTCTGCGCCGACGACGACCAGCAATCTCTTTGTTGCGGAAAACCCGAGCGCCCCCAAAGGAGAAGTATCCGCCGGTTGCGCAGCAGGCCCTTCGGCATTCGTATCTATGATCGACCCTAGTGGCAAGGAATTGAGCACGGCGTATCCGTGTACGGACCATCCCACTCTGACCGACCAACTCAACGCCAAGAATCTATCGTGGCGCTATTACACGCCAAATCCCAACTCTATCTGGACCGGGCCCAACGCCATCGAGCACATGTGCGGCCCAAATGCGCCGCCTCCCAACGGTACCGCCTGCGTCGGTGCGGACTGGGTCAACCACATCGTGCTCTACAACTCACAGAATCCCGCTCCGATCCTTACCGACATCTCCAACAATCAACTGCCGGCGGTGAGTTGGGTTATCCCCGCGGGCAAAAATTCGGATCACGCGGGTAATCAGCTCACCCTCGGCGGGCCGTCCTGGGTGGCTTCGATTGTGAACGCGATCGGCAATAGCTCGTATTGGGCGAATACCGCCATCATTGTGACGTGGGATGATTGGGGCGGATGGTACGATCATGTGCCTCCTCCGCAGGTCATCGCGGATGGCACCAGCTGGGGATCAGGCTATGTTTACGGGTTCCGCGTGCCCTTGATTGTGATTTCCCCATACGCAAAAGCGGCACATATCTCTCACGTCAACCATGATTTTGGCAGCATTCTGCACTTCGTGGAGGAGAACTTCGGCCTCTCCTCGCTCGGATACGCCGATGCCCGCGCCGACGACCTTTCCGACTGCTTCGACTTCAACCAGACGCCGCTGGTCTTTCAGACCATCAATGCGCCGTTAAGCGCGAGCCATTTCTTGAACGATCAAACTCCGCCCGCCGATCCAGACGATGACTAGTGAATCTGCCCCCCGGCCGAACTGACGGCGCCAATCCCAGGGGCGCCTCGAAATGGTCAACGGTCGCTGTACTTTTGTTCGCTTCGCCACGAATGCAAGTAAAATAGAATAAATCGATCTATTAACGACAAGGTCTGATCGTGCATCCAAGTAAAGGTGCGCAATCCTGATCATTTTTTGATTCGAGGCGTTATGAGACTTGTGAGAATTTGTCTGGCTTCCGTGCTCCTTGTAAGCATGGCCTATGCCATGCCGCTAAACTCTTCGGCGCGTACCTGCGTTCCCGCCGACCTGCTGCAACTGATCTCGGTGGACTACCGCGCTCTGAAAGATTCGCCGACGGCCATGCAGTTGAAGCAGCAACTCATGCCCGATAACATCAAGCAGTTTGAGGCAGCGCTGAAGGGCATCGGCCTCGATCCCGAAAAAGACGTCGACACCCTCACTTTCGCCTCATTTCGCTCAGGCAAGCAGGGCGTCAAGACCGTGGGAGTGGCTGCCGGCCCATTCAACATGAAGGCCGTGTTGAAGAAGATGAAGCTGCAGAAGTACGTGCCGAAGAAGTACAACAACAACGATATTTACCCGATGGATGGCGGCCTGGTCATGAGCTTCCTCGATGACAGCACGCTGCTGTTCGGCGACGCCACTTCTATTCGCGTAGCGTTGAATACCCGGGATGGTCAGATCCTGGGCCTGGATACGAACGGCACGATGGCCGACATGATGACCAGCGTCGATTCCGCCCCGGTCTGGAGCATTCTTGACCAGCAAGGCACGCAGAACGCACTACACTCGGCCATGGGCGATGCCTCGAAGATCGCTGACTACGACACGATCAAGAAGCGTCTGATGGGCTCCCGCTACGCGATGAACTTCAACAGCGGCGTGACCTTTGACATGACGGTCGTCACCTCGGACTCCACAACGGCTTCGACCGTCTCTTCCCTGCTTAAGGGTTACATGCTCTACAAGAAAGTGAGCGCCACTCCGGCCGAGAAAGTTGCGGTGGAGAACACATCGGTCGATTCCGATGGCCAGAACGTGCAAGTGCGATTCAAAGCCAATGACCAGCAATTCCAGTCGCTCATGCACTCGGAATTGTTCGCGGCTGTGACCCACTAAGAAACGCCGCGTCAGATCGCAAAGGTACCGTGCCCCGGACGGTGCCTTTTCTATTCAGCCACGATCTCAGCGCTCTCCGCGGCTTTTCTCGGCGGACTCCGCGGTAGGTCTTTAACCGCCGAGATCGCAGAGGACCGGAGTTCGCAGAGATACTACGATTTTTCCCGCTCGGTCCTTTTCTGCCTAACCCAGCCTTCTTTCACAACTTGGCGACCGCGGGCAACGGCGAGAGCATCTTCCGGAACGTCCTCGGTGATGCACGATGCCGCCCCTACGTATGCGCCCTTGCCCACACGCACTGGTGCTACAAGGGTGCTATCACTACCGATGAAGACGTCATCGTCGATCACGGTCTTGTGCTTGTGTACGCCATCGTAGTTGCAGGTGATGGTACCCGCCCCAATATTGACGCCCGCGCCGATCTCAGCATCGCCAAGGTACGTAAGATGGTTCGCCTTCGATCCCTTCCCCAACTTGATCTTCTTGGTCTCGACGAAGTTGCCGACGTGGGCGCCCTCGCCAATCTCGCTTCCCGGACGAAGATGGGAATAAGGACCGATAATCGCCCCCGGCCCGATGCGCGCGTCTTCCATGATGCAACCCGGTCGGATTGTCACTCCGTCGCCGATCTCGGAATCGCGGATCACGCAGTAGGAGCGCACGCGGCTGTTGCTGCCGATCTTCGTCTTGCCCAGCAACTGAACGTAGGGCTCGATCACAGTATCGGGCGCAATCTCGACGTCGGCATCGATCACGCAAGTCGCTGGATAAAAGATCGTGGCCCCATCCGCCATCAACTGCCGGCACTTGGCGAGCCTCATCTCCTGATCAATGTCCGCAAGCTCAGCCCGTGTGTTGCCGCCTAACACTTCGCTGGGAGTGGATGTCTTCCAGGCGACGACCCGCTGGCGCGCTTTTCTGAATACGGCGGCCATGTCGGTCAGGTAATACTCACAGTGCGCGTTGTCGGTGGAGAGTTCTGCTATGCGTGAATAGAGCTCTTTCACATCAAAAACGTAGAAGCCGGAATTAATCTCTCGAATTTTCTTCTGCGCGGGGCTGGCGGACTTCTCTTCTACGATGCCCAACACCTCGGTGCTTTTCTGGCTCTTGCGAAGAACGCGGCCATATCCCGTCGGATTCTCCAACTCCGCGCTCAGCAGCGTCATCGCCGCCCGCTGTTCAAGGTGAAAGTCTCGCAACCGGCCGATCGTTTCTGCCGAGATCATCGGAGCATCCCCGGAGAGGACAATGACGTGGTCATACGTCGTCAGAGCTTCCCGCGCCACCATAAGGGCGTGTCCGGTGCCCCGCTGCTCGGCCTGCAACACGAACTTGACGCCAGTGTGATGCATGGCCGTACGGACTCGCTCCGCCTCGTGGCCGATGATCACGTACAAGTCTTGCGCGGGAACGATCTGCCTGGCGGCCCGAATCACATGCTCCAGTAAAGGCTTGCCTCCAACCTCATGTAATACTTTAGGGAGTCGCGATCTCAGCCTGGTTCCCTTGCCTGCAGCCATGATGGCGACTGCCACACGAAGAGGGCCCGCTGAGCTCCTTTTCGCTACTTTCCTCGATAACGTGGCCGATGAACGAGACGAACCGACCTTCGATTTGTTCATTCCGAACTCAATATACCTTGCAGCGGCGGCAATGGCTATTTCCTGCCCAGTAGCCTACAATCTTCGGCGCGGTTTCCCAGACATCAAACGGGCGATCGCACACCCCCTGGAGGGAAGAGAATGCCGAAATATGTGATTGAGCGTGATATTCCGAATGTTGGAAATGTCACCCCGGATCAGGTCATTGCCATCTCGCAGAAGTCTTGCAGTGTTCTGAACAAACTGGGCCCGCAGATTCAGTGGGTGCACAGCTACGTGACTAAAGACAAGATTTATTGTATTTATATCGCCCCTAATGAAGAGATGGTGCGGGAACATGCCCGCCAGGGTGGATTCCCGGCTAACAGCGTCTCCGAAGTGAAGCTGACGATCGATCCCACCTCAGCCGAAGGGTAACTACAATCCCAGTCCGCCATCGACCGCTAGAATCTGCCCGGTGATGAACTGCGGGGCGGTCGCAAAAAATAATACAGCGGCGGCCACTTCTTCGCCACGCCCGTTGCGCCGCATCGGTGTCTCTTTGGCCATGCGGCGCATGAAGGCCGCCGCGGACTTCTCCCCCAGATCGATCATGCCCGGGGCCACGGCGTTCACCGCAATTTCCGGCGCCAGCGCTTTGGCCATCACTTTCGTCAGCATGTGCAGCGCGGCCTTCGACGAGCAATAGTGAGCGTGCGTCGCCCATGGCCGCAGCCCCCCAAGCGATCCCATGTTAATGATCTTTGCCTCGAGCTTCCCTGCACTTTTCCCGCGGTCGCGCCGCATCCATTTCAGGGCTTCGCGCGAAACCAGAAAGGGCCCACGCGTGTTCGACGCAAAAATCGCATCCCACCGCCGGACAGTCAGCTTTTCGAACTCAGCAGTCTCGTAGTTGGCGGCGTTGTTCACCAGGATGTCGATGCGTCCCAGTTCACGGCCGGCCTCTTTCATCATGGTCCGTATGCTAGCTTCGTCCGTCACATCGCATTTCAGGGCAAACGCGCGAACACCCATGCCACACAGGTCGACGACAGTCTCTCGAGCATCGCGGGCCGAGTTGCGGAAGGTGATCGCCACATCGGCTCCTGCTTCGGCAAGCGCCAATGCCGACGCGCGTCCGAGCCGGCGAGCCGCTCCGGTGATGAGCGCTGTCTTACCGCGAAGAGGTTTTCTTTCGTGCACGTGCATGCGTGGATTCTACCGCCCCACTATAGCGGGATACCGCGAGCGAATACCATAACGATATTGTGGCCTTCGGGTTCTTTTACTTATGGAAAACCGACCGTGGCTCGCGCTAAAATTCTCCCGGCATGCCAGATACTCGTAGCGTCATCGTCTATTCCCGCAAGGGGTGCCACCTTTGTGAAGTGGTGAAGGAAAGTCTCGCCAAACTATCCCGCCGTGGAGGGTTCATCTGGCAAGAAGTCGACGTCGACACCGACCTCGAACTGCGCCGCCAGTTCAACGATGAAGTTCCCGTGGTCTTCATCGACGGCCGCAAGGCCTTCAAGTATCACATGAATGAACAAGAATTTCTCAGGAAGCTGGCCAGCTAAGTCAGGACGCCTTTTTCCCATTCGGAATCGCCGGGTTTTCCGCTACAATCCCTCCCGGCATGTTGCGCACGCAACTTTACGCAGATCCGCAGAACCTCTTTCTCCATGACCTGATACTCGACTCCTGCCGTCGAAATGCGGAGAAGACCGCGATCGTAGACTGTTCGTGTGGACGCCGTCTCACCTACGCCCAGTACGGAGAAATCGTCGAGTCTCTCGCGCGCGGTCTCACCGCCGCCGGCATCAAGCCGGGCGAGATGGTTGCGATATTCCTGTGCAACTCCTGGGAATTCTGCGCGGCCTTCCACGCCACGCAACTCGCTGGAGCCATCCCGACTCTGCTGAATCCCACCTACCGCGAACGCGAGGTGCGATATCAACTAGAGAACTCGGGCGCGGTCCTCTTGATCACCGATGGCGGGAATATCGTTGGGATGAATCTCACTGGCTTGCCGAACCTGCGACATGTGTACACTAGCCGAACTGCAGCGGCAGGGTCCGAACCATTCGCGAATCTGCTTAAGACGGTGTCCGCCGCGTGTCCCACGTTGGAATCTCTTTCGCAGCAGACCCTTGCCGTCCTTCCTTATTCCAGCGGCACGACTGGACTTCCCAAGGGAGTCATGCTCTCACACTACAACCTGGTCGCTAACATCTATCAACTGCTCGGCCCGAACGCGACCACGCTCAACCCTGGGGACAAGATCCTGTGCTGCCTGCCGCTCTATCACATCTACGGCTTGAATGTGATACTCAATCCTGCGCTCGTGCTGGGGGCGAAGCTGGTGCTGATGCCGCGCTTCCACGTGGAACAACTCACGAATCTGATGGTCGATGAAGCCATCACGATGATGCCGCTTGTGCCGCCTGCCATTAATGCGCTCTGCCAGGCGGCCGAAGCGGGAAAATTTCCGCGCGAGCATCAGGTGCGATGGGTGAAGTCAGGTGCAGCGCCACTCGCACCCGAACTTCCCCGGCGCTTCACTGCGCTGACGAATATTCTCGTCTGCCAGGGCTACGGCATGACCGAAGCCTCTCCCGTCACGCATGTCGGATTCCTGGAACCCGAACTCTATCACCCGGATTCGATCGGGCAACCTCTCGCGCAAACCGACTGTCGTGTGCTGGCGCAATCTGAAATTGATCCCGCGGACAGGCCGGACGACCTTACCGAAGCGCCATCCGGCTTACCTGGAGAACTGGTGATGCGCGGACCGCAGTTCATGCTGGGTTACTGGAAAGAACCCGCGGCCACAGCTGCAGTGTTGCGCGACGGATGGTATTGGTCGGGCGATGTCGTGACTCGCGATCGCGAGGGCTTCTACCGTGTCGTCGATCGCCGCAAAGAGATGATCAAGTACAAGGGATTCGCGGTTGCGCCCGCCGAAGTCGAAGCAGTGCTGCTCGAGCATCCCGCGGTGAAAGAGTGCGGAGTGGTGGGCCGTCCATGCGAGGAGGCAGGCGAGGTCCCGGTGGCGTTCGTCGCTCTGCGAGACGGATTCGTCGAAAGCGGCAAACTCCAGGAGGAGCTTCGCTCGTTCGTGGCTGATCGCCTCACGCACTACAAACAACCGCGTGAAGTGCACTTCCTCGATGCGGTTCCCAAAACCGCGTCCGGCAAGATTCTTCGACGGGAACTGCGCAAGGAATTGGCCTGATTTCCTGAAGAAGTGACAGCATTTTGACAATCCTCTGACAATTTCTCGCCCTTGAGATCACAGACTCCTCGCCAGCACGCCTCGCCGGAGCAAACCGCCCGCGCCCGTGCCCGTAAAGGCCGTTCCCCTGCACCTCATTTTCGCGGGATAACGGCGAATTGCAAGGAGGATCGTCATGAATTTGTTTTGTCTCAAAACTTGGGTCTGCGCAGCCTCTCTTGCGGCTGCTTGCGCCGTCACTGCCCAGGCTCAAGGTGGCTTTAACGCTCCCGGAAACGTTCTGATTTCGGACCAGTACAACAATCGTGTGCTCGAAGTAAATCCCAACAACCACAGAGTTGTTTGGCGCTTTGGGAATGGCTCGAGCGTTGCCGGGCCACACTCGGTGGTGGGTGTCAATGACGCCCAGCGGGTGGGATTTCTTACGCTTATCGCCGGCACCGGTGTGCCCGCCGGCGCAGAGCCAACCTGCCCTAACGGTTGCGCCGATAACCGCGTCATGCTGGTTGGCCCCGACAGCCAAATATGGTGGCAGTACGGGGAGGCTGGCGTCACCGGATCGGGACCCAATCAACTCAACACGCCCGTGCAGAATACCTGGCTGCCAAACTGGCACATTCTGATCACCGACCAGGCGAATGAACGGATCATCGAAGTGAACCTCAACAAAAAGATCGTGTGGCAGTACGGCCAAACCGGAGTGACCGGCGACGGCTTCAACCTGCTTAACAACCCGAACAGCGCCGAATTGCTGGCGAACGGCCATATCCTGATCGCCGATGAGAACAACAACCGCGTGATCGAAGTGAATCGGCGCCACAGCATCGTGTGGAGTTACGGTTGCGCAACTTGCACGCAACTGAGCGGCGCCGCCTTTGCCAGTCGACTGCCGAACGGCCATACTCTCATCACCGATTCCAATAACAATCGCATCCTCGAAGTGGACAAGGGCGGCAATGTCGTTTGGAGCTACGTTACGAATGCTCGTCCCGGGAGCGTTTCCAATCCGCTTCCCACCCGCGCTGTCCGCCTGAAGAACGGGAACACACTCATCAGCGACCAATACAACATGCAAGTCATTGAGGTCGACACCAAAGGAAATATCGTCTGGAGCCAGGGCCAAGTTGGTGTCGCTGGCAAAACCTTCGATATGCTCAACGGGCCGTACGACGCGAAGGTGAACGGAGACTATACGGGTCTCACTCCCCCATTCTGACGACCACCGCATCAGGAACAAATTGCTCCGTTCGTCGTTTAACAAACAAAAAACGCCCAGTCTGAGAACAGGCTGGGCGATTTTATTTCGGCCAAATCATTTCATATCAGAGCACAACATGAACTTGTGGGCCCTTGACCGCAATTTGCGCAAGGAATAGATTCCCCCGCAATGTTGTCCCATTCTTTCCTCATCCGAGGATAGAAATCCACTTGGGGCTCCCATCTCTCCCATAGCGCTGTTCGTTCGCGGTGGGGCGCGGAACCGGTTTCGTTGTGGCCGGCTCGCAGCTTGATCAGAACAGCGGATAGACCCCGCGCCGCTTCGCAAACTGTGCCGCACTCTCAAGGCACACGTGTGTCCATCCCCAGGAGGTTGTTCATGAAGTGTCGAAAGCTCTCCCCTGTCGCTTTCTGCTTTGCCACAGTTCTCCTCGCAAGTTTGGATCTCTCCGCACAGAACGATCCAGGGCCGCGTCCCGGCCCCGCGGCCGCAGGCAGTTTCTTTCCAACCCTTAACAGCAATGAGCGCGCGTTGTTCAACCAGGCATCGCAAGTGCTGCAGGAAATCGATTCGGTCTCTGGCACGATCGCAGGCGAACCCGGCTCCGGCCTTGGCCCTACGTTCAACGGCAATAGTTGTACGCAGTGTCATGCCCAACCGGCTCCCGGCGGCAGCAGTCCGGGGCTTACCAGCCAGCAAAATGCAATCACAAATCCGCAGATCGCGCTGGCCACGCTCGACAGCGCGACGAACGCCATTCCATCGTTCGTCACGGCAAACGGACCGATGCTGGAAGCGCGATTCGTCAAGAACCCGAATGGCACACCGGACGGCGGCGTGCACGATCTCTACACCATCCAGGGCCGTCCGGATGCGCTGGGCTGCACGCTGGCGCAGCCGGATTTCGCTACTGCGGTGGCGCAAGGCAACGTGATCTTCCGCATTCCTACGCCCCTGTTTGGACTCGGTTTGGTCGAAGCGACCTCGGACCAAGCTTTGATCAACAACCTGACTGCGACAGCCGCTGCCCGCTCGACGCTAGGAATCGGAGGTTCTTTCAACACCAGCGGAAACGACGGCAGCATCACCCGCTTTGGCTGGAAAGCGCAGAACAAGTCGCTCCTGATGTTTGCCGGAGAGGCTTACAACGTCGAGATGGGCGTCTCCAACGAGTTGTTTCCGAACGAGCGCAGCGCCGTTGCAGGCTGCGTCTTCAACAGCAGCCCGGAAGATTTAACTCACGCCGTGAATGGAAGCGGCGGGACTACCGGGACAGCCTCGGAAATGTCCTCTGACGTGGTTAACTTTGCGCTGTTCGCCCGTTTATCGGCGCCGCCGACGCCTGCCCCGTCAACCGCCTCCACCTTGAATGGTGCAGCGTTGTTCTCGTCGATCGGCTGTTCCCTTTGCCACACGCCAACGCTCACGACCGGCCAATCGCCATACACCGGCATGTCGAACGTGAGCTACAACCCTTACTCGGACTTCGCACTGCACAAGATGGGCATCGATTTGCAGGATGGCATCGCTCAAGGCGCGGCCAGCGGAAAGCAGTTTCGCACCGCTCCCCTCTGGGGACTTGGGCAACGCCTGTTCTTCCTGCACGATGGCCGCACAATCGATCTCATCCAAGCCATTCAGGCGCACAGCAGCAGTGGGTCGGAGGCGATTAAGGTCATTGGCAATTACAACCGGTTAAAAGCTTCACAGAAGCAGGACCTGTTGAACTTCCTGCGCTCGTTATAGCTGAGAGCTTGTCCCAGACGAATCGCGGAGGATCGCTACAACTCCGCGATTCGATTTTCTAAGTTACTGGAACTTCCGGGCCTCCCTCTGCGTACCTTCCACCAGAAAGCGAATTGGACTCACGCAACCGGGGACACCCGGAAGGGAGATACGAACATGGAAGGACTCACCGGCTTCGCAGCAGTGGTCATGCTCTTCGCGATACCAATGGCAGTGGTTGGAATGTATACCTTTTACCGCGTGCGCAAGCTGCGCACCGACGAGCGCCTGGCCGCGATGGCGCGTGGCGTCGAGGTCCCCATGCAAGCGGAACTCTCCGAGTCGCAGAAGTCGCGCCGTGCAGGAATTTTGCTGGTCGCAGGCGCGGTTGGCTACATGCTGGCATTCACCATCGTGGCGCGCTACGAGGCTGACGCGATGATCGCCGCCGCCTTTGGCGCCATCCCGTTTACGCTGGGCTTGGGATATTTCCTGGATTCAACGCTGATCCACCGCGACGCGCGAATTTCATCGTAAGGAGGCCGTAGACCTAACGACGTCGCAACTTCGCATTCAGCAGGGTTTGCAACTGATCCCCGCGTCCGGCGGGGATCGCTCTTTTCGGCAGCGTCCAGAAAGATGCGCCGTTTGTCTGGAGCAGAATGATCGTCGGCGTTTCCTGGAAGAATGAAAAGTCTTTCCACTGCTTCTGCTGCCGCAGCCGGCCGTGCGTGATATCGATGCCGCGATGGCTGATGCAGATGCGCCGCTCCACGTCGAGTCGGTTGGCCATGCGATTCAGCGTCATCATTCCTGGCTGGCCTAGCACGATGTAAATGTCCAGGAGCAGCAACGCTCCCCAAAAAATAAACGCATCAGGCCGGTGGTGCCACCAGATCGACCAGGTCGCGCCTTTCATGTAAGGCATGAAGGCGGCATATACCCCGCCCAGTCCGCATATCGTCCGCATTAACGCTTTATGGGATTTCTGGTTACTCTTGACGTTTCGGATGGCGGCGGCTTCGTCGAGTTCTTCCGGTTTCAGAAAGAAGCGAACATCCACGACTTCTCTCGGATCCAATCCGTTCAGATCGTTCGGGCTTTGATTGGGAACTAGCGTTCCCATGCCGGATTCTTTTGCCAGTTTTGCCGCCAGACCGTCCATTTTGCCCCCCGGAAATACCTTGGAAAGACATTGTCGGAAGCGGTTTTCAGCGTCGCAAGTGACTTAGGTAACGGATTGGAGTCAGTGCGGATGGTGCGTAGGGGTACTTATTCTCTCGTCAAGAACTTGTACTGTCGATCGTTAAGGGGAACCACACTGAGCCTTCCCTGCCGCACCAGCGGAGACTCGGAAAACACATCGTTGGCCTTCACCTCGGCAAGCGTAACCGGCTTGGCAAGCGCTTTGCCCACCTTAATCTTGACCTGGGGATTCTGCGCGTCGGAGACGTCGACGGAGACCACGCTCGCCGTTCCGACGGCGCTCTTCTCATCCCCGGTGTGGTAGATCACCAACCGCTCGCCCGGCTTCATTCCGCGAAGGTACTTCAACGCGACAGGATTCGAAACTCCATCCCACACGGTGGTCTTCTCGCGCTGCAGGTCGGCAAAGGAATAAGTGGAGGGCTCGGTTTTCAGTAGATAGTCCATAAGTCTGACATTTTAGATTGCAGGTTTGAGATTGCAGATTTGAAAACCTGATTTCAATCTACAACCTAAAATCTTAAATCTGCAATCTGATGCCTCAGTTCGGTTTCTTATCCTTCTGATCGGGCGGCGGCGCGTCCTGCTTCGGCGCGGCGTTCGGATCGTTCGGGCGATCGTCATACACCGAGAATTGCCCCTGTGGCTGTTTCAACTTGATGGTGATCTCGGTCTTCGGCTTCTGGATGTCGAAGTCCTCGCCGTAGGTCTGAAATCCATGCGCCAGAACTTGCACACGCAACACACCGTAGGGAACGCCGTCAAAGTCACACTTCCCTTCGGGACTGGTTTTCAACTCTAACCCGCCTCGGGATTGCTTTCCCTTGGCGTTCACCGGATGCATGATCACGGCCGCATTGCGCACCGGCTTTCCGTTGTCGTCCTTGACCACCACAAAGTAAAGCCACGAGGTTGGCTCGTCGTCTTTATCTTTCTGCGCAAAGAGCGGGGCCGCCGTAACCAGCATCGCGAGCAGCAGTGTCGCCCCAACCAGATACTTGTTCATGCGGTTCATTTTATTAGGCCGCGCAGGCGCTGTCACCTGCCTTGGAGCAAGCGCCCCTTCTCTGCGCCTCTGTTGGTTTTTTCCGCGAGTCTCTACTCCTCTACAATTGCTAACGTGAAGACTTGGGACGTCATCATCATCGGCGGAGGCATCATCGGCCTCTCGCTCTCCCTCGCCCTCCGCAAGCGAAGTGCGTCCGTGCTGGTGGTCGAGCGCGGTGAACCTGGTCGCGAAGCCTCTCACGCCGCCGGGGGCATGCTGGTCGATAGCCCGCTCGAAACTGCGATGGTTCTGCAGTCATTGGCGATCGCCAGTGCTCGCCTGTATCCCGAGTTCGCTCACGAAGTGCAACTCGAATCCGGCATGACGGTTGACCTTCGCGATGCTGGCACGATCGTCTTCCCATCGCAGAAGCACCTTCATGAGCATTCCGGATTCGCGCCCGCAAGCCTTTCGCCAATAGCCCTGACCGAACTGGAACCTGCCTTGGCAGATAGCACGCATCCGGCCTTTTACTTGAAAGAACGCAGCGTTGATCCCCGCGCACTCACTGCAGCTACAGCCAAGACGGCGAAAAAACATAACGTGGATTTCTCATCCGGTGATGCCGTAACTTCGGTGGATGTATCGGGAGGACGGGCCACGGGCGTGACCACAGCGAAAACATCTTTCCTCGCGTCCAAAGTCGTCAATTGCGCGGGATGCTGGTCGGGCCAAATATCACCCTCCCGACTACCCACGCGCCCCGTCAAAGGCCAGATGCTTTGCCTGGTGATGCACCCGCGGAATCTACTCAAGCATGTAATCCGGACGCCGGATGTGTATCTTATCCCGCGCAGTGATGGGCGACTCCTGGTCGGTGCGACCGTCGAGGAAGCGCGATTCGACAAGCGAACCGATCCTGATACGATCCAGCGACTGCATCGTGCTGCACTCAAGCTCGTTCCCAAACTCGCGGACGCAAAGATCCTGGAAGATTGGGCCGGCCTGCGCCCCGGAACGCCGGACAACCTCCCCATCCTGGGCGCAACGGACATCCCCGGCTACTACGTCGCCACCGGCCATTTCCGGGATGGCATCTTGCTCGCCCCCGTCACAGCCCAAGTCATGGCCGACGTGATCGAAGGCCGCAAGCCTGAGCACGACCTAGCCGCGTTCGCTCCCGCGCGGTTTTAAGCAAAGCCATAACCGCAGAGAACGCCGAGGTTTCGCGGAGGTCGCCGAGAATATCCTGAGATACATCCGCTCAAATCCCTCTGTGCTCCGCTGTGCCCCCTGTGGTGAATGAATTGCGCTGTCGCGCTATACTGATTCGTTTCCTCGGAGCCCAGGGCCGTAATCCCGCCGTGCCCGCCGAGATTCAGATTGTCCAAATACGAAAGGACTCACCATGGCCTCTCCCGCAGTCGATTTTGCCCGCAGTAACCAGCAGCGTTTTCTAAACGAACTCAAAGATCTTCTCCGAATCCCCAGCGTCAGCACCCTCGAAGAACACAAGCCCGACATCCAGAAAGCCGCCGACTACGTCGCCAACGAACTGCGCCGCATCGGCATGGAAAACGTCGAGGTCATCTCCACCAAGGGACACCCGCTCATCTACGCCGACTGGTTGCACGCCTCAGGCAAGCCCACAGTGCTCATGTATGCGCACTACGACGTCCAGCCAGCCGAACCGCTCGACGAATGGAAGTCGCCGCCGTTTGAGCCGACCGAGCGCAACAACAACATCTATGCCCGCGGCGCCGTCGACGACAAAGGTCAGCTCTGGATGGAGGTCAAAGCCCTCGAAGCCCTCATGCAAACCGGCGGCGGCAAGTTACCCATCAACGTGAAGCTGATCTTCGAAGGCGAGGAAGAGGTCGGTGGCGAGTCGATCGCCGAATACATCCGCAAGCAGAAAGCCAAGCTGAAAGCCGATTTCGCGCTGGTCTGCGACACGGAACTCTTTGCTCCCGATCTTCCGACGTTGTGCGTCGGATTGCGTGGGCTGGTGTACACGGAAATTGAGGCCTATGGCGCGAAGACCGACTTGCACTCCGGCATGTACGGAGGCGCCGCTCCGAATCCTTTCTTCGCGCTGATCGAGATGATCAGCAAGATGAAAGACTCGAAAGGCAAAGTTCTCATCCCCGGCTTCTACAAAGGAGTGAAGGCTCCGACCACAGCCGAACTGAAAGCCTGGAAGCGTCTTCCCTTCAACGAGGAGCACTACCGCAAGACCGAAGTCGGATCGAAGGTCCTCACAGGGGAACCCGGATATTCCGTCCTCTATCGCACGTGGGCGCGCCCCACGCTCGAAGTCCACGGCATGCCCGGAGGCTTCATCGCCGACGGCGCCAAGACCGTCATCCCGGCAAAAGCCAAGGCGAAGGTCTCGATGCGCATGGTCCCTAACCAGGATCCGGACGACATCCTAAAGAAATACATGGCCTTCATCAAGAAGCGCACGCCGAAGGGTATCGAGACGAAAGTGAAAGTCTGGAGCAAAGGCCCTGCCTGCGTCGTGAGCACCGACAACAAATACATTGAAGCCGCAACGCAAGCCCTGCACGACACCTTCAAAAAAGACACGGTCTTCATCCGCAGTGGCGGATCGATTCCCATCGTCACCGATTTCCAGGACGTCCTGAAAATTCCCAGCGTGATGATGGGCTTCGGCCTCCCCGACGACAACCTGCACGCGCCCAACGAGAAGTTCCACATCCCGAACTTCTACCGCGGGATCGAAACGATCTGCAGATTCTTCGAGAAACTACAGTAGGTGGTCAAGGATCCGTGGTCGGGGTAAGATCTTCTTGATGCCTGCTGTTTCGTTAGCGATTAGAAGTCAGCGATTGATAACTATGGAATCACCGCGAGCGCGTCCCAAAACGACGCGCTCGTTTGTTTCCTCCTCGCGGTTCAGACGCCCGTCGACGTGAGCGGCGACTCGCTCTCCCGTTCACGGTAATAGCCAAACAGGTAGGGGCGGCTTGGGATAATGATGGGACCTACCCCGGCCGAGCTCATCGCGCTGTGAACCCGAGTCTCATTAGTGAAGCTGAAATTGTCCGGGAGTGCCACGACGCCGGGCTCCCCCTCCCAGGGGTCGACCTCCCAGAACTTGCCGTTGCTGTCGGACACGATCGTGATGAAATGGGTGCGCACCAGGTCTTCGCTCCACGCCACACCCACTACGACCGGGACGCCTTGGTTCAGCAAGTGATCAGCTGTATGCGTGTTGCGAAAATAGGTGAATTCGACAGACTCTTCTGTCGGCGGGTGCAAGGGTTTCACGTTTCCATCGGCCAGCTGAGCCGAGGCTTTCAGGACTCGATTGTTGAAGTCCTGCACCGACGCGTGGTCGCAATGCCCCCAGGCCGCTTTGATCTGCACGATGTTCCCGTTTCTGCGCGCCCATGCGGAATGAATAAAGTCTGAAAGGTGCTTCGCGGTATCGAAGAGACCAACCACTTTCCCGGCGAAGAACTTCGCGGACGCAAGGCAGTACAACGGCCCCGTTACGCCTTCCACTTCTCTCAGTTGGGTCAATTTCTGTTTAACGTCAGCCATAGGTCTCCTTTGAGGTCCGCTCCTTGATGCAAACCTGCGTATTGCGGCGGCTATATAGGAAAGCGACAAATGTTGGTGATTTTGATCAGGAAACGCAACAAATCATTTCCAGCTCCTACTGGGACTGAAAGTTCCTCTCCCACCGCAATTGATCGAAAGAGCGCATCAACGGCCGCCGACTCTACCAGCTGCATTTTGACCATCACGCCAAAGCGTTCTTTGGTGCTTCGGCCGCTTGCAACTGGTGTCCATATCTTGAGTGACGGTCTTGATCATTCCCCGTGGGGACCCCAGTCCACGTCCCCGGCTTTGTCAAGAGGGCTCCCCACGAGCATGGTTGCGCCGCGCCGAAGCACTTCCGGATCGCGCGCAGCAAGCCAGTACATATAGCCAACCCCAGCAACAAGAATCGCCGCAAAGCAATAGGGGGCGATGTTATAGGGCCAGGCAGGGACCGGGTACATGGTGACGAAAAAAACCGGGACAAGGGCGACCGTTCCCATCCAGGGGATGACGGCGTGGCGCCAGATGCTGAAGTGCTGTGGAAGTTCGCGACGAACATACGCCGTCAACGCCAGGTTCGCCATCGCGTACAGCAGAATCGCGGCCAGCGTAGCAATGGTGCCCAGAAAATTGAAAATGTCCTCAGGCCGAAGCAACACTCCGACCAGCAGGACCGGCACCAATCCGCAAACCTGAAGAAAGGCGATAGCGAAGGTCGGCGTGCGATGGACCGGATGGATTCTTCCGAATGCTGCAGGCAGCGTACCAGTCTGGCCCATTGTGTACATCACGCGGGAAGCCGCGTTCGTGCAGGCGAGGCCGGCGCCCACCGCGCTATTGATGATGGCAAGGACGACCAGCCACCAGGCGGTTCCCCACAACTTGTGGCCGAGAGCATAGTAAGGATTGTCATCGGACGCGAAGGCGGCCATGTTGCCCGTTCCCCAACCGATCGCGCTGGCGTAGGACGTGAACACATAGAAGACGCCGATAGCCAGCAACGAGAGCATTACCGCCCACGCCACAAATCTTCCGGGACGACGCGATTCTTGCGCCAGCGGAGCGGGGGCCTCGAACCCGCTCAGGGCGAGGACTGAAAAAACCATCCCCGCGAGGATCCCCTGGTAATGGTGCGGCGAAAGCACGGGCAGCAACGGAGCACTGTAGTGCGAGCCCGGTCCGGGATGCCTCAGAAACGTGATGGCCAGCGCCAGCATGATCAGCATTTCCGCTCCGCCCAGCAGAGCGGTCGTGTGCATAGAGAACCGGACCCCGTAGTACGTAAAGAACCAGATCACCACGAACGTCGCGACGGCGATCAGCCACCAAGGCACGCGAACTCCAAACCCGCTGTGCAGCGTGTCGGAGAGCAGATATCCCAGGAAACCGCTGGAGGCGGCTGGACCCAGGATGTCGTAGATGAGATAGCTCCAGGTTGCAATAAATCCCATCCGGCTTCCGAGGCCGCGAGTCGCGAATGAATAATATCCACCGCTCGAGGGCATATAACGCGAGAACTCCGCAACCGTATTGGCGATGAAGAGGCAGACGATGGTCGTCAGGAAGAACGAGATAGGCATCGCCGGGCCAGCCTTCATCGCGATGATCGGGAATGTGAATATGACGTTCGTGGCGGGAGCGATATGAGTTATTCCATGAAAGATAAGTTCGGGGAGACCGAGAGAATTGCGGCGGAGTTGCGCACTGCCCGTCGTGTCTTGGACCTCTGAGCCTGGCAATAGATTCCTCGCGTGGTCGGGTCGGCTACTCTGGTTTTTTTGGATACAGCCACAACGAGGGTGCCCCACCCTTGCGCTCTTTGCAAGGGTTGGAATCTCGGACCTGTACTTCTTGAAAACAAAGTTCGGAATTGAGGTCAACCTTCGCCGCAACGCTGGGACGGAGGAGGCGTCCGTCGCTACGCACGCCTGCTACTCTCCCAGCGCGCGAATCACCGCCTCCGCCGTTTCTGATCCTGTTTTTTTCAGTGCTTGCCCTGAGCGGTCTCGAGGCAGCAACGAGAGCATTACCGCCCACGCCACAAATCTTCCCGGACGACGAGATTCTTGCGCCAGCGGAGCGGGAGTCCGGATACGATCTTTTACCACTAGAGCGGATTTCTGCGCTACGCACCGCGCGCCTCAGGGTGACAAACACCGGTCCAGCCAAACTCCTCTGCCACTGTCGTACAATGCAACGTTGCGACTCATTCAACAATCCCCGCTTCGTTTCCAAGGAGCACCCATGCATAAAGCACCCGCAATTCTCGGAATGCTATTGATATCCGCATCCATGTCATTCGGCCAAGCGGCCGCAAACAAGCCGGCCGCGCCCGCTAAGCCGAGCACAGCGGCCAAACCGGCGACGACCGGAGCAACAGCGGCCAAGCCTACCGCCATCATCGACACCGCGGCAGGCAAGATGACCTGCACGCTTTTTCCTGATAAAGCCCCGATCGGCGTCGCCAACTTTATTGGCCTCGCGACGGGAACGAAAGATTGGAAGAATCCCGTGAGCGGCGCGATGAAGCACGGAGTGCCTCTGTATGACGGCACGATCTTTCATCGGGTGATCCCGCAATTCATGATTCAGGGCGGAGATCCGGCCGGCACAGGCTCCGGCGCCGATCCGGTTGCTCCCTTCAAAAATGAAGTTTCGCCGGATTTGAAATTTGACGAACCCGGCCGCCTGGCCTATGCGAATGCCGGGCCCAACACCAACACGTCGCAATTTTTCATCACGGAAGTGGCGCTCACCGGGCAGCAGGGCGACATGCTCAACGGCAAATACACGATCTTCGGGCAATGCGACGAAGCAACCGTCGCCCTGGTGAAGCAGATCGCCAGAATGAGTACGGATACGAATGATCGGCCATACCGGCCGGTCAAGATCAATCACATCACGATCCAGAAGGCAGGAGCGGCGGCGAGAACAGCCACACCGGCAAAGAAGCCGACTGCTGCAACAACCCCGAAGGCTGCTACGACACCGAAATAGTATCTGCGACGCCGCTCGCTTTGCTTCGCGGGACAGCCGAGGCGGCTGTCTCTACGCAAGCTTGCTCGGCTAACGACCACTAACGACCAACCACTTAACGACCAATTTTGAAAGGACCTTATGACTCGTCAACCCGGAAGGTACGCCACATTTGAAACCACAGAAGGCATCATTGTCTGCCGCCTGTTCGAGAAAGATGCGCCGAAGACCGTCGCGAACTTCGTCGATCTCGCCGAAGGCAAACGCGAGTGGAAGCATCCAGCAACGGGAAAGAAGTCGAATGACCGACTCTACGATGGCACCATCTTCCACCGCGTGATTCCCGACTTCATGCTTCAGGGTGGAGACCCGCAGGGCACCGGCACTGGCGGTCCGGGATATCAATTCGAAGACGAGACCAAGGGCTCCCCACACAAGTTCGACAAGCCCGGCAAACTGGCCATGGCCAACGCCGGCCCGAATACCAATGGCTCGCAGTTCTTCATCACGGTGGTTCCGACGGACTGGCTGACCGGCAAGCACACGATTTTCGGTGAAGTGGTTGAAGGCCAGGAAGTGGTCAACAAAATTACCAAGGTGCCACGCGGCCGCAATGATCGTCCGAACAAGGATGTCGTGCTGAAGAAGGTGACCATCGAAACGGTGTGACCTCAGCGATTCGCCAAGACGCGAATGCCAGGCACGTTCACTAGGTGATCGTCGCCCGTGATCAGGGTCAGATCAAATACTCTAGCCGTTGCCGCCAGAAAATGATCCGCAGGATCACCATGCGAAAGGGACATCGATGGAAGGGCAAGCGCTACTTCGATTGTGAGTGGCGCTTCGGTAAGGCGCAAACCTGAAACAGTACTGGCCACCCAAGCGGGAATGTCGGGCTGCACTCGGAAATTTCTCTTGCGGCACAGAACGGTCAACTCCCACACGCTAACCGGCGACAGCCATAACTCATTCTGCGGATCAGCCAGAGTCTTGGTCACTCGAGTGGAAAGGCGCTGAGGCTGCACAGCGCTCCAGAGCCAGATGTGCGTATCCAGAAGGTATTTCATTCCCGCCAAACGTCCCATTCATCAAACCTTCCCGTGGGCCCGACAATGTCTCCCAATATCTCCGCAGTCCCGACCATGCATCCGAGCCTCCGTCCTTCCGGTTTTCCGGGAGACGGCGGCACGACTTCGGCGACAGGCTTGCCGAAGCGAGTTACCCGGACCGGCTTCCGTGTCTTGCGGACCTCTTCCAGGATGCCGAGGCACTTGGCTTTGAATTCGGAGATAGCGATTTCTTTCATATGTAGTTTATACCATGGTCAAAGACCATGGTCGAACTTAATTTGGCCTTCCGTCGAGTCCAATTACAATCTCCCGATGTTGCTGGCGACTCTCGCAGTCCCGGTGGACGGGCTGAAGTTCCTATTGCTGGTGCTTGTCGGCGGAGGACTGCTGGCTCTTGGTCGCTGGAGTTCGCGGCTTGGCCCGACTGGCTCGGGAGGCGTCCCCTACAATGGGCCTACGCCTGACACCGCGGAGTCGTTGCCGGGTGAAAAGTCCAACCCGAAGTTCTGGCCTCCATCAGCAGAAGAAGTCGCGGCTTCCCTGCCCTTTGATCCAGCGCTTGGGAACCTCCGCATCCGCAAGTTTTACTTCAAGAAGGCTGACGCGATTCCCGGCCCTGACGATCCCGAAATCTTCGCTGACGAGTTGAACATCGAACTCTACGACCCGGATTCAGGGCACGCCTGGTGGCAATCCTATTTCGTCGCCACTCCGCAGGGATTGGCCAAGCTGCTACGCGAGAAGTCGTGGAGATATCTGCACGCGCCGGAGATTTTGGTTTTTCCTCGCTACAACCTGGAGGAAATCCGGCGCGCAGTGGTCAGCCGCATCAGCGCGGAAAATGAAGTCTTCAAAGGTAAGGAGCAGTCGGAAGAGGAATCGCTTTGACGACTTGACACCACAGCAATACTACTTCGAGGATGAGGACCCTTCTTGTCGCAGTTTTTGTGATTCCTCAAGTCGATCTCTACGAAAGTTCGCCCCAAGGACACCGTCAGTTGCCGCTGAGGCAATCGAATCGTTGGGAATATCCAACCCATGATCAGTCCGCAATTCCATCACTATTTCTACCGGACGCTTGCCGAATTCGGGTCGCAGGTTCACAGCTTTTACAGTGCCAAGGTCGACCCCATGGACTCTCACCGTTGCGTTGGGTTTCAGGTTCTCGGTATTGCAAAAGTAAGTACGGATTGTCAGACGATGCGCCCTTGACTCAGAGACGAACAAGATGCTCGCCAAACCCACGATAATCAACGAGAACGCAATCGCTTTTTGCATATCGGACCTGCAACTAAACTCCAATCACCCCCACCAGTTCCTTCACCGCCGCCGCGCTCTTGTCGAGCCCAGTTTTCTCTTCCGGCGTCAGCTTGATCTCGATAATCTGCTCGATGCCTTTCGCGCCTAGCTTCACCGGCACGCCTACGTAAAGGCCGTTGATGCCGTACTCGCCCTGCAGGTACGCGGCGCAAGGGAGAATCTTTTTCTTGTCTTTCAGAATCGCTTCGACCATCTCGGTCGCGGCGGCCGAGGGAGCGTAATAAGCGGATCCCGTCTTCAGGTATTTCACGATCTCGGCGCCGCCGTCGCGCGTACGCTGCACCAGCGCATCCAGACGACTCTTCTCGATCAGTTCCGTGATCGGGATGCCGGCCACCGTGGAATAGCGCGGCAAAGGCACCATCGTATCGCCATGTCCGCCGAGCACGAAGGCCGTAACGTTCTCCACGCTGACTTTCAATTCATCGGCGATAAAGGCGCGGAAGCGCGCGGAATCGAGCACGCCGGCCATCCCGATCACGCGCTCGCGAGGGAATCCGCTGAGCTTGTAGGCGGTCTGCGCCATGGCATCCAGCGGGTTCGAGACAATGATCAGAATGCAGTTTGGTGAATACTTCACTACTTCGCTGACCACCGCCTTCATGATGTTGTAGTTAGTGTTGAGCAGGTCGTCGCGGCTCATGCCCGGCTTGCGCGGGATGCCCGCCGTAACCACAACAACGTCGGAATTGGTCGTGTCCTTATAGTCATTCGTTCCGCTGACGTAGGAGTCGCGCTTCTCGATCGGCATTGCCTCAAGCAGGTCAAGACCTTTCCCTTGCGGCACGCCCTCAATGATGTCGATCAAAACTACATCCGCGAGTTCCTTCGAGGCGATCCAGTGAGCGGCCGTCGCGCCAACATTTCCTGAGCCCACGATGCTGACTTTCTTACGCATGAAATGAGTCCTTTCGACAAATCAATAACCACAAAGTGCACTAAGGAGCACGAAGGAACGCCACAAAATTCGATTCCTTCGTGTTACTTCGTGTCCTTCGTGGTCAAGCACTTGCCCTACACCAGCACGCCTGCTCCCATATTCTCAATCATGTAGGCGGCAAACTCGCTGGTTTTCACCTTTGTCGCACCCGGCATCAGACGCTCGAAATCGTAGGTGACTTTCTTCTGTTCGATGGTGCGCTCCATGCTCTGCTCGATCATATCGGCGGCTTCGCTCCAGCCGAGATGGCGGAACATCATCACGCCTGACAGAATGACCGAGCCCGGATTGATTACATCTTTGTCGGCATATTTCGGCGCTGTGCCGTGCGTGGCTTCGAAAATTGCATAGCCATCGCCGATATTCGCGCCCGGAGCTATGCCGAGTCCGCCGACCTGCGCGGCGCATGCGTCCGAAATATAGTCGCCATTCAGATTCGGCGTGGCCAGCACCGAGTACTCGTCAGCCCGCGTCACCACCTGCTGGAAGATCGAGTCGGCGATGCGGTCGTTGATCATGATCTTCTTCTTCCACGCACCGTTGCCGTGCGTCGAATAGATCGCGTCCAGCACCTCTTTCACTTCTTTTTCCACCGACTGCCGGAACGCCGGCGGCGCGAATTCCATACCGGGCTCGATCATCTCGGCGTTCTGGGCGACACTCAAACTCGGATTCTTGTCCTTGTTGTCCAGAATCCAGCTCTCGCGTTCGGTGACGACCTTGTCGCGAAATTCCTCGGTGGCAATCTCGTAGCCCCACTTGCGGAAGGCACCTTCAGTAAATTTCTGGATGTTCCCTTTATGCACCAGCGTCACCGTTTTGCGGCCGCTCTCGATCGCATGCTGGAGCGCCATGCGGACCAGGCGCTTCGTTCCCGTAATCGAGATCGGTTTGATCCCGACGCCTGAGTCGAGCCTGATCTGCTTCTTGCCGCCCTTCAGCATGTCCTTGTTCAGAAATTCGATCAAGCGGGCGCAGTCGGCTGTTCCCTGCTCCCATTCCACGCCGGCGTAGACGTCTTCTGTGTTCTCGCGGAAGATGACCACGTTCATGCGCTCGGGATGCTTCACCGGCGAGGGCACGCCGCTGTAGTACTTCACCGGACGCACGCAGCAGTAGAGGTCAAGAATCTGGCGCAGGGCGACATTGAGGGAACGAATTCCGCCGCCCACGGGCGTCGTGAGTGGCCCTTTAATAGCCACCCGGAATTCACGGATGGCGTCAACGGTTTCGTCGGGCAGCCAGGTGTCGAACTTGGCCTTTGCCTTCTCCCCGGCAAATACTTCGTACCAGGCAACGCGACGCTTCCCTTTATAGGCCTTCTCTACCGCGGCATTGAATACGCGAAGCGACGCTTTCCAGATGTCGCGGCCGGTGCCGTCGCCCTCGATGAACGGAATGATGGGATTGTCAGGAATGCTGTACTTACCGCCGGCATAACCAATCGTCTTTCCATCTGCCGGTACCGCAACACCGTTATAAGAACCTGACATCGAAAGCCTCCGTGATCAGGAAATTCAGCCCCACGATGCAAAAACTGTCATTATATAGAGAATTTCGCGCAGGGCCCGTGGCCATTTTCCTCAGGTCGAAGGAGGGCACTGCTTTGAATCATCCAAAAACTCGATATATCCTCAGCCACTCTATGACGACCTGCCAACGGCAAGCGTGATCTGAGTCACCTCCGCCGGTGACTTCACCCACAGACAGGCAGATGGTCCCAAGGTTTGCACCTTGTGGGATAATCTCCATCAGTCGTTTTGAGGTATCCGCGTTCTCAGGAGGATCTATGGGGTTCTGTTCTCTGCGCTGGATGTGTTGCCTTTTGCTGGTGTCGGCCTTCGGAATCCCTGCCTTTGCGGAAGGTTCCCACGACCGGACTCAGTTCGGCCATGACGTCACCGTCGGGTCCGACGAGAAGGTAGCGGAAGTGACCTGCTTCGCATGTAGCGTTCGCATTCGCGGACGCGTCGATGGCGATGTCACCACCTTCGGCGGCAGCGTGGTGGTGGAGCGCGACGCCATAGTCGGAGGCGACACGACAGCCTTTGGCGGAGACGTGCGCCTCGACGGAGGCGCGAACGTCAAAAGCTTGACCGTGTTTGGTGGGCGCGTCCGCCGCGACTCCGGGGCTACTGTGGGCGGCGATGTCACCACCTTTGGCGGCGGAGCGTCCCTGTGGCTGTTTATCGTTTTCGGCTTACCTTTCTTGCTTCTGGGAGCGTTCATCGCACTCATCGTCTGGCTGGTTCGGCGCTTTACCCGACGAGCGGTGCCGGTGGCAGCGCGGGTTTAGCTGCTACCAGCGACGCGTGCCGAACGTTTTGCGGACGCCAAGGCTCATATAGCGTCCCCACGGGCCATTGTTTCCCAGGTCGGCCACCCCAAGATTTTTGTTCCGTGCGCCCAGCCGATCAAATAGGAAGTGCTGCGTGACGCGAAATTCGAAGCCCCGGGTCATATAGATCCCCACTCCCCATGAGTGTTCGATACCGATCGCGTCCGGGGACCAGGTATAAAGCGTTTTGGGTACGTTCTTGCCAAACAGGAAGGCGGGCGCCCCGAAAACCATAAACCTTCGCAGTGGGCCGCGCCCAAACGGTCGCACCTCCAGAATGCCCGAGAGCATGTAGCGGGCGAACATATTGCAAGGCGCATTTGCGCCCCCATCCACATAAGAATTTCCAGCGCACAGGTTGGGATCGATCTCGTTGTGGGGAGGCGCCAGGTCAAATTGCGCCCAACCCGACAACATATCCTTCGGAAAGAACATCCGGTCATTCGGACCGGCCTCATGCCAGATGCCTGAACTAGCGGAGGAGCCGCTTCCGTTGCTGCTGGCTGATGCCGAGGTCTGCGTTTGCGCTACGGAGATTGAAATTAAAACCGGAACGGCCAGAATCCAGGCCCACTGTTTCATTGCGCCTCCCAAGTTGAATAGAGCGCCACATTGTAAACCGTCGGAAAAATATGGCCCGCAAATGGCTTCGTCTCGCGCGCTCGTGTGAACATGAAGAATAACTGCTCTCACACGGGAAGCAGAGGAACATCCGAAAGCGTCTCCTTCCAGAATTCATATCTCATACCGGAATTCTTCCATTCACCGTACGTTTAACGCTGTGCGAATCAGCCTAAGCCACACCAAACTAACGACCTACCGGTTTGGTGTGCCGATTGCACTATACGGAAGCACAGTAGGACTCAGGACCCCTATGCCCCAAGAGATTTCGGTGTCGTACCAAGCCATCAAGAGCAAGGTTTACCGCCTGATTGATGCCCTCGTGGTGGGAGAAAAGAGCGAAGCCGAAGTACAGGAATCTGTGCGGCGCTGGTGGTCCCTGATCCACCCGGCCGATCGCCCGATTGCCCAAAAGTATCTTTTGATGGTATTGGGTCGTTCCAACTCTGCGCTCGACGCAATGGGAACCGAACTACTCACTGTGAGTGGCTGCGAATCCGCACAGCCACGAATGACCGACCCCCTGCTTACGACCAAGCGCATGCGACTTGTCGAGCGCACGATGAAAGAAAACTCCGTGCGCACTGCTATCTAGCCCGGCTTTCTGACCGCGAGACATAAAATTTACAATTCCCCGGTTGCGCGCCGCTTCCTCTGCCCGTATGTTGGATCTCATTCCGAGTTTCTCTGTGGGCGTTATAGAATCCGAATCCATCAGGAGCGGCAAATGCGATCCTTTGTCTCCCGTACCTCGAACTATCTTCTAATCGGAGCAATTCTAGTTATGGCAACGTCTCTGTTTGCGGGATCCAGTCTTTACACCTTTACCTTGAACTCAATCGACGGCAAACCGGCCCCGTTAGCGGACTATAAAGGGAAGGTCGTACTCATCGTGAATGTCGCCAGCCAGTGTGGCTATACTCCGCAGTACAGCGCCTTGGAGTCGATCTACGAGAAGTACAAGGACAGAGGCTTTGTGATCCTGGGCTTCCCCGCCAACAACTTTGGCGCGCAGGAACCAGGCACGAACGAGGAGATCAAGACGTTCTGCAGTCGCAAGTACAGCGTGACTTTCCCCATGTACGCCAAGATCTCCGTGAAAGGGACGGACGAAGCCCCGCTCTATGCCTATCTGACGAAGGACACGGGGAAAGGGATCGCCGGCGAAATCCAATGGAACTTCACAAAGTTTTTGGTCGACAAGGACGGCAACGTGGTCCGGCGTTTCGAGCCTGCAATTACGCCCGACTCTAAAGAGATGACCGAAGCGATCGAAAAGCAACTGAAGCCGTAGTTTTGAAAGAGCGCGGCTTAGGCCGCGCCGCCCACCGCCAAAAAGACGCGGACTTTGACCCCTGAGGGAAGCAATCTGGGCCCTGTTAACAACCGTTTGGCCTTTTAGGCCTTCGCGCCAACGCGATCCTCAAATGTCGTAATAAAGCGCGAATTCGTACGGATGCGGCCTTAACCGAACCGCATCCACTTCCTTCGACCGCTTGTACTCGATGTAGGTTCGCAACAACTCCTCCGTGAACACGTCCCCTTTCAGCAGGAAGGCATGGTCGCGTTGCAGGGCATCCAGAGCTTCTTCCAACGACCCAGGCATCGAAGGAATCTTCGACACTTCCTCGGGATCGGTCTCGTAGATATCTTTGTCGAGCGGCTGCCCCGGCTCGATCTTGTTTTCGATTCCGTCCAGTCCCGCCATCAGCATGGCGGCAAATGCCATATACGGGTTGCAACTCGGATCTGGAGGACGGAACTCCACCCGCTTGGCCCGGGGCGCGGCCGAGTACATGGGAATCCGGCACGCTGCCGAGCGGTTCCGCCGTGAATACGCCAGACTCACCGGCGCCTCGAATCCGGGTACGAGTCGCTTATACGAGTTCGTCGTCGGCGCAATGATCGCCGACAGCGCCGGCCCGTGATGGATGAGTCCGCCGATGTACCACAGCGCGAGCTGCGACAGCCCGGCGTATCCATCCCCGGCAAAAAGCGGCTCTCCGCCTTTCCACAACGACTGGTGGGTATGCATGCCGCTGCCGTTGTCACCGAAGATGGGCTTCGGCATGAATGTAACCGTCTTGCCGTTGCGGTTTGCAACATTCTTCACGATGTATTTGTAGAGCAGCATCTTGTCGGCCGAGCGCAGTAGCGAATCGAACTTCACGTCGATCTCGGTCTGGCCCCCGCTCGCTACCTCATGGTGATGGCACTCTACCTCCATGCCGCAGCTCTGCATGGTCAGCATCATCTCGGAGCGGAGGTCCTGATAGTGATCGGTCGGCGCAACGGGGAAATAGCCCTCGCGGAATCTCGGTCGGTAGCCCAGATTGTTCGCTTCCCTTCCCGAGTTCCACCTCCCCTCCTCGGCGTCGATGTAGTAAAAGCCGTAATTCTCGCGCTGGTCGAAATGCACGTTGTCGAAGATGAAGAACTCGGCCTCCGCTCCGAAATAGGCCGCATCGGCGATGCCGCTGGAACTCAAGTACATCTCCGCCTTACGGGCGATGAAACGGGGATCACGATCATAGGCCTGCTTCGTAACCGGATCGACGACGTCACAAATCAACACCAGCGTCGGCACCTCGGTGAAGGGGTCAAGCAGATGGCAGTTCGCGTCCGGCTTCAGCAGCATGTCGCTTTCGTGAATGCCCGCCCAGGCGCGAATCGAAGAGCCATCAATTCCAAAACCTTCGTCGAATGACGCTTCCGTCAGTTGTTCGATCGGATACGACACGTGATGCCACAGCCCCGGAATATCGGTGAAGCGCAGATCGAGAATCTTGGCATCATGCTTCCTGGCAAATTCGAGGACAGTCTTTGGGTCTGCCATAGGGATTCCTTCGCGGGAGTCGGTTCTAAAAGTCGTTGGCCGAGCAAGCTCACGTGGAGACAGCCGGCTTTGGCTGTCCCGCGATGCGAAGCGAGCGGCTGCGTTCTACATGGATGTCGACGGCGCCTTCGGGCACGAACGCCGGACGACCGACGACGGTTTACCCCTCTGCTACAATCGGTCGCGTCGCGCAAACCGACGAGTGTAATGCCCATCGCCACGAGGCGCAATTCGATTGTTCTTATAGCGGGGATAAAGCGGAATTTATACTTGAGTTATCAGCCCTCAGCTATCAGCTTTCAGCCAAACCAGGTGTTTGGATTTTGAAACTAACACTGATTTCTTTGGCTGCAAGCTGAGGGCTGACCGCTGAAAGCTTTCTATGGACTTCGACCAGCTCGAAACGTTTCTGGAAGTCGCCCGGCACGCTTCGTTCTCGCGTGCGGCGGAGAAGCGTTTTCGCACGCAGCCGGCGATCTCCTCCCAGATTCGCGGTGTCGAGGAAGAGGTCGGGGCCAAGCTGTTCGACCGGTCCGGCGGCAAGGTTTCGCTCACGGCGGCGGGCAAGGCGTTTTTGAAATATGTCGAAGAGACGCTCGACGCCCGCAAGGCCATGATGGTCGCCATTGCCGAAATGGAGCGCGTCCCGCGCGGCGAGATTATCGTCGGGGCCAATGAAGGCACATGCCTCCACATCCTGCCGTACGTTTTTGCGGATTTTAAAAAGCAGTATCCTGAAGTCTCGGTCAACATCAAGCGCTCTGATTACGCCAAAATCCTCGAGTCCATCATCGACAACTCGGTCGATTTCGGCGTCATTTCCCTTCCCGTTAACGACAACCGTTTGACCGTAGTGCTCATCCATCGAGATGAGCTGATTTTGATTGCGCCGCCCCACCATCCTCTGGGAAAGATGAAGTCCGCCACCATTGCCGACGCAAGCAAGTTCCCTCTGATCGTTCCCAAGGCAGGGCACACACGCGACGCCATCGAGCAGTTGTTTCATGAGCGCCGCCTGAAGCCCAACTTCACCATGGAACTCGACTCCAGCGAACTGCTGAAGCGCTTTGTGGCCGCCGACGTTGGCATCGGCTTCATCTCGCGCTCGAATGTCGAAGAAGACGTTCGAGCCAGGTCGCTGGCCGCCATTCCGCTCGCCGATGCCCATGTCCGCCGCGATCTGGCGCTCGTCTTCCGCAAGGACAAGGCTCTAAGCCGCGCATCGCTGGCGTTTATCGACATTGCCGTCAAGCACAAATCCACGCAAGAATTGGTGCCAGCCCCTACGCGATGATGAGATCTTCCAGATGGCTCGCCGTCCTGTTCCTGTTGGGAATAGGTCTGCCATTGTGCGAGTCGCAATCGTCCGGAAAGTCGTTCGATCATCTGCCGGCGTCCGATCGGCAGCTGATTTCTGTAAAAGTCTCGGGGACCAAGCACTACTCCGACGAAGCCGTCATCGCCGCCAGTGGACTGCAGATGGGAACGACCGTCGTGGAAGACGATTTCAAAAAAGCCGCACGTCGCCTGGGCGATCTCGGAGTCTTCACCGACATCACTTACAGCTACTCCTACTCTTCCGCTGGAACCAAGCTCGCCCTGCAGGTCACCGATGTCGCCAAGTTCGTGCCCGTGCGCTTCGAAGATTTTGTATGGTTCTCCGACCAGGAACTCCTTCAGCGCATCAAGGAACGCGCTCCCATGTTCAACGGTGAAGTGCCGCTTTCCGGTAATCTCGCTGACCGGGTTTCCGACGTGTTGCAGGCTCTGCTGGTGGAGAATGCCATCCCCGGCAACGTTGAGTACGAGCGAGCTGGCAAAGCCAATGGTCCTATCGATTCCATCGTCTACCGCGTTTCTCAGGTTCTAATCCAGATCCGGAACGTCGAATTCACTGGCGCGGGCGAAGCCGAATTGCCCGCATTGAAAGCCGCGGCGCAACGGGTGTTCGAGACAGAATACTCGCGCGGTGTCTTGAACGCCCTCGTGGAGCACCAACTGCTCCCCGTTTATTACACTCGCGGGTACCTGAAGGCCGCTTTCGGTGTGCCGCAACCCAACGTCGTAAAAAAGCCCTCTGCCAACAGCGACGACGGCGGCCCACGAAACCTGACCATCGTGGATGTTACTTTTTCCGTCACTCCTGGGCTGCAGTATAAGATCAAGGCACTGCAATGGTCTGGGAATAAGGAATTTTCCACCGACGTTTTGCAAAAGATGGTCCGGGCACAGCCAGGAGATGTCGCCAATACTGTTCGCATTGGCGACAATTTGAAAGACATTCAGAAGCTCTACGGCTCCCGCGGCTACGTCACGGCCTCCATCAAGGTCGACGCCGAATTCGACGATGCCGACGGCACGGCGCTCATCCACCTCAACGTGAAAGAGGGCTACGAGTATCACATGGGAGAACTCGAATTTCGGGGTTTGGATAACAGCCTTACCGCGAAGCTACGCAATGCCTGGAAGCTCCGACCCGGCGATGTCTTCGATTCCACGTACCTGAGCGAATACCTGCCGACAGCTCACAAGCTGTTGCCCTCCGGCCTCGACTGGGACGTCTCCCCGCATGTGACTGCCAATGCGCGCGACAAGACCGTAGACGTGGATCTGATCTATTCCGTAAAGGCCCCGAAATAGGACTTGGTCCGTTTTGTTCGGCTTTTGGAACAAGATTCATCGTTTTTTCAAACCGTGTCCTTTGGGATGTAGTCTAGCCCGTTCTTCTCACGGAAGGTCTGGTCGTGGGCTGTCGCTCAACTGGGTGGCAACAGCCCGCGACCCGGCTTAAAGAGCAGTTGGGGATCTCGTGATAGCACCGTGTTTGAATTCTCGGAACGCCGTAGTTTCGCGAAACTACGGCCATGCGCTGGCTTATTCGGCGCTGCGCAGTCCAAGTTTGCCCGGGCCCTCCCCCCTATTTCAAACCGGGCATCCGCGCGGAGGCGCGCGCCAGTGCGTCTCCGCTTTTTTGTCCTTCCCGCCCCTTGTAACTTTGTTCCTGCAAGTGCATCTTTAGAGTGAAGGCTGGGTGGCGCGTGTCGCCTTTCCTTGCGCCCGTCTTGACAAGAAAAAACCTCAAGGAGACTCTCTGATGAATGTCCGTGCTCGGAACGTTGGAATCTTGATGTTGAGCCTGTTGATGATTGTCGGCCTGTTCGCTTCTATCGCTTTTGCCGCCGGCAAAACCTATACCGGGACCGTGAGCGATGCGATGTGCGGGGCCAAACACATGGGCTCTGCCGCCGAATGCGCGCGCGCCTGTGTCAAGAAAGGCTCGAAGTATGCCCTGGTGGTCGGCGACAAAGTCTATACCCTCGAAACCAGCGACAAGACCGCTTTGGAGACTCTCGACAAGCAGGCGGGCGCCAAAGCCACCGTCACCGGAACCGAGAAAGACAACACCATTACCGTTGCGTCCGTCAAAGCTGACTAAAGCGCAAAGCCCGGCGTCGGACCTCAGCCTTCGGACCTCAGCACTGACGATGCGGAGGTCTGAGGTCTGACGCCTGAGGTCCACACTCTGACGGCGTCCGCATTAGAAATCCACTCTCCGAAATTTTCTCGCCGGTCCCCGAAATTCATATTTCCTTTACAAAGCATTGTGTTAGATTGTGCATTCTTAACGTTCAAATTTACTTTGCGGAGGACAGGTGAATTGGGCAAAGACATGGTTCCGAAGCGGATTTTCTTCACCAAGGGCGTGGGGAAACACCGCGAGCGGTTGACGTCGTTCGAATTGGCGTTGCGTGATGCGGGCATCGCCGCCCAGAATCTGGTGCGTGTCTCCTCGATTTTTCCCCCGAATTGCAAGTTGCTCGCCCGCAAGGAAGGCGTGAAGTATCTCCATCCGGGCGAGGTCGTCTTCGCCGTCGTCGCCGAGAATTCGACGCGCGAACCTCACCGCCTGCTCGCCTCTTCGATCGGCGTAGCCATTCCCGCGGACCGCAACACCTACGGATATCTGAGCGAGCATCACTCCTTCGGCGAGACCGAAGACGCCGCCGGCGAATACGCCGAAGAACTTGCCGCCGAAATGCTCGCCACGACACTGAACGTGGAATTCGATCCTGACCGCTCATGGGACGAGAAAAAGCAGATCTACCGCCTCTCGAACAAGATCGTTCGCACAGCGAACGTCACGCAGTCGGCAGTAGGCGATAAGCGTGCGCTCTGGACCACCGTGATCGCGTCGGCGGTATTGATCTTCGACTAGGGCCGCGCAGTTCAGGCTCCAAGTCCCGCCCAACCCTTGTAGACTGCGTTCACCACTTGGTCGCAGCACCGAGCGGTGAAATTGGAAACACCCCGCAGCTGCCGCTCCCCAAGCTCAAAGAGTTGCCTTCGCAGCTTGGCAAGTGCGCCTTCAGCGGAAATATTTGCACCGAGGCCGCGCCCCGAGAATCTAAGTCTTAGATATATCAGTAGTTTAGGAAGTCACAAGAGAGATGGCGAGCTTGGCACTTTGGTAACCATCCGAATTAGCCGGATGTAATCTTCCGTTAACAGGTTTCGGTTATCATAGAGGTGATGGCTAAGACGTAAGGGGCGTTAAGGTTGGATATCGAAACACGTAGAAAGAAACAGCAGGCTTTGATGGTACGCATGGTAGAGCGAAAGGTGCGTTCGCGCGCCCAACAGCTTTACGAAACGCGAGGCCAGGAAGAGGGACAAGAGCTGCAGGACTGGTTTCAGGCCGAGTCAGAAGTACTTGAAAATAGTATCCTTGCGCCGCTGTACCGTCGGGTAAAAACCGATCAATCCATCGAGCAAGCGGAGTCTACTCCCGAAGCGGTCAGGTAACCCCGGTTCGGATTTCCTCTGTGGGCCACTGTGCCCCCCCGTGGTGAGTCTTTGCAGGTTTAGGCCTCATTTCTTGGCGAGGCCCTTGGCGTTTTTCCTACCGCCCTTCTTCGCCTTGTCCAGCCGCTCCAGAACAGCGGCAACAATGATGGGGAGCCCTACGGTCGCGTCCACAAACACCTCACCAAACTTCCCGCCCTCCGACGGTGGCACAAACTTCCCCCAAGAGATCGCCTCGCTATAAGGACTGCCCGACAGTCCACCCCAATACACGGGCTCAGGGCAGATGCGAAGCCCGTAGTGATATCTCTTGAGCGGAACGTTCTCCCCGAGTCGCCGGTGACGCAGTTCGCAGAATGGCCCAAACTGCTGCGACCAATTTCGCGGAACGCCGCCACCGATCGTGAAAATTCCCAGCTTTTTCTGCCGCAACAAGGTCGCTGCAAAATGCTCCAGATCCTCAAACGGATCGAATCGAATCTTGTGCCGTCCCGTAGACTCTCGCAAGCGATTATTCAAGGCCGTATCCAGACCTAACTCTGAGTCACTGAACGCCGGCACAAACACCGGCACGCCCTTTTCGTACGCCGACTTCAGAATGCCCCGCTGTCCCTCCGCGTGCTTCGAGAGATAGGCTCCGATCGCATGGTTCAGCTTGTACGAACACATGACTTCGTTGTGGTCCCATGATTCCAGCACCGCCGACATAACTTCCTCGACATCGTCCAGGTTCTGCTCCGGCTCCAGCGTGTCGTACACGCGGTTGTAGCCCCGCTCGTACAGTTCTTCGTCCGAGACTTCCGGATTTGCCCGGAAATGCGCCCGCCCGGTCGCCTCCACGAGCCCGTGAGCCATGAGCGCGCCAGTCGAAACGATCGCATTGACGATCCCTCGATCGATCAACTCGGCGATGATCAGCCCCTGTTTGGCCACTGTCATGGCGCCGGCCAGCGTCATCACCACAAAAGCATCTTCGTCGAGCGCCATCGCTTCCAGAACGTCGGCCGCTTCGCCGAGTTGGCGTCCGGTGAACGCAGTCTTCGACATAGCCCGCACCAGCCCGTCAATCGATCGGATCTTGCCCAGGTCCAGCGGTTCCAACGGAATCAGCCGATCCTCAATCGGATCGTGCAACTTCCGGTCGACCCCCTCTCCGCCGCCTTGCTGCCCATGCGAATTTCCGTGATTGCCCTGTTTCAAGCAAGCCTCCAAGCTCAGTCCGTTTTTCTTTGACTCAATACTCTACAGGAAGGATGTGAAAGGATGCCACGAGCGCAACTCCCGTAGAGGAGAGACTCATGTGGCGACAGCCGCCTCGGCTGTCTCGCGAAGCGAAGCGAGCCGCCCGACCACACAGTCAACCGCGTGATAGCGGCAGCATCTTTCCCGCCACTCACGATACACTTCCCTCATGCCCGGCAAGCGAGCCTTCGAAGCACAAATCGCTGCGCTCGACACCCTTCGTGAAGCACCGCAGGAATCCCGCACCGAACCTCTCCGCAAAGCCCTGACGGAGCGTAACAATTTCATCGTCGCCAAGGCCGCCGACATCACGCGCGAGTTCGGACTCACCGCTCTCACTCCCGACCTTCTGAAATCTTTTGACCGCTTCTTTGAAAATCCGGAGAAATCCGATCCGCAGTGCTGGGCCAAGAACGCCATCAGCCGCACTCTGGCAGCGTTCGAGGTGCAGGATCCGGAAATCTTTCTTCGCGGTATGCGACACATCCAATTTGAGGCCGTCTGGGGAGGCCGCTCCGACACCGCCGGCACGCTGCGTGCGACTTGCGCTCTCGCGCTCGTTCAGTGCCGCCGCCTGACCAACGACGAACTTCTGGCACATCTCATCGACCTCTTCGCTGATACGGAAAAAACCGTTCGCGCCGAAGTAGCTCGCGCCATTGAGCAGGTGGGCTCTCCGTCGGCATCATTGCTGCTTCGTCTCAGAGCCAATCTTGCCCACGACGAACCCGAGGTGCTGGGCGCCTGCTACGGGGGAATCCTGCGGCTCGAAGGCGTCTCTGCCATCCCTTGGGTGAGCCGCTTTCTCATCGGAGGCGACGAGGCCGCTGGAGAAGCAGCTCTGGCTCTTGCGGGCACTCACTCCCCGCAGGCCTTCAATGTTCTTCAGAAGAGCCTGGACGCAGCGCCTGACCCGTGGTTTCGATCCGTGCTGCTCTCAGCGATCGCCCTGACCCGTCAGGATGCCGCGCTGGAATTCCTTCTGGATCTGGTGAAGTCCGAATCCTTCGACGCCGAGCGCGCCATCGAGGCCATAGTCCGCTCCATGCCCTCTGCCGGAATCATGCAGCGTCTCGAGAAGATGGTAGCGCCACAACCGCGCCTGGCACGCGCCCTCTCGGCCCTCGCCAAGCCATAATCACATTGCGCAGTTCTCAGCGTCCTCCGCGGGTTTTCTCAGCGATCTCTGCGGTGAAATAAAAACTCTGCTCACCCGCGCGAAGTCAGTTGAGCGCCACAACCCGCCCGCGGCGAATGCTATATTGATTCCGGAGGTCGGAACGTTGCCGCCAGAAAAATTCCGCGTGGCCCTGGTCCAGATGTCCTGCGGCCCGGAGCCAGAGCAAAATCTCGACAAAGCTCTCAGCCGCGTCGCCGAGGCTGCCCAACGCGGAGCCCAGGTCGTCTGTCTGCCTGAACTTTTTCAAACGCAGTACTTCTGCCAGCGCGAAGATCATTTCCTGTTCGACCTTGCCGAGCCGATCCCTGGCCCCGGCACCGAAAAGCTCGCCGCCGCGGCTCGAAGCAACGGAATAATCCTGATCGCATCACTCTTTGAAAAACGTGCCCCCGGCGTCTATCACAATACGGCGGCGACCTTCGACAAGGATGGCTCCTTGCGTGGCCTCTATCGCAAGATGCACATCCCCGACGACCCGCTGTACTACGAGAAGTTCTATTTCACACCCGGAGACCTCGGCTTCCGCGCCCTCGATACCAGCGCCGGGAAGCTGGGAACGCTCGTTTGTTGGGACCAGTGGTATCCCGAAGGCGCGCGTCTCACCGCCCTGCAGGGTGCCAGCATTCTGTTTTATCCCACGGCGATCGGCTGGCATCCCGCCGAGAAAGCGGAGTTCGGAGTCGCCCAGCATGACGCCTGGCGCACCATTCAGCGCGCTCACGCTATCGCCAACGGGGTTTATGTCGCGGTCGTAAATCGCGTCGGCTTCGAAACCGGAAACATCCGCGGCAAGTCGGCTCCCGGACAGGGTCTGGAATTCTGGGGCGGATCTTTTTTCTGCGATCCCTTCGGCCGCGTCCTCGCAGAGGGATCGCACGATCGCGAAGAAATCCTCGTCGGCGACGTCGACCTGAAGTCCCTTGAAGACATCCGCCGCAACTGGCCCTTCCTCCGCGATCGCCGCATCGACAGCTATGCCCCCATTACCAGCCGTTTTATCGACGCGACTTAGGAAGACGCGGGATGTCAGATTTTTGCTTTGGATGTGAGCGTTATCCCTGCCGGCGGCTGTGCCAGTTCGATCAGTCCAATGATGGAAGGCCTAGCATTGAGTAAGAATTCAGGAAGAACCAAATCTGCAAAGCCAAGCGCAATTCATTCCCTGGAATCCTTCCGCATGCCGGCCGAATGGGAGCTTCACGCCGCCACCTGGCTTGCGTGGCCTCACTATCACGGCGACTGGCCTGGGAAATTTGAGCCCATCTCGTGGGTGTACGCCGAGATCATCCGCAATCTGGCCAGGCACGAACGCGTCGAACTGATCGTTAACAACGCCTCCGCCGCGAGACAGGCCCGCCGGGTGCTCGAGCGGGCTGATGCCCTCTCGGACAATATCCGATTTCATCGCTGGCCTACGAACCGCGTCTGGCTGCGCGACTCGGGCTGTATCTTCCTGAAAGAAATTCACGCGCCAGAGGAAATTCATGTGGGGACGGCCGCCATCGGCCGTCCAGGGCCGGAGGCCCGTCAGTCTGGCGCCCTCAAGTTCCGCTTTAACGCCTGGGCCAAGTACTCCAACTGGCGACTCGACGACAAGATCGGCAGCCTCATGGCCAAGGCGACCCACATGCACGAAATCCGCCCCGAGTCTCTCGCCGAGCTCATCGTGCTCGAGGGCGGTTCCATCGACGTCAACGGCGCCGGCACGATCCTCACGACGGAGGAGTGTTTGCTGAGCAAAGAGCAGGAGCGCAATCGGCACATGACGCGCGTCCAATACGAAAAAGCATTTGCGGACTACCTGGGCGCGCCGCACACCATCTGGCTGGGACGCGGCATCTTCGGCGACGACACCCACGGCCATGTCGACGATCTCACCCGCTTCGTTCGCAAAGACACAGTCATCACCATGGTCGAGCGGGACTCTAAAGACGTGAACCACGCTCCCTTGCTTGCCAACTTGCGACGCCTGCAGTCCGCCCGGGACCAGGACGGAAAACAACTGACGGTAGTCGAGCTCCCCATGCCGCAGCCAGTCGTGTTCGAAGGCCGCCGCCTCCCGGCCAGCTACGCCAATTTCTACATCGCCAACGGAGTCGTACTCGCCCCCGTCTTCAATCGTCCCAACGACCGCATCGCTCTGAACACTTTGGCCGAGCTCTTCCCCACCCGTGAAATCGTCCCCATCTATTCGGGAGACTTCATCTGGGGTCTCGGCGCGATGCACTGCATGACGCAACAACAACCCGCGTGAACAAAATTGCAGATTTCAGATTGTAGATTTCAGATTGTAGATTTCAGATTGAGCCGCTGGCACGAAAGGTGAATTCGTTGGTGTTTCAATCCCCAATCTTAAATCTACAATCTGAAATTCTTCGTTAATCTGCAATCTGCAATTATCTGCAATCTAAAATTCGCTGTGCTAGATTTTCCCCATGCCCCACGGCGAAATGACCACAAGCCGTTTGGAAGCCTTCAGCGATGGCGTGATCGCCATCATCGTCACCATCATGGTGCTCGAACTCCGCGCGCCTTCCCAGCCCACATGGCCCGCACTGCTCAAGGTCGCTCCGGTCTTCATGAGCTACGGGCTCAGCTTCCTGGTGGTCGCCATCATGTGGGTGAACCACCACCACCTGATTCATGCGGTGCACGAGGTGACGGCTCGCCTTCTGTGGTCGAATCTGAATCTGCTCTTTTGGATGTCGCTCGTCCCCTTCGTTACCGATTTCCTAGGCAAGAACTACCACCAACCGATGGCGGTCGCGCTCTATGGACTGGACCTGGCCATGTGCGGCAGCGCGTTTTACATCCTGCGCACCGAACTCGTCCGGCAAGATGGCAGGGACGGAAATCTCCGCGACTATCATGCCGGCGTGCAGCGGAAAAACGCTTTCTCGGCTGGGCTCTATTTCTTGTCGATCCCGCTTGCCTACGTCTCCGTTTACGCCGCGTTCTTTATCTTTGCCCTGATCCCCGCGATGTATTTCCTGCCGGAGAAAAAACTGATCACATCGGGGCGGGAGTAAGGATTATGGGCAGCCAAGATCCCGATCCGGAGTACTGTGACTCCCAATTCCTGTTCATTGCGAAGGTGGCGCGCTGCCGCTCGGCACTGTACCTACGGGGCATGGACCGGTCATTGGATCCACACCCGGCCCTGCGGTTGTGCTCCCCGGAGCCACTGGCGTAGAGCCGGACGGCGGATTCGGATTTTGAGCGCTGGAATTCGTGTTCGAATTATTCGCCGCTGTCGCGCCCGAGACACTCACGCATGGCGGGACAGGAGCAGGAGGCCGCCCCGGACTCACGGGCTGACCGCTGCCCGCTACAGGAGTCTGCGGCGTCGGAGTCGGCGCTTCCCCAGTCGGTGTCGGAGTCTCCGCGCTGCTTATCGATGGAGGAACGCTCTCCGTTCCCTCCCCAGCCGCCTTGGTGGTTATCGGTGTCGGCGGCCCAATCGGATTGGTCGGCGGCGTTATGTTTGGATCCGCCGACGGAGTGCTCGTGTTTGCAGTCGGAGCTGGGGCCGTAGGAGTAGCCGCGTTCGGTGCAGTCGTCTGCGCCGGAGGTGTAGTTGTCGCAGTTGGAGGTGGAGGCGGCGGAGCCGCAGGCACCGCAGTCCGTGTATGCTGCGCGGCCAACCAACTAGCGCAGCTCAGAATTGCAATAAGCAGAATAAGCCGTTTTGCCATGGGATTCTCCTCGAGAATAAGGCTCGTTCCCAAGTCTCAAACTCTGTAAGGGAACCTGCTATCCGGCGAATCCCGTAGCCCCGATTGTGTAGGGACGGACGCCTTCGTCCGTCCAGCGAGCCTAAGCGAGCGTGCCGCAGTTTCATGCGAGATGTCACTAGCGGCGCCAAGCAGCAGCTGCGTAGCGGCCGCACGTGAAAGCTCGGCATGGAAATGCCGGGTCAGCGTTTTTGAATTTGCGGATTGGTCTACTTCCGATACAGCGTAGGTTCCGGTCCCTTTTCCAACGTCGTCCGGTCCCAGATCCATCCGTGGCGGGTGTAGCTGGCGAGTTCGAAATCCTGCGTCAGTTCCAGCGCATCCGTAGGACACGCGTCTTCGCACAGCCCGCAGAACATGCAGCGGCTCAAGTCGTAGGTGAAGTTGGTGAGCTCTTTGCGGCGCGTCTTCTCGTTGCGTTCGCTCGACACAACAATCAAGTTTTCCGGGCAAGCCAGCGCGCACAGGTCGCACGCGATGCACATGGTCTCGTCGGTATCCGGGTTCACGTTCAACCGTGGCGCTCCGCGATAACGCTCGGCGACCTGCGGCCGTTCCAGCGGATACTGCTCGGTATAGATCTCCTTCGGATCCTGATAGCGGAAGGTGACCTTCAGACCCTGCAGCAGGTCAACGAGAAACACTTTGCGCAGCAAGCTCGGCAAGCCCATAACGCGCCTAGAATACCACGGCCAGCCGCGTTACCCAATCAGGGGCGGTATCTTCTCCGAACCAGCTTCGTCCACAGAAACATATTCTCCAATCAGAGACACATTCTCCAATCGAGGAGACTCGCCGACTCAGTTTCGGCAAATTCCCCGAATAACAGAACGTTTCCTCTGTGAACCTCTGTGCCCTCTGTGGTTTAGCGCTCGGCTTCTCACGGAACTTTCCGATGTAAGCCTCCGTATCCACTACCAGAGGTCGCTATGAGAGCCCACTTCAACAATCTACCGATGAGACATGGCTGCTCCTGGTGGTCCCCGCCCTGATCATTGCCTACCCAATCGCCCGCGTAGTCGTTCCCGCGGTAATCCGCGCCGTCGTGCCCGAAGTCGTCAGAAATGTGCTCACCGTGATCTAATCCCGCGCGACGAACGGATCTGTCGTCCCGCAGTTCGTCAGAGATCCACGTAGAATACCTTCGTCAGCGATGCCCAACGCCCAACGCCAAGCGACCAACGACCCCTCCGACGAGCTCTGGATGCAAGAAGCCCTCCGCTGTGCCCATCGCGCTCTCGAAATGGACGAAGTCCCGGTGGGGGCCATCGTGGTCTGCGACAGCAAAATCGTTGGTCGTGGATGGAACAGCAACATCACCGACTCCGATCCCACCGCACACGCAGAGATCGTCGCCCTCCGCGAAGCCGGTGCAACCATTGGTAACCAACGCCTGGGAGACTGTGAGCTGTTTGTTACAATTGAACCGTGCACCATGTGCGCCGGCGCCATGGTGCACGCCCGCATCAAACGTCTGGTCTACGGCTCGGATGATCCGAAGGCTGGCGCTGTACGGTCGGTCATGCAGGTCCTGAATCACCCGCAACTGAACCACAAACTCGAGGTGAGAAGCGGAGTCTTGGCCGGGCGGAGTGCAGAACTGTTGCAAACGTTCTTTAAGAATCGTCGTTAGTCGTTGGTCGTCAGCTTTGGTGCGAAGTGCCAAGCGTCCGGTTCTTTGTCATTCCGACGCTGAGCAAAGCGAAGGTGGAGGAATCTGCTTTTGCTGACGGCCGAGAGCTGACGGCTTTGTCCGACGCGGAGAGGTGCGTGAGTGGTTGAAACGATCCGCCTCGAAAGCGGACATACCTTAACGGGTATCGTGGGTTCAAATCCCACCCTCTCCGCCATTCCTGTTTTCCATCTCTCACAATTTGGAATTGAAATCGCCACATTCTTCCTGGCAGATTCGCACCTGGCAGATTCGCTGCAGATTCGCTGCTAGACGAGGACCTTCTCTAGAGATTATCCTCTCCCGTCATGGACCGACGAACCTTCCTTCAAGGCACCCTAGCGGGCGCCGCTACGTTGGCAATTCCCCACCGCGCTGCCGCGGCTGAAACCGACCTTGCTCCCGTCTGGACCCAGGTCGAGAAGCATCATGACGAAGCCGTCCAGCGATTGCAGGAATGGATCAAGCAGCCTTCGATCGCCGCCGAGAATCGCGGAGTCAACGAAGGTTGCGACCTTACCATACGTTTCCTTCGCGAGGCCGGATTCAACGAGGTCACAAAGATTCCCACCGACGGGCAGCCGGGAATTTTTGCCAAGCTCGATGCGGGAGCTCCGAAGACGCTCGGGCTGTACTTCATGTATGACGTCAAGCAGGCAGATCCAGCCGAATGGTCATCGCCACCTTGGGCTGCGTCACTGGTCGAAAAACCTGGTCTTGGAACGCTGGTCGTCGGCCGCGGCGCCGTCAACCAAAAGGGCCCGGAGTCTTCATTCATTGCGGCGCTGCATGCGATGCGTGCCGCCGGCCGCAAACTCCCTGTGAACCTTGTCTTGGTAGCTGAAGGAGAAGAAGAGATCGGCTCTCCGCATTTTCCGCAGATCGTAAATCGTCCTGAAGTGATGGCCGCACTTCGCCCGTGCATGGGAATCTTCATGCCTTCTGCCGAGCAGGAGTTGGATGGCAAAGTAACCATGACTCTCGGAGCGAAGGGCGTCGTCGAATTGGAACTCGTATCGAGTGGAGAGCGCTGGGGACGCGGCCCGCGCCGCGACATTCACTCCAGCAACAAAGCGAGAGTCGATAGCCCGGCGTGGCATCTGGTTGAAGCCCTGGTAACACTGGTGTCACCTGATGGCAACGATCCCGCCATTGAAGGCTTCGCCGACAAGGCCCGTCCGCTCTCGGCCGCTGAAAAGGCCATGATCACTGCCGCGGCCCAGCGACTCGATGAAGCCGTGGCCAAGAAGCAGATGGGCGTCGAACACTGGGTCCACGACGTGAGCTGGCAGGAAGCTCTCGAACTCCTGATGTCCCGCCCGACGGTAAACATTGAAGGTCTGGTGGGAGGCTACACCGGCCCCGGCGGCAAAACGATTCTTCCTCACCGCGCCGTCGCGAAAATTGACATGCGCCTCGTCCCCGACATGAAGGCCACCGAAGCTCTCGCCGCGCTCAAGGCTCATCTGGCGAAGCATGGTTTCGGCGACATTGAGGTGAACATGACGGGCGGATACGATCCCAACAGCACTCTTGCCGACGCCGCGCTCATTCGCGCCCAGACCGCCGTCTACAAGCGCAACAACATCGATCCCATCGTGCTCCCCCGCAGCGCGGGTTCCTGGCCTGGGTACGTGTTCACCAACGAACCCCTGCATCTCGCTGCCGGCCATTTCGGATTCGGTCACGGCAGCGGAGCTCACGCGCCCGACGAGTATTACGTCATCGAGTCAAAGAACGACAGAGTGCAAGGAATGGACGGCGCCGTGCGGTCGTTCGTCGAATACCTCTACCAGATCGCTTCGACAACCTGATTCTCGGGCGCGCCCTGTTTCTCGCGCGTTCTTTGCGCGAGAAGCAGGGATTTCAATCGAAGCGTTGTGTGGCTGTCGCCACCGCCGCCAACTCCAACTCCATCGCGCACTCAACCTGCTTCCGACCTTCTTGTGCCCAGCGTTCTCCTCTCGAGAACTGTCGCGTATCCGGGGGCATTCGTCATTGTGCGTTGCCCGCTCGTCTTTTTCTTCGTCGCTTCGTGGTATAACGTTCGCGACCTCGGGAGGTCCCCTGTGCTCAACCGCCGCCATTTTCTCTCCACTGCCACGACCGGAATCGCCGCTTCCCTGGCCCTGCGCGGAAGTCTGTTTGCCCAGATCGAGAAAACTCCGCCCCTGCCCGACCATTCTCTGCTCGACAAGAACGAGGATGCGTATTGGGCCGATATGCGTAAGCAGTTCCTGATCCCGGACGACGACATTTATCTGAACAACGGTACGGTCGGATCGAGTCCCGCGCCCGTCCTTCGCGCAATTTTTGACGGCTACACCACGACCGAGAAAATGGACCAGCAGGATCCCGAAGACTATCCCATCTGGGGATACGCCGCGTGGAACGAGTTCCGTGATCCCTTGGCGGATTTTGTGGGATGCAAGCGCGACGAGATCGCCCTGCTGCGCAACGCCACCGAAGCGAACAGCTACATCGCCAACGGCGTCGACATGAAGCCCGGCGATGAAGTGCTGATGACCGACCAGGAGCATCCGGGCGGCGAACATCCGTGGGACTTGAAGGCGAAGCGTTACGGCATCGTCATCAAAAAGGTCACGCTTCCCCGCCCCGTGAAGGACGCCGCTCAGGTGCTCAACCTCTTCAACGACGCGATCACCCCGCGTACCCGCGTGATGTTCTTCAGCCACATCACGACATTCTCGGGAGTGGTGTTGCCGGCGAAGGAACTCGCCGGCTTGGCGCGCAGCAAAGGAATCCTGTCCGCAGTCGATGGCGCGCACGTGCCGGGCATGATGCGGCTGAATGTCCACGACCTCGGCTGCGACATGTATTCTGCGAGCCCGCACAAGTGGCTGCAGTCGACCAAAGGCTCGGGCTTCCTCTACGTGCGCGATGAAGTGATCGACCGGTTGTGGAACACCATCGCTACGGAAGGCTGGGACGACACGAAGATTCGCGCCGAACGCTTCCAGCGCATCGGCAGCTCCAACGTTCCCGCCCTGTGGGGCCTGCGCGCCTCGATCAAGCTTGCGAATGACATTGGGATGGATCGCATCGAGAAACGCCACCGCATGCTCGCCGACCACATCCTCGCCGAGATGCAGAAGCGCGGTGCCGAGTCGTGGACGTCTCCCGACGCTGCTCTGCGGTGCGCGATCGTCAGCGTGAACGTCCCACCGATTCAGCGCGCCGATCTGGAGAATTGGTTGTGGAGGACACACAAGATCCGCATCCGAGGCGGCGACCCACACAAGCTGCGGCTGTCGACTCCGTACTACCTGCAAAAAAAGGACATCGACCGATTCTTGGTGAAGTTTGACGAATACCGAAAGGAGAAAGGGATGGGGTAATGCGGAACCGGTCACTACTGTGAGCACGAGGGACTCGATCAGCTGGCGGGAATCACCAGACCGTACGGATCAGTGGACTACTCAGAATTCGTTCGTCTTGCGTGATCAGAGTCAGGCCGTAGGCGCGGGCCGTGGCACCGATGAGTCGATCTCCAGGATCCTTGGGATAGTTGTCGGGGAACGTGGTGGTGAGAGCCGCGATCTCAGGCGTGATCTCAATGACTTGCACCTGCGATTTTTCAAGGATCGTCCGGATAGCCGATTCAATACTGCCAGACGTCCTCAACCGGCCGTGGTGATACAACAGCGCTAATTCCCAGAGCGTGATCGACGCGATGGCCAGTTCCCCGTTTTGTTCTGCTTTGCGCAGCTCGCGAGCTGCATCACGCGACAGGCGGCTCGAGTCGGAAACCATCCACACCAGCACGTGGGTATCGAGCAGGATCACTTCAGAGCTTCCCAATCTTCTGGCGGCACCACCGGAGAGACGATGTCGCCCAAGATTTCGATCTTCCCTTTCAGCGAGTCGAAGGCCGTAGAGCGGTATTCCTCCGCGGGCACTAGCTTCGCGATGGGCTTGCCCCGTTTGGTAATGACAATCGGAGTCCGCGTGGAGCGCACTTGATCCATCACCTGCAGACACTTAGCCTTGAATTCGCCAGCAGCCATAGTCTTCATATAGTCACCTCTATATGACCATGGTCATTATAACATGCTCTACAGCAGGCGATCTCTACGGAGCTCAGTCGTAGTATTCGAGCCCCAGGTGCGTGATCAGTTCCTCCCCCTTCAGGTGCCGCAAAGTGTTCTTCAGCTTCATCAACTGGATGAACAGATCGTGCTCGGGATAGAGCCCTGGCACCGTCATCGGAGACTTGAAGTAGAAGCTGAGCCACTCCTGAATGCCGAGGCCTTTCAGTTCGGAGCTGCGCTGCGCCAGGTCGAGGAACAGGACCAGGTCGAGCACTATTGGTGCGGCCAGAATCGAGTCGCGGCACAGGAAGTCGACTTTGATCTGCATGGGATAGCCGAGCCATCCGAAGATGTCGATGTTGTCCCAGCCCTCTTTATTGTCGCCGCGGGGCGGGTAGTAGTTGATGCGGACCTTGTGGAAGATGTTCCCGTACAGTTCAGGATAAAGTCCGGGTTGAAGAATGTGCTCGAGCACGCCCAGCTTCGATTCTTCCTTGGTCTTGAACGAACCGGGATCATCAAGCACTTCACCGTCGCGGTTGCCCAGGATATTGGTCGAGTACCATCCGCTGAGGCCTAACAACCGCGCCTTGAACGCGGGCGCGAGCACGGTCTTCATCAGCGTCTGCCCGGTCTTGAAATCTTTGCCGCATATCGGCGCTTCGTTCTTGCGCGACAATTCGAGCATCACTGGCAAGTCAACAGTCAGGTTCGGTGCGCCATTGGCGAATGGCACGCCTTCCATCAGCGAGGCGTAAGCGTACATCATCGAGGGTGCGATCATCTCGTCGTTGTCACGCAGCGCCTTCTCGAATGCCTTCACCGACTGGTGAGCCTCGGTGGGCTCAATGTAGGATTCGGTGGATCCGCACCACATCGTGATCAGGCGGCTGGCGCCGCTCGACTTTCTGAATTCGCGGATGTCTTCGCGCAACTGTTCGGCAAGATCCATCTTGGTCTTGCCCTTTTTTACGTTAGGCCCGTCGATCTTCTTCACATAGTTGTGATCAAAGACCGCGGGGCGCGGGGTTACCGACGAAAGGAACGGCTTCAACTGATCGAGCAGGCGCTGATCGAGCACGCCCGCATTCGAAGCCGCGTCGTACATGTTGTCTTCGAAGATGTCCCATCCGGTGAAGACCAGGTCATCGAGTCCCGCGAGCGGGACGAATTCCTTCACCTTCGGGGAACGGCCGTCGGTGCGCTTGCCGAGGCGAACGGTGCCCATTTGTGTGAGCGATCCGATCGGTTTCGCGAGGCCTTTCCGGATGGCCTCGACACCGGCGACGAACGTAGTCGCGACGGCGCCCATGCCGGGAATCATGACGCCGAGCTTGCCCTTGGCGGGCTCCATGGTGCCGCTATCCGCCTTCGTCGAGGAGCGTTTAACGCCACCTGTCCTCGCCGCCAGCTTCATCTCGCGGCTGGCCCGCTCGGCGTGCGCCAGCGCGGTCTCGCGGTGCTCGTGCTCGCGTGCTGCTGCTGAGGTGGAGAACTGTTTACGATGACGGCGGCCGTCGGCATCCCACCAGTCCGCCATGAACACTCCCGCTTTCTTCTGATACATGAGTCCCTTTTCAGGGGTGGCAGTGGCTCGCCACCGTCACCGCCACCAAATCAACTGCTGATGGTCTCATGAACGCGGGCGGTTTGGCAAACCGATGCGGCTGGTGAAATTCCTGCGAGGACCTTTAACCACGAAGGACACGAAGGACACGAAGGAAATCTTCGCGGATTTTTCCTTCGTGTACCTTCGTGTCCTTAGTGGTTCACGCCTTTGATCTTCTCCCACAATGGATTCTATGGCCCCGCATCGTGGGCTTTTCCTGCCAGCGCTTTGCGCGTCGCGCCCAGTGTGAACTGCAGGGACTCCCGCGGGATGCTGTTGACGAACGGGCCGATCATCCAACCCAGACCCGCGGGGATGTCGCGGGTCAAGGAAATCGCTTCACATTCGACCAGCACGCCATCGTCGTCCTGTTCGAAGCCCCAGTAAGAGTTCAGTCGCCACATGAAGCCATGGTCGAGTCCGGCGGCGAGTGTGCGCTCGTTGGGCGTTCCAGGATCGGCGATCTCGCTGACCCGGGTACTGCGCGAAAAACTGAACTGATGCGTGGCGTCGAGGCGGCCGTAATGCACGTTGTAATCGGTGTCGAGCACCACCGTTACGACCTTATGTTTGTGCAATCGCATGAAAACCTGGAAATCGTCGCCGTTGTGCGAGAGCAGCCGCGACTTCACAACGTCGGGCGTGTAGTGCTGGCTCGAATGGTCGTAATCCTGGATCAGCGCCAGCACCTGGACCACCGTCACCTTCGGAATTAACACCGTGCCGACCCAATCGTGGATCAATCCGCCGGGAATCTCGGAAGGCGTCTCCCCTTGTTTCTCAATAACGACCTCGCCTTGCCGGAGGCGAGCCATCACCTGCGTCCGCTGCGCCGCTGCAAGGGCGTCGATTTTAAGAAACGACTCGCTCTTCCCTCGCGCGTGCGTGACCCGTTTTTCCGCGGCCGCAACGTAGCGATCGAATGCCTCGGTGGTTTGCTTCTGCTGGGCCACGCCGGCACTGACTAACCCGCAGAGGATGAGGCACAGCATGACGGCGGCCCTCGACTTCAACATGGCTACCTCTGCGCCGCAGGATGCCACCGCGCAGGTTCGAGATCAATAGTGTGCTCTCGATTCGAGATCACTTTTTCATCATCGCTTAAGTCGAGATGCTTCGGATACTTATCTCCCAGTGTCGTCTCCGACGCAGGAAGACAGCGGACCGCATTAAGAATCGCCTGTCCGGGACCTCAGTTCGACCGGCTTCCCATGCGGTGTGTGGCGGTAGGCGTCGGCCCAAGCCTCCTTGCGGGCGAGCAGCGCGCGCGAATCGGAGAGACCCTTCTCAGTCACCAGACGTTCAAGTGCGGCGAGCCAGTGTTCGTAGTAGTGTGAACCGTCGTCCGGTTCCCCGCGATCGGCGGCGGACTTCAGTTCTTCGGCCAGAGTGGCGGCCCATTCCTTCCAGGTGAAGTGTCCCTGCTCTGAGAGTCTTACGGCCATGGCGAAAGCCTGCGCCTGCCAGGGCTCTGCGAACACCGGGCCACCTTCGTCGCGGGGAAGTTGCGGCAGAGCGGTCAGCTTGTCGGAGCTTTGCATGGAATCAGGCTGGTTCAAGGTAGTCATCCCACATATCTACATACACGCAATCTCGCTCCGGCGCCTGCGCGCCCCACAGTTCGCGCGCGGCGAAGCACACCGAATACACATGCTGTGGCTTCTCGCCGAGAAAATGCGCGTTGGTGTCCGGAAAAACGAAAACGCCGTGGTCACGATCGATCGTTCCTACTTTGCCGCGCGCGTACCGCGGCAGCCGGGTATGTCCCATGGGATTGATGTTGCGGGCGCGGACTCTCTGGCCGACTTTAAAGAGTGAAGGCCCCGGCACGTCGCGCTGCGCGTGGATGCGGTTGGGGAGCGCAGGCAGAATTTTCTCGGGTGTCAGCGGCGGAGTGGCTCGAGCCGTACCGGGTGCCGGCTTTCCGCTCTGGATCTCCTCCGCGGTGACCAGGTCGCGCCTCACCAGCAGATCCAGCAATCCGGAAAACCATTGCTCGTAGTAACTGGACTCGAGATAGTCGGTCGGAGGCAAGACCTCCCGCGTATGCCGAAAGGCATCAAGGTTCCACTTGTGCCAGGCGCCGGCAGCGAGGAACATCGCGAAGACACGAGACTCCCACGCAGCATGAAAGACGGGCTCGTTCTTCTCGTGTTGAATGGGGCCCATATCCTGCATCCCGCCCATGTCATGGATGCCATTCATGATCGCACCTTCGATGGTGGCAGCACTTTGGCAACGCCGACCATCGAATCCCGCGTCACCAGTGCCGCCAATTCATCCTCACTCATTCGTTCCGTCCCCTCGGGGCGCTCAGGCAGCACCAGGTAGCGCAATTCCGCCGTGCTGTCCCAGACGCGCACTTCCACATCTTCGGCGAACTGCACTCCGAATTCGCGCAGTACACCACGGGGATCGATCACCGCTCGGGATCGATAAGGCGCCGACTTGTACCACACGGGCGGCAATCCGAGCACCGGCCACGGATAGCAGGAGCACAGCGTGCACACGATCAGGTTGTGCACCTTGGGTGTGTTCTCGACTACCACCATGCGGTCGCCCTGGCGGCTGAGGAATCCAAAATCAGCCATGGCATCGTTGGCGTCGGCCAGCAGGCGCGCCTTATACGCTGGATCCACCCATGCCCTGGCAACTACGCGCGCACCATTGCGCGGACCAATCTTGTTTTCGTAGGTGTCGACCAACGCATCGAGCGCTGCCCGGTCGACGATGCCCTTCTCCACCAGCAAGGATTCCAGCGCCTTCACACGCAATGTTGGATCGGACGGCACCACCTGGTGCTCGTGGTCATCGCCGTGTTCATGATGATGCTCCGGGGTAAGCTCAGGGGTCATGGCCGCTCCCGCGGTGGCTGCCGCTGTCGTCAGGAAATCGCGCCGTGTCGTCGTCATTCGCTTGCCTCGCGAAAATGGTTCGGAAATCTGATCCCCGGATGATTGCGACATTCTGGTCCACCGTCCGCGGGATGTCAAACTGCGGCGATGTCATGCCGGTGCGAGGTCAGCGCTCCACCAAGCGTGCGGAAAACTCGCAGCACTCTTGGCAACTGCAAAGGCCAAGGTATCTTTTCCATTGGCGGTAACTCAACGCGACGTTACCGTAGTACCGAATCTGCTCTGATGGCAGCCATAGATTCTTTGAATTGGACTGATGCACCACTCCTGTTGCATAGTGGAATCACTTCGCGTCCCAGCTAAGTTTGCCGGTCCCAGCGGAGTCGCTGATTGCATGCCTGCCAAGATCGCGGCATCGACAATCTCCTGACCCTGTCGTTCTCCACTACAGCCTGAGCCCATGCGATCCGCGTGACCGAATGCGTGTGTCCAGCGGACAGCGTGCTCATCAGACTCGCCCTCACATGCAGGGCAGAATGGAGATTCCATGACCACAATTCGCAAATTCGTTTACACCGTACTGCTGGCAGCGATTGCCATGAACTTCGCGCCCAGCCTGGCTGCGGCGCAGGAACCCGCGCACGGAAAATTCACACTCAAACACAATGTCAGCTGGGGCAACGCGGTCGTGCCGGCGGGAGACTATGCGTTCTCCTACGATCCTTACCAGTCCACTCCGGTGCTGGTCTTGAGCAAGCTCAGTGGAACGCGAGCCGGATTCATGCTGCTGGTCACCGGCTCCGAAGGAAGCAAGCCTTCGGATTCGAACCAACTACTGCTGGAGACCGTGGCCGACAGCAGCTACGTCACGGCGATGCAGCTCGCCGAGTGCGGGATGACACTGCACTTCAACGTGCCGTCACATCCGCTGAAGCAGATGGCGAAGGCTGTTCCAGCGGCCGCACCGTCCGGACAATAACAAAACGCTAACAAACGAAGGCGGATGCTCGACAAGGCATCCGCCTTTTCACTCGCCCTATTTCCAGTGCCTTCTTCTTGTCCGTTTCCGGACATCCGATTCCATGAGTGCACAACCCCGTGTTCCATTGAGTTCCGCGAAAGTTCGGTTGTCTCCTGTGAAATCAACAACCTGTGTGGCATCGCCGGATGGCCACGAGTATGCAATAGACGGATGCATGAACGTGCAATCCATGCGAGCAACCGAGACCTCCAAGCCAGCCACCGGCCGGGTTCTGATTGCGGACGACCAGCAGCACGTCCTGTTCGCCTTGCAAATGCTTCTCAGCGGGTCGGGATTCTCTACGGAGACAGTGACGCATCCGTCGCGGGTTTTGCGCGCGCTGGAGACCGAGTCATTCGATGCCGTGCTGATGGACCTGAACTACACCCGCGACACCGTCGGCGGAGCAGAGGGACTGGAATTGGTCTCGAAGATTCGCTCCATGGACAGTCTGGTTCCGGTCGTGGTGATGACCGCATGGAGCAGCGTGGACTTGGCGGTCGAGGCGATGCGGCGTGGGGCTTCGGATTTTGTGCAGAAGCCCTGGGAGAATCGCGAGCTTCTCCATAAGTTGCAGGAGCAACTCTCGTTGGGGCGGGAGCAACGGCGAAAGCAGCGGCAGCGCGAGGAAGAATTGCGCGAGGCACGTGAGATTCAGGACAGCCTGCTTCCGAAGATGTTGCCCGAAATCCCCGGGTACGCGATTGCCGCGGTCACCCGTCCGCTGCGCTTCGTGGGCGGAGATTATTACAGCGTCGTCCAGATCGATGATCGGCGAACTGCGTTGTGCATCGCTGATGTTGCTGGCAAAGGGATGCCCGCTGCACTGCTGATGTCGAGCTTGCAGGCCGCGCTGCAACCGCTGATCAGTCAGAATCTGCCGCCCGCTGAATTGTGTCACCGGCTTAATCGCATTCTGTGCGATCTGACCCCGGTGGGAAAGTTCATTTCATTTTTCTACGGGGTGCTCGACAGCGCGGCCAATCGCCTCGTGTATTGCAACGCCGGCCACAATCCGCCACTCTTACTTCGCGCGGACGGCACGTCGACGGAGTTGCAAGCCGAAGGCGCAGTGTTAGGACAGTTTCCCAACTGGCTCTATCAGCAGAGCGAGCGGCAACTCGAACGCGGGGATCGCTTGCTGCTCTTCACCGACGGCCTGGTGGAGGCGTGCAATCAAGACGAAGAATTTTTCTCGGAGCACAATTTGGTTCGCATCGCGCAGGAACATTCAAGATCGAGCGCAGAGGAACTGATAGGACTCTCGATGCACGCGGCGTCCGAGCATTGTGGCGACCACTTTCAGGATGACGCCAGCATGATTATTCTGAAAGCTGAGCAAGCTGGAGTCGCTAAATGATCAACCGGTTGCAGGATCTCCGCTACGCCTTTCGGAAAGCGAAGAGTGAAACTTGCGCTCCGCAACTATGAGCGCCCGCTGCTGTCATGCCAGATGCTGGCTAAGTCGCCTGCCCCTGTGAATTCCCACGCACGTCATCGCTGAGCACGATGGCTTCGGCGATTTCCTTCATCGGCTTGCGCTTCTGGCGGCTCTGGCGCTGGATCGCCAGGTAAGCCTGCTCTTCGTTCAGGCCAAGGTCGCGCTGCAGAATTCCCTTCGCCCGCTCGACGATTTTTCGAGTCTGCAATTGCTCCGCGAGTGTAGAGTTTGCCTGCTCCAGCCGCGCCAGTTCGATCTCGGCTCCGACCAGAAATCCAACGGTGGAAATCATGCGAATTTCGCGGCGGCGATACACGTGGTGCTGCCGGTGCTGCAGATTGAGGACACCGACCACCCGGCCCCTGCACATCAATGGCACGGAGAGAAAAGCCTCATAACTGTCTTCGGGAAGTTCGTGGAAAAACTGGAAGCGCGGATCATGGGCGGCGTTCTCCGGGATCGCCACCGGTTCGCTGTGCTCCGCGACCCATCCCGTGATTCCCTGCCCGACGCGCAGTTTCAGGCGATCGACCACTTCCGGATGTGGATCTTTCGACGCCCGCAAGACGAGTTCATCGCCTTCGAGCACATAAAGGAGGCAGGCATCGCACTTCACGAGCGCGGTCGCAAAATCGACAACCCGGGCAAGAACTTCATGGAATCCATCTGCCGCGTTCAGACGGGCCGTAATTTCATGCAATACGTCTACATGTGAATCTTCCACTGTCAAAAATGAGTCCATAACAAACATTATCGATTTGGCAGAGACAATGTCTAATTCCAAATTTTGATCGTGCGGATAAAGGAATTCCTTGCGAGTTGTTACCAAGGTTTAACATCGCGCGATCGGTACGCGCATCGCGAAGGGGAGACAAGAAGGGTACTTAGCGTACTCTTCGCGGAGAAATCGCGCTACTTCGCCGGAACTGCCATGAACCAGATCAGCAATCCGAAAAGGATCAACGCACCAAGAACGGAAAACAGAGTGTGCATAGGATGAAACTGGAAGAGCGGATTGCGCGGTAGCCGATGCCTTGTCGCCAGCATTGAGACCTCCTAAGGGCGCGCTTTCGCAGAGGCAACAGACAACTTGTTACCCTCATTGTGCCATTTTTTAGCGCGGGGTTCCAGTAATTCATAGTCGAGTGATTTCCGTCGTCAACCTGAGCTTTTCTCGGTGTCCTCTGCGATCCCTCAGCGTTCTCAGCGGTTCAAGCTTTTCTCCTTACCGCGGAGATCGCCGAGAAACCGCGCAGAGATCGCTGAGTTCGATGACTATGAAGAACTCCTGACCTGGGGCCTGTGATACACCATCTCTATGGCTGACAAGATCGCCCTCATCACCGGATGTTCGAGCGGCTTTGGACTCCTTACATCGATCGAATTGGCAAAGGCAGCTTACCGCGTCGTTGCCACGATGCCCAATCTGAGCCAGCGCGCAAAACTCGACCAGGCGGCCGCTGCCGCAGGCGTCGCGCATAAGCTTTACGTCTGCGTCCTCGACGTCACGATGTCTTCGGACATCGCTAGTGTTGTAGACACCGTGGCGCACGATTACGGACGTATTGACGTGCTGGTCAACAATGCGGGATTCGCGGTGTCGGGCTTCGCCGAGGATATCAAGCTCGAAGAACTGCGTTTGCAACTCGAAACTAACTTTTTCGGCGCGGTTGCGATGACCAAGGCCGTCTTACCCACGATGCGAAAGCAGCGCTCCGGGCACATCATCCAGATGTCGTCGATCCTGGGATTGCAGGGTTCCGTAATCATCAGCAGCTATGCCGCGTCAAAGCACGCGCTGGAAGGTTGGAGTGAGTCGCTGCGGCTCGAGTTGAATGCGTTGGGCATTAAAGTCGTACTGCTCGAGCCAGGAGCCTTCGCCACTGGCATCTGGAGCGAGGGCACGCGCATGGGCGAGGAGTCGATAAAAAGTACTTCTCCGAACTTCGCGCGCAGCCTGCGCATGCGCGAGGTGATTCAGAAGATTCCGAAAGCCGATCCGATTGCGGTCGCCCGAGCCATTGTGGCAATCGCTGAGAACCCCAATCCCAAGCTTCGATATCTGGTCGGGCGTGACGCGAAGATCCAATTGGCACTGAAGCGCTCGTTGCCGTGGAGGACTTACGAGAAGTTAACCGCGAATTTCCTGAAGTTCGATCAAAACCCTTAACCACAGAGGGACACAGAGGTTTACTCCGTGTTCCTCTGTGTCCTCTGTGGTGAGCTTCTTAAGGTTTGGCATCGAGATCGACGGTTTTGATCGGCAAATCCCAGTGCGCGTCGAGGATCTCGAACCGCCGCTGTTCTTCGCGCGTATAAGTTTCCTGGTCAGGCCAGAGCTGCTTCTTCAACGCATCTTCATCAAACGCTTCGTTGGCGACGGCGGCGTTCTTGAAGATGATGGTCACGCGGAAGTCCCAGCGACCGTCTTCGGTCGTGTGATAGCGCGGCTGATCCATCCAGACCTTCACCACGCGGCCCATCTCGACTTCTTTCTTCAGGAGCGGATAGTGATTCTTCTTGAAGAGCTTCAGGAACTCATCGGTGTGTCCCCACTTGGTTTTGTAGTAGTACTCAACGACGAAGGGATGATCGGAAGCAGCTGACTGAGCACTGACGCCGATAGGGACGAGGATGCTGACGAACAGGATGGCGGCAAACAAGCGGCGAGTCATGGAATCTCCTTGGAATGAGTGCCTCTGCTTTTACATCAGTAGCGGCGCCGGATCAAGGTCAGAAACGCGGGTAGGGATTCTTCTATGCGTTGCCGTTCGCTGCGCTCGCGGCAACTCCCCCCAAAATGACACAGCCTCTACTGACGGCTGATAGCTGAAGGCTGACTACTCATCCGATTCTGCCAGTGACTCCAGATAAACCAGATCGCGGCGGCCACGATGATCACGCCGATCACGGCGTCGAACTTGTGGAAGTATTTGCCCAGTTCGCGCCAGTTTTCCCCGAGCTTCTTTCCGAGATACGCGAGGCCCAGGCACCACGGCCACGAACCGAGGAAGGTGTAGAGGTGAAAGCGAACGCGCGGCATGCGGGCGATTCCGGCCGGCAGCGCAATAAAAGTGCGGATCACCGGCAGCAGGCGCGCGATGAACACAGCCAGATATCCCCAGCGCGCGAAGAAGCGGTCGGCCCAGTCCAGTTCGCGGCGGCCCATCAGGATCCAGCGTCCGTAGCGCTCCACCAGCGGCCGTCCGCCATAGGCTCCGATCTCATAGGCGACCAGCGAGCCTAGGTTGCAGCCGATCGCCCCGGCGGTGGCGGCCCACAGAAGGCTGAAATGACCTTGATACACCAGATATCCCGCAAATGGCATGATCAATTCCGAAGGCAACGGAATGCATGCCGACTCGATCGCCATCAGAAGGGCAATCCCGGCGTAGCCAGTCGCGGCGATGATTTTGCTGATGAAGACGAACAGGATGGCGAGGATCTTTTCGGTCACGAAAGCTGTTCTCAGTTGTCAGTTCTCAGTTCTCAGTTCTCAGTTCTCAGTTCTCAGTTTACGGCGTACGAACTGATGAGAACGAGGAAGTATGAGTTGCTTTTCAAGTGTATCGGAATTCCCGGCATATGCGCGTGCTCGGCCCTTCCTGAGAACTGACAAGTGGGAACTGAACTGCTTCTCAGAACGACCCTTCTTGCGTGAAGGCGTATCCGGGAAGCGTTGCGCCTTGAGGGCTCTTCGAGACTTTCACGCGCACAGTGGGCGCATCGGGAGCCGTGATCCCCGCCGGACGCAGCATCGCATACTGGGTGAAGACTTCGTTGTAGACCTTGGTGACGAGGTAGTCCTGACCGTCGGCCTCGCTGCGCCACACCTGCCCGAGTTGGATGGAATTGACTGCCACGATAGTTAGTCCTGTTCTGGAGTAATTCAAGACTACCGACCGCCGTCCGCGAGGTCAATTCCCAGGCAGGTTACCGAGGGCCATGAGCGGAATGCCGATTTCTCAGGTGGCAATCACCGATTGGAAATCCGTTAGCCTCGGTTGTTATGATGGGCGCTCATCGAACACCAGAAAGGAATTCGCATGCCTCGTGGAGTCGCTCCCCGTCAGCCTGCCCGCAGCGGGCGCCAAGACAAGGTTCGTGTGGCGACGGGCGCCTTCGCCCGTCCGGCCCGAGGCAAAGCCTCGGCACCAGGCCCAAAGGGACACCAGAAAGCCACCCGCAAGAAAGCGGTAGCAAAACCAGCCGCTTCTGTCGCAAAAATCAAAGGCTACAATCCAATCTCTCCCGAGCGCGTGGCAGAAATCCTGAAGCGCCTGAACGATCTTTATGCCGAGGTGACCTGCGCACTCACCCACGCAAGCGCATGGGAACTTCTGGTCGCGACGATTCTCTCGGCGCAATCGACGGACGTAAACGTGAACCGCGTGACTCCGGAACTGTTTCGGAAATATCCCACGGTCGAGGCCTTCGCCGCCCTTACTCCAGAACAATTGGAGCCTGATGTCCGCTCGACCGGATTCTTTCGGAATAAGTCAAAGGCGGTGGTGGGCGCAGCAAAAAAGATTGTCGCCGAATTTGGCGGCCAGGTTCCGGAAGATATCGACAAATTACTGACACTGCCGGGCGTGGCGCGAAAAACTGCAAACGTTGTGCTCGGCACGTGGTTCAAGAAGGCTGAAGGCGTCGTAGTCGACACGCACGTGCACCGCATCTCGCGGCGGCTGGAACTGACGAAAGAGAATGAACCGGAAAAGATCGAACAGGACTTGATGAAGATCATCCCGCGTGACCGCTGGATTCTGTTTTCCCACCAGGTCATCTGGCACGGACGCAAGTTATGCATCGCCCGCAAGCCCAAGTGCGCCGAGTGCCCGCTCGAGAACATCTGCCATGCCGGGGATAAGACGTGGAGTACGGTGGAGATGCATAAGGGAGCGAAGGCATAATGCGAGCCTTCGTTCTGTTTGCTATTGTGATCTTCGTGAGCACTGTTGTCGCGGAAAGCTCGGCCCAGACCCTGCCTGCGCCGAAAGCGATTACGGATCCCAAGCAGATTGCCTCAAAGCCTAACGCACAGGTGGAGCCACGCAGTCTGACCATCGAGAAGCTGTACATGACGCGGCAGATCGGGCGTCCCACCTGGTCCCCGGACGGAAAGAGCATTGCGTTCATCTCGAATATGAGTGGGAGAAACAACCTGTGGGTCGTTCCGGCGGAGGGCGGCTTCCCTACCCAGCTGACGGTCAGTGATCAGCGACAGACCGCTCCGACCTGGTCACCCGACGGCAAGTGGATCGCTTATCAATCCGACTACGATGGCAATGAGCAGTGGGACATCTTTCTCGTCTCTCCGAAGACTGGCAAGGTCGTGAACGTCACGCAGACGCGCGAGATTGCGGAGACCGCTCCGACTTGGTCGCCCGATGGGCGCTATCTGGCGTACGAGGTAAAGCCGAAGACCTCCGCAGCCGTTGAGATCGATATCTACGACATGGTGATGCGTGAGGTGAAACATCTCACGACGAACACTCCTCAGGACAAACGCAATGCGAATCCCATCTGGTCGAAGGATGGGAAGTTCATCGTCTATACGCAGGAGCAGGCGAAGGGAACGAATTCCAACATCTTCATCGCGGATGTGGCGACCTGCCGAAGCGCGTTGTTGACGCCGCATGACGGCGAGCAGCTGTTTTTCGCGAACGACACTTCACCGGATGGGAGGCACGTCCTCCTGACTTCGAACGCGGCCAGCGGTTACGAGAACACCGGTCTCGTCGATGTAGATACAAAAAAAGTAATGTGGCTGACCAAAGATAAGTGGGAAATCCGCGGCCACGAGTTTTCCCCCGACGGCAAGCACATCATTTTCAGCGCCAACGTCGACGGAAGCGAAGACATTTACCTGTACGATCTTGCCACGAGCAAATCGACAGCGCTCCCGATTCCGAAGGGCGTGAATGAGCCTGCCGGCGGGCATTCCGCCTTCAGCGCCGACGGCTCTCGGCTTCTCTGCTATCACAACGGACCGACCGCGCCGGGCGATCTCTGGATCTATCATCTCGCTAGCGGCAAGTCGCAGCAGATCACTCATTCGTTCGTCGGCGGCATTCGCTCCGAAGATATGGTTGAGCCCTATCTCGTTCACTATCCGAGTCGCGACGGCAAGTGGACCATCTCCGCGTTCCTCTACCTGCCGTTCAACATGGCACGCAATTCGCAGAATGCGGCCATCGTCTACATCCATGGTGGACCGACGTCGCAGACCATGAATTCCTTCAACCGCTTCGTGCAGTTCGCGGTGAATCAGGGATACATGGTGCTCGCACCCAACTACCGCGGGTCAACGGGATACGGCAAAGAGTTTCAACAGGCCAATCTGTTCGACATGGGCGGCGGCGATCTGCAGGACGTGTTGGCTGGCGTGGATTGGATCAAGCAGACCGGTCATCTTGATCCCAAAAAGATCGCAGTCATGGGCGGCAGCTACGGCGGCTATCTGAGCATGATGGCTGTCACCAAAGCGCCGGAGGTTTGGGCCGCAGCCGTGCCCATCGTGCCATTCGTCAACTGGTTCACTGAAATCGAGAATGAAGACCCGGCGCTACGGGAGAGCGATCTTGCCACCATGGGCGATCTCGTCAAGAACAAGGCACTGTATGAAGACCGGTCGCCGATCAACTTCATTGATCAGGTCAAAGCACCGCTGCTGCTGCTGGCGGGCGGACACGATCCGCGTTGCCCGAAATCGGAAACGCAGCAAGTGGTCGACGCCATCAAGAAGCGCGGCGGCACCATCGACTACAAGGTCTACGATAACGAGGGACACGGCTTCGCGCGCGTCGAGAACCAGATCGATGCCTACAAGCGCGTTGCCGACTTCCTGCTGGCGCACGTCGTACCCGCTGACTGCAGTTGCTCGCTCAATGAGTAGCCCAGCTGTCGATGCGATCTTCTCTGCGTTCTCTGCGGCAGTTCTCTGCGAACTCTGCGGTAAAAGCTCTTAACGCAGAGGACGCTGAGAAATACCGCAGAGTAAGAACCGCAGCTCGGGATTAGTCCTCCTCATTCGTTACGGTGGTAATGAGTCGTCGTTTTTCACAACCCAATTCGAGTGAAGTTCGTATAAACTCCCTCCACCGCAAGAAAACAATTCCTTCCTGAAAGACCGTCGTGCATCTGTGTCGTGCGGGCGGAGCAAGCGCAAGAAATAAATTGAGGGGCGTTTTACATGATTCTGCAAAAAGCAGGGAGAAGTGTGCTCGCTGCCGCGGCACTGATGTGCTTCGCCGCAGGAGTATTCGCGCAAGTCCCAACATCCAAGCACGTCATCCTGGTGATTAATGAAAACACCAGCTACAACGACGTAATGGCCAACATGCCCTGGCTCACGGCCGAGGGCGATACCCACGGCTACACCACAAATTATCTGTCCGACAACGGCGGCTCGCTCCTGGACTATCTCTGGCTCGCTTCGGGCAGTTGCCATTCGAAGGCGAACTGCACACTGCCCTCGGGCACGCACGATTTCAACTGCAACGGAAACGATTGCTATTATCCCGGGACAGCTACTACCGATCCCATCACCGACAACAACATTTTCCGCGAAATGAACAATCACGGCATTTCGTGGAAGGTCTACGCGCAGTCGTACGCGAAGGCCGGCGGAACACCCACGACTCCCGACAATCACAACGGCACCGCCTACTATCGCCGTCACAATGGCGCCACGTGGTATAGCGACATCCTGAACAACACCAACGGATCGGCGAGCCGCATCGTCGATCTCTCGCAGCTGGCCACCGACCTCGTGAAAGGCGCCCTCCCCCGCTTCATGATCATAGTGCCTGACGGAAATCATGACGCGCATGATTGCCCGGTCGGCATGTCGAGCTGCACCACCGGACAGAAACTGGCGGCTGCGGATGCGTTTCTTAGCAGCAACCTCGGCCCGATTCTCGCCACGCCGGACTTTCAGCCCGGCGGCGACGGATTAGCTATCGTCACCTTCGATGAATGTGGAGGCGGCACCAACGCGGGTTGCGGAGCGTCGGTCTATACGGCGCTGATCGGCCCGAAAGTCACGCCGCACAAGGTCTCTCGAGTGTCGTACAAACACGAGAATGCGCTGCGCACCATGCTCGATAGCCTGGGAATCCGCAGCTATCCCGGCGCTTCGGCCACGGCCTCCGACATGTCTGACTTCTTCAGCACCGGTGGAATCAAGCCGTATGTGTTCGTCAGCGATCCCGCAAGCGGCTCGACGATGAGCTCTCCGGTGCCGATCCAGGCCACGGCTTCCGCGAGCCCGGGGCACTCCGTTTCAGGATGGTGGATCTATGTCGACAATGTGGGCGTATATAAAGCCGGCGCAGTCTCAACCATCAATCCTAAAGTCACCATGAGCACCGGGACGCACAAAGTTGTCGTTCGCGCCTGGGATACCTCCGGCAACTTCGGCGATCAGACGCTTACCCTCACGGCGAATGCGACGAAACCGGCTGTGAAAATCACGACGCCGTCGAACAATGCAACTGCTGGATCGCCGGTAAACCTGCAGGCGTCAGCGACACCTTCGAGCGGACAAACGATCACCGGATGGTGGGTCTATGTCGACAGCAAAGAAATCTACAAGGGCGGCGCCACCAAGTCGATCAATACGAATCTGAAGATGTCGGCCGGCAAACACAAAGTTGTCGTACGCGCATGGGATACGTCTGGGAACTACGGCGATCACACCATCGCTGTAGCGATTCACTAGGTGTTGCGGCGGTGAGGAACTCCGCCTTCATCGCCGTAGCGCTGTCAAACCTTTGACTTCGCTCTATCGCCTTACGTTAAGAAATACTGGGACGAAGTCGAAGTGAAAACCAAAAATCCCCACCCCGCACCACGGGTCTATAACTGCAGTAGCCGTCTCTCTCCGCGCGGCTACTGCAGCGAGATTCACTGCTGCTGTTGCTGTTCCTGATCGACTCGTTTCGCCGTGGTCCGCACTAGCACGGGCCTCGACCGTACTATGAAACTCGGGGCGGCCGGTTCCACTGGTTCTTTGTCGGCCGGACTTACCGTAACTGTGACGCTCAACTCGTTCTGCGCCTCTCCTTTGTACACGCCGCGGGTCGGAGGAACATCGGCATAGTCGCGGCCAATCGCGACGCGAATGTGCCGGTCCGCACCCACCAAATTATTTGTGGGATCAAACGCGACCCAGCCCAGACGCGGCGTCAGAACCTCGACCCATGCGTGAGATGCGCCTTCGAGCGACCGGTCTTTCTCGTTCTCATCCCGATGGAACATGTATCCGCTGACATACCGGCACGGAATCTTTAGCCGTCGCAGCAGAGCGATCATGATGTGGGCAAAGTCCTGGCACACACCCTGCCGGGCTTGCAGCGCTTCGTCAATCGGAGAATCCACCTTCGTGCTGTTTGGAACGTAGGCAAAAAGCGTATAGATAGCGGTGTTGAGCTCGGTCAGCAACTCCAGCGGATTTCCCCGCCGCTCGCACTTCAAAGCATTTGCCAGATCTTCCAGAGCCGGAGTCGAACAGGCGAAGTGGCTGGGGAGCAGCATCTCCCAATAATCGCCACCGGCCACCAGCGCATCCAGATCAGACCAGTCGCCGCAATCGGCGGCCCTTGGGGCAGGCGCCGTCTGCACCTCGACCGATGATTCTGCGGTCACGGTGACTTGCGTGTGAGCGGCGGCGATATCGAAATGGTGGACGGTATTTCCCGCGAAATCCCGGTACTGCATGATGCTCGCCGTCGGATCGACTTTGAGAGTGAAGTTAAGGCAGCGCTGGTCTCCATCGCTGCGGGGTTGCAGACGAACTTCCATGATGCTCTCGCGCACCGCGGGTTCGTAGCGGAAGATCGTGGTGTGGCGGACGGAATAGATCATAAGACTATTGAGTCATTCAGTGATTGAGTCATTGGGCGAATGAAGAACATGGCAGTGAGAAGTTCAATCGCTCAATGACTCAATCGCTCAATCACTCAATGGCTCACTCACTCAATCGCTCACTCATCCTCCTACGCCATCGCCGACTCTACCGAATAGTCGAAGTACACTTGATGAATCGCGGTGTGCGCCTGCGCGCATTGCCAGCGCACGCTGTCGACATAGGCGCTGGCACCCGATGCGAGAATCTCCTCAATCTGGCTGAAGTTCAGCGTCGCCTGCAACCGTCCAGCCAAGCGTACCGGCTGTTCGGCTTTGCGCTCGGTCATCTCGCCGATCCGGGCCAAAGACGCGTGTACCATGTCGACCGAGAATCGCACGGAATGCGGAAACTCCGGATTCAACAAGAGAAATTCCGCTACGCGTAGCGGGCGCATTTCTGCGGTGTACGTCTTGCAGTAGGCTTCGAACGCAGCGCACGACTTCAGCAATCCCACCCATTCCAGATATTCTTCGCTTTCCACCGCCTGGTCCGGAGGCTGCGTGAGACTTCCGAAATGCGTGCCGATCAAACGCGCCAGCGTGTCGGTGCGCTCTACATATCGACCGAGCTGGATATATTGCCAGCCTTCACCGTGCGACATCGTCGAGTCGGTGACGCCCTGGAATAGATGAGCGCCCTCGAGCACGGCGCGAAAGAAGATGTGCGAATTCAGCAGCCACGACTCGGCCTTGCTAGTGTTGCTGACCTGAAGATACAGCCGGTTGAGTTGCTCCCACATTTCCGTGCTGCACTGCTCACGCACTTGACGCAAGTTTTCGCGGGCGGCCGACACGCACGACAGAATGGATGATGGATTAGTACGCTCGAGCGTCAGCAGATGAGTGATCGATGCAGCGTCGATCTTTGGATCCTCTGGTCCCAATGTCTGCAAGGCATTCAGCAGCCGCAGCCAGCGCCCCGCGCTGGATTCCGGCGACTGATCAAGCCGCAACTGCAAGTCGACTTCGATCAGGCGCGCGGTATGCTCCGCACGCTCAAGATAGCGGCTCATCCAGTACAGACTGTCCGCTACTCGGGAAAGCATGGCTGTTCGGCTCCTGTGTGAATGCAGGGATTAGGGGATCGGGGCCAGGGGTCAGTCCTTAGTAGTGATACCTGGCCCCTAGCCCCTGACCCCTAGCTTCTCAGCACCCACGTATCTTTACTGCCGCCGCCTTGCGACGAATTCACGACCAGCGATCCGCGGCGCAGCGCGACTCGCGTTAAGCCTCCGGGCACCAGCGTGACATTCTCGCCGTACAAAATGTAGGGGCGCAGGTCCACATGCCGCGCCTGCACCTCTCCTTCGAGAAAACACGGGGCACGCGATAGGCTCAGTGTCGGCTGGGCAATGTAATTTCGTGGCTCGGCCTCAATTCTGTCGCGGAACTCTTCCCTTTCCGCTTCGGTGCTGTGTGGACCGATCAGCATTCCGTAGCCGCCCGATTCGCCCACCGCTTTCACCACCAACTCGTCCAGGTGTTCGAGTACGTAACTTCTCTGCGAACGGTCGGTGAGTAGATAGGTTTGAACGTTCGCCAGAATCGGATCTTCACCGAGATAGTAGCGGATGATGGCCGGAACATACGCATACAGAGCTTTATCGTCGGCCACGCCCGTGCCGATCGCGTTCGCCATGATCACGTTGCCCGCGCGGTAGGCATTGAACAGGCCCGGAACGCCGAGGTTCGAATCCCGCCGGAAGCACAGCGGGTCGAGGAAGTCGTCGTCGACTCGGCGGTAGATGACATCCACCCGATGGAGACCCGCGGTCGTCCGCATATAGACGACATTGTCGTGCACCAGCAGATCGCGGCCTTCGACCAGTTCAATACCCATCTGCTGCGCCAGGAAGGTGTGCTCGAAATAAGCGGAGTTAAATACGCCTGGCGTCAGCAGTACGACCTTGGGTTCGTGTCGGGCGGAAGAGTTTGGCGCCAGCGCACGCAGCGTCGAGAGCAGCGCCTGCGAATAGTGATCTACCGGGCTGACGCCATAGTCGCGGAACAGCGTGGGGAACACTTTCTTCAGCACCTTGCGGTTGGCCAGCATGTATGAAACACCGCTAGGCACGCGCAGATTGTCTTCCAGTACGGCAAAACTGCCGTCGGGCAATCGGACCAAGTCTGTGCCGCAGATACTGACGTAGATTCCGTTGGGCAGCGACAGACCCCGCATCTCGCGCCGGAAGTGGCGGCAACTGTAAACCAGTTCGCGCGGAACGATGCCGTCGGCCAGAATCCGGCCGGCGTGGTAGATATCTTCGAGGAAAAGATTCAGGGCGGCAATGCGCTGGGTAAGTCCGCTCTCGATCTTCCGCCACTCCTGGTAAGGGATGATGCGCGGAAGCAAATCATTCGGGAATACGCGCTCTGTGCCCTCGTCGTTGCCGTAGACGGTGAAAGTAATCCCCTGATGCAGAAACGAGAGGTCGGCGGCCTGTTGGCTCTTGCGCAGTTCTTCGGGAGGAAGTTCCAGCAGTCGCTGGAAAAGCGCCCGGTAGTGGTCTCGCGGCACGCCTGGCGAGGCGAACATTTCGTCGTAGGCGGAGTCGAACTGATAATTGCGAAACGGGGGACGAAATAACGTCAGCGGCGTTTCCGGAGGGCTGATCCGGTGCACAAGTGAACGGGTTCGGGTACGGCTGGGCTGCACTTTTAGGACTCTAGGTTCTGTCCGCCGGTTCGTCCAATCAAAATTGTCTATAGGAGGGATTCAGAAATCAGGAATGTTGCCCCGGCGTCCTTGCCGGCTGCGGCGGGGGCGTCTCCCCCGCCACCGGGACAGCGTCGCAAGAACTCGATACATTTAGGCGCTACACGCAGTGGCGGCGAGACGCCGCCACCACAGCCGGCAGGATGCCGGCGCTACGGAAGCAAGCTACTGCTTTTGTCCTGAAGCAAAGAGTGTCCATGGACCGGCCTTCATGTCCCGCAATAAGAGCTTCTGCCACGAATATTCCGGATGGTGCTCGAGGAAGGGCCCGGCCAGGAAGTCCGCGCCGCAGGGATGCCCCGCCCGCGCTACGAAGCTCATTTTCGCCGCCATGGAACTGTCAGTCGCTTTACCCTGCACGGCACCACCCGGGTTGTACGCGCCCCACTCCCATTCCTTCACGCCTCGGGAAGAATTGTCGACGTGCCCGCACAGCCCGCGCTCGTTCGCTTGATCTTTCTTTTCGAATGAATCGACGTGATCCGACAAGAACTGCTGCGCCATCGTGACGTCGATCCTCCCTTTCGCTTCCTTCATCAATTCTTCCCAGCGCCTGTGGCGGGCATTGGGAGATGACGCGGTGTCATTCGGATCGAACGTCGTCTCTTCTTTAATGACTTTCGGATCTCGCGCGAAGTTCGAACTAACAAAGTACCCATCTTTCGTGCGCCATAGTGGCGTATTCTTCAACCCCAACTCCAGGTATGCGATCTCTCCCGTCTTGCGATCGCCAATCAGCCAGTCGTTGGCGTACCCACCGTTATTCCCTTCTTTAATGATGCGAACGTAGTCGTCGATGTTATTGGCGTACTGCAGCGCCTTGCGGGCGCGCATGAATTCCGGCTTCCCGTTGGGATCCCATCCCTCGAACTGAGTGATGGTCGTCTCGGTAATCATCATCCCGGCCGAGTTCACGCCGAAGTCATCGTCGCTGGCGATCACTCCCGGAAAGCCATCCATCAGGATGCGGTTGCCATGCTCCGGTTGAATGTCCAAGATGACTACCCAGCGCTCGCCGGCCAAATAGCTTGTCCAGTTGTTGTGGGCGATGACGATCTGGTGGTCCTTCGTCATGCCGCCCGTCGCGATAAACGCGCTGCAATTTCCCGGCGCGGCCAGCTTCGGATTCTTAGCCGACTTATTCTGCTTGTTCAGCCAGGGCAGATAGTAATCCGGCACTTCCTCAAACGCGTTGAGAGCCACGATGTCCCATACGTCCAGATCGACGCCGTGCGCCTTCACGCCATCGGCAATGCCCTGTAATTCCTGCTGGTACTCGGCGTCAATATGGGGCCAGAGCATCTGGCGGGCGGTGGTGCGGAAGAATTCCCAATCGCGCAGCGACTGATGCGTATCGAAGAGCTTGATGGCCTCGAATGCGTCTTGAACTTCGGGGGCAAGCAAGTATCCGTGCTGGTAGCCAACGTCTGACGGCGATCCTTCCAGATGAACGTAGGTCCATCCGCCCTGCTGAAAGCGGTATGCTTTGTCGAGCCGCGGATCAGGACGAGCCGCTGCCATAGCCGCGCTGGTGAGTAGGCAGCTCAAGGCGCAGACTAATACACGGACCAATCTGTTCCCCATGGGTCCCTCAAGAAAACGCGGTTTTAAGTGCCGCAACATTCTAGCTGATATCCGAGCACGTCAGCCCAGACAAACTCTTGTCATTCCGAGCGAAGCGAGGAATCTGGTCTCGCTGGCAGTCGGAATGCCGCACGGGACAGCAGATTCCTCACGGCTGCGCCGCTAGGAATGACAAGAGCTATTACAAAAGCTATTAAGCGCTAGTTAGCCGTAGTGACGAGTCACCTCGGACTCAGATATTCGTCCGTTGCTCCGGGTGCCGGCTCAGGTACCAGCACGGCTGCATCCCTGAATGCGGGAATAGAGCCTTCACGCAGGCCTCGGGCGTCGGAGGATCGAAGATGAACTGCGTCTTTCCATTTTTCTGCAGCACGGCGTAGGAACGTCTCACCACGACCGCGCCATAGGGGTTGCGCTGGGCAGCGACTCGCAGGCGAAACACACTGAAGTCGACTCCAAACATCAGAATGGCCGTGCCCAGAACGAAGACAACCGTTCCCAGAAAGATTCGCCTGAGCCGCTCCCTGAGTTTGGCCGCTGTCAGCCCCACGGGGCCTGATTATAAGCCCAGAGAAATCCGCCGGGTCTCCCGCAGACTACACCCAGCAAGCTTAGCGCGGCTTTCAGTTGCAGGCATTCAGTTGCAGGCATCAGTTGCAGGCATCGTTGACAATTCCCCTTCAGACAGGCAAACTACCGCATTCGCCGGGAATCTCATCTGGCGAGCGTCTGGAGATGGGATTGCGGCATTCCTCCCTTCCAGGTCGTATACTCGTACTTCACTTCGTTCATGGCTATGACCGAGCAACGGGTGTCTTATACGCTCGACTCCTCGTTGGAGACGATTGATAACGCTGAAGAGAAGGCAACCCGTTTTGCTACCGAACTTGGCTTTGGCGACGATGAAGTCATGCAGATTTCCATGGCGGTGCGTGAAGGCGCAGTCAATGCCGTACTGCACGGCAACGCCTATGCCCCGGATAAAAAAGTGATTCTCGCCTTCGAGCGCACCGGCAGCGAATTAGTCATTACGATCCGCGACCAGGGCAAAGGGATGGACCTCAGCAAGATTCCCAATCCCCTGGCGCCGGAGAATCTGCTCAAGACTTCCGGGCGCGGCATTTTTCTTATGCGCTCGTTTATGGATGTAGTCGAAATTCGCCCGTCCTCGACGGGTACCGAACTCAAACTTATCAAGCACGTCCACGGGGCAACCGCGGGCGGCAAGGAGGCTTCCCAGTGACAATGAAGGTTGGTAGTCGGCAGGTCGACGGGGTCACCATTGTGGACTGCAGCGGTCGCATCACGCTCGGCGAAGGCAGCGTCATTCTTCGCGACACGGTCCGCGACCTGCTCTCGAAAGGTAACAAGAAGATCGTGCTGAATCTGGCGGACGTGAACTATATCGACAGCTCCGGCATCGGCGAACTGGTCAGCGCCTTCACCACCACTAAGAACCAGGGCGGCGAATTGAAGCTGCTGAACCTCACCAAGAAGGTCAACGATCTCCTTCAGATCACCAAGCTTTACACGGTGTTCGACGTGAAGGACGACGAACCCTCCGCCGTCAAATCGTTCAAGTAAAACTTGAAGTCTGCGGGCCCCATTTCTCGCGAGGTGTAAGAGCGAGAAATGGGGAACTTCAGAATCGTGATCCTTGATTGTTAGGTTGTTGGTTGAAAGGCCGCAGTGTCGAGCTGGCGGCCGAGTCATTGGTCCCATTCCGGAACGATCCCCGAAATGAATCCTGCCGCATCACAGACTGCGTCAGCGCTTGATTCCTAGAATTGACCATATGCTTCTCTGGAATGCAGCGGTCATCGATGCACGCGTAGGGACGGACGCCCTCGTCCGTCCGGCCGGGCAAAGCCCGGCAGCGCGCTCTTCAATCCTCTCCAGGATTCCTGTTCAAGGCGCGCCGCTGATCCTCCTCTTCGCCGCGCCGACCGCCCGCGCCGCCGACTGCATCCCGATTCACCAAGCCGGCCAGCACATCGGCGAAACCCGGTGTGTCACCGGAAGAGTGTTCGCCGTCAAAGTCGGTACCAAAGGCGTCCATTTCCTGGATTTCTGTGAAGACGCTATGGCCTGTCCTTTCACCGTCGTGGTCTTCTCAAACGACCTGAAAGATGTCGGCGACGTCCGCTGCCTTGCCGGACGCACCATCGAAATCCGCGGAGCCCTGAAGGCCTACGACGGCCGCCCCGAAATCATTCTCAGCCGAATCAGCCAGATCGAAGGCGGAGCTGCCATGATCCCTCCGTTACCTAAGAACTACGATGTGGAAAATCGCGGCCACTTCAGTGCAGGTCGATTACGTCCAACAAAAAAGCCCACCAAGACGAAAACCAAGCCGAGCACCACCGTGACGTTTGGGAATGATGTGGAAGGCGATGATGGGCGGTAGCTACTTCTGACTCGTTGCTGGGCGAGCGCCAAGCCATCGAGTTCAGTGCATAGTGAGACATCGAAGGTGCGGTAACTCATAAACCCAGCGCCTTCACTTGCTCCTCGGTCTCGTAGCCGAGCCAGTGTGCCACCTCGTGCCAAACCACCCGTTTTATTTCTGCCCTCAAATCTCCCTTTGAACAGCGCAGAATGGGACCACGAAAAACGAAGATCAAATCCGGGGCATACGGCAATTGGGCGAACGACCGTTTGGTCCTGAATGTGCCGCTGTAGAGCCCCAATAATTCAGTTCGAAGGCGCCATTTCCTTTTCTTCGATATGTCTTCCAACACATGCGAAGGAGGCTCGTCCATTACTTGAATGCCGGGAAAGTCTGGCAGGTCCTTGATCTTCTGCGGCAGGGTGCTGTAAGCCCACTCCACGATCTCTTCAAAGCTCTCGGAACTTGTGGTGTCGGCCATGAGGCCAATTTACCATCAGGACATGAATCTTCCCGCTCGCCCGCTCAGACCATTCCCTTGCGCAACTCCTCCAGCGGATACTTCGTCCCTCGCCACACGATGCCATCATTCCACAGCGTCAGGGACATCGACCGAAGCAGCGTGTAGATGAACAACGCCGTGCTGAAAGGATGCAGCAGGAAGTAATACGGCGGCACTGACGAGCGCCACGACATCCCGATGTAGATCAGCAACAGCGATCCGAGGGCGATTGCAAACGGCAGGCGTTCCCATCCGTGCGCCAGCCAAATTCCGAGGAATGGCCCGAGATTGATAAACGCCAGCCCAAAGGCGGAGAGCAACGTGCGCCACGATTGAAAGGAGAGCACGGCGAAGAAATTCTTGGTCAGATTGTTGACGATGCCGAACGCGCCGTGTCCCCATCGGATCGAGATCAGATCGCCGCCGAAGACATTGCGCTGCGCGAACCTCGCATTCTTGACGACCTTGCCCAACTTCATGTCGTCCAGCACTTCCATGCGCAGCGCCTCGTAGGTTCCGACGGCATCATAGACGCGCCGTCGCACCAGATTGAACGCGCCTACGCCCATGTGATCGTCGGTGCTCGGGTCGGCAACCTTCCACGGACGATGGCCGAACATGAACATCGTCTGGAAAAACGCGATCATCATGTATTCTCCGGGCCGCTTCATGATCATGCGCGGGAACAACACAACGTGATCGGCAGGCTCGGCCTCAGCGTAAGCGAGCGCCCTCCGCAACGAGTCCGGTTTGAACATTACATCCGCGTCGGTGAAGAGCAGCCATTCGCCGCAAGCCTGATTGGCAGCAGTCCACATGGCGTGAGTCTTGCCCAACCATCCAGGAGGCAATTCGCTGTGATGGATAACGCGCAGAGGGTGCCCCATCCTTGTCGCGTCTTGTGCGACAGAATGGGGATTTTGACTTACCCGCTCCATAATCTCGCCCGTCCGATCGGTCGACCGATCGTTCACGGCAATCACTTCATAATTGTCGTAATCGAGCGCAAGCAAAGTGCGGAGTGCCTGCTCAATGGTCTCTTCTTCATTGCGCGCAGGAACGATGATAGAAACTCGAGGATTGCCGGATGGCAGCACCGGATTGCGGTCCCACTCGGGACGGGAAACGTTCGCCACGGAAGGCATGCCCAGCGCAGCATCAACGATGCGGGAAAACCACGCGAACGCGAGAATGGCGCCCGCAATCCAATAAAAATAACCCATTCCGCTTATGTCTTCCTTACTTCGACGGGCACGCTGTCTGTCACCGGAGGTGCAAACCTCATGCCATAAAACAGTATCGCAGAAGAGAGAGCAATGGCGACGACCGGAGCGAGGAAAGCAAGCTGCAACGAATAATGATCGGATACGTAGCCAATCAGCGACGCGGAAGGCACATCTCCCAGCAGATGAAAGATAAAAATATTGACGGCCAGCGCCATCGCTCGAATGTGCGGTCCTACCGAGTTGATGATGGCGGCGTTCAGCGGGCCTGTGTTCAAGAGGAGCAGGAACTCTGCCACCAGGATGCCCGCGATCATGCGATTTCCGTACGCGTGCAGCGCCACCCACATCGCCGGTATCCCCAGACCGAGACTGACCGCCGAGACCAGGTAGTGAGCCGCGGGGGTCCGTCGCAGCAGGAAGTCGGATATCCATCCACCAGCCAGGGATGCAACCAGACCATTCGCTCCGATGCTCAAGCCAAAAAATATTCCTGCCTGCCCCAGTGTGTAGCCTCGCGCACGATGCAGGAAAGTCGGCATCCAGACTTGAAGCCCGCCCAGGGCGAAGGTCATCATCGCCATGCCCAAGGTTGCCGTAAGAAACGCAGGATTTCTCGCCAGCCCCTTCAACGTATCGCGATCCGGTGTCTTTTCGTGGGGATCAAACTGTCCCAGTGGAGGTTCAGGGATGAACAGCAACAAAAGCGCCAGCACAAAGCCAGGTGCGGCGCCGACATAAAATGGCGCGCGCCATCCATACGCCGGTCCCATCAAACCGCCGAGAATATATCCCAGTGCCGTTCCGACGGGGATTGCCAGATAAAATACGCCCATCACGCGGCCGCGCTGGCGCTCCGGAAACATGTCGGCAACGAATGTCGGGGACAGAATGACAAAACTCGCTTCGCCAATTCCAACCAGTGTGTGGCGGATCACCAATCCCGTGAAATCGTACGTGACCGCCGTCAGAAGAGTGGCCGCGCTCCAGATCAGCGCTCCGACAACGATCACCGATTTTCGTGAGAAGCGAACTGACAGCGGTCCCATGAAGGGCGCCGCGCACATATAAAAAACGAAGAACACGCTCGTCAAGACGCCAAAAGCTGTATCGCTTCGATGGAATTCCGCCTTGAGAAGATCCTGCACCGCGAACAGCACCGAGCGATCGATGTAGTTCAGCAGGTTCAGCGCGGTGAGCAGCGCGAGCGCGAGCTTCGGATAAGTCTTCGAAGAGGTCACGGTCGAGCGAATATAACACGAGCGGGAAACGACCAGGCCCTTGCTGAGTCCTAAGCCGACCAAGAGCCTTAACCACGAAGGACACTAAGATACACGAAGGAAAATCTCGCAATGATTTCCTTCGTGCGCCTTCATGTCCTCTGTGGTTATTGCCTTTTCGGCCTCGGCCACCGCGCCACAATCGTCGTCGAGATGCCGCCCCGCGGACGAAATTCTCCCCGCACCTCGGCCCACACTGGCTTCGCGCATTTCACCACATCTTCCAAGACCTGGTTGACGATGTTCTCCTGAAAGATCCCCAGATTGCGGTAGCTTTGTAGATACTCCTTCAGAGACTTCAGTTCCAGGCAATGCTTGTCAGGCATGTAATGAATCTTGAGCGCCCCAAAATCCGGCAACCCCGTTTTCGGGCACACCGACGTGAACTCCGGATCATCGACAACGATTTCGTATCCCGGAAACTGGTTGGGCCAGGTCTCAATCTCAGGAAACTTGGCGTCAAGGCCGGCAGCCGCGTGCTCCGGCGTGTAGCGAGGCGATTTCGGCATTCCACTATTGTAGCGGCACTATTCGTAGAGACGTAGCTTGCTACGTCTCTGCCTGCAGCGCTGCGAGGGGACACGAGCCGGCCTTCGTGCAGCCGAAGCCCTTCTCCCGGCATCCAATGTAGTACCGTGCCTGGAGCGCTTGTTTGTTCTGTGGCAGCCTCTGGAATGGTAAATTACTGCTTACAGGAATTCCTGCCGCACCCTGAAAGACAACAGGTTGGCGTTGACTAACAACTCGGAAACACCGTCCCCACGGCGGTGGATATGGATCGCGTCCGCACTCGTTCTACTTCTCCTCATCCTCTATTCCTACTTCCACCAGACTCCGGTGAAAGTACACACGATTACTGTGAAACGCGACTCAATCCGCAGCCTGGTCTCCACCAACGGCAAGGTCGAACCCGTTCAGAACTTCGAGGCCCACGCGCCGATCGCCACCACCGTAAAGCGTCTGTTGGTGAAGGAAGGCGATCATGTCCGCAAGGGACAACTGCTGCTGGAGCTGGATGATTCCGATATCCGCTCCCAGGCCGCCCGCGCCCAGGCGCAAATCAAAGCCGCGCAGGCTAATCTCGCAGCCACAAAAAATAGCGGTACGCAGGAAGAATTAATCACCCTGAGCACGCAACTGATCAAGGCCCGCAATGCGCGTGACGTCGCGCAGCGCAATCTTGAAGCCTACCGCCGTCTCCAGCAGGAAGGCGCTGCATCTCCGGGCGAAGTTCGTCAGGCGGAAGAGACCCTGCAAAGCGCCCAAGCCGATGTGAGCTTGCTCGAACAAAAGCAAAAGGACCGCTACTCCCCGCCCGAGATCGCCCGCACGGTGGCCCAGGCTGCCGAGGCTCAAGCAGCATATGAAGACGCCGTCGATGCACTCAGCAAATCTAGCAGGCGCGCTCCCTTCGACGGCACCGTCTATTCCCTTCCCATCAAGCAAGGCACATTCGTGCAAACTGGCGAACTGCTCCTGCAGGAAGCCGATCTTTCGAAGGTGCAGGTGCGCGCCTTTGTCGATGAACCTGACATCGGTCGCCTGCAGATCGGCCAGCGTGTCGAAGCCACCTGGGACGCCGTCCCCGGCCGGACATGGACCGGCACCGTTAGCAGCGTGCCTTCCACCGTCAAGCCTCGCGGAAACAGGAACGTGGGCGAGACTACCTGCCTGATCGACAATCAGGATTTGCGCCTGCTGCCCAACATCAACCTGGGCGTGACGATTGTTGTCGCCGAGCACAACAACGTGCTGACGCTGCAGCGCGACGCCATGCACATCGACGACAGCGAGCCTTACGTTTTCAAAATCGTCGGCGATCGCATCAGGCATCAGAATATTCAGTTCTCGCTGCAGAATCTGACTCGCGTTGAAATTACGTCTGGCCTGTCCGAAGGCGACCAGGTTGCATTACCGGCGGAGGAAATGAAGCCGCTTGTCGATGGCGCATCTGTGAAGGTTGTGCCCTGAGCTATGCGCGGATCCTGGTTTTTTTTCGTTGTAGCCTCTTTCTTCCTGTTGATGGGCGTTTCCTTCGGAGCGTCGCCCCAGGACTTGCTTGCCTCGGGCCACGTCGATGAGGCGGTCCAGGTGTTGGAGCAGCAGGTGCGGCAAGCTCCCAACGACGCCTCCGGCTACAACCTGCTCTGCCGCGCATATTTCATGATGGAAGAATGGGATCGCGGGATCGCCAACTGCGAGCGCGCCCGCAATCTCGATCCCCAAAACAGCCTCCACTATCTCTGGCTTGGTCGCAACTATGGCGAGAAGGCTGACCGTGCTGGATTCCTTTCTGCCGCCGGATTGGCAAAAAAAGTCCGCACCTCATTTGAGCGCGCCGTTGAACTGGCACCCAACGACTGGGAGGCGCGTACCGTTCTCGGGGAGTTTTATCTGGAGGCTCCGAGCATTGTCGGTGGCGGGAAAGATAAAGCTCGCGAAGAGGCGAACGCCTTAATGCCGATCAAGCCCGGCATGGCGTATTGGCTTCTGGGCCGCATCGCGGAAAAGAACAAAGACATGGCGGATGCCGAACTGCAGTATCGCGCCGGGATCGCGGCCACGCACTCCGGTGCGCGCGCCTGGCTCGAGCTCGCCATCTTCTTCCGGCATGCCAACCGTCTCGATGACATGGAGAAGGCGCTTCGCCAGGTCGAGAACGCGCCAGTGGATCACCACGAAGCCCTGATGGACGGAGCCAGCCTGTTGATGCGCACGGGCCGCGATCCGGTACTGGGAATTCGCCTGCTCCGACGTTATTTCTCGGCTGGTCCGGTGGAAGAAGGCCCTGCCTTCAAGGCGCACGAGTACTGGGGTCAGTTACTCGAACGGCAGGGCGACCATCGCGCGGCCGCCCAGGAATACCATGCTGCGCTCGCGCTCTTCCATAACTACCGCCGCGCCGAAGAAGGCCTGAAGCGCGTCGAGCACTGATACGACCGGGTGCCCCATCCTTGTCGCGTTTTGTGCGACAGGGTGGGGCTTTGGACTCCCGTCGTTCACTGGCACGTTTGGTTTTCTTCGAGGCAGGAAAGAGTGCGTTCTTGTTCCGTCCGGCATTTAGAATTTCCAGTGCATCCAACTTGTTCATACGACCTGCTGAAAGGGACGCAATGAAACCAGCGAGCCGCGGTGTGACCCTGTTCTGTACTGTTGCAATCGTTCTCTTACCCGCATTTTTACCGGCTGAACCCGTTCCCCTCAGGCGCGTGGTCGAGCTTGCCCTGTCTCACGCCACGAGCGCCGGGATCGCCGCCGCCGATGAACAGCGCGCCGCTGCCGGATACCGCGAACTGCGCGACAGCTACATCCCGCAGCTCTCCACCGGCGCGGGTCTCGGATACTCTTACGGTTTCCCGCTCTCGCTGGAAGGATCGGCCCCGGCGCTTTTCAACATCAATGCTCAGTCGGCCCTGCTGAACCCGTCGCTGCGCGAATTTCTAAAAGCAGCCAAGGTCGATACGACGGTCGCATCTTTGAAGACGAAGGATCAGCGCAATCAGATCATTCAGGACGTGGCACTCAGTTACGCCGAATTGGCGAAGTGGGAGCAGCGTCTGGCGAAGTTGCAGGACACTCAGGCCGAGACCAACAAGATGGAAGCCGCCGTGGCCGAGCGCGTCAAAGAGGGTGTCGACAGTGAAGTGGAAGGAACCAAGGCGCGGCTTTCGGGGGCGCGCATTCGCTTGCGTATTGCCGAAGCGCAAGGCGCGGCTGACGTATTGCGCGAGCATCTTTCGAAACTCACGGGGCTGCCATCCGCGAGCATTCAAACCGATCCTGACTCGATTCCTGCTCCTCCCACGCCAACTGCAGCAGACGATGCACCGAAGGCAGCGACCGACTCCAGTCCCGGTGTCCAAGCTGCCGTGGAACATGCCCGCGCGCAATACTTGCGCGCCCAGGGAGAGCACAAAGCGCTATGGCCTAGCGTGGACTTCGCCGCGCAGTATGCCCTCCTGTCAAAATTTAACAACTTCGAGAACTACTACATTCCTTCGAAACCCTGCACTGTAGGCGGCGTCTCCGTGCTCTGCGTGACCAATACGTTCCAGCAAAACAATGCGACCGTGGGGGTGAGCATCCGCTTCCCGCTATTTAATTCGTCACAGCGCGCTCGCGCCCAGACCGCCGATGCTGACGCGCTGAAAGCAAGTAAGCAGGCCGAGGCTGCGAAAAATCAGGTTTCCGAAGAAACGCTGCGCCTGCAGCGCTCTGTGGCACAGTTGCAAGCCGCGCGCGATGTGGCAGAACTTGAAGCCGAAATTGCGCAGAAGAGTCTGACGGCCGTCCAAACAAAAATCGATGCGGGAACGGCGAACCTGCACGATCTCGACGATGCCCGGTCACAGGTGAGCGAACGCCACATCGTACTGCAAGACGTGACATTCGAACTGCAGCGCGCCCAGTTGGGATTGTTACGCTCGACAGGAGATTTGGAGAAGTGGGCGTTAGGAAAGTAACGTTGCCGTTGCAACCACTGTCATCCTGAGCGCAGTTTTCGTCCGCACAAAGCGGACGAAAACGAAGTCGAAGGATCCCTACTCGCTCGACGGTACTTCAGCGAGGCGCTCCGTAATTTCAGTCAGAGAAAATCCCAAGACATCGGGGGCGAATGAAGCCTGTAGGGATCCTTCGACTGCGGGACTGGCCTGCTTCGCAGCCCACTCCCTTCGCTCAGGATGACAGGTTCGAGCTTTCTACAACTTTCCGCGCAGCATCTTTACCACCTGCCGGATGGCTTTGTCATTTCGCCGGTACCACCGCCACTGACCATGCTTGGTGGCCTCGACCAGTCCGGCTTTCGTCAGAATCGCCATGTGATGCGATATGGTCGGCTGTGAAAGGTGGATGCGCTCTTCGATGTCCCCGCCGCATAGACAGGACGTGTGAACATGTTTAGGTGCCGGCGTCTTGCTCTCGACGCTTTCTTTCAGGACCAGCAGAATACGGCGGCGGGTAGGGTTGGCAATGGCGTGTAGGGTACGGTCCAGCGAAATCTCCGAGGGCATGGGAATTACAGATATCGCGGAAATCGATGAATGTCAATCTACAACTACTTCTTGAGAATCGGGCTGTACCCATCGCCGATCAGCCGAGTGCGCATGGCTTCCGCTTCCTTGGCTTCTCCATACGGGCCCAGTTGCACGCGAAACAGCTTGTCAGTGGTGGCTTGCGCCGCGACAAACGCCGGATACTCCTTCTTCTTGAGCGCATCCACCAGCGCTTCAGCGTCCTCCTGCTTGCTCACGGCGGCCACCTGCACAAAATATCCGGAAATCGGAAGTGCCGTCGTGGAATCATTGGGATTTGCTGCAGGAGTTGCGGCTGTAGTAGTCGTCGTCGAATTGGCTGCCGCGGTCGTGTCGGCCTTGGCATCAGCAGGCGCCGTGAGTTCCGGATTCGCATCTTTCTGCTCGACCGCTTTGTAGAAGGTCATCGGAGGGGCGGCGTTACCTGTCGGTCCGCCATTCGCCTTGGTCGTGTTCGACGAAGTTTGCGGAGTCAGCGCCGCGCTTGCGGTCGTAACCGCCGGCTCTGACTTTCGCCCCAGCGAATAGCCCAGCGCGAAAAACAGCGCACATACGCCGACCAGGCCGAAAAACAGCACTAGCAGCTTTCCTGTCCCCAGCGTTATCTCAGTATCTTCCGACGAAGCCATAGTTCCACTCCCCCACAATGCTCGTGTGGCAGCGGACGCCTTTCGCCCGCCAGCCCTGAAGCCGAGGGGTCCCGCTCGCGCGGAGCGCTGCAGCCCTCAACTCAACTCTGAAACAGCAATTACGCTGTCTTTGCCGGAGCCGGCTTGTCACCGTCCGTCTTCCCCAGCAACTTCTGAATTCCCGAGAAGAAATCCACCGGCACCGGGAACACGACGGTCGTATTCTTCTCGACACCGATCTCCGTCAGCGTCTGCAGATACCGCAACTGCACGCTGACCGGTTCGCTCGAAAGCAAGTGCGCAGCATCAACCAGCCGCTGCGCCGCCGAGAACTCGCCTTCGGCGTGAATGATCTTCGACCGCTTCTCGCGCTCGGCCTCGGCTTGTTTCGCCATGGCGCGCAGCATCGACTCCGGCATATCGACCTGCTTGACCTCCACGTTGGTCACTTTCACGCCCCACGGCGACGTATGCGTATCGAGAATGCTCTGCAGCCGCAGATTGATTTTGTCACGATGCGCCAGTAGTTCGTCTAGTTCCTGTTCGCCCAGGACCGACCGTAACGTGGTTTGTGCGAACTGCGAGGTCTGATAGACGTAGTTCGAAACTTCCACGACCGCCTTGCGCGGCTCGATCACGCGCAGAAAGATCACGGCATTCACTTTCAGCGTAACGTTATCGCGGGTGATGATGTCTTGCGGAGGCACTTCCAGCGCCTCTTGCCTTAGTGAAACCCGCACCATGCGATCGATCGGCGAGAAGACCAGAATGACTCCCGGACCTTTGGCCGCCGGCAACAACCGGCCAAGCCGGAAGATCACGCCGCGTTCGTATTCCGCAAGAATCTTGATCGAGCTGAGTAGGTAAATGACAACGATGACAGCGATGATCGTTCCAAAGCCAAAGCCGAATGCTTCCACAAACACCTCCACGATCGGCCTTCTACGGCCCTACCGCGGATTGTATAGCAGCCGCGCAGGCCCGAAGCGCAAATTGCAAAAGGGAAAGTTGCTTGGCTTGATGCGGGAGGATGCGTGACGCTAGGAGCCTTCCCAAAAGCATTGTCATCTTGAGGCGCGTTTTTGGCCCCGAAGGGCCCGAGCACCACGCCGGCCGGTTACATAAGCCCTTCGGCCGCAAAATACGCGGGTCACGGCATGCCAACAGTATTTGGAATACTACTGCGCTTTCGCCATCTGAATCCGACTGGCGTCGACCTTCACGTCACGTTGGATCTCCATCTCGATGGAGGTGCCAACTGGAAGCTTCACTTCCGGGCCATGCTTCAGCAGCGCCCAGGCCACGCCGCCGGCGATGCCGGCAAGGCCGCCAATCCGAGCACCATTCAAGCCACCTGCGGCAACACCGCCAATGCTTCCCACCGTTCCACCGACAGCCGCGCCTTTAGCAGCATCTTCGATCCGCTTGCCAGTGTCCTTGTCCTGTTGAATTGTCCCTTCCGAGTCCTTCACGCCTTTATCGTCGGCTCCGGGTGTGTTATCGATCGATCCCGGCAACATCACCGTGTAGCCGCTCGGATAAATCATCGACGTGAAATGAATCAGCAACTCGGCACGCTTCTTGGAGCGGCCGGCATGCTCGGTGTGCATAATCTTGCCCTGGATGTAAGTTCCGGCGGGAATCAGGATGTGATCATTCAATACGAACGGAAACGCGGTCTGGGCGTACACGGGATCGCCCTCGCGCGCGTTCTTGGTAGAGATGGCCTGCGCCAGCAGCAGCGGGACTTTGGTCCCAGACGGGATCACGGCGACATGGGGATCGGGTGCTTCTTCGAGACTGACGGCAGCCGGGGCCGAAGTCATGTCGGCGCCTTTGTCGCTTTGAGCTGCGTTTGTGCTTTGGGGAGGGAGCTTCGCCCTCGTTTGTTCCGCGGACTGCCCAAACGCCATTCCTGAAACCAGCAGCAGCGTCAAAATTGTGCGCATCCCGCACCTCCAGGACGTCGATCGTATCCCCCAAGCTTACTACGGCTTTAGCCGCTAGGATGCACGATTACAAGCCCGGAGTTATCCGCCCGTTTGGCGCGGGCGCTTCCGCCCGCGAAGGTTCTTGGTTAAACAAATCAGAAGCAGGGCGAGAAGGTGGTTACCACGACTCCAGGTAGTAGCGGGGTCCCGGAGTGCCCGGCTCGCCTGTTTTTGACGTCACCGATTGTTGCAGCAATCCCGTCACTTCCCGGTCGAGTGCGTGAAGTTCTTCCTCGCCCAGGTTGGTGAACCGAAACGGCTGCAAATATCCCACGCCACCACGCATGGGAAACATCATTTCTGCGGTGGCCTGCACCGCCCCGGAACTGAGGTAAATGGTCAAATCCACCCAGGCACGTTCTTCGAGGTAGACCCCAAGGTCTAACAACCCCCCGGTGATGGAGAGTTGCCTCAGCTTGGCGGGTAACTGGCGACCGTTCTCCAGCCGAATCACGGCTGAGATGGTCCCACGAAGACTCACGCGCGGGGCCCGTCTTGAAGGGCGGCGTTGATAGAAATGAGTCATGACATCTTCCAGCAATTCCGTTGGCGCAGCGCGACTACTTGCCCAGGCCCAGTGTTCGGGCTAGTGCGAGATACTGCCGTGCAAGTCGGCTTGGACGGCTGCCACGAGCAGGCGGTTCGTCCGGTGCATCATTTTCCAGTCGTATTCGTAAGCCGTTCCACAACCCAGGCATATCTGATAGTGACGTCCGCTGTCGTCAATGCGCGGCCAAGAGAAACGGTGTGTACAACCCTGACGAAGGAGCAACTTCAAGAATTTCACGAGCTCACCTGATTCCGGTTCTTCCATTGATCAAGCCAACGGGAGAAAAAGGGTTTATGTTGATCGCCCAACAATCCTTGCAGCGTGGACAAAAGAATTTTCGGTGGTTGCGACTTGGTCAAAAACGAGTCCACGGCGCGCAGCTTGCTCTTGGGCAACGGTCCGTAGGCAGACAGGAGCATAATCGGGACATGCGAGTTGATGCGCTTGATCTTCTCGGCCACCACGTCCCCGTTCATCCCGGGCATCTGGTAGTCGACCACCACGGCATCCACATTGCGCGAGAGAAACAGCTTCAGCCCCTCGTCTCCGCCGCTGGCCTCCAGGACCTCATAGCCGTTCTGCTCGAGCAGCATCTTCCGGCCGATGAGCCCGTTCCAGTGGTCGTCAATGCAGAGAATGGTGGCCTTCGCGCGTGACATGATTCCCCAGATTCCCAATCAGGCCAGAGTGGATTCGTTCAACAACGTCGCTCCCCGGCCAGGAAGTTACGATGGCTGAACTACGAAGTGGTGGGCAAATAGATTCTGTATCCGGCGGCGTGCCATTTCAAATTACGAACGGTCACCTAGGAGAACAGTTACCCTGTTTACCTCTGCTCAGACTTCAGTTTGGCGATCTTTTCTTTCGCGACCTGTTCGAGCTGAGCCTTGAATTGGACTCCGTTCGTGTCCGCGGGAAGCAACTCCAGGCACTTCTGCTCGGCAGCCAGCGCGAGGTCATTCTTTCCGGCGGCCAGGTATCCATCGCTCAAGCTGTCCTGGGCATTCGCCGATGCGGGATACGCCTCGGTATTCAGCTTGAATAGCTCGATGGCTTCGTCTTTCGCTCCAGCCTGGATTCGCGCGTAACCCAGCAAGTTGATGGGAAACTCAGGGAAAACAAAGGCCTTCGGATCACGCTGGCGTGCCTCATGAAAAACCGCCGCTGCTTTCGTGGCGCCTTTGGGCTGGTTCACAAGCATCCAGAATTCGGACGCAGGCGTCTTGCGCGGGGTGATCGCTACCTTTAAGTCCACTGGAGATGTAACCAGCGTGTCGACCAGGAATGCCGCGATCTGATCGACCAACTCCGGATGCGGACCGAAAATCTCCGTACCATGTCGGCCATCCTTGAACCCTGAAAACTTCGTACGCGGATTGCCCGAGATCTCGCTGAACCACTGCATCAATTGCAGGGTCGCGGGGTTGTACTCATCGTCTGCAGCAGCAGCTGTAAAGATCGGCATCTCCGCCTTGTGGGCGATGTAGTCGATGCCCACAAGGTCGGTACTTCCGGCCAGCAAGACTAAGGCTTTGACGTCCGCATGCTGCTCGGCCAATGTGAGGGCATTAGTCACGCCGCAACTGCCGCCCCCGACCGCGATTCGCGTCTTATCAACCCCGGGCTGAGCAACCAGGTAGTCATAGGCCGCCTCGAAATCTCCCGGCCACTTCTTGTTCAACTGCTTCAACACATCCGGGGATGCGCCCTCGAAGCGAGGCCCGCCGCTCTCCCCGAAGCCCCGATTGTCGATGGTGAGCGCGTTGATGCCTTTCTCCGCGAGTTCCTTCGCGACGGGCTCCCACGACTTCCGCGCCGTATTGCACATGTGCAGCAGCAACATGCCGGGTCCGGGCTTGGCGGCGAAAAAGGTAGCCCGAAGCTTGGTGCCGTCAGGAGCGATGATGTCGACGTCTTTCGCGGGAGGGGCCTGGGAGTCTGCGATGCTAACAGAGAGCAGAAGAAAGAACAGCGGTACAATGCGACCCACGATTGCACCTCCGAAGGATTCCAAGCAGAAACTGTCACGTCTCGAACACGCCCGTCAAGAATAGCCTAGTCATTTGAAGAAGACAGAGAAATCATCAGCCCCGATAATGGCCTGAACGTGTGGCGCGGGCGCTTCCGCCGGCGCGGTTTTGGAAACTATTCCTTCAGCTTCAGATAGCCACTCTGCACGAACCCAACGATCTTGCCGTACGGTAATGGGGTAGACTCCTTGCGGAGTGCGGCATACCAAACCGCATCACCGGATAAATCCTCCACCGAGTCCGCCCACGTTGGCGTGAAAAGCCAGCCCAAATATGGAGTCAGCGGATAAGGCTGATCGGCCCCATCGAGAAGCCTGCATCCCCACCTACTCCCAGTTCGCTATCCGTGACAAGGTGAGGATCTTCAGTGAGTAGAAAGGTCACCGCAGAAGTCTCCCGATCCCAAGCGATCTTAAACAGCATCCTCTTGATGGTGACCGTGGCACAGGGATCGCGGTGATTAACGTCTGTAAGGCACGTTTCGGAATGCGCTCTTGCGCTTAGCACCCAAGATGGCGCACGCGAACCAAGTGTAGGCACGCGCTTCTCTTGTCCGTGAGCATGCAGCGCGCAAATAACAAGTACACTCGAGCAAACTACCCGAAGATGTTTGCCACCACCGGCAATCATGGCGCCTCACTTGTAAATCAGAGACTTCTCCCGCACCTTCCCGAACTTCTGCAATCCGTCCATCCATTCTTGCGAAATCCGCCGCGGATCCTGACCGGCCATCAACGCGTCGTACGCGCTCTGATTCACCAGCAATCCCTGCATCTTGTCGATCTTGAAGTCGGCGGCGTAAAGCTTGTGCAGAGCCGCGGCCAGTTCAATCCCCAGTTCGGGCGCGTCGAAGCCGTTGCGGTCCGTAATGATGACATTCACTCCCTGGCACGCCTGTCCGTTGTAGTTGCTCGAAGTGGGCGTGAACGTAGTCGCCACAAACCGCACGCCCGCAATCCCGCGCGCATTCAGATAAGCCGCCAGTTCCCTGCCCTTCATCCATGGCGCGCCGACCAACTCAAACGGAGTGTCCGTTCCGCGACCGACCGACACGTTCGTGCCCTCAATCAGCCCCACGCCCGGATACAGCGTCGCCTCGGTCACGCTGCGCAAATTGGGCGACGGATTCACCCACGTGAGCCCGGTGGAGTCGAACCAGTCGCCGCGCTGCCAACCGTCCATCGGAACGACAGTGAGTTTCGCATCGATGCCGCGCTCAGTGTTGAACATTTTCGCCAGCTCGCCCATGGTCATCCCGTGACGCACGGGCACGGTCCAATAATTCGTGAAGCTTTCATGTCCAGCGTCGGCCGGTGGACCCTGCACGAACGAACCCGTGATCGGGTTGGGCCGGTCGAGCACGATCATCTCAATCCCCGCTTTGGCCGCGGATTCCAGGAAATATCCCAAGGTTGTTTCGTAGGTGTAGTAGCGTACGCCAGCATCCTGAATATCGAAGACGATTGCATCCAGGCTGCGCAGGACCTCTGGCGGCGGACGCCGGGCCGCATCGCTCCCGCCATACACGCTGTAGACGGATACACCGGTCGCTGCGTCTTTCGAGTTGTTGATATCCGTGGTGTCGAGCGTGCCAGTGACGCCATGTTCCGGACTGAAGATGGCGTCGAGCGAGACTCCCGGCGCCGCGGCGAGTATATCGATGGTGCGCTTCCCCGACGAGTCGACCCCAGTCTGATTCGTTACTAAACCGATGTGCCGCTTTGCCTCAGGGGCGCCGCCAGACGGCTTCAACACATCGAAGCCATGCTCCTCGAGCACATCGATTCCCGTCTTCACGGTTCCATTGCGAGCGCCCATGCGACGTGCCGCGCTGAAGGCTTCGTTATAGCCCGTAATGCTCTTCCATCGCAGATCTTCCTTTTCATCGGCAGTCAGGGGCAGCGCCGCCGCGACTTCAGTCGCGACCTTCGAACGCAGCCCGATCGCGTTTCCTTTCCCACGCGGATGCACGGAATTGGTCAGCAGAATGATATAAGCATGCGTGGTCGGGTCGATCCAAATCGATGTTCCCGTGAAACCGGTATGTCCGAACGAGCCCATCGGGAAAAGATCGCCTCGGTTCGACGAAAACGGAGAATCGATGTCCCATCCGAATCCGCGCAGAACGGGCGCCGACGGCGGCTGTTCGGGGGAAGTCATCTTCGCAACCGCTTCTGGCGACAGGATTCCATCCCCGCCATCCAGCAAGGCCTGTGCGAACCTGGCAAGATCATCTCCGGTCGAAAAGAGCCCGGCATGACCGGCCACGCCACCCATGCGCCGCGCCGTGGGGTCATGCACCACGCCGTGCAGCATTTTTTCATTCTCGTCATACTGTGTGGGCGCAATCTTCGCCCGCCACGCTGCCGGAGGCACGTACCGCGTATGCGTCATCTTGAGCGGGCTAAAGATGTGCTGCGCCGTGTAGGCGTCGAGAGTCTCTCCAGAGACCTTCTCGACAAGCGCACCCAGCATGATGAAGTTGATATCGCTGTAGACAAAACCCGACCCCGGCGTCGTTTCCGGAGGCATGACACAGGCAAGCTGATACGCCGTCTGCTTCCCTTCCCACGGGGTATCCAGATCCAGATCAGGCGCAAGCCCCGAATAGTGCGTCAGCAGTTGCCGTATGGTGATGTCGTCTTTCCCATTCTGCGCAAACTCGGGGATATATTTCGCGACCGGATCATTCATCCGCACCTTGCCCTGCTCCATCAACTGCATGACCGCTGTAGTGGTGGCGATCACCTTGGTGAGCGAGGCCAGGTCGAAGATGGTGTCAAGCGTCATCAGTTCGTGCTTCGGTTCGAGCGAGCGATGGCCATAGGCCTTGCGGTAAATTACTTTGCCTTCGTGGCCCACCACGAGCACGGCACCGGGAATATTGTTATCGGCAATCGCCTGCTGGATAACTGCATCGACCGCGCTCAATTTCACAGGATTGGAAGCCGCCGCTGAGGAGGATGTGGACCGAGTCTGGTCCGGCGCGAGAAGCCCAGCGGGATGACTCTCTTCCGCTTGAAGAGCGAGGCCACACAGCACGCAGGACAATGACGCGCACAGAATGAGGATTGGGAAAGAAAAGTTGCACCGTTCACGCATGAGGACGAAAAAAGCTTGGGGCATCGAGTTGAACCTGAAGGAAGCGATGGTTTGACTTTACACAACCCGGCAGCAAGCCTCAACAAACGCAGGTAATCGCGGGGATGCCCCTATCGCTGTCGGGCACTGAGGCTTTACCGTGCTCCAGCAACTCTGCTATAACCCGCGAGGATCAGAATTATCCAAGCGAGCGCTCCGATTCCAAACCGCACCCCAACTCTAGTCCCGGCATTCGACCAGCAGGAGCAGCAGTTCTCGGCCGCATTTTGCATTCTTCGCGAAGCTATCGCGGAGCATGCGTTCCCCGCAGCATCGCTGGCAGTGACGTACGCGGGGAGACTTATAGCCCTGAAATCCTTCGGCAAGTTCGTCTACGAAGAGGACCTCGAGGGTGCCCCGTCCTTGTCGCGTCCTTTGCGACAGGGCGGGGATTTTGACTTACCTGTTCAACCAACCACCCTGTTCGATCTGGCGTCGGTCACCAAGGCAGTCGCGACGACAGCCATGGCCATGATCCTATACGAGCGCGGCCTACTGGAACTGGACGCCCCCGTTTCAGGCGCTATTCCCGAACTCCTGACAGACGACGCACGACGACATGCGGTGACCTTCCGCTTGCTGCTAGCGCACTCGTCGGGACTTCCGGGGTACGAAAAGCTTTTCCTGAAAGTGCAGGGTTGCGACGAGTTCCTGAAGGCAGCTTTCTCAATCCCGCTGACCGCCGATCCCGGGACGCGCGCGGAATACAGCGACATCGGATTCATCATTCTCGGTGTGGCGCTCGAGCGTATCGCGGGAGAACCCCTGGACACGTTTTGCCGGCGCGAAATCTTCGGGCCACTAGCAATGTCGAATACGACCTTCAACCTGCCCCGAGAGCAACGCAACAAGATTCCACCCACTGCCGACGAGCGCGAGGTCGACGCCAGCCCCGCGAAACCACGCAGCACATTTCGCAAACGCATAATCCAGGGGGAAGTACAGGACGAAAACGCGTTCGTCCTGGGAGGAGTGGCCGGACATGCGGGCTTGTTCTCAACCGCCGAAGATCTGGCGCGATTCGCCCACACCATGCTTTCGGGTGGAAGTCCCATCTTGCGGCCCGAGACGATCGCATTGTTCACCCGGCGCGGCGGCATTCCAGTCGGCACCTCACGCGCGCTCGGCTGGGACACGCCCTCCGTCCCTTCACAATCGGGCACACACTTCGGACCTCACTCCTACGGCCATCTTGGGTATACGGGAACGTCGCTCTGGATTGATCCGGATCGACAGTTGTCGATTACGCTTCTGAGCAATCGCACCTGGCCGGATTGCTCCAAGCAGGCGATCAAGCAAGCGCGGCCTAAGATCCATGACGCGGTCATGGAGAGTGTACAGATCCGTTCTTAACCGCGGAGATCGCTGAGAGGATCCGCCGAGTTCGCGGAGACAGCGACAGATTCCTTCGCTCACGAATCCTCGGAACATCCGCGCTCACTTCAGCGCGGGAGAGCGGCTGCGATACACTAATTAGCTCGCTGATTCCGGGAGCGGTTCAACTCTTGAAAGGCATGCGACATTGACCCCATCCCGGACTCTGAAGTCTGATCTCCGACAGCTCCCCACCGAACAGATTCTCAGCACCGCGGCGAATCTCGACCAGATGTCGTCGCTCGAAATCGTACGGCTCATCAATGACGAGGACGCGACCGTCGCGGCGGCCGTTCGCCGTGCGCTTCCGCAGGTCGCGCGCGCCATCGATGTGGTCGCCGACGGACTGCGGCACGGCGGACGCCTGATCTACGTTGGGGCAGGTACCAGCGGACGACTGGGGGCGCTCGACGCATCGGAGATTCCGCCGACGTTCAACACCAGCCCTCGGACGGTGCAGTACATCATGGCGGGCGGAGCCAGGGCGCTTGGGGCGTCGACCGAGGCTAGCGAAGACGACAAGGCGATGGCTGTACAGGAGATGAAGAAGAAGAAACCCGGTCGGCATGACGTGGTCATTGGAATTGCGACCAGTGGGCGCACACCCTTCACCATCGCCGCGGTCGAATATGCCCGCGGTCGCGGAGCACGCACGATCGCGCTCACCTGCAATCGCCATTCTCCTCTGGAACGCGCCTCGGAATTTGCCATCGTGACTGAGGTCGGGCCTGAGGTCGTGGCCGGGTCGTCGCGTATGAAAGCGGGCACGGCCCACAAGATGGTCCTGAACATGATCTCCACGGGCGCGATGACGCGCCTGGGCTATGTGTACGGCACGCTGATGGTGAACGTGTGGACGAAGAACGAAAAGTTGGTACAGCGCGCGATACGAATCGTCGAGCAGGCGACGGCAACAGATCATCAGACCGCCGCGCGCGCCTTGCGAGATAGCGGTAACCGAACGCCTGTGGCGGTCGTGATGGTGGCGGCAGGTGTCTCGCGCTCGAAAGCGGCAGCTGCCTTGAAGAAGACGCATGGCCATGTCCGCCAAGCCATTGCGATGGCTAAGTCTGACGAGTAATGAGTGACTGCTATCGGGGTTCCTCCCGCGCTCGCAGGTACGCCTCGACTTCCTTCTTCCCCGCATAAGCTGCCCATCCTGCGGGTGTCCCGCCGAACAGGATGTCCTTCACGTCCAGTTTTGCCCCGCGTTCGATCAGAACCTTCACCACATCGAGGTGCCCGTTTCCGGCTGCCTGGTGCAACGGCGTCGAGTGCGAGTGCCCGCCGACAGGGTTGAATCGATTCGGATCTTCCCCCGCATCCAGCAACTCTCGCACGATTTCCAGGTGCCCATATTGCGAGGCAAGGGCCAACGCCAGGTGGCGCTTTTCCGGGTCAGCGTTTGGAAGGAGGCGGCGAGCATCTTCTGTATGGCCGAGCGCCGCGGCCAACGGGAGGGTGATTCTAGCCCCACGCGCCAGTAGCGCATCAACGGCCTGCAATTCGAACAGGACGGCCGCGGACTCGGCGGCGCTGTCCGGATCTGCTCTACGGTCGCAAAGCAGGTTGATCAGATCCATCTGCACGCCGCATTCGCGCGGAACGCTCCCGGTCGAAACCAACATCAGCGTCTCATTGAGTGAAGATTGTTCTACTCCCGCGTCGAGAATGACTTTCGTGATCTCTACGATGTTATTGGGCAACTTGCCGTGGCGGACCGGGTTGTCGGCCACAAATTCCAGCAGTGTGGGATTGCAAAAGTAGTTTCCACCTTCAAACGCCACGTGCCGGCGTGCGAGATTCGAGTACCGCTTGAGATGCGTTCGCAAACCTTCCACATCGCCGGCATCGAGGAATTCAATTGCACGACGGAAGGTCAGGTCTTCAATTCGTTCGTGATGCGGAAGATTGAGCTGATCGCCAGGCTTGGGTTGCTCAACCCGCCGCTTCAGTTTTGTCCAGCTCGAAAATCCACACTCACGCGCGATCGCGAGTTGCGCATCGCTCAGGGTCAGATGTGCGGCGAATATCTCGGCATCCGAGGCTCTGGCCCAGCGCGGGTGAAACTCGCGGATTCGCTGGGCTACGGCAGGGTCGCGCGCGGCGTGACCCTTCAGCACGTCCTTGGCTTGGTACTTGAGGTGTTGGAGGCTCGGCTTTTCGGGAAGAGGTCTTACGGGCATAACGAACTTCCTTTCGTGCGCCCGCGGTCCGCATATTTCCAGGCAGAAAGTCAGTTCGTAAGTGAATTGTCAAATGCAAGGTGGACTTCTGTCCTCTCCGCGGACCGGCAGCGCCCTTTGCGCTGCGGGCGATCTTAACACATCCTGAGGACCAAGCCCTCCCGTGCTTTCCGAATCAACAATGCGACTCGACTCCTCCGCTACAATCCACTCAAGGACGCATTCATGGATAAGTTTGTGATTCGCGGCGGAGAGCCGCTGCTGGGTACGGTTCGCGTAAGCGGCGCAAAGAATGCAGCTCTCCCCTGCATGGCGGCCGCACTCCTGACTGATCAGCCCGTCGTTCTAGAGAACGTCCCCCAAGTCCGCGACATACAGACCACCCGCAATCTGCTCTCCGCGATGGGCGCCGAAGTCGAACTAGGCTACGGACGCGCGCATCATCGCACGACGATCCATTGCGAGAATCTCGCCACGCCTGAGGCATCGTACGAACTGGTAAAGACGATGCGAGCGTCAACACTCGTTCTTGGCCCGCTCGTCGCGCGGTGTGGCAGGGCGCGGGTATCCCTTCCCGGAGGATGCGCTATCGGCGCACGTCCGATCGAACTGCACATCAAGGGACTCGAGCAGCTAGGCGCGAAGATCACGCAGGAGCATGGCTACATCGAGGCCAAGGCCGACCGGCTCAAGGGAGCTGAGATCGTTTTTGACAAGATCACCGTGACCGGCACGGAAGACCTGCTCATGGCAGCCACTCTCGCCGAGGGCGAGACGATCCTGCAAAACTGCGCTCGCGAACCGGAGGTCGCCGACCTCGCGGATCTGCTCAACAAGATGGGAGCAAAGGTCGAAGGGGCGGGCACCACTACCATCCGGGTTAAGGGTGTCAGTCAGTTGAAGGGGGCGAAGCACAGGATCATTCCGGACCGCATTGAGGCTGGAACGTTCATCATCGCGGGCGCGATGACCGGAGGCGATCTCAACGTGGCGGGATGCGAACCATCCCACCTCGACGCGCTGCTCAGCAAGCTGCACGAAGTCGGAGTGAAGACGAAGGCTTCTGCCGATGCGGTGCGCGTGATGGGCGACAATCCGTTTACCGCAGCCGACATGAGCACAGAGGAGCATCCCGGCTTTCCCACCGATTGCCAGGCGCAATACATGGCGCTGGCCACACAGGCCGAGGGAACGTCGATCATCACTGAGAATATCTTCGAGAATCGATTCATGCACGCGCAGGAACTGGTGCGTATGGGCGCGAACATCAAGATCGAAGGTCGGCGCGCTGTGGTGCGAGGCAAGACGCAGTTGAGCGCTGCCGCCGTTCTGGCCAGCGACCTGCGCGCCTCTGCCTCCCTAGTGCTGGCGGCGCTGGTTGCCGATGGGGAGACGATCATTGATCGCGTCTACCACATCGATCGCGGCTACGAGCACATCGAAGAAAAGTTCAAGGGAGTCGGGGCCCAGATCCGCCGCATCGGAGAGATGTTCCCCAAGAAAGCCGCCGCCGTGAAGTGATCGCTGTGCCATGTGCTGGCGCCCCTGCCCGCGACAACCTCAACGAGTGCTATGGGGATTTTGCAACAACCGACCGATTGGTCTCGCTTCGCTACTTGGTCCGTTCTTGCGGGTTACGCTTCAGTTGGACTTCGAGCCTCAGCTCTTGTTCGGGCTCGAGCCGAACATAGCCGGTGTCGGTTGTGTAGTGCCATGACTCGAATCCTGGAGCCCGAACCTCCAGTTTGTATTCTCTGTCCGACGGAATCAGGAAGCTCTTTCCCGCGGCTTCTTGCCTGGTTTCAGGCGGACAGTCGGCACTCACCTGAACAAACGCTTGCTCTACGGGCTGACCGCTTACGGCGTCAATCGCAGACAACAGAATAATCCCCGCCCTTGCACCCAATCCTACGGTCACAGCCGCATGTGGATTCTCAGAACTTAGCTCCAGCACGGATGATTTGTAATGGTCGGTCGTGTATCCAGACGATCGCTTTTCGGCAAATACAAAATAGGTGCCCCATTCGAGGTTCGATCCGAAAAAGCGACCGTCACTACCAGTGTGCAGAGGTCGCGTTTCAGACTTTGCGCCTAGTCTTTCCAAATAGGCGATCGCATCGCTCATGGGGCGGCCGTTCTCATCGACCACGACGCCGGTCACTGAGCCGATCGGTGTAGGCCTGACTTTTCCACCCTTCTGCCTAGTCTCGTCTGCCGCTATGCCCGCACGCATCTGGTCGTCGTTTAGGGCCCAATGCTCAGCAATTCCATCGCAAGCCTTTTGGATGGACTCGGTCAACGATAACGCCGACTCCCTCACCACCAGGTTACGTGTTGTCGCTGCAAACCCGGCGACTTCGTTAGAGGTGTGATTATTGAACACTAGAACGTAATCAGCACCTTCCAAATTTCCGACCTCAAGGACTTGTCGGCATTGTTCCCTGAGGGTGCTGTGTATTTCATACGCCCTCCGACACCCCCATGTTTTGATCCAATTGAATCGCGCGACCTCATCGAATGCTTCGCCGAGGTCGGGTGCGCGCTCCCAGGAATGAGCGTCGCTGACGGCGACCTTTGGCTTGTCATCAGCTATCGCAACAACTGCAAGTAACAAGCATGATCCGATAACGAAAAAGGGTGCTATCTTCATTTCGTGTTGCCCTCACCGTCGCAATCTTAACCTAATCCTTCATTCGTAAGAACGTGTTGCTCGAATCCCCTTGCCATGATTGTTGTTACTCGGCGTGGCTGTTGAAAAAGTCCAGTTTCCTCCCAAACAGCCAAAATGTGGGGATACAAAATGCTCAGAAAATCAAAAAGATTGTTTCTAGGGCATCCGGGCGCAAAGTTTTTTCGGTCATTTTCCAGCGATGGAGTTTTTCAACACCCGCAGGCGTTTACGCGTTTTGACGCTGGTCAATCAGCGCCATCTTGATTTTTCGCCGAATACGGTACGTGGCGCTCAACTCGCAGCGCTCTTCCTCTTCGCTCATAGAATCGCAGCAGTCGGTAATCAACAAATCCGAAAATTGCGACCGTGGCGACAAGCAAGAGGACGCCATTCCAGCCAAAACTTCCGTGAACCCAAATCCAGCGCACGGCTCCGGACCGAAGTCACACTCGATTCAGTTTGACTGTTGTTGTTCAGTACATTCATAATTCACTCGCTACAGCCAGGAGTGGAGAGGCAAAGGAGTTAAGCAAATGTGGAAGAACCAGGTCGATGCGGCAAGCATGCCCCGTGAGTTTGACTCAAAGCAGATGTCGGAGTCGCCCTCAAAAATGGAAGGCGAGGGGGTTCATCTCGATAACCTGTCGGAGCAAGTCGGTCCGCAGAGGGTTTTTACAGAAGCCCAACCATCGACGCCAGTAAGCATGGCGGCATACACGGAAGCGGTAACCGAGTTTACCAGGAACGCCACCGCTTTCATTGAACACGTTCCCCTTCTTACCAAAGCTCGGGATGAGTATGACAAAGCGATGAAGGCTAGCGCGGAAGTGCGCAAGGTCCTGGACAAGGGCGAGGATGACCTTCGAGCACTCATGCACCACTTGATACAAGTGCTCAACAGCAACGTGACAATGGTCGCTCCCGAGAAGAAGAGACTAGAGCCGACGCAACTCGAAACGATAAGAGGGGCCGACAAAGGCACCAGTGGTCTGAAAGCAATTCTATGAGAAGGTCTTGACTCGGCTGTCGCGAACAGGCGTTAGCTTGATTCGTCCAACACACTTTCCTCTTCGGTAGAGTGCACCGCCTCGAAAGCCTCACAACCGCTACTCCCGCGTCAACCGCCGAATAATCTCCCGATGCTGCGGAAACGCCGCCATCAACTCCTCCCGCTTCCCCATCTCGAAATCTTCAAAATCGAATCCCGGCGCTACGGTGCATCCCACCAGTGCATACGACTTCCAATCCCAAACATGGGAGGCAAACCAGCACCCCGCGCTCACCACTGCCTGATGTGTCTGCCCCACATCCGGCGCCCTTCCTAGAAAAATAGTCGAGTGCTTCCCACTGAGATCGATCACATCCACCAGAAGTGGCGACCCCTCATAGAAGTGCCACACCTCATCCGACCGCAGCCGATGAAACGCCGAAAAGTTCTTCCCCTCGAGCAGAAAGTAAATCGCCGTCGAAGCCGCTCGTGCCCCGCCAAAACCGGCGGGCAGCGCCTCACGCGCGATCGTAATCTCCGACCGATAGGTCTGCCGGAAATATCCGCCCTCCGGATGCGGCTCCAGCCGCAACCGCTTCACCCAATACCCTGCATCTTTCTTCTCCAATATCTCTCCTCGCTCAGACAGCCGGCAGGGAGCGGTCCGCGCCCTCCCCGATTTTGCAGAATTCGAGAAACGTTTTCGCCCCGTCCCGCACTATCTCGATATTAAGGGGAATCACTCATGTCGGTCCGGCCAACTGATCCCGCTTACGAACTCGATGCTGCCTGGATTATCGCTCTCTGGTTAGCCATCCACGGAGGCGACCCGAGGCCCGAAGTCATGGCGGCTCAAGCCGTGGCTGCCACGGCTCACTATGTCAACGGAACGGGACGTCCGTTTTTCGGCTTCGAACAACTGAAGGCGCAGTTCGGAGAACTCGGAGTCACCGTGACGGAACGCGCCAAGCACGAGGCTTCCTCCACCAAACCTAAGCCCCAGCAAGTTGATGACGGCGAAGCGCGCGAGTTCCACATTCAACAATATTGTTTCAAGTTCGAAGGATCGACCACCTGCACCAAAATACCCGTCCTCACCCACTTGCGAACTGCGGCCTGAAGCGCCAGTGGGATCCCACCTGCAGGACTCCTGCCTTACGCGGAGCGCCCCCACCCTTGCATCTTCGGCAAGGGTGGGATTCGATTCTTCTGCCCCGGCCTCCATCTCTCAATTTCTTCGTGAACAATTCCTGCCCTGGCAGCAACATCGTCACTCTAAAGACCACGTCCAGATTCCAATCCAATCAGTGCCCCCGGCAGGGGCCATGAGTGTTACTCCCCGCGTACGGCCTTTCAGTTAGAATGTTGCCGCACAGAGAAATCCAAATAGGGTCATGTCAGGAAGGATGCCATGAAAACGGGGAGCCTTGCCCACACGCAGTGCGCAGCAAATAAGAGCGACCTGTCACGGAGACTGCATAGGGAAAACCATTCCAGCTGCATCCGTTCCATGGGGATTGCCGCAATTCTGATTGTGCTGGCATTGCTGGCGGCTTGCTCGTCGGACTCCAATAAGCCCACGGAAGAAGCGAAGCCCGAGGTCAAGGGCCCCGAGCTGCTTACCGCGCGTTCGGGCTTTCAAAAACTGTATATAGCGGCGCGCGGCTGGAATCCGGATGCCCGGCCGTACCGGATCGAGTCGGTGGTGACCAGCGATGGTAACGGGCGTGACGGAAAATGGGCTGTGTGGCGGGGCGGCTTCGCTTCGGCAACGCAACGCTCGGCCAAGGGTTACACCTGGTCTGGAAGCGCGGCAGAAGGTGCGCCGGCGCGCGGCATCAATCCTGGAAATGAAGACAGCTATAGTCCGACCAATGCGTCCATGCAAACGTGGGACATACAGTTCCTGAAGATCGATTCCGACCAGGCGTTGGCCACCGCCATGAAACACGGTGGCGACAAAGTTCTGGAGAAGGCCCCGGACACGCCTGTGACGTATGTATGTGACTGGAACCACAACACGAATCAACTGATCTGGCACGTCATCTTTGGCGCGAACCGGGAAGGCTCAAAGCTGACAGTGTCCGTCGACGCATCCACGGGCGAATTCATCCGGGTCGAGAAATAGAACTTTATCCAGCGCGGAGGGCCGCAATTTGTCTATCGGCCGGAGTCTTCAGAGTGTTTGAGCTGGGCCTCAATCAGAGTGAAGAACCGGTAGAGTGCGTGCGAGGACGCGATCGCCTTTTTCAAGGTACTGCGCTCGCCGAAGGCGACAATGTCTTCTGGTGAATATCGGAGGCGAACGCGATCGGCGGCGCATTGAGCGCTGAGGATTTCGACTCCCACGGCGGCTACATCGGCTTTTAGGCGGGCAACGTCAATCTTCTTTCCACTTCCGGACTGCATTCTGCAACAGCTCCTTTTTGTTTCGTAATTTTTGGGAGGGCACGCAGGTGGATTCCGGGATTCCTATGGGAGGACTGCCGTTCGGGAATCCAGCGGAACCCACGCTGCGACATCGCTTATTCGGTAATTGGTATTAAGTATACATTGTTACTAATACAGTGTGGAAGTAATAAGTTACCAAAGTTTTTCTGGGAGGCAACGTGCCGCGTCATCCCGATCCAGAGCTTGAAAAACGAATTCTGACAGCGGCGTCGCGGCTGTGGGCCCGCGGCGGAGAAAAAAAGTTAACCATGCGGGCCATCGCGAGCGCTGCGGAGACAACCACGCCCACGGTGTACGAGCGCTATCGCGACCGGGCCGACATTCTGCGCGCGTTGCGCCTGAAAACGCGGCGCGAACTGTTTGCTGCCTTAAGTCCGACGCGCACGCTGGCGGAGGCAGTTCACGCATACCTGGACTTCGCGCTAAACAACTCACACGAATATGAGGTTTTGTTCGATGGCGTAGGAAGGCCTCCTTCCCTGTATGAACCGTGGCCGTCGTTCAACCTTATGCGCCAGCGACTGGCGGAACAACTTGGCGGCACGCCGCGGCAACACAACCGCCTGATGCTGGCGATCTGGTCCCTGATGCACGGAACGGCAATGCTGATCATCCGCGGCGGGTTCGAAGGGGCTCTGCGCACACAAGCGATCCACGCCTGCAATGACACGATCCAGGCGATTCTTCGTGGGGCAACTCGGCAGAAGTCCTTCGCGCATTCCGGTCCGAAGTGGCCGGCGAATCTGGTCCTCGGTGAAGCGGAGCGCAGCTCAGTAGGCAACGGCGATCAAAAAGACAAGAGAGGTCGAGCCGGAAAGCGCGGGCGGTGACGTGGATTCTACCTGCGAGTTGCGCAGGAGCCTGGTGTCCGGGCACTCAACTCAGTTCTTAATCCTAAGACTCACGTGCTAGTTTGATTTCACACTGGCGGCCGGGCTCTTAAGGCGCTCGATGGCCTTCTTTGCTTCCCCGGCCTCGGGGCCGTACGGAAGAATCTTCAGGTAGCCTTCGTATTCGGAAATGGCCTCGTCGGAACGATTCATCTTCTCCAGGCAGACTGCAAGTTTATAGATGGCAACCGCGTCGTTCTCCTTATAGACAAGGGCCTCGCGGTAACGGCTCTCGGCGCCGATGTAGTTTTTGCGCTTGAAGTAGTAATCGCCTACTTCAATGTCTTTCGCCGCTTTATGCGGGTCCCAGAGATGGAACTCGGTGGTATCGCCGCCGCCGGATGCGCTTTCGTCTCTGAGCATGTCGGAACTATTAGGATGGTCCTTCGCGTCGTTCGGGGGCGGGCTCAAATCGATCTGTGTGTCTTTGCTGGAACTGTCGCCGCGATCGTCCCCGAGAGAGGCGGCGTCGACGCTGTCGGAACGCGGAGGCGCGAGGTTCGGATTGTGCGCCGACGACTTGTCCGGCGCGGACGGGGTGGAGTTGGTCTTCTGCGATTTCGCGGGGACCGACGGAGACGAGTTCTGCGCGACGGCAAAACCGACGCCGAGGATCAACACTATCAGGAAACTGCGCATAGGTTTATGTTAACTTCCTTCGTGCGTCTTGCGGAAGGCCTCGAGGCAGCGGCGCGCGGTTTCTAATTCCCCATACCGGCTACCTTCCTGCTCAATGAGGTAGTATTCGATTCCTCCCACACTCTCGGCCGCCTGAAAGATCCCTTTCCAATCCGCTTTCCCTTCCCCGAACAGCGTCTTGTAGCCAACGTTCGGGTCGGGAGACCAGTCTTTACAATGGATGGAGCGAATGCGTCCGGGGTTGGCTCGGATCCATGCGACGGGATCGGCGCCTGCTTCGAGGCAGGTCCCCACATCGAGTTGCAACATCACCTCCGGTTTCGTATTCGCAGCCAGAATCTCGATGGGCCGCTTCCCTTCCACCGATTTCCACTCGGCGTCGTGATTGTGATATCCGACTTTGAGTCCCGCTGGCGCGAGCTTACTGGAGGCGTCATTCAGCTTATCGGCGAGTCCCTTCCATCCTTCGAGAGTGGGCTTGGGATCGCTCCACGCCTGCACAACGTATTTCGTGCCTAGAATCAGGTTCAGGGCCTTGGTGTGCTCGATCTTGGCGTAACTGAAATTGGCTTCATCATTGTGCGTGGAAAGACAGCGGATGCCCAGGTCGTCCATCCCCTTGCGCATCGCTTTCGCCTGGGCCTCAGACCACTCAAAATATGGGCCGTAGAACTCGACGACCTGATATCCCATTTGAGCCACGGCGCGGACCGTGCCTTGGGGATCTTTTTTTAGCTCATCACGCACGGAATAAAGTTCGAGGCCGACCGGGATGGATTTTGACGAGGCCAAGCCAGAGGCGAGTCCGCGAAAGGCCCACGGCAATGCCGCCGACATGGCGAGAAATGACCGCCGGGAGAAGTTGGAGTATGGCATGCGTGAAATATTACGCCTGGGAGGCAATAGCGGGCAGTGAGTAATCCGTTGTGCGCAGAAAGTTAAATCGTGTCAGAAGCGTTGGCGTGACTGGCGTGTGAGGAGCGCTACCGTGAACAGCACGCCGACGATCGCAGGCGCCAGCATCCACCAAAAGCTGTAAAAGAATGCCGTGATGACGAAAAACATTTTAGCGGAGGGCGGAATCTCCTTCACGCCCTGTTCAACATAGGAGAGAGCAAGGTGATAACCAACGGAACGCAACGCAAACATTCCGCCAATGAGTATGACCGATAGGATTGCCGCAGTCCGTAAACGCAAATCACACCTCCTCCGGCATTCTCTAAGACTTCTGCGGAAAGAGCTTGGTCAGCCGCTCGGCCAGGGTTTGGACTGCCTGGTTCAGTGCGGGAAGGCCGGGCGTGTCGAAGTCGAGGTCAAGGCTCTCCAGATCGCGCGCAACATCTTTGACCAGTTGCGTGGTCATCTCGACCCTCTGACGCATAACTTCATTCATGAGTTGGTAGGGATCGTTCCCTTTACCCTGACTGTCGAGCCATCGCTGCACGGCAACGCTGGCCTGGCGGGCGCGCTCGGACGCAACACGGAAATCCATAAGGACCTTCACGTTGATCATGCCCGTCTTCACGGAATCCTGCAGTTGCTTCAGCTCGTCATTGGTCTTTTTCAGACGAGAGGAAAGTTCGGGGTCCTGTTGCGGTTTAGAAGCCATGCCTCGAGAAATCCTTTCGCGCCGACACGACTGGAGAGTGCGTGCGCGCTGTTTGTCTAGCGTACTTCCCTGCGCCCGCAGATGTCGATCTTACTTCGGTCACTAGACAAGTGGCCTGTGGCATAAATTTCGTTAGTTAGTAGATTCGAGCGGTTGGTTGTTGGCAGAAGGTGAACCGTGTCGCCAGCTATCTCTTCTCCGCGAACTCGGCGGGGGGTCTCGGTGGCCTCTGCGTTTTGGGATTTTGGCCAGACTGGGGAAAACAGAGGCTTAGATCGCGGAGGTCGCCGAGAAGGTCCGCAGAGAGCGCCGAGAAAAGCAACCGCGTTTCCACCACTAACGCTTTCTGCGCGACAGTTCCCTAGTCTCACCATCCGACGCTGACATTTTTCCTCCTTCACGAGAACCCACGCTTTTCTGGAAACATCTTTGCGAGAATCGGTCGTCAGCGATCGAAAGTTGCTGCCATGCGCTGGAAATTCCGTGGCCAAAGACCAAAGTAACTGGAAAAAATGGCCAGTCCCGCTATTCTGAAACTGCCCCCGGGCTCGCAAACATGCCTATTTTCGCGCGTTTGCGAGGACCGTCAGAGAAATTCATGGAACTCCCGACACCGCCACAGATCTCAGCCGAACCGCAGGAACGGTCTATCGAGGATGAATCTCTCGAAGGAGGCATCTCGCTGTTTCTGCGTTTGTGGAGTTATGGCGGTCCAACCCTGCCGCCCAGCGGATTGGTTGTCGAGCAGGATGCGGAGATTGCTGAACTGATCCAGGAAATTGTCGCCGAGGGAAAAGGAAAAATTGCACAACGGCTGCCGGAACTCTGGTCGGCCCGCTTCGACGATTCACCGCACGCCCTATCCACGGCGAAAACGTTACAGCAACGGTTTCTGACTTTTCAGCGAAAAACTGAACCGCAGCATGTGGTTCCTTCCATCTTGATCTACCCCACAAAGGGAGACAAACCATCCGGACCTGACGGGGCTCTTCCCGAGGATATGCTGGCGAATGTGACGTCGGCGCAGATTCTGATCGCCGAATGTATCTACGAGGTGATGAAGAATGCCTCCGGCTTCCGCTTCAATTCCACGCCGCTGCGGAAAGCAGGAGAGACCTTCGGTCCCGAAGGCATCTACGAGATGCTGTGGACTGATGAGTCGACCTATGGACATCTACGGAAGGCGAGCCGGGCAGGACTGAAGACCGTCGGCCGCTACCAGATCCAGGAAGAATTGGGACGTGGTGCGATGGGAGCCGTCTACAAAGCCTACGACGAACGCATCGGACGCACCGTCGCACTGAAAACCATCTCGATTGACCGCAATGCTCCTGACCGCGACGAACTGATCGAACGCCTCAAGCAGGAGGCCAAGGCGGCCGGAGGCCTGGATCACCCAAACATCATCACGATCTATGACGTCGGACAAGAAGACGACGTCGTTTACCTCAGCATGCAGTACGTGAAAGGGATCACGTTGGCGAGCCGGCTTGCCGATCTAGGAGTGCCATCGCTGGCGACGTTCCTCTCATGGGCTGACCAGATCTGCGCTGCCGTCGGATTTGCCCACGCGCGCGGCGTGATTCACCGCGACCTGAAGCCCGCAAATCTGATGGTGACCGAAGAGGGCTTGATTAAAGTGCTCGATTTCGGGATCGCGAAAATCGAAAACACCTCGCTTACTCAGACCGGGCTGGTCGTGGGGACGCCAAGCTACATGTCTCCCGAGCAACTGGCAGGCAAGAAAGTCGATCAGCGCTCTGATATTTTCTCGCTGGGGTCCGTGTTCTACGAGCTGGTGGCTCGCGAAAGGCCATTCCGCGGCGACGTGACTACGATTCTTTATAAGATCGTCAATGAAGATCCGGTGGCGCCGTCGCTGATCAATCCCGCGGTTCCTGGCGGAATTGACGCGGTGATCCGTAGAGCACTGGTCAAGGAGCCAAAAGAGCGATTCCAGACCTGTGAGGAATTGCGTGCGGCGTTCGCCGGGCAGGGCGCGCGCATGAATGTGAGCCCCGCGGCCCTGGGTTCGGGAGCGGTCCCGGTGCTGAAAGCGAAAACGCAACCAGAGCCTGGGCTGCCCACCTTCCTTCTGACCGAGCCAGCGCCAAAGCCGAGAAACTGGTGGCCGATCGTGTTCATGCTGCTTTTTCTCGGCACGGCAGCCTGGGCTCTCTACGTCCACTCGACCACGGGCTCTTACCCCGCTTTCGTGAACAAACTGACGGCGGGCGCTCACCAACTACCGCAGACGCTGCGAGAACTCAAGCCTGCCACCGGGCAGGATAAAGCGACATCCCCGGATCAGAGCACACAGAGCAGCGCTAGTCATAATGCCGACGCTTCGGCGAACAACGCTGCCGCGCAGCCGGGAGCAAGACCTGACCAGGCGCCGCCAATTGTCCTACAGACCGCGCCCGACGGCTCTGACGATGCAACACCATCCACTGGGACGCCTGATGGTCAATCAATCAGGCCAGCAGACGGCACCGGCACCCCTGTAGTGACGAGTCAGGCTCCCACGCAAGCATCGCCACAAACGGGGGCCGTTCCAGCGGCCGCGCCTGGAAGCGCTGTAAGCACGGCTGGGGACCACTCGGAGAGATCGCCATTCTCTCCGGTCGTCACAGACTCTCAAGGGAGCCCGTCGCTCGCGGCACAAATCCCGACCAAGCCGCTGCGCCAGCCAGCCCCAACCGTGGATGGGTTTACCCGGAAGAACATCCCTGAGCTGCTGAGGGTGGCGGACACGGCGGCGCGGCGCGGCGATTATCGGCTAGCAACATACGAGTACAATCTCGTCCTCAAGCTCGATCGTAGCAATGCGAGGGCACGCGTCGGACTCCGCCTTATCCAGTCCTCAGAACCACTCCGCTGATCCAGGAACTGTCCCTCCGCCGAAAACTTTGTACACTAGAGAGTGAAAACCCTGGATCAGCGCGTTGGAGAGTGCCTTTGAATCCAAAAGTTGCAGCCATCGTGGTTGTGGCGGCATTTTTGTTGAGCGTGCCACTGGTGTTTGCCCATCATGGCCTGGCCCGCTTCGATACCACCCACATGGTGACCATGCAGGGCACAATCACGAAATTCGACTGGATCAACCCGCACGCCTACATATACGCCGACATCACCGACCCGCACGGCAAGACGGCCAACTGGATGCTGGAGTGCGGCAGCCTGGGGATGCTCAACCGCTTTGGCTGGAGCCCCGACGTGGTGAAACACGGGGACAAAGTCACGGTCCACGGATTTGTCGCCAAAGACGGTTCGCCCTACATGGCGTTGCAGAAGATTGATCTCCCAAACGGCAAGTCGCTACCTGGGGAGCCCTAGCCACCTGCCATGCTCGAATTCTGCCAATGGCTGGACCAAACTTCAGTGGGATCTGTGATCCGCCAATCTCTCTGGCTTTTTCCAGCGATTGAGACCGTGCATCTACTCGGCATGGCCGCTCTGGTCGGAACTATCACCGTCCTCGACCTGCGTCTGCTGGGCTGGGCGATGCCGCAGAGGCGCGTCTCCGAGGTGACGGTGCGCCTGCTTCCCTGGGCATGGCTCGGTTTTGGCGTGCAGATCGTTACAGGCGGGCTGCTGTTCTCGTCAGAAGCCGTCAAGATCTACGGCAACCCCGCATTTCGATTGAAAATGCTCTTCCTGCTATTGGCAGGAATCCAGTCCCTAGTCTTTCAAACGGTGGTTTCCCGCAAACTGCATGCCTGGGATGACCGCCCAGCGCCACCCGTGATGGCGAGGGTCATGGGGTTGATTTCTATCCTGTTGTGGATCGCAATCGTCACGGCAGGACGCTTCATCGGCTTTGTGTAGACCCCCCAATCGCCCGACTTTTACTCACTACTCCGGGCAGCGATGTCAGGCATCCGCCAAAAGACGAGGTTCTGCTCGTTGCTCATAGCGCATAGCTCAAAAAAAGCAGGCCGCTCAGGGGGAGGCGCGAGCGGCCTGGTTGGCGAAGTCCTCCGGGGAGGAGGGTAAAATTGTGCCGTCTTTACATCGACGGGTTGTTCTGGCCAGTAGTGGTCGGTGCCGGAGTGCTGCCGCCCACGGTGTTGGTCATCAGCCGGACATCGACGCGGCGATTGTCGGCGCGGCCAGTAGAGGTCTTGTTCGTCTCGACCGGCTTGTCCTTGCCGAGGCCGATCACGTAGATCTTGTGCGCGGGCACGTTGTACTTGGTCGCCAGGTACTGGATCACCGAGTTGGCGCGCCGCTGGCTCAGATCGTAGTTGTAATCAGCCGGTCCGACCGAGTCCGTACCGCCTTCCAGAGCGATAATGTAGCCCTTGGTCGACGAGATGCTGGAGGCGAGCTGATCGAGAGCTTCCTTCGCTTTCGGTGTCAGATTGTCTTTATTGAAGCCGAACTTCACTGAGGTCTCGGCGACTGCGTGATAGTTGTCGAGATTGGCGACCGTGTCGGTCAGCACGCCGACGCGCCCGTTGGCGGCGTCAGCCATCTGCTGCGCCTGGCCCGCGTTTTGTGCGGCGCTCTGCGCTTTCTGCTCGACTTCGTCGGTCTTGGCGTTCACGGCTTGGATGCCGGCCTGTGCGCGGGCGTCGACGTCCTTAATGTCGCGGGTGTTCTTTGCGGTGAGGTCGTCGAGTTCGTTGGTCTTGTTGATGAGTGGCGTCGTCTGGCTTTTGACATAGTTCTTGCTGGAGCAACCGACGGTGGCCACAATGCTGGCTGCGAGGCAAATCACTAACGAAGTGCGGTTCATAGGGTGAGGCTCCTTGTCCGATCTCTTTCATGCGCCGGGCTTAACCCGTTGCGAAATCCACTCTCAAAGTCCTGGGAATAGCTTACGGCAGTACAAGTCCCAATTCCCACTTGTGCACGGTTCATGCCAGTTTTCTGAACTCGACCAGCCCTCTCTAAGTATATACCTTTTCAATGGCTTGCGACGCAATGGGGAGTGGTCTTACCGCCATACCCAGTTACCCAGCAACGCAAAGCCCACATCATGAATGGAAAATTTATACAGTAATCTAGGTTAGCCATCCCCATTGGTGCCCAGCGCGAATCCAAACGAGTCAGTCTGTGCAAACCCCACCTCCGCGTTCTCTGCGGCATTTCTCAGTGAACTCAGCGGTCAAAAACTCATTTCCAGACTCCCGTGATCGGCTCCGCATCCCGATCGTTGGCAGCCAGCGGCTCGAGGCCGAAGTTGTCCTCAATCGTGCGGAGAACGCTGTAGTGCGTGTAGCGCTTGCCGAGTGCTGACGGATCCTGCTGGTTGGCGGGCCTCACCATGTCGCCAAGAAACACAGTGTAGATTCGGTTGTCTTCGTTTCCACCCGATTCATCGAAGGTCACGACGACGAGGGTGCCCTTCCGCAGTTTCTCGGGGAAACTTTCATCGAGGAACTTCTTCACCCACGCGCCGGAAACCTGCGCCGTGGTGTCGTGACCATCGTGATTCATGTTTGGGGTGTAGAAGGAATAGGCGACCAAGCCCTTCTTCGCATCCTGGACGAAAAAATTGTCGGCCTTCGCCGAGTCGACCTGGATCACGTGGTCACACCATTTTTCCTGCACTTCGCGGAAGCTCAGAAACGGCACGTGGCGCCGAACATAGTTTCCGCGTTTATCAGCGACGTGCAGGCCCGATATGTTCCACGGGCAAGTTCCTGACGGCAATTCCTCGGCATACTGCTTGAAATCCAGGCCCGCAGTGATCAACCGGTCGCCGATAGTTCGGTGCCCGGAGTCGTTGGAAAAATTCACCTGCTTATCACCCAGATAACTTCCTTTGCGGTGCAGCCCGAAATCCGTGCCAGCAACCATCGCCAGGTAATTCGGATACGAGGGGTGAAACAGGGCATGAAAATTTGTGAAGCTGGCTCCCTGTGTTGCAAGGGCCGCAAGATTCGGATCTCGCATGGCCCGTTCGTAATCCGTGTTCTCGAGCACGATAATGACGACGCGGTCGAAATGATGGGCTGCCTTGGCACGGGCGGCGGCACGCTCCGCTTCTTCCTCCTTCCCGGCCTCCGATTTTGTGACCTGCTGCTGTGCGGGCTGGTTGGGCGCCGGAGTGATGCTCTGCCCGGTCGCAGCACTGCTGACGCCCGCGAGCAAGCTGATTCCAGCAAGTACATATCGCGACAAAATCCTGGACGACAATCGGGGGCTCATCTGCCCTTTTTGTAGCACAACGCACGCACTTACCATCCAATAGAATAAGTACACCGCTCGATAAATGGATCTGCAGGCAAAAATCCGCACCATTCCGACTGAGCCCGGCGTGTACCTCTACAAGAACGCCGAGGGTGAGGTCATCTACGTTGGCAAGGCGAAGAACCTGCGCAGCCGGGTATCGAGTTACTTTCACGAGGGCCGCTGGGAAGACGCTAAGACTGGCACGCTGGTTCGCGAGGCGGTCGACCTGGACTACATCGTCGTTGCTAACAACAAAGAGGCCCTCGCTCTCGAGAACAACCTCATCAAGCAGCGAAAGCCGCGATTTAACATCCTGCTTCGCGACGATAAGACGTATCCCTACGTCAAGCTGACCCTAAGCGAGCGCTGGCCAAGGGTGTATGTAACCCGGCGCTTGCGCAAAGATGGCAGCGCTTATTACGGCCCGTACTTCCCTGCCAATCTGGCATACCGCATCACCGATCTGATCCACCGCAATTTCATGATTCCGTCATGCAAGGTGGATCTCACCCGTTTTCATCCACGTCCCTGCCTGCAGTACTACATCAAGCGCTGCCTCGGTCCGTGCGTGAAAGACCTGACCACGCCGGACACGTATCAAGAAGCGGTCCGCGACGTGAAGATGTTCCTGGAAGGCCGGCCGACCGATTTAGCGCGCTCTCTGCGTGCACGGATGGAGCAGGCTGCGACAGCACAGGAATATGAACGAGCCGCCCGTTATCGCGATCTGATCTCCACGGTCGAGCAATTACAGGAGCGGCAGCGGATCGCCGCCGCCGAGGGCGACGACGCCGATGTATTCGGCTATCACTACGAAAACGGCATGCTAGCGGTGAACCTGTTCCACATGCGCGCCGGCAAGATGGTCGACCGCCGCGAATTCTTCTGGGAAGATCTACCCGAATTCGCCGAGAGCCCCGAGGTCGAGCCTTCCACGGCACCTGTGGGGACAGCCGCCGCCGGCGGTCCGGGCGAGCAAAGCTCGCCAGCGCATTCAGCCGACAGCGCCGATGTGCTCGAATCGAACCCCAAAGTTTCACTCGGCACGAACGGCCGGGGCCGCCCGTCCCCCCACGATCAGTTTCACCCCGGCGAGTTCTTCTCCGCCCTGCTGAAGCAGCTCTACATCGGCCAGCCCTACGTCCCGCGAAATCTCTACGTACCCGTGGACTTCGAAGACCGCGAAGAACTCGAAGACTTGCTCTCCGAACAAGACCGTGGCACTCGCTCCGCGCACGTACACATCCTGGTTCCCCAGCGCGGCGACAAGCGCTCCTTGATCGACCTGGCGGGCAACAATGCGAAGCAATCCTACGACCAGCGCTTCCGCGTCCTGAAGCCGAATGCGCGCAAGATTCAGGAGGAACTGCAGGAGGCAGTCGGCCTGCCCGAACTTCCGATGCGCATCGAATGCTTCGACATCTCCCACATCCAGGGCGCGGAGACCGTCGCCTCGATGGTCGTGTGGGAAGACGGCAAAATGAAGAAGTCGGACTATCGCAAGTTCATCATCCGCACGGTGGAAGGCGTCGACGACTTCGCCTCCATGCGTGAAGTCGTCACGCGCCGGTACAAGCGGTTGCAGGACGAGAAGAAGGCGATGCCGAGCCTGGTGCTGATCGATGGCGGCCTCGGCCAGTTGCACGCTGCCGCAGACGCGCTGGAAAAACTCGAGATCATCAATCAGCCATTGGCAGCAATCGCCAAGCGCGAAGAAATCCTCTACGTCTATGGACAGGAGAAGGATCCAATCGCGCTCGATCACCATTCTCCGGTGCTGCACCTGATTCAGATGATCCGCGACGAAGCCCATCGCTTTGCCGTGACCTTCCACCGCAAGCGGCGGCAGATTCGCGATCGCTCAACGGAGTTACTGGAAATCCCCGGCGTGGGCGCGAGCACGTCGCGGCGATTGCTCGAGCACTTCGGCAGCGTGCAGGCCGTCAAGCAGGCAGATGCGGCGGCGCTCTCTGCGGTTGTGACGCGCACCCAAGCCGAGGCCATTCGTAGTCACTTTCACAGGTGAATCCTGGGCGGTAAGATTCGTATCCAAAACCTGGCGCCACATGGAAAACAATAAGCCTGATAAGCACATCGTCTCAGCGTCCGCCACCATTCCTGCCCGGCGTGAACGCGTCTATTCCCTGATCGCCAATTACCACGATGGCCATCCGAGAATCCTCCCCAAGCAGTTTACGAGTCTGGTCGTCGAGCAAGGCGGAGTAGGTGCCGGCACGATCATTCGTTTTCAGATGCGTGTGTTTGGCAAGAAGCAGACATTCCGCGCCGCCATTACTGAGCCGGAACCGGGACGCGTTCTAGTCGAGACCTATCTGGACGCAAACAAAGCGGTGACAACGTTCACGGTGAATCCTGGCGCCGCCCCCGCCGATTCGCACGTGACCATCTCAACCGAACTTCGAGTGCGGAGCGGTTTCCTGGGGAAAATCGAGAAGACCCTCTCAACTCTGCTACTGCGTCCAACATACGTCCAGGAACTGGAGAACCTGGCGCGCGTTGCTACAGGTCCGTTCGGCGCCTGACCGCCCGAGGCACAAACAAGAATTCCTCAGCGCGCTCAGCGGCTTTTCTCCGCGTCCTCTGCGGTTAAAGCTCTCACCTCGAGCGCTCCGGCGAAGAGTTCCCCATATCGAGCACGACTTTCCAACTTCGTGTACCTTCGTGTCCTTTGTGGTGAAACCTTTCCCCGCGCTACACTAGCCCGCATCCAATGAAACGACTTCTTCGACTAACCTCGGTCGTCCTGGCTCTAGGAACTGCAGCGTCGCCGCAGAATGCATCTGTCCCCGACATGGCCACGCTGCAGGAAAAACATCTGCGCAACGTTCACCAATTAACCTTCGGCGGCCAGAATGCCGAAGCCTACTTCTCCGCCGACGGGAAAGAGCTGATTTACCAGTCGTCTCATGGCGACGTGAAGTGCGACCAGATCTTCATCATGAACACCGACGGCAGCGACCAGCACATGGTCTCGACCGGCAAGGGACGCACCACCTGCAGCTTTTTCTATCCTGACGGCAAAAAGATTCTCTACGCCTCAACCCATCTGGCGAGCCCGGAATGCCCGCCGAAACCGGACTATTCGAAGGGTTATGTTTGGGGCGTGTACGCGGGATATGACATCTTCACCGCAAATCCAGACGGCTCGAATCTCAAGCGATTGACCAACACGCCGGGATACGATGCCGAGGCAACAATCTCACTCGACGGCAAGAAGATTACCTTCACCTCCGTGCGCAACGGCGACCTCGACATCTACACCATGGATGCCGACGGCAAAAACGTGAAACAACTGACCCACGAAATTGGATACGACGGCGGCCCGACGTTTTCCCCCGACGGAAAATGGATCGTCTACCGCGCTTACCATCCCAAGAGCGAGCAGGACATCGCCGACTATAAGGAACTGCTAGCGAAAAACCTGATCCGGCCGACCTCACTCGAGATCATGCTGATGAAAGCCGACGGTAGCGACAAGAAGCAGATCACGAATCTGGGTGCAGCAAGTTTCGGCCCAGCGTTCACCGCGGATGGGAAGAAAATCATCTTTTCATCTAACTATGATCCGGAAACGCATGCCACGGGCGGCGAGGGCAATTTCGAATTGTGGATGATGAATCCCGATGGCAGTGGCTTAGAGCGCATCACCTACAGCGACGGCTTCGACGGATTTCCTATGTTTTCTCCGGATGGCAAGAAGCTGGTCTGGGCCTCCAATCGAAACGGAAAAGTCCCGCACGAAACGAATATTTTCATTGGAGATTGGGTTCCGTAAACACTCACGCTCAATGTCATCCTAAGCGAAGCAGCAAGCGCGACAAGCGCTTGCTGCGTAGTCGAAGGATCCCTATAACCGCATAACCGTCGTGCCCCCAAACTCCTAGAGGAATTTCAAATCGGATCAGCGAACGTTAGCTTCTGACCCCGCGGCGCGCAGTCTCCAGGCGAGCCACGCGACGCAGGCCAGCATTCCGCACCAGCCCAGAATCCGCACCACCAGCGCAATCTTCGTGTTAGATTCGAGAACGCCCAGACTCGAGAAGATTGCATGAAAGTCGTGCTCCACGAAATCCGGGTCGCCCGTTGTGACCAGGGGCAACTCCTGCGCCCGCGCGTCCGCCATGTAAGTCGCCGTGTAGAGCCAGTTCTCAAAAAAGAAGAAGAGGCAGAACACGAACCCGCTCGTTTGCCGCTGCGTGAAAAAATATGCAGCCAGAAGAAACGGCACGAGCCACTGCAGCAGAGTGCCTCCCCAAAGTCCAAGCGTCGGGCCAAACCATCCGAACAGGTTGTGCCCGCCTTCGTGCACCACTAGATTTGCCGAATCGATGAACAGGAATCCGCCATGCTGTGCCAAAGCATAGGCCAAAAATCCGCCATAGAAGATTAGCCACGCAACCACCGCCGCACGCGAAATTGGCTTCCAGGGTTCTTCCAGCACGGATTGCAGATAGTCGAGCATGTTTGGATGTAGTTATCTTAGGCAGCCGGACTCAACGCGGCAGGTTACGAACGTGTAGCCCGTCGCAGCCTGCGGCTTTTTCTTGTAGAGTGAAGAATCATGAAACTCCGGCACTGGTTCACGGCAATCGTGTTGTTGCTGCTCATGGCAGCAGCTGTCGCCGGACTGCTCTGGACGCGCGAGTTGCCGGCCCCGAGCGACGAGACCGCCGCGACGCCCACCCACAGAGTTCTGGGACGCAAAGCTCCAACTCAGCAGCGTCAGCTTGTGGATTTGCGGCCCTTGCAGACTGCGCACCGCATGGCAGCCCTGGCTGGCACGCAGGAAGAGCAGGCGCTGGCCCATGAGGCCGAGAAGGTCGGAGACCACGAAGTGGACCTCGCCTTTTACGACGCGCTGCGGCGTGTACAAGAGACCCCTGCCAAGCTGTCTCCCGAGGCCAAAGAAATTGCCGATCGCAAGACCAAGGCAGAGCAGGCCGTCAAAGATGATCAGGAAAACATCAAGCTGCTCACACGAAAGGTCGCGGCCGCGCCGGAATCCCAGAAGGACAACCTCGAAGATCAGCTCGATGTTGCCAAAGCGCAGCTCGAACTCGATCAGGACGAATTCGACGATGCCTCCGAGGATCTGGAGCAGGCCGGCGGCGATCCGGAGTCGAAAATCAAGCGCCTGCAGGAGCAGCACGAGGCCGGCGATCACAACCCGCAGCCGGTAGGCTCTGCCGTGAATCCGCACGAGCAGGATTACAAGGCGCGCACTCTCTTGGCGGCCGCGCGAGCCTGGCAGGCTCTCCGCGAAAAGAAAGCGCAATTAGAGGAGGCGATTGAAGAAACTCGCACCAAGAAGCAACGTCTGAGCCAGCGGCACGAAACGCTGGAGGCGCAGGTCAAGAAAGAAGAAGAGAATCGCCAAGGCGCAAAGCAGCAGGCAAAAGAATTTTCCAGCAACGGCAAAACCGCCAGCCGCGAGGAGTCAAAGGCCACGTCGAAGGCCGCTCTCGATTCGCTCAAGCAGTACACTCGCGATCAGAAGAATCTGGCTGACCTCGGACGTCGCGTGCAGGATCAGCAGGATCTCAGCGACATCTATTCCAACTGGATTGCAGTCGTCGAGAGCCGCCAGCGCGCGGCTTTGCACAGCATGATCGAGTCCGGACTCTGGATTCTGCTGGCTCTAATCGCCGTGTATGTGGCCAACCGGGTTATCGAACGCCTGTTCACCGGCATGACCGCGGAGAACAAACGCGTCGACACCTTGCGATCAGTAGTTAAGTTTGCGGCGCAGGCGGCCGGTGCGCTTGTCATCCTGTTCGTCATCTTCGGGATGCCCACGCAAACCACGACCGTGCTCGGCTTAGCCGGCGCCGGACTGACCGTCGCGATGAAAGATTTCATCGTCGCCTTCTTCGGCTGGTTCATCCTGATGGGGCGCAACGGCATCCGCGTGGGCGATTGGGTCGAGATCAACGGCGTAGGCGGAGAAGTCGTCGAAGTCGGCCTGCTCAAAACTGTACTCCTCGAAACCGGCAACTGGACCGACTCCAGCCACCCTACCGGCCGCCGCGTTTCGTTCGTCAATAGCTTCGCCATCGAAGGACACTTCTTCAACTTCACTACCTCCGGCCAGTGGATGTGGGACGAACTCAATGTGCTGATTCCTCCCGGCCCGGACCCATACCCGATTATCGATGGAATTCAGAAACTCGTCGAAGAGGACACAGCGAAGAATGCCGGCAAGGCCGAGGCCGAGTGGCAAGAGACAACGACAAAATATCGCGCCAAGACCCTGTCGGCGCTGCCGGGGATCTACGTGCAGCCAACCGCCGCCGGGATCGAGGTACGTATCCGCTACATCACACGCGCGTATGAGCGGCACGAGGCGCGCAAGCGCCTGTACGAGGCAGTGGTGGAGATGTTGCACGGCAAGCGGGAAGCGGCACCGTCACAGATCGAGAAACTCACGAGGGTTCCTTAGTGTACCTTCATGTCCTTAGTGGTTAAGAGGTCTCCCTGCACGCTCAAACGAAATCAGTAGTAAAGGGCACCCTAATCGTAACCGGCGCCAGCCGCGGCATTGGCGCAGCAACCGGCCGGATCGCAGCCCAACGTGGATACGCAGTTGCATTGAATTTCAGCAGCAGCGAAAACGAGGCGCGGAAGCTGGCAGAGGAAATTGTTGCAGGCGGCGCTCGTGCGGTCGCAATCCACGCCGATATCTCTCGCGAAGATCAAATCCTCACGCTCTTCCAAACTGCAGAACGGGAATTGGGCCCCATCAAGGCTCTCGTGAACAATGCCGGGGTTACTGGCGGGTTCGCGCGGGTGGAGAACCTGACGGCAGAAGCAATTGAAAAGACATTCGCGGTCAACGTCACGGGAGCGATGCTCTGCTCGCGCGAGGCGGTGCGTCGCATGTCGACACGCCACGGAGGATCAGGCGGCACGATCGTCAACATTTCCTCCCGCGCCGCGCATGCGGGAGGCGCTGGCGAATGGGTGCACTACGCCGCCTCGAAGGGCGCCATCGACAGCTTCACAATCGGCTTGGCGCGAGAAGTGGCAACGGAAGGCATCCGCGTCAACGCCGTCGCTCCAGGACTAACTGACACTGACCTACACTCCGCCAACGGCGACCCCGGCCGCCTCCAGCGTCTTATGCCAACTATTCCCATGAACCGTGCCGGATTACCGGATGAAATCGCCGAAGGGGTTCTCTGGCTCTTGTCGCCTGCCGCCTCGTATGTAACTGGCGCAATTCTAGAAATCGGCGGCGGCCGCTGAAAATAACGACGCCTGACGCTCGAGTGCTGGTACTTGCCTTGAAAGGGCGCGGCTTAAGCCGCGCCGGCCAGGCCCACAAGAGACTTGGTCTTTAGCCCCCTGAGGTTCGCTTTTACCGAATCACGAGACCGCTGCCAGAACTGATCACTCGCCGCTCACTTCCCGTTCCTTCCGCAGTTGACTCTTAATCCGCTCCGGCAACCGCGACACATGCAGAATATCCCGCAACTGCCGCGGCGGAATGCGCCTCGCAAATTCGAGCGCCTTAGCCAGCGGAGTATGCGCATTCCGAAGAAGTGCGACTTGAACCTCATGCCGCACCGACCATTTCGGGTGATGACTCACCGCTTCCACGAAACCCCGCGTGCCCGTAGGACGCTGCAAGGCTTTGACGATCGCGGCTTCGGTCAATCGCGCATTCTCCAGCGCCCGTTGCCAAACCTGCGGTTCTTTGTCAAGCAACAGCCCCTCGGCAACCAGCGTGGAAGAACGTCGGGCAAGTGAGATGCGCTCGCCCAGCGTGATGGAAGAAAGCCGGGAGAGGAGTAATTCGTCGGCGATCCGTTTCAGGTCGGCAGCAGCGGTGGGTTTGAGTGCAAACTGCATCAACTCGAAAGTATAAAGTTCGCGAACGATCCGCAAGGCGATACGGCGCGGGGTGCGCTGGTGCGAAGCCATTGCCATCCGAACTTTGCGGGATTTCATCACACTATCGTTCCGGTAGAGCTGCTCGAATACATCGGAACTCAGGTCGGGCTCCTTGAGTTGCGCCAGAGCGAGGTCTTCGGTAAGCGCGGCATCATTCGATTCGTTTCGTTCCTGGGAAGGTTGTGGGGCCGGGGTCAGCGCCGCATCGATTTGGAACTCGTCCGGCATCATTCACCAGCTAAGTGACTTTCCCCGCCGCCTTGCGTGCCATTCGCAACGCGCCCTCCACCGGCTCGACCACCTGCGGCATCACTCGCGCGCCAGGTGCAAGCGTTTGCAATTCATTGTAAAAAGCCTCGCGCGCTAGTGCCGCATGACGAAAGACCCCTCCGATCATGGCCACCGGGACCGAGCCTTGATCGTCCTCGCAGAACAACCGGTGGATCACCACCGCCGCAACGTCGGCCAGTTCCCTTCCCGCTGTGCCGAGCACTTCCCGAGCAAGTTCGTCCTCGCTGGCCACCACGGCCCGAAACAACGGTGCGAAATCCGGCCCGGGGACTGAGTTCGCAGCGCGTGCCAGAGCAGAGAGCGATGAAACTCCCCAGGCTTTGAACAAATCCTTGGCTAGCGGTGAGGACGCCACCTTATCTCCATCACGATCGGAGGCCCGCAGAACCGCGCTGACGGCAGCGCGTCCAATCCAGTGCGCCGAACCTTCATCGCCAATTTCGAATCCCCAGCCTCCCGCGCGTAGCGTCTTCCCCATTTTGTCTCGCCCGTACGCGATCGAGCCCGTGCCCGCGATGACGATGACTCCGGGAGCATCGTCAAAAGCGGCTTGGAGCGCGATCTCCATATCGCCGACAACATCGATGGGTGTCGGAAGGATCTCTGCGAGGATTCCGCGCACGATGGCCGCCAACTCTGGACGGGCAGCGCCCGATCCACCAATGCACGTGCGCACCACCTGCTGCGGAGTAATCCCCGAAACCGCGCAAGCCTGATGCACCGCCCGGTGCAGGGATTCCCTCGTCTGCGCCTCGCCAACCCGCACGATGTTGCTGGGACCGCCGGTGGCGGCAGCGATCAGGCGCGTCTCATCGCCGACCGCGCACGTGGTCTTGGTTCCTCCGCCGTCAATGCCGAGATAATGGGGCACGGATTATTTCTAGCACAGAAGAGTTCTCGGTTTTCACGGTTCTCAATGAGTAGCGATCCCTCGGCGGTATCCGAGTTGTGGCTGGTGGCAATTGCTCCTGACACGTATGATCCGGCTGAGACCGTGGTGCGCAAGCTCCTTTGATTTTCCTTTGTGTACCTTCGTGTCCTTTGTGGTTAACGATCTAACTCCGCATGGGCCTCAACAAACTCGATTTTGCGATCATCGCTCTCTATCTGACAGGCATAACTCTCTTCGGCCTGCGCTTCCGCAAGAAGCAGCGCACGCTGCGCGACTATTTTCTCGCGGGCCGCGACATTCCCTGGTGGGCCATCGCCCTCTCCATCGTTGCCGCTGAAACCAGCACGCTGACGATCATCAGTATCCCCGGTCTGGCGTACGACACAAACCTCACCTTCCTGCAAGTAATCATGGGATACGTAGTCGGCCGCATCGTCATCAGCTTTCTGCTGCTGCCGCATTATTTCCGGGGCGATCTCTATACCGCCTATGAACTGATCGAACGCCGTTTCGGACGCAGGCTGCGCTCGTTGACGGCCGGCCTGTTTCTGTTGACGCGGGCCGCCGCCGAGGGTGTGCGAGTCTATGCGGTGTCGATCGTCGTGTCGATCGCGTTAGGAACAGGCGAAGTCGCCTCGATCGCGATCATCACCGCCCTGACGCTGATCTACACGTTCGAGGGCGGCTTGGCTGCTGTGATCTGGACCGACGTGGTGCAAACCGTGATCTACGTTGGCGGGACCTTAATCGGATTAGGGACCATCCTGCACCTGGTCCCTGGGGGATGGACCGCTATTCACTCCGCTGCGGCCGCCGCAGGCAAGTTCCAAGTATTCGACTTCCGGGCAAGCTTCGGAATCCCGTACACATTCTGGGCCGGATTAATCGGCGGTACGTTTTTCACCACAGCCAGTCATGGCACCGACCAACTGATCGTACAGCGCTTACTCGCCGCGCGAGGCCAGAAGCAATCCACCATGGCGCTGCTCTCCAGCGGTCTGGCCATCCTGTTTCAGTTCTCTCTATTTCTGACCGTCGGGGTCATGCTGTGGGCTTACTACCGCGTGCCTTCTGCAACGTTCGGGCGAGCGGACCGGATTTATCCCACGTTCATCGTCAGCCACATGCCCCATGGAATCTCGGGACTGCTGATCGCCGCAGTCCTGGCCGCGGCGATGTCGAACCTCAGCGCCGCGCTCAATTCTTTATCGTCGAGCGCGATCATGGATTTTTATGCGCGTCTCAACCCGCAAGCGGATGAGAAAAAGAAGATGCAACTCTCGCGGCTCGCGACCCTGCTATGGGCACTGGTCCTGTTCGGGTTGGCCGTGATCGCGCTGCACAAGGCCGGGCGCGTGGTCGAAGTCGGCCTGCAGATCGCCTCCGTAGCTTACGGCGCTCTGCTGGGCGCGTTCTTGCTGGGCGTGCTCACGCGAAAAGCGAACCAGACGGGCGCCATGGTCGGAATGCTGTGTGGCTTCGGAATCGAACTCTACTTATGGCTCGGGACTAAGGTTCCTTGGACCTGGTGGGTGATGATCGGAGCCTGCGTGACGTTCCTTGTGGGATGGGCGAGCAGCCTTGCTTCTCCTCAAACAACCTCAACCCCTTAACCGCAGAGCCCGCCGAGAGAACCCGCAGAGATCGCAGAGAATTGCGAGCCGATCGCAACCGGTTCTTCTCAGAGTTCTCTGCGAGGGTTCTCCGCGATCTCTGCGGTTAAGGCCTTTGAAGTCCATTTCAGGAACTCTGCAGAATTTTTTCGCTCATGCAAACGTGGAGCGCGGTGCGGCAGCATTACAGTAAGGGTCGAGGCCTATTATGACCCACTCACACACGACAGAACAGATCATTGGAGCCGCGATCAAGGTCCATCGTAGACTTCGGGCCGGGACTGCTCGAGTCTGCATACGAGGGCTGCCTGGTCTACGAACTGGAACAGCTCGGCCTGCATGTACAACGGCAAAAGGCGGTCCCGCTCATCTATAAGTCAGTGAAGCTGGAGTGCGGGTTTCGTGCCGACCTGATCGTCAATTGGGAGGTCGTGGTTGAGGTCAAGTGCAAGGAAGCCATTCACCCGGTCGATCAGGCACAACTCCTCTCGTACCTGCGGCTGCTCGATTTGCAGGTCGGACTCCTTATTAACTTCCACGTGGTCGCGCTGAAAGACGGCATCAAGCGGATGGTGAATCATTATCAGGACGTCCGGGTGGGCGACGCCGAGGAAGCAAAGCAAACACTTAACCGCTGAGGGCGCTGAGAACCCCCGCAAAGAACGCTGAGAAAACCAATTCTGCGAGCATTTCTCGGCAATCTCTGCGGTTCGCTCTGAAGGAAGCCTCAAGCGAACCTCCGGCCCGGATCACCGAGTTTCTTCTGCGAAACTCCATGTTTCACCCCCCTTTCGTCCGCTTGCCTCAGGCCAGATTCGCCAAAATCATCGCCCCAAGCCCGTTTTGGGGCTTTTCCAGGAGAGGGACGATCACCGGTTACCTAAGGTCAAGAGCCGTGGACACGTTTACCCCCTGTCCTATCTCCCGTATTTTTAAGTCTCCAAGCTCCCGGCGTCTCCCCGACCGGGTCCCAATGGAAGGAAATTGCATGGCCGGTAATCGTGGATTTCAATTAGGACTGCTGCCCGAACCGAAGGTCAATAAGAAGGCCGTCGCGACGGCTTACGGCGTGGTGGCGTTGCTGCTGCTCATTGTCATCAATCTGGAACTGTTGATGCCGGAGAAGCTGCAGCTCTCGCAATATCACGTGACGGAAATTATACCCATGCCGTCGCTGCGTCCCGAGCCGCTACCGGTCCAGCCGAAGCCGCAGGTGCACGCCAAGCTGCTGCCCGCGGTCAAGATTCCTGTTCTCGAGCAGCCCAAGCTGATCGTGCCACACGAGGTTCGTCGTGAACTTCCGCAGCCTGTCGAGGCGCCTAAGGTCGTGGTGAATCAATTTGCCGCGCCTCAGCTCAAGATGACTTCCGGTGGAGCGCGTCCACAACTGCTGCACACCGGCGACTTCGCCTCCACGGGAAGCTCGCAGACGCCGACGGTGAACGCTCCGATTCAAAAGGTTCAGACTGGCGGCTTCGGCGATCCCAATGGATTGCCGGGTACGGGCAAGCAGGGTGCGAAGCTCTACGCTGCCGCAATGGGATCGTTTGACATGCCCGCTGGGCCCGGACAAGGCAATGGTTCCGGCGGTGCCAAAGGAATTAAAGGTACGGTCGCCAGCGCCGATTTTGGTAGTGGCGTAGCCACTCCTGGCAAGGGCGATGGCCGTAGCAACGGCAAAGGTGGCATTGCTACCGGTGGCTTCGGGTCACAGGAAGTTGCCCATCAAGGTCCAAAGATCGCCCAGGTCGAAACTGGCCCGGCGACGACTCCGGTGGAAATTACTTACAAGCCGAACCCGGTCTACACGCAGGAAGCACGCGACCTGAAACTGCAAGGTGAAGTCCTGCTGGAAGTGAGTTTCGCGGCGAATGGCACACTGCACGTGAATAAGGTCGTCCGCGGCCTCGGCCATGGCCTGGATGAAGCCGCCGTTGCCGCCGCCAACAAGATCCGTTTCAAACCAGCTCTGCGTTACAGCCAGCCAGTCGATTCGACGGCGGTCGTACACGTGATGTTCCAGCTGGCGTACTAAAGGTTTCGGCAAAGTAAATTTGGCTGTCAGGATTGAATGAACTTGGGTCACAAGAACTTGGAGAAAAGAGTCATGCGCACTTCGAATTGGATTCTCACCGCGGCTCTGCTGGTTACGGTCAGCGCTGCCGCTCAACAGGCGACCGACTCGCAACCGCCGGCGCAGCCTCAGACGACCGATGCAGCGCAGACAGCGCAGCCGTCGCAGCAGCCCGCTCCCGCTCAGGCGCAGCAACCGGCGCCCACGGCTTCGCAACCTGCCGACGCGGCAGCTCAATCGGCGCCCGCGGCTACGATCGCGCCTCCGGCGACCGTCGCGGCTCCGACCACGATGGACCAGGTCGTGAACCTGTTCATTGAGCGCGAGCACGGCCTGATCAAGGCGCTCGCGACCCGCACGCCAGTGGTCGAAACGTATCTGCAGAACCTGACCGCCGATCCCCAGCTTGGCCCGGTGCCCAGCGAGGATCACTACTTTCTCGGCCGTCTCGACATGGGCGAAAACATCGACCGCAAGGACTATCTGAAGGAACAAGAGAAGACCATGCAGCAGCGCCTGCTCGGTGGCTTCCAGAAGCTCTACAAGGTCCAGTATCAGCCCATGGGTTTCTCCTGGATGGTCTATGCCGACCGCACCGACTTCGACCGCGAGCATTATGATTTCCGCTACGTCCGCCGCGAATTCCTCGGCGATGTGCGTTGCCTGGTGTTCGATGTCACTCCCAAGCCGAAGTCCGGCCGCGGACGCTTCCTCGGACGCCTCTGGGTTGAAGATCAGGGTTTCAACATTGTGCGCTTGAATGGCACTTACTATCCGGCGCCGCGCAACTCCTACTTCTTTCACATGGATAGCTGGCGGTTGAACCTGATCCCCGGCTACTGGGTACCTTCTTTCATCTATAGCGAAGAAGGCGACTTCAGCGCTGGCGTGAAGAGCAAAGTGGCCTTCAAGGCGCAGACCCGCATCTGGGGATACGACCTGAAGAAGGGCGGCAAGGACGACGAGCTGACCAACATCCGCGTCGACTCCGTGCAAGACAGCAGCGCCACTGCGCAAGACGCTTCTCCTCTGCAAGCCGAGCGCGTATGGCAGCAGCAGGCGGAAGACAACGTTGTCGAGCGCCTGACCTCTGCGGGCCTGCTGGCTCCTGAGGGCGACGTCGACCGCATTCTCCAGACTGTCGTCAACAATCTTGAAGTTACCAACAACATTGATCTGCCCCGCCCGGTTCGCACGCGCGTGCTGCTTACCGCGCCGCTGGAAACCTTCAGCGTGGGAAATACCATCGTCATCAGCCGTGGTTTGGTTGACGTCCTTCCGGACGAGGCCAGCCTCGCGGCCGTGCTCTCGCATGAACTCGCGCACATCGTTCTCGGACACAACTTGGGATCGAAGTTCGCCTTCAACGATCGCATGCTGTTCTCTGACGATGCGACTTATCAGAACCTCGGCTTCAAGCACATTCCGGAAGAAGAGACTGCGGCCGACAAGAAAGCCGTCGAGTTGCTGAAGAATTCGCCCTACGCGCAGAAGCTCGACAACGTGGGCCTGTTCCTCAAGGCGCTGCAACAGCGCGCGGGAAGCCTGAACGCGTTGCTCACGACGCACCTGGGCAACCCGCTTGCGGAGGGCGGACAGGTGAACCGTCTGTTGGCTCTTTCCACGCAGGGTCCGGCGCTCGACAATGGCAAGCTCGACCAGATCGCAGCTCTGCCCTTAGGCGGACGAGTGAAGGTCAATCCCTGGGACGACAAAGCGGAAATGGTGAAGACGGCTCCGGTCGCCATCACCTCGGCGCGCGACAAGATGCCATTCGAAGTCACGCCCTTCTTCCCGCGCCTGTCACGCTACGGAGGCAACGCGCCAACTGCTGCGCCGACCACCGCCGCGAACGGTACTCAGAACCCGGGGAACTAAACGGAACATGTGGGGACAGCCGCCTTCGGCTGTCCCGTGATGGCGAAGCCGAGCGACACTCAACGATCGCATCGAGCGTGGAAGCGCGGCGTTTCAAGGGCAGCGTCTCAAGGTAGAAGACTCACCCTTCAGGCCCGAGAGTAAGGTGGAAGAGCGGCCCTTCAGGGCCGCGTTGAGCGCCCACAGCGAAAGGGCTTTAGCCCCCGCTGACTTCTAACTCCAAGTTGAAGTAAGACACAGGCCGGGATCCGGAACACTCTTCCGGGATACCCGGCCTGAGTTCTTTGATGACACTCCCGGGATGTGTCCACTCCACCCATCCCTAGTCGACATGCTCGCCCTCCTCCATGAACCGCGCCTCCGCTGGTGGAAGCCGGTCCGCCGGACCTGCCACCCAGCAGTACACCGTCGGCAAAAGAAAAACGCTGATCAGCAACTCAAACGTGAGACCGCCTACGATGACAATCGCAAACGGCCGTTGCGAGTCCGAGCCAATATCGTGCGACATGGCCGCAGGCAATAGTCCGAGCGTGGCAACCAGCATCGTCATCATGATGGGACGGAGCCGCAGACTTGCCCCTTCTTCGGCCGCCTGGCGTACCGTCCGGCCACGCACCCTGAGCTGGTTGATGTACTCAACCATGATCACGCCCGTCTGCACGGATACTCCGATCAACGCCAGAAATCCAAGCCCTGACGACACGCTGAAATGTGTTCCGGTTATGAGCAGACTGAGAAAGCCACCCATAGGCGAAAGCGACACCACCGCCAGAATCAACAAGACCCACTTCCACGACGTGAATGCCGAATACAGGATGAACGCCATCAGCAGCAGCGTGATCGGCACGATCACTGCCAGCCTCCGATTCGCGCGCTGCTGGCTCTCGTATTCCCCTGTCCAATCCAGGTGATACCCCTGCGGAAACGAGACCTTACGCGCGATCTCGTCGATCGCCTGCCTGACGGTGCTACCCAGGTCGCGGCCGCGCACGCTGTATTTGATGGCGATGTAGCGCGAGTTTCCCTCGCGGTAGATTGTCGACGCTCCGTCGTCGAGGCTGATATGGGTTACCTGGCTCAAAGCCACGCGCTCGCCCGACGGAGCCAGAATCCGGATGTTTCCGATGTCCTCCACCGTTTCGCGGTACTGCGGCTGGTACCGGACCGTCAGGTCAAACCGTTGCTCCCCGATCAGGATCTGGCTGACAGCTTTGCCGCCCACCGCGCCTTCTACCGCATCCTGTATGTCGGTGACATTGATTCCAAACCGGTCAGCGGCCGCCCGATCCACCACCAGATTCACGTTCGGCTGCCCGCGCACCTCAAAGGTTCCCAGGTCGGCGATACCTGGAATCCGGCTCATCACACTTTGCATTTCTTCGGCTTTCTGCTCCAGCGTCTTCAAATCGCGGCCGAAGAGCTTAACCGCCAATTCACCTTTCACGCCGCTGACCGCTTCCTCCACGTTGTCGGAAATCGGCTGCGAGAAATTCCAGATCACACCCGGCAACTTGCTCAACGACTCGTCCATGGCAGCGATTAACTCGTCCTTGGTGCGATATTCTTTTCGCCACTTTTCTCGCGGCAGCAGGTCGACAAAAAACTCCGTATTGTAAAAGCCACTGGCATCGCTGCCGTCGTCGGGACGCCCCACCTGGCTGACCACCTGTGTGACTTCTGGATACCCCGCGATGATCAGCCGAGCCTTCTTTGCCAGCTCAATCCCGGCGTCAGGGCCAGTGCTCGGCGCCAGCGTCCCCCGTACCCAAATCGCTCCTTCATCCAGGTGCGGAAGAAACTCCGACCCGATGAATCCGCCAAACCCCACGACCAGCATGGCAATCAACACGACGACCCCAGCGCCTACCGTTCCCCTCACGTGGTCGAGACAAAACTCCAGACCGTGCTGGTAACGCCCCAGGACCCACTCAAACACCGGATTGCGCCATTCCTTCACTTTGCCCTGGAACAGGAACCCGCTGAACACAGGAGCGATCAACAAAGAGAAGATCAGAGCACCCAGCAGCGCGAATGAAACGGTCCACGCCATGGGATGGAACAACCGGCCCTCCACACGCTGCAATGTGAAGATGGGCAAATACGCCGTAATGATGACGAGGATGGCAAAGAATACCGGTCGCTGCACCTCGTGAGCAGCGTCGCCGATCACCTGCGTCAGCGTCCGATGCGGATCCACGTGCGACTCGATGTGGCGCAGAATATTCTCCACCATCACCACCGCCCCATCCACGATCATTCCGAAGTCGAGCGCGCCCAGCGACAGAAGGTTCGCTGGGATGTGGTTCAGGTCCAGCAAGATTGACGCGAATAACAGGGAAAATGGAATCGTGATCGCAACCACGAGCGCGCTGCGCACATTTCCCAGGAATAGAACCAGGACCAATACGACCAGCAGCACGCCATGCGTTAAATTGCGCAGGACCGTGTGGCTGGTGTATTTGACCAGGTCGCTGCGATCCAGATGAGGTACAAACTTCACTCCGGGCGGCAATAATCCGTTGTTGAGTTGCTCGATTTTCTCGTGCAACGCAGCCAGCGTGGCCTGCGCCTCAGCCCCCTTCCGCAGCAGAACGATGCCCTCGACCACATCATCGTTGTTGATGACCGTTCCATCCTCATGCCGGATCGCCTTCCCCAACTGTCCCAACCGCACCTTCGGCGCCTGCACCACCGCACCAAGGTCGCGAACTCGAACGGGCGTGCCGTTCGACACCTTCACAACTGTCGCGGCAATATCGTCCGTAGTCTGCATCAGGCCGACAGCGCGCACATTCAGCGCCTGTTGTCCCCTCTGAATGAAACCTCCGCCTGCGTTGGTATTGTTGTTGATGAGTGCCTGTTCCACCTGGCTCAGGGACAGTCCGAAGGAAACGAGCTTGCCGGAATCGACCTGCACCTGGTATTCGCGGGTCGGACCACCAAAGATGTTTACGTCCACCACGTTAGGCACCGACTTGAGCTGATTCAGCACGAACCAGTCTTGCAGCGCTTTCAGTTCCATCGTGTCGTATTGCGGGTTGGTGCTCTGCAGCGTGTAGAACATGATCTGGCCCGTCGGACTGTAATCCGGACCCAGACCGGGGTTTACTCCGGGAGGCGTGGTGGCTTGCGCCAACCGGTCCAGCACCTCCTGCCGGGCCGTAAATGTCGGGATGTCATCGTCATAGATGATCGTGATGACCGACAGCCCTGCCAGCGATACCGATCGCAAATGGGTTAAGTGGGAAACTCCATTCAGCTGCACTTCAAGGGGAACGGTAATCTGTTGTTCCACCTCCTCGGCGGCGTGTCCGGGCCACTGCGAAATGATCTGAACGTAGGTATCCGCGACGTCCGGATACGCTTCGATGGGCAGGTTGTGGAACGAGAGGATGCCCCAGATAAATAGGACCAGGGCAACACTCAGGACCAGAATGCGATTGTTCAGCGCCAGGTCAACCAGATAGCGGATCATCTAGATCTGGCCTCGAGTTCGGAGAACTCGATCGCTTCGTCTCTATGAGGCACGAGGCTTTTCTATCGGCGAAGGCGGCTACAGTCGAGCACTCAAATGCCTCAAGGCGCCGATATTTTGATTCCGGTTACGAAATGTGATCTTAAATCGCGCGATTGCTGGAGCGAGTCCTTTACGCAACTGAAAAAGACCGCTCCAGTATTGGCTCGCGATCCGGCGGCTCCCCCAACTGCCAATCTTGCGGACAAATCTTTTGATTGTGTTCCTCGCGCGTTCCGGGAAGTGAAATAATGCGGGCACACCCGAAAGATGTATATGCTTGAACGGATCTGGGAAGAACGCAGCCGGACCGCCGTTTTGGCCGTCGCCGCGGTTGCCGTCCTGGCAATTGCCTTCTTGGATTGGCGGACGAAACCCTATTTCTCCATGGGTTTTTTGTACTTGTTTCCTATCATGCTGGCAGCTGGATTTCTTCCGCGCTGGGCGATCGTCATTTTGGGGATTGGATGTGCCCTCCTCAGTGAACGTTTTAGCAACCTTGACCCGTCCGACTCCACGATCCGCCTGACCTTTGAGACCTTGGCCCTGTGTGGCTGCGGACTCTTCACTTCCGAGGTGCTCCGTAACCGCCGGTTGAGTCTATCCTCCCAGGAACGCTTGCGCGTCTTGGTGGAAACCAGTCCGGCCGCGATCGTCACGATTGACGATCGCGGCTTCATCGAACTGGCCAACCGGGCTGCCATCGAACTCATGGCTCCCCGTGACGGACAGGTGATTGGCTATCCCATTGCGGCATTCCTACCCGAACTGCATCACGCTTTACGCTGGGAAGACCGCCCGCAGTTCAGGACGTCCATGCAATGCCGCGGCCATCGCGGCAATGGCGAGACTTTTTTGGCGGAGGTGTGGTTTTCCAGTTATAAGGACGGCGCAAAACCCAAGCTGGCAGCCATCATCGCCGACGTCACCGAAGAGCAAGACCACCCGCCTTCCAACTCAGTCGCCTCCGATCAGCAAGAGCGAGCCCAACTGTCCACCCGAGAACTGGATGCTCTGCGCCTCGTGGTTCAGGGCCTGGCAAACAAGGAGATCGCTACGCGCATGGAGATATCTGAAAGCGCGGTCAAGAATACCCTCCAGCAACTGTTCGCCAAAACCCAGGTGCGCACTCGCGGCCAGTTGGTTCGAGTAGCGCTGGAACGTTACCGGGATCTACTCTAGCCAAGCGGTAACAACTTGCTCTACTTATCCTTCTTCCCCTTCCGATAAGGCTCAAAATCAGACCACACGCGCTCAACCGTGCCCGTCTCCACCATTCGAACTCACGCCCTTCTCCCCGCGCCTGTCGCGCTACGATGGCAACGCGCCAACTGCTGCGCCGACCACCGCCGCCAACAGCACTCAGAATCCCGAGAACTAAAACGGAACATGTGGGGACAGCCGCCATCGGCTGTCCCGCGATGGCGAAGCCGAGCGACACTTCAACGACCGCATCGCGCGTGAAAGAGCGGCGTTTCAGTTCCGCGTTGAGGGGAAGAGCGGCCCTTCAGAGCCCGTCAAATCTCCCGACGAAATGCGCTTTAGCGCCCGACTCTAACTCCAAGTTGAACTAAGACGCAGGCCCGGATCCGAAAGGACTGTCGCGCCCACTCTCCTGCCCCGGCATCCCCATCCGGAGCACCGTCACCGTGATGAATCTGTGCGAGACGCCCCAAAATTCGCCGCAAACCCTTTGGGCTCAAGATTTTACGGCTAAGTTATTGAACCCCAAGATTGAAATCGCCATTTCCCCCTAAATTGCTGATTCTAATGGATCATATGGAGGGGGAGGGGAAGGAGGTACCAGATGGTTAACATGTTCCAAAACCGGAAAATTCGTTCGAATGACGCTTACTTAGCCTTGTCCTTTCCAGGCAGGCCAGCGGGATTTTCGTGAGTGCGCTCCCGGAAGCTTCCTCGTAAGCCCGAAGCGAGGCCAACACTGGACTCACCGAACTTGTCGCGAAGTTTATCCGCGGCCTTGAGAGCGTCTTTCCAGCGCTGCTGGCGATTCCCTTCCAGCAGATCGATTTGTCCCGACTGGATGGTGAACGAAGATGCATGTACGCCGAGCAAGCGCACTTGCATCCCCTTCTTCCAGTTCTTGCGAAACAACGTGCGGATGTGCTCAAAGATTTCGGTGTCGAGCTGAGTAGGATTCGGTAGCGTGTGCGCGCGTGTGATAGTCGTGAAATCTTTGTAACGCAGTTTGAGCTGCACTGTGCGCGCGTGAAAGTTGGATTCGCGCAGCCGACGTCCAACCATTTCAGAGAGACGCATCAGCGTCGATTCCAGTTGCGGCTGGTCAGCAGTGTCTTCGTTGTAGGTGTGTTCGTGGCTGATCGACTTGGCGTCATGCTCAGCAGCAACTTCGCTGTCGAACCATCCGCCTGCGTCTTCACCGCGGGCTTTGCCCGCAAGTGCAAGGCCCCATTTCCCGAAGCGCTCTTCCAGTTCGCCTTCTTCCAGTTTGGCGAGGTCGCCGACCTTCTTAATGCCGAGAGCGTGAAGACGGCTCTCCATCACTTTGCCCACGCCGGGAATTTCCCGAACGTCGAGCGGCGCGAGAAACTTCGCCTCTTCGCTCGGCAAGATCCAGAGAACGCCGTTGGGTTTGGCCTGTCCTGAGGAAACCTTTGCGATAAGACGTGAGCTGCCGATTCCAACTGAGCAATTCAATCCGGTCTCGGTCTTCATGCGCTGATGCAGATTGTGTGCGGCTTTGAGCGCAGGCCCGTGCAACCGTTCAGTGCCAGTCATATCGAGATAAGCCTCGTCAATGGACGCCATCTCGACCTGTGGCGTGAACGTGCCGAGAATTTCATAGACCTTCTCGGAGCATTCGCGGTAACGCTCAGGATGACCGTTAACGAAGATGGCATGCGGACACTGCTTGGCCGCAGTGCGAAGCGGCATTGCGGAGTGGACTCCGAACTTGCGGGCTTCATACGATGCAGCGGAGACAACACCGCGCTCGTCGCGCTGTCCGCCGACGACAACTGCCTTCCCTTTCAAAGATGGGTCGTAGAGTTCTTCCACCGAGACAAAGAAAGCGTCCATGTCGACGTGGAAGATGGTGCGGGGAAACGCGGGCTGTTGCGCAGCAGCCATTCAGCAGGAATTTTAGCAGCAGCCGTTGCACCGGTCCGATCGGATCAATCGGATGTGCCCGCACTCGAAGCCGCTGTTAGAATCCGCCTCATGCCGGGACGCGCACTCAGGGCTACATCTCGCATCGCATTTCTTCTTTGCGGACTTATTTCGCTTTTTACCGGTGTTCCTTACGCGATGCTGCAAGGAGTTGGCCTCCCGGTTCAGAGCGAATGGGTCATATTCGTGGTCGCCCTCGCGGTGATCGGCGTTTGCAGCGTGACGATTGGGGTTCTGCCCCGCTCGTGGATCGCGAAAGGATGCAGAAAGGATCCGGACGATCAGCGGTTGTTTTCAGTGCTGCTCAAGGTGCTTGCCATCTTCGCGGGAGTCTTCTATCTCGTGGCAGTATTCGCCTATTTCTCTCCGAACCGATGGAACCTCAATCCGCAACTCATGCTTGCGCTGTGCCCGATGTATCTCGTGAAGATGACGTTCGATCCCTCGCCGGTAGCCATCTTTTTCCTGCTTTCTCCCATGAACGCAGCAGTGTACGGCTCGCTCGGCCTCACCGTGGGATACGTATGGTTGGCCTTCCGCAAACGAACACCCGCACCTTGACTGCAATTACTGTAACGCTGTATCTTTACAGCGATACAGTCATTGCGTATGTTCTTTAAGCTGAATCCCACGACCGGGCAGCCGCTCTACTTGCAATTGATGCAACAAATCCGACACGCCGCCGAAACTGGCGCGTTGCAGGATGGCGAGCAATTGCCGGGTATTCGGACGTTAGCTGAGGAGTTGGTTGTCAGCCCCAATACCATCGCAAAAGCCTATTCTGAACTGGAACACGACGGAATCCTGGAGTTGCGTCATGGCTCCGGAGCGTTCCTGACAGTAAGGCGGAGAACCCGATCCCTAACAGATCATGTGCAGGTTGCTCAGCGACGGCTTCGGGAATTGATCGAGCGATTGCGGGAGGAAGGTCTCTTAGATGAGGAGATCAGGAGAGCCTTCGAGGCTGAGTTGCTTTATCCGGCCGAGATTGTGGGAAAGCGATGACGAACACGCCTGTAATTCTGACACGCGATCTCACAAAGTCGTATGGCAGTTTGAAGGCTGTTCAGGGGCTAAATCTCTCGGTAGAAACAGACCGTATTACGGCGTTTCTCGGTCAAAATGGCGCTGGCAAAAGCACAACGATCAAAATGCTGCTTGGTATGATCCGGCCCAGTTCCGGGGATGGCACAGTGCTCGGGAAGCGCATTACAGATGCCAGAGAGAATCGCGAAATGAGGCGAAAGGTCGCTTACGTCGCGGAAAACAAACCTCTCTACGGCTATATGAGCGTTGAACAGACGGTACGTTTTGCGAGTTCGTTTTACCCCGACTGGCGCACGGACGTCGCGAACAGACTTCTCAGCCAATACAAATTACCGCAGCGGCGGAAGGTCAAATCGCTCTCCAAGGGGATGCGGACCAAACTCGCCTTGCTGCTGGCGTTCGCTCGACGCCCCGATCTGCTCATTCTGGACGAACCCAGCGAAGGGCTTGATCCGGTCGGTATCGAGCATCTCCTCCAGACTCTGGTCGCACAGTCGGCAGAGGGCGTTTCTATTTTCTTCTCTTCGCATCAGATTGCCGAAGTTGAGCGCGTCGCAGATCACGTCTGCATTCTCGACAACGGCCGTCTCGTGGTGAATGCTTCCCTTGACCGACTGCGACAATCCTATCGGCGGATTGATCTGGTTTTTCCGTTCCCGCCTCCCGAACGGGAGTTTCGCATCGTCGGCGTCGAAAAAATCCGAACAAATGGAAATGAGATGAGTGTCTTTGCCAGCATGAATTCAGAGGCGGTGGTCGAGCGAGCACACGATTTGAATGTTGTTTCTGTGGAGGTTGCCCCGGTCGGATTGCGGGACATCTTCCTTGAGACGGTAAAGGAGAATTGAATCGTGCTATGGTACAAGGGTTGGCTTGAGACTCGTTCCAGATTCTTGACCTGCCTGATCGTCCTGACGGCTTTTTGTGCGGTATTCGTTCATTATGCTCAAGGATTCCTTCGACCTGAGTGGTCGAGGGATTTTTATCGTCTGCTGTCTATAGCGCAAGAGTATGTCGTAATCATGTGGATTATGGCAGTTGTCCTTCTGGGAATGGGAGGACTCGTCCGTGAAAAGGCGATCGGTACCTCATCGCTGACACTGAGCCTTCCCGTAAGTCGTGCGCATCTGCTAGGTGTCCGGATCGCTATAGGCGTTCTTGAAGCAATCACGTTGGGAGTCGTGCCATGGGCGACTATTTTCTTGGTTTCCTCTGCTGGTGGAATGCCGGTTGAATTTCGGCAGGTTGGATTCTACGTCCTACTACTAGTTGGTGGTGGCTTGGTCTATTTCGCCATGGCAGTACTAGTTTCCTCGTTAGTGGAGGGCGAATACACGGCTCCGGCTGTCGCTTTCGGATTGGTGTTCTTGACAGCGATTTTATTCGACGTTTGGCTACGGCGCTTCAATCCTTGGCGCCTAGTGACGGGTGACTTTTACATTGATCGAAATACGTATCTTCTTCCGAGGCATTTTCCATGGAAGGGCACCGTAGCCAGTTTGGTCGTCGCAGCTTCGATGCTGATCGCGTCGATCAGAATTCTAAGAGAGCGAGAGTTTTGACAGGCACCGCCTCGGCCATGGCTCCTCCGTGCCGGCCAGATGAGGCCTAGACCAAAACTTTCTCAGATATCGTTGGGGATCCGCGCATCTGCTTCACGCGTTCGTAGATCTTGCCGTATTCACGGGCTGAGGCGTTCCAGGAAAAATCCTTCGACATGCCGTTGCGCATGAGGACCTGCCATGAGGTCTGGTCGCGGTAAGCCTGCAGAGCCTCTTTGATTGTCTTCAAAAGCGCCTCGCCGTTGTATTCGGTAAATTTGAAGCCGGTGCCTTTGCCGGTGCGAGCGTCCCAAGGTTCGATAGTGTCGTCGAGTCCGCCCGTGGCGCGGACGATAGGGACCGTGCCGAACTTCAGGCTGTAGATCTGGTTAAGGCCGCAGGGTTCGTATCGCGATGGCATCAGGAACATATCAGCGCCGGCTTCGATCTTGTGGGCGATGGCGTTATCGTAGGCGACCTTGACAGCGATCTTGTTGGGGAATTGTTTGTTGAGGCGCTGGAACATCTCTTCGTAGGCCTTATCGCCGGCGCCGAGGGCGACGATGATCATCTCCTCGCGGGCCAGGCGATCGGCGATCTGGGCGATCAGGTCGAATCCTTTTTGCGCGGCGAAGCGGGAAACGATTCCGATGACTGGAAGTTTCGGATCAGCGTTGGCAACACCGAATGCCGCCAGGAGGTCCTGCTTATCTTTGGCCTTTCCGGAAAGATCCTGCGGCGAGTATTTCGCGACGGTGAACTTGTCGGTCTGCGGGCTCCATTCGTCGTAGTCGACACCGTTGAGAATGCCGGTCACGGTCGAGGCTCGGTCGCGGAGTACGCCTTCCAGTCCGAATCCGTATTCAGCGGTCTGGATCTCCTGGCTGTATTTCTTGCTGACGGTAGTGATGTAATCGGAGTAGGTCAGCGCGCCCTTCAGGAAATTCACCTGGCCGAAGAATTCCATCTTCGAGATGGTGAAGAGATCCCACGGGAGCATGAGCAAGGGCAAAGTCTCCGGCGGGAACAAGCCCTGGTAGCCCATGTTGTGGATGGTGAAAACCGTGCCCACTTCTTTGAATGCTGGGTCGTCGGCGTAAACGGTACGGAGCAGAACCGGAATCAGGGCCGACTGCCAATCATGACAATGAAAGACATGGGGAGTGCCGAAGATTTTCGAGGCCTCCAGCACGGCGCGCGAGAACAGAGCGAAGCGTTCGGCGTTATCGGGATAGTCCCCTGCGGGAGTCCCGTACAAGGCGTCGCGGTCGAAATATGGAGGATATTCGACAAAATAGAAACGCACACCTGCCTGAGCTCCTCCGGAAACGACGGAGGGAAAACGATATTCGTCGTCGAATGGAACGGTTATGCTACGGACGACCGTGGCGGGATCGCTAAGTTTGGTTTGCCGGTAACGCGGGAGATAGACAGTGACCTGATGACCGAGGGCGGAGAGAGCACGGGGCAAAGCGCCCACGACGTCGGCCAAGCCGCCGGTCTTGGAAAAAGGGACGCTTTCCGAAGCGGCAAATGCGATATTCATGAGTGCGGAACCTCCTCAGGAGCGTACGTGCGCTGGGCGCGATATGATGAAGTAAAAGTAACTCTCAGGGCCCGGGTTCGAACCATCTAAGATGCCAATATCGACTTGCCAGTCTACGTCCGCGGGAAGGGAGGGTCAACGTGCCAAGAGCAATTTCTGCACGCCGTCCGAAAACTAAGCCTAAATTGGGACAACATTTTTTAACCAGCGAAGACGTGGCGGCGCGGACTGTAGATGCACTTGGGGATGTATCGGAATCAACGGTGCTGGAAATCGGGCCCGGACGCGGGATCCTGACTTCCCTGCTGGCGCGACGCACACCTCGACTGATCGCTGTGGAACTGGATCGGGTGCTGGCGGCGCAATTGCGGCTGAAGTTCGGGATGGCGCGGAATGTGGAGATACTGGAAGCGGACGTATTGGCAATCGATTTCGATTCCCTTTTTGGGCCTAAGCCCGGGCTCGGCCGGCCGGGTATGGAGTTCAAGCCGCAGCCGGTGCGAGTGGTTGGCAATCTTCCTTATTACATAACGTCGGACATCCTGCTGCGGCTGTTTGAATTCTCGAAATATTTCGAGAGCATAGTGATCATGGTGCAACGCGAAGTTGCGGACCGGATTGCGGCCGCACCGGGAGGCAGTGAGTACGGCATACTTTCTGCCACTGCACAGCTTTATGCCCGCGTGGAAAAGCTGTTTGTAGTGCCGCCGGGGGCATTCACACCTCCGCCGAAAGTGCATTCGGCGGTATTGCGGCTGACCATCGATCCGCAACAGGAGAAGCTAGGAGTAGCCGGAGATGGATTTATCGATTTTCTGCGGCTTTCATTTGGTCAGAAGCGTAAGACGTTGTGGAACAATCTGCGCGGGAAGTACGACGAAAAGGGGTTGAAGCGTGCGCTCGCCGAGGCTAACGTCAAGCCGACGGCGCGGGCCGAGACGCTGGATCTGGCAGAGAGTGCAGCTGTGTATCGAGCCTTGCGCAACCCGCACAACCACTCATAGCATAATCTCAGAGCGTCCGCTGACGAGAGCTTTTACCGCTGAGATCGCGGAGACAGATCGCAGAGATCGCCGAGAAAACCACCGAGCGCTCGGTCGGCATCACGGAGTAGGCTGACTCACCGGAAGGAGGGCCTATGAGTACTACCATCCTTCGCCATCCCGCGTTCGCGGGACGTTTTTATCCTGGAGATCCTGACGACCTGCGCACGGAAGCTCAGGGATATCTTTCGCAATCGACTTCGAGCACCGGGACTCCGACAAAGGCCATTGGCTGTATCGCACCTCACGCCGGCTATATGTATTCGGGACATGTGGCGGGGGCAGTGTTCTCGCAGGTCGAAATTCCGCGGCTTTGCGTGGTGTTGTGTCCGAACCACACAGGCATGGGCCGGGCTCTCGCGATGATGAGCGAGGGTTCATGGGAGACGCCATTGGGAGAAGTGCCGATCAATGCTGAGTTTGCGCTTGCTTTGCAGCAACGTTTCCCTGCTCTGCATAATGATCCGGCGGCGCATCGGGCCGAGCACGCAGCCGAGGTCGAGCTTCCTTTCCTGCAGTTGAAGCAGCCGAATTTGCGGATCGTACCGATCGCTCTCGGGACCGGGCAGTTCGAAGTACTCGAGCAATTGGGACTGGCATTAGCTAACGTTATAGCGGGTCGAGGAGATCCTGTGCTCATTGTGGCCTCGAGTGACATGAACCACTACGAGTCGGATGCGGTGACGCGAGCGAAGGATCATCACGCGATCGAGAGAATTCTTACCATGGATGCGCGCGGGCTCTTCGATGTGGTGACGCAGCAGAATATCAGCATGTGCGGTTTTGGGCCGGCAGTGGTGATGCTGACGGCGGCGCGCCAGCTGGGAGCGAAGTCTGCGCAACTGGTGAAGTATGCGACTTCGGGGGATATCTCGGGGGATCGGGAGATGGTTGTGGGGTATGCGGGCGTGGTTGTGGCTTGAGTCCGGATTGGGTTTGAAATTCCTCTTTGTTTTGTCCTTTACGTGGCCCTAAAGGGCGATTCTCTCAGGGTTCAGCACACTTCTTCTTTCCCAGCGGTCGCATCTCATGACGCTTCCTCACGCGGGCTTCGCCCGCGGGACGGACGAAAGCGTCCGCCCCTACACTTGCGCTCGGCTTCGCCTTCGCCTTCGCTGGACAGCCGAAAGCGGCTGTCGCCACATCTTCCTCCCCAAAAAGACAACGGGCTTCACTTTCGTGAAGCCCGTTGGTTAATAACTTCTCGATGGTCTAATGGTGCACTGGGCCACCACTGGAGGTGTGGCCGACTGAAGCGCTGTGTCCGGCGGAGGATGGCATGGAGCTACCGCGCGACGACGCAGAGCCACTGGACGATTGGGTTCGGCTCGCGGAGCTGGCACCGAACTGTGGAGCGGGCCGCACCTCGGCGGAACCAGTCTTCGCCACTTGATGGTTCAGATGATTGAGATTGTTCACCGAACCACGCGGAATCCCCATGCCAGCTGACCCCGCAGTTACGCTGCGGGAAGCCATCATCGGCGATGTAACGCTAACCCTGCCTACTGTGACCGTCTTCACGGTGCCAACTGCCGGAGGTGTTAGTGCAGTTACGCGCGTCAGCGTAGTCGGAGTATAGCGCGGTACATTTACCCAAGAGTTCCACATGCCGGGCTGCCACATCCAGCCCATGCTGGGGACGAACATCCAGTTGCCGTACCGGTACGGCATCCATCCCCAGGGATAGGCGGACGCGAACATGTAGCCATAGCCGGGATAAAACCCCCAGGCTCCGTTCATGAAGGGATCCCAACCTGCGCCACTGAAGTAGGGCTGCCACATCAAACCGTAGCCAGGCACATTGCTGTACGCCCCGTAGTAGTTCAGATCGCTGACACCATAACCGTAAGGCGAGTTATTGTTCTTCGCGTACTGGTCATGGTAGGACGTGGCTTCCTTGTCCCAGGAGTCGAGGGGCGCCTCCTGGATTTTGTTTGAGAGGTTGGACTTGTCGTTGTCAGCGACATCAAAGGTGGCGCTCTTCTTCTTCTCGACCGCGAGCTTGCCGGACGGGCCTTCGACATCGACATTGCCCTTGAATACTGCGAGATCGGCTACCTGAGCGGAAGTGTCGACGCGGAAGTGAGCGGCGCGGTTCAGCGAAATTGTCTCGTGCGAGAAATTCAGCGAGACGTCATCTTTCCCGAGCCAGTTGACGTACGCCATGCCTTGGACGAGGTTGATCTCGGAGATGCGCTTGCCTTCATCGCTCAGTCCAAGCTTGTTGAATTGGATTGTGGTGTTGGGAGTGAGGCGCATTGAGCTGCCGTCTTCGAACTCCACTTCGGCGCGGCCTCGGTCTCCGGTTTTCAACTGTGTCCCCTGCGTGATAGGCAGGTTGATGAACGCTTCTTCAAATCCCAGGCCGGTGTTCTTGTCGATCTGAACGGAACCCTGAACATCGCTGAGGCGAACGATGCGAGCTTGCGAGTCGGCGAGAGCGGGCAGCGCGAGGAGCACGCAGACTGCGACCGCAAGCAGAACGAACGTAATCCTGGACGGTGAAGGTGCAGACATGACAACCTCCGGAGACGTATACCTATTAGAACATGGTTTTCCGCAAGGAGTTGTAAAAGTTAGGTCTCCTGGGGTTCCGGGAGGCAGGATGGCCGGAGGGTCCTTGGACTTGAGGACAACGGCCGGAAGTTCAATGCCCAGGCGATTACGGGTCACTTTCCGGACGGGAGGGGTTGCATTTCCATGATGCGGCGGGCCCGGGCGCGGACCACATTGATCACCGAGGTGTCGTCGTAAATTTCTTTTAACACGGGACTTACAGCTTGCAACTCCGCCAACTCTCCGCGTTTTGCCTGATCCTCCATGCGCTTCAGTTCGTCGTCGAGGGCGAGTTTCTGATAGTGATGGAAGTAGGTCATACGGCGGCCGAATTCCATCGTGGCGGCGAGGCTTTGAAACAGGGTTGTCAGCTGCTGCACGGCTGGCTGCTGGGAATAATTGTAGTCGGCCGACGAACTTCGCTGGCCGTCCTTGTAGACAAGTTTCTTTGCGCCGGTGAACGCCAGCTTTTTGCTGCCGGAGTCGACCTTGCCGGAGAAGTAATGGGCTTGCGCCGCAAGCCCGAAGATGCGAGCGCGGGTGGCATCGGAGAATGTGAAATCGGTCTGGTAATCGTCGCGCACGTCTGAATCGGCAGATATCTTGCCTGAAGATTCGTAGTGCGCGTGGCCATCCGACTGAACAACGATCGAATAGTGCTCCGGACTGGAGTTGGGGAAATCTAGAGAAAAAGTGATGCTGGCTGGGTCGGTCGCAATACTGGGAACCACAGAGAGCAGAAGAAATGCGCCGAGCAGCGGCCAGCGGTGTCGCGCGGTAATTACGTTGCGAAGATCCCTGACGGTCATGGGCTAGACCTAGAGATTATGCCAAATAATCCGAGTGGCCGCCGGTTGGTAGCGTCAGCAAAAAGCGCTAACCACTAAGGACACCCTTCGACTTCGGCTCAGGGCAGGCGAAGGTCCACGGAAGAAAACCTTGGGTACCTGTGCACTTGTTCCAACCTAGCGGGCGACCGCTCGCTGCCGGTGGAGCGTTGCGATCGTGTGCAGATGACAGATGGCAATGGCCAGGGCGTCAGAGGCGTCGAGTGGTTCCGGGGGCTCTGCGAGTTCGAGCAGACGCGTTACCATGTGCTGGACTTGCTGCTTTTCGGCGCGTCCGTAGCCGACTACAGAGGACTTGATTGTTAGAGGCGAGTATTCGGAGACTTCCAGTCCGGCGGATGCAGCGGCTAACATGGCTACGCCCCTCACCTGCCCCAGCTTCAATGCTGACTTCACATTGAGCGCATAAAAAACGTCTTCGATGGCGACTTCATCGGGCTGATGCTCGGAGATGATGGCTCCGAGATGCATGTAGATCCGAGAGAGGCGGGTGGGCAACTTTTCCCGGGGCGAGAGCTTGATGGCGCCGTGGGTCAAGCAGGAGAGCTTTCCAGTGGAATGGATCTCGACTACACCATAGCCCGTGTACTCGCCGCCGCAGTCGATACCTAAGGCTCTCATGGGAGTCTCCAGTTTACCTCTTTACCTCGGACAGGGCGGGCGTCCTAGAGAGGTGGGGACAAATCACGAACCATGAAGGGCACGAAAGTACACGAAGGAAGCTCGGCGCTGACAGCGCTGCATCGGGTTGTACTGATTTGCTCACCACGCCCACGCGTAAGCATCCACGCGCGGGTCGGCACCGGCGCTGAGCACACCCGTCGCGGCGTCGACCACAATTCCACCGTTTGACCCTAGCGACCACGGCGGTGCGACGCGGAGTTTGTGGCCTTTTTCGATGAGAGCTTGACGGGTCGCTTCCGGGATGCGCGACTCTACCGACATGTCGCCGGGATACATCGTGTGCGGGAACGGCGATGCTGGGAAGCTGCGCGAGGACCAGCGCGGGGCTTCGATGGCCTGCTGGATGTTCATGCCGAAGTCAACCATGTTGATCAACGTCTGCATGGTGCGCATGACCTGATCGTCGCCGCCGGGGCTGCCGAGGATCGCGTAGGGCTGACCATCTCTTATGACCAGGGTGCTCTGAAGAGTGCTACGGGGGCGCTTGCCGGGCTCAAGGGCATTGGCTTCGCCGCGGACCAGCGAGTAATAGTCGCCGCGGCAGTTAAAGAGGATGCCGGTATCGCCCATGACTACGCCGGTGCCGAACAGTTCGTGCAGGCTAGGCTCGAAGCTGACCATGTTGTGCTCTTTGTCGACGACAGCGATGTAGCTGGTGTCGCCGTTATGACTGGCGCTGCCATCGAGCACTTCATGCACCGGACGACCGAAAGCGGCTGTACTGACCGCGGGACTGCCCGGACGCAATTGCAGCGAGGCCTTGGCGGGATCGATCAGCTTGCGGCGTTCGCGGGCGTAATCCTTCGAGAGCAGGCCGTCGTAGGGGATCTTGATGAAATCCATATCACCAAGATATTTCTCGCGATCTCCCATGGCGAGCTTTACGGCCTCGACGCTGGTGTGGAGGAATTCAGGGCTGTTGTGGCCCAGAGCTTTCAGATCGTAGCCCTCGAGAATATTGAGGGCGATCAGTTCGGTTGGTCCCTGGCTCGCAGAGGGATTTTTGTAGACCTGGTATCCGTGATAGTTGGTTGAGACCGGGGTTTCGACCTTGGCGGTATACGCTGCGAAATCTTCATAGCGGAAGAGGCCGCCGTTGGCTTCGGAGAAAGTCGCTAAGTCGTGGGCGATGTCGCCTTTGTAGAACCGATCACGGGCGGCTTGGAGAGCGTCATGGCGCCCTTTGGATGAGCTAGCTTTTTCGGCTTCGACCAGTTTCTTCAAAGTGCGCGCGAGATCAGGGTTTTTGAGAATCTCTCCGGCCTTTGGGGCGCGGCCGTTGGGCAAATAGATTTTGACCGTCGTGGGGTACTTCAGAATTTTCTTGGACTCGGCGATGTAAGAGGCGCCGCGCTCGCTCAGAGGGAATCCGTTCTCGGCCAAGTCAATGGCGGGCTGCAGCACCTGCTCGAAGTTCATCGTGCCCCAGCGATCGAGCAGGATGTACCAGGCGTCGACCACGCCGGGGATGCCCCCGGAGAGAAGTCCGTCGCTCTCGGGGATTTTGCCTGCGTTGTTTTTCTCATACCACTCAATCGTCGCAAGCTTGGGTGCGCGGGGCTCGGCGTTGACGGAATAAACCTTCTTCTCGCGAGAATCGTACACGAGCAAGACCGCGTCACTGCCGACACCGTTGAGAGAAAAGTCGGTCACACCCAACGCGGCCTGGCCAGCGACGGCCGCGTCGAAGGCATTTCCTCCGGCATCAAGAATCCGGCGCGCGGCTTCCGTGGCTTCGGCTTTCATGGAGGCAACGGCGGCATGGCGTCCGCGAATGACGGGGCGCATGGTTTGCTTAGTTTCGGTTTGGGCCAGCAAGGTAGACGCCAGGAGAAGCACGGTTACTGACGCGGAGCTGAAGCGCCGGGACAGCCGAGGGCGGCTGTCCCCACATTCTATGAGCGAACGGTTGCTTTTCATAAGTCAGAGTCCTTAACAGCACCGGGGTTTGGGTCCCTTGCTTTCCTGCTCGCGGCAGAACGCAGCATAGGCTGCAGGGGAAGAAGCGATCTGCTTGCGATCGAGAAAGCGAGTATACGCGGCTTCGCCAAAGATCTCGCGCAGGGCCGAGATCAGGATTCGCACAACGCTTCTCATCGTCATCATGCCCTTTCCTCCGTTAAGCGGGTCATTACAAACGGAGTCTCTTTGACCCGGGCTTCCTTGCGTCCGCTGATAACCCCGACCCACTGGCGGGCGGATTCGATCAGCACGAGCGTCACCATCACCAGGAGCAGTCCCGTCACCGCGGCGTCGAGACGGTTGTTGAAAATCAGGCGCGCGGTGGCGCTCGTTGCCGGCGCAGAGGCGAGGAATCCCGCTTGCGCAAGAAACCCGATACGGGGATTCAGATCAAAAATCTTGTGCCAGGATGCCGTGAACGTGGTGGCCACGAGCCAGACGAGCGGAACAAGGGTGACCGTGGCGTATTTTGCACGATGCATTTTGATGATGATGGTTGTGGCCACACATAGGGCGACTGTCGCGAGCAATTGATTCGCGATTCCGAATAGCGGCCACAGCGAGTTGATCCCGCCTAGCGGGTCTTTCACACCTTGCCAAAGAAAGAATCCCCACGCAGCGACGATCAGCGCGCTCGTAAAAATAATTGAGGGGTACCAACTGGTGCGGCCCAGCGGTTTGTAGATGTGGCCGAGCGCGTCCTGGATCATGAAGCGGGCGACTCGGGTACCGGCATCGAGGATCGTCAGGATGAACAGTGCTTCGAACATCACAGCGAAGTGATACCAGAGAGCCATTACGGTCCCGCCACCCAAAGTCTGGGAGAAGATGTGCGCCATGCCCACGGCGAATGCGGGGGCGCCGCCGGTGCGATTGAAGAGTGTTTGCTCTCCGACTGCGTGAGCAAGGGCCTGCATGTCGGCGGCGGTGACGGGGAATCCCCAGTTGCTGATGGTCGTCGTGGCAGCGACTGCGGTTTGGCCCACAATTCCCGCTGGACTATTAATCGCGAAATATACTCCGGGCTGGAGCACGCAGGCAGCAATGATGGCCATTACGGCCACGGCGGACTCGGCCAGCATGGCTCCATAGCCCACCATACGGGTCTCGGTTTCGCGAGCGATAAGCTTGGGAGTCGTTCCGCTGGAAATCAAAGAATGGAATCCGCTGATGGCTCCGCAGGCGATGGTGATGAAGGCAAAGGGAAAGATCTTGCCCGCGAAAACGGGACCCGTACCATCCACGAAGCGTGTGAAGGCCGGCATGTGGAGCGTGGGATGAATCGCGACGATGCCGATACCGAGGAGGCCGATGGTGCCAAGCTTCACGAACGTGCTCAGGTAATCACGGGGAGCAAGCAACAGCCACACGGGCACGACCGACGCGGCGAATGCGTAGATGATGATCGAGATGGCGAGAGTCGGGGCACTCAGCGTAAATACGCGGGCGGGGCCCGGATGAAGCGAGATCGATTGTCCTCCCCAAATAGCGAGAAGTACCAGGATAAATCCGAGGACCGAGACCTCGAGCACCTTGCCTGGACGGATGCGGCGCAAGTAGATTCCCATCAGCAGTGCGATGGGAATGGTCATCGCGATGGTGAAAGTTCCCCAGGGACTATCTTTCAGGGCATTCACCACGACCAGAGCGACGACGGCGAGAAGAATGATCAGGATGGCGATCACAGCAGCGTAGGCAATGATGCCTCCTAGGGCCCCGGTTTCTTCTTTGGCCATCTCGGTGAGCGATTTGCCATCCCGGCGGACGGAGAACAAGAGAATCACAAAATCCTGGACGCACCCGGCGAAGACGGCTCCGGCCAGCACCCAGAGCGTCCCGGGAAGATATCCGAACTGGGCTGCCAGCACGGGACCCACAAGCGGGCCAGGACCTGCGATGGCAGCAAAGTGGTGCCCGAAGACGACCCATTTGTTAGTGACGAGGAAGTCGCGGCCATTCTCCAGTCGTTCCGCGGGTGTGGCGCGGAGGGCGTCGACGGCGAGAATCTTGGCGGCGATGAACTTGCTGTAGAAGCGATATCCCAACGCATAACAGCAGGTGGCAGCGGCGACCAGCCAGAGGGCGTTGATCGGCTCAGAGCGGTGCACTGCCACAACAGCAGTCGCTCCGGCGGCAACCAACGACACGGCGCCCCACACGAGAATCGAAAGAGGCCTATTCATACCGTCGAGCATTGTGTCGAATCTGCGAGCCGAGCGCAACGGGCAATGTCGGCGAGGAGGTCAGAGGACGTGCCTGATCGATTTTCTTCGGTGTCTTCTTCGGTTTGAGAGCGGTTCGTTTGGTGTTACTCTATCAGTTCCGAAAGACTGCGATCCCGCGTCGGGCCATTTCGTCTCGCCCCTGCGCTCGGGGTGCATTCAACGGACTCACCCTGAACTCATACCAACGAGGAGCATACGATGAAGATTGGCATACTAACAGGCGGGGGGGATTGCCCTGGATTAAATGCGGTCATCCGGGCGGTGGTTCGCAAAGGGATCTTCCATTACGACGATGAATTTGTGGGATTCATGGAGGGCTGGCGGGGATTGATCGAGAACCAGAGCATGGCGCTCGATCTCGATGCGGTGAGCGGCATTTTGCCACGCGGAGGCACGATTCTACGGACGTCGCGGACCAATCCTTCCAAGCGTCCCGATGGCTTTGACCGCTGCATGGCGACCATCGCTGCCCATAAGATTGACGCACTGGTTGCCATCGGCGGGGACGACACGCTCTCCGTTGCGCAAAAGCTGCATGAAAAAGGCGTCCACGTCGTCGGAGTGCCGAAGACCATCGACAACGACCTGGGCGGAACGGATTATACCTTCGGGTTCGACACGGCGTGCAACATCGTGTGCGAGGCCATTGACCGGGTTCACACCACTGCCGAGGCGCATAACCGCGTGATGGTAGTGGAAGTCATGGGACGCGACGCGGGATGGATCGCGCTGTACAGCGGAATCGCCGGAGGCGCGGACGTAATTCTTATTCCTGAGCGGCCGTTTGATGTCGACAAAGTCGCTGAGTCAATTCGGCAGCGGCACGAACGCGGACGGTACTTCTCGATCGTGGTCGTCGCCGAGGGCGCGAAGTTCGCTACTGGCGCCGGTGCTCCCGTGGTTCAAGACATGGGCAAAGACGAGTTCGGACACGCTAAGCTGGGCGGCATCGCCAACATTCTTGCGCGGGAAATTGAGAACCGTACCAAATTCGAGACCCGAGCTGTGGTGTTAGGACACATTCAGCGCGGCGGTTCTCCCACGGCCTTTGACCGCGTCCTGGCGACGCGCTACGGCTTGGGCGCGATCGATATGGTGCATCGCGGCGAGTTTGGCTGCATGGCGGCGCTGCGGTCGAACAAGATTGTCTCGATCACCCTCAAAGAGGCAATCTCGAAGAATCGCGTTGTGGATGACGAGATGATTGAGATCGCAGACGGCCTGTTTGAAGAGATCGGTGCAAAGGTGGCCAGCAAGTAAGTTTCGTTATCGGGCCTCCCCCGCGTTCGGCGGGTGGAGGCCTATTTTTGTTTGAGCCTGAATTGGCGGGATTTGAACGATGAAAGCTTGGGCGTGGGTGTTGGCCGGAGTGGTTGCTTGTGCGATCAGTTGGACTTACCTACACCGGATCCTGTTGCCATGGGAACACTACATCGATGTGGAGCGTGGCCCGGTGAAGGAAGCAATGGGCGACCTTTATCCGCGCTGGGTGGGTACGCGCGAACTCCTGTTGCATGGCCTGAATCCCTACGGAGCCGAAGTCAGCCATGAGATTCAGATGGGATTCTATGGCCAGGCGATCGAGCAGAGCTATGACAAGCCTCAGTCTGAAATCATCGATGAGCAGCGGTTCGCGTATCCGGTGTACGTCGTATTCCTGCTCGCGCCCACGATTCACGCTGACTTCGCTAAATTGCAGGCTTGGGCACCGGCGATATTTGGCACACTGATTGCGATCAGCGTTTGGTTGTGGCTCGCGGTGTTGCGATGGCGGCCACCACCGTGGGTGATAGTCACACTCGTACTGTTTGTCCTGAGCAGTCCGCAGATTGCGCAGGGACTGCGACTGCGTCAGCTCGGACTGTTGGCAGCGTTTCTTTTGACGCTCGCAACATGGTGTGTCACACGCAATCGGCTGTTTGCAGCGGGCGTTTTGCTGGCTGTAGCAACCATCAAGCCGCAGTTGCTCGCGCTTTGTCTAGTCTGGTTCCTCGTATGGAGCCTGGGCAACTGGAAAAAGCGGTGGCCGCTAGCTGGAGGATTTGCTCTGACGCTAGGACTGTTAGCCGGTGCGGGGGCGATTCTGGTTCCGCGCTGGGTGCGCTACTTCCTCGAGGGGGCAGAGGCCTATCGTCATTACTTTCCGCTGGGCACCAAATCGGTTGTCCGAGTAATCCTCGGCGACTGGATCGGCGGGATTGTTTCCGTCATAGCGGTGATCGCTCTGCTCATCTATGCTTGGAACAGGCGGCGGGCCGCAGCAGAGTCGGCGGAGTCAACGCAAGTACTCAGCCTGTTTTTTGTCACCGCAACATTAATCTTTCCGTTACTGACTCCTTACAATCAGGTGCTGCTGCTCTTGCCCCTCTTGATGCTCATCCGCGACTGGAGACTGTTGCCGCGGTGGGACCGCACAGGGTTCGCTCTATTCTTGTCTTGGCCGTTCGTGGCATGGGTGGCGCTGCTGGCGGATCCGCCACAGTTGGATTCCTTGCGGCGCATTCCCCTACTGCCTTCGGCATTGCTGCCTCTCACACCTTTCCTCGTCTTGTGGCTGATGTACAAACGTTCGCAGCGAGAAGCGCATGAATCGCTACACTCCATGTCGGAAATGCCTGGCGGTATGATGAAGCGGCAATCATGAATTGGGATCGCTGGCTGACGCCGAGGCGTTTGCGCGCACACGGACTGCTGCTCGCGCTGACCATCTGGGCGTTTTACATCTGGGCAATTGCGACTCCCACTCTCCGCGACCGGAACGGGAACCTGAAGGGCACGGATTTTCTGCATTTCTACACTCTAGGATCCCTGGCCATTACGCACCAAGGCAGCGAGTTATACAACATGGATACTCAAGCGGCTGTGGCAGCGCAACGCGTGCCCGACGCGCGGGGCATCCGCTATCTTCCGCTGTATCCTCCGCAGGTTTCGCTGGTGTTTGCACCGCTCGCGCATCTCTCTTACGGCGGGGCGCTCGCATTGTGGTGGCTGTGCACGGCGGTGATCTATGGGGCTTGCTGCTATGCAATTTGGCGAGTATGTCCGAACCTGCGTGACTTCGGCGGAACGGTCGCTCTCGTTGCAATCGGCTTTCCTGCCCTCTTTCATTTGATTGCGTGGGGTCAGACCAGCGCACTTGCGCTTGCCTGCTTCACTGCTGGCTTCCTACTACTTCGGGATCAGCGGGAGTTCGCCGCAGGGCTCGCCCTTGGATGCCTTATTTTCAAACCCCAATTAGCGCTGGCGGCGGCTATCGTATTCATTTTGACGGGAAGATGGAGAATTCTGGTAGGATCTGCACTTTCGGCGGCGGCACAAATTGCGGCCGGAATTGCTTATTATGGCGTCGAGCCATTTCGTTCCTGGCTGGGAACGTTGCGGGCTGTGCCGGCCCTGCTGCCGTCGTTTGAACCGAGACCGTATCAGACTCATTGCTTGCGGACATTCTGCTCGATGCTTGTGCCGTGGAGTGGAGCCGCTTTGGGTCTTTACGTCGTGAGCGCGATCGTCGTTCTCGCTGGGACGATTGCCATCTGGAAATGCCAGGAATCGTTGTCGCCGAAGTACTCGGCGTTGCTGCTGGCAACGGTCCTGGTTTCGCCGCACCTTACGGTTTACGATCTGGTGATTCTGGCGCCAGCGATTCTTTTGCTGACTGACTGGTTAATCTCTCACCCCTCAGCGCCGCAAGGAACTGGAACTCTCATTTACCTGGTCTGCGTATTGCCGCTGCTTGGGCCTTGCACGCGCTGGACTCATATTCAGTTGTCCGTCATCGCGATGGTCGCTTTGCTCTACTTCATTTGGAGAACGATCGACAAACAGGATCGGGCACATCTGAACTGCGCCGAGCAGGTGGGAACTGCGAGTTAAGGGCGAGCCACCGCTATCATCTCTTGCCGAATAGGAATGTCAGCGCATCCGGGAAACGCCGTGCCCATGCTGATTCGTGGTGAGTGGCGCCCTCGTCGATCATCAGTCGGAGCCGGCGATCGTCCAGGCCTGCGCGACGGAAAATGGCGGCGAGTTCGCGGACGTCGTCGACCACGCTTCGATCCCGATCTTCGCGTCCCGCTTCCGCGGTTCCTGTCGCCAGAAAGATGCGCTCAGGCCATTGCTTGATGGTGCGACTGTCTTTGATCATCTGGCGATTCGATGCCCACAGAGAGGGACTCTCGATAAGCAGCCTGCCAAACCAGCCTGGATGCACAGCCACGGTATAGAGGGAGATTAAGGCGCCCAGAGACGATCCGCCGAGGCCGGTGTTCTCCGGTCCGGAGGCGACTCGATAGTTTCGCACAACAAACGGCATGACTTCTTTCATCAGCAAGTTGGGGTAGCGATTGCCTTGCACGCGAAGCATCATCGGACTCATCGAGCGATGTGGCATGTACTCGCGGAAGCGCTCTTTGCCGGCGTTATCGATGCCGACGATGATCATGGGCGGAACCTGCTCCTCGCGAATCAAGCGGTCTGCGGTTTCGTCGACCTGCCACTCCACGCCGGTAAAGGAAGTGGAAGGCTCAAAAAGATTCTGTCCGTCATTGAGGTACAGCACGGGATAACGCCTTGCAGAATTCTCGTTGTCGTCGTATCCGGGAGGAAGCCAGACGCGCAGGAACCTTGTATTGCGGAAGAACCGGCTGCGGAACTCGTGCAAGCGCAGATCACCCGTCGCCGCCTCCACGCGAATGACGCCGGGAACGGCACCGGAACCGCTGATTTCAGTTTTCTGGGTTTCTGCCATCCAGGAAAAGGCGCTTTCTTAGAATACAACGGCAAGCCGCTTCATGCCCTCGCGCTTCGAAGCTTCACGATGACGGCAAAAACCGTGATCAGAAAGATCATCACCTGCGAGGCCATGCATAAGATGCACCAGGTCTTTAGTTCGTAGGCCTCGACGTAGGTCAGGTACAAAGCAAAACATAATCCCGCAATGGAGGCAGCCAGCAGCCGATTTGGCGTCGTTGCACGGGAGTTCCAGAACGTGGACAAGAAGAATAGCGTTGCGTATCCGAGTAAGCCTATTGCGGCTACAGGAATCCCTTGTACCTCGGAATATTCACTGCGGTTCACGATGTCGCAATTAAACTTCTGGCTAAAATCGCAGAACTCGGTGGCTGATTTTGCATAGTGGCGCTGAAGAGAAACCGCGGAGAGGACAACTCCGGCGCATGACAGGATTGCGATGACGACGAACCACCATCGCTTGCGTGCCGCCACCTCGATCACGGCAGGCTGCACCCGGTCTTCTGACTAAGCTCCTGCAACGTGAGCACGCCTTCTTTCGGGGGATCTGCGCCAAACTGCCAACTGGGGAACAACTTCACACCGGCGGCCTTGCAGGCTGGCGTCAACTCATGCGGATCGTTTTCGCTGGCACACTCGATGTAAGGAACGTAACGAAATGAGGAACCGAACTCGCGTTTCTGGTCGGCGCAGTGCGGGCACCAGTAGAGGCCATACATCCTGGCATTCTTGGTGGCAAGGCACCTCGCGAAGGAATCGTACTTATGATTCTTGAAATAGCGGCCCGCAAGATACGCTCCGACGAAGAGGGCCGCAACGACGACGTAGAGGATCACCTTCTTCGTCTTGCTGCTGTCTTTCTCGCCTGCCTGTTGCCGCTTTCGTCTCTCTTCGGACATGACTTTCCCTTATATCACGGCAGGCGGGCGACCACGTTCAGCGCGCCGGGAAGCACACTCAATTCCTCGCATTGCAGGGATAACACCTCGCCATCGACCATGACATCGACGGGAGCATCCAGCTTGAATTCGACGCGTTGAACTGACTTGCACTCGGCCAGAGGATGCTGGATATGTGTGCCGTCGTACAACCCCGGAAGATTGCGGATTAAGCCAATCCTCCCGATCGGTCCCCACCGGACGTATTCCACCAGGCCATCGTCTACCTTTGCCTTCGGAGCAATCATCATGGTGCCGCCGGTGAACTTACTGTTGTTGAATGTGACGAAAAGGCAACGGCGGTCATCGAACTGTTCTTGTCCTTCGACTTTGGTCGGAAAGGGACGCCGGTTGAATCGGGCCAACGTCAGGAAGATGGAGATGAAATATCCGAGCTCGCCCCAACCGCTGAAGCGGCGCGCGCGAAGAGCTGCTACGTCGGCGGAAAACCCCATACTGAGCAAATTGATGTAATAGAGTTCACCGCCCCGATGCCGCATGCGCATAACGTCCACGGGGCGGCGCTCCCCAGCAAGAAGCCACTCGGTTGCGGCATCAAGGCCGCGGTCGGTGAAGTCACGCAAGAAGGAATTACCTGTGCCGAGCGGCAAGAAACCTAAGGTTGGCGGCTCATTGCCGATGGCTTGCGGAAACAGACCGTTGACTATCTCGTAAGACGTGCCGTCCCCGCCGAAGGCGATGAAATGCCGTGTCCCGCGTCCATAGGCATCTCGAGCAATGTCGGAGGCTTGCCCGGGCGCGCGGGTGGTGGCGACCCTCACTTCGATGCCGGCATCGCGGAGGCGTTTGAGCGCTGGGCCGAGGAGTTTGGCGCCGCGGCCACCTCCCGCGGCAGGATTCACAATCGCTAGATAGGTTTGCCCCAAGTTGTTGAACCCAGTTTAGAACAAAGGCACCGTGATCTTTCCGGCGGTGGTGCGGCAAGATGCCGCACCGACAGCCGGCGGGACGCCGGCGCTACAACTGCTTCACTGCGCTTCTCTCTACTGCTTTGCCGATGTCTTCAGCCAAAACCTGCCTCTTGATCTTCATTGACGCGGTGCGGGGGAAGTCTTTTTCCCAGACCAGATAGCCGCTTACTCGCTTGAAGTCGGACAGTTTGCGGTTGCGGGTTTCTATATCTTCCTGCAAACCGCTATCGAATCTTTGGTTCTGCTCCAGGCGCAGTATGAGTATCAGCGATTCCTTGCCCAGCTCTTTTTTTGGCCAGATATAGTTCGCGGCAAAAACCGTATATTCCTTCACCGACAGACCATCGAACACGGTTTCTATGTCTTCGGGATAGATGTTCTTTCCGCCTTCGGTAACGATCATGTTCTTCTTGCGCCCGAAGAGTTGCAGATGTCCGTGGCCCTCGAACCGGCCCAAGTCGCCCGTCAGGAGCCAGCCATCGACGATCGTTTCCAGCGTCAGTTCGGGATCGTCGAGATAATGCGACATCACTGTCTTGCTGCGGGCCGCAACTTCACCGATTCCCTCGGCGTCGGGATTCAAGATTCGCAACTCGACTCCCGGCAACGCCTTACCCACGGTATCAGCCCGAAATGGCTTCAGGTCATTGAGCGTCAGCGAAGTTCCTGCTTCGGTGAGCCCATAGCCATTGATGACAGGAACGCCGAGATCGTAGAAAAACTGCATGGTGGACGGCTCCATGAAGGCTCCGCCCGTGATTAAGGCCAGCAACTCTCCGCCGAATCCACGGTGAATGTTGCCCAGCAGAATCCGGCTGAGCTTGACATTGGGGCGTCGACGAGTCAGTGTCCGATTGACAGCGATCATCGAATTCAGCAGCGCCCGCTTCCATGAGGGGAGCTCGTCGAACTTGGCACGCAGGCCGCGCTCCAGATTCTTCACAATCATTGGGACCAATGCCACGTACGTAATGCGATAACGGACAAAGGCATCGCGCACGAACTCCGGACGCAACGTGCGCAGATGCACAACGCACGCTCCGCAGATGAACGGACCAATGAAACCCACCATGAAATCGATGGCGTGATTCGTGGGAAGAATGCTCAAATAGCGAACGCCCGGCCAAAAGGGGTACCAAGCGGTGAGCGAGCGGCACTGCTCCAGATAGTTCTCGTGCGTCAGGACACAACCCTTGGGACGACCGCCTGTACCTGAAGAGTAAACGATGCAGGCCACATCGTCCTTCTGACGCATGACGAAATCGGGTGCGCCCTTACGTTTGAAATCCTCCCAGCGAAACGCGCCGGCAAGATCTGTACCCAGCGGGGCTTCTGTGACGAGAACAATTTTAGTGCCGATGTTCTGAAACCCGGGATCGGCCATGATCGCCCGCCAGAGATGGTATTCGACGACGAGGACCTTGGCTTTCGAGTGAGCCAGTAGTTGCAGGTGTTCGGCGGCTGTGAGCTTGTAATCGAGAGGGACCAAAACGCCGCCGCAGAAGAAAATGGCGTACGCAGAAATCAGCCATTTCGACTGGTTCGTCATAACGATGGCGGCGCGGTCGTTGGCATCGAAATCAGCGTCCTCAAGAGCCCGGGCAAGCGGCAGAGCAACTTCTTTGAAATCGGAATAGGTGAGGCGAAGTTTTTCGCGGTCGCGCTCGGCTTCGACGAGACACACTTCCTTGGAGAAGCGGTCGAGAGCGTCACGAAGAGCCGCGCCGAGGCATGTGTATTGACGGAGATCGAGCATTACGAAGTTGCTGACTGTAGATTGTAGATTGCCAATCGAACCATCCGCAGACAGGCTTTGCGGCGGTGTTCCCTACCGATCAACAAGCTGCAAACTACGATTGAGTTCTACAGGCGAATCTGGATCTTGCCTGCCAAGGTGCGGAAATCGGTTACGCCTTGCAGTTCGTAATCCGGTAACTCCACACGAAAGTGGTTCTCTAATTTCGTGAGCAAGTCAAGCGCCTGCAGGCTGTCGATGCCGAGCGTCTTGAAGAAATCGTCGTCAGGGGCGAGTTTCTCGCGCGGCACTTTGAAGTGGGCCGCCGCGAGAGTCAATATCTCGTCTAGCGTCTTTTCAGCGGTTGGCATAAACAGTCATTCTAATTCAGTTTGGCTTAAGGCAAATAGGGTTGGGCGTCCGTGCTTTCCACGAACTTCTTCAGGGCGTCCTGCACCGCAGGGCGCGAGAACAGGTCACAGAAGATGTCAATCTCGCGCTTCAATTCCTCATGAGGAATCGGCTTGATGAACTGCTTCGCGGTCACGGCCGTCTGATGGTCGAATTTCGCCAACTGTGCGGCCGTGGCACGAGCGGCACGCAAGGCCTCGCCCTCAGCGACCACCTGGCTCACGAGCCCGATCTGTTGCGCTTTCGTCGTGTTGAAGCTGCGCCCGGTCAGCAGCAGATCACGCACAACAGCATTGCCGATATCGCGCTTCAGACGAGGGATTCCACCGAATCCGGGAATCAGGCCTAGCCGCAGTTCCGGAAAGGCAAAGCGGGCCGTTTTGTCGGCGATGATGAGATCGCAAGCCAGAGCCAGTTCGAAACCTCCACCAAACGTTACGCCATGGACGGCCGCGATCGTAGTCATGGGAGCCGCATCGATTACGTTGAGTGCGCGATGAATTCGTTCCAGAAAGTCGCGGACACCTTTGGCGGCTTCATCTTTCGCCATCGCTTGCGAGCGTTCGTACAGTTCGCGCAGGTCGGCACCGGCACAGAATCCGCATTTCAGATCGCTGTAGATGATAAGGGCGTGCGCCGGTTGCTTCAGACCCTGCAGGTTTTTGGAAAACGATTCAAGCTCTTCGAGCGACTGGGAGCCGATTTCGTTGCAAGGATTGCGGTGCAGGGCGAGTTCGATCAGACCGTCCTTGTACTCGACCGACATCGCTTTGCCTTCGCGACCGAGACCTGCGCTCATGCGGTTTTCACCGTTTGGTACATGTCGTCGATTTCATTCTTCATTTGCGCAGATATCAGATCCCGCTTGAGTTTGCCATTTGCGGTCAACATTCCGTTTTCGATGGAAAATGGCTCCGTTCGCGTGACGAATGCGCGTATCTGTTTATAGTGCGGGAGGTCCGCATTGACGGCATCGAGGGCGGCTTGCACCTCTTCCCTGTTTACATTCCCGGTCACGATGGCGGAGAGATATCCACGGCCGTTTCCGACGATGACGATCTGCTGCGCGCCCGGCAAATGCTTCGCAACATCATCCTCTATGGTTTCTGGCGCGATCTTATGGCCGGAACCGAGGACGATCAGATTCTTAATGCGGCCGACGATCCTCCACGTTCCCGTCCCGTCTTGCTCACCTTGATCGCCGGTGTGAAACCATCCGCCGCGGAGTACCTCGGCTGTTTGCTGGGCGCGGTTCCAATAGCCTGGGAATACATTCGGGCCCTTCACGATAATTTCGTCGTTGTCGGCCAGCCGCATGTCGATTCCCGGGATCGCGGGGCCTACGCGGCCCGGCACGGGATTCTTAGGATCATCCATGGTGCAGATGCCGGTGGTTTCGGTCAGCCCATAGACCTGGAGCACAGGAATGCCGAGCATTTTGAAGTAGTCCTGCGTTTCGGGAGTAAGCGGGGCGGACCCACAGATCAGAGCCTTCAAGTGTTCACCCATCATTTTCTTGCGAACCGTGGGGAAGACCAGCAGGTTCGCTAACCAGAACCAAAAGGAATCGCCGGGTTGAGGCTGCTTGCCGTTGCGGCCCCACGCAGCTTTGGCTCGCGAGTAGGCGGTTTGCGCGAGTCCTCCCTTTTGCCCGATCTGTTCATCGACGCCGCGGCGCATGCGCTCGAGCAGTTGCGGGACGTTGAGAAAATAATGCGGCGCTACAGCCGGCATATCGCTCGCGATCTTCGTCAAGTCAGTGTTCAACGTGACCAGGCTTCCACGCAACATGAACGTCAGAACGGCAATCCTTGATGCGCAGAAACTCAACGGCAGGTAGTGGAAGATGCGGTCCTGGCCGGTGCGGCCGCCCATCAGATCGTCAAGGCGTGCCGAGGTACAACCCAGCATGAACCCGACGTTGGCCGCTGTTAGGACAACGCCCTTCGCTTCTCCCGACGTGCCCGACGTGTAAATGATCGTCACTGGGTCTTCATCGCGCACCTGAGGACGATCCAGCGAAATTCCCTCCACTCCTTGGAAGATTTCATCGATCAGCGAAAGTGCGGGAGACTGCGGCCATGCCTGCAAAATTCCGTCGCGAAGTGTCACGTCGCCGCAGCAGACCAGGGCGGGCGTGCTGTCTTTTATCATCGCGACCAGTTCAACGGGAGACTGACGAAAATACAGCGGAACGACGATCAGACCCTCAGCCATTGCCGCCAGATCCAACGCGATCCAGCGGATACTGTTAGGCGCCAGAATGCTGCAGCGGTCACCTTTCTTCAGGCCCTTCGACGCGAGAAACATCCTCGCTTTGCGGATCAACTCCAGCAACTCGGGCCCGGTCACACCGTTGAACTGACCGTCGCGGATCTCTTGCAGGACCCGGATATCGGGCGCAGCTTTGAGTTGCGAAAAAATGTCTCCAACGAAGGGCATGATCAGTTCTGGAACCGGGACGACTAACTAAAGGCTGATAGCAACTGCCGTAGCGATTCGTTCATAGGCGGCAGGTAATCCTCCCAACTCCACTCGCCCGTGCGTGTCGGGAATTCGGGATAGCGCCGCTGCACTTCCTCCTCGAAGAAAACGCCCATCTGCGCCATGACTTTCAGATTCTTCACAACAGTGCGTGCGATGCCATCCGAGATACGCTCGCCTTCACTAGCCAGAACGTTCAGCGCAGCCAAGAGCTTCGGTCCGAGATCCGGATCGTCCACGGTCATCAGCAGTTCCTGATGTCCGCGCTCGCGCATCAGGTTGCGGATGCGTTCGTCCATGGTGATTCCGGCCGATGGAACGAGGGAGGGCATAGACGTCACAATTCCGTGATAGCGGGAAGAAGCCATCATGTGACACGAGCACAGAATACTGACCAATTCGTACATGTTGTAGTGATCGCTGGTCAGAACCGGGACTCCTTCCAGTTTTTCCGAGATCTTATTTGCCGGACGCGCGTCGAGCCGTTCGGTTGCCACGAGGATCACGAAGACGTTGCGCTGTTTGCGAAATGCGTCGACGGCACTGGCAATCGACGTCAGATAGTGCTGGTAAGCACGATCTGCGGCGGGTCCTGAGTTATGGAAGTACACGGTTCGATAATGACTGTCCTTAAAGGCTCCGGTAAGACTGCGCAGCGCATATTTCGCGACCGAGGCTTTCACAGGCCACTCGAACGGATTGATCGGGCAAACGACTAGCACTGGCGTCTTGCCGTCCCACCCAACTTGGCGTAACACGCTCTGGCCGTACCCCGGTGGCTTTGGCTCGAAGGTCCAGGCGGTGTCGGTGCCCAGTTGAGTCGGGACTCCGAGTTCGCTCAGGATTCCGCGTGATTCTTCGTTTCGCGTGATCACCAGCGAATTCTTGCAGTAGCGGGCGCACATTTTCGCGACTAGTGGGTCCATGTGGCCGGCTTCGGCGCCATATCCGACAGAAAGCTTGTTCTCGACGGCGGCGATCCCGAGAGAGCCAATCATCATCGTGGTCAACGCATTGGCGAATTTGCTCTTGAACATCGACCCTTCGCACGCGACTACGCCATGGTGCCTGGGAACTTCATCCGACAAGAACGGCGGAAAGATATCGGGCAGATGAACTTGTCTGGTGCCGTCGAAATATCCCTTGGAACGCTCGAAGCTTTGGCTCATTACGCTGAACTCGACGCGGTCTGCGCCGAGGATGTGGCGGATCTGGCGCAGCATCTCTTCCACACGCACATCCGAACCTGTGTTGCGGGTGCCGTTGTATCCGGCAAACAGGAGTTTCAGTTTCTCGCCGGGCTGCCACGGTTTGTTGCCACCCAGCATCCAGCGTGCTTTGGCCCGCTCGATGTTGGCACTGACCCATGCTTCCAGAACGAAGTCCATCATGCGGCGGTACCTCCTCGGGTCGCAGGCCAAGGCTGATATTGATACTCGAAACTGTTCTCGCGGCTGAACTTCAGGAGAGGAAAGCTGTACTGCGAAAACGGAACAGGTTTTCGGCCAAGCTCCAACGTCACGCGCGTGTTGTCGAACACCGTATTCCAAACGAGATACGGCATGAAGACTTTCAACAGAGACGCGCCGTGCCCCATCGGGCCCTTCCGGTTCGAAAGGAAATTGACCGATCCCGCGAAAGGCTTCTCGGTGAATGGGAGAAATACAGGGCGGCGCTTCTGCTGCGCGTCAGCAAGGGCAGTGGTCAGTTCGCGGAAGGTCTGCGACGATGTGCCGGACGACAAATGGTAAGTGTCGTACTTCGGCTGATCTTTCAAGTGCAGGGCGGCGATGGCGTCGGCGACAAAATCAACGTTGACGATGTCGATCTTGTCACTCGGGCGGAACGGCAGCGCAGGCAATCCAGCCAGGAATACAAACGCCTTCACCATGTCAAACTGAGTGGTCTCTGGATGGCGACTGTCGCCGAGAACGATGCTGGGTCGGAAGATCGTCTTCGGCGTATCCGGAAGCAGAACGTGAGCCATGTGTTCGCAGAATTTCTTGGTGCGGGCGTAGGGATCATAGTCGGAACGATCCCACTCGATCGACTTATCCTCAGTGACGACTTCGTTGCTGCGCTTCCCGGCGACCGCCACGGTGCTGACTTCGCTGAAGCGCCGGAGACCGTGATAGTGCTCGGCATTACGAGCGAGCGTCAACACTTCCAGCGTGCCGCGCAGGTTTACATTGAGACAGCTCTTTTCCGATTTGCGGTTCAGGGACGCAGCACAATGAATGACCGAATCGGTCGTATGCAGCAGGCGATCGTACTCGTCACGACCCAGGCCGAAACCGGTAGCAGTCAGATCACCACAGAAGATTCGCATCTTTGTCTGGAGGTATTCGAAGAAGGCTGGGAACGTAAGATGCAACTGCAGGGCGCGCCAGAGGCGCAACTGGGCCTCCTGGGGATCGCGGGCGCGTACCAGCACGTTGAGCGAGGCGCCGTAGCCCTGTAGAAGATTGGCGGCGACATGTGCGCCGATGTATCCGGTCGATCCGGTCAGGAATATCGCCACGTTGCTCCGTTGGTCCCAGTTCGAATGGTGTCTTCGTTTGCGGGCGCCAGCTGAAAGGTGCGCGGAGGGCGCGGCTCCAGCGGCCGGCCCTCAATCAGAGGATACGTCCAGCGTCGTAACGCCGGGATGTGAATGTTGATCCAGTACTCCCACCAATCGAGCGAGCGCGTGTCGTAAGCGAATTGGTCGCGCTCTTCGAGTACGAGCGCATACGACAGCTTCTCGATATTCTCCGCGGTGAAGTCGTGTTCGTTGAGCAGAATGAATGGCTCAAACAGTTCGATGAGCTTTTCGACGCGCTCGAGATTTCGTTCCGTCTTCACCAAGGGGGCACGTTTCAGCGGCAGCGGCGACATGATGCGCTGAATCGACTTCACGATCGCCTTCTGGGCCGGGGCGGACATCCGGTTATAGCGCTCTTTGGAAACGGAGATGGCATCGAAGCGCAGCCGCAGCCACGATTCCAGTCCTTCCTGCGCGCGGTAGTGCTTGCGATGGGCGAGCGAGGTCAACTCGATGGAGCGGCCCATATCGCACGGGTTCGTGACCGAAGTGGCCAACTGATAGAGCGGCTCATGACGACGCTCCATGACCGCGGCGGCAATCAGGGTCATTCCAGCACAGACCGCATCCACTGGAATAATGTCGAGACGCTTGCTTTCCTTCGAGGGCAGCTGGCGGAAATAAGTCCCCAACAGGTAAGAGAGCGAGGCCGAGGTGTTGATGCCTTCATTCCATCCCACGAACGGTTTCGCGACGGAAGTTTCCACAATGGCGGGTCGCACGACCGCAACCGGGAGACCTGCTCCGTGCTTGATAATCAGGGATTCCGCGAGACTTTTCGAGAGCGTATAGGTATTGGGCCAGCCTAGTTCTCTGGCGCGCCGGGTACCGGCCTCAGTCAGATAGGTCTTCAGCCAGCGCACGCGGCCCTTGCGGATCTGGTTCTCGAGGGCCGCGCCCTGCAGATTCTTCGCCGCATGTTCCTTGGACTGCGCCTGCATGCGCAAGCCAGAGGTCACTTCCTCGCTCTCGGCGCGCTGCTCGGCCTCGCGGACCACCTCGTGCAAGGAGTGCCACTCCTGTTCAGCATCGAAGTCGGCAAGGCCGCGCGGATTGAAGTTGGGAATCAGCTTTTCGCTAACCCGGCCATCCTGCTCTCCAGCCACGTAACAGGTGGAAAGATGCACCAGCCCCGCGTGGTCGGAGCCGCGGACGAATTGGAGAACATTGAGGGCTGCGTCGGTATTCGTGGCGAGCGCGTCGCGAAGGTCGGGATTGAAATCGGTGAGGCCTGAGCTGTTGATGATCAGATCTAGATTCTTCTGCAAGGAGCGAGCTATATCAAGACTCAGACCGAGCCCGGACTGGGTCACATCGCCTTCGACCACCTCAACCTTATCGCGCAGGAACTCGGGCAAGAGGTCGCCGTAGCGGTCAAAGAGCGGATCGAATACCGGCGAGTCTTCGACCATCTTCTCGAAGCGGCGTTCCCCGGGATTCGACTTTTGGCGGCGAATCAGCAAGCAGATGCGCTTTACTTCCGGCAATTCCAGAAGCGTGTTGGCGAGCCAGACCTTGCCGATGAATCCAGTCACGCCAATCAGCATGATCTGCTTGCCCGCAAAAGCGCGGCGCACGGAAAATCCCGAAGGCTGTTTCTGTCCGTCAAAGTGAACGACCGGGCGCACAGCGGGCGGGCTCTGGCGATGTGCAGGAGTACCCGCGGCCCGCAATTCTTCCAGGGCGATGTCGAGATGCCGGGCGAGAGTTTTCGGAGCACGGCGGCCGTCAGGCATGTTTTCGCGGAAAGGAGCGAAAGCGCCGCGGGGGCGAATCACCGGATCGAGCAGCCTGCCGGTTGCGGTACCGTCGCGAAATTCCAGGCGGTTCGCAACAATGTGCTTGACGCCCAGATGCTGCGCCAGCGGGCGCATCAGGTGGTCGAGCGCCTGACTCACCAGTACTACGTCAGCGCCTGAGTGGACAAGCTCTTGAACAGCCCGAACTCCCTCTGGCTTCAGGCGAGGCTTCAGCTTGTACTCGAAATACTCTTCTCCCAGAAGGTCCAGTCGGTCGCGGGTGACGCCGCGGAGAACGGTGTGGACAACCCGGGTTGCGAACTTGCGGTTGGTGGAATATAGAAATGGGCGCAGTACGGCCATTAAAAAGATGAGCCCACGGCGCCGGAAGCGCTCGGCGAAGGTCTGCGCATTCCAGGTGAAGAACGCCAGCGGCCTGACGACGGTCAGGTCCAGCAGGCTGCCCTCAACCCGCCAGTAGACGGTGGGGGCCGTACTGGAGTTGTGGTTTGACGGTTCCAAAATTCTATTATTGCCTCAAAAGGCTGAATACCCGGAGCTCGAACGAAACCCCTATTGTAAACAATCTACGCAAGTTTGAGTCATTAACCCGGCAGGATCGACGCAAGGTCATCACTTTCCCAGGGACCTGACTCGCGATTGAATTGAGAATCAGGTCCACGTGGACCGCTCTACGCATGAAACCGATCCGCCAGCAATTTGTAGACGCCCTCGGATACAAAGGGAAGACTCTCGCGCACTACCGGGACTTCACACTCACGGTTGTTGCGGGCATCTCCATATTATTCGGAGAGATCTTTGGGATGGAGGCTCACTCTGGGGGATCTTCATTTGATCTCAAGGCAGAGATCGGATGCTTCGCGCTCGGTGCGGTATGCGTTCTTCTGGCGGCGAACAGATTATTCGTCTTAGGCTGCACGATCATGGTCCCAGGGGTACTTGTCAGCTGGCATTTTGTGGTGACTGGCGATCGCAAGACTGCGGCCTTTTACCTGATGCATATGGCAGGGGGATTCGCGGTGCTGGTATTTGGAGGATTGGCGAAGTTCCTTTGGGAACGGCTACGAGTTCGCCGGACGAGATGACCGGTCCGGTTGCGCTCCGAGCAGAACGGCCACAACGCCACTCACGATCAGGACCGCAGCAATTGCAAGCAGGCCTCCTGTAAATCCGCCATTTGCGGCCCGAAACTTACCGATGATATCGGGGCCGAAGTAGCCGCCTAAATTCGCCAGCGAGTTGATGACGGCGATCCCCGCGGCTGCCGAGAGTCCGGCCATGCGCGAGGTCGCCATCGCCCAGAAGGGACCGCACATCGCCTCTGCAAAAGCCATACCCATGGCGAGCCCGGTGACGACAACGAGAGTCGAGCTGCCATAGGCTGCGATGACCATTCCGGCAGCTGCGGTGAACGCCGGAATTGCGGTGTGCCAACGGCGCTCTGCCGCCTGGTCGGAGTGGATTCCTACCACAACCATCACCACTACCGTGATTAGAAACGGCAGCACAGCGATGACACCGGTCCAGAAATAGCTCAGCCCAGAGAACGATCGGATCACGCTGGGGAGCCACAGAGTGACCCCGTACATCGTGGTGGAGACCCCGAAGTAGACCATCGACAAGAACCAGATCCTCGGGCTGACGAGAACTTTCCAGAGGTCCGCATGGGAGACTGCTGCTTCCGAACGCTGCTCGGTCGCCAACTTATCGAGCAGCCACTCCTTCTCTTCCCCCTTTAGCCAGTCTGCTTCTTGGGGATGGTCGGCGAGCGTCCAGAACACGGCTGCTCCGAAGACGATGGCGGGCAGCCCCTCGATCAGGAACATCCATTGCCAGCCCGTCAGTCCGCCGCTGTGAAGCCCCAGCAGGGCACCGGAGATCGGGCTTCCCACGACTCCAGCGAGCGGGTTGGCCGTCATGAACCATGCCACGGCGCGGGCCCGTGCGCTTGCCGGGAACCAGCGCTTCATATAAAGGATCATGCCGGGGAAGAAGCCGGCCTCGGCGGCGCCCAGCAGGAAGCGCATGGTGTAGAAGCTAATCGGGCCGCGGATGAAGATCATCAGGCAGGAGATCACACCCCACGTGACCATCAGGGCAGAAATCCACCGGCGGACGCCAAATTTCTCCAGCACCAGATTGCTTGGAACCTGAAAGAGAAAGTATCCGGCAAAGAAAATTCCTGCGGCTCGGCCATAGACGCGATCGCTGAGGCCGAGTTGATCGCGCATCTGGAGGACGCCGAAGCTCACGTTAATGCGGTCGAGGTAGGCAATGATGTAGAGAAGGAACAGAAACGGCATCAGCCGCCACATCAACCGGGAAATGACGGCGGGTTCGAGGCGGTTGGTGGTGGTTTCCAAATGCAGTTCCCGATCACCTAGAGTGTGTGCAGTCCGTACGAACATCCTTCGCGGCCCCATACGCGAGGGCAAGATGCCCGCGCGACAGTCGGCGGGACGCCGGTGCTACAGTGGAAGGATTCTACTCCATCGCTAGCGCTCTCTTGATTTCATCCACGATTTGCTCGGGCGTGTGACTTATATCCACGATGATCGATTTTTCTGGCTCTTCCAGATCTGCCAGTTGGCTGGCGAGAATTGATTCCCCGGCGAAGTGTCCGTGACGGGAACGCAAGCGATCGGCGATCAAGGCAGCGCTTCCCTTCAGGTAGACAAACCGGACTTGCGGGCCCACGCAGAGTTTCGCGCGATAGGAGCGCTTGAGCGCGGAACAGGCCAGGATCACGCTTTTCCCTTCAGCGATCCAGCGGACGATCGCCTCCCGCAAACGGTCAAGCCAAGGCTCACGATCTTCATCGGTGAGAGCAATACCGTGACGAATCTTCTCGACGTTGGACTGGGGATGAAAGTCGTCCGCATCAGCAAACTCCCAGCCAAGCTGCGAAGCCAGTAGCTTTCCTACAGTCGTCTTCCCTGCGCCCACGACTCCCATGACGATTGCGATCATGGCCGTGGCTACTTCTTCGGGTACGTCTTCTGGTTTCCGGTGCGCGCGTTGGTGAGCGTAAAGGCACCGTCGGATTCGGCCGTGACCTTGAAGAACTTCCCTTCGCAGTTTTCTTTCACGTTGGCAATGTGGTCGGGATCCATGTTGTGATCGCGATCCGACTCGGCTGCGTAATGGAGTTGCCAAAGATCTTCGAGTCCGGGGGCATCGTGAACGATCTGCCATGCCGCGGGGCTGGATCCCTTGCGGGCACCGTTATCGATCACGGCAACGCGCGGATGCAGTGCCCAGACCAACGCCTTCGGGTTCGAAAGGTCGGCGCCATGATGAGTTACGAGAAAAAGATCGACCGTGCCGAGAAGATTGTTCGGGCAGGCCAGTTCCAATTCCTTCTTCTTTGTGAGGTCGCCGAGGTCGACGAAGCGAAATTCGCCATACTTGACCAGAACGCCCACTGATCGGGCATTTTCAGTGGCATCTTCCGAGGCCGATGGCTCTGACTTGCAATAGGAATTTGCTTCTCCCGCACCGGCCAACGGGGCGGTGATGTGCTCGCCTGCGGCAGTCAGGACCCGAACGTCCATTCCTTTGATGGGAAGCTTCCACCCGGGCTTGACCACAACATGCGCGTGGCCGGCAATGGCTTTCTCGTAAGCGCTATAGTCGGTGCGCGTTACCTGCGAGTCCTCCAGGTTTGGCCCGTGATCGAGGAAAGTTCCGACTTTGATCCCATCCACCAACCCGGGGACCCCGCCGACATGGTCGCGGTGATAGTGCGTGATCAGGACATAGTCGATCTGCTGCAGGCCGGCCTGGTGCGCCGCGGCAAGAATGCGATCGGCGTCGCGACCTTCGTTCCCCGGCCAGCCGGCGTCAATCAGCAACGATTGGCCCGAGGGGCTCACCACTAGTGTCGCCTGGCCACCTTCGACGTCGATGAAATAAATCTGCATTGGCTTGGGAACGGCGGGAGTGGCCCCGAACGAGCACGGCCGCAGTACCGTGGAAACGTAAAGAACTGTGATTAAGAGATGACGCATCGGTGCACCAGATTATTGCGAGGAATTATGACACGGGGAGCGGGTAATTCGCAGAGATGTTCTGAAGCAAAATCAAAGGCGCTAACCACGAAGGGCACGAAGGTACACGAAGGAAAACCTGGGATTGTTCTTACTTCGTGGACCTTCGTGTTCTTTGTGGTTCATGGGTTTTGGGCTGGGACTACCACTCGTTCGCCGAGTTTTCTGACTTCTTGTCGTTGGTCCGGTTACGCTTCCTGTAGGCAAGCACTGTAATGCCGACAGACATAAACATCGGAGGGACGATCAGGACCAGAATCCCTGTTCGTAGACCCTGGATGAAACGGTGTCCGGCGCCGGCAGCCTGTGTGTAACAAAGAGCACAGCTTTGCGCATAGGCGGCGTTCGATGCCAAGACTAGAGCGCCCACGACTGCTGCTTTGGCGCTATGCACGAGTTTGAACCCTCGGTACGTCATAATGACTCCTTACTTCGCGAACGGCTTCATCACGGCCAAGCGGAAACTATCGGCCCAGATCATATTCATCATGACCAGAACAAACAATGTGCCGGGAATCAGTGCCAGCCGCAGCGTTGGTTTCTCGTCGCGGAGATGCATGAAGAACATCACCGCGAGGTAGGCCTGGATCGCCGCCAGCAAGAGCATGCGCCACAGGGATGGTCCCATCGCCATCGCCGCGATCACCTGCACTACGGCAATCACCAGAATTGCACTATAAACAAGGTATGTGGATGTCATGTTGCCCGATGTCGACGCTTGACTCATGGCCGATCTCCTTTAACTTTGGTTACTTACCGCTTCATGTTCAACAAGTAGACCAAGGGCACAACGAACATCCAAACCAGATCGACGAAATGCCAATAGAGCGCCCAGATCTCAATGTGCCGGGCGGCGTAGCGTCCCGCCCGATAGCTCATCCCGACCACGATCAAGGCAATCACGCCGCCGACCACGTGGGCCATGTGCAGTCCGGTGATGGAGAAGAACGCCGCGCCGAACATGGGCGATCCCCAAGGGTTCTGGAACAGGCGTGCACCCTGGCCGATCATCCTGAGCCATTCCCGGATGTGCAGCAAGGTAAAGAGAATGCCTCCGGCGGCGGTGATCATGGTCCAGCGGAACGCTCGTGCGCGATCCTCGGACTGCGCCGCCTTCACCGCGAACAGTACTGTCAGGCTGCTGCTTACCAGGATGAAGGTCATCAGCAGGGAGTTCCAGATGCTCGCTGATTCAAAGACCTGCGGCCAGTCAGCCGCCGAGTTCCGGATGTAGCCATAAGCGAACAGCATTGCGCCGAAGGTGCAGGCGTCAGAAATAATGAACAGCCACATCACCAGCTTGCTGGATGGAATGGCAAAAGGACTCTCTTCCATCACGCCTGCGCCATGCGCTCCGGCACTGCGGGGTGATACGGGCTCCATCGCGAGATCGGCCTGACTCATGGTGCCTCCGTTGAATTGACCTAGAGTTTCAACCACAAAATGAACAGCAGGTAGATCCACAGCAGCCCCATAAAATGCCAGTAATAAGAGGTGGCATCCAAGGTGCTGCGGCGCAAGGGATTGATTGCGCTGCGAAACTTCAGCATCACCCGGCTCAGACCTCCCAGCCCGCCCAGCACGTGCACTACGTGCACTCCAGTCAGAACATAAAAAAAGGAGCTGTTGGGATTTGTCGGGAGATACAGGCCTTCAGACCTTAGCTTCAGCCATGCAAAGTACTGGCCCACGACAAAGACCAAGCCCAGCACCATGGTTAGGTTCAGCCACAGCATGGGTACGGAGCGGTTGCTCTGCTCCCCACGCATGAAGGCTGCCACACGACGACGCGCCCGTTCCAGCGTGATGCTGCTTAGGACAAGAGCTAGGGTGTTGAACCATAGGATCGGGGGAAGGCTGATGTGCGTCCAGTCGGTGTAGCCACTGCCTTCACGAACGTAAAGAGCGCTGGTCAGGGCGGCGAAAGACATGGCAATCGCGGCCAGTCCGACCCATATGCCGGTCCGAGTTGGTTCACCGGACCGATCTTTTACAAGGAGTAAGCTACCGCCCTCGGGCGCCAGGTTGCGAAACCCTCCGCCGGCGCCCCCCGTGGTTTGTCGCGGGGGTTCTTGCTCGACTCCGGTTTGTGGCGGTTGCAGTATCGTTGCCATAACTACTCCATTCCTTCTGGGTTACGATGCCGCTCCTGGTTCCGGGGAAGTCTGCATTATGTAGTCCCCGGTGGAGCTCTTCACCCCGTATTGGTAAGGATCGTGGTGAACAACAGGATGCTGTCCGCCGAAGTTGTCGAACGGCGGCGGAGACGACGGCGTCGACCATTCGAGCGAGGTACACTCCCACGGATTCGGCGAAGCCTGCGGACCTTTGAAGCGGCTGTAAACCAGATTGGCGATGAAGATCAACTGCGCCGCTCCGGTGAACAATGCCGCATACGTGATGAACTTGTGCACAGGGATCAGGGGCAACAGGAAGTCGTCCTGGAAGGCCGAATAGCGCCGCACGTTTCCTGCCAGCCCTAGATAGTGGAATGGCATGAAGATGGCATAGGTGCCGATGAGAGTAAGGAAGAAGTGCCAGCGGCCTAACGTCTCATTCATCATGCGACCCGTCATCTTGGGGAACCAGAAGTAGGTTCCGGCAAAGACTCCCATGATGGCTGCCACACCCATCACCATGTGGAAGTGACCCACCACAAAATAGGTGGCGTGGAGATAGATATCGATCGAGGGCTGAGCCAGAAAGAATCCGCTGACCCCGCCGCTGACGAACATGGAAATGAATCCCAGGCAGAAGAGCGAGGCGCTGTTGATGCGGAGGTTCGATCCATAGAGGCTGCCCAGCCAGATCAGCGTCATGATCGTGGCAGGAATTGTGATCATCAGCGTGGGGAAGGAAAACACCAGCGCCGAGAACGGATTCATGCCGCTGAGGAACATGTGATGTCCCCAGACCATATAGCTAAGGAAACCGATGGCCATCATGCAGTAGATGAGGACTTTGTGGCTCAACATGTTCTTGCGCATGTTGCAGATGAGGATGTGGCTGACGATCCCGATCGCGGGCAGGATTGCGATGTACACCTCGGGATGTCCGAAGAACCAGAACAGGTGCTGCCATAGCAGCGGAGAACCGCCCTGGTGCGGCTGAATATGATCGGCGACATTGAGGCCCGCCGGAATGAAGAAGCTTGTGCCCGCAACACGATCCAGGATCAACAGCAAGCAAGCGGGCATCAGAACGGCGAAGGCAAGGAGCGCGATACAGGACGTGATGAACCACGCCCACGTGACGATCGGCATGCGAGAGAGAGTCATGCCCTTGGTACGGAGGTCCAGCGTCGTCGCAATGAAGTTCAGAGATCCCAGCAAGGAAGCAATACAGAAGACGAAGATCGAGATTCCCCAGAGACTCTGGCCGATTGCCTGTCCGGGACCCGCATCCTTGCCCACCGCGCTCAGAGGCGCGTAACCTGTCCAGCCTGAGAGCGGCGGGCCGTCGCCCACGAAGAATGCGGAAATCAAAATGCAAAAAGCCACGAACGTTGTCCAGAACGACATCATGTTGAAGCGGGGGAAGGCCATATCTTCGGCGCCGATCTGGATCGGTAAAAAGTAATTCCCGAAGGCTGCGAACGGCGCATTGGTGAGCACAAAGAACACCATCAGTGTGCCGTGCATGGTCATCAGCTGCAGATAGTACTCGGGCGTGACAACGCCACCCGGCGCTCCTACTTTCGCAAGCGCACCCAGGCCGGGAATCGGCGCATTCGGCCAGACCAGATGGATGCGCATGATCCACGACAACACCATGCCGGTGACCACAGCGGCGAGAGCGAGCGCGTAATACTGCAGGCCAATGATCTTGTGGTCAAGGCTGAAGACATACTTGCGGATGAAGCTTGTGGGTGCTCCGTGAACCGCTGCGTGTACCGACGTATCCGACATGGCCTTTACCTCGCGATGGAGTGGCACTCGCGTCCCGATGTTGCTCTGAGGACGACGGAAACTAGTTGGACTGCGACTTCAACCACTTATCGAAATCTTCCTGCGACATCACATTCAAATAGGACTTCATGTTGTAGTGGCCGAGGCCGCAAAGCTGTGTACAAACAATCTCGTACTTGCCGACTTTGGTCGCTGTGAAATGCACGGCGAGATCGAGTCCCGGCACGAAGTCCTGCTGGATGCGCAATTCGCGCACATAGAACGAATGTCCGACGTCCTTGGCGTGCATCATCAGATTGATTTCTTTGCCGACAGGAACAACGAGTTCGCCGGATGTGATGTCATCGCGGGCCGGAATATCGTTTTCCGGATCCAGGCCGAAGAAGTTTGAATTGCCTTCGTCAATCTTGTCAGGATGGATCTGCCCGAATTTGCCGTCTGGACCGGGATAACGAAAGTAGAAGGCAAACTGTCCGGCCTGAGCCTGCACTGGCAAGGCGTCGGAGGCAGCGGGTTTGAAGTACACCATTCCCCAAGCCTTCGATCCCACCATGCCGAGAGCAAGGACTTCCGCGCCAACGAACAAAACAGCGACGATCACCATGGCGGTCGCGCCGCCCGGGAAGTTCTTGGTAGCGCCTACCTTGCGGTTGGCGAACTGCCACACGAACAATCCCAGCACCAACTGCGCGGCAAGGAATGAAATGCCGGCCTCGGCCATCGTGACGGATAACTGATCGTCGATCGCCTTGCCGTGCGTCGAGATATCTTCGGGCGGGGTTACGCTCGCGCCCAGAAACGTGTGGCTAATAATGGGAACTGCCGAGGACAATGCAATGATCACGATCAGCACCGCAAATATTTTGCCGCCCATGTTCCCTCGCTCGCCCGTCAATTGGGGCTGTCAGCGCGGAGACTGCCCGTCCCCCGCAGCATACGGGGATGGACAGCCCGCGAGATTCGCTCTTTAGTACGCTTTCGCTTTGAAACTGAAGTCGGCAGACTTGGTTTCGTTGCCGCTAATGGTCACGTCCTGAGTCTGAGTTCCGTAGTCCTCATGCCAGGCGGTGATCGTGTACTTTCCCGGCGGCAAGTTCGGCAGAGTAAATGCCCCGCCGTCGCCGGTAATCGAGTAATGATTCGTCTTGAGTACGGCGAACCATCCGTGCATCCAGGGATGAATCTGGCACTTCACAGAAATGAATTCGGGATTGTCGAACTTTTGCACGATGGGCGGCGCGCCCGGTGGCTGCGATTTGTTCCACTCCGGGTTTACCTTCGCCATGGGGTGGATATTGTGAGAAGTTTGATCGCCATTCACCACGTGCAACTCTTGCCCAGTGTGCAGCGCGATGACGTGCGGAATGTACTGGCAGCCCTTCTGCGTGAAGGTGACCGCCTGGGCGGGAGCGTTGGCATCGTCCCCGCCGGCCGAGATATAGACGACAACGTTTTCGAGGGTATTGTTAGCGCCAGTCACTATTGTTTCCGTGTTGACCGGAGTCGGATGCTGCTTCTCGCAGCTCGGCTCCTTGGCCATGCTGATGGGTTTCTGCTTGACTGGCGTACCGGTGTAAGTGACTTTGCCGCTGATCGTGCCGGCAAACATTAATGCCGGGCACAGCACCACTGTGGCCACGGCAATGCAGGGGTTACTCGTACGCATTTGCTGCCTCCTCGGGCTCAAACTTGCGAAGTGGTTTCTACTTGCCGCCGCCTGCAGCTCCGCTCGGCGGCGGAGTGGCCGGCGCTTCCGAAGGCTTCTCCACGTAGGCGGGAATCGTTCCGCCTGCCGCTTTCAGCACGTCGTTTTCCTTGCCGTGACGGTGGATTTGCAGCGTCCGCAGGAAATGTACCAAATCCCACGCGTCATTGGGCTGAATGGTGTCCGCGAACGAGGGCATCGGGGTGCCATCGACGCCGGTCATGAAGATCTTGAAGATATCCTGATTCGTGGAACCGCATTTGAATCGGGAATCGTCCTTGCCAGCAGAGAAATCATAGGGCCGAATTGGTTGATCTTTGCTGTCGGTAAGCGTTGGCGCGGACGGACCGTCGCCCTTGCCTTGCGGACCGTGGCACTTCCAACATTCCAGCTTGGTGAACAAGGCCTTCCCGTGAGCGATGCTCTCAATGGTGACCGGGGGTTCGGCGGGAACCTTGATGGGCTCGCCGGCCTTTTCCTTGTCCCATCGTGGCGAGAACGTCTTGATAAACGCCACCAGGTCAGCACGCTGCTGCTTGGTGAACGTATTCCAAATCGGCATATTGGAGTTGGTCAGTCCGCGACCGATGGTGTTGTACAAATCCTGGTCGGTGGGCAAAGTGCCGGTGGGAGTCGAGCGGCATTTGAAGGTTGCGATGGTGAAATCGCGGGGCTTCGGGTCCAACCATTGCGCGTTCTCGCCAGCGCCGTCTCCCAGGTCGCCATGACAGCCCGCGCAATAGCGCCGGTAGTCGCTCTTGGCATCCTGCGAATGGCCGGTAATGTTGCCGATGTGGCTCTCCAGGTGTTTCGCCGGCGCGGGAGGATGAGGGCCAACGTCGGGGGCGTCTTGCGCCCTAACTACAGTGAGGCCGGCGGCGAGAATGAAACCGATCACCGCACTCAGGTAATGCACTCGCTTGACGGGAGTCATAATTTTTCGTCCTCAAAACGATTCGCGCGAACGGATTATCCGCGGTTCCATTCCCTAGAAGTCGAAATCAAAGCCGAACATCAGCTCGCTGGTGTTGATGCCCGTACCGTTGGGCGCCGTTCCGTCCTGATGAAGCCAGTTGTACTCGTTGTGCCACGCGAATCCGGCACGGCTCGTCATAAACGGGTTGTAGCGATAACCCACCGTGTAGGTCGAGATATTGCCCAGGTTGGAAGCAGAGGGTCCTCCGGTCCCCGCGCACGCCGTGCACGCTGCACCGTTCGCCTGCCGCGACATCTGGATGGTTTCGTAGCGTCCTATAAAGATCAGTTGTGGACTGTAAATGTAGTGAGGTTCGATGAGAACTCCGTTCCACGTGGGCGCTTGCGCCCCGGTGGGCAGAGCCATTCCTGGAGAATTGTTCTGACCGTTGAGTTGGTCGATGAGATCGCCGTACCCCTGACCAAACCATGCGTTGTCCCAACCATGTTGGGTAACCACCTGCAGGTCAAAACGCTGTCCGAAATAGAACTGTCCGACGATGCCTTCGCGATGGAAGGATTTGTTCCCCACCCCGGACCCCGGCACCGGACCATTGGGCCCGCCGCTGGTCAGCCAGGTTGTGGGAGCCTGTCCGATCATGGCGTAGGCTCCGATGCGATCCACTCCCATTTTTCCGGCATCAAAAGCCTGGCTCACGGTGAAGAATCCTGTGTAGGAGTTCGCGCCATACACCAGTCCGGGGGTACCGTCAGACGAACTCAGCAGAGACGCAGAATAGCGGGTGCGGTCGTTATAGGAATGTCCCATCAGCTCTACCCCGAGCTGATTGTCGCCAATCTGGCCGAAGATATTGCCGTCGCCCACAGGGATGAAGTGGTAGAGCTGGTAGATTCCGCCGTTGCCGGTCAGGGTCAGAATCCGCTTTTCCGAAAGCAAGTTGTCGAGTTCGAACTTACCCAGCTTGACGTTGATCCAGGGGCTGCCGAATACGTTGTCGAGCCGCGCCATCACAGTCTCGAAGTGAAATGAGGCCGAGCTGTCGGAAGACGGCAGGAGGTAGAACGAGAAGTTCTTTTCCAAAGTGCCGCCGGTATGAAAGTCCAGCCCGCTCAAGTCAAATCCGGAAGAAGTGACGCGCGTAATCCCATTGCCCTGATCCACAGCGACCTTACCGGTGCTGACGCGGTGCCACATCGGCGTCATGCGCATCGTCACCGGCCAGTACCCCGGGTTCTGCCAGATCGGGGCATCCTTGTCATTCATCAACTGGTAGCCATTGTCCTTGAATTTCTGGCCGAAGTAATTGAGCATGGGCCAGGATTCGTGGCAGGCGGAACAACGAAGCCCATACTTGCGGGCGAAAGCCGGAAGGGCATTCGCCGACTGGCTGCCGCTTAGGACCACGAAGGCGATCACTAGAATGGCCGTAAAGAAATACTTCACACTAACCGGCACTCCCCTGTGGTTCGACTGCATACCCATATGCATGCCGCACTCCTCAGACAATTGTGTTATTTGACAAACTGCATTCCCACAAATGCGAAGGCGAAAAAACCGCAGCAAACCCGGCTTTGGAACCCCTTCCAGGACGGGCCGCGTTGGAGGCAGAGTCTAAACCGATTTTTCGGTTCAGGTCCTACCACCGTACCGGGGCGGAATCCTACTACGCAGGTAAAGCAACTTGCAAGGGGTGGAACCGAGTTTTTTTACAGTTTTTTTACAGCGTAGGGATCGATCGAGTTTCGCTTTGGCAAGCAAAATCCGCACGGAGCGCCGGAGTTGACACCAATGGGTAGAATTGAGACTCTTTGTCGAACGTGATGAGGCCTGTGGAAAAGTCAGGATTTCTTGCTCAAGCCATCTCATCGGGAGGGCCTCGAGGCTGCCTTCGCCGCTTCGGGCGCCCTCTATTTGCCATCTTAGCAGTCGGGCTGGCAGCCGGTTTTTCCGGGTGGCCGACTAGTCTGGCGGCGCGTGAAAAAGACGCCACTCAATATGGGATGGGATTTATCGTGAATCTCCCGTTTCCTGAAGCTGAGGTAACGCAGGTTGTTCAGGAAATTGTACAAAGCGGAATCATTCGGGGCACCAAAGAGTACAACAAGGACGAATTTGTCTCGGGTGCAGAGGTGGCTACTTCCACCCGCGTGTTCCCAGCCTGGACCGAGCCTGGAAAAGCCTTTTACAAGGTTCGGCGTAATGCGCTAGACCCCCGGAACTTCAAGAACAGCGGCGATGTTGGAACCCTGGCCGTCCGGTACGTGGTGCAGGCTCAGGACGAAAAGCATACAGTGCTACGCATTGACGCGATCTTCGTCGAAGATTTCCGCCACGTGGCACATGCATCGAATGGTTCTGTCGAGGGTGCGGAGTACAAAGACATCCATGACCATCTTGATTCCATCGAGTTGATGAAGACCGAGGCTGCTGAGGCGGAGAAAACAAAGCAAGAATCCTCTTCGAGGAAACAGCAAGTTGCATTCAAAGACGAAACCGGCGACCCCTCGATCCAGCCCCCGCCCAGCCCCAAAGTCAGCGAACCACCGTCGACTCCACCGCAGATCGTTGATCCAACCTCCGTTGAACCAACTCCCCCGGTGAGTCTCGAACAACGCGTGCACACCCTTAAGCAACAGGTCGAGAGAATCGTGAAGGCTCCTGGAGCACCCCTAAAGTCCGCGCCCTTTCATTCCGCGAGCACGCTGCAGGCTCTGCCGAGCGGCGCAGAAGTTCTAATCGTGATCGCGACGCCCTACTGGTTCGGTGTGGAAACTCGCGACGGGCAACATGGATGGGTGCAGCACGACGAGTTGGAGATGTTGCCATGAAGCTACGCTGGGACGCTCGCGATTACGTACTCGTGCTTGGCGGATGGATGGTGATTCTTTCCACTGTCATGGGGTGGACGCAGTCAAATTCATCCGAAAGAACGTTCCCGCAATCCAAGGCTGCGATCGAGAAAGCCCTCAAGACCATGCAGGCCAACATGGCCGGACACCTGCCGGCCCTCGAGGGATTCGCTAACGCCGCAGACCATCCCTTGGATCGTTACCAACGGGGCTACTATCAGGCGAGTGCCGAAGTTGTTTCGAATCCTTCCGGCGGTTCCCTGGTAAGGATCAAGGCCAAAGTAACCGCATGGTACTCGGATCCATCATCATCGCACTCCGGATATCAGTTGCTCACTTCCAACGGGCGGCTGGAGTCGGATCTGATGGATCAACTCGCTGAGCAACTTGCCGCGACTCCTTCTGAGAGAGCAGTGACGGGCAGCGCTGCGGTGAAGTCCTCACCGGAGGGTCTCAAGGACGAGCGACCGTCCGCTCCGGAACCTGCGCGGAAATTCCCGGAGACAAACAGCACGATCTCTTCATCGGTGAAGGAGTGGGCAGCCTCGGCTTCTGCCCCGGACAAGTCTGCGGAGCCATCCCCGAAACCAGACGGTTCGTTACAGGCCGAAGCTAACAACCTTGAGGAGATTCTGAAGAACACGGCTCATCCGAAGAATTTGGTGGCGGTCAAGAAATCAGGCACTCCGATCGTTTCCACTCCTAGCCTGACCGCCAAACCCCAGTTTCTTGCGAGCCTGCACGACGAATTCGAGTTGCTCGATTTCAACACCGATTGGGTTCACGTACGCATCTCGGGCCTGTCGCGAGGATGGATCTGGCGCAACAGTGTGGAGATGCCGGAAGGCATTGCGGATAACCCGACGTCCTCTTCAGGCGCGTCCAATGCTGCGGCTGACTTGTTTCATGTGGTTCGCGAGGAGACCGCGCCCTTCCCGGGAGATTGGGAACCCCTTCGCGGCAAGAACGTGAAAATCATCTCCGTCCAGAAGATCGACGAAGCGGAACAAAATGCTGGCTCCAAGGAGAGATTGGAGTACACCAAGTTTCTCCTGGAGAAAAGTTACACCGAAATCGCGGAGAAGAAGTCTGAACTCGCTGGAGTCGTTGTAGTTTTCGATTCCGCTGATGGCGGCATGATCGCCGCTACCACTCCGACCCTTCAACAGTGGAGAGCCGGTACGCTCACCGATTCGGCCCTTTGGCATAAATGCTTTTTCGATCCGCCGGAGACTTTTGACTCCGCAGGTTCGTCCGGAAGCTGGTAACAGTTCGCAGCATCGTTCATGTTGAATGTGATAGGCTGAAATTGGTCGCGCATTTCATTTCTACTTGACTTTCGAAACTGATCAGAGTACCTATGCTTTCCTTGAGCCGTTCCGGATGGGGTCCGGGGGGCTTGATTGGTAACCCAGTTTTCCTGAGAACACGGCCTAACTCATGAGCACGATGATCCTGCCTCTCACCGGTTTCCGCACACGGGCAACTTCCCTTTTTCGCGACTACGCTGAATTGACCAAGCTGCGGGTCACCAGTTTGATTGTGATGACCGCATGGTGCGGCTATTTCTTCGGGGCGCACAAGGCCGGAGAATCGTGGTTTAGCTTTGGGCTATTGAACGCTCTGATTGGAATTGGGCTCGTCTCCAGCGGCACGGCCGCGCTGAACGAAGTGATGGAACACGATGTCGACGGGCACATGCGGCGCACCGCTCTTCGCCCGATTCCCGCCGGTCGCATGAGTCTTGCGCATGCGATGATCGTCGGCTTGCTGATGTCGGTCGGTGGATCTTTTTATCTGGCGATTTTCACCAATCCTTTAACCGGACTGCTCACCTTCCTGACATCAGTGGTCTATCTTGTGGCCTACACTCCGTTGAAGCGTGTTTCTCCGATTTGTACTTTCGTGGGTGCTTTTCCGGGAGCTATGCCGGGTGTTCTTGGCTGGACCGCCGCTCGTGGGCAGTTGGAATGGGGAACTCTGGTGCTGTTTGCCATCCTTTTCGTGTGGCAATTCCCTCACTTTTTCTCGATCGCATGGCTGTATCGCGAAGATTATGAAAAGGGTGGAATCAAGATGCTGCCGGTCGTAGAAGAAGACGGACGCTCTACCGCCCGCCGCATCCTCGCATACTCGGTTATTCTCATCCCGGTCAGTCTCCTGCCCAGTTACATGGGGATGGCGGGAAAGATTTATCTGGTTGGAGCGATTGTTCTCGGATTTGCCATGCTTTATTTTGGGATTCGCCTTGCCTTTCTCAACCTTCCCTTGGCAACGGCACGGTCGAAAATGCGCGCGCGTCACGTGCTGCAAGCGACCGTGATTTACCTTCCTCTGCTCTTTGCCCTGATGATGGGCAACTCTGTACGGCCCTGACCTCGCAAGAAGGTAGCTTTTAGCTATTGTTTTTTCAGCACGGGATAGTACAAGCTCGTCCCGTGTGCAGAACGCGTCCTGTCATCCAAACACTCTAGGTACCCACTTCGGGGCACGCAACTCGGCTGCGCCGTCGTAAAATGCAGCGAGGCCGAAAGCTTGAAGCTGACTGAAGATCCGCATCGCAGACTCAACCCGCTTACCAACGAGTGGGTGCTGGTTTCACCCCATCGCGCAACTCGTCCCTGGCAAGGAGAAGTCGCCAAGCTTCAGACCGGGACCGAGCCGGCGTACGACCCCAGTTGCTACCTGTGTCCGGGGAACGCACGTGTGGGCGGCGTTCGGAATCCACGATACGAATCGACCTTTGTTTTCGACAATGACTTCGCGGCTCTAAAACCTGGAACGGAGCGCGAACGCCTCGATGTGGAAGGACTCGGGTTGCTGGTGGCGCAAGGCGAGCCGGGCATCTGCCGAGTAATCTGTTTTTCTCCGCGACACGATCTTACGTTGGCGACTATGACGCCGGAGCAGATCGAACCCGTGGTCCACACTTGGATGGAGCAGTTCCGCGAGTTGGGCGGCCGGGAGACCATTCACCACGTGCAGATCTTTGAAAACCGCGGCGCCATGATGGGAGCGAGCAATCCCCATCCGCACTGCCAGATGTGGGCGACATCTTCGATTCCGGTCGAACCGCGGAAGGAACTTGTGGCGCAAAGCTCTTACTGGCGCGCAAAGCAGCGCTGTCTGCTCTGCGACTACGTTGCAGTCGAACAGCGCCAGGGCGAACGCCTGCTCTTTGAGAATGACGCATTCGCCGCCTTGGTGCCCTTCTGGGCGGTTTGGCCATTCGAGATTTTACTGTGCAGCCGCCGCCACATGGGAAGCATGAACGACTTCACGCCGGAGGACGCGCGTCTTCTCAGCCACATGCTCCATCGCGTCACCTCAACCTACGACAAAGTGTTTGGAGTTCCCTTCCCGTATTCGATGGGATTTCATCAAAGCCCCAGCGATGGCAACGAGCATGCCGAATGGCATTTTCATGCGCATTTCTATCCACCTCTGCTGCGCTCGGCGACGATACGGAAATTCATGGTTGGATTTGAGATGTTGGGGAATGCGCAACGCGATATCACACCTGAAATCGTAGCTGCGCGGCTGAAGGAATTGTCTGGGCAGTAGCGCGACGAGACCGTGTGTATGCTTTGAGGTTCACTTGGATTCATACTTATGAAAACTGCTAAGCGCTTCACACTCTTGTTCCTGTTCACCGTTTGTCTGATGTCCACTCAGGCGATCGCGCAGTGGAGTCCCATTGCGCCCGGTCGGCTGATCAGTCCGGAGGATCTCGCAAAGATGCGGCAGTCCGGCAAAGAGAAACCGCTGATGCTGCAGGTCGGTTCTCACATGTTGTTTTTGCAGGCCCATATTTCGGGATCCGAGTACGTCGGTCCCGGAGCAAACGAAGCGGGCCTGCAGCAACTCCGTAAGCGCGTGGAGAGCTTACCCCGCAACAAATTCATCATTCTCTACTGCGGATGCTGTCCCTGGAATCACTGCCCGAACGTCAAACCCGCAGACGATGCCTTGCACAACATGGGTTTCACCAACGTGAAAGTACTTTACATCGCTGACAATTTTGGAACCAATTGGGTGGATAAGGGCTATCCAACAGCGAAGGGAGATTAGCTTCTGCAACCAGGAATAAAGTCAGCCGTTATAGTCCTCATCGCGGCCGTCGCGGTGGGCGTGGGGATTTATTCATACAAGCACTCGCAGGGGTCACGACCTGACTCGGCGGTCGCAAAGCGGCATGGGCCGGCACCCGATTTCGACCTGCCTTTGATCGATGGCGGACAGCTCCGGTTATCTTCCTATCGGGGCAAGGTCGTCCTGCTGGATTTCTGGGCCACCTGGTGCGTCCCCTGCCGCGAAGAGACGCCGCACTTCGTCGATTTGCAGCAGAAGTACGGGGGCGAGGGTCTGCAAATCATCGGCATCTCGATGGATGACAGCACCGATCCAGTCCGCACTTTCTATCAGCAGTTCCATATGAACTACCCCGTCGTCATGGGAACTGCGGATGTCGGCGGAGCCTACGGAGGAGTCCTCGGCCTGCCGATTGCTTTCCTGATCGACCGCGAGGGACGCATTTACGCCAAGCACATAGGCGCCACTGATGCTGCGGTATTCGATAAGGACATCACTGTGCTTTTGCAGACTCGATAGGTCGCTTTCCTTCTGGCCAACACTTCCATAATCCAGATCACCCACCGCTGCAACCTTCTCATGTAGTCGAATCACAAGCCACTGTGATTCCAGTCGCGGCCTTGGTCCAGCCAGCCAGTTAGCCTCAATGGTTCCCATCGGACACCGGTATGCGAGACACCGTCAAGCGCCTTTGGCCGGAGATCGACTGGATTCAAGATCCCCAATTACGCGAGCAAGTTACACAAACTTGGATCAAAGCTCTAGGGCGCAGCCCCCTGAAGCCTGACGACCTGAACCAAATACCCTTCACGCTTCTCGTCCCCAACTGCCCGATCACTTTTATGGAGCACAAGCGCTGCGTGGTCCACATCGCCCGCGACAGTGCGACGGCCATGCAGTCGTTCATGGGCCGTGCTCTGCCGGTGGACCTTGACGCCGTGATCGCAGGCGCGATCCTGGTCGACGTCGGCAAGCTTCTGGAATACGAACTGGGGCCGGATGGCAAAAGCCGTCAGAGTGAACGCGGAGAAGCTCTGCGACATCCGTTCACGGGAGTTGCACTGGCGCTCGAATGCGGAGTTCCAGATACGGTCTGCCACATCATTGCGGCCCATGCCGCGGAAGGCGACTTGGTCAAACGAACCACAGAAGCCTTTATCGTGCATCACGCCGACTTCATGGCGTTCCTGCCGTTCAAGAACCCGAAGAACATCAAGGCGAAACCACAGGAAGGAGGCGAGCTGTGCCCCACACAAATGCAAACTTTGTCCCGAAGGAGACCATAACAGCGAAGATGTCCCGCTGGGCAGCGAGGCTGCAATACAAAGACGTCTCTGACGATGCTGTGCACCAGGCGAAGCGCTTCCTCCTTGACTCCCTCGGGTGCGCGATTGGTGGATATCAACAGCACGATGTGAAGATCGCGCTAGAGGTTCTAGACGAGATCGCAGCCATCGGACATGCAACCGTAATCGGGACCGGCCGGCGGATCGATCCAGTCTCGGCATCTCTTGCCAATGCGTTGATGATCCGCTGTATGGATTACAACGACATTTACTGGAGACAGGACCCATCGCATCCTTCTGACATTTTTCCGGCGGCGATTGCGTGCTGCGAGCGTGCCAGCGGGAACGGGAAGGAATTGATTGTCGGTCTGGTGCTAGGCCATGAGTTCGAAATGCGCCTGTGCGAAGCGGCCTTCCCCGGAATTCGCGAGCGCGGATGGCATCACGCCACGCTCACAGCGTTCGTCTCACCGATCGTTGCCGGACGCGCTCTGCACCTTTCGTGGGAACAGATTCAGCATGCGATTGGCATTTCCGCCAGCCGGCATTGCACGCTCGGTGCAGTGACCGCCGGCAAGCTCACCATGATGAAGAACACGGTAGATCCCATGGCGACGCAGAGCGGGGTTTTCGCAGCACTGCTGGCGAAGAAGGGATATTCCGGGCCGGAGCATGTGATCGACGGCAAGGAAGGGCTGGCACACGTCTTCAAGCCGGATTGGAAGCTCGATCTGCTGACTGACGGTCTGGGGGAATCCTGGCGGATCACGCAGTGCGGCATGAAAGCCTTCCCGACCGAGGCCCTGACGCACACTCCGATCTCGGCCGTGCTCGATCTCGTCAAGGACAACGACCTGCGGCCCGACGATGTAGAGAAGATCCAGATCCGCTCGCTTGCCCGCGCCGCAGACATTCTGGCCGATCCCAGCAAGTACGATCCGCACACGAAAGAGACGGCGGATCATTCCCTTCCCTATGTCATCGCCGCGGCGTTGGTCGACCGCCAGGTTACTCCTGTGCAGTTCACGATGGAAAAGATCATGGACCCGAAGATTCGGGAGCAATTGAACAAAGTCGAAGTTATGGCGGATCCCGAGATCGAGAAAGTATTTCCGGCCTTACAGAGGGTCATCGTGCAAATCCAGACCAGAGACGGACGAGCGCTCGAAAAGCAACTCGACTTTCCCAAAGGCGATCCGCGGAACCCACTCACGGATCAGGAGATCGAAGAAAAATTCGCATCGCTCGCAGCTGGCGTGCTCTCGAAACCAACCCAGAACAAAGTGAAAGAAACAGTCTGGAGCCTCGAGCGCGTCGGCTCGGTCAGCGACCTCATGGCGCTCATGGAGTCTGATATTCGCAAAGCGAAACCCGGAAAGATGGACGGCAAGGCGCGCTCGCGAAGCAAGAATTCAAAGAACCGCAGGTCGGTGCTCGTCTATCACCATAAGCCGTCGTGATCGTGCTGATGCGAAGGAGATTTCATGCCGCAAACGATTGTCGAGAAGATTGCGCAGGCCCATCTCACTGATGGCCCGAACCGCCCGTTGCGCGCGGGAGACTTCGTCTCCATTCGGCCCTCCCACGTCATGACCCATGACAACACGTCGGCGGTGATGAGCAAATTCAAGTCGATCGGCGCAAAGCAAATCTACGACCCGAAACAACTTGTCTTCGCCCTCGACCATGACATACAGAATCATGACGAAGCGAACCTGAAGAAGTATCGTTCGATCGAAGCATTCGCCAGGGAGCACGGGATCGATTTCTACCCTGCCGGTTTCGGGATTGGCCATCAACTCATGATCGAGCGGGGATATGTCGCGCCTGGTTCCTTCGTAGTGGCCTCGGACTCCCACTCGAATATGTATGGCGCCCTGGGTGGCGTGGGCACGCCGATTGTGCGCACCGACGCTGCTGCAGTCTGGGCCACAGGAGAGTTCTGGTGGCAAATTCCGCGGACGATTCAAGTCGTGTTCGAAGGCAAACTGTCCGAAGGCGTGAGCGGCAAGGACGTCATCATCACTCTCTGCGGCTTGTACAACCACGACGAGGCCCTTAATGCGGCGGTGGAATTTTCTGGCCCAGGTGTAGCCAGCCTCCCCATGGATGCACGTTTGTCCATCTCCAACATGAGCACCGAATGGGGCCCGATCGTGGGCTGGTTCCCGGTGGATGAAATCACCATTCGATATTTGCGCCGCACGCGTGACCGCCTGCTCGAACAAGGCATTGAGCGATTCACGGAAGCCGACCTTGAAGGCTGGAGCATGCATCCTCCGCAGCCAGATCCAGGCGCGGAGTATTCCGCCCGCGTAGTGCTCGACCTCAGCCAGGTCACGCCTCACGTTTCAGGCCCGGACACGGTGCAAACCATGCAGGCCGTTGCAGAAATCGAAAAGAAGCGCATTGCGATCGACAAGGCATATTTAGTTTCCTGCGTGAACTCGCGCATTGACGATCTCGAAGCGGCGGCGTGGGTGCTGTGCGGAAAGAAGGTTGCGCCGGGCGTGAAACTCTATGTGAGCGCCGCCAGCGCTTGGACGCAGCAGGAAGCCGAGGAGCGCGGCGTGTGGCAGGCGCTGCTCGTCGCCGGAGCCATTCCGCTTCCTCCCGGCTGCGGACCGTGCATCGGACTCGGCACCGGATTGCTGGAAAAAGGCGAGGTCGGCATCTCCGCCACTAACCGGAACTTCAAAGGCCGCATGGGCTCACGCGAAGCCCAGTGTTATCTGGCAAGCCCGGAAGTTGTTGCCACCTCTGCCCTCGCCGGCTACATTACCGGACCTCGTCAGTTTCAGGATCACGAACCGGTTCGTCAATACAAAGAATTCGCGGTGAAACGTCACTCGACCGACCAGATAGACCTCTTGCCCGGGTTTCCTGGGCGCATCGAAGGCCGTCTCGTCTTCCTGCTGCAGGATAACGTCAACACCGATGCGATCTACGGCAAGGATTACACGTACCGCGACGACATGACGCCCGACATGATGGCGCGCGTCGTGATGGAAAACTACGACCCGAACTTCTCGCATCGCGCGCACGCGGGGGATGTAATGGTTGGCGGATTTAACTTCGGCACCGGATCGAGCCGCGAACAGGCTGTTACATGTTTGAAGGCGAAAGGTATCCCGCTGATTATCGCAGCCAGTTTCTCGCAAACTTACTTGCGGAATGCTTACAACAACGGGTTCTTGTGCATCGAGGTTCCGGCGCTGGTGAAGAGGCTTCGCGAGCAGTTCAGAGCGGAGATTGGCGCAAAAGAGAAAACGGTCATTCCCGGCGAAACACTCGACATCGATTTCACTGGCAGCACTGTGATTTGGCGGGGCGAGCGATTCGTGTTTCCTCCGCTCGGTGCAGTCCCGCAATCGCTAGTCATCGCTGGCGGCGCGGAAAACGTAGTTGCGAAGAAGCTGGGACTGGATCGCAAAGAACATTCAGAGATCGTTGGCGTTTCAGGAGACTGAGCAATCATGGCAAAACACACGGTCGTCACGATGCCCGGAGATGGGATCGGCAATCAGGTTCTTCCCGAGGCTTTGCGCATCCTCAAGGCAGTTGAATTCGACGCAGAGTACGTCCATGCCGATATTGGCTGGGAGTGCTGGCGCCGTGAAGGCAACGCCCTCCCGCAGCGCACTGTCGATCTGCTGGCTAAGCACAGGCTGGGCCTCTTCGGAGCGATTACCTCAAAGCCAAAGAAGCAGGCCGAAGCCGAACTCAGCCCGGAACTCCGCGGCAAGGGATATTCCTACTTCAGCCCGATCGTCATCATGCGGCAACGCTTCAACCTCGATACCTGCATTCGTCCGTGCGTCTCGTTCCCGGGGAATCCGCTGAACTTCATTCGCAAGCGGGTCGATGGCGGCTTCGATGAGCCGTTCGTGAACGTTGTGGTATTCCGGCAGAACACCGAGGGCCTCTACGCCGGAGTCGAGTGGTCCAATCCTCCGGAGCAGGTTCGCGCGGCTCTTGCTACGCATTCCAAATTCAAGCCGTTCGCCTCGGTTCCCGGCGCGGACCTCGCCATCTCAGTGCGGATTGTCACCCGCAACGCCGCGCACAAAATCTGTAAAGCAGCATTCGAATGGGCCAAGAAGCATGGCTACAAGTCCGTCACCATCTGCGAAAAACCGAATGTTTTGCGCGAGACCTCCGGATTGATGGAGGACGAAGCCAAAGCCGTGGCCAAGGAGTACCCAGGCGTAGCACTCCGGTCGACGAACATTGACGCCCAAACCATGTGGTTGACCAAGAATCCCGAGGAGTACGGAGTTGTCGTCGCCTCGAACTTGTTCGGTGACGTAATCTCTGATGCTTTCGCCGGCCTGATCGGCGGGTTGGGCTTCGCGGCGTCCGGCAATATCGGAGACTGGGTTGCCGTCTTCGAGCCAACCCATGGCTCCGCACCCAAGTATGCCGAACTCGATCCACCAATCGTGAATCCGATTGCGATGTTTCTCTCAGCCGTCATGATGCTCGAGCATGTGGGCGAAGTCGAAAAAGCCCGCCGCGTCCGTGATGCGATTGCCGCCGTCGTCAGGGAAGGCAAGGTCCGAACTTACGACATGATGCGAATACCTGGAGGCGCAACCGCAATCCTCCAGGGCGCGGCCAGCACCACGCAGATAACTGATGCGGTGCTGGCACAGCTTGAGCTGCGCTCTGCCATAGGTGAAGCACAGGAGCTCGCTGGAGCCAGAGGTCGCTAGGAAGCGAGGATCGATATGACGGTTGGAATATCAACACAAGCTGGCGAGGCGGGTCACTGCGGCGTCGAAATCCGCTCTGATCTTCGAGTGCGCCTCGAGCCGCGCGAACGCGGCGGCTTGGAGATTCAAATCGCATCGCGCGTGGAGGTTTATTACGGCGACCTGATCCGTAGGCAGGCAGAAGAGGTGCTGGAAGCCTTAGGGGTGCGGCATGCCCACGTGGAGATCCGTGACGAAGGCGCTTTGCCCTTCGTCATCGCTGCCCGCATCGAAGCCGCGGCGCGGCGAGCTGGGCTGGGAGTGGGTACACGCGTGCTTCCTGATCGCCTGCCGCTTCCTGAATGTTCGGCCCGCGATCGCATGCGGCGCTCGCGGCTTTACGTTCCCGGCTGTGAGCCCAAATACTTCATTAATGCTGCGCTGCACGGCTCCGACGGCGTCATTCTCGACCTCGAAGACTCGGTGCATGCGAGCGAGAAGGACGCAGCACGTGTGCTGGTCCGCAATGCACTTCGCGCCGTAGAGTTCTGTGGCTGCGAGCGCATGGTACGCATCAATCAGATTCCTCTCGGCCTCGAAGATCTGGATGAGATTATTCCCGAATCCCCCGACCTTATTCTGATTCCGAAAGTCGAGAGCCCTCAACAAGTCATCGAGGTTGACGGACGGATCGCGGAGATCAAGTCCAACTATGGGATAACCCGGCCCGTCTGGCTCATGCCCATTGTTGAATCGGCGCTGGGAATCGAAAATGCTTTTTCGATCGCCACGGCTAGCCCGCAGATCGTTGCGCTCGCGATCGGCCTCGAGGACTACACGGCTGACCTGGGCGTAGTGAAGACCCCGGCAGGCAATGAGTCAATCTATGCCCGGCAGTTGGTGATTAACGCCGCGCGCGCTGCGGAGGTGCAGGCAATCGATTCCATATTCAGCGACGTCGGCGATCTAGAGGGCTTGCGTACCTGGGCGCTGAACTCGCGCGCTTTGGGTTTTGACGGTATGGGATGCGTGCACCCCATGCAAATTCCCATGATTCACGAAGCTTTCGCACCCTCGGCGGCCGAGATTGAACGCGCGCGCAGGATCGTAGCTGCATACGATGAAGCACAGGCAAAGGGTCTCGGCGTGGTAAGCCTCGGCTCCAAGATGATCGATCCCCCAGTCGTGCAACGCGCCCTGAAGGTTATGGCGCGCGCCAGAGCGATGGGTTTAGCGCTGTAGCTGAAGCCGCGCCTTGGCAGGAGTGTTCATGGCAATCCTCGAGAAAACAGAACTAATCGCGAACGCGGCCGGACGGCTTGTTCCCGACACGGTCGACGGTCGCCCGCAGGTCGCCTACATGGGTGTCGGCAAGTATCAGCCTTTCGGTCGAAGGGCCGCACCTCCGATTTGCACCGCAGTGGACTATCCCGCCAACGGCGACAAACGTGTTGTTGATCTCGAGACTGCACTGCGCAAGTGCGGCTTGCGCAATGGCATGGTCATTTCATCGCATCACCATCTTCGCGATGGTGATCGCGTCGCGCTGATGGCGCTCGAAGCCGCGTCCCTGATCGGAGTGAAGGACCTGACGTGGTTCCCCAGCGCTTCATTTCCCTCGCAAAGAGGCGCTATTCCACTGATGGAAGCTGGCATCATCGACCATATCGAAGGCAGCATGAATGGACCACTCGGAGATTACTGCACGCAGGGCAAGATGCGCGGGATGGGCGTGCTGCGCTCGCACGGCGGACGTTGGCAGGCGATTCAGGATGGAGAAGTCCACATCGACATTGCCGTGATCGCCGCGCCGACGGCGGATCCCTTCGGCAACTGCGACGGCTCACACGGCAAATCTGCCTGCGGCTCTCTGGGTTTTGCTCTGGCGGATTCCATCTACGCCGACCATGTCATCGTCGTCACCGACAATCTGGTTCCCTTCCCTTGCATCCCGTGGCAGATTCAGGGCAACAACGTGGACTATGTGGTCGAGGTGAACTCGATCGGCGATCCTGCGAAAATTGTTTCCGGAAGCACCCAAATCACCCGATCCCCTGACCGTCTTCGGATCGCCGAATTTATTGCTCGATTCCTGCGCGATGCCGGCATCATGCGCAACGGCTTTTCCTTCCAGGCAGGCTCGGGTGGAATCGCTTTGGGGTTCGTCAGCTATCTCAAACAGATGATGAAGCAAGCTGGCGTGAAGGCCCGCTTCGTGCGCGGCGGTTCGACGAAGTACTTAGTCGAACTACTCGAAGAGGGGTTCACAGATTACATCCTCGACGGACAGACATTTGATCTCGATGGCGTGCGCTCGATCGGCAGCAATCCGCGACACGTCGCGACTTCTCCATTCACCTCGTACAACTATCACGGCAAGGGCAATTTCGCATCGCTGATCGATGCCGTAGTTCTTGGCGCAACCGAGGTCGATGCCAACTTCAACGCCAACGTGGTGACCCACTCCGACGGCCGCCTGCTGCACGGCATCGGCGGCTGGCAAAATTGCCTGGCTTCTGGATGCACGATCCTCGCAGTTCCCTCTTTCCGCGACCGTATTCCTGTGATTGTGGATGAAGTCACAACGCTGTGCGGGCCGGGAGAACTGATTGACGTTGTTGCCACCGAGCGCGGCATTGCAATCAATCCCAGGCGTCAGGATTTGATCGATGCCGTCAAAGGATCAACGTTGCCGATTCGGCCGATTGAGGACATCAAGAAAGAGGTCGAGCGTATCTGCGGAGGGAAACCCCGCCGTCCACAACGAAGTGAAAAACCTGTAGCCATCGTCAAATGGGTGGATGGAACGGTGCTCGACACGGTGTGGCAAATCGCCTGATCACCGCCAACTCACGGGCGGAACAATACTCCGCATATCGAACATGTAATGCGTTGAGTTTGTCGAGCTCGGCTGAATGTAACGGCCAACTAAGAGGAGAAGTCCCAGCCTTCATCTTTCATCTTGCGGTTAGTCCAGTGCTGCAGCTGTTCGAAAAGAGCCGGCTCGATCACGGCGAAGCGAATTCCGACGCGCCCCTCGTCGCCTACCCACATAAGCCGCGCCTTGGCTTGAAACTGGACGTCGCTATCAGGCAGCCTGAAGCTCACATCCACCATGCCGGCGAAACGTAGCGGCTCGATCAGGCCGTCCAGGCCCATGCCGCCCGTGCTGAGATTCTTACCCTGCACCTGAGTGACTTCGCCTTGAGAATTCCTGATGGTGACTGGAATCTCCACGCGAGCGCGGAAGAATTTCTGCTGCTCGTTGCTGATGAACCCGAGAGAGGCGGTCGTGTCCCCGGGAGCGAAGCTGATGTTGTATTCCTTCAACTTTCGGCTGAGCGTACGACGTGAGATTCCCAACTGTTCCGCTGCCAGCGTTCGCTGTCCCCCGGTGCGCTCTAAAGCCTTGATGATCATCTGCTCTTCCATGCTGTCGAGATTGCTCACCGGCATGGAAGCGGTTTGCCGCAGCGCGGAAGGCTCTCCCGTCAACGCGGCTGTCAGCCTCGGGAAATCAATCTCTGAGCCAGATGATTCCATCGCCATTCTGGCGACGAGGTTGCGCAGTTCTCGTATGTTGCCCGGCCATGCATGGGAAAGGAGGGCCGAAATAGCCTGCTCCGAGAAGTGTTTCGCGGGTGCCTTCAGCTTTAAAAAATGCTCGGCGAGAGCGACGATATCTTCTGGTCGTTCGCGCAGCGGTGGAACCCGCAACTGAAACTGGCCGAGGCGGTGAAACAGATCCTGGCGGAAGCGGCCTTGGCTTACTGCGGCCTCAAGGTCCTGGTTGGTAGCGGCAACAATACGGACATCAACCTTGATCTTGCGATGTCCACCCAGGCGGTAGAACGGTTGTCCATCCAGCACGCGCAGCAGCTTCACTTGTGTCTGCAATTGCAATTCCCCGATTTCATCGAGGAAAAGCGTGCCTCTATCGGCAAGTTCGAACAACCCCGGCTTGGATGCATCGGCGCCACTGAACGCACCCTTCTCGTACCCGAACAGTTCGCTTTCCACCAGATTTTCCGGAAGGGCGGCGCAATTGATGTCAACCCACGGACGGCTACGGCGGTGGGATGACTGATGGATTGTCCGTGCGATGAGTTCCTTGCCGGTCCCCGTCTCGCCCGTGACCAGAACCGTTTCTGTGTGGCCGGCGACCCGATCGACGAAAGCCATGAACTCGTGCATAACCGAGCTGGCGAGAATGAATTCGGTGCCATCAATCTTGCGCGCGATAATGCTGCCCGGCTTGGTCACCCGGGCCGATGTTGCCTCGCTCCTTCCAGACTTTGCAGGTACAACCACAACCACGATCGCCGCGGGCGTCGCACTAGCGTCACGAAGCAAGGTGGCCGAGAATTCCACCGCAAAACTGGCGCCGCTCTTGGGCTGCGCAAATAACTGAGAGCGATACTCTCCTTCGGACAGTGTCGTGCTCAAGATCGTTTTACGCAGCTGGTCCCTGTCTTTTGCAGTGATTTCGCCACCTAACGTGAACAGCGCCGCAAAGTCCCGGCCGATCACGTCGCACGCCGCATAGCGAAGAAGGCGCGTAAAACTGGAACTGCAAGCGCTGAACTGTCCTTGAAGATCAGCGCAAAATACAGCCGGGCCGACAGTCTCGCAACCAGCCACAACCTCGGTTTGAGTCGTAGGGAGCGTGCTGGATGGCTGCGAACTGTAGCGCGAAGTCGACATGATGGTGCGTTCGCGATGATGGTGACACGACGCATCCAGCTTCGCCCAGAAGGGTATTCCAAAGGACGTAACGAAGGTAACCCTGTTTACTGCTGACGACGAATCCAGCGTCCAACTTTTCCACATCATCAAGCCCTTCATGACCCTCGTGAGTTACCAAAGTAAGCTTCTGAAAGCCTAGCGTTTGCAATACGATTCGTGCGATGCCCGAAGTGGGAGAAGACCGTCTTCAGGGCAAAGTGCGGATTCACAGGGGCTTCGATAATAGAGTCTGTTTGCGGCTTTACGGCACAGCCAAAGTCGCGGCAGGTGCTTCAAGGGCTCAAGCGGGTAAGGCGTAAGCATGAAACCGGAAGCCAGCGGACTATCGATCCAGACTAAGGCCTTCGTTGGCATCACCGCGCTGGTCGGCGCGGTGGTGTTGGGCTTTAGCCTTTCGCACTGGCAATCGCAGGACCCCACGCGATTCGTTTGCTATCTCGTTGTCGCCCTCCTGGCGTCCGGCTTGAAGGTACAACTACCCGGCATCGACGGCACAATGTCGGTGAACTTTCTGTTCATCCTGCTGGGCGTTCTTGAACTAAGCCTCCCGGAAACACTTGTGATTGGCTGCACGGCCAGCCTGGCGCAGAGCGTATGGCAACTGCGAGGGCGACTGGACCCGGTCAAGGTTTTATTCAACGTTTGCGGGATGATGGCCAATGCGACTGCCCTCACCTACTTGACCTATTACTCGCTGGTCGGGCGATTCGGATCGAACAAGCCCATTCTGCTGATGGTTTCGGCTTTGATGTTCTTCTTCGCCAACACCTTGCCGATCTCGATCGTGATCGCCCTGACCGAGGGAAAATCGAGCCGCAAAGTCTGGTCGGAATGCTACTTCTGGTCCTTCCCTTACTACCTGGTGGGCGCAGCGGCGGTAGGTCTGGTGGGAATCATAAACCGCAGCGCGGGATGGCAAACATCTCTTCTCGTTCTTCCCCTGATTTATTGGGTATATCGCTCTTATCGTCTTTACCTTGGTCGCCTGGAAGCAGAGAAGGAACGGGTAGAGGTCGAGAAGCGCCACGTTGAACAAATCGCATCGCTCAACATGCGCACCATTGAGGCGCTAGCACTGGCCATCGAAGCAAAAGATCACACCACCCATACCCATCTGCAGCGTGTCCGGACCTACGCCGTCGAAGTGGCAAGGGAGCTAAACCTCGCTGAAGAGCAAATCGAGGCATTGCGGGCTGCAGCGCTGTTGCACGACATCGGAAAACTCGCGGTTCCGGAACAGATCATCAATAAACCGGGAAAGCTGACGCCAGAAGAATTCGAAAAAATGAAGGTTCATCCGCTGGTCGGAGCGGAAATTCTGGACCGGGTTGCCTTTCCCTATCCGGTCGCGCCGATTGTGCGCGCGCACCATGAGCGTTGGGACGGCACCGGTTATCCGGAAGGACTCGCCGGTGAAGGGATTCCAATCGGGGCGCGCATCTTGGCCGCTGTTGATTGCCTTGACGCACTCGCCTCCCATCGCCAGTATCGTCCGGCATTGCCCCTGTCCGAGGCCATGGCGAAGGTGAAGGAAAAGTCCGGCACGTGGTTTGATCCCAAGATCGTTACGATTCTGGAGAGCCGGTACATTGAGCTGGAGCGAATGGCGCAGATGGCGGAGGACACGGCAGTCGCAGGACTGTCGAGAACGGTTCGCGTGGAGCGCGGTCTGGCTCCCGCTGCCGGATTTGAGCGGACCGAACCGACGCATGGCCCGATCGACAATGCTGACTTTTTGACTTCCATCGCATCTGCGCGACAGGAAGCTCAGACCATGTTCGAACTGAGCCAGGATCTTGGCGTCTCCCTAAGCCTCAGTGAAACGCTCTCCGTGTTGTCGATGCGCCTGCGAAGGATGATTCCCTTCGACTCGATTGCCGTTTTTGTAAACCGCAATGGCTGGTTGCTGCCGGAGCTTGTCAGCGGTGAGAATTTCCGCGCCCTCTCTTCCTTGAAGATCAGGGTCGGTGAGGGATTGTGTGGCTGGGTCGCAGAAAACTCAAGACCGATCGTAAACGGAAATCCGCAGGTCGAGGCCGGATACTCCAACGATCCGGTAAAACACACGACATTGCTGCAATCGGCCCTGGTCGTGCCTTTGGAGGGCCTGAACGGAGTAGTCGGAGTCCTCGCGATGTATCAGACGAATCGGGACGCGTTCACCCCCGATCACCTTCGAATTCTCCTTGCCGTCGCATCCAAAGTCGCTTTATCGGTAGAGAACGCCCTGAAGTATCAGCAAGCAGAAAGCTCAGCCACGACCGACTACCTGACCGGCCTCCCGAATGCGCGCTCGTTATTTGTACATCTGGCGCAGGAAGTAGCCCGCTGCCGCCGCATGAAGAGTTCGCTGGCGGTGCTGCTGTGCGACATCGACGGATTCAAGCAGATCAACGATTCTTTCGGACATCTCGAGGGCGACAAACTCCTGCGCGAGTTTACGACCCGGCTGAAGGATGTCTGTCGAGGCTATGACTACGTGGCCCGCATGGGCGGCGACGAGTTTGTCATCACAGCGCCCGGATTAACTCCCGAAGCGGCCAAGGAAAAAGCCGAACGGCTGAATCAGGCAGCCATAGAATCTGGCCGTCATGTCTGCGGTCGCGATGTGATTACCCTCAGCGTCGGCATGGCCTTCTGTCCCGAAGATGGCTACGACGTGGAACGCCTGCTCGCGGAAGCAGACCGCCGCATGTACTCGATGAAGCAGGTCCATCACGCCGAGGCCGTTGCCCGCGAACAGAAGAAGCTCGGGGCGACCGCGAACTAGGAGGATGACACCATGCTCGGGCGGAAAATTGCGCGACATGGGTTGATTCTGGTGGCCACCGTATTGTTAGGCGGATTCCTTTCAGCGGCAATGGTGCGGCTGGCTCCTGGCTTCGATATGGATGAAGCCGCTCTCGATCCTCATCTGAACTCTCAAAGTATTCAAGCGTTACGGCAGGCTCGAACCGAACAGCACAACATCTTTCGCTTCTATCTTCATTCCTTGCAGATGGCGATGCACGGCGACCTGGGAACTTCCATGTCTTTGAAACAGCCGGTGAGCTCACTTTTGCAGGATCGTTTTCCGCTCACGTTGCGATTGGTCAGCCTCGGCCTGTTGATGGGCTGGGCGGCCGTAATGGCCTTGGTTTTCACAACTGCCTGGCTGCGGGTAACGGCCTACGATCTATTCGCAACCTTTCTGACAGGCCTTCTGATTTGTGTTCCCGCGGCGGTGCTGGCCTTGTTGTCGGTCCTCTGGAATATCCCGGGCGCCCTGGCGATCGCCCTGATCATTTTTCCCCGCGACTATCGGTACGCCCACAACCTCGTCAACAAAGCTTACTCTCTGCCGCACATCGTTACTGCACGAGCCAAAGGGCTAAGCGAATTGCGCATCCTCTTCTGGCATGTTGTTCCGTCGGCTGGACCTCAACTGCTGGCGCTCGCCGGGGTGTCGGTCAGCTTCGCCATTGGAGCGGCCATTCCGGTTGAAGCGTTGTGTGGACGGGCAGGCATCGGACAGCTTGCATGGCAGGCAGCCGTGGCGCGCGACCTTCCCCTGCTGATGAACATCACGATCCTGGTGACGCTGGTAACCTTGCTCGCTAATTCCAGCGCAGATGTAATCGGACATGTATGGCGAGGCCAGCAAGCATGAGCTTCTGGCGCAGAGTAGCGTGTGCAGTGCTGTTGCTTGTGCTGGCGATATCTCTGGCAGCGAACTGGCTGGCGCCTGCCGGATATGCAAAGCAAGATCGTGAGGCAGCAGGGGCGCCTCCTTCGCACACACACTGGCTGGGAACTGATGAAATTGGGCGAGACCGTTTTGCCCGCGTGCTCTACGGCACGCGAATTTCGCTGTTTCTTGCGCCGGCCGCAGCGCTGATTTCCACGCTGTTGGCTGCGCTCGTTGGTGGCCTGGCGGGATATCTGGGCGGTACATGGGCTAGGGCAGCCATGACTGTCACAGATTTGTTTTTGTCCCTGCCGTGGTTGTTTTTACTGATCACCGTGCGGGCCATGTTGCCGTTGAATGTGTCGCCCGCGTTCTCGGTGCTTGTGACGTTTCTGATTTTGGGCCTGTTAGGTTGGACCGCGGCAGCGCGGGTCTTGTGTGCAACCGGTGGATCGCTGCGGAATGCAGATTTCGTGCGGCAGGCACGCGCTTCGGGAATCCGCGGCACGCGGCTGTTTTGGATTCACGTGCTGCCTAACATGAAGCCTGTGCTGTATGCGCAGTTCTGGATCTCCATTCCCGCGTTCATTTTGAGCGAGGCGAATCTCGGGATCCTCGGGTTGGGAGTGGCGGAACCGCTGCCGTCGTGGGGAAGTTTGCTGAAGGAATTAGAAGGATTGGTATCGGTGGGGGAAGAGCCCTGGAAGTTCGTCCCACTGGTTTTACTGGTGCTAGTCGTGATGTCGTTCCAACTTGTGCTTTCGAAGCAGGACGAGGTGGCCGCGTGAGCCGCAAGGGAAGTTACCAGTCCAGAATTTGCAGGTCCATGATGATGAGGTTCGGAAAACCGATCGCCGTTGCGGCGTTCTGCCTTGCGGCGCTAACGGGCGGCGCACTGGCGCAGGGCCAATTGCGTTTCTGTCTGCGTTCGGAACCCAAGACCTTCGACCCTCTGAAAGTGGAAGACGACGCCTCAATGGCCATCCGGTATCTGACTGGCGGCGTGCTCGTCCGTTTGAACCGCCAGACGCAAGTGGTTGAGCCCGGGCTGGCAACGTCGTGGAAGATCTCGAAAGACAGCAGGCAGATCACATTCAAACTGCACAGTGGAGTGTCATTTTCCGACGGCACACCGTTTTCCGCGGAAGACGTCGCCTATACCGTCCAGCAGTTGATGGATCCCGCACTTCACTCGGCCACCGGAGACACGTTCCGGTCGGGGACCGGCAAGCCGGAAACAAAGATCACCTCGCCCACCGAAATCTCCATCACGTTCCCAGCGCCGGTGGCCGGACTCGATCGTCAATTCGATCAGGTTGCAATCCTCTCCGCGCATTCGCCTAAGAAAGAGATGGCGGTTCTCGGGCCCTTCATGGTCGCCGACTACAAACCGGGCGCGGCCGTTCTGCTGAAACGAAATCCGAACTACTGGAAGACCGACGAGCAAGGACGCAAGCTGCCTTACCTTGACTCCATCCAGTTGGACATTCAGCCGAATCGCGATGTGGAGATGCTTCGTTTCAAGCGCAACGAGATTGACTTGATCAACACTCTCGATAGCGAGTACTTCGACAAACTCGCGTCCGGATCGCAGAATGTCGCGCATGATGCGGGGCCATCTCTTGACAGCGAGCAAATGTGGTTCAACGAGGTCGCCAAAGCGCCCATACCCGAATACAAGAAGAAGTGGTTCCGCTCGGCAACTTTCCGGCGCGCCATTTCTCAGGCGATCAATCGCAACGATCTGGCAAGGGTCGTGTTTCGCGGACACGCGCAACCGGCGGTCGGACCCGTTTCCCCAGCCAACAAGTTTTGGTTCAACTCCAAGCTTAAGCCTGAAGTATGTTCCCCCGATGCGGCGCTCAAAGCATTGCAAAAGGAAGGTTTCCACCTGGAGAACGGCACTCTGAAGGACATGCAGGGAAATGAAGTTGTCTTCTCCATCATCACGAACTCAGGCAACAAGTATCGCGAGCGCATGGCGACCATGATCCAGGAGGACTTGCAGAAGATCGGTATCCACGTGAACGTCGTGACGCTCGACTTCCCTTCTCTGCTCGAGCGCATGACCCAAACCTCCGACTACGAAGCCATCCTACTGGGATTAACCAACACGGGCCTCGATCCTAATGAAGTGATGAACGTATGGCTGAGTTCGTCGGAAAATCATCAGTGGAATCCTTCCGAGAAGACTCCAGAGACTCCCTGGGAAGCTGAGATCGACAACCTGATGCGCGCACAGGCCTCTGCGGCTGATCCCAAAAAGCGGAAGGAAAGCTTTGACCGTGTGCAGGAGATCGCCGTCGAGCAGGCGCCTTTCATTTACCTGGTGAACCGTAATGCCCTTTCGGCAATTTCCGCCAACGTGCAAAACGCAAGCCCGGTAATTCTCGTTCCACAAACGTACTGGAATGCGGAACGGCTCTTGTTAAAGTGAGAGTGCAGGAATTAGAAACTATTGTTTCGCGACGACAAAATCTTGGCTGACAAATCTCAACGCGACGCTCTCCTCTCCGCGCACCTCTCGGTGCAATATGGCAATAAACCGCCTGTTCTGCGGGATGTGCAGCTCGAAATTCAACGCGGCGAAGTTCTCGGATTAGTTGGTCAAAGCGGATCCGGTAAAAGCACGCTGGCGATGGCCATCCTTGGACTAATCGATCGCAAAAGGGTAGACGCTCAAGGGTCGATCTTCTTCGAAGGATCTGATCTGTTGACTCTTCGTGAGGCAGAGTTGCGCAGTTTACGGGGACGGAAGATCGCCCTGGTATTGCAGAGTCCGCTCTCCTCGCTCAATCCAGCCCTGAAGATCCGGACCCAGCTTCGAGAAACATGGCGTGCCCATGCAACTGGATCATCTGCCGAATGCGACTCCACGATTCGAAAAGCGCTGGAGAGTGTCAGCTTGCCGTCTGACGACGATTTCTTGCGCAAGTACCCGGCGCAGATGAGTGTCGGCCAGGCACAACGAGTCTTGATTGCCATGGCGGTCGTACATCGCCCTGCACTGCTCATTGCAGATGAAGCAACCAGCGCTCTCGATGTGATCACTCAGGCTGAAATCTTCAAGCTGTTTCGCGAGTTAAATCAGAACTCGGGAATGGCGATTCTTTATATCTCACATGATTTAGCATCGGTCGCGGGAATTTGCGACCGTGTCGCCATTCTTCATCAGGGCCAAATCGTAGAGTCCGGCAATACCCAGAAGGTTCTCACGAACCCAAGTCACGAATATACACAGCGGCTGCTGGCCGCAATGCCGCGAATGCCGCAGGCCAGTTTCGCAGCCAAAGCAGCAGCGCGTTAGGCCCTCCTCTGCGTTTTGCTAATTGTCTGAACCGGGTTCCATCTCAGGCCTATCGCATAAGTCGAGTAACCTCCCTAACTGATACGAAGGTCATCGTCCTGCCTCGAATCTTCGACCCGTACTTCGGGACAACTTGTCCCATGTCCCTTGTGCGGGGACAGATTGGCCCAACCGGCCTCGTTAGCTAGCTTACAACCATCTTATTTTCAATAACTTAATGCAGGCCCATTGGCCGTTCCCGTGCAACGGATCAACCGGTAAATAGCTCGACCTTTCCCCCATCTGTGAAGAAAGGGTGAGTACCGCAATGGTGACCAGACAACGAAAGAAAGCTGAGGGCCGCAGCGAACGACATAGTGCGGCTTGGGGTAAACGCCTCAGCTCGGTATTGGTCCTGGTGTTGGCCACGGGGATGGCATTCGGACAGCGCTGGAGTAATCCGACCGTAAACGGCCGGTTCTCGCGCATCGCTCCGGAACTCTCGGATCTGCTATCCAAGGCGAAGCAGGGATCTGCGAAGACACAGACTGTCAGAGTCATCGTGCAGTACAAGCAGGTTCCAACGTCGGCGCACTATTCCACAATGCAGGGCCGTGGAGCACGCCTCCATACGAAGCTTCACATGATTAAGGGCGCGGCTTTCACGATTCCTGTGAGCGCTCTGCCTGCCTTAGAGGCCGATCCTAATATCGCGTCGGTGACCATCGACCATCCGATGAATGTGATGGACGACATCACTGACGCAGTCATCGGGGCTTCCTCGGCGTGGAATTCCGGCTTCACGGGCGCAGGGGTCGGGATTGCCGTTATCGATAGCGGCATCAACGACAGCCACCCAGATCTCTTTGACGCTACGCAAACCTCTTCGCGCGTGGTTTATCACCAGGATTTCACCGGAACCGCGACCAGCAACTCGAGCGGTGCCAACTATGACCTGTACGGTCATGGCACGCACGTCGCCGGCATCATCGCTGGCAACGGTTATCTTTCGGGCGGGCAATATCAGGGTGTCGCACCGGCAGCGACCTTGGTCGATCTTCGTGCGCTCGACGCTAATGGCAGCGGCACAGACAGCACCGTCATCGCAGCCATTCAGCAGGCGATCGCTTTGAAGAATGTGTATAACATTCGCATCATCAACCTCTCGCTCGGCCGCGGAATTCCTGAGAGCTACACTCTCGATCCTCTATGCCAGGCAGTAGAAGCAGCCTGGAACAATGGCATCGTGGTTGTAGTAGCCGCAGGCAACTATGGCCGCTTGAGCGTGAACGGAAGCAACGGTTTCGGAACGGTCACCGCTCCCGGTAACGACCCATTCGTAATCACCGTCGGAGCAACCAAGAATAACGGGTCTTCCGCGCTGTCCGCCCAAACCAAAGCCAGCTATAGTTCGAAGGGGCCCACGACGTACGACCACGTCGTGAAGCCTGACATCATGGCGCCTGGACACGGGATCGTCTCTCTTGCTGCTCCAGGAGCGACTCTGGAATCAGAGTTCTCCAGCGATCTGGTCACCGGAACCGACGGCAATGCCGACTACTTCCGGCTCAGCGGCACCAGCATGGCGACGCCTGCCGTCGCCGGAGCCGTCGCGCTCATGTTGCAGGAGCAAAACACACTCACTCCAGACCAGGTGAAGGCTCGCCTGATGAAGACCGCCCACAAGATGGGTTTGATCTCCACATCGGCGTACGTTCCTCACCTATTCTGTTCCTTCATTGATTTCTACGACCTGTTTTCGGTCGGTTCGGGACTGCTCGACGTGCAGGACGCCATGACCAACACTGATCTGGCTTCTTCCAATGTCGGAGCGGCCCTGTCGCCGTCCGCGTTATACAACCCGACCACTCGCACGGTTTCGATCGTATACGGGAACTCCAGCGTAGCCAGCAATTCGGTGGTTTGGGGCAGTTCCGTAGTTTGGGGTAGCTCAGTAGTTTGGGGCAGTTCCGTCGTGTGGGGATCGTCCGTCGTCTGGGGTAGCTCGCTTCCTTGGAACGACAATACTACCAGCGCATTCAGCGTCGTGTGGGGATCAAGCACCGGCACCGCTTCAGCCACAAGTGTGGTCTGGGGTGCGTCGGTGGGCAACGCCGATGGCGCCTTCTCCGATGCCGGAGACGATGAACAATAGCTAGCCGTGTAACTCGAGAAGAAAGGAGACGATACTATGAACAACACACGGCAAACCAAGACCTTCATCGGAGCAATGATGCTGACAGGCCTCAGCATCGCCGGGTGCGCGAGTTTCGCGAGTCACACTCCGCATGCCTACTTCGCCCTGGCAGTCCTGGCGCTGGCTGCGGCAACTTCGCGAATGAAAGTGAAGCTGCCCGGAATCAACGGGAACATGTCGGTCAACCTGCCATTCCTTTTGACCGCAGCTGTGAATCTGAGCGCAGTCGAGGCAGTGGTGATTACATGCATCTCAACGATAGTGCAATGTTGGCCCCGAAAAGACGCTAAATTCAACCCGCAGCATATGGCTTTCAACCTAAGCATGATGGTTTTTGCCACCTCTGCGGCAAGCCTGGTTTTCCATGCAGTGGCTCAAAGCCCGATACTGTGGAAATCTTCCGCGCTAGGGTTGGCCCTGGCAACCGTTAGCCTGTTCCTGGGACAAACTGTTCCGGTGGCAGGAATCGTTGCAGTCAGCGAGGCGAAGTCCCCCGTGAGCGTCTGGTTGAACCTGGCTCAACTTTCATTCCCGTACTACGTCGTTAGCGCGGGCGTGACTTCCATGGTCCAGGCGATGACGCCCCATCTAGGATGGGGACTCGCGCTTGCGGTATTCCCGGTGATGTACTTCATCCACCGCTCTTATCGTCTGTACTTCAATGCGATGGTTGAATCTCTTCGCCCTGAAGTTCTCGTCAGAGCGGCGGGCGCCGGAGCCTAACCGTAGTTCCAATCTCTTCAATCTGGTGGCACGGCGTTTTAAACGCCGCTCCACCTAACTTTTTATGTGTAACTCTCGCGACCCGTTTCCATCTTCCTGGCACACGGCAGGATCCTGAGATGCCTCTCCGAGCTCTGCGGAAGATGAAATTCAGGAGAAGAAGAAAGGGGTTTTAGGCGGAAGCCGCCGACGCTTTTGGCGCCGAGAATACGAGCCATTCCAGACTTGAGAACGGCAGATAGAGGCTAGGCGCATCAATATTGGCCATTATGCTACCAGTACTCTCGCGTAAAGCCTGCACCATTTCATCGCTTTGAAAACAGAATCCGGTTTCATCCGTAGCGGCGATTGTGCCGGAGAAGGCTCGGCTGAAAAGAGAAACTTTCACGACCACGCGCTTGCCTACAAGTTTAGCTTTAAACGAAGATGAGTCTGCCAGCGCCATATTCCTTCAGATATGCCTCTGGGAATAGGTTGCAGCCCGCACTTCGATTGAACAAGCCCCGTTCAATATCTGCCGTTACGAGGGTAATCCGCCTAGGGTCAATTCCACCTCCTAGAGCGACCTCCTGCTCCTTAACGGGAACTCAGCACCTGGCGCGCTGGCATTGTCGCTCTAACTATCCGCCTGCCTTCAAATGGGGCCCCACCCACACCGAACAGATTCCGAATGGGTTGAACTGCACATTTGTTTGTATCATTCGCCGTTGGCATCCACCGGTCCATTGCATGCGGCGGTGAGGCCTCCAGGCCACCAGTTCCAATCGCCGGCAACACGAAGAAGCGCAGGTCCAATCACAATGCGAACGAGAGTTGCATCAATTAACACGGCTACCGCGAGAGTAAATCCGAGCATCTTCACCACCAGGAAGTTTCCGAAGGTGAATGCCGCGAATACCACAATCATGATCGCGGCGGCGCTCGTAATCAGTCCTGCGGTTTTGGCCAGCCCCTCGGGGATTGCCTCCAATTCACTCAGACCGCTCCTCCTGGCTTCGAGGACTCGCGCAACGAGAAACACTTCGTAATCCATGCTCAGTCCGAAAACGATGGCAAAAGCGACGATGGGCACGATAGGAAATATGCTGCCGGTTCCCTCAGGAACTCCGAAGAAGCGAATTCCGTGTCCGTCCTGAAACACCAGAACCAATGCTCCAAAGGCGGCTGCAACCGAGAGCAGGTTCAGAGCAATGGCCTTCACGGCAGCGAAAAGCGATCGGAACCCGCCAAGAAGAGCAATGAGTGTTCCTCCCACCACCAGCGCGATTACCGAAAGGAACCGCTCCCGTACAATGGTCTGATAGTCGGCAGTCAGCGCAGGAATACCCCCAATGCGCAGCGTGGCGCCGGGTACTGACGTGAGAGCTTCCGCGCCACTGTTCCGCAGTTCCCGCACCCAGTTGACCTGATCGTTCAGGGAAACGGAAGTCGCGGGTAACACTTCAATCAAAGCCGCCCGCCCATCGCGACTCAGGAACGATCGACGAGTATCGCGCGAGAGGTTGCCGAGGCCAGACCGGTCACTCTCGGCAATCGTCGTCAGGGAGATTACGCGGTCGGAACGAGGGTCGCTCGCGAGCCGCCTGCTGAAACGATCAAGTACGTTCCAGCCCGCGTCTGTTTGTGCAATGGAATCCGTTGGAAGTTCGAGAATCACGCGCAACGAGTACACCATGCCGACCCGATCCATCTTTTCAAGGGCGTGAAGCGCGCGAACCGATTCCGCCTGTGACGGCAGCCAATCCCCTTTGGGGACATTGGTATCGAACCGGGCGGCCTGCGAGGCGAGCAGAAGCAAAGGGGCGCCTGCCAGAAAGATGGCGAGCCAGGGATGTGCAACAATCACTTTCCCCCATCGCCTCCAGCGGTTCTCCGTGCGGGCTGCCCGATGCTTATCCCAACTTGCAATAAGTGGCACCCGGCCAGCATTGATTCGCGGACCGAGAGCTGCCAACAGGGCGGGAACGAGAGTGTTCGCCAGCAACACACTCATTCCTGCAACCAGGAATCCCGCCACACCGATGGAACGGACTTCGCTGATAGGGACGGTCAAAAGGGCCAGGAATCCGATGGCCACGGTCGCGGCTGAAATCAGGAGAGTACGGCCTGCCTGACGTGCCGCGAGGGCTGAGGCCTTGGCTCCGTTTTGCTCGGTGGCAATCGCTTCCCGGAAGCGGCTCACCATCAGAAGCGCGTAGTCGATTCCTAAGCCTAGCCCAAGCATCGTGGACAGATTCTGAACCAGGATGGACAAGTGCCAACGCCGAGCCAGGAACCCTGCAATCGCCAGAGCGCTGGCGATGGCAAGCTGACCAACGGCTACTGGAATCAGGGCCGCAACCAAACTTCCGAAAGCCAGCAACAGAAGCGCCAGAGTGCCAGGAATCACGAGACTCTCAGCGTGTTGTACGTCGTCGGCGCTGGCTTTGCGAATGTCGAAATTAAGTGGCGTCTCTCCCGTTAGTTCGAGCTTCACCGCCGGATAGCGGCCCCGGAACTGGTTTTGAAGAGAGTTCTCCAGTTCGTGAAGCTTAGGGACAAGAGACTCCACGGGCCCTTCGGTCGAGGCGAGTCCCACCAGAATAAAAGTTCCTCCTCCCTTGCCCAGGAAAATCGGATCGCGAAAATCGAGATGGGACACAACTCCGGACACTCCGGGTTCCTCTTGCAGAGCCTTTTCGATTGTGGCTAACGCTTGCTCGCCCTCCTCAGAGTCTGCAGGAGGGAGTCCCTGAATCACCAGGACCACGCGGTCAACAAATGGCGAACGAAAGCGCGTGGCCAACTCCTGCGGGACCCGTCCCGCTTCGCTGCCTTCGATGCGTGTTGCAGTCTCTAGATGGCGCTCGGCGTGAAAGGAAAATGGAACTAGCACAAGGACGGCGACGAGGACGACCCCGGACAGCCAGAAACGGCGCACATGCATGAGATTCATAGTGTCACGCGAAATCGGGGGTATGCCAATTCCCATCACTCAAAATCGTTACTAAAGAGATTCACATCCCGCACAGACGCCAGTTCGGGCTTCAGGGCCAAACCTTCATTTGAAAGCTGCGTTTCCGACTAACCCGTGCGGACGGGGTTCCCATTTCGAACGGGTTCGTATTATTGTTTGTACAGCCTTCAGGAGGACTATTGCACAAACTCGCGTGGCTCGGGTTGTTTGCCGCCCTTCAACTTGGTGCCGCAGACCCCCGCATTGGCTCCTGGACGCTCATCTCTGCCCAGTCTTCCCTCGATCCCCCTAACAAACTCACCATCACATCTCTACACGGTACAGTGCACGTCGTGATGTCAGGCGACACCCACCTCGATTTTGCGGCGAAGTTGGACGGCCATGAAGCGTCCGTACAGGGGATTCCGGCGTTTAATCAAATCGAGCTACGGAGGATCGACAAGCATCAAGTCGAAATCAAAGAGAAAAAGGATGGAGCCGCAGTGGTGACGATTCGCGACAAGCTGTCGAATGACGGTAGTGAATTAACGAGCAGGACTTCACAGAACGGCCGCGCCGACCGGATCACTGTGTGGACGCGAACCGGCGGAAAGAAGTCTGCCAATGACCCATTTGCTGGTGAGTGGACGCAGGATCTGAGTAAGACTCGGCTGCGGCAAGGGATGGCGCTCAAGATCGAGGCGTCTGGAAAGGATGGGGTCCACTTCTCGGGTGACTTCAGCTACAGCGCCCGTTTTGATGGTAGGGAATATGATCTGAAAAACTCCATCAACGATACCGTGACCCTTCAACTTGTGGACTCTCACACGGTCGATTCGATTTACCGGCGAGGTGACCAAGTCACTCAAACGGATCGCTGGGTGGTCTCCGCCGACGGAGCCGAGATGACGCTGAGCACGACCGGCGCTTTGGAAACGGGCCAGCGGGTAAAAGAGACCATGACATTTCGGAAACAGTAACGGCGCTGCGCCACGCCCGATGCATGCGTGCGGGAGAACGACTACCGACAGTTACCCACGGCATTCAACTCACGAGCCGCAACCGAGATGATTCCCTTTCGCTGCATGAATCGCAGGATGCCATTGACCGTATCTTCGAGGGACGGATCCGGCTTTCCCCATGCGGAAGCATCTCGAGCTGCCTGATAGCAGGAACTGTCATAGCGTTTGAATTCCATCGCCGAGATGTTATCCACCGAGTTCACCAAGAAATCCAGCAGCGGAAAGAGGAGATCTTCTTTCCTGCACCTACGGATCAGCTCGGGAACAAAGTCGGGAAGACTAAACACTTCAAACTGCCGGCCGGTCGCCTTTGTAATGAGACCGGTAATATCCAGCATGTTCGCGTAATCGTCCCTCACAACGTGATACGTCTTGTTCTCGGTGCCGGCAGTTGCCGAAATCGCAACGATATTGTTGGCCGTGATGTCTGCAGGAACGAAACTCACCTGGTTCAGGGCGTCGACTCCAATGCCGTGATTCACCATGAACGCAACTAAACGAACGGCGATGTCGAAGTTGTTGCCTCCGCCGCTAATCGAGGGACTTACCAGTGCGGGCCGGAAGATCCGAGTAGTAAGCCCTCGGCGGCGCGCGTCCATAATCACTTGCTCCGATACCCACTTGGACTGGCTATATCCAAAATCGAGAAGCTCCATATTCTCGTTGAAGTCGGTTTCATACAGAACTTTCTTAACGGCCCAGCCAAATATGAAGGTAGTCGAGACATAATTGAAGCTCTTGGGCTGCCCTTCGAACGCCAGTCTCAAGACTTCATTCGTCCCCAGCACGTTCGCGTCACGCATCCGGTCATAATTGAGCAGGTAATTTACGGTTGCGCCGTTATGGAACACCGTATCGATTTCATTCGCCAGGAAATCCCAGTCCTCCCGCGTCAATGCCAGACCCTTCTGGCCAAGATCTCCGCAAACCGGAATCACGCGGGCCTCGAACATCTCCATCAGTTCCGCCGGGCACGGCCCCATCGATTCCATCGCCGCCCTCAGTCTCTGCCTGCCCTGTCGCTCCTCGGACGCCCTGACAAGAACGTGGATCTTGGCATGCGTTTGTTCCAGCAGGCTTTTCACGAGGAACGGTCCGATGAAGCCAGTACCGCCGGTGAGCAGAACGTTACTTAGAGTCGGAGTTTCGGGCAACAACGCAGGCGCCGGAGGTTCGAAGATGAGCGTCCTGTCGTTGCTCATCATCAGTTGTTCCGCCGCGCGCTGCTCTTCGCGGAAAGCCGCCAAGGACTGCCGCAGCGGAACCAGCGCTTCTTCGGGAGCATGCTCTAGTTGTTCGGCCAGTCGAAATAATTCGGCTACGCTGACACGCTGAATGAGACCGATATCGACCTGCCGCGCCAGCATTTCGGCGTCTTTATTTTTTAAGAGTTCCTTGATCTCGTGCATGAACACAACAAGATCCATGGAATCCAGCCCTGCTTCGACGAGGTTGTATGATTCCGTGCCCGTCAGGTTGTAACGGGCTTTCAATACGTCGAAAGGCGACTGACCCGCAGAACCGGCGGTTGACGGTTCAACGTCCTTTTCCCGCGAAAATTCCGACAGCACCGTAAATTGACCTTGCAACCACATGTGCTTTGTTTTGTGGCGCATGATCTTGCCCGAACTGGTTCTCGGTATGGCACGGGGCGCGATGAAAGAAATCAGAGCCACTTCCACGTTGAGGTAATTCCGGACGGCAGCTGCAATCTTCAACGCATCGGGAAGCGCCTTCGGATTTTTCACCTCGGCGACGATCGCCAGCGCCGGCTCGCTGTCTTCATTAATCTGAAACGCGGCAACACAATTCGTCCGGATCAGTCCGGAAGCTTTCTCCACCACTGCTTCGATATCCTGCGGGTAGTAGTTTTGCCCGCGGATAATAATCATGTCCTTAATACGGCCGCAAACGAAGAGTTCGCCGCCGTGCAGGAAACCCATATCGCCGGTGCGAAGGTAGCCATCGTCGTAGGGACTGTCATCCACCAGCCGGGCATGAAACAGCTTCAGCGTCAGTTCCGGATTATTCCAGAATCCCGGGCACTTACTGCCCCCGGCGATCCAAATCTCGCCAATTCGACCCGACTCCAGAGCGACGTGCTTCTCTGGATCCACGATCTTTACCGTGAGGCCCGGCAGTGGAGTTCCGCAGCTGACAATCTGAGTTGCCGCGCCGATTTCCGAAACCTCCGTAGTCATGCGGGCCTTCCCCCGCGCAACAGCGTTCTTGTTAACCGAGATAATATTGCGGCCCCCAAGCGACACCGCGAGAGTGTTTTCCGCCAGCCCGTATGCGACAAAAAAGCTTTCCGACTTCAGTCCATGAGGCTGAAAGGCCTCCAGAAACCGTGTATACGTGTCCGGTTTGACGGGCTCCGCCGCTACCATGAGCAACCTGAGCGAGCTCAAATCGCAACCCGCCAGGCTCTCCTTCGAAACCCTCCCCGCACGCAAGCAGTAGTCGTAGGCGAAGTTTGGCGCCGCCGAGGCGCTGGCCTCATAAGTCTTGATCGCGTCGAACCACAGGGTGGGGCGCTGAATGAAATCGTTTGGGGCGAAGCCGTAGGTCGTGCCGCCCGTGAGCGCGGGATAAAGGTAGCACCCAATCAACCCCATATCGTGATACTGGGGAAGCCAGGATACGACTACTGGATCGGGATGGTCGATCACGAGCGGGCAGTTATGCAATATGTTCTCGTGCGTAACCATCACGCCTTTAGGATCTCGAGTCGACCCCGACGTGTACTGGAGAAACAGAATCTTTGAAGCGCCGTTGAAAGTTTCGTCCGAAACCTTGTCGACGAAGTCTTCCGTTACAAGCCAACGAAGACCGGAAATGTAGTCGACGTCTACTCCGGATGCCGCGACTCCGCTTCTGGCAAGATTTGTCCTCAGGGATCCGAGGTAGTCTTTGCTCGTCAGAATGCCCGCTGCCTGGCAGTCCTTTGCGATGTGGACCATTTTGTACAGGGCGCTCTGGAAACCACGAGAGGTCGGGGGATAGACGGGCACAGGGATTAACCCGGCGCGCACGCAGCCAAAGAACGCGCAAATCATCTCGAGCCCCGGCGGGTAGGCGAGCAGAAGACGGTCCTGCGACAAGAACCCGTGCTCCTTGCGCAAATGTCCGGCGATCACCTTAGTTCGGTGGAGAAACGACTCGTAGGAGTAGCCTCCTATCGGATGGCCGTTCACATCAATGTAGGAATAGAGAACTCTGCGTGGGTGCTGATCCCCTAGACTGTCCAGCTTGCCTAAAATCGAAGCTATCATAGATTCGGATCGGTCTCATGGCGGTGCACCGCCATTCGCTAACCTCCTACGTTGAATGAGAAGATTCCGTAATTAAGAGAACAAAAGTCTCGCTGCTCCCCGTGCGCAGGGGCAGACCGACTTCGAGAACAGAGGCACAGCCATTCCCAAGACCATGCGTGTCTCGGTCCAGTGAACGAACCCCCGCCCGCGTCGGATCGTCCGACTCAAAGCATCTTGATTCCATACTCCACAGAGCGGTGATCTTATCAGAGATGTGTGATGTTAACAGAGATTTTGAAACCTGGGAAGGAGAGTCGGCCCTTGTCATAGCGAGAACATGAGCCGTTACACCCGCTCCCGCTGATCGGAAATTCCCTTGCTCTCACTTAAGTTTTAGGGCTAACATCGGTTTCTAGTGTCTGCGCCGAGGGCGTGGTCTGGCCAACAGAAATTCGTCACTGGCGTGATCGACCCTGGGCAACCCGTTCCGAGATGTCTGGGACGGTCTAACATCATCGCAACAGTTACGTCCGAGACGAGGCGGTTATTAGTCTGAACCCGGAGATTGATGATCTTGTTCCATCTGAGGCCGCGCTGCGGCACTCGGTCTTCGACCCGGCGTCTGCGTCTTCATTCCCTAAAGTCTTACGCCGCCGGCTCGACGATTTCTTTTCCGACGGTAACATTTCTCCCAAAGCCGACCGTACCATGTGGGTCAAAATCGCGGTGGGGCTGGCAGTGCTGGCGGGCAGCTGGATTGCTCTTTACACGCTCAAGCCGGATTCATGGAGGTTCGTTGGCCTCTACCTTCTTAATGCCATCGCACAGACTTTCCTTTTACTGAACATCGCGCACGATAGCAACCACAACGCCATCTCATCGGTGCGGTCTGTAAACAAAGCCTTGAACTACGTTTTCGATGTCTGCGGAATCAGTTCGTACATGTGGCGCATCCTCCATCATCGAGGCCACCACTCCTGCATCAATCTTCACGGGGAAGATGACGCCCTTACAGGACGCCGCGTCTTACGATTTACGCCCCACGAACCCAGGGCGCGGCTGCAGCGGTTCCAGCACATCTATGCGCTGTTCCTTTACGCGCTATTTTCTCTCGATTATGTGTTCCTGAGGGACTTTGAGTGCTTTTTCTTCCCGTCCCACGACTATCTGAAACAGACTAGGCATCCGGTGCGAGAATACGTCATCCTGTTTGCAGGTAAAGGATTTTACGTCACCTACATGCTGATCTTGCCGGTCGTGTTACTGGGGAAATCGCCTTTGCTGGTCGCTTTGGCTTTCGTGCTGGCCCATTTGATCATCGGCTTGAGCGTAGCCCTCGTATTCCAGACCACGCACTGTATCGACAGTACCTACTTTCCCTTGAGCCGCAGCGAGTTCGACAACGGGATCTATCACATATTCGCGACAACAGCCGACTACGCGACGACGAAGCCACTCGTCGGTTGGCTTGCTGGCGGGCTCAATCACCATATTGTCCATCATCTGTGCCCTTTTGTTTGCCACACTCACTATGCTTCGCTGACCAGGATTGTAAAGGAGACCGCCGAGGAGTATGGCGTTCCCTATCGGCAACATCCCACAATGAGACGGGCGATCAAACATCATTTGCTACTTTTGAAGCAATTGGGGAACGAAGACCAATTTTCGAGTACCTAAATTTACAGATGACCAGACAATCCATTCTGGCAAACCACGCGGGATTTCCGGCAGTCGTTGATGCGCGTCTGGATAGCGAGGTGTGACCTTGCCGCAAAGCGCACCCGCCGTCTCCCGATTTCGCTCCTTCCTCGATTCGCGCGCGATGGCCCACAATCCTGTACAGGTTCTCTCGAAGTACATAGGACTTCACGGCGACACCTTCCGGTTCTATTTTGGTGGCGTCAAGGAGGCGATTGTCACCATCAACCCCGTCGTCATTCAGCATGTGCTGAAGACGAATTCGGAGAATTACCACAAGTCCGAGATTCAAGTGAAGCGGATGGGCCATTTCCTGGGTAAGGGTCTACTCACCACTGAGGGGGAGGCTTGGCGCACGCAGCGGCGTCTCATCCAGACAGGTTTTGAACGAAAGCAACTCGAAATCCTGTCTTCCATCATGCAGGACTCCCTCGCCGACTCGCTGCGCGAGTTCGACCGACAATCGCGTATCGGGCCCGTCGATATCTACCCTCACATGATGAAGATTACATTCGCGATGGTGGGCAAATCCCTGTTTGGCGCGCGATTAAAAGAGGAAGACATCCAACTCATCAGCCTGGCCATCTCGACCGTCCAGGAATTCATGGTTCGCCAAACCATTCAGCCTTACCTGAACCCCTGGTTTGCAGTCTCCGGGGAGTTGCGCCGACACGAGGAAATGCGAGCCCGCGCTTTCGGCGTTCTGCGCGATTACATTCGGCGGCGGCGCAAAGAAACCACCGGCAACGATCTACTGCAGATCTTGATGGATGCTCGTTACAGCGACGGCGAAGGGATGAGCGATGAGTTGATCCTCAGCGAAAGCATGCAACTGCTGGTCGCCGGCCATGAAACCTCGTCGAATGCCTTATCGTGGCTTCTCTACCTGCTGAGTTCGCGTTCGGATTGTGTCGAGAGAGTACGACAGGAGTTCGATTCTGTGCTGGGCGACAAGCCTCTGAGTTTCTCCGACGTTCCCAAGTTCGAGTTCACAACTCAGGTGATACTGGAGGCGCTGCGCCTTTATCCGCCATTTTGGATGGTCGACCGAATGGCTCTCGCCGATGACCGCGCAGGCGATCTCGAAATACCTCGGGGATCGACGGTCGTTGTCTTCATCTATGGTGCGCACCACTCGCCGCAGTACTGGGAGAACCCGGAGAGTTTCGACGATGAACGGTTTGCAAAAGTGAATGAGAAACGTCACACGCCCTTCGCTCATTTGCCCTTCGGGGCTGGGCCGCGGGGCTGTATCGGCGGCAACTATGCTGTGCTGCAGATCCTTATGATTCTGAGTGTTCTACTCAGAAAATACGATTTTCGTCTGGTTCCGGGCCAGACCATCGAAGCACGCCCGATGGTGATCTTGCGACCGGAGCACGGAATCCGCATGACCTTCACTGAGGCAATCCCACGCGGCTCCGGCAGACCAAGAACGCCAGAGGGTGATCCTCAGTATGTGCCTTGATCTGACATCTCCTTAAGTTGTACCCTCGGGCCCACTCCGATGTCGGTGCTTGCCACGAGCGTCGCTACGTTTACCGCCCTGACTTGGTCTTACCTCGTCTTGGCCAGGGGTGCCTTCTGGCGAATTAAAAGCGCAAAGCCCGACGCCAGTGACAACGCGGAGTTTGGCGCCGTCGTTGCGGTAGTTCCGGCACGCAATGAGGCGGAACTGATCGGACCCGTCGTCACATTCTTACTGAATCAGTCCGTGGCTATGCTCGTCGTTCTCGTGGATGACGAAAGTACAGATGGTACGGCGGATGTGGCACGCCGCGCTTCAGAAAAAGCAGGCAAGGCCGATGCGCTTATTGTGATTCAGAGCAAGCCCTTGCCGGCGGGGTGGACGGGAAAATTGTGGGCGATGCATCAGGGCATTGAGCGCGCACGCGCGTTACAGCCCACGTGGCTCATGCTCGCGGACGCTGATGTACTCCACAGTCCAGAGACCGTAGCTAAGATGGGTCTCATTGCTTCGCAGGGTCATTACGATCTGGTCTCGTTTATGGTGAAGCTGCATTGCGAGAGCCTTCCGGAAAAACTGCTTATTCCCGCCTTTGTCTATTTCTTTTTCATGCTCTATCCGCCAGCCTGGATTCGCGCCACCCGTCGCTCGACCGCCGGCGCGGCCGGGGGCTGCATGCTTCTGAGAGCCGAAACTTTGGAACGGGCCGGAGGACTGGAATCCATTCGCGGCGCCGTTATCGACGATTGCTCGTTGGCTCGGCTCCTGAAGCAGCACGGCGGGAAATTATGGATAGGATTAACAGATAAGAGCCAAAGTTTGCGGCGTTACGAGACCTTCTCGGACGTCGAGCAAATGGTTTCGCGCACGGCCTTCAACCAATTGAAGCACTCCTCGCTGCTGCTACTTTGCACCATTGCAGGCATGGTGATCACCTATCTGGCACCTCCACTGTTGTTGCTCACGCGCACCAGGCTGACAATTATTATGGGTGCTGCGGCTTGGGCGGCAATGACGGTAACGTACTCGGCCATGGTGCGCTACTATCGACTGAACCCCGCATGGGCGTTGACCCTGCCGCTTGCGGCCCTGTTCTATCTGGGCGCGACAATGCACTCAGCAGTTAAGTACTGGAGCGGCAATGGCGGCAACTGGAAAGGAAGAGTCCAGGACGTTCAAGACCGCCATATTACCGAAACTCCTCTCTGCTAGATCAGCAGAGTGTGTCGAGCATACTGAGCTAGCGAATCCCGTCCGATTCATTTTCAAGTGTTGCCCAGAGACTTTGGCGCGGCAAGATTGCTTTAGCCCCTGCTGAATCTTATCGACTTCTCGGCGGATTGCTCGGATCGATTGCTGATTTTTAGAGTAAGGGTTCGGTTGTGACCGTCAACGACATCGTTATGGATAAGAACCATTCTCGCGAGTGGACACCGGGGATAGGTGTCCACTTGGAGCGGAGATGGACACTTCCCAACAAGCAGCAGTCACTTCCCGAGACGGAGAGAGCTCGGTCGCAACGCGGCGGCTGCGACGAAGCATCGCGGAGAACCGGCGGATCCTGGAAGAGACACTGGCGCTAGGAGCATCGGTGGCACGAGTCGCGCGAGCCCACGGTGTGAACGCCAATCGGGTGTTTGGCTGGACTGATCTCTTACCGTAATTCGATAGTCGCTATGACATGATAGTGACTAACGCAAGCGGATTCTATATAATCGCGCGTCATGCCAACTCAGGAGACGCTCTATAACGTAGCCAATCGAGTGGCCACGATTACTTTGAATCGGCCGGACAAACTCAACGCCTGGACTGCGCTGATGGAAAGCGAAGTGCGTTCGCACATGGAGAACGCCGAGCAGGACGACGAGGTCCGCGTGATCGTACTGACAGGCGCGGGGCGGGGCTTTTGCGCAGGCGCTGACATGTCGCTGCTGAGCGCGGTGGCGGAACGCGGCCTGGATCACCGGGATTTGGATGACCGGGGCCGCGAGCAGGTTCTGCGCGACGGCGCCAACCGCCGTGAAGGCGCGGCCCCGGATTTTCAGAAAAAATACTCGTATTTCCCGGCGATCGGGAAGCCGGTGATTGCCGCCATCAACGGTCCAGTGGTTGGCTTGGGTTTGGTTATCGCTCTCTATTGCGATTTGCGGCTGGCTTCGGAGCCAGCCCGGTTCAGCACGACATTCGCGCGGCGCGGGCTGATTGCCGAGTATGGAATGGCCTGGATGTTGCCTCGAATCATTGGAATTGCAAACGCGCTCGATCTTCTGTTTTCCGCCCGGACCATCGATGCCGCCGAAGCACTGCGTATGGGGTTGGTGAATCGAGTTTTTCCCCACGAAACCTTTCTCGAAAGAGCCCAGGAGTCTGCCCAAGAACTGGCTTCCACGGTGAGCCCGCGCTCGTTGCGCATAATCAAGCGCCAGGTATACGAGGCCATGTCGCAACCGCTCGCGGAAGCTTTCGACATTTCCGTGCGCGAGATGATGGCGTGTTTCCGCACAGAGGATTTCAAAGAGGGTGTCGCGCACTTTGTGGAGAAGCGCCCCGCTGCTTTCACGGGTAAATAGGAGACGGGCGGCAGACATGAATTTCTCGTTCAGCAGCAAAGTGATGGATCTGCAACGGCGCTTGCAGGTTTTCATGGACGAGCATATTTATCCGAATGAGCAGCGCTACCACGATGAGATCGAGCGCAACCGCTGGTCGCCGCCGGCCGTAATTGAGGAACTCAAGCCCAAAGCCCGCGCCGCGGGGTTGTGGAATCTGTTCCTGCCGGGCCGGGAGTATGGGGCGGGGTTGACGAATCTCGAATATGCACCCCTGGCCGAGATTATGGGGCGCAGTTTTATTTCTCCTGAGGTGTTCAACTGCTCGGCGCCGGACACTGGCAACATGGAAGTGCTCGCCCGCTACGGCACCGCGGAGCAAAAAGAGCGCTGGCTCAAGCCCCTGCTTGCAGGTGAGATTCGATCGTGCTTCTCGATGACGGAACCCGGGGTCGCCTCATCGGATGCAACCAACATCGAGGCCAGTATCGTTCGGCAGGGCGACGAGTATGTCATTAATGGCCGCAAGTGGTGGTCCTCTGGCGCGGGCGATCCGCGCTGCAAGGTCGCGATCTTTATGGGCCGAAGTGACACCGACCGAACTGACACAGAAAAGACAGATCGCTCGGCCCCGCACCATAAACAGCAGTCGATGGTATTGGTGCCGATGGATAGCGCCGGGCTCAAGATTGAGCGAATGCTGACGGTGTTTGGCTATGACCATGCGCCGCACGGGCACGGCGAAATCACTTTTGAAAATGTTCGCGTGCCCGTCTCGAACATGTTGCTCGGCGAAGGAAGAGGCTTCGAAATTGCCCAAGGGCGGCTGGGTCCGGGACGCATTCACCACTGCATGCGCTGCATCGGTGTGGCCGAACGGGCCCTCGAAACCATGTGTAAGCGAGTGCAGGCGCGGGTGGCCTTTGGTAAGCCGCTGGCCGAGCAAGGCACCCTACGGGCCGACATTGCGCGATCCCGCATGGAGATCGAGCAGGCACGTCTTCTGACTTTGAAAGCGGCCTACATGATGGACACGGTCGGAAACAAAGAAGCACGCGCCGAGATCGCGATGATCAAAGTCGTGGCGCCGAATGCCTGTCTGCGAGTGTTGGATCGCGCGATTCAGGCTCACGGAGGCGCGGGCGTCTCACAGGATACCTTTCTGGCCGGCGCCTGGGCGAATGTGCGCACACTGCGTTTGGCTGATGGCCCGGACGAAGTGCACACCGAAGCTATCGCGAAGCTGGAACTCAGGAAGTGGAGTGTGCCGCAGGCCTTGGGTGACAAGAAATGACCCTTCGACAACTCCGCGATTCCTTAACCAGCGTGCCGTTCAATAGCTTACTCGGGATGCGACTCCGCCGAGTGCACCGCGACGGCATTACGATCGACTGCATGCTTCGCAACGACCTGCGAAACAGCGCTGGGGTAGCCCACGGCGGTATCGCTGCAGCCATGGCCGACGCGGCTGTGGGCGGTGCCATCCAGCGCCACCTCGATGGGGGCCGTCGGATCACCACCGTGGAGTTAAAGATCAACTACTTTCTACCCGTAACGGAAGGCCGCATCTTTGCCCGGTCGCACCTGCTTCGCATCGGCTCCACGCTGTGTGTGGGTAACGTGGATCTCACCGATGAAGGTGGGCGAGCGATTGGAACGGCCATCGTTACTTATATGTTCATCAATCCTCCTGCTGTTCGGACGTCGGACCTCAGACCCCAGGCCTCAGCCCGCGTGCCGAGTGCTCGTCGTGTCACGCGTCCCTCACTCAGGAAGTCGTAGTTCCTGCTGCAGCTCTCGTGTGAATCTTTTCGACAGGGATAAGAGATGCGGCAAAATCGAGAGGAGACACCAGTGTCGCTTGTCCTGGAAACACCCCGTTCCTTAAGAGATTTGGTAGGTCACGAACTCACGCTGACGGACTGGTTCCCCATCACCCAGGAGCGAATTGAGCAGTTTGCTGAAGTTACCGAGGATCGCCAGTGGATCCACGTGGACCGCGAACGTGCCGAGCGTGAGTCGCCCTATGGGACCACAATTACGCACGGGTTCTTGACCTTGTCGCTGCTGAGCCGATTTATGAAGGAGGCAATTCAGATCCGAGGCGGTGTCCGCATGAGCGTAAATTACGGCTTGAATCGAGTTCGATTTCCTTCTGCCGTCCGCGCCGACTCTAGGATTCGGGTTCGCTTCGTTCTTCAATCGCTAAAAGACCTGCCTAATGCGCTGGAAGCAGTCTTTGATGCGAGAGTGGAAGTCCAGGGTAGCGACAAGCCGTGCTGCGTAGCTGAGTGGGTGGTTCGCTACTATATGTAAGGTCGCGGTCGTTCTAAGCAGTGCGCGGAATCATCTTAGCGATGGGTGCACAGCCCCAGGGCGGCGAGGTGCGGCACCGCATTGAAGGTAAATAACCGTAGCTGCTCTTTTCGCAAACGTAGAATTGTGTAGGATGCGTTATACACTGCCCCGGCAAGCCGCATGATCCGCTCATCGGAAATCTCCAGTGACAGGCCAGTCCAAATCGCAAGCGGCGTGGCCGACGTGACCACGAGAATGTTCTCTTGCCGCGCGTCGAGCATCTTCAACCGGCAGGCCGCAACGCGCTCACGAAACTGGCCCCACGTTTCGCCGCCATAGGGATAACGACCGGCAAGCCATGCCTCTACAACTTTTGTATCGCAAGGCATCCATTTGCGATGAATTCGGGCCCCGTGCGCGCCTTGGCTAACGCGAACCTGCTCACGCATTTCGTCGTATTCGTGCAGAAATTCCGGGTCTTCGGCGGCCAAGAGCGGCGCGATCTCGCGATACACTCGCCCGAGATCGAATTCATCCCATCCAGAATCCACGCGAACTGTGGGGAAGCCAACTCCCGCGTCGGCATAGACCGCATGGATCTGCTCGGCGGTTTGCTGCTGCCGCGTCAGTACTCCTGCATAGGCGGAGGCAAATCGGATTCCCTGTGAAATGAAGTGCTCGCCCAGCAGCCGTGCCTGACGCTCTCCCAACTCGGAAAGCGAATCGTAAGCGTCGCGCGTGCCCGCCTGCCCATGGCGCACGAGATAGACGGTGCTCAAGTGGATTTCCCCGCGAGCGAGTCCGCCAATTCCACCAATCCTTTCACGCGGTCTCCGAAATTCTGAAATCGTGTGTCTTGCGTCTGGCCACGTCGGAAGCGGTAGTAAATCTGCTGCAGAATCACTGCCAGCTTGAAGATGCCAAGAACTTCGTAGTAATCGATCTGCGAGAGGTCGCGTCCGGTTCCCTCCGCATAACGCTGAACGAACTGATCTCGCGTGTACCAACCGGGCTGCGATGTTAGCGAGGGCACTCCGCGAGCGCGCAGTTGCGGCGCCTCAACCCAAGCCCAGTAACACAACGTCAAACCCAGGTCGGCCAATGGATCGCCAACCGTCGCCATCTCCCAATCGAGCACCGCCTCGATGCGCTCGGCAGAGCCTTCGCTGAGCATAACGTTATCCAATTTGTAATCGTTATGCACCAGGGTCGGCGCGGGAGAAGACGGTCGGTGATCGATGAGCCATCGAATCACGCAATCCATCTTCGGCATGTCATCCGTTGTGGCCCGTTTCCAACGATCTGCCCAGCCCTGCACTTGGCGTTCAAGAAATCCTTCCGGCTTACCGAGGGCAATCAAACCGGTCCGGGAAATATCGATGGCGTGCAGGCGTATCAGGCAATCGACAAAAGCCTCGCTCACCCGCTCAGCATAATTCGGCATCTTCGCCAGTTGTGGCGGAATTTCGTCCCGCAATATCAGCCCCTGCCGCCGCTCCATAAGGAAGAATACAGACCCCAGCACGGCTGTATCCTCGCACAAGTGGAAGACGTTTGGAGCTTCTCGAAAATGCGGATGCACCGTCTGGAGGACTCGAAACTCACGCCCCATGTCGTGAGCTTTCGGGGCGACTGGCCCCAGAGGGCCGCGCCTCAGGACGTACTCGAGCCCATCAATCTGCAGCAGATATGTGAGGTTCGAGTGCCCGCTCGGAAACTGTTCGAGCGTGATACCTCGTTCAGCGCCTGCGATTCGTCCGCGCAGCCAGTCGGCTAGTGAAGGTAGATTCAGTTCTTCCCCTGGGCGAACGGGGCCAGTATCGAGATGCAATCGAGATAAGCCTTTCCGACGGAAAGTTTCTCCCACGAGACGTCAACTCAACCAGAGTGTGCCGCATTCCAAACGCGCACCCGCTCGAGGCTGGCAACGAACGGTTTCAAAGCTCCATAGAGGAGTACCGCAGCAAGTGCACATGCGACAGATGTCACGATCACCAGCGAGTATCGCACGGCGTCGTCGCTTCGAAATGCGTATTGCGTGAATGCTCCCACAGCGGTAGGTCCGATTCCGAGCCCGATGAGGTTGATGGAAAACAAATACACAGCTGAAGCCTGTCCTCGCATCGTGGCCGGCATCATCTGCTGAATCGCGGCGGGGGCGATGCCGAACGGAGCGGCCGCCAGGGCGCATCCGGGAACCAGCCAAATCGTGGCCCAAGTCGCAGAGGGCGCCAGGTACAAAAGACAGTTGACGGGCAGCCAGACTAATCCGATCAGCACACCTACGAACAAGGTCGCGTTGCCTCGGCCGTGTTTGCGCAAGTAGTCAGCGAACCGTCCAGCACTGACGATTCCAATGCAGCCAAAGACCGCGACGCAGGAACCGTAAATTACGCCCGTGGTTCCAATGCTCCAGTGAAAGTGTCGCCGATAGAATTCCGGCACCCAAGCGGCGCTCGCGTATGAAGAGAGCGCGAGTAGCCCAAAGCCAATATTGTGGAGCAAGAACGTCCGCCGGTTTTCGAAGATGTATGAGAATACCTGCCTCATCGGAACAGTCGACCGTCGGCTAGCTCCGTGCCGTACGGCAGGTTCGTTCACTGTGAAAAGTAGTGGTGCCACTGCAATGCCGGGAAGGCCAACCAGGAGAAAGATGATCTGCCAGGGATGCACGGCTCCGAGCAGGGGAATCGTCCACATGGCCTGAGTCGATGCGTAGGCAACAACCAGTCCGCCGAGCAAGTAAGCCATGCCAGAGCCAACGTAGATTCCCATCGAGTAGACGCTAAGGGCCGTAGCCAGCCGCTCGCGAGGAAAATAATCGGTGATCAGCGAATAGGCAGCCGGGGAAAGGGCCGCTTCTCCCACGCCGACGCCCATGCGCAGCAAAAGCATTGCTTCGAATGTTTGCGCCAGTCCGCAACTGGCTGTGAACCCGCTCCACAGTACCAGGCCTGCCGCGATGATCAGCCTGCGGCTGTAAATGTCGGCCAGCCTGCCGAGAGGAATTCCGAAGAATGTGTAAAACAGTGCGAAGCTGAATCCGATCAGCAAACTCATCTTAGCGTCGCCGATGTGTAAGTCGCGACGAAGCGGGCCGACCAGCAGACTGAAGATCTGGCGGTCGATGAACGAGAATGCGTACAGAAGTGTTAGGACTCCGACGACGTACCACGCGTATCGCAATGAATGCGCGGAAGAGTCAGCGGCGGTCTGAGCAGCGGCGGTTGTGGCTTCGGTTGACGTGGTAGCGGGCATCTTTTTGTAATTTCGTTTGCTTCAGATGATTGACGGGATCACCAGTTCCGGCTGTCCGCGCGGTTAAAGCAATAATCTTGCAGACGGGCGCGCGAAATCTCCGGTAAGGCACCGCGCGCCCGCCTATTGCTCGCTGTTAAAAAGTGTCCCAAAACGTTGAGCACTGGTGACTACTGTCAAAGTTGGACTCGACCACTGGCACCGGTGGTATCAACGATTGGAACTCGTCAGTCGACGCGCTGTACGGAGACCAGAGCGGTTCATCGGAGGAATTGGGGTCTCCCGTCTTCGCGAACTGCGTCCAGTAGCTGACCATCGCATGGGAGAGCCGCCTTTGCTTGGGCGAAAGTAACTCCGGCAGTCCGAAAATATTACCCGTCTTGAATAGGTAAGGGATCTCCGCAGAATGGTAGGCTCCCAATGGGAACGTTAACAACCCGCCAAACTCAGCTTGAGACGGAAGCGCGTTCTCATCATTGAACTCATAGGTATAGGTCGGCACAAATTTCGCCAGTGACTGATCCGCAATGCGCGCCGTACAGCTAAACACTCCGTCCGTACCCGAGGCCCCCAAGGCCTCACCACCGGTCGGGTAACTGGCAAATGGGTACAAAGCAAGGACGGGCGGCGCCAAGGCCGGTCCCCACAAAGTAGTAACAGCAGTATCGTACCCCGCCGAAGTCAGTATTGGATTTCCTACGAGGTCGTAGTCCAGAGCTACGAACAATCTATATTCATCGTGATTGGTGCCCGAGATCACCGGCACTTGATTGAATTCGCCGCTGGCAAATGCTGCGCTCATCGTCTGTGTGAGCAGCGTTCCATCCACGAACGGATACAACGGAAAAGGCTCTGCTGCGACCATAGTCGAGGCGGGCACGGCACGCAGACAGGAAGCTGTCTGGTTCGTGCATCCGACACTATCCGCAATGGCGGCGCCGGACGGCACGGCTGTAGTACCCTGCGTTTCCCCCACTACCAGCGTAACAATGTTCGAAAAGTAGTCTTGGAATTCCACATAGGATCCGCTTTCCGATATCGCTCCACGGAACATGCCGGCTGCAAGGGGAGATGCGAGCTGCGCATAGACGCTCTGTCCGCCCGCCGACTCGCCGAATATTGTTACTCGATCCGGATCGCCGCCGAAATTCGCGATGTTTCTCCGAACCCACCCGAGTGCAAATTGCTGATCCATCAACCCATAGTTGCCATTGAGATGCCCTTCGGCATCTATCGCGGAGTGGGCAAAGAATCCCAAATAACCCAGGCGGTAATTAATTGTGACAACGATCACCCCCTTTTTCACGAGTGGCTCGGGGTTGTAAGGGGTGCTGCTCCCGTCAATGAGTCCGCCGCCGTGAATCCAAAACATCACAGGTAGGCCGTGGCCTCTTCTATCATCCGATTCCATCTGCGGCGTGTAGACATTCAGGAACAGGCAATTCTCGCTGCCAATCCCTCCAGGTTGCGTGCACGCGCTACCGAATTGGGTCGCTTGGAGAACAAATCCGGGAAAGAATCCGTAGCGCTTCGGTGGCGTCCAGCGCAGCTCTCCCACCGGCGCAGCCGAGTACGGGATGCCGAGAAATTCGTTTCCCCCATCTGTCGTTGAGCCGATCACGACTCCGCTTTCAGTGAAGGGCAATCGGGCGGTGGGATGAGTCGTCGGCAAATGCGATCGCTCCCGAGATCAGCGTGAAGACGCAGATAGCCGCCGCTCCAAACAGCAGTCTGGAAGTAAACCCAAAGTGATCGAGCCGCTTGTTCGCCTTTTCGCTGTTTTTCATCTCTGATTCCTCCATCAGAAGTAGGATTCGGCAAATTAATGAACCGCTTCGAACAGACCGGCAGCACCTTGCCCGCCGCCGATGCACATGGTCACGATGCCGTAGCGCGCTTTCCGGCGCGCCATTTCATTGGCGAGCGTTCCGACCATACGCGAACCGGTCATGCCAAACGGATGACCGATGGAGATGGACCCGCCATTAACATTCAACTTTTCCGGATCTATTCCCAGGCGGTCGCGGCAGTAGATCACCTGCACTGCAAAAGCCTCGTTCAGTTCCCAGAGGCCGATATCATCCATCTCCAGGCCGGTGCGCTTGAGCAGCTTGGGCACCGCGAAGACGGGACCGATGCCCATTTCGTCCGGATCACAACCCGCAACTTGAAATCCGCGAAACACCAGCTTGTAGGGCACACCCAGCTGATCAGCGCGCTGGCGGGACATCAACAGAGTGGCCGAAGCGCCGTCGGAAAGTTGCGAGGAGTTGCCGGCCGTCACGGTGCCCTCGCCGCTGTGCGGATCAAAGTGAGGCTTCAGCGCGAGCAGGCCTTCCAGCGTGGTGTCGGGCCGATTGCACTCGTCGTGGTCGCAGCAGACCTCCCGCGTCCCAACCTTCTCGCCAGTTTTCTTATCGAGGAGCGCCATCGTGACCTTCATGGGCGCGATCTCGCCCTCGAAAAAACCTTCTCGCTGAGCGCGAGCAGTGCGCTGCTGGCTCAGCAGTGCGTACTCGTCCTGCACCTCCCGGCTCACCTTGTAGCGCTTGGCGACGATTTCCGCGGTGTCACCCATGCCCATGTACAACCCGGGCAATCGTTTCTGCAGTTCCGGGTGAGGATTGCCGGCAGCCGGCGTCATGCTGATACTCTCGACGCCGCCGCCAATCGCCGCCTCCACGCCCTCGCTGATGATCTGGTGCGAGGCCACAGCAATCGCCTGCAATCCCGACGAGCAAAACCGGTTTATGGTCGTGCCCGCGACCGAAGTGGGAAGGCCGGCCAGCATGGCGGAAGTGCGGGCGATGTTGTGACTCTGCGGACCGTGTGGTTGTGCACATCCCAACACAACGTCGTCTATTTCGGCCGCGTCAAGCTGCGGCACCTTGCGCAGGACGTCCTTGATGCAATGTGCTGCCAGATCTTCGGGGCGGGTTATGTTGAACGAACCGCGGAACGATTTCGCCAGCCCGGTCCGTGAGCTGGCAACCACTACCGCTTCTCGCATATCTTCTCCCGCGCAGACAATCAAACGCCACGAGCGAAAATCCGCAACGCGTATCGTATCCGTGGCGATCGGGTTACTAAGCTCGCAGTCGTGCTCTTAATTCTTACGCCATCACGGCCTGTTCCCGGTTCAGCTCGGCGAAGGTCTTGCCTTCCTCGGCCAAACGCTTCAACACAGGGGCAGGTTCCCAGAGTTCGCCGTGCTGTTGATGAAATTCTGAGATGCGGCGGTAGACCTTATCCAGTCCCACGGTATCCGCATACCACATCGGACCGCC
>CAWILL010000004.1:0-702852 GCA_963836945.1 uncultured Acidobacteriota bacterium
GAGTAGCGGAGAACGTCGTCGACGTTGTACCGAGCTACCCATTGCCGGTCGGCGCCTGTCATATCCTGTTGTGGTATCAAGACTCTGAACAAGTGATTTTCGGCACCAACCCTTCCTCTCGATTGCAACTCGGTCCGAATTGCGTCGTTCAGTTGCCGACGGGACGCATTGTCGGGAGAGATGACGAGCGTGTTCTCTGGATTTTCGACGAAACTCCTGGCGATCACGCGAATGCGCTCGGCGGCGTCACCAATCTCGGTGATGCGGCCCTGTTTCGCTAGGGCCTGGATTCCGGAGCTGACCTCGCCGCGAGCGAAGTGTTCCACAATCGCTTTCAGATCCGGGTCCTTCTGGCGCACAATCTGCTCTAGTTTTGCCGTGCTCATACCGGCATCCTGCAATTGCTCGAAGGGCTTGCCCGCCTCGACCGCCTGATGTTGCCGGATATCTCCGATCAGAACCACACGGTCCTGCGGTCCAAGGCGATGCATGAATTCTTTCACATGATGTGTGCTCGTCAGACTCGACTCATCCACCAGGTACAGGCGCTTTTGATTTGGAGGGTCGGGGGTGCTCCTCCGAACGAGAAAACCCTGCAGGGTTCCCGCTGAGATGCCGGCCTCTCTCAGTTGCTTGGCCGCACGGGAAGTGGGAGCGAAGCCCTCCACCTCGTATGCTCTGGCCTCGGCAACCCTGCGAATGACGTCGAGTGCCGTTGTCTTTCCCACTCCGGCTGCACCTTGAATTCCCAGAACCCGATCACGGCAGGTCAACACATGCTTGATGGCAGTTTTTTGCTGAGAATTCAAATATGAGTGCTGGTCGGTCACGGCAGTGGCATCGCGAGCCGACAGAATCGGCGCGACCTGCCCCTGACCGACGCGCATCTGTTGAATGACTGCACGTTCCGCAGCCACGGTTTCAGGAGTGGTAAAGAGCCTTAAGGTCGGGTTCGGGGTGCTAGGAGCGGCAAGAAACTCGCCCCGGTGCAACCGTGTTTCAAAATTCTGGTGTACCTCGCTGTAGGTGATTTCGCCCATGCCGCGACGCAGCGCGTCGCGCATCAACAGACGTTCGTCCACGACCGCTTCCCTTTCAAAGTGCCTGTCGCGGGAAAAGGTAACTGCTTCCTGCGCCCGCAACGCCGCCAGCGCAGGGTTGATTTGTTCCACCCTCCGGACGCGTACGCGCGCCTCGGCAACGACCCGGGCTGCCTGGTGTCCGAACTCGGCGGCAAGCTTTCGGTGGGCAGCGAGCGCCTCCCGGGGAGAGAGAATTTGTTTCCGGTCTCGTGTCGAATGGGCAGCAATCTCGGCGGACTCTCTGCTCTTCAACCCTAAGCTTTCCAGATGGACTCGGATCTGCCGGCTGCGGGGACTGGAGGCATCGAGATAATCCTGCGAATAGCCTTTGATCTCCGGGGCACCGCTTCTGCCCCGTTCCAACTCATATCCGAGCCGTGCCAGCCGATAGGTCAGTTCAGATTGATAGACAGCAGTGGCAAACTGCTGCGAGGCAAAGAGGCTTCGCGGTTGTAGCGCCCGTGTCTGCCCGTTCTCCAGTTCCGTCATATTGAAGATCACAGCGTGAGTGTGCAATTGCGGCGCGGCATAGCCTTCGACGGGCCGAGCCGTGTCGTGTTCGAACGTGGCGACGATAAACTTGCCAGTCGTCGTGGCGGGATGGTCGCCGCCGATGCGAGCTTGGGTATAACGCTCGAGCTCGTCTAATGCCAGGCGGACACTCTCGCGATGAGCTTCCCGGACCCGTTCATCACCACCGACCAGAGCGGTCAGGGAAATCGATTTCGGCGCTGAAAAAGTCGCGTCCCACCCGGCACGATGCCCAGTGGTCGTAACCGTCTTTCCCGCGGCATTTTCGTATCGGAAAGAGGCGCGATGTCGTACCAGTTGTTCACCCGTGACCGGGTGTTGGCCCTGGCACAGTCGCGAAAACTCTTCCGCGCCCACCGCCCCTCGCAAACCGTACTGTTCGGCTAGGCGACCCTGCCACGCGCCCTTAATTTCCTGTCCTCCGGCCCAATAGCTTTGCTCCGTCGAGGTGAATTCCTTCTGGTGGTAGCTCTGCGCTTGCCCGGCGGTGAGTGGTTTTGAAATCGTGAGCATGACTGTCCTACAGGTGTTCCGCGTTGAAGTCCATCGTCGTTGGTTCCACGTTCCCCACGCCTGGCGATGGCCCTTCGCCTTCCGGAGGCAGGTCTCGCGGAGTCACGGCGCGAGGCAGAAAATCGTCCATGTCTCGTTCCATGAATGCCTTGTGCTTGGTCTGCATTTCAATGTAGGGAAAAGAAAATTGGGCCACGTAGTTGCCATATTTCAGGTAGGCTCGGAGATCGTCCATGCCGGAGATTTCGGAAGGCATAACCAGCGGCTCGGTCTGCCGGTCCAAGGCGAAGTTTTTACCGCTTCGCGTGCCGTCGTAATGGGTTTCGCGCAATCGTTCGATTTCGACTTCGCCAATCGCTTCGCTCACCCACTTGGCGGCTCTCGGTTCGCTGGTACGCAAGAAGATCTTGGTTGCGGGTTGGGAGAGCATGGCCTCAGCATCCGGCCCGTAGCGAGCTTCCAGTTGGCTACGGCCTTGGAAACCGAGGATGATTGGATTGTTCGATTTCCGGTTTTCCGTGATCGCTGTATGAAGCTGCGGCAGGCGCTGCAGGCTGGCCAGTTCATCGATCACAAACCATGCTGGACGCTGGTGGGGATGCGGTTCGGTCAGCAGTCGCAATACTAGCAGGTCGAGCCACAGGCTAATAAGGGGCAGAAGGGCTTCCCGCAGCGCGGGACGCGAGGTGATGAAGATCCACCCGCGCCGCTCCTCCGCCCACTTCGTGGCCGTCCAGGTGGACGCTGTTTCCTCTGGTTTTGGCAGCAGCCGGAAGCTATCGGCGACCATATTCAGTGAACCCAGTACACCGGTTCGCTGATTGGGAGCCTTGGGATCGATCAGCGCCGCCAATTCGGTGCCCTTAACCCGGCGATCGATCTCTTCGGGGTGCGCCATCCAATCCACCAACTGGGTCGGTGCGGGCAAAAAGCTAAGCAGGTGGGCGAAGATTTTTTGTGGACTTTCTACGAAGAAGCGATGGCTGATGCCAGCGGGCTGAAAAAGGGAAACTGCGATGGCCTTAGCCTCGGCTTTGCGACGCAACTCGTCCGACGGACTCCAGTAAGGACAGCGGGAGTCGAGCGGATTCAGCACGATGTCGCCGCGACGCTCGTCATAAAACTGCTGGATGAACTCGCAGGCCGGATCATAGACAATCGCGCCGTGCCCGCGTTCCGCAACCTGGAATAGGATCTGGCGAATGATCGTAGATTTGCCCGCGCCGGTATCTCCCACGGTCAGGATGTGTTTGTTTTCGGCAGCTCTTGGGATGCGGAGCGGTTTCTTTTCGCCGTCGACCACGAGTCCGATGCCATCGCCGCCGAGGGCTTTTGAGAATTCACTCCCCGATACGAGCAGCGGCCCTTTGAGGCGACGACCATACCGCAGTTGTCGCCGGCGCCGGATATCTTTGCGGAGGGAGAAAGGCAGCTCGAGAACCAGGGCAAGCGCCCCCCAAAGCAGCGGAGTCTCGAACAAGTCCAACGGCGTGGCGCCACCATAGATCCATTGCGCGAGATAGGCATGCAAAGCCTGGTTTTGGTATACCCGAAGCGGTTCTCGCCAGAGAAGTCGTGGCCCTTGCTGAAGTGCCGCGGGCGAGAGTTGGAAAGGCAGAGCCTTCCCGACCATTTGGGGTGTAAGTCCGGGCTGCAGGTCCGAGTCGAGAGCCGGACGCAAGGCGCGTTGCCGATCGAAAATATAGATCAACTGGTAGACACCGATGGGGCGCAGGATGCCAGTCGTCTCGGTGCGCAAATAGTACGGCAGGTAATACTTCTCGAGCTGGCTTAGCCCGAGACTAAAGCGCAGGTATACCAGGAAGCCGGCCAGCACAACCGCGAGAAAGATCGCCCCATACGTGTAGTAGAAGCCTCGTGGCGGCCAGATTAACGATTCTTCTCGACCCCATTTTTGTACCTTGGACACGGCTACTCCTTCTCGGTATTCAAGCGCTTGGCAAGCAGCTCCTGAGTTGTCCGACCCTTGTGGGCTTGCACGCCTTTGATGATGTTTTGGTACTGCTCCGGGCTGAGGCGTTCCCCACGCGTCAACGGTGAAAGAACGTTCATCAGGAACAACTGAATTCCTACCACTTCGGTCAGCACGACGGGCTCGTGGCTGATGGCTGGGACGTTCGGCCGAGCCGCTCGCAGCAGCACCTCGCGGACCCATTCCCCCATCTTCTTACCTTCGGCGGAAGAGACTCGTTGCAGTTCGCCTTCCTCCTCTTGCGTGATCTTGGTGCTGACCGTCTGAGTTCGCCTCTCCCTGGTCTTGGCTTTTCCTTTTTCGAATAGCGAAGTTTCGTAATCGTCAGACATCACGAGGTCTCCAGGACGAGCGCGCCGGCGTAGCTAGACAGCCCGCGCACGCTCGTAAGTCACAGATCGCTTTTCATCGCTCTCGAGCTACCTTGGGTAGCCCGGCAGCGCCCGGTAGGGGTGGAGTGTCAAAATTCTTCCGGTGCGAAGCACCGTTCTTGCTCCGGCACAAAATTGAATGCGGGATCACGCCTTCATTACCCGCACAGAAGCCGTGGACTCCACCCCGGCTGCAAGCTTCCTCGCTGGCTGCTCCGTCGCGCCTTCCGCATCCTTGTTCGCGCCCCTACGAACGCGCAGCGTGGAAGCAACCTGCTTGGCCTGAGACGTCTTCAGAAAGTCCTGAAAGTCGCGGTCCTTCGAGAAGACATAGTTGAGCGCCTTGTCCACAACATCGTCTGCGGATGCGTGGACGAAAGCGGCATATTGATCGACCTGCTCGGCAGTGGACTGGTCCAGCCGAACAGAAGCACTGACGTAGCGACTCAAATTGATTTCAAGTAGTGGCATAGTGTTCTCCTTATGGGTGGTGAATCACGCAATCTTTTCGGGCAATCATGCGCTGCGCCGTCAGCGCAATCTCCCGCGCACGAGCGCGGCAAAGTGCAGCGGGAATCTCGAAGCGGCGGCGGACTTCGAGCATTGTGACAATGTCATCTATCGGAATACCTTCGATGAGCCAGAGCCTGGCCGATGCGACATCCACGGTTCGCTGTGCGTAGTACAGAGGATTCGGTTTATCGGCGCGGTGCGAAGCCAGCTTGCGCGTGAGCTTCGCGGCGTCCTTTCCACGGGCAAGTTGATGCAGAACCCATGCCCAATCGTGCTCGGAATTGCTGTGGTTAGCGGGATGCTTTCGCGGTGCGATTGAACGGGACGAAAAGACGGCATCGGCGGCCAGAATATCCAGCCGGAACTCATCGGAATTCCAAGTGGAAGCGCCGGGGTATTCAACGGTGACGCGATACGCCGGATCGTATTTGCAATTCAGGAATCCGGGAAGGCGGAGAACCCGATTGCAGTCCGTGCAGGCGGGATCGCCGCCAAAGGTAATCGCAAGCAGTTTCAGCGCATTTTCCTCTTGTTCAAGAGTGAAGCCGTCAACTCGCCAGAGGATCTGGTACTTACCGAGCGATGTCGAGAGGACCGCATTAGGCGGGGGAACCGCCTCGGAGGCGCGGAGCGAAGTGAGGCGGGCGTCGCCCTCGGTGTCCAAATCAAGGTACAGATGCCGGACCACGGCGATGCACTCTTTGGTACGTTTGCGGCTGGCAGGGCGAAGCGGGTTAGCAGCCACATAGATATTCGCTCCGGTAGAGTTCTCGTGCGCGAGCCAGCCGAGGTAACGAGCCGTAAGCGCATGTTCCAAGGGAACAATTCGCTGAAGCGTCTTATTAGGTGATTCTCTCCGGACGAGCAGGGCAATCGTCTCGTCCCCAGCGAAGCAACGGGTAAGGAAGTCAGCAGCGGTGCTGGTTCCATTTCCAGTGCTATGGTGTGGCATGTTTCACCTCGAATACTGGCTCGATCAGGAAGCGTTTGGCATCGCGGTCGTACCCGCGAAGCGCCAGGACTTCTCGGAGAATGCGACGCGGTGGTCGACGCTCGACATGGACGACAAAATCGACGGCTTCTCCGATCTCAGCTTCGGTGTCGGAGAACGTGGTCTGCGCGTGGCTACGCATGACAAGATTGGCGAAGCGTCGGAGGGCCTTCTCTCCCGAGTTGGCATGAATTGTCGCGAGCGATCCGGCGTGGCCAGTGTTGAAGGAATCGAGCAACGTTCGCGCCTCGATTCCACGCACTTCGCCGAGAATGATCCGGTCGGGTCTGAAGCGAAGCGTGTCCTTCAATAAGTCGTCGAAAGACACATTGGTCTTAAAAGTACTGGTCTGGCATCCGGCTGCAACTATGTTCGGCTTCCGGATCTGAAGCTCGGGGGTGTCTTCGATAACGAGGATGCGTTCATTCTCCGGAATTGAGTTGGCGAGTATCCGCAAAAGCGTCGTCTTTCCGGTCCCCGTTCCCCCGCTGATGAGCAGCGTTTTGCCGCTGCGAATTTGCTCCGTCAAGAGGTCTGCAATCGGCTGTGTCAGTGTGCCGCGAGCGATCAGATCATCGACCGTGTAATTGCGGCTGGTGAATTTCCGTATTGCAATTGCCGGGGCCGGACTCACGAGCGGCGGAATCCACGCCGCAATCCGGCTTCCGTCCGGAAGCTGCGCATGGAGTCTAGGGTTGTCCTCGTCGAGCCTTTTGCCGAGCTGGTTGGCGATGACTTCGAGGCCGGTGCGGAGCTTGCCCGCGTCGAAGGAAATGGTTGGTTCCTGGCACAGTCTTCCTTCGCGCTCGCAAGACCAAGACGCATCTGGATTGCCCATGATTTCGCTAACGTCTTCGTCGAGCAGCAGTGGCTCGATGGGCCGAAAGAATGGAAGGATCAATTCAAAGCTCATAGGGGGAACCTCACAGCGATGGAAGCCCAGCGCTTAGCCGGGCTTCCGAGAGTGAAGAGGAGGGGCCTATGCGGCCGTTTCCTCCTGGGGCGTTTCCTCGTGTTCCTGATCTTCCGGGGCGGCCTTTTCGGCGCGGTCCAGCTTCAGGATCGAAGCGACCCGAATTTCCCAGACGCGCTGCTTCGTGTCCGTCTTCTTGCTCTCGTACTCCCGGCTGCGCAGTTCGCCTTCCACCTGGATATGCGCGCCCTTGGTGAGCGTTTTGGCGAACTCCGAGAGCTTGCCGAAGACAACGCAACGGTGCCATTCGGTGTGCGAGATGTAGTTGTCGTCCTTCTTGTAGGAGGACTTGGTTGCCATCGAGAGCGTCGTGAAGCTGCGGTTGTTGCTGGTGCGAACTTCTGGGTTGCTGCCGAGAAAGCCGATAAGGGTTACTTTGTTCTGGTACATGACAGTGTCTCCGTTTGTTGAATTCGCCCGTTGTTGCTCGGGTCACACTGGGCGGAGCTTAGCGAGTGGGCCCGGCTCCCAAGTGCCGAAGGTGTGCTTTCTGGGAGGGGCCCGAAAGAAGTTTGAGCGGTGTTCTTTGCCGTGGTTCTCAAACTTGTTTTGGGAGGAACCGAGACCCCGAAGGGGCGCAGAATGCGAAGCAGAAGACCGAGTGCCGCCGGGCGCCGGAAAGGCCCCGAAGCTGTGACCGAGCAAAAGACGGGATACATAACGGCAGACACGCCCCAGAGCGAAGTTCTCATCCGCACACTGGCTGCGGAAGTTCATCGCAATTGCAGTGTGATTCGAGCCGGCAAATCCGCCGCAAGAGGGGCGCAACTCGCCTCCGCAGTTGCGCGTCGAAAAGCTCTCGTTCGCCTGCTCCACTGGGCACAGGGACAGGCGGGAAAAGACAGCCGGATTAGCAGCATGAAAGGACATGAATAAGCCTCTGGGCAGGTCGATGAATCCCTAGCTGAATGCTTGGTCGGCCCGGAAGCGCACGATGGTCAGACCGAGGGGGTTCACGGCAAGCTCATTGTTCTTCACATTCTCGCGAAAGACATAGGTGACGCTGGCTGTCCATCGCTCCCGCTTGAGTTCGCTATGATCCGCGGGGTTGGTGTACACCTTCTCGAACTCGATGCGCGCCGAATACGGCGACTGTCGCAGGTCGTCAAGGATGACGTTTTTGATCTCGACATCGATATACGGCAGTGTGCTGTCCCTGATGTAGTTCTGAATGCTGTTGTCCTTGCGTTCCTGGTCGATCACGGCACGTTGCACGTCACTATTGAGGAAGTACAGAGACTGCGTCTGATCCCGTTCGATCGTGAAACGATTGCGACTGAAATACAGTTCCGCCCAGCGAGTGAGGTAGTATTTGTTCTCCGCTTCCTGCGGGCGGTACTGGAAGTTCCGATAGTCGATCGCTTCGGCGTGGCCGACGTCGTTGATCCGCACAATCATCGGGTGCATGTTGGCGAGAGCTTGCTGACTCTTGAAGGTGAGCGCAGCGAGCGCGATACAGACGCCAGCGAGCACGAGAATCGTCACTTTCAAGTATGTATTCATCACCAACGGGTCGCCGTATTGCTCCAGGTAGCGCACTGCGGCTCGGGTGATTTCCGAGGTTTCTTTGGTTTCCATATTCGTTGTTTCTGTGCTCATCGGTGAGCTCGTTTCTCTTGCCGTTTACATTGCGGCCCGTATCGCCATCATTGCCATGCCCAAGCCTCCACCGTGCCCGCCAGTACTGCCCGTGAATAGGCTGTGTGTCATCGTCGGAATCTTGAAGAGAATGTAGATGTTGACTAATACAAGCAGAACAAGAAGCGGTAACGTCTGAACCATCATTGAAGGGTCCGACAAGCTCTGGCCAAGTTGGATGTAGTAGTTGGTCAGAACATGAGACAGAACATTCATCGTGGCGGCGGCAACTACCCTGTAAAAGCTGAATCCGAGGTACGCCTTGAGCCATCCCCAGAACAACCAATCGAGTTTGTCGACGACGAGAAATGGGATGAAAATCGGCCCGAGTAATCCGATGATCGTTGCCGCAATTGCGCCATAGGCAAGGATCGCGGAAATGATTGCGGCCAGGAGGGCCAAGAGAAACTGCACGACAAAGTACACAATGGCGTAGTACGGAGACATAACGCTGTCGAGCATCGATGGCCCTGTTTTCGAGGATGCTGAGTGGATCTCGTTCAGCATGGTGGTGGAACCATCGGACCCAATGACGTTCATAAGATTGATCGTGCCGCCGTCGATGAAGCCCTTGATGGAGAAGCCAAGTCCTGGGATGGCCGTGTCGTAATAGTTCACCATCGCGTAGGCGAAGGTGAGCAGCATGAAGAGGTTCAGAAACCTCCCCATGCTGAACCCGGCGCCGCCGTGTGCCGATGCGAGTGCTTCCTGCACGCCGAACCAGACCAACACGATGGTCGCCAATGCTATGACGATGTGAATCCCCATCGCGGTAATGGTGGGTGCCGTCGTTGCTGCAAGGGACTGGCACGCCTGAGCGATATAGTTGAAGAGACCTGTACCCATGTTGCATCTCCTCTTGTTTTCTTCTGCTTGCGCCTACTCAGTACGCTTGCGTAAGCAGGTTCGCCGCGCCGCCGCTGGTCGTTGTGATGTTGGCGTTGTAGTAGCTTTCGTATCCTGCCGAGTCACGAAATGCCGATTTCATCGCGTCCTGCTGCTGCTTTTGGGTGACGATCTGTTGCAGTGCAAGATTGGCATTGATCTGGTTTGCGTCCTGCAAAGTGCGCAGTTGCAGAAGCAGGGCCTGATTGATGCGCTGTAGTTCGGCCATGATGGTCTGCTGCGACACGTCCTGGCTTTGTGTCGCAGCCTCAAGGTTGGCAATGTCGGTTTGTCTCGCGGTCTGGTTGGCGCGGATCGTCCCGAGCGTTTGCAGGTTGTTGGTCATTACGGAGTCGGCAATATCGACGGTGGCTCCCTGCGCGGCGATCTGCAACTGCCCAGCAACGCTGGCGGTGCTGTAGCCGGGGATTACTTTGGCGGTATTCGGCACGCTCACCTGCTGGTGCGCGGCTGCAGCCCCCTTCCCCGTATTCGCCGAATTGAGCCAACCCATCGAATTGCCATAGGTATTCGAGATTTGCTGTAGCAGGAGCAAGTCCGAAGTTGGAGACAGGAAGCGCGCATAGAGCATCCTTGGCGCAAGGATCATCTGATGCGTGAGTTGGTATTGCTGCTTTGCGACGTTGTAGGCTTGCAGTGCCGTCGTTGCAATCTTGACGGTGTTGGTGAAGATTTGTTGACCCTGCTCAATTTGGTGAACTTCGTTGGCTATGGATGCCTCTTCGTTCTTAATCTGCGTGACAGCATGACCCGCCTGTGTAGGATCGAAGACGACGCCGGAACCGAATTGGGCATTCGCGAACGGTTGCAATCCCGCCGCAAACCCAACGGCGAGCACGGTAAGGGTTAGTTTTCTCATTGTTTCGTCCCTTCGGCGCCGTTGGTTCCGTGATGCCTTACAGCGGTACGGCTTTACTGCTGTGCAGCAAGAATCTCTTTCTGGAGCTCCGCAAGACGGTCCGCCTGCGGCTTACACCGTGCCTCTCGTGCTTTTTGCTCGGCTTCGATAGCCGCTGTCTGCTCCGCGGTCTGTTTCTCTCCAGTCATAAGTCTTTTGGCTGCGGCGCTGTCTTCCTCCAGGCAAGCCTTGGCATATGCCGGGTATTCGGCGTTGTACTGGTCCTGGAACTTCTTCACCTTTGCCGCTTTGCTCTCACATGCGGCGAGGGACAGAATCGAGAGGAGTAACACGGAGAGGGCAAGGATTCTCATTGGAAAGCCTCCTAGAACGTTTGCGGAATAGTGTGGTTGGAGTACGCAGGAAGAAGCAAGTCCTGCGTGAAATACACCTTCACGCGGTGGCCCTCTCGAATTGTGATGGTGGGCGGTATCTGTATGAAACGATCCAGGATCGTCGTGGCAGACTGCGAAACACTGCCGGCAGCCCCGTTGGTGAATGCCTGAGAACCGCTCGTAGTGATGGTGCCGCCACCCTGCGTGATCTGGCCGGCCCCGGCAATCACACCCAAGGCGATCGAGGTACCGAAGATTTGGAGGTAGTGGTTGTTGACCTTATCTTTGAGCCCTTCCTCTCCGATCTGATCGAGACCTTGGAACTGATCGAGATCTACGGAATAACCATCCGGCATAATCAGGCGGTGAAAAACCACGGCCATCCGACGCTGTTGGCCGAAGCCTGTCGCTCCAATCTTCCTTGCTTCGCCCAAAACAACCGTTCCCTCGGGAATGATGACGTGTTGATGATCGTGCGAATACAACGGATTTGAGACCAGGACTTTAAGCGGCCCCACGGTGTCTCCGTCCAGACGATTCATGAGAACGGTGTCGAGGACCGAACCCTCGTAGACGAGATACGGTTGGCCGATGGCTGAATCGACATTTGCCTCTAGCGGGCGTTTATAAGCCTCGGGCGCGTCGTCTCGTTTTCCTTCGGATTCTGGGGCGACAAGACTACTGCTTGTCTGCCGTTCGGCAGGGCCGTATTGGGCGGCCATCATTTGGCCCGTCTGTTGTTGGGGCTGTTCGGCGGAACGGGAGTACACAAGGTTGGAAGCGAACCGGGAATCGTCCGCACGTTCCCGTTCTTTTGCGGCGAGCAACTGTGCCTGCTGTTGCACCGGAGTAAGTTGCATCTGCATGTTGCCCTGCTGCATCTGCGGGCAGGGCCGGCCCGGAACGCAAGGGGCTGCAGCGCCAGTCGGGCCGTAGGCTGCGGCGGCGGCCTGCTGCGCGGGCGTCGTAGACGCAAGCGCCGGATCTGCCACCGCAGCAGCGGCCATTATGGCCTGCTGCTCTTTCTGACGCTCGGCCTGAAGCTGGTTCTTCAACTCCTGCACGTTGCTGTCCGTGTTGTCCTGCAAGGCTGGTTGCGGTGGTTGGCCTTTCGCGTTGACCTGTTGTGCGGGGCTCTTCTTGCCGGACGAACTGAAGAGTGCCGCCACAATCACGAGCAATGCTGCACCCAGATAAACGAAGGTCTTGAGGTTCTTCTGCAAGACACCTTTCGGAAGTTCCAGGTTGCGCCGCAACATTGGTTCGGCCGGCGGCTCTGTGTGCGGAGTAAACACGTTCTCGGTCATGACGGTGATCCCTTGCGCGTGAATTCCATTTTCTTTTTGCCCAGCTCCACATATCCGCTGTCCATGATCTTGGGAATGATGTACGTTCCTTCCCGAAGGTCGTAGGTAACGAGGTTCGGCTTGCCGTCTTTCATCTCATAGATACTGAACTTCTCAGGCGCATTCGTCTTGATGTAGGTGAACCTGTCGTCGTGATAGATCGACTGAATGTCGAAGGGGGCTTCGTTCGCCTTGTAGGCATAGTCAAACTTGAGCTGTGTCGGATAAGCGCTCTTGTACTCATCCACGGCCTGCTCAACGTGCGATTGCAGGGCGGCAAGCTGCTGGCGCGATTGTTCGAGTTGGGCGGCGGGCACGAACTGCGGAGGGCCGCTGGCGGCCACAATCGCAGACCGATCGGCGGGCTCGACAATTACTTTCAGATCAGGGTTCGTCGATAAAGCAGAGATGTCCTGGAGCGTGAAACTGTAGATGTTCCCCTTGTCCGTAATGAGATTCAGGTTGGAGCTGATGCCTTGCTTTGCCGGGTGCACGAAACAGAAATTGCCAACCACATCCACAATCCAGAACTCCTTGTCACCCGTGGCGGCTTCCATGATCTTCTCGGTCGTGGGGAGTTCGATCAGGGTCGTGTATTTCACCTTGGCGCGGATGGGAACGATGTCCTGGGAGTGGTATTGCACGGTGCGGGCAGACTCTTGCGCGGAAGCACCGATGGAAGAAAAGGCCAAAGCGCAATTGATGACGAGTTTCAGATGTCGCATGCCAGCTCTCCTCAGCGGTTGGTGTTCGAGGGTGATACGGCCAGCACGCGAGGCTGGAATGGATGATCTTCGGCAAGATGGCGAAGCCCGTCCGCAATACCGAAGCGGTCGAAGTAGTCTTGCTTCTTGAGGTTGTCGCGGGCGTTGTTGGTTGCCATCCAGTGTGAGACTGAATCGACGTTCAAATGCACCTTCTTGGAGGTCTGCGCTTTCCGAATGAGCATTTGACCCGGTGGAACAAGACCCCCGATCAGGTCCAGTTCCGTGTCGTTCAGATGAAACGCCTCTCGGTAGACTTCCCGGTTCATGTCGGGGTTGGCCAAGAAGATCTTTGTGGGGCAACTCTCGGCCACGATCGCCAGCATCCCCGACTCCTCAAGTTCTTTGATGGATTGCGTAGCAAGGATCATGGCCGCGCGGTGCTTGCGCCAGGTTTTCTGCGCCTGCACCACGTAATGGCGGATCGTTTCGTTCTTGATGAAGAGCCAGGCCTCATCGAGCAGAAACATCTTGAAGGTGGCGAGCTTCTTCGGGTCCGTAATCTCATTCGATGCCCGGTGCAGAACGTAAAACAGTAGCGGTTCCAAGACCTCTGGCGCGTCGTTCCAGCCGTGGAAGTTGAAGGTCTGAAAACGGGAGAACGAAAGCGTGTCCTCAGAGTTGTCGAAGAGGAAGCCGTACTGTCCACCACGAGTCCAGCGGTGCAGACGTTCTTTCAACTCGCCAATGATGTTGGCAAAGTTTGAGATTGTGCGCTGGTTTGGTTCCAGCACGTAAATCCGCTCGATCGCATCCCACAAGCGTCGTTCTTCTTTGAAGTCGAGCCGGTAACGCTGCTCATTGCCTTCGATCAGCACGCGGAAGAAGCTGAAAAGAAATTGCAGGTTCTGTTTCGTCTGAGGCAGGGAAAACGGATTGATGGTGAAGTCCCGCGCCTCCTGGCCGACGTTGAGGTACGATCCGCCGAAAATCGTCGTAAGGGACTGGAAGCTGCCACCGATATCGAAAATGAAGCTCAGCGGCTTGTATTTCTGCGCGTTCTGCAGGAGAAAATTACAAAAATACGATTTGCCACTGCCGGTCATCCCGAGAATCAGCGTGTGGGCAACCTCGCCGTTATGGAGGTTGAGAAAGTAGGGCGTGCTGTTATCAGTTTCGAGCGCAGCCATGTACTCGGTGCCGAGATGCGTGTTGGTCTTCTCGCCGGGCAGGATCGTAAACAGAAAAGAGAGGTCGGCGTAGTTCGTGTTCAGCAGATACAGTTGGCGGAGGTTCAGCGCGTAGTTTCCCGGTATGGTGGCGAAATAGGCGTTCAGCTGGTTGTACGTTTCGGCAAACAGATTGCCGTCGGCGTTGGTGAATACCCCTGTAAACTCGGCCACGAGCTGATCGAGGTCGATTCGTGATCGGCCATACAGAACGATCGTGAGCGAGAAATCGCCAAGCGATTGACCGTCACCTAGGGCGCGTAGGCAATCGCCAAGATTTTCAATGTCGGCCTGCTTGGACTCATCCACCAGCACATCGCGTGGGTTCGTTGTGGTGGCATCGTTTCCCATCTGCGAGACAAACCCTGTTTTGGACATATTGAAGTGGCGGCGGCGCTTGTTCACTTCTCTGCGAGCCTTGTCGGTGGGGAGAGGCGTCCATTCCGTGACGACATAGAAGTTGGCCGGGATCTTCAGCAGGGCGTCCAGCACGAGGGGACGCGTCTCGGTGATGGCCTCTTTCATCGTCAGCACTCGGACAATGTGATCGCCGACCCGGAGATGATCGCGTTCCGCTTCGACATTGGAGTTAACGACCTGATAGTCGAGAAACTGCATGGACTGCGGTTTGCCGGCAATACGCCAGTCGTCATAGTTGAGCAAGCGGCGGAAAAACGTGAATTGGCCCTGCCGATCCAAGACCTCGACGTGCATGAAATCCGCAAGCTGCCGAGCGAATGCCTGGACATGCTGGTCGAGCCGTTGAAGATCGCGCTCGATATGCGTCCGCAGCAACTTCTTCATGCTGTCGTTGGTGAACTGCGATTTGAGTTCGGCAATCGCGCCCTCTGGGTCCCGTACCAAGCGAGCTAACGCCGTGCCGACGCCGGTTTTCGATCGGGAGCCTTCGAGCAGGATGCAATAGAAGATTTCGACCTGATAGAGATGTTCCCGCTTGGCTTCAAAGAACTTTCTCCGCTGGTCGATCGCCGCTTCCACAATGGGGTCGTCATATCGCGCGAACGGTATGTCGGGGCGATTGGATTTGAAGAGGTATTGGTAAACATGGAAGCCTGGGCCAAATGATTTCAGCGCCGCCTCCAGCCGCTTGACCGCATACTCCTGTTCCGAGCGGTCCAGACTTTCGTAGTCCACGCCGGGAATACAGAGAGCCATGCCGATATCACCGCTTTTGGTAAGAAAGGCCGTTTCATTCCAGAAGCCGAACAGATTGATGTGGGCGTTGAGAGCCGCACTCTCCCTCCAGGGCTTGATGACTTTGTCGAGACGGAGCATCACGCTACCTCCACAGGAGGGACTTGCTGTTTTGCGGCGTCATAGCGCTGTTGGTAGCGTTCAGACTTTGCGAGGATGCGGAGGAATGCCGGATCGCTGTTCGTTACCCAATGGCCGAAGGCAAAACCGCCAATAAAGACGGCAATGCCCGCGAGGATCGAATTGAAGAGATTGAAGGCTCCCACCGATCCGACGCAGACGAAGTAGAAGAGCGTACGCTCTACGCCCAGGTAAGTGAGTGGCTTATGCAGGCTCTTGAAGACTCGATTGGTGCGACGCTGCTGATGTGCTTTGTCTGGCATAGGGTCCCCTTGTGCTGAAGTGGATGGGAATGGCGTTAGACGCCCCACAACCAACTCAGGACATTCACCGCGAGAACCGCAATTCCGGTTCCGGCGGCAACACCAGCCAGGGCCTTCTTTGCGCCGGGTTCGCCGTGTGCGAAGCCATAGCCACCGATGACGATGGCAACCAGGCTTGCAACCTTTGCGATAGTGCCAGTGAAAAGGTTCTGTATGGCACTAAAGCCAGTATCGAACGGCGAGCCCTGTGCCATCGCAGCCATAGGCCCGACCAGAAGCAGGGCAAGAATTACGGCGGTCGGGCGGACACATTTGGACCGAAGGCGAGGCTGGATTTGAGGGATGAGATAAATTCGAGGCCAACGTGGCATATGCACCTCCGGCAGGAGCTTAAGGCGGCTGCTTTTAGCGCAAACCTAACTGCACTGAATCACGCTGTCCAATAACGTTTTGAATGGAGTTCATTCCTGGCGGTTATGAGTCCGAGAGGTGGAGTGATTCGATTTGGAACTTGTTGTCGAGGTCGTCGTGAGAAGAGGTCCATCGACCTTGCAATAAGGAACATACCCATCGTCGCTTGTACCATCCCCGAGTATCCCGATATTCTTGCCAACCTTCGGCGATGGTCCTGAATGGGACTGAGAGATTGCGAGTCCGCATCGCTGCCGCAACGAATCTCGGGCGTTCTCTGCGAATGACTGTCCTTCTGTAGGCCCCGCTTGTTCAATAAGTTCTCCATCCGCGAAGTGGCTTTGTCAGCGGGAATTGGATCTGACCAATCGGGCTAGGGCTGTCATTAATAACCTGCAGGAATGAACTCCGTTTGAAAAGTTATTGGACAACTGCGGCAGGAATGAATCAAATTGGTTAACGTTCGCCGGTCCCGTACGGTCTTCGCCAACTGGGCCGCCATCTCGCATCGAGAATACCCGCCGCTGACGAGGATGCTATGTCAACTCAGCCAGGTCCCACCACGCCGCTTATTTCAACGCGCATTGATTCACCGTATTCGGGGAGGGAGATGCCCGTTGGTTCACGAGACGCTGCTCGCCTCCTGAGGATGCATCCCAAAACCGTCCTCCGCAAGGCTCGCGAGGGCACACTGCCAGCTCATCCAGTTGGGAGGGATAGGAAGCGCTGGCACTTCTATCTCTCGGAGCTGGACGATTGGCTTCGTTCCCAAGTCATCGAGGCTTGTCTGGTGCGGCAATAGAAGTCCGTCACAGTTCGTCTGGAGACTGCTGCAGCGAGGGAACGACTGTTTTCCGAGTCGGGATAGACTCCTGGGCGCCCTGTCAGGTAAATTCGAACTGCGACCGGTGCCAGAATTCAAGGAGGATATGAATGCTGGCACGTTTCCGAAATGGCTGTCTGACGACGATCAGGAGAAAGGATGGAGTGGAAAGATGGCTCTTTCGCTGGCGCGAACGTAGCACTGACGGAACGTTGCGGGAGCGAAACAAGGTCATCGGAACAGTGGATGAATATCCGACAAAGAGCAAGAAACTGCACCAGGCACTGACCCGACTGCGAGTAAACATTAACACTGATGGCCCTACGGAGTTGACTTCGATCACCATGGCGAAGGCTGTGGAGCATTACACCGTCCACGAACTTTCCGACTGTGGTGCGGAAGGCAAAGCGTACTCTACCCGCTCCAGGAAGACGCAGCTTCTGAATCGGTGGGTTGTTCCCCACTGGGGGAGGCTGGAATTGCGGGCCATCAAGACCGTCGCGGTTGAGCAATGGCTCAAGACACTTGTCACAACAAAGTTCGGCAAGCCCAAACCTCTTGCCGGCGGAACGAGAGAAAAGATTCGCGACGCAATGAGCAGTATCTTCAACCATGCGATCCGGTGGGAACTGACGGAGCGGAACCCCATCACTGGTCCAACCAAGCGTTCAGGAGTGCGGGTTTCTGCAAAGAGAGAACGTACACCTGACATTCTTGAAATCCAAGAGATGCAATTACTCCTGTCCGCTCTTGGTGTCCGGGAAAGGGCCATGCTGTTTCTCGACATGCCATCCGGGCTGCGCCGAGGCGAACTGGCTGGGCTGAAGTGGGAAGACTTCGATTTCAAGAAGCTCCATGTGAGTGTCACTCGATCACTGGTTGACCAGCACGTGGGCCCGGTCAAAACCGAAACCTCAAGAAAGCTGATGCCGATCGACGAGTTCGTGGCTGGTGAACTGTTGGCCTGGCACGCGGTGACGCCCTACAAGGAGCCGTCCGACTATGTATGGGCCACCGACGCCCACCGTGCCGGAGCCAAGCGCGGGAAGCAGCCGGTCTGGCTGAGCGCGGTGATGCGCGACTACATCCAGCCGATGGCCCGAAAGTTGGGCATCCGAAAGAAGATGTCGTGGCATACCTTTCGACACACATTTTCCTCGATTCTCAAGGGCAATGGTGAGGATGTGAAAGTCGTGCAGGAGTTGTTGCGACACTCAACTTCAAGGATGACCCTGGACACCTACACCCAAGCTCTCGGCCCCGACAAGCGGGCCGCGCAAAGCAAAGTTGTAGGCATGATCCGGCCGAAAGAGCGTGTATTTTCTGTGTATCGCGATGCCGATGGGGTTTCCGTGTAAAGCGTTGATAAGATTTGGCGTCCCAAACAATAAGATTTTTGAACACCTGGAGGCGACAATCGCTGATGCAACCCCGCTATACGAGCTCTGCGCAAGTGTTCTAGATGGCGCTGCGCCGTGAGTCGCGGCCCCTAAGGCCAGAAGTACAGTGATTTGAATTGTAATGGGGATTTGCGCCAGTAACCGAGCGAGGGGCTGTGGAGTCTCTCTGTTTGACCCGTCGTTCACTCTTTAACGGCAACCGTCGCCGTCATCTCTTGCAGAACCCAGTTGGCACCCTTGTTGGGACAGTTGCGATTGCCGCAAAGTCCGAGGATAGTTCCCTTCTCGACGATCTCGGTAGAGTGACACGCCGAGTGCTGATATCGCCCGGTATCCGGTGCAGAGCTTCCGACTGCACGATAAGCCCCTATGTTTGCCATGAGGTCCTCCTCTTGTTGGGCTGCGTGAGGAACGCGCGGACTTATCGGCAACTGGAGTTTAGAGCCATCGAGGCAGAGAAAACTGTTCAACTGTGCTCACCTGAATAAACCTAGGACCCCTCAGCCCCAAAGCTGGTCATCAGCAGGCGTTTACGCTCACCTTCGTTTCGGGCAGGGGTTTTGAGTAATGGGGATATTATGCCAGTTGAGAAAATGATCGGGCCTGTGGGGTCACTGTGCGGCATGAGATCGACGTACCGCGCTCTTCGTGAAAGTATCGCGATCCAGTGGCAGATACTTACTCGTCTACGTCCACATCTGCGTCCGCGGCAACGCCGGACTCTTGGCGGAACGCCTTCACCGATTCCAGTAGCGTTGGAAATGCCCGCGTGTTTAGGGCCTCCATCTCCATCTGTCTACTCTTGGTCCATTGTTGCCATTCCCTCTGCCGTCCGGCCGCTACAAAGAGGACACCACGTGTGCCCAAGGCTGCTACCACCTCATCCAATGCGTACAGTCCCGTCACGTCGATCATGTTGATCGGAATCATATCCACCACAAACCATTTGACGTTTGGACCCGCGGCGTCCGCCGCCAGTAGTACCTCGCGTTTGAAATAGGGCGCATTGAAAAATACGATCGGCGCGTTAAACCGGAAAAGCACAAGGCCGGGAATGGTGCTGACTGGCTCGTGCCGCCCCACCGGACGAAACTCTGCGAATCCCTCTACTGTTCCGAGTATTTCCACCTTCGGCCGGGAGACTAGTTTCACGAATCGAATCACCGCCAGTGCAACCACCACTAGGATTGCCTGAATCGCTCCCACCGCCACCACTCCCAGAGTCGCCAGGAGCGACAAAGCGAATTCTTTCCAGTCAAGGTGAAAGAGTGTCTTCAGGGTCTTGGTATCAATCAGTGACATCGCCGCGTTCACGAGCACCGCTCCCAGCGCCGCAGACGGGACATATTGCAGGGGCCCGGTGAAAAACAGTAGTACCGCGATAATTGCTGCTGAGGCCACCAGCCCGCTTACTTGCGACTTGCTCCCTGCGGCATCTCCCACCGCTGTGCGCGAGTCTGCCGCGCTCACGGCAAATCCCTGTGAAAATGCTGATCCAATGTTCGCAATACCTAGGGCGAACATCTCGCGGTCTCCATCAATCTCGTACCCGTTCTTCGCCGCGAAACTGCGCGCCGGTGGCATAAGACTGGAGAAACTCACCAAAGCTATTCCCGCTGCCTCCGCAAAAAGTTTCGCGAGCATGTCGCTCGGAAACCTGGGCAACAGCAAGTGCGGCAAGCCCCCAGGCACTGGGCCAACGGTTTTCACCCCCAACGCAGCTAGCCCCATGAATCTGACGGCAAGTCCCGCGACTACCATGGCTACCAGCGCCGAAGGCACTCTCGGCAGGTATTTTTTTGCGATCAGGAGAACCAGAAAACTTCCGACGCCAACAGCCAGCGTTGGCAGGTGTGTCAGCCCAAGCTTGGACACGAACTCCAAGAGACGCGGTACGATGCCTCCCGCCTCAACCGGAAACCCAAAAATCCTTCCGATCTGGCCCAGCATGATGCTGAGCGCAACTCCGTTCAGAAATCCCACCAGGATGGGCTTTGAGAGAAAGTCTGCCAGGGTCCCGAGTTTCAGAAAGCTCCCCGCGATAAGGAGTAGTCCAGTGAGAAATGCGAGCGTCACCGACAAGGAAAGGTACAGGTCCGAGCTACTCGCAGCCAGAGGAGCGATTGCGGCCGCCACCAATGCACAAATCGCGGAGTCTGGCCCGACGATCAGCTGCCGTGAGGTTCCGAAGATGGCATAGACAATCAGCGGCAGGATACTGGAGTACAAGCCCACTATTGGATTGAATCCAGCCAACTGCGCGTACGCGACAGCCACCGGGATGGCAACCGCCGCTACTGACAACCCTGCGATTAGATCATAAGGCAGATTATTGCGATCATAGGAGAGCAACGCCGCCAACCCAGGCGTCACGCGCTCCAATGTCCACTTCGAGCTCTTAGCTGTGCCCATGCCCGTCCTATCAGGTAATGCCGGTCTGTGGGGCCCAAAGAAAGCATACGTCCAGAGGCAGATACTAGGTCAACACTGAGATTCTGGCTTTCACGGTCTGTCAAATGGCGTAATCAGGCCTTAACCGAAGTTTGCGCCCTGTGTTCGCCCCGAGCGACGAAACCTGGGATAACGATTTCACTCCAGTTAAAGGGTACTGTTACCCCTGCAAGGTCTTGCCGCCTTTAGAACAGCGGTGCGGCGACGTGCAGTACGAGGTCGGCTGCGAAATGAGAAACCATCGCGGACTCCAGTCCGCGTTTCCAATACAAGACTCCGAAAACAAATCCCGGAATGCCGTTCAACAGAAGAGCACGAAGAACGACCAATTTGGTTAGCGGCATCAATATCGCAGTTGCTGGCAAATGGCCAAGGCCGAAGAGTACCGCGGCAATAATATTGGCGAGCCAGAACGCAACTCCGGTCGGACGGCTTTCGGCAGTGCGGAAGATCTTACCCAAGGCCAGCACCAAAAGCGTCATAATGCCGAAGCGCAAAAAGATCTCCTCGTCGATACCTCCGTAAAAACTGGCCAGGAAACCCTTCCAGGCCGCGGGATTGGCAGCTTCCAGAGGAGCGGGGTGGGGCAGATGCGGTGCGAAGATCTTGGCATCCAGGAAGATGACCAAGACGGCTATCATAACTCCCCAAAGCGCCGAAAAGGGCAGGGTGCGGAGCACCCCTCGGGCGGCTGGTTCCCCGGTCGTCCACTCGACCAAGAGCGGTGTACCGAGCCCAACCTTGGGCGCGAGCCACATACCCAAGGCAACAAAGCAGCCGATCAGAATCGCGTTCTGTAGGATCTGGAGCAGCACCAGCACTGCCAGCGGAATTGGTAGCGGATACTGTTTGAGAATCGGTCCTTGCAGCGTCAGGGCATAGGGGAGCAGTGCCACGACAGCGAGTACACCAGCGACTTCCAGCGTCCAGAAAATCCGCCAATTCCAACCTCGCGGCATTGCGCTCGGGGGTAGGGCTGGCGCGTTAGCGTTCATTGTCCACCTCTGCAATGGTGTTCGACACCTGCATTCTCACGCACCAAGCGTAATGAATGATATCGCCGAGTAGAGTCGAGAACAGGCGCAGTGACTGTAGTCTCCCGGTGGTTATTTGACTTGGCTTTCGCCGCATCACCTCAGTCCGGTTTGGCCTGGTTCTGTTTCCTGTTCCCGCTCATCGAACCGGACTGGCAGATTTCCCGCATCCGGCTCTCGGAAAAGACTCACGCGTTCGCCCACGGATGGTTTGCGGTCCGATGTGGTAACTGGACCAAGCCATACACAGAGTGCAGAGACGCTTCCGGAAATCGTTTGTATGCCGGGCGCGGCTCTTTGTGTTTGTCGCATAACCACCGACGCAGCCTCCGGCGGGCGTGTAAGTCGACCGCACTGTAGGCTTTGCTGACTGGCCCCAGACAGAAGTAGTTGGCCCAGCCGATCATCATCCGATTGAGCCTGTCCACGACTGTCTTCGAATCTTGCCAGACTTTGTCACGTCCGGTTTCGTCGCTGATATCTCGACAGATACGCTGCACTCGTTTCTTCGAGGGTACCGTGCCGAGATAGACACGGCCCCTTCGCATCGAGTAGCAGCGCCCGAACGTATACCCCAGAAAGTCGAACTTCTCTTCCGGCAGCTTGCAGACCCGCGTCTTCTTTTCGTTCACCGTCAACTTCAGCTTCGTCATCATGTTCCCCATCGTGTCTAAAGCCTCTTCGGCATTGCCACGGCAGCAGATCACGAGATCATCGGCATAATTCACGATGTACGCTTTCCAACGCTTTTCGTGTCCCAGCTTCTTCCATCCGAGCACGAACCGGCGCATGTACAGATTACTCAGCAACGGGCTGAGTACTCCCCGTACACAAACGATAACGCTCAGTCGGCCCCGCTTGGGGTGCGGCGGCAGATGAATCTGGACCGGTGGGCTGAGGCTTGGGGTTGGTGAGAGGAATCGAATGTCGAATGGTGATTGTGTCCGTGCCCACCAAAATTTCCTTGACCAGCAATCGGATAATTTTTCGGCGGCCTATCAAATCCAAGCGCTCAGCGTTGCCTTGTAATCGTGTCCGGAAATCGCTGAGGCTGTCGACCACGCGCAAATAGCGAGACTGATCTTGCGCGGCCATGAACAAGGATTGTAGCTCTGCGCGTACCGATTGTTCCTGTTTTCGCAGCTCCGGCATTCGCTGGCGCAACTGCTCCAGAGCGATCAACTCTTCCTGATAAGCAGTTACCAACCGCTCGATCTTGCTTTGCAATCGCGCCTGTTCGCGATTGAGATATTGTTCGCGTTGACGCAACGGATCCGCCTTCTTGGCTTCTTGCAAGCGGCGCTGGATTTCGTTTTGCATCAACTGAGGTTCTTGCAGCAAGCGCAGCACTTCGCGCCAGATTATGTCATCGAGATAGTCTTGCCGAACTGGTCGGTTCTGGCAAACGGAACCGTGCAGGTGGCGCCAGCTGTCGGAACCGATGCAGCGGTAGTAATAACGTATGCTGTTTGGTTTTCTCCCACCGCTCGTGCCATAGAGCGCGTAGCCACACTGGTGACAGACCAGCAAGCTCTGCAATAAGGTTGGCCGGATGGCTCGCCGACTGGCGAATCGCTTATTCTTTTGCAATTGTTCTTGAGCGAGAGCAAAAGCATCTTCTGAAATCAGGGCCGGCACAGGAATCTCGATCCACTCCTGACGGGGACGGTCATGACCAGTACCGGCGCGCGAAGAACGGCTACCCCGTTGTCGCATACGCCGCGTGATGCGCTGGCTCTCTCTCCGCTCCGTTTTTCCAAAACAGGCGTGGCCTGCGTATGCAGGGTTGCGGAGGAGTCCCCACACGGTCGATCGCTCCCAACGCCCATTGCCGCTACGGGTCGGGATCCGACGCTGGTTGAGTTCACGAGTGATGGCACCAATACTGAAGCCTGTACGCGTGTACCAATCAAAGACGGTACGCACCACTTCCGCTTCGGCTTCCACCACCTGATAATAAGCGGCTGAAGTGTCACTCTTCTTCACATAACGATAACCATAAGGAGCTCCGCAAAGCACATTGATCGATCCTTGTTGGGCGCGGTGCCGTTTGCCGCGACGCGAACGCTCAGCAATCTGCGCTCGTTCGTACTCGGCAATCATGCCTTGGAACTGCACCAGCAGCTGATCTTCGGGCGTGCTGCCGGAAGGTGATTGCAAGAAAACTAGCTCCACTCCAGTCCGCGAGAACTCCTCGGCTAACAAGACTTGATAGGCATATTTGCGGCTTAAGCGATCGGGCGAATAGACCAACACCGCCGCGATCTGGCCCGCGGCGGCCAAGTCGCGCACGGCTTCCAGGCCAGGGCGCAACAGCGTAGCCCCACTATAACCTTCGTCCTGAAACTGCCATTGGCAAGGAACTGCGTATCCGTGGGCCTTGGCGTACTCGATCAGAGCTGCAGTCTGGCTCTGAATGGTGTGATTCTCTTTCTGCTGATCCGATGAGACCCGTGCGTAAATGGCTGCCGTTTTCTCCATGTTTCACCTCCTGCAATTCGCGTGTGGGCCACCGCTTGTCGGGCACCAACAATTCGTATGCTTGACTGAGTTTGGGATCCAATAAGCGATCGAACTGATATTCGAACTGCAGCGTGCGCGTGGCTGCCCGCCGTTCAGCCACGCCTCCGTCCTCGATCGAGCATTACCATCAATGCCCGACTGACGGTTTCATCGGAGAGCCCTGTGGACTCCCTCGACCTTCATCCCGATTGTGCGTGCTTCGATGCTTATTTCCGCGCTCGTCCGTCTCTTCGACCGGAGCTTCCAGCCACATCTTGATCAGATGCAGCATCGCCCCATCGACGACTCGGCGAGCTACCGACTTTAGAAGTTCGGAATGTGGAAGGGTATCAAAGTAGCTGCTGAGGTCTGCATCGACGATTGCTCCATGGCCAGTATTGATCAGCTTGTGGACGTGCTGTACTGCGTCCAGTGCGCTGCGGTCTCGCCGATAGGCGTACTGTTCCGGCTGCAGATCGGACTCGAATATGGGTTCGAGCACCAAAACTGCCGCCATTTCCGCTGTCCGATCACGGATAGCGGGTACCCCTAAGGGCCGCTGCTTCCCGTCCGGTTTGGGTATGTACACCCGCCGCACTGGGAGTGGTTGATAGGTTCGGCTTTTCAGCTCTTGCGCCAGTTCGTCCAACCATCGTTCTCTTCCATACGCCTCGATGCCCTCGAAGGTTTGGCCGTCGACTCCTGCTGCTCCGCCATTGGCTTTGCAGCGTTCATAGGCGAATGCCAAAACATCTTTCCGGTTCACCTTGTCGTACAGCGCGTAGAAACGAAAGTCGGGCGATTCCTTCGCTTTTGCGTGCAACGCCGTCTGCAACTTCTGAACACTGATTGGAGTTGTTAGGCTCATCGCCAATCCCCCGGTCCTTTGTCGCTTCTTGCGTTCGTCTTTAACTGAGGCCCCTTTCCTCCACCGGCATTACCCGGCTTCCTCGGTCGTACGAGCCTCTCCGCCACCCCAGACGGCCCGGCCTGTCTCTCGCGAGTTGCCAGTTGATCCCTTAATGCGATCACCGTTTGGGGTTTCCCGTGTTGCGTCTGGTCTCCTCTGCCTGCATGCCATCGCCATTACCCCGGCAGGTTGGGTGGAGCTTGTTCGCTCGTCCCTCTCCATCCACTGCGGCCTTCCCTGTGAAAAAGTCAGGTCGGCTCCTGCAATTATTGTTTCGGGGCCTGCTCAGCGTTCACTCGCGTTATGGCCTGCACGCTCGCCGAGTCGCTTAACGACCCTCTACACCGAAAGCTCCGACAGCTTCGTTGCCTCCATCGTCGTTTCGATTGCTTCCGGGTGGAGCGAACCAGTTCCCGGGCGGGAGTTGCACCCGCTGAAGTCCAGCGCCTTTCACGGCGCACTATTTCGCCAATTGACGAAGATCACAGTTTCCGAATAGCCGACAATGCCGCGTTTGTTCCGCCTCCGCCCGAGCAAGAGCTCGGTTTCTGCTTGCATTTTGCTGCGTGAAGCGGGACGCGTGCAGAAACACCAGCGTCGCTTTGGCGCGATGATCCAAGAACTGCAGGAGCTTGCCGAATGGCTACGGCAGTTCAGTGTGAGTCAGGCGATGGAATCCAGCGGCGTTTACTGGAAACCAGTTTGGAACATTCTGGAGGGACAGTTCACGGTAGTTTGGCGAATGCGCAGCACATCAAGAACGTGCTGGGTCGCAAGACCGACCAGAAGGATGTCCTAGATGACTCTAAAGTTTGGCAGCAGCGAGCACTTTTCCGGCCAGGTCCCGAGCAAGATACTTTTGCAGGATAATCCGCGTTTCGGGATTGGCGGCGAGGTAGCGGTCGAACGGCACAACCTCCCAACGCATGCACCGGACAGGCTCTACGACCACTGCATCTACATCGGCTGTGACGCCACTCAAGAGAAGCGCTGAGCCAACGATGTGGCCCGCGACGAGTTCCCCGAGGACGCGATCATCTCTCATGACGCGTACTTTCCCGCGAACAATGATCGAGATTGCCTCAACACTTTTGCCAAACTCCAGCATTCGCTCGCCAATTCCCACAGTTGTCCACGCTCCGATACTCAGAATCTGCAGGACTTTCCGAGGTGGTAAATCCGGGAAGGCGAGCTGGCGAATTTCCTGCTCTTCAGGCGTCAATTTAACTGGACGTCGCTCGACAAAAAGACGCCAAGACTGGAACGAATTGATCGCAGCAAAGACGCTACTCCAAATGATTGGCTCCCACAGAGGTTCAGGCTGCAGGATGAAATACGGCAACGCGATCAGCGAGGCCGCCACTGAAAACAGCCTCAGCCAGAGAATGTCGCGAACGCTGTACGCTACCAACAACAGGATGTTTGCGGTGTGCAAGAAATAGCTTGGATTGAATTGCCCCATGTTTGTAATCTCCCTTGGTGGCTTGCCGGAACTTGCTCTGCTGGGGCCTAGTGGAGAGAGCTGAGGCCGCACCACACGCTCAAGCTGAACGCTTGTCAGAGACTATTCGTCGGCTGGAACCTAAAATACTGTCAACATAGACAGGGGCACGAGTTGGTATCTCTCAGTCAAACAAGTTTGCTGTTGCCAGATGGGATGAGTTCTGCATGGCGTGGCGGGTATGCGTTGGCCCAAGAAGTTCGACTGAGGCGTCAACACAGTCCACTCACTTTAAACCGAATGTCCAACTAAGCCCCGAACTATAATAGAGCCGTAGTCGCTGCCGGAGAAGCCGGCTGGCGCGCGGTTGTCCCAGTTGCCGTAGAACGAGACATTCCACTTCAGATTGCTGAAGAGCTTCACGTAATACGCTGCGTTCGTATTGAAATGAACACGGCCCGGAGAGCGCCGGAAGAAGTGTAGCGCTTACACTCAGGTTAGTTTTGCTAAATCGAAAGAGATTAACGTTTGTCGAGACCACCGCAGTTGCAAGATTTTGATTGCCCACTGAGGCTATGGAGTGCTGGTAATTCGTGCCCTGCCAGGCGGCGCCGCCGAGTACCGAGATTTTAGTTTGGTTGGTGTTCTTCAGATAACGGCCGAGGCCGCCCCCAATGGTGGTCTGTAGGGTGTCTCCCTGCGCTGAGCTTTGCAGAAAACCGCCTAAGCCCGAGTAATAGTCGTTGTTCCAGGGCAACAGACGACTACTGGTGAGATCCAACGAAAGTCGGGTAGAGGGACTGGAGCCGCTACTCGCAGACAAGGTGGAATTCAAGGTGGCCTGCGCGGACCAACGTTCGCGCAGGTATTCGAGCTGTGAGCCAAAGCTGTATTGTGTCGACTGGTTGCCTTTAGAATCGATGACTCCTAAATTTAACTGGCCGTTAAATCGCTGCCAGAACTTTTCAGACGTCTCACTCATCCCGACGATCTGGGGAGTGTTAAGCACCACTTCCTCTTCTGGGGCCTCCACGATCTGAATCTTGACCGGCTGGCCCACGGGTGTTTCCGGAGTGTTGAGCGACCCTGTGTACACCGAGCCGTCCTCCGTCTTCACGATGAACAACTGATTGCTTTGCAGACGGGCGACTTTCGACCATTCAACAGGTGCGGTGCCGTCGATGTAATCGAAACTGACGTACAGCACTCCGGCGTCGAGTCCCTTCACCTGACAAGTCATCCGATCGCCATTCTTCATGACCAGCACGTCGGTATTTTTTCGCGCGAAGAGAGGAGAGGCGAGAGCAAGCGCTGAAATGAGGACGACTACTCGGACGTTCATGACGGGTCCAATCTTTGGCTGTTACCTCGCGTCCGAAGGAATGGGCGACCGGGGGCGCAATCAGATACACTTCATGCCGCGCGGGCGGTTGCGCATCCGGTTGCGGACACGAAACGAGTTGTGAACTGGATCTAAACCACCGCAAGTCAATACATGGTGGTGGGCGAAGCTCATTTTTGCAAAGCCGACAAGCAAGTACTTCGCATGACGAAAGGCGACTATTCCGTTCCAGTTCGGACTTCACCGGGAAATTTGAACAGGTGATTGGCTCGAAGATCGGTCACACGACGCACCACGTCGTTTGTCTTCTCCACATCAACGCCCCTATCTCGGGATAGGTAGGCCAATTGGGTGGGCGCCGCAAACCTTGTACCGGAAGCTTCGACGATTTCGGCAATCTTCAAGATCACGTCCTGACGAATTGCAGTGAATTGTGGCCAATCGCCCGTCTTGCCATAGGCGAACAGCTCCAATTCGAAAGCGGCGCCGACAAAATTCGTCACCCGAATTCTCGAGGTTCCGGCTTCGATCGCGGGATGTTCGTCTAGCATGGTCTGCACGCGGTCCAGTATGAAACGTAATTGTTCGACTTCTGTTTCAATTCGGAGCGCGAAGGTTTGCTGGAGGAGTAATTTGCTCCGGCCCGTCAAGTTTCCGAATTGCATTTGCGCCAGAGATCCGTTAGGTACTACCAACAGAGTCTGGTCGAGTGTCCGCAGCTTCAAGGAACGGAGCCCAATATCTATTACAGTCCCACGTTGGTTGCCTATCTGGCAGAAGTCACCGATATGTACGGCTTTGTCCATCAGCAATGAGAATCCGCCGATTATATTTTCAAGGGTTCTTTGTGCGGCCAGCGCGATCGCCACTCCCCCAATTCCGAGGCCAGCGAGCTCCGTTCTTACGTTATACCCAAGTAACGCCAGTGCAACCAGCACGCCAATTATGACCAACACGATGCGCGTGAGTCGTTGGATCACGATGAGGATCGACTCCCCACCTTTGTGTTGCGCTCGCGTTTGGGTCACTGTATGTTCAAAGCCATGGTCGGTGATCGCGCTTATGAGCCATACGAAGCATCCGACCAATAGGGTTTCCATGAAACGAAAGTAGTAGACGCGATACAAGAGCGGGGGCCCAAGCAGGTAGACGAAAAGGCTGTGCAGCAAAATCGCAACGATGCACCTGAGCGGCATGGTTACCAATGTCGCCCACACCGGTCTGAACTTAAGTCCTCGAAAGTTGCTCCGAACCCGCGCAGGCGTACTGAGGAGAAGCGCCAACAACCAAGCTAGCAACCACGCGATCGGGATCGAGACAAGCCACTCGAGCCATTGCGCGAGTGACATTCTTAACAGACGCCGGTTGGCCAGTGCAGCAGGGATGATGCGATCGGCGACGGTCGGTGCTTCGCTGTCCAGTTGGGCGTAGAGCTGCGGAATACCCGCAACCGTCTCTTTCGAAATCAGCCAAATTTTCCCATAAGCCGGATCATCCACCCGCACCAAGATCACGTCCAGGGTCACGCTGCCCGCAGTCATCACACCGGCACGTACTTGACCGGGAGGAAGTCCAGGTTCAACTGTACCGTTAGGGTCATCGCTCAGCATGGCGATGTTGCCCTTAAACCTTCTGTTTAAATTCCGGGCTTCCTTGGCCTGCAGTATCCGGTTGACGTTGCCGTCCGGCCCTGACTGCAGGTAGCGAGCGGCGTTCTCGTAGTCTTCGCGTTCTACATACTTCAAGAAGCCGAGCAGCGCGCTACGCGGGGTTTCACGTCCGAGGGGATCGATCGGGGTCGCTGGCTCGGCTTTCGCTGGCGAATGTGCCGCAGATGGGGGGAGTTGGGCTGGGGAATGGGCAACTGAGCCCACCAAGATGAAAGTAGCTAGAGCGAGGGCGAGTCTATGGGTCCTGCGAGCCAATCTTCGGTCCCTCCGAAATGACCTTTCGCATCGAGTCACGATGATTCTGCCGTCCACACTCTTAGTGAGCGTCTCCTGTTGTTCATTTCCTTCAGGGCAATTCCTCGAATTCAATCAAGCGACCCGTTTAACCCGCGTGGGCTCTTGTTTGGCAAACGCAGCTGCTCTACCGCCCTCGAGAAACTGGGCTCCATCGATCTTGCCGAACAGCTCGATCAGCTTGGCGACGACGCCCGTCCAGCCAGTCTGGTGGCTCGCCCCAAGGCCCGCGCCGTTATCTCCGTGAAAGTACTCGTAGAACAGGATGTAATCCTTCCAGTGAGGATCGGTCTGGAATTTCTCCGTAGCTCCGTAGACGGGCCGCCGCCCAGATTTATCCCTCAGGAAGATTCGGGTTAACCGATTGGCAATCTCTCGGGCCACCTCAAAAAGGTTCATCATAGTGCCCGAGCCAGTCGGGCACTCTATCTTGAAGTTGTCGCCGTAATACCCGTAGAACGAAAGCAGGGCGCGGATCAGAAGCGCGTTCACCGGCATCCAAATCGGACCACGCCAATTGGAGTTTCCACCGAACATGCCCGTGTCGGATTCTGCTGGAAGATAATTTACGCGATAGTCCTGGCCACCCACATTAAAAACGTAGGGATGCTCAGCATGGTAGCGGGAGAGCGCACGAATGCCGTAGGGGCTCAGGAATTCATTCTCGTCCAGCATGCGCGTGAGAATGCGGCGCAACCGTTCCGGATTCACTAACGCTGCGATGCCGCGGTCCCCGTACCCGAGATGGCCCGGCCCGGTTGGATGAATGCTCTGAAGGAGTTCGGGCCTGCGTCGCAAACGCTCCTTCAGGACCTCCATCACTCGCGGTACCTGTTCGCGCTGCCAGGGTTCGATAACGGTGATGGCACAGAGGGGCAACAGGCCCACCATCGAGCGAACCTTAAGCCGCGTCGCACTGCCGTCGGGAAGGCGCAGAACGTCATAATAGAACCCATCCTCTTCGTCCCACATACCATCTGGCCCCAAGTGATTCATGGCGTGGGCGATCCAGAGGAAATGCTCAGCAAACTTGGTGGCCATGTCCGCGAAGAAGGAGTCGTGGCTTGCTAACTCGATACTGATCTCAAACATGTTCTGGCAGAACAATGACACCCATGCGGTGCCGTCAGCCTGCTCCAGATGGCCACCCGTGGGCAGCGGCGCACTGCGGTCGAAGACACCGATGTTATCCAGTCCAAGAAAACCGCCCTCGAAAAGGTTCTTACCAAAGCGGTCTTTGCGATTCACCCACCAGCTGAAGTTCAGCATTAGCTTCGCGAAGGACCGCTTAAGGAACTCCAGATCGCCCTTGCCCTTGAGCGCCTGCTCGGTTCGGTACAAGAAGATCGTTGCCCAGGCGTGCACGGGCGGGTTTACATCACTGAAGTTCCACTCATAGGCCGGGATCTGACCCGTCGGATGCAGGAACGACTCTTGTAACATGAGATCGAGCTGTTCTTTTGCGAAATCCACGTCGACCGTGGACAGCGCTATGGTGTGAAACGCCAGATCCCACGCGGCATACCACGGATACTCCCACTTGTCGGGCATCGAAATGATGTGTTCATTCAACATGTGTGACCATTCGCCGTTCCGCGGATGTCTGTCGCCCAGTCGCAGAGGATCCACGCCATGTTCGTGAAGCCATTTGTCCACGTCGAATCCAAAATACTGCTTACTCCATAGCATCCCAGCGAGAGCCTGTCGCATGACCTGGGCTTCATCTTCACTGACACGTTCCGGTGTGATGGCGCGGTAGAACTCGTCCGTCTCTCTCCGACGAGCCTGCATAGTTTCAGCAAAGCTCTTGAAGGGATCACCCATGGCAGCCGGCGCCAAGTCACCGAGTCGTACGCGGATCGTAGCCGTTTGCCCTGCGTCGATGGTGACTTTGTGGAGGGCTGTAGCTTTTGTTCCCATGTGCTCTGGGTTGACCGCCTTTTGCTGTCCATGAACCACATAGTTGTTAATCCCATCTTTCACGAACGGGCCGGCATTGCGCGTGCCAAAAATCCGCTCATTGTTCGTTTCATTCTCGGTGAATAGGAGCGTCGCGTCCTTTTCGCAGTAAAGATAGCGTTCTCCCAGTAGGCTGTGTGACGCGGCGACCGACGGATAGCCATTCTTATTCGTGATCTGCTTCAAGGAAGGCTTGGGTGTGTCCGGCCACCAAGTCCAGGTGTTGCGAAACCACAGGGTTGGCAAGACGTCGATCATTGCGGGCTCAGGCCCCCGATTGCACACACTGATCTGGATAAGGATGTCCTCTGGAGTCTGCTTGGCATATTCGACGAAGACATCGAAGTAGCGATCGCTGTTGAAGATCCCCGTATCCAGCAACTCGTATTCCATGTCGCCGCGGTTGCGCCCTTTGCTGGTAGCAACCAAGTTCTCGTAGGGGAATGCGGCCTGAGGATACTTGTAGAGGTACTTCATGTACGAATGGGTTGGCGTGCTATCGAGGTAGAAGTAATACTCTTTGACATCCTCACCGTGGTTGCTTTCGCTGTTCGTTAGCCCAAAGAGACGTTCCTTGAGTATTGGATCCTTGCCATTCCATACACCCACGCTGAAGCAAAGCAACTGCTTCTCATCGCTGATCCCGGCAAGGCCGTCTTCACCCCAGTGATAGGCGCGGGATCGGGCTTGGTCATGATTAAAGTAGTCCCAGGCATTTCCATCCTGGCTGTAGTCCTCCCGAACGGTGCCCCACTGGCGCTCGCTAAGGTAGGGCCCCCACTTCCTCCAGGGAATGTGAGCTACACGGGCTTCTTTTAGTCTTGCGATTTCTGGATTACTCGTCATATCTCACCTCAAATGTTGTTCGGACGGTGAATGATTAAGAGAGAGAGTCGCCCCAGGGCCTGGTGTGCGGCGACTCAGCGCAATCTTGTGAAGGGCTACTTGCCCTAGTCGTTTTCGAGCCTAGTTGCCGATCTTTGCTCCGATGGCCTCGCCCGAGACGACAATTTCGACTCGGCGGTTTTTTTGCCGCCCGTCTGCTGTGGCATTGTCGGCCACGGGCATCGTCATGCCGAAGCCCTGTGAGGTAACGCTCGCGTCAGTTAATCCTTGCGCGACGAGATATGTGGGCACGGACTCCGCACGTTTCTCAGAGAGCTTCTGATTCAACTCTTCGCCGCCGATGTTATCCGTGTACCCGCCCACAGCGAGATTCAGGCCAGGATGCGACAAAACTACGCCAGATAGCTTTGCGAGCTTCTCCCTTGCCTCTGGCTGCAGATCGTATTTCCCGAGAGCAAAGAGTACATCCCCCATGCTGACCACCAGCCCGCGGGGAGTATCGCGAGTGTCCAGAATGCGATTGAGCTGATCGAGCAGTTGGGCACGTAGGTCCGCTGTGGCCTGACGGGCGCGCACGGCGTCTGCCTGGGCGGCCTCTTCTTTTGCTTTGACCACATCCGCCTCCGCTTGCATCTGGGCTTGCTTCGCCGCCGTGAGCTCGGCTTGGCGTCGAGCCTCTTCATCGGCCTTAGCTTCCGCTTCCTCCTTGGCCTTGGCGGCCGCAGCATCTCGCTCCGCCGCTATGCGTTCTTCCTCTTGGCGTTGTGCGGTTAGAATGCGAGCATCCTCCGCAAATTGGACAGTTTGCCGGGCCGTGGAGACAATTTGCTTTTTGTCCGCCTTTGCGGCGAGGGAGTTTTCTGCCGCATCCAGGCTGGCTTGAGCCTTCGACAAAATCTCTGAGGCATACTTGGCAGCGCCATGCGACTTCGCGATGTCCACTGCGTTGCGCGCCTCATAGATCTCCAGCGGCGCGCGCTGCAGATCGGGAGTCAGCGCTAAAGGGTTCCCAGGCCTCGCGTATTCACTACGCTTCAGGAGCTTGTATTCGTTGACCGGGAAGAGCTTTCCTTTCTGGTTTTTCCGCGTCTCGGTTTCCATGACCACCGTCTCGCTGGGCAGGCGGACGGCATAGTACGGTTCGGCCGTCACAATCATGGAGAAGGTCTGGGCCGGCGTGGTCGCGCTCAGTTTCGCCTCGCCGTTTTTGTTGAGGAGAAGTTCTCCGGTATTGCCGGTGCGCCCTTCCGGCGTGACCACCCAAAGCACATAGGTCAGGTACTCCGCACCCAGCGTCGAGGGAAACGCTAAACCCTTGATCGTCACATCGATGTTTGTTATTGCCGGCTTCGCCTCGATCTTTGCCTCGCCATTGGCCTGAACCATGCGTTCGGTACCCTTTAGATCGACCTTCGTGCTGCCACCACCGACAGGGAAACCGATAGCCATGGTTGACTTGCTGATAAGGCTGGAGGCCGGCTCGTTTTGTTGTGACTGGGCCGCAGCAAAGGAAGCTGCGAAACTGAGCAATGCCAAGGAGAGGATCGTTCGGTTGCGATGCATGTATTTCCTCCGTTCAAAGCGTCGGGTTAGATAAAAGATTTTGCGTTTGTATTCACGAGACAGGTCCATTCCGACGAGGTGGACGGACTTCGCAGATTGCTAAGGTCCATCAAATCCGCATTTGCAATAATGCCTAAACTTGTAGTGGCTGAGGGGTTTGCTCACAACTGGCAAAAATGACAGTCCCACGAGGAAGGGCGAACATCAGAGACAGTCGCAATCAATGTACCCGTCCGGTGAACACATCTTCCGTAGCTGAAGTTCTGGCGTGATACTTCCCGAGAACAGCGAATGCAGGTGCGGCGACGCCACGCCAAGGTGGAGGTATAGATTGATGAATGGGAACAAGCCGGATGTGGAGAAGCGACTTTACTGGCAGCGGATTCTGGGAGAGGCAGCGACGAGTGGGATATCGATGCGGGAGTTTTGCCGGCAGCGACGTTTGAAGGAAACGCAGTTCTACTGGTGGCGGCGGATGCTGAAGTCAGGGGTGCGGGAACGGAGGGTAGAGCGGCCGGTAGAGCGAGGGAGTGGGAGCTTTGCTTTGGTCAGCGAAGAAGTAGGAGCGATGACGGCGGATCTGGAGCTGGTGCTGCGTGACGGGCGACGGTTGCGGATCGGTCGCGGGGTAGAGGAAGAAAGCTTACGAGCGGTTTTAGCGGCGCTGGAGCCGCCAGCTCGAGATACCAGACCTCGATAATAAGGAGAAGGGATGTTGAGTTTTCCAGCGGCAGTCAAGGTGTATCTGTGTACAGTGGCCTGCGACATGCGCCGCTCCTTCGATGGATTATCGATGATGGCGGAACATGTGATCCGCTGTAATCCGTTCTTGGGGCATCTGCTGGTGTTTTGCAATCGTCGAAGCGACCGGCTGAAAATTCTGTACTGGGACCGGGACGGATGGGCGATCTGGTACAAGCGATTGGAAGTGGGCACGTTTCAGTTTCCTTTTGCCGAGACGGGAAGGAAAGAAATCGCGGCCTGGGAGTTGGGCTTGCTGCTGGAGGGCATCGATCTGAGCAAGGGAGAGCGCAGAAAACGCTACAGCTTGCCCACCGGGCGTCCGGAGAGCCCGGCGACGATGGGAGCGCAAGCAGAGCCGGAAACTTCTTAGCCACGTCGCTTCGACTTTGGTCGACGGGCCGGGTTGCGACCCACCGCATCGCGCGGGGTTCGGTTCCGGTCTGTGCCTTCTTGCTCTACCGCGGCACGAAACATCTGGTAATGGTTCTTGAGACGCTGCTCGTAGCCGGGAGACTGCAGGATAAACTCGAAAAGATCCCGAAGCGCGGGCGAGTATCGGGACTGCTGGGCCAACGGGTCCAGATACGGGCCTTGCCATTCGAGCGGATCCAGAGGATCGGAAGTGCGGGCCCATTTCTGATAGAAGTCCATCCTTTCCCAGCCATAGCTGATGCTGGCCCAAACCTTCCAACCGGTGTGGGGTCGTAGCACGAGGATCGTGACGCGCCGACAATCGCAGCCGGGTTCATTGCAATACAGCTCGATAAACCCATAATCACCGTGGGGCAGAGGAGCTCCGAGGGGAACCTTCACCGAACGGGTCTCGCGGGCTGCTAGTTCCGGAAATTTCTCCATAAACGGGGCCATGGGCATGGCGGGATTGTAGCGCGGAAGCCGAGGTTCGGATCCGGGGAGAAGGAAAAAGGATGTGGAAAAAGGTTGGAAAAAGATTGGGTGAAAAGACTTGACAATATCCGATATCACTATGATGATATCGGATATGACGGCCGCACAAATCGAACACCGGATCGAGCAGGTGAAACAGCAACTGACTCGACTGGGAGCGATGCATCCCGGGAGCCTGAGCGAGCAGTACAACGTTTGCGGCAAGCACGGTTGCCGCTGCAAAGATGCCAAGAATCCTCAGAAGCACGGGCCCTACTACCAGCTCAGCTTTACCTGGCGCGGCCAGGGCGGCACTCGTTTCGTGCGGGCCGAGCGGCTGGCGGAGATGCGGCAGAAACTCGCCAACTACAAACGCTTCCGGGAACTGAGCGAGGAGTGGGTGGATCTGACGTTGGAACTGGAACAAGTGGAGCGGGAACGGTCCAGGTAGATGGACATCGATGCCCACAACTTGCCGGAAGAAGCTGGCCTTCTGCGACAGATCGTGTTGCAGTTGCTGGGGGTGGTCGAAGAAAAGGACCGGTTGCTGGAGCGCGTGCAACACCAGTTGCAGCAACTGCTACAGCAGCGTTACGGACCGAAGCGGGAGCGCATCGACGAAAACCAGCTCTTCCTGTTTGCGGCTCAGATCATCGCCGCCCGCCAGGCGAAAGCGGCCGAACCGGGAGTTGGAAGCGGAGCTTCCGGGACCACAAGGCGAGCCCACGTCAAAGGTCATGGACGCAAACCGCTGCCGGCATCTTTGGAGCGTCGTCGCGTGGTGTTCGACTTGGAGGAAGCGCAACGGCAATGCCGGGACTGCCAGAAACCGATGCAGCGCATCGGAGAGGATGTTAGCGAACGACTGGAGTTCGTCCCCGCCTCCCTCCATGTGATCGAAGAAGTGCGGCCCAAGTATGCCTGCGCCAGCGGTTGTGGCGTGGTCGCAGCCCCGAAGCCAGCAGCGGCCATCGAGAAAGGCTTACCCGGACCAGGACTGTTGGCCCAGGTCGCGGTTAGCAAATACGGCGATCATCTGCCCCTGTTCCGGTTAGAAGGTATCTTCCGCCGGCAGGGCGTGGAGTTATCGCGCCAGACGATGTGCGACTGGATGGGAGCGTGCGCGGAACTGGTCAGCCCGGTGTGGGAACGCATGAAGCAGGTGATGTTGACCTCCAAGGCGGTGCAGACCGATGACACTCCGGTACCGGTACTGGATACAGAGTTGACACGTACCCGCACCGGGCGCATCTGGACCTATGTCGGGGATCGGAATCATCCTTACATCGTGTACGACTACACCGGCAATCGTCGGGGTCAAGGACCCGCCGAGTTCTTGCGAAGCTATCGAGGGTATCTCCAGGCTGACGCCTACCCTGGCTATGATGCCATGTTCAAGAATCGCTATGGCGAGCTGATCGAGGTCTTATGTTGGGCGCACGTGCGCCGGTACTTCTATGAAGCCCAAGCCAAGGATGTGGCTCGCGCCACGGTGGTGCTGGCCTACGTGGGTTTGTTATATGACGTCGAGCGCGAAGCTCGGGATCGCCATCTGAATGCCGACCAGCGGTTGGCGCTCCGCCAGGCTCGATCGCGACCCATTCTGGATGACATCAAAAACTACCTCGAGGCGGAAAAACAAAAAGTGTTACCCAAAAGCCTGATGGAAGAGGCGATCGACTATACCCTGAAAGGCTGGCCCGCCCTACTTTGGTACTGCCAGGATGGCGATTTAGAAATCGACAACAACGGTGCCGAGCGCAGCCTGCGATCGATCGTGATCGGCCGCAAAAACTGGTTGTTCTATGGCAGTGACGTAGGCGGACGCACCGGCGCAGTGTTGAGCACTCTGATCGCCAGCTGCAAGCGGCAACTTATTGATCCCTTCGCCTATCTCCGCGATCTATTCGCACGCATTGCTGCTCATCCACAAAATCGGCTCGACGAACTACTCCCGGATCAGTGGATGGCGGCACGCATCACCGTCTCCTCCTGATCTGTCCTCCTCACCGTGCCCCGGGCACTGCGAACCGGTGCCAGGAAGGCACTCAACGTGCTTGCAGCCACGTGCCCTCCCGTGGAAAATAGGGACTCGACAAGTCGGGTCTGGAGGACGGATGAACACCGAGCCCATCGAGTTTCACAAGATATGGATCGAGCAATGCGAGGCTACTGAAACCATTCGTGAGCGGTTCGGATTACAGAATGCCCTGGACTATCTGATTGGGGAGAAACTTTTCCATTTCGTGGCGGCCGCGGAACAACACCCCGAGTTTGCCGCCGAGCTGCCGCATTTCCTGAACCAGATTCGCAGGACTTTTACTGCTCAACAGATCCACAATTACCTGGATGACTTGGAGCGTGCCAAGTTCATGTCTCCGATCGAGGCGGATGAGGACCTGGATCTCGAGGACGAGGATCCCGAGTTTGCTGACTTCCCGCTCGACAACCCGATCCTCGGCGCTCAGGAGCTCCTGCGCTTCGCCCGAGTCAAAGAGATGCTTCAGGCTCGCTGACACCGCCCCATTCGCTCAGTCACTGGTTTCACCGGACGGATACCAATCAATTGTGCACCAGCGACGAAACTGACGAGCGAACGCAGTCACGTACTGCAAGTACTTGTGGGTTGTGATCTCGGAGTAGCAGCGGCGCTGGAGTTCCTCCAGCATCATCTTGTTGAATGGGTCACAGGAGTCTCCCTTCTCCACGACCCACACTACGTCAGCGCACTGGAAATGTCCTCGCTCATCCACGCGGTAGCGTCCGCCGCGCCAGCAACATTAGCGAAAACGATCATCCGTTGTCTGGCCCGAATCGGCGCGTCTGGCAGATTCGAGCAACTGCCAAAGTGCACGACCATCTCCTTATCCGTCCAATCGCCGTACAGCAACTGCTCAACGTCGCAGTTGACGGGAAAACCGGCGGTACCGTCGAGAGGATTGGTTCTTGCGGATGCGGCACCGGGCCACGCACGGTTCCCTCAAACACCATCACTCGATCGCTATGACGCGGAGGTGCGTGATAACGCGTGTATGGTGAAATCCTTCCGGCCATCGGACGATGATCCGTTGTACAAGCTGCCTGTGAACCAGATCCTCGATGCGATGGTCTTTTTCGGCGCACGGTCACGCTCGTGTTCGACCAAGCACTTCTCCAAAATCGTATTAGCAAATCCAAGACTCGCCGGATGAGCAGGCTGGCATCTAGAAAAGCGGGCCGGACAGAAAGATCTGGAACAAACTGTTCGTGGGGGCAGCACCCGGCGTCGTCCCTGTGAGTTCGTAGCGCAAGGCGAGCCGGTATTTCCAGATCGTCCTCGCCCTGCTCCAGGATACCGTGGGTCGAAAGCCGTTTGCGGCATTGTGTTGAGAAAGTTGATTGACCAATGTGTCGCCGCCATTGTCGTAGCTCACGCCCCCTCCCATAAACATTCTTTTGCCGATGTTGTGACTGTAAAACGCAGAGAATGTCCCCAGCGGTTTTTGTGAGAGCTGATTGTTTCCACGAAACTCATTGTTGTTGGCATAGAAACGGGCCCCGGCGTACAGCTCGATCCATGACACGCCTTTATCCGGGGTGATGCTCAGATTCACAAGAGGGTTGAAGGCCCAGCGATTCGCCCCTGTATTCACTGGGGAATTGCGATCGTACGAACCGAGTGGAGCGTTCACACTAAGGTGAAAGCTCATGAAGCTTTGTGGAGTTGCCTGGGCATACTGATCCCTACGGAGCGCTGGAGCTCCAAAAATATTTGCGTGGAAAGTAATGGCCGGGTCGGTGAATCCCGTGGATCTTATTTTGCCAAGAGGTCCTGTGCCCCTGACGCCAGTGTAACCTCCAGTAATCGCCACACCACCGTATCTGTTGGCCAGTGGGAACGACCACAGGATGACGGCCACCCCCGAGCGGCCGACCACTTCGTTGTTGGGCGAGGGAATATCCGACTGAATCGCGGTCTCCGTGTTGGTATTGGTGAAATAGAGCTGAGAGAGCAATCACGGTCGAACCGAAAAAGCCTGGCAGCGCGAAGTGGGAAGAGGTCCAGGAGCCAGATGTTCGCCAAGGCTCGGTACTCGTGGAGGCCGTCGCGGTTGGAGTGTGCGGTACGGACGTCGAGATTGTCGAGGGGAAGTATGGATGGGCGCCGCCGGGCAAGACACGGCTCATACTTGGCCACGAATCCCTCGGCCGCGTGCTGGAATCTGACCCTGCCGGCAGACTCAAGAAGGGTGATTTGGTAGTCGGCATCGTTCGGCGTCCTGACCCCGTTCCCTGCCCAAACTGCGCTGTCGGTGAATGGGATATGTGCCGCAACGGCCAGTACACTGAGCGCGGTATCAAACAGATTGACGGGTTCATGTCTGAACGTTGGCGAATCGAGTCTGAGTACGCGATGAAAGTTGATACTTCGCTCGGGCTCCTGGGCGTGCTGCTGGAGCCTACGACCGTCGTCACCAAGGCATGGGAGCAAATCACCGCTGTAGGCCAGCGTGCGCTCTGGGAGCCACGGACTGTGCTGGTGACAGGTGCAGGCCCAATTGGTCTGCTAGCCGCTATGCTCGGCAAACAACGCGGGCTGGATATCCACGTACTCGATCGCGCTGAGTCGGGAGCCAAGCCAGATCTCGTGCGCGCCCTCGGAGCGAACTACCATACGGGCACCGTCGCGAACGTGGGGTTCGAGGCGGACGTCATTGTCGAATGCACTGGTGTTGGGCAGGTCATCACCGATTCGATCCGGTTCATCGGGGCGGGCGGCGTTGTGTGCCTGACCGGAGTCGGCAGCGGTGGCGGTACATCAGGGTTTGCCGCCGCCGATCTTGGGGCTGCCGCTGTGCTCAAGAACAACGTGGTCGTCGGCAGCGTCAACGCCAACAAGCGGCATTGGTACCAGGCCGGCGAAGCCTTGGCCCGCGCGGATCGTTCGTGGCTGGCAAAGCTGTTGACCCGCCGCGAGCCACCCGCCGAGTTCATGCGCGCGCTGCAACGGAAACCCGACGACATCAAAGTGGTCATCCAATTCGCCGAGGCCTGATGCCGGGCTGGCCAACCGAGGTTTTACCGTCACCCTGTCTCCCCGTGCCCTCACCGATCTGAGTGCAACCGCTACAGTCTCCCGGCCCCTCGTTTCAATTCGAACGTGGCCGAATTACAGTAACCTCAGCCAGCGGAGATGTCCGCAACAGTCTGGAGCCGAAAAAAGTTATTGGACAACTGCGGCAGGAATGAATCAAAGTGGTTAACATTCGCCGGTCCCGTACGGTCTTCGCCAACTGGGCCGTCATCTCGCATCGAGAATACCCGCCGCTGACGAGGATGCTATGTCAACCCAGCCAAGTCCCACCACGCCGCTTATTTCAACGCGCCTTGATTCACCGTATTCGGGGAGGGAGATGCCCGTTGGTTCACGAGACGCTGCTCGCCTCCTGAAGCTCAAGGCCTTTTGATTATTGCCAATGTGGGCAACCCCACTTCGAGCCCTACAACCTAATGCTGCTGGTGGCGAACATATTGAAGAAGCGCAAACCCGACGGTTCGCTCCAGTATTCGAGCATTCACGCCGTCTCGGCCCTTTCATATCGGCTCTTGGTCTCCTCTCCGCGTATACCCGGCCCTGCCTTTTTCTGGCTGAATGGCCAGCGGCCAACTTGCAGTGGTACGCTACGTGAGCTACAGGCCAGGCTCGAAACAGCGTGGTACGCCACGCTGTCGCAGCGGGTTGGACATCAGATCCCGCGTTATCAGCTCAGCACCGAAGAGCCAAGGATTTTTCCGCGAGCGCGCGGCCGATGCGACCGTTGCCATCCTCAAACGGATGGATCGATTCAAAGTACAGGTGAGCGGCCCCTGCCCTTGTCAGCGCCGGCAACGGCTCCGCACCTCCGGGAGCGGTTCGGTTGAACCATGTAATGAATTGCTTCATTTCCGCGGAAGCCTTCGCTGATGGCGGCGCCTCAAAATGGATCTTCGGCGAGCCCATCGCGCCGGAGAGAACCTGCATCGGCTCACTGCTTGTGCGGTAGCGGCCGATATCCTTCAGGTCTTGCCTGCCGCTCTTCAGCATGCGATGCCATTCAAACAATATGTCGTCCGAAAGCGGCGCGCCGAAGGTCTTGTAGAGATTGACCATCATCTCCGAAACCCCGCGCTCGGCCGGTGCTGCACGCCGGTTGTCTGCGGTGAGCCCCAGCTGCCTGCGGATGGATGACTGGACGCTTGCACGGTCCAGAATCTCGCCTTCGATTTCCGAAGTGGTCAGCGCTTCCGTGCTCAGGGCCTCGACCGTCAGCTGATTACGGTCTTCGTCGCCAAGATGCTTGATTGCTCCGACAAACGTCCCTCCCCCAACGAGGAACGGTTGTTCGGCCGCGGCGAAGCGGGACGGATTCCAGGCGAATCTGGGCCAGTCAGGCTGCTGCCAGTTCCAGGTCATGAGCGATAGCCACCATTTCTATCACTCATATTGCGGCATCTTGTGAGCGATAGCCACCAGTTCTATCGCTCATGCCTTCCCAGCCATTTTGTAACATAAGCTATATCAATGGGTTAGAAGGCGATCGGAGCAGCCAGGAGCAAATCGACCGTGTCCGTCCCGCCGCCTTCATCATCCATGAAACGAGCCCCGGCAACCGGAGAAGTTCCACAAGCAATATAGGAGAAATGGAATTCCCAGAGCCAGAATCAGAGCAAACAAGTAGGCAGTCATGGGCCAGTTCTCCTCAACGGTTCAACCTTGATAATGAGGGGAAGGGCCTAAAGAAGTACTGGATAAAGCATGAAGATTCTATAAAGATTCCACCGTGCCCCTGAGACGATACCAAGCTTTTGCCGAATCCGTTCAATATCTATGCCTGATCTATGCCTGTCTGATCCACTTTGTTTCCTCACGCGATCTAGCATCGTCGATTTCATTTATATTGAGTGTTGCGGGTCTCTTCTCCCGGGTCAGCTCGAAATAGAACAGCCGCTCTCGATCCTCTTCCGGTAGCGGCTGGCTTCTGGGCAACACTTCCCGCAGAGCCCACGTGATCCGATCAACACTCTGGAAAATCACACGGATACTTTGCTGATTTTGAATTGTGTCGGTGGAGAGGGAAATCGCTGCGAGGGCATTCCGGATGTGGTGGTTCATTTCTGCAATTACCTGCATCCGCAACTGCGCAGCTTCCCGTCGCTGGTTCGCCTGGTGTATTAGTCCTGCTGTCAACAGCGCAACGACAACTGCAGAGAGCCCTTCGGCCAGCAGTCGTTCCCAAAGACGGCCAAGGTCCGGAACGAGCAAGTAGTGCATGAGCTCGGTCACAGCAAAGGAGATAAGCCCCACTCCGAGTGGAACCAGTCTCGACCATAAACTCACAACCAAGCTCCCGTGATCGTGTTTGGCGGCAGGTTTGTGTGTTCGCAAACGATTGTTCATCTCACCTCCAAATCTGGTTTAAAGGATTTAAAAATGCTTTGCGCACCTGACGTACTACTGCAGAAGCACAACGACCGAAAGGTCGACAATGCCGCTAACGCGAGCTCATGATCGTTTCTAAAGCTGAAGCGTTATCGACGGCCTAGACGAGAAAGATTAGTTGATCGGAGGTGGGCGGTTGAAGTGAAAACCCTTTGTTTGTATCGCCCGGAGCAGCTGTTGTGTGAAGTTCCAGTTTACTCTTCTCGTTGGTGGAAGAATGACAAAAGCGCCGACGGGGGCGGTCCATTGCAATCCGTCGGAGTCGAAACGCTGCGTCTGACCGTAAGTTGAGCCCGCACTAATCGAACACTGACCAACTGAGGTCGAGGGAAATTCAAGGGAAACGTTCTGTGCCACCAAGAGCGAAGACAGTACGACAAAGGCGGGAACCGTCGCGATCCACAGCGTCCCGAACATTCCTTTGGCTGTGTTTCGACTAAGCGGCATCCGACCCATCCCTAGAATTCCTGATGAGCATGTTGATCCGGTTGGTTGCCCGAGGAACCATCGTTTTCAACAATATTCTTCCGTGACGTCTCCCCTGTTCCTCTCCAGTCCAAGTTCGATCACCAAGGCAGAAGCCACCTCACAAAAGCCCCGTGTAAAGCTCGTGAGTCGACATTCGATGTGCGAGTCAACTTCCTCCGGTCATCTTCGCAGCGACGGGTGTTGCGCCCTATCACTTCGCAGATGCATCTTGAGAGCTCTTCGATTGCCTCTTCCTTGGTTACGAACATGTCCGTTTCAGAGTAGACCTGCAGTTGCACTTCTGATTGATCCGACACAAAGAGTATTGGAACTCCTGGTCGGGCCCTAGCAATTTCCGTCGTGACGGCGATCCCATCGTCCTCGCAATCGATGACCACGCAATCGATAACTATCCCCTTGGTTACCTTTATAGCCTCATCAATATTCCCTGCAACATGAACGTAATGGCCGTCCAATTCCAAAATTGATTGATAGAGCAAAAGCCGGGCAGCATCATTGCTGACGCAAAGCATTCTCCATTTCATCAGATTTCCTCCTCGCGCTAGTGAGGTGACGAACGCGGTCCTCAAAACAAAACGAGGAAGGTCTCAGCAGAGGCGCACGCAGTACTTTTCGAGGATGTCAATCCGCTCGGAGCCAGAAGCAAACGAATTAGCGTTCCTCAGGCCACGGATCATCGAAACAAGCGGTCGAATACCCAGCAGTACGGTGGAGGACATGGCCGCTTTCACGGCATCTGCGTGTTGGATTGATTTTAAAACGGTAGTGGGCCCATTCACTGCGCTGTAGGGACCGAACCCGGAAGGTACCAACAAGACGGTGACCACCGACATGATCACGATGATCCAACAGGTTCTTTCAAGCGAAGGCAGAATACAGACTCTGCTAAAGTCCCGCATGCATCCTTTGCCTCATTCAGTCTTCTGAATCACCGCCACGATGCGAGGCGGACCGGTGGTTCATTTCTCCTTGAACTCGGCCCACGTACCGCTCTTGCCATAGTAGATGCGCATGTTGCATTGCTTCGGTTCCGTATGCCCAAAGAAAACCCTGAATTCTTTCTGCGGCTCGCTGAGTTGACCCATTAGCATGCCCATCCGTACTAGATCGAGATGTTTATCGTATTTGTTTCCGGCGCTCACATTCTTGTTCACAACCAAAGTCCAATCGTCCTTTTCGCGCACGATGTACATGCTGTAAGCACCCATCGGGATGTCTGTGTTGCCCGCGACTAGAGCAGCCTGCGTGAAAAGCAACATCGGTTGACCCCCTGGTGTCCACGCCTTCCCCGGCGGGAGATCGTGACCTGTGGATATTTCGTTCGTATAACGAACCGTAATCTGCTTTCCATCTTGGAAGCTGCAAGAGGCAGCCGGTGTGTTCTTCGGATCGTTCTGGGCTGCCGCCATGCCGACCAAGCTGTACAACAATGCTGTTGTCATCATCAGTTTGTGCATTGCTCCCTCCTCTTCTCTAATTACACATCCGCACTCTTTTTCTCGGCAGAACGCGCCGATTCCAGCAGCGGAGTCCGCGTGTCAAGCTCTCCGCACCCCCAGAATGAGTCTCGCCAATAAAAGATGTCCTCTTGGCGAATGCGCGCTTTCAATTTCCGAATTCTCTTCTTCTGCTCAACCGGCGGCATATCACAGGCGATCGCTATTGCCTCTGCCACAGTCCGAGTGTCATACGGATTTACAAGCAAAGCGCCGCGATTTAGCTGAAATGCCGAGCCAGCGAACTCACTTAAGATCAGAACACCATCATCGTGGACACGAGCGGCGCAATATTCCTTGGCGACCAGGTTCATGCCGTCCTTAAGCGGTGTGATTAGAGCTATATTGGCGGCCCGATAATAGGCAAGCAGGTCGGGTCGGTCGAGTGATCGGTGGATGTAGTGAATCGGTACCCAGCCAGGCTCTCCGTATTCTCCGTTGATCTCGCTGACTTGTCGCTCAATTTGTGTCTTCAATTCCAGATACTTCGGAATGTCCTCACGACTCGGAACGACCACCTCAACAAGCACGACTCGTTGACGCCGTTCCGGATGGAACTCCAGCAAATGACGGTATGCGGCAAGCCTCTCCGGGATGCCTTTTGTGTAGTCCAATCGATCAACACCTAGAATGACGCGGCATCCGTTCAGGCGCTCAACGATCTCCTTTGCTCGCGTGGCGACCTCGCGATCCGAGGCACCGTGAGCAAACTCTTCGTAGTCAATACCGATGGGAAAAGCCCCCACGAAAGTCGTTCGCCGCGGAGAGTCCACTATGATCTGTTCACCGTATTCCCTTGGCTCGGCGTGCTTCACAAATTTACGAAGACAAGCAACAAAGTTCCGGCGGTCTCGAAGCGTTTGGAAGCCCAAAACGTCAAAGTCCAGGAGAGCCGACAGGATTTCCTTGCGCCACGGAAGTTTTTCGAAGATGTCGGGACTTGGGAACGGGATGTGGTGAAAATAAGTAAGACGTTCGTTGATTCCAAGCTGCCGCATCGATTCCCCAACGGACATCAAATGATAGTCATGCACCCAGACAACATTCCCGGAATGGGTTTCCATCGCAGCTGTCTCGGCGAACCGTCGGTTTAGGTTCAGATAGATGTCCCAATATGTCGGATCGAAATTGCACCGCGACTGTAAGTCGTGAAACAGCGGCCACAGGATCTCGTTCGAAAAGCCGACATAGAAACGGGATCGCTCCTCGGGGCACATAAACACCGGCCTCAGGACAAAATTGCTGGTGCGCGAGTGTTCTTCCAGCAGCGCTTCAACCGCGGGTGAGGCGTCTGTGCCGGTCCACCCGAACCAGACACCTGCGCAGTCGTTCAGGAGAGGACGAAGCGCGGTTACCAAACCTCCGGAACTGGCTTCTAGCCGGAAGCCTGCATTGCTTTCCTCGATTGTGACTGGAAGCCGGTTCGATACAACAACTATTCGGCGTTCGAGCCAGCTCATGATCCACCTCGATATCGCGCTCTCGGCGCGCCATTGGATCTCAGCAAATAACCAAGGGTGAGTACCAATACCAAGGCGAAGATGAAGTAGTGCGGCAGAGCCTCATGGTGAAGGAGCAGCCCACCGATCGGTCCAGAAAAGCAAAAGACGAGAACCAAACCGGCATCAAGCCGGACAATACTAGATGTGAAAGATGGCAGGATCAATGCGAAAACCCCTGACGCCACAATAAATAACAGGTGTGATTTCCATACCTCCGTGGTCCCGGGAGAAACGGCAGCGGTAAGGATCGACAATAGTGTCGCAGCTGCTGCTGCTCCCGCAAGTTCTTTGATCCGCGCATGTGCCCTGCTGATCACTCGGTAGTTGATCTGTGGCATTATCATCCCTCCCCGAAATCGCGATAGCGCTGGAGAACATCGCGCTGGGAGATGACACCCTCCAGCTTGCGGAAGTCCGCACGGCTCACGACCGGCACCAGCGGCCAACGGTCGACATATCGAAGTGCCGTGTCCAGAGACTGGTCAGGGTGCAAGTACGGAACGTGACGCACCGCAACTAGAGAGCCCAGAGTGAAGCTGCCTTTGCCCTCGCCAGACATCTGGCGAAGCTCCAGCTTGGTAACGGTGGTCCAACCCGAGGGATTCAGCCGAACGAGCAGAAGGTCGATTGATGATTTATCTAACCGCTGCAACAGGCGATCAACAGTTTCTTGAGCCTCAAGGACAGGGTCTTCAACCGGCTTCATTGCATCCTCGACTCGCAGTATGCCCTCTTCCCGCTGTTCCTCCATAGAAGGTAGGTCCAGGCCGTCCTCGCGAGTTAGCACATCAAAAATAGCTGTAGGCTGAAGTGCGCGTGAGATCACGTATGCGAAAGTATTGGCTACGATCACCGGCACAATGATCGAGTAGTTGCCGCTGACTTCAAGCACCATAAACACTGATGTCATCGGGGCGCGCAGAAAGCCGGCGAATAGGACACCCATGCCGACCAGAGCGTAAGTGCCCGGGGATACGCTTAAATGCGGCAGAAATACGTGTTCGGCACCACCCACTGCTGCCCCCAACGTGGCACCGATAAACAAGGTAGGGGCAAACATGCCCCCAGGAGTGCCGCTGACGAACGACAGAAGCGTTGCAACTATTTTCAGGCCGGCGAGCACAGCCAACATTTGCCAGGTAAATCGTCCGTGCATTGCCTCATCGATAACTTCATAGCCAGCGCCCATTACTTGCGGTGCGCCAAGGACTGCAATGAACCCGATCAAGAGTCCAGCAAGCGCCGGTTGAAAGTACTGTGTCCAGCGAGGGAGCGATTTGCAGCGAGGCCTTAGAGCAGCGATGCTGCTTGAAAAAGCGACTGAGGCCAATCCGCCCACAATCCCCAGGATGGAATAGGCGATCAGTTCTGAGGGACGCTCCATTTCCACAGCAGGAATTCGAAAAAGAGATTCGGAGCCTAAGAACCAACGCATTACGACAACACTGGAGACGGCGGACAACACAACCGATCCAAGAATCCCAGCCGTCCAGCGGCCGATGACCTCTTCAATCACAAAGAGGACAGCCGATATCGGTGCGTTAAAGGCAGCCGCGAGTCCTGCAGCAGCCCCCACAGGAGCGATGAGGCGCATACGATCGCGCGACAAACGCATACGCCTGCCGAGCGCAGACGCTAAAGCGGCACCGATCTGCAGAGATGGATCTTCCGGGCCCAACGAGTGCCCAGATCCAATGGCTAACGCGGCCGTGATGAACTTGCCGATCGCCGTGCGAATCGGAATGTGGCCGTTGTAGATGTAAAGTGCCGCTTTGGTCTGATTCACCCCGCTGCCTCGGCTCAGGGGAAAGAAATGAATCACCAGCACAGCAATGACCAGGCCCGCGAGGGTAGGCGCCAAAATCAGGCGCAGGGGCGTCAATGTAACTCCGGAACCCAACAGGTAAATCCGGCACCAGTTAATCGCAAAACGAAAACAAACAACCGCTAGCCCGGAGAAGATTCCGATGAAGACTGACAACACAAGAAAGAAACGTTCTTCTCGAAATACGGTGCGCAGGAGAGTTTTTGAGGGGTGCTCAGGAGCTGAGACTCCGGGCAGAGTCTGTTCGTCCAGTACGATTTCGCCTTGAAAGTTAGGCGGCTGCCCCATCTTAGCTTCCCTCACGTGACTTTGCTGTCCGGAGCAGAACAGTACCTGTTCCACTCGGCATTTTGCACGACGCTACGGTTTCGAGCTCACTCTGGAACACCAGATTCATCGCCATTCCGACCTGTGTTGTGACGGCCCGACTTCAGGGCCATCTGAAATGCACTGAGTGCGTTTTAATCTAACGCCGTTGCTGCGCCGGCGCCTGAGCGGCGGATTTCAACCGACTCTCCGAGTCCACCATGAAGGTTCCGTCCCTGACCACACGTTCACCCTCCGCCAACCCATTCACTATCTCGACGCGATCGCCGAATCGCAACCCGGTTTGCACCTGGCGGGGCTCAAACACTCCGCTGCTGCACTCGACGAACACGCGCTGCTCGCGTCCCGAGTCAACCAGAGCATCCATCGGAACCGTGAGATTGGCCGGCATCGTCTGTGGCAATTCGACATCCACGAACATGTCAGGACGAAGCGCAAAGCTGGGGTTATCCGCCTCCAAGCGAAGTTCCAGAGTGCGCGTCTCCGTATCGACCTGGGGCAAAACGTCGCTCACGCGAGCCAGAAAGGTTTGGCGCTGGTCAGACAGCGTGACACGAGCGACGGTGCCGGGGGGGATATTTTGTGCTTCGGTGCCGAAAACATCCGCGAAGATCCAAACGTGACTCAGGTCGGCGATGCGGTAGAATTCCAATCCGCGATCGAAGTGCTGGCCAGGTGTAATGTTTCGGGCGAGAATGAAGCCGTCGACAGGTGAGACGATGTCAATGCCCTGAGGAAGCGTGCGGCTTTGGGCGATCTCTTTGAGCTGCTCGTCGCTCATGCCGAGGTTGCGCAGGCGATCGGTATACCCCTGAAGGCTGCTGTATCCTTGCGAGTAGACAGCACCCGCACGTGGTGCCGTGTGATACGCATCATTCCGAGGTCCTGGCACGCCCACAGTCGCAGCCAGGAACCCGGAAGCCACGGGCAAGTAGTCAGGTCCATAGGAGGTCGCCAGTTTTTGGTCTTTCTTGACCAACTCTCCGACTGAATCGTTATACGTTTCGCGGATGTAACCCTGCGAACCTGCGTTGACGCGATACACTCGACTGTCTTCCGGAACCACGCGGCCAAGGAGACGAAGCTTTTCTTTTCCCGCCGTCTTTTCCGCGGCGGCGACGCGGATCCCATATACCTGTTGTTTTTCCTGGTCGATGACGATCGCTCTGGGCCGCAGCGGCGATGCCGCGGTGGATTCAGCCGCCTCCGTATAGACCGGCTCCAGTTGCATACCGCAATCGGGAGCAATGCCGGGATGGTCCGACTTGTAGGCGGGATGCATCGGATCCACCCAGTAGAGCACGCGTCCGGCACTCGCACCCGTCGTCGCGTATCGCGCGCTATGCCGCCGTCCGACCGCGTAGGACAAGGTCATCAGCAGCGCAATCACAACCGCAATCAGGATCCTTTTCATCGAATTCCGACCCCTAGACAAAGCAACGCCTTCTTCATCCGAAGGGTGTTCATTAGCTGAGCCTACGGGCTCCTTTCCATGCAACAGCGTTTCGTTTTGCGAATTAGCTGTCTGCTCCACGTCAGCTCCCCTCATGTGATTTCGCTATCAGGAGCAGAGCAGTATCTGTTTCACTCGGCATTTCGCACGACGCGCCGGTTTCGCGTTCAACCCTGAACACTAGATCCATTGCCGTTTCTGCCAAGTCAGGGTTGCGCCGAAGCCCCAATGGGGTAATACGGGGTTTCATCCGCTGCCAGATTTCGGCCAGACTCGGTTGTGCAACTCCCGGGGTAACTGGAGCACTCTGCATGTTGCAAGACTTGAGCCGCTGACCCGCCGCGGCAAAAGCGTTGACCACAATCTGATTCCTTTGAAGTTCCGAGAGCCCACGTTGAAAGGGGTCCATTCTCAGCACTAGCTCGGCGGTCTTGAGTCGTGTAGCACTCTCGGCATCGTGCGGATTAGCGGTGACCGCTGCCTTCAGATATCGCTCGGCAAGGGCGTAGCGACCAAGGTCAAAAGCGGCCAAGCCTGCTCCTCTCATGGCGTCAATATTGTGGCGATCCGATTTCAAGACCATCTGAAATGCATTGATTGCGTCTTCATAGTCGTTCGCTCGGAGAAAGAGGTTTCCAACCTGCGTCTGCTCGGCCGGGTGGTTGCCAAGATTCGCAGCGAGTGCGATCAACTCAGATTGGGCCTGGGCTCTGGCATTAATCTTCAAGAGGTAGTTGATCAGTTCGAGGCGCGTTTGGCGGCGTTCTGCCTCCTGATCCTCGGGCCAGGTGGCATAAATCGCATTGTGGTAGTAGCGGAGAGTCTTGTCTGTCTCCCCATTTTGCGCGCAGATGCGCGCCAGCTCACGGTTTACGAATCCATTCTCCGGCTGCCGCTCCCACAGATTGATGAGGTAGGCCTGGGCCTCGCTGGTCCGCTTCAGCCCAACGAGGGCCTCTGCCAGGTTGAATTGGTAGGAGTAGTCGTCGCGCGAGTAGAGCAGCGCGGCACGAAAGTCGCTGACTGCGCCGCCAAAATGACCGGCGTTAATTTCCGTCCTACCGCGCGTAAACCACCGACTCCCCAAAGCCTCCTGCTGGGCACGATAAATGTGGGAAAGCCCAGTGACAGCCAAGAAAAACAACACTGCGAGTGTAGAAAGTACGGCTAACATCACCGGCTCGCGGGCAAGATACGGCCGTAAGTTCAACCTTTTCCCAACAGCCGTCAACCTATCTCTGATCCAGTAGACGATGGCGCACCTCGAAGAGAGACAACAACGCTCCAAATGTAGTTAAGTGCAGGAGGCGTCAGGAAGCTGGCGGCTCGTCGCAACCGAGCCGCCTTTCAAAGCGCTCACTGCGCAATGGCCAAGTGGCCAACCCGATTCTGCTGCCAGCATTGTTCATTCTCCTGAGCGCACAATGGCCTTTCCTTTCCATAGCTGATCGTCTTAATGCGGTCTGCCGAGATGCCCTGTTGTAGAAGCGACTGCTTCACGGATTCCGCTCGGCTCGCTCCCAGTGCAATGTTGTAATCATCCGATCCTCGGTCGTCACAGTGGCCTTCAACCAGAATCTTTACGCTCGGATGCTGCTGGAGAAAAGAAGCATCTCCTTGGGTTGCAGACACTTCGTCCGGGCGGATCTTGGATTTGTCGTAGTCGAAGAAGACATCCTTGACGTTCTTGCTGAACAAATCCATGTCTGTTGGTGAAAGTGTCGCGCTTACGGTCTTTGGATTCACGGTGACTCGTGCTGAAGCGTCCTGCGTGCCTCCTGGTCCCTCTGCCACAAGGGTGAAGGTCGTGGAGCTATCCGGGGTCAGAGACCTGGAACCCGAGGCAGGCACATCCCCTAGGCCAGCGATTCTGATGTCGGTGGAATTCGTGGTCTGCCATGAGAGTACTGTTGTTTGGCCCTGTTGAATTGTGCTGGGACTGGCCGCAAGAGTTGCCGTAGGTGCCGGCGATGCTGGCGGCGGTGTAGGCGGCGTTGCTTTGGCGACTTTCTTGTTGCAACCTGCCAACGACAGCAGCGCAACAAAGACGACCAGAAAAGTCGATACTTTCAATTCTCTTGTCTTCACTTTGAATCCTCCATTTGCTGAAGTAGGCACGACTCTGTGCTGACCTGAATACCGATTCTGGTCAACATTTTTGGAACGCGACGGAGCCACGGCTCGTTACGAGCCACGAATCCGGAACATCCATGTGAACTTGTTATTTCTGAGGTACTAGCGGAGGGATATCAGCAGCGGAGGATGGCGCTGCAATCGCCGAAGCTAGGTGCTTGAGCCTCGATACCCACGACTGTCGCAGACCTCACCCAAGTCGGCGACGGAATCTGGCGGTTACCAATCAGGCTCAATGCTGCCTGAACAATGCCTACCCGCACCCGTACGGCTGCTTGAGCAGACTGAAGGGCGGTAACTGGACCATTGACCGCAGAATACGGACCTTGCATGGCCGGAAAGAAGAATATGGCCACAACGCACAGAACGGCAAGAACAGCCAGTTCCCATCCGATTCGGCTCAAGATCATCGAAGTGTCACATGATGATTATAACGCACGCATCCTAACAGTTGCGGGTGACTCTCGGACACTGTCCCAATGTCTGTGTAAACTTGTCGGATTACGCTCTCTAGAGCCGACAAATTTTCGCTTTCACCTCACGGACTGTATTGCAGGTTGGGAGAATTGCGGACTCTCACTCCTGAAAACTCGGCCGCCTTTCTTGGCACAGTCGTCCGGTCCGAGGCATCGGTTTCGATATACTCGGCTCTAGGAGATCCCCATGATATCCCGCTACTTCGCGTTAATCGCCTTGGTCTCGTCGCTTAGGCCGGTCTTTCCTGCGAGCCCCAACTTTCCGGCGACATCCTCAGCGATTCTAATGTGGTCCTGCAGCGTCGGAAGAGTTTGCTCGGCATAGTTCTTTGCCTCTTGATTTTGGCCGTGCTCAATCTCGCTTTCAAAAGCTGAAATGGCTTCCTTGTGGCCCTGCAATTCGTCGCGGAGATAGGCGTCGTTGAGTTGCGTACCTGAGAGTTTCTGCAGTTCGGCCTTCTCGTTACGCTCGGTCGCAGTCTCCTCCGTAGGCAGTTTCACGCCGTTCATCTCAGCCACGCTCGCCAGTTTCTGGCTTGCTTGGGTGTGATCTGTAACCATGCGGTTCGCAAAGTCTTTTACCGCTGGGTCAGTGGATTTCTGGTCTACCATCTTCGCCATATCGATCTCCGCCAAATTAGCCTCGGCGGCACTGCTGATGAAGCTTCGATCGGCAGAGTTCTGCATGTTTTGCCCGGCCATCGTTGACTGATGCTTTTGTTGAGCAAACAGGCTTCCGGTGGCCACCAGAGCGGTTGTCAAGACAAACGTCATCCACTTTGCGTGCATGGTATTCCTCCACAGGCCGTAAGAATTTGCCCAGTTTGAAGAAACGGTCTTGCGGGCAGAACCAAGACGACGATGACTCCCACGCCAGGCGACAGCCTTAATCATTAAGAACACATTCCAATGGTACGGAGATGCCTGGCTCTCTGCTTCTTCAGCACAAATCGTTTTCTGTGACTCAGAGTCGGAGGTACCATACCTGGCTTGCTGTAGGTACATGGGTTTCTTAACTGGCGTGGTGCATTGCTTCCTCTAGTGGGTATCGATTACTGAAGCAGCGATTTGACACTCCTTCTGCCTCACCGCGTACCTTCGGGCGGGACCTGATCGTGCAATTGTTGTGCGGTGCCGGAGATAAAGTAAGAGTGCTCTCAGGATGGCTTCACCTTTTAAAATGCCGAAAAGAGGTGGGTCGTGGAATCGACGCTCCGCAAGTCGCTCAAGATCTTTGCACTCGGTGGTTCGCTTCGACGTAGAGTCGCTTTTAGCCTCGCCGTCGTAAGACTTGTTCTCGTTCCCGTCATCTTTCTGGCGGTCTACTACCTGTTCGAGATGGGGATGATCGTGGACCGCATCGTCAATGTCGATGCGCCCGTGGCAAGCCTTGCGGAACAAGCATCTGTACAAATGTTGGACACGCGCCGAGCCGAGCGTAGTTATTTTTTACTCCGGGATCCTCAATACCTTCAAGCAAACAAGGAATCGGTCACACAGTTGAAAACGATATTTGGGAGGATACGTGAACTCGCGCCGGCGCAGGACCCTCCGCGGGAGGGACTGCAAAATGTGAATCTTTACGAACAACAGTTTAGCGCGGCTGTTTCGTTAGCGGAAACGCCTGGGAATACCGCCATTGAGCGTGTCCAAGAAGTCGTGCGAGCCTATGAAAAGGATCTCGATGATCTCTTGAAACAGGCACGTCGCAAGACTCGTGTGCGTCTGGTCGATGACCTTCGCAGCCAAGTCGGGTCGTTTGACACAAAGATCGTGAGTACGGTTGAAGCCGGAGATCCCACATTGCAACAAGTCACGCCCGCTTTGCAGGCTTCCAGCCAGAAAGTCCTGGAAATCGCCTCCGAGCTTGAAAAGAGCGGTTGGGCTCACGTGCAGCGCGACCATAGTAACGCTCGGCAGCTGCTTTATCGCGCGGAGTGGGTGTTGAGCACCGTATCGTTGTTGACATTGCTGTTAAGTATTTTGATCAGCTTCGTACTCCCGCGCCAAGTTGTGAAGCCGTTGGTAGAACTGAGAGAAGCCGTGGATTATGCGGCCGCGGGCAACTATCAGATCGACTTTGAACTGCACGGGGAGGGCGAACTGGTAGATCTTGCAAAGAGTGTGCGGAACCTGATTGCACACCTTAAGCAGACGTGCTGACAGTTCCATCCCAGAGGCGCTTCACTTTCAGGCATTGTATGTTTCTCGGAAAAAACTGCAATGAGCTGGTCACCTATGAGCGTTTCATGTACGCGGAAACTAAGACGCCCATGTAAAGAGCAAGATTCCAAGCGCAGAACGCCACGGCGACAAACGTAAGCACTGTCCCAGGAACGTCAGGATAAATCAGCTTGTCTAAGTAGTGCAGCAAATATGAATCTTGATGGGTCTGGACGTTCGCCTTCAGCTCAAGCCGGTTCTCGAGCATCGTTAAAGGGCAAGGCCATGGAGTCCACTCGACTAGGATCGCCCAGACGAGACAGGAGATGTGAAACCAGCGACGTAGCGGTCGGTGCCGCGTGGTCAAAATTGCAAGCATCACCCACAAAACGAAGACGAAGTGCAGGAGCAGCACGCAATCCGCCAGAACTAGACAAATACGGGGCATGGCTGTGCCGAGACAACTCTACACAGAGAGAACTCTTCACGGTGCTCCGCGGCCTCACGGGGAAGATGGCCAGGGAGGATTCGCTCGCAATCGCCCTCGCAAGGCCCGCGGAACGCCGCCGGGCTGCAGAGGACATACCACCCACTCCCATCCCCGCGAGTCCTGAAATTTGGTACCGTTCCAAACCATCCTAGTCGGTCGGTCTGATCTGATCTCACACTGCTCGTGCGTCGGTTTCTTCTTGCGCTCTAGAATCCAGCAACTCAAACTGTCAGGGCTGCTTTGCTTGGGTCCTTGGGCTCTTTGCCAACGGCTTGCACGATGCCAAACAACGACAACATGAGACAACGCGATCAAGAAACAGATTACGAAGGCGGTGGCAATCATCTTTGCCAAGCAGTTCCCTCAATTTGGAACAGGCTCTCGCCAAGATGCCAGCCGCAATAGGAACTGACCCACTGCCTCAATGTCTATAGATTCTTAGCTTGACGATTTTCGTTGTATCGCTGCACGATATACTGTGTTGCTCCGTAAACGCCGGTCAGTGGCAGGAGCATAAAGAAGCTTTGGCCAGCAAAGGGGATAGGGTGGTTGGGTCAATCGCGAAAAAATTGTTTTCGCAGCGCGGCCAACCATTTGACGGCAATTGTGAATCTGTCGCTCTTAGGCGTATATAATCCTCCTGACTGGGAGGAGCTAGATTGATATTCTCCCGACAGCTCAGCTACGAAGTCGCGCTCATCGCGATTCTTTGTACCGTCGCTCTGTTTTTTTTCCCCGCCGTCCAAGGCCCATATTCCGCAGTGCATGGACCTGTTAGTGCACTACTCTCTCTTAAAGCCAAACTTTTCCTCTGTCTGACATTGTTTTTGGCGGCGATGTATCTCTTGGTGCGTTGTGTGACCGTCTGCCTTTTAGCATTGCGGCCTCCTGGAGCGGAGCCCTTCCTTCCCGGATCCTCGGATTCCGAACATACTTCCGTTCTTCGTTGCTGATTCAGAAATCACCCTGACGGATTGAAACTGCGGTAAACGCTTCAGCCAGTGCTGCAGGAGATTCGGTCCACTCAGGCGACTACCCTCGTTGGGATTCCAAACCAGACAAGCAGGAACCGCAACGCCTCAGGAGTGGCGGCAGCATGAAGAACATCACACTTACTCGCGTTTTGGCGATATTTTCTCCATTACCTCAAGAGCGTGTAATTGCGCGTTTCGCGATAGCTTGGCTGACAGCGGTACTCGCAGTGCTGCTTCGAGGACTTCTTGATCCTGTACTCGGGCACGTTGCGTTCTACGTCACCTTATACATGATGGTGGCATTCGACGCGGTCGTGTGCGGCGCTGCTCCGGCGGCTGTGAGCAGTGCGTTTGGTTTCCTCGGAATATTCTACTGGTTTGTTGATCCACGCCACTCGCTCTTGGTTGTTCGCCCTTCGGAGATTCATGGCGTTGTCGGATCTCTCCTCGTGTGCCTGGTTCTGATTGCTTTAGGCTCAACAAATCGCCGCAAACAGCTACAACTCAATCAGACCGTTGCTGCGCTGAGAATCGAGGGTGTACAGCGACAGCGTGTTGAGCAAGAGCTCAGGGAAGCGCACAACCAATTGGAGCAGCGAGTCGAGGAGCGTACCATAGCCCTCTCTCAAGCGCTACAGAAACTAGAGGCGGAAGCGGACATGCGTAAGCAACGAGAGGAACAGCTGCGCCATCTGTCCGTCCGGCTAATGACTTTGCAGGACGAGGAGCGTCGCCGCATAGCACGCGAATTGCATGACAGTGCCGGACAGATTCTGGCTGCAATCAAGATGGCGGTCGCGTCGCTCGAGTTTTCAGATCCAAGAAACGCCCTCTTGTCACGTCAGTTGGAAGGTGTGAATGCCCTTGTAGATGACGCGCTGCGGGAAATACGCACTACCTCCTACCTGCTGCACCCACCTCTCCTCGACGAAGTCGGCATTGCTTCCGCAGCACGATGGTTTGTTGAGGGCTTCGCGCAGCGCAGCGGCATTCAAGTAACTTGCGACATCGCTCAAGGGATCGAACGCCCGACCCGTGATTGCGAGCTTGTCCTGTTTCGCGTCCTACAAGAGAGCCTCACGAATGTGCATCGCCACGCAGGTGCGTCGATAGCGAGTGTTAGGCTCTGGCTCGATACGGACCACCTCAACCTTGAGGTGGCGGATAACGGCAGCGGGATTTCAAAAGAACATCTACCACATCTCAACTGCGCTGCAGGAACCACTGGCGTTGGCATTGCTGGTATGCGAGCACGAATACACGAGTTGGGAGGCTGCCTCGAAATCGCGTCGGACAACACCGGCACAATCGTCATGGCAAAGGTGCCGGCGGCGCAACTTCTGCCGTCCAATGCGTGCGAGCTCTCCAGCGTTCTCAGTAACGTATGTAGTGGAGAAACCCGTGTTGACTAGGAAGAGTGGCAGTCTTCGTTCGGTCCTCCACTCGGCGAGGAGTCGGTATGGCGCGATTCCACTTCCATCCCTCCCCTCCTTGAAGCGAGCGCTCGAACCTCGCGTTCTGCGCGCAACCAGTCGTCAACGGCATGTCCATCTTCGCAGCCACGCTCTTCGTATAGACGATAAGCGAGTTGCCGGATGTTTTCCTCTAATATCCCTTTCATTGTCTGGATTCCTTGCTTCTCTAAGGAGTGTGATGGTCTTCTGCGCGGTTGAGTTGGCTCGCGCTCGTGGAGTCAATGTTCTGATCATCTGCAAAGCGTTGTGGCGAGAAATTAGATATATCGTGGTGCGATACAACGAAAATCTGAGTGCAGAGAATCTAAGTTGTTTGAGGCGGCTGTTGAATCACAGTCGTGAACACAATCAAATCCATACCGGTACCTCGCACACTTGCCCGCCGTATCAACACCGACAACCCCTCACGTTTAGACCCTCGGCAAAGATTGAGGAAGGAGAGATCCCAATGAACTTAGCTAGGCACAAAGGCTGTTTCGCGCTGCTAACCTTCGTCGCGTTTTCACTGGTCACTCTGCCGGTCTCAGCGCAGAGCGTAACGGGTAAGTTGAAGATTCATGTAAACCCAAAGCAGGCTTACGTCTTCGTAGATGGAAAGGCCATTCGGGACGGCAGCCAGACGATTGTTTTGTCGCCAGGTCCGCACGAAGTTAGTGTTCACAATTACGGATATACCTCGAACACTCGCCAGGTGCACATCGATCCTAGGACGACCACGGACATTACCGTCGCCTTGCAGAACTCGGGAGACAAGGTATCGGGCCCGTTCGGAGACATCGAGTTCAAAGGCCATCCGCGTGCCGCGGTGCTTCTGAACGGAACGACTCCAGACTACTTCGTGGGTCACGTCGATGAGTTCGACTGGAACTGGATTTGGCATCAGCGCCTCCTCGTAAAGCCGGGTACGTACCAAGTCGACGTTACGCGCAAGGGAAACACGATCTGGTCAGGGCCAGTAGACGTCAAGGCGGGCGAGCGGGTGACCGTTAACCTGGATCAGAACGGCAACATCAAGACGAAGGATTGGCCCCAGGGCAACGCTTTGGGACCCCAGCCACGCTTCCACGCCGGAGTTGCCAGCGCGGTCGTGCCGGTCGCTCCGGTGACTGCCCAATTGACGGCGCATTCAACTTCCCTCGATTGCGGACAACCCACTCAACTCGACTGGAAATCTGCCGACGCATCCGACGTTTCTATAACCAACCTCGGAAGCGTATCGGCGAGCGGCGGCCGCAGTGTCAACCCGACGAAAACGAAGGCCTATGAGTTGATCGCGAAGGGTCCGGGTGGCGAAGCTTCACAATCAGCGACGGTGAAAGTCAACGTACAGCCCACTGCCACTCTGAGCTTAAGCCAGCCGGAGGTGCATTATCACAAAATTGGGGACAAGGTGGTACAAGACGAACCCGCGACCTTGAATTGGGTGGCATCGAACGCTAACCAGGTGAAAATCACGCCGTTCGGCACCGAGGGTTTGACCGGAAGCAAGAAAATCGAAGCCCAACCAAAACAGACAAATACCGGTCCCGTCAATGAGATGCTCGATTACACGCTCGCCGCGTCCAATGGCTGCGGCGGAACGACTACACGCACGGCAGCTTTGCACATTATAGGTGCGATTGATCCGGCGCCCTCGGTCACGCTGGCCAGTCTGTTTTACCCGACAAACTATCCGACTGCACATCACCCCAGGATTGGACTAGTGGCCAGCGAACGAGCGGTGCTCGCGAACGCCGCGAACCGCTTCAAGCAGCACGAGCAGTATGACAACGATCACGCGAGTCTCCTTATCATTGGACACGCTGACGTTCGCGGCTCGAAACGATACAACATGAAACTAAGCGCAAGGAGAGCTGAACTCGTCAAGAACTATCTCGTGTCACAGGGCATTCCCGCGAACGAAATCCGACTTCGGGCTGATGGAAAGGGCGAGGAATTGAGCAAAAGCGAAGTTCTGAAGCTACAGCTTGCGGACGCACAGAAGCCCGACAAATGGATGACGCATCACGAGCAAGTCACGTGGCTCGCATACAACCGTCGGGTCGACATCGTTCTAGAGCCTTCGGGACAGCGATCAACGAAGGCATTCCCAAACGACGCGCCCGACGCACGGATTCTGTGGCAGCGTCCCCAACCGAGGTTGAAAAAGGTCGAAGTGGCCGCTAACTCGGCCGCCACTGCCGGAGCACTTCACGCGGAACTCAAGAAGAACTGAATGCAACCGTTCGTTAGATTTCCTATGTGGAAGGTACGGCTTCAGATTGGCTAGCTTCTTGAAAGGAGGTAAACAATGAGACTTTCACTTAGGGCTACGATGCTTGCGGGAGGGCTTCTCTGGGGCGGAGCCATCCTCATGGTCTCGCTGATCAACCACGCGCGCCCCGAATACGGATTGAGCTTCTTGCAGATGATGAGTTCCGTATACCCCTGGTTCCATACTTCGCACTCGATAGTCGGGGTCCTAGTGGGCACTCTTGATGGACTCGTGGATGGAGCCCTTGCAAGTCTTCTATTTGCTTGGCTCTACAACGCCTTCTGCGGGCTTCCGAGGCAAACATAGACGCTTTCCAAATACGAAAGGATGTGGCATGCTGCGCTCCCCGGTCTTTTTTGTGCTCTTGGCAAGTCTTGTCTATACAGTGTCCGGCCAGACGTCACCGACAGCCAGTAACAGAGAGCAGAACCTTCGCGATTGCCTGGATGGATTCGGGGCCTGCGATCGAGCACTACTTACTATCGCACAGGCACAACAAATCGCTGACCTGCAGCATGATGAGAACCTGTGGGTATGCTTCACCGGAAATGGCGAGTGCAAGCATTCGGCGCTGAGTCCAGCGGAGTCGAAAAATGTCGCCACGGTGGAACAGCACCGTAATGCTCTTGCGTGTGAAACAACGATCGGTATATGCGATCACGCTCTCCTCACACCATCTCAATCCGAAGCGGTTGCACAAATCCAGAAAGAGCAGAACAAGCTGAATTGTGAGACCGGGGCGAACGCTTGCGATTATTCTCTCCTAACAGCCGCGGAGGTTGCGAAGGTTCATGAACTTGAACGACGACACAATCTGCTTACGTGTCAGACTGACCCGCAATTATGTGATCAGTCCTTGCTCAGCCCTGCAGAAGCCAAGCAGGTTGCCACGATCGCCTATCAAAGGAATCTTCTGGCATGCAAGACAGGAGATGGTTACTGCGACCACTCGCTCCTCAGTCCAAGGGACTCGAGGGAGGTCGCCGGAGTGCGACGCCAACGGAACGATTTGGCCTGCGAAGCCGATGATGAAACATGCGAGCAATCCGGCTTCTCAGTCGCGGAAGCGAAGCAGAACAGCGTCGGCTCTGCAGCCGTTCGACGTTAGCAACGAAGGTCAGGGACTGCTCAATGCTGGCCTGTGAAGCTCTTGACCAACCGCGGGCGGGAGGTTGTCCAGGTGGTCGAGAAGCGCAACCACCTGCCAGATTTCGCTGTCCGCCATGATCTTGCCCCAGGCCGGCATGGCCGTCCTTCGCACGCCGCAGCGGATGATGTAAAAGTTCTGGTTGTCGGGCAGATGGGGATGTACTTGCATGAACTGGGGAGCCGGCGGATAGAAAGACTCACCATAGTCACTTTCGGGGTTATCAGGTCTGCCGTGGCAATCGGCGCACTTGTCTCGGTAGAGGCGGGCACCGTCGAGTAGATTGGCATCGGTCGGCTGGATCGGGTTTTTCTCTTCGGGTGCGTGGCGTGCAGCCGAAGCGTGCATGGCGGCACTCGCAACCTCCGAATCGAGCCAGGAGAGCGGAACGTTGGCGCATACATCCGCAAAGCCGAACCGGAGGTAAAGCCAGCCACCCAAGGCCAGCGCGACGATAGCGAAGACGATTCTTCGAAAGAAATTCTTCATGGGGTTTCCTCCCACATTAGGATGCTGAGTCACGCGAGCAGCAGAGATTAGATTTTGCCCTTTTCAACTATGAGGATCTCAACTATTTAAACGTTCGCTATTCTCGAAAAGTAGATCAATGCCCCATCTTCAGGCCTTCGCAAAAGACGTGTGGATCGCCGACGGTCCGAATGTCCGCGGCTTCGGAGTCATGTTCACTACTCGCATGGTGGTTGTGAAGCTCTCCGACGGGTCTCTATGGGTCGAGTCACCCGTTGCCGTGCCGTTCGATACGCTCCAACGTATAAATCAACTGGGACCGGTTAGGTACCTCGTTGCGGCGACCCCGAGGCACTTCTGGCGGTTGGAAGGCTGGCACACGCTCTTCCCCGAGGCTCAGCTTTGGTCGTCGCGAATCACGCTGCTCACGTTGAGGAAGCGGCCACTCCCCTTAACCGGCGTTCTGGGAGACGAGCCACCTCAAGCCTGGGGGGACGACCTTGACCAACTGGTTTTCAAAGGCAATGCTCTCCTCGATGAGGTCCTTTTCTTTCATAAACGGTCAGGCACGGTCATATTGGATGATTTAATTCAAATTCATCCGATACTGAAAGGTAAGCCCTTTCGCAACGCTCTGTTCAAACTGGAGGGCGTCGGCTCTCCGCATGGCGGCGTTGGGCTTGATATTAGGCTGTCCTTCACGCATCGAAATCTCGCACGGCGATCACTTGAAAAGCTGCTTTCATGGGATTTCGACAAGTTGATCATCGCTCATGGCGATTGCATCAAGAAAGATGCCAAGCCTTTTGTGCGTGAGGCCTTCCGCTGGCTGGTGCCTAGAGCAAAATAATGTCCAGGAAAGTTCTCCTCTTCGCTCCTTGCGCATTCAACCTGGCCGAAACCAGCCGCATGGTCGAGATCGCTAAAGGCGTCAGACATCACCCGAAGGTAAGCCAATTCTTCGACGTTCACTTCATCTCCGACGGAGGCGAGTTCGAACAGCTGATCGAACGGCACGGCTTTCCGTTGACTCGGCTGGAGCCCCGTCTCACTCCAGAAAAGATTGAACACATCGCCAAAGTGGACCGCGGGGAGAAGTTTGCGCCTGCGTTCACTGACAGCGAAATGATCCAGCGCGTCGAGAACGAGATTGTCTGTCTCAAGAACTTAGCGCCGGTCGCAGTTGTAACGGGATCATATGTAACGATCCCCGTCTCCTGCCGGGTTCTGCAGATCCCGCTCGTTTGGGTTGTTCAATCCACGTGGCTGCCGGACCTCTTCTGCCATGGTGCAGGCATGACGGATCACATTGGATCAACTCCAATCAAGGCGCTCCTGGACTGGTTCATCCTACGATTCATTAACTTTTGGATCAGATATGGATTCCTGAACCCGGTTAACCGCACGGCAAGACACTTCGGGGTAGCAGGCTATGTATCGATCTTCGAGTTCTGGACAGGAGACATCACACTGGTGGCGGAACCTCCGGAATTTACCGGAATCAAGCTGCCATCCAACCACTATTTCATCGGCCCTCTGATTCCCTATGAACAATTTCCGATACCGCAAGGATTCACTGACATCCCCAAGGACAAACCGCTGATCTATTTTGCTATGGGCAGCTCTGGAACACCAAGGATCGTCGCCAACATCGTTGAAAGCTTCGCAGGAAAGCCATACCACGTGATCGCCCCAGTTGAGTTTCAGCTCGCCAAAGTTCACGGAGTTCGTGTACCGACGAACGTCACTGTCACTGATTGGGTCCCTGCGCTCACTGTAAATAAGATGGCCGATCTTGCCGTCATTCATGGCGGGATCGGAACGGTCATGACGGCCGCTCTAGCCGGCAAACCTGTTGTCGGCGTCGGCATGCAGATGGAACAGGTTGCCAACCTCGCGGCCCTGGAACGATTAGGATTCGCGATCAGAGTACCGAAGTCGCGAAACCCCTCGGCAAAAGTCCAGGACGCGATCCAGAAGCTAATACGAGACGAAAGTGCAAAAGCTAAAGCGGCTGCCTTCGCAAAAGCCATCTCGGAATGGGACGCTCCCAGGCTCGCGGCCGAGAGGTTGTTTGAACGCTATGCGAGTCCGATCTAGTTTCGAACACCGACAATGTGGAGCAGCCAATGTGGAGCGGCCTATAGAGTCTGCTGGACTAATCGGTGCAATCGATTTTCTAAGTGGGCCTCCTTCAGAGCCGACGCCGGCAGGATGTGATTTCGAGCGGTGGCTCGCCGCAAGAGTCGATACCACTTTGGGAACATCTATGTCGCTGGTCAGAGCTGAACCAAAAGATCGCAAATCAATTTCGATGACTGTATGCGCTTCAACTCCAAGCGTTGCGGCGATTCGGCGGGCGGCTTCGATTTCAATCTCGTGTCTCTGCCCGTATCGAAAACTGAGTGCGTAAGGTCTGAAACACAGCTCCTTAGCAACGGCTAAGGTCGTCGTGGAATCTAGACCCACCGAGCAACACCACTGCGCGCCGATTTTGCATGACTCTCCTCATCCGATTCCGTTAAACAGTTTCATTTGATCGCGGTCAGGTCCCTGAATGGGTTCCAATCGGTTTGCGAATGCACGCACTGCCTCAAATTCTTCAGCCGTAAAGACGGTCATTTTCCGGAACCGATGACCAATCGGGATGTCCCCGGGTTTTCTCCATTAATAACCTGCAGGAATGAACTCCGTTTGAAAAGTTTCGACGAAGCGCTTATCCCGACAGTCCAAAGCTGCCGAGTGTGCAATAAGAAAATTCAAGGATGGAAGGAATACGATTAAGCCGCGTACCTTACGAAAGCTGATAAGGGCTGTACACGACCTCCAGCTTCGTCTGTGATAAGAGAATGAGAAGGTCTAATTCGTCCGAAATCGAACTCGGACGTGTTCGGAATAGGGAGCAGGTCACTGCATGAGTGTGCTCCACAGGTTGGAGCTGGGAGCTGACAGAATATATCCTCAGCGCGTTCGCGTTCCAATGGTCCAACCTGCCAGCCAGGGTAGAATTGCAGGCAAGCTTGTGAACCGTACCGAATGTAGCCAGCATTTCGCAGTCAACCCGCGTTGAGCCTAGAATTATCCTGCCCGGCCAGGTCGACACAGAGGGGCGGAACGTTAACCTGTGGCGATTTAGACGCAGAGTGTGCTACCACACACGCTTAGGCTCGCCGCCGCACGGTATCCGATCCCACTTGAGCTTAAGGCTCGCGTGAGTTGACGCAGTCCAACGAAGCGAGGACAATCCTTCGATTCCCTTACCACGCGTAACTTCTCTCCCGAAGTGTCGAATAGAGCGAGGATATAAGGCAGTTGAAGTGCTACGTACAGGTTCGTGGACTTATTCAAAGGAGATTCAAGATGCGAGCTTTCCGTAAGAACCTTTCCCTCTCGCTATCGCTCATCCTTTGTCTTGTCTGCTTCTCACAAGCCGAGACGGCGGGTCGAATCAAATCCATGAAACTTATGACCACGGACGTTGGTTGGGCAGCGACGGATAAGAAATTGTTCTGGACAACCGACAACGGAGCCCATTGGACGGACATCACACCCAAACTCGATCACAAGACGCAGACAGTCTCGTCAGTCTTTTTCCTGGATGCGTCCAGAGGCTGGGCTTTGCTCAAGTGCGCTGACGAGAAAGATGCCTTGGCCGATGATGTCTGTTTTGAGTTCGCCTCGACTACCAATTCAGGTGAAACCTGGGTGATATCACATCCCAAAATCACCGATCCCGCACCGCCGCGAGTCATAAAGGAAGAAGGGCAAGGCTTTTCCGGGAGAGCCTTTACCAGCTTCAGCGATGGGAAGCACGGTTGGGCGATCCTGAAACGGAGCCTACATGTGCAGGCGAGTTCTGGTGAGATGCTCCGAACCGTTGATGGAGGGAAAAGATGGACGCAACTGCCTCAACCGCCCATCGCGGACAATATTCTTTTCGTAACAGATAAGGACGGCTGGATTGCAGGCGGCGGGCAACCGGAATCCGACCTCTATGTGACTCATAATGGCGGTGAATCATGGAGTCAGGTCGTCATTCAACCTCCCACGGAGGTCAAGGTTAAGGCGTGGCCTCCTTCCCAGGGCGGTGTTTGGCCGGACTACCACTTGCCGTTTTTTGAAAGTGAAAAACACGGATTCTTGATAGGGAACTATTGGAATGGATCCGATTCGGTTCCCGTGCTCTTTTCCACAGTCGATACGGGAACAACATGGCGGTTCGAAAGGACGCTGCCGAATCTTGGCGGAGTGGAAACCTTTGTCGGAGAGACGTTGGTGACATTGGCCGGAACCTCGACTATGGAAAGGCTTACGGTCAGCCGAATTCGGGTCGGGGACAAAACCGCCCCTCCCACTTCCAGGACCGCTCAGATTAGTGACGCGGTCAGGCACAGGAACCTAGGCGGGGGAACCGACTCGCTTGTGATGATAGGTGATGTTAACGGATGGCTTTTAGCGGACAACCTGTTAGCGACTGCCGACGGGGGTGCGACGTGGGTGGATATTAGTCCAACCGAGACGCGAGTGCCCGCATCCTCAAGCGGAGGAAAAGGACCCAACACTTCGATCGGGAGAGATCCAACTCATGCGTCCGCATTCTCTCCTCCGAGCCCCCCGCCCGGCAACGTGAGTGCGCACATTAGTTTTGACAAGTCGCGGGTCCCCTGCCCGACGAACTCAACATGCAATGCCAGTCAGAGCCTCACAGCTATGCAAGCGCTCATGAATTCGAGCCCATTTTATGACACAAGTTTGTACCTGCCGGGCTCGCCCAATCGGGGCACCGACCCGGCGGTGAACTTAACCTGGGTCCAAGGTGCAGAACAACAGGGGTGGGGCCTTATCCCAACTTGGTTTGGCTTGCAGTCCTCATGCATCATCAATCAGCCGAACGTAAAACAATTCTTCGGTCCGACTGTCGCCCAAGCAAATACGGATGGGACGAATCAGGCCGATCAGGCTGTCGTCGCCGCCCAAGCGCTTGGAATAACTAGCGGCATCATCTATACGGACATTGAAAACTACACTGTAAATAGCACCTGCAGCCCAGTCGTGCAGTCCTACGTTAAGGCATGGGTCACGGAAATTCACACCCACAGCGGCTATCTCGCAGGTGTCTACGCCAATCCGGGTCCAATCAACAGTGACATTTCCAACCATGCGGTCGCGCGGGCAGACGCAATCTGGATAACAAAAACTCCCGCTTCTGGCAAACCCCCGCTTGTCACCATCTGGAATCAAGGGATCACAGATGCACTCTGGCCGAACAACCAGCGGATTCACCAATTCCTGATCGATCAGCAGGGTGTTTCATGGGGTGGAATAGCTTTCACTCCGAGTGTGGACGAGGATATTGATGATGCTCCAATCTCGAACGCCAACGCAGGGGCAAAAGTACCATCATCATACTCGTACCAACAGTTCAACTATTCCGGGTCCACAACCACCGGCGGCCTGGGCATCAATGATATCTGGGATGCGGCCTTCATCAACGGTTCTGGCTTGACTGGCCAAATCGTAGGCTACTATCAGGATTCGAATGGAAGCACTCACGGATTTCTGCTCGATGGCCTTGTCGCATGGACGCCGATTGACTATCCAGGAGGCACCTACACTGAACCCTGGGGCATTAACAACAGCAGCCAAATTGTCGGAACCTACAATGACTCATCTAATGTCTCCCACGGCTTCCGTCTCGACGGAAGTACCTTCACGACAATCAATTATCCAGGATCGACTCTTACGAATCCGACGGGTATAAACGACGCTGGACAAATCGTAGGCTCCTACGCTGATGCCGCCAGCAACTGGCACGGGTTCATCTTTTACAAGAACAATTATTACGCGATCAACTACCCGGGTCCGACAGGAACCCAGACATTCGCGTATGGAATCAATGGCGACGGTGTTATAGTTGGATACTACAGAACGCCGCCTGCGAATGCTCAAGGCTTCGCATATTATCCCGTTCCGCCCAACTGGACAGGGACCTACACCACGATTACATACGCAGGAGGAAATGGAACATTCCTCCAAGGCGCAAGCAATAACGACGTATTCTGCGGTTATTTTTATGGGACGCTGGGCAACTATGGCCTGACCCAATCAGGGAACGTATTATTCACGGTCTTTCAATACCCGAACTCGATCAACACCTACCTCTATTCGACTAACGATTTTGGTCAAGGCGTCGGCTTATACAATCCGACCAGCGGGGTAAATGGGTTTGTTGTAACGCCGCAGCCCTAAGTTCACGGGCCGGATCAAGATCGAATTGAGTGACCCTTGCAAGCCGATTTAGCGCGAGACAGATCCAAGTGACTCGTGGCATTTATCGACGAACTGAACGGGCTTATCCAGTACAAGAACCGCGAACTCGGGAGAACCAGACAGCAAGCTAAGCTGCTTCACGTTTGCGTGACGGCAACTCTATCACCGAGAAATCTTGCTGGGTGCTTTCTACATACGCATCGATGGCTGCCAGAATGTCAAATCGCCGAAAAGTCGTCTTGCGAAGGTTGATGCGGCGTGCGCAGTCCAGCGACTGACTAGATCGCAGGCACCCATCTCCACTCAGCGCCCCCGCGCCCCCGACAACAAAGGGACGCCCCATCATGAGTTGAGTTGGCTGAGACTCTCATAACACTGCGCATCACCAAAGTCAACGCCAACGTGACATTGTGGGAACGCAATAATGACGCGGGTGAAACACACGTCATGACGTGCGGAGCCGCATAAACATTGACGATATCACAACCTCATTTCTTCATAGGGGGGCGCTCTGGGACCATCTCTTTCCCTTCTCCCGAGTCGGGATAGACTCCTGGACGCCCTGTCAGGTAAATTCGAACTGCGACCGGTGCCAGAATTCAAGGAGGATATGAATGCTGGCACGTTTCCGAAATGGCTGTCTAACGACGATCAGGAGAAAGGATGGAGTGGAAAGGTGGCTCTTTCGCTGGCGCGAACGTAGCACTGATGGAACGTTGCGGGAGCGAAACAAGGTCATCGGAACAGTGGATGAATATCCGACAAAGAGCAAGAAACTGCACCAGGCACTGACCCGACTGCGAGTAAACATTAACACTGATGGCCCTACGGAGTTGACTTCGATCACCATGGCGAAGGCTGTGGAGCATTACACCGTCCACGAACTTTCCGACTGTGGTGCGGAAGGCAAAGCGTACTCTACCCGCTCCAGGAAGACGCAGCTTCTGAATCGGTGGGTTGTTCCCCACTGGGGGAGGCTGGAATTGCGGGCCATCAAGACCGTCGCGGTTGAGCAATGGCTCAAGACACTTGTCACAACAAAGTTCGGCAAGCCCAAACCTCTTGCCGGCGGAACGAGAGAAAAGATTCGCGACGCAATGAGCAGTATCTTCAACCATGCGATCCGGTGGGAACTGACGGAGCGGAACCCCATCACTGGTCCAACCAAGCGTTCAGGAGTGCGGGTTTCTGCAAAGAGAGAACGTACACCTGACATTCTTGAAATCCAAGAGATGCAATTACTCCTGTCCGCTCTTGGTGTCCGGGAAAGGGCCATGCTGTTTCTCGACATGCCATCCGGGCTGCGCCGAGGCGAACTGGCTGGGCTGAAGTGGGAAGACTTCGATTTCAAGAAGCTCCATGTGAGTGTCACTCGATCACTGGTTGACCAGCACGTGGGCCCGGTCAAAACCGAAACCTCAAGAAAGCTGATGCCGATCGACGAGTTCGTGGCTGGTGAACTGTTGGCCTGGCACGCGGTGACGCCCTACAAGGAGCCGTCCGACTATGTATGGGCCACCGACGCCCACCGTGCCGGAGCCAAGCGCGGGAAGCAGCCGGTCTGGCTGAGCGCGGTGATGCGCGACTACATCCAGCCGATGGCCCGAAAGTTGGGCATCCGAAAGAAGATGTCGTGGCATACCTTTCGACACACATTTTCCTCGATTCTCAAGGGCAATGGTGAGGATGTGAAAGTCGTGCAGGAGTTGTTGCGACACTCAACTTCAAGGATGACCCTGGACACCTACACCCAAGCTCTCGGCCCCGACAAGCGGGCCGCGCAAAGCAAAGTTGTAGGCATGATCCGGCCGAAAGAGCGTGTATTTTCTGTGTATCGCGATGCCGATGGGGTTTCCGTGTAAAGCGTTGATAAGATTTGGCGTCCCCGACGGGATTTGAACCCGTGTTACCGCCGTGAAAGGGCGATGTCCTAGGCCGGGCTAGACGACGGGGACCACTGAAGAATCAAACAGTTGCCATTCTACCATCCGCAGGCCCCGTACGGGTTTGGGTACGGGTTGCAACCAGCCTCATCACTCCGCTGTGTGCTTCCCTCTTCTCATCCGACACCGCTGAATCGTAAATGTTCATCGTGATTCCATACGACGCATGCCTCAGCAGATCTTGAACAACTTTGGGGTTGTTCCCGTTCTGCCTCAGCAACGTAGTGTAGCTGTGGCGTAGAGTGTGCCAGCCCTTCAGTGGAATGCCGAGCTTTGCAGCGACGGGCTTGATGTAGAGCTGCATAATCTTGGACATCCAATACGGCTGCTTCCCTTTCTTCTTGGGACTGGCGAAGACGTAGTCACTGTCTGAAGCGTAAGGCGTTTCATTCCTCCACGCACGCAGTTCAGCAACCAGATCATCGTCGAGCGGAATCTGCTTCTTCGAAGCTTCAGTCTTCACGTCTCCAACGTGCTGCTTCACGACGCTGCGCATTGGCGTGAGGATTCTTTCGTCGAAGTCAATATCCTGCCACTTCACTCCACTCAACTCTCCACGTCGAAGACCAGTTCCGAAGTCCAGCAACACCATCAGCCTCTCCCGAGCAGGCAGTGCTTCGAGTAGCGCGCGCAACTGTTTAACGTCCAGTCGTGCCGGTGTTCCCAGGCGCTTCCCACCTTGACGAACCTTGCTGATGGGATTGCGCTCGCTAAACTCGTAGCGGATTGCGTGCTCATAAAGAAGATGCATAATGTCACGAATCTTCTTCTTGCTGCCCGGTGCGAGATCCAACTTGCCTAGCCAGTCTTCAACGTCCACAGCCTTCACTTCAGTCAGCAAGCGAGCGCCCCAGGCTGGAACAACGCAGTTCGCCAGGTATCCTGAAATCGTCTCGCTATTCGAGAAGGCGCGTCTACTGCTCTCCTTCTCCTTCCAGTGCCGAGCCAACTGCTCCACGGTTTCAGGACTTCCCTTCCGTCCCAGCCTCAGGCGCTCAACTTCCTTCCACGCCGCGGCTTCAGACTTGAACTTGCTTACTGGACCTAGGATTCTCTTTCTCTCTCTACCGCCATCGTGCCAGCGATAAGCCAGAACGTCTCCGGCAGACCGCTTGATTCGAGTCAAAAAACCACTTCCGTAACTTCCCACCTTCTTCATTTGCTCCTCCTATTCGGAAGAGGTGGGCGGCCAGGCGATCCTACCCTGGATCGCATGTAGGCGTCCAGGTCGCTCAATTTGAATCGCCAAGTCCGGCGCTGGTTTCCGATCCCCCAGGCATACGCTGGAACAACCCCCGTACGAGCCATTTCGTTCAGCGTTCTTGCCGCGACTCCCAAAAAGGCAGACGCCTTCTGGGCGTCGACATAAGGTTCTACCGACAGAGAACTCATCCTTCGCCTCGATCGACATGTTGCGTTATGCGATTGCTAGAGTGCCATCTATCCGGGAGAACGCAAACGTCGCATCCTCTCTCGATGCCGTCTGTGAAACCCATGACGCGCGATGCGCTATATATGTGCTCCGCGTGATCGAGAATGGTATCGATTTGGTTCCAATCTTCAGGGTCGACATCGTAAGCGTCCGAAGTAGACCGTCTTGATGAATTGTGCGGGGCATGGAGAGGTGTCCACTGAGGAATGATGTAGACAAGTGCGAGTTCAGGAATTGATTTCGTCAGTGTAGACGTCTTCGGTGAGCGCTTTGTCGACGGCTTGGTCGAGTCGGGTCAGTAGTTGGGCGAAAGTCTCACCTCGGCGACGGACCAGCATGGCCAAACTGTTATATCCGTCGGTGGCAGTGGCGACACAACCAACGGGACGAAGAACGCCGACGGTAATTTCGCCGTCGGTAATCAGTTGGGCGAGGTTGGGAAGGAACATCGGAATCACTGCGGAGTCCTTGGCGACAACCTTCTTGCCTAGGCTGCGGGTTCGATTGCGGGTGGCGCGCTTGCGGCGATGTTCCAAGGCAGCAACTCCTCGATGCGGTTGATGGGATGGTCGGCGATGCGAGTCAACACCTCGCGTAGATATGCTTCCGGGTCGAGACCGTTGAGTTTCGCCGTGCCGATCAAACTATAGATGACGGCGGCTCGTTCGCCGCCGGCATCGGAACCGGCAAACAAATAATTCTTTCGTCCTAAGGTCACGGTGCGCAAGGCACGTTCCGCAGGGTTGTTGTCTATTTCCAAGTGACCGTCGTCGCAATAGCGGGTCAACGCCGGCCACAGCGTCAGCGCATAGCGGATCGCCGCCGTCGTGTCCGACTTGCGCGAGAGTTTTGTCAGCGAGACTTCGAACCACTCATGCAAGGCCTGGAGCAAGGGGCGAGCTCGTGCTTGGCGAACTTGTTTTCGTTCCTCCGGCGGCCGTCCACGTATCTCGTCCTCGATGGCATATAAAGCTGCGATCCGTTCCAGAGCTTCCCGGGCCAAGGGAGAACCATGGGCTTGTTCCAGATCATGGAACTTGCGACGACAATGAGCCCAGCATGCCACTTCCTGAATCCGTCCATCCTTATATAGCTGATTGAATCCGGCATACGCATCGGCCTGCAAAGCACCCTGAAATGTCTTCAGATGCTGTTCGGGATGTTGACCGCCACGATCGGCCGAGTATGCATACCACACCGCCGGAGCCGCAGCGTCGCCCGCCGGCCGGTCGTCGCGCACGTAGGTCCACAAACGCCCCGTCTTGGTCTTGCCCGTGCCCGGCGCCAGCACCGGTACCCGCGTGTCATCGGCATGCAGCTTACTCGCTGCCATCACATAACGCCGCAGCACTTCCACCAACGGATCCAACAACGCACTGCTTCCACCCACCCAGTCCGCTAACGTCGATCTCTCCAGTTCGATTCCGTGCCGCTCATAGATCTCGCATTGTCGGTAGAGGGGAAGATGATCGGCATATTTCGAGACCAGCACATGCGCCAGCAAACCTGGTCCAGCCAGCCCGCGCGCAATCGGCCGGCTCGGCGCCGGTGCTTGCACGATCCTTTCGCATTGCTGACAGCTCAGTTTCGGCCGCACATGACGGATCACCTGAAAGCAGGCCCGCACGTACTCCAACATCTCGGAAACATCTTCGCTCAGCTTGCGTAACTCTCCGCCGCAATCGGGACAAACCGAGTGTTTCGGCACATGCGTCTGGGTTTGTCGTGGCAGGTGCTCGGGCAACGGCCGCCGCGCCGGTTTCGCTTGGGTCGTGGGTGGGGAAGTTTCGTTCGCAGGACGCGCGACCGACTGCGTTGTCTGCTCGGCAGCCTGTGCTTGTTGCAAATCTTCCAGCCGCAGTTCCAGCTGTTCGATCTGCCGTTCCAGTTTCTCGCTCTTGGGCCCAAACTGCATCCGCCGCAGCTGGCTCAGCAGCAGCTTCAGATGCTCGATCTCCGTCTCCCGCCGCTGCAACTTCTCCTGCGTGGCAATCCGTTCCTGGTGCTCCGACAACAGCAGCGCCTGCAGTGCGTCTCGATCTAACTTGCTCAGATCCGGAAGTGTCGGCGCCAACATGAGCCGCAGTATGCCACGAACTCGCACTCACTCCAACAGCAGAGCGCACAAAAATCTGTGCAAATCCAAATGTGTATCTACACTGCCAACTGCGGATCCCACGTGCGCTCCGGTCGCCGCCAATCAATGCCTTCCAGCAGCATCGACAACTGCGCCCGAGTTAGAGAAACGCTTCCTTCCGTCGCTTGCGGCCAGATAAACTTTCCCCTCTCTAAACGCTTCGCGAATAAACATAGCCCGTCGCCATCAAACCAGATCAGTTTCACCAAGTCACCGCGGCGGCCTCGGAAGATGAAGACTTGGCCTGACATCGGACTCTTTTCCAACTTGGTTTGTACCAGGGCACTGAGTCCGGTGAAACCTCGGCGCAGATCAGTGACCCCGGCGGCAATCCAAATTTGCGTGTTGCCTGGCGGCGTGATCATCGCTGCAGACACTCCAACAACACACGCAACAACACTGGATTGGCGTCGCTTTCGACCCGCACTTGCGCATGCTGCAGTTGGATGTGAATCGTGCCCGTCGAGGAGGCGAGCAAGCCACCAGGTTCAGTCCATGAAGCTGGCGGCACAGTGCAACTCTCTTCAGCGACTCGCACCGGCAACAGTTTGGCCTCGCTCCGCCGTCTCAGTCGCCCCGCCCGATACAGCCGGCACCAGTTGAAGACCAGATTGGCGTTGACTCCGTGCGCCCGTGCCACCCGTGCCACCGATGCCCCCTCGACCAATGCCTCTCCCACAATCCGCTGCTTCTCTTCCAGCGTTCGATACTGTCGCTTAGTTGTAACGGGTTGCGTGTAAGTGTCCATCATCGCTCCACGTGGACACTATCCTTGATGTCCACATCGCGAGCTTGACTTGCAATTACACGCTTGTCCAGACGGCCAAAGGCGTACGCTTACCTCGACATCAGCGGGAACTGGTTCTGGATAGACGATGCCCTTTCTTTGGAGCGCGTCTGCCAGCCCAGGAGAAACTTCAGCGAACAGCGAATATCCGCAGTTTGATGCCGTATGAGTGCGCCAGTTGTGTGCCTCTGTTGCGAGCAAAATCTCTATTGCTCGCAAAGTTGGCCAAATCATCGCGCAAGGCGATCGCTGATGTCTCATCCGAGTCTAACTCGGCCGCGATCAAGAAATGAGAACGGTCAAGAAACTGATCATTCAGCCGTGAATATGTTTAGCAACTCCCGAGCGCGAGCACTGTCGACTACATTGGCTGCCTCGCGCAAACTGCGGTCAACGGCACCATTGAATGCCGTTCGAATACTCGCAAGAGTCGGAGGCGACGATACCCGCTCGGGGCTCCTGTCGTACGCGAGCCGTACGGCCGCAACCAAGACACGCATGTTTCTTTCGTCCACCGGTTGCGGATTCGTTTTAGTCGGCGCCCACACCAAGCTCTGCTTCATGGCACGGCCATATTCCTTCGTGCCGAAGCCAATCCGCCCGGCCCCGTACTGTTGCGTCAGTTTTCCTAGCTTGGGCAGAGACACGCTGGATAGCGCAACGACCAGCATCTTTACATCGTCTAGAAACTCGGATTTTCCTGCGGGAAAATACTGCTCCCAGTCTCCTGTGGCTGATGCCATTTCGGCCTTAAAGTCGGGTTGAATCTCGGCCAGGAATTCGAAGTTGAAACGGATGCGCAGCCAGGCTGGCGGGTACGCATTCGAAGCATCTACTGGTTCCACCCAGACCTTCGTGGGCGCGAGAAAATCTGCGAGGCCAAAAGGAAAGGCAGGTCCGGTGGAGAGACATCCCCATACGTCCGCAAACAACTCGCGCTGCCAAGCACACCAGTAAGCTTTTCGGGCCGGATTTACCGCCTCCCCGACCGCGCGTTGGAGATCCGTGGTAAGCACCAGATCGTCTTCGACGATATGGCCGATCTCATGGCCGATCGAGACCATGTCAGGAAGATGTGCCATTTGGTACCACGGAACACCGATTACAGGAAAAGGGAGTTTCTGCATCGCTGTCTTGGCGCGTTCATCGCTAATACCCTCCTGAGTAGCGACGCTCTCAGCAAGAAAAGGTCTCTCTCTTGGTTGGACAAATGGACTGAACCCACCGTTCAAGAAGACTAAAGGTGGCGCCTTGGAGACGATGCTCGAAATCGGCAGGTAACAATCATAAGCCATTTGATCGGCCCACTCGAGATACTCGCGCATTTCGTCGGAATATCGCTGCGCCCACTTCGCGCGAAAGTACTCCCATATCCGGTGTGCGGCTAGAATCAGTCGAGTGTACTTATCGAGCGGCAGCTTCATGTTCTCCTCATCGAGGAATCCCTCAATAAGAGTAACCGCAGACGCAACCTGGGTGTGATGTTGGGGGAGGTCGCTGAGCGCAGCTCTCTTCCACCGGTCGAGTTCCGCGCGAAGGCTCGATCGCTTGTTGTTGGCCTCGATTCGCTTGCGAGCTGGCAGGTCGATCATTCTCTTCGCCACTAGTTCACTGGTAGGTCGGGATCGTCAGCCCACAGAGCGGGCGGTACGATAGCGGCGGATGCGTGGGTCATCAAAAAACGGTGCAACTCTGCAAGTGTTGGTCCGACTTTGAGAAACTCTGCCATATATTGAAAGATTCTGGTGGCTTGACCGTAATGAAACAGGCCGATTCCTAACACACCTCGGAAGACACCCAGTTCAAACAGCTGAGCACAAAACGTATTGCGAAGTAGCGCTTGTCTGTTTGCTTCACCAGTGTCCGGCGGAATGGGCGTGTCAATCAAAATTACTCCCAATGAAGCCTGCTCTCCGTTCAATAAGCGCACCAAAGCCCGAGCATCGTATCTCGTCTCCCTCGTCTTCATCAAACCGATGTCCAAATCAAGTTGAATCGCGCCGTCGCTGTCTCGTTGCAATCCCGCAACGATGTGGACCGGGTTCACGGGGGGAAGCGGCCCATAACTACGTGAAACGTTGAGACCTGACTGTTTATAGATATGTTCGAGGTCAACAGACTCGATCGCGTAGCCGCGCTTATGGCTAAACTGCCAATCCGATGTGGGCTCGATGACATGCAGGAAATTGACGGGAGGCACCTTACGATTCAGAGCTTGAACGATTCCTTTGTGGGGGGTCGTTTCTCCACGTAAGTAAAAGCCTTCGAGCGCTTCGCGGAACCCTGGATCTGAAGCGCTACCGGTTTTTGATATCTTGAAACCCAGCATCGACAACGCAGACTGCATCCATCGAACCGTTTGAGTCGTGCCCGCATCTTGCAACCGGCTTCTATAGAACACGTCAGTGTTTGTTGGAGCCAGGAACTCCCACGGTACCGCAGAGAGAACATCCGGAGACACACGGAGCCTTGCACCAGCCGGAGTAAGGTGCTGCAGAAATGGATCGATGAGAGTGCCTAGTGCGGCTACCGAGGCCTGAAGATTTGCGGAGCCAAACGCAGTATCGAGACCCTGGCTCAACCACGCAGGCCGGGTGAAAACGAAACGCCCGCCGCCGCGCTTCGTTAATTGAAAGCTCATGGAAAACTCAGTCGGGGTTTCCGACCGGAAGGTCCACGTATCCCGATCGCGAACTAAGGGTCGGTCCACGGTCGGCCGGTCGTCTTGCTCGACTTTGCGCATGGCGGAAGCTGTCTTCCTCTGTATCGTAGTATCTCCGGTCTGCAGGGACGATTCGTGCGCCCTTCGGATGTGTCTTTCCGCGGCCGGAAGATCACGCTCCGATTGAGCCACGCGGGCGACTGCCTGATCCCAACGAGCTCTCCACTCGGTCGCCTCGGCTTTGCTGCTTTGCAAGTCGAGCTCGGCGACGGCCAGAACTTGCTTGGCATCAGAGAATTGTCGCCACTGAATCAACCACTCCGCGACTTCGGTCCGGGCCGCACAGGTCAACAACGGAAAGTCCGCAAACTGCCGGCAGAAGCGTTCGAGATAACTGGAAACTTCGAACGGCTTTCTTGGAGCCGCTGCGGCACGCACTCGTAGAATCTGACGTTCGAGAAATGGTTTCTGCCGCGGTATTCTGCTGAGCACCTCGAGCGCGGTGGAAAAGCCGCCAAAAAACCGGTGTGCGTTAGCCAATGCAATGGCTTGCACGGCAAAGCCGGGGCTGGATGGCGAGGGCGGGGGCGGGAGCACGCGCGCCGCCATCTTCATCGAGCGCGGCCACTCGGGCGACACACCGTGAGCTTCCCCGAAGGGGATCAAGACGTGGTACTTCGCTTCCGTGGAATCGAGCTCGCGAAACTGGCTGAAAAACTTCTCCAGATGAGACAGGCGCCGATACGCCAGCGCCTTCGCGGCTACTTGCAACCGCAATTCGATCGGTCCCGATCGGGAGTCGAGTAATTCTGCAAATGTAGTTTTACGGAACTGATCTCTCGTGCGGATCGCCGCCCATTCGAGCGTTTGCTGCCAGGAGTGCGTATCCCGGACTCGAATCCGCGTTGCTCGGACGTCGCCGATTTCCGCATGGGAGGCAGCTCGCCGAATCTCGGCAAAGCGCCGCCCCCAACCTGACTCGGGATAATTCTGGATCGCCGTTTCAAAATGCTCATCCGCCTTACGCACTTCCATCAACTGACCATCGACGATTCCCGCGAGCTCATGCCAGGCGGGGTTGGTATCGTAAGAACCTGCGTAACGGATAGCTGTGTCCAAATAGCGGCGTGCCGCTATGGGATCGCCCAAATCGAGAGCCATCAAAGCACGAGCATGGAGCAGCTGAAAACGCAGCTCCCGAGGCACCCGCGGGCGGCTTGCGATGAACTGATGCAGCTTCGCGATAATTCTGGCCGTTCCGATGAACTCGCCACGCAGGCGGAGCACCGCAATCAATCTCCAGAAAACACCTTGCAGGTCCGTGTGGTTCGCCTGCAGCATGCTCGCGAAGGCGGATTCGAGATCGCGAGCAGCATTGGCCAGCTCGCCCCGGCGAAAGTAGCTCATGCCGCGGCGATACTCGATCCAGCTGGAGGTGAATTCTTTCGATCGCAGCCTGTTGGATAGCGCGATCGCCTCGCCGTACTCCGTGTCACTGGCGGGTTTCCCGTGAAGAACTCGATCGTAAGAAGCCGAGAACGCCAGTACCTGAGCAGTCAACTGCTGCGCCGGAGGCAACCGCCATCTGCGCGTCGCCTGAATTCGGCTGCGACTGAGGGGTTTGCCTGAGAAGAAATGAACGCCGAATTGAAGCATGCGCACGGCAGACTGCGACACTGCGGCGGCGCGATTTGCCGGCGATAGGGCTCGCAGAGAGTTCCATCGGTCCTCCAGCTCGCTGGCTGGTAGCGCTGCCTCAGGATTGAGCCGCCCCAGACGCAATCGCTCCACCAGTGCGGCATATCCAACCTCAAAATGGGCACGCGCCAAAGTGACGGCGTCAACCATGTGGCTGGATCCGAGCGGTCGCGGCTTGCCCTCCTCATCCAGAAAGCTCGTCGACAGCAACACTGCGGCGAGTTGTTTTCGGACGGCCGGGTTACGAGCCAATGGAGAACGAAAGGAAGCGTTCCATTTTTCTGCACCGGCTTGACCCAGCCTCTGGAAAATGTGGAAGAGAGCTTCGGCGGTATACCTTCCCCAATTCTCCCGATCGTTACGGGCCAGCCTTCGCCAGTATTGTTCCGAGGCAATCTGCAGCCGATTAAAGAGCTTGGTCTGCGTGCGAAGAAGAGCCCTCATCGGCTGGACTACCTCGGGCTGAAGCCGCACCGTGCTGGTTTGTTCGTCGACAGTAATCCAGCTTGGGTCGCTGGCATAGCGCAATAGATCGTTCCACAATTTGCGCAGTTCCCCGATACGCGCGCGGGGCCACGGTTTTCGGTCGCGGTAGTAGAGGAATCTATCGTCGAACTCGTTGGCACGATCCGGTCCAGCATCGCTGACCATGCCTCGCGGCAGGAAGGGTGCCAGCACATGTTTGACGAAATCGAAAGTCAACTCGCGTGGAATCACGGAGTAGCGAAGCAGCCAACGCACCGCGTTCTGCTTAATCCGAAGCACTACACGGTCGAGCAGATAAACGAATTCGTTCGTCGGTGCTCGCTTGACTTCCTCAACCGTTAATCCGTCCGCAGAGTGCCATAGGTCGGCAAAGAGCGAGAGACCAAAAGGATTGCCCCGGCTCTTTTGGACAATAGCCTGGACGACGCGCTTGTCTGTGACGCCCCGCTGTTCTCGAAGATATTTTCTCGCCTCGTCATCGCTGAACCCTTTTACTTCGACGCTCTTCAGATGTCCCGGGAAGAGCTTTTGGACCTCGGGCAACTTGCCTCTGTCGCTAGCGCGATACCGACCGGACAACAGTACACGAAGGCCGCTACATGGCTTGACCCCGTCCCTCAGCCCCTTCGAGCGGATGCTTGAGAGTATGGCAAGGAATTGGCGGAATGCGTGCCGGCGATGAAGCAGAGGTTCTTCGCACGTATCGAGGATGATAAGGACATTCTCCGGGCCGAGTGCAGACTGAAAATCCGCTGCGGCGACAGCGGCCCGCGAGGCGAGTTGGGGGATAAGATTCTGGTTCACAACTTGGCCGAGCCTGAGCCCGAAAGCCGCTGACTGATGCTGCTCCACGAACTCCCTGAAGCGATTGCTTTCAATCTGGGGGGATAACTGCTGCGCGATGGGTTGTAGCGCCAGCCAAGGCCATGCCGCGAAAGTGTTCAGTTGAACGAGATCGAAATCGACGCGTGCTACGGCGATACGCGGACGTCCCGGGAGCATGCGCACGCATCGCTGGGAAATCAGCCAACGGACAAACATGGTCTTCCCCATGCCGCCCTTGCCGAAGACCTCGAGCAGCCATTGTTGGGGATCGTTCCAAAACTCGTCGAATTCTCGCTTCAGTTCGCTGCGCTCGAAGTACATCGCCGAGCGATGATAGTCATCACTGAATAGAGTTCGCGCCCGGAGGTATGCATCATATTGGTTCCACAGCGTGCGGAGGGGTAGAGTTAGCAAGTCATAGCGGACGCGGAGGATTTCTAACAATAGTGTGCAGCGGGGCACATTAAATGATGCGTCCGCAGCTGAATACAAGGTTTCAAAATCCTTCACCGAGTCGGGGGATGGCGTGAGGATCTTCATCGCGAAAGCGTTCAGATTCTGATGTCGCCGCTGGTAATAAGACAGCATCCTGCTGGCGAAGGTGGCCAGCCCGGCAGAGTCCTCGCGCCACTCGCGAAACGCGCCTTGCCGGCGCGACTCGGCGATGGTATAGGTCTTGGCCGTCTCCGACACCACGTACCAATCCGGATCCTTCACGAACTCTTCAAAAGGAGGAACGCGAAGATCGCTGCTGGCGGCTTGATAGGAGTCTGAGTCGAGGAATCGCAATAAGGAGCAACGCTTCCAGAGTTCTGGCTCATCCGGCAACTCCGCGGCTTGCCGCACTCTGCGAAGGATATCGGAGACCGTTGAACCGGCTTGCATCAGGCCGAGAATGTCCACAACCGGCATGGTTACGATTAGCGCTCAGAGGGTGTTATATATAGCGACACAAAAATCGCTAAATGCTTTCGGCGTCACCTGAGTTTGCAGTCCAATGTTGATGTACTGCTCCGCCTTCCGCCAATTCTTGGGGTCTTTCGCCATAAACCACTCGCGCAAGTGCTGACGGCATCCTGGCGGAAACAGTCCCAACGAGACATAACCGAAGTTGCCCTCCAGATCCTGCTTCTGAAATAGCGTTTCCGAGCCGGAGGTGACCACCAAGCGCAGCTTGCCGTCGCCTTTCGCGATTGGGTTGAAGATGTATTGAATGAAATTGGTCGCATCCAGAGCGAGCGATTCCCCAACATCGCTGGGCTGAAAATGATCGACGGCTAGCACGAGAGGCTTGTCCGCAACGGTCGATCGTAACTCGGCCAACACTTTTTCTGCGGCTTGGGGCAACATTCCGCTATTCTCCAGATCGTCTTTACCCCCCAGCACCGGTTCGAGCCGCCCGACGGCCACCGCGGAGAGTGCATGCCGAAGGATTGGATCGCTTCCTCCTCGGGTCCATGATTGCAGAAGATCCCGCCATTTCTTGAAATCCTGTAAACGAGTGTAGATCACGGGATGGTTGTGCCAGGCTAACGTGCGCAGGCACCACTTGAGGAACCACGACTTGCCGTGCTGCACGTTGCCATACACGGCGTATGCGAACCGACGGGAACTCCGCTCATCGGCCTCGAGAGCATCGACCACCAACCGCCGCGCCTCACCACGGTTGACGAACAGACTGATCTCATCACGTTGTCCATACGGTAGCAGCTCGGCCTGCCGTGCGTCCGAGACCTCACTGCGAAAACAGATAATCGAGTCCGGATCGACGCGCGTAGTCCACACCGGATAGTACGCGCCTCGTTGTTCGACACCCAGATCGGCGCGCGCCTTGGCCAGTGCGCGATCAATTTGTAATCCACTCGCCAATGACTTATAGAACGATGAGGCCGACGCGCCCGCTTCCTTACCGGCAATATTGCCCAGCATCGTTAAGCACGAGAGAGTCCCCGCGTCCTCAAAGGCGGCAACGAGTGAATCCTGTTTGTTGGCCGGCTTCTGACTCGTGCGGCAAGCATTCAGGTATACTAGCCTCAGACCCCAAGTTTCGTTGGAAAAGAAGCTGCTAATATCGTCGGAAGCCCACGACCTGGAGGTTCCCTTGGCGGGCTTTAGTTGTAATCCGGGGTCTTCGTAGTAAGCGTGACCGGCAAAATGGAAAACGTGCGGTTGGAATGTCCGCAGTCGGTCCTTCAGCATTTGGATCGGATCTTGACCCTCTTCGACCAATTGGCAATCGAAGATGTCCACGTCGAAACTGTGATCGAAGTCGCGCAAGGAGCGCCAGATCTCAAACACTTCGTCGGCGGCGCCAAGCTCGGCATCGCCACTTCCGATTACTGCAAGAATTCGAATCGGCCCTTTGTGTGGGTGAATGCGCTCGTCGAGTTTCTTCGCCCAGATTCGAACTACGGGAAAAGCACGGTGGAAAAAAACGCCCCGACTTTTTCGCCAACACGTTTCCCAGGGCAGGTGCTGAAGTTCAAAGGGTTCGATGCGAAGGAAGGTGCGCAGGACGGGTTCATCGTCGGGCGAATGCGAGGCGTTTTGTCTCCAGGAGTTGTAATCCGACAGAGTCTGGGTTTGTAATTCCCCCCAATGCTGCCCCACTTCGCCTAAGAGGAGAATCTCAACCAGTTTGGAGCCAATCTCCTTTAAGTCTTCTAGACGCGATCGCGGGTCGCTCAGCGTCTGAATGATCGACTTGGTGTCAATGGAGTTAGTCGCGAAAGCTTCGCCAGGTATCTGAACACGGATATCTTCGGTGGTTCCAGGCGGACCCCCAGAAAAAGACAGCACATAACCCTTCTGCGCCGAACCGGAAATGCGCAAAGTGCACGAAGTAATTGACATTCGAGCTGGTCAAGCTTTAGTAAAAAAGTGCGGTCCACCTGGCGGAACTATCAAGTTCCCATCTTCGTTATAAAAAGTGACGGTCACTTTGTCGTCGGTGAAGTCTAGCACTACGCAGCCCATAGTTGTGAACTTCTCACCTCCTATCTCCTTGGAATCCGCCCATTGCCAGCGAACGGGAGGGGGTTGCGGTGAATTCTTCCAAGGCACTGGAACCCCGGCATTCCCAGTCAGACACGGATACTGAACGTTGCGCCATGGCTTATACACCGCGCAACGGTGTTCGTGTCCCCAAAACCATGCGCGCAATAACCCCTCGTCAAGCGCGGGAGCTAATTTTTGGACCATCTTCGGCGAATCGGTGTCTCCAAATCCGCTGAAAGGCTGATGATGCGTTAATAGAATCCCGCCTTTTTGCCGGTTTGCTTTGCGAATCCTGTACAGAATGTCTGCCTGCATACCGTACAAGTCGCCTGCCAATCCAGCCACATCTGGAGGTGCCCACGACGAGTCAAGCCCAAAGATCTGCCAATTGTCATTTTCAAGCAAGAACCAACTTGCGCCCTGCTGTCGTTCTAAGCGTGGGTCACCCAGCAGTACATCAAAGAACCCCGCGCCTCCGGAATACATATCATGATTTCCGCTAATGGACCAGGAGTTACCCTTAGTTCCCGGCCAGTAAGGCATCACGCGTTTCTGGTATTCCCATTCAAAGCCGGCGTAGTAGACGTCACCTAGGTGAATAGCGTGCCCTTCCCCCCCGGGTGCGGTCGCAAGCAGGTTATTCACCGTATGTGCGATGGCTTGGGCTCGAGGAATTCCGCTACCCCAATCGCCGAAGATTACGACCCGGGCTTGCCCCCCAATACGAACCGTTGGCATTTCGGCCTTGAAACTACGTTTACCATTGAACCAGCGATAGCCCCCGGCTGCGATATACATGCTCCCATAGCGCGGATCGCCTTCCTGAAACGCCACAAGACCTGCGACGTCCGCCGCGGCCGCGAAGGCGGGCTGTAAGCGGAGCTCTCCTGCCGGTACGAACTGGCTTCCGTCGATGGCGTAACCCGCAGGCTTGACCGCCTCGACTGCTCCGGCATTGGAGTAGCCTTCGTCAAGACTTGCTTGCAGAATACTCAAGAATGGGTCCCGTGGAATATATGCAAGTCGATCGTCCCCCGTGGGGCTTACGCTGGCTTGCGCAAGCAGCGTTCCCATTGCCCGCAACTCGTGAGCGCCGACTTGGTAGCGTTCAGACATCTCAAGAGCAGAGGGGCTACCCGCATCGAGACGAGCAGCTTCGCTCTCCATCTGCGCTGCGATAAAGATCCGTTGCCTTTGCAGGAAATCGGGATCTAACAGGTCTTGGATCACAATCCGACCTCCAGGAGTGAAATCGTGAGGAGTGTATCAAAGCAGAGGTAACCTTCGCTTCATTTTTTGTTTTGAAAAGAGTTCTCACCACAACGGCGGGCGAAACGTTAGTAGTAAGTAAAACTTATAGGTCAAAGTGGCTCGCACCATGTCTCTCGGTCTGCTGGATGATGGACGACGTCCGGCGTGAGTGTCGTAAATTGCTGGACTGCTAAACTGAAGTTGAGACCAGCCTCAAGGATTAGAAGGCTGCGCACAAACCTTTGAGGATAGTGGCTGACATTTGCATGTACCAGATCAAGAAAGGCTTTGAGGATTCTCCGGAAGGAAAAGATATCCAGCTCGAATTCCAGGATCTCACGTCCGGCTATTACGATCCAAACAAGAAAACTTTCATTGAATCCGCCCATGCTGACGTTTATGAGATTGATTCAGTGTTTCTGGCTGATTTTGCCAGTGCACCGAAAGTTCAGGAATTGCCCGCCGCACTCCGTCCAAAAGCGGGACAGTACCTGGCGAACGCACAGAGCGCGGGTCAGTTCAGCAGCAAATTTTACGGCGTGCCGCATTGGGTTTGCGGCAATCTCTTGTTCTTCCAGAAAGATGATGCTCAGCTTTCCGCCGTTCATACGCCTCAAGATCTGCAAAATGCTATCGGAAGAAATCACGCGCCTGGGAGCGGATTATTCATAGATCTGAAGGGCAAGTCGACGTTGGGCGAGTACTACTTGATGTCACTCTTCGACCGCTACGGAACGATGGCGCAGGTTCAACCTCACCTCGACACTTACGATCCCGACATCGAAAAGGACCTGGAGAAGATAGGTCAATTATGTGATGCCGGTTTCTGCCGTAGTCAGGATTACCACGAGGCTACGGGTTTCTACGGCAGCCAGTTAGCGCGGCGGCACGCACGGGCTCTCGTGGGTTATTCCGAGGCTCTTCATGACGTGCTGTGGGAAGCCGAAAACGCCTGCGCCGCCGGGGAAAATTGCTATACCGATGCCGACCTATCGGTCACGAAGCTTCCTCTCGACGATCAAGGGTCAGCCCAGATGTCGTGGGTCGATATGTTGACGATCGACAAGAGCTGTACCGGGCAATGCTTGAGTGACGCGGTCTCCTTCATCAAATATGTAACTGACGATGCAACGCAGCTTCAGGCATTGACCGGATAACCGCCGCGTTATCTGTTGCCGGCGAGCGCCAGTTTGTATTTGAATGCGGACCTTCTGAAGGCCGCTCCTCTCTATAAACAGCTTCGGCCGCTCATCGAGAACGCGCAGACGCCGACGACATCCAACCTTGACCAAACGCTGCGGGGTTACGGGGGAAAGCTGGACAGCGACCTGCCGGCGACATCTCCAAAATAGTTTGTTCGAACTCCGGGACCGGCTCAGCGCACGAGGCGCTCGGAACAATCTTGATTTGCAAAAGGTTGGTTAATCCTAGGTTTTCGCGCAGGCAGGCGTTTCCTCTCTAATACTTCGTCCGAACATAGACGCCATATCTTCCGGGACACGGATACCGTTGCCGATTCTTGTGAGGCTTCAGGGCACCATCCATCGTTGTGCGGTTAAACGTCTTACCGCAATAAGTGCACCGATAGACATAAGTCGGCCCCTGATGCTGCGCTCGCGGCGCGCGGCGCATCCGCGGCATTCTGGGCATGCGCGTCGCCGCAGTTGATGGCGCAACATTCAGCGGCCCCGTCTCCGTCAGCTCCACCGTGTACCTTGGCGAAAAAACCTGCGAAGTGACGGTCGCTCCCTGCATCCTGTCCACGCGGTAGGAACGGTACTCACCCGAATCGCTGCGGATAGAGCCCAGCACGTAATTTCCCTCGGCGGTCTGCCGCAAGGAATACGGCTCGATGCGGCGAACACTCGCCTCATAGGCAAGATCCACACAGAGATGGTTGGCGGCGGCGAAGCGAATGATCTCGATCGTGGAGCGCGAGTAGACCGGAATATTCATCGGCAGCACGCGCCCTTGCACTGGGACTTCTCCGGAGCCGCGCGGGATGAATGCGCGCTGCGGAACTGGCGCACCACTCATCATCCAGTTGAAGATCTCCGGCAGCGCATCCCAGAAGTCGTTGAGCGGTGGAAGGCTGGGAAGCTGGTGCTTGAGCATGTCCGACCACATCGCTTCGAGAGCCTCGCGATGCGCCAGGAGACCCTGGAACGTGGGTACTGGAATTGCCTTGTGGGCGCATTTCTGGCGGAGCACGTCGAGAAGCACGGATGCCGTCGGTCGGCTGTCGGTGTGCCTGTAGAGGTTCACCACATCGTAGAGATCGCGCGGCCTGGTGCGCTCTCCGAGCGCGCGCAGTTTTTCACCGAATGCCTCCTCATAGGCATAACAATTAGCCCAGATCCCGCCCTCGGGCTTGTCAGAATAAGGGTGAAATACTTCTCGGCGCAGGGAGGGCAGGACGAGCCTTTCATCGGCCGAGAGGTCGAGCTTGATCTTCGGCCAGCCGCCAGAAGTCGGCGAGACGGGACCGCGGTAGGCAATCTTGCCCTGGCAGTTGGGCTTGCCGCGGGGATTGTCGTAGATATCGAACTCCAGTTGGTCGGTCGGAATGTTCAAGCCGGATTGTTCCGCAACCCAAGCCACGACTTGCTCGAACACCGGCTTCAAAAACTCTTCGTCAAGATGATCCTCATTGCGCAGCGTAAAATCCAAGTCTTCTGAAAACCTATACGTCTCGAAGTAACACTTCTTCAGACAAGTACCGCCCTTGAAGACCCAGCTTTCAGCGAGTTCTTCATGCGCGTCGATGCCGCCGAGTATCCAGCCCAGGACATAGTCCTTCTCGACCACACTGGGTAGCAACGAATATGACGACGCGGCTTCGAGGATTTCGCGTTTGTCGATCATGAGGTTGGTTGTTTCCTTAAACCCGGCACCCAGAGCCGCCACGCGGTGACGAGTTTTTTCGCAGGCAAAGCAGGATCGAGCCGGGCATAACCCTGCGTCAGGCGGACACGGCACGCAGCTGCGAGCTTGTCGTCGTGCAGCCGCGTGTCAGCAACGTATCCCAAGCGTTTGAAGATGACGCCGTTGTCGAACTGCTCTGCGTAGCGGATCAGAAGGTCGCAATCGGCGCCCTTTCTGCCAAGGTACGCACCTAGGCAATCTGCGACGTGATCGATGCCGCCGCCCACTTCCGGTGCCGCGATCATGTCGACCAGCGTGCGCGCTGCATCCGATATCGAAACCTTGGTGGCGCCACGCCACAGCGTTTTCAATCCGAAGAGGCGTTGCTCTTTCACGTTACGCAGCACGAACGTTGCACCTTGAGCGGTGACGCGCTTGTCCGCAATGCGTCGGGTCGTGAAGACCAGCGTTTCGTTGAAGAGCTGCTCGGTGAGTTCCCAATGATGGGCGGCTGTCCAGCCGCCGATGTAGCATTGTCCGAAAAGAGTCGGTACGAGCACCCAGGGATCTGCGACGACCTGTTCGCTGCCGGCAAGATCCAAAGGGACGGAAACGTAGAGTCCATGCCCAATCCTGCGCAGCCAGCCTTGGTCCTTCCAGCGAGACAGGAGCTTCGCGGCGGCCCGTCGCTCAATCCCGAGGGTCTGAGACGCGACGTCCACCGACACCACCTCCTTGGCAGCGCGGAGCACCGCTGCGAGTCGCGCGCGGTAGGCGGGCAATGAAAAATCCTTCTCGGGCGTCACAGCTATATCATAGCACGCATAGTTCGCACTTTATAGGAACCTTATGCAAGGTAATATAGCAACATGGGACGGAAATACCTCGATCAATTCAAAGCCTGACGGTTCTACTGACTGTCGGTCAGCCAGAAGTTCACATATTCCCAGATTTGCATTCCGGCAGTGTACTTGAGGGTCGCTGGTTCGCCACGCGGGCGCCGATCGCGCTGGCGTTCCCGCGGAGCAGAAGTTCTCCGAGAAAGTTGCACCGTACCCATTTTGCGCGGTACGGGTTGCGTTACGGGTCTGCCCAACCTTTCATCGATTTTCAACGACTTACATGCCGCCCACCTCTTCTAAGTCGTTGTAAATACGTACCAATACTTCTGTGAAAGGGCGATGTCCTAGGCCGGGCTAGACGACGGAGACGACTGGAGGCAGGAATGCCAGCAAACTGCTTATGCTAACAGTACCTTCTAGCACTGTCAAAAAATGGTGGCGGAGAGCGTCTGAAAGAACTGGGAGGGTCGCGCGAAATTGAGTCTAACCTCGACGGCACCATACTGAAAGCGACGATTCCGGACTCGCCCTCCGAGACCGACAGCAACGATCCAAATCCGGCTGTGCCCTCGCAGCAGGTCCGGCCTCGTCTTCCCGCCGACTGATCCCAGGAAGAACTCCTGCTCCGTCACTGATCCCCTATCGCGGTTAAAATAGAAAGACGGTTTCGTATTATGTCCGATCCCTTATACCTCAGTTTGTGGTTTCCCGACTTCAGCGGCCCGGCCATGCTGCCGCACATGCTCTCAGTCTTGAAGCAATTCCCTTTTTCTGAGCAACGTCCGGGAGTCACTTATGTTGCGGTGCAACCGGTGTCTTGGACTGAGGCCAGTGTTTTGGAGCAACGTTTCTCGCCGGGCATCACTGCGGAGGAAGCTGTTGTGGTGGCTGCTGATCTTGTTCACGATGACTACGCATACGTCTTTGACGTGTACTGGGACATGTGGACCGTGGACGCGGCGCGAAAGTGGACTCTGGCCCCAAGCCAGGTCAAGATCATCGCCCAAGGCGAGGAGTTCGAAGACGGAATCCAGCAGGAGACGGGCCACATCGAGGTTGATTTCGGATTGGACTCGCTATTCGTTCAAGAGGGAGTCGAACTCACCGAGGAAAGCCAGGCGCGGATTCGCGAGAATGTCCTCAGGCTGATTGAGTTCACGAAGAAAGTTGAAATGCACTCGCGCGCCAGTTCGCGGCGCTTGTGGTCAGAATCAGATGAGAGCCTCCCGCAGAAGCTGATTGCCAGGCTGCAGAGGGTGCAGTAATCCAACCACACCGCAAGGGATGCAGACTAGACGCTCTCTAACAAGCCCGGGCCCAAAACCGTATGCACCTTCATGGCTGCATCGACGATGGACCCGGTAATCTGATCTATTTCCACAATACCTCTACAATTCTGCGTCCTTCGCGTCCTCCGCGGTTTTCATTTGGTTCTTCCGCCCTCAACCTTCAGCGCCTCCGCAGCCGCTGCTTGTGCCGCGGCCAACCGGGCGGTCAGGACGCGGAACGGTGAGCAAGAAACATAGTTGAGTCCGGTACTGTAGCAGAACTCGACCGACGACGGCTCTCCACCATGCTCGCCGCAAATGCCCACTTTCAGATTCGAGCGCGTCTTGCGTCCCCGCTCAGTGGCCATCTTAACAAGCTGACCGACGCCATCTTGATCAAGAGCCGCGAACGGATCCTGCTTCAAGATGCCTTCGGCCAAATATGTTGGAAGGACCTTGTTGACGTCATCGCGCGAGAAGCCGAACGTGGTCTGCGTGAGGTCGTTGGTGCCGAAGGAGAAGAATTCGGCCTCCTTGGCGATCTCGTCCGCGACTAGCGCTGCGCGCGGCAGCTCGATCATAGTGCCGACCATGTAGTCGATCTTCATTCCCTTCTCTTTGAAGACCTCTTCGGCAACGCGGCGGACGATTGCGCCCTGGTTGGCCATTTCCTTCAGGGTGGCAACCAACGGAATCATGACTTCCGGAAGAACCTTGATTCCCTTCTTAGTGCAATCGACGGCAGCTTCGAAGATCGCCCGTGCCTGCATCTCGGTGATCTCGGGATAGGTGATGCCGAGGCGGCAACCGCGATGGCCGAGCATCGGATTGAACTCGTGCAGTTGCTCGACGCGGCCGAGCAGCTTGGGCAGAGCGTTTTTGAGATCGCCGACGCCTTTGATCCCATAGTCCTTGTACTTCACCACGAGCTCTTTCTTCTGCTTAGCGCTATAACGCGACAGCAGAGCGATGTCGACCATCAAGTCCTCGCGGCGTGGCAGGAACTCGTGCAGCGGTGGATCCAGCGTGCGGATCGTAACCGGCAATCCGTCCATGGCCTTGAAGACGCCAGCGAAATCGGCGCTTTGTAGAGGCAGGAGCTTCTTCAGCGCCGCGCGGCGGTCTTTCTCGTTGTCCGCGAGAATCATGGTGCGCATGTGCCCGATTTTCTCCTCGCCGAAGAACATGTGTTCGGTACGGCACAGGCCGATGCCCTCTGCTCCGAATGCGCGAGCCTGAATCGCATCGCGTGGAATGTCGGCGTTGGCGCGGACCTTCATCTTCCGGAACGGATCCGCCCAGCCCATGAACTTCTGCAGTTCAGGATCGTCGGCATTCGCCGGAATGGTGTTCAGCTTTCCTTTGATCACGCGGCCAGTCGTGCCATCAAGCGAGATCCAGTCGAATTCCTTGAAGACCTGCCCCTTGACACGCATTTGCCGCGCCTTCTCGTTGACATCGACATCGCCAGCGCCCGCCACGCAGCACTTGCCCATGCCACGAGTGACGACGGCCGCGTGGCTGGTCATGCCACCGCGAGAAGTGAGAATGCCTTTCGCTACCTCCATGCCGTGGATGTCTTCGGGTGTAGTTTCAGCGCGCACGAGAATAACGGAGGCTTTCTCGTCTTTATGGACAGCTTCCACCGCGGCGTCGGCGGTAAATACAATCTGGCCAACCGCCGCACCAGGCGACGCGGGCAGTCCTGTCGCAAGCACTTCCACCTTTGTGCCCTTTTCATCAAGGCGCGGAACCAGGAAGTCATACAGCTGATTCGGTTCCACGCGAAAGATCGCTTCTTCCTTGGTGATCAAGCCCTCATCGACCATCTGAATCGCGATTCGAACGGCGGCCAGCCCGGTACGCTTCCCGTTTCGCGTCTGCAGCATGTACAGTTTGCCGTCCTGCACGGTGAACTCAAAGTCCTGAACGTCCTTGTAGTGTTGTTCCAGCCGAGTGGTGATCTCGCGCAGCTGGTTGTACGCTTCCGGCAGAATCTCGTGCAGTTTGAGAATGGGGACGGGGGTGCGGACACCGGAGACCACATCTTCGCCCTGCGCGTTCATCAGGAACTCACCATAGAATTCCTTGGTGCCGATCGCGGGATTCCGGGTAAAGCCCACGCCTGATCCACTGGTGTCGCCAAGGTTGCCGAACACCATGGCCTGCACATTGACCGCCGTGCCCAGCATGTCGTCGATGTTGTTCATGCGGCGATAGTGCTTGGCGCGATCGTTCTGCCAGGAGCGGAACACGGCATCGCGCGCCAGGACTAGCTGTTCGCGCGGATCTTGCGGGAAATCACGCTTGGCGTGCTTCTTGACGACTTTCTTGTACTCGACGATAACCTCCTGCAGAGCCTTGGCGTCGAGATCGGTGTCGAGCTTGGCTTTCTTCTGCTTCTTCTTGGCGTCGAAAACCTCTTCGAATGCCGCCTTCTCAATGTCGAGCACGACGTTGCCGAACATCTGAATCAGCCGGCGATAGGAATCCGCGGCGAACCGGGGATTGTTGCTGCGCTTCGCCAGCGCCTGCACGCTCTGGTCGTTCAGGCCGAGGTTGAGAATTGTGTCCATCATGCCAGGCATGGAAAACTTCGCACCCGAGCGCACGCTGACGAGAAGCGGATTCTCTCCCGTACCAAGTTTCTGTCCCTGCAACGCCTCGAGTTTGGCGAGCGCCTCATCCATCTGCCTGTCGACATCGGGCGACAAGCCTCCGCGCATGTATTCGCGGCAAGCTTCGGTTTGGATGGTGAATCCGGGAGGCACGGGTAGACCAGCGTTGGTCATTTCGGCAAGGCCGGCACCCTTGCCGCCGAGCACGTCTTTCATCTTTCCGTTGCCGTCAGCCTTGCCGCCGCCGAAGGAGTAAACATACTTCGTTGTGGATTTCTTGGATTCTTTCGCTTCAGTTTCGGGGAGAGTCATGGTCGCCATATAAGAGTCCTTTGTGGTTCAGAATTTCGGTTTAAGGATTTGCGTAATGGAGTAATTCGTAATTGGGGAACTGGACATCGTGCAGCTTCCTTCAATCACTCAATTACCAAATTACTCAATCGCACAATCGTCTTTTACGCCTTTGCTTCCGTGACGATCTCGGAAAAATCTGCGATGGTCGAAAATTCATGCAACAGGGTCCGCAACAATGCAAGGCGATTCGCCCGCACCTGATGGTCTTCAACCATGACCATCACTTTGTCGAAAAACTTGTCTACCGGCTCACGTGCAGTAGAGAGCAGTTGCAACGCCTCGACGTACTCTTTCTTCTTCCGGTGTTGTTCCGCCTTGCCACCGCTTTGCTCCAGATATCGGATCAGATTCTTCTCCTCGTCGCTTGAATCCTTGTGCGTCTCAACTCGCTCTGCCGGGGCGATTCCCTTCTCGTCCGCCTGCCTCAAGATATTCCGGATGCGTTTGCAGGCTGCACCAATCGCCTGGAATTCAGGCATGTGCAAAACCTGCTTCACCGCTTCAGCGCGCCCGAGTGCGTCCACCACATCGTCCGCATCCGCTCCGAGCACCGCCTTAACCACGTCATAGGCGTATCCGCTGACCTCTCGCAGATAAAACTCCAGACGCTCGCGAAAGAATGTCTTCACCGACCCTTCATACTTGCGCCCGTCGACAAACTTCTTCTCGGCTTCCGACTTCTGGTAGCCGCTGCGCGCATCACGCATCAGTTCACTGATGCGGATGGGAAGCTTCTTCTCGGCAATCACCTTTACGATGGCATTGGCTTGCCGGCGCAAGGCAAACGGATCCTTCGATCCGCTGGGTACCAGGCCAAGGGCAAACATTCCGGCAATCGTGTCTGCCTTGTCGCCGATCGACAGGATTGCTCCTTCTAACGAACGCGGAATGTCGTCGTCGGTCGACTCCGGCTTATATTGATCGTAAATCGCGTCGGCGATCGCAAAGCGCGTCGCCTCGGGCAGGCTCGCATCGAGTGGCTGAGCCCGTGCGTACAATCCACCGATGATCCCCTGCAGTTCGGTGAACTCTTTCACCAGTTCCGTCGTCAAGTCGGTCTTTGCCAGACACGCAGCCTTATGAATGACGCCGGGCCGAACCGCTACCTCATTCTGTTTGATAATCTCACTGAGCCAACTGCATAACCGTTGCACTCGCTGCGTCTTGTCGAAGTAGCTCCCGAGATCTTTCTGGAAGGTGACGTTCCTGAGCAAATCGAAGCGCTCAAGCAGCGACTTCTTCTGATCGGTCTTCCAGAAAAATCGGGCGTCGTTGAAACGCGCCCGCAACACACGCTCGTTACCCTGACGGATAAATCCGTGAGGATCGCTGTCGGTGTTGAGCACGGTCAGAAAGTGCGGCATCAGTTTCCCGTTCGCATCTTCCAAGGCGAAGTACTTCTGGTGATCACGCATCACCGTGACCAGCACTTCTTCCGGCAGCGCCAGGAATTGCGACTCGAACCCACCAAGAATGACCGAAGGATACTCGGTCAGATTGACGACCGTATCGAGAAGGGGCTTGTCTTCGCGCCAGCGCGCGCCAGGAATGGTGCGAGTCGCGGCGTCGAGCGCCTTGCGGATCTGGTGCTCACGCTCAGCGCGACCCAGAACTTTCGCGGCGCGGAGCGAATTGACGTAGGCGGACCCTGGTCCCGGAATTGTGACTGGAGCGTCGGTGAGAATCCGGTGTCCGCGGGATACGTTTCCGGCACGAATGCCGTCGAACTCCATTGGCAGGATTTCGCCGTCAAGCATTGCGACCAGCCAACGCACGGGGCGCACAAAGCGCTCACTCGGCTTGCGCCAGTACATATTCTTGGGCCAGTAGATGGCCGAAATCTCTTTGGGGAGTCCTTCGGACAGAATCTCGGCGGCGGTGCGGCCCTTCTTTGTCACTTTCGCGGAGATGTACTCACCTTTCGGCGTGGAAACCTTCTCCAGGTGGGAGACATCCACACCGGCCTTCTTCGCGAAGGCGTGGGCCGCCGGTGTCGGCTGGCCTTCCTTATACGCGACGTTCACCGAGGGCCCGGTGATCTGCTCGGTGACATCAGGCTGAGCTGCGGAGATCCCATTCGCCCATACAGTTAACCGGCGCGGAGTGGACATGGTCGGTACCGTCGCCGTCTGCGGAAGGAGCTTTTGGCCAAGGAGCAACTTGGCCACGCGGACGCCGAGGTCCGTCTCAGCCGCATCGATCATGCGGGCCGGAATTTCTTCGCAACCAATCTCTAGCAGGAAATCTGGCATGCCTTCAAACCATCAAGTATCTCAAAACTGCTGGGGCCCGATTGTGATGCAAATCACAATCACATCGCGGACCGGTAGCCGCCTTTTCTGCAGCGTTATCCGACCGGAGACAGCGACTCTTTCCTGGGCTTCAGTAATGCTTTTTTTGCGGGCTCAGGCTCAGTATCTTTTTCTGCGGCTGTCTCGCTATTCTGATCGACCCAGGCTTTTGCAATCCCGACCGCGAGGGCGCGGACGCGCGCAATGACACCCACGCGCTCAGTCACTGAGATCGCTCCGCGTGCATCAAGGATGTTGAAAAGGTGCGAGCACTTCAGACAAAGGTCATAAGCCGCAAGAAGCGGAAAGCGAGCCTTCTCGGTAGGCGAAAGCGGGTGCCCCAGCCTTGTCGCGTCGTCTGCGACAGGGTGGGGATTTTGACTTCGGGACGAGTACTGATCGACCAATGCCTTACATTCCGCCTCATACAACTCAAAGTGCTTCCAAGCTTTCTCCACGTCGGCGGCTTCAAAATTGTAAACCGAGAACTGCAGCTCGTCGGCAAGGCGGACGTCCCCATACTTCACTGGTGCGCCAGTCTGAGGATCACGAGCCCAGACAATCTCGTAGATCGAATCGAGATCCTGCAGGAACTGCGCAATGCGCTCCAAGCCATAGGTCAGTTCAGCACAGATTGGAAACAGATCCACGCCACCGCACTGCTGGAAGTAGGTGAACTGCGTGATCTCCTGCCCATCGAGCATGACCTGCCAACCCACGCCCCACGCGCTCAAGGTCGGAGCTTCCCAGTTGTCCTCTTCGAACTTGATGTCGTGATGGCGCAGGTCGATGCCGATTGCTTCCAGGGATTCCAGGTACAACTCCTGCACATTTTCCGGCGGAGGCTTCAGGATGACCTGCAGCTGCATGTGCTTGAACAGCCGGTTCGGATTCTCGCCATAGCGTCCGTCGGCCGGACGGCGCGATGGCTGCACATAGGCGACCTTGTAAGGCTTCGGCCCGAGCACGCGCAGGAACGTTTCCGGAGCCATGGTGCCGGCACCGACCTCAACGTCGTAGGGCTGTTGGAGGACGCATCCGCGCTCGGCCCAGAAAGTCTGCAAGCGGAGAATAAGCTCCTGAAATGTAAGCGGGTTGGACTTGGCTGGAGTCACAGATGAATTCGGGATTCGAAGGTTAATCGATGATTGTAACGGATGGGGCGGCCGCCCGTCAGCTAACGGAGTTTTTGCCTCTTCCGATGGGCCCGACGCTGCCGTTTTTGGGCTCGCTGGGAAATTCCGTCGCGTTCTAACAGAAAAATCTACTCATTCAAGCCATGAACCGCCACTTCACCTGCTGCAAGGCTTTGCAAAATAACTCCTTGATCCACATTTAGATAGCGCCACCCCTACAGTAAGGGCATGAGAAATGCTTTCAAAGGCTCGAGAGCGTGTCTTCTGTCGTCGCTCCTCTTCTCTCCTTACCTGCTTTGCAGGAGGTTCTGCGATGCGTAAGTCATTGTTCTGCGCCGTTGCCATGGTGTGCGCGATCGCCTGCGCATTTCTTCTTTCGTGCGGTGCCACGCACCCTATGTCCAATCGCCCCGCCACTATTAACCTTACGGTGAGCGATCCTGCGACTTGTTCCGCACCGCAAGGGCCGTTCAGCCATATCTTCGTCACCATTGTCGACGTGCAGATCAATACCAGTTCCAGCGCGAGCGATCAGGATCCAGGATGGGTCGATCTCACCCCGAACCTGGCGCAGAGTCCGCAACAAGTGGACCTGCTTGGACAGGCCAACAACCGATGCTTTTTGGCCATGCTGGGTTCGTCCATCGAAATACAGCCCGGGAGCTATCAGCAGATTCGGATCATTCTCGCCGATGGAAGCGTGACGTTTAACAGCAACCCATGCGGCACTATGGCGAACTGCGTAACGTTGACCAGCGATACCACCAACACGCCATTGCCGCTGCTTTTGTCGAGCCAGGCGCAAACCGGCCTGAAGATTCCATCAGGGCAGATCGCCGGTGGGCAGTTTGTAGTGGCTGCTGGAGAGACCAAAGATCTGGACATTGACTTCAATGCTTGTGCGTCGATTGTTACGCAAGGCAATGGGCAATTCCGCCTTAAGCCCGTGCTGCACGCAGGCGAAGTCAACCTGACTTCATCTTCTATTAATGGAAAGATTGTAGACAGCGTTTCCGGGCAGGCGATTACTGCGGGGAACACGATCGTCGCCCTGGAGCAGAAAGACAGCTCGGGCGTGGACCGCGTGATCATGGAGACAACCACGGACGGGACCGGCGCATTTGTCTTTTGTCCTGTGGCGTCCGGATCCTATGACGTGGTTGCAGTGTCGAGCAACGGCACCCTGATGACCTATGGAGCCACCATAATCGCCGGTGTACAGTCTGGAAATTCTCTCGGGACGGTGCCGCTGGTGCCACAGGCGGGAGCGGTGATGTCGCTGGCATCAATTACGGGGCAGACCACGACCAGCACTGGAAGCACGGGTACTGTCGCAGATCTTTCGTTGTCGGTGCTGCAGCCAGTTCTGGAAAATGGGACGACCGTGCGGGTGACGATTCCTCTGGCGGCGCAATCTTCAGCGACGGCGAGTGTCGCCACGTCGGCGGGTGCAAGCTGTCCCCCAAATACCGATTGCGCCAGTTACACTTTGTCTGTACCGGCGGCCAATCCGAGCCTGGGAACATTTAGTAACAGCGGCGTCCAAACACCAGCCGCGCCCTCGAGTGGAGCTGTGAACTACACACTTGATGCGATCGCGTTTGTTCCAGGCGGAGGCGGCACGCTTGACTGCAGTCCGTCGGAATTGCAGACAAGCTCGAACATCAATAACACGAGCTTGGTGGTTACCGCCGGAACCAGCGTGACCTCGGCGACGCTGGCTTTCACAGGATGTCAATAGATGTTGCTGGGAAAGGCTGGAACTAGAAGGTCCCTTTTTCCAGCATCCCCGCGGTAATCAACTTCTTCTCGATGTGCCGCTGCAGAATTTGGATCAGAAGCTTGCGCAGGTCAGCGGCCTGCGATTTGGGCCAACTCATCTGTGCAAAGGCGTCTACGGGCGCGCGAAACATGCGCGCAGCGAGAAGGCGCGATTCCGGCGAAAGCTCCGAAGACGCAAGACGTTTGTCGTCGGCGCACATCAGTCCGTCGGCGAGAGCATGAAAGTAGGCGCGATCGCCATTCAGATTGCGCCCGCAGACCACGCATTCGGTGAACTCCGGCAGGAAGCCGACCAGGCGCGTCAGCCACAAGTCGAAATACGTGATCGGCATCCAGATCTCCGGCCCGGTGAGCATCTGCAGCACAGATAGCGTGAGGCGGAAGATGGCGTCATTCGCTTCATGGTCGGGGAGCAGTTCGTCGAGCAACTCGGCAATATGTCCCAGCGCCACGGCGCGGGCGTAGCTCACCTCTGAAGCCATCGGCGACTCGAGAACTTCGCAGGAATCGAGCCGCGCCAGTTCCCGGCGTTCGCGCACATCATAAAAGGCGCGCACGTAAGTCAGTGGCTCGAGTGCGCCGCCGAAGCGGCGCTTCGACTTTTTGGCAGACCGTGCCACGCCATGCACTTTACCCTCTGCGCGCGTGAACAGAGTGACGAGCAAGTCGGCTTCGCGCAGCGGATAAGTTCGCAGCACGATCGCTTCTGATTCTCGCAAGGCCATCGGTTGAGTGTGATTCTAGTGGAAGGGCGAAGACTCGTCAGCGTCCGAACCATCGAGACGAGGGCTCATAGAACGCACAAAGGCGCGCGCCTGTTCAGGACGCGCGCCTGGTATGTGTCGTCGAACTGAAGCTTGCGTTACCGGCCGAAATACTTGGCGTTGCGTTCGGTGAACGCGTTCCACTTTTCCGGCAGGTCGTCGAGCGCGAAAATGGCGGAAACCGGGCACACCGGAACGCAGGCGCCGCAATCGATGCACTCCACCGGATCGATGTACAGCAACTCTTCAGTCGCGTAAGCAGGCTCGTCTTTCTTGGGGTGAATGCAATCGACCGGACACGCGTCCACACAGGCGGTGTCTTTGGTGCCGATGCACGGCTCAGCAATCACGTAGGCCATAAAGGTGTCAGTCTCCTGGGAGTTCCTGCGTCTATTTTACTACCGCAGCGGTTGATCGACCCGACATTCTAGCAAGAATACGGGCGGCGGGTACAGGACCGAGAGCAAGGCTAACCAAGAAAAATGGCCGGCGGCACGCGGCCGCCAGCCATTTCTCCTTCTGATCAGCAAAACTGACGCTTAGCGGTGTCCGCCGCCGTGGAAGCCCCCTCCACCATGGAAGCCACCCCCACCGTGAGACTCACCTCCGCGGAAAGACTGTCCGCCACGGAATCCGCCTTCGTTCGCACGCGCGTAGCCACGGCCATGATCCTCGCGAGCGTAGCCGCGAGCATCGCCACGGTCGTAACCCCGGCCCTCGAACCTGGGGTGGGCATAGTAGCCATGTCCCCAACCCGCGCGGCCATAATAGCCACGATTCCAGAACCCCGTCGGATGTCCCCAGTGGTACCACGGGCCTACGCCGACGAAGATTCCATCTACGAAATAGTCGGGTCCGTAATAGCCGTACGGCGCACAGGCATACGGATAATAGTTGTAGTACCCGTAGGCGCAAGCCGGCGGTCCGGCCACATAACCAGGGCCCACGCCGACTCCAATTCCAACCCGAACCTGCGCTTGCGAGTACGCAAACGGCACCATCAGAATCGCCAGCAATGCGACATATTTCAGATAACGCATACTCACCTCCGCCTTCCCGGAACCTCTCTCGCTTCTTCTTCGATCCCGGGAAGCTTTCCAATCCTGCTACTTATTGGAACAGCGGAAGCGGCAAAAAGTTTCGGAAATCGGAGTGGTTGATTTCAACCATCCCGCTTAAATTCAACCACTTACATCGCAAGTGCCAAGCTGCCTCCTGGGCCACGGAAGCCGTTTCGTCAGGAGTCGCACAAACTAACGTTACCTAGAACGCAAGTAACAAGATTGCTTTAATGGTCCGTAGGATGTGCGGTCATTTTCCGGAGAGGGGACAGCCCCGATGGAGAAGTTGAACGTCGTTGTTTCGCTAATCACTGAACAGAATGATTACCAGCGTGAGCAGGCAGCGTCAGCGCAAGCTGCTGCCGCAAAGCTGGGAGCTTCAGTCCAAGTCATTTATGCGAACAATGACGCTGTGCAGCAGACGCAACAGATTCTGAAATTCATTCAGGAACCGAGTAAACGCCCCGATGCCATCATTGTCGAACCGGTTGGCACCGGAATGCCGCAGGTCGCCAAAGCAGCGGTCTCGGCTGGAATTGCATGGGGTATCATCAACGCCCGCGTCGACTATCTGCCGGACTTGCGCCAGCGCGCGCTGGTTCCTGTTTTCTCCGTGGTCTCCGACCATGAGGAGATTGGTCGGATTCAAGGACAGCAGATCGCTGCAATTCTGGGCGAGGAAGGCTGCGTTCTCTATCTCGAGGGCCCTGGAGTAGGCGACGTAGCCCGCTTACGGACGAAGGGCATGATGGCGAGCAAACCCCAGAAGGTTTCCATAAAGACTCTAAAAGGTGATTGGACCCAGGGGAGCGGTTACAACGCCATCCGTTCATGGCTGGCGTTGAGCACCTCACGCGAGCTTCACGTCGGAATGGTTGCCGGGCAAAACGACGACATGGCCATCGGTGCCCGCCACGCCTTCGAAGAATTGACGGATACGAAAGCGCGTGACGAATGGCTGAAATTACCCATTATCGGATGCGATGGTGTTCCCAAAGCAGGCCAGAGCTGGGTACGACAGGGACGTTTAGCGGCGACGATCTTCTCGCCGCCACTCATCGGTGACGCGATCCATTTGATCGCAACCTCGCGGCTCAGCGGGACACAGCCGGAAGAGCGCACCTTAGTTGCCCCGAGTTCTTTCCCGGCATTGCAGGAACTGAAGCCCACGCGTTCAGCCGCAGCTGGCAGACAGTAAGTCTGTTTTTTCCATCAGTACGCGGCCGTTCACTCCGGCTTGTAGATCCAGGTCTGCGCCGTCGCCTGGTCATTGTTCGCGTAACCGCCGGCGAGCAATATGGTTCCATCCGCCAACTTTGTTTCGGTCATGAAGTGCCACGGAGCGCTGATCTCACCTGATGCCACGGCGAACCTACTTGTAGCAGGATCAAACACCTCCACCGTTTTACTGCCGCCGGCAATCAGCACTTTTCCCGATGCCAGCGCCACGGCCTCTTCAGGCAATTTAAATCGGCTACTGATCAACGATGAAGCAGCACTGAATCTGCCGGTCTTGGAGTCATAGATCTCCGCACTGCTCAGATTTCCATTCCAGCCCCGATTGTCTGAGCCGCCCGCAATGAGCACGCTGCCATCAGGGAGAACACCGGCGGTGTGCTTGCAGCGCGCGGTCGCCAGGCTGCCTGTCTCGGTGAACGAACCGGTCTTCGGATCGTACAGTTCTGCGCTTGATGAAACGCTGTCTCCGTAGCCACCTGCGATCAGAACGCGTCCATCATTGAGCAGGGTTGCCGTGTGCGAGACACGAGCATGATGCATCGGACCGGTCGGCTGAAAGGAAAGAGTGGCGGCACGGAAGATCTCAGCCGAGGGCAGCGACTCGTTGTCATTTTCTTCCCCGCCGGCAATCAGCACGTCCCCATTCCTCAGCAACGTTGCACTAGGCCTTCCACGCCGGGCCGTCATTCTGGAGATCGCGGTGAACTTCCCGGTGGCGGGATCATACAACTCGGCTGAATCCGTCCCACCGTGACCTACCCATCCGCCAGCAACGAGCACTTTCCCCGATCGCAGGAGAACCGCAATCTGGCCAACTCGCCCAATACTCATATCGCCAGTCGGCTGGAATTTGCCCGTGCCCGGATCATAGAGTTCGGCAGATTTGTAAAAATCCTGATTGCGCCGCATGCCTCCGGCGATCAGGACCTTGCCATCGGGAAGCAGAGTCGCCGTGTGGCCAGAGCGCGGCTCAAGCATTGGAGTACCTAACGCGACTGACCCCGTGCGGGTGGTTGAGGCTAGAGGCGCTCGAAAGGCGGTTGCGGTCAGAGCCAAAGTAATTGTAGCCAGAGCGGTAAGAAGCAGCCGAGGGTGATTCATTGGCGTCCTCCTGAAGAATCGGACGATTCAAGGGCTCGAGGGTGAGCCACAAAACTAGAGTAAGACATCTTTTTACCGCAAGCTCACCGGGTTGATTCGTTCTCGCTGGGAAGAGGGAGACGTGGACGCCAAGACGCAGGAATGCCGAAAATGGATGGTCGTCGGTGTGTTACTGGCCCTTGCAGTACTTCTGACGGCCCGTGCCGCGATCCGTTTCGAAAGCACGAAGTCGCCGGTCACGGCGAGTTCAACCCTTGAAAGTGCGATTAAGGAAGGTGGTGGAAAGACGGGCCAAGATTTCGCCTTCCTCGATCCGACGTTGCACTATGCGCAGTTGGAGCTGACCGAGAATCAAACGTATGAGGGCAACGGACGAAATATCTTTCGCGTTGATATGGAAAGCAAGACGAGGAGAATCTTTCCCCCACCAGAGCCAATCCCGCCTACTCCGAGGGTTCAACCAGCGCCGCAACAAATTCGTTTGAAGTTTTTCGGATTCGCGTCGATCTTCAACTCGCCTCGAAAGGTATTCCTCATCGAAGGTGACGACATATTTGTCGTGACCGAAGGAGAGATGGTTAACCGCCGGTACAGAATTTTCAGGATCAATTCAGACTCGGTACAAGTAGAGGACTTGATCGAACACTCCGTGCTCACCCTTACTCTTGCGGGTTAGAGGGCTCTAGACCGAAACAGTCTCCTTCTTCTCGCTCGGCTCGAACTCCACGATGTAGCCCGCCACGGCGCTGGCCGCCACGGTGAAAGGAGACGCCAGATACATCTGTCCGGGGCCGCTGCGACCGGGAAAGTTTCGATTTTGTGCGCTGATGACCACCTGATCGGGCCGCGTCGAAACTCCAGGCCCGGCATTGATGCAGGCTCCACAGCTCGGCTCGATAACATGCGCTCCTGCCCTTTGAAAGACGTCCAGATACCCGTGCCGGACGCAGTACTCACGCGTCTCTTGCGAGCCGAACTGGATGTAGAACTTGACTGAATCAGCCACACGCTTGCCCTGCTTCAAGGCTTCGGCTAGCACGGCTGCGTACATATCCATATCTTCGTTCTTGCCGGCGGTGCAGGTGCCGCCGTAGGCGATTTCGACCGGCACCGGCGTATGCAGGTCGCGGATGTACTTTCCGTTCCCCGGGTCTCCCGGTGTCGCAACCATCGGAGTAATCTCGGCGGCCTCCAGTTCAATGACGTGGGCGTATTGCGCTCCCGGATCGCTGTAGAGCCCCTCGATCATCGCCTCGGCCTTCTGGCAATCGATGCCGCGCCGCTCGACCAGGAAATCGACGGCTTTCTTATCAGGCGCGACGATACCGGTAAATCCGCCGATCTCAGCAGCCATGTTGGTCATGGTGGCGCGCTCGTCGACGCTGAGTTCCTCGATCGCTTCGCCGGCGTACTCCATGACTTTCGCCAGCGCCTTACCGCTGCGCACGTAATCAAGGCTGAGGATCTTGAGGATGAAGTCTTTCGCAGTCACGTTGGGATGTTTCTTTCCACGAATCACCACCTTCACCGACTCCGGCACGCGCACGCGGACATCTTTTGTGATCCACGAATTGAAAACATCGGTGGTGCCGATTCCAAACGCGACACAGCCAATCGCCCCGACATGCGGCGTATGCGAATCGGAACCGATATTCAACTGCCCCGGCAGGGCGTAACTTTCCAGAACAATCGAGTGGCAGATCCCCTCGGATCCTTTGCGGTCGGACAACTCGCCGTGCAGCCTGATTCCCTGCTTCTTCGCAAAATCCTGCTGCTTAAGCTTGAGTTGAGTGGCCAGGTCGAGCAGTCCGAGCTTTTTCTTTTCTTCCGAGATCACTTCATCAAGAAATGTCAGGTGGTCGCGAAAGAACAGGATGGTCGAAGGATCGTTGACCTGGGCATCCTTGCCGACATACCTCTCGAAGAAGATCGCAGCCATCGGTGTAACGTATTCATGACTGAAGCGCAGATCCGCGCGAGCAAAGCCGGTGTCACCGGGCTTTACCGAGGGCACTCCTACTGCTCCCTTCTCGTTGAGCATGTGCCGCGCAAAAATCTTCTCGGCAAGAGTCATCGCCAGTGTGGCGCGGGCGCTCCCGCCCGCGGACTCTATGGGAGGAAGAAAAACCTTCCCCTGCATACGCGCAACATTGAATGGAAAAAGCCCGCCGTATTCGATCACCTGCCGCGTAATCTCATCCTCGCCCCTTGTGAATTCGCCGAGCGGAATCTCTTCCCCGCTCCGGATGCGATCGATCAGAGAGAAGTTCGTCGAAGTCAGCACCCCGAGGTTTTGACAATTCTGCTTGTAAATTCGCTCGATATTTTCGGCGATGACGACGCGGATCCCCGCACACATCTCAGCATAAGGAGACTGCTCACGGCTCGATCCCTTCCCGCGCCGCTTACCGCTCACCGCGCACACGAACCCGCCGCGCTTCACATCACCGCGGCCGATGGGCGTGATGTTCCCGCATTTCAAGCCGAGATACGGAATCTCGCCCAGCGTCTCGTCGAAATAAAAGCAGTAGTGAGCGGGAGTGATCTCGTCGGTCGAAATGTCGTCGCGCAGTTTGGGATTGTTCGCGGGATTCTTTGTGTCCCACGGCAAGTCCTCGCCCGCCAGTTGCCGCTGGATGAGTTCCGGGTCTTCGGTGAGGAACAGGATGCGTCCCTGGAGGCGGACTTTGTCGGGCCGCTTTTCGATTTGGCGTTCCAGAAGTGAGCTGATCACGTTAGCCTGAGAATGTCGGAATTTTGGCGCCGGAGCGGAGCCGGCGTCCCCACATGCTTCATTGTAACTCGGGAAATCGGGCGTCGGGCGTCCGACCTCGGACCTCAGACGTCAAGCGAATGCGGTCTTGGGGGTTGGGCATGAGGTCGTAGGGTCTGAGGCCTGAGGTCTTAGGTCTGAGGTCTTAAGTCTTAGGGTCTTAGGTCTTAGGGTCTTAGGTCTTAGGGCGTTAGATCTTGAGGTCCGAGGTCTGAGGTCCGAGGTCTGAAGTCCGGTTTCAACGCTGATAAGCCCGCGGATCCGGCAACGCCTCAAGCCCCCGCCCAGCGAAGATCTCTTCGAATTCGTGGAGCAGCGCGTCGTGCACCAATCCATTTGAGGCCAGCGTCTCGCGGCTATTAAGTTCGAAGGAGGAACCATCGAAGCGGGTGACGCGGCCTCCGGCTTCTTCGATCAGAAGCACTCCCGCAGCCGTGTCCCAAGGGTTGAGGTTGAACTCCCAGAACCCGTCGAAGCGGCCGCAAGCCACGTTGCACAAGTCCAGCGCGGCGGCTCCGGCGCGTCGCACGCCATGCGTCTTTAGAGTGATCTGGTGATAGAAGAATATGTTCGGGTTCTTGTGGCGCTTGTGACTCGGAAACCCCGTGGCCAGGAGACACTCCTTTAATTGCGCCATCTTCGAGACGTGAATCGGCCTGCCGTCAAGTTGTGCCCCGCTTCCCTTTTCCGCGGTGAAAAGCTCGTCCCGCGTGGGGTCGTAAACGACACCTGCGATACGTGTCTCTGTGTCCCTGGAACGGTGCTCCAGCGCCATCGACACGGCGAATACCGGGTAGCCGTGGGCAAAGTTGGTGGTGCCATCGAGCGGGTCCACGTACCAGCGGTATTCGCCACCCCGATCCTTCAGCCCCTGCTCTTCCCCCATGACATCGTGCGACGGGAATTGTTCGCTGACCCGCTGGCGAATCAGAGCTTCAGAAGCACGATCGGCCGCCGTCACCAGGTCGGCATCGCCCTTGTATTCGATCTTCAAGCCCTGATGGAAGTACTGCATCAACAGCGCGCCAGCTTCGCGCGCGATCGCGGACATTGGGGGGATGAAACTTTCGGGATGGCTGGATTCGGACATGGACCTTCGGACCTCAGACTTCAGACGTCAGCAAACGGCCTCCCAATCAATTGGATGATTGAATCCCGTCACCCCACCTCGTGCCGAGGTCTGAGGTCCGCGGTCTGACGCCGCTCTACTTGCGTTTTCCGCCGTCCTCGGCGATGTACACGATCTCGTGCTTGAAGATAAACAGATTGGGAGCATCCTGCCGGGTCAGGCGCACCATGTTCCTGTCGTAATACTCGATCCAGCCCTGAAAAACCTGACCATCCATCAGCTTGACCGAGACCGGCTTCTGTTTTTCCCCGAGTGTCTTCAGGAAAGACGCTTCCTCAAAGGTATCTTCCGGGGGCGGCGTGCGCCCGCGCTTGGCGTTGGGACTTCCTTGGGGAGGACGGAACGACATGCTCGCATTGTACACAAAGCGTGCGGAGTTCCGTTGCCTGGCAGAGCGGAGTGCGCTGCAATCAGAAGTGCAAATAGCGGGCACTTCCTTCCCGGCAGGGAGCGCATTCCATGCGTGTACTCTCGTTACTTCCTGCGGCCCTCGTACTCTCGCTCATGATCGCCGCGGCTCAGACAGGTCACAACTACCCCACGCCGCCCGAGCCGATGGACCCGTAGTCACCCAAGACCGAACAGCCCCAGACTGCCACGCGCCGGAATCGAGAAGCTGTCGAAGCACTTACGAACCGAACTCAACCCCTAGACCAGAGTTTCCTGAGAAAAATGCCCATCTTCATTGAAGATGGGCAAGTACCGAAACTACGGAACAAATTAGAAGATCACCTTCAGTTCAAACTCAATGGCCCGCGGCGCTCCCAGCGCATTCACCCCAGAACCGAGCCCCAGGCGCAAAGAGTTGCCATCTACTCCATGAAGGCCAGCGGCAGTGGTGCCATTAGGCGAGCCGACACTCCCGTCGAGAATTGAACTAAGGGGAGCCGATGGGCCAGTGAAGTTTGAAAAGTTGAAGAGATTAAAGATGGTGACGCCGGGCCGCAGTTCGACCGTTTCCTTAACTTTGTATCCCCAATTCAGGCCGAGATCGAAGGTCTTCAGCCAGCCTTGTCCAACGGCCCCGGCCGGAACGGATTGCAGTTGAGAGCCTCCGTTGATGACTCCACCGAGACGAGTCAAATCAGTCTGGTTTATTAGATTGGGTAGAGCTGTGACCAGAGCCTGACCCGCCGGAGTGAGTTGTCCGACCATCGTCGTGTTAAAGGTGCTGATCTTCTGATTTAGACCGTTCGTCCCGAAATCGCGCCCGAAGGAGCCTTCTTTTGTCCCGGGCAACAGATCACCCAGGCCACCATTCGAACCGAAGGTCCCGTCACCCGTTCCGTCGCCAGTCAGGTCCGTCTGGAAGATCCCGCCGGGGTTTCCACTAGTTGGGAGTCTTAAATCCAACGGGAGTGGGCTGTCGAAGTGACCGATGAGGCTCATCCTAAGGCCGGCCGGGAGATCCATGACGCCTCCGAAGGAGATCTGGTGGGTTCTGTCCAGACCATTGGGCCCAAGATACTTCAAAGGATTCGAATTATCGTACGGGAAGTTGATGAAGTCGCTGTCTCGAGCGGTTGCTACGTACCGCGAAAACGAATACGAAGCCTGAAAGTTCAGGTGATTGACTCCGCGAAATGGTTTGTTCACGTCCTGTTTCAAAGTCGCCTGAAGGCCGTTGTAGACCGAGCGCCCAATCGGGAACAGCATCTGGTTGGTCCCTAAGCTCGCATTAACGCCTGGAAATGCAGCGGCTGCACATGGGAATCCGGCGCAAAGCCCGTACCCTGAATCCAGCCCGTTCGTCGCGTAGTCGGAAATGTTCGCTGGCCGGAAGGGATCGGACGACGTACCGTAATTACCGTCACTGGCGCCCACAGCTGGATTGTGAACGCAGTTACCCGAGTAGGTCGAGCTCACGCTCATGCCCAACCCGCAGTTGCTCTCCACGGCAGTCATCGCTGCCTGCGCATTCGTCGTATTCAGGTAGCGTGCATCCCCAACGTGGTTGGTATCGATGCTGAGCAAGCTGTGTGTGGAGACGTTGCGTAGGAAGTCCACCGTGAGAACCGTGCCGCGTCGAATCTCTTGCTGGATGCCAATATTCATCTGCACCGAACGCGGGGTAACGTAGGCGGGCGCGAACAGGTTAGTGCCGGTCACGTCGATTCCATCTGCCAAGGTGTTGCCAATAAAGGCCAGGTTCGCCTGCGGACCAGCGGCAAGAGTTGCTGCTTGATACTGCTGCTGCAAGGTGACGATCTGCGCATCGACGCTGCCAACTGGCTGACCGCAAATCGACGACGGAAGGATGTTCGTAGTGAACGGCAGGTTCTGCGGCGAACCCGAAGAGCAAACTGGCGTCGAGCCGAGGAACAATCCCTGCTGAAGCCGTGCTGGCCGGTCAAACAGATTGTTGTTCCAGATCGAATTCTCGTAGAACAATCCGATGCCGCCACGCACCACAGTCTTTCCCTTGCCGGAAGGATCCCACGCGAACCCGGCTTGCGGTGCAAAGTTGGCATTCGGCTGGCGGACCCGGTTTCCCAACCCGCGATAAGTGAAGTTGTGATCGCTGAAATTGAACTGATCCAAAGCTGAGATTGGCCCGAGATCGCTGTCGGTCCGGCCGGTGTCGCGCACGTATCGTAAACCGAGCGTCAGGGTGAACGTCGGCTTTATCTTCCAGGAATCGCCAATATACAAAGAGAAGCGATTGTCCGGTCCCAATCCTCCTCCCGGCAGACCGAATGCGGGATGCTCGGAGGAGAACCCCTGGCCATTGCCTAAGTTCACATTCGTAACTGGATAGTTGAGCGGATTACCGGCGCCGCCTGGAAATGGACAATTCCCCGCCGCCACGCACCCAGGAGTGGCGTTGGGTGAGCCAACCGCGGGGGCTAGGCCCAAGAACTTGGCGAATCCGCCCCCCTGGATGTGGTTAAAACCCGCTCCAAACCGGAAAATGTGATTCTTGTATGCTTTCGTCGCGTCGTATTTAATTTGTTTGTTGGACTGCATGGTCGCTTGGGGCGCGAGGAAGTTAGGCCCGGAACAGAACACATTCAAGCCCGCAGTGAGGCAGTTCGGATCGCCGCCGATGGCCAACTCAATCCCGGGCGCCGGATCAAAAATGCTCGAACCGGTGACGGCGTCCGTGATGCCGTTTTCAAACTTCGTATATCCAAACCGGAAGCTGTGAGCAAAACTTCCGGTACTGAAATCAACGCCAAAGATATGTCCGCGCGCGTGATCAACATTGGCGAAAGGTTGGAAGGAGTTGGGGATGAAGGGCAGAACGCTTTTGTTCTGATCATAGGTAAATCGATAAAAAACTTTGTACTTTCCTGGCTGCCAGTCAACGCGTCCGATGGTCTCAGTCTCACGGAATGGCGAATTAAAGCTTCCAACCAGGCCCCCAAACGGGCCGCCCGGAATCACGGGGTCGAGCAGATCTTGCTTGGTGCGCTCGGCGTCGAAGAAGAAGAACAACTTATCCTTGATAATTGGCCCGCCGAGGCTACCGCCAAACTGGTTTCGTTGGAATGGATTCTTGGAAGCGCCCGGCAAGTTTGCGTTGAGGCTCTGATCACGGAAGTAGTAGAAGCCTTCACCGTGCAATCGGTTCGTACCCGACTTCGTTGAAACATTGACCGATCCCGACGATGTCAGCTCAGTCGAGAGATCAAGCGAAGATTGCTGCAGCGAGCTTTCCTGGATCGCACCTAACGGGAGGTTCTGCGTCGTGGTGCCGACCGTTTCATCGCTAATGTCGACCCCATCCACTTCGATTCTGGCAGTCCGGCCAAAACGGCCGCCGAAGGAAACGGAAGAAAAACCGTTCTTCGTCGGATCGAATGTTCCGCCGTCCTGGATCTGTACTCCCGGTTCCAGTTGTGCGAGATCCAAGAAGTTGCGGCCGTTGATCGGAAGGTTCTCAATTTGTTCTGATGTGAGCACTCCCTGCACAGTGGCCTGCTCGGTATTCACGGCCAGTTCTGAAGCTTGAACCTCCACGACCTGCGCACTCTGTCCGAGTTCGAGTTTCACGTTGCCCGATGAGGTCGTATTGACCTGCACAGTAGCGGAGAATTCCGTGGTCTTAAACCCCTGTCCTTCGATGCGGACCTGGTAGCTGCCCGGATTGAGCGCCCCGGAGGCATACGTGCCCGTAGACGTGGTGGTCGTCGTGATCACCCCTCCGGTCGCCTTGTTCGTTATCGTTACCTTGGCTCCGCTGACTACCGCTCCGGAAGGATCGGTCACAGTTCCCACAATGCTCCCTGTACTGATCGTCGTTTGAGCCAGAACCGGGGCGACACCCAAAGTCATGAGCATCGCGCAGACTGCCAATACGCCCAACCATCGTTGATAGTTCGACATTGTCGACCTTCCTTGTCCTTGAGCCGTAACGTGTCGGGACTGCTGAACCCCAGACTTTGGGAAGACACTCATCACAAAAACGGCATTTGTCTAGGTACGACGACCACCACGTCCGGTAAAAGGAATGATTCGTGATCAAGTGTAAAGCAATTCCTCAGCCACACTCGTTGTGGCTCGATAAGACTGCTCCCTCTCGGTGTCTTTTCAGCCGCTTGCATCGTCTGAACACGCGATCGTGCGATTTCGACAAAGTCAATTACATTCCAAAACACGTAGCCCGAGCTTCCGAAAATCGTACGCGAATCGTGACTCGGGTTTTTGGGTGATTGTTATGAGACATCTGTTTACGAAACAGTCAGTATCGTTATTGTTGAGGAGTTAAAAGCTGCTTTAAAGAGTGCTAGAAGTCGGATTTGACCGTGTAGTAACCGGCGCGATGGCGAACCTTGTACCCTGCTGAGTCTGGCGCGCCCACGATCCTGACCTCGATGCGGCGGAATTCAGAGAACGAGCTGTGTTGCGAAGGGTAGTAAGCGAGCAAGTATTGCGTGCGCAGTTCGTCACTAATTTTGCGGAAGGCGTCGTCGAGTTGAGTAATCGATGTCGCGTAATAGTACTTGCCGCCGGTATCTTCCGAGAGTTGGATCAGCGCGTGTTCCCCTCCAGTTTCCCGGCCAGCGCTGCTCTCGATCGGCACCACGATGATGGAATACACGATTCCTTCGGCTTCCTCGGCCGCTCGCACCGCTTCCTTGTAGTCGACCCGGCTGACGGTGTCACCGCCATCGGTGATCAGCACGATCACTTTGCGGCCCTTGCGGTGATCCAGGGCGCGCGATGCGAGATAGATCGCATCATACAATGCCGTGGCAGCGCCGACCCGTATGTGATCGATGCTCTCATCAATGCGTTTCAGATCGGCTGTGTATCCGGGAGTGGACTCGTGTACCGTCTCGCTGAAGGCATACACAGAAAGCGCGTCGACGGGACGCAGGATCTCGTGAGCAAACCGCTTCGCCGATGTCTGCTCCAATGGCAAATCATGGCGCGTGCTGAGGCTAGTGTCGATGGCCAGTGCAATCGAGAGCGGCACAGCGGATTCCTTGTCGAAGACTTTGATGGTCTGGTCGCGATCGTCCTCTTTGAGAACGAAATTCTCCCGGGTCAGCCCGCCGACGGGGGCGCCGTGAGGGTCGGTCACCGTCACAAACACATTGACCAGATTGACGTCGACCTTCAGCGTGGTAGCCGAATCCGACTGCTGTTCTGAGGATGAGGGTTTCTGAGGCTTCTGGGGATCCGGCGCTTGCTGCCCCCAGACGCCGCACGCGGAAACCAGCATGGCCAGAAGCAGCCTCGTGGCGGGTTTTCTCATTGAATGATGGAATTATACCTTCGCGTTTCGCAGACTAGGCGCTGCCGCCAAGTGCACGCCGTTCACTTAGATGCCAGCCACGGTTCGGGGCTGCCTCGGGGATCAGGAATTTGCGCGTGGAATCTCTACCGGAAATGGTTCCCCGTCGGCCCATACTGCGCCGTCCTCGAAATACTCCTTCTTCCAGATCGGCACCGTCTTTTTGAGGGTATCGATGATCCAGCGGCAGGCGTCGAAGGCCGGGCCGCGATGGGCCGACGCCACCGCAATCAGCACACTGGTCTCGCCGATTTCCAGCCGGCCAAGGCGATGCACGATGGCAACATCGCGAATCTGGAACTTGTTGATCGCCTCAGAGGCCAACGATTCCAGTTGCTGGAGGGCCATATCCTCATACGCTTCGTAATTCAAGTACAGCGTCCGGCGGCTCTTGGTCTGATTCCGCACCACACCTTCGAAGACCAGAGCAGCGCCGTCTTCGCCACGCTTCAGTCCGTCGACAACTTGTTTCGCATCGATCACCTCGCGAGTAATGCAGGCGTAACGGAGGCGTCCCATGGGTTGTCCGGTGGGCGTCTCGCCCACGGCATCGAACGCACCTCCGCTGACCGGAGGCAGCAGTGCGATTTCGTCGTTCTCCTTCAATTTTGCGTCGGCCCCGGAATATTGCTGGTTCACGGCGAGAGCGATCGATGAGAGTGAAGACTTCAGCTGCGGGATCTGTGACTGATAGTGCAGCAGCACATCGCGAACCGATGCGCCCTCGTGCACATCGATTTCGTCCGCAGACTTCCCGGCAATTTCCTTCAGCACTCCGAAAAACAGAACTCGCACACGCATCGACCTCAGTGTACCGCGAACGGATGCACCATTCCTTTTAATGACGGTCAACATAACCACATAAGACTCGACCCAACAGATTGCAAAAACATCCTTCTAAATAGATGGCGTCTCGGCGACTTCCGCGGCCGATCTACGCGTTTCCATAAAGTACATCGTCACAAGATATACATCTTGGAAGCGCCTCGCCAACCTTCCCGCCGCATGCAATGAAAACAATCTGCTTTCTTCCTTTACAACCTTGGCGGTTCATTTGCAGGTTGAGGTAGAGGCCGATCCTGGTCCCAACACCCAACACTTGTATTCGATTCTCCTGGGACGACCAGTCGACATTTTAGAAAGCGAAGGAGTCAGAAACATGCGCCGACGTGTTGTTTTCTTTTCCCTTGGCTGCATTCTCAGTATCACTGCGTCCCTCTGCGCCGCTCAAACCGCATCGATTAACGGAACGGTCTCCGATTCGACCGGAGCTGTTGTCGATCATGCCAGGATCACTGTGCGCAATACGGCGACGAACGCGGTTCGCAACATCGAGACCAGTGCGGCGGGCGTTTACAACATCACGGCGTTGCCGGCGGGGCCGTACGAAATGATGGTCGAGAAAGGCGGCTTCAAATCGGTCAAGTACCAGAGTTTGATTTTGACAGTCGACCAGGCCTTGACCCTCAACGCCAAGCTCGAGGTAGGTTCGAATACCGAACAGGTCACCGTCGAAGGCGGGACGGTTGCGCCCATCAACACCACCGATGCTCAAGTCAGCAACGTGATTGATGAAAAACAGATGCAGGCGCTTCCGTTGATTCTCCGGGATCCCTATCAGCTCGTGCTGTTGACTCCAGGAACCACCTATACCAACGATACGACCGGCGGCTTCTCTCTCAACGGGGGCCGGAGCCGCAACAATAATTTCCTGCTCGACGGAACCAACAACAACGACGCCGGCGTCCCGGGCGGCGGATTCGCCACTTTAAACCCGGATGCTACCGCCGAGTTCCGCGTCATTACCAATAACTATCTTCCTGAGTTCGGCCGCAACTCCTTCGGCGTCATTGACATCATTTCGCGGAGTGGGACCAATCAACTTCACGGTGACGTCTACTACTTCGGCCGCTGGGATGCGCTTGGCGCTCGGGACTACTTCAATAGTGCGGCCCGGGGCACCCCCACGAAGAATTTCTACAACCGCAACATTTTCGGGACCTCGGTCGGCGGTCCGCTCATCAAGGACAAGCTGTTTTTCTTCTTCAACTATGAAGGCAGTCGCTTCGACACGTCGACGGTTTCCATCGCTAACGTCCCGACGGCGGCATTCAAGACTGGTGTGTTCACCTATATTGATCCCCAAGCGGGCCCGGTGCCCATTGACGTCAGCACACCGAGTTCGGCGAACAACGCTTTCGGGTTTACTTTGGACCCCCAAATACAGAAGCTGCTGAATTACTATCCAACAGCAAACGGTCCGGCGGTGCAGCAAGGAGTGTCGGCGCAATACCTGTTCGCCGATCCGGATCTTTTCAACGCCAACAACTACCTGGCGAAGGTGGATTACAGCATCAATCCCAACAACAACGTCAGTGTGCGTTATCTGGCCAATAAGTTCGATGACAACGGGGCGAGTGTGAATACTCTTCCTGGACTGGGAGGAGTCGCTACGCACGGTCTTAACCAGAGCGTAAGCGGTCACTGGATCAGCACTCTGTCTTCAACCCGGCAAAACGACCTGTTCGCCAGCACGAACCGCGGATACCAAAGCTTCCCGTGCAACGGCATTAACACCATCAACAGCCTGGGTCTGGCTGGTCCCGATGCGCTCGGACGTGGGCGCGACTGGAGTCTTCCCGCCTTCGCGGGAATCAGTTGTGGCAATTTGGGTGACGCCGACCTTCAGGTTCGTCCTTTCGGAATCTATACCGTCGGCGACAATTTCACCTGGATCAAAGGCCGGCACACCCTGAAATTTGGTTACGAATTTGACGACAGTTATGAAAACGGCTTCAACAATTTCGGAACTCGCCCTACACCCGCATTCAATATCAACCAGCAGACCGGCGCTTCGGCGCTGACGAATACCCTCAACTTCAACAATGGTGTCGTCCAGGATGCGGTTTGGGGTTTGTTCGGGGCGGTTTTCCAGGAAACTCAGACGCAATTGTTCAACTTCGCTGGAAACCGTGTCCCTACAGACGAGCGCGGCTTGCGGGAACGCGACATGTACGGATTCGTTCAGGACCAGTTCAAGTTGACGTCGAATTTCACGCTCAACTACGGCATGCGCTACGAGTGGGATGGCGTGCCGTGGGAGGTGCACAACGCATGGTCGAACGCGAGTGTGGCGGCTCTATCCGGCCCCGCGCCGATTACGTTTACGCAGGTCACGCGTGGAGGACCCAATGAACTCTACACGAACGACACAAATGGATTCGAACCGCGCATCGGGTTTGCCTGGGACCCCCTCAAGCAGGGCAAAACATCCATTCGTGGCGGCTATGGCATCTCGCGCGACCGCCAATTCTTCAATATCACCGGAAACATTCGCGGCAATCCCCCGCTTTCCGGACCGTACGCCAACAACGTGTTCAACAACAGCTTCGACCCGGTGGCAGGGCAGTTCGTGGTGCCAGTCAGTCAGGTCCAGATCTCAAATACACCGGTTCCCACGACGCTGACTCCGGCGCCGACGGCAAGCCTGCCACAATTTTCATTTGCCTTCCCCGGCACGGTCACGCCAAATTTTCACGTCCCCTACGTACAGCAGTGGAACTTCGGCATCCAGCAGCAACTGGGAGCCGGCCTTACACTTGAAATCAATTACGTCGGAAACAAGGCCAACCGTCTGTATCGCATCGTTGACGGGAATCCGCCAGACAACGCGCTGGTAGCACAGTTGCGCGCTTATTGCGCCGATCCGACGTTCGACAATAACAACCCGGTGCCGAACCCGAACAATCCTTTCGGCTGCATCGACAACCCAAACGCACTCCCTCAGTTTGAGACGGTTCAGGGCGGCAATCTCTACATTGGAGCCGAACTGGGAATCCTTCCGTTCGATGCGGTGCAGAACGCGGCGGCCTTTCACGCCAATACGTCCGCCAGCCTCGCCAACTCCAATAGCCATGCACTGCAGGCGACGTTGTCCAAGCAATTCGGCACGGCATGTCGTTTCAGGCGAACTATACTTGGGCGCACGCCATCGACGACGCCAGCGACGGCTTCCGCTTTCAACAGGGCCAGTTTCCCTTCCCCGCCAACTCGGGCTTCCTGAACCGCGAGAAAGGAAATTCTTCATTCGATGTCCGACACCGTGCGGTCATCAACTACTATGCGGAGTTACCTTTTGGCCGCGGCAAGAGTCATTTGAGCACGGGTCTCGCCGGGAGGGCTTTCGAGGGATGGTCGTGGTCAGGGATTGCCACCATCCAAACAGGATTCCCGTTCGAGATCTTTGAGTCCGGAGTGGACAGCGACGGCACCGGGGCGCAACAGAGGGCGTCATACGCCGCCAGCCCAGTTGGCATTCCGTTCCAATCGGGCTTGCCAGTAACCGGTCCAAACGCGGGCTTGTTCACTTTCCCGTTGTTTGGCGGCCCCGGAAATGTCCGCCGCAACAGCTTCTATGGGCCTGGATTCAAATCCTGGGATATGGTCGTGGCCAAGAACACAAAACTCACGGAGCGCATGAGCCTCGAGTTCCGTTCCGAGTTTTACAACATTTTGAACCACCCCAACTTCCAGCAGCCCGATCAATTTATCAACGATGCTACATTCGGCGAGTCCTCGGCTCAGGTCGCCCGCCCCGATGGCACGACCGGTGCCCGGCAGTTGCAGTTCGCGATGAAACTGAAGTTTTGAGCGATCTCTGCTGGCCGAAAACTGGAACCGGGCCTAAGTAGAACTTAGGCCCGGTTATTTTTGATCGCCCGACGAACTGGGTTATGCCTGGGTGGTCAGCACCCGATCGTGCACTGGCTCTGGCTGAAGAATCTTCGCTGCGGCGTTGTCGGCCACCGCCGGCAACGAAACCTGCAGCGCTTCATCGATCGTCTTCACGTAGTGCACCGTCAGGTTTTCGAGCTGCTCGGGCGTGAGATCTTCTTCCACGTTCATCTTGTTTTCCGCCGGAAGAATTACATCCCGAACGCCAGCACGCTTCGCCGCCAGCACCTTCTCCTTGATCCCGCCGACAGGAAGCACATTGCCGCTGAGTGTAATCTCACCGGTCATCGCCATGAGCGGAGTGATGCGCTGCTTGGTCAAGAGCGAAACCAAAGCCGTAGCCATGGTCACACCGGCCGAAGGACCATCCTTAGGAATCGCGCCCGCCGGCACGTGAATGTGGATGTCGTGGCTGGCGAAGAAATCTTCGGCCACTCCAAGACGGTCGGCATTCGATCGCACCCACGTCAATGCTGCCTGCATGGATTCCTGCATCACCTGGCCGATCTGTCCGGTCATGGTGAATCCGCCTTTGCCCTTCATGGCATTGGCCTCGACGAAGAGCACATCTCCGCCGGCCGGAGTCCACGCCAATCCAACCGCCACTCCTGGGCGCTCGGTGCGCTCGGCAATTTCGCCTTCGCTGCGAATCTTGATGCCGCCGAGGAATTCCTGAATGATCTCCTTATTGACGATCAGCTTCTCCGTCTTACCCTCTGCCAGCCTGCGGGCCTGTTTCCGACAGATCGTGCCGATCGTGCGTTCCAAGCTGCGAACGCCTGCTTCCCGCGTGTAGTGGCGGATCACGTAGCGTACCGCCTCTTCCGGGAATTCGATCTGCTCCGTGGTGATGCCGTTTTCGTCAATCTGCCGCGGAATCAGATACTGAAATGCGATGTGAACTTTCTCTTCTTCGGTGTACCCCTGCAGTTCGATGATCTCCATACGGTCGCGCAGCGGCTCGGCGATCGGATCGAGCATGTTCGCGGTCGTGATGAAAAGAACCTTCGAAAGATCGAAAGTCACGTCAAGGTAGTTGTCGCGGAACGTCGAGTTCTGCTCGGGATCAAGCGCTTCGAGCAGGGCCGAAGCCGGATCACCACGGAAGTCACGCCCGACCTTGTCGATCTCGTCGAGCATGAAGACGGGATCTTTGGTCTCGGCCCGACGAATCCCCTGAATGATCTGCCCCGGCAAGGCTCCGATATAGGTCCGCCGGTGACCGCGAATCTCAGCCTCATCGTGCACGCCGCCCAGGGAAAGCCGCGTGAACTTCCGCCCAAGGGCGCGGGCAATCGACTTGCCCAGCGAAGTCTTCCCTACTCCCGGAGGCCCTACGAAGCACAGGATCGGCCCTTTCATGTTGGGCTTCAGCCGGCGAACGGAGAGGTAATCGAGGATACGGTCTTTCACCTTCTCCAGATCGTAGTGATCGGCGTCAAGGATCTCTTTCGCCTTCGGAATCTCGATTTCCTGCCCCGAGGTCTTGGCCCACGGCAGTACCGCCAGCCATTCGATGTAGTTGCGGGTCAGCGAATAGTCGGCGGCCATCGGTGACATCCGGGAAAGGCGCCCCAGTTCCTTCAGGGCCTCTTTCTTCACCTCGTCGGGCATGCCGGCTTCTTCGATCTTCTTTTTCAGATCTTCAACATCGCGCTGGCCTTCATCCTGCTCGCCAAGTTCTTTCTGGATGGCTTTCATCTGCTCGCGCAGGTAGTACTCGCGCTGCGTCTGCTGCACGCGATCCTGCACTTCGCTCTGGATCTTGTTGCGCAGTTGCTGGACTTCGAGCTCCTTCGCGAGATGTTGATTAATCTTCTCCAGACGAACGGGGACGTCGAGCGTTTCCAGCGTGTCCTGCTTGTCCGGCGTGGAAAGGGACGGCAACGACGAGGCGATGAAGTCGACCAACCGGCCCGGTTCGTCGATATTCATGGCCACGGTCGAGAGTTCGTCCGATAGCGTCGGCGACCCTGCCACAATCTGCTGGAATAAAGTCAGAACGTTGCGCTGCAGGGCTTCAATCTGCGAGGTGGCTACCGGTGTAGCGCTTTCCGGCAGGGTGGAGTAATGCGCGCTCATAAACGGAGTGAGTTGAGTAAACTCACCGAGTTTTATGCGTTCCAGGCCCTCGGCAAACACAAACAGGCTCTGGTTCGGCATCTTGACGACTTTGTGAACGACCGCGGAAGTGCCCACCGTGTAAAGGTCGCTGGGTTGTGGCGCATCCACGCGGGCTTCGCGCTGGGCCACAACAATAATGGTCTTATCCTCTCCCAGTGAATTGATTAACTGAACGGAACTTTCACGCCCCACCGTAAGCGGCAAAACGGCATGGGGGAACAATACCGTGTCCCTCACCGGCAGCACCGGCAACGCTTTTTGCTCGTTTGTTTCCTTCAATTTAGGAGAGCGCTCTGATGAGGTCTGTTGGCTCATGATTCTCCTTGAGTGTAACTCGCTCAAGTTTAGATGACACTCTTTGAGGAAAAGTTTCAGGTCGCCCGAAACCCTGGCCCAAGACTCGCATTCTATTCCGCTGCGGCTGGCGGCGTATGTGTCTAAGGTGCAGAGGCTAACGCGCAGGATGCCACTACGCAAGTCTTAATTTGGAGCCCTTGAGGATTCTCCCGAAACAAAGGCATCCCACACGGCCCATAGGATGGGCCGCACGGGGATGCCTGCTGCAACGATTGGACTTGCCCACCGCGCTCGCTAAAAGACGTGCTTAGCTGTATCTCCGGCAAACACGAGTTCCTGCAACACTCGTTCGTTGGCAGCGTTCGTTTGATACACAGTCCGGGTTTGGTCGGCCTTCTTGCTTAGCTGAACCAGTTGGCACTTCGCCTTCAAGTCCTGCACCTTATGGTTCACCGACTGAAACACCATGACGTGCTCCTGCCCTTCCATAGTGTGCCGCACGACATATTCACCGGCGGGCAACAGCGTACCAGCCACCCGAACCGGCGAAGCGAAACTAATTTTTCCCGTTGCCCGGATTCCCAAATTCTCTCCCGCCATCGCAAGCGAAACCACTCCCAGAACGCACACCAACAGAACCATGATCTTCGATGAATGCATGTATTTCCTCCAGAATGATCCAACTGGTGGTCAGTTGGCACTGTGGATATTTTATGAATGGGACTGTGGGTCGTGTGTGTGTAGCATCACACGATCGTGTGACGGCGCCAACACTCGAGGACTGGGCTACTTTGGCGTGAACTGAGCCAAATCGTAGATTCCAAGCTTTTTTTCGAGAGCGGCCACCTGATCGACGACTTGAAAGAAACCCTCGCCGCCAAACAGTTCATCCTCTTTCTTCTCAAAATCCTCGCCCAGAGCATCGTATTCGTGCGGAGAAATGATGGAGCGAAATGCCGGAAACAGGACAGTATCCTCGCGGGCCTCATGCGGACGATACATGCGCAGGAATGACCGCAGAGCGTCTCCCAACTTATCAGTATCGGAGGAAACGTATTTGAGCGTAGCGGTCGCGCCCAGTTCTCGAATCTTTGCGGTCAAATCCTTCCCGGCTTTGTGTTGGGTTTGGAGAGTCTCGACCAACTGCACGTGCTTTCCCGCTTTCCGAAACCTTGGGAACAGGAATTCTTCCTCCAACTTTTCGTGATACTCCTCGACAAAGTGCCGAATCATATCTGCCGCACTCGCCAGAATCGAGCCATCGAACGGCCGTTTGTCCGCCAATAGGTGCAGATGGTGGTCGTAGATCAGGAGAATACGGTTGAGCACTCCGTGCTCGCGCATCAGATCTTCTGCCGGTGAGATCTTCTCGTCTTCTTTTTCTTTTTCCTTCTCTTCGGGCTTCTGTTGAAGGAAGGCCACGGGCGCGAGCAAGCCAGCACCAGCGATGGAAGTCTGACGAAGAAAACTGCGGCGGTTCGATGAATTCTCCAGCACTTGATCCTCCTGGACTGGATTTCCGTTTTATCTTTGACGTGAAGCCGGCAAGAAAGGTTCGCCAACTTAGGCCGCGGGGTAGACGCCCAGTACCTTGACGAACTCAGCCACTTCGCCCAGATGCCGCAGTGCGTTCCTCGCCGGTTCGTCGTCGCCACGGAGAAAGTCAACGTAGAACACGTACTCCCACGGCCGTCCGCGCATCGGACGGGACTCGATTTTGCTCAGGCTGATGTCCCGCAACGCAAAAACGCTCAGCGACTTGAACAGTGCGCCGGGCAGGTTCTTTACCTGGAAAGCAATCGAAGTCTTATTCGCCCTCGGCGGTATAAGCCGCTCGTAGTTCGCAACGTAAGCATTGAAACGCGGGTGCCCCACCCTTGTCTCGCCGCTCTTTGGCGAGACAGGATAGGCTTTTTGATTTTTATGCGTTCCGCCCAGCCTGCGAATCAAAAAGAATCGGGTGAAGTTCCGCTTGTCATCCTCAATTCCAGCCTGAAGGATCTTCCCTGCGTACTCTCGCGCCGCCTGCCGTCCCGCAATTCCAGCCGCGTCCATCAAGCGATCCGCAGTAACGTGCTTGACGCTTCCCGCCGTATCGTAAAAAGGAACTGCCTCGATCTTCGGATGTCGCCGGAAAAAATCCCGGCACTGATCGAGGGCCACCGGATGCGACAGAACTCGCCGCAATGAAGCTATCTTTACCCCTGGCGCGGCTATGAGGTTATGCACAATCCGCAGCAGGTACTCAGCCTGTATGAAGACATTCCTGGTAACCAGCAGGTCTGCATGTTCTGCGACCGTTCCGGCCAGCGTGTTCTCGATCGGAATCACGGCTGCCTGCACTGACCCCGCATCGACGCGATCGAAGACCTCGGCCGACCGCGCACAGGGCACAACCGTGCAATGCGACAGCATCTTTTCGGCAGCTTCATGACTGAACGAGCCGCGTTCTCCTTGGATGGCAACTCTCATCTGTCGCTTCCTAAACAGGGCAAGGTATAGGAGAAGCCCTGGGATTGCAATTTCTTAGTCGGGATCAGCTCAAATGCTTCTCTAGCACCAGCGCATCCACTCCGTTGGAGTAATAGCGCGGCCAGGTTCGAATGACGTCGTAGCCGTTTCGTTTGTAAAAGGACAAGGCCGGGACATTATCCACCGCCGTCTCCAACCCTACCGCCCGGCATCTCGCGGCTCGCATACGCTCTTCCGCCGCTCGCAGCAGGACCGAGCCCACCCCCAAGCGCCTTGCATTCGGTCCAACGTCGATGGTGATGACGTGTCCCGTGGCGCCGCAATGCGCCACGATGAAACCTTGAAGTTCCTCTTTCGCATCGGTCGCGACTAACGTAAACGATCCACGATGCCGCATGAAAGACCTGAGTTCCTGTTTCGAATACGAAATCCCCGGCGGAAAGCACTCCTGATCCATGCGCCACAATGATTCAAAATCCTCGGGCTTGTAATCGCGAACGACAGTAGCCACCGCGACATTGTAAAGGCTTCGGCATCCTGAGTTCGGAGTACGCCTTTCGTAGCAAGGTACTAAGGCCGAGCCCGAGGGAACCGGGACGGGCTTTCCCCCGATTCCGGGACTTAACGACGGTCCGATGGCCGATTTTCCACAGCCCGAGTTTGCGGAAGCGCAAAAAGATGCTTTACGGGGACTAATGTCCTCTTGCTCGACCCGCAACCTCGGACGTACCATCGGCATCAGAGGGGTAGCGAAGTACGCCTGTGGGACGCCTGCTTATCATCGACGCGGTCGCCGCGGTGATCGTTTTGGGTGGATGGTATTTCTTCTTCGTTGCCTACAACCGCCGTCGGGGAGCCGAGGCGCTTCGCTGGGTTCAGTCAGCGTGCGCCGGTAAAGGACGCATCGTCGACTTCCGCTGGCTCAACAGTTCCCGTCTTTATGCCCGCCTGCAGTTCCCTTCGCGCAGTTTCGAGAATGCTCGCGTCACCATGAAATTTCGGCCACGGCCTCTGCCGGTAAACTGGATCCTGAGTCGCGTCCACAAACAGAAAGAAACCCTGACCTTCGAAGCCGACCTGGGCGGATCTCCCAACGTCCGCTTGGATGTGATTCGGCATCGTTGGTGCGCTCACAGCCGTGGCGTCGTCGCTCGCAAGAAAGACCAGCGTCAGTGGGACATCTACGAGCCCGGCCCCATCGTGCTTACAACCCGCACCCATTGGCAGGAAGACCTGGCACCCGAGCTCAACACTCTGATGACTGTGCGCCAGCAGGATGTGCTCCAGGTACGCTTTCGGCCCGAATCACCCCAGTTCTCAGCCACCATCGCTCTGGACGCACTCGACGACCCCCGCACCGCTGCTGGCTTCCTTGCGACCCTGCGCGAGTTGGCCGCGGGTGCTTCGGCTCATCGGCAATAAATTCCAGCATGAATCCACTGCCCTAAGCCGCACTTTTTGTGCTATCTTACCCGGCCATGCCTGACTCCTCGCTCAGTCCCAGCCCACAGTTTGGCACCGCTGAATATGTCGGGACATCCGGCGGCGACCATTGCCAGTTTTGCCACCAACCCATCGGCATGACCTACTATCGGGTCAACGCTGCGATGGCCTGCCAATCGTGCGCAGAGAAGGTCCGAACCGAACTCGGACACGATACCGGACCAGCGTTTGGCCGGGCTCTTCTGTTCGGAGCCGGAGCGGCTGGGTTGGGTTTAGCTCTCTATGCCGCCTTCATGATCATCACCGGCATCTCGATTGGATACGCCTCGTTGGCTGTCGGATGGATGGTTGGCAAGGCCATGGTCAAGGGATCCGGCGGGATTACGGGCAGGCGCTATCAAGTTGTCGCTGCCATTCTCACCTATGCCGCTTGCACTTTGGCCAGGATTCCCGTGTGGATTCACTACAACCCTGAGTTGAGTTCGGTGATGGGTCGGCTGATTCCACACACTCTCATCTTCCCGTTCATTCGCTTCGGCGACAACCCGTTCGGCGCACTGATGGGCGTGGTGATCCTGTTCGTCGGGGTCAGTATCGCGGTCAGACTCACCGCTGCCAAAGCAGTCGAGATCGATGGGCCGTTTGAGAACTCCGTCAAGCCGCTAGGGTAGCTGGACAGGTAAAATGAGAGTGGGTTTCTGAAGCCATTGTGTCGACTGTCACGCCTGAACTCATCCGCACCTGTCGTCGCTGCTCGAGCGATCTGCCTCCCGGAGCACTCGTGTGCGGAAATTGCCACGCGCTGGTGCACTCCGACCAGCTCGACCAATTAGCTTCGGAGGCAAAGGCGCTCGAGGCGAAGCACGATTATCGTCAAGCCCGCGAACGCTGGCTCATGGGCTTGCCCCTTCTGCCGTCAAATTCACGCCAAGCGTCCTGGATTCTGAGCCATGCTCGCTCGCTCGACGCGCTGGCCGATCAAATCCAACCTCAACCAAGCGAAAACAAGTGGGCGCAGAAGCTTGGCCCCGCAGGCCCGCTCGCAGTGATCCTCGCCAAGGGCAAATTCCTTCTCAGCACAGTATTCAAGCTCAAATTTCTTCTGAGCTTTGTGGCGTTTTTCGGATTCTATTGGGCGGCTTTCGGCATGAGGTTCGGCCTCGGCTTCGCCGCCCTCATTTTGATTCACGAGATGGGTCACTTTGTCGATATCAAACGTCGCGGATTGCCCGCCGATATGCCAGTGTTTCTTCCCGGTTTCGGTGCGTACGTGCGCTGGCAGGCTCTGGGAGTTCCAATCGAAACGCAAGCCGCGATTAGTCTCGCCGGTCCTCTCGCTGGGTTCCTGGGATCCGTTGCTTGCACGTTCCTCTGGTATCAAACGCGCGATTCGCTTTGGGCTGCTCTTGCATACTCTGGAGCATGGTTGAATCTTCTGAACCTCATCCCGGTTTGGATGCTCGACGGAGGCCATGCCGCGCGGGCACTGAGCAAGACGCAGCGACTCATTTTGCTCATGGCCTGTCTTGTTCTGTGGTGGGCACTGGGTGAAAACCTGTTTCTAGTGGTGGCAATCGGGGCGGGATATCAAGCGTTCTTCGCCGGCGATCTTCCCGCGCGCCCGCAGAGCGCTACTATCGTCTACTTCATCGCGGTGCTGGCCGCTCTCGGGGTAATCATGCGCGCTGTTCCAGCTCAAGGGTTTGGTCCCAGATAGTCCTGAGCCTGCCTCGAATAAATCCCTTTTATGCCCCACATCAGCTTTTTCGATTGGCTGCCCTCAAACTCTCGCGTTATTCTTCCGAGTTCCAAGTCGGCGTTGAAACCAGCCATTTCAACTTCCAAGTAACCCGTGCAGTAGTTTTGCCCGAATCTCGTACCTAGAGCGAAGGAGAACCAACGACATCCATGTCCACTGAACTGCGCAATTTCCTGGCACTGTCCTACGACGAATTGGAAGAACTTAACCTCAAAGCAAAGGAGCAGCGCAGGAACCGCGTCGCGCCAGACAAGATTCGCGAAGAGCGTCTGAAGTATCTCACCGACGAAAAGCGCATCAAGGCCCTCACCGTGATGTTCAGTGACCTCGAGGGCCGCTTGCACATGCTCGACTACGACAAGAAGTTCTTGTTGAAGAGCTATGACAATCTGACCTTTGACGGTTCCTCCATCCGCGGATTTACTGCGCAGAGGGAGAGCGATCTGCGCCTGGGTATCGATTGGGGCGCGTTTTATTGGGGACCCGCGGATGTGTTCGGCCCCGGCAAGGTTCTCACTTTCGGCGAAGTGATTGACAAAAACGGCGAACCCTACAGCGCTGACATTCGTAGCGTTCTCAAACTATTCGCCAACGACTTGCACAAAAAGAAGGGCTACACCCTGAACGCCGCGAACGAAATTGAAGGCTTCCTGTTCCAAGGGCCCGAGGCTGAGCGCTGTTATCACGAAACCGGCCAGTTTGAATACGTAAACACCGGCGGCTACTATCACTCTTTGCCCGGCGACCCTCTGCGCACTTTCATCGACACGACGGCCGAGGTGCAGCGCTCCATGGGCTTCCAGAACGAGAAGGATCATCCTGAGGTCGCGCCGTCGCAGTTTGAAATCAACTATGGCTACGGCGAAGTGGTTGCCGCCGCCGATCAGATCCAACTCTACAAGCTGATCTGCCGGCAGGTTGCCCGCAACATGGGTCTAACGGCGTCGTTCCTGCCCAAGCCGGTCGTGGGCGTAAACGGCAGCGGCATGCACACCAACGTTTCCATCAGTGGGGACGGCAAGAACCTCTTCTGGGATCCCAAGGGCCAAGAGAAGCTTAGCAAGCTGGGCTACGAATTCCTCGATCGCATCCTGACCCACGGCAACGACCTGTGTCTGATTTTCAACTCCAGCGTCAATGCCTACCGCCGCCTCGATCCTCACTTCGAGGCGCCCAACCAACTGAAGGCCTCCGCGGTGGATCGCGGCGCCATGATCCGTATTCCGATCGGCAACGAGCGCAGCATGCGCACCGAAGTCCGCGCCGTTGCGCCCGACGCCAACCCCTACCTGGTCATGCTCGGGATCTTCAAGACTGGCTTGGAGGGAACTACAGCAAAGATCAAGGATCTGCGCCAAGGCAAGGAGCGTTACCTGCCTGACAACATCTACACCGCGATCGAGAATTTCCGCAACGCGGAGTGGACCACAGCATTGCTCGGCGAAGACGTGAAAGCCCGCTACGCCGACCTGAAACAGGCCTCCGCCGACCGCTGCCCGCGCCTGTTAGGAACCGTCGTAAAGGCCGCGGAAGTGCAATTCCATCACGAGGTCTACAACCAGTTCCTGTGGAACTTGTTCTAACCTGCTGCAGTTCTGCCAACTCGAGCGCCCCGGCTAGTCCGGGGCGTTCATATTTGCGGTCAACTCGGCCAGAATTCCCGTACCCCATAGCCACGAGGCCCGTTTCGTCCCGATGTCATCGGAAAGAATCGTGCGTAACATACTGCCAGCCTGAATGATGGGCTCGAGCAGTTTTTCCTCAATCACAGTATCAGGGTGGTCGGCAAGAACCTTGTTATCGAGTGCATCCTGCATCAATTGTTTGAGTCGGAAGTACGGCCTACGACTTGCTCTGGTGAGATAGATGCCACCGTCGTGGAAGTACCAGTTCCGGGTGTCATTTGATACCTGGCACAGGACTTTATATGTGACGGGTCCTTCCCGTCCGTATCGAGCGAACTTGTCGAGCATCCCCCAAAGCTTCTTGTAGGCCGTCAGACGGTTGTTCTGCAGTTCCTTGTCATACTCCGCTGTAAGCTCAAGGCGAGTCTTGAATCTCGTGGAAAAGTAAGTGATGACCGCCGAGACGAACCCGGCGACGCCGCCAACAAGGACGGACTGAATCGTGTCTGCCATGGATCCCTCCCATTTTGTATTGTTGATTTCACCCGAGGCCCTGGTTAGGGTCGGAGTCTAGAACGACAACAGCACCGGTGCAACAACAAATCAACCTCACAAGGTGCTCAGGATTCAATGTGCTCGGCGACTAACTGGTGCGTGTTTTCCTATTTAAGCGCTGTGGACTATCATCGTAATTTGGGGCGTTCGCCAAAGACGGGTGGCATATGGCGTACCCATCCACAACGCGCGAGAATCGAGTCTCTGGCTCGTGGGTGGGCCGTCTGCGTCGCTTCGCCCACGGAGGCGTTTGTCTCCTCCTCTTCTTTGTGATGCAAGCCTGCCACCAGACTAGCCCGTCTGAACCTGCAAAAACCTTAACTCTTATGGATCAGACATGGGTGAGTAGGGACTATCAGCGTCGCCTCAACGGAGAACTGGCCCAGTTCACACGGCAGACCGGAATTCGGGTGGAGTTCCTTCCTGGACCCGAGACAACAACGGAGCAGTTGGCAACCTATCGCAAACTTCTGGAGGCCGGAGCAAAAGTACCAGATGTTTACGGCATCGATGTAATCTGGCCTGGGATTCTCGCCGACAATCTTCTCGACCTCAGGGCCTATATTCCGGACCAAGAGATCCAGGCGCATTTTCCCGAGCTCATAGCGGCCAACACGGTGAACGGCCGGCTCGTAGCTCTGCCTGCTAACTTGAACGAAGGGATGCTGTTTTACCGGGTGGATCTGCTGCGAAAATACGGGTATCGAGCACCGCCGAAGACATGGGAAGAGCTCGAAGTCATGGCGAGGCGGATTCAGTCGGGCGAGCGCGCGAGCGGAAACAAAGATTTTTGGGGTTTCGTTTGGGAAGGAGCACCTTCCGAGGCGCTGACCTGCAACGCGCTGGAATGGCAGGTCTCGGAGGGCGGCGGGACAATACTCGACGAGACCGGCAAGGTCACGGTAAACAACCCGCACAGCATTCGTGCATGGGAGAGAGCGGCGCGTTGGGTAGGGTCCATTTCACCCCCCGGAGTCCTCGTGTTTAAAGAATGGGATGCGGGCAACATGTGGCAAGCGGGAAAAGCGGCGTTCCTGCGCAGCTGGGCAAGTGAGTATATCGCCGATCGCGGCCCAACCTGCCTAATAAGAGACCGGTTTGACATAGCTCCCCTTCCGGGCGGGGCCAGGACGGCCGCAACTTTCGGAGGATCTGGTTTCGGGGTTTCGCGACATTCGCTTCATCCACGTGAGGCAGCAATGTTGGTGCGCTATCTGTCCGGCCGCGAGGAGCAGGTCACAAGATGCCGGAATACGACTGATGCGCCAACCATATCCCAGCTCTATAACGACCCGGAACTCTTGCCGACCAATCCACAGTTTCCGCGTGTTCTAGAAGTATTTCATAAGGGCGTAGTCCTGCGGCCGTCCAGAGCGGCGGGAAAGATGTATCCAGACGTGTCGCGCGCTTACTGGGAAGCAGTACACGCGGTTCTCACCCGAAGAGAACCCGCCATACAAGCAGCACACGAATTGCAAGACGAACTAGAGCAAATGCTACAGGCACCCGCTGCTCGCGCTAATTCGGAATTCGATAAAACGGCTGCGCAAAGGTAGAGTAACCGGACGTCCCAGCTGATCGCTATAGGAACGTCAACATGGAAACGAATGCGACCAAGGTGCACCAAGCAACGCGCGGCGGGATTCGAAGTCTGTTTCGCCCAAGCGCCCTGAGCATTCGCTTACGCCTGATCGTATGCTTCATATTGATCGTTTTTTTTATTGTCGCTGCGGATGCAGTAGCTGTATGGCAATACTGGCAAATAGAGGCTTTAGCGCAGCGTGTAAGTAAGACGGATCAGATATCTGACGCCGTTGTCCGCGTTCACCTCGACGTTTATAGCTTCCAGGAGAGGATGGCGGCACTGGCCAGCAGTCATGACACTCGCCAATTTTCCAGCGAGGCGACCGCGATCCGGCGCTCATTTCTGGAGCGCGTCGATCATGCCGAGCAGATGCTCAGGGCCACCCCCGACATTGAGCAAGACGCACCCATATCCGAGGCACTTGAAAGTCTGCGAGTGACACTGCTTTCGCAACTCGACACAGCGGTCCGACTGGCGACCGCCGGTGAATGGAACGCCGTTCAGCTCCGGGCGGCAATCGAGATCCCAGCCCTGATCGAGTTCAGTTCATCCCTGGTGGAAAGAGTCGACGAAGAAGCACAGCAGCAGCGAACAAGAGCCATGGAAGATGCCCAGAAGGCGCGCCAACGCTTTTTCATAATCGTTCCGATTGCCGCTTTGTTGACATTGCTCGCGGCCGCGGCGCTTGGCTGGTACGTCACTCGGACCGTTACTGGTCCGCTTTCGGTTCTCACTGCGGGCGCCGAGGCCCTGGCCCGAGGCGACTTTCAGCACAAGGTCCATTTGCGCGGAAATAATGAGCTGGCTGTCTTGGGGAACACCTTCAATTATGCCGCCCAGCAGCTGCAGAAGCTCTATGAGGACCTCCGGAGGAGTGAGCGAGAGCTTCGGGACGTCATCGAAGCGATGCCGACGATGGTGTGGATCGCGGGGACCGATGGGTCGAATGAGTTCGGGAATCGCCGCTGGCAGGAATACGCGGGTTTGTCCCACGAGAGGACGGTCGGCCCGGGTTGGCAAGACGCCGTTCACCCCACAGACCTACAACGACACTGGGAGAAATGGTGCGCGTCTCTGGCGAGTGGCGAGCCTTTCGAAAATGAAGTGCGCTATCGGCGGGCAGCGGACGGTGAATACCGTTGGTTCCTGTCTCGTGCCGTTCCGCTCCGCGATGAACACGGAAAAATCCTCAGGTGGTACGGTGTTTCAACCGATATCGAAGATCGCAAGCGCGCTGAAGAAGAGCGCGAGCGACTAAGGGCAGACCTCGCACACGTGAACCGGGTCAGCATGTTGGGAGAGCTGGCTGCCTCTGTATCCCACGAGCTGAAACAGCCGATCGCCGCGGCTATGACAAACGCGAAGACCTGCATGCGATGGCTTAAGCGCGACCAGCCCGATGTGGATGAAGCGCTAGAAGCAACAAGCAGAATCGTGACTGACGGGACTCGCGCAACGGAGATCATCGAACGCTTGCGTTCGCTGTACAAGAAGTCTCCTCCACGACGTGAACTGGTCGAGGTAAACGAAATCATCCGCGAAATGGGCGAACTGCTCCGCCCCGAGGCCGACCAGTATGCGGTCTCGATCCGCACCGATCTTGCTACCGATCTTCCAAAGGCCCCGGCGGATCGTGTGCAACTGCAGCAGGTGTTCATGAACCTCATGCTCAATGCCATCGAGGCCATGAAGGAAACCGGTGGTGTTCTTACAGTCAAGACGCAACTGGACGAGAATGGTCAACTGCTGATCTCGGTCAGCGACACTGGCGTGGGGCTGCCCCAGGAAGAAATCGAGCAGATCTTTGATGCGTTCGTTACCACCAAACCTCAAGGCAGCGGCATGGGTCTATCAATCAGCCGCTCCATTATGAAATCGCACGGAGGCCACTTGTGGGCCACGGCGAACAATGGACGGGGCGCAACATTTCATTTCACTTTGCCAACCGCAACCGAAGCCCTGCGAATGCCTGCAACTGGAACGTGATTCGGTGCCCATGGGCCTGCTCGCTGTGATACAGGTCGAGATCTCTGCATCACATACACATATACCCGCATGGCCGTTGACGGGTAGGATGTGGCGACCGGAAAAACGGCTCCACCCCATGGATGTGGGCCGGTCAGTGCTTCACTCCGGTGCCCCACGTTCATGCAATAGAATCGTGCTGTTGCTCGGGCGAGAGCCATGGGTAGCGGGAAATAACAGGGCATATCCCAAAGGCGTACACTTGACCACTTCATCTGGTCGTTCATAGTGGCCCGGAAGATTTACTCGCACCGAGAGGTCTGCTCCGCGATCCAGCAACAGCCGAGTCACCGCTAGTCCCCAGTCGTAGAACTGACTGACAGCATGAAATATCGGTGTCTGCCCGCCGACGCCGGTGTCATCTATCGTCGCGCGCGCATTTACGTCTGCTCCACGATCCAGAAGCAGATTTGCCGCTTCCACATTGCCGTACTCCGCTGCCACATGCAACAGTGTTGCTCCTCGCAAGGTCAGACGGCGTTCGGCGGTGTTTCCGAAAGTCAGTTCGGGAAACCGCCGATGCATCAGCATAGGATCGGCATCCAGGTGTCGGACGAGAAGGTCGAGCCGGTTGCGCAACAAATCTAAGACGGCAGAAACCTTGTATTTCGTGGGACAGCCAGCTTCAATCAGGATCTGCAGGCACGTGCCGAGCTCGGCTGAACGTCCATACGTGCCGATCAGGAAATCCAGCGCTGTGCCGGGATACTTCTGCCGCTGACCTGGCGGATTCGGATTGGCGCTGTGCTCCAGCAGCCACTTCAGCGCCAATGGCTCGACGGTTTCACACGGCGCAAAGATGATGGGATAGTATCCGCTCCACAACGCATTCACGTTGGCTCCGCGCGACACAAGAAGTTCCATCATCGGAATGCGATCGCCTCGGAGCGCGGCCCTCATGAGCGGCCCATCACCTCCCTGATGCACATCGGAGCCGCGGTCAATCATCCAGGCGGCCATGGCCAGCCTCTCCGGGCCGGGCGGCGCCCAGGGTACGCGGCATTCTGCAACCCACGTGAGAGGTCCATTCTTTCCGTAGCCCAGCGGAGCCCGATGCAGCTCCGGGTCGCGCGTCATCAAAGTCTTCACGCGAGAGAGATCGTTGGTGTCGATGGCCTGCTTGAGTTCACTAATCTCTTCGAGTGAATCAACGTGCGCCTTGAGCTTTGGCCAACTGGTGAATCCGTAACTACGAGCAATCTTGAACTGTGCTTCGGTGATCGATTGGGCCGCGCCCGCCTTGAGCAAATCCTTGGCTTGGTCTTTCAGATGACGGACGTTAGGGCTTTCGGGAAGCGGGCGGTGCGCTTCTGGAGAATTGGTCGGCATGGCGACCTCCTTTCAATGCAAGCGCCCGTTGTCCGACAATTCGGGCTGAAAGAAGGTTCGCAAAGCTCGTAATCTGAAGGTGGGCTTCTACCCTTTCCGCGGACCGGGTGCGTCCTCTACGCTGACATCTATGCTAGCAGAAGGAGCTAGACCCGAAAAATAACTGTTGAAACCAGGCCATGTCACAAGTTTGCGCTTTTGCTTCGCCTTTTTCGGCCTCGATGAGCGCTATGGAGATTGGCAACAATCAACTCGGCGAATCGGCTTTCTTCGCGAGGTAATAGGGGTTATTCCCGCTGTCGGCGTGGACGTTAGCCAATGTGAATCCGTGGTCGCGAAGCACGCGCCCATATGTATCGATGCTGTATGAAAAATGCCGGAACTCTACGCCGTTCATGGTGCTTACTTTACCGTGGAAGCAGTCCTCGTCTCCGGACGTGAAAAGGAAGGGTGCTCCGGGCTTGAGGACACGTGACACGTTCGCAATTGCCCTAATCTGATCTTCGGGATTGAGATGGAACATGATGCCCCAAGCGATCGCTGCATCGAAGATGCTATCGATGAATGGACAGGACTGCACCGTCGCCTGAACGGCAGGCATTGCGGGGTAGTTGAGTCGAAAATGCCGGAGCATCGCACCAGAACTGTCAAGCGAGACAACGCGGTGTTCCCCGCTCAGCAATGCTTTGGTAAGTGGAATGCCATTACCGCACCCAATATCCAGAACACACGATCCGCGTGGGAGCGATGAAGCTAGCGCGGTCGCTTCGGGTACTCCTGTTGTATCGATGCGTACCGATGCATACCACTCTGCAATCAAGTCGTACTCACGCACCGTCACTTCGCCTCACAGCGCAGTCTATCAGTTCAGACTGTTGCTATCAGGCCATAGAAGCGCTCATTAAGGGGTTTTGAGCGTAAAAAGATATACGACAGTTAGCCCGCGACCCTGCGCGGAGCGGTCGTGACGGCGCGAGCAATTAAGCTTCTAAAGCGAGGAATCCCGATGGCTAGGTTGCCACCTACCAACCATAACCACACGAAAGGCACAAACCAGAGCACTTGATTGCCACCAGAAAGTAGCAAGAATGCCGCCATCAGTCCCGTCATAACTGTTGCTATCACGACGAGTTGCCAACAATTCAAGGTGTAGCGAACCTCGCAGGCGATGGAATCAACCGTAAGATCGCCAGACCCGAACGGCACGAGAACATTCCAGTTTCCGACGAGCCGAAATACGCCTGCAGTGAACGCTACATGGTTGCCCAGGATCTCAACAGTGCTCGCGTTAACGCTGCGCAAACGACCAGCGAGATGCACAGGCAACGAGGTTGAATCGACACCCTGATCGAAGGGGACAGTCCCCGTCCTAATAGTGAACATCGAGAAAATTATACGACCGCAATCTCAACTGTCGAAACCAGATGGGAGAAGGCCGGTCTCCGCGGGATGCGATACGCTCCCAAGTTATCGACGTGCTCGAAGCACAGATAAAAAGGAGACCGGTAATGAAGAAGGTTAGCACCGTAGCGGCAGCGCAGAGCAGGAATATTTCGCCGCAGCAATTGACCATTGGATTGGATCTGGGAGATCGCAACAGCTGCTATTGCGTGGTGGACGAAGCCGGCCAGATACAACAGGAACAGCGAATCCGTACAACCGGGAAAGCGTTGCGCGAAGTCTTCGGCGCCCTGCCGCGCAGTCGGATCGCACTGGAAATCGGGACACATTCGCCCTGGATCAGTCGCTTGCTCCGCGAGTTGGGGCATGAAGTGATCGTGGCGAATGCGCGCAAGGTGCGGTTGATCGGAGAAAGCCGCAAGAAAGACGATCGGCTGGATGCGACCGCGCTTTGCTCTACCTAGGAGAATCTTGTGGGCCAGATTGCGCCGGAGGCGCATTAGTCCTTCTCAGCAAAGTGGATGGTAAGTGGAAGATCATCAGCATGGTATCCATCTGGACGTCGTAGAGCACCCTCAGCACAACTGACGAAACCAGGCGTTTGTGCTCAAAACTCCGGCAGGAGCATGATGAGTGCTATGGCAACAGTGAGGAACTTACGGGAGTACCGGCATGTCTGTATTCCTCTCCGTAAACTCAAGCGAGAGTAGGATGGTCGATTTCTCAATTCCCCAACGCATCGTACAGCTTGCACCTGTCTGGTCGAAAGAAACCTTCAATTTTTCGATTGGCGAGGCAGATGTCGTAGCAGACATCGGAACTGGAGGCAACTCAGACGAACTTCCCCTACCAGCCTTTTTCCTCATCATCAGAGTCCAGTTGTTATTGGAGTCTTTCGCTAGCGAAACGACGTAATCCCCGGCTGGAACACCTATACCCTTGACGGTCACAAGGCTCTCGTCAGTCGTCAATTCGGTACTTCCTGCGCGGTCAGAGATGTGCGTAACGCTGATCTTCTTTCCATCGGGGAAGTTGCATTGAGTCTGAGCCTTCGGTGTGTCTTGAGCGGCAGCTTGAAGCGTCAAGAACATTGCAGAAATCAGAATTGTCTGTGCCTTCATTCGCGCTGCTCCTCGTGCTGGAACATTCTAATCCTGGACCTATAGAAAAGTGGTACAGAAAATGAGTAGCTGTTGAAGACCGGCGGTTACACTCAAGTTCCCCGGCGAAGAGAGGATTAAGTGCTATGGCGATGTTTCGCCGATGGCGCAAATTTCCGGGTCAGAGAACACGCGGAAATTGGTCTTTGGGCGATACGATTCGATTGAATGCGGCGGTGAATTGCTCTGCGGTTTACTTCGCACGTGAACTGCTGAACGCGAACCGGCTCGCCAGGAGCTGGCCCTCATCGCTGTCGAGCGGCTCCAATGCGATCTTACTGATCATCACTTCCCGCAGCCAGGTGTTCTTGACCGTGAAGTAGTAAGACCGTCCGGCTTCAGCGGTGAAGTGCGCGGCGGCCGACTGATGGTGGGCGCCTACTCCGACGAAGGACTGCCAATTGGCGCAGAGATGGTGTTCGCCGGGATCGACGGTCAGGTAGAAGTAGGAATTGCCATGATTCGCTCCTACCCAGGTTCCGTCCAACCCAATGCGCGTGACTGGCAAGGGCCGGGATTGGAATTGCGTGTCATCTTCCACGAAATAGATCACAGCCTTGCCGGGCTCCGGCTGGGCGGCAGGGTGCTGGGACTTGTCCGTCTTGACATCGAACTTGATGTCGACTGTCCCGCAGCCTGAGGCCACGGCTTTGCCGGTGGAAGCGTTCTGGGCAAAGGCGGTGGCTGCCAGTAAGAAGAAGGGGAAGAAGAGGGTCCCGAGCGTTGCTTTCATGGTGCTGCCTCCGAGGCCGAGATTGAGACGCTTGACAGCCAACATTTTAACTTGATGCTGGAAGAGGGGCGCCCGTTGTCCCGCGCCCGGCAGCCGCCAGCCCCTACTGGTCACTGAACCCCCGCCGGGGTCAACGAGTGATATGGGGATTTGTACGAAGCCGCTGGCGCGGCGGACGCTAGCGCGTGTTCGAGGACCGAGAGTTGGTGAGGGATTGAAGTAAGAAGTAAGTTGGGTCACAGAAAAAGGAGGTCGCTGTGACCCAACTACGCCAAACAGATGCTGGAAGAAATCCAGCGTCGTAATTACTCCCATCGTACCGCAAAAACCTACGTTCGCATCGTCCGCGATTTTGCGGAGTATTTTCACCAGCCACCGGACAAGCTCGGGCCCGAGCAAATTCGGCAGTATCAGGCTCATCTGTTCCAAGCCAAGAAGTTGGCTCCTGCCACGGTCAGTCAGTATGTGTCCGCGTTGCGCTTCTTGTTCGTAAAGACACTACGCCGACATTTTCTGGCTGAGTACATTCCATTTCCCAAATCCCGCAAGCGACTGCCCACCGTGCTCAGCCCGGAGGAAGTGACCAGACTGATCGACGCAGCCGGCAATCTCTATCACCGCACGCTCCTCATGACGTTGTATTCCACCGCCATGCGCCGGCCCGAACTATGCCGGCTGAAGGTACAAGACATCGACAGTCAACGCATGATGATTCGCATTCACCAAGGTAAGGGCGGTTGCGACCGTGAGGTTCCTTTGAGCCCCAAGCTGTGGGTTGGTTCTGCCGCGATGCGTTCGATTTTCTCTTCTCCATAGGGAAGCCGCAGGACGGCGGGAGAAGGCTCAGGCCGTACGGCCCGCGTGCACGTCTGCGAGGAGTCGGACAGCGGCATATTACCGATGAATCATTCGAACAAAGGCGGAAGGCTCGTCGGCGGAGAGTGAGGAGGGAAGGCTGCTGATCAAGGAGAACACTCTCCCACTCGACACGTACCCGACATAGAGCGGGATTGCGCGTGTCCCAAGGGTGGGCGAGTGTGCGGCCCAGCAGCACGCTTGGCCGTTATTCATCTGCGATAAGAGCCGCATGCGCTAATGAGCGCTCGTGCGGATCCACGCGGCGGGCGATCAGCGATGGTCGTCCCTACCGCGACCAACAGTTCATCTCGAACGGCGGTGGGAAGAGTAGACTGTCGCGCTAGTCTGAGCTCCCCAGACAAGAAGCACCCCAAACATCAAGACAAGCAATGCGGACAGGCTGCCTTCATACGCCGCGAGGAAGAACATCACTATCGGGATTATCGACAGCACTATCATGCACAGCCAACCCAGAACACTGGAATGGGCAAATCCCCTTTCCGTTGCCGTTGCTGCGATTGCCATGAATGTTCCGCTGGTGAGCCAGACGCCGACCAGCATTGCAACCCCAACCCGTTTGAAGCCGCGCCTCACCGCAACTCTTCTTGCGATCAGATATGTAAACAGGAACGTTCCTGGCGGCAGGAATACAAATGCCGCGTCCCATCGAGCAGGAGCAGAATCCAGTCTTGCGGCGACGTGAATAGCCAAATCGGGTAACCAGAAACTTAGCGCTCCGGCAATGGCGAGCCAGAGGGTCAACCGAGGCTGTTGTATTCGAGAGAACAAGGCGATTGGTCCAGTTTTTATTATGCTCCGGCCCACTCTTAAGTCGGGGAAACATTGCCGGTCAACAGAACTGTCGTAACCAGGCGATAGCGCGCAAATTTCGATTTATTTCGCTTACTTCACATCTGAAGCCTTCGAAACTGGTCGGAAGATGAGTCATATCGAGATATTTCGCCAATCGCGAGAGTAGACTGATCTACGATTCGACTTCTAGCAATCTCAGAGTCAAATGCGAACATCCCTCGTTGAACTTATCGCTCGGATGACGGTGCGCGATGGGAATATCAATTCGGACCAATCAGTCTCTTGGCATGCTTACAGGGAGGCCGAAGCTCTCTCGGACGCCTCTCTGATTAACGAACTGGCTGAGTACGTTCAGCGTGAATCAAAACAAGATTGCAGGGGAGCCGCGTACTTTATTCTCGGAAAATTGGGCGAGAAGTTCCCCGCATCGCAATGTGCAGCAATTCTCGTGGCACACGCGAAGAATGAGAAGAATAAATACGTACTCGCAACGCTGCTCGATGCTCTTGCCTATGTCTCGAAGCCCAGCGATCTCGACTTGACCCCCGTCTACGCTCTTCTCGGAGACGATAGGTGGTTGGTTCGCCATTCCGCCATTCAATCGCTCAAGCGCACAAACTCCCCCAAAGTTGAAGACATGATCCTGCATGTCCTCGAAACGACAGGCGATCCGTATGATCTCGTTTACTGCCAAGCAACACTGAATGAGATCGGGAGTGCCAAAGCAATTCCATTCATTGCGAAGAACCTCAAGTCTCGAAAACGGGACGTAAAGGATTCGGCACAATTAGCCATTGAGGCGATTGAGGATTGAGGCGAGGGAACAGCGGAACGCCTCACGTTTGATTTTGACTGCGGAGCGCGCCTCGTTCACACTCAAATTGGGCATTCCGGCCAAGGTGAACATCGATTCCGGACGAAGCTGAACGGGGTTCCGGAGCGAAGGTGAACAGCAATCGAAGCGAAGCGACGCTGGAATGGTGATTGTGGAGTAAGTGTTCGGAATCGTTAAGCGAAATTGTCCGGAGCGAAGCGGAGGCAGGTTCGGCGGGGATTGGGGGTGCAGGGGAAAGGGGCGGCAGCCCCTTTGCCCCTGCTTCCTCGCTGCAGAAGAAGGGATTCAGGGGGCGCTCCCAACATAAGCGGGAATTTAAGCTGTTGGGCTTGAAGTGGCATGCCAACTTCTGGGGATCTCGCTCCGGCCAACTTCCCGTTTGCCAACCAGCCGGGAGTCTAGTCATGTGGAGCGCGGCTATCGGAACCTGTTTGGTTATTAGGACTGGTTTTCAGATAAGAGTTCGATTTGCTCTATCCTGCCTTTGGGGATTGTCATGAAACTTTTGATCTTTGCTCTCTGTGTTGTGTCTGCGTTTGGCGGTCTGAACGCGCAGAAGCCTGTATGGCAGCCATCGCTCGGATATACGCAAGTGCCGATATGGCCGGGAGCTGTGCCTGATCCGCAACCTGTCGCGGGGCCAGAGGCCGCTAAGACCACGGGCAAGGAGTTCCTGGTTGCCGGCAGGCCAGCGACCGGGGTTAGCAACGTCACGCATCCTACGATGACGGTCTATTTGCCACAAGGAAAGAATTCGGGCGCAGCGGTCATCGTCTTCCCTGGCGGGGGCTATCAGGAGCTGGCCATCGATCTTGAAGGCACGGAGGTCTGTGACTGGCTGACGCCCAAGGGGATCACGTGTGTGCTATTGAAGTATCGTGTGACGGATGTGGGGCCGTATCCAAAATCGGGGCCGTATCCGGAATCACCGATGGCGCTCGAAGATGCGCAGAGGACGGTGGGTCTTGTGCGCTTTCACGCAACAGAGTGGCACATTGATCCGCATAAGATTGGTGTGCTTGGGTTTTCGTCAGGAGGGCATCTCGTAGCAGCGATCAGCAACCATTTTGATCACCGTTTGTATCCGGCTGTAGATGCGGCCGACAGAGAGAGCTGTCGCCCCAATTTTGCGGTGGCTATTTATCCGGGCCATCTGTCGCTGTCCGCGGCGGAGTGGGATGCGAACCAGGGCGTCAAGAAGTTTGTGGTTTCTCATCCGGCGAACGCCGATAGAGATCTTTCGTTGAACCCCGATCTCCATGTCACCCGCCAGACGCCGCCTACGTTCTTGCTGCAGGCTGAGGATGACCACGTGGACAACGTAAACGACTCGCTGGCGTACTACATCGCGCTTAAGAACGCCGGCGTTCCCGTGGAGATGCATTTGTATGCGCAAGGCGGCCATGCGTTTGGGCTGCGGCGCACGAAACTTTCGATTACGGCATGGCCTCAGTTGGTAGATACGTGGCTGGGAACGATCGGAATGGTTCCGGAGTAGGTCCTCTCGGATTGCATCCCGATATTCGAATCGTTCAACAACCGCAATTGACCTCCTGGCTCGAAGAGCACTTAGTAGGTGCCAACAGAAACGGGCCATAACCCCCTCCAATAGGCAACTGACCGAAAGGCGGTCGAAAACAAGCTCCTCGTTGGCAGAAAACTGTCAGAATAGTGTCATGCGGAATCCTCAATGGCTCGAATGGTGTCGGCGCTTTCAAGCCCTTGCGCAAAATGGACTCGCCTACTGCAAGGACGAGTATGACCGCCAACGATATGAGGAGATACAGCGCCTCGCTGCCGAAATGATGGCAAAAGGAGCGAGCCTACCCGACTCTGCCCCGCTTGTCGACCTCTTCAAGAATGACGTGGGCTATGCAACACCGAAGATTGATATACGCGCGGCTGTTTTTGATCGGGAGCGGATATTGCTCGTAAGAGAGCGCCAGGACGGTTGCTGGACGCTACCGGGTGGTTGGGCGGACGTCGGGGATGCCCCCAGCTCCGCGGCTATTCGTGAAGTGAAGGAGGAGTCTGGATACGAGGTCGTTGTCAGAAAGCTGGCGGCGGTCTACGACAGAGATAAACATGAACATCCCCCAATGGCATACCATGTTTACAAATTTTTCTTCGTGTGTGAGCTTTGCGGTGGGAAGGCCGAAAACAGCTTAGAAACGAGCGGAGTGGAGTTCTTTCGGGAGGACAAATTTCCGCCATTGTCGCTGGCACGGGTTACGCCCGCTCAGATTAAACACATGTTTGGCCACTATCGAAATCCCGAATGGCCGACGTCTTTCGACTAAGAAACGAGAATCCGGGTCAGGAAAATCGCCCCGAATCCGTTGATAAGCTCTCCATCTTCGACAGGAATCCGGCGCAACAGTGCGGAAGTCGGCTTGGAGGAGATCTCCGCTGTTCGCAGACGTTCGAGCAATGCGCCTGTCGGGGGATCTGTGACGGGACAATTACAAAGTTCAGACCACAATGCCATCTACTATTGAAATATCAGAAATGAAGCCCTTCTCAATGTAGGAACGAAGTTTTCGACATTCAGAAATGACTCTCTGTCTGAATTCTTCATCCTTCCACCAGTGCTCTACATCACGGGGAAAATAGTTAACGCCGTGGCAACAGATTCTTTGTATCTCCGGCCATTGTTTCCTGACAGTCATGATGTAGCGGCGCTTGGACTGATCTTTCCTATCAGGAGTATCTCCGTGATGCCGAGGTCTCTCACTTTTGCGCGAGAGAATAGTACGTTTTCACCGGTGTTCGTGGCCTTGTCTTCTAGGACAATGCTATCCTCAGGAACTCCGCGTTTGACCAGCGCCTGAAAGATCGTTCCTGCCTCGGAAAGAGTGTCTTGCCCGGTAATCCCTCCAGATATGATGAGACTCTTGAAATACCCGTGACCGTATAGAGACAGAATATCCTCAACAAACACGGACACCCCGTGCCTCGTTCCGAACACGAGAGCGCATTGTGTAGGAAACAATACAACACGAGGAGAAACGTACGAGATAATCTGTTCTCTTTTCGCGTATTTGTTCATGGGATCATCAGCGTCAGGATGAGAACTGTCGCTCATCGCAACCGGTTGCACTAGGGCGAATGTCTACCTCATGAATGCCGGGCCAGAAGTCCTCCTCTGTGAAGTTGGTGCCACAACTCAGATATCTTACCGAAACTGGCTTTGGTTCATTCCTTCTTCTCGTCCGGTGGCGGATTCCGTTTCTTGCGCATCGACTCTCCCCGCATCTCGATGCGATGGGTGTTGTGCACCAGGCGGTCCAGGATGCCATCGGCGATAGTGGGATCGCCGATCTGCTCGTGCCAGCGCGAGACCGGCAGTTGGGAAGTAAGGACGGTGGAACGGGTCTGGTAGCGATCTTCGCAGATCTCCCAGAGGTCGCGGCGCTCATTTTCATTTAGCGGCGCCATGGCCCAGTCATCGATCACCAGAACATCAATGCGGCCTAGTCGTGCCAGGAAGTTACGCAAGCTGCCATCCGCTCGGGCTAAGGCCAACTCCCGAAGCAAGGCGGCAGCTCGCAGATAGAGAGCCGAGTGGCCGTCGCGACAGGCTTTTTGGGCCAGAGCCGAAGCGATAAAACTCTTGCCCACACCCGTCGGGCCCAACACAAAAATGTTCTCGTGATTGCGGACCCAGGCTGAGTCTTTTGCCAGAACACGCACTACCGTCTTGTCCAGGCCACGCGCGGCCCGATAGTCGATGTCCTCCACGCAGGCCGGTCCCCTCAGTTTGGCCGCTTTCAGTCTTCGCGACAGAGCCTGATTCTCGCGCTAACTCCATTGCTGATCGACCAGCAGAGAGAGTCGTTCAAGGAAACTCAGTTCGTTGATCGCTCGATCTTGCTCCTGCGCCTTCAGACCCTCGACCATGCCTTGCAGCCGCATGGCTAGCAGTTTTTCCATCAGCGGTTGGTTCAGCATGAGGTCGGCCGCCCTTGGTCGAAGTACTCCGCACCGCGGACATTGTCATGGGTCAAAGGTGAGAGCTGGGTTGTGGTGGAGATAAGGGAACAGCGTCAAGAGAGTTCTTCAAGATCGACTTCACGCTCAAACTCCCGGTCGGGGATTTGGACCGTAATTTAGGATGTTACGACAACGGACGTGTGGCATCCTTGAGGGCCTTGCTGACTGCAGGATCGCCTTCCCTAACAGGCATTTCAAAGCCGGTGCGAGGTCATAGTATGGGCAGACGGGTTCCCCCCCAGCACTACTGCAAGCGGAAGTACTTTATCGCTCGGGAGGCTCGAAGCCAGAAGCAATGAGAGTTCTAGAATCGTCCTCTAAGGCCGACCATCTTTTCTTACCTTTCCTCAATTCTTAGCGCGCACACGTGCAGGCAGAATCGCTGCCCGCCTTTGGCAAAGCGCAAGGACGGGGGGCACCACTTTTTCCACGCCAGAAGTGGGCCACGCGCTGGACTGTACCCATAAGGAGCTCTGAATCGCTCATTTTGAACCCGGCGGATCCCAGTGGCCCAGAACACCGATCATGAAGGGTGAAAAGCTCACGTTTCCGAAGTGCAACGCGCCGTAATCGGGCGGATCACCCGGCCTCGGTGCGGGTCCGAAGCCGACGGCACTTTGTGCAGTCAGCGATATCGTCGAGGTCACATGAAGCTCGATCTGCGCTTGCAGGGCCGCGGTGGGAACGGCTCCCAGACCCGGCGTGGAGAGCTGGGGCGACAAGCTAAATTCGACATCCGGTTTGAATAGCCCCCAGTTGCGCTTCAGGTGCAGATTCACCAGCGAGAAAGCCGCCTGGTAGGTCGTGGAATTGTAGGGGTTCGGAGACATCTGAACGCTGATATTCGGCTCGTGAATCACGTCGAGCTCGGTGTCGTCGTTGCCAAATTTCCACTTGTCGAAGTTCCGATAAATCACAGTCACGGTATATGTCGCGGGATCCGATCCCGGGCGGTAGCGGTAATTGGCGTCTGCGCCGGTGGCGATATCGGCGGCCAGATGGGCATCGTCTTTACCCTGATCCGGGTCGTCGCCGCTTTCTGGGGAAAAATTCGCGGTCAGGCTGAGCTTGGGCAACGAGCGAGTCGTCCAGTAATACTTGGGCCACATGGACGGATTAAGACTTGCAGGCGCCTGGGTCACCGCGCATACGCTCATGATCGCCCACTGCTGGTCGTCGGGCAACCGCCTCACCAGAGCGTCGAAGTCGCCCGGAGGTTGGAATTGATGCGCTCCGATTCCCGCACGCAGCCGCGCGATGTTGACCCCGCTCGCTTTGGGCGCAAATAAGGCCAGGCCATCCAGCTTGGACGCGGCCTTGATTCGCCAGAGTTCGTCGAGCATGTCAGGCATGCTCATGCCATTCAGGATCTGGCAGGCCTTTTGCCAGTCAGGAGGGGAGCTCTGCTGCAGGGACATTTGGAGCTGATTGTGCAAATCCCAGAGTTTCGGATCATCGAGAGAACCCATATCACACCTCCGGCACAGAGTTGGGCGCCCCCAAGCGGGAGCGGCGTAATTCTACTTCATATTGTGACGAGAAAGCCGATTCAGTTTCATAAGAATAGTTTCGGGGCGACTGCAAGCCCGGAGTTCCTAATGTCGCGATTTTGTGTCGCAACCTCCTCGTCCGTACCTGTATCGCAAGCTCTTGCGCGCTGACGCGGATGCGCGTCAGGCTGCGCCTGCGGTTGTCCGGGGGCGAAGCCGGAGGTGAGAGGGGGTCGCGCGCTTCTCGGATGCGGTGCATCCAATTTGAGGAAACCAGGCCGTTACACTCAGAACCCCTCCACCGGGGTCAGTGAGTGATATGAGGATCTTTCACCAACTCAGACATGGTTTTCAGTGGGCGGCAGGAACTGGTCGCGTCCTCATTTGGAAACACGCAAGAGTTTTGGCGCTTGGGAGCTTCTCAAGTCTGCCGAATGCCGCAGGTACATATCGCTCACCCCACTCACAAGGTCCGCGTCGGTCCTCTGGTACAGGACGTAGAGTGAACTTCCAAGCCTTGCTATCGAGTTCGCTGTTTGTCACGAATGGCTCGTGACGATTGACGTGGGTGTACTCGACCAGAACGTACTTCGCGCCATTCGGACTCACCAGACGGTTCACCCGCACCATCCAGACCTCGGCAAAGTCGCCCAATGATTCTGAGTTCACATCCATCGCCGATCGCGCTGCCCCCGGATCGAGCTGGACCGCGACGACCACACCTTCGGCCGTGAGTTCTTCGGTGTGTCCCTGTTGTCCGGTAGCATATACGGCAGGAATCAAAGCAAAGGCAGTGATGGAAAAGGCGGCTGAGATTTTGTACCTCACGCCGAGAACTCTACGCCACGCCAGATCACACCAAAGTTCCACGATGGCTGACGTTAACAGGCCTCTCTCTCTCAAGTTCCCGAATCGCGAGGAAAGACGCGCGGCGACAGTCTACCAAAGATCAGCGGGGAATCCATTTGTCGGGGCTGATCGAGAGGGAATCGAGTGGGGTTGCCGTTATCACGTGCGGATCGAGAATGAAATCGTAAACGGCCATTCCAATGAACCAAAGAATACCAACGCAGATAAGTGCCGGGATGGCTGTGTCCAGCACCTCGAAATCCTCAGCAATACAGTAGCCAAGCGCCGAGGCGAGATTCTTGAGGAACCGCTCGATTCTTTCCCGCGCCCCAATGAGATTTTAACATCCGGATCATTATTCAACTCTTGGATGTTGAAAACAGGCGATAACGCTCAAAACCCCTCGATGAGCGTTATCGAGATTTTGTCGATAGGGCCCTAAGATTTATCAACAGTTGTGACCGTGTTCCTACTCGTGATAGGGCTGGCCGTCGATAAAGATTTCTCCACCTAGCTCCTGGATCTCGTGGGGTTTCCAGTGACCATTGACTCTGCGCCATTCCTCGCGGTGCTTCTGCGTCGTCACCACATAGTCGATGGTCTTGCCGTCGCGCTCATACATGTTGCGTTCCCAACGCTGCGACGTCCAGACCGCCGCTGTATCGCCACGGATATCGATTTGGTCGATTCGATTGATGAGAAAAACCGTATCTTTGATAATCGACCATTGCTGCAGGACATCCCGGCGCACGTCCTCTCTGGACACCGCCTTCCCTGATTCCTTGTCATGCATCGCCATGTCTACTGGAATGGATTGCATGTACCGATCAATGTCTTTGACCCGAGTGGCTTCCACGCTTTCATCCAGGGCCTTTTGAATCTCGGTCATTGCGGACCTCGTATCGGGGTTGCGTTGGGGAGGTTCGGCTGCTGCACAGGCCGTTACAAGAAGGAGGCATAGTAAAGATGTATGGACTCTCATAGGCGGTCACCGGCAGGAATTTTCTCATGCAATCAAGTGAGCACGGTCAACTTCGTGATCTCGAATAAGTGAGGGACACCGAGCTTGCCTCAGTGCAGATTCGCGAAATCGTCGCGTTCCGAAGATGTAGTTTACGTAACAGGCCTCTCTTACAATGCCGGCGTTGACAAGTACTTTTTTTCCACACTACTCCATCCACTCAGAGATGAGCGCCATTTCGCTCTCCTAGAAACAAGTGCCATACCAACCAAGGCTCGCTCGTAATCAGTTCAGGTCAGAATCTCGGTCCGACCCATGCATCTCTTCGGTCACAACTTTCGATCATGATTACTACTTCGAACTCCTCGATGAAGAGGAGCGGGCTGCTCAATCAATTTCTCGGTGTTCTACTGCACACCATCGCCTGTTCCGAGCTTGCCCGCGTGCGAACCGAACTTTCTTAACTGCTCGTAATCCCATCCCTTACGCCACATCCAGTAGAGAGCGATAGCTAGTCTCCGTGCCATCGCTACCTTGGCGATCTTCCGTCCGCGTCGCATCGCCAGGTGGAAGTACTTATTGCGCCATTCCGGAATGCTGCGCGCTGTAACTTGGGCCGCTTCCACCAGCAAGAAGCGCAACATCGAATTCCCTTGCTTCGTGATATGGCCCAGTCGTCGCCGACTTCCGCTGGAGTCCTCCAAGGGCACTAACCCCAAATACGCCGCGATCTGCTTCCCGCACTGAAATCGCTCCGGCCTTCCGATGATCAATACGAAGGCTAAGGCCGTCAGTGCACCCACTCCAGGATGCGTCCGCAAGCGCCCTGCCTCCGGACATTTCTCTACTTCCTGCTCGATCGCTTGCGTCAGCTCGGCAATCGTCGGGTTCAGCCGATCCAGCAGTTGCAGCAGATCTTCCCGTCGCCGGCTCGCCCAGGGGGCTAAGCGAAACGACTCCAGTTGCTCTCGTCCATGCTGCCGCCACAACTTCTTTTTGCAGCGTAGCCCCTCGTTCAGAGCCACCGCTTGCAGTTGGTTCATAATGCGCGTGCGCGCTTGCACCATGCGATGCCGATGCCACAACAGTTGCCGCAGATCCCGATTCTCCCCACTCGGTACCCAGATCTTGGGAAAACGATTCTCCATCAGCAACTGCAGAATATGCCGCGCATCCTCCAGATCCGTCTTTTGCTTGCGTTCCCGCTTCCGGGCGATCTCGCTGGCGTCCCCGATCCACAACTCCATGTTCAGTTCCCCGAGGAGTCGCTCAAACCAGCGTGCATGCCCACTCGCTTCCATGCCCACTCGTACCTTCTTCCCCTGGGCAGCGAGGTCACGATAAAACTTTTCTGCTCCCTCACTGTGCTCCAATCGTGGCTCTCCGTAATCTCCCGTTTCGGTATCCACAAACGCTATTTGCTGGAAGCCCGGGTGATAATCGCATCCTATAATGATCATGGTCCGGCTCCTTTCTACCCGAGCCTTCATGGTTGGTTTGGCACCACCAAGCTTACTCGGGTCGGGGAGCCGGCATTGTTATGGAATCAATTACACTCATCGATCGAACTGCCCCACTCAAGCCAAGCGTAGGGCTGAGTGGGCCACCTCGCACATCCCCAGCGCGATCCAGCTCGATAGATTCACTACTTCAGCAGACCGTAGACTTCGACTTCACTTCTGGTTCCGAAGTAGACGCGACCGTTGACTACGATCGGGATGACAAAACGGGCGGCTAGAGCCGCGCGGTCGCGTTGGGTATTTTGTTCGGACCTGTAGATCGGCTCGCCCAGCTTGGTTGCGTCGAAGGCGTAGAGGACGGCGTGTTTGGTATCGCGGCCGTTCCAGGTTTTAGTGGCAATGGCCCAAACGATAGCATTCCTGTTGCCGTCAGCGGAAATGGAAGGGGTTGCGCCGGGATCGACGAACTTCGCGCGTGATGCGGCGTGCAACGTCATGCGACCGTTCTTGAGAGAGTAGTCTCGGAGAAAATCGTCGCTGGTGGCGAAGAAGGCGTGGCCGTTGAAGTAAGCGATCGCGCCCAAGCCGGGGCCGGAGATTTTGATCATCTGGAGCAGCGCATCGCTGTCGGGGCGATACTTTCCCATATTGTCGCGATCGATCACATAGATTGTCGAGTCTTTTGTCGGCTGCAGAAGCAAGTGAGGATGCGGCCCGGGCTGGTCGGGTACGAGCGTGGGGCCGCTCGACCCTACGTCTGTGTCAGCGTTGCTGATGCGTTGCTGATCGTGCGGCGTGAAATAGTCGCGAACGGCGAGGGAAGAACCATCGAGTTTGAGGACCGAGTCGCCGTAGTCGCGGCCACCATTGGCGGCGTCGAAGGTCCCATTGCCGGTCGGGACATAGAGGTTGCCTTCGGCATCGACCGCGGGGCCGGTGTCACTGAGCCAGATTCCGGCTTCGCTGCCGTCGGGACTTACATTGAGGACCGACTTCTGCACAAGCGTCTGGGCGTCATAGGACATGACCCAGCCGTGGTAGGGAGCGACGTCGCATGAGGATGCCCACTCTAGGTACACCGTGTTGTTCACAAGAGTGAGCGCGGCGCGGGGGTTTTCTCTTAACGCATCGAATGCGACCTGACCCTTGCTGGCGCCAGCGCCTTTGCCGGGAACGGAAGCCGTGATCAGCTTCGGTCCTCCGAATTTCTCGACACCAGTTGCGATCGCCAGCGCATGTAAGTGCTGGAGATACTCGTCCCCGATCTTGTGCGCGATCATGGTGCGGGCGAGCACGTAAAGCGTGGCGGTTTTGAGGTCGATCACGGGCGTGGACGTGATACCAACTTCCGGGCGGATAAACGGGCACGCCACGACGTCTTCGGAAAGTGTGGTGACGCCGCGGGATTTATCGAGAAAGTTTACTTTCCAAAGCGGAGGATCGCTGGGGCGATTCGCATCCAGGGCGTAGACGCTGTCGTGTTCTGTGGCGACGTAAAGAACGTCGTGCGTGCCTTTGCCGGGGATAGGTACGGCCGGTACGTAGAGTGGCTGCGCGTAGACTGCGCCGTCTACTTTGAATGCGCCGAGTTTGCCGAACTGCTCCGCATTGACATTCTGCGGTGTAAGAATCTTCTCGCGCAGCGTTGCGGCGGTGCGGGAGTTGTTGTACTGCGAAGTCGTGACTTGCGCGCCACATGGGTTCAGGGCCAGCGCCAAACTGGAAGCGGTGAAGAGAGCGCTGAGGTTCATGGAACGCTCCGGAACGGCTTGATCGGAAGAGTCTCTCGCCCGGATGCGATTCGCTCGGGCGAGAGCCCGTTCATTGTAGACGTTCTGGAAAAACTGTGGGCGCCCATCAGGTGGTTGACGAAACCAGGCGTTAACACTCAAATGTCGACTTGTTTCGATTGGGTCCACATCGGAAGCGTTTTCTCGTAATCGGAAGATGAGCGGAATGGAGATTTGTACGAAGCCGCTGGCGCGGCGGACGCTAGCGCGTGTTCGAGGACCGAGAGTTGGTGAGGGATTGAAGTAAGAAGTAAGTTGGGTCACGGAAAAAGGAGGTCCCTGTGACCCAACTACGCAAACAGATGCTGGAAGAAATCCAGCGTCGTAATTACTCCCATCGTACCGCAAGAACCTACGTTCGCATCGTCCGCGATTTTGCGGAGTATTTTCACCAGCCACCGGACAAGCTCGGGCCCGAGCAAATTCGGCAGTATCAGGCTCATCTGTTCCAAGCCAAGAAGTTGGCTCCTGCCACGGTCAGTCAATATGTGTCCGCATTGCGCTTCTTGTTCGTAAAGACTCTGCGCCGACATTTTCTGGCTGAGTACATTCCATTTCCCAAATCCCGCAAGCGACTGCCGACCGTGCTCAGCCCGGAGGAAGTAACCCGACTGATCGACGCAGCCTGCAATCTCTATCACCGGACGCTGCTCATGACCTTGTATTCCACCGCCGCACGCCGGGCCGAACTCTGTCGGTTGAAGGTAGAAGACATCGACAGTCAGCGCATGATGATCCGCATTGTCCACGGCAAGGGCGGCCGCGACCGCGAGGTTCCTTTGAGCCCCAAGCTGCTGGAGACTCTGCGCGTCTACTTTCGCTGGATGCGGCCCACCACCTTTTTGTTTCCGGGCACCGTGAAAGGAGTTCGCGCCGACGTCCCCATCAGCCCCAATATGGTTTGGTTAGCCTGCCGGCAAGCTGCCCAAAGGGCCGGCATCACCAAACGTCTTTCTCCTCACTGCCTGAGGCATAGTTGTGCTTCCCACCTTCTGGAAGCCGGCGCCGACCTGCGCACCATTCAGGTCCTACTCGGACATTCCAGGCTGGAGCACACCCTCATCTACCTGCATCTCTCACCCAAGCATCTGCGCGCCATCCCCAATCCGCTCGATGCTCTCGAAGTCTCCAGCCTCGACGGCGTCCCACGCTCGCGGAGGCTTAAGAAAAAATGACTCGGCCCCTCCTCGAGGTGGCCGATATCGTTCGCGCCCAAGGCGATCGCTTCATGCAGCACAACTTCCGCTGGATCCATTGGGCCCATCGGAAAGTACTGCGCGCGATCGCTCGCTGCCGCACGGCATCACTCGGTGGGCATCGCGATCAGTGCCCTCGCTGTGGCTATCGCACCATCTCATATAACAGCTGTCGCGATCGCCATTGCCCAAAGTGTCAGAGCGGTGCTCGCGACAAGTGGATCATGGCTCGGCAGAGTGAACTTCTGCCGGTTGCCTATGTCCATGTTGTCTTCACTCTGCCTCACCAACTCTCCCCACTGGCGCTGCAGAACAAGAAGGTTCTCTATGACCTCTTGTTCCGCGCCAGTGCGGAAACCCTGCTCGAGGTGGCCCGAGATCCTCGCCACCTGGGAGCCGACATTGGCTTCCTTTCTGTCTTACACACCTGGGGACAGAATCTTCTGGCTCATCCTCATGTCCACTGTGTCATTCCTGCCGGCGGACTCTCGCCCGACCGCACCCGCTGGATTCATCCCCGCTATCCCTTCTTCCTGCCCGTGCATGTACTCAGTCGCGTCTTCCGCGGCAAGTTCGTCGCCGGCTTAAAGCGACGCTTCCAACAACACCAACTCACCTTCGCCGGAACTCTTCAACCCCTGGCCAACGAAAAAGCCTTCCGCTCCTTCTTGCGTCCCTTGTTCCGTGAGAACTGGATCGTCTACGCCAAGCCCCCCTTCGGCGGTCCTCATCATGTGCTCGGCTATCTCGCCCGCTACACCCATCGGGTGGCCATCACCAACCACCGGCTCGTAGCTTTCGAGCATGACCAGGTTACTTTCCGTTGGAAGGATTATGCCCACGGGAATAAGAAGAGAGTGATGACGCTCTCCTCGCAAGAGTTCCTACGCCGCTTCCTGCTCCACGTCCTGCCCCGCGGCTTTGTCCGCATCCGCTCTTTCGGATTCCTGGCCAATCGCCGGCGCACCACTTTCTTACCTCTCTGTCAGCGCCTGCTCGCCGACCATCCCATGCCCCACCCATCTCCAGTCACTACCTCACCCACCCAGCCCACTTGTTTCCGCTGTCCAAAATGTTCCACGCCCATGGTCATCGTCGAACGATTTTCTGTATTCACTGCTTGGCATTTCACTACCCGGAGCGCGCTCCTTGACTCTTCCTAACCAACGAACCATGCCGCTCTTCATTCCGCGAGCTTTCGCTCCGACAGTCCTCGTGTCTCCACTTACCGCCATGCGCTTCCATCCCCCGCTAACTTTCCTAAATCCACTTCACCGGATCGTCGCCTTACAACGATCCCGCCTTCTACTGACTCGCTTTCCAACTCTGCCTAACCCATCTCCTCGACGAACAAATCACGAATCGCCCATGCAAAACCCATAGCTCCCACCGCGTCCGCCGCACCAGCGGCTTCGTACAAATCCCCCTATCGCAAGTGCGCCGGCGCAAAGCTCTTCCGCTCGCACCGAATGTTTCGCGCCGGCGCACTTGTCGATAGGGCCCTAAGATTTTTCACTCGTTGACGCCTTTTCAACTTTCAGGCATATCCGCCGGTCTATTCAGTTCGTAATGCCTGAATTGGATCGATGCGCGACGCTCTCCACGCCGGAATCAGGCAGGCCAGCACTGCGACAGCCATCAGCATCGCCGCTGCGCCCGCAAACGCCGCCGGATCGAGCGGCTGGGTTCCATAGAGCATTGATCGCAGCAGTTGCGTGGCCAGAGCGCTGGCAGCGACGCCAAAAATCAGTCCGATAAGCGCAGGGCGCAGCCCTTCGAAAAGAACAAACCGCAGGATCTGTGATCGCTGCGCGCCCACCGCGATGCGAAGACCGATATCGGGCGTCCGCTGCGTTGTCAGGTAGGAGAGCACTCCATACAGCCCCACTGCCGCCAACAGAAGCGACAGGGCCGCAAAGGCCAGCACCAGATTGGCCGCGAACCCCTGACTGGCCGACGTCTTGCCAAGAATCTGGTCCATGGTCAGGGCGTTGTAGACGGGCAGCTCCGGCTCGAGCGCCGAGATCTGTCGCTGGATGGGCATCGAAATCGTCAGCGGATCGGCGGAAGTGTAGGCCACGATCGTCGCCTCCGAAGTCCGATCGGGAATGCCCGACAGGATAGGGAAGTACATCGTCGGCTGAATCGGCTTGGTAGTGTCACTGACCGTGTCGCCGACTTCGCCAAGGATCTCGTAGACTTCCGGCTTGGTATCCCAGTCCACGCGGACATGCTTGCCGACCGGGTCGTCGCCCGGGAGGTACTGATCGACGAACGTCTTGCTCACAACAATGTAGTGATCGTTGCTGAGCCGCTCGTGTTCCGTGAAGACGCGGCCGCGCAGCAGTGGAATCTGCATCACGCTGAAGTACTGCGGATCGGCAGTGAAAATGACGGCTTCGTACTGAAGGCTGTAGCTGGGTGCGGGCCGCTCCAGGATGCTGAATACCCGGCCAAATGAGAAGCCCGCCCCCGGTGGAACGGAAACCAATCCCGCGCCGCGCATGCCAGGCAGGCGTCGCAGTCGCTCGAGCAATGCCTCGTGGAAGCGCACGACCTTTTCGCGCGTATCGTACTGGATTTCGGGCAGGCCGAATTTCATAGTGATCACGTGGTCGATGCGGCACCCGAGATCGGTTGTGCGTAGATGCAGGAAGCTCTTGAAGAGCAGGCCGGCCGAGATCAACAGGGCAACCGTAAGGGCGATTTCCACTGTCAGCATCGTCTTGCGCAGCCGCGCCCGGGAGGCGCTGCCGCCCATCGTTCGCGAGGAATCTCTCAGCCCGGAAAGCAGCCCTTTTCCGGTGGACGAAATTGCGGGCACAAGGCCGGCCAGGAGTGCCGCGGCTGCTACGAGCGCCAGCGTAAACGTGAGGACCCATCCATCGACATGCACGGACTCGGCGCGGGGTAGATTGCGCCAGTGCGCCGCGAGCCAGTAAGTGGAAGCCAGCGACAGCAGCAGGCCTAGTGCTCCGCCGGCCAGACAGATGAGCAAACTCTCTGTCATCTGCTCGCAGATGAGAACAACACGGCTGCCGCCCAGCGCACCGCGCACCGCAACCTTCCTGCGCCGGGTAGCCGACCTCGCCACCAGCAGATTGGTGAGGTTCAGGCAGGCAATCAGGAGCATGCAGCCCACCGCGCCCAGCAGCACCAGCAGAGGCGTGCGCACATTCTTCGCGAGGTCGTCGATCATTGGCCGGGACCACACGTCTTCAGCTACAGGCTTCGACGCATTGGCGAGGTGGATCTGATACTGCAGCGCACTCACCTCGCGGGTCGCCGCCGCTGCGCTCACACCCGGCTTGAGTCGTGCCACCACCATGCTCTGGTGGTCGGCGTGCCCGTAGTTGCCCGGCGAGTACGAGAAGGTCTGCGCATACGGCAGCCAGAATTGAATCTTGGCATCGGGATACGTAAACCAGCTCGGCAGCACGCCAATGACTGTAGTTGGTTTCGTGTCCAGATGAACCTGCTTGCCGATGATCGACGGATCGCCGGCAAAGCGGCGCTGAAAGATGCTCCAGGTCAGCAGCACAACGGGCTGCCCTTCCGGCTGGTCTTCAGCGTCAGTAAAGGTCCGCCCCAAAACCGGCGACACGCCGAGCAGGGGAAAGAGATTGGCCGAACCTGCGGCGCTCTGCACAACCTCAGGTAGCTCACTCTGCACGCCGGAGATGATGCCTCCGTATGCGCGTATGGCGGCCATGTCTTCAAAGCCGTGGCTCTGCGCGCGCCAGTCGCGGTAGTCGCCGGCGGCGACGGTACTAAACCCATCCCCGCGTTCGTCGTGGCGAAAATGATCGAAGAGCATCACCAGCCTGCCGGGATCGCGAAACGGCAGGGGCCGCAGAAGCACAGCACGCACAATGGTGAACAGCGATGTGGTTGCGCCGATACCGAGCGCCATCACGAGCACCGATACGATCGAGAAACTCGGCGAGCGCCACAACGTGCGCACGCCATATTTAAGGTTGCGCAGCAATCGCTCGAGCCAGTTCCAGGTCCACACGGCCCGCGTCTGCTCACGTATCACAGTAGGGTTTCCGAAAGCGCGCACGGCGGCAAAACGGGCCTCTTCCGCGGACAACCCGATCTCCTGTTGTTCCTCTTCTTCCAGTTCAAGGTCAGACTGGAGTTCTCGCGCCAGGTCCTCATCCCGATTCTTCCACTGCCACCATCGCATATCAGCTCTCCTCGGCCGCAGGCCACATCACGCGACCCACCGCGTCCGCCATCTGCTTCCACTGCGATTCTTCGACCACAAGCTGCTTCTTGCCTTTATCCGTCAACCGGTAGTACTTGAACTCGCGGTTGCGGTCCGGCGCCGTCTCCCATTTGGACACCACCCAACCTCTCTTCTCCAGCCGATGCAAGGCGGGATAAAGAGAACCATGCTGCATCTGCAGAAACTCATTCGTGGCCCTCTGAATATGCTTGCCGATCTGATGTCCGTGCGCCGGCCCATACAGAAGCGTTTTCAGGATCATCATGTCCAGCGTTCCCTGCAGAACGGCACTGCGTTGCTTCGACTCTTTCGGCATAGAAGACGCTCTACCCTCAATGAGGCCGATGGTAGCCATTCGACTATCAATTCGTCAAGATATGTGTTGTGAAATGACGAGAACAGGCCATTACACTCAGAATCCCAGTTCCGGGCATTTTGAGAGTGTAATGGAGATATTTCGCCAACTGACAGTGTGATCTCCCTGGAGTTCGACGGATCGCTCCATTCATGACAAGGCTGCTAAGCGTGGCTGGCGTCGATTCGCAGAAGCGGATCGCTGTTTGACAGTCCCGCTATATAAGACTAGGGTTGTAATTGAGGTGGTCACCACCTTCCCCTCATTTCAGGTTCTCTGAACTAAGTCAGCCCATCTGAAGCAGTATTTCTTAGCAACTCCAACCTAGGAGGTTGCCCATGTTTGCACGCAATATCTCTATCCATCTGAAATCGAATATGCTCTCCGATTACTCGCGAGCATTTGAAAAAGATGTCCTTCCTTTGCTTCGTAAGCAGAACGGTTTTCTGGACGAAATCACTTTCGCCGGTCCCGGCGGAGTGGATGTAATGGCGATCAGTCTGTGGGACAACAAGAAGGACGCCGACACCTACAACACCAATGCCTATCCGCAGGTGTTGAAGACGCTGGCCAGATTTATCGAAGGCACGCCGCAGGTGCACACCTATGACGTGGTCACCTCGACCCTCCAGAAGCACGAAGTCCTCGCAGCAGTGTAAGGACGCTCTGTTTGCTGGCGCGAGGAGGCGGAGTTACTTCCGCCTTTTCGTACCACCAAACGCCCTGCACCTGACTCGCTCCAAGGAGGGCAACCATGCACCTAGCGCTTCAAAACGCAGAAACGATCAGTCGCCTGGTAGAACAGGGCGAGTTCCTTCTTAAGAGCTTCCATGATGAGCACCAGAAAGACGCCGACGGAGTCGAAACTGAGTTCGCGCGCGGCGAACTGGTAGGCTGGCGCAGCACCCTACACACTTTGTATCGGGATCGCGCCGAAGACATCGTTACCCGCGTCATCACCAGGACTCGCTTGACCGTTCCCGACGGCGATGTCCCGACCGGCGCTAATCATGAGGCCATCCTGCTCGAAGTTGGGCGGCTCCACGACGTCAGCGAGCGTCTTGCCATACTGGCGGGACAACATTCGCACGCGTCAGAGGCCATGCATGACGATCCGGTCGCGGATCATCATTATTTCGGCTGAAAGCCGGTGCAACCGCACAGCCCTTGCGTTGGATCAGGATTCCCGTCTTCACTTCTGAATTCGCCCCCAGCGCAGGTGCCGTTCCTGTGCTCTAGCCGGCGATGACCGCACTCGCAAGTGTCATTTGGGCACAAATGCTCAGGCTCGAAGACTTCCCCGAAATACATATGCGCCGATTCCCACCCGCATTGAGAGCATTTCCAATGTACCCCCTCCTTAGTCGAGTCTTCATGCTTGCGTAGGTGCGCCATGCTAACAATTCTCCCACCCGAGGGCAGCCGCTTCCTGCGGCTTTTCAGTGTAGCTGTCGTACCCAATCGGAATCGTTTCGGTTGCCGGGTATTGTCCAGGGCGTGGCGAGGATTGTCAACCGCCAGCGACCAACAACCCGGTTGTGGACCTACTCGTTCCGAACGATCTTGCGGCAATCTTCACAGAGTTTGTCCGTGAATCGCTGACCGCGTTCGGGTACCGAACCGCACACACGACAGACCCATCCCTCTGCTTGGCAGAGCGTGGCCCACACCTCATCCTTCTTGCTTTCGGAGTCGTCGATGCCCACGACGTGGGAAAGTATAGTTGAAATTGCTTCCGTTCATCGCCCATTCCGTCTCCGTACGTTTTGGCAACCCTTCCCCTTTTCACCCGCAGAGTCGTAGGTGTTGAAACCAGGCGTGGGTGTTGAAAAAGTGGGTTGGAAAGTATTCTTTTTGTACTTTTCGAGTGCTGCTGTTGGGCGGTTTCTTCGGGCGAGCGGTTCCACTAAGTGGTCGCGGGCAGGATGGGGGGTGGGCTGGGCTGAGGAACCGCACGAGTCGCTTGATGTTTTGGGCCGCCGCTGCCAGGAAGAACTGCTCCCGCACAAACTTCAATCGCCGCAGGCGCAAGCGGCGCAGCCCGATCTGATTCTTGAGTTCCGCGAACAAGGCGTCCACCTTCTTTCTCTGTCGCTGTGCATGGGCGAACTCTGGCGTGTTCGCCAACTCCCGTGCGCGCTGCCGGGCCGGTTCATCCATGTGGATGGCAAGAAAACGAAACGCTCCGCTGGTGCATTGGGCTTTTGGTGCACACGCACCACAACGTTTGCGCGTCCCGATGTAGGCATAGGTCCGATTCCGCAGGTTGCGGCCGCGGTAGTTGAGGGGCTGGCCGGCGGGACAGATATAGCGATTGTGTTCCGGCTGGTAAGTAAACCGCTCCGGGCCATAGAACGGGCTGTTCTTTCGGTGGATGCTGTCACGGGTCCGCATGTAAGGAGTAATGCTCCGATCTGCCAACCATTGCAGGAACTCCCCGTTCCCGTAGGTCGTATCGGCCGCCACCGATTCAGGCGTTCGTCCTTGCCAATGGACAAACCGTGTAACATGTCTTGCGCGGCGACTGTCTCCTGACTCATCCGGGCGGCTGTTGCCTGTACGCCTACGATCACGCAGCTGTCGTTGTCCACCAGATAGTTGTCGTAGTACCCGAGGCGAGCTGGGGTCCCGCCTTTCGTCGCGTAGGTAGAATCGGGATCGGTGGTCGACACCTGGTCTTGCTGGTGAACCGGTTCCTCCACCGGATTCTGTTGTTCGAGCTCCACTAGATACTGGCGCACGGTTTGGTTGACCTGCGCGGCTTCTCCCAACTGTTCGCGTGGAATGCGGCTCTCTTTGGCCGCATTGGCCTCGACGAAGCTGCCATCCACCGACAGGTGCTTGCCCTGCGCCAGTCCCACTTCCACACACTGGCGCACGATCTGTTCGAAGAGTTGCTCAAACAGTTTCGACTCCTGAAACCGCCCCATGACGCTTCTTGGAGAACGTCGAGTGATGCGGGATCTCCTGATCGAATCCCAAACCCGTGAACCAGCGCCACGCCAAGTGCATGCGCAGTTCTTCCACCAGTTTGCGCTCGCTGGTGATGCCGTACAGATAACCCACCAGCAGGATGCGCAGCAGCAACTCGGGATCGATCGAGGGCCGTGCGTTTTCGCTGTTAGCTGTCTTTCAACTGCTCCCGCACAAACTCAAAGCTGATGTGTTGATCGATCAGTCGCAGTAGATGATTTGCGGGAACCTGACCTTCCAGACGGAAGTAATAGAACAACGCTTCTGAGCGGGCGTGATACCCCATCATGATCAGCAGGCCTCCGAAGATTGAAATCCAGCGCAGCATGAGAAGTAATTTTCCTTCTAACATGCTTTCGCGAAATCTCACCCCTCATCTCGGTGACTTTTTCAACACCCACAGGCGATTACACTCATCTTCCCGAGAGCAAGGGTTTTGAGTGAAATGGAGAATTTCACCATTCACGACAGCGCCGACCGCAGTACGCGCCCTTCGGGTCCGGCCGCACAGCAAGAGGCCAAATTGCCATCAATCACGACAGCAGGTAGCCTTGCTGCCAAACTCATCCTCCACTGCTTCTTCAATGAAAAGTATCAGGGTTAGCAGACGAAGACTGAATGTTTGACTCTGCGGCCATTCACGAACCCGTTGAACCGTTGAACACTGGGATCAGCCATCTTCCCCCCAAACCATAATATGCTGACAGTACACTCAAAGCGTGGTTGGACTCTTTCAGATTTTTCGCCATTGATGCAGAGCCATGGACCCTTCCCTGAGTTCGTGCCATTCCAAATTTAAAAGAGATCCTTTATTGGGAGTTTGTTCAAATATCCCAACATGTGCTCCCGTAACTCGGGCGGCAACAGGCGACCGATGATATGGTGCGATACGTCGTAGGCGAAGGTCTTCAGGAGTTCTTGTGCTGCGGCGAGTTCTACGGCAATCGCCAGAAGTGGCGCTATCATGAATGCCTCACCAATTTTGGGAAGCACGTGCATCAAGAATGTCCGTAGATTGGGGTTAGACATTAAGGATGCCGACCCCTCCCATGGGTAAGCGGCCAAGAAGAGACCGAAGGTGAATGCGGCCAGCAGAGACACTTGGAATTTGGTTTTCTCGCTCAACTTAACACCTCCTACAAAAGTCTGCTCTGCAACGCGCCTACAGCGGATCAATCACTTACAAGCGGATTCCCACACAATAATCGAGGTAAAGTGCTGGTAGTCGGCACGCATTGTGCGCTGACTCGTTCAGCTTCTTTGACTGCTGGTTTCGAGATGCTCTCAATGTACTCCAGCACCTTGCGTAGCTCTTCGGCGCTGGCATCGTTCTTCAACGTATTTGCCCGCCTGCTCATAATGACAACGTTCCCTGGGACATAGCCCTTGCTGGAATTCGAGCGGTCAATGCTGGCCGAATTGGGCTTCCCTGAACCCGAGTAGTCCAATTCCACTCCGAGCACAGGGCAATGCGTAGGAAGAGGCTCAAAGTCTGCCTTCGTCAGAGAAAACTCGAAGCCGCGTTTCCTGGCATTCCTTCGCAGTTGCTGAAGGGCGAAGCCAAACGGGTCCGCCTTCCTTCTGCGCGTTCGCCCGTTCTTCTCATTGACCTTCGCGCACACCTTGCAGTACAGAGATACCCCGTTCGATAGTAGATTCGTCGGTGTCCTTGGATGACCTCGGAGACAATGCGTTTTCTTATTGTTCATTTATGGCACTTCCTAAGGTGCTTAAACTTTTGTCTTGTCGAAGGTCACGCCAGACTCCTCGAAGTATTGACGCGCCTTCTCGAAGGCTTCTTTCCAGCGCTGTTCAGCGTCACGATTCACTGCTTCTGGGCATACCACGCGAGAAATCCCAGCTTGTATGATCGTGACGGCGCAGCGGTCGCAGGGGGGAAGCGTCACGTAGAGCGTATGTCCTCGCACATCTCCGCGAGCGAGGACAATCGCGTTGGTTTCAGAGTGCACGATGCGGCTGTACTTTGCTTCGCGGTCTGTGTAGTGACTTTCCACGTCCGGCATCCGCTGAGCGAAACCGTTGTAGCCCACACTCACCACTACGTTCTCGGGCGTGACAATCACGGCTCCGACCTTAGTGCTTGGATCTCTTGACCACGTTGCGATGAGCTGTGCCATCTTGAGAAAGCGCGAGTCCCAAATTCCTTGCCTTCTAGGTTGCTTCGCAACTGCGGTTGAATTACTCATAACTTCTCCTTCTAATCTAATAGCCGTATCACTGCCGATCTGCGACGGGGGAGGGATGGCGGGGGCCAGTTTTCTTTCTTAGTCTAGGGCGGCGTCGGACAAGCGGCTGTGATGCAAATCACAGCGGGTTCGCTACCGCTGTGAGCTGGATTCTTTCAGTACTCCTCATGCAAAGCATATGTGGCTGTCACTCCTGCTTCTTTCCAGCGAATTGTGACGTTTGGGCCTTCGTAGACGTGCGGTCCTTCGACCAGGAAACCGTGGTCTCCGACCGATGCACCGTAGCACGTAGGTTCTTCACGATTACAGCCAAGGAGTTCCCCGTGATTTCCCACTTCCCACTCCCCACTGAGTGAATTGAAAAAAGCAGGACCTATGTCAATCGTTATGCTTTTGGCCCCGTTGTACTTCACACTTTTGACCATGACACGATCCGTCTTTTGTGCTTGGCACAGCGCGGTCAGAAGGATCACGGAAGCGAGTAAACATTTGGATCTCATGCAAAAAAGTCCGAGTGTTCATTCGCGCATTTCTGACAGTGTTGTAGTTTTGGGGTACGAGGACAAGTTACGAGCGTAAGGGCGTAAAGGTATGCGCTGATTCGGCTTGCCCTGGAGTTGCCTCAAACTTCACCGCGCGGGAGAGTTGGTCACGGCACCCTGGAACCGGGTTGATGAGCGTAATGGAGATATTACGCCAGTTCACTTGTCCTCGGAGCTAACTTCTTCGAGAGGTATGCGAGACGAACGCAAACTTCCTTCGGTTCTGATTCACCGGGGTTCAAAACAAGCGGTGTCGAGCCATCGCGGCTGTGGCAGCGCATTAGCTGTCAAAATTCAAAGCGGTGGAGATCTGGAATCCGACCGATCAAAAAATGAAGGCTAGGATTCCCACATAGACGTTTTCGTTTCGAACGCCGACTGCTTAAACGAGGCTGTGTAAGAAGTTGAGGTTCGTCAACGCCGCCTCCTGAAGTCGGGGGACGTTCATTTGTCCGAGATATAGGTGTTTATAACCAGGTAGAAGGCGTTCCTTGTTGGTTGCGGCGTAGTTGATGGCGACCGCCCGACAATTCTCATACTCCCATGGCCGTTCCACCAGGAGCAACATTTCGGTATCAGCTTCCGGCATGACAGTGTGAGGAGGGGCAAGCAGGGCATACTTGGGCATCTTCACCTGAAATCTTCCCCACATGATGTACTCGTCGGTCAATTGATAACCCTGATTTATACCACCCGTTAGCTGACTTCCGTGCCCCTCGAAATGAGAATCCACGCCGCCCAGCGCTGAAGCCATCGTCCACATGGACTCGGCGTCGTGGGTCATGGGCGGCCCGAGATGCTTGCCGAACTCTTTCAGGTTGTTGCCAACGGCGTCGTCCACTCTTTTCGCGGCATTTTTAGGGAATTGGTCAAACTGGGCAAATATACTCCGGTTGCGTTCCGTGTGGGCGGTCAACTGATCGGCGTTGATGGTTCCGCCCCATGCCGAGCTCAGCATGAGCATGCCCTGCAACTGCACCTTTACAAAGGCGGTCATGGCCTCGGCAACTTTCTCGTTCAGGAAAGCCATCGCCTTTTGTTGTGAACCTGTGACCAATTTTCCGTATCCCCAAAGGCCGTCGTTGTTGGAGACATCGTGATAATTCCATCCCGAATAATCAACGGCGCGAGCCGGAAGCAGCTTGAAGTTATTCTGGCCGGACGCATACTCCCTCAGTTTAGCTTCGAGCATTTGCAACTGATACTCCAGCAGTCCTGTGACTTCGGTGAGCCGTGGCGAAAACTGGTCCTGGACATTCTTCAAGGCGACGCTGATGTTCTTCGTGTTGATGGTGTCAAAGATCTCGAACAACTGATGCGCCGCATTTTGGCGGTCGGAATCGGCTTCCGACCCGAGGCCCTTAAGGGAGGCCAGGTAGAGCTGAAAGGATCCATCCACTTTGTTCGCGTTGTCGGCGAACTTGTTAAGAACACTTTCAACGCCGAGGGAAGTGACCGCGGTGCCAACGCTCAAGACGTCTGAGGTCAAGCTTTCAAAATCGACATGGAGAGATTCGAGTTGAGCTCCAATCTGATCGAGCTTGATGTCGATATTGTCGAGCTTATCTTCGATGGCGTTGAAGTAGGCTTCAAAATCCAGGCTCCTGGTTCCGATGCCGAGAAGATCGATGAGCTGGCCGCTGAGCAGGGGCCCGACGTTTTTGCCCAGCAGCGAGGTGCCCATCGTATTGATGAGCAGCTTGGTGGGGTCTTGCAGTGGCTTGGGAATCCTCTGTCCGAACGTGCTGTCAGGACACTCCAGACCGAGGAAGGCCGCCGCGGCCATCAGGCCGGTTCGGATGGCCTCGCGGCGGGAAGGCAATAGCAAGGGCGCAGTTGACGGTTTTCGTGATGGGGCCATAGGTTCGGTGTCTCCCTCAGTGTAGGCCAGCTTAAAAGACAGGATGATCGTCGGGGATCAGGTTACCGCCGCAGCGGAAGCCGACATGGTCGTTGGCGATACTGGGTGGGAAAGCAACACGGCTGGAAATGCGAATATCAAAAGGGAGTTCCCATGCGCCGCCGCCGCGAAGGACCCGGTCTTCACCGCTCGCGGGACCTTGCGGATCGGTAGCGGCCCCTGGCGAGTAGAGGCCGTAGCGGTCTGCCACCCACTGAAAGACGTTGCCCAGCATCCAATAAAGTCCGAGCGTATTGGGCGGCTTAGAGCGCGCCTCATAAGTCCTGACTTGGTAAGTAACGAGAAACCCCTGCGCATTGACTGGCGGTTTGAAAGGTACGGAGTGCCCCAGCAGCGCTGCGTACTCCCACTCCGCCTCCGTAGGCAGGCGCATCCCGACTTGATGGCAGTAGGCTTGAGCATCATTCCAGGTGACGCTATCGACTGGGAGCTGCTCGGGATGGAACTGGCTCGGATCGGTTTTGGGGAGGTTTTGCATGAGCTCGTAGCCGTAGGGCAAATCTGAAGGGTGCTGAAAGCGACTGGGGTTGGTTTTTTCCACGCGTTTGTACGCGAGCTGTGTCACCGGCGTCTCGCCGAGCCAGAATCCCTGGGTAAGTGTCGCCTGATGGGCAGGACTTTCGTCGCCGAAGCACTGGTTGTCGTCCGGCGCGCATCCCATGGTGAAGGTCCCGGCGGGCATCCAGATGTAAGTGAGGCCGTCTAGCGGATTGACCTTGGTGTCGCCGGCCTTCCGCCGCGCAGGAGTTGAGTCGGACTGACCCTGGCGGGCCGTCGAGGTTCCACCGTCTACTGTTGGAAGATTGTTCATGATCGGTTTAGAAGCCCTGGAAAAATCGCGCCTATCCAACTCAGTGACCGAAGACGATGTGCCAAGTGGGCCTGCTAGTGAGCAAAAGGTAAGAGCGACCGCAGGAACAAGAGTAAGGATGCGCATGGGTACCCTCTTTGCTGCGCTGCAAGGCCATCGTCGTTGACAGCCACACGCTACATCGCGCGCAGACTTCAAAAAACTGTTCTGTTTGGATCGGGGAATTTAGTGCACCGGAATTATTGCACAGTTTTTGCAGAGTGCAGAGCGCCTCAGCAAGGGCCGGCCCGAATCGACGCCGTAGCCCAGGTCCCGAAACGGGATAGCGGGGCGGGGTGTCCCGGCCTTTTCGGGCGAGGGCCGCTATCGGCTGTCGAAACCAGGCGTTAACACTCAAATTTCGATTTCTTTCGATTAAGTCCATATCTTTCCGTTTTTACTGGAGAGTCGTTCGAGTATCCCCCCTCCTCACGCGATCCCAGCGCACCCAGCGCACGAACGCACGCCACGCGCACACGCACGAGCCCTCGCGCGCGGGCGGGCCCTGGCCAGGTCAAACCCGGATTCTGTGGTGGGGGGAGGGCGGGTGTAGCACTTTTGCCGCGTCTATACACTACCCCGCATGGCCGTTGACTCTTAACCTCGTCATCCCTAACATGGCACTCGATTCAGAACTTCATACCGAGGCCGCAATATTGGCGAACCCAAACAACGCTATTCCCCGCAATCTGTATCGCGCGATCGCAACTGACATTCATTTCTGGATTCTTCTGAGCGTACTGTTAGGTGGAGTCTTCCTTCTGGATAAGCTGCGTTGAACTCAGCCCCAATTAGTTTGCGAACGACAACGTCGGTGAACACCGCACGCCTGCGGACTCTCCAGGCACTGGGTATGTTCTGCGGTTTCGCAGCTGGAGCATGGCTTGGCGGCGCGGAAGCGCCGATCAAACTCGTCAACCCTGAGATCTCTCCCATCACTGTCTCGCTCGTGATGGTCTGCGGTGTCTTCCTCGCCCGTTGGAGCGTCCCCGCCCTGGTTCGCGGCACATCGCACATACGGGCCGATGTCGGTCAGGCCCCGCATCTCGTCGTATGGGCCATCCTCGCCGGATGCATGTGGGCGGTCGCCAATACGCTGACGATCTACGCCATCCGCAACGTTGGGCTGACCATCGCCTTCCCGTTGTGGAACACGAACAGCCTGCTCGGTATCTTCTGGGGATTTCTTCTCTTCAAAGAACTCCACGCCGCAGGATGGAAGCGCTGGTTGGGAGTGATCGGCGGCGCCCTCTGCATGTTCGCTGGAGCCACATTGCTCGCCGTAGCATCGTCGCACGAAGCCGCACCCGGCAAAGCGACGCTCGGAATTGCCGCTGCTTTAGGCGCGGGAATTCTCTGGGGCACGATGTACATCCCTTATCGCAAGGCGTATCTCACCGGCATGAACCCGCTCTCCTTCATCACATTCTTCACCGTGGGTGAACTGATCACCATGCTGATCCTGGCGATCAGCTATCGCGGAGCAGCCCCGCTCTGGCATGAACTCAGCACCGCTCGCGCTGTTCTCTTCTGGCTAATGCTCGGCGGCTTCGTGTGGGTCATCGGAGATCTCTTCCAGCAATACGCCACAAAATATGTCGGCATCAGCCGCGGCATTCCCCTATCAAACACCAATCAGCTGTGGGGACTCTTGTGGGGCGTGCTTGTGTTTCACGAATTGCGAGGGGCTGCCCGCCTCACCTACGAACAGGTCGTAGGTGGATCGATCCTGATGGCGCTCGGCGCGGTGGCGATCGCGCTCTCATCGGCCACCGAGAGCGAGCACTCCTCCTGGAAGGACGCCGCTCAGCGCGAAGGCGACCGATACGGCGTCGAGGATGAATACGTCCGCGCCGGCATGGAGGGCCGGGCCTATGAGTCCTCTTCGGAGGGCAGGAGCGTCCTCGACTGGCTGCTGATCCTCGTCACGACGGCGCTCTTCGCCGCACTCGCCATCATCTCCAAGCCTCCGCAGGTGGACGTAAGCTTTGGCTGGGCTGCGGCACTGAGTGTCGTGATGTTCACGCTGATGTCGGCCTGCGGAGTCGCCCTGTGGCGTACGACGCGCTTCCGCTGATCTCGCCCGTTTATCGTGCTAGGTTGATTTCGTTCTAGACAGACTCCGCCGAGTCGCTACACTGGTTGCCATCCAAAAGGAGGCTTTATCCATGACACGTGCTCTGTCGGCGTTTGCTGTATTTGTATTCGCATTCGGCTCGCTGCAAGTTGCCGCTCAGGTGAATCCTTACAAAGAAGGCACTCCCGGTGTCACCGGTTATCGCTCGGAGGTGATGGCCGAGGTCATGGTTCAGGAGGACAAACTGACTCGCCTCGCGGAAGCGATACCCCCGGATAAATACGCCTGGCGGCCATCCCCTGACACCCGCTCATTTGCAGAGGTGTTCCTGCACATCAGCGCGGCGAACTACAACTTGTACAAACTCGTTGGCACGCCGCCGCCGACAGGTCTCGATATCAAGAGCCTTGAGAAGTCCACTTCGGACAAAGCCAAAGTCGTCGCCACTCTGAAAGATTCCTTTGCTCACGCCAAGCAGGCGATCAAAGCGATGCCCGACGCGGATCTGGAGAAAAGCATGGATTGGTTCGGCGGCAAGAATACAGAGCGCGGCATTTTGCTTTTCATCGTCCGCCACGCCGCCGAGCATCTCGGGCAATCCATCGCGTACGCGCGCTTTGCCGGGATCGTTCCACCCTGGACCGAAGACGCGCAGAAAAAGCCACCGGAGAAGAAATAAGGCATCAGGCGTCAACTAGGATCCAAGGGTGCGAATTTGGCGAGAGCCTGAAGACGGAGCCCGGGGTCTGAGGTCTGAGGTCTGACGCCCAACGCCGTTCCTGTGCTAGATTCGGATGTCCGATGGATCTCGCACCCAGCATCTCTACCCAAACCCTGACACGCCGCTTCGGAGACCTCGTCGCCGTTGACGGCGTGAATCTCCGCGTCGCCCCCGGACAGTTCTTCGGCTTCCTCGGACCTAATGGCGCGGGCAAGTCCACGACCATCAAGATGCTGACCGGACTGCTCGCCCCAAGTTCCGGACAAATCGAAATCCTGGGACTCGATCTCAATACTCATCCGGCGGAAGTGAAACGCCAGATCGGCGTCGTTCCCGAGGGTATGGCTTTGTTCGGCCGTTTGACGGGTGCTGAGTTTCTGAGCTTCGCTGGAAGAATGTACGGGCTAGATCGCGAAACTGCCGCCAAGCGTGCCGCCGAATTGCTCGACTTCATGCAACTCGCAGATCAGCCCAAAAAACTTGTGACCGATTACTCCCATGGCATGCAGAAGAAGCTTGCTATGGCGGCTGCTGTGATTCATGGGCCGAAAATTCTCTTCCTGGACGAGCCTTTCGAAGGCGTCGATGCCATTGCCGCCGGCACACTGAAGGCAATGTTGCAGCGCATGATTGCCCGCGGCGCCACCATTTTCCTCACTTCCCATGTGCTGGAAATCGTAGAGCGGCTGTGCAGTCACGTTGCCATCATTCATCAGGGACGGCTCGTTGCCCAGGGATCGCTCGAGGAATTACGCGCTGGAGTCGAAGCGCAAACGCCCGCCGGATCTGACAATGGAGTTCAGCCTTCAGGAGAGAAGCTGACGCTGGAAGAGATTTTCCTCCGCATTGTAGGAGGAGGCCGCCCCGCCGATCAGGAACTTTCCTGGCTTAGTTAGAGAACGTGGCAAGTCAATTGCCTGGATCCCCCACGGGGCCCGCCGCAGGGGAGCCTTCGGAGCCCGGGACTACAGCTGGTGCGAAGCCGACAGAAGCCTCCGGCGATGCCCAACAGACATTGTCTCGAGCGAATAGTTGAAGGTGGCACCGCACTCACAACACACTCGATAGCTGTGATTGTCGATCGTGAATACACGGCTCAGTTTTCGATGATGACAACCGAATGCGAAATCTAGGACATTCACAAACCGTTGGGTGACGCTGTCCCACAACGGAGCATCTTCTGACTGCCTCATGTTGCATCAACCTCTGGAAACCAACCTATAGTGTCTGTCGGCATTTCCCGATTGCACGTGAGCACCGCCACTCTCATGAGTGACGGTGATCACTTCTGTCGCGTGGCTTCGGGTCCGTCGAAGTTGCATAACGCAAGGCCGAAGCCCTTCTATGCCTTCCGAGCCGGTGCCTGGTTTGCGCCCTTGTGCAAGAATGGAACTCGAGATGACATCTGCTGCCGTGCGCTCCCAACTTAGGGCCGTCGCTGAGCTCCGCTGGCGTATGTTCGTCAACGGACTGCGCACCCGCCGCGGCAAGATGGAATTGGCCTCGCGCATCATCATTACCTCCATTTTCGCTATCGGAGGCTTCGGCGCTTTCGCTTTCGCGATCGGCATGTCGTGGTTCTTTGTGTCCGACGGCCGACCTGAATTCCTCGCCATTCCGCTCTGGGCCGTCTTTCTCTTCTGGCAGTTCTTTCCGGTGATGGCGACAGCTTTCACGAACAATCCAGATTCGTCCGAACTGCTCCGCTTCCCGCTCACCTATCGCACGTATCTCCTTGTGCGCCTCGCGTACGGCTACTTCGATCCGGCCAGCGCGTTGGGATCAGTCGGTTTGCTGGGCGTACTCATCGGTGTCACCGGTGCCCGCCCTAGCCTCTTTCCCTGGACGCTGTTGGTCCTGGCGGCGTTTGCCCTGTTCAACCTGGTGTTGATGCAAATGGTCTTTGCCTGGCTCGAGCGCTGGTTGGCACAGCGCCGCACGCGGGAGATTTTTGGCGTGCTCTGCATTCTCTTCATGCTGAGTTTTCAGCTCATCGGCCCCATCGCTGAGCGCCTCAGCAAAGGAACTCATCCCGACCTCCGTCGCGACCTCCAGATTGCCGCCCAGGTGCAAGCGGTATTACCTCCTGGCCTTGCAACCGGTGCGATTGCGCAGACCTCGCAGGGTCACCTTGTTGCCGGGCTCGCATCGCTTCTCTTGCTGGCAATGCTGACGCTGTTTGTCGGATTCCTTCTTCACGTCCGCATCCGTGCTCAGTTCCGTGGCGAGAACCTTAACGAAACTGCGGCTCGTCCGCGGGTGAAACAAGTGCATCCCTTGCAGTTGGGCTGGTACCTTCCGGGGTTCTCGCAGTCCGTGACCGCTGTATTCGAAAAAGAGATGCGCTATCTGGGGCGCAGCGGGCCCATGCTGCTCACCCTGATCATGCCCATCTTCATGCTGCTGATCTTTCGCTTTGGCGCGATGAATGCTTTGCGACACTCAAACTCTTTTGCGCGCACGCCGGATATGGCGTTCCCTGGCGCGGCGGCCTACGCCCTGCTTGTGCTCACGAATCTGGTGTACAACAGCTTTGGGGGCGATGGCGGAGGGATGCAGTTCTTCTACGCATCTCCGATTCAATTCCGCCATATCCTTCTGGGAAAAAACCTGACCCATGCCGGCGTGCTGCTGTTCAACGCAGCGTTCGCCTGGATCGCCGTCACCTACCTCTACGGAGCCCCGCACATCGCAGTAACGGTGGCAACGCTCGCCGGTCTACTCTTCGCCGCTCCCCTGAATTTCGCTGCCGGAAATCTGCTCTCGTTGTACTCGCCGAAGAAGCGTGACTTCTCTACGTTCGGACGACAGAATGTCTCGCAAACTACCGTTCTCGCGAGCTTCGGCATGCAGATCGTGATCGTGGGCCTGGGCACCGCGATATTTGCAGTTGCACACTATTACAACGATCTCTGGATCGCTGCATTACTGTTTCTTATGCTCGCCGCGATCTCGATCCCCGGGTATGTCGTGATCCTCCGCCGCTTGGACAGGGTCGCTATCGAGCGCAGGGAAACGCTGTTGGCGGAACTGTGCCGGGCATAACGCTCTGACCGACTTTGCGTCAGACTGAAATCGGTGCCCCATCCTTGTCCCGCCGCTTTTGGCGAGACAGGGTGGGGATTTTGACTTTTTTGAGGAGCGTGAAAGATTTGTTCTAAGGAGTGTCCCGGAAATGAAATGGACAAGTCGCTCTCACTTGCCGGGCTCCGCCACAAACCGGTACCCTACACCCCGCACCGTCTGCAAATGCTTCGGGTTTCCCGGATCGTCCTCAATGTAGCGGCGTAAGCGCACCACAAAATTATCGATCGCCCGCGTATCAGTATCCTCGTGCAGTCCCCACACCTCTTCCAGAATCTGCTTGCGCGAGACAATCTTCCCATCGTTCTGCACCATGTGCCGAAGCAGCTCTGACTCCATCAACGTTAGATGAATCGTGTTGCCACCCGACCGCAATTCGAGCGCCCCAAAGTCGATCGTCTTCCCCGCAAAAGAGAATCGTCCGAAGTCACCGATATCACCTTTGTTGTTCTGCGGAGCCGCAGCCGAGTTGGAGTTCCCTCCTTGCATCCACTGGGTTCGCCGCAGCAGGCCCTGCAGCCGCGCCAGCAGAATCGAAAGATCGAACGGCTTGGCCAGATAATCGTCCGCCCCCGAGGCGAAGCCTTTGAGTACGTCCTCCGGCCGCCCGCGCGCGGTCAACATCAGCACTGGCACATAGTTCCGCGCCGCCCGCAGCTCCGACACGACGGCGAAGCCATCTTTCCCCGGCAGCATGATGTCGAGCACGACTACGTCGAATGGCTCCTTCTTCTGCACAAGCTTGTCCGTTGCGCCTTCTCCATCTCCCACGACTTCAGCCACGTACCCTTCTGCCTCCAGATTGAAGCGCAACCCTTCGGCCAGATGTAGTTCATCCTCGACCACCAGCACTCGGCTCATTCTCGCGCTCCTGCCGGCGGTGACGGCAATTTTGGTAGTTCGATCACCAAAGTTGTTCCCTTCCCTTCTCCTTCGCTCAAGGCATACACCGCACCGCCGTGTTTCTTCGCAATCGACTTCACGATAAACAGCCCCAAACCCGTTCCCTTCACCTGAGCCAGCGATCGGGGCGTGATGCGGTAAAACCGCCGGAAGATCCGCTTCAAATCGTCCGGATGAATCCCGATTCCCTGGTCCCGGACCTTGAGCACCACTCGCTTACCATCCGATGCCTCCAGTCGCACTTGCACATCCACATGGTCGCCGGAGTATTTGACCGCATTGTCCAAGATATTGGAGACAGCGGTGCGCAAGTCCTCCTGGCTGCCTCGCACATGCACTCCCTTGCCGTTGATCGGAGCTTCTTCGTAACGCAGAGACTCCGGCTGGAGGTGGAAGCGTGTTCGAGTCGCCTCCATGCACTCGCAGACCAACTGGCTGAAATTCACATCCGTCTTTTCTCGCCCAGCCCTCTTGACGCCGGCCCGGCCCGCCCTAAGCACCTGCTCGACTGTTTCGGTCAGCCGGTCGGCATCTTTGAGCATCAGGCTGTAGAACTCCTGCTTGCGGGCCTCAGGCAGTTCGCGCCGTTGCAAGGTTTCCAAGTGCAGCCGGATGGACGCCACCGGCGTTTTCAGTTCGTGGGTCACCGCATTGATAAAGCTGTCGTGCTGTTCACTGCGCCGTACCTCGCGAACCAGAAAGATGGTGTTGACCACCATCCCGGCGATGAGCAGCGCGAAAAAGATGATCCCGAAAACCAGCAGCACACCTTCGCGCCAATTGAGGATGATCCACCCGACGTTGAGCGCGACCGCCAGCGCGACCAGGCCGATGCCCAGGATGATGAAGAAGACGATAGTTCCGCGGCGGCTCGAGATGCGCATGATCTTTGGGAGTGATTCTACCGCGCTGGTGCGCATCCTGTGAGCGGCGATGCCCCGTGCTTGCCAGATTTCACTAATCATATAAAATCGTATATATTTGTAACTATAATTCGTCTATTGCATTTGATCCAGAGTCACCGAATTCCTCTCAGGAGAATCCGGTTTTGAAAGCCTCTGCCATCTACGCCTGGATTCTCGCGCTTCGCGTCGTATGTCCGGCTGTTGCCCAGAACTGGGACAGCGGCGGCTACTTCGCGAACTGGTTCAACCGGGTCGACAAAACCCAAGCCCAGCAACCCCATTGGATCACCCCTCTGTTCACAACTACCCCTCGCCTCGAAGAGGAGTTCCGCTCTGACATTACATGGACTCCAGCCACAGGCGGCGAGAGCTTGAACTACGGGAGCGGCAAGGGACTCGAACTGATTCCAACCGAGCATACCGAGATCATCCTTGGCGTGCCCCCCTATCAAGTTCCCGCCGAGGGACCGGCGGGCGGCGGCAATATCCCGCTCCTGCTGAAATATCGTCTGCTCGCCAGTAACGAGCAGCACAGCAACTACATCGTCACGGCGTTCCTCGGGGGCAGCATTCCTGCTGGCCGCTTCGCCACCAAGTACGGCTCCATTGCGCCGACCATCGCCTTTGGCAAGGGGATACCGCAATTTCGACTTTCAGAGCACACTGGGCTGGACCATCCCGACCGGCGGCCGCCAAACCACCGGAACTCCAGTCGCCTACAACACCGCATTTCAATACCGGGTGCTTCGCAAATTGTGGCCGGAGCTTGAGGCCAACGTAACCCTGTGGCCGAATGGAAGTGCAAAGCTGGTCGGACAGAAACAAGTATTTATGTCACCCGGCCTGGTGGCTGGCCGCTTTCACCTGTGGAGGCGCCTGGGAATGAGCGTCGGAGCAGGCGAGCAAATCGCTGTCACACACTTTCACCAGTACAATCATGCGAAGGTGCTCTCGATTCGCTTTCCCTTCTGAGGGAAACCGAAGGTTGAATCTATGAAAGACAAGAAGACTCGCCGGATGGACGAAGCGATGGTCCGTCCGCGCGACGCCGCCGTTCAACTGCAAATCAGTTATCCGACCATCAAGCAGTGGATCTATCACCGCAAGCTGCGCGCCGTGAAGACGCCCGGAGGCCATTACCGAATTCCGCAAGCTGAAGTCGACCGCCTGCTGCACCGGACTCGCGGCCACAATGAGGAAGAACGCCGCGCCACCTATCAACGCATCAGCGGACGCAATCAGCTCGTCGGCCGTATCGTGGACGTTCGCGTCAGCGGACTGGTGGCCCAGGTTACGTTATCTGTGGGAGGGCAGCTGATCACTTCCTTGATCACGTCCGGCGCCGTGCGCGAAATGCGGCTGAAAAAGGGTCAAACCGTCGCCGCCCTGATCAAAGCCACCGAAGTGATGATCGTCCGCGTTTGAAAGGTCCACGTTGTCTTGTGGACGGGCCGCATGAACGTGGAAGACCGGCCCTTCAGGGCCGCCAAAAAGGGCTAGCCCCAGAGCGGGCTTCAGAGACTGCGTGAGAACTGGATTTCTCGGAGAACTGTGGACCGAAATCCATCTCAATCCAGCCGCAGAGCGGCGAAACAATTTAGCCCAGGACGTAAGTCCTGGGTAAAGGGGAAAAAGGTGCAAGTCCCGTTGGGACGACACCCGTTCTCACGCACACACTTCAGTCCCCGTTGGTCGTGTGGATCTGTGAAGAAAAAAGCCACAGCGCAAAGCCGGGGCTTTTTAATGAAGAAATCCTCTTAGCTTAATCTCCCGCTGCCCACGACTCCGCTGCCGCGCCCGGCGTAATTAATCGCCCGTTCGGCGAAGCTACCATTCCCTGTTCGATCTCCTCGAGCTTCACTCGCTTGATATCCCACGCCAGGCCGAGTTTCTGCAGCGTCCAGATCCCGTACCAGTTCGTGTCGATCTCATACCAGGTGAAGCCGTGCGCCGCCGACGTCGGATGCGCGTGATGATTGTTATGCCAGCCCTCGCCGAAGGTCAGCAGTGCCACCCACCAGCTATTGGTGGAAAGATCGCGGGTTGCAAACCGCCGCGTTCCCCAGGAATGGGTGGCCGAATTCACCAGCCAGGTCGCGTGCAATCCAACTACGGTGCGCAGGAAGCTTCCCCACAGCAGCCAGGGCAGGCCTCCGATGGCGAACAATGCAATGCCGACCACAATCTGCGGAACATAGTGATATTTGGTGATCCAGACGTGAAACTTATCTTTGGCAAGATCGGGGACGTAGCGCGCCAGCGTGGTCGTGTCATGGTGCATCGACTTGCCCATGAGAATCCATCCCATGTGCGCCCACCACTTGCCGTCGACCGGCGAATGCGGATCGCCGTCGTGATCTGAAAATTGATGATGGATACGGTGCGTCGCCACCCAGAAAATCGGACCGCCCTCCAGCGCCAGCGTTGCGCAAACCGTCAGAAAGTATTCGACCCACTTGGGGGTCTTGTAGCCGCGATGCGTGAGCAGCCGATGATAGCTCATTCCGATACCCAGGCTGCCGGAAATCCACCACATAACGATCGCGACGAAAAATGCCTTCCACGTGAAAAAGAAAAGCGCTGCCACAGCCCCGACGTGAAACAGAGCCATAGAGACAGCCGTGATCCAGTTAATTTCGTGTTTTGCCGCTTGAGGTTTTTCGAGATCTTGTAGATCCATATCCAAGGAGAATCCCCATTTCCCGTTGTCTTCGACGTTGAAGACACCTGAGATCAAGCTATCAGCAGGTCGGAGGGGGTAACTGTAATACTTGTGTAATAGGGAGATTGCAGGGATTACCAGGGTAACGATAAGTGAGTGGAGGTGCCGAACGGTGCTGGATCCTCAGAGTGGGCGGCCAAGTCCGAAGCTTACGCCGCTTTGCCTTTCACCTGCACGCCGGCCCACTTCTCCAGCAACGTAAGGGTCGCCGCATAATCAAGGTCTTTGTTGCCGTCTTCTGTGGCCAATTCGTAAATCTCTTCCACGGTTTGCAGACCGGGCAGTTTCACGCGAGCCTCTTTCGCTGCCTCCAGAGTCAGGAGTATATCCTTGTGCATCAACCGCAGCGGGAAGTTCGGGGTGAAGTCGCGTTGCAGGACGAACGGGGCCTTGTATTCTACAACTCCGGACCGCACCATCGTGGCCTCGATGAGCGACACCAACTGCTGCGAATCGACCCCTAACTTGGTCGCCAAAGTCAGTGCCTCGGCGAATCCCTCATAGATCATCGCGATCTGCAGATTCATGGCGAGTTTGGTCGCCTGTCCCTTGCCGGTTTCGCCCATGCGGAAGATCTTCTTCCCCATGGCAGCGAATAACGGTTTCAACCGTTCGATGTGTTCTTCCGCTCCGCCGACAATAAACACCAGCGTTCCATCTCGCGCTCCGATCTTGGATCCGGTCATGGGGGCATCGACCCATGCAACGCCTTTCGCCGCCACTTTCTCGGCGAATCTGAGCGTCGCGGAAGGGGAAATCGTGCTGGAATCCGCGATGATCGCGCCTTCGCTGAGCGACGATTCGGCGCCGTCTTTCCCAAAAATTGACTCTTCTACCGCATCCGTGTCCGAAACACAAAGCCAAACGACTTCCGCGCCTTGCGCCGCTGCCGCAGGAGTCGGAGCTACTGCCGCGCCTTCCACCAGTTTTCCCGGAGTCCGGTTCCATACTGTCACTTCGTGGCCGGCCTTTACCAGGTTCGAGGCCATCGACTGGCCCATGATTCCTAATCCCAGAAATGCAACTCGCATGCAGAGCTCTCCTCCGACGCACTCGATGGGCGCTTTCGGATTAGATATGACCTGCTCGAGCTTGGTCAAGCAAAGCGCTCGATTTTCTGAACGTCATGCCGTGAACCCGGAAAACCGAACACATGGCTCCTGTCGCGGTTCGGCCCTGTACTCGGTTCGCACAACTCATTACCGTCGTACTCGTAAAGAAAAGTAAAAAGCAGCTTGCTAACGGCATGATTCATCTAAAATTTAGCTGGGCACTTAAAAAGAGCGCGGCATCGTAGTTTGCACTCGGCTGTCCGCTGCGATCAGTATTAGTATGAGGAAGCCATCACGATCCGCTTCAAACCGGGCCCTGTAGCAGGATGATCAAGCAAACGCTTCGCAATCCGGCTCTCCGCAAGCGCGCCACCCAATTCGGACGTCTGGTGCGCCACTCAGCGGTTACTCCTCGGTCGGGGCAGACTCACAAACCGCGCCTCGCCACCAACGGAGAACTGGGCGTCACTTTCATCGGTCATGCCAGCTTCTTCGTACAGATTGCAGGAAAGAGCGTGGTGATCGATCCCAATTTTGCCCGGTGGCTGTTCGTATTGAAGCGGCTTCGCCGTCCGGGCCTTCGCGTCGCGGACCTTCCGCCCATCGATCTCGTTCTGGTTTCGCATGCCCACTTCGATCACCTGCATCGTCCGTCGTTGCGCGCGCTCGTGAACAACAACCTGCGGACGCGGGGCATCGCTCCGGCGATCATCATTCCTACGCACGTTTCTGACCTCGTTTCCGATCTTGGCTTCTCTGAAATTATCGAACTCGACTGGTGGAAAAGCTCACGTCACGGCAATCTTTCGGTCACACACGTCCCTTCGAGGCATTGGGGCGCGCGCATCCTCAAAGATTCCCATCGCGGCTATGGAGGCTTCGTTCTGAAGTCTGGAAAACACTCCGTGTATCATGCCGGCGATACTGCATACTTTTCGGGATTCTCGGAAATCGGACGGCGTCTTGCTCCGGAGCTGGCTCTGCTCCCCATCGGGGCTTATAACCCGCCACAATTCCGCAATGTCCACACGAATCCCGCGGACGCAACCAAAGCCTTTCTTGACCTGAATGCGCGGTGGATGGTTCCCATGCACTACGGCACCTTCCGCCTGTCGCATGAACCGGTCGATGAACCGCTGCAACTGCTCGATCACGAAGCCGAAGCCGCTGGCATCAAAGACCGTGTCATCGTGCTCGAAGAAGGTGTAACCCGGTTCTTCTAACCTCTGCGAACCTCCGTGTCCTCGCTGGTAAAAGTTTTTCTTCCTTTTTGACTACCTTTTTGACACTCCGTTAAAAGTCCCGGTGTAAACTGCTCGGAAAATCTCTCCTATGGAGGCCTCTATGTCCGTAAAACCCATTCCCGAGGGCTATCACACGCTGACTCCATTTCTCACCGTGCGCAACGCAGAACGAGCAATCGAGTTCTACAAGCAGGCATTCGGAGCTCAAGAGCGAGGAGTTGCCAAGGGACCCGACGGAAAAGTGATGCATGCTGAGGTGAAGATCGGAGACTCGGTGATCATGTTGAGCGACGAATATCCCGAGTTCGGCTCGCTCTCTCCGCAGTCCGTCGGCGGCTCTCCCATGGGCCTGCACATCTATATCGAGAATGTCGATGCCGCTTTCGATCGCGCGGTAAAAGCCGGAGCACAGGTTGAAATGCCGGTCATGGATCAGTTCTGGGGCGACCGCTATGGCAAGCTCAAAGATCCCTTCGGCCACAAGTGGTCGATCGCCACCCACGTCAAAGACATGTCTGCCGACGAGATGAAGCGCAGCATGGACGACGCAATGTCCAAGATGCAAAAGACCGCATAGTTCTCGTACCGCTCACGTAGGGACAGCCGCCTCGGCTGTCCCAAACGGGCGAAGCCCTGCGGCGATCTCCGAATCAGTAGGCCAGCAAGATCCTTAAGTCGCGCAAATTGTTCCCAGTTGGACCGACCTCGATCGCGTCTCCGAGAATGCGAAAAAGCGGATAGGCGTCAAACTTCTCCAGAGCTGTTCGTGGCTCGAACCCTGCTTGGCGCGCACGCGCCAGTGTTGTCCCATCTGCGATTGCTCCTGCTGCAGGGCTATTTCCGTCCACTCCGTCAGTTCCGGCACTAATGACAGTGATGTTCTCGCCCGCGAGCTTTTCTGCACAGGCCAGTGCGAACTGCTGATTTCTTCCGCCCATGCCGCCGTTCACGACCTTCACCGTTACCTCGCCTCCTGAAATCAGGCACACGGGAGAGAACTGCTTCCTCAGATCCAGTACTCGGTTGAGCAGAAAATCAGCAGCTTTCGCGTAATCCCAATCGTCGCAGGAGTTGTCGACGTGCACGATGAAGCCCGCGCGCTCAGCCGCGCTGCTCGCTGCTTCGATCGCACTTTGGTTGGAAAGAACGGTCCACCATCGAGACTTATGAAACACCGGATCATCCGACTTTGGCGTTTCCTCGATCGCATGCCGCTCGAAAAGCTCCCGTGTCGATGGCGGAAACTGTTTCAGCAGGTCGTACTTCTCCGCAATGCGATAACAGTCTTCGACACTGGTCGAATCAGGCATGGTCGGGCCAGAAGCCAGCGCGTCGGGCGTGCTGTCCGGAACGTCAGAGACCAGGATCGACATCTGCTGCGCTGGAAATGCTGCCTGCGCCAGACGTCCACCTTTCACTGCAGACAAATGTTTGCGGACAGCGTTGATTTCTGCGATGGGCGCTCCCGAATGCACCAGCACGCGATAGGTCGCGATGAGATCCTCGAGCGAAATCTCGTCATCGATCGGCTTCTCGACAATCGACGAGCCTCCTCCGCTCAGCATAAATATCACCAACGCCGAGGCAGGCTGCGCTTCAAGCGCCCGCAACATTGCTGCTGCGGCCTGAATCGACTCGGCATTGGGCATCGGATGTCCGCCTTGGAAATAGCGGAAACCGTGCACTTGAGCGTTCGGCAGCGCGGGAGTCGCGACGATGCCTTGGGCAAGCGATCCAACTTGGGCAGCCAGACCTTCAGCCATCGTATGTCCAGCTTTCCCCAGCGAAATTACCAGAACCTTCGAGTAGGTGTGCAGGTCGTAGAGATCTTCGCGCACGCGCAGAATGCCGCGTTCGCACTGCACGTGGCGCTCAAAGCCTTTCGCGATGGAAGCCTGAAAGAGCGCCTCAATGAAAATGGAGCGCGCAGCGTCGCGCATGGCACGGAACTGCGATTCGCTGGCGGGTGCTGTCATGCGAAGCGATTATAAACAGCCATCAGCTTTCAGCTGTCAGCTCTCAGCAAACCGCGCCATTCGGATGATGCAGTGACTTCTCGAACCTACGTGATTGAGGTAGGGATCCTTCGACTCCGTGATTGCTTCGCTTTGCTCAGCAATCGCTGCGCTCAGGATGACAGAGGTCCGGAGTTCAACTGAGAGCTGATGGCTGAGAGCTGACAGCTTCTTTCACCCACGCCTCAATCGTTTCCCGCATTTCGCGCAGGCGGCCTTCGAAGAAATGATCTCCTCCCTCGATCAGGACCAGTTTCTTCGGATCCGGCAGCGAGGCCACCATTGCTTCCAGCTTCGCCCCCGGGCCAAACTGGTCGCGCGCTCCACTGACGAACAGCTTGGGCTTGGTGCACGTCTGCAGAAACTCATAGGTGTAATCACGCGGCTCTTCCGTATCTGCAGCCACGGGAGCGACCGGAACGCCTAATCCAATGGTTGCGCGCACGCGGGAATCCGTGCAGGCAGCGCGCAGTCCAACTGCAGCGCCAAAAGAGAATCCGGCAAAGATGATGGGCAGGTGAAACTCGGTATCGAGCCAGTCGAGCGCGGTGTGGACGTCATCGACCTCTCCGACGCCGTGATCATGTTCTCCCTGGCTCAATCCTGTGCCGCGGAAGTTGAAGCGCAACACGGGAAATCCGAAGCTGTTCAAGGCTTTCATCGCGTGGAAGACGACCTTGTTGTGCAGCGTCCCGCCGAAGAGCGGATGCGGATGGCAAACCACAGCGGCATGCGTCGCGTTTTCAGAGCCGGCGTTGAGCAGAGCTTCGAGGCGTCCAGCGGGGCCTTGGAGGAAGAGGGAGCGAATGGTTTGGTTCGTCGGGGTCACATCTCCAGATTACACAAAGGGGGCGTCGGACTTCGGACCTCGGACCTCAGGAAATCAATCGCGAACCAGAGCTGAGGCTGAGGTCCGGGATCTGAGGTCCGATTTGCTATTCTCCTAACCATGGACGCTGTCACGTTTACGCGGCAGTTAATCGACATCGAATCAATCTCCGGCAATGAAGCGGCGGTCGGCAATTATCTTTACGGTGAACTCTGCCGAATCGGGTATCAGACAAGGAAGATCGCGGTTGAGGGGGATCGCTTCAACGTATACGCGACTTCAGCGGAACAGCCCAATCCACAGATTGCCTTTTCCACGCATATGGACACGGTTCCTCCATTCATTTCTTCGTCGGAGGATGCGAATTGCATTTATGGCCGCGGATCATGCGATGCGAAAGGAATCATCGCCGCGCAAGTCGCGGCCGCGCAGCGACTGCGAGGTGAGGGCATCTATGTGGGACTGTTGTTCGTGGTGGGAGAAGAGCGCGACAGTCTGGGGGCGAAGATCGCCAACGATCACGCGCCGGCAAGTTGCCGATTTCTGGTCAACGGCGAACCCACGGAGAACCGGATTGCGCTCGCGTCAAAGGGAACTTTGCGCGTCGAGGTAACCGCGCGAGGACGCATGGCGCATTCGGCGTATCCGGAGTTGGGAGACTCTGCAATTGACAAGTTGCTCGCGGCGCTCGGACGATTGCGAGCGATGAAACTCCCCAACGATCCGGAAGTGGGTCCTTGCACGCTGAACATCGGGCTGATCGAAGGCGGACGCGCTCCGAATGTGATTGCGGATTACGCGCATGCGGATTTGCTGTACAGGCTGGTTGGACCGACCGACGAGTTGCGCCGGGAAATTGTCGCAACTGCCGGGGATCAGGTCGAAGTCACCTTTCCGCTGGAGCTTCCCTTCCTGCGTTTTCGCAAGCTCAATGGATTGCCGACCATGATTGCGGCGTTTACGACCGACATTCCGAAGCTGACGAATTGGGGCGAACCACTGCTGATCGGTCCGGGATCGATTCACGTCGCGCATACGGAAGGCGAGTACATCGAGAAACGGCAACTTCATGAAGCGATTGATTTGTACTGTGCGATCGCGAAGCAGCTTTCGCGCTAAAGCGCGGACGGTGGATATTCACGAAAAAAAACATTCAGAGCCTTCTTTGCGCCTTCCAAAATTGATCCCGAAATGGGAATTCCTGGCGCATGGGAGGGTACCCCGTCCCCCCTAGCCGCCTGGCGCGGGTTCTGCAAAAATGCTGCGCAAAATCTTGAGCCCCGAGGGTTTAGGGTCAAAATCTTAATTTAAAAGGACTTATCGGTGGCGCATTCATACAGCACCGCATCGTCTTTGCTCCGACAATGATGGGCTTATTTCCGATTCGACACACGGGTCAGATGTCACATGGAAGCGGGTACATCTATGGAAATCTTCCGGCGCCCAATTTCGGTCAGAAGCTGATCTTGAGGATCTGACCATTGTTGCCTACGAACCACCCGGCGTGTGGATTCGCAAAAGCGACCGCCCAGTAGCCGCTCACGTTGGGCAGTTCGAACCAGGTGCGTCCTTCATCGGGAGTCCAGGCTGCTTGTCCCGAGTCGAAGTTCGGCTCCGCCTCGGCGGTAATTACGACGGACCGGCCGTGCTCGTGGTCGAATTCGCTATCAGCGTGACGAGCATCGCGGTCGCTAATGCCGCGTACATAGGCCAGGCAGAAAATGGTTCCTTGAACGGGAGGCTTGTTGGTGAGAGTCCACGTCTTGCCGCCATCGTTCGACGTTGCCGCATCGGCCGAACTGTTGGTGGACAAGTCGCCGCCACCCACAATGCCATGCCAGGCGTCGCGGAAGGCCACCGAGAGGCCGCCCGCACTGGGCGAACTTACGAGCGGAGTGTTATAAGCCATCCAGGTGTCGCCCCCGTCGCGGGTAGCCAGGATCCTCGCGATGGTGGAGCCGCCGGTGGTAATCCAGGCGTTTCGTCCTCCCTGGGTTGCGATGCAGGTGCCGCTAGAAGAAAACGACGCTTCTCCCGGCAAAGCGGGAGGCATATTGGCGCTGATGGACTGCCAGGTCATTCCGTCGGTTGTCCGAATATCGGGAAACACTCCGTTCACTGAATCGCTGTGCGTGATGCCCCGGTCGGGAGTCCAGAACGCGAAGCAATCATAGAATGCGTTCACCGTTTCATTGGTGAACTGCACGGACCAGTTGGCGCCACCGTCTTCAGTTTTGTAAATGCGAAAATCCGTAGTGTTGTTTCCAATGGACATTAAGTAAGCGACCTTATCGCTCACGCCTTGCACATCGCGGAATTGCAGGCTCTCGGCCCCGGGCACGACCCCGGCTGTCCATGTCTCACCTCCGTCGGTCGTAACCACGAATGTCCCGCCGGTTCCACCAGCCCATACGACGCGCGAGTTCACCGGACTGACAGCAATCAGCAACTGCGTCGTCCCGCTGCTTTGCGGAGTGAGTGTGGGTTGATGAACTTTCCCGTTGTCTTCGGCAAACCCGAGAGTTGCGGAGGCAGCAATCAAGAGAATCACTGGAAAACGCTTCAACATAGAATCCTCCTCAGACGACCCCGTACCAGCGTGGAGTATAGGAACGTCGCGGAAGGGTGTCAAACTGGCGTGCTTGGAGCCTAACGAGGGCCAGTGTTTGAATGGCCGGGGATTAGGGCGCCATAAAGAAACGCCCTTCCGGGACGATCCAGGGATGATCTCCTCGATGCCGACTTATGGACCGGAATCGTCTTCCGAGTACCGCAGTATGGACCCAATCGCGGGGCATTGCGTTTCTATGTTGCACTAGCAACATTAATATGTTGTAATAGCAACATAGGAGGTACTCATGAGCGAAATCCTGGAAGCGCTCTTCCGTAGGCGAGCGGTTAAGGCCTTTGAGCCGGTCGCAATTCCACAACTATTGCGTGAACAAATCCTCAATGCAGCCCGCCATGCTCCCTCCAGTTTCAATTCGCAACCATACCGGTTCTTTTGGGTGGAATCGTCGCAGAGAAAAGCAACCGCGGCGAAACTCTGCCTGGGACAGATGCCTGCGGCAACGGCGTCGGCGCTGGTGGTTGCGGTGGCCGACATCGGGTCGCTGGCAGCGACCTCGCAAGCCCAGGTGGAGTGGATGCGCAGGAGCGGTTTCAGTCACGCCAAAGTCCGAGATTACGAGCGGACGGCGAAGATCGGCCGGATCCTGTTCATGCCCGGACCGTTCGGCATTTTTGGCGCGGTCAAGTGGGCGATTTTTCGACTGGTGAATTTGTGGAAGACAATGGGGATGCCACCCGTGTTTCGAAAGGACTTGTTAAAGTGGGCGACGAAGAGTACATCGTTGGCCTGTGAGAATCTGATGATTGCCGCCGAAGCGCTGGGGCTCAACACGTGCCCCATGGAAGGATTCGATGGCCGCAGACTCTCCAGATTTCTCGGGCTGTCAACCCGGTATCATGAAATTGTGATGGTGATTGCGATCGGGAAGAAATCGCCAGCTTATGCGGAACCGCCTCAGTGGCGGCGGCCTCTCGATGCCACGGTAACCGTCCTATGATCATCGTTCCAAAGAAGGATATCCCTCAAGACATCCTAAGGGACTCAGTCCTTGCCCATGTTGCCGCAGCCTATTTTTCCGTTGGGAAGAGACTTGAGCGAAAAACTCGGTGCTCTGCGACTCGTGGCTTCATCCTGTCCACACTGCGGGGCGGTGCCGCGCTCAATCAGAATCAAATCGCTACACTTCTCGGTTTCGACCGAACGGTCGTGCACCGAGCCATCAAGTCAATGGTTCACGAAGGGCTGGTGTCGGAGAGGAAAGCGAAATCGGGCAGAGCGATTCACGTTACGTTGACGCCAAAAGGCCACAAATACAGGAAGCGCCTGATCAATGCGAGGATAGCTGCTGACGATAAGCTCCGAAAACAACTGACTCCGGAAGAACGCACAACACTTCTTCGACTCTTGAAGTTGATTGCCGAATTAGAATTCTAAGACTGCGCCGCCGTCCACGTCTGCCGACTTGCGCTTGGCGGTTCGTGAACCTTCGGTTTGCGGCCGTCGGGAGGACAGCAACGAAGGTCTAGCTCAGCTTTCCCTCCGCGACCCGAGCTGCTTGGGTCACGAGGTAATTCTGTTCCGGGATACTCGTTGTTCGTCCGGCCGCGATCCGGTAGTGTTTGATGGCGCTTTCATAGTCGCCAACCATTTCGAGCAAATGGGCGCGAACCGCGTCGAGACGATAGTGACCCGCAAGCCGACTGTCGTAATCGAGCGTCCGTAGCAGTTCGAGACCTTTCGACGGGCCGTGTACCATGGCGGCGGCAATTGCATGATTGAGCGTGACCATGGGGCTGGGGGACACTCGCTTCAGCAGCTCGTACAACGCAAGGATCTGCGGCCAATCTGTGTCTTCCACGCGCGCGGCTTCGTCATGAACGGCAGCGATCGCCGCCTGCAGCTGATAAAGACCGACGGATCCTTTCGATAGCGCGGCGGTCAGGAGTTCGATGCCTTCCGAGATCTCGGAATGGTCCCACAGGGTTCGCTCTTGCTTGTCCAGGGGAATCAATTCATCATCAGGTCCGGTTCGTGCCGCACGGCGAGCGTCGGTTAGCAACATGAGGGCCAACAAGCCCGTTATCTCTGCATCGTCGGGAAGCAGGGCCTTCGCGCCGCGAGTTAACCGGATCGCCTCGGCGGCCAGATCGAGACGCTGCAAATGTGCCCCGATGCTGCTGGCGTAACCCTCATTGAAGATCAGATAGAGCACATGGAGAACTGCAGGCAGGCGTTCCGCGCGCTCCGGCGGGGAGGGCAGGCGGAACGGCACGCCGGAAGCCTTGATGCTCTGCTTCGCCCGGCTGATCCGCTGCGCCATGGTCGCCTCCGGAACCAGGAATGCGTTGGCAATTTCCGCGGTGGTTAAACCGCCGACGGCGCGCAAGGTCAGAGCAATCGCCGACGACGAAGTGAGGGCGGGGTGGCAACACATGAAGAGCAGAATCAGCGTGTCATCCGGGTCCATATCAGATTCGCTATCGTCGGCGAGCACCATGGTCTCCGCATCCTGCGCAACCATGGTTTCCCTTTCGCGACGGGCAATTTCGCTGCGCGCCTGGTCGGTGAGGCGCCGGGACGCGACCTGGATCAACCAGCCCCGTGGATTCTCGGGAACACCCTCATGAGGCCATTGCGTGAAAGCCGCTATCATGGCCTCTTGCACGGCATCCTCAGCGGAGGAGAAGTCGCGAAAACGGCGAGCCACTGCACCGAGCACCTGGGGTGCGAGTTCGCGCAGCAGATGCTCGGAGGTTGTGTTCCACGACTTTGTCATTGCAGCTTTCGTTACAGCATCTCCGGCGGCGGGCCGCTCATCACCGGGCGCACTTCAATCGGCATGTTCATGGGTGCTCCACCGTGGCCCGGCGCTGCCGACACTCTTGCCGCGATGACGTAAGCGCGCTCCGGCGAGTCGACATCGACAATCCAGTATCCTGCCAGAAATTCCTTGCTCTCGGGAAATACGCCGTCTGTGATGGGCACGCCATTCTTGCCGGCCCGCACAAGCTTAGCCTGATCGGGAAAAGCCAGACCTTCGGCGGAGACAAACTCGCCCGATTGGCGAAGCTCTTTGTTGAGACCGATCATAAATGCGATATGGGCCTGGAGGTCTTTTTGAGCCCACTCAGGAACTCCGTGGCCGGCTCGCATCGTGTTCATCATGATGATGTATTTCATTTTCTCTTCTCCTTTGAGTTCATTTAGGGCTGCTTTCTGCGCTGTCGCAGGTTTGTCGGAATGCGCTTCGCATTATCGGCATTTCGTCATCTAGATTGCTCATAACTTGCGAACCGCCGGACTTCGATCGGAACGTTCGTAGGCGCTCCTCCGGGTCCGGGCGCTGCCGAAATGCGCGCCGCAATGGCGGAAGCGCGTTCGGGAGACGCTACGTCAACAATCCAATAGCCCAGCAGGAACTCCTTCGACTCGGGGAAAATACCGTCGGTGACCGGCATGCCGTTTTTCTCGCCGCGCACAACCTTCGCTTCGCGTGGTTCGGCTAAGCCTTGCGTGGCCACAAACTCTCCGGATTCGGTCAGTTCGTTATTGATGCGCCCGAGGACTGCCATATGCGCCTCAATATCCTTTTGCGACCAGGCGTGATACGTGTCAACGCCCGCCTTCGTTCCGGACATCAGCAAGATGTACTTCATATCTAACGCTCCTATCTCGTGCGGTTCCCGCAAAGCGGTTCGCCCTAGGACTTCTCGTCTGATTGAAACATCCAACGGACTCCGAATTTGTCGTTGAGCGCTCCGTAGGTGCCGAAAAACTGCTCCTTCAGGGGGTCGGTTACTTCTGCGCCTTCTGAGAGTCTCTCAAATAGCGTTTTCAGTTCCTCGAGTGTTCCTCCACTCAAATAAAGGCAAACGGTGTTGCCGCGAACTGGAGTCTGGGCAGGCCGTAGCCAGTCCGACGCGGAAATCTCCAGCTTGCCGTTTCTGAGCCGGGCATTGACGATTTTCTCGTGCTGAAAGGCGGGCAGGAAATCTTTGGCTGGGGAATCCTTAACCTTGGTTGCGGTCAGCTCTCCGCCAAAGCAGGATTTGTAGAACTCCATGGCCTGCTGGCATTTGCCATCGAATAACAGGTATGCGGTCAAAGTGGTCATTTCGTTCCCTCTTTTCTGCGCCTTAGGGCCTGCCAATGAACCAGCCGGTAAAACCGTCAATGCCGCCGCGGAAAGAGCGGAACCTATGAACCGGCGCCGGGATAATTCAGTTGTTTTGCCCATGATCGTTCTCCCTTGTGAACTGGTACTTGCCAGACGCTAATCTGCGCTTTCATGGGGTAGTCGGAGCCGTCGCAGCGTTCTCTACATGCCTGAAAAATATTTTTTTCGCAAAAATTGTGGCTGGCCTGTCGATTTCGCTCGCCCAGAACCGACATATCAATGGAGGTTGGGACATGGCGACCGACGACATGGTAGTGGATGTTAGCCAGGACTGGGTACTGGCCTGCGATGTCCAGCAGCGGTTTATGCAGGGACTGGGCCGGATTAGCGACTCGGTGGACTACAGCGCGCGCTGCCGCCAGGTTCGAGCCCTCGGGGGCGATTGTTATGAATTCATGCCTCTCGCCGATGAGCGCCTGGCGCTGGTAGTGGGCGATGCATCCGGCAAAGGCGTCGCCGCGGCGCTCATGATCGCCAGCGTGCAGTCCTCAGTTCGGACGGCGGCGTTATTCACGGGAGACGACCTCGCCACATTGCTAAAGGTAGTCAATCTCCAGGCATACGCTTCGTCGCTGGCGGACCGCTACGCGACGGTTTTCTACGGCGTTTTCGAGATGGCGACGCGCACGCTACGGTACGTGAATGCCGGACACACTCCGCCGGTTGTTCTTCGGCGGAACGGCTCAATTGATACGCTCGAGGCGGGCGGGGCACCCATTGGAATGTTTCCTGATTCGAGCTATGAGGAAGGGAGTGTGCAGCTTGATCCCGGCGATCTGGTCATTACCTACACTGACGGAGTCATTGAAGCGGCGAACGAATCCGGAGGGGAGTGGGGAGTTCAGGGGCTGTTGAACGCGACTGCCGCATGGGCCCGGCAAGGGACGAAGACTGCGGAACATCTTGTCCGGTCGATCTTCAATTCGATGGACGATTTCTCCAAGGAGTGCCACACGGATGATGCGACATTAGCAGTTTTGCGGGTGCTCTAATCTTACCTGTTTATCTGCTCGTATACGTGTGCAGGATTGCTCCCGGCGACTGGCAAATGCGCGAGCGCCGACGATCAGTTTCCGCAGGAATCAATAGTCCAAAGACAAGAGCGGCGTTGGAGTGTGCGTGAGAACGGGTGTTGTCCCGACGGGACTCGCATATTTGTTCCACTCACCCGGCACTTCCGTGCCGGGCTTTCACATCCCGCCGCTCGCGGCTGGAGTTTTGGTGGTGTTTGCTCCACCGCTTGGGTTCAAGGATAGTTCTCAGCTGTCTGTTTTGCTCCTCGTGCGGTCGCTGAAGCTGGGGCCACTTTTTTACTCAGGGTGTGATGGCTATAACCCGCAGAGGACTGCCCGAGCCGCCGACGATTTTCAGCGGTGCGGCGATGACGACGGCGCCGGTTGGAGGAAGCTGATCAAGGTTCGAGAGGCCGGCCAGGCCAAACTTTCCGCTGCCGTGCATGAGGTAGTGGTTCGGGAAGGGTGGATCAAAGCTAGCGGCCTGGCCGGCGTCGGTTCCGACCGTCTCCACCCCGACGCCCAACACATCGCGCTGCTGAGCAAGCAATGCGGAGCTTTCTTTGGCGAGTCCGGGTGTGTGAGGTCCATCCTTCATCAGGTTAATGTAATCCTTGGGGTCTCTGCGTTTCGACCAGTCGGTGCGCAAGAGGACCCATGCATTCGGCGGGATACGGCCGTATTGTTCCTCCCATTGCCGGATGCGCTCTGGTGTCAGCAGATAGTTTGGGTTCTTCTCCGCCTCTGGGCTAACGTCGATCACACAAGCGGGACCAACAAATTTTTTGGGCGGGATACGGTCCACGGAGTTGTCAGGAAGGTCTTTTCCAGAGATCCAGTGGATGGGAGCGTCGAAATGCGTGCCCGTGTGCTCGCCCGTCTCGAAGCCATTCCAGTACCACGCTGGACCGCGCTCGTCATAGCGTGACAGTTCCCAGATCTTAAATGCAGGCGTGTTGTTAAACTGCGGCGGCAATGGCAGGAGCGGTGTTTGCGGACTAAGCGGCTGGGTCAGATCCACAACACGCAGCCGGCCAGCCGTTAGCTCTTCAAGCAGTTTGGCCAAGACGAGGGACATGGGTGCTCCTCATATGATGACGTTCGCGACACTTGCACAAACTAACTTCGGATTCAGGCTTTCTTGAGCGATTGAATATGCCTGCGGAATTGAAATCGATTTTCAAGCAATGCCAGGTCGGTGACAAAGCCGGAGGGACCTTTCGCTTCGACTTTCGCAATAATGGTTGTGAGTTCGTTGCGATGAATTGCATCCTTCACAGCCTTTGTGAAACTCTCGACATCGCGCACTGTAGATACTCTTGGAATGCCGGCGGCTCGCGCTATCCCGTCCAGATCCGTCCCGGTGCCCGTCGCAGTTGGGAAGCCGCCCACTGAGAGCAGGCTTTCATTATCGAACACGACGTGAACCAAGTTCTTGGGGCGGTAGCGTGCCATCGTACTGAGACCGCCGAGATTCATCAAAAGAGAGCCGTCGCCATCGAAGACGATTACTTTCTGATCGGGCAGGCAAAGAGCCAATCCCAAACCGGTCGACGACGCCAGTCCCATCGCGTGCTGCAGGTAGAAGAAATTGGCTCGGTGTCCCAGGGATTGAAGCTCAGCCGCGACTGCACCCATGATTGTGATGACCAGACAGCGTTCCAGTTCGGAATAAATTGATCGAAGACAATCGAGGCGGAGCATCACTCCTCCCACATCAGGTCGCGCGTCAACAAAAGCGCCACCGGTTGCATGCTGCTGTCAGCGAGCGTCTGCGCCTGCCGGATGCGCTTTTTGGCGGTTTCCGGCGCATCAAGAAAAAAGTAAGGAATGCGCAACGCTCGCAGTACGGGTTCGGTGACATTGCCGCCCTGTGTTTGCCACGGGTCACGCTCTCCTAAGGAACCGCGATAACTGACGAGCATCAGGAGAGGAATCTTGTACAGGTGCGCAAAAGAAACGATGCCGTTGATCGACGCAAGCAAACCGTGGTTTTGCATCAGCATAGCCGACTTAACCCCGGCGAAGTGCGCGCCGGCAGAGACCCCAACGCCTTCTTCCTCTTTCGCCAGCCGCACCAGAATCATCTCCGGATCTTCGTCCGTCATCCGGATGAGATGCACCAGCCATGTTTCGGACAGCGCCGAGACCAGACGAATGTCGCACTCCTTGAAACCTTCATAGATCACCTTGGAACTGGTTAGGGAGACGGGCATATGTCGCTTTGGGTTTGTATTCTATCCTGCACAGCTGGGAAATGCCTTCTTGACGAGCATTTGCGGCGGGGTATAGCTTGAGCGCTGCCCGTTCGGCCAGGAGCAATCATTGGAGATCAGAGTCCAAGGCGTTCTCGATCCCGAAATCCCTCCAGCAGTGAACTTTCCTGTTGAAACCGTTCGCGCCAACTTTCCTGCGCTAAGTCGGACTCCGGGATTCATCTTCTTCGACAACGCGGCCGGTGCTCAGGTACCCCAGATGGTGTTGGACGCCGTGAATCATCATCTGCTCGAGTGCAATGTGCAGCGCGGGGGACGCTACGCCAAGAGCCGTGAAGTCGATGAAATGATTCTGCGCGCACGACACAGTGTCGCCGACCTCGTGAACGCGCGCGATGCAAGCGAAATTGCGTTTGGCATGAATGCTACATCCTTCATTCGCTTGGTCAGTTTGGCGATCGGACAGACACTCCGCGAGCGGAACGAGATTGTTGTCACCGAAATGGACCACGAGGCTAACGTTGCGACCTGGCTGGCTTTAGAGCGGAGCGGGGCAAAGTTCCGTTGGTGGAAGATGAGAGAAGACGGGAATCTGCACGTTGACGACCTGGTTCCTCTGGTGTCTTCCACGACGCGCCTGGTGGCATGCACGCTTGCCTCGAATGCCATAGGTTCGATCGTTGATGTAACTGCGGCTGCGCGGGTGGCGCACAGGTTCGGGGCTGAACTTTTTCTCGATGCGGTGCACTACGGGCCCCACGGTCTGATCGACGTGCAGGCTTTTGATTGCGACTACCTGGTGTGTTCGGGGTACAAGATTTTCGCTCCGCACATGGGATTTCTATGGGGACGGCGCGAACTGCTTGAAAAGCTTCCGACTTTCCGCGAGGATTTCATCCCCGACGAGCCGCCGGGAAAGATTGAAGCGGGCACTTTTATTTACGAAAACGTGGCCGGAATGGATGCCGCGGTGCGTTACCTGGAAATGCTGGGAAGGAGCATGAGCCATGCCTCTGACAAACCGCAGTCACGGCGGGCCGCTCTGCAACGTGCGCTCGCGAGCATTCGAGCCTACGAAGGATCGCTTTCGCGCGAAATGCTTCGGGTGCTGAACGATTGCGCTGCAACCATCTACGGCGTAGCGGACAGGGAGCGAATCGGTGAGCGGGTGCCAACGGTATGCTTCAATTTGCCCGGCAGGGGCCCGGCGTCGGTCACCGATGAACTCGCGAGAGAAGGTTTCGGCGTTCGCGATGGACATATGTATGCGCCGCGTTTGATGAAACGGTTGGGCCTGCCTAAGGAGAGTGGGGCCGTCAGAGCGTCACTGGTGCACTACAATACGCTCGAAGAAGTGCACAAATTCGAAAGCGCGCTGGCCAAGTTGAAAGCCTCATGCTGACGGACAAGCAAGTCCAGGAGATTCGTTCCCGCTTCAGCATCTTCCAACGCAAAATCTATCTCAACAGCTGCTCCCAGGGGGCGCTGTCTGACGCCGTGCAGGCTGGCCTCGAGGACTTCGTTGCGAGTTGGCATGAGCAAGGCTCACCGTGGGAGACGTGGGTGAACCGGCATGAGGCCGGGCGAAACGCGTTTGCGCAATTGATCAACGCCAATCCGGATGAAGTCGCGATCGTGACCAGCGTATCGGCGGGCATCAACGGAGTCGCAAGCGCGCTGCACTTCCAGGAACGGAAAAAGGTGGTGATGGGCGAATTCGAGTTCCCTACGATGGGTCATGTCTGGCTTGGCCAGCGTCCTCGCGGGGCTGAGGTGCAATTTGTTAAGGCTGAAGGGGACCGCATCCCGACGTCACACTACGAGAGGATGATTGACCGCAACACGAACATCGTTCCGCTCACGCACGTCTGTTTCAAGAACGGATTCCGCTCCGACGTAAAAACCATCACGCAAATCGCCCACAACTGCGGTGCCCTCGTGATGCTCGATGACTATCAGGATTGCGGAACTCGCCCGGTGGACGTGAAAGCGATGGATCTCGACTTCTACCTGACCGGAACCTTGAAGTATTTGCTCGGTCCTCCTGGCCTTGCTTTTCTGTACGTACGCAAGGAACTCATCTCATCGTTGGTTCCCACGGTGACCGGGTGGTTTGGCCAGGCAAATCCATTCGCCTACAATCCTCAGCATTTCGAACTGTCTTCCACGGCGCGAAGATTTGAGTCGGGATCCCCTTCGGTACCCAATGTTTATGCGGCTTTGCCGGGATTTCAACGATTGCAGGAAATCGGCATCGAGAATGTCGCAAGCCACATCAGGAAGCTCACGCAATCGCTCCTGAGCGGCGCTACGGATCTGGGGATTCGTGCAAAAACGCCCAAGGATAGCGCCGGGCCACTCGTCGTTCTGCAATCTAAAGATTCAAGCTTACTGGTGCACAAGCTCGCCGAGAGCGGCATCGTCGCCTCGAATCGTCACGATGGCTTGCGGATATCGTTTCATGTGTACAACACAATGGACGATGTAAAGGCCGTGGCTGACATTCTCAAGAAGAACATCGATCTCATGGTCCTTGACCGTGCCAGTGTCGGCAGCCATGACTGACCTCCCGGGGCCAATGGTTGCGAGCGCGCTTGCAGACAAGAGTCGTCCCACGACAGAAGTGGACGGTCTCCACCGGCGCCTGGGCCAACGCCAACTCACCATGATGGCAATTGGCGGCGCCATTGGGGTTGGCTTGTTTTTGGGAAGCAGTGTCACCATTCGTCTAGCCGGGCCCGCCGTCATATTTTCCTATCTTCTGGGGGCAGGCATCGCTTTGATCATGTCTTATGCGCTGGCGGAGATGGCCGTCGTCCACCCAGTCGCGGGCGCGTTCGGAGTTTACGCGGAAAAGTATCTCAATCCCTGGGCGGGTTTTTCTGTGCGAGCTACCTATGGAGTCGCGCAGATCATTGCGATCGGGGCCGAAGTTACGGCGGCCGGCATTTACATGTCGTTCTGGTTCCCGAATGTTGCGCAATGGATTTGGGTGGTATTGGTTTCAGCGGCCCTGGTGGCTCTCAATGCCATGCAAGTCAACCGATTGGGTGAATTTGAGTACTGGTTTGCCATGATCAAAGTGGCCGCCATCGTCACATTCATCCTTGTGGGACTGTCTTTGATTTTCGGCATTGGTTCTCGAAGCGCGATTGGCTTAGCCAATCTCACTCACCACGGAGGATTCCTGCCGGCCGGTTGGAAGGGAGTTTGGCTTTCGCTGACCATCACTGTCACCAGTTACATGGGAGTGGAAATTATCGCCGTCACCGCGGGAGAGGCCGAGCATCCGGAAATCACCATTCCTCACGCTATGCGGAGCATTGTATGGCGGCTGATTTTGTTCTACGTGCTGGCAATCGCGATTATGGTGGCGCTGGTGCCTTGGAACGAAAGCAGGAGTTCGTCCACACTGTCCGGCAGTCCGTTTGTCACCGCATTCTCGGCGGCACATATCCCCTTCGCCGCTGCAATTATGAACTTCGTTGTACTCACGGCGGCGCTGTCGAGCGTGAATACAAATCTTTATCTTTCCACGCGAATGCTTTTCTCATTGGGCCGCGAAGGTTACGGCCCAGAGTGGATAGGCAAGGTGAGCCGCAACGGAGTGCCGCATCGCGCCCTGCTGGCTTCCACTGCGGGCATTATCACGGCCATTCTCCTCGCCATATTGGCCCCTAAAAACGCTTTCCTGATGCTCTATGGAACTGCGGTGGCTGGAATGCTCTTCGTCTGGCTCGTCATCCTAAACACACATCTTCAGTTTCGCAAGGCAATTCCCAGCGAGCGGCTAAAGAATTTGCCCATGCGCCTACGAGCTCACCCATTGTTTACGTTGGTGGGCATTTTTTTATTGCTGGCCATTTCGGTCACAACGTTCTTCGTTGACGGATTGCAATGGTCGGTGCCGGCGTTTGGTGTTTTCTTAGGCCTGATCTCGCTCTTGTACGTGCAAAGCCGACGGAGCGGAGACAAATCGCGAACCACTGAGGACACGAGAGTCGCGGACTTGCCTTAGGATTTTTCCTCCGTGAACTATCCTGCGTGTTGTGGTTGATGTTCACTTTGCCCAGGAGAGGACGCGCAATGCTCGAGGCCAGAGAAGAGGTCTACTCTTCACTTCGACGGCAATTCAAAGGTGATTTGCTGCGTCCCGGCGAGAATGGATACGACGACGCCCGAACAATCTGGAACGGCATGTGCGCTCGGACGCCAGGGCTGATCGCGCGCTGCCTCGATGTAAGCGATATCCAAAGCGCAATCCGAAGCGCCCGCGCCATCGGGATTCCAACCGCGATCCGTTGTGGAGGGCATAGCCTCGCAGGATTCAGCACCTGCGATCATGGCCTGGTGATTGACCTGTCGAGGATGCGTCAGGTCACGGTTCATCCCGAGGTGCGCCGGGCCCGAGTCGCTGGAGGTTGTTTGCTGGGATCGATTGACATCGCAACGCAAAAAGCAGGACTAGTTTTTCCTTCCGGTGTTGTCTCCCATACCGGAGCTTCCGGCCTGATCCTGGGCGGAGGAACCGGATGGCTCACGCGGCGATTCGGATTGTCGTGCGACAACGTTGAACGATTCACGCTGGTCACGGCAGACAGTTCGATCGTACGCGCCGACTCAAAAGAGAACCAGGATCTGTACTGGGCCTTGCGCGGGGGCGGCGGCAACTTCGGAGTCGTAACCGAATTCGAAGTAAGACTCCATCCGCTCAGGGCGGTTGTGCTGGCTGAAGGTCTGACTCCCGAAAGTGACATTCGGTCCCTGCTGGAAAGCTGGACAGAGGTCATGGCCGAGGCGCCGCACGACTTGAAGTGGAACATCGATCTGCGCCTTGCCCCTGATACAGAGCGAGTGCCCCTGGAACTGCGCCGGCACCCGGTCGCGAGTAGTTCCTTGATCTGGACCGGCGACCCTGAAGCGGCGCGACCCTATTTGCAGGTCGCCCTTTCCAAGTGCAATCCGGATTCTGTGAGCGTTAGAAATGTATCGTTTCTAAATCTACAAACCATGGCGGACTCTGCGTTTCCGCATGGCCGCCGCTATTACACCAAGTCAGGATATTTCACTTGTCTCAGCGACCGCACGATCGATACTTTGGTGGAGGCGGTAGCGACCATTCCATCATCCGAAACTCAGATTGAGCTTGCGTACCTGGGCGGTGCGGCGGCACGAATCGCTTGCGATGAGACCGCATTCGGAGATCGCAGTGCTCCCTTCATCATGAACTTGCTTGCGAACTGGTCGGACGCGTCCGCAGATGGAGCCAATATCTCCTGGATCCGTGGACTCTTTGACAAGCTTCGGCCAGCCATGAAGCCGGGAGTTTACATCAATTTCATGAGCGGCGATGAGCAGGATCGCGTGCCCGAGGCTTATCACGAGCGATGGGATCGCATGGTCGCGGTCAAAACGCAGTATGATCCCGATAACTTCTTCCGGCTCAATCAGAACGTTCCGCCAAGAAGCTTGTAGCTGAATCGGAGGCCGGGATGGCCAGCGAAATTCGAGCTACGACGACTCACAACTACCGAAAATTCCTTACCAGCATGAGGTTGGATTCTGCGAATTCGCTCTGAATGTAGACAATGGACTTGGCGTCGCGCGAAACGCTAAGTCCCCAACCCGGTTCTTTTTCCAAAGTCCAAATGGGAATTGTTTTGCCAGTTGCAAACTCGAAGAACTCGATCGTCACGACGCGGAATTTTCGGTATCTCAGGTAGTAGATTCCATCTGCAGTGACTTCCCAATCGGGCCAGCTGCCACCTTCAACATCGCTCAAGACTTCCGTTTCTTCGCCGCCCTGTAAAGGCATTCGCCAAACGCCACCTTGTTCGTACTTGCTGTAATAAAGGAATTGGCCGTCTGGAGACTCGACCGGCGAGATTCCACCGTTCTTTGTAATTCTGGTTGGCGCACCGCCCTGAACGGGCATTTTCCAAACCTCGAAAGGTTCCGCGCCTCGCTTCGAAGCAAAGTAGAGCCACTTTCCATCACGGGACCAGCTTGGGGAGAGATTGTCAGCGCCCGCAATGGTTTGCACCAGATGAGGGAGTCCTCCTGGGACTTCGGCAACGTAAATTTCGCTGCGCTCCTGGGGATGAAATTCGAATGAGATATGACGCCCATCAGGAGACCATCGGGCACGCCCTGCGGTTCCGTGTAAAGAGGTGACTTGGTCGCAATTGTTGCTCCCGACATCGCAGGTCCAAATGTCCCAGAAACCCAGGCGATTGGATTCGAAGGCAATCTTCTTGCCGTCGGGAGACAACTCGGGGCGCATCTTGTCTCCCTTGTCCGAGACCAGGACGGATGGTGCCACGGCATGGTGTTTTGCATCCTTCAGGTCGAGTCGCCAGACATTGAACTTGGATTCTCCCTGCTCGTAAACCAGTGTGTTGCCCTTCGCTGGGATCGATGGCCATTTTGCGTCGCCCACTGGGCCAGCGACGGGTTGAGGGATGCAACCTCTGGCCGAGACTCTCCACAAACCCGTGGCTACACCTCGATCGGAGGAGAAAATGATTTCGCGGCTGTCGGGGGTCCAGGTTGGAGGACCCATGATTGGCCGATTGTCAAAAGTCAGACGCTTAGGAGGGCGCCCACCAGCGGCAGGCATCACGTAAACATCGTTACTGACGCCCGCTATCGTAGACCGGATAAAAGCCACTTGAGTTCCGTCGGGCGAAAATGCCGCCTCGTGATCGAGCCAACCCGCCGGCGGCGAGGTAAGCGCTCGGGTGCTGGAATCGGTCAGCGACAGCGACGATATGACGGAACGAGTCGGATCTGTCGGATTGGTCTCAGGAAACACCAGGACGTCGCCCTTCGGTGACCAGGAGAGCCCCGCTCTCATCACGGGCGGTCCACGGTATACGCGATGTTCCGTTCCCCCCAGAGCGGGAATTGTAAAAATCGATACGTCTTTCTCGGAGTAGCGAATAAAGGCGAGCTGGCGGCCATCGGGAGACCAGGTTGGGCAGCAGTCGCCAGGATCAGCGGTGACCTGCAGGGTCTTATCCCCTCCTACCACCGCCGCAAAGATTCCTGTGTTCCGCGCGCCGTCACTTTGACGGAATGCCACTAACGTGCCGTCGGGCGAGAAAGCGGGTGTGGCCTGGAAGCCCCGCAAACCGACCAGGGGCACCACTTCCATGCGCTCCAATTGTGAATCGGGACTTGGTCGGTATAGTGCCGACAGTGTAAGGACGGAGAAGATGGCCAGGCAAAAAGTGCTGCCCATCCAAATCCTTCCTGGAGTACGACTTCTGAGAAGAGAGCTGCTCTGAGTCCCCGGGCTAAGGCTGGGCACAGCTACTGCCGGCAGGGCAGACTGGAGCTGACCGATAAAGCGGTAGCCACGCTTGGCGATTGTCTCGATGAAGCGGGGCTTTTCCGCGGAATCGCGCAAGGCCTCCCGCAGCCGGGCGACCGCACTGTTCAGGCCATGATCGAAGTCGACAAATGTGTCCGCAGGCCACAGTTTTTCACGCAGTTCTTCCCGGGTGACTATGTCACCGGCTCGCTCGATCAGTAAAGACAAAACACGGAAAGGCTGTTCTTGTAACCTAACCCGCTGCCCATCCCTGTGCAATTCCCCTGACCGAAGATCAACCTGAAACACATCGAAGCAGACCATTGCCTCAGCGAACCGAGTCTCGGACATTTCTTCACCGTTGATTGGACGTGACTTTGTCGCGAAGGTTAGTGATTCCCTTCTGACCAGCAACTTCTTACCGCGTGACCTGCCGCTCAACTCCATCTAGCTCACCGACTTGTCCCCGTTACACACGCGTGTGGAAGCGGTGTTTGCCGTTGCATTGCCGCACCAGGCAATTGCGGCGAAAGTTGGCTGGATCGAAGGAGAGCTTGATGAAATCGCGAGCATGCATTGTGGTTACGTCTCAGTTCGTCATTTGGTTCTGCATTTTTGCGACTGGAGCAATCCCCCAACAAAACGCACAGCACACCGGTGAGTCTAAGAAGCTCCAACAATTGGCCATTCCTTCGCTTGAGGAGAAGGCTCGTCAAGGGGATGCGAAGGCCGAATACCGGCTTGGCTGGTCATACATGACCGGAACAGGAGTTTCACAGAACTACGCTGAGGCTGCGAAATACCTTCGTCAAGCCGCCGAACAAGCCTTGCCCGATGCGGAATTTGCGCTCGGATACCTGTATGAACACGGCAAAGGCGTGCCCCGCGACTATAAACAGGCTGTTGTCTATTACACAGCGGCAGCAAGGCAGGGACACTCAACGGCGGAAAACAATCTCGGCTCGATGTTTGAGTTCGGCCGCGGTGTGCGCAAGAATCTTCGCCAAGCCGAGAGTTGGTATCGGATGGGGGCTGAGAACGGAGACGTTACAGCGCAATGCAACTTGGCCTCATTGTATTTTCGGGGAAAGGGTAACGCGCCAAACTTCGCCCAGGCCGCCGAATGGTTTCGCAAAGCAGCCGAGGCTGGGTATGCGCCCGCTCAGGAAGATCTTGCCTGGATGTACTTCACCGGAACCGGTCTACCCCTGAACTATTCCAGCGCAGCACGCTGGGTCGAAATGGCGGCTGAGAAAGGGTATGCCCGCGCACAATTGGACTTAGGTTACCTCTACGAGCAAGGAAAAGGAGTTCCGCTCAACTACGTCTCGGCTTATACGTGGTACAAGGCCGCAGCATCAGGAGGAGAGGAACGGGCTGCCCGCAGAATCAAAAGCCTATCGGGGCTGATGACCAAGGAACAGATCAGTCAAGCCAGGGCGGCAGCAGACGAGTTGTCCAAATCTCTGCCCAAAGTTAATGGCGCCGCCGAACCGCAATCGATCGGGGACTCATTCCTTAAACCGCGCCTAGCGAGCAGTTGGGCGGAATCGATTCTGCCCATAAACCACTAGATGCCTGGCGTGACCTGCGGGCGGACCCAAGGATGACGAGCATGATCGTTGCAGAATAGGAAGCGAATGCGAGGTTGTAAGCGTCCTTCGCGGTCACTTCCACTTTCCTGTGCCCTCGACAATAGTGATGTAACGATCAATCGGGAGTTCGGCGATGCGCTCGATCTTGCCGCTGGGTTGGGGCCAATGTATCTCCAGCCAGTCGAGTTTGGCTGTATTCTTGCTGCGAATTAACGCGAAACATGCCCGTATTCGCGTTAATTCCCGAACAAATCGATCCACATCATAAAAGCGTATATCATCTTCGAAGCGCCGTATTGCCGAAACATCGCCGCGGACGAACGATTCGGCGCTTTCACTCAACATGCGTTTCCTACCCCTGATCCTTACCATCACTCTGGTCTCGACGGTCGTGAGGACTGCTCCTTCGGTTAGATCGAACGCCTCGGCACAAACATCGGGTAGTTCGCAGCCAATTCAATTCGAAGACATTGCTGCCAAAGCGGGTCTGCGCTTCACAACTCAGAACTCTCCGACTGCGAACAAAAATCAGATAGAAACCATGGTTGCCGGAGTCGCGCTGCTCGATTATGACGGAGACGGGTGGCTGGACATCTATTTGGTAAACGGCGCTGCCATACCTTCGCTGCAGAAAGAATCTCCGGCGTACTGGAACCGTCTGTATCGAAATAATCACGACGGCACATTTACCGATGTGACCGAGCGTGCCGGAGTCGCTGGGGCAGGCTACGGCATGGGCGTAGCCGTCGGGGACTATGACAACGACGGACGGCCGGACATCTTTCTGGCCAACGTAACCGGCAATCAACTCTTCCATAACAACGGCGATGGCACGTTTACTGATGTAACCGCCAAGGCCGGCCTCGCTGGCGCCGAGATGAATGGCAAGAAGATGTGGTCAGTCGGCGCGGGCTGGTTTGATTACAACAATGACGGCAAACTGGATTTGTTTGTGGTCAATTACTGCGTTTGGGAAGTCAACAAGGATCCCTTCTGCCACGTGAAGGGCGGCGTTCGCGGCTATTGCCATCCTAAGGTTTACGAATCGCTGCACAATACTCTGTACCGGAATAACGGAGATGGCACATTCACGGACGTCTCCGAAGAAACGGGGATCTCCTCGCACATGGGCAAAGGGATGAGCGTTTCGTTTGCCGACTATGACGGCGATGGGTTCCTCGACGCGTTCGTCGCGAACGATACGACGCCGGGGTTACTCTTTCACAATTTGGGTGGAAAGAAGTTTGAAGAAGTCGGCGCGCGGGCCGGAGTGGCCTATGCTCCCGATGGTGTGGCCTTGTCGGGGATGGGTTCCGACTTCCGGGATATCAACAATGACGGGCGTCCCGACATATGGTACACGGCCGTGGAACATGAAACCTTTCCCCTGCTCATTAATCAAGGCAATGGGGAATTCGACGATCTCACACAGGAGAGCGGACTGCGGGCCACAAAGGAAATGTCCGGCTGGGGTAATGGCATTTTTGATTTTGACAATGACGGGTGGAAAGATCTGTTCGTCGCTCGCGCCAATGTGCTCGACAACATTAGCGAACTCGGCAATCGCAAATATCCTGAGCCGAATTCCCTGTTTCGCAATCTGGGAAACGGTAAGTTCGCTGAAGTTGGCTCGTCAGCCGGACCGGACTTTACGAAAGAAGCTGCCCATCGCGGCGTTGCGTTTGGGGACCTTTTCAACGATGGCCGCATTGACGCGGTGGTCACGGTTCTGGGCGGGCCGGTTGAAATTCTGCGCAACGTCTCTGAAACCGGCAATCACTGGGTTCTTTTCAAGCTCGTAGGAACAAAGAGCAATCGTATGGGCATCGGCGCGCAGATTCACATTCTCACCGGAGATGGTGCTTCGCAATGGAACGAGGTAACAACGGCAGTCGGGTACACCGCGTCGAGCGACAGCCGAGTTCACTTCGGCCTGGGAAAGAACCGACTCGTCAAAGACGTGGAAATCCGCTGGCCGAGCGGCATCAAACAGGTGTTGCATGATGTCGGCGCCGATCAGATCCTCACGGTTGAAGAACCCCAGCATTGATTTAGTTCGGAGATTTATCGCGCACGACTATTCCGGCTTCGCGGTCCCGGCTCCGGAACTCAGTTTCTCGTGGATGGCAAACTCCTTCTGCGCCTCATCGCTGTGCCCGGATCGTTGCAGCGCTGTACCGAGCGAGTGGTGGACCTCCGGATTCATGGGCATCAGCCGCTCCGCGGTCCGCAATAGTGGAATTGCGTCTTCGTATTTTTTAAGACTTACAAGGGAATATCCCCACCCCAGGTACGCCTCTGCAAGGTTTGGATCAACCTTGACGGCCTGGGTATAGCGCGATATCGCCTCATCCCACTTTTGATCACGCCGGTCAAGCTCTCCCAAAATGTAGATGGCTCCAGCATTGTTAGGATCGATCTGAATCTCCTTCAGGAATTCCTGCTTCGCCCGTTGTGCGGCGTCTGGCCCGGCGTCCGGTCGCGAGAGAAGAAGCCTTCCAAGCAGAAAGTGGATACCGGGGCTATTCGGCTCCTTCTGAATCATCCATTCATATTCGGCCTGCGCGGGCTCCCACTTTCCCTGCATTTCGAGAGCCTCAGCATTGAGCTTATGAGCAGCGAAGGATTGAGGAGCCGTGCGGCCAAGATCCTGTGCAGTTCTTGTTGAGAGATCTGAATAGGCGTGTGTCACGACAAAAAGAACGTCGGGGTCTAGCGGGAACTGTTTATGCAGGGAGCGGATGAAGTCCAGCGTCGAATCGCGATCGTCCAAGGCCAAAGAACACCGCACCCCTACCACGCCAATCTCTTTCTTGGTAGTCGAAGCTACTTGACCCGCCATCGCACGCTTGAGTGCAGAAATACTCTCGCGGCAGTGTCCTTGTTCAGCCAGATTGAGGGCCTTCTCAGGAGATAACGCCGTCTGAGGTGCCGAAGCGACCTTCGGTTGCTGGCCCAATACGAACGACACGGACCACAAGTACGCGGCTAACAATAAGATGAAGGCTGCCTTCCCGCGGAATGTGTACATCTTGAATGGAGCTTGCGAGCATACCCTTTCCCGAAACATCGCGCACAAACAAAAAATGATGCAGGCGCAATGAACGCCTGCATCATCATTATACGTTTTCCGACTCAAAAATAGAGTTTCAACGCCAGCTGTATGTTCCTCATCGGCTGGGCACTGGTGATTTGCCCCATACTGCTCCCCAAACCCATGTTCGGTGCGTTGTACTGGACATGGTTGAAGAAGTTGACGAAGTCACTTCGGAATTGCAGCCGGAACCGCTCGGTAAGCGGGAAGTCCTTATGCAAACTCATGTCAACGTCAGTGTAATGCGGCGAGCGCAACCCTGAAAGCTGCGGTGAGCAATTTCCGAATGTGCCCAGTGCCGCGTTGGTGAAGTATGGGTTACTGATGGGGTTGCTAAACCATTGAACGCCTACTCCCGCTATGGCCGTATCGGCGATCGATGGAGTACCGTTGCAGTCCGCTCGCGCTCCGCGTCCGAAGGTACCAGAATTATCCAGGGCTCCATAAACCGGCAGTGGCCAGCCCGTGCGCCAGGAGAGGATGGGGCTGACCGACCAGCCTCCAATCACTTGATTGACCGCCCCATTGGCGTTCTTGCCGAACATCTTGCCGCGGCCAAAAGGAAGGTCGTAAATGGCATAGGCCGAAATGACGTGAGTGGCATCGTAGTAACACGGCGCCCACTCCGCTTTCTGGTCGTAGACGTTCTGCCAGTATGCTGAAGCACTGAGAGCATTGTTCCACGCGCCGTAATAGCCGGTGCTATCGGACATGCACTTTGACAGCGTATACGCGACTTGATACTGCAAACCGTGACTCGCCTGCTTCTGCAGTTCCACCTGCAAAGAGTCGTATCTCATGTTGCCATTGGACTTGGTGCCGGAGACGGTCGCGCCCTCCCCGCCTTGAGCGGGGTTGCCCAAAACGGTGTAGAGCGTCGGATTCGCAGCGAAATAAGGGCTGGGTGCCGTGCACGGTGGAGTGGCGCAAGCCGAATTCGGCAGCAGTACCCTCTGCGCATAGTCGAACGGCACCATCAAGTGAGTTCCCTTCTGCCCAACGTACCCAACTTGGAGGGTGGTATTGCCGGCAAATTGGTGCTGGACAGTCACGTTCCATTGATCCGCGATGGCAGGTTGTACTTTCGGGTCCCATACGCGAATGAAGGCCTGAGCGTAGCACGCGTAAGCCGGGGCAGTACAGGACGGTGAGGTGGGGCCACCCGCGATTCCATCGCTGGTGTTCGTGAGAGGGAGTCGAGCGCCCGCGGTGGTGGTCGCATTGATTTCCGCCGGAGTAAACGGCGCATTCAACGGCAAGCGGAGGTTTGTGCCGGTCCCTTCGAGATAGGACGAGATGGTGAAGGCGCCGCGGATCACGGTATGGTCGCCGAGCGCCGCCGGAGTCCATGCGAAACCGATGCGCGGCTGGAAATCTCTTCCACCATAGAAACCGTTGTAGAGGGCCTGGCTGGCTCCGCCCTGTCCGGCAAGATCCATGTTGCCGGTAGCAAAGTTGTAGTTGGCCTGTTGATTGTTTGTTTCAATCCAAGGTGTATGCGCATCGTAGCGCAAGCCAAGGTTCAGAGTTAAACGATCCGTCAGGCGCCAAGTATCTTGAGCGTAGATCCCGATGATGTTGCTGGATTGCTGCCACGTCTTACCGGTACTCACACCGCGACCGTATGTGGCATCAAGGCCAAGGAAAAAGTCCGCGCCACCGTCGCCCAAGTTAGTTGCGCCGGGTGAGGCTGCCGTGAACTGTCCAGTGAAGTCCATCAACCCCAACTCGCCGTTGTTACCGGCGTAGAAGGTCTTGATGATCGTGCGCCACCATTGACCACCAAACTTGAGGGTATGGCGGCCATGATTCCAGCTCACATTATCTTCGGCTTGCCAAACGTGGTCATCGAAACTCTGCGTGCTCTCCGTCGTACCAATGTTGGTGAGGACAGAATTTGAGAAGTTGAGAGCGAGCAGTCCTGGAACATTCGCGGGGTTGCCGTTTCCGATGCCCAGCGTATTGCCGAAATCCCCGACGGCCGATGCCCAGCTGTTGCCGGTGTTCACCGTGACGTGGCTCCAACCGAATCGAGCGTCATTCACCAGATTGTTGCCGATCATTCGGGTCCAATCGCCCACCGTGTTGTAAATGGGCGTCGTTGAATACCCATTGGACAACAATGCCTGGGAATTGTTCGACGGATTGTTCTGATAAGCCCGCGTGAAACGATAGAAAATACTGTCCTTTTGCGTGGCCTTGAAGTCGATCTTCAGATCGCCCTGATCGACGTTGAGGAGCGAATTACTGGTATTCACGGCATTGTTCTGCAGGTTGGTACTGACCGCCTGGGGATACAACGACGACGCGAAAAGAGCACTCGCTACCGGGCTGATCATTGCCGTCGGAATTTGGTTATTTGGGAAGGGCTGCCGCGTTGTAGCTGGCGCGGATGATGGGGTACACGGTGCAGCGAAGGATACGCAGGGGTTGTATAACTGGACTCCCTTTGCCAATAGAGCCGAAAAATCGCCCGACCGCTGAGCGGCCGTAAAGACCGTGTTGGCGCTCGACGAACTGGGGTAGTCAAAACGCTGCGCCTGATAATCGGCAAAGAAGAATAGTTTGTTCTTCAAGATCGGTCCGCCGAACGTCCCGCCGAACATGTTCCAGCGCAATTTGGTCCTGGGAAGATTTGGCTGAACCACCTTATTCGCCCAGTCGTTCGCATTCAACTTGTCATTGCGGAAGTACTCCCAAACGTCGCCATGGTAGGCATTGGTGCCCGACTTAATGGTTGCGTTGATAATCCCGCCCTCAAAATTCCCGAATTCGGCCGGTGCGTTGTTGGTGATCAAGTTGAATTCCTCTATCGCATCGGGAGCCGGGGTGTAACCGAGCAGGTTATCGGATACCTGATTGTTATCCATGCCGTCGAGCAGGAAATTGTTTGCCTGCTCGCGATTGCCGTTGATCAGCGGACGGGAACCGTAACCGGCAGTGTTATTGCCACTAGCGAAGCTACTGGGATCGGTCGATACCGAGCCGGGCACAAGGAGCGTCAACTGTACGTAGTTGCGCGATGCCAGCGGAAGATTGTCGTTGGTGGCAGCATTGATAATTGTGTCGACTTGGGTGGTCTCAGTTTTCAGAACGGGAGCGGCCCCGCTCACTTCTACCGTTTCGCTGATTTGCCCAACCTTCATCGCGACATCAATGCGGGCGACCTGGTTCAACGTGAGAACAAATGCCGGACGCGTGGCCGATGAAAAACCGGATTTCTCGACCTTCAGCGTATACGAGCCAACGGTGAGGTTAGCAATCAGATATAAACCGGAGTCGTTGGTCGTGGCGGTGTAAACAATTCCGCGTTCCACGGACGTTGCCGCAACAGTAGCGCCGGGAACCGACGCACCACTCGGATCCGTCACCGTGCCGGTGATGGAAGCGGTAACCGCTTGCCCCCAGGCGCATTGGATCATTCCGGTTGCGGCAACAAATGCGGTGAGCAATACGAGAAACGAGCAGATAAACGCAATCGACGGTCTTCTCATCACAAAACCCTCCATCCCACGATGGGGTATGCTATATAGCAGGATGCAATTCATCGTCAAGAGAAAAATGTCGGTGGGAAGAAGTTTTTTAGTAGAAAAGCACTAGCTATGGAATCTCCGCGCCTCTCTATTCTGATTTCGGACGGCCTGGAGAATCAGCACGAATGCGGATTTGCCTGGCGTGATAAGTCGTGTAAGTACATGTATTTTATTGAACTTACTCTGCACGGAAGCTTCCAGGATTTGCGCTTCCGCAGACAGTTCGGACTTCGATTGGAATTGTCTTCTCCGTGTTCAGCGAGTTGGCTCACAAGTTCCGGCTTATACAGAATTCTGTTGGAGCCCTAGAGCACTTTGTAGTATGGTGCACCCATCGAAGGGGGAGTTTTTCATGCCACAGGTCCGGAAGAACGGACTGCCCGCGTACCGGCGGATCCAAGGCACAATCGTGAAACGTCTCGAGTTGGGCCAGTTAAAGCCGGGCGACATTGTCGACTCTGAACGGGAACTGGCAAGGATTCACGGCGTTAGCCTTATGACCGCGCGTCACGCTCTGGCCGCGTTAGAGCGTGAGGGGATGGTGGTGCGCCGCCGTGGGGCTGGTACGTTTGTTGCCCCTCCGAAGATTCATTTCAACAAGCTCATGAGCTATACGGAGCAGATGTCCGGCCGCGGGCTGGGCGCTTCTTCGAAGTTGCTCTCTCTAAGTGTGATTGATACGGAGCAGGAGGTTGCCGCGCGTCTTGGCCTGCCTGCCTCCAGTCGACTGATTAAGCTCGAACGGCTAAGGCTTGGCGGAGAGGAACCCTTCGCCATCGAGACATGCTATTTATCCGCCGACGAGTTCTCCGGCTTGACTCGAGCCCGGCTTGACCGGGTGTCGCTGTTTTCAATCCTGGAACATGACTACGCGCTCCGAATCGCACATGCCGACGAAGAAGTCGATGCCACTACCGCCGATCCTCAAACGGCTCGGCTTTTAGGCATTTCCCCCGGTTCGGCTGTCCTGCGGATCCGGCAGGAGATCTATTCCACAAAAGGCAAGGTCGTATTGTATGTGTTGGGGCTTTACCGATCGGACCGCCATACGTTGTTGATCCGCAGATTCCGCTAGTGACTCGTTCGCTCTGCTTTGGGTGCTTTGGGATTCGCCGCCTGTTCAGCTTCCAGATGCACTCGTCCCGCAATCATTAAGTCCGGGATTACGAACTCGGTAAATCCGTCGTGCTTTACGGGAACGAGACTCTGGCAACACTCCTGTCCTGGCGTCTCATAGCGAATGGCAGAATACGATCCTTTGACCTGCACTTGAACGCGAACTGGTTCTGCGGCGTAGTTGACGAGATTCAGCACCTTCAGCGTTCCGCCAGGCCCACGATAGGGTACGGCAATCGTCGTCAGACCATTCCAGAGGCTCATCAGCACATCTTGTTTCCCCAGCAGCCGACGGATATCCTGCGCAAACGTCTCGGGGTCAGCCACAGGCTCTGAGAGCTCAAGCAGCTTTCCCTTTCCAACTGCGTAGGACACGGTGTGTTCATTCACTCGCACAGCTTCATGAGTCTGCCATGGATACTTGCCATGTGCGTCTACTACCACAACCGTCTTGCCGTGATCGGCAAGCATGCTGATTCGCTTGTAAGCTGTCTGATCACGCTTTGCGAAGACCACGACCACATCGAAAGCCGCAAATTTCTCTACTTTCAGATCGGAAGGTAGAAAAACCGTAAACGGGATGTTGTGACGGGCGAGCAGATTCATGACTTCATCGTCGGTGTCGAGCTCATCGACCACGACTGCAACGTTGGCTGTCGGTTTGAGCCCTTGCTCTCCAGCATGTGCACAGAAATCGATATACGACCGCACCTGATTCCATGACTCCTTGGCCTGGAGATCCTGTGCGCTGAGCCCTCTCTGCATGCCTTCGTCCAGTTCCAGTATCAGGTCGGCTTGGAAGGAGCACGACTCGGCAACCGCCAAGGAGTAATCCGTGGGAGTGATCGCTGGTTGCTGTCCAGGGTTTGATCCGTTCGTTGATCCGTTCCAGGAGAATCTATAAAGCGGGAGTTGTCCAGGATGAGATCTCTGTTGAACCTTGATCAGCGCAAGGTTCGTGTCGATCCATGGCTGGGCGGTGGGGCTGGAGACTTCAAGCACCGAATTCCGCTTAATCACCAGATTGCCTCTCATCTGCGGCTGCTTACCCTGACTGAGTACTAAGAAGCTGACCTTCGGATAAGCGGACCGCAGCTGCTGAAACGCGCTCTCTCCTGCTGCGCGATCCGAGTCCGCAACGTCCAGCACGAGACCTGCCAACCCCCGCTCCTCGGCGCTTTCTGCAGCCGCTGCAGACTGCTGCAAAGTCACCTCTGCATACACTCGATACCCTTGCGCGTGGGCAGCTTTCACGAAGGAGGAGGTCCCGCGATCCCAGGAGACCACGAGATCACTGATCCCCAAGTCGCGTGCCGGTGGCAAATCAGGCTGGGCCCAACGCAGAAAAACACTGCTCCATGCGGCGGTAGAGAACATCACAAAAAAACAAAGAACCATCCTGTGCCATATCATGCGGTTTGTAATCCAGGTTGTGAGATTTAGAACTTTCTGCCGAACAGAATCTGCGGTCCGCCCGTCACCGTTTCCATCTGCGCGTCGTGCGAAATCCAGATCGCCGAGACGTCAGGCATAGATTTGACCAACGCCTTGCCCTTCGCCGGGCCCAACAGCAACGATGTGGTTGAGAGCGCGTCTGAGAGCGTCCCGGTTTGAGCAATGACGCTAACCGCGAATTCCGTTCGCAGCGGTGTCCCTGAATCGGGATCGATGATATGTCCCGCTGTGCCGTCACCTAGCAAAGAAGGCGCGGTTTGCTCGGAGGTGGACACGCTCTCATCTTTGAGCATGACCTGTGGGTCAACCTGGTGGGAAGGGTCTCGCAAGTGTACGAGCCATGCGCTCTGCCCCGGAGGCGAACCCATCGCTAAGATCGTGCTGCCACCCGCATTAAGCAACGCATCGCGAATTCCCGAGGATCGCAGGACTTCCGCAGCCCGGTCGACAGCGTAACCTTTGCCAATGGCGCCCAGGTCTAAGCGCATGCATGAGGAGTGAAAAGTAATCTGGTCCGGAGGAGTCAACTCGATCTTCTCGTATCCGACGCAAGCCTTGGCGGCCTGTTGCTTCGCCAGCGATGGTGCGCCTTCACCAACAATCGCAGCCTTCCACAAATCCACCAAAGGCGCGATGGAAATGTCGAATTTCCCGCCTGACAGCCTGGAAAACCGCACGGACTCCTCGACTACGCGATACAAGTCAGACGGAACCTTTTCTGCCTGAAAATGAGCGGAACGGTTGAGGGAGCTTAGAGCGCTGTCGGATTTGTAGTTGCTCAGAAGATTGTCGACGCGAACAATTTCCTGAAATGCGTTCTCCAGCGCAACCGACCCGTGCTCCGACGTTTGGTCATAGGCCGCAATCTCAAAGACTGTGCCCATGATGTATTTCTTTTTGTAAACCAGAAGTTGATTTTCTGAACCCCGAACGCTTGAAACGATTGCGAAGAAAACGACGAACCGCAATGCGGCCCTGGGTTTACCGCAGCGCATAAATCTCACCACTTAAGCTCGCCAGATACATAGTCTCACCTGCGAGCACAGGAACAGATTGGATTGCACCGGCAAGGCCGGCTCTCCACAAGATCTTGCCGTTGGAAGCGTCCAGAGTAAACGTACCACCCGCCTGGATACACACAATTCCATCGCCGATCATCGGAGGCGCAGTGACCACCTCGCCCACACGGGTTTTCCAGCGCAACTTTCCGGTATGCGTCTCAAGCGCATAGAGGAAACCATCTTTGCTGCCAAAAACCGTTAAATCGCCCCCGACGGCGGGCGATGACGCAATGCCCAATCCTGTTTCGTACTTCCATCGCACCTCCCCGGTTGTGGCGCTTATCGCATAAAAGAAAAAATCTTCTGAGCCGATGAGGACCAGGTCATCCATTACTGCCGGCGACGAGTCGATGCCGTTGCCAGTCGCCGTACTCCACAAAACCTTGCCGGATGAGGAGTCGAGACAACATACTTTGCCGTCCCCACAACCGAGGTAGAGTTGCCTCTCGGTGGCGTAGATCGTGGAATAAATTCTTCCGCCAAGTTCGTGCGCCCATCGGATCTCTCCGCTCGACGCTTCGACTGCATAGACCTTCGTGTCCGCACTTCCGAAAAAAGCTGCGCCGTTGCGAATGACCGGAGATGCCCAAACCTCGGCTCCGGTCGGAACCTCCCACCGCTTTGTTCCGTCATGCCGATTGACTGCATACACTTTGCCGTCGTCGGATCCGAAAAGAATCTGGTCTGCAAACAGTGACGGAGTGGAATGAACCTGCCCGCCGGCTTGAAATTTCCATTTTGCGGTGCCCATGACCACATCAATGGCGTGCAGTGCACCGGCCACAGAGGTGACATACAAGTTGCCGTCTTTGAGAATCGGCGCCGACCGTACAGAACCGCCCGCACGAAATTGCCATACCGCTCGTTCCGGCGAGCGCGCGGGATGCGGCGTCTGGCCTCCACTCCGCGCGTTGTCTTTGAGCAGGGTGGGCCAGTCTTCGACGGCTTTGGAATTGCCCGTTTGCCTCATCATCAAGATTCAGACCGAGAGGACACGATGATCGATTTGTTTCAGGTCGGCGATACCAAGCCCGAGGTGCCCGGCTGCCGCAATGTGTCCGGGCTGGCGATAGAACAGATTCTTCGAGGCATCACGATGAAATTCCTCGGTGTTGGGGGTAATGCTATTCGCATCGTGCTGCCATAACGAAGGCGCGCCCCGCTCCCGCCGCGTCTTTTCAATCGCCTCCAGTTCGATCGTGTCCATCGCGACCGGATCTGTCGCCACCAGCAGAATGCCAGGTTGATCGATAAAGTCTTGCACTTGGGTGAGCGGACCGCCGTGCCACACCTGCCGCATGCCGTCCATGATATGCAGCACAGATTTTGACCGTAAGGGTTCGACCGTACACATCATCCCAATCAATGGGTTCGTAAAAGAATAGGGCGCGCGATGGGTGCGGGCTACATTGTTGAACGTTCCGTAGGCCAGATTCTTGAGAGCCCCCGTCACACCGGAAGCGGAGTGATCCTTCATCGTCGGCACGTTGATAATCTTGTTGACCTCCTGGACCACGATACTCGCCATGTACGAGCGGGTTTCCCACTCTCCAAAAAAGTTAGCATCACAATAGACGTTTGATTCGTAACCACCACCGCTCGCAAAGGCCTCCTGAATGCCTACGATTCGAATCCCTGCAGGCAGCAATGCTTGATAGCTAGCGAGGTCAATCTCGTAAGAGTACCGGTCGTACACAACGATGTTGCGGGCAGGAACCCCGAGCGAATGAACTGAACTGATGATCTCGCGAATAATCTCGGGCGACGAACAACATGCCGGCGCACCCGATGGATTGATTTTGATTCCGACAACATCGCTCGGCTGAATAAACTTTGCCCATGCCTCGCGCGCGGAGCCCTCTCCTGTCAGCTCTTTCATTGCGCGCTCAAGCATCCGTCCGACGATGGGCTGGGAAACACGGTTGCGAACGATGGCGTTCGCTTCGCGGATCTCGATGACTCGTGCTGGAAACAGGCCTGGCATGCCTGACGGCGAGGTTTTGTAGTCGGCAAGCCCTCGGAGTTCGATAGGCGGAACGGCATTCGGAGCAGATTCAGCCCGGATCATCGGATCCAGCCCCTGCATCAGCAGTGAGGCGCTTCCGATGCAACCGGCCTTCACGAAAGTACGACGATCCATAGGTGGGTTTCCTGATCTGGATCTAATCCGGTCCAATGAAGAAAAGCGCGTTCAGATTACGCTAGCGGTGATCTTCTTACAACTTTGCATAACCGTAACTTGGCAGGAATGGTGACAATCTCACTTGCAGTGAGTACACTTTCGCTTCAAACAAACAGAGAGGCCTATGCAGAACTGGATCAAGATCAGGCTCACAATCATTGCACTGCTAGCAATCGCCCTCGGATCTCCTGTCGTTGCGCGTGCCCAAACGACGCGCTACGACCTGCTGCTGAAGGGCGGACATGTGATTGACCCTGCCAATCACATCGATGAAGTAAGAGATGTCGGCGTTCTCGAGGGTAAGATCGCAGCCGTCGAGAAAAACATTCCGGCTGACCAAGGCAGGAAGGTCGTGGATGTCTCGAGTCTCTACGTAACGCCCGGGCTCATTGATATTCACTATCACGTAGGTCATGGCGGAGCGCCGCTAAACTGGTTCGCGCCCGACGCGCGAGCGCATGCGCTGCCACTTGGAATTCCGGCCGATTTGGCGTTGCAGTCCGGTGTGACCACCATCGTAGATGCCGGCACCTCCGGTGCCGAGACGTTCCTCCAGGAAAAGGAAGAAGTCATTGACCGCGCCAGAGTGCGCGTGTTGGCTTTCCTGAACATCGTGGCGAATGGCATGAACGGCGGGCTTGAGCAAAGTCTGGACCAGATGGATGTGAAGCTTTGTGTCGACACCATTAAGAAGTATCCCGACCTCATTGTCGGAGTAAAAACTGCCCACTACTGGACAGGTCAGGCATGGGATGCAGAACACGTGCCCTGGGCTGCGGTTGACCGCGCCATTGAATGCGGCATTCTCACAAATAGTCCAGTCATGTTCGATTTCTGGCCGCGACCGGAACGAACGTACGAGGAGTTGATATTAAAGAAAATGCGGCCGGGCGACATTCATACTCACGTGTTCGCTCAACAATTTCCCATCATTCTTCCGGATGGCAAGCTCAATCCCGCCCTCGCCGAAGCCCGTGCCCGCGGCGTCATTTTTGATGTCGGGCATGGAAGCGGCAGCTTCTGGTTTCGTAATGCAGTGCCCGCTCAGAAGCAGGGTTTTGTCCCCGATTCCATTTCTACCGATTTGCACACCGGCAATTACACGGTCGTCAGCATGAACAACGTGATGTCGAAGTTCCTGGCGATGGGTGTGCCGCTGGACGATGTCATTCGCCGCTCCACCGTAAATCCGGCAAAGGAGATTCACCGGCCGGACCTGGGCACATTGTCGATCGGCCAGGATGCGGATATTGCCGTGCTGGAACTGACGCAAGGCCAATTCAGTTACATCGATTGCGGCGTCGCAAAAATGGATGGCAACGTACGACTCATGGCCCGCATGACGATCCGAGCGGGACGCATTTCGTTCGATCCTTCTGGACTCAGCATGGTCGAGTGGGAAAAAGCGCGTCCGCAGTATTTCACGGTTCCGGATCGCGGCGAGTCGTTGCCGGCCAGGGCAGACGACTTCCCACGGGACTGAATTCTTTAGAGGCAGATGTTGTTGAGGGGACTAACCATGCAAACGATGAGTCGGCGAAAGCTCCTGCGTAATGGAGCGCAAGCTGTTCTGGCGGGAGGTGCAGCGCTTTCTGCAATTCCACGTCTGGAGGCTCAGGGATCAGCCAAGTCGACGCCTAAGGCCGTGGACTATTACCAGAAACTCGGCGTGACACCCTTGATCAACGCGGCCGGCACCTACACCGTTCTTTCGGCTTCCACTATACCCGACGAGGTGCGGGCGGCCATCGAACTCGCCGCGCGAAGTCCGGTAAATCTCAACGAACTCATCGAAGCGTCAGGTGCGTATCTGGCCAAGCAACTTCGTTGTGAAGCCGCGCTCGTCACTTCCGGCGCTGCCGCTGCGCTCGTGGTGGGAACGGCGGCATGCATCACCATGGGAAACGAGCAGCCCATTCTGGACATTCCAACGGATATGTCCCATCTTAAAAATGAAGTCATCGTGCAAAAGGGCCATCGCTACGGATACGACCACGCCCTCCGCAATTGCGGCATTCTCTTTGTGGAGATTGAGACTCTTGAGCAATACGAACAAGCGTTCACCGAGCGCACCGTGATGGCCCATTTTTTCAACGCAGGCTCCGGAAAGATCAGTCGCGAAGATTGGGTGCGAGTGGCCCACAAGCATGGAGTGCCCTGTTTCAACGACGCTGCCGCCGATGTCCCGCCGATCTCCAATCTGTGGAACTACACCCAGATGGGCTTCGATCTTGTGACCTTTTCTGGCGGAAAAGGCCTTCGCGGACCTCAGTGTACTGGTCTGCTATTGGGAAGAAAGGACCTGATCGAAGCAGCCAGGAAAAACAACTCGCCCAACTCCAATACTGTCGGGCGCGGGATGAAGGTAGCGAAGGAAGAAATTGTGGGATTGGTTGCCGCTGTGGACTGGTTCCTTAAGCAGGATGATGCCGCTATCGAAGCACAGTGCCGGCAGCGGGCTGATCATATTGCCAAGCACCTGAGCGCGATTCCAACAGTGCGGACTCAGATCTTTGTTCCTGAAGTTGCGAATCATGTTCCGCACCTTCTCATCAGCTACGATCAGAGCCGGGTCAAGATCACCGGCGCGGACGTCATGCAAAAGATGCGCGCAGGCAAGCCGCGAGTTGAACTGAATCCATCCACGGGAGGCGCCCCCGCAAGCGCCGGACTCGCGGGCGGACCGAATACGATTGTCGTCGGCGTGTGGATGTTGCAGCCGGGAGAAGACATGGTGGTGGCAAAGCGGCTACGAGAAGTGCTTCAAGGGGCAATCGCTTCGTAGCGAACGCTCTCAGGGTTGCCGTCCCGAAATGTGCTGCGTTTGCAGATGATCGTTCCCTTCTTCGACCAGATAGAATTTGTCAGCTTCAACGTCGCGAAAGGTCTGACGCTGGCCGCTCGGCCAGGTTATCTCAACCATTTCCGCACGTTTCGCTTTGGCGATGCCGAAATTGGCGCGCAGGTCGCTCTGTGAAAGATAACTTCCGCCGCCCGCAATCTCACGAATTTGCGACGTTGTCCCGGTCACTACGCGCACGCGGGCGCCCATCGCATCCCGATTACTCTTTTTTCCTGACAGCTTGAAATTCAAGAAGTGATTCCCGTTGCCACCGCTGTTATGCAGCACAACGGGGGAATCTCCATTGTTCGCGATCACAACGTCCACAAATCCGTCATTGTCGAGATCGGCAAAAGCTACTCCGCGTCCCACGTAGGGCGTTTCAAATCCCGTGCCACTCGACTTGCCCACTTCTACGAACTTTCCATTTCCTTCGTTGTGGAAGAGCGAATTGATCTGCCGATAATGGGTTCCGGGCGTGGCCTGCTCCACCTCTGGGTAAACATGCCCGTTGGCGATGAAAATATCCAACCACCCGTCGTTGTCGTAATCGAAGAAACCGCCGCCGAAACTGAGCACGTCCCGTGTCGGTCGCGTGATTCCCGCTTCGTCGCTCACCTCGTCGAAAAATCCTTTCCCATCGTTGTGCCAAATGTGATCGGAGGAACGCTGAAAGTCGGAAATATAGAGATCGAGTTGCCCGTCATTGTCGTAATCACCCAGCGAGATGCACATCGCCGCCATGACTGTTCCCCGGGAGGTTACGGCCATGCCTGCGCTGAGACCGATCTCTTTGAAAGTACCGTTGCGTTCGTTGCGATAGAGATACGCATTCAGCCCATCGTTCGCTACGAACAAATCAGGCCAGCCATCATTGTCGTAGTCGGCGGCCTGCACGGAAAGATTCTTACCTTGTGGCTGATAGATCCCCGCCTTCTGGGCTACGTTGGTGAACGTGCCGTCGTGATTGTTGTGATACAGCGCATCGGGGCTTCCCTTGTACTCGCTGGGAGCACAACTGCTCAGCACGTCACCCAACTTGCAGTAACGCTTGTCACCGAGATTCACGTAACTGCCCACATACAGATCCAGCCAACCGTCGCGATCGTAATCGAAGAACGTCGCCCCTGAATGAAAGAGACCCGATTCCAAGCCGCCAACCCCGGCCTTATCAGTGACGTCGGTGAATGTTCCGTTACCGTTGTTGTGGTACAAGACATTCTTGCCATACTGAGTGACAAAGAGATCGGGGAAACCGTCGTTGTCAAAATCTCCCCATACGCAGCCCAATCCGTAGCCTGTTCCGGGCACGCCGGCTTTTTCCGTTATGTCGGTAAAGGTACCGTCGTGGTTATTGTGGTAAAGGGCATTCGTAACAGAAATGCCGCGACCGTAGAGGTCTCTTCCATTGACGAAATAAATATCTTGCCAGCCGTCCCTATCGAAATCGGCAACGCAGACTCCCGGACCAAATTCCTCCCGGTTAATCGAGATGCCATCGTTCCCTTTGAAGTGTTTGAACTTGATGCCGGCCGCTGCCGTCACATTTGTGAACTCGACCGGCGCGACGGGCGCGTTCTGTGCAGACATTGTTGGGATGAAAGTTGAACAACTTGCTGTCAACGCAAGCATCAGCACTCGAACACAAATCGGCCAAAGCCGAGGCTTACAGCTTCTACTCGAATGCGGGGACATGGTCAGTTGGCGGTCTCGGCTGGCTTCTGTTGCAGCATTCTACATGTATTTCGGATAGATTATTTCGTTCCGGCTTCGGCAGGAACAATACGCAAACGAGTTCAGGAGCGCACACAGGTGAACAAGGCAGGCCGCTTTTGTATTACTACGGTTCTCAGTGTCTTTTGTTTGGCTGAACTTCCTATGGCACAACAAGGTCCCCCCGAGATGCCGATGCAGGCGAAGTATGAAGATGGCGCCGAATCGCGATGGCTGAACAAGAAAGTGCTCGATTCGCGCGTACTGGACAGCATGGAAGACCTCAGCAATTGGTCCTTCACCGGCGCGGGAGAGATGACGTTAACCGATGTCCATGTCAAAGATGGCAAGCATTCGCTGCGAATGCGTTCTACTACGAACGTCGCCCAGGTTGACGGTAGCGGGGAGTGGGAAGATCTTTTGGCAACCAGAAAATTTCCGGGCGAGGACTGGAGCCGGTACAACCGCATCTCGATCTGGGTTTATCCCGAACATCATCGGAGCGCCTGCCATCTCCTGCTCTCTGACGCTCCACAATGACGGCTCCCACAAACTGCCGGACCAATACAACGAGGGGCGTCACGAATCCATCATTCTCCAGAACCACGTGTGGAACCATGTCGTGTGGGAAATCGCTCCATTGGATCGCGATCGGGTCACAGCGCTTGATTTTGCATACATGCTTCCCAAGAAGCTTCCCGAGCCTGGCGACCAGACGATTCTTGATATCGATCAATTGGAATTACAGAGCGTGATCGCCGATCACGTGGAGGGATGGGACGTAGCACCTGGAAAGATTGCGTTCAGCCACAGCGGCTACACTACCGGATCCTCCAAGTCCGCGATTGCCAGCGACCTCGCTGCCCACGAGTTTTCTATTGTCGATCAGCAAACCGGCCGCCTCGTTCTGACCAAACCGGTCGAACAGATCGCCACTCCTTTGGGCAACTATCAACTGCTGGATTTTTCTGCAATCCGGGAGCCAGGCACGTACGTGATTAAAGCTGGAGACACACTGACTCGTTCCTTCCGCATTGGAGGTGACGCCTGGCTCGACAGTATTTGGAAATCGATCAACTTCATGTACAGCGAGCGATGCGGAACCGACATTCCGGGCATTCACGGCCGCTGTCATCAGGATATCTACACGGTTCATGATGACAAGCGGATTGTCGTCAATGGTGGATATCACGATGCAGGCGACCTTTCTGCGACCGGGAACACGCCTGGAATGGTGTACGCCGTGTTGTCACTCGCGGACCGTCTGAAGCGCCACGGTGGAAACGAAGTTCTCTCCAATCGCCTGCTGGAAGAAGCACGCTGGGGCTTGAATTGGGTGCTCAAGACACGATTTGGTGACGGGTATCGCAGCACCGGCCAATTAGTGAGTTACTGGACCGATGGAATAATGGGCACGTCCGACGATCGATTCGGAGAAGCCGTAAACAATCCAGAATGGAATTTTCGCGTAAGCGGAGTCGAAGCCTTGGCGGCGCGCGTATTGAAGGACAGCGACCCCGAACTGGCTAACCGCAGCCTGATGATTGCACAGGAAGACTGGAAGTATGCGGTTGAAGGTCTGAAAACCGCGCCTCCACTCGCTGAAGTCTACGGTGCGCAGGACGAGTTGGAGCGAATATCCTTCGGCGTTGTTGCATCAGTCGAGCTTTATCTGGCGACTGGAGACGATGGTTACGCGCAGGAAGCCATTGTTTTGGGCGATCTCGTCCTCAACTCGCAAGAACGCACTTTGCAACCCTGGACGGTTCCGTTAACCGGATATTTTTACACCGGCCCCAAGCGTGAGAATCTTTTTCATCGCTTTCACATCGGGCAGGAGCAAGAGCCGATCATGGCTCTCATCCGTCTATGCGAAGCCTTCCCGGAGCACGAGAAGTGGATGAAGTGGTACTCGGCGGTCGTCTTGCACTCGCAATACTATTTAAAAGCGGCCGCCCTCGTAGATGAGCCTTATGCGGTTTTGCCAGCGGCTGTATACCGCGAGAGTGAAGCGCGGCTGATTCCCGAATCCAAGAATTGGACGCCGCTTCGGGCCGCTGACCGCGATGCCTATGTGCAAGAAGTGCGGCGGGGAATTCCGCTGGGCGGCGAGAACTACTTGCGCAGATTCCCCGTCTGGTTTGATTTTCGCGGCAACTCGAGCGTTCTCCTTTCGGAAACAAAAGCACTCTCGGCGGCGGGACAGTTGCGAGGGGATCTGGAAGCCGAAGACCTGGCACAGAAGCAGGCGCAGTGGTTCGTCGGACGGAATCCTTTCGCCGCCAGCGTGATGTATGGCGAGGGCTACGACTGGACGCCGCTGTACAGCGTCCGTTCCGGCCAAATGGTTGGCGCGCTTCCCGTCGGAATTGAAACCAAAGGCTTTGACGACGCTCCATACTGGCCCACCCAGATTTGCTGGACTTATAAAGAAGTGTGGACTCAACCGGTCGGGCAGTGGATATGGCTGATGGAAGATATCAGTGTGCCTGCCGCCGTGCGGGGAACAACTAATCCCGCGAGCCACGATCCAATCGAATTCCGGGAGCAGAGGACCGGTCAGATCACAACTGCGCCGGTGGGCTCGCGCGACGGCGGATTCAACTTTCGTTTGCCGGAAGGTCACTACGATGTGCGCCAGGGTTCAGTACACATGAGCGTCACCGTCCTGCCGGGCCGGTCTTATGATGTCGATCTGCGTCCTGACCGCGTCCTTGACTTCAAAGTTACCTCTCAGAATCTCGGGAACAACGAACTCGTACTGCGAGTTTCCGCCGAAGGTGCAGGTCATCACACGTTTACGATACGCAACGACAATCTGACGCTGAAAGGACCAGGCCGGCAGGAGATCGATCTGACTTCCGTAGGTGCGCGCGAGATCGTCTGGCACGCCCATGTAGTCTCGCCCAAAATACCTTGGGTGGCGGTGGTAATTCCGGATAACACGCTAGGTGAACGGCGCGAAATCACCGGCGTAATCAGCGCGCCGGTAGCGGACACAGCCCAAGCCCGTTCCAAAACTCGTTAACCGGCTGCAACTTCACTCTTCCCGCTTCACGAGCTTCAGCAAGCCAAATCGTTCTGGAACATGGAAGCTGTCGCTCATAGGCGCCTGCCACGCAATCTGATGCCGAGCCGAGGAAGGCCCCTGGCTGCGAAAGAGATTGATGCGCAGCATGTTCCCTGCCATGGGCGGACGATTATCAATCGCTGAATATGGGATTCTCATCGCCCCGTACCACACGTGAGCCGCGTCATCGATCCGGGCTGAAACCGCGAAACCAGAATTCCATTTCCAACCGTCGTCGTTGTGCGGGTTGTGAAGATCGATGGCGAGATCGATCCATTCTCCCTGCGGGGATATTTCAAATTCTTTGTAACGTCGAATGTCGCTGAAATCGGTGCCAATGAAGGCCTCGGCCACGTCCCAGTTCCAAAGCTCATTCGTTTCAGCAGAGGTATTTGGATTGGGTTTGAGATTGAGTCGTTCGTATGGGCACACAAACAAAATGTAAAGATTCTGCTTGGTCCATCGCGTTCGGATTTCCGTCCGATAATTGGGGTCACGTTTGCCGTGAGCATCTTCGTCCATATAGACAGGCGGAGAGCCGCGCCAAAACGAAGACATAGCATTCGTGTCCAAAGGCGGATCAGAATCGGCCCAGACGCTCTCGATTGTCTGATCCCTTGCGAAGGCACTAGCGCAAGCTACGAGCAGCAGACACATGAGAAATCCGTTTGTCGCGTTCTTGCTCCTCACATTTTCTCCAGACTATGGATTGTGGCCAGAAAGCTCCAGTCGCGTCAGGTGGTAAGTCAACAACTGGTCAGGACGAAAGAAGGCTTCACGAAATTCTTTTTCTGCGCGCTGAGCGTTGCCCACGGCGCGGTCGAGCATCGCGGCATTGTAGAGCAGCCAACCAGTTCTTGGACTCATGTTACCGTCGCGGTTTGTGCGATCGAGTATGCTCTGCAATCTTTGCTTTGCCGCACGCTCATCGAAATCGGGCAGTTCTTGCGACGCTCTCCAGGACCAAACGGCATCTTGCAGTCTCGACTGCTCAGCCGCCTGCTGGAAGCTGCTTCGCGCTCGTTCGGGCAGGTTGCAGTTCTTATACACACTTCCCAGAAGATAAGTGAATCTGGCAGATCGCAAAAATGGCTCTAGTCCGTCGCGCGTAAACGCCAGATCGGATACCGGCTCTGCCATGTGATCGGCTGTATTGATTGCCTCAGAGCACTGCCCGTGTTGTGCGAACGACAGGGCTCGCTGCATTTGCATTTCCAGCCATACCTGCCGGACATTCGTTCCGCCCTCCGCTCGCTGGAAGAAGCGATTGTGGAACAGTGCAGCCGCTTTCTCGAACTCTCCCGCCTCGGTTAGGTTCAAAATGAGTTCATATACGAGAGGAGAGGGCATATTGACGAGATCGGGATAGTGCTCTAACGCGGCTATACGTTCCTGCGCTGGACGTTGCAAGATGCTCAAGGCCTGATCCATCCCCGTATAAAGTTCGACATTCTGGGGATCGGTGCGAAGACCTTCTTGAAAGGCCGCCAATGCCTGTTCGGCATTTTCTTTCTCGTGCAACAGCGCGCGGCCCAGGCTGGCGTGCAGAACCGGAATCTGGGGATTTAACCGTCGCGCCTGTTCCCACTCGGCAAGAGCTTCTTCAGTCATTGCCTTCGAGAAGTAAAGCGTTCCCAGCAGGTAGTGCGCGCTCGCGTCATGCGAATCCGCAATCAGCGCTGCAGTTAAGACCTCGAGGTCTTCTGCACGATTGGGAAATACGTAGTTTGCAGAGAGCTTCGAAGCGGCACTGAAATCTGCCGAACCGGACTGTCCCAGCTTTTCGCGGCAATATCCGCGATAGTAGGCGACCATCGGATGCTTGTCCGGAGGAGGTATGCCGGGTTCGCGTTCATCAACAACCGGCGCAGGGTACGCGCGAGAGAGGACATCAAGCGCTTGGGAGTACATTCCCAGCCGCATATATTCCGCCGCGACATTCAATACCCGCTCGGCATCATCGGCGAGATGATGCAGGTCAGCTCTGCCAACTTCTTCAAGCAGGAAATAGCTCTGAGGAAATCGCGCCAGCCATTGTTCAGCAAGGCTTGGGGATTTTTCTTTCTGCCCTTCCGCTCGCAGGACCGCTGCCAACTCTTCTGCGGTGCGAAGATCGTCTGGAGCTGAATGATTGGCTTCCAGCAAGTAAGACTCCGCCTCTTTCAAATTTCTTTCGCGGGCCAACAGCTCCGCCAGTCGCAGTCCGGCCGCCGCGCGGAAGGCAGGCAGCCGCGCAGCTGCTTCATAAGATTCTCGCGCCTCGTTACTCTCGCCGAGCCCGTCGTAGGTAATCCCGAGGTAATAGGCAACTCCAGCGTCAGACGTGTTGCGGGCGTAAACGGGCTCGAGAAGGGTCTTGGCTTCTTTGAAACGCAGCAAAGCGGCGGATAAGCGTCCGGCCGCCTTACGGCCCTCAATGCTCTCGGGAAACTTGGCGAGAGCACTGTGATACGTTTGCAACGCCATCAACAGGTTCCCATCAAGTTCCTGTTCGTTCCCCAGTTGAAGCCAGTCATCCTCCGTGCGATGCTCTGGATCTGGCATCTGATACGAAGCCTGCGGACCGACTTGAACGTGCCCAGCTGGGGTCCAGTCGTATTGGCCCTCAGTGTGGCGAAGCAGAACAGTATTGTTCGCGTCAAGCAATTCGAATGTGTATTTCTGATTTGCGTCCGCATTCGGTACTTCGTGCGACCAGGTACGCTGTGGCTTGAGGCTAGCCGTTTCGTGAAAGACTTCTTGCTCTCCGGCCAAGATGCGCAGAGTTGCTCCAGAAACATCCTGATTCACATTCAGACCTGCTACCAGTGCATTCTCTTGCCGGCTCAAGTGAACCACGCCGACGAGGTTCGCCCTTGAAATACCACCGATGTCGCGCACCGGCATCCAGAACTCAGAGAAGCGAATAGTTTGCCGGGGCTCGAGAAAGGCATAGGTCTCCTGATTGCGGAAGAGTCCTGCCTGCACTTCCACGTAGGCGCTGTCGTTATCAGAAAGAGTCTTTCTCCAATCGAGTCCGTCGGGATCGGTGCCCCATGACCAGATTTTTTTCGCGGGAAGCTGCGCATAATCCGCATAGTGCACGGTCCCCGTTTTGGTGTGAGGGTGCCAAACGCCCATAAAAGGTTCGCGGCTTCCATACACAAATGACGAGACTGGCCCCTTGGTCTGATTCCTCACAATGCTGAGATCGTTGCCGTCTGCATCAATTGGCCAAGGCTGTATGTCTCGAAAGCCATGACTCGCTATGAATCGCATTGGGTACTGAATGCGCGAATCATCCCAGACTTGAATTCCAGCGTTATTCCACCAGTAAAAGCGGTGCCGAACGTCGCTGCGATTGTTCAGCGTTACCCTCTCTTCGAGAACTGTGGAATGAGGACGCAGTACGAGTTCTACCGACCATTGCATTCCATACACCCGGTCGATATTGCTCACGAAAACAGAAGCGCTGCCGTCATCTTTTTGCCCGAACGCAAAATCAACCGGAGAAAGACTGACCCAATTGTGCGAAACCGGGAAGTTAAACTCGATGCCAAAAGCGGCCCATGCACCTCGATACGAGATATCGGCCTTCTTGATGGATGGATTTTCATAAAACATCGGCTGACCGCTGATCTTGTCTGTGCAGGTATAGACATGGCCTCCAAGATCAGGCAGGACCGAGCACTTCAGGTACTCATTTTCCAGAAAGATAGCCCGCCACGCATGATCCCTCCGCTGGTCGGTCAAGCGGTCGCGGAGCGTGTAAGGATAGTTGAAGCGGCTGTTGGCATACTGATCGAACGGCGGATTTGGATCGGGCGCGCCTTCCTCATACGTAGGCAAGGTTAACGTGCCTTGCCAAACCTTGACCTGAGCTGTGGCAAAAGAGAACGATAAGAGCAAGAAAGCTGCGGAAATTTTGAGCGGCATCATCAGTTGTCGGGTCTGCATTCAATGAACTGGCTCCGCCATTATGCAGGCCCAACAACACTTCTGCCAAAAGTATCTGAGCCTTATGGCAGCGACAATCGTCGGGCGCAATCCGCCATGATTTCCGCCTCCCATGCGGGACGTTGTGGGTTGCCAGGGTGCGTTCGATCGCTGGGAATCCGTCCGATCAGCTTCAGGAACACAGCGGCAGAATGCTTGTACGCGGGCACCGGCGCGCGGAAAGCGACGTTTCCCAAATACTGCAGAGCGTCGGATAGGGCGTAGTACGCGGGATCCCCGGCCTCCCAGAGTTGATCGCGCTCGGCGAATTTCTCGGGCGCAAACGCAGCCAGCCCCAGCAGGTAGTCGGACCCGTATTCAATCATGTTGATTCCCAGGTCGTTCCCCGTGTAGATACGGAAGTCCGGCCGCTGTGCATCGCGAAAGGCGAGTCGTTCAAGTTCCAGAATACGGTCGAGGGACGAGTGTTTCATCCCCTTAATCTCTGGGATGTCCATTAAGCGCCGCACTGTTTCGTTGTCATAGATCTCGCCGTTTGCAGCAAACATCGAACCTAGTTCGAACGCCAGAACCTGTGGATAGTCGCGACATATGGCTCGATACGCATCAGCTATTTTTTCCGGTGACTTACCGTGCAGGCGAGCTGTCTGGAACAGAATCGGAATGCCGTCCAAGCGAACAATCGTTTCGATCTGGCGTCGATACAGCGTGACTACGTCATTGCCGGCCTGATGTTCGATATACGCGCCGGCTACAAATGGGATCCCTCGTCCGAGAGCCTGCCGCGTCCAGTTCAGCACTTCCTGCTTTTCGGAATCGCTTAGGTAGTTCACGTAGCCGGTGTCCATGTTGACAGCATTCATCAGCCCGGCTCGATTGGTGGAAGCCAGCTGCTTGGCAAACGCGTCGACAGCGATCCGGCCATCTGCCTCGTACGGCAGCAAGGCGGCGGCAATACCCTGAACTTTGCGTCGTGGTTTTTGGCGCGCGATCAGATCGTCAATCGTCATCGTTTTTCATTTCCTGAAGTATGTGCAGCCAATCAATGTCAGCGCTTCTTGGCTTCCTTCAGTTTCTCCGCCAGGTCAGAATCCTTGTAGTACTCGTCCAACGGATAGCAACCGGAAGGCAATCCCTTGCGTGGTGCGGTGGTGCAATCGCTGAAGGTTCTGCAAATACGCTTGCGTTGAATCTCGCCGCACTGGGATGCTTCCCAAAGGAACTCGGGATAAGTGAGCACCATCCTGCCGAGCCCCACGAAGTCAACCCAGCCTTCGCGCACAGCGGCTTGCGAGACGTGCGGGAGGAAGTCTTGCAGGTAGGTATACCCCGACCCAACCATGAGCAAATCTGGGAACCGCTGTTTGAGTTGACGGGTGACTGCCATCTGTCGGGCAACTCCCACCAATGGATCTTCCGGTGGCAGATATCCATCAGAAGGCGGGTACAGCGCGGGACGCTGGATATGCGGATTGTAGTAAGGGCTGCCAGCGGTGATGTTCACCAACTGAATTCCTAGCTCTTCGAGTAAAGACAAGAAGCGCTCCGGCTCACTCAAGTCAGTATCGGTCGGGTCGAGCGGATTCACGCCAAAACCCCAACGGTAGGGGAGCAACTCGGGGCGCATCTCCGCGACTCCGGTGGAGGGTTTCCCGTTGACACTCCGACTCGAGTCACTACTGAAGGGCACGGTATCGATCGCCGAAAGGCGCACACCAATGTGCAATCCGGGACAGCGCGAACGGATCCCTTGCACCACCTCGCGAAGAAAGCGGGTTCGGCCTTCGAAGCTTCCGCCGTAACGTCCTTCGCGCGTGTGCGCGCTGAGAAATTCATGACCCAGGTAGCCGTGGCAATGCTTGATGTCCACGAAATCAAAACCTGACTGCCAAGCCAGGAACGCGGCCCGATGAAAGTCTTCGATGATCGACTCGATTTGCGCGTCGGTCAGCAGCGGATAGTCGAGAGGCAACTTCAGGCGCCGGTCGAGGAATGGATGGTGATAGAGAATCCGAGGTTCCGGGCGAGAGTGTTCGTTGGGTCGGCAGTACCGCCCGGAGTGCGTCAACTGCAACCCAATGACTAGCCCGTCGTCGCTACCGGTTGTCAGGATATGTTCGCGCCTTAGAACCTCTCGCAAGTTTGCAAGGCTTTCCTGAGTTCTTGGCGCGGCGAGAAGCTGATTCGGGTTGGCTCGGCCTTCGTGAGAAACGGCAACTGCTTCTCCGCCCCAAACCAGCTTGCCGCCGCTGCGGCCGAACCGCTGCCATCGCCGAACCGTATTTTCCGAAGGCGCGCCATCCGGCGTCGCGTCCCAACCCTCCATGGGCTGAACGGCAATGCGGTTGGCGATTTTGAATGGACCGCGCGTCAACGGCCAGCGCAGCGGGGATTGGTCTCCCGTCGCGATTTGGAGGTCGCAAGGGATCTGCAGACCGAGGGCCTGCACATGATCGTCGAAGCGGCTGACATCCTTGACGCTGCCCAGGCGAAGGATTGCTGAGGCACTCATCCTGCGCTCCGCCGGCCTGGTAATCCCAAAACAGCAACTCCGCCCAGCAACGCGACCACCACCAGCACAACGCAACTCTCGCGATAGCTTCCGGTAGCGTCTCGTAAATGGCCCATCAACCAGGGCGCAGCAGCTTCCGCGATACCTCCCGCGGTGAGGATTACACCCATCAACCTTCCCAGGATTTCAATCCCAAAGATTTCGGCCGTTATTAAAGGAATGATCATGTAATCGCCGCCAAGACCAATTCCAAAAATCGCAGCGGAAACGTAGAGGATCGCCGGTGAAGTCCCGAAGAACAACAGCGGAATGCCCGCGGCAACGAGCAGGAACGTCAGGAGCATCACGTGTTTTTTTGAAAACCGATCCGCGAGCCAACCCATGAGTAACCGCCCAGCGATACTGAAGGCCAGCACCATCGACAGGATGCTTGCGGCATCCCGCTGCGTGAAGTGGCGGTCGAGACTCAACAGGAGCTTCAGATTCTGCTGCGTGCCACTGATGGCAGCAACTGAGCACATACTGCCCAGAGTGAGCAGATAGAACGATAGTTGCTTGAATGCTGCCTTCGGACTCGGAACGCTCACCGATCCGTTGGTTGTTATCGCTCGTGGCGTCTCCCTTACCAACCATGCCAAGGGCAATGAGACGACTACGATGGTGAGGCCCAGAATTTGCAGAGCGGTCTGCCATCCGAAATGCTGAACAAGGATATGCGATATCCACGGGACGGTTGCGCCTCCGATCCCGATTCCGAGGTAGGCGAAGCCCATCGCCTTTCCGCGCGACCGGTCGAACCGCTGCGTCAACAGAACCTGGTTAGGAAGCGGGCCGCCACAGACATAGCCCAGCGCGTTAAAGAAGTAGAAGAAGTAAAACATGCCGAGGCTTGAGATCGAGCCCAGCCCAACCAGGGCAGCCCCCGCCATCAATATGCCGATCATCATCAATCGACGGGGCCCAAAACGGTCGACAACCCATCCTGCGAGGAAACCAAAAATGGGACCGACGATCAGTTTGCTCAGCGCGTTGCCTGACGTCACCTGAGCACGCGTCCAACCGAATTGTTGGACCATGAAGTCGTAGTAGAAAGGTAGCCCCCAGAGAGCAACGCCAACAATGCAGAACAGCACCACAAAAGCCGTCGCCAGTGCCTGGTATGCCTGGCGCGGGTTCGCCGAAGACTGAATGACGCTCTGCCCGGGCTCTTTCAACACCTCGCAGATGGATGCCGTCGACGCCATCTGCTCTTCACTTCCCGGTTCCATCATGGGGTGCCAGTGTAGCGTAGAGGGGATTGATCCGGCGGACATTTTAGCGTCGGGTCTGCCGAAGTCTTCTTCACCCTGAGATATTGAATTGCGTTATCGTCCGGCCGGGCCGAGGGTCCCTCGAAGTACTGTGACCGAAGCGGAAGGCAGATCGTATTTCGTGCCTTGCCCAGCTTGCAGCGCAGAAGTCTTGGGGGGCCCGTCGGGATCAGCCTGTCCCTTTTTTCGATCCGGATGCCACTGATATTGCTCTTTGCCGAACGTGATCATTGTGACTTGGCCGCTAAACGATACATCGCGGTTAGCTTCCGAATCGTGAAACACAACGCGTACAGGATGGGAGTGATCGTGGTCCTTATTAACCAGCATCACAGCCCACTGACCGTCTGGACGATGTAGAGCGTATGCGGTCACCAGCACGTTTCCCTCAGCGTCACGCACATCACTCGCGGCCCGGTAAAGCTGATGTTCGGCGTCTTTCGGTTGCGACCACTCCTGGGTCAAAAGTTGAGCGGCAAAAAACTGCGACGTGGGCTGCACGATCTGATAGTGATCATCGACCATGAACGGGTGATACGTTCCCCAACTGTTGGGGCAAACTGGATGAGGCGGAGAGTAGGACAGAGCGTGGTAATAATGAGTGGATTGCCCGCCGGCGGTAAGAAATCCTGCGAAGGAATCGGCAAGCCAGAGAGCGCCGAATATATCGACCGAAGCCTCGCCACCGTGCGCGTTGGTTTCGGTGTCAAGCAGAGGCAGGCCCGGCGGCAAACCGTCATCCCGCCATACCTGCATAATGTGGGTGATCAGCTCCGGCTCCTGATAGAGGTTCTTCCACGGCGTTTCGCACCCGTCGTACGGATAGTGCTCGAACGACATGAACGACAAATCCTGCAGTCGATTGTGGGCTCGCAGATAGTCGAGAAATCGCCCTAGCCACGAGGTACGGCCTTGTGCGTCGGGCCACGCCTTGATGTCTTCGGTGACACCCTGAAAAGCAGGTCCCCCGAGTTTGAAACCACGGTCCACCTGATGAAGAGCGCTGGCAAATTGTAAGTACAGGGAACCGTAGTCCTCCGGGAGCATGTATTGCCCGTCCGCTTCCTCGCCCATCTCGATGTAGGAAACCGGATAGCCCCGCTTCTTGATGTAGCTCATCTGCGCGGCCGCGTCGTCCGGCGTGCTGTAGAGCAAAGCGACGGGCACGATTGCGGGAAGGCTGCGAGTGATTCCGCTGGTGAAGAAGAGATCGAAGCCGGGCTGATCACCCGATTCCATGCGATCAGGGGCGACGTACAAATCAGATGGCTCATGCCACGGATCCACCGACGAGCATAACGTGAGTGTCTGCTTCTGGTCGGGAGAGTGGTGAAGGATATCGCTGAATTCGTGTTTCTCGTTGATCGTTCCCAGATAAAGCTCGCGAATCGCATATCCCACGCAGTTGCGGCGGTCCGAAGAGACATGAGTGTCGCAGGTATTCGCGGAACGGGTCATCAAGACTCGCACAAACTTTGTCGATATCGGCGATGATGACAAGAGCAGAGTCGAGTCTCCTCCCTTCCCGTCTGTAACCGTGCCCGAAGCAAAATCCTTCCACTCGCCCTTATCCTGCTCGTCCATGGCATCGCCGTCCCCGACCCAGTACTGGATCCGGAAGTCGCGGGCATAGGGATCCGCCCACTGGATGCGGATTCCATTGACACTTTCTTTCTTATCGAACCCGATGACCACCCACTGCGGATGAAGAGAATCATCCTCACCTGTGAACGCACTCGTCAGATACGGATTGCTCTTCCAGTATGTGTTGACGTTCCCATCGTCGAGGCGGGAATAGCCGTCGAACTCAGACCCACCGTTGCGCGTGAATCCACGGTGGGGTAGTGAGTAGCCGTAAGAGTGCCGGATCATCTCGCTGGTTGGAGTTTTGTTCCCCGTGAAATAACCCTTGCCGGCAGCATCGCTCCATGTGCCCTTCGGATTCCAGTGCCAGGCCTGCACGAAAAGATCGGTGTTCTGGCGATAGCTGATGGTTCCCCACCCTGCCGAGAGCACCTTCTGGATTTGATCGGGACGGAAAAAGACGTCGGTGGCGTTGCTGGGAACACGATCGACGGTGGATCCCAACGCACGAAGAGGGCTGAACCGGTTTACGACATGGCTGGGGGTCGCGTCGACGGTTACAGTCTGGGCGACGGTCGGAATATTGCTAAGCAGAACATTGCTAAGAATGAAGACAGGAAGCATCCGGACAGACATTCTCATCGCGAATCTCCAAGGTGGCTTCTGGCTAGAGTGATACCACAGCGCCGATCTCTCTCGTGCTGCGACACAGGCTATTCGTTTTCATGCCGTAAGATTATGGTTCGCATCAGCATTAGCGCCAGCGGCTGGCTTGTATAATTTGCCGTTTCCATATCTCGATCATCGGATCTTGCCATGCTGATTAAGTTATTCAATGACAGAATCACGTTGGGCCAAGCAGCTGCCGATCAGGCTGCCACTGCGATACGGCGCGCCATCTCAGAGCGCGGATCGGCTCGCATCATCGCCGCCACGGCTGCCTCTCAACTCGAGTTCCTCGATGCGCTGACGAAGGCTCCGGGAATCGATTGGACAAAAGTGGAGGCCTTCCATCTCGACGAATACATCGGCTTGCCGATCACGCACCCGGGCAGCTTTCGCAAAATGCTGATGGAACAACTGGTCGACAAAACTGGAATCCGACGCTATCACCTGCTTGCGGGAGACGCTACCGACCCAGCCGCAGTGGCGCGCGACGTCAGCAAGCAGATTCTCTCCGCGCCCATTGACATTGCGTTCCTCGGCATTGGGGAGAACGGGCATATTGCGTTTAACGATCCGCCGGCGGATTTCAACGCCGAAGAACCGTACATCATCGTCAATCTCGACGAGGCGTGCCGCCAGCAGCAGGTCGGCGAGGCGTGGTTCGCAGATATCTCCCAAGTTCCGAAGCAAGCGCTTTCGATGTCGGCGAAACAGATTCTAAAAGCCAAGGAAATTCTCGCCGTGGTTCCGGACAAGCGCAAAGCTCAGGCCATAAAAGCGTGCTTCGAAGGAGAGATCAGTCCCATGGCCCCGGCTTCGATCATAAGAAGACATCCCAACGCGACTATCTATCTGGACCGGGATTCGGCCTCGCGGCTAGGGCCGGCTCTACGGTCGGTGCTGGCGAAGAACTCTCAAGCGACGCTGAGCTGAGTGTTTTGGTTGGGTCCACGACCAACCAACTCGCCGCGCCGACCACGCACAAACCGGCTGCGACCAGGAAAGAGGACGTCCATCCGAAACGCGATGCGATCCAGGGGGTCAGCATAGCCGTAAGAAAAGCGCCGAACTGGTTGCCCGTGTTCATGATCCCCGAAACTGTGCCCGACGATCCGCCGGCGATGTCTGCGGTTACGGACCAAAAAGAACTCTGGGACAAATAAAGCGCGCCTGCGCCACCGGCGAGGACAACGCTCGCCAGGCGCGCACTCTGCACTTGCGTCCCGCAAGCGATGAAGATGCCGGCAACGCAAATCGAAAGCACCGCAATTCCGCACCGCCCGACCCGTGGGCCGCGCAATTTCGTCAGTCGGTCATTAATCCACCCACCCAGAAGACAGCCCGCGAGCATCGCAAGAAAGGGCAGCATCGAATAGAACGCGCTTGCCTTGAGATCCAGTCCTCTTACCTTCGACAGATATCGGTAGAACCAGCTGAAGAACATCCATGCAACATAGCCGTAGCAGAAATAACTGATCGTGAGGGCCCACACTTCTCGGCTCCGCACAAGGCGCGACCATGGCATGAGCTCTGCCTCTCGGCGCGAAGCTTTCTGTTGTGGAGCTGCCACCGTAAGCTGAGACTCAATGAAGGTGCGCTCAGAGTCGGAGACCGCTGGATGTTCGGCCGGAGTATCGCGAGCAGATGAATACCAGATCGCGCCGGCGATCAATCCGATCACGGCGCATGCCCAAAACGACGAACGCCATCCGTAGTGGACCATCAAATACGTGATGAACGGTGGGGTGAGACCGGCGCCGGCTCCAACCCCGGCGAAGATCCAGCCGTTGGCGATTCCGCGCTCGTCGACAGGAATCCAGCGGGAAAGAAATTGATTCGCGGAAGGATAGATGACCGCTTCGCCCGCTCCGAGAAGGAAGCGTACTGCCATGAATAGAAACAGAGCACCCGTGATATTCGCAGGTACGAGCGCGGTGAGAGCCGTGAAGATTCCCCACCAGATCACTCCACCCGTGAGCACGATTCGTGGGCCGAAACGGTCGGCGAGGCGGCCGCCGATGGTTTGAAACAGCATGTAACCCAACAGCATCGCGCTGAAGACTCTGCCCAACTGTACGTCTGTGAGGTGGTAGGCATCGACAATGGCCCCGCCCGCGATGGAGATATTGACGCGATCCAAATACGACACGGCGCTGAGGACGAACAACCAGAAAACCAGAAGCCAGCGCACGCGCGTTATTTTCGCCGGGGGCATGAGCACGGTATCGCGATCTTAGGCGGAGTGTTCCTTCAGGATATGCGCCAACCGTTCGGCGACGATCTTGTCCTCGCCCGGTTGCAGCATGAACGAGCACATGCTGAGCCCAGGCTTGCCCTCACCGCCGCCAATCACAATCGCGGGCTTGGACTCCCGCAGTAATTTCGAAACCTGCTTCGGCTCAACAGAAACTCTGGAATCCCACGCGATCCGCATGTGGGGCACGTGATTGGCGATGTCGGGGACGAAGAACGAAGTGCTCACGCCCGGAACCTTAGTCAGTTCGCGCGAGATTCGATCGAGGCGGTCCTGCCATTCTCGTGCCAGCGCGTCGTGGTCTTCCTTCAGATAAAGTTCCAGCGCCTTGACCATCCCGATAATTTCTTCTTTGCCGACTTTCTGGCTGCGGCCCAGCGTGTCTTCGTGCGGGCTGTTGTTCAGAAGCGCATAAGCGACCAGGTCCTTGCGCCCGATTAGCATGCCGGCGCACTGCGGGCCGCGCATCGCCTTGCCGCCACTGAACGTGACCAGGTCGTATCCCATGTTGGTGTAATCCCACAAATGCGAGACCGGGGGCGTATCCGCAGCAGCGTCGTTCATGCACGGAACGTTGTACTGCTTGGCGAGCTTCACCCACTCGTCGACTTTGATCTGGCCTACAGCGTTCGCAAAATTTGAGAAGTGCATCATGGCCGTCCGGTCGTTTATGGCCTGCCGAAGCTCATCGTGAGTCTCAACCTCGATCAACTTGACCCCGGTCGATCGCAACTGGTGATCGAATGGGTTGCGATGCGATTTCTGGATGATGACTTCCGACTTCATGCCGGCAAGGTCGGGCAGTTGTTGGATCAGCTTTTCGTTATCCCCGGTGAGAATACCCGCCAGTCCCGATTGAATCGCGGCGGCCGCGCCTGAAGTGACGAGTGCGCCGTAGCCTTCGGGAAGTTTCAGCATTTCCGCGATGCGCTTCCCTGCCGCCACTTCGAGTTCAGGAATGTTCACAAAGTGGCGACCCGCCATGGCCATCACGGCTTCGAGTTCCGGCCGAAGAACGGAGCCGCCAAGCATGGTCATCGTGCCCTGGCAGTTGATGACGGTGGTCAGGCCCAGTTCGTCATAGGGATTTCCGCTCTGGCCAAAGCCGCTCACAGCGTTGCTTCCCGCCGTTGCGGCAACTTTCGAAAAGAGTTTGCGAGGCGCTAAGATCGACCCCACCATCGCCGCCGCGGTCCCCAGGAATCCCCGGCGGTTCCAAGTCGAGTTCCGTCGCATAAATTCTCCTCGTTTCTACCCGCGCGTCTTACTTGTGAGCCACAGCGGCAATGCAATTGATTTCCACCAGCGAATCTCCCGGCAGTGCAGCGACTGCCACCGTGGTGCGGGCCGGTCCGCCATGAGGGAAATAGGTCGCGAACACTTTGTGCATGCCGTCCCAGTGCTCGATCTTGACTAGAAACACATTGGCCTGAAGGACGGTATCCATCGTTCCTCCGCCGATTTCAACCATCTTCTTCAGCTTGTCCATCACTATGCTGGTGTGAGATTCGATCGTCCATTCTTTCTGATCCCGCGAATCGTGCGCGCCTATCCCGGAAACATAGATCAGGCCGTTGTGAACAATCACGGGCATGATGACGTCTTTTTCGCCGCCCGGCTTGCCTTCTCCATTGAGCTTCCGTATGGCGTTCGCATCCTGAGATCCCTGCGCCATTCCGCGCGTGGCCGCAGCGGCAGTCAGGCCGAGAGCCGAGAGAGCTGAACCCATCTTCAGGGCGAATGTCCGTCGGGTCGAAGTGAAATCCATGTTCATCTTCCTTTCAATTTGCGATTTTTAAAATCCGTCATTGGTGGTGCGCCAAGCTGTGCCTTACACAGCCATTCTGGCAAGCGGTAGTGAGGTTTTGCCGTCGCGGCTTTCCGCGGACGAACGGGAACGAAGGGCAGCCGGCTGATAGCCCAGTTCTGCCGAGATCTGCAATCCCGCAGTCTGGATAAGCGGCGCCAGCTGGCGAAGGCGCGCTACGGGCATCCGAAGACTCGGCGCCGTGATGCTGACGCTTGACTGCACGCTCCCCGTGTGATCCCAGATGGGAGCGGCGACACAGCGGATGTGCAATTCGTGTTCCTCAAGGTCCGAGGCATATCCGTTCTTGCGGACGCGGAACAACTCAGCTTTGAGTTCCTGAAGACTGCCGGCCGTGTTCGGCGTCAGGCGTTTCAGTTCGAGTTGCGACAGAATGCGATCCTGTTCGTCAGCCGGCATGTAAGCCAGCATCACTTTTCCCACGGCGGTGCAGTAAAGCGGAACCGACGCGCCAATTCGCGAATGGATACGCAGAGGTTCCGGCGAGTCCAACTTCTCCACGTACACGGCGGACACGCCGTGCCGCACCGTGAGATGTATGGTCTCGCGAGTCTGCTGGTTCAGTTCGCGCAGATGCGGCAGACTTAAGCGGCGAATATCCAATTGCCCTGCGGCGGCCTGCCCAATCGCAAAGCACGCGATCCCGAGGTGGTGGGTGCCTTCCAGATCGCGGTTCAAGAATCCCGCGGTGACTAAGTTGGCCAGAAAACGGTGGACGGTGCTCACTGGCAGTCGCGACGAGGCTGCGACCTGTTTCGCGGTGAGTCCGCGGGGAGATTCACTGAAGAGATTCAGAAGCTTCAGCCCACGCTGCAGAGCGGTAATGTCGTAATTGCGTTTCGGTCGCGCTGTCATAGCAAGCAAAAATGAAAACGCTGGATTATCTGATGAAAATCGATTTTATGCAACCTACAGACGCCCTACTTTCTTCACCGCCTGCACTATCGATTTGAATTGCTCGATGAGCGCATACATGGAATGCTCTTTGTAGTCCATCTGTTGAGCCAGGGTGAGCACCGCCTGCGCCTGGGCTCTTGGAACCACGGCGACGCCATCGCTGTCCGCGACGACGATATCTCCAGCATTGACCGAAACTCCATTGCATACCACGGGAATCTGAGATCCCGCAAACCGGTAGTGATGTACCGAGGTCGAGGGAACAATACCGGTGGCAAAGACCGGGAAAGCGATCTTGCGCAGATAGGCCACATCCCGCACACCTCCATCGATCACCGCTCCGGCGTAGCCACGCGCCGCCATGGCCGTGCCCATCAGGCCGCCCATTCCGGCAATGTCTTCGCCATCCTCAACCACCATCACGTACACCGAATCGGTCGATCCCTGATCGATGGCCTCAAGCATTCCCGTGAGCGCCTCGGGATCGTTGTTGCCCTCGTCTTTTTTGAGTTGGACGGTTCTGGCAAACCCAGCAAATTTGGACGTGAAGATCGGCTGCATGCGATGGCTCATGTACATCTTCTTGTGGGTAATCTGCTCCAGCGCGTCGGAAACGGAAGCGACTTCCACATGTCGAAATTGCGCAACCAGTTCGCTGTCTGACGACACGGCCGATGCCGCGGAGCTGGATTGTGCGCGAGCAAGATGGACATGGGCGGTCGTTGCGAAGATGAACATGAATGCCGCAAAAGCAAAGATCACAACACGTATTCTCGAGAACGGATGATTTAGATGCATGCTTTCCTCCTCAGTTCCTCTTGCCGATCAAATATCGTTGGGAGCACTTTCCATCCAGTGAAAGCGAACGACAGTTGCTTTTCGCCTTCGCGTTTTCGATGCGATAGAATGTGGCCGTTTGCTATGGTCCCCATTCGCCAGTCTTTATATCAGGTCGGGCTCTTTTTCGTTCTGTCGGTTCTTTCAATTTCCATTTTGCCGGCAAGGCAAAATCCCTCTTCAGACCATGACTCAAAGGCAAATCCAACGGCGGGTCGAAGTACTTTTAACTCTTCCTGCGCGGGATGTCACGGTCTGGATGGCAGCGGCAGCGACAAAGCCGTCAACATTTCAGGAAGTGCCAGAGTGCGGCGCCTCTCCGATGCTCAACTGTCGAGCATCATTTCAAACGGTGTGCCCGGAACCGGAATGCCCCCCTTTCGTAGTCTCAGTGCGAGACAGGTTGGCGCAGTCGTCGACTACCTGCGAACTCTTCAGGGTAAGGCGGAGGGGCGCACTCTGCCGGGCGATGCGAACCGCGGCAAGGAAATTTTCTTCGGCAAGGGTGATTGTTCCGCTTGCCACACCATTTCAGGTCAGGGTGGATTCCTCGGTCCCGACCTTACGGAGCACGGCGCTACCTCATCCGCAGAGGCAATTCGCGACGAAATCGTCAGAGCAGCGAGAGTGCCCCCGATAGGCTATCGGGCGGCCGTTCTCACGACAGGCAGTGGTGAGCGCCTGGAGGGACTCGTTCGCAACGAAGACAACTTCTCTGTGCAGTTGCAAACCAGGGATGGGAGTTTCCACTTTTTCAAAAAGACCGACCTGCGGAGCTTCGAGCGTCAGGACAGCTCCCTGATGCCAGCGGATTATCGCAGCCGCCTCAGTGACGCCGAACTCAATGACCTGGCCAGCTACCTGATGACCACTCCATCGCCCAACAAAGCTTCCCCTCCTCGCAAGAAAGTGGACGACGACGAATGAAAACTCGGTTTGCTCTATCGCTCGCTTGGCTTCCCATTTTCCTTTTAGCGGACATGGCTTCGGCGCAGGAAAAACGGAGCTTCATGCTCGAGTCCCTCTCTCCAAAGTTCGCGGAGCTTATCGGCAGCGATGCGAAACTGGAAACCGTCGCCACCGGCTTCGGCTTCACGGAAGGGCCGATGTGGGATCCGTCGGGATTCCTCTACGTCAGTGACGAAACACTGAACAAGATCTTTCGTGTTTATCCAAACGGCAAGAAAGAAGAAGTCATCGCGCTCGGCGACCCCGATGGAAATACGTTCGACCGCCGGCACCGCTTGATCGACTGTGCGAGCGTGTTGCGAGCCATCATTGAAGTGACACCGGACGGGAAATACAAAGTGCTCGCCGATCGCTACGAAGGAAAGCGTCTCAATAGCCCGAACGACGTCATCGTCGGGCCGGATGGCGCGCTCTATTTCACCGATCCCACCCTCGATCTGGTTGCAGGAGAAAAACAGGAAATACCGTTTCAGGGCGTCTATCGATTGGATGACACCGGAAACCTGCGCTTGCTGACACGGGACCTGGGGCAACCCAACGGATTAGCCTTCTCTCCCGATGGCAAGAAGTTCTACGCAGACGATGACGAGAAGCGAAATATTCGTGTCTACGACGTCGCAGCCGACGGAATGCTCACTCATGGCCGAATCTTCGGCGAGGAGCCTGGAGGCAAGGGCGAGGGTGTCCCCGACGGAATCAAGGTGGATGATAAAGGCAATCTCTTCGTGACAGGCCCCAAGGGCATCTGGGTGTGGGACGCGAGCGGAAATCACCTGGGCACGATCGTGATGCCGGAACAACCTGCCAACTTGACTTGGGGCGATCCGCAGTACGACACGCTTTACATCACCGCGACGACATCGGTGTACCGGCTCAGAACGAAGACGCGGGGCTTCGTTCCATACCTTCAGCATTAATCGCACGCACTACTCAGTGCGGCAGTGCAAAGCTGAACACGTCGCTTCCAGCGGCAATCGCCACGTACTGAATTCCGTTGACCGCATAGGTCATGGGAGACGCGCTGAATGACTGGCCAGTGTTGAAGTGCCAGAGAGGCCGCCCAGTTTCCGCGTCAACCGCTTCGAAGGACTCGGCATCGTCGGCGAAGAAGACGAGTCCACCCGCTGTGGTGAGCGTTCCTCCCCACGAGTTGCCACGACCGGCTTGCGGATACTGCCAGACCTTTTTCCCATCGGAAGGAGAGAGCGCCAGGAGAACTTTCTTTGAGTCTTCGCCCACAGGATGCTTCGTGCCCGTTCCGTAGAAGGTCTCGCCCTCGGTGAACGGCTTCGGATTCGAAAAGTAAAGATTGCAGTTCTCCAGAGCCATCACATAGAAGAGGCCGGTGTTCGGATTGTAAGAAGGCGAAAACCAATTCGTAGCGCCAACAATGCCCGGGCAGATGTGAGTCCCTTCTTTCGTAGGGATAAGCCCAGAAAGCACCGGACGGCCGGATGCATCAATCCCGGTCGCCCAGGTCAACTTCTCCAGGAACGGAGTGGCTCGCAGAAACTTACCGTCGGTTCTGTCGAGAACATAAAAGAAACCGTTGCGGTCGGCTTGGAGAAGCAGATGGCGCAAGGCTCCGTTCTCTTCGCTGTCGAACAGTACAGGAGTCTCGTTGGCGTCATAGTCATACACGTCATGTGGAGTGAACTGGAAATACCACTTCAATTTGCCGCTGTTCGGATCGATGGCAAGGACGCATGCGGTGTAGAGGTCGTCGCCCGGCCGCGAACTCCCGTCGAAATCGGGTGCGGCATTACTGGTGGTCCAGTACACCGTGTCGAGTTCGGGGTCGTAAGTACCAGGCATCCAGGTCGTGGCACCGCCATGCAGGTACAAATCGCCGGGCCAGCTCGCCGAGCCAAATTCTCCCGGGCCGGGAATCGTCCACAAACGCCACTTCAGAGTTCCCTTCTTCGCATCGTAGGCCGCGACAAACCCGCGCACTCCGGAATCTCCTCCAGATGTACCCACAATGACTTCGTCTTTGACGACGAGAGGTGCGCTCGTTCCTCCATACTGCTTCACCTTATCCGCGTACTCCACATCCCACAAAAGGCTCCCCGAGCGAGCGTCGAGGCAGAGCAAGTGGGCATCATCGGTTTCCGAATAGACGAACTGTTCCCATACCGCAACGCCGCGACTCTTGTGGGCTGCGGCGTCGTCGAGCAGTCCGGAACTGACGGGTCGGGAATAGTGCCACAGAGTTCGACCGGTGCTCGCGTCCAGTGCAAAGACATCGTTGGCCGAGGTCACGTACATGACGCCGCGAATCACTACGGGCGTCACCTCGAGCCGCTGAGTATTTCCAGGGTGGAAGACCCACGCTGCACGCAATTGGGCGACGTTGGCGCGGTGAATTTCACGCAAGCTGCTGTAGCGGCGTCCGGTGTAATCTCCGTTATACGAAGGCCAGTTTTCACCCACCGGCGTTGTCAACAGATCTTCTGCAGTCACATGCAGCGCTGAACTGGACGTCGCCGCGTGATCCTGTCCGAACAGCTCTGGCCCCTCACAAACCGCCCACAGAAAAAGAATTAGTGCTACAGCGTGCCGTTTCATCTCAATGATTGTCCTGGCCACTCAATTGAACTTCCTGCAGCGTGCCGCGGTCTAGGCCGCCATCGTCCACCAGGTGGAGTGAGATCCGCGAAGTTTTTCCGGGCGAAGCAATCTCAGTCGCTAGTGAGACTCGTTCGTTCGGGCTTACCTCGGCAAGAGGAATCACTGCCGCCGCGTGTCCGTGCTCATCGTAGAGTCGAGCCACGATGTGCCCGGCATAGAAAACTCCGAACGATCCCGAGAGGTTGATTTTGCCATTCTGTGTAGCCGTCGCTCTCAGTGGCTGAATCAAGATTCCCGCGTCGGTAACGCCGTGGAATTCGTTGCCGGAACGCGTGGGGAACCACTCCGTCTCAAAGCTACAGCTCTCGCCAGGACGCAAACGGCACATGGGGCTATTGAGCTCCGCTTCCAGGTAGTAAGGGCTCGCATCCGGATCTGCACTCATCGACGGATTTCCGTCGCTGTTCAGCCTCATCTCCGGACCGTTGGTCCAGAAGATGACGGAAGCTTTTCCCGGATATGGCTTGCCCGGTTCGTATTGAAAGCGCTCGACCATGGCGAACTGGCTGTTGCCGTCGACGACCGCCAGCCATCCCTCTGTCGAATCGAGCCACAATTCGGCAGCCATGTGAGCATAGTGCACCGTGAAAAGGTCGTCGTCTCTCACCCGTACCGCCTGGTTTTCAGCCGGACCGAAGCGGACGTGATAGCGGTTCAGATAACTGCTCGATCGGTTCGCGGGAGTGAACGTCCAGAAATCGTGGTTGATATGTGCAGTCTGCTCGGAGCCCGCTGCGCCCGGAACAGATGTGTCGTATTGCGACACCGACTGCATCGACCACTCGAGAGTGTGTCCCGTCACATTCTTCATCGATGCATGAAATGCGATGCGTGGCGAATCAGCATCCAAACGGATCGTGCGGGTAAATTGAATGCCGGTCTGCGGATCGGACGGGCTCGTCAATTCGATTTCGCAGCGTTGCCCTTCCGAAACTTTTCGAAGCGTGAATGGCCCGTCATCCAGCACGTCAGAGTTTCCCACCCAATGTTGTTCATCGTTGTTCCCTTCCGGCAGGAGCCATAGTTTGTCGCCGCCGTAATTGAACCACTGGCTGGAACTCGGTGGAAAGTACTTACCGGCAAACTTCGGATTGACGAACAGGTACGCATGCCCCCCGAAGGTGACCTGCATCAGGCGGCCGCCGTTCTGCGGCACAACCATCAACTGCACCCATTTGTTCGAGAGCTGCTGTGCCTGCCATCCCTTGTAGTCGACAGCCTGAACCGTGCAATCAGGATTCTTTGGCGGATTCGATTGCCCGAACGCCAGAGGGATATTCACTGACGATACCGAGGTGAGGGCGACGAGTACTGTACAGACGAGTCGTATTCGATTCAGCGGCACAGGATGAAATGTCATGATCGTTCGTCCGACGGGACAACGGCTGCAGCGATTGAGAGTAGCACGCAAAACTAAATCCCAGAATTTCAGCGTCACACTAAACGAAATGAATCCTAATAAAACGAAAGATTTCGATTTGCGTCAAGAAGATTCTGTGGTATACCAGCGTTCACGCGCGGTCGCATCGCAACAATGCACAAAACTGTCCTGTTCCTATCGGTTGTGATGTCGGCCAACCTCCTGGCCCAGGACAGGAGTGTTGATCCCACGTGGCTGCATCGATACGTGCCAGCTTTGAGTGAGGCGAAAGCAGAAATCTCCTCTTCGACCTGCCACTACAAGCCAATTTTTGGCGCCGGCGACGCTGACAATCGAATTCTGAGAAGCGTTTCTCATTTTGGCGAAGTTAGCGTAGAAGCCCACGGAAACTGCCAAAATGTTTTTTACGATCGCGAGGAGGAAATCTACTTTATTCTCGAAGGCACGGGCGTTCTGCAGTCTGGTGACGAGACGCATCCTCTGCGTGCGAACGATTTCACGTATCTGGCCCCAGGCGTAAAGCACGGACTTGCCAACAACTCAGCCCAGCCGCTGCGTGTTCTGGTCATGGGCTTCAAAATTCCGCCTCGCGTTGCACTCAACCCACCCCCTCCCCCGGCTAGGATTGTGAACCTGGATGACGTGAAGGAAGAACCCGTGCAAGGTCATCCCACCTCAGTTCTGTACAAACTGCTGGCCGGTCCGCGAAACGGAAAGCGCGATGCCATCGATAGCGCGTACGTGATTACGAGCTTTTTTTTGATGGACTTCGCCCCGGGAGGAACGAACTTCCCGCATCATCACGAAACCGCGGAAGAAATCTATCTGGTTATTGATGGAGAGGGACAAATGGTCGCAGGAAGCGGCATGGATGGACTCGAAGGCCGCTTTCCCGCCAAGGCCGGAGATGCGTATTACTTCCGCCCGAACTGTACCGTCGGTTTCTACAACCAGGACAAGCCGGGTGCGAAAGCCCACATACTCGCTGTGCGATCACAGATTCCTCTCAGCAATGAGGAAGATTAACGCGCCACGCGCGGGCTCGGACACAAGATTGGTGAACGTTTTTTAGAACAGGAACTTTTCCACCAGGAGGCAGTGATGGCGATCCGGAATGCTAGCCGCAGATCCTTCGTGAAACTGCTCGCGGCTACGCCGCTGCTAACCCAGATTGCCGCGCGAGATCTGTACGCGCAAGCCGCGTCCGCCGTTGGGCGGGATCCGCGCCAGAATGTCTACACCCGGCTTGGCGTGAAGACGGTGATCAATTGTCGCGGCACATGGACTTATCTGAGCGGCTCGCTCGAATTCCCAGAAGTTCGCCAGGCCCAACTCGAAGCGGCCGAACATTTTGTGAACATGCTGGAGTTGCAGCGCGCAGTGGGCAACCGCCTGTCCGAATTAACTGGCGCTGAATCCGGCATCGTCACATCCGGTTCCGCAGGCGCCATGGCAGCTGCAACCGCCGGATGCATGGCCGGCGGCAACGACAAATACATCTGGCAACTTCCCGACACCACCGGCTTGAAACACGAAGTTGTCATGGTCGGGGGCCGCAGTGCCTTCGACAGCGCCATACGGCTGACTGGGGCCAAACTGGTGCTCGTGTACTCCCCGGAAGAACTCGCCAACGCGATCAACGAAAACACCGCGATGATCTACACCACCGACCTCGGGGAGAAACTCCAGAAGAGCCTTTCGATCGCCAAAGAACACAAGATCCCGATGCTGCTTGACGACGCCGCCGGCATCCCTCCGGTCGACAATGCGAAGCTCTACGCCCGCATGGGAATCGATCTTTACTGCTTCTCGGGCGGAAAAGGACTCCGCGGTCCGCAGTGCAGCGGCCTTCTCCTGGGGCGCAAAGACCTGATCGAAGCGGCTCTGTTGAATTCCGCTCCTCGGGAAGGAGCCGTTTGCCGTCCCATGAAGGTGGGGAAAGAAGAAATCATTGGATGTCTGGTTGCGCTCGAGACTTGGTTGAAGCTTGACGAGAAGAAGCTCTACGCCGAATGGAACGATCGCATCGACCGCATTCGAAAGCTGGTAGAGACGGTGCCCGGAGTCAAAACCGATACATTCATTCCAGACGACGGCAACCGCTATCCGACGCTGAGGGTCTACTGGGATCAGCCAAGCTGGCAATACAAAATCTCAGATTGCGTCCAGGAACTGCGCTCCGGCGATCCCGTCATTGAGGTGCTCGGAGCAGACAATCCCAGCCTGGTAAAGGCGGTACGCGAGGGTAATCCGAATCCGAAGCCGAATCGAAAGGAACTCAAGCAACCGGATCACATCGAACTGGTTTCGATGACGATCAAGCCGGGAGAAGAGATCATCGTTGGACAAAGACTGCGAGCCATCCTCGGGGCGGCTCAGAAGAAGGCCGCAGCCTAGATACGCGAGATCGTTTTGAGAATTCTCCGCCCCCAACTCGGTTTGCGAATGCTTGCCGCGCTCCTGCTAGGCTCGACGCTCGCAGCGCAGGATCACATTCGCGCCGTCGTTCCGGCACAATCGGGCGCTCTCACGAATCGCTTCTACTCGCCGGGTGTGGATGCCGGTGACTATCTCTACGTTTCGGGGCAGGGACCTCGAAAACCGGACGGCAGCTTGCCCAAAGATTTCCACGACCAGGTCAGGCAGACCCTCGACAATATTCAGGCCATCGTGAAATCTGCCGGGCTGAGTCTGGACCACGTGGTTTACATCCAGGCCTACCTGGTGGACATGGCCAAGTACGACGAATTGAAAAAGACTCTTTCCGAATACTTCGGGAAGTCTCAACCTGCGCAAGCCGTGCTGGGCGTCGCACGCACTTCCGACTCATCGCTTGAGATGAACGCTCTCGCCGTACGCAGCCTTGATGGCAAGAAACCCGTCTATCCTGAAGACTACAAATCGAGCGATCCCGCCCCTCCCGGGATGCTGACGCATGATCGCCTGTTCGTGTCGAGCATGGCGGGCACCGATCCTGCGACCGGAAAGATTCCCGATGACCCGGCATCCCAGGTGGATCTCGCGCTCGACCGTATGGAGGCCGTCGTCAAGGCCGCGGGCCTCGAACTCAAGAATATGGTTTTCGTGAATCCGTATCTGACTACCGAACTTCCCACGCGCATCATGAACGAGCGTTATGCGCGACGCTTCGAGTTCGGGAACACTCCCGCGCGCGCGACAATCGAGGTGTCGAGCCTTCCCGGCGGCGCGCACATCGAGTACACGGGAGTTGCCGTGCGCGATCTCGCGCAGCGAAAAGCAGTGCGTCCGAAGAACATGCCTCCCAGCCCCACTGCGAGTCCGTGTGTCTTCGCCGGAGACACTCTGTACTGCTCCGCCAAAGACGGTTTTATTCCGGGGCCGCACGGCGGTGTTTACGCAACGAGCACGCAACATCAACTCCGCCAGACGATGCGCAATCAACTCGACAACCTGGAAGAGGCGGACATGAAATTCGATCAGGTGGTAGCGACGAACGTCTATCTCGACAACCTGTCCGACGTATCTGTGTTCGACGAGGTATATGCGCAGTATTTCGGCTCCGTGCCGCCGGCGCGAACGACAGTCCAGCAAATCGCACCGACCGAGAGAAAAGCCGACAAGGATGATCACTTCCCCGGGTTGGAACAGGTCTCGCTGATTGCGGTGCGCAATCGAGGCAGCCGTTGAAAATCGATTTCGCAGCTTCTGTAATATGACCGATGGACAAGGACTAATTCCGTGCTTGACAGATTTCCATGCAGTGGAATATGTTTTCGCGCCATGGGAGTGGTGTTCGTGTCGCGCTGAGTCTACCTCGATGTAGGAAAGAGGGCGGCGCGGGCTGTAGATGGGGTTCCAGAAAATCTAGCGCACAAGGGAAGACAGTCGAAACAGACTGCTGCCCCGGGAGAGGGTGATGCGAAATACTCACAGGTTCTTCGTCCCGATTTTCGTCGCCGTGTCGATGCTATTGCTCCCCGGTATGTTGCTCGCCGATGTCACCGGCTCCATTCTCGGGGTAGTGCGCGATCCGTCCCAAGCCGTGGTCAAGGGAGCGCATATCAGGATCACGAACACACAGACCAATCTGTCCCAAGAAACGGTTTCGGCCGATGACGGCTCCTATCGCTTTCTAGCCTTGCCCGTAGGGGACTACACGCTGAACGCCACGCTCACCGGCTTCCAGCATTTCAGCGCAACCAACATCGTGCTGCAGGTGAATGACCAACTGCGCATCGATATCTCTCTTAAAGTCGGCAATGTGAACGAAGAGATGACCATCGCCGCCGACTCCGTCCAGGTCGAAACCGAGAGCACGCAACTGGGCGACGTGATCGATTCGAAGAAGATGCTGGCCCTGCCGCTCAATGGCCGCAGCTACCTTGACTTGTTGGGACTGCAGGCCGGGGTCGCACCCGATACCGCGGGAACGATCGGCGGCGACCGTCCTGTCTCGGGATACATTCAAAACGCGGGCAACATCTCGGTGAACGGCCAGCGCGAGACCGCAAACGCGTTTCTTGTGAACGGCGGCGACGTCAGCGAGGGTCGCAACCTGGGCGCGGGGCTGGTTCCCAATCTTGATTCCGTCGAGGAGTTCCGGCTCATTACCAACAGCTTTGACGCCGAGTACGGAAAATTCAGCGGCGCGGTAATGAATGCCATTACCAAGTCCGGAACAAACAGCATCCACGGTGATGCCTTTTATTTTTGGCGCAACGACATGATGGATGCCGTTAGTTACTTCACCTCTGGCAAGTCTGAACTGCGCCGGCACCAGTTCGGGGGCGTGGCTGGAGGCCCCTTCTGGAAGGACAAGCTATTCTGGTTCACAGATTACCAGGGAACGAGGCAAGTGCAGGGCGCTGAGACTGGAATCGTGTACTTGCCGACCGCTGCCCAGCGTCAGGGTAACTTCGACCCCTCGCTCTTCGTTAACGGTTCGGGAGCGCCAACTACTGTCGATGGCACTGCGGGAGGGGTTTGTCCCGCCTGTGGCTGGCCGTCAGTGCTCTCACAACGATTGGGTTATACCGTGACCGCCGGCGAACAGTACAGCTTTCCTGGCTGCACCTCTACGTCGCAATGCGTCTTTCCCGGGGGCGTGATCCCGCAGTCGGCTTGGTCACCGGCGGCCGTCGGAATCCTCCCATATATTCCAACCCCGAACGTGGATCCCGTCGCAGGTACGTACTCAGACAATAGCCAGAGGAGCTGGGTCCACGATAACAAGATTGGAGAGCGAGTCGACTTCAACAACCGCAAGACGGGCAACTGGTCGTTCTATTACCACTTTGACGATTCGACGGTGTACGCCGCCCTGCCCAGCGGCGGATCAAGCGTACCAGGGTTTCCCGCGCAGACGCCAACGCGGGCGCAGGAGTTTGTAATCAGCAACACCAAGACTCTCGGCCCCACCGCTGTCAATGAGGCGCGTGCGACCTTCTTCCGCACGTCTACCCATTTGAACCAACCGAAAGGCGGCCAAGTGCCGCTTTCCTCTCTCGGTTTCGTTACCGGTGCCGGGACCCTCGGAATTATCCCCGATGCCTATCCCGGATTTCCGGAGTATGTGCCCCAGGTCTATTTCAACAGCTTCGGCATCGGCACCCCCTCTCTGATCACGTTTCAGCCGAATAACACCTACTCCGTATCGGACGGGTTTTCCAAGGTGTCGGGCAGGCATACGCTTAAGTTCGGGGGAGAATTCCGCTATCTGCAAATCAATGAGCGCAACTTAGCCAGCCAGGACGGGGCCTTCATCTTCGACGGCACCGTGACTGGATCAGATTTCGCCGACTACCTCGTCGGAGCGCCCACGGGAGGCGGGGGTGGCTATACCCAGGCGGCTTTGCAGCTCCTGGATTCGCGCACGCGCTACGGCGGCGCTTACGCGCAAGACACTTGGAAAGCAAAACCCAACCTTACGCTGAACCTCGGACTGCGCTGGGAAGTCAGCATGCCCTGGTATGACACGCAGGGCAAGATCCAGACTTGGGTTCCGGGAAAGCAGTCCGTGGTCTTTCCGAATTCCCCCACTGGCCTCGTGTTTCCCGGCGATCCAGGCATTCCCAAAACGCTGGCCCCCACCAGATACAACAATTTCGGCCCACGCTTGGGTCTGGCCTATTCCCCTGGCTTCAGCCAGGGAGCCTTGGGAAAGATCTTCGGCGGGCCGGGAAAGACCAGTATCCGCGCAGCCTACGGGATCTACTACACGTCAGTGGAAGATCTGAACCTGTTTTACGAGGTGGCTGATGCTCCATTTGGCTTGTACTGGACCAGTCCGGGTGCCGTTTTGTTTGAGGAACCTTTCAGAAATCGGCTGGACGGATCCACCACGGGTGAGGGACAGCGCTTCCCGTTCACCATCCCAACTCCGGGCAGTCCAGCGAATAAGACGCTGAGTTTTTCGGTGTATGAGCCGATGTCCTATTTCCCCGGATACGACATTCATAACAAGCTTGCTTACGCCGAGCATTTCAATTTCTCCATCCAGCGTGAACTGAGCAGATCAACCGTGCTGACCCTGGCGTACGTCGGAACCGAGGGGCATCACCTCATTGCGCAGACCGAGGCCAACCCGGGCGATGCGGCGCTCTGCATGGCGCTCAGTTTGCAAGGGTACTCGGATCAATCCTCGGGTTCCGCGGGCTGCGGTCCTCAGGGATCACAGGACACGTACACTCTTGGCGCCACAACGGTTTACGGCACCAGGGATAAGCTCTTAAACCCGAACTACTGTCCGGCCGCACAGAGCCTATGCTTCGGCTTTGGCAACACCTTCACAAAACTGGTCGCAAATTCGATTTACAACGCCGCACAGGTCACTCTCGAACGAAAAGCTAAGGATGTAACATTCCTGGCTGCTTACACACTAGCCAAGGGGCTGGACGATTCTTCAGCGTTTGGCGAGCTGATTAATTTCTCGAACGCAAGGCTGAGCCGCGGGCTATCGTCGACCGATGTTCACCATAATTTCGTGGTCAGCTACATTTGGGAACTTCCCTTTGACAAGGCCTTCCACGGCCTGCCGAAACGGCTGACGCAAGGCTGGCAGATCCAGGGCATCACTCGTTTCGCGACAGGCTTCCCCATCCAGATGAACCAGAGTGTGGGAGACACTTCGCTTACCGGCAGTCCTTCCACCGATATGCCAGATCTGGTTGGGCCGGTCCATATCATGAACCCCCGCAGCTCGAGCAGTGCCACTTACTTCGACCAATCCGCTTTTGCCCAGACCTCCTGCAGTTTCGATGCGTCGGGCCTACCGAGCGCTGAGTGTGGAACGTTTGGCACGGCCAATCGGCGGTTCTTTCACGGCCCAGGCATGAACAACACCGATTTTGGGATGCAAAAGACCATCCGGGTCACGGAAGCCAAGTCTTTCGAGATTCGGGGCGAATTCTTCAACGTATTCAACCATGCGCAGTTCAATAATCCGAGCGGCAACATCAGCAGTAGCAGCTTCGGAAACATCACCAGTGCCCGTCCCATGCGCATCGGGCAGCTCAGTGGGAAGTTCATCTGGTGAGTTGACGGCCAGAAGGATTGGGAAGGGACGGCGTCCGCCAAGCCGTCCCTTTTCCATTTGGGATAGATTGTAAAAGGATGCGCCGGTTTACAACCCGCACGAGTTGCACAGCGGTAGGTCATCCGCTGACCGGGCCTTGGGTCGTGGCTCTTTGTCTAGTTGCGTGTATTCATCCTACGCACATGCGGGCGCAGACTGCGGAGACCTATCGCCAACGTGCCGCCGAACTCTCGCAAGCAAAGTCCTGGGACGATGCCATCGCAAACTACCACAAGGCACTCGATCTCGAGCCCAACGACGCAGTCACGCACTACAACCTCGCATTGGCACTGAAGTACAAGGGAGACGACCGCGAGGCCCTGAAGGAATTTCAAGTGGCAACAAAGCTCAGGCCGAAATGGGCCGAGGCGCATTACGGATTGGGCGCAACCTGGTACAACCTGCAAGATCAGTCTGAGGCGGTCAGCGAACTCCGCACCGCCGAGTCACTCGATCCAGCCCATGCTGCTACTCATCGCTTGCTGGCCCGTATCTTTTCCGAACAGAACAATTCTCACGAAGCCGAGCACGAACTGAAGCTGGCACTCCGGCTGAAGCCCTCGGCTGACGTCCATCTGGAACTTGGCGTGGTCGAAGGACAGCTGGGCAATCTGACTGAGGCCGCGGCCCAGTTTCGTCGCGCGATCGAACTAGATCCAGGCGTAGCAGCCGCCCACCTCATGCTAGGAATCGTTCTGCGTCGTCAGGCAGACCACAAGGGCGCGCTCGATCAATTTCGCAGGGCCGCGGCGCTCAATCCGGACAATGTGGACGCTCAGTACAACCTCGGCCGCGAGTTGAAGGCCGACGGCGACACGGCGGGCGCTATCGCCGCTTTTCGTCGCGCCATCGAACTCAAACCCGATTTCGAGCAAGCACACTACAGTCTCGCCCTGGCTTTGCGCAGTCAGGGGGACGCCGGGAGCGCCACGAAGGAGTTGGATGAACTTTCTGGACTGCATGAATTTCGTTCCCGCCTGGCGCAATCAAAACTGCTGATCCTGCAGGGCGTAGACGCGTTGAAGAAACAGAAATTCGACGACGCGTTGGCGCTATTCCAAAAGTCCGCCGAGCTATCGCCTGAGATCCCAACCAGCTACTACTATCTGGGCGTGACCTGGGAGGGCAAGAACGAACCTGCACGAGCCAGAGAAGACTACGAAAAGGCGCTTGCCCTCAAGCCGGACTATGCTCAGGCCCACGCCAGCTTTGGATTGCTGCTTTGGAAGTCAGGTGATCAAACCAAGGGTCTGGAAGAATTTCAGCACGCCGTCATATCCGATCCCGATCTGGCCGATGCGCACTACAATCTCGGGACCGCACTGGCGCAGCTACAGCGCTTGCCAGAAGCCATCCGTGAGTTGACGGACGCTGCCAGCCTCGAACCTCACAACATCGATGCGCGAGTGCAACTGGGGCTGGTCCTGAGCCAAAACAACGACACTGCGGCAGCAATCAATATTTTTCGCGACCTTGTTCGCCAGAATCCGGAATTTGCGGAAGGGCACAATAATCTCGGGCTTGTGCTGCTGCAGTCAGGGAATGCCCAGAAGGCAGAGACTGAGTTCAAAATGGCAACGCGCCTGAAGCCAAGCTACGCCGAAGCGCATTACAATCTCGCCTTGGCCCTTCGTCAGGAAGGTAAGAAAGCAGACTCACAACAGGAACTCGAAAAGGCGTATCAGCTCTCCCCAGACTTAAGAAATGTTCCACTCCCGTGAGCCACTTCTACGCGAAGTCCCGGGCGAATTATTCGCACTCACCCCGCAAGTGCGCTGGGGAAGCGGGTTTGAAAATCTAACAGCCCCACCCAATCCGGCGCGATAGTAATCCGCACCATCGAAGAGACGAGAGTGCGCAGTTGCCCCAACCAGCCTTTGGCCAAGTCCGCATCAAAATATCGGGCGGCGGCAGCCTCGTATTCGGGAACGATTCCTTCCACCGGTTCAAGCCGAGCACTCCCGCGAATCAAAAGCACCTTGTGCGGAAAAGTGTTGTCGTCGATCGTGAGCGAAACTCTCGGATTCTTCGCCAGCGCCTTCAGCTTGGGAGCCTTGGGCGGAGTGGCCATCACAATCTCGCGCCCGTTCCAATGAAACCAGATAGGAATAACTCGCGGCGTTCCATCGGTCCAGATATAGGCGAGTCGCGCCGGGATTTTCGAATGTAACAGCTCTTGGGCCGCCGGATGCTGCAACAAACTCAGATCACCTTGTTTAACGGCGAGCATGCTGCCTCCTCTCCTCACACCCATTCTTGCAACGCATCGTCGGTCGCATTGTACTCCGGCTCCTTTCGTCGGCAAGCTTCGCGCAGCGCGTAAATCCCGAATTTGCTTCCTCCCCCTGATCGACCCTTCCACACATGACTGCGGTACTCGCACTACGATATGATTCAAAACCGCAGCGCCCCAAGAGGAACTTATGAAGATTCGCTGGAGAATGTTCGCCGTTCTCGCCACATTCGTCTTAAGCCTTGTTGTGTTGATCGAGCGAAAGCCGGTGACCGCCGCTGCGCAATCTCCGGCGCCGTCCAAAACCGCCGCGCCCTCGTTGCCCACAAGCGAATCTCTGATAATTCCCGATACCACCCTAGCCATCAACTCGGCAACTCCCTTGTCACAGCGGATCGTCCACTACGAGATCGATGCCAAGTACGATGCTCCGAGTCGTACCGTTGACGCCACCGAGGTCCTCACCTATCACAATCTCACCGGACAGGCGCTCGACCACTTCCCTTTCCATCTTTACCAGAACGCTTTCCAGCCGAACGCAACCTTCGTACGCGATTCTAAACTCATGGGCAGCCGCGACACCGCGTACGAGAAATGGGAACCGAAGTTTTACGGCTCGGAGGACATCAAGAGCATTGAAGTCGTGGGACAGGGCGACCTCACCCGGAACCTGCAGTTTATCGCCCCCGACGATAGTAATAAGGATGATAAAACCGTAGCCGATTTACGACTTGCCAAGCCGATTGCCTCCGGCGCGTTCGTTCAGTTCAAGATCGCCTTCCAGACCAAGTTCCCCGAAACCCAGGCGCGCTCCGGATGGAAACGCGATTTCGTTCTCGGAGGCCAATGGTTCCCCAAAGTCGGAGTCTGGTGGCACGGAGCCTGGAACGCTCATCAGTATCACAACACGACGGAGTTCTTTGCCGACTTCGGCGTCTACGACGTGAAGCTGACCGTCCCGCAGGATGAAGTCATTGGCGCGAGCGGCATTGAGGTCAGCAATGTGACGAACTCCGACAAGACGAAAACGGTGACCTATCACGGCGACGACATTCATGATTTCGCCTGGACCGCCAGCCCCCGCTTCAAAGTAAAGGAAAGCACCTATCAGGCTCAGATGGGGCCCATCCAGATCCGCTTCCTGATGCAACCCGCGCACTGGGACCAGATCGAGCGCCACGAACGCATCACCCGCCAGACTCTCGACCACTTCGAGAAATGGTACGGTCCGTATCCCTATAAGACTTTGACCGTGGTCGATCCCGAGCCCGACTCGGCTGCTGGAGGCATGGAATATCCCACCTTCATCACCGCGGGCACAACCTGGTGGATGCCGGAAGGCCTTCACGAAGTCGAAGGCGTAGTCGAGCATGAATTCGGACACCAGTATTGGTACGGCATGGTCGCCACCAACGAATTTGAAGATGCCTGGTTGGACGAAGGCATCAACAGCTATACCGAAGTAAAGGTCCTGGACTCGATCCTGGGAAAAGACACGTCCATCCTCGATCTGGCCGGCGCGACCTACGGCGAGCGTGAACAACAACGAGATTTCTACATCAGTGCTCCCGATCGCGACGCCATGGCCCAAAACGCCTACGCATATGTCAACTCCTTTTCCTACGGCGGCGTGACCTACGGGAAGACGGCTAGCGTTCTGCTGACTCTCGAAGGCATCATCGGCGAAGACACCATGGCGAAGGCGATGCACACCTATTTCATGAAATATCGCTTCACTCATCCCACGAAAGAAGATTTCTTGAAAACGATCGAGGAGGTCTCGGGAAAAGACCTGCGCTGGTATTTCAACCAGGCGGTCTATGGGACGCAGGTCCTGGACTACGAAGTCCTCAACGCAGATTCTTACCCAACCACCTGGTTTGAGGAAAAGAAAAAAGACAAAAAGGACAGCAAGAAGGATACCGATACGGTCTATCAGTCATCCGTGACCGTCCATCGCAAGGGCGACTTCGTGATGCCCATCGAGGTCGAAGTGAAGTTCGACAACAACGAAAAAGTTCGCGAGCACTGGGACGGCCAAAGCCGCTGGACCAGATTCATTTATCAGAAAAAGGCGAAGGTCGTCTCGGCTGAAATCGATCCCGATCACACGATCCATATCGATCGCGACAACTTCAATAACAGCCTGGTCGTGGAGCCCAACCCCAAGCCAACTCACAAGCTTTCGACGTACTGGCTGTTCCTCACGCAATGGGCGAGTCAAGCGATGGCTTGGTGGGCTGTGTAGAGTCGCCTTATTAATGTCTTGAAAGAATTGGCCGGGAAGAATGGTGTGGAACGAAGCGGATTAAAAGAAGTGGCCTTGAAGGAAGTGGTCTGAAAGAAGTGGATTTGAAAGGGCGCGGCTTCAGCCACTGCCGCCCCGAACCAAAAGGATTCGGGCTTTAACCCGAGAGGGCGCGTATCAACCAGCATAAGGAAGACGAATGACCGACAAGAGCTTGCTCACTACCGGCCTAGGCAAGGTCGCGCACAACAAACGATATATCTTCTGGTTCTGGCTCCTGAATCTGACCCTCGCTGAATTTGGCACCGCCGCATTCCGACGCAGCGCTCATGCGATTCTCGACCACACCCTGTTGGCGAAACGTCTAGTCCAGGGGTTTGACGTAGGTATTTTCGGAGAACTGCTGTTCAAACCAGAATTCGGAAGCCTGAACTCCATGAGGTTCCCCGCCCTCTATTTTGCATTCACATTTTTTCTCGCCACAGCCCTTTTCCTCCCGGGTATTTTCTTCGGATATGCTTCGAACTATCGCCTGCCGCGCGAGGAATTCTTCCGAGCATGCGGACGAAACCTTTGGCGCTTCATTCGAATCATGATCATCGCCGGCATTGTGATGAGCATTGTTGCCGGCCTTCTCTTCGCAGCCAATGACGCGATCGCCAAAAAAGCGGGGGAGAGCACCAACGAAGAGCTTCCCTTCGAATTGCAGATGACCGGACTTGCTGTGATGTTCCTGATCATGACCACCCTCCGCATCTGGTTTGATCTGGCCGAGGTCGATACGGTCTTGGATGACCAGCGGGCGGTGCGCAAGTCCATCGCAGCAGCTTTCCGGCACACCTTCCGCAGCCTTGCACGTCTCCTCACCAGCTACGTTGTCGTCACCGTCGTCGCTGCCATTCTGTTGGTCGGCGGACTTTGGATATGGATGAAGTTCGTGCCCGCTGATAGCGTGGTCGGCGCTTTTCTGATCGCGCAGATTACGCTCTTGCTTTTGCTGATACCCCGCTTCTGGCAACGGGCGATCGCGGTCTCATATTGGCAGCAGCGGATGCTGGCACCCGTGGTCGCAGTTCAGCCGATCGAACCCGCTCCGCTACCAGTGACCACAGTTCCGATTGCCCCGGTTCCCGACCCTGCTCCCGTGGTTTCCAGTCCCTCAACCTCGCCCAGGGAAACGGCGCAATCGTGATGAAGAATGCCCTGGTGACTCGCTTGAAGGACCACGCCGAAAAACGCCCTCGGCATGGTTCGCCTGGGTTGTATCAACTTGTTGGTCAGGCACATGTTTCACTGAGCCAGACGCAGCATTAGATTGGCATCAAGCGACCAATAAGATAAATTCAGCGCATATGATCCGCCAGTTCACGATTTGTTCGGTGGTATTCGTCGTGATGGCTTGGGCATACGAAGCCCAGTTCGCTTTCGCAAATCAGGAACCAACTCATTGCTCGGTCGTTGGCGATTTGGATGTACGCTCGTTCACCAGCCGGGTCTTTCATAACACGCGTATGCTCAGGGTTTGGCTCCCTCCCGGCTACGAAAGCGCTGACCAGCGAGGCACGCGCTACCCGGTAATGTATCTGAACGACGGCCAAGATCTATTTGATGCCTGCACTTCGATTTTTAACGCGCAAGAGTGGCGCGTCGATGAGACCGCCACGGCGCTGATTCAGAGCGGCAAGCTTCCGCCACTCATCGTCGTTGGGATTGATAATGCCGGCAAGAGAGACAGGCCGAAGGAGTATCTACCTTTCCCGGACGATAGCCTCACGCCACCACTGCCAAGGGTTCACGGCAAGGACTACCCGAAGTTCTTGCTGGATGAGGTGATGCCTTTTATCAATCGTGAGTATCGCACCGATCCCGATCCAGCGAAGACTGGGCTTGGTGGTTCTTCCTACGGAGCTGGCATCGCGCTCTACACGGTCATGAGGCACCCAGGACGGTTTGGGAAATTGCTGCTCGAAAGCCCTTCGCTGTACGCTCATGATAACTACCTCCTTCGAAAAGCCGCCAGGTTCACTCGATGGCCCGAGAAGGTTTTTATCGGCGTCGGTTCGATCAATGAGCCGGTTGACGATGTCCATCGGCTTCAAGATACGCTTCGGCATCAGGGGCTCGGAGTCCCCCGGTTATTGGTCGTCGAACAGCAGGGAGCAGCTCATAACGAGGAAGCTTGGGCACAAAGGTTCCCCCGCGCATTGCAGTTCCTGTACAGCCGGCCGACGGATCAGTAGGGCAGCTTGTCGGCACACTTTCTCCGAGTCTGCAATGCCGCAGGGGACTCTGAACGATTTATGGGACCCGTCCCAATCTCAAATCCACCGGCACAAAAAAAGGCGCCGCATGTTCACGGCGCCGCTGAATTAGCGAGATGGCTACTGCACGTTCACGCTGATATCGTCCAGGTACATATACGTCAAATCACCAAACCCATCCTGGTGATCGTTGAAGTAGATGCGAATGGTCTGCCCCTTGTACGAGGTCAGATCGTACGTCACCTGTGTCCACGCCTGCGCGTTCGAGCATACTTTCATAATCTGCGCCAGCATCGTGCCCGAAGTGTTTTGCACCTGGGCCTCCTGCCAGTCATAGGTGATGGTGTCGGTGGTGGAAGGCCAGTACCAGAAGGTCAGCGTAGCCTTGGTAGCCGTGCTCGGAATAGTAATGGTCTGATACAGGAAGTCATCACCATTCGGCTCGCTGCCGGAACTGGCTCCCGCCAGAGCGCTAAAGCTTCCCGAGTGTTTCTGCACGGTGGAGATAGTCGGCAAAGCGGCACCCCCGGTGGTCCAGCTGGCCAGGGTGCCGGTTTCAAAGCCCCCGTTCTGGATCAACTGGGTGGACGGGGCCGTGATCGTAAGCGCAATTGTTGTGGTATGTGTAATCGTTCCCGAGGTTCCCGTCACCGTCACGGTACTGGTGCCGGTCGTCGCCGTGGAAGAGGCCGTAAACGTCAAGGTTGACGTCGCGCTGCTGTTCGCCGGAGGCGTGACCGGGTTGGTAGAGAACGCCGCCGTCACGCCGCTCGGCAGTCCGGACACACTCAGCGTCGTAGCCGAATTGAATCCGTTCTGGCTTGTGACTGTGACCGTGCTGTTAGCATTCGTTCCCTGCTGCACGCTCACCGAACTCGGCGACGCCGACACGCTGAAGCCGGGAGTTCCCGCACCCACGGCGAAAATCAGATCGTCGTGATCGTTGTAAGCTCCCGATGTGCAGGAAGACGCGCTGCCCAGGTATCGGAATTGCGCCCGCACCGCCTGCAGGCTTCCACTGGGCAATGTGTAGTTTGCGGACAGCGTTTGTGCGCCCGCGGCCGGTGGCGTGATCGTTCCAATCAGCGTCCATGACGGACTGTTCGCATTCGCTGTGTAATAAAGGTCCAGATGATCTGACGTAAATCCGCTGTAAGCCCACACCGTCGCGCTCACCTTGACCGTTTTGCCCGCCGCCAGCGTACTGCCGTCGGTCGTACTCACCACGATGCGATCGTTCGACTCATCGGAGTGGAACGTGCCGGAAGTACCGTCGGCGCACGAACTGTTGATCGTGTTCGGCTGATTCGGTTCTGCTCCGCCCGACATCGTGTCGCGGCCGAGCAGCAGGGACGGGCCAGAATCGCAACCCGAACCCACATTCACGCACTTCGGAGCCTTCAGGGTGTTGTCGAACACCGCCGTCTGTAATCCGACAGACGAATTCACTGTCAGTGAAATCGTCGTGCTATGCGTGAGTGATCCAGAGGTTCCAGTGACAGTCACCGTGGCCGTTCCGGTGGTTGCCGTCGCTGAAGCCGTCAGGGTCAGCGTGGAAGTTGCGCTGCCGTTGGCGGGTGGCGTCACTGGATTGGTCGAGAACCCCGCCGTCACGCCGCTCGGCAATCCCGACGCGCTCAACGTTGTCGCCGAACTGAAGCTGTTCTGACTCGTAATGGTCACTGTGCTCGTCCCATTGCCTCCCTGCGTTACGACCACAGAAGAGGGTGAAGCGCCGATGGTGAAATTCGGCTGTGCGGCCGTGTTCACCGTCAGGTTGATGGTCGTGGTGTGCGTGGTCGAGCCCGACGTGCCGGTGATCGTGACTGTCGCTGTCCCGGTTGTCGCAGTCGAAGAAGTGGTCAGCGTCAGTGTTGACGTCGCGCTGCCATTCGCCGGAGGCGTTACCGGATTCGTCGAGAATGCCGCCGTAACGCCGCTGGGCAAGCCCGAAGCACTCAGCGTCGTCGCCGAATTAAATCCGTTCAAGCTGGTGATGGTGATCGTACTTGTCCCGCTTGAACCCTGATTGACGGTCACCGAACTCGGGGACGCGCCGATTGTGAAGTCCGGCGTACCCGTCGTTCCACAGTTCGGGAACTTGAAGTTTGCGATCCGCGTGTTCCAGTTAAAGCTGCCCGTGGTCTTCATGTACTCTTCGGTGAACCAGAAGGTACAGTCGTCTACCGGGTCGATCTGCATTGCACTGTAGTCACCCCAGCGCGACAGGCTGCCGGTCTGCGAACCGCTTCCGCTGACGATATTGACTTCCGACTCGAGCGTGCTCGCAGGATCGGTCGGCACTCGCCCGGCAAATCGCACCGATGGCGACAGCGAACTGCTGGACACGCTGTAACCGACCGCCAGGTCTCCAGCCTGATCCATCGCCACCGACCCCATCCATCGGTAATTGGAATCTGGCGCAAACGTACTTTGCTGCGCCACTACGGGTGTGCCGGAAGGGTTCTGGATTTCATACCAGCGGATACCGCCCCCCGAACCCGCGACCACGGAATGATTGACGACGAGAGATTCGTGCGAACCGAAATTGCGGTAGGCGAGTCGATACATCAGCCGATCCGCCAGCGAATCGAGTTGCTGAGTTGTGCTCGGCTGCGGCACGCACGTGCCGCCTCCGCACAGCGGACTGAAGGCCGCGACGTTGATGACCGTCGGCCCGGTAAACGTCGAGTTCGAGGGCGTTGTGAAATCCACATGGAACTCAAACAGGTTGAGATTGTTCGTGCCGAAATACAGCATGTAGTTCGGCGATCCCGTCGGCGGAGCTGTTGACCCGTCGAGATCGGAAGGCAACAGTCCGCCCACCGAAGTACCCTGCTGGAAGCACACCTGCGTGGCCGCCGTGCCCGCCAGCATCGCACTGCGGTTATAGGCGCAGGCGTCGGCTCCGACAAAAGTCGTTCCACCCGCGAACATGTTGAATGTCTCGTAGTAGGCATCGGGCCATACGGACATCTTCGGATAGTCATCAAAGTTCGAGTACTGAAACGAGTACCGGTTGTAGGTCCCGGTCGCGTCCGATGTCGTCGACACTGCGATGCACTGCAGATACGGCGTCGTTGAAACCGAAAACTGGCTGAACACCCACCGCTGCGCCAGCTTGTCGTAGAGCACAATCGGGTCGCCATCATTATTCGTTTGGCAACCCCCGCCAAAGCCCGACCACAGCGTGTTCCCCGCCGTCGGCCCGGCGATCAAGGCGCCGGTTGATTTGTTGAAAACTGCGAACGAAGTATTGACCCATTGAACGTATTGTGTCGCGCCAACTGTGCCTTCAGTATCAGGCGGGGCTCCGGTCACACTGAATCCGTACTGACCGTTTCCCAACCCTTCAAAGCCTAAAGTGACCGGCGGCGTCGGCGGCGGGACGGTTCCCACCTGGATCACAGGATCTGGCTGCGCTGCTTCAAGTCCGGGAGGAAGAGGAATCCGTCTCATTGGTTCAACCCGGCGTCGGGCAAGCGACGGAGGCGGAGCGTGCTTGATCATTTCGCTAAGCGGCAGAGAAACGTCATGGTGAACATCGTGGCGGATGGTCGTAGGGCCCGACTGCGCGAACAATGGGAGGGCAAGGCACAACATGGCCAGCACGACGTGCTGAACCGTTCGACAGCGTGGGGTCGACATAGATTCTTCTCCTGGGCTTCAAAGTCACTGCATGGTTTCAATGCTTGCAACGACGCGAACGCGCTTCTGTTCCGCACGCGGCGCGTTCTGGTCACAGGGGCGCCGAGATGTGACTGTCAGTCAAAATGGAGGAATAATAACGGAGTCAATTTGTTTTGTTTAAGAATTTTTTTGAAAGTCCCGGAAACCGAACAAGATTCCACGCGACGAGAAATTCCGGCCGGTCGGTTGGCAATGCATCCGAAACCTCGCGCCCGACGGCCTGTTTCACGCCGATCACCCCGCCAGCAAAAATTCCTGAGTTGCTGATGAAACGATTGAATGGCGACTGAGGGCAAGCACAAACGACAAATCAAGGAGTAGTGAGAACCGCGAGGGTGCCCCCATCCTTGTACCGCCGTTGTTGAGCGAGCAGGGTGGGGGATTCTGATTTTCTTAGGAGTTTAAACAGGACCGAGAAGAGAAGTCGACCTACCTGGCAGCCGCGGGGCGGCGAAAGAATACGACGGCACAAGCCGTGGGTCTTCGGAAAATGATCAGATCGAGATCCGAGGAGCGAAAGCAAGCTTCCGAGAAGGTCGTCGCCAGCCTGTGAGATCTTCCCGCGCCAACGTGCCCCCGTGCACGCCGCACCGTCACTTCGCAAAGGGCTTTTGCGTTTCCAACAGACAGGCGAAAGAAGAGTATTTCCTCCCTTCCCCCACTTCCAGTGTATCGCGCAGCGGGAGACTTGCGGCAAGGCCCGAGTCGTGCCGCATAATCAGCCCCTCGAAGCCAGAACCTACGGGAAACGGGAGGGCACTACATGCGTGTGTTGTTATCGACGTATAAGTCGTGCGACGCCGAAACGATGGTGGGACTCGCGGTGCAGCTTTGGGCGCTCGGTGCGGAGCTGCTGTCCGCTGTCGGCATGCCACTGATCCCAACCGGAGTGTGGCTATGACCCGGCATACAGTGGTGATCGCCGGAGGAGGTCCGACGGGGCTGATGTTGGCGGGCGAGTTGGCGTTGGCGAAGGTCGACGTCGCCATTGTCGAGCGGCGCGCCACCCAGGATCTCGCCGGCATGCGCGCAGGCGGTCTGCACTCACGCACCATCGAAATCTTCGACCAGCGTGGCATCGCCGATCGCTTCCTCGCTGAAGGGCAGGTGGCGCAAGTAGCTCGGTTCGCCGGAACCCTGTTGGACATCAGCGACTTTCCCACCCGGCACAACTACGGGCTCGCGCTGTGGCAAAGTCATATTGAGCGCATACTCGCCGGCTGGGTTAGCGAACTGGCGGTGCCCATCTACTACGGCATTGCGGTGAAGGGCTTCGCGCAGGATGACGCCGGCGTGGACGTCGAGCTCAGCAATGGTCAGTCCCTGCGGGCGAAATATCTCGTCGGGTGCGATGGCGGGCGCAGTCTGATCCGCAAGACCGCCGGCATCGAGTTCCCGGGATCGGACCCGACAACCAGCAACCTGATCGCTGAGGCCGAGTTGACTGAGGAGCCGCCGGAATGGGGTATCCGTCGCGATGCCGTCGGCATTCATTCCCTCAGCAGATTGGAGAATGGGAAGCGGGTCCGCGTCTTGGTGACCGAACAGCACGTCGGAGCTACGACCGAACCCACCCTGCGCGATCTCAGCGAGGCGCTCATTGCCGTATACGGAACCGACTACGGGATCCACAATCCTACTTCAATCTCCCGGTTCACCGATATGACTCGGCAAGCCGCGGCCTACCGCAAGGGACGGTTGCTGCTGGCAGGCGACGCCGCACACGTGCATCCGCCGGACGGTGGACAGGGCCTCCAGACCGGTGTGCAGGATGCGGTGAATCTGGGATGGAAGCTGGCCCAGGTGGTCAAGGGGACGTCGCCGGAAAGCCTCCTCGATACCTACCACGCCGAGCGCCACCCGGTCGCTGCCCGCGTGTTGCGCAACACCATGGCGTCGATCGTTCTTCGCCGCGAAGACGAACGCACGAAGGCACTGCGCGACACAATGTCCGAGCTCCTCGCCATGGACGAGCCGCGCAGACGGTTCGCCGCGATGGTGTCTGGTCTCGACATTCATTACGATCTCGGTGAGGGACATCCGCTGCTGGGACGCCGCGTGCCCGATCTCGACCTAGTCACCGACAAAGGGACGCTGCGGGTCTTCACCCTGCTGCACGATGCCCGGCCTGTGCTTCTCAACTTCGGTGGGCCCGGTGGCGTCGACATCACTCCATGGCTAGATCGGGTTCAGCTGGTCGACGCCAAGTACATGGGCACGTGGGAGCTTCCGGCGCTCGGGGTAGTCACTGCTCCCACCGCCGTATTAATTCGTCCCGACGGATATGTGACGTGGGTGGGAGACCTTACTCAGCTCGGGCTCGCTGACGCGCTAGCCACTTGGTTCGGTCCACCTACAGCGGCGTAGTGCACCGAGCTTTCAGGATCACTCTGTCAGGAGTTCTTAGTGATACGGCCTAGCCGCCGTGCTCAGCTCCGAGCCCTGCCCCGTGCCACCGCTTCTCGGGCTTCCTTATCCGCCGTGCGACGTCGTTCAGTCTCGCGCTTATCCCAAAGCTGCTTGCCTTTCGCCAGCGCCAGTTCGACTTTGACTCGGCCATTCTTGAAGTACATGCGAACAGGGATCAAGGTCAGGCCCTTTTGCTGCGTCTTGCCGATCAGCTTGCGGATCTCTTCGCGATGCATCAGCAGCTTGCGGGTCCGCAGCGGAGCGTGATTGTGAATGTTACCGTGCTCGTAAGGACCGATGTGAGCATTCAGCAGCCAGAGCTCCCCGTCCTTGATTAGACCATACGAATCCTTGAGATTGGCAAGCCCCCCGCGGACGGACTTCACTTCGGTCCCGGTCAGCGCGACTCCCACCTCAAATTTTTCCAGCAAGAAATAGTTATGAGAAGCGATCCTATTAACAGCGGCATCTCTCTGCCCGCTCGCAGTGGGATCTCGCCGCGGAGACTTCTCCGCATTCGGCTTGGTCTGGTGCGTGGATTGGCGGGCCATAGGAGTGAAAGCGAAATTTCATCTTAACGCAGAACGGCGTCGGACCTCAGAGCTCGGAGCTCAGCGGAGCGGTGGCGAGATCCAAGGTCTGAGGTCTGAGGTCCGCAGTCCGAGGTCCGGTGTTCCCCGTTAGTCCTACGACTAAAGAGTGTAACTCTCGTGCGCGCAAGCACTTCGGGACCATAAAATGGCGATGCTATAATCGCCCTACCGCGAGTTTTATTTTGTGAATTCACTGGTTTCCCCCGCAAGAGCGTCGGTGAGACGGGTGGAAACGCCGGAAACCGCTGTCCGGCGAAGTTTGCATCTTTAAGGAGTATTGGAGTGAGGATCATCGAATGAGACGCCTAATGCGTCCAGCTCTTTTTTTGTGGCTGGTCGCCATAACCCTCCCCGCCGTCGCCGACAAAGCCAAAGACTTGTACGCCAAGGGTCAGGATGCTGAGGCCCGCCAGCAGTATGAGGCTGCCTACGATTTCTACAAGCAGGCTTACGACCTGAAGCCGAAGGACCTCCGCTATCGAGCCGCATTCGAACATGCCCGGTTCGAGGCCGCAGCCTCGATTGTGCATCGCGGCCAGAAGCTGCGGGAAGAAGGCAAGCTCGATGAAGCCATCGCCGAGTTCCAGAAGGCGCTAACCGTCGATCCGTCGCTCTTCATCGCGAAGCAGGAACTGCTCCGCACACAGAAGATGATCAACGACCAGCAGAACCCGCCGCCGCAAGCCGCCGGGCCTCCCTCGAGCCTCGAGCGCCGAATCCACGAAGCAACTGGCCCCGTCGAACTCGCTGCCATTTCCAACATTCCGATTACTATCAAGATGACCGACAAGTCCGACACGGTTTATCGCACCGTCGGACAGTTAGCCGGCATCAATGTGCTGCTCGATCCTGACTACACTCCCCGCCCCATCAAAGTCGAGTTGAATGGCGTCAGCCTGGAGGAGGCGCTCCAGATCACTGCACTCGAATCAAAGACTTTCTGGCGCCCGGTCACTTCCAACACGATTTTTGTCGCCGCCGACAACCCTGCCAAACGGAAAGAGCTGGAACAAAGCGTACTCAAAACTTTTTATCTTACGAATCTTTCCCAGCCCACCGAACTCCAGGATGTGGTGAACGCGATCCGCGCCGTGCTCGATGTGCAGCGCGTGCAGCAACTACTCTCACAGAATGCCCTGGTGGTGCGCGGCACGCCCGATCAGATCGCACTCGCCCAGAAGTTGGTAGAGGACCTCGATAAGGCCCGCCCGGAAGTCATCATCGATATCGCCGTAATGCAGGTCAGCAAGGACCGCTCGCGCACGCTGGGCCTGAATCCGCCCACTAGCGCCACCGTTCAACTGCAGAACAACCTAAACACGACGACCACTACGGGTACGACCAATTCGGGCACAGGCGGAACGGTCACCCAGAGTACTGGATCAAACGGCATTAACCTGAACACGCTCGGCAATCTCAACGCCACGAACTTCCAGGTCACCATCCCGGCCGCTAATCTATCGGTGTTGATGAGTAACAGCGACACTAAGCTGATTCAGAACCCGCAAATTCGCGCCCTCGATGGCCAGAAGGCATCGCTCAAGATCGGCGACCGCGTGCCCGTCGCTACCGGATCGTTCCAGCCCGGCATCGGCGGCGTCGGCATCAACCCGCTGGTCAACACTCAATTCCAGTATCTCGACGTCGGCGTCAATATCGATATCACGCCTCGCGTCCATGCCAACGGCGAGGTAACGCTCAAGATGACGATGGACGTTTCCGCCGTCACCGGCCAGCAGAACATCGGCGGCATCAGCCAGCCCATCATCGGACAGCGCAAGATCGAGCACGAAATCCGTCTGAAAGATGGCGAGGCCAACTTGCTGGGCGGCATTATGGAAGACCAGCAGACCAAGCAGCTGAGCGGAATTCCGGGCTTGGCACAGATTCCTATCCTTAAATACCTCTTCGGCCAGACCACCCAGGATCATTCCGAAAACGAAATCGTCTTTGCTGTCGTTCCTCACATCATCCGCGCCACCGACGTCAACGAAATGAATCAACGCGCCATTGACATCGGAACAGCTACCACGATCGAGTTGCACCATGCGCCCAGGCCCGCCGTCGCGCCGTCGGCCTCGACCGCTCAGCCCGGCCAGAATGGAAATCCATCGATCGTCCCTATCGGTTCAGCACCGAATCAACCCGCTCGCCCGAATCCCTCGCAGCCGGCCGGTCAGAATAACCCCGGAGGCAATCCCAGTTTCCTGTTCGATCCGCCACAGATTCAAGCGGAAAAGGGCAACACCTTTGCCGTGAACCTGCTGATCTCCGGCGCACAGAATGTCTATTCCGTTCCCGTTCAGCTGAACTATGACCCCAAAATGCTGCAACTGGTGAACGTGTCGAATGGAGGATTCCTCTCGCAAGACGGCCAGGTCGTCACGCTGGTCCATCGCGAAGACGAATCCATGGGCCAGTCGCAGATCACCGCCTCGCGGCCCAGCGGCGCCGGCGGAGTTTCCGGCCAGGGAGCCGTTGTTACAGTAACTTTCGAGGCTAAGGCCTCCGGACAAACTCCTCTTACCATCACACGAGGTGGAGCACGTGATCCGGGGCTGCAGGCGATCACCGTCAATGGGGCGCAGGCTTCTGTGACGGTGCAATAGTTTTCCGTAGTTTGAAGTGGAGCAAAGTGCAGATGGTAACCAGGGCTCAAAATAGATCGATGGCAAGGAGAGCGCGCGGCTTCACGCTGATCGAGCTGATCGTCGCCGCGACCATCCTTTCTATTCTCACGCTCATGGCCTTGCCGCTTGCCCGTGTAACGGTCCAGCGCGAAAAGGAGAAGAGGCTTCGCGAAGCGTTGTGGGAGATGCGCGACGGCATCGACCGCTACAAGGAAGCCGCCGACCGGGGAGCGTTTCAGACCAAGGTCGATAGCCAGAACTATCCCCCCGATCTTGACGAACTTGTCAAAGGGATTGAGGGCCAGGCCGGCAAGAAATACCGTTTCCTGCGTTCCATTCCTACAGACCCCATGACGAATTCCAAAGAGTGGGGCCTGCGATCGATGCAGGATGATGCCGATTCCGATTCCTGGGGCGGACAGAACGTTTTCGACGTCTACACCAAGTCGCAAGGCACAGGCCTCGACGGCACGAAATATAAAGACTGGTAGAGGTGGAAGAGCGACGCTTTAGCGCCGCGTAAAAGGTGCGTAGACGGGGGCTTAGCCCCTGGATCAATTTGCTGACATGGGACCGAAGAGAAACAATTCGTGGGCGCCACACGCCTGGCCCGCAATGCAAAAGCCCGGATTCTTCACTTCGCTCCGCAACCGATCCCGCGGCTTCACCCTTCTTGAGCTCATGATCGTCATCAGCATCATGATGATCCTCATGGCCGTCGCAGTACCTCTGTATCAGCAGCACGTCATTCAAGCTCGCGAAGCCGTCCTCAGGCAGAATCTGTTCCAACTGGACAGCCTCATCGAACAGTACCGATTGGATAAGGGCCAGTCCCCGCAGAGCCTCGACGATCTAGTCACTGCAGGCTATCTTCCTAAGCTACCCGTCGATCCCATGACCTTGAAAGCCGACTGGACAACCGATCCGGAGGATCCCAATAATGCAGTAGATCCGCAGCAAACCGGAATTGCCCGAGCACACTCTTCCTCGGCCGGAACGGCACTCAATGGCGAAGCATACAGTACCTGGTAAACGGAAGCCTTTCCGCCGGCGCAACTTCCTCGGTTTCACTCTGCTCGAGTTGATGATCGTCTTGAGCATCATCGCGATTCTGCTGGCCATTGCTATCCCGACCTATAGCCGTTCGATTGTTGCGGCTCGCGAAAGGGCGCTGCGATCAGACCTAACCCAATTGCGGACCGCTATTTGGAGATTTACGTTCGACAAGCAAAAAGCTCCGCAGTCCCTCGATGATCTCAGAGCAGCGGGCTACATCGACAAGATTCCCGACGATCCCATGACCCACGAACCGAACTGGGAGGTCGTTCAGGATGAGGTCCTGCTTTTCGTCGACCAGCAGGAACCCGGCCTAATCGATGTCCACTCCGCGTCCACCAACACCGCCAGCGACGGTACCGCCTACAACACCTGGTAAGCCCGATCCTCGTCCGACCGTAGCGCCGGCCTCCGGCCGGCTGTGGCGGGGGCGTCCCGCCCCCGATTTACCAAGTTGAGCGGAGCAATCTCGGAGCGAGGCGAAAGAGATTTCGCAGTCGAAGCATCCCTAGCCCAGCAAGCGCTCTCTCCCGCTAGTGCTTTCCTGTTATTGATCCCCCACTTACTCCGCGGATAAAGTTTCGGACACTCGTGGGGTTGGTTGTTTTGGGGAATCCTCTGCAGCGCGCCCTCTCAAACGCCGCCCGAGAATTTTCTGTGGGGTAGTCCATGCGAACACTGTCGCTCGTTGTGTGTGCACTGACTCTATCTCCGCTCGCCCTGGGCCAAAGCAACTACGCGGTGGTTTCAGGCACGGTAAGAGACTCTCAATCCCTTCCCGTGGTCCAGGCCACCGTAAACTTCAAGGCACTGAGCACAGGCGCCACCCGCTCCGTCGCTACGAACGACGCCGGAATCTTCTACGCCCCCGCCCTTCTTCCCGATGATTACGAAGTCACCACCGCCGCTTCCGGCTTCGCTCCGGTGGTGCAGCGTGTGCATGTGGAAGTCGGCCAAAAGCTGGCTCTGGATGTTGCTCTAAAGATCGGCGCCGTGAGAGAAGGCGTCGAGGTAAGTTCCTCTCCGGAGATCCTTCACACCACCGATGCCGCCGTCGGCGAGGTCGTCGAACCGAAATCCATTCAGGAGTTGCCCCTCAACGGTCGCATGCTGATCGATCTTGTGCTCACGGTTCCCGGCGCCCACGTCGGTTTCGGCGCCCAGACGGGACAGACCAATCCTCTGTACTGGCGCCCCGGACAGCGCTCCGCCGTCGTGATCGGCGGCGCCCGCCCGAACGCCAACTTCTTTCTGCTCGACGGCGCCACCAATACCGACCCAACCTTCAACACGCAAAATCTCAGTCCCTCGCCCGATTCCGTGATGGAGTTCCAGGTCGTCACCAGCAGTTACACCGCTGACATGGGCGGCGCGGGCGGCGGACAAGTCAACATCGTCACCCGCTCCGGGACGAGCCAGTATCATGGCACCGCCTACGAATTTTTCCGCAACGGCGCACTGGATGCCAGCCCGTTCCAGTCCATGGGTAACAATCACCTGGTGCAAAACAATTTCGGCGCTTCTTTCGGCGGCCCGCTCCTTGGCAAAGATAAGCGAACCTTCTTCTTCGTGAACTATGAGGGATTCCGCCTGGCGCAAGCCGATGCTCAAATCCTTACCGTTCCCACTCTTGCTGAAATCCAGGGCGACTTCAGCATGAGCCCGATGAACATCTACGATCCAACGACAGCCGTCGCCAATCCGAGCTACAACCCTGCACTCCCCACCGGTCCTTCCAACTTTCCCTACACCCGCAGTCAGTTCTCCAACAATCAGATTCCCGGCGACCGCATCAATCAGAATCTCGAAGCCTTCCTGTTGAAGTACGTTCCCCCGCCGAACATGATGATGACGTCCATGGGTGCGGATTCCAACAACTACCTCGACATCCGCAACGAGACTCATCATCAGGATCAGGGAACGGTTCGTGTGGATCACGACTTCTCCAACAATGACACGGCCATGGCGCGCTACTCGCTCGGGTCGGAAAACGGATTCTCGCCCAGCAACGGCAGCACCTCCACCACCGAAAATCTTCCCGGATTTGGCGCGAACTTCGACAATCTCTCGCAGCAGGCCGTCATCTCATGGAATCACGCTTTCACCAGCAACAAGCTCAACACCGCATCGCTAGCGCTATCCCGCCTTTCGATGGATCACACTTCGCAGAACAACAATGTGAACGACATCGTCGGGCAACTCGGAATACAGGGGATCGGTTTCGGCGGACCCGGTGCGTGGGGCGCTCCCTGGTTCGCGGCTCAGGGCTACACGGGCATAGGCGACACCTTCGCGGCAACACCCATGCACGCGTGGGATACAACGATCGAATTGCGCGACACATTCGCCTGGCAGCGCGGACATCACGCGCTCCGCTTCGGAGGCGACGCTCGCCGCTACATTTGGCCCATGTGGGGATTCTTCCAGAATCGCGGCTTCTACCAGTTCACCAACGGCTACACCACGCAATTTGGATTTAACGATGGCAGCGGCTCAGGATTGGCAAGTCTTTTGCTGAGCCTGCCGACAGTCAAGCAGCGTCAAGCTGGCGTGCCGCAAATGAATCTTCGCAATTGGGGATACGATGGCTTCGCCGAAGATAGCTGGAAAATCACTACGAACACCACGATCAATTTCGGCGTTCGCTACGAGTACACCAGCCCTCTCTATGATCTGCGGGAAACCAACAGCAACCTGGTTTTCAACAACGGCGTGCCTTCGGTTTTCATCGGCGGGGAGAACGGCTATCCGACGGGACTCATGTACTCCAACAAGCACAACGTCGCTCCCCGCTTCGGAATCGCCAAGAACCTCCCTCGTTTCGGCCTCGTTCTTCGTGGAGGCTACGGAATCTTCTACACGCCAGTCGATCAGAACACCTGGTGCAATCAGCGACACAACGTTCCCTATGTTTTCCCGGAAACGCAGCAAGGGGACAACTTCACCCCGCCCGCATCTCTGTACACCAATACACTGAACTTCGGCACTCCAGTGCTCGGAACTGGCACCTTACCGGCGACGCCCGTCAGCTTTACCGCCTTCGATCCTCATGCTCCCGCCCAATACATTCAGCAGTGGAATGCGCAAGTCGAAAAGACTCTGGGGACGAACACAACCCTCGAAGTCGGATACCTCGGCGCGCGCGGCTTTCACCTGCAGCGCTCGCACCTCATCAACAACGCGCCTCCCGGACCAGGACCACTCGGACCGCGTCGCCCCTTCCACACATTAAGCTTCGTGCCAGGAACTGTGCTCACTCCTAGCAGCACGGACGCAGTCATCCAGAGCCAGACGTTCCCTGTGAGCACGATCAATCTTCTCGAAGACACCGCCCAGAGCTGGTACGACGCCGGATATGTGAATGTCCGCAGAAAGTACTCCCACGGCCTCAGCTTCCTCGCGAACTACACGTTCGCCAAGAACCTGACCAACGCCCCCGATTTCCGCTCTCCCATGGACGAGAGTGCCATCCCGCAGAACAACAGTGATCTCGCCGCCGAAAAAGGCCCCGGCTGCGACGTCCGCCATCGGCTTGCCCTGAGTGCCGTCTACAACATCCCGGCGTTCCAGCACGCAACCTGGACAAAGCTGGCGACGCAGAACTGGCAGTTCAGCACGGTTTACCAGGTTCAATCCGGGATGCCGTTCACCATCTCGGTCTTCGGCGACACGGCAAATGCCGGCACGGTTCTCGGCGAGAATCCCATCCGCGCGAACTACACCGGAAAACCAATCTTCGGACCTGGCACGCGCACGTCGAATGAATGGTTCAATCCCGCGGCCTTCACCACTCCTCCCGCCTACACCTTCGGCGACGTGGGAAGGAACTCTGTGTACGGCCCCCCACTGCAGACTCTAGACATCGCACTAGTCCGCAGCTTCCGCCTGACCGAACGCGCCAGTTTCCAGTTCCGCGGCGAAGCCTTCAACGTTCTAAACATGGTCAACCTGGGCACTCCTAACCGCTTCGTGAACACCCCCCAGTTCGGCACCATCACGATGGCCATGACCCCTGGCCGCGAACTCCAACTGAGCGCCCGCCTCTCGTTCTAGACGCCACAGGCCGGAGCAGAGCCAGTCTAAGGACCGAGCACAGTTCGTGGGGGGGAGCACGGCCATAAGCGCTAACTTAAGGATGGTTGAACGGGTGTAGCAACGGTGGGGGGATGGAACTTTAAAGAGCGAGTCGCGGCGTTCCCAGTGAGCGAAATCGCCTTGCCGCAACGCTAGAACAGTCATTACTTGGGTTGGCTGTAATCCGGCTGTATTCGGGTCTGAAGTTAGTGTTCGCCTGTCAGCTTCTGTCACATGTTCAAATGCGCAATTCCTGCCGTCTCGAACTAGAAAATGACCTTCCCCGCCAGTTGTATGTTGAAGGGCTCTCCCGGCCCAATGCCGGGGCCGCCGAAGAAATCGCCGATGGTGTCGGTCACAAAACCGTTGGATCCCACGGATCCACCTCCGGTCGCGAGGTTGATCCGGTTGACGACGTTGAACATGTCCGCCCGAAGCTGCAGCTTGAAGTGTTCCGTGATCGGAATATTCTTGATGATGGAAACATCCACGTCGGCAAAGCCGGGGCCGTAAAATTTGTTCCGCGAGAGGTTGCCGTTAGGATTGTCTGGCAGGCATATCGGCGAAGGCACACAGAACGCGGCTGAGTTTACCCATTGCTCACGGGTAGCCGGGTTGAAGGTGTGCGACACACCGGCAAAGGGATCGCCGATCAGGTTTAAGCCCGGGCGCTGGCTGCCGGAAGCGCCTGGCCCGGGAAAGTTAAACGGCTGTCCCGAGTGGAATGACAATAATCCGCTCAGCTCCCAACCGTGGGTGAGGATCTTGGGCCCATGTGAAGAGCCGGGGACTTCGTAAGTCCAATATGCCGTGAAGTTGTTGCGGGTGTCGAAATCGCTGTTTCCGTATTCCTGGTTCAGGTTGAAGCCGTCGAGCGGAATTACCCCGCGGAACTCAGTGGCCTCGTCCAGGGCATGGGCCCAAGTGTACGCGAACTGGGAGGTAAAACCGTGCCAAGACCGTATCCGCAGGACGCTCTGGAGTGAGTTGTAGTTTGAGGGTTTGAGGTGACCGCGCTATTGAATTGGTTGATCGAGCCGACGTTGGGATATTGGACATCAAATGAGCCATTCTGATTGATGCTTTTCTGTCACGGTCAGTTTGCGTCCCTGGCTCCCAACGTAGCCCGCCTGCAACACGGCGACGTTGCCGAAACTCTTTTCCAACGGCAGGTCGTAGTTGAAGTAGTACGGTGTGCGGAAATTTTGGCCGACGGAGAAGACGTTATAAATATTGGCACCGGTAACCGGATTCGGAATACCGCATCCTGGCTCAATAGTGTAGTTCATGCTGGCGCAGGTAACGACTCCGGGAAAGATGGACTGGCCGCTCTGCTGAACCGTCTGCCAGTTATAAGTATTCCGGTCGTAGTTGTCGACCGCTTCCGGACCCGCCGGATTGTTTTCCAGACCGTTGGCCGCAGCATTTGGCGGACGATTGTCCAGGAACGGGCTTATCGCGGTTTGTTCGTAGAAGACTCCAACTCCGCCCCGCACTACGAGATCACTGTTGTCCCTCGGCTGAAAAGCGAAGCCGAATCTGGGCGCGAAATTGTTTCTGTCCGGCGGGTAGATGGAATCGATGCCGGCACCCTGAATTACCAGGCCCTGCCCGGTATAAAAACCAGGAGATCCCTATCGCCAGTATGCAGCGGCCCGCTGTGTTCGTAGCGCAGGCCGAAATTCAGGGTCAGCCTTGGTGTCGCACGCCAGGCATCCTGTCCGAAGAAAGCAAACGAATTGACCAAGACGTGCCGTTCTGCGTTTCCCACGACGATAGACGATGTGCTCACATCGCTAGCCAGAAAGTCCGCCAGAGCCAGTGTATCTGCGCAGAGGACGTTGGTTGCGACGCACGTCCCAGCCCACGGTCCTTGTGTACCGTCGAAAGTAAAGCTCCCCAAGGACCGGCGGAAATAGAATTCGTCGACTCGCCCCTGCCGTACTTCATCTCCGAAACGGAACTCATGTTTGCCCGTAGCGTAGGAAGCAACGTCCGTCAGGTGGCCGGTGATGTCGTTGCGGCCCTCCGGAGGAGGATTCCCACCTGATCGAACCCGGAAATTGCGATATTCGGGGCGCCAAGAATGGGCTGTCCATTCTTGAGCGCGTCCGGGCTCCAAGACGCGAAACGTTGGTACGGGTTCATGTCTGCACCGCGTCAGGCACCCCGAATCGACAAATTTTATGACCACCATAGCACCCCGATAGCTGTCAAAACTGCCAGTTTACGGCATGCGGCACGGTACGCATAATTTTCGACTGTTCGCATAAGTCGTGGGAGGGCAACTTCCGTTGTAATGGCGGCTCTGGCAGCAGAGCGTCAGGAAAGTGCGGACCGACCTGCCGCTCCGGAGCGGATCGCTTCTGAACACCGAATTTGAGCAATCAAAGCATTGAGGAGGAATGATCCCAGATGTCAGACCCTAAGAATATCGATTCGCATTCTCGTGCCATCCTTCCCGTCCCATCCCAGCCGCACACCGGCCTCACAACCTATGACGCCAAAGACCCCAATACGAAGTTCCCGCCGATCGAGCCACTGCGACCACCCAAGGGCGCACCCAACGTATTAATCGTCCTGCTCGACGACGTGGGCTTTGCGGCGTCGAGCGCCTTCGGCGGACCGTGTGCGACACCCAACTTTGAGAAGCTCGCCTCCGGCGGACTGAAATACAACCGTTTCCACACTACGGCTCTCTGTTCCCCGACGCGGCAGGCTATGCTCACGGGGCGCAACCATCACTCGGTGGGGATGGGTGGCATTACCGAGATCGCCACTTCCGCTCCGGGCTATAGCTCCATATTGCCCAAAAACAAAGCGCCGCTAGCGACGACCCTCAAGCTGAACGGTTACTCGACGGCGCAGTTCGGAAAGTGCCACGAAGTGCCGGTCTGGCAGACTAGCCCGATGGGTCCATTCGACCAGTGGCCAACCGGCGGAGGAGGATTCGAGTACTTCTATGGATTTATCGGTGGCGAAACTAACCAGTGGGACCCCGCGATCTACGAGGGCACCACACCAGTGGAGCCGCCTAAGACAGCCGAGGAAGGCTACCACTTTACCGAAGACATGACGGACAAGGCCATCTCTTGGGTGCGCCAGCAGAAAGCTTTGATGGCCGACAAGCCGTTCTTCGTTTATTTTGCACCTGGCGCGTGCCATGCGCCACACCATGTGCCCAAAGAGTGGGCTGACAAGTACAAGGGCAAGTTCGACCAGGGGTGGGACAAGTTGCGTGAGGAGAGCTTGGCGCGACAGAAGAAACTCGGCGTGGTTCCACAAAGTGCCGAGTTGACGAAGCGGCCCAATGAGATTCAGGCTTGGGATGAAGTCGACCCGAAAATGAAACCGGTGCTGGCACGCGAGATGGAGGTGTACGCCGGGTTCCTGGAGCACACCGACCATCATATCGGTCGGCTGATCGAGACGCTGAAGGACCTTCAGATCCTCGACGACACTTTGATCTACGTCATCATCGGGGACAACGGCGCCTCGGCCGAAGGTACGCCGAATGGCACGTTTAACGAAACGATCATGTTCAACGGCGTCACTGGCGTCGAAACCCCAGAGTTCCTGGCGGAGCGGATCGATAAGTTTGGCAGCCCGGAGTCATACAACCACTATGCCGTGGGCTGGGCGCACGCCATGGACACACCCTATCAATGGACCAAGCAAGTCGCGTCGCACTGGGGCGGCACGCGCAACGGGACGATTGTCCACTGGCCCAAGGGCATCAAGGCGAAAGGCGAGATTCGTTCGCAGTTCTGCCACGTGATCGACGTCGCCCCGACCGTGCTGGAAGTTGCCGGCCTGCCGGAGCCGACGATCGTCAATAGCGCGCAACAGGCGCCCATGGAAGGCTTCAGCATGGCCTACTCGTTCGATAACGCCAAAGCAGCAGAGCGGCACGATCTGCAGTATTTTGAGATGTTCTGCAATCGGGGGATCTACCATAAGGGATGGAGCGCAGTGACCCGGCACTCGACGCCTTGGGTGGTGACCGCGAAGCTGCCCGCCTTCGACGATGACGTCTGGGAACTGTACGATGGCAGCAAGGACTGGAGCCAAGCGCGCGATCTGGCGAAAGAGATGCCGGAGAAGCTGCACGAACTGCAGCGGCTGTGGTTCATCGAGGCTGGCAAATACAACGTGTTACCGCTTGATGACCGCAGAATCGAGCGCTTCAATGCCGACATGGCGGGCCGGCCCCAGCTCGTCAAGGGCAACTCGCAACTGCTGTTTGGCGGGATGGGAAGGTTGAGTGAGAACAGCGTTTTGGTCATGAAGAACAAGTCGTTTTCGATCACCGCTGAGGTAGAGGTGCCATCGAAAGGAGCGGAAGGCGTCATTATTCACCAGGGCGGCACGTTCGGGGGCATGAGTCTTTACGCCAAGGGGGGAAAGGCAAAGTTCGCCTACAATTTTGTCGGTCTCCAGACTTTCACCACGGAGGCAAGTCAGCCAATTCCAGCCGGCAAGCACCAGGTGAGAATGGAGTTTGCCTACGATGGCGGCGGCCTCGCTAAGGGCGGCAACGTTAGCCTTTACTACGACGGCAAGAAGGTCGGAGAAGGCCGGGTAGAACACACACATGCGATAATTTTTTCTGCAGATGAGACGACCGATGTTGGCCGCGATACGGCTACACCGGTCAGCTCAGACTACACCCGCAAGACCAGCGAATTTAACGGGAAGATCCACTGGGTGCAGATCGACCTGGGCAAGGACACCCACGATCACTTCATCACTCCGGAGGACCGGCTGAACCTGGCCATGGCAAGGCAGTAGACTGCGGCTAGCCTTGAGCAACGACACCGTCCGTAGGCCGGCAACGCCTACGGACGGTATCAATCCTGACCTGCACTGTGATTTGTCGTCGCATGCTGTGGACAAACTGCGACAGCAAGACGTAATTCTTTCACGCAACCCAGCACGTGTGCCGCGATATTCGGGCAGCCCGGCCAATCGCACAGATATTCGGATAGCTCCTCTTCGCGGCCGTCCGGACCCGCCATCCCCGTCTTGATCGTCACCTGTGGCATATCTGGCGCCTTACGCTCCGTATGCCTAAATTCTTGCCGAAGATAACCGCTTGTGCAAGTACCTCCCCGTCGACAATGAAACAAAAATAACCCTACGACGCCTCAGAACCGAATGAGGTGGGTTGGCTGCTCTCAGGCACCCGGAAGTCGGAAAGACCTGACGACGCACGTCCGTGGCACGTGCGGCCCTGAAGATTTCGCCAAAACCTAGGAGTTCTGCTAGTTTCGTCCTGCTGGCCCCGCTTGCTACCCTTCGTCCCCTGTGGAATCGCATAACCTCTGGTGGGCTTGCCGCCTCGTAATCGCGCCTTCTTGGTGCCGAGTTTTGGAGGTGCGAAGGCTGGTGACGAAATGCGCTGGAACGAACCCGGCTTACAGACGATCACGGCTTTAGAGATCCGGAAGTGACCGTGAAGTCTAGCACATCAGCTTCAGCATGAACGGTGCCGAGAGCCGGCCGCTCATAGCATACGCAAGTGCCAAGCTTCGTCCTCGACAGTGGTGCGAGATACTGACAGGCCCGATCTTCCGCCGATTATTGTTCTGCTTCAGAACTCTCCACTTTCTTCTTCGCTGTGACGAGCAAAACGGTCAAACCTCTCGATGAGGCTCTCGCGCATACGATCGGTCACAAACTCCAGCTTCACCGCCCGTTCCAACAATTCACGGTCAAGGCTCTGACCGAGGTAGAGGTTCACGATGTCCCTTGGGGTCACACGCAGCCTATGGCTCTCAAGCAAGTTAATGGCGTCGCCTGCCCCGATGTCGCCCTCTTCGATGACAGCAAGGTAGAACCCCGTGCGCTTGCTTTCCAGATATTTCGGCAAGACATCGTCGCGACCAAGCCGTGCGTTAAGCTTGTAGCAAGGCTTCCGAGGAATCGTGACCATCACCACCGCGGTTCCGATTCGATACTTGTCGCCGACATAGACACGGTGGTCCAACCAGTCTTGCGTGGTTACATTCTCGCCGAAGCTACCACAGGGCAAGGACGAGTCTGCGAGCACATCGTGCCAAAATTCGGTGTAGTGTTCGTAGGGGTACGCGAAGAGCGCCTTGAGTCTGCCCCCGTGATTTTCGGCGTTGGCATGTTCGTCGCCGACCAGACCAAGAAGGCCGACCTGCACTTTCCCGCGCACCGCCCTCCTTAAGAATCGCGGTGTTGAAAGTCCTGCCTTTCCATGCCATCTCTCGAATTTTGCCAAGATTGACTGACATCACTTGCATGCCCGCGCCTCCTCTCGGGTCTTTGCGCTTACAAATGTTGTGCGGTTCTGGCGTTCCTCGTCCAACGTCCGAAGCTTGGCACCGTCACTCGATGGCTGCGCAGCAAAGCCCTTCTGAAGTGCCGAACCGGGACGCGCGGACTGCCTCCCCACCCTCATTAGCTCAAGGTAGGTACTTCCTTTGGGCGAATAAACTGTCACTTGTGACAGTGCCGGAGGGAGCTAAAACGCACGTCTGCACACATGCCTGTGTTCGTTTCATCATCGAACCCCGCTATGCTCAGAACACGCGAGAGATTCTGAAGGAAGGCCGCCCAACCAACGGCGGAATATGGATAGTTGTTGGATTCTGTGGCGGCGCTCCTCTTTGGCACGACCGGATTGGAATCGCGTTTGAGAACGAGAATAGCAATGAAGACGAACCTGAGGCAGGTATCACCCTTCCCCTACTACGAGACTGCGAATTTGTCAGCAATGTCCTCCGCGTCGTGCACGTGGAGTTTGTTCGGTTGTTCGAGGCACGTAACTCTAGTCCAGAAGGACAGTATGCGGAGATAGTTTCGGAGATTTGGCGCTTGCGGCAACCGTATCGACATCGCCCGCCAAGAAGCTGCCACTTAGCTGAGGTGAAAGGAAAAACTCGATGGCAGCAATAATCGGAGCCAAAAGTACATTCCGATGACGGACTTCTGCAACAGCCACGCCTATCACAACAGTTTGATCGCTCTTGTCCTGTGGCACCAGGAGCGACGTTTACTCTGGGGCTGTCGCGCCTGCACCTGAACGCGCAGCTGTATGCAGATACTTGGCAACCGCGATCTCTAGATTGAAGTGCATGGCGTCGCGTCCGAGTGCTCCACCCAACCGCGATCTCTGGATCACGCCAAGCACGCCTGGGTACGTCGAACAGAGTTCAGGTGGGCTCTCATCGCATTTGCCGGTGTGGCGCTTGTGGGAACACTGCAGGGGATCATCGTGGCCATCATTGTCTCCCTCGTAGCACTCGCTTACCAGGTGGCTGATCCGCCGGTGTACGTCCTCGCTCGCAAGCCTGGCACGAATGTGTTTCGGCCTCGCTCAAAGGAACATCCCGAAGATGAGACATTTTCCGGCTTGTTGCAGCTGAGAATGGAGGGCCGGGTTTTCTTTGCCAATGCTGAACACATCGCGCAGAAAATAAGACTCTTGGTTGAGGAAGCGCAGCCGAGCGTCGTTGCCTTTGATCTCAGTGGTGTTTTCGATCTCGAGTATACAGCCCTCAAGATCAAGATGTTGACCGACGGCGAGAAGCGACAGCGTGAGCGCGGTGTCACACTTTGGTTGCAATCGCTCGACCGCACCCGAACGACGCGAGCAGATTCCAGTTTTCTTCTGCGATATGCATTCCCTAAGAATATGTTCACGAACACTAGAACCTGTTTCTTAAGTTAGCGCTTATGGGGGAGCACGGCTCCTGTGGGGACGGACGCCTTCGTCCGTCCAGCGATGGCGAAGCCGAGCGCCCCCGACCACGGAACCAGATTCTCCCGAATACCAGTTCACCCCACCCGCCCCGAAAGGGAAGCGCGATGATAGCCAGGCGCTTCAACGCCGGGAACGCGCAGTCACTCCAGGTCCGTAGGGAGGCCTGAAACGTTGCTCTCCAAGGTGAAAGAGCGGCGGTGATGGAGCGACGGTGGAAGAGCGACGGTGGAAGAGCGGCCCTTCAGGGCCGCGTTAATGCGCCCTTCAAACCCGCCCGTTAGGGCCAGTAATTTCCACAGCCCAATGTGACATCGGTCCTTGCGCCACACAACGAAAAAAGCAGATGGTTTCCAAGGCGCAGGCGGTAAGCGAAACTTACCATCCTTAACGCCTAAGCTCTTTGAAATCAAGATTTTCCCCGCAAGTAATTGATTCACAAGATTTAGTTTCATATTTTCCCCATAAGCTACTGATTCCAATAGACCAGTGGGAAGGGGGGTACCTCGCGTACGGCCCCCGAATTCCCAAAAAGGGAACAGTTTGAACGAAGGTCCTTTGGCTCCACGCAAAATTTCTTTGCGTAATGTTTGTCACCTTCCCGCATCCGCTCTCATTCGGTTCCATCCAACAAAATATGAACTCGCTCCACATCACCTACATTGGTGGTCCAACCCTGCTGTTGGACTTCGGCGGAATCCGAATCCTGACCGATCCCACTTTCGATCCCGCAGGCGCTGAATATGTTTCCGGACCTGTCACTCTGCGCAAACTGTCTCCGCCCGCGCTCCAGCCAGACCAACTGCCATCGTTCGACTACGTTCTGCTCAGTCACGATCATCACTCCGACAACCTCGATCACGCGGGACACCAATCCTTGCAGCGAGCCGAGCTTGTTTTCACCACTCCGGAAGGCGCGCAGCGTCTCGGCGGAAACGCCATTGGAATGGACGTCTGGGACAATCGTGATCTCCGGATTGCCGATCGCACTCTGCGGATTTTTGCTACCCCAGCGCGTCACGGACCCGCAGGCTTGGAACGCGGAGCCGTGACCGGTTTCGTAATCTTCTTCACGGACTCTCCCGACCAAGGCCTGTACATCTCTGGTGACACCGTCTGGTACGAAGGCATTGCGGAAATCGCTCGACGTTTTAGGATACAGACTGCGGTGTTACACCTCGGCGCAGCGCGCGTTCCGGAAGTTGGCGAATTCCCCCTGACCATGACTGCGGAAGAGGCAGTGCAAGCAGCGAAAGCCTTCTCTGACGCAATCATCGTCCCCACACATTTCGAAGGATGGGCGCATTTCTCCGAGGGCAAGGAAGATATTCTCCGCGCATTTCGCGCAGCGGGAATGGAGCAGCGGCTGTGCTGGCCGAAAGCGGGCGAAGCCATCGAAGTACGCCCAAATCAAGACCTGCGCACTGCCGGATGAGCTTGCGCTGTTTGTCTCCAGCCACGGTCGACAAGTAACATTGCATTATGCCCGTCGAAACTGAAATCCAGGCCCCAACCTCAATCCGTGCCCCACGCGGCAATCAGATCATCTGCAAAGGCTGGCAACAAGAAGCCGCGATGCGCATGCTGATGAACAATCTCGACGAGGACGTGGCCGAGCGTCCGAAAGATCTTGTCGTCTATGGTGGAACAGGCCGCGCCGCGCGCAGTTGGGAAGCGTATCGCGCGATCGTTGAAACCCTGAAGAATCTCGAGAACGACGAGACCCTGCTGGTGCAATCGGGCAAACCCGTTGGAGTCTTCAAGACCCACGATCACGCGCCGCGTGTTCTCATCGCCAATTCCAACCTCGTCGGCCACTGGTCCAACTGGGAGAAGTTCAACGAGCTCGAACGCGCCGGTTTGATGATGTACGGCCAAATGACAGCGGGAAGCTGGATCTACATCGGTTCGCAGGGCATTGTGCAAGGCACGTTTGAGACTTTCTCGGCGGCTGGAGAAAAGCACTTGGGCGGCGATCTCTCCGGCAAGCTGATCGTCAGCGGCGGAATGGGAGGAATGGGCGGAGCTCAACCTCTGGCCGCAACCATGACTGGCGCGGCTTTCCTCGGCATTGATGTTGATCCCGAGCGCATCAAGAAGCGGCTGAAGACGGGATACTGCGACTTCATGGTGACCACGCTCGACGAAGCGCTGCGCATCCTGAAGAATGCGGTTCGTAGGAAAGAGAACATCTCCGTCGGACTGGTAGGCAATTGCGCCGATATTATTCCGGAACTCGCCGAACGCGGCGTCGTTCCTGACATATTAACCGATCAAACCTCTGCTCACGATCCGCTGAACGGATACGTTCCGAACGGCATGACCTTCGCGGAAGGGCTCGAACTGCGCAAGCGGGATCCAAAGGCCTACGAAGAAAAGTCTCTCGACTCCATGGCGCGCCACGTCGAAGGCATGCTGCGCCTGCAGAAGATGGGATCGGTGACGTTCGACTACGGAAACAACATTCGGACCTTCGCGTTCCAGCGCGGCGTGAAGAACGCTTACGACTTCCCGGGATTCGTTCCCGCCTACATCCGTCCGCTGTTCTGCGAGGGACGTGGTCCGTTCCGTTGGGTCGCGCTCTCAGGCGAAGCCTCAGACATTCACGTCACCGATGATCTGGTTCTCGAACTCTTCCCTGACAATCGCATCCTGCGCCGATGGATCGACCTCGCCCGCAAGCGCATCAAGTTCCAGGGACTGCCCGCACGCATCTGCTGGCTCGGTTACGGCGAGCGCGCCCAATTTGGCCTGGCGATGAACGATCTGGTGAAGAAGGGCAAGATCAAAGCCCCAATCGTAATCGGCCGCGATCACCTCGACTGCGGATCGGTTGCATCCCCGTTCCGCGAAACCGAGAGCATGAAAGATGGATCGGACGCAGTCGCAGATTGGCCGCTGCTGAACGCTCTGGTGAATACTGCGGCAGGCGCATCGTGGGTTTCCATCCACAACGGCGGCGGAGTTGGAATTGGCTACTCGCTGCACGCAGGACAAGTCACAGTCGCTGATGGAACCGACGCGATGGCGAAGCGCATCGAACGCGTGCTGACCACAGATCCAGGCATGGGAATCATCCGCCACGCAGATGCGGGTTATGACGAAGCCAAAGAGTTCGCGAAGAAGGCCGGCGTGAAAGTGCCTATGCGTTAGGGACGAGTTTTGCGATTCCTGATCTCAAGATATCGTGCTGGCGGCAGAATTATTACTCCTTCGACTTTCTTGCCGAAAGATCGGCCAAAATGGTGAACGTCTCCGGTGAGGAGATAATTTGCCCCAGCCTCAATCGCGGCTAATTTTGGCAAGTGCTTCACGAATCGCCTCATACGCAGGCTTCTTCTGATATTTTTCATCCCACAGCAGCGCCCAGCCCATCTCTTTGTAGAATTGCGGAATCCACGAGTGCTTGTCGGCGAAGCCCCAGGTTTGAATCAATTTGCAGGCAGGCTGCTGCACGCAGAGAGTCGTGATTTCCCCATAGAGCTTGGCTTCGGCCGCGAGCGAAGCTGCACTGGAATCGGCGAGACGGACGTCGAGTTCGGTGATGTGCAACTCGAGTCCGAGTTTTGCAAATCGCTCCAAATTCGCCGCATAGGACGCCAGCGTTGTCGGACTGTCGAATTGCAAGGAAATGTGCGTCTGGAATCCGATTCCATCCAGTGGAACGCCGCGCTGTTTGAAGTTTTTCGCCATCGCATAGATTGCGTCTGACTTCTGGTTCACCAATTCCGCATCGTAGTCGTTATAGAACAACTTCGCTTTGGGATCCGCCGCGTGCGCCCAGCGGAGAGCCTGCTCGATGTATTGCGTTCCCTTCCCTGCACCGATTCCGGGTTGGTTGTACCAAAGCGTGTCGCGCATCGTTCCGTCGTCCTTGAAGGCCTCGTTGACCACGTCCCATGCGTAGACCTTGGAAGCGTAATGCATCACAACTCTGTCAATGTGATTCTCAAGAATCGTCGCGAGCTGCGATTCGGTGTAATGACCTTGCTTCACCCAATCCGGAATCTGGTTGTGCCATACGAGGGTATGTCCGCGGAGCCACATGTTATGGCTTTGGGCGAAGTCTGCTAAAGCGTCGGCGGGTTTGTAGTCGAAAGAATTCGGGTCATCGCCAGCCCGAGGATGAATTACCTGAAACTTCATCTGGTTCTCTGGTTCTAACTCGCTGAACTCTGATCCCAGGATGGCTGAGTAATCCGCCTCGTCGAGGTAGCGCGGAGCAGCGGCGGTCCCAATGAGGATATGGCGAGCCTCGGCGGCCTGACGCAAGGTACTCGATTTCGCAGGAGCCTGACTTCCCTTTAGCGACGCAGAATTGGTTTGAACAGCGATCCCGCACAGAACCAACAAAGCCACTTTTCGGACGAAACAAAGAGTGTCGATACCAGAGTACTGCAGCGAAATGATCTTCATGGTGAACGTCTCGCGCCCGATACTAGGCTTATTCAGGACTCCTACACAAGATGGTAAGCTGTGTTGCGGACGGCCGCCATTCCTTGCCACTAGATGCACTGCTAGACTAGATACGAGTGAGCACGAGAAAGCGCAAACGTCGCCCAGCCCGAGCACTGCTCCTGGCCAACATCGGCCAACTTCTCACGCTTCGAACTGCGTCGCTTAAATCGGGCCCGCGCCGCGGGCCTGAACTGAAAGAACTCGGGATCATCCGTGATGGCGCGGTGCTCTGCATCGGCGGCAAGATCGTTTCTGTCGGTACAACGAAAGACGCGCTGCGCGATCCCTGGGTCAGGAAACATCGCAAGCAACTCACGGAGATCGATTGCGCCGGGAAAGTTGTAATCCCCGGATTCGTTGATTCCCACACCCATCCCGTGTTTGTCGGCCCGCGTCTGGTCGATTTCGAAAAGCGGATTGAGGGTGCATCGTACGAGGAGATCGCTGCTGCCGGGGGCGGAATACGATCCAGCCTGGAAGGCGTTCGCAGGGCGACTAAATCCGTGTTGAAGGCGAAAGTGCTAGCGGTCTTGCAAGACATGGCCGCGCACGGTACCACCACGGTAGAGGCTAAGTCAGGTTACGGACTCACACTCGAGTCGGAACTGAAGTCGCTGGAAGCGATTGGTGAAGCCGCACGTGCCTGGCCGGGAACCCTGGTCCCCACTCTGCTCGGAGCCCACGTAGTCCCGAAAGAATTCCAGGGCTGCTCACAAAAATACGTTGAGATCGTCTGTAAAGAGATGATTCCGCGGGCGGCGAGCCGGAATCTCGCCCAATTCGTCGATGTCTTCTGCGACAAGGGCGCGTTTGCTGCAGAGGAGACGGAACAGATCTTTGCCGCTGCCATAGCTCATGGATTAAGCGTGCGCGCGCACATGGGCCAGCTTTCGGAGACAGCGTTAACGCCGTTTCTGCGGTTCCGTCCAGCATCGTTCGATCACATGGACCATGTGAACAGCGAGGACGTGAAACAACTGGCGAAACTCGACACGGTCGCTACGCTGGTGCCAGGAGCAAACTACTTCCTGGGCCTCAAGAATTATCCGGACGTGCGGCGATTGATTGAAGCTGGAGTGCCGGTCGCATTGGCAACAGACTACAACCCGGGAACTTCGCCAACGATAAGCATGCCCATGGCGATGTCGCTGGCGTGCACCCAGATGAAGATGTCCCCGGCGGAAGCAATTGCAGCCGCAACCATCAACGGAGCTTGGGCGCTCCGTCTGGCAGACCATAAGGGCAGCATGGAGCCGGGAAAAGATGCTGACTTAGCTGTCTTCGACGTCGAGGATTACCGTGAGATCCCTTACTGGTATGGGGCAAATCACTGTCGGATGACGGTGTTCAATGGGGTTCGCGCAGCGCGCGGTTGAACTTTTGCGAAGAAAATTGCGTAAGTAGCTTCAGAATCGTGTGCCCCGAACCGCGGGCATTGTGGGGAAGTTCGAAATCATAGGGCCATCCGAATCTACCTCTGAGGACCATCCATGAAAAAGACTCTTGCAGTTGTGAGTTTTGTTTTGCTGACTCTGTCCATAGCCCCCGCCCAGCGGTTGCCCGAGACGGCCAGACCGGAGAACTATAAGCTTACATTCACGCCGGATCTGGAAAACGCGAAGTTTGAAGGCGACGAAACCATCACCCTCCGTGTGCTAAAGCCAACTTCCGAGATCACATTGAACGCGGTCGACATCGACTTCCACGAAGTGACGATCGCGAGCGGAGGCACGACGCAAAAGGCAACGGTCACACCCGAAAAGGAAAAAGAAATGGTCGTGGTGTCGGTCGCGAAACCGCTGGCTGCCGGCCCTGCGACGATCCACATTACGTACACAGGGATTCTCAATAGCGAGATGCGCGGTTTGTATCTTGGTAAAGATGATCAGGGTCGCAAATACGCTGCCTCACAATTTGAAGCCACCGATGCCCGTCGCGCATTCCCCTCGTTCGACGAACCCGACTACAAAGCGACCTTCGACATAACGGCCGTCGCTGACAAAGGGCAGGTCGCAATCTCTAATTACAAAGTCGTTTCTGACACGCCCGGACCGGGCGACAAGCACACGATAAAATTCGCCACCACAGCGAAGATGTCGTCATATTTGGCCGCTCTGGTTTTGGGCAATTTCGAATACGTAGAAGGCTCTGTGGATGGCATTCCGATCCGCGTCTACAGCACCCCCGGCAAGAAAGAAATGGGTAAGTTCGCGCTTGAAGTGGCCGAACAGAATGTTGGCTATTACAACAAGTATTTTGGGATCAAGTATCCCTACGGCAAGCTGGACTTGGTTGGACTCCCGGACTTTTCCGCGGGAGCAATGGAGAATATCGGCTGCATCACTTTCCGCGAGGTATTGCTGCTGATCGACGACAAGCAAGGTTCGGTCGACCTCAAGAAGACTATCGCCTCGGTGACCGCGCATGAGATCGCCCATATGTGGTTCGGCGATTTGGTCACGATGAAATGGTGGGATGACGTGTGGCTGAATGAAGGATTCGCCACATGGATGTCAAGCAAGCCACTTCAGAAGTGGAAGCCCGAATGGAACTTCGGGCTGGATGACGTCAGTGGTACAGGCGGAACGCTCAACGTGGATGCACTCGACAACACTCGTCCAATTCATCAGGCGGCGGAGACTCCTGCGCAGATCCAGGAATTGTTTGACGGCATCGCGTACGGCAAGGCGGCCGCAGTGCTGCGGATGCTGGAGTCGTATCTGGGAGAGGAGACCTTCCGCGCTGGGATCAATGCCTATCTGAAACAACACCAATACGCGAATGCGACCGCCGAGGACTTCTGGGACGCGCAGGCGAAGACTTCCACGAAGCCGGTCGATAAAATCATGCCGACCTGGGTGAAGCAGGCGGGCGAGCCAATCATCAATGTGAAAGCACAATGCTCGGGAAACTCCACCCATGTCACGGTCACGCAACAGCGCTACTACTTCGACCGCTCGAAGTTCGAATCTCCGAACGATCAGCTTTGGCAGATTCCAGTGTGCCTGAAAGGATCAGCGACCACTGGCGCGGCAAAGTGCGAGCTGCTGACTAAGAAGGAGGAAACATTCACACTGCCGGGATGCTCGAATTGGGTTCTCGCGAATGCGGGGGCGACGGGCTATTACCGGGACGGATACCAACCAGATGCCGTGCGGGCTCTGGCGCACGATGCGGAAACGAAATTGAGCCCGGCGGAAAGAATCTCGCTGCAGAACGACATATGGGCGTCGGTGAGGGTCGGCCGTGAACCGGTGGGCGACTATCTCGCTTTCGCCCAGGGGTTGCAAGACGAGCGCAACCGGGCGGTGTTGGAGGACGTTCTGGGCCGCCTCGACTATATCCGCGAATACCTTGTGAACGAGAACGATCGCGATTCGTTCCGGGCGTGGCTGCGGCAGTATCTGACTCCGATGATGAAGGAAGTAGGTTGGGAATCCAAGCCCGGCGACAGCGACGAGCAGAGAACTTTGAGAGCGCGCTTGTTGGGGGCGCTCGGACAGGATGCGCGTGATCCTGACACGCTGGCCGAGGCCCGCAAGATCGCCGACAAAGCTCTGGCGGACCCGGCATCTGTAGATCATGAACTTGCCGGCACAGCTCTAGCCTCGGCAGCCATCAATGCTGACTCCGAGTTTTACGACAAAGTCATGACTGCTCTGAAGAACATGAAGTCTCCGGAGGAGTATTATGCCTACTTCTTCACGCTACCCCAGTTCACCGATCCGAAGCTGCTGCAGCGCACGTTGGATTTCGCGATCTCGCCGGACGTGCGGTCACAGGACGCTTTGCAACTGGTTACGGGTGTGCTCGGGAACCAAGATGGGGAGAAGTTGGCCTGGGACTTCATCCGCCAGCACTGGACCGAGATCGAGAAGGCAGGAGGCCCGTTTGCCAGCGCTCAGATAGTCGGAGCCACCAGCGGTTTCTGTGATGCCGGAATGCGCGATCAGGCGACGGAGTTCTTTAACGCTCACAAGATCGCCGCGGCAGAACGGACTTATCGGCAGGCGATTGAGCGCATCAACAACTGTATCGATTTGAAGTCGCAACAGGAACCGCAGTTGGCCTCGTGGCTGGGACAGCATGGAAATGCGGGCGGGAAATAGTCGGAGGTTGAATCGCTTGGCCCGGCTTTGTGCCGGGCCATTTTTTGGGCATTCGCGGCGGCGGGGCCAAGATGGCCCCGCCGCAGCCGGCAGGATGCCGGCGCTACGTTACGGCATGATCGGCAGCACGATGTGCGACGGTAGGTCTGGGGAGCAGTACACACGTTGTGTGGCGGGGACAAAATCAGGCTCTGTGGCTTTGTAAATGCTGGGCACGAATTTCTGCGGATTGCGGTCGATCACCGGAAACCAGGTGGACTGAATCTGAACCATGATGCGGTGACCTTTCAGAAAGACGTGGTCGCGATCTCTGAGAGGAACGTTCCACTCGGTGGGTTTGTTCGCAGTCAAGGGCTGCGGCTTTTCATAGCTCGCGAGATATCGGCCGCGACGAACCTCCATCGCAATCGGCAACTCGTATCCGTCCAAAGACTGGGCGTACTGGCCGGGCTTTGGTCCTTCATCGGCATTCCAGGTATTTTTTTGGGCATCCTGCGGATAGACATCGATCAACTTGACCACGAAATCGCTGTCGGTGCCTGAGGTTGATGCGAACAAATCCGCCGCGACCGGACCGGTCACAGTTACGTCGTGATCGAGCGGCTCGCTTGCGAATGACAAAACGTCGGGCCGGTGATCGACGAAGCGCTGGTCGGCGACTTCCCAGGTGCGCCAGTCGCCGCCGGGATACGTCGGGGAAATCGGCCGCTGGCGGTAAGGCACGGGATTAGCGGGATCGGAAACGTATTCGCGATATCCCTTGGTACTCTTGGCTTCAGGCGCGCTGAATGAGAGCGTGCCGTCGTCGTGGAGATACAGATTCGTATTCTTGGCCTCTTTGGGCGGCCACACGGCATAGGTGTGCCAGGTGTTCGACCCGCTCTGGAAGGTGCTGGCCTGCCAGTGCGGTTTCTCACCCTTGTCGTGCAAGTAGTACCGGAAGAATGGCGCCTCGATGTTTTCACGAAACTCACGCGAGGTCTCATGTCCTCCGAACGGGATAAGCCCGATGCCGTCTCCCTTCGCCGCTTGCCACTCGCCGTGGAACCATGGGCCAGCCACAACAAAGTTCGTGTGCTGTGGATCGTTCTCTTCGGCGTGGCGAAAGATCTGCCACGGGCCCCAAGGATCCTCCTGATCCCAGAATCCAGCGACGTTCAGGTTAGGGACGCTCGAGGAATGAAGTTGATTCACCCATGCTTCTTTCCTCCAGAATTCATCGTAGTCAGGGTGATCGACGCTGGAGTTCCAGTAAGGAATTGAGCCGTGAAGATATTTCGCGTTGATGTTGGAGAGCGGGCCTAGCTTGAGATACCACTCGTAGGTGTCATAGACCTCGAAATCGAAGTGGGTGTTCTTGTTCTTGTCGGCTTGCTCCATCACGGCGTATTCGAAGTCGTAGCTTTCGCGCAGTGCGCCGTAGCGATGGTCGTCGTCGTTCATCCATTGATCGACTGGCGATGCCTGCTCGCTGATCGCCTTGAGCGCGGGATGCGGATGGAGCAGCGTTAGCGCTGTCGTGAGGCCATCGTAGGAGACGCCATACATTCCGACTTTGCCGTTACAGTTGGGAACATTCTTCACCAGCCACTCGATCGAATCGTAGGCATCGGTCGTTTCGTTCGTCGCCTTGAGATCGTTCGGGTCGACCCACGAAGACAAATTGAAGATTCCTTCGGATTTGAAGCGCCCGCGCAGGTTCTGGATCACAAAAATGTAACCGTCCTGAGCGAGTTCTTTCATCGACGACGGCATCTGCTCGGGGGGCTTGTCCGGAACGCCATATGGCGTGCGACGAAATAGAATCGGCAACGGCCCCGTCTGGCCGACCGGAGTCAGGATTGCGGTTTGAAGATGAACGCCATCACGCACCGGAATCATGACCTCTTCGAGGGTGAACATCGGTTTTGCCGGAGTTTGGGTCGATGTCTGCTGCGGTGCGGCGGGAATCGTGACTAGCAGCAGGATGAGAGAAAGGCGTTTGTCCAGGCGCACCAGGGATTGCCTCCGGGCAGATTTCTTGCATTGAACTGAGAGGCGCAGTATACCAACCAGAAGCGGAGCGAGTGAATCAGGCGATAATTTCTTCAGGATCGGACGGTTGACACGAAACCGACGCTCACCGATGTCATCTATAGAATCCTTGCAGTGAATCTATCAGAAAGAGAGCAATCATGAGCAAGTGCAGGGGATATGCAGCAGCGTTGGCTAAGGCGCCGCTGGGACCGTGGGAGTTTCAGCGGAGGGAACCGCGGGTGAGCTAGGAGCGGTGAACAATGAGCAAACTCGGCACGCTTGGGTTTCTAACTCACTGCTCACTGCTCACTGCTTATAGCTCACTGCTAAAACAATCTCCCGATTGAGAAATTTACGCGGCTCTGCCCTGTTGGGCTGACGCTGCCGGCTAACGCAATCGGGCCCACGATCGTATCCGCGATTACTCCTAGATTGAACGTGCCGCGCACAACCACGGGTCCGCGACTGTTGAGCTGCGTCCCGAATGCAGATCCGGCTTCGTACCATCCACCCCAGTAGATCTTTCTTCCTATTAACTGGGGAAGGCGGTAGAGTTCCCGTCGAAAGCCGAGAGATGCGTACCCGTAGTGATTCCCGAGGAATTCGTCCGGAAGATAGGCTCCCAGACGAAACGGGCCGCCCAGAGAGAAGACCTGAAAGGGACCGGCAGATCCGTGAAATGTGGTTCCGCCGGAGGCGTCGATAAACAGCGAGGTCTTGTCGCCCAGACGCACGAAGTGGGAACTTTGTACGTCGATTTGCCAGATGGGATGTGGTAGACCCGGACTTTGCAGCACGCGCGTAGCTGTCGCTACAACGCGAGAGCCGCGACTGGGAACCGAGGGGCTATCCTGTCCGTCCCATACGAAACGCGCCCGGAATTCGCCCGTACTACCGTGGACGATCGGCAAACCAGCCGCTCCGATCAGCGGCGCTAATTTTCCTTCGAACAGCTCGTATCCGAGGCGGAATTCGCTGTGGCGTCCGGAATTGAGACCGATATCGAGGCCGCCACCGGCACGCTCGTCGCCAAAAACAGCGATGCGCGTCAGGCCGCTGAATGAATTCCGGGCCCACTTGGAAGCGAAGACATAGGGCGCTACAAAAAACCGCGATTGTCCGAGCGGCTGGTAGTACTCCGTGGCGCCCAGATTACTGGAGCCAAACAGAAGGTCCGATCGCCATTCGCCACCGCGATGAAACAGATCCATGAAGGTGATGCGAGTGCCAGCGGAGAAATCAAAGGCCGCTACGCCGGAGCCTTCGACGTTCACTGCCAGGTCGACGAACGGCGGGCCGTACGTTTTTTCGTGGGCGGTCAGGCGTAACGCAGGCACGCCATTTTGGGTGAACCCCTCATATCCCAAACGGTCGAACTGACCCTCGCCGGCAATCCTCGTAAGCTGCTTCTCGAGATGCGGAAGATCGAGTGAACCCTGCACGCTTTTCGCGACTTGCTGCTGAATTCGGCGATCTGTATCGGGATCGGCGCCAGCCACCACGACTTTCTCGACCTTTGTCATGGGTACGCGTTTTCTCGCGTTGCGTTCGTCGAGATATCGCTGCCATTCGGCGGAATCGGTGATGGCGTATGGCAAGAGTTCAGCGGCTTGGCTGGCCGCTGCTTTATAGCCAAGCTGGACGAGTTCATCGACGCGCTTGTAATCGGTGATGGCAAATCCCTTCATTTCGACTCGGACCTTGGCTTTTGCGAATGCCAGGGAATGGTGCTCATTCTGGGTGATCATGACGTCGATGGCCCGCGACAACACGCCAACGAGAGTTCCTAGCTGTCCGATATCGCCTGGAGGATAGTGGAGTTCGACGGCGATCACGGCGTCGGCGCCCATGTCCCGAACGGTCTCGACCGGAATGTTTTGCACCATTCCGCCGTCGGCCAGGATGCGACCATTCAGTTCCACCGGAGTGAAGACGCCGGGAATCGCCATGGACGCTCGCACGGCATCTGCCAGGAAACCGTCACGCAAAACAATCGCCTCGCCGCTTTGCATGTCGGTCGCGACGCAGCGGAAGGGGATCGGCAAGTCATCGAAGTTTGTAATCCCAGCATCCGCGAACGCGATGCGGTCCAGAAGCAATCCTGCGGCCTGGCCGGAGTTAAGTCCATTCGGGCCTTTGAGTCCACGCTTGAGCCCCAGGGGCGCGGCCACCAGAAAGTCGCGACGGTCTTGTTTGCGGCGATACGAAATCTCGGCATACCCGGGTTCGGGAAGGAACGCCTGATCCCAGTCGATCTTTTCTGCGAATTTCTGAATTTCCTCCGGAGTCATCCCGGTGGCATACATGGAACCGATGATGCTCCCCATACTGGTGCCGGCGATGCGGTCTACGGGGATGTGATTTTCTTCCATCCACTTGATGACGCCGATTTCTGTGAGACCGAGCGCGCCTCCGCCACTGAGGGCGAGTCCGATGCGCGGTCGCTCGGTGGAAGGGGCGGGCGGCGCTACGGCAGCTGTGTCCTGGCTACGTGCGAAACCGGGGCTCACGAGGCCACGGAGAAGCACCGCCACAATCAAGAAGTACGTTTTGCGTACAGGGCTTTCCATCAAGAACTCCTAAAACGCTTTTGGGAGCATGCCGGAGCGAGGCCAAGGCGCCCTCGCGACCGCCGGCGGGATCCTTCGACTCCGCTCAGGACAGGCGTCAGCGCTACCTTCTGTCGGCGACAAGGGAGATTCAAGGTGAGTGAAAAGGGTAACAGGTTCGCATGCTCAGAGTCAGGAGCAATCAACGATTGGCTGGAGCCGATTGCGACTGAGCTGGTCGCGCTTGCTCGATAATATTGCGCACGGCGTCGATGACGACATCGGGACGATCGATCTGAATGTAGTGTGCGCTGTTCTTGGCGACCGTCTGTGTCCCCCGAGGTGAGAGGTGGGCCAGTTCCTCCTGCATTTTCTCCCAAGCCTCGTTGGTGGGTTTTGCGAGGTCGGGCGGCAAATCACCCGAGGGTTTGTCGGGGTCGTGCGACAGAACGGCCAGCGGCAGGTCTGAGAGTGAGCCGGTTTGGGCTGTCTCGGCGGCGCTCTCAGGAAACGCACTCATTTCCGCCAGTTGTTCTCTGGCACTGGGCCAATTGCAGTCGGCGGCACGGGTCACGGCATCGTTATCGCACAGGCCAAGAAGGCGCGGAATCCCGAACGGCATGGTGGAAGCAATAAACTGCGCCTCACGATGCCAGCTTCCTTCCATGTTCTTCAACTCAGCTGGAAAGCGGTTCTCCTGGTCGGGATGAGATGCGTCCACCAGAACCATCCCGACGATTTCATTGCGGTAGCGGCTGGTGTAAACGCGAACGTCGTATCCGCCCATAGAGTGGCCGACGATGACGTACGGCGGGGAAACACTCGCAGCACGTAGCAGGGCGTGCAGTTCCTGGGCAATCACTTTGCTCGTGCGAGGCTGGGAGCTGGGTTCGCTGTAACCAAGGCCAGCACGGTCGTAAGAGCACACTCGAGTGAATTTGGCGATCTCCGGCTGCACCTTGCGCCATGAAAGATAGCTGTCGCCCAGTCCGGAGTCGAGGATGACCGTAGGACTTCCCTCACCCGTGCAGTCGATATGCATCGTGCGTCCGCCCACGTCCAGCAGTCGCCCCTCCAAGGGATTGAAGCGCCGGTCGCGGGCCTCGGAGATATTCTCGTAGAACAATCCCGCCACAGCCAGAAGTAGGAGGAATGCAATCAGAAGCAGAACCATACGGCGAAACACCGGATGCGAAGTCGATCGCGAAGCGGGGTTGGTCATGGATACGAGGGATGCAGCGCGATGCATGCTGGCACGCATTTTACATGACGGGAGGCACTGTGATGCCCATGACCGCGAGAGCCTGAATCAATTCCCTGCGGACCACAGCCACCGTAGCCAATAAGAACTGCTTTCGCTTCTCGTCCGGCTCGGTGAGTATGGGATAACGATGATAGAACGTGTTAAAAAGCTGAGCCAACTGAAACACATGCTTGGCAAGATAGGCCGGTTCGGTGGTGGCGATGCACTGGTCGATTACATAGGACGTCTTAGACGCTGCGAGCCAAAGTTCCCACATTTCATTTCCGATATCGCCTGACAGGTACGTAGCCAGACTGTCAGGCGACAAGTTCGTCGTCAGGGTATCGCTGAAGGTGTCGGCGTCAACTCCGGCCTTGCGGAAGATGCTGGCGGCGCGCACAACCGCATATTGGGCGTACGGCCCCGTTTCGCCCTCGAAACTGAGGGCTTCTTTGAAATCAAAGGCGATCACCGACTGTTTCGTGTACTTCAGCATGAAATAACGCAGTGCGCCGATGGCGATCTGGGTTGCGATGCCGAGCCGCTCGGACTCGCTGAGCTGCGGATGGCGGGAATCGACTTCTTTTTTGGCGGATACGATGAGCTGGTCGAGCAAGTCGTCGGCCTTCACGCCGAAACCCTTGCGGCCGCTGACCTCGATGTAAGAACGGGTCTTGTCTTCCTCGCTCAGGGTATACCCGAGTTCGGCGGCGCAGCGGGGGGTGAGCGCGACCATCTCGTAGGAGAAGTGCGTGTAGTGGTCGGCGGCCTGGCCGTGTCCCAGGCCGCGCAGCGCCTCGATGACGGTGTTCTGAGCCTCAGATTGGCGAGCGTCGATGACGTTGTAGATCTCGGCCACGTCGCCGAAGTGAGGATGATCTTTTTCGCCATCGGTCGTTGAAATCCAGCAGTCGTGCTGGTTGGGATAGCGGTAGAACCTCCGGTATCCGAAATCCAGCCCAAGCAGGCCGAACTTCCACATGTGATAGGCGATGTCTTTGCCGACATAGCCGACGGTCCCATTGGAGCGGACGATGACTTTCTGGTCTTCCTCGGTAATCTCGTCTTCCTCTGTGTTCTCAGGGCCCTCTGTGGTGGATGTTCTTGAAGTTCCCGCCCTCCGCATGATCCAACAGCCCTTGTTCTTGCCGCTGGCTTCGAAGGTCAAGACGCCTCGCTCTTTGAGCTTCGCAAAAGCTGCATTCCAAAAATGCAGGTGCAGGATTTCACTTTCACGGGGAAGGAAGTCGTATTCGATGTCGAGCCGGTCCATCGTCTCCAGATGTCGGCGGAGAACGGCGGTGGAGATCAGTTCCGCAATCGCGGCGGTTTCGCTCCCGGCGTCTTCGATGGCGTGGAGGGTCTGCAGCCTGACTTGCTTATTCTGCTTATCGGCTTCGTACCATTCGGAGACACGGGCATACAAATCCCAACAGTAGTAGTCGAAGCGCGGCTGACGCGCCAGGGCCTCGATTTCCGCCCGAGATTTCTTTTCCAGATGAGTGAATCCAACTACCACATCGGCAACCTGCACTCCAGTGTTATCGATGTAGTTCTGAATATCGACTTCCCTGCCCGCATAGCGCAGCAAGCGCACAAAGGTGTCACCGAGGATCGCATTGCGAAGATGTCCGATATGCGCAGCTTTGTTCGGATTGATGCTCGAATGCTCGACCAGGATCTTGCCAGGTGCAGTTTCGGCGGGCGGCTTCTGCTCTCGTGCCAGAGCGGCGCACATCCAGGCGCGGTCAATTTTGATATTCAAATATCCCGGCGGGGCGACTTGCAAACCGGCAATGCCTTCAATGGGCCCGATCTCCGAGCGGATCATTTCGGCGACCTTCAATGGTGCCGAACGCAGCGGCTTGGCAAATGGAAATAGGGGAATCGCGAAGTCCCCGAGTTCCACCTTCGGGGGCTGTTCAACGACCACCGGAGGCAGAGTGACTCCGGGATAGCGCTTCTGCAAACACTCCAGCACTCGCTGGGCGAGACGACGTTCGAGATGACGATACAAGGAGACCCTCTAAACTGTTGAAGAAACAGTGATTTTAACAGAGTCGGCGCTGGGCGGACGTTTGACCGCGGATACCGCCGTTCCCTATGATGAAAACCTCAGTCGTTCGTGAGTTTTTATGCGCATCGTTTACCTCGAATGCTTTTCCGGCATTAGTGGCGACATGATTCTGGGCGCCCTGGTGGATGCCGGGGTTCCGGCGCGATTGCTGGAAGAGACGGTGGCGGCGCTCGGAATCGGCGCGAAGCTGGAGATTTCCAGGGTGGTGCGCAGCGGGATCTCGGCGACCAAAGTGGACGTCTGGGTCGATGGCGAGAAGGATATGCCTCGGGAGGAGTACTGGGCCAAGCAAGATGTGGCGCGGGCGCTCTCGCCTGCGAAAGCTGACCACGATCACGAACATGCGCACGGGCACGAGCATCCGCACCGGCATTCTCATCACGAGAATGCCGAGCAGTCGCGGGCGAAAGCGCCCGCGGCCCACGAGCATGAGCATGTGCATCCGCATCGTGGGTTGACGGAGATTCGCCAGATCATCTCAGCGGCAGCGATCTCGGAGTCGGCAAAAACCACGGCTATTCGTACTTTCGAGGCTCTGGGCGCGGCTGAGGCCAAGATACACCGCGTGCCGGTGGAATCCATTCACTTCCACGAGGTGGGCGCAGCGGATGCGATCGTGGATATCGTTTGCGCTGCTGTGGGTGCCGAAGCTCTCGGAGTAGACGAGATGGTTTGCTCGCGACTGAATGTCGGGGGCGGTACCGTGAAATGCGCGCATGGCACGTTCCCAGTGCCCGCGCCCGCGACCGTCGAGTTGTTGAAAGGCGTGCCCGTGTATTCGTCCGGCATTGAAGCAGAACTTGTTACACCTACGGGAGCGGCGATTGCCAAGACACTAGCCACGCGTTTTGGTGCATTTCCTGAGATGAAGATTGAAAAGTCGGGGTACGGGGCGGGATCACGGGATTTTCCCGGGCATCCCAACGTCCTTCGCCTGGTGATCGGCGAGGCGCTACCGTTGCTGGCTTCGAAAACGAAATCCGAAACAGTCTCGGTGCTGGAAGCCAATCTCGACGATTTGAATCCCCAGGTCTTCGGATACGTGATGGATCGTTTGCTGGAAGAAGGGGCTTTGGACGTGTTCGGAATGCCGGTGCAGATGAAGAAGAACCGGCCGGGCACGCTGCTGACCGTGCTCTGCAAACCGGAAGATGCGGAGAAACTGGCTCAGCTGATATTTTCGGAGACCACCACTCTGGGAGTTCGTCGCAGGGAAGAATCGCGGCAAACGCTGGCCCGGCGTTGGGAGAGCGTACGTATTGAGTGGGGCGAGGTTCGCATCAAGATCGCCAGCATGAACGGGACCGTCACGAATTACGCGCCCGAATACGAAGACTGCCGGCGGATCGCGGCAGAGCATCATGTGCCTCTGAAGACGGTAATGCAGGAAGCTGCGCGGGCGTACATAGACGGAAGCAAAAATCATTAACCACTAAGGACACTAAGGTACACGAAGGTTTCCTTGCTGAAACTTCGTCTCCCGCGTGATTCAAAGAACTTATGACCAGGAAGTTTTACATCACGACACCGATTTACTACGTAAATGCGCGACCCCATATTGGGCACGCTTACACGACGATTGCGTGCGATACGATTGCGCGGCGTCAACGCCTGCTGGGCGCGGATACATTCTTTCTTACTGGGACTGACGAGCACGGTCAGAAGATCGAGCGGGCGGCAGAGGCCGCCGGCAAATCGCCGCAGCAATATGCCGATGAGATCTCTGGAGAATTCCGCGCGCTGTGGAAGCGGATGGGGATTTCCAACGATGATTTCATCCGCACAACCGAAGAGCGGCACAAGAAACGGCTGCAGGAACTGTTCCGCCGCATTCGCGACAACGGGTACATCTATAAGGGCACATACACGGGACAATACTGCGTTTCTGACGAACTCTATGTCGATGGCGCGCAGCCGGGTGACCCCTGCCCGATTTGCGGGCGCATCACCGAAACCGTCCAGGAAGAGAACTACTTCTTCAAGCTCTCGGCATTTCAGGACAAACTGCTCGAACTTTACGCGAATCCTGACTTCATTCGGCCCGAGACACGACGCAATGAAGTGATTTCGTTCGTTCGGTCAGGGCTACGCGATCAGTCGATCAGCCGCTCGACCTTCTCGTGGGGCGTTCCGGTTCCGGACGATCCCAAGCATGTGATTTACGTCTGGTTCGATGCCCTGGCCAACTACATCACCGCGATTGGTTATGGCTCGACTCATGCGGGCGCACAAGAGGCATTCAAGAAATACTGGCCTGCTGATGTACACATGATCGGGAAGGAGATTGTCCGGTTCCATTGTGTGTACTGGCCGGCATTTTTGCTGGCAGCAGGATTGCAGCTGCCGAAGGCCATCGTCGCGCACGGCTGGCTGTTATTTGAAGAAAGCAAGATGTCGAAATCGCGCGGCAACATCGTGCGAACCGAGACGATTCTCGACGTGCTGGGCGCAGATGCGCTGCGCTATTTCTTGTTGCGCGAAGTGGTGTTTGGACAGGACGGATCGTTTTCGTTCGATGCACTGGTGCAGCGCTACAACTCGGACCTGGCCAACGGCATTGGAAATCTCGCCAGCCGCACCTTGACCATGATCAACCGGTACTTCAAAGGCGAAGTGCCATATCCGTCGCCTGGGGCAGCGAAGACGGCTGCCGACGATGTGGTGGCGGAAACGGCGCGTAAGGCGATCCGAGAGTTCTCGACACTGTTCGATCAGTTTCAGTTCTCCCGTGCATTGGAAACGGCATGGGGCCTGGTCGCGGCGGTCGACAAATACATCGTCGAGAACGAGCCCTGGTCGCTGGGGGAGAAACAAGACGATGAGAGCCGGGCGCGCCTGGCGACAGTTCTGTACACGTCAGCCGAGGCACTACGGATTGCGACGGCACTGGCGCATCCGGTCATTCCGGACGCCAGCGCAAAGATCTGGCAGCAGATGGGACTGGGAGATATCAAGAAGCTGGACCTAAATCAGCTCGCTTGGGGGCAACTGCCTCTCGGGACGAAGCTGGGAGATATCAGCCCGGTGTTTCCGCGGGCCGACAAGAGCGCTGTTGAAAGGATGCAGAAGATGGAAGATCAGCAACGGGGGCCGGGTGAGGAAGTAAAGGAACCGGCCGCCCCCGCAATTTCGCCAGCAAAACCGACAAGCACAGCGGCATCCGTCGCCACAACCGACGGCAAGATCGCGATTGACGACTTTGCCAAGGTTGACTTGCGAGTAGGACTTGTTAAAGTCGCCGAGCGCGTGCCCAAGTCCGACAAGCTTTTGCGTCTGGAAATCGATATTGGAACGGAAGTGCGGCAAGTGCTAGCCGGCATCGCCGAGGCTTATGCACCCGAAACGCTCGTCGGCAGAAAAGTGGTGATCGTTGCGAATCTGGCTCCGAGAAAAATGCGTGGGCTGGAGTCCAACGGCATGATTGTCGCCGCGTCGCTCGAGGGTGGCAAGCCAGTGCTGGCTAGCTTCCTGGAGGATGTGCCTATCGGCGCAAGACTGAAATAGCCAGAAGCGAAGCCGAGCTTTGCTCGGCGGACAGCCGAAGGCGGCTGTCCCCACATAAAATCGAACAAAAATGTTCGTTGACTCGCATGCACATCTCGATGGCAAGCAGTTCGACTCCGACCGGGAGCAGGTGATCGCGCGTGCCCGCGAGGCTGGAGTCGTGGCCATGGTCGCGATCGGCAACGGGGATGGTCCTCCGGAACTCGATGCGGGAATTCGGCTGGCCGAGAAATATCCGTTCATGTACGCGACGATCGGGATTCATCCGCATGAGGCGCGACTCGCTTCCGATCACGCGTATGCCGAAATGGAGCGACTGGCGCGACATCCGAAGGTTATTGCCTGGGGGGAGATTGGACTGGACTATTACTACGACCACTCCCCGCGCGACACGCAAAAAGAAGTTTTCACTCGGCAGATGGAGTTGGCCAGCGCGGCGAAGCTGCCGATCGTGATTCATTGCCGGCCTTCGGACAACAGCGAAAACGCCTGGGATGACTGCCTGCAACTAATTGAAGAACAGTGGGCTCGGAAAGGGATTGGCGGCATCCTGCATTGTTTCACCGGAAACTGGCCGCAGGCGAAGCGCGCCCTGGATATGGGATTCATGATCTCGTTTGCCGGCAATGTGACGTTCCCGAAAGCGCAGCAGATTCGCGACGCCACTCTAGAAGTTCCGCTCGACCGGATGTTCATTGAAACTGATTGTCCTTATCTGGCTCCCGTGCCGCACCGCGGCAAGCGGAACGAACCCGCATATGTGAAAGAAACTGCCCGCAAGATTGGAGAACTGCGGGCTCGATCGATGGACGAAGTCGGTGAGCAGACCGCCCGCAATTTCTACAATTTTTTCAAAATCTCTGAAACCGCTGAAAACAAAGTTCCCACGCCCTGAATCCCAACTTCTGTTAACCTCTGATTACGATTCCCTTCTTTCAGAAAGATTAGAAATGTATGCCCGATAACAGCTTCGACGTCGTCAGCAAGGTCGATGTGCAGGAGGTCGCCAACGCCATCCAGCAGGCGTTGAAGGAGATCCACACGCGCTTCGACCTCAAGGATTCGAAGTCCAATATCGAGCAGGAAAAAGATGCCATCGTGCTGCACTCCGCGGACGAATACAAGTTAAAGGCGGTCAATGACATCCTGCAGCAGAAATTGGTGAAACGCGGAGTGTCTCTGAAGGCTCTAACCTATGGGCCGGTGGAGCCCGCTGCGGGCGGGACGGCAAAACGCCGCGTCACCATGCAGCAAGGGATCGCCATCGAGAAAGCCCGGGAAATCGTGAAACTGGTAAAGGATTCCAAGAAGAAGGCTCAGGCCTCCATTCAGGGCGACCTGGTGCGCATTAGCGGCAAGGATCGGGACACGCTACAGGACGTGATCCAGTTGCTGAAGGGGCACGATTTCGGAATCGATTTGCAGTTCGTAAATTACAGAACGAACTAAAGCGGACCTCGGCCCTCGGACCTTGGGCGTCAGGCTTGAGAAATCTTAGGCTTTTGAGGTCCGAGGGCTGCAGTCTGAGGTCTGGTTATCTTGAGCGCGCCTGCCACCATTAACGGCAAAGAAGTCTTCGATCTGCTGCGGGACGACCTCGTCTCGCTCGAGGACGAGTTTGGCCGAGATACTGTCTCTAACGTAGGGGCGATCACCGAAATCGGCGAGTACTTGCGCGCTGGCGGCGGCAAGAGAATCCGGCCGGCCTTGTTGCTGCTTTCCGCGAAGCTGATGAACTATCAGGGAAGCGGTGCGGTACGGTTGGGCGCAGTCGTCGAAATTATTCATACGGCTACGCTGGTTCACGACGACATTATTGACGAGGCGAAGACCCGCCGCGGACGCCCGGCGGCTAACACACAATGGGGGAATTCCAAATGTGTGCTGGCCGGCGATTGGCTCTACATGCAGGCTTTCAAGATCGCCGTGCAGGAGCGTAATTTTCGCATTCTCGACACGCTGATCGAACTCACCCAGCAAATGGTCGAGGGCGAGTTGCTGCAAATGGAAAAGCTCGGCAAGTTGATCACGCTGGACGAACATTTCGACCTGATCTTCCGCAAGACAGCATGCCTGTTTTCGGTCTGCATGCGGCTGGGAGCGATCCTGGGCGGGGCTACTCCCGAACAGGAAACTGCCCTTGGCAAGTATGGTCATGACCTGGGAATGGCCTTCCAGATCGTCGACGACGTGCTGGATCTGACCGCGTCGGAAGAGGTGCTTGGCAAACCGGTGGCGAGCGACCTTCGCGAAGGCAAGGTCACTATGGCCGTGATTCATTCCCTCGAGCGCTGTACAGCCGAAGAACGCGGCAAAATCGAGACGATCCTGAAGGATCGGGCTTTTAATGGTGTAACCCACGCCGATATCCTCGAAATCCTGCAGCGCTACGGATCGCTAGAAGCGGCAACGTCTCGCGCGGCACAGTACGCGGAATCTGCCCGTAAATCAATCTGTTTCTTCCCGGATTCTGAGATCAAACGGGCCCTGCTATGGGCACCAGAATTTGTGGTAGCAAGGGAAAAGTAGGTAACCCAGGGGGGTCAGGGGCCAGAACTAGATACGAACGTTTTGAACCTGCCCACCCCTGATCCTCCAGCTGATCCAAGCCCGAAGATCTATTGCCTGACCCCTTGTCCCTAGCCCCTGTTCCTTGTGATTCTGAGCACAGAAATTCAAAAGCCTGGCCCTTGATTGCCGTCACTTTCGTCGGTGACGAGTGTTACTGACAATCCGGTCAGTCCGCTTCAAAATGCGCCCAGTTGATGGGAGTGTCCGTGCGAGCGGAAGGCTAACGAGACGCACTGGCATGCGAGTGGGGCACAGAGGTGACCCACCTCTCCCCTTGGCACCTGAGAAAGGCAGGGCGCCGGGGCCTTGTCCGCAGGGATAACCTATCAACGACGAGATGGCGGCTTCAGTCGAAGCTTGAGACGAAAGGCGCCTAGCTTTTTCGACGCGCCGAGCCCGACAGGGCCGGACAGACTTCGAGTGCAAGCCGCTGTCTTGCTCACCCTGTAGAGGAAAGTCCTCCTGAGAGACTCGCTCCTCGCACTACTGAGCCGGACGGCCTCCATCGGAACCGTCCGGCTTTGTTTATACTGATTCCTTTGCGGTTCAGGCGAATCAAACCTCTCAATTGCTATGAATGTGCTGCTTGCAACTATCGGACGCCACGGCTATGCCCTGACGTTCGCTGTATTACTGGCTGAAACGGTCGGTCTGCCGTTACCTGCATCGATAGCGCTGGTTGCCGCCGGAGCGGCGGTCGCATCGCACACACTGTCGGCTACCGGCGTGGTTCTCGCCGCGCTCGTCGGCCTTATGGTCGGCGATATCTGGCAGTTCTGGTTGGGACGCTATACCGGCTGGGCCTTGCTCGGGTTCCTCTGCCGGCTTTCGATGAATCCCGAGACTTGCATCCTTCGGTCGGCAGAATCGTTCTACAAGCGCGGCAAGGCTACGCTCGTCGTTGCCAAGTTCATTCCGGGCGTCAACACCATGGCAGCCCCGCTGGCAGGCAGCATGAAGATGCGCTTTGGACAGTTTTTGAGCCTCGATTTTGCCGGGGCGCTTCTGTACACCATCACCTACCTCCTCATCGGCTATGTCTCGCGCGACTTTCTTGCGGCAACGTTGAACAGCATCCATGCGGCCGGGCGCGTGATGGAGGGAGTCGTAGTTGTTGCCCTGGTCGTTTACGTGATCTACCGCATTATGCAGTACCAGAAATACCGCGAGTATGATTTTGTCCCACGGGTTCACGCTGGAGAACTCACCGCGCGCTTAGCGGCCGGCGAAGGGGATCGTCTTCAGATTGTCGATGTCCGCAGCCACGGCTACTACGATGTCGGCGCCGAGCGGATACTTGGCTCGATCCGTATCGAGCCCAACAACCTTGAGGAAGAGATCAAGAATCTTCCCAAAGACAAGGACATTTATCTCTACTGCACTTGAGCGCGCGAAGCCACGAGCGCCCGGGTGGCGCAACTACTGATGGACAAGGGATTCAACACGTTCGTAATCGTTGGCGGTCTCGCTGCCTGGCGCAAAGCCGGAGGCCATTTCGAGTCGGTGCCGAAGAATGATCTGGTGAAGCTGCCCACCTTCAGTTAATGCTGTTCATTAAGCTCCGAACTGTCGCAGGTGATGGTCGAGGTGTTTGTACATGCCGCGACTCCACTCGGTGGGAGTCAAGGCTCCAAAGAACGGATGCGGGTGACGGGTACACTTTTCCTCGCCGCCCTGGTGGAATTCCCGTACACAAATCTTGAGCCGTTCCTGCTCGCGGGCGAAATCCCGCGTGTCACTGATGACGAGGTTTTTGTCGGTGGGATTATTCCTGGAGAATGGCTTCTCGTTGGTGTAGATCGGCCTCACAAGAGGACCGATGATCCTGCCAATCAGCATGCGCGGCGGATTCAGTTTTCCCGATGCCATGTCGAGCGCCCCGGAACAATGCGCCATCATCTGCGCCACATCCATCTTTCCCCACTGGCGCTGCGCCGCGGGTTGCAGGTTGCCGATACGCCCGATTACCTCGTTGATCGTTTCTTTCTCGAATAAGTTCTTCATATGACCGTTCCTGAGAGTGCCCTGAATCGCCCAGAATCATAGCACTCCGCGGGATCACTGCTCGCGCAAGGCAAGAGTACAATGACCGCGGCTTTGGAATGACAATCCTGCCTCTCGAAAGCGATACGCTGCGCCGACCGAACCTGCAGTCTCGTCCGGCCGACGATCCCCGGATGAATCGGGTCCTTTTTCTGCTTGGGCTCTCGGTGCTGATCAACTACATTGACCGCAGCAATCTGTCGATCGCCGCGCCTCTGATCAAAGACGAATTGAACATTTCGGGAGCGCAACTTGGTACGCTGCTGGCGGGATTCTTTTACACCTACGCGTTGTTGCAGATTCCTGCGGGTTGGCTCGTGGACCGCTTCGACGCGAAGTGGGTTTTCGGGTTGGGTTTTGTCATCTGGTCCGCATCTACCGCGGTTACAGGACTACTTCACGGGTTTGTCGCGTTGCTTATCGCTCGCATCGTTCTCGGCATTGGAGAATCTGTTGCCTTTCCGGCGTATGGGAAGATTATTGGCACCCATTTTCCGGAGAGCCGCCGCGGGTTCGCGAATGCGGTCGTGATTACAGGTTTGGCCCTGGGCCCTGCGCTGGGGATGCTGATCGGAGGCAGTGTCGTCGACAGATTTGGGTGGCGGCCATTTTTTCTCGTGCTGGGCATGGCAGCATTACTGTGGCTTCCACCCTGGTGGGCATGGATGCCGCGATCGACCCCGCAGCCGGAGCGAACGCCTAGGGGGAGCACGGGAGTGCTCGCCATCCTGAAGCAGCGTTCTGCATGGGGAACGTGTCTGTGCCAGTTCAGTTTCAACTATGCATCCTACTTTCTGGTTACCTGGCTGCCTTTCTATCTCACCCGTGGACGGAATCTGTCGATGAGCCAGATGGCTCGAGTGGGTGGCCTTGTGTATCTCCTGTTCGCGGCATCGGCGACCATTTTTGGAAAGCTGTCGGACCGCTGGGTCGTAGCGGGCTCGTCTCCCACCACCGTTCGCAAGTCGCTGGCCACCGCTGGAAACATCGGCATGGGCACATTTCTAGCCTTGTCAGGGATTGCGCCCGATGGCCTGCTCGTTCCAACTCTGGCACTGGCCGGGGCATTCATGGGAATGTCGTCCTGCAACATCTGGGCTATGACTCAGACTCTGGCCGGGCGCGAGGTGGTGGGCCGTTGGACGGGTGTGCAGAACTTCGTGGGGAATTTCGCAGGCATCGTGGCGCCAATACTCACCGGATTTTTACTGGACCGCACCGGACATTTCTACTGGGCCTTCTGCATCACCGCCGCGGTGGTGTGGTTGGGCGCCATCAGTTGGGTGTTCATCGTGGGTCCGATCGAGCCAGTCGACTGGACTCCGCATCCGCAAGTCGCGTAATACACTGCTTTCATGGGAAAGGAAATCGAGATCAAGTTTCGCGTAGACGATCTGCGGGCTCTTGCTCGCAAGCTGAGGGCTGGGGGTTTCCGCCTGAAAACTCCGCGAACCCACGAGATGAATACGTTGTATGACTTGCCCGGCGGGGTGTTGCGCCGCAGGAAGGAACTGCTGCGACTGCGGGAATACGGTTCCTCATGGACCCTCACCCACAAAAGCGGAAGCAGAGTCGGGCGTCACAGCAGCCGTAGGGAGTTGGAAACAGGAGTCGGCGATGGCAAGAGGATGGATGGGATCCTGCACGCGCTGGGGTATTCAGCGTCGTTCCGCTATGAGAAGTTTCGGGCCGAGTGGACGGATGGTAAGGGACAGGTTGTGGTGGATCACACTCCGATCGGAGATTTCTGCGAGATCGAAGGCCAGCCGCGATGGATTGATTCGACCGCGGAAAAGCTAGGAGTCTCGAGGGAAGACTACATCACTAAGAACTACGCAACCTTGTTCGCAGAGTGGAAAGAATCGACCAAGAGCAATACCCAAGAAATGACATTCTTGGCACTGAAGAAGTAATTCGAGGATGCCCACCCTTGTCCCTCCGCATTTTGGAGGAACAGGGTGGGGATTTTGATTTCAGTCGGGGTCGACAAACCCAAAGTCAAAAACCCCACCCTGTCGCCAAACCCGCGACAAGGGTGGGGCACCCTCTGGGTTCATCACACCTTAAGCGCCGTGGCACTTCTTGTACTTCTTGCCTGAACCGCAGGGACACGGGTCGTTACGGCCGACCTTTTCCTGGCCGCGCACCACCTGCTGCACCTGTTGTGCCTCGCCGCCACCGGCCATCCGGGCCTGCTCCAACTCGCGGCGCTTGCGGCGCATGAAAGCTTCTTCGAGTTCATCTGCGGATGTCGAGACCATACGCGGCGGACGGCGGCCATTGCCATCGCCACCACGCTGCGCGGGAACATCGGACTCGGGTCCCTGACCCGCTGGTGAACCGGGTGGCGCAGCGGGCCCAGCCTCGGGAGGCCGCTCCAGAATCTGCATCAGGTAGAGATACCGGACCGTGTCTTCCTGGAAGCGCTGCATCATCGCTTCGAACATCTCGAAGGATTCTTTCTTGTACTCGACTAGGGGATCGTGCTGCCCATAGCCGCGCAGGCCGATGCCTTCCTTCAGGTGATCCATGCTCAGCAGGTGATCTTTCCACTGCTGGTCGATCACGCTGAGCATGATCATGCGCTCGTGATGGCGCATGGCGTCCGGTCCGATGAGCTTTTCCTTGGCTTCGTAGCGCTCTTTCAGCTTGCCAAAGATCGCGTCGCCGAGTTCGCCGCGATTCAGGTTCTCAGCACTTACCCCCTCTGCGATGAAGTCGACCCCAAAGCGGGTGAAGATCGCATCCTTCAGGCCCTTGATATTCCAGTCGGCAACGTGAGCCTTCTCCGGGCAGTACTCTTCGAGTTGCTCCGCAAGAATTGCCGCAACGTAGTCCTCAAGTATGAGTTCTTTCTGATCGGTGCCCTCGAGCAGACGCCGCCGCAGGCCATAAACGGCCTCACGTTGCTTATTCATCACGTCGTCGTATTCGAGCAGGTGTTTGCGCGACTCGAAGTGCTGCGCTTCGACAGCTTTCTGTGCGGTCTCGATGCGGCGCGTGATCATCCTCGACTCGATCGGCACGCCCTCTTCCATGCCCAGGCGCTGCAGCAGCGTCGAGACCCACTCTTTCGCGAAGATGCGCATCAGGTCATCTTCAAGAGCGAGATAGAAACGGGAGGATCCGGGATCGCCCTGGCGTCCTGCACGTCCTCGCAGCTGGTTATCGATCCGGCGTGACTCGTGGCGCTCGGTACCGAGAATGTGCAATCCGCCGACCGCGATGACTTCCTCATGCTCCACGTCGGTCTGCTTCTTGTAGCGCTGGAAAGCTTCGGTCCACTTGTCAGTCGGAACCGTGTATTCGTTCCCGTTATAATAGAAGACGGAAGTCTGTCCGTCTTCCTGCGGGCCTTCGATCTTGCCCTGAGCCACGCGCAACTGCTGCGCAATTCCCTTCTTGACCATTTCCTGCTTGGCCATGAACTCGGGATTGCCACCGAGTAGAATGTCGGTACCGCGGCCGGCCATGTTCGTTGCGATGGTTACTGCGCCTTTGCGTCCTGCCTGCGCGACGATCTCCGCTTCGCGCTCGTGGAATTTGGCGTTAAGCACCACGTGCTTGATGGCTTTCTTCTTCAGCAGTTCGGAAAGGCGCTCGGATTTTTCGACAGATGTGGTGCCGACCAGTACCGGCTGGCCCTTCGACGCCAGCTGCTGGATTTCGTCCGCCGCTGCAAAATACTTTTCCTTCTCCGTGCGGTAGACAATATCGGCGTTCTCGATACGGCGCATCTCCTTGTTCGTCGGGATGACGACGACTTCCAGCTTGTAGATCTTGTCGAACTCGGTGGCTTCCGTTTCGGCGGTGCCGGTCATGCCGGCCAGCTTCTTGAACATGCGGAAGTAGTTCTGGAAGGTAATCGTGGCCAGCGTCTGATTTTCGCGTTCGATCTTGACGTTTTCTTTGGCCTCAATCGCCTGGTGCAAGCCGTCGGACCAGCGGCGGCCTGGCATCATGCGTCCGGTGAACTCGTCGACGATGATGACCTCTCCGTCTTTAATCACGTATTCCACGTCACGGCGATAGAGCGCGTGAGCCTTAATTGCGGTCTCAACGTGATGCTTTGTGCCCCAGTTCTCCGGATCGGCGATGTTGCCAATCCCAAGCAGCTTTTCGACCTTCTCCCAGCCCGAGTCCGAGACCGTGATATTACGGTGCTTCTCGTCGATCACGTAATCGTTGGTGAGAACTTTCCTTTGTGGGTCGTCTCCAACTCGAGCAAGCTCGGTGAGCATCTCGTCCCGCTGCTCTGGGGGAATCTCTCCGGCTTCGAGTTGCTGGCGCAGTTCGTCGGGGCTCAACTCCTCGCCACGGACCAGCTTCGGGATGATTCGGTTGACGATGTAGTACTTGTCGGTGGATTCCTCGCTTGCGCCCGAGATGATGAGCGGCGTACGGGCTTCGTCGATCAGGATGGAGTCGACTTCATCAACGATGGCGTAGTTGTGCCCGCGCTGCACGCAGTCCTTGATGTCGAACTTCATGTTGTCGCGGAGATAGTCGAAGCCAAACTCGTTGTTAGTCCCGTAGGTAACGTCCGCTGCGTAGGCGGCGCGGCGCTCTTCATCGTCGAGGTCGTGCACGATGACACCTACGGTCAGTCCCAGAAAGCGATACAGCCTGCCCATCCATTCGGAGTCGCGCTTGGCCAGGTAGTCGTTGACGGTAACAACATGTACGCCCCGGCCGCTCAGGGCATTGAGGTATACCGGAAGGGTAGCAACCAGCGTTTTACCTTCGCCGGTTTTCATTTCTGAAATCGTGCCGTTGTGTAGCACCATGCCGCCGATCAACTGCACGTCAAAATGCCGCATGTTAAGCACGCGGCGTCCGGCTTCACGGACTACGGCGAACGCTTCGACTAGAATGTCGTTGAGCGCTTCCTGCAGCGCGTCGTACTGCTCCTTTTCCATCCGCTTGATGCGGTCAAAATCGTCTTCGTCATCTTCCACCTCTGCCGCCGCGCCCCTTCCGGCAGGGGGATTCCCGTTGCTCCCTCCCATGCGATTAAGCCATTCCTGGATGCGCTTCCGGAACTCGTCCGTCTTGGCGCGCAATTCGGCATCCGACAGCTTCTGCATCTCGGGTTCGAGCGCGTTGATGGCCTGTACGTTGGGCCTCAGCGCCTTGATGACGCGCTCGTTCTTCGTCCCAAAAACCTTACCTAGCAGTCTGTTAATCAACCGGAAGTCCTTCAGAGGGCAGAGTACGCCCGGATACTATCTCTAGAAGCCTAGCACATTCGATGCACCAGAGTTCCAGCGGGACTTTCGAAGGGCCGGCCACTATAATGCTACCCAGGACAAAGGGGGCTCCATGACTCGACGCCTCTGCTCACTTCTCGTTCCGCTTCTTCTCCTCATCTCCGCGGCCAACGGAAAAGACAAGCATAAGTCGACGCTTCCGGAATACGTCTTGCGAGCACAAACCGTGCGGGTGGTCATTGATCCCAACGCCGGCGAACCTCTCGATCAACCGCAGGCCAACGCCCTCGCCCGCGAGAATGTCGAAAAGGCGCTGATGGAATGGGGACGTTTTCGGCTCATGCTCGACGGGCAAGAATCAGACCTCGTCATCGTGATTCGCACCGGCGATGGCAGGGTCTCACGGCCCACCATGAGGGGTGGACCGATCGATCAGCGTCCGGGCATCGGACAGTCCACTGACAGTGACATACGCATTGGAGGGCAGCAGGGGCAGCCGCCACCGCTGGGTGGGCCTGGCAGTTATCCGCAGGACCAGCGACCGCGAATGGGCACCGAGATTGGGCCGAGCGAGGACTCGTTCGAGGTTTATCGCGGAGGGATGGATGATCCTCTCGACTCGCCGCCGGTCTGGCGCTACATCAAGAAGGACTGTCTGCGCCCGACCCCGCATGTTCCTGCGGTGGAAGAATTTCGCAAGGCTATGGCCGACGCCGAAAAGCCGAAGGTACCGAAGAACCCATAAGTCGTCCGCTGACCAATAACGTAGTCTGCAGAACACTGCGTCCGTGTGCCTTTTTCCTGTAATATTCCCCACGACCCATGCCCACGTTCTACGACCGTTTTCTGGAGTGCGCCCAGCGCTGGCCGAATAACGTCGCACTCGAACTCCAACGTCGCGATCACCTCGAAAGCTGCACCTACGGCGAACTGCAAAGCTGGGCCCAGTCCATCGGGCGCTGGATCACGGAAAACAATTTCACTCCCGGATCGCGGCTCGCGATCCTTGCCGACAACCACCCGCGATGGGTCGCGACTTACCTCGGCATCATCGCGTCTGGCTGCGTTGCGGTCCCGCTGGATACGGCCTTGCATGACGACCAGGTTGTAAAACTCCTGAAAGACAGTGGGACTTCTGCGGTATTCGTAGACGTGAAGCATGTCCCGGTCACACGGCGGGCCGTCAGTGAACAAAGTGTCGGCCTGATCCTGACCGACCCTGACCGCATGACCCCTGACACTGGCCACGATCGTTTCCTGGCCAATCTGCCGGAGATATTCAAGGCAGGTCCGGGGTCATTCAAGCCGGTGGCGGTAAAAACCGACGACCTCGCTTCCCTGCTCTACACGTCCGGTACAACAGCCGATCCCAAGGGCGTAATGCTGACGCACGGCAACTTCCTTGGCGAAGTAGATGCCGTTTTCAATTGGGTCGACATCGGGCCAAACGATGCACTGCTCGGCGTCTTGCCCCTATTCCACGTGCTGGCCCTGATGGCAAACTTGCTCCTGCCGCTGGTCAAGGGCTCGCGAGTGGTATATCTGGAAACCCTCAACACCACCGAACTGCTGAAGGCGTTGCAGGAGCGCAACATCACGGCTTTCGCCGTCGTGCCACAGTTTTTCTATCTGATTCACGAGCGTATCTTTCAGGAGATTAAGAAACGTGGCCCGCTTACGCAGAAAATCTTCGCCGCGATGGTGCTGCTCAATCGCACATTGCGGAAGGTAGGCGTCAACGCGGGGCCCATCCTTTTTGGCAAGATTCATCACACCCTTGGCCCCAAAATGCGCTACCTCGCGACCGGAGGATCGCGCTTCGATCCGGCAATCGCGCAGGATTTCTATGATCTCGGCATCGACGTGATGCAGGCTCTGGGACTGACTGAGACGGCCGCCGCGATTTACGTCAATACCCCGAACGACATTGTCATCGGTTCATGTGGCAAGGCCATGAAGGGCGTGGAGGGCAAGATCGTTGACCCACAGCCGCAGGAAGAGGGAGGCGCTGCCGTGGGCGAACTGGCGGTCCGTGGACCTGTCGTGATGAAGGGATACTGGAACCGTCCGGATGCCACGGCGGCGGTCATGAAAGACGGATGGTTCCTCACGGGCGATCTCGGCTATTTCGACTCGAAAGGCCATCTCTTTCTTACGGGACGCAAGAAGGAAGTCATCGTCCTAAGCAACGGCAAAAACGTTTACCCGGAAGAGATCGAAGCGCACTACCTGAAGTCGCCGTTCATCAAGGAAATTGCCGTGATGGGACTGGAAGGCAAGCCGGGCGAGGAACGCGACCGCCTGCACGCAGTGATCGTTCCTAACTTCGACGAACTCAGGAAGCGCAAAATCGTCAACGCCAAGGAAGTCATCCGCTTCGATATTGAAGGCCTTTCGCCACAGATCGCGACGACCAAGCGCATCAGCAGCTACGAGATCTGGCAGGACGATCTGCCCCGCACGACCACGCGAAAGATCAAGCGCTTCGAGGTTCAGAAGCGCGTACAGGCAAATCAGGCCAAGAAGGTGAGTGACGATTCCGAACTGCCTGTGGAAAAACCTCTTACTCCGGAAGAGACAACCTGGCTTGAACAGCCTGACGTCCAACGTGGCCTCAAAATCGCACGCGAAAATTCGCACTCTGCTCCGCCGAATCTGCGGCCCACCAGCAGCCTGGAACTCGATCTCGGACTCGACTCCATGCAACGCGTCGAGGTGCTCAGCCGCCTGGAAGAGGAACTGGGCGGCAATGTTGAAGAATCTCGACTTGCAGAGATCTATACCATTCGGGACCTGATTGACGCGGTCCTGCAGAGTGCGGCGAGCGGGGACGGAAAGCCAGCGGCGCGGCCCACCTTCGCCGGATGGAAAGCCATTCTGGCCGAAGACCCCGACGACCCCGAAGTCTTGGAGTTGGCGCGTCCGAGCCGTTTCAAAACCACGTTCTGGTCTCTCGTGTTTCGGCTGGTGCAGGTCGTCTCGCTCGATCTGTTCGATCTGCAGGTAAGCGGTATTGAGAAACTGCCAAAGAGAGGCCCTTACCTTCTTTGCTCGAACCATCAGAGTTACCTCGACCCGGTTGTACTGGCGAGCACATTGCCGGCGGATCTGTTCCAGCGGCTTTTCGCCGTCGGGACAAGTGAAATCTTCGGTGAAGGATTCATGCGCCGGCTAGCACGCTCTCTCAACGTCATCGTGGTCGATCCCGACGCGAATCTCGTTTCTGCCATGCGGGCCGGAGCATTTGGTCTCCGAAATGGAAAAGTGCTGATTCTGTATCCGGAGGGCGAACGATCCATCGACGGCACGCCTCGCATCTTCAAGAAAGGCGCGGCCATCCTCTCCATACACCTGCAGGTACCGATCGTTCCGATCGCGATTGAAGGCTTTTACGAAGCTTGGCCACGCAACCAGTCGTTTCAGGGATTCAAGCCGCTGAAGATTGTGTTTGGAGATCCCATCGTGCCTCCCCCAGAAAGCGAGGCATCAGAAGAAGCCTACGCGAAACTCACCGCGGAGATGAAGTCTGGTGTCGTGACCATGTGGGAAGGTCTTCGCAAGAACGCCTGACGGTTTCACGCGAGGTAACATTCATTGCTGTTCACCCTACTTCGCGCGCGGATGCGTCCGGTCGTAGACCTGCAGCACGTGCTTCATGGAGAGTTGGGTATACCGCTGGGTTGTAGCCAAGCGCTCATGACCGAGCAGTTCTTGGATCGCGCGCAGATCGGCGCCTTCTTCCAGCATGTGCGTGCCGAAAGCATGCCGCAGAGTATGAGGATGAACATCGGGAGACAGGCCCTTCGAGACCGCAATCTTCTTGATGATGCGCCCCACGCTGCGCGTCGTGAGCCTCCCCCCACGCTGGTTGATCAACAGCGCGTTGGAATTCTTGCGCTTCTGAGACAGTAGTGTCTGCCGAACTTGAAGATAAGCGGGCAGCGCGCTCTTCACGGAATCGCCAAACGGAACGTAGCGTTCCTTCTTCCCTTTCCCGCGAATCAGAATGGCCTCTGCGCTCAGGCGAATGTCGTCGAGGTTGATTCCGGTTAGCTCCGAGTTGCGGATCCCGCAACCGTAAAGCAATTCCAGCATGAGCCGGTCGCGCTCCGGGAAAGCCGCCGTCTCGGGCATTTTGCCATCGAGCACGAAATTCATCTCTTCGATCGTGGGCACGCGCGGGAGTTTCTTCGGCAGCTTCGGCGTGGCGACCAACTTGGCGGGATTCTGGTCAACCTCGCCTTCCTGCGCCAGCCAGCGATAGAGCGAACGTACTGCAGCCAGAGAACGAGCCACGGATGTTTTGCTCAGGCCCTGTTCATAAAGCTGAGAAAGAAATCCGCGAATCGCGATGTGGTCGATCTGCTTCCAGTTGCGAGACCCGGCGTAGGCGGTGAAATTCGCCAGATCGCCGCTATAGGCTTTGATCGTGTGTGGCGAGGAATTTTTCTCGCCCAGATGGCGGAGAAAGTCTGCGACAGCCTTTTCGACGATGGTCCGGGTTGTGGTCATAGTTTAATTCTGATTTCAGATTTGAGATTTCAGATATTTCAGATTGCAGATTTCAAAATCCGGTCTCGATAGGATTCACAATCTAAAATCTGAGATATAACTCTGCAATCAGAAATCCGCTACCTCGCCTTCGCCCTGGGATGATGCTTCTGATACACACTACGCAGCCGATCCAGTGCGAGATGCGTATAGACCTGGGTCGTAGAAATATCAGCATGGCCAAGAATCGTTTGCACGGTGCGCAGATCCGCGCCATTCTCGACCATGTGTGTGGCGCAAGAATGTCGCAGCATGTGAGGAGACGCATGCCTTCCCGAAGCCGCCGACGCCTGCCCGACCATCTGCCAGATGCGTTGTCGGGTCAGCTTGCGACCGCCCTTTGCGATAAACAAAAACGGTGATGTCCCCGATATCGGAGCGCTCATTGCATTTGTCATCCTGAGCGGAGTTGTCCGAAGCGAAGCGGAGGACAACGGAGTCGAAGGATCCCTACCCTTCTTCCCTTCCCCTCTGGCAGGCTTCAACAGCTTGGCCCGCGCCTGAGCTAGGTACTCTGTCAGCGCATCCTGTGCCGGCTTTCCTAAGGGCACAATGCGCTCCTTATCGCCTTTGCCGCGCACCAGCATGTAGCCGGCTTCCAATTTCAGGTCCTCCAGCGTCGCGGTGACCAACTCAGAAACCCGCAAAGCTCCCGCATAAAGCAACTCCAGTATGGCGCGATCGCGCAATGCCAGAGCCGCTGAATCCTGCCTGTCCGATTTCGACGGGTGACCAGGCGCAGCCAATGTCGCCTCGACCTCATCCCGAGCTAGAGACTTAGGCAAAACCTTCCACTGCCGCGGCGATTCGATGTTCAGCGTCGGATCATGCTCGATTCTTTTGTCGAGCAGCAGATAGCGATATAAATGCCGCAGCGCCGAAAGCTTGCGACCAACGCTCCGCCCGTCCACTCGATTCGAAAACAGCTGCTGAAGAAACTCGCGCACGTCTTGGCGGCGTGCCGTCATCAGGAACTGCTTCCGTTTCTCGAGAAACTGCGCGAACTGTCCGATGTCGGTGGTATAGGCCGCTATCGACAACCGCGCCAGTCCCTTCTCGATTCTCAGATAGTCGAGAAATCCGGAGAGCACGCGCGCATTAGCCTCAGAAGCCATACTAGAAGAAGCTTACTATGCGCGTTATCGGACGCTGCGAGAAGTACTGAACCAGATCCCCGATAAGCCCGTCGTAGAGACGTAGCTTGCTACGTCTCTCTCACCACGTCACCAGCCGGTAGTAAGCAGTCGATGCGCCGCCCGGATCCCGCACTTCTGGTATTTATCGTAAGCCCCAGCCGCCCGGTCGCGAACCTGCTCGCGATTCTCTGCCGCGATCCAGCCGTCCAGCGCACTTTTCAGCGTGTACGCTTCGGGAGCCATCAGCCCGGTTGTCCACAGCAGCGGATAAGCCCCGCTGGCCCGTACCGCCTCGCCGAAAAATTGCTTACTGGCGCACGCCAGGACGATGGCTTCACGATGACTTGCATCCTTCTGCTGTGGATAGTGAGGAAGTTGAAAGTCCATCAGCCCATCGTGACCAATGTACGCCAGGAGAGTTGCGCCGCCATGCGCCGGCAAATTCAGGGCGGTACCGGTTGGTTGGACAGATACACCGACCGTATCTGCGCCACCCCCGGCTGCAGAATCAAGAAAATCCCAGATCGCTTGCTTGATTTCGATTCCCCGGTAAGCATCGGAGATCAGATAGACGTTCGCGGTTCGGTATTTGAAAACGCACCGCTCAAGAATCGCCGGCTTCGGCTTTTGAACACAACTGAGCCGCTCCCACTCGGGTGAGCGCGAAAAGAACGTCTTCACGCCGTAGGCTGATCCCCAATACAGATTGCGCCCAGGATCTTCTCCGTTACCCAGAACCGCCGCCACGGGAACGATCCCCTGATGTTGATTGTCGGCCAGCGCGACGAATACGTGTACGGTGCGGAGTTTCGCGTCTTGAGCGTGGGCGGAATGCGCGCCGAAAGCGACAACCGATGCTATGATTGCGGCCGTCGCTAGGCGCATCAGCGTCCCTCCGCGCCGTTCACTTCCCGGAGCACTTCGACCGCGTATAGCGCGCCCTGCGGCGTTTCCTCGTGCTTGAAGTAGGTGAACACATTGCGTTCTTCGGCGATGTGCTGCCGCATGCGATCCACCATCGCCCGCCGCTCGTCTCCGGTGTAAGTCGGTTTGCGAAAGCGATAGTAGGCAAATGGCGCTGTCACGACGTCGGGCGTGGTCCTGGTCTCCGTCTCGGCGACGCACAACCCCGCATTTGCGGATTTCAGCAGTTCCCAGGTTGCATCGCCGAACCACGAGTCGTGCCGAAACTCAAAAGCCGTCGGAACCGCGCGCGGAAGAAGAGCAAGAAAATCCTTGAGCAACGCCGAATCCGCCTTCAGATTCGGCGGCAGTTGAAACAAAACCGGCCCCAGTTTCCCTGCCGCGGCGAGAGGCTCGATTGTCGCCAGGAATCGAGGCAGGAACTCCTCAGTTCCCTTCAACCGCTTGATATGCGTGATGACCTGATGTGCCTTGACGCCGAGGCGAAAATGCCCAGGTGTTTCTGCCAGCCAATTCTGAATCGTCGTTTCTTTTACCAGCTGACGGAAGGTGAAATTCACCTCCACAGTATTGAGCTTGGTGGCGTAGTATCCCAGGAATCTCTTCTGGGCCAGTTTCTCGGGATAAAAGTCGGGCTTCCAAGTCGGGTAGGCCCACCCTGATGTTCCTGCGAAGAGTTGCGCCATGATTTCGAGATTCCAGCGCCCTTGAGAATAGACCGGGATTATACCTTGGCTCGCTTCTTAGCGTGCGGCCGGCTTCTTCGCGGATTTCTTCGAGGCTGGTTTGCCGACAATATGGTCCTGGTCCGCCTCTGCCGCAATCTCAATCGCCTCGGGCGTCTGAGCCACCGCGGCAGCTTTCAGATCGGGTAACTTCTGCTTCAATTCGAGCACCGGCTCGAAGAGATCGCCCATCTTCTCGAAGCGCGCAATCGTTTGGGAGGACTCGAACACCAGCAATCCCGCGTCCTTCTTCTTCAGCGTGCGCTGTACCTCGTCCCACGTGACCGGCGTCGATACCGTTGGACGCTCCCGCGCCCGCAGCGAATACAGTGCGATCGTCGTCTTATGCTCATCGTTCTGGCTCCAGTCAACGAACACTTTTCCAGTGCGGATATTCTTCTTCATATCTGACACGACGAGATCTCGGTGCTCCTGCTCCAGCAACTGGGCCAGCGCATGGGAAAAGAGTTTGGTCGCTTCAAATGTCGTGGGCGTATTTAGCGGCACATAAAGCTGAAGACCCTTCGATCCCGAAGTCTTGGGAAAGCTCTTCAGGCCAAGATGCTCGAAGATCTCCCGCAGCCAGATCGCCACCTGGCAGCACTGCACGATATTTGCAGGCGGCCCGGGATCGAGATCAAAGACCATCACAGTCGGGCAGGTAATGTCTGTCGCAAGAGCCAGCGACGGGTGCAGTTCGAGCGCCGCCAGATTCGCCAGCCAGATCAGGGTCGCCAGATCGTCGCAGAGCACATAGTGAACGGTGCGCCGGTTCCTTCCGCTCCAGACGGGCACTGTCTTCACCCAATCCGGCTTGTGCATGGGGGCGTTCTTTTCGAAGAAAGGCTCGCTATCTACGCCGTCGGGATAACGCTTGCGCGTGAGGGCACGACCGTGCAGATGGGGAAGGATAGCCGGCGCGATCCGCGCGTAATAGTCGATGACATCCTTCTTGGTGAATCCGGTGGCGGGGTAAAGAACCTTCTCCAGGTTCGAGAGCTTCAGGTGTCGCCCTTGAATTTCGACGCTCGAATCAGTCACGTGCGCTCCGCCCTGCCATTTTGCCTGATATTCTGCCAGGCGCCAAATACAGCGTAGCTCTGATTCGCAACCGAAAACTGGGCCGTCTCCGCAGGTTTTCTCCGCGAACTCGGCGGACTCGTCCGCGTCCTCAGCGGTTAAGCCTTTTCCGTGCTCAAATGCTGCGCGGGCTACGCAGCCACAGCGACCCCGAAAGCCGGGAGACTGCAGTCGTGTGTCCTGAGTCGTGTGTCCTGAGTTTGACAACCCCCCTGCCACCCACGTACTTTCAAACTTCTGCTCTGTTCGCCCGTCCAAAGACTATGTTCTTTGCAGAAATTTCCGCCCAGCCGTCGGAGGTTCGATGAAATACTCCTGCCTTAAAGGCGCTTTTCTACTGCTCCTTCTTTCCACCGTTGTTCTGGCGCAGGACGTCGCCTCGTTCAAGAAGCGCGTCACGGTCAAGAAACTCGGCAATGGACTGACTCTCATCATCTGTGAGCGTCCCGAAGCGCCCGTATTCTCGTTTTTCACCCTGGTGGACGCTGGTTCGACCCAGGACCCGATGCGCGCCACCGGCCTAGCTCACATGTTCGAGCATATGGCATTCAAGGGCACCGACAAGATCGGAACGACGAACTATGCCGCTGAAAAGCTCGCGCTGGAAAAAGTGGAGATTGCCTATGCGGCCTATATCAAAGAGCGGGACAAGAGCGTAGGCCGGGATGCGGCCAAGCTCAAGCAACTAGAGAAGGCCTGGCAAGATACGATTGCCGGCGCGGACAAGTATGTCGTCCCCAACGAGTTCGGAAAAATCGTCGAGCAGAATGGCGGTGAAGACATGAATGCCTTCACCAACTATGACGAGACCGCGTACCACTACTCTTTTCCCGAGAACCGCCTGGAACTCTGGGCCTATCTTGAGTCCGAGCGATTCCTGCACCCCGTAATGCGGGAATTCTATAAAGAGCGCAACGTAGTCATCGAAGAGCGCCGCATGCGCACCGATAGCAATCCCTTCGGGCGACTACTGGAGCAGTTCACGGAAGAGGCTTTCGCGGCGCATCCCTACCATCGGCCTACGGTCGGCTGGATGTCCGATCTCAATCACTTCTCCGCTACCGATGCGCAGAAGTTTTTTGACACCTACTACATCCCCTCGAACATGGTGGTGGCGATAGCCGGCGATGTGAAATCTGCGCAAGCATTACCGATTCTCGAAAAATACTTCGGACGGCTGCCCGTCCGCCCGGATCCCGACGAGGCCACTACTACGGAGCCTCCGCAAAACTCCGAGCGCCGTGTCGTGCTGAAGGACATGTCGCAGCCAATTTACATCGAGGGCTATCACCGGCCCGACTACCGCAGCAAAGACGACGCTGTATTCGACGCCATTACCGACCTTCTCTCGGAAGGCCGCACCTCGCGACTCTACCGCTCTCTGGTACGAGACAAGAAGATTGCTTCATTTTCCGAGGGCTTCACTGGATATCCTGGCATCAAGTATCCGCATCTCTTCGCGTTTCTCGCAGTTCCCTTACCCGGCCACAAGCCGCAGGAAATTGGCGATGCCATTCACGCCGAAATCGAGCGCCTGAAAAAAGAAGACATCAGCGACGATGAATTAAAGATGATCAAGACCCGCAGCAAAGCCAACCTCATCCGAGGCCTCGCCGATAACGGCGGACTGGCTACGCAACTGGCGACTTACCAAACACGCTATGGAGATTGGCAAGAGCTGTTCCGCTCCGTGGATCGCATTGATGCGGTGACCAAGGCCGACATTAGGCGCGTAGCGAACGAAGTTTTCGTCGATACCAACCGCACCGTGGGAGTCATCGAGAACGCACCCGGTGGCAAAGGCTCGCCCGGCGCTGAACAAGGGAACGCTTCTGCCGATCAGGGAGGTGCGCAATGAAGCGGCACATCCTGGGTCTCTTGTTGGCCGCTGCCGTGCTTGTGCCACCGCACCTCCTTTCTGCGCAAGCCACCTGGAAGCAGATCCCGATTCCTCCCTTGCGTTCTTTCAAACCGCAACAACCCAAACGCATCGAACTCTCCAACGGGATGGTGATCTTCCTGCAGGAAGACCATGAACTACCCTTGATCGATGGCACCGCGCGCATCCGCGGCGGCTCAGTTAATGAGCCGGCGAATAAGACGGGCCTTGTCGACATCTTTGGCGAAGTCTGGCGCACCGGCGGTACCAAGACCCAGACAGGCGACCAACTTGACGATTTTCTCGAAGTGCGTGCCGCCAAGGTAGAAACTGGCCCAGGCGCGGATTCCACCACGATCAGCTTCTCCTGCCTTAAGGGCGACCTCGACGACGTTTTCAAAGCTTTCCAGGACGTGCTGCAAAATCCAGAATTCCGCGACGACAAGATCGATATCGCCAAGAAGGGCGAGGAAGATAGCATCTCCCGGCGCAACGACGATGTGGGAGGGATCACTCACCGCGAGGCCGCCAAACTCGCTTATGGCGCCGATAATCCTTATGCCCGTGTAGCGGAGTACGCCACCGTGGCTGCGATCACGCGCCAGGATCTGATCGACTGGCACAAGAAGTATGTACACCCCAATGACATTATCCTCGGCATCAGTGGGGATTTCGATTCAGCGACGATGGAGGCTCGACTGCGCTCCGCCTTCGAATCGTGGCCCCAGGGCGAATCTTTCCCGCCGTTCCCGAAAAATGAATTGCAGTACACTCCCGCCAAGCCCGGCTACTATTTCGTCTCTAAAGAGGACGTGAACCAGAGCAATATCCGCATGGTTGCGCTCGGCACCACGCGCGACAATCCCGACTACTACGCGATCAGTGTTTTCAACGAAGCCTTCGGTGGCGGGTTTTCCTCCCGCCTCTTCAACGACATCCGCACCAAGCGCGGGCTGGCTTATGGCGTAGGTGGCGGCGTGGGAACGAACTTCGGACATGAGGGCATCCTGCAAATTGCCATGAGCACCAAGAGTGAGAGCACGGTCGATGCGATTCAAGCGCTCGACGAAGACATCGATGATCTATCCAAGAAGCCGATCACGGAAGAAGAAATCAAGAACGCCAAGGATGCCATCCTGAACGCGTTTGTGTTTCGTCTTGACTCGCCCGACAAAATTCTTGGCGAGCGCATGGTTTACGAGTATTACGGGTATCCTCCCGACTGGCTCGACAAGTACCAGGACGAAGTCAAAAAGGTAACCGCTGCCGATGTGAACCGCGTCGCGGCTAAGTACCTGCACAAAGATCAATTGGCCAGGCTGGTGGTTGGTAACCTCAAGGAGTTCGGCAAGCCACTCTCGTCGCTCGGGGCGGTAAAGGACATCGATATCACCATTCCGCCTCCTCCGGGAGCGAAGCAGGATGAGAGTTCGAAACCTACTGCCTCAAATGCTGAGGGCAAGGAGCTTGCCTCGAAAGTTGTCGCGGCCATGGGAGGCGAAGCGAAGCTTTCTGCGGTCAAATCGGTCAAAGCCGAGTTCACCATGACGCGGAAGACGCCGCAAGGCGACCTTCCCATGCAGATGCAAACGACCATTGTGTACCCCGACCGCCTTCATGCCGAATTGCAAACTCCCCAGGGCACGATGACGATCGTCGTAACGCCCGATACGGGATTCGCCTCGATGGCCGGCATGGGCACACAGGCGATGCCTTCAGAGCAGAAGAGCGAAACTCTGGAGCAAATCAAGCGCGATCCCATTTTCATCGCGTCCCATTGGAAGGATCCGGATGTCTTCTTCCAAGCGGGAGGAACCGAGAAGGTGGGGGACATTGAAGCCCGCATCGTGGACGTAAACGCAGCAGGCGCCGCAATCCGCTGGTTCGTGAATCCGGCAGATGGGCACATTCTGAAGGAAACTTATGTAACGCTTGGGAGAACCGGGCCGGCACAAGGCGAGACCGCCATGGATGACTGGAAGGCCATCAATGGGCTGACCATACCGCTCCAGCGCAAGAACAAACAGAACGGAGAAGAGACCAGCGCAGTTGAGTATAAGAAGATCGAAATTAACCCGGCTGTGGACCCGAAGATATTCGAAAAGCCGGCGGAGAAGGCACCGGATAAACAATAGCCAAACCCTGAATCAGGGAAGATCACAGCTCTCAATCGCCGTATACTGTCCGCTGATGTCTACCGGCCCAATCATCTTCGAAGTCGGCACGACCGTGGCCAAGAACAACGCTCGTCCAGCAGGTGTGAAAGACGTCGGAAAGAATGGCTGAAGCTTGTGAAAAGCTCATCTGCCTGGCGACAATTTACAAAACATTGAAAGCTACGGTGATCTCTGTACGGCGATTTTACAAGAACGTGTCGGAATTCCATCCTGTAGTGGATCTACTTGATCTCCCCTAAGCGCTTGTCAAGGCACTGAAATAGCACGAGTTCCTCGCTCTCGGGCATTGGCCTTCCCCATGCATTTCTTTCCCTGTCATCCGCTCACAACAGGAGGCATTTTGTCGCTTATGAAATGCACAAGTGTGAAAACTCAGTACTGGTTGGCGACCTTGGCGCTCGCATCTCTTATGTGGACGGCCCCTGCGAGAGCACAATCGCAGAGCAGCATGCCCCAAGATCGTGATTCTGATATGACTCGGCAGCAACTGTCCGCACTCGATCAGTTCCTGGATCAGCATCCGGAACTTTCCGAACAGCTGCGGAACAACCCGTCGTTAGTCAACAACGAGGAGTTCGTGGAAAACCATCCTGATTTGCAGCGCTATCTGCAGCAGCATCCTGAAGTACGTGAGGATCTGAATCAAAACCCCAATGCTGTGATGCATCAGGAGCAGCGTTTTGACCGGCGTGAGGACAACGAAGGTGACCGGGACCGCGATCGTCGTGATGGGGACACAACGCGAGGCGAGTTGAGCAGGATGGATAGCTTCTTAGAAACTCATCCTGAAATCGCGGCGCAACTGCGGAAAAATCCATCGCTCGCTGACAACAAGGAATTCGTTGAAACCCACCCGGCTTTGCAGCAGTTCTTGGCACAACATCCAGGCGTCGGCGACCAATTGCGGAAAAACCCCAGCGCGTTCATGTCTCGGGAGCAGCAATACGACCGTCGTGAGGACGCGCGCGCAATGTCCAATATGGATCGCTTCCTCGACAGCCATCCCGAGGTTGCGGAGCAACTGCGAAAGAATCCGGCCCTCGTCAATAACAAGGATTTCATCGAGGACCATCCGGCTCTGCAGCAATTTCTCGCGGATCATCCCGAGTTGCGGCAGGAGTACAAAGCAAATCCGAATGCATTTATGCAGCAGGAAGAGCGCTTTGACCGCGGTGAAGACTCCGGTATGCGGCGGGATTCGGACGTGAATCGCACGGAGCTGGCCAACATGGATCGTTTCATGGACAGCCATCCCGAGATCGCAGAACAATTGCGCAAGAACCCTGCATTGGTCAACAACAAGGAGTTCGTTCAGGGCCATCCGGCTCTGCAGCAATTCCTGGCAAGTCACCCCGGTGTGCGGGAGGAATATCGAGAGAATCCAACCCAGTTCATGAACCAGGAGCAGAGCTTTGATCATCGCCAGGATGCCGCTATGGGCCGCGATCACGATGTGACCCGTGGCGAGCTTTCCAGCTTCCACGAGTTTCTGGAAGGTCACGGCAACATCTCGAATGAGCTCTCCAAGAACCCTTCCCTTGCGACGAATGAGGAATACCTGGAGAACCATTCCGCGTTGCAGACGTACCTGAAATCTCATCCTCAAACGCGTGAGGAACTGACTGAGAACCCGCAATCGTTCATCAAGTCAGCGCAGGCGTTTGACGCGACCTCAAATGGCGCGATGGTAAAAGGTACAGCCAAACTTCCGGCTTCTCAGCCGAAGAAGTAGGGTGGCCATAGTGCGGAACGGAAAGGCGGACTTCTGCCACCCGCCTTTCCCTATCGCATCGGCAAAGGACCGGAACAAATTCCTGGACTGAAAAGAGGCGTCATGAACAAGAAACCAGTTCTTATCACAATGTTTTGTTTGTCGCTTTCCGTCCCCGTTTTTGCGGGCAAGAAACATGGCCAGCGCGCCATGATCGAAAAGATGGAAGCGGTGCCGTGCGGCGCCAAGGAGCGCGGCCTGACCGGGCTAGGCAGCGTGTTCGGGTCGGTCGGCGCCACTCACGTCGATTCTGATGAGAAGTTGTGTCCGCAATACATGTTGCGCACTGACGATATGGAGTACCACATTCGTCCGCTGGATCATAAGCATCCCAGGCTGCTGCCGATCGGACAGGAAGGGGAGTTCAAGATTTCCAAAGACGTGATCGAGATGAGAATTCCTGATGGCGATCACAAGAAACGCCGCTATCAGGTCGTAGCCATGAAGCCGATCGACCACTCGGATACGAATGAGATCGGGGGCAACCGGATGAAGTACGACAAGGGCCAGACTGTAACAAACGACAAGCCGCTTGCCCAGAAAGTTCCTCAAACCAAACCGTATTGAAATGCCGCGCTTCCGACGCGCACCCGGAACTCTAAGCTCACGCCTTCTCGCCCGTTTGGCCCCCCCTAAACGGGCGAGAAACCCGTGCTGGGCGCCAACATCAGCTTTGGCCTGAGCATCTGATCTGAGCAATTGGCAGTAAGTCTTAACCTATGCGCTCCAGGTTCATCTCCCTTCTCTCCAGCGTGGCATTGGCGGTATTGATCACAAGCTGCGGCGGTTCCGCGGGTAAAGGAAGCGGGCCCACGCCAACACCACCAGCACCAACCCCAAGCCCAGGCCCCGGCGGACCACCTCAGCAGGGAATCACAGTAGTGAATCACGTGGTGATCATGATTCAGGAGAACCGCTCCTTTGATCACTACTTCGGCCAGATGACCGCCTACAGGCAAGCAAATAGCTACCCGATCAACGGCTCGCCGGCAACAATCGACGATGAGAGCACAGGATCGTTTTCCAATTTCTCTCCCGTGACCGGTGCAAACCTCGCTTCGTATCACAGCGGTTCGGTGTGCACGGAAGACCTGACACCCGACTGGACAGAGACGCACAAGAACTTTGACTGGGCAAATCCGGCAGGGGCCGATTCCAACTCGCCGATGGACGGCTTTGTCTCGCTCGCGGTCCAGATCAGCCAGTACGCCGCCACGCTGGGAATCCAGATGGCCGACCAGGACGGCCATCGTGTGATGGGCTACTTCGATGGCAACGACCTGAACTATTACTACTTCATGGCGTCGAATTTCGCGATGGGCGACCACTTCTACTCTCCGATACCCAGCAACACCCCGGCGCAGCGGCATTTCCTGTTCGCGGCGACATCGCAGGGGTATGTCCACGACGGGCCGGGGCCGGGAGGGCTGACCGCCAAGACCATCTGGCAGGAACTGGATGCCGCGGGTGTTTCCTGGAAAATCTATTCAGAGGAAACGAACCTGTTCACTTATCTGCAGGACTTCGCTTATTTCAACCAGCCCGGGGTGTCAGCCAAGGTCGTATCGATCAATCAGTTCTTCACCGACGCTGGGGCTGGCCAACTGCCGGCAGTTTCGTTCATCGAGACCGGGCTGCACGACGGTCTTTCCGAGCACACCAGCAACTTTGATCCCGCGAACCCGCAGCAGGGCGAGGTTCCGATCAACGTGCAGGTCGGCGCGCAGTTTGCGTCCAAAGTGATTAACTCCGTGATGCAGGGCCCGTCGTGGAGCGATAGCGTGATCTTCTTCGCGCACGACGAAGGCGGAGGGTTCTTCGACCACATGCCGCCGATGTCGGTGCCGAATCCAGACGGCATCAAACCGGTGGATCTCACGTCCAACGACGTGCCCGGCGATTTCACTATTACCGCCAGCCGCGTGCCGAACCTAGTGATCTCGCCCTTTGCGAAGAAGAATTTCGTCTCGCACACGCCCATGGACTACACGGCTTATCTGCATTTTATTGAGACGCGCTGGGGCCTGCCTACACTCACTGCACGCGACGCCGCCATGCCCGACATGACCGAGTTCTTCGATTTCACCAACAAACCCTGGGCTACACCGCCTTCCCCACCGCCGCAGAACATGAGTGGAGCGTGCGACTTCACCAAACAATAGAGCGCTCCGGGGTCTTGGCAGGGCACTATACGGTTCCTGGTATGGCTGCTTCAGACCAGGACGCCAGAAAGAAAAACGCCCCGACCGGAGTCAGAGCGAATTGAATGAGAAATAACAGGGGCTTTGTCTGTCGTGAAGCACTCTACGCCGGAACCGGCAGCTGCGTTGATGATTACTGAATAACCTTACGTTTAATTTCTGCCAACCTGGTTTCATTGTCCACGATCGCCGACTCCAGCATTTCCTGCTCGCCGCCTTGCACGACATAGGCTCGCATTTGCTTCAATCCGAGAAGCGCTGCTTCCAGTTGCTGGATCAACACGAGGATGGTTTCGAGCGAGTTTTCGTCTATTAACACCGATAGCGCCCTTATGACTCGATTGCTGGCGGATCGGGTTTCGCAGTTGCTGGGAAAGAGCCCGAAGCTCTCATCGATTGGAGTCGCTCGTGTTTCGCCGATAACAGAGCCTCCAATTCCTTGACCAGGTTGTCAAAGCTTTGAGCGTCTTTCTCTATCGCGATACGCTTACACAGTGAATCCAACTGGTCTCGTTCCTCAGGAGTCATTCTCGCGGCCTCTCGGGCGATTCTGATAGCGGTTTGGGCAGCAGATTCTTTCCCGCCCGTTTTTCGTCGAGGTTGGCAATAAGTTGCATGGCCAATTCGATCATCTTCTTAGGGTCTGTTTCTTGTTGGACTCGGAGCGCCAGCTCGCGCCAGTCTCTGTTGGTTTGTTGGCCGTCGTTTTCCTTTGACTCTCCCATTTCAATTCCCCTTTCCGGGAATGAGTGGGCGCTGCACCCGGGTCTTGACGACAACAGATAACCGCCGTGATGCGACGAGTGGGATTTCACTTCTTCGAGGAAATGGTTTAGCAATCTTCCTCACCACCGCCACCGGAACCGTTTCGAAGTGCAAAGACCTTCGCATTTGAATTTCCTCCTTCCGGCTAACACAAACCCTAGCAGAGGGGAAAGCCTACGGGTCATATCTTTTGGGAATCGGCTCACGCTCTTTGTCCGCGCTAAAACGCTCGATTATCAGGCAGTTGTCTGCCCGTTTGTTGTAGATCAGCAGTGGCCCGGTTAGCGGGAATTCAGCCTGTGTTTAGCGCATCGAGCTTGCGTTTAGTGGGCTAAATCTCATACCTCACTACCTCGTATTTTATACTTGACTACCTCGTCACGATTAAAGTACGATTGCGTTACGTTTGTTTAACGTTTGTTTTTGGTAGGAGATTCGGATGAGCCCTCGAACCAGCAAAGCTTTGATGAATTTCAACACTATGGCGCAAGTGGACGTTCCCCAAGGTCGAAATGGAAAGCACAAAGAGATCGTTACCCAGATCCTCTCCGATCTCGATCAGGTTCCGGCAGGAACTGCGATCAAAGTGCCTTTGTCGGACTTGACGCAGAGCAAGGAGAAGGTGCGGTCTGCCCTGAATCGCGCCATCCACAAGGGCCGGAGAGATGTCGCTACCGCCAGCGACGAGACGTTCCTGTACGTATGGAACAAGGCCAAGTAGTGGGCACGCAGCGAAATCCGCTGACTGGAGCTCCCTCTGAGGTACCCGCCATGAGTCGGGAAGTGCTCAATCAACAGGTAAAGGAACTCTGCGCGCAAATTGGCGCTGAGAAGAATTTCGACAGGATGTTAGCGCTGGTTACTGAACTCAACGCTGTGCTCCAAAATCAACACGAGCAAAAGCCATCCACCGAAATGCGCTTTGACGAGATCTCAGTCAGCCACTTGCCGCAATCCAAATAGCAACGCTGGCGCAGTCACTTCCTTCGGACTTTCTTCGCAGTTTCTGGGATCACCTCTTTCTTTTCTCCCGGTTGGCACTTGACGGGGTAGTATCTATCGGGAAAAATTCGGCTATCCATCCCGGCACGCGGAAGAAACTTGCACAGACAACCACGCCCTCGCGGTAGCTTATTAACGTAGCTTATTAACCGTAGCTTATTAACCGTAGCTTATTAACCGTAGCTTATTAACCGTAGCTTATTAACCGTAGCTTATTAACCGTAGCTTATTAACATTGATGGATCGTGTGGTTGTTTTTGGGAACCCGTCTCATAAAACCCCAGCAAACCGATGACTGACTGTTCGGCTCCGGACACCTGCAGCCAGCGGTGGACACCTTCCCCGATAACGGTCCGACAGAGGTATTCCGTTGTCCTTTGCTGCCAGGCAGTTACACTTTCTACTGGATTGGTAAGAGTCTTGCGATGAGAGACAGCGGGCCATGGCACTGGCCCGCACACTGTGACACCGCTGTGCCAGCAGGAGGGCCGAATCTGAGATGACCGGACTGGCACAAGATCTTCGCTACGCGCTGCGGCAGTTGCGCAACAATCCCGGCTTTACCGCGGTTGCCGTCTTGACTCTCGCGCTCGGCATCGGAGCCAACACTGCGATATTTACGCTCCTCCGCGCGTGTCTGTGGAGCCCCCTGCCGGTTAGCGATCCTAAGGAAATCTTTCATGTAATGCGCGCCTCTTCGGAAGGCGACTTCGCCGGGGAATTCAGCTATTCCTATCCGCTCTTTCAGCAATTCAGCAAGACGGCCGCCCCTTGGGGCGAGGTCTTCGCAACCGAGGTTGTCGGGCCACGAAAATTTGGAGTCAACGGAGTTTCCGATCAGCGCATTGCGGGAGAGGCCGTCTCGGGTAATTTCTTTTCGGTTCTAAGCGTAGGGCCAATGGTAGGGCGAGTGCTCGAACCGCAAGACGATAATGTGCTTGGAGGGAATCACGTTGCGGTCTTGAGTTATGTCTTCTGGAAGCGCCGCTTCCAATCCGACCCGTCGGTTCTCGGCAGGAGAATCCTTTACGACGAGACGCCCTATACGGTCGTTGGCATTGCCCGGCCCGGATTCACCGGAATCGACCAAGAGGTCTCAGTTGACGTATGGGTGCCGATTACCGCTGGTGCGGTTGATCGGGGATGGCGGCCGGACCCGGACCTCAATTGGCTGCGCCTCCTTGTACGGCTACGTGACGGAGTTGACCCGGAGCGAACTCAGGCTGTGTTTGAAGCCGCGTTCCGCACACACGTTGCTGACGCGCTCCTGCCGAGCGCTTCGCCGCGCTTCAAGCAGATGCTCGAAGCTCAGCACATTACGGTTCGTCCCGCCCCCTCAGGTCTCGCAACCACCGGACGCAGGTATAAGAAACCACTGCTTGTACTGCTTGCGGTGGTCGCAGTCGTACTTCTGATTTCCTGCACGAACATAGCGCACCTCATATTGGCCCGCAACGCGGCGCGTCACCATGAGATCGTGGTTCGCCTCGCACTCGGCGCGAGCCGCTTGCGCATTGTCCGGCAATTATTCACAGAGTATTTGACCCTTTCCCTCTCGGGTGCCTTCGTCGGCCTACTCCTGTCGGTTTGGGGCACACGCGTACTGCTCTCCCTGCTTCCTCCGTCACCGCTGCCAATGGCGTTTAATCTCCAGCCGGATTTTGTCGTGTTTAGCTTTACCGCCGGAGTTGCTGTCGCGACTGCGATACTGTTCGGACTTGGCCCGGCACTACGCGCTTCGAGAGAAAAGCTTGAGCTGACCTTGCACGGCGGGCAGCGCGTAATTGGGTCGCGCTGGAGCGGAAGGCTTCTCCTTGCTGGTCAGCTCGCACTCTCCTTACCTCTGTTGGTCGCTGCTGGACTGTTTGTTGAAACCCTACATAATCTCAAAAGCAGCGACTTGGGCTTTCACGTCGAACACGTCACGACGTTTGACCTCTCTTACCCTAAGGTAACTTCCCAAGATCGGCTTCATCAAGCATGTGCAGAAATAAAACAGCGTTTGGAATCACATCCGGGCGTGGTCGTTGCAAGTTATGGGTCGAGCGTGTACGGGGACGGCGGCTGGTCGGGCAGTGTTGACGTGATTGGGAACCCATCGCCCGGAAAAGATAATGACGTGGGGTTAATCTCAGCTGGCCCTGGTTTCTTCGAAGCTATCGGCTTGGGACTCTTGCAGGGCAGGTATCTGAGCTTCCAAGATCAGGCCGAAAAGCCCCCCGTAGCTTTGGTTAATGAAAGCTTCGCTCGTCACTACTTCGGTTCAAATACCCCGATTGGCCAACGCATCAAACTCGGCTTTGAACCGCAAATCATTCGCGAAATTGTCGGGGTGGTGCGTGATGCGAAGCACTATGGGGTTCGGGAGAGGGCGTGGCGCATGGTGTATTTGCCGTATCGGCAAGGTGACAGCTTTTTCGTTCGCGCCAATCTCAATGCGCAATTCCTGGCAGGAATCATAAGAGCCGAAGTAGCGGCCAGCGACAAGACTTTGCAAGTTCAGGAGGTTCGGCCCTTTGAGTCGGTCATCAATGACATGATTTCCCAGGAGCGCTTGACTGCGTTGTTGTCCTCAGTCTTCGGAGCATTGGCTTGCCTAATCGCAGCGATTGGACTTTACGGAGTCGTTGCCTATAGCGTCTCGCGCCGAACCAATGAGTTCGGCACTCGCATGGCTCTGGGAGCTCAGAGAGGCGATATCCGAACACTTGTGCTGCGCCAAACGCTCGCAGTAATCCTCTACGGCGTTGCAATCGGCATCGGCGGCGCTCTTGTACTAGTCCGCTTGTTGTCCTCGACCATCCATGGAATGCTCTACGGCATCAAGCCGACAGACATTTCCCTTTTTGTGGGAGCAACTTTCTCCCTGGTTGCTATCGCGCTGCTTGCTGCGTTTCTCCCGGCGCGGCGGGCGATGAAGGTCGATCCGATGGTGGCACTGCGGTACGACTAAGAGCTCACTTCAATCCTTCAATCCTTCTCGAAGACAGCCACTCCCTCGCACGCGCACAGGTGCGATCCCAGCGCGCACGAGCCCCACGCGCGGGCGGGCGCGGGCGGCCCAATCAAAACCGGGGGTTTGGGGGCCTGGGAACGGGGAGGGCGTAGCCGAATTTTTCCCGATCGACCCTATCCCGGTTGGCACTTGACGCGATAGGAGGTAGGAGAAAAAAATCCGTCCTCCGGAGTAACGAGTGAGTAAACAGGGGCCATGAGGGGCTTGGGGCGTCGCGAGTTGCCGCTTTCATGCTTGAGGTGCCGGATCTTCCCTAGGTTCTGCCGCCGAGGTTTGCATATTCGTCCTTGGCTAGCTTGAGGATTCGCAAATCGGGGTCAGCATTTTTCCAGATTGTCAAAAATTCGCGATATTCGGCGAGGCTCTTCTCAGTATCTCCGGTTTGTGCGTATGCACGTGCCATCCCAAGGTGGGCCAGCGGCCAATAGCTGTCTGTGGTCACTACGCCACGGTTGTCTAGAATTTTCTGGAACTGGGCCGCAGCCTCTTTTCCTGACTTTAATTCCAGATAAGCCAAGCCACGATAGTAGAGAGTGAGGCCGCTCGAAGCACTACCGAGGTCATAAGGAATGGTGGGTCGGAGCTCCTCGACAGCGGCTGTGGGGTTTTTTCGATCTAACTGGATCGCAGCTCGTATCGATGGAAAGACAACGTCGTATACGTCTGTACCCAACCACTGCATTTTGCTTAGTCTGTTTATCTGGGATTCGGCTCCCTTCAAATCCCCAGTTCGAGCAAGCGCCAGCGCGGCAAAGGCGTTATGACGTGGGGAATTGGGCATCATGTGGAGAGACAGATTCGCCATGGCCCGTGCGTCTTTATCGATCCCCGTTTCGGCTTCGAACTGTGCCTGACCGTTAATGATGCTGACAGCCCGCTCCTTAAGACCTTGCGCTAAGGCAATTGCGCGGGCGCGTTCGAAAAGCTCCCGGGACCTGCGAAATTGTCCCAGACTCAAAGCCGCCTTTGCTTGGTAATAGAGATTTCCGCTTTCGTCCGGCTTGCCCTTGAACCAGTCAATCTCCCGCTGCATGGTGGGCTCATCACCTTCGACAAACGCGATTCTGTAGAGTTGCTGGTGGGTCCAGCTGCTGTCCACTTTTTCGGCAATCGCTTTTTCGCAGATAGCTTTGGCTTCTGCCAAGTGCGTGGCTCGCTCATAGGCCCTGCCAAGAGATGCGTACGGGAGGGCATGATTAGCATTGGCTCGCAATGCCCGTTGGCCGGCCTCGATCGCGTTTTCCGGCTGGCCAATCTCGACATACGCGCTACTGAGACTGTTCAGGGGACTAAAGTCCGATGGGTACGCTTCGCTCCACAGTTTCCAGGTTTCGATTGCTTTCTCAGTCTCCCTGGTAACATCGGCGTAATAGTGGGCCTGAATATAGAATTTTTCCCGCTCGCTCACGTGCGCTCGCCGTTCGAACGCCTTTCGGCTGTACTCGGACCCAATGTCGCGCTCGTCGAGATTCCCGTAAACCGTAGCCAGCCGGGCGTAGGCCATGGCAAAATCGGGATCCAGTTCAATCGCCATCTTGTAAAAAGGGATGCTCTCGGCTTCCTTTCCCTCGGCACGCGTTTCGTCCCCTGACGTGTAGGCCTTCAGAGCTGCCAGAGACTTCGTGGTCGCCTGTTCGATAGGCGTGTCGAACTTCTGGATGGAGCTGACAGACTCGCCCAGCTTGCGCCGCAAGGGCGGGATTACTTCGCCCAGCTTATTCAGGACCTGTTCTCGGTTAAGCGCCACTACTTCCTCATGAGCAATGGTGCTTCCGGTGAGGCAATTGGCAGCGTCCAGATCCAGAACATACTTGGTTCCGAGGCCGACGATTGACCCGCCGACCACCACCTTGCCGCCTTCGCGCTGGCAAACCTCGCGCGCTACCGGGGGTACGACGCGCTCGTCGGGTGAGCGTCCCGTTAAACTCAGGGCCTGTCGTGTAGCCGTTTCGGGCGCGATATTGAAAAAAGGCGATTCTGCAAGCTTCACTGACAAAGCCTGCTTAAGCGCGCCATCAAAGATTGGCTCGCCCGTGGTATTCACAAAGTCGGAGACCAAGACCAAGTCAGCCTGGTTCAATACCGACGTCTGACGGGTGTGAATAAAGAAAATCAAGCCGCCGACCACCACGGCGACGCCCGCTGTGCTCAGCAGACCCCAGTTCCGAGGGCGCCTGCGAAGTGTATTGAGTATAGAAATTATGTTGTTTGCGGACCCTGGGCGGATCTCTTCCACCGTCAGGCGAGACTGCGAATGTCTTTCCACGACCAAGTCCGGTTCTCGTTCCGTAACCAGTCGAACCGCGGCCGCAAAGCGATAGCCTCGCCCGGGAACAGTGACGATGTAGCGGTGATCCTGGGGGGTTTCGCCCAGGGCCTTCCGCAACAGGAAGATGTTTTGGCTGAGGTTCGCCTCCTCCACGAAGCTATCCGGCCAGAGCGACTTCATCAGGTCTTCCTTGGAGACCACCATCTCGTTGTGCTGAACCAGTACAAGCAGCGTCTCAAAAGCTTTCGAGGGTAACGGCACAGACTCCTGCCCCCGGAAGAGCAGACGTTTTGCCGGGTCGATCCGGTAGGGGCCAAACACGTACAAATGCTTGAATTGCTGCGTCATAGCTACCGCTTGAGAAAGCTTGAGAACGATTGAGAACGATTGAAGACCCTCTTGAGGACTCTTGAACCCACTTCGATGCAAGCTGTTCACGCACGATCGGTGGCCCGAAGACGAGGCGCGATGTGGGACGCAATTTATCACAGAGCACAGAAACCAGCAATGGGCGGAGGCGGCGGTGAAGGGAACAAGGATACAAGTCACGCTGGAAACGCATACCGTGACCATCATTCGCCAGAGTGAGTCGGTTCGCGGATGGTGCGGGGAGTGTGCCGACGAAGTGGAGATGTTGGGAATTGAGGGGGCCGGCTTCCTTATAGGGCTGACTGAACCGGTGGTCCGCGATTGTCCGCAGGTTCATGGGTGGCATTTCTCCACCAGCGCGGCAGGGATGTCACTGGTCTGCCTGAATTCGCTCCGTGATTCGATCGGCTGGGCAATCCGCACAGGCGATGTCGAGGGAAAACAAGCTAAGCAAGCATTCTAGGTTTCTCGGACCGAACCCTTAGGTTCGATGAAGACTAACGACAATGGAGAATCTGCATATGAACAAGCCAGCCACGTTGTTTTTAATTTGTTGCATGACGTTAACCTGTGCGACCGCGCAATCCCTGAAGCCTGAAGCCCCCACACCACTCCAAGATGGAGTAAATAGGGGATTGGCGGACAGCATGGTAGGTCCGCAGTACTGGTATTTCCTGTCAGGTCCGGGCGAGGTTCAGGTCATCGCTCGCTTCAAGACCACGATGGCACAGCTGGTGCGGGAGCCGCTGACGGTTACTCTCTACGACGAGAAAAGAACTTGGCACGTGACCAAGGTGGTCATCTCAGAGAATGGCGCACTCGGCGAGACGACCTTCACCGGGAAGCTGGACCAGAAACGAAAAACCATTATCAGCGTCGCACCGCCCTCCGGTGGGCTGCTCCGTACTGTCGGGGATTACGAGTTACAAGTAACCGGAGCCGTCCAATTTGACGCGGCGGACAAAACTCACGAGCCGATTATTCGGACCTTCGTAGCCAAAGTAAACGATTATGGCGCAACTAAATTTCTTGCGGATGGAACCGTGCAAGCCTCTAACGGATCGGCCGGCACTTGGAAAGCATTCGATCCCGAGAACCACATCTACACCGTTGTTATCGATCAATTCCGGTTCTCGGTGAAGTACCTCCCAGGGCGTGGCCTGGTTGATCCCGACGACCCCACCTCCGTGAAGTTCCAGGAGCTACGTTGACCCCGGGGCAGGTCGAATCGGAAGACGTGATTCTCCAATTAGAACTTGCCCGAAGGAGAAGGCACTACTTTTTTTCTTTGGGAAGTCCGATGGGTTGATCGGCCTGCTGAGAACAGGATCGCGATCAACAGAACATTGTTACGTGCGGGAGGCTTACATGCAACTGATCCCTTCTCGAATAATACGCGCTCAAATTCCTCAGCTGTTCGCGCAACTCAAAACCGGGAAACCGGACGAGATCCTGTTTGGATATCCCGTACATCACGACCGGGTGCCCTCAAGAGAGGCAGAAAAGCTTCGTAACCTGGCGGACCGCATCGTTAACAGCTACGATACCAACGCTCCGATCGTTGCGGTAACAATTGTTGGACATGCCGATCGGGAATTGAGTGTCCAGGGCGAAGCGGCTAGAAAGAAGTCCGAACGAAATCACAGCGAGGCTCGGGCCGCTGAGGCCACAGACCTCCTCATAAGATTTATAAAAGGGCTTCGCCCGCGGGCCCAAACGGCTCTCGACAGAACCATGTTCAATCGATCCGGTGTGGGAGCGACCCAGCTAGTCGTAGCCCACCCGACCAACGAGCTAGATCGTCGGAAGAATCGACGGGTGGAGATATTTCTGGGCCAATCCTTGGCAACGCCGGTGGTGCCGGTTCCCCCGGAGATCAATCCACCGCTGCCGCCGGACCCGAAAAACGATCCCAATACCATTTTGGCGTCCAATAAATTCCGGATAAAGGAGATTAGTGCGGTTAGCGGCGGCGATGTGGTCGGAGTAACCGGAATCAGGCTGTTGATCTGGGACACACTCAATAACCGTGCGGCAAAATACACCTATATTTCCGGAACCACCACAGCTGGCACCCCGATTTCGATCACCCCTGTTGCCGGTTCCTTTAGCCCGGAGTTCACCACCCCGATTTTCATGCAGGTAAATCAATTTTCAGGCGCAGCGCAGCATGCCCAGGGTGGCGGGCTGGATAGAGGCAACCTCTTCTTGACCTTTTCGACTAGCGATGCCCTTGCGTCGTTTCGGCAATTCTCAGTGCGCGTACCGAGCGGATTTACATTGGGACTGGGAGTTGAGCAAGGGAAAGGACACGTTACCCTCGAGAACGGGTCGGTTCAGGTGTTTACTGGCAGGTGAGCTGAGGTACCTATTTTTCGTCTCGGAGAACTGTTCGACTGAACGTTGAAGCGCCGTGGCAGGTAACGTATGACAGATGCTCAATTACCGTCTGTTAAGCCGTTGGAATGGCGTTGCACCACTCCGTGGCACGGCCTCAAGGACCTTCCCAAAGAAATCTGGATTTTAAACGCCGCTACGCTCGTCAACCGCGCCGGCACGATGGCTCTGCCCTTTCTTGTCCTCTACCTCACCCGAACGCTGGCGATTTCGCCTGCACGCGCGGCCCTCGCTTTGACTACCTATGGAATCGCTGCGCTTGTCGCAATGCCCTTTGCCGGTCGCCTCAGCGACCGTTTAGGCCCCCTCGCCATCATCGAGACCTCGCTGTTTTCTTCTGGTGGGTTGCTTCTGATATACCCCCTGGCGCACGATTTCGCAACAATTCTGCTGCTGACATTCTTGTTTGGCGCACTGAACGAATCTGTCCGACCGCCGAGCCTGTCCATCATTTCCGACAGGACCACACCCGCTCAACGCAAACCGGCGTTTGCGCTCAACCGCCTCGCCATCAATCTTGGCATGAGCATCGGCCCGGCCATCGGTGGCGTCCTAGCGCTCGTTTCCTTTCGCCTCCTCTTTCTTGTCGACGGCACCACTTCCATCCTCGCCGCCGCCGTCCTGACGCTCGCTCCGTGGCCATGCATTTCCTCTGAATCGTCGCGGGCCCCCGAACTGGCAAAGGCATCACAATTCAGTGACGCCGAAGAATTCGGCCGTGAACTCGAAGCCGACAGTATCGAACCACTCGCATCCAGGGGCCCTGTTGCCAGCCTTCGAGCCTTTGGCAACGGCCGCATGCTTTACTTCCTCGCTGCCCTGATTCCCGTCCAGATTGTGTTCTTTCAGGTGACCTCTACTGTCCCTCTATTCTTCGTTCGCTACCGGCGGCTTCCGGTGTCTGTCTATGGTCTGGTGTTCACCGTCAACACTCTCATCATCGTTGTGCTTGAAGTTGCGCTCAATACCGCGATGGCGCGCTGGCAGCATCGCCACACGTTGGCTCTCGGCGCTATCCTATACGCCGTCGGCTTCGGCTCATTCGCATTTGTCAGTCACGTCCCCGCCATCATCGCATGCGTTGTGATTTGGACTTTTGGCGAAATGATATTCATGCCCGGCAGCGCCGCCTATGTCTCCGAGATCGCGCCGCCCGACCGGCTGGGCGAGTACATGGGGCTCTACACGATGTCATTCAGCATTGCGTTCTCCGCTGGACCATGGATTGGGGCGCAAGTCCTCGAGCGTTGGGGGCCGACTGTCCTGTGGGCCGCCGCCTTCGGATCCGGTTGCCTATCGACGCTGCTCTTGATCCGTGTGCCGCAGCTGGCCCAGGCGAGGGAAGACTCTGATCTGCCGGACTAGTACCGGGGAATCGGCTTATGGAACTCGCGGTCAGATAAGTACGATAGGACGGCGTTGACCTCGCTGGAAATCGCTGGCAGCGCCCTGGCGCACACTCCTCGCTCCACCCCGTTCCGCCCCTCCACGCGCTTTACCCGCCTAGGCCCCTGTTTACTCACTCGATGTGACGCGTTCAGGTGGGAGATGGGGGGCAGCGAAGGGGCGTGCAGGCTTGAGGTCAACCACAACTCGGGATTAGTCTAGTGGCTGCGATCACTCTCCTTCCCGATCTGCTCAACAGTAGCGGTCGACCCAAAGCTTTGAAGATTGGGAATAGGACCCGCCGGAATGCCAATCCTGCGTAGCAGATCCTCAAAACGTGGATCGCCTCGCAAGCCATCGCAGTCTGCTGCCTGGCTGATAAAGACAAGCTCGCTGACACGCGCAAGATAAGCTTCTTCCAGCCAGTAAAAGGCGCGGTCGCGATCTCCCAAAATGGCGTAGATATAGGGAAGCGCCGACGCGAGACTGGCGGGCTTAGCCTGGCTTTCGAGTTCTTGGGCGATCGTCCGGGCCTCCGCAGTTCTGCCGGCAATTGCGTAGACCCTGCCGAGAGCGCTCTTGCCTCGCAACTTCTGCGCTTCGGCAATTGCTTCCTCAGACCGCCCGAGGCGGACAAGGAGGGCAGCAAGATGTGCCCGAGCAGCAACGAATGTGGGATCGAGTTCAAGGGTCTTGCGGCACTGCTCCAGCGCATTGTCATACTGCCGGGCACCACTGTAAGCTGCAATGGTAAATGCATTGATCGGACTGGAGAGTGGATCAAGCTCGATGGCACGTTTCATTTCCAGAATTGACTCTTCACAACGCCCCATGGCGAGCAGCCAGACTCCGTGGGCAAAATGACTCGCCGGATCGTTTGCGCCAAGGTATAGAGCCCTGCGGATCTCAATTTCAGCTCCCTGCCAGTCCCAATCGTAGAAGAGCTTGACGAGTCCGAGCCATACTTGCGCGCTCACATCCGTTTCGTCGATCTGCAGCGCCCGGAGTGCCGCGGCGCGTGATTTAGGAAAAGCATCGGCGGGTGCGAGCGCGCCAGCGTAGCCCAGCATTCCATAGATATAGGCCAGAACGGAGTGAGGAGCCGCATAGGCGGGGTCCGCCTCGATGGCCTGACGGGCAAATTCAATTCCGTTGCGGCGTCCCTCGGGAGTCCACTTATTTGCCTGGTGCATGGCCCTAAGGAAGAGGAGATATGCCTCGCGATTCTGGGTAGGACGCTGGCTGAGGAATGCGCTTTCATGGTTGCTGAGTTTTAACTGCAACCTCTTGGAGACTTCTTCCGCAATCTCCAGCATCACATCGATGGTTTCGGAGACCTTCCGCTTGAACTTCCCGCCCCACACTTGGCATTCGCGGGCAGTGTCAATCAGCTCCGCATCGACAATGAGGTTGCCGTCGTGTTCGCTCACACGACCGGCGAGGAGAAGGCGGGTACCTAACTCTTGCCCAACTCGAATTGGATCGGCAGATCTTGCCCTGTATCGAAAGATCGTCGTGCGAGGAATGACGCGCAACCACGCCAGCCGCGAAAGACTATTAATGATGCTCTCTGAGATGCCATCACTCAGGTATTCCATTTCCGGTGTTCCTTCGGCATTTTCGAAGGGAAACACGGCGATGGAATCGACCAAACCAGAGCGTAAATCGCTTTCTGATCGAACCCCGCACGCGACAGCTACCACCGGGAGCAGGAGCCGGTAACCCCGCTTGGGAATGGTCTCGATGACCGTTGGGCTGCTGGCATTGTCGCCAAAAGCCTTTCTCAATTCCGAAACGCAACGGATTAGGACATCATCGGTAACGAATGTGTCCCGCCAAACCTCCTGCACAAGCTGCTCTTTGGGGACCACTTCACCCGAATGTTGCGCCAGGCATAACAGGACACCCATCATCTTGGGCTCAAGACGAATGATCTCTTGGTCGCAGGTCAACCGATTCAATTGGGGCTGAACCCGCCAGGTGCCAAGCTGAAAATCGGAATGCATTAGGACTTCCGCCCCAGGTGGTCGTTAATTATAGTCCCCGATTTCGCGCCCATCGCATCGAAAACCTCGTCCAAACCTCGGCATTTCCTCGGGACCGTCGACTTGTCTATTTGCTAATTCTGCAGAGGCAATTCGGCGGGTAACACGCCTAAAGGCAGAAGACGTATGAAAAACAAACTGTTTTTCAGGGTTTCTATAGCGTGCTGGGTCGTGCTGACGATCCCGATTGCGCTTGTCGCGCAAGAACATGGGGCGGGACCGCAACAAGAAGGACACCACCGATACAGTTTGGTAGATATCGGAACTTTCGGCGGTCCCACGAGCTTCGTTAACCCTGCTGGAAATGGGGGCCGGTACCTCAATCGCGGCGGCGCGGGTGTCGGCTCGGCCGCTACGTCGGTGCCGTCTGATCCGGCGATGCATCGACTTTTCTGTTCTGGCCTAGACGGCAACATCCCGTTCGTCTTTCACGGTTTTGAATGGCGTGATGGGCAGGTCAACGATTTGGGCGCAATCCCACCCTCGGCTGAAAACTGCAGCGATGCCCTGGCAATCAATACGCGCGGGGAGATTGTTGGCGGCTCGGAAAATGGCGTGTTTGACTCTGCCGTAGGTTTCACCGAAGTTCGGGCAGTGCGTTGGAAGGACGGCGCTATCGAGAATCTCGGGACGCTTGGCGGAAGGCATAGTGAGGCAACCGCCATGAACAATCGGGAACAAGTGGTCGGTTGGGCTCTGAACGCCATTCCAGATTCCTTCTCCGGTCTTGGAACACAACAACGGGCATTCTTGTGGCAGCAGGGCGCTATGCACGACTTGGGCGATTTGGGAGGGCCTGACGTTATCGCCGTCTTCGTGAATGAGCATGGCCAGATAGCAGGCGCTTCGCTGACGAATTCGACTCCAAATCCCGTGACCAACTTCCCGACCGCACACCCATTCTTGTGGGAGGAAGGCAAGATGATCGATCTCGGCAGCCTGGGTGGCACTCTCGGTTTCCCGAACGCTCTCAACGACCGCGGTCAAATCATTGGAACCATGACATTGGTTGGAGACGTGACTCAGGACATCTTTCTTTGGGATCGCGGAGAGCTCACAGACCTGACCCAACAAAGCGGGGGCGTTATCGTCACCGCAAACGCGATCAACGATACTGGGGAGATTGTCGGTCTGGAATGTCTTCCAAGTGGGCTGTGCGACGCCTATCTTTGGAAGAATGGCGTCACAATCGATCTCGGGACCCTGCCCGGAGATTGCTTCAGCCAGGCATTTGCCATAAACGCCAAAGGTCAGGTAGTGGGCCAATCGTTCTCCTGCGACGGTTTCGGACGCACCTTTCTTTGGGAAAGCGGCTCGATGATCGACTTGAACGTCTTCGTTCCACCTGATTCAGTGCAACTCGCGGAGGTGCTCGCGATCAACGATCGTGGCGAGATTTTTGGCGACGACCTGCCAGGCGACTGCACGGGCAATCCTCAAGGAGACGACACTCAGTGCGGGCATGCTTTCGTGCTAGTCCCATGTGAGAAAGAGCACTCCGACGACAACGGGTGCGATGCTGAAAACGTCACCGCTGCAGCAATTCAGAAGAATCCGTCAGTTGCCAACAAGATTCTAAGCTCCCAAGCTGAAGTGGGTCTGAATCCTCGGGAAATCGAGAGTCGGATCCGCGCGACATTTCCGCGAAGAAACCTCCTGAGAGGCTGGCCGCAGAAATAGGGCTTGATAAGAAGGAGCAATTTAAGAACTTATCGTGGCCTTCAAGCTCGTTTCCGGAGGCCCTCTTACCTGGTCATTCTACGGGCCACTTCATCAGGCACCGGAGCTCAATTTGGAGGAGGACATGAAAAAGAATCGAGCATTTACCGCTTCTGTTGCAACCTTGCTTGCGCTCCTAGCGTTTCCCGTTGGTCTCACCGCGCAACATACGCGCTACAAGCTCATCGATCTGGGCACGTTCGGCGGGCAGGCGAGTTACCTTTCGAACGGGTTCGATGGCGTTCAGAATCGGCACGGAACCGTCGTGGGTGCGGCGGACGTAGCGGCGGCCGACCCTGACCCTTTACTTTGTTTCAACTTCGATTGTTTTGTGTCGCATGCGTTTCAGTGGCGAGACGGCAAACTGACGGATCTAGGTGCACTGGCGCCCGGCTGGAGCAGCGTGGCTCTTTGGATCAACGAGTCCGGGCAGACTGTGGGCATTTCGGAAAACGGCATGATCGATCCACTGATCGGCTTTCCGGAGTTTCGCGCTGTCCTCTGGCAGAACGAAGGGATCACAAACCTGGGAACGTTGGCCGGGGGATATGAGAGCATCGCCAACGCGATTAACAACCGCGGACAGGTCGTCGGATTCACTACCAACACGGTGTCCGATCCCTACTCGTTCTTTCCGTTTCCCGGAGCTACGCAATCGCGAGCATTTCTGTGGCAGAACGGCGTGATGCAGGACCTGGGTACGCTGGGCGGCCCCGATGCGAACGCACTCTTCATCAACGATCACGGGCAGATTGCCGGTAACTCCTACACCAACCAGACGCCGAATGCCGTAGTTGACGCATGCAGCGGGTTCTCAGCCAACCTCCCAACACAGGATCCTTTCGTGTGGAGAGACGGCCAAATGACTGATCTGGGGACGCTTGGCGGAACGTGCAGTCTAGTGACCGGGCAAAACAATCGGGGCGATGTAACAGGTCAATCGGACATGGCCGGGGACCTCGCGTATCACCCGTTCGTTTGGTCGAAAAGACAAGGCATGCAGGACCTCGGCACACTGGGCGGCAACACCGGCCTCACGAATTGGATCAACAACAATGGGGACATCGTCGGCAAGGTGGATCTCCCCGGTTCACTCACGCCTCAGGATCACCATGCGGTGTTGTGGCGACATGGAGTGATGATTGACCTCGGAACGTTCCCCGAGGACACATCAAGTAATGCGTATTTCGTCAATTTGCGCGGTCAAGTCGTCGGTACTTCGGAGGATCGAGCCCACATGATCATCGGAGTGGGCGAACATGCGTTTCTATGGGAAAACGGTGGTCCCATGGTCGATTTGAATACGTTGATTCCAGCAGGATCGAGTTTGCAACTGACGTACGCGGTGGCGATCAACGAGCGTGGAGAGATCGCGGGCTTCGGTGTACCTCCAGGTGTTCTGCCAGAAGAATATGAAACCAAGGGACACGCGTACATATTGATCCCGTGTGATGACGATCATCCTGGCAACTGTGAAAACGAGGCTCCTAGAGCGGCTACTTTGTCGACGGGCACGGAAACCCGGACCGTCGAAACCCTTCCATCTCCAACTCAGTGGCGGCAGGGCTTCCGACTCGGACGGCCTGCATTGCCCAAGCCTTGATCGCGCAAAACTGATTCATCTCATTCGAGTTCCTATCAATGCGTGCTTTCACATCCTTTGACGGACTCCGGATGGCTTATCACGACGAAGGGGAAGGCCCCGCTGTAATTCTGCTGCATGGATTTGGGGTCGATGGGCTGGGGCAATTTGGAGATTTCGAACGAATTCTGCCGTTACTGGACAAGCGACACGAAATGTTCCTCGAGGTATTTGGGGGAGACCTGCCGCTTCCCCATCCTCCTCTCGAAGGAAGGCCAGGATTGATTCGAGCACTGCTGGCGGCCGGTGCCCGCGTTATTGTGCCGGACATGCGTGGCTTTGGAGCTTCCGACAAACCACGAGACGAAGCTGGGTATGGGGATTCAGCGATGGCTCGCGACGTGGTCGCTCTCATCGAACATCTGCGTCTTGTTGCCGTTGATGTGCTCGGCTTCTCGATGGGAGCTGGCACGGCGGCGCGGCTACTGATTCTGCGACCGCCTCAGGTGAAGTCTGCAATTCTCGTTGGGATCGGGGACTACGCCATCGAAGACACAATTCTGGAGTTTCCGCAAAACTGGCCGGTTCCCGATTCGCTGCCTCGCCCGTTGACTCTTCGGGTGTGGGCGGAGGAGGGAGCACGGATTCTGGAGAAGGGAGAAATCGTGCGCGGGCACCTTGGCTCCGCTCATCTTATTGCGGCTCGGGTCACGGGAGCCGACCCGAAAGTATTGGCGGCGGTCATTCGCGGTGCGGTCGCACCCGCCTTGCATACGGAAGAGCTCCTGCGGGTCAAAGTGCCAGTGCTGGTGCTCAATGGGAAGTCGGATGCAGCTAACCAAAAGGTGGGTGGGCTCCTCAAAGCGATTCCAACCGCAAGTGCGGCGGAATGCGAAGGTGACCATCACTCCACGCCTTACCAGCCGACATTTCAGCAAGAGGTGGTGCGGTTTTTCGAGGAACAATGGCGGTCGCGGACCGTTACGGTCTCGTCGTAGGGGTCTGTGTAATCGGAATGGTTACAATAGTTGTCTGGAACCGGCCTGTGCTTCGGGGGTAAAGTACTCGTCGTGGCACTGGGACGGCGCGACCAAACTGCACGAGAGGCTCGCATCGCGGCTCCGAATTCCAGAATGCTTGAAGGAAGATGACAATGTGTCAACGCTGGACGCGGCGATTATGCGCAGTTTTGGGGCTTGGTCTTGTCTTTTGTGTAGCCCCGCTTAGGGCTGCGCCGCAGAATCCGAACTGGCAGCAGACAGTACCGATCCAGACTCAGAAATATGATCCTCCCGGATGGAACCCCCCGAACACGGATGCAAAAATAGGCTCTCTCAATGGGTCTGTCTCCTGCGATTTGGCTGCGGTCCTCGACCAGGCAGGCAGAAGAGCTACGGAATTTGCCAAGGCTTTAGAGAAATTCACGGCGCAGGAAAGCATCGAATACAAGAGATTCGACCCTCGCGGTAACCGGCAGGAAACTCAATCCGGTACCTTTGATTACACATTGGTTTTCGAGGAACGTAACAGTGGCACAGCCACTCAGGAGTACCGGACAGCAACAAAGGGAAGCCGCGTCTTCGCCGAAGTCGGGCACGACGTTGGTCAAGTGGCTTTAGCCCTCATTTTCCCTCCCTCATTGCAGACCGACTACGAGATGACATGTGAAGGCGTGGACAACTGGCGACATCAACGGTCTTGGGTAATCCGTTTTGAGCAGCGGAAGGACCGGCCCAGCCGGACGTTCCAGTTTAAGGAAGACAAGAATACCTATTCTGCGATGCTGAAGGGGCGGGCGTGGGTCTCAAGCGAAAACTGAGTCTCATCCCCGAAGGCACCTGCATAAGATTTGCCTCTAGATGCAGGATCTGCCATGCCAAGGCTACCTCGGGATACGCCAAGGCTATGGGCCGCTCACGAATTATTCTTAGCAATGTTTTCCCAGAACGCCACGCGCTGGTTGACCAGACCTGAAGAGGTGACATCAGTTGCGGCCTGGTCCATAGGCCTTCTGACTTGAAGCATCATGCCCACTTTGACTGCCTCATCGGCAAGATGGTTCCAAGCTTTGAGCTCCTCGACGGTCACACCATGCATCCGCGCGATCCAAATGAGCGAGTCTCCGGGACGGACATAATAGGTTCCCTTTTTCTTCCGGAAAGCGCGTTGCACCATCAATGCTGCCTTGAGCTCCAGAATGGCTGAGCGAAATTGATCGTCCTCCTCGTCCTTTAACATCTGGTCCTTGGTATAGAGGAAATTCGTAAAGCTCTCCTTGTTTTCGGGCCATAACCAGGGTGCCTGCTTGATCTGGCCTTGCAGCCAGAAAACCACTGCCTGGGTGACGCCGGCATCGTTCCGGTGGCGAAAGAGCCAGCGCACCTCGCCGCTGGTGATGTCGAGCGGCGTCCGTATTTTTGTGGTGGCGAACTCGCCGGGCGCGTCGACTTGTGCAAGGACGCGGTCGAAGGCAAGACCGTCGAGAATAAAGTGAATTCTGAATCCGATTCGCTTGGTCGCCTGAAATTCCAAGCCAGCCTTGCTGGTCTTCAGCCATGCTGCCCTGGCGTCGTCCATGTTGCCGGTCGCTTTGTACTTGGCGAGAGAGTATTTCTCATGGCTAGCTACAAAATTACGAAATACGATAGCTCGATCTGGGTCGGATTGGACAGCTTTCGTTTTGCGGATTTCCGCGTCAGTCTTGAGCCCGTTTGCCATCGGGTCGAAGACACTGTTTGTGATGTCATTCTGAATGAGAATGCGCTCAAACTGTTTGGTTTGTCGGAAAAAACAAAAAACGACCGTCTGCCGCTCGATCGTGCGGCGATGCTCGAGAATAGCCTTCTTGGCGTCCCCGCGGCCCTTATCGAGCCCGTACAGAATGTCCCCATCTGCAAACTGTTCTGCAAGTCGCTCCCACATTGTGAGTCCCCTTCCGGGTAAGTCCTCAAGTCCGGCGGGACCTTCGGCATCCTCTAAAAGCGCCCCGCCCCCCATCCGTTGCCGGCGCCCATTTTACGCTTCCGAAGTCGGAATGCAAGGCGACAGGCGCGTGGTACTGTTACAGTTTGAAAATTCCCGCCTGTGATACTCAACGCCGAACTCCGAGCGAACGATCCTGAATTCTGTCCTGGAATTCGAGGATGCAAATCCTAAATCGAGTTCCCCCCTCCCTCTTCCAGCCCCCCGCCCGCGCGTGGACGGGCGGGCCAAGTCCGAACCAGCGGGGTCCGGGTCGGGAGGGGGTAGCCGAATTTTTCCCGATAGATACTACCCCGGTTGGCACTTGACCACTGACGTCGAAGCGCTTTACCATTAGGCGAACAAACGGCGAAAATATGGCTTCTCTTCCCTTGCTCCCCCTTCCCGAGAAACCCCGACTGGTCGGCATTGCCCGCCTGGCCTCTGAGGGCGAATCCATGCGCGAAGGACATAACGTCGAATACTTTACGCTACCGGCGAAATCTCTGCTGAACCGGTGCGTCAGCAAGCGACAAATGCCCTTTACCTGGACGATAAATCCCTACCGTGGATGCGAATTCGGATGCCGCTACTGCTACGCCCGCTATACCCACGAGTTCATGGAGATGCGCGACGGTATGGAGTTCGAGCAGAAAATCTACGTGAAGCAGCACGCCGCCGATTTGCTGCGCCATGAACTGCGCCGCGTTAAGCCGGATGAATCGATCGCTCTCGGCACCGCCACCGACCCCTACCAGCCAGCCGAGCGCCGCTACGAAGTTACCCGCGGAATTCTGGAGGAATTTGCGCGCCATCGCGGATTCGAACTCGGTATCGTGACGAAATCGAATCTGATCGTCCGCGATCTCGAGTTACTCAAAGAAGTTGCGCAGGCGAATCGCCTCTCCGTCCACGTGACTATAACGACTTTGGACGTGAACCTTGCACGTATTCTTGAACCTCGTGCGCCGCGGCCTGACCTCCGCCTTGATGCGGTGCGTGCGCTCGCGCAGGCCGGATTGCGCGTCGGTATCAGTTGCTCACCGGTTGTGCCTGGAATCACCGATTCGCCAGGGGATCTCGAAGCTCTGATCCGCGCAGCTGCGGAATCAGGCGCCGACTATGTTTTTGCCAACCCGCTTTTCCTGAAGCCCTGTTCGGCTGCCATCTTCCTGCCTTTCCTGGAGCAAAACTTTCCGCATCTGGCGGACTACTATCGGCAGCGATATCAGGATCGCGCGTTCCTCGCTCCTGCTTACGGAAAGCGGTTGTCGCAGCTCATTGCACGCCTCCGTGAGAAGTACAAACTCACCCGCGCCCACCGTCGCGAGCGCTCTGCATTCGCCACGAAGTGGCCGGTCCAGGCTTTCGAGGAGCAGTTGAACCTGTTCTGAAAAATGAATTGAATGATTGGGAGATTAAGCCATCGGGCGATTGGGGCCCCACTCGTCCCTGAGAAAGCTTCTATAATTCCCTCTTACCCATGGCGACCGCCTCCCCACCAACTGAACAGCCGGCTGCGCACCCGATCCCGCTTAATGTCCACCTCAAGAATTTCTGGCGCAGAGTGACCGAAGGGCTCGAGGTCAGCCAGCTTTGGTCTCAATTCGAATCGGAGGCCCGTGCCAGCTATCGGCTCTATTCCCACGACGTCGCCGCCAAAACGCCCGAAGGCTTGACCCGCCGCGGTCATCATCTACATGTGGTCAAGGAATTCTTCTGGGCGGTATTTGAGAAACTTTCACCTGCACGCCGCGTTCTGCTTCTTGTGGCGCTGATTCTGCTGATCGTCCCTCACGCAGGATTTCAGTACAGCGGGGAAGGAGGCAAGGTCTATACGACGGAGTTCGATCTTCACTTCTGGGGCGCTCTGATTCTCCTGCTGCTTCTGATCCTTGAGATTGGAGACCGTGTGGTCATGAAGCGCGATTTGCAGATCGCGCGCGAAATTCAGACCTGGCTCCTTCCCGGCGCGCCTCCGCAGATTCCCGGACTCGCCATCGCGTACGCCACGCGCCCAGCCAACACTGTCGCGGGCGATTACTACGACGTCTTCCCCCGGCCCGGCAAAACGCCCGAAGAGAATCGTGTCGTTCTCGCCGTGGCTGATGTCGCCGGCAAAAGCATTCCCGCAGCCATGCTGATGGCGACATTTCAAGCCAGCCTCAAAACCCTGTCTACGGCTCAGGTCCCCCTTGTAGAGCTTGCCTCGAACATGAATCGCTATGCCTGCTCCAACAGCCAAGGAGGCCTGCGCTTCACCACGGCGTTTCTCGCCGAGTACGATGCGGTGGATCGGACTGTTCACTACATCAACGCCGGCCACAATAATCCCATCCTCAGGCGTGCCAGTGGACAAATCGAGCGCCTGGATGTCGGTGGCCTCCCCTTCGGAATCATGCCCGAGGCCACCTACCAGGCTGCGACTGTCACCCTCGCTCCCGGAGACTGGCTCGTCATCTTTACCGATGGATTGGTCGAGGCTGTGAATGTGCGGGATGAAGAGTACGGCGAGGCCCGCCTGCTGACCACGCTCGAAGCGGGAAAGGCATTGCCGCCTAACGATCTTCTGAAGCGCCTGATGAGCGATCTGGATGTGTTCGTCGGCAACACTCCCCAGCACGACGACGTCACCTGCATGCTGCTCAAATCAGAGTAAGTCCGGCACTTGCCATCCTGAGCCCAAGGAGAGACCGATGCACTTTGCGACTGGAAAAACCGTATCAGGGTTCCTTCTCGGCCTCATCGCCAATGCCGATTTTCGACAGCCGGTAGCGTAGCGCGTTGCGCGACAATCCCAGCAACCGCGCCGCCTGGCTCTTGTTACCGTTCGCCCGCCGCAGAGCTTCCTGCACCATCTCGTCTTCCCACTGCTCCAGAGTCATGCCCTCGGGAAGAAATCCGGGCGCCCCATTCCCCGACTTCGAGGGACGCTCATCGATGTGAATATCCGAGGCTTCTAGTTGTGGCCCCTTGGAGAGCGCGGATGCCCGTTCGACGATATTCTGCAACTCTCGCACATTGCCCGGCCAGTGATAATTCACCAGCATCTGCATCGCCTGTGGACTGATGCCTTCGATAAGTTTCCCCGACTCTCCGGCGAACCGTGAGACGAACAGATTCACCAGGTCAGGAATGTCTTCCTTCCGCTCGCGGAGCGGCGCAATGTCGATCGGCACAACGTTCAAGCGGTAATACAGATCTTCCCGAAAGGTTCCTTGCTCCAGCGCTTCGCGCAAATCGCGATTGGTAGCAGCAATCAGGCGGACGTCAACCTTGACGGTCTTCGTCCCTCCTAGCCGTTCGAACTCACGCTCCTGCAAGACGCGCAGCAGCTTCACCTGTGTTGCCGGAGGCACGTCGCCAATCTCATCCAGGAAGAGCGTTCCCTTGTCAGCCAATTCGAACTTGCCCGGCTTGCTCGCCACAGCGCCGGTGAAGGCCCCCTTCTCGAAGCCGAACAACTCGCTTTCCAGCAGATTCTCTGGAATCGCGGTGCTGTTGATCTTCAGAAATGTACCGTTCGCACGCCGAGACTTTTCATGAATCGCGCGTGCAATCAAATCCTTGCCAACTCCGCTCTCGCCTCCGAGCAACACAGTCGCGTTCGTCGGAGCAACGCGCTCGAGCGTCGCCAGCACCTCCTGCATCTTCGGACTGCGCGCCACCACGTTGGGATGCGCATAGCGCTTGCCGAGGGCCTCCCGCAAAGACCGGTTCTCTTCGCGCAGATTGCGAACGTCGAGTTCCTTGTGAATGACCATCCGCATTTCAGTTAAGGAGAAGGGCTTGAGCACGTAGTCACTCGCCCCCGCCTTCATGGCTTCAACAGCGGTCTCGACGCTCCCGAATGCAGTCATGACCACGACGGGAAGTGCCGAATTCTGCCGCTTGACGGTTTGCAGAAACTCCAACCCGTTCATCCCAGGAAGCTTCAGGTCAGTCACGACAAGATCGATCGGATTCTGTTGCAGCAGTTTGAGGCCGGTCTCGGCATCCTCGGCAGAAAAGGTCGTGAAGCCATCTTCACCGAGATTCAATTCGAGCAAGCGGCGCATTTTGGCTTCGTCTTCGACAATCAGAATGGCGGGCATGAGTTCCGAATCCTCGATTCAGATCCTTCTCACGAAATCACCAGATGCGTTTTTTCTGCCATGGGCGTGTGCTGGCTTACTGCGGGAAAGAACATGACAAAACACGCGCCCCGATTCTTGTTCCCGTCCCCGGACGAGCCCAAAGAATCTTCAATGCGGATTGAACCATGATGCCCGTCGATGATCTTGGAAACAATGGATAAACCTAATCCCACTCCGCTCTTCTTCGTTGTTACGAATGGATTGAAGATTTGCTCCCGCAAATCAGGCGGGATACCCGGCCCGGAATCGGCAATGCGTACTTCCACTCCATCGACACTGTCTCGATCCCGGGTGCTGCGCCGCGCCGCGTTCACCTGAACGCGCAACACTCCGCCGCCTTCGGCAGTCATCGCGTCATACGCGTTCTGAATGATATTCACGAACGCCTGTTCGCATAGGGCCTCATCGAGCGCAACCTGCGGCAGACTGGACTGATACTCCTTTTCCACCTTTACGGGCGCCCCTTTCCAGAACTGCGCGACATCATTTAACGCTCGATCCAGCACTGCGGAGATATCACTCGGCGTCAGATCCGCATGCAACGGACGCGCGAAATCGAGAAAGCGGGTGACCAAGGCACTCAGCCGGTTCGTCTCGGTTGAAATGTAGCCTGCCAGTTCGGTGGCCAGTGGATTCGAGTCCGCAAGCTTCTGCGTCAGCATCTCCGCCGAGCCTTTGATCACGCCTAGAGGATTACGAATCTCGTGCGCTAAGCCTGCGGAGAGTTGCCCCAGGGCCGCCAGCCGCTCCGATCGCCGCGCCTCGGCCTGCGCCTGCTCCAGTCGCCGGTTCGTTTCTGCCAGCGTCTCTGCTGTCTCCTGATACTGCTGCGTCAATCGGCGGCTTTCTACAACGAAGCGGTTCACCAACATCGCCTCCAAGAAAAAGAACAATATCCGGATCGCGAGCAGGCCATAGCTTTCCGCCGGAATTTCCAGTTCCTGAACCTCGGGGTCCAGGTAGAGGTAGGAACAATAAGCGGCGGACGCCAGCGTCGTCCAGAACAACGTCGCCCAGGGCGAGAAATATTCGGCAGCCGTCACTGCTGGTAAGAAGTAAATCGGCCAGTAACTGCTGTTGATGCTGATCTCTCCGGTGTGGTTGACGAGCAGGGTTGCCAGCCCAATCTTGATCAGGACAACATACGCAGCACCGCGCACTTGAAGACGATCTACCAGCCATCCTTCGCAAAGCTGAACCACGCCGAACGCCAGCAGGATGAGCTGTTTGTGGTACTCCTTTACCGGAGGCAGCAGCGCTAGCCCCGCCAGAAACAGGAGCCACAGAAGATCCATCCAGTTAAAGGTTGGACGTTTCGCTTCGTTCATTGCCTCGCCAGATCCAGCACCACAAAATACAACGCCGGGAGAGGGTGAGCCGCTCCCGGCGTCTTCATCATTCGCTACCTGGTTCGCACTCGCACCTCATGCGAACCCTATCACAAGGCAAGCCCTAAGCGTCAACGTCACTTCTTCGGTGGCTTCTCCGGCTTCGGTTCTGGCCGCGATGGCTGTGGCCTCGGTTGTGGCGGAGGCGCAGCCTGCCGCTGTTCGTGCCACTGATTGAACTTCTGCTCCTGCTGTTGTTCCTGTTGTGGTGAGCGCTGTTGCACCGGAGGCGCTGGACGAACTAACGGATGAGTCTCCTGCGGAACCGGTGGTTGCGGCGGACGGAACTCGCGATTGTCCGGCTGCGCCGGACGACTCGGCTGTGGCTGCGCCATCCGATTCTCCGGCTGCGGCACATTTCGGTTCTCTTCCACGGGAGTTCCCTGCTGTTCATATACCCGCGGTTGGGGCTTGAGCGTCGGCTTCACCCGGTTATTTTCGTCGGCACTGTTCCCGGCGCTTGGTTGCCCAAACGGCCGAAAGCCTTCCTGGTTTGGCTGCGGTCGAGCCGTCTGATTTACCGGAGCTGGCCGCGCCGGTGCCACCGGCCGGACCAGCGTCTGTTCGTTCAGATGTCCGCCAGCCTGCGCCTGCCGCTGGTCAATGGGACGCACCGGCGGGGGCGGTGTTCGCACCGCCACCACAGGGCGGCTGATCACGGCCGCAGGCGGTCTCACAGCAACCGGACGTCCCGCTCCGATCACACTCGTCCGTACCGGCTCTGCAGCGACTGCGCGCGTCACAGGAGCAGCCACGACTTCTCGCGGCTCGACTCGCATGATGTTCTGCGCTACCGGACGAGCGTTCACAAAGGCGTCATGCGACACGACCGTTACGCCATTCGTGACATGCTGGTTCACATACGTAATGTTGTTGATCGTTGTGCTCTTGTTAACGATCACTGTGTTGTACACATTCGTGACTCTGGTGACATTCACCGTCGTGTTGGTGATGTTCACGTTGTTCACATACGTGCGGCTGACGCGATACCCCGGCACGTACACTTCTCCCGGTGCCAAGGGGAACCATCCCACGCCAACGCCAGCCGAGAAGTGGAAGCCCGGGCCGCCACCGACAAACGCCACCAGAGCCGGCGCCCATACCGGACGCACCACCACCGGGCCTGGCACCCAGAACCATCCGCCGCCTACTGACGCCCATCGTCCGTAGTGGAACGGCGCAAATCCCCAAGGCTCGTCTTCCACCCACGTCCAGCCCCACGGCCCCACGTAGACCCAGTGTCCGAAGCGGTACGGAGCCCATCCCACAACCACGGCGCGCGGATGCCAGCACGGGCCATATCCCGCGACATAGCTCCAATCGCCGTATTCATCCAAGTCTTCGTACCCGGTCATCTCGCGGGAAACATAATTCGCCGAATCGGCGCGGTCTTCACGATCGTCTCGCTGAAAGGCCCAATTATCAAAATCATCTCGATCGGGAACCTGGTTCAGGTCGTAATCGAGATGATCCTGATCACCCGTAAAACTCGCCGTCTGTCCCGCGACAACGTTGTAGGAGAAGCCTCCACCGGTAACGTGTCCGCGGCCGTGCCAGGTCGTGACCTCTGTCCGGCTTCCGTCCTGGCTCACGTCAAGGCGGTATTCGCCCGGCTGCAACAGGGTGAAGGCGATATTCGGAGTGTCGATCTCGAAACTGTCGTCGTCGTCCAGGTGGCGCACGCGTAAAATGAGCGATCCCTGCGCCAGCCGGATCTGCGTATTGTTGTCGTCTAGCGTCAGAAAAGTAATTCCCGTCTGCGATCCCAGTCGGATCGCCGACGAACCTAAATGGACTTCAGCGCGAGAGTTTTCGTCCGCCCACAGATCGTCGCCGGTCACGATCGGACGATTCGGAACTGCCGTAACCCAATCATCTTCTCCCGCCGGACGAAACGATACAGAACCCTGTGAATAATTCAGCCGCGCTACGCGGCCCGGAGGATCCTGTGCCTGATCCTGGTCGTCATCTTGTGCTAGAGCAATGGTGGAAATTTGCAAAGCAAAGGCAAAACTGGCCAACAGAAGCGTCCACGCCCACAACTTGTGCGTTTTCATATCTCCGCCTTGACGGAACCGAAATCCGTACACGTTGATCTTACCCACCTCCCTATAAACCCGATAGGGACCGTTTAGTTTCCAGTGTCGCTGAAGGTATGAAAAGCCATCGGGTTACAGATAGTCACGCACAACATTCCGCGGCCGTCCGAGCAATCGTATTATCATGGCAGTGAACCGCGGCGTTCCGGAGGTCCCCCCATGCGGCTTGCTGCAAAGTTGCTCCTGATCACTTTTCTTCTTGGCAACATCAGCGTCTCGGCTCAACAGCGATCCCACTCGGTAGACCCTGACCTTCTCGTACGTCTCTCCTACCAGCGTTCACCCTTTCAACAACAGATCTGTATTTCTGTCTCTCAGGATGGAAATTACCGCAGCGTCTCATTGAGCAATGCCCTGCCAGATCCGATCCGGTTGAAAGGCAAAATGGACGACGATCAGCTGCTGCGGTTGAAGAAGATGCTGGCAGGATCCGCATTGCGATCGTTGCCGCCGAATAATCCAGGCATGATTCGGGATCATGCCGAGAACTTCACCGCAGAGATTTCGCGAATCGAGTTTCCGCCTGCATTCAAATTGGAGTCGACCCCGTCAGGGCGACCACGCAGTGACCCAGGGCCTCCGCGCCGGCTGCAATGGCTCAACGGCGACGACGGGGCCCCATTTCCCCCGCCCATCGCCAAGCTCGTTGACTGGATGGAAAACTTCAAGCCGAAAAACGCAAAGCTGTTCGACTACTCGGAGTTTTCTGATGTGTGCCCTTCGGTCGGACTGAGTTTTGTGCAACCGTCGATGGCGGCAAACGAGCGTCGCTAGAATGAACCAGGGGCACATGCCTCATCGAGTGTGCCCCTGAATTCGCAGACTCGGGAGGCCTCACTCCTTCATCTTCGGCCGCTGACAGGCATCGACGATCTTCGTGGGATCGATCGCGTCCTTGTCCACTTGCTCTTCCATGATCTTTCCATCTTTCCCGATCAGGAAGTTCACGCGGCGCGGCGCCTGATACTCGTCCTTGTAGACTCCGTACTCGCGGGTGATTTTGCCGCCCCAATCACTGAGCAGCGGGAAGGTAACTCCGATTTGATCGGCGAAGGCTTTATTCGAGAACCAGCTATCCATGCTCACACCCAGGACCTGGGTGTCGGCTGCTTCCAGCTTTTGCAGATTCTGCTGGAAGTTTTTCATTTGCTGCGTTCAACCACCGGTGAAAGCAAAAACGTAGAATGCCAGGACGACGTTCTTTTTGCCCCGATAGTCGCTGAGTTTTACCTCTTTCAAATCTTTGCCGTCGGAATACTTCAGCGCGAAATCAGGAGCGGTGTCGCCGACTTTGGGCATGCTCGAACCCTCCTTCTTGGTTTGGGCGAATGCAGGGGTCGTGGTTGCGAACGCGCCCGCCAGCAGAAGTCCTGCCAGCAGGCCTGATAGCCTTCTTTTCATGTAGAACTCCCCCCACGGGAGTCCCGTTTAGCTTAACCTGCCTGAACGGTTGGAGTAAACAGACCACAACGCCGCGCCCCAGACCTCTGTCGCGGGGGACCATTGTCTCACGCTGGTTACCACGAAGCGACTTGGGTAACGCTGGCTTGCCTGTTTCACATTGCCGAAAGCATCGCAAAAACAGTACAGTTCCCACAGATCAGGCGCGCGATTTTTCGCCAGGCCCCGAACGACGCGATGACCATCGCCACTCTCAACGACATCTTCTTCGCCGCCGTCGAACGCAATCTCGACCAAATCATGCTCTATCGCGAGGCTGGGAAATGGCTGCCCATTTCTTCCCGTGAGTTCGCTCAGAAAGTTGCCCGCTCCGCCGCCGCTCTTCGCTCCTGGGGAATTCATCCGGGCGATCGCATCGCCATCCTCAGCGAAAATCGCCCCGAGTGGCCGATCGCCGATGTCTCCAGCCTGCTGATCGGAGCAGTTACCGTCCCGCTTTACACAACGCTCACCGCGGACCAGACCGCCTTCGCACTTGGCGATGCCGGTTGCCGAGTGATCTTCGTCTCGTCCGGCCAGCAGTTGCACAAGGTCATTTCCATCCTGTCCAAGACCCACATCGAAAAGGTCGTGGTTATGGACGAACTCGAATTCACTGGAGACCTGGCTCCTTTCGCAGACCGATGTGCGACGATGCGCGACATCACACAGCAAGGCCCTGAAGATCTCGACGCGGAGATCGAAGGGCAAGCCCGCGCGATTACTCCCGATGACCTGGCCACGATCGTTTACACCTCGGGCACGACGGGTACTTCGAAAGGCGCGATGCTGACGCATGGCAACATCGCCTCCAATATTCAGTGTTCCTTGCTGGGTTTCAACATGCGCCCCGGGCTGGTGAGCATTTCGTTTCTACCCCTCTGCCACATCACCGCTCGGCACGTGGATTTCTCCATGCTGTATCACGGAGTGACGCTGGCGTATTGCCCCTTCATCGAGCGCCTGCCCGAAGCGCTGCTCGAGGTCAAACCATCTCTTTTTGTCGCGGTGCCGCGTGTCTACGAGAAAATTTACGCCCAAGCCGAGCGCCAGGCACAGGGTTTCCCCAAACGCACCATCTACGATTGGGCACTAGCCGTTGGGCGCGAACACAAGCCGGACATTCTTGCGGGAAAGATCCCAACTTCTCGCACTTGGAGACTGGCTTACAAACTTGTGTTCTCGAAAATACGGGCTGGCATGGGCGGGAAAGTTGAGACCTTCATTTCCGGGGGCGCGCCGCTCGGCCGCGAACTCGCCGAGTGGTACGCCACGGTTGGCATTCGTATCCACGAAGGCTATGGGCTCACCGAAACTTCACCAGTCATCGCCGTGAATACGCCCGTGAACCACCGCATCGGAACAGTGGGCAAGACTCTTGCGAATCTCGAAGTCCGCATCGCCGACGATGGAGAAATCCTGGTACGCGGACCATCCGTCTTTAAGGGATACTGGAACCGCCCCGAAGAAACGCGAGCTGCGCTCGAAGATGGATGGTTCAAAACCGGAGATATCGGGAACATCGACGCCGACGGATATCTCTCCGTTACCGACCGCAAGAAGGACTTGATCAAAACGTCGGGTGGAAAGTTCATCGCTCCTCAACCGATCGAGAACGCGCTCAAGCTCAATCCGTATGTAGGAATCGCCGCGATCCTTGGCGACCGCCGGAAATTCCCAGCAGTGATGATTTCTCCCAACTTCTTGCGCCTCGAAGAATGGGCGCGCGCAAATGGCATTGCGTTCTCTTCCCGCGCTGAATTGGTTGCGAATCCGAAAGTGCAGAGCTTGTATGCAGGCATCGTCGAAGAACAGAACCAGAATTTGGCCCGGTTCGAGAAGCTTAAACGAGTGATGCTGGTACCGGATGAATTTACCCTCGACAACGGCGCCCTGACCCCGACGCTAAAACTCCGCCGCCGCGTCATCGAGGAGCGCTACAAGAAGCAAATCGACGAACTGTACGCGCAGGCAGATACGGCGAGCGTCTGATGAGAGTGCCGCCGCCCCGACACCGAACAACCCGTCCTTGAACTCATGAAAAAGAACTTGGCGGGACGAATCGTTTCCCTAGATTCTGCGTCGCAAGCACACCGTTTTGACACGGTGGAAAACAATTAATCCTCCGTTCATCTCCACTCAATAACCTTTTCCTACAAATACTTACCCGTAGTTTCAGCCATCCGAAAAAGGGGAGCACGATGAAGAATTTCCAAAAAGCCCTCAAGCTGTGCGCTTGCGCAATGCTGCTTGTCGCGACGCCTGTCATCAGTCAGGCTCAGATGAGCAAAGTGAAAACCGTCTGGATCATCTTGATGGAAAACCACAATTGGACGGGTAACAATTCTGGCGCCACCTTCGGCGCTCCCGACATCAAGGGCAACCCTCTCGCTCCCTACATCAATGGCCAGCTGCTGGCGACCTCAGCGCATACCGAGCAGTATTACAATCCCCCAGGGAACCATCCCAGTCAGCCGAACTACTTGTGGTTGGAGGCCGGAACGAACTTTGGCGTTCTAGCCGATACCCAGCCCGGCCAGCCGCAACTCACTACGCACAAGCACCTGGTGAAACTTCTCGAGGAAGCGGGAATTTCCTGGCGCGCCTACGCCGAACCCGACTTCGGCAGCCCGGTCTACGACGTGTGCCCCCTCGATTTTACGTATCTCGACGTTGAACACCTCGCGTTTGTCTACTTCAGCGATGTCAACCACGGACTAAATCCGAGGTCGGCGGAATGTATTGCTCACGTCCGCCCGTATTACCAACTGGCGACCGATCTGGCGAACCAGACCTCCGCCATGTTCAACTTCATCACCCCGAACTTGTGCCACGACGGGCACGAGGGTGTCTCTCCCTGCGACAAGACCGAACCTTCCGACAACACTCTGCGCAGCGACACTTGGCTTAAACGGAATGTTCCTCTCATCACAGAATCAGCGGAATACAAAGCCGGCGGAGCGCTCTTCATTATTTGGGATGAAGCTGAAGACAGCGGCGCCTACAGTGACGGCCCGATCGGTATGTTCCTGCTCTCGCCCTTCGCCAAGGGTGGAGGGAAAAAACCTTATAGCAATACCATCTATTACGACCACAGCTCCACGCTGAAGACTGTCGAGGAGATCTTCGCCGTCACGCCGCTGTTAGGAGCCGCGGGAGATGCTGCCACGCGAGATTTAAGCGACCTGTTCAAGAACGAATAGCTCGAAATCGGAACTGCAGAAGAGATGCGGACCGGGGGCGCCTGTGGCTAGCGTCGCTCGTCGGCTCGGCTCGTGTTTCCTTCACCATGGCTAGCGCATTGCAGCTTCGATGTCCTCTGCAGAATAGGGGACTTTGGGGGTTAGGAGTTCCGCGCCATTGTTAGTGATGACGTACATGTCTTCCAGAAAAAATCCCTGACCGTCTACCGCAGCGATCGGCTCAAAGTTGATGGTAGTACCCGCTCGTAGCGGCTCGGTCGGGAGCGCGGCCACCAGGTTGGTCGTGTGCACCTGCCAGAAAGGGATGTTCTTGCGATCCGACCAGGCGTCGATGGCATGCTGGGCAAGCACGGTTTTCGCCGAGGCCCGATGACGCAGGAGTTCCTTCCGCCAGGCATCGAACACCTGATCGATCGTGACTCCTTCGCGCAGTGTTTGTGCGCCCGCCTGATAGGCCGCAACGAATATGCTCCAGGTCTCGCGCTGGCCGTCATCATAATGGCCCGAGACCGGAACCGTCCTCCCCAAGTCTCCGGTGTAGTGGTTCCATTCGCAACCCACATCGAGCCGAACCAGGTCCCCCGATCGCATGTTCTGATTCAAATGGTCGTAACGAGTCATGGAAAAGAACGGATGGGGGAAGACCGCGTTATCTCCCGCCATGGCCCACGGCCAGAATGCGACACCGCCCGCGCCTTCGTCCCAACACGTTTTCGCGATCACCGACTCGACACTTCGTTGCGAGGCATTGGGACGAATTGCATGCATGCCGGCCATTACGGCTGCGACCGTTGACTTGGCAGCCATGCGCAAAGCGACCATCTCTTCTGCATCTTGAACTTCCATCAGGCTTTCAATTCGTGAACTCACTTCTTTAGCCTGGAACGCCGGCCATCTTTGCAGGATGATTTGCAGCCAACTTGGAGCGGCGGGCGACTTTGTACTGAGCAACTTCGAAGGCAAATCCGCGAACTTGGGAACATCCTCGGCATAATACAAATACTTTGACGTCCCAGCCCGCGTTGCCAGGAAGGATTCGAGTTCAGACCAATCGACAACATGTTCCAGCCCCATTCGTTTCGCGGCCTCCACGCCCGGCTGAACTTCCGGCTGCAAGCCGCTCTTCTGATACGGCGGGTTCGAGGGAAGGAAGAGCCAACTCTCTCCTCTATTTCCATCGATCGCGAGAAGAGCTCCCACGGTATTCTCCAGGCCAGTAAAGTAATAGAAGAAAGGATCCTGGCGGAACCCATCGCTCGTGAGGTCGAGCATGGAACTGGCGTGTAACAACAGCACACCGTCGTGGAACTCTTTTAGGGCGCGCTGTCTGCGCCCCATGGTAGATGGATTCTCAGCCTGCGTTGCAGCAAAACACCCAACCACAGCAATCGCTAGAACTACTCTCGGCTTCCACATAGCGCAATAAATTAGCACGTAAATCGACTTATTTCCCAGCCTGCCGTCGTACTCCACTTTGGGGTTCGCGTGCTTGGGGACCACGCTTTCATTACAATGACTTCATGTCGGATTCATTGATCATTGCCGGACGTTCCTTCCGCTCCCGTCTCATTGTTGGCACGGGAAAATATAAATCCTTCCAGGAAACTGCGCGTGCGCTCGAGGCCAGCGGCGCTGAGATGGTCACGGTCGCGGTTCGCCGTGTGAACCTCGACCGCAGCAAGGAATCGCTACTCGACTACATCGATCCGAAGAAATACTTCCTGCTTCCCAATACCGCCGGATGCTACACGGCCGACGAGGCCATTCGTGCCGCGCGACTGGGACGCGAAGTCGGGCTTTCCGACTGGGTTAAGCTCGAGGTCATCGGAGATCAGGCCACGCTCTATCCCGACGTGCAGGCCACACTCGAAGCCACGCGCGTGCTGGTGAAGGAAGGCTTCACGGTTCTGCCGTACACATCAGATGACATCGTGTTCGCTAAGCGTTTGATCGATGCCGGCGCAGCCACGATCATGCCGCTCGGTGCGCCCATCGGCAGCGGCATGGGCATTCAGAACGTCGCGCACATTCGCATCCTGCGCGAGATGATCAGCGGCGTGCCGCTGATCGTCGATGCGGGCGTGGGAACTGCTTCCGACGCGACCATTGCCATGGAGTTAGGCGCAGACGCCGTACTGATGAACACCGGCATCGCCAACGCGCAAGACCCTGTGCTGATGGCCGAAGCCATGAAGCATGCGGTCATCGCGGGAAGGCAGGCGTACCTCGCCGGGCGCATGCCGAAGAAGCTCTATGCCACAGCCAGTTCCCCACTGGAAGGCGTCGTAAAATAGTCGACGCAAATGGAACGACCCTCACCCTCCGCTGTGTACAGCAGCCTCAGAGGGAAGGTTGTTCTTGTCACCGGAGGAGCCAGCGGAATCGGCGAGGCCATCGTCGAGGCATTTGTTCTTCAGGGATCCCGCGTTCTTTTTCTCGACATTCAGGATGACTCCGCCAATTCTCTGCTGCGGAGACTCCGTCAACCCGGCTGTATTCCGCCCGAATACTTCCACTGTGACCTCACGAATACTTCAGAACTCCAGTCGGTGATGGAGAAAATACTCAGCGCCCGCCCCACGATCGACGTACTCGTCAATAACGCCGGGAACGATAAGCGTCACAAGATCGAAGAGGTGACCTCGGAATTTTGGGATTGGTGCATGCAGGTCAACCTGAAGCACCAGTTCTTCATGGCGCAGGCCGTTCTTCCCGGCATGCGGCGGGCGAAGCGCGGATCCATTATCAACATGAGTTCGATTGGCTGGGTGATTCCTTCTATGGGGATCCCGGTGTACGTAACAGCGAAGGCCGCGATCGTCGGCATGACACGCGCGCTCGCTCACGAGGTCGGAATGGACGGCGTCCGTGTGAACTGTGTGATGCCGGGAGCCATCTCCACCGAGAAGCAACGTCGTCTCTGGTTTACGGAAGAGTACAAGAAGGAAATTCTGAGCCGGCAGGCGATCAAGAGGGACATTCAACCGGAGGAAGTTGCGAAACTCGCTCTCTTTCTGGCTTCCGATGAAAGCCTCGCCATAACAAATCAGAGCTTCGTGATCGACGCCGGCTGGGTGTAGCCCCGGACGCCTTCGTCCGGGATTGCGCGCAATGACGGCTGCCAATTGCTGCAAAGCCTGTGGATTGACGACAGCGGTGACACGCGTCGCTTGGCTCCGCGGGGCCGACGAGGACGTCCGCTCCTACACCAAGAAAAGGGCGGCTCGCAAGCCGCCCCTCGAAATCCGCAGATTCACTTACATCATCTTCACGCTTGCCACCTTGATGGAGTCCTTCCCCATCGTCCCGGTGACCGCGACGTGATGCCCTTCGTGTCCCTTCAGCGCATCCGGGTTCTCGACCGTCAGAACCTTCTGATCGCTATCGGTGACGACGACCATTTTTTCTCCGCCAGCGAGGCATTTCTTGGTGCAGGCCTCACCACCGGCGTTGGCGCCCTTGGCTCCGCACTTGGCGTCAGTCACCCATCCGTTGACGGTTGAACTCTTACCCATGTCATCGAAAGCCAGCGCCGACAAAGCGAGCACGAAACAAACGGCAAGACAAATCAGCAGCACTTTTCTCATGACCCTTTGTTCTCCTTTTTGCAGTTCAGATTGCGGCCCCACACCGCAAGAGATTTGAACACCAGGCGATCACGCCGTCGTCTTTGAACGGCAGATCCCTTCTTTGGTCGTTGAAGTGAAACTGAGGAAATATACCACAGGGAAACGCCGCATGTGTCAGCAGACGGCGGCAAAGCGATACTCCGAAGGTGCATGCCAGAAATGGCCGGGAGGACTACTTCTTGGCAGAGTGATTCGCAGGAGGGGTCGGCTTAGCGGCCGGGGGTACGTAGACGTATTCTCCTGGTTTGGCGTATCCCAACTGTTCGCGCGCCTCTTTTTCGATTGCAGTCTGATTGCTTTTCAGTCCCTGTATCTGCTGCGTGTAGCGCTCGTTCTCCTGCTGCACCTGCCCGATGCGTTTGTGGAGTTCCTGATACTCTGCGCGTTTCTGCCGGTAAACCACCATGCCATTCGCGGCAAACATGACGTGGACAAACAACCATCCGGCAAGCAGAGCCACCGCGCCGGTTGCGATCCGCCGGCGTAGTGCATAAATCTGCAGAGCAAATGGACGAACCCGGACGATCCATGTCGCGGCCAGAGCCTCGGCCTGCGGCGCCCGTTCGACCATGGCCCGCCAACCATCCTCGGCACTGGGACACTTCGCGATTTTAGGAAACGGCTTCACGATGGCGTTATTCGAAAATCCAGCTCTTGGCTGCGGTGCTCAGTTTCTCCAGACCCTGTTCGCTGCGAGCTTCGGTGTAAGCGCGGACCACGGGCTCGGTTCCTGACAAGCGGTAGCACACCCACGATCCGTCGTTGAAGACGAGTTTCAATCCGTCGGTGCGGACGACCTCGCTTACCGGATGCCCGCAGAATTCGCGTGGATCAGACCTCAACTTTTCAGTGAACTTTGCTTTGACCTCGGGCGTCAATCGAAAATTCTCCCGCTTTGGGTAGAAGGAACCTACTTTGATACTGATTGCCTGCAGTTGTTCTCCCAGGGATTTCCCTCTTCGCGCCACGGCCTCGCAGCAAAGCAGGCCGGCAAGAACTCCGTCTTTCTCGGGCACGTGATGGCGGATCGACAGTCCCGCGCTCTCCTCCCCGCCGATCGCAATCTTGTCCTGCATGATCAGTTCGCCGATGTATTTGAACCCCACGGGAGTCTCGTATAGTTCCACGCCATGAGCCTTCGCCAGCGCGTTGATGAGATTCGTTGTCGCCACCGATTTCGCCACGCCGTTTTTCCAGCCACGGCTCTCGACCAGGTAGTCGAAGAGTATGGCGATCACATAGTTCGGTTGCAGGAAGGTCCCATCGGCGTCCACGATCCCGAAGCGATCGGCGTCTCCGTCGGTTGCGATCCCGATCTGCGCTCCGGTCTCGCGCATCTTCTTGCGCAGATCTTCGAGCAAATGATCGTCCGGTTCCGGCGCATGTCCGCCGAAAAGCACGTCCCGGTAGTCATGCACGGTCGCGACCTGAACTCCAACGCCGCGTAGGAGTTCATCGGAGTAGCCGCGCGCCGCTCCCCACATGGGATCGAAGGCAACCTTCAATCCAGCTTTCTTGATGACATCGAGATCCACGGCTTCGCCCAGGCGCTTCAGATATGCGGGCTTGGGATTCAGCGTGTCCTTCGCCACGGGACGAGGAATCATAATATCTGAGGAGGTCGCGGATGTGTCTCCGGTCGTGATATACGTCTCGATCTGCCGAGTTACTTCGGGCAGCGCGGGACACCCATCGGGCGTCGAGAACTTGATGCCGTTGTATTCCGGAGGATTATGCGAAGCGGTGAAGTTGATGACGCCATCGGCCTGGTTGGCGACCACGGCATGAGCAAAGGCCGGAGTCGGCGCGGGATCGGCTACGATCAGCGGCGTGATCCCCTGAAAAGCGAGAAGGTCCGCCGCCATCGCGCAGAAGCTCTCGCCCAGGAATCGCGGATCACGCCCCACAATCACGCGCGCGCCTTTGCGCTTCTGCGAAGCCACATACCGGGCAATCCCTCCCACCGCGCGCTGCACGTTGGCAAAGGTAAACTCCTCAGCCATCACCGCCCGCCATCCCGATGTGCCAAACTTGATTTGCGTTAGCATGTTGATCTCCGCCCCGAAGCTTCTGGCTGCTGGCCAATCGAGCTTTAGCTAGGAGCCAGGAGCTAGAAGCTGGTAGCCATGTTCTGACGGCTGATTTTATATGACTGACAAGCGAATCGTCCTCACCACCTGCGGTTCAGAAGAAGAAGCAAACAGGATTGCCCAATACCTCGTCGAAAACCTGCTGGCGGCGTGCGTGAACATAGTTCCCGAGATCAAGTCGATTTACCGTTGGCAGAACAAGGTTGAGTCGGCCGGAGAATGGTTGCTTATGGTGAAGACGACTGCGAAGAACTTCGCCGAGGTCCGCGATGCGATCCGCGGACTTCACTCCTATGAGCTGCCGGAGTGCATTTCGTTACCCGTCGACGACGGCAGCACTTCGTACCTGCAATGGATTGATGACTCGGTGAAGTGAACGCTGCGGGCAGAGTGCGCTAGATCGCGGCCAGCGCCTGGTCTAAATCTTCGAGAATGTCATTCACATTCTCGATCCCCACCGAGATCCTTACCAGCCCGTCGGTAATCCCGATCGCCTTGCGCCCCTTCTCACCCAGCGCCGCATGGGTCATGGTCGCCGGATGTGAGATCAGCGTTTCGACTCCCCCTAGCGATTCGGCGAGCGAGCAGACTCGAACCTGCTTGAGCATTTTGTTCGCATTCTTCAGCGACCCAGTCTCAAAGGTGATCATCGATCCGAAGCCGCTCATCTGGCGCTTGGCCAAAGTATGCTGCGGATGATCCACCAGTCCCGGATAGAAGACCCCTTTCACCTTCCTGTGCCGGGAGAGGAAATCGGCGACGATCCGCCCGCTGCGGTCGTGTATCTCCATGCGCGCGGCTAGCGTTTTCACGCCACGCAAAATCAGCCAACACTCAAACGGCGAGAGAATCGCTCCCGCGGCCTTTTGCAGGAAGGCAAGCTTGTCTGCGTGCTCCTGCTGTGCGCAGACCACGACTCCCCCCAACCCGTCGCTGTGCCCGTTGAGGAATTTGGTGGTCGAATGCACCACCAGGTCCGCACCTAATTCCAGCGGCTGCTGAAAATAGGGAGACATGAAGGTGTTGTCGACCACGAGCCGCAGCTTCTTGCGCCGGCAGATCGCGCTGATCTCTGCCAGATCACTCAACCGCATCAGCGGATTCGTCGGCGTCTCCACATACACCATGCGCGTGCTCTTTCGGATGGCGCGCTCCACGTTCTTCGCATCGGACGTGTCGACGTAAGTGAACTCCAGCCCGAAGCCGGACATCACTTGGTTAAACAGCCGCGGAGTTCCTCCATAGAGGTCGTTGCCGCAGACAACGTGATCGCCTGACTTCAGCATGCTGACGATCGCATTGATCGCCGCCATGCCGCTCGCAAAGACGCGGGCTGCGACTCCGCCCTCGAGTGCAGCCAGGTTCTGCTCCAGGCGCGTTCGCGTCGGATTCGATACCCGCGAGTACTCGTATCCTTTGTGCTCCCCAATCCCTTGCTGCACGTAGGTGGATGTTGGATAGATCGGGACCGTTACCGCACCCGTCAATGGGTCCGGTTCCTGCCCCGAGTGAATTGCGCGCGTCGCAAAGCCAAGCTCTTTCGTCTTTTTCATGGGGATGAAGGCCGCGAGGTCCGCCGCCTAGATGCCACCTTCGAATATCTTTTTCGACAAATACCGTTCCGCCGAATCCGGAATGATCGTCACCACCCGCTTCCCTGCCCCCAGCCTCTCCGCCACCTTGAGCGAGGCAAAAACGGCCGCGCCTCCGCTCGACCCTGCCAGCACGCCTTCCCGGGCTGCCAGCGTCTTCACCATTCCGAACGCGTCTTCATCCGTTACCATCATCACTTCGTCGCAAACTGAGGGATCGAATGTCTTCGGGATGAAGCTGGAACCGATACCTTCTACTTTGTGCGGACCAGGCTTCCCGCCGCCGAGAATCGATCCTTGCGTTTCGACGGCAACCGCAAACGCTCGCGGAGATTTCTCCTTAACGAAGCGGGCAACCCCCGAAAACGTGCCACAGGTTCCGCAACCGATAACAACTCCGTCGACCTTCCCGTTCATCTGCTCGAAAATTTCTTGCGCAGTTGTTTCGTAATGGTAATCGGGATTCGCCAGATTCTCGAACTGCCCCGCCATGAATGCCGAACGATCTCCAGCCACGAGTTCCTTTGCCGCGTTGATGGCTCCCTGCATGCCCTCGGCGTCCGGAGTTCGGAAGACCTCCGCCCCGAGGGCACGCATGATCATGACTTTCTCCTCTGAGAATTTCTCGGGCACAAAGAGCTTCACCCGGTATCCGCGATTCACTCCAATCAGCGCCAGTCCGATGCCGGTATTGCCTGCCGTAGCCTCGACAATGGTGGCTCCCGGCGCGAGTCTCCCCTCCTGCTCGGCGCGGAGAATGATCCCAATCGCTGCTCGATCTTTCACGCTGCCGCCCGGATTCAGGTACTCCAGTTTGGCGAAGACATCCGCCGATCCGGAAGGGACCAGGTGTTTGAGTTGCAGCATGGGGGTTTCGCCGACCAGTTGAGTGATGTCGTCGGCGACGCGCAGGCGGGACATTTCTGAGCTTTTCGAACTCACCTTACAGGGTACGGGGCAGAGGTCAGAATCGTCAATCGGGGTAACCCCGGTTACTCATGCTGGTCGCGCAAACGGAAGGTTTGGCAGTCCGTCTATAATTAGCGCCCAATCCCTTAATGAAAGGAACTGCATGCGACGCTGCGCCGCCGTGTTGTTGGTTCTTGTACTGATTCTTCCTTCTTTCGCGTTCGCTGCCGATGAATCGACCCTCGTCGGCTACTCTCCGAGATCCAGTCAAGCCGAGCGCGAATGGGAATCCAAGTTCCGCGCCATTCCCGACCCGGCCAACCTGCGCGAAAACATGCGCCGCCTGAGCGCCCACCCGCATCACGTGGGCTCCGCATACGACAAAGACAACGCCGAATGGATCCTTGCCCGTTTTAAGGAGTGGGGACTCGACGCGCACATCGAAACCTTCAACGTGCTCTTCCCTACTCCGAAGGTGCGCGTGCTCGAGATGGTTGAGCCCACCAGGTACACGGCCAAGCTGGAAGAACCCGCCGTAGCCATGGATCCAACTTCGAACCAGAAATCGGAGCAACTCCCTACCTACAACGCGTACTCCCCTGACGGCGACGTCACGGCGCCGCTGGTATTCGTCAACTACGGACTTCCCGAAGACTACGAGAAACTCGATCGGTTAGGCATCTCGGTCAAGGGCGCGATTGTGATCGCGAAGTACTACCACTCCTGGCGTGGCGTGAAGCCGAAGGTCGCGGCCGAGCACGGAGCCATGGGATGCCTGATCTATTCCGAGCCCCAGGATGATGGCTACACGCGCGATGTCGTCTTCCCCCAAGGGCCCATGCGCAACGCGGATGGCGTTCAGCGCGGCAGCGTCATGGATTTTGCTTCCGCGAGTCCGGGCGATCCCTTGACTCCCGGTGTGGGCGCGACCGCCGATGCCAAGCGCCTATCGTTGAAAGAATCGAAGAGCCTGTCGAAGATTCCTGTACTCCCGATCTCCTACGGCGACGCGCAGCCCTTGCTTGCCGCTCTGAAGGGTCCCATGGCGCCCGACGAGTGGCGCGGAACTCTCCCGATTCCCTATCACGTCGGCCCAGGTCCGGCGAAAGTCCATCTGAAGTTGGAATTCAACTGGGATATCAAACCTGTCAACGACATCATCGCAAAGATCCCCGGCAGCGTTGCTCCGGATGAGTGGATCATTCGCGGCAACCATCATGATGCTTGGGTGAACGGCGCCGAAGATCCAGTCTCCGGCACCAGCCCGCTGTTGGAAGAAGCTCGCGCCTTGAGCCTGCTGCTGAAGCAAGGATGGCAGCCACGGCGCACGATCATCTACGCCGCGTGGGACGGGGAAGAGCCGATGCTGCTGGGATCCACGGAATGGGTCGAGGCCCATGCCGACGAGTTGCGCCAGCACGCCGCCGTCTACATCAACACCGACGGCAACGATCGCGGACTTTTCGAAATGGCTGGATCGCACAGCCTCGAACAGTTCATCAACGGCGTCGCGCGCGATATCGACGATCCTGAAACTAAGATGACGGTGTGGCAGCGCCAGCATCTTTCCCAGATCGCGAATGCAAAGCCCGATGATCGCAAGGAGTTGCGCCAGAGGGCCGATCTGCGCATCGATGCGCTTGGCTCAGGCACAGACTTCACTGGATTCCTCGATTATCTCGGCATCGCCAGCCTCAATCTCGGCTATGGCGGCGAGGACGAACAAGGCATCTACCATTCGGTCTACGACGACTTCTACTGGTATACGCACTTCTCCGACACTGATTTCGTCTACGGGCGAGCCCTTTCACAGACCATCGGAACTTCGGTGATGCGGTTAGCCGACGCGGAAGTCCTGCCCTACGACTTTGTTGATTTCGCCGACACAGTGCAGAAGTACACAAAAGACTTAGAGAAGCTCCTGGCCGACAAGCAGGACGAGATTCGTGAGCGCAATCAGGAACTTGACGAAGGAGTGTTCAAAGCCACGTTTGATCCGCGTCGGCCCACGGTCGCGCCGCCTAAAGAGGAAGTCCCGCCGCATCTGAACTTCGCTCCCATGGAGAATGTGGTGGAAACATTGACACGTAGTGCCAAGCGTTATCAGAAGGCGCTGTCGCAAAGGCAGTCGGGATTGAGTGAGGTCCAGGCGGAAACCCTGCGGGCGCTCAATGCGAAGCTAATCAACAGTGAACGGAAACTGACGAATGAAGACGGCCTTCCGCGGCGTCCCTGGTATAAGCATCTGCTCTACGCTCCCGGCGTCTACAGCGGATACGGAGTGAAGACGATGCCGGGCGTGCGCGAAGGCATTGAAGAGAAGAGATATTCCGAGGCCGAGCAGGAGATCGAACGCGTGGCGAAAGCGCTGGAACAGGAATCGGCACTCATCGATTCGGCGGCACAACTGCTGGAGCAGCCCGGGCCCTAGCGGTTATTTTGAGGAACTGGAAGCGGCCTCGGCGCCGGCATAGTATCCGGTCTTGGTGCGAACCACCAGTTTGCTGTGGCCCTTAGCCTTGGCTTCTACTCGGATCTGGCGAAACTCTCCAGCCTTCTTGGGACTGAGCGGCTTGTAACCGATCGCATATTGGTTCCGGATATCGTTCGCGATGGTGCGGCTGATGCTATCGACTTCATCCAACGTTTTAGGGAAGAACGCGATCCCGCCGGTTCGCTCGGCAATGATCTGTAGCGCCTTCTTGGCGCGCTTAGGGTGGTCCTCGTCGCCGAGGATTCCAATCGCGTAGACCGAGGGTCCGCCCTCCAGTTGTAACTGCTTGACCGCCTGTTCCAGGGTCTCGCTGCTGGCGTTGTCCTCTCCGTCCGTGACTAGAAAGATCACTTTCTTTTCCAGGCGAGCGTTCTGCTTGAGATGATCACCCGAAGCCACAACCGCGTCGTATAGCGCGGTGCCTCCGCGAGCGTCGATCTTCTCCAGCGCCTCCTTCAACTTCAGCAGGTCGTGGGTGAAGTCCTGATCGAGATACTGCTCATCGTTGAAATTCACGATGAAAACTTCATCCCGCGGATTGCTGGAGCGCACCAGGTTCAGGGCTGCCTGATTCACTTTGCTCCGCTTCTCGCGCATCGACCCGGAGTTGTCGATGACAATACCCATCGCGACGGGAATGTCCACGTGATGAAACGAAATGATGCTCTGGGTTTTGCCGTCTTCAAACACAGTGAAGGCGGTGCGGTCGAGATTGGTGATGATGTGCTGCTTGTCGTCAACGACAGTCGCATGCAGCATCACTTCGTCGACGTCTTTGCGGAAGACAAAGACACCCTGACTGTTGTCCGGGCTGTTCTGATTCTCTTGCGATTCGGTCGAGGATGGTTCGCTGCTGGAAGGCTTGCTTTGGTCCTGCTTTGCGGGTTCCTGTGCCCTACCCGACACACACGTTATGCGTCCGACGCAGAGGACTAACGCGAGAAGCAGCAGAACCTTCGAAGTCCTATTCCACTGGCGCGTAATATCCCGTCCTGGCATAGACCCGTAGAGGCGGCAGTCCTTTCGGTGGCAGCAGTTTCACCTTTATCTTACGCCATTTGCCGTCGCGCACCACTTTCGTTGGACGGTACCCAAGTACATACTGGTTGCGCAACTCGACGCCGATTTTTGTGGCCACATCCGCCAGGTCGTTGGGATTGTCGATCGTGAAGGCCCGGCCCCCGGTGAGTTCGGTAATCTCGCTCAGCAATTGCGGACCGAGACGCTCCTCCAGGGCAGACGCGTACCGATCATAAATGCCGATTGCATAAATCATTACGTCGGCTTCTTTGACCACCGACTTGATCTCGTTTTCCGTGTAGCGGCTATGATTGTCGCCGCCATCGGAGATAATCAGCAGGGCTTTCTTTGCGTACTTGGCCTGCCGCATCTTGCTGACGCCCATGTAAATGGCGTCCAGCAGCGCCGTGCGGTGTTTCGGAATTGCGAAAATCAGCTTGTTCTGGATCTCGTCCACGGAATTGGTGAATTCGCTCACCGTCTCCGGTTCGTCGGAGAAGGTGATCATAAAAAACTCATCCTGCGGATTGGCGGTCTTGAAGAACTCCACTACCGCTTCCTTGGCGCGGTCCATCTTGCTGCTCATGCTGCCGCTGGAATCGAAGATTACCCCAAGGGAAACCGGCGCGTCTTCACTGGAAAAAGTACGAATCTCTTGCGCCGAGCTGCCCTCGAAAAGCTGGAAGTTTTCTTTTTCCAGACCCGTCACCAATCGGTTCATGGGATCCGTAATGGTTACCGGCACGAGCACCAGGTCTACGTCCACTTTCAGCGGACGCACGCGCGTGGTTAAACCATCTTTAGTCGTGACGACGTTCTCTTTAGGTGGCGCTTTCGGCTTCTCAACTTCGTGTGCCTGAACGTGCACGTCGTTGACGTCGGTCTGAGCAAACGCGGCAAGACTCATGCACACAAAAACCGCAAGCGCCAGGAACACGCCACGCACAAGACTTGGAGTGATTTGGTTTTTCTGGCACACGGCTCTGGACGAACCCCAAACGGGAACCGTAATACCGCGTCGAACTCGGGCCTCAGGGCGAGGTGACCAACGCCGTCCATCCAGGCGGGCCATAGATACCTCTATTCGGCGGATGTTAGCACAGCTTGGGGCGGGTGTCGCAGAGTTTTTGTCAAATTTCGGAGACATAACACCGAATCCGTTAAACCAGTTCGATCCGGCGCAAAACGCGCGTCTGGCGGGCGTTCCCGGCCTCTACGTGTAACTTGTTACAATCAAAGGTTTCCTATGGCTGACATCCGTCCATTTCGTGCGCTTCGCTACAACCAGCAGAAGGTCACCGCCGCGCAGGTGGTTACCCAACCCTATGACAAAATTACCCAGCCTATGCAGGGGCGGTACTACGCTGCCAGCCCGTTTAATCTCGTCCGTATTATTCTGGGTCGCTCCCAACCCGGTGACCATACGACGGACAACGTATACACCCGGGCGGCATCTCTTAGCCGGCAATGGCGCGAGCAGGGAATCTGGCAGCAGGATTCCGCTCCCTCCATCTACGCCTATTCGCAGACCTTTACCGCTCCATCGGGCAAGAGCTTCGAGCGCCGGGGATTCATCGCCTTGGGCCGGGTCGAGGATTACTCCGCCAAAGTAGTATTCCGTCACGAGCAGACTCTCGCCAAGCCAAAAGCTGATCGCCTCGACTTACTGCGAGCGACTCGCGCGCATTACGAGCAGCTCTTCCTCCTCTACGAAGATTCCGGAGAGATCGATTCCCTCCTTGTCACCTCCAACCGTCCGACGGTCGACGTGGCTGATGAGTACGGAGTGGCGCATCGCGTCTGGCAGATCTCCGATCCCGCCGTCATCACGTCGGTGCAGTCGAAAATGCACGATCAGAAGCTGGTCATCGCCGACGGACATCACCGCTATGAGACCGCGCTGAACTTCCGCGACGAATGCCGGGCTGCTTCGAGCACAACCAACAGGGATGCTCCCTATGAGTTTGTGATGATGACCTTCGTCAACCTGAACGATCCGGGACTGCTGATCCTTCCTACTCATCGGGTCGGGCACTCGCTTCCGTCGTTTTCGGCGGACGAGTTCCAAAAGGCGAGCCGCGAGTTCTTCGAGGTCGAAGAAGCTGATCCCGCAATCGATGCGGCGAAGGCAGCCGCCTTACTGCAGGACCGGGGTCACACGGCAACTGCGCTCCTCGGCGTTACCGCCGACCGCGCTTTCCTGCTGCATTCCCTCAAACCAGCCGCGGCCAGGCTCTTTTCCGGGCTTTCTCCGCGCCAGCAATCCCTCGACGTCGTGCAGTTACACAAGTGCCTGTTGGAAGGTGTACTGAAACTGTCGGAGGAATCGATTCGCAATCAGCAGAACCTGTCGTATGTGCGCGAAGCAGCCGAGGCGATTGCCGCAGTTCGTGGAAAAGGAAACGGCAAAGCGGCTGACATCGCCTTTCTGATGAATCCCTGCCCCGTTCAGAAAATGCGGGAGGTTGCGTTGGCGGGCGAGGTGATGCCGCAGAAGTCCACCGATTTCTACCCAAAGTTGCTCAGCGGACTCACCGTCTATGCCCTCGACTAGCGGCAGGCAGGATAGCAACGGCGCCTCGCCGGCTGTCGCGGAGGGGTTCCGCCTCCGCACGCTGCTTCGCATATCATCGCTACTGTTTCTATGCACACTGCTTGTCTCGGGAGCGCCTGAGAAGCACCTTTCGGTTTACTCCACAGCCGCCAACTACTCCGTACCCCTGGTGCAAAGAGAAGGGCACGACTACGTTGGCCTGCTGGAATTGCTCGAGCCACTCGGCCGTGTCACCGCCAAGGCCGACAATTCGCGCTGGCGCCTCCGCTACAACAACGTGCAAGCTGAGTTCGAAGTGAACAAGGCTCGCGCGCGTATACAGGGCCGTGATGCCGATCTCGGTGGAAAATTTCTGATCGAGAACAAGCGCGGCCTTGTCCCAGTCGGCTCACTGAGCGCCTTGCTCCCTCGCATTCTCGGTGGCCCGGTTTCGTTACACGAGGTCTCCGACCGGCTATTCATTGGAAGCGTTGCGACACACTTCACTGCATCCTTGTCGGGCGACAATCCGCCGAAACTCGTCTTCCATTTCACGGCGCCTGTGAACCCGACCATTGCGACCGATGCTGGGGTGCTGCGAATGACGTTCTCCCGCGAGCCCCTCGTCGGCCCGGCGTCACCCACGCTGACCTTCGGCAGCAAGGTGATCTCTTCCGCCACATACGTCGAAAGCAACGGGGCGGCTGTGGTCATTGTGAACGCCTCCGTTCCTGTGATCGCATTGTTCGCGAATGAAGGACGTACCCTGGTCATCTCGCCCACCTCGACGCCCGCGCCGACCGCGGCACCCGCCGCGGCAACCAATCCTCCGCCCACGCCACCGCCCGCACCTGCAGCTCCTCCTCCTGCCGCACCTGCACCCCGCCGCTATTTTGCGGTCGTCGACGCGAGCCATGGTGGGGACGACCACGGGGAAACTCTAAGCACCACGCTAGCTGAAAAGGATGTGACCGTCGCGCTGGCGCGCAGCCTGAGGCAGGAACTGGAAAGCCGCGGCATCTCGACCCTGGTCCTGCGCGACTCCGACGCGAACCTCTCGGTCGATCAGCGTGCGGTCTTCGCCAACGCCGACCACGCCGCTATCTACATCGCAGTACACGCCACCTCCACCGGCCACGGTGTGCGCGTCTACACTGCGCTGCTTCCTTATGGAGAAGACGACCGCGGCCCCTTCCGCTCGTGGACCACGGCCCAACATCCCACCCTGCCCCTGAGCCAGAGCACCGCGTCGGCGGTAGCGAGTGAATTGCAGAAGCGTCAACTTCCCGTCCGCACGCTGTCCGCTGCGCTCAGGCCCTTGAACAACCTGACCGGACCAGCCCTCGCGATCGAGGTCGCACCACAAGGCTCCGACCTTTCTCAATTGACTGCCCCCGATTACCAGCAACTCGTCACCGGCGCGGTCGCCACAGCAATCGCCGCTGTCCGCGACCAGTTAGGAAACGCCCCATGAGGTGGAGGCTATGATCCCGCGCCATCTCATCATCGGCTTCGCTATCCTTCTGGCGGCAGCCCTCGGTCTCAGTCTTTACGCGTGGCATATGCGGAAGAGTGTCGCTGCTCCACTTCCCGCTGCAGCGGTCGATACTCGTCCGCTCGCTCCGCCTGTCTCCGGACCTAGTGAGAGAGTCGTTCTATTCATCGCTCGCGACGACGACGGTACTTTGCGCGGAGAGTCGGCACAGATCCCCATGCCCTCCGGCCGCCAACAGCGTGCCGAAGAGCTGTTACGAGCATTGCTGTCGATTTATCTAGATAAGAATTCGCCCCACCATCTAGGCGCAGGCGCCGAGATTCGCAGCGTCTATCTGGTCGATCCCGGCGTCGCCGTCATCGATCTGAATTCCGCCTTCGCCGATACCCACCGCTCCGGCGTGCTGGTCGAGCAATTGACTGTGGCATCTTTGATTCAGACGGTCTCAGTGAATACGCCGAATCTGCTCAAGGTGAAGATCCTCGTGGATGGGAAAGAACGCGACACGCTAGCGGGCCACGCAGACCTCTCCTCTTATTACGACGTAGCGGCAGTCAATCAGCTAGCAACGCAACTGCAGAGTGGTCAGTAGCGCTTGTGTAGGGGCGGACGCCTCGTCCGCCCCGCGGAGCAAAGCGACGCGTGTCATCGCTGGCGGTCGTACCAGCGCTCTTCCCGCATGCAGCAGCCGTCATTGCGCGCTTCGCGCAACCGCCGGACGAAGGCGTCCGGGGCTACACAAGCCGTGCTCACCTTACGACTTCTCCAAAGCTTCGATCTCTTGCTTCGTTCGCTCGAGAATTTCGCGGATCTTCGCGACCTTTGCCGAGTCATGCGACCCACGAGTCGCGGCCTTGAGCGCCGTCTTCATCACATCGGCCGCGGGACGCATCACTTCGGCGCCTTCCATCCCCATCCACGGCGCCCAATCCCCCGCCTGCTCTGCACGCTGCCAGATTCGCTTCACAGTCTCTGCCTGTTTCTGCAGTTCGGCTCGACCCTGGTTGGTTAGCGAATACGTGCGCTTGCCTGCTGCCGCATCGGACATCACCATTCCTTCATCTTCCAGCTGCTGCAACGCTGGATAGATCGCTCCAGCGCTCGCTTTGTAAATGCCGCCAGATTTTGTCTCCAACTCTTTCATCAACTCGTAACCGTGCTTGGGGCCGCTCTCGAGCATCGATAACAGAGCAAGCCGGATTTCGCCCGGCCCGAAGAATCTGCCCCACCGCCCGCCACGGCCCCAGGGAAAAGCTCCCGCCATAAACGGAGCTCCCATTCCACCGCGCCACCAACTTCCACATCTACCGTACATACTCACATCCTCCTAAGGACCTTTCGATCCATTCATTCGATCTATCTTTGAGTATATCTATAGATATATCTATTGTCAAAACAGGATGGGCGTTGCCGCATTCTCGAAGATGTGGAAACTTGTTGTGGGCCAAATCCTGGCAGGGAGATTGTCAGCTTATTAGAAGTGGTAGCTGGCTCCGACCATGAGCTGGTGCCTGGCTTCCACATCAAAGCCCGCACCCAGGTTGTTTCCCAGTTGCACCAACCCGAGTTCGAGTGTCAGCGGGACATCGCTCCCGGGCCGCCAACGGATCATGTAGCTGAGCGTGGTAGGAACCACAGTCCCAGGAACCTCTTTCAGTTGTCGCGGCTGGCGCGCGAATTCTGCGCCTAGAGTCAATCGACTGTGCATCGGTGCCTTGAGAGCGACAAAGAGACCCCCGAAAGGCTTGACTTCCCATCCCGGCGCATTTGCCGCGATACCAAACATGGAGGCGTTCGTCAGCTTCACACCCAGGTTGAACACGATCGGCACCCGTATGTTCGCGATGGTCTTCGTGCCCACCAGAAAAAAATCCGTGGCAGTCGTATTCTCGCGCTCTGTCACTTCCGTGACGCGGCGAACTTGAGTCCGCACGATCGCTCCCGCCGCCAGTGCCGGAACGAACGAACTGTGCCATGCGTTTTCCGGCATCACGCGGAACTTAATGTGCGCCGCATTGAACCCATTGGCGAACAGCGGAGCCAGTTCGTCGTTCCCCAGAATGTTGAAGGTCCGTGTAAATCCGCCTTCGGCAATTTTCAGAAAGCCAGCGGTGATCGAGACCTGAAAGTCATTCCCCAGGACCGGTCCGCCGTTCAGATAATGCAGTGCTAACTGTGGGCGCCCCACCCCCATCGAGGACGAACTGGTGTATGCGAAGGGAGTAATAAGGCCACCGGTTTGTCCTTCCCAGTTGAGCTGGGCCGCTGCCAGTGGAACCAACCAGAAGAAGAAAAGTGCGGCTGCGACAACGGGCCGGTTGGAAAAATGCAGAGTCGATCTCAGCACGAGAACCTCCCGCGATCAGAGTTTCCCTGGGATCACCGCAATACTTGCCGCGTATTATGCTCAGAAGGAGAACCGATGGCAAGGGTTGTCCGTAGGAGCTCCCAACTTTTCAGCCGGTCGTTCAGCTATCGGCTGGTTCCCCAAGGCACATGTGCCCGATCAGTTACAATCGCCAGTCATGTTCTATCGCTCGGACAACCGTTCTCCCGACCAACTTCGCCCCGTTACCATCACTCCCGAATTCATCACCACAGCGGAAGGTTCGGCACTGATTGAAGTGGGCCACACGCGGGTCATTTGCACGGCGTCAATCGAAGAGGCGGTCCCGCAATTCATGCGCAACTCCGGCAAGGGATGGATTTCGAGCGAATACAGCATGCTTCCCCGCTCCACCCTGACACGCACGCCCCGCGAGGTCTCCAAGGGACGTCAGAGCGGACGCACCCACGAAATTCAGCGACTGATCGGCAGATCGCTGCGCGCGGTGGTTGATCTCGCGAAACTCGGCGAGCGCACCATCTGGATCGATTGCGACGTCATTCAAGCCGATGGAGGCACCCGCACCGCCTCGATCACAGGCGCGTTCGTCGCTTTAGGCCTGGCGCTGGAAAAACTGGTAGAGGCCGGAACTTTGCCCGCGGTTCCGCTCAAGGAATTCGTCGCGGCCGTCAGCGTAGGGATTGTCGACGGCGAAGTGCTGCTCGATCTCTGCTACGAAGAAGACTCGCGGGCCGATGTGGACATGAACTTCGTCATGACCGCCAGCGGGAAGATGGTGGAACTGCAAGCCACGGCCGAGCACCAGGTCTTCGACGATGCGCAGTTAGCCAAGATGCTGGGCCTGGCACGCAAAGGCGTGCAGGAATTGATCGCCAGCCAGCAGAAGCTCTTGAACGGACTTACGCTGAGGCCTAAGTAAGAGCCTGCCGGTTGTTCAACGTACCAGTCCTGAACTTTCCCGCAATGGAAGTTTGGCCCCGACTTTAGACTGCCTTCGACGTCTGCGTAACCTTTTACCTTGCAAAGCGGCAGCGCTACGGTGGGAGAGCCACCATGGGCATCCTTCGCACCTTCGACCGCCGTCGGCAACCGCGGAAGCCACTCGATCTTCTCTTGATGGTTTGGGGTGTAGACACTCAGGGAGAGCGATTCCTCCTCGAGGCTCACGCGCGCGACATCAGCTTGTCTGGGGCGTTGCTGTCCGGACTCGATGCTGATCTCAAGTCCGGGCGACGTCATCGGAATTCTCTACGGAAAGAAGAAGGCTGGTGATCGCGTAGTTTGGGTTCGGTACGACGAGATGGGAGACAAGATGCAAGCGGCAGTCCACCGGCTGGACTCCGATGCTTGCCCGTGGCTGGATTTGTTGACCGAAGATGCGCCGGAGAGTTCCCCGCCGACCGATCATCCGACTCGGTGACGGCGCGACGCCTAAGCGATCCACACCGTCTTGGCGTTCACGAATTCCCGGATGCCTACCATCCCTAACTCTCGTCCGTGACCCGAGGCTTTTACTCCGCCGAAGGGAATACGCGGGTCCGAGGCCACCATCTTGTTAATGAACACCATCCCGGCTTCAATTTCGTTGATGAAGCGCTCCCGCTCCTTCTCGTCATTGGTCCAGATGCTCGAGCCGAGGCCGAAACGCACGTCGTTCGCCAGCCGGATCGCCTCACCAGCGTCTTTCACGCGGAAGATGGAAGCCACCGGGCCAAAGAATTCTTCCCCGTAGGCGGGTGAGTCCTTCGGAATGTTCGTCAGCACAGTAGGGGCATAGAAATTTCCCGGGCGCTTCAGTGGATGTCCGCCGGTTAACAACTTCGCCCCGGCTTTGACGGTCTTGTGTACGTCGGCATCGAGATCCTTGACCGCATCAGGGGTCGAAAGCGGGCCCAGTTCAGTCTTCTCGTCGAACGGATCTCCCACCTGCAGACCCTGCATCTTGGCGACGAACCGGCGCTCGAACTCATCCGCAATAGGCTCAGCCACGATAAACCTCTTCGCCGCAATACAGGACTGACCGTTGTTCTGAATGCGCGCCTGCACCGCCGTCGAGACAGCCACCTCGAGGTCGGCACTGGGCATCACAATGAATGGATCGCTCCCGCCCAACTCCAGTACCACTTTCTTAATTCGCTTGGCCGCGCCGATGCCCACCTGAATGCCCGCCTGCTCGCTACCCGTCAGCGTCGCTGCTACGACGCGTGGATCGTTGAGCAACGCGTCCACCTGGGATGAACCGATCAGCAGCGTCTGAAAAGAGCCCTCGGGAAAACCGGCCTCCAGAAAAATGCTCTCAATCGCCAGCGCACACTGCGGCACATTCGAAGCGTGTTTGAGCAGGCCAACATTGCCCGCCATCAGCGCCGGAGCCGCGAAGCGGAATACCTGCCAAAAGGGAAAATTCCACGGCATGACAGCGAGGATCGGTCCAATCGGCAGGTACCGAACAAAACTCTTTTTCGCGCCCGTCTCGACCACCTCATCGGCCAGGAACCGCTCGGTATTCTCGGCATAGTACCGGCAGGCGGTGGTGCATTTGAGGGCCTCGGCTACGGCGGACTTATAGGTCTTTCCCATCTCCAGGGTCATCAGATGCGCAAACTTATCTTTGTCCCGCTCGATGATCTGCGCGGCCTTCAGCATTCTCTGCGCGCGCGCGGCGAATGGAGTCGTCCGCCCGGCTCGAAAGGTGCTCACCGCCAACTGCAGCTTCTTTTCGATCTCGGGGTCGGAAAGGGACGGGAAAGTCTTGATCACTTCCCCGGTGGCGGGATTGATGGTTGCAATCGGCATGGAACGGTTTTCCTCTCTTAGACCTGAGGTAAGTCTTTGAGTTTGATACTGAATTTTCGCCGGGATTACAAATCCGGAGACCGGAGCAAGCGGTCATACCACTATACCACCATCTCCTGGCCCGAGTGTCTGATGTAAGAACAAGGTCGGGAACCGCTCTCCGCGGCATTTCTCAGCGCTTTCTGCGGCTAGTTCGGTTCTACCCTTTTGGCTTTGGATGGTGCCACCAGTCGTCGACGTCCGAGTGGTCAGGATGGGTCCAGATCTCGCGAAGTTCGTCGAAAGGCACCCAAGAAAAACAACCGGGCTGCTCCCACCGCGCAAACGATCATCCGTGAAAGCAGCGGTGTCACCCGGGCGGTGACTCGTACGCTTATAGCCGTAATCGCCGCTACTTTCAGTGCCGTCACCGAATACAGAGACACTTCATTCGCCATGCGGCCGCTATTGGTCCGCAGATATTTCTTGATGCCTCATCGATCATCCGGAATTACTTAGGCGACGATTTAGATCATCGTCCGGTAACTTCCTGAACCCGGAATTTGGGCTCGAAACGCCGAAAAACCGAAAGGGATTTCCCACCTCGTTGGTTTACAATAACTAGTTTCCAGCATTCATCCCGTTCCTATCAGGAGGAGTCTCATGAAGCTTACCCCGGGCAAACTCGCCGGCCTCAAGAAAGTATCCAACGAACGCGGCGTCATCGCAGCCGCGGCCATGGACCAGCGCGGCTCGCTGCAGAAATCGCTGGCCAAGGAAAAAGGCGGCGAAGTCACCGACGCCATGATGGAAGAATTCAAGTCGCTGGTTTCCGAAGTTCTCACCCCGCATGCCACCGCCATCCTGCTTGATCCCGAGTGGGGCCTGCCCGCGGCGAAGCGCCGCGCCAAGAATGCCGGCTTGCTACTCGCCTATGAGAAAACCGGATACGACAAGACCGGCCCCGGCCGCCTGCCCGACCTACTCGATGTGTGGTCGGCGCGCCGCCTGAAAGAGGCTGGTGCGGATTGCGTGAAGATTCTGCTGTACTACACGCCGGATGATCCGAAGCACGTGAACGAGATCAAGCACGCCTGGGTCGAGCGTATCGGCGATGAGTGCCGCGCCAACGACATCCCGTTCTTCCTCGAGTTCGTCGGATACGAAGAGGGAGCCGACGAAAAGGGCCTCGATTACGCCAAGAAGAAACCCCACATCGTCACCGAAAGCATGCGCGAGTTCTCGAAGGACCGCTACGGCGTTGACGTACTCAAAGTCGAAGTGCCGGTCAACATGAAATTTGTGGAAGGCGTGAAGTGCTTCGGCGGTACCAAGGCTTATACCAAGAAAGAAGCCATTGACCACTTCCACAAGGCCGCCAACGTTGCCACCAAGCCATTCATCTACCTCTCGGCTGGTGTAAGCAACGCCGAGTTCAGCGAGACGCTTGAGCTCGCTGGTGAATCCGGTGTGAAGTTCAACGGCGTGCTCTGCGGACGCGCGACCTGGAAAGAGGGCATCCCGGTCTACGCGAAGCAGGGAGCGGCTGCATTCCGCAAGTGGCTTGAAACCGAAGGCGTGAAGAACATCAACAACGTCAACGACAAGCTGAAAGCCGCCACCAGCTGGCACTCGATCTACGGAGTGGAACTGGTCCACGCATAACGCTCGTGTAGGGGCGGACGCCTTCGTCCGCCCCGCGGAGCAAAGCGACGCGTGTCCGCGCATAATTCACATCCGGATTGTGTTCTGAGCATATTGTCACTCTGTCGCATCTCCCTCGAGTTTGACTCTGCATTGCGCGCTTCGCGCGCAAGCCCGGACGCGGCGTCCGGGGCTACACAGTCCGGGTAGAATAGCCGCATGTCTACCGTGCTGATCACCGGCGCCTCCGGGGGCATCGGATACGAGCTCGCCAAACTCTTCGCTTGCGATCATCACAATCTCATACTCATAGCCCGCAGCGGCGAAAAGCTCGCGCAGATCGCGACCGAACTGGGCGCGCAGAATGTCACGGTCAAGACGATCGCCCTCGATCTGGCCACTCCCCTGGCCCCGAAGTTCCTTTTCGATCAGCTGCAGACCGAAGGCGTCGCCATCGACATTCTGATCAACAACGCCGGCTTCGGAGCCTTCGGAGAATTCGCGCAAATGTCGGCCGACGTAATCTTCGGCCAGATTCAGCTGAACATCACCTCTCTAACGGAACTGACTCGCCTGTTCCTGCCCGCCATGCTCGCGCGACGCACTGGCCGCATTATGAACGTCGCCTCTACCGCCGGATTCCAACCGGGACCGCTGATGGCTGTCTACTATGCAACCAAGGCCTACGTGATCTCGTTCTCCGAAGCACTCGCCAACGAAGTCCGCAACTCAGGCGTAACCGTCACATGCTTCTGCCCCGGGGCTACCCATACGGGGTTCGCGAAGCGCGCGGGCAATGACAAGTCTCGCGTCTTCAAACAGCTCGGGGCCATGAACGTCGAGAGAGTCGCACTCGATGGCTACCGCGCCGTCATGGAAGGACGCACCCTCGCCATCAGCGGCGCTCATAACTGGCTGGTCGCGCAATCCACGCGATTCGCCCCGCGCAAGTTGGTTACTGCAATCTCCCGCTGGATTTCAGAACCAACCCATTAACCACAAAGGGCACGAAGAAACCCGAAGGTAGATCTAGCGATTCCTCCGCGTCCATCCGTGCCCTAAGTAGCCGATGTCTTTCTTCGTGAACCTTAGTGTCCTTCGTGGTGAATGGTTTACACCTGCGCCGACCCGCCATCCACAAACAACTCCACTCCCGCCACGAAGCTTGCATCCTCAGACGCGAGGAAGACCGCGGCCTTACCGATCTCCTCCGGCCGACCCATCCTGCCGAGAGGCACGATCGAGGCGAGATGGTCCTTCATGCCTTTGCGTCCTTCGTCCGTCTCCGCCAGTCCATCAAGAATCGGCGTATCAATCGGGCCCGGGCTGATGGCGTTGACCCGGATCTTGCGGTCTTTCAGATCCGTTGTCCAACTCCGGGCGAACGAGCGCACCGCCGCCTTCGTGGCGGAGTACACGCTAAATGCCGCCATGCCCTTCTGCGAAACGATAGACGCATTCAGGATGATCGATCCGCCGTCAGGAATCAGCGGCAACGCCTTCTGCACCGTAAAAAGCACGCCCTTCACGTTGGTGTTGAAAGTCTGATCGTAGAGTTCCTCGGTGATGGTCCCGAGTGCAGCCAGGCTGCCTCCGCCGGCATTGGCGAAGACCACATCCAACCGGCCTTTCTCCTGTTTGATTTGAGCGAACAGACGGTCGAGGTCAGCAAGGTTCGACGAGTCGGCACGCACAGCCTTCACCTGCGTACCGATTGCCTTCACGGCCTTTTCCAATTCCGCCTGGCGCCGGCCGGTGATGTAAACGAAAGCGCCTTCTTTAACGAAGTTCTGTGCCGTGGCCAGTCCGATTCCACTGCTACCGCCGGTAACGAGTGCGATCTTGCCTTCCAGCTTGCCTGCCATGATTCCTCCCTTTCGGTTACTTTTGAACCGTATGGTTCAGATGTACGGCGACGCAGCCGGGATTCACCTTTTTTGGACTGGATGGTATAAAAATGCATCCAAGAAGTATGGCGCTCGAAAAAGCCAGTCCCGGCAGGATGGGCCGCCCCCGAAAGTTTCGGGAGGACGAGGCCTTGGACGCAGCCATGCGCGTCTTCTGGGAGAAGGGGTACGAAGGCACATCGCTCGACGATCTGACCAGCGCGATGAAGATCAACCGGTCGAGTCTCTATTCCACCTTTGGAGACAAAGAGGCATTGTTCCGAAGGGTGATGAAGCAATACAGTGCTGGCCCGTTGTCATTCACGTCCGAAGCCCTAAATCTGAAGACCGCGCGGGCGGTAGTCGAAGCCCTGTTGCGATTTTGCGTCAAGTTTCATCGCGACCCTGGGCATCCCCCGGGGTGCCTCTCCATCCAGGGCGGTTTGGCCTGCGGCTCGGGAAACGAAGAAGTGAAACAGGCGATGGTCGACTGGCGAAAGGCCGGGCTCGTGCAATTGCAGAAACGCCTGCAGCGCGCCCGAGCAGAAGGAGACCTAAGAAAGGGTGTTAATCCCAAAGACCTCGCCCGCTTGATCATCATCGTGATGAATGGTCTGGGGATTCAGGCGGTCAATGGCGCGACTCCGGCGGAGATGAATCGTGCCGTGGACTTGGCCTTGCAGTCGCTCCCGCTGTAGACGGTTTGCGGCTTCGCGCTCTCCAATTTCCTTAAACAGCGCCCACCAGACCAAGCTTTACACTTCGCTACTTCCTCTTTGCAAACCTTTACCGCAGACCGCGATACCGTTTGAACGGTATCGCGAGTCTAATGATCGCGAGACGGGTTCCAATTAATGAGATCCGCCGCGGATCGAAGGCGACACTTCACCGCTTTCGAGGGGAGGTGCTTCATGACATACCATCACCCCTGCCTCCAACAACTCTCAAACTTCGTTTCCCAACCTTCCATTTACAAGAAACTGATCGTCGCGATCGCGGCCGTCCAGCTGTCTCCGCTTGCCTTCGCGCAGGACCAATCGCAACCACCCGCGCCGCCCGATCCCGCTCAGGTTCAGGTCGACGCTCAGGGCAGCAACATAACGATCCCCGCGGGCACGCACCTCGCCCTCGTCCTTACCCAGCCGGTGCAAACTCGCTACATCCGGCGCGGAGATGACATTTACGCTCAAGTCACTTCACCAGTGGATGCCGGGAGTCAAGTGGTGATCCCGCCGGGCACGTTCGTTCAGGGGATGGTCGACAAGATTGAGCGACGTGGTGGGCGCGGAGAACTGCGTCTGCAATCGATGTCCATCACGTTCCCCGACGGCTACGTGACTCCCATCGCCGGTCCCATCGTTTTGGAAACCACCGACGGCTATGTCATCAAGGATCCCGGCTCCAAGCGCTCTAGTGGAGCGATTATTCTCCCTCTCGCGGGCGTGGGATTGGGAGCTTTGATCGGCCATTCCGTCGGCACTTCGCAAGACACTCTCACCTCGAGCATCCCTGCCGGATGTAACCCGGCGCAATTTGGATGTCTTACCTCGAGTATGCCGATCCCGGGCAGCAAGGGCAAAGACGCGGCGATTGGAGCAGCTATCGGAGGGGCCGCCGGCATGATCGCCTCCATCACGCTGCTCGTGGGCGGGCATCACTTCTATCTCGATGCGGGAGCGCCCGTGCAGATGACTTTGCAGGAGTCGGTGACTCTGCCGCAGGACGAAGTGGCGAAAGCCGTTCGCCAGTCGCAGGAGCACGCAGTCGTCGTACAGCCAGTTGCGCCACGGCCTCTGCCTCCGCCGCCTCCGCAAAATGTTGACCACGGAACCTGCTATACGCCCGGCACTCCAGGGACGCCGGACACCGTCATTCCAGGAGCACCGGGTCCCGCCGGAATCCCCGGCCCCCCTACGGTGATTCCGGGCACGCCGCCAACACCCGGAACTCCGTACCCGTGCCCATGACGCAGTGGCCAGGGACTAGGGGTCAGGGGCTAGAGGATCGCGCCTCAAGAAATTCTTGCCTTAGTAGTGACTACTGACCCCTAGCCCCTGACCCCTTCTTTCCCTCAGATCTGTTGTAGTCTAGGAATTCCGTGCTCCGAACATCCGGACGCCGAAATCTAAACCATGCCGACTCTGATCCCGCAACCCACGCGCATTCAAGCCGCCGGAAACAAACCAAAAATCATCGACGAATATATCGGACGCGTGAATTCCAAAACATCCTCGGCCAGTGTCGCCCACATGCGCAGCCCACAGGGATGGCTCGAGCTCGGGCAGACTCCCGAGTTCGACGAGTTCACCATCGTTCTGAAAGGAACGCTGCGAGTCGAGCACAAGGGGGGAACACTCGACGTTCATGCCGGACAAGCGGTCGTCGCCCACGCGGGTGAGTGGGTGCGCTATTCAACACCGGAAGATGGCGGGGCCGAATACATCGCTGTGTGCCTGCCCGCATTCTCCATGGAAACCGTCCACCGCGACGAGTGACCCGCCCGACGCTTCCAGCGAGATGATCAGCGAACCGGGTGCTCAGCAATATTCGAGTCGACCGGCACATCGACGGAGCCAATCTTTCCGGAGTTTCCGTCGCGTAACAGCACACGAACCTTCGCGGCTGAGCGCTGCAGAATCAGATCACTAGCGAAGGCTATTCCATCCCGAACTGCTCCCTGATATGCATCCGCGGATAATCGAAAATCGCTTTTCGACCCCGTTGTAACCAGATCCTCGCCCGCAGAACGTTTCTGGACGAACCACACCTGCAGACGTGCCACCATCTTTCCTTCGTCCGCGGACCACTGCAGTTCTTCTGCCGGCACATGCAATACGAACTCGGGATCGGCGGCGTGTCCGGGTTTAAGTTCCACGGTGAAATGGATCCCGGCGAAGTCCAGGGGAGACGATGCGACTTCTGCCAGCAATTGCTGCTGTTCCTGCGCATTGGGGCGCGCGGGCAGGGTTGCTCGATAGCTGGCGCGATAACGGAGGCGCACTCCGGGCCGCGACGTCTTCACCTCGAGCTTGTGCAGTTTCCCGCGCCACTCCCCGTGCTGCGGATAGTAGTCGAGCACGTAGACAAGGCTGCGGTCCCCCAATGCCTGGCTGATCGCTCCGTCGAGGCGGTTGGTATTGTGGTAGCCAACGCCACCGGTGCTGTTCGCCATCACGGCGAGCAGATCGCCCCGTGTCAAATCTCTTTCTTCGTGGAAAGGCCCAGTTAAATCGTTCGTGTCTGTTTCTGCTGTGAGGCCGGGGTCGAGCAGCACTCCGCGGGCGTCCACGGTGTAGACTGCGACATTGGCATCATTCAGCTTATCGATTGCGTCCTCTACTTCAGTCGCTTGTCCTGACGCGCTTAAACCGCCCGTGACCCAAAGCAGGCTCTTCCGGCCTCGCATGTGCGCCAACTGATCGCAGATCAAATTCAGGGCCGCCAGGGTGCGCACCATCCGATCATGATCTTCCACGCGAAATGCTTGCGATGTGGCTTTGAGGATCATGCGGTCGCGTACGGGATTCCCTGTCTTGCGCGCGGTGATTGGAGGTCCGAAACCTTCCGCGCGGAGGCCCAGTCCGTTGCCGGCGGCTTTAGTAAGCGAAATCGTGCTGGTTGTGAAATCGCTTACCACCGTGAGGTCGTCTCCAAGTATCAGCAGGGCGACCGGGGTTCCTTCCTTGATCCCGTTCAGCGATTGCAGCAGGCCCTTTTTCATCGCGGGTTGATCTTCCACCGCTGTATTTAAGACGTCGAAGAGAATAACGGTTGGAACGGCATTTTCCGGATGACTATTCGAGAAGGCTGTTGGCGTCGGATCGTGCGTTGACCCCGGAGCAGCCTTTTCGCCACTAGTGGAAGATTCGGCGCGCTCGATCGACAAATGGCTAATCTTCTGCGGCTTTCCATCGTCCAAGAGGGTGAAGTCTTTTGCCTCAAGCCCTGGGATCGGGTTCCCATGTTTGTCTTTCGCAATCACATCGACTTGCACCAGCCGCACACTGCTTTTGATTGTTACCGTGGGCGAGTCCGCTGGAGTTTGCGCCCGAATCGAAGAGACAAGAAGCAACGCCCCGAGCCAAGTCAAGGCGCGACGCGACAAGCGTAGGTCGACAGAAGGAAATAGCACTTAGACCTTTAGATGCTGAGAAGAATCCGCACCAGAATGCAGCGCCCAGCTTCGATACTATGCGAGGTCATCCCTCGGGAACAAGCGCCACAGCTCTACTGGAAGGCATCACTCAGCCCCCGCGTAATATCCCGTACGCGCATTGACGCGCAGGAACGAGGACCACTTCTTAGGCAGGCGCAACTTTACACTGATCTTATGCCACTTTCCGTCGCGGGAGCGAGTCTGCGGCCGATACGTCAACATGTATTGGTGACGCAGGCGGGTACCGATCGCGCGCGTGACCTCAGGCAACTCCCCCACATTGCTTAGAGTGTAGGCCTGGCCGCCGGTTACTCCGGCCACGTTCTGCAGCAACTCCGGGCCAAGCAACTCTTCTTGTGAGGTAGCGTACCGGTCGTACGTGCCCACGGCATAAATCAGGATGTCAGCTTCCTTGACCGCACGCTTGACGTCGCGATCGCTGTAACGGCTGTGATTGTCTCCGCCATCGGAGATGATCAGCAAGGCGCGGCGCGAGTAACGCGCGTCCTTCATCTTGTGGATTCCCATGTAGATTGCGTCTAAAAGGGACGTGCGCCCTTTCGACTGCGCCCCCAGTAGCGCGTTCTCAATCTCCTCAGGCCGATCGGTGAAGTCTGTGGCTAGCCGCGGAGCATCGGAAAAGGTGACCATGAAGAACTCGTCTTGAGGATTGGAAGCCTCGCAGAACTGGTGCACGGCATCGCGGGCGCGCTCCAGTTTGTTTGCCATGCTGCCGCTGACATCCATGATGATGCCGATCGAGACGGGCGAATCTTCGCTGGAGAAGTTCTTGATTTCCTGCGCCTGCTTGTTTTCAAAAAGCTGAAAATTATCGCGAGCCAGCCCGGTCACTGGACGGTTCCTGTCGTCGGTAATCGTCACGGGCACCATCACCAGCTCGGTGCTGGTTCGGATCAGCCCGGCCCCGGAAAGCCGCGGCCCGGCTGTTGCGGTTGCCATTTCGATCCCCGTCTCCCGGGGAACTACGTGTACATCATCAATGGAGGTTTGCGGATAGACCCCAACACCAGAAGCTAACAGGAAGAGAAGAACAGCGCGGAAGGAGATCGTTCGTACCGGGTGAAACATGTCTTGCACCGTCCAAGATCAGTCCAACACAAGCAACCACACATTGGTCGCTTTGGTTGTGATTGCCGTTGTAGGCCGAATCCGGTAGGCGAGCAAGGAAAGATCATGCAGAAAGTAAACGGAAGTAACAGCAAACTCGCAAGTGGACTTCCACACCTTCGCGATTCGAAGAGGCATGACTCAGCGAGAAAGGCTGAGGTCCGAGGTCCGAGGTCCGAGGTCCGAGGTCCACGCCCGCGCCTCACTCCCACTCGATTGTTCCCGGCGGTTTTGACGTCACGTCGTATACCACGCGATTCACGCCCTTCACCTCGTTCACGATGCGAGTGGAGATGGTCTTGAGCACTTCGTGCGGCAGCGGAACCCAATCCGCCGTCATCCCATCCTCAGAACTGACGGCCCGGATCGCGCAGGTATAAGCATAGGTGCGCATGTCGCCCATGACGCCCACCGACATCACCGGCAGAAGTACTGCAAACGACTGCCATATCTTCGTGTACAGTCCGGCTTCCTTGATCTCGCTGACCACGATGTCGTCGCATTCGCGCAGCAGGTGAAGGCGCTCGGGCGTGACCTCGCCCAGCACGCGGACGGCGAGCCCCGGTCCCGGGAACGGCTGACGCCGCAGGATTTCATCTGGCATCCCCAGATCCCGGCCGATGCGTCGGACCTCATCTTTGAACAGATCCTTGAGAGGCTCGATCAGCTTGAGTTTCATCTTCTCCGGCAGCCCTCCGACGTTGTGGTGCGATTTGATCACCTGCGACGGTCCGCGCACCGAACGCGATTCGATTATGTCGGGATACAGCGTTCCCTGCACCAGCCATTTCACCTTGCCTTCAGTTTTCTCGATGCGCCGGGCTTCTTTCTCAAAGACCTTGATGAACTCATTGCCGATGATCTTGCGCTTCTTCTCCGGATCGCTGACGCCCGCAAGTTTGTCCAGGAAGCGGTCGGTGGCGTCGACGGCGTCGAGGTGCAGACCAAGCTTGTCGCGCAAGGTAGCTTGCACTTTTTCGAATTCGTGCTTGCGCAGCACGCCGTTATTCACGAACACGCAGGTTAGGCGAGACTTGCCTTTCGCATCGCGCAGAGCCCGATCGACAAGGACTGCGGCGACCGACGAATCCACGCCGCCCGACAGCGCGCAGATGGTGCGTCCCGTGCCGATCTGCTGCTTGATTTGCTCGATGGTCGAGGAAATGAAGTGCTGCGCGGTCCAGGTGGGCTTCGCGCCGCAGATTTCGAAGACAAAATTCTTCAGGATCTGCGTACCTTGTGGGGTGTGGTGCACCTCGGGATGGAACTGCACCGCATACCAACGCTTCGCGACATTTTGAATGCCGGCGACGGCGTAATGCGTTTTTGCCATCAACTCGAAGCCAGGAGGCAGTTCCAGCGCCTCGTCGCCGTGCGACATCCACACGGCCAGCTTCTTGGCCAGACCTTGAAACAACACAGAATCCGAAACGATGTCGATTTCGGCGCGACCGTACTCGCGCTTATCCGCCGGGCGCACCTTGCCGCCCAACGTATGCACCATGAACTGCAACCCATAGCAAATGCCCAGTACCGGCACACCCATGTCGAACACGTGCACGTCGGCGGGCGGAGCGTCCTTGTCATAAACGGACCACGGTGCTCCCGAGAGCACAATCCCGACCGGATTGTAGCTTTTCACTTCCTTTAATGACGCTGTGCAGGGCAGCACTACCGAGAACACATTCTGTTCCCGGATGCGGCGCGCGATGAGCTGTGTGTACTGGGCCCCAAAATCGAGGATAACAATCGACTGGGTTACTAAAGTTTGATTGAGCGGGGATTTGGATTCCACGAATGAGTTTCTCAAATTCGAGGAGACGCTGTAAAGCGCATCGGTAGAGACGTTGCTTGCAACCTCTCTCTAGCCACGTCGAAGCTGCTAACACCTGCCAAGTCTCTAGGCGCTGTCTGATTCTGGACACTTCCGTCCGTCAGCGGACGATTTTTCTAGGCCTGAACAAACGCACGTGTTGCAGGATCAGGACTTGCCCCCGCGGGGTCCGGACCTTCGGTTGCTGCCAAGGGCTCGAGATCTCCTGGGAAAGGTGTCGAGACATGAAGAAGACAGAGAGAGTACGTCAGTCGGTCTCAGGCCCACCGACGGACGCGGATCTAAAACAGCAGACCGAGAAAGGCTGGAAGCTGGTGGCGATCGAATGGGAGAGGGAGATTGAAACCTCCGAAAACCAATTGCCGAACGAGGTGCCGTTCGGCTTGCGGATTGAGCCCGAAACCCAGCGCTTACAAGAAAATCCTGAAGAGCGGGAAATCCTGGTGCAATTGATGGAACTCCTGGTTCAGGAGGGTTCCTACGCGCGCATCGCCGACGAAATCAATCGTCGGGGATACCGCACTCGCCAGGGTACTCCCTGGAGTCCGATCTCAGTGTTCGAAATGCTGCCGCGGCTGATCGAAGTCGGCCCGTACCTGTTTCGCAGCTCGGAGTGGGAGAAGCGCAGACAACACATCCCGCCTAGCTACGCGTGAAGGCTGCTCTCGATCTCCTGGGTAATTTGGGGCGCTCTGCGACGGGTGCTAAAGATGAAATGGACGAGTGCGTTCGTAGCCGTATGGCCCATGCTCGCACCCCCCTTCAGAGCTGACTACTCCCGAGTCGAATTCGGCTCCCACGGCTTGCGCCGTTTCGCGGCTTCTTTTCAGCAAGCCCAATACGTCCGGTCCAGGCTACGGTACTGGATCGCCTCCGCTATGTGCTTCGGCCCCGAGTGCGGCTACGTCCTTCAAATCGGCAATGGTGCGGGCGACCTTCAAAATACGATCGTGGGCGTGGGCGCTGAGTCCTTGCTGCGTCCTCGCCCGCTCGATCAGACGCTCGCAGTCAGCTGAGAGTTCGCAGAAGTTGCGGATGTGGCGCGAACTCATCTGGGCGTTGCAATAAAGCTTTTGTCGCGAGGTGGCGAATCGATCCAATTGCTTCTGGCGAGCTCTGACCACGCGCTCCCGAATCTTACCGGCTCCTTCGGGCTCCGTGGTGGTGATGGCAGCGGCAGCACCAGCGGCGAAGTTAGCAAGACGACAGTGATACGCGCTATGCAGGGCCATACCGAAGATGCGCCGCTCCTGATGAATCGCAGATAGGGGTTTTCCTTTGTAGGTTAGCTCGTGCTCACCACCGGGCCGCTTGCCCGCGCAGGCGGCCCGATTTTTGAAGTTCATAGCAAATTTCCATAGTTACCAACGTCAGTGGCGATTCACAGATCAAGCTGCTTTAATTTTCGGTTGGACATTCCATCCGATGTAGGAAAGTCCCGTTGTGAGGTTATCGTGAAGTTTTTATACCTCGGTTTTCTTGTAGCTCCTGCCCTCTTCCTTGTTGCTTGTGCTTCACAGAACAATCAGGTGACTCCACACCCACCGCCAGCCTACTACTCAATCTCTGGGACAGTGGTGAATCTTGCGGGAAGCAACGGTGGCTTGGTTTTACAGAACAATGGCAGGGATGATCTTCCGGTAAATGCGAGCGGCAATTTTCAGTTTGCTACCAGCATCGCGAGCGGCAGCGCGTTCAACGTCGCCGTGCTTACGCAGCCCTCCAACCCAGTGCAGCAATGCAGTGTGGCGAACGGCAGCGGCACGGCAATGGGGAGTGTAAACAGCGTAAAGGTGGAGTGCGGGCACAACGAGTGGGCTTGGATGGCCGGCTCGCAGGCCGTCAACCAGAATGGTACTTATGGAACACTCGGATCGCATGCGCCCGCGAACACTCCGGGGGGACGCCAATCTCCCGCTATGTGGACCGACAGCTCCGGAAATCTCTGGCTGTTTGGTGGATATGGTCACGACTCCAGCGGAACTCTCATGCCGATGAGTGATCTATGGGAGTTCAGCGCGGGGGAATGGACCTGGAAGGGTGGCCCGACGCTCGCGGGGCAAAGCGGAAACTATGGCTCTCTGGGTGTTGCCTCTTCGTACAGCATTCCGGGAGCGCGGGATCAAGCCGCCAACTGGACGGATGCATCTGGAGATTTCTGGTTGTTTGGCGGAATTGGTTTTGATTCTGTTGGAAAAGAAGCTACGTTGAACGATCTTTGGAAGTACAGTGCCGGCGAGTGGACGTGGATGGGCGGTTCGAGCGTGGCAAATCAAAACGGTCTCTACGGCACGCTCGGCGTCGCGAACTCCAACAATTTTCCGGGTGCCCGAAACTCCGCCGCGATCTGGAAGGATGCGTCTGGCGACGTGTGGATGTTCGGCGGTTCGGGGTACGATGAGTCTAGTTCCTTCGTCGGACCTCTGAATGATTTGTGGAAGTACAGCGGTGGCCAGTGGACCTGGATGGGTGGAGCGAAGGTCCAATCACAAAAAGGTGTCTACGGGACGCAAGGGACTGCGGCCCCGACTAATGTGCCCGGCGCTCGTGATTACTCTTATACCTGGATCGATCCTTCCGGCGACTTTTGGCTGTTTGGTGGTGTCGGTTACGACTCCAATGGAACCACCAACTACCTTAATGACCTGTGGAAATACAGCGCGGGACAATGGACCTGGGTGGGAGGACCGAAAGTCGGAGGCCAGCCCGGCGTGTACGGGACCCAAGGCGTTGCGGCTTCAAGCAATATTCCTGGATCTCGTATTTTGGGAGTTGCCTGGATGGATGCCTCCGGAAATGCCTGGCTGTTTGGCGGGGCCGGCTACACCACTCCCGCCGTCGGCGGGTATCTGAATGACCTCTGGAAGTACAGCGGTGGCCAATGGACGTGGGTAAGCGGGGCGAACATCCCGAATCAGAGTCCGACTTACGGCGCAAACGGAACTCTAGCTCCTGGCGAAACGCCGGGTGGGCGATTCTCTCTTAACTGCTGGGTCGATGCCAAGGGAAACCTATGGCTCTTTGGGGGCTACGGGCAAGAACCGGGAGCAACTGGTAACCTGAACGACTTGTGGATGTTCATGCCGTAGGATTAGCTGGGGCGGAATGCCCATTTCTTCAAACGATCTGTTCCACGTAGCGATTTCAATGTTGATCGCACGATATCTGGCACTCCTTGACCTCCACGTGGCGCAGTTTGCATCTTTGCTACAACTCCCGGCATGAATAAACTCGCAAGCATTGTTCAGCAACTGCAACAGGAACGCGCCCGCATTGATGCGGCGCTGCAAGCACTCACCGGAGTATCCAGCAATCGCCGCAGCGCTATGTAGGGAGCGCTGGCTGTGACGGATGTCACCCAGGCCTGTGGAAAACCACGGAATAGCCGTTTTTGCGCGGAAAAATTCATGTCCCATTTTGGGCGAAGGTCCATTGCCCTCCGTACCAAGAAGTAAAACAATCCGGTTGTTGGTCTTGATTCCGGTGCATTAGGATGAGCCTTCAGGAAAAATCCTTATTCCTTATGAGTCCGGACCCAGCCCTTCCCCCGCGTCCTAATCCGCCAGGAAGTCTTGATCAGGAGGAGTCTCAGCTTTGGCGATGGGTGCTCTTGTTCATGGTCTTTCTGTCGGTCGCCCTGGTGGCTCTGCTCTGGGAGCGGCTGGAGGGCATACCCTTTCAACTGCGTGCCATTCCCGTTGGCGTCCTGGCGCTCTCGATCCTGTTCGCCGCTTATGCATATGGCAGGCGGCGCGAAGTTAACGAACTCAAGGGACTGCTCCGCGGATTGCAGGAGCACGTCGGTGCGGCGCCTTCCGAAGAGCAACTGGATCAGCTCAGCCAGGTCATCATGCGCTCGCAGCGCAACTTCAAGGAGCTCATCGATTCGCTCGATGACCCGGCCTGCGCCGTCTCTCTCGACGGAACGCTCCGAACCGTCAACCGCCGCGTCGCAGAGCTTACGGGGCTCACATACTCGCAACTGGTGGGCCGCAAGGTTTACGACTTTGTGGAGGAGCCTGCGCGTGACGAAATCGAACGCGGACTGGGACGATTTCTCGAGAAGAAGCGCTGGACTGGAACGGTCCGTATCCGCCTGAAGAACAACTCGCGCCCACTCTATTTCGATTGCGTACTCAACGGCATTCTCAAAGGAGATGAGGTAGTCGGAGCCAGTGTCCTGGGCCGGGATATCACCGAACAGCGCGAGAAGGAATTGCGCTTCACGGAATTGTTCGAAACCCTGCAGGAGGGTGTCTACTTCAGCATGCCGGAAGGACAGTTGCTGGATGCGAATCCAGCGCTGGTCAGCATGCTCGGCTATACCGAGAAAAAGGAGTTGCTCTCTGTCGAACCGGCTGCGCTGAGCTTCGACGGCGGGCCTCCGGTGTTAGGGCGCGCGCTCGATGACCGCGGCGGGGTGCGCACACGCGAAATCAAGTTGCGACGCAAAGATGGCAAGCCCGCCATTTTTCTCGATTCCTCGCGCGCCGTATGGGATGCCGCTGGAAATATCATCCGCTACCAGGGAACGCTGGTCGACATCACCGAAAAACGCAACATGGAGCGCCAACTGGCCCAGCAGGAGGAGTTCCGTAGCCGCTTGCTGGAGAGTTTCCCCGATCTGATCTTGGTGGTGGATCTCGAGGAGCGGTATACCTTCGTGAGCTCGCGCGCGCAAGCTCTTCTCGGCTACCGGGCGGACGAAATGTTGGGGAGGAAGATCTCCGAAATGGCGGATCACGCGCCCGATCTGGTCTCCTTGTATCAGACTCTGGTTTCGGGGGATCAGGCGTTTGGAGCCGCCGAGTTCGCCGCGCGGCATCGCGACGGCAGCGGCCGGACAATGCGCGCCGCCGGCAGCCAACTGGCCGACGCGGAAGGAAAGATGAGCGGCGTGATCTTCTCGCTGCGCGACATCACCATCGAGCGCAAGCTGGAACAGCAGATCGTCGAAAGCGAGCGCCTGGCCGCCATGGGTGCCATGATCGGCGGTGTGGCCCATGAACTTAACAATCCGTTGACCAGCATCCTCGGCGTAAGTGAACTGCTGCAAGACACAGAGACCAACGAAACTGCCCGCAAGCAACTCGGGATGCTGCAGCAGCAGGCACGACGCGCCGCCGAGATCGTCCAGAACCTCACCTACTTCTCGCGTCCGCCGGCGCCCGGAAAGAGCCGCATCAACCTGGTCGAGATCGTCGAGCGTACGCTCAACCTGCACGCCTATTCCTTGCGCAAGAACAACATCACAGTGGATTTTCTGAAAGAGACGGGAATGCCTTACGCGCTGGGCGATCCGCACCAGTTGATGCAGGTGTTTCTGAACCTGATCGTCAATGCCGAGCAGGCCATCCGCGAGGCCCGCGACCGGGGAACCTTACGCATCCGCCTCGGTAAGGGAGCCGGCACGGTATGGGTCAGCTTCCGGGACGACGGACCCGGCATCCCGAAGGAAAATCTGCCGAGCATCTTCGATCCGTTCTACACCACGAAGCGTCCCGGACGCGGTACCGGCCTGGGACTGAGCATCTGCAAATCGGTGATGAAGGAACACAACGGAACCGTGGAAGCCGCGAATCTTCCGGATGGTGGAGCGATGTTCACCGTGACGCTGCCGCTAGCCAAAGTGAACTAGAAACCCCTCTGTGAGCCTCTGCGCCCTCTGTGGTGAAAATCGTGCTCAGTTAGTCGCGCTCCACCGCCATCGCCACCGCATTCCCCCCGCCAAGACAAAGCGCCGCGATCCCCCGCTTCACATCCCGGCGGATCATCTCGTAGATCAGCGTGACCAGCACGCGCGCCCCGCTCGCCCCAATCGGGTGGCCAATCGCAACGGCCCCGCCGTTGACGTTGACCTTGTCAGGATTGAGTCCCAGCTCGCGCATGACGCCAAGCGCCTGAACAGAAAAAGCCTCATTCAATTCGTAGAGATCGACATCTTCATTCTTCCATCCAGTCTTTTCCCAAATCTGTCGCACTGCCCCCACGGGGGCCATCATGACCCATTTGGGTTCGACTCCGCTGGTGGCCTGCGCAACAATGCGCACCATCGGCTTGGCCCCGAGCTCCGCGGCGCGCTTGGCGCTCGTGACTACCACTGCGGCGGCACCATCATTCACTCCGGGAGCATTCCCCGCCGTCACAGTTCCATCTTTCTTGAATGCCGGCTTGAGCGAACGCAGAACTTCAATCGTCGTGTCTTCGCGCGGGCTCTCATCCTTGTCGAAGATGGTGGGAGGCGCGCCTTTTTTCTTCGCCGGAATCTCCACCGGCACGATCTGCGCCTTGAAGCGGCACTCCTTGATCGCAGCCACAGCCTTCCGGTGAGAATTCACCGCAAACTCATCCTGCTCTTCCCGCGTGATTCCATATTTCTCCGCGACGCTCTCGCCCGTGATGCCCATGTGGTAGTCGTTGTAGATATCCCACAGCCCGTCATTCACCATCGAGTCGATCACTTGCGCGTTGCCCAGGCGGTATCCCTTGCGTGCTTGTGGAAGAAGATAGGGAGCGTTGGTCATCGATTCCATTCCGCCCGCAACGACGATCGAACTGTTTCCGGTTTCGACCGCTTGCGCCGCGAGCGCCACAGATTTCAATCCTGAGCCGCACACCTTGTTGATTGTCATGGCACCTGTCGCGGGAGTGAGTCCGCCGAAGATTGCGGCCTGTCGCGCCGGATTCTGACCAAGTCCGGCGGAGATGACGTTCCCCATGATGCATTCATCGACTTGTGCGGGATCGATACCGGCGCGCTTCACCGCTTCGCGCACCACCATGGCGCCCAGCTGCGGCGCACTGAAATCGCTGAGACTGCCCTGAAATTTTCCAACCGGAATGCGACAGCCGGAGATGATAACAACATCGTCAAAAGAGGCCATGAATCGGGCTCCTCGCGAAGATTTCGCGCCTTCATTATAGATGAGCAATTGCGAGTATTGGCTTCATGGGAGTCACTGCACCTGCCAACGTCCGACTTCTGCTTTTGCAGGTTTTGCCCCTTGTGCAATCGGAAATTTCTCGTCATGGTTCGATCCACGAGGTCACAACTCGGCATCTCGCGAACGTTTTCTGCAAAATAATGGTTGACATTCGTCGAAGAAATTCTTGCGTCGTGACTTTGGTGCCACAACTTGCGCGAATCGATCGTCATTTTTTTCTTGACTTCATTTTTCATTAACTCTATACATCAACTAGTTGCAGTAAAAGACCACTGCACATTTCCATGAAGAATGGAAGGGAGAATAGGAACAATGGCAACCAAGAAAAAGGCAAAGAAGAAAAAGAAACACTAGCAAGTTCAGTACGAAGTCAACAGGGGACGCTCAATGCGTCCCCTAAGTTTTTTGGGGAAAGGATTCAGGTTCAGGGAAGAACGCGGCGAGGTCAAGGCATCGGCACAAAATTAACTCATGCTTTCGCGATAGCCAGCCGTGGAATGCGCTTTTCCTTTTCAGGGCAAAGACTCCGATACGCGCAGAAGCCGCAATGCTGGCCCACCTTGGCCTTGAACACACCGTCGGCAATTCCCTGGGCGGCATCTTCCACGCAGGCGCGAGCCGACAGCAACTGTGACTCCGACCGCGAGGTCATGACGGGAACATTTTCCTCCAGGTTGTGAAAAATCAGAGCGCCGACGTTGTACTTCCACTTCTCTTTCGCTGCTATGGCGTACAGGGACAGCTGAAGGCTCTCGTCCGCCGATTCCTGATCGCGCGCCTTGCCCGTCTTGTAGTCGATGATGGCGACGGTTCCGTCCGGGCGCTGGTCGATCCGGTCAATGCGACCGACGACGGCAGTCTCCCCGACCTTGAACTCGAAGGATTCTTCCGTGTGCAGAACCTGCGCCGCGGGAATCGAACGCGCCTTCGAGAGGAAATCCTGCAATTGCAGGATCCCCTGCTTCTCGTAGAGTTGGTGCTGATATTCTTCCTGGATCTTGGCGCTGGCAAGATCCAGGCAGAAGAGTTCGATGATTTCCGGGTCGCTCTTAGGCCGACCGAGCCGAATCGACTCGAAATAAGTTTTGAGCACGCGATGAATCGCGGCCCCATATTGCATGGCCGCAGCAGGCTTGGCAGCGATCCGCCAGTCCCGCTCCAGCTTGAACTGCAAGCCGCAGCGCTGATAGGTTTCGACAGCCGACGCGCTCAGGCGCTTGTGCAGTCCTTCCAAAACCGCCAGCTCGAACCAGCGGGTGGTTTGCGATTCTTCGGGATAAAGTGGGGACGCCGCAGCGGCTATGTCGAGCGTCGCTTGCGCACCCCCCGCCGGAATCGCGCGGAACCATGGCGCCACAGCCTTGTTCTTGATCAACTCCCGCAAATAGCCCGGTGGAGTCTTATCGTTTTTGCCAGTTCCCTCGCGGGCATAGATACGCAGTGAATCCCGGGCGCGGGTCATGGCCACATAAAACAGGCGCCGCTCCTCCTGCTCATGCAACGTTTTGTCATCCGCCTCAGTCAGCGAATCGGGATCGCGCAATTCCCGCGGGAAGGCAACGAGTGTCTCCTTGTACGAAGCCGGAAAAGACGGAGACAGGGCGCGCAGAATGAAGACGTGGGGAAACTCAAGCCCCTTGGCCCCGTGGACCGTCATCAGCCGAACTGCGTTTTCGTTCTCGTCCGACCGCAGCGGAATGACACCATTGGCCTCTCGAAAATAGCCGAGATAGTCGACAAGCTCTTCGAGGTCCGCAGTCTTGTTGATCTTCTTCTTCTCCCAGTCCTCGACAAAATGCAAGGCTGCCTGCAGGATGGGCGAGGACGTGTCGAGGGCAAATTCCCGGACCACAATCTCGAGTGCAACTCGTCCTTTGGCGTTGCGACCTTGCATGCTTTCACGCACTCGCTGCACCCGCGCTACGACCTCTGCGCCGCCGTCGACGCGGTCAAGCGCCGTGAACAGAGGCACGACTTGGGCCTCACGATTGTCGCGCGCGATGGCACGCAGGGTCTGCCGCAACTGCTCAGGGTTGACTCGAAAACACGGCAAGCCCGCCACCCGCATCAGGCTGACGTCATCTCCGCTGGAAACGATAACGTTCAAGCAGGCAAACAGATCGCGAGCCTCAGGAGTATCCGAGATATCCATGCTCTCGATCACAAACGGAATCCCGGCCTCCCCTAGTTCCTGCACCAGATCGTCGCGGTGCAGGTGTGAGCGATACAACACTCCGAAGTCCGACCACTTGCACCTCGACTTGCGCTGCGCCTCGCCGAGATAAGCGACGAGGTCCGGCCCTTCCGTACCTCGATCCCTAAGAACAATCGCAGTGACCGGCTGGTTTGCCGGTTGCAATCCGGGGGCGGCAGACTCCTCATCACGGGCGGACTTCAGGGGCACCCGGTGATACACAAACGCGCCGCTGCCGCTGTTGGCGAACACCGGAGGATTCTCATTGATGACCGTGAAAGCCGTCTGCAGGATCGGAGTGATCGAGCGCCGATTCTTTTCCAGCACAACACGCTTGGCCGTAGGGAAATTTCGATAAAAGACTTCGAAGGCCTCACTCGACGCCCCACGGAATCGGTAAATCGACTGGTCGGGATCACCCACCGCAAACAGATTCCCATCGGCACCCGCCAGGCGCGTCAGAATTTTGATCTGGGCGAAGTTGGCGTCCTGGAATTCATCGGCAAGGATAAACCGTGCGCCGCGGCGTGCCTCGGCCAACACAGAGTCGTCAGTGTGCAATAGGGCGTGCGCCCGTGTGATCATATGACTGAAGGTGCCCAGGTTTTCTTCCGCGAGCCAGCCCTCTACCGTCGAGAATACCCGGGCAATCTCCCGGCATCGGCCCAGTACCTCCTGATCATCCAGCGCCGTTTTGGACTTCGCCACCCGTGGAATCGGAACTTCGCGCCGTTCGATGCGTTCGACATAGTCTGCGTATTTCTCCGGTGTCACCAATTCGTCGTGACACCGGTTAACGAACTCCAGCAGATCATTCAGGAACTGCCCAATGTTGGCCGCGCGAATGTAGTGCTCCAGACGCAGGTCGTGGATGCGCCGCCGCAGATAAATCCAGAGATCTTTCTCATCGAGCACGCCGAAATCTTTACCTACGCGCTTCAACAGTTTCAGGCAGTAATCGTGAAAGGTCAGCGCCTGTACGATTTTTCCACCCAGCAACTTGCGTACCCGCTCCTGCATTTCCTCGGCGGCATTGACCGTATAAGTCAGGGCAAGAATCTGATCGGTTCGGGCATGCCCTTCCTTCACCAACCGCTCGATGCGATGGGTCAGAACCGACGTCTTGCCCGTGCCGGCTCCAGCGACGACCAGCATCGGACCGTTAACGTGCTCGATCGCTTCACACTGGCGCCCGTCCGGAACAAAGGGAGCACAACGGAAATTAGACTTCGACGCCATTGCGGGCAGGATATCACCTGCCGACATGAGGAAACCTGTGCCGAATTGCACAGCTCCAGAGGGTGCCCCACCCTTGTCGCGTTTTGTGCGACAGGGTGGGGATTTTGACTTTCTCGCGAGGTCCGCGGAGCCGGTTCTCCACAAAGGAGGTCGAAGGGGAGATGCTACTTTGCTTTCGGATCCACTTGGAAAATTCCAAATGTATTGCCTTCCGGATCCACGAAATACCCCTGCCAGCAGGTATTCGGCACGGCAAATTTGGGCAACGCCACGATTCCGCCGAGTTGCCCAATGGTTTTCGCAGTAGCGTCGAAATCTTCGACCTCGAGCGAACACACAAATGCATTCGTGCCGCTCTGCGGCGACGGAGTCTTCGCAGGCCGCCGCAGCAGTCCACCTCTCGACCCGCCAGTTTCGATGCGCCAGTAGGCGACGGGCAATCCTTTGATCTCATCGAACTTCCATCCGAACACCTGAGAATAGAAACGAACCGCTCGTGCCGGATCGTCGCCCAGTATTTCGAAATAGATGTGTCCTCTGTTCATCAGAACATTTTATCGATCGAGCGCCGACATCGTAATGGCAGTCGCCGCGATGGCCGCGGTCTCGGCACGTAGGATGGTCAGACCAAGGGACACGGAGAGCCAGCCATTCGTCTGTAAGAGTGCCAGTTCGTCCTCCGTCCACCCACCCTCGGGACCAATGGCCAGCAGGACTTCCCCTGTAGGTTGAATGTCGCGAAACTGGGACTGTTCCTCCGCCTCGGACAAAACGATTTTCAGTCCGGCGGGAAGCGCCATCGCCTCGCGCAACTTGATTGGATCAGCGATCTCCGGCGGAGACGCGCGACGGGATTGCTCGGCGGCCTGCAAAGCAATCCTGCGCCAGCGCTCAACTCTTTTGGCGGAGGCAGCCACCAGGCGCGAATCAGTTCGCCGGGCAATCACCGGAACAATTCGTGTCACCCCGAGCTCCGTGCATTTCTCAATCGCCCATTCCATGCGGTCGAACTTGAAGATCGCCAGCACTAAGGTCAAATGGATCGCTGCCGGTGCCGCTGGGATTTCTTCCCCGAGCTCGAAATCAACCAGGCTGTCTGCGAGCGCGACGACTACGCCTCGGCGGACCACTCCGTTGGCAACGATATCGAACTCTTGCCCGACCCGTGCGCGCAGGACGCGAACCAGGTGGTCGGCGTGAGCACCAGTGAGGGCAGCTCGGTTGCCCGAGACTTGATCGGCGATCCATCGGCGACGGGTCATGGGAATGCCAAGTCGCAAGAAGCGATCTCATAAATGGATTCCGGGTAGGGCATGGCTTTAGCCGTGCCGTTTAAGCTACAAACGACGTGGGCTTCAGTGTATCCATGAGAACTAGACTTCGGGGAAGACCGTGGAGCGAAACGTACGAGAATCCAGCCGCAACGCGGCGCAAGAATACCGCCCACGGCGCAAGCCGTGGGTAAAGGGGGAAAGTGATTCAGCCCCGCAGGGGCGAAAGACGAGTTCTCACGCACACTCATTAGCCCCTGAGGGAACGCGCAGGCTACTCGTTCGGTCCATTGTGAGATAGCTTCTGAGTCATGTCGACCGCTCAAGCAGACCAGATCACTGAAAGATATCTTTTACCTTCCCAAGCAGCGACCGCAACAGTGGCTGGTTATCGACTTTGGAGAGAACCTCGAGCTCCTGCAGCAGTTCCTTCTGCCGCTTGTTCAGCTTGCCGGGGATCTGCACGCGGACCTCAACATAGAGATCGCCCTTGCCATGACCGTTCAATACAGGGACGCCTTTGTTGCGGATGCGAAAGGTGGTACTTGGCTGCGTGCCCTCGGGAATCTTCAGCGTGTGCTCGCCTTCCATGGTGGGCACGCGGATCTCTGCGCCCATTGCAGCCTGCGCAACTGAGATCGGAACGACGCAATGCAGGTCGTTGCCTTCGCGCTCGAAGAACGGATGCTCCTTCACGTGAAGCACGACATATAGATCACCCGCGGGACCGCCGAACTGGCCCACTTCGCCCGAGCCTCCGAAACGAATGCGAGTTCCGTCTTCCACCCCGGCGGGAATCTTCGCGTCGACGCCGCGTTGGCGAAGCAGTCGGCCCTCGCCTTTGCACTTAGGGCAGGGATCAGTGATGACGTTGCCGGCTCCCTGGCAGGTGGGACAGGTGCGCGCGATGCTGAAGAATCCCTGCTGGTAGCGAACCTGCCCGCGGCCATTGCAGGAGCGGCAGGTCGTCGGCCCTTTGCCGGGAGCCGATCCCGAGCCGCGGCATTCTTCACAGGCTTCGTGGCGCCGAACGGTGACCCGAGATTCGGTGCCGAAGTATGCTTCCTCGAACTCGAGCGTAAGATCCTCGCGCAGATCGGCGCCGCGCTGCACGCGACTGCGGCGGCGTCCCCCGCCCCCAAACATGTCGCCGAAGCCGAAGAATTCTCCGAAGATGTCGCTGAAATCCTGGAAAACCGTCGGATCAAAACCGGCGCCGCCGCTCGAAGCGCCACCTAATCCGGCGTGCCCGAAGCGGTCGTACACGGAGCGCTTGTCCGAGTCCGCGAGAACCGCATACGCCTCGCTGACTTCTTTGAACTTTTCTTCGGCGTCGGGATTGTTGGGATTCCGATCAGGATGGTACTGCAAAGCCAGCTTCCGATAAGCGGACTTCAACTCTATCTCGGTGACCGTCCGGGTTACCCCCAGCACCTCGTAATAATCGCGTTTTGCGTTCGTCGTCAAATCAGTTCCTTCTTAAGATTGCTCAAGCCTTAGTCCACGGCTGGCCGATAAGTGCCAAACGTCCAAGGATGACCTTCCAGGTCGAGCACGTGATATTCGCGAGAACCGAAATCCGTATCTTTCGGCGGATACAAAATCTTCGCACCCGCAGCATTTGCCCGGTCGTAATGCGCGTCCGGATCCTTCACGTATACCGCCAGCATCTGCGTCGCCGCTCCTGAAGCTTGAGGACTCGCTATGCCATCATCTGGCCGAACCGACCCAAGCATAATGATGTTTTCGCCAAGCTGTAATTGCGCATGCCGCACGAACGGCCCGTCGTCCGGGATACAACAGCGCTCAACGAAGCCGAATGCCGCGCACAGCCAGTGAATCGCCGCCCGCGCATCCCTGTACCGCAGGATGGGAAAAATCGTCTGCATGGCTCTCCTTGCTCGTGGTCCAACGGAAAGAGTTCCACTTATTTTCCGGGATTCTTCGCAACCTTCACCATCGCGGGACGGAGCAGGCGGTCTTTGTACTTGTAACCGCGTTGCCACTCTTCAAGCACTTCGTGATCCGCCGCGTCCGGAGTCTCAACCATCTCGATCGCCTCGTGAATATGCGGATCGAACTGCTCCCCTTTGGCCGAGATGGGCTGCACTCCGAGTTTCGTCAACACATCGCGCAACTGCTTATAGATGAGTTCCACGCCGGCTCGGAAGTCGGCAGCCTCAGACTTCGATTGCAGCGCGCGTTCGAAGTTGTCGATCACGGGCAGCAGAGATTTGATGGCGTCCGCCATCGCGAAGTCGCGAAAGTCCTGCTGCTCTTTCGCGGCACGGCGGCGGGCATTTTCAAATTCGGCCTGTGCCCGGGCCAACCGGTCGAGCAGCGAATCGCGCTCGGCTTTCACTTTCTGCAATTCTGATTCTGGACCGGCGGGCTCAGCAACGGCTCCGCGGCTGGAAGCGGACGCTGCGTCGTCCTTTTCCCCCGGCGGAAGCTCGTGCTCTATATCCAATCCTTGCGTTTCAACTTCTGGTTTTCCGTTCGATTTACCCATAACAGGCTTCATTACTCCGATTCATTCAAAATCTTGTCGAAGAGACGCGCAATGTAAGACACCGCGGTGATGGTGTGCTGATAGTCCATGCGCGTGGGCCCGATCACCGCCAGTGAGCCCATGACTTCATTTCCCGCATGAGCGGGCGCCCCGATCAATACGAAATTCTGCATGGAAGGTAAGGCCTCGTCGAGGCCGATGACGACTCGAACCGCTTCCTGCTTCACGTTGAGGTAGGCGCTCAAAAGCTGGACCACTTTTTCTTTCTCCTCAAGCGTCTTGAGCATCTCCTGCAGGCGGTCGCGGTCATTTTCACCGGACAACAGGTTGGACGCGCCTTCCACGAATACCATTTGCGATCCTTGCTCGGCCGCCAATGCTCCTTGCTTGTACAAGGCTTCGATGGAATTCATCAGCCGATCGTATTCGCTGCGCTCCTTTTCGATGCGGCGCCCCAGTTCCCCGCGCATTGACTCCATAGTCCAGCCGCGGAAATTCTCATTGATATAACGCGCCGCCAGGTCGAGATCGCTCTGCGGCAGATCCAGCCGCAGAACGCGATCGCGCACCAGGCCCGACCGAGTCACCACCACCGCCAGCACCTTCTGATCCCCCAGACGGGAGAAGTAGACGTGTTCCAGCGCGTTCTTCGGACCGCTGGTTGCGACGGTCACGCCGACGTTTCGCGAGATCAGTGAGAGCACATGCGAAGTGCGCTCCATGAATTCCTGCACGTCGGTGATGCCGGCCAGCGAGTCGGAAATCATGGTCTCTTCCTGCGGCGCGAGACGCGCGTTACCGGAAATCTGCTCCACGTAATAGCGGTAGGCTTCTGTCGTGGGCACGCGGCCTGCCGAGGCGTGCGGTTGATCGAGAAATCCCGCGTCAGAAAGATCCGCCATGACGTTGCGGATCGAAGCCGGGCTCAATCCTTCGCGATTCGATCGCGCCAGCGTCCGCGATCCGACCGGCTCGCCTGTAGAGATAAAAGTCTCAACGATGGCAGTCAGAATTTCGCGTTCGCGATTCCCGATATTGGGGTCAGCGGGCATGCGTCACTTCTCAATTGTCTCAGATCGGGCGCCGGGTGCCGAGGGGAGCAAGAGCTTCTGGGTCCATTCCTTAACTATTTTAGATGCAGAAGCTTAGGTTTTGGATCGAAGTTATGATCCTGCTTGGATTCTAGGAACGGGTGGCAACGGTGTCAAGCAAGGCGAACAAGCTCGGCAGCGTTGGTCGGCCGTTCCCATCACTATTGTACTTCGGTCATCCTGAGCGGAGCCGGAGTGGAGCGCAGCGCAACTCCGGCGCAGTCGAAGGATGCCTACCCGCGCCCCGGTCGCCCGGGGGGTAGGGATTCCTCATGTCCCTAGAGCAAGACCGGAATGTGACGACCATCCTGAACTTCCTGCTATCCTCTTCCGTCACCTGGTAGACCCCGAAACCTTGAACTCCAAACCCCACATTGCCGTCATCGGCGCCGGAGCTTTCGGCGGCTGGACTGCCCTGCACCTTCTCGAACGCGGCGCCCGCGTGACTCTGATTGACGCCTGGGGCCCGGGCAATTCACGTTCCTCCTCCGGCGGCGAAACCCGCGTCATGCGCGGCACCTATGGCCCCGACCAGCCATACACCGAGATGGCCGCCCGTTCTCTAAAGCTCTGGGCGAAGTACGAACGCAAGTGGAAGCGGCAGTTTCTGCACCGCCCGGGCGTCTTGTGGATGGCCGCCGGCCGCGATGACGCGTTCGAGCGCGGTTCGGTTGAGATGCTGCGGGCAGCGAAGATCAAGTATCAGGAACTCTCGGCGGCGCAGTTGAGAAAACGCTGGCCGCAGATCAACTTCGAAGGCATCGAGTGGGGCATCTTCGAACCGCAATGCGGTTATCTCGACGCCCGGGCGAGTTGCGCAGCCGTGGTCGAGGCTTTCGTCGGGGCGGGAGGCCGCTATCGCCAAGCCAGCGTCCTTGGACGCGGCTTAGAAGATGTGCCGCTCCGCAGCCTGTCTCTGGCTGATGGTTCCCAACTCAAAGCCCACAGCTACGTCTTCGCCTGCGGACCCTGGCTGGGGCAACTGTTTCCGCAGGCGGTGAGTTCGTTCATCAAAGCCACTAAGCAGGACGTATTCTTTTTCGGCACTCCGCCCGGCGATACTCGCTTTCACGATCCCAACCTCCCCGTCTGGGCCGACCATCGCGGCAAATTTCGCTACGGAATTCCCGGCCGCGACCGCCGTGGTTTCAAAATCGCCGACGACACCCGCGGCCCGGATTTCGATCCGACCCATGGGGAGCGTGTGATCGATCCCGGGACGCTAAAGGACATTCGCGAGTACGTCGCCTTCCGATTCCCTGCCCTTCGCGATGCTCCATTGATCGAAACCCGCGTCTGCCAGTACGAGCAGACGCGGGACAGTCACTTGGTCATCGACCGCCATCCCGCCAATGAAAATGTCTGGCTGCTCGGCGGAGGCTCAGGTCACGGTTTCAAACACGGTCCGGCGATAGGAGCGATGATGGCCGAGTTGATTTTGCGGGATCGCGAACCCGAAGCAATTTGGAGACTCGATCGATTCCAGAAGAGCTAACCAAAGAGGATCACGGAGCATTTCCTCCGTGCACCTCTGTGCCCTCTGTGGTGAATGATCTTTACTGAATCTGAATCACGTTACCCGGTGCGTTAGCCTTGATCTCGCCCACGCGCTCAACCACCCTGCGCGCGAATTCGTAAATCGACTTCGCATGCGGTGAGTTTTCCCCCTCAAGCACGATCGGCTTGCCACCGTCCCCGGATTTTCGCACTTCCGGATCGAGCGCGATGCTGCCCAGGAACGGCACTTCAAAACGCTTCGCCATCAACTCAGCCCCGCCGCGGGAGAAAATGTCGACTTCATGCGAACAATGCGGGCACACGAAATAACTCATGTTCTCAACCACGCCGGCGATATCCACCTTCATCTGCCGGAACATCTCAATCGCCTTGCGCGCGTCTTGCAGCGAAACATCCGATGGAGTCGAAACCACCACCGCGCCGGTCAGCGGCACCGTCTGCACCAGAGATAGTGCGACATCGCCTGTCCCGGGCGGCAGGTCGACGACCATGTAGTCGAGATGTCCCCACTCAACCAAGCCAAGAAATTGCCGGATGATCTGGTGCAACATCGGCCCGCGCCAGATAACAGGCTTGTCGCCAGGATTGAGAAATCCTACGGAGATTACTTTCAGGCCGAACGCTGCGATGGGCTCAATGCGGTTCTCGCCCACCATGCGCGGCTGCGAGTTTGTACCCAGCATGAGCGGTACATTCGGCCCATAGACGTCTGCGTCAAGCAGGCCAACTTTGTGTCCCATCTTGGCAAGCGCGACGGCCAGGTTCACCGACAGCGTGGTCTTGCCAACGCCTCCCTTGCCCGACCCGACGGCGATGATGGCGTCGACTCCAGGTAGCGGTTGCGGCCCTGGCTGGGCAGGTCCCGGTCCATGCTGATGCGGCGTATGTGCGCTCAAAGGATTAGCTCCTGATACGGATTAAGAAACTGCGTTGAGGAAATGATGCAGAACCCCAAGGATTGATTATACAAGTGGAGAGAGGAGGTGTACTGCTCCCCCTCAGGACAACATCCGAGTTGTGTGCGGTTGCACGCGACCAGCGCGCGCAGGCTACCCAATAATTGGCGGCTAGTTTGTCGTCTGTTGAAGCATCATTACTGACATCAATTGATGCTACAATTGATGCTATGAGAACCACCATCGCCCTCGACGACGATCTCCTCCGCACCGCCCAGGAATATACGGGCACGACGGAGAAGACCGCATTGATCCGTGAAGCCCTCAAGGCCCTCATCGAGCGCGAAAGCGCCCGCCGCCTGGCAGCCCTGGGCGGCTCCATGCCCGGATTGAAAAACATTCCCCGCCGGCGGCCAGGAAAACATTGATCCTCGCCGACACGTCGATCTGGATCGACCACTTCCGCTCCGGCAACAAAGAACTGCTGAAGGCCCTCAACTCGGGCCAGATTGTGATCCATCCCTGGATCGTTGCCGAACTTGCTTTGGGATCACTTCGGGACCGCGCCAGGACGCTTGCGATGCTAGACCTGTTACCGCATGTGCGTGTGGCACACGCAAACGAACTGCGCCTGATGATCGAGGCTCGTCACTTGTACAGCCTCGGCATCGGTCTCACCGACGCCCATCTGATTGCTTCCGCCTTCCTGAATCCAACCACACTGCTATGGACACGGGATAAACGGCTCCGCAAGATCGCGGAGTCGCTCGGCGTCCACGCAAAGCTGCGGTGGTAACGGCATTCCGTCACGACTGACGAGGTTGCTGAAAAACTCCTGCCGTTGGGTCCCGCGGAACAGCGGCGCTTTAGCGCCGCGTAAAAGCGCGCAGAATCAAAAATGGGCTTTAAGCCCCACTGGTCGCCTATTGCGGTGATCGGAGTTTTTCCGCAACCCCTGAAGTCCTGCCCTTCCGGTTGGTGAATGGTTCGAGTTGATCGATCCGCGACAATCCGTGAAATCCGTGGCGCTTTTCAGTACCCTTCCCCATCGATCCGTACCTTGCCGCGGAACATCCGGTAGACGAAGAAGAAGTAGCCGAGAGCAAGGATCATGCCCAGGACCCACCAAACAAATCCGACGCTCAGGCCGTAGTGCCCTGCGGCCGCGTTGTAAATCGTAATGCTTCGCGCCGGGTCGGTGCTGGCTGGCAGTAACACCGGATAGAGAGCAAACGCCGCCCCCACGAGCATGCCGACGATGTAGGTGCAGGAGGCCAGAAAGGCGATGTGGTCCGCGCGCTTGACGATGCCATGCATCATCACGGCCAGCGCGCCGAAGACGAGCACTGGAATCACGAATCCCACCATGTGATGCTTGTAATTGTCCAGCACTCCGGGACGGATCGAAACCGTCGCCACCAGTGCCCCGACGGTCAGAGCAAGCTGCAGCGGCCACGCGTACTTCGCCGTCGTTCGGGCGCGAAGGTTCAAGTCTCCTTCTGTTTTCACGGCAATGTAGAGCGCACCGTGAGCGGTCAGCGTCACCAGCGCAATCACCCCGCTCAGTACGGTATACCAGTCGAGAATGCCGTTGTCGGTTCCGACGCGAAAGTCAGTCCACAGTGGTTCGAAAAAATATTGGTCGGGACCGAGAGGGACGCCCCGCACCACATTTCCCAAGGCAGCGCCGAAGAAGATTGTCAGCAGAACGCTCGATCCCCAGAACACGAAGTCGAAGAATCCCCGCCAGACGGGATTGTCCATGTGAGCACGCAATTCGATGCCTATGCCTCGCAGCATGAGCAGCCACAACACCATCATCAGTGGCAGATAGAAACCGCTGAAGCTGGAGGCGTAGAGCAAAGGGAACGCGAAATAGAGCGTGCCTCCAGCGGCCAGCAACCATACTTCATTGCCGTCCCAGACGGGCCCAATCGCGCGCGTGATGGCCCGCCGCTCGGCAGGTGTACGAGCGGCAGTGAAATAGATGACGCCTGCCCCCAGGTCAAACCCGTCGAGCACGACGTAAGCCGCGATCATGAAAGCGACGATGGCAAACCAGAGTGATTCCATTTCCATCCTTCTATCCTTCTAAAGCCGTGCCATCCCAACGAAAGCTTTGTCATCCCCACCCAACCCTTGTCATTCCGAGCGAAGCGAGGAATCTGCTGTCCGCCGGCGGAGGTACACCGCCAGACTGGTCGTCACTGAGCCAGTCGGCATACCCAGATTTTCGCGGCCACAACAGCCATCTCAGTGTCCAACTTCTACTTCCGCGTCCGGCCCACGCTCAATCTCCCGCCGCACCAGGAACAGGAACAATATCCCTAGCACCATGTACATCCCCATAAATCCCAGCAAAGTGAATATCCCGTTGCCCGCCGAAACGGTTTTCGAATAGCCATCCACCGTGCGCATCAGCGAGTACACCAGCCAGGGCTGGCGCCCGAGTTCGGCAGTCATCCATCCGGCGGTGTTGGCGATGTACGGGAAAGGCAACGTCAGCAGCACAATCCAGAGCATCCAGCGACTACCAAACAACTTGCCCCGCCACATCAGGAACGCCGCCACGACAGCGATGGCGATGAACAATGTCCCCAACCCCACCATGATGTGGTAACTGAAATACAGCAATTCGATGTTCGTCGGCCACTGGTCTTGCGGAAAGGCATCGAGTCCTTTCACCTCAGCGTTCCATCGGCGATAGGTCAAAAAGCTAAGTGCATTGGGCACCAGGATCGGATTATCGATCTTGTGTTGTTCGACATTCGGCTGTCCGATCAGAACGATCGGCGCTCCGGGCTGGCCCTGGAACAAACCTTCCATTGCAGCGAGGGTCACCGGTTGCTCGAAAGCGACCATACGCCCCTGGCCATCGCCCGTGGGGAACACCTGCAACACGCTCGCAATGAGAGCCGCCACCACCCCGACTCGCACAAATATTCGTCCATATTCTTGAAACTTACCCCACAACAGATAGAACGCTCCCACCGACGCCACGACGAATGCCCCAGTGATGACCGCGCCGCTCATGTTGTGTGCATATTGCCACCACGCCCACGGATTCAACATCAATGCCCAGAAACCGGACAGCTGCGCCGACCCATCCGCCGCCGTTGTGTATCCCACTGGATGCTGCATCCAGGCATCGGTGGCGATGATGAAAAATCCGCTGAGCCACGAACCAAGAAAGACCGCCACCGCCGACCACCAGTGGCCGCGCGGGCCAAGCCGTTTCTCGCCATACAAAAACAGTCCGAGGAAAGCAGACTCGAGGAAAAACGCGAACACTCCTTCCATCGCGAGTGTCTGACCGATGACTCCTCCGGCAAAGCGCGAGAAGTGCGACCAGTTCGTGCCGAACTGAAATTCCATCGGGATTCCAGTCACCACCCCGAGAACAAAATTGATTCCGAAGACCCGCGCCCAGAAGCGGGCAGCGCGGTTGTAGGTCTCGTCGTTCCGTCGCAGAGCGAGTGTCTTCAGCACCACAATCAGTGGCGCTAGCCCCATGGTCAGCTGGGGAAAAAGATAATGAAAGGTGACGGTGAATGCGAAGTGAAGGCGGTGAACTAAAAGGGCACTATCCATGCAAAATCCTCGGCGACCGACTAGGCTAAATATTTGCCAGAGGGCTAGATGTGATCCAAATCACATTTCGTGATGAAAGTCACCGTGCCTTGCGTCTTCGTTCCAATTCGGATCTGCGGATTTCGCGGCGTCTTCCAGCATCGTCGTAGCGTTGGCGCTGGTCCTCCGTCTCGGGAATCACCGGAGGCACCGGCACCCGCTTAGCCGCTGAATCAATGGCCACGAAAGTCAGATGCGCGGAGGCGACGTGCTGAGCCGTATCGGCAATATAGTTTTCCACGTAAACCTTCACTCCCACCTCCATCGAAGTATGGAATACGCGATTCACCGACGACCGGAGAATCACGAGATCTCCGACGCGCACCGGCACCAGGAAATCGATGTGATCGACCGAAGCGGTGACCACATGATTGCGCGCATGGCGGTGCGCAGCCATCGCTCCTGCCAGGTCAATCCAGTGCATCAGGCGTCCGCCAAGCAGCGCTCCCAGCGGATTGGCGTCGTTGGGCAATACGATTTCCGCCATTTCTGATTGTGAATCTCGGACGGGCCGTGGAATCAAGTGGTCTTCGGACATGGTCTTCCTTGCGTTCTGCTTAGATCGCTTAATGGCGGGTCAGCTTCTCTTTCTCAAATAGGATTCCAGAAAACACTCCGCCATCTTTTGAATGCGAGCATCCTCGTGTCGGTGCAACCACGCCGCTGTCAAGAGATCGAATTCCAGTTCTCCCTGACCCGCAGGACGGTTGTTCTGTTCGTAAACGACAGTGAGGCGAAGAACTCTCGCAGCATTTTCTGACGGAATCGAATCTTGCTCCCGCGAACTCCTGGCCGGGGCAACCACGGCAAATCGCACTGCGTCCCAGCGACGTTCCACAGGCGCCCAACCGCAACTGCTGGCATAGCCCAGGTTGCAAAAGGTTTGCAGAATCTCCTGCGACGGAATGGCGTCCTCATGACCCGGAGCCGTGCAATGGCCGCTCCATCCGCATCCGAGCGGAAGCCGCGACGGATGCGGCCAGCTGCCATTCTCCAGTTTTGCGACCGGCATGAAATAGGGACAGGCCAACTCGGACTCTTCCTCAGGCGTAATTGTTGGGACTCGCCATTGTAATCACGCCGAGCCGCGCTGACTAGCTGACGAAAACTCCGCGCGTGTCTTGACTCTGCTTTGTAGTAACCTCGTCTGCGAGGGGAATTGCACCATGGACCGAATCGCCGCGTTGAATGACATCCTGACCGAGAATCCGAAGGATGCGTTTGCGCGCTACGGTCTGGCCATGGAGTATTCGAAGCAAGGCGATTTCGACCGGGCGCTGGCGGAATTCGCGATCCTCATCGAGAACCATCCCGATTACACGGCAGGCTATTTCATGGCCGCGCAAACCCTGGTGCGGGCCGAAAGAGGTGAGGACGCGAGGAAGATGTTACACGACGGCATCGCCTCCGCCCGGCGCACCGGTAATCTGCATGCGCAGTCGGAAATGGAAGCGATGCTGGCGGAGCTGAACTCTGCCTGAGGCGGTGGCGCATTTTAGGTGGCAGATTTAAGATTTAGATTTTTCCGGCACGCACAAGCGGATGATTCTCTGACTGCATCCCTGCACAAATCTGAAATCTAAACTCTGCAATCTGAAATCGCTTTCACTTCGCCATTCCTCCCATGGCCCACTCAACCAGCCTGGGGAACAACTGATAAAGCTTCACCGCCACATGCATCGTCCACGGGACAATGACTTCCCTCCTCTGCTTGAGATATCCGCGAAGTGTCGCCCGGGCCACACGCTCGGCGCTAATCCCGCGCACCGAGTTGGGCCGAACCCATTTGAGTTCGTGACCTCGAATCGCGTTCTCGCCGAATGCGGTGCGCACATAGCCGGGACACACGGTCATCACATGGATCTTGTCTTTCTTCAATTCCACTCCCGCGGCCTTGCCGAGCGCATTCAAGCCAAACTTCGTGGCGCTATAAGCGGCATGAAACGGCAGCGGGACATGTCCCGCGACGCTGGAAATGTTGATGATCGTGCCTCCGCTATGCTGCTTCATGATGGGAATCACTTTCTGCATCGCGGTCAGGGCTCCAAAGAAGTTCGTCTCAAACATCTCGTGGCAAGCCGAGATGTCCATTTCCGACACCGAGTCCAGCAGTCCGTGTCCCGCATTATTAATCCACACGTCGATTCGCTGAAAGTGATGCAGCGTAAGCCCGAGAACGCGGTCGATCTCTTCCGAGTGGCGAACATCGCAAGAGAACGCGGCTGTGCGCTCCACAAATCCGATTCGGTTGCGAGCGGCCTCCGCCCGCGCCGAATCTCTCGACAAAAAAACAACGCTTGCGCCCTGCCGCGCGAACACCTGCGCAATGGCTTCGCCGATACCCATTGAAGCGCCCGTGACCACCACCACTTTCCCGGTAAGTTCCATGCTCGCGTTGTATTCGGCGTCGCCGACGAAGTCAAGTTGGGTTCGGCACAATGTCGTAGAATCAGGATGTCGCGTGCTGATTGCGCGCTGGAGACCTCGTGGCGCTTCTCCCCCTGTTCCCGCTCGAATTGGTTCTGCTCCCCGGCACCCCCTTGCCGCTCCACATTTTCGAACCGCGTTACAAGGAAATGATCCGCGAGTGCATCTCCGCGGAGGCGCCCTTCGGCGTGGTGCGCGCCTTCGAAGAGGGCATCGCCGAAGTCGGATGCACCGCCGAAATCATCACCGTGACCAAGCAGTATCCCGACGGTCGCATGGACCTGATTTGCGAAGGACGCAAGCGTTTCGAAGTGATCGAAGTGAATCGCGATCGCTCATTCCTGCAGGCGGAGGTGCTGATTGTCCCGGATGATTCTGAAGCTGCTGTCCAGGAAGAGCGTGTGAAAGCAGTTCAGCTTCATCTCGAAATCCTCTCGTTGGCCGGAGCCGTGCAGGATCTTTCCGCTGCCGACCAGAACCAGCTTTCGTTTTATCTTGCCGGTTCGTTGCCGCTCGATCTCGACTTCAAACAGAAGTTGCTGGCGATGCGCTCGGAAGCACAGCGAATTCAGGCAGTCGCGGCGTACCTCGAAACCATCCTGCCCCAACTGAAGCGCGCGGCGCGGGCACGCCAAACGGCTGGCGGCAACGGTCACGTGCACTGAATCTCCCTACTTCCCTTCCAGCCCAGCCACAAGCTTTTGAAAGTCCGACTCGCTCTTGAGGCTCTGAAGCTGCAGGTCCGACTCAATCACCGCCCGATCCTTCAGCCCGCGCCGCACTGCTTCCTGCAAATCCTTGATCGCCAGCTTTCGATTCCCCGCCGCCGCATGCGTATCGGCCAGCAACAATACGGGCCAGGGATCATCGCTAACCTGCCTCATCAGGTCGAAGTAGGCTTCAGCTTTCTCGAAATGCCGCGCGGCAAGTTGCTGCTGCCCGTCTTCCATAGTGCCTACCAAGATGCCACTAAATGCCCGCCCCGAGATCAGACGCTTCTGCTCGTTCTTGCTGTGCTTCGCCTGATCATTGAGTGCGCCCATCTGCTGCCTGACATCAAGGCGAAGCGCGGTAACATCGGCCACAGAGTTATCCGCAACGCTGGCGATTTTCTGTGAAATTTCCTGTTCCAGCTTCAGCTGGTCGGACACCTGCTCGCGCTCACTTTTCAGCGCCGCTTTCAACGCGGGTGATCGCTGCAGTGCCGTCAGCTTCTGAGTTGCTTCCTTCACATCGCGGAGTCCACCAAAGTCGGAGATTAACGCGCGATACGCACTAAGCTCCGCGATCGGGTCTTTTCTGCTTTCTGCGTCGGCCGCTTCCTTCTTGGTCTTATCCATCAGGCGATCGATGAATGCCTCGTCAGCCGCGAGATTGCCGGCCTGCATCGCCTTCAAATTCATATACTGCACCGCCTCTTCCACGACGGAAGCAGGCGCCCACTGATGCCGTCCGGAATATACGCGCACCCGATACGGTGAACCCTGCTCCTCGCGTTCGCGGCGAATGTTGACCACTTCCGGCCAATTGAAATCCTGATCGCCAACCGCGAAGAAGTAAGGCAGATCATCCTTCGCTGTTCTGTTGCTGGGATATCCGGCGCCGTGCGCGATCACGCCGGCGACCTGGCCCGCGGGACCGCTCAACGCCATAGCGCCCGCCACACGAGCCCCGCCCGAGAATCCGCTTGCGTACGAACGATGCTCATCGATCCCGAGCCGCGTATGCGTGTCCTGCCAAACCGCATTCACAGCCTTCCCCTGCTCGTTCGAAAAGTTGCGGGAGTTGTTCGAGCCAGCCAGGATAAATCCGTAGGTTTCGGCGATATCCTGGTAGAGCTCAAGCGGACGCCGCCCGCGTCCACCCGGATCGAAGAAATAGATGACTGGCCACCGTTTCGCCGTAGTGTAGGTGGAAGGCAGATACAGTGCGTAGCTTTGTGTGGTGTCGGACGCGCAAGTCACGTCCATGATCTGCTTGGGCGACGAGAGGTCAGCCGGTCTCTGTGTCTGCGAGAGAACGAATGTCCCAGCGAAATAAGCGCAGAGTGCGAGCAGCACGTTCGCCCGGTGGCATTCCCGCTTCGAAATCGCTCTCATGCAAGACCGTTTCACGCTTCAGCCGCCCCTCAAACCCAGCGCGCGACAGCGGCGTATAATCACCTCATTGTAGTTCGTGGGGGTTTTCTTTCATGAGTGTTCCGCGCACGTTGGGGGATCTGCGCCGCAGTGCCTTCTCCGAAGAGCGTTTACATACACGCCGCGTCAAAGACGAGCTTCGCGACAATCTGGTAGCGCGTTTGCGGGAAGACGGTGACGCTTCCGTGTTTCCCGGCATTGTCGGTTATGACGACACCGTTGTGCCGCAGATCATCAACGCCATTCTCTCGCGCCATAATTTCATCCTTCTGGGGCTGCGAGGACAGGCGAAAAGCCGCATCCTGCGCGCGTTGACAACTTTACTCGATCCGCAAATGCCGTATCTCGCCGGATGCGAGATTCACGACAATCCTTACGCCCCGATCTGCCGCCGCTGCCGTGATGAAATCGCTCGCCTCGGTGACGACGCCCCGATCGCCTATCTCACTCCCGACCAGCGCTATGTCGAGAAACTGGCCACGCCTGACGTTACTATTGCTGATTTGATTGGTGATATCGATCCCATCAAAGCAGCGCGTGGTGGGCACGAACTCTCGAGCGAGTTGACCGTCCACTACGGCCTGCTTCCCCGCGCCAATCGCGGTCTCTTCGCCATCAACGAACTGCCCGACCTTGCCGGAAAGATTCAGGTCGGACTGTTCAACATCATGCAGGAAGGCGACGTGCAGATTAAGGGATATCCGATTCGTCTGCCGCTCGACCTCGCGCTGGTCTTCAGCGCCAACCCTGAAGATTACACGGCGCGCGGCAAAATCATCACTCCGCTGAAAGATCGCATCGGATCGGAAATTCGCACGCATTATCCGGCAACCGTCGAAGAAGGTATCGCGATCACATCGCAGGAAGCCTGGACGCGCCGCAACGGTCACACCCTGCATCTTCCCAACTATGTGCAAGAAGTGATCGAACGCGTGGCCTTTGCCGCACGCGAAGACAAGAAGATCGACAAGCGCTCCGGCGTAAGCCAGCGGCTTCCCATCTCGGCGATGGAGAATGTGATCTCGAATGCCGAACGCCGCGCGATTCGCAATGAAGAAAAGCTGGTCGTGCCGCGCATCAGCGACGTCTACGCCGCGCTCCCGGCAATCACCGGAAAGCTAGAACTCGAATACGAAGGCGAGATGAAGGGCGCTGATCACGTCGGCCGCGAACTCATTCGCACTGCCATCGCCAAAACCTACGACGAGTACTACACCGGCGCCAATGTGCAGCAAATCGTCCAATGGTTCGACCTAGGCGGCGAGATTCAGATGTCCGACTCAGTTTCCGCCGCGGAAGCGCTGGAAAAACTCCGTGGAATTCAAGGCCTGATCGAGAAACTCGGACCTCTAGGCGTTTCGCCAAAGGAGAGCCCCGAGCAGCAAGTCTCGGCCGCAGAGTTCATCCTCGAAGGCCTGCACGCGCACAAACGTATCGGCCGCAGCGAAGAACGCGTGTTCAAAGCCGGAGAAAAGAAGCCCGAGCCTGTTCGCGAGAAGTCCTTCGACGCCGAGGAGAGGCCGCTTCGGCAGAGAAGGCAGTTCAACTAATGAGAAAGGGGCTAGGGCCAGGGACTAGTTCTTCTCTGATACATTGCTGGGCCCCTGACCTCTGATCCCTGTTTTATGAAACGCATCCGCTATTCCAAATACGTTCCCGACCCCGCCGGCGAAATGAGCATGGAAGACCTGCTCGGCGCCCTCTCGGACTACCTGCTCCAGAGCGGATTTCAGGACTCAATGTGGTACGAACTGCCCGAAGGCGAACAGACGCTCGACGAACTCAAGCGCGCGATTGAGAATGCCCTGCTCAACGGCGAGATGTTCGACGAGAACCTGCGCCAGCAGATCGAACAGATGATGGCTGAGGGGCAACTCGATGAACTGATCGAGAAGCTCATCGAGCGCATGCAGCAGGAAGACTACATCTCGGTCGACGAGCCACACGACCCGGCGCGCCAATCGAGCGTCGGAGGTCAGACGGGAGAAGCTCAGCAAGCTCGCTTCGAAATCACCGACAAGAGTCTGGACTTCCTGGGCTTCAAGTCCCTGCGCAACCTGCTCGGATCGCTCGGCAAATCGAGTTTCGGGCGCCACGACACGCGCGATTTGGCCACCGGCATCGAGGCCAGCGGATCGTCAAAGACCTACGAATTCGGCGACACGCTGAATCTCGATATCACCGCGACTCTCTCGAACGCCATCCAGCGCGAAGGGCTGTCTCTGCCGCTGAACATCGAGTATTCCGATCTGCAGGTGCATCAGTGCGAATACCAGTCTTCGTGCGCAACGGTACTCATGCTCGACTGCTCGCACTCGATGATCCTGTACGGCGAAGATCGCTTCACTCCCGCAAAGAAAGTTGCGATGGCCCTTTCGCGCCTGATCCGCACTCAATATCCTGGAGATTCGCTCTCCCTGGTGCTCTTCCACGATTCAGCCGAAGAGATTCCCCTCTCGCAACTGGCTCGCGTGAAGGTTGGCCCGTACTACACCAACACGCGCGAAGGCTTGCGCATGGCACAGCGGATCCTGCAGCGGCAGAAAAAAGACATGAAGCAGATCGTGATGATCACCGACGGCAAGCCCTCGGCGCTCACGCTCGAAGACGGCCGCATCTACAAGAACGCATTCGGCCTCGATCCGCTAGTAGTCAGCCAGACGCTCGAAGAAGTCTCCAAGTGCAAGCGCGCCGGCGTTCTGATCAACACCTTCATGCTGGCGTCGGACTATGGCCTGGTACAGTTCGTACAGAAGGTAACGGAGATGTGCCGCGGCAAGGCCTACTTCACCACACCCTACACGCTAGGCCAGTATCTGCTGATGGATTATATGTCGCGCAAAACAAAGACAATCCACTGACCGCTTTATGTAAGGGCGGACGCATTCGTTCGCCGTGCTTATGTAAGGGCGGACGCCTCGTCCGCCCGGCGGAGCGAAGCGACGCATGCGACAGCATGAGCCTTCCCGCGCTTGCGTCGAGACGGGCGTCCCGCATTGCACTACCGACTCTGTCCCGCACCGTGAAAGAGCGGCCCTTTAGGGCCGCGTCAGACGCACATTCTGTCCGGGCTTTAGCCCCAGTGAACCGTTCTCGTTCCGACCATTCATCAACTCCGCGGTCGTGTTCTGTCAAACCCACAACCCATTCAACTGCTGATACCTTTGTATAAGACATGGCGAACTGCATTCGATGCGGGCGGCAACTGCCTCCCCTGACATTCAAGAAGATCTGCCAGTGGTGCGTGCAACACGAAGCCGCGCAACGCGGCGAAGAGTCAGACGACGCCCGGCAACCAGTCATCACCCGGCCCTGGGCGCGCCGCAGCGAGTCGACCATCACGCTGACGCAGGTGCTGTTCGGCGTCAACATAGCCGTCTTTCTTGCAACGGCGTTGGCCAGCGGCTCGGCAATCAATATCTCCGGGGAAGTCAACTTCCATTACGGGGCCAACTTCGGGCCTTACACCCTGTCGGGGGAGTGGTGGCGGCTGCTGACCTACATGTTCCTGCACGGCGGCGCCATGCACATTTTCTTCAACATGTGGTGTCTGTGGGACCTCGGGCGGCTCTGCGAATCGCTGTATGGGCGCTGGACTTTCGCCGGCATTTATCTCATCACCGGTGTTTCGGGGGGGTTGGCAAGCATTGCCTGGAATCCTAGAGTCCTGAGCGTTGGAGCTTCAGGAGCGATCTTCGGCCTGGCCGGAGCTCTTATCGCCTCCTTCTATCTAGGCGAATTCTCTTTGCCCCGTGCAGCTATCAGTGGGACCCTTCGCAGCCTTGTCATTTTCGCCGTCTTTAACCTGGGATTCGGACAGCTCTTCGGAGGTATCGATAACGCCTGCCACATCGGTGGGCTCGTCAGCGGCTTAGTCCTCGGTGCCCTGATCGCGCGTCTGGCACCGCAACCAGATGCACCGCTGCGGCGAGCGACTGTTGTCGGCGTGGTTGTGCTGGGACTGCTGGCGGCCGGATTCGGCGTACGCCAGTGGCGCGGCGGACCCATGCGCATGGCTCGCGCCTTTCAGGAAACCAAAGGTGACCCGGTGGCGCGACTGCAAGCCGTGATCAAGCAGCAGCCCAACCTCGTCCCTGCACACTTCGCGCTGGCACAGGCCTATCTGGCTGGCGACCAATATCCCGAGGCCGAATCGGAATTCAAACGTGTTATCGAACTGCAGCCCGGAAACCTCGACGCCCGCTTCGACCTCGGCTTGGTTTACCTGACCGAAAACCGACTCGAGGGCGCGAAGTCTGAATTTATGCAAATCCTCGCCCAAGATTCGAACAGCGCCCAAGGTCACTACGGGTTGGGACTCGTCCTCGCGGCTCAGCAGAATCATTCCGCAGCCATTGGTGAGTTCAAGAAAGCGGCGCCCGACGCACACGTTTCGGGCGTCTACTACGAAATGGGAAATTCCTATTCAAAGCTCAACCGCTACGACGACGCCATCACGGCTTACCTCAAGGAAAAGGAAAAGTCCGGCGACAGTGCGGACATAGAGAACGCGTTGGCAGATGCCTATCAGGCAAAGGGAATGCCGAAAGAGTCACAGGAAGCCAGAGACCTGGCCCAGCAGCTGCGCGGACCTGCGACGCACTAGGCTTCCTGTCGTAGAGACGTTGCTTGCAATGTCTCTGCCGAAAGCGTGGAGACTCTATCCACGACCGACGCCGTCGGCTGGTAGCAGACTAGTTCTCTACGCTCGCCACTTACGCCTGTCCTTCGGCCTTCTTCACAGCCAGTTCTGCGCCCTGAAAGCCGATCTTGCTGTGAGTCCCATCGCAGAAAGGTTTATTGACCGATCCGCCGCAGCGGCAAAGCGAGAACGCTGTTTTGCCCGTGAGATCGAACTGATTTCCATTGATATCCACCAGTTCGACGGCTCCTTCTGGAGCCTCCACGCGTAAAGGCCCATTCGGACGGACCGTAATCTTCACTTGCGCCATGCAAAATCCTCCAACCTTGCGAGTTTCTAGTAAGCCTTAAGAAGATACCATGGAAGGACCGATTGCAGCTCGCCCGCGCTCTTATGGAACTCAGAATCGAACCGGGCTGTGGGCAAAGCATGCTGGACTAAATTGGCGAGCCAGCCGCGTAGCGGCGGAATGTGAAAGCCCGGCAAGGCAGTGCCGGGTAGACGCGAGTGAAAGAAACCGAGTCCGCTTTAGCGGACGGCACACCGGTAGCTTATTCCGTCCGCAAAGCCCGCATCGGCGCAATCGACGCAGCCTGCCTCGCAGGCAGAAAACTCGCCGCCAGCGACACTAGCGTCACCATGAAGAATGCAATACTGAACGTAACCGGATCGCGCGGTTGCAACCCGAACAGCATCGACTCCATCATCCCCGCGGAAACCAGAGCAATCAGCAGCCCGGACGCCAGCCCAATCCCTGTCACCAGCAGATTCTCCTGCACCAGCATTCGCAAGATCAAGGACGGACGCGCTCCGAGCGCTATCCTGACACCGATTTCGGAAGTCCGTCGCGCCAGCCTGTATGCCAACGTTCCGTAAAGCCCGATCGCGACCAGCATCGCTGCCAGCACTCCAAAGAATGCCGAGAGTCGAGAGAACATCCGCTGCTGCGAATACGAGCTTTCAAAGACAGCGTCCTGCGTCATTGGGTTCTCCAGCGGAAGATTCGGATCCAAGGCGCGCACTGCCGTGGCAATCGAGTTCCATAGAGCTGTGGCCGCTCCGCGAGTTCGCACTTCCACCTCCAGGTGAGAAACGCCACTCACCTGCGTATACGGGTAGTACGCCATCGGAATCGGCTCTTCATCGACGCTTCGGTATTTGCTGTCTTTCACGACACCCACGATAGTTCGCGCCGGAGACTTCCCCAGTTGGTGCCCGATCGGATTCACACCGGGCATCAACTTCCTGACAAAGGTCTCATTGACGACGACCACGTGGGGGGACGCCTCGGTATCGCTGTCGGAGATATCGCGGCCGTTGATCACCGGGACGCCCATTACGTGGAAGAAGTCCGGGCCGACGTCGTTCGACCGCAGTGGCGCCTCGGAATAGGTGTGCGACACACCGTCAATTGTCGCCGCGTTGTTGTCGCTCCATCCCGAGCCCGGACGGTTCTCGGCGAACGTAACTGACTCCACCCCGGGGAGGCTGCGCAGCCGCTCCAGCAGAGAACGATAAAACTGCACGTTCTGACTCGTGCTGGAGGTTTTCTGCGGAGTGATTCCGAACACGAGCACGCCTTCCGCGCGCATTCCCAGATTCGTCGACTGATAGTTTTCCAGCGTGCGCAGCAAAAGTCCCGCGGCGACGAGCAGAACGAAACAAAATGCCATCTGCGTAGCCATCACGACGTTTCCGCTCCACTTCCCGGAGCGTGACCGGTAGGCAGTCGAGGCGGACGTCTTCAACGAACCAGCCACCGAAGCTCGCAGTGCCGGAATCAAAGGAGCCAGACCGAATACCACCGCCGCCAGCGTGCAGATGGCCAGCGTAAATAGCAACACAGTGCCATCCGGAACCAACCCTGTCTCGATCCGCGACCATGCGGCTAGCGCGCGTGTTGCCGCCAGCGCGAAGAGCCAGCCTAGCGCTGCTCCTATGGTCACCAGCAGAATGCTCTCCAGCAGCAGTTGCCGAAAGATCTGCCATCGCCCGGCGCCAAGTGCGAGCCGCAAGCTGAACTCCCGTTGGCGCGCGCTCTTTTTCGCGACCAGCAGCATAGCCACGTTCGTACAGGCAATCACAAGCACCAGGCCTACCAGTGTCATCAGCACAGTCACTCCGGTGCGATAGCTTCCGGCAGTATCGAGTCCCTCGATGCCGCGCGCAGGCTGGAAAGCCAAGGTCACTTTCGGCTTTTTGGGATCTGGCGTGCTAAGACCGGTGTAGGCCACTCGTTGATATCGCGGAGTAACTTCCGCCAGTGCCTGTGACGCCGACACGCCCGGGGCGAGCCGCGCGATCAGTTCCAGGCACCACCAGGTGGGTGTGCCATAGAGCGTGTTGTATTCCGCGGGTGTTCCCCAGGCGTTGAGATCGGTTCGGCTCTGCAGTGGGATCCAGATATCGGTCGATTGCCCGGGCTCGACTCCGAAGAAACCTTCCGGTCCCACCCCGATGATCGTGAACGCATTCCCCTTTATGTAGATGTTCTGCCCGAGAATCGCCGGACTCCGCGAGAAGCGCCGGGTCCAGTACGAATAACTGAGAACTGCAACCTGCGAATGCCCCCGTTCGTCTTCAATAGTGAAACCGCGCCCGCGCGCCAAAGAAATCCCCAGCCCCGAGAAGAAGTCGCCGCTGACCATATCTCCTTCTACCTCTTCGGGTGTGTCCCCAAAGCGGACGGCGACCTTCCCGATGGCAAGCGGCACAAACGCTATCAGATCAGCGAACCCATGATGGTCCTGACGAAGATCCTCAAATACCGGGTCGGAAAACGAAGTCGTCGAATCGCCCGTGTTCCCTGCCCCATCCGGCTGTCCACTTGGCACGTGCAGATACACAAGTTCCTGCGGGTTCGGCACCGGTAGGCCTTTGAGCAGCACGGCGTTCATCACGCTGAACACGGCGGTGTTGGCGCCGATTCCAAGCGCCCAGGTGAGAACCACCGTCACCGTGAACCAGGGAGAGCCGTACAACTGACGTGCGGCATAACGAAGCTCATTCATCATGATGTGCATGGCAGCGTCCCATAGAGCAATTCAAGGACGTCCTGAGGCAGGAAAGGTGAGCACGGAGGATCGACCAGACTAAGCCGCTTTTACCCGCGCCGAACGCAGGCTGCGATAAAGTTCCAGGCACTGATCGATCATCCGCTTGGTGGTGAAGCGCTCGCGGGCGCGAGTGTAGGCCAATTCGGCATACGCGCGTCGCATCGGACGATCGGCATTGAGCAGCCGGATATTTTCCGCAAGACTCGCGGCGTCATTGGTACGGAAATAAAGAGCGGCATCACCCCAAATTTCGCGATAGCTAGGGATGTCGTTAGCCACAATCGCACAACGGGAGAAGGCGGCTTCGAGCAAGGGCATACCCAGCGGTTCATAACGCGAAGTTGCGGCGTAGATTGCCGCTCGGCTGTAGAGCGCGCGCAATTGGGCATCGGTCTGCGGCCCACGAATCGCCACTGACGTTTCTGCGATCGCCACTTTGACATCCGCCCGGATCGGAATCCGCGGCAGCGGTACCGTATGCTCAGCGCCCACGATGCAGACCGGCAGCGGGTGCTGCTGCTGCGTGAGCAGAAATACTTGCTTGCTCGCGTCCACGAGCCTGCCTACCGCGAGCACGCAATCATCCTTGCTGACGTAGGGATTAAAGAAGATCGGATTGCGTCCCGGATAAATCACTTCGCTCCGTCGCGGCCGCGCGTAACAGGACGAGATGCAATCGAGCATCCAAGCCGACGGCGCCACCACCGCATCCGCGCTCATCAATCCATTGAGCACCGTTCGCCGATACCAGTCGAAAGCGCGTGCCGGACGCGGCGCGCGATCGTGCACAGCATGCGTCCATGTAACTAGGTCGCCGTGCGCCATCACCACGCGTGGCACATCCACCGGCAAGTTCCCGTAACAGAAATGATTCAAATGCAGGATGTCCGGCCGAAGTTCTTTGATCAGCGACACCAGAAATGCCGACGATTCAGGCAAGTCCTCTTCAGCTTCGTGCATCCACTCCAGACGAAACGCGGTGGGACGGTAATCCAGTCCGTGCAGGTGATCCATCCAGGATGTCTGATCGGGCAGAGGGATTTCGCCAAAGCTGACCAGGGTGACGCGCACGCCGCGCGTGACCAGTCCGGTCACCAGTTCCCGGGCATAGGTCCAGGAGCCAGACAAGGCGTCGGCCGTGACCAGGACGTGCACAGAACCTCCGGAGCGAAACCCGTGAGAGAAGCGGGTTTCCGCCTGCAGTGGTTCCATTCTAGTGGGAACGCGCCGCACCCGGAAAAAAATTTTCGTTCAGGGCCGCCCTGGGGTGGCTTTCGTCTCAGTTTCGGCCCTTTTTCTCAGCGGGCGATCCACACTGGGTGCCGTTGGTCTTTAAGTGCTGACTGCGATCGGTCAAACCACCCGAACCGCCCAACTCCAGTCCATCTAAGCTGCAGCAGATCCCTGCCCGATCGCATGCAGTGCGAGCGACATTCACTTATGGAGTTCTCAACTGCGGTTTTGATTGAGAGACAGTGCCAGGACAGACGCCGACGGGAACTCTGAAACAGAGTTCCCTGTCAGCTTGATGGTTTAGGCAGTGTTGCCGATCTATGCAGAGCGCTCTTCGGCTTGAGAAATCTGCGCCAGGGCAGCGAAATCCTGCACCAGGACGGACTCCCTCCGAACCCTGACGATGCCTTGCGTCTGCCATTGGCAGAGGAGCCGGCTCACCGTGAACAGCGTGGTCCCGGTCAGTTGCGCAAGTTCCGCGCGCGACAGTGTGATCTCGAGACGACCATTCTCGGTACAGCGGCGCAGACGGTCGGACAGGCGAACGAGTTCGCTGCTAAGCCGCGACCCTACTTTTTCCGTGGAAACTTCCCGAAACCGCTGTTCCATCTCGAGCAAACGCTCCTCGAGAGCCCGCACGGTGTTTCGGCGGAACGTGGGAATCCGGGCCAGCAGTTTCTCAAACACTGCCGCGTCCCACACCAGGGCAGCGCATGACTGTACGGCTTGCGCCGTCGCGCAGTGGAAACAATTGCCGCAAACGCGATACGAGCCCACGATCTCGCCGGCAGCGTTCAGGCGAAGGATGACCTCATTGCCATTGAGCCCCATCTGCGTCACTTTCACGATGCCAGAAACTACCATTGTGACGTGACGAACAGGATCCCCTTCACTGAAGATGGTCTCTCTTTTGTCAAAACGTTTTTCGCGGGCAGCCCCGAGGATCAGGTCAAGCTCGGCGGGAATGACTTCCGCAAAAAGCGCAAACTGCTTGGCCTGCTTAATTTTTTCGCTCAGCACGCTTAGGTTTCCCCCAGTCCTTCAACAACCGTCTTTCAAGAACATTGGCCCGGTTTGTAAACTCAACGCACCGATTCGAGGCGGCTTCGTTCGCCAGTCACACTTACCCTAGAATGTTGGCCCTATGAGAATGCCTTCACCCCCAGTCATGGTCAATTACACTGTCGGGGGAGGGAAATAGCACTCTTGGGGGGATGCTTCCCGGAGTTAGACTACCTTGGCCGGGCTTGGCAGGTCTTGGTACGGCAGTAACAAAATCTTTGATTACTTCAAGATCCCGGGGATGGCGGGAGCTCTGATATGGATCTACAAACCCTACTGCGGGCCGCTGTAGAGGAGGCCCGGCTCGGACTCCACGAGGGTGGCCTGCCCATCGGATCGGTGCTCGCAGATCCCCAGGGGCGCATTCTGGCCCGCGGCCATAATTTGCGAGTCCAGAGCGGGGATCCGACCGCGCACGCCGAGGTCGTTTGTATCCGTAATGCCGGCCGCCGGCGCGACTGGTCTCAGTTGACCCTGGTCAGTACGCTGAGTCCATGCGTGATGTGTACCGGAACCAGTTTGCTGTACAGAATCCCGCGTGTGGTCATCGGCGAGAATCAGAATTTCCTGGGTGCAGAAGAGTTGTTTCGCCAGCACGGCGTAAATCTGACTGTCCTGCAGGATCCGGAATGCGTTCAGATGATGCGGGAGTTCATACGCGATCATGCTGACTTGTGGAATGAAGATATCGGCAAGTAAAGCGGGTGCGGGAGTTTTAATGCGTCGATGGTTGTGGCTGCGCGGGCCTGGTTGAAGAGGAGACTTCGCTGGCCGGCAGTATTCTGCGCAGGTCCCAACGGCAAAGTGGGCAGCGCGTGGCGACCGAAAAAACGATATGGCCGAAGGCGACACACTTCGCGTTCATGCAGGTTCTCATTTTAGAACTCCCAACCTCACCGCTGGGCGCGCGATCCTCAGTGCAATGACGCTAGCATGAGTTCGCCAGCGATTGTGTCCTTCTTTTCGAGTGTGACTGATTGAATTTTCTTCTACGACGAGATGGGGGGAGAGGTCTGGCTAACCCAGTCCGAGACTCGAGGCCGCGGTGTCTACGATCGTCTTGCCGATCATGAGCGAAGCCGTCGCCGCTGGAGAGGGCACATTCAATACATGGAGTACCTTGCCGGAAGGCACAAATTGAAAATCGTCAACCAACGCGCCATCCGGCTTGAGCGCCTGCGCCCGAACTCCGGAGCCGCCCCGAACCAGATCGCTGTCCCGGATCTCAGGCAGTAATCGTTGCAGCGCTCGAACAAACGCCCGCTTTGAGAGGGAGCGATGCCATTCTCCCAGCGCATTCCGCCAGTGCTTTCCGGCCATGCGCCAGAATCCCGGGAATGAGAGCGATGACGCAAGGTCGCGAGCGCTGATGTCGCTGTGCCGGTATCCTTCGCGCGCCAGCGCAAGCACCGCATTCGGGCCCGCGTCGACCCGGCCCGTTATGCGGCGTGTGAAATGCACGCCCAGGAATGGAAAGCGGGGGTCCGGTACCGGATAGATCAGCGCCCGCACCAGCGACGAGCGTTCGGGAGTGAGGTCGTAATACTCTCCTCGAAAGGGCACAATCATGATTCCCGGATCATCACCCGCCATGCGCGCGATGCGATCGCTGTACAGGCCAGCGCAGTTGATTACCGAACTCGTCGCAAACGCACCCGTGCTGGTTTCGACTACGATTTCCTGTGCGGAGCGCTTCATTCCCGTGACCGCGACAGAGGTTCGAACCGTTCCTCCATTCGCCACGATCAGTTGCGCATACTTTTCGCAGACCAGGGCGTAGTCGGTCACTCCTGTGGAAGGCACGAATAGTGCCTGCAATCCGCTCGCCTGCGGTTCGACCTCGCGCAACTCCTGTGAGCCGATCAGTCGGAGTCCGGTGAGTCCATTCGCCTCGCCGCGTTGGCGTAGTTCCTCCAGCCGTGGAAGCTCTTCTTCGTCCGTCGCAACGATCAGCTTGCCACATACATTGTGGGGAATCCCATGTTCGCGGCAGAACTCCACCATAGCCGTCGCTCCCGCAACGCATAAACGCGCCTTCAGCGAACCTGGCTTGTAGTAGACGCCGGAATGGATGACACCACTGTTATGGCCGCTCTGATGGCGTGCAACTTTATTTTCTTTCTCCACGAGCAGAAGCTTCTGCCGCGGAAACCGTCGCGTGATTTCGAGCGCGACCCCGAGGCCGACTGCGCCTCCACCGACGATAATTACGTTGTAACGAGAATCCGTCATGATGGCGGTCTGCAAACGATGTCCGCGACCGTATAATCGTACGCCACGAAACCCTTCAGTTTACGACGAGCGTCACTGTGGTGCTCTGCCCGGCATGGGAAGGCGTGCCCGAAGAGGTTCCGGTCACCATGATGTGATAGATCACGGGCGGAGGCGGCTGTCCACCACCGCCTCCGCCTCCGCTCACACCGGCACACGAGACCAATGCCATCATCATCAGGCAGAAAACGACGCAGCCTGACAGCTGCCGCGCTTTTGTCCGATTTCGATTTCCCGAAGCGCTCGCGCCAATCACAATCGCAGCCAGTGGAATCCACATCGCTGGTGGAGAAAAGTTTCCCTTCACGGGCATTTCCGAGCTGGGCACTGTTCGCCCTCGTCGAAATGTTCATGACCACGTCGACTGCTGAATTCCCGGAGTCAGCGGCGTTGACGGACTAACGAAGCATTGAGCTCCCGCCGGAAGCCCTGCACTACACGTAAGAGAAACGGCACCATTGAACCGGAGGTGGAATAATCGCCGACAGTGAAAGGAGACGGATAGCGTGTGCACGGTCGATCCCGAAGTTCCACTGATCGATAGCTACTGCCGTGGATCGGCCTGCGACCTGGTGATCGTCCTGAGTGCCATTGCCGCTCGCATCCGACGCCAAGGGCACCGGGCCCAGAGGCAGCCACGATCCAACAGAAAACGAGACTGCTGGGTTCGCGTGCGGCACGGCCGTCGCACGCTGTGTGCGCAACTGAAGCTTCGCGTGATACGCACGCCGTCGCAACTCTGCAGAAGGCAGACCGCGCACCACACGCCCGCGATAGAACCATTCACTGCCTGCCCTGACGTGGTCCCCATCAGGATCGGAAATGGACATCTCAGCACCACTCTGCTTTGCAACCTGAGCTTGCGCGGTCGAGAGGAGAATGTAGAGAGTCGCTGCCACAACGAGAACCGGCAGCGGCCACCGGTTTGGATCCGACACGCTTACGCACCTGCCAGTATCAGAAGGAAAGCCGGACGACTCAATGTAAAACCGCCGTGGTGCACCGAAGTTGGCCCACTTTGGGAATCAGCCGCTCGTGCTGTAATAGAAAAAACTGAAATTGCGGAGGCTTACATCGATGCTGCGGTTCTACCTTGCGGTGGCAGTTTGTCTTGCCCTGATTTCCACCAGCTCATGGACGCAAGAGAAGGCACAGCCCGAGTTGCTGGTAGCGGCTGCTGCCGACCTGAATCCTGCCCTCCACGACATCGCCCAGCGCTACGAGAAGAAGACTGGGACCCGGATCAAACTTTCCTTCGGAGCCTCCGGAGCGCTCACTCAGCAAATTGAAAATGGAGCCCCCTTCGATCTGTTTTTCTCGGCGGATATGGATTATCCCAAGCACCTGATCGCGGATGGCCAGGCCGACGCCGCCAGCCTCTACCAATACTCCTTGGGTAAGCTGGTTCTCTGGGTTCCCTCCAACTCGCCCCTTGATCTCGAACACCAGGGTATGGCGGTTCTCCTCGACAGCTCGGTCAAGAAGATTGCGATCGCCAATCCTGAACATGCGCCCTACGGCCGAGCTGCAGTCGCGGCTTTGAAGCATGCTGGACTCTACGACCGTCTGTCAGACCGGTTCGTCATGGGCGAGAACGTCTCGCAGGCCGCTCAGTTTGCCGAGTCAGGAAACGCCCAAGCTGGATTTGTCGCCCTGGCGCACGCTCTATCGCCCGCGGTGAAGAGCCTGGGAAAGTTCTGGGTGGTTCCTGCGGATTACTATCCCCCTCTGGAACAGGGCGTAGTAATCCTCAGCAGGTCAGAACATAAGAAGGAAGCCGCAGATTTCTTGCAGTATCTGAAAACGAAGGATGCGTCTGAGGTGCTCCGCAAGTACGGATTTACGCTTGCCAAGGACTAGAGGAGGCGGCGAAGGTTAGCGCGAGCCAACACGAGCGGCTCTCGCCAAAGGCTGCGATTCGGCTCGGCTGACGGGCCCCATGAGGCTGACGCGGTGCTCTTCGAAAGTGACTTTGGGATCACTGGAAACACGATCCGCGTAAGAGGCGAGCGCTAGAAGGAAAGTCTGCATCTCCACAAGAACCTGTTCGTTCCCCGACATACGATGGCCTCTCTTTCGTTGAAACCTTCTCGCGCTCATTACCGCTCGCCCTTCCCGCGGAACGACTAAGTCTCACCCGTTCTTAGGTCGTATACCCGCGACTCTTAGAACACTTTCGGCGCAGATTAGTTGTTCGACGGGGGAAGACTCAACGTACTCCACAGGCGGGCCGGGGTAAATGGCACATTCGGGCTAGGAACAATACTTGAAAACACATCCTTTTGGGCTACGACCGCCCACCGCGCGAGGTGATGGAGGTTTCGAGTAGTTCTGCTGTAAGACCCCGATTCGCAATATGGGCGGCGATGTGCTTGCGCGCTCGTGACACCGCAATGTCTGGATCGAGGAACACCAGTACAGACGGTCCCGCTCCGCTGAGCACCGCTCCCAGGATTCCGTTCTTCCCTTTTAGTTCCTGCAAGCATGGCAGCAACGGGCATAGAGCTGCCCGATAGGGCTGGTGAATACGATCGTCAAGAGCCGCGCCCAGCAAATCGGGGCGTCCCTGGGTGAAGGCCGCGAGCAGCAGCATTGAGTTCTGCACGTTGGTCACGGCGTCGGCCCGCGAATAGTGGGCTGGAAGCACCCGGCGGGCTTCCTCGGTCGACAGTGGTTGATCGGGAATGGCCAGCAATAAAGGCCACTTCCCTTTCGGCCGGATGACCGCGACCTGCGCCTCGGCCTCCCCGGACATCCGCGCGACGGTCAGCCCTCCCATCCAGCAGGCCGACGCGTTGTCGGGATGGTGCTCGCGCCGCGAGGCCTCGCCGACAATCTGTGCATCAGTCCATTTGAGCCGCCCGAAACGTACGGCCAGCGCAATCCCCGCCAGCCTCGCAGCCGCCGAAGAGCCGCACCCATTCCCGATCGGAATCTCATTGGCAATGCGCAGCGAAAGCGGTGTGATCACCCGACCGCTTCCAGACAGCACTTCCCGGTACGTATTCAGGATGAGGTGATTCTCCACTTTGCCGCAGATGTCCTCATCGCGGCCCTTAGCCACGATTGAAAAATCGTCGGCTGGACGCGCATCAATCCGGATGTAGAAATCCATGGCCAGCGCCGCAGCATCAAACGCCGGCCCAAGGTTGGCCGAAGTAGCAGGCAGCGCCAGTCGGAAGTTGGATTGTCGCACTTTCTTCGCAGGCATCAGAGTAGCGCCGGCGTCCCGCCGGCAGTGGCGAGCGCATCTTGCGCTGGCACCATCAGACGAGATATTCCCTCGTCCGCGTTTCGAAACTTAGTTGAATCGCTCCAGCGTGCGCATGACTGCATCCAGCGACGCGTCCAAAACGATCGGCGGATGGCGCAAGGAATCCAATGGCGCGGATTCTGGTCCGCCGCTAAACATCTCGCCGCGATGGAAATCGATGGTGAAATCCGGGTCCTTCAGCAAATTCCCCGTCAGCACCAGCACGACGGTCTCGTCCGTTTTCACGAACCCTTGCTTCACCAGCTTCTTCAGCCCAGCCAACGTGACTGCCGATGCCGGCTCGCACCCGATACCCTCCGCGCCGATCTCCGCCTTGGCCTGCGCGATCTCCAGTTCGGTTACCTGTTCACACGCGCCACCAGTAGCTTCAAGCACGTGCGCAGCCTTCTTCCACGACGCGGGATTGCCGATGCGGATCGCAGTCGCTCGCGTTTCCGGGGGAACGCTGATCAGACGCTTGCCGCCGGCTTCCCGCAGCGTGCGCACCAACGCGTTGGCCCCTTCCGCCTGAATCACGGACAGCTTGGGCAAGCGAGAAATCAATTCCAGCTCGCGCATTTCCAACAGAGCCTTGCCGATCGCGGAACTATTCCCCAGATTGCCGCCCGGAACGATGATGTGATCAGGCACCTGCCAATCAAGTTGCTCAAGCAATTCGATCGAAAGCGTCTTCTGCCCTTCCAGCCGAAACGGATTAATTGAATTCAGCTGGTAGACGGGTGCCTTCCGAACCAAATCCTGTAGCAGCTTCAGGCAGCCGTCGAAATCGGTGCGCAACTGACAGGTGACCGCGCCGTAGTCGAGCGCTTGCGAGAGCTTGCTCCAGGAAATCTTCCCTTCCGGAACCAGCACCAGGCCGCGCATTCCACCACGCGCCGCATAGGCGGCCATCGATGCTGACGTGTTCCCTGTCGAGGCGCAAGCTACCCAGCGGAATCCAGCACGCCGTGCAAAGGTCGCCGCAACCGTCATCCCGGCATCCTTGAACGATCCCGTCGGATTCATTCCCTGATGCTTGGCAAAAAGGCGCGGCACACCGGTGATGCGCGCGCACCGCGGCAACTCGTAAAGCGGCGTGTTCCCTTCCCTGAGAGTGATGACCTGCTGCTCATCATCTAAGGCGGGCAGCACGTCGCGATAGCGCCAAACTCCGCTCAGGTCCACTGGACTCGATGAGAGGCGTCTCTTCTGCCATGCAGTCTTCAGCTTCGCGGCATCAGGCTTGCTTTCTTTCCAAGTGGGATATGTGATTTCCAGCAAATCTCCACATTGACCGCAGCGAAAGTCCTGGCTCGCGGCATCAGTGAGATCACCGCAAGCAATACAGCGAAACCGGAAGTTTTCTTGGCGCACACCCGGAGTGGAAGTGGAGACCGATGACATGAGGGCGATCTATTTCTCTCTCCGCAGGTATTGGTCGGTCTTGTTGATCCAATCCGCACGCGGCGGAGCGAACACATCGAGGTCCACCGTATCTTCCATGGCCTCGGCCTTATGCGGCATGTTCGACGGGATGCAGAGCACTTCGCCGGCATGCACCACGATCTCCTTGCCGTCAATGTAAAACTTAAGCGCGCCTTCGACGATGTAGGTCAACTGCTCATTGTGATGGCTGTGCTCGGGGACGATGCATCCTTTCTTTAACAGGACGCGCGCCAGCATGATCTCCTGACCGACCACGAATTGCCTTTGCAGCAGAGGATTGAGATCCTCGAGCGGAATCGTATGCCACGGGATGTATTGCAGTGCCGCGGAAGGGGCAGCCTGCTTTGCGACCGCGTGCATGGCGGGCTTTTTCGACTTCGCTTTTGCGAGCGACGTTGCTTTAGATTTGGGTTTCGATTTTGGCATATTCTTTTTGTGCAGCGCTCAACCTTCGACAGTCTTCAGCTGCCCTCCAGGACGCGAATGTCCCGTTCCGCAGCATTTCCCAGCACCTTCAGAGCCGCCTGGTATGCGGGACTCTCATAAGTAGCCACGGCGCTCTGGACACTATCGAATTCGATCACCACGCTCCGTTGGTCCAGTCCCGCTTCATATCTTCGGTAGGGAGTGCCGCGCGCGATGAAGCGTCCTCCTCCGGCCTGAATCGCGGGCGTCGCCAATTTGGCATATTCGGCTAACGCAGCCGGATTCGAAACCGAACGGTAGAATGCGATCCAGTATCCCTTCGCCATATCGAAGTCCCTATCAGTGAACTCTTCCGTTGTACAGCTTCACCGCCGTGTCATGAAGGTAAGCGTGGGCTAGTTCCAACGCACGGGACTCGGTGACTTCTCCTTCAGAAATCATCTCCGCCAATGCCGCGGCCAATGCGGTTCGCGATGAATACGCGCCCAGCCAGTAACTCTCTTCCGCGCCCAAGACCTGATTGTACGGGAAACAGTCGGTGCCAAAGGTGATCTTGTCGGGAAAAGTTTCCAGCCACATCTTCAACGTGTGCTTGAATTCCGACGGATATTGCGCCAACTCGCCGAATGAAGAGTCCAGATACACGTTCTTCATCGCCGCCAGCCAGATCGCCTCGCGCTCCAGCGGATATCCACCATGAATCATGACGAACGTCGTCGAAGCATATCGCGGATCGCGCAGCACGGTTTCGAGACTCATGATGTTGCTTTGCGAGAGATTGAAATAGTCGCCGATACCGATGGCCGTATGTATGTGCACCGGCAAGTGCAGCCGTCCGCCTTCCTGAACCAGGTAGCGAAAGATGTAATCCTGAAACGTGCGGTACTCCTTTTCCGTCGGTATTCCACCGGTGATGAACCTGCGATAGATGTCCTCAGCCTGCGAGCTCGTCGGGTCGCTGAACGACATCGGTCGGAAATAGGCCACCTCGAACTTCATGGCAATACCGCCGCGCCGGGAATTGTCTTCAAGCACTCGGCTGATGAAGCTCAGATAGTCGGCGAATGACGCCGGAAGCTTCGTGACGTTCACCTGCTGCATCCAGCGGTGCAGCATCTTCTCCTGAAGCGGAATGAAGACTCCCTCATCAGGATTGCGTCCGGTTTCGCGCTCATTATTAAACGGCCACATGAATGAATCGGCGAAGAATACCCAGGGAAAACGCTTGGCGTCGAGGTAGTCGGGCATCATCGCGCGATTCGCCACCGACGATTCGATGTTGATCTTGTCGAGAATGGAGTTGAAATATGTGGTGCCCGAAAGCTGCTTCTTTAACTCGGTCTTCTTATTCAGCAGCCATTTCGCGTGCTCCGGGGAGAGATCGGTGTACGGATATCCGAATAGCGCCTTGGCTGCGGCTGCCAACTCCGGATTGTCGTCACGCGTCCGCAGAGCCTCGCTCGCATTGGGAGGAGCGGCCATGGCGTCGACATCTGGATCGTCGGCATAACCAGGATGGGCGTGATGATCGAAGGCCGCGATCTTTTCGATCTGGGGGAGCAGGCGCTGATAGATCTGCTGCACATCTCCAGCCGGAAACGGTCGGGCCTGCGCCGCACACAAGCCAGCAAACAATAAGATGACCACACTAATTCGGATTCCATCTCGCATGGGATGCCCTCGAACACTACTTTGGACCTGGGACCGCTCACCGAACAGCAGTTGCCTGCCACGCCGACGAGACTCTCTGAATGCGCTCGACCGCTTCCTGCAATGTTGCCATCGATGATGCGAACGAGAATCGGATGAAGTCTTTACCGGAAGAACCGAAGGCTGCGCCAGGAATGGCAGCGACACCAGCGTCCTCGAGCAGAATGCGGCAGAGCTCCTCGGCGCTCATGCCGGTTCCGGTAATCTCGACCCAGGCATAGAACGCGCCATCCGGCGGCAGGCAGCGGAAACCAGGGACGCGATTCAGGTCCTGCGCGAACTGAGCTCTTCGGCGGGTGAATTCAGCGACCATGCGCGGCGTGTTGCCTTCGCGATCGCGGAGCGCTTCAATAGCCGCGTACTGCGTGAACTCCGCAACACAAGTGTAGGTATTGACGACCATCAGGCTCAGCGCGGGCACGACTTCGGGTGGAGCGACCGTGTATCCAAGCCTCCATCCAGTCATTGCAAAGCTCTTCGAGAATCCGTCGATGATCAGCGTGCGCTCGGCCATACCGGGATAGCGCAGCATGGAAAGATATTCCCCGCCGTAGATGATGCGAGCGTAAATCTCGTCCGAAAGCACCCAGAGATCGTGCTTGACGGCGAGTTCTGCGAGCGCACGCTGCACAGCGTCGGTGTAGACGGTTCCCGTCGGATTCCCCGGAGAGTTGGTGAGCAGCATCCGCGTCCGCCGAGTAATCTTCGAAGCAACTTCGTCTGGATCGGGCTGAAGTTGATTCCGCGCTGAGAGCGTGTAAGGTACCGGAACAGCTCCGAGACCGAGCGAGATCGAGGCATAGCCGGGGAATCCCGGATTAGGGTAGAGAACCTCGTCGCCCGGTTCCAGCAGCGCCATCATCGACTGGAAGAGGGCGATCTTGCATCCGGGCGCAATCACAATGTTGTCGGGCGAGACTTGAATGCTGCGCGTGCAGGCCAGATACGTGGCAATTTCCTGACGCAGTGCTGGAACTCCGATCACGTTGCAATAGCGGTCCTTGCCCTCGGCCAGCGCTCGCGCGGCGGAATCGATTACGGATGGACCAGGGTGGAAATCGGGTTCGCCGAGTTCAAGATGGATGATCGAGCGGCCCTGTGCCTCAAGCTCCTTGGCGCGCGCGAAGACCGACAGCGCGCCTTCACCGCTCATGACTGACATTCGTGATGCAATCGATCGCATGAATCTCCTAAGAGCTTCGAGCTATGAGCTTCGAGCCACGAGAAAACCAGAACTACGCGTAGCTCGTGGCTCATAGCTCTTCACAACCCTTTATACATTCCACCGTCGACCAACACCGTTTGTCCCGTGATGTATGACGCGCGCTCCGATGCAAGCCAGACAATTGTCTCCGCCACTTCGCGAGGATCGCCTAAGCGCTTCACCGGAGCATCGGCGGCCCACGCGTCGAGGAACTCCTGCTCCGGCTTTCCCGTCGTTGCGGCGCGGGCTTTCGCCAGCTCCTTCAATCGATCGGTCGCGGTGAATCCCGGGCCGACGTTATTGACTAGGATTCCGTCTTTCCCGAACTCGTTGGCCAGGCTCTTCACCAGACCGACGACTGCGGCGCGGACAGCATTCGACAGCACCAGATCGGTGACCGGCTGCTTGGTCGTAATCGACGTGATGGTGATGATGCGTCCCCACTTCTTGCGCTGCATGTGGGGGATGACTTCATGGGCGAAATACACGTTGCTCAAGAAGTTGGCTTCGATCGCCTTCTTCCAGTCTTCGAGAGATGCGGCTAAGAAACCCTTGGCCGGCGGACCGCCTGCGTTGGTCACGCAGATATCGACGCTGCCGAACTTGTTCGCCACGGCGGCGACGAAGCGCGACACGGCGGCGAGATCGGTCACGTCGAAGGCTTCGGCGTAGACTTCGGCCGCGTGCTGCCGGCGAATCTTTTCGGCGGCGGCTTGCAACGTACGGTCGTTGCGGGCGCACATCGCGACACGGCAGCCTTCGGCTGCAAACCCCTCGGCGGTCGCTAAGCCAATTCCTTGACTGGACGCTGCTACCAGCGCTACACGACCTTTGATCCCCAGATCCATGGCGGAGTGAATTCGGCATTATAAATGGTCGGCAGTGTGGAATTGGCGTGGGAAAGCGGAAACCACAAAGGACACTGAGGTACACGAAGGAAAACCGACTACAACACGCTGGCTTGCTACAAGAGTGAGGGAGCTTTAGTCTGGAGACGCGAGGAAGCGATGAAACAGCGCAAACGTCGTCCTGAGACCGCTGCTGTGCGTGGCGCGTCGGAGATGCAGAAGAAGAATGGGCCGGTCGCGCCTGAGATCTATCAGACCTCGACTTTTGAGGTTGCCGACAACGAAGAACAGATCCGCGTTACCACGACGGACCGCTACTACACGCGCTGGGGAAACCCGACGATCACGCTCGCCGAGCAGACCGTGGCAGCGCTCGAAGGCACCGAGGCTGCGCTGGTGTTTGCATCCGGAATGGGAGCGATCACGACGACGATTCTGTCGCTGCTAAAAGCTGGAGATCACATCGTCGCGCAGCGCGACCTCTATGGCGGCGTGACAAAGTTCTTCTCGGAATGGCTGCCGAAGCTGGGGATCGAGACCACACTGGTCGATACGACCGAATACGAGCAGCACGCACGAGCCATTCGTCCGAATACGAAGCTGTTGTATCTGGAATCGCCGACCAATCCGGCGCTGCGCATCGTCGACATGAAGAAGATGGCGGCGCTCGCCAGGCAGCAGCGAGCTGATCAGCATGATCGATAGCACCTTCGGTACGCCGATCAATCAGCATCCCGCGGAGTACGGAATCGATCTCGTGATGCATTCGGGGACGAAATATCTGAGCGGGCATGCGGACCTGACTTGCGGGGTGATCAGTGGGCGGCGTGACTTGATCGAGCAAGTCGGCGAGACCCGCAAAACGTTGGGCAACTGCATGGACCCGCACGCGGCGTGGCTTCTGATCCGCGGATTAAAGACACTGGCGGTGCGCGTAGCGCGGCAGAATGAGAACGCGCTGCGGGTAGCCGAATTCCTGGAGCAGCACGCGAAGGTGCGGCGCGTGCACTATCCGTTTTTGAAGAGCCATCCGCAATACGCGATTGTCCGCCAACAGATGTCGGGCGGAAGTGGCATGGTGACGTTTGAGGTTGACGGCTCGGGCGAGGATGCGAGGCGCGTGAGCGAGGCGATGAAGCTGTTCACCCTGGCGACGAGTTTGGGCGGAGTCGAGTCGCTGGTCTCGATCCCGGTACTGACCTCGCACGCGATGATCTCGGCCGAGCAGCGCGCTCAAATGGGCGTAACGGAGCAGATGGTTCGGCTGTCGGTTGGGATCGAAAGCGTGGAAGATCAGATCGAAGATCTGGAGCGGGCGCTGGAAGCTGTGGGCGGGCGAGTGCAGGTTCCGGTAGGATCGGGCTCTGGGTCGTAGAGCTGGAATGGTTCGAAGACAGCTTAACCGCAGAGGACGCTGAGAAATTCGCAGAGAACGCGAAGAGAATCTGGGGCCAATAACCTTGCCGTCACGTTTTTCCTGAAACGGGACGATCAGTTGCCGGTACCCCTCCCCCCTCCCCCGGTCCTGTGGAATCAGAGATATAGGGGAAAATCTCCGAAAAAAATCTTGGGCACAATCACTTGCGGGCAAAATCTTGGTTTCAAATAACTTAGGTTCTCTGCTCCAAAACCTGGTTCCAGAATGGGACGGGATTCGCGGTCAGCGTACCGTTACCCCTCGACGATGGTCGCGAAATGGGTTGTGGAACACAAGGACAGATGTCACATCGGGGTATGGAAAAAGGGTAACTGCACTGCAATCACGCTGCCTTTGCACACACTCCAAAAAAATCACCTCGGCCTCTTACGAGGTCGGGATTAGCAGTTCTAGCTGAGAAGGGGCGCCGTTAAAATCAGTTTGTCTAGGGATTCAGCTGACTACGCAAGCGCTTCGAGAGTTTCTCGATCTGCTTCAGCTTCTCCATTGTGTCTTTGGGCAGCACGCCTTTCCGCACACTGACGACGTCGGCTGGAATGCTTTCCGCGGTACGCGCCAAGTCGTCAGCTTCTTTCTGTAACTGCGCCAAGTCGATGTGCTGGCGTAGGGTGGCCTGACCCGAAGGCGGATTTGGGTTTGAGGTGTCCATAGCCGGGGGCGGGGTCGGCCAATTCCCGTGCTGCAGCGCGTTGCTAGAAAGAACCCAGAGCAATACAACCGTCGGGAGCAAAATCCTTTTGACCATGTCGCCTCCTGTCGGAAAGGCGAATTTTTCGTCATTCTACTCCGGTTACTGCGGATTGGCGCGACATTCGGTTTCCGTTTCAGCTCGGGTGCTGCTGTCGCAGTCGTCAGCGCGCCCCGTCCTCAGGGCCAGAAAAGTACCCGGCCTCTTGCGAGGCCGGGTTTGGTTCTTTGGAATGACGCTTCCGTTAGAAAATGAACTTCAAGCTGAACTGCAGGATGCGGGCGAGGTGGGCGTTCGAGATCTGGCCAAAAGTTGCGCCTCCAGGCCCCAGGCAACTCCCGCCCGCGGAATTGCCGGGTCCGTTGGCGCAGGTCATGGCGTTAGTAAAACCGCCGCTTGACCCTGAGCTGACGCTGGACAGCGAAAACTGGGTGTGGTTGAAAATATTGAAAGCTTCCGCCCTGAACTCCAACGCAGTGCTCTCTTTGATAGCAAAGTGTTTGAAGATTCCCATGTCAAAGGTGAGCCGCGAGGGATTGCGGATATCGTTCCGCCCAGCGGTCCCAAAAGTAAGTCCCTGGGGCAACGCGAAAGCGCCAGGGTTAATGTCGAACTTGGCGTGACTCGGGGAGGACACCTGACTGGCGGGCGGGACAGCCGAACTGGGATCACCAATTCGGTCAGGGTAGGAGACGGCAGAGGTGATGCTGCCGTTGCCGACGCCAGCATTGTCACTATAGGTCGTGCCATTGCTCACCGTAAGAGGCAACCCGGTGGAGAAAGACTCTATACCCGACCACTGCCAGCCACCCAACATCGTGTGGCTAAGCCCAGACTTTTTGAAGAAGGGTAAGTCATAGACCCACGCCACGTTCAGCATGTGCCGCTGGTCGAAGTTGGAACTGGCACGGGTTAGGCTCGGATTATAGGAATTGACGAACGTTCCGTCGTAGCGGTCGGACGCATCGTCAATCGAGTGGCTGTACGTGTAAGCCGCTGTCAGATTCAGGGCACCAACGCTTTTGCGTCCCGAAACCTGCATCGCATGGTAGGTGGAATTCGCGTAGTTCTCCACCCGTGTGATGTTGTGCAAGCCGAGGAACGGCCGGTAGTAATCGGCGGTATTGCTGCAGGCAACGGCCAGATTGTTGGCCCAGCCGCCAGTCTGACTTGTGGAAAAGGTTGTTCCTGTACCAGCGGTAGCCGTTGCGAGGCCAGTCATCGCGTTGAAGGTGAGCGCACCGCAGTCGGTCGAGGTAATCACCTGACCTGGTCCGTAGGGGTTGGCCGAAGACGCCACCGGGTAAAGTTGGTTCAGGTTGCGCTGCAGGCCCAGGTGTGTTCCCTTGCTGCCCACGTAGGAAACGGTAAACACGCTGTGGCCTGGGAATTCGCGCTGAACATCCAGGTGCCACTGTTGCATATAGGGCCAGATTGCCTGCTTCGGGATTGACAAGAAGCTGAGCGGAAAGATCGGAGCCGTGCCTCCCGCCGACGCTCCGATGTTGGTGTAACCCTGAACGTTGTTCTGGGTCGCACTTTGCAACAGAGGCGAAGTCTGACCTTCCATGCCTTCGGTGTTGGCTTCGTTGCCGTTGGCATGTTCGTAGAAAATGCCGTAGCCACCTCGGATTGCAGTCTTACCGTCGCCAAATAGATCGTAGGCAAAGCCGATCCGCGGGGCTGGATTGAACAGATGGCCCTGCAAGCAGCCAGCATTGGAATTGCCGCCCACTACAGCACCTGGAATTCCGTCGAAGGTGTAGGTGCCACCCGCGCCGCCGCACTGGACGAGGCCCAGCAGCGGGTTACCACCGGTGATGGCACCGGCCGTACAAGTCGGGTCATTCGGTCCGCAGATAACAGGTTTGTTGGCGATACCGGCGGTATAAACGGCGGGATCCCAGTTGTAAGCGTGTTGGTAGCGATCGCGATAAGTTCCGAACAGGCTCAAACGCAAACCGAGGTTCAAAGTGAGGCGGTTCGTCACGCGCCAATCATCCTGGAAATAGGGTTCTACGATTTTGTAGCGGTTATAGAACTTCAGCTGATTGCTGCCCTGCGAGAAGCTCGCAATGTTGCCCATGAGGAAGTCGGCGAAAGGATTGCCCGTGCCCAGAGGTGTCTGGCTTCCGGTCGGGCCGACTAGTACGCTCTTGGATGCCTTGCTGAATGTGAGCGAACCGTTGACCTGCACGCTGCTAAGCTCATTCTTCTGAGCGGCCACCAAATAAGCGCCGAAGGTCAGATTGTGGCGTCCGATAATCTTCGTCAGGTTGTCGCGATAGGTATAGGTAGGATTAGAGTTGTAAGGTCCCTCAGGCCAGATGCCTTGGGGATCCTGCCCGAAACCGCCTCCGTACACGTTCACGCCGGAGCCGATGTTGATTGCCGGAAGCTTACCACCGGCACCATTGTTGTACAGGTAACCCTGGGTGTAACCCGAAGGGAGTTTCCAGTACCCGACCGAATGAAACCCGATGTGGTCGGTGGTATAGCTGGCGACAAATTCATTGAGCAGAGTGGGGGAGATATTGCTCGTCAAGCGGGCCACGAGACTGACGCCGGGACCATTGAAAAATGTTTGCGAGGTCGGGAAGTTGGCCGTGTCCCAGATCGAACCCGGTTCGAGCGTGGTCCAGGAATCGTGGATGTAGCGGAAGGTGGCGCGGTTCTTGTCGTTGATGTTGTGATCGATCCGGACGAGTTCTTCGCGCCAGGTCGTGGGCAGCGTGGTATTTGTGTTGAAGATAGACGCACCTGGGTTATCGGCCGTGCCCACTGGGATGAGCGGCAGAAGAGCCTGGGCCTGAGCCGTTACCGGAATCTGGTTACCCGCGAAAGGCAGCCCTGTGGCTGGGTTGATAGGACAATCAGCCATAGAGCCATTGGCAGCCGTGTTGGGACAAACATCTGTGAAGTTCCCCGTCCGCTCGGCACTATAGGGCACCGGCAGATTGAAGGTTGCCGGAAGCCGGTCGTGCCGCCACTCCTGTGACCAGAAGAAAAATGTCTTGGACTTGTCCTTGTTGTAGACACCTGGGATATAAACGGGGCCACCGATCGTGTACCCGTAATCGTTCTTCTTATATGGGGGGGCTTTGCCGCTGCCGCCAGCGGCCGTGCTGTTGAAGTAATTCTGAGCGTTGAAGAAGTCGTTGCGCACAAATTCGTAGGCATCGCCATGGAATGCTTTGGTTCCACTCTTGGTTTCAACCTCAACGGTGCCCGATCCGTTGCGTCCATATTGCGCGCCGTAGTTAGAGGTTAAAACTTTAAACTCGGAAATCGCATCGGCGCTGGGATAGACGTTCAGCGTGCCGTTGCTGCCGTTGTCCATGTTGTCGCCGCCGTCGAGTTCCCAGTTGTTATACTCGGTGCGGCCGCCATTCATGCTGAATGCGACGCTGCCGTTGATGCCGACCTGCGGTTCGTCCATGCCGGTCTGATTACTAACGCCAGGCACAAGGGTGACGAGCGTAGTGAAGTTGCGCCCGTTGAGTTCCAGCTGGGTGATCTCTTTACCGGTCACCGTTCCGGCCAGCTCAGAGGACTGAGTCTCCACTTGCGCGACGTTTTCGCCCTCGACAATGACCTCGGTTGTGGTTGCGCCAACTTGAAGAGGTACGTCGACGCGGGCCTTTTGGGCAACGTCCAGGACCACACCCTTGGCTTGAAACTTCTTGAAGCCCTGGGCAGTAACGGTGACGTCATAGGAGCCCTGCGGCAGAGCCGACTCGTTGTATTCACCCGTGGAGTTCGAAGTCGTTTGACGGTTGATGCCGCGTTCGGGGCTGGCGACGATGACAGTGGCGCCCGCGACGGCGGCCCCGGAAGGATCTTTCACTGTGCCGGTAATGGAACCGGTCTGGGCAGTGGCGGCTACGGAGAACATCAGGACCAGCAACGTCTCTAACAGCACACGAGAGGATTTCATGGTGAGTCCTACTCCCATTCATGCGCGGTCTAGGGCCGCGCCGGATCGGTCGGCTTGCTGTAGTCGAGCCTGCGGCTCGAGCGAGTTTTCACACACTGATTCCCGTACGGATTGAGACCCTCGACGGGCTTATTAAAACGTATGAATAGTGCTTTTCTATGAGGTCTGCTGTCAAGAAAAAAACATCGCGTGAAGGTGTGGAGAACAGAAATCCACGTTCGAAAACGTTTCCGGTAACAATTTGTTCGTGCGAACCGAGGGATAGCTTACGGCCTCGTCGGTGCGGAGGCGAGACACCTCCACCACAGGCGGCGGGACACCGGCGCTACCAGCTTCGACAACCTACACCAGCCCGCGTGTCGATTCGCGCACAACCAGCTCGGGAGTGACTTTGCGGTGGCTGGGAGTCACCTCGCGCTTTTCAAGGACGGCATTAATACCCTCGAGCACAACACCGACGGCCGAGGCGCCCATGGTTTCCATGGGCTGGCGCACCGTGGTGAGCGACGGCGTGTAGATGGCCGAGGTGGCCACATCGTCGAAGCCTATGACAGAGCATTGTTCGGGCACGCGTATCCCGGCGCGGCTGAGGGCGCGAATCGCGCCGAACGCGCTCATGTCGTCGAAAGCCAGCATGGCTGTGAATGAGCGCTTCTGATGAAGCAGTTGTTCGGTGAGTTTGTAACCGGATTCGAAACTGGAAATCGGATCGCTGGATTCGGGCATGTCAACGATCAGGCGGGCATCGAGTTCGAGGCCGGATTCTTTGGCGAAGTTGCGAATGCCACGCCAACGGGGCGAGCTGTCGGTGAGCGCCTTGGGACCACGAATGATAGCGATTCTGCGATGTCCCAGGGAATGCAGATGCTCGAGCGCGAGATGGCCGCCTACCTCGTTATCGACGATGACCGAACTGATGGAATCCGTCTTCAGTTCGCAGCCGATCATCGCGGTGGGGATGCTGCTCTTCTCGAGATCGGCGAGAAGGTTGATATCGAGGAACACCCAGTTGGCGATGACGATCAGGGCTTCGATGCGGCGGTCGAGCAGCATCTCCAGATAACGCTCGAAGCGGCTACCTTCGTTGTGCACGTCGGTGAGAATGGGGAGATATGACGCCTGGTAGAGAGTGTTCTCGATGCCGCGGAGGATCAGGGTGCAGAACGGGTCGGTCATGTCGAAGACCATGACGCCGACGGTGTGGCTGCGCTTGCTGCGCAGCGAGCGGGCGAACTGGTTGGGACGGTATCCGAGCTTTTCCGCGGCGCGCGCGATTTTTTTCTTGGTGGCGGGGGGGATATAGCGGGCCAGCGGCGCGTTGTTTAGAACGATGGACACGGTGGTCGAAGAGAATCCGCTTTCCTTCGCCACATCTCGAATCGTCACCATGACTCAGGGCTTCACAGTTCTTGGTTTCAGAGTTTCGGTCGCGACCGCGTTGAGCGCTGAGCAATGAGCTATAAGCGAACCCTGGGTTGGTCATTGCTCACTGCTCACTGCTCATTGCTCACGGTGCTTGCGACTCTCCCTGGGATCAGGGTTCATACGAAATGCACCGGAAGCATCGCTTGAATTTAGAGCGATCGCTGGCGGACACTACAGCAGAGAGTTATGCGAGTGTCAAGCTTACGGATCACATCGATCAGTTGCGTTTTGCTTCTTGCACTGGCAGGCGCAGTGGCGGACGCCGCGGCGCAGACCCCATCCGGAGGCGCGGCGGGCGGGCGATCGGCAGATGTTAAAGCGGGGGATCCGGCAGTACTTTTTCAGCGTGGGGAGCAAGCCCTTAAGGAAAACAGGTTAGAAGCGGCCGCGGGGGATTTTCGTCACGTCCTGCAGATGGATCCGAAAGCCGGACCTGCTTATACGAATCTGGGGGTCGTGTACATGAGGGGCAAGCAGTGGGCCAAAGCTCTGCAGGCGCTGAATAAAGCGGAAGAGCTGATGCCGAATGTTCCGGGTATCCGGCTGAATATCGGGCTGGTGTACTACCGGCAGAATGAATTTCTGAAAGCGATTCCTGCTTTCGAGTCGGTGGTGCGGGACCAGCCGGATTCGGTGCAGCCGAGGTATCTGCTGGGGCTCTGCTACTTTTTCGCCGAGCGCTGGAGCGATGCCGCTGCCACGTTGGAACCGTTATGGGCGCAGGAATCGGATAATTTGCCGTACCTGTACGTGCTGGCTAATGCGGCACATCGGGCGGGGCAGGCGGAATGGGACGACCGGGCGACGGCGCAACTGCTGAAAATCGGCAATGACTCGGCCGAATACCATCTCTTCGCCGGAAAATATCATCTCAATCGCGAGGAATATGACATGGCGATTGCGGAGTTTGAGGCCGCGGCGAAAACCAACCCCACGCTCGCATTCATCCATTTCAATCTGGGGGTAGCGCACTTGAAAAAGCAGGAGTACTCCCAGGCGCGGGAGGAGTTTCTGAAGGATGTGACGATCGAACCAGACTTGGCGCTGAACTACGACCAACTGGGAGAAGTGTATTGGCAGATGCAAGACGATGCCAACTCCGAGAAGAGTTATCGCGAGGCTCTGCGGCGAGATCCCCGGCTGGTAAGTTCACACCTTGGGCTGGCAAAGATTTATCAACGGCAGAAGAGGTATGCGGCGGCACTGATTGAAACCGATCATGCGGTGAAGCTGGACCCGGAGCGGACGGAGGCGCACTACGTACGTGGGCAGGTGCTGCTCCGACTGGGACGAAAAGAGGAAGCCAAGAAAGAAATGACGGCGGCCGCCAATCCGAAGAAGGACGTTTCCGTGCCTTCTCCCGAACTGATGCAGGAGTCGCAGTGATACACTTTCCTCGCCGCACCAACTTCCTTCAATTCGGTTGCTAGCGCCGTTCCTACAGGAGGTAAAAAAATCATGAAAAGATTCCTGAAGATTGTGGCCATTGTTATTGCGGTACTCGTGGTGATCGCCATCGCAATTCCCTTTTTCATTGACGCGAACACCTTCCGTCCGAAGCTGGAGGCGGAACTCACCGACGCTTTGGGGCGGGAAGTGAAGGTGGGCAACATATCGCTGTCGCTGCTGTCGGGTGGGGTGACGGCGGACAACATTTCGATCGCCGACGATCCGCAGTTCAGCAAGGCTCCGTTCGTGCAGGCCAAGGCGTTCAAAGTCGGGGTGGAGATGATCCCGCTGATTTTTTCGCGGACCCTGAATATCACCCAGTTGACGCTGGATCAGCCGCAGATCAGCCTGGTGAAATCGGAGAACGGTGAGAAGTGGAACTTCTCCAGCCTGGGCGGGAAGAATCCGTCGGCGCCGGCGCATACGACCGAGACTGCCGCGCCGAAAACGTCCTCACAAACGCCCGCTCAAGAAGGCACGGGCGGCGGCAATCCGAATCTGTCGGTCGGCAAGCTGAACGTGAACAACGGGAGGCTTACGGTCTCGAAGGCTGACTCGACCGAAGCTCAGCGGGTATACGACAAAGTTAATATCGAGGTTAAGAACTTCTCTTTCAATTCATCGTTCCCGCTGACGATGTCGGCGAACACTCCTTCCGGCGGGACGATGAAACTTTCAGGCACCGCGGGACCGATCAACCCGACCGACGCAGCGCTCACCCCTCTCAACGCCAAGATCGCGGTGCAGAAGATGAATCTGGCAGCATCAGGATTTATCGATCCGGCGGCGGGAATTGCGGGCATCGCCGATCTCGACAGCACCGTGGTATCCGACGGTCATGACGCCAAGGTGGATGGTACCCTGAAAGCCACGAATTTACAGGTCGTGAAGAAGGGCGCTCCAGCCGGCCGACCGGTCGACGTGAAGTTCGCTGTCGTGCACAACCTGGCGCGGGAGACGGGAAACATCACGCAGGGCGACGTCTCCATGGGACAGGCGGTCGCGCATCTGACCGGGACCTATGATGCGCACGGCAAGGTCACCGTGGTCAATCTGAAACTGGTGGGCGACAAGATGCCGGTGGACGATCTGGAAGCCATGCTGCCCGCAGTTGGAGTGATATTACCTCCAAAGGCAACCCTGAAGGGTGGCGACTTGATCGTGAACGTGGTCAGCTCCGGGCCTGTTGACAAGCTGGTTAGCACCGGTTCGGTGAAGATGGAGAATACGCAACTGGCGAACTTCAACCTTGGGGAAAAGATGGGCGCGGCCATCTCAGCCCTGTCTGGGAAGAACACGGGCAATGACACTACGATCCAGAATTTCAGTTCGGACGTGAAGATGTCGCCGGCCGGGACCGAAGCGAACAACGTCAATCTCACCGTTCCGGCCATTGGTGTACTCACAGGGGCGGGCACAGTGAGCCCCTCAAATGAACTTGCTTTCAAAATGAAGGCCGATGTGGGCGGCATGGGAGTTCCTTTTGGCATTGGGGGAACAACCTCCGATCCGAAGTTCACGCCTGACGTAAAAGGCATCGCCACCGGATTACTGCAGGGCTATCTGAATAATCAGGGGAAGGGCAACAATCAGCAGCAGCAGAATCCGATTAACAGCGTCGTGGGGTTGTTCGGTAAGAAGAAACCGCAGCCGAAATAGGACTGGGATCCGATAGGCCCAAGCGCCCCAGATCTTCTGCTTCGGCGGAGATTTGGGGCTTTGTGTTTCTGGCAGCCGCGGCTTTTCCACCATCCAAAGTATGGAGTTTCCGGTGTCTACGAGAGCGAAACAAATTTACTTATAAGAACATTTATTTTATCATCATGAAATCATGACACAGGTTCCTGACGCCATCTCTCAAGGCCTGGGGAGGTATTCGATCGGCGAAAAGCTTCGCAGTTTGCGTCTGCGCAAGAGCATGGGATTGGTCGAACTCAGCAAGCACACGGGGCTTTCGGCAGCGCTGTTATCGAAGCTGGAGAGAGGAAAGTTGTTCCCTACGCTTCCCACTCTGTTGCGGATTGCGATGGTGTACTCGGTGGGGCTGGAATATTTCTTCACCGATGAGCGCAAGCGGCGGGTGGTGAGCGTGGTGCGGAAAGAGGACCGGGTACGCTTCCCGGAGCGGCCTGCCACGCAGGATGTGCCGTACTTTTTTGAGTGCCTGGACTACAAGGCGACCGAACGGAAGATAAGCGTGTTTGTGGCCGAATTCCAGGAGATTGCGCCGGAGAAGCTGCGCCCCCATCAGCATCCCGGGGTGGAATTGCTCTACTTGATGAAAGGGTCGTTGACCATAAAGATCGGCAGTGAGGAATTCTCACTGGAGGCCGAGGACGCGATTTATTTCGATTCGGCTGTGCAACATAGCTATCGTCGGCGCGGGCAGAAACCGTGCACCGGGGTAATCATCACCGTCCCGTAAGGACAGGGTGCCCGTCCTTGCCCTGCAGTCTTTGCAGGGACAGGGTGGGGATTTTGAATTACGGCTTCGACGATTCAAGAAGTCAAAACCCCCACTTATTCGAGTTCGCTCAGGGCAGGCCCCGTCACACAAAACGCGATAAGGATAGGGCACCCAATGGGGTTAGTGCGGCCCCGGATGTACGGTACACAAAGAGGTACCTTAGTTTCATTGACAAGGCCGTTTGGTCCAATCCATACTTTCGCCTAAGCTTCAAAAATCTAAGAACCTTGCTGACATCAGAGCATCGGCGCGCATCGCCATTTCTTTGCGTTGCAGCCGAGTCTATCCCCCGCAAAAGAGGCTAAGGGTTCAATTCAGGAGAATGTCGTGTCTAAACCTTCTATTGTCAAATTCCGGATGCCTTCCAAGTGGGTTGCTGCGATAGCCGTGTTGACGGTCGCAGTCGCTGGGGGCGCGGCTCTGTTCTCCGCCTCGGGTGCGAAGAACGTACAAGCGATGAATCAGAGCGCCAACAAGTCTCAGCCGACGGTCAGCGCCGAGCAGCGCGGACGGGTTCGCGCCAGCCTGGACGCCCTGCCGCTGGCCTTCGAAGCCAACCAGGGACAGACCGATCCGCAGGTGAAGTACACGGCGCGGGGGAATGGATATTCCGTATTCCTGACGGCGAGCGACACGGTGTTCGCGATCACTTCTGCGAAGCACTCGGCAGCGCGGCCATCTCGCATTCCGGGCGCACACTCGCAGCCACGAGCTGCCGAGAAGGTTCAGAGTGCAGCCATCGACATGAGGCTGGTCGGCGGAAATCTGAAGCCGGAAATTGCTGCCGGTAATGAAGTTCCCGGAGTCATTAACTACTACACGGGAAGCGATCCGAAGAATTGGCACACGGGCGTGAAGCAGTACTCGTCGGTTTCCTACCGGGATGTTTATCCCGGCGTAAGCATGGTGTTTCATGGCGCGCAGCGGCAACTGGAATTTGATTTCGTGGTAAGCCCCGGCACGGACCCGAAGACGATTGGCTTGGGCTTCAAGGGCGCGCAGAAACTCGCTACCGACGCCAGCGGCAACCTGGTGCTAGCTTCGTCTGCGGGCGATGTCGTGTTGCACAAGCCTGTGGCGTATCAGGAGAAAGACGGCAAGCGGGAGACTGTTGCAGCGGCGTTCCAAGTGAAGAAACGGGAATGAAGTTGGGTTGACTCTTGGCGCTTACGATCGCGGGCAGGAGTTGGTGATTGATCCGACCTTGAGCTATGCGAGCTATTTAGGGGGCAGTGCTGAAGACGAGGCTTTCGGGATTGCTGTAGATGGTTCAGGCAATGCGTATGTAACCGGGCAAACGAAGTCTCCAGTTTTTGGCGGCAAGACAGCCGGGCCGAACTTTGATGTATTTGTAACCGAGGTCAACACCGCTGGAAGTGCGCTCGTCTTTACGGACATTTTTTCTGCAACTGGCACCGGTAGTGGAGACTGTTCCGGCAATGCGATAGCGTTAGACACAGCCGGCGCGGCGGCTTTTGTAGGCGGCAGCGCTACGGTTGGGTTTCCCACACTAAATGCATTTCAGCCCACGTTTGGGGGCGGGACCGGGGCTGTGCAACTTGACGGCTTTGTGATGAAGGTTGCAGCTAGTACTGGTGCGCTGACGTATTCGACCTACCTAGGCGGTAGCGACAATGACATTGTGAACGCGGTCGCAGTCGATGGTGCGACGCCAGCCAATACATATGTGGCTGGACAGACCGCATCGACGAACTTTCCTGGGGCGTCTTCTTCCACTATTCAATCGACAAACGCTGGTAGCGAAGATGCCTTTGTGACAAAACTGGACGGCACTGGCGCTCTCACGTACTCGACCTACTTGGGGGGATCTAGTAATGACCTGGCCACGGGTGTGGCGTTAGACAGTTCCGGTAATGCGTATATGACAGGAATCACGATCTCGTCGAATTTTCCCACCACCTCTTCAGTTTTTCAAAAAACATCGGGCGGGGGGGATGACAGCTTTGTGGCGGAGGTAAAGTCTGACGGGTCAACACTCTTGTACTCGACACTACTGGGTGGTAGTGGAAACGATGATGCTCTGGGCATCGCCGTAGATGGTACTGGAGACGCGTATATAGCGGGCAGTACGAACTCATCGAACTTTCCCACGGCCAACGCAATACAAGCTGCGCTCGGGGGCGCGAGTGCGACGAATGTGTTCGTGACGAAGCTGAATGCCGGCGCCACAGCATTGATGTTTTCTACGTATTATGGAGGTTCGCTGGACGATGCAGCTACTGGTATAGCACTAGATCCGCTTGGGGACGCCTTTGTGACCGGCAGAACTACGTCCTCGACTTTCCCAGTCAGTAACTCGTTTCAACAGAGCTTGAGCGGGACGTCCGATGCATTTGTCACGGAGTTCAGCAATTCGGGTTTTGTGGTGTTCTCTAGTTTTTTAGGCGGCACAGGAACCGAAAATGGCTTGCAAGGCTCCGACGCACAATCCGCCGTGGGCGCTATAGCCGTTGACAAGAACAGCAATGCTTATGTGGCTGGAGTCACTAATAGTACAAGCGGGTTCCCAGTTGTTGGCGGCTTTCAGAGCAACTACGCCGGCGGTCTTTCGGATAGCTTTGTCGCGAAAGTAGTAGCGGCCTCGCCGGACTTTTCGGTCGCCGTTTCACCGACCAGTATCTCCACCACTAGCGGTCAGACCACCTCGACGATCACCGTTACTGTGTCGTCGGTCAATTCCAGCTACGGGCAGAGCGTGAATCTTTCCTGTGGCGGTCTGCCCTCGAAAGCCGTCTGCCACTTCAGCCCTGCGTCGGTCATGCCGGGAACTAGCCCGCAGACTTCGAGCCTGACGATCGCGACGAATGGCGCATCCAGCGCAAGACTTGCACTGCCAAGTACCAATCATCGAACGCAGGTTTTTGCAGCGCTCTTCCTGCCGATGTTTGGCATCACGTTGATTGGTGCCGGAAAGAACCAGCGTAAGAAGAGGCTTTTCGGGTTCCTCATGCTCGGACTAGTGCTCGCCGGACTGATGATCTTGCCAGCGTGCGGCGGCGGAAACGGTGGGGGTGGCGGCGGGGGTGGCGGCGGTACAACTCCTGGCACCTACAACATCAGCGTGGCGGGTGCAGGGGGTGGCGTGAACCATTCGGCAGCGCTCACTCTAACGGTTAACTAATAACCAATCAGGCCGGCCGCCTTCCTTTCCGGGAGGCGGCCGTTCTCTTTCCGCGAAGGCTCAAGTCCCAATAATCCAACGGCGGGGAATGGTAGTATGGAAATTCAGAGTTGATGGTTTCAGGGAGATCTGACTCGTGCCTCGGGACCTCGAACCGTACAGAACACGATCCGCCCGGGTGGCGGGCAGCGTTTTTGCATTCCCAGGAATCGAAGCTAGTTGAACCAGAATCCGTTCATGTTGAGATCCGAGTGGTCTGAATCCAGGTTGAAATCTTCCTTTGGGCATCCTGGGGTTGCTGCCCTGTGCCTGATGGCCGCGGCCTTTGCCTTTGCTGGTTTCGCCCCAGCGGCGCTAGCGCAAGGCGGGACATCGGAATTCACAATCGACCCCGGGTCGCTCAACCCGGACGCCGTTGCACCGGGCGGTGTTTCGTCGTCCTCGATCCAGGTGGGATCGGTCAACGGATTCAGCGGGACCGTCAATTTGACCTGCCAGGTCACGTCGCAGGCGGTGGCGACGGATCCGCCGGTGTGCACGGTGAGTCCCCCGTCGGTCACGGCTCCGGGGAGCGCGAGCGCGACGGTGACGACTAACACCGATACCAGTACGCAGCCGTACAACATCACGATTACGGGCAACGGGCCGACTACGACCTACACGACGCCGGCACTTCCACTCACAGTTCTGGCGGTGAGCCCGCAATTCACCATCAGCGTGACCAGTTCGGTGGCGCCGACCAGCGTACCTGCCGGCAGCGGCGCCCAGGCCGTGGTCACGGTGAATCCGGTTTACGGGTACGTGACTCCGAAGGGCGGGGGCATTACGCTGGGATGCGCGTCCATCTCCCCGCTGGTGACGATCGCTCCAGTATGCTCGTTCACCTATCCGCAAAATGCACCGAACCTGCAGGTGTTTGGGACGCCCGCGAACGCCACGCTGACCATCGGCACGTTTGGGCCAATCCCTGCCGGAGCCCATTCGCGCAACCTCATGGGCTTTTGGTTCTCTTTGCCGCTGATCGGAGCGGTCGGCTTCGGTGCCGTGGGGAGCAGGAAACGCCTGAGAGGCGCCTGGGGCATGCTGGCAGTTATTGTGCTCGGCGGAGCCATCATCCTGATTCCGGGGTGCGCGACCAACACCACGTCCACAACGACACCGAACGGGATCACGCCGGCCAACACGTATTCGTTCACGATCGCGGGGGTTGATTCCAACGGAGTGGCTTCGAGTAACATCAGCACAACCACCAGCGGGCCTACCGTCAGCTTGACGGTCACCGCGCCCCCAAAAACGCCGTAAGCCATGAGCCGGTCTGGACCTCAGCGGGTAAAGCCGCACGGATTTTGATGGCGCCTAAGGGCGCGACCTGAGGCCGCGCCCTTTCAAAACGGATTCAAAACCCGCATTTTTCCGCAAGCTGTGAGGCCATGCCCTTCTCAAAAGCATTCTTAAGCCGCACAGCTGAGACCGTCGCCTTCTCAAAACCGCTTATGAGACAGCTGCTCCAGTCTCTCGTGTTGATGATCGTGGTCAGTTCCCTGCTGTCTGGTCCGGCGTTCGCGTCTGATAAAAACAAGAACAGGATTCCGGCGGTGCGCTGGGCGGAGGGCAATCCCGGCTGTACATTCTCGCGCGGCGAGGACGGGAAGTACCGTTACGGGCTCTGGTCGGATGAGGCCGGGATCGTGCTGGCGGTCGATTCGCAGGAACTGGAGAAAGTGCATCGGCGGCACCAGCCGTTCTTCGCGGTGCTGCTGACGGTGCGTTATCGGGGGCAGGCGTCACTCGAGGTTGAAACCGAAAACATCTCGCTGCAGTTCATGAAACATTTTCAGGTAATGCAGACCGCGCTCGATCCCGACGACTTCTCCGACAAAGTGCAGAACGATGCAGACACATTGAACGATGAGACTGCGCGGCAGGTGGAGAAGCATCCGGAGCAGAAGGAGCAGAAAGAAGCTCTCGTGCGGGCGTTCCTGAAGGATTCGGCGGAACTGCAGGAATTCGTCGGCAAGAATAGCCTGCGGCCGACGCGGCTGAGCCCGGGGAAAACCGAGGCCAGCGGCTGGATCCTGTTTAGCACCGACAGCAAGTGGATCAGCCGGTGGAAGAAGCAGGAGGAGTTCATCTTGCGCGTGCCGCTGGCAGGAAAAGTCTTTGAGTTTCCCTTCCGGCTGCCGCCGAAGCCGGGGGAGACGATACTGCGGAAGCGGGAGTGAGGAAAGCGGCGTCGGGCGTCAGACTTCGCACCTCAGACCTCGGACCTTGGACCTCAGGCTCCGGATCCCAGCGTTCCCGGCACCTCCTCCCCCGACGTAAGGTCGATCGTTCGGAGTGGTACCCGAGGCTGAGGTCTGAGGTCCGAGGTCCGGTCTTTACGATGCCGCTCGTCTGGTCTGCTTTTCGATCTCCGTCGCCTGATGCATCAGAACGTCCCGCAACGAAACCAGGCCTTTCAATTCCTTGCCTTCGACGATGGGGAGATGGCGGAATCCGAATTCGCGCATGATGAACAGGCACTCTTCGATGCTTTCATCGGCGGGGACAGCGCGCGGGTTCGCGGTCATGACTTCGGAAACGGCGGTGGTGCCGGGCGTGCGGCCGACGGCGACAACGCGGTTCATAATGTCGCGTTCGGAGAGGATCCCAGCGAGATTTCCGTCGCGAAGAACAGGAAGTGCGCCGATATTGTGCTCCAGCATGTAGCGCGCGGCCTCAAGCACGGTGCGGTTGGCGTCGACGGAATAGAGTCTGCGGTCTTTTATCAGCTCGCGGAGAGTAGTCATCGATTGGTCCTCGGCGAAGGGGAATCTCAGGATGCAGCCGGCCTCAACGGCCGACATGAAGTGAGTGGGCAATACTGTACCACAGGCTCGGGGCGGGAATCGCGGGTTTTCGGACAAGGCCACGCAGGAAAATGGACATTGCGGAGATGAAGCGGTGCTCCTGGACAGAGAGACGTTGCAGGCAACGTCTCTATAACGGGGCAATCGTTTTTGCGGATCAAGGCAGCAACCATCATAAAGGAGACCTGAGAGTGCCCCGTCCTTGTCCCTGCGATCTTTGCAGGGACAGGGCGGGGACTTTGAATTACGTATTCGACAATTTCGGGAGCGGTCAAGAAGTCAAAATTCCCACCCTGTCGCACAAAACGCGACAAGGATGGGGCACCCGATGGGTTCGCTGTAAACAAAACCGACGGCCATGGTGGCCGCCGGTTGGTTCCCAGGCATAATCCGGATCAGAACCGGAATTGTGGACCGAAGCTGACGCGCATGTTGTTGTGGACTCCGTTGTTGAAGAAGATGTTGTCACCGATTTCCGCGCGGACACCGATGGGGCCGGCAAAGCCCTCGATACCTCCGCCGGGATACACAGAGAAGTACGTTGCTCCGCTAGCCAAACCCACGGCCGTCTGGAATCCGGTTGGAGCACCCTGGTTCGTTACGGTGAAATTCTCGAAGCCTACTTTGCCGGTCACGAAGACCCGGAACGGACCAGAGCCCGTCTGGAATTTAGGACCAAACAATCCGTGGAGCGTGCGAAGTCTGCTCTGCACCGTAGCCGTGGTGACGCCATTGCTGAAGGTGCTGGTGTAGTTTCGCTCGAAGTCGTAGCCCATTTCTCCTTCGATTTGGACGCTGGGGCGGACATTGAATGCCGCTCGTCCGCCAAGGCCGACGTAGTTGCTGGTGGGTCCAGGGTCGCCGAAGCGGAAATATTCGGCAAAGATGCCGACTTCCGCGTGATCTGAGCGACCGCTTTCCTGCGCGACCAGCACAGGGGTAGCGAAGAAAAGTGCCGTTAGAATGAGTCCTAGATAGTGTTTCATGGTTAGTTTTACGCCTCCTAAATTCTCCGTGCCGTTCACATTCCCGGGCACGGCCCACACAACGAGCGGACTAGCTGCGAATCGCCTATATGGATGCCGAACGGTTTGGCAGGGTTGGAGAGCGGAAGACCTGCTAAATGAGGCTCCTGCGCCGGCTACAGAGATACCCTGAGGCCTGCAAAAACAAATGGCGCGGAATGTTTCCCGCGCCCTCTTCGTGAATTGTCAGGCTAACTTATTGGAGATGGCTGACTCGCGACGGAGCCGCGTCGGCGGTACTGCTGTCACTGCGGGGAGTCATCGAGACCACGATGTACTCGCGCTCCTTGCTGTCGAGATCTTCCACGCGCAGCAGCATCTTGTCTTTCTGAATGCGGAACTGCGCCTGCTCGCCGACGGGCAGGAGCACGGGGTGCTTCTCGTCCCGCGGACGGATGCGGTAGATCACGTGTTCGGATTGCAACAGGTATTCCTGGCAAAGAAGTTCGTGTGTCTTCTTGCTGCCGGAATCGGTGCCAAGCATCTCGCCGGCGAGACTCTTGCCGTCCTTTTCCGATACACCGCAGGCGACAGAATCCATCTGCAAGAGCTTGCCGGTTTGAAAAGCCTTGGGCTCCTTGGCGTATGCCATCGACGCCAGGAGCAACAATACACAAGACAACATTTTGAATCGCATGTGAATCTCCCCAGAAAAAAGTACGCGCGCGAGGCGGCGAGGCCTCGGCCCATGTGCTGGTATTTTCTTGGGAGGTGCCAGTCGATGACAGGTCACTTCCGTAATAGAACGGAAGTTACTGTGGACTACGGGGAACTCTGTATTGAATTTGGTGCCGGCAAAAACCATCACCACAGAGGACACAGAGTGGCACAGAGGACTTAGCGGGCGGTGAGTGCTTCCAGGTTCTCGAAGAATGCGGGGTATGAAATTGCGGCTGATTCTGCACCTTGGATTACGGTTTCGCCGTCGGCGCGCAGGGCCGCGATGGCGAAGGCCATGGCGATGCGGTGATCGTCGAAGGCATCGAGTTCGGCACCATGGAGGGTTTGCCCGCCCGGGATGTTTAGGCCGTCCTCGAATTCTTCCACCTTCGCACCCATCTTCTGCAGATTTGTGGCGACCGCCGAGATGCGGTCCGACTCTTTCACGCGCAATTCCTTCGCATCGCGCACTTCGATTCCCTGCTCGGTGAAAGGCGCGATGGCGGCCAGCACGGGGATTTCGTCGATCAGCTTGGCCGAGTCGGCTCCCGCGATTGTGGTGCCCTTCAGTGTCGCGCCTTCGACCTGGAGCGATCCCACCATTTCGCCGTGAATCTCTTCGAGTTGGGTCACGGAGATGTGCAGGCCCATCTGCATGAGGATGTCGAGCAGGCGCGCACGAGTCGGATTCATCAGAAGATTGGGCAGAGTCAGTTGTGATCCTGGGAATAAAGCCGCAGCGCAGAGGAAAAACGCCGCGCTCGAAAGGTCTCCGGGGACGCGGGCTTCGATGCCCTGCAATCGCTGGCCGCCGCGGATGCGAACTTCGCTTCCTCCGTCGGCCTTATGACGCTGCAATTGCGCTCCGAAGGCGCGCAGAGCCACCTCACCATGATCGCGCGTGCGCACCGATTCTTCGACTCGCGTTTCGCCGTCGGCGAAGAGTCCGGCGAACAACAGGCACGATTTCACCTGGGCGCTGGCGACGGGCATCTTGTAATCAATTGGCTTCAGCGGTCCACCGGTAATCCGCATGGGGGGCTTGCCCTGCTGCGACTCGATCTGGGCACCCATGGCTGAGAGCGGCTTGATGATGCGCTCCATGGGGCGGCGGGAGAGCGATTGATCTCCGATCATCACGCTGGTGAAGTTCTGGCCAGCGACGATCCCGCTCAGCATACGCATGGTGGAACCGGAATTTCCGCAGTCGAGCGGTGTTGCCGGCGCGGCGAGCGAGAGGCCGCGGCCTTGCACTTCGATGACGTTCCGACCTTCGGACTTGCGTTCCCACTTGACGCCCATCGCTCGCATGCAACCCAGCGTGCTGGCGCAGTCGGCGCCGGTGGAGTAGTTCTCGATGCGCGAACGGCCCTCGGCAATTCCCGACAGCATCCCGTACCGATGGGAGATCGATTTGTCTCCGGGCAACTCGACACTGCCCCGGATATTGCGCGCCGGGCGCACGACTATGTTCGATTGGACTTTCATTCCTGATCAATATAGCGGATGAAGGCAAAAAGAATTGTTGATTGATTACGCTGTTGCCTTCGTCGAAATTTCCTTCAGAATCTCGGCGGGAATTTCTTTCAACGTGACGCCGAATTCGAACATGGGAGTTTCGGTGCCGCGACCCCAGCGGGCTACTTCCCAATGAGCGCGCACGAACTTCACATTGGGATGCGGGGTCAGGTCCAGCAGCAGAGGAGTCTCGCCGGCGTAGAACTCCTGCCGGAAGGCAGCGATGGATTTGGGTTCCCATGCGGAGCCATCGGACGAGCCGAAGATACTGACATCGAGCGATTCCTGCTCGATGATCTTGGTGATGGAGAGTGTCCCGAGAAATACACGGCTTGAAGCGCCACTGAGATCGACGGGTTGGCCGTCGCCCTTGGCAGTGGCGACGGTGCCTGGGGGAACCAGAACGGATTCGGCTATCGCGGTTGTCATCGCCGGAGATTCTAACAAAAAGCCGCCATGGACATCGGGAGGGAACGCCGGCAGTACGGGTGCTGCACGCAGAGACGTTGCAAGCAACGTCTCTACGATTGTTATTCCGACGGGTGCGGGGCGGTGAAGTCGCTGCAGCAGGGCTTCTGTGCCGGCTTGAACTCCATCAGTTCGATGCGAACGAAATCCGGATCGAACACGTTGAGCTGCCACTTGCCGTCTTTCCCCATCTGTGAATGCTCTTCGCCGTGCTCCTTCCAGCCATGCGATTCGAGAATGGCCTGCGCTTTTTTCATGTCGGCGACGCCGTAGGAAATGTGATTCATCACGCCGGTCAGTTTGAGATCGGGATGCTGGGGCTGATTCAGCATGTATTCCAGCCAGTCGGTGCCGTCGGGAACCTGGAGCGAAACCCAGTCGGTTTCGGTGTCTTTCATGCCGCCATGCCAGTAGGGACGGAAGCCGAGAATCTCACGGTAAAAATGATCTTCGGCGGCCCGGTCGTACACCAGGAAACCAGTGTGAATCATGCGGTGGGAAACCGCATTGGGAGCGGGAGGCGCAGAGTCGTCTTTGCTGCGCTCCACGAACTCGATGCGATGGCCTTCCGGATCTTTCACCATCAGGCTGAGGCTGTGATCGGGGCGGCCTTCGATTTGTCCCGGTTTGATTCCCTTCTCGACGAGATAACGACGGAGAGCGCCGATATTGTCCGTGGTAAAGGCCACGTGATCCATGCGGTCGGTGGCTTTGGGATCAGGCGCGGGACTGTAGCCGACCCACTGCTTGCCCGACATGTAGCGGACGGTCTCACCCGATTCGATTGGGGCCGCGGATGGCAGGCCGAGGATATCGACGTATAGCTTTTTAACGCCATCCGGCGCGGTTGTGTAGAAAGAAACGTGATCGATAGCGGTGATATGAGGACGGTCGGTTTTGCTTTGGGAAACGGCTGAGAGCGTAAGAGCGGCGCAGATCACAAGGAGGATCGGGGTCTTCATGGCGAAATTGATTCTAGTCTTTTGGGAGATCGTGGCGAAACCCACAGATCGTGCTCGATTGACGCAAGGGCGTAAAGTCAAAATCCCCACCCTGTCTCACAATGAGTCCAGGAACTGGCGCAGGAGCCGGGTGGCTTCTGCCGGCTGCTCCCACGGCGAGTAGTGTCCGGCTTTTGGAATCACACGCAACTGGCTGCCCGCGATATGTTGGCGCATGAGATCGGCTTCGTTGATGCCGGTCATCATGTCCTCGTCTCCGGTGACGAGCAATGTCGGTACGTTGATGGTTCTCAATGTGTCCGTCGAATCGGGCCGTTCGGCCATGCCGCGCTGTACCTGTGCGATGTCTTCGGGTGACATCTGCCGCATCATGCGGAGTGCGCCCTCGATGAGATCAGGACGCGTCTCACGCGTGGTCTTGCCAAAGAGGCGCGGAACCATCGACTGGAGAAACGGCTCGATGCCCCGCTCGAGGACATCATTGGCCGCTTGCAACCGTGCGGCGCGGGCTTCGGGATTATCGGCCGGGGCTTTCGTGTTGCACAGGCCAAGCGCAGCGACGCGGCCGCGATGCATTCGCCAGAACTCGAAGAGAAGATAGCCGCCGATTGACACCCCGATGAGCGGGGCGCGGCCTACACCGGCATCATCCATCACGCGCGCGACGTCCGCGGCATGCTTCGCCATGGTGGCGGGGCCTTCCCCTGCGCCGGATTCTCCATGTCCACGCAGATCGGGAAGGATTAGCCGATAGCGCGACGCCAGCGCTTCGGCAACCGGCAACCAGAATCCGTGATTGGCGGGAAAGGGATGGACAAGGACTACCGGAGGACCGTCGCCGAGGATCCAGTAGAAAAGTTCGGCGTCGACATTCTTGATTGTCTGCGAGAAAGCGGGCTGCATCCAGACAATTTACCCGATATCGTGGTCATCACGGTTTCGCGGGCGTATAAAAATCCACGAGATTCCCTTCCGGGTCTCGGAAGTAAATGGAACGAGTACCCCAAGGCTGCGTTGTTGGTGGTTTGACCCAGGTTTTCACGAGACTCTGAAGTCGGACATATTCCTGGTCGACATCGCTGACCCGGAATTCCAAGATCGCGCTTCGATTCTTCGCCGCTTCGGCCGAACCCGGAATGTACTTTTCTTGCGCCGCCGCCGAGAAAACGGCCAGCACTCCCAACCCTGTACGGAATTCAGCGTAATCTTTCCCCGACCTCTGCGCCTTCAGCGCCAGAATGGGCTCGTAAAACTGAACGAACTGGTCGACGTTCGCCGTGATCAGACAAGTGTTCACCAGTCTCGCGACGGGGGCCTGGCTATCGACTGGCCCGTGTTCCGTCGCTTGGAAATTTGTTAACCACGGCATAAGTGCAAGCGCTAGACCAAACGCCAAAAGCCGTGCCGGCGAGTTCAACATAACTTTGCTCCTTGGACCGCCCGCCCGTCGGGCCGGATGCATGGGCTACATCCAGCGAAGGTGGCGGAGGAGTTACAGGTTCGTCGCCTGTTGCGCGCCCAGTTGAGGCGCGGGAAGTAGAAGAGGCTCTTCCGGCATGATGATCCACGCAATCAGATAGGAAAGGAAGCCGACACCCGTCATGAACGCGACGATCAGCCACACGACTCGGATCAGCGTAACGTCAATGTCGAAGTACTCGGAGAATCCGAGGCAAACGCCGGCGACCTTGCGACCGAGCCGCGGACGGACCAGTTTCAGCCGGGCCAACGAGGCTCCCACCCGGATCCCGCAGTAAGCACAGACTAAGGCATCGTCCTGAATCACTCTTCCGCAATAGTTGCAGTACATAGCTTCGCCTCTCACCTTATGGTACGACTGCACAACCTGAAAGGTTCCATAATCTTGCTCGGCTGAAACGAGAGCTGTGATCAGTTGTTAGTCTCCACTCCCTAACCTCGAAACCCACGGCTGCCCTACTGGAGGTCCCACTGAATCGTGGTGCCGAGCACAGTGAACACGGGGCCGAAGGTGAGTTGACCGGCGCATCCACCCGTCTGGCCGCACAATGTCCATTGCCCAGCAGTTGCACGCCGGCCTGGGAGAATGTGTTCCACTTATCCTCAATGATGTCGAGCGAGATTTGTCCTCCAACTTGCACGCCGCCCGCGAAACTGGTGGGCGCGAGATTCGTCAGCAGCACGACCTGGCCGAAAAGGGCGGTATGAAATCGCCCGCGAGAATAAGGGTCGGCGTATGTGACACTGCCCTGAAGTTGGAGGGTGTAGCGCGGATCGGTAGGAGAATTCTGGCTATTAAAACTTGGCTGAAAGGCGCCGCCGAACTCCCAGTGTGGCCCTTCCGACGCGGTCCGATAGACGATTCCGAAGCTGACTTGCCCGGTAACGACTGACGCAGAAGGACCGGCCGTTGAGAAGAATGGGGGCGGCGTGAGCCCTGTTGCCGGCTGCGCCTGAAATAGCCAATGCTTGTTCGCAGGAGTTGGGGTTGGCACAACCGGAGTCACGGACGGACGAGATGGTGGTGAAGGTTTTGGAGTACCGGGCTTGGGTTGGGGTTACGAGAAATCGTTCCTTCAATCACCAAGACGCGCATCGCCGGAGCCTTACGGGTTTCATCTCCAACCTTGCCGTCTTTTAACTTCAATTTGAAATCGCGCTGGAATTGTATAACCGCAGCCTTGGTGCGCTTGCCGAATATGCCGGTCCTCGTCTCCAACGGCAAGATATTCTTGCCTTCCAGAATAACTACCTGGTTTGCGAGTGCGGCATTCAGATTCCTCTGCAGCCGACGAACTTCTTCGCCGCGACTACCCCTCAAGTAAGAGTTCCGCCATTGAAACCTCCTCATGTGCTGTCCAGAACGGCTGATATTGTATCGATGTTCCGCCCGTTTGCAGCTCCCCCGGATAACCCCAAGTCAAGCGCTAGACTTCAATCACCGTTTTTCAAGAGGCTGGCGTTTCTGGGGCTGGCGCTTGGTCCGCACTTGTGTTCTCAGATAGAGTCACTTGGCATAGGCGCTAGCCGACAACACAGCGAGAGCGAGAACAAGAACAGCAAACCCACCGAAGTAGCGTGCAACTGTGTTAGACATGTATTCCTCCTGCATCAGATGGTGCGCAAGTGTGCGAAAGCGTTTCGGCGGGAGGCCGAAAGAACCGAGTCGGAGAGGAAGACCCTCATGAAAGTGATCGCGAGGACACTTGCATCAGTCGCTGTCTTTGCTATTGTCTTGTGGGCCACCGTAGCAGTCGAGGCGCAAGACGGGAAAGTTCAAGCCACGTCGTGTAGAAAAGTCGTGGAAGGATTCTACAAGTGGTACATTCCCGAAACCTTTCGATCGCATTCATCCCGGTATGACCTCCCGCTGAAATCGAAGGTTTACAGATTTGATGACGGATTGGTTCGTTTGCTGAGGGAATCCGAGGCGTATGAAAATCGTGGTGGCGACATTATTGATGTCGATCCGTTCACTGGTATGAACGGTGATTCTGAGCACTATATCGTCGGAAATGTCAGGCAAAAAGGCGATAACTGCCGGGCTGATCTTTACAGGGTGAATTCAGGCAAGAGGGACCCGGACCCTTCGGTTACTCCAGAGTTGGTGCGCCGGAATGGAGCGTGGGTTTTCTTCAATTTTCACTACCTGGGAAGGGGATCGGTCGGCGAATACGACTTGCGCGGCGAAATCCGAGACCAGCTTCGGTCGGCGATAAATCGGCAGAAATGAACGCTGAAGCGCGGGCCGAATGGGAGCGCCTCCGGTCAACGCAGCACTTCATATGACAACGACACTCTCCCTGACCGGTAGAGGTGATGGCCAATCAATCGCAGTTTGGTGGGGCTGTAAGGAGGCGGAAGCAATGGAATCCCGGCGCCCAACAATACAGGTATGACAGCAACTTCGACACCATCTACGAGGCCAGCATCAAGGAAGGAGCGGAACAGGTTGCTACCACCAAACAACCAAATGTCCTTTTCGCTTTGAGCTTTCAAGCCTCTTACCCAACCTGCATTCAACTCGGGCAGGACGGTTACGTGGGGATGCTCTTGCTGTTTGAGAGTTCGCGAGAAAACGATGGAGGTAACTCCGGTGAAAGCCGTGAAAGCCGCTTCACCTCGCGTACGGACAGCAAGGTCGAAGGTTCGCCTGCCCATCAGGAGCACATCAAATTGCGACCAAAACGCGGCGAAATCGACTTCCGCGTCCGTGCCAATCCAGTCGTATTCTTCGTTCGGCCCTGCTATATGGCCATCCAGGCTCATCGCAACCGCATAACGAATTTTGCGCATATGTGGCTCCCGCCGAGCAATGAGTTCACTCCGCAGTTGTTCATTGTTCCATAAGGAGGGGTCACTGCGGAGAATCTCGATAGCGGCCATCGATCAGAACCGGGGAGATTGAGTGCAATTGGCCGAATTAAGCACGCGGGGGCAACCGAGGGTGGTCACCCCCTGAACCCAGTCTCCTCTGTCGTTATAAGGGCAGAAAAAAGGGAATGACGGGGCAACAGAACTGCGTGCAGGCTACAGAATAGACCCGCTTGATGCCTGTTTCAGTGACGCCAGTCACAACGCAGGACCCGGAGCGCAGTGGCATGGACGAAACGAGTACAACATTGACCTATAAGTCACAAACGTGACTATCAGTGTGATTTCAATCACGCCAACTTGACTCTCGCGCCAGCGTCGTCAACAGATCGGCTGCCAACATTTGTCGGCGAACTGTCGATTTGTGTCATGCGCACTGTGTGATCACAATCACAATAATGGCACACCTCACAGACGCGCTAGCTACCTACACGACTTACATGCCATCAACATCCACTTATCCATTGGTCTAATAGATGCAAGCAATTCCAGCAGAGATAGTTACAGTTCCTTTAAGTGATTATCTCGATGGTTATGAAGAGATACGAGGAGAGGATAATATTCAATGTCTAAACAAAAAGGTTTTTCGTTGATTGAGTTGCTGATTGTTGTTGCCATTATTCTGATCATCGCAGCGATTGCCATTCCGAACTTGCTACGCGCCCGAATGGCGGCTAACGAGTCGTCTGCTGTCGCTTCGCTCCGTACCATCAACACAGCTCAAGTCACCTACAACTCGACATATCCGACGGTCGGCTTTTCGGGGACCCTGCTGGCCTTGGGCGGCGCGATCGGCGCGGCTTGCGTCCCTGCACAGGCTTCAGCTTGCTTGATTGACGCCGTGCTTGCCAACAACGGCATCCCGGCCAACAGCGGCAAGAGCGGTTACCTGTTCACAGCCGGTGCTGGCACGAAGGCTGGTACCGTCAACGTTGGCTACACCGTGACGGCGATTCCGATCACGATCAACCAGACTGGTATTCGTGCTTTCTGCGCTGAGGAAGATGCAGTGGTTCGCGTCGACCCGGCTGGCGTTTGCTCCGGCTCCGAAGCGGGCATCCTAACCTTCAACCCGCTCAACCAGTAACAACGATTTGGCGAAGTATACTCGGGGAGGGTAAAAGCCACGGAGCAGCGAACTTGCGTTCGCTGCTCCTTTCACTTTCCGCGGAGCAAAAAGGCAATGCATTAACCGGGGAGCGCTCCACACGAATTGGCGAAATATCCCCATAACCCCTCAGTGAGCTGGGGCCATTGCGTGTTTACAGCAGCTGTCGTTTGAGGTCCCGTACTCGCGGTCCTCGCCCCCAAAAATCCGAATTCCAAGTGCCGATTTTCGTGCTGACCTATCATCCGCCGAGCGTTGCACCGAAACCAGACCAGCACCTGACCTTCACGTTTGTAACGGATGGTGTGGAATCAGCAGTCGCCCAAGCAAAAGCTGCGGCCCGCGATAAAGCAGTTCAAGTGGTCGGCGGCGCGAGGATAGCCCAACAGCTCCTGGATGCGGGTCCTAGACGAGCTTCATGTCGATATCATGCCGGTATTTCTAGGTGGCGGCCTCCGGCCGTTTGAAAGCTCCAGCCTTGAGCGCGTTCGGCTTGAGAAAGTTAACGTGCAGGAAGTCGGCGCGAGAACAAGCCTCAGATTCCGCGTGAAGCAGTAGTTTGAGCTTCTGGGCTGACCGAAAGGAATGTGCACCGCACTCAGTTTCTCGAATAAAACTGCGAGCTACGGCCACAACCTCTACGGGCCCCTTACCCTTCGCCAACTCGCGAACAATCGTCGTTCCAATCATATTCCCCAGCGACAGAGAATTTGAGCAGAGTCGAGAGAATTCGCCGCCGGGACATGGAGACACCAGCGATCACTTTTGAGGATCTCCAGAACTGGAGCCACATATTTGAGAGGCCTACATCGGAGGAGATGGCGCTGTTCGACCCTCCGGTCTCACAACAGCCGTCGGGCTAAGAAACGTTGATCCTGCTCAGTAACTGGCGAAGAATCGCGTCTCCCCGTAGCTCTCGGCGTCCACTCTGGGACTTTACTTCACCGATTGTCGATCGCGGAGGCGGGACGCCTCCGGCACAGCCGACGAGGACGCCGGCGCGACGGTCGGAATATACTCCAGGCGACCGCGCTAAGAGCAACACCATTTCGCATGCAGTGAAGATTTCCCGTGTAAGAAACGTCCACTTCCATCGACTACCTAGTTGTGAGTGCAATTGACGCCATTCCGGCGGCGGTATCGAGAATGACATCCGCGCAGGACGAATTGTATAGCGAGGCCGCGCAGACGTATGGCGCGGCGATGGAGCGGCTGGCTCGGGCTTACGAGGCAGACGCGGATCTGCGGCGCGACCTGGTGCAGGAAATTCATGTCGCGCTGTGGCGAAGCTTTGACGGATTTGACGGGCGCTGCTCACTGCGGACATGGATCTATCGGGTCGCTCACAATGTGGGCGCGTCGCATGTGCTGCGCCAGCGACGCACGCGCGGGCAGGAACTGGTCGGACTGGAAGAACTGGAAAACCTTGCGGACACGAACAGCGGACAGAGCGCGGCCGATCGCGGGCATGCGTTCGATCGGCTGCTCGGTCTGATTCAACGTCTCAAGCCGCTCGACCGGCACGTGATTCTCTCTTATCTGGAAGGGCTCGACGCGGCTTCCATTGGAGAGATTACGGGACTGTCAGCGGGGAACGTGGCGACCAAAATTCATCGCATCAAGAGCATGCTGGCGCGCCAGTTTCAGCAGGGAAGGAGCGAGTCATGATGGAAGTTGAAAATCCCGTGCAGAAAATCTGGCAGGACCAGCCCGTGGAGGGGATCAAAATGTCTGCTGAAATCATTCAGAAGAGCGCGGCCAAGTTTGAGCGCAGAATCATGTGGAGGAATGTTCGGGAGTACGTGGCATCGCTGATTGCTGCGGCTCTCTTTGGATATTTTTTCGTCACGGCTCACGATGTGCTGTCCCGGGTAACATTTGGGTTGTTTATTGGGGCCATGCTGTGGATCGTGGTGCAACTGCATCGCAAAGGCTCAGCGACGAGTTTGCCCAGGGGAGTGGACACACTAACTAGCCTGCGGCTCTATCGCGGGGAACTGGAGCGGCAGCGCGCGGTAGTGCGCAATGCGTGGTCGTGGTATCTGGCTCCGTTGGTTCCGGGATTCGTGGTGTACACCATCGGATATGCGATTAAGTTTCAGCGTCCGTCGGCTTGGGCCGGCCTGGCATTGATGGACGCGATCGTCGCGGGGCTGTTCGTGGTGGTGTGGAAGATGAATATGCGGGCGGCGCGATGCTTGCAACGCATGATCGACGATTTGAATGCGGTGGAGTAAAGGCGGGTTGCGTTGTGTCGGGATCTGATGTATTGGCGCATTCGAAGTCAAAATCCCCACCCTCTCGCAAAATGCGCGAGAAGGGTGGGGCACCCGGCTTTACCAAATTTGTTGCCTTAGGAGCGCTTGCATGAAACGCGTACTCATACTCTTTGTTCTGATCATGGGCGCAACGCTGGCCCGCGCGCAAGACATTGCGGGCGACTGGCAAGGGACGCTCAATACGGGCATGGGAGAACTGCGGCTGGTGCTGCATATCACGAAAGCTGCGGACGGGAGCTTGACGGCCACACTCGACAGTGTCGATCAGGGAGCGAACGGCATTCCCGTAAAATCAGCGACGCTCAAAGGATCCAAACTGAATCTCGACGTAACGGCAGTGAAGGGGACCTACGAGGGAACCGTCGCGGCCGATGGCAAGTCGATTTCGGGGACTTGGTCGCAAGGGAAACCTTTACCTCTCGAGTTTAAGCGGGCAACGGCGCCGATCAAGACCGAACACAAGCCGGCAAAGCCGTCTGACATCGATGGAACGTGGATGGGCACGCTCGACACGGGAATGGGCAAACTGCGGGTCGTGTTTCACATCATGAACACTGATGACGGATTGATCGCGACGATGGACAGTCCGGATCAGGGTGGCAAAGGGATCCCGACTTCGTCGGTCACACGCTACGGCACTTCGCTGAAGATCGAAGCGAAAGGCATCGGCGGCGTGTTCGAAGGAAAAATCGCGGCCGATCTTTCTTCCATCGATGGAACTTGGACCCAGGGTGGAGGCACGCTGCCGCTCGTCCTCCAACGCGTGAAGGACCAGGCCGAGGTTGAGCACACCCGGTCGAGCATTCCGACATCGACGGGGCGTCCTGAGGCATGATCCGGCCACTGCGCTGAAGAAAGTGTCAGGTGGATTTTGAAGCAGTAAGCGTCACGCTGCGTACGCCCTGACCTGCGCCTTCCCTGCACGTTCCATCAGATTGTCGAAATTGGCTGGACCGATTGCGCGGGCGTGCAGCATCGCGAGCCTTCTGCGCACTTGCTCTCGCGATGCTGGTTTTCGCTCGCGTACAACAACCGGGCCTACCGCGCCGCACCGACCGACACTGCTATCTGCTCATTCGACTTCAATCGTGCCGCAAGCTCTTTCTCCCTGCTGCTGCGCGGCAGATCATAGGTATGGTTGGTCGAGAACACGATCCTGCTGAGGAACGTTTCCGTTCCGTAGCGGGTAAAGACGAGGTAGGGCGCCCCGTTATGGCTGTCGTCGGCGTCGGAGCCCGGGACATACATGCTATAGCGGGCCCTTCCATGCGCGTCAACAAACGCAACGAACGAACCGTCGCTTGCGATACGATAGCTATCGGCCTTCATCGCGGTTTGCCCCAACACAAAGTCGAACGGAACATTCGCCTCAAGGTGGCTTTGGGCGTGCGCCGGCGCGATTGCGAGCGACGCCACAAATACAGCCATGAACGCGAACAACACATACTTCTTGAGATTCTGCATGACTATCCTCTTTCGGAAACGGATTTCACGATGACTCGTGACGCGCTCGATTCGTACCGGCTTGATGACTAGACACACCTGGACCCTCCGCATGTACGGACTCAATCCGGATAAAAATTGTTTTAGCGCGTAGTGAGTTGGATTCAGTGAAGTGAATTTGGACTGAGGAGAGATGTAACTAGAATGTCAAAACTTTGTTTGCAAGGGCTCGTGCGGTTGGAAACTTTCTTACGCATCACAGAGGACACAGGGGAACACGGAGGACGGATGTCAGCTGTCTTTGCGGTAGAGCAGATTGCGCATGGCTTCGCGGCGAGCGGCGTTGGCGCCTTTGTCGGACTTCCATCCTTCAGGGGATTTCGGTCCGGTAGCGGCGGAGTCTTCTTCACTGCATTCGGGACAGCGGTTGGCGAAACCCGGCTTGCCGGGTTTCAGTTCGAATTCTTCGCCGCAAACTACGCAAACTTTAATCGGATATGCCATGTTTCATCCAACGGCTTCGTGATCGTCTGTGATCTCACCACAGAGGGACACAGAGGAGCACAGAGTAAATTCTTTATCAATTCAGGAAGTACTGACGGTACAGCGTGTCCCGCTGTGCGGGACGGAATCCGGCGTCGCGGATGATGCGGCGCAACTCTTCTTCTGTCGTGCAATTCGTCACGCCCGCGGCGCGGACTACATTTTCTTCCAGCATCACCGAACCGACGTCGTTGCCACCGAAGCGCAGGCCCATCTGGCAGACCTTCAATCCCTGCGTCACCCAACTGGATTGCACATTGAGGAAATTCGAGAGATAGAGGCGCGAAATGGCGAGAACCTTCAAGTATTCCACTGCTGTGGATTCGTCCCAGTGACGGCCGCCGAGCGCGGTGTTCTGCGGCTGGAAACTCCACGGGATGAAGGCGGTGAATCCGCCGGTTTCTTCCTGCAGTTCATAGAGGCGCTGGAAATGATTGATGCGGTGCTCGTATTTTTCGCCGACGCCGAACATCATGGTGGCCGTGGTACGCATGCCGATTTGATGCGCGGTGCGGTGGACGTTGATCCAGTCTTCGGTCAGGCACTTGAGACGGGCGATCTTGTAGCGGACTTCGTCGTCTAGAATTTCTGCGCCGCCGCCGGGGATGGAGTCGAGGCCTGCGTCGCGCAGGCGGAGGATCGTGTCGCGGATAGTGAGATCGCTGTACTCGGCGATCGCGATGATTTCGGACGCCGAATAGCAATGAAGATGAACTTTGGGAAACCGCTCCTTGATGCCGCGGAGCATCTTCTCGTGCCAATCGATCTTGAGATCGGGATGCAGTCCGCCCTGCATTAACACGCCTGTGCCGCCGAGTTCTACGGTCTCGCGAATCTTGTCGTAGATGGTGTCGAAGTCGAGGATATAGCCCTCTTTCGCGGCTGGTCCCTTCAGAGGACGATAGAAAGCACAGAAAGTGCAGTACTCGGTGCAGAAGTTCGTGTAATTGATGTTGCGGTCGATGATGTAGGTGACGACACCTTCAGGATGCAGGCGGCGACGTACCGTGTCGGCTTCCATTCCAATGCCGATCAGGTCATCGGATTCGAACATTTCAAGGGCTTGTTGTTTGGTGAGTGACATAAGACGTCCACAGAACATTCCATTCTATCGAAGGTTGCGAAGACCGTTCAAATCTCGCTTACCTTGGCTCGCCCGCGGACTGAATCAAAACCTTTCACCACAGAGGACGCAGAGGAAAGTCAGACGGTCTCTGGCGTTGGCAGAATCGATACCCGAACTACGGCAGTTCTCTCACCCAGATATTTCGGAAGCTGAGGGGCTCGCTTTTGTCGCCGTGGGCTTGCAGCTTGATGGGGGCGCCATCGAATTTCTTATAGAAGGGCTGACCGATGTAGCGTGTCTCGCCTTTCAGTTCGAAGTGATTCTGCACCAGCACACCGTTGAAGAATACGGTCACGTACGCCGGTGTCTTCAGCGAACCGTCGTCGCTGAAGGTGGGAGCGGTCCACACGACGTCGTAGGTTTGCCATTCACCGGGCTTGCGGGCTGGATTGGCGAGCGGGATGCTCTGTTTGTAAATGCTCGCCGCCATGCCGTTGACGTAGGTTTTGTTGTTGTAGGAGTCGAGGACCTGCAGTTCGTACCCGGCGTCGCCGGTGCCGGTGGATGCCAGGAATAGTCCGCTGTTCCCTCTTGCCTGTCCGGAGCCGGTGATGTTTTCAGGAACCTTCCATTCCATATGGTACTGATAGTTGTGGAAGGTGCGCTTGGTCTCGATGTTGCCGGCGGTTTTACTCACGACGAGAATTCCGTCGGCGACGGCCCACTTCGCCGGCTGGGAACGATCGTTAGCAGAGACCCATTCGTCGAGATTCTTTCCATCGAAGAGGATGATGGCGTCTGACGGCGGCTTACCACACTCTGCGGCCGGTGTGACGACTTTCGGTTCGGGTTGCCAGACTTCGGTGTCTTCGGGCTTGGCCTGGGGTTGCTGGGAGTGGAGAGGGTCCGTCATAGCAGTAAGAATTGTTAACGCGAGCAACGTCGTCAGTGAGATGCGCATAATGCTCACGAGCATACACCGAAATTGATGGGGATCGTGGCCTAAGCTTTCTGTGGATGTGCGTCTCTCGCCTCCGCAACTGTGGCAGTGGCACGCTCCGCTTCGCTTCGCTCAGGGTCGCGGGGCCGACGAGGGGTCCGCCCCTACACAATCTTTTGTGAAAACTTGATACCATCATGCCGCACTCAGGGAGGTCTCTATGATTACTCGGCGCAGCTTCATGATTGCGAGCGGAATGACCGCACTCGCTTCCACCCGTGTGTTTGGAGCTAACGACAAACTTCGTGTTGGTGTGATTGGGGCGGGACATCGTATGAAAGGACTGCTCGATTCGGCCGACAAGGCCGGCGCGTATGAAATTGTGGCGGTTTGTGACGTGTACGGGCCCAACCGCGATGCGGTCAAGGAGCGGTCCAACGGGCTGGCGACGACGCATCTCGACTACCGGGAAGTTCTCGACAAGAACATTGATGCGGTGATCATCGCGTCGCCCGACCACTGGCATGTGCCGATGGCGGTCGACGCCCTGAAGGCGGGGAAAGACGTATTCCTCGAAAAGCCGGTGACCCACACGATTGAAGAGGGCGCTACCCTGACGAAAGCGGTGCGGGCGGGCAAGCAGATTTTGCAATGCGGCATGCAGCAGCGCAGCTGGACGCACTTTCGTGATGCGGTCGATTTGATTCAGGCGGGAAGCCTGGGGCGCGTGGTGCAGGTGCGGACGTATTGGTGGCAGAACTATCAGCGAAACTGGGTATCAAAGCCTGTCGATCAGCAGGCCCTCGATTGGAAGATGTGGTTGGGGGCGGCGCCGGAACAAGCGTTCACCGATGAGAAGTTTGCCCGCTGGCGCTGGTTCTGGAACTTCGGCGGCGGGGCGATGACCGATCTATTCACGCACTGGATCGATGTAGTGCATTGGGCGATGAAGGCCGATACTCCAAAACAGGCTTGCATGGTCGCCGACAAGTATGTGTTTGATCAGTGGGATTGTCCCGATACGATTCAAGCGGCGTTCCGCTATCCCGGGTTTGATGTGGTGTATGAAGGGATGATGGCATCGTCGATCGACGATGGAGGGCTGGAGTTTCGCGGGACGGATGCGACGCTGAAGATTGATCGCGGAGGATTCACGGTGTATCGCGAGGGCGTACAGCGGGATCAGAATCCGGTGCTCACCGAACGCAGCTTCCGCGACGGAACAATCACGCACATGGAGAATTTCTTTGAGTGCATCAAGACCCGGAAGGAACCGAACGCACCGGTGGAAACCGGGGTTGCGGCGGCCCGGGCGGGGCACATTGGAAATCTGGCCTACAACAAGGGCGGACAGGTGAGTTGGCCGCAGAAATCGTAGTGTGGTGCCGGATGACGAGAGTGCAAACCGAGGAGCCGCGGACTGTCTCGCGGGCCGTTGACGCCACACCCAACTGGCGAGAACCGTTCCTGCTACTCGCCGTCAGCTTTGCGGTCTTCTGGACGTCTACGTTTCTTCTGCACAAGTCCACAGACTTTGTCGGTCACTACGGCGATAACGCCGCTTACCTCGACGTCGCGAACCCGATCCTACACTGGGACTTTCATGATCTTCAGGTACAGCATTTCATGGGATATCCATACTTGATCGCGGTGGTGTCGCTGCTTCTCCGCATTCCGACAGGTGTGGGCGCTCTGGGTGACTGCGGTTGCCGGTTGCGTGGCGTCGGTGTGGCTCACGGCCCGGCTGTTCGGAACAACGGCTGCGGGATACTTCGCGTTCACGAATTTTGCCTGGCTTCAGGTTTCGTATCTGGGCGGATCCGAGCCCCTAGCTCTCGCGTCGGGGCTTGGCTCACTGCTGGCATTTCGGCGGGATCGGATTGTGGTTTCCGCGCTGCTGGCATCGTTGGCCGTCACAGTTCGACCGCTGATGTTCTTCGCGTGGTCGGAATTGGGCTGGTGCTGCTCTACCGGAAACAATTCTGGCAATTTCTGGCCGCGCTGGGAATCGGGCTGTGGACTGGCATTCTTTATGTATTGCCATTAGCCCGCTATTTCGGCGATCCGTGGCTGACGGTCCACACCTGACACCTCACGCGACTATGGTGCGGCGAAAGTGGTTGGGCCTCACGGGCATCTCTTCGGGTGGCCGTTCCACGGGATTGTGGTCGGAACTCTGACTTATCCGGCGCCCTTGACCAACCTGGTGCTGAGCTTTTTCTGGATTGCGCTGGTACTGCTCGGTATGGGAATGATGCTTTCGAGCAACTTCCGAAAATACGCAAAGAGCTATCCCAACGAAGCCATTTTTTGCGGGCTCTATCTTTTCGCGATCTTCTCGTATGACTACTTGATTTGGGCTTGCAGCAATTTTATTCGGTTCTGCACCCCGACGCTTCCGTTCGTTTTTTTTGCACTGTTGCCTCTTTTGCCGAAGGACCGCAGGGTGATTTGGGGCTTCTGCATGGTGAGTGCGATGGCATCCGCCGCTTCGGCTGTCGGGGTAAAAAACGTATTTCCGGGGATGCATTGAAGCGACCGCGAAGAGCCGGACTTCCATCAGGCGGTAATGCCTATCTGTTTAAGGTTGCGGGACAAAGCGTAAGAGTAACCCAGGGAATCCGTGCCGACCCTAGAGGAACTCCGAACGAATCAGTCCTGGTCCATCGTTCCCACGCCATCTCGGTTCACAGACCTGGAAGCTGCGGACTTGCCAAAACGATCTTGAGTCAAAGTTGTCGGTTCTGACCCCTGGCCATCCCTCGCAGTGGCAGGGAGGCAGCGGTAAGTCGTTGAAAAACGCTAAGTTGAACACGTTCAATTTTCATGTTGACAGCGTAGCTAGCACGGGATTACAGTGTTTTTGAACACGTTCAACATCCCTTCGGGAGGGAGATTATGACAGCCAACAACATCATCGTGGTCACGTACCTGACGTACCTGCTGATCAGCGTCACGCTGACGATCTGGGTGGCACGCACCCTGTACAAGCGCGGGGCCATCTTCCTGGTGGACGCCTTTCATGGCAATCGAGAGCTGGCCGACTCGGTAAACCATCTGTTGGTGGTGGGGTTTTATTTGATCAATATCGGATTCGTGTCGCTGGCGCTGAAGACGGCGGAGGTGATCAATAACTCCCGCTCCGCGATCGAGTTGCTCAGCGACAAGATGGGGATGGTACTGCTGATTCTCGGCGGGATGCACTTCTTTAATCTCTACGTCTTTTCGCGCATTCGACGGAGCGCGCGGGTGCCGCGGCCTCCGGTGATGCCGCCACCGCCAGTGCCGCCGGATGCCAGGTTGAACGTCGCGATCCCGCGATGAGGCGGGCGTCGTGCGTCAGTCGTCGACGAGCCGACCGCGCTCTTAGTCATTGCTCGTGAGCGCGCCAAAAAGCTTAACCGCAGAGATCGCTGAGGACACGCAGAGGACGCTGAGAAGATCAGGCCTGCGCGGAGGGAAGGAGGTTCCTATGGAAAAACTTTATGTGCTCTACGATCCTAAGTGCGAACTGTGCTGCCGGTTGAAGAACTGGATCCTGGTGCAACGGTCTTGGATCGGGCTGGCGTTGGTGGAGCAGGGGTCGGAGAAGGCCAGGCGGTTGTTTCCGGAGCTGGATCGCATCGCGACGAAAGAGGATCTCGCCGTGATCAGCGATGAAGGCGCCGTGTATTTGAACGACCGCGCGTGGATCATGGTGATGTACGCCATGGTGGAGTACCGCGAGTGGGCGGCGCGGCTGACGCACCCCGCGCTGATGCCGCTGGCGCGGCAGGCGTTCGCGGCGCTATCGAAGAACCGGCATTGGCTTTCGAAGATGCTGAGTTCGGAGGATCCGGAAGCGATCGCCGGAGAATTGCGGCGGGTTGAACTTGAGCCTTGTGCTTTGCCGGCCGGCGGCCCGCCGGTGTCCACCGTTCGGGAATACTTACTATGACCAATCCAACGATCAAGCCCAGAGTCACGTCACGCGCGGAAGATACGCGGCGCAAGATTTATGAGGCCGCGATGGAGATGTTTCGCGAAAAAGGATTCGAAGAGACGACCATGCGCGACATTGCGGCCAAAGCGGGCGTGGCTCTGGGCGGGGCTTACTACTACTTCTCGTCCAAGGACGCGATCGTGCTGGCGTTCTATCGCGAGATGCAGGAGACCAGCACACCCTTGGTGGGCGGAGCGCTCACGGATAAGAAGAAGCTGAAAGAGCGGATTCGGGCCGTGCTCGATCAGCGGCTGAAACTGCTGGCGCCGAATCGCAAGTTTTGCGCGGCGTTGTTCCGGCATGCGCCGGATGGGGCGGATCCGCTTTCGCCGTTCAGTGAGGATTCGCGGCTGATTCGCGAGGCGGCGATCGAACAGATGCGGGTGGCGCTCGAAGGTGGGGATGTGAAGATTCCAGCGGATCTCAGGCCACAGCTTCCCTATTTGCTGTGGCTGTACCAGATGGCGCTGATCATGTTCTGGCTCTACGACCGGTCGCCGGATCAGCAGCGGACGCAACATTTGATGGAAAAGAGTCTGGGTCTGTTGGTAAATCTGTTAAGGATTTCGTCGTTGCCCTTGATGAAGCCTCTGCGGAAAACGGCGCTGGAATTGGTGGAGGCGGCGAGTGGGTAGGACGGACCCAGCCGACGGCGCGACTGAAGCGGCGCCCTTTCAAAGCACGATCGAAACTTTTAAGGAACTACGGGGGCGGTAATTCCATCACGCCGTGGCGCTCAGAACATGGCAGGGATGCTTCGACTGCGCGGGAACGATCGCTTTGCTGTCGTTCCCGCTTCGCTCAGCATGACAAGACATTGGGTGAGACTTACGGCACAGGAGTTTAACGATGCAGGGCGAGAAGGCCAAGCGCGGGACAGTCACGATTACCGGCGCGTTCAGCTACACGGGGAAGTACGTTGCGCGGCGACTGCTTGACCGGGGATATTCGGTTCGCACTCTCACTGGACACCCTGGCCGTGTGAATCCTTTTGGTCAGGCAGTGGAAGCTTTTCCTTATGACTTCGATCGTCCCGATCAGCTCAGAAAGACGCTTCTTGGTACATCTACGTTGATCAACACCTATTGGGTGCGATTTCCTCGCGAAGAGTCGACGTTCGAGGTGGCGGTGCGGAATACGCGGAAGTTGATTGACGCCGCGAAGGATGCGGGCGTCGAGCGGATCGTGCATGTGAGCATTGCGAATCCGTCGGCGGAGTCTCCGCTCGGCTACTATCGCGGCAAGGCGGAACTGGAGCAAGCCGTGCTCGACTCCGGGCTTTCGTACACGATTGTGCGGCCCACCGTAATATTTGGCGACGAAGACATCCTCATCAACAACATTGCGTGGTTCTTGCGGCGATTCCCGCTGTTTGGGATACCGGGCGATGGCCGTTATCGCATTCGGCCGATTTTTGTGGAAGACATGGCACGAATCATGGCTAAGGCCGTGGACGAGACCGGGAATGCGGTGATGGATGCGGTGGGTCCGGAAACTTACACATTCGAGGAGTTAGTCAGGCTGATCGCAAGCTCGATTGGACGTTCAGTGCGCTTCGTTCATGTGCCGGCCAGTTTGGCATATCTTGCGACTCTGGTGGCGGGATGGTTCGTTGGGGACGTGGTTCTCACTTGGGAGGAGTATCGCGGACTGATGGGCAACCTGCTGGCGCCGGAAGGGCCGGCTTCGGGATCGACTCGATTGAGCGAATGGCTGTCCGCGCACAAAGAGTCGGTCGGGAAGCGATACGCCTCGGAGGTTGCACGGCACTACGCCAGGGCGAACTAGAGCGCGCCGCCCAGGACCGAAACAGATAGATTGTTGCAGCGGTCTCCCGTGGAATGACCTTGCCCTCTTGGTTGACGAGCGCACATCCAGAACATCCAACATGCCATTCTTGGTCGAGCCATCCCCTCTACCTCTACATTAATTTGGCCGATTCTGAAGTCCAAGACGATTGGCGTAGAATATGTCGCCCCCCCGGAAAGGAAAAAGCAACATGAGTGATATTGATATACCGGGCTACGGGAAGCTCTGGGTCGCGAATAAGCCCGGACTTCCGTTGCTGTTGGTGTTTGGCGGCATCGCAGTAAGGCCGAGCCAGATGGATGGAATTAAGCGGAACAAAGATGAAGACAAACCGGTGCAAAGTGACGTTTACATGTGGAACTACATGAATGCCTTGAAAGACCGGTTTCACATCTTCGTTTCGCTCCCCCCGCGTCACGTGGACGGTCCAAAGGCCTATGACGCTCTGATGAATGCACGGGACCAGAAGTTCGCGCCGTCGCAGCAGATCCTGTTTCTCTTCTCTGGTGGCTATTTGCCCGGCATGGGCCTCCTGGGCGGCAAAGCTTATGCCGACAAGTTTTCGTCCATTTTTCTGGTCGACATCTGGATGGGAAACACCAACGTAGCGAATTTCTACACGCACTTCGTGAATCTGAACGCGGACCGGGTGACCTACGTCTTTACGGAAGGCGGGCCCGACAACCCCGATGCCCGAAAGCAACTTGTGAGAAAGTTAGGCTCCCAGAAAGCAACAAAAGTGGACGCACAAACGGGCGATGTGGGTTACATGACCCACATGCGCACCAACACAGTGGCGATCGGCACGCTCCCTAGGAGTTGATTCCGCGAAACTGTGCACAAAGACTTTAGCAGTCAAAAGCCCTCAGGGCGGGTCGATGAGCAGAGTCGAGGTGTGGCGCGGTGGTTTAGGTTCAGCCTAGCTGTTAACTGGCCCTTTCGTTTGCCTGTGCCTCAATAGCCGAACCATGCTCCGTTTCCACACCCCGCTCATCGAACCGGACTGGCGCATTTCGCGCATCCGGCTCTCGGAGAAAGTGTCACGGTTTCGCCCACGGAAAGCTGCTCGTCCGCGGAGTCGGGACTTTCACCCGCAGTTGATCAGCGCTTCTCACGGCGCGGGTGAAATGGGGATGTTACGCCAGGCATTGCCCCGTGCGAGACAAACGGGCAAGTGTTCATGCCGCATCGTCGTAGGCGAGGGAAGATGACAGCTTACGGTAAGCGTCAGTCTGCTGCCGAAGGGTTGCGGCCACTTGCTCTGCGGTGCCAACGGCGTCTGCACCTGCAATGAAGCGCGTTGGCGGTTTTTCCTGACCCGAGATCTGAATCAATGCCCGCGCGAGTTTGGCGGGATCCCCGGACTGCTGGCCGTTGTAGCTTTTCCAAAATTCCATTTGCTTCGCTCTGCGCTCGTTATAATCCTCGATGGTCCGCTCTGCGAAATTTGTAGATTCTTCGGTGAGAAGCTCAGTGCGGAAGAAGCCCGGATTGACAGTGACCGTATTGATGCCAAACGGTTCGACCTCAGGCTGCATCGACTGCATCCAGCCCTCAAGGCCGAACTTCGATGCGGCGTAGGCGGTGCCGAACTCAAAACCGATGAGTCCAGCGGTCGATGAGATTGAAATTATGAGTCCTGAACCCTGCTTGCGCATAATCGGCAGAACGGCGCGGGTTACGTTCATCGGGCCAATTAGACTGGTCGACAACTGCCGCTCCATTTGCTCCGGCGACAATTCTTCAAAGAATCCTGCATAAAAGTTTGCGGCATTATTGACCAGCACATCTATGCGGCCAAACTGGTCAACGGACGCCTTAACCGCGGACTCTGCGTCGGTAGGTTTGGTGATGTCCAACTTTGCGATCAGCAGTTCGGGAGATTTTCCAAGGGCCTTGGCCACTTTGTCAGTATCGCGGCCCGTCGCAACGACTTGATGACCGCCAGCCAAAGCCGCCTTGGCGATGTCCGTGCCCAAGCCACGGCCTGCGCCGGTGATAAGCCAGACTTTATTGATTGCCACGGTACCTCCTGTATCGGTAGGTTGTCAGTTTTCTCAGTCTATTTCGACAATGGTGCGCGCTACAACGTCAGGTGACGATAACAGGCGTCAATTACACTCAAGTTCCCACTAACGCGGTTGGACCGCTTCAAACAGGTAATAGGCTTCACCGACTCCGTCCACATTCCTCACGACAAAACCTCTGCGTTCCAGCATGCGGCGGAGCTTCAGATTGGGCTTAGCGCACGTCACGGCATGGATTATCCACTCCACTCCTGACAGCTTGCGGAGCGTCAAGTATCGCTTCGCCAACGAAGCAAGTGAAACGAGAACACCCTCACCGCCTCCCTCGATCTGTGCAAGTTCGACCACCAGACGATCGGACGCGATTTTGAATGATCCGAGAAGTTCGGCTGATCCAGCTCGAAAAACCAACGGCTCACCAAACAAGATCAACTTTTCGACGTGCTCATGAGGAAGAGCGAGAATCTCTTGTTCGGAAAGACCCTCAAAAAGTACTTCGCGCTGGGACACGGCCAACCAGCCAACCCTCTGCCAAGAATCTAACACTTTGAGGGATGGCTAACGTTATCAGGCATTACACGCATTGACCACGGTTCGCAGGAGAGTGGACAGTAATCACGACCCGTGAAGGCAGGTAGTAAGGTCTAAATTTCACCAGATTGTGAGGACTCCAAAACGAGTCAATAGACAAGCGGATACGGAACACGCGGCAGACCCGAAGGACAAAGCGATCACACCTCCAAAGCACTGCCCAGCGAACTCGTTTTAGAAATGCTGTCATTTCGTACAATTGTATCCCCGACACGGTTGGCGAAAACAGGCGATAGTGCTCATTGACACGGACCCGGCTTCTCAAGGAAAACGCATATCGCACGCAGCACATTTGACCGTCTGAAAATCGATCCGGGGATCTGATTCTCGAAAGAACCATTTGGCTCGTAGCTGGCGTCATAGATGTTCCGGTTTACTCTGAGTTTTCTCCGAAAGCCCTAGACAACGACTTTCTTGTGAATAGATAGCTTAACGCGATCCGTGATCGGGGATCGACCTTCTCCCTCCCATCTCAAAAATGACCGATTCGGGACGCGCACATGCTGAGCCAGTTCTAGAGTTCAGCAGTTCGCTTGTAGCCTCGCATCCTTGTCCTTGAGTAACGCCGCTAAACATTCTTCGTGGCCGAGTTTCCCATCGTCCGTCACTCTGGACTCCTTCCAGAGAATGGGGTGGCCGCAGATGACACATTTCATTGGTGGATCGAGTCGCTGCATCGGGGAAGAGACGAGAAGTGGCATAGGGGGAAGACCTCCTCTTCGAGGAACTATTGGACATCCGCGAACAATCTAGAGCGTTCATCTTGCTTTGTAAACGTAATCGCTTTTTTGTTCGCGTTTCGTAACGTGCACCTTACGCGCCAAAATCTGACTCATTCCACGACTCTATGGCCGGGAGTGCCGCAATTAGGCTTCATGCTCGGGCGAAAACGGTTGAGACCATGGGACCCGTTTCTGGCTGGACTTACAGAATCCCGGCGACCGAGCTTCATTTTGGCTGAATCGCGGGAAGCCCAAACTGCCAGAAAAGGAACGCCACTTCATCGGCGAACTCGGCATCGCGCTGCGACTTGGTCGAACCCATACCGTGTCCGGCGTCATAGTCCACGCGCATCAGAACAGGCTTCCCGCTGTTGGTGGAAGCCTGCAACCGAGCGGTCATTTTCGCCGCCTGCCAGGGTGCAACGCGCGGATCATTTACACCTGTGGTCAGCAACACCGCCGGATACGCTATGTTCGCCTTCACATGCTGGTAAGCGTCCATTGCAAGAAGCGCCTTAAAGCCCTCTGGCTGTTTGACTGTGCCAAATTCCGGAATATTCGCGGGACCGCTCTCCATCAATTCGGAACGCAAAGTGTCGGAGTCACCCACACGGATTAGCGCAGCCGCGAAAAGATCGGGACGTTGGGTGATCGCGCCTCCAATCGTGATGCCGCCGGCACTGGTTCCTTCGCCCGCCAGCTTCGTGGTCGAAGTGTATTTATTGTCGATCAGGTACTGGGCACACGCCAAGAAATCATCAATTGTGTGCTGCTTCGTCAGTAGTCTTCCGCCGTTATGCCAATCCTCGCCGTATTCTCCGCCACCGCGCACGTGCGCAACAGCGAAGATGCCACCCTGTTCCAGGAACGCCAGCATGGTCGGACGGAACGTCGGGTCGAGCGTGATTCCGTAAGAACCGTATCCTTCTAGCCACATCGGACGCGAGCCATCAGCCACGATTCCCTTCTGATGGATGATAGAAAGAGGAACCATCGTACCGTCCGCGCCTTTAGCTTTCACCTCTTCCGATTCGATTTTTGAGAAATCTACTGGAGACGGAGGGACGATGTGCGTATCATGAGCAGTCCCGTTTGCGCTAAGAGCATACCAAAGCGGGGACTTAGTCCAGCTTGTCAATTCCAACCAAGCACCCGCCTCGCTCGGGTGGGTGAACAGGCTCTGAATAGCTCCGTCAAATGGCAGTTTTACCGAGGCTGGTTCTCCGGCGCCATAAGGCAAGCGGCGCAGACGTCCAATACCACCGTCGAGATCCTGGACATAGAGCCCGTCGGCCGCCGCCGCAATATTCACCACGACCACGTCGCTGGGGGGGACCACTGACACAGCCTTTGCAAGATCCGGATGCGACAGGCTGGTGCGCACCACTTTGTAACGGGATGCGTCTTTGTGTGAAAGCAGGAACAAATCGTCACCATGCACATCAAAGCCTGTAATGTCAGCGGAATCGTCGGCGACTTTTTTCCAGACCGTCGATGCCGTCGGCGTGTCCTCGAATGGGGCAACGTAGAAGTCCTTCTCGTTCTTAACTCCGTGAACTACCAGTCCTACCATCGCCTTTGGAGCCGCCGGAGAGTACACGATTGCGGAAAAGTCGTCGTCCAGTACCTTGACTCCCTCGCCCATACCGTAACCAAAGACCTGAGGATCTTTCTCCGGGTCCGATCCCAAGGTGTGACGGTAGACTCGCACTTTCTGATACTTGGCGGTAGGGGGTGCATCAGGCCCGAGCCTCTGTAGACGCGGAATGAAAAAACTCTTGCCGTCGGGAAGCCAGCTCGGCTGCCCGAACTGTGCTCGATCGATCACATCAGGAAGAACTTTACCGCTGGACGCCTCCAAAATGTGCAGAACACTGTCTTCCGAACCTCCGGGAGAAATGCCGTAGGCGACATATTTGCCGTCGAGCGAAGGCTGAAAGTAGTCAATGGAAAAGTGCTTTCCGTCGCTTGTTGTGAGCTTTTCTGGATCTACCAGCAGGCGCTCGGAAGCGTCCACCACATCGCGTACGTAAAGGCGGCGATTGTCGGAACCGGCTTCCGCCTTCAAATAAAAGTAATGACCGCCCCAGACTTGCAGGTTGTAAACAACCGAGCCGGCATTGTCGAGGGCCTTGACCCTCTCAAGTAGATTGTCGCGTCCAGGAATCTTCGCGAGGGCCTCGCGCGCATAGTCGTTCTGGGCCTTCATCCACCTGACAACTTCGGGGTCCGACGTCTTCTCCAGCCACCGATAAGGATCTACAACCTGAGTCCCAAAATATTCTTCGGTAACGTCGTGCCTGGGAGTGTCGGGCAGTTTGGCTTGTCCGAAAGCCAGCGCGGAAACAAAAAGGGCGAGACAAATAGCAACAGACCAATGTCGCATAAAGCCTCCGTTAGCAGACGAAATCGTATCAGACCAGCGACGTGAAAATCATATCGCTGAAGGGGACTTGCGCAGAGGGCATTAGCCGAGCCTGATCAGCGAGTAATGATTCTCGAAGACGTCAGGAGTTTAGGCTTCTCCAATTCGCGAAAGTGGGCCGAGGGAGAGGCTCCATCGGCCAGGCGGATAATGAAATCCGAAACTTTTCCCGTGGGCATTGAAGCATCGGCCACAGAACCCCATCTAGAATGGCGTGTACTTTGATTCAGTTCACATCTGAAGCGCTTGAAACTGGTCGGAAGATGAGCGTAATAGAAGCGTAATAGAGAGTAGAGTCGAGAACAGGCGCAGTAACTGTAGTCTCCCGGTGGTTAGTCGACGGGGCTTTCGCCTCGTCCCCTCAGTCCGGTTTGGCTTGGTCCTGTTTCCTGTTCCCGCTCATCGAACCGGACTGGCAGTTTTCCCGCATCCGGCTCTCGGAAAAGACTCACGCTTTCGCCCACGGATGGTTTGCGGTCCGGTGTGGTAACTGGACCAAGCCATACACAGAGTTCAGAGACGCCTCCGGAAAACGTTTGTAGCCCGGCCGCGGCTCTTTGTGTTTGTCGCATAACCACCGACGCAGCCTTCTGTGGGCGTGCATATCGACCGCACTGTAGGCTTGGCTGACTGGCCCCAGACAGAAGTAGTTAGCCCAACCGATCATCATCCGATTGAGCCTGTCCACGACGGTCTTCGAATCTTGCCAGACTTTGTCGCGTCCGGTTTCGTCGCTGATCGCTCGACAGATGCGCTGCACTCGTTTCTTCGAAGGTGTCGTGCCTAGGTAGACTCGGCCTCTCCTCATCGAGTAACACCGCCCGAACGTGTATCCCAGAAAGTCGAACTTCTCTTCCGGCAGCTTACAGACCCGCGTCTTCTTTTCGTTCACCGTCAGTTTCAGCTTTGACATCATCGCCCGCATCTCGTACAGAGCTTGTTCCGCTCCGACTCGACAGCAGATGACGAGATCATCGGCATAGTTCACGATGTACGCTTTCCAACGCTCCCCGTGCCCGAGTTTCTTCCACCCCAGCACGAACCGTCGCATGTACAGATTGCTGAACAAAGGACTGATTACTCCCCGTACGCAAAAGATAACTTCGAATTTGACCGCAAGATCAAGTTGGAGCGTCGGACATGGTACCGCAAATGATACCTCCTCCAATCTTGCTATTTGTCGTATATGGTTGTATTTGTACGTCATATGCCTCGCGCCAGTGCCGCTCAGAGGGCACAACGCCTCAATCGCTCACGCGCCCTGCTGCAGCGTTGCCGTTCACTCTCCGCAGCAGTTCAGCAGCTTGCCAAAATGTGCTCCATTTCCTCTCGCCAGGCCTATCGCTATCTCCGGCAGGCCGAGCGCTTAAAGCATCCGGTTCCCGTCACCTCTCCCAAAATTGCATTTACCGTAAAGCTGCCGCTCCCTCTGATTGGCAAAGTCCGAAGGTATGCGGCGCGCACGGGACTCACGTTGAGCGAAACCGTCAGTCGGGCATTGATGGTAATGCTCGATCGAGGACGGAGGCGTGGCTGAACGGCGGGCAGCCACGCGCACGCTGCAGTTCGAATATCAGTTCGATCGCTTATTGGATCCCAAACTCAGTCAAGCATACGAATTGTTGGTGCCCGACAAGCGGTGGCCCACACGCGAATTGCAGGAGGTGAAACATGGAGAAAACGGCAGCCATTTACGCACGGGTCTCATCGGATCAGCAGAAAGAGAATCACACCATTCAGAGCCAGACTGCAGCTCTGATCGAGTACGCCAAGGCCCACGGATACGCAGTTCCTTGCCAATGGCAGTTTCAAGACGAAGGTTATAGTGGGGCTACGCTGTTGCGCCCTGGCCTGGAAGCCGTGCGCGACTTGGCCGCCGCGGGCCAGATCGCGGCGGTGTTGGTCTATTCGCCCGATCGCTTAAGCCGCAAATATGCCTATCAAGTCTTGTTAGCCGAGGAGTTCTCGCGGACTGGAGTGGAGCTAGTTTTCTTGCAATCACCTTCCGGCAGCACGCCTGAAGATCAGCTGCTGGTGCAGTTCCAAGGCATGATTGCCGAGTACGAACGAGCGCAGATTGCTGAGCGTTCGCGTCGCGGCAAACGGCACCGCGCCCAACAAGGATCGATCAATGTGCTTTGCGGAGCTCCTTATGGTTATCGTTATGTGAAGAAGAGTGACACTTCAGCCGCTTATTATCAGGTGGTGGAAGCCGAAGCGGAAGTGGTGCGTACCGTCTTTGATTGGTACACGCGTACAGGCTTCAGTATTGGTGCCATCACTCGTGAACTCAACCAGCGTCGGATCCCGACCCGTAGCGGCAATGGGCGTTGGGAGCGATCGACCGTGTGGGGACTCCTCCGCAACCCTGCATACGCAGGCCACGCCTGTTTTGGAAAAACGGAGCGGAGAGAGAGCCAGCGCATCACGCGGCGTATGCGACAACGGGGTAGCCGTTCTTCGCGCGCCGGTACTGGTCATGACCGTCCCCGTCAGGAGTGGATCGAGATTCCTGTGCCGGCCCTGATTTCAGAAGATGCTTTTGCTCTCGCTCAAGAACAATTGCAAAAGAATAAGCGATTCGCCAGTCGGCGAGCCATCCGGCCAACCTTATTGCAGAGCTTGCTGGTCTGTCACCAGTGTGGCTACGCGCTCTATGGCACGAGCGGTGGGAGAAAACCAAACAGCATACGTTATTACTACCGCTGCATCGGTTCCGACAGCTGGCGCCACCTGCACGGTTCCGTTTGCCAGAACCGACCAGTTCGGCAAGACTATCTCGATGACATAATCTGGCGCGAAGTGCTGCGCTTGCTGCAAGAACCTCAGTTGATGCAAAACGAAATCCAGCGCCGCTTGCAAGAAGCCAAGAAGGCGGATCCGTTGCGTCAACGCGAACAATATCTCAATCGCGAACAGGCGCGATTGCAAAGCAAGATCGAGCGGTTGGTAACTGCTTATCAGGAAGAGTTGATCGCTCTGGAGCAGTTGCGCCAGCGAATGCCGGAGCTGCGAAAACAGGAACAATCGGTACGCGCAGAGCTACAATCCTTGTTCATGGCCGCGCAAGATCAGTCTCGCTATTTGCGCGTGGTCGACAGCCTCAGCGATTTCCGGACACGATTACAAGGCAACGCTGAGCGCTTGGATTTGATAGGCCGCCGAAAAATTATCCGATTGCTGGTCAAGGAAATTTTGGTGGGCACGGACACAATCACCATTCGACATTCGATTCCTCTCACCAACCCCAAGCCTCAGCCCACCGGTCCAGATTCATCTGCCGCCGCACCCCAAGCGGGGCCGACTGAGCGTTATCGTTTGTGTACGGGGAGTACTCGGAGACCCTTGTGGAGTACCTCGACCTTCGTCCCGATTGCGCGTACTCCGATGTTTGTTCCCACGCTCGTCGGTTTCCTCGACCGGTGCTTCCAGCCACATCTTGATCAGATGCAGCATCGCTCCGTCGACAACCCTGCGAGCCACCGACCTCATTAGCTCGGCATGGGGAACACTATCAAAGTAGCTGCTGAGATCCGCATCAACGATCTGCCCATGTCCCGTGTTGATCAGCTTGTGGACGTGTTGTACTGCATCCAGTGCGCTGCGGTCCGCCCGATAGGCATATTGTTCCTTCGGCAGGTCGGCCTCGAAGATTGGTTCGAGTACCAGCATGGCCGAGGTTTGCACAACCCGATCCCGGATTGTCGGTATGCCTAACGGTCTCTGCTTCCCATCCGGCTTGGGTATGTAGACCCGCCGCACAGGAAGTGGTTGATAGGTTCGACTTTTCAGCTCTTGCGCCAGTTCGTCCAACCACCGTTCCTTGCCGTACGCTTCGATGTTCTCGAATGTCTGGTTGTCCACTCCCGCTGCTCCGCCGTTGGCTTTACAGCGTTCGTAGGCAAAGGCCAGAACATCTTTCCGATACACCTTGTCGTACAGCGCATGGAAACGAAAGTTGGGCGATTCCTTCGCTTTTGCATGCAACGCCGTCTGCAACTTCTGAACACTGAATGGAGTTGTTAGGCTCATCGCCAATCCCTCGGTCCTTTGTCGCTTCTTGCGTTCGTCTTTAACTGAGGCCCCTTCCCTCCACCGGCATTACCCGGCTTCATCGGTCGTACGAGCCTCTCCGCCACCCCATACGGCCCGGCCTGTCTCTCGCGAGTTGCCAGTTGATCGATACTATGATCACCGCTGGGGCTTCCCGTGTTGCGTCTGGTCTCCTATGCGTACATGCCATCGCCATTACCCCGGCAGGTCCAATGGAGCTTGTTCGCTCGTCTGTCTCCATTGCCAGCGGCCTTCCCCGTGTAACAGTAAGGTCGGCTCCTGCAATTGTTTTTTCGGGGCCTGCTCAGCGTTCACTCACGTTACGGCCTGCACGCTCGCGGAGTCGCCTAGCGACCCTTTCCATCGAAAGCTCCGACAGCTTCGTTGCCTCCGCCATCGCTTCGATTGCTACCGGGTGGAGCGAACCAGTTCCCGGGCGGGAGTTCTACCCGCTGGAGTCCAAGCGCCTTTCACGGCGCACTGTTACGCCAGCCAGCGGACCCGACTTGACTATTATGGGTGGCATGGATTCGTTGCTTATCATTACGGGTACGATGGGGGCAGGCAAATCGAGTGCTCTGGGTGAAGCGTCGGACATCCTTGCCGTGAAGGGTATTACCCATGCGGCGATCGATTTGGACTCGCTCGGTCTTGCCCTTCTTCCGTCTGCGGCAAGCAGTGATGGCGCGATGTACCGCAATCTTCAAGCTGTCTGCGAAAATTACTCCGCCCTTGGCGTGAGACGGCTCTTGCTGGCGCGTGCAATTGAAGACTGCGCCGAACTAGAACTCTGTAGTGGCGTTGTTTCAGCCTCAAACACCGTTGTCTGCCGCCTTACCGCCAGCATCGAAGTGATGGAGCAGCGCGTCAGGCTGCGGGAGTCAGGGATTTCACAACGGAACTATGTTGCTCGCGTCGCGAAATTGAACACCATCATTGACCGTGCGCACTTAGAGAATTTCACCATCATCAACGAGAATCGCCCGTTGACCGACGTTGCGCGCGAAATGCTCCTGAAGGCTGGATGGATTTCAAGCTGATGTCTGCCAAGCCTATAGGTCGATGAGTGCAATCAAGATTCGCCAACTGACGAAGGATGAGCAATGGCTTGGCTACCAAATGCATCAATTCCGGGAACTAACCCGCGTGAAAATGCGTATCGTTGTGCAGACGCAAAAGGGGGATCGCTTGCTTCATCATTTGCGTCAATAGTTGCGCAAATTTTCCGGGGAGGGAATATGCACACAATCGTCAAGGCCGTTCTCTTAGGAATCATTCTTGTGGCATCGGCCATCGGAAGTTTAGCGCAGGCCGCATCGAGAGACGCGCACGGGTCGCTGATAGTGGTGATGAAGGATGGTCGTCGGGAGACGATCCCCGTGGCTGAAATCACTAAGATCGAGTTCAAAGACGCAGATATCGTGGTCTTCAGAGACGGAGCGCAGAAGAGTTTTCGCATGTCCGAGACCCAGAGCTTCGAATTCGATACCTCTGCTTCCACGGCGTTTGCGCCCGGGCGGAACCATTTTGTAGGCAAATGGAGAGTGGGCCAAGGTCCCGGGGCTGGAGATTTCTATATCACTCTGGATGCTAATGGCGAGGCGCACAAAACCCTCGGCGCCGGCCATGGAACCTGGACGGTGGTGGAAGGTGAGGCCCGCATCGCCTGGGACGACGGCTGGCACGACGTCATTCGCAAGGTTGGTACGAAACATGAGAAAGTCGCGTTCGAGCCGGGCAAGTCTTTCTCCGAAACACCCAACAATGTCACGGCCGCCGTGAATACCAGCCCGGAACCGATCTAACGGTGAAGAGCTGTGAACTGGCAAAATCAGTCGGTTACACTCAGAATCCCTGCTCCGGGCATTCTGAGTGCTATTAGGATTTTGTCGCCAACTATCCTTTCGATCTGCCGCCAACTGTCTGGCTTTCATTGACTTGGCTGTTTCACAGACGTAGCATTCTGCTCCAGTGATCGGCCAAATCATCCTACTATCGCGTTGCCGAGAAACTGGGCGGTGGTGGGATGGGTGTGGTCTACAAGGCCGAGGACCAAAAGCTCGGCCGCTTCGTTGCTCTCAAGTTCCTGCCCGACGACGTCGCCAAGGACCCGCAAGCCCTCAGCCGCTTTCAGCGCGAGGCCAAGGCTGCTTCTGCGCTGAACCATCCCAATATCTGCACCATCTACGAAATTGACGATCAGCACGGCGAAGCCTTCATCGCCATGGAATTCCTGGACGGGCTGACCCTGAAGCAGCGCATCGGTGGACGTCCGCTGGAGACGGAGTTGATTCTGTCGCTTGGGATCGAGATCGCTGACGCGCTGGATGCAGCACACTCGGCCGGCATCGTCCATCGTGACATCAAGCCGGCGAACGTCTTCGTTACCAAGCGGGGACACGCCAAGATTTTGGATTTTGGTTTGGCAAAGGTGACTCCGGCTACCGTTAGTACCGGAGAGGTGACCGCCCAATCCACAGTGACGCTCGAAGAGCACTTGACGAGTCCTGGGCAAGCAGTGGGGACGGTGGCGTATATGTCCCCAGAGCAAGTTCGCGCCAAGGAATTGGACGCACGGACGGACCTGTTCTCATTCGGCGCAGTGCTTTACGAAATGGCGACGGGCACTCTGCCCTTCCGCGGCGAGAGTTCGGGCGTGATCTTCAAGGCCATTTTGGACACACCCCCAACAGACCCAGTCCGCCTGAATCCTGACCTGCTGCCAAAGCTGGAAGACGTGATCAATAAGTGCCTCGAAAAAGACCGCGACCTGCGCTACCAGCACGCTTCGGATGTTCGAACAGACCTCCAACGCCTGCAGAGAGATCTGAGGTCAAGCGCATCGGGAACTGCGGTGATCCAGGCGCCCTCCTCTGTATCTGCAGTCGCGCTTACCAAACGGCCAAGAAAGCGGAACGCACTCATTGCGGGTGCGACCATCCTGCTTTTGCTGGTTCTGACCATTACCTACTGGTCAATGCGGACATTACAGCCGCCAAGCGTCGTTTCGTACAATCCGCTCACACAGGACGGACAGGGGAAGGGCGGGCCGCTGCTCACCGACGGGGCACGAATCTATTTCACGGAACAACGGGGTGGCAACTTCGTTTTAGCCGAAGTGTCCGCCGCAGGCGGGGAAACTGCGGTCATACAAACACCTTTTCCATTCGGCGGGTTGTGCGACATCTCTCCCGATCGTTCTGCGCTGCTGCTGAAAGGTCAGAGTTTTGCATACGAAGGCGGACCACTCTGGATACTTCCGATTCCTGCGGGAGCACCGCGAAGAGTAGGCAGCCTGATCGCGCTGAATGCCGCATGGTCGCCGGATCCGCAGCGAATTGCTTACAGCCAGGGTAACGAGTTGTACATAGCGAATAGCAATGGGAGTGATTCGAGGAAAGTCGCCACGCTTAGCGGGTTGGTTTCGGCAATTAGCCCGCATTATTCATGAAGGTCAGTGTGGGCTAAGTTTTGTGGGGGAAGGTGGGTAGTGATGTAGTAGTTGGGGTTGGTGGAGCGAAGGTATGGGATGGCTCCGCTAGCGGAGAGCTCGATCTCGGGATGCATGAGACAGGGGCGCCGAGACTTCCGGCCGTGGGTGTATTGTCGATGCGTTCGTAATTCCGAGGAGGGTTAACCGGTTGCCGCTCCGAGTGCCAGAGCGACTCGACGGAAGGCGGGCAGAAACGGGAAGGAATCCGGCAGATGGACGACGACGCGTCGTACAGAAACCAACACCCTAGCCCCCAGCTTCAGCAGTCGTTCGCGCAGCGTGCCAACTTGGGCGCGGGCACAAGCGGTGCCGGCCGCCCGCAAGCGCAACTCCTGCATCAGAACATACGCAGCGGCGGTGAGCAGAACGCGGAACTGATTGGCCCAGAAGCTGCTGCAACTGGTGCGGTCGATCTCGAGGTGGTGTAGTTCCTTGATGCGATTCTCGAGGTCACCGCGCTGGCAGTAGACATGTTCGTAAATCCACTGCGGACTTTGTTTCATGTTGGTGATGACGAAACGGGGATTGTCTTTGGGGTCCTTATCGCCAGCGCGGACGACCTCGGCTTTGATGATGACGCGGCGCAGGCGTGGCCACTTCCCGGCCTTGTAGCGGACTTCCCCGTAAATATGTTCGGTCTTTCCGCTGCGCTGCGAGAACTGGCGCGCTCGACGCATTCCGCTTTCGGCGACGCGCTTCAACAGTGCATTCTTGGCCATCGCGACCACATATTCGAGTTTGGGCTGGGCATCCAAAAACGCCAGCACGGCAGGATGCGCGAACCCGCCATCCAAGCGTACCCGAATCCGTACTCCAGGAATATGGTGACGAATCATCCTCACCAAACGCCGCAGGATGGCAACTGCTCCCGCCGCTGCGGTCACGTTGCCGGGCCGTAACACGGCGGCGCAGAGATACTGTTCGGCTTCGTCGTTGAAGCTGACAAAACCCATCACCGGCAGGTAGCACCAGGTATCGTAATGTCCGTTGAAGAAGGACAATTGCTGGGCCCCGTGCGTGGGATCGTCGGTCGGGTCCAGATCGATGGTGACGCGACAGGCGCGATGGCGTAGCCGCTTGGCGTGACGCCGGATCACACTCTCGGCCAGGAACTCGCCCGCACGATAGAGTTCCTTGACCCCAACCCCGTTCTCGAAACGCGACAACGTCGGCTGCGAAGCCAGGTCGCGACCCTCGATCGGATCGCGATCCAGAAGTAGTTTGTGAATCGGATCCTCGGACAAGCGAGCCGAGTCGTTCGCGTCCGGGTAGCCGCAGGCGATCGAGAACACCCGTTGGGCCACCAACTCGCGCAACGAATGATCCACCTTGCCCGCTTGCCGATCGTCTCGAAGGCAGGAGGCCAGTCCGGCCACCAAGTCATAGTGCCGATCGGCAGCCTTCAGCAGCAGGGCTCCGCCGTCGGAACTCCCCTCTCGCTGATCGAACTGGGCCACGACAGGCTTGCGAAAAATTCCTGGGAACAACAAACACTGTGTTGTGCTATCTTCAGACATTCAGAAGCCTCTTTTGTTGCTGCAAACATTGTCTCGACAACATGTTTGTAACAGAGGAGGCTTTTGTTGTCTTCAAATATGTGAATAATGCGGGTTAGGTGGTCGCCAGACGGAAGGTTGCTGAGATTTGTTTTGAATGACCGCACCACGAGAAAGAATTCTTTTTGGGAGATTGCCACGGACGGCACCAGACTCCATCAGCTGCTGCCCGACTGGAAGGGTTCACTAGGCTCGTCGGGGCTGAAGTGGACTGCAGATGGAAAGTATTTCCTCTTTGCCGCTAGACAAAATGGCAGGACCGATTTATGGGCGGCGATGCAGAGCCCGGGCCTTTGGAGAAAGGTTGGCATCCAACCGGTCCGACTCACTTTGGGGCCGATGGAATTCGATGATGTTGTGCCTAGCACAGATCAAAAACAGCTGTATAGCATTGGCTATCAGCCGCGAGCGGAGCTAGCTCGGCTGGACCTCGCCACAAAACAGTTTCGTCCGTACTTGCCGGAGGTCCCGGCAAACGCACTGGATTTTTCCCGAGACGGACAATGGATCACCTACACCGCTTATCCCGATCTGACACTCTGGCGAAGCAAGCTCGACGGAAGCGAACGCCTGCAGCTTTCGTATGCGCCTCTGGTGGCCCATCATCCGGCATGGTCACCCGATGGAAGATGGATCGTCTTTGCCGCCCACAGGCAGCGCTGGGAGGTTTTCCTTGTTCCATCAGAGGGCGGAGACCCGCGGCCTCTCTCCGCCCCCGACGAGACAGATGCGGATCCTTCCTGGTCTCCTGATGGAACCACCGTGATTTTCTCCGGCCTGCCGTGGGCAGATGTCACTGCGGAGAAGGCGACATCAATACACCTCTTTGACTTGAAAACGAATCAGAGGTCCAGCTTGCCCGGATCGGAAGGATTGTGGTCACCCCGCTGGTCACCCGATGGCCGCAGTGTGATTGCCCTCAATAGCAACTCAAAAAAGTTGATGATGTATGAGTTCAAAAGCCGCAAGTGGAGCGAATTGGCGGCCATGCAGAACGTGAGTAACCTCGTCTGGTCCCGAGACGGCCGGTACGTGTATTTCGACTCGAACGAAATTACGGATCCGGCGATCTATCGCGTCGACCGAGCAGAACACAAGATAGAGCAGATCGCCACGCTAAAAGATTTCCGTCTCACCTCCTTGGTGCAGCCGACCATGACCTTAGCTCCCGATGATTCGCCAGTGCTGCTGCGTGATACCGGAATCGATGAGATTTACGCCTTAGACCTCGCAGTAACCGATAGATGACGGCTGGCTGCGGGGCCTGATGCGTCGCCAAAAATTCTTCCCGTGAGTTTCTCCTCCTGTCGAGAGTAATATACTGCAATTCTGAAAGTGAAGCCGCTCTTCACATAAATGACTCCCGCAAGGATGGTCGAATTACGCTGCCCGCATTGTCATGCGTCCCACTGGGAGATCGACTCCGACTATCGTGGAGCAAACATGGCTGGCGGAGTAGAGCTTTCTTATCCCGAGCGCGATTATTTCTGTCCACACTGCAAAAGGACTGGATCAGGCTACGCAGTTCTTCAGAAGTCCCCGCCGGAGTTTTTCCTTCAGCCACACCCCCTCTATCCGATGAGCGAAACCGACTTCGCATACTGGGTGAAAATCTTGAGGCAGAACTTCCCAGACAGTCCAATGCTGGCCGATGTCTACAAAACGTGGCGTCCGTCTGGCGGTGCCGGTTTGCGGCGGATTCTTCCCGCTTGGCTTCGGAGGCTGCTGGCAAGATGAGTGAAAGATAGAGATTTTGCGCAAGCTGACAAAGCGAGCAATGCCCTTCGTATTGCGCGCTGGCAATATTTGAGTTGTTCAGGCCTGTACCATCCCTTCCAAGGCAGACTTGTTGAGGATCAACAGACTGGAACCCTTCGATTGGATGACTTGCTTCTTCTTGAAGTCGGCAAACAAGCGGGTGACGGTCTCGCGAGTGGTGCCGATCATTTCCGCGATTTCATCATGCGTCAGCAACAAACGCAGACTTAGAGAATGGTCTGAGTCTTCCCGCTCCGCCGGCCAGCTCAGCAATACTTTGGCAAGCCGCTGCTCCGGGGAAATAGTTAATCCCAGCATGCGGATTTTCTCATAGGCCGAATAGTAATTGCAGCTCAGTTGCTGTGCCACTCGAATCGCAACTTCCCCATAGTCGTGCAGAAATTGTAGCAAGGCATCAGCAGCAATGAAGTTAGCCTGCCCCGGCTCCAGCATTTCCGCCGTTACCTCATAGGGGCGGTTAGAAATCGTCGCGTTCAGTCCCAGCACGTCTCCGTGCTCGGAGATTTTGGTGATGATGGTCTTGCCTTCGAGCGAAGTGGTAGAGAGCTTCGCCTTGCCGCTGCAAAGCACAAATACCCCACGTCCCTGTTGGCCCTGAATGAACAGCATGGCGGCGCGTGGATACACCGCGGCGGACGTGATGTCGTTGAGTTTCTGTACCGCGGATGGGGAAAGATTGCAGAAAAGATGCTGCTCCCGAACGGGGCAAGTGGCGCAGTTGTCAAGGATATTAAGACCGTACGGCGACTTCATGGACGTTCCTCATCTGCTTGAGAAACCACACGGGCGTCTAACGAAGTTCCGTTAGCCGTGATCTCTGGAAAGGCAAAATAACTAAGGACTCCACTACTTTTGCTGGTTGATCGTAGGTCTGACAGCCATGGTTCGACTGCTCAAAATTGCTCACTTTCGGAGGACGACCCGAGCATGGAGACAAAGAGAAAAGCTAGTAAGGGGAAGGGAAAACACAGGGGGATGACTGTTGACGCTGTCAGGCGATTTTCACGAGTGAGCCCGAGGAAAACTATTTTTACTCACGGTAGATGAGTGATATGGAGATTTGTACGAAGCCGCTGGCGCGGCGGACGCTAGCGCGTGTTCGAGGACCGAGAGTTGGTGAGGGATTGAAGTAAGAAGTAAGTTGGGTCACGGAAAAAGGAGGTCCCTGTGACCCAACTACGCAAACAGATGCTGGAAGAAATCCAGCGTCGTAATTACTCCCATCGTACCGCAAGAACCTACGTTCGCATCGTCCGCGATTTTGCGGAGTATTTTCACCAGCCACCGGACAAGCTCGGGCCCGAGCAAATTCGGCAGTATCAGGCTCATCTGTTCCAAGCCAAGAAGTTGGCTCCTGCCACGGTCAGTCAATATGTGTCCGCATTGCGCTTCTTGTTCGTAAAGACTCTGCGCCGACATTTTCTGGCTGAGTACATTCCATTTCCCAAATCCCGCAAGCGACTGCCGACCGTGCTCAGCCCGGAGGAAGTAACCCGACTGATCGACGCAGCCTGCAATCTCTATCACCGGACGCTGCTCATGACCTTGTATTCCACCGCCGCACGCCGGGCCGAACTCTGTCGGTTGAAGGTAGAAGACATCGACAGTCAGCGCATGATGATCCGCATTGTCCACGGCAAGGGCGGCCGCGACCGCGAGGTTCCTTTGAGCCCCAAGCTGCTGGAGACTCTGCGCGTCTACTTTCGCTGGATGCGGCCCACCACCTTTTTGTTTCCGGGCACCGTGAAAGGAGTTCGCGCCGACGTCCCCATCAGCCCCAATATGGTTTGGTTAGCCTGCCGGCAAGCTGCCCAAAGGGCCGGCATCACCAAACGTCTTTCTCCTCACTGCCTGAGGCATAGTTGTGCTTCCCACCTTCTGGAAGCCGGCGCCGACCTGCGCACCATTCAGGTCCTACTCGGACATTCCAGGCTGGAGCACACCCTCATCTACCTGCATCTCTCACCCAAGCATCTGCGCGCCATCCCCAATCCGCTCGATGCTCTCGAAGTCTCCAGCCTCGACGGCGTCCCACGCTCGCGGAGGCTTAAGAAAAAATGACTCGGCCCCTCCTCGAGGTGGCCGATATCGTTCGCGCCCAAGGCGATCGCTTCATGCAGCACAACTTCCGCTGGATCCATTGGGCCCATCGGAAAGTACTGCGCGCGATCGCTCGCTGCCGCACGGCATCACTCGGTGGGCATCGCGATCAGTGCCCTCGCTGTGGCTATCGCACCATCTCATATAACAGCTGTCGCGATCGCCATTGCCCAAAGTGTCAGAGCGGTGCTCGCGACAAGTGGATCATGGCTCGGCAGAGTGAACTTCTGCCGGTTGCCTATGTCCATGTTGTCTTCACTCTGCCTCACCAACTCTCCCCACTGGCGCTGCAGAACAAGAAGGTTCTCTATGACCTCTTGTTCCGCGCCAGTGCGGAAACCCTGCTCGAGGTGGCCCGAGATCCTCGCCACCTGGGAGCCGACATTGGCTTCCTTTCTGTCTTACACACCTGGGGACAGAATCTTCTGGCTCATCCTCATGTCCACTGTGTCATTCCTGCCGGCGGACTCTCGCCCGACCGCACCCGCTGGATTCATCCCCGCTATCCCTTCTTCCTGCCCGTGCATGTACTCAGTCGCGTCTTCCGCGGCAAGTTCGTCGCCGGCTTAAAGCGACGCTTCCAACAACACCAACTCACCTTCGCCGGAACTCTTCAACCCCTGGCCAACGAAAAAGCCTTCCGCTCCTTCTTGCGTCCCTTGTTCCGTGAGAACTGGATCGTCTACGCCAAGCCCCCCTTCGGCGGTCCTCATCATGTGCTCGGCTATCTCGCCCGCTACACCCATCGGGTGGCCATCACCAACCACCGGCTCGTAGCTTTCGAGCATGACCAGGTTACTTTCCGTTGGAAGGATTATGCCCACGGGAATAAGAAGAGAGTGATGACGCTCTCCTCGCAAGAGTTCCTACGCCGCTTCCTGCTCCACGTCCTGCCCCGCGGCTTTGTCCGCATCCGCTCTTTCGGATTCCTGGCCAATCGCCGGCGCACCACTTTCTTACCTCTCTGTCAGCGCCTGCTCGCCGACCATCCCATGCCCCACCCATCTCCAGTCACTACCTCACCCACCCAGCCCACTTGTTTCCGCTGTCCAAAATGTTCCACGCCCATGGTCATCGTCGAACGATTTTCTGTATTCACTGCTTGGCATTTCACTACCCGGAGCGCGCTCCTTGACTCTTCCTAACCAACGAACCATGCCGCTCTTCATTCCGCGAGCTTTCGCTCCGACAGTCCTCGTGTCTCCACTTACCGCCATGCGCTTCCATCCCCCGCTAACTTTCCTAAATCCACTTCACCGGATCGTCGCCTTACAACGATCCCGCCTTCTACTGACTCGCTTTCCAACTCTGCCTAACCCATCTCCTCGACGAACAAATCACGAATCGCCCATGCAAAACCCATAGCTCCCACCGCGTCCGCCGCACCAGCGGCTTCGTACAAATCCCCCTATCGCAAGTGCGCCGGCGCAAAGCTCTTCCGCTCGCACCGAATGTTTCGCGCCGGCGCACTTGTCGATAGGGCCCTAAGATTTAGGCCAACTGTCCGAGTGAATCAATTACGTTGGAGAGGGCAGCGCATCACAAGCATTCTCGGCTCGTGGGATGCGTCCAGGGCAGTCACATGAGGAATGAAGCTCTAGTCGTGGAGAACAATGTTGAGAAGTGAACTGTGAACCTGCAAATCATCACCCGCGTGATAGTCGATGAACCCCAATTTCCTAAACCTGTTCATGAAAAAGCTGACCCGCGAGCGAGTCGTGCCTATCATCTCTGCGAGGGTCTCCTGACTGATATTAGGGATTGGACTCTCATGCACGCCTTCTTTGCCGAAATGAGCCAGCAACAGCAGAATCCGAGCTAGTCTCTTTTCGCTAGAATTGAAAAGCTGGTCAACCAAATCCTCTTCGTATCGGATGTTCCGTGCCAGCAAGTACTCCACGAACATATCGGAAAACGTGTGTTCTCGGTGAAGGACTTCCACCATCGACTTCTTATTGATTCGCATCACAGAGCAATCGGTCATTGCGGTCGCGGAGCACAGGCGAAGAAGCTGCCCTGTAAGGCACCCTTCTCCGAAGAAATCACCCTCGTTCAGAATGCCGATTGTGGCTTCTTTTCCCGTCTTAGATACAACCGTGAGCTTTACCTTTCCTTTCAGTATGTAGAAAACAGCATCGGCCGAGTCGCCCTGAACGAAGATCGTCTGTTTTTTAAGGAACGCTGTGATCTTCCTACCGCCGTCAATGGTCGAGAGAAATGTCTTGGGATCAAATGTTTTGAGAATCTTGGCTGCTACGGGTGTCATGGTTGGCCCCCTCTTGAGGGTTCCGAATTTGCGGAAGGCAACTTCGTGTGAAGGAATAAATGAATGCGCGTGAACGCAGAGCAACGGCAACTTTGCGGGGAGCAACTTGGTCCGCGGTCGACAAAATAATGATTTCACCGCTGGTGTCGAAAGTCAAACGTTCCCACAACCTGACAGTCCTAAAACTGACTGCCGCGAACTGTGACCAGAATCACGCAGATTGTTGGCGGACACACGAGTTCACCAAACTCTAAAAGTGATTGACACTCCTCATCAGAGACTCGCCTTTACTGGTAGAAACTCCTCACGATGTTGCGGGTGTCGGGAGGAAAGGCTCTGTGATGAAAAGGTGGCGCACTTCCCCACGAGAGAGAGGGAGAGCCACTGCGCCACCAAATAGAACAACACTGTTTGTGAGTGAAAGGTACAAGACACAGCCGACCGAAAAATGGTCAAAATTGCACACTCCCAAAAGGTGAGTCGCAGCGAGATCGCTACGCTGACCGGTCAAACCTATTTGGATGCGATGCGTACTAGCTAAGTCTTTGCTGCTGGTCACAATCGTTCGTGATCCAAATCGCGGACGGTCCGAGAGGCCGGTGCGATTCTCTGAAAAATTTGGGGGGCAGCAAAATGGAAAAGCCTTCTTTGGTTGCGGCAATCGGAAAGTTGGCCATCGCTGGCGAACAAGCCCGATTCAGCCTCGAACAAATGATCGAGCTTCTGAAACAAGGCTTGAGCGTCGAGACGTTGTTGGACCTGATTTCGTGGCGTCTCAAAGCATGGCGGAAACCGACAGTCCCCCCTCCTTGTTCCTCGGGCTGGATAAATGTAGCCTCGGCATTGTGAATACACCTCACACCTCACAATTGTAGCTATGGCACGCACGAGGCTTTCACCTCTCAGTCCCTCTAGGGATTTGCGCACGGTAGCTCCGCCAAACCACCGTCCTGTTACGAATTGCGAACAATCCAAGTGCGGTTGCAGAAAAGCAACGATCCTGCATTACCGTCTTTTGAACGTTGACGCCTCCGTTTATGGGCCAAGGGAGTCTGGTAATGGGATCCGTCCGTCATTTTTGGCAAGCCGATTGTGCAGCGTTAGGGAAATCTGACCCCGTCTGGTTGCTTGGTCGCATTGAAAGCAGAATTGCCGCGCTTGAAAGACGGTACTCCCAATGGGGGAGCGATCCTGGAACCCCGGCTGAACTGCGTGCGATCCAAAACGCACTCTCCGCTCTTCAGCGCCTGATGAACGAAACGCTCGCGAGGTATGAGGAGGCTCCTCAGCGCATCGTCAGTGCGCAGCTTATCCCCCGCCCTTCACTTCGTCCGCTTCCCGTTCTGCTCCCAACGCCAAAGAATCTTCCAAGCACTTAGGAATCTCTGCACGTCCGCCGGGTTTGGCAATTCGCCGCGTCCAAGGCAGCATCTCGCGTGCGCCTGGACGTAGGCATCACGGACGGCAGGTTCGCTCAGCAGGGATAGTTGACGCTGGAGGGCTTCAATCTCGGGGCGGCTTAGCGGTTCATCGGACATCGCGCGGGCAATCCTACCACTTTCGCCGTTTGTTTGCCTACCCCGCAGACGGCCTTGGAGACTGCATTCGTAAAGTGAGGGCTTCCTCAGCGCTTGGTGTTTACCGATGGCTGATGAAAACAATTACACTCATTAACCGGCTAATGTGCACTCAATAGGAAGAGGCGATTCGAGGTCGTGGCCGACTTTGAGGAGTAGCTTGTGTAGCCACTAAGCATTACGATTTCCCTTATCCCACTTTCTCCTGGCGATTGCAAGACAATCTTGGACCAGCCAGCTTGCACGAGTCCCAACTTTCTTACTGACCCGTTACTTCTGCAGCCAATTCCGGATCCAGCTGGGAGGATTAGGGTCCACGCTCTGCATCCCCTCAAGTTCTACGCGGATGTCGTTGTGCCCCGGCATTTGTATGACGACAAGTCGACAAATTATCCCCGAAACGCAGAACGAGGCTACTGCACACCCGAGGATTGGCCGGTTAATCACTCAAAACCCCCGGCAGGGGCATGATGAGCGTAATGTGGATCTAACAACAATTGGGTGGACGATGTTGTTGTCTCAAAACTGTTTCCGACATATCACTACCGAGCGCGAAAGGTGTACGGGTTCTGATAGATGCCATAGTCCGGATACCCGGTAAAGTTGCGACTCCCTATTTTTGAAACGTCGAAGCCCTTTCTATGCTCGCCCCACCACTCAGACCAGCACGCCTTGGGATCCTTAATTGGCGTCGCACCAAGCCCGCTGTCATCGCACTTTAGGCTTCCGCCCACGGTTATGTTTCCAAGAGCGAGTGTGGCAACGCGGTTGATCTTCCGCTCGTACTCGTTCAAGTCACCCTCTTTGGGACTGACCATCTCCGCGATGATCGGCGCGACAGCCTTCCCGTCGCCGACGCCTCCCAAAAGAACGATAATCTGGTCCTTGATCTGCGCATCGTCCAAATATTCCAGCAACGCATCCTGTGCAGGGGGTCCCGCCTGCAGGATTTGAAGCATCGGAGGAGTAAAGTCAAACTCCCAAAAGGTTGGATTGCTGATGTTGTGTGGCTCGGTCCATTTTTCGGACCTGAGTTCTTTAATCAATGGCCGGATCTCGTTTTCGCCAATTTCACTCGGACTGATGGTCCGGACATTCAGTATGTCGAAAGCTACCCCATTGGCCGCGACGAGATGTGAATCTATTCGTCCAACGGTTGTTATTGTTCCGGTTACTGTCACCCTGCGCCGTTCGAATTTCTTGAGTTCGTCTGTATTTCCCCGGACTGAGTATTGTTTAGCGGCGGTAATCAACCCCCATTCAGAGGCGCCTTCCGGGCAGGTGCGCCGTTCGTCGCAGCGCTGATCGTCTACAAGCAGGATTCCCGTCACGGCTGAGCAACCGTTAAGCTCGATGCAGTTCGTGTCGGTCTGTGCATGGCCCGCGTTCACGATGACAAGCGGTGCTAGAACCAAGGCCAGGAAAGGTTCGAATTTCGACGCAAGCCGATGAGGGACATCAGGCCTCACCCAAGTACCATGTCGGAGGTAGTTGTGCACGGATCACTCCTCTTCTTTTTTCCCGGATCGACAAAAAACAATGCAAAGCGCATTGGTTTGATTGTAACGAGAAGAACGAACGGAAAGCGTGACTGTTGTAACCAGGCGTTAGCGCAAGCTTGCGCCATGTGTTCGCTCTTAGAACAAAGTAAATTCCAGGCCTTTCGCTACTTGTCCATTTGTGACGTGTCTTTAGGTTCTTCCTCGGAACCACCAAACACTTCCAGCATCGCCCAAGCCACGCCACAGGCAACCAACACAATTATCGAAGCGATAAATGCAATGCCCGAGTTGTCACCGATCGGATTGGCAACTGTGAAAACGAGCACAGCGATGCCCGGTATTGCTTTGATGAATACAGGGGCAGCACGTTTGACAGACGGGACAATCAGAATTGGACCGAATAAATGATACCTGACGAAACCAGGCCAATGCCCTCAAATCGCCGGGTCTGAGATCCACTAGTGAAATCGCGATACTAGGTCAAGAGTGATGATGAAATGACCACGCCTCGAGAACAGATCTGCGGAGCCAGGCGCCAGCTTCAGAACAACGCTGCGGTAGTCCGAGTTTCGTAACGAGTTGGCGGGTGGCATTTCAATCCGTGCGTGGCGTCGCGCTGGCGAGGGCGAGAATCACTCCGGCAAACAGCAGCGTGTCAAAGAAGTAGTTGATCCCCTCAACTTTGACTGCGGTGCTCGGGTCTAGCATCGACGCGATCAAGATCGGCCCATAGGTGAACAAGACCAGCAGCAGAATCCAGGTACCGAGATAAGTTGCTGCCCTCCGCGTCTTCCTGTCCAGCAGAATGCTTACGCCGGCAACGAGAAGAATCGCGCCGGTTAGATAGCCGATGAGCAGGCGCGCCGGAATCCATGTGGGCGTCAGTTTTTCGAGCGGGACTCCGAGTGCGCCCTCGGGGTGCAGAAAATGCTCAACACCATAGAATGTGGCCGCGATCCCGATTATCACGCGGCCCACGGTAATGAGCTTGCTTCCGCCTTGCCCACGGCCTTGCTCGCGCATTGCATTTCCCGCGAGAATCCAGGCTCCACCCGCGAACGAACTTTCGCGGAGGACCAACGTCCATACAAACCTGTCTCTGGGGTGGGCGAGAGCTCCCCGGGGGTCCAACATCGCCACGAAAAGAAACATCATGATCCCGAACAGCAGGCCGGACCAGCGAACTTGAATTTTTGTGGCAATGCTCAAGGACGCGGCTAGCAGCGCAAAGCCGACGAAATACGCCCAGAACCATCGCCATGGCATGTACGAGGGCACAATGGGCAGGACGAAATCTACGTCGGAGAGATGCAGTGCGCCGAAGACCGCTAAGGGGGCGGCGAAACACAAATTGCTCAGGACTACGATCTTGTCGAGGCCGCGGGCCCGCGCGATATCGGCCTTGGCCGCCCACAGGGCAATCAGGGAAACCAGGATACCGGCAGTGCACATGGAGACCGGAGTGCGAGAGAACTCCAAAAATGCAGCGAGAATGGTTGTGTGCATGTGGATGTCAAGCGTAATGCATTTTGTAGCTTAGGATGCAATCGGGTGATTACACTCGGAGGCGCAGTGCGATGCAGGCGACGGACATTTGTTCTCTCCTGAGTTGGTGTCCGATCAAGGCCGAACCCACGGCTCAGGATGTGCCCTTGCGCCGGTCCGGCGATTTCCGGTCGTTCAGAAATTGAGATGCATCAAAGGACCACGGCTCCCTCGCTTTGGGCACCGGCCGAACCTCAACCGATGTTCCAAAGCCCCGCCTGAAGGCTGCGTTGGAAACCTTGCAAGCCATCACTTCGCTCGCTCGCCAGCGGCTGACCCCAACGTCCGGCCCGCAGGAGCAGTACAGGATGTACTCATCCGAGGACGCATCCACCGCAGGCCGCAGGTACGCGCCGTTGCTGTATGGACTGAACGAAATGAGATATCGCGTTTGGCACTTGGGACACTCCACGCAATGGCGAATCCGTGACATAGAAACTCTCCCCGCTGGCGTGGTTTCGAGATTGCTTGAGGATAGGTTGGCACCGTAAATGGTCACATTCAATACCCACTTGACGCCTCTTTGGCATGACCACTATGATCTCCGGAAATGAAGCGCGTGGCCTCCGGTTTGCTGCCCATGATGGCTGTTGATCGCAGAGCTTCCCAGCCTCTTCACCGGCAAATCTACACCTCGTTCCGCGCCGCCATCCTGGATGGCCGACTGCGTCCGGGGCAGCGAATTCCCTCCACTCGCGTCTTCGCCTCCGAGATGGGCGTTTCCCGGTTTCCTGTGCTCAATGCGTATGCGCAATTGCTGGCCGAAGGCTATCTGGAGAGCCGGGTTGGAGCCGGAACCATAATTTCGGGCTCGCTTCCCGAGCAGTTGACGTCGAGCCGACCGATGGGCGAAAGGAGTGCAGCGGAGCGAGTGGGTCCTCGTCTGGTTTCGAATCGCTGCTCGCTGCTTCCACGGAAGGAAAACTTGCCGTGGATGGCCCTCTGCGGACCGTTCCGCGTTGGACAGGTGGCTTTTGATCAATTCCCGTTGCATACCTGGTCAGGGTTGATTGCGCGGCGGTCGCGAAGCGCCAACGCCGAATCTCTCACCTATGGTGACCTGATGGGCCACAAAGCGCTGCGGCAGGCGATCGCAAATTATCTGGGAACGGCGCGGGCGGTCCGCTGCGAACCTGAGCAGATCCTGATTGTCAACGGCTCCCAGCAGGCACTCGAGATCACAACTCGCGTTCTTCTCAGCCCGGGCGATCGGGTATGGGTCGAAAATCCCACTTATCGACTGGCCCGGGACATTTTCACTTTAAACGGATGCCGTCCCGAGCCGATCCCGGTGGATGGCGAGGGCCTCGATGTTCCGGCCGGCGTCAAGAAGTGTCGAAAAGCCCGGGCTGCGTTTGTCACGCCATCGCACCAGTTCCCGCTCGGAGTAACCATGAGCGCGGCTCGACGACTGCAGTTGGTAGAGTGGGCGCACAACTCGGGCGCGTGGATCATCGAAGATGACTACGACAGCGAATACCGTTATGAGAGCCTGCCGATCCCTTCTCTGCAAGGACTCGACAAGAATTCCCGAGTCGTGTACATCGGAACTTTCAGCAAGGTAGTTTTTCCTTCCCTGCGGCTTGGGTACATCGTCGTTCCACCTGATTTGATCGACCGTTTTGTCACCATGCGTCGCGTCATGGACCTGGGCCAGCCGACCTTCTATCAGCAGGTGCTCGCCGACTTCATCGACGAAGGCCACTTTGCCCGTCACTTACGGAGGATGCGGGTCCACTATGGCGGATTGAGACAAGTCTTGTTCGAGAACCTGACCGACAACCTCGGTGAAATGGGGGAACCCGTCGGGGACGCAGCCGGGATGCATCTCACCGTGATGCTGCAAAATAGATTTCGAGATGAAGAAATCGCATGGGATGGCGCTCATCAGAACCTGGCGCTGTGGCCACTTTCCCGTGCATATATGGGACAGGCGTGCCAAGGACTGGTTCTGGGCTTCGGCGGTATCAGCGGTCGGGAGATCTCTCCCGCGGTACGGAAGCTGCGCAATCTACTCGTTGGCAAATTGAAGGTGGCCTCGTCGAGGCGGGGTAGCAGCGGAGGCGGCGCAGGCCCCTGAGCAGTTAAAGCCGCAATTCCTTTTCGCGCATGGCGGCACGGCTTGAAGCCGTGCCCTTTCAAAAACGAACTGGATCCTGCTCTTGCGATTTGTGCCCTGCAAAAGTTTTCTTCAACCTCGGGTACACCTAGAGCATCCTTACAATCCACCTTGTTCTCGCCTTCGAAAGTGAGAAGGAATGCCCCCAGCACAAACGACACACAACGCGCCGACCGTGAATCCCTGGTTGATTGCGCTCGCCGTGATGCTGGCGACGTTTATGGAGGTGCTCGACACTTCCATCGCGGCGGTCGCTCTGCCCTATATTGCCGGGAGTTTGTCAGCAAGCAACGATGAAGCGACCTGGGTGCTCACCAGCTACTTGGTGGCCAATGCGGTGGTACTGCCGGCGAGTTCGTGGTTTTCGTTGCGCTTTGGACGCAAGCGGTTCCTGCTGTTCTGCATCTTTTTGTTCACCGCGTCGTCGTTTGCCTGCGGAGCGGCGACGAGCCTGGGAATGATCCTGCTCGCACGGGCTTTGCAGGGAGCGGGCGGCGGAGCGCTGCAACCGCTGTCGCAATCCATTCTGCTGGAAACATTCCCCCCACAAAAGCGCGGCATGGCGATGGCTGTGTTTGCGCTAGGCGTGGTGGTCGCGCCGGTCCTGGGGCCGACGTTGGGCGGGTGGCTGACGGATACCTACTCCTGGCGATGGGCGTTTTACATCAACATTCCGGTAGGTGCGTTCGCAGTGTTCATGATCTCGCGTTTTGTGGAGGATCCACCGTATATCAAGAACGCACACCCGGGAAAGTTCGACGGCTGGGGACTGGGCTTGCTGGCGGTGTGGCTCGGATGCCTGCAGATCATCCTCGACAAAGGGCAGGAAGATGACTGGTTCGGGGCGACATGGATTCGGTGGGCGACGGCGGTCCTGCTGGTCAGCTTCGTTGCATTTCTGATTCGAGAATTCCGGCATGACAAACCCTTGGTGGATCTGCGGGTGTTCCGACACCGCAACTTCGCGATGGGATGTGTGCTGATCGGGCTGTTCGGCGCAGCGATCTACGGATTGATCACACTGCTGCCGCTGTTTTATCAGGAACTGATGGGGTACACCGCGCTGGCGGCGGGATGGGCGGTGAGTCCGCGGGGCATTGGGGCCATTCTGGCGATGCCGATGATCGGGTACCTGACGGCGAAGATTGATAACCGGTTGCTGATTGCGTTTGGATTTTGCTTGTTTGGGGTGACGAGTATCTGGTTCGGCCAGGTCAATCTTTCGATTGGGCAGTGGAGTCTTCTGTGGCCGGTTGTATTGAGCGGGTTTGGCTCGGGATGCGTGTTCGTGCCGCTGTCGACGACCACCATGGCGTTCCTGAAGAACGAAGAAATTGGGAATGCCAGCGGACTGTATAACCTGATGCGCAATATTGGAGGGAGCATTGGGATTTCGATCGTGAATACCATCGTGGCGCGGCATGAGCAGTTGCATCGCAATGAGTTGGCCGCGTCGGTGGCGTTGGGACGGCCGGAGGTAAGAGGAGCGGTCGCGGGAATACAGCAATATTTGGGATCGCAGGGGGCATCTCCTTCCACGGCGACGCAGCAGGCGTACGGACTGCTGGATCATGCGCTGACGGCGCAGTCGCGGCTGTGGTCGTACGTGGATGATTTTCGGTATATGGCGCTGGTGTGTTTTGCCTGCGTGCCGATTGTGTTTGCGCTGAAGAAGTCGGTGGGGAGAGGGCCGGCGGGGGCGGCGCATTGAAGCATTTTTGATCGCTACCAAGGCGGTGAAGCTGCGTCCGCAGGTGGCGGCGTGGGAGCGCGCGGTACGATCCGGCGCGGGAGTCACGGGACTGTAGAGACCCGTGCCGCCGACCGTTGGGCCGCCGAACGACTTCCGTTCCAGGATGATTGGCATCAACGCTGTATTCACCTTACGGCAAGACTGCAGCAAGCTGACGGGAACCCGTCGAAGGGCCGCAGGATTTTTCGGGGGGACGATGTCCCTGCGCCGATTGTGGAAGGGACCGTCGACGGCGATCGGGTGGCCTTCAAATCCGGAAGCAGCGACTTCAAGGGCGCGGTCAAGGGAGACCACATCGAATTGCAGTGGTCGGTCAATTTGCCGTGGGAGTCGCCGAAGCCTCCGCAGGAGGAGCCGGGACGTTCGGCAATCGGGCCGGCGCCGGACGGGTCCGATCCGTCCATTGATGTGACTTGGGACCTGCCGTCGAGCGTTTCCGTGGTGCTGCGGCGGGTAGGACGGTAGGGCTCGACTGCATCAGAACACACGGGGAATCAAACGGAACTTCTCGACTGCGATCTTCGCGCTCCAACGCTCGCGCGGAGATTGCATCTCGAAGCGGATCGTCGCCTCATCAAAGCTCTGAATCGCCAGATGTGCCGGCAATCGAAAACTCAGCGCCTCTGTGACTGGGGGTCTGTCGTCGTCCGGAATCCAGTGCAGGCTCGAGTTCACGGGCAAGATCCCGATTGACTGGCTAGGTTGGCCGGGCAATGTAGTGTTCGTTAAGATTAGTTCCACTCTGACGGTGCCTGGACGGCGGTCACCGTTGGAAATGACGAGGTCAATTGCGCTGCAGCACGACAATTGGATGATCGATCCGAAGTTCTGGCGCGCCTCCATTGAGATTGGGCTGAAGTCTGTGGTCTTGAAGGACAGTGAATCTGGGTCGCCGCGCATTTCTACGGCCCCGGGCGGCAGCGTCTTGTCCGATGCTTTGAACACCCAGTACGCCCCATAGAATGGAATTGAGACCGGATCGGTCGTTCGGCCGCTTGGTCTCCCTTCAAATACGCGGCGTACCGGCAATGGCGACACCACAGTAATGTGATCCGTAATTTTCGGCAGCAGAATTACACCCGGCTCCGAGTCACCCGGCACGAGAGTAGTCGATTTTCTGGTCTTCAATTCCTTCTTCCATGGGTTGGAATCCGCCCCACTCGCTGTGTTGCCTTCGCCGAACAACGCTTGAAGAGTGAGGTACAGCCGATCGGCAGATACTCCGCCGCGTTTGCCCTGCGTGCCTGATTGAGAATTGTGGGCCGGGAATCTTCGAAACCACGAAGCTGCGAATTGAACAAGACTTGTTCTTGACGGCCTTCCGCTTGGCCTTAGGGTCGAATGCCCGCTTGAGGCACTAGCATCCATATCACTCGCGTCCTCGATGGGGCGCTCTAGATATGGTGTCAGACTTGCTGCAACGAAGATCATCGCGAAACCCAGAGTGATCGAGGAGGGTAGCGCTTTGGGAAATCGTAGCTCCAAGGGCGACGGATTTACCGCTGGGCAGAAGAAAGAGATGACGATAATCGCGCAACCAATCAGGAGCGTCGCAGGGCGCGCCCTTGATGCTGCCGTCGATAACACCCCGAACTCCAGTAGCAGCGCCGCGAAACTCAGCGAAACAAGGCGAGTGGTGTAAGCGTCGGTGCGGGACTCGGCGCTTGGCGTGAGCATCTGACCCATGCAGCTACCCAGATAGTAGCGATCGATCAGCCTGGAGCCGAGAATCGATACCATCAGACCGGCCAAGACAGCCCAGAACGAATCTCGAGCATAAAAGGCTATCAAAGGCGCTAACCAAGCGACCACGCAGCAGAAGAAAGGCAAAATCTTCCAGATGAGAGTTTCACGTTTGCGCCTGGCAACGATAACGCTGGATGAGGAAAACACGGCTGCGCCAATGACGACAATTGCGAGAACATAGGCGAGGGCGAGGAACAAGGCCTCAGCAGCAGAGACGGCTGTGGAACGCGGGACCGGGCAAAGCACGAGTGCGACGATTGCTGATGCAATCAATCCAAGCAAGATCGGCAACCACGTCAGAACCGGTGACGGGTCATGCTGTCGGAAGGCTGTGAAGAGCTGTCGGTCTGCCTCGTTCCCCCCGACGACGCCGTTTGTTGGTTCCATACGTCCGAATGACACCGTGCGAACGCCGAAAGTTCCCCGCTTAGTTGGCAGTTCTACGGCCGTCCTCCTCCGTGTTTGACAGCGGTTCGCGGCTTCCCTATTCTGCCTGTGTACGCGACTGCGAGGGTTCTGCATGAGCGGGTGGCTGCAAAACAAGTTTGAGAAGAATTTTCTGATTTCTACGGTGGACTACGTCTTCAACTGGGCGCGGAAGTCGGCGGTTTGGCCGATGACGTTTGGGCTGGCGTGCTGCGCGATCGAGATGATCGCGTCATCGACGGCGCGGTTTGATATTGCGCGTTTCGGGTCGGAGGTGTTTCGTCCCAGCCCGCGGCAGAGCGATCTGATGATCGTGGCCGGCACCGTGACGCTGAAGATGGCGCCGGTGGTCAAGCGCATTTACGATCAGATGCCGGACCCGAAGTGGGTGATCTCGATGGGTGCCTGCTCGTCGGTGGGTGGTCCGTTTAATACTTACGCGGTGCTGCAGGGCGTGGATAAGATTGTGCCGGTAGACGTTTATGTGACCGGGTGCCCGCCGCGTCCGGAGAATTTGTTTTATGCGCTGTTGAAACTGCAGGACAAGATTGACACGATGACGCTGGCGAAGAAGCCCACCGAGGTGCGGCTCGATCCGAACATGGTGGAGAATTTCAAACGCCAGATCATGATTGCGCAGACGTTGCAGCCGAAATAGCTGGCGGCTGTAAGCTATCAGCTCTCAGAAAGATTTCTAAACTTGAACGATGCCCTTCACCCGTATCATTTCCCAGGCTCATCTACCCACCACCAACGAAGCGCGAGACTTTCCCTGCAACGGAAAAATGATCTGCATCGCCAACATCTGGGGCAAGCTTAGCGCCACAGACAACGAGTGCCTGCACCAGGGGGGCTCGCTGGGACAGGGCATGGTGGAAGATGGAAAAATCGTCTGCCCGTGGCATGCGTGGAAATGGGATCCGAAAACCGGCGTTGCGGTGGATCATCCTGATCAGAAGTTGAACACGTATCCGATCAAGGTTGAGGACGGGGAAGTGTTCATCGATATCTAACGCCGGCGACCCATGAGCCCTATTACTCATTTCCTCACGGGCTGGATGGTCGCAAACCTCGCAAAGCTGGGTAGAAAAGACCGCGCGATCGTGACGTTGGCGTGCGTTGTGCCGGACGTCGACGGTCTGGGCATCATTCCGGAACTGCTCACGCGGAATTCGTCCCATCCTTTGTTGTGGTTCACGCTTTATCACCATTCCCTGCATACGCTGGCCTTTGCGCTGGTGGTCGCGGTCGTGTCGTTTGTCCTTGCAAGGCAGCGCTGGCGCACCGCGTGGCTTGCTCTGTTGAGTTTTCATCTTCATCTGTTGGAAGACGTGGCGGGATCGCGCGGACCGGATGGCTATCAATGGCCGATTCCCTATCTGGCGCCATTCTCTTCGTCTCTGCAGTTGGCATGGCGGGGGCAGTGGGGGCTGAACTCGTGGCCAAACGTGGCGCTCACCGGGGTGCTATTGGCGATTACATTGTGGCTGGCCTGGCGGCGCGGGTTTTCACCGCTGGAGATGATTTCCACACGGGCAGACGCGGCCCTGATAACGGCTCTCCGCCAAAGATTCCCAGGTTTTTCCGGATAATCGCGAAGACCTTTTCCTCCACGAGGTGGGGCTCAAATCAATGGGACCCAGGGTTTCATATTTATCTATACACATTGTATAATCAATATCTGAGAGCAACATTATGGCAGTATCCAAGCGAGCAAGTCGCTTCATCTGGACCGGAGTGATCGTGCTGGCGGTGATCGGGGTGGCAGCGGTGGCGCGCCGTACTCTGGTCCTGCTCTGGCCGAATGTATTTTCCTCAAAGTCTTCACCTGCGGCGGTTCTCGATGCCGGCTTCGCACGACATCTAGTGCTGACCTTAATTCACATCTTGCCCGGGGGCCTGTTTCTAGTCCTGGCTCCGTTGCAGTTCGTGCGGCGCATACGGGAAAAACATTTGCAGGTGCATCGCTGGATGGGAAGGGCACTGTTCGGATGCGGACTCGTGATCGGCGTGTCGGCCTTGATCATGAGCTACACGATGAACATTGGCGGGCCAAATGAAACGGCGGCTACCACGCTATTCGCGATTGTGTTTTTGTATTGTCTGGTGCGGGCTTACCGGCACATCCGGCGCAAAGAAGTAGCGCGGCACCGCGAATGGATGATTCGCGCGTACGGCGTTGGGCTGGGAGTGGCGACCACGCGGCCCATTGTCGGAGCCTTTTTCGCGACGCGGAGGCTGACACCTCACGAGTTCTTTGGAATCGCGTTCTGGCTGGGATTCACGACCACGTTTCTCGCAGCGGAGTGGTGGGTCGATTACACGAAGCAGAATGTGGAGAAAGAGTCTCCCTTGAACTCCGCGAAAACAGACGGGTCGGTGGCAGCTTGAGTTGCGGTGTTTTCGGAGTTGATCCCCCCGTTCTTCCCTTAATGAGTTGAGAAAGCACAGCACTTGATCGCGATATTGAGTTTTGACCGGCTGCGCATGAATAACTCTGCGTTAACCAATGAATTAATACGGCAACTACCTGATTGATCCCCGAAAGTATCACTACGATGATCCTGCGATTGTGCTCCCGCCCCTGCGATTAGGACAGAGGTTTAGCGGCCGCCTGAACCATCAAGCCGTTGCCTTGTGGTCCCGAAGGTAAGATACACGCCCTGCCCCAACCAACCACCGTAATGTCCGAACGTGAAGGAGACTTGAAATGAAGCGAACACATATCAACATGGGTTTGCTGCTCATGGTCGCGCTGGCACTCGGCCTGTTAGGCTTTGCCCCCAGCCGTGGCGTGACCACAGACCCGGAAATCAGCAACATCATCAGCAATGTGGATTCCAACCGTATTCTGAACACTGCCACCACGCTGCAGAACTTCGGGACCCGGCAATCCTGTTCCGACCAACCTCAACCGGGACGTGGCGTGACTGCCGCGCGCGACTTCCTTTTCAGCAAGTACAGCGCGATTCCGGGGCTTCAGGTCAGGCTTGACCCATTCACACATCCCAACTGTCCGAGCACGCCAACCTACAATGTGATCGCCTGGCTGCCCGGAAGGAATCCGAATCGTCTCGTGATTATTGGCGGGCATTACGATTCGCGCACGACGAATGTTTTTGACAACACTTCCGATGCGCCGGGCGGCAATGATGCGGGCGCCCAGAGTGCTGTAGTGCTGGAACTGGCGCGGGTGCTAGCCGGTAACGGTTTCGGCGGATCGCGTGAGCATAAAGGACATCGTTTCGACGCAACTATTGTTTTTATTGCCTTCTCGGGCGAGGAACAAGGATTGTTCGGATCGGGATCGATCGCAGCCAACCTCACTCGCTACTTCGAGTCGCCAAGCGTAATCGCGATGCTGAACACCGACATACCCGGCGGAGACAACACCGCCAACACCACCGCCGACCTGCAGAACTTCCGGCTGTATTCCTCTGGGATTCCACGGGAGCGGTTTAGTACCGATCCGGACGGCACCACCGACAACACGTCACCTTCGCGAGGTGTGATGCGCTACGTCGGAACCTGGGGTGGAGCTTATGTCCCGGCCTTAACCATGGCTCCAAAGCTACGCGAAGACCGGCCGGGACGCGCCAGTGATCACGTGTCCTTCATCAATAACGGGTACCCGGCGGTCCGCTTGATGGAAACTTTCGAGTGCTCGCCCTCACCCGTCGACAACAGCTGTGGCGGGCCCTTACCTTGTCCTCCGCCCGCCCAGATACCCGCGTTTTGCAAGGACACATCTTTCATCACGACCCACCAGCATTCTCCCAATGACCAGGTCCAGTTCATCACTCCCACTTACGCGGCCAGTATTGCGCAGGTCCTCGGTGCGGTGGCGGCAAGTCTGGCGCGTGCTCCGGATGCTCCGCAGAACTTCACAGTGAGTGGAAACTCCATGCAAGGCATCAGACCCAGCTTCACCGGCTCGGATGATGTCGACCGCTTCGTGATCGCCGCCCGGTCCGTCAACGAAAACTTCTATCGCCAGCGGGTCGCGCTTTCCGAAGAAGAAAATGATCGAGTGATCTCTGCTCAGGCGTTGGGACTCAACCCCGGCGACAGCTTCTTCGTTTCCGTAAGCGCGGTCGATGGCCGGGGGCACGAATCGCTTTTCGCGTACCCGGAGGTGCGTTGCGACTCCAATTCGTGCGTGATTCCTTCCTACGCGGGTAACGCGACGGCAAGCCGCCCGCAGGCTTCACCGAATGCAAAAGTGGAGGACGATGAGTGAGACTGGGGATGGAAGAAGGTAATCGTTCTCCAGTTCTTAATTGTTAACCGAGTTGTATTCGAGATCGGCCTTAGATCTCACGGATGGTGCGGGGGCGAGCCGCCCCCGCCACAGCCGGCAGTATGCCGGGGCTACGTCACGCTAGAAGCTTGAGGAATTTTGTGGGCTGGTTGTCGTAGGCGGGGAAAACCTGTGCGAGATTCTGGTTGCCCAGGTGCCTCGATACGGCTTCACCGATTACCTGGCGGAAGTCGGTGGTCAGGGCGAGGTCGCGGCCTTCGTAGAGTTGCGTTTGATCGAGGCCGGGCCAGCGGCCGTAGACTTTGCCTCCCTTGACGGGGCCGCCCAAGACGAACATGACGTTGGCGTGGCCGTGGTCGGTGCCGCGGTTGCCATTTTCGCGGGCGGTGCGTCCGAATTCCGACATGGTGACGATGACCGTGTCTTCGCCGAGATCGCCGAGGTCTGTCCAGAAAGCGGTTAGAGCTTGCGAGAAATCTGAGAGCACGTTGGCGAGTTGGCCTTCGGTAGCGCCTTCGTTGACGTGGTGATCCCAGCCGCCGATGTCGGCGAAAGCGACTTGTACGCCGAGATTCGCCTTGATGAGTTGCGCGAGCTGGCGGAGGCTGTCGCCGAAGCGTCCCTTGGGATAGTTGGCGCCGGGCGCGGGTGAGTACTTGCCGGGGTCGGCGGCCTTCAGCATCTTGACGGCGTCGAAAGTTTCCTCGCCCGTGGTGTGCAATACGCTGTCAGACGAGTGGTCGTACATGGCTTCAAACGCTGTGGCAGCGCGCGAAGGCTTGGGGTTCTTTCCGCCGAGGGAAAAATCGTCGATGTTGTTCATTGCGACAGCGGGCTCGGGGCCGCTCAGGATGCGGGGAAGCGAAGGGCCCAGCGCGATTGCGCGAAAAGGAGAATTCCTCGGAGCAGCGGGCAGGCTATGGAGCGAGCGGTTGAGCCATCCGTCTTCGGTGATTTTCACGCCGGGCGTGCCGGTCTCCATGAAGTCCTGGGCATCGAAGTGCGAACGCGTGGAGTCGGGCGATCCGGCGGCATGAACGATCGCGAGATGACGCTGCTGCCACAAGGGCTGAAAGGGCGCGAGCGACGGATGCAGTCCGAAGAAGCCGTTGAGATCGAGAACCGATTTCCTGGGAATGTTGATGCTGGGGCGCATGGTGTAGTACTGGGGTTCGCCATGAGGGACGACGATGTTGAGTCCATCAGCCGCGCCGCGCTGGAAGATCACAACCAGGCGCTTGGGACGAGCGGCGTTCTCGGTGGCTCCGAAAGCGGCTCGGGTCAGGAAACTTGGCACCGCGGCCGTGCCGACCACGGCGAGAGCGCTGTTGCGGAGGAAGATGCGACGAGTGATGGACATAACGTGACGCTCCGTAGTGACGTAGCTTGCTACGCCTTGCTGACAGCATTCGGGAAGATGGTGGGAGAGACGTTGCAAGCAACGTCTCTACGACATTATCTTCTCTGAAATTCCGGCGAACCTAACAACAATCCCGCCATTGTGTTAACGTCTGGCGGCTTGGGCTGTGGGGGCTTCTTCTGATCCTCAGACTTCCAAGGCGCTATTTGAGCCACGATCGAGTCGTGGGTTTCCTTCGAGACGTCAGATTCTAGAAGCTTGGCTTCCATTGTGGAGAGCGTGGCGGTTGCATCCGGGGGAGGCGTTCGACCTGCTGCGAGCTGCACCGCATCCACCTTTACGCCACGGACCTTGCCTGAGGTCAGCGCCAAAGCAAAATTCATGCGGTTGAGCAATGCCGCGGAACTGACCCAGGTCTCGGCTTTCATGGAGTAGCCGGTGGGCGGCTGCGCTCCGTAGAGAGGCATTCCCATGTTGTTCAACTGGCGGACGAGGGATAGCGCATCGTCTACGCTGGCTCCAGTGGCGCGAACGGCTGAAGCGACGAACTCCAGCGGGGTTTTCACCTTGGCGCGATAGGTTCCGGCGGCCCAAAATTCGGGCGAATGGAAAAGCGTCGAAAGCACTTCGCGAATGTCGCCCTTCTTCTTCTGGAATGTTTTCGCCATGCGATCGACTAGGGCGGGCGGCGGGTCGTCGGATACGAAACGCTGCGCCAACTTCAGCGAAATGAAGTGCGCGGTCTGCGGGCTGGTCGCGAGCATGTGCAATACTTCCCTGCCCTCGTCTTCGCCCTTGGGCTTGATGCGATGTCCCAGGACAAACTTCGGTCCCGGCTCGTGCCTGTAGGGATCGTAACGGAAGCTCATCCCTTCGAAAGGCTTGTCGATAGTCCAACCGGTGAAAACCTTGGCGACCTCCGTGACATCGCGCTGGGAGTAGCCGCCGTTCACGCTGAGGGTGTGAAGTTCGAGCAACTCGCGACCGTAGTTTTCGTTGAGGCCGCTATTCTTTTTCTTCCCGCCGGGATTGGGTCCACGACGAACGCGCGGACGGCCGTAGGGACCGTACCGGACAGCGGGCCGCCGCGGTGCGCCCTCAGCCTGCGGGGAGTCAGGTCCGACGCTCAACCAGTTGTCGAGGTAGAACTGCATGGCCGGACTCTTCGCGGTAGCAACGAGCAAGTCTTCGAACTTGCCGAGCGCATGCGGACGGATCACCGCCTGCTCATAGTTGGTGACCAGCAACCGCTCGGGGCCCTTGCCGATAAAAACATTGAAGTGGTTGAACCAGAAATCGGTCATCACCTCTTCGAGTTGGCGTTCGCTATATACCGCACGCAGCAGCTTGGCCTGCGAGAGCTCATCCGCTACCACGGTCGGCGGATTGTTCATGGCCTGCAGGACTTCTTTTTGCCGGGGATCGAGGCCCTCAAGAAATTCCTGTCCCTTGCCGCGTCTGAGTGTATCCGCGAATGCGACCTGTTCGTCGGCGGACATGGCGAGCACTTTCTTGTAGCGCTCGTTCGGGGGGAGATCGATGAGTCCCTGGACCTTCAGATCGGCATAGAGGCGATCTTCGCGGCGACGGGCGGCGGCTGCATCGGCGGGGCTTGGGTTGGGCTTCACTACATCAGCCTCAGCGGCCGCGTTCAATGACATGTCATTCTTGCCGGCGTTGGTTGTCATTCCATTCATCGCATTGGCATCGGGCGACGCGGAATCTGCTAAGGCGGCGGCGGCGAGTTCTTCGGCAGTCTTGGCGCCTTCCGCCGCCGCAGGCTCGGCAGGAGCGGGAGGCTGGGCGGCTGCTTTCCTCTCTTTTCTTTCCTGCTTTTCATCCAGGCGCGCAACCTGCACCTGGTACACCGCACGGCGTGCCGGATCGGAAGGCATAGCGTGCTTACCGTCCGCGACTTGCTTCACCATTTGACCATCGGGAAAATCCTCGAGGATTTCCTTCGTGCTCATGCGCAAAGTGTGGAGGGGCGCGAGGCGGGCTTCCACGTCTTTGTCGGCGATTTTTTCGGGATGAAGTTGGAGGTCGATCCAGCGGTCGACGCCTATGGCCATGACCTGTTGCACCTCGCCGGGACGAGGGCCGAAGGTGAGGCGATTCAGGGCATGCACCGCGCGCTTCTGTTCGCTCGCACCGGCGTCTGCTGGCTGGTCTTTCTTCCTGGCGAGTAATTGCGGGACTGCACAGGCAAGGCTGAGACACAGAAGTAGCAGCGCTACGCGAGTCAGGCTGGGTCGCATCGGGACTCCCCGGAAAGATGAAAACTCCTCTGATTATGAACCCGGACGGGGGAAAAAGTTGCTGGCGCGGGAGGTTCTTGTAGGACTGGAATCGCTTGTAAGTACGGGGTTGCGGCGCAGTATCGACCGGCGGAGCGAGAGTCAAAGATCCCACCCTGTCCCGCCAAAGAACGGCGGGAGAAGAGGCGGCACCCTTGTGGCTAGAGGGAAATGATCTTGCCGCGGGAAACTTTGTATTGCAGAGTTGCAGCCAGCTGATCGATGTCGGTGACCGCGATGTTGACGGACGTGCCTTCGAGCAGCGGAACCCGGCTGCTGCCGACGGCATCGCGGCGGACCTGAATCAGCAGCGCCTGGACGACATTGGGGTCGAACTTTTCCGGCGCCAGGCGCACGAGATCGCTGAGTGCGCTTCCGATCGACAAAGGACCGCGGTAGGGGCGGGCGCTGGTCATTGCGTCGAATGAGTCGGCGACCCCGATGATGCGAACCGACATTGGCACTTCTTCCTGCGTGAGCTGGTCGGGGTAACCAGATCCATCACTGCGTTCGTGATGCCAGCGTACGCTCTCAGGAATCCTAGGCCAGGGGAACGTAACGCTGCGGACGATCTGGTGGCCGACCGTGGTGTGATCGGCCATCTCGCGAAATTCATCGGGATCGAGCGCGCTGGTTTTGCCGAAGAGGCGGCGGTCGACGGCGACTTTTCCGATATCGTGCAGATACCCAGCGCTGCGCAGGGCGGCGACGTCGTTGGGGTCCATGCCCATGGCGTCTCCGATGGCAGCAGCGTAGCGGCCGACGCGCAGGGAGTGTCCATGAATGTTGACATGCTTGACGTCAATGGCGGTGGCGAAAGCTTCCAGCGCATTGTCGTAGAAGCCATGCAGCGAGGCCATCAGACGCAAGTTCTCGGAGACGCGCTGCGCGATCGTCTGCGTGAGGGCGTGATTCTGAACCGCGAGCGCGACGTAGCTGCAGAGGAGCTCGAGGGCGTCGAGTTCGGCGTCTTCGTAGAGCGCCTCGCCGGGACGGCGGCCAAGGCCGATGACGCCGGCAAGCCGTCCTCCGGCTTTCAGTGGGGCGAGGCACTTGAAAAGTTCGGGAGCAACGTTGCCATTCGAACTCAGGAAAACCGAGTAGGTCGACGAGTTGAGAACGATGGGTCCGCGCGCCGCGGTGAGGGCGTGTACGTGTTTGGGGAGGAGAGGAATGAAGGCGGGATCCGGCATGAGGGCGAATCCCAAGGCGGTGGAGGATGTCAGCACGGCGGGTTTGTCGCTATACAAAAACAGCGCGCCTTCGCGCGCACCCGCTGCCTCCATTACCGCAGACAGCATAAGTCGCGAGGTTTCCGAGAACTCGCGCTCGGCCGTCAGGGCCGGCCCGAGTTCGGAAAGCGCCTCGACCGTGTGCAGCAACCGTCTTAGATTATTGGTCTGAATCGCCACCGACGAAGTGGGAGCCAGATCGCCGAGCAGAATGAGGGTAGCATGCGGAGAATAGCGAGCGCGAGAGCAGCGGTGTTGGTTAGTTTGATGCGATAGTAACTGAGATGAAAGTAACCGAGGTGATTCCTGCTGACTGATGGAGACGCCTTCCAAGTCGGTGCTGGTAACCGGCGGTCGCGGATTCATCGGGCGCGCCGTGCGAAAACTTTTACAGCGTTCAGGTTATTCGGTGCTGGCTCTGGATCAACCTGCGTCGGCTGCGCCTGGGCCTGGGCACTTCGCGCTGGGCCGGGAGTTCGGCATTGACATTACTGACCGGGAGCAGCTGCGATGGTTGTTCCAAGCCCGGCCCGTGGCGGCGATCGCGCATCTGGCGGCGATCCTGCCGACCATGGCACGGCGCGAGCCTGCTCGGGCGACGCAGGTCAATGTCGAAGGCAGCCTCAACCTGCTAGAGATGGCGAGGCAGTTTGGCGTGCAGCGTTTCGTATTCGGAAGTTCTCTCAGCGTTTATGGGAGTCGTCCGGCGGAACAGGTCGTGACGGAGATGGATCGGGCCGCACCGGAGGATTTGTACGGCGCGGCGAAGTTGTATGTCGAGCAGTTGGGAGAAACGTACCGGCAGGCACACGGTGTGGAATTCGTGAGCCTTCGAATCGGTCGGGTTGTGGGTCCCGGAGCGCGATCGGCGACGTCGGCTTGGAGGAGTGAGATCTTCGAACGCCTCGGGACAGCAACAGCGGCGGAGATTGAGATTCCTTATGCGGAAACAGAGCGGATTCTGCTGATTCATGTGGAGGATGTGGCGGAGATGTTTCTGAAGCTGTTGCAAGCGCAGCGGGCGGCGCACGGTGTTTATAACGCTGCTTGCGAGTCGCTGGTTGTGGGCGATTTGAGGCGGGAGCTGGAGCGGTTGAATCGTCGGCTACGCGTGAAGTTGGGAGGACGGGTGGTTGTGGGGAATCCTCGGCAGGTTGACTGGTCGCGGCTTGCGCGGGAGTTCGGGGTTGGGATGGTGCCGATTTTTGAGCTGTTGGCCTCGGCCCCAGGTTTGCACCACGATTAGATTAGCGCCGCCGGCTTTGGGGAAGAACGCCGATTGGCTTCGCCTTCGCAGGACAGCCGAGGCGGCTGTCGCCACATGGTCCGAAAGTCAAAATCTCCACCCTGTCGCAAAAAAAAAGCGACAAGGGTGGGGCACCCTTCTGTTCATACTCCTCAAAAGTGGTCGCGGAGTTCGGCGAAGCGGCCTACTATCAGCAGCTTTTGGCCCGCGGGGGCCGGGTTTACTTCTTCGTGTTCCAGTATCCACGTTTCGCCGTGGGGGACGAAGATCGCGTGGAAGCCTGCGGCCAAGGCCGGATTGATGTCGGACTTTGGGCTGTTGCCGATCATCCAGGTGGAATCGTGGCTGCATTCGTACTTCTCGGCTATGTGCGCATAGATCTCGGAATTCTTCTCGGCTACGATCTCCGTGGCAGCGAAATACTTCTTCACTCCTGAGCGCTCTACTTTTCCTGACTGCTCGGCTTGTGCCCCTTTCGTGACGAGGATCAGGCGATGTCTTTGCGAGAGGTAGTCCAGTGTTTCGGGGACTTCGGGAAGGAACTCGATGTCGTGTTTCTCGATGATGCGCGTGAATCCGAGGACTTGTTCGTGGAGGTCGGGAGTGACTGGCACGGGACTCAGGCGTTCGAACGTATCGACGAGAGCGTGGGCGAAGCTGTGGAGGCCGTATCCGTGCTTGACGATGCATTCGCGCTCGACATCATTGAGCACCTCGCGGACCTGCTCGGGCGCGAACTCGTGATGGTTGAGGAATGAAATGAAACGGGCGATGGCACGCTCGAAGTAGACGTTGTTCTCCCAGAGGGTGTCGTCGGCGTCGATGAGGAGGGTTTGCATAAGAGCTACGAGCTTCGAGCGGCGAGCCACGAGCAATTCAGAGTACCGAAGGTTGCAGCCTTGACCAAACAGGATCGGTTACCAAACGAGGCGGTAAGTGTAAGAGATTGCTCATGGCTCGGAGCACGGGGCTCATGGCTCGCTACACCCAATCCACGCGCGCTTCGGGGCCGATGATGCCGGCTTTGTGGCCCATGTCGAGGAGGCGCCGGACAGCTTCGCGGCCGTCTGCACCGTAATCGAGGGTGCGCTCGTTGACGTACATGCCGACGAACTTATCGGCGGACGCGGTGTCGAGATCGCGGGCGAACTGCATCGCGTACGCCAGGGCTTCTTCGCGATGATCGAGTCCATACTGGATGCTGTCGCGCAGAGCCTGCGTGACGGCAGGCATGAGTTGCGGGCCGAGCGCGCGGCGGATCGCATTGCCTCCAAGCGGAAGCGGCAAGCCCGTCACCTTCTGCCACCACTTGCCGAGGTCGACGATGCGGTGCAGGCCTGACTTGTCATAGGTCAACTGGCCTTCATGAATGATCAGGCCCGCTTCATATTTCCCTTCCAAAACCTGCGGGATGATCTGGTCGAAGGGGACAACTTCGGTCTCGACGCCGGGAGCGAATAGGTGGAGCGCGAGGTAGGCGGTGGTCAGGGTGCCCGGGACCGCGATACGCTTGGTCTTGATTTCATTCTGCGAGAACGGGCGTGGGGAAACGATCATGGGGCCGTATCCCTCGCCGACGCTGCCACCGCAGGCCATCAACGCGTATTTGTCCTGCACGTAGGGATAGGCGTGGAAGGAAATCGCGCTGACATCGTAGACGCCTTCCTTCGCTTTCTGGTTGAGCGTCTGGATGTCGCAAAGCGTGTGGGTGAAACGCAGGCCCGGGGTGCGGATTTTGTGCGTGGCCAGTGCGTAAAACATGAACGCATCATCGGAGTCGGGGCTATGAGCGACCGTGATTTCGCGGACGCTGGCGGCGGTGTTAATTGTTTTTTCGGTATCAGATACGGCGGTCATTTTGTTGTGGACTCCTGCGTCACGCCCAAGAAAAGGTGTGCCGTCCCTACGGGACTTCTAATCTATTGGTTGGTCTGCACCCGGCACTTCCGTGCCGGGCTTTCACACACCGCCGCTTTGCGGCTGGAGGTGAACAGAATCAAGCTTTAATCCCTTCCCTGGGCCTTCTTTCGCCCCTTCGGGGCTGTCGATCGAACCGAACTATACCCACGGCTTGCGCCGTGGGCTTTATTCTTGCGCCGCTTTGCGGCTGGACTGACGACAACGATCCAGCACTCTCTCCCCATAGTCTCAGTCAAAGCCGTGATCCATCTTCAGTGACAGAATCACTGTGTGCGGCGCCAGCGGGCTGCGATTCCGGCGGCCAACATCACTTTGATCACTTCTGCAGCGACGAACCAATACAGGCCCAGATATGCGGCCCTCGCCAGCGAGTGCGTGAAAACGTACAACCAGCTTAGCCCTCCGGCGAAGAGCACGAGCTCGGCGGCGATTCCTGCAATGACGGCGCGCGCGAAGCTCCTGGAACTGTGTTCGAAGAGATATCCGGCAACGAATGCGACCAGGGGATACACGAGCAAGAATCCGCCGGTAACTCCGAACAATTGTGCGACTCCGCCTAGGCCGGTGGGATTAAAAACGGGCAAGCCTGACATGCCCTCGACCAGGTACACAACCAGTGCCGCAAATCCTCGCCGGCTTCCCAGCATGAGACCAACGAGCAGCACCGCGAGATTCTGCACCGTCAGAGGCACGGGAGTCAGAGGCAACAGTGGAATGGTGATATGGGCGCACAATGCCACGAATAAGCTCGCCGCCACAATGAGTGCGACCTGCCGTAAGGTATCGATTGTGCGCTCTTGCGGAGTGCGCAGAACTTGAACCATCAACCTTGTCATATGAATTTCTCCAGTGCAGCATCAGTGTTCTGCGCGGCGGTTGGTTTTACTCAAGGTTCCGTCGTGCGCGTCGTGCGTCTTCTGCAAATGGCGCCGGAGATGAACGTATAAAGCAATCGCGACACACACCACGACCAGCGTACTGACACCCAAGATCAGGAACCACCAGATCATCCGCACAGCCGACTAGGATAACAGAAGCGAGCTGGAAGCTATGAGCAATGAGCTATGAGCGGTGGGCCATCTTCCTCAAGGCCTAATGCCCGACTTTTTGGAGCAAGGGGTGGGCGCGGCTGAAAGCGCGCCTCTTCAACACGATTTGGGACACAAATCGGACATTGCTGCACCCGCGTAGAGGACCGGCATAGCAAGAAGTTAGAGGCTGGAAGCTAGGAGCTGGGCTTTCGTTTCTCGCGCATGGTTTCGACGCGCTTGATCATGAACTGGAGGCGGTCACGGCCCCATTTTGTGTGGGTGACGGCGGTCTCGAGGTCTTTGAAGGCGTTGGGATCGTTGAGCTTCTGACGCAGATCTTTCATAAAAGGATGGATTTTTGCGTAGATCACAAACAGTTCGCCGCTGAATCCCGGAGCTAGAAATAACTGTTCATTCAGGACGCCGTTGTTCACGAACGATGTGACCATTCCCCAGTAGCCACCCACCTGGCGCAGCCAGGCGTTTTCCTGGGTGCCCATGGCCCAGGCAACTTTGAGGAAGTCGTCGGCGCTTTGTGGAAAGAACTCTCCCGCCCACCAGTTGCGGGCCTTGCGCATTTCGGTCTCACGCCTCAGGTCATAGAGTTGAACAATCAGCTGAGCGTCGGCGATGGTTGCTTTCTTGGGCATGCATTCCTCCTGGAATGGTGTGGATTGTAATTGGAGCGATGAGCAATGAGCAATGAGCAATGAGCGTTGAGCAATGCGATTACCACGGAGGACACGAAGGAAACTCCTTCGTGTTCCTTCGTGTCCTCGATGGTTCGTGATTTCAGCAGTGAGCTAAGAGCAACGAGCTACGAGCTACGAGCAATGAGTCGCAAGCCAGGGCGTTTGCTCATCGCTCATCGCTCATCGCTCACTGCTCATCGCGCATTGCTATTACGCGCTCGTTGATGCTGACGCTTCCGGATTCGGAGGAGGCGGCGGAGCGGCGCGCTCGTAGTCGCACTCTTTATTAGGACACGCGATCACCGGGCCGGCTTTCAGATTCTTCTCGACCAAATATTCGCTGCCGCAACTCGGACATTTCTCCGCAATCGGCTTGTGAGCCGAAGTGAATTTGCACTTCGGGTAATTCGAGCATCCGTAGAAGGTGTTGCCCTTCCGGGCGCGCTTTTCGACCAGGTCACCGTCTTTGCAATCGGGACACTTCACGCCGATGTAGTTCTGTTTGACGTACTTGCACTCGGGATATCCGCTGCAGGTGGTGAACTCGCCGTAACGGCCGTGGCGGATCATCATGTTGCGGCCGCACTTGGGGCAAAGTTCGTCGAGCGGAATGTCGGGAACTTTCTTGCCCTGATCGAGGCGGCGCGTGGTCTTGCAATCAGGATATCCCGTGCAAGCCATGAACTGGCCGAAGCGTCCGCGCTTCAGGACCATGACGCGGCCGCAGTTCTCGCAATATTCTTCCGCGGCACCGGTCTCCTGCATATCGGCGGAGTCGAGGTCGGGCAGGTTGATCGGATTTTCTTTCGTGAACGTACAGGTGTTCGGGTCGTCTTTATCGTAGGTGCTGCAGGCGTAGAAGGATCCGTGCTTGCCCCACTTGATCACCAGCGGCGCGCCACACTTTTCGCACTTCTCGTCGGTGGGCTTCTCCATCCGTTTGATGTTCTCCATATGCTTTTCGGCATATTTGAGATCCTTCTGGAACTTCTTGTAGAAATCCGACATCGCGTCTTGCCACTTCTCCTTGCCCTCTTCGATCTCGTCGAGTTCTTCTTCCAGACGGGCGGTGTACTGCAGATCGAAAATGTCGCGGAAATTTTCGACCAGGAGATCGGTGACGACTAATCCGATCTCGGTGGGAACAAACTTGCCACCGATTTTTTGCACGTACTGCCGCTCTTGAATGGTGGTGAGAATCGCGGCGTACGTGGAGGGGCGCCCGATACCGCGTTCTTCAAGTTCCTTGACCAGTGACGCTTCGTTGAAACGCGGTGGGGGTTCGGTGAAGTGCTGCTCGGGCTTCAGTTCGCGGAGTGTGAGCCTCTGTCCGGCTTCGAGCGCGGGCAGTTTGTGCTTCAGTTCCTCGTCCTCTTCGTCCTTGCCTTCCTTGGACTCTTCGTAGACTCTGAGGAAGCCGTCGAACTTGAGGACTGAGCCGGTCACGCGGAACCAGAATGTGTCACTACCGCTTTTGGCATCGATGTCGACCGTGGTCTGATCGAATACAGCGGGATTGATCTGCGAAGCCACAAAGCGCTGCCAAATCAGTTTGTAGACTTTGAATTCATCTTCTTTTAAGTACTGCTTGATCTGGTCGGGATGGCGCATGGCCGATGTTGGACGGATGGCTTCGTGAGCCCCTTGCGAATCCTTCTTCTCCTTAAACGTGTTCGGCGTCTCTGGCAGATAAGTTTGGCCGTATTCCTTGCCAACATACTCGCGCACTTCCGCGATGGCTTCGGGCGCGACGCGGGTCGAGTCGGTACGCATGTAGGTGATGAGGCCGACGGAGCCTTCTTCGCCGAGTTCCACACCTTCATAGAGGCGCTGCGCAATCATCATGGTGCGCTTTACGCTGAAACGGAGCTTGCGGGAAGAATCCTGTTGCAGCTTGCTGGTTGTGAACGGAGGCGCGGCATTGCGGCGGCGCTCTTTCTTGTCGACGGAGCGGACGATCCAGTCTGCTTTCTCAAGAGCGGCACGGATCTTTTCCGCATCTTCACCATTGGTGACTTCAACCTTCTCCTCACCCTTACCCACAAACCGGGCGTCAAACGCTGGAGGCTTGCTGGCGGCGAGATGAGCGTCGATCGTCCAATATTCTTTTTTCTCGAACGCCTTGATCTCACGTTCGCGTTCGACGATCAGGCGAAGCGCGACGGTCTGTACACGTCCGGCGGAGAGGCCACGGCGCACCTTATCCCATAAAAGAGGAGAGACCTGATAGCCGACGAGCCGGTCGAGTACACGGCGGGCCTGCTGCGCGTCCACCAGATTCTGGTCGATCGCTCGTGGATGTTCGAAGGCCGCCTGCACGGCTCGCTTGGTAATTTCGTTGAAGGTCACGCGCTGAATGCGCGGAGGGGGCTCGGGCTCACCCGTCTTTGATTTTGCCTTCTTTGCAGCTTTCTTCTTTTTTCCGCCGTCCTCATCCAGTTCGAAAGCCAGATGAGCGGCGATGGCTTCGCCTTCGCGGTCCGGGTCAGGCGCGAGATAGATGGAGTCCGCCGAGGCCGCCAGCTTCTTCAGCTTGGCGACAACTTTTTCTTTGCCGGGAATGACGACGTAGTCGGTCTCGAAATCATTATTAATATCGACACCGAGAGTGCTCTTGGGCAAATCCTTGACGTGCCCGAGCGAGGCTTCGACTGAGAAGCCCTTACCCAGATATTTCTGGATAGTTTTCGCCTTGGCCGGCGATTCGACAATGACTAAACCTTTTGACAATGGAACCTCTGTTTCTGTTTGGTGCGTTTTTTGAAGCTAGCACGAATGTCAAGCGGGGAACAAGTTACTGCGTGAAAGCTTCCAGCTGCGAGCTTCGAGCCACCAGCTTCGAGGGGGCCTAGATGCTCTTTGGCTACCGGACACTCTGGATCAATCCTGTGAGCATTCGCTGCTGTTCGTCTGCTTGACTAGTTAACGCTTTTAAGTCTTTTTCGTCGAGGAAGTGGAGGTCCCTCGCCAGCAAGAAATGGTATTCGGCCTCGCTAGCCGAACCACGCGCGATCTGTAGAAAACGGCACATGTCACCGTCTGAACGGCGTCCACAACCTTCCGCAATGTTCGCTCCGACGGAAGAAGTTGCGCGGCAAAGTTGGCTGATTAGACCGTACATCTCTTCTCTGGGGAACGCAGACGTCAGGCGATAGGTGGTTAGTGTCATCTGATGCGCCTTTCTGCCATACCTTTAATTCCTTGAAATCGACTATCGGATTACTCCTTCGAAATCGTGCACCTCGCGGCTCGTAGCTCGAAGCTCATAGCTCAAAAGCTCCTTACAAAATTCTTCCCCGGCATCTGTCTTACCTTCCCAGTCAGCTCAAGCTCGAACAGGGCCGCGCAGATTTCCGAGGGAGACATTTGCGATTCCAGCTTCTCGACGAGTTCGTCGATGTGCGTGGCTTCGTCAGCTTTCAGCAGGCTCAGGAGGAGCTCTTTTCGTGAGGAGGAAGCCCGTCGTCCGGAAATATCGATGCGGCGGACGTGGCTTGGGATTCAGGGGAGGCAGGCTTGGTCAATGCAAGTCGCACTTCTGTCGGGAGATCCTCCCACACGTCCTCCCAGGTCGCTACCAGCTTGGCGCCCTGTTTGATGAGTGTGTTCGGTCCCCAGGAATTCTTGTTGGTGACGTTGCCGGGCACGGCAAAAAACATCACAATTCTGTTCGAGCGCGAGGCGGGCGGTGATGCGCGTGCCGGAATATTCGGCGGCTTCCACCACCAGCATGCCGCGTGACATGCCGCTCAGGATGCGGTTGCGAATCAGGAAGTTCTGCGGCGCGGCAAAGGTTCCCAGCGGGAATTCAGAGATTAGGGCTCCGCCGAGGGCGAGAATCTGTTCCGACAGGCGCGAGTTCTCTTTGGGGTAGATGGCATCGACGCCCGTGCCAAATACGGCGAAGGTTTTCCCTTTGGCCGAGATCGCGCCGCGATGGCTGGCCGCATCGACACCATGGGCCATGCCACTAATCATAACCAGACCCTGCACGGCGAGATCGCAGGCCAGGCGCTCGGCCATCCCCGAACCGTAGGGAGTCGGATGCCGAGTTCCCACTACGGCAATACCGGGTTGGGTCAGAATCTCGACGTCGCCACGAACGTAAACGATAGCGGGGGGATCGTAGATCTCTTTCAGGCACAGGGGATAGGCAGCCTCTGCGACGGAAACCACGGTGACGCCCGCGTCGGCTGCGCGGGCCATTTCCTCGCGAGCCAATTCCATCGACTTCCCAGTCGCAATGGATTGGGCGGAAACCGCCTGGATGCCGGTGCTCTCCAACTCGGTTAACCAGGCACGGAAGATGGCCTCCGACGATCCGAAATGTTCCGCCAGCTTTCGGGCTTTCGTCGGGCCGAGGCCGGGGGTGAGCGACAACCCGAGCCATTCGAGGGTATGGGTCGTGGCGGGCGAGACGGCCGTTTCGGACACAAATAGGCCTTGCGAGCGGACTATGCGTTTCGCCGGAGAAGGCTATCAAGGTCAGACACCACAATCGTTTGTTAATATTGTGGAAAGAGTTCCGATTCGAAACTTCCGAATGAGACGTTTGCGCATTTCCGCCATTTCCTATCTGAATACGGCTCCTTTGATGTGGGATTTCGAGCATGGCACCCACCGCTTCGAGATTTCCTACACCTTGCCTTCCTCATGCGCTCGCGCGTTAGCCGAGGGGACGGCCGATATCGGGATCATTCCGGCGGCGGCTTACGCATCAATTCCGGGGCTGCAGATACTTCCCGACGTGGCTATCGCCTCGCGTCGGGCGGTGAGATCGATCTTGCTGGTCAGTCAGATTCCAGTTGAACTGGTGCGGACGGTGGCGCTGGATACGTCTTCGATGACCTCGGTGGCGCTGACCCAGATTCTGTTCGAGAAATGGCTGGGCGGCGGCAGAACGTTCACGCCGATGGAGCCCGACATCGAGAAGATGCTCGACAGCTGCGACGCTGCATTGCTGATTGGGGACCCTGCGCTTCAAGTCGACCGCCGGCTCTATCACACGCTGGATCTGGCCGAGGAATGGATTCGATATACGGGCAAGCCGTTCGTATTCGCATTCTGGGCGGTGCGAGGCGACGCATTGCGGGAGGCTGATCCGGCGCTGGATCTGGCGGCCGTGTTTCGGGAGTCACGGGATCACGGACTGAAACTGGAGAATGTCGGCCAGATTTCGCGTGAGTGGGGGCCGCGTGTGGGCCTCAGCGAGTCAGATGTCCGCAGCTATTTAACAGAAAATATCCATTACCAGCTCGATGCAGGGTGCCTGGGAGGACTGCAGCTTTTTTATCGGTACGCTGCGGAACTCGGGGTGCTTCCAGCGGCTCCCGAACTGCGGTTCGTGCAAGGGTCGCGGGTGTTCGCGGACTAAAGCTAAACCCAATAACCACGACACGAAGGTTCACGAAGGAAATCTCTGTCCCTTATGCGTTAAGCTGAGGAGAGAAGAGCTTCTATGAGCCTGTTTCAGCCTATTCCGAATGCCGGGGCGGCCGACACTACGCGGCCGCTGGCAGACCGTATGCGCCCGCGCACTTTGGATGCGTATGCTGGGCAAGAGCATCTGATCGGGCCGGGCAAGCCGCTGCGGGTGCAGATTGAGCGGGACGACTCAGGTTCGCTGATCTTCTGGGGGCCGCCGGGGACAGGCAAGACCACTCTCGCCAAGATCATCGCCAATATGACGAAGGCGGAGTTCATTGAATTCTCTGCGGTTCTGGCCGGGATCAAAGAGATCAAGCAGGTCATGGCCGATGCGGAGCGCGCGCGGCAGTACGGGACGCGCACGATCGTGTTCATTGATGAGATTCATCGCTTCAACAAGGCGCAGCAGGATGCGTTTCTTCCGCATGTGGAAAAGGGGAACATCCGATTGATTGGAGCGACTACCGAGAATCCCTCGTTTGAAATCAACTCAGCGCTGCTTTCGCGATGCCGGGTTTACGTGCTGCAACCGCTGACGGAGGAACAGATCGTGGTGCTGTTGCGACGGGCTCTTACCGACCGTGAGCGCGGGCTGGGTGAGATGAATCTGGTGGCGTCCGACGATGTGCTCAAGAAGATTGCCAGCTATACGAGCGGCGACGCGCGGAGCGCTTACAACGTTTTGGAAGTTGCCGCCGGGCTCGCAAAATCCCCACTTCTCCCAACATCAGGGAGAACCGGGGCACCCGACTCGCCGGAGATTACCGATGAGATCGTCCATGATGCGCTGCAGAGGCGCGTTCTGCTGTACGACAAGACGGGCGAAGAGCATTACAACCTGATTTCGGCGCTGCACAAGTCGGTGCGCAACAGCGATCCGGACGCGGCGTTGTACTGGCTGGGACGGATGCTCGAAGCCGGGGAAGATCCTCTTTATGTTGCGCGGCGGGTGGTGCGGATGGCGGTGGAAGACATCGGACTGGCGGATCCGAATGCGCTTTCGCTGTGCATGGCGGCTCGCGACGCGGTCGATTTCATCGGCATGCCGGAAGGTAACCTGGCCTTGGCTCAGGCGGTGGTTTATCTGTCGGTGGCACCGAAATCGAATGCGCTCTACACCGCGTACAGCGATGTTCAAGGGGATGTCGAGCGCACGGCGGCGGAGCCGGTACCGTTGCATTTGCGAAATGCTCCCACCCGTTTGATGAAAGGACTTGGTTACGGCAAGGGCTACCAGTACGCCCACGACCTCGAATCCAAAGTCGCTGATATGCAGTGCCTGCCTGATAATCTGCGCGGTCGCGTGTACTATCAGCCGACGAATGAAGGCATTGAAAAGCGCATTCGCGACCGCATGGAAGAGGTCAAACGCCAGCGTTTGCAGGCGAATCCGAACGCTTCTGGCGGGCAAAAGAAAGAATCTTAGCGCCTGCCTCGGTCATCTTTTAAGCAGAGTTATTCGTGTAATCAACCTCCCATAAGGACAGGTCGCTATGGCTGCGTTACCCAGTCTCGCCGGCAACGAATTTGTAATTCGGCCTGTACCCGACGATCTTGTCGAAGAACTCCAGCGTGTGCAGAAGATCGCGCAGACCATCACGTCGATACTCGACCTTGATCAAGTTATCGACAGCATTGTGAACGATGTCGCAACCTGGTTCGGATGCGTGGAAGCCAGCGTCTTTCTGCATGACGAAGAGCGGCATGAGATGGTCATGGCCTCGGTACGCGGCTGCACGCTGCATGGCAAGGGGCATCGTCTGAAGATCGGCCAGGAAGGCATCGTGGGACATGTCGCCGCCGCGGTGCGCATGCACTACGCTCCCGATGTTCGCAAGGACAAGTACTACATTGGCTGCGAAAACGATACTCTCTCTGAAGTTGGCATTCCTCTCTGCGTGGGCGATCGGTTGGTCGGAGTGTTTACGGCGTCACACCCGGAACTGGATGCATTCCCACGTCCAAAACTGAGAATTCTGCAGGCGCTCTGCGATCACATTGCGATTGCCATTCACAATGCGCGGCGATTTCAAATGGAACGCGCCGAGCGCGCAGCCATGGATCGTGACGCGCAGGAAGCGCGGGCGATTCAGCAGGCACTGTTGCCGAAGAGTTCACCGTACATTCCGGGGTTTGCAATTTCAGGACTCAGTGTACCGGCTCGTGCCGTCGGCGGCGACTGGTACGACTTCATTCCATTTCCAGATGGGCGCTGGGGCATCGTGCTCGCGGATGTCTCGGGCAAAGGAACTGCAGCGGCGTTGCTGATGTCAGCGACGCGCGGGATGTTGCGATCGCTCGCCGAAGCGTGCTGCTCGCCGGGCGAAGTACTGACCCGGTTGAACGAGCTGCTGGTCGACGACTTCCCTGCCGGAAAATTCGTGACCATGGTGTATGCCGTGCTCGACCCGGCAGCACGCACAGTGGTGTTCGCCAACGCGGGACATTTGCGCCCGCTCTTCATCGATGGAGACGGCGAGCATTTCCTTGAGGTGGAGCGCGGCTTGCCGCTGGGCCTGGGCTGCGGCGACTACTCCGAGACGGTGATTTCGCTTTCCGAAGGATCGAAGCTGATTTTCTACAGTGACGGAATCACGGAAGCCGAAAACGGGAACGAAGAAGAATATGGCGCGTGCCGGCTTGCCGAACACGCCGTGAAGCCGGGTGCATCTGCGGTGAGTCTCGTGGATGAAGTCCGGTCGTTCGCTAACGGCGCAGGCGTGCCTGACGATGCGAGCGCTGTGTTTATTGCGGTTGGAAACTGAGTTTACCGAAACCTTTTGCGGTGTTCCTTCAGAATGCAGTGGTCCATCACCACGAAAATCCCATCCTGGCGTGCCTTGGCGGCGGCTTTTTCGTGGATGACCTCTTCCTGCATCCAGACGGCGGGCACCTTTAGCTGGATCGCCTGATCGACAACCTCCTCGACGAATTCAGGGCGGCGGAAGATATCCACGATGTCGATCTTCTCCGGCACATCCAGCAACGAGGCGTAAGCTTTCTCACCCAGGCATTCCGTAATGTTCGGATTCACTGGAATGATGCGGTATCCGTGGCTTTGCATGTAGGCAGAAACGCCGTGGCTCGGACGCATAGGATTGCAGGAGATGCCGACCACTGCGATTGTTTTGGACCGCTGCAGAAGATCGGCAATCGGATCGGATTCGGGCGACGTGGCCACAATTCCTCCAGATCTATTTTTTGTTGGCTTCGTCCAGCTTCTGTTTGTACATCTTCAACGCCAGCTTGCGAATTGTCTCTGATACTTCCTTGTTCGCCGAAATATTCTTCAGATCCTGGATCAGAAGATTTTTCATCAGTCCAAGGCCCAGATCGAGCGGGGTCCGAGGGTTCGCGCACAGGTTGCGGATGACGATGTAATTTTTCATAAAGCGGCGTTTGAGCGTGATCTGACGCAACACCGTCTCGAGAACATTTTTCTGGCTGGCGAATTTCTCGACTTCGCCATCGGAGAGTTTGGGTGCCTCGAGCACGGCGAAGGCCACAACCTTAGTCCCATCGCGGATCAGGATCGAGCGCTCTTCTTTGCTGCCTTTGAGCGCGAGCTGGATGCGGCCCTTGACGTCAAGTCGATTAATCTTCTGCAGCGTATTCTCGCGCTTCGGTTCGCCGGGCGGTTTGGCGGCCAGTTTCGTGGCCGCTGGTTTTGCCTCTGTGCCACTAGCTGGCGAGCCAGATTCTGGCGGCGCGGAAATCTCCGCGGAGTCGACCACCGGAAAGTAATCCTGGCCCAGCAATTCAACCACTCCGCCGATTGGCTGAAAAGGTTTGTCGCTCTCCGCCGCAATGTCGGCGGCATGGTCTTTCATGTAGCCAGCAACGGCCTCATCGTGAGCGGCTAGAGTGGCGTTATCGCCGTCGGAAGGCGAGGTCGGTGCGGTTACGGCTTCGCCCACGGAAGCGGCAGGGCTCGGCTGTGCAGCAGGCGAGGCTTCTGCCGCAGGCGCGGGCGCCGGAGCGCTCGGCTGGGCGACCGGGTCAGAGGGTTTATTCCTGAGTTGTGCCGCCTCTTCTTTTCTCAGGTACGGATTGGACAACAGCGTATTGACTAATCGAGGCAGCGCTAAAGCGCGCTTGCTCTTCAGGATGATTTCAACTGTGTCGCGCATGGCCGACATCGCTAATTTTACGATTTGCGTCTCGGGAACTGACGGATTCTCGAGCAGCGCGAGGAGAAGTTTGGGACGAACGTTGTCGGGCGAGATGAAGTAGTCCAGCACTTCCCGATTCGTTTGAGGGTCGGAAACGGCCGCCAGACAGGCTTTTTCGTCCCATCCGGCAAGCGTCATGCGGGCCAGTTCGCCGAAGACCTTGTTGTGCAGGGCGAGGTAAACGAGGATTTCAATATTCTCCGCCGGCGGAACCTGCAGAGCGCCGCGCGCGGCGAACTGCATCATGTTCGACGGCAGCTTGGAAGCGCGGATTTGATCAATCGTGCGCGCCATGATTCATTCCTCAGATGAAGGATGCGCAGTCGAGGCGCATCCGGTGAGCGACTCCAATTCGTGCACCGCAAGATTGAAGTCGCGCGTGATACGGTTTTTGTCGCGCCTTAGAAATTCGTCCCGCAACGTCCGATAGTACCAAAGAGTGCCCTCACGTCCGCCATTGAACCGTGACCAGACGGATTCGCCCACGGCCCGGTAGTCGCTGAGAATGGAGCGCACGTTGTTCAGCTTATCGGCGGCGGATACCAGTCGCGTGTCGGCGCTTTCCTTCTTCAGGCGGCGGATGTAGCTCTCTTTGCGCTCGCGCCACGGCGCCTTGGGAACTTCATAAGCGTCGGTACAGCCATCGACTACGTCTGCGGCTCGTTTACCGAAGCGGCGGCGGACTTCCTTCAGCATGGGAGCGCCGCCGCAATCCTCTACTACGTCGTGCAGTAGCGCGGCGATGGCAAGATCTTCGTCGCCTCCCGCTTCCAGAACGAGGGATGCAACGCCCATCAGATGCGCGATGTAGGGAATAGTGGAAGCCTTGCGCGTCTGGCCGGAGTGCTTCTCGGCGGCGAACTGAAAGGCTCGCTGGAAACGTGGGCCTAGTTTGATGACACGCTTTCGACGTTTTGAAGATTTCGGCATTTTCCAAGTTTCTTCAATCAACTTTACGTTTGTCATCCTGAGCGAAGCGAGTTTCACGGCCCGCAGGACCTTTGCACTCTGCGTCGGCATCGGCGCTGCAGGCGCATCGTAAGGTCCCTCGGCCCGCTAAAGGCGCGGGTCTCAGAATGACAAGTCTTTGTGCGGGCGGGAATATATCCCGTGATACTCATTGTCTCTCTCCCCGGCGTGCCAATAAATACGCGCGGATGAACGGCTGTAGATCTCCATCGAGCACGCGATCGACGTCGCCGACTTCTGTTTTCGTCCGATGGTCTTTGATCATGCGGTACGGCTGCAGCACGTAGGAACGGATCTGCGATCCGAACTCGATGTCGAGCTTGGAGTCCTCAATCTTCTTCGTGGCGGCGCGCTTCTTCTCCATTTCGAATTCGTAGAGCTTGGAGCGCAGCATACTCATGGCACGCTCTTTGTTCTTGTGCTGCGAGCGCTCGTTCTGGCAATTGGCCACCAGCCCGGTGGCAATGTGCGTGATGCGCACGGCAGAATCGGTGGTGTTCACGTGCTGCCCACCCTTGCCGCTCGAGCGGTAAGTATCGATGCGGATGTCTTCCGGCTTGACTACGATTTCGATGCTGTCGTCGATTTCGGGGGACACGAACACGCTGGCAAAGGATGTGTGTCGGCGCTTGGCCTGATCGAATGGAGAGATGCGGACCAGGCGGTGGACGCCGATCTCGCCCTGTAGCAGGCCGAAAGCGTAGTCGCCGTTGACAGCGAACGTCGCCGACTTCAATCCGGCTTCTTCGCCCGGCTGGTAATCATAGAGGACGGTTTCAAAGCCCTGGCGCTCGGCCCATCGCAAGTACATGCGCAGGAGCATGTCGGCCCAGTCTTGCGACTCGGTACCGCCGGCGCCGGGATGGATGGTCACGATGGCGTTGCGCGCGTCGTTTTCACCGGAGAGCAGGGTTTCGGTTTCCAGTTTGTCGATCAGGTCGCGGAGAGAGGTGATCTCGCGCTGCAGGTCGGCATCGACGTTTTCGCCTTCTTTCGCGAGGTCGAAGTAAGCTTTGATGTCGTCGGCGCGGCGCCCTAGGTCGGCGTCGGTCGTGAGCACGTGCTCCAGGCGCTTCTTCTCGCGCATGACTTGCTGCGAACGCTGGGGATTCGACCAGAGATTCGGGTCGGAGGCCTGCTTTTCAATTTCGGCTAGCTGCGGACGGACCTTCTCCGCGTCAAAGATACTCCCGGAGATCGTGGGCTTTCTTGCTCAACTTCTCGTATTCCTGTTCTAACTCTTGATTCATGCGGATTTGTCAGCCTTCTTGCGTTTTGCGGACGTGAAACGCTCGACCAGCGCTCCAATCAAAATTATCGCACATGCAAAAGCGAACCAGTCGCCGTGGCGGGTATAGAACGTGGTGACCGGATTGAGGGCATACGGTGCGACGAGCGCGGTCCGCTCTTTGCGGGGGATGCGGGCAGGGATACGTCCCCAGGGATCGATCGCAGCGGTGACGCCGGTATCGGTGGCGCTGAGCAGCCAGCGATCGTTCTCAATGGCGCGCATGCGGGTCTGATTCAGGTGCTGGGCGTAGGCGCCGCTATCGCCATACCAGCCATCGTTGGAAATGTTCACAAACACTTGCGCTCCGAGATCGGCGGATTGGCGGACTTCATCGGGAAAGATTGACTCGTAGCAGATGAAGATACCTAACCGCTCGGCACCCGCAGGCTGCCGCGACTTGCCACGCTCGAATTGGCCGACTTCCTTGGTCAATCCTCCTGCAAACGAGAACAGGCTCGGAAACGGAAGATATTCGCCGAAGGGGACCAGGTGGACCTTGTCGTAGCGGGCCGTCCAGTCGCCCTGCGGGCTGACGAGTGCGGCAGAGTTGAACAATGGTCCCTCATCGTTGGGATGAGCTGCATCGCTCCCGATCGCTCCGACGACGATCCAAGCGCCGGTCTTGCGAGCCATGTCGCTGACGATTGCTCGGAACTTGGCATCGTTCGTGAAAAACGGTGCGGGGGATTCAGGCCAGACGACCAGATCAACTTTTGTCCCCGGGTTGCGCGTGGCAGAGTTGACTGTGAGTTCGGTCAGTTCGCGGAGCGTCTGCTCGAGTTGCGTGGGAGTCCAATCGGCGGCGACCGGGATGTTTTCTTGCACGAGCAATGCGGCGTGGTCGGCCTTTGCGGGTGGAGCTTCGACGAGCCTGCCCGATTGCAACACTGCGGCGGCGGCAAGAGCAGCGGCAAACATCATGCCGCGTTTCGGTCGGGGGATCAGAAATGCGGCTGCAATCGCGACGTTGACCAGCACGATTTCGAAGGAAATTCCGTACACGCCTGTGAAACCGGCGATGCGGCAGAGCGCGACGTTATCGACCTGCGAGATACCGAGCAGGGTCCAGGGAAATCCGCTGATCCGGGTTCGCGCCAATTCGATGGCGACCCAGAGGAACGGAGCCAGCACCAGCGCTCGGCGATGGTCGCGCGGACGGGCGAGCAAACTCACGACTAGTCCGAAGACTCCGTGATACAGGCCGAGATAACAACAAAAAAGAAACAGGGCGATGAGCGCCATTGGCGCGCTCAGGCCGCCGTATTGGCGCATGGTGTCGTAGATCCAGTAGCAGGTTCCCGCGTACCAGATGACGCCGGAGAGATAGCCGAGAAGAAATCCCTGCCACGGCGTGGCCGGTTCCAGGCGGACCGAGCCGGCAACTTCCAACTCACCGGCGGGGCGTGCGCGAAGCAATGCAATCAGCAACGGTGCGATGGCGAACCAGGAAAGAATGTAGACACCGGGCAGTGGAAAAATTACGACCTGCACGATCGCCGACAGGAGTGCGAGAAGCCAGGCGCTGGGGTGGATTTGGCGCACGTGGGAAGAATAGCAAAGAGCGGAACTCAGTTCTCAGTTCTCAGTTCTCAGTTCTCAGTTCTCAGTTGCCAGTTGTCTGGCGTGTTGGCGGTTCCATCGACCCTGTGGCCTTGATCGAAGCGCAGGACCTGTGCGATCGCTGCCCGCGTCGGTGCGGGCTGCAGAATACATAGGTCCTTCGGCCTGCAAAACGACGCGTGCCTCAGGGTGACAAGTTAGGGGATAGTCGCTAGGGATTGTCTGGGACCGCGCAGATGCCCAATTTCGCGCGCACAAAATCTACGATTTGTGGAGTCACATACTCTGGCGGCTTGATCTGGAAGATTGGGCAGTCCGCAACCGGTTTGAGGGAGACCGATTGCCACGACGGGGTGTCGGAGGATTGGTGCAGGATTACAGCATCCGCGCGGTCTAGAAATTCTTGCGCGGATTTCTTGAAGTCTGCGGTGGCGGGATTGAGGATTGTGAGATAGAGATTGGGGCGCAGGAATTTCATGATGCTGTTGGATTCAATGATCATGTTGCGCGCGCTTTTGAGGCGATCGCGCAGAGTGGGCATTGCCTCGGCGAGTCTTCCCTGCTCGGTTCGCACCCAGAATACCCGCGCGGCTCCGGCTGCTAAAAAGCGCGACGTGTCGGACTCTCCCATCCGGTTGCGCTCTTCTGTGATCGCCCACGAATGATCGCCCGTGGCACAGTCGCAGGCTTCACCGTTGGCCGAGCAAATTCCATGACCGTACTGCGTGATCTTGGCTGCGGTCCATTCGAATTCGGCAAGGGCGGAGATCAGGCCGGCGACGACGCTGGTCTTGCCGACGCTGCGTGAATGTCCGCCGATGACCACCAACGACATCACACACTCCTGATGTATTTTCGCTCAAAGTCAACGTCCCCACCCTGTCGCAAAAACCGCGACAAGGGTGGGGCACCCTTTGCCGGCGCTGCTTAATCTTTTGCCGGCGCTGCTTAATCTTTTTTAGCCAGGCGCGCTAGCGTTGCCAGTTGCTTCAAGTATTGTCGCAACGGCTGCGCGGGAGTTCCCCAGAACGCCACGCCTTTGCCGCGGAGAATCTTGTTCGGCAGAACTCCGCCCTGGCCGCCCAACATGACACCCTCGCCAATCGTCGCGTGTTCGCCGATGCCGACCTGTCCGCCGAGAACCACCGCATTCTCAATCACGATGCTGCCGGAGAGGCCAGTCTGCGCGGCGATCACCACGTCTTCCCCGATATCGCAGTTGTGCCCGACGTGCACCAGGTTGTCAATCTTCGCGCCTCGCCGGATACGCGTTTCTTCGAGAGCGCCGCGGTCTACCGTTGCATTCGCGCCGATCTCGACATCGTCTTCAATCACCAGGCGTCCCACCTGCGGAAACTTCTCGTAGTGCCCCGTTTTTCCGTCGCGCACGTAGCCGAAGCCATCGCTGCCGAGCACTGCCCCGGCATGAATCAGTACGCGGTCGCCCACGGTGGTGCCCGGATAAATGGTGACGTTCGGGTAAAGTTCGCAGTTGCTGCCGATCGTGACGCCGGCGCCGATCACTGATCCCGCGCCAATCCGGGTGCCATTCTTAATTTGTGCGCCTTCGCCCACTACCGCTCGCGCATCGACCCGCACGCCCGCCCCTAGCGTGGCCGATGAATCAATCACGGCGCTGGCGTGAATACTTCCGTGCTGCCGCCCGTCATCGGCCAACATGCGCGCAGCGCGGGCAAAGGCCAGCTTGGGATGATCGCTGATGAGCACAGGGCGATCGGCATTCACAGCGGCGGCAAACTCTCCTGCAATGATCGCGCCTGCCCGGGATTTCAGCGCCCCGGCGAGATGTTTCTCATTATCGACGAAGACGAGATGATCCCGCGCCGCCGATTCGAGGCTCGACACGCCGGTGACTTCAATCGTGCCGTCGCCAATCAGGCGGGCTCGCAGCGACTCCGCGATCTCACCAAGCGAGCGCTTCATGGCTCTCACTGTATAGCAGAGATGTGGGACGAAGGAAGGGTCGGCTATTCGGGCTTCTTGATCGCAGCAGCCGCGGCTGTCGGAGTGCAAGTGGCTGTGCCCTGACACATGAGGAAACTCCCGCTACCCGCATTGCAGCCGGTTGCGTTGCTGCCTGGCGACAGGGACCACTGACCCACAACGATCCCGTTGCTGAGCGAACCGGTCGTGGTGGTCGTTCCGTTGGAGGTTCCCGTCAGAGTTGCAGCGGTGGGCGTACCTAACGTCAACACACTGCCATTCGTGGTCGACGTCACCGTCAACGTGAGGGTGCCAGTTACCGCATTGGTAGAACTAGTGGTGAAGCTGGCGTTACCAGAGACGGTTTCAGCCGTCGTTCCGGTCGCAAAACACGATCCCGCATTGAAGAAACCAAAGCCGGTCACGTCGAGGGGCCCGCTATTGGTGACAGTGAAGGTGGTCACGAAGTTCAGCAGGCTTGCCTGGTCCGTACCGCCAGTAAGCTGCGCTTCCCAGTTTCCCGCAGCCTGAGTATTGGTCGTTGTTGGTGGCGCACCGCTCGTGCCGCATCCCGAGACCACGAGTTCGAGTGCCAGCAGGGCCAACAGGGCAAGCTTCTTCATGAACCGTCCTTCCAATGGAGTCTCTACGAGAATAGAGAGATGCGGGCAGGGCCGTCAATGGATGTAAGGACGAGCTACGACCTACGAATTAAGAGTCGGGTATCTAGTTCCTGCACCTCGAGCAGGACTACGATTGCACCGCAGCTTGCTTGTCGCAGAAGCGGTCGAAGGCGGCTTTCAAGTCGGCTGCAATGGCGGGAGCTTCGCGGGATTCGATGTCGCGGCGGGGCAGCATGTACACAAGCTGGCCGTCGCGCAGAATCGCGATCGATGGGGAAGACGGCGGATATCCGGTGAAATAACCGCGAGCGCGTTCCGTCGCCTCAGTTTCTTGTCCGGCAAAGACCGAGTAGGCATGGTCCGGGCGCACGGCATTTTGTAGCGCCAAGCGGACCGCAGGACGCATGCGCCCCGCCGCACAACCACAAATAGAGTTCACGACTACCATCGTCGTTCCGGCGGACTGCACCGCCTTATCGACTTCCTCCGCCGTACGCAGTTCCTGGATACCCAGGCGGGTTAGTTCCTCGCGCATCGGAACACACATGATTTCGGGATACATCGGCATTTGCTTGTTTCTCCTGTTCGAATCTCTTTTCATTCTAACCGGATTCTGACTGGGAAAGTGCACGACACTTTCGTAATGTGCCAGGAAAACCACGAGAAAATGACATAAATCGCTGTGTATAGTGGATTATCGATGCAGGTGCAGGAAAATATTTCGCTCGCGCCGTTGACGACACTGCGCATCGGAGGCCGTGCCCGCTTTCTTGTCGAGGCCGAGACCATCGCGGACGTGGAAGAGTCCGTCGGTTTTGCACGAACCAGGAATGTTCCGCTTTTTGTTCTTGGAGGCGGTAGCAATCTGGTGGTCGCCGACTCGGGCTGGGCGGGCCTGGTGCTAAAAATTGGAATCACCGGCATCGAGCGGCACGCAGGGGCCGCAGAGGATGGCAGGGCGCTGTTTGATGTCGGCGCCGGAGAATCCTGGGACCGGTTCGTGTCTCACGCTGTCAGGGCGCACTGCGCTGGAGTGGAATGCCTGAGCGGAATTCCCGGTAGCGTCGGTGGGACGCCGGTGCAGAATGTCGGAGCCTATGGCCAGGAAGTTTCGAACACAATCGAGTCGGTCGAGGTGTTCGATCTCAAGGACAACCAGGTACGCGAGCTTTGCAATGAGGCTTGCGGGTTCTCGTATCGATCGAGCGTCTTCAACACCACTGAGCGAGGACGCTTCATTATTCTGCGAGTGACTTACGCGCTCGCGCCAGGTGGCAGGCCTCACCTTGAATACGCCGACCTGAAGCGCCACTTCGAAGGACGCGAAACCTTACCCAATCTCGCTGAGATACGGGAAGCCGTGCGTCACATTCGCGCCCGCAAAGGCATGTTGATTGTGGAAGGTGACCCGGACTGCCGGAGTGCGGGATCGTTCTTCAAGAATCCGGTGCTGTCTGAGGCGGCGCAAGAAGATCTAAGGAAACGCGCAGAGGCCAAGCAGCTCACGATCCCGAGTTATCCCGCGCTGGAGAAGAGCCGGAAAGTTTCCGCAGCCTGGCTGGTCGAGCACTCGGGATTCGCTCGCGGGTATGGATTCGGCTGCGCGGGAATCTCCACTAAACATGCCTTAGCCATCGTGAACCGCGGCGGGGCCACCGCCGCCGAGATTCTCGGGTTGAAAGACCAAATCCAGCAGCGCGTCGAGGAAATCTGGGGCGTGCGACTGGAAACAGAACCGGTGATGGTCGGTTTCTAACTGGCACTCGCACTCCGCAAGCCCCCCTCTTTAATTTTGTCATTCCGACCCTGAGCGCAGCGAAGGCGGAGAAATCCGCTTTTTGCCGCCGCCGAACGGCAGATTCCTCGCACCCAAACCCGGCGCTTCGGAATAACAACTTGCGCTGAGGATCGCAAGTATCGGCCCACCTGGCGTTCTCCCTCCATAAATTCCTGAACAGAATCATTCTGAAAGCGGTCTTCATGATTGAGGGCAGACGAGTGCTGGCAGGCGAGGCGATCCTGAGCGGAACGGCGACGGCCGAGCGCAGCCGAGATGAAACCATAGAAGCGCTGGTCCGGCAGCACTCCCGCCTGGTTTATCGAATCGCGTACGCGGTGCTGCGACGGCATTACGATGCCGAAGATGCCACACAGGAAACGTTCATGCGCGTGCTTCGCTACAGTTCGAAGCTTGACGCCGTAAAAGACCCGAAAACCTGGCTGGCTCGTATTGCATGGCGGGTCGCGGTGGAGTTCGGGAGGCGAAAGGCGCGTAAGCAGGAGACTCCGCTCGAGGATTCGGAGAAAACGATGCGGGAAGTTGTTTCATCGGATGCATCCGCCGATCAAACGATCCAGGGAACTCAAGTGGGCGCAGTTCTCGAAAACTTGATTTCCGCATTGCCGGAAAAACTGCGTGCTCCACTGATCCTGTCGGCCATCGAAGAAATGTCGCCGCGGGAGATCGCAGCCACGCTGGATATCAACGAAGCTGCGGTGAGATCGAGAGTCTTTCGAGCGCGTCAGATTCTGAAGGAGAAGCTGGCCCAACGAGGCCACAGGTGAGGTTATGACGAATCGTGAAGATAACCCGAAAGAGCGTGACCTAGACCGCACCCTGGATGCGGCGCTCGCGAAATATGCATCGGTTGAGCCGCGGGAAGGCCTGCAAGAACGAATTCTGGCGAACGTGCGCGCGGCAGGCGGACGGGCTAAGCAGCGAGCGTGGTGGAATTGGGGCTTTGCGGCGGTGTTGGCCGCAGCCTTCATGATTGTGGCGGCTGTGGTGTGGCAGTGGAACAAAGTTTCCCAGCCACCGATCGTGGTACATCGCCCCCCGGTCAACGCAGAGCCGATTGCTCCTCGCATAGCCAATCGAGATATAAGTCCCGCACCGCAAAAAAAGCAGCACAGAACGATCAGACCACGGCTGCAGCCGGAAATTGCAGTGGCGGGTCCGAAGCTCGATGTCTTTCCATCCCCACTCCCGCTGAGCGAACAGGAGAAGATTCTTGCCAGTTATGTCGCGGGATATCCGGAGCATGCGGCGCTTGTGGCGGAGGCGAGGATGGATGCTCTTCGGCAAGAGGCAGAAGAACGACGCCGGATGGCCGGCGAGTTGGACGAGAAGCAGTGAGCAATGCGAATCAAATGAGGAGAAGAACAACCATGTTGAAGAAGATTGTGGTCGCAGGCACGCTAGTCGCGAGTCTGATCGTAGGGCCAGCAGCGATGCGCGCGCCAGCCCAGGATTCTGGACCCGTGAAAGCTTCCACGGATGCCGTCGAACCGGGGCACGCATACCGCGTCGATTTCGTGATCAGCGAGATCGAAGATGGAAAGAAAATCAACTCTCGCCAGTATGCACTGAATCTCAACGCCGGTGAGAGTGATCAGCTCAAGGTCGGCACGCGCGTGCCGGTTGAGGTCAAGCAGGGCGAAATCCAATACCTGGATGTGGGAACCAGCATCTGGTGCCGGCTGCGCGACCGTGGTAATCGCGAACCCTCCGATCGCGGATTGCGAGAGCTCTCGTGGTTAGGGAACGATGTAATGGTGAATGTGAACACCGAGATCAGCAACTTCGCGGTACCCGATCAGCAAGGTGCGAGCCTACGGCCAGCGATCCGGCAAATGAAAATCGAGTCCAGCACAATCGCGATCGTGGGAAAGCAGATGGTGGTGGGCAGTGTCGACGATCCGAATTCCAAGCGGCAATTTCAACTGGAAATGGTGGTGACGAAGCTGAAGTAGGCCGGGCATTCACCGCGGAGGAGAGGGGAAATTGCTGATTGTCGATTTCTGATTGTTGATTGAAAACCCAACGCGTCAGGCGGTTTTAATCAACAATCATCAATCAGCATTTCTCGCGCTTCAGTGGTGCGCGCGGCATTACGGCAAGAAAGCGCCGCCCGGACCGTAACCCGCTTTGTCGGCTATAACCCCATCAAGAGGAAGGTTCCACGGTCCGCCGCGGCGCTTCCCTTCATCTATCGGCAAGTTTTGCCGCCTGCTTGAATATCTTCACAAACATTTCCCGCGTCAGCTTGCCCGTCGCGGTGTTCTGATTCGACGGATGATAAGACGCCAGTAACATCTTACCGTCAGGCATCTGGTAATGCGCACCATGTTTGAAAAGGTACGGTTGGCGGCTGAGAAGCAGGCCACGGCGCTTCAAGGAATTCAAATAGGCGTCGAAGCCGATCCTGCCCAGCGCGACTACGACTTTCACTCTTTCTAATCCTGCAATTTCACGGTCGAGAAAGATGGAACACTCGGCCAGTTCCTCCGGTAAGGGCTTATTGTCGGGCGGCGCGCATCGGACCGCAGCGGTGATGTAAAGATCTTTGAGTTTCAGGCCGTCGTTGCGATCGGTCGCGGTGGGCTGGTTGGCAAATCCAGTCTCATATAGCACCGGATACATGAACTTACCGGAGGCGTCGCCGGTAAAGGGACGGCCGGTTCGGTTTGAGCCGTGGGCGCCGGGCGCCAGGCCCATAATCAGAACGCGCGCGGCGGCATCGCCGAATCCCGGCACAGGCTTGCCCCAGTACTCCCAGTCGCGATACGCGCGGCGCTTCTCACGCGCGACTTGCTCGCGGTAGGCAACCAGGCGCGGACAGCGAGTGCAACCGACAACTTCGCGATTAAGGACCGTGAGCCAGGACACTTGGCCATTACATCACAGAGGAGCGCGGGCAAGATGCCCCGGCGACGGCCGGTAGGATGCAAGGTCTCTACGTCGCCAGCGCCAGATTCAAGATGTACATGGGCATGACCCAATTGTGCATGTAATTGAAGACCCACGGATCGGGCAGCTTCATCCGGTCAGGATAGCGGAACTCATTGACCCAGCTGTCGAGCCCCAGATACTCGAATCCCGCCGACGGTCCGCCCGTCTGCCCGCTCAGGTACTGCTTGCGCAGGCAGCCGCCGGGGCGCGCCAGCGGCACAGCCTGCGCGGGATCGATCCCGTACACGGCCTGGATATTCAGAAGTGAGGAGATCGAGTTGATAAACACGTTGAAATCCGAAACGCCGCTGCTGAAGGTGAACGCTTCGACCTGGTCGAAGGAAAACGAATCGCCGGTGAGCGAAGCCAGTTGCGTCAGCACTTCCAGCACGAACGCCCCGTCTTTGGCGAACGGTCCCAACTCGTCCCCTCGCGCTCGCACGATGTACAGGAACGCCATGTCGTCGGTGGCAGCCAGAGTCTGCGCGCCCCAGCGGTTGATGACATGCTTCAGAAGGCAGAAATTCACAAACGGACGCGACAACGGATTGCTCCAGCCCAACGGTGCGAGATCGCGGGCCGCCTGACCGAATCCCTGCGTGATGCAGATCAGGAGCCGGCTGGGCGTCCCGCTCGGCGGCAGCAACAAAATCACTGCCCGCTGCAGGGCACCCTTCTGTGCCGCGAAAATCCCCAGCCGCCCGGTTGTCGAGCTCACACTTGAAAACGTCAGCCGATTGTTCATGGCGTGCAACCGGAAGGAACCTGGGTTGATGATCCCAATCGACGGAATGATCTGTTTGACCAGGTGATTTGGTCCGTCCATCCCAATGATTTCCTGGTTGATTGACCGCACCGAGATATCGCCGTTTGACGGACCTGTCATCCCCTTCCCCCATTCGAAAAAAAACGCTTGAATGATAGTGGTTGCGTTGGTCGTTGGCAAAACCGTTGACGACGGGCGCTACCTCGGAAACACTGCTTGATTCCAGGCGCAGAAGGTCTGACCACTGCAGTTCGGATCGTCGCAACGGGCCTGCTCCCCCAGCCATCCCTGCCGCAAGAGCTTGGCCCGGAGTTCCCCTACCGAGGCCATCTCTTCGATCTCGATGTAGCTGAGAAAGCAGAAGCGCTTGCAGATGGGACACGTGGTGCCGAATTTGCGAGTGGACAACGCCATGGCAACGTTCTCAAGAAATCAAGTTCTGTTGTGGAAAACGATCGGGAAGATTGCGCCGCCGAGGCCGTCCTCACCGCTTCGCAAAAAGTGCGAAACCAGGGGCGCCCCGATTGCCCAACTACATAAAGCATAACAAGCGCGGCGAATTAAACCCAGACTGTTTTTCAAAACTTTTCCTGCTAGGGTTGGGAAACTGAACCAACACCCGCCCAGAGGTTTTCATGATTCCAGAGGCGAAGACTGCCGTCGTGGGGCGCGCCCTGCAGGAAGCATTTGGGGTGAACGAGTTCGAAGACATACGCATGCTTACCGCGGGGCTTAGCACCGCCCTCGTCTTTCGCATCGTCGTGCGCGGATGCCCGTACCTGTTGCGCATCATTACGCGTACCGATGCGATGAATGACCCTACGCGCCAGTTCGCATGCATGAAGAGTGCCGCGGCGGCAGGGCTGGCTCCTCGCGTCTGGTACACCAGCACGGAAGACAGGATCTCGATTACGGATTTTGTGGAGGCACGACCGTTTCCGAAGACCGAGGCTCTTGCTCTGTTACCCCTCACTCTCAGAACGCTTCACGCGTTGCCGCCGTTCCCCAAAATGATCGTTTACCGCGATTATTTCGAGGCCCTGGATGGATATATTCAAAAATTCCGCGCCGCCAAGATCATGCCGGCCAGCGAAACCGATGAACTTTTCCAACTCTATAGACGCGCGCAGAGCGTTTACCCGCGTAACGATGCGGAGATGGTATCGAGTCATAACGATCTGAAGCCGGAAAACATCCTTTTCGATGGAACCCGCGTTTGGCTTGTCGACTGGGAAGCGGCCTTTCTGAACGACCCTTACACCGATCTAGCGGTGACCGCGAATTTTGTGGTCACCAATGATGCGGAAGAAGAGATTTACCTCCGTACTTATTTCGGAGAAGCGGTTTCGGAATACAGGCTGGCACGGTTTTACCTGATGCGACAAGCGCTTCATATGTTCTATGCCATGATCTTTCTGTTGCTGGGCTCTTCCGGCAAGTTGATCGAGCCCAATGCAGAGGCGCCCGACTTCAGGGACTTCCATGATGGCATCTGGGCTGGTGACATTAGTTTAGCCAGCGTCGAAACGAAGTTGCAGTACGGGCGGGTCCATATGAACCAGGTCTTGCGGAATATGCGTACGGTACGGTTTCAGGACGCGCTCAGAGTCGTATCGACCGCCGCCTGGCTTCGGCACCGGGGACGGAAGATTGGGAACTCTTGAGCGTTCCGTCTGTGCCATCCTCTCGGCACACCAACGCATCAACGCCGTCTGTCTGACTTTCCTCGGCTTGCGGGTGGGACGACTTCGTTCATCCGCAGATGCTCGACCATTTGTCCGTGATGGTTGAAAGCGTGGGCCACGCCGAATTCGGCCAGGTGCAAGCGCGACGATTTGCTGCCGCCTTGAATATTGATTCCGGTTTGTATGTACGATATCGCACATAACTGAGTCCGAAATCAGACAGACGCGCGGATGCGGGATGACATAGCATTAGCCCAATCAATCCTATCGACAGTCCAACGAAGTGAAGTGACGGTGTGACATGGATCGGTCCCCGCAAACCGACCGCGAAAAGCTGATCGAATCCCTGACAACGTTTCTTGCCGATGAAAGTTTGCGCGCAGGACAACGCTTTTGCCCGCTCTGTGGAGATGCGATGCAGTCCTTTAAAGCGACTCTTTGGGTTTCGGGAACCGACCGAGGATGGAACGTCCGCTTGCCCTTCTGCACTTGTCAGCAAACAAAAATGGTTACCTGAATGGGGATCAGCAGTATGCGTACGGGATTACCGGTTTCTCCAGTGAGCAAGAGCTGGAAGGAACTCTACAGAGCAGCATTATTCGAAACGGATAAAAGCAAAGTGTCAGAGCGCATAGCCCAGGCCGAGTGGGCGCTCAGCCAGCGTGCGCGAGAACTGTTTCGTACAGACAAGGAATTCTTCCATGAGCGCCAAGCCGTGGACGCAGCGACACAAGCTTTACAGGCGCTCCGCAGCGCGCTAACAGGCAAGAAGAGCGGTGACAGAACAGGTCGAGGCCAGGCGGCCTGAGATTAGGCCAAAATGCTCAACTGCAGGTTCTGAGGGGTTTCTGTGAACAGTCGCAACGGACGATTCGAATCTGAACAATCGTGGAGGCAGTTGTATCTGGCCGCGCTTTTTGAGCTGGATCCTGGCCGGCTTCCGCAGAGAATTGCAGCTGCACAACAAGCCATCGGCAAACGAACCTTGGCGCTGGCCCGAGCCAGCGGCGACAGCCAGTCAGAACAGAAAGCATTGGGGAACGCGCACCTTGCCCTGGATGAGCTGAAAAGAATCCATCAAGTCGACCGGCGTGTCGCCTGAACAGACGTTTCCTGTGCCCGAGCACGCAGTGTTGCAGGTTTTCCCGAGCCGCTCTACACCCACCACTGCCCGGAAATTGTGAATCACCCGCGTTTAGAGCAGTTGAGCGGGGATCTTACCCAGGCCGGCTTGAAACGCTTTCCGGTTGGCGTCATTCACTGGAAGTTGCGGGGGTGACGCTCCTACGCCGCCTTGAGGGTGCAGTTTTTCGTTGCTCAATCTGGTCACGTTGTGCATCGCCTCATGCGCCGCGAGTTTGGCGTACCCGATCGCTTTGTACTGCCCCTGCGACTTACCATTTTTGTCCGTTGGAAATTTGTAGAACTCCGATCCCGTCATTTTCGGGCCAGGGCGCGTGACGCCACCGTCGACGGGGGTGATCGGCGGACCAGGCATGTTCGCGGCGACGTATGAGTTGGCGATATTGTCCACGAAATGGAGGACCAGATCCGGATCGCCGGCCTTCGGCGTCATCGCGATGGATCGTATATTCACCACCGGTGTCTCAGCGGACGACGTCAACAGATCGCTGAAGATATCGGCCAGATGCTTCTTGATCAGTGGCATGAGTTGCGGAGAATTGGTGTGATCGACGAGCGTAACAGTAATCTTAGGCATTGAGCGTCTCCTTGGTGCAAATGGGAGCAAGCTGGGTCTGGTCATCCCTAACAGTGGCCCGCGAAATTGCACTCTGGAAACCGAAGGGATTGCATTTATATACCCAATACAACGTGGCCTTAAAAGGGAGTCTGTCATGAAGTGGTCACGAATGCTTTTGACGTTGGTATTGGCATTTAACTCCACCGCCTGCGTTCTGCTCAAAACGGATGAGCGAATCGATGTCGTGGTTGCCGCAACTGACCTCGGCGCGGGACGGAAGATTACGGATAAGGACATCACGATCATCGGCATGCCGGTCAGCAGACTTACGCGGGATATGCCACGAAAAAGTTCGCAAGTGGTCGGATACACAACCACGGTGCCCATTCCCAAAGGAGACCTGATTCTGCTCTCGAAGGTGAAATGAACTGACCACGAAGAAACCTGAGGAAGACCCTCTTCTCGCGTCGCTACGTCTCCGAAGAACCGGTGAACGTTCGTCTGTCCCCATGTTTCTTCCCATATTTCTTAGGTCCAGCCTGTTCACGAGCGACTGGCTATCCGTTTTTTCTCTCTGCTATCGAAACGGATAGTCCCGCCCAGCACAAAACCCGTACGTCGAGGCCGCAGTTTTTGCGATAAGCAGCGGCAAGGTCTTTGCCACCGCCGTTTCCATGTAGAAGGCGAACCCACACTTTGAATTGGTTAGAGAAATGCTTGTTGTTTTCGCAACGAGTGGTTACCACCCAGGGCCCCAGGAAAGTAAATCCCGATTCGGGGAAACACCAATAACTCAAAATCTCGATTCCTTTGAAGGGGGGATCACTATGAAGACTCTTACGATTCGGGCTCTCTCGTTCGGGATGGCGCTCGCGGTAGCCGCGGCGCTGGTGCCGCCGACCGCCTCGGCGGCCTCCCCGAACTTATTTGCCACGGTCGCGGCGAACGGCACGTTGGTGAACGGCAACGGCGTCTCCTCCGTCACCCACACCATCGGCACCGGGCAGTACGAGGTGACCTTCACCTCAGTCGTGAGCAGCTGCGCCTACGTCTCGACCACGCACCACGCCTTCTCGCAGGCCATCCAGAGCTTCACCGCCGGCGGCCACCTGAGCACCAGCGGCGTATACGTGGAGGTCAAGAACCAAGGCGGCGGCCTGATGGACGGGCCCTTTGACCTCGCCGTCGCCTGCAACCTCACGGGTTGGGATTTCGCCGTCGTCGGCTACACCGCCAACCTGGTCCGCTCATCGGTTGGTGCAACGCTGACCCACTTGGGCGTCGGCCGATACGATGTCACCTTCACCGCCACAGTCGGGGGATGCGCCTACCTCGCCACCGTCGGTGACCCTGGCAACGCCCTCGTCTTCAATCCGAACGGCGTCTACACAGGTAGCGGCCCCGCCGCCAACGCCGTCTACATCGAGACCAAGAACCTGGGCGGCGGCCTCTCAGATGGGATCCCGTTCCATCTGGCGGTCGTCTGCCCCAATGCTAAAAGCACCAAGCCCCTGGTCGTCATGGCCAACGGCTTGGCCCAGCGCGGCGCCGGCTTGACCAGCTCTTTCGACCTCTCAACCGGCAACTACGTCTTTGTCACAAACCAGAGCCTGGCCGCCTGCACGATGATTGGCACGCGCGGCTCGGTCGACAAGAGCGTTCCCTTCAGCCCGGCCACGGTTGAGATCACGGCCGGCCCGGTTTCCAACAGCAGCGGAATCCAGGTCCGGAACCTGCTCTTCTTCGGCGGCGGTCTCATCAACCAGGCGTTCCACGCCGCGGCGATCTGCTAACGCTTGCTCCACCTTTTCGCGGTGCTCGAGGATATTCCCCGGGCACCGTCGTTTTTACTTTGAACGCGAGTGACGATTCTAGAACTAGGATTTCCGCAGGACGTGTTTGACGAGACTGCACCGCACAGCGCGCGTTTCATTCCCACTCAAGCCAAAAGACGGCTTGCGTCGGCCACCCGCGAAGAGTTTCTAAGGAAACTGAAGTCGTGTCACTAGCTGTATATGCGACCCGTGGCTGTCCACCGTCCCGCCTAGACTTCCAAAAAGTAAACGAGGTGACAAAGGAACAGAAGAAACCGCCGAAATCGTTCATAGCTGCTGAACTTGTTTTCGACCAAGACCACACCTCGACCCAACGGCCCCATCCCGCGTTTACGGAGATGCTGCGAAGAAAAGCGCTGAGAAGACAACCAGTCTTGAAATCACCTTTAGGGGAATTATGGGACACTCGGGTATCTTGCTGCACCAAAAGAAGAGAAAGAAGGCGAAGAAGGCAACTGGATAGCGGAAGCATGGGATTGGCTCTTGCGCTGTGAACTGGGCCTAGAATGCGCTCCGCCAACATGGCTGGATATTCCTGCCATGATGCCAATCGTCATCAGTACACCGAACATCTTGCAGCGACTTGAGCCTCGTCCCTTTAGTTTTCTCTTGATTCCACAAGTTGACAGCATGGGAGGACTTCCAGCGAATGTGGACGGCAGTCATTTAACGCTTGTCACTTCTTACACATCAAACAGAAGCGATTGGCTCAACTCAGAATGCGTGAACATCTTCGACGGTGAAACTTACCATTTACCACTAAAGCAAAAGCCCAAACTCGACAAGGTAATTCCGCGAATGTATGGACACGTGCTTTACCTTTACACAAAACATCCTGAAGCCAAATCTCTAGCTCCCGATGGAAGTTGTTGCACCTGTGAAACACGCGGATTGTTGCAGCGATTGTCCCTAGTTGCAGCTTCGCGTCGATACGTGGGAAAGGAAACAGACCGAAGATGGGAGCAAGGCGAAGACTTGAGTCTCGTTGAATTCAAGGCGGTCGAGTACCAGGGCTCGAAACAGGTCGTGGCAAGCAGCGAAATCAAAGAACAAATTCTCAAGACAGGAATTCGTAAACTAGAGCGCGAGACTAGGGCAAGCCATCACACCATTGACAAAATCTTGAAAGGAGAGAGCGTTCGCCGCAGAACCTTAGCCAAACTCGTCAAGCAGATCTCACTCCCGTCGGAGAGTGTCAGCTGGGTCCTGTAGCGAAGCGAGGCGCGCTGGTATAGCAATTGCTAGCAGTGCTGGCAGCAATAGTAGCAAGGCTGAGCCGACTAAGACCGAGGTAGATGTGGAATGCACTCCGTAAAATCTCGAACGAAACGCGTAGCCTGTGGCGATAGCACAAGCCAGCCCCAGTAAGGTGCCTGCGAGCAGCCATCGACCATGCTCATAAACAAATAGCTTTACGATCTTCTCGCGCGAGGAACCAAGAGCCAACCGTATTCCGATCTCTTTTACACGGAGTGAGACCTCGTAAGCGAGCAAGCCATACGTTCCAAGTATTGAAAGGAACAACGCCAGCGCGCCGAATGAAATTAGCACCTGCATCAAGAACACACGTTCAGAGACCTCGTTTGAGATTTCTTCAGACATAGTCTCGAAATCGGAGATATCAGCTTCCGGAAACTGAACTTTGAGCTTCTTTCTTGCTGAGTTCTTAAGCAGCGCAGGGTCGCCACTCACCTTGATCACGAATCTGGCTAGGCCGCTTGGGTTCTCTGCTCGCGGAATGTAAAGATCCGGTCCGGGTGTCGAGACTAGATCGTAATTACGAACATTTCCCACCACACCCACGATGCTTGCCCAGCTTTGCCCAACTGGAGTGCGGATTTCGCCACTGTGAACGCGATGTCCGAGAGCGGTCTGTCCTGGCCACTCTCTCTCCGCCAAAGCTTCGTTGACGATCGCGACATGGTTGCGGCCATCGTCCGCGTCATTAAAGTCCCGGCCTTCCAATAGCGTCTGCCCGATGGTGGAAAAATAGCCGGGGCTGATGGCGTAGGAATTTGGATTGATGTTGACCTGTTGTTTGCACTGTTCCGGGTGTAGATCGGAACAGAAGTCATATCGGTTAACCGAGTGTCCCAACGGTGGATGGTCCGTTCGAGCCACTGAGACAACACCTGGCAGTTGCCGCAAACTGGCCGCTACCTCGCTCAACTTCTCTTCAGCTCCCTGAGCCTCCGCTTTCGTAAGATGGTTGGAACCGACTTCGGCACGCAGCATCAATAGATGATCCGGCACGAAACCCAGCGGTTGATGCAATAGAAGATAAACACCGCCGATCAGCCATCCCGCACAGGCGACTAACACCACAGTCAAAGTGAGTTGGGCAACAACAAGAGATCGCCGGACTACTCGCAGATTATGTCCGGCAGAAGTTCGACCCACACCTTGTAAATCGTAGACCAGTCCAGGTCGCAGCGTTCTCCAAGCTGGCAGCAGAGTGAGGAAAAAAGTGATGCTGCCGCAGGCTGCGATAACGAAGAGCACGACCATTGACCGCAGAGAGGCGTGAGCAAGCCGGGGGAGCTGAAGTACATCCGAATTCTTGAGCACGTGCAGAATAATGAGCGTCACTCCAATGCCGCCTGCCGCGCCAACGCCGACTAATAAGGCGCTTTCCACCGTTAGCTGCCTCAATAGTTGGCTGAGGCTGGCTCCGAGTGTTGCTCTCGTAGCGAACTCGCTTCGGCGGCGAGTGTTACGTGCCAGCAACAAGCTGGCCAGATTGCTGCAGGCGATCACCAGCAACAACCCGCACGCGCCAAAAGTCATGAGTAGCGCGGGTCTCGTTTCTGCACCAACGAGCAGTTCAATGTAGGGAAAAACCAAAGGAGGCTTCGAAAAAGCTGATCGATAATCGCTGTAGTAGTTGGGGTAATCCTTTCGCAGTGTCCGATCCACGCGCGCCAGATCAGCGTTTGCTTGCGCTACCGTGGCTCCGGGTCGCAGTCGTCCGATCACTTCAAAACTCATATCGCCTCGTGAATTCGGACGTTCCTGGGTGTCGCAGCCGACTTGAACAAAAACCTCAGGACGATTCAACGAATACGAGCCTTCAATTGTCTGATCTGCTGCGAGAACCCCTGAGATCTCATAGTCCCTTCCGTCCAGGTTTAGCATCCTTCTTCCAAGCGTGGGACTGGCACCCAATCGCTTCCCATAAGCAGAACTAACAATCACCTGCGAAGCGCAATCTTGCTCATTCCCCGTAATGGGCCAAGGAGTCCCCAGCGCAAATCGAGTTCCTAAGGTGGAGAAGAAACCTTGCGTTACCGCGAGAATGAGACTTGCGGGTGGGCCACCCGTTGGATTCTGTGCAGGCGACCATTCTCGATACGCGGCGAGACTGCTGAATGTAGTTGAACGGGACTGATAGTCCTGCATCGTCGGAATAGCGAGAACACGGTCGGGCTGGGAGACAACAGCCACCAGGCGATCCGGCTGCGCAAAGGGCAAGGGTTCCAACAGGACAGCATCAAGAACCGCGAATATCGCAGTTGACGCCCCAATGCCCAGTGCAAGGGTGAGGATCGCGATGGCGGCAAAGCCTGGACTCTCGCGAAGCTTTCGCAGGGCATAGCGAAGATCGAGTAACATGCGAAACTCTCGATTCGTTGCAATAGTCTACATCCAAAATCATGTGTCCACAGGTTTCCACTTTGCAGTCTAACTACAGCCATGGCACGCGTTTCTTCAAAGCGAGGTGCGTCATTTCAGGGCAGATCATCCTCTGATCACCGTCAGATACCCAAAGATGGCAAGGCAGTCCGCACGGATATCTACAAGTCCAGATTCCTTGATCTGCGGACTTTGGTCGGTGCGGAGTTCGGCAAGCCCTTGTCCCTCAAAGCCGCTTGCGAACTGAAGGCATTCGAAAGTAAGCGTCACAGCAACCGCATTCTAGTCAGCACGGCGGTTCCGTGGTGAAGTAGTTTCATGAGCGAAGAACAAGAGGTAAGGCGGAGGAGACGCCGGCGTACGTCTACCGAGATCCAGCAAATCGTTAGCGAGTTCAAGAGCGGCGAGCTGACACAGAAGGAGTTTTGCCGACGCCAAGGTCTGACACTGAGTACACTCGGTCGTTATCTGAGCCGGGGGCGTGCCTCAAGCGAGGCGAACAACCGTGGACTGGTGGCGGTGGAGTTGGCAGTCAAGCAGGGTGGTGCGAAGGCGTGTGGCGGTTGTGGTCTCAGCGTGATGCTGGCGAGTGGGCAACGGATTGTAGTGGAAGCGGGCTTTGATGCAGCCAGCTTGCAGCGCCTGGTGCAAGTGTTGGAGAGGATGTAGGGTGTTTGGGATAGGGCGGGCGACCCGCATCTACCTGGCGCCGGGGGCAACCGACATGCGAAAAGGATTTGAGGGTTTATACGGATTGGTGCGCGATCGATTGCAGTGCGAGCCGCTCGGTGGGCATATTTTCTTGTTTTGTAATGCGCGGCGGAATCGTCTGAAACTGATCTACTGGGACGGAAGTGGACTATGGGTATGCGGCAAGTAACTGGCTTCACACTACACCTCATGGAAGTTCTTGCACGTGCGAAACGCGAGGATTGTTGCAACGATGCTCCGTAGTAGCTGCTTCACGTCGATAGGTGGGCAAGGAAACCGACCGGAGATGGGAACAAGGCGAAGACCTAAGTCTCGTTGAATTCAAGACGGTCGAGTACGAAGGCTCGAAACAGGTGGTCGCGAGCGACGAAATCAAGCAACGGATTCTCAATACAGGAATTCGCAAACTAGAACGCGAGACAAGGGTGAGCCATCACACGATTAATAGAATCTTGAAGGGCGAGCACGTTCGTCGCAAGATGTTGGATAAGATAGTTAAGCTGACTCGATACTGAAGATTCGGAAATGGTCCTTCAGTTATTCTGGCCGGCGCCACCGGACCGTTGAACGAATTCTTACTCGGCTCGAAGAGCTTCATTAGGATTTACCGATGCTGCCCGAGTTGCCGGTATGATCACCGCCAGTGCAGCAGCCAAAACCAGTGCGCCGATAGCGATCCACACCGATAGTGGATCGACCGTGCTCGTGTTAAAGAGTAACCCGCTTATCAAGCGCGCACCGGCGAGTCCAGCAGCAAGCCCAACAACAATTCCAATTGCGGTGAAGCTCCCCGCCTGGCTCAACACAAGATGCAGAACATCAGTACGGTTTGCGCCCACTGCCATCCTCACGCCAATTTCCCGTGTGCGTTGTGCGACAGAGTACGAGAGGACTCCGTAGATTCCAATACCAGCGAGCGCCAATGCCACGATTGAAAATATGCCAAGCAGCCTGGCAGTCATCTGTTGCCGTGCCAGCGTGTCGGATAGCAACGCATCGACCGTCTGCGACCGGTAAATGGGCTGAGCCGGATCCAGCGCATGGACTGCTTTTCTGACAATCGGCACCGTATTTTGCGGATCGATGGCAGAGCGCACGAGCAGCACTTCATGGAGTCCGAAGCCGGGAAGATAGATTTCCGGTTGCGCTTCGGTATCGACTCCGAGGTCGTGGGCGTTGGCGACGACTCCAATCACTGGAATCCTGTCCGGGTGAGCGGTAAGTACTCCGAGCAGGATGTTGGCGCCTATAGGATTCCTTGCTGACAGAAATCGCCGAGCGAAAGCATTATTCACGACGAAGGAATTGGATTTGTTCTCAATGTCCTTTTGCTCGAATATCCTGCCTTCTTCCAACCGAAGGCCCAACGTCTGGAAAAAACTGGGGCTGACATAGCGAATTTGCGCCACAGGAAACGTTCCGGGAGCCAAGGGCGCCGCGCCTTCGACCAGGAATCGCGTCATCACCTCAGAAGGCTTGAGCGGAAGAACGCTTGTAGTGCCGGCGGATAGAATTCCGGGCGATTGCACGATATTATCGAGAAGATGCTCGAAGAAGTGGTTGGTCGTGGGACTGTCGTCGCCATACCGCGGTTCAGGAAGGGTGATTTCGACACTGAGAAGATGGTCTGTGCGGAACCCGGGATCAACGGCAAGCAGCTTTTGAAAGCTTCGAATGACCAATGTGCTGAGAAACAGCACCACAACCGCAATAGCGATTTCCGCTGCAACCAGCATTCCTCGTGCTCGCGCTCGGCCACGTCCGCCGGTACTGCTGCGATCTCCCGGGCGCAGCGTCTCCGTAAGACTCGCTGGATTCTTTATGACCGGCAGCAGGCCAAACAGAACTGCGGTGAGCGTGCATACCCCGAATGTGAACAACAGCACAGGAATGCTGAGGCTGATGGACTCAATCATCGACCGGTCAAGACCGGCAGCGTGAGCAAGAGCGAGACGCAACAAGGGAACAGCTCCGGCCGCGAGCAGGATTCCCAGCGCACCTCCCAGTAGACAAAGTACCAGCGTTTGAGCGAGAAACTCAGAAAAAAGTCGGATGCGGTCCGCGCCGAGCGCCTGACGAACCGCAACTTCACGCCGCTTCGCTGTGGCTCTTACCATCAGAAGATTGGCGACATTGGCACACGCAATCAGCAGTACCAACACGACCGCGCCCAGAAGGCTGATAATGGCTGGCCGCAACGTCCCCACGAGTTGTTCGCGCAGCGGCTTGAGAAGCACACTCCAGTTGCGGTTCGTCGCAGGATATTCGGCAGCGAGCCGCACAGCAACCATCTGCATGTCAGAGTTGGCACTTGTCAAACCGGTGCCTGGACGTAGCCGGCCCAGGACATTCAAGGAGTGCCATATGCGAGAGACGCGAGTGTCATGATCCAACAGCGACAGCGGTAGCCAAACCTCGCCCCCCGTTGGATAAGCGGCGCCTGGCGGCAACACACCAACGACGGTATAGTCGGCTCCGTTCAGTTCGACGTTGCGTCCCAGGACGCCCGGATCTCTGCCAAAGTAGCGATCCCATGCAGAAGCGCTCAATACGGCAACATGATCGTTTGCTGGAGTGTCATCCTGTTCGTTGATCAGTCGGCCGATCAGAGGAGAGATCCCCAGTAGTGAGAAGAAATTGCCGGACACGATCACGCGATGTACCTGCTCGGAATGTCCATACATCACGAGCGAAACCGTATCTGGGTTGATCGTGGAATATGCGGCGATTTGTGAGAAGCTGCTCTGCTGCGACTTCCAATCCTCATAATCCGGGTAGGTAGCCTCGATGCCGTTCTGAACCTGGGGGTTAGTCTCAGACAAGGCGACAATGCTGCTCGCATCCTCGAAGGGAAGCGATTTCAGGAGCAGCCCATAAACGCAACTGAAAATGGCCGTGGTGGCCCCTACGCCCAGCGCCAGGGTCAAGACCGCGGCAACTGTGAACCCCGGAGACTTACGCAGTTGGCGCACGGAGTAGCGTAGATCTCGCAATAAAGTCTGCATTAATCCCCACCTCGTCGCAGGAGGATGGCCAAAGGAGCGATGTCGCTGACTTGCCAAAAATATAGCACTGCTTGCAGAGGCAAGCTTGCGCGAAATTCAATCTCATCTTCAGCATCGCAGCGTCGCCCCAACGGATCGGGCGGGGGTGTGGCAGTTTTGCCGTTCCTTTCTTCCACCCCCCTCTCCGTTTGACGGGGAGAGATATACAGGGCGGGAAAATTCCTACACCCCCTCCACCACGGAACTGAACGGGATTGACTTTGATTCTGACCGGGGCCCGCCCGCGCGTGGGGCTCCGTTCCATGTGGGAGTTGCAGGTTGACGCGCTCCATTTCTTCGCTATTATAGAAATAATGAACAGGCGAAGCTACCTGGGAGAGTTCGAGCTGATGCTTCTTCTTGCTGTCATTCATCTCGGCGAGAAGGCCTATGGGGTGCCGATCTCACGTGAGCTCGAATTGCATCGCAGGCGAAGGGTTTCTGTCGGCAGCGTGTATGCCGCACTCGAACGTCTTGAAGCAAAAGGCTTGATAACTTCGAGTCTCGGCGATCCCACAGCGGAACGCGGCGGAAAGGCTAAGCGCTACTTTCGTATTACCCGAAAGGGCATCTGCCAGGTCAGGGAAACGCGGCGCGTGTTGACGAAGCTTTGGCAAGTGATTCCAGACTACCCATCTCAAACGTAAGGGGGTCGAAATGAACCATCGGAGCCCTCCTCCTGTCGCGACTTGGATTTTCGAGCACCTGAGGCCGTCCGGCTGTGATGAGGCGCTCGCTGGCGACCTTCTTGAGGAATTTCGGAGCGGCCGCTCTGAAGGTTGGTATTGGCGTCAGATCATCGCTGCACTAACTATTGAATGGGGCCAGAGTACTTGGCAACACCGAACCTGTCTGCTTTTTGCAGCCGCATGGTCGGTCGTTTCTCCTTCCTTGATGCTCTTTGAGTTCCGATCGCGCAATCTGCTCTGGCACACCAGTTTTCTCTGGTACATTCCTCCTTGGCCATGGCGCATCGTCTGCTTCTTCGTTTTGGGGCAGGTGGAAAACATACTTTTTATCTCGCTTGGGGCTCTGGCCTATGTCATGTTCTTTCGTCTCGCTTTCGGAAAACTGCATTTGCCCCGACTTGGGCTAGGAATTCTGTGGGGTGTGGTCGTTTACGCTCTGGTGGGCATATTCATACGTTTCGCCCATCCTCAACTCATCCACGGCCCGAACTGGCAGACGATGCAGACACTGACACTGCTCGGAGTTATCGGAGACTACAGAATCTGGCCGATCGCTGTCCGTCTTCCGTATTTCCTCGGAACCGCAGGCGCGTTGTGGTTCCTCACGTCCACAGAGTTCAATCCACTTCTGCGGGGCTGGAGCGTCGGGAAAACCTGTGCCCGAGGTTTGTTGACTGCCATTACGCGGCTCAGACAGTGGCCGTCAGGTTGAACTGATGGACGCAGACACACGTCAATCCGAGTTCGTGTGGCCGAAAGGAATGCCCCTATGCGTAAAGTCGTTCTCCGACTTCACCTCATTGTCGCCTTGGTTGGAGGCATATTCATCGCCACACTGGGGCTGACGGGAAGCATCATGGCTTTCGAGACTGAGTTGAGTCGGCTTCAGCATTGGAGTATCGCCCATGTAATACCCCATGGGGCACCTCTAACGTTGGAGGAAATCGGCAATACCCTCCGCAGAGCATCGCCCAACCGGGATATTCACGGATACTTCCTTCCTGACCGGCCTGATCTTCCTTACGCAGTAATGAGCGAGGGGCAACTCGTGTACGTTGACCAGTACTCTGGGCAGGTGCTGGGCACCGTCGACCGGGGAATGGACTTCCTCGGTTTCGTGCACCAACTTCACATTCGGTTGGGTCTGTTAGATAAAGGTCGGGAATTCGGCGAAATGACGGTGAGATGGTCAGCTCTGGCGGCTCTCTTCTTGCTGATTTCCGGCGTGTACTTATGGTGGCCAGGCAAACGCTTCGGAATTGGTGGCAGCGCCAGGACAGCGAAATTCTGGTTCGATCTGCACAATAGCTTAGGCATCGTCTCGCTCGTATTTGCATTGCTATTGGTCGCAACCGGACTGGTAATCTCTTTCGAGGCGCAAACAACGCCGTTTCTGTATCGAATCAGCCATTCACAGCCGCCTCTTTGGCCCAGAGTGCAGGTAGCTCCTGCGCCCGGACAGATCCCAATCAGCCCCGATCGGGCCCTGGCAACGGCACGGGCAACGGTACCGGAAGCGACCCCGTACTTGATCCTGGTGCCACAAGGCAATCAACCGTATCAAATCCTGCTGCACTACCCCGAGGACAGGACACCGGGAGGACGTACGAGAATCATGATTGATCCATATAGCGGAAGGATCTTGAGCGTGATCGACTCGCGCAGTGCTCCTGCTGGTTATCGGCTTGTAAACCTAAACCGCGCATTGCACACCGGGGATATTCTGGGCATTCCAAGCAAGATAGTGTTATCGCTGGCCAGTCTAATCATGCCGCTTCAACTGCTGACGGGATTGGTAATGTGGGCGAAGCGACGACAGACGGAGAACAAAGCGAGTGCTGTCGCAAACGCCGGAACTGCGGTCATGGAGCCGAAACAGTGAAAACCCCATTACTCTCATTGACCTGCTGGGAAGAGTTTCGTTAACGCCAACCGTTAGTTACATTCCTCCGAAGAATCCTGGGGAATTCTGTGGTCCGCACGCTTTTTCGAAGGCGGGAGCATTTTTTAATTGCATTTCACCTATGTTTGTTCTATTTTGTATAACTAATGAAAGACCGCGACTACCTCGGCGAATTCGAACACATCGTTTTACTGGCGCTCTTGCGACTGGAAGATTGCGCCTACGGAGTTACCGTGCGTCAGGAGATCGAACTCCGCACCGACCGTGAGGCATCGATTGGGGCGGTGTATGCGACGCTGGATCGGCTTGAAAGGAAAGGATACGTCACGTCCCATCGAGGCGACCCTACGCCCGAACGCGGCGGACGTTCCAAGCGCTTTTTCCGTGTCACAGCCGATGGAGTAAAGGCTGTGAATCGCACAATTCGTGCACTTCGGAGCATGACGGAAGGACTCGGTCTCATCAGGAGGTCCGCATGACATCTCAATCAGATTTGGTTCAGCCCCCGCGCATAGCGGTTTGGCTGATTAGTCTCTTTGCTCTCGCCGAAGATGCAGAATCAATCCTGGGTGATCTGCTCGAAGAATTCTCAGTCTTAGCGTCCAAAGCGGGAGTGCCCGTGGCGCGAAGGTGGTATTGGCGGCAAACGATGAAGACCATCCCACGTCTTGCAGGCTTTGCCTTTCGCACTGCCCCATGGATGATAGTTATCGCTGTCGTGGGAGGGCTTTTGCTGCGTTTTCTTGTCGGTTTCTTAGCAGGGCATGTGACATTTCCAGTTGTTCACAGATACGGAGTGTTCTTCGAACATCATCACTTTGCCCTCTATCTGTTCTTCAATGTCGAGCGCCTCATCAGATTTCTGTTGATTGGCTTGATCGTCGCTCTCGTAGCGCGGGAAAGAGAAATGGTCACAACAGCGACAGTCGCTTTCATTTTCGCAGCCTCGGCGGTCGTTGGTTCCACGTATGGGGCCGTGAGGTACGGCATCGATCCACTTTTATGGAGCTTAACCGGTTACTTGGTCGATCTCTGCGTGATTGTTGCAGCGGGAGCAATCGTCCGCACGCACAGATTGGCTCCAAAATCTCCGCCCACCGCCGCTTAGTCTGAGCAAACATTGGTTGGCGTAACATCTCGACACTCAAAACCCCGGCTGCACGCCTTCGCTCGTTTTCGGAAAGTCACGCGAACGCAATCTAGCAAACAGAAGGATCAGGAGGAGTGAGACTCCCGCCAATACGCCTAAAGCCAGGTTCACGCCAGTTCCTGCCGACTGAACTGCCATAGAATTAGGCAAAAGATCAATGGCACTGACAGGCACAGCTTTTCTTCGCCGCGTATTTCGTTCCTCTCGATGTTCATATTCCCACCTGGCGTTTACGCTCTGGATCTTTGTAAGGCATGTCTTCAGTCCTCCCGTTTACTGAAGAAGTCACGAACTTTTGCAAGGGTTCTCGGCTTCACACGCTCACCCCGGCAGATCAGCATGACGTTCTTACTGTCTGCTTTCGTGGCGCGGGCTGTCTTGCGGACGCCAAATTCCAGAATTCGTTCTCTTAATTCCTGTTCAGCGATAGTTTTGCCGTCGCTGTACTCTGCACAGTGAAAGTCCACCAAACTCGGATCGTCCCCCTGTTCCCATCTCCGAGACGTTTCTTTCCCAACGTAGCGATGTTGACTCGCGACAATCTCGCTCCGTCTTAACAACCCGCGCGTCAGCTTGTCACATGGTTCCCCGTCCGACCCAAGAAACTTGGCTTCCGGATGTTCCCGATACGAACCAAGTATGTTTCCGTAGCATTTGACTTCGATCTTCTTCGTGCGTCCCTTCGGGTCGAGCAGAGAAATGGAGTATTGTCTCCCGCTATGCGTGTCTAGGCGTTCCTTCCCTTCGTCTCGCTTGTTCTCTCCCTCGCGCTCTCCCCCGCTCCCTCGCTCGCTCCCAGCGCTCGCGCTCAACCGCGCACGAGTCCCACGCGCGGGCGGGCAGGCCCGGCCAAAGTCAAAACCCAGTTCCTTGGTGGAGGGTGGGTGTAGGAATTTTCCCGCCCTGTATATCTCTCCCCCCTCTCCGTTTGACGCCTTCCCCCTGTCTCTTTACACTCAAGATTAACGGCGTGTAAATGCGCCCAGTGTGGGCGCGAACGGACCGCAAGAGAGCGCGGTTCCGGGCCTGCAGATTTCAGGCGTAGCGCGCGCCGAGAAGGAAATTGTGAGTCCTACTGAAATTACCGAAACCAAGCAAGACGGCGTGAAACGCGAGATTTCGGTCGAAATCCCTGCCGAAGAAGTTACCCGCGAAACCGAAACTCTGATCGCGAAGTATCAGAAGGTGGCGCGCCTGCCGGGGTTTCGCGCAGGGCATGTGCCGGCCTCAATCATCCGGCAGCGCTTCAAAGAAGACCTGAAGAGCGATGTCGTCGAGGCGCTCGTACCGCGCTATTTCCGCAAAGAAGCCGAGAAGCTTGGCATGGTTCCCGTGTCGCAGCCGCGCGTCACCGACCTGCACATTCATGATGGCGAACCGCTGCGCTTCAAGGCGAGTTTCGAAATCATGCCCGAGATCAAGGTCGAGGGCTACAAGGAGCTGCGCGCCGACCATCCGCAGATTGAGGTCAAGGACGAGGAAGTTGCAGACGCGCTGAACAACGTCCGCGAGCAGCACGCGACGTTCACCACGATTGAGGGCAGCCCGCTCGGCGAGGGCGACTTTGCCCAGGCTTCCATGAACGGGCGTCCCAAAGACGCGGGCGACAAGACTCAGCCCGTCCACATGGATGAAGTGCTGATCGAAATCGGCGGCAAGAATACCGTGCCCGAGTTTTCGGCGAACCTGCGCGGCGCCAATGCCGGAGAGACCCGCGAGTTTGAAGTCATATATCCCGAAGACACCAATGACAAGCGCCTTGCGGGAAAGACGTTCGTCTATACCGTGAAGGTTCAGGCGGTGAAGCAGAAGAGCTTGCCCGAGCTGAATGATGACTTCGCGAAAGAGCTTGGCGACTTCACTGAGCTCGACCAGGTGCGCAAACAGATTCGCGAGAACATGATCGCCGAGCGCAAACACACTGCCGAGCGCGAAGCTAAAGACAAGCTGGTTGCCGAACTCGTGAAGCGCAACGACTTCGAAGTTCCCGAGTCGCTGGTCGACCGGCAGATCGATCTCCGTCTCGAACGCGGTCTTCGCGCCCTCGCAGCCCAGGGCATGAAGATGGAAGACATGAAGAAGATGGACCTGCCGCGGCTGCGCGCGGGGCAAAGAGATCAGGCGGTGCAGGATGTGAAGTCGTCGTTGTTACTGGAACGCATTGCGGAGATGGAAAAAATTGACGTCGGTGATGACGAGGTGAATCACGAACTCGAAGCGCTGGCGCATCAGTCGAAACAGACTCCGGAAGCGATCCGCACTCGTTTGACACAGGATGGGGGCCTCGATAGAATCCGGAACAGAATCCGCAGCGAAAAGACCCTCGAATTTCTGTATCATCAGTCTGCGTAGTCCCAAGACGCAGGCCTTATCGAATCCTCCCCATTCCAGCAAGACGATAGGTTGGGGCGGAGTGTGGCAGGTGAACGTGAAACCGAACGATCCTCACATGATGCTGGTTCCGATGGTCATCGAGCAGACCGGGCGAGGCGAACGCGCCTACGACATCTATTCCCGGCTGCTCCGCGACAACATCATCTTCATTGGCACGCCGATTGACGACAACATCGCCAACCTGGTGATCGCCCAGATGTTGTTTCTGGCTCAGGAAGATCCGGAGAAAGACATACAGCTGTACATCAACTCTCCGGGCGGCTCGATCACGGCCGGCATGGCGATTTACGACACCATGCAATACGTGAAAAACGATGTAATGACACTGTGTGTTGGCCAGGCGGCATCTATGGCCGCGTTACTTTTGGCATCAGGCGAACCCAAAAAGAGATTGGCACTTCCGAATTCGCGGATTCTAATACATCAGCCGTCCATGGGCGGCTTGTCGGGCCAAGCTACTGATATTGATATCCATGCGCGCGAGATTCTTCGTATGCGTGAGATCACAAACCAGTTGCTTTCCAAGCACAGCGGCCAAAAGCTCGACAAGGTAGAAAAAGATGTAGAGCGCGACTTCATTATGAACGCGCAACAGGCTAAGGAATACGGAATCATCGACGATATCATCTATAAGACGGCAAAAGCGGTATGATCGGCCTTCGCTTGTAGGGATCAGCGGTCAGGGGTCAGCGGCGGGGGCACAAGATGGGACGAAGAGTGGATTTCTAACCCCTAGTCCCTGACCCCTGATTAAAGGAGTAAAGCCGAGTGAAAAATAAGTCGGGAACCGAAGAGATACTACGCTGTTCGTTCTGCCATAAATCGCAGGACGCTGTAGCTAAACTGATCTCCTCGCCCAGCGATTATCCCCGTGCCTATATCTGCGACGAGTGTGTTGCGGTCTGCAATTCCATCCTCGAAGACGACCGCACCGCTACCCCTCCCAGTACCACGCCCAATCAACTGCCCAAGCCCCAGGAAGTGAAAACATTTCTGGATGAATACGTCATCGGGCAGGAGCAAACCAAGAAGAAGCTGGCGGTCGCGGTCTATAACCACTACAAGCGCATCTTTATGAATCGCCAGAAGGCCGGCGATGGGATTGAGCTCTCGAAGTCGAACATCATGCTGATCGGCCCGACGGGCACCGGCAAGACTCTGCTCGCCCAGACGCTGGCCCGCATGCTCGATGTGCCGTTCGCGATTGTCGACGCCACGACTCTGACTGAGGCTGGTTACGTCGGCGAAGACGTCGAGAACATCATCCTGAAGCTGCTACAGGCTGCCGACGGCGATGTGAGCCGCACGCAGACCGGCATCATCTATATCGATGAGGTCGACAAGATCGGCCGCAAGGACGAGAATCCCTCGATCACCCGCGACGTTTCCGGCGAGGGCGTGCAGCAGGCTCTGCTGAAGATTCTGGAAGGGACGATCGCCAACGTTCCTCCGCAGGGCGGGCGCAAGCATCCGCACCAGGAATTCACGCCGGTCGACACGACAAACATTCTTTTCATCTGCGGCGGGGCTTTTGTCGGACTCGACAAGATCATCTCTCGCAGGATTGGCAAGAAATCGCTCGGCTTCCGCAGCGGCGAGGACGCCGAAAAAGAAGATGCGTTCACCTCCAAGAAGAAGTCTCAGGAACTCTTGCAGGAAGTTCAGCCGGAAGACCTTATCAAGTTCGGCCTCATCCCTGAATTCGTGGGCCGCCTGCCCGTAGTGGGCATGCTGGAAGACTTGGATGAATATGCGCTGATCGAGATCCTGACGAGGCCCAAAAATGCCATCGTCAAGCAGTACCAGCGGCTGTTTGAGTTCGAGAATGTTCGCCTAAAGTTCGCCGATGAGGCGTTGCGGGCGATCGCCCGGCAGGCAATGGCGCGCAAGGTGGGTGCCCGCGGGCTGCGCATGATCCTCGAAGAGCTCATGCTCGACTTGATGTTTAACCTCCCAAGCCAGAAGAAGTTAAAGGAATTCGAAGTGACCCGCGAGATGGTAGAGAAGCGCACCGCCTCGTTCGCGACCGTGATGGAAAAAGCGGGGTAGTTTGCAGAACCTTTTAACCACAAGGGACACGAAGGTACATGAAGAAATGAGAGATTTTCCTTCGTGAACCTTAGTGTCCTTCGTGGTTGTTGCTTTTGATACACCTGCTATTCTGAGAACCTTACAACGTAAATGCCATTTCCCACGACCCTAGGCTCAGGGTAAAATCCCAGTAGAGTGTTTGTTTGGCCGGCGCCCCAGGAGAATCAGTGACTACATCGAAGGAAAAGTACGAATCGAAAAAGCTGCCCATGATGCCCATTCGGGATGTGGTCATTTTCCCGTTCATGATGACCCCGTTCGTGGTGGGCCGCGAATCGAGCGTACACGCTCTGGAAGAAGCACTGGCAGCGGATAAGAAGATTTTCCTGGCGACGCAGCACGACGCCTCCATCGACGAACCCAAGTCCAACGAGATCTACCAGGTCGGCACCATCGTCAATATCGTGCAAAGCCTGAAGCTGCCTGACGGTAACATCAAAGTTCTGGTGGAAGGCATCGAGCGCGGCAAGATCCTGCAGGTCACCGATACCGACGGCTACATGCAGGCCACGGTGCGCGTCGCACGTTTCGCCACCGAAACCAATCCGGCCATCGAAGCCAGCATGCAGCGCGTCACGTCGTTGTTCGAGCAGTACGTGAAGCTTTGTCAGGCTCTCAATTACGAGACCATGATTTCGGCCGTGCGCATGGAAGATCCAGCGAAGCTGACCGACGTCATCTCCGCCAACCTGCAGCTTTCGATTGAAGAGAAGCAGGAACTGCTGGAAATCTTCGACCCGGCGGAACGGTTGACTCGCATCGCCGATGTGCTCGACATCGAAATCGAGAAGCTCAACGTCGATCGCACCATCCAGTCGCGCGTGAAGCGCCAGATGGAGAAGGCGCAAAAAGAGTACTACCTCAATGAAAAGATCAAGGCCATCCAGAAGGAATTGGGCCGTGGCGAGAAGAGTGAATTCGATGAACTGAAGAAGAAGATCGAATCCGCCGGCATGCCGAAGGAAGTAAAGGACAAGGCGCTGCAGGAGCTCAAAAAGCTGGAAGCCATGCCGCCAATGTCGGCCGAGTCGACGGTCTCGCGCAACTATCTGGACTGGCTGCTCGCGGTACCGTGGAAGAAGCGCTCAAAGGAAATCCGCAACATCGCCCGCGCCGAGAAAGTTCTGAACGAAGATCATTATGGGCTGGAGAAGATCAAGGAGCGCATCCTGGAATTTCTCGCCGTCCGCCAGTTGGTGAAGAATCCCAAAGGATCGATTCTCTGCTTCGTCGGACCTCCGGGCGTCGGCAAGACTTCTCTGGGAATGTCGATCGCCAAGGCTACTGGACGCAAGTTCGTCCGCATGTCGCTCGGCGGCGTGCGCGACGAAGCTGAAATCCGCGGGCACCGTCGCACCTACATTGGCGCTCTGCCCGGTCAGATCATCCAGATGATGAAGAAGGCCGGCACCAAGAACCCCGTCTTCATGCTCGACGAAGTCGACAAGATGTCGATGGACTTCCGCGGCGATCCGTCCGCGGCGCTGCTCGAAGTGCTCGACCCGGAGCAGAACTTCATGTTCGTCGATCATTACCTCGATGTGGAATACGACTTGTCGCAGGTCTTCTTTGTAGCTACGGCGAACGTAATGCACACCATTCCTCCGGCGCTGCAGGACCGCATGGAGGTGCTGCGGCTCCACGGCTACACCGAGCAGGAAAAGGTGGAAATCGCCAAGCAGTTCCTGGTCAAGAAGCAGATGCTGGCTGCGGGCCTGTCGGAAAAGAACATCAAGTTCACCGACGACGCGATTACGGCGCTGATCCGCTCTTACACACGCGAAGCCGGAGTCCGCAACCTGGAGCGCGAAATCGGCAACGTGTGCCGCAAGGTCGCGCGCAAGGTCGTGAAGGAAGGCGAGAGTTACTCGATTACGATCGCTGGTGCAAACGTTAACGACTTTCTGGGCGTCATCAAGTTCCGCGACACGATCGCTCACGAAAAATCCGAAGTTGGCTTGGTCACTGGCCTCGCCTGGACTGAAGTCGGCGGCTCAATCCTGAGCACCGAAGCTACGGTCGTCGACGGCAAGGGCAAACTCACTCTGACCGGCAAGCTGGGCGACGTCATGCAGGAATCGGCGCAGGCCGCCATGTCATACGTTCGCTCGCGCGCGCATCGACTGGGCCTGACCCGCGACTTCTATCGCAACCTCGACCTGCACGTGCACGTGCCCGAAGGTGCCATCCCGAAAGATGGCCCGTCGGCCGGAATTACGATCGCGACCGCAATTTCCAGCGCGCTCAGCAAGATTCCCGTCAGGCGTGATATCGCTATGACCGGTGAGATCACGCTGCGTGGCAAAGTTCTGCCGATCGGCGGTCTCAAGGAAAAGCTGCTGGCCGCTCACCGTGCTGGTTTGTTCGAAGTGATCTTGCCCAAGGACAACGAGAAAGACCTGGCCGAGGTCCCGGAGAATCTGCGCACGGCGATGAAGGTGCACTTTGTCGACACCATGGACCAGGTGCTGCAGATCGCGCTCGAAGGGCCTCTCCCGTCGATTGGGGAAGAAGTCACGCAGCCCATCGCGCCGCCGTTGACTTCAACAACTCCAGACAGTCCCACGGCCCATCAGTAAGAAAGTTGCAAGAGATGAAAAGGCCCGAAGCGGGCCTTTTGTCTTCTCTCTGTTCCTCTGCGTCCTCCGAGGTAAGGCTTCTCTACGCGCAGGCTTCCCGGATCCGCTCGCAACAACCGCGAAATCGACCGCTCCACGCACCCAGTGAGCCATTGCTGCAGGTGCAGCCTTGTGGGACTCGGGAATGTAACGAAACCGAATTCCACAAGTATCTGCGGGCGCCCACACCACCGTAGCATCGACGTGGAGCATTTCCTCAGTACCCGGTAAGGCGAACCTCACACCCACGTCATCCCCGGCGCTCAGCGAGACCCCGGCAACAAAATCCTGTACGCTGGTGCGCAGCTTCGCACCGCCCTCGCTAAGATTGACCACCGTCGCCTCTCCGAACGGCTCGGTGCGAGAGCTGGCGGAAGCCAGAAGTGCCACCGACTCCCGGTGATGCTTGCGCCGCCGGGCCACCGTTGCGGAGTACGCCGCGCGCAGGCAGCGTTCAATCTGGACGGCCGACGCTGGTTTGTGAATCAGTAGGTGCACTCCTGGCGTGAACGCCTGCTTCAGATCCAGCAGGTCGCGCACAATCGCTACTAGCACGCAATCCTGGTTGAGCTTGGAATGGGCGTACCGCGCTCAGAAATTCCGCCAGGTTGTCGATCTCGCGCCAGTCCACGATGATTACGTCAAACTCGTGGACCTGGATCATCGCCAGGGCCGCCGCCGACCTATTGACCATTTTGAGCGTGACCCGTAACTGGTTGAGAACACTGCGCGTAATCCGGAGAACGGTACGTTGGTACACAGCAGCAGCGTGTGCATCTCTATTTTGGATTTCGGCATGTTCTCCATCGCGCTCTCCCTCTAACTTGCTACTGATTCCATCGGCGGACACGTCCTGAAGTTCAATCCGTGCATGACACGAGAGAGAATGGACTGGTTACTGTTGTTCGCGAACGTAATAAAGTTGTCGGAGAAACGTTGATCGCATGGCACAGCGGACCGAGGCAACCGTTGGGCGCGGAGGCTCTACCAAGTCTTTATGACGATTCCTATCCGAGGCTCGGCTGCTCTGGTAGTTGCGGCGGCGGTCGTAGCCGCAACGGCGATTTGGATGCCAGCATACCGCTGGTTCCTGCTGATAAGCATTGGCATTGGCGCAGCCGTCGCCGGAGGCCTGTATCTCTGGCACAAACTGCGCCCGGTCCGGGATGACGACGTGGAGAACAAGCGGCCGCTGGGACTGAGCTAGCCCGCGTCGGGATGGGAACTGCTCTTGAAGGTTGATTGCTGATGATGAGCGCAATGGGGATCTTACAACTGTTGACCGCCGCAAAGAGGTCAGCGCGCCTTTTGAGCCCTAAGTATCGACCGACGAATAGCAGCGTTATGCCGAGATTGCAGCTTATGGAGCACGATCGAAAAGTCATTCAGATCGTGGGTCAGCACTGCAGCGGTCAAGGCACCGGACATTCCGACCTATGGAAAATCTCCTTGTCGGCCAACGCTGAGAGTGCGGCGAGCTGGAACGTTGTCCTGCAAGAAGAGGCAGCGGCAAACCAGAGTCATCTCATTGGACCTCGACTTTTACTCGCATCCACGGATGAATGCAGCATTGAAAGTAATGAGTGCCCTTCGACAGGCCTGTGACCAGGGAGGTGCTGCCCTGGATGATTCGCGTCCGGGCCACGGCTACGTCAGAAAAGCCGGCGGCGCACTCCGGAGCGGGCGTCTGGCCTGAGTTGAGACCTGCGATGAAACCTCCGCCATATTGCTTTACCTCGGTGAAAGTGTGAGGCTCGCCGCCCTGATCAACCACGGAGACCACGGTCCCCTTTCTGATGTGGAGCGTATCAGGTTCAAAGTCCCAGTTCGGGTTGGGGGTTCCAGCCGCTGCCTGCGCAAACAGATCCTGAATCGTAGTCGCGTAACCAAGCACGGCCAGGGAGACGTTCTTGCAAAAGTCTGGCCCAATGGCCGCGTTGAATGTGGTGGGGTCGCATTCATCCAGGGCAACGACTTGCGCCACGCTGGCAGGAGGACCATCCGGCGGCTGCATCGCAGCGGCACCGACGAATACGAGAGAGCCAATGGCTAAGCCAATCTTCAATACAGATGTTTTCATCGCAGTTCTCCTTTTTCGGGCGGCGATTCGAGCGTCGCGGGAAACGCCACGCATATTGGGGGAGGCGACTCCGGCACTCAATAGCGGAGACCTGTTGGCCGTCTTAATTTTTTATGTCCTTGTAAGTAACAGATAACAGGCAGGATGCTGCGAAATCGAGATTTGGGGGTAGAATTGTCGCCGCTTTGTGGGGGATATGCAGTGGCTACCAAGCCAGTCCCAATCCGGCAGTTGCTGAAGTTTGGAGAGGGCTTCGAGTTCGACCTGCGGGCCTACGAGCTGCGCCGCTGTGGTGTGCCACTCAAGCTGGAGCCTACTCCGTTTCGAATCCTGGATCTGTTGCTAGAACAGCGCGGCGAACTGGTCAGCCGGCAGGAGATTGTCGAAAAGATTTGGGGCAAGGACGTTTTTGTCGATACCGATAACAGCATAAACGGCGCGATCCGCAAGATTCGTCAAGTCCTGAATGACGACCCGGAAAAACCGCGATTCATCCAAACGGCTACGGGCAGAGGATATCGTTTCATTGCACCGGTAATCGAAGCAGATGGAGACGTTCAGCGGCTCCGGGTGGTCGAAGCAGAAAGCGATAAAACCGGCGGAGTAGCGATAGACGTAAGGCAAACGAAGTCGCACCCCTATCTGGCTTTTGCCCTTGTCGTTGTTGCCGTTGCGCTCGCGCTGTGGCTCGTGCCGACGTTTTCGCGTCACACCAACGCCGCTCCGCCAATTCGCTCGATCGCCGTGCTGCCGCTTGAAAACCTGTCCGGCGATCCCTCCCAGGACTACTTCGCCGATGCCTTAACGGATGAACTGATCACCAATCTCGCCAAGGTGGGCACACTGCGCGTCATATCCCGCACTACCGTTACCCTTTACAAGCACACGAACAAGAGCCTTCCCCAGATCGCGCATGAATTGAACGTGGATGGGATCGTCGAAGGATCGGTCAACCGTGAAGGATCAAGAGTTCGAATCACCGCCCAATTAATTCACGCCCCTAAGGATCAACATCTCTGGGCCGAAACCTATGAGCGCGAACTTGGCGATGCGCTCCGAATGCAGAGCGAGGTGGCCGGCGCCATCGCCCGGCAAGTTCGCGCCCAGCTGACTCCCGACCTGCAGACTCAGTTCGACTCGGCGCCCCCGGTGGATGCGCAGGCTTACGACGCCTACTTGAAGGGAAGCTACTACCTCTATAACAGCGACATCACGGTGCCGGAGCCGCTGAATAAGGCCAAAGAGTATTTCGCGGAGGCGATTCGAAGGGATCCCAACTTCTCGCGTGCCTATTCCGGCTTGGCCAATGCTTATCTCTATCTCGTATGGTTCGGACAAGGGCAGCTCTCGGCGGATGAAGGCTATAAGCTCGCCAAAGAAGCGGACCGCAAAGCTCTCGAGTTGGATGCAAATAACAACGAAGCCTACGACGTGCTGGGCGAATTGAATTGGCATGCCGATTTTGACTGGAACGGTGCCGACCGGGCATTCAATCGGTCTCTCAGTCTAGCGCCGAGCTACAGCTGTGCGCACGAGGATCGCGCGATGTTTCTCGCGTTCATGGGGCGACGCTCCGAGGCGCTGGCGGAGGTTGAGAAAAGCAAGGCGGTCGACCCGTCTACCGGGGTTGAATTGGGGGCTTATTTCCAGCTGCGAGATTGGACGCTCCTCGTCGAAACTGGAGTCAGAGAGGCCGCCTCGAATCCCAATGATTGGATGGTACACTCCAGCCTGGGCGCGGGTTATGAAGGCTTGGGTCAACTGCCGGAGGCCATCGCGGAGTATCAAAGAGCTGTTGAGTTGTCGAATGGGAATTTCAATGCGATGGCGTCTCTCGGACATGCTTACGCTGCGATCGGAAATAAAGTTGAAGCAGAAAAGATTCTTCGCGGGTTGCTGCAAAGATCCAAGCAAGGTCAAGCTTCACCGTACCTCGCGGCAACCATTTACGCCGGGCTCGGCAATAAGGACAAAGCCTTCGAACTGCTTGAGGCGGCGTACCACGATAAGTCTTTGGATGTTGCCTGGGTTCTAAAACCCGACCCGCGAATCGATAATCTCCGTTCCGACGTTCGTTTTCAAAACCTGCTTCGCCGCGTCGGCTTGACAAACTAAGTCCTGGATGTGTTTCTGATCAGCGGCAATCTGGAAGTTGACCCCGATTGTTGTAACCAGCGATTTCGCTCATCCTATGAAAGGGGATGTCAAGAAAAAAAACTTCTCCCCGCCCCTCTGAGAGATGCGGGCGCGGTGACTTACATCCAGCCCCACCTCATTCCTCACCTCATTCTTAGAGGGGTTATTGGTTTGGTCGCTTTGGCTCGCCGCATTTTCCCGTGGCAAAGCCAACCCCAGTTGCTTGTCCCAACTCGACGGTTTCATGAAGTCAGTGGCGCTCGATGCCGTTCGGTTCCGAAGCTACGCAAGCTAAGCGTTGGCTTAAGTGCCAACCAAGATCCTATGTGAGGCTCGAGGCCTATAGCTTTTTTGGGTTATCCGAGGGTGCATAGGATTGACCCGGAGACTCGGTGCTGGACTACAGCACACAGAGTGCCTGAATGAGTGAATGGATACTCTCCCTCGAACCCGAGCATCGCAAGAACCGATTGGCTACCACCGAGGCATGAAACCTTGGGAGATCACCTGGGTTCTATTTGATGCTCAAGCTGCTTGCGTCTTCAGTTGTTCGACGTCGAAACGTTCCTCCTTTTTCCAGAGTGTCAAAGTAATGGCCGCGATCTTGCGTGCCAGGGTCAGACGCGCCATCTCCGGCTTCATCCCCTTGGCCAGCAAAGCCGCGTAGAAATCGTAGAACGGTCCCCTGCCACAGCTGGCCCGGGTGGCCGCACTCTTGAAGATCTCTTTCATCTCATGGTTGTGATTTCGATTCAAACCACGGAGCTGCTGAGGTTTCTTGGAGAGTTGCAATTGTCCACGCACAAAACGGTATTGCGCACTGTCGTGGGTCTCAATGCCCAGCCCACTGTAGGTCCAGAGTTGTCGCTTGCTGCGGAACCGGTGCGGGGTTTGCATAAGCGCGATCAATCTCGCCGCTCGAATCGGACCGATGCAGGGTATCTGGCGCAGCAGTTTCGCGGCCTTATGTTTCCGGCTCTCGGCCAAGAACTCGGGTCGCACCTCGCGCCGCAAGGCCTGCAATCCATCCAGCTGTTGATAGAGCAACTCCGCGCGGCGCCGCACCCCGGCTTGTGGAAGCTTGCTCAACCATTCCTCTCGAGAGCGCGCAGCATAAACCTGGGTGCCGGCACAAGGAATGCCCCAACCGCGATACAGCGCCTTCAGGCGATTCATCACTCGCGTCAAATCTTTGCTGATGGTCTGATAACTGCGCCCCAACTCGCGTAGCGTTCGTAGTCCGTTTTCCCCGTGGTAGACCGGTCGCAGCATCCCGGTGCGTAACAACTCGGCCAGCTTGCGCGCATCCAGCTTGTCGCTCTTGCTGCCCTCCTTTAACAAGGCATTGCGCCGCGGATTGCAGACCACAATGTGCTGCACCTGCGGCTGCAGCAGATCATACAGCCAGGCCGCCCAGCATCCTTCTTCCCAGGTCACATGCAGCTCGCCCCGTAGACCGTGGAGAAACTGCAGAATGCTGCTGGCTTTGGTTTCGACGATGGTTTCCATCACCAGCTTCCCGCTCTCATTCAGGACGGCGATCACAATGGCTTCCTTGTGCACGTCCATTCCGATATATTTGACCTCGTGACTCATTTGAGTTGCCTCCTTGGGGGGAAAGATCACTCGTGCCAACGCTTGTCTTTCCCTCAAGGTAAAATGCCATTCTCCAGCTGATATGCCTAGCCTATCCTGTAGTCTTTATTCCCACCGGGCCCACTACTGCAGTTACTCCCGCCACATCCGCCCTCAACCTTCGAAAGCGGGGCGCCCTTTCATAATGTATTGATCCTTAAATGAGCTAAATCGCGGTTTAGGTCAAGCACCCGAGCTATCCCCAACCACCTAGCGAAACAGGCACACCTATCCCTCCAACGGCTTTCCTGTCCGAGAGCCCACAGTGTTATTTCGCTGGAAACCAAGAGATCCTGGAGCTTGGTACCCTTCTTCTCCACGTAGAAGGCCAACGCTTTCGCGGGTGCGCTTCTGCTGGCATTTTTCACGTTGTGCACTTCGCCCGCGGTGGTAGTGAAGGCCACCAAGCGGGAAGCCATACCCTGACCCTGCTTTCAAATGGACAGGTGCTGGCTGTGGACGGTGCGGAGGCGGAGCTCTATACGCCCTAGAGGACAAAAGGCAATGAAAGAAATCATGAGATAGCGCAGGTGAGGAAGAGGAAAAAGGTTTCGACTCCCTGTTGATGGGTGCCATGGAGATGTTAAGCAATCATCAACAGAGAGAGCGATTCGGCAGCCAGGCCAAGTCGTGCAGGCGTGAGTAAAACGGTAGGGCAGCCTGACTCTTTCCATACGGAACCCGCTGAGGGGACGGGTGTTCACCGGCAGAAATCGCCCAGGCGCCAACCGCGCGTCTGCAATTTCCGCCGCGGCGCGCAGCAGTCAGTGGGGCCGCCACTCACGCGCCGCGTTTCGCCGGCATATTCTGCGCCACCGCCCAGGCAGCCGCTCCGAATATCCAGGAAATGAAGAAGGCCGTCCAATTCAGCCGCGTGCGAGCGGCCACGATCGCTGGCAGCCACACTAACAGCGTGTAGAGCGTGATTTGTCCAGCTTCAGCCCAGGCGGCCACGCGCGGGAGTACGTTGAACAAGACGCCGAGGCCACTGGCAATCTGTCCCGCTCCGGTGAGATAGGCCCAGCCCTTGCGGAAGGGGAGCCAATGGGGCACGTAGCCGGCGGTAGCGTCTACGTATACCAGATGAGAGAGGCCGATCGGCACGATCGAAAGTGCGAACAGGATTCGCGCCATGTGCGCTCCGCGCTCGCCGGAAAGAAACCCAAGTGGCGATCCTTGCGGAAGACCACCCAAGCGCGCAAAGAGTGTCCATCCACCGGAGAGCAGCAGAGTAAGTTCACCGAGGCCGAGCCAGGAGCCCTCTACTCGCGGATTTGTCACAACATCCGGCACCTTGAGCAGGGCCCACAGGATGAGATACGGAAACAGCACACGCACGGTCCAAGTCCGGCTCGCTGGGATCAAGAGTCCAGCCGCCAAAACAAGCATGAGAACGCCGGACGCGTAGGCCACCGCAGTCCGTGCCGGGAGCCACGCAGGCACGGGCTGCCACACCAATGCAAAGTCGCCGTAGACGAAAGCGAGCACGGCTAGTCCAAGCAGGCCAATCGCGAACAGAGTCAAGGCTGGCTGTTGATTATCACTCATAACAATCGAAACTCACTCGCGCGTGACACGACTGCGGGATACCCCGAGCCACCGCATACTAGCACAGACGAAATAATTCATTTTCTGATTGAGACCATATCGTTTTGAGGTCCTACCAATCTGCGGTGTTTCGCATCTCAATCGTGGAAGAGCTGCTCCTCATACGGTGATGAGGAGGCTGGACTCATCGAAGACGAACAGTGTCAGAGGATGGGCGGGGGACATAAGGCCGCGAAGTTCAGATTTTTACTGTTTCTCTGAATGGAGCCGATTCTGATCTACGCCGATCCAGAGTCCAGCGACAAACAAGCTGCGAATGTCGTCAACTCCTGCCGAAAGTACAAACCCCAACCCGTTTTAGTGCTGAATGAGACCCGTTCTAAGCGCACTGAGGGTGGAATTTTGGGTGCAATGATTCCATAAACCATGTCGGGATTTTGCAACAACCGATACTTGCGCCACCATGCGGCAAATGAACCGCAGAGAGTTCATCAAGTGTGGCGCTATTCTCGCTCCAACGATCAGAGCTCAGCATGGGCAAAAACCGAACAGCCCGAAATCGCATTTACCTTCGATGATCCGAAAACAGATGTCTGGGGAGGTCTGCCGTGGCAAGAAATTAACACACGCATGCTGGCGGTGCTCTCCAAGTACCACACCAAAACCGTTCTCTTTGTGACCGGCAAGAGGGTGGACAGCGAGGCTGGCCGCAGTCTGGTGGCCGCTTGGGACCGGTCCGGCCACGCTGTCGGCAACCATTCAACCATTCCTACTCGCACCTGTTTTTCAACGACGCCGACATTAAGCTCGCGAACTTTGAATCTGATGTCTTGAAAAACGAACCTTTGATTCATGGCTACACACACTTCACCCGCTTGTTCCGTTTCCCCTACTTCAAAGAAGGCGAGACGGACGGAGAAGCTACCGGGTGGAGCGAACCAGTTCCCGGGCGGGAGTTTGCACCCGCTGAAGTCCAGCGCCTTTTCGCGGCGCACTGTTACGCCAACGACTCGTTTGAGAATCCGTCAAAGTCGAGAAGGGTTCTATCACAGAACGCAGTCATAGAAAGAGAAGTCTGCTTTCGTCTCATCAATGCGAGTCACGCAGAAGCACCGGCGCCCGCGCACGGAGTACTCAACGGTGAAATGGTCGATCCCTTTACCTACTATCCCTTCGGCACCTGGATGCCTGGAAATCAGGGCTTTGAGAAACGAATGATGGGGTTCTTGGATTGCCACCTTGGGCAACTGGCTGTATAGCAAATCCCTAACGAAGTGAATGGCGGCATTTCGTGTGTCAAAACGCCTCTGCCCGATGGTTAGTGGGCGGCGCATAACTACCACTCCTACCGAACTCTCCTGCATTAGAGCACGGTACCTTCTCCGCTTCTGTGATTTCCGTCACGATGGACTCCGCGCCGCCATGGCTCCGTCCACACCTGATAGCAGCGGGAGTTGATGCGGCGAAGCACTTTTGTAACATTGACTGCCATTGCGCTCAAAACCCCCTCCTCCGAAGCATCCAAGCTGACGTCGAACCGCTCCTGGCTTGCTCTCTATTGAATACGCTCATGGGTGAAACGGTCGCGTCTGGCCCAATACGGGTGTTGCAGGCAGGAGGACCCTCGGGGCAGTCCACGCCTTCTTCGTCCGGGCAGCCGATGAACGGACGGTCCTCTACATCTGAGACTTTGCACTCAGACCACCTGCACGCCGCTCCCTTGCCAACCGCGCTCCCGCCGTAGGAAACTTGGATATGAGGGTCCTCTCCCGATTCCTGGCAGCGGCAACGGATGCGTCCCACTTCCCTGCTCCCACCATCCCGGAAGTCGCCTTCCTTGGACGCTCGAATGTCGGAAAGTCGAGCGTGATCAACTCGCTGGTCGGCACCAAGCTTGCCCGCACCAGCTCCACTCCTGGGCGCACCCGCAGCATCAATTTCTTCGAAATCCGCTGGCCGGGAAAGCCGCGCCCCGAGCTGATCTTCGCCGATCTTCCAGGATACGGTTACGCCAGGATCTCGCGTGAGATCTCGCAGGAGTGGCCGAAGTTCATCGAGCCTTACCTGAACGAGCGGCCTACGCTGGCTCTCTGCGTCACGCTGATCGACGTCAACGTTCCCCCGCAGCAAAGCGATCGGCAGTTGCTCGATTTCCTGAGCGCCTCCGGACGCCAGGTCTTGCTTGTCGCCACCAAAAGCGACCGCCTTTCGAACAATCAGCTCAACAATGTTCTGCGCACACTCGGGCAGGAATACCCCGCGGCTCGGCTGCTTCCTTTCTCCTCGAAAACCGGCGCCGGGCGTGATGAACTCTGGAAGCACATTCGCCAGGCGGCTGTGCCTGCCACAGAAACCTCCTTGCCCACTGCTCAAGATTAGAAAGCTCTCACTTCGCGAGCCGTCTGATTCTTTCGCATCGCTAATCTCCGGCATTATTCCTCCCGATAGACAAAAGAGAGTTCCCGGAGTCGGGCAGCGACCTGCTTTCTCCGGTGCGGACCCAAAATGTAAGGCGGTTTTCACCGCCCATCTGAACCGGCTTCTTGCCAGCCTTTCGCGTCCGGGCGCGATCATGGGACCAGGCGTCAACTCACCGCATCCATCCACTGGACCGATCGAATCCCTGCCCGTGATCACGCGCCCCGAAGCGGCAGTCCGCGCCCTGATCGAATTCTTCGAAATCCACCAAATCCTGATGTGCGACGACTTCGTCAAACTGCTGAAGAAGACCGAGCAGTAAAGAAGTTTGCGAGGTATCAAGGTCCTCCCAGGAAGCTCAAATACGATCAGTCTCTGCGTGCTCTGCGTCATTTCTCTGCGAACTCTGCGGTAAATCACGAAACTGAAAACTCGCACCGGCGGCTCGACCGGAACCTTCTTTGAAACCTCCCCTCCACAACATTTCGCTATGATGATGGGTCATGCCTCTATACCTGATAACTGGCGTTGCTGGCTTCATCGGATCGTCCCTGGCCCGTGCCGTGCTCTCTCGCGGCGATCGCGTGCGCGGAGTCGACAACTTGTCCACGGGCAACCGCGAAAACATCTCAGAGATTCTCGATCGCATCGACTTCTGCGAGGCTGACATTGTCGATCTCGACGCGATGCATAAGGCTTGCGCCGGAGTCAACTTCGTCCTGCACCAGGCCGCCATTCCTTCCGTCCCGAAGTCGGTTCTCGACCCGCTCGGCAGTAATCGCGCCAACATCGACGGCACGGTAAACGTGTTGATTGCGGCGCGCGACGCGAAAGTAAAGCGCGTCGTCTACGCGGCCTCGTCCTCCGCTTACGGCGACACGCCCACGCTGCCCAAGCACGAGGAGATGAAGCCGGACCCGATCTCTCCCTATGCCGTCGCCAAGCTGGCCAGCGAGCAGTACATGATCTCGTTCTATCGCTGTTATGGTCTCGAGACCGTCTGCCTCCGCTACTTCAACATCTTCGGCCCGCACCAGGATCCTTCGTCGCCCTACTCGGGCGTGTTGGCCAAGTTCATCACGCAGATGCTTCGCGGTGAGCAACCCACAATCAACGGGGACGGCGAACAGAGCCGCGACTTTACCTACATCGACAACGCAGTCGACGCGAACCTTCTAGCCTGCACCGCTCCAGCGACGAAGGCCGCCGGACAAATGTTCAACGTCGCTACCGGACGCAGAGTCACGCTGAATGAGACCTTCCATCTTCTGCAGGGGCTGACGTCCTACAAAGGCCAACCGAAGTACGGCCCCGAGCGCGGCGGCGACATCAAGCACTCGCTGGCGGATATCTCGAAAGCGGAAACCGCCCTCGGCTACAAACCCAAAGTAGATTTCGAAGAGGGCCTGCGGCGGACTGTCGACTGGTATCGAGGCAAGTAAGCGCCGGAGTCGGGAGGGCACTTTTTCTTCCAAATGATCGTTCGGATAATTGGGCCTATCTGGCTCCAGTTCGCAAAACGTGAATTCTTGCGCACAACCGTTCGGAGCAGGTAGCATATGTTCTGTGCCGAAGGGTCGTCTCATATTCGTATTCGTTCTAGTTTTCGCGTGGACGGCGATTCCTGCTTTGGCATGCTTGCCAAGCGCGACGATGACCCAAGCCGAGATGGCTTGCTGCAAGAAGATGGCAGGCGATTGCGCTAGGGGTGCAAGTCAGCACCCTTGCTGCAAGACGAAGGCAGAGCAGCCCAGGCCAGTTGCGACTGTTGATCGCAGCGCGACTCGAATCGATTCCTGTATCGTTGCTCTCGTGCTACATATGAGCCTTCCGCCCGAGCACGCACTCGACTGGGCAGGCACTCGCGAGTTACGAGGTCTACCTCCACCAGCCCCACCCGGTTCGAACTCCGTCCTCAGAATCTGATCTCCGTTGTTCTACCCACTCGCTCGGAATCGCGCAGGTGTGTCTTGGGACATCACGGAGGAGAACATGAAACGAGCGATTGCTTTGCTCGTGCTGCTGGCCCTGCCTTTGCAGGCCATTGCTGCGAACCATGGCCCAGTCTTCGGGCTGGCGACACCGACGAACTCACAAGCCGAATGGAGTTTCGACCAGGGGATATTTGATCGAACCACGAGCCTTGGCTCACAAGCCTCAATTCGCGAACTTGTGGGCTATGGTTTTACGCCGCATCTCACGCTGTCAATCACGCTCCCTGCGGTCGTCGGCAACACACGACTGCCGCCCACCAGAATTCAGCCGGGAGATGATTTCGATTCCACTCTGGCATGGCGTTTTCAGCATCGAGCGACCAAGGTCGGCACTCGCCTCGAGAGCACCGGATTTGCCGGTCTCGTGGTTCCCGGCCCACAGTCTGGATTCAATGGTGTTGCTAACACGACGAACGCTCCCGGATTCATGATCGGTGCCGTCACCGGAAGAGCCTCCCTCAGTCACTATGTGTGGGTCGGAGCCACTTTCACCAAGTTTGCCGAGCACGACGGGGACAGGCGCCCGGGCGTTCTCAACTACAGCTTGGTGTACGGATACCGTCCTCCGAAATGGAGGAGACCACCGGATAAATGGGACTGGAGACTCTTTGGCGAACTGGTGGGCGAGCGATCCAACAGTTTTCTGCAGCCCAACGGCCACGTAGCCAACACACAAGCGCACCAGGTTTTTCTTGGCCCCTCCGCCCTTGGAATCTATCGCAACTACACAGTCAGCTTCGGCGCCCAGCTCCCCATATATCAGGACGTCGGTGCGGTCTGGCCGAAAGAGCGTGTGCGCTTCGCAGTCAATTTCAGTTATTTGCTGTTCCAGCACTCACATTAGGAGATTGAAAATGAGAAAGACAATTGCGTTGTTCTCGGCATTGTTGCTCTTGGCGGTGTCCGCGGGGGCGGAGATCAAGTCCATCGACATCTCGATCTTCGGCATGGATTGAGAGGTCTGTGCGCACGCCGTGCGCGTGTCACTGAAGTCAGTAACGGGCGTGGATTCAGTAGATGTGAGTCTCGCAAAAGGACTCGCTGCCGTGAAGATGAAACCCGGCAACACCGCTACGCTCAAACAACTGCAGAATGCCGTCACGAAGAACGGATTCACGATGAAGGATTCGACTGCGATCGTCGCGGGAACAGTTGTGGTTGCGAATGGCAGAACCCAATTGCAGATCTTAGGCTCGAATGAACGGCTGACTCTCGTACCCGAGTCGCAAGCTGCAGGGGACGCAACCTCGTTCAATGGAAAGTCTGTGCTGGTCGAAGGCGTGGTCCCAGAAGCGCCCAAGGGCAAGACGCCGGATTCGATTCGTTATCGCTCAATAAGGGAAGAATCGCAAAAATGAAAACGACAACTATTCGGACACCACGACGTTCACCAGTATTCAGCTACCTTGCATTGTTTACATCTCTGAGCACCCTGCTGTGCTGTGCGCTGCCATCACTCCTTGTACTGTTCGGGCTGGGAGCGTCAGTTGCATTGACGCTGTCATTCTTGCCTTGGTTAACAACCCTCTCGCGGCACAAAATCCTGACATTCGCCATATCCGGCACCCTGATTGCGCTCAGCTTCCTGAACACCTACTACATTCTTCCCCGCTTGAATCCGAAGGAATGCTTCCCGGGCAGCCCGAACGCATGTGTGCAGACCAGCAGACTCAGCCGGATTCTGCTTTGGATTTCTGCGGTAATCTATGCGGTGGGCTTTCTGGTCGCATTCGTGCTGGGGCCGATCTTGTCGAAACTCGATGCGTGACCACCGCCCGAAGCCAGACTGAGATCGCCCTGAAGGGACTCGCGGCCTCGGGCGGTTCGGACACCCGAACCCAAAGTCAATTTCAAAACGCCAATTGCCGAAATCGACGTAAAATGATCCACCCGGCTTGAAGTCGAAGTCACGTTCTGAATCGCCGCGACGCCACCCTGGCGGGAAACGAAATAGCCCCACAAATGGATTGGGCATTCCATGAGTCGCAAATACGCTTCGACATTCGTGCAGAACGCGAAGAATATGAGTTTCTGTTCAACCACCAGGCGAGAGTTTTGCAGGATCGGCTCGCGCGGTGCGGGGGCGGCGACAGGACCGGAAGGCCCGGCATTCCCGAGTGGAAAAAAGTCTACCTGCAAGAGGCGGCAGAACGAAGGCTGCTGCATCAAGCAAGGGTCCTGGGCTGGGGCAAAGAGAAGAGATATGACTACGCGCACAAAACCACTCACTCTGTCTGGAAGACTTGCCCGAGCCAATGAAGGCTAAGGCCGCGATTTGAGTGGAAGCGCTGGTGAACTGTCGACCGGTATCGCAGCAAGTAAGCGCCTGCGTCGGGAGACGGATCTCCGCTCGTGAGGTCGCTGCAAGAAGACTTGCTCCCCTGAGTTACACTTTGACATGATCCGCACGGGGTCCATCGCGGGTTGGATTGAAGCCTTGGCCCAAGACCTGCGCTACGCGGCTCGGGGACTTGGCAAGAGCCCGGTTTTTACGTTAGTGGCCGTCCTGACGCTGGCCATCGGTATCGGCGGCACCACCACGATTTTCACTGCGATTGATGCGCTTCTGCTGCGTCCACTTCCTTATCCCGAGCAGGACCGGCTCGTAGTTCTCTACAATCGCTTCCCGGAATTTGCGCATGAGCGCGGCCCCGTCTCCGGTACCGACGTAGCCCACTGGAGAGCCGACAATCAGGTATTCGAGCAAATTGAGTGTGTGTCGGGGCCGGACATGGTGGCCATGTCGGACGCGGGCTCTGCGGAGCGCGTCGGTGTGCAGCACGTCAGTGTGCGGCTGTTTTCGCTGCTGGATATCAAAACTTTCCTGGGCAACATCCCCACGGACGCCGTGAATGAGAAGAAGGGATTGGACGGTGTCGCAATCAGCTATGAATTCTGGCAGCACCATTTCGGGGGCGACCCGAATGTGCTCGGGCGCAGCATCTTCGTCGACACAGCGCCTACAACGGTGATTGCAGTTTTGAATCCAGGATTCAACCTCTTTGGCACAGGAGTCCCAGAGGTTTACTTCATCCACGGCATGGCAGATCCGGCAGACTCCGGTTTCGATGATCCCCGATTCCTGGTTGGCATTGCAAAATTGAAGCCAGGTGTTTCGGTTCAACAGGCTCAAGCCGCCATGAATGTAACGGCGCTTCATCTGGCTCAGGCCTTTCCCGATGTCTACAAAGGTATGGGAATCAGAGTTGATCCTTTGCAGAAGGGCTTGTTCGGCTGGTGGGAACAGACTCTGTATCTGCTTTTTGCAGCCGTCGGGTTTGTGTTGCTGATTGCCTGTGCCAACGTCGCCAACCTGCTGTTGGTTCGGGATGAGGGACGCAAAAGGGAAATGGGAGTGCGGGTTGCGCTGGGCGCCAGCCGGAAAAGACTCGTCGGTCAACTGCTGACCGAGAACGTTCTGCTTTCGTTATTCGGAGGGGTGTTAGGGCTGGCATTGTCTCTTGGCGGCGTGCGGCTTCTTGATGTTTTGGCGCCGCAGCTGTTCCCGCGAACCACGACGATGGTTGTGGACGGCCGGGTCTTGCTGTTTACGTTGGGCATCTGTGTTGTCACCGGTCTGGTGTTCGGCCTGATCCCCGCGTATCGCGCATCGAGAAACGATGTCAATGAGTGCCTGCGTGAAGGCGGCCGCAGGACGGCATCCCGGTCCCGTCATCGTACGCGCAACATCATCGTGGTGGCCGAGATCGCAGTGGCGCTGGTGTCGCTGATTTGCGCGGGACTGATGATCAACACACTGACTCGTATCTTGCGCACCAGCCCCGGCTTCAATCCCGATCATCTCCTCGCAGCGGAAGTGCGGCTGACCGGCGAGAAGTACATAGACGCGACCCAGCAGGACAAAACCGGACTCAACGTGATTCACCCTTCTGTCGGAATTTTCTGTCGCCAAGCGCTGGAACGCGTCGGCAGCATACCCGGCGTTGAAAGTGTCGCGTTGGTCGACTGGCTGCCGCTCTCGGAAAACGCCGAACCTGCGGGACCGGGTTTCACCATCGCAGGCCGCGGCGCCGTTCCTCGGGCAGAACGGCCGAGTGTTCTGCTGGCGGGTGTCAGCTCAAATTATTTCGGCTTGATGGGCACCCCGATCCTGCGAGGCCGCGGCTTCACCGAGCAGGATACGGCAACTGCTGCGCCGGTCGTGATGATCAACCAAGCCATGGCGCGACAGTTCTGGCCGATCCAAGATCCAGTCGGCCAAACGATCACCTTTGATTCGTCCCCGGAGGAGCGGCCTCGACAAATCGTCGGCGTCGTGGGAGATGTGAAGCAATTTAGGCTGGCGCGGGAGTCCGAACCCGAGGCCTACGTCAACATCCCGCAGTTGCCCCCGCACACTGCGCCCGGATGGACGGAGAGCCGCGTTCACAAAAGCATCGTGATCCGTACCCAGTCGGTCTCGCCGGCGCTGATCCGGAACGTGCGTACGGTTCTTTCACAGCTCGCACCAGACTCGCCGGTGTTTGGAATTACGAAGGTCGACCAGATGGTTGCGAATTCGGCGCGGCGGTGGCGGTCTCTCAGCCAATTGTTGGGCATCTTTGCCGGACTAGCGTTGCTGCTCGCCGCCATGGGAATCTATGGCGTGATCTCGTACTCGGTGGGCGAGCGCAGCCATGAGCTTGGGCTGCGAATGGCATTAGGAGCGCAGAGGAAGAATGTGGTTCGACTGGTGTTGGGGCAGGCCATGATGCTCTCGATCCTCGGCGTGACGATTGGCGTGGCCGGATCTTTTGCCGTTGCGCCCTTGCTGGCCGAGTTTCTCTACGGAGTGAAACCCCACGATCCGTTGACCATGGTTCTAGTTTCATCCCTGCTGTGCGCGGTGACACTCTTCGCCAGCTACATTCCAGCCCGCCACGCTACTGCGATCGATCCCATGCAGACGCTTCGGCACGATTAAGTTTCGGCGGGCAACTTCCCCACCCAAGCGAGAACGGAAATAGGTTGTCAATGGATTGGGCATTCCATGAGTCGCAAATACGCTTCGACCTCCGCGCAGAACGCGAAGAATATGAGTTTCTGTTCAACCACCAGGCGAGAGTTTTCTAGGATCGGCTGGCGCGCTGCGGGGGCGGCGACCGGACCAGACATCCCGGCGTTCCCGAGTGGAAAAAAGTCTATTTGAAAGAGTCGGCAGAACGAAAGCTGCTGCATCAAGCGAGGGTCCTCGGCTGGGGCAAAGAAAAGAGACATTACTACGCGGGCAAAATCACTTGATTCTGGACTAAGGCAATGACCGCTAATGCGGAAGAATACGGGATTCACTCTCGCTCGCTTACTCGTGTCTCAGTGACTCAATCGGATCCAGTCGTGACGCGCGGAACGCCGGAATCATCCCGCTGATCAGCCCCACCGCACCAAGAATCACCGTCGACGCGATCAGCGTCGTGGGCTGAATGATCAGCCGTATGTCTCCCGCCTCACCGTTCTTCGCAAACGCGCTGTACAAGGTAAGCCGGCCAACCGAAAGTGCAACTATGTAGGCGAGAACGACTCCAAGCACACCGCCGATGAATGTAATCGTCAGTGCCTCGGCCAGGAACTGCATCAAGATGTAACGCCGTCGCGCCCCGAGTGCCTTCTGCACTCCGATCTCCCGCGTGCGCTGCGTCACCGACACCAGCATGATGTTCATCAGCCCCACGCCGCCGATGCCGAGTGTCAGCGTCCCGATGAATCCCATCAGAATCTTCAGACCGAGCGTGATGATCTCGAACTGATGAAGCTGGTTCATCAGGTTGAACACTCGCACCGCTTCCCGGTCCGACTCGTTGAACTTGTGCTGTCCGGCTAAAATCGTCCGCACCGCCGGCTCGATCTTCTGGTACTCCGGCGTCTGGTAGTTGAACCAGATCGTGTCCAGATAGTGCGTGCTCTTCAGATCGCTCATCGTGCTGAAGGGAATGTAGACCACGCGATTGATGTCGTCATTCCCTTCCTGCATCTTGGCGGCCAGCACGCCGACCACTTCGAAGCTGATGCCATCGAGCCTTACGTACTCGCCCACCGCGTTGCGGCCGGAAAAAAGCTTTTCCTTTGCCTCCGAACCAATCACCGCCACGCGACCGCGCTGCACCTGGTCTTCCATGTTGTAGAAGCGTCCGACGCCTTGCTTGAGCGAACGAATGTCATACACATCAGGATTATTCCCACTCACCGGAAACGTAAACACTCGATTCTCATACTGCACATTCGCCTGCTTGTCGACACTTGGCGTGATGTGCGTGATCTGCGGAAGATTGGTGGCGAGCGCGTCGACATCTTCCTGCGTGAAGCGGACTGCCTCTCCCGACTTCTGACCGCCGGCCTGCATCGAAGTTTTCCCCGGCACCACGATCACCAGCTTGGTGCCGAAGTTGGCGAAGATGTTCGCGCATGCTTGCCCGAAGCCATCGCCATAGGCCAGCAGCATCACGACGGTCGCAATGCCCCAGGCCATGCCGAGCATGGTCAGCGCGGTGCGGCGCCGGTTGTGGCGCATCGCGGTATAGGCTTCCTGAAGCAGATCACGCAACATATCGAGTCTCACTATCCCTCTTGTCGCAGCGCTTCCACCGGCTGCAGCATGGCCGCTTTGCGCGCCGGATACAGGCCGGCAATCACACCGGCCAGCGTCAGGCATCCAATGGCGAGCATCGCCGACATCGGCACGAGCTTCGGCGGATCGAATCCCTGCGGTCCTTGCACTCCACCCATCAATCCCATCAGTCCGCCCGCAAAGGCCAAGCCGAGCATGCCGCTGCCCAACGTCAGCAACAAGCCCTCCAGAAAGAAGTGAAACAGGATATTCCGGTTCGTCGCGCCCAATGCCTTGCGCAGCCCGATCTCCTGGGTGCGCTCGCTGACCGCGACCAGCATGATATTGATCACGCCGATTGCCCCGAGCGCCAGCGTGACCAGGCCCACCGCTCCCAGGAACATGTTCATCACGTCGAAGATGGTTCCCACCATCTTCGATTCCTCGATCGAATCCCACTCGTCGAAGGCATTCTCATCACTGGCATCGAATCCGTGGTTGTGTCCCACAATCTTGTGCACCGCGTCGCGAGCGATCACGTGCTCCGCCGTCACATGCGGCTGATACTCGATGAACGAGATGGAATTCTGATGATTCTCGCCCTTCAGCGGAAAATTCGCCGCCATCACTTCATACGGAATGTAGGCCCGGTTGTTGAGCCACATGTTGTCGCCGCGGCCCAGGTGGGGCATGCTCCCGACCACTTCGAAGCGCAAGCCGTTGATCAGGATGAACGCGCCCAGCGCCGGACGTCCGGGGAATAGAACCTTCGCCAGCTGGTTGCCCAACACAACAACGTTGCGGCGCTGCACACCATCCAGATTGTTAAGCCAGCGTCCCTCCTGCAGTGGCAGGTAACTGATCTCGTTCAGCTGCGGCTCGGTCCCAAGAACTTCCCCGCTTCCGTTGGAAAACTCGCTTACCTCGTGCAGGTCGCCGCGGGAAATGATGGGGCAGGCATTGCGCACCTCGGCAGCGTGCCGTATGTCCTCATAGTCCTGGTACGTGAGCAGATAGGACCGCGCCGAAGACATGTTTCCTTTCACCGCAGGCGCCCGCCCGGGGAATAGGAACATGATGTCTTTGCCGAATTCAGCCAGTTCGCGCTTGTTGCCCGAGCGGAAGCCTTCGCCAACCCCCACCAGCAGGAGCAAGGATCCCACTCCCCAGGCGATGCCGAACATGGTGAGGAACGAGCGCAATTTATGCGCCCACAGATTGCGGAAAATCTGTCCGAAAATGTCTGTAACACTCCGCATACAAGAACCTCGAAAAAATCCTTGCGAGCGCGCCTGGAGCTTGGCCCTAATGAATAAAGACGGTGAAACCTATGCTTTAATTACACAGGAAATCCGGCCTTTTCCCACTGTGATGCAAAAATCGCGACCCAAGGCACCGTTTTTTGCCGGATAAGAGAGGCAAACGCACCCCAGCCTCACCGCTTTAGAGTAAGACGGCCCTCTCCAATAAAGGTTACGTCTGCGGAGGTCCGAAGGTTCCACAATCCGCAGAGTTGTCAGGCAATGCAACGGCGGGACGGTCTTGGGTGTGAGGTCTTGGGTCTGCGGTCTTGAGGTCTGAGGTCTTGAAGTCTGAGGTCTGAGGTCTGAGGTCTTGGGTCCGAGGTCTGAGGTCCTACGCCCGACGCCCGACCTTCACGTCATTACGTTGGTTATCTACGTATCGATTACGCCCAGGCTACAGTGAGAGCCATGACTCTTTCCTCCATGGTGGTCTCGCGCGACTGGCAAGAAATCAGCGTTCTAGAGTGCATCCTGGGCGGCCTTCATATGGACGTTTCGGTCGAGTGCGAACCTCAACGAGCCATCGAACGGCTCTCTCATTCGAAGATCGATGCCCTCATCGTCGATTGCGACCTGAACGGAACTTCCCAGCTGTTCCACGAACTCAACATGCCGGGGAGACAGTTCAACACCGTTCCTCTCGTCGTAATGGGCAAGCACCAGGACATGGCGACCCTGAATCAGATGGGCGCGCTATTCGCCTTCGAAAAGCCGATCTCGGTCGAGCAGGCGGTGCGCACGTTGTCGGCGGCGCGCTGCATGATCCTCGACGGCCGCCTGCGCTATCACCGCATTGGGGTTGAAATCCCCGTTTCCCTCAAACCAAAGGGAACTAAAAAGTTGGACGCGCACCTTATCAATGTCAGTCAGGGAGGAATGCGGCTCTCAACCCACCAGCCCCTTGAGTCCGACGATCTGCAGATCTCCTGCGAGCTTCCAGGAGCCACCTCGGAGTTGAAGGCACAAGCCGAAGTCGTCTGGCAGGATGAGAGCGGCAACGTCGGTGTTCGCTTTGTGAGTGTTCCCGCACATCAGCAAAGGGCATTGGAACTCTGGCTGGCCCAGCAATTCCTGGCGAACTAACCCAACGCAGCACGATGGATTTCCTTCGTGCACCTTCGCGTCCTTTGTGGTGAAAGCCTTTCGATGCTATCGAAAGGTCTCTTCCCTAATCTCACGATCCTGGCCCTCAGACTCAGCGATGCGCGCCAGTCTCGTCCCCAGACTTCCGCCCGCGAAGTAACGAAAGAATGCCCAATACAACCCGGCCATGGTCAAGGCAGCGCCGCTCACCATCGGCAGCGGCCATTTTGGAGTTTCCCGTGTCACTGAGAGGAATACGAGCGTAAACAACAACAGGGACGCAAAGACGACCAAGCCGTCCACGGTCCAGGCCAATGTCCGCCCTGTCAGTGGCTGCGATAGCCAGTCCAGATCGGCCGAGAGAGGCTGCGTCTCGCTAATCACGTCTTCTTCCTCTCGTATCACAGGTTCCGGTGGGTCACGCCGAACGGGCAGCGCAATCACTTTCACCGGACTGGCCGAGACCATGAGCCCGTCGCCTTCCTCCGCAGCCACAATCGAAGAGCGCCCGTTGCCTGCCGCATGGACGTGCACCTCGTTCTCAGGCTTGGGAGCGAAGATCGATCCAGAATGCTCGGCATGCAGTGAAATACCTTCCAGAAGATTGCCAAAAATCCATTGGTTGATCTGCTGCTTCAACACTGGAGGCATGTCGAGAAAGCGTATGCCGCATTGGCCCGAAAACGTCGCCCACACGACTTCGGCGCGCGTCTCCACCTGCAGCCGCGGGTAGCGCAACTCAAAGCGCACGCGCAACTGCTGCCGCGGACGCACCGCCGCCACCACCTGCACTCCGATCCCACCGTGTGTGAGATTGCGCACGATCCCGCCATTCGCCTGGTCGAGCGTGACGTAGGCAAGCGTGCGGAGTTCGTGCCGATGCTGAGCACGTGCCTGACGCGCGGGACTGGTTCCTGCTTCCATATGCGCCGCCGGATGTCGCTTTCAGCCAGAGAGTGTTCCAGAATGTTATCCCCGCGTGCAGTAACTTCTCAGTAACCAAGCTGGTTCGCCCGCAGCGTGTGGGGAAGGACGCATTCGTCCGTCCCGCGAAGGCGAAGCCGAGCGCAGGGTCAAGCAGAGCAGGTCTCTACGCCAACCCCAAGAACGCATCCCGCGCCCGCCTCCCCGAGGCCTGCCAGATCTTCACCGCCTCAAACAAAATCACCGTCCCGTAAGTCACTGCCAGCCACACCAGCACGGCCTCAACCGGCAGACCGGACCACGCCCCGATAAATACGCCCATCATCGCGCCATGCTGGTAGTTCCACCATCCATAAGGCAGGGCCAGGGTCGCCTCCCAAAGCATGCTGATCAACAGGATGAAATACATCGTCAGGCTCAGCGCGCGCCAGTTGATAAACCTCCGCGCCACCGGATAGAAACTAGCCGAAGGGATTAAGCCTCCGACGACCAGCACGATGAAATACCCCGGCCATCCCTCGCGCACCTCCGAGAACCATTTCTTGTAAATGATGGCGCCGGCAATCAGGGCCACTCCGATCACCAACGACGTAGGATGGAACTGCAGCAGCTTCGGCAGTGCCTGCGCCTCGCCCCGGTAATCCTCCACGGTATACGCAGCCAGCCAATACTCGCTGAGCCAGACGTACAAAAGCAAAATCGTGATGAACCCGGCTAAATAGAAGACATACTCCTCGACCGGGACCCAATGTCCCAAGGCCGGTGCGAGGACACCCAGCGTCGAGCCCGGATTCGGAAACACGAAAAACCACTGCGCGAAAATCACATCCAGCAGGCAGCCAATGGGCGCGAGAATTCCAATCGTGCGCCAGAAAGAGCGCTGTGGGATCTCCAGTCCCTCACCCGGCAGAAACCACACCGCGATCACGCCGATCGGCACCAGGAACAGCAGCAGGCTCCAGGTATATCCATGCGGTGAGGCATTGGGCAGAACCTGCAATGAGGCCGGCGTACTCACCGAATGCAGCGCAATGGCCGCAGGGATGATCATCATCGCCAGCATACCGATGACGATTCCCGCCGCGATCGAAGTGGAGGGAGACCCGTGAATCCGAGGCCGGGATACCATCGTTTTTCCTTCGTGCACCTTAGTGTCCTTCGTGGTTGGTGATTTCGCAGGATTCTACTCCGAACCTGTTCTCGGTACCCACTTTCGCTAATTGTTCGTGAAAGCAAACCGCCCCTGTCGCTATACACGGAAGTACATGTCCAAAGGGTCATCCGCCGGTAATTGAAAGTCACCGCAATCCCCGATACCTTAAGCGTGAGCTATCTGTCGATGGCGACAACAACCACCAAGCCTGATATTGAAACGGCCGACGTTTCGGGCGCCAATGTGCCCGCGTGGCCGCACGCGCCTGCGAAAGATTCAGGCGCGAACGATGTCAGCAGGCCATCACAGCGTGACGCCCTGCAAGCGTTGCTCGCATTTTCCGCTCTGCACGATCAGGTGCGCCGCCGTAAAGCGCTGGCCACGCAACGCAACGGTTTCGATTCGCCAACTCCGCCAACCGAGTTCGAGCAGACTGAGCTTTTTGTTCTCGATGAAGTTTTGCAACTTGTGGCCGAGCGCGCGGTGGCTATTACCGGCGCTGATGGGCTAGCCATCGCTCTCGCCGAAAACGAAGAGATCGTTCTCCGCGCGGCCGCTGGCACCGTTCGTCCCGATCCCGGCACACGCATCGACCGCACCTCGGCTTTTTCGGGGGCCTGCTTCCGCAGCGCGCAAATCATCAACTGCGACGATACCGAGACCGACACGCGCGTGAATCTTGAGGCGTGCCGCAAGATGGGTGTCCGCTCCATGGTGGCCGTGCCGCTGTGCGGACGCCGCCGCGTGATCGGAATTCTGGAAGCCTTCTCCTCGTGGCCTTTCGCCTTCAACGAAGTCGACATACGCAACCTGACGCTGCTAGCCGAACTCGTTCTCGGCGCCCTCAAGCCGGAAGACGAAGATCGATTCGCGCAATCGGCGGAAGCGGCAGAGACCAGATTGGAGCCGGCGAAAGCCGAGCCGGCGAAGCCCGCGCCTCCGAAGGCGGAGCCGCCGAAATACGAAGCGAAAATCGCGCCAACCGCTGTTGCTCCAAGTTCGTTACCTCCGAAGCCGGTGCCTGCAGCTCCGATTGCGACACAGCCAGTTATTGCAGCCAAGGTCGCTTCTCCCACTCCAGCGGCGACGCCTGTTGTTACTCCGCCAGTCCCCGCGGCCGCTGCACCGGCGAAGCCAGTGATTCCACCGCCAGCGCCGAAACCGGCACGATTGCCTCAGGCCACTGCCGCGGCTCCCGTCGCAGTCTCGAAAGTTCCTGCCAAGCCGGTGGCCGCGTCCGCTTCCCCGCTTGCTGCATTTCTTGAAGCCAAGCCTAAAGCCGCGCCTGAGCCAGCTCTCTTCGGGCAACTCGATGGCGAAAAGTCGCAGCGTCCCTGGATGGTGTTCATGCTGGTGGGCGTCGTCATCGCCGCCGCATTCGGCGTAGGCGTGTGGTGGAAGCTGAAGACCGCGCAAATCGGCGACCAGATGGTGCAGAACCAGCCCGTCACGCCAGCGACGCAGCCGAATCCGGATCAGGCGCCCGAAGCTTCGGCAGACTCTGCCAGTGAGATTCCAGATTCCGATCAACCGGAAAACACGCCTGCCAATCCGCAAGAGTTATTGAAGTTTCCGCACGTCACCGGCGTGCGCCACTGGTCGTCGGGCGACTCCAGCACCATCGTTCTCGACCTCGAAGACCAAGTGCAGTACGAGCCCGGACATCTCTCGAACCCGGAGCGCTTCTACTTCGATCTTCGTGACACTCAGCTCACGGCCGAGTTAAAGGGCAAGATTTTTGAAGGAGACTCGTTGCTCAGCCACATTCGCGTGGCGCAACCTGTCTCGGGCATGACCCGCGTGGTACTAGAATCCAGGAACAACGCGGCGCTTTCGGCTCCTCAAGTCAGTCTCGAGCGCGAGCCTTACCGCCTCGTGATTCAAGTGAGCAAGGCAGGTAGCACTCCGAAGACCGCGGTCAATCTCTTCCCCAACGCTCCTGAAGTCGAGAAGAACAAGCTCGCCATCGTGGTTCCGCCGCCGAGCAAAGAAGACCTGCAAATGCGCTTGAAGGTACCGAAGATGCGCATCGTCGTCGATGCCGGCCATGGTGGGTGGGACCTTGGCACCGTAGGCCGCCGCGGTCTGCTCGAAAAAGATTTGGTGTTTGAAATCTCCCAACGCCTTGGAAAATTGCTCGAATCGCGCCTCGGCGCGGACGTGATTTACACGCGGCAGGACGACAACTACATTCCGCTCGACGAGCGCGCCGTGATCGCCAATACGGCGCAGGCAGATCTCTTCATCTCCGTCCACGCCAATTACAGCGATACGCCTTCAGCCCGCGGCGTCGAGACCTATTACACGAATCTCTTCTCAGCGCCGGGCTCGAAAGATCTCAGCAATCCTGCTGGACCGAAAGAAGCTGCCATGCGTTCGACCCCTCATAACGTTCCGACGCCAACGCTCACACCGGGAGAATTACGCGACCGTATCGAGCAATCAAGGCGGCTTGCATCGAGCGTGCAGCACTCGCTCTACGGAACGCTGTCGGGGCAGAATCCCGGCCTGCGCGATCGCGGCATTAAAGAAGCCGGATTCGTCGTCCTAACCGAAAGCGCGATGCCAGGAATCCTGGCAGAAGTCTCTTTCGTATCCAGTCCCACCGACGAACAAAAACTTCGCAGCGACGGCTACCGCGAGCAGATCGCCGAAGCCCTCTACAAAGGCATCGCGCGTTACGCGTCGAGTTCCAAAGGCGTAAAAGTAGCGAGCGCCGCGAAGTAAGCCTGTGTAGGGACGGACGCCTTGGTCCGTCCCGGTCGCGCGGCGACCGTTACGCTGCCGACACCCTTCACGCGACCTTGGCAATTCCGCCACGTCCGGCGCATAATGAGGAACTTTTGCTTCCCGCACGGGAAGCATCGCGGAGCCGCCTCTGACGCCTTTCACCGAACACTTCGACGTCCTCATCATCGGAGCAGGACTGTCCGGCATCGGCGCGGGATACCGCCTGCAGACCCGCTGTCCCCGCAAGAGCTACGTCATCGTAGAAGCGCGTGCGCAGATCGGCGGCACCTGGGACCTGTTCCGCTATCCCGGCGTGCGCTCCGACTCCGACATGCACACGCTCGGATATCCCTTCCGTCCGTGGAAGGAGGTCCAGCACATCGGCGACGGGCCGAGCATTCTGCAATATGTGCGCGACACCGCGCACGAGTTCGGCATCGATCGCCACATCCGATTCCGGCAGCGCGTGCTTTCGGCCAAGTGGTCATCTGAGGACGCGCGCTGGGTCGTCGAAGCGAAGAGTGACGAGACAGGAGAGACCGTCCGCTACTCCTGCGACTTCCTCTACGGATGCACGGGCTACTACCGTTACGACGCAGGTTACGAGCCCGCCTTTCCCGGCGCCGAACGTTTCCGCGGACGCCTCGTCCATCCGCAGCATTGGCCGGAAGATCTCGACTATGCGGGCAAGAAGGTCGTCGTCATCGGCAGCGGAGCGACCGCAGTCACGCTGGTTCCCGCGATGTCGCACACCGCGGCGCATGTCACGATGCTGCAGCGCTCGCCAACGTACGTGATGACTTTGCCGCAGCACGATCCGCTCGCCAATCTGATCCGGCGTGTGTTGCCGCAGCGCGCCGCGCTCCACCTGGTGCGCTGGAAGAACATTCTGATCAGCCTGGGGATCTATCAGCTGAGCCAGCGTGCGCCGAACCGCATGCGCCGTATGCTGCGCGATGGAGCAGCCCAGGTTCTGCCAAAAGGCTACGAGGTCGACAAGCATTTCAACCCGCGCTATCGGCCGTGGGATCAGCGGCTGTGCCTGGTTCCGGATTCCGATTTGTTCAAGGCCATCAGCGCAGGCCGCGCGTCGGTAGTGACCGATGAGATCGAGACCTTCACCGAGCGCGGGGTTCGTCTCAACTCGGGCCAGGAACTGGAAGCGGACATCATCGTCTCCGCGACCGGTTTGCAGATGCTCGCGCTGGGCGCGGTGCAACTCATGGTCGATGGTGTGACCGTCAATCCTGCGAGGCATTTCATCTACAAAGGCACGCTGCTGAGCAACGTGCCCAACTTCGCCTTCTGCATCGGATACACCAACGCCTCATGGACGCTGCGCGCGGATCTGGCTTCCACGTATGTCTGCCGCATCCTGAACCACATGGATCGTCACGGCTACCGCACGTGCAAGCCGGCGTGCGATCCGTCAACGCTTGAAGAAAGACCCTTGCTGAATCTCAACTCCGGATACGTCAAGCGCGCGTCAGCCGACCTGCCCAAACAAGCCGCGACCGCACCGTGGCTGATTCGCCAAAACTACCTGCTCGATTCATTCACCATGAAGATCAGCCGCTTGGAAGATGGCATCCTTGAATTCGGCGTGTGTACTGCTGTTGCTCGCACGGATGTACGGGAAGAAGTAGCTTCGAGCTTCTAGCGAGTAGCTGTTGGCTTTCAGCTCAGATGTGTGGGGACGGACGCATTCGTCCGTCCCGCGAAGGCGAAGCCGAGCGTGCGGAGACGCAGCTGCAAGCTTAGAGCCACAAGCCAGGGCGCTATTCCCGCGCTCGCGTACCGCGATGAGCAGTTCGCATCGCAATTCGGTAATGGTACAGTTTGAACCTGCGCGCCAGGGCAGCAGTGCCTGCGGCTTTGACCTGTGGAGGCAAGCATGCGTGCATCTACGTTGTATCGAATCGCTGCCGTTCTTCTGCTGCTTTTTGATGCCGGACACACATCTGGTTTTCCCTGGTCCGATCCCAAGTGGGGCGTGGATCTTGGCTCCATGCGGTCAACCCATTTTTACATCATGGGGTTTAGCCGGACTTACTGGGATTTTTATCTCGGGTTCGGACTCTTTGTCAGTGCGTTTCTTCTGCTCGCGGTGGTGTTGGCGTGGCAGCTAGGGCGCCTTCCGCCAGAGTCTCTGGCGCTCATGCGGGGCACGGCGTGGACGTTCGCCCTTTGCTTTGCCGCCATCACTTTTTTGAGCTGGAAATACTTTTTTATGATTCCTATCGTTTTCTCAATCGTGACTACATTAGTTTTGACTGCGGCGGCATGGCTTTCAGCCAAGCAGGTTTCCACGCCTCCGTCACGATAGGACAGCTGCGAGGTCAGCCTGGGGGAAAAATTGTGTCGGGCGAGGTCCATGGCGCGGAAAACTCTGTCCATGCGTGGAACTGCCCCACTCAAGCCAAAATCGGGCTTGAGTGGGCCACCCGACGGGAGCTCATCTTGAGGTCGCTTTTTGCGACCCCAAGAGCCTGCCTTGAGCTTGGTCGAAGGAACCTCTGCAACCTACTGGCAGCATCGCACCGCCGGAGGGTGGGCTGCCCACCGGGACGGGACGACACCCCACCTTTGAGACATTGCAATCACACCATCGTGCGATGTGCAGTTGCTTGCAGGTTGCTAGTCTGTGCGTGGGGGTGGGGCATGGAAGATACAGTAGCACTCAAGGTCACACGGAAAAACTTGCAGCGCCTGGCTGAAGCTTTTGCCAATGATGCAGCTGATCCGTACAAGCACTTTCACAAGGCGGATGTCATGGCGCACTTCAAAATGAACATTGAAGACGCATGGTCAGAAGGGATTGAGGTGTACGCGACGGAAGACGGTTTTGTGTTTTCAGAATGGGGTGTTATGTCGCAATACAAGGTCGCCGCGCAAGCATAATCACCATCGAAAGAAGGACGGCAAAGAAAGAACGCATTCGCGAGACTTGCTGAAGGGCCTTGCCTGCATCAGCCCTAGCCGGTGAATGTTGACCGGGGATGGGCCAGGCTCATTGGTTCTGATTTCTGTTGACACTATTCCTTTAAGCGGGTCCCCATCTTTTTGCGTTTTGTCCGCAACCTCAAACCAAAATCCTCAGAATGCATAGGTCGAGGTTCCCACTCTTGCAAAGAACGTAAGGATGGGCCAACCTCAGTCGTGAACTGCCCCACGCAAGCCAAAATCAGGCTTGAGCCACCCGCGCAAGGATGCGTCACCCGGTGAGCTCACTATTGACATGAGCTCACTATTGATGTTGACTTCTCCATTCTGATCGGAGGAAAATACCTCCCTTCCCTCCCAGGCTTTTCTTGGCGTGCCCGCGCTCTTACGAGCCCAGCGCTATCCGTTTGGGTCTTTTGTGGAAAGACTGCGATGGAAAGACCGCTGGCTGCCGTCAAGGCAAGCACTGCAATCAGCGATGGAGGAAAATCTTATGGCAACGTACAGTGCGAAACTAGTCGACCGAACGGGGTGGTCGGACGCAGACAAGCATGGTATCCAAACGAAAGCACAGAAGCTGTTTGATGAGGCTTTCCAGGGCACGCCCGATGGAGTCTCTGTGTCATGGGGCAACGGAACGACGAGCGACAATCTCGTAGTCCACTTTGTTCCGGACATCCCGCACTCGTATCTCAAGCAGAAGTGGCCGCGGGCGCGAATCGACTCGAACGCCATCGGCCATACTCATACCGGAGACAAACCCCTCGCGGGGACGGAGGTTTACCAGATAGCCCGCGGTTCTCGATTTCCCTGGCAAATGTATGCGATCACGGTTTTTCACGAGGCCATGCATAATTTGTTTCCTTATCAGAGTACGGATTTTGTTCATAAGCTTGACGGTGGCGACGACGCCGCCGGCATGGCTGCAGCGGTGTACAGCCTCAAATCGCAGATGACCCAGCACAACAAAGAACTGATCAGGCAGGGCTTCTCCGTCAAGAATCCGCAATTGCTCTAGAGTCGGAAAGACAGTTCAAGGCGTAAGCGCACATTCGCCTCTGGTGAGGAGTGATCCATGAGCGACCCGCAAGTCTCGTTTCAATACGAGCCCACCAAGCAGGACCGGATCATGGGCCGTCCGAATGCCAATGGTTTCAGAGGTCTGAGCCCGTTCCTGGCTGTGATGCCTCCCTCCAGCTACCTTGTGCACGGGAATAGCGAAATTCTGATTTCTGGATCGGAACAGAAAGAATGTTGCCTCGCATTACGACACATTACGGTATATGCGAACCTGGACGCTCGCCTGCGGACCCGGGTATACCCCAATCGGCCCGATTTACAACTGGAACCTCGATACGCAAGGCAACGGTCCGAGTTGGCTAGATATCCCCGGAGCCAAGCTCGGCAGTCCCGAGGAATGGCCGGAAGAGCGTGAAATGCTCGAATTTTTTGTGATGGCAGACGGACATCCGGAGCTCGGTTCTCTGTATTTCTTTGTCATCGTAAGTCTAAAGCCCGGCCAGTATCACGTTGAAATGTCGTCCGCTCTATATGGAAACACGGGAGACGCGTCGCCCCCGGGAAATACTCCAGAGCCTTGGGCCAAGGAATCTGGCTGCAAGATCCCCGTGGACTCCGGCTGGCTGAAGGTCCCCATTCTGCCGCAGTCTTTCCGCAGAAAGTGAAGGCGAGGGATACACTCTCGATCCGGGACTTCACGACCTGTCGTTGGCGAAAAAATCGCGCGGGTGGCCCACCCTTCACCAGTGCGGAGAAAGACAAGGCGTTTCGCATCAACTTCTCGTGTTTGACGGCGTTGCGGGAGTGCCGGCATCCGTGTGATGTGTTGCCGGAAGCGTGGCGCGAATTGCGCGTGCTGCATCCGGGGGAAAGAGGGGATTCGATGGATGCGGATTGTCGGAAGGCAGGACGGTGACCTGGGCCTCGCTCTAGCTCTTCCCGGAACCGACAAACGGATTGACGATACGGACACCGTCGAACTCGCGCTGTCCCTGCATGTCTTCTGAAAACAAGAGGCTGCATCCGGCCTGCTTGGCGGAGCGCACGACGAGGGCGTCCCAGAAGTTGAGTCCGTGAAGACGATGGAGGTCGATGGCGGCGAGTATGTCGCTCACCTCCGGGGCGGCAACGTCGAACTCGCTGAGCAATTCGACTTGCGGCGCGCGATGCGGGCATCGACGTTCAGCTTGCGCGTGACGGTTACGAAGTACTCCTGCAACACCGGCAGGGAAACCACTCCGGTGCGGGCCCGGCGATGCTCCGCCACCAATTCGATGGCGCGGCGCTGCTTTGCGGGGGAAGACTGGTCGTCGGCATAGACCAGGACGTTGGTATCGAAGAAGCTACGAGCGCTCATGAATCTCGTCGCGGTTGAAGCGCCAGCCGCGAGAATGTCCCTGGCCGGATAGGCGCTTGAATTCCTCGATGCTGCGCTCGGGATTGTCCCCGCCGGCGACGCTCTGCAGGTAATCACGAATCAACTGGTTCAGACTCTTCCCCATGGCTTCTGCTTTCTTGCGAGCGCGGGAGACTAGTTGGTCGTCAATGGAAAGGGTCACGTTCATTAAGACGCATAATCCTTGTGCACTTATTATGTGTCAATGCGCAATTTTCATAGGACATTCGACGTTGCGAAGTGAAGCAGATCCTTCGGTCGCAAAAGCAGCGACCTCAGGATGACAGTGCGCATTAGAGGGTGACATGGGGGCTTTGCCCAACACATGTGGTTCGCTAAGTGCTTTGTCTGTAATATTTTGCGGGTAACATATTTGGAATCAAGATTTTAAGGAATGCGGTTTCGAGAATCTTGGTGCGGACAATTGGGCGCTTCGGGGCGCGCTTCGCGCTGGGCCGGGACGGACGCAGGCGTCCGCCCCACACCAGCTCGGCTAGTTGCTTGGGGACAGGCCGCCGTATTTTTCCAGCCACTTTAGTTCTTCGCGCACCTTGATCTTTCCGTGCCAGGGATTTTTGCCCAGGCCGTGGCCTTCGCCGGGGAAGATCAGGAGTTTGTTGGGGACGCCTAGGGAGTAGAGCGCGTGCTCCAGCAAGTAATCCTCGAGCACGGCGACTCGGATGTCGTTGGCGCCGCCGACCATGTGCGTGGGCGTTTTCACTTTGTCGATCTGGAAAATCGCGGCTTCGTCGTGATAGCGCTGCTGGGCTTCCCAGGGGCGTCCGCCTAAGAAGTAGGCATCGTCATAAGTCGTGTCGTCGTTGCCCCAATTGCCGATGTGCTCGACGGCGCCGGCGCCGGTGACTGCGGCTTTGAAGCGCGTGGTCTGGGTGATGAGCCAGTTGGTCATGTATCCGCCATAGCTGTAGCCGCCGACGGTGAGGCGCTCGGGATCGGCGAAACCGTCTTTCACCAAGGCGTCGATGCCTTCGAGAATGTCTTTGCCGGGGCGCGAAACGATTTGCGGCACGATCTGCAGGAGGAACTTGTCGCCGTATCCCGTCGAACCGCGGTAGTTGGGTTCGAAGACTAACCATCCGTTGGTGGCGGCTAGCGCGGCCCACTGATACCAGTCGGCCTCGAAGTGATTGCCGTCGGCGTCGGCGGGGCCTCCGTGGATGAAGGTGAGCATGGGCAGGTACTTCTGCTCGAATTTGCCGGGAGGATAGATCAGCATGCCTTCGACCGTGGTGCCGTCGTCGGCCTTCCACTGGTAGGGCTTGCCTTGGGGGAGATCGGCCTCGGCAAGTTTCTGGTTGAAAGAGGTGATTGGGACGGCCTGCGCGAGTTTGTCGGGGGAGTCGGCGAGATAGACTTCGTCGGGCTTGCCAAGCGAGGAGTAGACGAAGGCCACGCGGGATGAGTGCTGCGTGGCCGAGATGTTGGCGTAGGTGCCGGGCCAGGTGGTGAGGCGATGCAGTTTGTCGGCGGGCTTCTCTGCGTCGTAGATCTGGGATTCGGTGCCGAGGCGGGCGGAGGTCAGGACGTCGAAGGCAGTGACAGCGTAGTGCTCGACTGGGCCGATGAAATCTTTCGACCACTGCTCGATCTTTCCGCTGTCTGAATCAACCCAGTAGAGATGCGGCTGCAGGTCGCGATAGGGGCCGGAGACGTCTCCGACGCCGATCGAAAAAAAGATGTGGCGGGAATCGTTGGCCCAGCGCGGGCGGACTTCTTCGCCTTCGTTGTGCGTGATGCGGCGGGGTTGGGCCGCGGCAGTTGATTCGCTCGAGGCAGTTGCGGGCGAAAGCGCCCGCGCCACACTGGCTGCCACATCCAGCACGTAGATTTCTACGTCTTCGTATTTTTCCTGGCGCTGGTTGATGGCATTGCTGACGAAGGCGAGCTTCGTGCCATCGGGCGAGGTGACGAGGTCGTCGACGCGCAGCGGCATGGTCGCGATGGCGCGAGTGCCGGGAGTGAGGTCGGGCTGCTTCTCGGGCTCGCCTTCTTTCTTTTCTACTTTTGCGGGTTCAGAGGCGTGGCGGGCTATGGCGGCCGGCAGGTCGAGGGCGAAGATCATGTCGCCGCGTTCGGCGGTGCGGTACTGCAGAACGTCTTTCCATTGCTTCTTGTATTCGTCCTTCTGGTCTTTGCTCCACGGCTGACGCGTGGCGTAATAGATCGTCTGCGAATCGGAGGACCAGGAGAAGGTGTGGACGTCCTCTTCTCCTTTTGTGATTGGGAAGGCTTCACCGCCGCGAGGGGAGATCAGATAGATCTGGCTGACTTCGTCTTTCGCATCGGAGTCGGAATCGTCGCTCTTCCCTGCTGGGCTCTTGCGTTCCGACAGAAAGGCGATCCACTTGCCGTCGGGGGACCACTTGGGGTCGGAGTCGTGGCCGGATTGGGTCAGCGGAATCAGTGATCCGGCTTTGCCGTCGTCCTGGTAGAGCCAGAGGTCGGTGCGGAAAATTTGCTGGTCCCAATCGGCGCGATCGGTGACGATGACTACCGAATTGCCGTCGGGAGAGAGTTCGACGGAATGGAAGCTGACAGAGTTGAAGAAGTCGTCGAGTGTGAGCTTGGGCTTTTGAGCAAGGATGGATAGGGTACAGCTCAGGACCATCATGACGACGCTCGCGGTTCGTTGGATTTGCATAGGGCCCCCGAGGAAAAAGGGTTTATACAATGGCGGTTTCGACTAACGCAAGTGCCACAAGAGTGTTCCGGTGGCAGCAAGAACACCTTAACCGCAGAGAGCGGGGAGAAAATCCGGGGAGCGCGCTGAGAACTGGTCATCGGGATAGGATCGGTTCTTCTGAGAGTTGCAGACGTCGCAATGTCCACAACAGCGCGGCGAAGACTACGACGGAGAGTTGCAGATGAGTCCAATGGGCTAGCGGGCCGAAGAGCGGGAGCAGGAAGGCGAGGTACAACAACACATCGAGGGCAGGTTTCGCTGAGTGGAGCGGGTTATCGAGCGACCAGTCGGTGAGCAGCAGAAACGCCGGGGCCAGCGCCAACAAGTCGTAGATGTAAAGGTGAGGGTTCACCAGGACGGCGGCGAACATCAGAGCGGAAAAACGGAGCGCGAGGGGAGCCGAAGATTTCCAGATGGAGGCCGCGATTCCGGTTACGGCGAACGACGTCAGCACGTAGAGAGCCCAGACGCCGGACCCCGAGGGGATCAGGAGTTCCCAGAAGCTGTGCAGCGAGTGCATCTGGATGGGAGAGAAGATCAGTTCGGTTGAGCCCGGATGGCTGGCGCTGTGGAGCAGTCTCGCGAAGTACACTTGCATGACGTCGCGGCCGAAGTACAGCGACGTCAGGGCGAGTTGCGTTGCGGCGGAGATCACAACTCCGGCGAGAGCCTTCCACGCCTGCGCTAAAAGCAGGATTAACGGGATGGCCACCAGAAATTGCGGCTTGAATGCGAGAAGGCCGAGAGTTACGCCGGCCAGGAAATCACGCTCTGAAAAAAAAGCCAGATACGCGGCAGTGAAACAGACCAGCACGACCACAGAAAGCTGACCGCGCATAAAGAAATGAAACAGCGGCGGGTAGGCCAGTGCACAGATGGCAACCAGCGCGCGATATGGGCGGAGGGCAGCGCATCGCTTCCAGATGAGGTAGATGGAAACCAAATACATCAGGAGAGAAAGTGCGACCCAGATTTCTGCCTGCGTCAGGAACAGTAGCGCTGCAAGCGGGATAAAAGGAAGGGCGACTTGCGGACCGTAGAAGTACTGCAGGTAGACATTGGTGTCGCGGCCGGTGGTGGCGCGGATCCCGCGCGCTAGAACTTGGTCATCATAGAGTTGATCGGCGTGGCCGCTGGCGATCAGGCGGGCTGAGATGGGGAATTGCAGGAAGTCCTGGAACTTGATGTTGCCAGCACGGTCGATGATTCCGGGCTTGGCATAGTCGACTAGACAGACACTCCACAAGCAGAAAACGAGAATGATCGCCATTGCTCGAATGCGCTGACCGCCTAGCAATCGTGAGTGAAGGAAGGTCCACAGAGCGGATTCTGTGGAGTTGCTCACGGAATCGGCTCGGCGTTTTTCAGTGCGTCGTCCATGGACTGGACGGAGCGCGGAACGCCCTCGATCATGCGCCAGCCGTCATCGTAATTGCGAAATCCGACGACGGACTTGTAGTGCACATCGCCGGAGTAGAGCGCGGCGCCGATTTCATTCAGCGGGAGCCATCGCCAGGTGAAATCGACGTCGGCGAAGTTGCCCTGTTTGGCGATTCCGTTGACTCCGACCAGTTCCCTTCTGGCGACAGGAATCGCGAGCAAGGAACCTCCGCCCTGGTCGGTGGGCATCGCGGTGCGGACAGCATCGACTCCGGAGGGGGTTAACAGTATGTCCCAGCAGGGCGGCGGAGCGAGATCGCGAGGGCACGGCGCGGGGTTGGCGGAGATCCAGGCGTGATGTTGAAGGACGAGATATTCGGGCGAGGGGTAATCCTTGCTGGCAACTATGCCGGTGCGCAGGACAAAGCGCTGAGGCGTTTTGAGTTCGGAGGAGGCGGAGATTAGATCGCTGGCCAGGCGGCGGGTGAGGAAGTCGCGGGGGGAGCAGGAGGTGAGCAGAAGTGTCGCCAGCGCAATTGTGAATGTGATGCCTATTCGCATGCTGAGCCCGTGGTAGTTCGGCCGGGCTTTCGCCCTGGCCGGACAGCCGAGGCGGCTGTCTCTACGCGATTCGTTAGCGTGCTTCGTTAGCGACTTGTGATTGTAAACAATCGAACGCGCTTGTGCGGCACGAAAGGACGCGACGTAATTTGGCCGTCGAATTCGGGGGCCCAGCGGCCGGGGATCTGGTGGGCACAGTTGGGGCAGCGGCCTTGGGGAGTCAGGCGGTAGTCGGCGATTAGGTATCCGTAGCGGCGGACTAGCGTGTCCTGACATTTGGGGCAACGCGTGTCTTCCCACTCTTCGACCATGCCGGGGAGATTGCCGGCGTAGATGTAACGAAGGCCCGCATTGCGCCCGATCTCTGCGGCGCGCAACAGATCTTCGACCGTCGTGTCGCGCTGGCCATCGCCCTGCATTTTGTAATCGGTGTGGAAGGCGGTGATGTGCCAGGGGATATCGGGCGAGACGCTGGCGACGAAAGCGGTGAGTTTGCGGAGTTCGTCGTCGGAGTCGTTGAAATTGGGGATGAGCAGCGTGACGATCTCGAGCCACAATCCCATCGCGTAAATGCGGCGGATGCTGTCGAGGATGGGGGCGATGCGGCCTCCGAGCTCGTGATAGTGGCGATCATCGAAACTCTTCAGGTCCACCTTGTAGAGATCGAGCCAGGGGCGCACGTAGTCGAGAACCTGCGGCGTGCCATTGCCGTTGGAAACGAATCCGGTAAGAAGTCCGGCGGCTTTAGCTTCTTTGAAAACTGCGACCGCCCATTCGCTGGTGATCAGCGGCTCGTTGTAGGTGCTGACCAGGACTTTCGCGCCTTGGTCAACGGCGTCGCGAACCAGCTCTTCAGGAGAGGCTTCAAGGGGCGGCGAAACGGCGTGGGGATCGCGCAGAGCTTGCGACGTCACCCAGTTCTGACAGTATCCGCAATGCAGATCGCAGCCCAGCATGCCGAAGCTGTAGGCGAGAGCGCCCGGATAAGCGTGGAAGAACGGCTTCTTTTCGATGGGATCGCATTGCATGCCGGCGGTGTATCCCCAGGGGACGTAGAGTTTGCCGCCGCGATTGAAGCGGACTTTGCAGACTCCGGACTGACCGTCGGAGATTGGACAACAGTGGCCGCAGGAGAAACAGCGGACGCGGTTGTTGCCGAGATTTGCGACCAGGCTCGAATCGGCTTCGCGGACTCTCTGGTCGAGAACGTCGCGCAGGGTGGGCACGGGGGGACCTCTGCCTTTATTTTAGCGCCGAGTCAGGGGTGAGGGATCAGGGATTAGGATCGGGCGTCGGACATTTGGTCGTTAAGACATTTGGTCGTTAATATGTGCGGAGAGCTTTCTTTCGCCGCTTCGCGGCTTCACACCAGCGGCCTCCCTTAGAGTCAAACACCGGATCTGAGTATGACTCACACACCTTAAGACCGGTCATTCGTCGCGGAGCAAGATCATGGGATTCACGGAGAGAGCGCGGCGGGCTGGGATCCACGTGGCCAGGAGGCCCAGCATTGCCATGGCGAAGACAACTGCGGCCAATACAACCGGATCGCGAGGAGTTGCCTGATACACGATTAGAGCGAGCACGCGGCTTGCGAGAAGGCCGAGGAGCAATCCTGCAACGGAACCGTAGGCTAACAATTTGACAGGACGGCTCAAGGCTGCCTTTAACACTTCCTTGCGTTGCGCGCCCAGTGCGACACGAATTCCTAATTCGCGAAGACGCTTGCTGACCGAGTAGGCCGCCATGCCAAAGATGCCGGTGACTGCGAGCACGGCGCCCATTCCCCCCATGACGCCTAGCGCCAGAGTGGCCATTTGTGCGGGGAATAGAGAGGTGGCCATTTCGTCGTAACGCGATTCAATGCTGACCGGAAGCGATGCGTCCAGTTGGTGAAGTGTGCTGGTTATGGCGGGGCCGAGTTGCTGTGGATTGCGGCTCGAACGCACCACCAGCCATCGGGAGTTGGAGGGCCACTGCAGGATAGGAAGAAACATCGCCGCTTGTGGATCTTCAGTCAGAGTTCCGTATTTTCCATTTTCTGTAATGCCCACAACCTGCACACGACTTCCGTCGGGCAATTTGAGATAGCCGCCGATTGCGCCTTGCACGGAGCCAAAGATTTTGCGCGCAAGCTCCGGATTCACGATGGCAACGTGCGGCGAAGGTAGGTCGTCATGCCAGGTAAAAGACCGGCCAGCCTGCAGCGTAGTGCCCTCCGCCTTAAGGTACTCAGGAGAAATGTGGTAGAGGAAGGCAGTTGCGGCAGGATTCGACGGACGCAGATCCGTGGTTTGATCGTTAAAGATATTCGAGGTATTGGTGTCGTTCAAGAGTAGCTCGTCGGTCAATCCAACGGACTCAACGGCAGGAATCGCCGCGATGGCATCGAGCATGCCTTTCTGCATCACGGCCAAGCGGTGGCCGCTGTAACCGGCCATGCTGAGATCGGCACCTACCAGGACCGAATTCTGCGTTTGAAAACCGAAATTGCTGTGGAGCGCGTGGGCCAAACCACGCACGGCAACCATGGAAGACGTCACCAACACTGCACAGATCGCAATTTGCACCGCCAGCAATACGTCTCGAGCAGTCATTCGCCGGCCTACCGTGCCGGTTATTCCTGACTTCACGACCTCATAGGGCGTCGTGTGAAGCACCTGTCGCACCGGGACGGAACCGAACAGCAATCCGCTGACTACGCTTAGTACCAAAGCAATGGCGTAAACGGTGGCGTCGGGTGTGACCGGCGCGTGCATGGGGAAGTTGCCAAACGGCTGCCAATCGCTCAGCCGGCGCAACAGCAAAACGCTGAGCCATAGTCCGAAGGTACCGCCAGCGAGCGAAATCAGCACAGCCTCGGTAAACAGCCCGCGGAGAATACGTTTCCGGCTTGAGCCGAGCGCCAACCGGAGTGCGACTTCGCGGGAACGATCAGCGGCGCGCGCGGCGAACAGGCTGCCGAGGTTGGCACATGCCGCCAGAAGGATGAGTCCTGCCAGCAGCATCAGCGCCCCAAGGAATGCCTGGAATGGGCGGCTGAACTGATCGCCCAAAAGGCCTGGGCGCGCCACGGAAAGGGACGTCCTGCTTTCTTCCTTGGGATAGGTCTTTTCCAGATAGGAGCGAATCGAGTTCAGGTCGGCGTTTGCCTGGGTCAGAGTGACTCCCGCTTTCAAATGTCCCATCACTCCGAGAACCGAACGGTTTGAACGATCAGCCAGGCCGTTCCAGCCTTCTACTTGCTCCTGGTTCACCATCGGCGCGAAGAACTCGGGAGAGAAAAATACCAAGGTCGCGCGAAATCCTGGTGGCGTGACGCCGAGAATGGTGAAGGGATGACTGTTCAACTGAACGATTCGGCCAACGACGCCACGTTCATCGTGAAACTGGCGGTGCCAATACGCGTAGCTGAGCACGATGTAAGGGGCGCTGTTGGGACCGTGCTCGTCGGAGGCATGGAAGAATCGCCCGAGATAGGGCTGAATCTGTAGTGCGTCGAAATAATTTCCGCTTACCTCCACGCCCCAGATTGGGGTTGGACCTTCCCCCGTATTCAACGCCGCCTGAGTGATGCTGTAACCGGCCAGATCGTCGAAGCTACGGTTGCGGTCGCGCAGATCAAGATAGTCAGGATAGGAGTGACCGAGAATGTCGCCCGAGTTCTCGACCGAGTAGAGGGTCTTGGCCTGGGGCACATTCAGCGGACGGAGGATTAGACCGTTCATCACACTAAAAACTACAGCGTTTGCGCCGATGGCCATGGCCAGCGTCAGAACCGCGGTGATGGTGAATCCCGGGGACTTGCGCAATTGCCGGACAGAGAAGCGTAAGTCTTGAAGTAAGGTCAGCATAGAAAACCCTACGGCTCTGAGGTTCAGCGGTCTGGATGTTGCAAATCTCGGACCATCGGTCGGTGGAGGGATGAAAGAGGCTATGCCGTTGAAAAGCTTGCATCAACCGGCGAGACGACCATGTTAGCCAGAATTTGTAGTGTGCGGTAATGGACAGCGATGTCCGTTATGAGGCGTCAGGCTAGTGCAAGAGGAATTGCTGCTTGGGGGCGAGACGACGCCGCCACAACCGACAGGACACCGGCTCTACCGTTCACTGTTGTAAGCGGGCTTTCGCCTGGATGGGTGACGGCTTTCTCGCCCCGCTATTTTGCTGAAGCCAGCGACTGGCGTCTTGTTCGATGGAGGCGACCTGTGCATGGGTCAGCCTGGCACGTACAAATGGGGCCAGTGTTTTGCTGGCATCATCGCCGTTCAGGCGGGCTACGGCCATCCAGAAGTAAGCGCGGTTGGGGTCTTGTGGTACTCCGCGGCCGCTGAAATAGATGGAACCTAGTTTCGACTGAGCGAGGACGTTGCCTTGCTCCGCGGCTTTAATGAACCAGCGAATCGCTTCCTGCTCGTTTAGTTCGACGCCGTCACCGGTAGCGTAATGCAGGCCTAGCGCATTTTGAGCGTTGGGATCACCCTTGTTCGCCATCTGCCTGAGTTGTTCCAACGATGCGGTTTCAATCCCAGTTTCAATCCCAGAAGAAGCAGCAGTCGGGATCGGAGCTTTCGAGGAGGCGAGGACAGTTTGCAATTGCGCGTTTTTGCGGGCGCGAATCTTTTGCGTCATCCAGGGCACCGCGCTTAATTGAATCCACGGAGCGCTGAGTACACCCAGAGTCATGGAGATTAAAGCCGCCGCCAGAGTCAGAAGCAAGAGGTAAGAACGCGGCAGACTGATGTTGGACAAAGCATTTTTCTGTTCGACTGGATTCTCTCTTTTTTCTTTCGGTTCGGCGTCGGCTGAGGCAAATAAAACACTCCCTGGCGGAGCGTCGAAGTGGTCGGGGTCAGTATCGACGAAGGGCAGATTCTGAGCGCGAGCGGCGCGGGTGGCGGCGTCGCGAACGGTGTCGGAGAATTTCAGAAGCACTCTCTGATCGGACTCGGAGAAATTGTTCGGCTCTGGCGAAAACACTTCGATGAGGCCGATGGATTTTGCGCCGGCGCGGACAGGCACCGCCAGGATGGAACGAATCCCCAGAGCGCGGCAACTTTCGGGATCTACGCGGTGATCGACTTCAGTATCATCGCATCGCAGCAGCCTGCCCGTTTGAACACATTCGCCGGAGAAGCCGGAACCCACATGCAGGCGCGCGCCGACGGGAGGCGCATCGGAACCAGATCTCGCGCGGCAGATCATGAAGTCAGGCGTGGCATCCGCGAGAGCAATGGCTGTGCCGGAGGCTCGAACCAGCGATTGGGCGCGTTCGGCGATCAAGTGTAGAACAGCAGTGAAATCGGAACCGAGCGCTTCCACCTGGCGTTGCACGACGGTCACCGCTGCCAGTGTGTCGGTGTAGCCCGGCTTGGGAGTGTCTCGTGAAAGGAGTTCGACTTCGCTGTTCGCGACGCCGGCCATCACGTTGATAAAGAGCCATTCTCTCAGTCGAGAAAGTGAGTCGTGAGGCAGCGCAGAGAAGCGAAGTCCTGTGCGTCCGGAATCGTTCGACCACACAACCTCGCCGGTGGTAACAATCTGCGCGGGGCAATCAGCGAGATCGAGACATAACTCGATACGTTTTTTTGCTTCCAGAGGAGAGTGACACTGAATGGCCACGCCATCTTCGCTGATGTTGAGGATCTCGTGGAGATCGAGCATCCCGCCATGGGGCTCGCCGGAGAAGGTTGCGTAGGCGGGCGTCTGAATTTTGTGCCGTACGCGTCGACGACGGTTCGACAACGCGGGTTGCAGGGGCGACGTGATCGCGACCATGGAAAAGGGCCCGGAATTTATGCTGCACCATATTAGCGCGGAGTTGTGGAAAAGTATGCAAGGAAGATACGCCGGAAGTGCTTGGTATCAGGCTTCGGGGGCGGAGGGATATATAAGCGCTAAGTGAAGGTCGGTCTGGAGGTTGACTCTGTTGGCCAGTTTCCCAGAGGCTACTTCCGGTTTACCGACATCCGCCAGAGGGTCTCTTGCCTGGGTTCTGCTGCACGCAGGAAGCAATGCGAGCCCGGTTGGATCCCGGGTAAAAAGCTGCGATACACCTGCTATAAACACATCAATGCGGCTACAGGATTACGCACTCCGGCCCGTCCCTCTCAAGTGGCTCCTCGATTCTGACCCGGCCATCCGCTGGCAGGTCATGAGGGACCTCACCGGTGCAACCCCCAACGAGATTGCGGCCGAGCGGTCTCGCGTCGCAACCGAAGGCTGGGGAGCCCGACTTCTCGCCCTCCAAGCTCCTGCGGGTAACTGGGGCGGGCCGAAGGAAGACCCAGGTTTGCTTGTTACCTTGTACGCTCTCGTCGTCTTGAAGGACCTCGGTCTCGATCCGGCCAGCAAGCAGGCACGCAAAATGATCGACCGCGTTGATAAGCGGCTCGTGTTTAAGTATCACAACAACCGGCCTTTTCTTCACGGCGAGACGGAGCCCTGCATCAACGGCAGAGTCCTCGGTATCGGCGCGTATTTCAAAGAGCCGAACGACGCGCTGGTCCGTCAGCTTCTGATTGAGCAGCTCGAAGATGGCGGCTGGAACTGCGAAGCCGTGCTTGAAAATCCAAAAAGACCCAAAAGCCGACGCTCTTCGTTCCATACCACCATCTGCGTGCTCGAAGGTTTACTCGATTACGAACGAGCAGGGCGCAAATCGGCGGCGGTCACCAAGGCCCGTCAGAGGGCCGAAGACTATCTGCTTGAGCGCCGCATGTTCCGCTCGCTTCGAACCGGCGAGGTCATCGACAAACGCTGGCTGCACTTCACGTTCCCGACGTTTTGGCATTACGACGTCTTGCGCGGACTCGACTATCTGCGGAATGCAGGAATTAAGGCCGACGACCGTGCCCATGAGGCCGTCAAAACCGTGATCGAGCGCCGCCACCAAAACGGCCGCTGGCCGCTCAACCTTCTTCATCGCGAACGGATTCCATTGGAGATGGAGACCGTGCTCGGCCGGGCAAGCCGCTGGAACACACTGCGCGCTCTCCGGGTCCTGCGTTGGTACAGCAACTCAACGTGGTAGCTGGGGCTGCTCGCGCTTTGGCTTGGGTCAGAAAGTTGCCGCAAATCCGCCGGAGCATCTAACGAGGGAACCTGAAGGAATTCTTAAGTTAGCGATCATGGGGCGGGGACCGGAATTGGAGTCGGACCTCGGACCCTGGCAATTCTGGTTTTCGATTTGTCTCTTGGAACTCCCGACCCTTCAGAGAGTCAAAATCCCCCACCGTGTCCCGCCAAAGACGGCAGGACGAGGATGGGGCAACCTCGGTATTAGGGATTAGCCTGCTCGACGGAGCGACTCGGTTCGATGGATAGCGGAAATGCGCGAAATGGCGGCTACCATCATGCTCGAGAGAAGCTGCATGGTGGCCACATCGCCCTCGTCGAAGGCTCCGGGGGAGGACGAAAGGACTTCGAAAACCCCAAGAGTACGGCGGTAGTGGCGCAGGGGGGAGACCAGGATGGAGCGGACTCCCAGGCGGCGGCAGCTGGCGAGATCGACGCGGGGATTGCGCTCGGCATCGTGACAGAGCATGATCTCGCCGGAACGGACGGCTTCGGCGGAGATGCCGGCATCGGTCTGGAGGCGCACACCAAGATCGGGAGCGGTACGGCCAGTGCGGGCGCGGCAAACAATTTCGTCGCCGGCGCGCAGAGCGATAGCAGCCCCGGTGGCACCGGTCAGATGCTGGGCGCGTTCGGTGATGGCGCTGATCGCGGGCTCGAGATCGAGTTCAGCGGCGTGAATCTCGACGTCTTCGGGCGCGTGGACGGCGCGGAATCCGGAGGCCGGATGGGCGGCATTGGCCAGGCGAAGCTGGCTCCGCTGGGCGAGCGAAGGCATGCGCGAGTGTTCTTCCGCGCTATGAAAATCAGGCATTGGCACAGTACGGAGCAGATTGCGCACGAGACTGTCGAGCTCGGAGTCGGTGATGAGGTGCGCCGTCTGCTGATGCCGGAGTGAGCCGCCAAGGACGCGAGAGAGTCCAATCAGTGCCTGGCTGCCGCAAGCCAGACAGTAAGAACGGGGATTGGCACTGATCATCTCGCACTGCACGCAGAATGTGGCGGACTGCAAGGGGACAAAGTTGACGTCCCTGAAAGTCGTAACATAAGCAGTGTTGCGGAACATGATTGCAGAACCCTCGCTTCCATAAAATGGTGGAGATGAAAGTAAATAGGGGGAGAGAGAGCACAAAAAGTATCGGGAGTGGTTCCTGGTGTGGAAAAGAGGGCTTAAACCCCGAGTGACAGTTCGGGGAAGGTACAAAATCCGGTGAACTTTGGAATCTGCCTCAGAAGAAACGACTTAAAGCACCACGCTGAACAAGGACTTTCGCGTATTGCTTTCACCCTCTGAGTCGGATATCCTAGGCGAATATTGCAGGGTCCACACTTGGACCGCTGGGGGAAATCATGGAATGGACCACGCCGGCTTTTGAAGAAGTTTGCTTGAACTGCGAAATCAATTCTTACGCTAGCGCGAAGTTGTAGTCCCTCACTGGCCTGTTCATGCCGCCTGCGCGTTGTAGTGCGTGGGTGCGTGTCTTTCGCTCCTTCGGAGCTTCCTGTTTTCGATCGTACGACCAACGCCTTGCGCCGTGGTCTGCATTCTTTCGCCGCTTCGCGGCTTCGCGGCTGCCTCGGTACGCTCCGTGGTGGAGACTCCGCGGCCGTTTCCAACATGTGCCGCACACCTCACAGCGTATACGTCCATTAACCACGCGTAACTGGAACACCGGGAGTACACACGAGCGGCGTCACTATATTGAACACTCACGCGGCTAGGCTTAGCGATTCACGATAATTTGTGCGATGCGTTCGGAGGCATGGCCGTCCCACAGAGGTATTCTGGGCGGATCCGGTGGCTTTAATCCTCCCGAGGTGGAATTCAGAATTCTCTCGACGGCAGCGCGCAGTTTCTTCAGGTCTCTTCCTACTAATTGATTCGTCCCCATCGTCAATGTGATGGGACGTTCGGTATTTTCTCGGACGGTTAGACATGGGACACCGAGGAAACTTGTTTCTTCCTGGATTCCTCCGGAGTCGGTGATCACGACTGCGGCGCGGCGCTGCAGGGCGATGAATTCGAGATAGGGGAGAGGATCGAGGAGGCGGAGACGCGGACTTGGGAACATCTGCGCAGAGAATGGTTCGAGTCTCTTGCCCTGGGCGCTCGCTTCACTTCGCTTGACGGGCGAGGCGCCCGTCGCCACAAAAGCCGTGGAGGGTTCCGCTTCTCTTAAGCGCTGGCGGGTACGGGGGTGGACTGGGAACAGAACACCTAATTGCGTGCTGAGCTCTGAGAGTGCCAAGAGCAAGTCGCTCAGCCAGGGGAGGTCATCCACGTTCGAAGGGCGGTGCAGCGTGACCAGTGCGTAGGGCGGAGTCACGTCGGCGGGGAAATATTTGTCGGCACTGGCGATGAGGCGAGCGAGGGAATCGATCATCACGTTGCCGACGCAGTGGATCTTGGATGATTCGATGCCTTCGCGCAGGAGATTCTCGTCACCGTCTGCCGAGGGAGTGAACAAAAGATCCGAGAGTTGATCGGTGAGAAGGCGGTTGATTTCCTCGGGCATGCTGCGATCGCGGGAGCGAAGGCCGGCTTCGACGTGTCCGACATGCACGCCCAGTTTGGAGCACACCAGAGCGGCGGCAAGGGTCGAGTTGACATCGCCGTAGACGAGAACAAGGTCCGGCTTGCGCTCTTGCAGCACGGGCTCAAATGCCTGCATGACGGCGGAGGTCTGATGAGTGTGGGTGCCAGAGCCGACTCCGAGATTGCAATCCGGATCGGGCATTCCGAGTTGCTGAAAAAAAACATCCGACATGGCGGCGTCGTAGTGCTGGCCGGTGTGAGCGAGGCTCTGGCGAACTTCAGGGTAAGTACGCAGGGCGCGCAGAACGGGCGCGGCTTTCATGAAGTTAGGGCGTGCGCCGACAACGTGGAGTATGTGCATGGGTTGAGTCAAGCGAGAATTGTATTTGGGATAGAGATCAGGGGCTAGGGGTTCAGGGGACAGTTTATCCAGCTTGAGCGGTGACGAGCGATGTGTCGTGTTCGGTTAGAGCGATAACCTCTGGAGAATGGACAAGCGTCCGGTCGAGCGCATCGGCGAGAGTGGTGGGGAAGGCTGCAGTCAGGAGATTGACATCAAGTTGCAGATCGCGGGTGGAATAGAGTCGCTATACGGTCAGGGTTCCACGGTGGCGATTGGAGGAACTGAGGAGATCGAGCGCGATGGTCCAGGCGGAAGAATTGTTAAGACGGTTGGCCCGCCCTGGCTTGTTCCAATGGAAGGAATGACTGGATCGGCGCGCGGCGGGGGCATCGAGCGATTCGACGGCGCCAATTTCTCCGGGAAGCATCGCGACACTCAATTCGAAACCATCGAAGTCGTTGCTGCCGAAGGCCGCGAGGAGAATCCGGCGAACCTGATCGTAATCGCGAGCGACTTTGAATTCCTCCGTGGCGCGGCGGACGGCCAGATTGTGGACGAAAATCTGGGGCTGGTTGAGGGTACGGTGAGCGACGCGGGCCAATTCACCGAATTCGAGATAGCCAAGGTGCTGAACACCGATCCAGATTCCGATTCCCAAGACGGCGAGCACGAGGCCGAGTGAGCTTCCGGTCGGCCACAACAGGAACAAGCTGAGCATCGCGAAGCAGGCCGAAACTGTGTAAAGAACAATCACGACCTGGCGGTGAGTCATGCCGTGCTGCAGGAGCTTGTGATGGATGTGCTCACGGTCGGCGGTGAAGACGGGTCGTCCGCTGATGAGGCGCCGGATCACAATGGAGAAGCGGTTGGCGGATGGCGGGTTCGTGCGCCATCCCCACGTGACGATTTTCGTGGATGAATTCACCTCTCAAGCTGTCACGATCATCGGGGAAGTCGGCAAGCCCGGGATCTATCCGGACATCGGCGAGCAAACTCTATGAAGTGGTCGCGGGAAGTATGGGGAGACGTAGAGGATTTTCACGCGAAGGTAGAGCGTATCGCAAAAGATGCGAAGGTGTGGGATGAGGATCGACGTCCAGTAGCGCGAGGTGCAGTATAGGCCTCGATCCCCGTAGAATCGCAGGCGTGACTTCCATTGAAGCTGGCGATTGGATCCGAGTCCCATCACTGTGGCCGGGAATCTGGAAGGTCTACCGCGTCCTTAGCGGGTTCACGGACGATCGGTGGTCGCTGGACGAGCAACTGAAACCCCCGGGGCGCAGCCTTCTTTTTTGCTATCGGCTGGTGAATGATTCGTGGCGGAGGTCTTTTTTTCATCAGTGTTGCGATGCCTCGCTCGCGCGAGCGCTTTCGCCGGATGATCGAAAACGGGTTGAGGATTTGTTGTCATCGGACACGAAGGTCGCGAGGGCGTTTGAGAAGTATCAGGCTGCTGCAAAGCCCATTGACCTTGTTGCCAATCTAGGGTTTGGTGAGTTCAAGGACAGCGAGTTAGAGGTTTTTCCTCCGACGTGCGGCAGGTTGCTGGCTGATCGCATCGCAGACGGACTCACGATGGATGAGGTGTTGAGAATCCTTCAAGACAGTTGGTTGGGAGCCCATCGGCGCAAGTTTCCCAATCAGGCGACACTGCAACTCGTTTCCCCCGGGCATGAATTGCGGGTGGATCGATTCGTGTACAGGAGCTACAGAACGCTGGGGTTTTGACAGCTCACCCGGCACTCGGTGCCGGGCTTTCACATTCCGCCGCTTTGCGGCTGGAGCTTTGGCGGTTGGTTGGGCGCTCCTCTCCTTCAAAGTTGAGCTGGTCTTAAATGCAGTTGCTGGAAAAGCTGCTTCCCCTCAGGGGCTAAAGCCCTGTGCATTTCCTGTTTGAGACGGCCGGGCTTAAGCCGCGCCCTTTCAAACTCTCCTATCAAAGATTCTGGAAGGTGGGCACCTTCTAGTAGTAGCAGAGCTTGAAGAGGGCTTTGTAGGCCAGAGCGCGGGCGCGGTTGACGCGGCCGCAGGTGTAATCCTGCCAACGATCGGCGACGCGGGCGAACAATTCTTCTCCGCTCAAGCGATGCATCACGCGCAACTGCACGATGTGCAAGCGATGATAGAAGGCGCTCGCCACCATGGGCAGGCGCGTACCGGATTGCTCGTAGAGCGACCAGAATCCGAGATCGTAGCGATCAAGATGGTGCAGAAGGATACGGACGCCGCGCGCGAATAATTCCTGGGCAGCGCTTTCCTTGGTCGCCAGCGCGTAGTCATAGACTCCGCAGAGCACCCAGATAAATCCATTGAGGATGTGCGTGGGCGGGGAGACGATGTACTGCTCAAACCAGAGATCGCCGGATTCGTCGGTGAGGGCGATGCCTCCTTCTTCAATGGGGTGCTGGAAACTTTCGAAGGCGGTGCGCGCTGCGTGAAGGCAACGCGCGTCGCCGGATTCCGTGTGGGCGCGCACCAGGACTGAGATTCCCTGCCCTTGTGCCAACCCCGAATACCACGGTGCCTTGAGCGTGTCTCGATACTCCCAGTTGAAGTGGTGATTCCAGACTGACAATCCCTTTGCATTTGGTTCGAGGCTGGCGGAATTCTGATTCGCCTGGACCTAGCATGACAATCGAACTGGGAACGGCTCCGATGATTGCAGCGGATGGGAGAAAGGCAAGCGCGTGGAATCCGTCACGGAACAAGCGCGCCGAAAAGCGATTGCTTGCCGAAAGGCGGCGACGCAGCGAGGGCCGGAAATGTGCGACGGGCTGCCATGTAATGTCGCGAGCATCTTCAACGTTGGCGCGGAGTAACTCATATCCGCGCGAGGCGTAGAGATGGTGTTCTGACCAGGCGAGGGCGCGCAGTCCGGGGAAGCGGGCGGCGAGAGTCAGAGGAGTTGGAGGAGGGTTCATTGTTGGACGAATCGCGGGGACTTTTTGAGCGGGAGCATTGGATCGAGTCGTTGACTATCTTATTGGCCCGGATGCGGACGGGCAATGTGAAAACCGTGCCTGGCGGAAAGGGTGGCAACAGGGATCCGTCGAAATCCGCGGTGCGGACTTCCGAGAGGAAGTCAAAAAAACCATCCTGTGGCACAGAACGCGACAAGGGTGGGGCACACTGATGTGTAGGAGTTAGGGAAGGAATGCCTTCATGCAAAAGCAGCTGCCGCCGGCCTTTTCGAATTCGGATGTGTCGACCACGACCGGGGTCAGGCTTTCCTGCTGAAGGATGCCCTCTAGCTGGGGAGTCATGTGTGGAGTGATGTAGCGGCCGTTGACGACGATGCCGTTGCCCATGAAGTGGTGGGCTTCGTTGGCATCGAGAAGGTGAACGCGAGTCCAGTTCTTATGAATGGCAGCCAGCGCATCGGCGGAGAAAGCTCCGGCGAAGATCAGAGCGGCTTCATTGTTCAATGGGCAGAGGCAAGTGTCGAGGTGATAGCAATAGGGATCGGTTAACTCGAGAGGCACGACGGGAATTCCCATTTCGGACATGGCGGTGGCGAATTTTTCGATGCCGCCACGAGTACTACGGAAACCGTAAGCGCCATAGATGCGGGATCCGTCGGGATGCCAGAGCAAATCACCGTGGCCCTCGAGGTAGTCTTGGCCGAAATCGATTTCGATGACGTGATAGTCGTGAGAGCGATACCACTCAGCATAGAAGGGGACCTCGCGCTGGCGGGAAGAGTACACCATGTGACTGGGGACCACGAATTTTCTGTATCCCGATTTCTCTCCGACAAAAACCTGGTTGGCGGCGAAGACCATGTCTTCGAGTCCTTCAACCGGATCGATCGCTTCGACCTCGCATCCGCTTTGTTGCAAAACGCTACAGAGATTTTCCCACTGAGTTCGTGCTTTCACTCTGTCGACCGTGTGGTCTGGAAACATGTATGGGTTTTTCTGATCGACGACATCGAAATAATTTGGAGGACAGACGAGCACCTTCGGCATACAAAGGAATGGTAGCTGCCGCGTTTCAGCGGATGCAAGGCACGAGGGACGCGCGATCGGCAGTAATGCCGAATAGTCGGCAGAACACGTAGTTGATTGCTGCGTCGGCAGCGCGACTACCGAGAAGAACGCCGTTAGTGCAACCCCAAGACGCTGTGGCACATGACGTGCACTCCGATTCGGATTTAAGAGCTCCCCGAAGTGTTTTCGAAGAGAGCGGAAAGAATCATCGTCATGCTCAGCCATTGTGCCAATGCAGAGTGCCACAAACCTTTTCTCCGGTTGCGCGAAGGCAAGTTGTTCCTGGTGGAAACAGATCGTTTGATGAAGCCGGGAGCGTCCGCGGTTCCACCGTTTGTCCAGGCGCGGCAACAGCAACGACAGGTGGAACACTACTGGCTGTGCGATGTGTGCGCGATCCAGTGGACTCTGGTCTACCAGCGTGAGAGTGGAGTTGCACTGGCGCCGCTGAAGCGACCGGTCACGACCGTTGCAGCAGCAGCCGCGCAAAGTGGTGTGGCCTGAGTTTCCCACTATTCGTAGCCTTGCTTTTTCCACGTCTTCCAATCGTCGCGCACAACCTTCAACATCGCGGCACTCGCCTCGTGCAGCCATTTCCCTCTTTGTTTGTTCATATGACGCAGAATGGGCTTGTTTGCGTTCCTGGTTTCCAGGTGGATGTTGGCCGTCTCCCATCCCATGGAATGAAGTAAGCGGATCTCCTTTCCCTGGGCTTTCATCTGGATGAGTTCGATGCGCGAACAGTGCGGACTGAGGCGACGCACGATCCAGCGTCCGCGGAGTTGCACGAAGGGATCGGGGCAACGGACGGCGCGGCCGATGATCGTTTGATACAAAATCTCGGACGATCCTTTCTGGCCCTCCGCCCAATAACAGGCGGACGCGACCAAAGCTTTCGCTTCGCGGGCGATCTTGCCACCGTTCCAGTCGGCGAGGGCGACGTAGCGGGAACGCCCCAGGCTGCCCAATCCGGCTACGCGATGAGCCAACCGGTATTTGAGGTCGTGTGCCGGCATGAGGTGCTCAAGGGCATCGATTGCGCTGAGCGGGACGTCTCCCTTGTAGGTGGGCAAGGCATCCATTTTTGCCCAGAAGCGCACGGGATCTCGCAGTTCGCCCTCAGCGATCTGACGCAGCCAGACATGTCGCTCTCCCAGGACGAAAGGCAGGCCGCCATGCTGCAACCCGTCGCGATAGCCTTCGAGGATGGCTTCGCAAGTCTCTTCCCGCTGCAGGGGAAGGTGACCGGCTTCGGCGGCAAGATGAACGCTGACCGCGAGGCGAACGAGGTCGTTGGTGTAGGCGAGCGGGTAGGCTTCATCGAAGTCGTTCACACCCCAGATCAGGCGGCCTTCAATGTCGCGCCAGGTTCCGAAATTCTCCACGTGGAGATCTCCGACCGCGAGCACGCGAGGAGCCTTCGCGACATCACTGCAGATATCGGGCCAGAGTTGCGCCCAGCGATAGTAGGTCGCCCGAAGGAATGGGAAGATGGCCGCCTTCATGGCAGCATGCTTCGCGAGGAGGTCTCTTTTGACAATTGACGTGCGATCGGCGAGCCACTCTTCATAGCGGCGCGTGGCCTTAACGAAATTCATAGCGACGAACGATAGTCGCGGAAAAGACGGGAAGTCAACCGGCGGGGAATGGGCTGGTTGAATTCCCTGGTGGAGGCGAGTCGGGTCGAAGCTGGGACTAGCGCCGTGACGCAAACGAGGTAAACATCGCGACTGGCTCCGCGGTGCTAAGTTCCGGCCTGCCGACCCCACGGGAGTCACCAGCTGAGGGCTGGAGTTGAATACTGACTACGGCTCTCTATGCGGCTCCGAGTAAGCGCCGCCTTGCCGTGGGACTATAATGACGCGCAACGCATGGGGCTCACATCTGGGACCAAACTCGGTCCGTACGAAATCGTCTCGCCGCTTGGGGCAGGCGGGATGGGTGAAGTTTATCGCGCCCGTGATACACGCCTGGACCGCACGGTGGCGATAAAAATTCTGCCCGAGCATCTTTCCAGCAACCCGGAAGCGAGACAGCGTCTTGACCGCGAAGCGCGGGCGATTTCCTCTCTGAGCCATCCGAACATTTGCCACCTCTACGACGTCGGCCAGCACGACGGGATCAGTTATCTGGTGATGGAATACCTGGAAGGCGAGACGCTCGGCGAGCGCCTACTCAAGGGCAGGCTGTCGCTGGAGCACGTATTCCGCGTTGGGGCGGAGATATGCCACGGGCTGGAACAGGCCCACCGCAGCGGCGTGGTCCATCGCGACCTCAAGCCGGGCAACATCATGCTGACCAAGTCGGGAGCGAAGCTGATGGACTTCGGGCTGGCGAAGCCGCCAGCGGCTCCCATGGGGACCTTGTCTGGGTCAAACTCGCTGGCCACTCTGTCGCAACCGTTGACCACGGAAGGCATGATCGTCGGCACCATTCAGTACATGGCTCCGGAGCAGCTAGAGGGCAAAGAAGCTGACAAGCGCAGCGACATTTTTGCCCTGGGATCCGTTTTGTACGAAATGATCACCGGCAAGCGCGCGTTTGAAGGCAAGACAACGGCCAGCACGATTGCTTCAATCCTGGCAGCCGAACCCAAACCGCTGAGCGCCATGCAACCCCTGTCGCCACCCGCGCTTGAGCGAGTGATCGCCACCTGCATCGCGAAAGATCCCGAGGAACGCTGGCAAAGCTGCGCTGACATTTCTCGGCAATTGGACTGGGTTGCGAAAGAGCCCAATCCCGCAGAGCCTTCTACGCGCAGCGGAAGACTTTTCTGGAGCGTGCTGACGGCGGCGGTATTGATCGCCGGCGCCTTCTTCCTGGGTACCCGATGGTCGAAGATTCCGGCGCGGGTAAGCCAGTTCGAAGTGAATCCCCCTCCCAACACCTATTTCAACTTCCGCGGTCTCTCCGGGCCACCCGTTCCTTCGCCCGATGGAAGCAAGATCGCGTTCACCGCTTACACGCAGGGCAAGAGCGGAACGGCTGGTCTGTGGCTGCGCACGCTCGATTCGGCGGAGGCCCGTTTCCTTACCGGCACGGAAGGAGCGATGTATCCGTTTTGGTCGCCGGATGGAAAATTTCTGGCGTTCTTTGCTGGCGGAAAGTTAAAGAAGCTCGACCTGTCGGGGGGAAGCGCCATTCCCGTCTGCGATGTCCTCGAAGGTCGCGGCGGGGCATGGTCCACCGAGGGTGTCATCCTGTTTGGTGAACGCGCGGGCGCCCTGTTCCGCGTGGACGCGTCCGGCGGCAAGCCTCTCGCTGTTACCAGCTTGGACGAGACCCGCTACGAGACCAGCCATCGTTTTCCCCAATTTCTCCCCGATCAGAAGCACTTCCTGTTTATCGCGCAAGCTCCCCAAATCCCTACGGCCCACGCCTTCATCGCCTCGTTGGATTCTCCACAGAAACCGGTCATGGTGGAAGACGTCATCTCGGGCGCGATGTTTTCCAACAATCATCTGCTGTACGTTTTGGACAACAGTCTGCTGATTCGCGGCTTTGACCCCCGGACTCTGCGCTTCACCGGCGAGCCGGTGGTCGTAGCCGAGCACGTGCAGAATGATCCCCAGTTCAACTTCGCCGCTTTCTCCGTTTCCGGCTCCGCTTTGATTTACCAAACCGGCGCGGTCGTGGCCGGGACGCGGCTCGTTTCTTATGACCGCGCCGGGAAGCCGACCGTGCTGAGTGAGGAGACAGACCTGGTTCAGACAGTAGTGCTGTCCCCGAAAGAAGATCAACTGGCCGCTTCTCTGGGTATCGCCTCTGGCCAACTGAATGACGTTTGGGTCTTCGATCTGCGCACGAACAGCAAAACCAAACTCACCTTCGACCAGCACTCGTTCTCACCCACCTGGTCGCCCGACGGCAAAAGACTGGCGTTCGACCGCGTCGACGCCGACGGAGACACCATCATCGCCCAAGACGTCTCCGGCAGCGGTGCTGAGGAGATTTTGTTTAAACTCCCGATTCAGAGGGGCAACGCGGGCGGCGAGTCCACGCCCCAAAAACTGTACCCCATGAGCTGGACCCCGGACGGAAAGTACCTGATCTACCGTGGTCCCGATCAAGTCAGCGCGCTTGCAGTGGACGGCGGGCACAAGTCAACTCCGTTGTTTTCTGCGAAGATGGGAACCTATGGCATCGCGCTGTCTCCCGACGGGAGATGGCTGGCATATTCGTCGAACGAATCGGGTCTGCCGGAAGTTTACGTCGTACCTTTCCATACTGCACCGGGCGGGACTCCATCGATCTCAGGCGGCAAATGGCAGGTATCGAACGGCGGTGGGACGGCAATGGCTTGGCGAGGGGATGGAAAAGAGCTGTTCTTTACCAACAGCTCAGCGGCCAAGCTAATGTCTGCCAACCTGAGCACTATCGGCGACCATTTTCACAGCGACAAGCCCCAACCCCTTTTCGAACTCGACGCCCATCCGATCATTAACTACTACGCCGTCTCCCGGGACGGGCAGAAGATCTACATGACCAACTATGGGCCAGGCAGCACGGCGCCTTTCACGGTCACGACGAACTGGGTGGACTTGGTAAAGAAATGAGCCTTCTCCGAAGTACGTCGTTGCTCAGAAACGGAACAAAACTGGGTCCCAGACATCTCGCTTTGCGATTGTCGCGGCGTTAGTCTCATTCGCCTCGGGGAGTGGCCAGAATGTAGGTCTCCGGCAAAATTCATTCAGTCAGCGCACCGTTTCAAGCGATTTGAGGCCGACGACCGCAGGCACAACGCAAAACAGTCACCGGGCATCGGAGAGGGCTGGTTGACACCTCTACAGTCCGAGGCCCGGCAGCTGCAAATGGACGATCGCTACTGCTTGTAATAGGCAGCGTTTTTCTCGATGAATTCCTTCTTCTCGTCAGAGACGTCTTCCAGCGCGTGGATCGAGTCGGAGGTGCAAGCGGGGATGCATGCGCCGCAGTCGATGCAGCCCTCGGGATCGACATACATCTGGGTCGCGGCCTTGAAGCCAGGCTCGTCCTGCTTGGGATGAATGCAATCGGTGGGGCAAACCTCAACGCAGAGGGAGTCTTTAATGCACGTATCGGTAATTACGTAGGCCATGATGAATCAGTCTCCTGGAATGAGCACTTCCGGCTCGCTCAGAAACAGAGTAAGAGGAGTGGACGGAGGTGGGCGGTGATTTTGATCACATCTTGGTGTGCTTCCCGATGAACTGCGGGGCCCTTCTGGAGGGCGCGGGCTCAGGCAGATTCGTGATGATTGAAATCACGATGAACTGTGACGGCGGTCACAGAAATGCGCAGGCAACAGGGCTAGATTAGGCACAATTGAACTAGGCCTTCTAGTCATAGGATCGCCCGGCTCTACCCACAGAACCCCACAAGCCGTTACCCCAGACGGCGAGAGCCGGGCGTTAAAACCTAAAGAAACGGACATTACTTCCCCTCTCCTTTCTCCTTTCGGTTCCCAGTTCCCAGTTCCCAGTTTTCGGTTCCAAGTTGCAGTTCTCAGTTCTCGGTTCTTAGTTGGGTAGGATTGTGTGCGTACGGACACGGCGTGGCTGCGTGCACACGAAAATCCGGGGAATAAATCTCCTAAGTTGTTGATTCCACAAGACATTCATCATGGCTCTCTGCCTGCTTTCTGAGATAGCGCTGGCTATTGCAGAAGGGGGCGGAGATGAACCGAGTGGCTCGATGGGCTGAGAACACGGCAGGCAAACACTTTCTGGCGGTACTCGCATGGGCTGCGGCAATTCCCTGCTGGGCACAGAATCCTGTCCCGGCGGACGGCGGGCAGCAGAGTCGAGTTGTTCTCGTCAGCCTGGTGGACCGCAAGCTGGCAGTCATCGACAACGGTGTGGTGATCGCTACATTTCAGGTTGCGGTCGGAGCTAAGGTTAGTCCCAGCCCCACCGGCGAGTTCACCATCGTCAGCCGAGTTACCAATCCCACTTACTATCACCGCGGAACGGTGATCCCCGCTGGTAAAGACAATCCTGTCGGAACTCGATGGGTCGGTCTCACGCTGAAGGGTTATGGCATTCATGGCACGAATGCTCCGGGATCGATTGGGCGCGCGGCTTCGCACGGATGCATTCGTCTGCGGAATCGCGATGTGGAACGGCTGTTTACGATGCTGCGAATTGGGGACAGGGTTCGGATCCGCGGCGAGCGCGATGAACAGGTCGCACGGGTATTCGGCGGGCAGACGGATCAGACCGCCGTGGCCAGCGCGCAGGATGCGGCTCAGAGCGACGAGCAGCAGGAAGCAACGCAGAACGCGGTTGGGCTGGGCAACTAGGAAACAGAATCTCAGGAGGATGTTATGCAAATGGCGATCACATTCATGGCAGTGGTGGCGGGGATGGTCTTTTCACTGTCGGTTGCTCTGTTAGCGGAGGAACTGATTTTTGGGCAGGTGTTCCGGCTGTTCTTTGCCCGACAGGCGGCGGCGACGAAACCCGGGCAGAAGCAGTAGAGGGAGCCGAATGAAGTCTATCCCTCAGGGGCTAAAGCCCTCGCCTTATCTGGCTCGGACGGCTCGGCTAGAAAACCGCGCCCTTTCAAAACCATCCCTGAACGGCACGGCTGGAAGGCGTGGCGTTTCATAGCGTATAGCGATTGTGCGGCGCTTCTATCGTAAGGAGACGACCATGCTCACATTGAAGTACCTGCTGATGTGCGGTGGCTTCGGGATGATTCTCGTAGCTGTAGGCGTTTTGGGTTATGACCTTTATTTGGAAATGTCGTACCGAAGGGCGCTGGCCACTCCGGGAGCTGCGCTGCCTCCTGCTCTGAAGTGGCGGTGGCGGACATCTCTGGCCTTGGTCCTGCTGGCGTGGGGGCCGATCCTGCTGGCGTTCAGTATCGTCGTGGTTCCCACTGGCATGGCTGGGGTTCGCGTAAGTGAGACCAGCGGCACGGTTCCGGGAACACTTTATCCGGGCGTCCATCTCGTGATGCCACTGATGGAGGACGTGGCACTGTTTGATACGCGCGATCAGGTGTTTACGACGGGAGTGGCGGAAGACGGAAAAAATGCGGCCGAAAACGTTGCGGGCAAATCTCAGATGCTCAACGTTCAGGCGAAAGAGGGACTCAACCTGGGGCTGGCGATCACCGTACGCTACCATCTCGATCCCAAGCGGCTTGACTACATTGAGGGGAACCTGCCACATCCAGTGGAGAAGGAAATTGTTCCTCCGGTGGTGGCAAGCGTATGGCGCGAACTGATTCCCAACTACACCGTGCGGGATGTTTTTTCCGCCAAGCGCGAGGAAGTGCGGCAACGCGCGGCGGGGATGATCACGCAAAAACTTGCTGCAGATGGAATCATCGTGAAGGAAGTGATGCTGCGCGACATTCATTTGCCTGAGGAGTACGCCAAGGGACTGGAGATTCTGCTGCTGAAGGAGCAGGAAAATGATCGCATGAGCGTGGAGACCGAACTCAAGCAGAAACAGGTCAGGATCGCAGAACTGGAAGCGGAAGCCACCAAGGTACAGCAGATTAAGCAGGCGGAGGGAGAGGCGCAAGTCCACGTACTGCAGGCGAAAGGTGAAGCCGATGCCATGCAGTACACGCTGCCCTTGAAGGAAAAGCAGATTCAGCAGAGCAAACTCGAGGCCGAGGCGCGCAAGGAAGCGACCATTCAGAATGCGGAGGCATCGGCACAGGCCAAGATCATCGACAGCAAGGCGGAAACCGAGCGACGGAAACTGCTCGCGGAGGCGGAGGCTGATCGGATTCGGTTGACGGCTGCGGCCGACGCCGAGCGAATGCAAAGCGAGGCGGCGGTGCTGAAACAGAATCCGCTGCTGATTAACAAGATCGTGGCGGAGAAATTATCAGACAAGCTGCAGATCATGATGGTGCCGGCCGATGGAAAGTTTTTCATGAATGATGTGCTACGGAATATGACGGCGGCGAGTGCTTCCGGACAGTCGGGGGGAACGGAAACAGCAGAAGCGCAACAGAGATAGTTCAGGCGACGAGGGTTCCGCGACGCTGCAAACGAAGTCAAAACCCCCACCCTGGTGGTTCGTGGTTACGGCGGTGTCCAAACAGTACAGGGGACAGGGCTGTGGCATGTGCAAAGCGATTTATAATTCGGCCATCCCAAAGGCCAATTTGAAATCGGTGAACCAGTCTTCTTGTTCGGCCTCCCGCCTCTGCTTTGCCTTGCTTGTTTGGCTTCTTTCAACTGCTGCTTTCGCAGCGGACTGGAGCGGGGCGGAGCAGCAACTGGCAAAAAAGATTGTCGCTGTCACGGGACCGGGCACGATGAGTTTGACGGTGGAGAATCGCTCGTCGCTGGGAAGGCGCGACAGCGACCTGGTGCAAAACGGGCTTCGAAGCGCGCTGGAACAGTCAGGGATCCACTTCGCGAAAAGCGATCAGGCGGCCGCCTCTGTTGCTTTGACTCTGTCCGAAAATGAAACCTCTTTTGTTTGGGTGGCACAGATTCAGCAAGCAGCCGGGGAATCTGTGGTCGCTATGGTTTCGGTGCCGCGTTCAGGACGTTCGGGTGCTGCTTATGAAGCGATGCCGATCACATTGCGGAAGGTTGCGCTCTGGGCACAAGACGACCGCATTCTGGATGTTGCGGTGCTGGAAGAGAACGGCACACCGTCGCGTATCGCGGTGCTCGACGCGGGGAGAGTCTCTGTATATCGAGTTCAGAACGGAAAGTGGGAGGCGGAGCAGACGCTGGCGATCGGTAATCCCAAGCCTTGGCCATTGGATGTGCGAGGCAGGTTGATCCCGGGGTTGGATCACACACTGGATGCGTATCTGCCAGGCGTGCGCTGCCATGTAAACATCACGGGCGCACCGTTGATGGCCTGCCGCGGCAGCGATGATCCGTGGCCAATCGTGTCAGGAGGGATGAGCACGAGTTCACCGGTATTTCCGAGTGCAGGGTCGAACCCCGCGCCTTCGGCTGCAGTTCCCCCGCTCGCGGGCTTCTTCGCTTCGACGCGGAACTATTTCACCGGCGTGCTAAGTCCAGCGGTCGGAAAGTTCGGCACCGTGCCGAAGTTTTATACGGCGGCCTTCGTTCCGCGAGAGAAGTACACGCTCTGGCTGTTCGCGTCGGGCGATGGGAAAGTGCACCTGGTGGACGGCATGAACGATCAGCGCTCCTCGTTCGAGTGGGGCAGTGATATTGCGGCGGTGAAGACTGGGTGTGGCGCCGGGTCGCAGGTGCTTGCGACTGCATCTGGAGATCAAGCAGAGGATTCGATTCGGGCGTTTGAGTTTCCCGATCGTGATCCAGTCGCGGTGAGTGCAGCAGTGGCATTTCCAGGGCCTGTGTCTGCATTGTGGACGGAGGCCAGGGGTGACAGCGCAATCGCCATCGCCAGAAATCGGGACACAGGGAGTTATGAAGCATTTCGCCTGTCATTGGCTTGCGGTCAGTAGTCTGTTCCTGGGCATACTGGCGCGGGCAGAAACTCGGCCGCAGTACGGCGGAACCCTGCGCGTGACCATGCATGCGGCACCGGTAACGCTCGATCCGGCCGATAGCAGCGTTCCCGATTCGTTCGCTCGACGAAGCGTGACTTCCCTTCTCTTTGACACGCTGGTGACATGGAACGCGGGACACGCCCAACCTGGTTTGGCGGAATCCTGGCAGTCTTCGAAGGGAGATCAACACTGGCAATTCCGACTGCGCCACGGAGTGAAGTTCCACGATGGAACACCCCTCACGAGTGAAATCGTCGCAGCTTCGTTGCGATTCGCGAATCCGCCGTGGAGCGTCAGGACTGAAGGTGACTCGGTGATCATCGATTGCGACGAACCCAATCCGGAGATGCTGGCCGAAGTGGCTCTGTCGCGAAACGCGATTTTGAAAAGAGATTCCGAGGAGAAGGTGAGCGGCACCGGGCCGTTTCATATCGTGGAGTGGCAACCAGGAAAGAAGCTGACGCTTGCGGCCGAAGAAGATTGCTGGCGCGGCCGGCCATTTCTCGACGGAGTTGAGATCGAAATGGGCCGAAGTTTTCGGGACCAGTCGACTGCTCTCGAGGTAGGAAGGGCCGATCTGGTGGAAATCGCTCCGGAGCAGGCCCACCATTTCTCGCCAGCGAAGGGCAGATTAGTAAGTTCGGCCCCGGTCGAGTTGATGTCTCTGGTTTTCGCACGAGACGTTTCCGCGCCGGACGAGAAACTGCTGCGCGAGGCATTAGGGCTGAGCGTGGAGCGGGAATCGATTCACAGCGTACTGCTGCAAGGCGCGGGACAGCCGACTGGGAGCCTGCTGCCGACCTGGATTAGTGGGTTCGGTTTTGTGTTCTCATCGAAAGCCGAGTTGCAGAAGGCGCGTCAGTTGCGCGATCAGGTGCATACGGCGCGGACTTGGGCGATCGGATACGACGGGAGCGATCCGCTGGCGCGGTTGCTGGTGGAGAGGATTGCATTGAACGCGAAAGATGCTGGGCTGTCGCTGGCACCGACGACACTGGGCGCGAGCGATCTGCGCCTGGTGCGAACACCACTGGCGTCCTCGGATCCCTGGATCGCGCTCGAGGGTATTGCCGCGCCTGCCGGGTTGTCCAAGGCCAAGAATAGTGGGACAACGATCGAAGAGCTTTTTGCCGCGGAGCAGGCGGCTCTGGCAAGCCAGAGAGTAGTTCCACTGTTTCATCTGCCCGTGTTTTATGCTGCGAGCGCGAGCCTGAGGGACTGGGCGCTCCGAACGGATGGGACGATCGAGTTGGCGAACGCCTGGCTGGGGGCTGCGAAATGACGTTCCGCCGCAAGCTTCTGATCGTGTTTGCGCTGACGGTATTCCTGTCCGTGGCAGGCGTAGCATTGCTTGTGCAGTGGGTCACGAGGAATGCGTTTGAGAAAACTGAGAATCAGCGAACCGCGGCTCTGGTGACGCAGTTTCAGCGGGAGTTCGGCCGCCGCGGCGAGGATGTGGCGAGAAGAGTGGAGGCAATTGCCGCTTCCGATTCGCTCACGCGCATGGCAACAGCGCTCAACGGGACTTCTTCGGACTTCGCCGAGTATTTCGATCTAGCGCGCGTGATGGCGGAGAATCATCAGCTTGATTTTCTGGAAATTATCGACGGACGGGGAACCATTGTTTCTTCGGCGCAATGGCCGGCAAAGTTCGGGTATCCGGAGCCGGCTTTTGAGAGCATCTCCGCTTCCAACGACCAACGCCCCTTTCTAAAGTTGGAAGAGTTGCAGGATTCGACGGCGTTGGGATTTTTCGCCGCACACGCGATCCATGTGGGCGACCGTTCCGTTTACGTCGTGGGTGGCCAGAGACTCGACAAGAACTTCCTGCTGGCGCTGGATCTGCCGGCAGACACCCGGGTGCTGCTGTATCAGAATCGGGGCGAGCATTTTTCTCCTGAACTGTTGTTGGATCCAGCGGCCGGTGCAAGCGGCGCGGACCCGGCGCGTCCGGCAGAGAAGTTTGCTCCGTTGATTGACGCTGTGCGCAAGTACGACCAGGAGATTAGCGGCCTCGTGGATTGGACTTCGGACCGGGCCGATGAGGAAGTGTTTCACGCGATCCCGCTGCGGGGAGTGGGAAAGGATCGTCCTCTCCTGGGAATTTTGCTGATCGGTAATTCCAGGCGATCGTACGTGGAATTGAAGCGGCGGATTCGAGACGCCGCGCTGCTGGTTGGCGGCGGGGGCGTTGTGCTTGCAATTCTGCTGAGCAGTTGGGCTTCGGCGAGAGTAACGCGCCCGGTGGTGGACTTGGCTCGGGCAGCGCAGGACGTCGCATCGGGAAACTGGAGTGCGAGCGTGCAGGTCGAGGGACACGACGAGGTCGCGCAACTTGCAGAATCATTCAATCGCATGACCTCGGAGCTACTTGCGCAGAAAGAACGGCTGGTGCAGACCGAACGCGTGGCGGCTTGGCGGGAATTGGCGCGGCGATTGGCGCACGAGTTAAAAAATCCGTTGTTCCCTCTGCAGCTCACGGTCGAAAACCTGATTCGCGCGCGGGAACAGAGTCCGGAAATGTTCGAGGAAATTTTTCGTGAGAGTTCGCAGACGCTGCTCGCGGAGATTTCGAATCTGAAAGGTATTATTAACCGCTTCAGCGAATTTTCGAGGATGCCGCAACCGCAATTACAGCGCGTGCAGGTGAACGAGATCGTCGAGCTGGTGGCACGATTGTTCCAGGCGCAGTTTCAGGCGAAGGGACGCGAGGCGATTTACTGCCAGATGCAACTGGATCGACGTCTTGACCCCATTGCGGCGGATCCGGAGTTGCTGCATCGAACGCTGTCGAATCTGGTTCTGAATGCGATGGACGCGATGCCGAATGGCGGCACGCTGACGCTACGCACGCGCCGGGACGATGGCAAGGTTGCGATTGAGGTTTGTGACACGGGCTCCGGCTTGACGCGCGAAGAGTGCGAGCGCATTTTCACGCCTTACTACACCAGCAAGCAGCATGGTACCGGACTGGGGCTGGCGATTGTGCAGTCGGTGGTAAGTGATCACGGTGGAAGGATCAGCGTGCAGAGCGAACCGGGCAAGGGTACGACCTTCGTGATCGAGTTGCCGAGCAATGTGGATGGGATTCCACCAGTTGCGTCGCCGGCAGAAGAGGCTGCCGGAAAGTTGCCGGGATAAGAAGGAGGGAGAACGTTGCCGCACAAAGCGCATCTGCTGATCGTCGACGATGAGGCCAATACGTTGGCATCGCTGTCTCGCGCCTTTCGTCTAGGCGGGCACGAGGCAACGGTGTGCGACAACGCAGGGCGCGCGCTGGAACTGGCTAAGGCACAGAGCTTTGACCTTATTCTGTCTGACGTGGTCATGCCTGGCAAAGACGGATTGACTCTTCTCGAGGAGTTGAAGCAGCAAGGTGTGACAACACCGGTGGTGATGATGTCGGGGCAGGCGCACATCGAAATGGCAGTGCGCGCGACGAGACTGGGCGCCCTCGACTTTTTGGAGAAGCCCATCTCGTCGGACAAACTTCTGCTCACAGTGGACAATGTCCTCAAGCTGCAGCGTTTAGAAAACGAGAACCGGCAACTTCGGCAACGCCTGGGAAGACACGAAATCGTATGGAAGGGCGAGGCGATGCGGCGGGTGATGGCGCAACTGGAGCGCGTCGCAGCCAGCGAATCCCGCGTGTGCATTCTGGGAGAGACCGGTACCGGAAAAGAGCTGGTAGCCCGTACCATTCATGAGCGTAGTGCGCGCGCGGCGGGACCGTTTATCACGCTGAACTGCGCGGCTGTTCCGGCGGAACTGATTGAGTCAGAATTGTTTGGGCACGAGAAGGGGTCGTTCACGGGAGCCTCGGGACGGCACATTGGGAAATTCGAGCAGGCTGATCAGGGTACGATTTTCCTGGATGAGATCGGCGATATGCCGCTGAACATGCAGGCGAAGTTATTGCGCGTGCTGGAAGAGGGCGAGGTTGAGCGGATTGGTGGCGACAAACCTATCTCAGTCAACGTGCGCGTAGTGGTCGCAACGCATCGCGATCTGGAGGCGTGCGTGCGCGAAGAGAAGTTTCGGCAGGATCTGTTTCATCGCATCTATGTTTTTCCGCTGGTACTGCCACCGCTACGCGAGCGTGGCGAGGATATCCCCGCGCTAGTCCAGCATTTCGCAGAGCAAGTGTGCGCGCAGAATTCTTGGAAACCGGTTCCCTTCACCGATGATGCCATGCAGGCGCTGCAGACGTACTCTTGGCCGGGAAACGTCCGCGAGTTGCGCAACATAGTGGAGCGGCTGATGCTGCTTGCGACTGAAGGTCAGGTCGATTTGGCGACTGTACAGTTGGCCTTGCCGAAAACTTCCGTAGGTGGCGCAACTATGGGTGTCGCTGGCTCTGGCCCGCTGGCGGATCGCGTGCAAACCTTCGAGCGCGAAGTTATTCTGTCTGAATTGAAGCGCAGCCACCACAACATGAGCATGGCAGCAAAATCGCTTGGACTGGAGCGCAGTCACCTGTATAAGAAGGCGGAACAGCTCGGGATCGATCTGCGCGCTTTGCGGCGGGAGCAGGACGCGTCGGACTGACTCCGAGTCAACCTACAGAGCCTGCGCCCGGAGCCTGTTTTGGCATGTTTGGATTCTCCGTCTCGTCGTCCTCTCACACCGGTTGTCCAATGGCAGAACCGCATTATTGGACAGAGGTTGCGGAGCGGCGCTCCGCCGGACAGGCGAGGCGGATCTCCCCACACTAGTGTCGTCGCTTCCCGCAGCAACTTCGAATCTGCGCTAGCTCTTCAGATCGGCGGCTAGCAGGCGGTGGAACAATTGTTCTCCGGCTTCGCGGCGAACCGAGAGTCGGCCGGCACCGTAGGCTCGCGATTTCAGGCCGCGCTGCACGTCTTCGCAGATGCCGAGGTCTTCATCCTGTACGCGATTGCCGACGTTTACCGATTCCGTGTTATACGCACACCGGGACTCGCTGACGTCGCTGAAGTAGAAGTCGAAAACGACGGTGCAATGATCGGCATCCACAGGGATCACATAGTTCGTGTCCATGTACCCCTCGTAGCAATTGATCATGAGATTGGGATATTGCCAAAAATACCAGGCACGATCACCTTTGCGCGTCGCTCCGGTGGCAGCGTCTTCGTCAGAGGCAACCATGGGGCTCGACTGCAGGCAGTAGCGGTCCTCGTTTTCGATGGTGTACTGCTTGTAGTCGAGGACCGAACTCAATCCCTTGTGCAGATGGGGAACGTGATATCCGCCATCGAGATAGTTGTCGACGTACACCTTCCAGTTACAACGAATGTCATAGGTGCGTCGGTCGAAGTAGTGGAGCTTGCTGATGTCGAGAGGCACGATGCGCTTGACGAGTCCACCAAGGAATTCACGCAGCGAAATTGCGTTGGGATCGAGGTTGATAAAGACAAAGCATTCCCAGGTCTCGACGCGAACGGGCAGGAGACCGTTTTGCGCGCGGTCGAAGTTCTCGACACCTTCGAATTCCGGCATGCCTTTCAGAGACCCGTCGAGACCGTATTTCCATCCGTGGTAGGGACATTGCAGGATCGAGGCTTGACCGCAGGGCTGCGTTACCACGGCCGCGGCGTGATGGCGGCATACGTTGAAGAAAGCTCGCAGGACGCCATCAGCGCCGCGCACGACGACGAGGGGTTCACCGGCGACTCGCGTGGCGACGAAATCTCCAGCATTCTGGAACTGGCTTGTGCGAGCGACGAGCTGCCAAGTCTTGCTGAGTACATTCAGCCGTTCCAATTCTGCAACGCGCGGATCGACATACCACGCGGCGGGAATCGTGAATGCCTCGGACAAGGGTGCGCGGTCGTTGTAACTGGACAGAATCTGCTCAATGGATGCTGGCATCGTTTGGCTCTCGCTCGGAATCAGAACTGAAGTCAAGGTATCACGCGAACCAGCAACTCAGCGGTGATTCGCCCGTACCTTGTGCCTTGTAACAGTGGCCGGAGGCGGAACTCCGATGGCTCTCTGCAACATTGCAAGGAACTGTTGAATTCTCGCTTCTTTCTTCTCCGCCAATTCACCCTGACGCCGGAAGAGGCCCGGATCAAGCTCGGCCGTCAGCAGTGCATCCTGGAATCGTTCGACCATCCAGTCGATGATCGAGACCATCATCTCAATGTCGAGGTCTTCGCGAAGCTCGCCGCGCTCCAGGCCGAAGCGCACGAAGCTCACCGTGCCATAAGGGTCTTCGCTGATGAGGAAGCGATTGATCTCGCGCTTGAGAACCAAGTCGGTGCCGTAGTTCCCCAGAAGTGAGATCCGATATGGAATCCAGTCTTCGTGCACTAGATGCTCGGTACTAACCAGCCAGTATCGAAGAACGGCAAAGAATCCTTCTTGGCGGACTTCGGCGGGTACATCGAGATATTTCGAGAAGGAGCGGACGGCGCGTTTATAGACTTCGAAGAACAACCCGTCTTTGCTGCCGAAGTGCTGGAAGATGGAACCCTTGGCGATACCCAGGGCGGTGGCGATGTCACCGACGCGGGCATCGTGATATCCATGCTCGGCGAAATGTTGTGTGGCGGCTTCAACGATTCGCGCGCGCTTGGCTTCCGAACGAGGGCGGACCTTGGGCTGGCGCTGGTAGAGCGGAGGCGCGACCCGATTGCTGGCGATTCCAGGCATAATAATGACTTTTAGTCATGTGAGCATATAGGAAGCCAAGATTTGATTTCAACTTCTTTTTACAGGCTGTTTGCGGTAGTGTTGTTCGATTCGAGGCGCTAGTCGTGACCTCAAGTCAGACCATGCAATCGAGCGGAAAAAGGATCTACGATGCCATCGTCATCGGCGCTGGGCACAACGGTCTGACGGCAGCCGCCTACCTGGCTCGCGCCGGCCTCTCCACGCTCGTACTGGAGAGGCGCGATATTGTCGGCGGCTGTTGCGTGACAGAAGAGATCGCGCCGGGATGCCGGGTCTCGACCACTTCCTATATTGCGAGCATGTTGAGACCGGAGGTGATCTCAGAAATTCGCCTCGCCGATCACGGGCTGCGGATGATTCCGTGTGATCCGGCAATCCAGGTTCCCTTCCCTGACGGCCATGTGGTTCCCTGGTGGGCTGACCGTGAGCGGGCACGCGACGAGTTCTCGAAGATTTCCAACAAGGATGCGGCGCGCTTCGTGCAAATGGACGATCAATTGAAGAAGCTGGCACGTTATTTGCAGCCATTCTTCCTGGAGCCTCCGCCGGAAATCGATACATCGAGTTTCAAGGGATGGAGCGATTTATTTCGGGCCGGCAAGAGGTTTCGCGGGATATCCAATCGCGAGATTGCTCAACTGGTTTCTTTCCTGACCGGCAGCCTCGGCGAGTTTCTGGATCAGAACTATGAATCGGAAAAGATCAAGACCATGTTTCTCGCCAACAACGTGTATGGGAAGCATGGCGGGCCGTATCAGCCGGGAAGCGCAATTGGCTTGCTGTTTCATCTGCTCAGTGGCGGCGAACACGAACTCCAGGGATTCTATGGACATGTGATGGGCGGGATGGGGTCGATCACGCAAGCCCTGGCCGCGGCAGGCAGGAAACTTGGCGTGGAGATTCGAACCGGAGCTAGGGTCTCGCGCATTGCCATACGCAATGAGCGGGCACGCAGTGTCGTTCTCGACGACGGCACCGAGTTTCGTGGCCGCATGGTGTTGTCGAACGCAGATCCGAAGCGAACGTTCCTGGGATTGCTCGACGCGAAAGAACTTTCAGAAGACTTTCTTTCTGCGGTGCGCGGAATCAAGATGGACGGGCCTTGCGCCAAGGTGAACATGGTGCTGGCCGAAGAGCCGCGATTCGCCGGAACCTCAGCCACCGCGACTCCGCTCGAGCGCACGTTCTATACGCTCGTGCCCTCGCTCGAGTTCGCCGAGCGCTGCTACGACATCGCAAAATTCGGCGAGATTCCGGAAGAGCTCTGGGTGGACTGCGTGGTGTCATCAAACGCCGATACATCACTTGCTCCGCCGGGGAAACACATCCTGACATGCTTTGTGCAGTACGTGCCTTATCGTCTGAGAGACGGGAATTGGGATGAGAAGCGCGAGTTGCTCGGAGATCGCGTGGTTAAAAAGATTGCCGAGTACGCGCCGAATGTGCCCGGGGCAATCGTCGCGCGGCAGGTACTGACGCCACTCGACCTGGAACGCACGTACGGGTTGACGGAGGGGAACATCTTCCACGGAGATCTGCGACTGGAACAACTCTTCTTTATGCGGCCCGTGCCGGGATGGTCGCAGTACCGGACGCCCATCGACGGCCTGTATTTGTGCGGAGCGGGGGCGCATCCGGGGGGCGGCGTTACGGGAGCGCCGGGGCGCAATGCGGCACATCAGGCACTGCGTGACTGGAAGAAAGGAAGATATCGAGAGGCAGCATGACTCTTGTGAATTCCAGTTCGTTGCCGAAGACGGCTGACGTGGTCATTCTCGGCGCCGGCGTGATGGGTACTTCGATCGCGTTTCATCTGGCGAAGCGCAAAGCTGGAAAGATTGTCGTCGTCGATAAGGATCACGTTGGCCGCGGCGGAAGCGGGAGATCGTCCGCGTTGGTCCGCTTCCACTACAGTTTTCCCGCGGAAGTGGAACTGGCCTTGATCAGCTTGCGCATGTTTCAGAACTGGCAGGAAGTTGTGGGGAGGCCAGGAGACTTTCGTAAAACTGGATTTGTCCGCATCGTGCATCCGAACGAAACGGCACGGTTGAAGCACAACGTCGAGATGCAGCGCGGGCTCGGCGCGACGGTCGAACTCATTGACAACCATCAATTGCGCGAACTCGAGCCGGACTGGAAGGTTGACGATGTGGAGTTGGCCGCTTACGAACCAGGGTCCGGATACGGTGACGGCGCTGGAGTTGCGGGAGATTTCCTCAGTGCTGCGCGTGACATGGGGACGATCTATCTCTCGCGCACGCAGGCAACAGCCTTGCATGTCAGGGATGATCGCGTTCGCGGCGTCGTGACTGACCAGGGAGCGATCTCGTCGCCGATTGTGATTGCGGCTACTGGTCCGTGGACGCGGCCACTGCTCCAACCAGCCGGCTACGAGGTTCCGATCGAATGCGAGTACCACCAGGTGGCGATTCTCCGCAACGCTCCCGGCATGAAGGGCGGAGGTCGTGCGTGTATTGATTCAGTGACGGCAACGTATTTTCGCTCGGATGCGTACGACAAGTTTCTTGTCGGCGATTTTTATGGGAAGCGGCCCGTGGATCCGGACAATTTCCCGCAGCGCGCCTCAGACGAATGGCTGGAAGAGATCATCGAGCGTGCCTGCCGTCGCGTTCCTAAGCTGGAACAGGCAGAAGTGATGGGTGGCGTGACCGGTGTCTACGATATGACTCCTGATTCGCGCCCGCTGCTGGGCGAAATTCCTGGAATCCGCGGACTTTTCGTGTGTGCTGGATTTTCTGGAATGGGCTTCAAGATCTCGCCGGCCATCGGGCTGGTAATGAGTGAACTGGTTCTCGACGGTAAAGCCAGATCGGTTGACATCGGCCCGTTTCGTCCCAGTCGATTCGCAGAGAATGCTCCGATCAGAGCGGAATATGAATATGTGGATGACTAATTTGCAGGAGACGACATGAAGAAGAAAGGAATTCTCGAACGCCTGAAAGAAGGCCCGGTTCTGGGCGACGGCGGTTATTTGCTTGAATTGGAAAAGCGCGGATGGGTGCGCGCGGGTCCCTTTACTCCCGAAGTCGCGCTGATGTATCCCAATGCGCTTCGCGAGATTCATGTGGAGTTTCGCGAAGCGGGCGCCGAAGTCTTGCAGGCACTCACGTTTTACGCCAGCCGCGACAAGTTGGCTACGGTGGGTCTAGAAGACCGGTTGGAAGAACTGAATCGTTCGGCAGTGCACGTGGCGCGTGAAGTCGCGGGCGATCAGTGTCTGGTCGCGGGCAACCTCAGTCTGACTTGGATGTATGAGCTAGGCAGCCCATCGGCCGCGGATCGAGTGCGCAAAACGTTTGACGAACAGCTTGCGGTCCAGGTCGATGAGGGCGTCGACTTCATCATCGGCGAGACGTTTTCGTGGTTAGGCGAGGCGCTGATTGCCGTGGAACGCGCGAAACAGACGGGACTGCCCGTGATGGTGACGATCTGCTTCGAGAATAAAGACGAAACTGCGGAAGGAAAGAGCGCCGCAGATGCGGCAAAGGCTTTGTTCGATGCAGGAGCGGACATCGTGGGGATGAACTGCTTGCGGCCTCCGCAACACATTCTGGGGCCGATGGAGCAAATGCGCAAAGCTGTATCCGGCTATCTTGCCTGCCAGCCGGTTGCGTATCGGACACCGAAGGAAAAACCGGATTTCACCAGCCTTCCCGAATTTCCTTACGCGTTAGATCCCCTGCAACTGACGCGGAAAGAGATGGCGGACTATGCGGTACGGGCCCGCGACATGGGAATCAACTTCATCGGTGCGTGTTGTGGGACAGTGGCCATGCATATTCGAGAGATGGCACGCGTCCTCAACAAGATCCCGGAAGATTCCCGCATCTGGAGGAAAGGTGGAGAAAAGCCGATGTCAGCCTACGAGTATTACGATCACGACAAGCTGAACGCGGCGGGAAAGAAATAAATGGGAGGGAAATTGAGAGCTGCGGCCTCAACGTTTGGGGCTGCAGCTCTCCCGCCTAACGGCTCAACTTGCTTTTTGGGTTGCTGAATCAACAGCGTGTACCAGCGGCATGTCGACGAGGTGTTCGCTCACGAACCACACCTGCAATTCATTGCGGCGCAAGACGTCGCTGAGGATCATGTCATTCGTGCCATCGTCGCCCACTGTAGTTGCGCGCTTTGCCAAGGTGCGGCAATGGCCGATGATGATCTGATGTGCATCGAGCAGTCGCGAGATCTGAACAGGCACCTCTTCCCTTCCGCGGGGTGGACGCTCGATGCGAGTGGTCTCGGCGATGTCGGCGGCCATGGCGATCGATATGCCACCCAGCAACTGAATCCGCTCAGCAATGATGTCAACGATCTCGGCTTGTTCCTCGTAATGTTTGTCGTATAGCAGATGCAGTTGATAGAACGTAGGTCCCGCTACCTGCCAGTGCGATTTCTTATAGAGATCGCGCAAAGTCATGGTGTCGGCAAGCAACTGGTTGAGTTGCTCGGTCATTTCCAGGCGAACATCTTCTTCGAGTTCCAGGGGGAGCGCGTGCGAAACCGTACCATAGGCCTGAATTTCGCGGGCGCGCTGATGAATGCGAGGCTGTGCACTGATTGTGGTTTGACGGCTGGTACCGTCCCTCTTCGGCATAAAAACCTCCTGATGTCGGGCGAATCTGGTTTTTCAGTTGTGAGCCGGTTCGATGCGAACGAAACCAACACGCGTTGGATGCAACATTCCCGTGTTGGATGCTCGAACAAGTGATGCATACTGAGTAGTTTGCCGAAGCTGAAACAAAGGTGTCAAAGAAACATCTTCGATGCAACAGGTTTGACGCCACCCAATAGCATTGTTATGATCGAGATGCGGGGTGGAGCAGTCTGGTAGCTCGTTGGGCTCATAACCCAAAGGTCGGTGGTTCAAATCCACCCCCCGCAACCAACCTCATCTCACTGAATCATAAAGGGTCAGCAGGTTTTCGGCTGGCCTTTCTTCTTGTTCATTCCGTGCAGTAACGTGCAGAATTTCCCAAGTTCATTTGCAACTCTGCGTTCGTCTGCCTTAACTGCGTGCGTGTAACCCATCGTGGTCTGTGCTTCGGTGTGCCCCAGTCGATCCTGCCGGACTGCCATCGGCGCTCCGATCTGATCGAGCAGCGTGGCGTTGCCATGCCGGAACGCATGGAAACCACACTGCGAGATGCCTAGCTTCCTTAGCAGAGGATGAAACTTCCGCTTGCGAACCAAGCTGTGATCCCAGGGTGATCCGTTCCCTGTTGCAAACAGAAGACCCTGTGCGTTCGGGCGCCTACTCTTCAGGTAGGCCCTCAGGCGTTCCACCAACTGAGACGAGATCGCGAAACGGCGATTTCCTTTGCGGGACTTCACCGTCTGGATTTTGCCGCGCCACACACTCTGACGAACGTGAATCACGGCGTTCTCCAAATCCAGGTCGGCGACCCGCAAAGCGCAGATCTCTCCACCACGGATTCCGGTCTCAGCCAGAATCGAATAAAACGTCGTGTACGGCTGGCTGGCTGAGGTAATGATGCGCTGCGTCTCCTCCAGCGAGAACGTAAACGTCTTTATCAGTCCCCGCTTTGGCAATACCAGCCCGTCGAAAGGATTGTGAGCCACATAGCCCCAAGCGCGAGCGCTGTTCCACATCATGCGCAGCGTTGCCACCAAATTTCGGATCGTTTTTGGGTTGCAATGACAGCCTGAAACAAATGCTTGCAGCCTTTGTCCGTCCAGATCCTTGAGGGCACAGCTGCCCAACTGCGGCAGCAGCCATTTCCGTAACTGGCTACGCGTTGCGCATTGCGTACTAGGTTTATGTTGAGACAGGACCGTCGCATCCCAATTCGCCGAGACTTCCGATCGAACAACGCATTGCGGATCTCAGAGGACGATCTGCGGAGCAATGGAGAGTCAAACTCAGCAACGCTTCGAACCAGAGCGGCTCTCAGATCTGCCCTTCAACCGAAGGAACCGGACGATGGCTCCGAGGCAAACTGACCCTCGCACCAAGGGCGGCTTTCGTGAATCACTGCCAATGATGAGCACTCGTCAGGATTGGGCGCTATGTGAAACATCAGACCCAGATCAAAGTCTGGAATCAGCAACGAATCAGTCTGCCCAGTGTGAATGCTCATCTGGAAGTGGGTCGTTCTGTGATTTCGTCAAGAGGCAACGAGGGAGCCAAGCTGCGGAATTCGATAAAAAGGCACAGTGGGCCGCAAAGACAACTGCGCGGAACTCCACGAGGAAGACGAGTATTAGCTTCGGCAAGCTGTGTGATGAGATGAGGGCCCTAGCCCGCATTATTCTTGAATGTGAAGAGATCTAAAGACAAAAGAAGCCTCCTCTGTTACAAACATGTTGTCTAGACAATGTTTGAGCAACAAAAGAGGCTTCCCTAATGTCAGACGATAGCACAACACAGCGTTTGTTGTTCCCAGGAATTTTTCGCAGGCCAATCGTTGCCCAGTTTGATCAGCGTGAGGGCAGTTCCGACGGCGGGGCTCTGCTGCTGAAGGCCGCGGATCGGCACTATGACTTGGTGGCTGGACTGAGTTGCTGCCTTCGAGATGACCGGCAAGCGGGCAAGGTCGATCATTCGTTACGCGAGTTGGTGGCGCAGCGAGTGTTTTCGATCGCCTGCGGTTACCCGGACGCCAACGATTCAGCCCGGCTGTCCGAGGATCCGATTCACAAACTACTTCTGGAGCGCGATCCGATCGAAGGTCGCGATCTGGCTTCGCAGCCGACGTTGTCGCGTTTCGAGAACGGAGTTGGGGTCAAGGAACTCTATCGAGTGAGCGAGTTCCTGGCCGAGAGTGTGATCCGGCGTCACGCCAAGCGGCTACGCCATCGCGGCTATCGCGTCACCATCGATCTGGATCCGAGCGACGATCCCACGCACGGCGCGCAGCAGTTGTCGTTTTTCAACGTCACTATGACACCTGGTGCTACCTGCCGGTGATGGGTTTTGTCAGTTTCAACGACGAAGCCGAACAGTATTTATGCGCTGCCGTGTCACGGCCTGGCAACGTGGGAGCAGCAGTGGGCTCGGTCGCCATCTTGCGGCGTTTGCTGAGGATAATTCGTCACCATCTTCCTGGAGTACAGATTCGGGTACGCCTGGATGGCGGGTTCGCACATCCGGCCCTGCTGCAGTTTTTGGACGCCCAGCCGAAACTGGAATATGTGGTCGCGATGGCCAAGAATGCAGTGTTAAAGCGCGTCGTCGAAAGCGGAATGAAGCGAGCGCGCCAGCTCTCGCGACGCAGCGGAAAGACCGAACATATTTACGGTGAAGTCCGCTACAAGGCCGGGAAGTGGCCAGGTATGCGCCGCGTCATCATCAAAGCCGAAGTCGTTCGTGCTGCCGATAAGGACCCCAAAGACAATCCCCGATTTGTCATTACCAACATGAAACAAAGTCCGCAGTGGATTTACGAACGGGTCTACTGCCAGCGCGGTGACATAGAGAATCGCATAAAGGAGCTGTACGACCTCGAGATCGACCGCACCAGTTGCACCAGCTTCTGGGCCAACCAGTTTCGCGTCCTACTCACCGCCGCTGCCTACGTCCTGATGCAGGAGTTGCGCTTGCGGGCTGCCGGTACCGCCTGTGCCCGCGCTCAAGTTTGCATGTTGCGCGAACGACTGCTGAAGCTAGGCGCTCGGGTCTTGGTCTCGGTACGACGTGTCGTCGTCCATCTGCCCGCTTCCTTCCCGTTTCTACCCGCCTTCCGTCGTGTGGCTCTGGCGCTCGGCGCGGCAACCGGCTAAATCCCTCTTCGCAGTTTACGAACTCAATGACAATCCACACCGGCAACGGTCACGGCGCCCCTATCTTTCCATTCGGAAACTTGAGCATCCCGATCTTGGAACTCTTCGATTCCTTTGCTCCTTTTGCTCGACCAACGCCTACTATCGTAGATTTACGACCCACTTCGCACCAATGACTAGGCGCTCCCGATGCCTTCACGAATAATGCGGGCTAGAACTCCATCGATTTGTCCGCAAACCAGGCTCGCGCAAAAGTTTCGTCAGCTTCGCTGAGTACATCTGCGATCTAGTATAGTGTCCCAGTGATAACGTAAGCGTGTTTCGACCGTCTATCGGGCATGACGGATAATCGAAGCTTGCTCAAACTGATGCCCGAACAAAGAGAGGACTTACAACGCTGGGCGCAATCACGAACCCTGCCTGCCGGAGATGTGTTTCGCGCGCGACTCATCCTGGCTTTGGCCGATGGCAGTACGTATCGCGAGATTGCCAGAAGTCTAAAAACCAGTTTGCCCACCATCGCCCGCTGGAAGATGCGCTTCGAACGGGAGGGATTGGCAGGATTGGAAGGCCGTCATCTGGGCAGCAAGCCGCGGGCAGCGACGCCAAAGGTGCAAGCCCGCGTAATCCGGCGAGTGCAGCAAAAACCAGGGGACGGCAGCACCCACTGGTCCTGCCGGAAACTGGCGAGCGAGTTGGGCCTCAGCAAGTCCACGGTGCAGCGGATTCTGGCCCAAGCGCAACTGCAACCGCACCGACTGGAACGATATATGGCCAGCAACGATCCCGATTTTGAAAACAAAGCGGCTGACATCATAGGTCTGTACTTGCATCCGCCGCAGCATGCAGCTGTGTTTTGCGTCGATGAAAAGACGGCAATTCAGGCTCTGGATCGGCTCGACCCGGTGTTGCCGTTGTCGCCGGGGCGAGCCGAACGGCATGGCTTCGAGTACTACCGTCACGGCACGCTCTCGTTATATGCGGCTCTGGATGTGAAGACCGGCAAAGTAGAAGGCAAAACGGCCAAGCGGCACACCAGCGCCGAGTTCATCGCCTTTCTGAATCAGTTGCTCAGCAAGACCCGGTGGGCGACGGAAATCCACATCGTGCTGGACAATCTTTCGGCCCACAAGACCAAGGCAGTGGAGGAATTCTTGGCGCAACATCCCAAAGTGCGTTTCCACTTCACTCCCACCTATTCCTCATGGTTGAACCAAGTGGAGTTGTGGTTCGCTAAGATCCAGCGCGACGTGATCAGCCGCGGAATCTTCACTTCCGTTGCGGACTTGGCACGAAAGCTACGCAAGTACATCGAAGCTTATGCCAAATTAGCAAAACCTTTCCGCTGGACTTACACCGATCCTCAGAAGCGGATTCGTATTAACGAAATCACCGGGACGGCGTACTAGTAGACGGCAACGTGTCGAAAAGTACGCTCTACGTCTCAATCGAACTGTACCAACTTACCCAAGGGGCGAATGCACTGAAAGTTGAGGATGTATTAGACATGCCAGTTCGGAATGCTTGTATACTTCGCAAGCTGAAGCCGGAACAACGCACGCCAGAAATCGTAGCGTTGGCAAAGATAACCTCAAAAAGGAAATTCCCTGCCAAGGTTAACGCGATCTTGGCAAGGAGCTATCCCTGACGAATGCGACGTCGTCCGTTTTGACGCCGTCGTGACATTGTCCTAACGGGGAGAGGCATCCGGGAGATTCGCACTCCACCTAGATTCGGCGCACGCCAGCTGCAATGTAATCCCCTACCCGGGGTTAGTTAAGTAATTCCTAAATGCGGAGGCGGATATGCAAAGACATTGCGAACACCAAACCCGAGATGGCAAAAGGTGTCAGGCGTATGCCATCGCGCAATCAGCGTTTTGCTTCTTTCACGATCCCACGAAAGCAGAAGACAGGCTCGCAGCTAGGCGGGCTGGCGGTCGGCGCAACAAAGGTGCCAGTTTGCCTACGCATGGGCCCGATTGCGAATTGGAAAGCGTAGGAGATGTCTTGACACTACTTGCGACGACTATCAACCAACTCCGCAAGGGCCAGATCGATCCAAGAATCGCGAATGGAATCGCCTATATCACGTCGACATTCCTGAGGGCGCTGGAACTTCGCACAAGCGAGTCCCGACTTGACTACTCCCTCTCTCTAACAAGCGGCGCACGCCTGCCTGACGACCGGAAACCGGCTTCACCGACTGCACAGCTGAACCTTGGCTCTCCATGTCCACCAGCGAATCACGATAGGCTTGTGGGTTTATTGAGAAATATTTATGGGATAGGTGACCGCGCGCAAGGCAAGAAGGAGGACAGCACTGATCGATCTGTCCACAGGGTGGAAGGATTTGGCGGCAAGTCCGAACAACGCCCAACAGAATCCCTCCGAATCTAAAAACGAGAGCGGAGGTAACGACACGGCCTAAGTTGATTCCAGCCAGGTCCGATGCTGAGATTGTTGCGGGAACGATCTACGGTTTGGCCGAATGCTCAGTCCTCGCCCCTAGACACAGAGAGAAGCTGTCACTCCCGGATCCGTCCACCGGTGGACGGATTGAAGACACGTCTAAGGGTGCCAGCAACCTGAGAATCGCTCTTGCAGTTGAGAGGTCTCTACGGCTCCGTATAGATCGTGAGTATTAGCAGAGTATCGAGGGAGCAAAATGCGATGATTCTTTAAATTCGGGGTAACGATCCCAACGCAGGCGCAGTCAAACGACATACGCCTGCCAGGACTGTGCACCGGGACTAGGCTCGTCGGAAGGGACGGTGGAGGGAAACAATGGTAATCAATGTCAATGACATTCGGACGCGGGAAGACGTGGCCAGGTATCTAGAGGAATCTTCAGATGGATGGAAATACGGTGACTCCAATTCGTGGGACGCCGTTGCGGTTCTTCTGTTTTCAGCTCTTGTCATCGGCACGACCGCACCCACGCGGCTGGCGAGGTTTACCCGCTATGATCTCGGTTTCATTTGTGCCGTCGCATGGAATATGCGAAACAACGGCCTGTGGACCGCTACGCAATATAAACCAACATGGTCGGTGAAAGAGGGCATTGACGATTTCAGCCGTTTCTGGGAAGAGGTCAGCGTTGGGTCCGGAAGTTTGTGGTTTCAAGGTGCCGAATCGGAACTCTCAGTCGATGCGGACATGATGGAACCTCAGAAGAGCTGACAATCGTACTTGCCGTTCAAGGAAGTGTGGTCCTTATCACATTCCTTTAATCTGGGCACTGGCGTCCATGGGAGCGTACTGGGCGCAGGTCCACGGAAAAGTAGCGGACGAACCGACGGCCTATGGAGGCCGGCCCAACGATGCCCTCGGCAAAGAGTGCCTCTAGGAGGGAGAATCGCTTTCTTGCGAGCGGCCGAAATGATGGCGTCGAACTCGGCGGGTATGACTTCCGCAACAGTGGAAAGTACTGCCAGTACTGATTCTTTCGCTCAAATTCAGGCTTGTTGGGTCTTTGCATGCGCAGAGATCCTTGGGTCTTGATACGAGGTGAATTAGGCACCGTCGTTCATAGTTGGCGGGAATGATGCTCGGGGCGCCCGCTCGAGATGTTGGATTTCGTGCCGCGTATGTTTTGAATATTGTCTTCACTTAGAGAGCTGTATTCCAACCTGACCATCGATACACTTCCAAGCTCTGAGTGGTCGATGTTCAAAGGTCTGGTCGCATTAGCCCGCTTTGGATTCTGCGATTTTCCCTTGCGGAAGACGCGTGCCTGTGGCACGATTCATACCTCTTCCCTCCAAAAACAGATCGCGCGGGTCTGTTCGTGTTTATTTTTCGTCCGGCCAGATCAGGTCACCGCCTGCCAGATCCAGATAAGGAGTAAGTATGGCCACATGCAACGTGGTAATTGACCTTTCCCACAACAATGCAAACATTGACCTGGCCAGAGTCAAGGCCGATGGGGTTCAGGGATTGATCCATAAATCTACCCAGGGCACCGCTTTCGTTGACCCAACCTATTCCGCCCGTCGCGACGAGGCGAAGCAGGCCGGCTTCCTGTGGGGAGCCTACCATTTCGCGACTGCAGCGGATCCCGTAGCGCAAGCCAGATTCTTTCTGCGAGTAGCCAATATCGCGCCCGGGGATCTTCTGGTACTGGATTTCGAACTAAACCAGGCGAGCCCTGGCAATACCATGACACTTGATCAGGCACAAACCTTCGTTTCGACCGTTCGGGACGCTACCGGGATTACTCCTGGTTTGTATGGAGGCGCATACCTGAAAGAACAGATGGCGAATGCGGGCAACGAAACCCTTCAGGCGTGCTGGCTTTGGTGGGCTCAATACGGTCCGGCTCCGAGCATTCCGCCGGCCTGGCAAAACTGGACCCTTTGGCAGTATACCGACGGTCATCACGGCAATCCTCCATTCACAGTGGATGGGGTCGGTGCCTGTGATCGCGATCAATACCAGGGTACGACGGACGATCTGCAAGCGAAGTGGATCACAGGAAGTCTCTCGTAGCGTTGCGGGATCCGTTCCAGGCCCTTCGCTTGCCGGTCAAGCCGAATGCACCCGCTCTTGACCCGTGTGTGCCCGTTCGAAACCAGTACTCGAATGCCCTGCTCTTTCCCCCTGCCGATCAGAGTTTCCCTGTTTGCCAGGGCAGACGTATCATAAACGCTATGCCTCCGGCAGTCAGGGAGGAGCCGTTCGGGAGCCCGCCTGCAGGCGAGGGGACCCGGCAGATTGCCTTTCGAGCGTCATGACCTTCGGGCGGGCAGCCCAACGAGCCCCGTGCTGACCCGGAATAACTCCCTGAATCGCAATCACGTCCCAGAAGCCGACTTATGGCCCTGGCCCCGCTCGCCGCAGCATGAGCGCGGCAGTCAAGAGCATTGTTGATCCAGCCTCGGCTTGGTATGCCTTGCACCGGGCGGTGCCATCATGGGTACAAGGGTAGCTCTGGATAGGGCCTCCGCTAATACTGGCTTGCGCGCCAGTGGCTTGGGTATCTAAAGCCTTTCTATTTGGAACCTTCTTGTTCGGCTTTCGTAACGAACCCGCATTATTAGGAGCTCGTGCGTCTCTAACAGGAGTAATATGCGTCGTTACCTTCCCCCAGACTTAACTCTCCCTTGGCCAACGGAGACCACCCTCGTCCGGTCGCTGTCGTCGCCGTGCACGGCGTCGGCTACTGCGCGCCGTATTCCATCTCCCGCCACATCGCCAGCTTGTTGCTTGGACTGGGAAGGCTGCGGCTTCGTGAAGGCGTCGACTGGCCCAAGGGAAGCGATGATATCCCCCAACCCTATCAATCCTGCGTCGAGGAATTTATCCAGATCCCGCTGCAACGGGTTCAGGTCAGCGATGCCAAAGCCGCTCAGGCCCGCCTTGTTCCCGAACTGCCGCGCGGTGCGACCGCGGCTCAAAAAATTGGCACGCGCCTCCAGCAGTTCCTTCACTTCTTCGCCGAAAGCCGCGGATATCTCGCTGAAGTTTTCTCCAAGCGGGTAAAGCCAGAGCAGGCTGCGAAAGATATCAAAGACAAGAGTCGTCTGGGCCGCGAATTCATGCGCTCGCAACTCGCCGCTTATGTATCCACGCAGGACGGCCAGGCCTGGGACACCATTCGCCTGCGCACCGAGCGTACTTGCCCCGAAAGGAAGCCGCCGCGCAAAGTCGATATCTATGAATGCTACTGGGCCGATCTTGCCCGTCCCCAGGGAAGCATCCTCAGCTTCTTTACTGCGCTTTACCAGCTTCTCTTTCATCTCGCCAGCCTCTCCCGCACCGCGCTCGACTACGCGGCCGTCGAGCACATTCATCTGTTTCGCTGGCGAATCGCTTCTTTCCTTCAGGCAATGGCTGTCCGTTTCCTCGTCATCTTCATTCCCATCCTCAATCTCGTGCTGCTAATCGCCGGTCTTACCGTGCTGCCCCTGAACATCGGTCTGAATCACCACTATCTGGCCGCGGGTCTTTTCGGCCTAATGGCTTTCCTAGCTCTGCTCTTTCGTCCTCGCCGCGTTCCCAATCACTTCGGCAGTTGGTTGCTCATGCTCGCTGGAGCTTACCTTCTCGGCTTCCTGATCACCTGGATCCCGCTTTGGAAGGCCGGTCCGCGTGCTGCTGACGTCGCTCTGGCGGCCGAGTGGTGGTTTCTGGCTGAGATCGTGCTGCTTCTCCTGATGAAGCGTTACGACTCCGTACGCCGCGGAGCCTTCTGGAGCGCTCTCGTTTTGGGGCTTGCCAGCGCCCTTCTATACGCCGGCTTCCTCGTACTCCTGGGTTTTTCCGCCACGCCCATCCCCGCCGAACAGGCTAGCTTCTGGACGATGGAAGTTATCTTCTCCGTTTTATCGCTTTCCTGGGCGGCGATGTTACTACTCGCCGTAGGCACCTGGGTCGCGCACCTGTGGTGCCTGGCGCCGTTGCACAAGGCTGCCATTCAGTCTCAGAAAACAGCCGAGTCCGAAGCCAGCACTCCCGCACTGGAAGCCTATGCGCGCGCACGCGCGGCGTTCCGTACGGCCAGGCTTTCACTGGCCGTTTCCGCCTCGATGATCAGCTTGGTCACTATCTTTCTCTGGGCCGGCGCTTTCTCCTACGCCAACAAGTCGTTCAATCTTCTTGCCGGGGTCACAATCGATTACCCGCCTCCGCCGTTTTACTCGATTACCCGTTTGATTGTCCCCACGGACAGTCAAGCCCGATGGTTGGTAAGAAAGGCAGATCCGGATAAGCTCAGGTCCGATGAGGCCCATTGCGGCAAGAATAGCCCCGATAGAGACAACCATTGCGAATCTGGCACCGATGCTCCTGCGGGCGGCCTTCGCTGCGCCGATCTTTCGGTTGGCGACCAGCAGATCCTGCATCATCGCCTCGACAAAGTGCAGCAAGTCCTGGTGGCGAATGGCAGCCTCACCTCTCCGACAGCAGGAGATGCAGAGTCACGTGTCAAACAAGGAGATTTGGAATCGCGCCTCAACGCGCTCGAACAGCCAGCCGGACTGAAACCTCGCCCTGGATATGGCTGCGTGATTCTTGTTTATCTGCTGGAGAACAAGGTCGGCATTGCGCAACACACCGAATTCAACGTGCTCGCCCGTGCACTGCTCCTCGCCAGCACGAGCAGCGGCTTGCCGCTCATGATTATTTTTGTGGTGGTTGCGATCGTCGTTCTCGGGTGGGCCGTGGCTCGTTCGCTCATTCCCGATGGCGAAGCCTTGAATCTCGCCAACAATCGCCAGTGCATGCAACTTGCCGACTGGCTCTCCCGCGGTCTCGATTCCACGCGTGCGGTAACGAGCTTGTTTTGGTATTCCATCTTTGCCGTGCCGCTTGTCTTCGGCTTTCTCGATTACCTGTACTCTCGCGGAGAATTCGATTTCTACTTGGCAAAGCACACCCCGATCGCAAACGGTTTGGACTTGGCCCTCGCTTTCTCCCTCAACCTGCTTAGCCTTGTCGGCGCGAAGCTCGCACTCTCCGGCGCCGCCATCGCCGCCATCATTTATCGCTACGGCCGCGCACCACTCGACATCCTCCTCGACGTCGATAACTACCTTCGCACCTCCCCGCTCAACAATGCTCCCCGCGCCCGCATTGCCGAACGTTACGTCTCTCTACTCCGCTACATCGCCGCGCAAGAAAACTCGCGAGGAGAGCCCTATTACGGTTCGGTCGTGATCGTCGCCCACAGCCTCGGTGCGTTGATCTCGGCGGACCTGCTGCATTTCCTAAAAGAAGAACCCGACGACGCCTTAAGCCCGCTCGGCTATGGCGAGAAAAACCAGGCGACCGCCAAAATTGAAATTCGTCTCCTCACATTTGGCAATCCTCTTCGCCAGTTGTTGAACCGCTTTTTTCCGCATATCTACTGGTGGGTACGCGATGAACCCGACAATGGCGCGCGCCCAGTGGCTAAAGCGGACGATAAGCTGCCCAATATCGCGGATCCCCCCAATCCCGATCCCGCCAAGGAGTCTCCCAATCCCAGAACTCCGCGAGTCTCCGATCTGGGCGCCTCCGTCAAACTCTGGTTCAACGCATATCGCAGCGGAGATTTTGTCGGTCGCATGCTCTGGTCCGACCGCTGGTATTCGCGCAACGATCAGGGGGCTGATCAAGGCAAGTATCCTCAACCAGTCACCATCATCGTTGATGGCCCCCCCCGGCGTGCCGAAATGTGCATTGGCCTCGGCGGCCACAATGATTACTGGAACCGCACCGCCCCCGACATGGCCGAGCAATTGGACAAGCTGATCCAAATGTAACGATCTAACGGTATTTCGGGACAACATCAATGTGCCAATTGTGTGCAGCGGTTTCGATCGCAATAGGGCGATCGGGTAACTGTCGGTCAGGCGGAAGTGCCGAGTCCGGGCCATTTGCCAAAGCCTTTCTGTGTGCGGCAGTACGCCAGACTGCGATTCGCACGAAAGAAGGACTGTCTCGAAGGGCTCGGTTGTGTATGCGCGGGGTGCTCTTTCGACGTGGTTAGGGTAGGACGCGTGAACACGAGAACGTTGCGACGGGCGTCACTCAGGTCGGATACCACAGGGTTCTTCCAGATCCACAAACCTACTTATCGTTACCAATTCTGTGGAGCATTGTTGACAATTACTGATGCCCTGAATGGAACTCGCTATTGGTTGTTTCGATAGAGGCATTATGCGGATAACAGCGGATAACATTTGTTGCTACTGCGCGTAAATTGAGGTAAGTTTATTCGAGTTTGGTCCTTTCTTCCCCGACTTCGTTCGTGAGGTAGCTACCATGCCCACAGGAGAAAGCGACTACAATCCGTCCCAATCTGAGTCACCCCATTTTGAAGACAAGGAATCCCACAGCCCTTCCGGCGATTCCACGGTCCCGCAAGCGCAACTGAGAATGCTCGAACGACTCCGGCGTGTGCCCAGGTCGCGATGGCTGCTCCTCGCCGTCATCGTTCTGGTCAGTGCTTCGCTGCTCTGGTATCGACGGCTGCAAACCTGGGATACGCGCCAAGCGGCGCAGATCGGGCACAGTCCATTTCTCAGTGCGTCGTGGTGGAGCGATCCGGTCGTGTACAACCCCGATGCCGCCCTGCCGGAGATCTCCGGGCGGGTGTTTGGCGTAGCTGTCCAGAAGTTGCAGACTGGTGAACGTATCTGGGTGGTCGGCGCCAACGGGTTCCTTGCTTACTCCGACGACAACGGATTCTGCTGGACGCGCTTCGACTATCACCCCGATCCAGGTGTATTCCGCGAGGTGACGCCGAATCCCTGCCCGAACATTCTCCCGAACACTCCAACGAGTCAGCCCCCATCGTTAATCCCGAAGGCGCTGCTGCACTGGCCGCAACTCCTGCCCACCGTGTATGCCGAGGAGGCTCCCCCAAAGAAACCCGCAGCGCAACAGCAGTCACAAAATCCGGCACAGCAGTCAGCGATTCAGTCGCCGGCCCAGCAGGGTCCCGCACAGCAAGGTCAGCGTGATGCGCCGGTGCAAGAGCAGCAGCAACCGCTCAATCAGCAGGTGCAACAGTCTTTTGCGCAACAGCCCAAAGCCAAGTCTCCGATTTGGGTCAGCCCCAGGGACATTGAGTTTGGCGCCGTGACCTTGCGGCAAGCCGCTATCCCTACCAAATTCCTTACTATATCGAATCTGGTGGACCGGCTTATCCGAGTGCGGGTGGGTGAACTCACCGCAGACGTCAACGACGAATTCCAGGTGGACAGTTCGAAATGTGACCAAGCCATTGGTCCGAAGGAGAGCTGCACGATCGGGGTGCTTTTTAATCCCAGGACTGAGGGTAAGAAAGACTTCGCATTCTCGCTCGAAACCGACTATTCGTCGGCATCCGAAAAGATCTATGTCCACGCGGTTGCGATCGGGGTTCCAGCCGCCAATTCTGGAAAGCCTCCGGCTCAAGATCGTGAGCCACCAAAACAGGAAAAACCAAAAGAACCCCCGAACACTGCGCCGCCCGCCGTTTCAACAACTTCGCCACCGAACCGTCCCAGAGCGCCGGCTACCGCGCCTGACCTGCTAGCGATCAGCTTCTTCCTTGGGCCCATCGGGCGAACCGCGCCGCCAGCCATCGTTTCGACGGGAGGAGCAATTTGGACGCAGGATTCCAACGGCGAATGGACATTTCAACCGCAGACCTCGGGAAGCTCCATCGAGTCGGGGTTGCGAACCTGGACATTAAGCGGTCCGCCGAGCGGCGGATGGGCGAATGAGACACGCAAAGACACCGCTACGAGCCTCACCGCGACCGATGCGCGATTACGCAACCGCATCGAACTCCGCTGGGATCCCAATAACCCGGGAACCACTACGGGTTGGAGCGACTACGGCAAACCGAGCCCGAAAACGACCGCCACCACCTGGCTCGATTCCCAACTTCGCTCCGCGGCCTTCGATTCCAACGGAAAAACCTGGGTGGCAGGCTGGTCCACCGACCAGCGCGGTGAGCACGCCGTCTTAGCGCGTTTTGATGAGAGCATCCGCACCTGGCAACCTCTCACTCGCGGCGCGCTGCCCGCCGATCGCCGCGATGCTGCCCCCAACAACCGCGCATGGATGTGGATGCCGCGCTGGTATCTCGCCATGCTGCTCCTCAGCTTGGCGCTGGCGGCTCCGGCTCTTCTGCCGCCGCTCCCCGTGCAACCTCCCGGTGAGCAAGACAGCGTCGAGGGTCGCTTATCTTCCGACAAGCCCCTCGATCCCGGAGATCGCGACGTCCTCGGCCTGACCGAGGTCGCCCTCGGGCTTTCGGCTTTCCTGCGAAACGAAAAGACGCTCCCGCCTCTCACCATCGCCATCAACGGCGAATGGGGTACCGGCAAAAGTTCTCTGATGAACCTGCTGCGCCGCGACCTGCAAAGCTACGGGATGTGTCCCGTGTGGTTCAACGCCTGGCATCATCAGAAGGAAGAGCACCTGCTGGCCGCGCTGCTCCAGACCATCAAATTGGAAGCCGTTCCTCCTTTATGGAACCTGCTCGGAGTCCCGTTTCGCGCGCGCCTCGTCGCCTATAGGCTTCGCCGCAGATGGCCGGCATTAGTCGTGGCGGCCGCGGCGGCTACCTTCCTCGTCATGCTCGACTACCATTTCCGTATCCACGACCACAAGGATCTGTTCCAGTGGCTCGTCAATCAAATCGTACCCTCGCTCGACGTAAAGTCGAACGCCACCACCACCTTGCCCGTGCAAGGCGGCTTCATCGCGCTAGTGACCGCGATTACGGCGCTTTGGAAAGGTCTCACCGCATTCGGAGCCAACCCCGCCTCGCTCCTGGCATCGGTCGCGCAAGGCAACAAGATGAAGGATCTGGAAGCCCAGACCAGTTTCCGCCAGAGATTTGCCGAGGAGTTCCGCGATTTCACCACCGCGCTCGGCAACAGTCGTCCCCTCGTCATTTTTATCGACGATCTCGACCGCTGTCTTCCCGGCAACGTGCGCGACGTTCTTGAAGCCGTCAACTTTCTGGTCTCCTCCGGTGATTGTTTCATCGTTCTCGGCATGGACCGTGTGCAGGTCCAGCGCGCCGTGGGACTGAGTTTCAAAGAGGTCGCCGAAGAAGCCAGCTCGAATCACACCCAACGGATGCTCGTCCCGGCCGTGACGTTGACGCCGCAGGCCATCGCGGAAGCTGCCGCCGAAGCGGCTCGCGAGAAACGCGCCGAATTCGCGCAGAAGTATCTTGAAAAACTCGTCAATCTCGAGGTACGTGTTCCCCTCGCCGAGGATGACGAAGTCAAACAAGGGTTGTTCGCGAAAGATCCTCCTCCTAAGCCCGTAACCTTGAAGGAAAAGTCACTGCGCGTAGGGTTGAAGTCCCTCCGGTGGGCGATTCCCGCAGCTTTGGTCGTACTGCTCCTGTGGGGCTCTTATCACTACAGCCTGTCCGCGGAATTTGCTGTGGAACGCTGGATCGCGGAGAACCCAGAGCCTTCGGCCGCAGCCGCTACTGCGCTGAATCCTCCCCCGGCGAGCCGTGCTAATGCTGCAGGCCCGGTATCGGCGTCAGCAGCTCAACCCGTCGCCGCCTCCAAGACCAGTGCGGCCGATAAGGCAACAGAACTGGTGGCGCCAATCGGTGGGGTGGCGCCAGAGTTCAAGGAGAAAGCTGTTTGGCCGGCGCGCTGGATGCTCTCACTACCGCTCTATCTCGGGGCGGTGTTCCTGTTGCTCGTCGCCAATGTCGTGCTGACAACCCGGCCCGGCGTCGTCACTCACGATTCGCAGCAGTTCACTGACGCGTTGGGCAAGGTCTGGTATCCACTGGTGCTCGAAAAGCAAAACACACCGCGCGCGGCTAAACGCTTCGTGAATCGCGTACGCTACCTGGCCATGCGGCAACGCTCCTACCGGGACCGGGCTTCCCTTTGGGAACGGACCTTGTTCCCGCAGCGCCTGGCTTCACCGGAGCACGCACAGAAGCCGCCCCGCATCCCGGAGCCGATCATGATCGCTCTGGCGGCCATGGAACAGTCCAACCCCGCCTGGGTGATCGACCAAGATATGTTCAAGCACATCGTGGATGGCAAGGACGTGCCGAAAGGTTTGTTAGCTGCTGCGCGCGAGAAACACATCGAAGAGTTTTCCAGTAGCACGACTTCTCAATGGACCTGCTTGCCGGGTTATCGCGAGCCCTTCCTGAAGATATGGCCCCGGCTATCCCCTGAAGAACAGGCCGAGGAACAGCCCATGACAAAGGCGAGTTGAACTCGATAAATGCCTTTGTCGTAAGTAATCAAGCCCAGTTCTCAGACCTTCGGCAATCCAAGAGTAGTCTGGGAACCCTTCCGGGTCGTCCTCGCGGTCCAGAAACGGGCTTCGAGGAGATCGCTCCGTCAGCGCTCTCCTGACGCCTGGCTCGTTTTCGGTAGATGCCCTCGAAGACTTCTGGCTCGGGACGTCAAGCCATCACCGGTCGACTCTTGGCGCGTCCCACGATACCCTTCGTATGAAGTCATCCTCGAGTCGCGGTCCACTTTCACTCATATTTACGAAGCGAGACAAACGAAGAATGCTTGGATAACCGTCCGGCTGCGAGCGCAGCCTGATGTTTGCCTGCGCAATTGAAAACCCATTGGCGAGTTCCTTCAGTTCGAACAAACGCTCGCGTGGACCTCCCGGTTGCCGATCGTGTCGCTCAGGGTAGCCTGGCAGCTGATACTCGACAGACTCGATCCGCAAAAGGGCCGTCCGATGCCCGTAAACTATTAGGTGGATCTGGTAAGGCATTAGTCCATAGCTAGTGTGCTTGTCTACCCGCCAGCAACTGTGTATCAGATGGAGATGGGCGCTTGTAACCGGCTCTCCTTCAGCAACCTTTTCAAGATTCCCATACATCGGAAGTTGTCGGATTCGGGAGGATATCGCAGATCTCACCTCGCTTAACTCCTGAGTGTCGCCATGTTCGACCCAGCGGGCGATCGAAAGCGCTTGTACGTGTTCAAACAAGCGCGGTGGTCCTGCCTTATCGATCAGCAACGGGAAATAGCGATTAGTCTCGAATGACTCCGCTGCTTCGCCCTTTACCCAAAGGGACTTATTGGATGTAGCGGACCACAGTACAATGACACAACGGGCGTCACGCAGATTTCTTTGAATTTCCGGACTCCATTGTGCACCTGCAGGGATTTTGCGATCCCAGAACACTTTCGGAAAGTCTACGCACAACTGACCAGCTAGGCGCTCCGCGACAGGCCGATCTTCCGAGGCATAGCTTATGAACAAATCCAAATCCGTCATGTTGTCCTTCCAGTTCGACTGTTGCACTCAGACTCTGCGTTAAATTCAGCCGTAGGCTGGCTGACGGCTAATAGTATGATCCAAGTAGAGTGCCGATCCTATCAGGCACGACTCTATTGCATGCAGTATCACGCACGAGCCCGAAACGGGCTTCGAGTCCTCGAAGCCGACTTCGGGATCGCGTCTTCGGGAGTCTTACCTAGCCAATAACTTCAGAGTTGCCACTTCGACCGGTTCGAATTTCCCCAGCCCCGTTGGGCGCGTGCGCGTTGGACTGTCGTAGTCTAATTGCGCCGACAAGTTTGTCTAGCAGTTGTGGAGCGGAGACTTGATGCACTTTCCAACGAACTCAATTGCCATTTCACAGGTACTGGAGAGCGATCCTTCGCTTTTTGGAGAAACAAAGACACATGCGCCCGGTCCGGAGGGAGTGCTGCCGATCACGGCGGAGATGTTGTTGACGCAGCCCTCCGGCAACCTTTTCGGTCTTACGCAAAATGCGGGCATGGGGTGGGAGGCGGTGCGTCTGCTCGATCCCGAGTTTCTTATCCTGAGCACGCACGGAGGAATGCGAGGGGAGGATGGAACTCCGATCGCCCTTGGCTTCCACACCGGCCATTGGGAGGTTGGCTTGTTAGTGGCCGAGGCGGCGCGGGAACTTCGGAGCAAGAATGCCATCCCGTATGCGGGGGCGTGTACCGATCCGTGCGATGGGCGCACGCAAGGCACGGAGGGAATGCTCGACTCGCTGGCTTACCGGAACGATGCCGCTATTGTGCTGCGGAGGCTGATGCGTTCGCTGCCGACCCGCAGAGGAGTGATGGGCATCGCGACCTGCGACAAGGGACTGCCGGCGATGATGATGGCGCTCGCATCTTCCGGTGGGTTGCCCAGCATTCTGGTGCCGGGCGGAGTTACGCTACTTCCAGAAAACGGCGAAGACGCGGGCAAAGTGCAGACGATCGGCGCGCGCTTTGCGCAGAATCAAATCACGATCGAGTATGCCGCAGAAGTGGGTTGTCGAGCTTGTGCGACACCCGGCGGCGGATGCCAGTTTCTGGGCACTGCCGCGACATCGCAGGTGGTTGCCGAGGCCCTGGGGTTGTCACTGCCTCATGCGGCACTCGCGCCTTCGGGTCAATCGATCTGGCTTGACGCGGCCACGCGGTCGGCTCGTGCCATGTTGCGGATGGCTCAGATGGGCATCGGCACTACCGATGTGCTGTCCGATGCCGCGATTCGCAATGCGATGGTGGTGCACGCGGCCTTTGGTGGATCGACGAACCTGCTGTTACACGTTCCTGCCATTGCGCACGCGGCTGGATTGTGCCGGCCCACGGCAGCCGATTGGGCGTCAATCAATCGGATGGTTCCGCGGCTCGTGGACGCGCTTCCGAATGGGCCGAACAACTTCGCGACCGTTCAAGTGTTTCTTGCGGGGGGCGTGCCCGAAGTTATGTTGCACCTGCGGCGGGCGGGGCTGCTGGACTGCAGTGTGCGGACGGTTACGGGCGACACTCTAGACGCGAATCTCGATTGGTGGGAGCAGAGCGAGCGGCGCAGCGCGTTGAATGAGAAGTTGCGCGCGTTGGATGGCATCAATGCCGACGATGTGATTCTTTCTCCCGACCGGGCGCGGGCCCGAGGTCTCGCGGCAACGGTCTGTTTCCCTACCGGCAACCTGGCGCCGGAGGGCAGCGTGATCAAGAGCACGTCCATCGATCTGTCCCTCATTGATGAGAACAATACGTATCGACACGCTGGGCCGGCTCGCGTCTTCATTACCGAGAGGTCCGCCATCGATGCGATCAAATGCGGGGCGGTGTCTCACGGAGATGTGGTTGTGCTTGTGTGCTGCGGTCCAGCAGGCGCCGGCATGCAGGAAATCTATCAGGTCACTTCAGCTTTGAAGAACCTGCCTTTCTGCAAGCATGTCGCCGTGCTGACCGATGCTCGCTTTAGCGGAGTTTCGACAGGAGCTTGCATCGGGCATATCTCTCCGGAGGCCTTGGCTGGCGGACCAATCGGACGTGTGCGGGAAGGAGACATGATTGAGATTGTGATTGACCGTACCGCACTCCACGGAACAATCGACCTTGTCGGTGAAGGGAAGGAGCGCTTCTCAGCTGAGGAGGGAGGGCGTCGGCTCGCGGCGCGCGCCTCACGGCACGATCTCGCAGCTCATCCTGCGCTACCCGATGATACCCGGCTGTGGGCAGCCCTGGTACAAGCAAGCGGGGGTGTGTGGGGAGGTTGTGTGTACGATGCGGATGCGATCCTCGCCCAACTGGAGCGGGGTGCCGTGTCGCCTGACAAAAATGCTGGCGCATCGCAATCGGGATCCATAAGGAGTTGATTCCTGAGACGCGATCGCACAGCTCAGGGTGCGACGTTGAGGAGAATGGATTCTATTCCTTGTTCTTTGCGTCAGGCTGCGACGAACCTATCTGCAACGACGGCCTTCGTGAGCGGGTCCGGGCGATGTTTGGGGAGTCTTACCAGGTTCGTACAGAGAAACGGGCTTAGAGAACCTTGGGGAATCAGTCGAAACTCAGGAACGGCGGTTCCCCCAAGCCGACTTGTAGCCCGAAACTCAGGGGCGATGCGTGACGTATTGCTTGTAGATCGCCAGACCCCAAGGATCGTTCGGATCAAGTCGGTATCCTTCGGTGATCTCAAGAACGCCCTCCCTGTACTTGCCTTTCGCGTAAAGGATGAGCCCCAGATTGGTGTGCGCCTTGGCATCGAGTCGGTCGAGGCGGATGGCCTCCCGATACTCCGCCATAGCTCCGTCCAGGTCACCCTTCTTCTGCAGCACCGACCCGAGATTGTCGTGTGCGTAGTAAACGTTCGGCTCCAAGCGGACGTCTTCACGAAGCTCCGCTATCGCTCCATCCAGATCTCCTTTCTCTGTGAGCGCAAATCCAAGCATCGCGTGCGCCGAGCAATCCGGTTTCAGGCGAATGGCTGCGCGATATGCGGCAATCGCTCCTTCGAGGTCGTGATCGAGACTGAGAGACTCACCCTTCGAGAGAAGCGACTCCGCAGTCTCTGGCTCGACAGTATGGGATCTGTAGTAGCTAGGGAGCCAAAGTGCAAGAGCGATGACAATAATGGAAACCGCGACGAGCAACTTATATACGGGCGGTGTGCCCACGCCGCTGTAAAGGAACAGCTGGTTGGGCCTCCTCGCTTTTAAACGAAGCTGTTCGTAGACAGGTTGCAGGGTTGTCTCAAATACCGTCACCCAGCGCCGGGTTATTCCCCATTGACGGAAGCCCGTGAGCACTAGGAAATGTGGTGTCCAATCGTGCTCAAAGAAGAGGATCCCTCGTATGCTACCGGCCGAAGGTATTTTGCCAGGTGGATAAGGGGGCAGACGACATGGCGTATACGCTTCTGCTCTTTGACGAAAGACTTCATACTGCGCTGGGTCGTAGGGCAACAAGAATACGATTCTCTCAGGGCTCACGTTCGCAAAAACATTCTGAACTTCCCACTGCAAACCTGCGGTTCCGCCCCCTCGTAAAACCACCAACTGGGCGCTGGACATCAGTTGCCGTACCCGATCTTGCCATTCAGTGTCTCCAACGTACACCCTCGCCGCGCCAAGCTCCGGAAGAGGTTCGCCGGGCCTACCTATGGCAACGAAAGGTCCTACCTCCTTCATTGCGTCCGCCAGTTGCTCTTCTTCAGTCCCGGTTGCCGCCGACGTGATCGTACCAAGTAGTCCGCCGAGCTTAGTTTGCTGTGGCTCTGCCGTCACTAAGTCGTCTTTAAAGGAGCGCAAATAGAGTACCGGCGGCCGCGGGTCGGAGGCTATTAATGCGTCTGCTGCCGGCGCACTCATGCGTTTGCCCCGTGTGTAAGAACCGATCCCGACAGCCACGACGACAACAAGAAGAGCGAACAGAAGAGCCGACTGCCAAAATGGCGCCTGCTGCCAGATTGCTTGAAACGCAATCAGACCAAGGACGGCAATCATCAGAAGTGCAACACCTGAAACTTTCAGCAATCTCGCCCTGGTTCTGCCGGCAGAATTGGATCGAGAAGCTTGTAAATTCCTGGTCTCCAACATGAGCCTATCCCTCCGACCGAGACTTCTTGAAGGCCTGTTCGGCGAGTTCGCTCACATAGTCTGCTGGCATCCTCAACTCCTCTTCAAATGGAGGTACGCGGCAAAGCTCACTTTTGCAGCATCGCTCTCCGCGGTGATGTCATAGGCGCTTCAAAAACGCAATCAGCGCGTTCTTGTCTTGATTGCTGAGGCCTAGTTCGCCACCTAAAAACTTGTCGGTCCCGAAGTAGTGACCGCGATTCACAATCAAATCCGGGCATTTACTCAGGTCAAGCAGTTGGTCCACCGCGTTGGCGAAGACTTTCCTGGCTTGTTCATCACTCGGATGCGGGGGCAGCTTCTTCAAGTCAGAATCGAGCTTCACGACAATATCCAGCAGTTTCTTGTCGTGAGCCAGACGCTCGGCCGGGTCAGCACTTTCCGAGAGCGGATTCAGGTTTGTGAGCAGACCGACGGGAGTCCCTGTCGGGATGGGCCCGAGTTCGATCATCTTGTCTTTCTCGTTCACAAGCCAAGGGAAATAGCGCCCGAACCCGCGCAGATCCTGCAAGGCATCGGGAAGGTAGCCGTACGATATTTTGAGATAGCTCTCCTCAGTCGTGCGGTCTATCTTTCCTGGAATCTTGTCTCCGAGCAGAGCGTCTTTGGCACGTGTCTCCGGCCACAGCATTTCATGGATCGAATTGTCAAAAGACTTCAGTCTCTTGGCTACGCTGGGAGTGGGGTTCAGGCAGTCTTTGCCCTCATCCCCGTACGATTCCCAATTCTCCGCACACTTGGGGTTGTCGGGATCAATGCTCCCCACGCTGTTGTTGAGTAGAAACGGCGCAGTCGACCACAGACTGACCAGGGAAGGAGGACGGGTATAACCACGACCACCCGCTGGCATCTGGTAAGTTTTGGGCTCGCCGGTATAAGGGTGATACCAGGTTATCGTGCCCACGGAAGGCAATTCTTTATACGATTGGGAAGAAAAATTGTCCCAGATATTGTCAGCGAGAGCGTTGGTCGCCAGCGGGCTGCAAGCATTGGTTTGCAGGAGGGTCACCGGAACGCGCAATTCACTGGAGAGATAGTTGTGGTCGAGAAAGTCAGGCTGGTTAACCATCGCGGTCATTGCCTTCTTGAATTCGTCGGTCTTGGTCCAATTCCAGTATTTGTTCCAGCAATCAAGATAGTTCTTGCCGGCGCAGCCGCTCCCGGTATCGAGAGTAATCCCAGCTATGTCAGCGGGAAGCGTTGGCAATTTGCTGGAATGGCAACGGGCACAGCGTTCGGCAAAGACCACTTTGCCGCGCGGAACCAGAGCATCGTCTGTCGCAAGCGCCTTCTTGGCGTCGGGGTCGGTGTTTCGCACATCATCGAGATGGTGCGCTGCCGTGGATTTGAGGAAGAACAACGCCATGGCAGGAGTTTGCGACTCAGTCGCGGCAAAGTACGCGGAATTCTTGCGCGCCACGGAAATCGGGATCGGAGTGATTGGCTTTCCGCCGACAAGGGCGTTGAAGTGCAGCAGCCACTCCTCGCTAAAAGTCCCGATATTCAGATAGACCCGATTCAGGGCACCCAGTGCACCAACGGAATCAGATCCATCTTTGAGAACGCGCGGTGTCCAGACCGTGTCTGGAGGCTGGTAGTACTTGGTGAGCGGTCCCTCCGGGATATAGTCGTTGAATTGTTTATTGTCCTTTTGCCCACCAGCCAGAGTTTCTTTGCCCCATTGTCGCGCATGCTCCAGACGATCACCCAGCAGGTAGACTGCATTCATTGTTCGGGGATTGTTGATGTTGTCGGTGGAAACAAAAGAAGTATCCAGAGAGCCGGGCCGTGAAGTATGGAAGAGTTGCCAGACGAAGTTCGACTTATCGCCTGACCAATAGAAGATCCGGTCGATCCAGAAGTACTGGGCGCCGACGTTCGAACTTAGATTTTCCCACTTGGGATTGTTGGGATCGGCGGGAGGGTTCAGCGGATTCGGGCCGACGTGACAAAAGCCGCACGACATCCCGACTCTGAATGGCCGCACCAGGTTTTTGTCGTTGTAGTAGTTAGGGTCGTTGTAATACTTTTCCGCGTCCCAATGAGCTGCCGCCTTGTCATCGAAATCAGGATTGGGGAAAAGCCGCAAGCCCACAATGCCCGTCCCATAGCCGTAGTAGGAGCCCACTTCCAGTTTTTCCCCTTTCGGTCCAACGGTCTTGCCTCGAGCACCGAACGGGACTCCGGGATACTTCTTCTCGTCTTCAAAGGGATCCGGCGCGCAATCGGGGCGGCGCTTGTCGAGCCACAAGTTCCATCGCTGGGGATCGGGTCCAGTAGCTTTTTCGAAGCAAGGATCATTGATCAGACCCAGATAATCCCAACGATGATCGCGGCCCAGCAGAGGAGGCAGACTCGGGTTTGAAGATAGGATTTTCAGGAAATCGAGAGCGCCGGCGCTTCTGTAGACGAGTTGGTCCCAAAGCCGATCGTTGCCGGCAGTCCACACGATCCATGTGTTGCGGCCTTGAATTTCCGCCTTGTCCAACGGAATCCCCCCATCCATATCCTTAAAATAGGGGTCGTCGGAAGCAGTGAACGTGGAGGCGTCTCGCCCTGCCTGCAATGCCTCATCTTTCACGTGCCCGGGACGCGGCCGACTGTACCACCACCAACTGAATGCGATCACAGCACCCGCCACCACGATAAACAGAACCACCAGGATTACTGCGCGCCCGTGCTCTCGCGTGTTGGACACAATAGCTACCTCCTCATCTTTCTTTGCTGCCAAACTTCGTCCTGATCTAATGTGTTGTGAACCACGCCAGCGTTTCAGTCTTGCAGCCTGCCAAGGTACCGCAGTGCGCTCATACCAGGTAAAAAGAAATAGGCGCCGCCCCTGACGTTAATGAATTGCGGCAGACCCATAATCCTCTTCCGAATCCCCCCGCTCTGCGGAACTGAAAAAGTATTGGTAAATGGGCACCCAATGACGGAAGTCCGATTCCCCAACAAAGGATCGCTCTCCTCGGTCATCCCATCAAACTTGGTACGCATGAGCCATGCGGCCTGGATGAATTCAAACTGCCGTTGAATGTTGCTGTTGATGGCCAAGAAATGCAAACCGGTCTCGACGTCTTGGGGAGGCGCAGGCTGGAGGGCATCCTCCGGTGTCAACTTGCGGCCATACTCGCGCCCGCGGCGGAGGATACGGTGGAAGCGAGTCGAGGCGATCAGATCGTCGCGGACGTTCCGGTTGCCGAAACCAAGGATGCGAATGAGAGTGGAAATCAATCCTCGGGGATCGCCTGGGATGTCGGAGTTCCGCGGGTTGGCGCGGCGGATGTGAGCGCCATAAGGACAGCGCGTACCGTCAATGTCCAAGTCATAAGTGAACTGATTTTGGATCCCGTTGTGTTGATCCGTGATGCCCGGAATTGTCTCTCGGCTTACCGGCACCAACGGCGAGCCATCTGCAAATTCGCGCCCCACCATAAGGCTGCCAAGCTTGTATCGTTCTTCAGGCTGTGAGTTCGTTGTCCTGTCAAGAAACTGCCAAAAACCACGGACATCCTGCGCCAGTTGGCGCACGACCAGATAGGTCCCGTTTCGGCCCAGATCCTTTTTGCCGGGTTGATCTTCGGCTAAGGGCAGGTCGAACCCGGCAGGATCTTGCGGATCAACCAATGGACGATCGGTGTACTTTCCATATTCGTTGCGATATCCGAGCAGGAATTCTCCTAGGCTAACCTGGTTGCTGTACTTGCGTTCGTAGCCGTTGATAGGAATCTTGCGAGTTTGATCCCAATCGATCTCGGGTTGGCTAATGCCGTCAATGAATCCGAAGGGTTCTCGCCCCTCCATGTCTGAAGTCGACAGGCACTCGATTTCTTCGAAAGCCGCACTCCATGACTGGCCCTTGATCGAAGTCTTCCACGATTCGAGAACTCCGACCTCGGCAAACAACATCACCACGATGTGAGGAACCCGGTCTGCATTGCCCCATCGCCAATTGGCAGGTGAATTCGTGGCGACATCGCCCAAGCGCCGGGAGCGATTCTCGTCGGAAGTCATGCCGGCGATAAACTCCGGTGAAAATCCAGCGAGCACGCTCTGCGGTACGCGCAAGGCCTCCAGGCCCTGACGTGTGAAAGCAACCTGCAGGGCAGTTTTCGGCGGTGGGTTGAGCGTAACCGCCGTCGTAACAGGGGCGGTGGCCAGCCACAGGCGGGCAGCGGCAGTTTGCTTGACCTTCACCAGAAAATAGCAGGCGTCGGGCATGCGTGCATAACCGAATCGCACCAACCCTTGAACGTCGCTGTAGTCAACTGGAGTCACATTCATTCCTTCAGAAAAGCGCTATCCATTTCTGGAGGTCGGCATAGCTCATGAAGCTGCAATCGATTCCCCGGCGGATCAGCATATTTCTCTTCAGATCAAACGCGGACAGTCCTGTGTGCGCGTCGTACCAAACTTGCGTGGGCATTTGATGACGGCGCAGGAAGTATTTGAACTTTTGCTCGTCCTTGGAGCCGTCGAGCACGAGCCAGTTCGTGGCGGGATAGCCGATACCATTGCTGAAAGCCAGGTTCAGGCCCCATCCGACCTTGTTGATAAAATCATCCATGTAGCTGTCGAGGCTGCCATCGTAGTTACTGGCGAAAATCATCCGCCTCTTGTCGTTGAGGAAGACCCAGCGCGCGAAGTGAATGGTGGGTACACGCGCGAGATGGCCGCGAACAAAGAAGTGGCGCGCCGCGTAGTTCACCAGCCAGAGCAGAAAGATCAAGGTCCATCGTCGAAATATCCCTGGCTTTATGCTGCCCATGGCGCTGAATTGATTGGTCACATAGATGTCTTCGAGCTGCGCAAGCTCGGCTTCGTGACTGGCATCGGGAAGCGGAGCGATCTCAGGATCGCGCTTTTCGCGGCTGCGGAGCTGGTAAATGAATACGGGAAGGTACAACACCAACAGCGGCGAAAGCGCCAGCAGTACTAGGGGCACGGCGAAGAAGTGGATTGCCTTGCGGAGCCACCACAGAATGGGTGTGGGTTCATCGTCAGTCAGCTTAAGCCGTCCGGCCAAGTTTTCAACATGAGCAAAGTCCCGAAGCAGCTTGTGGATCTCCTGCGGGCTCTTGCCGACGAAGAGGGTTTCGTTGTTTTGCAAATACGTCTCAAGGGCAATACGCAGGGAATCATCCTCATGAATCTGCTGCACCGACCTACCCACCCAATTTACATACGATGCCGCCGGTGGCTGTTCATGATCCTTCAGCCACCGCTCCAGGTCCGAATCCGGCGTGAAGCTCTCGCAACAGGCGAAAATGCGCCGTAATCCGCCGCAAGCGCGGGTCGCCAGATCCTTTCTGAAGTCGTCGGCATCGCCGTCCACATCCGCAATGAACGCAAGCGTCAAGGGATAGTCTTGCCGTGGCAACCCGTATGCATCGTGGATATCGTCGAGCGTCCCGTCCTGCAAGATCAAGAAGCGGGCGAAGTGCAGGCGATCAAAGTGAGCAAAAGGAAACAGGGAATTGTTGGGGTCCACCTGGCCGGGAACGAGGTTCATGGAGGCAAGCAGATTGCGCAACTCCGCTTCACGCTCCTCCTTCAGTGGCGCCGCCACGAACACATTGGATTGGGGCATCATTGTGAGCAGTTACAGGGGGAGCCTCTGCTCGCACCGAAGTCAGGGTGTGCCGGCCGGCTGAAATTGCAGTGCGAAGTGAATCAATGGTTTCTGCTTCCAGTACACGCGCCCCAGGTAGAAGTTGGGACTGATGAGGCGAATCTCGTCGCGGATCCAGTGGGCCACCATGGAGGTTTCTGAGTAGTCAAGTACGATGCACTCTTTGTTGTCAAACCAACTGGGGCCTTTGTAGACCTTAGCGACGATAGCGTTGAGCCCAATGCCGAGTATCCGATTTCTAAGCAAACCCTTGTTGGCGTCGAAGGTCTTGCCTTCCCAGCAAAACAAGTTCACGAACTCGGCGATATCGGCGCTGAACTGTGTATCGTTGGCGATGATGGCGGTGCCCTTGGCAGGGCCATTCGGAATGTCTCCCGCAGGACTGCTGGAAAAAAGTTGATCCAAATCCTGGTTTGACATTTGCAATAGCTGAGGCACATCGTACGCCATAAACGCACTCCTGACTGGTGGACTGGAATTAGTGCGAGGGGCCCAAACTACCAAAGACTATTTCTTGTTGGGAGGAAGATAGGTGAGACTATGGCGGCATCAGATTGAATTGTCAACATTTTTTTTGGGCGGAGAGCAGCACTCCAACGACTGGGAGACTAAGTCGCAGGAGGGTGGGTTTGTCAGGCGCCCGCAAAACCTAGCCGGCGATCAAGGTGCCGCGAGTATGACATCGGCAGCTTTTTCGGCAATCATATAGATCGAGCTGACGATGAAGAAGCCGGGGATACGGGGAAAAACGGAAGCGTCCACGACACGCAGCCCCTCGGTTCCATGCACCCGGAAGTCGCTGCTCAACGCTCCACCGCTGTCACGAGGACCAATGGCGCAGCTGCACGACGCGTGGTGCCCCCAGGCATTGTTTCTCACAAACGTCCGCAAGTCTTCCGGTGTGGTCACGTTGCTTCCGGGTGTCTCTTCTTCGTCCAGAAGGTCTTGATCCTTGAGGCCAGCTGTCATTCGCCGGACGAAGGAGATGCCGTCGACAACAGCATCGAGGTCCTTGTCGGCACCTTGTTCGAAAGAATTGAAATTTATCGCAGGAGTATCGCGAGGGTCGGCGGAGCGAAGCGTGACTGTGCCGGCGCGATTCCGCGAATGACCCTTTAAGACAACCCAAGTGAGATAGTTGAGTCTTTTCGCAAAGGATTGGGAATATCCCGGACGATAACCGTTGAACTTGGCGAGCAGCGCCATGCAGAAGAGATCCGGTGGACCTTCAGCGACAGGCGAGGCGCGGAAGACGGCGAGCACGCTGCCGTTCGTGGCATACACACCGCCGCGACAGGCGCGCCATTGTCGATATTGGGGGTCCTCGGTAGAGAACGTCGCGTCGTTGTAGGCATCCCAATCTCTGAACTTCATGCGGTTGACGACGCCTACCTCGTAACGGTCTTGCAGATTTTTCCCGACACCCGGCAGATCAACTCGCGACGGGATGCGGAAGCTCTCGAGTACATCGCGCGGTCCGATACCTGAAAGCATCAGTAACTGGGGTGTGTTGAAAGCGCCACCCGCCAAGATCACCTCTTTTGACGCATAGACCTGGCGAAGTTCTCCCGGACTCGCGTTCGGATTTGGATGGGCCCGGTATAGCCTTTCGCCGTGAAGATACTCAACCCCAATGGCGCGATTAGTCGGATCCAGCAGGACCCTGGTCGCGAGTGCGTTAAGCTGCAGCCGCAGTTTAGGGTGCTTGTGTCGAGTCTCCAGGAGATACTCGCGGGTGCCGAAGCGCGCGTGGTGTCTGGTTGAAAGTGGTATGCATCGTGCACCTATAGAGTCATTGCTTACCTGACGCCAATCGTTCGGATCTTTGATGTCAAACAGCGATTCCAGACGCTCCAGTTCATCCCTGGAGTCCTTGCATGACCATAGGGAATCGATGACGACGTCTCTTAATGCACGATCGCGGAGAGCCGCGAAAGGCACGGCCGTTTCCGTGCGCAGCCATCCCTTCCAGCCATGCCTGCTGGGGTTGAACCCGAGCTTCGCCAGCCAGCGGTGCAGCGGCCGGTAATGACAGTTCTCCATGCGCTGGAAATACTTCCACATCTTTTCTGGCTCCCAACTTGAATCGTTGGTGAGTTCGGCGATGTATTTCCAGTCCGAACCATTCGGACAAATCAGAATCATGGCATTGTGAGCTGTGCAGCCGCCCAACGTGCCAGCTCGCGGATAATAGACCCCGTCCACCGGTTTGCCTTGGAACTCTGCAAAGTAGTTGGGATCAAGTTGCTGCTGAGTTGCGTCGCCATAGTGGCGAACGAAGAAGTCCCATTTCATGGCATCATTTTCAGAAGCAAAACCGTGAAATGCGGGTACATCGTAGTCGAGAGGCAGCCGGTTCAGGTGGGGCCAAACGGAATTGCCTCCACTGAGCTCACGTGGATCGCCTCCCGCCTCCAACAGGACAACCGACTGGCCTGCTTCCGCGAGCCTTGCCGCCACTGTGCCTCCGCCGGCGCCTGAGCCCACCACAAGATATTCGCAGCTGGCTGTTGGGTTTGCGGTGCTCAAAGTCATGTCGAAACGAGAAGGTGCACAAATAGCACGGCGGACACTAAATCTAAGCCCCTGGCTGGACTTAGCGATGCGGAAAATAGCAAACCGCTGGCGATCGCTTGGTAGCTTGCCACTATACACCGGCACGGATCGCTCAGGCAGCGAAGGTTTCGTTACCGTCAGGTTCGTAATGTTTCACGTGGTTCATGCTCTGGCGCAACATGGAGAGCGTCTTATAGAGACGCAGACGCGCCCGACTTTGATTACCCAACGGGCGGTGCTCGGGCACGCAATGCCAAGGGTTGTATGAAAGTACCTTGGCAAACTCGAACTGCGCAGGCGAGTCAAATTTCTGCTGCGGGATGTGGAGGACGGCAGCCGGGACGCGAGGTGAAAGTCGCGGCGGCCAAAACACTGCATTGTTCTCGATCGGCATGAGATAAGGGTCAGTCTGCACCTGAAGCTTGATGTCGAACTCCACGTCCTCTTTCGCCAGCGTGGCGACCATCGCATCCCGCAGATAATTGTCGGATGGCCGCAGCGGGAGGCGTGGCACACGAGTTCTCTGTTTACGACGAGACCAGACGGAGAATTGCATCGCCTGTCCGTCACCGAGAAGGTACGGAACGCAACTGAAATACTGGCTCTCCAACGGGCTGCTCTGAGTTTTGATCCAGAGTCCCTGCATGATCAGGTCCAGCAAATGGGGTTGCGTGAAGTTAAGAAAATGGAACAGTTGCGCGTTTTTGTAACTCCACCGCTGTAAGTGCGCGTTCGCCTTGGTGTCCGGCGTAACGAATGTCGGCGTGGAGACAGCAGTCATGTCCTGCGTAAACTTCTCATCGTCGAGCAGTTTGGGCCCAGGCACACCCATGACCTTGATGCTAATGCTCATGAAGCCTACATCGTCGATATCGGGTGTGATGTAAGGACCGGGGCCACAGAAACGTACCCATGCAGGATACGTACGGGGCTGAACGTATATACCGCGCCTCATGTGCTCGGGGATATCTTCACGCACAATGAACTCACCGCGAACAATGCCATGAGTCTTGGTGTTTCCACCGCGCTGAAAGTCCCCGGGCTTCCAAAGTCTGCGCATCTGGTCGCCCATCGCAGAGATGATGTCGTCACGATGGGCATCTTCGTCCGGTTGGATCCTCTCCTCTGCCAGTTGCAGGCCATCGTTCTTGCGCTGGAAGTTAATTAGAGAATTAATAAGGTTAGTAAGTAGCTGGCGGAAGACCGCGTCGAAGGCGGGTCGAAAGAATGGATCGATTCGGCGTTCGAGATGGACGAAAAAAGTGGAAGCGTCTGCAATCCAATTCAGCAATCGCACACCGGTATCCGCAGGTGGGAGGCCGTATCCGGTATTGCTACTCGAAGGCACGGCGGGGAGCAAGTATACTACGCAAGTCAAGAACGCATTCACCCGTTCATCGAGTGGTGTTGATGCAGGGTTTGTCGGTGATGGGATCGTCGGCGACGATGAGCTCAAGATGAGGCTGAAACCGTGGTTCGGAGCCGACAGGATCATTGCTGGAGTCCATCCGCTCGACGTTTTCGCAGCTTGGCTAACTTGTGGGTCGAAGTTGTTTTCTCGAGGGTGGGGTGACGAGTCGCTGCTCGCCGATTTGTCAGAACGAACATCTTTTGCGCATCCGCCCGGCCCGATTAGCGTTGCCTGGAGCGCTGGAGCGAGTTCAAACAAGAAGATCCGACGCGATGGAACATTCACATCTCCGTTAGCCTCACTTCCCAAAAAAGCCAGAACGGTGCACGTTCGAGCCTGGTCGCGGGCCGGAAACAACGCTGCATGTGTGATTCTGGCGGCCTCGCGGGACGAAGGCTACACAATGCGGGAGCGGGTTTTTGGCGCGTTGGTGAATCAGGGGCTGGATATATACCTCTTGGAGAATCCTTTCTACGGACTTCGTCGGACAACGTCGTCGGCCTCTCTGGCCACATTCAGCGATCAGGCACTGATGAATCTGGGCATGGTGTGGGAAGCACGGGCACTGGTCGAGTATCTGCGTAACTCGTACCAGAAACTGGCAGTGGCGGGCTACAGCATGGGTGGCCACATGGCGGCGATCACGGCGGCGGTATGTCCGTTTCCGATCGCCTGTGCAGCTCTGGCAACGGGGGCTTCAGCGGCGCCCATTTACACCCAGGGTCTGTTGTCCTGGAGCATCGACCTGGCCGCGCTGGCGGGCAAGACCGGACTACAGTCGGAGGCCAATGACCGACTACGTCGCCTGATCGAAGCCGCGGACTTGACGCAGTATGCTCCGCCCTTGCGCACGGATGCTGCAGTTCTGGTGGGTTGCGCGCGCGACGGTTACGTCCTGCGAAATGAAATCCAGCGGCTGCACAAATACTGGCCGGGCAGCGAATTGCGCTGGCTTGGGGCCGGCCACGTCACCGCGGTCATCAGAGGCAGGAGCTTCTTGCGCAGCGCAGTCGCGGATGCTACAGAGAGGCTGTGAGTGCAGTACGGCGGTCCAATAAGAATTGATGGCCTCCATGCACGTGTGGAGACCTCGGCGGGCTAATCTCCCTCAATGACTTTAGCTGAACGATACTCAAGAGTGTGGACGATGATTTCCGCCCTGCTGTATGGCGTCTAACCCACATCTTCACTTCCCTTGAAGCGTCAGATACTCCTTGCCCGCGCTCACCATCAGGCTCGTGGTGTTGATGACCCAATCCAACCGCGTCTTTCTCCAGGTCGTCCAACCATTCGGAAAACGTTTGTCCAGAAACATCGATCGCAGGTCCTCGAGGGATACGGAAGGTTCGCCGTCCACCTCCACCGCCCCGGGCTTGTGGGCAAGAAAGGCGAACATAAGGCCGAACTCACCGGCTGACCCGACGAGATTGTCCTCGCCCAAAAATCTCGTAAGCTTCTGCTCGAGGTCACGGTGGGCTGCGTCACTGCTCTCGTGGGATCGAGCGAGCTTCGTCAGGAGGTCCGGACCAACGCTCCCCACAAAGTGCCCAAGATCATGAGCCAGCAACTCCGCCACCGTCAGTCCAAACACCTTAGCCTTTCGATCGCGGTGCAGGTTTTCTGCAATAAACCGCCCAGCGCCGGAACGTTTGAGGAGGCCGTCCTTGGCACGGCTAGCAAGCCTTGCAAAATCCGTTCGGCTGAGGCGGCCCGAGTCCAGTGTCTCTGGGTCTCCTTGCAGAATGCCGCTATGCCCCGGGTGCGAGCCCTGGGAACCCGGCAGCTCCAACGAGAATAGCCCGCCAGGTACAGGTTGATCCAACCGACCAGTCCGACCGCGCATGTAGGCATGGTTTCCGGCGGCGAATAGCACGAGAAGGTCTCCGAGGTCGCCGTCCCCGGTATTACCGAGTCTCTTAACGTCCTCAACGCTGGCCAGCGGATTGCTGGCTTCGTTGCGTATGGGCAGCTCGCCGGAGGCGACCGCAGTCCCGAGAAACGGACACGTTGCCTTCTTTTCGACGATCTCGTCAAGTTCGCTAGCTCGGAGCTGGAGCACAGTAGACGCATCTGCGATTGGAGGCGGGCCGGGCTGCGCGCGATTTGGCGTGGTTTTGTCTTCTGTCATTGGAGTGTTCCTAATCGGGGTAGGCCCCAGCGCAACTTCACTACCCGAGGCTCCCGCGGCGATGACCCTAGGCCGGGTCATATGCCGGAGAGCGTAACTGCCACGTTACGAATCTTCGTCTCGCTGTATACAGCGATTCAGACTTCGTCGCAGTGACAGGGGCGTCTGGCTCATCGAATTCAACATCCGGCACTTCCCGGTGGTCGTAATCAAGAAACAATCCCTTGAAGATGCCAATGTCTGCCACACGTTCCAACAGCTGCATTGGGAGCCAAGCGGAATCCAGATGCGTGTCATTGGCAATGACCCGATGAAGAATCTTGTCAGCCTTCCGGCTGTTCGACGCGGAGTGGAGAACCCAGAATCGGCGGTCGGATGCATCCACATAAAACTCCGCATTATTGGTCGCCCACTGCGCAGTGATGCGGTAGAAGAATTCTTCTTGCGTCTCATGGACGTTGGCTCTGGAATGCTGCCCCAGCATCTCCGGTGAGAATGCGGCGGCCAGAATCCTCAGTATGTCCCGGTGCCCGGCTTCTCCCGAATGAGCTTCCAGCAGATAGGTCTTGAGTAAGCTGGTGCCAGCCTCAAGCCGCTGTCGTTCCTCAAGGTCGGTATAGGCGTGGCTCATCACTTCTTCGAGCCGTTCAGCCATCTCCCGTCGAGTTTGGATGGGCATAAGAGGTTGCCGTCCCTGAGCGGCTTGATTGTAAACCCTGATAGCGTACAGCGTTAAGAACGAGCCGGGTTCCTGCGGTCTCGTGCCAATCGCGTCGCTACCTGCGCTTGAATGGCATTGTCCCGCCAATGACGCAGAAATACGGGGTGAAGGTTCGGTGACTCGTTGGGAGACGCGCTCCGACTTTCCGATTCCCGTGCAGTGTCCCTCGTTGACTCTCCGTCTTCGCGTCCCTAAGATTGCAGCCTGAGCGCCACGCATGATCGACCAGATCGTCTCTCACTACCGCATCGTCGAGAAGCTGGGCGGTGGCGGAATGGGTGTTGTCTACAAAGCCGAGGACACGCGGCTGCATCGCTTCGTTGCCCTCAAGTTCCTGCCCGAAGAAGTTGCCCATGACCCGCAAACCCTCGCCCGCTTCCAACGCGAAGCCCAAGCCGCCTCGGCTCTGAATCATCCGAATATATGCACGATTCACGACATTGGCGAGCAGGACGGGCAGGCATTCATCGCCATGGAATTTCTCGACGGGCTGACCCTGAAGCACCGCATTGGCGGGAAGCCTTTGGACGTCGAGACAGTGTTAGCGTTAAGTATAGAGATCACCGATGCACTCGATGCTGCACACTCTGCGGGTATCGTCCACCGAGACATCAAGCCTGCCAACATCTTCGTGACAAAGCGCGGACATGCAAAGCTTCTGGATTTCGGATTGGCGAAGGTGATGCCACTCCCAAGCAGGTTGGGCGAGGTTGCCGCAACCGCTGCATCGACTGTGACACTCGAAGAACACTTGACGAGTCCGGGTCAAGCAGTCGGAACCGTCGCCTACATGTCTCCCGAGCAAGTCCGTGCCAAGGAACTAGACGCCCGAACGGATTTGTTCTCCTTTGGCGCAGTACTTTATGAGATGGCTACAGGCACGCTGCCCTTCCGTGGGGAAAGCTCAGGAGTCATCTTCAAAGCCATTCTCGACGCGGCTCCCACGCCTGCCGTGCGACTGAATCCCGACCTCTCCGCCGAACTGGAAAGGATCATCAACAAATGTCTGGAGAAAGATCGAAACCTTCGATACCAGCACGCTTCGGAGATACGAGCCGACCTGCAACGGCTGAAGCGGGACACGGAGTCGGGTAGGTCGGCGGTGGCGATTGAGTCGGCGCCCATGTCTTTTGAAAGACGGCTCCGATGGGTCGCTGCGGGGGCTGTTGGCGTATTTCTGAAGAGTGTGGACAATGCGGTCTTTCATTTCGAGTCCTTCGCGCACATAACGTTGATGTCGCGATTCTCAAGGACAGGTTTGGGAAAGCCTCGCTTCGTTACGCTCAGCACGGCGCGACCTACGCATTCAGTCGTTGTCACGTAGTTCGGGAAAAGCATTTTCAATAAGGGATAGAGGGGTCTCATCAAAGCGTAAGCCGCGCCATACCATGCCGTCTTCGTGCGAATGCCATGAAGGAGCTGAACGTAGCCGGGGCGAAACAGGAACACAGCTTTAAATCGCATCTGCAAGAGTGCGTTTTCTGTTCTGCCTTTTACCCGCGCCCACATTAACCTGCCGCGCTCCGTGCTATCGGTTCCCGCCCCAGACACGTAGATGAAGGTCATTGTCGGGTTCAGCTTTGCTAGGGTTTTAGCCACGGAGACCGTCAGATCGTATGTCACGTGCCGATACGCTTCTTCCTTCATCCCTACTGACGAGACGCCGAGGCAGAAGAAACATGCGTCGTAGCCTGAGAGCCTGTCCTCAATCGCCGCGAGATCAGAAACATCTTGGTGTATGATCTCGCGCAGCTTGTCATGCTGCGGCAGGCTGGCGTTGCGGACGACCGCGAGGACACTTTCGACGTCGGGATCGAGTAGGCACTCGCGCAGGACGCCCTGTCCGACCATCCCCGTCGCCCCGAAGATAACCACTTTCACTTGACCGTCTCCTATTTCTCACGAAGGCGCATACCAGAGTGAGTGCGCCGAGGTTCGACCGTGGGCGTTGCGTTCCGATGGTCGGCGCACACGCCCGCGTTTCCTTGGAAGGAACCCGTGCCAAAATTTCGGTTGATTCAGGAAAACGCTGGTCGGACACCTTGCGGTGTCCACATGGCAGAGGCGGACGCTTACCTTACAGCCGCTGGAAGGCAAATGAAACTACTGGAGGAGGTCCCTTTAAGCCTGAACTACCTCCATTCCCCCTGAATCGTGAACGCAGCCCAGTAGTAAGGGTCCGCCCAACGCTTTTGCTTCCACATCTCTAGCTGGGCCTCACGCAGCGCGGCGACGGGCCTCTGACCTTCCTTCAGCATCCCTCGGTAAAAACGCTGCATCAGTTCTGCGGTGGCCACATCATCGACCTTCCACAGGCTAGCAACGACACGCGGACTTCCTGCGTACATGAATCCTCGGGTGAGACCTATGAGTCCTTCGCCCTTGACTTCCTCGCCCAACCCGGTTTCGCAAGCGCTCAGGACTACGAGTTCTGCCTTCAAACTGAGGTTGTATACATCTTCTAACTGCACGAAACCATTTTCCGGTTTTCCCTTCTCGTTCACAAGGGAAAGAACAAGGCCGGAAAGCTCCGGATGCTCGCTGTCCAACAATCCGTGCGTCGCGAAATGGATGATCCGATAATTCGCTAATTCCTGACTGGTCGCAGTGGTACGGTTGGCTTTAAAATCCAACGCCTCCATCCCTTCGCCTGGAGGAGAGAGAGCGAGTATGCCTTTCGCCTCCCGGCGCGTGAAGAGAAGGCGCGGCCAGTGACTTCCGGATCCTTTAAGACCAACGTCCGTCGCGGACCTAGCCAGATTTGACTGTTGGAGCGAATTTGACGATACGTCAGAGCCGCCCGGGTCTCCATGCAAGGTTCGAGCAGGTCGGAGTCGCGGCTGTTTGTGGTTCTCCACCCGGGGATCTTCGGTCTCAAATACGGGATCGGCCAACACGGCTACAGCCATTGACGCGATCGGTCGGTTGGCGAAATCGCGGCGCAAAACGGCTATGACCGACGCTGAGGGCAAACAAACGACTTCATGTTCCGCCATTAACGGAACGGCCTTTTCCGTTGGCTCATTGTCACCAGGCACAGGGAGCGCCCCGAAGGGGAGGTACTGCAACGCGCCATCAGCGACAATCAGCAGTCGCTTACCGATGAGAAGCTTGGCAACCGGACCGACTAGTATTCCGCTCAGATGTGCAGCGGCTTTCGAGTATCCCTCAGCGGCCCGTGCCTGCCGGTCCTGTCTTGCCTTGGCGGTTTCTCCCGTCGCCGATTGATTTCGCGCTCTCAAGAGTCCATAGACAACACGAGCCGCAGATTCAATTTCCGCACGGCTGGGCAACTCAACGCTAGTAAACGACCTTGGCGTCACTACCCACAAATAGCTGTGTGATTCTCCTAGTCTGTATTCGAGAAGAACGGTATCCGGATCAAGCACCTGTTGTTGTATGCCTGACAACTTTAACGGTTCGGGTTGGGTCAAGGCCGCATAGCGTGGGCTATTGGCGCGGATCTCTGCTTCGACCTCGTCGTATTGCCGAATGAGATCGGCCATTTCTTTCTGATGCTTGGTGACTTGCTCGATCGTGTGACTTTCAGCTTCAAGACGCACCTGAAAACTCGATTTCGCAGTCACGAGTAACTGCAGTCTTCGCTCGCGTTCCAACAACACAGGCTCTACACCTTGTCGAATTTCGGCTCCAGCTTCGCCCAAGAGGTCGATCAGTCCGCGTGCTCTCGCCCTTTCACTGACTTCAAATGCTCTGGCGTCATAGCCTTGGTCAGGGTGCAGAACGTGCATTTGCATCAGCAGTTCCATCGCGAGCTGAAATGGTTTCTGCCGGGCAGCCAGGAAGGTGGTGCGTAGTGGGCCGCCTGAGATATTGGATCTCAGTGATTCGACTAGTGAGAGCGATTCGTCCACGTGAATCAGGGCGTCTTCCAGGCGCCCGAGTTGCTGCTCCGCACGCGCCATGCCTTGCAGGGCAATGGCTTCTGTGTCGGGATCGGTGACCGCTAGGGCTAGCGACCTCGCTCGCTCGAAATCCCGGAAGGCGGCTTCTGCCTCGCCCGAATGCCAATGGAGTTCGCCCAGGTCGTTCAGCACAGCGGCCACGCGAAACCGGTCACCAATGCTGTCGCTGATACTCAAGGCTCGATTAAGACAATCGAGCGCTTCGATGACGTTACCTTGTGCGCTGTACACATTCCCGGCCTGTTGATACGCCATCGCCTGTTGTTTTCGGTCGCTAGCAGCCTTTGACAAAGCCAGGGATTGATTGAGAAAGTCGAGAGCTTCTTGGTATTGTCCCCGCTTGAGGAGTACTTGCGCGATGCAGCGCAATGTGTATGCCTCTCCGTGTCGGTCGCCAGTAGAACGCCTGAGTGGAAGGGCTTGGTTTAGATAGTCCAGTGCATTCGAGTCGTCGCCAACATCGATATAGAGCGCTCCGATGCTACTCAATGTTCGCGCCTGCTGCAGGCGGTCGCCGGCACCTTTGGCGTCAATGAGCGACTGTTGGTAATACTGCAGCGCCTTTTGAGTTTGGCCGGTATCCTCGTAGACCTTGCCGATGTTCCCTAACGTTGCGTCTCTATCACGGGCGTTGGACATTGCGGGAAGAGCCGCCAGGTAGCTTTGAAGCGCCATCTGTTTCTCGCCCAGATCATCGTAAAGAACCCCCATGTTATTCAGGATGCTGGCTTCACTTTGATGATCGCCGACCCGTCGTTTGAGATTGAGAGCCTGATTGTAGTAATCGAGCGCCTGCGACTTCTCGCCTAGATCGTCCAACACCGCGCCAATGTCGTTGAGAGTATCGGCTTCGCGAGAAAACCCTGCCTGTCCCTTTCTGAGGTCCAGGGCTTTGCGGAAACATTCGAGTGCCTTTTGTTTTTCGCTGAGAGCATAGGCGACCTCTCCTAAATTGTGCAGCACGGCAGCCTCCTCTAGCGAATCATCGGAATGCTGGGCAACCCGCAGGGCCTGATCGAGCACCTCCGCCCCCTTCTTGTTTTCTCCGAGTGCACTATTCACGACGCCCGACTTGTTGAGGGTTTCAGCCAAATCAATCCCCTCCCCGATTTGGCGCCACAGGCTAATGGACTGATCGTAAAGTTTCAGAGCTGCCCGCTGCGACACTTCTGTGCCTTGGCGTCGCAATTCTTCTGCCTGCAGGAAGAGGCCTTGCGCCATACTCCGCGTGCGGTCTTGTTCAGTGGCCGGCCGCATTTCATCCATCTCAATTGCGTAAGATCCGGCAGAATTACCTCCCGCCGAAGAAGCTAGTTCAACCTCAAAAACTCCGGCCTGTCTTGCGATCCACGACATTGATACGGATGTTCCTGGCGTCTCCGATGTATCCAATTTCATGATCTGCTTCCGATCCGCTCCCAAGAGTCGGACTAAGAGCTCAAAGTCACGGAACTTTAGTACGACCCGCACATACTCGTCGGCGTCGAGCGCCACTTGATAACGATCCTTGCGGCCCGCCTCAAGTCGGCCGTCGATGGACGTGCCGCGCGCTAGGCGAGTTGGGGGCTGATCTTTCTGTGGGCGACCAAACTGCCCCTCTAGAGGAGCTTGCGCTCCTATCGGTAGCGCAGTGGAAGAAGCGAAGAACAACGCGAGCAGGAAAATCTTCTCAAGGATTCGGTTCTGGCGCAGTCGAATCTCAGGGGAGGACTTGTGCGCATTTGGCATAGAGAACTCACTTTTGAACTCACGCGTCCGGGCCGGTACCGTTCTGGCCAATTGTGCGGTATGTTATCTCACGAACTTGATTGGCGATCAATAGGTGTGCGGACTTGGCGAGAGCTACGAGGGATCGCGCCTGGAATAGAAGGGAGAAGGAACTGCAGAGATCGGCGCGCGGTTATAGCCACGTTTCTGAGCCAACCGGGGCAGGGAGATATGAAAGCGGTTCGCGTTTATCACATCCCGCCCCCCGGCGACAATTGCTAACAAGAATCCAACGACGCATTACACTGAAGACCCACTTCGTCAAAAGATCGGTCAGGTCATGCTCTGTGCCAAGCCCATGAATGGCCTAATTCAAACTCAGCACAAAATTGTCGAAGAAATGGGGTCCATAGGTCATGTTTGCGTTGCCGAGAAACAGAACGTTACCTTGAGGCGTTTGTATCGCACCAACTGGAGCTGGTGTCTTGAGGACCACTTGCGCGGGCAATAAGCCATCGTTGTACTTGATCACAACGGTGACCGAGAAATCGGATCTTAGCGTCACGGAAACGTGCGCCTTGGCCGTGAATGTGCGTTGCCCACTGACCGTATTGCCGCAGAGAGTTGACGGTCCGCTCACAGTCTGAAAGAAGGTACATACCGCGGTGCCGCCGTTGTTTTGAAAGAGTCTCACTTCAGACATATCGGCACCTCCATAAATGGTGGTGCCTATGGCGTTGAACCCGATGAGCCAACCCCCATCAGCCGGTGCGGCGGTGCTGAAGTCAAAAGAGAAAGTCAGGGGAAAAGTTACGTCAAGAATTCTCTGGATACCCCCTGCAACGTTGACCTCGCCGAAGGTTTCGAGCTGATTAGTGCTCACCTGAGCCCCATTTCCCCAAGTTGACCATCCCAGTCCCGGAACGCCATCAGCGCGATTAAAGTTGTCGCTAACTTTGAATTGAGCGGCACTTAACGAGACAAGCGTTAGAACCACGCCCAAAACGGCGAGGGTCCTGTCCGAACTTTTTTCGATGGAATTGGCGATGGCCTTCATCGTGTGATTGTGCATGCGTCCTCCTCAAATTTTGGTTTGTGTCGTTTTCGAAGAAACAACCCGCTGGCTTTCAGGGCCGGGGACTGGCAAGAAAGACCCAGATGTCCAACCCCAAAGGCCCTTCCGGGTTATCCCTTCTTCATCAAGTGGTCCACAGTTCAAAAACGTTACAGCATCTGGTGTATTTTGATTTTTGGGGTCGCTAAGGTACAACGGGCTTCGAGGTGCGGCCCCTACCGGGATAATCTGGCCCAACTGGGACACTTCCGTGGGACTGCAAACCGACACCATGGCCGCATTCCTCGCCACAACAGATCTCGGGTAAACTTTGGCATGCGCGACTCAACGTCTGGGGGGAGCAAAGTAGTCAGAAACCCAATGGACTTACGGGTATTTCTTTTGCGTCTCGATCCGGACGATATCGGCGCTTGGGAAAAATACTTACATATTAGGCGTCGGCTGGCGAAATACTTTGAATGGAACATATGTACAGGGCCGGAGGACCTTGCTGATGAAGTCCTCGACCGAGTGGCAGCGAAGCTGAACACCGAGGAGATTCGTGATGTAGAAAAGTATTGCTTTGGAGTGGCCCGGTTTGTTTGTCTGGAAGCTCACAAGAAGATGCAGCGTGAAACCTACAGCGAGGATCTAATCGGCGGACAGAATGCGTTGCCCGACGGCCACGATCAGGCTCAGGAGATTGTCGGCAGGCTTTATCAGGACCGAAGACTCGCCTGCTTGAGACGCTGCTTGGCAGGGCTATTGCCTGGCGACCGGGATTTGGTTGTCCAGTATTACAACGCAGAAGAGGAAAAGGCAAAAGCTGTCAGAAAAAAGCTCGCAGAAAGTGCGGGACTTAAGGTGGGCACGCTCAGGGTTCGCACAAACCGGCTGAGAGAGCACCTCGAGGGTTGTGTGAAGCGTTGCCTGGAGTCTCGTGTGCGAACGCCAAAGTCGGCTTTATAAGACGAATGCCGTCAAAGGCTAGGTCGCCGGAGTCGTGAAGGAACGAGTAACGCTTGATGAAAAATTGTTGTAACGTTTTCCGCGCCGCTGCCACAAAATAGAAGGGGACGACCGCTTGGCATCAGATGGAGGATCCGGAGATTCTTGGGCAGGGACGGAAGGAGCGATGCGCAGAACGATTGATGAAATCATAATGCAGCGATACCTACTAGGGGATCTGCCTCAAGAAGAACGGGCTCGGTTTGAAAACCGCTATTTGGACGATGAGGACGTATTTGAGGAGCTCCTCGTTGTTGAGAACGACCTGATTGACTCATACGTCCAAGGAGCATTAACGGTACGCGAAAGGCAACAATTCGAAGGGAAATATCTCAAATCGCGGCAAGGACGTGAAAAAGTGGCGTTCGCGCGCGATCTGAGGAAGGTTTCGGAGTCTACGAAACTGGCCGTTTCTTCCAACAGAACTTCGCTTTTGAAGAGGATGTCGACCGCTTTTTCGGCCCAACAAAAGACACCTCAATTGGTATTGGCGTTTGCAGCCATAATCGTATTGGTGTGTGGCTCTTGGCTGATAGTGCGAAACCGAGGATTACAAAATGACTTGCATCAGGCACTGGCACAGCAGGCTGAGCTTCGCGGAGAGCAGGAAATTCTTCGTCAGCATATTACAAGGCTTGAAGAGAACGCTAGCGGCGAGCGCAACCAACACCGGGCAGGCACAGACGTAGCGACGGAGATTCCGATATCGCCATACGTTACACTCAACTTAAATCCAGGGGTAGCGAGATCACTTGGAGCCCTGCAGAAAATGCTTAAGCTACCGCCAACCGCGTCTTCGGTGCGATTGAATCTCTTGGTAGACCGAGACGAAGACGTTAGCTACCACGCCATTTTGAGAACGGCAGAAGGTGGTGAAGGCAATTTGGTTGAACGAAAAGATCTAAAGAGCATGCGCGTCGGCAATCAAAGGGCAGTTGTTTTGATACTGTCGGCTAAGCTTCTGGATACCCAAGACTATATTGTTACGCTGAGCAGCGACAATGGCACGCCAGGAGCAGAGGAGGAAGTAGAAGCGTACAGTTTCCGAGTTGTACGCAAGTAGTGCCGATCCCTCTGCACTTTTCTAACGCTCCGAGTACAAATCAATAACGCCAGTTTTTAGTGGCCTCCACGAGAGGCATGCTGAGTAGGTCTTCCGGCCCTCCAACACGTTGCGATCCCCGTGCCTCGCTCGATCGACCGAAACAGTCACGAAGTTCACTCTGGGGCAAATCGAGGGAGAGCGCCTTCGCGTCCGTGGCGCGATAATGCGAACGGAGGCTCAAGGAGCCTGAAGCCGATACATGGTGTTTGAGGATGCCCGGTTGAGGCCGTGGAGCTGAATGGGAGTCGCTCACGTCACCGATATCGCGATTTTGGACTCCTTGAGAGAGCTGGCTATCGGGTGCACGACCCAATGAATCCACTAACCCGTTCCCGCAAACGACGCTCTATTCCCCGTTCTCTAATTTGCTTTCGCAGCTGATGAAAGTGGATAGAACACGAAACTGCAGCCCGTATAGGAGAAACACGAAAGAATACCTCTCCTGAGCAGGTGCGCTCCCGAGTTTGAGGGAAATGGCTCTTCGAAATGAACCTTCTCGAAGCTCTCTTCTGCATGACGGAGCAATTCGGCCCCGCTGACGAAGGTGGCTTTTTCTATTTTTCCGCCCATGATCAGGACGTCGTAGTCAGCGGTCACCGTTTCCTTAGTGATCGTCGGAAGTTTAACGACACGCATCCGGCTCAATTCTTCCGCAGCGCTCATCCGCTTCTTGGGAAGGGGAACTTGGGAGAGATTACGCATGCGCGCCGGGGTTTCTTCCAACCTAGGATCCGCTTCGAGGGCAAGGTTATACAGGTGGAGGGCAGCCGGGAACTTCTTCTCCTTTTCGCACACCTGACCAAGGTGGTCTCCAACCAATCCATCCTCGCTAACCCGCCAGGCTGAGGTCAGGTAGCTCTCCGCCTGCACCATGTCGCCCATCTTGAAGTAGATCCAGCCGAGTGTATCCCAGTAAGCGCAGATCTTCTGCGGGAGCTGCAGGTCCGAGTCCTTTACGTTCTCCAGATCAACCTTCTGTGAAAGCCCTTCCATTTCTCTCACGGATCGCTGAGAATAAAGCAGAGCGTCGGGGAGGGCCGCACCTGCCTCCGCCATCTCGTAAGCCACATTGTTGAGCATCTCGGCGCCGGAATTGATCTCCAAAGCTTTGTGCAGAGCGGCAAGCCCCCGATCCGTGTTGTGTGAACGCAGGTGGGTGATCCCTAACCACATTTGAGCGTATGCGTCGGAGGGGTTCGTCTTGGCTGCGGCTTCGAAGAGTGCCGCGGCGTCGGGGTAACGCTTCTGCGCGATGTAAAGCCCACCAAGGTTTAACACAAGGTCGTGATCATCAGGTGTGATAATTTGGAGTTTTTGCCAAGTGGCAATCGCCTCGTTCCGGTTCCCGAGGGACGTGTACATGAGGCCGAGGATCTTGTATGGAATAACCTGCTTGGGATCCGCATCCACAGCCTTCTGAAAAGCATTGAGCGCTGAGCTCGTATCTCTCGTCATCGCATATGTCACGCCCAACTCAATCCATGCGCGGGAAAAAGTTGCGTCAAGCGAAACTGTATATTTCAGAGCCGTGATGGCAGAAGTGTAATCCTTTGTCTGCAGTGAACTCCGGGCATTTTGTTCCGCCTGAAGAGCTTGCGAATTAGGACTGCTCGGAAGCTGCGACAGGCTCTGGCGTACCAGCTCTGCGACCCGCGTCGGTCCCTGGGTGGGTGCAGAAGTAAGCCCGATTGCAGAAGCATCCTCAGATGCCCGCAGGAAAATGTAGGTGAAGCAATAGTCCGAAATAGCCTTCTGGAATGTCTTGAAACGAGTCAACTGGTCTGGTGACACGCCACTCACTTTATCGAGCAGGTGCCACTTGGTGGTTAGCACGCCTTCGTGCACCTCCGCGCTCCCTTGAAACTCGGCAAAGCTCTCTTTCAAGTCGATCGACGAAGGCGGCGTAGCAGACCATCCTTTAGGCAACTCGATTCGTGACTCGTATTGCCACTCGCCCACATAGCCGATCCACAGCGGCCTCGTCTGTCTTAGGTCTTCGTCTTTGATGACCGCGATTCCCATTGAAAGCGGGACTACGAATCGGCGTTTATCCCCTCCGGCGAAGTCCTTCAAAATGTAGTTATACGATTGGGTAAAGGGCTGTTCCGTCTTCTCTGGCGAACTGGCTCGTACATTACTGATCGTTGCACCCAGATGCGCCGCGTATGACATTTTTTGTATCAAATCTTTCCACTGAGTCTCTGGTGTTCGGCGAAAGGAATAGCGGTCATAGAGTTCTTCGTCGCCGCGGACAACGACCTCTGCATGTGCCTGAAGCGTGCCATCGGCATCCAGCTTGGCAGTAAGGGCCATTGTTGTCTGGTTGGAGAATGGAGGATTGGCGGGGGTGGTCTCGAATGCAACTGTTTCTGGTGTGATGACCAGCGCTGGCTTCCCGCGGAGCGGATTAATCAGATACCCCATCGCCGATACTTCCGGTGTGGTGTCCATCCAAGACAACGCGCTTCCCTTCGCGACGACGCTGATCACATGGTCAAACTGTCCGGGCGAAGGCACATCGGAATCCACCGTCATGCGGCTGTTGATCAGGGCCGGGTAGGCCCTGATTCCGACTGCGCTCAGCAACGCCGCCAGCAGAGTGTGCTTGTCCTTGCAATCGCCGTACTGGTTTCCGAGAATTTCCGTTGCCGCATGAGGTTGGTAGCGTCCGATGCCAAAGGAAATAGAGACATAGCGGTAGCGCAGGCTGACGTAGTTGTAAATAGCGCGTAGTTTTGAGTCGTCATCCGGAAGACCTTTGGTCAGCTCCTCCGCCTTGGCTTTCACTTCTGGTGAGGGTTTGATCTGTTCCTGCTGCAGGCTGTCGTACCATCGGCCTACTTCCTCCCAGGTTCGAAAACTGCTGATCAATACGTCTGGGGGCTGGACTAATCCCCGGAAAATGTCGTAGCTCTGGACCTTTTGGAGTTCCTCAGGGCTCAGGCTCTCGAGATTCGACGTCTTCCATGAATAAATGCGACGGCCAGTTTCCTCGCGTATCGTTGGCTGGATTGTTTGACTCTTGAGTTTCACCTCGCGCTCACGTGGAACACTGATCTCCAGCTGCTCATTCAGAATTACTGCGCTCTTTGTGAACTGATAGCTGATCCAGAATTGTCCCTTGGCGAGCGGTTTTTCCAGCAGCCAACGGACGGAATACTCCAGGATACTGCCGGGTTCGAGTCCCTTGACAGCGACATGCTTCTCGCGAAAGTCGCTGTACATGGGAGCGTCACGATAGATTTCGGAGGTCACGTCCTGAATTGAGTTCAAGGGACTCGCAATTACTGCCCCGTCCGGTTTGATGACCCGGATATCCTGTACTGCGACATGTCCGATCGATGCCTGGTAGGCAAAAGGCAGGACCCCGTACTGTCGCACGCCGGCGTCGGACTGGATTCGGATTCGGGCGTGCTGATCGTACGTGTAGGTGCCATCGGATTGGAAGACCACCTTGGTCGTCCTTTGCTCGATGACCGCGCCCTCCCTCGGGAAATCCTGACTGGCTACGTCCTGTCTGGGACTTGTTTGGGCGATGGCAGCAACACAAAGAAGAACCAGGGCGAGGTGGCCGTGGAGGAACGCAGGGGCAGACATAAGTGGCTCCTTATCTTACCCCCCTCGTAAAGCACGAACAACGACTCCTCCTTGGAAGGGCAACTCACGGCGGGCACCAATTTTGCAACTCCCCGGGGAGTAGCCGGCCGACATAAAACCGACGCATCCCTTGGCACAAGGACCTCGCGGCCCTCGGCTGGGCAAGGAACGTCTTCCAGCCGAAAACCTGCAGGCAAGGAATGCAGAGGGGAGCAGTCCTGGCGCGCCAACAGGCGGCAAACCGGAGCGCGTTCTCGTGAGACCTGCCTGCAATCCCGGCATTCACGCAGACTGTCATTGGGCGGGTGGCCCAAAGATCACTTATCGAAATAGAGCAACGTAAGCAATAGGGAAACACAATAGGGAAATGCAATAGACAATCGTGAGAACGCCGCTTAGACTATGCCACGCCAGTCTGTGGGTCCCAAGAGGGTTCTTTCAGCATTCAAAGCAGTTTGTGTGGAACATCAATGCTTTTGTATGTCATTGTCGCATTACTCGTAGTATCTCTTCCCGCATACATCCGGATCCGCAGCAGCCCGGCCTATCGGCAAAAGGCTACCCAAGTTGTGATTCGACAGCCTGGTCAGCGACTTCTCGGGCCTCCGGAACCGATTATCCTCACTGGACCTGAGGATTTGCCTTTTGCGTTACTCAGCCAAGCAGCTTATCAACGGAAGCCAGACGCAAAAGCCGTGAACACCGGAATGTGCGTCAATGCCGATGCGGTCCTAATGGGGATGGGCTGGAAACGATGGGAGGGTTTGGATGAAGGAGAGCTCGCGGAGAAAATCAAGACCGTTCATTTGCGCGTTGAAATCTGGTGGCACGCGGAACAGCGAAGAGTCGCAGTCGCCGGTGCGGTTCCAGTAATCGTTGTGGCCGGCGAGGCCGATGCACATTTCGGCACGCCGGGGAGTTTCCGCGTCAACGATGATGGTGACTGGTTGGCCTCAGCCAGTGGAAGATAACCACATTCTCACGTATGTTACGTTCGATGAACTGGAAGGGCGAAGGCTGGATGGGAACTGACTTCAACAAATTGTGGATCAAGTCTGAAGGAGAGGTGACAAACGACATCGTCACCGATGGAGACCACGAGTTTCTGGGCGCAGTGTCAGCTTTCGATGACGACAGCAGTCATTTCTGCATCAATGAAAGTAAACGTGGCCATAGGCCCCTCTCGCACATTCAGCACCAGGGGGGGACGAAAGCAGGCGATGCAGAGGCCATCTTTCTGCCGAACGCTCGGATACACGATTCCAGCGGAGCCACTCGTCAGCAGCTTGAGCCCCAGAGTTTGGGAAGCCGCGTAGCTGTTCGGATCTAGACAGTCCACAAAATCTCGATCTCCCCGAATGTCATGAAATTCGTATCGGAAATCGGCAAGATAGTCGATGTATCGAGAGACCTCTTTGGCTTTCCAGTCGACTTCTTTCAACTCGACGGCTCTATGAAAGGCTACTTCCGTTTGCGCGGTTTGCATTTCGAAAGCCGCATACCAAGCCCCTCTTCCCCCGCTGTTAAACCGTCCTCCAGACGGGCGCGCATGCGCGAAGGATGCGTTAACGATATGCGCAAGGCGAAAGCCGGAGACCAGCTCGATTGCGCTGGCGCCAGGTAGCCTCCCACTCTCGCCGAGCAATCGATCATTCGTGGCGCCCTCCAGCTCCGTGAGATCGCTGAGGAGATCGTCGTCGTCCTGTGCGAGAAGATTGAGGATCGGCCGACCACGATCACTGTAGCGATACGGAATAAGGCGATGAGTCCTGTCCTGTTCCACCTTGCTCTGTTTCGGAGATTTCATCTGCCGCCGCGTCGTGCGTCCAAGAGTTGCCGAACCCTCAGCAAAGCAGGTATCCCGCCCTTCTTCACATAACTGAGGGGCGACTCTCCCCCAAACATGGTATTCGTGTTCGGCAGCGCCATCCAGGCATCAGCGAGCTTCTGGCCATAAAGAATGTTCAAGGCCTTATAGATCCCGATCAAAAGCGAAATTCGGGTGAGCTGATCCTCATCCAGAGTTTTGGCAGCTCGATTCTTCAATCCGTAAAAACTGCCGCTGGACATGCCGCCTAACAGACGTCGGGTATCGTCGTCCCGTAAATTCCAATGCGTCGCGATCCGAAGAAGGCCTTTGATCGCAGCGGGACTGAGTCGGGTTCGGTTCCCTTTTGTCGACAGATCGACGGCTGTATCCCACGAGAAACCAACAACGGCCTGTTGTATCGCAGCTATGGTAGCCATAAGGTTCTCTCCATTTATGACTAAATAATACTCCAAATCTGATAGGACGGCAAGCTGATTCCTTGCAACGACTAGAAACAACATGTTTATTATCAAATACTTATGGCACACATAAGAACGGCTTTGACACACATAAGAACGGCTTTGAATTGAGGCGCCGCCATGATGCGGGAGTAGACAATCTACTGCCACGGCGAGTAGAGTGTCTACATCTATGAACGAGAAAGACCTCCTGGCCTGGCAACATCCGCGAGTTGCAGAACTTGGTGGAACGCGCAGTTATCCTTTCGCGGGACGGTATGCTCCAAAACCCACTTCGCAAAGACCAATGAGAGGTCATGATCCCCACTCGGCATCACACTCGAACCTTTTACACATCGAAGACCTTAGATGATTCGGATCGCGATTTGATTTTGGAAACACTTGAGCAGACCAGATGGCTGGTCGGTGGACCCCACGGCGCCGCAGCCAAACTAGGATTGAAGAGAACCACACTGATCGCCATCATGAGAAGGTTGGATATTTCGCGACCTATTCATCAGGAAGGAACAGACGAGCACGGTATAGCATCCGAAACCATACGACGGGAAGATGCTCATTTTTGAAACTTGTGCGCACAGCTCAGAATTTTCGATCCAATCGACTGTCCTTTAGCTGTCCAATAACGATTCCTTAACGCCACTTACAAGGTTTTTCGAGGGCCACCCGCGTCTTGTAAGTTGTTTAAAATACTTAGTAGTTTTGGGCTCATAACCTCACGCTCCCAAGGATTCCTTGAAGTTCCCTCGGACAGCCTAACGAGCTTTGCAAATTGGGCGTCCGGCGCAGAAATGCACCGAAAGATCACTCCTCAAAGTCGGTGGAACCTACGTCGCGTCAGCGATAGGGCAATACCGAACCAAGCCCCCTGAACTGGTGGGGGAAGGCGTAGAGACTGGATGGCGAGCATCCCTAGTGGATGAAGGTACAGTCCGACTCTCATCGAAAGGTGAGTCAGATCGCATAACCCAAAGGTCGGCGGTTCAAATCCGCCCCCCGCAACCATGGACGCCACCTGCCGAAATGCAGTGGCGTTCGCCTCTTAGTCGTGTTTACTCTGCGTAACCCCGAAAATGTGAAAGTATAAACATCACCCGCGACTCGGGGTTGTAGTAGTCATAAAGGAGCGATGGCGCGGTCTCTGCTGACATGCCAAATCGCGACCCGAATCGGAAGCTGAATACCGATCCGCCGGCCTCCGGCCACATGTACAGAATGACGCGGTCGGGCAGCACGTCGTAGCGGTAAACGGAATAGTTTTCCTTGGAGAGCATGCTCTAGGCTTTCATGATCCCATCAGCTCCAGGGCGGCAAGGCCACCTCGCGCCCAGAATCATGCCGTAGCTACGATATCCTAGGCGTTCCGCGAACTCGACATTCATCTCCGTGGTCCCCATTTGAGAAGGTTTGGGGCAAATGGCTACTGCTACCGGAAGCAGTAGATGGCCGTCGCGAGCAGAGCGCGATTTCAGCGATCAGTCTGCTGGAGTCCGTCGTTTCCTCGGATTCCCGCAAACTCGACTCCGAAACGTGCCAGATACTTGCGGAGCCGATCCGCATCATTTGAGAAGGTTTTTCGCGCGCGAGAGGCGCCGAACAATGTCCGACCAGCGTCCGACAGAGAGCGACTACCCCTGCACACATCCACGACGAAGGCCAGTTGGGCGCGATCAAAGAGGTCCAGCTCTGCCAGTTGCCGCTCATCAAGGAATTCCTGAAGACCGACTGGGGAAGACGACGCGTCAGGGGCGGTCCACGATGCCCGCAGCCTCTTAATCTCTTCTTCTACGATGTCGGTAGAAATTCGACCGCCCGGTGCTAATGTAGCCATCCGAGCGACCGCCGCGTTCAGGTCGCGGAAATTTCCGGACCAATTGGCGGTGGGAGAAAGCGCAAACACAAGGAATGTGGCCCGAGCTTCTTTACTGAAAGTGACTCGTCGCCCTGCTTTCTCGGCGAAACGATCTAGTTCAAAATCGAGGTTTGGCTCTATGTCTTCTGAACGATTCTTGAGCCCTGGGAGCGAGAACGTCCACAGGTTGATGCGTGCCAGCAGATCCTCACGAAAGCTGCCTTGGCGCACAGCCGTAAATAGATCTCGATTCGTTCCTGCAAGTAGCTGAAAATCGCTGTGCGCTTCATCGTCCGAACCTAGAGGAAGAAATGTCTTTTCTTCCAGGGCCCGAAGCAGCATCGCCTGTTCATCAAGACCCAGTTCTCCAACTTCGTCCAGAAACAAGACTCCCTTATCCGCAGCGCGAAGCAAGCCGGGGCGATCCTTCTGAGCTCCGGTGAACGCCCCTTTCACGTGACCGAACAACGCAGACATGGCAGCGTCCCCACGTACAGTCGCACAATTCACTTCGACAAAAGCTCCCTCTACGGCTCGGCGGTTCTTTTTCAATTCGTAGATTCGTTTTGCCAACAGCGATTTGCCGGCACCCGTAGGGCCCATGAGGAGGAGAGGCTCGCGAGTCGCGATGGCAACCTGCTCAATTCGATCGATTAGGTGGTTGAATGCGGTATTGCGGGTATCAATCCCTCCTTTGAGATAAGAAACGGCCTCGCGTTGCTCTTGTCGAAATCGCGAGGCGATCCGGTCATACTTGGACAGATCCAGATCGATGATCTTGATGGTTCCTGGTGAACTGCGATCCCGCTCGGGCGAACACTGCACCAGTCTGCCCGGCATGTACCGTGACTCGGTCAAGAGAAACAGGCAGATCTGCGCGACGTGGGTACCCGTCGTGATGTGGATGAGATAGTCTTCCGATTCCGTATCAAACGGGTACTGACGAGAGAACTTGAAAAGCGTTTCGTAGACTTCCTCAAAATCCCATGGGTCGCCGAACTCCATCTCGTGTTGACGGACTTCCGTTTCCGGCGAAACCGTTCGCATGTCAGCTCGCACTGTTTTTGCTAAGGACGAGTCGCGCTTGCCATGCAGCAGTTCAAAGCGCCGGACAATAAGGTCAGGCTGTCGACAGAGAGAAACGGAAGGACGCCAGTTCTGCCAGCGATCAGGGTGTTTGCCCATGTCGAGGGTGGTGCCCAGCAAGCCGATAACGACTACAATGCGTTGACTCTTATCCATTGGAATACTGTTTTATCTTATAGTATAAACAACCGGACATCAGATCACGAGCTATTTCGTGCAACACTCGATACTTCAGCAACTTGCAGAGAAGCCTGTTATGGCCCAGTACTTGCTTTTCTCTATCGCGGAAGGAGACCAAAATGTCAGGCGAAACCTACAACGTAATTCACAACGGACAGGGCGTACCGATCAAGGCCTGGACGAAAGGCGTCCAGTTGGAGGATCAGGCGAAAGGGCAGTTGCTGAATGTCGCCCAGTTGCCGTTCGTCTTTCGTTGGATCGCCGCGATGCCTGACGTGCACTGGGGGATCGGCGCGACTGTTGGAAGCGTGATTCCGACCAAAGGAGCGATCATTCCGGCAGCGGTGGGTGTGGATATCGGTTGCGGAATGATGGCGGTGCAGACTTCACTGAACGCTCGTGATCTGCCGGATAACCTGCATGGAATCCGCGAAGGGATTGAGCAGGCTGTCCCGCATGGCCGTACAAATCACGGCGGGGCGGGAGACCGAGGTGCTTGGCACGAAATTCCCGCCGACAACCAGGAGGCATGGGGAGGTCTGAAGCCTCGGTACGACGCCATCCTGGCGAAGCACCCTAAGCTGGATCGTGGAAATCACGCGAACCATTTGGGAACGCTGGGCACGGGAAACCACTTTATCGAGGTCTGCTTGGGTGAAAGCGAGATGGTTTGGTTCATGCTTCACAGCGGTTCGCGAGGCGTGGGAAACCGCATGGGATCGTACTTTATCGAGCTGGCAAAAAAGGACATGGAGAGATTCTTTGTCAATTTGCCGGACCGTGATCTTGCGTACTTTCCCGAGCACACGGAACACTTCGACGACTACGTCGAAGCAGTCGAGTGGGCGCAGGACTTTGCTCGCGCGAACCGCGATTTGATGATGCATCAGATCGTGGATGCGGTTCGCGGTAGCGGTCTCTTGCCGGAGTTCACTGCCGAGCTAAAGAGCATCAACTGCCACCACAACTATGTGGCACGCGAGTCTCACTTCGGCCAGAACGTTCTCGTGACCCGTAAGGGTGCGGTACGCGCGCGCGAGGGAGATATGGGAATTATCCCTGGCAGCATGGGTGCGCGCTCTTACATCGTGCGCGGAAAGGGCAACGCGGAAAGCTTCCACAGCTGCAGTCACGGGGCAGGTCGTGCAATGTCTCGTCATGAAGCGAAAAAGCGCTTCACGATTGAGGACCACATCCGTATGACTGAAGGAGTGGAATGTCGTAAGGACGCAGACGTGATCGATGAGACGCCAGCGGCTTACAAGCCGATTGATGCAGTTATGGCGGCACAGGCTGATCTGGTGGAAATCGTGCACACTCTGCGCCAGGTGGTTTGCGTGAAAGGATGAGTATGCCTAAAACGGAAGTTGTGAAGGCAGAAAAAACGATTCGGATCGACGGGTCTTTCGGTGAAGGCGGCGGACAGGTTCTGCGCAGTTCACTCAGTCTGTCGCTCGTGACCGGAAAACCGTTCCGAATCGAGAACATTCGCGCAAATCGGCAGAAGCCTGGACTGCTGCGGCAGCACCTGACAGCAGTCCAGGCGGCGGCGGAAGTTGGCACCGCAGAAGTAGAGGGCGCCACGCTCGGTTCCAAAGCTCTGACATTTGTGCCTGGCAAGATTCGCCCTGGAGAATTTCGTTTTGCGGTTGGCACGGCGGGCAGCGGCACTCTTGTGCTTCAGACGATTTTGCCGGTGCTGATCACAGCTGAGGGGCCAAGCCGGATCGAAATCGAAGGTGGAACGCATAATCCGGCAGCTCCACCGTTCGATTTCCTTCAACGGAGTTTCATTCCGCTGATCGAGCGAATGGGCCCGAAAGTGAAATTGGAACTGCAGCGATATGGTTTCTATCCAGCGGGAGGTGGCCGCATCGTCGCCGAAGTCATTCCAACCGATGTATTGAAACCGATCGAACTGGAGGAACGAGCTGAGATCACAACGAAACGTGCGACGGCTCTTGTAGCGAACTTGCCATATCACATTGCCCGACGTGAGCTGGATACAGTCGGGAAGCTACTGAACTGGGACGCGGAGTCGCTGCGCTGCGAGGACACAAAGAACTCGGTCAGTCCCGGCAACCTGGTGATGATTGAATTAGCGAGCTCAACTGTGACTGAGATATTCACTGCATTTGGGAAGCTTGGGGTGAGTGCAGAAGATGTCGCCAAAGATGTAGCCGAACAGGCACGTGCATACATGCATTCGACTGCAGCTGTCGACGAACACTTGGCCGATCAGCTTCTCCTGCCTCTTGCCCTGGCTGGAGGAGGTTCATTCTCGGCAGTGAATCTCAACATGCACGCAAAGACAAATATGGAAGTGATCCGCCAGTTTTTACCGGTTAGCTTCCAGGTAACTGAAGTAGAAGGGCACAATCGCGTTTCGGTATCAACTGGAAAGCCAGATCCGTATGTTAAGTAGCTCCGTTGACACGACACGCTCTCGACATATGGAGGGCGTGCTAAACCAGGCGCTTCAGAAGATGCAATCTGACAAAGTTTCTTATTGCAAAAGATGCGAAGTCATGGCATGTTAGGTCATCTTCTACGAAAGGACGCCCAAATTGGTGGATTTCGAAAACAAATCGCAAAGCGGGCAACATCAGCCGATAACTCGACTGAGTTGCTATAGGGCGTCGTTCCGGTCGCGCTAACCGATCTTCATCGGTTCAACCAGGCGCTCTTTCCGCACAATTTAGCTGGGTGGCGTGGGTTGCGGTTCCTTCGACTGTGAATCGACTATACCGCTACCGCTTATTCCCCCAGCCTTGCTTACTCGGTCAGTGGTGATTGGCCACGGGTACTTCTCTTGGTAGAAACAGCCTTCGGGCTGGGAGGTTCGACTCCTCATGGGCGCAAGCCCTACCCGTGACCGCATGTTCCCTGACCAGGAAATGCAATGGCCGTACAGTCTTGTCCGGCCACAGAAGCTCGGGCAATGGCCCTTAGATTGGACTAAATATGAATCCGTTGGAACGCGCTTTCGCAAGGATGGGAGCGCGAGTTGAATTTGGACAACTTATGCGAAGGAACAGGCTGTCGGGCCGAATGGTTTCCGACGACCTCGCGCTCGACGTGCGTCAAGATCGGCACGGAGAGTACTTCCTGATTTCTCGTGCACAGGCTTCCACAACTGAATTGCTGGTTTTGGATGTTCAGCCGAGAGATCGTCACTTGCTATTGCTGAGCCGGAGTGCCGCTGAAAAGCACCGTTTCTTGCTGGGTCACGATGAGCGTCATTGGTTTGTTGCCGGTATTCCAGAAAGTAAGCCGGTGAGTCGCGTTCGAGATGCGAAACAGGCTCTCAAGCCCGATCTTGTGCAAACAAGTGAGCGCGGAGTTCGGACGAAGTATCGCGATCGGCGAAGCAACGCAGCACGCATTCGCCAGGGTGAATGGTTTTTCGTACCAGCGCCTCAGGTGCGAGTGGAACTGCTGCTTGTCCTAAGGAACGAGCCGATCGCGCGTGGAGGAGGCAAGCCCCATGTCTGTGAAGAGCTTTATCGCTTTGGCGGGGAGACGGTTTATGTCAGCCCCGGCGCACCAAATGGTCTTACAGACGAGCAATACCAGGCTCTCTCGGAGGGCGAACGGAGTCGCTGGAATTGGCGAGTCATGAGACGCAACCCGAAGGTCTATGTTCGTGGCCGAGTGCGACATCCGGATCACAAGACGGTCGCGTTGGATGGCTGGCACGAGGTTCTCGGTAACACAGAGAATCTCTCGCACGCCATGCGGAATGTAGCTTTCTTGGACTAGGCACTAGTTTGCTTCGCCGGTGGTAACCGGTGAGTTGTAGAAGCAAGAAGGATTGGCCGGTGGTGAAGACTACGGTTACTTCGCCTCGAACGCGGGAGATGCAGGTTCGAGTCCTGCCGCGGGAATATGTGCCCGCGTGGTCTAAACGGAAGGACGCCTAATGTTCCGTTGTCGCTCGTTCCCCGGCCAGTGTCTGTTCTTGACGTGTGAACAGGGAGAAGATCGCTTGAATCAACTAGTGGCAAATCACGGAATAAGGAATTCGCCGGTGGTGATAGATCGCGGTTACTTCGGGGCCGTGCGACCTCGGTCCGCGGCAGGCAGAAATGCCGGTACCGCGTCGCCCATTCCCCGGCGATGAGAAACACAGCGGGCTCGCCGGTGGCGATGTGCGACGGTTCCTTCGAAGGGCGCAGGTTCGAGTCCTGCCACAGCCTATGGCTGTGTAGCTCAGTTGGCAGAGCAAGACCGTTACCGACAATTCCCGGCGGGGTGTACCAAGGCGTGATGAGTGCGCGCGATCGATTTGGAGAGCGTCATGAAGGATGTCATTTTGGACGGGGCGGGCTGGTCTACGAAGGACGATGTGTACGATGCATTCTTCCGTTCGGTAGGCGCGCCCAAATGGCACGGGCGCAATTTCGACGCATTGCGTGACAGCATCGCCGGAGGTGAGATCAACAAGCTCGAACTGCCGTACAAGCTCGTGATCAGGAACTACGACAAGATTCGTGGCAAGGCGAAAGGAATGGCCGACGATTTCATTGATCTAATACACGAACTCGCGGCAGAAGGTTGTCCGGTTGAGGTTTGCGCGGAGGGATCGGGTGGTGGAAGTAAGCGCTCGCGAATCCAACAGAGTCGTCTTGATGAGATGGAAGCGGCATTTCAGCAATCTCTTATTTCGTTGCTGAAGGAATGTGCAGCAGGGCGATGGGGATTGTTCGGACAAAATGAGCACTTGGAAGAACGCAGATATTTTCATTGGCCGGCGGCCGATGATCTGAGGCGTCGAGCGCAACAGATACATATTCTGCGCGCAGAGTTTGGCCAGCCGAATTCTGTGGTGGAACGCTTTCTGCACTACTGTTCATTGCGCGGTGCAAATGTACCTGGCGAGCCGAAACCAGCAAGAGCTCTTCTCGACGAAATTGACACTTGAAGTTTAGAAAGACTTTCGCCGGTGGTGAAGACGAAGGTTACTTCGTAATCCGACGGTTGCAGGTTCGATCCCTGCCATGGCTTCGTGCCGTGTAGCTCAAGGGTAGAGCATCGGACAAATACCGTCGTCGCCTAATTCCCCGGCGAGAAGATCAGGACCGCACGGGTTGTCTTGTCGGGTGGAACTATGAGCAATTACGAGGAAGCATTTGTAAAAGGATTCGTGGAAGTCAACAGGCAGGAAAGATTTCTTGGTTTCCTTGGCGATGCGAAGAAGCGTCGTAAGTTGATCGCAGAGTTTGACCACTTGAAGTCCGGTTTTCTCGATCGCGAGTGCATGATTCCGCTTCGCGGCGCTGGATCTTTGCCACCGAATGTCTTTGCTGCGCTCCGGAAGATGGGAGCTCCAGAAACATGCTGGCCGATGGGTGGTCGATTTGATAGGCAGGAGAAAGAACTGTTGCAGGCACTACGCGAGTCGGGGGACGGATTTGTTCTGTCCTGTATCCCAGGAAGGCTGGCGTACATAAAAACCGAAGATGAGGAGTTCATTCTGCGGCGTTGATGTCTTAAACGACACGCATTGAAAGTGAGGAAAACATGGCCCGACTGAACACACTGAATCTCAACACTGCACCTCGCACGCACGAGGGTACACCGGCACGGCACATCTCTCCCGAGATGCAGCTGCGGCGCTCAGTGCTCGCCTGTCTCCTTTGGGAGACACAGTTGTATGAGGACGGAGTCGAGATCGCCGACCGCATAGCTGAGCTCGTGCCAAAGGTTGTGGCCGAAAAGGTGTCCGCCCTTGCGATCGAAGCCCGCGGGCAAATGAAGCTGCGTCACGCTCCGCTTCTGCTTGTTCGCGAAATGGCCCGGCACAAGACGCACCGCGCTCCGGTTTCGGAGACACTGGCGCAGATCATCCAGCGTGCCGACGAACTCGCCGAGTTCGTCGCAATTTACTGGAAGGATGGGCGTGTGCCACTCTCCGGTCAGGTGAAGAAGGGACTTGCGGCGGCTTTCCCGAAGTTTGATGAGTACCAGCTTGCCAAGTACGATCGCGGCGGGCCAATCAAGCTGCGGGACTTGCTGTTCCTTTGCCACGCCAAGCCTCGCGATGAGGCACAGGCTGCGGTGTGGAAGAACCTCATCTCGGGAACGCTGACCACGCCCGATACATGGGAAGTTGCGCTCTCGTCTGGTGCGGACAAGCACGAGGCTTGGGAGCGGTTGCTTCGCGAGCAGAAGCTGGGCGCACTGGCTCTCCTCCGTAACCTGCGCAACATGCGTGAGGCCGGAGTCAGCGACAAGCTAGTGGTTCGTGCTCTCGGAGAGATGAAGACGGATCGAGTTCTTCCGTTCCGCTTCATTGCCGCTGCGCGTTACGCTCCGAAGTGTGAGGCCGAGCTTGAGCAGGCAATGTTCCGCTCGCTCAAGAAGCAGACTCCGCTGCCGGGAACGACGGCGTTGGTTGTGGACACCAGTCCCTCGATGTGGATGGCTCGGCTCAGCCGAAACAGCGACATGGATCGTTTTGAAGCTGCGGCGGGTCTTGCCATTCTGCTTCGCGAGACTGCCGAGCGGGTGAACGTGTACGCCTTCAATGAGAAGGCGTATGAGGTTCCTCCGCGACGTGGGTTCGCGTTGCGCGATGCACTGGCGGCGACCAAGAACAACTGGAGCCGCGGCGGTCTCGCAGTCGCTGCCGCAAACCGCGATGGCTATGACCGAATCATCGTCATCACGGACGGTCAGTGGCACTTCTCTGATACCACTACCGTACAGGGCTACGGTGAGGGCGATCCGCAGACGGTCGCTCCGGCTCCGCTCACCAAGCAGGCGTACATGATTAATGTGGCCAGCTACAAGAACGGTGTCGGTTACGGCAAGTGGATGAACATTGATGGCTGGAGCGATTCTGTCATCGAGTACATCCGCGCGCTGGAGCAGACCAAATGGGTCAACTAAACTCCACCGGCCCGGCATAGTGCTGGACCGGTGGACATCAACGACTGCAAGAGTGTAGGGCTATCACCGTGCTATACTCGACTTGAAAATGACTATAAAGACCAAATCCATGATGAGACGGCGCGTCAATCGCGCTCGGCCCTCGGGATTGGTCTGATTATTCGTTAGATTTCTAAGTTCAGATTCGATTTCCGAGGCTCCGACAAAAGTCGGGGTCTTTTGCTTTTTACGGATGTTTTTTTGGCCGGTAGCCAAGCTGGAAAGGCACGTGACTGTTACTCACGCCATGCGCAGGTTCGAATCCTGCCCGGCCAGCCAGATTCCGAGGGTAGTAACGGCTCGCTAGTTCAGTAGGAAGAACGCGGCTCTCATAAAGCCGTCGTGGATGGTTCGAATCCATCGCGAGCCACCAGTGGAGGGGCCTCCGGGAGGAGCAGTGGCTTATACCCACTTCGGCGCCAGATTAGCGCGGCTAGACAGGTTCGACCCCTGTACCCTCTACCAATTTTGTCCGCGCCGGTAGTTCAACGGACCAGAATAGTTGGCCTACACCCAACAGATGCGGGTTCAACTCCCGAACGGCGCACCATGCAGGATTAGCTCGAAGGTCGAGCCCGCGGTCGATAACCGCGAGGCGTTGGTTCGATTCCAACATCCTGCACCATTTTGATGTTGAACATGGGTGACTGGCAGAGATGGCAGATGCACTCGCCTCTTAAGCGAGACCAGGCTGGTTCAATTCCAGCGTCACCCACCAGGTTTTGCGGGATTGGCAGATATGGATATGCACTCGCCTTTTAAGCGAGACGAAGTGGGTTCGATTCCCACATCCCGCACCAGGAGTCAGTTAACAAAAAGAGGCGGCATAGCATAACGGATCAATGCTCCGAGCTTCTACCTCGGACGATGAGAGTTCAAATCTCTCTGCCGCTTCCAGTGTGGGGATGTGGTCCAACGGATGAGGGCGCAAGGCTACGAACCTTGAGATCAGAGTTCAATTCTCTGCATCCCCTCCACATTAGTTAGGCTCGCGTGGTCTAAGGCATGATGACGCTTCGGTCCTAACGAAGAGATCCGGGTTGGATTCCCGGCGCGAGTTCCAGATGGGTGGGTAGTGTAACTGAACAACACGGTAGCGTCCGAAGCTGCAAATCCGGGTTTGACTCCCGGCCCGCCCACCATAGTTTATTTTCAGGGCGGTCCGGCTCGCGCGCCCCGACTAATACACTTAGGCGAACAGGAAGTAAGCAACGGCAGTAACAGTCACTTTTGGGTATTGACGAATTTCTAAAATCATGTGAGAGTGAAAAGTGAGATACACGCAATGATGCGCAAACCCCATACCGATTGCTTCCCGACACCGGCCACGTTTACGTGGCAAGGGGCGGGGGAAGGTACGTTCATGTAACGGGGGCGATCCATAGCGCGTAGTTTTTCTGAGCCTCCGATACAAATCGGGGGCTTTTGGTTTTTTGCGGCGCATTTGTACCGATGCGCAGAGGGGAGGCAGCGTCGTCTAACGGCCAGGATACGGCTCTTTCAAGGCTGGGATGGGAGTTCGATTCTCCTCGCTGCTACCAAAGTTATGAGTACGCAAACGATTGAACTCGAAGGCTTTGAGATCGAGCTTGCGTCGGACCTTTACTGTGATCGCGGCGGCGACCATCAGGAATTGGTTGATCGTGCACGTGCTGATCGCCGGAGGCTTGGCCACAACGTAGATGAGTCAGCGGTTTTGTGTGTCCGGTGTATGAAAGCAATTCCGCTGAAGGTGTGATGCCGGGTCGTCTAGCGGCAGGACTCTGGACTTTGAATCCGGATACGGGCGTTCGAATCGCTCCCCGGCAGCCATTTTAGAAACTTGAGAAAAGGAGGAAGTTCGCTGACGAGAATTCGAGGAGTGGTGAAGGCTACGGTTACTTCTCTTGTCCAGAAAACACCACCGTATTCCGAAGGTTCCCTCCTCCTCAAAATTGCGAGGTCATCCAATTGGCCAGGATAACCGGCTCTGACCCGGTTCATGCACGTTCGAATCGTGCCCTCGCAGCCAATTTCAAAATGCGGTCGCAGAGTCTAGCGGCAGGATGCCTGACCGTCTATCAGGAGGGACGGGTTCAACTCCCGTTGCGACCGCCACAGGGGTGATGACCCGACGGGAAGGGCGCTCGTCTCCAAAACGAGTTCAAGCAGGTTCGAATCCTGTCACCCCTGCCAGTTTGAAGAGCGAGCATGGTATAGCGGCTGGTGCCTCGGGCCTCCAACCCGATGACGCGAGTTCAACTCTCGCTGCTCGCTCCAAGATTTTGTGAGGGCGGAAGTCGTCTAGTGGCCAAGACGCGACGTTGCCAACGTCGAGAGCGCGGGTTCGACTCCCGCCTTCCGCTCCAAATGTATGAGGTGGCGTAGCCAAGACAGCAAGGCGTCTGCCTGCAAAGCAGATCATCGGGAGTGCAATTCTCCCCGCCACCTCCAGAGTTTCTCGCTGGTGTAGCTCAGTAGGAAGAGCGCGGGCCTCGTAAGTCCGTGATCGGCGTTCGAATCGCCGCGCCAGCTCCGCTGGTATAGCTCAACGGGAAGAGCAGGCGCATGGTAAGCGCCCGACCGCAGTTCGAGGCTGCGTGCCAGCTCCACAAGTTTGCTGGTCTAGCACAGTGGAAGTGCAGAGAGCTTGTACCTCTCCGACGAGTGTTCGATTCACTCGACCAGCTCCAAGTTTATGGCGGGATTGGCCGAATGGCTTAGGCGCTGGATTGTGGCTCCAGTCACGAGAGTTCGATTCTCTCATCTCGCCCCAACTGGGCGGTTCGTATAAGGGGATTACCCACGGCCTGCAACCGTGAAATGCGAGTTCAAGTCTCGCACCGTCCACCAAGTGTTGGCTCGGGAACTCGACGGCAGAGTGCTGGTCTGAAAAGCCAGTGGACACGGTTCAATTCCGTGCCGAGCCACCAGATCCGGGTGTAGGGTAGCGGCCACCCACATGTCTTGGGCACATGTCCACGCAGGTTCAACTCCTGCCACCCGGACCAATTCTCATAGGATTTTGGCGCGGTAGTAGCGTAGGACAATACGAGAGGCTCATAACCTCTAGACGCAGGTGCAAATCCTGCCCGCGCAAACCACAGTTTTACCCGGTGACAGTTGCGGTCACAGGGTTGATCTGATTCGGTATCATTCGGACGCGAGAATCAAGTATGAAAGAACTCACGCCTGACGGTGCATGCTGGACGACCAAGGACGACGTCTACGACGCCTTCTTTCACGCTGTTGGCGCACCGGATTGGCATGGCAGAAACTGCGATGCTCTCAATGACAGCATAGCGAATGGTTCAATTAATGAGGTAGAAGTTCCATACAGGCTGGTGCTCAAGAACTACGACCTGATTAGCGGCGAGGCGAAGAAGATGACGGACGACTTCGTCGATCTAATCCACGAAATTGCAGCGCGAGGGTGTCCGGTTGATGTTCGTATAGATAACGCGGCATGAGAGGGGCAAACGCATGACGAGAAAATCAGATATCCAGAGGCGGCGACTGCAGGGTTTGGAGTCTGAGTTCCGTTTGCTCTTGCGTCCTGTGCTCCTCCAGTGTGCGGCTGGGCGCTGGGGCTTGTTTGGACAGAATGATCATGTTGAAGAAAGTAAGTATCTACATTGGTCTAAGGCTGAACAATTGAAGAATATGGCGCACGAAATCCGATCGATCCGAGAAGACTTCGGACACGCGGACCCGCTTGTCGAACGATTCCTCCACTACTGTTTTCTACGTGGCCCGAACGTGCCTGGCGAGCCAAAGCTGGCACAAGCGTTCCTGAATGAAGTCGAACGCGGTTTTCCCGCAACGTAACCGCAATGCCGAAGTCCAAGTGCTAGTGCAACCTGTTTTTCTTGAGAGAGACGGCTATGGAAATCACAAATCTGTCTGCTGAGCCGCTCGGGAAACTTCATTCCTCGCTCCCTCACGATCTTCAGGCTGAGCAAGTCGTTTTTCTACCGGACGCCTGTCCAGGTAAGTCTCCACTCCCCACCGGGACTGCTGTCCTGACTAGACAGGCGGACTGGCGCAAGTTCGCAGTGTCCGATTGCGGATGCGGGATGAGACTTGTGCGATCATGGGTACAACCGAATGATCTTGATCAAGTGCGATGGGATAAAGTGGCCGATTACCTTCGAGCAAACAAAGGGGCCCTGCGATTTGGGAGGGGGCAACCATTTCTTGGATGCGATAGTTCGGTACGAAGACGGGCCGCTACATTTCCTGATTCACACCGGCTCACGGAACGAGTCAGGGCATGTGGATGATCTAATCGACAAGCCCAACAAGTTTGACTGGGAATTCGAATGTATGGTGAGTTGGGCGGCGGACAATCGGGCGGCAATTAACGAAAAGCTCGATCTGGTCTTCGGAGTAACGGAGTTGCTCCTCGATCTACCGCATAACACTTTTGAGCAACTGGACGATGGTGGAGTAATTATTCGAAAAGGCTCTGTTCAACTGCCGCCGGGCGCTCTGTCGGTGCTCCCTTCGCATATGTCGGGAGATGTCGTTCTTGTCAGGGCCAAGAAAAAGGTGCTGGAAATTCTGAGTTCAATGAGCCACGGGACCGGGCGAGCGATGTCTCGGAGCGACTGCAAGCCTCTGGCTGATGCGTATGACTTCGCAGGTTTGCGCAGGTCAGTCATGATTCCGTCGGGAGTGGAAGATGCTTCGTTACGTACGGACGGCCCATTCGCTTATCGTGACTTGGACGAGTGCATGGCTCTGATCCAAGACTACGTCGATGTGGTTGTGAGATTCGGAGTCGTTGGGTACATGGGACACTTGTAAGTAGGCACTGTTGTTGCAAGATCGCGTGGCAAATTCAATGATGCGAAGATTTGAGTACACGCTGTTTGCAGATTACTTCCAATTTTATTTGCAGGACGAGAGTGCCGAAGGCGATCTCAGCAATAGCTGGACACAGGAGGCCCTCGATCGTCTACTGGCAGTTGCGCCAGGGACCATAGGAGTTGGTACAGTTCGGAACATGAATGTCCCGGTTGTAGTAGAGATCTCTGACATTGCACCCAATACTGACCTGAGCGCGTGGGATCATGTCAACGAATGCACCGTAGAAGTGCCGTCCGGTCGTCTCGTAATTGCTGGCTGCACCGATTATTTTCCAGATGCTGCACGCATTGAGCTTGCGCCGGGTTCATACCGAGCGCGGATCCATTATGGGAGTCTGAGTTCGCTGAGCGAAGATGGTTTGGATGGCGATGATCATTACAAGGTGGTTTTATGGACGGCTGCGCCTCGACCCTTGCAAGTCTTGAAGCAAAGAGGCGATAAAGCCGGCGAATTAGCATCGTCTCGTTGATTACGTTGCGTGTCTTGTTTGACGAAGTCTGGTGCCAGCGGAGAGATTCGAACTCTCAAACACCTGTTTCTAAGACAGGCCGCTATTCCAATTCGCGCACGCTGGCACATGGTGCACAGGGGAGGATTTGAACCTCCGCGTCCCACTAGGGGAGACCGGGTTACAGCCGGTCCGTTTCGGCCGGGCTCACGCACCTGTGCAAGCTTGGCGGAAGGTAGACGAATTGAACGCCCATCGCTCATCACGATGCTCTGGTTTTCAAGACCAGTTGCCGGCCATTCAGCAGTACCTTCCGCTGGCGGAGAGTACGGGAGTTGAACCCGTTAGCCTCTTGCGAGAACCCTTGTTTAGCAGACAAGTGCCTTACCGTCCGGCCCACTCTCCGTAAATTGTCAAAGAACAAAGGAATCCTGGTAGGCTCGGTGGGAGTTGAACCCACAAGAAGGCTGCTCTTAAGGCAGCTGCGTATGCCAGTTCCGCCACGGGCCTGAAGCTATAAATTGTGCAGGAGTTAATAACTCAGTCGGGATGGACTGAGTCGTAATGACGATCGAAATTGAAGCAGGCGCTTCACAACATCACTGTAGCATGAAAAGCTTGTACCGCCCATCATTTTTCGAACACTGTTTTCGTGATCCATTTATGGGGCAAAACGCGTTTCCCCCACTGAAACCGGCTCTGGTAACCATCCGTATTACGGCACATAAGAAACCTTGCCCGGTAGAATGCGAGTACTAGGCACAGGACTTGTATCTAGATCGACTGTCCGAGAGCAATCTTGCCCATTAACGGCCAAGCTTTGGAGCCGTTGGATGGCTGCTCTACTATGAGGCAGGATGTCACTCACGTTCGAGAGGATTGAGGCGCTCGCGCCGGATCAAGCATCGCTGGCGGCTGCCCGAAAGTTGCTGAAGCCGGCCATGTGGCCGACACTGGCGGAAGGCGAGGGGCTTGTTTGGGGAGAATGCCAGGGCTCCGGTGCAACTCCTTATCGCGTCGTAGTGAGCGAAGCCGATGCAGGATACAAGTGCACGTGTCCCAGCAGAAAATTCCCGTGTAAGCACGCGCTCGCGCTCATGTGGATGCGAGCTGATAGATCTACTGCATTCGCTGCGGCGACTGTTCCCGACTGGGTGAAGGACTGGCTCTCCCGCAGACGCGGAACATCGAGCTCGGCGAGTAAGACTGACGAAGAAGCAAAGCCGAAAACCAAACCTTCCATTCGTCTCACCGAGATACCCGAAGCTGAAGTTGATGCCGATCCAAAGGCGGAACAACGCGCTGCAGCGGCTCGCGAAAGAAACCGCTTGGAGCGAGAGGCGGCGGTGCTGGCGGGTCTCGAAGACCTCGACACCTGGCTGTCAGACCAGGTTCAACACGGGATGGCGAACTTCGTCGCGCAAACCGCCCAGGTGTGTCGCACGATCGCGCAAAGGCTGGTCGACGCAAAAGCGCCGGGGCTTGCAGGACGTCTCGATGCTCTTCCGACGAGACTCTTTACGTTACCGGGACCGGCGCGTCCCTCAGCCGCGATTCGAGAGCTGGGACAAGTCCATTTGATCAGTCAGGCATACCGGCGCACGTTAGAGCTTCCCGCATTGATAGCGGCAGATGCAAGACAAGCCGTGGGCTGGTCGGTCACACGAGAAGCACTGCTCAACGATTCCGACGCCCTACGAGTCGATGCAAAATGGCGAGTCTTCGCGGTGCTCTCCGAGGCCCAACCAGACCGCCTGCGCAGAGTTGAGACCTGGCTGTGGCGTCAAAGCGGCAAAGATGGAATGCCTCAATGCGCGGTCCTGATTGACTTCGTACCGATCTCTACCGGAGCCGCAGTGGGCGGCTACCTGGTTGGGGATCAAATTGAAGCTGAATTGAGCTTTTACCGTTCCACCATCCCGCTCCGCGCACAGCTAAACACGCTGAAGAGAGGCGCTGAACAAACGATGGAACCGCTCACGTTGCCAGACGAACGTCTCAGTGCTTCATATGCAAAGTACGAGCACGCGCTAGCACAGCTTCCTTGGCTGGGAACGATTCCCCTGAGTTTTCGCGCAGCCTGTGTCCGTCGAAATGGAGAACAATTCTACCTTTACGATGACGAGAGCGGGCTGTCGCTGCCGATGCATACATCGCAGGCAAATCACGCTTCGCCACTTGCGAGTCTCGATCGCATTGATGGAATCGGTTTGTGGAATGGATACGAGTTCACCTTGGCGTGGGCAGAGACACGGCTCGGAAGGTGGATGCGTTCATGAACCTCACTACCTTGCACGCAAAGGTTCTGCCGTCACTATTGGGAGGAATATCACGGCATCCGATCCCGGGCGATGTGATTCATCCTTCGAGTCCGAGTTCTGATGGCACACTCGAAATGCTCAGTCTTATGGGACAAGCACTGCGTTTCGAGCGCCCTTCGACACCGGAGTCATTCATCGTTGAACCGGAAATTAAGGATGAGCGAAAGATCATCGCCGATGGTCTGCGCCGCCCGCTGATTCGATTGCTAACCTCGAAAAATGCCACTGAGCATCCGGCGCGTGCTTTGGCGCGTGCCTTCGATCGACTGAGATTGCGTCCGCACCCATTTGACCTGCCGTTGATCGATGCTTTCGTTCGGTCGAATGCAGAGAAGCTTGGTCCAATAGCGCAGCATTGGGCTGACAGGCAAAAACCCGAAGCAGAGACGCAAAGTTACTTTGATCCAGAGTTGCTGGATGAGAGTAACTGGATGCAAACAGCGCTTTCACGACGTGTGGCGTACCTAGAGGCGCGGCGGCGCGATGATGCGAATGCCGCCCGTGCTCTGGTTGAGTCGAGTTGGGCACAAGAAGAGGCTGACGTTCGCTTCCGTCTGCTGCAAGTATTTCAGACCGGCTTAAGCATGTCCGACAAATCGTTCCTAAGCACGTTGGAGAAGGACCGAGCGCCACGCGTGCGAGCCCTTGCGGCGAGATTCCTCGCGCGGCTCGGTGCAAGCAGCGAAAATCCGGCGTTGGCCGCATGCCTGGAACGAATCAAGCAAAGCCAGAGCGGGTTGCTTCGGAAGCGCACTACCTTGCAAATCGAACTTCCGGCGAACGTAAAGGATCAGGCTGCATCGCGATGGATACTCCAAACATTTGCTGACGTATCGCTCGGCGAACTGGCGGGCGCGTTCAAAGTCACGGAAAAGGAGTTGATTGATGCTGCGACAAAAGACGATCCCTTACTTCTTGCGTTGGCGCTTATCGCGACGAACGAAGATCGTCTTGATCTGCTCGAACTTGTGGTCGCGAAGCTGCCAAACGCGTGGGAACGTTTGTTTGAAGCGGGACTCGATACGCTAGGCACGATGACAGAATCAGAGCGTCAGCGGTGGGAAGAGATCGTCGTGCATCCTTATCGCAAGGATGTGCCGACGAGCTACTCGCTGTGGGACTGGCTGCATCGCATCACGGATGCCGAGGCGCCACCTTCCGTTATGGAGATTGCTCTTCACGCGAAGGTGTTGACGAAAGTTTCCGAAAACGAGCGTGGTAGCGGGCCGTGGGTTGAGATGATGGCTGCGATATGCCCGGCTTCGCAACGACATGAGCTTCGGGAGCAACTGAATCAGTTCGACCAATCACAATCCGTTACCCCCCTTGCACTGCTAGACATCCTCGATGGAATGGAGAACGACCGTACCCATGTCTAAACAAGCTTCTGGCCGAATACGATTAAGCGCTGAAGAAATCTATGCGCAAGAGTTGTCGGCTTTGATTGCTGGCGACAAATTTGCTCGTCCCGCGAACTGGCGTCTCTCGCCTAAGGCGATCGTGACCTACATTTTAGGAGGCAAGGCGGCGGACGGTACTTCCATCTCCGCGAAATATGTTGGCAATCGCCGCCTGATTGAAACCGCTGTTGCGACGCTCGCGACAGACCGCGCCCTGCTGCTGCTCGGACTACCGGGGACAGCGAAATCGTGGGTGTCGGAGCACCTCGCGGCGGCAATTTCGGGATCGTCGCAAAGCATGATTCAGTGCACCGCAGGGACCGACGAAAACCACATTCGATATGGCTGGAACTACGCACTCCTGCTGGCCAAGGGACCATCGCGCGAGGCTCTCGTCAAAACCCCAGTGGCACGAGCGATGGAAGAAGGAACCATCGTTCGCCTGGAAGAACTCACGCGCATGGGTTCGGACGTGCAAGACACTCTGATCACGATCCTCTCCGAGAAGACCATGCCTATCCCTGAACTAAACGAGGCGATTGAAGCGAAGCGCGGGTTCAATGTCATCGCGACAGCCAACAATCGCGATAAAGGAGTGAACGATCTATCGTCCGCACTCAAACGCAGGTTCAACGTCGTGGTGCTTCCCTCTCCCGCTACTTTGGACGAGGAGACCGGTATCGTCGTGAAGCGCGTTCTCGAGATCGGTTCGAGCCTTGAACTGCCGCCGATCCGCCCTGCGGATGAAGAGTTGGTGCGCGTGGTGACACTGTTCCGCGAGTTGCGTGATGGCAAGACTCTGAATGGCAAAACAAAACTCAAATCTCCCACGGGCTCGCTCTCGACAGCCGAGGCAATTTCAGTCGGTGTGAGCGCATGGGCTTCTGCGGCGCACTTCGGAGATGGAAAAATGACGGCGGAGAGCCTTGCTCCGAATCTTGTCGGCGCGGTGGTGAAAGACCCTGTGCAAGACACGGTCGCACTACAGGAATATCTCGAAAGCGTGGTGCGTACGCGCGATGGTTGGTCGGACCTCTACTCGGCGATTCGGGAGGTCCTTTAGCCAACGATGCCTGCTCAAGTCGATGATCGTGTGCGCATTCTCGGGATACGTCATCATGGTCCTGGATCTGCCGCCCTATTGCGCAAGGCACTGGACGTGCTCGACCCAGCATGCGTCCTCGTGGAAGGACCCCCGGAAGGTGATGAACTGATCCAGTACATCGCTGACGCGGATCTAAAGCCTCCGGTCGCCATGTTGCTGCATGCCTCGGACGAGGCGAGCCTTGCCTCCTTCATGCCGTTTGCTGAGTTCTCTCCTGAATGGCAGGCGATTCATTGGGCGCTGAAACACGAGCGGCTGGTGCGATTCATTGATTGGCCTGCTGCCATCTCACTCGCCTTGCAAAAAGCCGCACGCGAAGATAAGGAGAGCATACCTCCGCAACCGCGCGCAGACGCACTAGATTTGCTCGCAAGTGCAGCCGGATATGAAGACGGCGAGACCTTCTGGAATGGCCTGATCGAACAGCATGGCGCTAGCGGCCAAGAGGCGGTCTCCGTGTTTGTGTCTATCGAGACTGCGATGACAGAGGCGCGCGCGCAGGAGGGCCTCAGCCCACAATCGCCGGATGAAGTATTGCGCAACAATCAGCGCGAGGCCTTTATGCGCACGAACATGCGAGCGGCACTGAAAGAGGTGGAAGGAAATATCGCCGTCGTCACTGGTGCGTGGCACGTTAGCGGACTCAGACAAGCCACAAAGCCTGCAGATGACCGAACACTTATCAAAGACTTGCCCCGCCTGAAGATCGAAGCAACATGGGTGCCATGGACAGACAGTCGCCTCAGCGCATTCTCCGGCTACGGAGCAGGAGTGATTTCGCCCGGCTGGTATCGGCATCTGTGGTCCCTTTACACGCGCAAGAAGCTGCCCAGCGCCGAAGAGTTTGTTTCGGCCTGGCAATCGCGTACGGCATTCAAGCTTCGCGAAGAGGGGTACACCGCCCCAACCGCTTCCGCCATCGAGGCGACTCGGCTAGCTCTCGGGCTCGCTGCCCTTCGTGATCTGCCAATGGCCGGCATTGCCGAAATGCGCGAGGCATCGCTGGCGGCTATGTGCGATGGGAATCCGGTCCCGCTGGCGATGTTGGAGCGCAAGTTGTACATCGGCGAGCGCGTGGGCGAAATCGGCGAGCGCGTTCCGCAGAACCCGCTTGCGCGTGACCTGGCCGACTGGCAACGCAAGACGCGTCTGAAACCGCAAGATCTCGAATTGGAGATCAAAGTCGATTTGCGTTCCGAGGCAGGGCTACTGAAATCCACTCTGCTTCACCGGTTGAACTTGATCAATGTTCCATGGGGCAAGCTACTGGACGCTCAGGCGGGCCGCGGCACTTTTCGCGAAGTGTGGGTGATCGAATGGGAGCCCTGGTATTCGGTCTCGCTGGCCGAGGCTCTGGTTCATGGGGTCACTATCGAACAAGCCGCCGCGAATGCAACGCTCAAAAAAGCACGCGAAACGACTTCGATCACGGAGCTTGCCAGCCTCATCCAATCCGCTCTCGTATCGGACCTGCCGGAGACCGCCAGTTCGTGCATTGATCAACTTCAGGCTGTCGCCGTCAACTCCAGCGATGTCACCGACTTGATGAAGGCAGTTTCTCCACTAGTCCGCGTGCTTCGCTACGGCACGGCTCGGCGCATCCCAGAGGATGCACTTCGCTCGTTGATCTTATCGATCAGCGTGGAGATCAATGCCGGAGTTCGAATGGGCTCGCGCGGATTAGATGAAGAGACCGCTGCCGCACGCATTTTGGCCATGGAAGCCTACGATGAGGCATTACGGCTGCTCGGCGATGATGCGCTGACTTCTTCGTGGCGACAGGAGTTGGGCAAAATTGTGGATGACGACCAGGTTACGTCGTCCATTGCCGGCCTGAGTCTGCGTCGCCTGCATGATGTGCGCGCTTGGGAACCAGAAAAAGTAGCAGCAGAGTTTTCGCGGCACACAGGCTCGCGGCAGCCAAAGGAATCGGGGGCTTTCCTTGAGGGTTTCTTGCGCGGCGGGTCGGAGGTACTCCTGCAAGACGAGCCGCTGCTGCAACTACTTGACGCCTGGCTTTGCGAGCTGAGTGAAACGGACTTCACTGATTCTCTTCCGCTGCTGCGCCGAAGCATGTCCAGCTTCGACACGGTTGCACGCCGCCGTGTGCTCGAGAAAGTTCAGCGCGGGCCTCAGCAAGGCACATCAGCAGCTTCGCACCTCGCATCCGAGTCCAACCCTGCCTTCGACGCCGCACTGCCGTTGCTCTATAAGATCCTGGGCCTTGGAGAACTGGCATGATCTCCCAGAAAGAGCGCTGGCGACGCTGGCAACTCGCGCTCGGCGTCGATGACGAGAAGAATGAACTCTCTGACCGTGATCGGCGCCTGAACACCGCTCTCTCTGCACTGTACGACAGCGGCACCGAGAAGCGCAGAGGCGCACTCGGCGCGTCCGCTCCGCGGGTCGCAAAATGGCTCGGAGACATCCGTGATTTCTTCCCGACTCCCCTCGTTCAAATCGTCCAGAAAGATGCATTCGAGCGCCTGAACTTAAAAGCGCTGATGCTGGAACCGGAATTCCTTTCGACGCTGGAGGCGGATGTTCACCTTGTCGCCGATCTCATCGCGCTACGCGCTGCGATTCCCGGCAAAACGCTGGAGACGGCACGACAGGTGGTCCGAAAAGTTGTGGACGACCTCTTGCGCAGGCTCGAACACAACACGCGTGAGACTCTGAGAGGGGCGCTGAACCGCTCTCAAAGAACGCGGAGACCTCGTCACGCGGACATCGACTGGCCGCGAACGATCCGCGCAAACCTGCGTCATTACCAACCGCAACATTGCACGATTGTTCCAGAGACGCTGGTGGGACACACACGCCACACGAAGTCCCGTGCGCAGCTGGATCATGTCATCTTGTGCGTCGATCAATCTGGCTCGATGGCCACCTCGGTCGTGTACTCCTCGATTTTTGCAGCCGTCATGGCATCGATCCCTGGAATTTCCACTAAACTCATCTGCTTCGACACATCGATCGTGGACCTGACCGATCAGCTCGCGGACCCTGTTGAGGTGCTCTTTGGAGTCCAATTGGGGGGTGGAACCGATATCAACTCGGCGCTCGCGTATTGCGAAAAACAGATCGAGAATCCGATGAAGACGCACCTTGTGCTCATAACCGACTTGTATGAGGGAGGCGACGCCAAGTCGATGCTAGCGCGTGCTGCCGCAATCAAGCAGAGTGGCGTAAATCTTATCGTGCTCCTCGCTCTCTCAGATTCGGGTCACCCAGCTTATGAAGCGAAACTTGCAGAAGGAATCGCAAGCCTCGGATGTCCGGTGTTCGCCTGCACCCCGGATCAGTTCCCGTCGATGATGGCTTCCGCGCTCACTGGAAAAGACCTAAGGTCTTGGGCGGCTGAAGAAGACATTGCTCTCATTCGGGGGTCTTGAGTGAACTCAGTCCAGTCCTATCCGTAGCGTCCCGTGTTGCTTTGCTGTGCGGAGGCGAATGCTTAGCAACGCGGAACCAGCCGCGATGAGTCACAGGAACTCGGTCTGTCCTCAAGGTAAGTTGAGGGCAATTTGACCTTCCATCCCCCGTCCGTGCGCCAGAAACCCTGAAAACTCGCCTGTCCTTTAACTGTCCAATAACGATTCCCAAGCGTTCCTTACAAGGCTTTTAGGTAGCCACCCGCGTCTTGTAAGTTGTTGAAATTCCGTTTTCCCGTGGGCTCATAACCTCCCGCTCCTTAGGATTCCTTCACGTTCCCTGGAGTCCTCTAAGGAGCTTGTGCAAATGGGCGTCCGGCGCAG
>CAWILL010000005.1:0-513425 GCA_963836945.1 uncultured Acidobacteriota bacterium
TTGACGGCTGAGCAGGTAATTGGCAGTCGCGGATGGTACGACCCGCACTGGCATTACGAACATGAGCCCGAGACCCGTCAGGCGCTGGACTTGATCTTCTCGGATCACTTCAGCCGTGATGAGCCGGGCGTTTTCGACCCGTTGCGGGACATGTTGCTGACGCACGGTGACCACTACATGCACTTGGCGGACTTGAACTCATACCTCACGGCAGACGCGCAGCTGAGCACGTTGTATGCCGATACTGACGAGTGGACGCGCAGGGCCATTTTGAATGTAGCGGCCTCGGGAAAGTTTTCGAGCGATCGCACGATTGCTCAATACGCGGAAGAAATCTGGGATGTAAAGCCATGTCCAATACCAGAGAAAGCGTAAAACCGGGCGCGGCACAAAGAACATAAAAAATAAGGAGACTGCTATGAAATTTACAAAGGCAATTATATTTCCAGCGACAGCGAAGCTTGGTCCTGCATTGGTTCTGGCGCTCGTCGCGTGCTCCGTGACATTCGCGCAGGACGTGAAAACCAACTACATGCCCGGAACTGATTTTTCAAAATACCGCACCTATGCATGGGTCAACGACGTACAAGGCGTGCCCGCGGTAGGTGGCCATCCCGACCAGATTCTCGACGCCCAGGTCAAGCAGGCGATCGATTCTCAAATGGTGGCCAAGGGATTCACCAAGGTGGAGGACGGTAGTAAAGGCGACTTGCTCCTTGGCTACCAACTCGCGATCGATCAGGAGAAGCAGATCAACGGTTTTGGGGACAATTTGGGCGGCTTCGGTGGCGGGGGTGGCTGGGGCCCGTGGGGAGGGGGCTTCGGTACATTTTCGGCCAGTACTTCAAGCAATTACATCGGGACTTTCGTCGTTGGTATGTATGACCCTGCGGCCAAGAAGCTCGTTTGGATAGGTGCTGCCCAACATGCCATTGAACCCAGCAAGAAACAGGAGAAGAACCAGGAAAGGCTCAATAAGGGAGCGCAAAAACTGCTGAAGGACTTCCCTCCGGGACCCGGCAGATGAAGGGATTACTAACGATCGCAGGAACATTGAGTCCTGCGATCAAGCAGTGTATGCAGCAGGCAGAGAAAGAATTTATGAGGATCGGTTGAGCCTAGCTGTCCGGATTTCAAGGCAACGTAACACAATAAATAGACAGGAGAACTTGTAATGAACGTGAGGCAGATTTGTGGAGTGATTTTCGCGTTAAGTATAGCGTTGCTGTCCACGCGGATTCTCTGGAATTGAAGAATGGAAGTCTCATCAAGGGTAAATTCATGGGTGGCACCCAGACCAGCATCAGCTTTCAGGTAGGATCGTCGGCGCAAGCTATAATGTCGCCGATATCCGCTCGCTCCGATTCGATCCCGAAGCGCAGGGTCCCTCGCCCTCGGTTCCCTCGAAGCAGCCGAGTGCGCCTTCCGCGATAGGACAAGATGAAGTCGCGAAATCTGTGACCTTGGTGACCATTCCTGCGGGTACACGGATTTCGGTTCGTACCATCGATTCGATTGACTCCACCAAGACTCGCGCCGGATACCGATTTCAGGCATCGCTCGAACAGTCTCTGTGGATAGACGGCAATATGGAGGTTCCGAAAGGCGCAGACGTTTATGGCCGTCTGGAAGAATCCAAGGAGACCGGAACTTTCACAGGAAGGTCCGAACTAAACCTCGCGCTGACGGGACTCGTCGTCAATGGCCAAACTGTTCCGCTAGTCACAGGAGAATACGAGTCACAGGCAAGTCCAAGGGGGAAAGTACAGCGAAAAGAACTGTGGGGGAGTCGCCGTTGGAAGCATCATTGGTGCCCTTGCAGGTGGCGGGAAAGGGGCGGCCATCGGGGCGGGAACAGGTGCAGGCGTCGGGGCTGGATCGGAAATCATCACTAAGGGAGACCAAGTGAAGATCCCGAGCGAGACCTTACTGGATTTCACCCTGCAACAGAGCGTGACGATTCCGAAACACGCAGCCTGATTAGTATGTTTTTGGGATTCAGACATAGAGTCAATTGAATATCAAACACAGCTGGGTCTTTTCCAACGGGCGCAGCCCGCGCCGCATCCAGCACTAGAAAGGGAACCTGCACGGCGCGCTAATCCTCCCTTGATGCACCATCTCATTATCGGGAAACATAACGATCAGACCGGTGGGGCGGTTTCCAAAGATCGAGGGAGACCAGCATTTCTCGGCGCTTGATCGCTGATGGAGTTTTCGCGCCCACGACCGAGCAGTGCGCCCGTATTTGGGCGCGGAAATCAGCGTCATCCCGTCTAAGTTGTTGTGCTCGAAGGCGTGCAGAATGGCCCACATATTGCCTCCTGAAGACGCAGGACCACCAAAGATGGTGACGCGGTCGCACTTCGGCCCGCAGGAATACAGGCCGGCCTCTAAACAGGCGCGCCCGACACCGAGGAAACCAAAAAAACGATGGGCAATAAATCCAAAAATAAAAAGAAACAAAAGTCAGGGCTGGACAGCAACACTCAAGGTTCCGCCGTCAATGGCCAACCGAAGATCGGCAAGAAGGAGTACGAGGCCGAGATTTTCAAGCTACAAGTTGAGCTGGTCAAGCTCCAGGACTGGGTTAAGGCGACCAACGCCCGCATTGTGATCATTTTCGAAGGAAGGGACGCTGCTGGAAAAGGCGGCATCATCAAGCGCATCATGGAGCGCGTCAGCCCGCGTATCTTTCGCGTGGCCGCCCTCCCGTCGCCAACCGAGAGGCAGAAGACACAGCTCCATGCGCAACGCTACATTGAAGAACTCCCCGCCGGAGGTGAAGTCGCCATCTTCGACCGGAGCTGGTATAACCGCGCCGGTGTTGAGTACGTGATGGGCTTCTGTACCAAAGAAGAGCACAGGCAATTTCTCAGGGACTGCCCAGCGTTTGAGGGCTTTCTGGTCAGCCAGGGCATCATCCTGCTGAAGTACTGGCTCGAAGTATCAAAGAAGGAACAGCACAAGCGCTTCCTCGCGCGTATTGAAGATCCTTCCAAGCGCTGGAAGCTTAGTCCGATGGACTTGGAATCGCACCGCCGTTGGTACGATTACTCACGCGCCCGGGATGCGATGCTTGCAGCCACCGATACAGCAGCGTCGCCCTGGTTCATCATTCCGTCAGACGACAAAAAGCGGGCCCGCCTGAACTGCATTGCGCACATACTCAGCAGCATCCCGTACGAAGAGATTCCCTATTCGCCTCCCAAGCTTCCGCCAAGGCAAAAGAGGAAAAGGTACGTGGAGCCGAAGCAGATGCATCGAACTGTCCCGCAGGTCTGGTAGGCCCGCAGCATGTCAAATCATCGCTGGTTGCGTGTCTTACCAGAGTGGCTGGTCTCATGCCCTAGGGATTGGCTGCGCCCCGATATCGTCGCGGGGCTGACCACCGGTGCGGTAATCATTCCCAAGGCGATGGCGTATGCCATGATGGCCGGGCTACCGGTGCAGGTAGGCCTTTATACCGCCCTGGTGCCGATGGTGATCTACGCGGTGCTTGGGACCTCGCCCGTGCTGAGCGTCAGCACGACCACAACGTTGGCGATCCTGACCGCCGCTCAGTTAGGGCAGGTCGTGCCCAACGGCAACCCAGTAGCCCTGCTGAGAGCTCTGGCGACGTTGACGATGCTGGTGGGAGCCGCACTTTTGCTAGCTTCTCTGCTGCGCCTGGGAATTGTGGCGAACTCTATCTCCGAGCCTGTACTCGTTGGTTTCAGAGCCGGCATCGGGCTGGTCATTGTGGTGGATCAGATCCCGAAGATCCTTGGCGTTCACTTCACAAGAGGCACCTTCGTTCAGAACATCCTCTCAATCGTTCACGATCTTCCGAGAACATCGTTACCAACGCTGACCATTGGGCTCAGCATAATCGTATTTCTGGTGGGAATGAAACGGTTCCTGCCACGGGTCCCAGCGCCGCCGCTGGCTGCAGCCGCTGCAATCGCGGGCGTGTACCTGTTGAATTTGCAGCATCGTGGTGTCGAGCTGGTGGGTCACGTACCGCAAGGACTCCCTTCGCTGATGAGACCAGACCTTTCGTTGATAAGCGCGCTGTGGCCCGGGGCACTCGGGATTGCGTTGATGAGTTTCACGGAGACGGTTGCGGCCGGCCAAGCCTTCGCCCGAGAAGGCGAGCCCGCGCCGCGAGCAAACACAGAGCTGGTTGCCACAGGACTTGCCAATATCGGAGGCGCACTTCTCGGTGCGATGCCGGGCGGCGGCGGCACCACGCAAACGGCAGTCAACGTCAGCGCGGGAGCTCGCACGCAATTAGCGGAAATGGTCACTGCGGCGATGACGCTAGTGACGATGTTCTTTCTGGCTCCACTCGTCGCGATGTTGCCGCAATCTGCACTGGCAGCGCTGGTGGTTGTCTATTCCTTCGGACTTATCAAGCCGATCGAGTTTCGTGAGATTCTTCGCATTCGCAGGACCGAATTCTCCTGGGCGATCGTGGCTTTCGCCGGAGTCGTGGTCGTCGGCACGTTAAAAGGAATCATCGTCGCGATAATCGTTTCCCTGGTCACACTGGCATACCAGGTAGCCGATCCTCCAGTGTATGTGCTGCGCCGCAAGCCAGGAACCAACGTGTTTCGGCCGCAATCGCCGGAACATCCCGACGACGAAAGGTTTCCTGGCCTACTACTCCTCAGGCCGGAAGGTCCAATTTTCTTTGCGAATGCGGCACAGATCGCACACAAGATTGAGCCGCTGGTCAGGGAGGCGCAACCGAAGGTCGTCGCCGTCGAAGCTAGCGGAGTACTGGACATGGAGTACACCGCGGTGAAAATGTTCGCACAACTCGCGAAGCGGCAAAGCCAGCGTGGCGTTCAACTGTGGCTGATTGGCATGACTCCCAGAGTTTTGGCCATCGTCCAACGATCACCGCTGGGGCAGTTGCTGGGACGCGAAGGAATGCATTTCAATCTGGAGATTGCCGTTGCGCGCTACCTGGATGATGCAGCCGTCGTCGACCAGTCCTGAGATATGGAGCGTCGGAACTGATGCAACGAACGGCTATTTCGACGATCGGGAACGGCGCCCATCGCTCATCTGTTCATGAGCGTTTCGTGGGAAGAGAACCATGCAGAGTGTTCGAATCGCAAAAAACATTTCGCTGATCGGTTTGGTCGCCGCGTCTCTGCTGGTCTTCTCCGCCCAGCCCTTTCAGCCGGCGCCGAAACTGTATCGCGCCAAGCCGGAGGACGTGCCGCCGTGGGCGGAGCAGGGGAATTTTCGTTTCATCCGGATCGACGGGGGACAGATCGAGAGATGGAAGGCCGACCGGACCTGGTGGGGTAGAAAGTTCAGCGCCGAAGAAAAAGACGTGCTGACCCACATCTACGACCGCGATTTCGAGCAAATGCTCGGCTTGCTCAAGCAGGCGGATTTCAACTGGATCTGGGTCACCTGGAGCAGCGGCTGGTCGCTCAAGGATGAGGAGGAAAACCGGGCGAATCTGAAAAAGGTAATCGCGCGCTGCCATGAGAAGGGGATCCACGTTTCCGCTTACCTTTCAGCTTCCAACATGTTCCGCACGAGCGCCTACCGCGATGACCCGGAAACGAAGGAATACGGCTTGTGGATGCACAGCATCCCTATGTTCTATGCCGGCCCGACCAAAACCGACCTACAGATTTCCTGGGACCGTCGTCTGGCCGACGCGCGCAAGCCCGGCTGGCGCGCCTATCTCTTGAAGAAGGCGGAGATGGCGGTGGACGCTGGGGTGGACGCGATCGCCTGGGACAACATGATCGGTTACGACGACGGCTTGGCCCAGTTGCTCGACGACACCCAGCGCATGGCGGAGCGGAAGGCGCGGGAGACCGGCCGGCCCAAGGTTCTGGTTTATGCCAATATCCACATCTCACCCGAGCGGTTTGCGATGAATGACATGAACGAGGTGATCTGGGAGGAGGATGGCAAGGACACTCCTGGGGTGTGGAACGGTCATTGGCAGGTGGGCAACGCGCGCAAGATCAAATTCCTCAACGGTGAGAAACAGCTTTGGCAGCCCCTGAAGTATGAGAATGACCTTTACCACTGTGGCGCGCGCGAGCGCTGCATCCCCAGCCCGGCCGAGCAGAAGCTTTCTATCGCCGAGGCCTATGCGTTCGGCGCGGCCACCTCGCGCAACATTGAAGGCCGATTCCTTTCAGCGCTGATCAAGGGCGAGCCGGAGGCCCGGGAGGCCTGGATGGCCATCGCCCAATACAACCATTTCCTGGTTGAGCATCAGGAACTGTATCACCAGGCGGCGCCAGCGGCGCGGATCGCCTTGATCTCCGCGGGGCCGCACAACCCGCTGGCCGACGAATTCCTAGAGCAAAGCGTCTTCTTCGAGACTAAAGTGCTCGCTCATCTGGACAAGGGAGTTCCTCTGGAGCAGTTCAAGGTGCTGGTGATGCCGGCTGACCTGCCCAAGCTCAGCGCCGAGCAAAAGGCCCGGTTGAATAGATTCACCGCCGGCGGGGGCGTCATCATCACGGCCGGAAAAGCTGGGCCGGGGATTGCGGCGCGCGCCGAAGCCGCGGCTGAAGGGCCCCACCTCAGCCTGGAACCGCACGGTCACCTGCTGGGCCAGTTAACTCGGAAACCCGACGGTCGGACTTTGATTCTCCACTTGCTCAACTACGACCATCAGGTCCCGGCAGAGAACGTGAAAGTTCGGCTGGAGCTGATCGGGCCCGTCCAGGACCTGAGCCGCTGGGAGGTGAAAGTCCTTACACCCGATGCGGGCGAGCCTCAGTTCGATAGTCTCTCTCTGCACGGGAGCGTCTGCGAGTTCACCCTGGGCCGGATCGATCACTATACCGTGGTGACTCTCTCGGCAAGGCCAGCGCCGTAGTTTGAAATTGGCATATTTCGCATCCCTCTGGGTAGGACCGTTGCCAGTCGACGAGCATTCCTAATCTCTTCCCCAGTGGGCGGTAAACTCCCTGATGTAGTCGTTCTCATGTCCCATTTGACGGACCAAGCTAGGAACTTTTTTTTCTCTTCAGGAGACGAAAGGGAAAAAAGGAGATCGTACGCGCCCGCCGTAGGATCACCGACGAGGCTAGCGCGCGTGCATTCGTCAACTGTGCGTAGCCACACAGAGAGGCGACGAGGTCGGCGGCGAACAGTCGACCTTCGCGGTCGTCACTGGGCAAGATTCAACCGTGCAAAGCCAGTCATTCTCATCTTGCCAGTACGGTTCAACCGGATGTTGCCGGTTCATACGAACGTCGCTTAATCTCTACCGTTCAGAATTCCTCGCCGAAACTCGCGATACGCCGACTCTCCCGGTGACTTGATCCGGCACTCATGTCGACTGCACCGCACTACGGATTACGCTACGGTTCTGCTCCCGCTACCGGGAATTTCCAACGACTTAGAGGTCGTCCGCCTCTTGTAAGTCCTTTAAAGTTATGTATGCGCCGTTCTTTCACGGCGGTAACACGGGTTCAAATCCCGTCGGGGACGCCAACAATCCGAAGAAGTTGCGCGCCCTGACGGCTTTTACAAATCCTTTCATTTCCCGAGGGCCGCACGATAAACTCAAAATTCGACACAGGGGCGTTCCTTTCTAAGGATCAAAGTTTTGGCCGCTGCCGAACCGGTGTGGTGTCGTGAGGTTGGCTCAACTGTTGAGCGCGAGGGATTCGCTGTCTGCAAAGAACTCTGCCCCCACACGTTAACGATGGATATTGCCCGCCGTTGGGTCAATCGTCGAGATTGACAAGATGCTTCCAACAAGCGGGATTCACAACTTGCAGCCATTAGCACCGCGAACAACAGACCAGGCGCCCAAAAACCGCTACAGTGGCCACTACGGGCTGAATGCATTCCCGCTCTATACGGACCTTGCTCACTGGGCTGTTCCGCCTCGCTACCTTCTTTTGCGGTGTTTGGTGGGCAGCAGGAACGTTGTAACGAAGCTACTGCCAGCTGTCCACATAGTCAGCGGACCGGTGAAGGCATTTTTGCAGAAAGCAGTGCTTAGAGTACGGCATCATCGACGCGGATCTTCGGGACTCTTACGCGCGTTGTCGGGTGTTCGTGAGCAAGTCCTATTCCGCTGGGATTCTGTCTTTCTAGAACCGGTCAATGACCACGCGGTGAAATTGAAGCAAATGATGGAAGGATCTTTGTTCAATCGCATGATGAGCTCTGTCTGCAGGGCCCGAGGCGACACGCTGCTCTTGGATAATTGCAGACTTCTACACGGTCGAAGCGCAGTACGACCTGATCGTGTCCGCCGGATTGAGCGCATATATCTTTTCGAGGTAAACAGTAATGGCTGCGAAAGTTGACGAGCATCCATGGTCGGGGGAGGCACTCTTTAGTAAAGCCATTCTTTATGTTCAGGAAATGCAGAAGCATCCAGCAGACAACTGGCAGTTCGGACTATGGCTGCTCTCAGGGTGGAAATGCTTGCGCGAGCGGCGTTGCCCAGCGTTTCTCTCACCTTATTGGCAAACCGAAAGGATTGGCGCAATATTCAGCACGCTCTTGGGCACTCGGCTACATCAGTTAAGTTCGTCCCAGCATCCGCCCTCCTAGTGCGGTTCTGTCGATTCTGAATGAAATCGTACCGGCACCCTCAGGTGGCTACAACGAGACCGCCTGCGGCACGAATGATCTCACCGGTGATCCAGGCGGATTCATCGGACGCTAGGAACACCGCCAGGGGGGCAATATCTGTGACGCGACCCAGCCGGCCGAGCGGTGTCTTCCCAGCCAGAACGGCGTCGGCACCACCCTTAAAGGTTCCCGCCGCTGCATTGCCTTCGGTTTCTGTATGACCCGGAGCGATGGCGTTGACCCGGATCTTGCGCCGTGCAAGCTCGAGAGCCAATCCCTTTGTCAGTGTTTCGATGGCGCCTTTCGTGGAAGCGTATAGCAGTGCTCCCGCTACGGGATGCGAACCCACAATGGAGCTGAGATTGATGATGCTCCCGCCGTCCGCCCCGAACCGCTTGATCGCCTCCTGCACGGTGAGAATCGTCCCAAGAACGTTGATGTTGTAGTGGAGGTGAAAGCTCTCTTCGGTGATCTCCGCGAAGGCGCCTAAGCGGAATACCCCGGCGTTATTGACCAAAACGTCCAATCTTCCGAACGCAGAATCCACTTCGTTGAACAGCCGCGCAACATCTGCGGCCTTGGCCACGTCGGCCCGGACCGCGATCGCCTCACCCCCGTTGTCGGTGATCGCCTGAGCGACGCGCTTTGCCCCTTCCCGGTCGGAAGAATAGTTCACGGCCACGCGCGCGCCCGCAGCTCCCAAGGCCGTTGCAATCCCAGCGCCTATACCTTTGGAGGCGCCCGTCACTATTGCCACTTTCTCAGACAGTCTGCTCATAGTGTTCCTGTTGTTCTTGATCCGATTTACCATATACCCGAACGCCAAGGCTGTGTATCGGGAGACTCCCTTAGAAAGTTTAATTTCTACTTCTTCCGTTAATGAGCATTTTGAGCGGCGCGGCCAGCATGTCCTACAACCGGTTCGTGATTCCATGCGGAGGGTCCGATCTCACCATTGTCATGCTCTCTCTCCCGTAAATTCAGTCATGGTCACTTTCCGATCGGGGTTTGTCGCAGACTAGGTGTCAGAATCGTCAGTTCGCCCACCTGCTCCCTCTTAACGGTACCCCTGAGTTGGGCATGATCCATCATCCAGACCTCGGGATACCCGACAACGGATCCAAAATCGGCGGTCTGGATTTTGCAAGCTGTTCTGAGCGGAGCGCACCTGAAGCGCCTGGTGCGCATCATCGTTCAGATTATCCCCGCCTTGCTCCTTTCCGAGAGGCGACGCGCGACGGTATTTGGACAGCGGCTGCCAGCCAGTGGTCGCCAAAGCAGACGGCCTTTTTCGCAAATCGACAACTAGTGTAGGAAAGTTATTGCAAACACAACGGATTCTATGCGCGGGCCGCGGTGGCACTGGAAGTGCAAAAGATCAAAACAATTGGAGATTGCGACTGGTCAAGGTGAGGACACAAGACATGATCTTAGCCACGCATCAAGGAGGCAGGCAGTGAGTGATCAGAACGAGAGCAAGTCCGTGGCAGATCTGTCACGAAGGAATTTCTTGGGCGTCAGCTCCACAGCATTGGCAACAGCAGCGTTGGCTGGAATCACTGCGCATGCGCAGGAGATGCAAGATACACGCAAAGCAGAAAAAGATATTTCTGTAAGCAATCCGGGACAGGAAAACAAGCCGCTACTGGTCGAGAACCCAAGTTCAAACATGCCTCCCCCAACCGATCATGGCGATATTGGTCCGGTCTGGTACTCCTTCGATTTGGTGCACAAGCGGGTGGAAGAGGGTGGCTGGACGCACGAGGTGAACTCGATCGTGCTGCCGACCTCAAAGGATCTGGCCGGCGTGAATATGCGGCTTACTGCCGGCAGCTTTCGCGAATTGCACTGGCACACCGCTGATGAGTGGGCGATCATGCTCGACGGCAACGCCCGCGTAACGGTCATGAATCCGGATGGCACGATGTTTATCGATGACGTGAGCAAGGGCGATTTGTGGCTGTTTCCGGCTGGTTTTCCCCATTCCATTCAGGGTCTTCGTCCAAATGGTTGCGAGTTCCTGCTGGTGTTCGATGAAGGGGATTTCTCGGAGGACGGCACCTTCCTCCTCTCGGAGACTATAGCCCACACTCCGCGGAACATGTTGGCCAAAAATTTTGGTCTCGACAAGGAAGTTATCGCGAAACTAGTAAGAAAAGAGGAGCTTTACATTTTCCCGGCAGACCTGCCTCTATCTCTCGCGCAAGACAAGGCGGCGATTGGAGGGCAGCGCGTGGAATCACCTATCAAGTACACGTTCAAGATGGAGGGTATGGCTCCCACGCGGAAAACACTGGGAGGCGAAGTTCGTATTGTGGACTCGCGTAATTTCCCCGTTACCAAGAATGTCGCTGCCGCCATCGTTACTCTCAAGCCCGGTGCCTTGCGTGAATTGCACTGGCATCCCAATGCCAGCGAGTGGCAGTTCTGGCTTGCAGGCAAGGGACGCATGACCATAATTATGAATGAGGGTAGAGCTCGTACGATGGACTTCAACGCCAACGATGTAGGCTATGTTCCCAGGGTTGCGACCCACGCCATCGAAAACACCGGCAACACCGACGTCGTGTTTCTGGAAATGTTCAAGGCCGATCAGTTTGTCGACGTTTCGTTGAATAACTGGCTCAGGCGTGTGCCCCCGGAAGCTGTGGCCGCCCACGTGAATCTTAACCGAGAACAGATTGCGAAAATCCCTTCGGAAAAGGAACTCGTGATCGCGGGGTAACGGATGGCGTCCGGAATTCAATTCCGTATCGTGCCACGATTCGCCTCCATTCTGTATTGAAAAGGTTGCAATGCGAAGAAGTATCGTCCTGGTCCTCTTGCTTGTTTCGTGTGTAGTTGGGCAGCGCATCGATGCTCAAACCGTTCCGGACTTGAACGCGGATTCTGGATCGAGCGCAAATTCGAGCTCTGCCGGCGCACCTCACCCGACCGGAAACGGTGATTCCCTGGATTGGCTGTTTCCCGTCACCAAGCTCAACCGGTCTTTGCCGAACTGGTTCCGCATTGGTGGGGAATATCGGGGTCGTCTCGAGGGCCCGACCGGAATCGGGTTCGCCGGCACAAACGATTTCTATTTCTTGGATCGCTTGCGCATAAAGGTGGGCATTAAGCCCAAGGATTGGCTGCTATTCTATGGCGAGGTGCAGGATGCTCGTATTTTCTTCAATCACCACATCCCCAACGGCAATCCTTACGAAGACAAGTGGACGCTTTGGCAGGCCTATCCTCAGCTAGGCAGTTCCGAGACTGGTTGGGTAGACGCCCTGGCGGGCCGCCAGGTTCTGCGTTTCGGCGATGAACGCGTAATCGGCCCATCGGAGTGGCTTAACGTCGGTCGCACTTTCAACGTCGCGCGGGTTGACCTTCATCACCCGGGCTATATGGTAAGCGTGTTCGCCTCATCAGTCGTCCCTGGTGAAAACACTGACGTACACAATGCGCTCCCGGGCAACAACATGTACGGAGTTTACGGAAGTTTTCAGAACGTCGTCCCCAAGGCCGACTTCGAGCCCTACGTTCTATGGCGTGTCGCCCCCTCGAGTTCTGAACTTTCCGAGACGCTTAACCGTGGGCACCTCAATGAAGTGACCGTTGGTCTCCACTGGAAGGGCGATCTACCTGCCAATTTCGAGTACGACACTGAATTTGACGGACAGACAGGCTCGCTCGGCGCCTCTTCGATTGCCGCGTGGGCGGGCTATGCCAGCGTGGGCAAAACATTTCGTAAGGTCCCTGCCGTTCCTCACGTTTTTCTCGAGGGCAATTATGCCTCCGGAACGAGAAATCCGAATGGCCGCGAGTGGAATACCTTTGACCAGATCTATCCTTCGAATCATGACAAGCTTGGCTTCGCCGATTTGGTCGGCCGGCGGAACCTGGTGCATTTCCGAACCGGAGTGGAAGAAGAGCCCACGAAAAAGTGGAAACTCAAACAGCAATTTGAAAGCTACTGGTTGGCCACTTCAAATGACAACCTCTATGCCAGCAGTGGAGCAATTGCAGTCGCGGCCCATCCCGGCGCGGGCCGGCACATCGGTAACGAACTTGATATGGTTGCCGAATACGAGGTGAATAAAGGACTGAGCTTTGGCTTTGGCTATGGTCGCATGTTCGCCGGACAATTTCTCAACCAAACTACGCCGGGTCACGATTACAGCTATCCCTACGCCTATTTCGAATATAACTTTTCGAAATCGGGCTTTCACTTTCCTATTACCCCGAATAGGCGGAACTAGCCTCTCAGGTACAGACAATGTGCCAACGACAAATTCTGACCTGAGGTCGTCGTAAGAGGAAGCGGTCAGCGAACTTAACCATCGGGTTCCTTCCAAATAATCCTTCAGTCATCGTGATCCTCGATTTCTTCCTCGATTGGCAAGGCGAGGTCATCGCCGAAGCGCGGCCACAGATGGAACGACACCGACGATATCTCGACAGACGCTGTCCAAGGACGGACACCATGCGGCTCTCCGATCCCAACAACGATAGGGCCTCTTTGACACATCGCAGAACTAGCGGTGTTGCGTTCAATTGTGGTTACTCTTGCCCCGTCGTGCGACTGGAATCGAACTTGCTCTGCTTGTAGAGAGAAGATCCTGATCAGTTGCGGGATACAGCAAAAGTCAGAGGTGTTTGATGGACCGGGCGGTTCCTGTAACTCGGTAGGTTTCCAGAGGCCGTAGACAAACAAGCTCTGAAGAAAATGGCTCGATACTCGGATTTGTAGAAGGATATGCGGCAATGAAAACGACAAAAACGTTTGGATTGGGAAGCTTAGCAATAGCAGCTGTCACGGGTCTTCTGCTGACCGTACCTGTTCAAGCGGAGATCAAATCTCGCTCCGGGAATCAGATCGTTGTCGAACCAGCGGATCTTCCGGAGATGGCCAAGACTCCGGGGCAGTCGCTCTTCCTATATAGGACTGCCGATGGCGATACCTATCTCTACGTGGAACAGGAAAACGGTGCAAGGCTTGCTATCTTCGACGTCACGGATCCCGCGAAGATCAAGGCCGTGGCTTTGGTTCCGGTCCAGGGTTCCGGTGTCTTCGATTTTGTACGCTACCTGAACGACCGAGCCGAACTGGTCCGCTTCCGCGACAGTGGACAGCTGGCGGAGCTCGACCTTCGCGAGCCCAAGAAACCAGGACTGAAAAGCGCGAGTGATCTCAGCGAGTCCGTCCATTCTGAATCGTTGGGTCAGACCGTCTTAGTGATGATCAACGGGCACTACAGGTATGTTAGTGGGGCGGCGCATGACTACAATTTGGTAGACGTTTCAAATCCAGCCCATCCCACGCCTGTTGCCACCATTAAGCAAGTTAACCACAAGGTCGTCAATGAAGAAACCGGCACCACCTATCTGCTGGGCAGCGACGGTCTCACCGTGATACGTAGACCCCGGGTTGAAGAAGATCACAGGATCGAGCAGATTCAGGAGGAGTGGAACTGAAGGCCGGCGACGACGTGCGCCGCCACTCAGCAACGCTCATGCTCTTCGGCTGGTCGGCTATTCATCGACCAAGAAGTGTCTGGTGTCTGCCTTTGATGCCGCGTTAGTGAGATCCATGAGGAATCGGATGCCGGAGGATTTCGGGGAGAGGAGGAGTTAGTTCATGAACCGGCGTGGATTTTTGCAACTCATGGGTGCTACCAGTGTTGTGGCATTGACCGCTTCCTGTAATCGAAACCGTTCTGTGATGGGGACTTTGTCGGGTCCGCCTGACCTAGCTCGATTCCCGGAAAAAACGGAGATGATCCTGCTCACCGACCGGCCGCCGCAACTGGAGACTCCCATCCACTATTTTCGTCAGGACCTCACGCCGAACGAAGCGTTCTTCGTGCGGTGGCACCTCGAGGGAATCCCTACCTCTGTGGATCTACGCACGTTTCGGCTGAACATCAGCGGCCATGTCCGGCAGCCGTTGCAACTCAGTGCGGACGAACTTCGATCGCGCTTCGACCCAATCTCCATCGTCGCCGTCAACCAGTGTTCCGGAAATTCTCGCAGTTTTTTCGAGCCCCGCGTTCCAGGCGGTCAGTGGAAGCATGGCGCGGTCGGAAACGCAAAATGGACCGGTATACCCCTGAAGTCGATTTTGGATCGAGCCCAAGTGAAAGCAGGCGCCGTGGATGTCTCATTCAACGGGCTTGACGCGCCGCCATTACCTTCTGTGGCTGACTTCGTGAAGGCTCTTTCTATCGACCACGCACGGGATGGCGAGGTGATGATCGCCTACGCCATGAATGACGAACCGTTGCCAATGGTAAACGGCTTCCCCCTGCGCCTGGTCGTTCCAGGATGGTATGGAACTTATTGGGTGAAAGCTCTTAGCGACATCACTGTGTTGCCTCAACCCTTCAGCAACTTCTGGACGGACAAAGCGTATCGCATTCCCTCCGGTCCCAATGGCACCGAATCTCCGAAGGATTTGGCCAAAGACACGATTCCTATTAATCGATTCAACGTGCGCTCCATCTTCGTTCGTCCCGACGCTGACGAAATGTTGCATTCGGGAGCGCCGACTGAAATTGAGGGCATCGCTTTCGACTCAGGTTACGGGATTCGACGAGTAGAAGTCTCGACGGATGGAGGAGCCACCTGGGTAGATGCCCGACTGGATCCGGAAATCGGAAAGTATTCGTGGCGGCGCTGGCGCACGTTGTGGACACCGAGAAAGCGGGGGCAGTACCGACTCATGGCTCGCGCAACAAATGCGGTGGGAGATACGCAGAGCAAGGAACAGTGGAACCGCAGTGGCTTTATGTGGAATGTAATCCAGCAAGTTGACGTCAAGGTGGGATGACAACGCATGACCCTCAAGACACAGAGTGTGCTTCTCTCGCTGGGGCTCGCGGCACTGCTCGCCGGCTGCGGACCTCCATCGAGTTCAAAGGAGCAGGATCATGGCATGGCGAACGGAAAAATGGAATCGATGCTTCATTCCCGGTCAGATAGCCCGGTTCATACCATCGCGATGCCGCATGACGAGCCGGTTTTTCCACCCGGCTCCGGACGTGATGAATTTGTGACGGCATGTGTGGTTTGCCATTCGCCGCGATACGTCACGATGCAGCCGCGATTTTCCCGAACTACGTGGCTGAGCGAAGTCAAAAAGATGAAGGACGTTTACGGCGCGCACATTTCTGACGACCAGGTCATGAAGATCACGGACTACCTGGTTTCCATCAATGGCAAGGCTGGCACTGGTCAAGGTCCGAAAGGAACCTATGGCGAATAACGTCGACAGCGAGCATCGGTCGCGCCCCCGGATAGGCCTGCTGACTTCCGTACTGCTCCTGGGAACGCTGCTTGCCTGGTGGGGAACGCGGGACCATCGCGAGTTGTTTGGAGAATCGTTGCGCCAACCGGTTACCGCCGCGGGCATCGCTGTTCCGCAAGTTACTCAAGAAGAGAGTGCGTTGGTGGACCGCGGTTACAAGATTTCACAGCGGCAATGCGCGGGCTGTCACGAAATGACTACCCGCTCCAGCGCCCCCAGTTACCGGGAAATTGTAACCGTTTATCGCAGTGGATTCGCTGGTGCGGCCGGCGATCTGGGTTTGCGCTCTCGACTCGCCTCGGCAGCAACCCATCCGGAGCCCGGATGGGGCAACTTCGCACCGGGCCCTTCGGAGTCCGGTCTCTCGCTGGATGACCGGATCGCAGTTGCGAGTTGGATTCTCGATAGTTTCGACAGCGACAAGAATGTCGGCCAAGGTGTGGGTAAATGACAACCTCTGCACAAAACTTAAGCAGTCGAAATGGGCAAGTAACTCAGGTTGTAGCAGTACTTCCGTCGATTGAATACGACCTGATCCGTGCCCACATCGTCGCGTCACTCGTAACCGTAGTGATCTCGGTCTTGTTCGGCATTACAGTGGCCACAAAGTTCAGCTTTCCAGAATTTCTGGGAGGCCATGGTTGGCTTACCTGGGGCAGGCTTCGCTACAACCACACGCAAGGCATATTCTTTGGCTGGCTGGGCAACGCTTTCCTGGCGTTCTTTTATTACGTTGTGCCGCGTCTGGCAAATCGGCCGGTGTGGAGCCGCAAGTTGGGATGGCTTCTCTTTGGGATCTGGAATTTCGCGGTAGTCCTGCCCGGATGGGTGCTGGTTCTCAACGGCATCAGCAAGCCGCTCGAATGGGGGGAGTTTCCCCATGTCGTAGACGTCTTCGTCATACTTGCCTTCATTCTGATGACCTTCGAGTTCGTCCTGCCGTTCCTTAAAGCGGCGCTTTCGGATCTCTACGTCGCAGCGTGGTACATCATAGGTGGCATCATCTTCACCATGCTGGCCTACCCGGTGGGAAACATTGTGCCCGAGCTTGTTCCCGGCGCGCGAGGCGCAGCCTTCAGCGGCCTGTGGATTCACGATGCCGTAGGCCTGTATGTGACGCCCTTCGCGCTCGCGATCGCGTATTACGTGATCCCCGCAACTACGCGCCGCCCGATCTTCAGCCATTTTCTCTCGATGGTCGGCTTCTGGCTGCTCTTCTTTATGTATCCCTTGAACGGGACGCACCACTACGTCTATTCAGCAATCCCCATGTCCGCGCAGAAGGGCGCCATCGTTGCGTCGGCCTATCTGGGAATGGACGTGATTCTGGTTGTTACCAACTTGCTGCTTTCTTTGCGCGGAAACAGTGGCACTGCGTCGCAGGATGTCCCGCTGCGTTTCGTCTGGTTTGGTGTCGTCGCCTACCTGGTGGTGAGTTTGCAGGGTTCGGTGCAGGCGTTGATGCCCGTCAATCGCTTCATCCATTTTACGGACTGGGTCATCGGCCACTCGCACTTGGCGATGATCGGCTTTGCAAGTTTCATCGCGCTTGGCGGGATCGCCCATTTGTGGCAACGCATCCCCGGAACACGCTACAACGAGCGCACGATGAATTGGTCGTTCTGGCTCCTCGCAACGGGCCTCACACTGATGGTCGCCGATCTTACGATTGCGGGCCTGGTCGAGGCGCAGGTTTGGCAGTCGAGCGCACCATGGATCGATTCGATCCGTGCAGTTGGAAGTTACTGGCTGGTCCGTACACTCTCAGGCCTTCCTATTCTCGCAGGCTTTCTTCTCTTCTGGACCTCTCTTGTGACTGGGCCAAAGTTGTCCGAGGCAAGCCTATCAGCGGCTAGCGGTGCCGGATCGGAAAACATGGCCGCATTGGAGGATGTCTCGCCGGTTCCCGTGATACCGAGGCCGACCAGTTGGCTCAGCTATGCACACGTTGTCGCCTTCGGCGCGGGTGTAGGTTTCTTCGCGCTTTCATTTCTTGTTCTTGCGATCATTCCGGGGAATCAACTGGAACATGAAATCAAACAGGCCGCTCCGGTGACCATGGCAAATCTCACCGCCTCTGAGCAAAGGGGCCGGATTATCTATGGACGCGAAGGGTGCGCCTACTGTCACACGCAGCAAATTCGGTTTCTAGCGGAAGATGTGCGCCGCTTCGGCGCGCCCACCGAGGCATGGGAGACGAAGTATGATTTCCCCCAGCTTTGGGGCACGCGCCGCATCGGGCCAGATTTGTCGCGGGAATTCAACCTTCGTCCGCGTGACTGGCAACTGACTCATCTCTACAATCCGCGCCTCGTGGTACAGGATTCCGTGATGCCCCCGTACCCGTGGCTATTTGACGGCAGTCCTGGTCGCCCAACACAGGAAGGCTTGGACGTGCTGGCCTATATCCAATCTCTCGGACGCGCACGACAGCTTTCCGGTTTTGACGGGCGGTGGTTGGCATCAAGCGTCCAGGAGACACCGGAGATGGCAACGTCGAACGAACCCTTAGCCAGAGCTACCCCTCCCGCCGTTCCGATTGCCATGGTGGGAGGATACAGTCTCAGTGCTCCCATTCTGCATCCTGCAGCGGATCCAGGCGACTTGCAGGAAGAAGTGAGCCGCGGAGCGGCCCTCTTCGCCGCGAATTGTGCTTCGTGTCATGGATCCGGCGGAGGAGGCGATGGCAAAGCTTCGGCGAGTCTCTTGCCGAAACCGGCGAACCTCACTGCTGCCCGCTTCTCCGATGAGCGACTGAGCAGCGTGCTGTGGAATGGAGTTGCAGGCTCCGCCATGCCGCCCTGGCGCCAGCTGCCCGCCGAAGATCTGCGCGCTCTTATTGCGTATATTCAAAGCGTGAACGCTCCGGGCGCGACGCTACGAATACAAGAAGCCGCGGGGCTGGGTAAAGCGCTTTTTGCAGCCACGTGCGCCAGTTGTCACGGAGTGACCGGAGAGGGCAACGGGCCAGCGGCCGGCGCCCTCGCTCCAGCACCAACTAATTTCCACCTTAAGAGGCCTACTGAAGAACGGGGGTGGGATGTTTTGGAAAATGGCGTGCCGGGTACGGCAATGCCTCCGTGGCGGGACCAACTCAGCGCAGATGAGAGGCACGCCCTGGTGGAATTCGTGCGTTCTCTCTATGACCCACCCCAGGAGAAGGAGGGGCAATGATCAATCTCATTGTGATCTTAACAACAGCCATTATGTTTGCGCTGCTTCTGGTGTGGTGGCGATGGCCGGTCTTCCGCATTTGGATCGAGGCGCCAAAATACTCGATGCTTCGGCAGGAACACCGCTTTAACGATCAAGACACGGAGCGAGAACCGGCAACGAACTTATCGTCGATGGCGAGCACGCGTAAGTCTCCATAACCAAGCGGGATGAACACGTCGTGCTAGAAAACTTCCGAATCCGAGTCTTTCGAACGGTTGCGCATCACTTGAACTTCAGCCGAGCAGCCGAGGATCTATTGTTGACTCAACCGGCTGTGACCCAACAAGTGAAGGCCCTCGAAGACGAACTCGGGGTTCCTCTCTTCGATCGAAGCGGAGGACGGATTACCCTAACCGCGGGCGGCAAGGTGTTGCTGCCGCTGGCCGATCAGATGAAAAAGATCTCCGATCAGGCCTTTGCCGCCGTTGCGGAAGCCTCGGGAGAACAGGCAGGAGAATTGGCAGTCGGGGCTTCGCAAACGATTGCGCAATACCTTCTGCCAAACTTCATTGCGGGTTTTATCAAGGCCCATCCACGGATTCGGATTGTCGCCCGCAGCGGTAACACTAAAGCGATGCTGGATGACCTCGTAGCGCACCAGATACAAGTCGCCTTAATCGAAGGACCGGACCAACGCAAGGATCTCAACATCGAGCCATTCTTCCAGGACCATATGGTGCTCGTAGTTCCCACAAGCCATGAATGGGCAGACCAGGAGATTGACATCGAGGCCTTGAAGCAACAACCACTCTTGATGCGAGAATTCGGCTCTGGGTCCCGACGTGTGGTCGAGAAGGCGATCGTAGCTGCGGGGCTGAGGAAAAAAGATCTGAGAATCCAAATGGAACTTGATTCGACAGAAGGTTTACTAAGCGCAGTGGAGGCGGGTCTCGGCGTGACGTTCGTTTCACGGTGGGCTGTGCGCAATCAACTGTCGCTGGGGACGCTGAAGATTGCGCGTGTCCGCGGGTTGAAGCTCTCAAGACAGCTCTCGATCGCGTATCCCGCCGGACCTGCGCCCACAGGCAATGTAGGGGCATTTCACAGATTCCTGTTGTCCACTTCGTTTGAGCTCGCGCCTCGCCCAACCGGGAAGCAGGTGTTCGTGCGAACTGCTCGCTAGTGTTCTCACCGTCAGCATCACGATCGATACTTCACTAATACGGAATAACAAATACTACTTGGACGAGGTGCGATGTTCGCGGGCACACTGATCTCAGCAAGGAAATTGTTTAGGAGATTCAGTATGAGAACACAACTTGTCGCACCTCTCGTATTCGCCGTCTTGACTACGACCATCACTGCGAACGCAATCACGAATAAGCCACCACACTCAAGAACGATCGTTGTGCAGTCGCCGTCTGACACGCCAGTGCTAGCTCAGGCGAACAGCGAAGCGATGTACCTGGACAAACGCGGGGACGGAAGGACTCTGCTCTACGTCGAATCAGCGGAGGGAACTAAGCTGACGGCTCTCGATGTCAGCGATCCGGCTAAAATACAGCGCTTAGCTGAAACTGAACTAGGTGCGCGCTCACAGTTCGATTTCGTCGAGTCCGTCGGAAATGATAGTGCGTTGGTTCGCTATCGCGACGGCTCAGGTGAAGCGCTCCTCAACTTCAAACACTGGAAACATCCCGTGCTCAGTGACGCGGCGGCTTTGACCGGTACGGAGGTGGCGGAGAAACTCGGAGAGACAGCTCTCCTGTCAGCATCCACAAATGCCGCGGTCGCGCCGATCGTGGATAGCGACCCAACCTACAAGGTATGGGACGACTCTAAAGCCTCTCATCCCAACTTACTGGCAACCATTCCGGGAGTCACGCAGCGTTTTTCGAACGAAGATACTGGCACGCTGTTCTTTCTTAGCAAGAACGGTATCACGGTGGTACGCAGACTTCGTGTCGAGGAGGACTACAAAATTGACGTCATGTGGAAATCACAGACTTAGTGTGGTCGTGAAGGACGAGGCGCATGCGACATTCGCCTCGTCCTTGACGTCGCCGTGTACAGTCTGGCGACAGGTTATGTGGGTCTGGCCGGACTGGAGTCTGCGGTTCAGCTTTTCCAGCCAAGGCCATAATTTCATAGGAGTTACGGTATCGAGACAAAAGCACCGAAGCCACGACCCCAAAACCATGAATCCACGATTGAGAGCTGCAAGAACGAGTGGTCGTCCTTGATATTGAATGTTGCGACGAAAATATTTGCGACGAAACTGCTGCGGCAATAACGGCTCAGGAGCTCCTGAAAACACTCGCCCTTGAAAGGCGATAAGCGACGAATCTGGGATCTACCGGAATAGCATTAAAACCGTACGTTGGATTTCAAGTCCGAACTCGGGCTTGTTAATCTTCACCGCGGTGAGCTAAATTTGCTGGTGTATTGCGGTAAGTATGGGCTACGCCTGCGCCAATGACGATACCCACCGAGCCATTGGCAGTGTCCGAAGGCCGATTGATCTGATTGAGCGAGTCACATGGTTGCCATGAACTTGATTGGCTCGTACAACTATGCGCTAGTGGCGCTTTCGGTGTTGATCGCCATGTTTGCCTCGTACGCTGCTCTAGATCTCGCAAGTCGCGTAACGGCTGCGGGCGGTTGGACTCGTGCGCTTTGGGTGCTGGGCGGTGCCTGTGCGATGGGGACAGGCATTTGGTCAATGCACTACATCGGGATGCTCGCGTTCATCCTGCCGATTCCCGTGGCTTACCACTGGCCAACCGTTCTGCTGTCACTGTTTGCGGCCATTCTCGCGTCTGCTATTGCACTGTACGTGGTGAGCCGACAGAAAATGGGCGCGTCTCAAGCGGTCGCCGGAAGTGTTCTGATGGGTGCGGGTATTGCGGGTATGCATTACATCGGCATGGCCGCTATGCGCTTACCGGCTATATGCCAATTTAATTACTCTCTCGTCGTCCTGTCCGTCGCGTTCGCGGTTCTGATCTCTCTCGCCGCGCTATGGATTACCTTTCACTTCCGAGATGAGAAAACGGGGGTCGGCCGGAAGAAGTTAGCCGGAGCCGCCGTGATGGGTGCTGCGATCCCTGTCATGCATTACACCGGCATGGCCGCCGCCAGTTTCACGTCCTTCGGCAGGCCGGCCGACCTGTCTCACGCCGTAAGTATCTCCGCACTCGGCATTGCCGGAATTGTCGCTGTCACCTTTATCGTCCTCGGGCTGGCTTTGCTGACGTCCTCGGTGGATAGACGATTCGCTGCCCAGACCTTGGAACTACAGGAAGAGAAGCTGCAGCGAAGCGAAGCGTACTTGGCGGAGGCGCAGAGGCTCACCCACACCGGGAGTTGGGCCTGGCGGCTGGCGGGAGACGTGGCCTTACATCTCTCCGAGGAATGGTACCGCATATATGGCTTCGATCCGGAAGAGGGCATGTCGATTTGGAAGGAACGGCTGCAGCGCATTCATCCGGAGGATCGAGTCAAATGGCAAGAGGCAACCGATCGAGCAATTGACGAAAAGTCGGATTACGAAGTGGAAGTGCGACTCCTTCTTCCGGGCGGCACGGTCAAATACATCCACACCGTCGGCCATCCTGTCTTGAATTCATCCAGGGAGTTAGTGCAATTCGTGGGCAGCTCGATGGATGTCACCGAGCGCAGGCAAGCCGAGCAGAAATTCCGTGGGCTTCTGGAATCCGCTCCGGATGCGATGATCGTGATGAATCGGCAGGGCAAGATCGTATTGGTCAATGCACAAGTAGAGCGGCTGTTTGGGTACCAGCGGGAAGAAATCTTGGGCCAGGAGATCGAAATTTTGGTGCCGGAACGGTTTCAGGGCCGACACCCCAAACACCGCACGGAGTTCTTCGCCCAGCCTCGGGTGCGGCCGATGGGTGCGGGTCTGCAGCTGTATGGACGGCGAAAAGACGGCACGGAGTTTCCCGTGGAGATCAGTCTCAGTCCCCTGGAGACGGAGGAGGGCACGCTTGTGTCCGGTGCCGTCCGCGACATCACCGAGCGCAAGCAGGCGGAAGAAGCGCTGCGGCGAAGCGAGGGTTATCTGGCGGAAGCGCAGAGGCTCAGCCAAACGGGCAGTTGGGCCTGGCGATCGGCCGGAGACGCTGCCTTGCATTTGTCCGAGGAATGGTATCGCATATACGACTTCGATCCAGAAGTGGGCATGCCGGCTTGGGAACAACTACTGGGCCGTATTCATCCGGATGACCGAGCCAAGTGGCAACGGACCCTCGATCGAGCAATCCGCGAAAAGTCCGAGTACCAAGTTGAATTCCGAGTCCAACTTCCGGACGGGACGGTCAAGTACGTCCACGCGGTCGGCCATCCGGTCTTCAACGCCGCCGGCGATTTCGTGGAATTCGTAGGCAGTTCGATGGACATCACAGAACGCAAGCGGGCGGAAGAGGCTCTGCGCCGGGCGCAGGCCGATCTCGCACACGTCAACCGTGTGAGCACGATGGGGGAATTGGCCGCCTCACTGGCTCATGAGCTCAAGCAGCCAATCGCCGCGGCGCTAACGAACGCCAAAACCTGCGTGCGCTGGCTACGGCGCGATACGCCTGATGTCGCTGAGGGTTGCGAGGCTGCATTACGAATGGCCAATGATGCAACTCGCGCCGCTGAGGTTATCGACCGAGTTCGCTCGCTTTACAGACGAGACACATCAGACCGGGAGCAGCTTGATGTGAACGAAATCATTCGAGAAATGATTGTTCTGCTGCGCGACAAGGCGGATCGGAGTTCCATTTCAATCCGCACCGAGCTCGACTCAGAGCTTCCGCTGATCACAGCGGATCGCGTACAGCTGCAGCAGGTCTTAATGAACCTGATCCTCAATGGCATCGAGGCAATGAATGATGCGAAGGGTGAACTGACTATCACTTCGAAGAGGACCGCCGATGCTCAACTGCTCGTTTCGGTGAGTGATTCAGGCATCGGCCTTCCTATGGCAGAAGTCGATCGCATCTTCGATGCCTTCTTCACGACCAAAGTGCAGGGGACCGGCATGGGACTGTCCATCAGTCGAAGGATTATTGAGTGTCACGGAGGCCGTTTGTGGGCCTGCGCCAATGCGGAACGGGGCGCGACATTTCAGTTCACACTGCCCACCGACGTGGCGGCGTCCTCCCCTTCGGCCGCGTAACACCGAGATACCCTCGATGTCCTGGTTCACCCGATGTTGGCCGTCATTTCCATTCACAGTACGAACGTTCAGCGATCAGGGTGAAACGGCATCCCGCGATGCCCTGCGCTGGCCGGCTCTGGGGTGTGTACATCTAGATTGACCACAATCGGATCCTGCCCGTTCCTCACGACCACAGCTTCACAGCTCTCATCTGGGCTGGCGTTGATCTCCTGGTGCGGCACGTATGGTGGAACGTAAATAAAGTCGCCCGGCCTGGCTTCCTCGCTCAGTTCCAGTTGATCGCCCCATCTCATTCGAATTCGGCCCTTAACCACGTAAAGCACGGTCTCCAGTTCTCCATGGTGATGCGGTCCGGTCTTGGCATCCGGTTGAACCACCATTGTGCCGGCCCACAACTTGCTTGCCCCGGCTCTCGCGTGGGTAATTGCAGCAGCCCGTGTCATGCCCGACGTCTGTGGCGTATTCAAGTCCAGTTCATCCGAATGTACGATCTTGACTCCATGTTGTGCCCAATCCATTCTTAGGCCTCTGGTTCGGTCCTGCATTTTTGTTGCCGCGACTACACCGGTTTGAAACCCTGGTGCGGCACCAGTTCCTGATGGATTCATTATGCGAGGCATCCGAACTGGCATAGACGCGCAGCCTTGCCGGAACTGGCAACAATCTCACCTGGACCTCTCCTGGTGGCTCAAACTCCAGACGTATGCCGCGACCGCTGATGCCTGGTCGGGCGTGAGCTGTGCGCCGCCCATCGGTGGCATCGGACTGCGATATTTTTTTGGCTGCGAAACGCCATCAACGATTGTTTTTCTGATGCCACCATAACTGCCGTCGCTCCACAACCATTTCGTGTTTGTTAAGGGCGGACCCAAGGGCGTGCCCTGCCCGCTGTCACCATGACAACCTGTGCATGCGCCGCCGCCCACTTGTCCGCGAAAAACGCTTTCACCAAGCTGGACCATTCCTCGCGTTGCGCCTTCAGGAATTGGAAGGCTGCGCGCATCGGGCGCACCAGCATTCGGGTGCGTGCCCTCCGGAGGTTGGGCAGCACTCACGGCGACGTTGCCAGCCGGAGACGCCGCGCTCGGGCACGGCGTCACACTAGCAGCGTTGAAGTCCGCACCGCCGCGATAGTCAATTCTGTAGATTCGTCCGCGAATGTCGTCGGAAACATAGAGCGAACCATCTGGACCGACGGCCAGTCCGCTGGGACGATGCTCGGCTTGACCCGGCGACTCTGTCGCTCCTGCGAAACCATCGGCGAAGATCTCGCATTGACCGGATGGGCGGTCTCCGTTCAACGGCTGAAAGACCACGTTGTAACCACCTTGTGCATACGGCGCACGGTCCCATGATCCGTGGAACGCGATGAAAACACCATTCTTGTAATGCGCCGGAAGTTGTTCCTTGTCATAGCGCACCATGGCATTCGGAGCCCAATGAGCAGGGAATACCGCAATGGGAGCAATTTTATCCGCGCAAGGGCCGATGGCCTTCCCGCCGTCGCCTCCGTATTCCGGAGCCAGGACCATCCGTTGCTGAAAAGCGTCGTGATAGCACTCGGGCCATCCATAGTCGCCGTTCGCCTTCAAAAGTAGTAGCTCTTCTGACGGCAGAGTCGCCTCCTCCTCAGGCTTATACAGACGCGGCCAATTCGCGCGCAGCTGGTCGCGCCCATGTTGCGTCACCAGGAGATGTCCGTCTTCGATGAAAGCAAAACCTTCCGCATTGCGGATTCCGGTAGCGTAGCGTTCAGCAGTGGAAAAGGTTTGGTTTGTCTTTTTCGCGTCATAACGCCAGATGCCGCCGCGCGTCTCAAGCTCAGTGCATGGTTTCAGGCCCGGCGATGCAGGCGTTCGGTTCTGGCTCTGGCAGGAATTGGTCGCACTGGCGACGTCCACATACATCGTGCCATCGGGCCCGATGATGAATGGGTGCATCGGATGATCGCCGCCCAGAGGCAATCCCGAGATTACAGTATCGGAAGGGCCGCTGGGTGCGACAGAGCTGGTCGACAACGAATATCGCGCGATTCGATCATTGATCTCGGCATAGATCGCGCCCCGATACAAGCCGATCCCGGTGCCGCCGTGCCCACCCGTCTGAATAGTTTCGCCAAAGCGCTCGATGACATCGGCCTTTCCCGAGCCATCCTTGTCTTGCAGGGCCACGAGAAAGCCGCCAGCATGCGGAGTGTCGTTGCCATAGTACCTTCCGGACCAGGTATTGACGTAAAGAACTCCGTTGGGCGCGGCTACCATGTGACGCGCGTGACCAATATTGTCGGCGAACACCGTTGCGCAAAAGCCGGCGGGTAGCTTCAGGCCGCTGTCGTTACTTGGGCATGCTTGGCTTTCCAATCGTGCGCCCGCATTGAACCGGCTGCCGGCTCGCATCAAAGAAACGCCCGCGCAGATTGTGGTGAGTGCGACGAGAGAATACGAGAGAGTCTTCTTCATTGCTTCATTCCACTTCGCCGATGTTCGTTTGGAAGACCGGCATTCGCCTCGGAGAAACTGCTCGTCGAAAACAAAGGGGAGAAGCGGTCGTGAGAACAGAGAATAGATCCAAGTCTTGCAACTCCTCTCGCGACCGCTTCTCGAGTCGTGCTATTTTTAAATCAGCAAATATGCTTCCAACTCCAATAAGCAATCCGTCGGATGGTATAAGTGGGAATTATTGAGTCGATTCTAGTCTTGCGGGCTGCCTTTCAGCAGTAGCTTCCTTTACCCAGGCACAAACTTCATTCTTATCCTTCTCGGTGAGTCTCGCCTCTGGATGCATCGTGGTGTACTGCCATGGCGGCATCCTACCCGTAGATATAAGTCCGCAAATGGATTCCAATTTGTCTTGCCCTTGCCATTGCGAATAGTTGTCCCATTCCGAGAAATCGAACCTCTCCCGGCCTGCGCGCACGTGTTGCGCAATCCACGAGGAGACTAGTGGAATGTGGCTGTACCAAGGCCAGTCAGTGTGATTGGAGTGGCAGTCTCCACAAGCGCGCATCAAGACTTGCCGAGGTTCTACATTCAACGACATTGACAATTCTTTTGCTTTCGGTTCAATCGCAATCCGATGCGCGGTTCCCACCAGTCCAATAAGCAGGGCTGCAGCTGCCAACGCGGCAATGAATTTCAACGCCCTCATCACCTGAGTTTTCCCGTGATCGGGAGACGATAGGTGTCAACGCAATTGGCATGCCCTTTCGCAAGGCTGGAAGTCCTCAGATTGCTGGGAGAACTGACAGTGTGGATCGTGTCGAATGGTGACACCGAGCAACATGATTACTTCATTATTTTGTGTTGCATCTTTCGATATTGCGTCCCAAAGGAGTTGACCGACCCGGCATGACAGCGTCAATCCCGTCCTTATTTCGACACACCTGTCGACAGGGGGGCATGCCGGGCTCATGGTACCTGCACGACCAGGGGTCAATAGAGGTAACTCCAGATGGTCTCGAAAGTGCTTCCGCCTAAGAGTCGGCCAATGCGTACGAGAATCTCAAACCGCGCTATCGCAACAATCCAGGTCATTGGCTGGGCGGCAATCGTCACCGTTATGGGGATGTTCTTAGCTGTCATTGGGGCAGGCATCACGGAATGCCTGGCAAATCCACGCTGAATCGGCGGATCGAACCTTTAAATGTCGTCCCCGCCTGCACAGTTCTGTGAGCCATCAGCGGCTATCTCATCAACGTAGCGCGATCGCAATTGTTAGGACTTTAGGTGGTCAACTCATGCTTCAGACATCAGGACTCGGGACTTATGTGTTCATCAACAGCTCGCGCTTCAAGTGCCCGCCGAGAAAACCGTTGCTGGAACACAGTGGTATTTGGCATGCACGGAGGGGATCACCGCAAAACACCGCGAACACGAAGTAGCAGTAAGGAGGAACCGAGCTGTATGAAGTGTTCAGAAGGTTTTTCGTTGCTCTCACTGGCGGGTATAACTGCGCTCGCTATGCTAATGGTAGTTCCCGGCGCATCTGCACAGGGTACTCCCCACCCCCCACCCCCACTCGATTTTCAACTCCCGGCGGGCTATCAGATTCCGCCGGCCGATCAGCAATGCATATTGAGCGGCGAAAGACTTAACCTTCAATGCGTCATTGCGAACGATCCAGACTTCAAGAGAATTCGAGCTGAGGAAGCCATGCTCGAGGCTCAGGCTCTCGCCGCGGCGAAGTCAGGGAAACTGGATCCATACCATCAAGTCGAAACTCTCGGCAAGCTCGAGATCTTCGACCCTAAGTTGTCGGTAAACAAAAACCTCGCCTGCAGCTATTGCCATGACCCGGCTGCGGGTTACGGAAATGGAGCATCGATCTTGAGCGTTTTCACAGGTGGATCGAACCCGGGGTCAGTTCCTATCACCGTACACGGAGCATATCCTAACAACCGAATTGCGAAGCGGAACCCACAGAGCTACGTGTACGCAAGTTACTTCCCCCCTCTGCATTACAACCAAAGCCAAGCAGATTTCTACGGTGGCAACTTCTGGGATGGCCGGGCGACAGGATACAAGCTGCAGAATTCCGCAGCTAACCAAGCGCAGGGCCCGCCATTGGATACCCAGGAAATGGCCAATCCAGATTCCGCTTGCGTCGTGTGGAAGCTCTCCCTGAGCAACTACAAGTTCTTCTTTGAGCAGGTCTTCGGCGCCGGCTCGCTGGAACTTGCCTGGCCTGCCGACGTCCAGCAGATATGCAGCACACCAGCAGGCGCTGCTGTCCTTGGAGGAAACCCAACACCGCTTCAACTCAGCCCGAGCGACCGTACACTCGCTAACAAAGACTTCGACGAATTCGCGCAGGCGATTGCCGCTTACGAGGGTTCTGACAGCGTCAGCCCGTTTACTTCGAAGTTCGATTACTTTCTAGCCGGCAAGGCAACCCTGACCACACAGGAAATGAACGGGTATGAGTTGTTCCGCGGCAAAGGAAGTTGCAACACCTGCCATCTTGACGGAAGGTCGAGTACTCAGAAGGGTGGAAGCGACACCGGCCAGGCGGCGAGCGTTCAGCCTCTATTTACCGACACGACCTACAACAACATCGGTCTTCCCAAGAATGTAACGCTCCCCTGGTATTCGGAGGACACTCCCGACCAATGGGGATTTACCGCCAACCCGCTCGGCTTCGGTTTCACCGACGAGGGAATGGGACTATTCCTCGACGGTTATTATGGAGCCCCGCCGAATTTGAGCTGGGGAGTACAGTTGCCGCAATTTGAAGGGAAGTTCCAGACTTCGACGGCACGAAACGCGGCGATGGTGCCCTACCCTGGGTTCGTGAAAGCCTATATGCACAACGGCTATCTCACGAGCTTGAAAGAGGTAGTCCACTTCTACAACACCCGTGATGTCTATCCATTTCCCGTGCTGTCGGGCAATTGTCCGAAAGGAACCGTTGAAAAGGTGACCTGTTGGCCGATGCCGGAAGATCCTAACAACGAAAACACCACGATCGGCAAGCTGGGCCTGTCTGATGAGGAAGAAAACGACATTGTCGCTTTCCTGAATACTCTCGTCGACGGCTATAAGCCGTAACAACGCTTCGTTTCTTCCTAGTGGAGTGGACCACGTGTCTTGAGGTTCACTCCACCACTTTCATAGTCTGTTCACTGAACGATCTGCGTTTTGCCAGCATCTCTATGGGAGCTTAGATATGACAACAGCAATGCTGCGACTACTCACCATCGTGCTCATCGTCTCCGTCATGGGTTCACTGGTTGTAGGACCTCGCTCCGCGTACGCACGCCAAAATTCGGGCGCGGCACAGAACAGCGCAAGCCCGACGATCGAATCCGTCAGTGACACGTTAGCTTTTATAGGTTGGACCACACCCAATCCGGGCGGCACGATCTTGCACTACGCTATCGTTCGCTACGGCAAAGATCCCAATCGTCTTGAGTTCACAGCAAAATCTCCGACCAGAATCAACTCAAGTCACAGTGAAATGGTGTTTCGCGTGCGCATCCAGGATCTGGAGCCCGGGACAACCTATTACTACAAGGTGTCGTCGGAGCAGGCCACCGGTATTTCTGATCCGGCAACTAGCGCAATGAACCAGTTCACTACTCGGCCGGCCAACTGGATGAGTGCGAAAAAATAGTGAGCGAAATCGGTTTGGACATCCTAACAATGAACTTTTCAAAACTCAAACGAGAAGTCTTGTTGCTCTGCGACCTGAAAGGAAACCAAGTTGTGAAAAATCTACTGCAGATCATTCCGATCGAGCATGCCAACCGGCCAAAAGGGCGCGGAGGCAGCGCGCGCAAAGGACGCGCGAGTATCCACGTCGCACTCATCGTCCTCCTTCTAACCTGTGTCGCCGCTGCCCAGACCCTCACCGGTTTGGTGAAAAATTCCACTACTGGCAAGCCATCTGTTGGAGACGAAGTCATCGTGTTTAGTCTAGGGCAGGGAATGGCCGAGTCGGGCCGGACCAAGACAGACGCCACGGGCCGGTTCAGCTTCAAACTCGAGGATGCCCAGGCCCCGCACCTGATTCGCGCTATCCATGAGGGCGTCACCTATAACCGCATGGCCCCTCCAGGAGCAACGTCGGTAGCCGTCGCAGTGTACGACGTCGCCAAGAGAGTCGGAGGAATCGCAGTAGTTGCCGACATAATGCGCATCCAGGCGACGAGAGACCAGGTTACCGTCACCAGAGACTTCGGAGTACGGAACGCCTCCAATCCGCCGCGCGCCCAGATGAGTGACCGCAACCTTGAGTTCTATATTCCCGACGGTGCGCGTGTCATTGAGAATTCCGGCACAGCGATCACCGAAGCCGGCATCGCTCTGAAGTCGGCGCCTGTTCTTGAAGAAGAGAAGAATCGCTATTCGTTCAGCTTTCCATTACGGCCGGGCGTGACGCGTTTCGAAGTGACGTACCAACTTCCATACCGTGGTAGCGCAGATATTGATCCAAAGTCGATTTACCCCTTGGAGCATTTCTTGGTCATGCTGCCGAACTCCGTGCAGTTCAAGGCAGCCGCTAGTTCAGCCGGCTTCAAATTGATTCACTTTCCAAACGCACCCGATGCTACTGTGCAAGTGGCTTCCAACACGACGGATCGACAAAATCTCGCTTTTAACATTTCCGGCGAAGGCACGCTCGAAGTCGGCGGGCAGAGCGGTACTCAACGCTCGGGCCAACGTGAAGAAAGCTCCGCTGGCGGCGCTACCGCTGCGCCTTCCAACAACCGTCCCGGCGGAGGGTTGGGCCCGCCAATCGATGCTCCCGATCCGCTGCAAAAATATCGGTGGTGGATTCTGGGTGGGTTTGCCGCACTTCTGATCATCGGCGGCGTCTACATAGCAAGGCGGCAACAGTCTACCAACCATGCTCTAAAGAATCCGAGGGTGAACTCTTCCTTGACGCCTGCCACACAAACAGAAGGCAGCGATGAGTCAGGCGAGAAGCGGAGCATGGCGCCTAGCAGTACTGGGCTGATGGAAGGAATCCGGGAGGAACTTTTTCAGATTGAAATTGAGCACAAGAAGGGTCAAATCTCCCAAGTCGAGTACCAAAAGGCGAAGGCAGATCTCGACCGAACGCTGGTACGCGTGCTAAAACGCCAAGTGCAGAAAGCGTAGACTGCACACAAATTCTAGATGTTCCCACACGTCCACGGCGTATGCACCTTCCTTGAAGGCGACCGGAATCGCCTTGCTGGTCGTTAGTGTAGAGCAAGCCTCGAACCAGCGTAGCCAGCGACCACCAGGAGAAGGCTCACTATCACCAGCAGAACGACAATGGATACGAATGCCCAGGCAAACCTCATGGCGAATGCTTCAAGCTTCATATCGTTCGTACGAATGAGTTCATTGTCCGAGGCGTTATCTGGGACCCGCACCGAGGCGTACGCGGTCTCCGATAGTTGATTCACAGCAAATGATTTCGAGCCCACGGATAATCTCCTTTTGGGTCGCACAGCCGTACCGGGAAGGGAATCGTAGAATAAGAATCACGCCCGAACCAGCCGCAGCATACGGTTCCTAAAGGCAGTTCCTGTCTAAAAAGGCCCGGCCCTGGATTAGAGGGCCGGGCCATCGCCTGAGAAGTCGAAAGTTGGAGCGTCGACGACTCAGGACCTGCGCTACATGCCGCTCTGCTCAAAGACCAACGATTCCTTGTTACGACTGAAGTCGATCTGTTTGAGCCTTCTCGCATTGGCGCTAGTTGTATCAGTCACGATGTCGTCTTCAGTCACATTGGGGTCATTCGTCTTCAATGTTCCCGGCACGGTGGCGACAATTTTTCCATCGTGCACGAAGCTCACCTGTATCTCCGGGCCGGTCCCTTGCCACTTAACGTCGTACTTGCCCGGTTTCAGCTGGGTGCCCCCGACTTGTACAGAATCCGGAATCTCCACCGAATGCCGATTGCTGTCTTTTGCAAATGCCCCCGTCGATGACATGAAAGCGAGAATAAATAAAAGGGTTGTATACTTTATTTGTTTCATTCTTTGTTAGTCCTCCTTTGTAACGGGACGAGACACGTATCGCAAGCGATGACGATGACTCAGTCACCTTAGAAACTGTGTGCTATTGTCAGTAGATGCTGATCAACTGACTTAAGGTGCAACAGGGGAAGATCCTTAGGTGTAAATATCAGTAAATGTTCGTAAAGCATTAGTGCCGCGCTATTCGACCTTATGCGTCGATTAGACCGACGACCTGCAGGCCGGAGTCAGCGGGACTCAACCAATTCGGCGACCTCCGACAACTCTTCGAATTCTCCGTTGGTCAAACGCAGTGATGCCGCTGAAACATTCTGTTCCAAATGCTCAATTGAAGAAGTCCCGGGGATCGGCAACATGATCGGGGATCGCTGCAGCAGCCAGGCCAGCGCGATCTGTGTAGCGCTTGCACTGTGCGCTTTCGCAATTCGGTTCAGTACTGCTCCCGCAACCTTGCCGGCTCCGAGTGGGAACCAGGGAATATAGGCGAGACCGTTCCCCTGACAATAGTCGACGACATAATCCCATTCACGGTCGGCAAAGCTATAGCGGTTCTGGACGGAGACGATCGGGACAATTTTGCGAGCGCGCTCGATATGTTCTTGAGTAACGTTCGACAATGCAACGAATCGAATCTTCCCTTCGGTTCGTAGCTCAGCCAGTGTTTCCACCGAAGTATCGAAGGACACGACAGGATCGGGAACATGCAACTGATAAACATCGATGCGGTCCAGTCGCAATCTCTTGAGGCTGCCCTCGACAGCTTTCCGAAGGTGAGAGGGAGTGGCATCGTGGGTCCATTGATTGGGACCTGGCCGATTCCACCCGCCTTTGGTAGCGATCACCAAGCCGCGCGGGTAGGGATACAGCGCTTCGGCAATCAGTTCCTCACTGACAAAGGGTCCGTACGAATCCGCAGTATCGATGAAATTGACGTCGAGTTCGACAGCACGGCGCAGAACCGCAAGCGCTCCTTTGCGATCCTTTGCCGGACCCCAGATTCCTTCGCCTGTGAGGCGCATGGCTCCAAAGCCGAGACGATATACGGAAAGTTCGCCGCCGAGTGTTACCTCGCCAGCCAACCTGGCAGAAATGTGTTTGCTGTTCATGATTCGATGGTCCTCGTTGACTATGTTTACTGGAGCAGTAGCAACTTGCTCACCACTTTGCGGGGGCCGGCCTGGGCAGAAAGAAATTGCGTGCATCGGCGCACCTGACTGCGATTCAACACTCGTGTCGAAATACGGACACTTTGAAGAGGAAATCGTTTTTTCACCTTGAGCGCAACGAATTCCAGCAGCGGATTGTGTCCTATCCCTCCTCGGTAGCTTGGCACGCAGAATGCTGCTAGATCGATAGAGGGGACCGAATGGTAAATCTCAAAGTAAATGGAATGGATCGCATTTTCGATGGCGATCCCGACATGCCCCTGCTCTGGTACCTGCGTGACATCCTGGGGCTGACTGGCACGAAGTTTGGCTGCGGGATCGCGCTATGTGGGGCCTGCACCGTCCATAAGAACGGCGAGGCGATTCGGTCATGTGTCACGCCCATGAGCGCCGCCGCCGGCACCGAGATTCGCACGATCGAAAACCTTGGGGCAAATGGGCTCCATCCCGTTCAAGAGGCCTGGATGCAGGTCAACGTTCCGCAGTGCGGATATTGTCAGTCCGGGCAGATCATGCAGGCGGTTTCGCTGCTAAAAAACAATCCGCACCCATCAGATCAGCAAATAGATGACGCGATGGCGGGCAACATCTGCCGCTGCGGCACTTACCAACGCATTCGTAGAGCGATCAAGCTTGCCGCAGAGAAAATCGCATGAGCCCAATCGAGAATGTAAGCCGGCGTCGGTTCCTCCAAGGAGTGTTTGGGGCAGGAGCACTGATCCTGGCCGTTCGATATCTTCCGCCGATACTGGTCCCTCAGCATGAGGCAGGCGCTCAAACCGATGCGGACCGCGCCACGCTCCACCCCAATGTCTTTGTCGGCATTCAGCAGGATGGGACCGTCTTTATCGTTGCTCACCGTTCGGAGATGGGCACTGTTATCCGGACATCTCTGCCGCTGGTAGTTGCGGACGAACTTGACGCCGACTGGAAGCGGGTGAAGATCGACCAGGCGATTGGCGATAAGCGAGACGGAGACCAAAACACAGATGGGTCGCAATCGGTAAGACGATTCTATGAAACCATGCGCGAGTGTGGTGGGGCAGCGCGATGGATGCTGATCCGGGCTGCGGCGCAGAAGTGGAACGTCCCTGTGTCGGAATGCTCCACAGAGATGCATACGATACTTCATAAGGCGACGGGCCGGCGTGTAGGTTACGGTGAACTGGCCTCTGCGGCGGCGCGCTTTAGCGTGCCAAAGAAAGAACAGCTCCAGCTGAAGCAGCCTTCGGAGTGGCGGTACATCGGGAAGGGAATGACCAGCGTGGACCTGGCGCTCCTGTGCACCGGCAAGGCGATGTATGGAATGGATGCACGCGTCGATGGCATGGTTTTCGCATCGGTTGAACATCCTCCCGTATTCGGCGGGAAGATAGCAACACTTGACGATCAGGAGGCGCTCAAAGTTGCGGGAGTACACCAGACCATCAGGATCGATCCCTTCAAGCCTCCCACTGCATTCCAACCTTTGGGCGGCGTCGCTGTCATTGCCGATAACACCTGGGCTGCATTCCAAGGACGCAAAAAGCTGAAAATAACTTGGGACAACGGCACGAATGAATCCTACGACTCAGTCGAATACAAGAAAACGCTTATTGAGACTGCGCACAAGCCAGGTAAGCTGATCCGCAGCGTGGGCGACTCGGACAAGGAGTTTCCCGCGGGCAATCATGTATTTGAAGCCGATTACTACGTTCCACTTCTGGCGCATGCACCAATGGAACCGATGGTGGCGCTGGCGGAATTCAAGGACGGTAGAATCACAGCATGGGCGCCGACCCAGAATCCTCAGGCCGCGCAGGCAATTGTGGCGTCGGAACTTGGCATACCAGTCGAGAACGTGACTTGTCACGTTACATTACTGGGTGGCGGGTTTGGAAGGAAATCGAAGCCTGACTACGTTGCGGAGGCCGCGGTCCTATCCAAGAAGCTGGGCCGCCCTGTAAAGGTTGTCTGGACCCGCGAGGACGATGTTAAATTCGATTATTACAATGCGGTGGCCGCGATGTACATGAGGGCTGCAGTCGATGAAAAAGGAAAGCCGACGGCGTGGTTACAGAGGTCGGTCTTTCCACCAATCACGTCCATTTTCGATGTGAACGCTGTCTATGGAGATCCGCCACACCTGGCTCAGGGTTGGACGGACCTTCCTTACGATCTTCCCAACATTCGCATCGAGAACGGCCCGGCGCAAGCTCATGTCAGGATCGGCTGGTTGCGGTCCGTGGCCAATATCTATCATGCATTCGCGATTCAGTGTTTTACCGATGAACTGGCCTATCGCGCCAAACGTGATCCCGTGGGGTATATGCTCGATCTTATTGGTCCGCCTCGTACGTTGGACTTCACCAACGTCGAATATCCGAACTACGGTGCGGATTACAAAACGTATCCCTGGGAAACCGGCCGCTTGCGGAACGTCATCGAAATCGTGGCGGATAAATCCGGCTGGGCCAATAAAAAGAGCGTCAAAGGCCACGGTTTTGGATTTGCTGCCCATCGCAGTTTCTTGACGTATGTGGCGACGGTCGTTGAAGTGGAAGTGAGTGATAAGGGAGAGATCCGTATACCACGGGTCGACACGGCGATTGATGCAGGGCTGGTCGTCAATCCGGAAGCAACGCGAGCACAATTTGAAGGAGCGGCAGTGTTCGGAACGAGCATCGTGCGCAGCGGCGAGATCACTGCCAAGAACGGCATGATCCAACAATCCAATTTCAGCGACTATCCCGTTGCACGAATCAATGAAGTACCAGCTCAGACGAACGTTTACATAGCCGAGAGCTCGGCGCCGCCGGCTGGAGTGGGCGAGCCCGGCGTTCCCCCGTTTGTTGCGGCATTTTGCAATGCGATTTTCGCTGCCACGGGCAAGCGCGTCCGTGATTTGCCACTGTCGAGCAACAGCCAGTTCGCATAAAGTCAAGAGTGCGCCAGCGCAGGAGGATCTTAATGACTCTCGATGATGCTAATTTCAAACAATCAGGCTCCGATGGTTTCCATCAGCCGCATTTGCAAGAGGGAATACGTGCTAGCCGAGATTCTGCTTTCACCCGGAGAGAGTTTGTCGGCATGGCTGCTGCATCCCTCCTGATGGCCGGAACCTCAAACGGCTCCGCAGAAGAGCGTAACGGGATCCCGTATCGAACACTGGGCCGAACCGGTGAAAAAGTCTCAGTGATCGGGCTCGGCGGATACCATCTGGGCAAGCAGAGTGATTCGGAAGAGAGCATTCGAATTATTCGTAGCGGGATTGATGAAGGGATCAATTTCCTCGATAACTGCTGGGACTACAACGGCGGAGAGAGTGAAATTCGCATGGGCAAAGCCCTGCTCGAAGGTTATCGCCAGAAAGCCTTTTTGATGACCAAGATCGATGGTCGAACCAAAACTGCCGCTGCTGCTCAACTCAACGAATCATTGCGCAGGTTGCGAACCGATCGTATTGACTTGCTGCAGTTTCATGAAGTGATTCGCGACTCCGATCCAGATCGAGTGTTTGCCGAAGGCGGTGGGATGGAGGCCGTACTTGAAGCCAAAAAGGCAGGCAAGGTCCGCTTTATCGGGTTCACTGGACACAAAAGTCCAGACATCCATTTGAAGATGCTGGCTACGGCTTCGAAGCATGGCTTCAAGTTCGACGCCGTTCAAATGCCTTTGAATGTGATGGACGCACACTTCAACAGTTTCGAAAAGAAGGTACTTCCCGTGTTGACCGAGGATGGCATTGCAGTTCTTGGCATGAAATCGATGGGCGACCACGTCATCCTTGAGAGCAAGGCTGTGACGCCGATCGAGTGCTTACATTACTCGATGAATCTTCCCACTAGTGTCGTTATCACCGGGTGCGACTCGATCCCAATCCTTCAGCAAGCCCTCCAGGCTGCCCGTAGTTTTCAGCCAATGGACCATTCTCAAGTTGCGGCTCTCCTGGCGAAGACAGCGAAGCCTGGTGAGGCAGGCCAGTTCGAACTCTACAAGACGAGCCACCAGTTTGACGGCACGTACGCCAATCCGCAGTGGCTTGGCTAAAAACACGTGATCCGTAGTAATGCAGCTCTGAGGGCTGACATCCACAGCAGGAACTCAGCCTCGGCAGCAGAATGAGTCCGCACACTTCAAACGTGCTTGTGCGCCTCAGGCAGGTGTCGGTGCATTTTCCTCTATCAGCTTCTCAGCTTTCAACTCAGCCCAGAATTCAGCCGGAATCTTGGTTTGCATCGATGTGTAGTCTGCGAGAATCTGTTGCTCACTGCTGGCCCCGACCACTAATGCCGCAGCCACATCGGGTGCCGCAGAGAACTGCAGAGCTGCTGTCCGCAGGTCTACTCCATAATTCGCCGCCGCCTCGCGCAGTCTTTTTCGCTTTTCCAGGAATTCGATGGGAATCTTATAGGACTCTTTCCCGTAATTGTAGCGAGGACTCCCCGAGATGAAGCCGGCGTTCAGGGAGGAGCCAATTACCAGTGAGGCGTTCTTTTGTTGGACCGCTGGAAAAAGCTGGTTTAGGGCATTCTTGTGATCGATCAACGAATACTGCGAGGCCATCAAACAGACGTCTGGATCGGCTTCGCTGAATAGTCGCAAAATCGGTTCAGGCGTATTGACGCCAATTCCCCAGCCTTTGATCAATCCCTCTTTCCGCATGCGCGTCAGTTCGGGGAAGGCACCTTTCACAGCGATATCGAATTGCTCTTGCCAGCTCGTCGGCAACAGCTTGTTGTCCGAAGAAAGATCATGGACAAAGACAATGTCGAGGCTATCAACGCCGAGTCTTTGCAGGCTATCCTCGACCGAACGCCTCACGCCGGATGCCGTGTAATCGAAAACTACGTCGTTGGGGGAGGGCGAGAAAGGGAACAGCTCGCGGCCCTTGGCTGTCCTCGACGCTTTTAAGAGTTTGCCTACTTTGGATGAGATTACATATTCACTTCTGTTCTTGTTGTGAAGGAAGCTGCCAAACCTGCGCTCGGCAAGACCCAGACCATACCAGGGAGAAACGTCATAGTAGCGAATCCCTGCAGTCCAGGCCGCTTCCAGGATCGCATAGGCATCCTTATCGGTTACAACTGCAAATTCGTTTCCCAGCGGGACTCCTCCTAAGCCGAATTTAAAGGGTGGCTTGTAGTGGACACTTCTGATCGCGTTATCGTTCATGTTCGTGTTCCTACCATCGTCTGGATTGAGCAGCGCGTATGGGTTCCCGGGGAGAACCGCCGCGGCTGCAGTCATGGCTGATCCCTTGACGACGAGATTGAGAAAGTCTCTTCTCGTGCTCATACTCGTTTACTAAAGCCGATGCCGAATCGTGTCGCTACCACCAGTGCTGCGGGGAAAGCCTCTCTTCAGTGCATCTCTGCTAGTCTGCGGCTCTGCTCTTGCTTTCTGGGAAGTCGGCACCGATGGTGAGGCTCTCCCACTCGGCAATTTCCTGCTGCCAGTCCGAAAGCTTGTGGCGAAAGCGGGTCAGTGCGATGCGACCGAGAATCAGATGCAAGGGCGGTTTGGGAGAATTCGCGGCGGCTATAATTGCCTCGACCGCTTTCTGTGGGTCACCCGGTTGTCTTCCGGACTGCGTTTTCAAGTATTCGCGGGCCTTGCCTGCCGTTGCTGCATACTCAATTAATTCCCGCTTGGCAAGTTTGCCAGATCGTCCCAGAAAGTCGGTTCGAAAGGGGCCCGGTTCGACCACCGTGACACGAACGCCGAGCGGCTTCATTTCTTCCGCCAAAGCCTCGCTGAATCCTTCGACGGCGAACTTGGTCGTGTTGTAGAAACCCCAGCCCGCTGAGCCGATCAGTCCGCCGATCGAAGACAAGTTGAAAATATGTCCGCTACGGCGCCGGCGAAGGTGAGGCAGGAAGGCGCGGGTGACTCGAATGAGTCCATAAATGTTAGTTTGGAAAATCCGTTCGAATTCATCTTCCGACACTTCCTCGATAGCGCCGTTCACTCCGTAGCCGGCGTTATTGACGAGAACGTCTACGTGGCCGAAGGCGGCAATCCCGCGCTCAGCAACCGATACGATTTCTTGCGGGTTGGCGACATCGAGCGTCAGAGTTTGAATGCGGTCCGGATATTGCTGCGTGAGTCTGGACAACTTTGACACGTCTCGCGCTGTCGCAATTACTCGTTCACCACGCTTTAGGGCTTCTTCTGTAAGTAGGTACCCAAAGCCGCTTGAGGTTCCCGTGACAAACCAGACGCGCGAGACTGTTGAGTCTGCCATTCATTTTCTCCTTCGATGCTCATGCAAAGAAAGTGCCATACCAATGCTCGCAAATCCCGCGTGTTGAACGGTGGAATCAATCCACGTCAGCGAGCGATGTCCTTTGACCGACGCGGGAGTCGGCATACGGACACGAAATGTGTGGTAAGTATTTTGTTGATGCTCCGCAGTTGCGATACGACTCCCTCAAAAGTCGTTACGCGAGCCGTTTTACCGAACGTTTGCCGCATAAAGGCTTAGCCTCAGCTGTCTGGAACGACAACTGCATTTACCGCCGATCATCGAACGCCAGACCTCGCAGACATATTGAGGCGCGGCCGCGGGTAGTTCGATGACCACCACTTTGTTTGCGGGAGGCTTTGTCGTTTATGTTCAGCAGATGCTTTGCCGTTAGCTTGTTGATCGCAACCCTTCTCACAACTTTCGCGACATCTCAATCATTGACTTCAGGTGACATTACCGGAGTAGTCACTGATCCTTCTGGTGCTCTAATTTCTGGTGCCAACGTCAGCCTGACGAACCATGCCACCAGTGCCACAGAGACCCACGCCACAAACGCGCAGGGAAGCTACCGGTTTTCGCTGATGAGCCCTGGTCTCTACACCCTTTCGATTTCCGCGCCTAACTTACAGACGACCAAACAGGACGTCGCGATCACCGTCGGGCAAGCGACTACCGTAAATGTTCAATTGCAACTTGCCGCCACCAGTCAAACGATCGAGGTGAATGGAGATGGTGCGGTTGTACAGGCCGAAACCGCCGACTTGAGCACAACGTTCTCATCAGAGCAGATTGCGCAGGTCCCGAACCCTGGTAATGACTTGAGCTATATCGTCCAGACCTCTCCGGGCGCGGTGATGAACACCCAGGGAGGATACGGCAACTCCGCTACCTTCGGATTACCCGCGACCTCAAACCTTTTCACGGTTGACGGTATGAACGAGAATGATCCGTTTCTGAACCTTAACAACAGCGGAGCGACGAACCTGCTTCTTGGCCAAAATGACATCGATCAGGCGACTGTCGTCAATAACGGTTACTCCGGTGAGTACGGAGGCTTGGCAGGCGCCAACGTCAATTACGTCACGAAATCCGGGTCCGACCGATGGCACGGAAATACGCTGTACTGGTGGAACGGACGGACGATGAATGCCAACAACTACTTCAACAACCAGACCGGCACACCGCGTCCCTTTGACAATGCGAACCAGTGGGCAGCATCTTTAGGTGGCCCCATTCGCAAGGATAAGACCTTCTTCTTTATCAATACGGAAGGGGTACGGGTCCTGCTTCCCACCAGCACGAAAGTCAACATACCGAGCCCGCAGTTTGAAGCCGCCACTCTAACTCACCTGCAGTCATCCCCGGCTTCGATCCCCTTCTACAACCAGTTGTTCTCGCTCTGGAACAATGCGTCAGGAGCAACGAAGGCCAAAGATGTCTTGCCACCAGGCACCGTCGGCAATGCAGGCGATGGCTGCGGTACTTTCGCTGGATTAGGTTCAGCAGCAATTCCGTGTGCGCTGCAGTTCCAATCCACCGCCGGCAATCAGACCAACGAGTGGCTCCTGACGGCGCGTGTCGACCAGAACTTCGGAAATAATGACCGGGCCTTTATCCACTTCCGCACCGATCACGGATTGCAGGCCACCTATACGGATCCCATCAGCCCCGTATTCAACGGACTCAGCAAACAGCCACAATATGAAGGACAGTTACAAGAAACGCATTCGTTCGGTAGCACTGCGGTGAACCAGTTTATTCTTTCGGGTTCATGGTACAGCGCGGTGTTCACCACCAATAGCCTTTCCGCAGCAACCGCACTGATTCCCTTTCGCCTGGGCTTCAGCGGAAACGCTTTTTCTTCTCTCGGGCGTGATCTGAATCTATGGCCGCAGGGTCGCAATGTCACCCAGTATGGGATTATCGACGACTTCTCGAAGGTCAAAGGCAAGCATGCGCTGAAGATGGGGATCAACTTCCACCGCAACGATGTGACGGATTACTCGCCGGGCATCGGCACTATCGGGTACAGCCAGGGGGAAGACCTGTCAAGCTTCTATAACGGACAGGGAGTTAGCTATGCGCAGAACTTCTCGATCCGCTCCACGCAACCGGTAGCAGTGTATGGTCTGGGTTTTTACGGGCAAGACGAGTGGAGCATTCGTCCAAACCTGAAGGTCACGCTGGCGTTGCGCGGCGATCACAATTCTAATCCCGTCTGCCAGACCAACTGTTTCGCCCGACTTGCCACTGACTTCCTCAACATCTCCCATGAAATCAGCACTCCGTACAATCATGTCATCAATACCGGACTGCATCAGGCGCTGGGAAAGTACACCAGTGTCAGCTGGCAGCCACGTGCCGGGTTTGCGTGGTCGCCATTCAATTCGGCGAAAGGCCCGGTGGTTCGAGGCGGCTTTGGACTGTTCACCGACATGTTCCCTGCCACGATCGCAGATTACCTCCTGAACAATGCTCCCCTGAATAATCTGTTTGTCACAGGGGCGGGCCCTTTGGCGCCGGGTGTGGCCAACAACCAGGCACTCCTAGCATCGCGGGCGAATGCCTCCTTTCTAACGGGATTCACTGCGGGACAGAATCTGGCCCAGATCCAGCAGCAAGATCCGCTGTTCGTGCCACCCTCCTTCTACAATGCCGCACACCGCATTATCGCTCCGCAGTACGAGGAGTGGAATGTGCAGATCGAAGAGCCATTGGGATCAAAGAGCAGTGTCGCACTCAACTACGTCGGTAATCATGGCGTTCACGAGGCGAGCCAAAATGCGGGACTCAACGCCTATGACCCGACAACGTTTGGAGACCTGCCTCTCGCCCCGACCGATCCTCGCTTCGGAACCATCACCGAAGTATCCACCCCGGCAATCTCGAACTATAACGGTTTGAGCCTGACCGCGAAACGCCAATTCAACTCCCTGCAGGTTCAGGCAAATTACACTTGGAGTCACGCTTTGGATGAAGTGTCCAATGCTGGATTCTTGACCTACTCGCTACTGACCAATATCAGCGTGCTGTCACCACAGGATCCCTTCAACCTGCGGCGCTATAACTACGGCAACGCTGACTACGACACTCGGCACTATTTCAGCTTGAACTACGTCTGGAATACGCCGTACTGGAGGGGTCCGAAAGTTGCCCTGGCTGGATGGGTTTTCTCGGGAACCATCTTCGCGCGCAGCGGCTTGCCATTCACTGTGGTGGACGGAAACCAAACCGGCAATCTGAGTGCCTTTAACTATGGCGGAAACCTGAGTGGCACGGGTGCTTTTGTCTTCGCTAACTATCTTGGTGGAGCGCCATCGTCCTGTAGTTCCAGTGCAGTCACCAAACCCTGTCTCACAACCGCGATGTTCTCGCCGGCCAGCACCGGCTTTGGGACCCAGCGACGCAATCAATTCTATGGGCCGAAATATTTCGACACCGATTTCACCGTAATGAAGAATTTCAGAGTCCCGCACTGGGAAGCGGCAAGGTTCGGTGTTGGAGCTCAGTTCTTCAATCTGTTCAATCACCCCAACTTCGACCAACCCGTCGGGGATATCTCCAACTCGAACTTTGGCTCGATCATCAGCACGGTCAATACACCGACCAGCATCCTGGGATCATTCCTTGGTGGAGATTCTTCCCCACGACTGATTCAGTTTAAGGGAACGCTTACGTTCTAAGTTTCTCCGCGTAGTTCCGCCCTTCAGTGCAAGCCGGCCTTCCGACGGGCCGGCTTGTTTATCGCGGTTCGCCGGCGCGGGTACCTTTACTCGTGACCAGTTGCGTCAGTATGCCGACTCGCGACAATTGATGGTCACTGAGTCTTGCTCACTTCAGCAATGCGGCACCCGCAAAGCGAACATTGGGCTAAGTCTTCTTCCTGTCGGCCGAGCATCGAAGAGCACTGCCGTGGAAGTCCGTTTGCACTCGGTTCTTCGCCGGATGTGCCACGAAGATTCGACTAGAAGTGAGGTAGGGTCATGCATGCGGGTAAACAAATGTTGTGCAGCATCGGGTTCGTTACGGTAGCCGTGATAATGAATATGTCGATACTGAGCGCACAAAGCGCCATCGATGAGGTTCACATTCAGCCCCGGGCGCAGAGCGGCAAACCCGAGGTTCCGGGCGCTCTGGCCCAGGGCGTTACGGCAATCATTCGCAAGAGCGTCGAACTGGTACTAGTGCCGGTGACAGTCCTGGATGAATCCAACCGCATCGTTACTGGGCTGGAGCGGGAAAACTTCCAGCTGTATGAGGGCAAGCACGCACAGCCAATCAAACACTTCTGGAAAGAGGACGTGCCCGTTTCGGTCGGCATAGTACTGGATGTAAGCGGCAGTATGGAGACTAAAATCGAGCGGGCACGGGATGCGGTCGTGGCGATGTTGACCGCCTCTAATCCTCAGGACGAGTTCTTTCTGGTGACCTTCGCCGATCGGCCGACGCTTGTCCAGGACTTTACGCCCAACGTCGACGACATTCAGGGCCAGTTGTTTTTCACGAAGCCCAAGGGATGCACTTCTTTGATAGACGCGATCGTCATGGCCATCAGCCATATGAGAAGCGCACGCTACCAAAGGAAGGCGCTGGTAATCATCTCAGACGGCGGCGACAATCGAAGTCGCTATACCGAAAAAGAGGTCAAATCATTAATTAAAGAAGCCGATGTACTCGTGTATTCAATCGGTGTTTTCGATACGGAGTTCCGCACGATGGAAGAACGACTCGGCCCGGAACTGCTCGCGACGATTAGCAGTTTAACAGGTGCCAGCGCCTATGCTCTCGACAACCCCAAGCACCTTCCAGCGGTCGCTGAACACATTGCAAACGAGCTACGCAATCAGTACATCCTTGGCTACAGCCCCGAGGAGCCTCGACGCGACGGGAAGTGGAGGAAGATCAAGGTGAAATTAGCGCTTCCACGAGGACTACAAGCGCTTCGGGTGCAAGCGAGAAGTGGCTATTACGGCCCCTCTCAGTGAGTGGCTGTGCAATTGTCATGCGAGCCCAAGCCGGGTTAAAGTCGACTGGGTACTGTGCTCGTCTTCCTGGCCTTGACAGCCTGAGAAGATGGATGGAGTCGCATCGTATGCGCAGTGACTACGGGCTGGACAATTGCACTCGCAACCCGGTGACCTAGTTAATTATTGGTGGGTCGCTTCCTGCGACTGTTCCAAACCTGAAATGTGTCCGTGAAGAAGCTGATCCAAAGAGACGTTCCCCGCGCCCTCGACGACTATTACCAAAGCCAGCGCGATGGTTAGCAGATGATACTCAATCCCGTGTCCTTCCTTGGTTCCGAACCAGTTCAAGAACAAGCCGAATCGAAAATGAACTGTTGCAATAGCGCCTACCATCGTAAGCGCGATGACCAGCGCGGCAATTCTGGTGAACAGGCCGACAATCAGTCCGACTCCACTGAACAATTCTCCGGCGATGACCAGAAAGGCTAGAGCGGGCGGAAGGCGCAGATCTTCGGTGAACGTACGCATGCTGCTGGCGAGACCAGGTCCGCCGTACCAACCGAACATTTTTTGAGCGCCGTGGGCAAAAAATATGATTCCCAATACGATGCGAACAACTCCCAGAACCCATGCGGCGTGAGTACCCGTTAGACTAGCGATCATCCGTAATTCTCCACAGTATCCATTTCTTTCGAGGGCTGCACGGGCCTATCTTGCGCTCCACCATCATGCACACCTTGCACGGCTGGCAAATAGAGAGTTTTATTGCTCGATCCCTGCGTCCTTACTTCTGTGTCCGGGATTCCATCTCCTGGATCACAACTGAGAAATCAAGGTCGGGCCAGAAAATGAATGCATCGGAATTGACTTGGAAAGCCGCCTCCGTCGCGGGTAATGTAAGGTCCGATTGTGAAGCAGCCTCAAGAATCAAGCGGAAATCCTTGTTCATCAGCCGCAAGGGGAATTGTGGACTGTAATCGTTCCGCATCGCACGGGGTAACTTACCCGCATGAGCAGGAGCGACGACAGCAGTCTTGCCCAAGACCGTCAAGAGTTGGTCGCGATCCAGCCCCTCTTTCTCTCCCAAGGCACAAGCTTCAGCAATCGCCTGCATACCGATGCCGAGTAGCGCGTTGACGACCAGCTTTGCGGCTGTCCCAGATCCGCTTGCACCCAGGTGGAAGTACTGTTTGGCAATTGCCTTAAAGATGGGCTCAAGGGCCGCGAAGATGTTTGAGTCGCCGCCACCCAGTAGCGTGACCATGCCCTGTTCTACCGCGGGAGTGCTGCCGGAGATCGCGACGTCGAGTACGCGCACGCCACGATCCGCGGCCTCGCGAGCCACTTCACGGCTCGTCCGCGGACGAATCGTGCTCATTTCGAGAACGACTGTGCCGGATGCGGCATGGGAAAGGAGTCCGTCAGGGCCCAGATACACTCTACGCACCGCTTCATCGTTGGTCAGGCAGGACAAGATGATTTCGGCAGTGCTTGCAAGACCTGCGAGGCTGTTCGAAACGGTTGCGCCGTCGATAACCAGGGCCTCAGCTTTTTCGCGAGAAAGATCATAGACTGCGACTTTGTATCCACTTGACAGGAGTCGCCGGACAATACGACTGCCCATTGCACCAACTCCCACAAAGCCAAGCTGCGTATTTGCATCAATTCGATTCATCATTTTCCTGTATCCTGTGCTTTTTGCGGCGACATAATCGCTGTTTGTGGACGGATGATTCGCTGATCCATGATCCAGCGATACTCCTTCCCTCCGACAATGACTGGGGAAAGGATGTCCGATCAGCCATCAACATTTGAGATATAGCAAGCCCGTCTCCAAAGCCCTGATAGCTGTGTCGGATGCAACCGTTACTGCTGCGAGCTTTTCCCGCCCGAAATACGCGACGAGCACAGGGTTGCAGTAGCGGTACGTGTCAATCGCGGGACATGGTGTCGGCATTCCGCCTAAAGCTCTGCGTGGCAAGCGCGAACTACCTACCTGTTCCGTCAGGGAGGTATGGCATATCAAATGCTTTGAAAGTGTGGAGAGGTGTGCGATGAACACGATCCAGCAGAACTCTATTAGGACGCTTTGTTGTGGGATTTTATTTGCATTGTTGGCACTCTTTTCTTTGTTCCAAGGGACCGTTCTAGCGGCGCCCCAGGACCAAACGGGACAGACGTTATTCAAAGGCAATTGCGCTACATGCCACAGTCAGAACGGCACTCCAACGGCGGTGGGAAAAAGCCTGAACGCACCCGACCTCGGGTCGGCGCCTGTGCAAAGCCAAACCAAAGCACAACTCCAGCAGATCATCAGCAACGGAAAAGGTAATATGCCTGCGTTCAAGGACAAGCTGTCAGAGGCCGAGATCGATTCATTGGTTGCGTACATCCATACACTTTCAAAGCGGAACAAATAAGCTCTCACCATTCGGGTGCTCGATTCGGAATCGACGGCGAGGGGGAGTAAAATATGCAGCACCCACGAGAGTGGATGTAGCAAGCAACGTGATAATTGTCCATCCGGGCATTCCCTACTTTTGATGGCCGAAGTAAAAGAACCGGTTGGTCACGAGGGTGGAGGGCCAGACGAGCGGCTCTCCGCAGCTCGTTCCAGACCGCGGATTGAACAACGAACGCCCCATTGATCGATCGTTGCGGCTGATCCGGCTTGACTGTGATCGCACGCTATTATTCGGGTCCATGCTCCATGTGGAAATGAAAGGATGACGACGGACGAATCAACGAAAGGAATAGAGTCATGCCTCAGACAGAGCGCTATGAGGTCCTCATCATTGGGAGCGGGGAAGCGGGAAAGTATATGGCGTGGACGATGGCGAAGGCGGGACATCGTACCGCGGTCATCGAGCGCAGGCTGGTGGGCGGCTCCTGCCCCAACATCGCTTGCCTTCCCAGCAAGAACATCATTCACAGTGCCAAGGTGGCTTCTTTTGTAAGGCGCGCGGAGGAATTTGGGCTGGAACTAGGATCGCCTTCCGTGAATATGGCAAGTGTCCAGCGCCGCAAACGAAAGATGGTTGAGGATCTGATTCAGCTTCATCTTGACCGCTACAAAGCTAGCGGCGCGGAGCTGATCATGGGCTCTGCCCACTTTGTGGGTCCCAGAACGGCCGAGGTTTCACTCAGTGGTGGGGGCTCAACGGTCATCTCGGGCGAGCGTGTATTCCTCAATTTAGGAACTCACGCCACCATTCCAGACCTCCCGGGACTCGTGGCGTCGCAACCGATGACTCACGTGGAAGCACTGGATTTGGACAGGCTACCCGAACATCTCGTTGTCCTGGGAGGCGGTTACGTTGGCCTTGAACTGGCGCAAGCGTTTCGACGCTTCGGCTCGCGCGTGACGGTCATCGAGAGAGAGCCGCAACTCGCCAGTCGTGAAGACAGCGACGTGGGAGCCGCGTTGCTCGAGTTGTTCGGCGACGAAGGAATCGAAGTATTGCTGCAAACGGAAGTCCAGAAGGTTCAAGGTCGCTCAGGGCAGAAGATCCGACTCGACTGCCAGAACGCGAACGGTTGGACAGTTATCGAAGCGACCGACGTTCTCGTTGCTGCCGGGCGAACACCGAACACTGCCGGCGTGGGGCTAGATCAAACAGGCGTGGAGTTGGGCGAAAGGGGATATGTGCGCGTCAACGAGCGATTGGAAACCACCGCCCCGAATATCTGGGCTATGGGTGATTGCGCAGGCAGCCCACATTTCACGCACGTCGCATTCGACGATTTTCGCATGGTGCGTGACAATCTGAATGGTGGTAGTCGCACAACCGAAGGTCGGCTGGTGCCGTTCTGTATCTTCACCGACCCGGAACTCGCGCGGGTTGGTTTGAACGAATCGCAGGCAAAGAGTCGCGGGCTTGAATATCGAGTGGCGAAGATGCCGATGGGCGCGGTGCTACGAACAAGAACTCTGTCTGAACCACGTGGTTTCATGAAGATGCTGATTGAAGCAGACAGCGATCGTATTCTCGGGTTTACCGCGTTCGGGGTAAAGGCCAGCGAACCGATGTCGATTGTTCAGACTGCAATGTTAGCGGATTTGCGGTACACGGCGCTGCGCGATGCAATCTTTACCCATCCCACCATTGCGGAAGGACTGACCGTGTTGTTATCCAGTGTGGCCACAAACGAGGTACGCCGAGCCGCTTGATCACAAATGTCGATGGCCGATTCCCCACGTTCTTGGTAGATCGATTGCATCGCCTGGACGACTACGTTGCTGGGTGAAATGTCGGCCGGAACAGTATTACTGCGTGAAATCGGATGATCCTATGGAGGTTATGAAGTCAGGCGACTACCGCCTGATGCACCGCGACTTCGCTGGGCAAGGTGAACAGAAAGACTGCACCAAGGCCGGAATTGGGGGTAGCCCATAAACGGCCGCCATGCGATTCGACGATCGACCGACTGATGGGCAATCCCATGCCGGTGCCCTGGGGCTTGGTGGTGTAGAAGGCATCGAAAATGTTTGCCGCAATCTCTGGCGGCAAACCCACGCCCGCATCAGCGACCGAAATTAGAACTTGAGCGGCCTCACCCCGCTGAGAGCTGACGGTAAGTTCGCTTCCAGTCGCGATATCCTTCATGGCCTCGATGCCGTTGAGCATCAGATTCATGAATACCTGCTGCAATTGGACACGGTCGGCGACCACCTTGGGAAGGTCGTCGGCGAGATCGGAGCGAATCGAAATCGAGTATCGAGCGGCCTCGTTGCGCAGAAGAATGATCATTTCCCGAATGAGCTCATTTACATCCACCAGTTCCCGTTGCGGCGCGACCTTCTTGAACAGCAAGCTGATCCGGCTAATGATTTCTGCCGCACGGCTTACATCTGTCACGAGCCTCGATGCGGCCTCGCGCGCCTCTGATACGGCGGGTGCATCGCGCCTGAGCCAGCGCAGGCAGGTCCGGGCATCGGTGAGCGCAGCAGTCATCGGCTGTTTGATTTCGTGCGCCAAGGAGGCAGTCAGTTCGCCCATTGTGGTCACCCTGTTTATGTGCGCAAGATCCGCCTGCAGTTGCCGTAATCTCTCTCGCTCTTGTTCGGCTAGTTTGCGCTCTGTCACGTCGACCTGCGTGCCGACAACTTCAAGCAGGTCCCCGGTCGAACTGAAGACCGGGTGGCCTAACCCATGGATGTATTTGATCGTTCCCTCGGGCAGCACGATTCTGAAGTCGGCGGCGTAATCCTCTTTGTCACGCACCGCTTTCAAGGCGTGTTCGAGCACTCTATCTCGGTCCTCGGGATGGATCCGTTGCAACACGACTTCGCGATCCGGAAGACCTTGCTGCGGATCGAGACCCCAAATCCGGAAAGTTTCCTCTGACCAGTACACAGGCCCTCTCGCGTTGAAAGCCCAACTGCCAGTGTGGCTCAGCCTTTGCGCTTCAGCCAGGTATGCTTCACTTCGCTGTAGGCGTGCATGTGTCAATTTACGTTCAATGGCAATGCCGGCGAGGTGGGTTGCCATCTCAAGGGCTCGGGTCTCGGCCGGACCGGGGCTGCGTGGTTCGCGATAATACATAGCATACGAACCGAGCACCTTGCCCGAATGCGCAAGAATGGGCGTAGACCAGCAAGAGCGCAACCCGTGGGGCTCAGCCACGTTTCGATACTGCTCCCAGAGGGGATCCTGCAAAATATCGGTGACGACAACAGGCTCTTTGCGGTACATAGCGGTGCCGCAAGATCCCGCCTGTGGCCCGATGGAAAGCCCATTGATGGCATCGACGTAGGACTTGGGAAGGTTCGGAGCGGCGCCATGCCGCACATGTTGTCCGTCGTTGTCGAGGAGAAGAACAGAACAAAGCATGCCAGCGAATTGGGCTTCCACAACCCGCACCAGCCTCTCAAGGGCTTCCTCCAAAGGAGCCTCTCTGGCTATCATCTCCAAAACACGACTCTCTCCGTCCCGCAGGGCCTCCGCCCGCTTGCGCTCAGTGACATCCATCAAGGTGCCGACGATTTCGATGATCTGGCCCGACTCGTCCATCACGGGGTGAGCGATCGAATGAAGGTGTTTTATGCCTCCATCCGGAAGAACAATTCTCCAATCAAACTCAGAATCCTTCTTCCGCGTGGTCTCTAACTTTGCTTGTTGGTCGATTGCTTCCCGATCCTCAGGGTGAGTTCGTTCGAGGATGTCAGGCCATGTGGGTGTCGTCTTTTCGGGGTCATAGCCGAAGATGCGAAAGGTCTCTTGCGACCAGAAGCGAGCACCGGTATGAACGTTCCAAGCCCAACTTCCGCTCTGGGTCAGGCTTTGCGCTTGAGCTAAATAGCCTTCGCTCCGCCTGAGCGCCTCTTCGATTCGCTTGCGATCCGTGATATCGGTCACGGCTCCTACGAATTCAAGGTCACCCGATTCATGATTGGTCGATGGATGACCGACAACTCGAACGTATTTGACCGAGCCATCGGACATCAGCAGCCGATGTTCAACATCAAGAGGCTTCCTTTCGCACGCTACCTGATCGAGCATTCTTTGGACGAAGGCTCTGTCCTCCGGATGAGTTCGGTGCAATACGAATTCCACGGTGGGTTTGTTGACGCGTTCGAGTTCGAGAATTCGAAACGTTTCGTCGGACCATACGATGTCCCCACTCGAGACGCTCCACCCGAAACTACCGGTGTGACTCGCTCTCTGCGCCTCCGCTAAATAGGAGTCACTCCGCAGCAGTGCCTTTTCGGCCCGCTGACGTTGGAGGACCTCCTTGGTCAGTTCGGTGTTGAGGGCTGTTAATTCGCTGGTCCGTTCTACGACGCGATGCTCCAGTTCCTCATTCAGGCGCTTGATTTCAGCCTTCGCTTGTTTGTGGCCCGCGGTTTCGATCACATCCCAATTTCCTCGCCTGTGCGTCACGGCAAACTGATGGTTTCTCACTACATCCAGAATTTCTGCAGCGCTACATGAGGCGAGCGGATAGGTGCATAGCAGAGCGATTCGCTGGTTTGAGACCGCATGGTTCAGTAATTCTTCGTACTCACAAAAGCCTCTCCAGTCCTTCCGCTCGAGCCATGCAGTATCGCCGGTCACCCTCACGCCCGCATAACCTCTGGTCAATGCGAGCGCCAGCTTCTCGTTCCAACCACAGATCACTCGGTTTAGATCGAATGTGCCGTCCGGCAGATACCAGTCGGAGGCCCGTACAATCGCTATACTCTCGTCAGCGAAGCATCGATCGCAGTCAGGTACGGCTTGTTTCAATGCGCGTGTGGCTTCTTCTACGGTAAGAGGGGCGGCGACGACCCATAAGCAGAACTCCTGGGCTTTCAGGCCGGCTTTGCAGTAGGCGGCGCCTATCTCGAGCAGATCCGCCTTCGTTTCGTAGAAGAGGCAAAAGTGTGTACCCCACGGTATGTCGCCGACAACGTCAAACCCACTTTTTCGGATGTCCATGCTCATCGGCGCGCATTTCCTTAATTCCATTTCGAGGTACGATTCGTGCATCAGAGATCCAGCGCCGCTGCTCGCTGGCTCCTGAAGCCGAACCATTGTCATTGCACTCGCGAGTCCGACTCCGACTCTCGAGATCCTGTCCTCATCGGGGCGGGGGAGAATTGGTAATCGGCTCGGAAAATACCCAACTTCTGCATCTTGTGAATCAGTGTGGTGCGCTTCAACCCCAGTTTCGCAGCGGCTCCTTTCGCCCCGCCGATCACCCATCCAACCGATTCAAGCGTGTGCAGAATCAGAATCCGTTCGGAGTCCTTTAAAGTGGTTGGTGACGAAGGGGTGGGGAGAGCCAAAGTTCCCCCAGTCGGCAGAGGATTCGGAAGCACGCCATCGTTGGACAGGATCACGGCGCGTTCGATCAGATTTTGCAGTTCACGTATGTTGCCTGGCCAGTGATACGACGTCAGCGCAGACATAGTTGTCGGAGGAATGTGCTCGATCTCGCGACTCATCCGGCGGCCGTAAATTTCCACAAAGTGAGCAACCAGCGCGGGAATGTCTTCGCTGCGTTCGCGCAAAGGTGGCAGCATGATCGGAAATACATTCAGTCGATAGTACAGATCGCTGCGGAAGTCACCCCGCTTCGCCATCTCCATCAGATTACGATTTGTGGCAGCGACCAACCGAACGTCTACCTGATGAGTGCGAGTACTGCCGAGGCGCTCGAACTCCTGTTCCTGCAGAACGCGCAGCAACTTCGGCTGCAAGGCGGGCGGGATATCGCCGACTTCGTCCAGGAAAAGCGTGCCCTTGTCGGCCAGCTCGAAGCGACCAATCTTTTGGGCGATGGCGCCGGTGAATGCGCCCTTCTCGTGACCAAAGAGTTCACTCTCTAACAAATCTAGCGGAATGGCCGCGCAATTCAACCTCACAAAGGGTCGTCCGCACCGTGAGCTGAGGTTATGTATCGCGTGCGCAATCAACTCCTTGCCAGTGCCCGTTTCCCCCTGGATAATAACCGTGGAATCCGTGGGCGCAACCCGCTCGACCTGTTGGAGCACCGATTCGAGAGCAGGGCTGTTGCCAATCACCTGCTCGAATTTGCGCTCGTTAGACGCTTGCTCACCACTACCGAATCTTTCGAAAGCTCCCACAGAGAACCTCCTGGCGCGCGGACCCAATCGTTTCGGCTCAACTCTCCAGAGCCGCTCGTACGCTTTCGAGCAGGACCTCATCGTCAAACGGCTTGGCCAGAAACTCCACTGCGCCTGCTCTTAGCGCCTGCATTCGCATTTTTGTGTCGCCATGTGCGGTGATGAAGATGGTCGGAATTCTGCAGTGTTCGGCGTTCAATTGGGCCTGCAATTCGAGCCCTGACATCCCCGGCATGCGGATATCAGCGATCAAGCATGAAGTCTCATGCTGTTGGCCTGATTTGAGAAAGTCTTCGGCCGAAGCAAATGCTTTTGATGGTAATCCGACAGATTTCAGCATGCCCTGCAGTGCCCCGCGCATCAGTTCATCGTCATCAACAATCGCGACCATTTGTCCCTTCCTCTGAATAGCCATGTTTGCAAATTATCGCTTTGCTGCGAGGCCAGCAATCATACGTTGGTATGAAATCCGTAATACGGGTCTAAATGACGTCGAAGCAGCCGCGACTGTTATTCATGGCCGTCGGCTTTGGCAGGAAGGGTGAGGTGAAAGGTTGCGCCCCGGGGAGAGTTGGTGGCAGCCCATAAGCGTCCGTCATGCGATTCCACGATGGAGCGGCTGATCCTGAGTCCCATGCCAGTCCCTTGAGGTTTGGTGGTGAAGAATGGGTTAAAGATCTGCTCGACTTGCTCCGGTGCGAGTCCCACGCCGGTATCGCTCACTGATACCATGAGTTGGCCGTTATCGGTTTGCTGCGAACGAATGATCAGCAGGCGCGTCCCCTTCATATCCCTCATCGCGTCAACACTGTTAACGATGAGGTTCATCAGCACCTGCTGCAATTGCAATCGATCCCCTATGACATGCGGAAGATTGGCCGCCAGGTCAGTACGGACTGTTATGGAGTAGCGGGTGGTTTCACTACGCAACAGGACCACCATCTCCCGGATGATTTCGTTGACATCAACTAACTCTCGCTCGGGAAGCCCTTTCTTAAAGAGCTGGCGGACACGATTGATGATGTCCGCTGCGCGTGTCACATCTTTAATCGTTCTCGATGCAGCTTCGCGCGCCTCTTCCAGGTCGGGTGCCTCGCGTGTGAGCCATCGCAGGCATGTGTTGGCGTCGGTTACCGCGGCCGCTATCGGTTGGTTCACCTCGTGCGCCAAAGAGGCAGTGAGCTCTCCGAGAGTAGTCGCACGGCTGACGCGCGCGAGATCCGAATTCGCCTGACGAAGAGCTTCCTCGGCGCGGCTGCGGGAATGCTCGGCGCGCCGTTTCGTTTCCATTAATCCGGTGACCAGCAAAGTCGCTACCAGGAAGGCTGCAAATCGGAAGAAGGCAGCTGGTTCGTGAACTGGAGGAGCGGTCCTCCACAGGAAGAAGTGTTCGTAGGCGATAGCGGAAAGAGCTACCGATAGAAGACCCGGCCCCAAACCTCCGAAGAGATTGCTTACCATGACGGCGAGCAGGAAACAGGACGCAGGTGCATCGATAAGCCAGGCCACGGGCAACGCGACGCCGCAGGAAATCACAGCCAGGCCATAACGTTGAATTTTGGAAACCACGTTCATTCGCGGCCAGTACCGGATGGCCTTGGACTCCTTCCAGGCGAAAGCTCAAGCTTCCCAGCCATTCTCACTAATTCCGCCAGGGATTCCGCCTGCATCTTCCGCATCACCTGGCCGCGTTGTATCTTCACGGTGATTTCGCTGGTTCCCAGCTCAAACCCCACCTGCTTATTGAGCATGCCTGAAACCACCAGGCTCATGACCTCGCGCTCGCGCGCGGTCAGAGACTCATAGCGCCTTCGCAACTCGGCAAGCTCACTCTGCTGTTGGCGAGTTACCCGGTCCCGATCCAGGGCCTGGTAGATCGCATCCAGCAAGTCCTGATCGCGGAAGGGTTTCGTCAGGAACTCAACCGCGCCGGACTTCATCGCCTTCACGGACATCGGAATGTCTCCATAACCGGTGATGAAGATAATGGGAATCCGGATGCCCGCACCTGCCAACTCATGCTGGAACTCGAGGCCGTTGGCGCCAGGGAGTCTCACGTCCAGGATAAGACAATTCGGTCCGTCAGACCGCTTGCTGCTCAGGAACTCCTGCGGCGTCTCGAAGGCCTCAGAATGCAGGCCAACCGACTTCAGCATGCCTTGAATCGCGGCGCGAACCGAAGGATCGTCATCAATAACGAACACCGTGGATGTGTCTGCACGCTTCATCCATGCCCTCAGGTTTTGCAGGGAGCGTAAGGCGAAAGCCGCCTCTGTCCGTTACTCTAGCTCGGTTTCACGGCGATGACAATTGCGCGTACGGGCATCAGAAACCTAGGTAGGGTGAGTGCCGTTAACTGCGCAGCGGTTCCCCTGCGCCCTTCTCAAGATTGTGTATCAGGTGTTTCATGCGAATACCGCTGGCCAAAAACCGCGCCCCCTCCGCTTTCATCAACCCAAGAGCGCATTCACCAGCGTTATCGATCCGCACGACCCCCCTGAGATCAACGACAAACTCACGCTCGGGATGAGAGTGACGGGTTTCCTTCCAGTGGGAGCTAAGTTCGGCAATGCAAGGGTTTGCAAGCCGTCCCTCGAGAATGAGCCTTTGCTCGGTGTCAGTGTCGATTCTCGTAATCTTCAGCATCGTTCCCCTTTCCGCGGGTCACCGACTCTCATCGCCACGCGAATGAGTTGTTTGGCGATCCTTATTTCTCCAGGAAAATTTGAACTCGGAGCGGTCACAAGATGCTTCGCAATTCGCCTGACATTCACTCGCATTTACCGTCATGCGAGCGAATGCCAGGCTGTGCGCTCAGTTCCCAGCTCCGGTCGTGTCCGAGTTGGAGGTTGGTGCTTGACGCGCCACGATGGTCTGTTGGTGGTCTCGTGCCAATTCGTTCTCTGTCTGTTTGGAATATACGAATTCATTCCCGATGTCGCGTCCGGGATAGAACCACTTCACAAGGACAGGAGTTCCTCCGGATTCCGGCTCTGCCAGCGTAACTGTAGTGTCACCCGTGGGATCTTGACGCTGGGTTGCAACCGTTAGAAACGTTCCATACAGAACAGTGCGGTCCGAGCTGAAGACCTGAACAACATTTGGTTCAGAGCCATGGTCGGCCAGTTCAAACAGATAGGTTCCCGAGGGCAAAACGTGTCCTGGGATCTGAACGGGGGCACTGAAGCTCATGAAGGTGGCTTCGTCAGACTCGTCGGCATGAGCAGCGAGTTCGAAGAAGAGAGCGAAAGCAATCACCAAACCTATCGCAATGTAACCTTTGTTGATTTTCATATGATTTATCTCCTTTAAGAATGTTTGTGTTTGACCTCACGTTAGAAAAGAAACTTAACGACCGATTTTGCTGCCTTACCGGTATCCTTGGCAGACACCTTCGCAGCTTTGTAAGTGTCCTTGCCCGCAACCTTAGCGGAGTGACCTACAACGTCGGCTCCGAATGACGGGGCCGATACGCAGACTGCAAGAGCGACTAGAGCAAGAAGCCTTTTCATATTTCCTCCTTTTTCGTTCCGCCGTGTCACGCCCCGCTTCCTCTCAGCCAAGAGCGAACTCAAGTTTGAGGTCAGTGAGTCATGCATCAGCGTTGCGCCTTTCCTTACGCACTTGGGTAAGGCACGGAAGGTGCCAAAACGATGCGCGATGCGATTGTGGCTGAAAGCGATTTAGTCTGAAGAGGTTATGTCGCTGGGAGAGTCTTGTACGCTCGAGATGTCGGAAGCGTCGGAAGTGTCGGTGCTGTCCATTTCGAGTTGCGACACTGGGTTGGGATGGATGCCAAGTTTTCTCATCCTTGTAATGAAGGTAGTCCGCTTGAGTCCAAGGCTGGCGGCAGCCCCACTTGGTCCGCCAATCCGGCCGCCGGTTTCTTTGAGGGCACGAATAATTTGACTACGATCCACTTCTGCAAGAATGCTTCGCACGGGCCTGCGCCTTGCCGAATGTGGTTGTGGGACATTATTGGTTGACGCGGGCATCGGGCGAGATTGCAGGTCGGCGATCGGCAGTTTCAGGGTTGAGCCCGACGAGAGGATGACAGATCGCTCAATAACGTTCTGCAGTTCCCGAATGTTACCCGGCCAACGATATTGACGCAGAGCATTCATAGTCTGCGAACTTATGGCCTCAATTCTCCTGCCCATACGGCGGGAGAACTCCTCAGCAAAATGCCGGACTAACAGTGGAATATCCTCTGGGCGGTCGCGTAACGGAGGAAGTTCGACCGGGAAAACGTTTAAGCGAAAGAAAAGATCTGCGCGGAACTTTTGTTCTTGGACCATGGCTGCCAGGTCCCGATTGGTTGCCGCAATCAAGCGCACATCGGTCCGAATGGTTCGGGTGCTTCCCAATCGCTCAAATTCCCGTTCCTGGAGAACGCGAAGCAGCTTCGGCTGGAGCTCCAGTGGAATTTCCCCGATTTCATCCAAAAAAATAGTTCCGTGGTTTGCAAGTTCCAGGCGTCCGATGCGCTGGGCGATCGCTCCCGTGAAGGCCCCTCTTTCGTGGCCGAAAAGTTCGCTCTCCAGCAGCCCTGCCGGGAGGGCGGCGCAGTTCAGTCTCACGAAGGTATTTGAACTACGCGAACTCAGGTCATGAATGGCCCGAGCGATTAATTCCTTACCCGTACCCGTCTCGCCGAAGATGAGGACGGTAGAGTGTGTAGGTGCCACTGTCTCCACAAGTTTCAAAACCCGGTGCAGGGCCTGACTCTTGCCGACGATCTCCTCAAAATTGGCTTCGCTCCGAATCTCATCCTCGAGATAGAGCTTCTCCTGAGCGAGCTTGTCGCTGAGTTGGGAGATCTGGCGATAAGACAGCGCGTTTTCCACTGCAATCGCCACCTGCGTTGCAACCTGCGTGAGAAAGTGTACATCCTCTTGAGAGAAGGGAATTGCCTGCAGTCGAGAGAGCCCTAAAACGCCCAGCACTCGAGAACGGCTAATCAAGGGTAGCCAACAGGCTGATTGCAGACCTTCTTTCCCGAAGTCCGCTTCTACCGTCGCGACATCCTGCCCAATAATGAATGTCACAGGCTCACCGGTGATGAATGCCTTGCTAGCAAGCGAGCCGGACGTTCGGGGCATCTCTTCTCTAAGGAATCCCTTCGCACCCGGAAAGTCCAGGGCAAACAGTTTCAACTCGCCAGTTTCCTGATCCGGTAAGTTGACGCCCACCGCGTCGCTTTGCATGAGGCGTCGCAGACTCGCGGAAATGTCGCGAAGGAGGTCTCTGAGATCCAACTTCGAGACAATGCTGTTGTTCAGGTCCAGAAGTAGTTTGAGCCGGTCTTTCTCATGCCGCAGCTTCGCGTCGGTACTCTGCAATTCTTCGTTGGCCTGGGCAAGTTCGCGTGTTCGTTCTGCGACACGTGCTTCGAGATGATCGCGGGCCTCCGTGAGCAATCGTTCTGCCCGGCGGCGTGAGGAACTGAACCAGCTGACGGCTGTGCCAAAAATCCCGTAAAAGGCGAGGTAGGGTTCCGACGAGGAGCCGAGGATCTTTCCTGGAACAAACAGAGCGCTCAAAGCCAAGTAGGAGAGTAAGAGAGCGACCATTCCAGGGCCGGTGCCGCCGGACCAAAAGGTGATTGCAATCGCCGCAAGGGAGAAAGATATGAACGGATGCGGCAAATTGTCATGTCGAAGGAACAGCGCTATTCCGAGCGCCCCTGCTACCAAGATTATTGCCGTTCCATAGCGCAGCACAACAGGCGATCCAGGTCGCACCGAGAACATCGATATGAGCGAAGAGAGCATACGTTAAGTTATCGTTCGGGATGTGCCATTGCAGCACCTGTCCAAGAGAAACTATGGGGAGCAAGTTCATGCAAAGCGCATACCCCGGGCAGTTGATTCGAAGTTCACTCCATCTCGAAGGCGAGGTATTGCAATTTGCCTTTGCGTTCGACTTGAAGGACGACCGGATCGCCGGGTCTGAGATCGTGGACCAGGGTCACGAACTGTGACGTTGTCTGTAACACGGTGCGATCAACGGCGCGTATGATGTCGCCCGTTTCAAGGCCGGTGTCCATGGCGTTTGACCCGCTAAGCTGGGCCACCACCACAACCCCAGACTCGCTACGGATGTCCTCCAGCAGCGACTTTACATTGCCGTCCAGGTCAGCGACAAAAACGTTCAGCCTCCGCACCAATCTCTTCTGAAGACCAGGAATGTCGGCCAAAGCATCTATGTTTTCGTGGTACACCTTGACCGCAACGTAAAAGGACATCGAGGTCTCGCCTCGAAGCACATCCATTTTCAAAACGCGATCCGGTGGGTGGACGTAGAGAGCCATGATGACGTCAGGGAGTCCCAGAATCCGCCTTCCGTCGATTGCCAGGATGATGTCGTTTAATTGCAGACCTGCGGCCTCCGCCGCTCCTCCAGAACCGATATCGGATATGACGGCTCCCCAACTTCTCGCCAGGCCCAACCCTGTCGCGAGCGTAGGCGTGATGTTCTGTGTTCTCAATCCCAACGCAACACGCTGCACACGGCCGGACTTGCGAAGGTTTTGATAATCAAAGCTGACAACTGCTGCTGGAATGGCAAAGCCCAGCCCTTCGCTACCGCCGCCTTCGCTTAAGATCAAAGTGTTAATCCCAATCACGTCGCCGTCGATATCCACGAGCGGGCCGCCGCTGTTTCCTGGGTTGAGCGGTGCGTCCGTTTGGATATACACCATCGGCTTATCCGGATCGAGCTGTCGGGCGAGCGAGCTGACCACCCCCATGGTGACCGTGTTTCGGAGCCCTTCAGGAGCCCCGATTGCGAATACCAATTCGCCCTGGTGAACTCGCACGTCGCTGCGGAGAGCCGCGGTGGGCAAATGCGCGGCGTCAACTTTTAGAAGCGCTAAGTCGGATTGCTTGTGAGTCCCCAGTAGTTCGGCTTCTAGAATCTGCCCAGCATGAACCGGCTGGAGTTCGATTGGAGAGTCTGATGCCGGCGGGGGCAGAATGACCTTAATCCGTTGCGCCCCCTCTACCACATGAGCATTGGTCATGATGTAGCCGTCGGGATCTACGATGATCCCTGTACCAATTGCATGCTGGCGGACGATTCGCGCGGTGTCGGTGTGCCCGTGGTCTTCCGACGGTCCGTACCCCGTCACTACGATTTGCACCACTGCTGGCGAGACTTTCGAGACGACAGCTTCGAGAGAGCTGTTCAAGTCTCGGAGCAAGTTTGGCGATGCAGGCGCCTTCGAGAGCACCGACGACGCATCGGTAGCTGTGCGCACAAGTGTCGACTGTGCGAATGCGGAGGTAGCTGCAACGACACAGGCGATCAGTCCGTGTTTCATCGACTGCAAGCGCATCATAGAGTGAATGGCCTTTAAACCCACGCTTTGGCGCCCAGCGCTAAATCCACTGTCATGGCGTATGTGCAATACATCAGCCACACGCCGGTGACGAATTGAAACAGCCCGACGAGGCGTCCTCCAAGACTCCACGACAACAGGCGTGTAGGAATCTCAATCGCATAGATCAATGTCAGGCCGACAAAGATGAGCATGACGGGAATGTCTCCCGCACGCCGAAAAACGTCAACGCCGAGAATGCTGAGAAATAGGAATGCTATCGCCATCCAGCCATCTGGCTGGGCGCTGGAATCGAGATAGCGACGGTAGGCCATCGCGAACCAGTGAATACCGAAAGCAGTGAAGGCCAGGCCGGCCATATATAGAGGAGCTGCTTTGCCGAAAACGTTGAACCAAGTCAGTCCGGTTAGTAGATAGATCCCGGTCAGGAACTGCATGAAGCCAGGCATCCAGAAACCCCACAGGCCCATTGTGCGGTTGACCTCTGGACTGTTCTTAGGAAAACCAAACAGCGCCTGGCCACCCCAGATGAAGTAGCCGGTCCCCAAGCCAAAAAAGCCAATGGCGACCGGGACAAAAGGCGAACTTGCAAATGTGAATACTTGACCTTCCATTTCTGACCTCACTCTCTTTTTGGCGAGTGCACGTTTCATTCCAGACAAGAAATGAAAAAAGAACTGAGATCACAGGGTTCCCTGCGTCTTTCACTCCAATCACTGAAGAGGCTACTTTCGCGCCCGTCCAAATACCGACGCTGCTATCAGCCTGCCGACACCTACAACATCTTTGACATTCACCGCGGGTACAAAACCTTGCAAAAGCCTGATGTAGATCGAGTTGGGGTTTGGAGATCCGGATGCAATGGATAGGAATGGAAGCAAAAGAGAAGAAAATGGCGAAACAAAATATGAGAAAGTGCGCACATATTCCGTGCCTGTGCGACCTGGCGGATGGAGAAGAATACTGCGGGCAAATCTGTCGTGACGCAGGTAGCGAAGACGTTGAAATCGCGTGTCAATGTGATCACCTGGCATGTCCGCTCCCGGTTGGGCAGTTCGCTCCGGGAAGTGCCGCTGGCCTGGCCAGCTGAAAACGATCGTGTAGATCGGCCTTATTTTCGCCTCTGGAAAGAGGCGATCGCCGAGGTGATGTGTCGAAGGAGAATCAATTGTGAAGTTCATAAAACAGAGTTTGTCCCTTTTTCTTTCTGGCTGCCTAATGCTGGCCACGGCTTCGGGAGGGTTCGCCGCGCAAGCGGACCAGTCTCCCACACCACCACCGGTTCAACCCGCCCAACAGACGCCAGAACAGTTGGAGAAACTGGTTGCGCCGATCGCTCTATATCCGGACGCACTGGTGGCGCAGGTCCTTGCAGCAGCAACCTACCCCGACCAGATCGTCGAAGCTGACCGGTGGCTGGAGCAACACAAAGATCTCAAGGGAGAAGAACTAGGGAAAGAAGTCGATAAGCAGCCCTGGGATCCGAGCGTCAAGGCTCTGGTCGAGTTTCCTTCAGTGCTCGCCAACATGGACAAGAATCTCTCGTGGACGTCATCGTTAGGCGACGCTTACGTCAACCAGGAACAGCAAGTGATGGACGCCGTTCAGGTAATGCGCGACCGGGCCGAGAAGGCGGGGAACTTAAGGAGCACATCGCAGGAAAAGGTGAGCAAGCAAGGGCAAACCATTGTGATCGAACCGGCGGAGCCTGAAGTTGTTTATGTGCCTCAGTATGATCCATGGCTGGTCTACGGAGATCCCATCGATGTGTGGCCGGGCTGGTACTGGTATCCGGGATTGTATCTGGACGGACCTGGAATCGCCTTTGGTTTCGGGTTTGGAGTTGGCTTCTTTGGCGGGTTCGGTTGGGGCTGGCACCACTGGGGATATGACTGGCATCATCACGACATTCGCTTCGACAACCACCATTACGAATCCCACAGCAGGGTCTTCATGAACCGTGACCACTTCAATCGTGCCGGTGGATTTCATGGTGGCAATCCGGGTTTCCACGGCTCACCGCAGCATGGATTCGCGGGGACGCATGCCGAGGGAGGGACACACTCCGGAGCGTTCAGCGGTTTTAATCACGGTGGGGCCGCTCGAGGCTTTTCCGCACGTGGACAGTCGAGCTTCGGTGGAGGATTCCATGGAGGTGGTTTTCACGGGGGCGGCGGCTTTCATGGCGGCGGCGGGCACCGGTGATTCGGTCGATTTCTAGATAAGAAGCTACGATACGGAGAACAAAATCATGCGCATTGCAAATTTTAAAACCGCGACACTTCATCGCGGGCCGGTTAGCGGGATGTTTGTTGGGCTGGCCTTTGCTCTGTTGAGCATTGGGCAGGCTCAATTGAGCCTTAGTCAGACATCGCAACCCAAGACTTTCTCGTCTCCGGGGGAAGCCAGCAACGCTCTTTTTCAGGCTGTGCAGAATGAAGACGAGCGGAGTCTGGAGGCAATCCTCGGGGCAGGAAAGGAGGTGACGTCATCCAGCGACGAAGTCGAGGACAAACTAGAGCGCGAGCAATTCGGCCAGAAGTATAAGGAAATGCACCGTCTGGTCCAGGAACCTGACGGAAGCACAGTTCTATACATCGGCGCAGAGAACTGGCCTTTCCCCATCCCGTTGGTCGCCAACAACGGTGAATGGCATTTCGACTCTGATCGTGGCAAGCAGGAGATCCTATTCCGCAGAATCGGAGAAAACGAGGCCGCTGCCATTGAAGTGTGTCAGGAATTTGTGATGGCAAAGAATGCGAGCGCCGCGAAGGCAGATAGCGAAGATGCAATCACCCGATATGCCGAGAGCTTGGCCACGGCGGCAGCAACAAGTAACGACAACAAAGTTTCCAATCCTTTTCATGGGTACTACTTTCGAATTGTGACTGAGACTAACGCATCCGAAGGAACGAGCGAGGGCAGAACCAAGAAAGTGTTGACTTTGATCGCCTATCCGGCTGAATACCAGTCATCTGGCGTCAAGACATTCGTAGTTACCCGGAAGGGAATCGTCTTTGAAAAAGACCTTGGACCTGAAACCAAGACACTTGCCCCACAAATGAAAGCTCGGACCGGGCCGAGTTGGCACCGAACTGTATGAAGGACTAGACCTCCGGCGCAACATCACGCTGATAGGCCGGCGCTTCATCGACCTGCCCGGTGCAAAGCTCGAAAGGTATCTTGTTCGACAAACATGCGACCACAAGAAAATCAGACGAATCCGGATGTTCCTGTGTTTCCGTTTTGGGTCGAAGATCGGGGATTAAGCTTCTTTCTGGCGTTTCTTATTATCGCGACCATTTTTGTTCCCATGGTGACGTTGTCACGGTTTGGGCGAATTGGGATCGGTCTAATGTTCGCGCTCATGTTGTTCTCAGGGGCGGTCGCAACCGTTCGCAAAACGATCCTGATGTATCTCGTCATAGCGCTCACGGTACTCGAGTTCGCAGCGGATCTCGTCGTTGAATTCAAACCCTCGTTCGGCCACTGGGGATGCGACACAGCGCTCAAAATATCCGGGCTTGCCATCCTGGTCGTAATGACCCTTAGGCAAACGTTTCGCCCTGGGCCCATTAGCGTACACCGAGTTATGGGTGGAGTCGCTGCCTACCTACTGATCGGTCTTACTTGGGCGTTCGGATATAAGCTGCTCATGGAGGAGCGCCCAGATGCAATCCATTTTCAGACATTCATCGGCGGGCTCCCCACAAGCGAACCGAGCCGTTTAGTCCAATTTAGCTTTTCCACCCTAACTAGCGTTAGCTATGGCGACGCTTATCCGGTACATCGGATTGCGCGGTCGCTGGCGACTGCTGAAGCGCTCATCGGACAACTTTATCCCGCAATCCTTATCGCAACACTGGTTGGGATGGCGTTGCAATCGCGGTCTGTCGAAGGCGTGGGCCTCCGACCTGAACTCTTATCAACTGCGACGAGAGAAGAGGCGAAGGGAAGAGAAGAACAGGTATCATGATGCCGAAGTTGCCACTCCTTATCGGCGTTGTTTGTCTGTCTGCGTTCTCCTGCTCGCAAGGCGTTTCGTTGCCGCGACCTCCGCAAGTTCGCGCGAAAAATCATGTGGTATCCGTTACGCTTCACGCGGTGAATGAAAACGGTAAGGATGCTTTTGCTTTCAACGGCAAGACGGTCGCACCGGTCATCCGCGCTTGGCCAGGTGACGTTCTCAAAATCACGTATATCAATGACCTTCCTTCCAAGTCTTCAGAGTCGTGCGCGGTGAATCCCTGCATGGACATGACGAACTTGCATTTTCACGGACTCAACATCTCCCCGCATGCCCCGCAAGATGACGTGCTAACAATGCTGGCCAAGCCCGGCCAGGTATTGCACTACTCAATTCGCATTCCACGCGATCATCCGCCCGGGCTGTTCTGGTACCACACGCACCCTCATGGAGAGAGTCATCGGCAAGTGCTGGACGGAATGTCGGGAGCGATTGTTCTGGAGGGAATGGAGCGTTATGTTCCTGAGGTAGAACGACTCCGCGAGCGTGTGCTCGTTGTGCGCGGCCGCTCCATCGAGCACGATCCGAATGCCGCCGCGCTCGAGCACGATGTTGAAATCCCAGCTAAGGGATGTGGGGGAGAGGCCGAGAAAGTTGAGGAAATCTTTACTGTGAACGGAGTGCTTCGGCCCCGAATTGAGATCGCACCAAAGGAGCGGCAATTCTGGCGCATCGTGAACGCTTCACCGGACCGATACCTGGACTTGCAACTGGATGGAAAGACTTTTGAAGTTGTAGCGCTGGACGGGATGCCGCTTGCCTACCGCGATCCAAAACATCCCACCAAAACTATCTATCACCTCTTGGTCGCGCCCGCAGGCCGGCTCGAAGCAATCGTCACCGGCCCACCTTCGGGCGCATATGGAACACTACGAACACTTTGCGTGGATACGGGTCCGGTTGGGGATCCCAATCCCGAGATGGTGTTGGCAGATCTGGTGCCGCCTGGGGCCGGTCAAGCCGATGGGAACTCAGCGACGCGGCAGGCGCATGCGTTCGACGGTCGGCCACCGATTTACAAACCAGTCGACGTTGAAGCGTTAAAGAGAACTACGCCGGAATTTGCGGTGAACTTTACCGAGGACAAGAACGGTTTCTACATCAACGGCCAAAAGTACTCAGCCGACGCGAGTCCGATGACAACCGCTCGTGTGGGTACATATCAGCATTGGCGTATCGTCAACGACACCGGCGAACTGCATCCTTTTCACATTCACCAGGTTCACTTCCTGGCCTATGCACAGAACGGCGCGCCACTCCCCGTGCCGGCGTGGCTGGACACGGTTAATGTTCCGTATGGCGGTTCCGTGGATGTCATTCTGGACTTCACCGACCCGGTCATCAGGGGTATGTCGGTATTTCATTGCCATCTACTCAATCACGAGGACAAAGGGATGATGGCGAAGATCCTGTTCAAGTAGACGCGCGACCGGTGGTTTCAACTGGAGACCGATGCCTGGCCGCGATTGACATGAAAAATATAACCCGTAGATCGTTACTGTCTCGCGCGGTAGCAGGCTTCACAACAATCGGCATGTTCAGCGCCGCGTCCGCCATAACTGAGGGCCAGCTTGTATGGAAAGCTCCAGATTGGAAACTCGCTGAGTTCCGGAAACTCGTGAGCGATCCGGCCCGAATCAAACAGGTTTACGATGTCGTGCAGATTGGCGACGGGAAGTTCCTGAACAACATCAAGAATTCTTTCAATGGCCTGCAATTTGGTTTCGGCATCACGGAAGGGCAAGTCAAGATTGCGGCCGCGTTGCATGGCCCCGCCAATATGCTCAACTACGACGACTACATCTGGGAGAAGTACCAGATCGGCGAGTGGCTGAAGGTGACTGACCCGGCAAACGGAAAGCCTGCAGTGAAGAACCTCTTCTACAATAGCAAAATTGGACCGAAGCAAGAGTCTGCCTCCAAAAGTCCGGACGATCCGACCTCCTTCTATCAGGACACGAGTATGCAAGGCCTGCAATCGAGAGGCGCTCAGTTTCTGAGTTGCCATACCGCCCTGGAAGAACAGGTACGCGTCCTCATCTCTCATCGCAACCTGTCGCGGCCGCCGGAAGATGTGGTGAAGGAGATGCTTGCGCACACCTTGCCAGGCGTTCTTGTTGTAGCCTCCATGGTCGCCGCGATTGCAATTCTTCAAGCCGAGGGCCATTACACCTACATTACCGTTTAGACGAGTCGCCACGGGGTCACGACCTTGGCGCGCGTCCCCATATCGTCACTGCCATCGACGCAAAGGCGAGTGCAGCGGGCGTTATAGATATTTGCGGTTGGCAGCATGATTGCATGCGAACGTTTTGAGTGAACTCACGACTCGCGGGTCCAGATACTACTGACCCGACACACTGCTGGACAGGAGGAAACGGAGATGGACAGCGATTACATGTTTCTCTGTGGAGTGATGTGGTGCAGGTTCGGACAGCCGGAGGCAGGTAAGGAGCTTGTAAGGGCCGCGACTTCGATGGATCCGGATATGAGGGCACTAGCGTGGGCAATGCTGGCGAACGGTGCTCTTCGCCTTAGAGCCTTGGAAAGAGCAGCACAGACTGGTTCTCGCACAAATCTTGGGTGAAATTGGGTCGGCACGGACGATGGACTTCAACGCTAACGACATAGGCTCCGTTCCGGCCAACGCGGGTCACTATTGGAAAATACGGCGATACTGAAGTTGTGTTTCTGGAGTTGTTCAAGGCGAGCGAGGTCGTGGATTTCTCTCTCAACGAGTGGATTCTGCGGCGACAAATGTGCAGACGGCAAGGCGTATCATTTCCAGTACGCGGGCGGCGTCTGCCGTGAAAATGTCGATGTTCTGTGACTCACAACATTAGGAGGAGTCTATGTTCGAAGGACTATTGCAACCCACACATCTGTTGGTGATCTTTGGAATCGCCTTCCTTGTATTCGGACCGAAGAAACTGCCGGAACTGGGTAAAGGAATCGGAGAAGGTATCCGTGGTTTGAGGTCTGCGCTGAAAGAGCGCGGAGATTCCTCCAGCAGAATCACGACTCCGTCTCACGATTCATAGACTCAACCCGCCGGTTGTTGGCGTAGAGGCCGTCAGCAGGTCCTGTGCGATCTCTCGACACAACTGAGTCGTGTGCTTCGGCTTTAGTGGGTAATGTGAAACAAAATCTTGCGCCGCGCGGAGGATTGTCGGCAGCCCACAAGCGGCCCCCGTGCGATTCAACAATGGAGCGGCTGATCCGCAGACCCATCCCTGTGCCGTGGGTCTTGGTGGTAAAGAACGCATTAAAGATCTTGTCCGCCTGCTGCGGTGGAAGCCCCACGCCAGTATCGCTGACCGATATCAGTACCTGATCATCCTCACCGCGCTGCGACTGGATGGTGAGCTCGCGCATCCCATCCACATCCTTCATCGCATCGATGCCGTTCAGGATGAGGTTCATCAACACCTGTTGCAGTTGTACGCGATCTCCCATGACTTGAGGGAGATCTGCAGCGAGTTCCGTCCGAACGGATACGGCGAATTGCATTGCCTCGCTGTGCAGGAGAAGCATCATCTCTCGGATGATCTCGTTCAGGTCGATCAACTCTCGTTGCAGAGGACCCTTCTTGAAGAGCAGGCGGACTCGCTTGACGATTTCGCCCGCACGTCTTCCGTCTTGTACGATTCTTGACGCCGCTGCGCGCGCCTCCTCCAAATCGGGATGATCGCGGGATAGCCAGCGCAGGCAAGTATTGGCGTCGGTGATGGCCGCTGCAATCGGTTGATTGACTTCGTGGGCCAGCGAGGCCGTCAGCTCTCCCATGCTGCTCACCCGGTTGGCGTATGTGAGATCCGCCTGGGCCTGCCGCAGCGCTTGCTCTGCCTGCTTCCTCTCTGCGATTTGCGCCTCCAATTTCGCGTTAATCAAAGCCAGTTGCTCCGAACGTTGTTGGATGCTGCGGACGCGAAGCCGGTAGGTGCACCAGAGCAGTACCAAAAAAACCGCCACACACGAGACTCGGAACCACGTGGTCTGGTAGTAGGCCGGGGCGATCGAGAAGTCTAGGAATGCGCCCGCCTCGTTCCACACACCGCTGTTATTGCAGGCGGCCACGCGGAAGCGGTAGTTGCCCGGAGCAAGATTCGAATAATGCGCCTCTCGGTCATTGACGACTTCTTTCCAGTCCGGGTCTTGGCCCTCCAGCTTATAACGAAAACGAACCTTCTCCGGCGCGACAAAGCTCAGCGCCGTGTAATCGATCGTGAGATCGCGAACCAGCGACGGCAGCCTCGGGTGCGAAGAGGATGCATCTCCGGACAGATTCGACCAAAAGGTTTTGCGGTCCGCGGTAACTTGCTCGATGTGCACCGGCGGCGGAAGGGTGTTGACAGGAAGGTGACGCGGATCAATGACGCTCACGCCGTCGAGAGGCAAGAACCACAATCTTCCATTCACCGTCTTGGTAACAAGCGGGGTGTAGCCCGTAGTGAGGGCACGGCCCCTCACTCCATCAGAACTGTCGAAAACCGTGCTCTGGATCGTCCGCTTTGGATCGGTGACCCACGCGTCCATCTCCGTCCCTGCAATGCGCACCACGCCGCAGGCCATGTACAGCCAGAATGAATGGGCGTCGTCTTGCATCATCCAGAAAACCGTATCGCAGGGTAATCCGTTCTGGCTGTTGAGGGTGGCGACCCGGCCATTTTTTACGCGGCTTAGCCCACCTTCGGTTGCGGCCCATAGCGTACCATCCAAATCCAAGCTCAGGCTGGTGACAATACCTTGACCTAGTCCATCAACGCTTCCATACGATTCGCGGACCTTACCATCTTCGAAATACGCCAGGCCACCCTGCGAAAATCCAAGCCATAGACCCCCGGGCACGGGACTAGAGAGCAGAGCCATAGCCCAGTCCTTTCGGCCCAGCCTAGCCCAAGGGATCCGTTCGACCACACTCCTACCAAGCAAATGAAAAAGGCCCTGATGCTGGTCGCTTATCCAAATGTTCCCGGAACTGTCCCCCGTTATGGAATGCAACTGTCCCCCAGGCGCAACCAATCCCAACACGGTGGTGACGTGTCGTTGGCGCGAATCGCCGTTCTCGACGTGGGTAGGGCTTGTCCTTACGGGAATAAACCGGCCATTCTCGAAGTAGGCAGCTCCATTCTCCGTGAGCGCCCAAATTCGCCCGCGGTCGTCCTGAAAGAGCGACTCCACACCGTCATCGGGCAATCCACTGTCGACCACCTCGCGCACATTGAGTTCTCGTTCTTGTTTAGTGCTGCCGCCCCCGGTCCGTGAGCCTCGCTTACGGTAAATCGTGATCTGCCCGTTATTCCATCTGTTCAAACCGTCAGGAGTGCCAAGCCATACGCTGCCGTCCCCGGCCGCGAGAGCGGACCAAACGATGGCATTAGACAAACCCTGCCTCACGGAAATCGTGGGCACGGCGAGGTCGCGAAAGCTGTCGAGGCCATTAAGGGTGGCGACCCAAATATTGCCTTCACGATCCTCGAAGAGCTTGTTAATGTAATCACCGGAAAGACCGTCAGAGTGCGTAAAACCATCTGTTCTTCCCTGGTGTACATGCAAGAGGCCTCGGTCTGGGGTTCCGATCCACAGACCGCCATTGCGGTCCCAGAGCAGCCTGGCCGCCTGGAACCGCGGCCCGGTACCTGGAAGCGAGTACTCCTCGGCCTTCCCGTCAACGAGCTTTCTGATTCCGTCCTGGGTGGCGATCAAGAGTGCGCCGTCGCCGCTCTCATTCAGAGTTTGGGAGGAGGTGCCGATCACCGGGTATTGCGTCGGATAGAGTTTCGGTGGACCAGGCTTCCATCTCCACAGCCCAGTCTGCGCTCCCGCCCAAAGGTTTCCTCCGCTGTCTTCATACAAAGATGCCACCCACAGGCCGAGACGGCCGTCATCTCCGTAACACTGGGCGCTGCCACCGTGAATCGCGCATAGTTTTCCAATGGAACCCGCATACCCACCAGCCCATACCGTGCCTTCACGATCCTCAAGGAGCGCATCAACAGTCTGCCCAGCAAGCTCCCGATACTCCGACAACTTGCCATCCTTCCAGCTTGCCAGGCCTTTGTAAGTGCCAATCCAGAGACGCCCATCTCGTGCAGTGAGCAGGTTCCGAATGTAGTGGCTGGGGAGATGCTCGCCCGCAGCCTGGTCCCATAAGACATTCCGTACGCCATCGAAGCGAAGCAAGCCGAATTCCGTGCCCAGCCAGAGATAACCGTCGGGTGTCTGAGCAATTGAGGTGACCCTGCCTTTGGAAAACCCTTCGCGGATCTTCCACGACTTGTGCGCGTATTGACTGATATCGAGATATGGGTCCAATGCGGAAGCAGAAGTGGAGCACGCAAGCAGGATGCCTAACGCTATCATGGCTCGGCTATGTCTGTGCGCTCTCTCCATGGAGGCATCCATTTTAGCGCTTACTTGTGAGGGCGAAGTAGTCATCCGCGAAGTGGACAAATGTCGCAGTCAAAGAAACAAATCGGAGACCCACGTTGAATCCAGCTGGCGTCCAAACTGAAATTCTGAGCAACACGCATTGGGGAATCGCCCGTTTACCCGAGCTGATCGCGGTTATGCAACTAAGAACTCGCCTTCGTGCCAGCCATGCTGCTGAATACCATTTTCGTGAAGGCTTCGGGAGTTACGTAACCACTGGCCCATCGGGCATCGAAATCCTTGGTGGGCACGGCCGCGACCACTTCATCCATCGTTTTTCCTGCTGCGATGAGATCCTTAATCCTGTGCCGGACCTGCACCAGCATGTCACGGTAGTCTTGCAGATCGGCGCGCGTGGTCAGTGGACCATGTCCAGGAACGATTTTTGTTTGTTCATCGGTTTGCGCCAGAATTCGATCTAGCGAATGGATCATTCCATTGATTGATCCTCCCGACGACAGATCGATGATGGGATAGAAGTGATTCGAAAAGATGTCTCCTACAACAGCTACGTTCGCGGGAGAGATGTAGATAACGGTATCACCGTCCGTGTGCGCGGCTCCGTAGTTCTCCAGTGTCAGTCGTCGAGAACCCTGATGCAAAGTCAGGCTGCCTTGGTAGGTCAGTCCTGGGAGAGCTTGCGGCGGATAGTGACCGTCGCGCAAGCCAATGAAGGGAACGTCTTCTGCGGACGAGAGCTCTTTGTTAACGTTCTCCTGAGCGATGATGGTGACGCCCGACGAGCCGAAGTACGTGTTCCCCCCCGTGTGGTCAAAGTGCCAATGTGTATTCACCAGTCGAGTGACGGGGCGCATCGTTGTTCGGAAAATTGCATCGCTCAGCTCACTAATCCTAGAAGCCAGTCCGCTGTCGATTAATAGCGTGCTGCCATCGTCGACGATCGCCGTAACGTTGCCTCCATCGCCTGAGAACACGTACAAACCTTGGCTCAGTGAAGTGATTGTCAGGGGGCTGTCCTCAAACTGTTCCGTAGCCTTCTGGATGACAGTCTCGCCTGTTCTTGCCTGTCCTGTTGCTTGCGAGGCCGCTGCCATCATCACTACGACAAGAACAACCGTTTGTGTAAGAACAAACAATGGCCGCCTGTTCAGAACATTCATTCTTATTACTCCAATATCAAAAGGGTTGCAGCGTAGCTCAGACCGTTTGAGCAGAGACGAGTCACCGAAGCAAATCAAACGGAACTGCCGAGCGCCATCCTGATTACTGCTGAGACGGCATTCGTAGAAGAAAATATGACGAGAGCCGTGGTTGCGATGCCGCTGTAGGAACTGACGAGGGACTCAGCGGCCCTCCGCAAGGCTGAACCAATGTCTGCTCGCCGGTCTGCCCATTTGAACAGCTGCGGACACTTTTCAATCCACGCTGCTATTGTTTCGCGCAACGGCTCGTACGAGGTAGCAGCAGGTCTCACGGAAGAGTTACGACCCGCTGCCGCCTCCTCACGCGAGGAGAACCCGACCGCGATGATGGAGCGTGCCGCGATGAGATCGCGTAACGATTTCTCGTTCGGGTACGCAATCACAAGGCGCTCAGGACCAGTTTCGGTGCGAAGCCCTGCTATTACTGCGTAGTGCAAACCCGAAGAATCAACCATCTCGCTCACGACCTCAGCCCTCCGTCACGCGTCTCCGTTTTCATACTCCTTGGTATTAGCAAGCGGCATTCCAAACTGATTTCTGGGCGACGAGTGCGCCGGCACCGACTCGTGAGTTGTTTCTTTAGTCGGAAGAACTTTTGATGTCAAAAACCCGGCGAAACGACGCCCGCCGCCTGACAGTATGTCAATCGAAGGACATCATCGAGATTCAAAAGCTCAGGAAACGTGTTGGATTCAACAAGCCGGCGCCAGAAGAAGCGATAGGGAGCTGCAAGTTACTATTTCGGATACAGGGTCATGCCGGGTTGGATTCGTTGCAGAGGCGCTGGTAGTATTCCCGTCCTCGCTGAAATCCCTGCGCAAAGGGCTCTTCCACCGCGGTCCCGGGATATTGCCGCTGCAATTCTTCCAAGTCGCTCGCCATCTCGGACGCGATCTGATCAAATTCTTTGCAGCGATTTCTGGCGTGCAGAGCCGCTTCGAAGCCCAAGAGGTAGAATTTCTCGCCGTCTCCGAAGTGCTGACCAGATTTGAGATAGTGTTCGAGGGCTGTGTTTACGTTCGTCTTGTCTTCGTTCACGATGTTCTCCTTACCCTGCGCCTCGAACGGCCCGGTGGCTGTTCTCGTCGAACGGTATCGATTCACGCCGCGGTCTCACTCACGAAAGTGTCGATCTCGCTCACGTCTTCATTCGTGAGGCGAAGCTCGCCGGCGCGCATCACTCCTTCCGCCTGCTGTGCATTGCGGGCGCCAACGATGGCTCCTGTGACGGCGGCATTGTGTAGGGTCCAGGCAATCGCGACTTCTCCGGTGGATCTGTTGTGGCGTCTCGCAATCTGGTGCAAGTGCTCAACCAGTGCGAGATTGCGAGACAGATTGGGTTCGGTGAAGTCGGGATGAGTCCTTCGCCAATCGTCTTTGGATAGTTTGGCAGCGCGCTCGCGGGTCATTGCGCCGGTCAGCAGGCCGGAAGCCATTGGAGAGTAAACGATGACTCCAATGTTTTCCCGGCTGCAATAAGGCAAAACTTGGTCCTCGACCTCACGGTGCACGAGCGAGTACCGAGGCTGCAGGGAAGTGACGCTAGCCAAGGCCTGTGCGCGGCGCAGTTGCTGGACAGTGAAGTTGGAAACTCCAATCCAGCGTACTTTGCCTTGTCGCTGCAGGGAGGCGAGAGTTGACCATCCTTCTTCCAGTTCGGCTGAATCGGGGTCAGGAGGCCAGTGGATCTGGTAGAGGTCAATCACCTCGACCGAGAGGCGCCGAAGGCTGTCTTCGACCTCGTGCCGGATCGAATCAGCGTTCAACACTTTTCTCACGTTGCCATCCGCGTCCCAGCGGAGGCCGCACTTGGTAAAAACGTACGGCCGCGGGCCAGGCCAGTTTTTCAGGGCGCGCGCCACGACTTCTTCAGAATGCCCCAGACCGTAGACAGCCGCCGTGTCAATCCAGTTGACACCGAGTTCGAGTGCGCGGTGAATGGCAGCGATGGAATCGTTGTCATCCTGCGATCCCCATGCGAACTGCCACCCCGAGCCGCCGATGGCCCAGGCACCATAGCCGACTGGAGTGATGTGGAGATCGGAGTTGCCGAGTTTGCGCGTTTTCATTCTTTTCCCCTTCTAAGTTCTGTTCAGCCTCCCCGGCTGCAAAAACCTCTAACTCTTCGCGCTTTGCGGCGGGAACTTCCTGAACATCTTGGCGACGCCCTTATCTAAGTTCTTTTCATTTTTATCGGCATTGTTGGACACAGTGTCCTCGGAGCTCCCGCGCCAGATCAACTGCTTGGTTTTGGCGTCGTACATGTCGACAACGAGAGTTCCTTCCTTGTAGTCCTGCTCCGTAGTGGTGGCTTCGCCCATTCCTCCGAATCCTCGCCAACGCCATCCTCCGCCCATACCGTCATAGAAAGTCTGAAGCGTCTTTTCGGTATGTGATGTGGCAATCGCCACGATGGCTACGTCGCCACCGCTGTTGATCTGAGTCCAGCCCTTGGCTGCCAACTGGGCATCGACTGCGCTCTTGATCCGCGCGTCCCAAAGAGAATTCGCTGGTTTAATTGTCTGCCAGGAGTAGGTTTTGTACTGAGAGAAATTGGCTTGATGATCAAAGTCGGTTTTGACCTGCTGCGCGAGCGAGGTTCCCAATGACACGAGGAAGAGCACGCTCCAAACTGCTGTACGGCTTATTGGCTTCATTTAAACCACCCTTTCGGGACTGAGGAATGCAGTTGCAATTCCAAAAGCCTCTGCATTTCAGAGAGCCAGTTCACATTGTGGTGCAAAGGTTTGTGAGCTCATCCCGCTGAGTATTTGGCAGGAGGCAAGGCCAGCAACGTCGGGGTGCTGACGTGGTGTCCACATGCCGACTCGGGCGTGATTCATTCCTACGTGCGTTCCCATTCCACCAGGAACAAGTTGGTCACGTACCGACGTGACATTTGGAGACATGAATGCACACCAACATAAGCATCGCTGGACTCGTTCGGTGCGCTTTCCGTTTTGAGGGACAACAAAGTGTCTCCCTTTCAACCACTGCGACGACACAAGAAGGTGACCTCAATAACCCACGCCACGCTGTTGACGATTTCGATTGTGGCCGCAATCGGACTCGGCCATGCGCAGGTTTTAGCCGTTCCACAGGGACCGGCGAAATCCGTTCCAGTCACCGCGTACTACGGCGTCGAGAGCGACCCGCGTCGACCGTCAGATCAAGTGGCAGCAACCTTGTGCAGTTTGCGAGCGCCTGACACTGCGACCCAATCCAAGGCAAAACCCGAGCCAGGTACAACGGTGGCTGGGTCCACGATCTATGCCCCTTTGTCACCACATTGCAAGCTAGACCTCTTTCTTAAACAAACGTACTCGCCTTATACATTCGCATCGGCAGCTTTTGGGGCCACGGAGGCTCAGGCCACGGGCCAGTGGCCGCACTATGGTGGAGGTATGCAAGGTTGGGGAAAACGATTCGGTGCGACCCTGGCGAATACAGAATCCCGCAGATTCATCCAGGGGTTCGCGTTGTCGACGATATTGCATCAGGACCCGCGATATTTCTACTCGTCGAATCGAAGGTTTTTCCCTCGGGTTTGGTATTCCGTAACCAGGGTCGTGATTACGAAGAACGACCAAGGCGATCGCACGTTCAACACATCTGAGTTTTTGGGCGCGCTATTCAGCAGCGCGCTGCAAAATAGTTACTACCCGAGACATGATCGGAACCTGGGGGATACGATGAACCGCTTTAGTGGGGCCCTGAGCTCGGATGCGATCGACGATCTTCTGCGCGAATTTACACCCGACATGAAGTGTCTTTTCCGAAAACATGCGCCGAAGAAAATCCTGAAGATTGAGGAGAAGCTTCCCATCCCCGATGAAGATAAGCCGTAGACCCTTCAAGCCGGCGCTCTGATACGTCTCGGGCGACTTAGGGGGATGCGGGTTGCTCCGGAATACCCGGGCTGGTAACGTGCTCGGAGATAGTTTTGCCGGTAAGCAAAACGACCGATAACTTTGTTTCGAAGTCTATTGATTGCGTGGCAGAGGATTCTCCGCCGTTTGCAGGTGGCGACCAAAGGCCTGTAAGAAATCAATGGCTGCAGCCAGACCGCGTAGGCTGTCCTTGCTGGTCAGCCTTCGTAACAATCCGAACAGCCCGATTGGTTGGTCTCGTTCCGCGGTGGCCTCGGCAATGCCTTCTGGAATTGCCTTAAAGATGCTCTTGAACCACTCCGGCTCGATGCTGCCGAGAATCTGGCGCCAGAAGAGCAGATTCCTGATAGCACGAATCGCTTCCGGCGTTTTGACGTTGTCCACGACGGTTTCCAGAATCTCGTCACTCGCAGCCAGGGCACCGCGCATGAGTTCCAGCATGCCGCGGTTATGCAACTCCTGCAGCACTTCGTACGCGGCCAATACCGCTTGCGCATGTTCTTCCGGCGCTTGCTCCAATCGAGCGCGCAACTCCGCGCGTGGATTGCGCGGTGCAATTTCTAGAGGAATCGGTTGAGCCATTGCATTCTCCTCGCTTCACTTTTTTGTCTGCAGTTGCACCAGCCCATTGCCATTTCCTGGTGGCTCATAGTCCGCGCGCTTCCACTTGCGTTCGACCTCCACCCCGTTCTGCGGCGTCGGATGACCGAAGCGGGGATTGATCCGAGGCAGTGGACTCTCGCCGACTTCGGCTAATACCTTCATGTGAACGCTGGCCTCCTTGTAAGCAGGAGTGTCGGTCACGTGATCGGTGTGGCTGCTGGTCAGCCGGTTTACGGGACTCTCGACCGAGTTCATCGGCATGTAAAGTTCCTTGCCGTGTACGCGGTCAGTGACCAAAGCGCGCACTCGTACCTTCCCGTAGCGCGAGATCAGTTGCACCCAGGTCCCGCTTTGAATGCGGCGCTCTTCCGCCAGTTCAGGAGAAACCTCAACAAACACATCGGGTGTCTTCTCTCGAATCCCTTCCGTGCGGTAGGTAAGGTTGCCCTCATGAAAATGCTCCAGAAGGCGCCCATTGTTTAAGTGCAAGTCGAATTCAGCGTTCGGCTGATCGGTGGGCCCAATCCATGAGACGGGAAACAGCCTCGCTTTTCCATCGGGAAAGGCGAAGCGTTTCGTATAGTGGAGAGGCTGATCCGTTCCATCGGCGGCGACCGGCCATTGCAGTGATTTGTAGCCCGCCAGCCTCTCATAGTTGACCCCAGCAAACATCGGCGTCAGAGCTGCGATTTCATCCATAATCTCGGAAGGATGCTGATAGCGCCAACCAGCACCCATCTGATTGGCTACGTCCTGGACAATCTTCCAATCTGGTCGACAACCGTCGAGCGGTTCCAGCACTTCATACAGTCGTTGGATGCGACGCTCGGTGCTGGTGAAGGTCCCTTCCTTTTCGAGGCTCGGTGCGCCGGGCAGCACAACATCGGCATAGCGGCAGGTATGGCTGAAAAAAATATCCTGCACGACAAAGAAATCGAGCTTCTCGAACGCCGCTTCGACATAGTTGGCGTTGGAATCGACAATGCTCATTTCCTCGCCGATCACATACATGGCTTTGAGCTTGCCCGCATGAATCGCTTCCACCATCTGGTGATTGTCCAGACCCTTGGTGGAAGGGAGTGTTACTTTCCAGTTAGTCTCAAATCGCCGACGCACTTCAGGATCATCTACCGCCTGGTAGCCGGTCAGCATGTTGGGCATCGACCCATGATCGCTGGCGCCCTGTACGTTGTTATGTCCGCGGAGCGGATAAGCGCCGGTTCCCGGCCGCATGTAGTTGCCGGTGATCAAGAGCAGATTCGAGATGGCCGTTGAAGTATCGGAACCTTGTGACTGCTGGGTGACTCCCATCGCCCAGAGAATGCACGTAGCTTTTGCTTCCGCAATCATGTGCGCGACCGTTCTGATCGTCCGCTCGGAAAGACCAGTGAGTCGCTCTGCCGCTTCCAGGGTGAAAGGCTCTAAGCTCTTTCGGTATTGCTCGAGTCCATTGACCCATTGGTCCAGGAACTTCGTGTGCGCAAGCCCGTTGTCGAGAAGATAGCGGCTAATCGCGGAGAGCCAGACTAGGTCGGTTCCGGGTTTGGGGTGTAGAAATAAATCTGCGCGTCGTGCCATCTCATTTTCCCGCAAGTCGGAAACAATGAGCTTCTGCCCGTCGAGTTTGTGAGAACTCTTTACCCGAGTTGCGATGACCGGGTGACTCTCCGCCGTGTTGCTGCCAATGATGATGACGAGATCAGCCTTCTCCATGTCCGAGATAGAGCCTGAGTCGCCACCGAAACCCACCGTGCGGAACAAGCCTACGGTTGCTGGTGCCTGACAGTAACGCGAACAATTGTCCACATTGTTCGTGCCAATCACGGCTCGGGCCAACTTCTGCATGAGATAGCTTTCTTCATTCGTGCACTTGGACGAAGAAATGAAGGCGAGGGAGTCCGCTCCATCCTTATTCTTGATTTCTGATAGTCTGCGTGCAACCAGGCCAATCGCTTCCTCCCAGCTAGCCTGGCGAAACTTGTCTTCCTCGCGAATCAGCGGCGTGGTTAGCCGATCCTCGCTGTTGATGTGCCCCCAGCCAAATTTTCCCTTTACGCACGTGGAAATGCCATTGGCTGGGCCGTGCTCGGGAGCGATTTTGAGGATATGGCGATCTTTCGTCCAGACGTCGAAGCTGCAACCAACACCGCAATAGGTGCAAACTGTTTTTGTCTTGCGGATCCGGTGCTCTCGCATCGCATGTTCGGCCTCGGAGATTTGAAGGATGCTTCCGTAACCTGTTTCAGGCTCGACTCCCTTGACGATCTCTATCATGCCGCTCAAGGCAGACTTCTTCAGAGATGTGAGGAATCCGGCATGGCCCAGCATGCTTTTTTCCATCAGAGCATTGCAGGGACAAACCGTGACGCAATGGCCGCACGAAACGCAGCTGGACTCTCCGATGGTGGACCCGCCATCCCACTGGACGCGGGGATTGGGGTCTTCCCAGTTGATCGAGAGCGTTTCGTTGACCTCGACGTTTTGGCAGGCTTCTACGCACCGGCCGCAGAGAATGCATTGGTCGGGATCGTAGCGATAGAACGGATTTGTGTTATCGACCTCGTAAGGTTTCGATCGGAATGGGATTTGCTGATGCTCAATCGCCAGCAGCTTTGTCGTGTTATGAACAGTGCAATTTCCATTGTTGTTGTCGCAGACTGTGCAATAAAGAAGGTGATTACTGAGGATGCGATCGAAGGCTTCTACCTGCGCGGCCGAGGCCTTTGCTGTTTTTGTGGAGATTGTCATTCCGTCGCCGACTTTGGTTGCGCACGCCCGAATCAGTCGGCCATTTTCTTCGACCATGCATGTGTCACACGTCTGAACCGGGCCGAGCTGTGGGTGATAGCAGACGTGGGGAACCGAGGTTCCTGCGCGGTTGATCAGATCGATGAGAAGTTCGTCAGGCTGTGCTTCCCTAACAATGCCGTCAAGATTGACTTTCACCACGATGTGTTTCTCCTCGCAAGTTTCCGCTGCAAGTTATCGTCCAGACGTCCGAAGAGCAAAAACCACAATAGCCGCAAAGTACGCGTCTCGCGGAACGGCAACGTGTCTCTGGAATCCGCATGACCCTTATCGAGTGGGACTGACTCGTCCGCAAAGATGCGGGTCTTCGTATCGCGGCACGCGTCTCATCCGGATTTGGCCCACCTAAATTCCTCGGGTTGGGGTCTTCGATCGTATGCTGCGAGCCGCCAAGGCCCGCTCCCAAGTTTGACGCCAATCCGTAAGGCACTCACCCTGGCATTTGAACTCCTTGCCGCGCTCCCCCATCCTTCCGCCGCACTCCGGGCACACACAATTCAAGATCCCGGAGATCACATCTGCATTCGGTCTAACCGTGTTGAATCTCATTAACTGCATACGCACCTCACAAATGTCAAATGATTTAGCTGATCTGTGACCGACACTCGCTTCGGAAGCCACATCGGCTGTTCACCAACTAGCTGAATCGCAAACCGTCAAAGCACGTAACTTTCCAAAGTGTCGTTCCGCGCGGTTTCGTTGGGCATGCTCTGAAAACTTAAGCGTCGCCGATCTAGCAGGATTTGGAAGCCCGGTCGAAGTTCGGAAGGTGTCCATATACCGACGAGGTGTCGACGGTCGGACGGCTGCCACTGAATTTTCGAGTTCTTTACCGCCCGTCGGGGACTTTAGGTGCTTCATCCGACTGAAAACAGGCCGTTAATTCAAAAGCGCGGGATTGGTAAGCGTCGTGCTTTTCTGCTGTCGTGCCCGGAGGAAACATGCAAGCGATAGAGACGCACCTCGAGAGCGACAGGTACGTGGATGGCAGCACGCGCAACCAGAAGATCCGGGAAATGCAGGACGCTCTGTCTCGCTACCTGCCGCGGTTCCACAGAAGTGCCTACCGAGATCTGGGCAACGCAGCCGACGCGGAGGATGCGGTTCAGGATGCAATGTTGGCAGCCTATGTCCACTTGGATCAGTTCAAGGGTCAATCGCAAATGTCGACATGGCTAACCTCGATCGTTACGAATTGTGCCCGGATGCATTTGCGGAGAAGGCCACGCCGCCCCCATGTGTCGCTAGACGAGCCTTGTGGAGAGGAGCAGGAGCATTCCTTGTCAGAGCTCCTGCCAGATTCAAGCCCGAGTCCTGAAGACGATTGTCGGAGTGCGGAACTGCGCGGGCATATCGTGGAGGCTATAGCCCAACTTTCGCCTTCGTTGCAGAGGACCTATCGGTTGTGCGGCCTGAATGGGCTCAGCCTCAAAGAAGCAGCGCAAACGCTGGGCGTGGCCGAGGGAACTGTGAAGGCCCAGATGTCCCGGGCGCGGGCGAAATTAATCCGAATGCTGCGCCGTGCACTCCGGCTTGATCGTCGTTCAGTCAAGGCCCGCAGTTCTCAGCCGGTTCTGAGCACAAGAATCGAAGCCTAAGTAAACGTCCGAAAAATCGACTCAAGACAAAACGATAAAAGATCGCGAGCGGCGCATCGATGACTACCGTTCGTAGGCATACGGGGAAATAGACTCCATGTGGATTGTTCGACTGGCATTACGGCGACCTTACACATTTGTGGTGATGTCGATCCTGATCCTGATCTTGGGCGGACTCGCGATTGTTCGGACTCCCACTGACATTTTTCCGACCATCGATATTCCCGTCGTGAGCATCATCTGGAACTACAACGGCCTCGTCCCTCAAGATATGGCCGATCGCATAGTTACCATCACCGAACGGAACCTTACTACCACGGTCGATAACATCGAACACATCGAGTCGCAATCGTTATATGGAATCGCGGTTGTAAAGGTGTTCCTCCAGCCCAGCGCGAGCCTCCAACAAGGTATTGCTCAGATTACAGCAGTCTCCCAGACCCAGCTGAGGCAGCTACCTGCCGGAACGACGCCACCCCTGATCATTGCCTACAGTGCGTCAAGCGTGCCTGTCCTTCAGTTGGCTCTCTCGGGACAGGGTCTGTCAGAAGCACAACTCAACGACTATGGGTTGAATTTCATTCGGACGCAGATCATCACAGTACCGGGGACGTCCGTGCCCTATCCTTACGGAGGCAAACAGCGTCAGGTGCAGGTTGATCTGAATACGACAGCCCTGCAGTCAAAAGGACTATCACCGCTGGACGTGGTGAATGCCATCAGCGTGCAGAACCTGATCCTGCCTACAGGAACCTCCAAGATCGGCTCCAAAGAATACGACGTGTCGATTCTCAATGCGGCGCCGCAGACGATTGCGGACCTGAACCGCATTCCAATCAAAACCATCGGCGGAACTACGATTTACATCAAAGATGTCGCTTGGGTACGCGATGGATTTCCGCCCCAAACGAATATTGTCCGCGTAAACGGACAGCGCTCCGTATTACTGACGATCCAAAAGGCGGGAAACGCCTCAACCCTGAATGTGATTTCCGGCATTAAGGCCCTTCTGCCACAGATTGAGGCGACGCTGCCACCCCAGCTACAGATATCTCCGCTGGCTGATCAGTCGATTTTCGTTCGTGGTGCCATCAGCGGGGTGGTGCGGGAAACGCTGATCGCTGCATGCCTGACCGCTTTCATGATTCTCACATTCCTGGGCAGCTGGCGCAGTACTGTGATCATCGCAACGTCGATTCCTCTGGCGATCCTTACCTCGATCATTGTGCTTAGCGCGATCGGACAAACGATCAACATCATGACGCTCGGCGGGTTAGCTCTAGCGGTCGGCATCCTGGTCGACGACGCCACCGTCGAAGTCGAGAACATCAATCGTAACCGCGAGGCAGAACCGGGAAAAAACCTGGATGAGATTGTTCTGGATAGCGCATCGCAAATTGCGACACCCGCTTTCGTCTCTACGCTCTCGATCTGCATTGTGTTCGCGCCCATGTTTTTGCTATCCGGCGTGGCGCGATACCTGTTTGTGCCGCTTGCCGAAGCGGTAGTCTTTGCGATGCTGGCCTCGTATTTCCTGTCGCGGACTATCGTCCCGACTATGGCGAAGTATCTGCTGCGAGGCGAGAAAGGGCACGTCGGGGACGCACCGAGTCGTAACCCTCTGGTGCGCCTCCAAAAGAAATTTGAAGAGGCGTTTGAGAAGTTTCGTCACAGCTTTCGCGGCCTGCTGGATATGTGCCTTCATCACCGGGCTATCTTTCTGGCTGCGTTCTTCGTGTTTTGTATTGGCTCTCTTGTGGTGCTGATTCCTTGGCTCGGTCAGGATTTCTTTCCCGGCGTGGACAGCGGCACGTTCAAACTGCACATGCATGCGCCTACGGGAATGCGTATTGAAGAGACGGCAAACCTCTGCGATCAGGTTGAGCAGACAATCCGGGAACAGATTCCGGCGGGCGAGATCCAGAGCGTGATCGACAACATAGGCCTGCCCTACAGCGGCATCAATCTTTCCTATAGCAATTCCGCGCCGGTGGGCACATCGGATGCGGACATTCTTGTGACGCTGTCGGTCAAACATCATCCGACGGACGACTACATTCACCGACTTCGCTTAACGCTCCCCAAAAAGTTTCCGGGCGCTACCTTCGCTTTCCTGCCCGCCGACATGGTGGCGCAGATTCTTAACTTTGGATTGCCCGCCCCGATTGATGTCCAAGTTGTGGGGCATGACTTGCAGGGAAACCGCCTGTACGCGGACGCGCTGCTCGCGAAGATACGATATGTTTCTGGAGCGACTGACCTGCGGATTCAGCAACCCTTCGATCAACCGTATCTGCGCATGAGGGTGGAACGCACCAAGGCCGAACAACTTGGTTTCACTGCCCACGATGTCGCCCAGAATCTTCTTGTGTCGCTTAGTGGCAGTTTTCAGACTTCACCGTCATTCTGGCTTGATCCTAAGAATCACGTCAGCTATCAGATCGCGACGCAAACGCCGCAATATCGCACAGACACGTTGCAGGATCTACAGAACATTCCGATCACAGGCACAGACCCAAACGCTCCTCCGTCGCTCATGGCTAGTCTTGTCTCGACACAGCGAGGAACAGGGATGGCGGTGGTTTCTGACTACAATGTGGCGCCCGTGATTGACATCTTCGGCTCGGTCGCAGGTCGCGACCTCGGTGGCGTTGCAGGAGACATCAACAAGATCATTGCCGCAACGCGCCAGCAACTGCCGCGCGGCTCGCGCGTCGTTGTGCGCGGCCAGGTTCAGACGATGAGGGCCTCCTACGTCGGTCTGCTAAGCGGACTCGTGGGTTCAATCGTGCTTGTCTATTTACTAATCGTGGTCAACTTTCAGTCCTGGCTGGATCCCTTCATCATGATTTCCGCACTGCCCGCAGCGCTGGCCGGCATTGCCTGGTTTCTGTTCATAACCCACACCAATCTGAGCGTGCCGGCACTCATGGGAGCGATTATGTGCATGGGAGTTGCAACCTCAAACAGCATCCTGGTGGTGAGCTTCGCGACGGAAAAAACGAGCGAAGGAATGGATTCGGTGAGCGCCGCGCTGGAAGCGGGCTTTACGCGTTTCCGCCCGGTACTGATGACAGCTCTGGCGATGATCATCGGCATGGTGCCCATGGCTCTCGGGCTGGGCGACGGTGGTGAACAGAATGCTCCCCTAGGCCGGGCAGTCATCGGCGGGTTGCTTTTCGCGACGGTTTCAACACTGTTCTTTGTTCCGGCATTCTTCAGTGTTCTGCAAGCTTCACGCCGGCATTCGGACCAATCCAAAACAACGACGTAAGGTACCTAGCCATGGAAAGTTATTTCATGTTGCCTCAGACTGAAGATAGACAACAAACGGGCGAGCAGCCGCTCCCCTTGAATATTGCGGAGCAGACAGCGAAGCGTCCTCGCAAACACTGGCTGGCATTACTCATTGCCTTGATCGTCCTCTCTGCACTCTTGATATCGGGTATATGGTCCCGAGTCAGGGCACGTGCCGTGTTGAACACGGAGACCGCTCAGGCTGCCCTGCCCGCCGTATCAGTCGTGTCACCAAAGCGAACTACACCAGCTGACGAAGTAATTCTTCCAGGAAACGTGCAGCCATATATCAGTTCACCCATCTATGCTCGTACGAATGGGTATCTAAGGAAGTGGTATTTCGACATTGGCGCACGCGTTAAGAAAGGGCAGCTGCTTGCTGTGATCGAAACACCGGAAGTCGACCAGCAGCTCCAGCAAGCCCGCAGCAACCTGTTAACCGCGCAGGCGAATCTGGAACTGGCCTCCGTCACCAAAACCCGCTACCAAGGCCTGTTGAAGAGTAACGCTGTGTCCCAACAGGACGTCGACAACGCGGTCGGTACCTACAACGCGAATAAGGCGATCGTCGAAGCAGACAAGGCAGCCGTGGAGCAGTATTCGGCACTCGTGTCCTTCGAGAAGGTCTACGCGCCATTCGATGGGGTAATCACGGCACGTAATACCGACATCGGAGACCTCATTAATTCCGGCAGCAGCAGCAACGTGAAAACCGATCTCTTCCACATCGCTCAACCAGGAAGACTGCGCGTGTATGTCAACGTACCGGAGGAGTACTCGCAAGGGATCGCCACAGGAATGACAGCGGATCTGAGCCTGGCCGAATTTCCGGACCGCAAATTTCAAGGGAAAGTAGTGCGCACCGCGGACTCCATCAATATGACGACCCGCACTCTGCTGATCGAAGTCGATGTGGACAATCCTACTGGTACGCTGCTCACGGGTTCCTACGCGGAGGTACACTTGGCGGTTCCGACTCAGATCTCTACCTTCTTGATTCCGGTTAACACTCTGCTATTCCGCACCGAAGGATTACGAGTTGGAGTAGTGAAAAAGGGGAAGGTCGTGCTTACCGCCGTTACCCCCGGACATGATTTCGGCGACCAGATAGAGGTCGTCTCGGGCCTCAAGTCGGACGATCAGGTTATTGTCAACCCACCCGATTCGATCGTTTCCGGGCAAGAAGTCCAAATCGTCAAAGCAACGTTACCGGGAGATACCAAGTGAAGCAGGCTCCAGAACTGATTTTCACAAGCTCTTGGAAAACGGCTCGAGCGTTTTTGGTAACCATCGTGGTACTCCAGTTGGCGGGATGCACCGTCGGACCCAAATACCATCCTCCCGTTTTTCAAGCTCCTCCCGCCTACAAAGAGGTAGGAGACTGGAAACCCGCTCAACCCAATGACCAGAACCTTGGTGGTTCGTGGTGGACGATATTCCAGGATCCTCAGCTTGATGCGCTGGAGGCGCAGGTCAACGTATCGAATCAGAATCTGAAGGCGGCAGAGGCTCAGTTCCGGCAAGCGCGGGCGGCCCTGCGCTACTCCCGGGCTGACTACTATCCCACTGTGACGGCCGCGCCATCGGCAACTCGGGAGCGGATCTCGGGCCGCAGGCCGCCCCCGACCTCGATTTTCGATGGCATCACTTACAACGACTTTGTCTTGCCGTTCAGCGTGGCGTATGAAGCTGACGTATGGGGGCGCGTTCGCAAAAATGTTGAGTCTTACCGGGAGCAAGCACAAGCCAGTGCAGCAGACCTGGCCACAGTCAACCTCAGCATGCATGCGGACTTGGCCGTGGACTATTTTCAGGCCCGCAGCCTGGACGCCGAAGAACAACTCCTGAATTCTACGGTGAAGCAATACGAGCAGGCCCTGGAACTCAACGAGAGTCGCTTCCAGGGAGGAATCGCTTCGGAGGTGGAAGTCGAGCAAGCGAAGACTCAGCTCCAAACGACTCGTGCTATCGCAATTGACGTGGGCGTGGCGCGTGCTCAATACGAGCATGCTGTAGCGATCCTCATCGGGAAACCGCCCGCAGAGTTCAGCCTCCCTCCGCTGCCACTCACCGCGCCGCCGCCACATGTTCCTATTTCTATACCGTCCGAGTTGCTGGAAAGACGGCCAGATATCGCGGCAGCGGAAAGACGAGTGGCAGCTGCCAATGCCCAGATCGGGGTTGCGAAGTCAGCCTATTACCCGTTGGTTAACTTGAGCGCCGCTGGAGGGTTCGAAAGCTCTGCTATCACGACCCTTATCAGTGGGCCGAGCGGATTGTGGTCTATTGGGCTGTCTGCCGTGGGTACAGTCTTCGACGTCGGAAGGCGACGCGCCCTGAACGATCAGGCGCGTGCTGCTTATGACTATCAAGTCGCCGCTTATCGGGAGAATGTGCTCACGGGATTCCAGCAGGTAGAAGACAATCTGGCTGCTGTCAGAATTCTGGAAAACGAGGCGAAGGTTCAGGATGAAGCGGTAGCGGCAGCACAGCGATCGTTAGACCTATCGGTTACTCGTTACAAGGGAGGAGTCACCAGTTACCTCGAAGTGATCACCGCGCAAAGTGCCGCCCTCGCGGATGAAGTAACAGCCGTCAATATTTTGGGACGTCGTATGGCGAACACGGTGTTACTCATTCAAGCCCTGGGCGGTGGATGGGACCGATCGAGTTTGCCGGAGCGACCGGAGTGCTGCGGTAAGCTCGCGAGCAGCTCAGGTTCAAACTAAATCCTTGTTGCAAACTGTCCGAATAGGCTTGGTGTTCCGTGCGATCAGAGAGCTTGTCCAACAGATACGGCCGGCATGAAGCGGCTCTCCAAGAATCATGTGCTAACAAATCGGTGAGCTAATGTCCACTGATACGATCGCGGCCCAAGTTCAGACTATAGAAAAGGGGTTCTCCTCCAAGCGATCCGATTTGCTTGTGGTCGAGGAGCCTTTGCAGTTTTGTTTGAACGGCTCCCCAATCTCGATTACCATGCGCTCCCCCGGGTCTGATCTCGATCTCGCCGTTGGGTTTCTATTCACCGAGGGGATTATCACAGACGTGCGCCAGATACTGTCGATGCGTGCCGAGTCCGGTGAGGATATATCCGGAACCTCAGGCGACAGGGTTACGATCAGGTTGCGGCCGGAGATTGCCATTGATCCAGGCCGCATTCGGCGAAACTTCTACACAAGCTCGAGCTGCGGTGTCTGTGGCAAACTTGCCGTAGGAGCAATTGATGTCCGCCCCGCGTTTTCAATGCGGCAGACTGGTCCGCAATTCCGCGCAGACGTCATTTATCGTCTGCCCGATCTGCTGAGGCGTGCCCAAGACACCTTCGACCGCACGGGGGGCATTCATGCGGCAGCGCTTTTCTCGCCGGAAGGAACCATGCTCGGTCTTCGCGAAGATGTTGGCAGGCACAACGCAGTCGATAAGCTGATCGGCTCTGCTCTGCGCGACGGCGGAGTGCCTCTTGGCGATTCACTGATTCTGGTCAGCGGTCGTGCCGGGTTCGAACTTGTGCAGAAGTCCATTATGGCGGCGATTCCCGTTCTTGCCGCCGTCGGGGCGCCTTCGAGTCTTGCTGTGGAATTAGCGCAGCGCTTTGGCATGACGCTTGTGGGTTTCCTCCGCGACCAGCGTTTCAACATCTATTCAGGCAGTTGGAGGATTGAATGAAACTCCGGATTCATAACGGCTCACTGCGTCTGCGACTGAACCGTACCGATGTCGATCAATTGCAGGAAACAGGTATTTGCGCGGAGTCGTTACAATTTGGCTCAGGTTCGCAACTAACCTACACGCTGGAGACCTCCTCACAATTCACAGTGATGGAGGCTCAGTATCGCCAGGACCGCATTCGCATCCTCCTGCCGTTGGAGATAGCCCGAAAATGGACCGGGTCTGAACAGATCTCGCTTACCCTCGATTCCGTTGTTGGTGGCGGTCCCAGCCTATTGATCGAAAAAGATTTTCGCTGTCTTCACTCAGATGAAAGAAGACCGTCCGACGACGCGGACAGCTTTCCGAATCCCTTAGCGGACGATCGAGGCAGTGTCATCCTCAAATGAAACCACAGCAGGCCTTGTGCCTGAGGAGGCAAGCTATGCAAATCGGCATGATCGGTCTTGGCAGGATGGGGGCTAACATGGTCCGGCGACTGATCCGCAAAGGTCACAGTTGCGTGGTGTACAACCGGTCCCCGCAAGCGGTGAACGAGCTTGTCAAGGAAAAGGCGATTGCCGCCGCCTCGCTGGCAGACGTTGCGAAGAAGCTGGAGAGACCACGAGCGATTTGGCTGATGGTACCCGCGGCAGTTGTCGACGAAACCATCGCCAATCTTTCTCCTCACCTGGAGCCCGGCGACATTCTCATCGACGGCGGCAACTCTTACTACGTAGACGATCTCCGGCGCGCAGAGAAGCTTTCCCCGAAAAAGGTCCATTATGTAGACGTGGGAACCAGCGGAGGAGTGTGGGGTCTGGAGCGAGGTTACTGCATGATGATCGGAGGTGAGACCGATGTCGTCGAGCGGCTAGATCCAATTTTCTCGTCTCTGGCTCCGGGAATGGGTGCTGCTCCGCGAACCGCTGGCCGCGAAAAGATCGACGGTACTGCCGAACAAGGCTATTTACACTGTGGCCCGAATGGCGCCGGTCATTTCGTAAAGATGGTTCACAATGGAATCGAATACGGGATTATGGCGGCATATGCGGAGGGCCTCTCCATTCTGCGCGGCGCGAACGTCGGCAAACGAGCAAACAATGCAGCTGATGCGGAAACCACGCCATTGCGGGACCCTGAGCAGTATCAGTACGATATGAATCTGCGAGATATCGCGGAGGTTTGGCGCCGAGGGAGCGTGATCGCCTCGTGGCTCCTGGATCTGACCGCCGCGTCCCTTCTGCAGGATCCGAATCTTGCCAAGTTTGCAGGCCGCGTCTCGGATTCTGGTGAAGGACGCTGGACGATTAAAGCCGCGATCGACGAAGCGGTTCCAGCGCCCGTTCTCACCACTGCACTTTATGAGCGATTCAGTTCCCGGGGCGAAGCAGAATTTGCCAACAAGCTCTTGTCCGCGATGCGGTATGAGTTTGGCGGGCATCTGGAGAAACCCGATGAAGGGTCCAAAGATCAAAGCTCCAAAGTAGCGTAAGCCGAGTCTTCCTGCCCCGGACGTTTCGGTGGGAACAACGACATTTCGTTGCGTGGCGTGCAACGGGCTCTCTGAGTCTTCCTGGAGGGCTTTTCACCCAACACTGAATACATCTACAGTGTAGGTGGATGGCAGTGACGGCTCCAGCGAGGAGTTGATGAATGTTTGAAAGTATTCTTTGCCAGATCACGGAATATAATCCCGACGTTCTAGACTCCCTGATTGAGCTCGCGGTCGAAATTGCTCGCGAGGGCCGAGAGGGGAAACGGGTAGGCACATTATTCATGCTGGGGGACGAGAATGCCGTACTCGCGAGATCAAGATCATTGATTTTGGACCCACTGTTGGGCCACCTTGAGTCGGCGCGACAAATCACCAATCTCAATCTTCGGGGAACCATCAAGGAATTGGCGCAGCTGGATGGTGGCTTTGTCGTAAGTCACGCAGGAATTGTTCTTTCCGCGTGTCGCTATCTCGACGCTATCGCGGCGGAAGTGGAGGTTCCGCTGGGACTCGGCAGCCGTCATATTGCAGCCGCTAACATGAGTGCAGTTACCAAGGCTGTGGGAATTGTGGTTTCTGAAAGCTCAGTAGTACGCATTTTTTGTCACGGACAACTGGTCGGCGAAATCATTCCGGAGCTCTGGATGATGGATCATGCCGCCCACATCCGTGGCGCGGTGAAAAGGGAACAGGTCGGCGAATTAACTATTCTCACACCACGCTTTCGGCAAGCCTCCGTTGCGGAGTAATGCCGCCGACGACGGGGAAAGACCAGGAGGGAATGACGACTTTGCAAGAATTCAGATGTGAAGTCTGTGGGCTGGTGACGACAAATCCAATCCACTGGTTCGTCATCCGGTGTGGCGATTCAGACCTTACCGTCTACCGCTGGAATTCTGAAACCGCCAACGCGGCGGGTGCTCGTCACTATTGCGGTGAAAGCCACGCCCAGGTTTACATCAGTCGCTGGTTCGAGTCAGTGTGCGCGCCGCCAAAGCCGAGTTTCAAGTAGTTGCCGGGACTGCCTCAGAAAGCTCGCAGGTCCGAGTCCGACTCCGCTGGCCCGGAGCTCTCAGCAAGAGCGTTCGGCGTTCCCGGCACTCTTACCCTATCACTGCAAAGTCGGTGACTAGGTTTTGTCGCCAAGTTTAGAGCACCTCGGCCTCGGCATCGTTTGGGCGAGGGCCCTACTACTGCGGGCGCCGCAACTTGCAGCGGACAGTCGCCCCATTGCAAGTCCGCGGGCGAGAGCAGTTGCATCGTGATCGCGACCGCTGGAATCAGGTATGCGAACGTTACCCACACCCACATCAGGGCGCCTGCACGTTCCTGGTCCGCGATGGGGAGTACGCTGAAGTGCTGCGGTGTGGACAGATAGAAGGGATAGACGAGTCGATTACAAAACACCAGGAATGCGGACAGTACATCGCAAGGCAGCGTGGCAAGGAAAAGGTAGAGGGCCATCGACCATCGAGGGGACCTGACTGTTTTCGGCAGAGACTGCACGATAGGCCGCCAGAACAATAGGCCGGCCACCAGAAATGACAGGTCCTCCAAAATGTGAATCCCGGATGAACGCATACCCAACTGAAACGCTCGGGGAAGATGCCATCCGATCACAGTCGCCGTGCCCGCCAGCCAACACAACGTCGGATGGCGAAGGCAGCGTCCGAGCAAGCGTGCCGGCAAACTGTGAAGGGGAGGGTAGCTCTTAATGAAGAGTTTCGGAAGGCCGCACACCATGGTAAACATAGGTGCCGCGGCTAGAATCAGGGGCGCGGCGACTGTCATTAGCAGAAGATGCTTCAGCATGTGAATCGTGAGTAGTTGATGATCGAATGTGGCAAGTGGAGACCCGACAGCAAGCCACACTAAGACCAAGCCACTCATAAACGCAGCGAGCCGCCAGCCGCCGATCAGGTTTGGGAAGGCACTTCGAAGAGCATACCAACCGCGCAGGTAAATCCACGCTACGACCACCAGCGTCGATGTGATCGCGAGCAGAAATACCCACCAGAGAATCTGTGCATTGAACTCTGACATAGCCATGTCTACCGTGGCGAGACTTCGCTTTCGCCCAGTGTTACCGCTTGAGAAGCGTCGCGCGCCGGCTTCTGATTTGCCGGGTGCAGAGTTTCCAGAAATGCCACAAGCGCGGTGGTCTCGGCGGGGCTGAGGTTTTTTCCATAGGCAGGCATATTTCCTCCGCCTTGGATCACCTGGCGAATCAGTTGATCTTCGGTAAGATGAAGAGCAACTGCGTCCAGCGCCGGTCCGCGCTGCCCCCCTTTGTCATTCAGCGAATGGCAGTTATGACACTGCTTGGCTTGAAAAACCAGTGCACCCTCCCGTTCCAACGCCGTGCGTCCATGCACGTATTGTGGCGGGATCGGCTCGCTGCTCCACGCGTCCATGATGGGGCTCCATGGCGTGTGCTCAGCTAAGTGAGTCAAAGTGCCGAGCGCCACTGCGACTAGAAGGATCGTGAGCACCGCAATTGGCCTGCGCTTCCAGCTTTTCTCACCTTCGCCGGCCGCAAACGGAAGCACCAGAAGGACTAGGATTCCGATGGCCGGACCAATCAGGAGAATCGAAGTCTCGGCAGCAGGGGGCAGGAACGAAAGCAGCGCATACAACCACAGAAAGAAGAAGTCGGGACGTGGCGCGGTCTGAATGATCGTCGGATCCGGTTGACCGCTTGGACCGAAAGGACCGAAATGAATTGCGCAGACAGCAATCGCGAGGAGAATCAAACCGGAGAAGATAATGTCCTTCCACACTGCGTTCGGCACGAACGGCACACCCTGCTTATGCGTCAGTTCGTGATATTCCTGCATGTATGTGGCGCGGCGGACGATGCGTCCCGGCATGGGCCACTCGTTAACCCCGAGCTTGAGCACCATCAGCAAATGCAGACCGACCAAAGCGATGAGCAGCCCAGGAACAACAAAAACATGGAGTGCGAAAAATCGTGAAAGCGTGGCGCCAGCAATAATGGGCCCTCCGAGCATCAGGTTGACGGCCCAGGGCCCGATCACAGGAACGCGGCTTGCGATCGATGCTCCGATACCTAATCCCCAGTAAGCATCCTGATCGAATCGCATGATTTGACCGGTAAACGCCATTCCCAGCGTCACGAGCAGGAGAAGCACGCCCACGATCCATGTGAGTTCTCTTGGATACTTGTAGGCACCAAACAGGAATACCTGCACCATATGGACGAGCACAATCGCGACCATGAAATTCGAGCCCCAGCCGTGCAGCGCTCGTATGAACCAACCCAGGGAAACGCCATGATTGAGAGTTTGCAGGCTGTTCCATGCTTCTCCCGCCGAAGGCACGTAGATCAAAGCCAGCAATATACCGGTCGCGAGTTGCAGCATGAAGCAGGTGAGCGCAGCGCTGCCGAAAACATAAAACCAGCTTGCTGTCTCACGTGGAACCAGGTGCTGGGCCGTCTCGCGAATCGGCGTTCCAAGCTGCAGACGCAGATCCAACCAGTCACCCAGTTTTTGGATCAGGCGCATGTCGGCTTACCTCCCGCCTTATGTGCCACGGGCTGACCTGGAGTTGGCATTTCGCCAGCTTTGATGAGAAGTTTTCCATCTTCAATTTTGTAGCGGTACTGGAACAAGCCGCGCTCCGGAGGTCCAGAGGCGCGCGAACCGTCCTGGTAATAGGCTCCGCCGTGACAGGGACACATAAAGAGACGCGATTGTGGAAACCATCGAACCGGGCATCCCAGGTGCGCGCAGTTGATGGCAAAGACCTGGAAGATTTGATCATCCACCCTACGAACCCAGCACGCGATGTTACCGGTCTCACCGTCCCAATCATTGACCAGCGGATTTCGATACGTAGCAAGTCGAGTCTGCCCACGGGGAAATTGTTCCAGCCCGCCGAGCGAAAGCCAGGAGTCATAACCTGGCTTTCTTTCGCGAGTCACAGGCGACAGCAGGTATCTCACTATGGGCATGGCCAGGAAAACAGTGAGAATGCTGTTGAACAATATCCCCAGCTTCATTAGGGCTGTGCGTCTCGAGATGCCGCTTTCTACATTCATCGAGGTTCTCCTTGAGTCGACTTCATCAATGCTGTCGAATAAGGTTGGCCCGGGAACGGCCCTCGTTGGCTGGAAAGCCAGGCTACGACGTCAGAAATGTCCTGGGCCGACATGGCTCTGCCCTCGACGTCACCGCGCCAGTCCGGTGCGCCCAACTCCGGGCGGCCTGCAATCACAACCGTTCGAAGTAGTTGGTCGCTTACTAATGCGAGGTATGAACCATCCACAATCGAACTGGCTGTGCTTCCTCCCCGGCCGTCAGCTCCGTGACAGGAGGAGCAGTAGGTCTGATATGCGCCGGCGCCACGTTTCGGATCTCCGGGGGCCTGTGCTGTGAAAGGCGGTGGAGTTGCGTCGGGGAGAGCATCGGGTTTCTGCCAGGATCGAATTCCGCGCACCATCGCGTCGATCTGTTTGTCGGTGAGCATCCCTCCTGCACTCTGTGCGAAGGCGGGCATCGGCGTCCCGGGGACGCCGTTGGAGGAAATGCGACGAATTACGGCGTCGTCTGCAATCGCGAGAAAAACCGGATTCGCTAGTGCAATAGCGGCTCCGCCCCTGCCGTCTACGCCGTGGCATCCTGCACAGTTCTGTCCATAGATCTGTTTGAAGTCGACGACCTCGCTCGGAGGCACGACCGCCGGCTCAGTCCGATAGACGCCGGGCGAGCTACTGCATGAAGCACAAGCAAGCAACGTAACGACCGCGAGGATCGCGACGGTAACGAAAATGGGTCGATGCTTCATCGCTCACCATTGTCTCTGCTCTTTTCATCCATCGTTCCTGGTGCCTCAATGCCGGCACGCACCGCAAACGGCAGGTACTGCCAGGTGCGTATGCGTTCTTGAGTGGACACGATGATGCCGGCAACGATGCCGAATCCAATCTGAGAAACCACGAACCAGACCCAGTCAATCCGCTGCTTAAGCGTGGGATCGAGTGCCTCAAGCATGCTGTGGATCAGTGCAGACCACAGGATGGGAGCGATCACACCACCGAACAGAACCGGGCGCCGAGGAAACATGGGAAGAGCCACGCCATAGAGAAGCCCAACGAGTGAAGAACAGATCAGGTGGAGGATGGTTGCAATGAGGAACGCGTCCCAATGAAACGCCGCAATTTGCTCCGTGGTCGCTCTTGCCGGAAAGAATCCAGCCGACAAAAGGTTGATTGGATACCAGACTCCGTGGCCGCTGAAAATTCCATAGAGCACAGCCAGAATGGCCATGGCTACACTTCCTGCTAAGCCACCTTTGACACCCGCTGAAATCGGATAGATCTCCAGCGGCAGTCGCGCCCGCTGCAGTTCCTCGGTCCTCCATTCGACGCGAGCGACTTGCGGGTGGCGGGTTTCCGCAGTTGGCACTCTCCCCACGATCGGCATGGATTCGTGTTGTTCGTGTGGCAACACGTCACGAAACCAGCCAACACAACCGGCGAGCGCGAAGATAGCGCCCAGAATGCTAACCGAAGCGCTGGTCACCAATCCCGCAAAGACCAATGTAAGGCCGAAAGCCAGTATGACCGGCCATGCCGTCGGAGCGGGCAGTTCGATCGTGCCCTGCATCACCCTTTCTGTCTTCGGTGATAGTTCAAGTGTTTCTGATTCCATCTTCCAGTACCTTTCTTCAACGTCCAATCAGGTACACGACCGTGAAAACGACAATCCATACCACATCGACGAAGTGCCAGTAGAGCGACAAGACATCGATCCGCTCAGCGTGCTCCGATCTCACACTCCCCAGAAGCGTGAAGACCATCACTATGGAGAGACTCAAAAGACCGACCACGACGTGAAATCCGTGCAGGCCGACCAACGAGTAATAGGTTGTTCCAAACAGGTTCGTGCTGATCGTGAATCCTTCGTTGTAGATCAGCCGGTACCACTCGGTGCCGGTCCCGTACAAGAAAGCTGCGCCCAGCGTAATGGTTGCGACCCACAAGAGTCCGAAACTTAGAATGCTGCCCCGGCGAAGAGACGTTGCTGCGAGATGAATCGTGAGGCTGCTCGAAAGCAAACAGATCGTGTAAAGGACAGGGACGCTGAGGACATCCTCTGGCGTGGGCCCCGTCAGGCTCTTTCCGACGTAGAAGAGGTATGCCACCACAAAGATTGTGAAAATCGCAGCCTCGGCGGCGATCAGGCTGAACATTGCGACGCGTCCGCGATCGGGAGGATTCCACTCAAGCCTCGCTCCGGCCACCATCATTGATGTCGCATTCATCACAGTTCTCCAGCTATTCGTAATTCCAGTCCGGATCGGCCGGGTGCTTGAAGTCCCACAGCGGGCGGCGGCTCTTAACGACCGGGCGGGAGGCAAAGTTATAGGCAGGAGGCGGCGAATTCGTGGACCACTCGAGTGTCCAGGCGTCCCACGGATCGCTTCCCGCGGCCCTACCGCGGAAATAGGACCAGATCAGGTTTCCTAGGAAGACCAAAATCCCGGCAGCCTGGAAGAAGACTCCGATGGTCACGATGAAGTTCCACGTGTCCCAACCACGGCCTGGCTCATAGGTGTAGATTCTTCGCGGCATCCCTAACAATCCTGGGATATGCATGAAGTCGAAGGTCAGGTGGAAGCCGATAATGAAAAGCCAGAAGTGCAGCTTGCCAAGCGTCTCGTTGCACATCTTCCCCGACATCTTCGGGAACCAGTAGTAAAAGGCTCCAAATAACGTGAAGAGGATGCCGCCGACGATTACGTAGTGAAAATGCGCAACCACGAAATACGAGTTCCCCAAGTGCCAGTCGAAGGGAGCCGCTCCCTGCATGATCCCTGTGAGGCCAGCGATCAAGAACTGGAAAAGAAAAGCAATGCAGAACAGCATCGGAGTCTTGAACTCAATCTTTCCTCCCCACATAGTTGCCAGCCAGTTGAAGATCTTGATGCCGGTAGGAACGGCGATGGCCATGGTCGAGATCACGAAAAAGTTGTTGGCAGCTGAGCTCATACCCACAGTAAACATGTGATGCGCCCATACGCTCATGCTGATGAACCCGATCGCGATCGTAGCCGCCACCATCACCGAATAGCCGAAGATCGGCTTGCGGGAAAACACCGGGATGATTTCTGAGGCGAAAGCGAAGGCTGGGATGACAAGGACGTAGACTTCGGGATGTCCGAAAACCCAGAAGAAATGCATCCAGATCACCGCTGAACCTCCCGCTTGGGTGTCGAAGAAATGTCCGCCAAGGTAACGATCGACCAGCAGCATGATCTGAGCCGCCGTCAGCGGACTGACCGCAAGGATCACCAAGCCGGCCATTACGAGGTTGAGCCAAGCGAACAAAGGCATTTTGGCTAACGTCATTCCCGGGCAGCGCACGCAGAGCACGGTAGCGATGATATTGACCGCCGTGCCGATGCTGCCAAAGCCGGAAACCAGCAATGCGAGTATCCAGAAGTCCGTGCTATGGCCAATTGAAAACGTCTGCGAAGTCAGCGGGGCGTAAGCGAACCACCCAACGTCGGGCGCGTTACCCGCTCCGTACAGCCCGTTGGCACCTGCCAGGCTGAAATAGAGAAGCAGGCCACCGAAAGCAGTCATCCAGAAACTGAAAGCATTCAGACGTGGAAATGCCATGTCCCGAGCCCCAATCATCAGTGGGATGAGGTAGTTGGCGAATCCGAACATGACGGGCATGATCACGAAGAAGATCATGGTCGTTCCGTGCATGGTGAACAACCGGTTGAACACCTGGGGCGAAACAAAATCATTGTGCGGACGGATGAGCTGGATGCGGATCAGCATCGCCTCGACCCCCGCGATCAACAGAAACACCAAGGCAAATGTGATGTACAGAATGCCCAGCCTCTTGTGATCGACGGTCGTCACCCAATCGTGGAGCCGAGCGACAAAGGGCTGCGATGCCAGTTCCGTTCCCGGCAGTGCTATGGCATCAGTCGACATCGAGTGATCTCCGCGAAATTAATAAAGTGCTCAACGAAGCGTCTCCAAGTAAGCGGTCAACGCATCCAGTTCCCGCTCGTCCAACTCCATCGCGGGCATTAAGGAGCCAGGCTTGATCGTGTTGGGATTTCGAACCCAGAGCCGGAGGTTCTCCGGCGTATTCGGGGCTGCTCCGGCAGCGATCGTATCTCGGCTCATCAGGTGCGTGAGGTCCGGACCGAATCGCCCGTTGGCCATCGTTCCCGACACGGTGTGGCAGTTGATACAGGCGGTCGTCTCGAATATCCGTTGCCCCTGGGCAACAGCATCGTTTACAAACGCCGGCTGGCGTTGCTGTCGAATCCACAGATCGAAGTCATCCTTCGACTGGACGTAAACACGCAGCAACATCTTGGCGTGTTGGGTCCCGCAATACTGTGCGCACTGGCCGAGATAAACTCCGGTCTGCTGCGGATCGATCCACATGCTGTTCGGGTGGTTGGGAATCAGATCCGTCTTCCCGCCCAACCGCGGCACCCAAAAACTGTGATCAGTGTCAGCGGATAGCAGCGTAATGAAGGTTGGTGTCGGATGAACCGGATCACTTACAGGCAAATGCAGTTCGTTTGCCGTCACCACGCCCAGTTGTGGATAGCGATACTCCCACCAGAACTGGTGGCCGATCGCAGTGACTGCGATCGCATTGCCCGGCGGTGATGTGTTCTGAACGAGGGCAATTACTCGTGCTGTCGCCATGAACAATGCCACCACGATGAGTATCGGAATGATCGTCCACGCCATTTCCACCTGATTGCTCCCGTACACCTGGGGTGGTTCTCGACCGTCATCATTCCCTTTCTTTCTGAACCTCACGATGGAGTAAAGCAGCAAGGCGAAGACGACCAGGAAAATGCCTCCTGTGACTGCCAGCACAAACAGAGACAACCCGAAGATCGACTTCGCTGGAGTCGACGCGGGGGCGAAAATGTTCGTAGGGCTTGAGGGCTGGGTTGGATCTGCGAAAGCTAATGCGGCACCGCCGAAGCACACAAATATCCGAGAACCCAGTACACGACCGCTAATTGAGCCACGTGATCGCAATTTGATGCCCTCAGTTCGTCTGATAGAGCCCATTCTCGGAATTGCAGTTCCTTCAACGATGCAAGGCGCTGGCCAAAACTGCGGATGAGGTGGGACGACGGCAGAAGTATCAATTACAGAGAAAACGAAGGCCGGCGAGATATCTGCCTCGACGCTGCTGCCGGAGAGAATGTCCGCAGTCCGACACGTGTCATTCTGCGGTCACAGCGTCTTGAGTAAGCAAGTCAAGCGAACGGGGCCACCATAACCGTTACGGTTTGCCGCGTAACAGATCGAGGCTCGTAACTTCGGAAGTGGTGCGAGGGAAGGCCGCGAGAGGAGAGAATGAAATAAACATCATCCCTGCTCCTCTCACGGTTGCTTTGAGGGGAGTCCTTTAATGTGCAAGTCGCCTACCAAACCGTTTGCCTCGCCTTGCTTTCCGCGGACTTCATTGAGCGGTGTTTGCCTTGTTCGAAGCTCGATCGGGCTTAGCAGTCGAAGGATCGCGACTTTTCAGAACTCGAGGAGGAGGCCGAACCGGATCGCTCGGGGATTGTTAGCTTGCCCTCAGTACTATTCCGTGGAGCAAATTGACGTTCCTTGACAGAAGATGCCAGCCAAGCCGCCGCTGAGATCGTTAGCGAGTCCACGAACGGCGGGTAACAGAGGAGTAGATCAATGCCGGGCGCGGGGACGATTCCTGGGCGAGGCCCCGGATCCGTTCCTAAGCAGCCGTCCGAGAGTTAGCGGACCGTATAGGCAAGTATCCATGCGGCAAATCGAATTCCCGTCCACAGTCGAAGCAAACCTTGTAGGTGCGGCGTTTGATCGTGAACACACGGCTTAGGTGACGGTGGCGGCATCCAAACATAAACTGGAAAATGTTCAGCAAGATTTTCATAAATCCTGCGCGCGCTGGCGGCGCTCGCAACTTCCGTTGGCATCGAGCCACTCGAGCAATGAGCGAACGCTGGCCCGAGCCAGTGCGATCGCGCAATCCGCGGCTCCATAATAGATGTTGAGGGTGTCGCCATCGGCGTCCATTGTGTACCCGCAAGGAAACACGACATCGTCGACATCACCGTGGCGTTCGTACGATGCCTCTGGCCCAAAGATCCACGAATCTCCTCGGAGCAAGCACTTCGCCGGGTTCTCCAGATCGAAGAGAGCCAACCCCAATCTGTAGAGACAGCCGGATGGCGTATGCCGTACTCCGTGGTAGAACACGAGCCATCCTCTGGAAGTTTCGATGGGTGGCGGCGATAACCCGATTTTGTTTGCATCCCACCATGCGCCGCGGCGGGCTTCCAGCATGAGCCTGTGCCTGCCCCAATAACGCAAGTCCGGAGAGTAAGAAATCCACATGTGAGACCCGAGCGTCGTCATGGGACGATGAATCAGCGCCCAGCATCCGTCGATTCTCCGAGGCAGAAGAGCAGAGTCTTTGTCGTCCGGCGGCATAATTACGCCGTATCTTTCGAAGGTGCGGAAGTCTTTGGTGAGGGCCAACGACACGCCGGGACCGCCGCGCGAATAGGACGTGTAAGTGATCACGTATTGCTGCAATTCGGGGACGAACGTGATGCGAGGATCTTCGATTCCCCAGATTTCTTCCGGGAAATTCTTCGGGTCCGCCATCAACGTGGGTTCTTGGTCGATTTGCCATCCATCGACGCCGTTGCGAGAGCGCGCGGCGCAAAGATGCGACAAGCCGCGCCGATCTTCCACGCGACAAAGTAGTAGGGTCATGCCATCCGCGAGTAGGGTTGCGCCAGCATTGAACACGCTATTGATCGGATATGGCCAATCCTTGCTCGTCAGGATCGGGTTTGTGGGATGTCGAAGAAGTAATGGCTCAAAGCGAGTGCCAAGAATGCTCACGTGCTTTTCTGCGGGTACGGTCATGAAAGGATTTCCTCTTGTTTAGGCTCTTGCAGAGATCGCATTTCGAGGAGTGCCATCAAGAACGATAGCGTTGACTCTGCCCCCTGGTTTTCATTTGCGCGGTCCGGATGCAGGCCGTCCCTGCAGCCCCCGGTGGCGGAATCATAAAGAGGCAATTGCAGGTCGTTGTCGCCAAGGAACCAGTTGAAGGCCGACCAGGCTTCGTTGCGCCAGCGGCTGTCACCGGTTGCGCGGTACGCCTGCATGCACGCGGAGACGGCGCCGGCGGCTTCAAGCGGTTGCTGATCGAAGCGAGCCCTCTCGCCTCCCTGATGACAAAAACCTTGCGAACCGATCGGAACAAAGTGGCCGTTAGTCTCGCAGCGCTGCATTTCAAGCAGCCAATCCAGAGATTCAAGGCCGGCAGAAACCATGCGGTCATCGGAGCCAGCTGAGCCTGCGAGCAGCAGGGCTTGGGTCAATCTCGCGTTGCCATAGGCTAAAACGTTCTCGAACCATTTCCAATCGGGCTGTCGGACTGAGTCATACATTTGGAGGAGACGCCGACTCAGGGCGGATTGTACTTTCGTGGCACCGCGATCCCCTGGATACGAATTGAGATATTCGTGAATTCCGAGTAGCGTGTACGCCCATGCTCGCGGACTGCTGAATTCGACCGCCGCAGGGAGGGAGTGCTCGAACAAACGGCCGGCAGCACCCCTCAGTCCTTGATCTTGGGATCGGCCTAGGGCTGTTCCCAACCCCCACAATGCCCGCCCATGACAATCTTCGGATCCGACAGGCTCGTTCCACCGGCGATCATAGCGGAGAAAGTTCTTGAATCTGCCCTTCGTGGAATTAAAGGCATGCTCTAGAAAAGACAAATACAAGGAAGCGGCATCTACGCTGGGTGGATCAACTTTCAAATGCTGATCCTTTTCTGGTTGCGTCGCGTTTAGTCCATCGAGCAGTACGGCCAGTATGAGAGCTCGGGCATTGTCATCGGTGGTATATCCCTCTCCGCGGTTCGGAATTGTAAAGATCGCGTGCTGTAGCATTCCTGTGTCGTCAGTCATCCGATTCAAGTGATTCAGCTTCAATTCCGGCAACTGATCTAAACACTTAGGAATCACTCGAGACGCGAACTGTACTTTCGGAAATTCCGTGCGATCGCTGCGAACCCGCGCAAAACTTTCCATGTAACCTTGCGCCACTCGCTTCCAGACCATCTCCCTCGCGAACAGGTAAGCGCGTTTGCGCATAGCGTGACGAATCGCGGGAGTGTCTAGGAGTTCAATCGTCTTCTGCGCGATCGCATCGGGATTCTGAAATGGGACCAGCGCGCCCCTGCGGTCGTCCAACAACTCGATCGCATGCCAATACGGTGTGGAAATGATTGCTTTCCCCGCACCTAACGCATAGGCAAGCGTTCCCGATACCACCTGCGCCTCATGGCGATACGGAGTGATGTAGATGTCGGCGGCACCAATGAACTCAACCATCTCCTCGGGACTGACGAAGCGGTTGTGGAAGATTACTTGCGATTCCACTCCTATTTCCTTCGCCAAGGCCTGCAAACTGGCTCGATACTTGTCTCCCTCGCGACGCAGGATGTGAGGATGGGTCGCACCTGCAACGATGTACACAACATTCTTGTGCTTGGACAGAATCCGCGGCAAAGCCTGAATTACATTTTCGATTCCCTTGTTCGGCGAGAGCAGTCCGAACGTGAGCAGAACCGCTTTCCCTTCTACGCCAAAGCGGTCCTTGTAGAAATTCGGATCCAGGAAAGGCAAGTCTGGAACTCCATGCGGCACCATGTCGATCTTGCTGCCAGGCACCTTGAAGATTTCCTGCAGGAACTGGGACGACAGCTGGCTCATGACAATGAGCCGGTCGGAGAGATCCGCGATCTCTTGCATGACCAGCATTTGGTCTGGATTTGGTTCGCGCAAAACGGTGTGTAGCGTGGTTACCACCGGCATTTTCAGACCGCGTAGCAGATGCAAGATATGGCTGCCGGCTGGACCACCGAAGATTCCATACTCGTGCTGCAGGCAAACCATGTCGATGTTGTCGAAGTTCAGGAATTCGGCGGCTTCCTGATATGACTTCACAACGTCTTGCGCGAGCGACCATCTGACGCGATCGGGATAGTCGTATCCCTCCTCGGTGTCGTCGACCGGGAGCGCCATCAGTCGAGCTGATCCGCATTCCGTGGATATGGCTGCGCACAGATCCGTGGTAAAAGTAGCGATCCCACAATGTCGCGGAAGATAATTTCCGATCACTGCGATTCGAGTGGGCAGTAATGGCTTCGACTGCAATCGGCCGCGAGCGGCCGCGGCCTCATCCCGCCTCGGGGGGCGCGGGCCGACGATTTCCAGGAGAGCATTCGAGAGCACAGTATTTGGTAGGGACATTGTCCGCCTAAGCTTGGTGGGAAGCGGCGACGATAGGGGTCGCGCTCCCGATCGTGGGCACGCTATCACCGGCAGGTTGAAACCTATGACTGGTCTCAACGCGTTCGGTTCCTAGTCTGGTGTTGCGTCCACCGGTGGATTTCTTCTCCCATTAGTATTCAACGAGGGTGGACTCGTGGACTGGTCAAAATTGACCAGTCGCGATCAGGATCGCAGGTATTGGCAAGACCCATTCCGCAAAAGGCGGCGATCTCTGACGCCCGCGACCATCGTCGGGGCAGGGGCAGTTGCATGATTCTCTATTGGCGCCGCGACTATATGCCTTTGTAAGGCTCGTAAGGGGACTCATCCCCGGGCTTTTCGGCGTAGGGCTTGTAGGGAAGCCCGGGCAGCGCAGGCTTGTCGGAGTAGGGCCTATATGGAGTTTCAGGCAGCGGTGTCTGTCGAGCGCTTTCAGCGTCTGGTGGTGCTCCAGGGTGCGCGAGTCGCGCCTCCAGGAATTTGTTCGGGTGTGTAACCAATTGATTGAACATGGGATCGCTCCTGCGAAAAGGTTCAAACGGGAACGCGGCCATCATCGGATACATTGCCGCTGCAACTTCAAGTGTTGACCCTCCACCCTCTCTCGTAGAAATGATGCGCCTCGGGCAGGAACACTCGATGGTCAGAATTGACCATCTTATTGGCAAATTACCGCGCACTGTGTAGGCATGAAAGTCACGGAGAAGGAAGCGCTGGCGGTTCGTTGTCCCACCTGTGGCGCGAAGCGGGGCGAAAAGTGCGAACTCAGCACGGGTCTGCCCCGAACAGAACCGCATCGAGACCGCCGTCTAGCGGCCGCGGAAAAGTGAGTAGATGCGGAAGCCTTCAGGCGACCGCGGGCTGCGCGAGTGGTGATGCGAGGCGGTCGAAGACTTCGCTTATCAGTGTCGCGGCGGCTGCGCTTTCTTCTGCAGTCGGCGTTGAGATCTGGAGCAGTCCCTGCCGGCCGAGGTTCGGGGGCAGCACGAAAGAGCTCTGATGTTGCATCGCGACTTCCAGAACGTCTGCCAGACCTTCGGATTGATATCCATTCTCAAAGCCAATACCGGCGGCATGAAACGTGTTCGCCGACATCCAATACTCACACGCCAGAAGCCAATGACCTCGACTGAGGGATGACCAGACCTTGAGATAGTCCAGAGTTCCTCCGTCAGCAAAGCCGTATTCAATGTGAATCAAGCCGGTCGGAGTGCCGGTCGTCAAATCAGCCCAATGGCTGACAACTGCTGATTCAAGAATTCGCTCGAGGTTTCCATTCGGATTCATAGTGGTTTGCTTTCTGCGGGTGGCCGGGTCCGGGCCGCGCTCCACCCTCGCTGGCGTCTGCGCTGTTCGAATCGTTGACGTACAATCACTGCAACCAGGAAACATCCGACCAGGAAAATTAAGGTCACGGCCACGCCAATGTACAGATCCATCTGTTCATTCAAACGAAGGCTCCTGCTTGCCGGTCTGGCAAGTGATTGAAAAGCAACTCAACCCCTGGCCCATTCTGCATTGTCTTGGGACGTCCGGCGTGCTTCCGCGCTGTCCAGATTGCAGCTACGTTGCAAATGGCGAGAATGCGCGGACATGGTGACATAGGGCACTCCGAGGAAATGCCGGGCCACAATTTCAGTGACTTCAAGGCCGTTGAAGTGCTGGAGCTTAACCTTGGCCAAAATCCGCCTCAACGCGCTCTGGATCTTCGTCGCACTGAGAGATCCGAAGAACATGGACTTGACTTCTGTAGCCATGAAAAAGAAGTTCCATCCTGCAGCGCGTATCTTGCGATCAAGAGGGGATGTGCCCGGCACCTTGACCATGCTCCACTGGTCAAAGAGGGGCACGGTTTCGACTCCAATGAGGTGCGGCATTCCGGGCCACTCTCTCATCAGAATCGTTCCGACTTCAACGGTGGATGGCATTGGTGGTCTCCTTAAATACCCGGCAGTAGCGTTCGCCGCGCGGACTTGTCAAAGGTCGAAAATTGCAAGCTGCCCTAACCGCGCAGCGTCCGCAACTTGCGTCGCACGACCCCGCCAACAGCAATCAAGCCTGTGCCCAGAAGGCTAAGAGTGCCAGGTTCCGGGACAGTCGTGAAGTTGGTGTCGCCGCTCGAAACGGTAGTCTGCCCGTTGAAAAAACCATGACCTGTGTTGATGGTCAGCTGGACGGTCGCGCCATCGACCGTGCCTCCGGCGTACCATGTTCCGGTCAGAGAACCACTCAGTGTGTAGTTGTGAGTCCCGTTCGCCAGAGTTACTAGAGTCCAGGTTACCGGTCCCGTGAACGAGCCGTTGAAGATGACGCCGTTAGGAATACCGCCGGTACCATTGCCCGTGATGCTAAACGAACCACCCGCGGCAAACGTGCCGCCCATCTGCAGGGTGCCGCCGCTTAGCGCGCCTGTGCTAAAACTGACCGTTCCGAGATTACTTCCAGTGATAAGCCCGCCGCCTAGGCCATTCGCAGCGATCAGCGTCGATCCTGTCAGGGTCAAACCGCTATTGGTGCCTGAGAGAGTACCGCCGCCATTGGTGAAGTCGACGCTGCTGCCGGCAAAGGCAGCAAACGGAAGAGCCAGCAGTAGAGCGGTGAGCAACATACCTTTCTTCATCATTCGTAGATTCTCCTGAGGAATCACGAGAACTGGGAGATCGGTTTCGTGACGCGCAACGAATCAGTTCGTCGGTCTCTGTCCGTTTGCAGTATCCATACTGGACTGGCCGCCGGAAGATGGCTGTGCAATTGTGACCACTATTGCTGGGAATCTGCCGCGATGAATTACTGGACACCTGCGAGCAACTGAGAATTGCTGAGACACCAAAGTAAATGATCACTCTCACCCAGGCCCTCCTGAAATACTGTTCAGAATTGCTCACTGCGCATAAATGTTGGCCCGCTTTATTTTTGCGGCATTGCTCTTATACCCGACTACAATTGTCGGAGATGAGATCTACAGTGGTTTCAAAGAAGAACGGCGGATTCAACCCTGACACTTTTCTCGCGACTATCGGCGAGGGGAGGAAGATCCTGACAGTCCCGAAAAAGCAATCGATATTTGCGCAGGGGGATGAAGCGGACGCCGTTTTCTATGTGCAACGAGGCAAAGTGAGGCTCACAGTTGTATCCAAGATCGGCAAAGAGGCAACGATTGCGATCGTCAGCCAGGGAAACTTCTTCGGGGAAGGAGCACTAGCAGGCCAACTGTTACGAATGGGCTCCGCGGCCGCCATGACCGATTGCGAGATTCTGCGGGTGGAGAGGAAGACGATGATGGATGCTCTTCATCGTGAACCCGCGCTTTCCGAAATGTTCGTGGCTTATTTGCTGGCGCGGAACATCCGCTATGAAGAGGATCTTGTCGACCAACTGTTCAACTCGAGTGAGAAGCGGTTGGCGCGCGTCCTGCTGTTGCTCGCACACTTTGGCAAGGACGGTATTCCCGAAACCGTTGTCCCGAAGATTAGTCAGGAGACTCTGGCCGAAATGGTTGGGACCACTCGATCGCGTGTCAGCTTCTTCATGAACCGATTCCGGAAGCTGGGCTTCATTCACTATGCCGGCGGCTCGGAAGGCGCTCTGCAGGTCCATAGTTCGCTGCTCAACGTCGTTCTGCACGACTAGAGCTGCGCTCATAGCAAAAATGGCACCCTCTAAAATCTGAGGGTGCCCAGAATAAACTCAAAACCTGAAGCGATTTTGTTACTGCGGCTTCTCGCTCTGCTGCACAAGCTGTTTAATGCAGGTCGGCGCGATTGAGTGCGTCTACGAAAGCGGTGGTCAGGGAAGAAACCTTGATCGTACCCGTAGCGGCCCACTCCATGGGCAACAGATGACGCGCGCGCGCCGGCGCGGTCGCCGTACACTGCCGATGGCCGCACGATAGGCAGATTGCTCCCACCTGTCGGATATCGGTTTCTTTCGATATCTCATTCTCGCGAACCGCCAGCGACCCAGCGACGACGGGTCCGTCGCATGCGTCGCAATGGTAAGTAGAGAGGTGAAGATACTGTTTTCTCATAGGGTCCCTTCCAAAGATACAGATACGAGACGATGCTAAGGTCACAATTCCCCAGATGTCTGGTCACAATTGCTCTGCTCTCTGTGACCTTGGGAATTGCGATATGAGCAATTCTGGGCAGACTTTTGGGACTGCCGCATCTATACCTGAATGGAATGGCTGCCAACAGCACTCTTCTCTGCATCCACCGAGACCCGGCTCAATTGGCCCTCCTGCGAGAAAACGGATACGAGCTGCTCACAGCGACCAGCAGCTCGGAGGGCCTACGGCTTTTGAAGTCGCGGCCCATAGATGCAATTGTGCTCGAGTACCATCTGGGTCTGGTAGATGGTGCAGTTGTTGCGGCTGAGATCAAAAAGGTCAAGCCACAGCTCCCAATCGTAATGCTCGCCGATCATCTGGATTTGCCGGACGGAGCGCTTAAGTCCGCTGATGCTCTCGTAATCAAGGCCGACGGAGCCCACTTTCTGTGGGCTACCGTCCACTTTGTCTTGAATGTGAAGCCGACGCAACGCAGGGACGGAACGCTGAACGCGCAAAAGGCAGCTCAACTCCGCCGTGCGGGCAGCTCCAGGGAAGACGAAAAAGAGCAGAAAGCCGGCGCCTCCCATCAACCGTCCGCTTAAAGGATGTTCGTTCCCCATCGCGACTTTGGAGAGGCCTCAGGAGCAACAGGAGTACTTTCTGATCTGGACTGGAATTCGTCCCGGAGCATATCGATCTCCGCTGGCTATCCTTGCTGTGCTTCTTTCCTCTCAAGGGAAACGGCGCTGATCGACTTCCCGCACTCCAGACAAAAGCGCTTGGCCCGCGGCGTAATCAGCCCGCAAAACGGGCACATCCTTTGTGATCGAACTTCCTGGATCCGCGGTTTGAATCTCGACAGCAACTCTCGAAGGGATTCCCGTAACGAAGCCAGCCGCCGACGGAGAGAAGGACGATACTGTTCCATCAATTTCACCTTTGCCGGGTTCCGCTGATTGAGCTCATCTCCGACAATCTAACGATGACATGGCAAGGCCCGCCATTCTGTGCAGGATTGCTCACATTGCCACTCATTCTTTAGTCCGCCTTTAGTCAGCCATTGCCGAGGGTCTATCTGCGACGTTTTAGAACTGAGCAATTCAGACCAGCTATTCGTTCTGGTTGCGCCCATCATGATGCTGAGACGAACTCTTCCTCTCTCTCTTTCAGGTCCTCTGAGCTAAGTCAGTTATCTGAAGTTGTCTCCCCTTAGTTCCGTAGAACCTAAAGGAAAACTTTCATGAAGAAAACAATGTCAACGTTTCTGATGAGCGCCATAGTGGTGGTTGGAACGTACGCGTGGGCAGGCTCGGCGCGGCAAGACTCCGTCGGACGGCTGGACTCAGCCGTCGAAGTTCTGCACGCGATTATGGCGACTCCAGACAAAGGGATCCCCGAAGAGGTTTTGAGCAAGGCGAAGTGCATCTTGGTGGTGCCGAACTTGATCAAAGGTGGCTTCATCTTTGGTGGCAAACACGGACGAGGTGTGGCGACGTGTCGTACCGCTGAAGGTTGGAGCGCCCCGGCGTTTGTCTCGGTTGGCGGCGGTAGCGCCGGATTGCAGATCGGCCTCGAAGGCGTAGACCTCGTCATGCTGGTCATGAACGATCAGGGTTTCCAGCACCTGCTCTCCAGCAAGTTTGAACTCACCGGGGAAGGATCGGTCGCAGCAGGCCCCGTTGGCCGTCATGCTTCCGCCGGGACAGACTGGAAGATGAACACTGAAGTTCTGACTTATTCGCGCTCGAAAGGTGTCTTCGCTGGCCTGACGTTGGAAGGGGCAGTTGTTGAGCAGGATAATGACTCCACACACGCCATCTATGGCAGGCACATGATGTTTCGCAACATTCTTTCGGGAAAAACGACCACTCCACGAAGCGCAGATGCGTTCCTGAAAGCCGTGTCCGACGCAGGGCAACAGGCGAAGATTGCCGAGGCCAGAGAAGATAAAAAGTAGTTTCCGGACTGGCCGGAGCCGCCTATCGCTTCCGGCCGCTTGGGTTTTGATGATGAGACTGTTGTCGCCGGCGTGAATCGGCGTCACGAGGAGGCATGAAATGCTCAGGTTTTGGGAACAAACTAACGTCCTGGGCCCGATTTATCGATTGGTAGGTGAGGGCTTCAATAACGGCGATATTGCCATGAAAATGAATCTAACCGAAGTGAAAGTCGAAGGCTGTATAGCTTCGATCGTACATTTCTGGAGTTGAAGAACCGTCAAGAGTTGGTGCAATACGCTTCAATGGTAGCGTGATCTCTTTATCGCTTGAAAGGCGGCAAGAACATGAAATTCAGCTTACGGAAATGTTTTGGTGCGATACTAGCTTGTCTCAGCCTCCGGCCGATTTCGGCATTTGCCCAGTCCTCTGATCTGGGCCAAAATGTGGAGGCGTGCAAGGCCGGTCGCGACACTTGTGATCGCTCGAGGTTGACCCCGTCGGAAGCGACAGACGTAGCTCTCGCTGTGCATGCGCGAAACGTTGTCAACTGCCGGAACGGCTACGACCCCTGTGACCGTTCAAAACTCACGGAACCGGAAACGATTGCGTTGGCCATCGCCGATCACCAGCGAAATGTCTCCGACTGCACCGACGGGATGCAGTCGTGCAAACCCTCAAAACTGACCTCATCGGAAGCCAAGGCGATGGCCGCGGCGGAGCGACAGCGCAATCTCACCGCTTGTAGGGATGGATATGGCAGCTGCGACCGATCCAAACTGACTCCGGCGGAAACCGAGGGAGTCGACATCGCCAGGCGCCAACTCAATGCATCTGACTGTGAGAATGGTGCTGGACTATGTGACCATACCCAGTTGACTCCTTCGCAAACCAGGGAAACCTCCGCTGCGGAACTCCAGCGCAACGCGCAGAATTGTGTGAATGGCTGGGATCAGTGCGACCACTCCAAACTCACTCCGCTGCAAGCCCGGCAAACTGCTTACTCGGAAGATCAACGGAACCTGTCAGCTTGTAAAGACGGCGAGGCAACCTGTGATTTCGCAAAGTTGACTCCAAACGAGGCGAAGATCCTCTCTGACGCCGAGCATAAGCGCAATTACACTGCCTGTCTGAAGGGGTTCGGCTATTGCGATGTTTCCCGGCTCACGGTTGAGGAAACTCGCACGATCCACCTACCCAACTAATCTTCCGGGTGGGAGAAATGTTCTTCTGCACGAGCTTATGATTCTTAGAGTGTGTCCGCAATGCGGTAGCGAACTAGTGAGGGCCAGGCACGCCGATCAGCAATCAGCGGCGCAAATGGCGCAAGCTGCATCTCCTGGCTGGCGGTGCAGCGTTTGCGGAGGAGTGTTCACGACGGAGCAAATCCGCGACAGCAAACGCGCGAACAGTAAGCCTATCGAGTAGGAATAGTGTGGTCTGATGCGCGGTAGTAAATGTGGTCCGACTGTGGTTCGAGGACTGTGCTTTGGTGTCTTCTCAATGATTCTGTGTCATACCCAGTCGCGCCTGTCGGCAGTAACAGCGGTGCCGTTGGAGAGGACGCTAACGACTTCCAGTTGCGTTCAATAAAATTGCCCCCGAAGGAACCTTCCTTCGGGGGCAGTCGCGCGAGAGTGAAGCGCAACTACTCGCGCAATGTTGGTTTACTGACCTGTGCCAGTCAGAGTTACTGACGCGCTCGTCGCAGGAGTCGCAACATTCACCTGTAATGTCGCGTTCTTGAGACCCTTCGAAGTAGGTGCGAACGTCACGTTGACCGTGCAGAACGCGCCTGCCACAAGACTAGTGCCGCAATTGTTGTTCTGCGTGTACTGATTAGCGCTGCCACCAGCTGTCCGAATGCTAGTGAACGTCAGCGCCACAGAGCTAGTGTTGGTAACGGTTATCGCCTGCGGAGCACTGTTGGTATTCCTCGTGATGTTTCCGAAAGCCAACGTGCCCGGTGCCAGCGTGAAGGTCGGAACGATGACTGCACCACTGAGCGTTACCGACTGTGAGGCCACAGGAGCGGCAAAGCCGACGGTCATAGTTGCGTTCTTTGTACCCGCACTGGTCGGAGTGAAGGTTACGCCGATTGTGCAGTTTCCCCCCACCGCTACGACGGCCGGGAATGCACCGCACGTATTGGTTTGGGCAAACTGACTACCGAGTCCACCGATGCTGTTGATGGTTACCGGCGCCGTCCCTGAGTTAGAGACGGTTACCGTTTGAGCCGCTGTCGTCACATTCAGCGTGCTGCTGAAGGACAGAGCAGTCGGTGTCATGCTGACGGCGGGACTTACTCCCGTACCGGTCAGCGCGACGATTTGCGGGCTCGTTACGTCGGAGTCGTTGATGGTGAGCGTGCCCGTGAGGACGCCCGTGGTCGTCGGCAGGAAGTTGACGTTGATGCGGCAACTCCGTCCGGCGTTCAGCGTGGTACCGCAGTTATTCGAGTCGGAGAAGTTCGCGCTCCAAGCAATGCTGCTGATCGAGATCGGCGTCGTGCCAACGTTCGACAGCGTCACTGTCTGGTTTGCGCTCCGGGTTCCGACGAGCTGGTTGCCGAACAGCAGCGAGCTCGTGCTCAGGCTAAGGTTGCTCACCAGCTGAGTAGCTGACCCGGACGAACTCGCGAGGAAGTTGCCGTCCCCGGAGTAGGTTGCGGTCAGCGTCCTCGATCCTCCAGTTGCGAACGTAAGCGTGCACCTTCCGCTGCCCGCTGTCAGTGCCGCGCTGCAGGTCTCATTGGTGCTGGCCCGGACCGTCACGGTTCCGCTCGGCGTGCCCGTAAACTGCGGGGAGACGCTGAAACTGACCGTCACGATCTGGCCGATGATCGCCCGACTCGGCACATTGGACGTGATCACCGTGGTTGAGCTCGCCTTGCCGACGTTTACGACTCCCGTCGGGTAGGCGATCGCGTAGTTCTTGCTGCTCGCGCCGGAACACACGCTCGTGTACGCGCCCACCACGCTGGTGGACGTTGCCGTCGTGGAGTAGGTCGCGGTCCCGGTCAGGTTGCCCTTTCCCTCTCCCACGACGAACCCGCTGTAGCTTGGGGTCAGACTCGGGATCGCTCCGCCGTAGATCATCGACGCCGGGTTAGGTGTCGGCGAGATGGTCAGCGGCGCTGGGGTTACGATCAGAGTGCCCGACGCCGTGCTGCCCTGGAACCCGCTCTGCGTCGCGTATGCCGCGAACAGGGTGTGAGATCCAGCGCTCGGAGTCGCGATCGTGAACGTGGCTGAGCCGCTGACAAGAGGCTGGCTCGACGGCGTTCCGCCATCAACGGTGAGCGTGACATTGCCCGGAGGGATGAAGCCCGTCGGAGTTGAGGCCACGGTCAGCGTTGCCACTCCGTTCGCGTTGTAGGTTACGGTCGGCACGTTGATGGTGATGGCCGTCGTGACGACTCCCGTGCCGGTCAGCGAGACTACAAGCGTCCCGTGCGCCGGATCGTTTGTCGTGAAGGCAATCGTCGCGCTCGCGGCGCCTACGGTTGTCGGGGCGTAGATCGCCGTGAACGTGCACGTTGCTCCTGGATTGACGTTGACGCAGCCTGAAGCCGTCGACGTGAAGTCGGCAGAGCCCGTCTGTCCACTGATCAATGTCAGGATGGCGTTGCCCGTGTTCGAGATGGTCACCTGCGCGAGTTGGCCGCTCGCCAGTGTCTGAGTAATGGTTCCCACGGTGACGTTGCCGAATGCCAGCGAGACGGGGGATATGGCGGCGATCGGGACAGGCTGGATCGTGGCGAGGTTGGACCATGCGGAGTGCAGCGCTGCCGTGTTGTTGTAGCTCTGCTCGAAGGGCGACTTGAACCCGTCGTCCACCGCCTGCACCCTGTAGTAGTAAGTGGTGCCAGATACGAGGCTCGACGAGTCGTTGGTGCTCATCGTCGTACCCCAATCGGTGCCCTCGCCAACCGCGTTCAGCGTGCCTGTCGGCAGCACGTCGGGAAGCGGGACCGCCGTCCCGAAGGCCGGGTCGGTGTCGCGCTGCACGACGAACTTAGTCTCGCTCGCCGAGTTGTCGGTCCACGTCAGCTTTACGCCGCCGTTGACCGTATCAGTTGCCGCAAGCAAGTTTCCCGGTGCAGGTGGAGGCACTTGGAACATGATCGGCCGCATCATGTCGTTCTCCTCGTGTCCGAGGATGTGGCAGTGCCACACGTACTCCCAACCGAAGTTGGTCGAGCCGTCCACCGTGGTCGCGCCGTTGTTGCTGAACGGGTCAAGGTTTGTGAACATGTTGCCCATGCCCGTCACGTCGTTGCGGCGGACGCTGTTGCGGATGGGCCACGGCAGTTGCGGGGTGATCGGCTGCAGGGCGACGAGCACGTCCTCCAGTGGGTTCATCCGCACCGTGTCCTTCCAACCCATCTCGTTCGCGTCAGGAGGACGTAGTGAACCGTCCCATCCGACGCGGTTGATGACCTGGACGTTGAACAGATGGAAGTGGATGAAGTGGCTGTCCACTCCGTTGTGCGTGATCTTCCAGAGTTGTGTGTCGCCCTGCCGCACGATCTCAGTTGCTGGATCGACGTAGCCGAGCGGGATGGTCGTCTGGTTCTGGAAGTTCACGTTCGGCAGTTCGGTGCCGAGCGTGGCGTTCATCCGGCCATAGTCCGTTGTGAAGAGTTCCTGGATGGCCTTGTGGTTAAACGTTCCGCATTGCACTGGAGGCGTCGTTGTTCCGGTGCATGCCGACGGTTCAGCGGTCAGCAGCGACTCGAAAGTCAGAGGCGCGATCGGCGTGAACGTCATGCTGTTGTCGCCGATGCCCGAGTACTTGGGCGGGAACGATGCGTTGTACGCGGAGTTGTAGTTCGGCTCAGGCACGATGGTCGTGGGTTGAGTCGACGCGAACAACCCGGGGCTTGCGGCGGTCGACGCGAACGCGGCCTTCAGCGCGGGAACGCTGAGGGCATGTCCGCCGGCCGACGGCAGATCGACCACGACCTGCATGACCGTGCGCGTGTTCGGACCGTAGCCTGGCTGCGTGTTTGGCGCGCCCCCGATCGGCGTCTGGTCCCCGTCTCCCGTGAAGTAGTCCAACCGGGAGTCGAAGGCCGGGGCCGGAGTCGGCGCGTCGTTGTAGAGGATGAGCGTCCGTCCAGCGAATTTCGAGAAGTCCACCAGCACATCGGCGCGCTCGGCCGGGCCCAACCACAGGCCATGCACGGCGACGCTGGTGATGGTGATGCTCCGCGTGTTCTGCTCGTAGTTGATCGCAGTTGGCGGGATCACGACCGGAGTTGGGAGCAATCCTCCCTCGGTTCCGATCTGAACCCAAGCCGGGCCTGCGTTCCTCGGGTCGGGAGACCCGCCAGCTCGGCCGTCAGCAGCCCACATCGCCTGCGGAGCCGGGATGCCAGGCTGCGGGCCGTAGTTTGGCCAGCAGGCGGAGGCGAGGCCTGTTCCGTTGAGCGGGTTGCCGGTGCTGTCCATCAGCCCGGTCGCGAGTCCGATGTCAAGCATCGGCACGGCGACAGGATTGATGGGGCCGCAGAGAGGCAGGGGGCTTCCTGGATACGGCGGGACTGCGGGCAGCATCGCGACCTCGGTGTTGTTCTGCGCCGGGTCGGCGAGGAACCACGACAGGTTCCAGGAGCGGTCGTTGCCGGCACTCAGGATCTGGAACCGGTACGACTCTGCCGCGACGTGGAGGACCGGATACGCCTTGCCGTTTATGATCGGCGTGTCCATGAAGCCCTCCGGCGTCCCGGACGGGTTGGGGATGATCGGGCATCCCTGGTTGTTATTCGGGGCCACCGGTTGAAGTGTCTGTCCGGGGAATGCCGCCGACGTGCACGGGATCGTAACCGCGCCGCCCAGACCGGCCGTGAGGCTCGTCTGCGGTGGGAAGAACCATGCACCGTAGTCCCATCTTCCAAACCCATTCGCACCACCCATCGGGTCGTTGGGATCTTGGTTGGGGATGTAGACGTGCGGGAACCACAGGTCGCCGAGATTGGGCGTGCCCGGCGTTGTGCCGAAGACATTCCAGGTCGGGTCCTGCACCGGAATCTGCGCCGGAGCCACGAAGGTCTTGTCTTGAATGACCAACGGAACCAGGTGCGCCAAGTCCGGGACTCCAGCGAGTGTTCCGGGTGCGCCAGCATTAGCGAGCGCGGCTTCCTCGGCGGGGTCGTAGAGCAGATAGCCGGCGGCCTCGCCCACGTAGACATTCAGCCGGGTGATGCCGTAGGCATGGTCGTGGTAGAACATCAAACGTCCGCCCTGCTGGTTTGTCCAGTAGAACGTCATCTCGCCAGCGGGCGCTTGGTTTGTCGCGCCGGCCGGGAGCGATCCGGTGAATGTCCCGTTGGGGTAGCAGTTGCTCGTCACCGTCGCGCTGCAGAACGGCACGACGTTACCGGAGCCGTCGAAGTACATGTCGGGGACCGACTCGGTGCTCGCGCCCTTCTCTGCGACCTCGCCGATCGGGCTCGTCCACTGGTGGGGCGTCCCGTCGCTGATCCACGGGGTAGCGCCCCCGTGCAGATGGAGAGTCGCACGGTTCTGGAGGTCGTGGGCTCCCATATACGTGTCGTCCATGGGGATGAAAAGGTTGCCGCCCGTGCCGGTCGGCAACATGTTCTTGAACAGTACGCGCACCGGCCGATTCTTTTGCGCCAGAATGACCGGTCCGAGATAGGACTGGCCGGCGCATGTCGTCGACACGGCATTCGCGAGTTGGCAATAGCCACGCAGCGTGGTGGGCGGCAGGTTGGTGTGGAACTGCGCCTGGTACTGCACGAGTCCGATGACGTAGAAGTCCGAGCCTGGGAACGTCGTCTGGTCGGCGACTGCAATGGCCGACTTCAGGTCCGGCAGCGCGTCCTCGAACTTCAGCATACCCGTGCCGGCCGTGAACGGAGGCCCGATGACCGCGGTCGCCATCGCGCCCGCGCCACAAGCCACCTGTCCGGCCCCGCCGCACATGGGCGTGCCGAACGAGCCGCCGACGCCGACGTCGACGATGCTCACTTGCGGCATCGTGTAGTTCGGGGTCGCGCTCCCGGTGATTCCGGTGATCGCGCCGGTCGAGTCAAAGGTTGCGGTGGCCGTGGCCCCGGCCCCGGTGATGTCGGCGATCACCACTTGGGGGTTGGTGTATCCCGACCCGGGACTGATCAGGGTGTACCCCGTGATCGTGCCGGCGGGAAGCGGACTGTTAGCCCAGTTTCCCACGCCGAAGAAGTCGGTGCAGACAGTCGAGCCAGAGGCTGTGTCGATTGGGACGCCGGATGCGTTGAACCCGTTGCAGGTGGCAACCTTGGTCTCCTGCGCCGCCGCGAACACGCTGAACATCAGCAGGAGTGCGATGAGAGTGAAGGTTCGTTTCATGGCGCTACTTCACCCCCTTGCGCTCTGCCCGGATGCGGGCCGCGCGATGATCGGCGTGCTTGATCGCCGCTTTCCAGCGATCGGTGTTAGTTGTTCCCCTCATGACGCCCTTCCGGTTGACGGGCTTTTTCTGTACCGCGACTTGGGCCGCTGTGGGGATCTTATGTGTCGTTCCGGTTTGCCCAAACGATGGGATTGCCCAGCAGAGCAGGACAGTAAGAATAAGAATGAAGTTGCGCTTCAAGATGTTCCTCCTTGACCCGAAAATGCCCCAAGCATTGGAGTTATCGGTCACATGCTCTGAAATACAGGAGGCGTCAACCCGACGTCTTTGTGCGGAAACAAAACGTGAGCGCAGTCACAGGGAGCGGTGACGGGCTACACGGTGCAAGGGTTGGGGCAGATCGCACTATGTTACAGAGTTGAGGTGAGCACGCGATAGACGTTTTCAGGCCTCAAGATCCCCGTTCGAGAAATTGCAACATAGGCTCAGCAGCAACCATCGTGCAATCGCCGTCAACCCCCGGGACGGTGCGATTCAACGCCACTCGGCTCTACAGTTTTTTAATGGTAAGTTGTCTCCCCCGAATTAGGCCCCTGCAGGTGTCAAACACTTAGAGAATCGAGTTTATTGGCAGCAGCGGAATCTGCGGGCCTCTCAAGCCGAAGGCTCGGGCGCCAGTGATAGTTCGCTGTGAAATGCTCACCGGAGCGACAATGGCAATCAGTAATAGTCTCGGATCTGTCTCCGCGGTACTCTCCACCTTTCGCGACGTGGCCACGCGTTCCTCTTTGCGCCAGCAACAACCAGGTCGCAAGACCGCGGCGTTTGGAATCGCAAAGCGCGTAAGTACGGCGCACACACGGCGGGCTCGAGCGGTGAGCGCGCCTACCCGCTTTCCCCAGACCATGCTCAACACCGCCCGCGTCGTGAAACCGATTGAACTCTTCCGAGGCCTTTCTCTCTCCGTATGTGGAGACATCGCGATGGCGGCACGCGAACAGGTGTTCGCACACGACGAAACCATCTTCCGGGAAGGCGACCCCATTCGCTTCGTTTATGCGGTGGTCTCTGGCCGCGTGAAGACCGTTCGTTCCAACCGCGTCGGGAAGCTGGTCATTCTCCACCTGGCGGGTCCGGGTGAAGTTCTAGACGGTTTGAAGCTCTCGATGGGAAGTAACCACATCTTTACGGCGGAAGCTATGGGCCGCTGCCAAGTGTTGACCTGGGATGTAGGAGTATTCGAGGAGTTTGTTCGAAGGTTTCCCATATTGCAGAGCAAGGCTACGCGTTTACTTTTTCGCCGTTTGCGGATGACGGAGGGCCATCTCCACGAACTCGCCACCGAGCGGGTCCCGCAGCGGCTGGCCCGGGTTCTGCTGCGCTTGATAGCGCAATCGGAACGTTGTAAGAGTTGCCAGCCGATCGACCTTTCGTGTGAGGAACTCGCGCAGATGGCTGGGACCACACTGCACACAGTCAGCCGGTTACTTTGTAGCTGGGCGGCGGAGAGAATTATTCAACCCGAGCGCAGCGCAATTCTGGTAGAGAATCTTCCCGGCCTGCTCCACGTGGCCACTCAATGCACTCAGTTACGGGAACAGGTCGGTTGACCGTCTCCCGGCAAACAGTGCACCGCGACGAAGATGCTTGGCCACCAGGCGCTCTTTTCAGCCCTGCCACGAACGACCAGAATTCCCGAAATCGTCGACGGGGGCACAATATTGGCAGAGCGAGGAAAGCAGGCAGGAGGAAACCTCGGAAATTGCTGGTGCGAAAGGAGTTCGCGACGCACGAAGAACCAACAACTTAGACATGCGATGACCTGATACGACGAATTGCTATGGACGGCGCTCTGGACAAGGCTTTCAGACGATGCGCGTCTCTGTCGCTAGCAACTCGTGGGGTTGGTGGTAGGCCCAAAAGTGGGCACAGTCGGCATCCAAGTTGCGATGGCGCTCGCGATCCCAACCGCCCTGATGGACACACTGACGTCATTCTCCTTGCGGAGCGGGGGTTATTTCGTCCGCTTCAGCTTCCAGGGGTTGCTCTCAACTGGAGTCCCCAGAAACTTGAGCGCTGCTGCATCATCGCCAATGACGGACATTTCAAACGCCGTCTGTCCTGCTCCTTTGAACGCCAAAGCCTTCTCTCGCAGTTGCACATCGTGAATCTTCATAGCGTGCTCCTCGGTTGGAGGGTCCATGACAGCTGCGCACTGACCGTCAGTGCCATTCATGTTCGCGATGCTCACAGTACCGGCCACTTCGTTTCCGCTCTGGGCAAGCTTGAGAACAACGAACTCCGCTCCGTCGGCACAGGTTCCTTTCCAAGTGCCCACGAACGACTTTAGAGATGCGCTGCCGTCCGACTGCTGCGCAACCTGCAATGGTGGGTGGAGAAGAAGGGCAGCCACGCCCAGGAACAACGAAAGCTTTGTTGGGAGAGGTCTTCTAGTCATGATTTGGTTGGACACCTGGGCCGTATTCTTTGTTCCCGGTCCATGAGGTCACGGGATGAAGACTTGCGGTGTCGGGCTTAGGGTACTTCCCCTACCTCGCGCTATGCTCGTGCGGTCGATTCTTTAGCCGTGACATCACATGTGATCAGCGAGTTTCGAAGATTCAGCCGGCTCTGTTGGTGCGAAAGGGGGGACTCGAACCCCCACGGTTTTACCCGCCAGATCCTAAGTCTGGTGCGTCTGCCAATTCCGCCACTTTCGCACGCTTAAAGCGAAGGCAGAGATCCCATTGTAGCGTGAGGCTGGCGGCTCTTGCATTGACTTTGTGCCGTCGGGATGCATCCAAAGCAATACTGGAGACGAGATGGCACGCAAATCAAAGACTACCGAATCGAAGGTGAGTACGACACCAGATGAGCTCAAAGGCTGGCAACAGATCTCAGCCTTCCTGGGAGAACCCACTTCCGTCGTGCAAAGGTGGGCATCCGAAGGGATGCCGGTCCGGGGGCAGGGCCGATTCGTAAGCACCACCCCACAAGAATTGAATGACTGGATGGGAAAGGAATCCGGCAAACCAGTCCACGTCACGACCGGCAATGCCGACCTCACTTCCGAACTGAAGCGCGCAGTTTCGTTCGCGCGGCGAGAGAAGTGACAGACGAACAGCGCATGGAAACTCCAGACCTATTTGGCTAGCTCTGCAATCTGCACATGATAAGGATCCAACAACTCGCCAGTCGCATGATCGATGGCGGCCACGGCCAATTGATAACCGACTTCGGCCTGCAATAGGCTCTGCTCGGCGGTAGCGACCTCGGTTTGCGCTTCGAGCACCAGAAAAATCGTTCCTGAGCCCAACTCGTACTTGCGCTGCTCGGCGGCCATCGTCTTCTTAGCCAAGTCCAACGCCTCTTTGCCGGCGACTATGCTCAGTTTGGCCTGTTCGAGTTGGTGCACGGCGTTGCTGACATCGAGGATGACTTGCTCCCGGATTTGGCGCTGGCTGTATAAATCGTTGCGCCGCCCCACAAGGGCGCTCCCCATCTCGGCCTTCGCCGCCCGATTTTTCAATGGAAGACTCAGTGTCAACTGTGCCTCATAAGTCGGATAGTTAAAGCTGAACATCTGGCTGACCCAGGAGCTGCTAATGGGTTGACCCAGACTATTGAAGCCGGCTCCCCCGAGTCCATTGCTGGCGTAGAGCCCCGTCAAGTCCAACTGAGGAAGAAGGTGATTGTGCGCCAACCGAATCTGCGTTTCATCCCTCGCCAAAGCAGCGCGGGCTGCATCGAACTCCGGACGCTTCGTCAGCGCTGTCTGCAAAGCTGTTGCTGCGTCGATCGTTCGTAACTCGCCGGCGGCTTCCGCCTGCTCCGTTAGTTCAAGATCAAGCGCCTGAAAATACGGATCCTGGTCCGCACCGATCGTTAACCGCAGCGTGTCTTCCGCCTGTTTCAATGCGTATTCACTCTGGATCACCTGCACGCGCCGCGATGCCACCTGCGATTCCGACCGGTAAATATCCAGCGGCGGCAAGGCTCCCAACTCCAGCGACCGCTTGTCGTGCTTATAGGTGGCTTCCGCAGCTTCCATCGAAGACTGCGCGACACGCAGGTTGCCACGGGCTTGCACGACCGCCCAATATTGCGCCACCGCCTGCAGGACACTGTTGTTCACCTCTGCCGCAAAACTGGCCCGGGATTGTTCGAGGCTGCGCCTCGCTATCACCAACGCGGCGCGATTCGCCTCCAGCCAACCATTTCGCAGCAGAGGCTGCGTGAACTGAAAGTTAAGTGTTGAGGTGGTAAACGGATTGAAAAAGCCCAGGGAAATATTCGTGGAATCAATATTTGTGGCCAGACCGGTCTGTACATTCGTTCCCGTTTCGAAGGTCTGGGAGTAATTCACTTGCAGATTCTTGCTCGTATTCTTGAAGTTGATGTTAAAGCTATTCCCTCCAGTCCCCTGGAGGAAAGCGAAAGGCGGGGATATTGAACTAACAATATTGTCCGTGCTGGTGATCAGCGGATCAAAAGGCGCGTGCGCTCCGAGCAGAGTGAACTTGGACGACTCGATCTGTGTTTCCTGAACCCTCACCGCGCTGTTGTTCTCGATCGTCAGGACCACCGCATCTCGCAGGCTCAGCCGTAGCTTTCCATCGACCACGTATGTTCGGAGACTATCTGGTGTGCTCAGTCCGCTCGACCGGAGCTGCGGCCTCATCAAGTCGCCATAGCTCTCACCCTGTTGCGCCCATAGCGGTGCAATAAGGACCAACAAATGAAATGCGACCAGAAGCAGGCGAGCGTGTCTCATTCCTCAATTCCTCCAGATTGTATTCAGTCATGCGGCGAACAGCGGACCGCTGCTATTCGTAGCGAATCGCTTCGACTGGGTCCAGACGCGCCGCCTTGACTGCAGGGTAAATCCCAAACACTAATCCGACCGTGATCGAAACCAGGAATGCCAGCAGGATCGAACTCGCCGTGACGATCGTTGACCATCCGGCGAGCCATGCGATCAGCCGCGACATGATGAAGCCGAACGCGATTCCGAAGCTTCCTCCCATGAAAGAGATCAGGACAGCCTCGACGACAAACTGCCGGATAATGTCGCGCTGGCGTGCTCCCACAGCACGCCTCACGCCAATCTCTCGCGTGCGCTCGAGAATGCTCGCCAGCATGATATTCATGATTCCGATTCCACCGACCAGAAGAGAAATCGAGGCGATCGCCACCATCACCGCGTTGAACAGACGCTCGGTCCGCCTTTGCTCGGCCAGTAACTCGGCGGGAACGATCACGCCGAAATCACCGGCCGAGTGATGCGACGAATCCAGAATCGCGCGCACCACTTGCGCCACGGAACTCATGTCGGCACTCTCGCGAATGTTCAGGTAAATTCCGTCGATCTCATCGCGCACGTCGCTGTAGTTGTCTTCGAGCCGCAGGATCGCTGAGTTCAACGGAACGTACATGATGTTGTTCACATCCTGCGAAGGCACTCCCGCGACTTCGGTTTGTGAACTCAGTTGCGGGGAAACTACACCAATCACGCGGAACCAGGTGTCATTTGCCTTGACGTACTGCCCGATCGGGTTGCTTGCGCCGAACAAACTGGAACGCGCCGCCGCCCCCAACACGCAGACTGGCGCTGCGCCGGTTTGTTCGTTATCGCTGAAGAATCTGCCTTGCAGTACGTTCAGTCCTGCAATGTTCATGTACACGGGATCGACGCCATAGATGGTTGGCGGATCCAGTTGGGACTTGGGAAGTGTCTTGGAAGGAGTCATCCGTTTGCGTGGCGTGCCCGCGACTACATCGGCCACGTCATCGCGAATGACCCGATAATCCTGAAAGGTGAGCCCTGGAGAAATCTTTCGGACCTTCTGATGCGCCTGCCACTCCGTTGTTTCCTTCGCTTCGACAATCAGGTTGTGGACGCCCATCTGCTCGATCATCGCCATGACCTTCTGCCGCGCGCCCGCCCCAATCGAAAGCATGGAGACGACCGCGGCCACTCCGAAAATCATGCCGAGCATGGTCAGTAGCGAGCGAAGCCGGTGCAGAAGTAGGTTCTGCCAGCCAAGTTGCAGATCGGGGAGCCATTGTTGATAACCGCGCAGCGCTCGACGCGATGGCAGGGAGGCGATTGTCGCCATTACGGAGTGCCTCCTGGCCCGGGGAGCCCGCCGGAATTAGCGCTTTTTCGGGGTGCAGTCGGATCGACAAGTCCGATCTCGGTTCCGGCATCAATGCCCTCGATGGCGGCTCGGCTCTCGTTTTCTGCTTGAATCTTTACTTCGCGCGTCTCGAAGTTGCCGGCGCTGTGCACGTACACCACGCGTTTGTTGTCTTTCAGGAACAGGGCCTGGCGTGGCACGTAAAGAACATTTTTCCGTGGATCGCTGTTGATGGACACATGCGCCGTGAGGCCAGGCCGCATCCGCGGATCGGTGGAAGCAAGGGTAATTGAAACTTCAAATTTGGTGGTCGTATCGTCGTCCCAGAATCTGCGGGCGTTATTGCCGGCGACGTTTTTCACCGTGCCGTGAAACATGGTTCCTGGCAACGCGTCGAGCTGAATATCAACCGATTGTCCCTCCTTAATCCGATTCCGCTCGAGTTCTCCCACCTTGGCGACGAGTTCCATTCCGTTCGGATCGATGACCTGTCCCACTGTCCTGCCCGGCTCAACCTGATCGCCCTCGCGATATTCCGGCAGCGACATCCCGCTGAAGAAAAAACCGCCGGTTGAGCCCTCGTTTTTTTCCAGCGCAACCAGTCCATCCATCGGCGCGATGACGCGCATCTTGTCGATGTTGCCTTGCGCCTGTTCCATCGCCAGTTTTGCCTTGTTCCGTTTCTCTTGGGCCAGGGAGATCGTTGCTTGATTGGACGCCGAGCGCGATTTCACGTCTTGTTCGAGTTCCGCCAAGACCCGTTGTGCCCCTTCCAGCGCGAGCTGATTCTTCCGCGCGTCGATTGCGCTCACCAGTTCGTTTTTCTGCACCTCCAGCTCAGCACGCCGCACGTCGAAGCGAGCCTTCAGTAGTGCGACCCGATCCTGTGCAGCGACTACCAACGCGTCTGCCTTGGCTTTGGTAATTTCCTGTTCTGCCTGCAACAATTCCGAGCGATTCTGCTCGAGTTTGAAACGCTGCTCGCCGGGATCGAATTCCATGACCAGATCGCCCTTCTTTACTAGCGAGCCAGTGTGCAGGAGATGTGTGATCTGCAAGGCGCCTCCACCGATGGGCGGGGCTGTCAGCATCTCGGAGTGACTCGCCTTCAGGTCGCCCGTGACGAATACCTTCATGTCGAGATCGCCGCGTTTCACTCGACCGGTCGGCACATCCGTCGCGCTCGTAGACGAACCAACGCCTCGGACGGCCGCAACCACGCCAACTACGGCGCAGAGAACTACCGCCACAACCGCCCATGCAATGGCCTTCCGGCTTTTCATCGGAACTACATCACTCCTTTACCGTCGGATCCCTCAGCGCCACCTTATCCCCTACAGAAACGCCTTTGGCGACTACGATCTTGTCGCCACTTCGCCGGCCGACTTCGACAACACGCTCCTCGAACTCTCCTCCATGCCATATGTACGCCACGTTCTGTCCGGACTTCTGAAACAGTGCCTGCGCAGGAAGGATGATGGCATTCGCCACTTTGTCGACTACGACCGTCACCTCACCAGTGATGCCCGGCTTGAACCGCGGATCGGTCTGATCAATTCCAACCTCCAGAATGAAGTTCCGCGTAATCGGCCAGCCGCTGTTGAAGTCGAGGCTGGCAATAGCGCCGATCTGCTCGATGTGCCCGGTGAACTGGCGGTCAGGGATGGCGTTCAACTGCACAGTGACTGGTTGTTGCAGCGCGAGCCTGCCACGTTCCGTTTCATCGACGCGAGCGGTGATTCGCAATGTCGTGGCGTCCGGCAATTCCGCAATGGCGGCTCCCGGCCATGCCCTGTCTCCCGGGCGATAAGTGATCATTCCCGATCCTCCCCAGTGTTGCAGGAGGCTGATGGTCCCCGCCGAAGGTGCGCGCTGACTCATTTGCGTGAGCGCCCGTTCCGCGCGCAGCACGTCATATTGCGCTTTCTTGCTCGCCTGCTCTTTGCTTTCGATGGTCGCTTTGTTCAGGGCTTCGTCGGATTTTTGTTTCGTCTCCGCCTCGCGCAGTTTCTGCTCGGAATCGGCCAGCTTCAGCTTGGCTTCTTCTCCCTCGATTTTCGACACAATTTCCTGCTTACTCGCTTCGAGCTTTGCCCCTTCCACGTCATATCGCGCTTTAAGGACCGCAGTCTTGTTCTCTTCTTCGGCCAGCCGGGCCTGTGCTTTGGCCTGTCCGATTTCAGCTTCGGCAGACTTCAGCGCGGATTTGAATTGTGCGAGGTCCTGCTCGGTCTTCGTCTTGTCGAATTCCACGACAACGTCGCCGGTCTTCACGACAGTTCCTTCGGGCGAGATCTTGATGATCTGCAGATCACCCGCTTCCGCCGGTGCGCTGATCGTCACCGACTTCAGCGCCTTCACTTCGCCGCGGAATTGCAGGGAGTCGAGAAACTCTCCGCGCTTCACCTCGATCGTAGGAACTGTCGGTGACCGTCGTCCCAGCCGCACAGCACCGAACAGGACGCCGCTTCCCGCAAGCAGAATGACGGCGACAACCACGACCTTGCCTCTGGCTGAGAGCTGCCGGAAACGCCGCATCATAGCGAACCGCCGCAGGTTCCGACCATGCTTGACTGTGCGCTGTGCTTTGTCGTATCCACATCCACCGCCGCCGAAAGATCTGGCATCAACTTGGGATCGTTTCCCTCAATGGCGACGATCACGACAAATGTGCGCAGCTTGCTGGAAAAATCTCCATTTTCCCCGATCGGTGAAATCTGATCCACCTTGCCCTGGAGGACCATCTCTGGATAGGCATCCAGCCGCACCTTCGCCATCTGTCCAACCTGCAGGGAAGGGAAGTCCTGCTGATTGGCGTGCACCCGCACCTGCATCGTGGCCGGATTCACCACCTGCATAAAGGGTACTCCCGCGCGAACCTGGTCGCCCTCCTGCACCTCGCCCATGGTGCCTTGCTTCCAGATCGTATTCAGCACGACCACGCCGTCCAGTGGCGAACGAATCTGCATCTTGTCGGAATTCGCCTTCGCATGCTCCATTGTCTGCTGGGTGCGATCCCGCTGAATCTCCAGAATGCGAATCGCCGCCTGCGCCGCTTTTCGTTTCAGATCGAATGTTTCCCGCAACTGGTCATACGTGGCCTTCGCCTCTTCGAGATTTTCCTGATTCTTTTCCGCATCGATGCGCGATACGATCTCGGCTTTCTGGATCTCGAGTTCGGTCTTGCGCAGATTGTCTTCTGCCGTCTTAAGCTCCGTTTCATCCTTGGCGCGCGCAGCCGATTCTTTGGCCTGTTCGCCGGCAACCTGGTCCACCAATTTCTGGTACTCCGCCTGCTTGTCGATGATGTCGCGCATCTGTGCTTGCCGGTCGAACTCGACAAGTAAGTCTCCCTGCTTGACCTTGGCCCCGGCTTGCGCGATGTGAATGATGGTAAGGGTGCCGATCTGCTGCCCGGCCAGCAATGGTGCGAGAATGGCCCTCGCTTGTACCGCCTCGGTGGTCCCTTTCAGCCGCAAGAAATTTTCGGGATTTTGAGACGTGACGGGAACTTGCTTCGTGGAAAGGGGAGTTCGGCTGCGGAAGACGAATGTCAGTACCGGGCCCAGAGCAAACAGAAGGACAGCCGCAATGACCCAAACGCGCCAACGCTTCGGACGCTGGTCATCCGGTGCGGGTTCCGGCTGTGATCCCGGCTGTTCCGGTAAGGACTCAGATTCGGGGGTCACTTCCGCAGGAGCTGTTGACATTTCCGGCTACTCCCGCCCATAGGAATGTTGATTGTGCTAGGACGTTGCCCGCCCCGCAGAACTTTCTATGACTCCAGCAAATACAAACCACTTCCGAACTCGTTAGATCGCCAAACTATTTCCCCCTTGCAAATCCTGCACTTGATTTTCCACCACCATCGACGTGGAAAACCCTGAATTGTTATAGAAGTGCTCGTCTGGCGTGGGAGGGACGAAACCAATAATTCGGCGCCCCCCTTGCCCCTGTCCACGAACAGACAGAGGAGAGTCACCGACGGATGCGCCTCTACGACGGAGGCGTCGACCGCATTCGACGCTCCGCCAGTGGCGATTACTGCACTTCGTTCAGCTTCTGATAGATGAGCATCGCGAGAAACGCCAGCAGAAATACTCCGGAGCCAATACTGAAAACCCGCATCGGGACCGTGAGCTTGTTGACCTTCGTTAGCAACTCCGTCTGTTCTTCCTGCATGTGGGAATTGGCATCATCCAGAAACAGTTGATCGTCCTCATGCATCGTGAGCGTGCTCTTGTAGATCAGCAGGACGATCAAACCAACGGCGAAGAGTCCAAATAGACCCCCGACGATTTCAATAGGCGTCATAAGCCACCTCGGCAGAGTCGACCCAACCACAGCGGCTTTCCACCTGCTGATTGGGGCACGCGGACCCCACATCAGTCCCGGGGAAGGCCTTAACGGCACGATTATAGCCCTGATGGCAAGCCCCCGGCGATGATTTAATCCCTGTTGAAAAAGCCTGTTACAGAACTGGAACAGTGCGACTTCCCCCTTGCAATCCGCATCCAAATCGTATACATGATTCCTTATCCCCGGCCTTGAATGGCAGGTGGGGTGGGTCACATTTGCTATAATCAAACAGCTTTAAAGCCAAGGAGATACGAATGGCGACAACAACCGTGCCCGAAGTTAAGAAAGCAGCACCCGTCAACCTGACTGCCAACGCCGTAGCCAAAGTGAAAGAGATCATGGCACAGCAGAATCCCGTGCCCGCCGGCTTGCGTATTGGAGTCGTGGGCGGCGGATGCTCCGGCTTCTCCTACTCCATGCAGTTCGAGAACGGCGCCGGAATGATGGACAAAACCTTCGACATGGATGGCCTTAAGGTCTACGTCGATGCCACCTCGGTGATGTATCTCAACGGCTGCATCGTGGACTATGTCGAGTCGCTCGAGGGCGCAGGCTTCAAGTTCGAGAATCCGAATGTGAAGAGCACCTGCGGTTGCGGATCGTCATTTAGCGTCTAAGAATCCGAATATGGACAGCCGTCATCGGCTGTCCGCAGCGCGGAGCGCGTCAGGAATTTGTGGAATTAAAAAGGGCCTCGTCCCGAGACGAGGCCCTTTCGATTTGATCTGGCATTCTGCTATTGCTGTACCGGAGTGTCCGTCGGCTGGTTAGGATTTCCCGGAGGGGGGCTAATAGGCACGCCGGAATTTCCCGTTGTTCCGGGGGCCCCGGCTCCCATGCCCGGTGTCGGGGCCTGTCCTCCCGGCCCGTTGAGATTCTGGGGACCCGTCCCGAACATTTGCAGTTGCGGCTGATACGGAGTTGTAATCAATATCCCGCGATCCATGTTGGGGTCGTAAACGAACTGCCACTCGTTGTATTTCTTCTTCTTGTCGAATTCCCGGATAGTCGGATCTTTGCTTAGGCTGGCGACCCCCACGATGGGCATACCGCCAAACGTCTGTGCCGGTTGATCGGACGAGCCCTGACCGCTCGAGTCGCTTCCGCTGGAAGAAGCGCTCTGAGACGCGTTAGAGTCAGTTCCGGTTTGAGAGGAATCGCTGCCGCTCTTCTGGGGGCTCGATTGGCCGAACGAATTCGAATTCCCATACGAGTTCGAATTCCCAAACCCGCTGCTATTGCCGAAACCGGAGCTTGAGTTCGGAGTCAAAGTTCCATTCGACCCGATCGTGCTCGCCCCGGGGATTATCCCTCCGCCGACCATCCCGACCAGCCCCATCTTGGCTTCGCCGAAATGCAGCAGTTTGAAATCCTTCCCGGTCAACGGATCTTTGTACCGCTTGCGGAGAAACCGCATCTGGTTTGTATTTTCCAGATTCTCGATGGTAGCGGGATACCGGCCGAACTTCTTGTAATAGGCGCGAATCGCCCGCGAATACTGGACGCCGCGGTGGATCATCTCTTCTTCGCGGTCCCGCTTGATATCGAACTTGATCGAAGTCACCAGCGTGGCCGCCATGATGCCCACTACCGCAATCATCAGCAGCATTGTGAGCAGGACGTAACCCTGCTCACCGTTCCGATGGACGCGCCGCCTTTGTGATCGAAAAGACATCGAGAGCTAATTTCTCAATTCCTAGCTTCCCTGCGTCAGCGCGATGACCTGCGCCGGACCGCTGTACACCATGTCCTGAATCTCAACTGAAGTGGCCGAAATCCGGATCACCTTGTAGCGGCGGTCCACAATCTCGCCCTCGCCTGCTACAAAAACATCATCCCCATTTTTCAGGAAGACCTTTTTCGGTTCGCCAGGGGAATTGGCGAAGCCGTAGAACTTCAAAGGAATTGGCGGCGGAGGCGTTACTACCGGCGGAACATAAGCCGGTGGACCGGGATCCGTGATCACAGGAGCAACCGGCTTTGGAATATCGACTTCTTCTCGCTGCGAGACAAAAATGTTCCTGCCGGCGCCTTCGTACTGAATCTTTTCGCTGCTCGCCAACAAATCCAGGCGCAGGGTAGGATCGAGATTCTCGCCCGCCGGCTGCTTGCCAGGTTTGGTTGATCCCTTCGTTCCAGGCTTCGAAGCCGCAGGACGAGGCGCAAGCGGGGACGCCGCCTGCGCGCTCGAATCCGGTGTAGATGATCCACCAATGAGAGGAATTAGTTCATACGCGCACACGATCAGCGCAATGACTCCCAGGACGATCGCCCACTTCATTTGCTTCTTATTTTCGAGTCCCAGTTGCACTACGTTCCTACCTTCAAGTACGCCTCGAGTTTTACGCTCAACTTCACTGCGCCCTGCGGCTCGCCGCCCAGAGTCACGCTATTGATGACGAAAAACATCTCATCGCGTTCCATCGCGTTGATGAAACGTGCCAGAGACGTGTAGCTTCCCGACAGATCTGCTTCCATCTCGATGGGCTGCACTCCGTTGCTAGAGGTATCCGCTGGCTTATTCCGCAACTGATCGATCTTCACGCCGTTTGCGGCAGCCACCTTGCCGAGTTCGCCGTAAATCTGCGAGTTCTGGGAAGGAAAGCGATAGCGGTAGAAATCCGCAATCTGGTGCTTGGCGATCTCTATCTTCTGAGGCAGATCCTTTAGCGGTGCCACTTGCCGATTCTTTGCTGTCAGTTCAGCCTGAAGCTGGTTCCGTTCCATCTGTCGTGATTCAACCGAGCCCACCAAGGGGGAGAAATACAGAACCGCCGCCAGTACATCAACTCCACCGAGGATTGCCAGGGTCAGCTTCAGTCTCTTCCGAGTTTGCCGGAGATCGGGCATTAGTGTTGCATCCCTTTCCTCGGCGACGGCTTTGGCGTCGCCGTTTTCGGCTTCTGGTTCGTTACAGGTTTCGTGTCTGCTGAAGGCCTCAATTCATTGGGCAACTCGGGAATGTAAATCGCCGCCATCTCAATTTGTTCTGTATCGCCCGTCTGTGAGTCCACGTGCCTTACTGCTGTTATAGCCGTTTGTGCAAAACGGCGCGACTCCTCCATTCGGCGCTGCAACTCAACCCCGCGGTCCCACGCGTCGCCCGCGACGGTCATCTTCAGGGCGAGTTCATTGTTCTCATCCAGTTGCGGGCTGATCGAGACCAAATGGACCCGAGGCGGCATGACCTTCTCGAGGTTCTCCAGAACGCGCGTCCAGGAAAACGCTTTCCGCTCGATCAATTCATTCAGATAGCGCGACTGGTCGCGAGTCGTGCGATTCTCCGGCTGGTTCAGGACTCGGTCCGCCTCTGCACGCGTACGGTCGCGGTCGGCGATCAGGGCCCGCGTTTGCGCCATTACGACGCGGTCCTTGTGTGCACCCAACCATCCGCTAATGTCGAGCACGAGCAGAACGAGTGTGAGCAGTCCGAGTATGCCCAGGGCGGTCCCCCAGCGCATCCAGTACTGCCGCGCATCCTCGTACGGCTGACTCGCGAGATTGATATCAATACGCATAAATCTAACTAGCTCATGTAGCGACAGCCGCCTCGGCTATCCGCCCCGAGCGCAGTCGAGGGGGCAGCGAGCCGCGTTACGAAATTAATGCTCCCACCACTCCAGCCATTCTCCACCGTGGCACCGAGCCGCCATTGCTGGCTCCCAACTGCGCCGACGACACCAGTTCTTGCACATCGGCTTCCGTCTGCGTGCGCAGCGCCGCCGCAGCGCCGCCCGACTCCGGCAATCCTGCGACGTAAATTCGCTCGATATTCAAATGATACGTGTCCTGAAAGAAGACGATCGACGGATAGACTTCCTCCGCCAGTTGCTCGCCGTTAATCGTCACTCCGCGGGCATTCTCCAGCGTGCGGAACAACTGCAACTGATCTTCATTCAAAATGGCGATACTGGTCGTGTGCGCGTCGACCTTAATGACCATCGTTGGCTTCTTGCCGTCGGCCGCGCCCAGCGCCGCCAGCGTTGAAGGCAGCACGATTCCCGGACTAAATCCAGCATCCCGGAAAGCCGCCTCGTAATCTTCAATGACGCTGCCCAGCGCCACGGCCGCCACAACCTTTACTTCATCGCCAATCTTCTGCGAGTGATAAGAGACCTTGGCCTTTTCTATGTCAAAAGGCAGCGACTTCTTCAGCCGGAACCGCACCACCCCCAGCGCCTCTTCGTGATCGGAGGGCAGGGTATCGAACTCTACCAACATCACGCGTACGGCCGCATCGGGGACGATGGCGATCACATCCTTTGAGCGTCCGGCTACTCCGCCCAGCGCGCTTTCAATTCCCTCGCGGACCACGCTGCGCTGCCGCAGATTGTTCTCGACCAGGTCGGGGACAACGCTGCCCGGCGCGAGTTCGTGCGCAGCGCAAGCTTCGAGCCCGTCTCCGTTCTCGACGACGCGCCCGGCCAGAACCCGGTCGGCGGAAATCTCACAAGCCAACCTCGGCTTGGCTGTATTTGTAGATGAACTCATGCCCGAATACGCCTTTTGCCTCTATAAATGAGAAACCGTCTCGCTGAGAATTGCAATAGCTGAAGGGGAACTGAGTGTAGCGCCGCCGTCCCGGCGGCTAGTCTGCCCTGAGCGAAGTCGAAGCGTGGCAGCATCTCGCTGCCACTTAGGCTCGACCTTTAAGCGGGGCGCGAGGCAAGCTGCCCTCGCGACAGCCGGCAGGATGCCGGCGCTACTATCGCATGGCCTCAATAAACGTGACCTTGTTGATCTCCTTCAGCGTCGTCATTCCCAGACGCACTTTATCCAGCGCCGACTCGCGCAAAAAGCGCATACCCTCATCGCGCGCCGCCCGCCGGATCTCCGACGTCGGCTTCTTGCCGAGAATCATCTCGCGGATCCGGTCGCTCAAATCCAGCAATTCGTGAATGGCGGTTCGACCGCGAAATCCTGTGCCGGCGCATTCAATGCAGCCCGGACCCTCGTATAAAGGAACCTTGCCCCACTGCGCCGGATCAAGGCCACTGGCCTCCAGCACCTCGGGGGCGTAATGAACTTCGGTACGACACGAATCGCAGATCAAACGCACCAACCGCTGCGCCAGGATGCAGTTCAGAGCCGAGACGAAGTTGTACGGCTCGACTCCCATGTTCAGGAATCGTCCAATCACATCGACCACGTTGTTGGCGTGGACGGTCGTGAACACCAGGTGACCGGTCAGCGCCGATTGGATCGCGATCTGCGCCGTTTCCGCGTCGCGGATTTCGCCGACCATGATCTTGTCCGGGTCGTGACGCAAGATCGACCGCAGCCCGCGGGCAAACGTCAGGCCCTTCTTCTCGTTCACCGGAATCTGCGTGATGCCGCGCAGTTGGTATTCGACCGGGTCTTCAATGGTGATGATCTTGTCTTCGTCGGTCTTGATCTCGTTAACGGCGGCGTAAAGTGTTGTCGTCTTACCGCTACCAGTGGGTCCCGTGACCAGCACCATGCCGTACGGCTCTTTGATGTATCGGCGGAAGCGGCGCAAGTCATCTTCGTCAAAGCCAACCACGTCGAGCGTGAGCGTGCGGAACTTCTCGCTCATCGACTCTTTATCGAGCACGCGGAGCACGGCGTCTTCACCGTGAATCGACGGCATGATCGATACGCGGAAATCGATAGCGCGCCCGTTGTACTTCACGCGGAAGCGTCCGTCCTGGGGTACGCGGCGCTCGGAAATATCGAGCTCGCTCATGACCTTGATACGTGAGATCACGGTCGAGTGATGCTCTTTGCCGATCGGCGGCATGGCCTGCGTTAGCACACCATCAATACGGAACTTGATCACGACGGAATCGTCGCGCGTCTCGATGTGAATGTCGGAAGCGCGCCTCTGCAGTGCCGTGAAAATCGTGGTATCGACCAGGCGGATGATCGGGCTCGTATCGCCCGTCGCCGTGAGCTTGTCGATGCTCAGCGTCTCTTCCGCGCCAGTATTCTCGTCTTCGCGGATGATCTGGAAGCCTTCGCTGGCCTCCTCGAGCACGCGTTGCGACTGCTCGGTCTTCTTCAGGATGTCGGAGATCTGCTTGAGCGTCGAAACCTTGGTGATGATGCGCTGCTTGAGCAGCAGGCTGATCTCGTCGATCATCATCAACTGGCTGGGATCGGCGATCGCGATGGCCAGCTTACCGTCACCGGTCTCTTCCAGCGGCACGAAGTTGTAGCGGAACATCAGCTCAACCGGGATCTTCTTGAATAGTTCGTGGTGTAGCTCAAACCCGCTGAGATCGATGAACTCGCAGCGATAGCGCCGCGCCACATCCTGCGCCCGCTCCAGGTCCGTGACCGGGTTGCCGGTCGGGCTGATCGGTCCGCCGTTGCCGCCGCCTACGAAGATTGATTTCTTATCTGCTGTTGCCATGTACTTAGTCCTGACTGCTAGCCGCCTCATCCTCAAGTTGTGAGTTGTCGCGGTTCATCGTTTCAAGCTCAATGCACTCCCAAGGTAAAGATCGGCAAATACAACGAAATCAACACACCGCCCACAAAAATCGCCATCACAATGAGGATGATCGGCTCGATCAGAGCCATCGATGCCCCTAGCGCCGTTTGTACATCTTCCTCATAGAACTCGGCCACCGAGTTCAACATCTGTGGCAGCGCGCCCGTCGATTCGCCGACCTCAATCATCTCTACCGCCAGTTCGGGGAAGATCTTCTGCTCTTCCAGGCTCGGCGCCAGCCCCTGACCTTCTCTCACACGGATACCGGCCCGCATTACGCCTTTTAAGATGCGCCGGCTGCTCATTGCGGAACCGGCTGTTTCCATCGCCGGAACGAGTGGCAAGCCGCCCGACAGCAGGGTAGAAAGCATCCGCGAGAAGCTCGCGACCTGATGCTTGATCCTGATCTCCCCGAGCAGCGGCAGGCTGAGAATCACCCGGTCAATGCGGTCCGCCCCGCGGTCCGTATCCTTCCACTTCCACAAAAAAATGGTACTACCCACCAGACCTACCAAGATGAATGGCGCATATTTTTGCGCGTTCAGCCCTACATTCAGCATGAAAACTGTGATTTCAGGCAGTTTGGCATCAAGGCTATTAAAGAGGTCCGCGAACTTGGGCACGACGTAGGTGAACAGGAACGTCACCATAATCAGCACGACCGAGACCAGCAGCGTGGGGTAAATCAGCGACACGAACAACTTCTTGCGGAAGGTCATCGCCAGACGCTGGAAGCTGATGTAGCGTGCCAAGACCTCATCGATGTTGCCGCTCTTCTCGCCCGCCATCAGGGTGGTCGTATAGATCTTGGGAACAATCCCCTGGGCCGCGAAGGAATCGGACAGCAATTCTCCGCCTTTGACCCGTTCGCGAACGTTCTCCAGAATCGTCTTCAATTGCGGATCTTTCTGCCGCTTGATCAGTAATTCGAGCGAGTTCAGGATCGGCAGTCCGGCGCGGATCAGGGTCAGAAACTGCTGGTTGAAAACCAGAAACGTGTCTTGCTTGAGCTTCCTGCGGCGTCGCAGCGAGATGCCGCCAGCCATCATGCCCTGCGGCTTGACCCAATAGACGAGGTATCCCTGGGCTGAGAAGCGGTCACGCACCTCGGCTTCCGAGTATCCTTGCTCGATGTGCTGGTGCACGCGCCCCCGGTCGTCCGCGATTTTGACTACGAATTCCGCCATTTGCCCTTGTTTTTCAAGGAATTGTCGACCTGGAAACCCATCGCTCAGTCTACCATTCTAAGCCGTCGACCTACCCCAAAGCTTCCCTGTCAGGTATCGCAAGTAACCTGCTCGGCTATTGCCCCAGCTCTCCCTCGACAACCTCTGTGCCTGCCGGAACCCGGAAATCGAACCGTCCGTCCGCGATCGCCACATCTTCTTTCTGATCGGTAAAGCGATATTCCGTCGACGCCCCATCCACTCCCTGCATTACGAGGCGAACAATTCTGCCGTCAGAGGTGACCTCCAGTACGATCTCGCTAACCTGGTCCGCTAAGGCCGTTGGCACCCCGCGCACTACCGTATTTCCGGGGCTTAAAGGCTCGATATCGGCAGCAATGGAGAGTCCTCGTAACTCCTTCTCCAACTTAGACTTGCCAAGCAAGAATGCAAGCGGAGATCGAACGTCCTCCAACTTCTTCGCCGCCTCTTTGCGCGCCTGCCGGTCATCCGGGACGTAAAACCACGCATCTTTCCCATTGCTCACAAAGAGCTTGTCCTTTGGAGAACGGTACTCCCAACGCATCTTGCCAGGTTTTTTCAGCCACAGCGTGCCCGACTCTGTCCGGTCCATGCCCGAGCCACGGTAAACCTCGGTAAATTCAGCCTCCAGCGATCGCAAGTGGTTGTAATGCGCATCGACCGCGGCAGCCAGATTCTTGACGTCCGGTTTCGCGTCCGCCACGCAGAGAGGTGCCGATAATAAAGACACCAGCACAGCTAAGCGAAGCCCATGGATTTGTGTCAGCAAGTTGTCACCGTGACTCGCCAGGCGTGTCATTACCGCTGTCCGTCTTCACGCCGACGGGAAGGGAACAGGGGGCAAGTTCCTCTGGGGGGACTCCTTGAGGAATTGTAAGCCGGTCAGTGGGAGTTGTCACCCTCTTCTTCGAGGATCAGGCCAGACGCCGGATGGAGGTAGATTCGGTTGGGGAATGAACTTCGAAGAATGCCTTCCAGAGGCAGCTTCGCGGTTTCTGTTTTGACAACTGTTTCGTGACAGTTCCCTTTCGCTAGGCAGGCATCGGCGCATTTTGAGTGGAGTTGTATATCGTGATACGATATATATGCATGGGGGCATGAAAACGAGATGTTAGCAATGAGACTGGTAAAGCTGGTAGAGGCGCATTCGGGGGAGTTGTGTCGAGACCTGACGGAGCAGATCGCCAAATCGGAGCGAACCTCCGATTTCAGAAGGATCCCACCTGAGGAATTGCGACTGGCGGCCAGCGAGGTCTATCGCAATCTGGAAGAGTGGTTGCTGCAGAAGACAGAGAGCGATATTGAGGCGCGATTCCGCTCGGTAGCGGCGCGGCGCGAGGCTGAGGGAATCAGACTACATCAGTTCGTGTGGGCGCTCCTGCTTTCGCGGGACCGCCTCTGGCATTTTCTTCGTCGCGAGTCATTCGCGGATAATGTCGTGGCTGTTTATGGCGAACTCGAACTGCAGCGGTTGCTGAACCAGTTCTTCGACCGCGCAATTTATTTCGCAGTTTTAGGATACGAAGAAGCAGGCCGCTGCGGTCCCAAGAGCGACTTGGCCAAGGTCCGGGACTTGGCGGTTTCCATCGGCCTTATATCCGACAAAGAATTCGCAAGCGGATGCGATCTTGATGATCAGGGCCGTTAGTGTAGACTAATGCGGTTATGCCGCAGTTTGTGATCGAGCGAGAGATTCCGGGTGCCGGATCGTTGACCGAGGCGCAGATCCGGGAAGTGTCTTTGCGCTCGCTCCAGAGCCTTAAGGATATAGGTCCTCAGATTCAGTGGCTCCACAGCTACGTCACGGAAGACAAGGTTTACTGCGTCTACCTCGCCCCAGATGAAGAAACCATCCGGGAACATGCCCGCAGGACCAACATTCCTGCCAATCGCGTGTCGGCTGTTCGACGGTTGATCGATCCCACCAAAATCATTTAGCAATCAATCTGACAGGGCGTAGCGGATCGCATTTTCCATCGTCATTGCGTATCCGTCGGTCCATGCTTTCTTTCCTTCCGGTTCACTGAGGTGCTCCCATGCGCTCAGCAGCTTTTGATCGAGCTTGGATTGTTCGGCTGGCGGAAGCGGAGCGCTCACCAGTTTCCGCAGATGCGAAGCGGCGGCTGCCACAGAAAGCGCTCGGCGCGCATCCCCCGTGGCTGATGCAAAACAGGCCAGACCTTCCAATACTCGGGCAATCCCGCGCCTGTGTTCGAGGCTGGTGAAGATATCCAGGCTTTCACGAAAGTTTGCAAACGCGGAGTCATGCTCACCCAATTCGCAGGCAATGGTGCCCAGATCAGCCAACGAGCGAGCCTGGCCCCAGCGGTCTCCGGCGCTGCGAAATGCGAAGAGGGCTCGCTCGTAGAGTGCGCGCGCGCCGGGAAGATCGCCCTGGTCCCTGGCGACGTCGGCCTGCTGGTTTAACGCCCAGGCAGATCCGCTACTATCACCGAGCCTCTCGAAGATCTGCATCGCTTCAGTGAGCGCCAGCCGGGCACGTGCATAGTCGCCACGAATCTTGGAGATATTCCCGAGATTGTGCAGACAACGGGCGGTCGCAACAGGGTCGGCCATCGTCCGGAAAAATGTCAGGCTCCTTTCGAAATTGCTCTGCGCGGTGACGTAGTCTCCTTGATCGCGCGCCCCGATGGCAGCTGCGTTCCAGGATAGTGCAACCCCCAACGAATCATTGAGCTCCTCGAAGAGAAAGCGGCCCAGCTCTGAAAAATGAGCGGCAGCCTGGAAATCGCCCTGCGCGTTCGTGAATGCTGCCAGAAACAGGCACGTCTTTGCACGCTCACGGATATGGTCCGCTCCTGCAAGTTCGAGGAGTTGTTCGAGCTTGGCCCGTCCCTCGGCGGAGTGCTCGCGCATGTCCCAGTAACGAAACAGGGAAGTGCAGAATCGGAATCCCCAATCGAGATCGCGAGTCTGGAAGAGAAAGTCGAGTGCTGCCCGAAAATCATCATGTTCGAGGTCGCAACGCCCCAGCCATGCGGCGCGCTCGGGTTCACTCAGTTCAGGATTGCCTTCCTCGGCCAGTACAAGGCAATAAGCAGCGTGGGCGCGCTTGGTGGCGGCCTCTTCGCTGCTTTGCTGCAACCGTTCGAGCGAATATTCGCGGATGGTCTCGAGCATGCGAAACCGGGGCTCGTCGTCGTTCAGTTGCCGCTGTTGGATCAGGCTCTTATCAACGAGGGAGGACATCAGCTCAAAGATCTCTCCGCCCAGATCATCTTTCGTGTTGCAGACGGCCTCGGCCCCTTCCAGCGTGCATCCGCCCCAGAAGACGCTCAGCCGGCGCAGGAGCTTCTGTTCGGCCTCATTGAGGAGGTCGAAACTCCAGTCGATCGTGTTGCGCAAGGTCTGCTGCCGCACAGGAAGATCGCGGGCCCCGGCCGTCAGAAGTTGCAAGCGGCTCTCAAGACGCGTCAGGATTCCGCTGAGCGGCAGCATTTTGACCCGGGCCGCGGCAAGCTCTATAGCCAAGGGAAGGCCGTCCACCCGCGAGCAAATCTCTGCCACGATCGGAGCATTCTCCGCAGTGAGCTGAAAGTCAGGTTTCACCGCTTGCGCGCGCTGGGCAAATAGGGTGATGGACGGGTTCTCAGCCAAAGCTGGGAGCGATCTCATCTGACGCGAATCGGGTAGCGCCAGCGGCGGAACCGGAAACTCATATTCACCATAGACGCGAAGCGGCGCCCGGCTGGTGACCAGTACCTTCAGGGACCGGGAAGTTTCTATCAGTTCCACGACGAAAGCCGATGCCGCCAGAATGTGTTCCATATTGTCGAGAAGCAGCAGTACCGGCGAAAGTTCGCTATCGCGAAGGTAGTCCTTGACAAGATCAAGGAAGGGCCGGGCCCCTGTCTCGCGGATGCCTACGGCTTCGGCGATCGCGGCCGGAACCATGGCGGGATCACTGATCGACCCCAGCGCAGCAAAGAACACGCGAGTCTCAAACACGCCTGCCAACTCGCGGCAGAGTTCCATGCCAAGCCGCGTCTTTCCCGATCCGCCCGCACCTGTGAGCGTGACCATCCGAATGGCTGGATCCCGGAGCAGTTGCTGCACTGCATCGAGTTCGCGCTCGCGACCGACTATCGGGGTGCGTGCGACCGGCAGCCGATAATCTCCCCGAATTATCTGGGGAAGGGAAGTTGTCGACGAAACAGAAGCGGAAGCCTCATGATCGGTCGTGACCGTTGCAGCGAAGATATAACCGCGACGTGGAACTGTTTTCAGAATTTCCTGAGAGCGATCGTCCAGCCCCCGGCGCAATTCCACCATGCATTGCACCAGCGAGTCGTCGGTGACGAATGCTTCCGGCCAGAGGTTTTGAATCAACTCCTCTTTGGGCACCAGTCTCCCCCGATTTTCAACCAGGTATCGCAGGGCGTCGAAGACTTTGGGCCGCAGCTTGATCTCCCGGCCGGCCTTGACCAACGAGGCACGCTCGGGTTCAAGAATGAACTCGCCGAAGCGGTAATAGGTTGGATTCTTCTTGGTTTCTGGATCGATCATGCAGGGAGCCCCAAGCTTCCCGGCGTTTCTAGCAGGCCCTAAATCCGGGCCACATCAATTTCTTTGGCGTTTCTTTGGCTTTCTTTCGTTACTTGTCGCCAAGGCTCGACTAACGTGCAAACAGCCCGGGCCTTAAGGGGACCGATTATAGGCCAAACGCCGGGCCCACAGAGGAGTTCACAAATGATTGGACGCATCTCAACCCTTCTCTACGGGATTTTTTGCTATCTCGTATTCTTTGCCACCTTCCTCTATGCCATTGCGTTTCTGGGGGATTTTGACGTGCCCCGAACCATCGATTCGGGATTGCAAGGCTCAGTCGGCCGCGCCCTGGCAATCAACGCCGGCCTTCTTGCCTTGTTTGCCCTCCAACATAGCATCATGGCACGGTCGTGGTTCAAGCGCGCGTGGACGCGTATCGTCCCGCCCGCGGCGGAGCGCAGCACGTACGTTCTATTCTCCAGCGTCGCGCTGATCCTTCTGTTCTGGCAGTGGCGGCCGATCGGCGGACTGGTCTGGCAGGTCGACAACGGACCTGCGCGCATCGCGATTTACGGCGTTTATGCGGTTGGATGGCTGCTGCTGTTGGTCGCGACCTTCCTGATCAACCACTTCGACCTGTTTGGACTGCGACAGGTCTACCTCCATTTCAGAGGACAGGAATACACCGGCCTGAAGTTTCGCACACCCGGTCTCTACCGATTGATGCGTCATCCGATCTATTTCAGCTGGTTGTGCATCTTTTGGGCAACGCCACGGATGACGATCGCCCACCTGGTGTTTGCCGTGGCAACCACCGGTTACATTTTGATAGCGATACAACTCGAGGAGCGCGACTTGATCCGAGCATACGGCGACGCGTATCGGCGATATAAGCGGCAGGTTCCGTCCATTCTGCCCGTGCGCCTCGGCCGAGAAATCACCGAAAACAAGCTCACGGAATGGAACCCCGGTGCTGTACCACAGACTGTAGAATATCCCGGAAATTAGGGAGGAGAATCATGGAGCCAGTCACTAAGACGACCGCAATCGAGGAGAATGTCGGCGGGAATGGTCGTTCTCCTCAACACAACAACTCGACCGAATCAGCGCCCGTGAACTCGGTGCTCAGCGAAGAAATGCTGGCGAGATTTGCTTCGCGAGCCGCGAACTACGATCGGGAAAACCGGTTCTTCGAGGAAGATTTCAAGGAACTGCAAGCGGCGAAATATCTGCTGATGCCCGTGCCCGTAAAATTCGGCGGAGCTGGAATGCCGCTTGCGGAAGTCTGCCGCGAACAGCGCCGCCTCGCTTACTACGCGCCCGCTACGGCCCTCGCGCTAAACATGCATCTTTACTGGGCCGGCGTGGCGGCCGACCTGTGGCGGCGTGGCGACACCTCGTTGGAGTGGGTCCTGAAAGACGCGGCGGCTGGTGAGGTCTTCGCTGCAGGTCATGCGGAGAGTGGGAACGATGTCCCACTTCTCCTTTCGTCGTCAAAAGCCGAGCGCGTGGAAGGTGGATACAGGTTCACCGGTCGAAAGATGTTCGGCAGCCTGACCCCCGTGTGGACGCGCTTCGGCTTGCACGGAATGGATATGACCGACCCGACCCAGCCCAAGGTTGTTCACGCCTTTCTGCTGCGGGAGGCTTCGGGTTATACGATCAAGCAGACCTGGGACGTCCTCGGCATGCGCGCCACGCGCAGCGACGACACTGTAATCGAGAATGCGTTTGTGCCGGATCGCTACGTGGCCCGCGTGCTGGCGCCGGGCGGGGCGGGGATCGATGCATTCATTCTGTCGGTATTCGCCTGGGGGCTCATGGGATTCGCCAACGTCTATTACGGCCTTGCCCGGCGAGCGCTCGATCACGCCATCACCGCGGCAAAGTCGAAAGGCTCGATGGCGTTGACTCGTTCGATGGCCTATCACCCGGAAATCCAGCATACGATCGCCGATATGGTGATCGAACTGGAGTCGATCGGACCCCATCTGGACACGGTCGCACGCGAATGGTCGCAGGGTGTGGATCATGGCGCGCACTGGCCTCTGAAGATCATGAGCGCCAAATACCATGCCGTGGAAGGCTCCTGGCGGGTGGTGGATCTCGGGCTGGAAGTCTGCGGTGGGGCAGGAATTTTCCGTTCCGTAGGCTACGAACGAATCCTTCGAGACGCACGTTTAGGGCGGATTCATCCCGCGAATTCGTTCTTGACGCACGAAGTCGTGGCAAAGACCGCGTTGGGCATCAGTTTGGATGAGCAGCCGCGCTGGGGCTAAAAAAGCGAGTGTGGCGACGGGCGCATTCGTCCGTCCGCGGCCGCCCCACTTCTCCCCGGTGTCGGGAGAAGTGGGGATTCTAAATTCCGCAGCTCTAGAGCCATGATGAGCGACGAATGTCACTCTTCGCGCAGAACCTGCACCAGTTCTATCCGAGAGGCACGCCACGCGGGAATCAGCGATGCCGCGGTTGCCACGAGAAGAATCAGAAGCAGAACACTCCCGTAGGTCGCCGGATCGAGCGTGGAAACTCCATAGAGCATGCCGTCGATGAGGCGAGTTGCAAGCAGGCTGAGAACCAGGCCGCCCGCGCATCCAATGGCAGTTACGCGAAGACCCTGCACTAGAAATCTGGTGACGATCTGGCGCGGCAATGCTCCTAATGCGAGCCGCATTCCTACCTCTCTTTGCCGCAAGCGCCCGAGATAGTTCAAAGTTCCGTATATCCCAATGCAGGCCAGCAGGACTGCCGACCCGGCAAAAACCCCCAGCAATAACGTTCGCAAGCGGTTCTCGAACGAGACTTCATCCAGATGACCTTGCAGCGGCGTGATGCCGTAGACCGAACGGCTGGGCTCCAGTTCGTGAACCCGGCGGCGGATCGCCTCTGCCATCTCTGTGGGATTGCCGCGCGTGCGGACTAGATAGTTTGGAAACGGATTGGGAGCGGTAAAACAGGAGTACACGGTGGGTACCGGCTGCGTATTCAGCCCCTCCTCGCGGGCATCCGCAACGACTCCACGGATCGTTCCCAGCGGCTGGAAGTCGTTGTACGAAGCTCCCTGAAGTTGGTGTCCGATCGGAGGCGTGCCCGAAAGGTAGCGATCCGCAAAGCTGCGATTCACGACGACGTCGTTCGAACTGGCTCCCTGTTTACAAGTCTCTCCGACGAGAACCGGGATCTGCACGGTTTGAAAATATCCCGCCGACACGTAGCGGCTGTCGGCAAGCACTTTGCGATTCGGATCCAGACGCCCATCCACTTTGAACTCAAACTGGTAAAGCGCAGGAACGCCCGGAAGCATGCCCGAGGTTGCGGCCGCATCCACTCCCGGTATTGATCGCAGGCCATCAAGAGTCCGGTCGATACGCTGCACGAGCGTCTTCATTTCTGCGGTTTCGCCCCACGATCCAGTGATCTGGAACGTCAGCACATGACTGGGTTCGAATCCGGCAGATACGTGGCTTAACTCGTTCAGGCTTCGCAACAGCAATCCCGCTCCAGTGAGTAATGTCACCGCCAGCATGATTTGCACCGCCACCAGAGTCCATTGCAGTGGACTCTGCCTTGAGACTTGCGTCCGGCTGGTTTGTGCCAGTGAATGTGCCAACTGTCGCCGAGCGCCGCGAATCGCCGGGACCAGCCCACAAAGAATCGTGGTTCCGACTGCGCAGGCAAGAGAGTAGGCAACGATCCTCCAGTTGAGCGTGATTTCCTCTGCCCGTGGGAGTTGGTTCGAAAGCAAATGAAAAGCCCGTGCTGCCCCCGCGGCCACCAGCAATCCCAGCAGGGAACCAGCCGTGGCCAGGGCAAGGACTTCAGCGAGTATCTGAGTCACGATGGCCGACCGCGACGCGCCCAACGAAAAACGGACTGAAATCTCATGTTCGCGGTCCGCGGTTCGCGCCAGCAATAGAGCGGCAATGTTCGAACAGGCGATCAGCAACAGCAGTGAAACCGAGCCGTAGAGCAGCCACATCGAATCACGAACGCCTCCGACAACCGTTTCTTTCAGCGGAGTCGTTTGCACGATCAGGTCATGATCGGTTTTTGGGAATTGTGCGCCTAGTTGGGTTTGCACTGTGGCCAGATCGGCGCTCGCCTCCGCAAGAGTCGCCGCCGGTTTCAGCCGTCCGACGACGGTAAACCAGGTGGAATCCCGGCGCTGCGCAAAAGGAGCGTCCGGGGCGCTCGGCGCCCATAGATCCACGTCACGGTTCGGAAAGGCAAATGAGGGCGGCATCACACCGACGATGGAAGACGAGAATCCTCCGGCGTGCACTTTCTGATTCAATGCGTCAGGGCTTCCATGGAAACGGCGCTGCCAGAATCCGTAGCTGATCAAAACTACCGCTGGTCCTCCCCATGTCTTCTCTTCGGAAGTGAAGTTGCGCCCCACGATCGGAGACACGCCCATGACCCGAAGAAAGCGCGGGGCCACCATCGCCTCAGTTACCTTCTCCGGCAGCGGTCCCGATGTTTCCGACAGGTCGTCCATGTAGTACCCGCTGATGGACTGGAACGTGGAATTCATCCGGTTCCAGTCTTCCAGTCGCACCGGAGCCACGAAGCGATTTGCATCCCGGTTCTTCACATCGTGCTGGCCGAGCAGGATCAATTCGTCGGAATCAGGGAAGGGAAGCGGCCGCAGAACAACAGCATCCATGGCAGAGAACACAGCGCTGTTCGCCCCAATCGCGAATGCCAGGATAAGAATGATCGCTATAGAGAAGGATGGAGATCGCCGCGCAAACCGCCATGCCGATTTCAAGTTGAACCCCAGAGCCGTGAGCAGTCGAGAACTGTGGACCTCGCGCAGTTGTTGCTTGACCTGCTCCCGGCCGCCGAATTCGAGAATCGCCTGGCGGCTGGCTTCGGCTGGCTTCATCCCTCTTGATACATTCGCCCGCGTGAGTTCGTCGATGTGAAACGCGAGTTCCTTTTCAAAATCTTCGTCTTTCTGCGGTCGGCGAAATGGATTCTTCCACCAGGGCATCTAAGCCTCCTGATTGCCGGCGCCAGTGCCCAGAATGAGGGTCACCGCGTCCGCCAGACGTTGCCATGTCTCTTCCTCGCGGCTCAGCTGTTTGCGACCCTCGCGCGAGAGCTGATAAAACTTTGCCTGCCGTCCATTTTCTGAATCTCCCCACCGCGCGACGAGCCAGCCACGCTTCTCCAAACGATGCAGCGCGGGATACAACGAACCTTGTTGCACGCTCAAGACTTCCTTTGAAATCTGGCGAATGCGCTGAGAGATCCCGTACCCGTGCACCGGACCCAGAGCGACGATTTTGAGGATGAGCATATCGAGCGTGCCTTGCAGCAAGTCGGTCTTTTGCAGCGGGGTCATAAGCGTCTCTCTCCTAGACGTTCGACATATTGAAACGTCACCTGTAGATTGTCAAGGAGAGAGAAATTTTGACGCATGGGTTGGGTGGGGCGGAACCTTCCGTCGGTGATCGCAATCTCTGTCGAGCGCATTCAAGTAAGGGCAGGCTATCCTTTACTTTCAATAACTTACCTCCATCCAATCCCCCCATTCCCCGCTAAACCCCGATTTTGCACCGTTCGTTGGGATGTTCATGGGGATTTGCCGGCATTCCCATAGGATAGGTTCAGATTAAAACCCAGGAAACGTGTATGTAAGGCCACAACCATTGCAAGCGGTTGGGTCTTCAGGTTTCCCAGGAAGCCGCAGTTTTTGGGTGATGGGTTTCTCAGGTTCATCCGAAGCGAAGGCCCAAAAGTAAAGAGCAGTCAGAGGGATAGCACTAGGTTTGAGATCGATGCGCTATCCGAATGAAAAGCAAGCTCGAAGCTCAGAGCCCCGCTCAGAGCCAAAAATGCCAGGAGCCGATAGCAATCATGCGCAAGCCGATTAAGTACGTTGAGAAGGTCGCAGTCGCCGCCGCTAACGCCACATGGGTCGTGTTCGATCGCATCAACCGCGTCAATCCGAACCCGTCGCCGAAACCCAAGTGGTCCGACAAGCCGCTGCTCAAGTCGTACGAGAAGACCAAGCCCCCGCTCGGCTGGCCTCGCAGCACGGACTCTCTCTGCCCTAAGTGTGTTCCAGAAATCCGCCAGCAGATTCTGGACGGGCACCTGCCGCATGAAGTGCTGATGAACGAGAAGGTCGGAGAGATCAAGGCGCAGATTATCGAGCGCGACGGCAAGATCTTGATGGTCAAGGATTGCCCCAAGCACGGCCACTTCGAAGACGTGATGTCGATCGACACCGAGTTTTCGAAGCACTTGGAAGATGTTTTCCCCGGCCGCGACATCGTGGCGCACAACGACGAGCACCTGCATCATCACGGATCGTCGACCGTGAAATATGGCCGCGGTTCCGTGCTGACCATCGACCTGACGAATCGCTGCAACATGATGTGCGATCCCTGCTTCATGGACGCGAACCAGGTCGGCTTCGTCCACGAACTGACGTGGGAAGAAATCAAGACGATGCTCGACAACGCCATCACCATCAAGCCGCGCCGGCAGATGTCGGTGCAGTTCTCCGGTGGCGAGCCGACATTGTCGCCGTATTTCCTGGATGCGGTCCGCTACGCCCGCAAAGTCGGATACAACTCCGTGCAGGCTGCGACCAACGGAATTGAATTCGCGAAGAGTTTTGAATTCGCGCAGCAGGCCGTTGAAGCCGGCATGCGCTATGCCTACCTGCAGTTTGACGGCATCGGCAACGCTGCCAATGCGCACCGCATGGTCGGCAACCTGTTCGACGTAAAGCTGAAGGCGATCGAGAACCTGCACAAGGCGGGATGCGAAATCGTTCCAGTCATCACCATTGTGAACGGCATCAACAATGAGCAGGTCGGACGCATCATCAAGTTCGCGCTCGACAATCCCAAGACGATCAGTTTCCTGAGCTTCCAGCCAGTCAGCTTCACGGGCCGCGACGAAGCCGTCACCGATGAGCGCCGTCAAGCGCAGCGTTACACCCTGAGCCATCTGGCGCACGACGTGAAGAATCAGACCGGACTGGGCGAACCCGCTCGCGACTGGTTCCCCATCAGCTTCATGGGAACGTTCAGCGACTGGGCCGACCTGATGCATGCGCAGGACGCCAACAACGACTGGGGACAGCTCTCATGCGGATGCCATCCGAATTGCGGGACTGGCATGGCCGTGATGATCGACAAAGAAACGAAGGAAGCTGTGCCTGTCACCGCATTCCTGCATGGCGATCAGCTTGCGAAAGACATCGCGAAAGTCAACGATGCCTCGCGCGGGAAATTCTGGACCGGTGTTGGAATGGCGCTCTGCCTGATGAAGAACTATGATCCGTACCAGTCACCGACGCACTTCAAGCTGATGGATCTGCTGAAGAAGTTCGATAAGAACTATCACGTGACCGGTAAGGACTACGGCAAGGTCGGTCCGGACCGCACAATCGACGACGTGATGAAGCGCCGCTCGACCGATCGCTGGAATTTCCTGTTCATCGCAGGCATGTGGTTCCAGGATCTATTCAACTACGATTTCCGGCGCACCGAGCAGTGCATCATTCCATATGCGACGCAGGAAGGCGAGATCTCCTTCTGCGCCTACAACACCGGCGTGGGATGGCGGAACATCATCGAGAAGATGCACATGACGGCCACCCTCACCAAGTGGTACGAAGAGCATGGACGTCACGAAATCTTCGCGGGTGGCAAGAAAGTGAAGATGGATAAGCAGGAGACCGCCACCGAATATCTAAAGCTGCGCGAAGATCTAGTTACCAACGAACTGCAGCACGATCTGGATAAACTGGGTATCGCCAAGACTGCGCGCGAGGAAAAGACACGGGCGCGGGATGCGAAGCAGAAGGAAGCCGAAGCGCGCGGTCCGCAGAAGAACGATGAAGCCTACAACGCGCGCATGGCCTCGCTGTATCGCGAAGTAGTTCTGAAAGAGAAGCCGGTGCAGTCGCAGGACGGCTTCATTCCACTGGGCGCGCTGGCTAAGCCGAACGGAAACGGCAACGGCACCCACGCGGCGAAGCCGGAGATCGCGGAGCCGGTGGCAGGAGACTAAGCCGCTAGCAATCTAACCCAAAAGGCCGCCTGCGGGCGGCCTTTCTTATTTCTGAAATCTATAGTCTCGTGGGCGCGCGTCCACTGCGAAACACAAGGTGAGTTGTCATCCTGAGCGCAGCGGGTGGGAGAGCGAAGCGAACCCCCCTGCGAAAGACTGTGGGTGCCCCGCTCTTCGCGCTTTTCGAAGGGCGGGTACCACGAGCGCCGATAGCAAGAGACTGTGCGTCATACCTTCACGGGCGGCCCTTTTATTTGTCCGCAAAAAGAAACGCCCGGCTTTTCCACATCACTATTAGCCAGGAATTAAAGTGCCGGGGCTGCGCAGATGCTCTGCGGGCTGCCGATGAGTGGGGGCGTATATGTACATCACAGTATTCGATCTGCTAGGGAATCGGTTTCCGAGGTGGAGCCATATCTCGCCGGCAAACCGGGCCGTGATCGTTGGTCCGCTGATCGTTGCAGTTTTGCTGTTGCTCGGAGGAACGGCGATTGCGACGCGATATCATTACATGCCGATGATGGTCCTGGGGGTTTTCTGTGGAGCGGTCGTTGCCAAAGTCCTGGGCAAGTTCCTGGCGCCCCAGATTCAGTCGCATTTGACCGTCTTTCTGGGTGGCATCACAACGGGGAACATCGGGTCAAGCGGCGCGGGCTTGCACAAACTAATTACCGGAGTCGCCGATCAGATCAACAAATTGGTGACCCTGATTCCTGCGAGTGCTGGGGATATCAGTGCAGCAACGACGTTAAGCTTATGGATTGCGCTGTTAACCGCGCTGGTGATTCTCGGGGCGAATGCTTACTACGCGAACCAGCAGTCGAGCCCGGTAGGGAATCGCGTGGAGAGATTCGCCGCAGGTCCGGCGGTTCCCAGCGCGATGGGGGAAAGTGCGGCGCACGGTTAGAACCCAACCATCACTGCTTCGGGCTCGAAGAACTTGGGGATGGAAACTGGGGGACCAGACGCTCCCCATTTTTTTGCTAAGCCGGCTTGTGACAGAAATCATAGCCCTATGTGATCTCCGCCCTTGCGCTCCAGAGTCAACAAAGCAGATCCTAGCCAAGGCGGTAGCGGTATACGCAGGAATAGGCGACAAGACCTAAGTCCTTGCGGCTCAATATTTTGCCCCTAAGTGATTGAGCCCCATAGATTATTCAGAATTTTTCCCCTAACTCGATGATCCCAACAGACCGGGGGGGAAGGGGGGTACCAACCCAGCCGCCATTTCCCACAATGAAATTCAAAATCTTTATTTCGGGGAACTGCCGACTGGTTGCTTAGAAGTTCGCCGCAACCACAGGGCATGCTGCGACTCACACCGGCCAGTTTCGGAGCAGGCAGAACCGAAAATGCCTCCCTCGAAACGGAGGTTGGTGCCCAACCAAGTACCGAATGTGCAAGATTGTGACAATCACCTGACAATGTATTGAGTCTCTCTGGCCTATTATCAGCCCTCAGCTGATCAGAGCACTTCTGCCTGTGTGCGCACGCTGCACCAGTGCCTCCTCTGATTCGGCACTCACAAAGGAGACTCCATATGCAGCGTCGGATGACGGCTTTTACAATCGCCTTGGGACTCGCGCTGGTGTTTGCGTCGAGCGCAGCCTTGGCGCAGTATCAACTTACCAATCTATCCTCCAACCAAGTGAAATGGGCGCACCATGACGACCCTCTGCTGGTGAACGCTTGGGGTCTGGTGCACGCCCCTGGTTCGCCATGGTGGATCAGCGATAATGGTTCCGGGTGGTCGACGCTGTATGACGCGGCGGGAAATGCAAATCAGCATCTAAAGGTGCTGATTCCGACAGCGGGGAACGGGCCGAGTTCGCCGCAAGGGTTAAACGGGCCAGGATCTCCAACCGGAATTGTGTTCAACGGTTCCCAAGAATTTCAGGTCGGAGGGTGGACTTCGATCTTCCTGTTTTCAACGATGGATGGGACGATCAGCGGATGGGCGCCGCAAACGAATTTTAATCAGGCAACGTTAGCGCCGCTGCAAAATCAACCGAAGGGCGCGATGTATACCGGCCTGGCGATCACCAACCGGGCTTCAGGAAACCTTCTGTATGCGGCTGACATGGCGAACAGTCAGGTGGAGATTTTCGACGCAAACTTCAATTTCGTGAAAGCATTTACGGACCCCACTCTTCCGGCGGGCTTTACGCCGTTCGGAGTGCGTGACATCAATGGGATCGTCTATGTGACGTTTGCCAGCGCTTCGGGGGCCAGTGGTGGGTTTGTGGAGCAGTTCCTGGAAGACGGCACACCGGTGAATCCTGGCAAACCGCTGATTCAGGGAGCTCCGCTAAATCAGCCGTGGGGCATTGCCGCGGCGCCGAGGAACTTTGGGCCGCTGAGCAATACGCTGTTGATTTCGAACAATACGAACGGGGGAACGATTAACGCATTTGATCTGGTTAGCGGGCGGTTTGTTGGGAGAGTGAAAGACAATACTGGGAAGGCGATCGTGATCGACCAGCTGTGGGGTATCGATTTCGGCGACGGACTGGGAAAGAACGGACCAGTCAACCATTTATTCTTTACCGCGGGCCCGAGTGGCAATCTGGCAGGGACGTTTGGTGTGATTGTGTTCAAGCCGTAAGCGTCGGAGGTGTTTTAGACGAGGCCGCTCGCGAGGGCGGCCTTTTCAACTGCGTTGAATCTTACTAACCAGAACAACATCCAGTGCTATGAGGGAAGATGAGTCCCATGGCACGTGTATTCATCACGGGTTCGGCAGACGGTTTAGGAAAAATGACAGCGCAGTTGCTCATCGAGCAAGGACACTCTGTTGTTTTGCACGCGCGTAATGACGCACGAGGCACGGAAGCGCTAAACGGTGTCCCGGGAGCAGAGTCCGTTGTCATTGGGGACTTGAGCAGCATCCGACAGACACGCGGTGTTGCCGAACAGGTGAATGCTCTTGGCTCGTTCGATGGAGTGATTCATAACGCAGGCGTAGGGTATCGACAGGCGCGGCGCGTTGTGACAGAGGATGGGCTGCCGAATGAGTTTGCGGTCAACACGCTGGCACCCTACATTCTTACGGCACTGATTCAGAAACCGAAACGGCTTGTATATCTGAGTTCCATGCTGCATCAACAAGGGGATGCAAGCTTGGAGGACTTGGGTTGGAAAGAGCGTCCATGGCAGGGACAGCAGGCATACTCGGATACCAAACTGCACGACGTACTTCTCGCGTTCGCCATTGCGCGACTCTGGCCCGATGTCCAGTCGAACGCTGTTGAACCCGGATGGGTGGCGACAAGTATGGGAGGTCCGGCAGCCACGGACGATTTGGACCAGGGACATCGCACGCAGGCGTGGCTCGCGGTCGATGATGATCCGGCGGCGACAGTGACTGGCGAGTACTTCTATCACCTGCGGCGTCGTACGCCGAAACCGGCAACACGAGAGGCAGCGTTGCAAGACAAACTTCTGGGCGCGTGCCAGCGTCTTTCAGGAATTGAACTGCCGCGCTAACGGAGCGCAGCCACGCAAGATGGTGTGTTACATTAAAAAGATTGTGGGCGCGTAGCTCAGTTGGTAGAGCAATGCCCTTTTAAGGCATGGGTCGCAGGTTCGAATCCTGCCGCGCTCACCAAGATTTCACGGTACTTAGAGGAGTTCGCCAGGGTTGATTTCAGGCACCCTCGGACACCCAGAACGGTTTCTACGCAGTTGGCGCGGCGCTTCGCGCTTTCAATCTCTCGGGAAACTTCGCCGGCAGCACCATCTGGACAACCTTCTTGTGTGCTTTCTGCTGGTCGGCGGAAACCGCTTGTGCGTAGAGTTCCAAGGTTATCTTGGGGGTGGTGTGACGAAGTTGCGATTGTGCGACCTTCACATTCTCGCCGTTCGAGATCAGCAATGTAGCTAGTGATCGACGCAGCGTGTGCCACCCAATCGGCGCTTGCTTGCTGCTCTTGAGGTTTGAGACGCGCTCGATTACAGGGCGAATGTGACGTCGGAAAAGGATTTGATACGTATACGGGGTCTTGCCATGGTAGTGCGGACTGGCAAAGATCCAGTCTTCGTCCGAGCGATAAGCTGTATGCTCGCGCCAGAGACGAAGCACATTCAGAACCGGTCGACCGAGGGGTAGAGCATTGTTTCTGCTCTTGGTATCCTTCAATTCGCCTTCCACGAAAGCAAATTCGGATCGAAGGATGCCTGTGTCCCAACCGACATTCCTCCACTTCAACGCGACTAACTCTGAGGCCCTCAACGCCGTGACGGCATCGATGAGCACCATCGTTGCTTCGCGCAGGGGCAACTGTTCGAGAGTTTGACGCACGACATCCGGCGGCAGAATCACGCGACTGATGGAGATTCTGTTGCTCTGCCGCACGCCAGTTGAGGCACCGCGGTGGCCAGGCGTGCCGCCTTGACCGCAGACCGGGTTGCGTTCCACGAATTCCCATCGGACCCCGTGCGAGAAGATCGCGGACAGGATGTTCTTGATCTTCAGTTTGGTTCCGTCCGGGCGCTCGATCTTGTCCAGCCAATCTTGAATTTGCATGGTCTTCATGTTGTCGGCAACGTGACCGTGCCACGCAGGCTCGATCCAGTTCTTGATGTACGATTGGTTTCCCTTGCGGGCGGATTTCGACAAGCGCGGGAGTTCGTGATTCAGGTAGTGGTTGATTAGTTCCCCAAACGTGAGAGATTTGAGGCTCAGTGATTGTTTTTGTTCGTTGAGGCGACAACGTAGCCGGTCGGCCTCTCTGTTGGCCGTCGCTTCCGTAGGGAATTTCTTCGTTGCGCCGATTACTTCCTTGTGTTGGCGCCGCCCTCCATTTACCTCTTCGCTCCAGCGGAATACCCACACCATGCCAATTGACCTTTTCTCTTTGCAAAGCATACCCGCGTTGTAGCGGATAGGCTTGCGGCGATCGTGACTCAAATGACCCTCCTTTGCGCCTTGTCACGACCAGCTTCTCCATGACCGGAATTTACCTGAGAGCGAAGATGCTCCGCAAGCTCCGAAATGAGGAAATACCATCTCTTGCGGGCACCGGATCCGAAAGGATGAGCCGGAATCCGCCCCTCTCGGGCCATCTGTTTCATCGTTCGAGAGGAATAATTCAGAAATTCCCCAGCTGCAGTTGCCTCTACAAAAGGCTCGGGTGATTGTTCACCCAGATGCGGAAGAGCTCCAACGCTAGGCTTTCTGCTGCTCGTGTTCCAACCCGCGGTATCTGCGAAATGAAGGGAAGAAGGTTTTCTTGTTCCATTTGGCTGGGGCATGGTTAATCGACTCCTGGCTGGTATTGTGCTTGACACTACCCCAGCAGTACCAATACAGTCAACATGTATCGTTACATAATTTTGATTTGGAGGGCCGATGGCAGAGAAGGCACCGATCCTGCACCAACCGGTGATTTCCATTCGGATTTCCGAGGAGCTCCGCTCAAGGCTGGAAACGCTTAAGGAAGTGATCGCTCTCAAGACAGGCCAATCCGTCTCAACATCGGAGGCCGCAAAACAGTTGCTTGAGTCGGCCAGAGATGACCGTCTTGAGTTAGCAAATCTGCTCACTGAGCCGACCGATTCTCTGCTCAATATTCGCGGGAAAGCGGAGGCACAAATGCCGCTCACCCAGGCTGAATGGGCTCTCATTGCCCACTATTGCGCCAAGGGTGCGCAGTCATTTATCAGTACCGAACAAGGCCAGCTTTCTTATGACTCTCTGGCCGAGATTCTTGAGGCATTTCTCGCCGTTTACGCAATCGCCCGCAGAAGGAAGAAGCTTTCCCTAGACTTCCTCTATTTGATGACGCTTCCCGAGGACAAACAAGTCGCTGCAAAGGAGCCGGACGATGTCGATAGTGACGACCTCCGTCGAGTCGTTACGCGAACGATTCAGATGCTCAGAGACCCGGCTCAGAAGCGCCGACGACCACTGCTCGCCGTTCGCAATCTCTACACGCTCTTGGATCAGGAAACGTTCTCGAATATCGAAAAGCTGAACGAAGTACTTTGGCCGCACTGGAATACCCTCTGGCGCGTCTGTGCCCGAGGCCATTACGCAGTTCACCGCAAGCCCTTACGACCGAAACCCGCTGGCGACGACGATGACTTTGAAGCCCCAATGCAGCGCGGATTGCCATCCCAGGAGGAGGGCGGATACCGCCTCGATCTGGTGCGAGAGGAGGGGAACGATTTCTCTCCCTACCTGCATTTTCCTGGCCCGCTTGCGCCACGCTATCCGGTAAATGGATACGCGAGAACTGCGGAATTCCGAAGGATGCTGGAAGGCCTCGATTTGACTCGCCCACTGGCTCAATGGAAAGGACACTATTTCTACGCCCACGTAGGAATCATGGAGAACCAAGAGTTCGATGTGAATTTCTGTGCCTGTGACAACGGGATTAGTTTCGTCTTCCCCATGGAGCACTGGAAGTCCATTCAGAATTTGTTTCGCCGTGCATGGCAGTCGCCAGACGTGATGCAGGCGTGGGATACGTTGGCGCTGGAATATGGCGAGATGTGAGCGAGGCGGTGCTTCGCACCGGAAGAATGGTGGACACGTCACCCCCAATTTGGGAACTGCGGAGCGCTCGCCAGCGCCGAAATGTTTACGAGCGTGAACTTGTTTTGGATGAGCATATTGCTTCGCGATCGAGTTCCCGCACGTGCTTGGCGTTTACGTTCGTAAACAGAGAAACACTGCTGAGTGCACTTGGCGTAAACACATTGATCCGCAAACGCTTTCTTAAATTGTCGCAACACCGCCACCGGCGGAGCATTTGCTGAGAACCATGAATAGGATTTCCCATGAGTACTCCCGAACTTCCTTTTCCGACTCGAAGCGAGGCACCTCTTCGAGATGAGGCTAGGCCCGGCTTTCGCACCAAAACGATAGCTACTCGCCTGACTCCAGGAGAGCTGGCTGAGGTCGAAGCCACAGCTGAAAGCGCCGGCCAATCTCTCGCCGAATGGCTCCGCGAGACTGCGCTGAAAGCAGCCCGGCAGCGACCTGCCGATCCGATTGAATTGCTGCTTGCCGAGATCTGGGCCTTGCGCTACACGCTGCTGAATTTGTTTCATTCAAACGCGAAAGCGGCATCAGATGGAACGCAATTGTTGCCCGATTCCATCGTCAAAATCCGTGATCAGGCCGACGCAGTGAAGCTCCAGAAGGCACACAAAATACTTGCGGACTTCCTTGCACTTGCCCGTGTCAGCCGAGTCGAAAAATGAGGGATTCTCATGCTTACCATCTCGAAACCGCTCTCGGCCAGCCAAGCGCGAACTTATCACGAGCGTGAGTTTGCGTCGGAGAAACAGAGTTACTGGAGCCGTGATCGGCAGGGCCACAGCGAATGGCAGGGTAAGCTTGCGGAGCAGTGGAAGCTTGGTGGGGCCGTGCAATCGGAACATTTCGCACGGCTGAGTGAAGGGCAGCATCCGCATACTGCCGAGCAGCTTGTTCGCCGCCAAGTCTCGAGAACATACGAAGGCAAATTCGGTAAGGAAGTCACCAGCGCTGAGCATCGCGCCGGATGGGACGCGACATTCTCTGCGCCCAAGTCAGTGTCTCTCACCGCACTTGTCGGAGGGGATGAACGAGTCCGAGAAGCCCATCGCGAGAGCGTACGGACGGCCCTTCGCGAGCTAGAAAGATACACACAAGCCCGTATCGGCAATGTTCACGCGCCGGAAACCACCGGCAGGTTTGGTGCTGCTACTTTTGAACACGATACCGCACGTCCGGTTGATGGCTACGCCGCCCCGCAGCTTCACACCCATGCCGTCATCTTCAATGTGACCGAGCAGGCGAACGGAACAACGCGCAGTCTCCAGCCTCACGAACTATTCGTTTCGCAGCGATACGTGACTGCCGTCTATCGATCCGAACTCGCCATGCGGCTGCAAATGCTGGGCTATGAATTGGAGCGCGGCAAGCACGGCCAGCCGGAGATCCGCGGCTACACCAAAGAGTATTTGGAGGCGTCCAGCCCACGGCGGGAACAGATCAAAGACCATCTGCGCGAACAAGGAATCGATGGCGCAGCGGCGGCGCAGATCGCTGCCCACCACACGCGGGATCGGAAGGAACTCTTGTCCCAGGGAGAGGTATTGCATCGGCACCGCGAACTGGCAGCACGGTACGGATATCAGGCTGATCGGGTCGTGGCCCACGCTCGCCAGCACGGTCACCACAGGATGCAGGAAGGCAGAGCTCAGGCGCAGAGTGCTGTGACTTGGGCACGCGATCACGTCTTCGAGCGGTCCGCGGTGCAGGATCGTCGCGCAATTTTGGAATCCGCGCTAGCGCGCAGCATGGGAGAAACCACCTACAGCAACATCCAGCACGAATTTCAGCGCCGGATCAACACGGGAGAGTTCCAAGAACTTTCGCAGGTCGGCGCATGCAGACAGTACACGACGCGAGCTATGGCGGGGATGGAGCGCGAGATCGTCGGCAGAGTGTTGGAAGGCAACAGACGCGATTACAGCGATCCAATGCTCGTTTCGCCCCCGATCCGTATCGCCACCGAAGACCGTCATCCAGAATTGAATCCTTCGCAACTCCAAGCTGTTGACGAGATCCTTCTCTCGCGGGAAAAGATCGTGGCTCTGGACGGTGTTGCCGGCGCGGGCAAAACCACTACACTAGCGGTGATCCGAGAAAGCGCAGAGATTGACGGCTACAGGGTCGAAGGGTTCGCCCCAACATCCCGAGCAGCCCAGAAGCTTGGCGAAGCTGGTATCGAGACTTCGACTCTACAGAAACACTTGGCACGCGGGCAGCAGCCCGGCACGGGTGAGAAACGGCTCTACGTGCTCGACGAGTCTTCACTCGCTTCCACTCGACAACTGCATGAGTTCATCGAGCGCCTGCGCCCGAATGATCGAGTCTTGTTGGTCGGGGATCGGCGACAGCACGAAGCGGTTGAAGCCGGACGCCCGTTTGCCCAGCTTCAAGATGCCGGGATGAAGACGGTCAAACTAGAAGAGATCGTGCGGCAGAAGGACCCCGAGCTCAAGGAAGTGGTTCAACAGCTCGCACGGGGCAATGTACGGGAAGCTATTGACAATCTCGATCAGCAGGGCCGGGTTCATGAGGTCCCCGGACACGAGGAGCGCATATCGGCCATCGCGAAAGAGTATGCGAGGTCGCCGGAGAACACACTCGTTGTGTCCCCGGATAATCGCTCCCGCATCGAGATTAATGAACGCATTCACGCGGAATTACAAGGCACGGGCCGGGTCAGTGGCGAAGAGCATCTGATCCGAAGCCTAGTTCCGCGACAGGAGCTCACTGGGGCTGACCGTACGTGGGCAGCGAAGTACGAAGTAGGCGATATCCTGCGCTATTCTCGGGCATCGAAGGAAACCGGGATTGGAAAAGGCCAGTATGCTCAGGTGCGTAGCATTGATGCTGCCAGCAACCGGATCACGGTGCGACTGCAGGACGGAACCGATCGCACATATGATCCCCGCCGACAGCGCGGCGTCTCTGTCTATCGCGAGGAGACACGAAATTTCTCGTTGGGAGACCGCATTCAATTCACGGCCCCGGCCAACGACCTTAGAATTGCAAATCGCGAATTGGGGGTAATTAGGGGCATTGACGGGGCCGGGCGGTTGAGCATGAACATGGACTCTGGCCGCACACTCAAAATCGATCCCAATAAGCATCCACACCTGGACTATGGCTATGCAATGACCAGCCACTCCAGCCAGGGACAAACCGCGGACCGGGTGCTAATTCATGTGGACACTGAACTGGCTGCCAAAGACCTGCTCAATAACCGAATGGCGTACGTGAGCGTTTCCCGTGGAGCGTTCGATGCTCGAATCTTCACCAATGACCGCGAGAGGCTGCCCATCGCTCTCGGTCACGATATTTCGAAACAAACTGCGCAGGGGCCACAGAACAGCACAGATCAGACAATTGCGACCCAGCAGGAAATCTCTAAAGCACCGCAACAAGAGCACGGCATGGGTCTTGGAATCGGGCTTTAGAACCTGCCTGCCCCGGATAATGGCAGCGTAGCGCGGGCGCAAACTCCGTCAAGGCCGACCGAAGGTCGCCGCCGTCGCGGGCACGCGCCTTGACCGAGTTTGCTCGACCCGCGCCAAAATCTCTCCGCCATTCCGGGCAGGCATTGATAAGATTCATGAAAATTCCAAAAGAGCAGCAGCGGCTTGCTAAAAAATCACGCGCAGCCCGAACTCGATTTGCCGTGGCGCGCCGAGCGAGTAGACACCAGTCCCGACTCCAACTCGATCTACGTTGTGCCCTGCAGCATTCGTGCCGTTGATCTGACCACCGCCTCCCGTGAGCAAACCGTTAAGCGCCGTGCCCGGTAGGTCAAAATTGGCGAAGTTGAAGAGATTGTAAAAGCCGGCACTCGGTTGGATTTCGATCGCTTCACGAATTTTGTACGACCACGCAACTTTCATATCCAATGCGCGCACCCAGGAGAGATTCACTTGGCCTGGCGGGGCAAGTGGCACGGGAGGAGCAACTGCGCACAATGAATTCATGGGCAGATTGTTGGGATTGTTGTAGCACAAGGAATCACCCACACCGAGCTGAGCGGGTGTGAACAGGCCGTTCTGAACCAGCATTTGTCCAGCGGGGGTCAGTTGAAGCGCAACCGTGTTGTTGTAGTTGGCGAGCACGCGATTGATGTTCGATGCACTAATTCCGCGGTCAAAGCTGCCGACGTGCGTTCCGGGAACGGGGTCCTGAACCGTGCCGTCCCCGGTGAAATCGGTGCGGAAAATCTCTCCAGGTCCGTGGTTTGTGTTGGGAACAACCAACGAAGTGGAGAGTGGACTCCAGAAATGGGAGATGATGCTCAGCTGAAACCCTGCAGGTAAGTCAGCATAACCACCAAAAGAAAGCTGGTGCGTGCGGTCAAGAAGCGAAGGGCCAAAGTAGCGGCCGGGATGTGCGTTATCGAGGCTAGCCACCCCTGAATCCTGATCGGCATTGATCAAGGCAGACGCCACCGTTACGCCGGTTCCTCCACTATTCTCAAATCTGGAAAGCGCGTAGGACACCTGGAAATTCAGAGTTCGCAACCCACGAAACGGGTGCTGCACATTCGCTATCATTTTCGTCTGCAGTCCGCTATAGACAGAGCGTCCAATGGGCAACATAAAAGGTAGCGGCGGTGCGTTAGCGTTTATGCCGGGAAAGGCACACGGGTACCCCAACAACGTTCCGCAAGGTCGATCAAAATCTGCGGAAGAAGTTAACCCGTGATTAGCGAAATCAGCCATTGAAGCTCCGCCCCCTCCAGGGTAGAGTCCTGGACACGCTGCGATGGCTTGAACGACAGTTGGAACTCCGCATGCACTCAGTGTCGCGTCGATCGCCTGTTGCGCAGCAACTTTATTGAAATACCGAACGTCACCGGCATGGTTTTCGTCAATTCCCAGAAAGTAGTGCGTTTGAATATTGCGCACGTAGTCAGCACTGAGGATAATCCCCGGACGAAGCTCCCGCTGAAGACCGATATTCATCTCCACTGATCGAGGGGTGCGGTAGCGAGGATCGAACATGAACGGGTTTAAGCCAAACCCAAAGCCCTGATCGAGCAGCAAACCCGCATAGTTCGGGTTCGGCTCGGTCAAACTAAATGGATAATCGGACTGATATTGTTTTTGGAATGCAACTATCTGAGCCGCCACCGTTCCAATCGCGACTGGACCATTGCTCGGTGTACCGCAGAAGGTTGGTTGGAGCGGTTTGCCGCCAGGAATTGGAACGGGTTGGGGTGTCGCTACGCCGTTGCAGGCGCTCGGTAACTGTACGAAGACATCGCCGATTCGTGTTCGGAAGGTCGGCTCAAGCCCAGAGACACCGACCAACACGTTCTCGTAGTACAAGCCTATACCGGCTCGAATCGACATTTTGCCTTTGCCTGTAGGATCCCATGCAAAGCCTAGTTGTGGGGCGAAGTTTGAATTGGGCTGGCGGATCGAGTTGCCAAGTCCGGGAATCAGCGCGTTAAGCTGCGGAATTGGTGGGTACTCACTGTCACTGCGGCCGGGCTCACGAAAATAACGAACGCCATATGTGAATGTGAGGTTTTTTCTCAGCTTCGAACTAGCACCCAAGTACGCGGCGAATCGGTGAAAAAAATAGCTGCCTGCCGGAAGGCCCAATCCCGGAAAGGGTGTAACGTATCCAAGACCGTTTCCGAGCCCCACCGATTCGACAGGATAATTTAGGGGATTCGCGTCTCCTCCTGGGAATGGGCCTGTTTGTGCGAAAGCTTCCTCGAAAGAACCAACGCTTGCTGAAACACCAGGGGCAAGGCTGACAAATGGCACATTGCCTGCAGCTCCAATGCGATTGACGTCGAAACCGTATCGGATGATATTCCGACGAACAGTTTTGCTGCCATCATATTTGAGCTGGTGATTACTCTGGAGGATCAGCTCGGGTGCGTTGACATTCGGTCCTGTTACCAGACCGGTGTTACCCATCGTGATGTTGAGTCCATAATTCGCCAGTGGCAGATTGCTGCCTAAGGTTACGTCCTCATTATTACGCTCAGTTTTCAAGTATCCGAATCGAAAACTGTGGCTGAAGCTTCCCGTGTTGAAATCGATCCCCGTGACGTGAGAACGAGTGATATTTTTTTCGGCGTATAAGGAAAAGCCAGATCCTCCGTTCGCAACAAGAAAATTTTGAAAATAACTGAATCGATAGAAGGTGCGAATGGACCGGGCAAATTGATAATCAGCCTTCGCCATGAGATTGGTTTCATGGAATGGCGCACTGAAGCTTCCGGAATATTGCTGGAAAGGCGGGGCCACCAAGACCGGCGCTTGCTCGTGCTGTAAGGTGCGCTCCGCATCGAAGAAGTAGAACATCCTATCGTGAATGATCGGGCCACCTAGACGAGCACCGTACTGTGAACGCTGGAAAGGTTCTGATAATCGGGGAGGCGAAGGCAATGCCGCAGACAGAGAACTGTCGCGAAAGAAGTCGAAGCCCTCACCATGAAGTGTATTCGCTCCCGAACGCGTGGTCACATTGACAGCTCCAGAAGTCGTCAACTCCGTAGAAATGTCCATGGTCGACTGACTGAGTTGGAATTGCTGAATTCCACTAGCAGGAATGTTCATTGTGGCAGAGCCGAGGATTTCATCAGACACATCAATGCCGTCCACTTCGATTCGAGCAGTGTGACCGAAGCGGCCGCCAAAAGATATCGAAGAAAAGCCATCCTTAGGGTTCCCGATAAAGTTCCCGCCATCTTGAATCTGGACCCCTGGCTCCAACTGTGCCAGATCTTGGAAATTGCGCCGTTGACGGGCAAGTTCTCAATCTGCCGTTCATTCAGCACACCTTGGACCGTGGGCTGTTCCGTATTCACGGCCGCCGCGGCGTCTTGCACGTCCACCGTTTCCTGCCCGCTTCCGACTTGCAGCTTTACGCTCACCGAGGCAGTGTTGCCGACTAATACAGTCACCGCTGCTTCTGCCGGCTTGAACCCTTTGGCGGAAACCAGCGTTTTGTAATTGCCGGGGATCAACGCTCCCGAGTTAAACGACCCCGAGGAATTTGTGGTGACGATGATGACCTGTCCGGTGGCGACATTAGTGACCGTCACGCCCGCGCCGCTGATCACTGCACCGGTGGGATCGCTCACAGTCCCAACGATGCTGCCGGTGCCGACGGTACTCTGTGCAATTAGCGAAGGCGTAAGGCTGGGTGACAACGAGACTGCCGCGTACACGACAGCGAAGGCGAGGATAAGTTGTCTGGCGCGAGTGGGCATCGGTAACGCACCTACTGCGGCAGTCCCATGCAGCGGAGCACGTCTTTAAATCCGGGATCGGAGCGCAATGAAGCTAAGCTGGGATCTACCTTTATCCATTGCAGAATGGGATCTGAGCTGCCCCGTTCGCGGTAATGCGCACAGCCCTGCTGCAGCCAGTGGATAGCCCGCTCGGTCTCACCTAGCGAAGCGTAAACCTGCGCCACCATGCCGGGGAGATAACCCTGTTTGGTCGCCGCCCACTGCTCCAATTCTCTCGCCCACAGCCGCCTCGCTGCCAGGTAGCCGGAAGTCGCGAACATGTGCTGGAGGGGGCTCGCTAGCTCCGGCATACCCAAGAGAGTCAAAGCTCCACCTAATTCCTTGATCCATTCGTTGTGCATCCCTTTTTGCGCATAAATTTCTGAGAGGAGCCAGTGAAGTACGCCATCGTCAGGGCGAGTGTGAAGCGTCGTCTGGAGGCGCTCGATGGCTCGGTCATAGTCGCCTCGCCTGTACAAAGTCCACGATAGGTGGTCGCTGGCGGGGTCCAGCTCTTGGGCAAGCTCCTGCTCCTTCCAGCCTTTTTCCAGCTGTCCTATTGCATCGAGATACCCCCCGAACTGCTCGCGGGCAAAGGCGTTATTGGGGTTGAGCGTAATGGCCTTCCGGAATTCTTCCTCGGCTCCACTCCAGTCCCACTCCTCCCATTTTGTGAGCGCGATCTCTACCCGAGCTTCGGAAGATCCCGGGGCGAGTTCTAGTGCCCGGTTGGCGGCGCTTTTCATCATCTCAAGGTCTTCAGGCGACGACGACCACAAATCGTGATGTGTTTCGGCCAACCCTATGTAAGCCGGTGCAAACATCGGATCAGCTTGAATCGAACGCTGAAAAAGAACCCTCGCCTCCCTCAACTCTTCGTCTGGGTGGCCCGATCCCTTGTTCAGGAGGAAATTGCCTCGAAGGTAGGAATCCAACGCCTCCAGATTCACCGGCCGAGGTTGAACATCCACGGGTTGGTTCTGAGGCGTGATCCGCGTCCGTACCCGATCGGCAATATCTTTGGTGACTTCCCGCTCCAAAGCAAGCACGTCGCGAACATCTCTTTCATAGCTGTCAGCCCAAAGGTGCTTATCGGATGGGGCGTAGATGAGCTGCGCAGTAATGCGAACGTGATCGCCCGAGCGCTGCACAGTGCCCTCGATGACTCCGTCCACGTTAAGTTCACGCGCGATTTCCGGAAGCGATTTCTTGGTCTGCTTGTATTGCATCGAGGATGTACGAGAAATCACCTTCACAGAGCTAATCTGCGCAAGGTCGGTGATCAGCGCATCCGTCATGCCGTCAGAAAAGTATTCTTGCGCAGGATCATTCGACAGGTTCTGGAGAGGCAGCACGGCGATCGAGCGGATCTGGGGATCTGTGCCGCTACTGGACAAACGACTCCAAACCTTCCCCACGCCCAAAGCAGCCCCTGCCACGATCAGCGCTCCCAGGGCCACCAACATTCCAAGTCGGAAATTCGGTTTGGACGTGGGCTGCGTTGCTTCGGCAGGTAGAGTCGCCGCAGTCGCAACGTGTCCGTTTCCCTCCACAGTGCCGATGAAACGGTATCCGCGTCGGGAAAGAGTTTCGATGAACCGGGGATTCTCCGCCGAGTCTCCCAGAGCGTCACGCAGCCTCTTGATAGCGTTGTAAAGGCCGGTATCAAAATCCACAAAAGTGTCGGAAGGCCAGATGCGGCGCTGCAAGTCCTCGCGCGTCACCACCTGGCCGGGGCGCTCCAAAAGAATCTGCAGAATCTGGAAGGGCTGCACCTGAAGCCGGACCTTTACGCCCTGTTTGCGTAGTTCTCCGGTCTCAGTATCCAGCTCGAAGACACCGAAGCGAATGAGAGTGCGAGATGTTGGGGCTTCATTCACCACGAGCACCCCAGACTGTGCTAGGAAGTCTACCACGATAATAACAGGGGTGCCGTTAAGCTATTGAGCTGCAATTGTTTATCAGGACAAATACATGATCGAAACAGGACAGGAGTGGAGTATGGACGTTTGCCGCGCGTGCATTGCAAGATGCTCACGGCTCGGACGCGAAGCGCATGGCGCCGCACGGGCCCGAACCGGATGCATGTTACGGACAGGAAAATTTTCATGAGATCCAACAAGTATCCTTCAGCAATTCGCCCTACTGGCTGTTTGGCTCTAGGGCTCGTCCTGTTGGCCTCCACACCATTGTCATGGGCTCGGTCCGGCACACAAACGCCCCAATATGTTGTCGTAAAACTGGGCTCGTTGGGAGGGACCGTTGGGAGATCCAATGCCGTCAACGACCGTGGTTGGGTGAGCGGCTGGTGGAATTTACCGGGTGACACAAATCATCATGCGGTCCTTTGGATTGACGGGCAGGCCAACGACCTCGGCACGCTTGGCGGTCCCAGCAGCGAGATCGAATACATCGAAACCAATGATTTTGGCATGCTCGCTGGAGCGTCTGACACTGCGACGATCGATCCTTATGGAGAGAATTTCTGCATTCTCACCTATCCGGACGTAAATGAATGTTCAGCGTTCCGCTGGAAAAACGGGGTCATGTCTGCGCTTCCCGGGCTGGGAGGAAACAGCAGTTATGCCGCGAACAGCAACCGCTCGGGTCATATCGTCGGGTGGGCGGAGACAACGCTTGACCCAAACTGCCTCTCGCCTCAGGTGTTTGACACACACGGCGCTCTGTGGAGCGGCGGCACCGTCCGGGACCTCCCTCCCTTACCGGGAGATGCCCTGTCGGCCGCGATTGCAATTAATGACGACGATGTGGCGGCCGGTGGATCGGGATATTGTGGCTCTCCAGGGGAACTGGGCTTTGCACTCCTCACTCGAGCTGTGATATGGCGCGGGGGCATGCCAGTCGAACTCGGAGGTCTCGGAGGCAACTTCAATAACACCGCGACCGACGACAATAACCGGGGGCAGGTAGTAGGCATGTCAGACCTTCCAGGCGATGGCGTGACTCACGCCGTCCTTTGGCAAAACGGATCAACCCTCGATCTGGGTACTCTACAGGGAGACGCTTTCAGTTACGCGTGGGCGATCAGCAAGGACGGCAAGATAATTTTAGGACAATCGTGCGATGCCAGCGGAAACTGCCGTGGTTTCCTCTGGCAAAACGGAGTGATGACCGACATCAATGCACTCGTCCCGGCTGAATCGAGCTTAGTCGTCATCGATGCCAATGACATTAATGATTCCGGCGAGATTACGGGCCAGGCCTTTGATCCGCTCACGGGAGAAACACCTGCGATTGAGTTGATTCCCTGCGACAAAACGGATAACCCATCGTGCAGGTGCGCAGGACGCGAAGGTTTCCAAGTGTCTCTTCCTCAGAACGTGCGTGACGCCATTAAAGCGAAGCGTCTCCGTTTCAAAAAGTAATTCTTTGTCGAACAGGAAAGCTAGTTATGAGTTCATGCGATCGATTTCCACGTATTGAAACGTCTCACGGGCTGAATGTAGAGAGCTTGGTCTTTCTCGCAGGATGGTTCGCGCTCCTTGTTTTAGCAGGATGCGGCGGAAGCACGAATACCAACGGCGGGCCGGTCTCGGCATCCGTCAGCGGTACGATCGGCGTTGGCACCGCGCCTAGCGCAATTGCCGTAGACTCCACGACCAACAAAATCTACGTGACGGATTTCGGTACGATACCGACAGGCATCCCTTGTTCGCAGTCAGGCGCCGACATCGAAGTCATAGACGGAGGCACACAAGCCAAGACTTCGGTCGGCTTTGATGTTCTCTTGCAGGTGAGTCCAACTCATGCGGCCCTGAACCCGGTAAGCCACGAACTTTACATCGTGTCAGCATCGTACTGGAACGGCATCTACAGAAATGACCCATGTGCCCCTACTTTCCCAAGCCTGGAGTTCTTCGACACTACCTCGCTCCAACCGCCCAATCACTGGGTCTTCACCGACGATGGGGTGGGAATAGATGTCAATCCAATAACCGACACCATCTACGTCACATATCCCGGTGTCCTCGGCAAGGTTTTCGTCTACGACAGCAACTTGGGGTATCAAACCGAAATTTCGGTGGGGTCTGTTCCCATTGGCGTTGCAGTGAATGCAACTTCGAACAAGATTTATGTCGCCGATAGCAGAAGCAACAATATCAGCGTGGTCGATGGAGCCAGCAACACGCTGCTGGCGACCGTTGCAGACCCCAAGGCGATCACACCCGCTGCGGTCGCTGTGAACGCGACGACGAACACGATCTATGTTGCGAACTTCCAGAGCAACAATGTCACTGTCATCAATGGCGCGACCAACTCGGTCATTGCGACGATCCCGGTTGGCATTTCGCCTGCTGGCCTCGCGGTGGAGTCGCAGACGAACTTTATTTATGTCGCTAACTCCGGGACCAACGACATCACCGTAATTAACGGTGCTACGAACGCGACGACCATGCTGTCCGACCCGAATGCGAAGAACCCCGTTGCGGTCGCGGCGAACTCCGTCACGAACAAGACTACGTAGCGAATTCGGGCAGCAACAACGTCACGGTGATCGACGGGGCCCATGCTGAATAGCTCAACCGGCCGCGACGGTTCAATAACGGCGAGATTCGCCGACCCGGCGATCCACACTCCGGCAGCCCCATTCGGCGGATCAGATTTTTGTAGCGTGGATCGGTCCGCAAGGCATCGAGCATGGGATCAACGAGTATGTAGTCCAGCGGCTCTCCGAGGGCGATCATATTGCGATGCGAGTACGCCTGCTCCAGCCAGTAGAACGCGCGATCCCTGTTGCCCAAGGTTGCGTACACGTCCGCCAGGTTGACCGGCACGAACACTTGCTTGGTGACGTGAAGGCGCTCGAGGTCCTTGGCAAACTGTCGCAAGGCTTCCTCGTACCCGTGGGCTGCAAACGCGCGCTGAGTGTTCGCAGCTGTTTCTGAGTAACCGTACAGTGTGAGGGCTCGCTCCAGTTCCTGGATGGAGTCACCATACGTCCTGTTCAGGGCGTAATTCTCGAACAGCAGATAGTGCAGTTCGCCATCATCCGGGTGTCGTTCGGACATCATGCGAAGCATCGCAATGGATCTGTCATACTCGCCTCGCCAATAAAACATGTACGGCAAGCGGGGCTTGTCGGGTTCGAGTTCCTGTGCGATCTGGCATTCACGCAAAGCTTCGTCCGTGCGTCCTGTTTCCGCGAGAAGCGTACACAATTGATCGCGAACAAGGGCGATGTTAGGGTTGAGCGCAATCGACTGTCGATACTGTTGCTCCGCCCAGACCAGTCAAGTTCCTTTTCCCATCTAATATTCGCCAGGATGCCCAGAGCCTCCGCCGACTTGGGGTCAAGGGCCAGCGCTTTTTCTGCGGCTTTCTTACTTATTGCGACATCTTCGCGTGAACTGGTTGGAAGGTCATTGTGGGCCCTGGCCATTCCGATGTAGGCCAGAACAAACCTGGGGTCGGCGTCAATTGCTTGTTGAAAATATTCTGCGGCGGCCTTCATTTCCTCCTCGCCTGTTCCTCTTCCGTATGCATTGAGGTGGTAAATCCCCTGAAGGTAGGCTTCCAATGCCTTTGGGTTTGTCGTCTGAGGCTGGGAAATAGGAGATTGGCTCAAGGACGTGATTCGCCCCTGAACCTGATTTGCGATGTCGTGGGTTACATCTCGTTCTAGAGCAAATGCGTCACGCAAGTCCCTCTCGTAGCTGTTGGCCCACAAATGTTGGTCCGTACGGCCATCAATCAACTGAGCGGTGATGCGCATGCGGTCCCCCGAGCGCTGTACAGTACCCTCAATGATCCCTTCCACATTCAGTTCGCTCGCGATTTCCCGCAAAGACTTCTTAGTCTTCTTGTACTGCATGGAGGAGGTGCGCGAAATTACCTTGAGCGTTCCGATCTGTGCCAGGTTCGTGATCAGCGCATCGGTCATTCCGTCGGAAAAATATTCTTGGGCCGGGTCGCCGGAGAGATTTTCTAGGGGCAAAACGGCAATGGAGCGGATCTGCGAACTATGACTCCTATTTCCGAACTGTTCCCGCAGCTTGTATCCACCAACAGCCACGAGCATCAGCAATGTGGCGAGTCCGATGACCACTACTACTAGCCGCCATCGCCGGGATGCCCGCGATGGCTCATCACGCACCGGAACTACGGCGACTTCCCCTGCGCCGTCTATCGTCTCGACTCGCACCAGGAGTCGATAACCGCTCTTCGGGATGGTCTGGATGATGCGGGGTTGGCGGGCATCGTCTTCCAACACCCGCCGCAATTCAAAAACTGAGCGCTTCAATACGTCCTCGGTGACAAACGTGTCCGGCCAGACAGTTCGCAGCAGTTCTTCTTTGCTGACCGGCTCACCGGCATGTTGGGCAAGGCAGACCAAAACCGCCATCACCTTCGGCTCTAGTCGAGTCGGGGCGCCATCACGGGAGACCGTATTAAGCCGGGGCTCAATGCGCCAGTCTGCCATTTGGAAGTCCTGCCCCACGGACTCCTCCAGGAGAAGCTAAGTTGCAGTATTGTAACGCAGTTACGAGCAATTCCCTGGTCAGATTCGGCGTGCCCTAACCAAAACCTAACAACAACTTAACTTTTCCTTCCTGACTGAGCAGCCTACAGCGGCGTAAGAAACATGGCGAGAACGCGAGCGTTGGCGATGCGGCGCTCGCTCGGCCACGAACGGCAGGAGAGGATTCATGAAGGCCACGACCCTAAATTTCATTGTAATGACGACCATCGTCACCTTGTCGGCAGTGCACAGCGTTGCCGAACAGGCCCAAGAAAACAATGAAAAGCTCATTCACTACTCGGTCCGGAACCTGGGCACTCTAGGCGGTGTCCTCGGAAGCAGCGCACACAGCATCAATGACCAAGGCCGGGTCGGCGGGGTCGCCAACCTCACGGGCGACACCGAAGAGCATGCCGGCTTCTGGCAAGACGGAGACGTCACCGATCTTGGAACACTTGGCGGTGATAACAGCAATGTGGATTTCCCCGTAAAGAACACTGACGACCTCGTCGTTGGTTTCGCTCAGACTCCGGAGATTGATCCGTTAGGAGAGAGCTTCTGCATTTTCCTTTGTACGCCAAGCGGCGCTTGCAATGGAAGCAATCAAACGTGCCGCGGGTTCCGGTGGCGCAACGGCCTAATGGAACCGCTTGGAACGCTGGGCGGCAACAACAGCGCTGCGACGGAGCAAATAATCACGGACTGGTTGTGGGGGTCGCGGAAAACACTACACAGGATCCAAACTGCGTCTCTCCGCAAGTGCTCGACTACGAAGCTGTGTTTTGGCGTGGAAACGCCATCCATGAGTTGCCCGCAATCTCTGGCGATGCGATAGGAGCCGCCCTCGCGGTGAACGACAACGGCCAGGTAGTGGGCGGAACCGGCATGTGCGGCAGCGGCCCCGGGATCGGACCAGTACTCATGCATGCCGTGCTCTGGAAGAACCATCTACCGACCAACTTGGGAAATCTCGGAGGCTCCTTCAACAATGTTGCCTACGCCATTAACAACCGCGGGCAAGTTATCGGGGCATCGGACTTGGCCGGCGATAGCGCCGGGCATGCATTCCTTTGGCAGAACGGCGTCATGACGGATCTCGGTACGTTGCCGGGAGACTTCATCAGTTTCGCATTCGCCATCAATGATCGCGGCCAGGTTGTTGGCCAGTCCTGTGACGTTAACTTCAACTGCCGTGCTTTCCTTTGGCGAAACGGTGGGATGTCCGACCTCAACACTCTGACAACTGGCTCTCCGCTGTACCTGATTTCCGCCGCGGATATTAATTCTCGCGGCGAGATCGTAGGCACTGGTGTGGACCCAAGTACGGGCGAGCCGCTCGCCTTCGCGGCGGTTCCATGCGACGAGGGGCGGGCGCACGATCAGGATTGTCAGGCATCTGCATGGAGCCAAGTCGGTATTGCGAAGCCCAGGGTCGCACTGCCCGGAATTCATCGCAGGCTCATCTTCGGACGATGAAAGCGGTACCGGCAGCGCCTGAATACAACGATTCGCTGGCCGAGGAAATGCGAAGGAGGTTGGTTATGAGTTCAGATGATCGCATTCCACAAATGGGAAAGCCTGACAGCGCGCGCATGAACGGCGTTGCCCTAGCTGCGGGATTCCTCGTGCTCCTTGCGGCCGCTGGTTGCGGGGGCGGAAGCAGCGGCAGTGGCGGGGGTGGGCCGGTAGCGGCTGCCGTGAGGACCACAATTGCCGTGGGCGGGGGACCGAGAGCATCGCAGTCGACGCAACGAGTGGGAACATCTATGTGGTGAACTCTCCGGCGGCCTCCTTTTGCAAAATCGGCAACGGGGTCGGCGGCGTGGCGTGGATTGACGGGACGACGGACTCCCTGGCTGGAACGTCGAACAGTCTCTCGCCATTCCTAATCAATGAGCCTTCCGCAGCGGTAACCGCGGGGCCGATCGCCGTCGCGATAGACTCCACGACCAATCGGGCTTACATAGCCGTCAACGGTGCTTCTTGTACCCTCGCCCCCGGTTTCCCTCTCTGGGGCAGTAGCATTGTGGTCACATTCGATCTAACGACTCAGGCGGCTTCATTGGTATGGTCGTCCAAGCATCTCACAAACGCCTTTGAGCCGGGCGCCGTCGGCGTGAATGCGTCAACCGGGAAGACTTACACTGCGGATCAGCGTGGCTCGATCATCGTCATCGATATAGCGACGGGCTCGGCAATCGCACTGACAGACCCGGGCACGGAACCGGTCGCAGTTGCGGTCAACTCTGTCACCAATAAAATCTATGTAGCGAATTTCCAAAGCAGCAATGTGACGGTAATTGACGGTGCAACGAACGCCATCAGCACCGTAACCGACCCCAAGGCCATCAATCCGACCGGACTAGCGGTCAACCAAACCACTAACACAATCTATGTGACTAACTCCGGCAGCAACAATGTTACGGTGATCGATGGCCGAATCGATTCGGTCAGGTTTAGGTCGGAACATTCCCCATCGCTGTAGCGGTGAACCCGCAGACGAACTTTGTATACGTTGCCAATAACGGCAACCCAAACGCCAACAACCCAGGCAGCGTAAGCGTCATTAACGGCGCGACGAACACCGCAACCACGCTGACCGACCCCAAAGCAATGGGTCCCATTGCAGTCGCAGCGAACTCCGTCACCGATAAGATTTATGTTGCGAATTGGAATAGCAACAACGTCACCGTGATTAACGGCGCGCATGAATGACCGAGACAAGCCAACCTTCAAAGCTTGGTCGAAACTCCGTAGTCTCACTGCGGCAGGCCAATGCGGCGAAGCAGGTCTTTGAATCTCGGATCGGCGCGGAGGGACTCCAACATCGGATCGGTTTCCATGAAGGTCGCGGGAATCCCCACAGCAATCGCGTCTCGGCGCGCAATCGCTTGGTCTAGCCATAAAAGCTCGATCATTTTCACCCAATACTGCATAGGCATCGGCCAAGTTGACCGGCATGTACACCTGCTTACTCTCCTGAGCCTTTTCTATCTCCTTCGACCACTGGAGCATGGCAGCCCGGAACCCCGAGGCGGAAAAGGCGTGATGATCTTCGCCGCCGCATCGGAGAATTCGTACAGGGTAAGAGTTTTCTCCAATTCCGCGACCGCGTCTTCATCTTTTCTCGTCTTTACGTAACATTCAAAAAGCAAGTAGTGGAGTGCTGCATCATAGGAGTGGAGCCCGCTCATCAATCGCAAGATCGAAATGGCATGGTCGTAATCTCCGCGTTTGTACAAGACCGATGCGAGATGGTCGTTGTTAGGGTCGAGTTCCTGCGCGATTTGGCACTGCCTCAGGGCTTCGTCCAAGCGGCCCATCTCGCTGAGAAGCTCACAAAAATCATCGTGCGCAGCCGTGTTATTGGGGTTGAGCGTCAAGGCCCTACGGAATTCCTCTTCTGCTCCCGACCAATCCAAGTCACGCCACTTGTTATCTGCCCGGATTGTCTGCCCTTGGGGCGAGTCCGGGTCGAGAGTCAGCCCTGTCTCTTCGGCCTTTCTTGCGATAGCCGAATCTTCAGAAGAAACCAATGGCAGCGCGTCATGGGCGTAAGCCAGTCCAAAGTACGCCGGAGCAAACTTTGGGTCACTGTCAATTGCCTGTTGGAAGAGGTCCGATGCCGTCTTCATTTCTTCAACACCACCGCCCCTTCCGTATCTCTGCAGGTGGTAATTCCCCTGCAGATATGTATCGAGTGCCCTTGCGTTAGTCGGTCGAGGCTGCGTCGCTGCTGTTGGGCCTGTGGCATGAGTCGTGTTTGAACCTGACGTGCGATGTCTTTAGTCACGCTCCGTTCCAGAGCAAAAACACCCCGGAGGTCTCCCTCGTATGTATTCGCCCAAAGATGTCGGTCCGATGGAGCATGTATGAGCTGTGCGGTGATTCGGACGCGATCGCCGGACCGCTGGATACTTCCCTCAACGATTCCATCGACCTTTAATTCGCGCGCAATCTCCGGTAGCGACATCCTAGTCTGCTTGTATTGCATAGAAGAGGTGCGCGAGATCACCTTCATCGAACCGATTTGTGCGAGATCCGTAATCAGCGCGTCGGTCATGCCGTCAGAGAAATATTCCTGACTGGGGTCACCGGGCAGATTTTGAAGAGGAAGCACTGCAATGGAACGAATTTGCAAATCTGCATTCTTGCCTGAGACTCGCCCACTGGAGGAAACGTAAAATGCTGCGAGCAGAATTAGGAGCAGCGCCGCCACGGCTCCAGATACCAACGCCAGCCTTCGCCAGTCGCGACCCACGGTCGTGGATTCCTGGCTTCGCAGTCCAGGCGAGAGCCGCTTGTCACCTACGACCGGCTCGACCGCAACCAGAAGCCGGTACCCACGCTTGGGAATCGTTTGAATGATGCGAGACTCACGGACATCATCTTCGAAGACGCGGCGCAACTCAGAGATTGAGCGCTTGAGCACGTCGTCAGTCACAAACGTGTTCGGCCAGACGGTCCGAAATAGCTCTTCTTTGGAGACGGGTTCGCCTGCATGTTGGGCAAGGCACACCAGCACCTCCATGACCTTCGGTTCCAGATGAACTGTCGTACCGTTTCTTGAGACAGTATTCAGCCCCGGCTCGATCAGCCAGCGTGCGATTCGGAAGTCGGTCCCCACGACCCCCTCCAGGACGAGCTAAGTGTCAGGATTATATACCCCATTGCCCTAGCATGGGACCGGAACAGCCCGGCCCGGCACACGCTTAACCTCGCCGAAACCTCGCCTCAATTTCACCTTTTCTTCATGACTTCTTGAAGCGAGGCAGCGTAATAACCAGGCCGTGGGTGAAGTTCTGTGGGCGCTTTGGGAACCCAATCCCAAAACGCTACTCAGGCGAGCGCAACAAGGCGAAGGAGGGAACATGAAACCCAAGATTATGGTCTGGGCTAGCACGATCACGGTATTCGTTGCGCTGGTGGCCTCGATTCCCCTCGCCGCACAAGACACCAAAAGCAACAATAACCCTCACAAGCATGTTCGCTATACCGTGAAGGTGTTGAGCACGCTAGGCGGATCGTCCGGCGTTGGAAACAGCGTCAACAACACAGGTTGGATAAGCGGCGGTGCCAACCTGACAGGGGACACAACCGAGCAAGCCGCTCTGTGGCGGAACGGAGTGATCACCCCCCACGGCACACTGGGGATGCCCCGACAGCTTCGTAAATGCCCCGGTGAAAAACGAGAGTGGTGAGATCGCCGGTTTTGCGGAGACCTCCACTCCGGATCCTCTCGGGGAAGCATTTTGTACTGGGCTCACGTTCTCTGGCTTTCAGGATGGTGTCACTTGTCTCGGGTTCATTTGGCAAAACGGCGTGATGTCACCGCTCCCACCGCTGGCTGGGGGCAATAATTCGCAAGCCTATGGAGTCAACAACCGGGGCCAAGTGGTGGGCTTTGCGGAAAATGGCACTCAGGACGCAACCTGCACTCCTCCACAGATCCTTCAGTTCGAAGCTGTCATCTGGGAGCCGCACAAGCGCCAAATCCATGGATGACCTCCTCTCTCCGGCGACTCGGACGGAGCCGGCGCGGCTATTAATGACAACGGCGAGGTCGCCGGCTGTTCGGGGATTTGCGCCAACGTTGGAGGCGCCAGTTGCCTTCACGCCGTAGTCTGGAAGTACGGCTCGCCGACAAATATCGGCGGCCTGGGCACGTTGAACCTTGGTACTGCGATCAATAACCGGGATCAGGTGCTCGGTTTGTCGCTTCTGCCCGACAACACCACATTTCACTCTTTCTTGTGGCAGGAAGGCGTGATCACCGACCTCGGCACACTTTCTGGACATCCTTTGACATTCCCGGGCGGCATTAACAACAAAGGCCAGGTCGTGGGTCACTCGTGCGACTCGACCGACACGTATTGCGTTGCGTACCTCTGGGAAAACGGTGTGATGACCGATCTCAACACGCTGATTTCCTCTGGCTTGTCCGTATATCTGTATTACGCCGGCGACATCAACGATCGTGGGGAGATAGCAGGCATCGCCGTCGATCCAGTCACCGGCTGTAGCTCGCTTTTCTGGCGATTCCGTGTGACGAGGAGGACGCTTACGTCGAGGGCTGTGAAGACGAACCTGAGGGCGGAACCGTCGCGCAAAGGACAAGCGAGCGCCCGGGAGTAGTTCCGGCAGAAAGCGTCCGCGAGCAGCTTCGACAGCGCCGGGGCTTCGGGCGGTGAGTCAGGTTCGAATGATTGTTCCTATGATGCGGACATGCCGTGCCGCTGTTCGGCTTGCATTAAACGCAAGGTAACGCCCTTGGTCATCATTGCTAAAGCTAAGGAGAATTTCCCTGCCAGATGCAGCGAGTAGTGATGAGCATTTGTACAAGGCGACGCGTGGAGGAAGGTATCACGGATAGGAGGGCGTTAGAACGAAAGTCAGAAATCGTGCAATGTTATCGTTCGGGTTCGGTTTGCTGCTACTTGCGCCAGCAGGGCACGTCGCAGCGCAAGCGGTGACCACCACATTAAGCCTCCCAGGTCCCACCTACGGCGGTTGCGGTCGATCCTATTTCGAAACAGACGTATGTAGCCTATGAATATTTCTTATCAAAGTTGTACGCCCGAATATGGCTGTCGCGGTTACACCGGGACGAAGGCCGCAACGATAAATGAGAGCACAAACTCGGTAGCCACGCTTTGGTCGAGCTTTGCAGCGGAAAACTATGCCGGGGAGCAGCCAGGTCCCAGAGCCGCGAACCCAGTGACGAATCAAATCTATGTTCTGCCTCTCTGTTGTGGCGTCACAGTGATTGACGGCGCGACGAACACTACCACCCCAATCGACGTCTCCAGCTTTGGTTTGTTTGCTGCTGCCGTGAATCCTCTCACCAACAAAATCTACGTGACAAGCTACTACATCCCCGCCGGATTTACCGTGGCAATAATTGACGGCGCTACCAATGGCACAACAACGATTACGGACCCTAAGGCCGTTGGGCCCTGGGCGGCTGACGTAAACCCTGCCACTAACAAGATTTACGTGGCCAACAACGGCAGCGCGAACGTTACCGTGATCGACGGGGCAACCAACACGTTTGCAAGCGTTCCAGCGGGGAATGCGCCCTCTGCAGTAGTAGTCAACCCCATCACGAACAAGATCTACGTCGCCAACAACACCGCGACGAACGGCACAGTCACGGTTATTGACGGCGCGACCAACGCCACGGCGACCGTTCCAGTAGGCGGCTCTCCCACTGCCGTCGGAATCAATCCAGTGACGAACAAGATCTACGTAGCCAACAATAGTTCGAAAAACATTACCGTGATCGATGGGGCGACGAACGCCACCAGCACCTTGACCGACGCGACCGCTTCTCAGCCCAACGGGGTGGCCGTGGATGCGCTCACCAACCAGGTCGACGTCGTAAATGCCGGAAGCGCAACCATCACGGTCATTGACGGCACCACCAATGCACTTACCACTGTCACGCTGCCAAATGCCTCCGGCAGCAACCTTATAGCCGTCGACCCTGTCACTGACACCGTGTATGCCCTCAACGGTGGAAGCAACAACGTCAGTGTGATCGCAGGAGTTGGGAGCACAGGAGCGCCGGACTTCGCTATAGGCGCAACCTCCACGAATCTGACGCTCGCTTACGGCGGACAAGTCACCGACACAATCGTCGTTGGACCACCATATGGTGAGACTGTCAATCTTTTATGCAGTGTGTCCGGACCGCCACCGATGCCTTCTTGCGGGCTTTCGGCGACATCGGTCACACCCGGTTCAACCTACGCCACTGCAACTCTCACCATCACAGCACCTACGACTGCGGCCATGCGAGCGCCTTCGCATCAGCCGCGGCTAGGCGGGTTCTATGCTGCGTGGCTTCCGCTGATGTTCGGCATTACAGTACTGGGCGGATCGAGAAGGCGTGGCTTATGGCTGCTGGGTAGCGTGCTCCTGTTATCCTCTATCGGACTGACGGCATGCGGCGGCAGCGAAGCAAGTCAAGCGACACCGACACATACACAGACGAACTACACCATAACTGTGACAGGAACGTCGGGCGCAATTCAACACACGACCCACGTGATAGTGACGGTCGACTAGCTGGGGCGGACCACTTTCTTGGTCCTACGCACACTGTAAAAGGTCCAGATGATGAGAGACTTCCAGAATTTGGCTCACTCATTGTCTTGGGCCGCACTGCTATGCCGCTGTTTCCGTCCTGCTAGCGACGCTGCTCTCTGGATGCGGCGGTGGTGAAAATACGTCCACGACCGGCAGAGGCGTTTCTGTCTCGGTCTCACCGACCTCGGTATTCGTCGCAGCAGGTGGCCCGCAACAGTTCGCGGCCAACGTTACCAACACATCCAATACGGCCGTCACATGGGAAGTGAACGGGGTCGCGGGCGGAACTGCAACGACAGGAACGATCACAAGCAATGGGCTCTACACCGCTCCCAACACCGCCGGCAGCGTAGCTGTCACCGCTGTTCTGCAGTCAGACAGCACGAAGTCGGGTTCTTCCAAAGTGACCGTGCTGGCGCCCCATCCGGTTGGTGTGCGCCAGACCAGCTCAGGGTTCGCGGAGTTCTACGAAGTGGCAAACAGAAACACGTTCATTCCCCGCGGCAACAACTACGTCCGTCTGGCATTGCAGCAGCCTCCGTTCCAGGGCTGGGGCCAGGAGTATTACCACTCCACCTTCAACGTCGGCGTGTACGATTCCGCGCGGGCGGAAACTGCTCCTGGCGATGATGCAGGCGAACGGATACAACATCGTTCGTGTCTTCTTGAATGGATGCTGTATCGGCACAATCGGCAATCCGAACGGAAGCGGGCTCTCGTCCGCCTACATTACGAACGTAGTAGATTTCCTGAGCCGAGCTGCCAATCACGGCGTCTATGTCATCCTCACCACGGATGCGTGGCTGCCAGCTCAGGGCGGCTATTGGACTGCGCCGCAGCCGTCGTGTCAGCAGTTTGCTGATCCCAACAATCCCACATCCCCGTCAACGAACATGATCAATCTGTGTGCGGCGGGCGTAGCCACCGCGGCCCAGTTTTTTCATGACCTGCCGCAGGCGCTGGTGAACCAATGCCACCGTCTCGATGCAGTCTTCGCCTATGAACTTCGCAGCGAATACTATTACGACTCCAATTTGCCTCCGCTGAACTGGACCAGTGGCTCGGTCACAACTGCCGACGGCCAAACCTATGATATGAGCAGTGCGACTTCGAAGCAGCAAATGATGGACAACGGTCTCGTCTATTTCACCAACCAGGTCCGGGCGGCGATCGTCGCAGTCGATCCCACGGCGCTGGTTGATGTCGGCTTCTTCTGGCCGCAGACTCCGAATCCCACGCGCCTCGGTGATCCCCGTGTGATCGAACTCTATCCGATGATGGCCAACTCGACCGCCGATTTCGTCAAACTTTCCTCTCCCGATAGCAGTTCGGAGTTAACTCTTCCCCAGTTGGTACAGAACTTCGGCTTTGTCGGTTACCAGCAACAAAAGCCGGTGCTGATGGGCGAGTTCGACGCCAATGAATCAGACTTCCCACTGATTTCAGACGCCGTCACGCGGTTGCAGAACTGGCAGATTGATTCCTGCCCTTACTCCGTGAAGAATGGGTTTTTTGGACCTGGGACACGGACGAATCCGAGCAGCAGCACACTCCTCCGGACTGGTATGCGACGGCAGACGGCGGCTCGATCAATACCGCACTAGCCCCAGCAACGCATCCGGACCCTTGTCAATGAACTGGGGACCCCTCAGAAGCAAAATACGGAATGCGTTGCAGATATACGCGAATTGCGTAATAATATACGCATTATGCGTAATCATCTGCGAGCGCTGGATAGCCTCTTTCCAAGCGTGAGGCAGGGCGTACTTGCGGCGACTCTGACCCGGCCCGAGAAGTGGTGGTATCTCTCCGAATTGGCCGAATTCCTTCATACGCGGCCATCAAGTCTGCAACGCGAACTTTTCTCGCTAGAGGAAAGCGGCATACTGCAGCAACGCAAGGACGGGCGCAGAACGTACTTTAAGGCAGAAACGAGGTCTCCGATTTTCCGTGAACTCCGAAGCATATTTGAAAAGACGGTAGGGCTGATCCCTATCCTGAGAATTGCTCTCCAGCCTTTTGGGGAGAAAATCGCCTTTGCTTTCGTCTATGGATCTATCGCACGCGGTGAGGAGCGAGCCACGAGCGATGTCGATTTCATGGTGATCGGCGACATCGGATTGGCGGCCCTTGCCCCATCTCTCCGAAAAGCCGAGAAGCGCCTTGGCCGTGAGGTCAATGTAACAAACTATTCAGTGGATGAATTCCGCAAGAAAGTCGCGGATGGTGACCACTTCTTGACAACGGTGCTGAAGGGCAGTCTGCAGTTTGTAAAAGGTAAAGAGCGTGACCTGGACGCAATTGCTGGCAAATAACGAAGTTCAGCGACACAAGACGTCGAAAAAGGAACTAGATAAACTGCGCGCTGTCATCCGTCGCGATCTAGCTGATGCATCACTGGACGGAGCCTCAGCAGACAGACGTTTCGCGACCGCCTACAATGCCGCGCTCCAAGCCGCCAAGATGGCGATTGCATGTGCTGGTTATCGAGTCGTCGGCGCTGGCCACCACAGGATTTCTTTTGACGTGGTAAAGCTGGCGATTGGTAAAGCCGCAGACCCATACAGCGATTATTTCGACAGATGTCGGCGGAAACGGAACGTGATCGACTACGATGATGCATTTGTCGCCACCGAGACTGAGGCGAAGGAGATAGTGACGAAGGCCAAAGGATTCGGCGAGGTCGTCGAGCAGTGGGTTGCCAAGAATCATCCGTCACTGAAAGTATAGGCAGGCCCATTTTCCAACCAAAAGAGCCTTCGGGTCCGAAACCGGGGGACTAATTGGGGACTGGGGACTAAATTGGGGACTACGCTGCGTTTCCTGCAGCAACTTACAGCCGCTTAGGTGTCATCCGTGCGCGTGCAAGTTGTTTAGTATCAATTTCCCGTTGAACTCATAACCGAAAGGCCGGCTTCATCAGGATCGCTAGCTGGAAAACTGACCACGGCCCGACATCTCGGCCCAAGATAGGCCTGTCACTGACGACTTTTGTGCTGCTTATGAAGCCACCCAAGGCCTGTTAAGTCGTTCTAAACACTCGTCAACGCCGCTCTGAAAGCCGGATGCTGGATGGTTCGGCGAAATGAATCCTTCGCATTACATTTAGGACCGGCAAACCGAAGGGACATCGTTCGAGAGGCCGGATTCCGGGCACCTTCCGGGCACCCAGAGCGATGTCTTGTTTGTATCTCTTTGATTTTATTGTGTCGTGCATGGAGTAAGCTGGACGTGCAAGTTCTTGTTTGTAATTGGGTTGGCGACCCTTTTAAGGCATGGGTCGCAGGTTCGAGTCCTGCCGCGCTCACCAAGATTTCAAGGTACTTAGCGGATTTCGGCAGGGCGGCACCCCCGAACACCCAGAGCAAGCGAGATTCTAGTTTCTACGCTGTTGCGGCCACATGCCGAGCCTTCAATCTCTCCAGGAATCCCGATGGAAGCACACCTTCCCTCCGCCGTCCCACACTCCTCGACTCGATATTTAGCAGGCCGCTCTCTCATAATGCATTCACCAACCTAGTAGATTTCGTCTTTGTCGTCTTTTGTATTTCTGTGAAAGAGCGTCTGAATCTCCATTCTCGGGACCGGACGGCAGCAACTTGAGTCGTTATCCTTATCCCGTGGGCGAGCCGTCGTCGGCACGATCTGTGGGAAGTCTTGGACCGAATCAATCTGACAATCACTCTATAGGAGTGCGCCTTCAGCGTGGCAACTGGCAGAACTTACAGGTTCACCCTGGTGCAGGGCAGCGGACGAATTTACCGGGGAGAAAGAAGTGCTGGGATTATGTCGTTGCGCGAGCGGTTGGTAGCCTTAAAGTTGAGGCGCGTGCTCGTCGCAAACGGCGGCGGCGACGCCGACTTCCCTCACGCAGCCGAGCACGTGTGTAGCAATGTTGGGACAACCTGGGTGGTCACAGAGATATTCCGTCAGTAGTTCTTCGCGCCCGTCCGGCGTTGTCAGCCCCGTCTTGATCGTTACTTGAGGAATGGAGAGCCCCTAACTGAATATCGGATGCGCATGGCCTCTTTTGCAAGTGATTTCTTATGACCCCACGAGGTTGCGTCTATTCCCGCTAGACCCACAACTGCCATGGCGAGTCTGCACGCGAGAAATCAAAGACCTAAGAGCAGTTCGCTGTTTCCACGCTGCGTGGTGCGCTGGGGGCACATGACGCCCGTTGAAATCAGGATATTTCGCCAATTCGCTGCGCTCCCGCTGATCTTGGACTTCAATCATCCCCAGTGTGAACGTAACCTCAGGATCGTAGAACATCTACCGCTTCACGAACTCTGGCGCGATGACGGATTCTCGACCATCACTCGCGGGAGATCACTAACGCTACTCCCTTCACTTAAGTCCAAATGTCCAGCTAAGCCCCGAACTGGAGCCGTAGTCGCTGCCGGAGAAAGTCGCCGGCGGTTGGTTGTCCCAGTTGCCGTAGAACGAGGCATTCCATGAGAGGTTGCCAATGAGCTTGACGTAATAGGTCAGGTTCGTATTGAAACGGACACGGCCGGGCTGGGAGAGAGCCGGGAAAAGTGTAGCGGTGATGTTCAGATTGGTTTTGTTAAACCGAAAGAGACTGACGTCCGTAGAGATCACCGCCGCTGCAAGATTTTGATTGCCTACCGGAACTATGGAAGGCTGGTAATTCGTACCCTGCCAGGCGAGGCCGCCGAGCAACGAGATTTTGCTTTGGTTGGTGTTTTTTAGGTAGCGTCCAACGCCGCCGCCAATAGTGGTCTGCAGCGTGATTCCTTGCGCCGAGCTTTGCAGAAAACTACCTAAGCCCGAATAAAAATAGTTGTTCCAAGGCAACAAACGGCTACCGCTGAGATCCAACAAATTTCTGGTGGAGGCGGCGGTGCCGCTACTGTAAGACAGGGTGGAATTCAAGCTGGCCTGCGCCGACCAGCGTTCGCGCAGATATGCGGCCTGCGAGCCAAAGTTGTATTGTGTGGACTGATTGCCTTTGGAATAAATGACTCCGAAATTTAACTGGCCGTTGAATCGCTGCCAGAACCTTTCGGACGTCTCACTAATTCCGACAATCTGTGGGCTGTCGAGCACCACGTTCGTTTCTGGAGTCTCCACGATCTGAATCTTTACTGGCTGTCCACCGGGTGTTTCAGGAGTGTTGAGCTTCCCTGTGTACACCGAACCATCCTCCGTCTTCACGATGAACAACTGATTGCTTTCCAGCCGTGCCACTTTTGACCATTGGACCGAGGCAGTGCCATCGATGTAATCGAAACTGACGTACAGCACTCCGGCTTCGAGTCCTTTCACTTGGCAGGTCATGCGGTCACCGTTCTTCATGACCAGCACATCGGTCTTTTCCCGCGCGAAGAGAGAAGTGGGGAGACCAAGGATCGAAATGAGGAGGACTACCCGGATGTTCATAACGACTCCAATCTGCATGCTGCTTCTCTCGGTCCGAGAGTGCCTTTGCGTAACCTGGGTACACAACATCTTTTCAGAGGGCGATCCAGCGTGGCTGAAGCTCAAACCTCGACTCTCGCAAAACTCGCTCCGCCGCATACCGCTGCCCACAAACTCAGCCACTAACCGCTGAGCTTCCGCTCGTGTACGTCGCTTGGGTGGTGACAACTCCGTTTTTTGCGGTCATCTGGACACAGCAACCCAAACGCCGCCATTCGAACAGTTGTGTTGGACAGACGCTTACCTTTGAATCAGCACTTAGGGCGGGGCTTAGAGGGCGGTTCACAATTGTGATGATCAAACTTGCTAAGCAGGTATTCCTGTGCGCCAACGGCGTCACGAGCATAAGTGCCGGAGTAAAAAACTTGCGTTTGCACTTCTCGCAGCCTGACATGGCGGGAACTTTGCCCTCATATCTCAGGACGACGAAGTTGCGCTCTGCCATGCCGCGGACAGTCTGTCACAAGCCAAGGGTTGTACGACTATAAGGAACGACGGCCAAAAGTGAGCCAACTGTTGAGAACAGTCCACTACACGTTTTGACCGCTGGCCGACAAGTGTAACCGCGATCAATTATCCTGTGCTGCTCGCCACGGGGTCATCTGTGCTTCGCACCGAACACTGCGAGAACGAATACAACCGTCAACGCTGATCCCACGATCGCAATCGCCTTGACGACTACTAATGTGAGAGCGGTCTCCGAAAGTGAGGTCATGTCATCCCCCAGGACTCTGGCCGACATCGCGGCCGGTGGTGGTCAATAATGAGCAGGCGATGACGCACTGGGAACTGTCAAAACTACCTATTTGTTTTTGGGATTTCTTGGGGTGTCGAACCAGGCCCTCCGAGTCGGCCATCCGCGTGACCGAAGAGATGCGGGGGTCGGACAGAGATTTTGACCTGAAACTGATTACGAGCGCTTGGTTCGTATGGCACCTATTTCTACGAGAGCGAACTGGCGCTCATCTCTGAGTGCATGCAGCAGAGTGGGAAAAGTAACTTGACAACACCGGCATTTAAGAGAGGCCTGTTAACAGCAGTTACTTTCGGTTTGCCCGCCGTTGAGAACAATGGATCAGGTGCCAAGAACTAGGAGTCCGGTTGAGCAACAAAGGTCTTGAAATCGGTTGATTGTGCCTGTGCGGTGAAACCCTCCCATTAGCCGATCTTTGTTCCAATAGCCTCGCCCGAAACGATGATTTCCACCCGCCGGTTCTGCTGTCGGCCAGCAGCGGTGTCGTTACCGGCTACTGGATTTGCCTGACCCTCTCCGGCGGAAGTGACGTCGTCCTGTTTCAATCCCTGCTGCACAAGAAACGTTTGCACTGTGTTCGCGCGCTGACCGGATAGCTTGAGATTGAAGTCCTCGCTACCCGTGCTATCGGTGTAGCCCTCAATCCGCAACTTCAGGCCGGGATGCGCCAGGATGACGCCGGAAAGCCTGGCCAGTTTTAGATTCGCATCCTGCGAAAGTTCGTACTTGCCGGAAGCAAACAGAATGTCAGCCATAGTGACCACCAGGCCGCGGGGAGTATCGACCGTTTGCAGGACCGAGTTGAGTTGGGCCAGCAACTGGGCGCGCAGGTCTGCGGCGTCCTTGCGTGTTCGCTCGGCGTCAGCCCGGGCGGCCTCTTCCTTTGCCTTGAGCACATCTTCCTTTGCTGCAGCCAGTTCGGCTTGTCGCTTCGCTTCCTCGTCGGCTTGTCGCTTCGCTTCGGTCGCTTGGGCTGCCGCCTTAGCTTCCGCTTCCGCCTTCGCTGTGGCGGCGGCAGCTGCGCGCTCGTTTGCTATGCGCTCCTCTTCCTGGCGTTGCACGGCCAACGCGCGCGCGTCTTCCGCAAATTGGGCGGTTTGCCGGGCCGTCGAGATGATGGCCTTCTTGTCGGCCTTGCTCGTGAGAGAGCTTTCTGTCATTGCCAAGCTACCTTGCGCTTTGGAAAGGACCTCCGGTGCATACTTTTCGGCAGCGTGCGATTTTGCGATTTCCACGGCGTTCCGAGCTTCGTATACGTCCAGTGGGACACTCGGATCAAGAGTGAGCGCCAGCGGGTTCCCCCTCTTTTCATAATCACTGCGTTTCATGAGCGGATAATTGTTAACGACGAAAACTTTTCCCTTTGTGCCCTTCCGGATCGAATTCTTCATCACTACCATTTCGCTGGGCTGGCGGACCGCAGAGTACGGTTCTGCGGTAACAAACAGGGAGAACGTCTGCATTTGGGTAGTGGCGCTCAGCTTACCCTCCCCAGATTTGCTAAGAAAAATCTGGCCGAGATTGCTGGTACGCCCTTCTGTGGAGACCGCCCACAGGACGTAAGTCATAAACTCTGTGCCCAATGTCGTGGGTTGGGCTAAGCCCTTGGTGGAGGCCTCGACAGTCGTTGCTCCAGATTTCGCCTCGACCTTGGCTTCGCCAGTGGCTTGAGACATCAATGCGGTGCCGTTCAGATCGACTTTCGTGCCACCGCCGCCAACTTGGTAGCCAATGGCCTCGACGGAGCTGATGATGACACTCGATGATGCTGGCACATCCTGAGGTGATTGGCCTGCAACGGTACATGCTAACAAGCAAAGCCCCACAAAAGGCAGCGGTCTCAGACTGTTGAATCGCATATTAGTCTCCCTTCAACGAAGCCGTCATGGCTCAAACAAAAATCAACAAGAAGCGACAATCACCTTTTTCAGGGTGTCCGGCGCCGGATCGCGGGCCACGGCTCTGGAGCCGCTGACGGGGCTTCTCGACCAGCATCATCGATAGTCCACCTCCGCACAACTGTCGATTTTGACAGTTCGAGCTAGAGCCTCTGCGCACTATTATCCTCAAACGATGAGTTGGGCAGAGACTTTGTACGCTCAATGGGTCGGCAGATCGGGAACGAGGCGACGCATGAGACTTACAACGGTCAATATCACCGAAACCGAATCTCGGCGCCGCCGTGATATGAACCTAACGGCGCTGTCTGCAAGACTCGCAATACTGCTGGCTATCCATTTTTGTCTGTTTGCAACTTTTGGGTTCACGCAAAATACCCTACCCGAAACTCCCGCAGCGAAAAAAGACAAACAGCTAAACGTGAACTGGCTCTACGGCTCTTACATTCCCAAGGAGGTTCCGCTTGAATCGTTGAGCGCGGATCGGCGCTTCCAGCTTTATTTGCGGCAGACCTACACGACTTGGGGAATTTACATCAAGACGACGCTGTTTGCCGTAAGAGACCAGGCGCACAACACTTATCCCGAGTGGGGCGACGGATTCGGAGGATTCGCGAAGAGACTCGGCTCGCGACAAGCTGAATTCATAGTTCAAAACTCAGTTACATCGCTGGGCGACGGACTGCTGGGCTGGGAGCCGCGTTATGACCGTTGCCGGTGCAGCGGATTCTGGCCACGCACACGACATGCGATCGTTAGAAACTTCGTCACCTACGATCGCACTGAAAAATCCTTACGCCCTCAACTCCTTCCCTACCTGGGTGCATTCACCGGTAGCGTCACCGCTACCGCGTGGCAGCCGGGCAACCATAACTGGGAGGTGAAGGGATATCAGGCGGTGATTACTCAGGTTCCAGTAGGTATGGGAATCAATTGGATCGGCGAGTTTGCGCCCGAGATCACTCGAGTGGTTCACAGACACAAAAAATGAAGACCCTTTCCCATTATCATGATCGCGTATGCGACCGAAGAGATGGATGGGTCGGGCTCTGCCGCTAAGCCTAGATCGGTCTGGCCTATTGCTTAAAGACCAACGGGGGCCCGCTGACTCGCTTCGCCTTGAGGTTGACAGTCACCTCGACACGGTCAGCGATCTTGACGAAGGGAATGCCTTTATCCATCCCATAGTCCTTACGGTCGAAAGCCATTATCCCTTTAACATCACCCGAACCTGACCCTCGCGTGCCAGTAACCGTAAACGTCAGCGTCTCGGGCTTAGAGACCCCGCGAATGGTAAACGTTCCGGGGATATCAAAGGTGGTGGGACCGGTCTGGACAATCTTGTCTGAGTGAAATGTGATCAACGGATCCTGCTGGACGTCGAAGAAATCTTTGCTTTTCAGCTTGCCGTCTTTCATTCCGCTTCCGGTTTTCACGCTGTTGGCCTGAATCTTGATATCCAAAACGCCGGTCGTGACATCAGTAGATGTAAATCTTAGAGGGGCGTCCCACTTTTCGAAAGTACCCTCTAGAGCCACTGACGCCTTCACGTAGAAGGTAATCTTGCTTTCTTCCGGAGTAATCACGAAAACAGGAGGCTGCTCTTGGCTTAGTGCGGGGAGCGCGGCGGACGCTGAGAGGCAGAGGACGGCTAATCGCATGCTGCAGAGAGCGGATATAAACTTTCTCCCACCAGTTGCCATAAGAGTAACCGAGTGAATTTAAAGGCGCTCTTGGATTGTCATGCTTGATAAATGTTCGCGATACTGTCAAATGCGACAGGCACGCCCTACGCGCCGCAAGGAAAAGGCACGCGATCGGGCTTGGTCATGTGCGAAGTAGTCCCATTCATTTCCGTCCTTACTGTAGTCCTCACGCACTGTGCCCCACTGCCGTTCGCTAAGGTAAGGCCCCCACTTTCTCCAGTTCGACGTGCCATTGTGGCCTCTTGCAAACGCAACGTTTCTTGTGTCATAGCGGACTCCTTTTCATTTCTTCATGCGGATTTGGCGGCTGCTTCGTTAATGGGTTGCGTCTCCGGAGTCGCGGTTTTGAGGGACCATTGCACATTGGTTTCGCCGAAATCGGAGGGCGGGGAAAGATAAATATTTGGTGACGGGAGCGCAATCCGAACTCCAGTCGACTCGATGCACTTCATCATCTGGAATTGAAGACCTTCCTGGATCTCGAGGAACTGGCTCCAATCCCGGGCCAGGACGTATGCGAAAACATCCACGTCCAGAGAAGAGTCGGCGAAGCGAAGGAAGCGCACGCGAATCGAGTGGGGTTCGACATTCGAACTTTCGGCCAGTAGGTCGCGGATGCCATTGAGAAGAGCTTGCATCTGCGGCGAGCTGGTGTCGTAGCGCAGGTGGAGGATGGGGTGAAACCAGAACTTATCTCGGGCGGAGAGATTCTCGATTCTCATGTTGGCGATCTGCCCGTTTGGAACACTGACCAAGGTTCGGTCGAGGGTTCGGATGCGGGTCGACCGGAGGCCGACTTCCACGACCGTTCCCACCGTGTCGTCCACCTTCAGAGTGTCTCCCACACGCACCGCTTGGTCGAGAACGAGAGAAACACCGCCGAGTACGTTTTCCAGTGTCTTCTGCGCGGCGAGTGCAACCGCGATGCCGCCGATGCCGAGACCGGCTAGTTCGCCGGTTGGGTTCACGCCGAAGTAGCTCAAGGTCACCAGCAAGCCCGCGAAGACGATGAGCAGGTCGACGCACCAGCGGGCGAGGCGCAACATCGAAGCGGCTCCCGTCAGGTTGCGCCTTCGGAAGGACTGACTGAAGTATGCCTCGACCCAGCTAACGAAAAGAATCAACAGCCAGACGCAGGCCGCGATGGTAATGACCGTAGCCGTGCCGGCCCAGAACTGCCGCGCCAACAGGGGAAGGCTGACTAAAGAGCTCCCGAAGTGAATCGCCCAAGCCAGAAGCAGAAGGCGAGCCGGCTTGGGAAAAATCTCCGGGACGGGCAGGTCCGACTTCCTGCGCAGGCGCCGGCTTAACCGGCTGGCCAGGCGCTGGAGGAGGCGGCTCATTAGAACCGTGAGGAAATAGAAGAGCGGCATGCCCACAAGAACTGCAAGCCACTCAAACAGGGGAACACCCACGAGTCGGGCGTTCACTAGTGCCTCTGGGAGAACGCTCTCAACCGGTACGACGTTGATTTCCTCATACAGGTCCGGAATGGAGTCGAGGGTCTTGCGGGAGAACAGCCATACCGATCCGGATTTGCCGCGATCTATACGTTCGACGAATATGTCCAACTTCCGATTGTCACTGCTGACAGTTCCCACAAGCTCTTGCTCTGGCTCCAGCGGATCCGCATGGGATCCCTCGGGCTTATCGCTGAGCTGATTGAGTCTCGGCGGGAGGCGACGATTGAGAACGGTGAACAGCTGATGAGCGAGCACCGTAGCCCCTTCGCCATTGAGGGTCGTGTTTAGGTACCGGGCCGCGAGCTCGTCATCGCCCTTGCGAGAAGCGATCAGGAAACCAAGGACCGTACCTTGTGGGGTGGTGCGGCCAAGAGCGTCCTTCGGAAGCTCCGGTTGAGCTGCAGGTGATGGAGGCGCTGGAGTGCCAAACTGCGCGCACGCAGGGACGCAAAACAGCAAGACGAGGGAAAGCAGCCAGGTCCTCGCGCCTAAACGCGGCCTGCGCTTCCGGGACAAGACGACGCACGGAAGCACTTTATAACGATTCAAGCAATGCCCTCCCTTACCGCGCCAGAGATCGAATGTCCGCTAAGCTTGCGCGTGGCTTGGAAGCAGAGTGGCGCCGATTGACCAGGTCTTGGTCAAGGTCAACAGATAATCAGGCACGCGCAAACTGGCAGTATTGACAGCTACTCGGTCCGCGTCGTAAGGCTCGGGAGTTCGATGCGCTTGCCGTGGGCTGCGACTGACAAAGCAGGGCAGGAGTTCACACGTGACCTCCGACCCGTGCTAAATGACGGCCTCGGTGCCGACGGTGCCGAAGAAGAATTTAAGCCTCGATGGCGCTGTGCGCTGGGTGTACTGTCAACAAAGAGAAGCCGCAGATCACGCCGGACGCTGTTTTCACCGCTAACGCGGTGCAGTTACTACCACATAAGTTGTGCTCGTGCCCACAAACTGAGGTTGGTACCAGGTACTGCCGCAGTGTTGGTAGGTAAGTCCATTTACGTACACAACGCTACACGCGGGTGGAAGCGTGTTCACCCTGGTTCCGACAATAATGGCCGTCGCGATCACCGCAGCCGCGACAGGCGCAGGGTTGTAGCAGCAGCTGCCGCCGTAGTAAGAACTGCTGTGAACATAAACGTTTTTGTTTACGTTTACGTTGACGTTTTGATTCGTATTGACGTTCACGTTCTTGTTCACATTGACGTTGGTGTTCTTGTTTACATTTGCGTTGTAGTTTTTGTTCACATTCGCGTTGTAATTCTGGTTTACATTCGCGTTAACGTTCTTGTTCGCATTGACGTTTGTGTTCTTGTTGACGCTGGTTCGCGTCGCGCTGTTATACTGCGCGAACATTGTTGCGCTCGAAAGCATCACCACGAAAGAAATTAAAAGCACACGTCGACTTGATCGGTTCACTTCGAACCTCCCTTTTCTGATTTCTTTTCGGCGCCGGGTAACGCGGGAACTTCCGCAATCGCGATTCTTTGTGCGTCCTTCGGAGGATCGAACGTGAAGGCCTCGTCGTTGAATGACGGGGCCAGGTTCCAAGTCAAAATCTGAGTGAAACGCGGCCGGGCTTCGTCGTCGGTGGTTGTTAGTATCAACTTTCTTGGTAGCGGATAGGCTCCCAGCTGGATCCAGACCTGCCAGTCCAACCCCTCTTGTCGGAATGCATACTGCTCGCAGGTTGTGCCTTCAATAGAACCTGGACCAATATCAATCGCGCTGGTGACTGCCTGGGCAGCGGCTGATTGCGCTGAGCCCCACATAAACAAGTCTACAAGCGGCATGTCGATGCCGTACTTTTCGTCTATCTTTTCGATCAGTTCGCCGATCGTGGGCGGGGCCGGCACGGTTGCGTAGTAGTTCACCAGATGGCCATACACCGTGAAGTCCTTCCCGTTGTATAGAAAGAACGCATCCGTGTCATCGCTCTTGATCTGAGCGCGAAATCGATTTGGTCTTGCTGCCAGCAGATCGATGACTTGACTGGTTTGGATCGCCTGGCCATTGTCCCAAACATCATCTTTCGTCTCGACTGCTTTCACCTGGAACACCGTAAGCGTACGAAGGAAGGTGCCCATTTTGTCGAGGGCAGCCATCGCTGCTGGATCGATGTCAGTGTTTTTCTGATCAGAACTTACCTGTCCCGAAAGGGACAGGGCAAAGCTCAGTATCGCAACTAAGCAAAGCAATCGTTTACACATGTGCTCGTTACCTCCACTCGATTCTGTAACGTTGCGGGTCGTCTTCGGTTTGTTGGAACATCGCCAGAAGATTCTCGAACTGCATCTACGTAGTTTCTGAATCCGTGAGGGTCTCGCCTCCCCTCGGTGACAGTGTCGAGTTCGCGTGAGGCGCAGTCTACTGTCAGAGTTGACAGCCGTCGCGACTTTCTTCACGCTCTTGCATCGCACATCGATCGCTTTCCTATTAGTAGGGCGTCTTGGCCGAGTTACCCGTTGCAGCAAGGAACCTCCCGCTTCCTGGATCGCGTGGAGCGGTGCGTCTAGGGCTAACCATGCGGGCCCCAACAAGGCGATGGCCGCTACGACAAGCAGGCAAATGCCGAGGCAAGGCCTTTCTTTGAAAATGGCCTCCGTTGGGATCGATGTCGAAACCAGATCCCTCCAAAGTGGCTTACTTTTGGTAGACGAAATGGCCGCGGCGATTTTGCTGCCAGCAAGCTTCGTTGCTTTCGCTGCAGAATGGTTTCTCTTTGCCCAAGCTGATCACATTGATACGGCTAGCGTTGATGGCTGCTATCGTCAACGCATTCTTCACCGCTGTCGCGCGCTTGTCGCCCAGCGCCAAGTTATATTCAGCAGATCCCCGCTCGTCGCAATGTCCCTCGATCGTGAAATTGATGTTGGGATGCTGGTTGAGAAAGAGCATGTCGGCTTGAAGGGCCGCATTCTGATCGGCTCGCAGATCGACCTTGTCGTAATCAAAGTAAATGTCCTTGATATTCTGTGCGAACAGCTCTTCGTCGGTAGGTCCGGCCGGTGGTGGTGGAGGAGGTGGCGGCGGCGGCTGAGTCACCGTCAGGTGAGTATTGGCATTCTGTGTTCCGCCAGCTCCCTTCGCGACCAGATTGTAGTCGGTAGAACCCGACGGAGAGACTGCTTGGGAACCACTGGGCTGAACCGCACCAATGCCCTCGATGGAAACGTCGGTGGCATTCGCCGTCTGCCAAGTCAAAGTCGCCGACTGACCTTGCTGGATGCTGGTCGGGTTGACCGAGATGGAAGCTGTTGGAGCTGGTGGGGGCGGCGGAGGCGGCGGTGGTGGCGTCACCTTCTTCTTACAGGCACCAAGCATTATGAAGGTGCCCAAGACAATTACAAGTGCGAACCACTTCATGTATTTGCGCGTCATTGTTTGTCCTCTTACTTTGTTTCAACCCGGCGCAGCCATGTTTGCAGCTACTCCCAGGCTCACCGTGCTATTTGCCTGCACTGCGTGCTGGAAACAGGTCTAAGCTTTGTGACGTCCGTGGCTCCAAATCGAGATACTTGATGAGCATCACCTCATTGCCTTGCTCGTTGTACACGAGTTCATCGACGAGGCGTTGCGCTAGCAGAACGCCAAACCCGCCGGGGCGCATACCATGCGCGTCGCGGTATTCGAGGTGGCGCAAGGGGTCGCCCTCCGGATTGGCGATCGCAGCATGGGGAATCTCATCCAGCGTAAAACCCTCTCCCGGATCACTAATACGGCAAGTGACCATATGACGCGCCCGCAAATAGGAAATCTCAACTTGCTGGGTAGGATCAAGGCGTCCGCCGTGTTCGATGGCGTTGGTGAGCATCTCACGGAACGCCACGGCAACCGCACTTCTCTCAGGATCGGGCAGTTCGGAAATCTCATCCAGAAATTGGAGCACTCGATCGGCCGTCTTAAGGTCGCAGCGAGCGCGGATCCGAATCCATTCCGGAGTTGCCGACACTACATCGATACCGTCATCCCAGCACGGTTCTTCAATCGCGCGCCGGATCATGACGGCCAGCGCACCTGGCGAGAATGGTTTGGAGAAATAGCTGAAAGCGTGCTGGCGCATCGATGCAATCACGTCCCCGGGTGTGCTTTCGTCGGCCAAAATGATCAGGCGAGTATGGGGACGTATGCGTCGGAGCTTTTGAAGTAGTTCAACGTCTTGCCTGCCTGAGGTTTTCTCGCTGGTCAAGATCAGATCGAAATTCCGAATGTGCGCCAGAACCAGCGCCGCCGTGTTGTCGTGTGCATGCTGGAGGGCCCAGAGGCCGGGTTCAAGGATGCTACGCAACTGTTCCTCGATCTGTGAATCTCCGCCCACGAGGAGTGCCATACGAACGGCAATGGGACGCATTTTGACGTTTGAAAGAGCGCTCATATCTCCACCTTGGATCTTCGGGAATCTGCTTCGCCTAGTTCCCGACAAGACGGTCCTGCAAGCGCTGCATACTTGGGACGCCTTAGCCTAAGCTAAGTGGAACGAGTCGACCTGTAGCGTGTCAACATCGACACGGCGCTCGAATCTCACTGTTACAGAAACTCCCAATCTCGAAAACTGTAATTAATGACAGTGTCGTGGACATCGGGGTTTCCGATCGGCACACCTTCTGCACGAACGGTGCAGGCCGGGAATGATTGACAAAGCAGGTCGGAACGATGGATTTCGTCTAGGTCACAACTAGGATGAGCCAGGTATTGAAAGTCGATTCAGACTGTCAGATTTGACAGTTGATGAAGCGACACAAACACTCTTAATTACTTTCATACGGAACCACATCACGATGAGGGGATTGCACCTTGGTGCCGCGGCATTATGAAAACTGCTTCAATTTTGAAGCTACCAGACTTGTTCTTCTGCGGGGCGACTTTCGTTGTTGGTGCAGTGCTGCTCTTCGTGGTTGTTCCGACAAACGGCCTGGCCCAACAACTGCCGCAATCGTGTGCCGAGAACCATGGGACGTGGCTTGAGAAATACCAGGAATGCGAATTCACAAGCCAGCAATGGTGTCAGGCGGCGGGTGGACACTTCGACGAGTGCGGTTCGGCTTGCCGCCATGCATCAGAGCCTGGGCCCTGCACCATGCAATGCGTCCCCGTGTGCAAGTTCCCGGTCCCGACTGGCGATGACGGCGCGGACAGCACGCATCTTTCAGACGGCAAGTCCGTCGCAAGGCAGGGGAGTCAAAGCGGAGAGTCTCAGGCAGAGAGTTATGTCCGGGACTCTCAGCCCAAACTGTTCTCCTATGACGAACTCGTTCAGCTAAGTCTCAACCAGCCGTTGAGTCCTGAACTGGCAGAGAAGCTTCGCATTGTTACCACCACACCCTTCATCAACAATGAAGCCTACTACGCAGGAGCCAGGCCCCGTCCCCTTGATGTCAAAGGCCTCGGCCCAACTCTCAGAGTGGCCTGTTGGAACATCGAGCGAGGATTGGAACTGGACGACATATTGCTGTTTCTTACCGACAAGGACCATTTCATGGCCAAGGTGGAGGAGGAACGCAAGAGAGCTAAAGAAAGCGGAAAGAAGTTAAGAGCCGTGTCGTTAGAGAAGATTCCGCAGGAGATCGAAATCTTGCAAGCCGCGGATGTGTGGATTCTGGGCGAAGTGGACTGGGGAATGAAGCGCACACAATATCGCGAAGTGATAAAGGAACTCGGCGACACCTTGCACATGAATTGGGCTTACGGCGTCGAGTTTCTCGAGATCGATTCGAAGCAGTTGGGGACAGACACGTTTGAGGACAAAGAGAACGAGCAAGAGCGCCAGCAACTGCTGGAGCAGTTTCACGTAGACAAAGACCGAGTGCGAGCACTCCACGGCAATGCCGTTCTGTCGCGCTATCCCATTCGGTCGGCACGACTGGTTCCTTTTAAGGCCGGATACGACTGGTTTAAGGAAACCAAGATCACGCCATTAGAAAAGGCGAAACGGAAGGCTGCCTATTTGATCGGAGAAGATTTGCTCCAGGAAGTGCGTCGCGGCGGGCGAACCACCCTGTTCGTGGATGTGGATGTGCCGGAGGTTTCAGGGCAACGTCTCACTATCGCCGCCACGCACACGGAAAATCGAGCCCAGCCCAAAGTTCGTCGCCAACAGATGGAGGAACTGCTCAACGAGGTCCGCGAGGTGCATAATCCGGTGGTAGTTGCCGGTGATTTGAACACGACTGGCTCTAACGGAACCCCCACGAGCATCCCGAATCTGCTGTACAAACGATTTGGAAGCTTGGATTTCTGGACCACGAAAGGCATTCAGTGGACAACCGGAGTCGGCTTGGTCTACAGCGCCGCCAAAATGACAAGAAAACTCGCCGGTATTCAGTACCGTGTCGACCCGACCTCCGCGAACATCCCTGGATTGTCGGCGAACCTGGAACGTGGCTTCTTCAACACGGTGGAGAAATTCCGCTTCGCGGATGGGAAGGCTTTTGATTTCCGGGGAATGCCAGAGCGAACCATCAACGGTAAGGCTGGCACTTTGGGTGACTCCAACCAGCGGCTCGCCAAAGGATTCACTCCTACCTTCGTGACCGAACTGATTTGGGGAAAGCTGAGAGTCGCTAAATTCAAACTGGACTGGATCTTTGTAAAGTCGGAACTCGAAAATCCGCGCGATCCAAAAGGATCATTCGTTTTTGCACCAAACTTCCCGCATGTTCTCAGCGACCTGAATAATTCTCTACCGGAACCGATCTCCGATCACAGTCCTATCACGGTAGATCTACCGTTTCACGAACCTGCGAATCTTGGGGCTCCTACAAATTGAACTGTGTCGGGCGGAGTCTGTCACTCTTGCCCGAAGGCCTCTCCCGCGGGAAACTGATCCCATTCACCGCGTGTTTCCGGGATTCGGGTGGGCCGTGACGATCACTTGTCGCGGTCCTTGGCTTTGGCACTCTTCCTCGAAGAATGGCAGGAAGGGCTCAGGCCTGGCGAGCAGTGCGCGTTAAAGATATGTTGGCCGATCAGGTAGCCGAACACCCCACCTACCTCTACGTCTGAGGAAAAATGCTTGCGACCGGTCACCCTGGCGACAGAGACGGTAGTGGCAGTGCCATAGACTAACCATCGCACCCAAGGCTTCGGATATTCGTGTGCCACCACGCTGGCCATTGTCCAGGTAAAACTCGAATGCGCCGAAGGAAACGAACTTCCAAGTGTATTGTTCTGCCAGAATCGGCCATTCCCAGTGCCTTCGGTGGGGCGCTCGCGGCCTGCAATCAGCTGCGTGAAACTCAGGACCACGGCCGTATTGGCGGACGCCTCAGCCGTCAGGAATCCGGTTTCGCGGGCGTGAGCATCCTGCGTCTTGAGGCTCGATAGGAACAAGCCACCCACGGAGGCCGCCATCGAATACAGCCCAATGTCGGAGATATTTTGGCTCACGGTAGCGTGGTCTGGATTCACTGCTCGTGAAATCTGCCTATCGCCGGCAATGAACCCCCCGGTTGCGGCCAGAAATAGAAGGTCCCATTTTAGGTTCCGGCGGTGAAATGGGGCGGTGTAGATATCCTTCTGGTCCCGCACCGCGCGGCGAAGAAGGGAAGGCCGTGCATCCTGCTGGGAGGCAGGCTCGTCAGATGATGTGGCGCCGGAAGGCAGGGGCACGAGTATGGGCTGAGTCTTCGAGATGTCCCCGGCGGGGACAATGGGGCGTAGGGCGAGGACGGCGGATGGCGCGTCGGGAAGGGCCGTTGGCGAACCCGAGTCGGATGCACAGGCGGCAGTCGTGAGTAGGGTGAGAGCAAACAGAACAAACTGCGCAACAGGCATGCGAGTTACAAATTTTTCTATGCCTAACATTTTGCTCCCTGGACGATATCCGATACACCTCAGTTGGGTTTCCCCAGCCAGGAGTATTGCCAACCAACGGACACGTTCTGGTAGTTGCCGCCAAACTGGATATAGGTGCCGTTGCTATAGCTGAATTTCAGAGACTGATGCTTGGTGACCCGGAGCGCCCCGGTGCATCCGAGACGGGAGTTTTCCTGTTTGGTGAGCGGGTTTTCTATGGCGGCCACGCTCGTGGCTCCCCCAACCCAGAAATTGCCGTCAAGTGAGACCCAGTACCCGGGCTTAAAGTCGTAACTGAGATGCGTCTCGAAGGCACCAATGGGCTTTTGCGATAGAGATCTCGTCCCCGCATAGTAGCTATTGTGCGACCAATAGTCGTGATTCGTGGTGAAGAACCATATACCGGCATACCCATCGACAACCCAATTGCCCAGGCGCTGAGAATAGCCAAGCTCCGGTCTGAAGGACCAGCGGTTTGTCCCCCAGTTAATCAGCTTCGTCGGGTCGTACTGCCCGGTCGGAGCGATCAACTTCAGACTGGCGCCGAGCAGAGCTTTCTGATGCCATTTGATGATCTCTTGCACTGGCATTGCGGGGCCGCCATAAAGGTTCACGGAAAAGCGATAGACCGAATCCGCAAGGCCGGAGCGGTACAGGTTCTGACCTGCTCCCGCCAGAGTTCCCTGAAAGTTTCCGAGTGCGTATGGCACCGCCGCGACGATGTTGGCCGAGCGGCCAAAGAGGCCGAAGGAATGGTAGTAGCTGAAGATTGGGACGCTGTATTTCCCCGTTGCGTCACTGACGGGGAGGGCGCCATTGAAATTGATACTGCCGTCGAAGAAAGAGTACGTCAGGACGACTGCGTTGGAATGGATCGGCGTGATGACGTAAGCACGTGGCGCAAGTTCTTGGGCTCGGACTTCCTGCAGTTGCCATACCAGCAAAACCGCCGCCAGTCCGAGCCCGAAAAGGTTTCCTATCCGCAAGTTCGACATTACTGTCACGTAGTGGCCTCTCGGAAACAGAATGCCGTGTCACTATTGCGGGTTGGCTTTCTTCATACAGTCCTTCAAATACGATTTACGGTCCGCGCCCTTCAGGCCTTTCTTCTCCGCGAGGCTGTTGCATGTACTTGCCTTGTCCTGCTGACTCACATTGCTGCCGGAACTGGAATCTGCTGCTCTATTGAGGCAGTTCTCCGTGAATGTCTTGCGCTCCGTGCCTGTCAGGCCTTTCTTGTCGGCGGCGTCGTTGCAGGCTTTCGCTTTGTCCTGCGAAGACGCGGTTGAGGACTGTGCTGGTTTGGATTGCGGTGATTTAGCGGCGAGTATCGGGCTAAGGCTCATTGCTAACAAGAGCGACATCATCGGCGCCCATACGTAGCGCGAAATTCCTGGCATGTTAGGGACCCCTTAATTCCGAATTTGCTGCGACATCGCGAAGCAATTAGTGCCCAATCGCCTTGTAATCGGAATTCGTTGTGGTCACCACCAGTTTCTTGGCAGTTGCATCAAGGACGGTTTGCTGTACGTAGTTCGTGCTGTCCGGCAGGCTCGCAAACTGAACCGCCAGCGTGACCGCATCCTTCGGGTCATCCAGGTATGTGTCTACCTTCACTGTGGAAATTTTTTTCGCTGCTGTGTCGAAAGAGAGTGTCATCTGGTCTCCGGGCAGGGCATAGTCTTTGAACACCATCTGCGTCACGCCGGAACTTGGATTGGGAACCAACGAGACTTTCCCTCCCTGGAATGCTTGTTGCATGCTCTGCGGATCGGGTGGGACGTACTTGGCGAGCAGGACTTTTACCTGTCCCATGTAGTCCTTCATCTCTTCCTTCTTGTTCGCGATCACTTTCTGCTTCATTCTTCCCCCACTCGGAGGCGGAGGCGGCGCCGTGAGCGGAGTCTTTTGCACCTTCCCGTCCGGACCATACATGCAGCTTGCCTGGCTGGGAGGTTTAGGGTCGCCCTTGAGGGCGAGTTGTGTTGTCTCCGTCCATTGATACCCGTGCAGTTTCTGCTGGTTTTCCGCCGTCGATTGCTTCACCGCTGCCAGCTTCTCTTGTATCTCGGCACCTGCTCCCCCACCCGCCTGGGCGATCGCAGGAACGACAGCCGTCAAGATGACGGCAGCGAGGAGCAGCGTGCGCTGATACCCAGCGCAAGAAGTGTTGACCGCGATGGGGGTCTTGCCGAGCTGCTGTCGTGCGTACGTAACACTAGTGTTCATCATGGTTTCCTCTCAACTTTCAATGGACCGGGTTCTCCAGACCCTGTAGCTTATGCGCGAAGATGGGCCACGATAACTGGCAAAACTAACAGACCACACAGAAATCCCGGCCCTTTAGGAATATTGCTGGGTGACAGGTCGGTTTCGCCCCTGATCTTGGCGGGAAAGGCAGTTTTTCGACAACATCCTGCCGCAATGGGAAGGCCTGCTCTGTGCTCTTGAGGTCTCGGGTCGCTAGTTCGCGCCAAGCTTCTGGTATTTGGAGTTTGTAGTTGTTACCACCAACTTCTTGGCGGTCGCGTTGAGGACTGTTTGCCAAGCGTAGTTGGTGCCATCTGGCAGCGTAGCCATCTGCACCTGCAGCGTCACCGCGTCTTTCTCTGTACCAAGGTAGGTATCGATGTTCAAGCCGGCGATTTTCTTTGCGGCTGTGTTGAAGGTGAGCGTCATCTTATCGCCGGGCTGGGCATAATCGTTGAAGATCAAGTTCGCCACACCACCGGGTACAGGGTTCAAGGAAAGCTTGCCTGCCTGGTAGGCTGCCTGCATTTTCTGGGGGTCGGGTGGTACGTACATGCTCAGGAGGGATTTCACATCCTCCATATAATCTTTCATTTCCGCTTTCTTCTTTGCGACGATCTTCTGTTTCATCCTGCCGCCGCTCGGTGGTTCCGGAGGAGGACTAAGCAGGGTCTTGTGGACCGTACCATCGGGACCGTACACGCAACCGTTCTGAACCGGCGGTTTCGCGTCTCCCTTCAAAGTGAGCTGCGTGGTTTCCACCCATTGGTACTGGTGAAGCCTCTGCTTGTTCTCCGCGGCAGCCTGCTTCGCGGCTGCAAGCTTCTGCTGGACTTCATTATTCTGGGAGATAGCCGGAACGGCGATTGTGAGTATTACCGCGCCGAATACTATAAAGCGCTTGCAGATCTGAATAGATGCATCGCTGATAAATTGCTTCCGTCCGGTCAATGCCACGCCGCAATTCATTTGGATTCTCCTAAGTCCTGAACTCCGTCAACTTTCAAAGTCACAACGACTGCGCTTCAACCGTCGTGTTCGTAAGTTCCGAGTTGAAGTGAACGAGCACAACTCGTCAAGGTTCCGAAACCGAACGCTCAGTGCACCGCATCGTACGAAGGGCTGTGGTACCCCACAACTGTCAGAAGTGACAGACCGGAGCGTAGAGCAGGCACGGTGGAGCCTCCCGGTCCTGTCAAATCTGACAGTTCCCCAGAGTTCTGCGGAGGCAGTAGCCTCGGCAAGAGTTATTGGCCGTTCCGTCCAGATCTAGTCTTCAACCGGACGAATGACTCTCGGTCTAATGAGACCAGGTGGCGTCGAGTGTTGACCGTCCATCGGAGATGACGCGCGTGTCTGGGCAGGGAAGTGCGAAAGCCATGAGCACTGAAGAACGCTCGTCAGCCGACGAGCATTATTAGAGGAGATAAGCAATGAAGAGACAAGTCAGAGTTGCTGCTGGTTTCCTGGCCGTATGGCTGTTGGCCTTGGCGTCGGCATTCGGCATCGCAAATGGCGAGAAGATCAAATCCAAAGGAGTGATCACCAACCGCACGGGAGACACCTTGACGGTGAAGACCGCGGATGGACCCTTCACCGTGCTGTTGAATAGCGATACAAAAGTGCAACGGCCCGCTGGAGTCATCGGTGTGCGAAAGACACAGGTATCCTCTGACGTCCTCATCCCGGGACTCAGAATGTCATTCGAAGGAGTGGGCGATGAACACGAACGGGTCGTAGCAAAAGCGATCACCTTCGAAAGCGACGATCTGGCGCTAGCTGAAGTAATTCAGGCGGGCTTGAACCCCGTTGCGCAACAACAGGCCAAGAACATTCAGAATATCGAAGCCACCCAGCAGCGAGCCTCGGCTAATGAGGCGGCCATTGCGGCTCATCAACGGGAGATTGATTCAACCAAGCAGAGGATCTCGGCCAACGAACAAGGCATTCAGGAAGTTGCGGAGTCAACTCAGAAGCGCTTCTCCGATTTAGCTACTTGGTACATAAAGGGTGAAGCAACCGTGAACTTTGGAGTCGGTGATTCCGCGCTTTCGCAGGAGGCCCAGAAAGCGATCACAGACTTTGCACAACAGGCGCGCACCTATATGGGGTGGGTGATCGAAGTGAGAGGGTATGCCGACTCGACAGGCAGACTTGAAGACAACCAGAAACTCAGCAAGGAGCGGGCTCAAGCCGTGGTCGCCTATTTGCTCCAGGATTGTCACCTTGAGGTAAAGAACGTTGTTGCGCCGGGTGCAATGGGGGAGAAGAATCCGGCCGAATCGAACGAGACTGAGTACGGACGAGCCGAAAACCGCAGGGTCGATCTTAGGCTTCTTGTTAACAAGGGCGTGTCTGGCGAGTAGTTTTCTTACTAATCTTAAGAGGAGGGGATTCCGCGCGTCTTTGTTGTTTTGGCAAAACTGCACAGCTTATGGAGAGATCGCCTGAGCCTTCCATATCCCTGGCGCCCCGTGGTGATCAAAGACAGGAAACTCAAGTTCGTCCATGGAACTGGAATCCCTTGGTACAATTAAGAGCTGCGCCAATCTCAGCGGCTAACCGATTTCTCGGAGTTGACAGCATTTGCCTTGTTCCCCGAAAAGTGTTTGCCATTTCCTGTTAGTGATGTTGATCTTGGTCGGCGGGTCACTTTCCCGTGCCGACACCGAGCCAAACCTGCCGCCTGTTTCGAACGGTCCTTATCAGCTGCATTTTTTTCACACACATACTGGAGAGCGATTGAGTGTCGTTTACCGCAACGGGAAAGGCTACAACGAGGAATCGTTGTCGCGCCTGAATTTGTATCTGCGCGACCACCGCACCGGCGAGGTTCATGAGTACGATCCACGAGTATTCGACCTGCTTCACGACTTGACCGCCGCACTCGGGAATCCCGATCTGGAAATTGATGTCGTGTGCGGCTACCGCACGCCGTGGAGTAACGAATTTCTCCGCACTCACGGGCACGGTGTGGCCCGTCACAGCCTCCACATGCAGGCGATGGCCATCGACATTCGAGTGCCGGGGATTCCGACCTCACGCTTGAGGGATGCGGCCCTGGCGCTGCACCGTGGCGGCGTCGGCTATTACGCAGCTTCGGATTTCGTGCACGTCGACGTGGGGCGCGTCCGGCGCTGGTAGTTGGGTACCGGATTTAAGGATAAGGATAACCCTTGGCCAGCGCCGCCGCCAGCCTGGCGTCGTGTCCGTAAATGTCGTCGCTGAAATGGACTTCACCGTTCTCGTAGGCGAGCGCCGTCCCGTAGACAATGAAGACCGGGACGCGCTTCATCAGGTTCACCGTGACATTGTCTTTTCCGCTTTGCATTCCTTGCTGCACCTTTTCGGTGGTCCATCCCGGATTATTGCGCAGTGCCCAGGCAGCCAGTTCGGCGGGCTTTTCGACCCGAATGCAGCCATGGCTGAAATCACGGCGGGAGCGCGAGAACAGATCCGGAGAGGGCGTGCTGTGAAGATAGACATTATGTTCGTTCGGGAAAATCAGCTTGACCAATCCCAGCGCATTTGCGGAGCCTGGCCTTTGCCGCACGGCTAGCTTGCCCGCTCGCAGCTGTGCTAATACTTCGTCCGAGATATCTCCTGACGTGACCACCTTACCGTCATGCGTGGTCACCTCATAGTTCTTGCGGGCGATATAGCCGCGGTCGCGCTGGATCGCAGGAACGATCTCGCCGCGGAGAATGCTCGGTGGAACGTTCCAGTAGGGGCGCAGGACAACGTAGCTCATCTCGCGAGTGAACACAGGCGTTTGTGTGCGCATCGCTTTTCCGACGACCACGCGCATGTCCAGAGCGACGTTGTTGCTTTCATCGAGGGCGCGGAGCTGGAAATCGGGGATGTTCACGATAATCGGCGGCGCGGAAAACTCCGCTGGCAGCCATCGCCATCGCTCTAATGTAAGCTGCAGTTGGCGCACTCGGTCCTGGAGTGGCACATTCAGCTCTTTGATGGTGGCGGGCCCCAAGCGGCCATCAGCGTCGAGGCCGTGACGGCGCTGGAAGCGTTTGACCGCATCCACCAACGGCCCACCGTAGGTTTGAGCGTCTCCGGTCAACGTGCCATCCGGCGGGAGATCGCCCACCAGCCGCATGAAACGGGCCAGACGAGGCACACCCGCGTAGGAATTGCCCGGATCGATTGGCTTAGTGATAGCAGGAAGCTTTTCACCGTCGTCAGTACGTGCCAGTTCGATGTACTGCGCCAGCGCCTGCTCAGTCCGGCGATAACCGGCGAACGGAGGTTCCACGTTGTCCAAGACTGCCTGGAGGTCCGAGGTGCTAAGGATTCGGTCCCGCAGAAACTGGGCTAGGTTGTACTTCTTTTGTTCCACGCCCAGTCCGAATTTGAAATGCTGGGGATTGATCCGTCCAATGCGCAAATCGGACACATAGCGCATGGTGCAGACGGAGAGCGCCACGTCGAAACGCGCCACCGCCGGACTATTTGAAGAGCCCTGAAGTTCACGGATTCTCGCCTCCCATCGCGAAGCGTCATAATCTTCCGGGTCGAGCCCCTTCTTCCCGGCATCCCTGAAACGATCAATCAGCGCCAAGGCCTGCGGGACCGGTTGCGTCCCCTGGATCCATGCAGGAGCGTATCCCGCAGGCCCGTAGAACTTCTGGAGCCAGCTTCTATAGTCGCTGAAGTTCGGCCAGCGCATGCCTTCCAGCTTTCCACTCGTCACCAGATTCTGGATCTCGGATGATTGCCCGGCGCTGGCACACGCCAAAGACAAGACGAGGGCAACGGTTCCCAAAGCGAAACGGATCAGGGTGCGCAGGGTTCGAATGTTCGCAACTTGTTCGGTTCTCGTTATGCATGGTCGGATTACATGGCCGCTTAGGGCGCATCCCGTTCAGAAACTGGACCAGACGAATCAGCGGATGCGCCCAAATCTACGACAAGGCGTTTCCCATGGTAACTGGCAAAATTGGCAGTCTGCAGGGGTTTGTAGCCGATGAGAGTGAAGAGACCTTCGATGGCTTCGCTGTCACTCTTGACAGTTCCGTTCCAAAGGCTAACCACGTATGAGTGTTTGGCAGGTTGCCGAATTATCAGTGAAATGATCAGTGAAGGGGAGCCACATTTCATCAGGGGGCTCGAAAGGAACCGAGCACAAAATGCAGGAGTCAGAGGCTCTGGAGACAATGTCTTTGATTCGTGGGGGCGCGTTCTACCGCTTCCAGGAAGTGGCGCACCTGATACGGCCGAATCAGTGGAACGCAGTCCGGAGAATCTTCATAGCCACGCTGGTTGGCTGGGTTCCTTTGCTTGTCCTCACCGCCGTGAGCGGCTCGCACGAGTCGCTGATCGCTTTCTTAAAGGATTATCGCGTCTTCGCGCGGGTATTCATCGCGGTTCCCTTGCTGATTGCCGGACAGAAAACGATCGAAGAACGATTTCGTTTAATCGTCCGTCACTTTTTCGACGCCGACCTGCTCAGACCGGAGGATTTGCCAAGATTTCGGGCGATTCTCACAACCATCAAAAAATTAAAGGATGCCTGGTTTCCGGAGTTGGCATTGATAGCGCTCGGCTGTGTGGGCGGAATTGTCTTTGTAGGCAATGAGCTGATGTTTGACGCACCGTGGTCGGTCCGTATAGTCGGAAAAATCTCTCCGTCGCCAGCTGGCTGGTATTTCGAACTCGTGACACAGACCATCTACATGGTTTTGCTTGGGCTGGCACTTTGGAAATGGTTCCTATACGTTTTGTTCTTCTGGCGAGTTTCCCGACTGCAACTGCAATTGGTGCCGTGTGACCCTGATCGAAGTGGAGGTCTCGGGTTCCTGGGCTACTCGCCCAGCGCGTTCCTACCGGTCGTGATCGCTGGCGCGACAGCAGTGGGTTCTGTCCTGCGGTACCAGGCACTCCACTCGGAGTTCTCGAACGAATCATTGGCCACGGGTCTGGTGGTGTGGGTCATAGTAATTCTCTTGGTTTTTGTCGGCCCCCTGGGGTTTTTTGCGGCCAAATTGACGCACCTCTACCGCGTGGGATATGTGGAATACGGTTCTCTGGCGCATCTCCATGCCGAGCAATTTCAGGAGAAGTGGGTGCACCAGCGGCAAGGGAACCTAGGGGATTTGTTGGTCGCCCAAGAAATAAATACGTTGAGCAATCTGGCCTCAAGCCTCGACAGGGTGCGGCGAATAACACTAATACCGATCGACAGATTGACGCTCATTGAAGTCATCGTCGCCGCCGCAGGTCCAATGCTCCCTGTGATCCTGACCCAAGTGCCTCTGTCGGAGCTATTGAGAATGATCTTTCGCGCTCTGGTCTGAGTTCTCTAAGAACATTGCTACCGCGGCCCGCAATGACCGTGACAAAAGGACGACCGAGGACCGTTGTTTGAATAATGTGCTAGCGCCAGTACCCTTTATGAAACACCCAGGTGCTTCCGGTGTGGACATACCGGGGTTGCACCCACACGACACCGGCACGCGGCGGTCGCACCCACCGTCCAGCTACCCAGACATACCCACTGCCGGTCCAACGCTGGTATCCGCCGATCCAGACATATCCAGGTCCAGGCGCGACACCAACCACACCTACTCGCACGGGCGGCGGTGGGGCAATACGAATCACTGTCGTCTGCGCGGATCCGATAAGTCCGCCCAGGAACAGAACTGCGCAAAGAGCAGCGCGAGTGTAGTTCATTTCATCATCTCCGTCTCCTTAATAAATTAGTGGAGACACGCCATCGATCGCAGAAAAGCATCTTCGAGAGTCTCTGCTGTCGGAGCTTTTTACTGTCACTGACGAGGCGGTGGAAGTGTCAGTGGCGCAGACAACTGAAAGCTCAGTGCCGACTCGGCCGGGATTTCAATCTGCTTGTTTCCGGTCGCTGCTCCTCCGATGAGTCCGGCACCCCCGCCGACTAGAGCGCCAATAGCTGCTCCTTTACCGCCGCCTGCTATTCCGCCGATTAACGCGCCCCCGGCCGCTCCTCCGCCCGTCGTGGCAGCGGTCCTCTTGCCCTTCCCTTTGCTCGTGCTGTCTAGTGGCTCAGTCTGGATCTGGTAGGTGTGCCCTCTTACCGTGATGCTCGTGAGAGCGATAGAGAGTTCTGCTTCGCCCTTGATCTTGCCCTTCGCTTTGGCGTTCAGCACTGTGCCACTGACCGTTGATTGGGCAGGAATCGCCGCCCTTCCTCCCACACTCACCGGTTGCGCCAATGTGGCGAGAAAAGTTTGGCCCGTCTGGCTGGTCTTGGAACCCAACGCCTGCCCCACTCTGACGGTGAGGGTAGTTCCGGTTGGCACGACAATGGGCTGTGGAGGAGGTGGCGGAGGTGCGGCCGGCGGGGCCGCTGGCTGCGCGGCCTGTTCGGCCTCGGGCTGGACTGCCGTCTGATCATCCACGGCAGCCACTCCCGGCTCTTCTTGTGCGATCTGTTCCACTTTCTTCCTCGCAGCCGGCGTCTTTACCTTGCCGGTCAGGGTAACCTTCCCCTCCTTGGCTGCCACGGTGACCTGGGAGTCCTTTGTGTCTGGGTCAGCGTCAACCTTGGTCTGAACGTCCTGCGTAATGACGTCGTCGCTTGGCTTTGGTGATTTTGTGCACGCGATCGACAGCCCAAGCAAGGCCGTCAGAACAGCAAGCGGAATGGACTTCTGTATGCGCATATCGCCTCCTTAGTGGATATCACTTGATCGCCGCCGTACTCTGCCGTCGTGGGTCGCGCCTCTTTTGAGTCATCAAAAACTTAGAACTCTCGCTCCACGCTGTTACCTGTTAGGACGCGCACTCGGAGACCATGCTCCGTTTAATGGCGAAAGTATGCCGCCATCAGCACACTAGCAATGATCGCCCCGCCAATCCATACTGTCGCGATTACGACAGAAGTGACAATGGCGGCCGTTGATCTGATTTCCTCTTTCCTGCGTGTCTCGGCAGCGTCGGCTAGCTCATCGCATTCCGCCAGCACGTTCCGAGGAGTAAGCTTTCGAACCACCTTGGCTCCCAAGAACAGAATCAGAAAGTCGTCCAGAAATCCGATCAGCGGAATGAAGCTCGGAATTAGCTGAACCGGGCTGAGTAAATAACCTGCACTACAGGCTGCCACGCACTTTGTGTACCAGCGCGTGCGGGGATGCTTAAATACAAAATAGAAAACATGAGCTTCTTTGTGGAGTCGTTGCGCCTGTTGCTTCCAACTGATCACAGGCGCCGGCTGAGGTTGTACCTCTTCGCAGCTTGGCCCGGGCAGGGATAGGCTAGAAATACTGGCCAAGTTTGCGGAATCGTCGTTGTCCACGGTAACCTTGTCCCACCGAGAGGTATTCAGGCTAAGCTAAGAATCAGCCCACTGCACTGCAACTGGCAAATCTACCAGTGTGGAGTCACTGTTTAATTTGATGGACTTCCTTATTTCACAACAGTCCCACCTAGTGCGCATGAAGGGTCTGAACAAGGCTTAGGAGGTTCTGCGGATTTACCCGAATCACGCCGCCGAGCGGGCTATCGATGTCGGCGATGAGGAAGAACGAGATCGAAACGGCAAGCGGAACAATCAGCAACAGCAAGCCACTCGTGCGACGTGCGCCATACCCGATCATGAGGTTGCAGAAAATGGCGATTACAGCCATAAGACTCCAAGCCTCAGCCGGGATGCGATACCACCAAGCATGCTGAGTATACCCCTGCGAGTTCAACACATCGTTCATGCCCGTGACGGCCAGCGCCATCAGGGGTGTGGGTTGCTCGGCGGCGCGTGTCTCGACGGCGGACCACAGATCATTCTGCAATTGAGCTGTCGTGGCGCCGATCTGCCGCCGTTGCTGTAAATTGCTCGTGCTATAGAAAAGCACACGCTGATCGAGATAAGTCCTCAGCAGTTCCTGCACTTTTGCAGCGTCGCTAGCGGGTAATAAATCGGCACGCACGTACTCCGTACCAATCGCATTTGCCTCTGCCTCTTCGTAGTTCTTGCGTTGATCGTATCGGCCAACGGCCATCGAAAATGTGAATCCGATGAGCAGACCCAACAACGTCAAGATTGCGGTTTGGACAACCGCGAAGTCATTCCGCAAATCGTCTCCGAGAGGTCCCACTTTTTTGCGGACAACGTCGCCGGCTAAGGCCGCGGACCACAGCGCGATAAGAGAAACCGCAAAGACTACGAGTGGGAAGTTCAACATAGTGTCTATATCGTGCCGATGCTATCCGGATCGCCCATGCCCCCCCGCTGCCAGCGTGACTGCCATTCTCCCTACCATTCGGGGGCTCATTTCCAGGCACGTCTCTCGCACACAATATGGGGAGCTAGATTGGCCCAGCAACTGTCAAACCTGACAGCCGATTAGACCAAGCTGTCCCGATCGAAGTTGGCGGCGGCACCTTCGCAAAAATGACTGTAAGTTCTGCCAGTTGCTGCCCGTTCCTGCCCCCGCTATAACTGCTCCAGATTTTCTAAGAGCACAACGCTTGATTGGTAGGGATCGAAGTCCAATGGCCCCCTACCTGCGGGGTTCGTGAGGGCTTGGAGGCGCTGTTATGGACCAGATTTGGATGCGCGTCGGAAGTCAACTGCTCGCCCGTGTCAGCGGTCCAATGAAGTTCCGATTGGTGCTCCAGCCAGTGATGGCGGGGATCTTTGCGGTTCGCTCGGGTTTGGCAGATGCCAAGGCTGGCAAGCCGCCGTATTTCTGGTCCCTCTTATCGAATGCCGGCGAACGCGTCGACATGATAAAGGACGGGTGGAAAAGTGTCGGCAAGGTGTTCATTCTCGCTCTAATACTGGACATCGTTTACCAGATCATCGTGATCCGGTTTGTCTATCCGGGGGAAGTGGTGATCGTCGCCTTCATCCTTGCGATTGCGCCTTACCTCATTCTTCGCGGATTGATCACACGCATAGCTCGACCGAAGAAAACCGTGTCAATACGGCCGGCAAACACCCCCATCTGAGGAATTTTCCATGAACGTTGCTGAAATAACCCAAAAAGACAGGGGGACAGTTTTAGCCGAAGAACGAACCGATCTCGCTCTCCACCGAACGATCATCGCTTCGGAGAGAACGCTCATGGCATGGATCCGAACAGCGCTTTCGATGATCGGTTTCGGCTTCACCATTTACAAGTTTTTCCAATACCTGCCGGCAGAACTTGCGGCTGGAAATGTGCGACGTCCACAGGCGCCGCGCAATCTGGCAATGACGCTGATCGCGCTCGGCACCTTGGCTTTGATGGCAGCGGCTGCGCAGCATCGCCTCACCCTCAATCAGCTAGGAGCCGCCGGGAAAGGGCACATCTGGTCCATCTCTTTTGGGGTGGCGATCTTTGTCATATTGATTGGCGTCATTGCATTCGTTGGCGTTCTGCTGCGAAGCGGACCGTTCTAACTTACTGTGACAAGGGCCCAAGAAGAACCTGAATAAGGTACACACCATGAAGTCGCTGCTCACCCTGATGGCCGTGCTGGAAGCCACCGTTGGTTTGGCGCTGCTGGCATCTCCGGCATTGCCAGTATCGATCTTGTTGGGTGTGCCGCTCGATACGCCGGGGGGGTTGGCCGTCGGTCGAGTGGCCGGGGCTGCGTTGGTCGCTCTAGGAATTGCCTGTTGGCGCGTACGCCAGGACGGCCGCAGTCGTTCCACAACCGGCGTCGTCACGTCCATGATGTTCTACAACGTCCTCGTGGTCGCAATCCTCATCTATGCGCGACTCGGAATGGGGGTAAAGGGTATTGGCATCCGGCCGGCGGTGTTTCTACACGTCGTTCTTGCAGTGTGGTGCATTACGTGTCTCCTCCCAGTGAATCGGGCAACCGCGGAGACTCCAGTACAGCGGCCATGAGGGGATATCGCGTTGCGTTTCTTCGCGGCGAAAATTCTGAAATCGGGATAGGAGATGAGAAATGAAAAACCGAAATGAAAGGTTCGGATCCCTGGTGGCGTTTGTTTGCATTTTTGTCCTGCCGGCCGCCTACGCCCAGGACGAGAAGAAGCAGCCCGATGCCTATTCCGCAGTAGCGGTGGGAACGGGGGGATCGGTGGGCGGAAAATCCATCCCGTTTGATTTCAGAATCACCAGTTACACCACCGACGAAGAGGTGGACAAATTCGCCGCACTGCTCAAGGAAAAAGGTCAGGACGCTTTGCGCAACACGCTGGAGAAAGAAGACAGAGGACGGGTCAATCCGGTGGGGAGCGTCGGCAACCAGATTGCGGTCGCCCGCAAGCGACAGCAGGGGACAGAGACGATCATCACCATCGTGACTGCACGCGTCATGTCGTTTACTGAGTTGTACAACAGCGGCCGGTCTAGGGATTACCCCTTCGGATACCTGCAAGTCAAGCTGAACGTCAAGGGCGAGGGAACGGGACAGATCATGGCTGCCGCCAAGGTTAAGTTCAACAAGAAGAGCGGCCACTATGAAATTGAAAGCTACGGTAATCAATACATCAAGGCGGTCAACGTGCGACCTTCAAAATAGTCGCGAAAACAGAATCTCGCGGGCACAATCTTCAAAAAGTTAAGCAGAGATCCCACCTTAGTCGATTCAGAAGTGAGCTATCGTGCCTTACCAATACACCTTAGCAGCGGCGTTGGTGCTGGCTAGCGTCTACGTTTTCGGCCATAAGCTGCGCGCCGCGTCACACCACCGGCGATGGGTCTCCATCGCCGCTGGTGTGTCTGTTTCTACGGTTTTCCTCGACCTCCTCCCACAAATCTCTGAAGGTCAAACAAAGTTTTCAAACGGGCCGTACCGTGGCGCCGCCGTTTTTCCGGAGCAGGCCATCTACCTGTTTGCCATGCTGGGATTTGTGCTTTTCTATGGGTTAGAGTATATGGTGGCTACATCGCCTTCCGAGGACGGCGAGCCCAACGGCATCTTCTCCGCCCTCCGAATCGCGGCTTTTGCCGCATACAGCGGCCTTATTGCCTATCTCCTCATCCACAATGTCTGGAAAAATGTTTCCAGCCTGGTGCTTTATACACTGGCAATGGGGTTTCACTTCCTACTCGTGGACCATTCGCTTTTTTCAGAGCGCTATGGTTTCTATGAAGGTCGCTGGCGCTGGATACTTGCACTGGCCGTCCTGGTAGGCTGGTCCGTTGGAATTGTCACTTCAATTCCGGAACAGTGGCTCCTTAGGATCATAGGGTTTGTCAGCGGAGGCGTCATCATGAACACCATTGTGGTCGAATTACCTGAAGGACGTGGCGGGCGTTTCTGGCTCTTTGTGTTCTCCGCTGCAGCCTACTCCGCCGTGCTCATAGTCGTTCTAAGTTGAGAATGGGTGTGAGAGAAACAAGACCGACGCACCGAACGATTCACGGGGTGTGGTCTGATTCGTTTTTCCCTTGCCGTTCGAAGTAATAGGCAATGCCCAACGCGAGAATCAGGGCCGCGATCCCGAATAGAGTTAGGCTGGGTACGACGTTTGGTTCTTCAATAATGACCTTCCGTGCCATGGCGATTAACGCAACTTCCAGAACAACCCGTACGTGAATAACATCCTTCTTCAGATAAGCCCTCAGGGTTTCCAGAAGTTCTACCCCGATCAGCACCAGCAGGAAATATCCGAAAATCTCGAGAAGGCCTTGCACGGGGATGAGAAACCGGGGTGGTTCCCAGATTTTCTGCCCGATCAGCGTGCCCAAGTGCACGGTGGAGAGCATTACGACGACGACGAGCATTCCAGCGAGTGCTAAGACTGTAAACTTCTGGAATTTCGATAGCAAGACTTCCAAGAGGATCTCCTAGGTAATCCAAACATCTTTGTAACACAGACGTTTCGAGTCGCGAATTGTTACTCAAACGTTCGTGTTCTCCCTGCTCTCTACCAACCAGACCTTTTGAATCATGCCAAAGAGAAACGCCGTGGTCAGACCGAATACCAGCCATCCGGTCAAAGCCTCGATCGCTCCCATGAGCTGCCAGCGATCCTCCAGGTACACACCCGGGTGCCCGAAGGTTGTCATTGCGCCCATCGAATAGAGCATCGCCGACTTGTAGTCAGTTCGGGCGCCGAGAAGCTGATAGGAAACTGCCCAGATTGCCGCCTCCGCCCCGTGCAAGGCGGTTGCCAGCAAAGTCATGGGGCCCATGACCAGCACGAATACGGAGAGCGGATGGTGGCGCGCGTTTGGACGGGCAAATATCTGAATGGCTTTCACGTTCAAGAGCCCGAGCCCCAGAACGTGGATCACCACGGTCAGTACAATCAACGGCAATCCCCAAGCCCAGTTCGCCCGCCAAACCCCAGGCGTGCCAGACTGGAAGCTTAGAACGTTTTGGGCAACTGTCATCGAGAGTACCTCGGCGGAGGAGGAATTTGCATTTCCTACTTCTGTCCCGGCTGCTGTTCCATCTGCTTCAACTTTTGCTGCAGCATCATCTTCTGCTGTTGCTGCGTCAACTTGGGGAACAGGAACGCAATTTGTAGCCGCATACCCCACGGCGAAGCCCCGGGGGGATGAACGGCGTTGCCGTAGAACTGAAGCCCAACGTTGACTGGCTGGAATCCGATCTTCATGATTCTTCCGATGCCGCCACCAAACGGCACGACCCATCGACCGCCATTGGTAGCCTGCCAATTGGCCGTGAGGGTGGGCTGCCAGGTGAGATACCAGCCTTTCTGTAAGTTGTAGTTGATGAAGTATTGCAGCAGGAACTGGTTCACGTCGGGGAGGTCGGAATGACCGGCTACCGACCAGACGTTATTCACAAGAGCCCCAACAGTCCACTTGCCCGGCTGTACGAGGACGACGGCGGATGGGCCCAAACCGAATTTCCCCTGCCCAAGGATGCCCGTCTTGGTCGCTGTGGGCAGAAGCAATTGCGGCCCGACCCCCCAGATCAACTTGCCCCTCTTCGGGGACAAGAAAAATGCGGGTTGCATGTCTCCGAAGCCGTAGAACCCGCCTTGAGCACCAGCAGGTTGGAAGATGACCGGGGTGATCCAGCGGATGATGAGGTTCCAGTCCTTTCCCGCGCTAAGCGGAATCACAGGCTGAACGTTCATCACATTCTGGATGCGGTCGTTCGGCCCGATGCCGAAGTTCCAGTTCTCCTGGATGGGAACGCTGATGAGACTGGCTACGGGATTCTGCGCCGCTTTTCTGAGGGCATCGGTATTTGTCGCCGCGGCTGGCGTGTCCTGCGTGGCAACCTCAGTTCCCTGCACGCCAATCGGCGTATCTTGCGCAATCAACGACAAAGCTAACAAAAGAAAGACTACCAGTGCCAAGAATCGCGACTGGCGCAGGTGGAGTCGGTCCCGGCGAACACAGTTGTTGAAGAGCACGATTGTGGTTCCCTTCGGCAATTTAAGTGGCCCTGCCATGAAAAGCTCACGCCCCGTCAGTTCTGTGGCATTCGTTCGCCAGTGCATCACGGGTGAGGATGAGTTGGAACTGTCAGTTCTGACAGCCGAACTCTTTGGGTGAGGTCGACGCGCGAGGGTTCCATACGCTCGGCAAAGCCTGTTGGCCGCTTTCGCACTGTGGGTTTCTCTGGATCCGAAACTCACTCATGCCCCTGTATTTTTTGACAGTTCCCGACCTCGAGAACGTCGAGTAGGCTCCTCTCGAAAACGAGCCAGGCATTTTGTTGACTGGGGCAGGAGTGCCGCGCGGGCGTACTTCGGGCTGCCAACCAATGTTGGCTTCGGAAAAGAGCTTCGGGAAAGAAGGTAGGTGTATGCCTCTAATGACGGACGATCCTCGGCCGACTAACGCACCCCCCGGCTTCCATCTGCTAGCGAAGCCCAGCGGGTCCACTTGCAATATCGATTGCACCTATTGCTTCTTTCTGTCCAAAGAGGCGCTGTACCCGAACGAAAAGAATCGGATGTCAGAGGAGACGCTCGAGGCCTACATCCGCCAGCTGCTGGAGTCGCACCGCACGCCGACCGTGACGGTGGCATGGCAGGGAGGCGAGCCGACCTTGATGAAGGTCGACTTCTTCAGGCGCTCGATTGAACTCGTCGAAAAATACCGGCGGCCCGAGCAGAGCGTGCAACACACCTTTCAGACCAACGGCATTCTTATCGATGACGAGTGGTGCGCGTTTTTCAAGGAGCACAATTTCCTGGTCGGCCTGAGCGTAGACGGCCCGCGCGAACTCCATGACCAGTACCGAGTCGACCGCAGCAAGAAGGGCACCTTCGACAAGGTAATGAATGGCTGGAGGCTCCTTCACAAGTACGGAGTCGACTTCAACATACTGTGTACGGTCAACGCGGCCAACGAGAAACACGGCCGCTCCGTCTATCGTTTTTTTCGTGATGAGATGGACGCGAAGTGGGTGCAGTTCATTCCGATTATCGAGCGCGCCACTGAACAAACGATCGACATCGCTAACCAGGGCTGGAGCGACCAGCCCAACCGCAAGCGCCTGCTCTACACGCAAGACGGTAGCCTCGTAACCAAGCGCTCGGTCGGCGGCAAACAATACGGCCAGTTCCTCGTGGATATCTTCGAAGAATGGGTGCGCCATGACGTGGGCCAAGTCTACGTTCAGATATTCGATGTGACGCTCGAGGCATATTTCGGCCGCCATCTGCTGTGCATCCACGCTCCTACCTGCGGGTATGGCCCGGCGCTCGAATACAACGGCGATGTTTACTCTTGCGATCACTTCGTCGAACCGCGCTACAAGCTGGGCAATATTCACGAGACACCGCTTGTGCAACTCGTCGCTTCGGCTGCGCAGCGCAAGTTCGGCGATGACAAGCGCGACTTGCTCACCCCGCAGTGCCAGCGATGTGAGGTCAAGCACCTTTGCAACGGCGGTTGCCCGAAGGATCGCTTCATGCTCTCAAGCGACGGCGATCCGGGCCAGAACTACCTGTGTGCTGGATTGGAGCTGTTCTTCAAACACACGCGTCCGGCGATGCAGACGATGGGCCAACTTCTTCAGCGGAACCGGCCGCCCTCCGATGTGATGGCGTTGACCGCGGCCGAGGACGCGAGAGGGGGGCCCTATGCGCCCTGTCCCTGCCTGAGCGGAAAAAAGTTCCGCTTCTGTCACGGCGATCGCGCGCCGCAGTCGCCTTTCAGTGGGATAAACCCAGCCACGGCCGCGCCCCAGGATGCATAGCCAAAATCTTATTGATGGCGTTCGTTTGCTTCGTTCCTCTTCGGCGTCTTCAATACTGCAAGGCAGTGACCTGTATCTTCTGACAGTTCCCCAGCTAGCGCGAGTCGAATAAGCTGCTTTCGACCTCGAACCGGCACGTGCCGGTGGCAAGGACGAAGTGAAGCGAGGAAGATACAATCCCGACCCCACTGGATGCTTTCACCCAAAATTCCAAAATGAGGTAAGAAAATGAAGAAACTCCTGTTGATTGTTTTTGCGTTTTTGTTTGCTATGCCAGCGTTTGCAGATGACCTCGACCAGTATATTCAGCTTCTCAAGACCGACTTAAAGGCCAACGCTAAAGATTACGTCAGCAAAGGGATGGTCACATTCACCCCTGAGGAAGCCAAGCGCTTTTGGCCGATCTACGATTCTTACATGGCCGAGCGCGGTAAGTTCTTCGATGCCCGCCTTGCCCTGATCATGGACTACGCCGACAATTTCGACAAGATGACAGATGCGAAGGCGCAGGAACTGTTGAACCGAAGGGTCGAGCAACTGAAGCTGAAGAATCAGCTGGATGAAAAATACCGCTCGCAATTCGCCACAGCGCTTTCACCCCGGCGGCTCGTTCGCTTCTACCAGATTCAGCAGGAACTAGAAGTAATGATTGAACTCAGGGCTATTTCGGAGGTTCCGAGGATGAAGTGGTGGCAAGGAGAGTGAGGGAAAGCTTGGGCTTCTCGTGGGATTGCAACTAGGTCGCTTTGCGGCGACCTAGTCAGGCCGCCTTCTGCTCTCGATTGGTGAATTGCGCGGCCGATGGAAATCCTCTGCGACAGTCATGAGACAGCGGCGCGAGGTCGTGTGATTTCTGGAATGATCGAGCTTCAATTCAGGCTATCGTCTTTGTAGTACTTGGTGCTCTTGGCAGTGATCTCGAGGGCTAAGCCCTTATCGGTGAGCTGATACATCCAGACGCCGTCCGAAACCGACACCGCTCCAGCCATCGCTGCACCCTTATCTCCGTTCTTCGCGGCAGCCGTGGTTTGTCCGCCGAACTCCCAGCCGGAATTCACGAAGCTGTTGAGCGCCCTTTCGCTGTCGAAAACGAAGACAACCCTGAATTTCTTGACGCCCATTCCGAGTCCGGCTTGGAGTTCGATCATCTTCATGAACGTCTCGCTCTTGCTCTTGTTATCGACAGCGAACCCTTTTCCGCTGCCTGACCCGGCAACGAGAATCTTGACGCCCAGATTGCTGAAGACCGCATATCCGGCAGCGTCTCTGACGACTGCCTTGGCTCTTGGATCTGCTTTATAGAGGCGCTGAAGAGTATCCTGCGCCATTTCGCGGATCTCTTTCTGGCTTTTTTCCTTCTTGGTCTCGGCGGCATGTAACGCTACCGCCAGCGCTGAAACGAGGGCGATGGCGATCAGGCTAAGGGTGCGCGTGATTCTCATAGGGTAGCTCCTCGCGGTATTCATTTCACCTACTCGCCTTGGTTGGCGGCAGCTCTTCGCAAGAATGCTTGAGGTTGTCGTCAGCTGAAGTCCTAGCCAGTCAGACCGGTGTCTCGTCGAAGGATCGATCCGGTTCTGATGTTGGGGTGCGTCGAGCTCAGAGGATACTGGCAATGTTGACAGCTGACAGGATCGGGAGGAGTTGTGCACTCGCTGCATCAACAGAAGATCCCGCCGCCTCCCTTCACTTCTTGGAGCCCTTGGGCGGAAACCCTTTGAGCAACTTGACGATCGCCTTCGCCGCGAGATCCATGGATTTGGATTTTTTCTCGGGGTCAAGGATCTGCCTGACATTTCCGTTCCAGATCACCTTATTTTCACTGCGATCAACAAATTCCAAGACTAGGGTTCCTTGCGCGACGATCGGGCCGCTGGTGACCGCAGAAGGGTTGCCGCCAGTCCACATGGTTGCATTAATATCTGGCGGTGGCCCGCCATAGACCGGCAGGATAGGTGTTCCATTGGCTAGGTTGCTTCCATACTCAATCCCACCTGCAGCGATCAGCGTGAGATCACCGTTAGTTTCGACTCTCTCCAAACCCTTGGCCGTCAGTTCTTGATCGATTGTGCCGACCACAGTGTCATAGAGAATGGGCCTGGTAACCGGGGTCTCAGGTTTGGCCCAGGTGTAGCTCTTATATTTTGAAAAATCAGTGCTCTTGTCGTATCCGATCTTTACCTTCTGCGCGAAGCCAGACGTTGCAAAAACCAAGACGATGAAAGCCAAGAGCAAGCGCCGGCCATTTCTCATTTTTGTCCTCCTCGGTGGCCTCGGTTACGGAACCGCCAACAAGCGGGTTAAGGCTCAGGTTTGGTCCCTTCGACACTAGATGAAGAATGGTGCCGGGAAGAACTGTCATTACTTACAGGTTGCCAAAAGCCGCCGGGCAGCTATCTTGATAAACTAGGAGGCCAATTGCAGAAACTATTGACGCGCAGAGTTCTGGTCAGCATCATCACTCTTCTGGCAGCCACTCTACTTTTCGGCAAGTCCAGCAAGCTGATCATGAGCTGGAAGAACCCCGCCTACACCCCTGAGAAGAAATTCCACCGGGTGTTGGCGTTGGGTCTCAGCGATAAGACTGTGGTGCGCGCCGATTTTGAAGACGCACTGGCGGCGGAACTCTCAAGTAAGGGGTATGATGCGGTTCCGGGAAATACCATACTGCTCAGGCCGGCAGGAACGCAGCTTGACCTCAACTATTTGAAAGAGCAAATTCAGGCGCAACAGATCGAAGCCGTGGTGGTTTCGCGTCTGGTCAAGGTGGACGAAACCTTGACCTATGTTCCGGGCACAGCGTATTTCGCACCCTATCCTTACTACAACACCTTCTACGGCTACTACGGGACACTGTATCCGGTGGTCTACTCACCCGGCTACCTGCAAAAAGAAAAAAAGGTGCGCGTTGAAACCAATCTCTACTACGTCGATGGCGCGCCCAATGGACAGCTAGTCTGGACCGGTACCAGCGACACATTCAATCCCTCCAACGTGCACAAGGCGATTAAAGGATTGGTTAACCTTGTCGTGACAAAAATGCAGAAGGACGAAGCACTGTAAGCGAGGTGCACGTTACGCCGCGGTTGCCTATTGTGGTCGCCCGGCGGAGGTGTTGAACTTCCGATGCTTTCCCGCCATCCGCAGCGCACTGCGGATTTGGATGGAAAAGCCAGAGCATCTGTGCACCCTCCTTCCCGATTGCAAGACGTTTTGTTAGGGTTTGGCATTGGTGTGCGATATTAGCGACAATGACACTAGTAGGAAACAGGAATCAGGGTACGATAAGAGCCGACATCCGGTCCGGTCGTCCTCGGATCCGGTTTCGGGGTTTTGACAACCTTCTTAGAGAATCGGTCATCGGAAAAGAAACAGAACCTTCGGTCGCTTCCGGAAGCTCCGGCCACTCGACTGGGAAAGGCTGGGCTTGGGAGTGCCACTAGTGCGCGTCCTCATAGTGGAGGACTTCGTAGCCTTTCGACGATTCGTGTGCTCGACACTGGGAACAAAGCCAGAATTGCAGGTGGTCGGTGAAGCGTCGGATGGACGGGAGGCGGTTCAGAAAGCGGAAGAACTGAAGCCGGATCTGATACTGCTTGACATCGGACTCCCCACCCTGAATGGAATCGATGCCGCACGGCAAATTCGCAAGCTTTCCCCGGAATCCAAGATAATCTTCTTGAGTCAGGAGTCTTCTGCCGACGTGATAGAAGCAGCTCTCAGTCTGGGGGCGTTGGCATACGTTGTGAAAATGCGTGCCGAAAGCGACCTGTTGGCTGCTGTTGACTCTGTACTTCTAGGAAAGAAGTTTGTCAGTAGCACCTAGCCGAACTGCACGTTCACATTCCCACTCGACGTAACTGACCCGGGCTGGTGTGCGACATAATCGAGACTGTCGTTCCGGGTTGATGTCTTGGCTGTCGCTCGAGCTCTTGCAGCCGTGCCAATTCGGTTTCCGGGATCGTAAACCGCGAGCAACCGCAATCCAAACAGACTAAGAGCTTCGGGAACACGAAGACGCTGGGTCTGTCCAGATTCTTGAGGCCGGGGAAGTGAACGTTAATCTCAGCGGTAAACTCTGCCTGATTGCCCGACGCGCATGATAAGCAACACATGACGAGCCCTCCAGTGCCATCCAAATTAGGCAACCAGAAAGATGTTGTCTGCTCAAAATTGAACACTTTCGAAGTACTCCCCGCTGTCTGCTTTCAAGAATGATAACCGAAGCCGGGACCGGCTTTTTCTATTCCTGTAGGACAACACTGAGAAGGGAACTATGCACCTGCAAACCACCGTTGTAGTGAACGAAGCCGAGCTTTCTGTTGTTCATGAAGAAGTTCACTCGGGAGCGGGTGGTGCCAACCATCTCCGCCAAAGTCTCCTGGCTCAGTTGTGGGATGACGGTTTCGGGCTTATCTTCTTTTCCGAAACGGGCCAGTATCAAAAGCGCTCGGGCCAGACGTTTCTCGCTGGAATTGAAAAGTTGATCAACCAGGTCTGCTTGCGTGCGGTTGTGACGATCGACCACATATCGTACAAAGAGATCAGACAACTCGTGCTCCCGGTGCAGCGTGGACAACATCGCTTTCTTCTCAATTCTAAGGACTGCGCAGTCCGTCATGGGAGTAGCGGTTGCCAAACGGACAGTCTGATCGGAAGCGAGGCATCCCTCGCCCAGGAATGAACAACCAGCAGCAGCGCTCCGACGATCACAAGACCGAAGAGTCCCATAATTCGCCATTTATACAACTCCCAGACTGTGTACTCCCGGTTGATCACCGTGCTGCCGGCGAGGATCTAGCTAGCTAGCTAAGCTAGTCCATGCTGATTCCCCAGCGCTTCATTTGCCGCCAATCAAACATGTTCTGCGACACAGCACCGCTAACCAGCGCGGGACTCTCGTTACCTCCATAGAACGGCGTCAACAGATTGACGGGCTGCTCTCCGGCCCATGAAGGGGCCGCACAAAAAGACGGTGCGGCGACCAGAAGCAGGGCCGCCAGCAGAAGCGTACCGCTACCTTTGGTGCGAGAGGGATGCAAGATCCATAAGAGTCGTCCTCGGAGGGGATACTCCATAGCATCTCCTGCGTTTTGAGCTCGGACTTAAAGAGTGACCTTATCGAATAGGTCACTCGAGTATGTGATCCCGGTTACAACCTAGCCTTCTTGAACCTGCTTGCAATATTCTCAGAGCGCAGGACATTCAGTTTCGCTCGAGAGTTGAGACAAAGACTCGATGTAATAGTGCAGCTTCCATCGCTGGTCTGAGATCGACGTTGAGGCGGGACTTTATCACGTAACCTCGGCCACCCACCCCGATGGCGGCACTGACAAAGTCGGGGTCTTCATGCACTGTGAGGAATACGATTTCACCCGTGTAGCCTTGCTCTTGAAGCCGCCGAGCAATCTCGATGCCGCTACACTGTCCCATTGAGATGTCGAGGACTACGAGGTCCGGCTTGAGTTTTTTCACTTCCGAATAAACAGAATTTCCATCTTCCACTCTGCCGATGACTTCATAGTCATTCTTCAACATATCGCTCACGTGATCCAAAATTGCCTTGTGGTCGTCCGCCAGCAGAATACGCGCGCGTGACAATTGATCGCCTCGATTCTCCACAGGATCGTGCGTGGTTGTAATAACGAGATGAGAGACGTTCAGACGTAGCACCAATGCTGCGGCTAATATCGCCCTTTTTGTTTATCATTCCAACGGACACAGTACTGACCCCTCTCCTGTCTGCCTACTGTCAACATTGACGGTATTTGCTAACGCGCTTAGCCTCCTGATCTTCCACAGTAATGGCCGGATCCAAACAGCAAAACGATTTCGTCTTTTTCGGCGAAAGGGAACTTCGACCGAATGCCTGTCACAATTGACAGTGTGCAGGCTGCGACTATTATGGGTACGATTCAGCACGAGCACTGACTCGCCCCGGAACCATACACTGCTCCGTGTGTTTCTCTTGCATGACAGAACGGGCTCATTAATTCAGTGACCAATGAGACCGGGCCTTTGATCGTTTGGCAACAGTCCGACAGCGGGTTGCTCGGAACCGAGTGCGAAAAGGGGTACGAATGAGTCCGGTTGGGCGTCCACGCGTCGTCATCGCCGATGATCATACCCTCGTCGCGGAAGCGTGCGTGAAACTGCTGGAACCGGAGTTCGAAGTGGTTGGTACGTTTGCTGACGGTCAGGCTCTGCTAGCGGCGGTTCCAAACCTGAAGCCGGACGTAATTATTCTTGATGTCGGCATGCCTTTACTGAATGGATTAGAAGCCGGCAAGCGAATCAAGAAGATGGTGCGCGCGATCAGAATTGTGTACCTGACCATGAACACTGATCTGGGCATTGCTGCCGAGGCATTCCGAGGTGGAGCTTCCGGTTACCTGCTGAAGACCTCGGCCTCTGCCGAGCTTGTAACCGCTGTTCGTGAAGTGCTTAAGGGCAAGCGGTACGTATCTCCTCTGGTCACAAATGACGTGGATGCGTTCTTTCTCGAAACTCGAGTCTCGCACATGGGCCAGGAGAAACTTACGAATCGCCAACGCGAGGTCCTTCAGTTATTGGCGGAGGGACGGTCCATGAAAGAAGTTGCCTATACCCTCAAGCTGACACCCCGGACTGTGGCGTTTCACAAGTACAAGATCATGGAGCGCCTGCGAATAAAGACAAACTCCGAATTGGTCCAGTATGCAATGCAGGAACACATGATATCGCCACGCTCATAGTCGCTCTCGTATGTGCTTGTGATTCTTGGCACTACTCATTTCGACAAAACCTGAGTTCTCCAGAGCTGTCCACTTCGGATTGGACTACATCCCTTCGGCCGGGAATTCATCACTGGCGGAACATACCCTGTCAGTATTAACAGTTGTGAGCCTCTAGGCCTCCCACTACAGTCCGCTTGACAGTTGCTGCATGTGAAACGTTTTCTCGTTGCAAATAACCACCAGAACAAATAAGGGCAGGAAATATCGCATTGTTTTGGAAGAAAAGTTCGAGAGTGCTAGAGCGGTTGCTGCTGGCCGTTGGGGTGGTCTTGGTGACGATATGCGCAGCCGCGCTGCTTCACCGGACGGTTTCATCCCGTCTTGCCCTGTGGCAGTTTGACAGGGCGCAAGCAGCTGCCCAACACCCGGCCCCCGTAACCAGTCAGTGGAAAGCCGAGCAAGGAATCGACTTCAGTCTTTGGGGGGAGAAGCGCATTCTGGCGTACCGAGACAGCCTGATCACTAAGAAGGATGCGCCTTTGGCGGTACTCGAAATCGACAAGCTGCAAATCCGAGTTCCAGTCTTTGACGGAACAGATGATCTGACGTTGAACCGGGGGGTTGGACGGATTATCGGAACGGCCAAGCTAGGAGAAACCGGCAACATTGGGATCGCCGGTCACAGAGACGGTTTTTTCCGAGGGCTTAAGGACATTTCAATGGGCGACGAGATCGACCTTACGACGACGACGGCGAAGGCGACCTACATCGTGGACCAGATTGAAATCGTCAGCCCGTCGGACGTCCGCGTCCTGCAACCACGGCCTGCGCCTTCAATCACCCTGGTTACCTGCTATCCCTTTTACTTTGTCGGCGATGCACCCAAGCGGTTCATTGTTCATGCGTCGTTGGCATCGAGCCAGCGGACTAACGGTGTCAAGTCGAGCTCGAGCATCAAGAGACAAGATTGTCAGTGGACGTTCGCACTGTTAGTTGTACACAAACTTTCCCGTAGCCAGGGCTGCGAGGTGATGGTGTCGATTTTCTCTAGTACCGGGCCGTGACCACCGGAAGAACCGAGTCGTCCTCGGGTTTCCCAAGAGATGGAGAGAGACATGAGCAAGCGAACGAGAGTCTTCCTGGCAGTTGCGGTCTTCATAATTGCGTCGGTGGCGTCGGGGTACGCCCAGGATGGCGGCGATCTCGACAACTACAAATGGCGAGTGGACGGGGACTGGTGGTTCTCCCACCCATCCGGCTATTTTGGCTTGAACCAGCCCAACAGCAGCTATATCAACATCAACAAGGATTTCGGATTCGGCAGCAATTCCACCTTTACCGGCAAGGTGGACTGGCACTTTGGCCACAAGCATCACTTCTTGTTAAACATCACGCCAAACTACGTGTCAAAAACGGTAACCGCCATGCGGGACATCACGTTTGGGTCCATCACGGTCCCGGTTGGTGCGCAGGCGAGCCTTGATGTACATACACTCAACATTGCTCCTGGATACCAGTATGACATCATTCGGCGCGATCACGGTTTTTTGGGACTCGAAGTTGACTTCAACTTGATCAGGACCTTTGGCAAACTTAGCGGTTCGGCGACAGTCGGTGGTTCAGGAGCAGCGGCCTCCGCTTCCAGGACGATCTGGGCTCCGCTCCCGGCGGTTGGCCCGGTTTTTCGCTGGTACCCACTGCACGACTCCAACCGGCTGTCTATTGCGGGATCACTCAGGGGCATGCCCTTCTTCGGCTATGGAAACTTTATAACGGCCCGGGGGGACGTGGGTGTGGGCCTAACCCGGCACTTGAACGTTCGGGTCGGCTACGAAATGGGAAGCCGTTTGAGCATTCATGGAACCAGCGACCAGATCGCCGTGAAATCAACGCACAGGGGGCCGACGGCTGGATTGGAGTTTGAGTGGGGTGATACTCCCCCAAAGAAGGTGAAGAATCCTAATCCCCCACCGAGCGACTGGCATGTGGACTGGGAGCCATTCTATCTGTGGTTCAGTGGTCTTAGCGGGAATGTTGGGGTTGCCGGACAAGTAGCTCCGGTCAGCGTGAGTTTCTCCGACGTTATCAAGCAACTCAACATCGGGCTGATGACCAACCTCGACGTGCGCCGGAAGCGGATCGGTGTATATACCGATCTCATTTTCATGAGCCTCTCGTCCGACCAGAAGACTACACCGATCCTCCCCTCCTACGTTGGCTTTACCGCGAACGCCAAAGAATTGGTTTTGGATCCGCAAGTCTATTTCCGCGTGGTGGACTTGCCGCTGGTATCGATCGACGCGATCGGTGGCGGCCGCTATTGGCATTTGAACAACAGTCTCGATCTCTTTCCTGTTGACACCACACAAGCTACGATTACTGCCGGTCAAACTCAATCCTGGATAGATCCGGTGTTCGGTGCCCGATTCCGTCTCAACCTCAACAAAGGTTTCTTCGTCAACATTAACGGCGACGCCGGCGGGTTTGGAGTCGGCTCACAACTGACTTACCAGACCTACGCGGGGATCGGCAAAGAGTTCAAGAAGAAGTATTCCATGCTATTTGGTTACCGCTACCTGTTCGTGGATTACAAGAACGGCGGATTTCTGTACAACGTTCACATGCAAGGACTACAAGCAGGCTTTGGCATTCGGTTGAAATGACGGGGTGCATGCGATGCGAGAGAAGTTATTTCATGCATGGTGGGTGCTGATAACGCTCCTTGGCGTGTCCGCACTAGTTCTGTCGCAGGCTGGCCAACAGAACGGGACATTGCTCATAAGCGGCCACACGGGACAAGTGCCGGTTGTCCAGATAAACGGCAGGTCCTACGTGGACATCGAAGCCCTCGCACGTCTCGCCAATGGCACACTCAAGTTCGGCGGAAACCAAATCATCTTGACTCTTCCCGATTCCGCTGGGGACTCGCCGGCGGCTCCCCCGGAGGCCGCTGCAAATCCGGGATTCTCGAAAGAGTTCATGAAGGCAGGCATCGAAGAAATGACGGTGATCCGAGAATGGCGCAGTACGCTGATTAACGCTGTTCAGAATGGATTTCCGTTGACGGATGATATCGTCGCGCGTTTCCGAGGCCAGGCTGTTGCGAGTCACGCATTGACGTCGGCAGCGGCGTCAACCGGTTCAGATCAAAATGCGTATCAGTTGGTCAGCAAGGTGCTCGACAAGACGCAAAAACTGAGCGATAAAGTTCTCGCGGCCCGCAAAAACCTGAACTATATCTCCGCGGACACTTTGAAGAATGATCCCTTGTTCCAGCAAATCCTGAACTGTACCCACTTTCTGTCGTCCATGGCCGCCAGTGGTCAGTTTCAGGATGACGGGTCTTGTCGTTGAACTCACACCGGATTACACCCGCTTGCAACAAGGCTGCCGCTTTACGTGCCTCAGCGTGAAACCCTGACTGCCCTACGCAGAAGCTCGCCCGTCGCTAACGCGCTGAATCCGAATAGGCTCCTCGCAAGAGAAGGCCCTAGAGCGCAATCTTTGGCGGCCATCCACCCCGGTTCCGCCAGCCCCGAATCTCCCCCTTTTGTGACAGGTCTTGTGTGCGGGACGCCGTACAGTATCCAATCGAGGAGGCATCTCGCTGCAGCCTGTAATCGGCCGGGGCATGGCAAAACAAGTGTGCTAGACCTGTCACTTTTGTCAGTAGGCGAAGTGTGCCATCCAACCTAGACTCACCCCCGTTGACTCAAAGTCGGCTCGCTTTGAGAGCCTGCACGATAGCGACTCGTTCGTCGATCACTGAAGATCAAGCTACACCGGTGATGAGGAACGCTTGCTATGGTTCGCACAGAATTCAGAAATCCGCGGTTCAGGACACAAATCTAAGGAGAAAACGCAATGAACTCAAGAACAGCTCGAACAAAATGGTCGCTAGTGCTTGCGGTCGCGGTGCTTTGTCTGGCCACAGCCCTTTGCATGACAGCACAGGTGCAGACAACAACGACTACAAGCGCCGACAAGGCCTCAGTGGTCACCAAGGTCGAGAAAGGCGAAATTGTTTACCTCGACGGCAACAACGTCGTCATCAAGATGGAAGACGGTTCCCTTCGCCATTTTGATAACGTGCCCGATAGTGCCAGAATTACGGTCGATGGCAAGGAACTTGGCATCCATGATGTGCAGGTGGGCATGAAGGTCCAGAGAACGATCGCCACCACTACCACTCCAAAGACGATTACCACGGTGAAGAGTGTTACGGGAAAAGTATGGCATGTGACCCCACCCAGTTCCGTCATTCTGACCTTGGAAGACGGCACCAACCAGCAGTTCAAGATTCCCAACAACCAGAAGTTCAATGTTGATGGACAAATGGTGGATGCCTGGGGCTTGAAAAAGGGAATGAAGATTTCGGCGACCAAGGTAGTTGAAGAACCGATAACGGTGGTTGAGCAACAGCGGAAACTGACTGGCACGATGCCTCCGCCACCGCCGGCGCCGCCGGCCGATCTTCCAGTCATAGTCTTTGTAAGGGTAGCACCGCCGGTCGAAACCGTCGCTGAGACCGCACCGGCAGCACTACCCAAGACGGGAAGCCCGTTGCCCTTGATTGGCTTCTTGGGCTTGTTGTCACTTGCTTCCGCATTTGGCGTGAAAGTGGTCCGCACCAAGCTCGGAAACTGAGGACTGAGTACGTGATCCGGTAGAGGTCTTGCCATGACGCGAGACCTCTCCGAATCTGGCTTTCTTCCCTGCAGGCGAAGGCATTTACGGCATGAAGCGGCGGCAAGTACACCGCTGTTTAATGTCCCACTCGATCTGTGTCCCTCCACCGGCAAGAAACGACTGGTGATAAAACGTACCAGTACAGCTCTGACCTCCAGTTCGCCAAACGAAAGCCGGCATGGAAGTTTGGACCCGTCTGGACAGCCGTCGCGCCAACAGTCTGAAGAACCTGCTTATTTCGGCCTTGTGGAGATTCGTCCTGTCAGATGGGCACACTCGCATGATTTCCCATCGTGAATTGCGTGTACCCGACCCAATGTGGCGGACCTTGAGTGGGGTTCTCATCTTAATCGTCTTCCTCAGTGGTTTTTTCTTTGTTCCAGCATCTTCCGGCCAGGTGACGGGACAACTCGAAACGGCAAATACTCGCACCGAAGGAAAGACGGAATCGGCCAAGACGCAAGAGAGCGGAGGGAGCAGTCAGTCCCCGGCATCTGCAACACCTGAAAAAAATACGGAAAAAACCAAGAAAAAAAAGCTCCCTGGTCGCGGCTCCATTCTCGTGGCTCCTCTTCCAATTGTGAGTCCGGCCATTGGAAACGGACTCATCCCGATTGTTGGCTACATTTTCCCCTTCAGCAAGAACGACAAGGAATCGCCTCCTTCGACCATTGGAGGATTAGGCATTATCACAAACAATGGGAGTCGCGGTTTCGCTCTGGGTGGGCAGTTGTTTTTGAAACGCAACAGCTACGAAGTCACCTTCGGTTACGGTAAGGGCAATTTGAACTACAACCTGTATGGCATCGGCACCATCGCTGCCCTGCAAGGACTCAAACTCCCACTCGAACAATCAGGCAAGGTCTACTTCGGTGAGGTGTTGCGTCGCGTCTGGTGGAAGATTTTCGTCGGTCCGCGATTCTGGGAGGGGACCTCGTTTGTTACTGTGCGGCCCAACAATGGAGGGAATCTTCCGCCTATTCCGCCAGACGTCGGGCTCCATTCAAATTTGACGGCCCTTGGTATCCGCGTGGTCCGCGACACGCGACCGAACCACTTTTACCCAACCGCTGGAACAAAGCTGGAATTCACGTCCAACTTCTACGCCAAGGCGCTAGGCAGCAAGTATTCGTATCAATCCTACCAATTCCGCTTCAACAAATACTGGAGTTTGGACAAGATTCAAGTCCTTGCCTACGATCTGGCTGTCTGTGATACAGGAGGCAGTCCCCCCTTTTACGGGAATTGCATTTATGGGACGAACAACGAACTGCGGGGATATGCGGCCGGTCAGTTTATTGATCGCCACATGTTCGCCACCCAATTGGAGTATCGCCTGTCTCTGCCGAAGAACTTTGGCGCGGCCGGATTCGTCGGCGTCGGCGAAGTATTCCCCGGCGGGAGCCACATCTTCAGAGTCAATCAGGTCCTGCCCGCCATAGGCGGAGGACCGAGGTATGAACTTAGCAGCAAGTACCATGTCAATCTTCGTACCGACTTTGCCCGGGGCCGGAACAGTTGGACCTGGAGCATGGGTGTTGGCGAGGCATTCTAGCCCACGTCTTTGGTGTTTTCCGCTTCATCCCGCTTTTCTCAGTTCTGCCGACACGGCCTGTCACAACTGACAGTTGTTGCTCATTCACACCCGTAGTGCAGTAAGAAAGGTGTGTGCTGCTCTCTGTGCATCATTTACGGCGATGAAATAGGCAGCGGGGGGAGAATGTTGGATTTCATTTCGTCTCGGCGTGCGCGCTCGCTAGGCCTCTGCTTGTTGGCGCCCCTGTTCCTGATTGCCTGCAACAGCGAAAAAGGTCCTTCACCCGCTATGAAGGAGGAGGCGAAAGCAATTGCGGCTCAGCCCCATTCTGCAACTCTGACGTTGCCCGCCAACTTGGAGCGTCACACCAGCGATCTCGATGACATGGTAAAGAGGCGCAACATTCGCGCGCTGGTCATACTCAACCCGATCGGCTTTTTCTATCAGAACGGGCATCCCAAAGGTGCCCTGTAAGAGACCTTGCAGGAGTTCCAGAAGTTTACGAACAAGAAACTGAAGACTGGCACACTGGGGTTGCAAGTCGTCTCCATCCCTGTACGCGCCGACCAGGTTGAGGCGTATCTGACCGAGGGTGTGGGAGATCTCGTTGCTAACGGAGTCACCATCACGTCCGATCGCGAGAAGAGAGTTGCATTCTCGACGCCGCTTCTGAACGACGCGACCCAGATTATCGTAACCGGACCTGAATATGCTGCGGTCTCTACACTCGAAGGTCTTGGCGGAAAGCAAGTCTTCGTCAATCCGCTCACCGTCTATTTTGAGAACTTGCAGAAGGTAAACGAGTCCCTGCAAAAATCCGGAAAGACGCCCATCGTGATCGAAGCCGCCGACCGGAACCTGGGAGACGATGATTTGATTCAAATGGTGGGGGGCGGATTGATCCCTGCCACGGTCACCACTACGATGCGTGCCAACCTATGGTCTCAGGTGTTGCCGAGCCTCAAGCCACACCCGGACCTGGTGATCGCCAGCAAACAGAAGTTGGCATGGGTGATGCGCAAGAACAACCCCCAACTGAAGCAACTGGTAGATGAGTTTGTCGAGGGCCATGCTGCCGGAACGTCGTTTGGAAACACGATACTGAAGCGCTATCTCCAGAACACCAAGTGGGTCAAGAACTCGACGTCCAAGGAGGAGATGCAAAAGTACGCTGCTATCGGCAAGCTCTTTAAAAAATACGCCGCGGAATATGACTTTGATTTCTTGATGGTTGCAGCGCAGGCCTTCCAGGAGTCCGAACTGAATCAGAGTGCGAGGAACCCGAGCGGCGCAATAGGCATAATGCAGGTTATCCCGAAATACGCTGCAGCCAAACCCATCAACATTTCTGACGTGGCCAACGCCGATGGTAATGTCCACGCGGGAGTCAAGATGCTGCGCAACATTGCGGATACCTATTTTAATGACCCGAAGTTAGAACCCATGAATCGAACACTGTTCGTATTTGCCAGTTACAACGCTGGACCAAACCGCATTCAGAGGCTCCGCAAGAAAGCGGCCGAGACCGGCCTTGACCCCAATACTTGGTTCGGGAACGTGGAACTTATTGCCGGGAAGGACATTGGTCAAGAGACGGTTCTATACGTCGGCAACATTTACAAGTACTACGTCGCCTACAAACTGGCGCAGGAGCAAGGCAAGCTTGAGCCGAGATAACGGACAGTGAGTTTAACGACGTTGAAAATTACAGGTACGCGCCGCGAGTCCAGCAATGAAAGAGAAAGACCTATGGCACCCATTGTGCAGTCATGGGGAGCGCGGTAGGCGGTGAAAAAACTTGCGCAGTTGGTCCCGCCCCAAATTCCTATTCAACAGGGTGCGGTTCTGCTCGTTCTGATCGCCGCCTTGCCCGCAAGATCTCGGCAGATCGCACAGTTCTGGCCCGAGCTCGACACCTATATAAAAAAAACTTAACCCCACGGTCCGGCTTATGTTTAACGCATCCACTACGCAAGAGGCGGGTAACACCATAGGTTCCCAGTTCGGAGCCAACTTCGACCTGTTTACGAAGCCTCTTTTCAAGCTGAAGAGATTCGCCATTTTTCAACTTGATGAATCCAAGTCCCGGCCTCTGACCCTCCGCATTGGATATGACCCGTCTTCCGAATGGCGACAAACCGTCCGAGAGTCGACTAGTGCTGGAAGGGACGCCACGCTGTCCCCTTAATGCGGGCATTCTGGTCGCCGACCGGAACCAGGCCGACCTGCGGTGGATTAACGGAGATTTCTCCTGGCGTTACCGCAACCGGCTGGTAGTGGAGAGAACCTTCTGGTATTTACTCCGATCATTTCACGCCCTATGTCCGTGGCGAAGCCTACTACGTCAGCACCGCCGGAAAGTGGCGCCGGACCGCCGAGAACATTGGATTCATCTTTCCCATCCGCAAACGGGCGGAAATCGAGGCCTACTACGAGCACATGAACGACACTTCCAAATCATCCAACCAGCAGACACACGGAATTGGCCTCGTCCTCAGCTTTTATTTCTAGTTGAAACTCTTGAAATGAGTGGACCGATGCCTCGTTGTCGGATCCGAAGAACAGCTTCTATCTGCCGCAATATGCCAGGGCACGACCCGTCCAGATAAACACAAAATCCGTTGTGTTGATCGTGATCGAGAACCGCATTGTTCCTTTGGGGTAGCACCCCTCGACAGAGCACAAAAGGGAATAGTTGCGGGGGTCCTTAGTGACAAATGAAACGGTCAATGCTGAATTGGGCGTCACGGTGAAGGCTTCAGACGAAGAATGTGATGAAAAGAAACTCTGGTCAGGAAAGAATCCGCTCGAAAAACAATGCAACTTTGCCAGCTCCCACGCCTCAATGCACTCTTTCTTGGCGAGGCCTTTCTTCGTCAGAACGATCGAAAGCGGGAGAGCCAAGTGTCCATCAACACCGACTGCACCCTCCCGGATGGAGAGCCCAGAAGCCGTATTATTCACAATGGTTGTCGTGAAAATCAGGAACTCGCCCGCTGTCCCCATGCCGATTCTCTCGAATCCCGCCCTGGAGCTAACCTCGATTCCCGTATGGCTCAGTCTGTGGATTGCAGTGCCTGTTACGGGGTCTTGAATGCTCGAGGACACCACGCCAGAGAGATTGTCCTCATCCCAAATAAATGCGCTCGCGGCCTCCGCTTTGAATGTGGGTATAGCGTTTTGAGCAGACATGAGGGAACTGAAGGCAAGAACCGCGACCGTGACTGTAACGGTACATTGCATTGGGCATGCACGAACAGCGATCCCGCAAGGTTCGACACGGACCTTCAGAAACGACAGCTGCTCATTCCCATGACTTGTGAAGACGGCCCGCCATTCGAAAAACAATCAGCAGCTTTGCGCGATACAACAACAGGCGCTCAATTTTGCGTAACCAGTTCATCCCATCTCGTTCCGTCGCAGCAGAGTTGACGTTTCAACGAACCACTGGGCATCATCACCTCACCGTTATGCCCCCGGGGAGCGCAAGCGACTTCTCGTGCAGATGGTAAACAGAAAGAAAACAAGAACGTAACTGTTATTAGTAACAGTCGGTTTCCGGATGTGCAGGGTCGATGTCGGCCAGTCCTTCGGATTGACGCCGGAATCGCAGAACTCTGTTGCAATGGCTGGTACTTTTGACAGTAGCTGCGCACTTCACGCCAACCTAACATGGGCGCTAATTCTAAGGGCCTCGTCTGCGGAGGACCGCGATGCAAGCGTTCCGGCGGAGAAATATTCCGTTTGGTCAAGTCGCCACACAACCACTCGTGAAAACCGGCGTGGCCTGGACTGTGTAAGGAATTGTGAACTGCGGATATCAGCTCCGAAAAGCCTGAGTTAACCGAGAGGCAACTTAGAAATGAAGGAAAATTTCATGGATTCGATTTCGAGACCAACTGGAGAAATGCTATGCGAATGTTACTCGCTATCTGTGCCTCAATTGCTTTGTTAACGGCGGCCGCTCCGGCACAGACCTCGACTGCCCCTGCGGCGCCCCTGACCGACAGCGATATCCAACTGATGCGATCGGATGTCCAAGCGGACAAAAACGAGATCATTCTTGCCACGATGCAATTCTCCGATGCGGAATCCAAAACATTCTGGCCCGTCTATCGGGACTACGCACGTGACCAGCACGTGATTGCTGACGATCGTATCCAGTTGATCCAAGACTACGCGAAGAACTACGACAGCCTGGACGATGCGAAAGCGAATGACATGTTCCAGCGCATGAACAACATCGAGGGCAAGACCTTGAAGTTGCGGGGTGAGTATTGGCCGAAGTTCATGAAAGCCCTTGGGGCGAAACGAGCCGCAAAATTTTACCAGGTCGATAACCGAATCAATCTGATCATCAACGTGCAATTGTCGTCCGCCATTCCCCTGATTCCGTAGCGAACGGATTTGCAGCGAAGTAGGCGGTCGCAAGAGAACGTGAGGGCCGCGGTCGACAAATAGTGACAGTAAAGGAGAATGTAATGTTTAGCAAACAGAACAACGCAGTGGTTCGGATCGCGTTTCGGGTTGGTCTTTTCCTGCTCGTGTGCGGATTCGTGGCGGCACAGGACATTAAGACCAATTACGTCCCGGGTACCGACTTCTCAAAATACAAGACCTACAAGTGGGTCAACATCGAAGGTGCCGAGAAGCCGGACAATATTCTGGACCAACAGATCAGGCAGGCGGTTGATACCCAAATGGCCTCCAAATCGCTTACCAAGACTGACGATGAGAAGGCTGATCTGTATGTTGGCTACCAATTGTCGATCACTCAGCAGCAGCAGTGGAACGCCTACAGTTCGGGAGGGATGCGTTGGGGTGGTGGGATGGCGTCCGCTACCAGTTCTACCATTCAGATTGGCACCCTGGGTTTTGATGTCTACGACACGGGGGCGCAAAAACTTTTATGGCGAGGTATTGCGACCAAGACTTTGAACCCGAGTAAGGACCCTCAAAAGAATCAGGATCGCTTGAACAAGGGAGTCGCAAAGCTTCTCAAGGACTTTCCTCCGAAGGCCGGCAAGTAAGAGCTCGGTGCTGTGAGCGTGCTGGCGGTCCGCTCGAGTTGTCGGCTCGCGTATCGGGGAAGAGCATTTCGCGCCTCTTCGTCTCCAGAATGGACCGTGCCACCTGACTAGCGCCGGAGGTTCGCCTGCATGGTGCGGCATGGTGCGGACTAGCGACGGGGCCGTGATGGTTGCAGGCTGGACAATCACCTTTTGTGAAGCCCGTAATGCTCCCCCCATTCCCCTCTAAAACTCCCTCTAATGGAAAAGTCCAAAACATGGATATTCATGGCAGTTCGCCCCTCCGTTGCTTGGCCGCGCTGGTATTGCGCCTCCTGAGTCTGACGGCCATTAGTTCGGCACGAGCGAAAAAAGACGTTCTTCAAATTCGCCAATCTGAACCAGGATGAGTTCGCCATCCAGCCAGCAAGAGAGCGCGATAACAAACGATGAGAGGGTGCCCTGGAGAGCTCCGTCATGCGAAATTGCGGAAGCCCACCCCGCGGTCGACATAGGTGAAACACATGCAATCGACGCATCACACAGATCGTAGTTCGCTTCGAGAAGGTTTTCCCCAATTGCTACTGCTTCTCCTGTTCCTCTCCGCAGTTTGCTCTGCACGCGAGCGAAAAGACGTCCTACAGTTCAACAACGGCGACCGCATCACGTGCGAGATCATGAGGCTTGATAAGGGATTGTTGTATGTCCGGCTCCCGTACGCGCGAGGCGAGGTTGGATTCGATTGGTCCCAGATCGCCCAGGTCGAAAGCGCCGAGTACTTTGTGGTTGCCGATAAGACTGGAAAGCGCTACACCGGCACTCTCCAGAAGGTAGCAAATGGAAAGGAAGCAGGAGAACCGGCAGAAATGAAGGTACAGGTGACCGGATCTTCCTCGAGCCAGGTGGTCTCAGGGAAAGCAGTGGTCGAGATCGATCGTACAGACACCGGCTTCTGGCAGAACCTGCATGGTGATCTGAACGGAGGCCTCAATTACTCTAAGCAGCAGAGCCGCACGCAATTCACCTTTCAGTCAAATAGCCTTTTCCAACGCACCAAGTGGTCGATGGCAGCAAACTATCAAATCAATTTCAGCGGCGGAGGAAACCTCTCTAACCTTCGCAATGATTTGCAACTGAATGGCACGCGACAGTTGCGATCGCCGCGAAACTTCTATATGGGACTGGCTGAGTTTCTGCAAAGCAATGAGCAACAGCTCAACTTGCGCACGACTTTGGGCGGCGCCGTCGGGCATGTATTCAGTCACACCAACAACTCTTTCATTAACGGCTATGGGGGAGTGATCTACAACCACGAGCAATATTCTTCGGAGGCGACGGTTGGCCGCACGGGAGACAGTGCCGAAGCGGTTCTGGGAACTCAGCTGAATTTCTTCCGCTTCCGAGCAACCGATATTGTCACCACCGCCCAAGTTTATCCCAGCCTGACCGACTTGGGACGCGTACGCTTTGACCTCAACACGTCAATGAAACTGAGAGTGGCCAAGCGTCTGGACTGGACGTTCGGCTTCTTTATGAATTTCGACAGCCGCCCACCGCAAAACCTTCCCAAGTCCGACTATGGTTCGACCTCTGGTATCGCGTGGAGATATTGAAATAGCCAGGGAGGGGAGACCGAGTCCAGAAACTCGCCAGCCGACATCTGGCAAAACTGACAGTTGTCAAAATCAACCCTCACGCGGAGCATGGTGGCGGGGCAGATCTCCTTTTGCCGATAGCAGCCAGAAGCACCTCTGCCGGGAACCGAACTCACCATAACCGGCAGCGACGCCCAGTTCGCCGCTTGCATGGAGAAAAACAATGATCAGGACGTTCGCGAAGCAGCTTCTATCAATGACTCTGTCCTCGCTGCTGGTTGTTGCAGCGCTACCGTTTGAAGCCATGGCTCAGCAATCAGCGCCGCCGGCCGGATATTCGGGACAGGGCGTTCCCCTGACTGCGGAAGAGTTGCAGCAACTGACTGGTCCCATCGCGCTGTACCCAGATGCGCTGGTAGCCCAGATTCTTGGGGCCGCAACGTTTCCCGACCAGATTGCTAACGCTGCTAACTGGGTTCACCAGAGCAATCTCACAGGTGCGACGCTAATGCAGGCGGTGGATGGGCAAGCGTGGGATCCAAGTGTGAAGGCGCTTACCCAATTTCCGTCCGTTCTCGACAACATGGCGAAGAATCTCAGTTGGACCTCGACATTAGGCGAGGCATACCACACGCAACCGGCGGATGTCATGTCGGCGATTCAATTCTTGCGCGCCAAAGCGCAAGCAGCCGGCAATCTGAAATCAGGATCACAGATCGTGGTCGTGCAGCAGTCGCCGCAAACGATCGTCATTCAATCCCCAAGTCCGCAGGTGGTATACGTGCCCGTGTACAACCCTGCGGTCGTTTACGGCGTTCCCTACGTTTACCCCAGCTATGTCTATGTCGCTCCACCCCCCTCGACTGCTGTGCTTGCATTCGGAGTCGGAATCGCAGTGGGCGCCATGATGAGCAACAGCTGCTGCGGCTGGGGCTATAGCAGCTGGAACTGTGGCTGGCACAGCACCACGGTGGTATACCGTGGCGGGTCGTATTACGGAAACAGCGCCTGGCACGGTGGCTACTACGGTTCGAGTGGTTCTGCGTGGGGTCCCAACGGCGCGGCCCACTATAGTTCGGGCTACAACCCATCGACCGGAACTTACGCGCGGGGCGGCACGGCCTCCAATGGCTACGGCAGCGTGAGTGCCGGTCAAGCATATAACCCGAGGACCGGGGCTTCTGCCTCGACTGTGCAAGGATCGAATGCCTCTGGAAGCTACGGAGCCTCGACAGTTTCGAAAAACGGCAATACCGCATACGGCCAGCACCAAACGACCTCTCAGGGAACGACAGGTCAAGTGCACACCACAAATGGGGCCTCGGCGTACGGCGCGTCGGGTAAGTATGGCAACAGCGCTGCGGTGGGTCAGACCGCAAACGGCGATAAATATGCGACCGCGAACGGAAACACCTACAAGAACACTGGAAGTGGGTGGAGCGGAAACTCGAACAATACCCCGAAATCCGGCTCAAGTTACTCGGGAAGTAGTTCTGCCGCTTCCAAAGGCTGGGGAGGACAAGAAAAGAGTAGCGGATCCTCAGCGTTCGGGGGAGCCGGCGGAGGTGGCTGGGAATCCAAGTCGGCAAGTGCTCGCGGCTCGTCAAGCACGGGTGGTGGAGGCGGTTGGGGTGGACGCAGCGGCGGCGGCGGTGGGCGCAGTCGCAGGTGAAACCACGAGCGTGCGCACCAGTGTTGCATAGAGTTGAGGGTTGTTAGCGAGTATCTGACATCGATTTTTTGGGAGATTTTCCTATGTGGCTCAAAACCTGCAGACGTGCACTCACGTCGGAATTGCTGTTTCTGGCTCTGTTGTTTTCGCTCACCGCCTGCAACAAGTCCGACAAGTCTTCAGCGCAGGTATTTCCGTCCGCCGACGACGCCGGCAATGCGCTGCTCCAGGCGGCAAAATCTGGGGATCAAAACGCAATTCGGGCCGTTCTCGGTCCGGAATCGAAGGAGCTTATTTCCTCTGGCGATCCCACCCAAGACAAGTCCGTAGTCGACGCATTCGTCGCGGCCTATGGAGAGATGCACCGCTTCCGCAAGATGCCGGATGGTGCCCAAATCCTGCTGGTGGGAGCTGACAATTTTCCCTTTCCCATTCCACTGAAGAAAGACAGTGGCGGACAATGGTTCTTCGACACGGTCGCGGGAAAGGATGAAATTCTGGCGCGCCGGATCGGCCGGAATGAACTGGCAGTCATCGACGTTTGCGGCGCGCTGGCAGATGCCCAAGCCGAGTATTTCTCCCAGCGTCGTGATGGCGCAAGTGCGGAGCATTACGCGGTGAAGTTCATCAGCGACCCCGGCAAGCAGAATGGTTTGTACTGGGAATCGCCCGAAGGCCAACCCAAAAGCCCGCTCGGACCACTCGTGGCATTCGCAACCGACGAAGGATACAATACAAAGCCGACCTCGAACTCGACCTCGCACGCGCCTTTCCACGGTTACAACTTTCGCATGCTCACAAAGCAAGGCAGTCATGCGCCAGGCGGTGCGAAGGATTACGTCGTCAGTGGAAAGATGGTCGGCGGATTCGCTTTCGTCGCCTATCCGGCTGAATACGGAAACTCGGGAGTGATGACATTCATCATCAACCAGGATGGAGTTCTGCTCCAAAAAGATCTGGGGAAGACATCTACGGAAATCGCAACCGCAATGAACGAGTTCGATCCCGATAACACGTGGACCCCGGTCGGGGACTGAAACCAGAGGCAATTCGGTGCATGGAAGCGCTTGTCAATGATCCAGTCTGGGACCAAGATTAGCCAGTACCACGAGCAGGCAACATGGAGCTCTCCCCTCGCGATTGCGAGAATCCAGGAAGAACTACGTTCCGTCACGTCCAAGGGGTCAATCTGGGAAGAGCAACGTTACAAACGAATCGAGTATCTCGGAAACGCTTTCTCCTTAACTGTCTACCCCAAAAGGGAGGGGTGGGCTTCAGCGTGTCAATGTCACGACCGAAGTGTCAAATTCCGAAATAGCCGCTCCCGACAACGTCTGGGTTGCGCCGGGCAAGTGAGAACTTTTCTCGCTCGCCTGCGGACCACTTGGCAAAATCTTGACCTCTAGCTCAGCAATGACGGGGACACAAAGGTGTTCCCATAAACCACCTGGCGAATAGCCATCACCAGGTCGGTTCCGAAATGCCGCTTGGCGACGTAGGCACTCGCACCTGCGGAAAATGCTGCGTCGATGTACTCGTGGTCTTCGTACGTTGTCAGAATTACGATTTTCGTCTTGCACTTCAGATCTCGCAGACGAGCGGCGGCCTGAAAACCATTCATGACAGGCATCGCAATATCCAGGACCAATACGTCAGGACTAAGCCGCACCGCAGCATGGACTGCTTCTTCGCCGTTTTCCACCGCCCCGACAACTTCGAACTCTCTGCCTAGTTGCTTCCGTAGCTCGCCAAGCAATTGCACGTGATCATCCGCAAGCAACACTCGGATTGAGGGCACCATGAACCCTTCTTCTGGATGGGCTTCCCTAGGTTGCCATTATTTTCCCTCTGCAGTGTTAGTGAAGGATCACCTGGAGTCTACTGTTAGTTGTAACAGAGTCTTCAACTCTAACGATCGGATGGGGTACGGGAGTTCGTCGAAGCGGATGAAGCCGTTTTCTCCAGGCTATCCGGCAGGCCCAAGATCCCCGGCAGAACCTTTCCCTAGCAGGTGCAATTCGTCTTCTGCAATCGTGAGTTCCGTGAAGCCGCAATGCATGCAGACCAAAAGCTTGGGGAACACCCAAACCACGGGTTTGTCAACATTTTCCACTCCGAGAACGTGGACACTCATCTCCGCGGCAAATTTTCTCTGATTTTCGAGTCCGCATGATCTACAGGAGGACATGTCACCTTCTTAAACTCAAGCCGACAAAAGTATAGGGCAGGCTGTGAGGACGCTGCAAGGCGACCACCGCGCGACCACCGCGCGTTGCGGGTTATTTGCGGTCCTCCGATGAAACCAAGAAGTGGACAGCCTACGACCAGATGCGGATTCTGAACATTTTGGGAATGTATCGCTGGGTGGCGCCGCATTGTCGCGGAGAATGCTTGAGGCTCGAAGCTCCCATCTCGTGGTTATTGAAGCTGGAACTGCAGTTTGATCGTGAACTGTGCGGAACGCGGACCACCTAATGCGTGCAGGAAGCTCTAATGACATGCTTTTTGAATACAGAACCGTTGATGAGGGTTCCCCGGGCGGCTTGTGTGTTGCCGCATCCTTGAGGCCTTGAGGGGATGCCCGTCCTACGGGTGATTGGCGTCTCCCAGATAGGCGTAGAGCATCTTTTGTCCGCTAGGCTGCTTCCCGCCGGCCGCGGGCTCGACGGTGACAAATACTGAACTGATTGCCTTCACCAAGTCCGGGTTCTCCACTTTCAACACCCAGCGCCCTTGTGCCTTCGCGTCCACGTGCAGCAAGCCCAATCTGCGTGCCGAGTTCGTTTCCGCTTCCGAGACTACCCAGACCTGGAAGCTACGCTTCGCATTTGCCACCCTGTCTTCATTCAAGTCGAAGGCGTAAAAAGTGAGCGATTTTCCTTCGATCAGAAAAACGCGTCCAAAAGCCTGGTTGAAGTTACCATTCGGGTCAGCGTCGCGGACGTCAATGACATGGAGTTGGCGAGACGCCATAAGCTCCCGGACATCGTTACCAGCGGCCGCGAGCTGGCGTTCCTGTTCGAGCGTGGCACTCGCAATCCGCAGCTTATTGGTAAGCTCCGTTATTCGAGTCTGCTGCTCCACCATGGCGGCTTCGTCGTTGATGCGTAGTTGACTACTGCGAGCCGCCTCATCTTGTGCTTGTGCCAGCAGCTTCTCGTGATTGCGAGATTCCTCCAGCAGTTGCGCGGTCTGGTTGGCGGACCGTTGGGAGTCTCCGCCCGACTGTGCACCATTGAGTCGCACGCTTCCGGTGGCTAATTGTGAACGCAGATTCCTAATCTCGCGTTGGCCCGCAGCGACTGACTCGTTTAACCGAGACAGGCTCGCGGTAAGCCCGGTGTTCTCCCGTTTAAGCTCAGCGATCTGCCGCGCCGCGGTGGTGTCCTTCGCCCGGATTGTGGCCGGCGTCTCGCGGAAATGGTAAACCGCAAAACTAGCCGCAAGCACGGCCAGCGCCCCAACAGGGGCAAGCAGCGTAACGGGGCGGGAGTACCACGGACGCGATCGGATGGGGCTTTCAACTTCGCGTGAGAACACAACGCCCTCGGCCCGTGCCCGACGGATGAAGCGCTGCCGCGAATAAGGCAGCGGTGTAGTCCTGATCACCGCCAGTGTCTTTGGGAAGGTTCCTAGGGATTCAGGCAAATCCCGACTAACGAGACTCGAAAATTCCCGGTAGTCCGTGCGGCATTGGCTGCATTGCGTCATATGGGTCTGGACATCAACAAACTCCGCACCTTCCAGGAGTCCGCCGGCGGCCAGCGCGCAAAGCTCTTCAAAGTGCTCGTGCTCAAGTAATCCTTTCAGTTGTTGCTCAGGCACACTTTCCTCTCGCGGCACTCGGTTTCTCCCCTCCCATTATCAGGGAACGCAACTTCTGAAGCCCGCGATAATAATGATGGCGGACATTGGGGAATGAATCTCCCGTTCGATCGGCAATTTCCCGCATGGTAAGGCCTTGATAAGACGCCATTTCGATTACAGACTTCTGCTCCTCGGGTAGCGCGGCCATGCTCTTGCGAACCAACTCCTTAATTTCCAGTGAACTCATGCCAAAGGTCGAGTGAGCTTCCACGGGCAGACTGTCCGCTTCTTCCAATTCTGTACTCTTATAAAACACCCGGCCCTGAAGATGCTGCCGGCGGTTGATGGCGCGGTGGTAAGCGTACTGGATCAGCCACACCTTAGTATTGCCTTTGCTGGGATCGAATTGTGCCACTGCGCGATAAATATCCAGGAAAACAGTCTGCGTAACGTCCTCGGCTTCACCGGGGTCGCGGACGATTTTTAGCGCGATGCTTAAGACCAGTTTCTGGTAGCGGTCGAAGAGGATGGAGAGAGCGTCACTCTGCCCCTCTTGGAGACAGGCAATGAGTTGCTCGTCAGATAGGCGGAGTAGCTCCGCCATAGACAACGGCTCGGTAGACCGAGCTTTTGAGGCGTTAGAATCCAGAACCACACTCGCATCTAGCTCACAAACCCAGGTGAGTCACGGCAAGTCTACAACCAAACCGCGACGAAATGTATTTTTCATCGAGACTGGTACAAAATCCGTACTGGGTTTGCATACACCAATACAGTCGTTTCCCGAAGTAAAAATCGAGTGGAAACTAAAATGGGGCGGGGTTCATGCATTGCACGTTATGTCAGTCCGTCAAATTGGCGGAATTCACTGCCGAGATAATGATCCATTTCGGTGGCCGTGGGAATATTGATCATCCCGGCGTTCCAGCATTCCCAAAGGTAGTGGTCTGCTTGAATTGTGGCTCTTCACATTTCACGGTCCCAGCAACGAAGTTAACCCTAATCGCAAGTCGTACTGCTACAAATGATGGCCAAGTCCCTCTTGGCGGCAGCGTAGAGAGTTCCGTACTTCGCGTAGAATGACTAATTAAGTGGCCCTTTGTGGAAGCTTGAACAGTGAGAATCCTGTAGCAGGCGCTACCGACCAGCTCAGCCTTAAGGGATGCTTTTACAGGCCGACACCGAATGAAGCCGAAGCTTTGATGGACCAAGCAATGACTGAAGCGAGGGAAACTAGTTCCCGCTCGTTTGGGGGGCGGGCGACCTCCGATATAACCGCTGGCGGTTGGCTGCAACTCTCTCAAGAGTTACCGGTGCGTATGGGTTCTATATTAAACAGCAAATCGTGGAGAACAGCGAATCTCGGTTCTCCGCTTCACACAGCTGCATTGGTGTGCCTAACCTTTTTCATTTCCTTCATCAGTGCCAAGCTCGCGGGTTCGCTTGTGGTGCGTCCCCATATGGTTTGGCCCCTGTGGCCTGGTTGTGCGCTGCTAGTGGGGCTGCTGCTGTTAGTTCCTCGGAAGATCTGGGTGGTTCTGATCCCCGCAGGCATAGGAGGATTCGTTCTCTATGACTTGCAGGCGGGCTTAACCCTTCGCTCGACGGCTCTGCTTGTGCTGTCGGATACGTTCGAAGTTCTTATCGCCGCCTTAGGAGTGACCTACTCGTTTCACGGTCTGCCGCCGCGCCTGAATAATGTAAAGTCCCTGGCCAAATATTCGTTCTTTGCGGTAATCCTTGCCCCGTTGGCTTCAGCGTTCATAGCCACGACCGCATTCAGCGCGGACTACTGGATCCGTTGGAAAATTAGCGTTTTCACCGAGGCCTTGGCTCTTCTTACTCTAACGCCTGCAATTTTGAGCTTGGTCGGCGCGAGGAGGGAATGGGCAGCGAAGTCACGCGCTGTCTATTTCGAAGCAGCAACTTTGATCACCGGTTTGATTGTCCTTGGGTATATCACTTTTCTGACTCCCAACGGCGGCACCGCACCAGTACTGCTTTATTCGCTCTTGCCGTTTCTCTTGTGGTCTGCTTTGCGCTTCGGATCGATGGGAATCAGCACCTCAATGATAGCAATTGCCTTCTTGTCAATTTGGGGTACGCTTCACGGACTCGGTCCCTTCACCAAATCAGAACCCCTCGGTAATGTGATGTCGCTACAGTTGTTCTTGTTTTTCGCCGCAACACCTTTCTTGGTTCTAGCAGCTCTCGCGGAGGAACAGAAGCAGACCGACCAATCCCTTCGCGAAAGTGAAAAACGGTTCCGGCTCATGGCAGATACCGCGCCCGTGCTGATCTGGATTGCGGAGGCTGATAAACATTGCACCTACTTTAACAAGCCTTGGCTGGACTTCACTGGACGATCTATCGACCTCGAGCGTGGAAACGGCTGGGCGGAGGGGGTTCATCCCGGAGATCTGCCGGGATGCATGGACACGTACACGCAAGCGTTTGATCGCCGGGAGGAGTTCAGAATGGAGTATCGGCTCCGACGCCATGACGGAGAATATCGATGGATTCTTGACATTGGCGTACCGAGGTTTAATGAGGATCAGTCCTTTATCGGTTACATTGGGATTGGCATCGATGTGACCGAGCGCAAGCAGGCGGAAGAGACCATCTCAAGTATGAATCGCAGGTTGATTGCGGCTCAGGAGCAAGAGCGCGCCCGAATCGCCAGAGAGCTTCATGACGACATCGGTCAACGTCTCGCACTGTTGGCCAATGAGCTAGAGCAACTCCCGAAGCGAATTCCCGATCTGCGTGTTGAAGCGAGAGGCAGTATTGGTGAATTGCAAAAAGATACCTCGCAGATTGCAATCGATATCCAGTCCTTGTCGCATGAGTTGCATTCTTCAAAGCTGAAATATCTGGGTATCACGGCCGCTATGAAAGCCTTGTGCCATGAGTTCGGAGCACAGCAGAACGTGAAGACTGACTTCAAGAGCCACGATGTGCCAAGCGCTTTGTCACCAGACACCTCTCTTTGTCTTTTCCGAGTGCTGCAAGAAGCCCTTCGGAACTCGGTAAAGCACAGCGGGGCGCGGCACATCACAGTGGAATTGTGGGGAACACCAGCTGAGATTCATCTCGCAGTGAGCGACCCGGGCTCAGGCTTTGACCTGAAAGTGGCGAAGGAGAGCCAAGGACTTGGACTCACCAGCATGGAAGAGCGACTGAAACTAGTGAAGGGAACATTTTCAATCGAATCACAACCTAGGCGTGGTACCAGGATTTACGCTCGCGTGCCCCTTGACTCGGAATACGATCCCTTGCGTGCGGCCGGGTAAGAGCAACGAGATCTTTAACCTCCCGACCGGAAGGCCTGCATAGTAGGAGGATAGGAAATTAAAATTCCTGATTTTGCAATGAGGATTGGTAAGCGAAACGCCTTTCAGCGACGAACCGGGCTAGCGCTCAAAGAAACCGCTATCCGGTAGCGGCCGAAGTAGAGATCTGGTGCCGGACCAGAGCGCGGGGGTCTACCTACGCACGGTCGATGGAAGGCACAAAATGCTCTGTGTGCTGCAGGATGACCTGCGGCTATCCGACGTAACCACGTCAATCTCTTGACAAGTCCCCTCTGAAATCTCGTTTGATTGATCCCGCCGCCCAACGTCGAGCGTTGGGACGTGTCCTTTGCTCCAGTCGCAAGATGCCAACGACGGCGTTCAAGGGTAAGTGTCCGAGCAAACACATGGTTGACGGTTGACGGATTGGATCCGCAGCCAGCGCGACTTCACCACTTGATCAGCAAATTCTCAGGTGGCCTGTCTTCGTTCCTCCGTTCACGGCGGATTACTGACGGTTTGCCCTCGTCCGACCATTGAGAATCCATCGCGTTCCACAAGCGACTTGTCGTTTCTAATCCGGCTAACTTCCTCGGAAGCCTGTTTCCGGATCGCGACGGTTCCTGACAACGCTGGCTGAAGCATGTTTCAACTGCATAACCGGCCGCCTGTCACTTTTGCCAGTTGTCGCCGCCGGCGGCCTCCAAGACGATTGTTTGTACAAGCAGTCTGCGTCCCTGTATGAGTGATCCGTGCCTGAAATCCGAACCATGCCCGAGCCTCAAAAGTATGGCCGTGGCCAGGGAACAAAGGACTCGTTGAGAACGGTAATCGTGGCAACCGGCTCTGGCAGCAGAAGGTCAGAAAAGTGCGGACTGGGCAGCCGCCCGGGTACGGGACAGTTCCTGAATCCCGAATTTAAGCAATCAAAACTTTGAGGAGGAACAAATCCAAATGTCAGACACCAAGAGAACCGACTCGCATTCGCGAGCCATCCTTCCAATTTCATCCCAGCCGCAGCCCGGCCTCACCACCTATGACGCTAAAGACCCCAATACAAAGTTTCCGCCGATCGAGCCGCTGCGCCCACCCAAAGGCGCACCCAACGTACTGATCGTCCTGCTCGACGACGTGGGCTTCGGAGCGTCCAGCGCCTTCGGCGGACCGTGCGCGACACCCAACTTTGAGAAGCTCGCCTCCGGCGGACTCAAATTCAACCGTTTCCACACTACTGCGCTTTGCTCGCCGACGCGCCAAGCGCTGCTCACCGGTCGCAACCATCACTCGGTTGGGATGGGCGGCATTACCGAAATCGCCACTTCCGCACCCGGCTACAGCTCCGTCTTGCCTAGGAACAAGGCGCCGCTGCCGATGACCCTCAAGCTGAACGGTTACTCGACAGCGCAGTTCGGGAAGTGCCACGAAGTGCCGGTATGGCAGACCAGCCCGATGGGTCCATTCGACCAGTGGCCGACGGGCGGAGGAGGATTCGAATATTTCTATGGATTCCTCGGCGGCGAGACTAACCAGTATGCCCCCTCGATTTACGAAGGCACCACACCGGTGGAACCGCCGAAGACGGCAGAGGAAGGATACCACTTCACCGAAGACGTTACAGACAGGGCTATTGCCTGGGTGCGGCAGCAGAAAGCGCTGATGGCCGACAAGCCGTTCTTCGTCTATTTCGCACCCGGCGCCTGCCATGCGCCGCTCCAGGTTCCGAAAGAGTGGGCGGACAAATACAAGGGCAAGTTCGACCAGGGGTGGGACAAACTGCGCGAGGAGAGTTTGGCCCGGCAGAAGAAGCTGGGCGTGGTTCCACAAAATGCCGAGTTGACCAAGCGTGCCGAGGAGATTCAAGCCTGGGATGAAGTCGACCCGAAAATGAGGCCGGTGCTGGCACGCCAGATGGAAGTGTATGCGGGGTTCCTGGAGCACATCGACCATCATGTGGGGCGACTGATCGACACGCTCAAGGACCTCCAGATTCTCGACGACACCCTGGTCTACGTGATCATTGGGGACAACGGCGCTTCGGCCGAAGGTACTCCGAATGGCACGTTTAACGAGATGATTGTGCTCAATGGGATGGCTAGCATCGAGACCCCAGAGTTCATGGCGGAACGGATCGGGAAGATGGGCGGGCCGGAGTCATACAACCATTACTCCGTGGCCTGGGCGCACGCCATGGACACGCCCTATCAATGGACTAAGCAGGTGGCGTCGCACTGGGGCGGGACGCGCAATGGGACGATTGTGCACTGGCCCAAGGGCATTAAGGCGAAAGGCGAGATTCGTTCGCAGTTCTGCCATGTGATCGATGTAGCCCCGACTGTGCTGGAAGTTACCGGCCTGCCCGAGCCGACGATCGTCAACAGCGTCCAGCAGGCTCCCATGGAAGGCGTCAGCATGGCCTACTCGTTCGACGACGCCAAAGCAGCAGAGCGGCACGATCTACAGTATTTTGAGATGTTCTGTAATCGGGGAATCTACCATAAGGGATGGAGCGCCGTGACCCGGCACTCGACGCCGTGGGCGATGACCGCGAAGCTGCCCGCCTTCGACGACGATGTATGGGAACTCTACGATGGCAGCAAGGACTGGACCCAAGCGCGCGATCTGGCGAAAGAGATGCCGGAGAAGCTGCACGAACTGCAGCGGCTGTGGTTGATCGAGGCGACCAAGTACAACGTGTTGCCGCTTGACGACCGCAGAGTCGAGCGTTTGAACAATGACATGGCTGGCCGACCCTTGCTCGTCAAAGGCAACTCGCAACTGCTATTTAGCGGGATGGGAAGGTTGACCGAGAGCAGCGTGTTAAACATGAAGAACAAGTCGTTTTCGCTCACCGCCGAGGTGGAGGTACCAGCGAAAGGAGCGGAAGGCGTCATCATTCACCAGGGCGGTGCGTTCGGTGGCATGAGCCTTTACGCCAAGGCTGGGAAAGCAAAATTCGCTTACAACTTATTCGGTCTGCAAACTTTTACCACGGAGGCGAGCCAGTCAATTCCGGCGGGTAAGCACCAGGTGAGAATGGAGTTTGCCTACGATGGCGGCGGCCTCGCCAAGGGCGGCAAGGTTAGCCTTTACTACGACGGCAAGAAGGTCGGTGAAGGCCGGGTTGAACGCACCCAGCCGATGGCGTTTTCTGCAGACGAGACGACCGATGTTGGGCGGGATACCGCTACGCCGGTCAGCTCAGACTACACCCGCAGTACCAGCGAATTTAATGGGAAGGTCAACTGGGTGCAGATCGACTTGGGCAAGGACGTCCACGACCACTTTATCACTCCGGAGGAACGGCTGAACCTGGCCATGGCCCGGCAGTAGGCCACGCCTAGCCTTGAGTAACGATACCGTCCGTAGGCCGCGAACGCCTACGGACGGCTTCAATCAGGATCTGCAGTGTGACTTGTCGTCGCATGCTGTGAGCAAACCGCGACAGCAAGACCTAATTCTCTCACGCATCCCAGCACATGCTCTGCGACATTCGGGCAGCCCGGCCAATCACACAGATATTCGGACAGTTTCTCTTCGCGACCGTCTGGACCCGCCAATCCCGTCTTGATCGTCACCTGTGGCATATCTGGCGCCTTACGCTCTGTATGCCTAAATTCTTGCCGACGATAACCGCTTGTGCAAGTACCTCCCCGTCGACAATGAAACAAAAGTAACCCTACGACGCCTTAGAACCGAATCAGGTTGGTTGCCTGGTCGCCAAAACCTAGGAGTTCTGCCAGTTTCGTTCTGCTGGCCCGCTTGCTACCCCTCGTCCCCTGTGGAATCGCATAACCTTTGGTGGGCTTGCGGCCTCGTAATCGCGCCTTCTTCGTGCTGAGTTTTGTCAAAGTGAGAAGGCTAGCGACGAAATGCGCTGGTGCGAGATACAGGCCGCCAAGGGCAACCTGTGCCAAGGGGTGTTGAAGCCACTGTATCGCGGCTACTTTCAGCCGAAGGAATTGGCACGCGGGGAGCTATTCGGCTCCCAGCTTGTCCGTTAATGTGTTAGCTGGTTCTCGACATATCGTCAATCGTGCCGCATTCCATTAGAAGATCAACTTCAACGCGAACTGCCCGGACCGCGGACCGCCGACTGCGTACTGTGCATTTTGGCCCGTGCCAGCGGCGACGCCAACACCGCTCACGCCCTGAATAAGAGTGTTTCCAGGATCCACCCTACCGAAGTCGGGTAATTCACCATTCGCACATGAGGCCGCAGTGTTGCCCGCGCAAAAACCCCAGAACGTACTTGGTGCAAGCGGGCCCCCGAGCATTGGATGATTGAATATGTTGAAGTACTCCGCGCGCAGTTGCAGTTCCAGCCGCTCGGTCAGGTGAAAGCTCCCCCGCAACGCCAAATCAACCTGGCTGATTCCATAAGGGCTCTGAATGGAGTTTCTCAGGCATCATCCCACATGCTATTCGGCGCAGTGGTGAAGGCGGCCGGATTGACTCTTCTAGAAGCTGAGCTTGAGCGTCAGTTGCCCCGAACGGTTCTCGCCCATGGTGAACAGTGTGCTCTGGCCACCATTGCCGTAATTTCCTGAAAAGGCAGTGCCAAGCGTTTGGGTGGCTACTCCAAAGCCCGGGTAACCCCAGGCAATGGGGAAAAAACTACTCGCGAATGAGAACATCGGGTGGTTGAAAACGTTGAAGTATTCGGCCCTGAGATCCAGCTTCACCCGTTCAGTGAGGTTAAAGCGACGCCGTATCGCAAGGTCGGTCTGCGCGACGTCGAAATCCCGAAGTGAATTCCGCACCTCGTTGCCCGGAAGGTTGTTGGTGGGAGCCGTAAAGGCAGCGGGATTCAGCACTCTGCCACCGGGCGCGGCTGGATTGTCAATCCAGAAGGGCTGACCGGGGACGACACTCGGCCTTGTTGTTTGTAGTGTGCCGTTCAACAGGATTTGATTCAGGTAGTCTTGCACCGTGAATGGATATCCCGAACGGCCACGTACGATGGAATCTATTGCCCAGCCTGTAAGTATGGCATTACCGACCCTGCCCCATTGCGGCGCCGGCAACTCGTAGGAGACCGCGGCCGAATAGGTATGGCGCACGTCAAAATTGGAGTAGCCATAATTCAGGTCCGCTGCGTTGGAGAGTTGCGCCAGGGTCTGAGCTCCTATGCTGTTACCGTAACTGGCCGAAGCCGAGTCCATCGATTTGGCGAACGTGTAGGAGGCTAGCACCTGGAGCCCATGCGACATGCGCCGCTGGAATTCAGTTTGCAAGGCGTTGTAACTGGATCGATCAGCATTCCGCTCCACGCTGATGGTAGCCCACGGCGAGGTGGAAGGCATAGGGGCGATATAGTCATCCCTCAGGATGTTCCGTCCCCTGGCACCGACGTAAGAAACCGTCAGCGACTGGTTCATGCCCAATTGACGCTGCACCGCCACATTCCACTGGTAGGTTACCGGCAAACTCAGATTGGGATCGACCGCCAGCACACTGCCGCCACCAGCATCGGCCTGAGAACCATTGGGGGGGGTCAGTGGATTCGGAAATGGCGGAGGCCCAGGCAAGGTACTCCAGTTGAAAGGTACAGTGACACCTCCCGTATCCCTGTACCACGGATAAGCGCCTACGCCTGCATTTCCAACCACCTGGGAAACACCCAGATCGTAGAAGAGTCCGAAACCGCCGCGTACTACGGTCCGTGGCGTCAACAGGTAGGCTGCGCCGAAACGGGGGGCAAAGCTGCCCAGCGCGGTGCCGTAAAGCGGGGTCGACACCATTTCACTCGGTCGCGTATCGAAAACCCCCGTCACATAGTAGAGCGGTCTGTCGGTTGCCGTGGGAGGAGGGTTGACCTCCCAGCGCAGCCCGTAGGTTAGTGTCAGCTTGTTCGTCGTCCTCCAGGTGTCCTGGGCAAATAACGAGCAGTTATTGATCAAAAGATTCGAAACGCCGGTGTCAGAGCCGACGCTAAAACGCTCAAGCGTGCCAGCTTGCAAGTCCGAGTACGCATTGTCGAAAGTTAGGATACTATTCGCCGCGAAGTGCGAAGTTGGAGTGAGACGCCTCCAATCGACTCCGAACTTGAGCTGGTGCGTTCCCTCGGTCAGCGAGAAGTTGTCGATAAAGTTGAGCTGGCGTTGCACGTTGGCCGTAAATATGCCTTCCCTGGCACCTCCTGTACTATCGGTGTACTCCCAAATGGTCTGCGCGGTCGCTGGACTGTATGGCCCGAAGACCGCGGAAGCCGGAGGCGGAACCGCCCCAAAGAACTTGTCGTTGTACTGATAGCCCGATCCCGTCGAGCGGCTCCAGTTGGCGCGAAAATCATTGACGTTGTTAGTGCCGAAGATGATGGTGGCACCCGCGGTGGCCGTGTCAGTATTTGCCCGGTAGGTAGTCGCCTGGGCAAAGTAACGAATCACGCCATTGGAGGGGGCATGGTTGTAGCGCGCGAAAAGATTGATGTTCTTAGTCAAGTTGTGGTCGATGCGCAAGCTGGTGGCATTGAGAGTAGTAGGCAGAGAATAAGCGGCGGTCAGCAACGCCGTGATGCCATTGGGGTCAACCGGGCCGTTGGGTATTGGATCCGCCTTCACGATCGGGTGCCACGCGGGCGAAACGCAAAGCGGAGGCGTTGGGCTTGACGAGGGACACGGGACGCGTGCCGCTGGAATGAAGAAATGGCCGGTCGCCGTTTGGGGCTGCAACAGCCGAAGGCCTTCGTAGGAGAAGAAGAAGAACGTCTTATTCTTCCAGATGGGTCCCCCGAGGGTTCCGCCGAAATCATTCTGGCGGAGCGGAGGCTTGGGGGCCGGTACGTGGTTAAAGTAATCGCGAGCATCGAAGACATCGTTGCGCAGATAATCAAAGGCATTGCCATGCCAGTGGCTAGTGCCGGACTTGGTGACGATCGAAATCTGCCCGCCGGGGCTACGCCCGAACTCGGGCGCATAGCTGGAGGTCTGGATGCGGAACTCCTGCATCGCATCCACGGAGACCAAACCGTTCGTTCCGCCTTGTATCGTCCAACCAGGTATCGATCCGGCTGACGTACTGCCCAGGAAGGCACCTGTCAAGACGCCGGTGTTCGCGCTTACTCCATCGACCATGAAGTAATTAGCGTCGGTACGCTGTCCGTCTACGCTGATCTGCCCAGGATCGGCCGGGGTAAAAGTAACACCAGGCACCAGAGCAATGAGCGACTGGAAGCTGCGGCCGTTCAGCGGCATGTTTTGCACGAATTGGTCGTTCACAACGGTACTTACCGCCGCCGAGACGGTTTCCAAAACGGGTTCTGCGCCGTTAACGGTAGAGGTTTCTGACACGGAGCCTAAGGCGAGTTTGAAATTCTCGTTGACCGCATCCTGCACATATAACCGCAAGCTGGGTTGGACGACGGTGCGAAAGCCCTCTTTCTGAATGGTCAGGCGGTAGGTGGCCGGACGCAGGTCCGGTATGACGTAGATCCCATCCTCGTTGGTAAAGGTGGTCGTCGAGACGTTGGTCTCGATGTTGGTGATCTTGCATTCGGCACCGACGATCACGGCGTCGGTCGGGTCCGTGACCCTGCCGGAAATACGGGCGCCTTCCGTTTGTGCGAAGGCCACAACCGAGGTGAGAAGGAAACTCGCGATGAGCACCGGGTACTTCAACAGAATTTTCCCTAGGTGCTCGCACGAAGCGATTAGTTGCGCTTCGCGCGAATGCAACCAGGAAGAATATTCTCGTGAGTGGGCATGTTTCAAGCCGCAAGAGCGAGTCCAGGGAGTTCCTGGGAACCAAGCCGACCTCTCACGTCTTGCCCATCCAGACGCGGGGCAATAACCCACCGCCGACGAAGGTATGAGGCATGACACGCCCGATCTTCCGCCGATTATTGTGCTGCTTCAGAACTCTCCACTTTCTTCTTCGCTGTGACGAGCAAAACGGTCAAACCTCTGGATGAGGCTCTCGCGCATACGATCGGTCACAAACTCCAGTTTCACCACCCGTTCCAACAATTCGCGGTCAAGGCAATGACCGAGGTAGAGGTTAACGATGTCCCTTGGGGTCACACGCAGCCTATGGCTCTCAAGCAAGTTAATGGCGGCGCCTGCCCCGATGTCACCCTCTTCGATGACAGCAAGGTAGAACCCTGTGCGCTTGCTCTCCAGATATTTCGGCAAGACATCGTCGCGACCAAGCCGTGCGTTAAGCTTGTAGCAAGGCTTCCGAGGAATCGTGACCATCACCACTGCGGTTCCGATCCGATACTTCTCGCCGACATAGACACGGTCGTCCAACCAGTCTTGCGTGGTCACATTCTCGCCGAAGCTACCATAGGGCAAGGACGAATTTGCGAGCACAGAGTGCCAAAATTCGGTGTAGTGTTCGTAGGGGTACGCAAAGAGCGCCTTGAGTCTGCCACCGTGATTTTCGGAGTTGGCATGTTCGTCGCCAACCAGACCAGGAAGGCCGACCGGCACTTTCCCGAGCACCGCCTCCTTGAAAATCGCGGTGTTGAAAGTCCTGCCTTTCCATGACATCTCTCGAATTTTGCCAAGATTGACTGACATCACCTGCATGCGCGCGCCTCCTCTCGGGTTTTTGCACTTACTGTTGTGCGCTTCTGGCGTTCCTCGTCCAACGTCCGAAGCTTGGCACCGTTACTCGATGGCTGCAGCAAAGCCCTTCCATCGGAAGGCCGGCTTGAATTGCCGAACCGGCGCGTGCGGACTGCCTCCCCACCTTCATTAGCTCAAGGTAGGTACTTCCTTTGGGGGGAATAAACTGTCACTTGTAACAGTGCCGGGGGGTGCTAAAACGCACGTCTACACACATGCCTGTGTTCGTTTCATCACCGAACCACTGTATGTTCAGAACACGCGAAGAGATTCTGAAGGAACGCCGCCCACTAAAAGTCGAATATGGATAGTTGTTGGATTCTGTGGCGGCGCTCCTCTTTCGGCACGACCCGATTGGAATCGCGTTTGAGAGTTTGAGAACGAGAATGGCGATGAAGATGAATACGAACCTGAGGCAGGTACCACGCTGCTCCGACTACGAGACTGGGAATCTGCCAGAAATGTCCTCCGCGTCGTGCAAGCAGAGTTTGTTCGGTTGTTCGAGGCACTGAACTCTGGTCCAGAAGGACGGTGTGCGGAAATAGCTTCGGAGATTCGGCACTTCTGGTAACCGTATCGACATCGCCCGCCCAAGAAGCTGCCACTTAGCTGAGGTGACAGGAAAAACTCGATGGCAGCGATAATCGGAGCCAAAAGTACATTCCGATCACGCACTTCTGCAATAGCCACGCCTATCACAACAGTTTGATCGCTCTTATCCTGCGGCACCAGGAGCGACGTTTACTCTGGGGCTATCGCGCCTGCACCTGAACGCGCGGCTGTACCCAAATGTTTGGCAACCGCAATCTCTAGATTGAAGTGCATGGCGTCGCGTCCGAGTGCTGCACCCAACTGCGATCTCTGCACCACGCCAAGCACACTTGGATTCATCGCAACCAGCCAAAGTGTGATTCCACGCTCACGCTGTCGCTTCTCGCCGTCGGTCAACATCTTGAGGGCTGTGTACTCGAGATCGAAAACAGGACTGAGATCAAAGGCAACGACCTTGGGCTGCGCTTCCTCAATCAAGAGTTTTATTTTCAGCGCGATTTGTCCAGCATTGGCGAAGAAAACCCGGCCCTCTAATCTCAGCAGTAACAACCCGGGAAATGTCTCATCTTCGGGATGTTCCTTTGATCGGGGCCGGAACACATTCGTGCCCGGCTTGCGGGCGAGGACGTACACCGGCGGATCAGCCACCTGGTAAGCGAGTGCTACGAGGGAGACAATGATGGCCACGATGATCCCCTGCAGTGTTCCCACAAGCGCCACACCGGCAAATGCGATAAGAGCCCACCTGAACTCTGTTCGACGTACACTGAGAATCTCACGGAAATCGACCGGCCGTATGAGTCCGATAGAGTAGACAATGACCACCGCGGCAAGTGTGGCTTGCGGCATCAAAGCAATGAGCGGCGCCAGCAGAATCATCGTCACCAGGGTCATAGCCGCTGTTACGATTTCTGCCAGTTGTGTGCGTGCTCCGGCCAAACGATTCACCGCTGTCTGGCTGGTACCACCGCCACCGGGCATCGCGCCGAGAAGCGCGCCGCCGGCATTTGCTAATCCGGTCGCCAGTAACTCCCTGTTGGTTTGCAGCGAGGGTTCATCGTTGCGCACAAAAGCACGCCCGGCTGCGATTGTTTCAGTAAAGCTCATGAGCGCGATGCCCAAGGCGCCGGGCCAGAGTCGAGCCGCGAGCGAGAAGGCCGGAGCAGTAAACCTCGGCAAGCCTTGCGCAATGTGGCCAACCAATTCAACTCCGTGTGCATGCAAGTTCAGGAGGTAAGCCCCGATAATGCCCGCCGCCACTGCGATTAGTGGAGCTGGAGCTTTCGGCATGAGTCGCTCGATTGCGACCAAGAGAGCAATCATGGAGACTCCTACGGCTAGTGTTGTTAGCGAAGTCCCGGGAAGGCCGTGGACCGTAGCAAGCAGGTTCTGGATGAACGAACCCTTTACGAAATGAATGCCGAGAAGTTTAGGGACCTGATCCAGAATGATGACGAGGCCAATGCCTGCCTTGAAACCAATCAAAACCGGTTCGGAGATAAAATTGGCAACGAAGCCCAGTCGCAGGATCGAAGCGAGTACAAGCATCAATCCCACCAACAGCGTCAGCATGGTCAAGGCACTCAATAGCGATGCTGGATCTCCTCCCGGCACTGCCTCGCCCAGCTCGGCGGCGGTCAATATCGCGAGCGTAGTAGTCGTGCTTACGCTGAGTACGCGCGAAGTGCCTAGCACCGCATAGATCACCATCGGCAGAAAAGCCGTGTATAGTCCCACCTGCACCGGCAGTCCGGCGATCGTTGCATACGCCATCGCTTTGGGAATGACCACTGCAGCAGTGGTCAAACCGGCGATCACATCGGGACGCAGCCATTCTTTCCGGTAAGAGACAAGCCAATCTTCCATTGGAGGCAATCTACATGCTAGGGGAGCTCCGGCCCGGCGAGACACTGGCAAAAGTAGCAGGCGAGCAATTGTGGTTTGGTTGCTGCTGAATCCCCACAGGCCAGTCTTCCTAATCCGATCAACTCCCGGTTTTTCGGCATAACCAAGCCAATCTCTTCCCATTCTTATTGTGTGTAGAATATTGTGCCGTTCGGTGCCGATCTTGTCGTCTTCCTGCTGAGAAGACCACGCGCCGCTTTGGCTTGATTTACAAGTGGCTTGTTCAGCGCGACTGCCGTACGTTATAGGTACAGGTCGTCAGAGCTTGAACTCGACGTTAAACAAACCCTGGCACGCATCAATTCCCGATCGGCTACTCAGTCGGACCAGTAATCCCTCCGCCTGAAGTGAACAGACCAACTGAAAGAGAATATGCCTACTCGCTATCTAAGAACACTCCCGACCGAACCTCTGACATGCGATTCAGAGACATGGGCCGGTTAAGAATGGCAAACAGGAAACTATGTTTTTTGGTCGCAGAATCACTTCACGATAATACCCAGGTCGCTTGAGTCTATGAATGCTGGGCGACCCACACAGCGGGAGTAAGGTCTGGGAGACACCGGATCGGGAGATCGGCTAGCCCGGGGAGAATCGCGGAAAAGTAGTCGCGCACCGGGACTTTCAGCCTGCGGCAGCTTTCGACGACCGAGAGAATCGCCGCAACCTTAGGACCCGCTTGTGGGCTGCCGATGTACAACCAATTCTTTCGACCCAGAGCTACCGGACGCATGGAGGTCTCCGCCAGTTTGTACTTAGCTCTAATTCGGGATACTCCAAGAAGGGTGAGCTTCTTCCACAGTGCCAGTGCGTACTGGCAGGCCTTGCTAAGTGCGCTGGCTGTCAAAGCAGCAGACTGTGCAGCCTCGATCTTGCTGCGGATACAAGGCATAACTTTCATGAGCATAAGGAACCCGTAAGCCGGTCCTTCGAGATTGGTTTCATTGGCCATGCATGCAGCGACGCGATTGTAGCGGCGCCTTCAAGTTTCAGACGCAGCGGACCGGACGGGATCTGGTAGACGCGCGCGGTCAGAGCGACTGTTTCGTTGGCAAAAACTTCCAAGACCGAGCCGTCGAGGAATATGTGCACCCGCACCGTAGAACCCGTAGGACCCGGAAGGGGCGCCGTTATCGTGTTTACTCGAAGTTCGCGACCGCCTGATTGGTGGGAGCATGAGATTGAAACGAAGTCTCCAGCTTCCGAGTAAAGGCGCAACTTGAACTCATCGGCTTTCGGACGAAGATGCACGTCTATTTCTGCGGCAATATTCTTGATCCGAGCTGCGTCAATGTTCTCCATTTGATCTGCGCGGAGCATGGCAACATCAGGCGCCACCTCTGTCTGCAATTCGTTTTGCGAGCTCAACGAAAGCACACGCGGAAGCGACATTGCACCGGCCCATCCCGCCGCAATGAGATCAGCGTCGGGGCGCGCTTCCGGAATCCATCCCCAGAGAATCCGTCTGCCGTCCGCGTCGAGCATGGTCTTAGCGGCGTAGTACGAACCCCAGTCAACCACACCCTCTTTCTCCGGGGTGAACCGCTGCCCGGCGTAAGTGCCCACCTTCCACCGAACTTTGCCCATGGTGGAGATCAGCAGCACGTGCTTTCTGGCCAGTGGGAAAAAGTCCGGACACTCCCACATCTCCCCCGTGTCGACTGGATTGACGCTCGTGCTCTGGCTTGGTGAACCTTCGATCAGCGGACGAAGATATGTCCAGTGTCGCAAATCTCTCGATGTATAAAGAAGGATTATCCCGCCTTTGCCACGCGCTCCAGATCCGAGAATCAGCATCCAATTGTCCCCTTCGCGCCACAGTGCTGGATCGCGGAAGCCGGTCACTGCAAGTCCGGCGGGCGGCGTTGCGATGACCGGCTCGGAAAGCTTTTTCCAGATACGTAGATCGTTGTCCTGAGCAACGGCAAGGCATTGTGTTTCGCGCCATGTGTGAGCGCCATCGCGGAGCGTTGCCTCACCGGCCGAAGACGGTGGAGCCACTGCTGTGTAAATTACGGTGGGTTTGCCGTTATCAAGGACCGCGCTGCCGCTGAAGACTCCGTCGGAGTCCGGACCGCCAGGCGTGGGCGCGATCGCTACGGGTTCGTGCTGCCAACGGATCATATCGGGGCTTGTCGCATGTGCCCAATGCATGTTGCCCCAAGTCGCGCCGCGTGGATTGTACTGGTGAAACATGTGGTATCGCCCGTTGAAATAGAGGGGTCCGTTCGGATCATTCATCCAGTTGTGCGAAGGGATGAGGTGATACTGCGGCCGCAGCGGGTCGGACGCTAGCTTCCTGCATAAGTCGGTATCGTCTCCGTTGCTACTGGCGAGGAGCGCGCCGCTCCACAAAGAACCGACAGCGGCAGCACCAGACATTTGCAGGAACGTTCGGCGAGTAGGCATGAGTTCACCGTCACCCGATGTGAACCGACGGCAGTATCGGTGTGGTCTATTTCTTACCACACCGAGAGCAAAGACATGTTGGATATAATCGGGTGAAAGTTCTAGCGTTCATGGTGTTTCGATCTCTGTTCCAACTGAGTCAGTCGATCGTTCTCGCGCTCGCCCTCGTGAGCGGAGTAACACACGCGCAATCGCACTCGTCCTCCATCACGGCTTCCCAGCAAGCGGCGTTGCAGAAAGGGCGGGCGGCCTTGAAGAAAGGAGACCTTTCGGAGGCTCGCGCCGAGTTGGAGAAAGCCGCGCACCTGGCGCCGAACGACGCCGCGGCTCAATCCGCGCTCGGTTGGGTGCTGGCGCTGCAAGGTGAGAACGAGGCGGCGGTTGCTCATCTGCGGACTGCACTCAAGATCAAGCCTGGCCTCGTGGAAGCGCAGTTGACGCTTGCCAGCATTCTGTCAAAGCAAGGAAAGCTAGCGGAGAGCGTACAGGAAGCACGAGCAGCGATCAAGATGGCGCCGGGGAACGCCGAGGCACACCGGACTCTGGCGAGAATCCTCAGCCAGACTCAACCTGACGAGGCGTCGAGCGAGATGCAACGCGCCGTTGAACTGGCGCCGGAGCGTGCCGACCTGCGGGACGAACTGGGGACCATATTTGCTCAGCGCAATCAATTTCCGGAAGCCGAGAAACAGTTCAGGGATGCGATCCGATTGCAGCCGAACCTCGAGTCGGCGCACCTGCATCTCGGTGCGGCGCAACTGCTGCAACAGCAGCTTGATGATGGTGCGGAAGAACTAGGTAAAGCCGTGAGCCTGAATCCGCAGGATGCGACGGCTCATTATTACCTGGCAAAAACTCTGACCGCGCAATCTAAGAGTAGAGAAGCCCTGGCGGAGTTGAAGAAGACCGCCGCTCTGAGGCCAGAATGGTTCGACCTGCAGCTGGAATTAGGGATTGCAAGCCAGCGCGCGGGAGACGCGGATGGAGCCGTATCGGCATTTAATCAAGCAGTGAAGCTACATCCGAATGATGCCGAGGTATACAACGACCTGGGGCTGGCCCTTTTGCAGAGAGGTGATGCTAAGGCTGCCATTCCGACTTTCAAAACTGCAGTGCAATTGCGCCCACAAGATGGAAGCCTGCGCGGAAACCTGGCGGCCGCCTACCTCCAGTTGGCGAATTTTGATGCTGCTGTCATTGAGCTGGAAACAGCTATCAAGATTACTCCGGCGGACGCTTCTCTTCACTACAACCTGGGCCTCGCCTACAAACTGAACGATCAACTCAACAAAGCAGTGCCGGAATTTGAAGAGGCGATCCGTTTGCAGCCGGATCTTGCCGACGCGCACTACACCTTGGGAATCCTGTTCTGGCAGCAAGGAGAATTTGACAATGCAACCAGCGAGCTGCGGAAAGCGGTTGAATCAAAACCGGACTATGCGGAAGCGCACTACAGTCTCGGGACCGTTTACAAGCAGCAGGGAAGACTTGCCGATTCGGCAAGAGAACTGCGGGAAGCGATTCGACTGCAGCCGGATTTCGCCGGAGCGCACACCACCCTGGCAGGCGTCCTGAGGCAGCTGGGAGACGCCGACGGGGCTGCTGCAGAGGCGAAGGAAGGGGCCAGAATTTCGGCCATGGCCAACAATCTTCAGGCGGCGACTGTTTCCACGAATTCCGGTAAGCGATTCCTAGCTGCCGGCGATCTCGATAGCGCCATCGCACAATTTCGCTCGGCAATTCATTCCGAACCGAAATATGCGGCGGCACATTACGAGCTTGGACTCGCTCTCCGGCAGAGTGGAAAAACCGACGAAGCCAAAACAGAATTTGAAAAAGCCGCCGAGTTGAACCCGCAATTGAAAGCGCCGGGCAGATAGCTGAGTTCTAATTGCCGCGGCTGCGCAGTGCCACCAACTCCTCCACAACCGGCACACCGTGCGCGATCTTGACGCGCAGCAGCGCTTCGAATGGCTTCAGATCCGCAGCCTTGGACACATTCAAGCGCCGAAGTAGTTCTTTAATCGAGTCCTCACGGCAAACGTATTCGACCGCCGCCTGTGTTCCGAACGTCGAGTTGCCGGCAAGGATCAAGATCGAGCGGGATGGATCCAGACCAGGAAGGAGTGCGATGACAGCATAGTCTTCGACTGTGGGCTGATTCGCCGGCGTTGCGAGAAAATTCTCCGGTTCGCCCGGTTGAGGATGAACGTTAAGGACCGCCAGGTCTCCCTTGCGCGGGCCCGAGTCCAGACGCTTGAAAATGAATTCGCGAGTTCCAGGAATATCCAGCAGTGTCAGATTCTCGGATGGAGATCCGACGAAGATCAGATCGTTGTTCTTTGCGTCGTCCAGTGTGAACAGCGCCCCGCGCTTTACACGCAGGGGCCGGTTCAGCATGAAAGAGACTTTATCGAGTTGATGGATCGCCAGCACTTCTCCGACGCCAGTGTAGTGGTCGAGAATGAAGGAGCGAGCGTCCGACGCGGGATTGAAGTAGCGCATCCCCGTTTCTGGGCGCCCGACAAAGTTCCCGTTGCTGAAGATGACCAGCGGTTCCTGAGGACCATCCACGAAACGATTCCAGAAAAGTCGGTAAACAGCTGGCACCGCTGCTGCTGAAGCTGACTGGTTCCGATCTCGTGACAGTAAGACGGCGCTGGTTACCACCGACGCCAAAAGAAGAACCAACAGGGTCGCGATCGCGATCACCCATCTGCGATTTGACGGACGAACCTCAGCCCTTTTCTCGGACTGTTCGATCGGTGGGGCTGATGCCACAGCTGGCCCGGGCCTTCCACGTAATTGGAACGTCAGACCGTATGAACCCCTGGGGATCTCGACAAGGATCGGGTCGTCGGCGCCTTCGTGAGAGTAATACTCTGCCAGCTTCACTCGGAGACGCCCAGCCTGAACGCGAACTGTGGAATCGCTCTGCGGATCGAATCCGGCCGGGCGACCCAGTACCTCGGTTGCGATCTGATACTCCTTGAGCGCTACGCCAGGATGATCCAGAGAATGCTCCGCCAGATAGCGAAGGAGCTTGCACAGGGACTCGGAAGAATGAAGGCTATGGCTTTTGGTAAGTCTCTCTACTTGTTGGAAGCATTGCTCCCGCCCAATCGCGAAACTGTGTGTGACAGCCATATAACCGGAAGGTAACCGTCAGCCGTATGTTGTTGCGGACGCTGGATTTCGTTTCCGTAACAGTATCAGACGTAGTGAAACTTTATCCAGCTAATAGTTTTGTATTACGAGTGCACCCTGTCTCGTCAAGTATCTCGTCTGCATTTGTGGGGCAATCGTGTCGGTAGAAAAGTCTCAGGAGGAAGTCTCATGAAACGGTCAGCGCGGGTCGCTGTGGCAGCTATCAGTCTTCTATGCAGTCTCTGTGTGCCCAGCGCGATAGGGCAAGCGGTCTACGGAAGCATTTTAGGTACGGTGACTGATCCAACGGGGGCGGCTGTAAGCGGAGCGAAAGTCACCGTCACAAGCCAGACCAAGAACGTGTCTACCGACACAACGACCAACGATAGCGGCAACTACACAGTGACGCACTTGATCCCGGACATCTATAGTGTGAGGATCGAGGGGACCGGCTTCAAAGTCTTGGAGTTTAAGGACATTCAAGTCTCAGCGGACGCGAGCTCACCAGTTAACGGCCAGTTTCAGGTAGGGTCGGCGAGCGAGCAAGTGGAAGTAACGGCAGAAGCCCCCCAACTCAAGACTGACCGCGCCGAAGTGGCGCTTGAGTTCGATTCTAAGTACGTCGAAGACTTGCCAATTCTGAATCGCAACTTTACCCAATTCGAACTTCTTTCGCCGGGCACCCAAAAGCTCGGCTGGGGTCACGCTGCCACTGAGAATCCGCAAGGCAGTCAGCAGATTTTTGTTCAAGGGCAACACTTTAGCGGTACAGCCTACGAATTGGATGGAACTGACAACCAGGATCCCATCCTGGGAATTATCGTGGTAAATCCGAATCTGGACGCAGTGACGGAAACCAAAGTTGCACTCCAAAACTACGACGCTGAATTCGGTAAAGCTGTCGCCGGCGTGGTAACGGCGCAGACGAAGTCGGGCAGCAATGACATTCACGGCAGTGGATTCTGGTTCCGCCGCACAGATGCCCTACAGGCTCGCGATCCCTTCACTCAGTTTGCGCCCGATCCGATCACACACCGTTTCATTCCTTCATCACGCTGGCAGCAATTCGGGGGATCAATCGGTGGTCCGGTCATCAAGAATAAGCTCTTTTTCTTTGGAGACTACCAAGCCACTCGCCAGTCAAATGGAATTACGAATCAGATGACGCTTCCAACCGCGCTCGTTCAGAGAACTTGCAATCCAAGCACGAATACGACCGGGTACTGTGATCTTAGTGAATACCTTGCAGCTGGACTGCAGGGTGGAGGGCAGGCTTATAATCCCTCTACCGGCACTCCAGGCACGGGAAATGGGGGAAACAGACTTCCCTTCGGCCCGCAGCCAGCGGCTGGTTGCAGCGGTAACTGTATTCCGATCGCCGACATTTCTCCGCAGGCGGCGGCAATACTGTCCCTGTTCCCGGCGCCCCAAAACTCCAGCGTCCTGAATAATTACGTCGCCTCGGGCTCCGGCCCCTTCAGCCAGAATAGCTTCGACACGAGAATTGACTATACTGCCACCTCAAGCTTGAATTTCTTTGGGCGGTTCAGCCTCGATTACTTCAGCTTATCGGGTAAGGGATCTCTGGGTGCATTGGGCGGTCCCGGCACGGGTCTACTCGGATTGGCCGGTAGTTCGATTACGCACAACTACAGCCTAGCCACGGGCTTTACCAAGACTTTGAGCACCTCCCTCCTGACCGATTTCCGCTTTGGATGGTTCAAATACAACCCACAAACCCAGAAGCCCGATGGCGGAGCTCCAATGACTGGTTTCGGGATACCCAACGCAAATACCAGCGATCCGAAAACTGCTGGGTTGGGCGCATTCCTTCTGGGTTCAGATCCGAACACGGGCGAAGGTGGAGCTCCCAACAACGGAAACGCCGAGGCCATATCCAGCTTTGGCGATGGATTGGGCGTAGCTCGTTGTAATTGCCCTCTCACCGAGCGCGAAGATCAGTTTCAGTTTGTTAACAACTGGACCAAGACGAAGGGCAACCACATCATCAAGGTTGGGGCAGACATCCGCTACGCCAGGAATCTGCGGATTCCCAGCGATAACAATCGCACGGGTGAGTACAACTTCAGCCCGGAGGCAACTTCGAATGAGACGTTGACGACACCTGGCGGTTTAGACTTGGCCACGTTCCTGCTCGGCGATGTCACGTCGATGGCCCGGTACGTCAACAACCCGGCCCTGACAAATGTCAACAACGCCGCCGAGCGCCAGACACGCCTCTTCTTTTACGGTCAAGATACTTATCGGGCAACTGCAAAGTTAACCCTCAACTACGGCTTGCGGTGGGAAATCTACACTCCCGAATCTGTCCTCGCCAAGGGGTACGGAGGCTTCGCCAATATTGTTGACAATGGCGGCACCGGCGTCATCCGCGTGGCCGGATATGGTTCTTATGGGTTAAACGGAAACGTGCAGAATACGTTTCACGCGTTCGCTCCTCGTCTGGGAGTTGCATATCAGCTCACACCGAAAACGGTTCTGCGCTTGGGCTACGGACGGAGCTATGACATCGGAGTGTTCGGATCAAACTTCGGACATACGGTGACCCAGAATCTTCCTGTGCTGCTTAAGCAAAACGTTGATGCCTCTGCCTTGACCGCCGGTGTCGCGAACCCCAACGTCATTCCCGCCTTTACCCTGGCGCAGGGGCCGGTCGCTCCCGTCTTTCCGGCGATCCCGTCCAACGGACAAATTACGTTTGCTAGTCTGAATGGCCAGGACTCGGGCGTGCACATTCGTCCCATCAAACAGGTGCTGCCGACTCTCGACGCATGGAACGCCACTGTTCAGCGGCAAGTCACAAACACGATTTCTGCTGAAGTCGCATACGTGGGCAACAAGGGCTCCCATGGGTTCAGTGGAGACGGACCAAACTACGACGTTAATCCCGTATCAATGTTTTTGTACGGTACGGGGGCCAATTCGGGTTTGCGTCGGCCGCTGTGTCGTCCGGTCTTCACCGTTCCACCTGGAAGTGCAGCTACTCCAACCGGCACCTGCGCGGGAATCGGCGACGACTTAGGGAACTACTATGGCAATGACGCTAGTAGCGAATACGATGCGCTTGAAATAAAAGTCGAAAAGCGATTTGCCCAGGGTCTCCAATTCCTTTCTCACTACACCTTCTCGCACGCCTACGCTTATAACAACAACTATTACCCAATCAGTCATCCAATCTCGTATGGGCCCAATGATTTCGTTCGCAACCAGGTTTTTGTACTTAACATCGTCTACGCGCTGCCCTTCGGTAAGGGCAAAATGTTGCTCGGGAATGTTGGCCGTGCGGCGAATTACCTGGTGGGCGGATGGCAGGTAACCGATACGACGAATTGGAGCAGTGGTCTGCCGTGGACGCCCACCACGAATGAGTGCGGCAGCGAGCAGGATGTAGGTATTTGTCGACCGAATAATGGTTCGGGTTCATTCCCCATGGGTCCGGGATCGCTCCAGACCCCGGCGGGCAGAGCGCCCTTTGTCCAATACTTCAACCCAGCTCCTTTGGGCGGACGGTACACGGATGCTGGGAACGGAAACATCGGCAACTCCGGTTACAATTCGTTGCGAGGGCCGGCAGGTTTTTACTCAGATCTGTCGGTGACCAAGGACTTTCCCATAACGGAGCGCGTGAAAATGCAGTTCCGTATGGACGCGTTTAACATCTTCAACCACCCTGTCTACGCGTTTAGCGGGAACAACGGTGCGAACAATTGCGTTGACTGTGCAAATACTTCTTTGACCAGCAACAATGGAAGGATCACAGATATTGAAGCTGGAACCACGATGCGCGAAATACAATTCGCACTGCGGCTCAATTTCTAGGTCCTGCGTTGGCCGAAGTTCTCAGAGGGAGTCCTCAAGAGGCTCCCTCTCGTTTTTTCCTGGAATGAACTGGCACCGACGGTTCTTCCTTGGACGGGTCTCCGTCCCTGACCGGGGCTCCTGTTTTCGCGCAGGGATCAGCGCCGTTTCCGTGAGAAGGGAAGGGAGCTTGTGGGAAGACTCCTTCGGTGGTTTAGTCAAACACAGTGCGAACGGCCGCTACCTGGTAAGCGAAGATGAAAAAGCGAGTCGTGGGGCTGGGCGAAGTGCTCTGGGATCTTTTTCCAGGCCGTTCGTGTCTCGGCGGCGCTCCGGCCAACTTCGCCTACATCACGACCCTGATGGGCGATCGAGGAATCGTGGCCAGCCGCGTGGGGGAAGACTCGCGTGGAATCGAGGCCCTACGCCACTTGGAGGAATTAGGGTTAAACATCGATCACGTGCAGACTGACCGCGATCATCCCACCGGCACGGTGAACGTAGAGGTCGATAGCAATGGGCAACCGAGATTTGAAATCACTCAACCCGTTGCATGGGATCATCTGCAGTGGACCCTGGACTGGCAGCACCTGGCCGAGACCGCCAATGCGGTTTGTTTCGGATCGCTGGCACAGCGTTCAGTGACAAGCCGCGAAACCATCCGGCGATTCCTGAAATCTAGTCCGCCCAGTACTCTGAAAATTTTCGACGTCAACCTCCGGCAGTCATTTTATTCGCCGGAGATTTTGGCGGACTCGATGAGGCTGGCTGACATCGTGAAGCTCAACAACGACGAACTGCCAAAGATCATGAGCTTGAGCCGCATGCCCCACAAGGACGAATTGTCTTCCGCACGCCGCCTGATTGAAGAGTATGAGTTGGAGTTGATCTCCATCACTCGCGGCGGGAGGGGAAGTCTCCTTGTAAGCAAGAGAAGTTCGAGCGAACATCCCGGATTCAAAGTGCACGTGGCAGATACGGTGGGTTCCGGTGACGCGTTCACCGCGGGACTGGTCCATGAGTACCTGCATGGCGCCTCGCTCGATCTCATGAACGAAGTCGCAAATCTGGTTGGGGCTTGGGTGACCAGTGAGGTGGGTGCAATGCCCGCCCCGAAGCGCGGCGCTCTGGAGCATTCGCTGGCCGAGATTCGATAAGAAAAATCATGAACCACTAAGGACACGAAGGTGCACAAAGGAAGAACCTTCGTGATACTTCGTGTCCTTTGTGGTTATAGTTTGGCTTCGGGCTGGCTCAATATTCGAACCCAATTCCAGTCTGTTGTATAGTTACGGATGCTTATGTTTTCTTTCGATCATCCGGTGCTCGTTCGGAGACGAATCATGAAGCCAGGGTGTCGCAGTTTTGTTTGTCGGTCGATCGCATCATTATTCCTGCTTGCAATTGCCCTCGCGTTTCTTTCCTGCACATCGAAGCCTGCGCCACCGCCCAAGGCTCCTCCGTCCAAGCCGTCGGACATCAGAGTCGACGTGAAGGATGGCGGGCCTGTCGTGATCACCACCTCCGTGGCTGACTTTCAAATTCTGCCTTCAGGCTTCCTGCAGGCTACTCTCCGGCTGAGTGACAGGCACCTAACCATCGACGAGCCCGTCGTGGGTTCGACCGGGGGCAACGACTCGATCGTCAGCCAAGGCAAGGAACTCGACTTTGTGCCGGATTTCGGGCAAACGAAGGTTGTAGAGGCGAGCGGCAAGCTGGGGCGCGGCAAGCGCGTCGAGATACCGGGCCATCCCCTCGCGCCGTCAGGCGTTCCCATTGAACGCATGCTGGTCATCGAGGCATACGACGATTTCCCCGGCATGGCGTTGGTGAGTGCCACCTACAAGAATGTGGGTACGGCCGATTTCCATATCGATCAGGTTCTCATGCAGCAGCACCGCTACAACGCGCAGCAGGTGGACGCAAAGGCGCAGCCCTACGACATGTGGTCGTTTCAGGGATCGAGTTACGACTGGGGCAAGGACGACGTTCAGAAATTGGTGCGGACCTCATCCCAGCCAAACCTAATGGGCGAGGCCGTGAAAGGCGGCTATGGAGGCGGGATTCCGGTTGTCGCTGTATGGACAGCATCGATCGGCGAAGCCATTGGCCATGTGGAAACTCTGCCCTGGACCTTGTCGATGCCGTTAAAGGTCGATCCGGATGGCCGCGTGAATGCAAGCATCGAGATTCCAATCGATTCCGATTTGAAGCCGGGAGAGAGTTATTCCACCCCACGCAGCTTCGTCGCTGTGTATAGCGGAGATTTCTATGAGCCGCTGCGCATGTGGTCGAGCGTTCTGCAGAAAGAAGGATGGGACATCCCGAAGCCCTCGAACGAAGCCTATAACGTGAGTTGGTGCGGCTGGGGATACGAGTTCAACGTCACGCCCAAGCAGATGCTTGGTACTGTGCCCAAGCTGAAGGAACTGGGCATCAAGTGGGCCACGCTCGACGATCGCTGGTTCGACACGTACGGCGACTGGAACCCGCGCACCGACACGTTCCCGGGCGACTCGATCAAACAGATGACGGATGACTTCCACAAGCAGGGAATCCTGGCCCAGCTTTGGTGGCTGCCGCTGGGAGCCGAAGACGGGCAAGGGAAGTGGGAGTCGCACAAGTACATTGTGTCGAAGGTGGCGAAGGAACATCCGGACTGGTTCATTCTCGACAAGAACGGCAAGCATGGCCGGATGACGCGCGATCTGGCGGCGCTTTGTCCGGCCGTGCCCGAAGTCCAAAGCTACTTCAAGCAACTCACCGAGAAATTTATTCGCGACTGGGGCTTCGATGGATCGAAGCTCGACAACATCTACAGTGTGCCCGCGTGCTACAACCCGGCGCATCATCACAAGTCGCCGCAGGATTCAGTGAACGCAATGGCCGACGTATACAAGATCATCTTCGAGACGTCGCGCGCCATCAAGCCCGAGAGCGTGACGCAGGCGTGTCCGTGCGGCACGCCGCCGTCGCTGGCCTGGCTGCCATTCATTGACCAGGCAGTGACGGCCGATCCCGTTGGCGCGGTGCAGGTTCGGCGGCGCATCAAGATGTACAAAGCTCTGCTCGGCCCGCGCTCGGCAGTCTACGGAGATCATGTGGAGCTTTCCGAGATGTCTCGCGTCGGAGCTGATGGCTGGAGCGAGCACGGAGCGGATTTCGCCTCGACGGTGGGTGCTGGCGGAGTGCCAGGTACGAAGTTCGTCTGGCCGGATCCCGGTCCAAAGTTCAAGCCGGTTGCGCTCACCAGTCAGAAAGAAGAGCACTGGAAGAAGTGGATCGCCCTGTATAACCAGAAAATGCTATCGAAGGGCGACTTCCGCGATCTCTACGTCTATGGGTACGACTCGCCCGAAGCGTATGCCATCGAAAAAGATGGAAAGATGTACTACGCGTTTTTCACTGATCCGGGGAAGTCGTTCGCGGGAGAGCTGGAATTACGTGGATTGAAGTCTGGGACCTACAACGTCGTTGACTATGTCGACGGGAAGAACTTGGGCAGCGTGCAGGCAGAGAACGGGAAGACTCCGCGACTCAAAGCGGACTTCAAAGAACATTTGCTGCTGGAAGTCAGTTCGAAGTAGGAGCTAGTGCTCGCGCAAGAATCGCTCTCGATGCGCTGAGTCCCGAAAGGCTTCGGTTCCTCCCGAGCGCGTCGTGGAAAGAGCGCCCGCACGATTTCCGCTGGCCAGGCACTTCGCCAGATCCGAGCCGCGCACGTATTCGTGCAGAAAGCCTGCGTCGAAGCTGTCGCCTGCTCCGACTGAATCGACCGGAACAATCTCCCTCGCTTCCGCGGTGAAACGCTCGGAGCCCTTCCGGGCGAGGGCTCCTTTGCGGCCGAGTTTCACGACCAGCAGTGGAACCATCTCGGAAAGCCTGTCGATGGCGTCCTCAAGTTTTTCCGTGCCGGCCGCTTTGCAGGCCTCGCGCTCGTTCGGCAGGAACACGTCGACGTGCGGCAGGAGCTCGTGGAGTCCGCCTTCCCAGCGATCCTCCGGATCATCGTTGGTGTCGAGAGAGATCGTCAGTCCTTTCGATTTCAGGTACCGAAAGAGTTCCGCCACTCGCGGCCGCAACGACTTCTGCAAGTAGTACGACGAGAAATGAAAGTGGCACGAGTCCGCAAGGTATTGGAGATCGAGATCGTCCCACGTCAACTCCGCGATGGTCCCTGCATACGTCAGGATGTTGCGCCATTGCTGATGATGCAGGATCACGGTCAGTCCCGTTGTAGTTGCGCTTCGAACGACGCGGACGTTCGATACATCAACTTCGCTTTCCTGCAGCCGCTCAAGCGAAATCCGGCCCAGGGGGTCGTCTCCAATTCGCGATTGAAATCCTACCCGGCTGCCTAACGCTGAAAGATTGTGTGCGACGATGGCAGACGAAGAGCCCAGCGTCAGCATCATGCGGTCAGCCAGCAGTTCGCGTTCGGGTTCCAGTTGTTCTGGCAGTCCGTAAAGTATGAGGTCGAGATTCAGTTCGCCGGCGATGGTGACGTCGAAACGGGGCATGAGACTCAAAATGAAGAAATCAGAATGCAGATCCGGATTACAGACTGCAGATTTTAGATTTCGGATTGAAACCCAACTCGTGCAAACGACGAGGCCGCCGGCAGTCTCAATCTACAATCTACAATCTAAAATCTGAAATTAGACAAGCGTCACCTCGACCCCAGCCTGCTTCAATGCACGCAAATCCGATTTCGGTACCCCGCGGTCGGTAATAACTTCTTGCAATGCGGAGGTCGGCGCAATCAGCGACAAACTGCGTCGCCCAAACTTGCTGGAATCACATACGGCGACCGTCTTCTTCGCGATTTCTACCATCACGCGATTTACTTTCGCCTCCAGCAGATTCGGCGTGCTTAGCCCAAAGTGAACATCGAAACCGTCCACGCCGAGAAACAAAATATCGGCACTCAAACGCCGCAGAGTTTCCTCAGCAATAGGGCCGACAAGCGAGAAGGAATTCTTGCGCAGAGTGCCGCCGGTCAGGATCACCTCCACGGCTGTCCCCGAGAGTTCGGCTGCAATGTTCACAGCATTGGTAATGATCGTGAGATTCTGGAAATTCCGCAGGCTGCGCGCGATCGCAGTCGTCGTGGTCCCCGAGTCCAGGATCAGCACCTGTCCTTCTTTCACCTTTCCGACGGCATACTCCGCGATGCGCAACTTTTCGTGATGGTGCAGTTTCTCTTTTTCGCGCAGCGTTGGATCTTCGAGCGCGCCTTCGCGCGATGGCAGTGCGCCTCCGTGGGTGCGATGGACGAGACCATGCGCATGCAGGATTTCCAGATCTTTGCGGATGGTGACCTGCGACGTCTCGAACTGCCTGGAGAGTTCCGTAACCAGAACCCGTCCCTGGTGATTCAGCAGATCGAGGATGGCGCGGCGTCGTTCTTCGTTGAGCACGGATTGAGCCTGAATATGAGCGCGTCGCCCATGGCAAACGCACCTGAAAAGCGCATTTCTTTTTATAGCGTTTTGTTTCGTTTGTCTATAGGAAAGAATGGGCCCGGAGCTGTCGGTTCCTCACTTTTTCTTTTCCTAACCCCCGGCCAAAAGCCGCCTCCGCTCGAGGTCCCCAGTCAAGCTGTAAGTCTCTAATTTATCGATGGTTGGGAATCACCCAGGGTGATAACCAACTCAATACCTTGCCCTAAAGTCCGATTGCTAGGAGGGGGTGCTATTGCCGTAATCTCAATTTGGGACGAAAGCGGCCCGGTTTCGAAGCTGATGTTTTTACGAAATCCGAACGAGGGAGCCCCGATTTGTCAGACACCTTCGGAAGCGAAAAATTGATCCGTTCACAGTCAGTGGTGGCGCGAGTGGTTGCGGGCGAAACGCTGATTGTTCCGATCCGCGGAAAAGTCGGCGACCTGGCATCCATCTACAGCTTCAACGGAACCGGCACGCTGATCTGGAAGTTGTTGGAGTCTCCGAAGACGGTCAACCAATTGGCCGTGGCGGTGGCGACGGAGTACGACATTGATCCTTCGCAAGCGGAGCGCGACGTAGAGAGTTTTGTGGGTGAAATGAAAGCTGTTGGTCTGGTCGAGGTCCCTGCGTCTGTGGCGATGGCGGGCGACTGAAGCCAGTGGGGCGGGAAGAACGGCAAAAGGCAGCGGATGCGATGACTCGTATCCGCTGCTTTCAGAATTGAGGGCGCATGGAGCAGCTCAGTTACGGCGCGTTCAGCGCAGATCTACACCAGCGCCAGGCTGGCGAGCGTGTGCCGTTGCAAGTTTCCATCGAGGTCACGCGCCGCTGCCCGCTTGAATGCCTGCACTGCTATAACAACCTGCCCATGGGCGACATGGACGCCAAGCGGCGGGAGTTGACTAAAGAAGAACACTTCCGCGTGCTCGACGAACTGGTCGAGATGGGCTGCTTCTGGATTCTCTACACCGGCGGCGAGATCTTCGCTCGCAAAGACTTCCTCGAGATCTACACCTACGCCAAGCAAAAAGGATTCCTGATCACGCTGTTCACCAATGGCACCATCATCAACGAGCAGATCGCCGACTATCTAAAAGAGTGGCCGCCATTTGCCATCGAGATCACGCTCTACGGCCGCACGCGTGAGACATATGAGGCGCTGACGGCGGTTCCAGGATCGTACGACCGCTGCCTGCGAGGAATTAAGTTGCTGAAGGAACGAGGCCTGCCGCTCAAGTTGAAGACGGTTGCGACCAGCATCAACAAGCATGAAGTGATGGCGATGCGACGTTTTGCGGAAGAAGAATTGGGCGTGGAATTCAAGATGGATGGGCAGATCAACCCCCGGATTGATTGCTCCCAGAGTCCCCTCGCGGTCAGGCTGACGCCGGAGGAAGTTGTGGCGCTCGACATGGCCACGACGAAAACTTCCAGCGAATACCGGACTTTGGCCGAACGAAGCATTAATGAAACTGCGAATTCAGCGCACGTTGACACCGTTTATGTATGTGGTGGGGGTGTAAACTCCTTCGCGCTTAATGCGCTAGGTGAGATAGGAATTTGCGTAATCTCGCAACAAGAGACCTTCAGTATTAGGACTGATGGAGTTAAGGAAGTCTGGGAGAAGTCACTTCTGCAATTGCGAGGACGAAAGCGCACACGTGTAACCAAGTGCGCTGAATGCCGCATTAAATTGCTTTGTGGAATGTGTCCCGCCAATGGGGAAATGGAGAACGGTGACCGCGAAAGTCCCGTGGAGTTTCTCTGTCACGTGGCGCATTTACGAGCGCAAGCGGTTGGAGCGAGCGTGCCCGCGCATGGGGAATGCGATTTCTGCGCAGGCGGCATTATGCACGAGGAAATAGTGGACTCAGCTCGCAGGATCGTGAACAAGGAAGTGGATGTGGAAAGCTGGGTAGGCCCCCAACAGGTTTTTCCAATCTTGAATAACAGCAGCGTAGCAGTTGGGGGATGTGGCAACTGCGGGAGCCACTAAGCAGGTCAATGAGAGGTGTGCTGAATGAATTCAGAACAAGCGCAACCCATCAAGAAGAAATATGAACCGCCGCGAGTGGCCTCGATTAACCTGCGCCCAGAGGAGGCTGTACTCGGACATTGTAAGACTGCGAGTGGCGGAGGCAACTCCACGCCCGGAAGCTGCTTTCCATTGGGAATATGCAACAGCGTGGGTTCGTGAATGATGCTATGGCGAGCCTAGCGACAGGGAGTGACCAATCCAGTTGTACCGAAGAGCCATTTGGTTACCGCAATGCTTTTCGTGTCGCCGGCATTTCTGTTGGATTTAGGAGCGGGTGCGAAGTGGATGTGGCGATGGATCGTCCGCTTATCTTGTTCCGTTCGCAGTATCAGGCTGTCGACATTGAGGTAGAGGTTAAATGGGTTAGCAGCTTGGGCTCGGGCGGCGCTCAGCTTTTTGACTCCGGCGCGACGTGGCGCCTTCATCAAAGTGATCGCGGATTCCAGTTTGATTTCTCGGCTCCCTTCTTTGGAGCAGAACCATATAAAAGGCTTTCGGTGGACGCTGGCTTCACTCGAGGAATACTCGAGATGAATGCGGGATGCGCCGTGCGCAGTTCCTTCCCAGGAATGGCCCTTTCCTATCCCCTCGATGAACTCCTGATCATGCACCGCCTCACCCAAGAGAAAGCGATCGAGCTCCATGGTTCCGGCATCGTTCGGGCAAACGGTGTAGGCAATCTCTTCGTCGGCCACTCCGGAGCAGGGAAAAGCACGACCACCCGCCTCTGGACCGATCGCGAGAACGTCGAGGTTCTCAGCGACGATCGCATCATCGTCCGCCGCGACGTGTCCAGTCCCACGCGCATGCGTATGTACGGCACCCCGTGGCACGGTGAGGCTATGTACGCCTCCCCCAACAGCGCACCGCTGGCGCGCATTTTCGTTCTCGAACACGGACACGGCAACGTCATCACCCCGCTCACTCCCAGCCAGGCCGTCGCCGAATTGTTCGCACGGAGTTTTGTGCCGTTTCACCGGCACGAATATGTCGATTCAGCGCTGGTGTTCCTTGAGGAACTGGCGAATGCAGTCCCGGTCTATCGCTATGCTTTCGAACCCGACCAGCGCGCAGTAGAGAAGATTCGCAACTTCCATGATTGATGGCGGAGCCCATTCGGAGGTCTTTGCTGATTCGAAGCTCTTTGAAGCGGTCGTCCGTCCGTTGCTGGAGCAGGGCCTGAACGTGCGTTTTCAAGCGCGTGGCGCCAGCATGTCTCCCGCGATACGTGACGGAGAGGTAGTCGAAGTTACTCCCGTAATGGTTACCAAATTACGAAAGGACGATATCGTCTTAGCAAAATCTCACGCAGGCTTCCGGCTTCATCGGATCGTCGCCGCAGATCCCAGCAACGACGTGTTCATCACGCGCGGGGATTGCGGCCAGCAAAACGATCCGGCACTGAAAGCGGAACAGATTCTCGGGCTCGGTCGGGCCAAGGAAGTGCGGGTAGGACGGAATATCGTGCAGGCTAAGTTCAGAGGTGTGGGTGGGTGGCTGCTGCGCTCCGCAGCACGGATGCAGTGCGTCTCGCGCAAGTTGTTGGCAAGAGCAGTGGCCTTTCATGGTTCTTCGCTCGCGATTGCACTCTCTTGTCTGCTGCTGTTCGCAACTTCACTGAGCGCGCAAGTTGCGGTGGATTCCTCGACTTCCAATTTCGCAACACTCACTGGCACTGGAAGTTCAAGCCTGACCATTCCTCACACGACAGCTGGCACAAACCGCCTGATGCTAGTCGGCGTCTCCATGAACGTTACGAACGCTCCGACGACCGGTGTGGTTGGAGTGACCTGGAACGGCACGCCGCTCAATTTCCTCGGAGCGCATAATGACGCCGGCAATACTCGACGCGTCGAGATGTGGTCCCTGCTGGCGCCGGCAACTGGTGCGTTCAATGTCGTTGTGACGGTGAATATTCCTTCGGCGGTACAGATCGGCGTTGTAGCGGGCGTGACAACGTTCAGCGGAGTGGATCAGACCGTTCCCATGGGAACGTTCATCTCCGCGGACGGAGCGACTGCAACGAATTCCCAACTCGACGTTCCGAGCGTGATCAACGGCATGATTCTGGACACGCTGGCTATTGGAGGGAATCGGACTGTAACCATCCCAGGGCCGCAGGTATCGCAGTGGAATGCCAATAGCGGCGGAACCACAAATCCCGATGTCCGAGCTACGGGCACATCGAGAACTGGAGCGCCCAGCGTCCCGATCTCTGAGACGTTCAGCGGTACATCCAACTGGTCGTTGGGCGCGGTATCTATCAACCCCAGCACCGCAGACATCGCCGTCAGCACGAGCGTCAGCGCGGTCCCCCTCGGGCAGAATTCCACCTACAACATTACGATCACGAACAATGGGCCGTCGGCGGCGAACAGTGTCACTCTCGCGGATACTTACAACGCCACGAATCTTTCGCTGGTGTCGTACACGCCGAGTGCCGGCACGACCTGTACAAACACACTGACCACGATTAACTGCACGCTGCCAACGCCATTTACGAGCGGTGCGACAGCAACCGTCACCGTAGTCGTAGCGACAACGGCGGCTGGATTTTATCCGAATACGGCCACCATTACAGACTCCGGCACTCCGCCCGATCCGAATACCGGCAACAACACCTACGTCGCGCTCGCACCGGTGGTAAGCGTGGTCTGTTCAACGACGACGCTGACGGCGGGTGGCACACTGACCGGGCAGATTAATACGTACTATCCAGGAAACGGCAACGTTGCCATCGGGGCTACTTCGATTCCGGTCGGGGCGGCGAACGGTACCGGTACGATCGCAGCCGGAAGCCTGCTGCTGATCATCCAGATGCAGGACGCCAGTATCAATCCGTCTAATTCCGTTGCCTACGGGAATGGGAGTACGGGCGCCGGCTTTACGACCATTAACAATGCCGGCAACTACGAGTTCGTGAAAGCGACTGGAGTTGTGGCGGGAGGTTTCGTTCCGATCTCGGGGGCGGGCGCTGGAGGCGGAACCGTCTTTGCTTACACGACGGCAGCCCTAACCGCGACGAAGGGCGCAAGCACATTCCAGGTTGTGCTGGTGCCACAGTACATATCGGCCACGTTGAGTTCCGCTATCACTACGCCATCCTGGAACGGTTCCACGGGCGGAATCCTCGCGCTGGACATTGCGGGACAGCTCAACTTGGGTGGAGCTGCGGTTAACGTCGACGGAGACGGATTCCGCGGTGGCGCTGGATTACAGCTGACCGGCGGCTTTGGCGGAACCAATGCCGATTATCAGTTCGCAGCGCCTGCCACGTACACGGGGGTGGCTAGGACCGGAGTCGATGGCGCCAAAGGCGAAGGCGTCGCAGGCACACCCCTATGGGTGGAATCCGGCGGAACGTACCTCAATACGGGTTCGGGGTACCCCAGCGGAACAGCCGGGACTGACGGCAGCATGGCGCACGGCGCACCAGGAAATGCGGGCGGCGGCGGAACGGATGGCGATGCCGCCGGCAATACCGAGAATGCGGGCGGCGGGGGCGGCGCCAACGGCGGAACGGGCGGATTTGGCGGGGATTCGTGGAATACGAACTTCAGCGATGGAGGCGAAGGCGGGGGCGCGTTTCCCGCGACGATTGATCGCATCGCGATGGGCGGCGGAGGCGGTGCTGGATCGCGTAACAATTCTGACGGACTGACGCAGGCCAGCAGCGGTTCAGCCGGCGGCGGCATCATCTTTATTCGGGCCGATAGCTTAACCGGCACAGCCACTCTCACAGCGAACGGCGCCGCATCTTATAACGGCACCTCGAATGACGCAGGAGGAGGCGGCGGCGCCGGTGGAACCATCGTGGTGCTGGCGGCAAACGGTGGCGAAAGTGGTCTGACCTTGCAGGCAAATGGCGGGCGAGGCGGCGACGCATGGGATTCGCAGCCCTACAGCTTGGCTGATCGCCACGGGCCGGGCGGGGGCGGCGCCGGCGGCGTAATCCTCGTTTCCGGTGCTCCGGCCAGCATCAGTGTTAGTGGCGGCGGGAATGGCACAACCCTGACTCCCGGAGTGGCGTATGGAGCAACCCCCGGCAAATCGGGAATCAGCGCCGCGACGGTTACCCTGGGCCAGGTGACCGGAATCCAGTCGGCTTCCCTCTGCACTCCCGACATGACCTTGGGCAAGAGCCACGTCGGCAACTTCACGCGCGGATCGGCTGCCAGCTACACGATTCCGGTTTCCAACGTCAGCCCCTACGGGCCCACCACCGGGCTCGTTACCATCAATGACACCCTGCCGCTGGGCATTAGTCCAACCGGTGCCGCCGGTACGGGATGGACCTGCTCTGTCTCGGGACAGACCGTAAGTTGCACGCGCTCGGATCCGCTGGCGGCGGCCACCGCCTACCCTTCAATCATTCTCAACGCCTTGGTTTCCCAGTCGGCTCCCGCTACTCTGACGAACACCGCAACCGTAGCCGGAGGCGGGGAAGCGAATCTGCTCAATGATACGGCCACTGACGTTGCGGCTGTGGTCTCGAGCGCGGATATGGCAGTCACCGACTCCGGGTCTCCCAATCCGGTCGCCATCAATGGCAGCATCACTTACACCGTCGTCGCAATCAACAATGGTCCAAGCGCCGCCGACAATGCCACGCTTGTGTTGCCTGTACCGAACGCCGCGACATTTGCGTCGCTCACTCCTCCCGCGGGATGGAGTTGCCTCGTACCCAGCATCGGCGGAACCGGCAACGCCGTGTGCACGAACGCGAACATGGCCGGATTATCTTCGGCAACGTTCACGTTCGTGGTGAAGGTGGCTGCAGGCACTACGAACGGAACCGTGATCACCGCTTCGGCGACGGTGAGTTCATCGGTCCTGGATCCGATTCTATCGAATAACACCGCTACCGTTACGACAATTGTCGGAGGTTCCGGGCCAAACTTATCGGTTACCAATACAGCCTCTCCCAATCCAGTCCAGGCCGGGAACACCATCACCTACACGCAGGTCGTGACCAATACCGGTTCCTCTGCAATCGCAAACGGTACCTTCACCGAGGCGACGCCTGCGAACACGACTTTCGTGTCCATCACGCCGCCGGCGGGATGGGTATGTACAGGTTTCCCGGCAAGCCCCTGTACGGCCTCGACCGTCGCCGCCGGCGCTTCAGGAACGTTCTCAGTTGTCTATCGAGTGAACGCCGGCACGGCGGCGGGAACGTCAATCACCGATACGGTCACCGTCAGCGCGACAAATCAGTCATTCGGGGCAAACTCCGCGACCGCTACTGACGTGGTTGCAACCGCGACGCAGGCTGATATTGCTCTGAGCACCGTTGCGACGCCCGCGACTGTGTACGCCGGAAACAGCATCACCTATACGCAGACGGTAACGAACAACGGTCCAGCAGCGGCGGCAGGCGTCGGGTTTACCGAAGCAACACCGGTGAACACCACGTTCCAGTCAGTATTGGCTCCTTCGGGATGGACTTGCACAACTCCCGCTGTCGGCGCAACGGGAACCGTCACATGCAACGATACCGCGAACCTTGCCGCCGGAACTTCTGCAGACATCGTGGTTGTTTTGAACGTACCCTCTACGGTCGCGATCGGTACGATTACTGCGACGTCTTCGGTCTCGGCTACCACCTCAGATCCCAATAGCGCCAACAACACTACAACCGTCACCACCAATGTAAATGTCGCCTGCGACCTGGCAATCACCAGCAGCGGAACTCCGAGCCCGGTCGCTGCAGGAAGTACCATCACCTACACGCAGGTCATCACCAATTCGGGGCCGAGCAGTTGCAGCACTGGAACGCTTAGCGAAGCCACTCCCAACAGTTCAAGCTTTGTATCTGTCGCCGTTGCCAACTTGGGTGGCGCGACATGGGCCTGTCCGAACAGCGCGCCAGTAGCTTGTAGCAGTGCGAGTGTCCCGCCGAACTCAACCGCCACGGTAACGGCCGTATACCGGGTGACCGCTGGGACGGCCGGCGGCACGATCATCACCGATACGGTGAACGTCGCCACCACTACCCGGGATACGAACGCCGCCAATAACTCCGCGACCGTGACCATTCCGGTATCTTCGGCAGCGCAGGCGGATTTGAGCGTCACGAACAGTGCCAGCCCGAATCCAGTCAGCGCAGGAAATAACATCACCTATACCCAAACGGTATTCAACGCGGGCCAGGCCTCGGCAGCTGCCCCGGTCTTTACCGAGACGCTCCCTGCGGGTACCAGTGCTGTCTCGCTAACAGGCCCCGCGGGTTGGACCTGTGTGCTGGCGACTCGCACGTGTACCGATACGGCGACCATGACAGCAAATAGCACCGCCAATTTTGTTTTTGTCGTCAGCGTGCCCTCGACAGTCGCATCCGGAACCAGTCTCCTGCAGACGGATTCCGTTACCTCTACTACGACCGATCCCAACAGCGCAAACAACAGCGTTACTGTGAATACACTGGTGGCCGATACTGCCGACCTCTCGGTTACGAATACGCCCAGTCCGGTTCCCGTGCTGGCCGGTGGCACGATCACCTACACCCAGGTCGTGACCAACAGTGGTCCAAGCACCGCGACCAGCGTAAGCCTCACCGAAACGGTACCGGCGAATACGACGGCGCAGACGCTGACCGGACCCGGGGGCTGGACCTGCACTGTCGGGACCCTTACTTGCACGAATCCCAGCTTCGCCGCAGGCTCGGCAACGATCACCTACACCGTGCTTGTTACCGCTGGCACGGCAGCCGGCACTGCGATCAACCAGAACGCAAGCGTCACCTCTGCAATTACCGATCCGAATTCATCGAACAATACTGCGACTGCGTTCGACGTGGTTGCGACGGCAGGTCAGGCAGATCTTGTCGTTACAAACTCTGCGTCTCCCACCTCCGTGGCAGCCGGAAGCAACGTCACCTACACGCAGACCGTTACCAACAAGGGCCCTGCGACCGCCACTGGCGCTTCCTTCACCCAAGTCAGTCCGCCCAACACAAACTTCCGGTCGATCACTCCTTCTGCGGGATGGACCTGCGGAACTACCCCGGCCGTGGGCGGGACCGGCACGATCACCTGTAACGCTACCGGTACTCTGGCGGTGAATAGCATCGGGACTTTTACCCTCGTTCTCCAGGTGAACGCCGGGACGCCTTCGGGGACGAATATCACCGATACCGCCACAGCGACCGCGACTAACATCGTTCCCAATCTGACAAACAATACCGCGAGCGCTACGGTCGTCGTCGCCAATGCCAACAGCGCTGATATGGCAATTGTTAAGACGGCGACTCCGAATCCGGTGACGGAAGGAACGCCGCTCACGTACTCACTCGCAGTTACGAATAACGGCCCCGCATCAGCGACGAACGTGACGGTCACCGACACGCTGCCCTCCTCTGTGACATATCTCTCTTCCACAAGCACCGTGGGAACCTGCTCAGAGGCAGGCGGAATCGTTACGTGCCTCCTCGGAACCATGGCGAATGCCGGTACGGCGACCATTACGGTCCTGACCCTTCCGGGACAGCCTGGCGTTATCTCAAACACAGCCACCGTCATGGCTGATCAGACTGATCCAAACCTGGCGAACAACACGTCAACGCAAAACGAAATCGTCGTGGCGCCTACCAGAATTACGCTGCGGTCTTTCTCGGCGCGCTATGGCACCGACAAAAACGGCGCTAACCGTGTGATGCTGATCTGGAAGACCGGAGGCGAGTCCCACAACCTCGGATTTAACGTCTACCGCGAGTTGAATGGAAACAGGGTTCGCATGAATCCCTCGATCATCGCGGGTTCCGCGCTGATGATGAGTGGAGCATTGTCGCGTCATGCCGCCAAGAGCTACGCCTGGATTGATCCTGCCGCGCCTGGCTCGGGGACCAGCTATTGGCTTGAAGATGTCGATGTGAATGGCACTCGCACCGTGCACGGTCCGGTCTCCGCCGCCGGGATGCAATCGGCCGCAGGCGCTACTCCTTCGGAAAGCCGAATGCTCAGCCAGATGAATCAGGCGCAGCCGCCACTACCGGGCAGCCAGGACAGCCATCTTGCGGAGGCATTTGCTGTAACGGATTCACCTGCTCGCGTGCAACTTGAAAAGCAGTTTGAGCTCGCATCGCATCCGGCGATCAAGATGAACGTTCGCCATGAGGGTTGGTATCGAGTCGGACAGCCGGAGTTGGTAAAAGCCGGACTTGATCCGAACGTTGATCCCGCGAACCTGCACTTGTATGCCGAGGCAATCGAGCAGCCTATTCAGATCACCGAAGCAGCCGCAGGCCCAGGCGGCTTTGGCGCGCAAGCTGCGATTAATTTCTACGGAACCGGCATCAACACCGTTTTCTCAGGAACACGGGTTTACTGGTTGGTGGCCGGCGAGGGACGCGGTGCGCGCATTCCGCACATGGCTGCCTCGTCAGGCTCGAACCAGCCTCCGGCTAACTACTCAGCCACCGTGGAATTGCAGCAACACGCGATCTATTTCTCAGCCCTCATCACGTCCAATGACGAAAACTTCTTTGGCGCGCTGGTCTCCCCAACACCGCTTGACCAAATTCTGGGGACTCCACACCTCGATACCAACTCCACACACGCGGCACAGCTGGAGCTTTCGCTGCAAGGCGTCATCATAGGCTTCCCGCACGACGTCGCCGTATCGTTGAACGGAACGAGTCTTGGTGATGTGACTTTTATCGGGCAAGACAAGGGGAAGATGACATTCGATGTTCCGCCGGGAGTCCTCCATCCGTGGGGGAACACCATTCGCTTGACTGCCCAGAATGGCGACTACGATACCAGTCTGGTCGACTACATCCGCATCACATACCCGCACCTCTATGTCGCGGACTCGGATCACTTGAAGTTCACTGGGAGAGCAGGCGACGAGATTACAGTCAGCAATTTCGCCAGCTCACCAGTTGTGATAGACATCACCGACCCGAACCGGCCCGTGCAACTGACGCCGCAAGTGACGTCGCAAGGCGGCAAGTATCAGATCGCCGTTCAAGTGCCCTTCACGACCACGAATCCTCAATCCATATTGCGGCATACGCTGCTCGCGGTGGCGGACGACCGGGTCTCGTCGCCAGCCGGTGTCGCGGCCAATCATCCCTCGCAGTGGCACAGCCCGCAGCCCGGGGCTGATATCGCGATGGTCACCTACGGAGAATTCGCCGGTGCGCTGCCACCATTGGTGCGCGCTCATACCGCGGAAGGGAAGACCTCGGCCCTCATTCCCGTGGGCAATTTGTACGATGAATTCAATTTCGGCGAGCACAGTCCCTTCGCCATCAAACGCTTCCTGCAGTCCGCATTGAAGAATTGGAAGCGGCCGCCAGCCTATTTGCTCTTGAACGGCCGCGCATCGCTCGATCCCCGCAACTATCTTGGCTTCGGCAATCTGGATCTGGTCCCAACGCGCATCGTTCCAAGCTCCAGCCTGATGACCGCCTCGGATGACTGGTTCTCCGATTTCAAGGGCAACGGCATGCCCACAATTGCTACCGGCCGCTTGCCGGTGAGCACGATAGCGGAAGCGAAAGTTGTCGCCGAGAAGATTTCCACCTATGAGGGTCAGTCGACGAATGGGCCATGGACCTCGAATGCCCTCTTCGTGGCCGACAAGGATGACGCCGAAAGCTTCACGCAAGACACTCAAACTGTAGAAGCTGGGTTGCCGCCTACGATGCAGATCAGCAATATCTTTGTAGACAACGTTGGCGTCCCGAACGCCCGTGGACAAATTGCGAACTCGATCAATTCAGGCCAGGCGCTTGTCAATTATCTGGGACATGGTTCCGAAGAACAGTGGGCCGGCCCCGACATCTTCGATGAAAACACCGTGAATTCGTTGACGAACGGTTCGCAACTGCCCGTGTTCCTGATCATGGACTGCCTGAACGGATTGTTCCAGGACGCCGTTGCTCAGCCGCTCGGTGTTTCTCTCATCTTGGCGCCGAACGGTGGCGGTGTTGCTGTACTGGCATCAAGCGGCCTGAACCAGGCCGCTCCCCAGACCGATCTCGACGCGATGGTTGTTCAGAGTGCGTTCGGCGCGAACCGCATGGCGCTGGGCGACGCTATCGTCAAGGCCAAGTCGAACATCGCTGATCCTGATGTTCGCCGCACATACGTTCTCTTCGGCGATCCGGCCATGAGGGTGAAGCAGTCCAACCCGACTGCTCACTGAAAAACGGTTTCATGGTGGAATCTGGCTCAGCATCTACTTGGCACATGCTGTATCGACGAATCTAGGACGCAGTCGAAACCTCCACTGGCACTCTCGCCGTTTGCCGTAGCGGTTCCCCCAGTGCCCGCATGACCTTTCCGAATCCCGCGAAATCGAGCGATTGTGGACCATCCGACAGCGCGCGCTCAGGGCAGGGATGGACTTCAATGATCAGCCCGTCAGCTCCCACTGCAACCGCCGCGCGAGACACGGCCGCGATCAGGCTCTGTTTCCCCGTGCCGTGAGAAGGATCTGCTATGACCGGAAGGTGCGACAGATCGCGAGCTAGTGCAACCGCCGCCAGATCGATCGTGTTCCGCATCTCGGTTTCGAAGGTCTTGATTCCCCGCTCGCACAGCACCACCTGATGATTGCCGCCCGAGAGAAGATATTCGGCCGCCAGCAGCCATTCCTTGACCGTGGCGGAAGGCCCGCGCTTCAACAGGATCGGTTTGTTGACCGTTGCCAAACGCCGCAATAAGGCGAAGTTCTGCATGTTGCGTGCCCCTACCTGAAGCATGTCGACGTGCTCGCAGATGATGTCGATGTCCTCGGTGCTCATTACCTCCGTGACGACCGGTAGGCCGGTCTCTTCTTTTGCTTGGCGGAGGATTTTCAGAGCTTCAATCCCTAGTCCTTGGAAATCGTAAGGCGATGTACGCGGCTTATAAGCGCCACCACGCAACATCAACGCTCCCGCTCGCTTGACGGCATGCGCGGTGTCAAGCAACTGCTCACGAGATTCCACCGAGCAGGGACCGGCAATCACCACCACATCAGGTCCGCCAATCGAAACGCCATTGATCTTGACGATGGAGCGTTCTGGCTTTACCTGCCGGCTGACTAACTTGAAAGGCTGCGCGATCGCCACGACGTTGTCGACGCCCGGCGCAACCTGCAAGGCTTCAATCTCATGCCGGCGTCCGCTCCCAACCGCCGCGACAATCGTGCGCTCCGTGCCGCGCGTGACGTGAGGTTGATACCCGGCCTCGCGAATACGTTCGATGACGTGATTGATTTCCTGCTCCGTAGCTTTCTCCGACATATTCACAATCATGGGGTTGGTTCTCCTTGTTTTGGTCTTCCGGCGCAAAAAACTAAAGCCGCGATCCTGGATCGCGGCTTGCGGTTAAAGCTTGGTTTGTCTGGAAGGTCGTCAGTGCCCCGTCCACACCCCAAGCTGCGCCGCAGCCGCAAACCGAATAAATCGGTAATACGCGACAAATCGACGGCTTGGAGCAAATCGTGTCATTGCAATCCTAATCTTTGAAGCTCCCACCTACTTCTGATACCCCTCCTACTGCAGCGAACTAGCCACGCTCGAGAATGCGTTATTGGCGTTCGAACCGATCAGGCGCACGGTACCGACCACCAGAACCAGAATTACGGCCAGCATTACCGCGTATTCGGCGATGTCTTGCCCGGAATCCTCCGACCACAGCCTGCGAATCACGTTGAACATAGGCTCTCCTCTACGGCTAAATGGCGGGCTCCCTCTCGAGAACTAGGGACCGACCTGGGAACTAGTGGTGACAATGATGCACGCGCTACAAGCCGCTTGTCAAATCTAGTTTGCATACCGCGAAAAGAAAGCCCGTTAGTTTGTACTGCCAGTCAGCCGCGGGCTCTGCGCAACTCCAGCCGCCCCCGATGCAGCCTGGACCAGGTCCTGGGCGGAGTGCTGGGCGACCTGCAAAACTCGGTTGGGAAGGATTCCCAGATAGAGCGTCGCCACGAAACTGATGGCCAGCGCCAGCCCCAAGCCGGGCGATATGGGGCCGACCGGCACTTCCTTCCGGGACTCCCGCATGTACATGACGACGATAATCCGAAGATAGTAGTAAGCCCCGATGGCGCTATTGAGTACGCCGATAATCGTGAGCCAGATCAGATTTGCTCGCAGCGCGGCGCCGAAAACATAGAACTTTGCGAAGAATCCACCGGTCATCGGGATTCCAATCAGCGAGAGCAGGAATACGGTGAGGGTCGCCGCCAGTAGCGGGGAACTGCGCCCGAGCCCCTCATAATCCTCCAGATTGACATACCGCTCGCCGGCGTTCGCCAGATGGCTGACCACAGCGAACGCTCCCACATTCATGGCCGCGTACGCTGCGGTGTAGAACATGGCGGCTGAGATGCCAGTCAGGGAATTATCCGGGGCAGTCATGGCGAATGCCACCAGCAAGTATCCGGCATGCGCAATCGACGAATAGGCCAAAAGCCGCTTCACATTGTTCTGAACCAGAGCGCCGATATTGCCCAACGTCATCGATAGGGCCGCCGCTACCCACAGGAACCAGAAGTGTCCCGGCACGTTAATGGAAAACACAACCCGCAACAGAACAGCGAATGCGGCAGCTTTCGGCGCCGTCGACATAAAGCCCACCACCGGAGCCGGCGCACCCTCGTACACGTCGGGCGTCCAGACATGGAACGGCGCCACCGCGACCTTGAATCCCAGACCAACAAACATCAGTGCCATCGAGGCATACGCCAGCATCTCAGCTGGACTGGACAGCAGCCGTTGGCTGATGGTGTCGATGTTGGTCGATCCCGTAGCGCCAAACATAAGCGCCACGCCATACAGGAAAAATGCGGTTGCGAATGATCCCAGCAGGAAATACTTCAACGACGATTCGGCGCTGGATGCTTCGTTCCGGCGGAACCCGGCCAGAATATAGGTGGAAATCGAAGAGATCTCCAGTCCGATGAAGATCAGCACCAATTCAACCGCCGAGGACATCACCAACATGCCCACCACACTGAACAGGATCAGCGCGTAATATTCGCCCGCCCGAATCCTCTGCACCGCCAAATATTCGAACGAACTCAAAATCACAACGGCAGCAATCGCAATGACGAGAAAGTTAAAGAAGACGCTAAACCCGTCAACCCGGATCGTGTTTGAGAAAGCCAGTCCCGGGAACTTTGCCATGTACCAGGTCGACGCCAGGCCGGCCAGCGTGCCAATGAATCCAATGAGCCCAAGCGTTTTCTGGCTCTTTTCCTCATCCACCAGAGGATCGAGGACCATAATCACAATCCCGAAGATGGACAGGATCAGTTCCGGCAGGATCCGTATGTAATCGGTGCCCTGCGGAATGGCCTGAATTTGTGCCAGCGGCACCATCATTGGCCGACCACCTTGCTGACCATTTGCGGCAATGCATTCAGCGTCGCTTGCACCGCCGGATCGATTGCTCCCAGCCAGAGAATGGGCGCAACACCCATCAGCAGGGCGGCCACGGCGCAAGGCCACACTGCGGCCTTCTCAAAGCCCAGCATGTCAGCCAGGCCATTATTCACCGGATGCGTGACCTTGCCATAGAAAACCCGCTGGAACATCCACAACAGGTAGCAAGCGCTCCAGATCACACCGGTGGCTCCCAAAATTCCATAAATCGGTTTAGCCTGGAACGCGCCGTTCAGCACCAGGAACTCACCCACGAATCCGTTTAGCAGCGGCAACCCGACCGAAGCCAGCACAATAAAGAGATAAGAAGTCGCGTAAACCTGCATGGGCGAGGCCAAGCCGCCAAACTCCGAGATCTCGTAGGTATGCCGGCGCTCGTGCAGGATGCCCGCCAGCATGAATAGCCCGCCCGTCGAGATGCCATGAGCCAGCATCACAAACATCGCGCCGTTAAGTCCCGACTGCGTGAAGCTGAAGATCCCCAGCACCACAAAGCCCAGGTGGCTGACCGAAGAGTAAGCGATCAGCTTCTTCATGTTCGGCTGCACCATGGCCACCAGCGCGCCATAGATGATGCCGATGAGCGCTAGCGCCATGATCCAGGGAGCATTCTGTCGCGCCTGCTCGGGGAACAGTCCAAGATTGAAGCGCAGCATTCCGTACGTGCCCATCTTCAGCAAAACGCCCGCCAGCAGCACGGACCCGGCCGTCGGAGCTTCCACGTGCGCATCCGGCAGCCATGTGTGGAAAGGGAACAGCGGTACTTTCACCGCGAATGCGATAAAGAAACCCAGGAATAGCCACTGCGCAGCACCCGGGAAGTTGGGCAAAACGCCACGGGCAATCTGGTCTCGAATCGCAACGAAATCGAAAGTGCCGGTGTGAGCGTACAGCCAAAGGATCGCTGCCAGCATAAACATCGACGCGATCATGGTGTACATGAAGAACTTCACCGCCGCATACACCTTGCGCTCATGCCCGAACACACCGATCAGCAGCGCCATCGGAATCAGCGTCGCTTCCCAGAAGAAGTAGAAGAGGAACAAATCGAGCGAGGTGAAAACCCCGATGAGAGCGGTCTCGAGGATGAGCAGAAGGATAAAGAATTCCTTCACCCGGTCATGCACCGTCTTCCACGAGATCAGCACGCAGAGCGGCGTGAGGAACGTAGTCAGCACCACCAGCCACAGCGAAATCCCGTCAACCGCCATGTGGTAGTGGATATTCGGGTTCGAAATCCACGCCTTGTCGATCTCGTATTGAAATCCGCCAATTGCCCGATGGAAATATACTGGCAAATGCAGGGACAGACCGAACGTGATCAGCGATACCAGGAACGCAATCACGCGAATATCACGATCCCGTCGCGGAAGAACCGTCAGCAGCAACGCTCCGGCGAGCGGCACAAAAGTGACCAGCGTCAGAATGTAGGGGCTCAGTGTGTCGGTGTTCATCGCATCCCCCACCAGATCATGTAGGCGATCACAGCCGCCGCGCCTGAGGCAATCCAGCCGGCATACGACCGAACATTGCCGGATTGCATATGCCGAACCTCGTCCGACACGTGGCGTGCGCCATCAGCAGCGTTGTTTACGGTGTCGTCGATGACCCTTCGATCGACTCCCTGCCACAGGATCTTGGTCGAGCCATCCACCAATGGTTTAACGAAGACCTTCGCGTAAATCTCATCCACGTAATACTTGTTCAGCACCAGCTCGTAAAAGCCGTTCATCGAAGCAGCAATTTTGTCGGGCAGGTACGGCTTGCTGACGTAGAGAACATAGGCAAGGACCAATCCCGTAAAGGCGAAGAGTACGGAAATCCCCATAAGCAGCCATTCCGTATTGCCAGAACCTTCGGTGATGGTCTTTGGGAATTCCGAGCGGAATACCGGTTCGAGGAAGTGCTCGAACCCATTGTGAATCCCGACGAATCCCCCGACCGCTGACAGCACCGCGAGAATGATCAGCGGGACCAGCATGACCATGGGACTCTCATGGGGTTCGCCATGGCCGTGACCCTCATGCCCAGGGGCGGCGTGAGCGTGCCCGTGATCGTCGACCTGTATGCCTTTGTAGTCTCCCCAAAATGTCATGAACAAGAGGCGGAACATATAGAACGACGTGATGAGGGCCGTGATGGCTCCAATCAGCCAGTACACCCAACTTGCCTGGTACGCCTTCCACAAAATTTCATCTTTACTCCAAAAGCCCGCCAGTGGCGGGATTCCAGAGATTGCGAGGGTGGCGATCAGCATCGTCGTAAACGTGATGGGTATATATGTTTTCAGCCCCCCCATCTTGCGCATGTCCTGCTCGCCGCCGACGGCGTGAATCACCGATCCCGCTCCGAGGAACAGCAGGCCTTTGAAGAAAGCGTGGGTCATCAGATGAAAAATGCCGGCCGAAAACGCCCCGGCGCCGCAGGCCAGGAACATATAACCAAGCTGCGAAACGGTGGAGTAGGCGAGAACCTTCTTAATGTCGGTTTGAGCAACGCCGATGGTTGCGGCGAACAAAGCGGTGAGAGTTCCGATGACGGCGACCACACTCAGCGCAATCGGTGCCCGCTCGAAGATCACATGCGAACGTGCCACCATGTAAACGCCCGCAGTCACCATGGTGGCGGCATGAATCAGCGCTGAGACTGGAGTGGGTCCTTCCATCGCATCTGGAAGCCAGACGTACAACGGAATCTGAGCCGATTTGCCGCAGGCTCCAACCATCAGCAGGATTCCAATCGCGGTGAGAAGTCCCGCGCCTGATGTCTCCGCTGCCAGCGGTTCCACTTTCGCGAACACGTCGGTGAAGTCCAGCGACCCGAAGTGCTGAATGATGAGGAAGAGTCCAATGAGAAATCCAAAGTCGCCGATCCGGTTAACGATGAATGCCTTCTTGCCCGCCGATGCCGCCGAATCCTTCGTGAACCAGAACCCAATCAGCAGGTACGACGCCAGGCCCACGCCCTCCCACCCGACAAACATCATCAGATAGTTATTCGCCAGGATCAGGGTGAGCATGAAAAACATGAACAGATTCAGGTAGGTGAAGAACCTGTAATAGCTGGGATCGTCCGACATATACCCGACGGAGTAGATGTGAATCAAAAATCCGACTCCGGTCACCACCAGCAGCATCACCAACGAAAGCTGATCGAGATAAAAAGCAAAATCGGCCGTGAAGTAGTTGGGAAGCCCGAGACTTCCGAAACGAATCCAGTGTGCCAGATTGAAAACGTAGGGCGCAGCGGCCGACGAAAATCCCAGCGCAATCTTCAACGCCAACGCGAAGGCCAGACCGGGGAAGGTCAACGCGACCGTGGTGACTGCCTTTTTCGACGACCGGCGGCCCATGAATCCGTTAATCGCCGCTCCAGCCAGCGGCAGCGTCGGTATCAGCCAGAGATAGGGATTCTGCGTCATAGTTTAAGCAGGTTCACCTGGTCAACATTCAATGTCTCGCGCGTGCGGTAAACGGCGATGATGATCGCCAGTCCCACCGCCGATTCGGCCGCGGCCACCACCATGACAAAGAAGACGAAGATCTGTCCCGCCAGCACATGCCAGTGGGCCGCGAATGCCACGAACGACAGATTCACGCCGTTGAGCATCAACTCAATCGACATGAAGATCGTGATGATGTTGCGCTTGATCAGAAATCCCGTAACGCCGCATGCGAACAGGATTCCACTGAGCACCAGGTAGTACGAAAGCGGAACCATTAGTCTTTCACCTTCTGCGTCGGGCCGCCGACCTCTGATGATGGCGGCCTGCTGGCCAACACCACAGCGCCCATGATGGCGACCAATATCAAGATCGACGTGATTTCAAACGGCAAGAGAAACTCATGAAACAGCATGTCCCCGATCGTTTTTGGAGGTCCAGGCAAAGCGCCGATTGCAACGTCTCCAGTTCCCGAATGGCGCAACACGACCCAAGCCACCAGCACACTCCCGATGAGCATTCCGGGGATCCCGAAGATGATCGCTACCCGGCTGCCCTGCGTCCGTTCTTCGACTCCGGCATTCAACAGCATGATGACGAATACGAACAGCACCATAATCGCGCCGGCATAAACAATGACCTGCAGCGCGGCCACAAATTCTGCGCCCAGCAGCAGATACTCTCCCGCCAGCGCCGCCATCACCGCGATCAGTGACAGCGCACTGTTGATCGGATGCCGCTGCACCAGCAGATTCACCGCGCCCGCTACGCAGACGGCTCCGAAGGCTAGAAACAGAATTAAATGAACGCTGATCATTGAAAGTCAGTACTTAGGGGTCAGAGGCTAGGGATTAGGGGACAGTTTGAATGCTTGGGTTCTGATGCCTGCCCCCCGAACCCTAGACCCTGACCTCTGCTACTTCACCACCACGATGATCGCGGTGACGATCAGATTCGCCAACGCGAGCGGCAGCAGGAACTTCCAGCCAAATGCCATCAGTTGGTCATAACGGAAGCGCGGCAACGTCCCACGCACCCAGATGTAGAGAAATAGAAATGCAAAAACCTTGGCGCCAAACCAAAATACCGGGAGAATCGCCTGCACGATCCGCGGACCGCCAATCGGCCCGTGCCATCCCCCAAGAAACAACAGCGTCGCCAGGCAGGCTACAGTGATCATGTTCGCGTATTCCGCCATGAAGAACATCGCAAACTTCATCGCGCTGTATTCGGTGTGATACCCGGCGACAAGTTCGGTCTCGGCTTCAGGCAGATCGAACGGGATGCGGTTGGTCTCGGCATACGCGGCCATTAAGTAACAGAAGAAGGCGACAGGCTGAACGAAGATATTCCACCGCGGAATGAATCCCAGGAAAGTTCCGCCCTGTGCGTCCACGATGTCGCGAAGGCTGAAGCTGCCCGACAGAATCAGAACGCCCACCAGTGATAGCCCAAGCGAAATCTCGTAGCTGACCATCTGCGCGCTGGCCCGCAGCCCGCCAAGAAGGGAATACTTATTATTCGAGGACCAACCGGCGAGCGCGACCCCGTACACGCCGATCGATGTGACGCCGAGAATCACCAGCAAACCCGTATTCACGTCAGTAATCTGCAGAGGAAAACTGTAACCGAAGAGTGTGATCGCGTTGCCAAACGGGATCACCGCGATCGACGTCAGCGCAAAGATGACGGCAATCAGCGGCGCCGCGAGGAAAAGCGGCTTGTACACATGAGGCGGTGTGAGGTCCTCCTTAAATAGAAACTTGATGCCGTCCGCCGCCGGTTGCAGCAGTCCGAATGGCCCCACGCGCGTCGGTCCCCAACGATTCTGCATGTGACCCACGACTTTGCGTTCAAGCCACACGGTGTAGGCGACAGCGGTGAGCAGCACCAACAACACGATCGCTGACTTGATCACGGCCGCTACAATGTAAACCCAGATTGGCACCGCCCCACGTCCTCTCTCGAATCAGTTCTGCGCCACAATCGACGAGTCCCAAGGACCAGTGCTTGCTCGTCGCTCACTGCTCAAAGCTCACAGCTCGATTTCAGTCTGCCGCGACTTCCGCGGGCTTCACTTCGTGACTCTCCAGGACAGACCTCAGCGCGCGCGAATAACGTCCCAGTGTGCCGGAAGTGAACAGAGTATCGTTTGCTGGCTGAATGGATTCCAATTTGTGAGTCACGCTCGTGCCGCTATTCGCCAGCGAAGTATGCTCGCTGTTGCCCGCCAGAAGGTTCGCGCGAGATCCGCCGTATCCCGGCACCAGGCGCTGAATCTCATCGAGAATCGCCATCGGATCGAGCGGGCTCAATTTGGTCTCCAGTCCCTGATTCTCAAGCCACACCGCATGCCGATCGGCTTCACCCGATTGTGCTCCGCGCGATTGCCCCATATCCGCGTGCACTCCGCCGCCGAACGGGACGAGTTTGCGAATGTCCGCTCCTATCGCATCGGCAATGCGCACGATCATCTCGAAATCGGGTTTCGTGCCGGAAACTTCTCCAGCCTTCTTGACCAGTTGCACGTCGCCGCAGGTGTTAGTCATGCTGCCCGCTTTCTCGTAAGCATTGGCGGCAGGTAGAACTACGTCAGCGATCGCGGCAGTTTCAGTAAGGAACATGTCCTGCACCACGACGAAACCTTTGGAAAAAGCAAATGGGTCGATGTCGAGGCGCCCGATCGGATTCGACCCCACCACATAGAGCGCTTTCAGCTTGCCCGCCTTGGCTGCTTCGACCATGCTCGGCAAATCAAGTCCGGCCTGTTGCGGAATCCCCGCCCATTCCTCGCGGAACTGGCTCGCCGCGTTCGCAGGATGATAGCCGGGAAGCAGTTCCGGGTAGAGACCCATATCGGCCGCACCGCGTGAGTTGGCGTAATCGCCCAGGCAAACGAATTTCGCGCCCGGAATGCCGGAGGCGAACAAGACCAGGCTCGCGATGTCCTTCCCGCGAATCTCGGACCCGAAAATAATGACGATATTCTGCTCGGCGCGGATCTTGTCGCCCAGCGCAACCCACGCGTCCTTCGTGTTCCCGAGTGCATCTGCCGCCGCGTCATCCCCAGCGAGGAAAGCAGCGACTTTACCTTCCGTTCCTGCGGGAATCTGCGTAAAGCTTGCCGCCTGCCGCCGCAACTTGATCGACTGTGCGTTGATTACAAACAGCTTCGCCCGGTGCAGCCGGACATTGTTGCGAATCTGCCATGCCAGCAGCGGATGCTGCTCCGTGGGATCGTTCCCGATCAGCAGAATCGCGGGGGCGCTGAAGACGTCTGCCATGCTGGCCGTGGCATTCTCCTTGCCGCGCATGGCTGCCGCGAAAGCCGAGAAGTCCGCCGTCCGGTGATGGTCGACATTATTCGTCCTCAGCACCGTGCGCGCAAACTTCGAGAGCAGATAGGCTTCTTCGTTCGTAATGCGATTTGATCCGACGACGCCGATCGCAGCCCCGCCGTCCTTGTCCCGCACTTCCGCAAACTTCTTCCCAACCAACTCAAACGCATCCTCCCAGCTTGCCGGAGTCAGCTTCCCGTTCTTCCGGATCAGGGGCTGCGTCAGCCGTTCTTCATGATTTGCGAAGTCGAAGCCATACCGTCCCTTGATGCAGAGAAAGTCTCCATTGGTCCCGCTCTTATCGCGATTATCACCGCGCACAATTTCCATCCCGGTGTCGGCGCGCCGCACGCCCAGCGTCGTCTTGCATCCGTCGCCGCAGTGCGTGCACACGGTGCCGACGTGCTTCATCTCCCAGGGACGCGTCTTGTACCGATAAGCTCCCGAGGTGAGTGCGCCCACCGGGCATATGTCGATGCACATCCCACACTCTTCGCACTCGAGGTGATCCTCTTTATTCGGGGCAATCAGCGAACTCACGCCGCGGTTCTGCACGCCCAGCGCCCAAACGTCCATGCCTTCGCCGCAGACGCGCACGCAGCGGTAGCACAGGATGCAGCGCGGACGGTCGAAGTACACCACCGGGGACCACTGCTGTTCTTCCTTGTGGTTCTTCGCCTCCATGAATTTCGATTCGGCAGCGCCGTACGCGAACGTCATATCCTGCAGTTCGCACTCGCCACCGGCATCGCAAACCGGACAATCCAGTGGATGGTTCCCGAGCAGCATTTCCAGCATCGACTTGCGCGCCTGCTTGATCTCTTCGCTCTCGGTGGTCACCGCCATACCCTCGCTGATCACCGTGGTGCAGGCGGTTTGCAGCTTCGGCATCTTCTCGATCTTCACCAGGCACATGCGGCAAGCGCCCTGCAAAGAGAGGTTCGGGTAGTAACAGAAGGAGGGCACTTCAATGCCCACGCTCTTGCACGCCTCAATGAGGAGGGTGCCCGCGGGAGCGGTTACTTTCTTGCCGTCAACTGTAAGATTCACATCAGCCATATCAGTAGCGCCGGCGTCCCGCCGGCTGTGGCGAGTGCGTCTCGCGCTCGCACCCTACCATCATCACGAAACCCTGCGGGCATTCGCCCGCAAATTGGCCGGCGAGACGCCGGCGCTACGCGTGTACTGGAAGCTCTTCGACCACCGCATATTTCTCGTACGGGCAGGGCCGACCTTCCAGATGATCCTCAAATTCTTTGCGGAACTTCTTTACGAATGCGATCGTCGGCATCGCTGCCGCATCGCCCAGCGGGCAGAACGTCCGTCCGAGCATGTTCTCCGCCAGGTACTGCATGTTGTCGATGTCTTTCTTCAGACCGCCGCCAGCATGGAACCGGACCAAAGTCTTCTTCAGCCAGTCGGTCCCTTCGCGGCAGGGGATGCACCACCCGCAGCTTTCATGCTGATAAAACTTCATCGTCCGCAGCGCGAATTTCACGATGCATTGCGCGTCATCAATGACCACCACGCCGCCCGAACCCAGCATCGATCCCGCCTTCGCGACCGAATCAAAATCCATAGCCACATCGACTTCGTCCGCCGTAAGACACGGGCACGACGCTCCGCCGGGAACCACGGCCTTCAACTGCCGCCCGTTCGGAATCCCGCCGCCAACCTCATAAATCATTTTTTTCAGGTTGTAACCCATCGGCAGTTCGTACACGCCAGGCTTAGCGATATTCCCGCTCAAACAAAACAGCCGTGTCCCGCCGTTCTTCGGCGTTCCCAACTTCGCGTACCAGTCTGAGCCGCCAAGAATAATGTGCGGAACATTCGCCAGCGTCTCGGCATTATTAATCACCGTCGGCCCGCCCCACAGTCCCACCACAGCAGGGAAGGGAGGCCGGATCCGCGGCACCCCACGCTTGCCCTCCAGGGACTCCATCAGCGCCGACTCTTCGCCCACTTCGTAAGCCCCTGCGCCGCCATGCCAGTAAACGTCGAAATCCTTGCCGCTGCCGAAAATGTTCTTCCCGGCGAATCCCTTGGCATAGGCGTCTTTGATCGCCTTCTGCATGATGTTCGACAGATACCGGTACTCGCCGCGAATGTATATGTACCCGCTCTTCGCGCCCACCGCGAGCCCGGCGATCATCACGCCCTCGATCACCGAATGCGGATCATGCTCAAAAATCAAGCGATCCTTGCAGGTCCCAGGTTCGCTCTCATCTCCATTGCACAAAACGTACTTGGGCTTAGCCGACTGCTTGGGCACAAATGACCACTTCATCCCGGTCGAGAACCCCGCACCGCCGCGCCCGCGCAGCCCGGAATTCTTCACCTCGTTAGTAATGGCGTCCGGCTCCATCGCCAGCGCCTTCTGCACGGCCTTGTAGCCGTCGAGCTCGAGGTAGCGGTCGACGTTAACCGCACCCTGGCCGAAGCGCCGCGAAACGACTTTTACCTCATCGGGATGTGAGACCAAGTCAGCCATGGGATTGAGTGATTGTGCGATTGAGTCATTGGGGATTGTAAAACTGCGATTTTCAATCGCTCGATCACCCAATCGCTCAATAGCTATTTTTTTTATACTCTTCGAGAATCCGATCCATCTTCTCTGTCGTCAGGTTCTCATGAAAGTCGTAATTCACCTGCGCCGCCGGAGCCCAGCTGCAAGCTCCGATGCACTCCACTTCTTCCAGCGTAAACAATCCGTCTTGTGTCGTCTGCTTGTGGCCGATACCCAGCTTCTTCGCACAATGATGCAGGATTTCCTCTCCGCCGCGCACCATGCAGCTGATGTTCGTGCAGACCTGCACGTTGTATTTCCCTCGCGGCTTGGTGGTCAGCATTGAGTAGTAGCTGATCACGTTCCGTACTTCGAGTTCGGTCAGATCGAGCCGCGAAGCGATCTCCGCGATGACCTCGTCGGACAGATACCCGACCTCATCCTGCGCATACAGCAAAGTGGGCACCAGCGCCGACCGCTTGGTCGGGTAATGCGGCACCATCTCCGCAAACCGCGCCTCGAATTCGTCAGAAAACTTCATGGAAATTGAACGATTGTGTGATGGGGCGATTTCGCGATTGAAAACTCACGATGCATGTCGTGCCGTTCACCGTGAGGCTGCAAAGATCGCCGTCAGTTCATTCGCTTCTTTCAGGAGCAACTCCGTTTTCTTCAACGGCACGATTCCGGATTTCGTCATCAACTCCAGTCATAGAATCGCCTCGTCCGCTTCTTCGACAACCACTCCCATCTTAGCCACAAATTCGGCCTTGGAGCGAGCCCGACAAACCGTCCGACAATTCGCAGCTACTGAAGTCCCAGACCGCAACAATTGTTTTCCCAAAACTTGCGTATCCGTCTTGTAAGGTAGCGATCTGTACAGCCGGATTACCCGCAGCGCGAATGCTTTCGTTCGGTCTCGCAACTGCTCTGGCGGACTCTCACAGATCCGCCCTTGGAAAATCAATCGCCCAATGACCCGCTCACCCAATGACTCAATTCGTTACCGGTCAATCTCTCCCAGCACGATGTCAATCGACCCAATGGCCGCGACAACGTCAGCCAGCAGTCGTCCCTCGCACATCTTCGCCAGCGTCTGCAGATTCGCAAAGCAAGCCGACCGCATGTGCACTCGATAGGGCTTCGCCGTCCCGTCGCTAACGATGTAGTAGCCCATCTCTCCCCGCGGCGACTCGACAGCCTGATAAACTTCGCCCGCCGGCACTGCAAAGCCTTCCGTAATGATCTTAAAGTGATAGATGAGTGACTCCATCTGAGTCTTCATCTTCTCCCGATCGGGAAGAACCACGTGAGGCGCATCGGCCTTGATCGGACCTTCCGGCATTCCATCGAGCGCCTGCCGCACGATCCCGATCGATTCCCGCAATTCCTGCACGCGGCACATATACCGGGCAAACACGTCGCCTTCCTGCGATACCGGCACCCTGAACTGAAACTTCTCGTAGCTGGAATACGGCATGTCCCGCCGCAGATCGATATCCACGCCACTCGCCCGCAGCGTCGGCCCAGTCGCCCCTAGCGCGATCGCATCTTCCGGAGTCATGTATGCGACGCCCTTGGTCCGCATCAGCCAGATCGGATTCCCCGTCAGCAGGTTCTCGTACTCATCCACCCTCTCCGGGAAGTAGCCCGCGAAATCGCGCACCCGATCGAAGAATCCCAGCGGCGGCTCCAGCGCGATCCCGCCCACGCGGAAATAGGAAGTCATCATCCGCTGTCCGCTGACCATCTCGAACATTTTCAGAATCTCTTCGCGCTCGCGGAAGCAATACAAGAAGACTGTCATCGCACCGATGTCCATGGCATGCGTGCCCAGCCATACCAGGTGCGAATTGATGCGGGTCAACTCGTTCAGCAGCACGCGCAACCACTGCGCCTTGGGAGGAATTTCCAGCCCGAGCAGCTTCTCGACCGCCAGCACGTAGCAGAGATTGTTCGTCAGAGGGCAAAGGTAATCGATGCGGTCCGTTAGAGGCACAACCTGTTGGTAAAACTTCGCCTCGCAAGTCTTCTCGATGCCCGTGTGCAGGTAGCCGATGTCTGGCATCAGGCGCACAATGGTTTCGCCGTCGATTTCCAGCAGCACGCGCAGCACTCCGTGCGTCGACGGATGTTGCGGGCCCATGTTCAGGATCATCGTTCGATCCTGTCCGGGCTCCAGCACTGGAGTGGGATTTAGGTGGGCCATCTAGCGGTAGCCCTCCACCGGATAGTCTTTGCGGAGAGGGTGACCTTCCCAGTCTTCAGGCATCATGATGCGCCTGAGATAAGGATGCCCGGCAAAACGAACCCCAAACAGATCGTAAACTTCGCGCTCGAAGTAATTCGCGCCAGGCCAGACAGATGTAATCGAATCAAGCGTAGGGCTGGAACTATTCAAGCGAACCTTGAGGCGAATCCGCTCTTTCTTCGAGATCGACAGCAGATGATAAACAACCTCAAAGCGCGGCTCCGCCGGATACCAGTCCACGCACGTGACATCCGAAAGGAAATTGAACGGGCAGGCTGAATCGTCCCTGAGCAATGCGCACGCCTCGCGGATATCCGACCGGTCCACGTAAATCGTCATCTCGTCGCGATCATACTTTACGCTTTGCACCGCGGACTCTTTCCAGCCCAGCAGGCACGCGATCGCGGGATGGTTCTTCAGTTCCGCGAGGTCAGTGATGGCGGGTGCCAGCGGCATCAGCGCACTTTCCTCCCCTCGGCGGTCTCACCCCAGTCCAGGACACCCTTCTTCCACACATAAAAGAAGCCAACCAGAAAGATTCCGATGTACACCAGCATCTCCCACAGCCCGAACATGCCCTGTCCATCGGCCTTGAGTTTCTTCAAAATCACCGCCCAGGGATAGATGAAGACAGCCTCAACGTCGAACAGAATGAACAGCATAGCGACCAGATAGAACTTCACGGAGAAGCGCTGCCGGGAGTCCCCGATCGGGGTCATGCCGCACTCGTAGGGTGACATTTTGGCGCGGGTGGGCTTACGTTGCCCGATTAGCCAGGAAAGCAGCACAATCGCAGTCGCAATCCCGCCAGCCATAAGAATATGGATGAGAAACGGGAGGTAGCGAGCGAAGTAATTGTCGGGCATAGGAGGAGGTATATATAATTCGCGCCAAGTGATTGCTTAAACGTTCTAGATTATGGGCTTACACTCGCGAGTGTCAAGCGAGCGGGAGGCAAATTTTGGAAATTGAAGGTGAGCGATTTCCGATCGGGTGATTTGGCGATTGCGCGATTGAGAATCAGGAAAAACGAGTTAAGGAAATGTGGTTCGGCTCTCCTGTTCAATGACTCAATCGCTCAATGACTGAATGACTCAATCCTTATGATTTTTGGCTTCAACACCGACGTAAAGCACGGCGACACGATCTATCACGTGCAGAGCGAAGCGCGTGAAGGCGAGCTCCTCCTCCAGACGCAGGTATTCGTGCGCGGCCGCTGCATCGGCAAAAGGGCTACCTCCTACGCGAAAAAGGCATCGGAGACACAGTTCGGCGATGCCCAGAAAGAACAGCAGTTGCGCGAGCAGCATCGTCTCGTGCTCGACGCCATACGGGAAGGGAAGCTCGACAACGTTCTTGATCACCCCGAACCCGAAGCGCTGGCTACCGTAAAAGAACTCGAAGTTCAGTGGCTCAACGCGGACTCCGTTCTCGCCGATCGCAATTTAACCATGCAGTTGCGCGTCACCGAGGGCGGCGCTGCCGCTTCCGGAGCACGCCTCACGTTCCGCTTCGCCCGACCCGGCGCCGCGCCGTTCTACACGCAAGCAGTCGCCGATTCCGGTGGCGCCGCAGAAATCAAAATAGAAGTCGAAGAGAGCTCTCTGCCGGATTCTTCGTTGCTCGTCCAGGCCAACTTCGAAGGCCGCACCGCCACCAGAAAGTTCGTCCTCCGCAAAGCTGAGTAGTTAGATGATCGTGTGGGGACGGACGCATTCGTCCGTCCCTCGAGCGCAGCGAGCGTGCCCTGCGCGATGCTGCGTGCTCTTCTAAGGCCGCAGCCGCGTAGCGGCAGCATGTGAAAGCCCGGCACGGAAAGTGCCGGGTACGCTTGCAAACAGGCACGAGTCCGGTCAGGGACGCCATGTTTTCTCACTCAATCAAATCAGCGTACAGTGTCCTATCATCATGAAACTCCACATCAACGGGGAAGAAAGGTCCTTCGATCCTCCGATTCCCACTCTCGCCGCCCTGGTAGAGGCCCTCGCCATGAAACCCGACCGCGTCGCCATCGAACTCAATCGTGACATCGTCCCCCGCGACCGTTGGGCCGAGACGATCCTCAACGACGGAGACAAACTCGAGATGGTTCATTTCGTCGGCGGCGGATCCCTCCGTGCTGATGCGATCTCCCCGCGCTCCTGAGATCACGTGGAAGAGAGCACGTGGAAGAGCGGGCCCTTCAGGGCCGCGTAAGCCGCAACAATGAAACGGGCTTTAGCCCCTGTGGTCGTGGTTCAATTGCCACTGCCCGATCAAGTCGTTTTTCTAACCCACGTTCAACCTCCGCCAGGAACTCTCTTAGTCACTAACCCCTTCATTTCTTTGCTTGATCCACAGCCTTCCATGCCTAAAATGTGTGAAACATTTCGCATCGAAACTGTTTCAAACGTTCTTGAGGATTCATGCAGGATCGGTTCACATCCCGAGAAGTCATCGCTCTGACGGGCATCACGGCCCGCCAGTTGCAGTGGTGGGACGAACGCGGCGTCGTTCGACCGGCGCATGAGGGGCATCGCCGCCTCTATTCGATGAACCAGCTCACCGAGATCGTCGTGATCTGCCAACTCCGCCGCAAGGGATTTTCGCTGCAAGGCGTGCGCAAAGTCGTCCGCTTCCTTGAGCGGGAATTCGGCAAAGGCTTGGCCGAAATCGTCGACCGCAACTCGGAAATTCATCTCCTCACCGACGGCAAATATCTATATCTCGAGACTTCGGCCAAGCAAATCGTCGACATCCTCAAGAACTCAGATCAGCCCATTTTGGGCATCTGTTTAACCGATGCCGTGCGCCAGGTTCGTGCTGGTGTGACAGCCGCAAAGGTAAGTACCTCAGTAACTTCGCGGGATTACCTGAAGCGTGCTAGAAAAGCTTCGTAAGGATTTTTGGGTCGAGCACAAACCGAATCAAGGGAGGGAACACATGGTCGGTGAACTGGACATCCTCAATGAGTGGATTCCGGAACAGATGCAGCCTGGTACCGTCTTTGTGCTCGAAAATGCCGGTGAGATCGGCGAAAAGGAAGATCCTTACTGGGCCGTGCTCTCATGTCCGTCCTGTGGCATGCTCGGCCTCATCACCCGCAAACAGATCAACGGATTGCTTCCGGTCATCTGCGGCTCCGAGAGTTGTTCAGCCCAGTTCTTCATCCGCGACAGCGAAGTCGTGGTCCGCAAACCGTTCTAGGATTGCAACCCTTTTCCGTAGAGCCGTGGCTTGCTACGTATCTTCTATCCACGAAACCTAAAACGTCGATCTACCCGCCCTATTCCGCAGGTATTGCGCTGCGCGCAGAGGCGTTGCCAGCAACATCTCTACGGTTGATTGACCAGTTGCGCAAACACCGACAGGTCGATATTCCCGCCGCTCACAATGCAGACGATCTTCCGTGCACCACACTTCCCACTGAGGCCAGCTGCGACCGCACAAGCTCCAGCCCCTTCGCTGATGACATGATTCCGCTCGGCTACAATTTTCATCGCGACCCGGACCTCGTCAAGCGTGCTCACGATGGACCCGGCCAGCAGATGATGCGCCAGATCCCACATCCGCGGAAACACCGATTTTCCGCCACACCCGTCCACCCAACTCGCCTTCCAGGTGGGAAACTTCTGCGGTGACCCGGCTGCCAGAGACCAGGCTAGCGGCGCGGCCGTTGCCGGCTCCGCGGCGAACACCTTCACTTTAGGCGCACGCTCTTTCATGGCAGCCGCGATGCCGCACGACAAGCCTCCGCCGCCGAACGACGCCACGATCGCTTCGACATCAGGCAGGTCTTCCAGAATCTCCAGCCCCGCCGACGCGTTGCCCGCGATAAATTCGTCATCTTCAAACGGATGCACAAACGCACCGTTCATCGCCGGATGTGCGCGGTCCGCGAGTGCCTTCCAGCAGTCGTCGTATGAAGCTTTCACGATCTCCCCGCCGAGGCGCCGTACTGCGTCAAGCTTGGCTGCCGGAGCGGCGTCGATTACGAGCACCCTGCACGGGACACCGGCCTTGCGCGCGGCAAGCGCGACTCCCTGCGCCGCGTTGCCCGCACTCACCGTCCAGACTCCGCGCCGCCGCTCCGCCTCCGGCAACAGGCGCACCGCATTGTAGGCGCCGCGTATCTTGAACGCCCCAATCGGCTGCAGGCACTCGAGCTTCAAGTAGATCTCGGCCGGCCCGTCATAATTCAGGCGCACGAGCGGCGTGCGAATGGCGGCTTCGTAAACATGCTTGCGAGCGTCATCGATCATCCCGGGCGGGATGTTGCGTTCATTCTTCACAGAGGCAAAATGAGTTGCCATGACGCTCCGCAATATTTGGAGTAGCTAGCGGTTCTGGATCTTGGCGTCGGCAAGTTGTACGGGCACTTGTTCGACGATTTCGATCCCGAATCCTTCCAGCGCCGCGACCTTCTTCGGCCTGTTTGTCAGCAGCCGAATCCGCCGCAGGTTTAAATCCGACAAAATCTGCGCCCCGATCCCAATCTCGCGCTGAATATGCTTGCTGTTGTCATAGAGAGAAGTAAGGGCCCTCCCGCCATGGAAGCTCAAAGCGGCCCGCTCACCGATTTTCTCAACCGAAAATCCCTGCGACGTCTGATGCAGATAGATCAGTGCGCCCAATCCTTCCGCGGAGATGCGCCTCAGTGAGGCTTCGAGGGTCGCATGGCATTCGCAACCTGTCGCGCCGAAGACATCTCCCATGAGGCAATGAGCGTGCATGCGCACTAGCACCGGCTGCTCGCTGCGCTCGATATCCCCGCGAACCAGCGCCACATGCGACTCGCCGCCATCCACTTCGCTCGAATACGCGATCAGGCGGAATTCGCCGAAGCGCGTATCGATGAGCGCCTCGCCGACGCGGTTCACATAGCGCTCGTGCGCCATGCGATAGCGGATGAGCTCGGCGACGGTCAGCATCTTCATGTTGTGCTCGCGGCAGAACTCGATCAGGTCCGGCACCCGCGCCATGCTGCCGTCGTCCTTCATGATTTCGCAGATGATTCCTGCCGGAACCATGCCCGCAAGCCGCGCCAGATCGACTGAGGCTTCGGTCTGTCCTGCACGCACCAGCACCCCACCTTTGCGCGCGCGAAGAGGGAAGACGTGTCCGGGACGAGCCAGGTCCGACGGCTTCGTCGCGGGATCGATCGCGACCTGAATGGTCCGTGAGCGGTCATACGCGGAAATGCCGGTAGTGACCCCCTGGCGTGCGTCGATCGCTTCGCAGAAAGCTGTTCCATATTGCGAGGTATTCTCGGCGGTCATCGGACCGATATTCAGATGCTCGAGCCGTTCCTCCGTCATCGCCAGGCAGATCAGCCCGCGCCCAAACTTCGCCATGAAATTGATGGCCTCAGGCGTAACCTTCTCGGCGGCAAGCGTGAGGTCACCTTCGTTCTCGCGGTCCTCGTCGTCGACAACGACGATCATGCGTCCCGCGCGAACCTCTTCAATCGCGTCTGGTACATCGGTAAACGGGGGCTGGGGGCTCATAGTGTGCCGATTTTAGCAGTTCCGGAGGGGCGTTCGTCGTTAGTCGCGCCCAGTTGCCTAGGTTAGGTGGCTACGACCGGTTTTGCCGGATGTGAGAAGGCCTATATCTGGCAACGTCAGCTTCGCACGGCAGAGGGAAAACGAGTCTCTTCCTCAACCGCGTCCGGCTCTGGTCCGCGATACGGGAGTGAGATGGAAACTGTCGTTCCCGAGTCAGTGCCTCGAGTTTCATTTCGCCGTTGAGATGGCGTACACGGTCTCGCATGCCTCGCACGCCGACTCCCGATCCGCCTTCGTTGATGTCAGCGAGTTTTTCGGCTGCGATTCCCCGGCCTTGGTCTTCGACTTCGAGAGTCACTCTGTTGTCAAGCCGCCTGATCCGGATTTTGGCAACGTGCAATGCGTGATAGGTGGCAGCGTCTACAGAATTTTGGGTATTACCATTTGGTAATAGGACCGATCCTCGCCTCTGCAAGGGGAATGGTCAGACCTGCGCTTCCAGATTGGGGGGGTTCGGTAAGATCTCTTGATGCCGATCACGCCCGACCACCTGCGGCGCCTTCTTGTGTCGCAAAGCTTGTTTCCCCCTACCACTTTGAAGCGCGCCCTGCATCGGATGCAGTTTGTGCAGGCTGACCCGATTCGCGCGCCCGCCCGGGCCCAGGACCTCATCCTCCGGCATCGCGTCAAGGACTACAACGCAGGCGATTTGGAAAGCCGATACACGAAGCTCGGCGTCGAGGAGGACTTCTTTATCAACTACGGATTCGTCATCCGCGAGTTGCAGATCCTGATGCACCCGCGGGCGGACTGCCGCGTGCCCGCCGAGAACCGATTACCCTGGCCAGCGGCGCGGCGCAAGCGGGCTCAGCTGCTGCTCGATTTCGTGCGCGAGCGCGGCAGCGTGCATCCCCGCGAGGTCGATGAATACTTCTCGCACGGTAAGGTCAAGAATTACTGGGGAGGCAACTCGAACGCGACGACGCATTTGCTGGATGCGATGCACTATCAAGGGTTGCTTCGGGTAACACGCCGGGAGGCCGGGATTCGCGTCTATGCGGCGCGCGAGCACGTGGCCGAAGTCCTCGACGAGACGGGCTGGGACGCACGGCTGGATGCTCTGGCCGATGCCGCCATTCGCATCTACGCTCCCCTACCGCTGGGAAGCCTCCGCTTTCTGTTACGCCGCCTGCGCTTTGCCGCTCCGCAGTGGGAGAGTCGCATCGCCGGAGCGATCCAGCGGGCGAAACATCGGTTGGCCCATGCGCCAGTAGACGGTACTGATTGGTACTGGCCGGCTGAGTGGAAAGTCCCGCGCGGGCAGCCTGACGATACCGTGCGACTGCTGGCACCGTTTGATCCTGTGGTTTGGGATCGGTGGCGATTCGAGAAGTTATGGGGGTGGGCTTACCGCTTCGAGGCTTACACGCCCGCCGCGAAACGGGTACGCGGTTACTACGCCATGCCGATGCTATGGCGCGACCAGGTAATCGGTTGGGGGAACTTGTCCGTGAAGGACGATTCGTTGCAGGTGGACTTCGGGTATGTGAAATCAACGCCCCGGGATCGCGTCTTCGCACAGGGACTCGAAGAGGAGTTGGAGCGAATGAGGACGTTCCTCGGCGTGGCGAGCTAACCGAGGTCTTACATCGCAAAAGGTGCCTTCGGCATCTTAGTCAGATTTACAAAACTTACAAGAAAGGCAACTAATGTCTGTGTACATCACCCTAGTCCATGTTAGCCTTGCCTTACGAGGGGGTAATAATGTCCAACCTGAACAAGGTAGTCGCTTCCCTACAGACTGAGTACTCTCGGCTCCAAAAGGAGATGGAGAGAGTAGGGAAGGCATTGGGTGCCCTCGGTCATGCGAACGGGAGCAGGAGAGGTAAACGTATCCTGAGCAAAGAAGCCCGTGAGCGGATCGCCGAGGCCCAACGACAACGCTGGGCAAAAGTGCGGAAAGCCAAGTCGAAGTCGTAGTATTTCGCAAGCACCGCAGACGGCCTCGTTCGCAACTTCTTCCAGGGTGCGAATGAGGCCTCCGCGGACCGTGACACCCACCCATCGATTTCCTGATGCAATATGAACAAGGCATGCGGATGGCTTAACGGCCGGCAAACGGGAGAGTGGTGTCCTTCCTCGATCGGCGGATGGACCCACTGCCTGCTCCTTTTTGCGATCACCTTACTCACCCCCGGATTGTCGTCTGCACAGGAGCTTTCGTTAAAGAAACTCGTAACCCCTTCGACAGTCATTTCCAAGGACGGGCATCCCCTCACCTTCGCCATCCATGCCTTCATCGAATTCAATTCATTGAAGGACGCTTTTCCCTATATTGAGTCGCAGGCCGGGCGATGGCAGAATTCGGCCGCTTTCGATGCGACGGCGCGGCAGAGCCTGCGCCGCCGGTTGCTGCGTGAAGCCGTTGAGAGCCGGGTCGTCTCGATGACCGATGAACGTCCACTCGAAGCGTTGGTCACACACACGGCGCAGGAAGTAAAAGATGCTATTGCACTTGTGAAGGAGCCGCTGCCGACAGGTTACATGGAGGCTTTTCTCCAAGTGCAGGAAAAGTGGAAGCACTCACTGAATTGCTGGAGCGCGGCGCCGTCGATCCCAGCACGGGTGCTCTCCAATTGGTACCCGATTGAGGAAGGAATCGTGCTTTACGGTACGACCTATGACTCGACGGAGCATTTCTGGCAAGCCGTGAAGTATCACCCCGATGTCACGGTGGCGCAGTTAGCAGAGTTGCTGGATAAGTTCGAGCGTCATGACTGGAAGTCATGGCTTGTTCGCCTGGATGGCGATCCGGAGCTGTATCTATCCAACTCCTACGCCGTGGAATTCCTGCGTCATAACCTCGCGTCGGAACGGCTGCGCTGGTTGCGTCAGGAGCTTGATCGGCAAGGATTGCGACCGGCCGATCGTGCCCGGCAGGTGCAACAACGACATGGAACTGCTTTTCGATTCAGCGCATTCGAAGAGAAAGTGCTGTGGGGGGACTTGGCCGACCTTTTCCACCTTGCCTACACGTTTTCTTCCGCCGCGGACCCGTTGAGAGTTGTGCTGGCGGCGTACCATTTCGACGGCGTTTATCTGGGCGAGCGCAAGATGGGTTTCATCAGCGAAGAGTTCCCCTCGCTCATGATCGAGATCTGGAAGGTCAAGTACCTGGAGATACCCCGGTTCCGTGAGGTGATCGGAAATATTCCCAAGGAGATGCGCCTCGAGCATTTCCTCAATGACGGCGATTCACCAGACATTCCGATTCCAGTCTATGTCGGATATCTCAATGAGATCAGAGACATGGCACGGAGGCAGGCACCTTGAATTGTTGATTTTTGATTGTTGAATGAAAATCAATTCTCTGTATTTCGCTGTTATTCATCACTCAACAGTCACTAATTCGACAAGTCCTTACGTCCAGCGAAACCATTTCAGCGCCAGCACAAACGAAACTCCTCCCCAAAGGACCATCACCAGCAGGCGCGGCCACTGGTCCATGATCGGTGTGCCTTCCAGAATGCTGGCCCTCAGGGCGTCGTTCAGAGCCGTAAGGGGTAAGGCCTTGATCAGTGGATGAATCATGGCAGGGAAGCGCTCGTAAGAAAAGAAGACGCCGGAGAAAATCCACATCGGCATCATGACCAGGTTGATCAGGCCGCTGACGCTTTCGATCTTCTGGGCCCGGCTTGCCGTCAGCAGGCCGACGCCGCCGAAGGTCAGCGAGCCAATCGCGGCGATCAACGCAATCGATCCGATCGAACCCAGCACGCGCATGTGAAAGAACAGCGCTCCAAAGAGCAACAGCAATCCGACCTCGATGATCATCAGGATGAGGCGGCTCGAGGCCAGCGCCAGCAGGAAGTCTCCGCGCCGCATGGGCGTGCCCACGAACCGCTTCAGCAATTTGCGCTGCCGCATATCGACCAGCGCGAAGCCGATGCCCCACATGCCGGAGTTCATCAAGTTCATTCCGAGCAGTCCTGGAATCAGGAAGTCGATGTATCGCGAGCCCGGCTCCGATGAAGTGACACTCGTGGTGGGCACTGTGTCCTTGCGCCCAGCCGCCGCTTGCAGCGCGTCATCGACTGCGGCCTTTGCCAGAACGCTCTCGGGGCGCGCTGGATCGTAGCGATAACTCACCGCTCCGTTGTTGTCCGGCTCAATGACCAGATCGAACTTACCCAGGCGGAATCCCTTGCGCGCTTCCTCTTCGTTCAGCACCTGCACTTTGAATTGATCGTGCTGAGGCGAGCGTGCCAGCAGACTCTGCGCCGACTGCGATCCAGTTCCCTCGACGATGGCAACCGATACCGCATTACCCGGTTTGTTGCGGAAGGCAATTCCCAGACCCAGCGCAAGTAGAAGCGGAAATATAAATACCCAGAACACAACCTCCGGCTCGCGCTTGAGTTCGAGCATGCGCGCCATCAGCAGATGGGAGTAGCCGGACCAGCGGCCGTTACGCCGCGGAGGCACAGGCTGCGACTGCTCCGTTTGCATCGGTGTCTCTTGCGCAACGCTCATAAGAAATCAGCGCGCCTCCGGCTTCCACTTGTTCAGGAACACCAACAACGCTTGTGGCGTCATGGCGCGTGCGTTCTCAAATTCGCCGTTCTTCTGGCTGACTACGAGTTTTCCGTCGCTTTCAATGACGGCCAGTGCGGGAACGCCTTTCTCGAGCGGCACCTGGAATTGCTTCGCCAGATCGGCGTTCTTTTTTCCGTCGGTCCCTATATCGATATGTACGACGTCGTAGCCCGCCATCGTCGACGCGAAATCAGCCCGGTGGAACGCAAGGTCGAGTACGTGGCAGTCGTAACACCAGTTCGCCCCAAAGACCAGGAGCACGCGCTTATGATCTTTCGCAGCCTGTTCCTCAGCCTCTTTGATCTCTGTACGGGCATCCACGTTGTTTGGGTAGATGTTCTTATCGGCATTGGGTGGTTGCTGCAGATGCGTCGGAGTGGTGTGCTTTATCACGACCAGTCGCCATGACTCGCCCTGCTGCTGCCAGGCCTGCGCTACCGTCACGTAGAGGGTTTCGCTTCCCGATTGCACTTCGGTTTGAAAGACGACGACCTGCATGCCCGGTTGTGGGGACGTTTTCTTATTGATCTGCAAGTCGATCTTTCGAGCCTTGAGGCCAACCCAGAAGCTGGTTTCGCCGGTGGCATCACTTGCGTCTTTTCCGATCGCGACCTGGATCGCCGGATTCGTGCTGTATAAGGATGCCAAGCCAGCGGCATCTCCGGCTAGAACAGCCGTTTTCCATTGATCGAGTGGTGCGAACGCTGATGCGTCGGTACTCGCCGCGACTTGCGCGAGGCAGCAACACGAGAGTGCAACAGTCGTAACCGCGGTGATTGCAGCAAGTCGGAACTGACCGGTCGTCATCATCGTCAGCCTCCTCTGGGTTACTCTTCCCGCAGATGCCGTCCCGTCAGGCGTACGAACACATCTTCCAGGCTGGCTTGCCGCGTGGTCAGATGCTGCAATATGCCGCCTTGCTGGTCGATGGTTTCCAGCAGTGCCGGAATCGTCAGATGCGGCTGTTTCACATTCAATGCGATCAATCCTTCGTCTTCGCGCACCGACTCGACGCTGGGCAGAGCGCGCCATGCCGGTAGCGCTGCGCCGTCGTGATTGCCGCTCACGGAGAACTCCACCACGTGATGTCCGCCCAGCCGGTTGATCAGATCGGCCGGCGATCCTTCGGCGATGACCTGTCCGTGATCCACGATCGCCAGCCGGTCGCATAGCCGTTCGGCCTCGTCCATGTAGTGCGTGGTGAGCAGAACCGTCCCGCCCTTTTTCTGGAACGCGCGAATGATGTCCCACAACTGCCGCCGGCTCTGCGGATCGAGACCGGTCGTCGGTTCATCCAGAAACAGAATCTTCGGATTGCACACCAGCGCTGTGGCTACCGCAAGCCGCTGCCGCTGCCCTCCGGAAAGCTTTCCCACCCACGAATCGGCCTTCTCCGTAAGTTCGAGTTGTTCCATGACTTCATCAGTGGCGCGTGGCTCGCGATAAAAACTGGCGAACAGCTCGATGGTCTCGCGAACCGTCAGCTTTTCGGAGAGCCGCGTCTCCTGCAGCGAGATGCCGAGCCACTCGCGCATCTCGCGCTCGTTCTCGTTCCAGGAGTGTCCGAAAATCGAAACCTGCCCGGAAGTCGGCTGCAGCAGGCCTTCGAGAAGCTCGATGGTCGTGGTCTTGCCCGCGCCGTTCGGTCCCAAGAGACCGAAGCACTCGCCCACCTGGATCTCCAGACTCAGTCCACGTACGGCTTCGACTTTTCCGTCGTAAGTCTTGCGCAAGTCGCGGCATTGAATGGCAACGGTCATGTGATCGAGCATCGCGACAGGCGTTGGTCGAGCGGAGAACTCAGAAACCGAGATCGTCATTATACAGTCCCGATCATCGGAGAATCGTGTAGCCCCGGACGCCTTCGTCCAGGGCGCCCCTCGCGCAAGTTTTTGGCGCGGGGCGTCTCCTTCACACGACAGCATCTGGGTCCACTTCGGCTGCAGGCACGCTCCCCTTTGCTTCGCTCGGGGTCGCGGGGCGGACGAAGGCGTCCGCCCCTACACAAACGGGATGAGTACACATCCAGTTACTGCCAAACGCGTGGAGTGAACTTCGAGGGCAACTCCACACGTGACTAAGCGCTGTGATTACTTTCGTTTCGAAGCAAACTCCGAAAACCGTGATCCCCGTCACAAAGTTCCGTGATGTGGGCCATTTGCCCTAATGGAGCATTGAACGAAGATGGGTTTGGAATGTGACGGCCGTGACCGTCTTCCAAGTGGAATCCGTGGCAAGGGTGAGGCAGGAGGTTCCGATGGGCACTATTGAGATTCATGAGCCAGAGGTAAAAGAGGTCAAACCACCCAGCCGTCCTCAGGCGATGGTGCTACCTAAGTCCGATCTGTTAGAGGCAAAGTTCACGCCGAGGCCGATGTTTGCCGATAGCGTCTTAGATTTTGGGCAACAGAAGAAGCGGCAGTCTTTTGCCACGGTCACCTCCTTTATTTTGAACTGCTTGGCTATCGGAGTCATGTTGATCATGCCGCTGGCCTTCCCCGAAGGCCTGCCCAAAGCCCAGCTGCTGACGTTCCTCGTGGCCCCTCCCCCACCGCCTCCGCCTCCTCCGCCGGCCGCAGAGGTGCAGCGGGTGGTGCGACAGGTTCAGACCGACATGCTGAACACGGGCCAATTGCGCACGCCCAGCCGGATTCCGCGGCGGGTTCAGATGATTAGGGAAGAAGACGCTCCGCCGCCGATGCCGTCCGTGGGTGGCGTGGTTGGAGGTGTACCGGGAGGCATTCCGGGCGGGCAACTGGGTGGCGTAATCGGCGGCATCGTCAGTGCGACCTCGAACGCTGCGATTCCAAAGTTCGTGCCCGTGACGCCTCAGCGCGTGCGCATCTCGCAGGGCGTAACAAGAGGACTGTTGATTCAAAAAGTCGAGCCGCAGTATCCGCCGCTGGCACGGGCGGCCCGCGTGCAGGGAGACGTAGTTCTGAGCGCGGTCATCGACACCAACGGACAGATTACCAATCTGCAACTGGTCAGCGGACACCCGATGCTGGTTCCGGCCGCAATCGCCGCCGTGAAACAGTGGCGTTACAAACCATACTTGCTCAACGGACAGCCGGTCGAGGTGGAGACCACCATCACCGTGATCTTCTCCTTATCGTCTTGAGCGAATTCTTTCTGGGAGTGGCAGGAGTTTAAACATGGCTTCGGAATATACCTATCGCGTTTCGGCCTGGTGGACCTCGGGCCACACTGGACTCGCTAAGTGCGAGTCCTCGCCCAACACGATCCACTTCTCTGAAGCGGCAGAGTTGGGTGGGCTGCAGGGGCGCTGGACGCCGGAGCAGTTGCTGCTCTGCGCCCTCGCGGGCTGCTTTACCACGACCTTTCATGACGTGGCGAGAAGCGCGAAGTTCGAGTACACCGACCTCGAGGTGGAGATCGAGGGCAGTGTCCACCGCACCAGAGCCACGGGGTGTAATTTCAATGAGATCCTTATTCGTCCGCGGTTGAAAGTGCACTCTGAAGATCAGATTGATGCTGGGCTCTCGCTCCTGCGCCGCACGAAATCGGTATGCATGATTTCGCGCGCTATCACGGTTCCACAGACTCTGGAACCCACGGTTGAGAGCATCAAAATGCCGGTCGAAGGCTGGAGCAATCAGGACGCGACCGTCAAACTTGGGGTGTGAAGCTGGGCCTCGCGTTCAGAATGGGGACGACGAGGGGGGCACGATGATGTTTTCCTACAGACTCGTTCGTCTAATCGAATCTCACGCCGATGCGCTTGCCGGGGGGTTGGAAGAGAGAGTTCAGTCCAGTTCCCAGGTTTCTCATTTTCGCAATATCCCCGCCCATGAATTGAGAGAACGTGTCTATGAAGTCTATCGCCACCTAGGCGAGTGGCTGCTGGGGAAAAACGAACTTGACATCGAGCATCGCTACCGCGAAATCGGGTCGCGACGCGCGCAGCAGCGCGTGCCGCTTAGTGAAGTTGTGCAGGCCATCGTTCTTACCAAAGAAAATCTCTGGGAGTTCCTGAAGAGCGAAGCCGTAATGGACCGCGCGGTCGAGATCATGGGTGAACTCGAACTGCTGCAGATGCTGGAAATGTTTTTCGACCGGGCGATTTATTATGCCGCTGTGGGGTATGAAGAAGAGATGGCCCGAGCGCCGCGTGACGCCGGCATGCTGAGAGCCATCTAAAGGGGAGCGAATACGGATGTCGATGTCATGGGAGATGGAATACAAGAAGCGGCTGAAGACGGCAGAGGAGGCGCTGGCCTGTGTGAAATCGGGCATGCGCGTCTACATTCAGCCAGGATGTGCCGAGCCTGAAACCCTGGTCGAGGCCCTGATGCGGCGGGCGCCCGACGTCTTCGATGTAGAAATCGTTCACATGATGACCATGGGCTGCGCGCCCTACGTGGCTCCGGAGATGGCGGGCCATTTCCGGCACAATGCCGTCTTCATCGGCGGCAATGTGCGGGAAGCCATCAACGACGGCCGCGCCGATTACACACCCATCTATCTCAGCGAGATCGAGGGCCTGTTCGAAAGTGGGCAGATGCCTCTCGACGTGGCTCTGATCGAGGTTTCGCCGCCGGACTCACACGGATTCTGCAGCTTCGGTGTGGGCGTCGACACTACCCTTACCGCCGCCCGAGTCGCCAAGCATGTAGTTGCGCAGATCAACGACTACATGCCGCGCACCTACGGCGATAGCTTCATTCACGTCGATGACATTGACGCGTTTGTGGAGTCCTCGCGGCCGCTGTGTGCGCTGAAGAAGCCCATCGTCACCGATTTACAAGTCGCCATCGCAAAGAATGTTGCCGGCCTGATCGAGGACGGCGCCGTCCTGCAGACCGGCATCGGCGGCATCCCGGATGCGGTCTTGCCGATGCTGATGGACCGCAAAGATCTTGGCGTCCACAGCGAACTGGTGTCCGACGGAGCCATTCCGCTGATTGAAGCTGGTGTGCTCACCGGCGCGCGCAAGAACTTCAAGCCGCGCAAGATCATTCTGGGATTTGCCCTGGGGACGAAACGGCTGTTCGACTTCATCGACAACAATCCCATCTTTGAATTCCATCCGACGGCATATACGAACGATCCCGGATTGATCGCCCGCAACGACAAGATGGTGGCGATTAATTCCGCGATCCAGGTGGATCTCACCGGGCAGGTCTGCTCCGATTCGATCGGCAACCAGTTCTACAGCGGCATCGGCGGACAGGTTGACTTCATTCGGGGCGCATCGCGCTCCAAAGGTGGTAAGCCGATTATCGCGATATCTTCCACAGCGAAGAAAGGCGCAATTTCGCGGATCGTGCCCATGCTCGATCCTGGGGCGGGAGTAGTCACGTCGCGCGGTCTCGTCCGCTACATCGTCACTGAATTTGGCGTGGCGTATCTACACGGCAAGTCGATTCGTGAACGCGCGAAGGCGCTGATCGAGATTGCCCATCCCGACTTCCGTGCGGAGCTGTACGAGTATTGCGAAAAGACCAAGTGGTTGCAGAATCCGCATGCGGCGCAGACCGCAGCGATCAGATGAGTGACGAGATCATGATGAAATGAGGCGGCTACTATGGCGGGCCCAGCGCGAGGTAAAGTGGCGGTCGATGTCGAGGAGTGCAAAGGATGCGGGTTGTGCGTAGAATCCTGCCCGCCCAAGTGTCTGGAACTTTCTCCTGAATTGAGCCATTACGGCGTGCATCCGGCGCGCTATACCGGCCATGATTGCACCGGGTGCGGAATCTGTTTCTATTGCTGTCCGGAACCTGGGGCGATCACCGTGTTCCGTCTGGCATCTCCCCCCAAAGCTGCTCCGGCGCCCGTGCAGGCGGGAGGCGAACATGCGCCAGCTCTGTAAAGGTAACGTCGCGGTCATCAAGGGCGCAGTGCTCGCTGGATGCCGCGCCTATTATGGATATCCCATTACTCCAGCCAGCGAAGTCGCTGAAGCCGCGGCCCTCTATTTCCCTGAGGTCGGCGGCACATTCGTGCAGGCCGAAAGCGAAACGGCCTCTATCAACATGGTCTATGGCGCCGCTTCCGCCGGAATGCGCGTTATGACGGCCTCTTCCGGCCCGGGCCTGAGCCTGATGCAGGAAGGCATCTCCTATCTCGCCGGAGCCGAACTGCCCTGCGTGATTGTGGATGTGATGCGCGGCGGGCCTGGTCTGGGCAACATCGCGCCTGAGCAGAGCGACTACTTCGCCATGGTCAAGGGCGGAGGCCACGGCAATTACCGCAACTTTGTAGTGGCGCCAGCGTCGGTGCAGGAGATGGCGGATCTGACCATCCTTGCCTTCGAACTGGCCGACAATTACCGCAATCCTGCGATTGTGCTGACGGACGGATTCGTCGGCCAGATGATGGAACCGCTCGATCTGGAATACCGCGAGATCGTGCCTCCGCCGAAACCGTGGGCGGTGCAGGGAACCGCTGGCACGCGCCAGAACATGATCAGTTCCATCTTCCTCGAGGCCGACGATCTGGAAGAGCATCAGCGCAAGATGGAAGCGAAGTACATTCGCGCGAAACAGCAGGAAACGCGCTGCGAACAATACCGCGCCGAAGACGCAGAGTTGCTGGTCGTCGGCTACGGCATCGTGTCACGCGTGCTGCGTTCGGCAGTGGACGAGGCGCGCAAGCAGGGAATCAAGGTAGGACTGTTCCGGCCGATCACTTTATGGCCGTTCCCGTCGGAGCAGTTGCTTACCGCCGCACCACGCGCGGAGAGAGTGTTGGTCGTAGAACTCAGCAACGGGCAGATGGTGGAAGACGTCCGCCTCACGCTCGAGGGCAAGCGCCCCGTAGAGTTCTACGGACGCGTCGGCGGCAACGTGCCCGCTGTGGAGGAGTTGTTGGCAAAAATTGAACAGCAGGTGCCGGCAGCAGTGTAGTGGTAGCGCCGGCATCTTGCCGGCCACCGGACAGCCGCCGAGACGGCGGCGCTACATCGGTCCTAAAGAGGCAACCATGGCGGAGCAAAACATAATTCTGGAAGAACCAAAGACGGAAAAGTACGAGGTCGTGCACTCCAAGTCACCTCTGTTCTATCCCGAATACGAACGCAAGTCTGACCTGAAACACCAGACGCACTACTGCCCCGGCTGCGGCCACGGCGTAGCGCACAAGCTGATCGCCGAGGCCTTGCAGGAACTCAATCTCCAGGATCAGACCATTCTCGTCAGCCCCGTCGGTTGCTCAGTGTTTGCCTACTACTACTTCGACGTGGGCAACGTGCAGGTGGCGCACGGACGTGCTCCCGCGGCCGCCACCGGACTGAAGCGCGCGTGCCCGGACAAGATCGTGATTGCCTATCAAGGTGATGGCGACCTGGCGGCGATCGGCACCGCCGAGATCGTCCATGCCGCGAACCGCGGCGAGAAGATCAGCGTTTTTTTCGTCAACAATGCAATCTATGGGATGACAGGCGGGCAGATGGCGCCTACCACGTTGGTCGGCCAGCGCAGCACGACGTCTCCCTGGGGACGCCGCCCGGTGAACGAAGGCTTCCCGCTGCACATGGCCGAGATGCTCTCCTCACTTGAAGCCCCGGTCTACATCGAGCGGGTCGCGCTCTCGGACAACAAGAACATCATGAAGGCGCGCCGGGCCGTGCGCAAAGCGCTGGAACTGCAACGCGACGGAGCGGGCTTCACCTTCGTCGAGATTCTGTCGCCCTGTCCGACGATTTGGGGCAAGGATCCGATCGAGGCGAGGAAGTGGGTTGGGGAGAAAATGATTCCCAACTTCCCGCTCAATGTCTTCCGCGACAAGAAAATTGAAGTCCCGAACACCAACGTTCCGCCGCACAAGACGGTCGAAGAGATTGTTGAGGGCGAGCGCAAGGTCGCCCGCGAGAGCATAGTTCACGGACGCACGCATCACTTCCAGCATCTTGGCATCAAGATCGCCGGCTTCGGCGGCCAGGGCGTCCTGCTGTTCGGCCAGCTTCTGGCTCAAATGGGGATGCGCGAGGGATTGGAAGTAAGTTGGCTGCCTTCCTACGGTCCCGAGATGCGCTCCGGCAGCGCGCACTGCCACGTCTGCCTGTCGAAGGACCGCATCGGCTCGCCGGTGCTATCGCGGCCCGGCGTGCTGATCGCCATGAACGAAATTTCGTTGCGCAAGTTCGCTTCGCAGATCGCGCCCGGAGGCACAATTATTTACGGCCGCCAGCGCTTGCCGGACGATTTGAGCATCCCGAATGCGCAGGTCGTGTGCATCCCGGCATCGGAAATCGCAGACAAGCTGGGATCGGCGAAAGTCGCCAATGTCGTCATGATGGGAGCGCTGCTGGAAGAGACCGAATGCCTCTCGTCCGAAACCGCCATGAAAGTACTGGAAGCGAAGGTGAAGAATCAAGCGCTACTCGAACTCGACCGCAAGGCGCTGGACGCTGGACGCATCTATATTGACCACACAGTAGCGATTGGCGGAGTGACCCAGGCCGACGGCTTCGCGCAGTAGCTAAGAAAAGAACCTGAGGGTGCCCCATCCTTGTCGCGCAGTTTGCGACAGGGTGGGGATTTTGACTTTCAGTGGTCACGGTCAGAGTTGAAAGCCAACACCCCCACCCTGTCCCTCCAAAAACGGAGGGACAAGGATGGGGCACCCTCACACTTCCTGGTATGTGATTTCAATCACAAAATTGGGTGACACCCGGCATACCCTGATATGGCTTTCGGCGCGATCCTGAAACTGGCGCAGGAGGTGTCTTATGACACTCGTGGAAGCTCCAAACAACGCAATAACCGACCGATCACCGCAGCCTTCGTCCGCACTTTCGGTCAAAAACGTCCTGTTCGCCACCGATTTCTCGGCTACGTCGGAAGCCGCGTTGCCCTATGCGACAGCCATATGCCGGCGCTTCCGCAGCACCCTCCACATGGTTCACGTGATCTCGGAAGCGAGCTTGCTGATGATGACCGGCGGAGTGGACTACGTCAGCATGGGCACGATCTACGAAGATGCCCTCAACGAGGCGAAGGACAAGCTCGACCAGATCGCGGCGCACTTTGAAACCATCCCGCACTGCAATTACGTACGCCACGGAATGGTCTGGACGAACCTGGCTGGCGTGATCGAACAAAATGAGGTCGATCTGATCGTAGTAGGAACACACGGGCGCACCGGCCTGGGCAAGTTACTGCTCGGTTCGGTAGCGGAAGACATCCTGCACCATGCTTCCTGCCCGGTGCTGACAGTGGGCCCAAAGGTTTCCGGCCGGGCGAAGCTGCCGGCATTCCAGAATTCCGCGCCCGATCTGGCTCCGGTGGAACTGGAACTGCGCCAGATCCTGTTCGCCACGAACTTCGCCAAGGATGCCGCTCGCATGGCACAAGAGGCCGCCTTACTCGCCGATGAGTTTCACGCCCGCCTCACGCTCATGCACGTCATCGAGGATTACACGCGGTTCGGAACCAGGCCGGAGCCCATCGAAGAGAACTTGCAGAAACTGCGGGAACTGATTCCCACCAAGGCAGAGTTGCAATATATCCCTGAGACCCTGCTGGAATTCGGGCATGCACCCGAGCGCATCCTGAAAGCGGCGGAAGAGCGTGAAGCCGACATGATCATTCTGGGAGCGCGCGCGTACTCCCAGGTCGGCTCAACCCATGTGCCATGGTCTGCGGCGCATCACGTCATCGCGCAGGCGCATTGTCCGGTGCTGACAATTCGAGAATAGCGGATAAGCTTTATGTAGGGACAGCCGCCCTCGGCTGTCCGCGGAGCAAGGCTCCGCTTTGGTCTTAGCCGTCGGTTGCGCTACTGTTGAAGGGCAGGAACCGGGTCTCGCCCCGCAGATAGCCGAACGCGGGTGTCCCCACATAAATCACGAGACTTGTATCACGGTTCTCCTCGACACCACTCCGACCCAAAATGAAACTCACTTTGTAAAATCGTGACCGCCATCACAGAGATAGATTTCGCCACGGGACTATAATCCGTGGTTACTAGCAAAACAATTGATTTCGCATTTATAACTTCGTGCTGAACTTATCTGCGAGCGGAACAAGATATGCCCTCATACGTAGCAAAACCTACTCCTCCCAATCAGGACAAGCGCTGGAAGCTGGTCGATGCCACCATGCGGCGGCAGGGCCAGCAGGCGCGCGGCCTGATTGAAACGCTACACACGGTGCAAGAGGCGTTCGGATACTTGGACGCCCAGGCGCTGCGCTACGTCGCCATGTCGTTGCGCGTGCCCCTGAGCCGGGCCTACGGCGTCGCGACTTTCTACCATTTCTTTACCCTGAAACCCGCGGGCGAACACACCTGTGTGATCTGTATGGGGACGGCGTGTTACATCAAAGGCGCGCCGCAGTTGCTCGATGCGGTGCAGCGCGATTTTGGCATCGCTCCCGGGGAAACTACTGCCGACAAAAAAGTCTCGCTGCTCACGGCCCGCTGCCTGGGCTCATGCGGCCTGGCGCCGGCCGTGGTGTATGACCAGGAGGTGGCCGGAAAAGTAGCAGCCCCAGCCATCCGCGAGCACCTGAAGAAATGGACGACGCACCATGACGCCTGAAGAACTGGATCAGATCGCAGAAACTGAACGCGAGCAACAGAGCCGCATCACTCAGCGGATCAATGTGTGCGTGGCCGCAGGGTGCCTCTCGTGCCAGAGCCAATCGGTCAAAGACGCGCTGGACAAAGAAGTCGCCCAACGCGGCGCCAAAGATCATTGCCAGGTCAAGGGGGTGGGCTGCATGGGACTCTGTTCCGAGGGCCCGCTAGTCTCGACCAGCAACAACGTGCTGTACAAGAAAGTCCAAGCTGCCGACGGTGCTGCGATCATTGACAGCCTTGAAGGCCCCCCGGTATCACGGCTGGTCTGCCCGACAGACGTCCCGTTTTTCCAGCGTCAGCAGAAGATTGTGCTGGAAAATTCTGGCGTCATCGATCCAGACCGCATTGAGGACTACATCGCCGCCAACGGTTATACGGCTTTGATCAGAGCGCTCACCGAGATGACGTCGAGAGAAGTGGTGGACGAGATCACCAAGAGCGGCTTGCGGGGACGTGGCGGTGCGGGATATCCGACCGGACTGAAGTGGAGCACGGTGTCGAAGTCGGTCGGGACACAAAAGTACGTCATCTGCAACGCCGATGAGGGCGATCCCGGCGCGTTCATGGATCGCAGCGTGCTTGAAAGCGATCCGCACCGCGTGCTGGAAGGCATGCTGATTGGCGGATATGCCGTGGGCGCGACGGAAGCTTACATCTATGTGCGCGCGGAGTATCCGCTGGCGATCAAACGCCTGCGCAACGCAATCCGGCAAGCGGAGCGCGTTGGCTTCCTGGGATCGGAAATCTGCGGAACCCGCTTCAGCTTCAAGATTGATGTTCGCCTCGGCGCCGGCGCCTTCGTCTGCGGAGAAGAGACTGCCCTGATCGCCTCGGTGGAAGGCAAACGCGGCACGCCGCGGCCGAGACCGCCGTATCCCGCCATGGAAGGTCTGTTCGGCCAGCCCACGCTCATCAATAATGTAGAGACCTTCGCGAACATTGCGCCCATCATCCGCAACGGCGGCGACTGGTACGCCAAGATCGGCACCGAGAAGAGCAAGGGCACGAAGGTTTTCGCGCTCGCAGGCCGCGTTGAGAACACAGGCCTGGTGGAAGTTCCTATGGGGATTTCTCTCCGCGAGATGGTCTGCGAAATCGGCGGCGGCATCCCTGATGGCCGCAAGTTCAAAGCCGTGCAGACGGGTGGACCCTCGGGAGGCTGCCTGCCCACCGAGTGCCTCGACATGCCCGTCGATTACGAGTCGCTGGCGAAGGCCGGTTCGATCATGGGTTCGGGCGGCATGATCGTGATGGACGAAAGCTCGTGCATGGTCGACGTGGCGAAGTACTTCATGGATTTCTGCATGACCGAGTCATGCGGCAAGTGCATCCCGTGCCGCGTCGGCACCTACCAGATGCACCGCATCCTGACGGCGATCGGCAACATGACCGCTACCGAGCAGGATTTGAAGACGCTCGAAGAACTCTGCGACCTGCTGAAGCACACCAGTTTGTGCGGGCTTGGGCAGTCGGCGCCGAATCCGGTGGTCAGCACGCTGAAGTCGTTTGCCGAGGAGTACCGGGCGCATATTCACGATCGAAAGTGTCCCGCTGGAGTTTGCCGGCAGCCTGTGGGAGAAACCGTATGAGACAGGTTCCCACCGTCAAAACATTGAAGATCAACGGCCGCGATTTGAGCGGACGACAGGAAGAAACCATTCTCGACGTTGCCCGCCAGAACGGCGTCTTCATTCCGCGGCTGTGCGAGATGGACGGCCTCACAGACGTCGGTGCTTGCCGCCTTTGCCTCGTCGAAATCAAGGGTCAGAACAAGCTGCTTCCGGCTTGCGTCACCATGGTCGAAGAGGGCATGGAGGTCACCACCGACTCCGAGCGCCTGCAGAACTACCGTCGCATGATCCTCGAGTTGCTCTTTACGGAGCGCAATCACGTCTGCTCGGTATGCGTCTCGAACGGACATTGCGAGATGCAGAATTTGGCGCAGCAATTGGGAATCACGCACGTTCACTTCCCGTATCGCTATCCCAAGGAGGATGTTGACGCCTCGCACGAGCGCTTCGTCATCGATCACAACCGCTGCATTCTGTGCACGCGGTGCGTTCGCGTCTGCGACGAGATCGAGGGCGCGCACACCTGGGATGTGATGGGGCGCGGCATCGAAGCCAAAGTCATCACCGACTTGAATGAACCATGGGGATCGTCCGAGACCTGCACCACCTGCGGCAAGTGCGTGCATGTCTGCCCGACCGGAGCGCTGTTTGAAAAAGGACGCTCCGTCGCCGAAATGATGAAGCGCCGCCAGTTCCTGCCGTATCTGACGTTGATGCGGAAGGAGAACGAATGAGGGATCGTGTAGCCCCGCACGTTCGTGTAGCCCCGGACGCCTCGTCCGGGGTTGCGCGCACAACGCGCAATGAGAATGAGGACGTAACGCGTCGCTGCGCTCCGCAGGGCGGACGAGGCGTCCGCCCCTACACGAGCAAGTACGGGCTTCGCCTGTGGAGAAGAGATGAGTAAAGCGCGAATCGCTACCGTATGGCTCGACGGCTGCTCCGGCTGCCACATGTCATTTCTCGACATGGACGAGCGCCTGCTGGACATCGCCGCCGCTGCCGATCTCGTATACAGCCCGCTGGTCGACGCCAAGGAGTTTCCTGAGAACGTCGATGTCACCCTGGTCGAAGGCGCGGTCAGCAGTGAAGAGGATCTGCACAAGATCAAGATCGTGCGCGAGCGGACGAAGATTCTGGTCTCGCTGGGTGATTGTGCGGTCACGGCCAATGTGCCGGGGATGCGAAATTCGTTTGGCGTGAAGGCTATTTACGATCGGGCCTACCGCGAGAACGTGACGTTCGATCCGGGCATTCCAGACCAGGTTGTGCCGGCTCTGCTGCCCACATCGCGCCCGGTCCACGAATTTGTGAATGTCGATGTGTTCGTTCCCGGGTGCCCGCCCTCGGCCCACACGATTCATTATGTCGTGACGGAATTGCTGGCCGGCCGCAATCCGGACGTAAGTCAGAAAACGCGATTCGGATCGTAGGACGAGGCATGAGCAATGAGCTAAGAGCAAAAGTCCGCAATACATGGAGACGGATCATGCTTAAAACTGTGACAGCTCAGCACTCGCAACTTCGTAGCTCGCGGCTCGAAGCTCGCGGCTAAAGGGAGATCTCGTGAAGCAAGAAAGCACCATCGTCATCGATCCGGTCACTCGCATCGAAGGCCATTCCAAGATCACGCTGCACCTGAACGAAGACGGTCGCGTTGAAGACGCGCGCTTTCACGTCACGCAATTCCGCGGCTTCGAGAAGCTGTGCGAGGGCCGCCCGTTTTACGAAATGCCCTCGCTGATGGCGCGCATCTGCGGCATCTGTCCGGTCAGCCATCTGATCGCGTCCGCTAAGGCCTGCGACTCATTGCTCGCGGTTCGAATCCCTCCCACGGCCGACAAGTTGCGCCGCATTTTCGGACTCGCACAGGTCACGCAATCCCACGCTCTCAGCCTCTTCCATCTTTCTTCCCCGGACCTGCTGTTCGGCATGGACGCCGATCCCGCGAAGAGCAACATCTTCGGCGTGGCTGAGGCGAATAGGGAGCTCGCGCTCGACGGCATCCGTTTGCGCCAATTCGGACAGAAGATCATCGAGCGCCTTGGCGGGAAACGCATTCACCCGGCATGGGTCGTTCCGGGAGGAGTCAGCGAGCCACTGAGCGAAGCCAATCGCGATGCCATCCTGCAGTCACTGCCGGAGGCGCTCGCCATCGCTGAGCGCACACTCGAATGGTTCAAGGGAACAATGGAGCGATTCCGCGAAGAGATCTCCACGTTCGGTAATTTCCCCTCGATGTTCATGGGCATCGTGAAGAAGGATAACGGGCTCACGTTCTACGGAGGAAAACTCCGTATTGTCGACGCCTCGCGCCACGTCGTCGCTGACGACCTCGATCCGACACAATACGACGACTACATCGGCGAAAAAGTCGAGCCGTGGAGCTATTTGAAATCCACATACTACAAGCCCAAGGGATTTCCGGACGGCGTGTACCGCGTCGGTCCTCTAGCTCGTTTAAATGTTGCCGACCGTTGCGGCACACCTCGAGCCGACCAGGAACTCGCCGAGTTTCACGAGTTGCAGCGCACGGCCGTGCTGAGCTCGTTCCACTACCATCACGCGCGGTTGATCGAGATTCTCTATTGCATTGAGCGGCTGGAGCAATTGCTGAACGATCCCGAGATTCTATCGAAGCAGGTGCGCGCCGTCGCCCGGCCGAATGCTCTTGAAGGTGTGGGCGCGTGCGAAGCTCCACGGGGCACGCTCTTCCATCACTACAAGATCGACGAGCACGGATTGATCCGCTGGGTGAACCTCATCATCGCCACCGGACACAATAATCTGGCGATGAACCGGAGCGTGCTGCAGGTGGCAAAGCACTTCGTGCATGGCAGCCGCCTGACTCCTGGCATGCTCAACCGTGTGGAAGCGGTGATCCGCTGCTATGACCCCTGTCTGAGTTGCTCGACGCACGCGTGGGGGCAGATGCCGCTGCGCATCCAGCTGATAAGCCCGGAGGGCGAAGTCCTCGACGAAGTCGCGCGTGCATAGAACGAAAAGAAGACATGTGGGGACAGCCGCCTCGGCTGTCCGGCGGCCCGGCAGTATCGGGCCGCTGCTTCACCCAGCGTTGAAACGCTGGGCTACTATCAAGTGTCCCTCCGGGACACATCCTATGCCCGCTGCCCTCATCGTCGCCTACGGCAACCCTCTTCGTAGCGATGACGGCCTCGCGTGGCGCGCCGCTGATGCCCTCGCACCGAAATTTTCCGAGTCTGACGTTGAGATCTTCCGACTGCATCAGCTGACGCCGGAATTGGCCGACACTGTGCGCAAGTTTGGAACCGTCATCTTCGTCGATGCGGCGTCGTGCGATGCCTCCCACGACAAGCCGGGAACGATTCGGCTCGAACAAATTCGCGGGGGCACGAGTGAGCCTGCGCGATTTTCGCACGTCCTCTCCCCGAAGAAGGTTCTCGACCTGGCTTTGCAACTCTACGGCGCAAGCCCGTGGGCGTTCGTAATTACGGTGACCGGAGAGAGTTTCGGCCACGGCGATTCTCTTTCTTCTTCGGTTGCCTCCGCGTTGCCGGAATTGATCGCCAGAATTGAGCATCTGATCAAGGAGTCAAACCCGTAACCACGAAGGACACGAGGTACCACGAAGGCCTAGCTGTCGGTTTTCCTTCGTGAACCTTCGTGTCCTTTGTGGTTGAAGCTCTCGCTGGAAGTTAGAATCAAGCCTGCGCATGCCAGTGGCCTCCAAATCCGCGACGCAACGCCTTCGCGTCACCCTGCACGGAGCCGTGCAGGGAGTCGGTTTCCGTCCCTTCGTCTACCGCCTCGCTACCGAGATGTCCCTCACCGGCTGGGTGCTCAACTCATCGGGCGGACTGGTCGTGGAAGTCGAGGGCGCTCCCGACGAACTGCGACGGTTTGAACAGCGGCTGGAGGCAGAGCGACCGAAAGCGTCAATGGTTACCGTGCGCGAGTCGGAATGGATCCCGATGCAGGGCTCGACCAAGTTCGAGATTCACCACAGCGATACGAACTCCACGAAGTCAGTCAGCGTTCTCCCCGATCTCGCTACTTGCGGCGACTGCCACGCCGAACTCTTTGATCCTGCGAATCGCCGGTTTCAGTATCCCTTCACCAACTGCACCAACTGCGGTCCGCGCTACACCATCGTTGTCGATGTCCCGTATGACCGTCCAAACACGACGATGCGCGAGTTCGTGCTCTGCCCGGCGTGCCTCGAGGAGTACGAGAATCCCATCAACCGCCGCTTTCACGCGCAGCCCAACGCATGCCCGATGTGCGGTCCCAAACTCGAAGGCACGATCGCGGACACTGCGGCAGCTCTTCAAAGAGGAGAGATCGTAGCGCTGAAAGGTATCGGAGGATTCCAGCTTCTGGTTGACGCGCGCCAGCCGGCGGCCGTGGCTCGCCTGCGGCAGCGCAAGCATCGCGAGGAGAAGCCATTCGCGCTGATGATGCCGTCGCTCGAGACGGCGCGCGAGTACTGCGAGATCGCGCCCGCCGAACAGGAACTGCTCGAATCGCTGGCGGCCCCGATTGTGCTGCTGCGTCCCAAATCCGGCACCGACATCGCGTGGAACGTCGCTCACTGCTCTCCGTATCTCGGCGTCATGCTGCCGTACTCTCCACTGCATCATCTGCTGATGCGGGAGTGCTCGTTTCCGCTGATCGCCACCAGCGGCAACCGCACCGATGAACCGATCGCGATCGCCAACGAAGAAGCGACGACTCGCCTGAAAGACATCGGTGACCATTTTCTTATGCACAATCGGCCGATCGTGCGCGCCTGCGACGATTCGGTCGTACGACTCACCCGCGGCCGCGCTGGAATCCTGCGCCGCGCTCGCGGCTACGCTCCGTTGGGCATTCGTCTGTCGCGAAATGTGCAGCCGGTGCTCGCAGTGGGCGGTCATCTGAAGAACACGGTTGCCATCGGGGTCGGGCAGGACGTTTTCGTTAGCCAACACATCGGCGACCTGGGAACCTTCGAAGCGCGTCACGCCTTCGAGCGCGCCATCGACGATCTCTGCCGCCTCTACAGTTTCAAACCGGAGGCGGTCGTCTGCGATCTGCATCCGGACTACGCGTCGACGGATTGGGCAGAGAGGTCGGGTCTGCCGATCATTCGGGTTCAACATCATCAGGCGCACGTGGCTGCGTGCGCGGCGGAGAACAATGTGGAAGGTCCGTACCTCGGCGTCTCGTGGGATGGCACCGGATACGGTCTCGACGGCACGATCTGGGGCGGTGAATTCTTCAGAGTGGAAAATAGTCACTACGAGCGCATCGCTCACCTGCGGCCATTTGGTCTTCCCGGCGGAGATGCCGCTGTCCGCGAAGGCTGGCGCTCTGCCGCCAGCGTGCTGTTCGAGGCCTTCGGCTCTGACGCCGTCGACTCGCCCGTGCGTCCCATGCTCGAACGCAAGATCAATGTTGTTCCCACGACCAGCGTTGGACGTCTATTTGACGCGGTTGCCTCCATCCTCGGCCTTGCCCAGCAGAACCGTTTCGAGGGCCAGGCAGCGATGCTGCTGGAAAATGAAATCGGTTCCCTGCGTACCGAAGAGGCGTATCCTTTAGCTGCTGGTGACTGGGCCCCTTTGATTGCGGAGATTTTGCGAGATAAGCGGGAAGGATTGCCCGTTCCCAGAATCGCAGCGCGCTTTCACAATGCGCTGGTGAATTGGATCCTCGAAGTGGCCGCGAAGTCTGAGTTGAAGCAGATCGTTCTGAGCGGTGGAGTATTTCAGAACCGTTATCTGACGGAAGGCACCGCGGCAATGCTCGAGTCACTGGGCTTCGTGGTGCACACTCACCGTCAGGTCCCTCCGAATGATGGCGGGATTGCGCTAGGTCAGGTAGTAATGGCACGACTTCAACCGTGAGTACCGTGAAAGAGCGGCCCTTCAGGGCCGCGTTGGGACGAGGATCGATCGGGGCTTTAACCCCTGAGGTTCACTTATGTGCCTTGCTGTTCCAGGCCGCATCGTCGAAATCACTGACACGGGCGACATCGCATTTCGCGTCGGCAAAGTCGATTTCGGCGGCATCCGCAAAGAGATCAACCTCGCGTACACTCCGGAGGCCGAAGTCGGCAAATATGTTCTCGTCCACGTGGGATTTTCCATTAGCGTCATCGACGAGGAAGAAGCCCAGCGTGTATTCAAGGTGCTGGAAGAAATGGGCGCGGTGAAGGAGGAACTCGGTGAAATTCCTCAGTGAATACCGCGACCAGAAGGCCGCCGAACAGCTAGCCGGCGCGATTCGCAATAAGGTCACACGCCCCTGGACGATCATGGAAATCTGCGGCGGCCAGACCCACACCATCGTCAAAAGCGGCCTCGAAGATCTCCTGCCGAAAGAGATCACGTTGGTGCACGGCCCCGGTTGCCCCGTCTGTGTCACTCCGATTGAGTTAATCGATAAAGCCGTTGCGATCGCGAAGCGTCCGGGCGCGATCTTCTGCTCGTTCGGCGACATGCTGCGCGTGCCGGGATCGTCGAAGAGCCTGTTCGACGCCAAGGCCGAGGGCGCGGACGTCCGCATCGTCTACTCTCCACTCGATGCGCTGAAGCTGGCGAAGCAGAATCCCGAAAAACACCTTGTCTTCTTTGCGGTGGGTTTCGAAACCACGGCCCCCGCCAACGCCATGGCCGCCTGGCAAGCGGATCATGACAACGTTGAAAACTTCTTTCTTCTTGTGTCGCACGTGCTCGTGCCTCCCGCCATGGAGGCGCTGCTCTCCTCCGACAACTGCGTGGTGCAGGGATTCCTAGCCGCTGGCCACGTCTGCACCATCATGGGTTTCGAAGAATATTTTCCGATCGCCTCGAAGTATGAAGTTCCAATCGTGGTGACCGGATTCGAGCCCTTGGATATTCTCGACGGCATTTTCATGACGGTGAGCCAATTAGAACAGGGCCGCCACGAAGTCGAAAATCAATATGCACGCGCGGTGCGCCAGGAAGGAAACCGTCCAGCACAGAAGACGATCGCGGAAGTGTTCGAAATTGTTCCCCGGCAATGGCGCGGCCTGGGCGAAATTCCGGCGAGCGGCTTCCAGCTTCGCGGGCGCTTTCAGAAGTACGACGCCAACCGCCGCTTCCCGTTCTCTGGGGAGCCGGTGCGCGAATCGCCGGAGTGCATCAGCGGACTGATTCTGCAAGGCATCAAGAAGCCTCACGAATGCCCGGCGTTCGTCGTGAAGTGCACGCCGGAAAATCCGCTGGGCGCGCCCATGGTATCGTCCGAGGGCGCGTGCGCGGCCTACTATCACTATGGCAGACGCCAAAATCACCTCGTTCAACCTGAGCTGTCCGGTCCCGCGAGTCGCTGACGACCGCATCGTGCTGGCACACGGCGGCGGCGGACGCCTGACGCATCAGCTCATCGAGAAAATCTTCATGCCCGCATTCGCAAACGATGCGCTGGAGCAGTGCCACGACGGCGCGGTTGTGTCCGTAAACGGTGCGCGTCTCGCTTTCACTACCGATTCCTTCGTTGTGCGCCCGTTGATCTTTCCCGGCGGTAATATCGGCGACCTCGCAGTAAACGGTACCGTGAACGATCTTGCCATGTGCGGCGCGCGCCCTCTTTACCTGAGCGCGGGCTTCATCCTCGAAGAAGGACTGGAGATGGAAACGTTGCGCACGGTCGTCGCCTCGATGCAGCAAGCGGCAGCAAAGGCGAAGGTGAAACTGGTCACCGGAGATACGAAGGTGGTCGACAAAGGCAAGGGCGACGGAATTTTCGTAAATACCTCGGGCATTGGAGTAATTGAAGCAAACGTAAAAGGGACGATTGGTCCGGCTTCCGTTCAGCCCGGCGATGTAGTCATTGTCAGCGGCGATCTTGGCCGCCACGGCATCGCGATTCTCTCTGTCCGCGAAGGCCTGGAATTTGAATCGCCGATTCTGACCGATTGTGCGAACGTCTGGCCCGCAGTCGAAGCCCTGTTAAATGCCGGGATCGAAATCCACTGCCTGCGCGACCTGACCCGCGGCGGACTCGCAACCACGCTGAATGAGATCGCAGGCAACCGCGATATCTGCATCAAGCTGGAAGAAGTGCTGATCCCCGTGGAAGAAACGGTGCAGAGCGCCTGCGAAATCCTCGGCCTTGATCCCCTTTATGTGGCGAACGAGGGCCGCTTCGCGGTGTTCGTTCCAGCCGCGCAAGCGGATGCGGCACTCTGCGTTCTAAAGAAGGTTGAGGTTTCGCACGGGGCGGTGCGAGTCGGCAAGGTAGAAGAGACCCCGGGCCGTACGGTAGTTCTACAAAGCCGCATCGGCGGCAACCGCGTCGTCGACATGCTCAGCGGCGAGCAGTTGCCAAGGATTTGCTGAGCTCACGTCCACGGATTAATTAACTGCACTCCGCAGTCTCCAAAATCGTCCACATTCCGCGTGGCTAATGTTGCTTCACTGGCGCGCGAGATGGCTGCGATCTGCACATCCGAAATCGAGATTGGCTTTCCATGAGCCCGTCGCGTTGCAGCGATGATTGCAAAGAAGTGCGCGGCTGGTTCATCGAACGGTAAAATGCGTCCTGCAAAATCTTGGTCGAATGATGCCTCGGCCTCGCGAAGTAATGCCTCTCGGCGCCTACCTTTGGGAAGAATCTCGACTCCGTACAAAATCTCAGCCATCGTGATCGTGGTAGTGAAGAGATTGTCCGGTGGCTGTCCCGATATCCAGGCAACTACCGCAGCAGAGGGCACAGGTTTCGTGAGTTCCGACACGACGTTGGTGTCCAGGACGATCAACATACGTTACTCGATACCAGGGTCGCGGATCGGTTCGCGCGGGAACGGTTCTAAGTCGACCCCTCCGAGTGGCGCGAATCGTCGCCGGATCGCTTGGGCAAGGTTCAACCGCTTCTCGGGAGCAGTCTTCAACGCACTCTTTAGGATCTCTCGCGCCTCCTGCTCCATGGATCGCCCGTGCATCGCGGCGCGGATCTTAAGCTTCCGCTTGGTCGCGTCTTCCAGCTTTCGGATGATAATGCTGGCCATGCAATCAATGATAGCATTGCAATCAATGATTGCCAAGTCGCAAGAACCTTGGCGCTTCAGAAAAAGCCCGTAAGCCAGGAACACTGACGAAGTCCTTCGTGAACCTTCGTGTCCTTAGCGGTTAAGGCATTTCCAGACCAAGCCCGATATTCGGAAAGCGTTTGCATCGCTTCCCGCGTTCGCTCACAATATGCAGAGGCAAGGAGGTGCCCATGACGGCACGGTCCGCGCGCTCCCGTAATTCCTTCATTCCACTCGACATCCACCCGCCGTGACCCTAATCACGCCCGCGCGTGAGAATTATCACTGCCCGCTTCCTATAGAAGCCGAGAATAGGGAGCGGCATTATGTTTTCTACGTTGTACCTACGGAGGTAGGACCTATGTCTGTGATGACACCCCCGGGAATCAAGATTCCAGGGGACTACATTGAATCCGTGATGATCAGTGTAAAAGCGAAGAATCCCGCCGAGCCCGAATTCCACCAAGCAGTAAAGGAAGTGTTTGATTCTCTCAGGTTGGTCCTGGCGAAACACCCCGAGTATCAGTCGGCGCGTTTGCTCGAAAGAATTGTCGAGCCCGAGCGCGTCATTATGTTCCGCGTGCCGTGGTTCGACGACCAGGGCAACATCCAAGTCAACCGAGGATTCCGCATCGAGATGAACAGCGCCATCGGCCCCTACAAGGGCGGATTGCGTTTCCATCCGAGCGTGAATCTCGGCATCCTGAAATTCCTGGCGTTTGAACAAGTCTTCAAGAATTCGCTCACCACGCTGCCCATGGGCGGAGGCAAGGGCGGATCAGACTTCGATCCCAAAGGCAAGAGCGACAACGAAGTGATGCGCTTCTGCCAGAGCTTCATGACCGAACTGCAGCGCCACATCGGCCCCGACACCGACGTCCCGGCCGGCGACATCGGCGTGGGCGGCCGTGAGATCGGCTTCCTGTTCGGCCAGTACAAGCGGCTGCGCAACGAATTCACCGGCGTCCTGACCGGCAAAGGCCTGGGCTGGGGCGGATCGCTGATTCGTCCGGAGGCAACGGGCTACGGCTGCGCCTATTTCGCGCAGGAAATGTTGAAGACGCGCAAGGAGACCCTCGAAGGCAAACTGTGTCTGGTTTCCGGCAGCGGCAACGTCTCGCAGTACACCATCGAGAAGTTGCTCGATCTGGGAGCGAAGCCCGTCACCGTGTCCGATTCTAACGGCGTGATCTACGATCCCGATGGCATCGACCGCGAGAAGCTGGCTTATGTGCTGGAACTGAAGAACGTGAAGCGTGGACGCATCCGCGACTACGCCGACAAGTTCAAGAAAGCGATCTTCATGCCCACCGACATCAAGCTGGAGCACAACCCGCTGTGGAACGTAAAGGCCGATTGCGCGTTCCCGAGTGCAACGCAGAACGAGATCACCGCAAAGGACGCGGCAAATCTCATTAAGAACGGCATCAAGCTGGTGGCCGAGGGCGCGAACATGCCGTCCACGCTCGAAGCGACTAAGATGTTCCTGGAAGCGAAGATCCTGTATGGACCGGCCAAGGCCGCCAACGCTGGCGGCGTGGCAACGTCAGGCCTCGAAATGGCCCAGAACAGCGCCCGACTGAGCTGGACCCGCGAGGAAGTCGACGACCGTCTGCATAAGATCATGATCGCCATTCACAAGAATTGCTTCGAAACGGCCGACAAATACGGCACGCCCGACAACCTGGTGAACGGCGCCAACATCGGGGGCTTCCTGAAGGTCGCCAACGCGATGCTGGATCAGGGCCTGGTGTAAATGCTCGCGTAGGGACAGCCGCCTCGGCTGTCCCGCCAGGGCAAAGCCCGGCTGCATGCAGCGCCACCGAATCGGGTGCCCCACTCTTGTCCCGGCGCTGTGTACAGGGACTGGGTGGGGATTTTGATTTTCGTCATTGATCTCGACCAACTGTTCCGGCATCGGCTACCGCGAAAAGCTTGAAGCCCAAAGGACACGAAGGAACACGAAGGAAATCTCTGGATTTGGGACTTCCTTCGTGAACCTTCGTGTCCTTCGGGTTGAAGCTTTTGGTTCTCACCACCTTGGACAGCCGAGGTGGCTGTCCCTACGTGACCCAGCCGCCTACGACGTTGCCTTCTCGCCCCTGGCTGATCCGAAGCCGTAACCTTCGGCCATCGCCTGGCGGAATTTTTCCCGCTCCTCCGGAGTCATCTTCTTACAGCGGCCTCGCCAGTGGCGCCTGGGCCCGGGGCCGTGGCCTCCCAGCCCGCCGAACAAAATCCTGCACAGAGCCAGCAGTCCCAGCGCTTGCCAGAAGCCTAGCGCCCTCCATCCGAACAGCGGCGGCAGCAGCCAGTTCCACAGATGCATCACCACTTCGCCGCCGATCCAGGCGAACAGCACCATCCCCACGATTGCCAATGGCGCGATCCAAAACCATCTCTTTCTCATAGTCCGTCCCTCATGCTTTCGTAAATTCGTTGTACACCCGCTGCAATCGCTCGCGCAGATGCAGTACCGCATATCGTTTGCGCGACAGCAGCGTGTTCACGCTGACGCCAGTCTCCGCGGCTAGCTCTTTGAAACTGCGCCCTTCCAACTCGTGTGCCATGAACACCTCGCGCTGTTCCTTCGGCAATTCGCCGAGCGCCTGTTTCAGTTCTTCCAACAGCACCTGGCGCGCGTAAAGTGCCTCCGGTCCAGCATCGCGCGACGGGAGAAAGTCCTCGAACTGCAAGTCCTCGCCGCTCTCGTCCGCGATGGCGATGTCGCTGAAGTTCTCCGGCTCCTTCTTGCGAAACAGATCGGTAATGCGATTGCGCGCCACACGAAACAACCAGCCAGTGATGTGCTCGATGGGCATCAGCAGGCGATTGGCTTCGACCAGACGGTAGAAGACCTCCTGCAGAATGTCCTCCGCGTCGCCCGGATCGGGCACACGCCGGCGAATGAAGTTCAGCAGGCGCGACCGCTCGCGCTTGACTACCTCGGAAATGCGCTGGTCCTGTTCGAGTGCCATGCGCTCGAGTTTCGTGAACTGTGCGCTCGCCGCTTCGTTCATCTACGGGTGTAGACGAATGAGGGGGTACGGATATTGTAGGGATCGGGAGTTGCGGACGATCGGGATTCTCATGCAGAGCCAGCTTAAGCGTTTGCTTCTATTGGCCGTTGAGGAACACCCATGCCGGGCGCGCGCTTTTTGATCCGCACGCGCACGAGCCAGTAAATCAGCAAGACCAGCGGAAGAATCGCGAGCGGCGCCAGGATGTACTGCTTGCGGATGGCAGACGGGAAGACTTGCTGCTGTCCGAGAAAGAACGATCCGCTGGCGATGAAAAGCCCGAAGCACATGCGCCAGAGGTGGCGCGCGATGCGTGGTGTGCCGGAAATGCCTCCGCGCATCAGCATGCGAATATCGCCCGCGGCAGCCAGCAGGGGAATGGTGCCCATGAAGAAATACATCCCGAGAGGAACTCCAGCTTGCCGCGCAGCCTGACCGTTTGCGACCAGCACTCCCAGGATTAGAAGGCTGCCTCCGATCGCGAGTCCAAAAACGAGAGCACCCCAATCGAAGATGCTGGTTTCTCCGTCTCTGCGGCGGCCCGCCAACCAGGCTGTGGTGATCATGTAGACCGTCAAGAGCCCACCGAAGACGTTGTTCGTCTGATGTTTCATCAGTGCGAGCGTCGAACCGCACGCGCCCATGATCAGCATGGCGACCACAAACACATTTCCCGCCGCACGATGTCCGCGCGAGCCTTTGCGGTACATCATGGCAACTGTGCCGGAGAGCAGTCCAACCATCCCGCCGGCGATGTGAAGAAACAACAATGGCAGTCGCATAACTTATTCCTTTACCAGCCCTTTCTTGTGGGCCGATCCGGACAAGCCGTAGAGCAGAGCCGTGACCGCCAGGTACAAAACGCCTACAACAAGGTCCACTTCGAAGGCGAGCCTGCCGTGAAAGAACAGGACGAAAGCACCGGTTGAGATCGTGAGCAGGTAGTAAGAGCCGATGAATTTCGAACCCACGCGTGGGGACGTTCCCGAAATCCGTTTGCTGATTTGAGCGTTGCTCATGTTTCGTTCTCCTTCCACGCGACGTTAGTAAACGGGCATTTCGTCAGAGTGGCGACCGTTGCCGCCGTATCCTCGCCGCCACCAAAAGAAAGATCGCCGCAAACACCAGCCCCAACCACAATCCTGGAGTGACGAGGAAGGGACCCGGCGTCATATGCATGTCCGGATCGAGCATGTTCGCATTTGCATTGCCGGTAGCTTCCTGGCCGCCGCTGAAGCGATAGTTCAGGAAATTCAGGAAGTAGGCGGAATGAAAGGCGATCTTTTCGAAGATGACCACCGCAAACGGCGGTAGCACCGCCCAGAGAAACGGTGTGCGGCTCGACCAGGCCGAGATCAGAAAGAGCCAACAATAGAGGGGCGCGTACCAAAGCATGTGAACGGTTACGAGGTGATACGCCAGTCCCCACATCGTGTGGTACAACTCAAGGCGATTCCAGAAATCGGCGACACTGAAGCCGCTGCCCGCCACCACCGCGCTGCTCAGCAGCAGCATGATCGTCTCGACTGCGAGCGTCGCAGCAAACGCGATCACCGGAAGCAACAGCAGCGGGATGCTTGCTTTCGCCAGCACCGTTGTGAGATCTGAAACCGGCAGCGACTTCCAGAACAGGATGCTGCGGTCGCGTCGCTCGCCGTAAAGTGAGTCCAGAGAATAGAAGATGCTGACGATAAACGCCGCCGCCATGATCAACGCGGCCGCAACATCGAACGGTTGGGCGAGAGCATGACGCTGTGCCATGGGCTCCATCGTCATGGCTCTTTGCATGGTTCGCGGAAGCTGCGCCAGTACAACCACGAAGCCCAGCAGGATGACTGCTGCGATCGCCAGCGGCGCGAGGTAGATGGAACGATATTCAAACAGCTCCCGGCGAACCGACCAGTAAAAGGGCCGCGTGCGAGCGAGAGGCGCCCCCGGTGCGGCTTGCTGTTCGAAGGTTTCGTTCACGGTGTGGGATGAGGCTGTCATCGCGCCACTCCTTCAAATTGGTCCTGGACATTTCCGATCCTGGAAGCTTCGTTCGCATTGCCAATAACCGCCACAAACAAGTCGGCAATGGCCGGTGTCCGCACCTCGCCGAGCGCGGCCAGTTGCTGACGATCGGAGCGATCGAACAGCAGAATGCTGCGCCCCAGCACCTGGCGCTCGTGCATCGGTTTGAGCGCACGGGCTTCGGCCAGCCGGTCGGGCTTCACCGTGACTTCCGCGTAGCGCGATTCGAACTCCTCCATGTTGCAGACGAACACGATGCGTCCGCGGTCGATGAACATCAGGTCAGTGATGACGTGTTGGATTTCCTCCACCTGATGCGTGGTCACGATGATGGTGCGCGTGCGGTCGTAGTAATCATTCAGCAGGGAATCGTAAAACTGCTTGCGATACAGAATGTCGAGACCGAGCGTAGGCTCATCGAGGACCAGCAAACGCGCGTCAATGGCCATGACCAGCGCGAGATGCAGTTGCGCCACCATGCCCTTCGACAACTCCCGGACTTTACTGGAACGCTTGATCGCAGTTTTGGCGAGGAAGCCTTCTGCCTTGCTTCGATCGAAGCGGGGATGTACTCCGGCAACGTAGTCGATGGCTTCACGCACGCGGATCCATCGCGGCAGCACCGCGACATCGGCGATGAACGATACATCCGTCATGAGTCGTTCACGCTCGACCCACGGATCGCGGCCCAGCACACGAAGTTGACCGTCATAGGGAATCAGCCCGAGGATCGCATTTAAAGCGGTGGTCTTGCCGGCTCCGTTCGGGCCGATGAGCCCGAGGATGCGACCCTCTTCGACGCGCAAATCGACGCCGTCGAGTGCGACCGTTGTGCCGAACGCCTTACGCAGACCGCGTGCTTCGATACAAGGCATGGTTCAGCGTTCCTCCTCATCTCTGGAATCCTGCGGCGCACTCTTGGACGAAGCCTGGGAAGGTTTGCCATTCGTGCTCGAATCCAACAGCTCTTGCGTGTTCAGCCCAAGCCGCTGGATGGTCTCCTGGATCCTGGGCCATTCTTCGTCGAGAAATTTCTGGCGCTCGCCTTTCATCAGCAAGTTGCGAGCGCCGGCATTGATGAACATGCCGCGTCCCCGTTTGGTTTCGACCAGTCCCTCGTCTACGAGCTGCTGATATCCCTTGAGGACCGTGAGCGGGTTGACCCGGTATTCCGCCGCGACGGTGCGCACCGAGGGCAGGGAATCACCCTCTTTGAGCACGCCGTCGAGAATCATCGCGACCACGCGATCGCGAAGCTGGCGGTAAATCGGCTGATTGTCGTTCCACTCACGGTCCATCCGGTTTGTCCCAAGCACTCCAGTGTCTTAACAACTTACTTTGCACGGTGCAGGTCGAAGTGGGCATGCACCGGTTTATCGCCCGGCATCATGTAGGTCCAGTCCTCGATGTGATGATCCGCATCGACCAGCGTGAATATTCCGTGGTGCATATGTCCGTATTCGGTGCCGCCTGATATGTCGACGAGATCAAATTCCACGGTTTTGCCGTCTTCTGATTTCCTCGCCACCATGTGTGGACGATTTCCCGCGTCGCAGTAGTGAACCAGATTCAGTTGATCGCCATTCAGGTAAAGCATCGTGACGGGGTGATCGTACTTTTTGGGATCGAGTGGAGTTCCCGCCTCTTGCAATTCATGCACAATCGCATGCCCGCGGGACGTCACACGCATCGAAACATGAAGGTCGGCACTGTCCCCTGTCATCCCGGGCATTGGCGGATTGACCGTCACGCGGCCTTCCCAATCCCCGCCCAGAGTTTTCAAACTGTCAAAGGACTTCTGTGCGTCAGATTGTGCGAAAGCCGCGGTGGCCAGCGACATCAACGCTAGCGGTAGCAGAACACGAAGCGATTTCATAGTCATTCTCCTCAATATGGAACTTTTTCTTGCTGCACTTGAGGTCGACCTGTGCTCATCATGCTGTGGCCGGCAGCACTGTTATACTTAACTACAACACTAGATAACATGCAAGCTTTTTCTTAAGAATTCTTTGTGGGGGGCTATTGTCAAGACCACGGGTGGATACAAGCTGCACCGATACCAGTACACGTCAGGACAAGAGGCTGGATTCAGGAGGGTTCAGGGGTCTGGAGGCTGTGAAAAATAAAATCCATCAAGATGCGTGTTATCAACAATTTAGATATAGAAGTTAAATCGATTTAAAGAAGTTAAATCGATTCAACCTTCCGGTTCTGCCTCGCTCTACGCCGACGCACTCTATCTCGGTAGTCGACTGAATCGTTCGGCGACAGGTATTAACCTCGGCAATGGGGATTTTAGACGTCGACCGGATCGTTGTTCCCGACACCCGGGAATCAATTACTTGAACCGAGCGAGCCGACGCTGGGGCGAAAGCGACTTCAAAATTCCATCCGCGAGATTCAATCCTAAGACCCCATGGGCACGAGTATCATTGTCCGTTAAATTCCATGTCTCTCCCTCACTTTGCCGAACCGATTCTCGACGCCGAAGAGCGCTTTGAAGGTTTCGAGAATCTCATGCCCTTCCGGGTGCAGAACATTCTTCTGGTCTCAAGTCTTTATGACTCTTTCATCCTGCGCGAAGACGGGCGGCTCAACGAACTGCTCATCGACGAATCGCTCGAGCTGAACCTGCGGCAGATTCCCGGGATCACACACGTTTCCAGTTGCGCCGAGGCGCTCGATCTGGCCAAGGCCAATCCGCAATTCAATCTGATCGTGACCAATCTGACGGTGGGCGACACCAACGCCGCCGCCCTCGCCCGCGCCGTGCGACGCGCAGGACTTGACGTGCCCGTGGTCGTGCTGGGCTACGACTACCGCGAGATTAAAAAGTTTGTCGCCCAGAATCCTGTTACCGACATTGACCGCGTATTTCTCTGGCAGGGAACGGCACGCATCCTCATCGCGATCGTGAAATACGTTGAAGACAAGTACAACGTGTTGCACGATTCGCGCGCCATGGGCGTACCCGTACTACTGGTCGTGGAAGACAACATCCGCTACTACTCATCATTTCTGCCAGTCATCTATACCGAGCTGATCAAGCAGTCGCGCCGGGTGATTCAGGAAGGCATCAACGTGGCGCACAAGCTGGTGCGCATGCAGGCCCGGCCGAAAATTCTGCTCGCTTCGAATTTCGAGGACGCGGCTGAACTGGTGCAGAAATACCGCGACTACATCTTCGGCATCGTGTCCGACGTGGAATTCCCCTGGGAAGGCAAGCTCAGCCCGGAAGCGGGATTCGAATTGGCACGCATGGTGAAGAGCCTGACCCCAGATGTGCCTGTGGTGCTGCAGACCAGTCGGACGGAATTTCGTCCTCGGGCGCACGCGGAAGGCTATTCGTTCCTGCGCAAGCGTTCGCCAACTCTGTTGAAAGACCTGCGGCGCATTCTGACGGACTCGTTTGGATTCGGCGATTTCGTCTTCCGCATGCCCGATCAGCACGAGGTCGGACGCGCCACGGATCTGAACGAACTCGAGGAACAGCTGCAAACCATTCCTGCCGACAGCCTGATGTATCACGCGCAGCGCAATCACTTCTCGCACTGGCTGATGGCGCGCACGGAGTTCGCGCTGGCGGCCAAACTGCGTCCGCGCAAAGTCTCTGACTTCAACGGCCCCGAGCACCTGCGCCGCGACCTGATCGAATCCATCAATGACTACCGGCGCGAGCAGAACGAAGTCTTGATCGGAGATTTCAAGGCCGATACCTACAAGCCTGCGCAATCGAGTTTCTTGCGAATCGGAGCGGGTTCGCTGGGCGGCAAGGCCCGGGGCCTGGCTTTCGTCCGTCATCTTCTGCGCACGCGGCGTATTGTGAAGCGATTTGCGAATGTGAAGATTTCGGTGCCTCCCGCGGTTGTGATCGCGACCGACATGTTCGATCAGTTTCTCGCCGAGAATAACCTCAGCGACTTCGCCCTTCATTGCGATGACGACAGCGAGATTCAGCACCGTTTTTTGGATTCGCCGCTGCCCGCGACGCTGCAGGAGAATCTGCGCGCGTTCCTCGCAGAAGTTCGCTATCCGCTGGCTGTGCGCTCCTCGAGTCTGCTCGAAGATTCGCAGTACCAGCCCTTCACCGGCGTATACGAGACGTTCATGCTGGGGAATCAGCAGACTGATGTTGAGGCGCGATTCAACGAACTATGCGAGGCGATCAAACTGGTCTATGCATCGACGTTCAGCCAACACGCGAAGGCCTACGTGCGCGCCACGCCCTACCGCCTGGAAGAAGAGAAGATGGCGGTCATCCTTCAGCAGGTCGTGGGGACAAAATATGGGCCGAGGTTCTATCCGGATTTTTCCGGCGTGGTGCGTTCGCACAATTTCTATCCCATCGAGCCGATGACTTTTTCGGACGGCATTGCTGCCGTCGCTCTGGGATTGGGTCGCACAGTTGTGGATGGCGGCAAGTGCATGAGCTTCTGCCCGCGTTATCCGAGAAACCTGCTGCAGTTCTCTTCGGTGGAAGACATACTGGCCAACACGCAGACGGAATTTTGCGCTCTAGAACTCGACGGCGTTCCCCATGGCGGAGGGCCAGGGCACCTGCGCGAGGTGCGCTTCGGCCTCGACGTGGCCGAAGCCGATGGTACGCTGCACGCGGTCGCTTCCACCTACTCCGCCGATAACAATGCGGTGTACGACGGCCTTAGCCGACCGGGAGCGCGCGTGGTCACCTTCGCGCCCATGCTCAAGCATGGCTTTTTCCCACTGGCGAACATTCTGGAAGTGCTGGTGCACGCCGGCGAAGACGCGCTGGGGAATCCGGTGGAGATTGAGTTTGCCGTACGCCTTCCGCGGGGCGAGGAGCCAGCCGAATTCGGATTCCTGCAGATTCGTCCGCTGACGCTCTCGCGCGATCATCAGGAACTAACGATCGGAGACGTCGATCCGGCGGAACTGATCTGCCGCAGCACCAAGGTTCTCGGCAACGGGCGCATCGAGAATCTGCACGACGCGGTGGTTGTCGATTTGCAGCGCTTCGAGCGCAGTCGCAGCCGCGAGGTCGCAGAAGCCGTGGCTCACTTCAATGCCGTTCTGAGTACGGAGAATCGTCCGTATCTGTTGATCGGAGTGGGGCGCTGGGGTTCAAACGATCCCTGGCTTGGCATTCCGGTCGAGTGGGACGAAATCTCTGGGGCCCGCGTCATCGTCGAAGCTGGCTTTCGCGACTTCCGCGTCACTCCCTCGCAAGGCAGCCACTTCTTCCAAAACCTGACCGCTTTTCAAGTCGGATATTTCACGGTGAATCCCGATGCCGGGGAAGGATCGCTCGACTGGCAATGGCTCGCCGAGCAGCCCGCGTTAGAAGAGCAGGGATGCGTGCGGCATCTTCAATTCGCGCAGCCGCTGCGGATTGTGATGAATAGCCGGACCAGCCAGGGCGTGATTCTCAAACCTCAAGCGTAAATGGCGCGCCGCCAACAGCCAGCCTGATGTCCAGCTTTATCCCTGAAACGAATCTGCCTCCTGACTCACCATCGGTTAGGAGGAAGCCATGGCCACTGAACTTTACGCGCTGAGAAAATCGATGTGCCTCGGCCTGTCGGCCGCAACGGGCGGCCTTCTAGCAGTTTTGTCGGACATTGCACAGAAGCAGGATGCATCGGCGGTCGAGCACCTGCAGTCGGCCCTCACCGCGGTGTTGGGACTTCGAACCTATCCAGCCGTGGTGGTCCTTGCGCTGATCGTGCTGGCGGTCGCTCTGAGCTTCATCTTCAGCGCGGAGTCCAACAAAAAGGCGTTCTACATAGGGGCCAGCATCCTGGCCATGATGATGACCGCCGTACCCTACAACGCCCCACCGAGTTTGAGTGCGACTCCAACCGCGAAAAGCGCTGCCGAGCCCGTCAGTTCGCGCTGGTGGGACCGGTTGATGATTCCTGGGCAAGTGTACGCCCAGAGCGCGCCAGCGAATAACAAGAGCTACTCCGTGGATATTCATCTGCAAACCGACAACGGAAAAGCAGTGAGCAGCGCGACATTTACTCTGATCGACGCCAGTTCGGGCGAGGTACTTGGCCGCTCCACGGTGCAGTCCGGGGATTTTAGCTTCTATGCACCGAATCGCCCCTGCACGCTGCGAGTGAAGGTGGACGGCTATGAGATTGTGGACCGCCAACTGAGTTCCGCATCACGGGCGATGACCATCCAACTGACGTCTTCGCGCGTTCCCATCTCGCTACAACGGATATTCCGCAAGTAACTAAAATCACTTTTGTCCGCACAGCGGCGTGTGATCGTAATCACAGCCGCTGTGGCCGGCCTCTGCCCACAATCAAACAGCCTTTCGTGTGGCGGAGGGACAGTGTTCAAAATCGTCCATGCACAATTTCTTGCGCCGGGGATTAAACGCTTTGTCATCGAAGCGCCCCGTATCGCGCGCAAGCAGCAGCCGGGGCAGTTCGTCATCCTGCGGATTTATGAGGAAGGCGAGCGGATTCCGGTCACCATCGAGAACTCTGATCCGGAGAAGGGCACCATCAACATCGTGGTGCAGGCGGCCGGAAAAACCACCAACCTGCTGAATACGCTCGAGACTGGCGATTCCATCCTCGACGTGGTGGGTCCGCTGGGGAAGCCTTCGGAGATCCGCAACTACGGCACGGTGGTCGTGATTGGTGGAGGAGTGGGTACGGCGATGGCCTACCCCACGGCAGCGGCCCTGAAGCGAGCGGGGAATCGCGTGATCTCAATCGTTGGAGCTCGGAACAGAGAACTCGTGATCCTCGTAAAAGAGTTGCGAGAGGTCAGCGATGCGCTGCTGATCACCACTGACGACGGCAGCTATGCCGATAAGGGATTCGTCACCGACAAACTGCGGCAATTGATCGAGAACGGGACGCGGATCGACCTGGTCGTGGCGGTCGGGCCAATCGTCATGATGAAAGCGGTCTCTGCGTTGACGCGCAAAGAGAATATCCACACGGTTGTCAGCCTGAATCCGATCATGATCGATGGAACGGGGATGTGCGGCGGATGCCGAGTGCTGATTGACGGCAAGAGTGAGTTTGCCTGCGTCGACGGACCCGAGTTCGATGGGCACAAGGTGAACTTCGAGGTGCTGGTGCAGCGCAACACCATGTATCGCACGGCCGAGCAGCAATCGATGGAGGAATTCAAGCGCTTGCAGACAGCCGAGGCGCAAGAGGGCGCTGTCTGCGTGGCCACGTCCAGCTCGCGGCAAGGAGAGCAACGATGAGCCCGACGGCCAGCAAGTCGAAGAATCCGCTCTCGCCCAAGGAACGTATCAAGGTTCCGCGACAACTCATGCCCGAGCAGCCTGCAGAAGTGCGTGCGAACAACTTCGATGAAGTGAATCTTGGATATAGCCCGGAACTGGCGCAGCAGGAAGCATTGCGTTGCCTGGAATGCGCCAAGCCGACGTGCACCGACAATTGTCCGGTCGGCATCGACGTTAAAGAGTTCGTGCAGCGAATTGTGATTGGGGACTTTATCGGGGCGGCGGCGAAGATCCGCGAAGCCAACGTGCTGCCTGCGATTACCGGGCGCGTGTGCCCGCAGGAAGATCAGTGCGAAGGGAAGTGTCTGCTGTCGAACAAAGTAAAGCCCCTGGGAATCGGCTATCTCGAACGGTTCGTGGCCGATTACGAGCAGCGCATGGGGACACACATCGTCCCGAACGCCGAGCCCACTGGAAAGAAGGTCGCCATCGTCGGAAGCGGGCCATCTGGATTGACCGTGGCGGGAGATCTGATCCAGAAGGGCCACAAAGTCCGCGTGTTTGAGGCTCTGCACGAGATCGGAGGAGTGCTGGTCTATGGCATTCCCGAGTTCCGCTTGCCCAAGCAGATCGTGCGCGAGCAGATCGATTACATGCGCCAGATGGGCGTGGAGTTCGAGACCGACGTAGTCGTCGGCCGCACCGTGACGATCGACGAACTGCTGGAGGAAGAAGGCTTTGACGCGGTGTACATCGGCACCGGCGCCGGACTCCCGCAATTCATGAACATTCCGGGGGAGCATCTGAACGGTGTTTATTCGGCGAACGAATTTCTGACCCGCATCAACCTGATGAAGGCCTATAAATTCCCGGTGTATGACGAGCCGATGCTCGACCTGCGTGGGAAAGACGTGGCAGTAATCGGCGGCGGTAATACGGCGCTCGACGCGATTCGTTCGGCGTTGCGACTGGGAGCGCGCAAGGCATATGTCATCTATCGCCGCAGTGACGCCGAGATGCCGGCGCGCGCGGAAGAAGTGCATCACGCGCGGCAGGAGGGAATCGACTTCCAGATGTTGACCGCACCCGTCGAGTTCCTTTCCGACGGCAAAGGATGGCTTACAGCCGTGCGCTGCGTGCGCATGGAACTGGGCGAGCCCGACGCTTCCGGCCGGCGACGGCCGGTGCCGATGCAGAGATCGGAGTTCGATCTGCCCTTATCCGTGGTGGTGATTGCGATCGGCACGACTGCGAATCCCATTGTCCAAAGCACCACGCCCGGCCTGGGCACGAACAAACATGGATACATTCAGGCCAGCGAAGAAACGCAACGCACGACCCGCAAGGGAGTGTTTGCCGGCGGAGACATCGTGACCGGCGCGGCGACTGTGATTCTGGCGATGGGCGCCGGACGGCGCGCGGCGAACTCGATTCATCAGTACCTGACCACTGGCGAGTGGTGATGCCCCCTACTCTTGTCATTCCGACCGCAGTGAGGAATCTGCTGTCTGCCGGCAGTGATGTCGCAGCACGCGCAAGCAGATTCCTCCCGGCTTCGCCGCTCGGAATGACAAGAGATCAGTTGAAGCTGATTTCGAAGTATGTATCCGTTCTGGACCAGATCAGGGGAATCCTTGCCATCCAATATTTTCGGTTGATCGTATCGCGGGCGTGCTGGTGTTCTGCGGGCGGCAGAATACGGGCTGTCGCCGCGAACTCCGGTCCCGTAACTCTTCCCCGGATGTTGCTGGGAGCAACCTTCACCTGAGCATTATTACGGATGCGCTTCGTCTTTCCCATGTCGCTGCGGGTCATCACGTAAAGCTTGTCGCCGTCTTCTCCGAACCATACTGGCGTCGCAACACCGGCACCCGTCTTGCGGAACGTGGTCAGCGAAATGTATTTCTGTCCTGCGATGGGGGAAGGGATCGGGTTAGCCATGGCAAATATTGTAGCGGGATTAGGTGCCGTCATGTGTGCATGGATTCAGTGGTGGTGGGGTGTTCCGGCTGGCGTGGCTGGTTCGCAAGTGGTTCTGCAGATTGCTCTTATCCTGCAATCTGTGTTACAAGCCTGAACATGCGTAAATGGATGCGCGAGCGCTTACAGCGCCGCAAGAAGAAATCCGAAGAACAGGTGAGTCAGCCGGCGCCACCGCCACTGCAGCCTGCGTATTTTGATGCGGAAGAGCCATCGGAAGCTGAGCCGGAGAGTCGCAGCGAAGCTGTGGAAAGCGCCGAGAAAGAAGTCGAAGCGCAACCGATCGCCGCAGAGTCCGCTCCGGTCGAGAGCGAGCAGGTGAAACCCAGAGCGGTTTCGGCAGCTGCGCAGCGCAGCGCCCGCGGACGCCGTCGCCGTGGTGGCCGGGGAAGAGGTGGGCGTGGACGGGAGCAAGCCGTAGCCCAGGCATTCACGCCGAAGGGGGTCCCTGGCGCGCCACCTGTGGAAGGTGACTCGGCGGAGCCCGATTCGGCTGAGGCTGAACCTGCATTCGCTGAACCCGGTGAGGCCGCTGAAGCCGAAGCCCAACCCGTCTCACGAGCTTCGCAAGCTCCAGCGGTTCCCGCCGTGGTGCCGAGCGTGCCCCCGCGTCCACCGAAGGGAATTGTCGTGCTCGCGATTGGGCTGCCTGGTTCAGGAAAGAGTTCGTGGTTCAAGCGGCACAACGTGGTTCCGCTATCCAGTGATATGGTGCGGTCGCTGCTGTTTGATGACGTCCGCGAGCAGCGTTTCCAGGATCTGGTGTTCTCCAATCTTCGCTCGATGTTGAAGGCGCGGCTGATCGCAAAGCGTCCGATGAATTACGTGGACGCCACCAACCTGACTCCGCAAGAACGCCAGCACTGGATTAAACTCGCCAAAGACTACAACTACGAAGTGCACGCCGTGTTCTTCGATGTTCCTTTGGAGGTCTGCGTCGAACGGCATCAGCGGCGCGATCGGGTTGTCGCGGAAGATGTGATGCGGCGCATGGCTGCCAAGCTGAAGCCCCCGGCATTCCAGGAAGGGTTCGCCAAGATCACCGTGGTCCGGGTCAAGAAGAAAGACGCTGAACCGGCAGAGCAGGCCGAAGCTTAAAGGCATTAACCACGAAGGACACGAAGGTACACGAAGGGACCCATTTTCAGAAATCCTTCGTGTAATTTCGTGTCCTTCGTGGTTTACGCCTTCCTATCCCTTCAAATGCGGAAGCAATTCTTTGAATGCTGCTGATGACGAGGAGCGCATCAGTTCGTAGATCATCATTTCCGTGGAAGAAATGATGGCGCCGCCGGCGCGCATGCGGTCTAAGCCGATGTTCCAGTTCCATTCGGTGCGCGAACCTACAGCGTCAGACGCCACGTGCACCAGGTATCCTTCGCGCAGTGCCCCGAGCGCGGTCTGCGTGACGCAGATGTGGCTCTCCATACCGCAGAGCAGCAGCGTGTTGCGCTGCCCGGGGAGGCGCTTGAGGAGCGCACAGAAGGCGTCGCTGCCGAAGCAGGAGAACAGCGACTTGTCGACGGGTTCGGTGCCGGTGAGCAAGGAAGAGATCTCTGGAACCGTGCTGCCCAATCCCTTGGAGTATTGGGTGCTCAGCAGGATGGGAATTTTCAGGATGCCTGCCGCGCGGATGAGCAACTGCGCGTTACGCACGAGTTGCTCTTTCTGAAAGATCGGCGGCAGCAGCTTCTGTTGAATGTCGATGACGACCAGCGCACACTGTTCGGCTTCGAGCGGGCGGCGCGCGAGTTCGGCGTAGTCGGAAGTCTTTGAGGTAATCTCGGTAGCGGCGATCATAGAATTCTCTCGAAGGCGTTGGAATCTTCGAGAATTTTACGCCGAAAACGGAGGTGCGCTGCACTGGCGTCTCTACCTCTCGGAGTCCGCAAACAAAGGCCTAACCGCGGAGATCGCTGAGAAAACTCGCAGAGGTATCGGCCAGCGCATTAGGCTAGTGAGATATGCTGACACGAGTCTGCGGCCGGCCTGAGCGCTTCGCTCACCTCCTTCAAATTGACCGAGGGTTCGTCTACCACTTACAATCAAAATGCCTGCCACAACCGAGTTGCCCCCTCGTTCAACGGCTAGGACACCTGCCTCTGGAGCAGGCTATCGGGGTTCGAATCCCTGGGGGGCAGCCAAAACCACTCGAGAAGTTCAGCCTGTATTCCCTAATGTTGCTCTGTTGCTGCTGTGTTCACCGAGTGGGCGCGGGTCTCGCCCAGTTTTCGGCGAGCTTCGTCCAAGGCCTGTTGCGGGTCGCGGCCAGTGACTTCTTTATACCAGGCGGGGTGATGAGTCCATGCCCAGGCTTCGCTCACGGTGCCGCGGGTCATAGCCTGCATGGTACCCGGCTCGCCGATGGTGCTGAGGTAAATGTGAATGAAGATGCCGGCCAACATAATCAAGGCCGAGATGTCGTGAATGACATAGCTGATGGCGACGGGCCAGCGACCGAATATTTCGGGGAACCACATGATCAAACCTGTGATGACATAGGCGATGCTGCCGCCGACGATTTCCCAGAACATTGCTTTCTGGCCGGCATTGAAGAAGCCTACGTCGGGCGGCTCAATGCTGTCGCGATGCGTCACGTAGTCTTTCATCCGCTTCATCCACCGGCTGTCGCCCGGGCCCCACGCCATCGGGACCAGCCAATTCAAAGCCTGCAGGCCGAAGAAAAATACGAAGCCGAGTCCGAACCACGGATGCAGCATGCGCGTCATGGCTCCGCCGCCGAACAGAGGAGTGAACCAGCGGAAGATCCATGGCATATAAATTCCGAAGCCCGAGACCAATGCGAGGAAGAAAAAGATTCCGTAAGCCCAGTGCAGGAAGCGGGTGTAGGCGCGATGGCGCAGGAGTTCTCCGACGTACACGACGGTCAGGCCAATCCGATTGATGAAATGGTCGGGGCCGCGCCCGATGCTTTTCGCGGGAGTGGCCATCTAGTTTTCCTTCCTCGCTTCGCCGCCGTCGATCTCTCGCACCGGGGGTTGAGGCTGCACTCGCCGTGGTCCTTCGGTCACGTAGTGCAGGATGACTCCGGCAAAGGCCATCATTGACGCGATGAGTCCAATCGGTTTGAACCAGTTCTTCCAGAGAGTGAAGCTGAGCGGAATGCGAGGGTTCTTCGGTAGCCCGCCGTATTTCTCCGGATTCGTAGCATCGTGCAGGATGTAGACGACCGAGGTCCCGCCAATGGTCTGCGGATCGTAGACGCCAGCGTCTTTCAGTCCCGCATGCTGCTGCAATTGTGTCACGCGTGTGTTCGCGAGTTGCAGCATGTCGTCCTTTGTGCCGAAGTGCAGGCATCCCGTCGGACACGACTTGATGCAAGCGGGCTCCAGACCCTGACCTACGCGATCCGAGCACAAGGTACATTTGTATACTTTTTTCGTCGACGGATTGAACTTGGGAACATTGAACGGACATCCCGAAACGCAGAACTCGCAGCCGATGCAGTTGGCCTCTTCGAAATCGACGATGCCGTTGCTGTATTGCACAATCGCGCCATCCGCCGGACACGCCGCCAGACAACCCGGGTCGGCACAATGCATACACTGGTGCTTGCGCATCAGCCACTGGAACGATCCGTCGTCGGAGCTGACCTCATTGAACTTGATCAGGTTCCAGTAATTCCAACTTGTGTCGGGCATCGTCTGATAGGTGTTGTCGAACATGGTAGGCTGGAACGGCATGTCGTTCCATTCCACGCAGGCGACTTCACAGGCCTTGCAGCCGATGCAGGTGGTGGTGTCGATCAGCTTGCAGAGTTTCTCCTGGCGTTGCGTTCCTTCGCCGGGGACGGGGCCGGGGTGGCCCGAGATTCTCTGCACTTGCAGCGTCTTGCGATCGCTCATCTCAGGCCTCCTCTAAACTTTCTCGAGCTTCACGAGGAAGCCCTTGAACTCGGGTGTGTACGCGTTGGGATCGATCACTGCCGGGGAGAGATAGTTGACCGGCGTTTTTGCAGTCTTACCCTCGTCTTCCGCGATACCGCGGAAGCCCCAATGAATGGGAATGCCGATCTGGTAGGTCTTCTTGCCGTCGATCATCATGCCCTTGATGCGCTTGGTCACCATCGCTTTGGCGATGTAGTCCGCGCGGGCGCTGCTCACCTTTACCTTCTCTCCGCCGCGCAGGCCCATCTGATCAGCGAGTTCGGCAGGAATCTCCACGAACGGCTCGGGCACGAGTTGCACGTTCATGGGATTGTTCTTGGTCCAGTAGTGATAGTGTTCGGTCAGGCGGTAGGTCGTGCAGATAATGTTGAATCCCTGCTCGACGCTGCCGTACTTGTCGGCGTCCGACGTGAATCTCTTCGCGATCGGATTCTTCGACTGATTCGGATGCAACGGATTCGCGATTGGGCTCTCCGTGGGTTCGTAGTGCTCCGGGAAAGGACCATCGGCGACGGCGCCGATCGGCACAAATAAACGCCCGACGCCTTCGGGATTCATGATGAACGGGCCCATGCGAGTTTTCGGGTCGGAATCCGCTTTGAAATCGGGAACGTCGTTGCCCACCCACTTCTGTTTGGCCTCACTCCACCAGACTTGCTTGCGGTCTGGATCCCAGGGTTTGCCGTTGAGATCGCAGGAGGCGCGGTTGTAGAGGACGCGGCGATTCATCGGCCACGACCACGCCCAGTTGGGATGAATGCCAAGACCCGACGGATCTTCCGGGCTGCGGCGCTGCGTCAGGGCACCGGCCTCGGTCCATGAGCCACAGAAGAGCCAATTGCCCGATGTAGTGGAGCCGTCGTCGCGAAGGAATGCGAAGCCAGGAAGCTGCTGGTCGGCTTTGATCGTGGTGTTGGTCTTTTGATCGGTGACGTCGGCCAGGGCCTTTCCGTTGAGCTCCTTAGCAACTTCGGCAAGAGACGGGTTATATGGATTCGTATAGTTCCAGGAGAGTTTCAGGATCGGATCGGCGAACTTACCGCCTTCCTTCTGATATTTCTCGCGGACCTTCAAAAAGATGCGCGCCAGAATTTCCTGATCGAGCCTGCAATCTCCGGGTGGGGGAACCGCGGCCCACTTCCACTGCAGCCAGCGCGCGGAGTTAACGAATGTGCCGTCCTTCTCGGCGAAGCCTGCGCCAGGCAGCCGGTAGACTGTCGTATTGATCTTCTTCATTTCGTCGGGCGTGGTGCCCGGCGCGCGCCAGAATTCGCTGGTCTCGTCCGGATAGATTTCGCAGACCACCAGGAAGTCTGCTTTCTTCAAGGCTTCGATATTCTTCTTCGCATTCGGCCCGATCATGACGCCGTTCATGCCGAACGCCATCATGCCTTTGACTTTGCCGTTGTACATGTCATCCCAGATCTCCACCCAGGAATACTTGCGGTCGATTTTGGGTAGCCAGTTGAAGGCGAAGTCGTTCTGCTTGGTCGCTGCGTCGCTGTAGAGCGCTTTGAGCAACGACACGGTGAACGCCGGTGTGTTCGACCAGTAGTTAAAGGAATCCCACTCTTTCGGCTTCGAGGCATTGGGCGTGGTGCGAGTGAGATAGGCTTTCAGGTCGGTGTCGGCCGGGGTCGGCATCTTGAGATAACCGGGCAGAATGTCGAAGACGCCGGCCATGTCGGTCGCACCCTGAATGTTCGAGTGCCCGCGCAACGCGTTGACGCCGCCACCGGCGCGGCCGACATTGCCGAGTAGCAACTGGATCATGGCGGCTGTGCGGATCGTCTGTGTGCCGGAGGAGTGCTGCGTCCAGCCCACGGCATAAATGATCGTGCCCGCTTTCTTCATGTCGCCGTTCTGGCGAATGGAAGTGAAAGTGTCCCAGGCCTTGAGGGCCTGGTCCTTCGGAATGCCGGTGATTCGCTCGACCATCTCCGGCGTGTACCGCGAGTACTGCTGTTTCAGCAGTTGGAAGACGCAGCGGGGATTCTGCAGTGACAGGTCATACGCAACGTTTGGGGGAAGCGCTGGAGGAGGGGGTGGGCTGCCGGGGGCAGGCTTTGCAGCGCCGCCGCCGACTTCTTCGTAGTTCCAGGTCGACTTGTCGTACGTCTTCGCGTTGGCATCGAAGCCGGAGTAGAGACCATCTTCCGGGAGCTTGAAACCGTCCTTCACAACGAACGCGGCGTTGGTGTAGTTGACGAGGTATTCCTCGTTGTAGCGCTTGTTCTGAATGGCAAAGTTAATCATCCCGCCGAGAAAGGCGATGTCGGATCCGGCGCGGATTTGAAGGAATTGGTCCGCTTGCGTGGCCGTCCGTGTGAAGCGCGGATCGACGACGATGATCTTCGCGTTGCGGTTGCGCTTTGCTTCAACGACCCACTTGAATCCGCAGGGATGGTTCTCGGCTGGATTCCCGCCCATGATCAACATCATGTCCGTGTTCTTGATGTCGACCCAACCGTTGGTCATCGCCCCGCGTCCGAATGTTGGCCCCAAACTGGAGACCGTAGGGCCGTGTCAAACACGTGCCTGGTTTTCCAGGCACGTCACCCCCATCGAACGCATTGACTTCACAACCAGATAATTGAACTCGTTGGTATCGGTACATCCTCCGGCAAAGGCCATACTCTCCCAGCGGTTGACGGTCTTGCCGCTCTTGTCCTGCTCGATAAAGTCCGCGTCACGCAGCGCCTTGGTCCGCGTGGCAATTTCATCGATCGCCTGATCCCAGGGAATGTCTTCCCAATGATCGGAGCCCGGGCGGCGCACCTGCGGTTTCAGAAGGCGGCGATCGTTGACGATGTCCTGCAACAGGGAAGCACCCTTGGGACAAAGCGTGCCGCGGTTGATGGGATGATCAGGATCGCCCTCGACGTGAACTACTTGTGGCGTGACGTTCTTCGCGCCGTCCCCGATGGTGTGGATGATGATGCCGCAGCTCACCGAGCAGTAAGGACAAGTGCTGCGCGTTTGCGTGGTGCGTGAAATTTTCAGGCTGGAAGACTGAGCTTGCAGAGGTTGCAGATCGAACCCGAGTGCTGAGAGCCCGACCGCACCGGCTACTCCTGTCTTCAGGAAGGAACGGCGTGAAAGGTCCATTCAGATCCCCGCTAGCTGGATATCCGTTGGATGCACTTACTGCAGTTCGTGTACACCGGAAGTCGCACGAAAAAATACACCCCGACGACGGAGGGTGTCAACTCTAATGCGGCAATGTTAACGCTGTGTTAAAACCCCATCAGGTTGGGCACGATCTTGGCGTAGCCGCGATCGGCTGCCCACACATCGAGTACCGAGAATGCCGTTTCATCAATGAGGGGAACGGCGAGACCATCCACCGTCGTGTCGATGGCCTTAAGATAGCGCCGGCAGGTGTCGCACGCCTCGACGTGAACCGCGGGCCACTCCTGGGATGAAAAGCGCGGCAGCCTTTCCTTGTTTTCTTCCCGGCACCAGGGACAGATCAGTCGGCGAAAAGGCCATTGGCGCAGGCAAAAGGAACAGAACAGCCAGCGGCCAGCCGCGTCTCCTTCCGGTTGGAGCACGGCCATCTGGGGCAAGCCCCCACATGCGGGACAGACGTTGTTGCCGGTGTAGATATCGTCCGCGAGTTGGAGTTGGAGGTTCTCGGCGACCGGTTGGAGGCAAGCACGCGTGAAGAAGTCATCCGGTCCCGCGAATGGTGGACGAGCGGGGTCAAGTGCCGACAGGATTGCCTGAATCCACTTTTGCTCTCGCGAATTCCACTGACGGGCTGCTTCACGCAAAGATTCAGGCGCATGTTGCGCGCTAAGGGAGAGAAGAGCGGGCAGCTCGGAAACGACGGCGGCCACGTCGATCTGCGCGCGCAGGGGAACGTCCGGATTGATCGCGCGCGTCGATCGAGATGAGACCTGGGCCTGGAACTCCAATACCAGATGATAGAAGCGCAAAGCCGATGCGATGGGTTGATGACGCTCTGCTAGTTCCTTGACACGGAGCAGCCTGGTGTCCCATCGTTTGCCGCGCTTGTCAGTCGTATTATCCAAGGTGCTCATTGCGCCCTATCTTCGCATAGTCTTCCTCTTGCATCCGGCAAGTTAAGAGGTCTTCCCCCAAAAACGTAGTCGGACAGGAACATTCCGGTGTGATCGAACGTAGAAGCCATGAAACACCGCCGTGAGCAGTGGCGCGGAGGGGTACAATAGCTGGCTTCAGAGGGGAAGGTCCAGAAATCCTAGGAGATTACTAATGATCCGAAAAGTGTGTCTTTCGATGATTGCTTTGGCGGTGCTGGCTCCGTGCCTGTTGGCGCAGACCGTGGACGAGATTATTGCAAAGAACGTTCAGGCTCGCGGCGGGGCGGAGAAGCTGAAGAGTGTAAAGTCCATCAAATCCACTGCGACTATGTCGATGGGCCCGGGGATGGAAGCTCCGGGTGTCCTGATCCAGAAGCGGCCGACGCTGGCGCGCCTGGAATTCACGGTGCAGGGATTGACGGCAGTCCAGGCTTTCGACGGCAAGAATGGCTGGCAGATCATGCCGTTCATGGGGAAGAAGGAAGCGGAATTGATGTCGGCGGACGAGGCCAAGGAAACCGAGGAGATGGCTGATCTCGACGGCCCGCTCGTCGATTACAAGAGCAAGGGACACCAGGTGGAGTTGCAGGGCAAAGAAAAAATCGAAGGCACGGACGCCTATAAATTAAAAGTTACCCTGAAGAACGGGGATGTGCAGACGATTTACATCGATTCCGATTCGTTCCTCGAGATTAAGGAAGTGACCAAGCGCACGGTTCGGGGCACGGAACAGGAAATTGAATCGGCGATCGGAGACTACAAGGCGGTCGACGGAATCATGTTTCCATTTGCGGTGGAAAGCGGCATCAAGGGAACCGACCAGAAGCAAAAGCTCACGATCACCAAGGTTGAGCTGAATGTGCCGGCGGATGATTCCTTGTTTAAGATGCCGGCGGCTGCTCCTAAGGCGGATGCGCCGAAGACAGATGCACCGAAGACGGATCCACCCAAGAACTAGCACGCGGGGAAGTTTTGCCGCTGGTCCCATTTGTCGATTCAATTCGCTTCGACGGCGGTATGCGTGAAGAGAGTCAAAATCCCCACCCTGTCTCCGCAAAAAGCAGCGGAGACAAGGATGGGCACCCTTCAAGTTCGTCGTTGAGAAAAGCTGTGAAAACGAGCTGTGCGGTTTCCTTACGAGGTGATCATGAGCAATCGTTCGCGTGTGTCGCTGTTTCTATGCCTATTGTTTACCGCTCTGTTCGTGACAGGGCAGGAGGTCACGCTCGACTCAGACATGATTAGCGGGCTGCCGATTCGCGCCATCGGTCCAGCTGCGATGGGCGGCCGCATTGCCGACATCGCCGCGGTTCGCGAGGGGGGACGGCTTACGATCTACGTCGGCTCGGCGAGCGGCGGAGTCTGGAAGTCGGTGGATGCCGGCACGACGTTCAAGCCGATCTTCGACAAGCAGCCTTCGCTCTCGATTGGCTCGATTGCGATTGATCCGCAAAACTCGAAGACGGTTTGGGTGGGCACGGGCGAATCGTGGGTGCGCAACAGCGTATCGGTTGGCACGGGAGTGTATCGCTCGCGCGACGGCGGTGAGAACTGGGAGGCCGTGGGCCTGCCTGACTCCGAGCACGTCAGCCGTATGATCGTGCATCCCAAGGAAAGCAATACGGTGTACGCGTGCGCTCTGGGACATCTGTGGAATTCGAACACCGAGCGTGGGGTCTTCAAAACCGCAGACGGCGGGAAGACGTGGAACAAGATCCTTTACCGCAACGACAGCACCGGCTGCGCGGAACTAGCCATAGATCAGCAAGATGCAGGCGTGCTCTACGCCGCGATGTGGGACGTGCGCCGCGAGCCGCACAATTTCCGGTCGGGCGGCCCGGGAAGCGGATTATTCAAGAGTACCGATGGTGGCGCGACCTGGCATGAACTGCGCAAAGGATTGCCCGAAGGGGATCTGGGCCGAATTGGCATCGGCATAGCGGCCAGCAAGACTTCGCGTGTTTACGCCGTCGTGGAAGCCAAGAATCATACGGCGCTGTTCCGCTCCGATGATGCGGGCGACAGCTGGATCGAGGTCAACAGTTCGTTCAATGTAAGCGGCCGGCCGTTCTATTTTGCGCGGCTGGCGGTCGATCCCAAGAATCCCGATCGTGTGTACAAGCCAGGATTCTTCCTGACCGTGAGCGAAGATGCGGGCAAGAGCTTTAGTGCAGCCTTCTCGACGAACGAAGGTCCCGGCGAGAACTTACACAGTGACATGCACGCGCTCTGGATCAACCCAGAGAATCCTGATCAGTTGCTCGTGGGCACGGATGGAGGTGTCTACCAGTCGCTTGATCAGGCGACGCATTGGCGATTCCTCGCGAACCTTCCGGTGTCGCAGTTCTATCACGTGAGCTTCGACATGGCTGACCCGTACAACGTCTACGGAGGACTGCAGGACAATGGCACATGGATGGCGCCATCGCGTGCCGCGGGCAATATCGCCAACCGGCATTGGCGCGCGATCGGCATGGGCGACGGATTCTGGGCCTTCTCCGATCCGGCAGACCCCGACTACGCTTACGTCGAATATCAGGGCGCGATGATCTCTCGTTTTCGCAAGTCGACCGGCGAGGCGAAGGATATCAAGCCACTGCCGCGGCCGGGAGAACCGGATTTCCGCTTCAACTGGAATTCGCCGATTCATCTCAGCCCGAATCAGCTGGGAACGGTGTATCTCGGCGGACAATTCCTGTTCCGTTCGCGCGATCACGGAGAATCGTGGGACCGCATCTCGCCAGACCTAACTACCAACGATCCGGCGCGTCAGCACCAGGAAACTTCTGGCGGGCTGACCATCGACAACTCCGACGCAGAGAAATACGAAACCATTTATACGATCGCGGAATCTCCGAAGGACGCGAATGTTATATGGGTCGGGACCGACGACGGCAACGTGCAGATCACGCGCGACGGAGGCAAGCACTGGACGAATTTGGTGAAGAACATTCCCGGACTGCCTGCGAATACGTGGGTTTCGACCATTGAAGCCAGCCACTACGATCCGGCAGTGGCATACGCCACGTTTGACGGCCACGCCGGCGCCGACATGACGACCTATGTTTACCGGACCGCAGATTACGGGAAGACCTGGACCTCGCTTTCCACGTCCGAACTGAACGGCTATGCGCATGTGATCCGCGAAGACCTGGTGAACAAGAACCTTTTGTTCGTCGGGACCGAATTTGGACTTTTCATTTCGATTGACAGTGGTGCGCATTGGGCGCAGTTCAAAGGGAGCGTGCCGAACGTGGCGGTGCGCGATCTGGCGATTCATCCGCGCGAATCGGATCTGCTGGTGGCCACGCATGGCCGCGGCATTTATATCCTGGACGATTTGACGCCGATTCGTGCGCTCACGCCGGAGATCCTTGCCAAGGATTTCGCGATATTGCCGTCGCGCCCATCGGTGCTGACGCTGGCGGCGAGTGAGCAGAGATTCGATGGCGACTCGGAATTCGCGGGACGCACCCTGCCCGAAGCGGCTGCCATCGTCTATTACCAGAAGAAGCGCCACATCTTCGGCGACTTGAAGATCGACGTTGCCGACGAAAAAGGAAATCTTCTGACCTCGATTCAGGGAGATAAGCGAAAAGGCTTAAACCGCGTGCAGTGGCCGGAACGCGCGAAACCTCCGAAGATGCCTCCCGCCGCGGGGCTGGTGCAGAATGAGTTTACGATGCTCGGGCCGCAGGTGCAGGAGGGAACTTACGCGGTCAAAGTGACTAAGGGGAAGGACAGTTATTCCTCCGACATCAAGCTGGTACCCGATGCGCGCAGCAAGAGCACAGCCGCGGACCGTGCATTGCAGCACAAGACGGTCATGCAGCTCTATGACATGCTCGGGCAGTTGACGTTCATCGTGGATTCGACGAACGACCTGCGGGACCAGGCACGGCAGCGCGCGTCGGCCGCGACTGACAGTGCGTTGAAGGATGAGATCAACGGTCTGGTGCAGAAGCTCGAGGATTTTCGCTCGACGCTTGTGTCCGTGAAAGAGGGCGGGATGATCACTGGCGAGAAGAAGCTCCGCGAAAAACTCGGCGAGCTGTATGGCGGAGTGAACGGTTACTGCGGACGTCCCACGCAATCGCAGGTCGATAGCACGGCGTTTTTCCAGAAGAAGATGGACGAGGCAGCGAGCCAGTTCCAATCCATCACTGGCCCGGCATTACAGTCGCTCAACTCTGGCCTTCAGGGTAAGAGTCTGGAGGCGCTCAAACCAATGTCACGGGAGGAGTGGGAGAAGAAGCAGAAATAGTCAACTCTGAATCCCGAATCTGCGGTGACTGTGCTTCCCTCAGGGGCTAAAGCCCGCGTGTTTCTTGGCTTCGACGGCGCGGCTGAAAGCCGCGCCCTTTCAAACGGTTTATTAGATAAGTTCTCAATTTCCGATGACGGTGACGACAACCGTGCGCTGCCGGCCGCGGACGTCGCACTCGAGATGAAAGATCTGTTGCCAGGTCCCGAGAACCAGCTTTCCATCCGCTACAGGCACGGTCAGCGAAGGTCCGAGGAGGGTGGCCTGCAGATGGGAATGGCCGTTGCCATCGTGCCATGCTTGCTCATGACCATAATTGCGGCTGGGCGGGATCAGCTTATCCAAGATGGCTGGCATGTCGGCGCGCAGCCCGGGTTCAAATTCAATGGTGCCGATCGCGGCCGTGCTTCCCACGTTGAATACGTTGACGACTCCGGTCATCACTCCGGACTCGCCTACCGCTGTGGCCACTTGATCGGTGATGTCATGCATGTCGCCATGGCCCTTGGTGGTGACTGAAATCTGCTGTTGCATCGTTCCCAATGGTTTTGGCAAGGGTCCCTCCGGAGCCCGAATCAGGCGACTGTTTCGCCATCCAGTCTTAGCGAAGGAGCAACGCGCACATGCCCGTCTAAGGACGGATGTCATACTGTATGAGTTTGTTCCCCTGAGTTGCAACACGCTGAAAAATAAGGTAGGTTTAGCTATTTTCTCCTCCCCCTTGGGCAGACGGATCTGTCTGTCGCCGGTCCAATGGTCCCAGGATTTTGATTGGCCGGAAAGCGTCGAGAGTGAAAGGCCAGCAGCGGGCGTGATTTCCGCCGAAAGGCGTGGGATGCGTCTTGCCGCACTGGTCTGAATTCATCGGGGGATTGGTGCAATGAAGGAGGGTGTGATGGGGTTCTCCAAAGGTTTGCTCATCCGTTGTGTGCGCGGGCGTGTGCTGTGGCTGGCGCTCGCCGGGGTGCTGGTCAGCCCGAATCTGATGCGGGCGCAATCGGGTCAGACAGTGACCGTGGACCAAGCGACCATGCAGGCGCTGCTGAAGCGAATCGATCAACTGGAGGCCAGAGTGCAACAGTTGGAGTCGGGGCAGCATCCTGCCGCGGCGCAGCCAGCAAATGCCGAGACGCGGCAGCCGCAGTCTGCAGACGCACCGACACACGGCCCATCTCAGGCCGCCGCGCAGGAGCACGAGCCGGAACCATCTGAGCACGCCGAATCCGAGCGCATGGATTTGAGCAAGACGCTATTGCGCATCCGCGGATTTGGCGATGTGACTTTCCACGGCGATAACTATCATCCCGCCGGACTCCCCGGCAGCAAGACAGCTTTTACCCTCGGTCAGCTCAACCTCTTTGTGACTTCCGACATTTCCGACAAGTTCAAATTCCTGAGTGAAATTGTCTTCGAAGCCGGGCCCGACAACATTTACGGAGTCACACGGGGGACCGAGAACACGTTCAGCGTGGACGTCGAGCGGTATCTTTTGACCTACTCGCGAAACGAGTATTTCAATCTCTCAGCCGGTCGCTATCACACCGCGATCGGGTATTACAACACGGCGTATCACCACAGCACCTGGCTGCAGACAACGACAGGACGGCCGCTACTGTTTGAATTCGAGGATCGAGGGGGCATCCTGCCGATTCATAATGTCGGACTGGAAGCCTATGGGAGCGTTCCTTCCCGATCGCTTGGACTTCACTACGTTGCTGAGGTAGGCAACGGCAGGGAATCGCGCGCTCCCTTCATTGAGGAACCGGTCCAGAACATAGTCGATGATTCGAATTCCAAAGCTCTCAACTTCGAGCTGTTTGCGCGGCCGCCGAAGATTCCTGGATTGCAGGTCGGATTTTCCGTATATCGGGATAAGTTGTTCCCGAACACCGAGCCGGTTCCGATTGGCGAAACGATCCTGGCCGCCCACCTTGTTTACACGACACCTACTTTTGAGTGGCTCAACGAGGCTCTGGTAGTGCGGCACAGCCCCGTAGGCAGCCACACCTACGAAACGCCAGGGTGGTACAGTCAGATTTCCCGCAGGTTCGGGTCCTACAGGCCGTACTTCCGCTACCAGTACATCAATGCCAGCCCCAATGAGCCGGTATTCCCCGACATTGGATTGCATGCGGGTCCGTCAGTAGGGTTGCGCTATGATGCCAGCGAATCGGTGGCGCTGAAGCTGCAGTATGACTACGACTCCTTGCGCAACCAGCACGCCGTGCAGGGACTTCAGGCTCAGGTGGGATTCACGTTCTAACGGCGACACGATGATCCGCTACCCTGCCATCATTCTGGTGATCCTGACCACGGCTGCGCTGGTCGAGCCGATGCCGCAGGCGCGCGTGCATGCCGCCCATCCGAAGGAGAGCCTTGCCATCATCGTGAACCGGGAAAACCCCATTGAAAGCTTGTCGATGGCGGAGCTGCGCACCGTGTTTCTGGGCGAGCGCAGTCACTGGCCCAACGGGCGCAGAATCACGCTGGTCATGATGGAGCCCGGGCAGCCCGAGCGGGACACGCTGGTGCGCGATGTCTGCCGCATGAGCGAGTCGGACCTGCGTCGCCGATTCCTGCAGGGACTGCTGACGGGGGAAGTGTTGGTTTCACCCAAGACGCTGGCCAGCCCCGTGGGCGTGCGCAAGTTTGTATTCAACGTGCCGGGAGCCATCGGGTACTTGCGGCCCGAAGATGTGGACGACTCCGTCAAAGTCGTTCGCATTGACGGGCATCTTCCCGGTGATGCTGAGTATCCGTTGAAGATCGCGGAGCGTGCGGAGTAGGTGGCATGAGCGAACCCACCCAACACGCGACTCATGAAAACGCGGCGAGCTTTTCTCCGCGAGTGGGGAGAAGCCCGGCATTCCTGGCGCGCTACAGTTCGGCACTGTTCCTGGTGCTGTTGATCGGGCTGGAGGCAGGCGTGGTGCGCTTCGTGATTCGCGACGTCCGCTCGGCCAATAACGAAGTGCAAGGAATGTACGCATCGTCGGTACTCGGATTGCGCCGCATTGGAAACCTGCAATACGACGCGCAGGAAACACGCCGCAGCACGCTGTACGCTCTCACCACCAACGACAGCAATCTGCAGGTCCTGTATGCCGACCAATCCCGTGAAGCGGATGCTCGGGTCACGGCGGGAATCACCGAGTATCTGCAGCAAGCGCAACTGCCGCAAGAGGTCAAGTTGGGAAATCGATTGCAGCAGGATTGGAAGGCCTATCTGGCTGCGCGCAACGAAGTGCTGGGGTCGATTCTGGAAGGTAGCATCAAAGACGCCGTTGCCTACGACATGGCCCACGGCGTTCCGTTATTTGAGGGTGTGCGGCGGGATCTGGAAGAAACCCAGCGTCTTTATGATGACCAGGCCTCGCAGCGGCTGGCGAATGTCGCGGCGCTGGCCACCCGGACGGTTACGCGACTGTTGACCGTGCTGGTCGTAACAGTTCTGATCGCGGGCGTTTTCGTTTGGGTCCTGCAGAAGGACAAGATGGCCAGCACCATGCGGATGGCGAGGATGCAGATGGATTTCGCGGCCTCGGTCTCGCACGAACTGCGGACGCCGCTGGCGGTATTGTGCTCCGCGGTCGACAATATCGCGGACGGAGTGGTGAGTGGCAAGGAGCAGTTGGCAAAATACGGATCGGTGATCCGCAACCAGTCGCGCCAGATCAATGGATTGGTCAACCAGGTCATCCTGTTTGTTTCGACTCAGGACCTCAAAGGGCGCTATGAACTGGAACCGCTAGCCGTCTCCGACGTGGTTGACGCGGCGGTGACGGGCACAGCCGAGTTGATTCACAAGGCGGGATTCACCCTGGAGCAGCAAATTAGCCCGGACTTGCCGAAGATCCTGGGCGACCTTTCGGCACTGTCGCAATGCTTGCAGAACCTGATCACCAATGCTCTGAAGTATGGCGACCAGGGGCACTGGATCGCAATTCGCGCCAGCGCGGACGGAGGGCGGGACCATCCTGAGATTCGCATCAGCGTGCAGGACCGCGGGAAGGGCATTGAGCGCACGGAGCTGCATCAGATTTTTGAGCCGTTTTATCGTGCCAAGGCGGCCCTAGCGGGGCAGATTCACGGAACGGGATTAGGATTACCTATCGCAAAGAGTCTGGCCGAAGCGATGGGTGGCCGTATTTCCGTGACCAGCGAAGTTGGAGTCGGAAGTATTTTCACCCTGCATTTGCCAATCGCGGGACAACTCACTGTACGCAGTGAAGCGATGGGAAGGACAATCGCGCAATCATGAATGAATGTATTCTGCTGGTTGAAGACGAAGAAGGACTGCGAATGACCTTAAGCGACCGGCTTCGCAGTGAAGGCTATGCGGTGGACTTCGCCGCCGACGGCGACGAGGGGCTGAACAAGGCGACCAGCCAACCGTTTGACCTCATTATTCTCGACATCATGCTTCCCAATCGCAGCGGGCTCGACGTCTGCCGTGATGTCCGCATTGCGGGACTGGCGACGCCGATCTTGCTGCTGACCGCACGCGATCAGACCGCCGACAAGGTGATTGGGTTGAAACTTGGCGCCGATGACTACGTCACCAAACCCTTTGACACACTCGAGTTGATGGCCCGTGTCGAGGCCCTGCTGCGACGTTCCCCGGGCCGGACAACTCATACGGTTCTGCAGTTGGGGCCACTGCGAATGGATGTTCGAGCTACGGAGGTGACACGCGACGGCAAGGAAGTTGCGCTTTCGGCCCGGGAGTTCCAGCTCTTGCGGCATTTCATGGAGCATCCGGGTGCGACACTGTCGAGAAGCGAACTGCTGCAGGAAGTGTGGGGCTATGAAGACGGTACGTTCACGCGCACGGTGGACGTGCACATCGCCAGTCTGCGCCAGAAACTGGAAAAAGATCCCAAGCATCCGGAATTGATCCTTACGGTGCCGGGCATGGGCTACAAGCTTAAGGCGTGAAACGTCAGCAAGCAGGGCATTGTAGGCAGCAAGAACCTTGTCGGCTTTGCTGAAGAGCAACGACATCGAACCATGCAAAAACTAACCTTGTGTTTGGCTCGGCCCTGTTTCTGTTGCCTGTTGAGGAGTGCGGTCTGGCCGACGCTTACTACTCCGGGTCAGGATTGGGCCGAGCGTTTCGAAGTGCAGGCAATTGACAGACTTGACGCGGAATCAAAGGTTTTCTTTTTCACAAGTGATCGAGACAATAAATGCCTGACAATCCCGAAACGGATGATAAGAAGAAAGTGGAGGGCTGGAATATCCGTCCCTTTGATCGGGACCTAAGAATTGCATGTCAGATTCAAGCTCGAAAAGAGGACATGTACGATTACGAGTGGGTACAAAAGATATTGCGCGAAGCGCTGGGGATGCCACGACAACACTTGCCCGGAAACAAGACACACGATCATAAAGGAGATAGCTCAATCACCGGTTCCACTGACTCATAAATTAGACGCCGGCGGACACTCCGCATCAGAAACCTCTGCAAGGGCAGCGATGTCGCAAACCTGTACCATCTCCCGGCCGATGCTGATGATTCCCAAGGCTTGCCAGCGGCACAAGTGGCGGCTTACGGTAGCCAGCGTTGTCCCAGTTAATTGAGCCAGTTCCTGGCGCGAGAGACGGATTTCCCGGCGCTCATCAACGGCAGAGCCGAATCGCTTCGACAGGCGGATCAACTCGCTACTCAGGCGTGAGCTAACACTCTCGGTTGAGACCTCACGAAAACGTTCATCCAATTCTTCTAATCGTTCTTCAAGCGCGAGAATCGTATTGCGCCGAAATAAGTGGAAGCGCTCTAGAATCTTGTCGAAACTTGCGGCATCCCACACAAGTGCCGCGCAAGACCGAAGGGATTCAGCGGTCGAGCGATGTTTGTGGCCTGACCAGCACCCAAATGCGCCGACTATTTCGCCGATCCCGACCAGTCTGAGGATCACTTCAGTACCTTTGGGGCCTGGCTGCGTGATCTTGACCCATCCCGAGAGCAGCAACACTACCTGCTCGACGCCATCCCCTATCGAGAAAATCGTCTGCGACCGTGGATAGATTTCTTCGCGCGCGGCAGAAATGATCGCGCTGCAATCGCCGGCAGAAATGTCCGAGAACAGGGTAAATCCCTGTACCAAAGTGATGTTTTCGTTTTGTGACGTAGCACTGCTCAAACTACTCCCTCGTTGTCCCTCCAGAATCCCCAAGTCTGCACTATGCCAGTTAGCCGTCTCCGGTCGTTGGTGAACCGCAAAGGGCTTGTAAAAGGCTTGTAAAAGACTTGCAAGGAGAAACGAGTGACGGCGAGGTGTTTAGAGCACGCGGCCTCTCCGGAATTGAAAAAGCTTGCTGATTGCTCTAGAGCAAAGATCTATTCCCGTTGAACTGGGCGGAAGTAACCGAGGGATCTCAGTTCGGCTGGGGCTTGCTGTCGGTAGGTTGCGCTGCCGGTTCTTTGCGTTTTTCGTCCGCATCCACGGCGAAGAGCATGTAATGATCAAAACTATGTTTCCGGTAGTAGCGATGCCGCCGGAAATCCAGATAGATTTCGGCGCTCTGCGGAAGCCAGAGTTGCACCTTTTTCTTCGCGAACGGCACCGGACCGTACTCCACGACTTGATGTTCACCGGCCAGACGAACCTGAGGCACCGGACTTACCAACTCCGATTCCATCCGCACAATCTGGAACTTGTCCGCGCTAATCCAGGCTCGCCCCTTTAGCTTCAACGAGTACAACTCGCCGCCGACGCGGTAGTCGTGCATTTGTGCCGGACGATCTTCGCGCTGTTTGAAATGAACCATCCAAGTCGACTGACCCCGCAGATCGCCAAGGCCTTCGCAGACCATTTCGAAGCTGTCCCGCATCTTCGGATGAAATACGAGTGCCAGCGTCGCAAATCCGCTGCTCGAGATCTGATCGGGAAAGTCGGCCAGACCAAGGTGCTCCTGCCGGTATTCATCCACCGCGATCGAGCCTTGTTTCGACTCCGTGAAAGAAGCGACATAGTTGAACGTCCGCGTCTCCTTGGTGATCGCATCGCCCATCTCGTCAAGTTGCTCGTGCAACAAATGTTCGATCGCGGCGATGCGGGACACATCCTCCACGAATTCCTCGACCCGCTTGCCGGTCAGCTCAATCATATCCGCCGGGCAACTCACATTCGCCGCCACAGATGGCTTGTTCAGGTCGATCGCCGGGGGCTGCCACGGTCGTACAGAAAAAGTTGGTTCGGCGGCTGCGATGAGCGGATCTACACCCGCGACCGTCGGGGCCGGAAGCGAAACCGTCGATGTGCTCGCATTCGCCGGTACCGGTGCCGTCTCCAGTTGCACGATCAGAGCCTTGACCTGCGGTACGCTCGGATTCTTGGGGGAGGCAACCACGAAATCCTTGAGAGCCTGTATACCTTCCTGGCGCTGCCCGAGATTGACAAGCGCTTGTCCCAAAACCAATTGCGACGCGGTCGCACCTCCCTTACCTTTTGTGATGGCGAGTTGCGCCTCGTCACGAGCCTTGTCAAATTTCTGCTGCTTCAGATACGAAGCCGCCAGCAGGTCATGTGCCACCCAGTAGTCGGAATCCGCCAGAACTGCCTTTTCCAGATTGGATACAGCCGTGGCGTAGTTCTCCTGCTGCAGGCTTACCCGGCCCAGCAAGGTTAATGCCTGCACATTGTGCGGGCTCAGATTCGTGGCACTCCCTAGAAAATCCGCCGCTCGACCGAAATCCTTTTTCTGGTAGAAGAGATATCCGAGCAGGAAATTAACGTCAGGATTTTCTGGCGCGAGTTTATACGCCGCTCCAAGGCGCTTGTTCGCCTCGTCCCACTTCCCGGATTTCAGCGCCGAAACTCCGTGCTTCGCTTCTTTACGAGCCTTCGGTGGCATCCCCTCACTGACATTGAGTTGCACCGCTGCCGGATCTTTCTCGAGAACAATCTCTAAGTTAATCGGAGCATACGAACTTAGTGCCTGGAATTCCTTGGTTGCCGTGTGATAGCCAACTGCACTTACTTCCACTTCATAGTGTCCGAGCGGCAGATCGCCGAAACCAACCTCGGATCGCTCGTCGGTAGTTTGCCAACTGACAATTTGTGAACTCGTGTTGCTGAGCTTCACAAGAGACTGGCGATCGAGCCTTGTCTTGGCGGTATCGCCAAAAACCGTGATGCGCAATAGAGTGCCGCCTCGGTTTTCATAACCCGGGGAACTACTTGTTGTGCTTCCGATGTTATTGAAAACGTCGCCATGTTGACCCTGAGCGCGAGGGGTCGGCAACGCTGGAAGGAGCAGCAGTGCCAACAATCGCCAGAGTTGATGACGTGCCCGCGGTGGAAGACGACGGGTCATAGAGCAGAAGTGGCACCAAAGTCTCTCATGCTGGCTAAACCCAGTCAATCCGTTTTGCTTGTAGGCCGTGAAACTTTGACGTGATCGCAAAACGCCTGCTATTCGATTGTTTCGTTGTCCTTTCCCTACAGTAACCGTTATCCAGTTCTGCTGCGGAGAAGGACGCTCCTCCAGAAAACAGATGGCAAGTATGGTTTTGCAGTCCGCCCAGAACCCCTGCCAGATAAGGCTTCCAGCAACCCAATTTCCAAAAACGTCATCTACTTACGCGCCGTATGGTTGCCACCGACTCCGCTTTTTGTAGAGGCTTTTTTCTGCTCGCCCTTCTTGCTCCTTCCATCGGATGTGCTGCATACAAGAAGAACCCTCCATCGACAAACTCCACTGGGCCGGTAACCGTTCAGTTGAGCCCCTCGTCCCTTACTCTCGGCCCCGGCGCACAACAACAGTTCACTGCGGCCGTCGCGGGCTCTAACAATATGAACGTCGCGTGGTCAGTGGATTCGTCCGGTGTGGGAAATTCCTCAACCGGTACGATTACCGGGACAGGCCTCTACACCGCGCCGCAGCTTTCAGGGACTCACAGCGTCACCGCCACCAGCGTTGCGGACACCACGAGGAGTGCCACCGCAACCGTTACGGTCCAGGGAATGGTTTCCATAGCTCCCACCACCCTGGGCCTGAACCTAGGAGCAACGCAACAGTTCTCCGTTACCGTCCAGGGCCAAAGCAATCCAGTCGTGACCTGGTCCGTGGATGGCATCAACGGGGGCAATTCGTCAGTCGGAACGATCAACGCTCAGGGACTCTACACTGCGCCTTCGCAGGTCGGAAATCACACGATTGCGGCGAATGTCACCACCGCGGGATCGGGGGCCGCCGCAGCAGCCGTAACCGTCCTCAGCCTCTCAATTTCTGCCGCTGGAACCCTGTTGGCTCCCGGCGGATCACAGCAATTCAGTGCGAACATCCAGGGCGTTGCCACCACAGGCGTCACCTGGTCCGTCGACGGCACTGCCGGCGGCAACACTTCGGTTGGCACAATCAGCGCAAGCGGTCTGTACACGGCTCCGAATGCAATCGGTGAACACACCGTTTCCGTGTCGAGTGTCACGTTTCCGTCCGCCGTTGCTACCAGCAATCTGACAATTCAAAACACCGCTCCGGGAGCCGTCCTCACGTATCACAACGATGACGCTCGCGACGGCGCGTTTACACAAGAAACCACCCTTACATCATCGGTCGTCAATGCGTCGCAGTTCGGGAAACTCCGTTCTTATCCTGTCGACGGCCAAATCTATGCCCAGCCCCTTTATGTCCCGCAGCTCGGAATTGCCGGTGCCGCTCACAATGTGGTTTTTGTCGCCACGGAGAACAACACCGTTTATGCCTTCGATGTCGATGGCCTGCAGAGTTCCCCGTTGTGGTCCAGGAATCTGGGAACTCCGTCCCCTCGCAACGACTCCGAAGGGATCTCTCCAGTTCTCGGAATCACCGGCACTCCGGTCATTGATATAACAACAGGCACCCTCTACGTAGTGACGATTACAACCAGCGGCCCGTTCTATCTGCACGCGCTCGATATCACGTCGGGCGCCGAAAAGCTCGGCGGTCCCGTGCAGATTACAGGCTCAGTTCCGGGTACCGGTTGGGACAACAACAACGGAACGATTCAAATCGAGACTGGATGCTACCAACGAACAGGTCTAGCTCTAAATCCGGTAAGCAATGAAATCTACATCGCATTTGGCCATTGCAATCATGGCTGGCTCCTTGCCTACGACAAGACCTCTCTGCAGCAGAAAGCCATCTTCAACGACACTCCCGACGGCGCTGGCGGCGGTCTCTGGAATTCCGGCGGAGCGCCTGCTATCGACGATCAGAGCGGCAAAGTCTTCATCATGACCGGCGTAGATCAGAATGATCCTCCCAGCGGTTACAACGATTCCTTCCTCCGTCTATCGGCCGGCGTCCTTTCGGTGGAGGATTTCTTCCAGCCCGATAACGCCGCTTACCTCGCTGTGAACGATGCGGATCTGGGAAGCGGATCACCCGTCCTGATGCCCGATAACCCTTCCAGCACGCCCCACGAAGTCATCGGCGGCGGGAAAGACGGGAACATCTTTGTCGTGAATCGCGACAACATGGGGTCGTTTTCCCCTACAAGCAACAACGTCATTCAGACAGTGCAGACCGGCGTTCACCAGTTCGACAACAACTTTTCGACGGTTGCCTATTGGAACGGTTTCCTTTACATCCACTGCGAGAGCGATGTGCTGCGCGCCTTCAGTTGGAGCAATGGTCAACTCTCCGCCCAGCCTGTAGCAAAAGGACAGCCCATCCTCTATGTACACGGCGCCACCGTTTCCATTTCATCCAATGGCTCCAACAATGGAATTGTCTGGGAGATCGACAACACGAACCACGATACTGGCGGCCCAGCCATTCTCCGAGCCTATGATGCCTCAAACGTTTCCAACGAACTGTATGACAGCACGCAGGCAGGATCGCGCGACACAGCAGGTTTGGCCCTGAAGTTCACGGTTCCGACAATCGCCGCAGGAAAAGTTTTTGTCGGCACCGTAAATGAGTTGGATGTGTATGGCCCGCTGGGGAAGTAAAATTGAGTTACGATTCACGAAACCGGAACGTCCGATTCCTCGGCATGATGGCTCTCCACCGACAGCTTCCGAAAAGACAGCCTTTCCCGATGTGCCAATAGCAGTCCCAACGGTATGACGGCGGCAAACGTCACTAGCCACAAGAGAATTCCGCAACTCGCCGCCATCTCCGGGGGCACATCAAACACGTGCGAGAGAATCGTAATGGTGGCCACCTGCGAACCCCCTCCGACCGCTGGCAGTTGCAGGATCGACCCCACCATGCTCGCCAAAATCACGATCAGCAGTTGCGAGACTGGAATCTGTAATGCATCGACGCCATAGGAGTGCGTGACCTCTTGATAAGCCAGCGCGATTACGTACCACATTCCAACCGAAAGCGCCGTCAGCAGCAGCAACGAGACCACACCACGAATCGTGTGCAATCCTGCCCCAAACTCGCGCACTTTTTCTGCCAGCTTGTGCCCGAAGTGCGAGGGCAGATGAGCGAACCGCGTTTCGACCCAATCCGCAACGGTGTCACCCTTTCGCCGCACAACCATCGCGGCAATCGCTCCTCCCGCGACCAACGCGGTCAGCAGAAACCCTGCCTTCTGAAACCACGCGTAATACTCGGGATGGGGAATCGATTGCAAGGCGCTGGGCAGAAAAATAGCGAGAATCGTCAGCACCGCAAATGCGCCTGCGTCGAAAATTCGTTCGATCGCCCAGACAGCCAGTTGAGAGGAAACCGGCAGGCCCGTTCGCCGTGCGATTAAGTATGGCCGAATGAATTCGCCGGCGCGGCCCAGAAGAGCAAGTCCCGTGAAGCCGATCAGCGTCGGCGATAACAATTCGGCCACCCTTGTTTTCGGTCGAACCGGTTGCAGAAAAATCTTCCACCGGATCGCGCGCATGAAGTAGCCGAGATAAATCAGCGCTATCCCGTGCAAAACATGCCACTTCTTGATGCGATGCGTCTGGCTCCAAAACGTTCCCCAATCAAATGTGCGCCAGTGCCGGTACTGCAGATAAACAAGAATTGCCAGAATGCAGAACACCACCAGGCTGGCCAGAATTCTCTTCTTATCCATGAAGGGGGAAAGCTCCGCGCCGCGGCCCCGCAACGCGAAGTGGGAAACGGCAACTCAAAGGTAAACGAGCGGGCCATCAGGGTCAAACCCGGCACGTGTGGAGCGGGCACTCCTGCCCGCTGGTTTTGACTTTGATGTTGATCCTGAGGAAATCGGAATTACTCGCTCTTCGCCGCAACGGTCGTCCGTGGCGCACTCTTGGAATTGCTCTTCGCTGCGGGACTCGTTTTCGTCCTGCCGCTCTTTTTTTGCGCGACATTATTCTGCGGGGCCGACGCCTTCCCCTGCGCGATCTTCTTCTTGTTGAAGTCCTTCACAATCCTGGCGACATACGCACGCGTTTCATAATACGGAGGCACTCCGCCAAACTGTTCCACGCGTTGCGGCCCGGCGTTGTAGGCTGCCAGAGCTTTCACCAGGTCGAAGTTGTATCGCTCCAGCAACTCTCGCAGATACCGGGTTCCGCCATCAACGTTGGCTTGCGGATCGAATGCGTTGGGTACTCCCAGCTGTGAAGCCGTTCCCGGCATGAGCTGCATCAAGCCCTGCGCGCCCTTCGGCGACACCGCCCGCACGTTGAACCCGCTCTCCGCCTTGATCACGCTGTTCACAAGATCGGGATCCAGCCGATATCGCCCGCTCGCCTCATTCACAACCTGCGAAAGATCAGTCACAGGCCTTGCAGAAAAGGCAGCAGGTCTGCCGCTCGAGACCGGCTTTGCTCCTACACCCTTTGTATTGCCGGCGGAAGGTGGTTCCTCGACGGGTTCCTCAGGAGCCGCCTCAAAATGTTCGATGTCCGCCGTCGGCACGTCCACGAAACTCGACCCGTCCGCGCTTACGTACAGCCGCGTCAAGTCGCCAACGATCTCCCGCCGCTCATGCTTAATGGCGAACCCATTCTTGAGCACGGCAACTTCACCCGCAAAGCAGGGAAGCGCCGCCACGGCGAGCGTGACGATCCAGACGACGGATTGTGATAAGCGAATCTTCATTCGAAAACAGCCACCGCGGGCCAAAACCTTAACAGCAACGAAACGACTAGCGACCAACGGCGCTTTGCCGTAACGCCAGCTCTACCGCCGCCGCCAATCCGCATTCATGGTTCCCGCCTGTCACCTGCCAGCCCCGGGTCCGGAGCTCCTCACACGCATTTCCCATGATAACCGGATGCCCGGCAAACTCAAGCATCTCCACATCATTATGGTTGTCACCGACGGCCATGACCTCTTCGCGCCGGTAACCCCGGTAAGCTGCCCAGCGCTCCAGAGCATGCCCTTTCGAGCAGCCCGCATTCAGCACGTCGATCATCGACAGATCCCGCTCCGGATACTCCGTCCGCAGCACCGTCACCATCCCGTCCATACCCGCCTGCTCCAGGGCCGTCAAAGCCGTATTCATCCGCACCATAGTCCCGCAAAACATTGCCTGCACTGGATTCGTGACTAGCGCCTTCTCGATGGGAACCACGAATTCGATGTATTCCATGTTCTTCTCGAGCCAGCGCCGTATGCTGGCCCCGAGTTCGTCCATCCGTTCGAGCACAATGGCGCCCTTGGTCTCTCGGTCAAAGGTCAGAACGGTATTTCCCCGGAACAGTTGCATGGCCCCGCACAATCTGCGGCAGGTCTCGGCCGGCATCATGTCCCGATGAAAGGTCTCCCCGCTCAGCGATCGCGTCACCGCGCCATTCGAACTGATCAGCCACAGATCGAATCCCAACTGCTTCGCGATCGGCAGGGCGAAAGTGTGCCGCCGTCCAGTCACCAGCACGATCTCGATCCCAGCCGCGTGCGCCCGCCGTAAGGCGCTCAGATCGCCCTCGGAAATCTTGAATTCTGGATTCAGCAGCGTCCCGTCGATATCGGTCGCCAGCAGGCGGATGTTGGAAAGCGTCACCATCCTTCATGGTACCACCCACTCCCTGCTCATCTTTGCGCTGTTCACTGGACCCAGCACCAGTTCGAGAACAAATCCGAAACCTTGAAATTCCGCGTCTAGCCGACACCATGGAGCTGCCCGTCTGGAACCGCCTGTGGCTGCTGGAAAACTCCTCGCCTGCTTTGATATTTCGGCCTATCCCGTTTTCGACAACTTGGCGAAGCACGGCGTATATTGCACGGATGAAAAAGAGAAGGAAGGCATCCGGCAGGAAGGGGCCCGTCCGCTCCTGGGTGGACCGGACGTCCCGGCCTGGTTTTCGAGGTTACCCAATTGCCACCGTGGCTTTTTATGGTCCCAATGACAAACTGGCGACCAAGGTAGTGGTGAGCGTTTTTCTCACTGAAAGTGACGACCCAGATCTTCTCCAGCGCTGGTTCTCCGATGGCGAGTTGGAGATACGCGAGGATCGCGCCATTGGTGAGCAGATTCTGACCTTCCTCAAGCAGTACGGACCCCGCTCTACAGTCGTGACCGACGGGGTTATCGGCTGCCCGCACGAAGAAGGTGTGGACTACCCGGAGGGAACTTCCTGCCCACTGTGCTCTTATTGGGCTGGACGCGACCGCTTCACCCATGAGCGTATTCAATAGCGGACAAGTCAGGAGCGGCCTGACTCAAGCTTCGATGTCTCCGGACTAGTGGGTTTTGAGCGCTATCGCTGTTCTCGTCAGCTGCTGGATGACGATGCGGCAGGCAGCCAGCGTTTGTTTTCTTGGCATCCGATTACGGGAGTGCTGGAGTTTCCCATGCGTCTGCTGGCGTTGGTAATGATGACGTTGGCCATCACGGTTCGTGCCCAACAGCCTCCGTGCGACCTGGCCCCGGAGCAAGAACTCGCGAATTGTCATTTCACCCTCCGGTCGAACTAAGCCCTGCACGGACGCGTACATACCGTGCGCGTGATTAGACAGGAGCTTTCTCCCGATCCGCGGCTCCGCGGCCTCAATTCACCGATGCTGTCTATCCAAGAACCCGGAGCATGGGTCGTCTTCGGCCCTGATGGGGATATGATCGAAAACGCCGGCAGCCTCTCCCAGGACGGTAGCCCATTAGAGACGACACGCGAGAGAACGATGACCGACGGGTCGAAAACCATCGTTTATCTCGGGCACTGCTAGTGACCCGGAAGCTTTTCGCAGGGAGGAGAGCTTCGCTCCAGACGGGAGCTTGACCGAGGAGGTTGCGTACCAGCACGAGAATTTGCTCTCCCACCATGTTCACGAGCAGGACAGCACTACGGCCTCAATACAGGACACTACGTATGATGCCGACGGCAATGAGACATCGCACTCCACCGAACGAAGTGACAGACGCAGCCGAGTTGTCGAATCGATCGTTTTCAATCAGGGCCGGCTGATGCTCCATCTATGCGACACCTACGACGAGGCAAGCGATGGCGATGACGACTCCGCGCTGATATCGCGGGCGTGGTTTGACAAAAATGGTTCGCCGTTCCGCGAGATCATGCTGCGACACGGAGAGGCCGTATCCTGGTGGCAGCGGCCCAACTGCGACGAACTATGTCAGCCGGACCACGGTGTGGCGCTCAATTTCGCCTTTGACCACTGGGTTTATTACGAATTTCGACCTGACGGATCACTGCTGACCACAATTCAGCACCACAAAGGGCTTTACGGAAATATCGACAACAACGATGATGTCGAGCTATTGAACCAGGACGGCAAGGTGTTGGAGAAGATCGCGGACCGCTATGTGCGCGATAAACTTGGCAATTGGACCGAGCGAACAGCATCTATTTTTGATCCCGCCACCGCTCAGATGGTGGATGTGCGCCTGGATAAAAGAGATTTGACCTACTACTGAGAATTTAAGACGCTGCCGTTCCGTTTGGACCGGTGCGGAACGACTCCGTAGTTGGCGTAACACATTTTACTCATTAACTCCTGCCGCAGAAAACGCTGGACCCGGGTACGATCCGGCGCTTGTGCATACCTTTAGGGAGGATTTCAAATGGTCTTACCACTTACGCCGGCAACCTGCCCAACAGCCCGCTGGCCTTCCGAAACCATGGCCGCTCCCGCCGCCGCAGATATCCCGGCATCGTCGGTTTCTTCTCCAGGATTCTCTGCGCCCAGATGCGGGCTTCCGCATTCCGTCCCTGCGACTCTAAGTACAACGCGTAGTGGTAATACGTCTCCGAAAGAGTCGAAATCCGCGTCGCCTCGCGAAACATTGCATCGGCCTTATCGGTCTGTCCGGTCTTCGCATACGCCCAGGCAAGCAAACCCTTGGCCCGATGAAAGTCGTACCCCGGATCAGCGGTCACTGCCCTCTCCAAATCAGGGACTGCAGCCGCGAAGTCTCCCAACTCGATTTCAGCAATCCCGCGCCTGTAGAACGGATCCGCATGATCGGTCCGCGACGAGATAGCCCGGTCATAACTTGCGCGGGCTCGGACAAAATTCCCGTCATCCAGATACAACAACCCGAGTTCTTCGTAGTTTCCTGCCGACGGGTTGTCGAGGATCGTCCTCTCCAGTTCCTGTATCCTTCGTCGCCGCGGAAACACCTGAAACGAACTCCGCAGCAGCCCCGCGTCCGGAATTACCTCCACTGCGATATAAATCAGCGCCCCTACCCAATGAAATAGAATCACCCAGATCCAAAAGAAATTCGGCCGCCGCCGGATGAAGTGGATGATGGCCACGATCCGAAGCGCGATCGCCCACCACGAAAACGCGAACAACAGAAATGATCCCATGCTGGAACGCACACTATAGCGCGCAGAAGGTGCGCCCGGAAACCCAGGCAGAATGCTTCTCTAACCGCCGGCCCGACTTCTCTCTTACTTCTTTACCACAGGCGCAGGCGCGGGTATCGGCGGAGCTCCGGTCAGAATATCCTTCGCCGCCGCGGGTAGCTTGTCCGCATTCGCACACAAAAGGCTCACCTGCCACATCTGCGTCGTCGAGAGCGACTTCTCAAATCCAGGCATGCCCGTCATGCGGATGCCTCCCGATACCTTCCAATACGTCTCTCCCGGAGGATCATCCGTCACGCCCTTTCCATTCATCAGCTTCGGCGGATCCGGAAACATCCCACGGGCGATCGCCGACTCTGGTTGTCCGGGCTGTCCATGGCACACCGCGCAATGTTCCTTGTAGACTTGCGCGCCCGCGAGATAGGCAGCGTCATCGGCGGCAATCGGCACCGTCTTCGGAACTTCCTTGTCCAGTCGCGCATGCAGAGCCATCTTCGCAAATGTCTTCTCAAATGGCATCGGCGGTGCCGATGTTGCCACGGGTGCGATCCCCTTTGAGAAATACAGGTACACAACAACAGGAAGCAATAACACCCCGAGAATCAAACCGAAAAGGAACTTTCCCATCAATGATCTCCTGTGGAATGCGGTTGAGCACTGATACTACCTCAAAGTCCCAGCGGTCGCGAAGTCGAAGCGATGTCAGCCGTTTGCCCAGGAAAGCTGCGATTGTGCTTTCAATCACGTTTCCATCGGAAGCCTTCGCGATAAACTCTATTCTGCATCCGCAAAGAGGCGCCTCCACCATGTCCGATCAGCAGGCGGAACTACTGAAGTCTTTCCGTGCCTTCATCCAGGCAGCAGAAGAGGGCGTCCCTATTCCGCCGATCGATGAGCACGATCTGAAGGCTCTCCACGAATTGTGCGTGGACAGAGCCAAACGCTATTGCGGCAAGGATGGAGTGATCAGCATCGAGATGACCGCCCGGGCCTGTAGTCCGGCAGCGAACTTGCCGGCTGTTTGGTTGCGTCATACCCAACTTCGCTCTTTCTACCGCCAGGGCTTGCTCGCAGAGTGGCAGCACGGAACGGCCCTCGACGATGCAGTCTTCCATGTAGCCTCTGCCATTCCCATGAATGGGACTCACCTCGATCCTGACGATTTCCTGCAACGACTTCGCGACCGGGCTGCGTTTTGAAGTCGCCGTCCACTTACTACGGTTGAAGCTTCGAATCGAGATGTTATCCCGCTCTCGACCAACCTTTTACAATCCTCGGACTCGCTCATGACAAGCCCGCACCGGGCCGAACTTACTCTTGCGACACCGTGACCCGAATCCCTGCTGAAATCGCGGAATTCAACTCAAGCATTTGGAGTGTGGAACCATGAGCAACGAAGTAACGCGCTCAACCGCAGAGGCAAACCGACCTTCAACGGACACGGCGTCCGACCGCCGTTCCAATCGCCGCTCGTTTCTGAAAAACACCATGATTGCCGGAGCCGCAACCACGGCCGGTGCCGCTCTGCTGACGAAAGGCGTGCCCGCCTTCGCTCAAGACAAGAGTGGGTCGCTCAGTAAGGGCGATGCCGCGATCCTTCGTTTCGTCGCCGCGGCGGAAATCATCGAGAGCGATATCTGGCTGCAATACAACGAACTCGCAGGTGTCCAGGACGGAGAAGTCTCGAAATTAGCCAGCAAATTGATTCCCGGATATCCCTCGCAAGCCACCGGCGGGAACACCACTTACACCAATGCCATCCTGCAACTCGACACAGACATGAACCAGTACATCTCCGATAACACCGAAGATGAACTCAGCCACGAAGTTTTTCTGAACGCCTACCTCGCTTCCAAAGGCGCGGACACGGTCAATCTTGATGCCTTCCGTACTCTCCCCTCGAGCCAGGCCACGGGATCGAACAAGACTTTCGGACGCCTCACCAATCTCACACAGCTCACCGTTCACACGGATTTCTGGACCCGATACCGCAGCCGCATAGGCAATCCCGATCTTGGGGATAAATTCCGCAACGCTATTCCCACGCTTGCCGTGGGCCAGCACACTGCCATTCCCCGAACCGACTCCGACACGGCGGATGCCAATTTCATACAAGCAGTCGGCTATACGGCAGGTTTTCACTTCCCATGGATCGAGCAGGGAGGGAGCAGCCTGTACCCGATGCTTGCTCAGCGCGCAAAAAATGTAGAAGTTCTGCGCGTCCTTCTGAGCATCGGCGGAACGGAAATCTGCCATTTCCAAACCTGGCAGGACAAGGCAGGCAACATTCTTCCGCTGCCCAATGTAATCGACCCCGTAACCGGCGTCTCTGTAACTTTCCCCGATCTCAACTCTCCACCGTTTGGTGGCGAGAATTTCCAGACCAACCTGATCATGCCCGAGCCGACAACGTTCCTCAGCCGCCAGTTTCCCCCGTGCTCAATCATTCGCCCGACAGAAACCACAGGCGCCGCCATGGGAGCATTGAACGCTCTGACGGCAGACGGCCTGTTCATTGGCCAATCGAGCCAGTTCACGCAACTGCTCCAGGACCTGGCCGCAGACGCCGACGCAGCCCGTCGCTAACCGCAAGTGTCGGGGCGGACGCCTTCGTCCGCCCCGCGACCCTGGCCGCAGCGAAGGGGAGCGTGCGCCAGCCGCAGAGGTCTCGAAAGCCAGCTGCCAGAATGCAGTTTTACTGAGAAGCAAACAAGGAGAATTCATGTTTGAAGGCCTTTTTCAACCGATGCACCTATTAGTCATAGCTGGTCTAGCCTTACTGATCTTCGGCCCCAAGAAACTCCCCGAACTAGGCAAAGGCCTCGGCGAAAGCATCCGCGGCTTCAAGAGCGCGATGTCGTCAAAACACGATGACCCAACTGCGAAGCCGTAAGCGAGAAGCAAAGACTAACGACAGACGACCAACGACTTAGAACCGAGAACTGAGAACCGAGAACTGAGACCTGCTTCACTCTGCTAAACTCGCCAGTCATGCTGCTGACGCATCTCGAATGCACCCGCTGCGGCGAGCACTATCCCGCCGACCGTCCGCAAACCGTCTGTCCGAAAGACGGCGGTATCCTCTACGCGCGCTACGATCTCGCCACGATCAAGCGCTCGTTCTCTTCTGCCCGACTCGCCCTCCGCGCCCCCACGATGTGGCGCTACGACGCCGTCCTTCCCGACGCGAATCCCGTTTCTCTCGGCGAAGGTTTCACTCCCATGCTCCCTAGCCGCGAATATCCCAATGTCTACATCAAAGACGAAGGACTCAACCCCACCGGATCGTTCAAAGCCCGCGGCCTCTCCGCCGCCGTCACCATGGCCCGCCACTTTAGCTTGAAGAAACTCGCGGTACCCTCCGCCGGCAACGCCGCCGGAGCCTTGGCCGCCTACTGTGCCGCAGCAGGGCTCGAAGCTCACATCTTTATGCCAAAAGATGTTCCCGCAGCGAATCGCATCGAATGCGATTACTACGGTGCGCACGTCACGCTCGTAGAGGGCCTGATCAGCGATTGCGCGAAGAAAGTCGCCGAGCTGAAAGATTCCGACTCCTGGAAAAAAGACGGCTGGTTCGACGTCAGTACGACGAAAGAGCCCTACCGCGTCGAGGGCAAGAAGACCATGGGATACGAAGTCGCCGAGCAACTCGGCTGGCGCATGCCACAAGGCATCATTTATCCGACCGGCGGCGGCGTTGGCCTGCTCGGCATGTGGAAAGCCTTCGAAGAAATGGAAGCCTTGGGTTGGATCGGCCCAGAGCGCCCGAAAATGGTCGTTGTCCAATCAGCAGGATGCGCCCCAGTTGTTAAAGCATGGGATGAAGGGAAGCAATCCGTCGAAATGTGGACCAATGCGGCTACCCTAGCCTCTGGCCTGCGCGTTCCCAAGCCGTACGGCGACTATCTGATCCTCGACATACTAAAGAAGAGCAAGGGAACAGCAGTCAGCGCGACAGACGAAGAAATCCTCGAAGCCACTCGCCACTGGTCGAAAGTAGAAGGAATCTTTGCCGCCCCGGAAGGAGCCGCGTGCCTGGTCGCCTACCGCAAACTGCGCTCCAATGGATTCTTCAAGCCGGAAGATGCGGTGATCCTCTTCAACACCGGAAGTGGCCTGAAGTATCTCGACGTGCTGGATGCTCGTGTGGCCGCGGGCGCTTCGCCCGCGAAGCCCGCAGCACAAGCCAAGTCCGGAACCCGCCAAATTGCCGGCATCATCGGCCCCTACTAAACGTTCCCCCTCTGTGCTCCTCGGTGTCCTCTGTGGTGAAATAGTCTCTCACCATGACCACGCGCCTCTACTACCACGACTCCTTCCTCTACGACTTCGAAGCCGAAGTCCGTGAAGTCGAAGAGGGTCCCAAGCCCGCCCTAATCCTCGACCGAACGGCCTTCTATCCCACGAGCGGCGGACAAGTCTTCGACACCGGCCTGATCTCAACCGAAAACGAAAAACTCAAAGTCACCGAAGTTGTCGACACCGAAGACGGCCGCGTCGTCCACTACCTCGAAGCGCCGCCAAAATCCCTGCAGCCGGGAAGCAAAATCCGTGGCCAGATTGACGCCACGCGGCGCCGCGACCACATGCAACAGCACACCGGACAGCACGTCCTTTCCGCCGCCTTCGTGCGCCTCTTCAACATCCCCACTGTCTCCTTCCACATGGCAGACGACTACTGTTCCATCGATCTCGACACGCCAACGCTTACCCAAGATCCAATAGAAGCCGCCGAACGTCTCGCCAACGAAATCATCCTCGAGAACCGAACGGTCGATATCCGCTTCGTCACTCGCGAAGAAGCAGGGAAGTTAGGCCTCCGAAAACTGCCGCCCGCCGAGCGCGACGAACTACGCCTCATCGATATCCACGACTTCGACCTCAGCGCCTGCGGCGGCACACACGTCAACCAGACCGGACAGATCGGCTGCGTCCTCTTACGCAAGACTGAAAAAGTCCGCCAGGGATGGCGTGTAGAATTCGTCGCCGGACAGCGCGCCGTAGCCACTGCCCGTCGCGATTTCACCACGCTCACCGAAGCCGCCGCGCTCTTCTCCGCCCACATCTATGACGTCCCACAGCAAGCCCGCAAATCGTTGGAAGAAATCCGTAACCTCCGTAAGCAGCGCGAGCAAGCCCAGGAAGAACTCGCCGAAGCCCAGGCGGCCGCGCTTCTCGCCGAAACCCCCGAAGCTAGCGGCCGCAAACTCGTAATCTGCACCTTCGCGGACCGCGACATGAATTCGCTAAAACTCCTGGCCCAAAAGTTGACCCGCCGGGCGCCGAACGTAATCGCTCTCCTCGCTACTACATCGCCGCAACCATCCCTCGTCTTTGCCCAATCCGCCGGACAGCCCGACGACATGGGCGCATTGATGAAACAAACGCTCTCGAAATTAGGCGGCCGGGGCGGTGGCAGCAAAGACATGGCGCAGGGCGGCGTCCCCAATGCCGCCGGAATCGAGTCCGCCATTAAGGACGCAGCGGCTTCTGTCCGTGCCTGACGATCGCTCCTTTCATTCAATCTTCAGGTTCGGCTGATCTAATGCTCTCCGTTGTGTAAACGATCCTGAATGAGGGCGGCAGCCCCGCTACAAAGCCGCCCTCGTTCCCGGAGAATGCCGTGCGGACTTCGACCCTTCTACTCTTCGTCGCAATTTCTGTGGGGATAGCTTTCGCTTAAGAGTTGAAGCCAACGGAAAGAAGAAAGAGATTCAGTTCGGCCCGGATGGCAAGGTCTTAGACCATCAAGAATGATTCTCGCTCGGCTGAGCCTTCCCCAACTCGAATGGCCGAGCGGGGAGGCCGCCGCCACAGTCCCTTGTGGGCGGCGGCCACGAATTCAGATTTTGCTCAAGTTTGTCCGATATGCACGGTCTCCCCGCCGCACACCAGGGTGTGATTCTAATCACAGCGCTATCCAGCGGCCGCGCTATTCTTTACCGTAAGTCACTCTTAATTTAAAGGAGGTTCCTGTGTACAAATTGGCACTGGTTCTTCCGGCCTTTTTGCTCGTCGCCGCCCCTGTTCTGACACCGCAACAGTCTTCCCCCAACGCAACGGGACAGAATTCGGGTTACTCCGCGATTCCCGTCGAAGCAGCCAAACAGCAGAATCCAGTGAAGCCGTCGCCCGAGTCCACCGGCCGCGCGAAAAAATGGTGGGCCATGGACTGCGAAATGTGCCACAACAAGACTGGTGACGGCAAAGGGGAGACCGCCAAGGAAATGAAGCTCCCGATGATGGACTTCACCAACCCCGACACGCTGAAAGACCGCACTGATGGTGAAATCTTCTACATCATCAAGAATGGCCACAACAATATGCCCGCCGAAGGCCCCCGCATCAAGACCGAAGAAGCCTGGGACCTGGTGAACTATGTCCGCGCCTTCGCCAAGAAAAAAGACGCCGACACGAAGGCACAGTAATTCTGATTTCGAGCCCCGGGGGTGCCCACCCTTGTCGCGTTGTGCGCGACAGAGCCTGCCCTGAGCGAAGTCGCAGGGGTAGGGATTTTGACTCTCAGGTCGTGACGGTCGGTGTAGGCTGGATTTGTCAGTTCAGGAATCAACGTAGCGGCGGGATGTCAAAGCTGGCCACCGAAGTGCGGGGCTAATGACACAAACGTGCGAGTCTCAGCACGGCACACTCTCTCGCTGCAAACGAAACTCCCCATGAGAACGATCACCGCCGCGACACTTTCACCTCAGACTGCGCGTAATTCACCCGCCGCATCTCGCGGATCTGCCCACGCTCCACAGTCCCCTCGACCATTTCATATCCCAGCAGCGCGATAACACGACCGCGCAAGAACAACGGTTGCGAGTTACCATACCAATCCACACAGGACGCGCGGCAGCCATCGTCTTTTGCGTTCTCCGACTGCGCGACAAGCTGGCCGAGTTCTTCGAAGTGCAATGCGTCGTTCCGAAGGAACACAATCGCCGCCGAGTTCTCGAACAGATGCCGATATCCAGCGCGGCCCGGCACGCTGATCGGCAACCCCAGCATTCCCGAGTCCTCATTCTCCGGCTTGTAGAAGAATCCATGACTGCGCAACTCACTCTGTGACGCGCCTTTCTCCACATAATCGTCCACGGCCGAGGGCACGTCGCCCAACCGCACCGCCGTAAAGTGCAGATCGCGCCCGTCGGATCCCACAACGACCGCATCGGATCCCATCGTCTCGATCCGATCCACGCCGTGTTCGAGAATCACCGGATGCACATCGCCACGTGCCCATCGCACGGCGTACAGCCGCGAGCGTTTCGCGTTTCGCGGTTCTCCCCATCCGCTACCCGTTCCATAGAGCAGATAATCACCGACAAACCGGTTTTGAAACGCGTATCCGTTGGGCGTGGGCAGATGGCGATAGCTCGCCGCCGGCACCTCCGCGCTTCCGTCGGTAAAGCTATCGATTGAAACCTGCATCAGTTCCGTAATCCCGCGCGTTTCTTCCGCTCTCCACATGCCGTCGCCAGCGCCGTCCGATCTCAGCAACACATTCAGGAAACCATCGTCGCTCTCCAGAAACGAAAACTGATCCACAGGGCTGCCGGAAACCCGCAGCGCATTTGGCGCCGATCCGTCGAGCGGCATGCGGTACACCATCGACTTCGTACGTGCCTCTTGGTCGCCGTACGACCAGCTCGTCACCCAGATGTAGACCGCATGCGGCGACACGTAGAACACCCGTCCCGACGGCCCGATCACGGACGTCCCCTTGCAGTCGAAGTCCCCGCTCGCCAGATCGCAAACCGTCACCGTGTGCAGGGCCACGCCGTAGTCGTAGTCGAGCGCATACTCTGGCTTGTACACCTGGGTTGCGGGCACGATCCTCTTGAACTCGCTCGCGTTCGCTCCCTTATGCCACTTGCGCACTGCCGGAAATGCTCCGAACGGATCTTCTGCGCCCGGATTCACATATTGCGGCGAGTAGAAGATTAGTTTGCTGCCAATCAGTCGGCTGGCATAGTTCCGCGACGAGTAGTAATCGTTCGACCGCAGATGATACGTCGATCGATACGTGAGCTTACCCGCATCATTGATATTGAAAAGCCCAATTTCAGTACCTCCGCGCTCATAGCTGTACCCGATCACGACGATGGTGTCCTTCGAAACCAACATTTCGTCGTACCACGTGCCGTTGGGATTGATGTCCGGCCCGAATGCATCGATCATGGAAGTGGGCCGCAAATCTCCATCTTCGATTGACACCGTAAACAACCGCCCCCGCCGCAGCACCACCAGATAATTTCCATGTGCCTTGACAATCCCGCCTTCGTCGACCCCGGCGTGCTGGACGTTGGTGATGGATTCCTCTTTATCAGCGCCAGCGGAAGCCTTCATCTCATTCGCAGGTGCGGAAGGCGCGGGAAGGGCTTGGGAGACGGCCGCGTCGAAAGACGCCATGCCATTCCCCCGCATGCCGCGCCGCTGTTTCGCCGCCACTTCGCGCAGATAGCGCGCCAGTTCCGCGTCTGATTGAAACGCCGTCATCGTCTTCGCCGTTTCCTTCACCGGATTCGCAGCGTGAACTGTCGGAACTTTTGTCGAAATGCCGCCAGGCTGATGCGAACAACTGATCGCACCTAAAACCACGAACCCCAAACCAATCGCAGCCACCAGAGATCGCTTCATCGTCCACCTCGCTGTCGGGCATCGAGAGAACGTGCCCGTCCACAAAACTTGCACCGGGAAAAAGTAACCCAGAAGTAACGTATGGTCACAAAAGTATGGACACCGCACGCCCTCTGGTTGGCCGAACAATCAGCGACTTGCTAGCCCTTGTTCCGGTTCTCCTTCCTGCACCTTCGTGCCCTTTGTGGTTATCGCTCTTCGCGCGTTGACCACGGACGGCAACCTCCCACACCCGCTAAGGCATCTGATTTCAGCCACTGTGTCAGGTGGGAGACTTCACACTGAGAATGAATGATCAAATGGTTCGGTGGGTTACCTGTGCGGCTCTGATCGCTGCCATCTGGGCCTGTTCTTCCTGTGCAAACTCCTCAAAGAAGGTCGCCCCAACTATCACCTTCTCGGCGAGCACAACTACGATCAGCAGCGGCCAAAGTGTCACGCTCAACTGGCAAGCGTTTAATGCCACCTCTGTGACGATCACCGCAACCGCCGGTTCGTCCAGTCGAACCGTGGTCAGTGGATCGCAAACATCTGGCAGCGCGCAAGACTCGCCGACACAGACGACAACCTACACCGCCGTTGCTTCCGGGCCAGGTGGCTCCAGTTCGCCCCAGACCACTACAGTTCAGGTGGCTACCAACCTACCGCCGCAGATAACGCAATTCACCGCGAAGCCCACCGAAGTGGGTACAGGACAAACCACCACGCTCACGTGGACAACCACCAACGCCACGTCGATCACGATCAGTCCTGCCCTCCCGGTCGGAGATGATTCCGGTCCACTTCCAACTTCTGGCTCTGCCACTGTACCGGTGAGTGCGACGACGACGTATTCGCTTACTGCGACAGGTCCTGGCGGCACTGCAGGTCCACAAACTGTCACCGTCACAGTTCCATTTACTCTTAGTCTCACGGCGTCTCCCGGCACCATCACGGCCGGACAAAGCTCCACGCTCTCCTGGCAAATCACCGGAGGCGCCGCGACCTCATTCACGCTGGTCGATGGATCGAACAACTCGGTGTGCAGTCCGTGCTCGCCGAAGCAGGGAAGCGCGACCGTCACTCCGGCCGCCACCACCACTTACACCGCAACCGCGACCGCCAGTGACGGCACTCCCATCACGCAATCGGCAACCGTTACTGTAAGCACCGTAACCACCGGCGTGATCAAGCACATCTTCTTCATGCTGCAGGAGAACCGCTCGTTCGACATGTATCTCGGACAGCTCGGCGGCTATCGTTCCTCACGGCTTGCCCAGTTCGGCATCACCGATACGCAGACCATCGACGCATTCGATCCCAACGTCACTCTCACCAACGCTCACACCGGGGCCAAGGTGCAGCCTTTCCACGAACCTACTGTCTGTATCGAAAACCTCACGCCCGCGTGGGACGAGAGCCATCACGACACAACGCTCAACGGCGGCGATGGAGCCTGGGTCACAACCACTACTTTTTCCAATAGCGATTTCGGAATGTCGGGATTTCTCGATACCACGACTTCAGTCGCCGATCAGTACGATTCCAACGGTACCCGCGTCCTCGGCTACTACAACCAGACGGACCTTCCTTACTATTACGATCTAGCCACGTTCTTCCCCACCAGCGACGCCTGGCATTCGCCTGTCCTGGCCAACACAGTTCCCAACCGGATGTACCTGATGGCGGGAACCTCGTTCGGTCACGAGTATCCTGACGGCTCTTCGGGACACCCGCAGTATTCAGCTCCCACGATCTTCCGCGCCATGAACACCGCGAACGTAAGCTGGCTGTACTACTACCATGACGGTGTGTTCCTTGCGAACTTCGCAGACTTCTTCGATCCCAAGATCCAGGGGAAGGTCTTTCCGGATAGCGATCTGATGAACCGGCTCGCCGGAGCCTGCAGCGGCGGCGCGTGCGATCCCGATCAGGCCTTGCCGCAGGTCATTTTCATCGACAGCGCATCAGGGAGCAGCGGGCTCGACGAACATCCCGACAACAACGTCCAAACCGGCTCCGCGTATGTGCAGTCGATCATCTCAGCGCTCATGAACAGTGACGCCTGGAAGGATTCGGTGTTCATTCTCAGCTACGACGAAGGCGGTGGCCTATACGACCATGTTCCGCCATTCATGGTTCCTCTACCCGACGCTTACGCTCCTGGACAATGCCCCGATCCGAATAACGGTTCTCCGGGATATTGCCGGGTTGGAAACCTCGGAGGGACGTTCAATTTGACCGGATTCCGCGTGCCCCTGATCGTCATCTCTCCCTATGCGAAACCGGATTTTGTCTCGCACCTCCCGCGCGACTACACGGCAATTCTCGCGTTCATCGAGAAACAGTTTAGTGTCGCCTCGCTCACCGCGCGTGACGCCTACTGGCAAGATCCGTCTCGCGACATGAGCGAGTTCTTCGACTTCACGACGCCGGCAATGCTGAATGCGCCTAACGGCCTGCCGTGGACGCAGGTGCTCGCCACGCAACCGACCAACGGAACCTGCGACCAGACGAAAGAAGCGGGGCCGACGCACTAGGGCTAAACCTTCCTATTCGCCGTCCCCGCCAAGAAAGCACGCAACCACAACAACTAGGAAATCCGACTCCGCATCTGACTCGCGATTTGGTTCTCCGTTTCTGGACAGCCTCCCAATCACCGAGTCGTCTGAGGCTGATTCAGCCCACCTGTGCCGAGAACGCGTCCACACGGCATATTGAGCGAACCGGTCCGCCACAGCAGTTCAAGAACAATCACTTCAAACGATCACCCTTGCTTTGCGCGCCATGAGTCCCTGATTACCAAAACGAGAAATCTGAAAAGGAGCAGAAGCGATGAAGAAAGTCCTCCCCCTGTTGTTCCTGCTGATGTCTCTGGCGAGTTTCGCGCAAACCACAACCACGTACCAATCAGGCTCGGGAACAATCAGTCCGGGCAATGCGGTGACCGGACACCTCGATCTCGGCGGCTCGTTTGTCAGTCCGTATGGCATGGGCAGCGGCTGCTATTACGGGGGATGTCCGAACTTGACATTCTCGGGATACACGCTGAGTTATGTGCTGCCGAATGGCACGACGGCGAACTTTACCAACTTCGCAGGTTCGGCGAATTTCACCAACCAGTACGATGTGAAGGTGCAAGGCACTGCCAGCGGCTATGACTCCGAGGGAGCATTCGTGACCGTGACCGTGAACTGGGCCTGGGCAGCTTATTGCCGCTCGGGTCGCGGTGGAGGCTGTACGAAAAAGTATATTGGCGGAGACTTGAACGTCACCGGGTGAGTTTTGCGCGACCAGCGGCGAGCCTGTTGGTCGCAAAGGATTCACTCGATATCACAGGCAAGAAATGGTCTGGGCCGGGTGCCCTATCCTTTAGCAACATCTTTGCGAAAGGGCGATGCCGTCTGAAGCGTGGTCTCCCGATCAACACAGTCTCGCCAACACAAAGCGACGGCTGGCTCAACTTGCTTCCTTATTCCGCGATCGCCACACCGCTTGATCGACGGGATTTTTCCCACCAGACTTTTGCGTCCTGGGGACGGTCGAGCATTTTCGACAATTCCTGCTTAATCTCACGCAGACGGGTGGTACGAAGTTCGAGGGCGGTCTGCTCCACTTCGCTGTGCACACGCTTTCCCGCGTAACGGGCATTCATGTTTTGGAGGTCGCTGATTTCCTGGCGAAGGCCGGCGAGGAGCTCTTGGATATTTGGCATCTCTTTAATCATACGCTGTGTCGGGCGGCAGTGCCTGTTACTAAAAGCATTCCAAAAACTGGCGCTTGGCTTACGGCACCGTGAACGCTTTCGCACTGGTAGCCGTTCCCCCAGCATTGGTGACCGAAATCTTTCCCGAACTCGCCCCGGCCGGCACGGTCACGCGGATGAAATTCGCGGTCAGCACTTTGAAACTGGCAGCCGTGCCGTTGATCGCGACCGCCGTCGTGCCGACAAAATGCGACCCCTGCAACATGAACGTAGTGCCGGCCTTGCCGCTCGCCGGCTGGAAATTGATGATCCGCCCCGCCGGCGGCGCAAGCCCCGCATCGATGACCCAGAAGGATCCGTTCGTTGGCTGCCCGTTTTGAGGTGCTCCATTTTCAAATGACATCCCGTATAGCTTTCCGTCAGCCGCCTGCAACAAACCAAAGGGTTCTTGCCCGTTCACGTTGGCACTCAGCGAAATGTTTTCAAGAACTGACCCTGACAGCGTAGATCTGAACACCGTGCCCGGCGGCTGGAAAAAATCGCCCCACAACTTGCCATCTGAGGCCTGTATAAGATCCCCGTCAATGTTCTGGGTTGACGACATCGGCCCGATCTCGTGATAGCTGCCGGTGGTCGTAATGCGATACAAAATGCTTCCCACTCGCAGCCCGTAAAGATTCCCATCCGACGCGTAGGTCAGTCCACTGGCGGCCACGTTCGGCAAATTGATATTCGGAGAATTAAACGGGTGCAGCATCGTGTACGCGCTGGTGACAGGATTGAAACGGAAGACCGAGTTCCACGGCTTGAGATGGTCGCCGGCCACGGTTGTTCCGTAGAAATTTCCGTCCGGCAGTTGCACCATGTTGAACACGCCCAGTCCGTCCGGCTGCGCCTTCGTGTCGAATGTATGGACAGCCTTATAGGTGCCGCTGCGACTCATGCGAAAGATCACGCTCGTGGGAAAATTCTGCGGTCCCGTGCCTCCATAAAGGTTCCCGTCGATACCCTGCGTAACAAAGGACGGATAAGCGCCGTCGCTGCAGGTCAGCGTGTTGCAGAAGTTGTGCAGCAGCGTGATAACGCCCGCTTTGGTCAGCTTGAATGCCGTTCCCACGCCGTTCGCTCCATCCAGCAGCGTGAGACCGTAAAGGTTCCCGTCCAAGCCTTCCGCAAGACTGGTTGGCGCGGCGCCGTTCGGCAGGCTACCGTCTGGCAACTCGGCAAAACTATAAAGAAGGGTGAACTGTCCAGTCGGCGTGATCTTGAAAACACTCCCCTGTGAATTGAGCCCGGTTCCTCCCGCCGAGGCGATGCCATAAAAATTTCCGTCCGCACTCTCGATGAAACCCTCCGGAAAACTTCCGTCCGGGCACTGCGTCAGCGTGGAATCGCAAGGGAATCCAAATAACTGCGTGATCGCCGGTGCCGGAGTTTGCGCGGCAGCGGCCAAGCTCAGCACCGCAAAGCAAAGAGCGGAAAGCGTGCGTTTCATCCTGAAATCTCCTGCGAGAACGCGGATGTTATACCGCGGAAGGACCGGTGGTTGTTTCACCAGCGTCAAGAGTTTGTAAATTAGTGAGTCGCCACGCCCCTTGACAACCGGTACCTCTCTTCCTTAGAATTAGCACTCGACAGGCATAAGTGCTAACAGCACCGTCTGCACCAACCAAATCATAGGGTTACCGAGATTCACTCAAAGCACGTTAACCTTCTACCTAATTGAAAGGAGTCACACACCATGGCGAAGTTTGCACCGCTCCATGACCGTATTTTGGTACGTCGTGTGGAGGAAGCTACCACCACCCGCGGCGGCATCATCATTCCCGATTCGGCCAAAGACAAGCCGCAAGAGGGCGAAGTCATCTCTACCGGCAAAGGCCGCACCAATGACGAAGGCAAGACCTTCGCGCTGGCGGTCAAAGAAGGCGATCGCATCCTCTTCGGCAAATACTCCGGCACCGAGATCAAGATCGATGGCGAAGAGTTCATCATCATGAAAGAAGATGAAGTCCTTGGCATCCTGACTGGCGCCGCTGCTCCCGCAAAGAAAGAACTAGCCGGCAGCAAGAAGTAAGGGTGTCCTCGGCTTATTCGACCCCGGAAACGGCATTGCCGATTCTGGCGGCTCGTAAGGTCCTTCGCATCGCGCTTTGCGCGCTGCTCAGGATGACAAGAGATTTAGCTAGAAGCTAGAAGCTTTCGCTCATAGCTCGCAGCTCAAAGCTCATCGCTCGAAGAAATTTATAAGAGGAGATTGAAACATGGCAAAGCACATCGTTCACGGAGAAGAATCCCGTCAGGCGATCCTCCGCGGCGTCAACCTTCTGGCCGACGCCGTGAAGGTCACACTCGGCCCCAAGGGCCGCAACGTCGTTATCGAAAAGAAATTCGGTTCGCCGACGATCACCAAAGACGGCGTCACCGTAGCGAAGGAAATCGAACTCAAGGACGGCCTTGAGAACATGGGCGCCCAGATGGTCCGCGAAGTCGCCAGCAAGACCAGCGACGTCGCCGGCGACGGCACCACTACCGCAACCGTTCTCGCGCAGGCTATCTATCGGGAAGGCGTCAAGACCGTCGCAGCCGGAGCCAATCCCATGGCCCTGAAGCGCGGCATCGAGAAGGCCGTCACCGTCATCGCCGGCAAGCTCGACAAAGAAGGCAACCGTATCAATGGCGAACTGGATAAACTCAGCAAGCCCGTCACCGGCGAAATGATCGCGCAGGTTGGGACCATTTCGGCCAACAATGATGAGACCATCGGCAAGATCATCGCGGAAGCGATGAAGAAGGTCGGCAAGGACGGCGTCATCACCGTGGAAGAGTCGAAAACGCTGGAGACTCAGCTGGAAGTCGTCGAGGGCATGCAGTTTGATCGCGGATATCTCTCGCCCTACTTCGTGACTGATCCCGAGCGCATGGAAGTTGCCCTCGAGAACGCCTACATCCTGATCAACGAAAAGAAGATCAGCTCGATGAAGGACTTGCTCCCGCTGCTGGAGCAGATCGCGAAGAGCGGCAAGCCGCTGCTCATCATCGCAGAAGACGTGGAAGGCGAAGCGCTCGCCACCCTCGTTGTCAACAAGCTGCGTGGCACGCTGCAAGTCGCGGCCGTGAAGGCTCCTGGCTTCGGCGATCGCCGCAAGGCGATGCTGCAGGACATCGCGATCCTGACCGGCGGCAAGGCCATCACCGAAGATCTCGGCATTAAGCTCGAGAACGTGCAGATCTCCGACCTTGGCCAGGCCAAGAAGATCACTATCGACAAGGACAACACCACGGTGGTCGAAGGCAAGGGCAAGCACGCCGAGATCGAAGGCCGCGTGAAGGAAATTCGCAGCCAGGTCGAGAAGACCACCAGCGACTACGACCGCGAGAAGTTGCAAGAGCGGTTGGCAAAGCTGGTCGGTGGCGTAGCCGTCATCAAAGTCGGCGCCGCAACCGAAACCGAAATGAAGGAAAAGAAAGCCCGCGTGGAAGACGCAATGCATGCGACGCGCGCAGCCGTGGAAGAAGGCATTGTCCCCGGCGGCGGAGTGGCTCTGGCCCGTTGCGCTGCAGCGCTTGACAAGGTGAAGGCCGACGGCGACGAGCAGATCGGTATCAACATCGTGAAACGCGCCATCACCGAGCCTCTGCGCCAGATCGTCGAGAACGCAGGCGAAGAAGGCGCAGTGATCCTGGGCAAGGTGCTCGAATCCAAGGAATCGAACTACGGATTCAACGCCTTCTCCAACGAGTACGAGGACCTGGTCAAGGCCGGCGTGCTCGATCCCACGAAGGTCGTGCGCACGGCTCTGCAGAATGCTGGCTCCATCGCCAGCCTGATGCTGACCACCGAAGCCCTGGTCGCGGAGATTCCGGAAAAGAAGGAAGCTCCCGCGCCCGGTGGACACGGCGGCGGCATGGGAGACATGTACTAGGACGCTGTCAGCTCTCAGCTGTCAGCCATCCGCAAGAACCTGTGCCCCACTTCTGGCCGCAGATGCCAGAAGTGGGGCTTTTCGTTGGGAATCACCACGATCCACGTAGGGGACAGCCGCCTCGGCTGTCCGGTCGAAGCGAAGCAGGGCAACCTCCACAGGAAGAGACCTGACTCGCAAGAGCGAAATTATTTTGTGCGTGAACCAGCTCTCTGGCAAAATGCCGAGACAATGGAAATCGCGTACGAACTTACGCAAAACGATTTCACAGAAGCATTCAGAGTTCATCGCCAGAGAAACTCGGCTGTCAAAGGGCTCCTGGTTGTCGTGTTTTGGATGGGAATTGCGTTTGCGTCGCATGTGCTTTACGGCGCGGTGAGGGCTCATGACACAATCAGGCTCCTACCACTCTCCTTTCTTGTCATTCTCTGGATCATCGTGGTCGAAATCTTCCCACGCTGGAATGTGCGTCGACAGTTTACAAAACAGCCTGGAGCGCACGGGCCGAAAAAGCGCATGTTGGATGCTTCTGGGGCCCACTGGCGATGGAATGGTGGTTCGGCGGGTGGGGAGTGGAGAAACTATACTCGCTCGATCGAAGGCGCACATCAGATTCTGTTTTACACATCACCCTCTTGCTTCAACATTCTGCCGAAGCAGGCTCTCAATCCAGACCAATTGGCCGAACTCCGAGCTTTATTGGCACAAAACATTCGAAAGGGAAAATAGCTTCTAGCTGGACCCCACTCGGCGGAAAACACCTCGGCAGGATTGTCCCAATATCTCTCCACGTCCGCACGAATGGACTCGACCGTTTCGCGCGGAGTGTCGATTGCAGCGGTCCACAGCGATCCGTGATGAAGCCGGATTTCTGAGGAGCGTTTCATGAGATTTCTTTTTGTATGGTGCCTGGGACTCGTCTGTACCAGCATGTTTGGGCGAGGCGCCCAAGCTCGAATCAAAGCAGCCACTAGCTGTGTCAGCAAGTCTCTCACCTACCGCAGAATTAACCAGCGAAGATGGGCAGGTCCCAGTTGCAGATCTGCAGAACCCCAAGCCGACAAAACTGGCCGATGCTCCGTCAGCCACGCAAGAGTCGAACTGCACTCAGAACACCGGGAAACCATGTCCTGAATGGGTGCATAAGCTGATTGGCCGGTATCCCCCGATCGATGTGACCGAGCGCTGGAACAGGCAACCGGACCACTTTTTCACGTTTGGGAATGCCCGGCGAGTACTCCATCCTGACAAAAAATCCTGGATGCTGTTTGCCGCGGCGCATGCGGGAATGTGGGCCTCCGCGGTGATTGCCGTCAGAAATCACCGAAGCAGCAAGGAAGAAGGGCATTCGGAGTATCCCGCAGCAGCGTTCATGACCGGAATGGACGTGCTGGTTTTCAAGACGATCAGCCCGTCACTGTCAGTTGGGCCGGCGACATACGCAATGTTCCACTACTCCAAGGCGGCGGCGAGGTAACGGGAAGAGTTCTATATTCTTCGTTCCTTGCAGATGTCTGCGCATCATTCGATGCGGCGCCTGTCGTTGTGGGCCGGGGAACACGGTTGAATGATCTCCATCGCGGTGGCGGCTGCGACGATGTAGAATCCCAAATACCAGGGGATGGGGCCCACAACATGAATGCAACTCTGCCGATCGCCGGAGGCGACGCAGTCCGTACGACTGCCGTGCCCGAGGCCATCGCACGTAAGCGCCATTCTGCGCTGGTGCGGGTGACGCACTGGCTTACCACGCTGGCGTTTCTCGCGCTGCTGGTTACGGGAGGCGAGATCGTCCTCTCGCATCCGCGCTTTTATTGGGGAGAAACCGGAAACGTCAACATGCGGCCGTGGCTCAATTTGCATCTTCCGTCCTCGCGCAGCACAGTCCCCACCGGATACGGTTACGTGCTGCCCGACCAGAACGGATGGAGCCGCTACCTTCACTTCCAGGCCGCATGGGTCGCGGTAGCTACTGGTTTGCTCTATGTGCTTTGGGGCCTGTTCAACGGGCACTTCCGGCGCAATCTCGTTCCGCCCTCGTTCAAGGGAATGGGCGCGTCGATCATTGAGCATCTGCGCTTCAAGCGGCCGGGAGCGGATGAGGCGTGGTCGTATAACGTGCTGCAGCGGATCACGTATCTGGTAGTGATTTTCGTGTTATTCCCGCTGATGATCTGGACGGGTCTTGCCATGTCGTTTGGGTTTGATGCGGCATTTCCGCTGGCGGTGCGGCTCCTGGGAGGTCACCAGACGGCGCGCTCGCTGCACTTCATTGTGACGATATTGCTGGTGCTGTTTCTTTTGGTTCACGTTCTGATGGTTATTGTTGCGGGATTCCGAGCGCGGATGAGCGCCATGATCACGGGCCGCGCCACACCTCCGACGGAGTGAATTATGAGCCAGATCTCTCGACGTAAACTCATCACCAGCGGTATCGCGGCTGCGGCCGGAATATCCAGTGTAGCCGTCGCGGCCACACTCGCCCGGCGTCACGGGCTGATTCCCCCAGACTCGAGCGGCATTTACGGGCCCGGCGAAACGTTGACCTACGCCGCGCAGCGGCTGTTAACCCGCCATTCGATGGCCCGGGAATTTTTCCGCAGCGAGATTTCGAAAGATCCGTTTGCCAATGAAGTCGATCGCCTGGGCGATGAATTCAGTCGGCTACAGGCAGGGAATTTTGCGGACTGGAAAATGACGGTCGACGGCATGGTGGCCCGTCCCACCGCATTTTCCCTGGCGGATATCAGGAGTTTCCCGACCAGCTCGCAGATCACTATGATCGGCTGCGAAGAGGGTTGGACCTATATCGCCGAATGGACCGGCGTACCGCTTTCCTACATTCTCGATCGGGTTGCCGCACTACCCCAGGTCCGTTATGTCGTCTACCGCTCTATTCAACCCGATTGGTGGGAGAGCATTGACATGGCCGATGCGTTGCACCCGCAAACCCTGGTCGCTCACCGCATGAATGGAGCAGACCTTCCCGTGCCTTTCGGAGGTCCATTGCGCCTGCGGGTCGCGCGCCAACTCGGTTACAAGAACGTCAAATACATCACTCGCTTGACTCTCACCGATACCCTCAAGCCGTTTGGCAAGGGCTTGGGCTCGGCCTCGCCCGAGGGCGGATACGCCTGGTACGCCGGTATCTGACCGACAGTAGGGAAAGACGCGGCCTGCCCTGAGTGCAGTCGAAGAGTCCGTCCCGCCGAGCGAAGCGAGGCGTGTCAGCGCATGCAGTCAAAAGTGCACAGACGGTACGGATCTGATGCCGCGGGCTGCATTCTTTCGCCGCGTCGCGGCTGGGATCGGATTTGGCATTTCGTGGCCTAAACCTGCAGGCTACGGGAGAGAGTGCGCGGGGACTAAGGGGTCCCTCAGCGGCTGAAGCCGCTACTGAGTTCGCGCGACTTACGGCGCGGCTGAAGCCCCGCCCTTTCAATGCTCCATCTTGATACCAAGACGAAAGCAGATTCCTCGGCTTTGCCTTCGGAATGACAAGGGATCGAGCAGGTTCAACGGGTAGGGCAGACTTCTCAGCTTCGCTTCCGATCAACAATGGTACGGGGCTGCGTGCTTTTGGTCACGTTGTGGTGTGACTGGGGGCACTGACCGTCCTCCTTACTCATCTGAGCGCTTAAAGTAGCCACTTTCGTGGCTTCGCCTCCACGGATTCAGGTCCGATGGGGGCTTTGTATTTGGGGCGGAGTTCGCAGGCTCGGCTTCTCGTGTCGAATCGCACGCGGTCGAGCTTCGCTCGACGGACAGCCGAAGGCGGCTTTCCCCACATTGATCAATTCTGACCTTTGACAACTTGATGGCGGTGGAAACGTCCCCTGGCTTTCGGGCCGGGGGTGGGTCGAGCTTTTTTGGGAAGGTCGTTGGAAATTTTTCAAGAGAGGGGTCTTCGGTTTGGATCGGGGAGATTCATGGGTGAAGTATGGAAGTGGGGATGGGTGCAACGGTGAGGGGGGAAGCGGTGCGGGTGTAGGCGGGGACATCCCCATGTCTCGCAAACGATGCGAAACACGGGGCACCCGGCGGGAGTCGGTGCGGGCGAGGAGAAGCAGATTCCTCGGCTGCGCCTTCGGAATGACCAACGGGTAAGCGAGATTCATGGGGGATGTATGGGAGTGGAGTTGGTGCCAGGGCAAGCGGTGGCAGGGAGAGACGGTGCTGGGTTGGGAGAGGGAAATCTCCAGGTTTCGCAAAAGATGCGAGACACGGGGCGACCGGTTTGCGGGTGGAGCGCGCCGCGCTCGCGGAGGAAGTTGACGCGGAAGCAGCGGGGGGAGATGGCGGAGGCGGCATTTATGGCGGTGGCGGCGGCGTTGGGGTTGCGGGTGACAAAGCCCTGGGAGGAGAGTTCGCGGTATGACCTGATCGTGGACACAGGGAGAAGCTGCTGCGGGGGCAGGTGAAGTCGGCGCATCGGGCGGGGGAGTATGGAGGATATACGTTTCATGCGCACGGAAATAGTTCACGGGTGTACGGGTCGGATGAGATCGATATGCTGGCGGCGTATGTGGTGCCGGTAGGAGCGTGGTATCTGTTCCCGGTGGAGGAGTTCCGAAAATATAAGGCGATGAAATTGTTTCCGGAGAGCCGAAGGAGAAGATCGAAGTTTGAGAAATTTTGAGAGGCTTGGTGGATGATGGGAGTGGAACTGGAGAGTTGAGGCGTTGCACTTCGTTTGAGATTTCGCGCGAGGCTTCTTTTTACGAGGGGAAGCCAAAATCCCCACTTCTCGCGCGCGAGAAATGGGGCACGCACGAGTACCGACTGTCACTTACGACCAGATCACTTACGCGAATTCCAATCGGTAGTGTCTGGCGGGGCTTTGGACTCGCGCAGTTCGAGTTCGTCCTGGCGGAGTTTTGTCGCTTGGGCGGGATCGGTCCCCGCGGCTACAGAGGTTTTCTCGAAGAAGTAGCGCCAGCCTTCATGGTGGTCGCCGGAACTTTGCGATTCCTGGAAAGCCTTCAGTGTGGATTCCGCCTTCTGCTTCCCGCGAACGACCGCGATCACCCCCGCAGACCGGTAGGTTCGGACGTTGTGCAGGATGATGGCGTACGTAGCGTTGTTGTCGTCGCTTGTCAGAAGAAATCCATTTGCGATGGAGTCAGCAGACTATCACCAGCGAACTGCGTGCAAAAGAGAAGAGGCGATCTCCGTGGATATCGCCTCTCCGCAGAATTCGTCGGCTTAAACAGCCTGAACGTTTTCGGCCTGCAAGCCCTTGGGGCCCTTGGTGACACTGAATTGCACCGTCTGGCCCTCTTGCAGGCTCTTGAATCCGCCCGCCTGGATGGCCGAAAAATGCACGAAAACGTCTTCGCCCGACTGGCGGCTGATAAAGCCGTAGCCCTTGGCGTCATTGAACCACTTCACTGTTCCTTGTTCCATGTGTTTTGTACTCTTGTTTCCTTTTTGATAGTTACGCTGGAGGGATTCGGAGGAACTTGCGCAGGTTACTGGCTGTTGAGGCGAGAGCTGCTCAAGACCGACTCGGTCTAACGCACATAGTGATCGTACGTGGAACGCGCGGAATTAGCAATCGAATTCCGGTTCGCCATGCGCGCAAGCGAATGGAACACGAGACCACCGCGTGTCCAACCACAAGTTTCTCTCTCGATCCGCGATGCATCCGCAGAACGTCTCCTAAACAGGATATACTGAAGATACTTGACCTCGAAGATACGCGACGTACCTTGCGCCTTCGCGATTGAGAGATCGAGAGGCGTCTTTATTCCGGCGATTATTTCACCCAAGCCATCGCACATTTTATGGATCGCCGGCAGCGCTGGGCGGGAGTGTACATTGTGACGCCGTTCCGTTTCCGTCGCCGCCTGGAAGATTCTGATCGGCCAGCGGTTTATCCTTCACTCAAACCAATAGGAGCCGATTATGTCCGCACGGAATGGTGATAAGTCCAGATTCCATCGCGAGCGCAAGCAGAAGATCGCGCGCCGTAAGCGAAACCAAGGCCTGCTGCACAGCGCCGGGACGCCACAGAAACCTGCGGCTTCCTCTCGCCTCAAGCCGCAGACGGTGGCGCAATGAACACTCCGGCCCTTGCAGCCTTGCCGCTTTCGGTCAACGTACCGGTCGTCGACAAGAAGAAAAAAGTTCTTCTCGTGGATGCCTCTTCTCGCAAGCGCGATCTGCGCGCCGAAGTCATGCGCAAGCTCGGCATGGACGTCGATTGCGCCGCCGACATCGATGAAGCGCGCTCCTGGTGGCGTGCCAATCTCTATGATCTCGTTCTGATGAATCTGGAAAAGGGAACCGGCCGCCGTGACAAGTTTTGCCAGGACATTCGCGGCGCGAATCCTCCGCAGCGCCTCGCGTTTCTGGTCGGCGAGCCTGCCTATCTGGCGGATTCACCCAGTGAGGATGAAGCGCTGCCGTTGCGGAATTCGGACCACCAGTCGTTAGCGGCCGACATCAGGGCCGCACTTTCCGTCGGCATGAAAGATCTCAATCAGCGCTGGGGCATCCTCGAAGCATCTCGCAGAATTTCCGCCGTTCGCGCCGCCTGCACTGCGCGCTCCCGAGCGATGCAGGACAGGCCCGCGCCACCACGCGACTTCGAAGGACGTCCGTCGAAGAACGCAGCACCAACCTTGGACGATTTACTGAGAGAGGAAATGCAATGAAGAACCTGTATGTCGGCAATCTGCCCCACAGCACGACCGAGGCCGAACTGCGCAACGTGTTCGAGCCCCACGGCGCCGTAGAAAAAGTCACCCTGGTGACCGACCGGGAGACGGGCCGCTCGCGCGGTTTCGGGTTCGTTGAGATGACCGATGCCACGGCGGCGGACAAGGCCGTTGCCGCGCTCAACGGAACTGAACTGGGTGGACGAACATTGACCATCAACGAAGCCAAGCCGAAGACCGATCGTCCAAAGGGCGGGGGCGGCCAACGATTTGGCGGAGGCGGTGGCGGAGGACGCGGACGCGATCGCGGCCAAGCGCGCGAACGTCGCGAGCCGCGCTGGTAATTCCGCCGGTATTCAGGAGGTCCGCGAAGCTGCAGCCTCCCGGCGGGCAAGATCGCCGGCATTTATATCGCCGGCTAACATGAAGAACGAAACAATGAGGGGATGAGTATGCCACGAGGCCGATCAACATTTACCAAGCGTCAGAAAGAACAAACCAGGCAACAGAGACAAAAAGACAAGGCTGAACGCCGGACCCAGCGAAAACAGGACAAGCCCGAACCCGGCGGCCTGCACGAGCAGGACGAACTTCGCGCCGCCGCCGAAGCCCAGGCCGCGCTGTTCCACATGGGCCACGATGAGTCGTCCTCCCAGGAATCGACTCCGTCCGCCGATGAGCCGGTCAAGTAGACCGCCGCTCCTGAACTGAATCCAAAACTTAAACCCTGCGCGCGGGGACAATCGTCCCCCGCGCAACAGGCCACGACGGCTCTTCTTGCTTACGTGGCGACAGCCGCCTCGGCTGTCCAAGCCTGGGCGAAGCCCGGCGCTACGAGCACAATACCCGTGTAGGGACGGACGCCTTCGTCCGTCCCGCCGAGCAGAGCGAGGCGTGCAACGCCCAATATCTTTGACATCGCAGATCCTCTAATCTTGACTGCATGAAAAATTCCCGCTGCGTCGGCCTGGTCGGCGGACTGGGTGTCGGCGCAACCGTTCACTACTACGAGCATCTGGCCCGCGGATGCGAGAAGCTCGGCTTCGCGCTTGACATCGTGATCACCCACGCCCAGACACCGCGCGTGTTCGCGTACGTCGAGGCCAGGGATCGCACCGGACTGGCCGAATATCTGAGCGGATACATCCGGCGCATGCAAGCCGCCGGAGCCGAAATGGCCGTGATCCCCGCGATCACTCCTCTATTTTGCGAGAAGGAACTAGCCGCAAGGTCCGCGCTGCCGATCGTGTCGCTTCTCGATCCTCTGAACCGGGAACTCGCGGCGCGCATGGCCCGCCGCGTCGCCATATTCGGCACGCGCTTCGTGATCGAGTCCGATTTGTTTGGCGCGCTGAGCGGCGTTGAAGTCGTCCGCCCCGCGCCGGACGAAGTGGACATGATTCACAAGACCTACGTCGAACTTGCCGCGAACGGCGAACCGTCGGCAGAGAAGCACGAGAAGCTCACGTCTCTCGCGCATCTCCTCGTGACCCGCGACGCGGTGGACGCGATTCTTCTGGCGGGAACTGATCTGACGCTGCTGTTCAATGAGAGCAACACGGTTTTCCCTCATGTGGATTGCGCGGCGTTGCATATTCGGGAGATTTTGCAGCAGGTGACAGGACGAATGCCGAGCGGGGAGAGTTGACGGCGTACGGAGCGTTTTCTGGTCCATGCGCTCCCTGGCACTGAAAACGTCGCGTCTGTTAACGGGTTTTCGGGAGGAGGGAATTGACGACTTGATCTTTACTCGTACCGAAGCGCCACCATCGGATCAACCCGCGTTGCCCGGCGCGCCGGCCAGTAGGCCGCGGTAAGCGCGACCGCTAGCAGGAACGCGCCGACGCCGCCGAATACCAGCGGATCGCGGGGGCTCACTCCGAACAGCAGCATGTACCCCAGCGCAAACGGGATGGCGGTGATCGCGTGCGAGACCAATAGCGCAGCGGCGAGGCCGAGGAATGCTCCGCCGCCAACCAGAGCCATCGTGCGGCCCAGCACCAGGCGCAGGATGGAGACGTGCGGGGCGCCCAATGCCATGCGGATGCCAATTTCACGCGTGCGTTGGGCCACGGCGTGAGCGATGGTGCCGTAAATTCCCACGCTAGCCAGGAACAGTGCCATGCTGCCTACCACGGCGGCGAACAGCGTGGCGAGGGTGGAAGGCAGGTGCTGGAACCAGAGCGCGTCGTCCATGCTGTGTACATTAGCGAGTGATGGCAGTCTGGTGTCGATCTCGGAAGTGACGCGTAATGCCGGTGTCAATGCCTGGCTTGCATCGCTGCTTGTCCGCAGGAAAACGTCATCGAGCGGAGCATCGGGTGCGAGCGGCAGATAGAAGAAGTAGGGCTCGACCTGTGCGAGATTCATGATATGTACGTCCTGCGCCACGCCAATCACTTGCAGGGAACGCTGTGGGTTGCCCACCTGGATGAGCTTGCCGACGGCGTCCTCGCCTGGCCATAGGTTGCGGGCGGTGGCCTGCGAGACGATCACCACTCCCGCGCGCTGGGCGATATCGGTCTCGGTGAAGTCACGCCCGCGTACCAGCGGAATGCCAAAAGCCGCGAAGAAGCCCGGCGAGACGTCATTGTTTAGCGCGTCATGCGGTGGGGCGCCGGGTTTGACCGCTATTGCCTGGCCCATGCCGACACCGAGCAGCGGCACGTGGCTGGCAAACGCCACGGCACTGACTCCCGGGATGATCGACATGCGCGTGCGCAACTGCTGGCGCAGGTCTCCAATCCGCTTGGCGTCGTAGCCGATGCTATCGAGCCCGCCGAATTCGATGTTGAGCACGTTGTGGGTGTCGAATCCGGGCTCGGCGGACTGTCCGCGCACCATGCCGCGCGCCAGCAGCGCCGCGCTCACCAACAACACCACGCTCAGCGTCACCTGCACCGCAATCAGCAGGTCGCGGATGTTCAGCCGAAAACCGCGCCCGCGCCCGATGGTCAACTCGCATCCCTTTAACACTCCGTTCAGGTCGACGCGCGACGATTGGAGCGCCCCCGCCAGACTGAACAACGCTCCGGCCAGCACCGAGATAGCACACGTGGCGGCCAGCACGCGCCAGTTGGGCGTGAATGTGAATGCGAAATAGTAGAGATCGGTGAAGCGCGCGATGATGCGCTGCTCCGCCTCCACCCAGATCAGATCGCAGATCCAGGTCGCTGCCAGCACCGCGACGGCCCCTCCGGCGAGTCCCAGCAGCATGCCTTCGGTCATGAGTTGGCGCACCAGGCGGACCCTCGAGGCGCCGAGTGCGGTGCGCACCGCCATTTCGCGGCGCCGAGTTGTTGCCCGCGCCATGAAAAAGTTGGCCATGTTGGCACACGCCACCAGCAGCACGACGCTGAAACTCGCCAGCAGCAGCCCTGCCAGTGTGCGATATTGCGGGGTGGCGTCGGGATCGATGAAATATACTGCCGGCCCGCCGACTATGGATGCCGTGACCGGCTCAACGCCGCGGTCCTTCTCGTCTTGCAGTGCGAGCGCGGTGAGTTCGCCCTCGGCCTGCGCCACGGTGGCTCCCGGCTTCAGCCTGCCCACGATGCGCAGCCTTTCTTCCTGCTCGTTGCCTGCAGCACGCTGCGGCATGATCACGGTCTCGGCCGAGAGTGGAACCCACAGGTCGGGCGGCACTGGAGGGTTGCCGCTCCCGACGAACTCCTTCGGGGCAATTCCCACAATCGTCACCGCCGCGCCGTACACCAGGATCGTGTGTCCCAATATCCGCGGATCTTCCCGGAAACGCCGTCGCCACGACGCATGGCTCAGCACCGCCACCGGAGTCGTCTCGCGATCAGCGCTCCTGAATACTCGGCCCGCGCCGGCTCCAACGCCGAGCACGTCGAAGTAATTATTTGAGACAAGCTTGATCAGAGCCTGACGCGGCTCGGCAAACTTTCCCACCGCGAGATCAGGGAGTTGTGCCAGGACCGTGTCGTACCCGTCTTCGGCTGCCACGCCTGAGAACGTCCGGCTATGCTCACGGATAAGCTGATAGTCAGCGAGGGAGAATTGCGCGCGATAGCCGCCCTTCAACAGCCTCCGCTGAAAGATCGTGAGCCTCTGCGGATCCTTCGCCGGCAGGGGCCGCCAAGCGGTAGCGTTGTAGGCGTTAAACACCAGCGTGGTACCCACGATGCCCAGCGCCAGCGTCAGCACTGCCACCGCGGTGAATCCCGGCGAATTGCGCAGCACGCGGACCCCGCACCGCACGTCCTGCAGCAAACTCTCCATTGCAAAACCCCCGGGTCCGTTGCGAAATGTTGCGGCGCTGCGCTGTCAGTCGCAATCGGTTCGCCACTCCAAACCGCGCAAGTCATTGACCGTAGAGGCGACCTGGTCGAGTTCGAGACGCGAAGTTGTCCGTTTTCCGTAGGTGTCTGTTCGAATCTGGACAGGGGCCGAGCCCCGTCCCGTTGTGTGCGAAAGGGTGGGGAAATGCAGGGACGGGACGTTTACCCTATTTTTTTGGAATTGTTTTTTCGCGACTCCTTCGACAATGACTCCAAACAACTTGCAAAGTTTTCCACAGCCTTACGACCTCGTATTGTGGAGTTCGAGGTGGGACCTGAGTGCTAGCTCCAGATTGGCTAAGTTAAAAATCTCAGTAAAGGGTTGAATGTCAGCAGCTGACGTTCACCTACAAGGGCCAGAACGTAAGCAACGTAACGGTGTTCACAGTAGACGGACAGAACCAAGGAGTTCACGGCAACTAATGCGGGTGGGCGAAGCCGGTTGCGGTCGCAGTTCCCGGACTTGAGAATTCCGAAACCTTTATGCTCGATCCTCCGTACCTCAGACAAGCATCACCATCCCCTTCAAGCGAGGTGTTATGAACAAGCGTTCCCCTGCGTTGATTTCGGTGTCGGCATTGTTGCTTGGTGTTTTGTTGAATGCGCCTGCGGTTGCGCAGAGTGTGGCGCCGCTCGACAAGATTCAGAACCAGGAGGAGTTGAACAAGGCGATCACTGCCCTCGATGCCGCATTGTTTGATGCCTACAACAAATGTGATCTCGTGAAGTTTGGATCGTTCATCGACGAGAACGTGGAGTTCTATCACGATCAAGCGGGTGTTACGCTGGGGCGGGCGGCATTGGTGGAGGCGGTGAAAAAGAACATCTGCGGCCAGGTTACCCGCGAACTGCTTCCGAACACGCTGCAGATCTATCCCATGAAAGGCTACGGCGCGATCGAGATGGGCGTGCACCTCTTTCATCATCCGGGCCATCCGGAAAATGGCGACGGAGAGGGGAAGTTCGTTCACCTGTGGCAGTACAAGGATGGGGCGTGGAAGGTGAGGCGGGTGCTGAGTTATGACCATCATGCGGCGGGGAAGTAAACTCGCTACCCGACTCGTTGCGCCGAAAGATGCGAGACAAAGACCGCGACTTACGTGGTTGTTAAATGAAGAATTCAAAAATCCCACCCTGTCGCATACGTCGCGACAAGGGTGGGGCACCTTCGGAACGCGAGATTGCGGACGGCCACTTGCACGTTGGTAAGTTGCGATGGGTCCGATGAGACTTGACCATCGTTGAGTCTGGGGAATCACGCCGCGCTGCCGCTGCAAACGACAAGTCCAGCGATAGAAGCCAGACTCAACCCAACAAGTAAGAACCGCTAGCACCGAAATAAACGCAGTTCTGCGCCGCTCGCAAAAGCGGGGCTTTGCTCTTGTGCTGCGAGGACGAGCGGGCGGACGATCTCTCGGTCATGGCGGTGATTCCCGTCCATGCGGCATAATAGCGGGCTGTCTACTGTCCAGAGCCAGAGGAACACAGAGGATCGAACAAGGCGAAGCATAATGGGCACACCGGAGCTGCGAGTTATCAGACAGCGCCGCAAAATGAGGCAGACACGGCGGCCGATACGAGGACTCCGGCGATCGAGCCGCAGGCGGCACGCGATGCGCGCGAGAACCGCCACAAATATTTCATGAACATTGCGATCGCGGTCCGGCTGCGGGCCAACTGCAAAGGCAACCGCGTCGGTGCGCTGGTCGTCCTCGATAATCGGATCATCTCCACCGGGTATAACGGCACTCCAGAGAACATGGTGAACTGCCTGGATGGCGGATGCTGTCGCTGCGCCAATCGCGACAAGTCCTACAAGTCCGGTGAGGCATACGATCTGTGCATCTGCGTGCACGCCGAACAGAATGCGATCCTGGCGGAGGCAAGGTTTGGAATTGCAACGGCGGGTAGCACGATGTATACGACCATGCGTCCGTGCTTCGGGTGCGCCAAAGAGATGCTGCAGGCGCAGGTGCGCAGCGTGTACTACCTGCACGAGTGGAATCCCAGCGCCAAGGACGACGTCCTGAAAACGGCGGCGCAGACGGCAGAGTACGAGAAGTTGATGATCCGGTTTCCCGGCGGTGTTCACCTACTGGAAGTGCCCGACCCGGACGTGAACTGGGCGGTTTCCAGAAGACACCTGCCAGCATCAGCCTGGACCGGCACGGCACGGTCGATATCTAACTTCCGGAGCGAGAATGAGACGAATCAGATTGGGCGCTGCGATAGCTGTTTGTGTTCTTGTCGGCGGATCTCTTGTTGGCAGCGCCAGTGCGCAGACGATCAATCTTTGGCCCGGTGTGGCACCGGGATCGGAGAGTTGGAAGCGGAAAGAGATTGTCCCCACAGACACGCCAATCGGAACAATCATCAACAATGTGGTCACGCCCACTGTAACGCTATTTCTGCCGGAGAAATCCAAGGCCACTGGGACCGGCATCGTTGTGGCGCCGGGAGGAGCGTGCATCGCGCTCGCTATCGATCTCGAAGCGAACCAGGTCGCACGATGGCTGCAGGAGAGGGGCATTGCGGCCTTCGTATTGAAATATCGTTTGCAGGAGAACAAGGGCGAGGGTATTCCGCCGGATCTGAATATGGATGAGGCCTGCAAGTACGGCATCGCCGATGGAATACAGGCGATGAAAGTGGTGCGGCAACACGCGTCGGAATGGGCAGTCTCGCCTGACGGGATCGGGTTCATGGGATTCTCCGCTGGAGCGATGGTGACCAGCGGAGTGCTGCTGCAGGCGGACGCTGCAGTGCGTCCGGCGTTTGCCGCGCCGATTTATGGAGGGCCGTTTGAGGTGATGCCGGCGATTCCTGCGAACCTGCCGCCCGTTTTTATGGCGTGGGCGCAGCATGACGAACTGGCGCAACAACCCGTCGTGAAGTTCTATGAGGCGCTGAGAGCAGCAGGCAACAAGCCGGAGGTCCACATATACTCGGCGGGCGGGCACGGATTTGGAATGAGGAAGCAAGGGACCACCAGCGATCACTGGATCGAGGAATTCTACTGGTGGCTCGAGGGGCGGGGGTTTGCGAAGGCCAGGAAGTAACTATCTGGTGCCGCTTGGCTTCGCCTTTGCGGGATAGGCGAGGCGCCTGCCCTACGCGGGGTATTGCTGGTCGCGTATCATAGGGCGAAGGTCTTTGTTGCTCGGGCCTCACCAGTCCGCTGCAAGATTTCCTGAAAGAAACGTTCCTACTTATGAGCAAGAGAATTCGTGTGTTTGCTACGTGCGACATTGGAGACTCGATCGAGCTGTTGCGCAAACGAGGATATGAAGTGGAGGTCTATCCGCGCCCGGAGGCGCCCCCGAAGGCGTTGATTGTAGAGAAGGTGAGGTCGGGGATCGATGGGCTGATCACGACTTTGCGCGATCCCATTGACGCTGAGATATTCGAAGCCGGAAAGGGCACGCTGAAGGTGGTGGCGCAGATTGCGGTGGGGTTCGACAACATCAATCGCGCTGATGCGAACCGGTACAAGGTGCCGTTCACGCATACCGCCGATGTGCTGACCGAAGCCACGGCCGAGTTTGCATTCTTCATTATGGGGACGCTGGCCAGGAAGATGTGGACGGCAGAACATTTGGCGCGGGACAACCAGTGGGGCTTCTGGCATCCGTTCCTGCCGTTTTTGGGTGATGAGGTTACCGGGAAAACCGTTGCCGTAATCGGAACAGGGCGGATCGGGCTGGCATTTATGAAGAAGTGCGTCGGGTTCGACATGAACATTCTGTGCTATGACCCGGCCTACGAGAATCATGCGTTCGTGAAGACGATTGAGGAGATCAACGAGCTAAGACATGCCCGCGGCCTGGTGAAGGAGAAGGCGTGGGTCAAGTACGTGCCTTTCGAGCAAGCGCTGCGTGAAGCGGACTTCGTCAGTGTGCATGTACCCCTGCTCCGCAAGGGCGAAAGCGCAACCCCCACGTATCATCTGTTCAACGACCAAACCCTGAGGCTGATGAAACCGACCGCGTATCTGGTAAACACGTCTCGAGGGCCGGTAGTGGATGAGGCTGCGCTGGCGCGGGCGTTGCGGGAGAACTGGATTGCCGGCGCGGCGTTGGATGTGTACGAGAAGGAGCCATTGCCGATGGATTCGCCGCTACGCGATCCAGCGATTGCGGACCGATGCAGGCTCATGCCGCACTTTGCCAGCGCGGCGCGGATCACACGGCTATCGACTGATCCCGACAAGGGCATGGCTGGAAGATGTGCGCAAGGGCTGATCGATGTGCTCGAAGGGAACTACGGTGGTGACGTCACCAAGATGCCATATGTTGTGAATAAAGAAGCATTTAAATAGCGAAAAACACAGGTCAAAGTCGTAGTAGTGCCAGGTTAGCAAAGAGTTAAGTATCTTTACTCGTACTGCCGATCCGGTGGGGGAAGTACAATGGTATGGCTATGACGAAACGACAATTGGCAATCGTGGCATGGGCGCTGGCTTGGGCCCCGCTCTTATGTGGACTGGATTCTCCGAGCGACAAGGGTGTGAAACTGGAGCCACAGCCTAAGGAAGTGCAGCTGCGCGACGGCGGGTTTCAGGTTGGGCCGCGGACAAAGATCTTCGTACAGCTGGGGCATCAGGCCGAGGATCGTATCGCGGCCGAGACGCTGGCGGAAGAGGTCCAGGACCAAGCCGGATTGAAGCTGAACATTTTCGGGATGAAGGCGGAAGGCAAGGCAGAGGGTGGGGCCATCGTGCTGGCGCGGCTGGAGGACGATCGCGTGCGGCATTTCCTGGCGCGAAATGGATTGAAGGCCGATTCGGCGGTCGGGCCGGATGGGTATCTGCTGTTTTCCGATAAGTCTCATTTGATCGTCGCTGCCAGCACGGGACAGGGATTGTTCTATGGCGTACAGACGCTGCGGCAGTTGTTGCGTCCGACGGGGAATGGCCTCATCTGCCCGGCAGTGGGGATTCGGGACTGGCCGAGCTTGCAAAAGAGTGTACCGGCCTTGAGCCAGTTGGGAAGGCCAGAGTTTCCAAGTCGTCCGCGTTGAGGGAATGAGTCGATTTGTCAATTGCAGGCGTCCTACGGGGCGCCTTTTATATTGCCGATAGAACGAATCGAGCCGGAAGCAGAAGTAAGAAGTCAGAATGCATAATCAAGGATCGCAAGGTTGGGTTCTGTTTTGAGGGTTCACTTCTTCCTTCTGACTTCCTCCTTCTGACTTCGCATAGAATCCATCACATGTTTTCTGAGAGAACGAACTGGCGTCTGATGCAGAATCGGTTTACGCAGGCGGTGGAGGAGGTACGCGCGCGAGGAACTCGGGTGCTGGACCTTACGGCTTCGAATCCGACGCGGGTGGGGCTGGAATATGACTCGAGGGCGATTCTTGAGGGGCTGCGGTCTGAGCGGGCGCTGGATTACGATCCACAGGCTAAGGGACTGCTTTCGGCGCGAGAGGCTGTGGCGCGGTACTACGGCGAACGGTGTGCTCGTGGTGAGAGAGACGTTGCCAGCAACGTCTCTACGAATTGCGGTGGCGGTCCGGGGGCGCCGCTTGAGGTCGATCCTGAGCGGATTGTGCTTACTACCAGTACCAGTGAAGGGTACTCGTATGTTTTCCGACTGCTGTGCAACGCAGGGGATGAGTTGCTGGTGCCTAAGCCGAGTTATCCGCTATTTGAATTCCTGGCGGATTTACAGGATGTGAGGCTGGTGCCTTATCCGCTGATTTACGATCACGGGTGGCAAATGGATTTTCATTCGATGGAGAAAGCAGTGACGGCGCGGACGCGGGGAGTGGTGGTGGTGCATCCCAATAATCCGACCGGGTCGTATGTGCACGCCGCAGAGTTGGAAGCGTTGAATGAGTTCTGCCGGGCACATGGACTGGCGGTGATTGTGGATGAGGTGTTTTTGGATTATGCCCTCCGTGGGGAGATTTCGGCCGCCGAAGCCGTCGAGCTTCGCTCGACCGGACAGCCGATGTCGGCTGTCCCCACATTTTTTGCGGCTGCGCCGAGTTTTGCCGGGAATCAGGAGGTGCTGACGTTCACGTTGAGTGGGCTATCGAAAATTTCTGCTTTGCCGCAGATGAAAGTGGCGTGGGTGGTGACCAGCGGACCTGCCGAACACGTGCAGGTAGCGATGGCACGGTTGGAGGTGATTGCCGATACTTATCTTTCGATGAATGCTCCGGTGCAGTGGGCGGCACCCGCTATGCTGGCGCAAAGAGAGAGTATTCAGGGGCAATTGCTGGAGCGAGTTCGGCAGAATCTGGCGGAGCTGGACAGACGGCTGGCGGCGCAAAAGGCTTGCCAGCGGTTGAGCGTCGAGGGCGGATGGTATGCGGTGCTCCGTGTGCCAGTCACTCGTTCGGACGAAGAGTTGGCGATTGAGCTGGTGATGGAGAAAGCGGTGCTGGTGCATCCGGGGCATTTTTATGATTTTGAGAGCGATGGATATCTGGTGTTGAGTCTGATTGCGCCGGAAGTTGATTTCGGAGAAGGGATTCAGCGGTTGCTTGAATTGTTGTCGCATTCAGGGGCGTGATGATTGTAGGGATGCTTCGACTCCGGCTGAGCTTCGCCTTGCGAAACTCAGACTCCGCTCAGCATGACGATTTCTGAAATGTTCCGTGCGTACCTACAGATACTTGTGTATCTAGGGAGTCTGGGATTCCAACCGTGAGTCCTCTGGCGGCATCTATTTCTGGACCGCTTCTGGAGGATAAACATGCGTCTTGCACACAAACTTACGGTTTCACTTTTCTTATCGGCTGCGCTGATGGCGCCAGTAGGTGCAATGGCTATGCCGAAGCCGCAGGACGAACACGAACGGCACGAGCAGGAAGAGCACCAGCGTCGGGCATACGACCAGGAATATCGGGACTATCACAATTGGGACTCGCGGGAAGATCGGGCGTACCGTCAGTGGCTGGCGGAACGCAATCACGATTATGTAGATTACGATCAGCTCCGGGCGGAGGACCAGCGGGAATACTGGAAATGGCGGCACAAGCAGGAAAAGCGTGATCGGCACGAAGAGCACGAAGAACATGAACACAACTAGGGCTTGATCGGCTGTTGCGGCGGGCGGAGCATTCAACCCCCGCCGCCAGCGTGTTTTGGGCTATAATGCCGCATGCCTGCTGCCTCTGGGGGAGCCCCTAAAGCCGTCGGGATGGTGCCTGACGAGCTCAAGTTTGAACCGAAGTCCAAAGGCCTTGCCACGCCGCGCAAGAAGAAACCCAAGGAATTGGCGGTGATCACTGAGTGTTGTACCGGCTGCGCTGGATCTCCTGCGTGTGTCGAATACTGCCCGGTGGAAGACTGCATGTTCTGGGTGCCGGATGAGGACAATCCGCCGTTTGGACGGATTCAGATCGACCCGATTCTGTGTATTGGTTGCAAGAAGTGCGTCAGCAAAGGGCCGGACGGGTGCTTCCTCGATGGATGTCCGTGGGATGCGATCGCTATGGTCGACACGGCTGAGGTGGAGAAGGAAGTGGGAGTGATGGCGATTTAGCTATCAGCTCTCAGCCGTTAGCTTTCAGCACACCGTATTTCCAAAGGATCGCGGTTTTGCGATCCGGGGGCCCCCTCAATTCTGCTTCAGTTCACCTCCTAATTGATTCCAGAGGTCCCTCGGGCCGCAAACTACGCGGCCCTCAGGATGACAAGGTTGTTAGCTCGAGCAAATCCCACTTGTTACCGTAGAGATCTTCGAAGACTGCTACTGTTCCGTATTCTTCTTGCTTTGGTTCTCTGATGAAATTCACTCCTCGTTCTTTCATCGCATTGTAATCGCGCCAGAAATTGTCTGTGTGGAGGAACAGGAAGACACGGCCGCCGGTTTGGTTTCCAGTGCGGCTAACTTCCTCGGGAGTGGAGGCTTTGGCCAGGAGGATGGCCGTTCCGCCGGAGCCGCGTGGAGCGACCAGGACCCATCGTTTTTCACGGTCCTGGCGGTCTTTGGAGGGTGTGTCTTCGATGAGGTCGAAGCCCAGGGATCGGGTAAAGAAGGCGACGGCTTCGTCGTAATCGCGGACGACCATGTTTGTGTGGCCTATGGTTTGGGACATGTCTTATCCTTGCTGCCGCGATGAGAGACTGCATCAGCTTATTTTCGACATGGCCGGAGCGGGGGCGAGACGCCCCCGCTACAGCCGGCGGGACGCCGACGCTACCTCGATCTGGCTTCGATTGCCTTTTCGGTTTCCTGCGCTTGCTGGCGGACATCGTTTGAGACGTCGGGGACATCGCGCTCGTAGGGGCGGATCGCCGGCAAGTCGTCCGGCTGTCCCATCAGATACAGAGCTCGTAGGGCTTCCCATACCTGCTCGCTGCCGGGATCAATCACGGCGATTTCGGCCCCTGATGTGATTTTTGCACCGGTTTGCGCGACCGAGCGGATGCGGCCGGGGATCGGGGAACGGACCTCGAGCGGCTGCGAAGATTCGTCGGTTTTCAGTTTGGCGACGAGTCCTCCTTGATGGATTGCGGTACCGGGACGGTCGGTATCGACGATGGTTCCAGCGGCGGGAGCGGTGATCTGCGCGGGCTGAAGCAGGGCGACGATTTGGGGGCGGCCGGTTGAGTCTCCGAAACGAACGAGCGAGAGAGCGGCGTTGCCGCGGACCATGGGGGATTGGTCCTGCAACATCTTCAAGAGTGAGTCATGAAATCCTGGGCCGGAGCTGTCCTGGCCCATGACCCAGGCGTCGGTGTTGCGGACTTCTTCTACCGGATTTGTGGAAAGTCGCAGCAGGTCGGGATACCACTGCTTCGCATTCGCGTCCGCCTGGCTCATGCGATCGCCGAGTTGCACGAGTGCGTGCTGGATGTGGCGGGGCTTTTTGTCGTCGTGTAGGTATTCGGTGAGTTGCTGGTCGTTCAGATGGCGTCCGAACCAAGTGTTCCACCAGAAGAGGAACGGCATGAGGACGATGAGCCATCCGGTGGCGAAGAAGAGGAGCTTCTGGGTACGGCTTACGGAGCGCTTGGGTTTTGGATCGGCTGCGCTGGGGCCTGGAGAGGGCTGAGGATCGGGAATTGGTGCGGGAGTCTGTTCGGCGGACATGTCCACGGTAGGAACTATAGCAGAACATTTGGGCCAGTCGTATGGCTCGCAGCAGCATCCTGGCTTGATGCAAGAGCCTTTAACCGCAGAGAACGCCGAGGTTTTCGCGGAGTTCGCAGAGAGAGGCTGCTCCGTGTGTGCTCCCGGTATCCGAGCACATATGTGCGTGGTCGTTGGACGTGTACGTTGTGAATTGTGCGGCACACGTTGTGCGCGGTTATTCCTGACGCAAGACGTACCACGAACTCAGGCTGATAAGAATCAGACTGGTGCTTACAGCGAAAAGAGTTGTGCCGTTCAGGGCCTCGGAGAAAGTGTGGTCCATTGTCAACAGCTGATGAGAGAAGTTGGGCATCGAGTTCAGGAGTGTGGGAACCAACCACGGTACGGCGAGCAACGCCGCAACTCCGGCGCAGATGCGGGCGATGCGGATGGGTCGCGTCGCTTTGGCAATGGCTTGCTGTTTGGCGAGTGCCTGAGCGCGCTTCCACACGAGACTCGCATCGAGGAGGCGAAGTACGTCCGCGGTTGGGGCGACCTCATGTAAGAGTGCGTGGGAAACCTGGGCTACTTCTGTACATACTTCGCACACACTGACGTGGGCAAGCAAGTCGTCAGGGAGAGCGCCGGCGAGAAGGGCGGCGACGACAACTTGTTCTTTTTCGCAGAAGCGAGTCTTGCGGGAATGCGTTTTCACTTGGATACCTCCCGTGCCGGCGATTTCGTTCCGATGAGGTCGGCCAGCTTGCGGCGCGCTCGAAACAGCAGCAGGCGGATGCTTCCGGGTTGCAGACCCGTGTGCGCAGCGATTTCCTGATGGTTCGAGCCTTCGACGTACGCGAGCCAAAGCAGTTGACGCTCGCGGGGTTTGAGTCGGTCAAAGGCCTGCCGGACGCCTAGCCTCCGGTCATAGTGGGGAGTCGGAACTGGGACTTCAACCGAGTCCGCCGGCAGAGGCTCGTCTTTGCCGCGACGCCACCGATCGTGGATGAGATTAGTGGCGATACGAAACAGATAGTTCCGGGTCTGGCGGTCGTCCATCTCGGGGAGTCTCGCCGTGAGGAACCGGCAATACGTTTCCTGCAACACGTCTTCGGCGATGTCTGGAGTTCGCGTGATGCCGATCAGATATCGAAGCAGCGGGGTGGCCGTCTGTTCATAAAGTGAGCGGAAGCCGGACTCGTTCATGCGGAGTCCGCCATCCGTCTCAGGTTCGACGGCCTCGGCTGATGTCGATGAGAGTTCCAGATTCATGCGATGAAGGTAAACGCGAACCGAAATTGCAAGGCTATGCTCGACCGCCATTCAGCAGGCCGAAGGACTTCGACAAGTAATACGAGGCGACGGCGGACAGTCCGAAGCCGATTCCCAGCATAGTGCTCAACGTGCCGAACACCAGGAAACCGTCTTGGGTGCCGGGAATCTTCCCACGCAGAAAAAGGAATGCTGCGCCGAGGGAGATCATGACGATCGAGGTTTGCAGGGCGCCGATGATGCGTGAGTGCGGCGAGTGGCGCTCGACTTTCAAAGATTCCAGCAGCTCTTTGCCCGCCTCGGTCTGGGCGTAGGCGAGGAGGTCCTGACCGGAACCGACCTTGTCGAGCAGTTTTGTTTGTACATCGGCTTGCAGCTTCGCAATCTTGTAGCGGCGGATCGTGCTGAAGACGACCCATGCGATCCAGCTGAACATGAATGGAAGGGTTACTGCCACAATGAAGTCGGGATTCACGTTTCGCTCCTTCGGGTGGACAGTCTGGATTGTGACGCTCTCTGTCCCCTCTGCCTATATAACGGCTGACGGGTGACTTGGTTAACAGTACGGAAAGAAATCGGGCAAGTTCCGTTCTCTGAGGGGGAGGCTACTCTACGTCTGCGTCCAGAACGCGTTCCTGTTCCAGATAGTGGGACAAGGCATATTGGGCTAGAAGAGGCGTCTGGAGGCGGATTTCGGCGCCGATCCATTCGCCTTTGGCGTGGGGTGCGTCGGGAGGATGGTTGCAGCGGCCGCCGCCGCCGAATTGAGGGCCGAAGTCGGCGGACTGGATCTGGTCGAATTGGCGGATTTCTTTCCAGGCTGCGTCGCCGACTGTGCCGGAGACGTCGATTTTTAGCTTCAGGATGGGCATGAAACCAAAATCATTCACCACTAAGGACACTAAGTTACACGAAGGAAAAGCTATCTCAACTGTGCGGGAACCACTGGTAGAGCATGAAATAGACGACAACTCCGGTGACCGACACGTACATCCAGAGGGGCCAGGTCCAGCGCGCTATGGCGCGGTGTTTGTCGTAACGGGCTTTCAGACCTCGGGTCAGGGTGATGATGGCCATTGGTACGATTACGATCGCGAGCGTGACGTGCGAGATCAGGATCGCGAAGTAGACTGGCCGCGCCCATCCTTGACCGAGAAAAAGGATGTTGCCCACCTTCCAGTGAAAGAACAAATAGCAAGTCAGGAAGAGAGCTGAGGCGACAACCGCGGCGATCATGCATACGCGATGCGCGGCCATGCGTCCCTTGGCGATCAGGACGCGGCCGGTGAGGAGAAGCACGGCGCTGGTTCCGTTCAGGCTGGCGTTGAGGGCCGGGAAGTAGGCATATTGCTCGGCGATCACGCTGCGGGCCTCGTGGTGCGGCGGTTTGCCATCAGTACAGCCAATGCAAACATCACCAGGGAGAACAGGACCAACGTAGCCATCGCGGACCTGAGTTCGAAGCTGTGGTCTTGACTGGGGTATAGGAGCAACCGCAGGGCTTTGACGCCGTAGGTTAACGGATTCAGGCGCATAATGGCGCGAATCCATCCGGACGCGCTGTCGAGTTGAAAAAGAGCCCCAGACAGAAGCCACAGCGGAATCAGGAAGAGATTGACGATGCCGTGGAAGGCCTGGGAGGAATCCATGGGCCAGGCGATGGCGAAACCTAGGGCAGTCAGGGAAAAGGAGACCAGGAACACGACCACAGCGACCAGCAGAACCTGAACAGGCTGGAGATGTACTCCGGCGAATGGGGCGAATATCAGGAAGATCAAACCCTGGACCGCCGAGAGAGTAGTTCCGCCGAGAACCTTGCCGAGCACGATGGCGGTTCGCGGGACCGGCGCGACTAAAACGGACAACAGGAAGCCCTCTTTGCGGTCCTCGATGACCGACATCATGGTGAAGATCGACGTGAAGAGGACGATCAGGATCAGCGTGCCGGGATAAAAATAGTCCAGATAGTGCTGCTGATCTCCGCCGGTCGAGCGAAAAGAGGTGCCGAAGCCGGAGCCTAGCACGATCCAGAAAACCAGCGGCGAGGCGAGCACTCCAATGACGCGGCCGGGTTGGCGGTAGAAGCGGACGATCTCGCGCCACCAAAGGGTGAAGGCGGGCAGGAGGACTCCCGCGGAAGAAGGAGTCGTGGGGCGCGCGAACGTTGCGGACTGGGTTGCCATGCTTAACTCGCTTTTGCCGCCGGTGTCTTGGTCGGCGGAGATTGTTTCTTGCCGATCAGGCCCTTATCTCTTGCTTCCCAGAACGCATTCAACAGGAAACATGCCGAGAGGGTGAGCAGGATCAGCGTCATGAAAAGGCCGTCGACCGTGGCGGAGAACGGTGAGACCGTGATCATGCCGCTCAGGAATATCCATACGACGCCAACCAGGGGAACAACAGCGAGAACGAGAGAAAGCACCAGAATCATCGGACGCAAGTTACCTCCTCTTCTTCTTTTTATCGATTGCTTGCGAATCGGGATCGGGATTTTCACTCCAGAACTTGTGGCCGGTACGGTGGATGAACACATCTTCCAGCGCGGGCTTGCTCACGGAAATTGCCTGAATCTCGCCGGGAAAGGCTTCGACCACGTCGGGCACGAAGCGGTGCCCGGCTTCCTGTTCGATCCGAATTTGATTGCCGAGCACAGTGGTCGCGACATGGAAGCGACTACGAATATGCTGGGCGAGGGAATCGGCATCGCGGGCGGCATCGAGCAGGATGACGTCGCCCCCAATTTCGCTCTTCAATTCCGCAGGCGTGCCCAAGGCGACAAGATTGCCTTCGTTCATGATAGCCAATCGGTCGCAACGCTCGGCTTCTTCCATAAGGTGCGTCGTGACGAGCACGCTCACGTGCTCTTCGTCGCGAAGGATCGTCAAGTATTGCCAGAGATCGCGGCGGGCACCGGGATCAAGGCCTGTCGTGGGTTCGTCGAGCAGCAGGACACCGGGATGGTGCAGGAGGCCTTTCGCCAGTTCGATGCGGCGTTGCATGCCACCGGAGAATGTTTCGACGCGCTCTTTCGCGCGATCCGAGAGGCCGACCCGGGTCAGGATCTCTTCCACGCGCTTTTTTAGCGCCGATCCTTTCAGGCCGTAGAGGTGTCCCTGATGCCAGAGGTTCTCATAGGCTGTCAGTTTGGGGTCGACGCTCTGGGCCTGAAACACGACGCCGATTTGGCGGCGGAGGGTCGAAGGATCCTGGGCGGCATCGCAGCCCATGACCAGGGCGCGCCCGGAGGTCGGAATCATCAACGTCGAAAGAATACGGAAGAGGGTTGTTTTGCCACTGCCGTTGGGGCCGAGAAGTCCGAAGAGTTCCGCGGGACGTACGTCGAACGAAACGCCGTTGAGTGCCGTGCGATTCTCGTAACGATGGACCAGGTCTTGTACGGAAATCACGGGCTCGGCGGACTGTCGGTCCACACTCACAGTTTCAGCTAAGGCGGCGACTTTCGTGACCAATGAGAACCCCGGGGACTAGTCAACAGTTTACGACATTCGGCGCGCAGTTAGGGAGACGGGAGTGCATTTACCGGGGAGCCCGCTGATTGTTGATTTTGACTGTTGATTAAAAAGCTCGTCGCATTCGCTGCTGGATTTTCACTTGACGATTTGGCGTATTGACCCATGGAATCGCCTGGAGGCAGTCGCCGTGGGAGTAGGGATGCTTTGACTCCGCCGGGATCTCGCTTCGCTCAATTCCGGCTGCGCTCAGCAGGACAGAACTTCAAGGTTCTTGGTTACGCGGCTGAGGGGTCGCGCTGGGGCTGCGGCAGACGTTCCTCAAAGGCCACTGGAGCGTGGCGCCAGACCTGAATCGCCAGGATTACCGTTGAGGCCAACAGGAGCGCTCCGACGGCCACGTGAGTCACGGTGCTTACGACCATTGGCAACTCCGGCTGGACGGCGTCTCGTCCCCAAGACACGCGGGTCAGGAAAGCAGTGAAGCCCAGGCATAACTGCGCAATCACGAGAGAAAGCATCACGATGGCCGGGCGGCGGACGGCTTCGATGTTGGAGTAAACAGTCAGTGCGCGGACTGCGGTCCATGCGAGAACGAACGAGACGACAACCGCATGCAGGACGTGCGGCCACCAGCTCAGGCCATGGTGGCGGAACATAGCTCCGAGGATCAGCTGGACGTAGAGAACAAAGATCGAGAGAAGAGTCAGCGTGAACAGGCTCGGACGTCTGGTATCGAATTCGACGCGCGGCTGTTCTTCCACCCATTTCTGCCCGGTGAACACCGCGATGGCGACGGTGAGGCAGAAAAATGTCTGGGCCAGAGCGGCGTGGGCGGATGAGATCGGCGGCGGGAGGTAGAAGAGAACCGTGAGTCCGCCGAGGATGCCCTGGGCAATCACGGTACCGAGTGCTCCCCAGCCGAGAATCCGCATCCAGCGGCGTTTTTCGGCGCGCCAGCTCCAAATGGCCAGAACGATGGTCAGCAGCCCCGCTACTTGAGCGATCATGCGGTGGGTATGCTCGAACTTGACTCCGCCGACAAGCCTGGGGATCTTGTAGAGTGACCCGAATGAGGTTGGCCAGTCGGGGACGGAGAGTCCGGCATCGTTGCTGGTGACCAGAGCTCCGGCGATGATGAGGAGAAACGTCCAGCACGCGAGAACGACTGCGAAGCGATGGAGCGGACGATTGTAAGTTGTGGCGATGGAATTCAGAGTAGGGCCCCTTGGGTCGGAACAGAGCGCTTTGCGGCGTCGTCCAGAAGGTGTGCTGCGAAACAAGCAGCTCCGCTCCGATCAACGCGGTATTTTATCAGAGTAAGAGCGGGGGCGAGACGCCCCCGCCACAGCCGGCAGGATGCCAGCGCTACATTCAACTACATTCCTTTGAAGGTGGCGTCCACCGTCTTGCTGTCTTTGGGGCCGACGGTAACTTTGATGTCCTGCGGCGGAGTGAGTTTTTCATGTACGAACTCCAACGTATAGTCACCCGGCGGCAGGCCTTTGATTTCGTACTTGCCGCTCTTGTCGGTCACTGCGAAGAACGGGCTCTTCACCACGTTGATGTACATCTTCATCCACGGGTGCTGGTTGCACTTCACGGGCAGCATGATTTCCTCGCGCGCGAAGGTTTTCTCGAGCGCGGGTGACGAGGGCGGCTGCGACTCGTTCCACTCGCGGTTGTCCTTTGGAGTGGGATGGATGTTGTGCGTGGTGGGATCGTCGTTTTTGATCTGCACGGTCTGTCCGGTCATCACGCCAAGAACATGGGGATGGTACTGGCAGCCCTTCTGATCGAGGACGATCGCATCCTTGGGCACGTCGAAAGTGCGGCTGCCGAGCCCGTCTTTCACATAGACGAAGACGTTGGCAAGGTCGCCGTTGCTGACGACGGTGTTCTCGGATTCATTGGTGCCCTTGCAGCCTGGGTCCTGGCTCATGTCGATCTTCGCCGGTTTCGGAGCCGTGCCATCGAACTTCACGGTGCCGCTGACTGTGGCCACGGTCGCGGGATCGATTGGTGTGGCCGCGGGCGCGGAAGCGGCGGGAGTCTCAGCCCCAGGAGCGGGCGCTTCCTCTTTCTTGTTGCATGCCGCCAGCACAAGTAATGCACACATGCCGGCTATCAACCAAATGGTCTTTTTCATGATGTCGCCTTTCTATTCAGGGGTTGGATGAACTTTTGGATCATTTTGTCATTCCGAGCGAGCCGGAGCGGAATGACGACGACTCGATGAATCGGCTCTTCTGTCGTGCATTCTACCGCGAACCTCCGCCCGCTGTATGATGCGATTCAACCGCTGCCCGTTTGCGATTGGTTGGACGCTGTACGGACGCACTAGCGCGTGGCATCGAGGCTGCGACGTGGCGCTGCTCTTCGGCCGTCAGTTGGAAGATGTAATCCGTAAGCAGTTTGCGGTGATCTCCGTCATATCCGTTGAATGTTGGTGGCGTTGGCCCGGCGAAAACCCACTGGTTATTCTGTTGCTTGAACAGGCCGGAAGGCATCGATGTGCCGGGGCTGACGGCTTGCGGATCGGTGATCCAACGCTCGACCCAATCGGGCTTCAGGCGTTCCTTCGCCAGCAAAAAGTTCGGGGCTGTGGCGATCTTGTCGTGCGAAGGATCGCCGGTAGCGTGACACTTCAAGCAGGGAGCGGCGGTGCTCGAGAACAGGCTGCGGGCCATGTCGGTTTCTTTGGCCGTTAGCGTGGGCACTTGTTCAGGAATGTACGGCAGCGGCTGTTGCGACAACGCTTCGAAGAAGCGGACCAGCTTCCGGAGTTCGTTGTCGGAGAACGAGAACGTGGGCATGCGGACTTTCAGATAGGGCCGTACGCCGTTGCGGTCCGTGTCGGTCGTGCTCAGAGATGGATTGGAGAGGAACTTGCGCAGCCACTCGGGGTCGACGCGGGCGCCCTCGGTCAGAAGCTTCGGAGGTAACTGTTCCTGCGCATCCTGATATTGCGGCAGCGTCATCAGAATTGTGCGCTGGCCGGGAATGATCTGGTGGCAGGCCATGCAGTTATATTTCACGACCACCCACCAGCCTTCCTGAATATCGTGCCGTGCATCGCCCGGCTTGTATTGATAGCTGGCGGGAAGGGAAGTCTCCTGGCTGCCCATCAGGAACGTGGTGAGATCGAGCACCTCTTCCTTCGTGAGGTGCACGTTGGGCATGCGGAGTTTCTCGGTCTCACCCTTTTCCTTGCCCAGGTCGTAAACATTCGGCTCGGCGAGTTTGTGTTCAAAGAATCCTTTGTGGTCGTACCAGGGCTTCTCGGCTGGGCCATCGGGCAGGCGGGCGAGGTCTTCTTTGTCCTTGATCGGCTCGGAATCTTTCCCGCCGCGCTGGGCCGGTTCGGTGGAGAGCGCGAAATCGAGGCGCTCGATGGGCTTGCTGCCTTCGAACGTAAGCTCCGTGCCGATGCGGCCTTCGTCTTCCATCCCGGAAATTTCGTGGCATCCGCCGCAACCGTAGAAGCGCACCCACTTCTTGCCTTCTTCTTTCAAGTTAGGGTCGTCCATGAATGCTGCGTCAGCGTAGGAAGATGGTTCGTGCTTCTTCTGGGAGATCAAATACGTAGCGATATCTTCGGCGTCTTCGGGGCGTAAGCGCAGACTCGGCATCACCGTCATGTTCTGCACTTGCAGTTCGTGGCCGTCGTTGGGGCACTTGCTGTGTTCGAGATCCCACTTGTAGGGAAGATTCTTTTTCGCGTAGTCCTCGGGACCGATGTCCTTCTTCTCGTACGGGCAATAGGGACGCGTGCGCTCACGCGCGTTGTGAATCCAGCGGACGAGATAATCGTAATTTGCTTTTTCGCCGACGCGGGTCAGGTTGGCGGCAAAGATTCCGCCCTTCATCTGATCGCCTTCTCCGATGGAATGGCAGGCGAGGCAGCCGCGGCTCTCGAAGAGTTCCTGGCCATGGGCAGCATTGCCGGGTTTGTGTTTGGGGAGCGGATCGGTGAAGGCGGTCTGCCAGATATAGGCCGAGATCGCCTGGATCTGGTGATCGGTGAGGCGGAAATTCGGCATCTTCGTGGTGGGACGGAAATCGGTTGGCTTCTTCAGCCACACGGGAATCCAGTTCTTGTTCAGCTTAAGGCGAACGTCTTTGAGGTTGGGGCCGATCTTCTTCATGTCCTGCATCAGGCTGTGCGACTGGAAGTCGAGCTGTTGCAGACGTCCGTCGAACTTGCTGTTGGCGACTTTCAGATCGATGGCCTGGCCATTGAGTTTGTTGGCCTCGTCGTTGGACTCTGCCGCGTCGGCCTGTTTCATCAAATAGGCGGTTTGCTTGATGTTGTCTTTCTTCTGAGTCTCGATCTGCTTGATCTGCTGCCCAATCGAATTCAGGTCCTCGGGCTCCCGGTCGTATCCCTCATAGCGATGGCAACCGTTGCAGCCACGGCGGCGAAAGATTTCTTTTCCGCTGTTAATGGTTTGGAACTGTACGTCGCCGCTTACGAGCACCATGTCAGCGGAATGGCACGTCTGGCATCCGGCCTGGGCATTTTCGTTGGGGAACAGTGGCCAGAGCCAGTGCTCGTAGTTGCCGTGCGCTTTCTCGACGCTCGTGGTGGCGCGGCCATTGCCCTGATGGCAAGGGGAGCATCCGAACTTGTCGGGATCGTGGATCTTGAGCAACTCTGGCTCGGGATGGCTGACGAAAGCGTTCGCGTACTCGTCGGGTTTCTTTTCGCCTTTGCTAGTCATAGCGGCGGCCGTGATCTTCACAGGCTCGCGCGCGCCCATGTGGCAGGATTCGCAGCGGTCGACGATGTTGGCTTCGGCGACGTTGATCTGAACGATGGTGGGATCCCAGTCGGAGATCTTCTTCTTCAAGCCATCGATCTGGGCGGGAGTGAGGTCCACCATGTGATCGGTCACGTAATCATCGAGCTTGGCGCGAGCATCGGTCACGGGCTTGAGAGCGTCGCCGAGTTCGAGACTGATCTTGGTGCGTTCGTCGCGGATTTCGTTGTAGGTCTTTTCGAGTTCTTCGAAGTTGAATTCCTTCTTGCTGCCGTCAGGAAATTCGACGGTTGCTTTCTCAGCTTTATATTTATCGATTTCTTTTTGCTTGCTGGCCTTGGACGAAGCGCTTTCGCTGGTTTCGAGTTCGTAGGTCAGGGCGTTGACGTAGGCGCGACGGTCGGTAAAGACGCTCTGCACGGCGAGAAGGCGGGCGTTAGCGTCATCGAGCTTCTCGCGCGCTTGCTTTGCGGCGGTGGAGGATTCTTCCGCCGCCTTCTTGACTGCGGCCGAGAGTTCGGCGTATTCCGGATCCTTCTGAACGTCCTTTTCCGAGTCCTGGGACTGCGTGCGCGCGGTGTTCAGGAATGCCGTATACCGCTGTTTGAACTGCTCCTGGAAGGCCTTCCACGGACGCTGTCCCCACGCTTCGTCCCATAGGGCCCAGAAGAGCGTGATGATGAGGATGACTGTCGCGATCAGGTAGTGCGCGGCGTACGACTTACTCGTGATTGGGTCCTGCTCGGGGATCGGTTTATCGGGCACCAGTTCCTCCGAAAGCTAGTCAGTCGTTGGTCGGTTGTCGTTGGTCGTTGGCTTGGCTCTCATTTGACCTTGTCGTTCCGAGCGAAGGCGAGGAATCTCTACTCCCGGCACTCGTGTTTGGAGTAGGGATCCTTCGACTCCGCCATCGATCTGCTTCGCGAATCGACGGCTCTGCTCAGGATGACAAAAATTGCGAACGACTAATGACCAAAGACCAACGACGGTTTTCAAATGTTGAACCACGGTGTTATCCAAACGTACTTGATATGCCACAGCAGGCGCAGAGCCATCTTTAAGGGCAGGGCGACCATGGTGAGCAGCAAGAATTGCATGATCGAGAACTGCAGCAGGCTCATGCGCTGAAAATCTTTTCCCATGCGGCGGCGGAAGAGGGAATAGACCAGGCCTCCGCCGAGCAGGTAGTAGCCGCCTACGATGATGGCGCCGAAAATGCCCTTGCCCAAGTTCGACGCGATGCCGAAGATGTCAGGCAAGTCGCGATTCACCTCGTAGATGAGGCGGTTGTGATCCCATGTTTGGCCGGGCCAGAACCATTGCCATCCAGGGCCGCGAATAAACGTGCCGATAATGATCATCGCGACCCAGAGAATGATGAAGCCGAACAAGAATGTTCCGATCGAGAACCGGCGCTGCTTCCAGGTGTAATAGCCGCTGCCGAGCGGGTTGGTGTCAATATAGGGGATCACCATCAACCCGATGATGATCATGGTTGGCATCACGACGCCGGCGATCCATGGATCGAAATAGACGAGCATCTCCTGCAGGCCGAGGAAGTACCAGGGAGCCTTGGCAGGATTCATCGTCAGGTTAGGATTGGCGGGTTCTTCGAGTGGCGCGTTGAGGCTGATCGACCAGACCATCAGGATGATGGTGACGATGATCGCGGCGAGAAATTCGATGCGAAGGAGGAATGGCCAGACGTGGACTTCTTTGGCCCAGCCCGGTTTGAACGGCCAGGTTTTGCGATGGTGCGTCTTGGCCATCGCGGGATCGGCTTCAAGCTGCTCGATGAGAACGTCGTTGGCGTGCGCTTGCTTCCACGCGAGGTAGATGTAGAAAGCGAGCAGCGGAATCAAGCCCACAATCGGGACGTTGTCGGGGGCCGAGCAGATTTCCCAAAGTTGTCGCCAGTCCATAGTTTCTCCAACATCCGTGTGGCGACAGCCGCCTTCGGCTGTCGGCCGGGCGGAGCCCGGCTATGCCATCAGCAAAAACCTGTCGAGCTTACGCTCGACGGATAGCCGAGGCGGCTGTCCCCACAAAAACCTCTTCCTCACATAAATCTTTTCCACATAAACCGCATCACTCTCCGGCCGCTTTCGGGCCTCTGCGGGGCTTGTCGGCTTCTTCGGTGAGCATGACCGGGGCTGGGCCGGAGATGCCGCCGTCTTTTCTTACGCGCCAGAAGTGGACGATCATCAGCACACTGGCCACGATCGGGATGCCGATGCAATGCCAGATATAGGAGCGGAGCAGGGCGTTGGCGTCGACGATCGATCCGCCCAAGAGGCCAAAGCGGACGTCGTTGTATGGCGTCATGCCAAGCATCGAGCCGAATGGACCTTCGTGACCGAGCAGCGGTGTGGCTCGCGCCATGTTCGTGCCTACGGTTACGGCCCAGAATCCGAGTTGATCATCGGGCAATAGATATCCCGTGAACGAAAGCAGCAGCGTAAACACCAAGAGCAGCACGCCAATGTTCCAGTTAAATTCTCGCGGCTTCTTATAGGAGCCGGTCAGGAAGACGCGGAACATGTGTAGCCAGACGCCGATCACCATCAGGTGGGCAGCCCAGCGGTGCATGTTGCGCAGAATTTTTCCGAACGGGACGTCGTGCTCGAGATAGAGTACGTCGCGGAAGGCCTGCACCTTGCTCGGGTGGTAATAGAACATCAGCAGCACACCGGTATAGGTGAGGATGATGAACAGGTAAAAGGTGATCCCGCCCATGCCCCAGGTGTAGCTGTAGCGCACGGCATCGCGGTTGATCTTCGCCGGATGGAGGTGCAGGAAGACATTCGAAAGCACGCCGAGAGCGCGATTGCGCGGCGTGTCGTCGTGCTTGTGGCGGAAGATTGACGTATAGACCTGAGTCTTCGTCGGGTCTTTCAAGCCTTCGATCTGTTCTTTTGCCTTGGTGGGGATGTCGGTCTTGAGAGCTTGAATGTCGTCTTTGACTCCCGTGGTGACCTTTTCGAGGAGTCCGACCTTGGCGCCGTTTTTTCCGTCACCGCTAGTCGCGCCGCTGCCACCGTTACCGCCGTTCGGTTTGTTTGCGTCAGCCATATCAGTCCTGGAATTTCGTCATCGAGCCATTGAGTGATTGCGTCATTGAAAGACTTATACGCCGGTCAGGAATGCTCCCGGATCGTTGAATTTGCTGGGCTGGCCTTTGGGCCAGGAGTAGAGCTTCGAGGTGTCGACCAGAATCTGGCCGTCTGGCGCGAGTTCGATGTGTGCGCGGTCCATGGGACGCGGCGCTGGTCCTTCGAAGTTTATTCCTTCGCTGTCGTATCCACTGCCGTGGCAGGGGCACTTGAACTTGTTTTCGCTGGGCTTCCAGTCAGGCGTGCAGCCGAGATGTGTGCAGCGCGCGTAGATTACGAAGAGGCGATCGGGCGTGCGGTCAACCCATATCCGGTATTTCTGCTGGAACTTGGTATCGACGCCCAGCGCGAATTCAGATGGGTAGCCGATCTTAAAAACCGAGTTGGGCTCAAACAGGGTGCGAGGAAGAAAGAAGCGGAAGAAGGCGAGGAACCATGCGGTCAGGAAGGCCGTGACCATAACCCAGACAAAGCGGCGGCGCTTGCGGTCGATTTCGGTAGAGGGCGCAGTTCCGGCGATACCTCCGGCGGCGGCGGCTTTCGAGGTGCCTACCGCCGGTGTGCCAACATATTTGGTGGCATCGGCGCCAGGTTTGGCCGGCGTCTTGGGCGATTCCGGATTCGGATTGACCTTATCGGTCTCCAACTCCGCCATGAGTTCCCCTCCTGTGCTTTGTCTGACTTGGCCCTAATCTAACCCTGCGGCCGCCGCGTACTGTGGCTCCGCCAACTTCCTCCCGTGAGTGCGTATCGGAACAGATAAAGGTACAGCCTGTGCGAGAGCGTCTTGCACGATCTGCCCCAGCGCTTGTATGAATCTTGGAGAATCGTTCAGGCCGGCGCTCATCTCAAATTGCGTGAAGCCCAGTTGCCCGGCGAGATGGCGCGCTTCGTGATCGATTTCGCCGAGCGTCTCCACGTGATCGGAAACAAAAGCAATCGGGACGATGCAGACCTCGCGCACCTTCTCGCCTGCAAGTTGTCGGAGTGTGTTGATCAGCGAAGGCTGCAGCCAACGGCTGGCGCCGACTTTGCTCTGGTAGCAGAGGCGGTGGGAATTGCTCCATCCGCCGCGCTCCATTACCAGAGCTACGGTTTCTTCAATCTGTCTCTGGTAAGGGTCACCTTTTTCAATTACCGACATGGGAATGCTGTGCGCGCTGAACACTATCTCGGACCGCTCCGGCTGCGGGAAGCGGGAAAGCGCCTGGTTCACTTTTTCTACGATGGAGTCTTGATACATCGTATTCCGATAGAACGTCTCGACGCAATGGACGGGGACTTCGTCACGAAACCTCCGGTTCCATTCGTTCAGGCTTGAACCTGTGGTTGTGGAAGAGTACTGCGGATACATGGGGAGCAGCACGACTTCGTCGCACTCGGCCGCCTGGAGTTGCGCGATCGCCTCGCGCGTGAATGGGTGCCAATAACGCATTGCGACGAAACAATGGGCGTCGATGCCCTGGCTGCGCAATTCAATTTCAAGGGCCCGCGCCTGACGCTCGGTGTTCGGCCGGATGGGCGAGCCGCCACCGATGGTCGCGTAATGATGCTGCACTTTGCGGGCGCGCGTGGTCGATATCAGTTTGGCCAACGGTTTACGACCGATGCGGGCAAAAGGGAAGTCGATAATATCGGGATCGCAGAAGAGATTGTAAAGGAAAGGTTGGATCGCTTCCAGCGTGTCGGGTCCGCCGAGCTGAAAGAGAACTATCCCCACACGCCGTATTGTGCGCGTCATTTCCCCAGAATCCCCAGAACGCTGCACTTTACTCCGAATCTAGCGCGGGAGTCAATGGCCGAGTTTCGGCGCCGAGTTTCGGCGTGGCCGAGTTTCGGCGTGTTTCGGCGCGTGTTCGTTCAGCGGAACTGGTTTGCAAACTTTGTTCGCTCCATGCAAGCTGATACCGATGCCCGAGTTGCCGGACATTACGGCCTACATTCGCGCGCTGGAGAAGCGGATTGTCGGGCAACCGTTGGAGCGCGTGCGGCTGGGAAGCCCGTTTCTGCTGCGGACGGTGGAACCTCCTCTGACAAGTGTCGACGGCCGCGTGGTGAAGAAGTTGCGCCGAGTCGGGAAGCGAATTGCGATCGGAGTCGATAGCGATTTATGGCTGGTACTGCATCTGATGATCGCCGGACGTCTGCACTGGAAGAAACGAGATGCGAAACTCGGCGGTCGTCAGAATCTGGCGGCTTTCGACTTTCCCGACGGTTCGCTAGTGCTCACGGAGGCCGGAAGCAAGAAGCGCGCTTCGCTGCACGTGATCCGCGGAGAAGAGAATCTAAGCTCGCTCGATGCGGGCGGGATCGACGTGTTTGCTGCCGACCTGGAATCGTTTCGCAACGCACTGACAGCGGAGAATCATACGCTCAAGCGAGCCCTCACGGACCCGCGTCTGTTGAGCGGGATTGGGAACGCGTATTCGGATGAGATTCTGCATGCGGCGCAGCTGTCGCCGGTCACGCTTACGGCCAAGTTGAAGCCGGAAGAATGGGAGAGATTGTTTGCTGCGACTCGGAGTACTTTGAAGGTCTGGATCGACCGGCTAGGAGCAGAGGCGGAGGTGGCGTTTCCGGAAGGAGTGACCGCCTTTCGTCCGGAAATGGTGGTGCATGGGCGTTATGGGCTGCCTTGTCCGCGTTGTGGAGAGAAAGTCTTGCGGATTCGTTACGCGGACAAGGAAACGAACTACTGTGCGCGGTGTCAGACCGGCGGGAAGGTTCTGGCGGATCGGAGTCTGTCGCGGTTGCTTGGGTCGGACTGGCCGCGGACTTTGGAAGAATTGGAAGCGCTGAAGAATAAATAATACCTCCGCGTGGGGGCGAGGCGCCCCCGCCACAGCCGGCCAGAGGCCGGCGCTACACCGCTAGGGCAGGTTCAATACAGCTTTTTCCGGCACGACGATGTTTTGGCGCTCGCCTTGGTACCAATAGAGGATGCGAAGCACCTTGTGCACATGGGGATCTGGATCCAGTCCCAGGTGCTCATTATCCACGCGAGTGTGTATCCGCCCATCGTCAATCATGTGCCGTAGGCGCTCGGTGACGTTTACGAAATGACCTTCGCCGCCGTAATAGGCACGCATGATGTGCAGACCCCGTTCGCGGTAGTCGTATCCGGCATCGGGATCAAGTTCCAGGCTGACCATGGTCTTCTCGGGAAAAGCGTACTCCTGGGTGTCCCCGTCCCAATGACGGATGCGAATGACCAAGTCCTTGGGCCGACCGGGTGCGGGATCGACGCCGAGCACTTGGCGTGTGGCCTCAAACTGCAGGATTCCATCATGGAGCATCGAGCGGACCTGCGGCGTTACGTCCACGCGGTGTCCGGGGACGCCGAACTCCGCTGCCACTAATGTGCCGCCTTGTGCCACGGCTGAGGCGGTCAACAGCAATGTACAAACAAGTCCGGTCAGGGTGGTTATATGCGACTTTGTCATACGGCCTCCATCGCGTAAGAGATCAGCACTAACAATCAAAGCACAACTGAGTCCCGTTCAGGAGTGAGATTAAGGGAACACGCTGGTCACGCCAAGGCTGGGGCCATTCTGGTTCGATGTGGTCGATCGAAGTACCCACGGTGCGTGCAGAGTATAGGATCTCGGCTGCTGCACCCAGTCGTTTGACATTCGTAAGGTCCCTCGGAGGGCTATCGCCCTCCTCAGGATGACAATTGCGAGCTTAGGGAAACTGCCCTTAGGGCAACTGCACATCGGTTTTTTCGTCAACCACAATATTCCGACGATCTCCGCCAATTGTGTACAAAATGCGCAAACGTTTATGGATACCGGGCGCCGGATCTCCACCCATGCTGTAGTTGTCGACGCGAAGGTAAAGGCGGCCGTCGTCAACCCGGCTGCGTAGAGCGTCGGTTACATTCAGGAATTGCCCGTCGGCTCCGTAATAGGCGCGCAGAATCTGTACCCCTTGCCCGCGGCGGTCGTAAGACTGGTCGCGGTGTTCATCGCGGTCATGGCGCTCATGCTCTTCACGGCGCGCATGCCAATCCTCGGGATCGAGTTCGATCCGTGCAACGCTGCGCTCCGGATAGCTATAGTCTTTGATGTCGCCATCCCACTCACGCAGGCGGATGACCAGGACCTTGTTCTCGTGCGGCGCCGGATCGATCCCCAGATTAAAACGGGTAACTTCAACCTGCAGCACGCCCTCATGGATGAAAGTTCGGACGCGTGCCGTTACGTCGACCTTGCGTCCTGGAACTCCCCACTCCGCACCTACGAGTTCACCACCCTGCGCCACTGCCGAACCCGCCAGCAACAGCATGCAGGCAAAACCTGCCAATGCCCCAAGCCATGATTTCATGAATATCTCCTTCACTCTGAAATCATAGGATCGTACGCGCACAGAATCACTGCACGAAAGGTCACACACTAGTGGTTAGGAGTTGGTGCGGCAGATTAGCCAGGAGATTGCATCTCGGCAATCACTGCATCGGCGAATTCTGAAGTGCCGGCCTGTCCGCCGATGTCGCGGGTCAGTTTCTCGCGATGCCGGTAGACGCGTTCCAGGGCGTTGCGGATTTGCTTGGAAGCGGCGTGCTCGCCAAGATGGCGCACCATCAGCAGGGCAGAGCGGAGCAGCGCAGTGGGGTTGGCCAGATTCTTGCCGGCGATGTCGGGAGCCGAGCCGTGCACTGCTTCGAATACGGCGCATTCGTCGCCTAGGTTTGCGCTCGGAACAAATCCCAGACCTCCGACGAATGCCGCGCATAGATCCGACAGGATGTCGCCGTAAAGATTCTCCATCACCAACATGTCGTACTGGTAGGGATTCATGACGAGTTGCATGCAGGTGTTGTCGACAATGTGCTCGCCATAGGTGATTTCGGGATAGTCTTTCGCCACAGCGCGAGAGCAACGCAGGAAGAGACCATCGGACAGCTTCATGATGTTGGCTTTGTGGATGGCGTGAATCTTTTTGCGCTGGTTCTTGCGGGCATACTCGAAGGCGAACTTCGCGATTCGTGTGGACGCCTTTTCGGTGATGACCTTCAGACTTTCCACTACGCCCGGGACGACCTCGTGCTCGAGCCCGGAGTATAGGCCTTCGGTGTTTTCGCGGACGATGATGAGGTCGACATCGGGATAGCGCGTGGGGATATGCGGCAGGTTCCGTATGGGACGGAAGTTAGCGTAAAGTTCAAATTTCTTTCGCAGCGCGACGTTAATGCTCGGGAAACCGCCTCCCACGGGCGTTGTGACCGGGCCCTTCAGGCCGACGCGCGTACGTTCCAGCGACGCAATAAGGTCTTTGGGGATATATTCGCCGTACTTCTCGTAGGCTTCGGCGCCGACGGCGAAGGTTTCCCACTCGAATTTGATCCCGGTCGCTTCCAGAATGCGGACGACCGCGCTTGTAACCTCGGGGCCGATTCCGTCGCCAGGGATTAGGGTTATCTTGTGAGTCATGATTGAGGATTTCCAGGAATAGGGATAGGGATAGGGAATAGGGTTAGGGTGAATGTTTCGCTAATCCCGATTCACCTACTCCCCAGCCCCTAGCCTGTTTTCACTTTCACCAGATCCTTGAGTTCATTCATGAACTCTTTCACGTCCTTGAAGTCGAGATACACCGAGGCAAATCGCACGTAGGCGACTTTGTCGTAGCGGCGGAGGCGGTTCATGATTAATTCGCCGAGTTCGCTGGTCTTCCGCTCGCGCTCTGGAGATTCAATAACGAACGACTCAGTCTCGTTCACGATCTGTTCGAGCTTGCTGATCGGTACGGGGCGCTTCTCGCAGGCGCGCAGCAGGCCGTTCAGAACTTTCTGCCGGTCGAATTTTTCGCGGCGGCCGTCTTTCTTGACCACCATGTAGGGAATCTCGTCGATGCGCTCGTACGTGGTGAAGCGCTTGGAGCACTTGAGGCACTCGCGGCGCCGCCGGATCGAATCGGCTTCCTTACTCTCGCGCGAGTCCACTACCTTGTCATTCGCAAATCCACAGAAAGGACATTTCATGGCGCTGGCGGATCAGATACTCGAGGCGGGTCCGAAGCCCTCAGCGTCGCTACTTAGCAACGAGGCGAAAGATCCCCCTGCTCTGACCGGTATAAAAATTGTAACAGTAGATACGAATGGCAGCAGTGACGGTACAGTGACACCCGAGAGACTGACCAGGACACAAAACGGCGCCCGCACCCCCTGCGGTACGAGCGCCAGTTTTCCCCCAAAGCCTCCCCGGTGACGGAAGGCTTGAAGTTCGTGGTCCTCTCGGGGACCCGAAGGTCTAGGTCGAGGACCTGAGCAGAAGTTTCCCCTACGAGCTTGCGGTTTTTGTCATCAGAATGTTTGCAATTTGTAAAAAGTGCTGGCACTGGGCGCGTAGGTCTGCCAGTCGTAAAGCAATGAGCGCTTCTTACGGCTGCTATCATGAAGGCCCCGCCCTTGTGCGCCTGACGCCAAATCTCGCAGTTCTACTGTTGGCTCTACCTGCTTTGGCCCAGAGCGACTCCGGAGAATTGCATCTGAAAGTGCGGGATCCACACGGCGCCGGGGTCAGGACGGTCGTCGAACTGGTATGCGAGGCTAACGACTTCCACGACAATTTGGAGACTGACGACTCGGGCGCTCTTGTTGCCAAGCGGTTGCGCTTCGGGGTGTACCGGGCCCGGGTTCAACAGGCGGGATTCGCCCCTGCCTCGGCTCAAATCGAAGTCCGCTCAGCTATTCCTGTTCAGTATTCCATTACGCTGACGCTTCCGTCTGTTAGCGAAACGGTTACGGTCGAAGCCTCACCGACGCTGCTGGACCCTCACCGGACGAATTCCGCCAACCAGATTGGTTCGGGAACAATCGAGACGCGTACAAGCTCGCTGCCTGGACGCTCGCTGCAAGACCTGGTGAACTCGCAGCCGGGATGGCTTTATGAGGGAAACGCGGTGCTGCATCCGCGCGGGGCAGAGTACCAGACGCAATTTGTGGTCGACGGAGTCCCGCTGACGGACAACCGGTCGCCGGGAATGGGTCCCGAGATCGATGCCGATGACGTGGATTCCCTGAGTGTGTACACCGCGGGAATTCCGGCAGAATTTGGACGCAAGATGGGCGGGATCATCGAGGTGAACACACTAAAAGAAGCTAAGCCGGGAATGCATGGACAGTTGGATATTTCTGGCGGCAGCTTCGATACCGCTGGGGCATCGGGCCAGGCGCAATACGCCTGGAAAAAGAACACGATAGGAGGAAGCGGCTCCGGAAGTATGACGAGTCACTATCTCAATCCTATTGTTCCTCAGAACTTCACCAACCGGGGGACCACAGGTGATTTCGGTTTGCAATACGAGCGCGATCTCGGCGAGCATGATCGGCTCGGGTTGATCCTACGGCACGCTCTTTCGCGGTTTCAGATTCCCAACGAACAAGTGCAGCAGGCGGCGGGCCAGCGGCAGGATGGCGACAACTTCGAAACGATCGGGATTGCGTCTTATCAGCACCTGTTTTCGTCGAACGCGCTGGGAGCAGTGCGCGGGATGATACGCGATAATTCCAGCGATCTCGCCTCGAATCCCGAATCAACGCCAGTTATCGCATTCCTGAATAACAGTTTCCGGGAGAGTTACTTCAATAGCTCTCTGTCGGTACACCAGGGGCGGCAGGAGTGGAAGGTAGGGTTTGAATCGGACGCGCTTTTTCTGCATGAGAAATTCCGCGATGTCATCACTGACCCGACAAGATTCGACCCCGCGACGCCTGCGTCGTTCACCTTTGCGAACGCTCGCCCTGATCTCGAGCAGTCGGCCTACGTGCAGGATTTGATTCGTCTCGGTAACTGGACCGTGAGCGCAGGCTTGCGCTGGGACCACTACCAGCTCCTGGTCAATCAGAACGCCGTCAGCCCGCGATTGTCAGTCGCGCGATACTTTCCGGCTGCAGGTCTCGTAATGCATGCCTCGTATGACCGCGTGTTCCAGACGCCTTCGGCGGAGAACATCTTGCTGTCGAGTTCGGCGCAGGTGGTGTCACTCAATCCCAGCGTCTTGCGGTTACCGGTAGAGCCCTCGCATGGAAACTACTTCGAGATCGGTGGAAGCAAGTCCCTGCTTGATCAGGCTCGCCTTGATGTTAACTATTACAGGCGATATGCGAACAATTTCGCGGATGACGATCAGATTCTGAACACGGCCGTCAGCTTTCCGATTGCATTCAACAAGGCAGTGATCTATGGAGCAGAAGGAAAGATTGAGATCCCGAAATGGGGGCGCTTTTCCGGATATGCCAGTTATTCCTACATGGTTGGCAACGTCTGGTTCCCCGTCACCGGTGGTCTTTTTCTTGGAGACGACGTGGCTAGTGCCGAAAGCACGTTGAGCGGGCATTTTCCTGACTCGCAGGATCAGCGCCATACCATGCGTGCCAGCGTGCGCTACCAAGTATTACCTCGAGTGTGGGTCGCGGGGTCGGCTGAATACGGTAGCGGTCTGCCGTTTGTGCTGGGCGCATTCACGAGTTCCTATCAGCAGGCGGTTGCGCAATACGGACAAGCCGTGGTCGACCGTGTCGATTTTGCACACGGGCGGGTTCGGCCGTCACTGGATATCGGCGCATCTGTTGGCGTTGAGTTGCACAAGAGCGATCACTTTACGATGAACCTCCAGACAGACATCACCGATTTGAACAACCGGCTGAACGTGATCAACTTCGGCGGATTGTTCTCAGGCAATGCGATTGCGCCACCGCGGAGTTATTCACTGCGGCTTCAGGCGGGGTTCTAGCTAGCCGCACGTCCAGAACAATCCAGGTGACTTTGTTGCCGAATCGTGACTATCATCAGCAAATTTATGGACCGATGTCCGCAGGAGGTTTCTATGCTCGCACTGAACCCAGTGTTGGATGCACTCCGCTCAACTAAGCAAGATTTTCCGAAGGAGATGGAAAAGCACTTTTACGATCTCGTGTACTTATGCCTTGCTTACGCGAGCGGATATGTTTACAGGTTAGGAAAGAACTGGTATCAGCACGGCAACACACCGGATAGACAAGCGGCCTTGTGCCTGGAGGCGGAGAGACTGCTGAAAATTCGCGCGACGCTGTCCAACGCAACCGATCCCCTGCCCAAAGTCACAAGCGCACAGGCGGTGGTTGGAAACCAATTGAACCAGGTTCTCGAGAAGCTGTCGCACTTGCTCACAGAGCCCGAAGTTTTAACGCAAAACTCCCATCTCGTGGAAGTGCTGGGGAAATATCTGCTGCTTTATCGTTCGACCGGGATTGTTTCGGCTTTAATGCACTGGATCTTTTACTTCCTTGTTCTTGTATGGGGACTTTTTGTCTATATTGGGTCCACGACTCCGGGACCCGGCACCGGTGCGAAACTGGGTATAGGTACAAACATAGCAGTCGCTCTGATTCTTCTAACGCCCGTTGTAATTTGGAATTACTTGACGAGAAAAGTAGATGGGTGGCAGCGATCCCGACGCGCCGCTTCAAGTCCCGCAACAATTGCTGTCTCGCCCAAGTAATCCGACGCTCAGACTAGACCACGAAGTACTTTGCGCTCGGGTGATGCACGACGATTGCCGAAGTACTCTGCTCGGGTTCAAGCAGGAATCCTGAGGTAAGCCGCACGCCAACGTTCTCCTCGGGCTTCAGGAGTGTGAAGAGCTTGGTCTGGTCTTCCAGGCTCGGGCAAGCCGGATATCCAAAGGAGTAGCGGGACCCGCGATACTTCTGGTGGAAGAGATCGCGGATTTCCGGGGCGTCTTCTCCACCGATGCTCAATTCCTCGCGCATCTTCTTGTGATGGAATTCAGCAAGGGCCTCGGCGGTTTCGACGCTCAGACCGTGCAGGTATAGATATTTGGTGTATTCGCCACCTTCGAAGAGTCGCTGCGTTTCTACGCTGGCCGCGGGGCCGATGGTAACGAGGGAGACTCCGAGCACGTCCATCTTGCCGGAGGACTTCGGCGCGAAGAAGTCAGCAATGGAAAGGCGGCGTCCTTCTCTTTGACGCGGGAAGGTGAAACGCAGGAGTTCAGGAAGCCCTTCTTCCCAGCGGGTGCCGCAAGGACGCGCGGCCTGTGTCTTGGGCGGCTCGTACACGACCACATCGTTGCCGTCGCCCTGGGCTGGGAAGTATCCGTACACCACGGCGGGCGCGAACAGGCCGGACTCGAAGACCTCGTCCTCGAGCTTTCGCAGGATGGGGCGGAATTTTTCTTCGACCAGCCGCAAGTAATCCGCTTGCGACGCGGTTTTGAGCTGCCACTGATTCTTGAAGAGCGCGGTCTCGTTGATGTAATTGAAAAGATCGCGCAGGCTGTAGTCTTTCTTGACGCGCACGCCCCAGAACGGAGGCGTGGGAATATTCGGTGCGTCGGTTACGACCGGGCTGCGCTCGGCGTAGACCGGGCCGGTTTCTTCGTCGACAGCCGCGGCCTTCGCGTATTCCTTGACGGTGCGGCCTTCCGCGATGCGTGTAGCTCGTGCCCCGTCGGCAGTCGCCAGGTCCTCCATGATGTGCAGGCCTGCAAAGGCATCGTCGGCATAGAAGACGCCGTTCGCGTATTCGCGGCGGAGGTCGTCTTCCACGTATTTGCGGGTGAGTGCTGCCCCGCCACAAATGACAGGGAACGCCAGTTTCTGGCGCTCCAGATCCTGGATGACGTACTTCATCTCAAGCGTTGACTTCACCAGGAGGCCGCTCAGGCCGATCGCGTCCGCCTGATGCTCTTGTGCGGCCCGGATAATCGAGTCGCCCGGCTGCTTGATTCCGAGGTTGACGACCTTGAATCCATTGTTCGAGAGGATGATGTCGACCAGGTTCTTGCCAATGTCATGCACATCCCCCTTCACGGTCGCGAGTACGATCGTGCCCTTCTGCGATCCGGATTTCTTCTCCATCTTGGGCTCGAGATAAGCGACGGCCTGCTTCATGACTCCGGCGGAGTCGAGCACCGAAGGCAGCTGCATTTTGCGGGCGCCAAACAGGTCACCCACCGTCTTCATGCCGTCGAGCAGGACGGTGTTTATTAGTTCGAGCGGGGAATAGCTGGCAAGGGCATCTTCAAGCAAGGTCTCGAGCGATTTCTTGTGCTCGCCCTCTCCGACGGATTTCTCCCCGTTGATGATGGCGAACTTCAATTTGTCTTCCACCGAGAGCGTGTCGACGTGGGCCGTGGTCGAGGCCGAAGGCTTGCCTTTCATGCCGGCGAAGTGGGCCATGTAAACCTGCAAGGGATCCCCGCCCGATTCGTCGCGGTAGATCAGCTTGTGAGCGAGTTCCACTTCCTCATGCGGGATCTTATACAGCGGATAAATCTTGGTGTAGTTAACGATGGCCATGTCGAGGCCATGGTTGACAGCCTCGTGCATGAAGACAGAGTTCAAAACGCGGCGCGGATAAGCGTCGAGTCCGAAAGAGATATTGCTTACGCCCAGAATCGTTTTGACCTGAGGTAATTCCTTCTTGATTCGCTCGACAGCTTTCAACGTTTCGATTCCGGCGGTTCGGTACTCTTCCTGCCCGGTGGAGATGGGCAATGTCAGTGCGTCGAAAATCAGATCTGTCGAGTCGAGGCCGTACTTCTGCGTCGCAAGGTCATGGATACGGCGCGCGATCGCGACTTTCTTGTCGGCCGTCAGCGCCATGCCATCTTCGTCGATCGTCAACGCAATGACAGCGGCACCGTAACGTTTCGCCATCGGCAAGACTTTCGAAGTGCGCTTCTCGCCATCTTCGAGATTGATGGAGTTGATGATGGCACGTCCAGGGATGCGCTTCAGAGCCTCCTCAACAACGTCAGCCTCGGTGGAATCGACCAGGATCGGCGCGGGCACCCGCGTGGCGATCTTTTCGAGGATTGAAGTGATGTACCCCTTCTCATCTTCGCCGACGATGGCGCAGCACAAGTCGAGCATGTGTGAGCCTTCGTTGACCAACTTCTTGGCAAGCGCCAGGATCTCATCATATTTCTTGCCCTGAACGAGCTTGCGGAAATGATCGACCCGCGTGGTCGTGTTCATCTCCTCGGCGACGATAAGCGGCTTGGGCTCCAGGTCTAGAGGAACGCTGGTGTAAGCGCTGGAGGCCGCACCGACGCGTTTGACCTCGCGCTTGCCTGGCTCGACGCCGGAAACCGCGTCCACCACGGCTTTTAGGTGTTCAGGAGTGGTGCCGCAGCAGCCGCCGACGATGCGGACTCCATAGTCCTGGACGAAATGCTTGTGATAGTCGGCTAGTTCCTGCGGAGAGAGATTGTAGACCGCCAGGCCGCCGACGTTCTGGGGCAGACCCGCGTTAGGCAGCACGGAAATATGCTTTGTCGAATTCAGCCCCAGATAGCGCACCGAATCGTTCATTTCCTTTGGGCCGGTTGCGCAGTTAATTCCAATAGCATCGATGTCGAAAGGCTCTAGAGCAGTCAGCGCGGCACCGATTTCCGTGCCCAGCAGCATTGCTCCTCTTTCGTCCTGAAGCGTGACTTGAACCTGTAAGGGCAATCGCTTGCCCGATTTCTGCATGGCCTCGAGGACACCGATAGTAGCGATCTTAACTTGCAACAAATCCTGCGCAGTCTCGATCAGCAGGATATCGACCCCACCTTCGATAAGTGCCAATGCTTGCTCTTCGTATGCTGCGACCATGGCGTCGAAGCCAATGTGGCCGAGAGAAGGCAGTTTCGTGGTCGGACCCATCGATCCGGCGACAAACCGTGGCCGATCCTTTGTCGAGAATTGCCGCGCTATCTCTTTGGCGAGTTGCGCGCCCTTCACATTGATCTCGTGAACGCGGTCGCCTAGATTAAACTCTGCGAGGGCGACCCGGGATCCTTGAAATGTATCGGTCTCGACGACGTCGCAGCCCACACGGAAAAAGTCCGCATGGATGTCGCGAATGATGTCGGGACGGCTCAGCACCAGCACTTCGTTGCAGTTCTCTCTGCCCCAGTAATCGTCCAGAGTGGGATTGCGCTTGTGGATGTTGGTGCCCATCGCGCCGTCGTAGATGACGACGCGTTCCTGCACAGTTTGTAAGAAGTCAGCCATAGAAAATCGTCGCTCGTCGCTGGTCGTTCGTCGTTAGCTCTTCGGAATCGGCGTTCGGGATCGTTCCTGACTGGCGAACGACCAACGACAAACGGCCACCGACTGTTCTTATGCACGAACGCCGGTCGCAAATGGACCGGCGTGAGTCGATTGCGAAAATCGTCTGGAAGGTTAGCTTCCCGGCACCATTTCTGCCGGCGCCCCACCATTCACGTCGGCCTGATTGAATACGATGTTGGCTCCCATGTGTGCTGGCCGGGGGGCCAGCATTTGCTCCTTGCGCATCACGAGATTGGTAGCGTTGAAGCTTGCCAGTTCGAATCCATGGCCGTGCGTGATGGCGTCGGTCGGACAGGCCTCGACACAGTATCCGCAAAAAATGCAACGATTGTAATCGATGTTATAGACCTTGGCGTAACGCTCTGCGCCGCTAACGCGGTTCTCCGCCGTGTTCTCGGCGGCTTCGATATAAATGCAGTTCGAAGGACAAGCCGCGGCACAGAGGAAGCAAGCAACGCACTTTTCCAGGCCGCTTTCGTCGCGCTGCAGCACGTGCGCGCCCCGGAAACGGGCTTCAATGCGGGCACCTCGCAGCGGGCCCTTCCCATCGGGATAATTCTCGACGATCGTGGGCCGGAACATCTCCGAGAAAGTGATGCTCATGCCTTTGGCGATCGCGGCAATGTTTTTCAGAACCGGCATGTCATTGTCAGTATACCGAAAGAGATGCGGAACGTCGTGCTTGAACGCGCCAAATGGGGATGAAAAGGGGTCGAGTTGCGCTCGACGGACAGCCGATGGCGGCTATCCCCACATGAACCTCACCGACGCCCCCGCTGAACGCCCTTGAACTCGGCTGCGCGGCTCAGAACGTCAGATGCATCGAGAGTTGCAGGAAGCGGTTGCTGCCGACCGTCTGCCGGATTACGCCATAGTTGGCCGAATTCGGCGAGCCAGGTGCCAAGATCTGGGTCATGTCGCTAGGAAAACAAGGATATGGGTTGAAGCAGCCATTCAGCGCAAAATTGCCGTTTGGGGCATCGAAGCTGGGATGGTTGAAGAGGTTGAAAGCATCGGCTTCCAGTTTCAACGCGACGCGCTCGCTCAAAGTGAAAGCTTTCAAGATCGAAAAATCAAAGCGTGTCTGGAATGGCGATCGAAAGAGATTGCGGCCATTGCCTCCGTATCCGGTTTCGCTTGTATCACAAGCCGTCCCGCCGCCCAGGGTCGGACCACAAGGGGGAACGCCACTTTGACCTGGAGCAAGGTAAGGGATGGAGAAGGAGTTGGGATTGATGTACGGAACCCTGATTCCGGCGAGGGGGCCCGAGGTGAAGGACTTGTCCGTTCCGCCCTGGGTGGCCTGCTTCGGCGTGATTCCCGTGGCGAGCGGAAGAATTGGATTGGTGATGAAATCGTCAGCGCTGAAGAAGATGCTGGCAGCGGTTCCTGAAAAATCAATGACGCTGAACGGCTGCCCACTCTGTGCCACGGTGACTCCCTGCACAGCCCAGCCATTCGCCACCGCTTTGAGGAACTTTGAAGCATTCTTCATCGTCGGCAGTTGATACACATAGCTGACGGTTAACACATGCGTACGGTCGAAATCTGACGAGCCATAAGCGGTCCTCGGTTTTAGCGGATCGTTTCCATTGAAGAAGAGCCCCGCACCCAGCCCGCTGCCTTCATCGAGCGAATGCGAATAAGTATAGGAGGCGTTCACCATAAAGCCATGGGACATCCTCTTCGTTGCCTGCAACTGCAAAGCGTTGTAAGTGGAGATGCCCTCGGCCCTCCAGAAGTCCGCGTTGGGATTGAACCCGATGTAGGGCGTGCGCAGAGCCGTGTTTCCGTCGGATCCTGAAAATGCTCCGATCGTGGTCTGCACCTGTTCGGTCAGGAGCGGGCATGGAGGATTGGGATTAAAGAAACCACAGCCAGGTGAGGAAGTATCGGCGCCCTGGAAGCCGTAGCTGTAAATCTGCCCGTTGATCGGGTTCGTAGGAGTCGCAACGCCAGGCTCGTTGAACGGGATGGGGATGGGCTGATGTACACCGTGATTTCCGATGTAAGCCATCGTCAGCACCAGATTGTTCTTCGGCTGCCACTGCAGATCCAGACTCCAGTTTTCCGAGTAGGGCAGCTTGTTTGTAGGATCGTAACCTCCGAATAAAAAGTCGGAATTGGGGAAACCCGTAGGGGTGCAGGTGGGCGTTACCGGTTCAGCGCAACCGCTCAGTTGCGACTGGTTGTAAACCAGGCCTGCCAACTCGCTGAGATTGCTTGGCGGAGGCGTGAGAGAGCCCGTGCCGAAGGGTGCGTTGAGACAGCCCGTGCAAGTGTTCGCATTGACGGGGACGGTGAAGGGCTGCTGGGTGGTCACGCTGAACGGGCCGCTGATGCCCAGCCCTGCGCTGGCGGAAAGCTCGGTGAAGTATTCGCCTCGATCGGCGAAGACTCCAAAACCGCCACGAACCACAAGGTTCTTGAAGCGCGATGGGCTCCATGCGAATCCGAAGCGCGGTGCAAACATCCATTGGCGTCCTGTCAAAGTCGAGTTGCTGACACCCTTAAAGCCAAACGCCTTATTGTTTCCTGCAACCACAAGGCCAATTCCCGGCTGTCCGTTGGCAAGCGTTCCAAACGAATCCGTAGCCAGATCATATTTGTAGTCTGCTGGATAGAAATTCGTCATAAGCCCGTTCAACTCGTAGAGGGGCCCATCCCAATCCCAGCGAATCCCCAGGTTGAGGGTGAGATTCGGCCGGAGCTTGATGTCGTCTTGAGCGTAGAGCCCAGCCGAGCGCGATCGGAAGTGGCGATTGGTTTCGCCGTTCAGGAACTGACCTCCGCTGCGATTCTGTCCTAACGTCCCAGTGATGAAGTCCGCGAAGGTATTGAAGCTGAGCAGAGCCACCTGGTTTTCGCGATTCTCGACGTTCAACTGGGCATAATCGAAGAGGCCGCCAAAAGCCATCGAGTGGCGGCCGTGAACCCAGTGATAGTCGGAGGAAAACTCATGCTGGTTTTGAAAAATTCCTGCGTTGGCGAAGTTTGTCGAGGGACCAATGCTCATCTGGTTGCCGCGGAATGGAGCGACAACGCCGCCGCCGCTGACCGGGGCCCCCGCGTCCGCGTTGGCGATGGTGATGCCGGGGAAGCGTGTGCTTCCGAAGAGGCTCATCCCCGAAGTGGAAGGCGTCAGAGACTGCGCCGTGGTAGCGTTTGCAACTTCCCGAATGAATCCATACCGGTTTTCCCAGGTCGCGTTGGGCGTTAAGACACTGGTGAGATCCAGAGAAAGCAGTTGACTGCCGGCGCGCATGGTCTGCGGGAACCCGTCGACCTGGCTGACCGCAAACGGAATATTGGTCGGATCGCTTTGGAAGTAGTACTTGGCCGCAAAGCGTTGCTTGTCGCTGAAGTTGTAATCGATATTCGCATTCGCCTGGTTCGCGTTGAATTGGCTCGGTGGGCCTTTGATGAACGAGTTGAATGGCTGCGAGCCGCTCTCAGGGTTCGCGGCATTTTCAGAAGGGATGATGAACGTTCCGTCCGCCGTCTTGGCTTGCAGAAGCGACAGAGCGACGGGATCCAATTGACCGGCGGTGATGCATGCCGGGCCCGAAGTCGTGCATTGGTCATTGGTATTTACCAGGTTCACCAGCGCTGTCTGATCGGCGCGATTGGAGTCCGTCAGGCCCGGAAGTGTCGGAACTCCATTGAATGCGCCGCTGAGAGCATCGCTGATTCGCTGGCCTTGATATGAGCCAAAGAAAAACATCTTGTCCTTCTTGATAGGCCCGCCGAGCGTGACGCCAAAGACGTTGCGGTGAAGCGGAGGTGCGCCGGAGAAGAACGGATTCTGCGTCAGGAAGGTCGGGGCGGCATCGAAGGCGTTGTTCTGGAAATACTCGTAGAGCTGGCCATGGAGGGCGTTCGACCCCGACTTCGTCGTTGTTTCCACGTGTGCGCCGCTGGCCGAACCCATGGAGGCTGAGTACATCGATGTGCTGACGTGGACCTCCTGAATCGTCTCCACCGGTGGCGTCGGCAGGGCTTGGCCAATCGCATCGAACACACTGCTGTTCGTCTGCACCTGGCCGCCCACTCCAAAAATTTCGCCGGTGTTCAGGGTGAAGCGGCTCTCAGAGATGTTACTTGTGGAATTTCCGTTGAATAGATTGTTCGCGTTCACGCCATTGAACGTGAACAGGTTGCTGGTATCGCGCTGGCCATTGGCTACGATCCCTTGATTGCCCAGCCCTTCGTTCGAGCCGGAGCCAGATAGGAAATCCGCGTTCACCCCAGGAGCCAATATCGCGAGTTGGGTGAAGCTCCCCGTTCCAAGTGGGACTTCCTCGATCTGTTGCGCGCCCATCGTATAACCGTTGGTGGTGTCGGTTTCGTTCAGGAGCGGTGTGGCGTTTACGGTGACAGAGGTGGTGACGGCACCGGGATTCAGCTTTGCATTGACTGTGCTCGTCAGGCTGCCTTGCACGATTATCTGCGGGTACACGGAGGTCTCAAATCCTTCTTTGGCAAAGGTGACCTCGTAGGTGCCGATGGGAAGATCCGCGAAGGCGAAAGAGCCGTCGTGTTTCGTCTGCGCAGTCACAGTCAGGTTCGTCGCGACCGCCCGCGCTTTTACCGACGCTGCTTGCACCACCGCGCCGCTGCTGTCCGTTACGGTGCCATTCATGGAGCCTAAGGTCTGCTGGGCGGAACAGAACACGCTCAGCAGGGTGAGGTTCAGGCAGATGGCAAGAACTGCGCAAAGAGAATTCAACGGACACACGAACAGTCGCGAGTGAAATCGATGCACGGTAGTATCCTCCGCGGATGGAGGCCTTATAACAAACCACGTGGGGAAGATTCAAGGAAAGTTGGTGCAGGGGCCTTCAAAATTCGATGAATTTTTCTTCAGGTTCACAGAAGGCAATCCGATGGTCGTTGCGTGCATTACTGCGTAGATACCGCCCCGCGTGTCCGCAGGTCCCCCGCCCACAGGTCGACCTTGTATCCTGAGATCGTGAGTCTAGACGAGAGAGAACAGCCCATGACTCGGGTCGGCCTGTGTGCCGACTGCCAATTTGTACGGCCGATGGAATCGGATCGAGGTTCGGTCTTCTACATGTGCCAACGATCCGCGACGGATCCGAGTTTTCCTAAGTATCCGCGACTGCCGGTGCTGCAGTGCGCTGGGTTCGAATCCGCAAAATCGGGGAGTCATTCCAAGTAGTGTCCGGAAAAGGGCGGGAACAACGCTTCTACCGTGATTCGTGTCACCGCACACCCAGAAGCAATTGAGCAAGATAGAAACGTCCACTTGGTTTCTTGAGGGCCTTAGGAGTGCCCATGTTTCTAAAAATTGTTGCGGTCGGCGCGATCGGATGGTTCTTCGTTTGATTTATCGCCGTGCTCCAGGCCTGGAGCAAAAGCGCAGTTCCGGATCGAGCGGTCGGGATTGCTTTTCTGGCACTATTCGGAGTCGCCGCGAGTTGGGGACTGAGAACGTTAGGTGAATGGCGGTGAAAACGATGGTCAAAGCGAAAAAACAGAGTGGCGCAATTTCTCAAAACGCGTTCGCCGGGCAAGCGGAGCAGCCCACCCAGAAAGCGGTCGAGTCTGCCTTGGGAAACAGTTGGGTTCTATGGAAACAGCTCGTCGCCGAACTGAAACAGGAACAAAAACTCGATGGCGAAGAGTGGAATTCGTCGGGGTTGAAATACGGCTGGTCATTTTGCCTGCAAATGAAGAGGCGCAACATTGTCTACCTCGGCCCGGGTTCCGGATCGTTCATGGCGTCCTTTGTCCTGGGTGACAAGGCAATTGCGGTTGCCCGGAAAAGCAACCTTCCGGTGTATGTATTGAAGATGATTGCTGAAGCAAAAAGCTATGGCGAGGGAACACCCGTTCGGATCGAGGTGAGTAAGCCCGAGGATCTGGTCCCGGTGAAGACCTTGGCGAAGATCAAGGTTGAGAACTAGGAAAGCTATCCCAGCCCCAACTCTTTCGCTAATGCCTTCCACTTGCTATCGACCCAAGCTTTCGTCTTTGCGTCCATCACAATCTCATCAGGCCAGAGGCGAGTGAAGCCCTCGCTCGCCCACTTGCGCGTGGCGTCAATACCCATCTTAGATCCGAAGTCCGGAAGGCGGCTGGCGTGGTCGAGAGAGTCGACCGGGCCCAGCGTGAATTGAATGTCGCGCTCCGGGTCGATGTGATTAAGGACCTTGAGCGTGACATCGGGCAAGTCCTGCACGTCCACGTCTTCGTCGACGACGATGATGCATTTCGTGAACATCGCCTGGCCGAGCGACCAGACGGCATTCATGACTTTGCGCGCTTGACCGGGATAGGATTTCTTGATCGACACGATCATCAGGTTGTGGAACACGCCTTCGACCGGCATGTTGATGTCGACCAGTTCAGGAATGGTGAGTTTCATCAATGGCAGGAAGATGCGCTCGACGGCTTTGCCCATGTACGCGTCTTCCTGTGGCGGTTTGCCGACGATGGTTGCGGCATAGATGGGTTCCTTGCGGTGTGTGATGCAGGTGACGTGGAAGACGGGGTAGAGGTCTTCGAGCGAGTAGAAGCCAGTGTGATCGCCGAATGGGCCCTCGCTGCGAAGTTCGTCGAGATTGATGTAGCCCTCGAGGACGATCTCACTGGTCGCGGGGACGTCGAGATCGACAGTCTCGCATTTGACCAGATCGACCGGGGCTCCGCGGAGGAAACCGGCGACGAGATACTCCTCGATCTCGGGCGGGGCAGGAACAATCGAGGCGAACGTAACCACAGGATCGGTACCAATGGCGACTGCGACTTCCATTCTGCCGGAGGGACGGTCGCCCTCCGCAAGAACACTGCCGCCTGAACTTCTCGCCATGATGTCGACTGCCGCGCGCGAAGCGTCCGTGCCCGGGGCGGCCGGGCTTCGCCCTGGCTCGACAGCCGAGGCGGCTCTCGCTACATGGTCCGACATCGCGGCGCGCATTCGTTCGCGGGCGTGTTCGGCGGCGTTTTTTTGGCGCTGCCAATGCATACCCGTGGTGCGCTGGTCGTACACCTGCATGCGGTACATGCCGAGATTGCGCTTTCCGGACTTGGGGTCGCGCGTAGTGACGCAGGGCAGGGTAATGAAGCGACCACCGTCTTTCGGCCAGCACTGAAGGATGGGGAAGTCGAGGAGCGAAAAGTTATCGCGCTTAATGACTTCCTTGCAGGAGCCCGTAGGCACCGTGCGCGGGAAAAACTTTCCTGCCTCGGTCAGCAGCGGGAGCATTTTCAACTTATCGAGGAATCCCTGGGGAGATTTCATATCCATGAACATGCGGATGCGGGCCGCGATTTCATCGTAGGAGGTCACGCCGACCGACATCTTCATGCGTGCATCCGAGCCGAACTGGTTGATCAGCAATTGAGAGCCGGGGTGTCCTTTGACATTTTGGAACAGCAAGGCGGGACCACCGGGCTTCCCCTTGGCGTCGCGGCTTTTGGAGACGCGGTCAGTAATTTCTGAGATCTCCAGGATAGGGTCGGCTTCGATCTGGATGCGCTTCAATTCGCCGGCGCGGTCGAGAGCTGCGATCCACTGGCGTAGGTCGTCAAAGGGCAAGGGATTCCTCTCAGGGTGACGGACGATTATAAGGGATTGGCTGTGGGCGGGAGCTTCTTGGCCACGGATTTGCGCGGATCAACGCGGATTAGACCAATCTTGTTATTCGAGTGAATCGAGAGCCCGGTGAAGTCGTGCCTCTTGGCACGACTTCATACGTCCTTCGCGGCACTGAACGCCGCTCAGAATGAAAAGGTGCTCAACGTGCTACTTTCGTTGCTCCAGCTTGACGCTCGCGGTCACTGGCTGGCCATCTCGCAACACTTTTACTTCGACGACATCTCCGACTTTGCTGCGTCGAAGGGCGTCAGTGAAGTCATACAGATTCTTGATCGGTTTGTCGCCGAACTGCACCAGGATGTCTCCTGCCTTCAGCCCAGCCTTGGCCGCGGGCGAATTCGGCCGGACGTCGGAAAACTTCACACCATTTTCCACCTGCCCGAAATCGGGGACCGAACCGAAATATGGGCCGTATCCGCCGCCGCTTCCGCCGAGCGGTTTCTCTTCGGCTACGACCTGGAACGCAGGCGGCTGGTCAGTGTTTGCCAATTGCAAAGCGACGCTCTCGACCATGTCGAGGAGGCGCGCTGCTGAGGCGCCATTAATCTTGTCCCAGGTGTCAGAAGGTTTGTGATAGTCCGAATGCAGGCCTGAAAAGAAGAACAGCACCGGAATCTTCTTAGTGACGAAAGAAGTGTGATCGCTGGAGGAGTAGCCTCCCGCGGAATATTCAATCTTGAACGGCGCTTCCTTCTGGGCCTGATCGAGGACGGCCTTAAATGTCGATCCGGTGCCGACGCCCCCGATATAGACTTTGTCGTCTTTGATCCGGCCGATCATGTCCATGTTGATCATGGCCACGGCTTTGGCGAGCGGGCGGGTCGGCTCCTTCACCCACTCAGCGGAGCCCAGCAAACCGAGTTCCTCGCCGGCGAAGTCCATGAACAGGATGCTGCGCTTCAGCTTCCCACGCTCAGGAGCAAGCAGGCGCGCCAGTTCCAGGACTCCCGCGGTGCCACTGGCGTTGTCATCGGCTCCGGGGTGAATTTGCCCGATCTGTGACGGCGCGAGTGAGTCGAAATTGCCGCGACCGAGATGGTCGTAGTGCGCGCCGATGATGACGTACTCGTCGGTCTGCCCCGGCAGCCAGGCGAGCACGTTGTTCACGGTCGCCCTCATGGTTTCAATGTCGATGTTCAACGAAACATGGAGCGTCTCCGGGAAATCAAAGGAGGCTGGCTTGGTGCTGGAGTTGATCTGCTCCTGGATATCTTTCAGTGACTTTCCGGCAGATTGAAACCATTCGTCGGCTATTGCATTCTTCACCTGCACCATCACAATGCCGACATTTTCTGGCCCACTCACGCTACCGAAGCGAGTCAACACATCCTCTTCACCATCGCCCAACTTGCCGGTAATAACGACCAGAGCTTTCGCGCCGTGATCGCGCGCGTTGATCGCCTTCGTGATGAGCTGCGAATGCTGCGTCAGTCCATGATGGGCACTCTTTTCGCCGAATCCAGAAGGTTCGTACCGAAAGACGACGACTACTTTGTCTTTGACGTCTACGTCTGCGTAATCGTCGTAGTGAAACTCGTCGGCAGTTGCCCCGTATCCGGCGAACACAACTGGGGCGGTCACCTGCCCAGAAGCTGAGAAGCTGAAGGGAACGAAGCCCTGTTCGATTGTGAGCTCTTGTTTTTTGCCGGCTGTTTGCACTACGCAGCGATTGTCGGATTTCAGTCTCGCACCAGTGACGACGCTGAACGGTTGTGCGTATTCCTTCACCCCCGCAGGTTCAATGTGGAGTTCCTTGTAGCGCTTCTCGATGAGATGCTCGGCTCGAATCAGGCCCCTTGTCCCGGCGCCGCGGCCTTCCATCTCCGGAGAAGCCAGCGCCTTGATATCGGTGATGTATCGGTTGGGGTCGGCCTGCGGCGTGGACGACGCCGCCAGCATGGCTGCGGCAATGGCGAGAACTGCGAACAGCCGGTGGACACGAGTCAACATTTTGGAATTCCCCTGGAACCCGAAAATCGTATGGTCCCGGGAAAGGCGTGTCAACATTCAGGGCAACCCTGGCGCACCTACGCCGTTGCTTCTAGCACGATCTGCTCAACCCTGTTCCAGGCTTTGCTGGTCGGATCGATCAGATCGAAATGACCCGCCGCGGGAATCTCCAGCAAGTGCGCGTTTTCCGGTTTCTTCCCGCTTCGCCGTTGCTTCAGAGCGACGTAATCACGGCTGAATGAGGGTGGCACGACATCGTCGGAGGTGCCGTGAATTAGCCATTGGCGCGCCTTAGCGATGGAGAACTGCATGGGATCCGCTTCGCGATAATGGTCCGGCACTTCGCTAGGTGTGCCGCGAAGAAACTCGACCACTGCATCATGGCTGAGATGAAGTTGATAGGCGCGTTGCAGGTCCACGACTCCCGCGAGGGAAATCACCGTCATCACCAGGGGTTCGTGGGCGGCGAGACAGAGTGCTAACTGGCCTCCTGCGGAGTGTCCCATGACCACGATTTGTTGGGGGTCACAATTGTGCTTCTGCGCGTTTTGGATAAGAAACTGGTAAGCGGAGCGGACATCTTCGAAGGTGCCGGGCCATGCGCCGCCTTCATTTCCGACGCGTCGATATTCGAGGTTCGCAGTGGCAAGTCCCTTCGCGGTAAGAGCCGCGCAAAGATGCCCGGCATGGTCGAGATTGTATTTCGCGCGCCAGAATCCGCCATGGATGTTGATCACGAGCGGGTGGGACCCGATTTTGCTTGTGGGCAATCTCAAGTCAATGAACTGGTTCGGGTCCGAGCCGTACGTTAGCCGGAGGTCGGCCGGAGGCGGTTGCCGGGAGAGGATGTCTTCAAACATGCAAACTTCACCATCGGGGGCAGAGAGTAGCACAGAGGGATGCTCCTATGGTCCACTGTGACGAAATCTACTCGTACCGCAACGCTTCGATGGGGTCGAGATTCGCGGCACGCAGCGCAGGCACCATGCCGCTGACTACCCCCACCACCGCCAGAATACTGGTCGCAACCAAAAGGATCATCGGCGAGACGATCAGGCGAATATCGGCTGCCTCCGCATGCTTGGCCATCGCGCTGTAGAAGGTGATGCGTCCGGCCAAGATCGAAACGGCGTAAGAGAGAAGAATCCCAAGAAATCCGCCAACCGCAGTAATGACCATCGCCTCGGCCAGAAATTGAACAAGAATATGCTGCCGCCGCGCGCCTAACGCTTTTTCCACACCGATTTCGCGGGTCCGCTGCGTCACCGAGACCAGCATGATGTTCATCAACCCGACGCCGCCAATCCCCAGGGTCACGCTTCCGATGAATGCCAGCAAGACTTTCAGGGCCAGCGTGATGATACCGAATTGCGAAAGCTGCTTCTGAGCGTCGAAGACAAATACGGCCCGATGGTCATCGGGCCTGAAGCCATGAGCGGTCGCCAGCGTCTCACGGATGGTGCGGTCCATCTTGTCGTGGTCCAGTCCGATGGAGTCCAGCCAGATTCCGTCGAGGTAATGATTGTCCTTGAGCACATCCATCGAGCTGTAGGGAATGTACACAACGCGGTTGTTGTCGTTGTCGCCTTCCTGCATGCGGGGAGCGCCGATGCCAATGACTTCGAAGGTCACGCCATCAATGCGGATCCTCTCCCCGATAGCGGGCATGCCCGAAAAAAGTTTATCGCGCGCTTCCGAAGCGATGACTGCGACCAAGCCATGCTGCATGCTGTCGGCGTCGTCAAGGAAGCGACCTTGGGCGATATCCAGATTCCAGATCTTCTGGATTGAGGGATCAAGCCCCATTACCGGAAACGTGAACGAGCGGTTGTTGTTTTGGACCGTCGAATCCTTCTGCGACATGCGAACTACATGCCGGCAAAGCGGGAGATTGTTGCGCAGCAGTTCAATGTCGTCGTTGGTGAAGCGAACCTGCACGCCCGCCTTGTTGCCGCCAGCCTGCTGCGAAGTGCGACCGGGAAACACGCCGACGGCGGTGGCCCCGAAGCTCTGGAAGATGACCTCGATTGCCTTGCCGAATCCGTTGCCATAAGAGAGGAGCAACACAACGGTTGCGATCCCCCAGGCCATTCCGGCCATGGTCAGGAGGGTACGCCGAAGATCGTGGCGCATGGCGGAATAGGCTTGTTTGAGGAGATCGCGATGCATAGTTATTCCTTGCGGAGCGCCTCTACTGGTTCGAGCAGCGCGGCGCGCCGGGCGGGGTAGAGTCCGGCTGCCACGCCTGCCACTCCGAGCGAGATCACGGCCAATGCGGCAGTCGAAGCGACCAATTTGGGCGGATCAAAACCATCTCCAAGGCTAACTTTCGAGAGCGCCGCCATCAGCGCCGCTGCACCGCCAATGCCGAAACCGCCACTAAGCATGGTCAGAAAAGCGCCTTCTACGAAAAACTGGAACATGATGTTGCTATTCGTGGCTCCGACGGCCTTGCGCAGGCCGATCTCCCGCGTGCGGTCAGCCACCGCGACAAGCATGATGTTGATGATCCCGATCGCTCCAAGTGCGAGAGTCACCAGGCCCACGCTGCCCAGGAACATGTTCATCGCGTCGAAGATCTTTCCGATCTGGTCGACTGTTTTTACCGTGTCCCATTCGTCGAACGAATCGAGATTGCGGGGATCGAAGCCATGGTTACGGGCGACGATTTTGTGTACTTCTTGTTTCGCCATTTCGTGCAAAGCCCGCGATCTGGGCTGGTAGTTAATCTGCGAGATGACATTCGTATCGATCCCAGCATTCAGGGGCGGGAAATATTCGTGCATCGTACTGAACGGGATGTAGTTCTTGAGATTCTGCGTATTGTTGTCGCCATGCCCGATGCGCTCCAGGGTGCCGATCACTTCAAACCGCATGCCATTCAGGAGAATGGTGCTTCCAATCGAGGGCCGGCCAGAGAACAGCGTTCGCCGCGTTTCGTCTCCCAGGACGATGACACGACGGGTCTGTATTTCATCCATCTCGTTGAGCCAACGCCCGCCATTGATGGGGACGTAGCGGATGCGGCTGAAGTCGGGACGCACTCCATTGATCTGGCCGCCCGCCTGAAAGTAGTCGCTGACGGCACGAATGTCATTGCGAGAAATGACCGGAGTCGCACCTCCGACGCTTGGACATTCGGCGAGCACGTCTTCGTAATCCCGGGTGGTCAAGTAATATTGGCGCAATGCCGTGAAGCTACCTTGGACCGCCGGAGCGCGACCCGACCAGATAAACAGGACATTCTCTCCAATCGAGTCAAACTGCTTCCGGTTGCCGGAGCGGAATCCTTCGCCCAATCCTACCAGCAGCAGCAGCGAACCCACGCCCCAGGCAATCCCGAACATGGTAAGGAAAGAACGCAGTTTGTGCGCCCAGAGAGTCTGCAGGGTCTGGCCGAAGATGTCGAAGATAACGCGCACGCTACATTATAGAGGCTGGATGCGAACCTCTGACGTTTGGGCCCATTCGGCCAGGTCCGGCTGAAAATTTCGTTCCGAACTCCGCTCGACTCGGTTATTCTCTAGCCGATGACGACGCTTGCGCTGAGCGATTTGCTGGGTGCCCGGGTGTATGACCCGTCGGGCGCGGCTGGACGCGTGCGCGAGGTAGCGATTGCTCCCCAGGAGGACCGGACGCGGGTTTCATCGCTCATCATCAAAACCAAGACCGGCAATCGAGTACTCCCTTTTACGGCGGTTTCCGCGATTGAGGGGGGAGTGCGAGCCACGACGGCCGCCGGAGAATGGTCCCTGACCAACGGAACCGAGGGACTCTTCCTGCTCGAGCGCGACCTGCTCGATCAGCAGGTCATCGACGTAAACGGGAGGAAAGTCGTCCGCGTCAACGATGTTGATCTTGAATTCGATTCGCAAAAAGATCCCAAACATCCCGTCTTGCGGGTTCATTCCGTCGATGTGGGGGCCCGTGGTGCGGTCCGTCGCCTGTTGCGCGGAGTTACGCCTAGAACCGCTCTGCATGTGTTGCTAGGGAAAATCCCACCCCGCAGTATCCCCTGGAATTTCATCGATCTGATCGAGACCGATCCGGCGCGCCGGGTCAAGCTTAAGATTTCGCACGAAGGTTTGGCCAAACTGCATCCCGCCGACATCGCGGATATCGTCGAGGAACTGGCTCCCGACGAGCGCCAGGCCGTGTTCCAAACCTTGGACGAAGAGACAGCCGCCGAGGCACTCGAAGAGGTCGAACCCAGGGTGCAGAAGGCGATCGTCGAATCGCTCGATTCGGGGAAAGCCGCCGGCATCGTGGAAGAAATGGATCCGGATGCGGCCGCCGACCTGCTGGCCGATCTGCCAGAAGACCAAACCGAGCAGATCCTGATCCAGATGGAGCCAGAAGCCCAGCAGGACGTCGTCGAACTGCTGGAGCACAAGGAAGAGACTGCTGCTGGACGCATGACCACGGAGTTCCTGGCACTTCCGATTAATGCGACCGTGCAGAACGCGATCGATTCGTTGCGGGAATTCGAAGGGGGCGTCGAAGTCATCAGCACCATCTACCTGGTCGACTCCAACGGGACTCTGGTTGCCGCTGTCCCCCTTGCGAGGATCGTCCTGGCCCAGTCCTCAGACCCCATGCTTTCGCTGGCGCAGGAACCACTCGTGTTGGCCCATCAAGAAGCCACGGAAATGGACGTGGCGGAATTGTTTGACAAGTACAATCTGCAGACGCTTCCGGTCGTGGATAAACATAACAAGCTCACGGGCGCGATTACCTCCGACGACGTGATCAGCATGCTGCGGGGGAAGTTGTAAAGAAACGGTTTTGGATCTTCGGCGTCAGGTCTTAGGAACATCTCACCAGCGAAGAGCCCTTCAACCGCAATTAAAGACAGTAACCGTTCGCCCGGAGTCTTCAAGCCGGATACCACGAGGAGGCGGTCCCGGCTATAATGACAGCACTTCCCCGGTGCGGACCTAAACGAAAACTTAAGGAGCAATTGTGAGCACAACACTCGCGTATGCTCGTCCATCTAGCAAGCTTGGGTTAACTCTGCCGGGGCGACGATTCGATCACTATTTCTTCTCGGGCACCGCCTGGCTCATGTTGGCGAGTGTCTTGCTCGGCTTCGGGCCGACGTATTACCTGGTTGGGGTGTTCCATGCGCCACTTCCAAGCCGCATCATCCACATTCACGGAGCCGTTTTTTCCTGTTGGATTTTGTTGCTCATTGTGCAGAATTCGCTGGCGTGGGCAGGGCGGGTGGATATCCACAGGAAATTGGGGCTTGCCGGTTTTCTCTTGGCTTGCCTGATGGTCGTCGTGGGCTGGACGGCGGCCACCGACCGGCTGGCTCGTGGTACTGCGCCTCCAGGGCTGGACACCTATTTCTTCTACATCGTCCCGATGACCGACATGGTCATCTTCGGGACCCTGATTTTCTTCGCCTTCCGGGCTCGTCGCGATCCGTCTGCTCACAAGCGCATCATCTACATCGCAACCGTGGGGGTGTTGATCGCTGCCATTGCCCGCTTTCCGTTGCGTTGGCTCTTCCACAATGCCGCACACGCCGCTATCGCTTCGTATGCCTTTCTGCTTCTGTTGGCCGCCTATGATGTGTGGTCTACCCGCAAGTTCCACCGGGCTACGCTCTGTGCAGGAACCTTTTTGATTCTTGTCCAACAGATTCGTTTGCCGATCGGCAAGACGGCGGCTTGGCACGCGTTTGCGGCGTGGGTGCAGTCCGTCGCTCGCTGACTCTCCATTGGCAGGTTGGCTTCTCCGCGTGAAAAATCCTTTCCGGACGCACTTTTCATTTGGCCGGATGTGCGTCATACGTTTATCCTGTCCCGTCGCTTGCATCTAAATTGCTCCACCTTTATGTCTTCAAAAAGTGCGCATGAAGTTCCTGAGGCGTTGGAAGATTCGGATCCTGCTGTTCTTTGCCGTGGTCGGGCCGGGATTCATTACCGCAAACGTCGACAATGATGCCGGCGGCATCCTTACCTATTCGTCCGCCGGGGCGCAATTCGGACATCTTCTACTGTGGACCATGATCCCGATCACGATCGCCCTGATCGTGGTCCAGGAGATGTGCGCGCGTATGGGAGCGGTCACCGGTAAGGGGCTCAGCGATCTGATTCGCGAAGAGTTCGGGCTCCGCATCACGTTTCTGATGATGCTCGGCATCCTGATTATCAATTTTGGAAATGTGGTGAGCGAATTTATTGGAATCGCTACCAGCCTGGAATTGTTCGGATTGCCCCGGATTTATACCGTTCCTGTTTGCGCCGTCATCGTCTGGCTCATCGTGGTAAAGGGGCAATACAAGAGTGTGGAAAAGGTTTTCCTGGCAGCTTCCTTCTTTTATGTGACCTATATCTTCGCGGGAATTCTTGCTCATCCTTTTTGGAAGGACGCGGTCATCGCTACGGCTAAGCCGCCCGAAATCCGCGCTTTTCGCGACCAGGCATACCTGTTCATGGTGATCGGAGTAGTCGGAACTACCATTGCCCCATGGATGCAGTTCTACCTGCAGTCATCCATTGTGGAAAAAGGAGTCACCCGCAGGCAGTACAAAGCGTCGATGCTGGATGTCGTCACCGGCTGCATTTTTACGGACGTCGTAGCCTGGTTCATTATCGTAGCCTGCGCGGCCACTTTGTGGGTTCATGGCTTCCGTGAGATCCGCTACGCCGCCGATGCCGCCGCAGCGCTGAAGCCTCTTGCTGGCCAGTACGCCTATATTCTCTTCGCTGTGGGTCTGTTCAATGCATCCCTATTTGCAGCATCGATTCTGCCATTATCGACTGCTTACACGGTATGTGAAGGTTTAGGATTCGAATCCGGCGTCGGCTTGAAGTTCGGAGAAGCGCCAATATTTTATTGGCTCTATACGCTGCTCATCGTTGCCGGAGGAGCTTTGGTACTGGTGATTCCGTCGGATCAGTTAGTCAAGATCGTGATCTGGTCCCAGGTGCTCAACGGAGTTGTACTGCCATTCGTGCTGATCTTCATGCTCATTTTGATTAACAAGAAAGAGCTGATGGGCGAATACACAAATTCGCGGTTGTTCAATATTGTTGCTTGGGCGACGACGATCATCGTAGTCGCGCTCTCGCTGGCATGGATGTTTGCATCGGTCAAAGGGGCAGGCGGCTAATTCTTTCGTTAGAGCAGTTTTCCTGAAGCTAAATCCTTGACCAGCGTGAGGTCGGCTTCGAGGAAGTCGAACTTGGGCAGATCTTTCGGCACGGCCCATTGTATGTCTTTGAAGATGCGGTTCTCGAGTTCACCCTTGTACTCGCGAACGATGTAGAAACGAAGCTCCACCATGCCGCCGTTGGGGTACTCGTGCTGAATGCGCGCGAGTTCGTCTCCAATGGTTGCCTGAATTCCCAATTCTTCATCGAGTTCGCGGCGCAGCGCATCGCGCGGCTGCTCGCCTTCTTCGATCTTTCCGCCGGGGAACTCCCATTTCAAGGGCATGGTCTGATGCCGTGTTCGCTGGCATACTAGCAGTTTGCCGTCGCGCGTTATAAGAGCTGCCACCACACGTTTCATGACTCAGCCAGACCTGCGCCCTGCAGCGCGCTCGCCACAGGATCGACGCAACTGGTAAAGGTGAAGGCGAATGCCGCAATGCCGGCGGAGCACCGGAGTTCCAGTTCATGTGGTCCGAACTCGTGATTGTCGACCAGGAAGTACATGCGAGGGGAATCTACTACCAGGTAGCTTTCCTGCCGCTCCTTTGAGCCGCGGAAGCGGGTGTCGCGGGTGGCCAGCTTGTTGGTAAGAGACTCGCCGTCTTGTAGCATCACAACCTCGGCGTGGGATGCGTGCGGGCTAGCCATGACCAAGTTTACGGCGGAGGCTTCGTATTTCAAACGCAAACTGTGAGGTCCTTCCTCGACGGCCTCGAAGTATTCCGCAGTCGAAGCCCAGCGGCCATTCGCATAAAAGAAATTCTCGTCGAGAGGCCCGTTGAACGAATAATCCGCGATTTGGTCTTCCTTGAAGCCGCCTTCGTTGCCAATTCGTCCGCGCTGGTGGCCCAGGTACAACTCTCCGGTAGCGCTATAGCAGACAGCGCCCGCGTGATCTTCCTCGCGCACCGACTCCATAATCGGCGGAAGTTCGATGACGGGATCAATCTCGCGCAATAGTTCCTGAATGATCTGCTCACATTCGCCGTAACCGCCCTCGCCGAAGTGTGCGTAGCGCAGGTATCCATCTTTGTCGAGCAAATACTTTGTCGGCCAATAGCGGTTGGCAAAGGCCTTCCAGATTTCACGGTTGCTGTCGATGACGATCGGGTAAGTCAGGCCGAACTCGCGAATCCCGCGCTCCACGTTCGACTCATACTGGGCGAAGGTAAACTCCGGCGTGTGCACGCCGATGACTGTGAGTCCCTGGTCGCGGTAGCGCTCATGCCACGCCTGCACGTAGGGCAGCGTGCGGATGCAGTTGACACAGGTGTAATCCCAAAAATCGACCAGGACGGCACGCCCGCGCAACTGTCGAAAACTCAACGGAGTGGAATTCAGCCACGCGCGGCCTATCTCGGGCGCACGTACCTGGCCCTTCTCGACTCTCATGCCCTGGCTGCTTCCAGTTTCTTTCCGACGAGAGTGGCGCAGTGCTGCACGAATTCCTGATGTTCGGTTGTGAACGCCGCGGGGAAGTGGCTGTCGATGTCGAGTTCTCCGACGACTTTGCCGTGGGCAAAGACTGGAACCACGATCTCAGACTTGGTTTCAAGCGAGCAGGCGAGATAGCGAGGATCTTTCGCGACATCGTCCACGACAACAGTCTGCCCGCTAGAAGCGGCTGCGCCGCAGATGCCCTGGTTGAGTGGGATACGGGTGTGCGGGGTCATCGCGCCTTCAAAGGCACCCAGCACCAGAACCGGCGGCTTCGCGCCGGGTTCCAGCATGTAGAAGCCGACCCAGTTGTACTTGAGCATCTTGTCATGCAGAAGCTTCACCATGGTCCGCATGAGATCGTGGGCTGTGGGTGAAGATTCTGCCAACGCGGAGATTTCCGAACGTACTTCTTCCAGTCGAGTCCTCACGGGATTCATCCATCTTAGCCTAGCATGTCGGATTTTCAGCGTATGGACCGGGAACGCCAGTAATCTGCCAGATTCCTTTTGTGTGTGGGAACACGTCGGGATGAATCGCCCAAGCCAAGGCGTCGAGGCCTTGCAGCAGCGTGGGCGCAGGGGTATTTAGAAACTCGTCACGAATGCAGAAGACGCGGCCTGAGAGCGCGGCTGACGTTAGTTCCCATCCGCGATCGGCAACGATTTTTTCCAACGGAACGCGATCCCCAGCTCCGCACCAGGCGGCGACGATGACGTCGGGATTGAGAGCGGTAACTTCTTCATTTGAGTACTGACGAGCGGGTGCTCCCGCGAAATCTCCTCCTGCCCCATAAATCAACTCTGCTACCCATGGTTGCGACGCGATGATCGGCTTCCTCACTCCTCGCAGAAGACTCTCGGTCTTTTAGCCGTCGCGGTTCGCGTTCGGACAGCTTCGATGTGCTGTTGCATGGACCGAATTACTTCCTCTCCACGACTGGAAACTCCCACGGTGCCGGCAATGGTAGCGATGTCCGTATAGATATCGGTCAACGTTTTCGGAGCCAATCCCAGGAATCGCATACCTGCCTTGAGAATTTCAGCGCGCGCCTTCTCCTGGAAGGGAACTGCCGCAATTACCAAGTCGGGATGCACGCTGGTGATCTGTTTCGAATCTGCAGTCCACGAGTCGGAAAGAATTGTGCTCGACCCATTGGCCACGGCGGGCACGACGTCGGCACAGTAGCGTGTACAGGCGATGACGCGGTCCAGTTCGCGGACCGCATCGAGAATCACAGTCGCGCTCGGCTGCAAGCACGCAATTCGGCGCGGAGTGTGGTCCACCGGCATTCGTCCATCTTAGAATGTGACGACAGCATGCGGGCACATGACCCGCGTTAACTTTGCCGCCAACCGCCGAGGGCATGAGTACATCTAAACGACATTCTTAATGCGGCAGGTCGAGAGAATTCCTTGAATACAAAAGTTCACCATATCGTTGCGCTCACGCTTTACTTTGTCCTGCTGAGTCCGTTTGCGGTGTGGGCTCAAACCGTTGGGACGCCTGCACAATCCACTACGCCGACTCAGACTGTAAAAGTCCTGAACCATATCATCTTCTTGGCGCAGGAGAATCGCGGCCTCGATCATTACTTCGGAGCGCTGCGGCAATATTGGCGCAATAACAATTTCTCCGACATATCGTTCGATGGCCTGCCGGAGTTCAATCCAACTTCGGGCGCTGCGCCGCTGTACCATCCGCCGCGGACCAATCCGGGATGCGATCCCGCATATCCTCCGCCGAATGACTGCATCGAAGACAACAAGAGCCCACGCATCGCATCGTATCACCTGGTCACGCAGTGTATCGAGAATCCCAGTCCGTCGTGGAACGAGGGGCACGTTGATTGGAACCTCACCAATCCTTTGTCTGCCACTCCAACCCTGAACGGCTACGTCTACACGGGCGCGCACGATGCGCGAAACAACAACCCGCCGTTCTATGACACCGGTGGCGTTCGGGTGATGGGCTACTACGACGACACCGACTTGAATTACTACTACTACATGGCGTCGCAGTTCTCGACATCGGATCGCTGGTTTGCTCCGGTGATGACACGCACCTCCTCGAACCGCGACTATCTGATTGCGGCGACGTCACAAGGATATGTCTATCCGATTGGAACCGACATCAAAGACCAGAACCTGCTTACGGCGAAGCCGATTTTCGAAGCCCTGCAGAATGCGGGCATCAGTTGGAAGATTTACGTAAATCCTGAGAACACCCCCTGCGCCTCGAATCCGACGGCACAATGCCTGCTGGGATACAGCTACATTCAGAATTTCCAGTGGGGACATACGATTCCTCAGAATTACCCCAACAAGCTGGTTCCGATCTCACAGTATTTCACCGACGTGCAGAATGGAACACTGCCGCAGGTGGCCCTGATCGAGCCCGCTTCGCCCGCAGGACTGGATGAACACGGTTCCGATTCCGATCCTTATCCGATCAACATTCAATTGGGCGCGAAGTATGTTGCGTCGCTGGTCGACGCCCTCATGACGAGCGTTTCGTGGAAGGACTCGGCATTCATTCTGACCTACGATGAAGGCGGCGGCCTTTACGATCACGTGGCCGCGAAGCCGGCCCAGAGTCCCGATGGCATCAAACCGGTCGACTTACTACCGGGCGACATCTGTACGGGCACCACGGGACCAACCTGCGATTTCACTTACACGGGATATCGGGTGCCGCTGATTGTGATTTCACCCTATGCCAAGAAGCATTACGTGAACCACCAAATCGCGGATTATACGGCGATCTTGAAGCTCATCGAAACCCGGTTCAACGTGCCGGCTCTGACCTTGCGCGATGGCGCACAGATCAACATGACGCAGTTCTTCAACTTTAACGCTCCGCCGTGGATGACGCCGCCCAAGCCGCCCGTGCAAAGCACGAGCGGCCCCTGCTATCTGAACCAGTTGCCTTGAAGAGAGTCTTGGCAGCAATCCTCGCGAATCCTGGGTGAAGTCGAGGTTCAAGTCTTTACCGCAGAGATCGCGGAGAAGGGCCGCGGGGAACGCGGAGATGAACATGAATGTGCTTGAGGTAGCGCACTAATCGTTGACCTTTGCGAGTGCGGCGGAGAGTGCATCGAGAGCGAGCTGTGCGGCATGGCTTGATGCCTGGGGTAGTCCTCCAACGGCACGGACTAGATCTTCTTTTGTGAATGCGCGAGCTTCCTCGGCAGTTTTGCCCAACACCATTTCTGTCAGCGCTGACCCGCAGGCCATCGCCGGAACGCAGCCCTTGGCCTTGAATTTGATCGTGGCTATCCGGCCCGCGGCGAACCTCATGCTGACACGAATCACGTCTCCGCACACAGGATTCTCAATCTCTACGGTTGCGTCTGCGTCGGGCAGATCCCCTGCGTTGCGCGGGTTCTGGAAGTGATCGAGGAGTTGCGCGGAATACATCGCTTATCGCCGGCTAGTTCCGTCTGGGAAATAAATGGTCCATCCACGCTGGTGCGCCGTGGCTTCCAGATCAGGATTTGGATTCACGGCGAAAGAGTGCGTCGCCATCGCGAGCATGTCGACATCCCAGCGTGAATTGCCGAACGCCGCATGAATCTCCTTGCCCGCGACTTCGCGTAAGGCCTTCGGTTTACCCGGCCCCGAAGGTATCCGCACCAGTTTGTCTGTTACCACTCCGTGATCGAGTTCCACCTTTGCTGCAAGAATCCTATTTTCGGGGACATCAAATTCCTTCATGCCAGCGCGGATGAGCCACTCATTCGACGACGACACCGCCCAGATCTCGCAACCCTGCCGGTGGAGCTCCTGAACCAATTGCTTCATTTCGGGGAACGTGCGCCCGGGGAAATGCGAGGTCAGGAACTCGGTAGCGGTTTCCATCATCGCTGAGTCCGAGAGTCCCTTGTGCATGCTGACCATCTCGCCGCACATATCCTCTTCGCTCACGTTGCCGGCCTTGTACTCGGCATACCGTGCGCGCATGGTGCGGCCAACCTCCGCCGACACGATGCCGTGCTTGAGTTCCCAATCGAAGAAGGTTTCACCCGCATCGCCCGACCAGAGGGTGCCATCGCAGTCGAAGGCCGCGACGTGCGGGGCAAGACGCAAAACCGATTCAATAAATTGAATGGCGGTCGGGTAGATGGCTTCGGTGCCCGTGCTATCCATGCACTTTGACGATACCGTGCGCGGGAGGGAATGTGCAATTGAAGAGGCTACTCAGCGGCCGTTCAGGATTCCTGGTTCCGCGTGCCATTGCGTGTTCATGATTATCTGCCAGCCAGCAAGGCCGCGTAGTCCGCTGGCGTGTTGATGTTCAGGGCCACATGAGGATCATCGACAACGAGATATTGGATATGTTCCTGGTGCCGGTGCTCGACTTCCCGCGCATTCCCCGCCACAGGCTCACGCAAGAAACGTTCGATGATTTCGCGGCCGGCCACAAAGGGGTGGCCATGTTTCCCCGAGAACTCCGGAATCAGCGCCCAAACGCTCTGCGGAGCAGCCTCAAACGAATCCCGCAGCGTCTGGACCGTTGCGGCATTCACCGGCGGTCGATCTACCAGCGTGATAAGGGCGGCGTCGCGCCCGCGGTTGAGGACCTCGTGCAGGCCGACCTGCAAAGAACTGAACTGGCCGTTGCTGGGGTCGAGATTGACCACGATCGATGCCCCATTGGCGTAGACGACGGGTGCCAGAGCGGTTTCGTTCTGTCCAGCAACGACGACAACGAAGTCGGTGGAAAGGGCGAGCGACCGGATTGTTGCGGAAAGGAAGCTTTCCGTCGAGGGCGTCTGGCCCTCTGCCGGCGGAGGCCAGGGAAGCAAGGCCTTGTCTGTGCCCATGCGCGAGGATTCTCCGGCGGCGAGAATGACGCCTGCGAAGCTGACCGACCGGGACATGGTGCGGAAGATAGCAGAAAGTCGGGAGAAAGTCAGTGACCAGAAGGCAACGGCCTTAACCACAAAGGGTACGAAGGTTCAAGAAGGGAAGCCCGAAGTTCCTTTGTGAACCTTCATGCCCTTCGTGGTTCCAGATTTTCGATTGTCGACTAGCAGGTCTTGTTGTCGTCGAGTACTTCTTCCGCGGTGGAGTCCAATTTCGTCTTGAACCAACTCATGTGCGGCAAGGTTGACGTGGCGTGGCGGCGAAACGCGATCAGTTCGGCAGTGATCGCCACCGCGATCTCCTCCGGGGTCACGGCCCCGATGTCGAGCCCGATCGGCGAATGAACCCGGTCGAACAAATGCGCGGGCAGGCCCTCTTCCTGCAGCGTCTTAAAGATACTGATGACTTTGCGCTTGGAGCCGATCATGCCAACGTAGCGGGCGCGCGTTTGCACAGCCCAGCGCAGGATGCGCATGTCGTCGCGGTGGCCGCGCGTAACAATCACGATGTAGGACGATTCGTTGGGATCGAGCTTCTGTAGCGCATCATCGAACTCGAGGGCGTGCACTTCGCGGGCCTCAGGGAAGCGTTCTTTCGTTGCGTAGGAAGAGCGATCGTCGGCGACGATGACATCGAACCCGGCGGGAACCGCGGTTCTGCAAAGATTGGCCGCCACATGACCTGCACCGAAAAGATAAAGTAGCGCTGGAGGAAGCACCGGCTCCACGAAAATCTCGAGCGTGCCGCCGCAAACCAGGCCCGTGTCGTACTTCGGATCCTGATTCAAATCAAACTTTAAGGTTTTGGGCTTCTCCGATTCCATCACTTCGCGGGCTGCCTGCCAGACGTCGGCCTCCACGCATCCGCCGCCGATCGTGCCGACAATCGAACCGTCGTCCCGCACCAGCATCTTGGCGGTCTGAAACGAAGGGATCGAGCCCCGGACGTTGATAATCGTCGCGACGGCCCCGCGGCGACCCTGGCGGCGAAGTTCGACGATTTGTTCGTAGATATCCATCAGGCTTAATTATTGGGTTTCCTGATATTCGAGTCAACTCCGCAGAGTGAGCCTAATCGCCCATTACTTCTTCTTTTCCGCCGCCTTCCAGTACGCCTGGTGTCCGATGTAGTCATCATCTGCCAGGTTCGCGATGATCAAGCGCTTCAGCTTCAGCGGGTCAACACTGGTGCTTTGCACCTTATAGGCGATCGTGCCATCCGGCCGGATCAGCAACGTGTAGGGCACCGACGCGTTCCAGTCAGGATCGAACGCCGCCAGTTGCGCATAAAGATCAGTCGATCCGAGGATGAGATTCGTACTCGTGGCGTGTTCTGTCTGCAGTACTTTCTCGACTCCCGCCTTCTCGTCCGGATAGTTGATGCTGACCGTAACGAGGTCAAAAGCACGGTGTCCGTACATGCGGTACATGATTTCGAAGGCGGGCAATTCTTTGCGGCACGGACCGCACCATGTTGCCCAGAAGTCGACGAGCAGCAGCTTGCCGGTTGTGTTTTTGCGCAACGCGCGCAGATCGTCGATTGAAACCGGCTTTACTGTCACCGGTTTCTTTTCAATCTCGGTCATCTCTTCGCGGCGGCCTTCCTCTTTGTACAGCCATTTGGTGGAGCAGCCGACCGCAGGTGTCTTGGCGACCTCAATCCGTGTGCCTGCCAGCACGGCATCGAGCGCCAGGCGAGCGTCACGCCGAGTCACCAGCGGCTCTCGGGGATTGTTGTCGACGCGGCCTTCATACTGGAGTTTTCGATCCTGGTCAAAGATAAAGACGTGTGGAGTTGCGGTGGGTCCGTACAGGTTCGATATCTTCTGATCCTCGCCATCATAGAGATAGGGAAAACTGAAATGGCGGTACTCAGCGCGTATCTGCATCTCTTCAAATGAGTCGCCAACGTCGGTGTAGCCCATCTCATCGAGCCTGACGGCATTGGGATTGTTGGGCTCAATGGCAACTACGGCGACGCCGCGATCTTTGTAGTCTTCGGCGATCCGCTCGATGCGGGTCTCGTAGAGCTGGGACGTCGGACAGTGATTGCAGATGAAAGCGATCATCAGGACCTTGGCGCTTCGGTAGTCCTTCAAGCAATGTGTTTGCTCGTCGACCCCTTTGAGGCAAAAGTCAGGTGCTGTGGCACCGATGGCCAGAGTGGGCGGGCCGTGCTCTTCCTCCTGGGCAGCAGTGATGGTGACCAGGAATGGTACGACGAGAAACAAAAGTCCAAAATAAATTCGCGTCAGCATAGGAATCGTCACTCGCTTGGAATTCTACATCCACGAAATTCATTTACCACGAAGGACCGAAGGTAACACGAAGGAAATCCTGCCGGTCTGCTCTCCTTCGTGTACCTTCGTGCCCTTCGTGGTTCCAGGGTTTAAGTCGCTGCCACCCAAAATTGAATGTGTTAGTTTGAAGACTCAAATCCTAGCCGGAGTTTTTCTATGAAAGCCGTTCGCATCCATCAATTTGGCGGACCTGAAGTTCTCACCTACGAAGACATCCCCGATCCGCAGATGCGCAAAGATCAGGTGCTGGTGAAAGTGAAAGCCTGTTCGCTCAACCACCTTGACCTATGGGTGCGCAAAGGTCTTCCGGGCGTGAAATTGCCGCACATCCTTGGCAGCGACATCGCGGGAGAAGTGGTCGAAGTGGGCGAGTACGTGTCCGGCATCAGGTCTGGTCAGCGCGTGCTGGTCGCACCAATGCATTTCTGCCGACACTGCGTAAAATGCCTTGCCGGTGTGCAGAACCAGTGCCGCGAGTTCACGGTTCTGGGCAACGCGGTCGATGGCGGAAACTGCGAGCTGTTCGCGGCGTCCGGGGCAAGTATTATTCCGATCCCCGACTTGCTCACGTTCGATCAGGCCGCGAGTGTGCCGCTGGTATTCGTCACAGCCTGGCACATGCTGGTTGGCTTGGCCGGAGTGCGTCCCGGGCAGACTGTGCTGGTGCTCGGCGCCAGCTCAGGCGTTGGTATAGCCGGGATCCAAATTGCAAAGATGTTCCATTGCCGTGTCATTACCACCGCAGGAGATGAGTCCAAGCTCGAAAAGGGAAGGGCTCTCGGAGCGGATCACGGTATTAATCACTATAAGCAGAAAATCACAGAAGAAGTTCGCAAGATCACCAGTAAAGAAGGCGTCGATATCGTGGTCGAGCACGTGGGCGCGGCCACCTGGGATGAAAGCATGAAATGCCTGAAGGCCGGCGGGACGCTCGTGACCTGCGGCGCGACCACCGGGCCAAGCGTCGGGATCGACCTGCGACACCTATTCGCTCGGCAGTTGCGTATCCTGGGTTCGTACATGGGGACCATGGGTGAGTTGAACGAAGTCCTCGGACACGTTTTCGCGGGACGGCTGAAACCGGTGGTCGATCGCACCTTTCCGCTCAGCGAAATCCGTGCAGCGCATGAATACCTTGAGAAGAGCCAGATGTTCGGCAAAGTCATTATGAATCCGTAAATTCGCACAGCTGGAACGAACGTAAGGATACCTTTTGCAACTTAGAAGAAAACGCCGAGATATTACTTGGAGGCAGGTGCTGTTCTTGCTCAGTTATGGCGCGCTGGTCGGTCGTCTCTCGTTCGTCAACCTCGACATCTGGGGTTCCGGTCACGATCCCCGCCATCAACCGTTGTACAGGCTAGGTGTTCTTGTAGGCACCCTAGCCTTTCTCGCAGGAATATTTGGTTTCGTCGCGATTGTTGTTAAAGGCGCGTTTACGTCCCCAAATTCGTCAATCTCGGCGTCACAGAGCGCATCCACCAAGGAGCCCTCTGTCAAGCAGACAGCCGTTGCCAGCCGTGAAGGAGCGATGCTGATTTGCCTCCGCATGGCCCTCATCTCTGCGATAGTAGCAGCTTGCTTTGGCGTGTTCCGGGACGTCGAACGCAAAAGCATGTGGGGTGAATCCTACTTTCGATCGTACTTTCTTAGCGCTGTACTGTTTCTGATCATGAGTCAACTGGCCTACGTGGTTGCGCTCTTTCGGATTTGGAAGCGTCCCGATCGGACCGGACTTGCCATTTCTTTCTCTTCCGGCATCGTGGAGGCTGCGGTGCACTTGCCGTTCTTCAGCAGTTCGATGAATTCTGGTTCATGGTCCGCGTTACCCTCGGTGCTGGGTGTCGCCTGCGCGATTCTGGCGTACGCGGTGTGGCGTGGTGCCGGACAGCGGGAAGGCGATGTTCGCTACGCTGCTTCTATCTTTGGCGGATTCCTGGCGTACACTTTGCTATGGCGAGTCGTCGATGCCAGTCTCCTTCTGCCTTACTAGTAGCAGTTTGTTTGAACTGCGCCGTACGACCTTAGAGCCAATAGCGCTATCGCTCAGTACTTCCTTGCCATCTGTGGTTTAAAATATCTCCATAATGTCCCGCGAACTCAATTTTGGCCCCTATGTTGATGTTGAAAACGGCAAGAAGGTCGTCAGAGACCTGACTTTCGGCAATCCGACGCCGGAGGGCGTGGTCCTGACCACGCTTGATTCCGCCGTCAATTGGATGCGCAAGAGCTCGATCTGGCCGATGACCTTCGGGCTCGCCTGCTGCGCCATCGAGATGATGTCGATGGGCGCCTCGCGCTTCGATATTGCGCGCTTTGGCGCCGAGGTGTTTCGGCCCTCGCCTCGTCAGAGTGACCTGATGATCATCGCCGGCCGTGTCTCGAACAAGATGGCGCCAGTGATCCGGCAACTCTGGGAGCAGATGCCCGAGCCTAAGTGGGTGATGTCGATGGGTGCCTGCGCTACGTCAGGCGGCGTATTCCAGAACTATGCGCTGGTGCAGAGCGTGAACCAGGTCATCCCGGTCGATGTCTATGTTCCCGGATGTCCGCCCCGGCCCGAGCAGTTGATCTACGCGATCACCCTTCTGCAGGAGAAGATTCAGAAGGAACGCGGCACGATCCGCAAAGCCCTGAACCTGTCCTGAATCCCAGAGGTTTAGGCTTCCTTATGGAAGTGTGAACAGAAACATGATCTGCTTCTGGATCACGATCGGGCTGCCGTTCAGCGTCGCCGGATGATAACGCCACTGGCGAACCGCTTGTTTCGCAGCTTCTGCCAGAACCGGCGAACCACTCACCACGGCAATCTCCCCCACAGATCCATCGGCGCCAATCGTTGCCGAGAGAACTACCTTGCCGCTGATCCGTTCGGAGCGTGCCTGCATCGGATAGCCCGGAGCAATTTTGTGGATCAGAGTCGGCTCGACAACTCCCTCCGATACGCGTGGCCCAGCCGACGGCAGTTGCGCGGGGATAGATGAGAGTTGAGCCAGCTGCTCGGAGTTTACTGAGGGCGTCAGCTCGACGGATGGAGGCTCAATCACCGAAGTCTCGGAATCTGTCTTCTTGGAGCTTGGCGCGGGTGTGCTCTCTGCTGTTGGAGAGTTCGATGTAGGAGTGGTCGAAGCAGGGTCTGGTCTTACTTCGATAGGTTTTAAATCCGCTGCATTCAGTACAATCTGGGGCCTTGAGTGGTCGGAACGGGTTGTAGGTACTCCCGGCCCCGGCTTAGGAGTGATCGCGCGGATAGGCTGAGGATGTGGCGCCTCCGTTGTGGCCGCGTGTACGCTCTGCCCACCGATCGCAGCTTCGTCTGCGGGGACGTGCCAGCTCCACCAGGCCACCGCAACCGCCAACAACAGGAGGAGCGCGACACCCCCAACGTACCAAAGGCGCCTTTTGCTGGGCTCCGATAAACCGTCGAGGATGTCCTCGGTTGCCAGCGGTGGTGTCGAATAGGTTGTGGGACTGGTGAATGTCGGCATCGGCCTGGCCACCAGTCCATGGTCACGCGCTTCTCGCATGTAGGCCGTTTCCGCGATCAAAGCCAGATCCCTCAGCGAACCGAGCGCGTCACCATCGAAGGCATTGGGTCGTGCGGCGAATGCTTCCAGGATTCCCGCCGCAGTTCCCCGTCCGCGCACAGGAACTGCAGCCACCGAGCGGATTCCCAGGTTGCGGCATACCTCGTTGTCCACGCGCGGATCGGTCATGGCGTCGTGGCAAACCAGCATAGTGGCGGTACGCAAGCACTCCCCGGAGATGCCGGATTCGGTGTTGATAGGTGCGCCGATCGGCGGGGCGATGTCTCCGCTGCGCGCACGGCAAATGATGATCCCTCTTTCCTCAAGCCCCAGGGCGGTGCCATCCGCGCCGCTCAAAACCCGAGCTGCGTCAGCAACAGCGTCGACGATGGCCGCCAGCGGTTGCGTGCCAGATGTGGCCGCTTCGCGCAGGATGCTGACCAAATCGGGATCACTGGGAGATTCCTCGACCGTTGCCGGTTCAGAATCAAGCGGACGGGGGAAATCGCCATTCGAGGGAACAGATGACGAAGACGCTTGACGCGAAGCAGTAGCCATGGCCCTAGTCGCCTTGTGGAAGAGATTTTGGCCAGAGACGAATCCGCCCGCACAGCGGAAAGCGCGCTATTAGCGCGAGTTTGGCCTAAAACTCCCAGTCTGTCAATCTCTCAGAAGGACTTTCTTTAACCAGTGTCCGAGCTTTCCACCGATCCCAGCGGCCGAGGTGGCACATCCGACTCTCAGAACGCCCCCGGTTAGAACGCGCACATGGACCGCTGCCGAGCCTGCTCTGGGCGTCTATTTCGAAGCGCCAAAACTCTGAACTTTGCTGATATCTGCCAAGCGCTATAATGACATCTAACTCGAGTGGTGCTTTATGCAACGTCCTGTCCCGGTCGCATTCCTCGGACTCTTCCTCATCACTATTGCGCCAAGTTACGGGCAAAACGCTAATCCCACGCCTGCTACGAAGTCAGCATCTGCGCCTGCGGCTGATACCTCGCAGTCTGCCCCGGAATCGCCGACGATACCAGCCAATGCCCCCCATATGTCTAAGCAGACGCGCTTTGAGATCATCCGCGATTTCGAAACCCAACTTGTCTACTCCCGAGCCCAATTCCCTATGGGCTCGAAAGGGTTGAAACTGAAAGACGGCATCGCCACACCCAACGGTCAGGAACTACAGCAGCTCATAGTGCTGTGGGGACCGTCGATCAAACCGGGGGATCCGGCCCACATTTCTTTCGTGCGGATCAAGGATAACTGCATTCATTTCGACCTCAATGGCGGCCCCGTGCACCGCAAGAAGTGGTATGAGCACATCGAGGTGGGGGGAGCAAACGGTGCTTCCGTACCGTTATCCCGGGACGAGTCGACCGACAACCCCCATGGAAGTTATCTCGAGGTGTATTTCGACAAGTATGTTCCCGAGATGAGTCCGGCGCAGTTGCGAGCGCTGCTGTACCCCGTGTTGGATTTCAATGCCCGGAACAAGGAAGAGGCCTATCTCGATACCGTGCCGCCAAAGGTGAAAGAGGCGATCAAGGCGCATCGTGTGCTGGTCGGCATGAACACAGAGATGGTGGTGCACGCCAAAGGGAAGGCTCCAAAGAAAGTGCGCGAGAAGGACGGCGACACTGAGTACGAAGAGTGGATCTATGGCGAGGCCCCGGCGGACGTGGACTTTGTGCGAATTGTGGGCGATGAAGTCGTGCGGATCGAGACCATGAAAGTTGGCGGCGAGAAGATTGTCCGCACTGAAAAAGAAGTGATTCTCGCAAAGCCCGATCAAGAAGCTGAGGCCAAGAAAGAAGAACGGGATCGGCCGGCAAATGCTCCCAGCCTGCGGCGTCCCGGGGAGGACCCTGAAAACGTGCCTAAACCTGCCGATGGCGTCGGCCCCATGCCACCAGCGACCCCTCCTGATATGCCGTCACCACCTCACGATCCTGGACCCGGCGACATGGTTGGACGACGCTAGGATTTCTACAGTTGTAACCGTTGTATAACTTGTTATTCCGAGCCGTCCGCAGACGCGCGTCGGCGCGTAGAGGACGTGCGAAGAATCTGCTCTGTGTGTCCCTATCCCCCGGCGTTTGGCTGCAGCGCCTCGGAGGACAATCTCCCGGGAACTAAGCAAGCGAATCCTTCAGAACAGCCGCCGAGTTATTTTGCTGCGACGGTAGGCGCGACGTCCGCGAACGAGAAAGCAAACGAAACGTTGCCATACTCTTGCCCATCCACTTCGACGTATGGATAGATAAAGTAATTCAACGGTTTCCCGTTCTGTGCCGGACTCAGGTTCAGATCGCGACCCATCGTAAACTGCACGCGATTCACATCGTGTGAGCCAAAGAAGTAATCACGCTTTTCGGGATGTTTCCACGCCTCCGAGATATCAACTGGAATCCACCCCTTGCCGTCGATATAGAAATCGGACCAGCAGTGATATCCGGCGATCTCGCCCGAATGCTTGTCCGGCGGCAGCGGGAAGCCGATCTCGAAGCGCGCCGGAATGCCCTGTGAACGCGCCATCGCGATGAACAGCGAATGAAAGTCTGTACAGTTGCCCTTCTTCGCATCGCAGGCGTAGAGGACGTCGCCGTGACCCCAGCCTGTGCCGCTCTTGTCGTATTTCATCGTCGTGAAGACGTAGTCATAAATCGCGTGTGCTTTGTCCAGCGGATCGTTCTTGCCGGTGGTGACTTTAACCGCCAGTTCGGCAGGGACACCTGTGATCGGGACCAGTGCATCGGGTTGCAGATCCTGACTTCGCTCTTTGCTGCCCAGCGAAACCGTAGATAGCTTCGCCACGGGATTCAGCGCAATTCGTTCGTGGCGGGTGACATCGTACTCGATGTCGAAGTGCAGTTCCGATTCGGTCGATTTGCTCGTCTTGGTGAAGTAAATCTGGTTGCCGTATCTGGACTCGAGTGTCTTTTTCAGGGGAAGATCGCCATTGGCGGAAACGATTTTAATTTCCTGATAATCATCGGATTGGGCAGTGGGAATCCAGAGACGAACACTCTTGCCCACCGGTACATTCTTCACGGTGAATGCGTAATGAAACCTGAATTTCCGAGACTCTTGTGCGTGTATAGAAATGGACAAGGCGAGCAGAAATATACTGAGCGAGATTTTGTGGAGCATGTACAGATTCCTTTCAGGTTCGAAAGCATGAGCATTGATTCTCAACGACACACGGGCGTTTTAGAGGGAAAGCCGTCAGGTGAAGCCACGCTTCTGAATGCGCACGAGAAAGAAGATGCGGCAAGGGGAATGAGCGATGCGATGTTTTTCTAAAAGTTGTCGACTTAAGTGCCCATCACTCTCGCCCGTTAGGCGAGAAGTAGGACAGTGTACGCTGGCCCCGAACTTGGCGCTATGCCAGAATGCGCACGGGGTCGGGGAAGGATACCAATGCCCCTTCCGATGTTTGGAAGGGACAGCAATCGGGATTTAACCCTCACATGGAGGGATGCCAGGGTGCATGCGCTGAATCCGAAAAGGCGAGGATGAATAATGTCGAGAAGAGATGGTGTGGTGCTTTGCAGTCGCGTGCTTGCGGTGCTCTTGACAATCTGGGCTCTGAGCGAAGTCACCTATTTACCGACAAGTGTGTACTCGCTCCTGCATTATGCGGAAGGAGCGTCGACTTCTTCTGCCCCGTACTGGCGGCATCACTATGTGATGGCACTGGGATTCCTGATTACCCGGATTGTTGGCTACTCGCTAATGGCTTCGTGGCTCTTCCGCTGCGGGCCAGACATCGAGGAACTCCTGCTGCCCGAAGAACTGCAAGAAAGCGCGGGAAAATCCGTCTAATGCGAAACAAGATGGAGCGGGAGACCGGGATCGAACCGGCGACATCCAGCTTGGGAAGCTGGCGTTCTACCGCTGAACTACTCCCGCTCGGCCGAACGAAACTAGCTTATCACCTGAAATAGGGCCTCACAACTCCAAGAACTTCTCAACCACAAAGGGCACGAAGTTACACGAAGGAAAAATCAAACAACCCTCCTTCGTGGTCCTTTGTGTCCTTTGTGGTTAGTGATTTTGGCGTCTGTTTCGTGAAGCTAGCCGTTGATTCGTGTTTTAATAACCGAATTCTCTCTGGACTCAAAGGAAAAGCATGCGCTCGATCAACCCATCGCGTCGTAAGTTTTTACGGAGTGCCGTGAATGCCAGCGCCGCCGTGGCCGTCTATCCGGCACTCGGCGCCGCCCGCGAGATCACACCTGCGAAGCCGGCCATTGCCGACGTGAAACCGTTTGAGCTGGACGAGGTCACCATCCCCGAATTGCAGGATGGCATGAAGTCCGGCAAATTCACGGCGCGCGCGCTGGTAAAGAAGTACTCGGCGCGAATTGACGAAATCGACAAGCGCGGTCCCGCCGTGAACGCGATCATCGAACTCAATCCTGACGCTTTCGCCATTGCCGACGTGCTCGATCAGGAGCGCCGAGCCAAAGGACCGCGCGGCCCACTACATGGTATTCCCGTCCTGATCAAGGACAACATCGACACCGCTGATCGTATGATGACTACCGCCGGTTCATTGGCGCTGGTCGGTTCCAAACCGCCGAAAGATTCGTTCGTGGCGCAAAGACTACGTGCGGCCGGTGCGGTCATTCTCGGCAAAACAAATCTTAGCGAGTGGGCCAACATCCGTTCCAGCCATTCGACCAGCGGCTGGAGTGGACGTGGCGGCCTTACCAAAAATCCCTATGCGCTCGACCGCAATGCCTGCGGATCCAGTTCCGGCACGGGCGCCGGCATCTCCGCAAATCTCGCTGCGGTCGGGATTGGCACCGAAACCGACGGCTCCATCGTATGCCCGTCTTCCTCTAACGGCCTTGCCGGAATCAAGCCGACGGTAGGATCGGTGAGCCGTTCCGGGATTATTCCGATCTCGCACAGTCAGGATGGCGCCGGCCCGATGTGCCGCACGTTGCGCGATGCTGCCATCCTGCTAGGAGAGTTGACCGGGGTTGATCCGGAAGACTCGGCGACCGCCGCGAGCGCAGGAAAGTCGCAAACCGACTACTCCCAATACTGCGATCCCAACGGACTGAAGGGCGCGCGCATCGGCGTGGCACGCAAGTATTTCGGCTTCAACGACGCTGTGGATGCGCTCATGGAAGAAGCGCTTGACGTCATGAAGAAGCAGGGAGCGACGCTTGTCGATCCCGCCGACATTGAAACGCTCGGAAAGTTCGACGACAGCGAACTGCTGGTCTTCATGTATGAACTGAAGGCTGACCTCAATGCGTATCTGGCACGGCTTGGACCCAGCGCACCAGTGCGCACGCTCAAAGACATCATCGAATTCAACGATCGCAATCGCCAGAAGGAGATGCCTTACTTCGGCCAAGACTTATTTCTGAAGGCCGAAGGGAAGGGACCGCTCAGCGAGAAAGCATATCTCGACGCTGTAGCCAGGAATCATCAGTTGGCGCGCACCGAAGGCATCGACTCTATTATGGATAAGCACCACTTGGACGCATTGGTCGCTCCGACTGGAGGACCGGCGTGGCTCACGGACCTGATCAATGGAGATCACTCGGCGGGAGGGAGCTCGAATGCAGCGGCCGTCGCGGGATATCCCAACGTCAATGTGACCGCAGGGTCTATTTTCGGTCTTCCAGTGGGCATTTCGTTCTTCGGCCGTGCTTGGAGCGAGCCCACCCTCATTAAGTTTGCCTATTCGTTCGAGCAAGCTACGAAAGTACGGAAAGCACCGCGATTCCTGGCGAGCGTCGGCCCAGCGTGAGCAACTGCCTCGATTCAACGACGCGCCGACGTCATCAGGCCGCGACTTGGTTTTCTGCGCCTCGGAACAAGGCGCGCATTGCATGGATTACGAGTTTCGCGAGCAGCACAATCATCAAAATGAGCAATGCGGCGAGCGTGCCTGCAATGTAGGGATGCCTCGTCGCGAGCCACGTCAGACCGATAGCAAGCGCATCTTCTGCCAGGCTCAGGGTGATGTTTGAGAACGGCTCCGGTGAGGGTGTGACGGCTGCGCGAGCGGCAGTTTTGCCGCTGTGCGCGATGAGGGCGACGAGGGCTCCGACTAATGCAGCGAGTAGTTGATGCTCTGGAGAGAGCTGGCTGGTGGCGCGGTAGGCCAGGAGTCCGGCAATGGGGACTCGGATGAAGGAGTGAAGGGCATTCCAGATCAGATCGAAAGCCGGGATTTTATCGGCGAAGAACTCGATCGCAAACAGAGCGGTGCTTCCTGCGATTACGGGCCAGCTCTGTAGTAGCAGCAAGCCTGGGGGAAGCGGCAGATGACCGAAGCGCGCCAGAAGTCCCAGAACAGCCACCGTGGCGTAGACGTTCAGGCCCGCGGCGAAGCCGATGGCGACAAGAAGCGCGAGCAACTCGGTCGGCGGGATTTTGAGGACATCCAGCATCAGTGCGGTGTCAGGTCTTAAGGTATTGATGGCAATAAGTTTTCCGACCCCGTAATCTTAGCGCCAAAACCTGGCGTGAAACCTATCTCCTGCCAGCTAAGGCCAACAATCTCGCCAAAATACAAAGGGTCGCTCCGGGGAGCGACCCTGAATCGTACCCAGCCTACATCTAGAGCGTAGACTCGATCTCGAACCCCCATGCTTCGAGAAGAGGTTCGGGGATGTACTTTGAGTTCTTGTTGCGGCGAGCCCACTCCCGAAGACGAGTCGAGCGAAGATATTGGTCAGGGGATAGCTTATATTCACGCACAACCTGTTCGAATTCGGTGATCGTGGGGGTAATGGGGCCGATTGGCTCCGGCTTGCCCCAATTTGGATTTCCGCGTCTCTTTGCCATGAACTATTGCCTTTCCGCTTGGGGAATATGACTACAAAACCCTCTCAACTATAAGATTCTCCGGGGCGGCTCAGGGATTCTCCGAAAACTTCCCCACAGACGAAGCCTTTCCTCACTGTCCGTGTGAAGCCGCAATACTAATTAGGAGACCCAACATCGTAACGGCAATTTGGCTAAAAAGTCAATGAAATTTTGAGGGCGGTTTTCCCATCAAAGTATTCGTAAGTCTTTGTAGCATCGTGCTTTAACCCCGTCTACAACAGCTCCCATTGCAAATTGCCAGGGCTTAGCTTGCGGGGCTCTGGTAGTTAATTGGTGCGACAGCGCCGGCCCTGTGGTTACGCCCGTAATCGGCCCTCGGGTTGTGGACATTGCCCCGGTTTGGTCGATGGAACTAGAGTTCAGTAAGGACGGCGTTTTTCAGATTTCGCCGCAGGGGCAAGCGTGCACTAGTCTTATTGATTCGGCATGGTTTACCTATGGGCTTGAAGTCACTACTACTGTGTTCGGACGAAAAGATTGTGCGGGTGCTGCGGCGCGTTCTCGGCGACCTCGACATCGAAGTGGACTTGTGCCTTAACTCCGACACGGCCCTGAGGAAACTAACCCGGGAGCGCTTTGAAGGCATCATTGCTGACGTGGCTGATGACGGGGCGATCGATGTGTTGCGAAGCGCTCGCTTGGCCCCGTGTAACAAGCAGGCGGTCGCCGTCGCTATCGTTGAACCGATTGTCGGACTGAAGGCAGTTTTCGATATAGGCGCTCACTTTGTGCTGTACAAGCCGGTATCGAGCGAACGGGCAAAGTCCAGTTTTCGCGCGGCGCGAGCGTTGATGAAGAGCGAACGACGGCGCAACGTCCGGGTAGCAGTGCAGATTCCAGTGATTATGAGGAGTTCCGAAGCTGGCGCGAACATGAAAGTGACCACGGTCGATTTGAGCGAAGGTGGCATGGCGGTCGTTCTGCCGAGCCGCAAGCGCCCCACCGGCCGTTGGCAGATTGCTTTTACTTTGCCGGGAATAAGTACTCCGGTGGAGATCCCCGTCGACTTCGCGTGGGAGGGGACGAAAGAGCAGGCGGGTATTCGGTTCCTGCAGACTCCTCCGGAGGTGGCCATGCAGCTTCGCGAGTGGCTGAAGCAGAATTCTCCCGATGCCGAGCAGGATGATCCTCCCATCCGCTGTCAACTCACCGATTTGAGCGTGGGCGGATGCTATTTAGAAATCTCATCGCCGTTCCCGGTTTCGAGCCGGTTGGTGCTCTCCATGCGTGCGGCCGGGGTCGAACTGCGCGCGCAGGGCGTGGTGCGGATTATGCATCCCGACCGAGGCATGGGAGTTGAGTTCACGCAAAATACCCGCGATCATCGCGCGGCGCTCGAAAAATTCCTCAACGTGCTGACGGAGAATCGCAATCTGCTACCGGAGTTATTCGTCCAGCCAGAGGGACTCGAGGTTGAGAGCCAGAGAACCGCTGCCGTAACTTCGGATATCGAAGATCCGCTGCTCCAGCTCTTTTATGGAGAGCCTGTCTCTGCCGAGGTTTTTCACGAAGCTCTGCGCAAGCAACGGGCTATCCCGGCGGTGGTTGCCAGCGCACAAGCATCTGCAGCCCACGCCTGAGATTTCTGCCACAGATTGTTTGTTCATCCCCGACTTACCTGGAAGGATCCGAGCCGGCTTTTGCGGGGATCGGTTGCCCTGAACCGGATTCTTGTTCACTCGCCAGATGAAATTTGAACATCCCCGGCAGAACCGACGACCAGTATTTCCAGGTGTGCCCGCCCGGCGCGGTCGACCACACATGGGGAATGCCGATCTCAGTCAGCTTTGCATGCAAATCGCTCATGGTTGAGAAAAGACGATCATTCGATCCACACGCGAGGAAGAGTCTGGGAACAGGTCCGGGGACGATGATCGTATGCTTGCCTCGGCCCTGGGAGTCGAGTGGCCCGGGCGGCGGTGGTTGCGATGGCCAGTAACTCCACTCCGAATCCACGAGCCCACTGATCACGCTGACGCTGGCAAACCGTCCAGCATAGCGCCGTCCTATATCTAGCGATAAGTAGCCGCCGAAAGAGAAGCCTCCGATCGCCCAGCGCTGTCGTTCGAAAGGGACAGCATAGCGGCGAGAAACCGTTCCTGCCACCTCTTCCGCCACCAAAGTTAGATAGTTAGGGAATGGGTATCGGTCAGAGTACTCGCGGTAAAAGTTGCTGAAACGAACGTCGGGCAGGACCACAATCGCGGGCCGCACCTCGTGCCGGCTCAGTAGTTGATCGTATGCCTGGTCCACCTTGAGGTGTATCAACAGGTCCTCTGGCCGGTCGCGCCAACCATGATTCAAGATGAAGACTTCCGAGGGGGCAACCTGAGTTTTGGGGACCAGGGCCAGGAAGAAGCGGGGCTCGTTCATTTCATTGGACCAGAAACGAACGCGTTCCACGAAAAGGTTCGTGCGCTCAGAGAGGCGCGCGACCTGGATCTCGCCGCGGTTGAGTGGCGCCTTTTCGAACGCTTCCTTGTGTTGCCAGCATGCAGGCGAAAATAACGCCGCCACCAGTGCCAGTCCTTGCAGTCTCCAACGGTTCCACACCGCGACACCTCATCGAATTTGTTGCCCGCTCGCCGAAGCGTCAGTTTTCTGGGCGGCCAACTTTTTACGGATCAGTTCATCGATTTGGTCCAGCGTATCGAGGCTATGGACGTTAATTTCTCTAGGCACAAATTCGACTTTGAAGCGCGCTTCGAGGAAAGCCACGAGGCCGAACATGCCGACCGAGTCGATGATACCGCCGGTGACAAGCGGCGTAGCGTCCTCGATGGTCGTCTGATGCACACCGAGCAGAACGTTTTCAGCGATGAATTGCCGGACTGCGGTCTTGATCTCCATGGTCTGGTGCTGCATGGTCTGATCCTGCATGGTCCAGTGCTTTCGCCTTTCTGGCTAAAGCCAGGTAATCGATCTTGCCTCTACTTCCTGTAGGTATGGCATCTAGAAATACGATGTGGTCGGGCACCATATACAGGGGCAGCTTCCGCGCACAGTGGGCTTTGGCCTCGACCAGGGTGATGGCGCCGGGAGAACGGGTGCGGATAAACGCTATGATGGCGGTTCCCATCTTCCCGTCGTCGACGGCCACCGCCGCCGCTTCCAGTATATCCTCGCAGCCAGCGAGGGCAGTCTCGATCTCCCCCAGTTCAATCCGGAAACCGCGGCGTTTCACTTGCCGGTCGAGCCGTCCGAGGAAAAGGTAGTTGCCGTCAGCCGCCTGCGACACACGGTCCCCAGTGCGGTAATAGGGTTTGCCATCCAAACTGACGAAAGCATGCTGCGTATCTTCGGGACGGTTCCAATATTCGGTCATCAGGGAGTCCCCGCCGGCGAGCAGTTCGCCACTGGTCGCGTCCACGGTCACCGTTGCGTAGGGGCAGGGCTGGCCGATCGGCAGAGGCAGTGATCCGTCGAAGCCGTGCGGCACGCGACACCACGTGACCACGTTCGTCTCGGTTGGACCATAGAGGTTCGCGCAAGCCGCCTGCGGGAGTGCCGTTTGTAATTGCGACACGTAGTGACTACGAAAAACCTCCCCGGCGAAGAGGACCAGACGCAGGCCGGGATAATCATGCTGCGCCAGCCGCCCGTCTTCTAACATGCCAGCCAGGATCGAGGGCACAGAATACCAACAGGTAATGCGTGCCTCGCGCAAAAACTGTACCAAAAAGCGCGGCATCCACACGCTGTGCCCGGGGACCAGAACGCAGGTGGCGCCGCACAATGCCATATTGAAAATGTCGAACGTGGAGAGATCAAAACTCAGAGGGGACGGGCATGCGATGCGGTCGGCTGAACTGATCTGAAACTCGTGCGCCGACCACCTCACAAATGCGCTTACCGCGCGGTGCGATAGCAGCACTCCCTTCGGCTGACCTGTGGATCCTGAGGTAAACAAAATGAGAGCGGAGTCGCCGGCATCTGCTCGGGGCAGCGAACCTTCCTCGAACAAATCTTTAGAGGTAGATGGCGCGACCGGCCACGGGATGCTGCCGCCCGTTTCGCGATCGGTGATTCGCGGTGGAGAAGCGTTGTCACCCTCGATCACCAGCCGCGCTGCGCAATCTGCCAGGACTGTTTCGATTCGCCCCTTCGGCCACTGCGGATGGATGGGAACATAGATCGCACCGGCCAGCAGGGACGCAAAAACCGAGACAATTGCCTCGGTGGTCTTCGGCAGTACCAGAGCGATACGATCTTGTTTTCGGACGCCGTTCTCGACGAACCGCACCGCCAGCGACGCGGCCTGCTCGAACAATTCGCGGAAAGACGTGACGCGATCTTCCTCGCCCGGACCTGCCTCGATTATGGCTGGTGCATCTGGCGTGGCCGCTGCCGTGCGCCGGAGCCAATCTGAGAGCACGTCACTTTCAGGCTCGTCATCTTCAGGTTTGGGGTGTTTAGGCTCTGGCAAGCGTCACCCCCCAAGTGAAGCCGATCCCCGCGGAAGCGAATAGCAATAATTGCCCCGGACGAATTCGGCCCTCGCGCTGCAGTTGCACATAATTGATGATTAAGTCGCTGGCAAAAGTGTGACCATACTCTGCCATGGGAGTCGGCGGCAAGCCGCCCTCGGGCAATCCCACCGTCCTCCGAAAACCATCGCGGTCCCGCTGGCTGATGTTGGAATAGATGAAATGATCAATATCTTTCAAGTTCAGGGAAGACGCTGCCAGGGCTTTTTGCACCACCCAGAGCAAGTTTAGATAGTAGACCGGCATCACTTCGTTTTCCATGCATGCAGCATCCACTTTAATCTCGAGGTGCCCGTTGGTCTTGATCAATGCAATGGCCTCGTGCAGATGGCCGAGCGTCATGGCTTCGACGCCCAGCAGCAAGGGACCTTCGGCACCTTCGCGCCTCAGGATAACCGCACTAGCGGCGTCGCCTTGCACGGTAATCGGAAGCAGGGAGCGGCTACCCTGAGGCGCGCTGTCACCTGTTACCAGCAGGGCAGTCTGAATGCTTTCATCGGTCCTCATCCAACCCAGTGCGGTTTTGATCGCGAGGTGAAGCGCTGCACAACCGCCGGACTTGAAACTTAAGTTGAGTGAAGTTTCCGCCCCGAGTTCGTCGCTGAGTTTATGGGCGAAAGAAAAGTACTGCGAGTTCTCTCCCGGGAAAGTGCTGTAATCCAGTATGAGATTGACATCCTGTCCCGTAATCCCGGCCTCGGTCATAGCGGCTGAAGCGGATTCGAGGACCAGATCATAAGGTTGCTTGCTCCGGCACACACGGACGCGGCTCAGTCCCAGACCTTCTGTGGCCTTTTGTCGTGCCTTCGGGCTCAACGGTGCGAGCGTCGTCTCCACTCGATCCCGTTCCTGATCCAAAACCGATTCGACGGTCTCATTTTCGAGCGGAACACTGAACGCCGCGGCCGCAATTCGCACATTCATATTCAAGGCAAGTCCAGCAAAAGTGCTGCAAACCCACTTTCGCCGGATGTTCCTAACAACAGAGCCTTCCCGCTGGGGGGCTGACTGCCCAACGCGAGGATTAGGTGTAGAAGAGCGCTGCTGTCGGTAAGACCCGCAGCAGCAGCCTGAGCCGGAACGATTCCCGCGCTTGTTCCGGAAATCTCGCCGGCCAACGTAGATGTACTGCTGGTGGCGCAAGGCGCACCATTGCCTGCACAAATGGTGATACTCGGGACGGAGCCGCCGAGCATCTGGCGAATGGTCTCCACTGCTCGTCCGTCGGCTGACCATCTCCCTGAATTGAAGTGGGCATAGGCCCGCACATCACGGCGACCGACTGATTCCAGCACCAACGCGGCGACTCCTTCGCTGGGCACAAAGCCACTACCATCCGCCACAGACTCAGTGTTGTAGCAGGACGGCGACAGCAGACCTGCCGCCTCGTACCATTCGTAGACGGCGCGCGTGAGTGTATCACCGGCGAGCACGATGGCCAAGTCCGCTTGCCCGTGGCGGAGCATCGAAGCCGCTTGGACCAACGCGCTCTCGCCGGCAAAGCCGGTGCAGCCGATCGTAATATTGGGCCCTCGTACTTCATGCCATAAAGCCACATGACTGGCCGGAGCGTTGGCGAGGCCTTCCGGGAACGGACTGGGGTCGGTCCCGGACCAGCCATGTGCGGCAGCGCTATCGAAGAAAGCTTCCGTGAGTTCAGCGCAGCCGAGGCCAGTGCCGAACACGACCGCAACCCGGGAACGGTCCTCCTGGCTCAAGTCGATTCCGGCATCCTGAATAGCCAGTGAGGAAGCCACCATGGCCCACGCCGACAGGCGATCCAGACGCCTCGTTTTCAAACCCGGCACCACGCTGGCGGGACGAAATGGCTTCACCAGAAATGCTCGCCGTAGTCCAGAGGTTGGCCACGCGGTAATGGCTTCGGGTTCCAAAGCGCGCGGTGGGATCAGTCCGGCGAGCGGACCATAGGGACTCACGGAACCGATGCCCGTAATAGCTGCCAAATTCGGAGTCATCAGCGTGCGCTCCCGAACTGTCCGTTCCCAAATATGAGCGCCGCGTTGCTGCCACCAAACCCAGCCGAAACGGACATTGCCAGCGGCAGTTCCTGGCGAAGAACTTTTCCACGGAGCCAATCCACACTCGGGCTCTCAATGGGATCCGTCAGCCGTAACGTTGGCAGCAGCGCGCCACAGCGAACCGCGATAATCGTGATGATTGCCTCCAACGCTCCAGCGGCCCCCAGGCAGTGTCCGAAATAAGATTTTGTCGAAGAGACGGGAATCGGACGTTTGCGTTCGCGAAAGGCAGTCTTATACGCATTCGCCTCAGCAACATCGTTCAGAGGCGTGCCCGTGCCGTGGGCATTCACGTAGCCGATATCGTCGCCACCGACCTCCGCCATTTCCATCGCAAGGCGCATGCAATCAGCCAGGCCATTCCCCTGTGTCTGTGGGGCGGTGGAATGAAATGAATCATTCGTCATCGCCCAACCCCGCAACACGGCCAGAACGTTGGCGTTACGAGCCTCAGCCCGCTCGAGCGTTTCCAGCGCAAGCACCCCGGCTCCTTCACCCAGGTTCAACCCCTTGCGACTCTGGTCAAAGGGACGACACGGGTCTGGGTCCAATGCCTGCAGGGAGTTGAACCCACTCAGCGTGAACGGACACAGTGCGTCACTGCCTCCTGCCAACATCATGGGTGCAGCTCCGTCGAGAAGCAGGTTTGCCGCGAGGGCGATGGCCATCGCGCTCGAAGCGCAAGCCGCAGAAATAGCACAGCGTGGTCCGCGGACGCCGAGATACTCCCCCACCGCCTCGGCAACGCGAGCCGGAGGATAGGAAGCTGCCCTCGCCAGACCGCCACGCTGATACCAGGCAGTCGGATCCTGAGCAATTTCCGGATCGATCTCACTCAAGCCTGCGACCGTGCTGGCCATGAAAACGCCACTCCCCCGTAGGGCATTGCTCTCGTAGTCAAGATTCCCTACGGCGTCTCGAGCCGCCACCATCGCGAGTCGGTCGCTGCGGGAATACCGAGAGCCGAACTCGTTACGCAGAGGGGGCAATCCGCTGACCTGAGCGGTGCTTCCCACGAAGCCAGGATAGAAATCATTGGTGGCCGCCAGACAACACTTTCCCGAGAACATGCCCGCTTGCAGGCAGTCGACGCCGATGCCATAGGGACTGACCACACCGATCCCAGTGACGACAATGGTTTTCCGTGAATCAGTCACGAGAGTTAGCCGGCCAGAGATCAAAGAAATTCATCCACTGATCGTAATGGGTCATCAACGTTTTTTCCAGGAAGCGGACGGCCTGGCAAAGAGCTTCCTGCAGGCCGGCATCCGGGTTTTCGGGTGTTACCAGTGAGGGAACTGGCAGGATCGGATCGCCTACCAAAGCGCGGTACTGCAGCCAACCTTGACGAACCACGAAGCCCGGTAGCAGCGGGGCACCAGAGACCTGCGAAAGCAGGAAGGGGCCTAGCGGAAAGGGAGTGGGTACGGAAAAAAACGGGACATCGGCGCTGCGACGCTGATAGACGCGGTCTCCCTGCATTGCTACGATCTCGTTTTGGCGCAGGGCCTGTAAGAGTTCGATAGTGGCCTGCGCGCCGTTTCGGAGATCCACAATTTTGAGTCGTTCGCTGGCCATCAAATTCCGCAGGCTGATTTCTGCCGGGTTGTCTTCGACCACGCGCGCCACGTTGACGGGACGTCCGTGCATTTCCAGAAGACGTGAGGCAAATTCCCAGTTCCCCACATGCGCCGTCCACACAATAAGCCCATTGCCTGCGGCCAGGCATTGGTCGATCTTGGCCCCGCCGCGCTCTGGGTCCACCAACATGCCGAGCAGTTCCGAGTGTGAGGCCTGCGGGACATAACAATAAGAAACCATGAGATCGCAGAACGAATAGAAGACCCAATAGACCTTCCATTGCAACGCAAGTCCGCGCTTACCCGAGACTTGACGCAGATTGCCGGCGACTGCTCGCCGTTCCCGCTTGAGCATGACGAAGAAGATCATGGCCGTGACCAGCGCGATGGGAGGATGAAGGAGGCGCGGCACCCTCGGTATGATGACAAATATAATTCGCTGCGCGGTGATGTTGTGAAAACGGTGCTCGTACCAGCGCGTCAATTTCCGCCAGCCCTCATAAGGTAGCCCATGTTGTGATTCAACAGCAGCGACTGAAGCAAGGCACGGTTCCTCCACTCAAGCCCACGCTGGTACTCAAGCTCATGGCTGTACATGTTTGCTTGAACAATCTAGAGTTGCCTACGGGGGAGTGTAGGGGTCAGGTCCTGACTGCCGCCACCTTGGATTCGATGATCGAGGCCAAAGTGTTGAGACTTTCAAAATGTTTCTGGTCGAAGTTGGCCTCCACCAGCTTGATACCGAAGTGCCTCTCAATCTCAAGCACAAGTTGAAGGATATCGACGGAATCGATTTCCAGTTCGCCACCGAGTAATGGCTGATCGTCGCGCAGATCCTCCGGAGTCATATCCGTGATCCGCAAGCTCTTCAATATAATGGGCTTAAGTTGTTCCTTGACGGTTGGCATAATGCTTGTCGGCGGCAGTATAGCACAGCCCTTATTGCAGTCCTCCATCAACTCCAATTACCTGTCCGGTAATGTAGCTCGCCTCCCGGGATCCCAAAAACACCACCAGCGGCGCTACTTCTTCGGGCATGCCAAAGCGCCCCAAAGGAATTTCGGAAAGTAGTCGTTTCTCTTCTTTCTGTATGTACTTGGCAGACATGGGACTAGGAATCACACCCGGGCAGACGGCGTTGACACGGATGTGGAATGACCCCATCTCGCGCGCGAGTGCCTTGGTGAAAGCAATGATGCCGCCTTTGGATGCCGAATAATTGCACTGGCCGGCTTGGCCGCGAACTCCGCTGGGCGACACGATATTGCAAATCGTCCCGCCCCCGGTGCGCATCATGCCCGGCAAAGCTAAACGCGAACACAAATATGTGCCGCGGAGATTGGTGTCGATCACCTCATCCCATTGCTCCTCCGACATGAAGGTCAACAGAACATCCCGGTTGATGCCGGCGTTGTTTACCAGGTAATCGACAGGGCCGAACTCCCGTTCGATGTGCTCGAACATTGCCGCCACGCTCGACTGCTGGGAGACATCGGCTTCCACCGCCAGCGCCTGTCCGCCGGCAGTGACAATGCCTTCGACCACCCGGTCCGCCGACTCTTTCCCCTGATGATAGTGCACGGCCACACGGAATCCCGCGGTCCCGAGCGCTCGCGCGATGGCATTGCCGATAATCCCCGAACCGCCCGTCACCAGCGCTGTCTTCCTATTGGTCTCCGGGTCGCCCTTCCGATCATCCAGCGGTATTTCAGCCATATCCTCGACTTTAGTGCAGCGGCTTGAAGATCAGTACATAAGCCGCCCAACGCGAGTTGTAGCGCGGGATATTCCCGTCCAGCGCGTAGGAAACCGTGCCTTGCACCAGCGTACCCAGAGGACCGGGCGTGTTGAAGTTAACCTCAACCCCGTCGAACTTGCGGAATCGGAGGGACTCGTCCTGGTTGCGTGCGCGCGCATAGGCGTACATCCCTTCGATTTTCATCAAGTCCATTATGTTGAAACCGTAGTGCACGTTCCCCATGGCGATGGCGTCAAAAGTATCCGTGCCAGGGGGAAGGCCATGGAGGCGCGGCGCCGCAAGAAACGAAGGGAAGTAACGTGAGAAGCGGTCCATCTGATTTCCACCCCAGTAAGAGAGGTCCCATCCGCCCTTGGTGAACTTTCCTATGTAGTAATCCTTGTTCAAATCGGCGTCGTAGAGCGTGAATGCATTTTGCGGCGACTGCGTCAACAAATTTGGCGATGAAGAACCACATCCGGCCGGCGGAGGGTCCGGCGAAGTGCATCCAAACGGCCTCCAGTTGATGCGCTCTCCGCGCGTCCCGTGTGCGTCGAACACGTAGCCTCTGCGGCTGTACTTTATTTCGACGCCCGGAAGGACGGTCAGGCCGTTGCGCGGTAGTTCGTATTGCTCCGCTCCCTGGCTGGTGCGGAGGAAATTGTCATACGTGAGATAGGTCGAGGCCGTCAGGCTGAGATGGGTGGCAGGTTGCCACGAGGCCCGCAGTCCGGTGGTTTGCTCCCACGTCCATACCTGCCCTTGCAGCAGTTCCGTGTTACCACTGTACAAGCGGTTCTGGCCGGGAAGCGCGTTAAGCGCCAAATCCAACGCCAGGCGGAACTTCGGCCGGTACTGCTTCGAGAGATCGGAAACCAGGATGGGACCGGCAAAGAAGGTCGAAAGCTGAGCGCCCGTGTGGTGAAAATCGAAATCCGCAATGCTGATGCCGAGAAATGGAATCGGAAAGTTGAACGTGCCTCCGTACATCAAGCCGGCAATCAGAGACTCGATGCGCTTCGTGCTCTTGTCCACCAGGACGCGCTCGCCACCTTTTTTTTCCAGCGTTCGCAGTCCCTGGTCGGTATCGCGCAACATTGGGTCGTCGGAACTATGCTCAGCCGCGAGGGCGGTACTGAATTGCGGAGTATTGATGACGTAGTCCGAGTACTGCACCTTCCTCTGTAACACAAAATCGCGTCCGGCCGCGTTCAACAACTGCTGGGCGGAGATGGATCGCAGCAAGTTGAACTGATTGCCCTTGTCGTCACGGACTAATTCGAAATTCTGCGTCTCGACGTTCACCAGCACGTTGCTCTTGGCACCACGTTGACTCAGGTACTGTTTCACCTCGCGAAAAGTAGTGCCGTCGATCCAAATCTTGCCGCTGTAAAGCGCCTCGTCCCGCACTTTGGGTTCGACTCCCACCACAAAACACATGGCCCCGTTGATTTTTTCCGTCCCGAGCAGCTTGTAGTCATAGCGCTCGTTGAGCTTCAATTCGAGGGGCTGCGTCAGCACCTTTTCCGGCTCGAGTTGTGGCAGCGGAAACGCATGGTTCTTGCCGAATTTTACCCCGTTAACGTAAAACTCCTTTTGGGCGATTTCCATCTGGCCGTCGCGGTTGAAGAATTGCTTGAGCTGCATCGACACGTCGAACCCTGGCCCCAGATTGGTGCTTTCAAAGTGCAGGCTCATGAAACTCGAAGCCATGTAGTTTTCCAGCCTCTGTTTTTGCGCCTCCCGGTTCTGCTGCCAGCGGGCAATGATTTCCTCGACCTTGAGATCGACTCCACCCTTGACTTCCACCGTGTTGTACTGCGTCTGATCCGCCTCACTCTGTTTGTGGATGGAAATCAGTGCATACTCGCTGGTGCAAGCGCATGTCTGCGCGATTCCCTTGTCCGTCTTGGTGACCTCGCCTGCGGGAAGCTGGGTGCCAGTGAGGGGGTCGTACCACTTGATCTCAAATGGTCCTGGCTTAACGCCCTGTAATCTGACAGTCTTCGGCGAGTCGGGACTACCATTCACTCGGGCCACTATTACCAGATCCGACAGTCCACCGCCGAACGACCTTTTCTCGTCGCTTCCCACGCCATCCGCTGCGACGCTGAACGGCGAGGCTGTGGAATCCGCTGCGAACACGTTGCCGGTGATGTAATGCGTCAAGAAGCTGTTCACTGCGCACACGGCGCTTGCGGCCTTGGCGTCTGACGGGTCTGACCAGACGACTTCAACCGATGTGCCGCTAGCCGCGAGCATCGCGGTCACAAACCTCGAGCTCGTCACCGATGCTCCGGCTTCTAACTTGGAGGAGTCTAACTTGAGGACAAGGGGCTTGTTCAGCGCCTGCTCTGCGATCCACGCCGCATCCTGGCGCCAGGCTGCGGAATAGGTCGTTCCGAGCAGATCGGTATAGGTCGCAAGCCGTTTGACAATGTCGCCATGCTGGCTGACAAACCCGGGCGGGAAAACAAACGCAACACGCAAGCCGGCGTTGCTGGCTTTGGCTCCTAGCGTCAGACGCACCAGCCCGAACGCGAATAGATCGGGAGCCGTCAGCGGCTCCTTAATTTCCACAATCAGTCCATGCACCGCAGCCGGCGAAAGCGGCATTGATTTCAGGAACGCTCCAGCCCTCTCGTTAATCTGCTGCTCGGAATCACTGCCAGAACCGGCGCCCACTACCAAATGCAGCCAGACCTCGGATCCCTCCGGCATGCCTTTGACGGCCTGCGATTGCTCTTCGATAACGCTGGCCGCGCTTCCACCACCCGCGAAATCGAAAAATAGCGGCGGCAGCACGATCACTTTGCCCGGGGCTTCACACTGTTCGGCCGCCTTTAATCCCGTAGCCAGATTCTGGTCCGTCGGAATGGAAATCGCAGCCCGAGGGAGGCCCGCTTCCGCCGTCAGCGGCAGAAAAAATAAAGCCAAAAACAACAGGACAGGGCCAATCCGCCGTAAACCTGCCACTCGGGAGAAGAATCCAGGAAAGAACTGCGTTGGCGAGCAAAGCGCGAATTTCATGAAATTAAGTCCGACAACTTGGGGCCAAAAGTTTGATCGACGATCACGGAAAGGAATCTGTCGTGCGCCCTGGGACAAGATCGTGCCGATTACTGCTTCGCGACGTACTGCGTTTGAAGTATATACGAAACGTTTCCAGATGAGCCTGCACTCTATGCCTACTCGACTCTGCGCGGAATAAAGAAGATCTCAATGCGAATCAACCCCGCTCGCACTATGCGCTCGCGCGCGTTGTTCCTGCACCAGAATTGCCGCGGGGATTAACAACAGCCCACCGACCAGCGCCAGAGCGACACCCAATGAGGTCACGAGCCCCATCTCGGCCAGCGGAGTGAAACTGGAAGCCATCAGCGCCCCGAATCCGACGATTGTGGTCAGGTTCGATTGAATCAGAGCCGGGCCAGTGGCCTTCGCAATCACGAGGATTCCGAGGCGCTTGTTCTCAAGGTACCGACGGACCAAATGGATGCCGTTGTCGATCCCAATCCCGATGATCAGCGGGATCGCCGTGATGGACATGAAACTGAAGCGGTGCCTAGCCAGCAGTAACAGCCCGAAGGTTCCAACAATCCCGAATACGATGGGGATCAGTACGATAAGTGACACGCGTAGGTTTCGGAAACAAAGATAGACAATCAACACAATGCCAGCCGCCGTCCACACCAATGCCCTGCGGCTGTCATGAAGCACTTCGCTCTGCATGTCGCGGTTCATCTTGTCGAAAGAAAACTCCACGAACGGACCAAACTGATTCCGCCAGGATGCAATGACGCTTTCCGGAACTACATCGATCGCATCCGGGTCCGTGCCATAGAACGCGATGGCTGCCACGTAGCTGCCGTCCGCCGTCTTGCGAATGCTGTTGTCGAGCAACCCCGGCGGCAGGAGTTTGGCGGCCGTTTCCAGGGTGACGGGATCATTGTTTTGTCCCAGGGTTTGCAGTCGGTCGATAAAAGGCTGAACGGGCTCGGTCCGAAAACCATTCTCACGCAGTGAATCCTCAAGGGCACGAGCGGAAGCCACGAAATTGACTCTTGTCAACGAACTGGCCCGCTCGCGTTGTGTCTGGGCGGAAGGGAGCAAGGTTGTGGGGGAGAAGATGGACTTGATGATCCCGCGCTGTCGGTAACCTTCGAGCCCGGCTGTCAATTCCTCTGCCCTGCCCAGCACTTCCTGCTCGTCGCCCGCGATCAAAAAGACGTGCGGACTGCCCTCGATGCCGAACCTTGCGGAGAGCCGATTCTGCGCGGCGACCGCCGGATTGTCCGCGCCCGCGATCTCGAAGCGGGCGCCCATCTTGATGGTCGGCAGAAACACTAATGACAACCCGAACATTCCCACGCCAAAACCAACAACCAGGCGAGCGTGCCGGCCCACAAAATCGACGCATTTCCGCGCTATCCACGGGAGGAGGCGGAAGGTAATAGTCTCGGGCGCGCGCGGCTTGGAGACGCGCCACCACAGCCCCATCAGCGCGGGAACCGTCAGCAGAGTGTGCAGCACCATCATGAACATTCCGACGGTCAGGATGAACCCGAACTCCGCCAATGCCTTGAAGCTGGAGGTGGCCAGCGAGGCAGTAGCGGTCGCCGCCGTTATGATGCAGAGGAGTACGCTGAATCCAGTGGTTTCAAAGGAGCGCAGCACTGCGTCATTCAGCGTCCCGCCCTTGGCCCATTCCTGGGGTACGCGATTGAAGAAATGTACGACTTGGTCGTCTCCCAGCCCTGCCAGAATCGCGATAAAGGACAGGCTGATGAGATTTACTTCTCCCGGATAGAAACTCGCCACGCCCGTAGTCCAGAGAATGCCGAGGCCGGCGGGTAGCAACGACAAAAGCAGCAGCGGAATTCTGGGATAGATCACCAGGCACAACAGCAGATTGCCAACGATTGAAATCATGGAAATGCGGCGAATGTTCGTCTCGATGAACTGGTGCTCCTGCTCCGCGTAAACGTAAGCTCCCGCCGGAGTGGCCCGCACTCCGGAGTCGCGGAAGGCCGGATCTGCGTTCATCGACTGGATGTGCTCCCGCGTCCACCGCACCACTTGCTCCGCGAACTTATAATCCATCGCCGACTGGCGAGGTTCGGCAATGATGAGCAGTGCCTTGTGATCTTTGCTGAAGAACCGGTTCCCCGATCCCCATTGCAGGTCGAAATTGGCGAACTGCGAAAACCCACGGCTGTTGCGCGCCTGCACTTCCATGAGGCCCAAAGGATCTGCGACGAAGTAATTCGTTCCTAAGGACGAGAACGGCGTGACCAGCTCAGTTGCGGCGCGGCGGACGTTTTGATGAATCTGTTGCGGATCGAGCCGCCGCTTAACATCCTCCGTTTGCTCTGGCCCCACGAATGACGGGAAATTCCAGGTAAAATACCGCACGATATTGAGCAGTTCTTCTTCCTGCAAGCCGCATCGCGCATGCAGGAACAGCCCGCTGGTCAGCATGTCGGCGGTGAGACGGTCGGCCGCTTCCTCCATCGGCCCGGTCGTTTCCGTTTCTCCATCAGGAACCTCGATCAGCACAAAAAGCTGGTTGCCATAACCCAGCTCTTTGCCGATCTGGCTCGCGGCTCTCCACTGAGGATCGCGATCCCCAAACAGGTCGGTCAGGTCCGTCCCGGTGCGCAGGTTGTGAATGTTCGCGTACAACAGTAAGGTCACAACGAGGCTGATGGCCGTCACCAACCACGGATGATTCACCACCAGTCCGCCCACCAGGCGCATGAATCGGACCATCATGTTGCGATTTCCGCCAACGGTTTTCTCGCGATGAATAAGATATGAGCCAGGGGTAGGCGGTTTCGGAACCGGAGTTCTTGCACCCGCATACCAGCGCCCTCGAGAACATTGCGGTACTCGGCGGCACGAAGCGTGAGGGGCGGTATGCCTGTGCGTGCGAACGCGAATATCAGCCGGTCGAAAGCCATGGTGATTGTCGACCACAAGCCACGTTCGCGATCGTGCACGCGAAAGATCAAAACTCCCTGAGGCTCCAGCGCCGAACAGCATCGTTGCAGCAAGGTCATTTGCTCATTGGCGCCCAGATACTGCAAGACATCCAGAATAAGAATCAAACCCGCGGGCGGAAGCTTGAAACCACGAATGTCCGCAACGCTCAGGTCCGCGTTCAGCATAGTGAGGGCCTGGCGAGCGACCGTGATGCGATGCCTGTCAAGGTCGCAACCAATCAAGCGCCGGTCGGAATCACCGAAGGCTGCGAAGCTCAGGGCCATTCCGTAACCGCAGCCCATATCCACGACTGTTCCCGATCCCAAGTCTTCTGAAGCTAGCAACCCGAAGATCCGATCCAGCCGCAGCTTCCACCGCACGAATTCGCGGTCAGCCCAAGCGCACCTGGCAAACATACCCTTCACGAAACGAACTCTGTCCCGCAATTCTGGATGGGCGGGCGCCTTAAGCTTGATCACAACGGCCGTAGTCGCCGCTCCCACGCCGCCAACGAGCACCCCAAGCACCACGCTCCCAATCACAAAAGCCAACATTTCTTCCTTCATATGCGCGCCAGTGAGTGCGGAAAGATGAAACGCCCGAAACGATCCGTCTCGGAGAAAATATCCGATCTCCACAGAAGACACGATAATCACGGGCTGGAGCAGCGGATTGTTTATGAAAGTGCCGGCGACGGTCAGCGGCTTATTCAGCCTGAAGAACAACGCCGCACCCACCGCCGCCAAGGTTTGAAACCCGTAGACGGGCACGATCCCGATGAAGATCCCGAGAAACACGGCGGCCGCCGCTCGGCCAGGCTCAAGACCCTCCTTCAGTAAGGCGGCTACGAACTGCCGCGCGCGAGTCTGAAGTCGTCCGATCAAACAGTTGCCATCGTCCGCCTGGCGCTTCGTTTCGTCCATCAGGCCGATACCACCGACAACTCACCGCTCGCAACCATCTCTCCGTCCACCCAGACCGTGCCACCAATGCACGCCATCTGCCCAACTTCGGTCAGCTTTTTGGTTTCAACGCGCAGATTCTGCCCCGGAGTCACGGTCTTGAGAAACTTGAAACGGTTTACCGCCGCGAGCAACGCCACTCCTCCCCCAGATGCCTGCGGTCCCGCTGATCCCAGCATCACTCCCGCTGTCTGAGCCACCGCTTCAATTAGAAAAACGCCCGGAAGAATTGCCTTCGCGGGAAAATGTCCCACAAAAATCGGGTCCGCGGGATCGACGAACTTCACTGCAACACATCGAACTCCGGGCTCCAGTTCTTCCACCCGGTCGATCCACAGGAACGGAGCCCGATGAGGAATCATCGTCTCGATTTCAGTTCGCTCGATTATTCTTCGCTCGATCACTTTGGTTTGTAGACCTCAAACGTTTCTGCCGGAATCTTCGGGTTCAGCGAATTGACGTCGATCACGAACACACTATTCACACCGCTCTTGCCGTCGACCTCCAGCGACCGCAGCAGGAAGTCCCGTTTGTCCAGCTTCACGACCAGGTAATTCAGCCTGCGGCGAAAATTGTCCGTCCGCGGAACCAGCTTCATTTCGAAGTCCGGGCCGTCCTCTCGCACGCTGATGGTAAAGTTTTTGTTCAGGTTCCCGATGGAACTCTCCCGGCTGAAGTAAGACTGAGCGCGGCGAACATTACCTCCGACTTCCATGACCTCTGTCTTGTTGCCGGTGGTTACGTTGAGATAGTCCTCGTTGAAGCGAATCCGCATCTTCGACGGCTCGAAGTACTCCAGTGCGAATCGCTTGGTGCCGTCGGCGCAAAACTTCCCCCGCAGCACCAGAGGTTTCACCATCAGGGTGGAAGTGCGGGTTTCGACAATGGTTCCGCAGCTGCTAGTATATTTTTTCTGCGCTTGCTGAACCCCCTCCCAAATCCGGTTCAGAAGATCGTCGCTCTGGGCCGCCAGCGCGGCCGGAAAACTCGCTGATGCAACCAGGAAGAGCGCGCACAACATTCGGATCCGCAAAGCCACGTCACGCCCCCAGAAAGCGAAACGCTAGCGACCACAGGCAGACCCAGACTGTGTCTCGCACCGGCTTCATCTTCGAGCGCGCCTCGCCATCGTGGTAGACGGTGTGGACGGGAGCGTGCGCAATGGTGCAGCCCGACCGCGTCATCTTGATCAACATCTCCATCTCTAATTCGTAATACCGGCTCCGCAGCCTGGTCCCATGGAGCTTATCCAGACGAAAGAGCCGGAACCCGCTCTGGCTGTCGCGAATCTCGTGGCCCACCAGCGACGACGCTACGCGGCTGCCAATCGTGTTGGAGTAATAGCGTGAGCGAGGCATCGAGGCGCGATCGAACGAGCGTGCCCCAATCACCAGGTCCGCTCCGGTCTCTTTCGCTACACGAAGCAAGCCAGGAATATCTTCTGGCAAGTGTTGGCCGTCGCCATCCAGAGTGATCGCGTGGGTAAAGTTCTGGGCGCGCGCGAACTCGATGCCCAGGCGCAGCGCCGAGGCCTTGCCGCAATTCCTGGGCGATCGCAGACACATAGCTCCCGCAGCCTGGGCAACTTGCCCCGTCCCGTCGCCGGAACCATCGTCAATCACGACGACTTTTTCGACATGCGGTTGGGTCCCCTTCACCACGTCCGCGATGTAAGAGACCTCGTTGAATGCCGGAATGAGCGCGCAGGTTCGCATGCCGCAGTTTCCAGCGTCGGGCGCGTAGGGCCAGGCGAGAACGCCGGAATTCGATGTGAGTGTATCACGCGTCCAGCGACTCCAAAAACATGGCCCGAGTATTGGTGGACCACTTGAGGACGGAAAGAAAAAGTGTCAGTTAAAGTGCGAAGTATCCCGAACGCTTTATGATACGTTTCCTTGGTGCGACTTCAACTGCCTCGCACCATCCGCCGTTTCGCCTTGCAATCTATCCTCACCGTGAAGTACCCTGTCGCCATCATTGGGAGATCCCAGCCCAGCTTTTCGGCAGTCTGCTGAATTTCGCGTAATGTCACTTAGGATGCGAAGACTATGAAAGCACTGCTCGTGCAATGCCCCGCAACCTCACCCTGGGTTCCGAGGAGGCAGTGGGAACCTCCATCTGTGGCGTTGGCCACCATTGCCGCGCAGATTGACAACCACGATGTAAAAGTCCTGGACCTGGCTCCCACTCGGAAGCGCGCCATTCCAATTCTGTTGGAGACGCTCCAGAACGAGCGCCCAGACATCGTCGGCTTTTCCGGGATGGCCTTTCAGTACGACTGCAATCTCCGGATGGCCTACCTCACCAAGCAGCTCAATCCTAGGATCAAAACCGTCCTCGGCGGCTATCACGCCACGCTATCCTACGACACCATCGAGGGTTCGCCGGGGGCCGACTACTGGGACTTCATCGTCCGTGGAGAGGGCGACTTCAGCTTCGGCGAACTTCTGGACTCGCTCGATGCGCAAGGTCGCGGGCTCGACAACGTCTTGGGCGTATCGTACAAAACTGAAAACCGCCAGTTTCATCACAACGCCCCACGTCCGCTCGAGGATGTAACCAAGATCAAGCTTCCCGCTCGCGACAAGCGCATCATCAAAGACTTCCACATGTACTTCCGCCGGGCCGACGTCATCGAGACCTCCCGCGGCTGCCTTTACCACTGCAATTTCTGCAGTATCCATCAAATGTACGGAAGTTCGATCCGCCAGTATCCTCTGGAACGCGTGCTCGCCGATATCGAGGACGCGTATAGCCGCGGTGCGCGCCACATTTTTTGTACCGACGACAACATCACCCAGAACATGGATCGTTTCGAGGAACTGATCGACGGCGTGATCTCGCTCAAACTCAAGAACCTGCATTTCACCACGCAGGCGACCGTGATCGGATTTTCCCAGCGCCCGCACGTTATCAAGAAATTGCCCAAGGCCGGTTTCGTCTCCATCTTCCTGGGCATTGAAAATGCTTCAACGAAGAACCTGCGGGCCATGAAGAAGCCCAACACACTCCCCGCTATCAAGAAAGCGATTGCCGAGTTGCACAAAGAGAACATCGTCGTCATCGCAGGTCTCATTAACGGACTCCCCGACGACGATCCCGAGAGCATGCGTGAGAACTACCGCTTCATTAAGGAGCAGGGCGTCAGCAGCATCATGGATCAGATCATGACCCCCTATCCCAAGACCCCTTTGCGCGACAACATGCTCCGCGACGGTCAGATCGAGAACCTCTCCGACTTTCGCTGGTATGACGGCTACTTCGCCAACGTTCGGACTTCCAATTTGTCTCCGGAAGAACTCAGCTTCGCCCGCTGGAAGATCCGGCGCGAGATCATCGGCATGTGGCGGCCCACGAAAGGCGACTGGAAGTTTTTCAAGGGTTACACCTATGTCTGGTCGTTCGGCCTGCGCTATATCATCTGGCTGAACGAGCGCATGTTGGAGCTGCTGTTCGGAATCGAAGGCCGCTACAAGCTGCAGATGCGGCACTTCATGCAGCTCAACGACTTCGGCATCGAAGTCCCCGGCCTGGAGAGGACCGACAGCTACCATCCGGTGTATGGCACTTCAGATGACCCTTTTCGCGATACGCGCCGTTCTCTGCTGAAGAAGCGTTTGCGTTTCAATTGGCGAAAGCTGCTCGCCATGCCGCACACGCCGGAGTCTCGGCCCGAACCTTCGCCCGTTGTAACTGCCTCTTTGCTACCCAAGAACCAACCTGTGAGGCAATCGGAGGCTGCAGATGCACTTGTCAGCATCGCATCGCAGCGAATGCAATGAGTCATCCACCCGTAATCGTTGAATTTTCGGAGGCGGAGTCGAATCAGACATGTGCCAGGGAGGTAGCCGCTGCGAATCCTGCTGCTAAGGCCGTACCCTGAAACCGCACAGTTCGGTTTAGCTCCTTTTTTTCAAACCGAACCATTAGGTCTGATGTACCTGGCAGCAGCGCTGCGCTCGGCGGGGCATTCCGTCCTGTTGGCCGACATGCGTTTCGAGCGGCGCGGCGTTCCCGATATTCTGCGCGAGTCGCAGCCCGATTTAGTCGCCATCTCTTGCCTGCATATCCTCGAGGCGCCAGCTGCGCTCCAGGTGGCGGACCAGATCAAAGCCCACAACCCGAAGATTTTTGTCGTCCTCGGTGGCCACGCGATCTCTGCCTACCCCAAAGCCGTGGACGGCAACCGCTCCGTCGACGCAATTTGCATCGGCGAAGGGGAAACGCTGCTGCCCGCTCTGTGCGATGCCGTCGCCAACGGTCGCGCCTTGGATACGCTTCCATCGCTGCTGCTTCCCAAGGGTGACGGCCGCTTTCAGACCACGACTGCCAAGCCCGGCCGGTGGCTGGATCTGGCCCAGATGCCCCTCCCCGACCGGTCCGTGGTTGCTCGCTATCAGAAGCGCTACTGCTGTCTGAATTACATGCCGATGTGGACCATGGAAACGGCCCGCGGGTGCTCCTACCGGTGCAACTTCTGTTCGGTGTGGCAACTCTACAAGCGCACTTACCGGTGCCATGCCCCCGATCAGGTGCGTGCCGACTTCGAGGCTACAGGCCGCAATCTGTTCATGGTCGACGATTTGTTCTGGGCCGACCGCATGCGCAGCGAAGAACTAGGCCACACCTTGCTCCAGTCCAGCGAACGCAAGAACCTGCTACTGGTGCAAACCCGCGCGGATCTGGTCACGGAAAATGCGGACCTGCTGAAGCTGTGGCGTCCGCTGGCCAAAACTTTCGACATTTTCTTTGGCTTAGAGTCCCACACCAGCCCGGGTCTCAGCTCGCTAAACAAGGACGCCGACATCAACAAGAGCGTAGAAGCGGTCCGCATTGCCCGCGAACTCGGGTTTGGCGTCACCGGGAATTTCATTATCGATCCGGATTTCACCGAGGCCGATTTTCAAGGCTTGTGGGATTTTATGGACGAACACCAACTGTATCGCGTGGGATTCACCATCCTGACGCCCCTGCCTGGCACTTACTACTTCGAAAAGAGCAGGAAGAAGATCGATGTATTTGACTGGACCCACTACGACCTGCATCACCTGCTTTGGCAGCCGCGCCTGCCGGTCGATCGCTTCTTTGAGCTTTATTGTGAGTCCTGGCGGCGTAGCGTTCTCAACATCGCGGGAAAGAAGAAGTGGTGGCAGTGGCTCAAGCAGGTTCGATTGCGCGATATTCCCCGGCTGGCCCGTATTCTCGCGCGTACTCAAACCTTGATGGATCCCCAGGCCTATTTGAAGGAGACGAATCTCCTAGGCCCGAGAAAGTTGACGTCAGTGTCCGAATCCTCAGCCGAGACCGTTTCCTTGCGCGGCGCCTGATTCCAGGCTCAATCTCCGCAGTCTCCCATCGCGCTTCGGCACTCTTGCGAGGGCGCGGTCGCGGTTGGCCCTCCGATCTGCACCAACTCGGGAACAGATCGTTCTTTCAACACAATCTCCCGGTAGAGCTTTGCCATGCGCTGGTTCTCCGCCTCCAGCCCAAGCCGCTCGGCTCGCGCTCGCAGCTTCTCCTCGCGCGCATTTTTGGCGATGCCGAGTCTCTCCAGATCGTGCTGGGCATGGTCGCTGACAATCTCGTCCTTCAAAACCAGATGATGTTCGGTACTGCTGAGGTGGACGCTCTTGCCGCCGGCAAAAATCTCATGCCGGCCGTGCTCCTCGTACCACTTGGTCAGCGTCGCGGTCATGTGCATCTTCTCGATGATGTTCCGCCATCCCATTCCAGTGTTGTAAGCGCAAAAGGAAATCTCCCCCTGTTGCGTGGCGTAGGGAATAATGCACTGCTCGGTCCTGCGAAAATCGTAGTTGAACAAATCCTGGAACCACATGCCCGCCACGAACAGCAGGTTCCAGCGGTCGCGCCGTCGGCGAAGGATGTCAGCCATCGTCCGATTGCCCGAGACGTCGCCATAGTCGCGCCCGGTTGCACCTAGTCCCTTGTCGAGTTTTCTCAACATATCGAAAGCGCGAAAATGGGTGGGCGCGCGGAAAGCGTTGTAATTCCGCGCCAGAGCCAGAGCCATTCCCGCAACGGACATCCACTTGCTCCGAGCCCAATCGTTGATCCTCGCAATGTCCTTGGCAAACTGATCGGCATCGAGAAACGCAGTGACGGGAACCGCCTCGCGCGTCTGCTTATCCACCATAACCGCCATGCCAACCCCACAATTCGGGTGGCAACCGCAGGCTACTTGACCCCATGCGGCTTCGGGGCCGTGTACCAGGTCCGCCCAGTCCGAAAAAGTGCTCAGGAACGAGAGCGGGAACCAGTCGCGGACAGGCTCGCCGATGTTCAACTGATCCTTCATGTCGTGGGCGAGGTGGGAAAGTGTGTAGCGCTGGGCTATGCGGCGCTCGTCAGTTATGGCTTCGTCGCGGCCGGTGAACGAAACGGGCTGGAATGACACCATCGCTATCTTGTCCGGGTTGTCCAGCGCGAACTGCACCACGCGGCCTACCTGCTCATTGTTGATACCGTTGACTACGGTCGTGACCAGCACGATTTCCACGCCGTTGGAGTGCAGGTTTTCGATGGCCCGCAGCTTCACGTCGAACAGATTCCCGACGTTGCGATGGGAGTTTGCCGGGTTTCCGATGCCGTCGAATTGAAGATAGGCGTAACGCAATCCAGCTTCCGCGGCCTGACGCGCGAATTCCGGGCTCTTGGCAAACTCGATGCCATTGGTGGCCGCCTGAACACTGTCGTAGCCGAGTTGGCGGGCGTAGCGAATGGCATCCAGAAAATGCGGCGACATGGTCGGCTCACCACCGGAGAACTGCACTGACATCTGGCGCCGGGGCTTGATGGAAAATGCGTTGTCGAGCAGTGTCTTAACGTCGTCCCAAGTCAGCTCGTGTACGAAGCCCACCTGGTTGGCGTCCATGAAACAGGGGTCGCACATCATATTGCAGCGGTTGGTCAGGTCGATGGTGAGAACCGATCCCCGCCCGTGCTTGATGGTGCTGCTACCGTGGTTGTGCAGCTTCTCGTCGTTATGAGCTCGAATGTCGCGGCCGGGAAACGTCTCCTCCAGATGCCGGAAGAATGCCGGATCGATCGAAATGACATCCTCGAAATGCCCATGGACAGGACAATCCTTGACCATGAGGATTCTGCCGTCACGCTCGATGATCTGCGCCTTGATTTCACCAGGCTTCTCGTTCAGCAGGATGCGGTAATCCTGCTTGCCGTCGACGATCTGCTGGCGGATCTCCGGCACGCAACGAGGGCACAACGAATCGGTTTCTCGCGGCCAGCCCAGCGGAGGCTTGGACTTTTCGCGGGACTTCAGCAGCGGCTTGTCCGACCACTTGGGGATGAAGGAGGGGTTCTCAGGAACGAGGTCGTTCGTCAAACAAAATATCCGCCACGCTCCATTCGCAGCTATCGACATCGCCTTTTCAAGGTACTTGATGGGCTGACGCATTTTTCCCGTGTTTACCCTTGCACCGCGAATTAGGAAGCTTAACTGGGACTCGCAGTGTGCTCAACTGGATAAGCAAATCCTGGCTTGGCGTTCGGCGTTGAGCCAGCAACAATTTCGTCCACATTCCGTAAAGAACGATTTTGGAGAACGCTGTACATATCGACCAGATCGCAATCCGTGTAGCCGTTTACTCTTAGAACCTCTAGCGACCGGCGTAGATGCTGGTGGTTGTGCATGCCGAACTGCGTATGATAATCCATCAGGTGCTTCATCATCTCGCTTTTCGGAAACGTCGCAGTTCCTCTGGGCATGTCGTGATATGACAGCGCACCATCCGCCAGGAAGGCGGTGGTATCCCAGCCGGCTTCCGCCGCCTGTTCGACGATTTCGCAACCGTCGTATCCTCGCAGACAAAAGTGGTAAGGGAGAAGTGATGGCATGTGTAACTGAGCCAGGTAGTCTAGCGTTCGTTGGGCATCAGCCCCGGTCTCCGTGGGAAAACCGTACATCGTGTTCACGTTGACGATCAGCCCGTGTTCCTGGGAGTAGTTGATAATGTCCGCGGCCTTCGCCAGGTGCATGTTCTTCTTGACCAACTTCTGAATGCGCGGACTTCCGGATTCGACCGCGTAGGTAACCCATACCGTTCCCGCGTCTGCCATCAGGTCCACCAACTCGCGCGTCATGATGTCTGCCCGCAATCCATTCACAAAATAGAGGCGCCAATTCTTGCGAAGACCGATAATCATGCGGAACACGGCCTCGGTGCGCTTGCGGTCCATATTAAAAATATCGTCGACCACATAGAAGTCGTCGATGCCATGGTCGCGCGACATCTGTTCCATCTCAGCAACCACATTCTCCGCGGAACGCAGCCGCGCCGTCTTGCCGGCAAAGGTATTGCAGTAGGTGCATAAGAACGGACAACCCCGGCTGGTGAGCAGGACACCCTGCCGCCGGTGGTTATAGGCATAACTCAGGTGCCGTTCGTACCGGCTTAGATCGACCAGGCCGTAGTCAGGGAAGGGAAGTTCGTCCAGATTGTCTACAACATCCCCGTCGCCCAAGTCGACGATCTCATTGCCATGACGAAACACCAGACCGTTGGTTGCCGTGCCAGAAAGGAGACGTGAAAACGTCAACTCACCCTCGCCCACCACCAGGAGATCGATTGCGGGGATGGCTTTGAGAACGGCCCCGCGCCGGGCGGTGGCGATCGGGCCGCCGCCCACGATGGGGACGTCCAGAACGCTCCGTGTCAACTCTGCAACGCGCTTGAGTTCATCCTCAAACAGGCTGATACTGCGGATTCCAACCGCATCGGGGCGATATTCCAAAAGCTTCGCGACCAGCTGATCGTCGGTCCGCCCGTCTAACGATGTCTCAAGGATTTGGATGTGTACATCCGGATGGTCTCGCTGCGCGCTGCTGGCTACGTACATCAGCCCAACGGGAGGGATATGGACCTCGGGCGTGACCCGACCACCAACCCAGCGTCGCTGATCGTTGGCCTCGATCAACAAGACCCGACGGCTCTTCGACAATCTTTCGAGCACGTCTTTTGATGGTTTTCGCGCTGACGAATCGATGGTGTACAGCACGCCCGTCCCCCTTGAATTTTGCAGGTTGCCAGCCCCTCGGAGACCTACCCCACCCGTTGCGGAAGATTACCAGATACGATTTTCTGCGACAACATCTTCTTGCTGAGGGGCACCTGGGGCGGCATGGCCAGGGGTGGTGGTTTTTTGTGGCGTTGTTTTCAGCTCCTAGGTATCCTCAACCACGCTCCCGCTCGGAGTCGGGAAACCTGGCGGAACAAGGGAACTGGAGGCCCGGCTGGAAGGCGGCGCGCCGGTGAAATTGCACTTGCAGACGCCCCATTTCAAAACACGATGAGAAGCCGGTCAGCCTGGACGATTGAGAATTACACCTACCGCGAGTGTTCCCACCCGCAACGAGAGTTCGGATTTGCGGTTTCTTTGCACAACCACTCCTGCCACTCCGTAGAAAAGTTGGCAGCACTGAACCAGGTCGTGAAGATGGCCTTCATGCGTCCTTTGAGTGGGATGCTCCAAAGCTCATTCGGCCTTGGCGGAGTCTCTGACTTGAATTACGCAGAGATAACTTACAACCCGCCGTACACTCCCGAAGACGTATATGAGATCGAGTCTGCCGGAGCCGCGCGTTGGGGCTTCAATGGGGTTCACCTCGCCATCACCGATCACGACGAATTCGCCGGCAACCTCGCTCTCATGCGCGGCCGGCCCGACCTTAACGGCCGCATTGCAATCAGCGAAGAGCTGTCTCTGTGGTACCAGGGGCACCTGTTTCACCTTGGGCTCAGCGGCTTGCCTGAGCTTGGGATCGATGAAACGCACACCCGAATTCAGTCGGCCGCCCGCGGCGGACGCTACGACGAACTGTTTGAAACGCTCGCTGCCAGCGGCTGCCTGGTCGTCCTGAATCACCCGCTCGTCGCCTGGGGACCGGGATCGGCAACGATTCCTTTTACAGGCCTTCTCACTCGGTACGGCTGGGCGATTCATGCTTTGGAAGTAAACGGGATGCGGCAACGCGAGGAGAACGACCGCGTTCTGGAACTCGCCCGCCAGTGGCGCAAGCCAGTAGTGGGCGGAGGCGATAGCCATTTGCTGGTGGCCAGCTCCATCGTCTCGTTGTCGCATTCCGCAACCTTCAAGGAATTTATTGCCGAAGTGAAGGATGGGCATGCGGTGCCATTCATCACGCCCGATTACTTCGCCCCGCTCAAGTGGAAACTTTTCTTGCGGGTGTTATTCTTCATGTCTCGCTACCGGCAAATTGCCAGCTATAAGGGACAACCGGTCGCCGCCATGCTCGAACGCCGTCGAGTATTGCTCGATCCAGTGGGATCGGCCAGCCGCGCCTTTCTGGCTCTAGTCTCCGCTTTGGGATTGTCGCGCTGAACAGCTTTCGCTTCGTGGAAAATTTCGACTGCCGGAATCAGCGCGCGGACTCGCACGCCGCGGGCTCGCGTGTCGCAACGGTGACACCGTCACGAGGGCCGGCCAGTACGAATTTCAATCCTCGCGCCCTGAGATCATCGATTACCACAGGCAGAGCTTCCAGCATGACATGCGCTCCACGCGGCAAATGATCGTGCAGCAGGATGATGTCCCCGCTTGCCGCCTGCTTCAAGATGCGCCGGGCAAGAACCTCGGAATTCCAGGTCAGCGTATCGCGGCTACGAATGCTCCAGGAAACGTACTCCAATCCGGAGTTCTCGAGATAGCGCCGCAGAAGCGGATGCCGTTGGCCTACTGGCGAGCGAAACAAGCGCGGACGGAAACCGCAAATGCGGCGCACGCTTTCCGCACCGCGCTCGATCTCTGCCCGCAGACGTGCAGGCGTTAGAAAACAAAATAGATGGCAATGCGACCAGGTGTGGTTCGCCACCAGATGACCTTCTTCCCAGGCGCGCCGCACGATTTCCGGATACTGGTCGGCGCGCTTGCCGACAACAAAGAATGTCGCCTTCACACCTTTTTCCCGAAGTAGGTCGAGTAACTTGGGAGTGTCCACGGCGTTGGGCCCGTCGTCGAAAGTCAGGGCTATGCAACCGGCACCTTCGACGCGGTAGCGGTTGCTCACCAGCCACTGGTTGCGTGGATGAAATAGCAGGTAGAGCATGATCAGAGTGCCCACCGCGTAAATCGAAGCCGCCAGCAGAAACCGCGAGAGGGTGAAAGGATAAAGAAGGGCCAGGGATGCGTTAGTCGCAAGAAACAACAAGCAAAAGATTGCCGACCTCGCCATATCGGTTCTCCGGTCCCGGGAAAGGCTACGGGACTCGGTGAGCGTAATGCTAACATCGGCGGTCCGCGCCGGAAAAACGGAGGCTCTCGGGGCCTCTAAATGCCCTGGAAACACCTTGACAAGCTTTGGGCTGCCAATTAGATTTCCGGGTTCCTTTTTGGTCAGAATTTGAGCTTGGTTTTCGGAGGAACATACCGCAATGACATATAGATCATCGATCGCTCTTTTGATTACGACGATGTGTTGGACGTGCACCCAGACTTTCGCTCAGGAGTTGGTTTCACCTAAGTTGTTACCTCCTGTGTCCGAGTTGCGTGTGGAGGTTGCGAACCGCCATCTTGCACTCGATACGGAAAACGATCCATCCAACACGGCCGCCACGCCCCACAGGCACTGGAGCAAAGGGGGAAAGGTCATGGCGATTATCGGCGCGGGCTTGATCGGCGCCGGAACGGCAGCGCTTATCCACGGCCAGAACACTCAAGTAGCCTGCAGCAGTGGCACCTGCACCGAGATCGCGTGGAAGGCCACTGGAGCAATTTGGATGGCTGGCGGGGCGGCACTGGTGATCGTCGGGGCCACCCGGCGCACCGAAGATTAACCGCCCGCCTCCGCCGAGGGCCGATTGCTGAGCAATACGGGGGCAGATGTGTGCGCCGATCCAACTATCTAATTCTTCTTTTTCCCTTGCGCCCCTGTGACTTCCACTTGCACCTTCGTGCCCACCTCGTCCAAAGCCGCTTTCAAGTAATTCTTCAGACCCCAATCGTTTCCGTAATAAGGTCTCACCGGAACCATGGCAATCTCGGAGTTGGTCTTTGGATCGATGAAGTGTATCGAAAGAATCAAGTGATAGTTATCATAGTCGACCCGGACATCCGAAAACTTGATGTAGAGGTCATCGTCCGACGCGTTCTGGTCTTCTTTGTTTTTAGCGCCGGTAACGGTCCGGCCGGGCACCAAATTTCTGGAAAACGACGAGTTCAACGAACCAATGATGTCGGCCCATTCTTCCTTGCTCTCATAGCCGTGGAGAGCCCAGTCGTCGGCGCCCAAATCCACCCATCCAATAAAAATGTGGTTCATGTGACTCATGTCAACGGTTGATTCCTTATTTAGGTAGCGCGGGACCTTATGGCGCGCCTCTAGAGACGCCGGAAAGGAAATACAAAGCAACAGTAACGCCGCCGTTATCGCCAGCTGTTTCATAAGGGAACTCCTTCTTTCTACTTCGCGCCAGGTTCGGGAGTCCTGGGCGCCTGCTCGATCGTTTGCAGCCTTCCCTCAGTAAACTTCAGGAGCGCGGGAAAACCCGTGCGCATGTTCTTCTCCTGCTTTCGCACACCGATGGTTCCAGCGTCCTGGCGGGGAGACCAGGTCTCCAACTTAACGCCGTTTTCTTCCTCAGTTTTGGTTTCGAGCGGCGTGCCCACCACGTCAAAGGCTTGATCCTTGGTCATTCCAACAACCAGCTGGTGTCCCGCAATGCCGCTCCGCACCTCCGACGGCCATTCCGGATGTTCATCCTGCAGCGGAACCTTGGAGAAAGTCTGGTTGAAGGCCTTGGTAAAATCGTCAAGTGAATTGATCTGAATGAAGTCGATCATGATCTCGTATTCGTTGGGACTCATACCCTCAGCCCACACCGAAACCTTATCACCCTTGAACAGGAGCTTTGCGAAACGCACCGGGTAATTTGGATAGAACACCCAGTTGAGTTTTTCCCTCTTCGGGTGTTTTATCGGCAAGCTCAGTATGCGTGTCGTGTCATGCCCGTTGGGTGAAACCTCAAGCACCGCTTCCGGCCCCCATCCAAACGAACCCGCAACAAACTTAAGGGGAACGTCGAGGCGCAGATACAAGGTGCCCGCAATCATGCGCTTGGCGGCCTCTCGATCTTCCTTGGACATTTCCGCCCTGACCACGAGGGACGCAAACAAAACAACCAACAGTGCCACACCTGCGCTCAATCGGAATTTCATGGCAAGTAGCTCCTTAGCAGGCTGCGGAAAAAATCGATGAGCCTATCGATTTTGAGTGGCGCAGCGCTTGAGCGCTGCAATAACCGCATCGTTTTGAATGTCGGCTTTAGCCGCTGAGGTTATGATGTCCGTCGGGTGAGAGTCTTTCCGCAGCCTGTTATCACGGCAATCTTAAGCGAGCCTGCAGCCCGAGGGCATGTTACTCTCATTAACCGGCTAATGTGCACTCAATAGGAAGAGGCGATTCGAGGTCGTGGCCGACTTTGAGGAGTAGCTTGTGTAGCCACTAAGCATTACGATTTCCCTTATCCCACTTTCTCCTGGCGATTGCAAGACAATCTTGGACCAGCCAGCTTGCACGAGTCCCAACTTTCTTACTGACCCGTTACTTCTGCAGCCAATTCCGGATCCAGCTGGGAGGATTAGGGTCCACGCTCTGCATCCCCTCAAGTTCTACGCGGATGTCGTTGTGCCCCGGCATTTGTATGACGACAAGTCGACAAATTATCCCCGAAACGCAGAACGAGGCTACTGCACACCCGAGGATTGGCCGGTTAATCACTCAAACACATTCCGCTAAACGAAGTCGGGCCTGACGACCTTCTCTACTGTTTTGTTAGATGCATGGGCCTATTACCCTTCGAATTCTCCTTCATGAAGCCTTTTGAGTAGGTCCCGTTGAGCTTGCCGTCGGCTTCTAACGTCAACTGAGCGGAATAGTTGACCCTTTCATGATGGGAGAAAAGCAAAAAGGCCTGCTTGCCGCTGACGACGCCTGTGATGTCCCAGCCATCGCCCTTCCCGGTCACCTCTCTGCCCCCCTCGGCTTGATTCAGGACAACCTTACCCCATTCCTTGTCATACCAGTTGCCGTTGAGATTGACGGCGGCCGGTTCGTTATGGGGATCGAGCCAGGCTTTGCCCTTCGTTCCAAGATCACCCGCACTGACGCCAACCGCAATAACAAGAACCACACCAGCGGCTAACAATAAAGAAAAATGCTTTTTCATCCGTGCCTCCTAATTGCAGCAGAAACTCATTGGAATTATGTCCCCACTCTGCCGACTTGTGTCACTCTAAAACATTCGCTCATTGCAGCAGGACCATATCGCCTTGCTCCGCGACCAACAGGTTAGAACTCGGGGCGGAATGCGTTCGATGTCAAATCGCCGAGCATCTTGTGCCAGGGATGGGACTGGTTCTGCTCGACCTCCGCGACCATGGTGCGCATCTTCTGCAGCACCGGCGGCCCGTCGTCGTCGTACACATCGCCCTGCAAGAGCTTCAACACGTCCAGACGGTACGTTGGATCATTGATGAAGTAGGTGAATAGCACGTTCAGGCGGTAGTACACCGTAATGAAGTCGTACCAATTCTTGGTTCCCACGCGAAGTGTTTTCTCGAAGGTGGAGAAGCTTTCTCGCGAAAAGTCGTTTTTCTCGAGGGCAGCCAAGATATCTTTGTGCGCGAAGCGCGAGCCGTTGAGCGCTATGCTGACTCCCGTGGAAAAGATCGGATCGACAAAGCGCCCGGCATCGCCGACCATCACAAACCGGTCACCGCAAATCTGCTTCATGGCATAGCTGTAGTCGCCCTCGTCCTTGAAGGGGCGTATGCGGTCCGCCCTGCGGAGAGTTTCCTCGAGCTTCGGCCGGGACGCAACCGATTCCCAGAAGAATTTTTCCCGATCGCTTTTCGATTTCGCAAAGTTCTTCTTCTGGGTGACCACGCCCAGGCTGGTGACGGTATCGGTAATCGGAATCTGCCAGATCCAGGTGTTCGAAATGGGCAGAAAGTGTATGAAGATGTAATCGCGGTGGTCGTCTTTCTTGGAGAACACCTTGCGATCGTAGTTATCGAACCAGGCGTGGATGGCGTACTGGTCGAACACCGCATCCTGCACCTTGAGCTTGAGCTGGTTACCGAGGAAAGTGTTCCGGCCGCTGGCGTCCACTACCATTCTTGCGCTGACGCCCATCTCTTTCCCGTTCCGTCCCATGGCGAAGCGCACCACTGGCTCCTTGGGGCCGAAATCGACGGCGTTTACCCGTACGCCTTCATACACTGCCGCTCCCAGCTTATTGGCGTGCTGCAATAGCATCAGGTCGAACTTGCCGCGATCCACATGATAGGTGTAATTCTTATCGACGCCCGCCTGGTTACGCTCGTCGAACCGGATGTCAGCATGGCAGTCCGCGGCCAGGCCCTCCCATCCCAGTTGATAAGGGTTTTTTTGCTTGTCGTCCGCAGTCCAGACTGCGCCGAACTTGTGCGGAAACTTTGCCTCTTCCATCTGCGGAAGAAAATCGAGGTCTTTGAAGACGCGCGTTGAAGAAGGAACTAGCGACTCCCCGACATGCGGCCGAGGAAACAATTCTCGTTCAAACACTACGGCATTTACCCCAGCTTTGGCCAGATAGGCTCCCATGGAGGATCCAGCCGGCCCTCCACCAATAATTGCGACATCGAAATCTGGCTTACTAAGAACCAACGCTTCGTCCTCGCATCCTCGATCTCGCAATGATGAACGATGTCCCGTTCATGTGACAAGATCGAAATTCGTTTCACGCAAGCCAAGATTACGCTCTCCCGGGGCATAAGAGAAAACAGGTTTGGCGCCTATGACTGACGAAGCGGACAAAAGGCTCATCTCAAACCCTGAGTGCTACGGAGCGGCGGGAGGGTCTGAGAGTTGAACCATTAGTTTGCCAGTATTGGAGCCGTCGAATAGTTTGTTGATCGCCGCCGGTACAGACTCGAGACCGTGCACGATATCCACCCGATACTTTAGCTGTCCTGAGCTGTGCCACTGCGTGAAGTTACTCACCATTTCCTTTACTTTCGAAGAGTAATCAGTTGCGAGGAAACCTTGGATCTTGAGGCGCTTGCTGATCACCAACGCAAAGTTGGAGGGGCCCGGAACGGGTGCCGTGGCGTTGTACTGCGAGATCAGCCCGCAAAGCACCACGCGGCCAAAGGTGTTCATGAGGTAGAGCGCGCTTTCCAGGATTTCTCCACCGACGTTCTCGAAATAAATATCCACTCCGTTCGCACACGCAGTCTTGAGCTGGTTCTTGTAGTTGTCGTCTTTGTAATTCACGGCAGCGTCGAAAGCGAGTTCCTCACGTAGCCAATTGCACTTCTCGTCGGTTCCGGCGATGCCGACTACACGAAGTCCCTTGATCTTGCCGATCTGGCCGACGAGTGATCCGACCGAACCTGCGGCGCCGGAGATCAAGAGAGTTTCGCCGCCCTTGGGCTGGCCAACTTCCAAAAGTCCACCGTAGGCGGTTAACCCAGCCAGTCCAAACAGTCCAAGGTAAGCCGAGAATGGAAGCGCGCTCTCCGGCAACTTCGTCACAGCTTCACCATTGGAAAGCAGATATTCCTGCCAGCCGAACATCCCTTGGACCCGGTCACCGGCGGCAAATTTTGGATGATTTGATTTCTCCACTATTCCGATAGCCAACCCGCGCATGATTTCGCCAATCTGCACGGGAGGAACGTAGGACGGACGGTCAGTCAGCCACCCCCGCATCGCTGGATCGAGCGAGAGATACACGCTGCGAATCAGAAGCTGGGCCTCCTCAGGCGCCGGCATCGGTTGGGACACAAGCTCGAAGTTGTCAGCTTTAATCAGCCCTGTGGGCCGCGATTTGAGCCGCCATTGGCGGTTAACCGGGGTAGCAGCAGCCATAACGGAGGACGAGTCGCTGTCAGACCGTGTAGCGCGCAGTGGCCAGAAGTCGGCCGGCTATATTGCGCCGCAGTGCAACCCCATCGAGCGGATCGTAGTTGGCAAAGCCGCGTAGAGTCGCCATATTCTCCTGCAGGGCGTGGCCAGCTGAGCAGGCGCCGATGACATTTCGCGCCGAGACTTCTACTCGATCCATGGCCTCGCGCAAAAACACGGCGCACATGTTGGCGGCATTGGTCCCTTTGCCCGAGGTTGCAAGCTTGCGACTTCGAAGCAAGCTCGACTCCATCGCGAAAACGTCCATGACGATATCGGAAATGTTCATCACGATCTCCTGCTGTTTTTCCAGTTCAGCCCCGTGTTTTTGATACGCAATTCCGATCATGAACAATGCGATCTTTTTCGCGCTGCGCACAAGCCGAGCTTCTTCATCAGCACCCGCAGAGCCGGTTGTCTCCTTCACGGTCTCGTTCAGCACGGCCTGAACGGCGGGAATAAGCGCCAATTGCCCACGGGCGGCGCGTTTGAGCAGCATTCCCGTTATGAGGAGCCGGTTGATTTCGTTGGTACCTTCGAAGATCCGGTTGATTCGCGAATCACGGTAAGCCCGTTCCACCGCATAATCTTGATGGTAGCCATAGCCTCCATGGATTTGCACGCCTTCATCGACAACGTAATCCAGCATCTCGGAGGCATATACCTTAATCATCGAGCACTCCGCAGCGTACTCTTCAACGGCCTTGAGCTCGGTCTGTGAATCCGCGTGCTTATCGTGAGAGGACTGCGCCAATTGGCTCTCGATGAGTCCCACTACACGCCACACCATGGATTCCACAGCGAACGTGCGAATCGCCATCTCCGCAAGCTTGTGCTGGATGGCGCCGAACTCGGCGATCGCCGATCCGAATGCTTTGCGTTCTTTGGCGTATTTCAAGCAGATCGCGAGTACGTTTTTTGCTCCACCCACGGCACCAGGGCCGAGTTTCAAGCGGCCGATGTTCAGGATATTAAAAGCGATGATGTGCCCGCGGCCAATTTCGCCAAGCACGTTTTCGATCGGAACCCGGACGTTGTCAAAATACACCGCCGTGGTCGAGCTCCCCTTGATGCCCATCTTGTGTTCTTCGGCGCCGCTGGTCACGCCGGGAAAGCTGCGCTCCACCAGGAACGCCGTGAACTTCTCGCCGCCTACTTTCGCGAATACGGTAAAAAGGTCTGCCGCGCCTCCGTTGGTGATCCACATCTTCTGTCCGTTGAGGACGTAGTATTTGCCGTCGGCGCTGAGATCCGCCCGGGTACGCACGGCGAGAGCATCGGAGCCGGCCAGCGGTTCGGTTAGCGCATAGGCGGCCAACAGCTCAACCTTCGCCAGCTTGGGAAGATATCTCCGCTTCTGTTCTTCGTTGCCAAAGAAAAGAACGGGCAGCGTACCGATCCCAGTATGGGAGGAGTGCCAGGACCCGTAAGAAGCGTCCCGGGCCAGATGCTCACCTGCGATCATTACAGACGGCAGGTCCATTTCCATGCCGCCGAATTTCTCGGGGATCGGTATCGCGGCGAGTCCCAGTTCGGCCGCTTTGCGAAGCACGCTTAGTGCGACCCCCGGAGTCTGCTGGCGGATCGCGTCGAGATGAGGTTCCACATCATTCGTCCAGAATTGGTCGACCGTGCGGGCTATCGCAAGGTGTTCTTCGTTCAGATCTTCGGCGGTGAAGATTTCGTTGGGCGAGCGATCCTCAATGAGGAACGCGCCGCCTTTAACTTGAACAGGAGTTGCCGCGGCAGTTGTCATCGTCTTCCCCCGGGTCGAACGATTCGAGAAAATCACGTTCTCAAATTGTGTTAGTCTATATCAGATATGAGTAACTAACGTCAACATTAGTGGCGGGTCAGACTGATTTCCAGGGGTATCGCATCCGCGCTGATTCCGTAGCCGTACCTGGTTGGTCGGCATATTCATGAGGTTCTGGTTGTATTGTGCCTATCGTGGGCAAAACGGAAAGCTGTGGAAATCAGACTGAGAAATCAGGCTGACTCACTAACGTCAATATGCAACACAAATATTGAACACCGCAGCGTCGAAGTCGCCATTGGATCGTGATTTGGGAGAACCGTCGATCGAATCGACAATTGTTAAAATCGATCCGGGTATATTGAGCACTCAACCTGTAGCGTGTCCTGCAACCCTGATCAGGAGAATATACGACTATGGTTCGTGTTGAAGTCGCCGCACGGCGAAGAAGCCGGAATCACAGAAGCTCGGTGAAGCGAAATGCGCCAGCGCAGGTCTACCCAGCGCAGAACCATGAGGTCCCAGGGCTTCGGGAGCGCAAGAAGGCGCGACTTCGTCAGCAAATTATCGAGACCGCAATCAGATTGTTCCGGAAACAGGGCTACGAGAAGACTCGCATCGATGACATTGTCAAAATTCTAGAAATCAGCCAGCCGACTTTCTTCCGTTATTTCCCGAGCAAGGACGCTGTTTTACGGGATGTGGGTAAACGTGGCTTCGAGTGCATAGCGGAGCGCCTCAAATCAGAACTTTCCACCAAGGCTGATACCGCCGAGCGCTTGCATCGCCTATATCACGCCATGGCGCTCGAAGCGGAAGCCGACCGACCTCTATGGAAAGCGGTCGTCCTATCGGGTGCGATGGATCCGGTGCGTTCTCCGGAGGTTCGCGGACTTGAGGGGGTTGCGATCAGCCGGCTGCGGGAAATTCTGGCACAAGGGCAGGAACGTGGTGAAATCACGAGCGCGTTCCCTGTCGTGCATCTCGCCGAATTTATGGAGGCACTCTACCACACAGTGGTCCGTCAGTGGACCGTCGACCTCACAGGACCCCATAAACTGACCGAGCGCGTGGACAGCGCAGTGGAATTTTTCTTGCGTGGTGTTAAGCCGTGATTGGTTCCTGGACCAGTCTGCCCTCCCGTTCTTGCAAGGCTAAAGGTAAATGAAAGCCGCTGTCCTGCACGATTTCAAAATGCCGCTCTCGATCGAGGAAGTGGAACGCCCTCATCCCGAAGCAGATGAAGTTTTGATCCAGGTGGAAGCCTGTGGTGCCTGCCACTCCGACTTGCATGTGGCTGATGGAGATTGGACACAACTGGCGGGAATCGTGAAGAGACCGCTGATTCTCGGCCACGAAATTGCCGGTCACGTAGTGGAGAAAGGCCCGGAAGTACACGATTTGCAAATCGGCGATCGCGTCGGCGTGCCCTGGATTCACTGGAGTTGCGGTGAGTGCGAATTCTGCCGCGAAGGAAACGAGAACTTGTGCACCCGGCAGAAGATCACGGGTGTCACCGTGGATGGTGGCTATGCGGAATTTGTGAAGGCGCCGGCAACTCACGCGCTGAACATTCCAGATGGTCTTTCTACGCTCGAAGCCGCCCCGCTTTTTTGTGCTGGACTCACAGTTTATCGCGCCCTGAAGGGCGCCGGGATTGTGCCCGGTCAGCGCCTGGCTGTTTTCGGCATAGGCGGCCTGGGACACCTTGCAGTGCAGTTCGGACGGGCCTTTGGCGCGGAGGTTACCGCGATCGACATTTCGTCGGAGAAGCTGGAACTCGCCCGAACCTTTGGTGCAGCTGACGCGCTCAATGCGGCGACGACAGATGTGGTTAAGCAGTTGCGCCGCAAAGGTGGAGTCCATGTGTCACTGGTCACGTCCGCCGCGAAGGCAGCTTATGACACAGCTTTTTCCTGCCTCCGGCCTGCCGGTACTCTGCTCGTCGTGGGCTTGCCCGCCGAAAACATCTGTTTTCCGCCGATTCTCATGGCAGCACGAGAAGTCCGGATCCATGCATCAACGGTTGGTACTCGGCAAGAAATGCGGGAAGTCCTCGCTATGGCTGGCACGGGGAAGATACGCTGCCATGTGGTTAAGCGGCCGCTTGCTGAAGCCAACCAGGCACTGGATCTGTTGCGCAAAAGCGAAGTCTCCGGCCGAATCGTCCTGACTCCCTAAGGGCTGGCGGCGGGAATCCGACGAGGTCGGAGTTTCGTCCCGCGCACCATCGCCATTTCCGAACAGCTATCGCCCCTGCCGCCATTGAAGTGTTGGCGCGCGCGATAACATGCGCCCCATACCGCCACGGAAATGTCGACGTTTCCTTTCTTGACGTTAGTGACTCTTATGTGATACTTACTCTCACAATCTGCGGTTTCGTTAGGCACGATTTAAATTTTTGATCGATAGCGAAACGGGCAGCTGGATCAGCATTGACGGCTTTTAGGGTTGGCGCCCGCATCTGGCAGGGCTTTGGGGAGTTGCGCCGCGTTGGGGAATAGGCAGAACCAATGCGCCGATGTGCAGATACTTCCGTAAGGAGAATCCTATGAAGTCACTCGCATGTACGTTTGTGTGCTTGCTGTTGGCAGCCAGTGTGGTTCATGCGCAGGGCGTCGGCTCATCGGGAGAGATCACCGGAACTGTAAGGGACCCTTCCGGCGCTGTTTTGCCCGGCGTTACGGTCAATGTGATCGATAACCAGACCGGTCTGAAGCGCACGGCAATGACGAATGGTACCGGTCAGTTCAGAGCAACTGGGCTGTCTCCGGCCACTTACGACGTCAGTGTGGAACGGCCGGGCTTCGCCACGGAGATTAGAAAAAGCGTCACTGTCGCCATCGGGCAGACGGTCATCTCCGATTTCAAGCTGAAACCGTCGCAGGTCGCGACGGTTGTCGAGGTCACGGACCAGCCGCCCGTGGTGGAAACAGAACGAGGTAGCCAGGCGGACAGAATTTCGCAACAGTACATCACCGACCTGCCCATTGACCGGCGCGATTACCTGACATTTACGTTGCTCGCGCCTGGCGTCTCTGATGCCACCCGGTTGGCGGGGGACCAGGATTTCAGGGTCAAGCAAACCCCGACCAGCGGCCTGTCGTTCTACGGCAGTAATGGAAGAGGAAACAGCGTCACGGTGGACGGTGGCGAGACCTCAGGCGACAGCGGAGGGCAACGCCTGACCGTAAGCCAGGACGCCGTACAGGAATTCCAGATCAATCGCAGCAATTACGCCGCGGAACTGGGTTCGGCCACCGGCGCTTCCATCAACATTGTGACCAAGTCAGGCACCAACAATGCGCATGGCAGTCTGTATGGTTTTTTCCGAAACGATGCGATGGACGCCCGCGACCCATTTGCCTTCAACTCGGCCCTGGCGACGGACCCGACCTTCTCTAATTTCAACACCACTTCTGTGGCCCATCCGATTAAGAATTCGCTCAGCCGCCAGCAGTACGGCGGCGCCATCGGCTTCCCCATCCAGAAAGACAAAACCTTCCTGTTTGCTTCGTTCGAAGGCCTGCGGCAGAATTCACAGAATTCCGTTCCCCTTTTGACCGACAGTTCGATCTTCGCCGGGCCCTCCGCGGCAGCAACCGCGAACCCCTTTGGGCAGAGTGATTCGAGGTTCGGGCAACAGGCGATTGTTTCAGCTCTAGCCCAATCCACAAACCCGAGCGTGCCTTGCCTCAACCTCCCCACTGGAGGAGTTCTATTCGAAGCTGCCCCAGTTTGCGCTTTTGCTCTCCAGGGCCTTCTGTCGGTGAGCCCAACTCCCGGTTCGAACCCGTTCGTGACGGCCGGCCAGACCGCCTTGAATGCCTTTCTCGTAAACCAGTTTGAAACCCAAGGCGGAGTCTTTCCTTACGACACGCGGGAATACCTGGCATCGGGACGCCTGGATCACCGCTTTAATGTGAACAACGAGCTTTCTATTAGCTACAGGTACGGGCACGATGTGGAGCAGTCGCCCGATGTGCAGTCTCTGACAGCTTTTTCGGCCGGAAGTTCGATCCACACCTACGATAATAATCTGCAAGCCACCTGGTACCGCCAGATCAATCCGTCAACCCAGAACGAGGCCCGCATACAGTGGGATTACAACAGCTTTAACGTGATTCCGAACGAGCCGGGACAAGTGGGGCTTCAGATTCCCAGTTTCATCAATAATTTGGGAACGAACATTTTCCTGCCCAACATCACCATCCTGCGCCGGTACGAATTCGCGGACAATTTCACTGTCATCAGAGGCCACCACACCTTTAAGTTTGGCGGTTCCGAACTACTCCGCGGCAATCACACCGAATCGCACACTTTTTTCCCGGGTCGCTTTGTGTTCGGATCGCTGCCCGGGTTTTTGGTGAGCCCGTGCTTAGCTGCAACCTCAGGCGCGAATCCCTGTACGGGAGTACCTTCATCAGGCGCCACCATCAACCCATTGCAATCGGCATCGTTCGGGCTGCCTCAGGTTTACCAGCAGGGGTTCGGAAATCCTACTTACCCGTATTACACCCGGCCGCTCACAGAACTCTACGCCCAGGACTCCTGGAAAATTACACCAAGCTTCACTCTGGACTACGGCCTCCGCTACACACTGGACACGCAATTCGCGCCCTTAACCACGTATAAGAAGAATTTTGCCCCTCGGGTTTCTTTCGCGTGGGATCCCTTCAAGAATCACAAGACGGTGATCCGGGGCGGGTACGGAATCTTTTACGGACCGGTGGACGTCCAAATTCCCGACGTCGATTTGAGCCTGGGAGTTGTGAACGGCAACAAGACTGCGGTCGAGAACCAGCCGGGAGCGGGCCAGGTCGCAAACCTGGGCGCAATCTGCGGGTTCTCCCAGTTCGGGACTCCGATAATCCAGGGTACCAGCGCTAGCCCTTGCAACCGGGAAATTTCCATTTATGTAGACCCGCTCGGCGGGGTTCCGGCTTTAGGTTTAAAAGGCCCGGAGGTGATTTTCCCGACACTCTTTAACGGGGGAGCGCCGAACATTGATTCGGTGCACAACACCAGCCGCAGGAAATGCTGCCTGCATCACGCCGGCTGCGGTGGCCCAGTTCGGCATCAACGTTACGAATAGCGGTCCCGTCGGTCCGCTGCAGGTGGTTTTCGTGAACCAGCCGGGCTATCGCACCCCCATCGCGCAACAGGCTTCGTTTGGAATTGAACGTGAGATCGGACCTGGGTTTTCAATTTCTCTCAGCGGTATCTATTCCCACACGCAGAGACTCCCGGTCGCCATCGATACCAATCTGCTGCCAGCGCCGTTCAGCACGCTAACTCTGGCCAATGGCCGGACGGTTTCCTATCGCAACTGGAATACCGGCGGCGGGCCGATCCGCTGGGAGGCACTGAGGGACTGCCCTGTGCAACCCCTCCCGGTGTTCCCAATCCCTGCTTCGTGAATCCGCTGGTGGTGCAGAACAACCAATATAGCTCTGAGGCATACGCCCTTTACGAGGGCGGCATCGTGGAGGTCAAGAAGCGCTTCAGCGATCACTTCACGTTGTTCGGGAATTACACCTACAGTAAAGCCTTTGACACGTCGACGGATTTCAACTCTGACTACGGGCCGCAGGATCCGACGAACATCAACATAGATCGGGTCTTTCCGAGTTTGATGAGCGGCACAAAGTGGTGATCGCCGGCGTGATCGACAGCCCCTGGAAACAGAGTATCTTGTCGGGTTTCCAGCTGGCTCCGATCTTCAGTTACCACAGCGGACATCCTTTCAATCTTGCTGGCGGGAGGAGAGGTGAACGGCGACAATCACACCACCAATGAACGTCCCATCGGCGCGCCGCGCGACACAGGTCTGGGCTCCGATTATGTCGACTTCGACATGCGCCTGACTTGGCGGCACAAACTGGGCGAGAGCGCTAAGTTGCAAATCACAGCGGAAGGATTCAACATCGCCAACCGAACGAACTTTGCCAGCGTAAACAACGAAGTAGGCCCGCTGTTCGGCCTCACGCCAGGGTTCACGACGTTTAACGTGCACGGGATTCGCCCGGGCACCGCCCTTGCGGGTGGCGGGACGGATACGCCGAGCATGCCGTTGTCTTTCACTTCGGCCTTCCCCAAGCGCCAGATCCAACTCGGTGTTCGCATCACTTTCTAGCGGTCTTGTGACGTTTGCTGACCGAGGAGCACTGTTGTTTACCTAGGGAGCAATCAATGCCGTTCGTTGAGAATCAGGGAGCCAGGATTTATTGGGACGAACAAGGCCACGGCACTCCCGTTTTGCTGATCATGGGACTGGCTTACCCATCCCATATGTGGTATCGCACACGGCCTGCTTTTGGCGTCGCACTACCGGACCCTCGCGTTCGACAACCGTGGCATAGGGCAGAGCGATGTGCCGCCGGGACCGTATCCCATCGCGCTGATGGCGTCCGATGCCGCGGCGGTTCTGGATGCCGCCGGCATTGAGAGTGCGCATGTATTCGGCGTCTCCATGGGTGGCATGATTGCGCAGGAGTTCGCGCTGCAATACCCGAAGCGAGTGCGGTCGCTGATTCTGGGCTGCACCGCGGCGGGCGGGCCGACCGCGGTGCGCGCCGAACCGGAAGCGATCCAGATGCTGATGAGGCGGGAGAAAATGAGCCCGGAGCAGGCCGCCGAAGCGGCCGTGCCGTTTATCTACGATCCGACGACTCCGCGTGAACGGATTGATGAAGACTTGGCGATTCGCAGGCCATGGTTTCCGCAGCCCGAAGCATACGCAGCCCAGCTGCAGGGAATTCTTGCCTGGGAGGCGTACAGCCGCCTCTTCCGGGATCGCCGCGCCCACACTCGTGATCCATGGGGAGTCCGACCGGCTGGTGCCGCCGGGCAATGCCAAATTAATCGCAGAACGCATTCCAGGTGCGAAGCTCGTGATGATTCCGCATGCCAGCCATCTCTTCTTAACTGACCAGACGGAAGTTTCACACCACGCTATTCTGCAATTTCTTAACGAGCAGGCCGGAAGTGCGGGAAGCGATGCCGGGTCGGAGAAGGAGAAGGTTTCATGTTAAAGGAGGCCGCCAGCACCACGCGGGATTCCACGGTGAATGTGAAGCAGCTTTTCGATCTAACCGGACGCGTTGCAATCGTCACCGGAGGGTCAATCGGACTGGGCCGCCAAATGGCGGAGGGTCTGGCGGAAATGGGCGCCGACCTGGTGTTGTGCGCTCGCAAGAAGGAACGCTGCCATCAGGCCGCCGAAGAATTGCAGCAACTCGGCGTCAAAGCCATTGCCCTTGGCTGCGATGTCAAGAACCCGGACAGTATTCAGGAGATGGTGGAAGCGACCCTCTCCCAGTTCGGGCGAATCGATGTACTCATCAATAACGCGGGAATATCCTGGGGCGCTCCCGTCGAGGAGATGCGGCTCGAGGATTGGAACAAGGTCATCGAGACGAACCTGACCGGAACTTTTCTGTGCGCCCAGGCGGTCGGCAAAGTCATGATCCGCCAAGGCAGGGGTGAGAACAGCGCGTGCAAGAACAGCGCGGGAAAAATCATTAATATTGCGTCAGTGGCTGGACTGGGTGGGGCTCCGGCGGAACTTCCAGCCATTGGCTATCACGCCAGCAAGGGTGGAGTCATCAGTTTTACCAAAGACTTGGCCTGCAAATGGGCAAGTCACAACATTCAGGTAAATGCAATTGCTCCTGGCTGGTTTCCCACACACATGTCGAACCGCGTCCTGGAGCACCATGAGGAGCTTTTTCTCTCCCACATTCCGTTGCGGCGTTTTGGCAATGAACATGACTTGAAAGGAGCTGCTGTGTTTCTCGCTTCTGCCGCCTCGAACTATGTCACCGGTCACGTGCTGGTGGTGGATGGAGGTCAGTCAGCCTGGTAAGCGGCGAGATAAGGCCATGAATATTCCGCTTACCCCCGTACGATTCCTGCGTTATGCCGAACAGCAGTTCCCCGGCAAGACCGCCGTGGTTTGTGGAGACCGTCGTTTCACTTACGCGCAGTTCGGTGAACGTGCCAGCCGTCTCGCCGGTGCTCTGCGCGAAGCGGGGGTGAAAGCGGGCGACCGGGTTGCATTTCTCAGCCTGAATTGCCATCGGCTTCTCGAAGCGTATTACGGCGTACTGGAAGCCGGCGCGGTGTTGCTCCCGTTGAACTTCCGGCTCGCTCCTCGGGAACTGGCCTACATTCTGAATGACGCCGGGGTGAAAGTGCTCTTCCTGGAAAAAGAGTTCGCTGAGGTCGTGGATTCTTTTCGGCAAAGCGTTTCAACTGTGCAGACTTTCTTCATGCTTGACGCTGCACCGCAGGGAGCCTGGCTCTCGCCAAGAAATTATGAAGACATTCTGGCGGCGGCGACGCCTTACCGGGCGGATGTGATGGACTTCGACGAAAACTCCCTGGCTGAACTGTTCTATACCAGCGGCACCAGCGCCGATCCCAAGGGAGTGATGCTGACCCACCGAAATGTTTATCTCCACGCTCTCTCGGTTATTGTGACGTTCATGACCAAGCCGGATAGCGTAAATCTGCATACAATTCCACTGTTCCATGCCAACGGTTGGGGTACTGCCCATTCAGTCACCTTCGTGGGAGGGAAACATGTCATGCTTCAGCGCTTTACCTGCGCGGAAGTCTTCCAGTTGATCCAGCGCGAGCGCGTCGACTCGCTGAGCCTTGTGCCGATCATGGCAACGGCATTGGTGAATTCGCCAGACCGGCAAAAATACGACTTGAGCAGTCTGGAGTGGATTTCGATCGGAGGAGCGGCTTCTTCTCCAACCTTGGTGCGCGAGACCGAGGAAAAGCTTGGCTGCGCGTGTTTTGCCGGATACGGCCTAACGGAAACTGCGCCGGTTCTCTCCACCGCCAAACTGAAGCCGGGAGAGCAATTCGATGGTGGAGAGCTTTACGTGGCACGGGCGATGACCGGGTACGCGATTCCGGGCGTGGAGCTTCGGGTCGTGGACTTCGAGGACAACGATGTTGCCCGCGACGGAAAAACCATGGGGGAGATTGTCGCTCGTTCCGACGGTGTGATGCAGGGCTACTGGCAACAGCCGGCGGCCACAGCGGAAGCGATGCGCGGTGGCTGGTTTCATACCGGAGACATGGCCACCATCAGCGAGGATGGACGCATCCTCATCGCTGATCGCAAGAAAGACATTATTGTCAGCGGCGGTGAGAACATTTCATCGCTCGAAGTGGAGAAGGCGCTCCTGGCGCATCCCGCGGTTTACGAGGCTGCCGTCATTCCAGTCCCAGACGAAAAATGGGGCGAAGTGCCCAAGGGGCTGGTTGTAGCGAAACCCGGATCAAACCCAACGGAAGCGGAACTGCTCGAATTCTGCCGCTCTCGTATTGCGCACTTCAAGTGCCCGCGGTCGATCGAGTTCCTGGAGAGCTTGCCCAAGACTGCTACCGGGAAAATTCTGAAAAAAGGATTGCGCAAAAAGTATTGGAGCGAACAGGAACACAACGCGCACGAATTTACGGCGCGCAAGTGAACCTTTGAAGATGCTGGCGAGAGAGTTCAGTGCCATGGACGATCTAGTTCAACTTACCAGAGATAAAGATGTCGCAATTATCACCATCAATAACCCGCCAGTGAACGCTTTGAGCCCTGGGGTCGCGAAGGCGATTGGACAAGCTATTGCGCAGGTGGGCCATGACGATGGCGTCAAGGCTGTGGTGCTGATTGGTGGCGGCCGTACGTTCATCGCCGGCGCGGACATAAAAGAATTCGGCAAGATCACGTCCGGCAAGACCCAGCGAGGCGCGGGCCTGCTTCCGCTCCTGCTTCAGATAGAAGATGTGCGAAGACCAGTGGTGGTGGCCATGCATGGCTCTGCCTTTGGCGGCGGGCTGGAACTGGCGATGGCCGGCCACTATCGTGTGGCGGCTCCGAATGCACAGCTGGGTCAGCCCGAAGTGAAGCTGGGCATTATTCCCGGCGCAGGTGGCACCCAGCGGCTGCCTCGGCTGGTGGGCGTCGCCAAGGCCGTCGAGATGTGCGCAGAAGGCAATCCGATTACCGCTCAGGAGGCGCTGAAACTCGGTCTCGTCGATCATCTGATCGAAGGCGATCTGTTGCCGGGCGCCATAGCTTTCTCCCGCGACATCGCTGCGAAACCACTGCGCAAAACTCGCGAGCGGAACGAAAAAGATAAACTCGGCGTTCCCGAGCAGAACGCATCGGTCTTCGCTGCCGCGCGCGAAAAGGCTCACACCAAACAGCGTGGCATGATGGCACCGCTTGCGGCCATCGATGCGGTTGAAGCCGCCACCAGGCTCTCTTTTGAAGAAGGATGCCAGGTGGAACAAAAACTGTTCGGCGAGTGCCTTTTCTCGGATCAATCCAAGGCCCTCATTCATGCGTTCTTCGGCGAGCGTGAAGTAGCCAAGGTCCCGGACATTCCAAAAGAGACCGCGCTTCTCCCAGTGAACTCGGTTGCAGTGGTCGGCGCCGGAACCATGGGCGGCGGAATTGCGATGGTCTTTGCCAACGCCGGATTTCCCGTGTTGCTGAAGGAGGCCGACGAGCCGGCTCTTCATCGCGGACTGGCCACCATCCAGAAGAACTATCAGAGTTCGGTTAAACGCGGCCGGCTTACGCAGCAATTCGTGGATGAACGCCTGCAACTCATCAAGCCGACGCTCAGCTACGACGATTTCGGCAAGGTCGATATGGTCGTCGAGGCCGTGTTCGAGGGCATGGCGCTCAAGAAAGAAGTCTTCGGCCAGTTGGATCGCGTGTGCCGGCCAGGCGCGATCCTGGCGAGTAACACATCAACGCTCGACATAGACGAGATAGCCTCAGCCACTTCGCGGCCCGATGCCGTCATTGGCACGCATTTTTTCAGCCCGGCGAATATTATGCGCCTGCTCGAGATCGTGCGCGGCAAGGCGAGCAGCAAAGAAGTGATCGCGACCTGCATGCAACTCTCTAAGAAACTGGGGAAAGTCGGGGTGCTCGTCGGCAACTGCCGGGGCTTTGTGGGAAACCGCATGTTCGGCCCCTATCGCCGTGAAGCGCAGTTCCTGGTGGAGGAAGGCGCCAGTATCGAATCCGTGGACAAGGCGCTGTTCGACTTCGGCATGGCGATGGGGCCCATGGCTACTGGCGATCTGGCAGGCCTTGACGTGGGCTGGCGTATCCGTAAAGAGTACCGGCACCTTGAAAAGCCTGGGGTGCGGCAGCCGTTCGCGGAGGACCGCCTCTGCGAACTTGGGCGCTACGGCCAGAAAACCGCTGCGGGCTGGTACAAGTACGACGAGAACCGGCGTCCGATTCTCGATCCTGAAGTCAACGAGATGGTGCGCAGGTGGGCCCGCGAAGCCGGCATCCCGCAACGCAAGCTTTCATCGGAAGAGATCGTAGACCGCTGTATCTATGCCCTGGTGAATGAGGGCGCCCGCATTCTTGAGGAAGGCATCGTAGGGCGCGCCGTCGACATCGACATCATTTATCTAAACGGCTACGGATTCCCGGCCTATCGCGGCGGTCCGATGTGGTATGCGGATACCGTGGGACTGGATAAGGTCTACCGCCGCATCTCAGAATTTCATCAACAGCACGGCGAACTCTGGGAACCTGCCCCTGTGTTGAAGCGTTTGGCCGAGGAAGGCAAGACCTTCGCCGAGCTGAACCGGGAACAGGCCGTGATGGCGTAAGAATTAAGAGCACGACTGCGAGCTTAGTAACCCGATCGCACGGATACGATA
>CAWILL010000006.1:0-499291 GCA_963836945.1 uncultured Acidobacteriota bacterium
AATGCAGAATCTTCTTGAAACGCATGTTTCTGTCCTCCCCCAACCCTGTGTCGCTGCAGGACGCGCCTCAATAGATGAGCTTTAGCGAAAACTGAATTTGCCGCGAAGTTCCAGCGGTCTTGCTGATCATGCCAAACCCTGTACCCTCGATGATGTTCGCGGGTAGCCCCATGTTGACGATGTTAAACAGATTAAATAACTCTGCGCGGAATTGCAGGTCCGCTCGCTCCAAACCGCTTTCCCGGTGGCCAATCGGAGTTGTCTTGATGAGCGCAAAATCGAAGTCATAATATGCCGGGCCTCGAAAAGTATTACGGCCGAGTGTTCCAAAGCGCCCGGAGTTCGGTCCAGTCCCGCCCGCGATCCCGATGGGAATCGAAAAGAAGCTTCCGTTGTTCGCGCCCCGCCCAAAATAATCGTCGCGCGGTCGCGTTGAACTGCCGGCGCTCGAAAGGTCCGGTAGTTCCGATCTGGTCCGGCCGGTCCGCGCCATTTGTTCCCGCGCCCGTCTGCTGGATTCCCGAATAAACCGTAAACGGCGAACCACTCGTGATCGTCGAGATGCTCAGCAACTCCCAGCCCTTCGTCAACAGGCTGGGTTCGATCCGACTGAAGTCCCAAATGCTCGAAATGCAAATCCTGGGCCGCGCTCAACGTGAAGGCGTGCGTCACGTCAAAGCTTGACGGCCCTCTTTCCGCTTGTGTATCGAACGGGTCTTGCGGACTAAACAGCGTCACGGCGCCGGTGGATCCTGTTCCTCCGATAATGCCGCTGACATCATCCAGCGATTTGCCCCAGGTATAGCCTGCCTGCAATGACGGTCCGCCGTGCCCAACATTTCCCGACAATGAGGTCTGCAAGGCGTTGTACGACGAGTGCGACGTCGCTGTCAGCACAGACTCGAATCCGAAACCCCCGTCACCGCTCCGCTACCGTCGAAGTTTGTAAACCGCGCAAATTCGGAATCCGCTCCGGGATACGCGTTTGGATATGACATTCTCGGAAGTCGAAATGCCGATGTTCCAACATACGCGACATCGGCCGTGAGGCCGCCGAAAGCCCGTTCCAGCCCCAGCGTCCAAGTCTGCAAGTAGCCATTGCCGAAGCGCCGGTCGATCCCGGCCAGACTCAGTAGCGAGAGCTGATGACTCGGCGCCAGCGCTGCCAAATCTTGCTGGTATCGATTTACGTCCATCACCGTGTTCGCCGGGACTTTTTTCGGATCGCCACTGGCCAACACGTTCACGCCAGCTGATGTTATAGACCTGCGGCAATTCGTTCGGTGTGATTTGGAATCCGTAGGAAATCTCCCCGTTTTGCGCTGCATTGACGCGCGGATAAACAACGTAAGGCGTTGACCCTGTCAGAAGATTGTCCTGCCAGATATTCGGCGGAATCACTGTGATCGCTCCGCCCATGTGCACATGCACCGCGTGTGGCGCGTTCCAGTCCACTTGCACACGGGGCCCCCAGCCGTTCCAATCGGTCTGATAAGTAGGCTGCGGATTGATCAAGATATTCCTGCCCAACGCCCGCGGGTGGGAACGAATTCAGAAAGCTCGACGTTCGGTGCGCCCGCTCCGAAATCGGCGTGTAGAGCTCATATCGCAGCCCATAATCGAGCGTCCAGTGCGGATTGATTTTCCACGTGTCCTCGACGTAGGCGTTCACGTCATTCCGGTTGATCGCCGCGGGCCCAATGTGCGCGCCATTCGATGCGTAGGGCGGCGCCACTGCGATCGTGTATGCGTACGGAAAACCTAGCAACAGACTGCTCAAAGTGTCCGGCAGAGGCTGGCCAGGCTGAACGTCGTGCCGTCCACTCGCAGAAGGGATGAAAACGGGCGAATAAACCGTTCCGCCGCCAAAATCGTACTCGCCATTGGGACTTATACCGAAGTATGTCGTGTCCCGGTTAAGGCGTGCTTCCGCACCCCACTTCACCGCGTGCCGCGGGCTCGTCCAGGCAAAATTCAGTTGTCCCTGGAACAAATTCCCGAACGCTGACATCACCGAGCCCGCCGCGCTGTTGTACGCCTCATACAGACCATCGTTGAACTTGAGGGCCGGATCGGTGTGGTTCGGGGTCACAAACGAAGGCGTCGTCCGCGTAAAACTCAACGATGTCGACCAGAGAAAGCGCGGTGACGCGGTGCGCGTGTAAGTGATGACCCCGTTCCGCTGCCGATCCACGTACTGCACGCCAAAGCTCGGATCGAGCAGCGTTTGATCCGGATTTGTTGTCGGTCCCGTCAGATTGTCGTAATTGAATCGACCAAACAATTGTCCTTTTGCGCCAACTTTCTGATCGATGCGGATAGAAAACTGATCCGTGTCCGTGTTCACGTTTGAAGGCGCAGCATAGGTTCGCGCACCATACGCGCCGGTTGGGTGGTTGGGGAGTGGATAGCGGGCCAGCACCGCAGCAATTGCCGGATTCACCGGTACCTGCAGCGTGTCCGTGCTGCCGTCCGGGTACTTCACGATGTCCTGACCCGCTCGCTCGGCTGCGGTTGGTACAGCCAAAACCTGGGTCGTTCCCAGCACCTGCCTGAATCCCTGATACTGCACAAAATAGAACGTGCGGTCTCGGCCGTCATACAGATGCGGCAACACGACCGGCCCGCCATTCGTAAATCCGAACTCATTTCTACGGAATGGAGGAATTCTGCCCGGCTCCGCAATCGATGGGTGATCGAAATAATTCCGCGCATCGAGGGCGGAGTTCCTTAAGAACTCGAAGAATGATCCGTGAAAACCGTTTTTCCCGGATCGTGTCACGATATTGGTAAAGCCCGCCGCACCGCGCCCGATGTCCGCCGGCATCCAGCCCGAGCTTGACTGCAACTCTTGAATCGCGTCCACGTCGAAATTCGTGAACGTGCTCCCGCCCATCTCTGGATCGCTCACATCCGCACCGTCCATCGCGAACACAGCCTCAACGCCGCGCTGTCCGTTGATGGCAAACTGCTGGGTGAAATTCGTCTGCCCGTTCACGTCGGTCATAGTGCCCGCTGCTAACAACAACAGCGTGCTGAAGTCGCGTCCATTCAACGGCAACTCATTTACCTTTTGGCTGGAGAGTTTCTCCTCGCTTGTTCCGCTGGCTGCGTTCGAAGTTGTGCTCGGGTTCCCATTCGAGACTCCCGCAGAAGTTTGCGGATTGGCTGCAATCGACAGCACGTTTTGATCGGATACCGTCAGCACAACTGCTATGCCGGTAATATCCACTCCAGTTGAGGCCGTCGGACCTCGCCCGGGCAGTTGCACGCTCACGGTATGTGGTCCGGGTCGAATGTCCGCAATCGCGAACCTTCCGTCGCCTCCCGTCACTGCTGTCATTTTTTCTCTTTAGCGGGCGCCGTGTATACCGTTACCTTCGCTCCGGCCACAGGTTCACCGGCAGCCGTGCGTACGACACCGGTCACACGCCGGCGCAGACGGAGAACTCTGTTGTGCTTCAAGCGAGACCGCGACCATCAGTCCCAGCAGCAAACACCTCTCTACCAGTCGGAAGGCCTTATGAAAGGTTCGAGCTATTGCGTGTTCCTTTGCGTAGCGGAATTCATACATGACAAATTTCCTCGAGTGAAGACGGAATGCAATCGAGCGCATGAAGGACTTCAACGAAAGAGAAGACTTCCTGCCAGGGCGCGCATTGTCCGAAGATGCCCCGGAACAAGCGGAACGATCGAGCGCCCAACCGCTTCGGTTTACGTACTTGTGACTTCTATGCCTTGGGAGCGGTAGGGATTCAGGACATCTTCGTCTGATGCATCGGTGATCAAACGTGTCAGTCGGGAAGCAGGACCGACCAGATAAGGCAGAGATGTCCCCATTTTCCCAAGTGAAATCAGGCCAACCACTTCCGTTGAAGCCCCTATCATCGCTTGCTTCACGTACGCTTCTTCTCGGTCGCCGACGGTTATTCCGACCTCCGGGTGCAAACTGCACATTCCGAGAAAACATAGATCAGCGCGAATGGATTCGACTCGACGAATGGTCTCGATGCCTGTCGTGACCCGCGCCTCTTTAAGAAGATTTCCTCCGAGCATCAGCACGCTCAACTTCGGATGATCCGCCAACGCCAGCGCAAGCGGTGGGCTGTTGGTAACAATCGTCGCCGAACGCTCTCTTGAAAGGTAGGAAGCAATTCTTAGATTAGTGGTACCTCCATCAATCAGCACCACCTGACCGTCGCGGATCATGTCAGCCGCCGCTCGAGCAATTCCGATCTTGCTCTCCATGTCGATTTGTTGGCGAGACACGAAAGGAACGGCCTCGGCACGGCGAGGCAGGGCGCCGCCGTGTACCCGTTGGATCTCTTCCCGAACTCGCCAATTCGCGCAGATCTCGACGAATCGTGTCTTCAGAGACCCTGTATCGACTGCTAAGGTCCGCGGCGAGGACGCGGCCCTCACTGCCAAGCAACTCCAGGATGTACTGGTGGCGCTCTTCCTTTAGGGCGATTTGGCCTGCTTCCGCTTCTGGTTTCATTCTTTCCCAGTTTGCACGAATGCAATTGGTTATGCACGTATATACGTGTATTATCCGATTTATGCATGATACTGCCAAACGTAGCGCCATACAAGGTCTTTCGCAAAAGCGTTCGGTTCGGGCAGTCGTTTTCGATTACGGAAACGTTCTTTGCCTCGAGCAAACGCTGGAGGATATGAAAGGTATGGCGCTCGATGTGCGGCATTCCCCATGAGCGATTCTCGGAACTTTACTGGAAGCTAGGCCGCCCTACGACCGGGGTGATATCGATGGACCTGCCTACTGGACAGCGGTTGTTGGCCAGCCAGGACTGGGTTTGAGCAGAGATCAGATAGCAACCCTAATCAAGCTCGATAGCGAAAGTATCACTCGACCAAATCAAGGCGCTGTGCAATGGGCAAAGCTGCTGCACCATGAAGGCTTCCCCTTAACCCTTCTCTCAAACATGCCGCTCGAACTCAGTCGCCATGTGACCAAGTCCTTTCCGACCCTCTCTACATTTGAATACCTGATTTATTCCTGCGACTACGGGTCCATAAAGCCGGAGCTGTCGATCTATCGAAATTGTCTCGAACTACTCAAAGCGGCCCCGCAAGACATCTTGTACCTGGATGATCGGGCGGAAAACGTCGAGGCGGCAGCTCGCTTAGGAATTAACTCTGTACTGTTTGACACGGTCGAAAAGACTGCGTCGAGAGTCGAAAGCCGATTCGACATCCCCGTCCCGAGTTATGGCCGCTGTCGCCAATCGAGTTCACAGTACAGCTCAACAAATCGGCGCCCGGATCGGGTGGAATCCGATTGATGCAGCAACGCAGCCTCCAACAGGTACGCCTGAGCGTGTCCTTAATCTTTCTGATCCACGGACTGATCATCGCAACCTGGGCTTCGAGGATTCCTGCCTTTCAGGCGCACCTCCATCTTTCTCCCGCCGTTTTGGGCAGGTCGTTGATGATGGCGGCAATCGGTTCCGTTCTCGCCATGCCTGCCGCTGGATGGCTCATTAACAAGTTCGGCAGTCTGAGCATCGTGATGGGATCGACATTGGGGTTTGGCCTCGCACTGCCCTTGATCGCCGAATCCAATACGGTCCTAACACTGTCGGTCGCTCTTCTTTTCTATGGGGTGATGGGTGGTTCGATGGATGTAGCGATGAATACTCACGCCGTGATGCTCGAGAAGCGATACCAGCGTCACATCATGTCGTCATTCCACGCCCTCTTCAGCTTGGGTGGAATGGCCGGATCTGCGTTAGGGGGATTGGTTGCTTCACGTGCGGTTGCGGCCGGGATTCACTTTTGGGTCAGCGCTATAGCACTTGCCGCAATGTCCATACTCGCGTTCAGGTGGCTTCCGCTTCCCTCAGCACCTGAGGACGCCGAGAAAGTGGCATCCGGAGGCACGATTACGTGGTCTGTACCATTAGGCGCGCTCGCTCTTCTTGCATTTTCGATTATGCTCGTTGAAGGTGCGATCGCCGATTGGAGCGCGATTTATCTTCGTACTTCGGTTCTCACCGGGCCAGGATTGGCCGCTCTTGGATATGCGGTGTTCTCTGGCGCTATGGCTGGAGGTCGCATGACAGGCGATTATCTCACGGGGAAGCTTGGACGCGGCCACCTCGTATGTTACGGGGCTCTTTTGGCCGCGGCAGGGCTTGTCTTCGTCTTGTTGTTCGGCAATGCCGGTTGGGCGTTGGTGGGATTTACGTGCGCTGGAGCAGGTCTGGCCACGATTATTCCCAATACGTTCGCCGCTGCAGGGAACATTGAAGGCAGTGCACCCGGTCCCAGCCTCGCCATAGTCACGACGGCTGGCTATGTTGGCTTCCTTGCCGGTCCACCCCTGATCGGGTTTGTCGCGCAGCTTTCGACCATTCGCGCTGCGTTATGGATACTTGTGGTCTTGAGCGGGTTGAGCGCTTTCGCATCAACCTCAATGAAAAGAACTTCGCCTCTCAGAAGAACACCCTGACATCCAGCATGCCGCAAAGATGCCGAGCCGCTGGCACCTACGGCAGCGGCAACGAAACGCTTGTCAATGTATCCCCACGTCCGTGCTGCTGCGAAAAGGGCATCGAATTCGGGTGGCACTGCACTGGCCGGAGCCGACGCAAGCTTGTTTGAGTTCACTGCTGCCGCGTTTCTCGGTGCCGATGTTCACGGCACGCCCGCGGGCCCTTGCTCAATTTCTCGTTGCCGAACGGTCCTGATGTTCACTGCAGGGAAGATTAAGAAGCTTTGAAGCGGTGCCGGTTTATGCCCAGCTTCCTTATTTTGGATTCGAGTGTCTGTCGGGGAATGCCCAGCTTAACGGCGGCGCCGGTTGGCCCCCCAACCACGCCTTCGGATTCCCGGAGAGCGGCTTCGAGGATCTCTCTTTCGTGCTCGACAAGGTCAGCAACCAGCGGAGCAGTCGTCGCAGCCAGTTTGGGAGTCACGTGCGTGAGCCAGGTCTCATCGACAAAGAAAGTCTCCCCTTCAGACAGAATCACCGCCCGTTCGACTACATTCTGCAACTCGCGGATGTTGCCCGGCCAATCGTATGCGTGGAAGAGTTCGATGGTCTTCTTGTCTATGTTTCGAATCTTCTTGCCCAATTTTTTGGCGTAGCGGTCGATCAAGTATCCGACCAACAAGGAAATATCACCAATGCGCTCGCGCAATGCTGGCAATCGAATCGGAAACACATTGAGGCGGTAAAACAAATCCTGACGAAACTCGCCCTCCACCACCGCTGAGGTCAAGTCTCGATTCGTGGCCGCTATCACCCGTACGTCAACCGAAACCGATTGAGTGCCGCCCACTCGTTCGAATTCACGCTCCTGAAGAACTCGCAGCAATGCGACCTGCGTTTCTGGCGGAAGGTCGCCTACTTCATCGAGGAATATCGTTCCACCATCGGCCGATTCGAAACGGCCCAGTCGACGCTGAGTGGCCCCTGTAAAGGAACCTTTTTCGTGTCCGAACAGTTCGGAAGCCATCAGCGACTGGGGAATCGCCGCGCAATTCACTCGAATGAAAGCACGGTTTGAACGCTTGGACCCGTTATGAATTACGCGAGCAATCAGTTCCTTTCCTGTTCCGGTCTCACCTAAGACCAAGACTGTGGAATCTGTCGGAGCTACCTTGGAAACCTGAACCAGCACACGACGTAATGGCTCGGAGGACCCGACGATTTCTTCGAACATGGATGAGCGCACGATGTCTTCGCGCAACGCAACGTTTTCGTTTCGTGTCCTGTCTTCGGCACGCTTGCGATCATCGATGTCGGTTCCCGTCGCATACCAGCGCACCAGGCGTCCCTGTTCGTCGCGGAACGGGTTGAGACGAATAAGGAACCAGCGATACTGGCCGTCCTTCCGACGGGTTCGTTGTTCGATTTCAAACGGCAGGCCGCGGGCATAGGCCGCCTGGCGCTCCTCCCGCACCTTCTCTACGTCTTCCGGATGAAACATTCGGGCACGAAACTCAGAACTGAGCACTTCTTGCATGGTCAGGCCGGTATATTCCAGCACAGCCTGATTCGCGTAGAGCGGATCGCCGCTCGGATCCAGGACGACAATGGTTTGCGGTATAGCATCGGTAATCCGGCGAAACTCACGCTCGTCTTCAAGGAGTTTCGTCTCCGCTCTTTTTCGATCCTCGATGTCGGTATCGCTTCCTAACCACCTGACGACGTTGCCTTCAGCGTCGAATTCTGGAAGGACACGTATAAGGAACCATCGGTATTCTCCGTCATATCGCCGGATGCGGGTTTCCAGTTCGCCTGGTTTGGGGTCATTCAGCAAGGCAAGCCATTCACGAATGAGTCGATCCAAGTCATCGGGGTGAACGACCACCTTCCAACCCCAACCTTTCCCCTGCTCCAAGGTCAGGCCGGTGTACTCGTACCAACGTCGGTTGAGAAATTCCTTGGATCCATCAGGGAAGCTCGTCCACAAGAAAGACGGCACCGTGTCGATGAGGCTCTGGAGCCGGGCAGCCTCCTGGCCGAGCTTTTCGCGAGCATCGCTTAGTTCGTGGCTTTCCGAATCTTGGGCCAACTCACTCATGTTCACTCAGGCTGCCGGAGTGTGCAGAACCAATATCAACAATTCTAAATCAAGACTCAAAGCCAAGATCAGCCGGATGGCTTCACGCTGAATTTTCGGCTAAAGCTGAAATTACAGCCTGAGTTCAAAAGCTAAACACCAACGACTCAATTGATTACGAGTGGCGACGGGATTGCCCTCTGTAAGGCGTGAATCGTTCGACAGTCAAGCATGACCTTGAAAATTGAGAAGTACTCTGACGAGTACAGCACGACTCTTCGACTGATAGGTCGGATGCACGCGGAGCACTTGCCCGAGTTGGAGAAGCAGATTCGGGAGGGCGAATCGAAGATTGTGCTGGACTTGGAGGAATTGAACCTGGTCGATGTTGAGACTGTTCGATTTCTCGGGACGTGTGAAGCACAAGGGGTCAAGCTCCTCAACTGCTCCCCCTACATACGCGACTGGATCGGCAAAGAACGCGATTAAAGCAATGGTCAGGATCTACTTCCATGACCACCACCTCAACTGAAAGGAGCGTTTATGTCAGACCAAGTAGTTTTGGTTACGGGAGCGCTGACGGGAATCGGTCGCGCCGCCGCAATCATCTTTGCGCAAGAAGGGGCACGAATTGTTGTGTCTGGCCGTCGAGACAAAGAAGGACAAGCGTTGGTTTCCGAGCTACAAGGCCTCGGAGCAGAAACCATGTTTGTCCATACTGATGTCCGCAAGGATGAGGACGTGCGCAACCTCGTGGACCAAACGGTCAAGCGCTTCGGACGTCTGGATATTGCGGTCAACAATGCTGGAACCGAAGGCACACCCGGCCCGGTGACGGAGCAGACTGCAGAAACCTACGCCGCAACCTTCGACACAAACGTCCTAGGAACACTACTGAGCATGAAGCACGAATTGAGGGTGATGCTGGCGCAGGGGAGGGGAAGCATCGTCAATGTCTCGTCGGCCTATGGAAGCGTCGGGGCTGCCGGAGCGTCCGTTTATGTGGCCAGCAAACATGCGATAGAGGGTCTGACAAAATCCGCTGCACTGGAAGTTGCCGGGACCGGAGTTCGGGTAAACGTAGTCGCTCCGGGCACAACAGACACCGGTATGCTCACGCGTTTCACCAGCACAGACGAGAATAAAGCGGCGCTCGTCTCGACGGTACCGGTCAAGCGTATGGCAACGTCGGAAGAGATCGCTCACGTGATTGCCTTTGTTGCTTCGGAAAATGCGTCGTACATGACAGGTTCTTCCATCCCAGTCGATGGAGGCATGATCGCTGGCTAAATCTTCCTTGAGTAAGGCAGCTCGCTGCTCAAGACAAGTCGTTTTTCTGAACGGCGAGGCGTGAATAGGTGGGACGACGCTAGCAAAGGTGTTCGTTTTTGGATTGTCAGGGTATATGGAATGACTACACTTCAAGGCAAAACCGCCCTGGTGACAGGCGCATCACGCGGAATTGGGCGGGCCACTGCATCCGTGCTGGCTAACTCCGGTGCGCATGTCCTTGTGCACTACGGTCGTTCCGCGCAGGATGCGGAATCTCTCCTGGCAGGCATCCTTTCGAAAGGCGGACGCGCGAACGCAATCAGGGCCGACCTGGCAACTCCGGAAGGGGCAACGCTGCTGGCGAAGGAAGTTCGTACGATCGCCGGCAAGCGATTGGATGTGCTCGTGCTCAACGCCGGAATCAGCAAGGCGGCACGCCTCGCGGATTATACGGTAGAGGATTTTGACAACCTCTTTGCGACAAACGTGCGCGGTCCCTTCTTCCTGGTGCAGCAACTACTGCCCATTCTAGGTGACGGCTCGAACATCATCGTGATCTCTTCCGTCGGGTCGCACACCGTAGTTGGGAAGCCCGGCGTGGACAACCCTTCGCTCCTTGCCTACGCCTCGACCAAAGGAGCACTAGAGACTTTGGTCAAGAACTGGGCTGCCATTCTTGGGCCGCAAGGCATTCGCGTGAATGCAGTCGCGCCAGGCGTGATCGATACTGACATGTCGAACTTCACAAAGACTGAGGCAGGCCGAGACGCAGCGCTCGGGATGCAGGCATTGAAACGGATAGGCAAGCCAGAGGATGTCGCGGACGTCGTCGCTTTCCTGGCGTCAGACGATGCCCGCTGGATCACGGGAGCCAGCATCCCCGTCGATGGTGGGTCGAAGCTTTAGGGACGTGACGCCTTGCTGGCGTCAGCTGCAATCGCTCGGATAAATGAGGAGGATCGGCAGATGGCAAAAACAAAAATGGCAAGTGAGACGGTCGAATCCAAAAATGGAGCGCTCGTTCTAGAAGCCTTCGACACATTGTTCAACAAGCGTGACTACGCCGCGGCAGAGCGCTTCTGGTCACCGAACTACATTCAGCACAGCGCACACATACCACCGGGTCGCGAAGGACTGTTCAATCTCGTCCGCTCAGTGCCGGAAACGATGCGCTATGAGAACCAGCTCATCGTTGCAGAAGGTGATTATGTCATAGCGCATGGTCGCTTCACGGGGATGGGAAGGCCCGCGGCCTGGATCGCCGCCGACATTCTCCGGTTCGAAGATGGTGTTTTTGCGGAGCACTGGGATGTGCTTCAGGACGAAGCCACGCAGGAAGAGTCAAAGAGTGGTTTGCCAATGTTCGGCGACAAATTTCCACGGTGAACGAGTGAATCGCGCTGACCAGCGGCTCAGTAAGACTTCGATCAACCGAATTTAGGCAGCAACCTCGGGGCTCAACTACCCCGTTGACTATCGCAACGTCGATGGAATTGTCGTGCCTACGACACGCAGAATATTTGCAACCGACATCACCAAGCGGGACGATTCCGGAACCGGTGATGGTGGCGATCGACATTCGCGATATCTCATTCCGCGCCGATTAGGACGTCGCGATTTCACTCTGAAGGTGTTGACTTAACCGGAGATGAGAAATGGTGAAAATGAAAGCTGTGCAAGTGCCGAAGGCGGGAGCGGACTTTGAAATCGTGGAGCGCGACATTCCCGAACCTGACGCGGGACAGGTGAGGATTCGCGTGCAAGCTTGCGGAATCTGTCACAGCGATGTGATCACCAAGGAGGGCCTTCTGCCGGGAATCACGTACCCACGCGTCCCCGGCCACGAGGTGGCCGGAGTGATCGATGAACTCGGCGCGGGAGTGAAGGAATGGCGGAAGGGTCAGCGCGTTGGAGTCGGTTGGCACGGCGGGCAGGACGGGACCTGTCTTGCCTGCCGTCGCGGGGATTTTGTGAATTGCGCGAACGAAAAGATCTGCGGCATCACGTTCGACGGCGGATATCAGGAATACATGGTCGCGCCGGTGGAAGCGTTGGCGCAGATGCCGGAGGCGCTCGACGCTGCCGAGGCCGCTCCGCTAATGTGTGCCGGGGTCACTACGTTTAACTCCCTGCGCCATAGCGGCGCGCTGCCGAGCGATTTAGTTGCGGTTCAGGGAATCGGCGGCCTCGGTCACCTGGGAATCCAATTCGCAAAGAGGTTCGGCTATCGTGTCGCGGCCGTTGGACGCGGGCCGGACAATGCCGCACTCGCCCAAAAACTAGGCGCGGACGTTTATATCGATAGCGCCGCAACGGACCCCGCATCGGAGTTGCAGAAACTTGGCGGCGCGAGTGTGATTCTCGCTACTGCGCCGAGTGGTAAAGCGATGTCGGCGCTGGTCGGCGGCCTCGGTGGGAACGGCACAATGGTGGTCGTGGGAGCGTCGATGGATCCAATCGAAGTGTCGCCCAATCAGTTGCTCTTCGGCAGAAAGGGCATCAAGGGCTGGGCTGGCGGAATCCCCACAGACTCCCAGGACACCCTGCGTTTTGCGGAGATGGCTGGCGTGCGCCCCATGATCGAAAAGTTCCCGCTCGCAAAGGCGGCCGAAGGCTATGCGCGCATGATGAGCGGGAAAGCCGAATTCCGCGTCGTCCTCACTACGTGACAGCCGACGGCCGCCAGCGTTTCGGGCATGAACAGGAAGGATGCTGCAGGAAAGAAGCGATGAAGCCGAGGACCTATCGAAGGGTCGTAACGATGAATGTCAATGGCAAGTCTGTTGTTCAAAGCGACGAATCGTTGCTTGCCTATGAGTTTAAGACTGTTCCCGGCTACGAGCACACGCTCATCTGGCTCAACGCGGCGACCCCGGATCTCGGCGAAGAGCAGTGGTTTGACAGCTATCCCGACTCCGTCGTTCCGGGACCTGGCGGCACGAGCCTGCACTTCGTGACGTTTCCGCCCGGCTCAGTCTTCGCGGATCCGTCTTTCGATGGCGAGGGAGCACGAAACGAAGCATTGGTTCGTCTGAAGGGATTGGCCGATCACTTCGAAAAGGAAGATCCTGCGATGCACAAAACGAACACCGTGGACTATGCAGTGGTGTACGAAGGAGAGATTTGGCTGGAGTTGGACGACGCCGAGATTCTGCATTTGAAGCGCGGGGACGTAGTCGTGCAAAACGGTACGCGCCACGCATGGCGAAACAATGGCACCAAGCCCGTCACGATGCTCTTTTTCCTGAATGGCGCGATGCAAACAGAGCAAATCCGTGAACTTTAGAAAAGGAGAAACGAATGTGAACAGCCTTAAAGACAAGATCGCGGTCTCAACGGATGGCATGTATGTGATTTTGGGGGCGAGCGGGAACACCGGCTCGATCATCGCCGATTCCTTGCTATCGAAGGGCAAGAAGGTGCGCGTGATAGGTCGCGACGCGGGGCGACTGCAGCGCTTTGTGCGCCAAGGCGCGGAAGCGTTCACGGGCGACATGAGCAACGCGGCTGCTCTCACCAAAGCCTTCAGTGGCGCGAGTGCCGCATACTTGCTGTTGCCGCCGATTACCTCCCGGGAAGACCAAGAGCGAGAAAGCGATGCGATCGCGCAGGCCGTAACGGAGTCCGGCCTACGTTACGCGGTGTACTTGAGCAGCTACGGCGCTCATGTCCCGGAAGGCACCGGGCCAGTCACGGGGCTGCATTCTTCGGAGCAAAAACTGAACGCGATCAGCGGTTTGAACGTTCTGCACCTGCGCGCCGCATATTTTATGGAGAACAATCTGGCGGCGATCAGCATGATTCAGGAGATGGGAATTTTCGGACATGCACTGCTACCCGACCTGAAGCTGCCCATGATGGCGACGCGCGATGTCGGTGACTACGCCGCGCAGCGCCTCCTGGACCTGGATTTTTCCGGCAAACAAACTCGCGAGTTGCTTGGCCAGCGCGACCTGTCGATGACGGAAGCCACCGCGATCATTGCGCGCGGCATTGGCAAACCGGATCTGGGTTACGTGCAGTTTCCTTACGACCAGGTGCAGCAGGGGTTAGAGCAAATGGGCATGCCTCCGAAGAAAGCCGCGGTGTACATCGAGATGTTCAAGGCGATCAACACAGGTGTCCTCGTTGCGCAGGAGCCGCGTTCGCGGGAGAACACTACACCGACTTCGTTTGAAATATTTGTGCAGGACGTCTTTGCGCCTGCATATCACGGGAAGGCTCGCGTCGCGTAGACCCAAGCGTCCAGGGGCGCCGGTTGCGCTTGTGTCCAAGAGCGGCGAACCAATGATCGGTGACAAATTTCTACAGTGAACGAGTGAATTGCGCCGACCAGCGTCCGCAAAACTTCGATCAACCGAATTTAGGGAGCAACCTAGATGAACACGACAACAGATGGCAGGCAACTCAGCCCCTGCGTCGAGCTCTTCATAGAGTTGCTACTCGACGGAGCTTCCGCAGTCACACCAAGAGAGGTTGCCATTGTCCGTCAGCCTCAAGATGTTGCAACGGATTTTCGGACTGGACTTCCTCCCAACGCTTTAATTCCGGAGAAGGTCGATGAACGATTTGCTGCAGGTTGCCGTCAATGCCCACGGTGGGCTGGAGCGGTGGAATCTTGACGACAGTGAAGGCGAGTGCGGACGAACCTTCATGAGTGAATGACCTTCGGGTTGGCCTTTATGGTGAGTTCCAGAGATTCGATTGTTTTGACGTGGTGACCTGTTTGGGTAACGGTGCGCAGACCAGAGGCGCGGAGCCCTGTCGTCGCGACGCAGAGCGCGGCGTTGAAAGCAGTGATAAATCGAGGGTCGGTCGAAACAGCTTCGACCTTTGAATCCGCAAGGCTACGATGTTCTCGCGCAATTGCATCCTCAGAAATGAAACAAGGACAAAAATGCATCGGCGAACGGGAAAGGAGCTGTCGGCGCCGCTCGGATCAGTCAGATAAAAAACGCCGGAAAGAGCGGATCCTCGCGAGGTTCTTCCTTGCGACCTGACCAGTCGAAAACTGGCACATTTTCTTACACACTTTCACGCTTTGTGCGCTGTAAGTCATTTGTTAACAACAATATAATTGAATACGCAGCGGACTCAAAATCCGCCGGTACTTAGTACCTTGGGGTTCGACTCCCCCTCCCAGCACCAGTATTTACCTAGCCATTTGTTTCACTTAATGCCGATGCTGCTCTTCTCGGTTGTTGTGATCCGAAATACGGGTTTAAATCCGCTACGGCTAAACCTCGCACCTTCTCCAGAGATTGCTGTATTGGTCCCCTGAGGCAAGCGAATAGACAATTCATTGTCAGATTGATCGCGCTCCAGGAGTGGCGGACTGCCACGTCCATTCCGAAGCTTGGGAATCGACTAAGTTATCTGGAGGGTTCAAACATGCGACAAATTTTCCTGCTACTTTCCGTTCTGTTGCTCGGCCTCTCATGGGCCGTGGCGCAGGACAGCACCTCGGGACAAACATCACGCACCGGCGCCGGCGGCCAGATGACGGTCGAAGGTTGCCTGAGCGGTTCCAATGGAAACTTCACTCTGACCGACAAGAATGGAATGTCCTATCAACTCACGGGTGACACCGCGAAACTCACCGAGCATGTCGGCCATGAAATAAAAGTGACCGGAACATCAGCTTCCGCCGGAGCGGGCGCATCAGGTTCGACAGAACCGAGCGGTACTGCCGGCAGCGCAGGTGCTGGCCAGGCGTTGCAAGTCACATCCGTAAAGCACATTTCCAAGAGTTGTAAGTCCGGCGGCATGGCTCATTAGATTGCCGCGATTGAAAGGCCCAGCAAAAAATGCTGGGCTTTTTTTCTTTGTGATGTCCTGCTTAGCGCGAGAGCCACAATGCAACACCGCTTTCCCAGCGTTTCGGCGCAACGCTCCTCCGACCCACGAGAAAAAAGTTGTCGCAGCTATTTCCCAACGGGCTTAGCCTTCACTGAGTACTGAGCACCAACTTCCTCCATGTATACTCTCCGTTTAAAAGGAGACCCTTCATGCAGAGCCGCATCACCGGCACAACGATGCCTGTTCTGGAGTTCATCCTCGATCCCAACGAGTCCATCATCTCCGAGGCCGGAGAACTCTCCTGGATGGGCAGTTCCATTCAGATGACGACACACACGCAGTTCGGCGGTGGCGGCGGTCTGTTCGGAGTCATCAAGCGCGTGGCCGGCGGCGGATCTATCTTCATGTCGGAATACCGCGCCATTGGCACTCCAGGAGAACTGGCTTTCGCCACCAAGCTTCCGGGTCACATCGTTCTCATCGAGGTTTCGCCCGGGCACGATTACATGATTCACCGCCAGGGATTTCTCTGCGCTACGCCGCAGATCCAGATCGGCGTTGGTTTCCAGCAATCACTCGGCGCCGGCATCTTCGGCGGTGACGGATTCCTTCTGCAGAAAGTCAGCGGCCAAGGTATCGCATGGATCGAATTGTCCGGAGAGTTGGTCGTTCGTGATCTCCAGCCCGGAGAAAACCTCCGCGTGCATCCCGGACACGTCGGCGCATTTCAAGCGAGTGTGTCCTTTCAAATCACGACGGTCCCTGGCATCAAGAACATGATCTTCGGTGGTGATGGAATCTTTCTGGCCTCTCTTACCGGCCCGGGGAGAATCTGGCTGCAGACGCTTCCCATCGCCAAGCTAGCACATGCGATCGAGCGATACCTTCCTCGCGAAGCTTCCCGCCAGACAGTGGAAGGCGGCGTAGTCGGTGGAATCGTCGGCTCCATTCTCGATAACATGCGGTAGAGCGAGGTACCTATGGAATTGCTTTCCGATCAGCTCAGGCAAGTATTGCGCAGGCTGAGCCGCTCTCCGATTTTCACGATCATCACCATCATCACGCTTGCCGCCGGAGTGGGCGCCAACATTGCCGTCTTCAGCGTGGTCGAAGGCGTGCTCTTGAAGTCCCTTTCATACCCCCACGCTGAGACGCTGGTGGGCGTTTGGCACACGGCCCCGGGTCTCAATATGGATGGAGTGATTATGGCGCCGTCGAATTACTTCATCTATCGGGAGCAGAACCGTGTCTTCGAGGACATCGGCGTGTACCAAGACTACTCAGTGGCGGTTACCGGACAAGGCAATCCCGAGCAAGTGCCTGCCCTCATTGCTACCGACGGAGTGTTGCCGACGTTGGGTGTGGCTCCAATGCTTGGCCGCTGGTTCAGCCGCGCAGATGACACGCCTGGCGCTGCCGATACCGTGATGCTGGATTATGGCTACTGGCAGCGACGCTTCGGCAGCGACCGGTCGATCGTGGGCCGGGCGATCACGGTGGACGGCAAGCTGCGGCAGGTGATTGGGGTGATGCCGCGGAATTTTCGCTTTCTCGATGGCGAGCAGCCCTCTTTGATTCTGCCGCTGCAGCTTGATCGCAACAAGACGACGCTGGGCCAGTTCAGCTATGACGGAATTGCGCGCCTGCGACCCGGTATCACTCTGGCACAAGCCAACGCCGACATCCTGCGCTTGATTCCAACGGTCTGGAGCAGCTTTCCAGCGCCGCCGGGCTTCAGCATGAACCTGTTTCAAACGGCGCGCTTTGGCGCCCGGATCAGGCCGCTCGGTCAAGTCGTGGTCGGAGACGTCGGCAAACTGCTCTGGGTGCTGATGGGCAGCATCGGCGTCGTGCTGCTGATCGCATGCGCGAATGTCGCCAACCTTCTGCTGGTTCGCGCCGAAGGCCGGCATCAGGAATTGGCCGTGCGCACGGCTCTGGGCGCGAGCCGGTGGCGTATCGCCTCTGATTTTCTTCTTGAGAGCGTGGTGATCGGAATCCTCGGGAGTGGCCTGGGCTTGCTTCTGGCGTGGGGAGCGCTGCGTTTGCTGATTGCGATCAATCCCCAGGGTCTGCCGCGGCTGCAAGACATCGGCATTGATCTGACGGTACTCGGATTCACTATCGTTGTATCGCTTTTCTGCAGCCTTCTGTTCGGCTGCATTCCAGCATTACGCTACGCCAGCGCCCCCATGGGTACTGGCTTGCGCGAAGGCGGCCGCACGCTAAGCCAGGGACGCGAACGGCATCGCACCCGCAATACACTCGTGGTGATCCAGGTTGGTCTGGCGTTTGTGCTGCTGATCTGCTCAGGGCTGATGATCCGAACCTTCCGCGCGCTGACTCACATGGATCCGGGATTCGATAGCCAGGCGGGAATTCAAACTTTTCGGCTGGCCATTTCGGAGGTCGAGGTTCCCAAGGTGGAGAACGTGATGCGCAGGGAAGAGGCAATCGCTCAAAGTCTGGCGGCGATTCCCGGAGTGACGAGCGTAGCGCTGGCCAATTCTGTTCCGATGGACGGAGGGCATTGGATGGATCCGGTCTCTGCGCAGGATCGCAACTATGCCGACGGGGCCCAGCCTCCGCTGCGGCGCTTCAAATTTGTTTCCCCGGGATTTCTGAGGACACTCGGAATTCCTTTGATCGCCGGGCGCGACTTCACCTGGGGCGAAACCTACCAGCGGCTTCCCGTAGCGATGGTGTCGGAAAACCTGGCCCGCGAATATTGGGGCAGTCCAGCCAATGCGTTGGGAAAGTACATCCGTGTAGGGACCAAAGACGATTGGCGTCAGATCGTGGGAGTCGCCGGCGATCTGCTGGATGACGGCACGAATAAGGACGCACCCACGATCGCGTACTGGCCGATTTTAATGAACCACTTCGAAAGCGATGACGAGAATGTGCGACGGGAAGTTCTGTACGCCATCCGCAGCTCTCGCGCCGGCTCCGAGAGTCTCATGAACGACGTGCGCCGGGCAGTGTGGTCGGTGGATGCGAATCTGCCACTCTTTAAATTCCGTACGCAGGAGTATTTCTATTCAAGGTCGATGGCGCGCACGTCGTTTACGCTGGTCATGCTTGGCGTGGCAGCTGCGTTGGCGCTGCTGCTGGGACTTGTGGGGTTATATGGCGTCATCGCTTACTCCGCGTCACAGCGCCGGCGCGAGATTGGGATTCGCATCGCACTGGGCGCGCAGCGCAGTGCGGTGACCGCAATGTTCGTCCGCCAGGGACTCTGGATGGCAGGTGCCGGAGTGGCGTGCGGCCTCGTCGTGGCACTCGCCGCGACACGCCTGCTTCGATCGCTACTGTTCCACGTCAGCCCCATGGACCCGTTGACGTATGGTTGCGCCGCTCTTGCACTGTGCGCGGCCGGAGCACTGGCCAGTTACATCCCATCACGGCGAACGGCTTCCGTCGACCCAGTAGAGGCGCTGCGCGCCGAGTAGGATCGTGACCCCGCGGTGTGAAGTAGGGACTCATGGTTTCGCCCGCGACCCTGCAATTTGCGCGCAGAAAACCGACCTTCTGCATTCGGCTGCCCACCCTTGTCGCGGTTTGTGCGACAGGGTGGGGGTTTTGACTCTCGCAGATAGGGAGTTTGCAACTATTGCTACTCCACTCGGCAAACCCGCACAGCGGGATTCTGATACGGGCACGCCAGCCCATCGACTCTCAGTTGCTGGACTATGACCCAACTCACTCCGTATTTCTCGCGCAAGCGCGCGAAGTCTGCGGCTTGCAAATTCCTCCATGGATTCTGCGCGCGCACCTGCCCCAGCCACTCTTCAGCCAGCGGTGGAAACATGCTCACCACTCCGCCGTCCTTGACCGTGTCGGCCAATCGGCTCCGCTGCGCCAGGCAACGGAATCCGATCGCGTCCTCGCCGGGCCACCGCATGTAGTCAGGATCGATGGCAAAGACTGCGTCCGTCGGAGTATTCTCGCGAATCCACACGAAGGCCTGAGCCCACGGATTCTTCGGAGCACGGCCCGGCCACTCGATATGCGCGCTCGCTGGAAACAGCGAGCGTTGTGCCAGGAACATTCCAACACCGAGAGGAATGACAAGAACCAGCCATCGCCAAGGGCGATCCTTCAAAACATACTCACCAAGGAAACCTCCGATACATACAAACAGGAACATGTACAGCAGGTGTAGGCTGCGCAGCGGCTGTATCCGAGCCAGGCTTTCGAACGATGCAGGCAAGTCAACGGCGAGAGCGACTAGAAAATAGATCAGTCCGTAGAGCGCAAAGACGCGGCAGGCGCGGGCCAACAATATCTTGTTCCGTGCCCTCGCGATCCGGGCAAACCACCATAGCAGCAACAGAGGAGCAAAGATGCCCAGCCACTCATACCATTGCCAATCCTGTATGTAGAAGTAGGCATGCATTCTTGCCGATTCGTGGTAGGCAGGCGATGCAGACGGTGCGAGTGGAATGGTTATGAACAACAGAGAGCCCAGTGCGCCAACGCCCTCAATACGCCATCCCGTGCGGTGTTCGACCTGTTCAATGACCAGCCAGAGCGCTCCAAACGAAAAAGGAAACACCCACATCAACGGATGCACGCACGCCGCGAAAACAATCCAAGCGAATGCGCGAAGGTATTTCTTATCGAGAATCCTCGCCACCGCAAATACTGCCGCGAAGGCCGCGAGATTTCGCGGATTCAGGTACTGGTCCATGATGTAGAGCGCGGTGCCTGCCACCGGCGTCGTTAGGAGCGCGGCGATCAGGCACACCGATCCCCATCGCGCGCGCGCACTCTCAAAGAGCAGACCGCTCAACTGCCAGCAGGCCAGGAGCAATAAGAAGATGGATGCAACGTGCCAGGCGAACAATCCGATCTCAAACGGCACGTGAGTAACGCGCAACGAAAACGCCACCAGGTTTGGAAACAGCGTCATGCTGGCGTGCGAACGAAAGAATTCCTGACCGACAGGGAATAGCGAAGGATTCAGAATCTTCTCGACACCTGGAAGATAGATCTCGGCGTCCTCAGCAAAAGGATGGTAGCCATGCGTGAGCAGGGCAGCGGTGGTCATCAGCAGAAGCAGAATCCCTGGTTTGTATGAGCCGGGACGGATTTTGGTCACCCGAGGTGGTACGTATCGATCCTTGTACGCAGATCAGCCTACAACAAAGCCGCTCCGTTGCGGCGTCTTGGAGCGAGGTTTAACATCTAATCTACTTAAGATGGCAACTGCGACACCACCCTGCGTCACTCCTACCACGGCGTCTACCGTTAGCGCGCCGCGCCGCATCACGATAGGCCTCAGCGAAATCTTGAATTTTGTCTTCGATTCTTTCTGCAGCAACAAGCTGCAGTTCACCCTCACGGCGCTCGCCATGGCCGTGGGCACAGCCTCGGTAATTCTGGTCGCGACGATCGGACTCACCGGCAAGCAGTACATTCTTCGCCAACTGCAGTCGATCGGTACCAATATGATTTCCGCCGAGTATCAGGGCGGGTCGAACCGCATTGACTCCACGCCCGATCCCATGACCATCGAGGACGTACGCGCCGTTCGCGAGCAGGTTTCGAGCGTCGTGGCGGCATCGCCCACGGTGGCGCTGGTGGATCGCATCAGCATTGGCGGAGGCAAGCAGAGCGACATCCTGGTGCTCGGCGTCGATCCCGAATACATGCGGGTGCGCAATCTCAAGTTGCTCACCGGGCGCTTCTTCGACGCGGAAGACTCTTCCGGTCACAACAAGGTCGGAGTGATCACCGAGAGGATGGCGCAGAAGCTATATGGAAGTTCGCTGCCGGCCATAGGACAGATCATCAAACTCAGCGGCGGGCTTCCGTTCACGGTCGTCGGAGTGTTCAAGGAGAGCGTGGACACGTTCGGCCAATCGGAGATTCAGGAAGACACGATGCTGATCCCCTACACCGTCAGCCGGTTCTTCACTCCAACCAATGCCGTGTACGAAATTTATTTTTCAGCCGCGACTCCGCAGGATGTCGGGCCGGCGACAGAAGCCATCAAGCGAGTGCTGCGGTCGAGACATCGCGCTGAGTCTGTCTACAACGTGCAGAACCTGACGCAGCTTCTCTCCGTTGCGGGCAAGATTGCCGATGCGCTCACGCTCATCCTCATGCTGGTGGCGTTCGTCACGCTGCTGGTCAGTGGCATCGGCATCATGAATATCATGCTGGCGACCGTGACATCGCGAATTCGAGAAATTGGAATTCGCAAGGCGATTGGCGCAACCAACCGTGAGATCCGCTTCCAGTTCCTTGCCGAGGCAATCGTGATCTCGGTGACCGGCGGCATCGCCGGAATCGTTGCCGGGCTCGCCATCCCCTACTCGGTCCGCTTCTTCACGGATTTCCGCCTGCCCATCTCCGGGCTCTCGGCGATCATAGCGATCGTGGTGTCCTCGATTGTAGGGATGATTTTCGGAACGGTTCCCGCAACGCGGGCTTCTCAACTCGATCCTGTGGAAAGCCTGCGATATGAGTGAAAAGGGATAGCTCTCATGTGGGGACAGCCGCCCTCGACTGTCTGTCGAGCGAAGCTCGACTTTTTCAGTCGGCACTCTCTCCAAAAACCACAAAGCCGGGCTGGTTGGCCCGGCTTTCCCATTGTGGAACTGGTTCGTCGGTCTTTGTTGGATCGGCAAGCCAGAATGTCTAGATCTCGGTTGTCGCCGCGCTTACTGCTCAGTCGGCTGCGCAATCTAGCACAGCAAACTCAGGATTCAGGTCATAAGTTTCAACTCGAAAGCAGAAACCGCTGAACCTGCGTTACATCACCATCGCCAGATTCTCCAGCTCGTGCTGGAGGACTGGGATTGCACAACCGGCCATTTCGACGCGTCCCGCTGCGTCGAGTGCTGCCGTGGGAGAAACCCCATAGCCACGCCCCATCAGGAACACGCGAAGTAATTCGGCGGCCTCGTAGGAATCGACCATACCACCCTGGATCAAGTCGTTCCGGAGCGCTGCCAGCTCCGTCATCGTGAACCTGTCTTTGTCGTTACCCACCATTTTCTCGCTCATCATGGCCGTCATCACCTCCGATTTCGACCTTTGCCTGATTAGACTCATCGGCACCTGTTGAAGTTGCATGCAATTGGTATGCCGTAAATCCCCTGCACTTGTGGATATACTCCTCAGGCGCATCGAGTTCTACTAACCCTTGTGAATATCGGAAGTTGCGGGAAATGCTGTAGGCCTTGAAGCGGTGTAGGGATGCCCTTCGTACTCACCGGTAATCTCGAAACTGACACAATGTGTCGATTTTGGATGGCCGAGATTCAGCAGGGTGGTGGTGCCAGGGCATCCCGGTTTAACCGTGGAAGGTGGTAGCGGTCTGCCAAACAGCGTCTACCGGCTGTCTAGCGGTGTCTTTACTTCCCTGTGACAAATCACCCAGATTTATTGATACAGTGACACAGACCGCGCGAAACAGGGAAAGCCGCATTTTTCCACCCGAAGCCCTTCGTGACCACCCGCATGCGGCGCAGTTTCCAGCGCGTGGTCAGAGTAGAACCCTGAAGGGAGACTCCCCGTGAATCGATCGATCCTACGTCCAATCCTTGCCCTCCTGACGCTGACATTCTCCGGCGCCCTCGGAATTGCTCAAGCGCAAGATCAGCCTGCAGTGAATTCACCCCTGATCGTGAAAACGATCGTCCCTCGTATCAATTTCATCGCCCAGCCTGGACGAACCTCGGTCGCTCCGGTACAAGGCCAAGAAGTTCCTCTGCCCGCCTTAACGCAACCGCCGTACATCCTGGGCCCGGTTGTGGTTCCGACAACGACTGCACCGGAAGCGGAAGAGCACGTCACCTCCGATCCGAATAACTTTCTGAATCTGCTGGCCATGATCAGCGACTTCTCCCTAAACGGGGGTTTCAACACCAGCAAGTGGGCGTTTTCGAACAACGGCGGTGCAACTTGGAGACAAAGCTTCGTACCACGGCAGAGTGGATTCCCGGTGACGGCCGACGGTCACGTGTGGCAGGCCAACAGCGATCCGGTGGTTGCGATCGATAAGTTAGGGAATGCCTACCTTGCGAACCTGTATCTGCAGGTAGACACGAAAGGCAACGTTACCAATGACGGAAACTACGTCTGCGTTGCGACGCTGAAGTCAGGGCCAAGCTTCAGCAAAGCCGGATGCCATCCGGTGCGGACTTCGCTCAAGGCCTCAACGGTGTTGGAGGACAAACCCTGGCTCGCGGTAGACAACAGCAGTTCCACCTTCTCGGGCAACGTCTATGCCACGTGGACGCACTTCACGGCAACTTCGAGCATGATCTTTTTCTCGCGCTCCACCAATCACGGGGTGACGTGGTCGAAGGCGATCCAAATCAACCCGGCGAGCCAGAACGGGGCGATTCAGGGATCGCAGGTGGCGGTAGGCCCCAAAGGAGAGGTCTACGTATCGTACGAGTTGTTCACCGGGACTGGCGCCACCGGCAAGCACGAGATCGCGAAGTCGACCAACGGCGGGGTATCGTTCGGCGCCGCCGTGGCGCAAACCCCCCAATTCACCAATCTCACCTTCTGCATGGATTACCGTTGCAACAGTTTTCCGGCTCTCGCGGTAAATCCGAAGACTGGCTTCATTTATGACGTTTACACCGACCAGCCGGGCGCGAATTCGAAGACCAGGTTCGTGCGTTCGAAAACGGCGGGCGGATTGACATTCACCGGACCAACGATCATTAACGATGCGACAGCGGGCCAGCGCCTGATGCCCGCGGTTTCGTCAGACCTGAGCGGGGATGTGAACATCAGCTGGTTCGATTCGCGGCATAGTCCCACCAACCCCGACGTCCTGGATATTTTCGCCACCTATACGAAGGACAACGGTGCCAGCTTCGCCAAGAATCTACAGGTGAATGCGAGCCACATCACGGCCAGCGCGAACGATTTCCTCGGCGACTACTCGGGCATTGCGTTTGGGAATTGCACGGTAATCCACTGTCCGCGCGGCGTGCCGGCGTGGACCAGTGCAGGCCTCAATGAAGGCGGGAGGCTGAACACCGCATTGCTGATGGTCCCGTAATTCTTCGCGAATGGATCGATCCAATGAGGGGCTTCGTTGAGGCCCCTTATTTTCACCTGTAACTTGATAGCACAGCGAACCTACACCGGTTCCAGAAGCTTCCCCTGCACCTGCGCCATCAGGCTTTCGAACTGCCTCTGTTCCAAGCAGACGGCGTGCTGACCGTAACGGGCTTCTTTGCCCGTGACGTGCCAGTACGGCATCCAGCAGAACTGTATGCCTTCGCTGGTTTCGAGGACGACCAGGAATGGATAGAAGGTTACTTCCTCCTGCTCCTCGCCCATCCAGGATTCCAGCTTCTCTGGCAGCAGTGCAGAGACGACTCTGTAATCGCTGTCGCCGGCGCCCAGCTGAAAGTCGAGACTAATGTGCAGGTCGCGAGCGCCACCACATGCGGGGCATTCGTCCGGTGCGGTCCTGGAGAAGTTGTACAGCGTGTCGAAAAGCTTCTGGTGCGTCGGGTATCTCTTATGACATTGAATGCAGTAAAAAAATTGCGCAGCCACGTCTGGGCCTCCCTTTCCTGGAACGGCGGAGTTCAGCCGCCAACTGCCATCGCTCCCGATTAAGGCTCGACCGTAGCCTCATCGACCAGCATGATGGGGATATTGTCCTTCACCGCATAGACCCGGTAGCACTGCGTGCATTTGAGGCTTTCCGGGTTTTGGCGGTACTCGAGTGGCCGCTTGCAGGCTGGACAAACCAGCATTTCCAGGAGGTCCTTGGCAATCATGACTCGGCATTGTACGACAAACGATGGAACAAGACGTGTGACGGGGCTCACAGGGGGAGGTGCGGGGATCACCGGAATCAGTGGCCAGGGGCTAGGGGTCAGGGGCTAGGTCGCAAGACCACACCAGCGTCGGACCTCCGACCTCCGACCTCAGACTTCCCCATGCTGGCCTGCACTCACTGCTGGCGCCCGACCCCTGACCCTGACCCCTGAAGGTCCTACCATTCGCCGGTGTAAGATTTATTCGGAAGGCCCTGATCATGTCTGCTCTCATCCTCGACGGAACCAAGATCGCCCAAGACATTCGCACCGAAGTTGCGGCGGAAGTCAGGACCATGTCGGCTGCCGGAGTTCGCCCTGGGCTGGCAGTGGTGCTGGTTGGACATAATCCCGCGTCGGAGATCTACGTGCGGGGGAAGGTAAAAGCCTGCGAGGAGGTCGGCGTTTACAGCGAGAAGTTGACGCCGCCGGAATCCGTCACTACGGCCGAATTGCTCGCCCTAGTTGAGGACTTGAACCAGCGCGACGAGATCGACGGCATCCTGGTACAGCTGCCTTTGCCGCCGCAGGTGGATTCCAAGAAAGTGTTGCTGGCGGTGGATCCGGCCAAAGACGTGGATGGATTCCATCCCATGAATGTCGGATTCCTTTCGACGCAGCGGCCGGGGCTGGTGCCGTGTACTCCCGCCGGCGTAATGGAGATTCTGAAGCGAAGCAAGATTTCGATTGCGGGGCGTGAAGCAATGGTGGTCGGACGGAGCGACATTGTGGGCAAGCCCGCCGCCATGCTGCTGACCAACGCCAACGCGACCGTGACGATTTGCCATTCGAAGACCCACGATCTGCCGGGCGTATGCCGGCGGGCCGACATCCTCGTGGCTGCCATCGGAAGAGCAGGGATGATCACACGGGACTTTGTGAAAGCGGGAGCCACGGTGATTGATGTCGGCATGAATACGGTTACCGATCCCGCGGAGTTTCATCGCTTCTTCGCGGGGAACGTGAAGCGGGAAGAGACGTTCCGCAAGAAGGGATCGACTTTGATTGGCGACGTGCATCCAGAAGTGGCGGACGTTGCAGGAGCGCTGACTCCGGTCCCGGGGGGGGTAGGGCCGCTGACCATAGCCATGCTGATGTTCAATACCGTGAAGGCCGCGAAAATGCGGCGCGGCAACCGGGTGCCGGAGCTGTCGAGAGCCTAACATCCATGCTGAAAGTCGGGCTGACCGGGGGGATTGCATCGGGGAAGTCGGTCGTTGGCGAGATGTTCGTGGCGCTGGGCGCGCACCTGGTGGAGGCGGATCGAATCGCACACTCCCTGATGCAGCCGGGAGAGCCGGTTTACAACGAAGTGGTGCGAAAGTTTGGGCGCGAAATCCTCAATCCTGACGGAAGCGTAAACCGCAGCAAACTGGCGGAAGCGGCCTTCGGCCCTCCCGGAGCCGACAAGGGTCCTGCCCGCGTCGCGGACCTCAACCGTATCGTTCATCCAGCCGTGATTCGCAGCCAGGAGGAGTGGATGCACACGGTCGGCTTGCAGGATCCGGGCGGAGTGGCGATTGTCGAAGCTGCCTTGCTCATCGAAGCAGGCGCTGCCAAAAGGTTTGATCGTCTGATCGTAGTGACGTCCACCCGGGAGCAGCGTGTCGAGCGATTCGCGAAGCGCCAGAAGCTTGACCTCGAAGCCGCCCGAGCCGAGGTTGTGCGGCGGATGGCCGCCCAACTTCCGGACGAAGAAAAGATCAAATCCGCCGACTACATAATCGACAACTCCGGCCCGCTGGAACGTACCGGCGAACAAGTGCGACAAATCTGGGAGAAGCTTCGAACCGCTAGCGAATCCGCCACAAGGCCTGCAATACATCCCGCGAAGTGAGTTTGGTCCTTGTTTTACGAAACGAAACAATCAGCGCGCTCGTGTTGTGCGATACCGGACACGTTCTGATTGTTTAGAATTAATCAGGGACCTTTCGGCTCCTGAATGACGTATTCATGTTTAATGTTCGGCTGGTTAGAACTCGAATCACCGGACTTGGGGTATCTATGAAACTTGTGCGGCCTTTGATCCTTGCGATGGTCATCGCGGGAGCATTTTTCTACTTCACCACGTGGCGCTCGAATTCAGCGGGCGAACCGCATTCTTCGGATTGGTTCTCCCGGCCTGATCGGGTGGAGATTACCGAGGCAGCTCCCGGTGAGTCGCTCGACGGAGAAGAGCAGAACAACATCTCCGTCTATAAGAAGAACATCCCGTCGGTGGTGAACGTGACGTCGCGCGCCATGACCTTTGACTTCTTCTATGGCCTGGTTCCACAGGAAGGACAGGGCTCGGGATTTGTGATCGACAAGGAAGGGCACATTCTCACCAACTACCACGTGATCGCCGATGCCCGTCAAGTAGAAGTCACCATGCACAATCGCAAGAAGTACAAGGCGACTATTGTGGGAACGGACCCGTCGCACGATCTGGCGGTCATTCAGATTAAGGCTGCGGAACTGATTCCAGCGGTACTGGGCGACTCGCGCAACCTGCAGGTGGGGCAGAAGGTGTTTGCCATCGGCAATCCCTTCGGATTGGCCGGGACGATGACTCGCGGCATTGTGAGTTCGATTCGCCCCGTGCGTGAACCGAACGGCGCCATGATCGACGAGGCGATCCAGACCGACGCTGCGATCAATCCGGGCAATTCCGGTGGGCCGCTTATGAATTGGCACGGCGAAGTGATCGGCATCAACACGATGATCCTGTCGAACTCCAATCAAAGCGCAGGCATAGGTTTTGCCATTCCGATCAACACGGCGAAAGCCGTCCTCAACGATCTGATGACGCTGGGGCGGGTGCGGCGTCCAGCGTTGGGCGTGCGCACGGTGCCGGTGAGCCCGGAACTGGCCGAAGAAATCGGATTACCCGTCGACTTCGGATTATTGATCATCGGGGTAGTGCCGGGTAGTTCGGCGGAGCAAGCAGGGTTGCAGGCCGGAAGCGAGCGCGCTTACCTGGGCAACATTCCCATCATGCTGGGCGGGGACCTCATTGTGGCCATCGACGGTCAGAAGATCGAGGATCAGGACGATCTCACGCAGATGATGAACAATCACCGCGCGGGCGATTCGGTGAAGGTCACCATTTATCGGAACAAGAAGAAGATGGACGTGGAAGTTTCGCTGGGCGAGGCGCGGCAGCAGGTGTAGAAATCGCTCTCGGTGTCGTCGTTCGACCTTCGTGATCCTTCGTGTCCTTAGTGGTTGAAAGCTTTCCTCTGCCACCTTGAAAACCTCTCGACTTCGGGTTAGTCTTCTTGCCTGCCTATGAGTGCCGTCCTTTAATTCCGCAAGCTGAAACGTTGAGCGGCCCGCTCGTGGAAGTGTGCGCGGCGCGCTCCTGCCTGGGTGCGGTTTCAACTCAAGAGAGGACATCCCAAATGGAATTCGTAGATAAGGCACTCGCTCGCCGACTGGAATCGTGCGAGGAGATGCCGCAGGTGCTGTACGCGAGGGTATTCAAGCAGACAAGGCCCGACATCGGTGCGGCGGAGGAACAGATTTGCGGCGGTCACATGGTGTTTGCCGGGCTCGGCTCTCCGATCGGCAGGGCGACCGGTGCAGGGTTCGAGCAGCCGCTCACTACAGATGATGTGGATCGCATCGAGCAGTTTTACCGCGAACGCAAGGCTCCATCCCAGGTCGATCTCACTCCTCTGCATCGGCCTGAGACCTTCGAGTTGTTCAAGGAACGTGGATACGCGATCGCCGAACTGAACAACGTGCTCTACCGCAAGCTGCATCCGCAGGAAGACTTTCCGGCTCCTCCAGCCCATTGCGAGATCCGTCGTTCGCCGGTCGAAGAGGCCGAAGTCACGGGAAGCATCGTGGAGAGGGCATTCTTCCCCGACGGCGCACCTGAAGCATTCGGAGGACTCATCACCCCGCTGTATGAGATGGCGGACGCGCTTCCCTTCGTCGCAACCATCGATGGGAAGCCGGTGGCGTGTGGCACGGGCCTGGTGATTCCCGAGCACAAGGTGTTTGCGCTTTGTGGAGCAGGTACGCTTAGCGATTTCCGAGGACGCGGTCTGCAGACCGCTTTGCTGCAGGCTCGCATGCGGGCGGCAATCGAAGCGGCATGCGAATACGCGGTGGTGGTCACGCAAGGAGCGACCACCTCGCAGCGCAATGCGGAGCGACTCGGGTTCCGCGTGGCATACAGCAAGGTCACCGTGATCAAGCAGAGTCCGTAATACTCTGTCCGGGCGGCAGCCCTGCTTGTGTAGGGGCGGACGCCTTCGTCCGCCCCGCGAGCGAAGCGAGCGTGGGCTCGACGCCGCGCTGCCGTGGAAACACTATTATGGAACGATGACAGCTGACCTCAGTCTGCAGGGTAAATACATTCGCCTAGAGCCATTGGGGCCTCACCATATCGACGGACTCGTTGCGGCTGCGGCCGCTGATCCGTCTCTGTACCGCTGGAGTCCTGTTCCGCAAGGGAAGAACGAAGCCGCCGCATACGTCGATACCGCGCTGGCATGGCGGGATGCGGGCACTGCGGTGTCATTCGCCATCGTCCACCTGCCGGATGAGATCGTGATCGGATCGACGCGTTTCTGGAACATCGAGCGCTGGGCCTGGCCAGCGGGCCATCCTTCCCATGGCCGTCACGTTCCTGATGCCTGTGAGATTGGCTACACCTGGTTGGTTCGATCTGCGGTGCGAACGGCTGCAAATAGCGAGGCCAAGCTTCTGATGCTGTGCCACGCCTTCGAAGTCTGGCAGGTGCTTCGCGTCTGCTTTCACACCGACGCCAGAAACGAGCGTTCGCGCGCGGCGCTGGAACGCATTGGCGCGCAATGCGAGGGCATCTTGCGCTCGCATAGAATGGCGGCGGACTTCATCCCCCGCGATTCCGTCCGCTACTCGATCGTGGCCGCCGAATGGCCATCAGTAAAACAGAGGCTGATCACGCGTATGGATCGGTTTATGTAGGGGCGGACGCCTTCGTCCGTGCAGGCGGGGTCCGTTTATCTACGCTCACCCCGAGAGCCACCGTCTCGGCTACGACGCTGTAGTCTTCTGTTCAATCCCGTAGAATTTCTCCCACTCGTCATGCCACTTCTGGTTTGCTGGCCATTGGAAGCAGAGCCCGTATCCGTCGGGATCTCTGAACGACAGTTGCTTCATGCCATACGGCGCAACTTTGGGTTCATTCAAATTCACCCCGTGGTCGCGCAGGTGCCGGTAAGCGGCGTCGAGATCTTTGCAGCCGAAAAACAGGCAAGTATCCTTATGCGCAGCGATGCGAACCGGGTCGGGAGCAGGCGGGCGCTGGTCCGCCTCGTGTGCCGTGTTGAGCATCACCTCGGCGCCGTTCAACCGAAGTCCGCACCAGTTGCAATTGTCACCGGGCTCAGAGGACGACCAAACAGTGAATCCCAGCACGTCGCGGTAGAAGCGAATCGCTGTGGGCATATCGAAGACTTGCAGCAGTGGGGCCACGCCGTGGATATTCACGGTACCTCCTTGCGCGAGCGGCAAGAATATTATCAAACGAACCGACCCGAATGCCGCCGGAGTTCTTGAGGAATCCAGTCGGCGGGAGGATGCCATGAAAGTAGACGAAATCCGCGAGCATTGTCTGGGCTTTCCCGATTCCACCGAAAATCTGCAGTGGGGAGATGATCTATGTTTCAAAATCCGCGGAAAGATCTTCGCCATAGTGGGCCTGGACAATCCCCGGCTTTGTTTCAAGTGCGCCCCGGAAGTGTTCGCCGAACTGATTGAACGGGAGGACATCCATCCAGCACCGTACGTGGGCCGCTACAAGTGGGTCATGGTGGATCGTCTGGATGCGCTTGCCGCCTCCGAAACCAGGGAACTGATCGGCCAGTCCTATTCCATGGTGGCGGCGAATGCCCCGAAAACGTCGAAGAACACGAAGAAGAAGGCTGTCAAATCCCGGGGAACGCGGCAAAAACGATCGAAGAAGAAATAGTGCGAGATCGGCCGGTTTCAGCGCTCCTTGCGCTGAATCATTTGACTCTGCCCGCTTCGCTCGGCTAGCCTCAAGAGTCTCCTCTGACAAGGCTACCCTCAACCCGGCATGCGATCTCCGCGTAAACTGCTGATTCGGTTGCTACTGACGATCCTGGCTCTGGCGTCTTCCGCCTTCGCGGCGACACGCCCGGTGCATGCACAACACGCGATGGTGGTGAGCGTTCACGAACTCGCGTCGCAAGCAGGCGTTGAGATTTTGCAGGCAGGCGGGAACGCTGTCGATGCGGCTGTGGCTACCGGATTTGCCCTCGCCGTCGTGCATTCTCCGGCGGGCAATATCGGGGGCGGTGGATTCATGCTGATTCGCATGGCCGACGGCAAGGCTCATTTCCTTGATTATCGTGAGAAGGCTCCCGCCGCGGCGACCCGTGACATGTACCTCGACCCGCAGGGCAACGTGATCGAAGGTGCCAGCGAATACGGCTATAAAGCGATTGGCGTGCCGGGATCGGTGGCCGGGATGGTCACCGCCGAGAAGAAATTCGGCAAGCTTACGCTCAAACAGGTGATGGCGCCCGCGATCAGACTCGCGCGAGATGGATTCGCCCTGACTTGGGACGAGGCCCGGGATCTTCACGATTCATACCTGGCGAAATTTCCGGAATCACGTCGGGTCTTCCAGCGCAACGGCGACTATTACAAGTCGGGAGAGGTTTTCCGCCAGCCCGACCTTGCGCGGACCCTGGAGCGAATCTCAGAGAATCCCGACGATTTCTATCACGGAGCATTGGCGCGCGAACTGGCGGCCGCTGTGCAAAAGGGCGGAGGCCTGATAACCGTCGAAGACCTGGCGCATTATGAAGTCAAAGAGCGCGAGCCGGTACACGGCAGTTATCGCGGCTATGACGTGATCAGCGCCCCTCCGCCGTCTTCCGGCGGAACCGTGCTGATCGAATCGTTGAATGTTCTGGAAGGCTACGATCTGGCGAAGATGCAGAACCGGTCGGCGCAGTCGATCCACTTCACCGTGGAGGGATTCCGGCGCGCATTCTTCGATCGGGCGGAGTTTATGGGAGATCCGGACTTCTCCAAGATTCCCGTGGCGCAACTTCTGGACAAGAGATACGCCGCGGCATGGCGGGAGTCGATCGATCCAGAACACGCCAGCGCGAGCAAAGAATTAAAGCGGCCGGCGGTTTTCAGCGAGTTGGAGCAGTATGCTGAGACGCATCCGCCGCAGGTTCCGCGGCGCGAATCGAACCACACGACTCATTACTCGGTGGTCGATCCGGACGGCAATGCAGTCGCGGTGACCACCACCATCAACGACTGGTTTGGATCGCGGGTGACCGCTGACGGCCTGGGATTCCTGCTGAACGATGAGATGGATGATTTCTCTTCAAAGCCCGGAGTTCCGAATGCCGACGGGCTGATTCAGGGCGCGGCGAATGAAATTGGGCCGGGCAAACGTCCGTTGTCGTCGATGACACCGACAATCGTGGTTCACAATGGAAAGACAGTGATGGTATTGGGCTCTCCCGGGAGTTCGAAGATCATCACCACCGTTGCGAACGTTTTGATGGGCGTGGTCGACTACGGAATGAATTTGCAGGAAGCGGTGAATGCGCCGCGGTTTCACAACCAGTGGTTGCCCGATGTCGTGAATGTCGAGAAATGGTTCTCCCCCGACACAGTAAATACGCTGGGAAAAATGGGATACAAAGTCCAGGTTGGGCTGCACGACGGACAGGACGTGTCCCCGTACTGGAGCGACGCCGAGTGCATTGCCATCGATGAAAAGACAGGAGAACGCCTCGGCGCAACCGATGGTCGCAACAGCCGTGGCAAGGCCGTGGGATACTGAACAGGATCGAAGATTGCAGATTTCAGATTGCAGATTGAAAATAACTCGTACCAAGGCTAATTCTGAAATCTGAGAGCATCAATCTGCAATACTGATTACGCTTATGCAGAGAGCCGTCTCAACCTATTTATTCGTAAAAGAGCGCCTGCATCCCGGCATCCTTGACGGGCTGACTCGCAGCGGTGTGCAGGCCATCGAGATCTTTGCCGCACGCCAGCATCTCGACTACGCCAACCGCAAGCAGCACGTGAAGGAAATCGCGGAGTGGTTCCGGGGAAGCGGCGTTCCGCTCAACTCGGTGCATTCGCCGCTCTACGCCGATTACGAGTGGGGACGCGCCGGTGCGCCTCCCATGAACGTGGCGTCTACCGACCGTGCCGCCCGCGTCGAGGCCATGGACGAGATCAAGCGCGCGCTCGAAATCGCTGAGCAGATTCCGTTCCGTTTTCTGGTGCAGCATCTGGGCATACCGAACGAGAGTTTCAGCGAAAAGAAGTTTGAAGCGGCTATGACTTCGATCGAGCATTTGCGGGCGTTCGCGAAACCGCTCGGTGTGAAGATTCTGCTCGAGAACATTCCCAACGAGCTTTCCACTCCCGACAAGTTGGTGGAAATGATTCACAACGCGCATTTCGATGACGTCGGCATCTGCTTCGATTTCGGCCACGCGCACATGATGAGCTCGGTGCGCGAGTCCTTTGAGATCCTGCGGAACCAGATCTGCTCCACGCACGTGCACGACAACGATAAGGACAAGGATCTGCATTTGTGGCCGGGGCAGGGAACCATCGATTGGAAAGAAGCCGTAGAGTTGCTGCGGTCAGCTCCCCAGCGGCCGCCTCTGCTCCTGGAACTTGGAGAAAATGAAAAAGTGAATGCTCTCGAGAAATTAGGGGAGACGTTCGACAAGCTGGAAACAACAGCATAATTGAAAAATTGTGGAATTTGGTAATTGAGTAATTTGAGATCATCGCTGCGCTGACACGGTTTTCGTGGATGTTTCCCTTCGTATTCCGTTTTGAAGGGGCGTGGCTTAATCCGCGCCGAGCAGGCTGCGGTGCAATGCGCCTTTTAGGCGCTGAGGCCGAGTTCTTAAAATTACTCAATTACCCAAGTTCTAAATTCCTATGTCTTCACCTGTAACGACCATCTCAGAAATCGGCAAGCACGATGGCCAGACGGTCACCATCCGCGGCTGGCTTTATAACCTGCGCGAAAGCGGGAAGCTGCTCTTCCCGCAATTTCGCGACGGATCGGGAGTCATTCAGGGTGTCGTCCCCAAGAATGCCGTGACCCCGGAAGTGTTCGAAGCAATCAAGACGTTGACGCAGGAATCGAGCGTCATCGTCGAGGGCAAAGTGCGCGCCGACAAGCGCGCGCCTGGCGGATACGAACTCGATGTCGCGAATGTGCAGGTGGTACAGCGGGTGCCGGAATCGGATCCTTATCCCATTACACCCAAGGAGCACGGCACCGACTTCCTGATGGAACACCGCCACCTCTGGGTGCGCTCGCAGCGTCAGGCGGCGATCTTGCGCGTGAGGGCGGAGATCATCAAAGCGGCTCGGGACTACTTCGACGAGCGCGGATTCACCCTCACGGATCCGCCCATCATTACTCCCGCAGCCTGCGAGGGCACGACAACGCTGTTTCCCGTTGATTATTTTGATGACCAGGCGTATCTGACGCAATCAGGACAGCTTTATGCCGAGGCGATGGCCATGGCGCTGGGCAAGGTATATTCCTTCGGCCCAACGTTCCGCGCAGAGAAGTCAAAAACCCGCCGCCATCTCACCGAATTCTGGATGGTGGAACCGGAAGTAGCCTATGCCACTCTCGACGACGTCATGGATATTGCCGAGGGCCTCATCAGCTTCATCGTGAAGCGATGTCTGGAACGCCGACGCGTCGACTTGCAGACCATCGGCCGCGACATTTCCAAGCTCGAAAGGATCGAGCCTCCGTTTCCGCGAATCAGCTACGACGAGGCCGTGAAGAATCTGCAGGAAGGCCACGCCAAAGGCGCGCTCGAATCGAAATTCGAGTGGGGCGGCGACCTCGGCTCTCCCGATGAAACCTATCTCTCGGCACAGTTTGACAAGCCGGTGATGGTGCATCGCTATCCCGCGAAGGTGAAGGCCTTTTATATGGAGCCGGACCCGCAGCGGCCGGAACTCGCGTTGTGCGTCGATGTGCTCGCGCCCGAAGGATACGGCGAAATCATCGGTGGCTCGCAGCGTATGGCCTCGCACGAATTGCTTCTACAGCGTATTCACGAGCACGGTTTGCCGGAAGAAGCGTTCAAGTGGTATCTCGACTTGCGCAAGTTCGGCAGCGTGCCGCATGGCGGTTTCGGCATGGGCATTGAGCGCGCCGTAGCCTGGATCTGTGGATTGGAACACGTACGTGAAACGATTCCATTTCCCCGCATGTTGTACCGGTTGTATCCGTAAATGCTCAGTTCCTGTGGGAGGATCTCCATGAAGAGACTTCTCTGGTTGTTGCTCGTATTGTCGTTGCCAGCCCTGGCTCAGCGTCCCGAGCTTACTCCCGATGTCCCGGTTGAAAAGTGGTCCGGGAAAACTATCGTTCTGATCGGCGCGCATGCCGACGATGATGCAAATTCGCACGGCACCCTCGCTTTACTGCAGGCGCACGGAAACCAGGTTTACGTTGTAACGCTCACGACGGGAAATGTGGGAACGCAAGACCCCAACTTGTCCCGGACCCAATTAGCGGAGATCCGCCGCCGTGAGGAACTGGCAGCCTTGGCGGAGTTGGGTATTCCTGCCGACCACTACATCAATCTGGGTTACGACGACGGCCTACTGGAGTTTGAAGATCGTAAGGCCGTCGTGGAGAATCTCGTACGCTGGATTCGAAAGCTACGCCCTACAGTGCTCATGTCATGGGACCCGGGTAAGAATTATCAGCGATGGCACAAGTCCGATCATCGCGCGGCCTCCTATCTGGCGGCAGATGCTGCCCGGGCGGCGATGTGGCGGTTGCTCTTCGAAGGCCAGATCACACAAGAGGGGCTGAAAGAGTACATGATTCCTGAGTACCTCTTCTACAACGACTACGATCACGACGATGAGAACACCTGGGTTGACATCACCGAGTTCGTAGAGAAGAAAGTAAATGCGTTCGCCAAGTATGTCAGCCAGTACGGTCCGGGATGGAAGAATTACAAGGCGAATCTCTCGGACACGGAACTGAAGCAGTTGAAAGACGACACCCGCAGTCATGTCAGGATGAAAGACGGCAAGCCAGTCGAAGGATTCCGCTACTATAAAGGCCTGCCCGACGGCTTGGGGAAATAGCAAGACTCTATGACGACCACGACAGCAAGCTCCACGAACATCTCCGGCCGTAAGATTCGCGTCATCGGAGTTCCGCTCGACCTCGGGCAATCGCGCCGCGGTGTGGATATGGGTCCTTCGGCGGTACGCGTGGCGGGTCTGGAAGCTCGCCTCGAAGCCATCGGCCATGAGGTCGAAGATGGCGGCAACGTGCCGGTCGCGATCCCCGAGCAGAAGAAAGAAGGCGCCGCCAATGCGAAGTACTTAAAAGAGATCACGGCCACCTGTACCAAGCACGCCGAGCTTGTCTTGAAAACGCTCGAAGCCGGCAAGGTTCCGCTCGCATTAGGTGGCGACCATTCCATGGCGGCCGGCACCGTTTCCGGTGTGGCCGAGTTCTATCGCAGGCAGAACCAGCGCATCGGACTGATCTGGATCGATGCCCACACCGACATCAACACGCCCGATTCATCCCCCAGCGGCAATGTGCATGGCATGCCGCTGGCGGCTCTGATGGGGCTCTGGTCTGGAGATTTAGCGAACATCTTTGACTTCTCTCCGAAGGTGAAGCCAGAAAACTGTGTGCTCGTCGGAGTGCGTGACATTGATGCAGTCGAGAAAGAGAATGTCCGCAAGGCCGGGATCGGCGTCTTCACCATGCGTGACATCGACGAACGCGGCATGCGTACCGTGATGGAAGAGGCTCTCCGTATGGCGGGCCGCGGCACTGCCGGATATCACATCTCGCTCGACATGGATTGGGTCGATCCCGAAGATGCACCCGGCGTGGGCACGCCGGTGCGCGGCGGCGCGACCTATCGTGAGGCACATCTGGCGATGGAGATCATCGCCGATCACGGCCGGATGCTCAGCTTTGAAATCGTAGAGGTGAATCCCGTAATCGACGAACACAATCAGACCGCGGATCTGGCGGTAGAGTTGGCCCTCTCCGCGTTCGGAAAGAAGATTCTTTAGCCAATCCTCTGTGCTCCTCAGTGCCCTCTGCGGCGAAGGGGCATTGACCTCATACGACAGAGGTCACAGTAGTGCACGGAGGAATCTTCCCTGCGATTGACGTGCCACTGCCTCCCCGTACAAACTAGGTCGTCATGGAAAAGCTGCGGGTTGGGGTTCTGTTTGGGGGGCGGAGCGGCGAACATGAAGTCTCACTGCTCTCGGCTGCGTCGGTTCTTAATGCCATCGATAAAGAAAAGTATGAGGTAGTTCCCATCGGCATTACCAAGGATGGCCGCTGGCTCACCGCCGAGCACGCCGAGAATCTGCTCACAGGAAAGCTCATGCTTGAGCCCCGCAACCTGCGCGCCGGTGATCCAGATATCACGCAACCGGCAGCCGTTCTCTCGCGTGGCGAAGCGGTCGTAGTCCCTCCCGAGCCAGTCCATCGACAGAGTGGCCTGGTGCCATTCCAAACGGATTCTTCTCCCATGCGCCGTGCAGCCGATCGCGCCATCAACGTCGACGTCATCTTTCCCGTACTCCATGGTACGTTTGGCGAGGACGGCACGATCCAGGGCCTGCTTGAACTCGCGGATATCCCCTACGTCGGCGCAGGCGTTCTCGGCTCCGCCGCCGGCATGGACAAAGACGTCATGAAATCTCTGTTCATTGCCGCCGGACTGCCCATCGTGAAGCACGTCACCATCCTGCGCAGCGATTGGAAGAAAGATCCAAAGCGAGTCGAGAAGTTGGTCGCGAAGCTGAAGTATCCAGTATTCGTGAAGCCGGCGAACCTCGGATCATCGGTCGGCATCAGCAAAGCTCATAACAAGAAGGAACTCGGCCCGGCGATCGAGGAAGCCGCAAAGTTCGATCGCAAGATTGTCATCGAGCAGGGTGTCGGAGGCAACAAAGAGAAGGCGCGTGAAATCGAGTGCTCCGTACTTGGCAACGACGAAGCGGCGGCGTCGGTGCCGGGAGAAATCGTTCCGGTGAAAGAGTTCTACGATTACAACGCGAAGTACCTGGACGAGGGCTCGCAGCTGATCATCCCCGCCAAGCTGACGAAAGCCGAGACGAAGAAAGTCCAGGAGTTGGCCGTGAAGGCCTTTAAAGCGGTGGACTGCTCGGGATTAGCGCGCGTCGATTTTCTGATGGATCCCAAAACGCGGAAGATTTACCTGAACGAGATCAATACCATGCCCGGCTTCACCGCGATCAGCATGTATCCCAAGCTGTGGGCGGCATCGGGCCTGGAATATCCCGACCTGATTGACCGCCTCATCCAACTAGGCATCGAGCGCCACGAGGACAAGAAGAAGAATCAGTACAGCCGGTAAAACCTTGAACCACAAAGGGCACGAAGGTACACCAAGGAAACACTCTGAACTGAGAATCCTTCGCGAGACTTAGTGCCTTTTTGTGGTGAATGCCTTTGACTCACTTCTGGCACACAAAGTTCGCGGCATCGTTGGTATCCCCGCTCCCTTTGTACTTCGCAGCCTGTGGATACGGGCACAGCGGCCGCGTCATCTTCGCATGCGTGTGATCTTGCACCTCAAACTTCGAAGCAATCACGGTCGCAGGCACTATCCCCTTTTCGACCCATTGCTCCAGCGAAGCATCCAAACTATGCTGCGGATCGTCGAACTTCAGATCACCGACCGCGCCGAACGAGTCCGGCCCAGGCCCGCCGCCGCAGTGCTGTACGCCCGGCGCCATATAGAGTCGCACAAACGAGTCCACATCCTTTTGCCCTATCTTCTTGATCACGCCATCGTAGTAATTGATCGTGTTCAGCGCCGTGATCGCCGGATCATTCCAGCCGTGATACAGAATCAATTTTCCGCCACGAGCTTTGAACGGTTTCAGATCCGCATCGGTGGCGTTCAACGCCTGAGCAGTTTTTTCGCTGGCAGCTTTCAAATCCGAGTCTACTTTGAACGTCTTGTAATCCCAGTCCGGCTTCTCATAAACAAAGCTGGAGAAAAATCCGTTGCCAAAAAATGCCATGAGACTCTTGGCCGGAGCTGGGCCCGTGATCCATAGTCCCCAGCCGCCTTGCCCCTCCTCGGCTCCCGGCAGATACCCGGGATAGACCACGTGTCCCTTGGAATCGAGTGTTCCTGCATAGAGCTTCTTCAGCGCCGTGACTTGCGCAGCGGTCAGGCATTTCTCGGAATCTTCCACTTTGCACTGGATCGTCGCCGGATCAAAATGACATTGCCGCGGATCATTCAGAATTCCGTCGCGCACCCCATCGGCTTCGTCGCAGGCTGCGTTCACGGCCGCGCCAATCGTCGGAATCTTCGCCGGAGGAATGAAGCTCGCCGGATCCAGCGTCAGAGCCTGCGTATCATAGGCCGCCGTTGCGAGCAGAGGCGTCCAGTTGTTTGCCGGAGCGCCCGCCAGAATCCCGTCGTAGTCCTCGGGATATCGTTGCGCCTCCATCAGCGCCTCACGCCCGCCGTCCGAACATCCTGCAAAGTACGAGCGCTGCGGAGCCTTCGCATAGTAGGCCTGGATCAGCGCCTTGGCCACGCGCGTCATCTCGTGAATCCCACGATGGCCAAAGTCGATGACTTTTTCGGGATGTCCGATCGCCCAGGCCGCATCAATCGGTGACCCGGTATGGCCCGCGTCAGTCGCCGTCGCGGCATATCCGCTCTTCACAGAGTTGGCGAGTTGCATGCTGTCGATCAGTCCCGCGAAACCTCCATTGCCAATTCCTTGCAACTTCCCGTTCCAGCCTGAGACTGGAAGCCAGACTTCGAGCTTAATGTCGGAGTCAGAAGTCGGTTTGGCCTCCGCGACAACGCGGCAGAATGCCGGAAGACTCTTGTAGAGCGCGGTGATGTCGACTCCGCTGAAAGGCGCCGGAGGCCCATTGAAGGTTCCCGCGGTAAGTGTCTGCGCGAGAGTAATCGTGGCGTTCGGAATTTTCGCCCCACTCAGACGCTCGCACGCGTCCTGCGCCCATGCCGTTCTGCCCGAGAAGATCGCAATGCAGAGGATGGCCCATTCACAGCATTGTGTGCGTCGCATGAATGCCTCCTGATCTCAGCTATTGCGGCCCAGCTTTTTCCATGAATGCCGCCTGATCTGTCTTCATCTTCTTTAGCCCATCAATCGGCAGATACACCATATGCCCGGCATCAAAGGTCGCAAACGAAATGTTGTCGCGATATTTCTGCGGCAGGTTGAGATGATCGACAGTATAGTTCGCCGCATAGTATGGCGTTGCCAAGTCGTAATAACCTTCCATCACCAGAATCTTCAGATATGGATTCTTCACGATCGCCTGTCGCATGGCTGACGCCGTGTCGGGAAATCCCTGGATCGCCGATCCCCAATCCCACGTATCACCGCCCGGCCCGCCTCTCGGCGCGCGCACGTTGTAAGGCATGTCGACCTTGTATCCGAGTTCGGTGCGCAGATAGTTATTGAACACCGAGGTGAACGGTGGCTGCGTGGCTGATCCTGTGGGATCGTAGAACGGCGTGTCGAGCAGCCCGTTGGGATCAGGCCCTGTGTAGCGCCCGTCAAGCCGCCCCACGCGCAGCTTCTGATCGATCAGCAGATAGTGCGTGAACTTCTGCACGTTGATGCGCAGATTCGCCTCGTCAATTACTTCCTTGCTCAATCCAGTAAAGTGCGCGAGTTGGTCGATGATATTTTGCCGCTCCTGGGGCGTGAGCGAGTCTCCCTTGTCGAGCGCGTGTTCGTATTCTGTCGATGCCCACTGCTCTGCCTGCTGGCGCGCCCGATTCATGTCCTGCGCGAAATCAGGCGCGAGCTTGTGGTGATACCCGGCGATCATCGTGAACGACGGAATCAAAAACATATAAGGCTGGTCGTTCGTAGGATTGTCTTCCAGGGTTTCGAAATTCAGGACGGTCGACAACAGCGTAATGCCGTTGAAGGAGATGCCGCGGTCGGCCAGATATCCAGCGATACCCGCCGCACGAGTCGTCCCGTAGCTTTCTCCAAGGATGAACAGCGGAGACGACCAGCGCTCGTTGCGGCTGATGTAGAGCCGTATGAATTCGCTGAAGGATTCGATGTCTCCCTTCACGCCCCAGAATTTCTTGAACATCTCCTGGTCGGCGGCCCGGCTGAAGCCCGTGCCAATCGCGTCGATCAGCACCAGGTCGCTTTTGTCGAGCAAGGTGTAAGGATTGTCTTGGATGCGATAAGGCGCCGGAGGCATGAATCCGTCCTGCTGCAACACGACTTTGCGCGGACCGAGCGCCCCCATGTGCAGCCAGATCGATGCTGAGCCAGGCCCGCCATTAAAAGCGAAAGTCAGAGGCCGCTTCGCCGCATCCTGTCCATCCAACGTGTATGCGACGTAAAACATCTCTGCTTCAATCTTGCCGTCGCCGCGTTTGATGGGCAGCCGTCCCGCCGTCGCTGTGTATTTGAGCGGCTTCCCGTCGACCGTGATCTGGTGGTGCGTGACCACCGGCGGGACCTCGGTCATGTCGTAGCGCTCTTCTTTGTCTTTCTCTTTGTCCGCCGGAGCTTCGCGGATCGCGGGCTTCTGCTCCGGAGGTGTCTCCGGTTTTGGCGTGGTTTCGGCAGGCGTCTGCGCGGGTGGTGTCGCCGCTTGTCTTCGCGGTGCGGCCGGTTTCGTAGACTCGGATTGTTGGGCGAAAGAGAAATTGCAGATCAGAGAGACCAAAATCATCAATACGAACGCGGATGTCCGCAACAATACCTTCATTCTTGTTCCTCGCGAGCGATTCGGTTGTGCCCCCAGAGACCCTCTGCCGAGTGCGAAAAATTGTACACCCTTGGGAATCGCAAGGTGCCGTTAGAGCTGTCACAAGCGAAACCGGGAGCGATACCATGCTCCCGGTCTCCTTAGAATCTTGCTGTTGCAAAGGAAGAACTAGAACGCGTCTCACAAATTGTCTTGAAAGGGCGCGGCTCTCAGCCGCGCCGCAAGGACGTTCTGATGGAAGAGCGGCGCTTTAGCGCCGCGTCAGACCCAATTGGCGCGCGGGCTTCAGCCCCTGAGGAAGCGCCTTAGGTCCAGCGAGCCGATTTATGAGACCAGCCCTACTCTTCTCTCAGCGCCCTCGCCGGATCCAGCGCCGCGGCTCGCCGCGCCGGCATCCACGATGACACCGCCGCGATCAGCAGGAACAGCAGCACCATCGCAGCGAACGTCGCCGGGTCCGTGGCCCGCACGCCCACCAGCATCGCCTTCATCAATCGAGTCAGCCCAAGCGCGGCGATCAGGCCGCACGCCACTCCAATCGCGCTGAGGCGGAATCCCTGGGCAACCACGAGTTGGAACACTCTGCCCGGTTCGGCTCCCAGAGCCATGCGTACCCCGATCTCCGCTGTGCGGTGTCGCACCGTGGTCGCCAGCACACCGTACAAGCCGACTCCGGCCAGCGCGCCGGCGATCGTTGCAAACACTCCAATCAGCAGCAATGAAAATCGCGTTCCGGCTTGCGCCTTCTCGATCAGGGAGTCCCCGGTCTGCACCTGGTTCACCAGGACTTGCGGATCCACTTCCCTCACGGCTGCGCTGACGACGTTCCCGTAGCTAGCTGGATCATGGCGCGTCCGAATCGCCCAAAAATTGGTTCGCCCCGACCCCAAGAACCCGTCCGTGAAATACGTCTGCTCGCGACCCAGTTCCGTCAGGGACGTTTCATGCTGATGCGCCACGACCCCGATCACCTGCACCCATTCTGGCTGCGGGGTACGGACGCGGACAAGAATGCGCCTCCCCACCGCCGATTGCCCATGGAACGCCTTCCTTGCAAGAATGTTGTCGATCACCACGAAATTGCGTCCGGGCAGATTATCGTCGTCAGTGAATGTGCGTCCTTCCAGCAGCGGGACGTGCATCGTCTCAAAATATCCCGGAAGCACAATCTGATCATCTGTCGCCTGGAACTTGCTCGCGTCCGCGAGTGCTTCTTCCGTGCCCCATCGGATTGGAAAAAATCCAACCGCCAAAGGCAGGGGACTCGCTGCCGTCACGCCTTCCACTCCGGGAATCGAACGCAGCCGATCCTGTACTCCGCGAATGAAGACCGCAAGCTTTTCCGGTGTGTCTGCATTCTGCGGAGTTCCTGCGACCTGGAAGGTCAATAGGCGGTGCGGATCGAATCCCGGATCGATATGTTGCAGTTCGAAAAAGCTGCGGAACATTAGTCCCGACCCCACCAGCAGTACAAACGAGAGTGCGACTTCCGCCATAACCACTGCGTTGCGCAGTGCGCTGCCGCCAACCAGTCCCGCGTTTCGGCCGCTGCCGCGCAACAGATTCGCCACGCCCGGCCGCGACGCCCGCCAGGCTGGCAGCATTCCGAAAATTACGATCGCGGCAACGCACGCGAGGGCAGTGAAGCCCAGAACCTCAGTGCTGATTCGGATTGTCTCCAGACGCGGCAAATCCTCTGGAGCGACAACCCGAAGAATGCGTATGCCCATCCAGGCCAGTCCCAAGCCTCCGAGCGCGCCCACAAACGCGAGCAGCCCAGCTTCGGTGAGCAGTGGAATCAGCAATCGCCAGCGATTTCCCCCGAGCGCCGCTCGCACCGCTAGTTCGCGCTCCCGCAGCGACGCCCGGACCAGCAGAAGATTCGCAACATTGGCGCAAGCAATGAGCAGCAGGAAAATCGCCGCACCCATCAGAGCCAGGATCGCAGGCTGCGCTTTCGAAACCATGTGCTGCCGCAGCGGCTCTAACCCGATGTGGTATCCAGCTGTTCCGGAGATCAGGAAATCCTTTCTTGCCTGAGCGGCAACCTTCTCCGCCGCGTCCCGGCCTTGCTCGAGCGTAACTCCCCGTCTCAACTTTCCGATCGCACGAATCGAAAACGCCACCCGGTTTGCCGGGTCGTAATCCAAGCGATTTGCAATCCATATATCCGGCGAAGACTCCTCGCCTGCCTCAGGCGGAAAATACAACCGAAAATTGGGCGCGACTACTCCTACCACGACCATGCTGGGACCTGCCGTCGCTCGTATCGTGTGTCCCAGAATCGCGGCATTCGCTCCAAACCGTCGCTGAAAATACTCATAGCTGAGCACGACCATTGCAGGCTTTTGCGCTGTCGGTGGAGTTCCCGGCGCAGCCGCGGGCTGCGGTGCGCCATCTTCATCTTGAAAGTCGCGTCCGATCAGAACTTTCCCGCCCAGCAGCCGAAAAAAGTTCGTGGTGGCGATCGCCAATTTCGCTTCCTCCGGCGTCCCGTCGTCATGCAGCACGATTTGACGAAACGTGAAAACGCCGGCGTAGTCCTCGAATGCACTTTTGGTCCCATCGCGCATATCGATGAAGTCAGCATTCGAAAATGGAAGGTCGCGCACGTGCCGCAGGCGAAGCTCCATTCCCGCAAACACCAACCGGGCTGCGTCTTTATAGGCGAGAGGCTGCAACAGAACCGCATTCGCGACACTGAAGATCGCCGTGCTCGCGCCGATGCCAAGCGCGATGGTGACAACAGCAGTCAAAGTAAACAGAGGGCTGCGAGATAATACGCGACTTGCGATCTTGAGGGTCTGTAATGCCACCGAAGCCTCCTTATGAATCGGAGATATGACGAACCTGTGGGCGGGGAAACCCCAGTTGTTTCTCCGCCGAAAGTTATATCAGGAGTGGCTGGAAAGGGAACCGAGAACCAAAGTTGGGTGCAGCCTTTCGATCGTCAACTTCGCGGCGATACATCGCTTAATGCTCGAGTCTAGGGGCAGCTTCGATTTCAGGTTTTTTCCACAGGCAAAGCGGCAGAGATTGTGACATCTGACCTTGCGCCCCGTAATCGAAAGGCAGATCATTGCTAAGGCGAAAGCAGCAGGGAACGAACAGAAATGAGTTAACTCCTTTGTCCGCAATATTTTGCCCCTAACTCGCTGTAGCAGAAGATTTTGTCTGTCATCTCCTCGTAAGTCGATGATCTCACTAGACCTGGGGGGAGGGGGATACCCTGGCAACAGCCGGAATTCCCAAAACAGAACGAAAGACTCTCGCACCACAGCGCCTCTTCGTCGAAATTATTTAAAGCCGCATTTCCACCGCAAAGCGAAGCTAGCGTCCCCAAGATTTCTTCGTGAACCTTCGTGGTGAACGAATTCCCTCTTGACGTCGAGTCGCTCGGTTCTATACCATCACAGGAACAAGTTCGCTCTTCGGAGCGGACCTGAATTTCATGCAGAGTGGCTGAGGGACGAGCCCTGAGACGCCACGGCAACCGATCCGGGATCATATATCTCGGATGTCTGGTGCCAACTCTCTCCTGGAAACAGGGAACATGGGATTCGGCAAGCGCGCTGTATTTGCTTTCCGATAGCCTCTTTTCCTTTTCCTGGAAAAAGAGGCCATTTGCTTTTATGGCCAATTTTTCCGGCTCGTCCTCAGCTATTCGCTAGTTACTGGAAAGCGAGTAGCCGTCATGTGTCATTACGAATTGCGGTGCCGCGAATGTGGACGGACGTGGGGAAACCAGCCCCGCTCCATCTGCGACGACTGTTTCTCCCCCCTCGAAGTTGCTTACGACTACGACGCGTTGAGAGCGTCTGTCAGTCGCGAGCGCATCTCGCAGCGGGCACCGAACATGTGGCGCTACTCCGAACTGTTGCCCCTCCCCCAAAGCTTCACCCCGCGTTTGCCGGTTGGTTTCACGCCGCTCTTCAACGCGCCGCAGCTGGCGCGAAAGTTGAGCGGTACTGCTGCCGCGAGCAATCTGTACATCAAGAACGATGCAGTCTGTCTTCCGACGTTGAGCTTTAAAGATCGTGTTGTCGCCGTAGCCCTCTCCCAAGCTCGTGCTTTTGGCTTCGACACAGTCTCGTGCTCCTCGACTGGAAACCTGGCAAACGCGGTTGCCGCACACGCGGCGCGCGAGGGCCTGAAGGCGTGGATCTTCATACCTTCCGATCTTGAGCCTGCAAAGATTCTTGGCACGAACGTCTTCGGCGCCAAGGTCGTTCGCATCGCCGGGAACTACGATCAGGTCAACCGTCTCTGCTCGCAGATCGCTGACGAACATCGTTGGGGATTTGTGAACGTCAATCTTCGCCCGTATTACGCAGAAGGATCGAAGACCGTCGGATTTGAGATCGCCGAGCAACTCGGCTGGCGCTTGCCCGACAACATCGTCTGCCCGATGGCTGGCGGATCGCTGATCACCAAGATCAGGAAAGCGTTTGACGAGTTGATCAAGCTCGGACTGGTCGAGCCGAAGGAAGTGAAGTTCTTTGGCGCGCAAGCCACGGGATGCTCTCCGATCTCCACTGCGGTAAAGACAGGCAGTCCCGAAATCGAACCGCAGAAGCCGAATACAATCGCGCGATCGCTCGCGATCGGAAATCCCGCTGACGGACATTACGCGATCAGGACCATTAAGAACAGCGGAGGATGGAGCGAAGACGTCAGCGATCCCGAAGTGGTCGACTCAATCCGCCTGCTCGCGGAGAGCGAAGGTGTATTCACCGAAACCGCTGGTGGCGTGACGGTCGGATGCGCCGGCAAGTTATATCGTCAAGACCGCATTCTGCCTGATGAGACCACGGTTCTGTGCATCACCGGGAACGGCCTGAAGACCACGGACGTGCTCGCAGGTGTGTACAAAACCGAGCGGCCAATTGCCCCGAAACTCACGGAGTTCGAGTCGTATCTGCAGCAGACGCTGGATCTGGATGAAGTTCCCGGCGTGATTGCGGCGGCACAAGAAGCTGCCGCCGGAGCATAACCATGCCGATCACGGTGCAAATCCCGACCGCTTTGCGGCGTCATACGGACGGAGTTGGATCGATCACCTGCGCAGCTTCCAACCTCGGCGAACTGTTCTCGGTGCTCGACGAGAAGTTTCCCGAACTCAAGCCGCACTTGCGCGATGACAAGGGCCAGATTCGCCGCTTCCTGAACATCTATGTCAACGAAGAAGACATCCGCTTTCTGGGCGGACCATCCTACGCGTTTCAGGAAGGCGATGAAGTTCTGCTGGTGCCGTCGATCGCCGGCGGAGTCCAATAGTCGCCCACTCCTCCTTCAGTTGATTCGGCGGGTCGGTGGAGTTTCGTGATCGCGACTCACCTCTGAATTCGTACAGAAGAACATCTCAATCCAAAACACATCACTGACATCTATTGCTGTTCTTCCTGCTCGTCTCTTTCACACCTCCCAATCAACCTCAATAACTCCACAAAACGCCAATACACAAACGATCGAACAGATGTTTTTCTGGTGTGAGTTTCTGATTGAAGAACCCCGTCCGAGAATTTACATCGTGATGACGATGTTCGAGCTATCGCTTTCATAGATGCTACGTCTCATTCGGCATCGTTGCCGCGCCCGCAGCGGAGTTTGACGTCTCAGCTGCAACGAACGAGGATGCACGGCAGCGATTCCGGAGTGGTCTATGACGGGTCGCTCAATCGCGGTAGTTCTTCTCCTCCTGGGCTCAGCCTGCGCGCAAATTGAAAGTGGACCCTCAGACGTAGCTCGCCGCGTGAGGGTGCGAATTGCATTTTCGGATCATGCCCCGTGCGATTCTTCTACTCGCGTCGTGCTCACCGGAGCCATGGGGTTTGCCCTTGCCGAAGGCTCGGTGAACGGCGAATGCACAGCGGAATTCTTCGACGTGCCATCGGGTCGATATCGTGTAACTGTTCGCGGTACGGACACCGCGAATGCGGACGAAGGCGATGTGGAAGTCAATTCGGTTGTCGCTCAGGATCTGGAAGTTCGAGCGAAGCACACTGAAAGCTCCGATCCGAGTTCATGGGCCGCGCACGCAGCCTTCATCTCGGTAAAAGATCTCGGAGTCCCATCGAAAGCAGCAAAGGAATTCGAGAAAGCGAGTCGTTTGATCGCAAAGCAAGACTGGGCAAAAGCAACAGAACGTCTGCACGAGGGACTCACGATTTATCCAAAGTATGCGCCTGGTTACAACAACCTTGGCGCCGCTTATTCCCACTTGGGAAACAACGCGCAAGCACGCGAGGCGCTGCAACAAGCAATCACCCTGGATGATCGTCTAGCACCAGCGTACGTCAACCTGGGTCGTCTCAGCTTTTTGGAGAAAGACTATTCCAGCGCCGAATCTCTCTTAACCAAGGCTGTGAATATGGCTCCAGCTGAAAATGCCGACGAACTGTTTCTCCTCGCCTATGCGCAACTCACAGATCAGCATCTGGATCAGGCGCTTGAGACAAGCCGGCAAGGACACGAGGCAAAACTAGTTCACCACGCCTACTTGCACCTGGTAGCTGCCAATGCCTGTGAGCAGCAGAACAAGATCGCGCAGTCGATATCAGAACTACAGACCTATCTCAGCGAGGAACCGAACGGTCCTCGAGAAGAGAAAGTCCGGAGCGCAATCGCAACTCTGCAGGCGCAAGGGGGAGCGCGCTGATCAAAGCGCTGCTGTTCTCCAACAACTTCGCGATAACAGAGAATCGTTGCACCGCGGTGTCTGCCGTTGTCTGGTCCCGCGGCGTCTCGTTCCGCAGCTTCGAGTTCACGCGGGAAAATAACAATACAGATCTACACGCATCCCCACACACATGTTTCTACCTGTGCTGAAGCATAACCAAGGTGGTCGCAAGAGAATTTGCAGAGTTGTGCTGCATTGTAGCTATCGCTTTCACAAATGAATCGTCTCATGTCGCAAGTGTCGGGCGTAGCTCCCAGTGGTGACTGCAAGCGCAGAGGAAGAACGCACGACAGCGATTCGGGAGGATTCTATGACGGGTCGCCTGGTGGTGCTGCTATTTCTTCTTCTGGGTGACGCCTTTGCCCAGTTCAGTACTGGATCAGTGGCAATGACAGGGCGCGTGAGGGTGCAGATCTGGTTTGCGGACCATGCGGCATGCGAATCTACCACGTTCGTCGCGCTGATTGCGAATAACGGGTTCACCTTCGATAGTGCCGTTGACGGCCACTGCGTTGCCGATTTCTTTGACGTTCCCGCCGGGAACTATCGCGTGAAAGTGACGGGCGCAGACGTTGCCAGCGCCGACAACGCCGACTTCGCGCTCAGTCCAGGCATGACTCAGGATCTGGAAGTGCGAGCGCGGCACACAGGCGGTTTCGAGGCTCAGGGACTCGCTGCCGCTGCCTTCGTATCCGTCAGTGATCTTAGTGTTCCCGCCACAGCCCGGAAAGAGTTCGAGAAGGCAAACCACCTGATTTCGAAGCAAGATTGGGTGAAGGCAAAAGAACGGTTGGGTAAAGCAATCGCGGTGTATCCGCTGTATGCCGCCGCTTACAACAACCTGGGCGCTGTCTACACTCACATGGGAGAAATGGGGCAGGCTCGCGAGGCGCTGCAGAAGGCCGTTTCTCTCGATGGACATATGGCGTTAGCCTACGTCAACCTTGGGCGCGTGAGCTTCACTACCAAGGACTTTCCTGAAGTAGAAACATTCATCGAGAAGGCCATGAGTCTTGCCGCTCCCGATGCGGAGCAACTTAAGCTTCTGGCTTACGCCCAACTCGCGGACCATCATTTGGATCAAGTCATCGAGACCAGCTGTCAAGCGCATCGATCACAGTTGAACCATCACGCGTTCCTGCATGTGCTTGCGGCTAAGGCCGACGAGCTCCAAGGCAGAAGTGACGACTCGGTTGCGGAGTTGCAGCAGTATTTAAGAGAAGAGCCTGCCGGACCGCGCGCAGAAAAAGTCAGAAACGCACTTACGGCCTTCCAGGCGCAAACCATCACGCGCTAACAGGTTCTGACCACGTTAGTTGGGCGTTTCTGCTGAAACTTGTCCGGTGGAAAGGCGCAATTCCTTCGAGCGCTCGATGACCCACTGAGGAAATACTGGCGCTCCTTGCGGAATCTTGCCCTGCGTAATCGCCCAGTGATCGATCCAGCCAGTACCTTCTTCCCCGACGTACGTATCAGGCAAGCTGTAGACCGAATCGCTAAGGGCATCTTGCAGCGGGATGAAGCGATAGCCTCGTTTGCGCAGCACGTCGAGCAACTCGCCGATGTGATCGGCTTCCAGGTTGCTCGCGTGCAATAAGAGGATCTGTTTTGGTTCGTAACCCACAAGCTTGGCAGATTGCTGCTCGGAGTAGGCAAAGACTGCGTCGTGATAAGCGAGATAGTCTTTTACGATCTGTTGCTGCAGAGCCGTATCATTGCGCTTCTTGGCGTCTTCGTAGATGCCAGCGAATGCCCAGTCCCATCCATCGAGTGTGATGGGAGCGATACGGTAGCCGCGTTGCGTTAGGAACTCTTCGGCCTTGCGGCGGGTTTCGAGATCGCGGCCGGTGTCTAGATAAGGATGGCGGAAATAGCGCAGCCTCATCTTGTGCTGCGCGAGCAGCATGCGCGTAACGGTCTCACCCTGGACTACGTCGTCTTCCCAGTCCTTCAATTCTCTCTGGTTGAGTGACATGTGACTGAAGGTGTGATTGCCGAGTTCGAATCCGTAGTCGAGCCACATCTGCAACGCCTTGATGCGCTCGTCGACTTCGCCGGGTTTATACAATTTCTTTTCATTGACGAAGCCGACTACTGGAATCTTCTGGTCGCGAAGTGTTCCCAGGAGTTTAGTTGTCATCGCTGTGATATCGGCTGAGGGCAAGCGATCGGCCATGCCAGCGGGAAGGTCGTCAATCGTAATTGCGACCTGGCGATCGAGTTTGGGAGCTTGGGCGAAAGTACAGGGGCTGAATAGGACGATCAAAGCGATGACGAGAAGAAGCCGTCGGGTCATGCGATTCCTCCTGGGAACTTGGAACGGAAGGCCTATTAAAGCATGAGGAGAGTTGGCCGGATCATGGTTGTTTCCGCCAAATCTCATCTGGCAAGAAGGACTGGCGAATCTTGGGGCGGGCGAGTATAATCTAACTAACTGGTTAATTAACGAACATGCCTCGCGTTCTGCATCGTCGCAACACGTGGCGTGGCCGCAGGATGGGATCTCGCGGCCAGCCCGAAGAGAGCCGTGCCGCAATACTGGCGGCAGCGGCGCAGGAGTTTGCCGAGCATGGCATCGCCGGTGCCCGTACCGACACGATTGCCCAGGAGGCACGGGTCAACAAGGCGCTCCTGTATTACTACTTCAAGGATAAGGAAACGCTTTATGGCGCGGTGCTCGACGATGCGTTTTCTGGTTTGAAGAAAACTGTATTTCAGGTGCTGGACAGTGATCTGCCCCCGCGCGAGAAGATTCTCGCGTATGCCGGAGCGTATTTCGATTTCATCGCTTCGAACCAACTGTACCCGCGGCTGATGCAGCGAGAGATGATGCGGGCGCGGGAGGGCCAGTCTCCGCACATCGAGAAGGTCATCAAGAATTACATTCAGCCAATTTTTCTTCGAGTCAGCGAAGTGCTGCGGCAGGGAATTGCTGAAGGGCAGTTCCGTGCGATCAATCCAGCGCATTTCGTGCAATCTATCGTGGCCATGATCGTCTTCTACTTCAGCAGTGCACCGATGATGCAAAAGATCGTGGGCTTCAATCCCTTAACGCCCGAGCGAGTCGCGGAGCGGCGGGCCTCGGTGCTGGATTTCATCTCCGCTGCGTTGTTCTCGCCCAAACATCACGCCTCACAAGGAGCACGTTCATGAGCGCGCGCAACCGTTTTTTTATTCTTCTGGGCATTATCTTCGTCGTTGCTGCGGCCTACTATTTCTTTTCCACCGACCATTCGCGAGACATGGTACTGATCGGCACCGTGGACGCCAACCAGGTGATTGTCAGCGCGCAAGTCGAGGGCCGCATACAAAAATTGCTGGTAGATGAGGGGACGCCGGTGAAGGCCGGTGACTTAATCGCGGTGCTCGACGCCTCAGAGTTACAGGCGCAAGATGCGGCGGCCACGGCGACTATCAGTAGCCTGCAGCATAAAGTTGCAGAGATGCAGCACACGGAAGAATCGACATCGGGCTCGACAAGCAGCGACGTAGCGAACGCTGAGGCCAAACTCTCTTCAGCGAAGGCTCAGTTGCTGCAGGCGAAGGCGACACTCGATCGCACGGAAAGTGACAGCCGCCGGATCATCGCGCTGGCCAAGGCAGGAATCGCTTCCGATCAGGAACGCGTTCAGGCGGAAACCAATCTGCAGGCTGCGCAAGCAACGGTGCAAGCGCAACAGGATCTGGTTACAGCGGCAGGCGCGGATTTAAAAGCGGCGATTGCTCGAACCCATCAGGCCAATGCGGCAAAGAGCACTGTGGCCGCCACACAGGCCGATCTCAAGAACGCGATGGCGGTGAAAAATCAGATGGCGGTTCGGCTGGGGTACACCAATGTTTATGCTCCGGTCATCGGAACCGTCTCGGTGCGCGCCGCCCGGCAAGGGGAAGTTGTGAATATCGGCGCACCCATCGTCACGATCGTCGATCTCAGCGATACCTGGGCGCGAGCCGCGATTCCAGAAACCTACGCGGACCACATCGGCTACGGCGATGTATTGCGCGTGCGCTTGCCTGGCGGAACGGTGACCAGCGGCAAGGTGTTTTTCAAGGGAGTAGAAGGCGATTTCGCGACGCAACGCGATGTCAGCCGCCGCAAACGAGACATCAAGACCATCGTCTTGAAAATACGCCTCGATAATCCGAAGGGAGCTTACGTGCCCGGAATGACTGCAGAAGTTCTCGTTTCCCCCGAACAGCTGAAGAACGGTGCAGCGCAAAGCGCGAAGGCCTCGGAGTGATCATGGCGGCTGAATCCAATGCAAAACCGGGTAACGCTTCGAACCACACGCTTGAGAGGCCGGTTTACGATCCCAAGGCGCCGTCGGCGATTGAGGTCGAGCACATCGTGAAGAAGTACGGAGACTTTACGGCGGTGGACGACGTTTCCTTCAGCGTAAAGGAAGGCGAGATCTTCGGACTGCTTGGCCCTAACGGCGCGGGAAAGTCGACGCTGATTCGCATGATGACGACGCTGATTCCGATCACATCGGGGAAGGCGCGGATTGCAGGACACGACGTCGCTAAAGAACCGAATGCGGCGCGGCGAATGATTGGCGTAATTCCGCAGGCTCTTACCAGTGATCTTGATCTGACCGTCGAAGAGAACATGAATATCTACGCCAAGCTCTACGACGTGCCGGCGAAAGAGCGTAAGAAATCAATCGATGAACTTCTGGAACTGGTCGATTTGACCAAGTGGCGGAATGCACAGACCAAAACTCTCTCCGGGGGAATGCGGCGACGTCTGGAAATCGCGCGTGGGCTGGTTCATCATCCGCGGATCTTCTTTCTCGACGAACCGACGACGGGCCTCGACCCAGTTTCCCGCGTTGCCGTTTGGGAAATGCTCGGGAACATTAAAGAGCACCGCCAGCTGACGATTCTCATCACGACCCATTACATGGATGAGGCCGACCGGTTGTGCGACCGCATTGCGATTGTGGATCACGGCAAACTCGTGGCCCTGGATGCGCCGATGGCACTGAAGGCGAGCGTGCCGGGGTCGACGGTCATTGAAGTTCAGTTCGACAATCCTCCCGCCGACCTGGAGCAGAAGTTGCAAGAGCTCGATGACGTTACATCGGTGCAGCACGAAGGCGCGGGCATGTTTCGCGTGCTGACCAGCGACGGCTCGCGGACGACGACGGAACTGGTCGAAATGGCGGTGCACAGCGGGGTGCGGGTCAAGACGCTCACTGTTCAGAACACTACCCTGGACGACGTGTTCGTTCACTACACGGGGCGGCAGCTTCGTGACGAATTGCAGAAGGCTTATGCGTTTGTGATGCCGCAGCGGCCGGGGCTGCAGCCGTGATTTGCTCTGTGGTTCTCTGTGCACCTCTGTGGTAGTGCCTTTAAGGCTTTCACCACAGAGGACACGGAGGTTCACAGAGGAAGATTTGGAGTTTTATCGATGAACCGAATGATGGCGATTGTCGAGCGGGAAATGCGCAAGTTCTTCCGCTCACCGGCGCTGATGCTGGCGTCGATGATCTTTCCCCTGGTGCAGCTCATCATTCTGGGCAACGCATTTGGCGGGAAGATTCACGATGCCAAGATCGCGATTGTCGACCAGGACGGGGGCCCACAGGCGCTCAGGATTCGCGAGGCATTCGATTCGGTTCGTGCCAACATCCGCACGTTCACGCCGATTCCGTATGACAGCGACAAGCAGGCGTCCGAGGATGTCCGCAATGGGAAGTTGCAAGGTGCGGTTATTATCCCGCCGCAGTTTTCGCGCCGCGTCTATGAGCAGAATCATCCGCAGATCGTGCTGGTTGTCGACAACAGCGACAACTTCATGAGTTCAGCGGTCGAGGCCGAGCTCAGTGATCTGACCAACGCTCTGAACCAGCCGGCAGCGACGCCGCGCATTTTGCAGCAGACGGCGCTGAGCATTGTGGAACTTTATCCTTATATCGAGTACATGAAGTATCTCCTGCCGGGCTCGCTGGTGCTGGCCATGTTCGTGTCGGTCATGATCGGCGGGGGCATGCTGTATATCGACGACAAAGCCCGCGGCGTGCATGAGGGCTACCTGGTCACGCCGATTACGAAGCTGGAGCTTGTTCTCGGATTGAACCTGGCGGGCGCGATTAAAGCCGTCATGACTGGCGCAATCATCGTCGCGATTGGTTCCATGCTGGCCGGTGTCGGAACGATTTTCAATCCGTTGACGATAGTCGGGCTCGTGATCATGATCGTACTGACCTCATTGGCCCTGAACACGATGATGTTCCTGCTGATGGTGCGCATCGAAGATCCGCTGGTGCCGCGCGCCATGTTCGGCATTCTCAATACGCTGCTGTTTTTCCCCAGCGGCTCGGTGTATCCGATCCAGGCATTTCCGCCATGGCTGCGCGCGATTGCGAGATGCGATCCGTTTACTTACGCGGTGGATGGGTTCAAGTGCCTGCTGCTGAAGGAGACTACTCTGGCGGCGGTATGGGGAGATATGCTATTTCTCGGCGTGTTTGCGGCGGTAACGTTGGGAATCGCGATTCCACTGTTCAAGCGGACGCTGTAGTGGGTTGCCTGCCGTCCGGCGGGCAAGGTGCCCGCCGGACAGCCGCCGGGACGGCAGCGCTACTTGGCTTTGATATCCAGTGACGCTCGCGTGGTTTCCCAATCCACGTTCATCGTGCACCCGTTGCCGGACTTCTCGTAGGAGATTGTGAAGTTCTCGACGGGCGAGGGAAGCTTCGAGACCTTCATGTCGATGCGCGCGAGATCCTTCTCCTGGCCGGGGTATTGCGTGCCCCATTCGCCAGTTCCCTTGCTGATCACAAGGCTCCACTTGTCTGCATTGGGCACGGTGAAGATCGTGTATTTGCCGGCGGGAACATTCGTGCCGCCGACGACGATATCGGCGCCGGTTACGAACGTCGTGGCTTCATTTGCGCCCGTGCGCCATACCTGGCCGAAGGGCACGAGGTCGCCGTATATCTTGCGGCCCTTCATGCGCGGGCTGGAATAGTCTGTCTTGACCGTTTTACCGGCGCCGAGGTCGCAAGAGGCTGATGCGGCCGGACTCGGACGCTGAGCGGAGCAGGCGGTGGCGGCTGCAAAGGCGAAGAGCGTGAGGAGGGCGATTGTCTTATGCATGGTTTCTCCTTGTGAGTAGCTGGAACAGCAAAAGTTCTTTGACGTTTGAAAGTTGATTTTGTCAGCGGGCCATTATCCTCCACGGCGCGGCGCAGTTACAATCGGTGCATGCCGGTATTCGACGAGAAGCAGGAAGAACTGCAGCATTTCGAAACCATGATGGGGGTTCCGCGCGGGCGACTGGCCGTTACGATGGATACCATCACCGATGCCATGGCGCTCGTCGGTCAGCACGGCGTTTATTGCCAGAGCCAGCGTTGGCCGGGCAGGCCGGTAATGGATATTCAATTGATCATGAAGAATTTGACCGACGCGAAGGAACTCATTCAGAGCGTGATGGAAGAATTGAAGAAGTCGCGCGAATGATTTTGCATCTTGCACGGGCCCCTCACATCTTTAGCGCAGTCCCAACTTCAAGGAGGAAGTGATGCACGTGAAGAAGTCCGCAACTTTTGTCTCGATGATGACGATTTGTCTGCTGGTGTGTTCAGCTGTCTCGCAAACGGCTCAGCCCGTCGCCACCGCCCTTAGCCCCGAAGAGCGTGAGGCAGCTTTGAAGTTGTTTCAGACCACGCATGACAATTTCCTCAAGTCGATATCCGGGCTGTCACAGAAGCAGTGGACCTTCAAACCAGCGGCCGACCGCTGGTCGGTAGCGGAGGTGGCGGAGCACATCACGGTCTCGGAGACCACCATCATGGGACTGATCCAGCATCCGCTGATGCAATCTCCCGCAGCGCCGGAGAAGCGCGAGCAAGTGAAGGGCAAGGATCAGCTGATTCTCGAAAAGGTGCCCGACCGCAGCCACAAGGCGCAGGCGCCCGAGATGTTGCGTCCCACGGGACGTTGGGCAGCCGAAGCGGACTTGGCAAAGGTTTTCGAGGATGCGCGTAAGGCCAACATGGATTACATTCGGACGACGAATGACGACCTGCGGGATCATTTCTTCGACCACCCGGTATTCGGGCCCTTGGACGGGTATCAGTGGCTGCTACTGCTGGGAACACACAGCGCGAGGCATACGGCGCAGATTGAAGAAGTGAAGGCTGATCCGAACTTTCCGAAACAGTAGAAGCACAAACCTTTAATCACGAAGGGCACGAAGGCGCACGAAGGGAAACAAACGAGGGTTCCTTCGTGAGACTTCGTGCCCTTTGTGGTTTACGCTTTTAGGGTTTTACTGTGACCATCACCACAGCGTGAGGCGCGACTCGGGCAGAGAACTTCCCCGTCACCTTCGCCAGATCCTTGTGCTCCCACAGATCACGCACTGAGGCGCTGAGCGTCTTCGGGTAACCGAGATCCTCCCAATTGGCGGTGATCTCCTGCTCGGACTCGCCGCGGTTGAGTAGGATTACGGCGCGGCTGCCATCCTTCATTTGCTTCGCCCAGACTTCCAGATCTCCGTTCTTGGCGACGCGCTCGCCCTCGCGTCCGAGAGCGTCCTGATCGACGGCGATCACCTCTTTGTTGGCAAGAATGTCGTGAATCCCGGGACGCATATTGCGCAGGTCATTGCCGGCGATAAGCGGAGCGGCCAGAATCGCCCACAAACTGAAGTGCGTGCGATACTCAGCGTCGGTCATTCCGCCGTTGCCTACCTCGAGCATATCGGGATCATTCCAATGACCCGGCCCGGCATAGGATTGAAGTCCAACTTGCTGATCGAGGATGCCTAGCACACCATTGGAGCAGCAACTGCCGTCGGGCCATTTTTGCTTGCCGCCCCATCGGTCATTGATGTCGCCCGTGGTACGCCACAAATTGCCGCCGACCTCCTGACCCCAAAGCCATGGCTTGGCGGTTCCCCATTCGCAGATACTGAGCACGATGGGGCGTCCAGAGGCGTCGAGAGCAGCGCGGATGTTGGCGTATGAGGCCTTGGCATCCTGGCTACTCGTGTGGCACCAGTCGTACTTCAGATAGTCCACACCCCAGGCGGCGTATTGCACGGCATCTTGATATTCATGGCCGAGGCCTCCAGGACGTCCCGCGCAGGTTTTCGACCCCGCATCGGAATAGACGCCGAACTTCAAACCTAGCGAGTGAATATAGTCTCCTACTGCTTTCATGCCGTGCGGGAAGCGCTGCGGATCGACCACAATGTTGGCATTCGCGTCGCGGCTCACCTGCCAGCAGTCGTCGATGTTGACGTAAAGATATCCGGCATCCTTCATGCCGGATTTCACCACGGCGTCGGCCATGCCTTTGATCATGTCCTCGCTGACGTTGCAGGCAAATTTGTTCCAAGAGTTCCAGCCCATGGGAGGAGTGAGCGCGAGGTTGGCGGAAGGAGACGGCTTTTCTTGTGCGGCGGCGGCGGAGATTAATAGCGAGACGAATACACAGAAGGCGGCCACAAACGCAGTCTTTTTCATGCGACTGTTTTACCAGAACCATTCGGAAGACGGTAAAGAAATGCGGAGAGAACGGGTGCTCCTCGGACTGAGCAACCCCGGAAATGCTGCTGTCGCAGTGGTGAGCGCCAGCGGCGCGGTTTACAATTTCTGTTTCTTCCGATATTCAAAGGAGCCTCGACGTGGCCACGATCCGCACTTACTCATGGGTGATTCTGATCGAACTCTGTGCCCTTTTGTCTCATGGATTGATCCACGCGCAGACGGTGGGTGCTGTCGGCGTCTTCGAAAGCCACGGCGACGTGGGTACGGTGTTACATCCTGGCTCGGTCGAGTATGAGGCGGGAAAGAAGACCTACACGATCTCCGGCAGCGGCGAGAATATGTGGTCCGCAGCGGATGCGTTTCAGTTTGTCTGGAAGAAGATGTCGGGGGATGTGAGCCTGACGGCCGACATCAGCTTCCTCACGAAAACCGGGAACGAGCACAAGAAGGGTGTGCTCATGTTGCGCCAGAGTTTGGATGGCGACTCGGTTTACGCCGATGTTGCGCTGCACGCCAGCGGCCTGACTTCGCTGCAATTTCGCGACGAGAAAGGCGCGGTGACGCGTGAGGTTCAGTCGAATCTCTCCGCGCCGAAACGGCTGCGCATCGTGAAGCGCGGAGATTATGTATACATGGCGCTCGGTTCTGAGGCCGTTCAGCCTGCGGGCGGATGGCTTCGCATTCCGCTGCAGGGTTCATTCTATGTAGGGCTGGGCGTCTGCTCGCATGATAAAGATGTCGTCGAACAAGCAGTGTTTTCGAATGTTGAGCTGACGCAGCGGATGGCTTCTTCTGGCGAAGCGGTTCTCTACAGCACGTTGGAGACGGTCGATGTCGATTCGGCAGACCGGCGCGTGGCCTATCTTGATCAAGGGCGCTTCGAAGCGCCCAACTGGACTCGGGATGGCAAAGAATTCTTGTTCAATCGCGACGGCCACCTTGAGCACATTCCGGTTGGCGGAGGCGCGCCTGTAAAGATCGATACCGGCTTTGCGACTCGTCTTAACAACGATCATGGGATCTCTCCCGATGCCACGCAACTTGCGATCAGCGATAATTCGCAGGGCGATCACAATTCACTGGTGTATATAGTGCCGATTGGTGGAGGCACTCCGCGGCGCATCACGCAGAAGTCTCCTTCGTACTGGCATGGCTGGTCGCCCGATGGAAAGACGCTAGTGTTCGTCGGACAACGCAACGAGGAATTCGATATCTATGCGATTCCGGCCGCGGGCGGAGAAGAGACTCGCCTCACCACCGCCAAAGGGCTCGATGATGGCCCAGAGTATTCACCAGATGGCACGTACATCTACTTCAACTCCGAACGCACCGGCCACATGCAGATCTGGCGCATGAAAGCCGACGGCAGCGAGCAGGAGCAGGTGTTCTCAGACGACCTGAACAACTGGTTTCCGCACATTTCGCCGGACGGGCAGGGGATGGTGTTTCTGACTTACGGCGCGGATGTGAAAGGACATCCGGAGAATAAAGATGTCATGCTGCGCCTGATGTCGCTCGCGGACAAGAAGATCACGGTGCTCGCGAAGTTGTTCGGAGGGCAGGGAACGATCAACGTGCCTTCGTGGTCACCCGACAGCAAGCAGGTGGCGTTCGTCAGCTATATGCTGATTCCGCCGGATGCATCTGTCAGTAAATAGTGATGTTCAGTTCAACGATGCGTCCTGCTATATTCCGCGTTTTAGAAGTGGCAAAGTTACGGGCGGTTTACTCCGGCTAGCGTTCAACTTTCTGATCGAGGAACTTGGCCATGAGCTCGAGCGCTTCGCGAGTTTCCGGCAGTTGGAAGTGATACCAGAAGGCGTGTGGCAGGGCTTCGAATACCACTAACTGCGAGTCATTTCCAGCACGCAGTAACGCGCGATGAAAGAGCGCGGTGTCACTCAGCAACAGATCACGCGTGCTGGTCACGAGCAGGCTTGGCGGCCAGCTGTGCAGGTCGGCGAACAGCGGGGAAAGCACGGGATCTTTGCGATCTGTTTTTCCCACGTACTCGTTGTCCGGCAGGTGCTGCGGGTCGACTGGCTGCAGTTGGCCGGGGAGTCCGTTGAGTGAGAATAGTTGGCGTGAGTCGCCGGGGCGGCTGAAATCGGCAAGGCTTGAGAAAACGCCCAGAGCTCCCGGCAGCGGGAGTCCCAGTTGCTTCAGCTTCACCATAACTTCGCAAGTCAGAATCGCGCCCGCGGATGTTCCGAAGACTCCGATGCTGTGCGGTTTGTAGGTTTTCAGGAGTTCCTTGTAGACCGCTACGACGTCGTCGACGGCGGCAGGGAAGGGATTTTCCGGCGCGAGGCGGTAGTAGACCGAGACTACTTTCATCTTCGCGAGACTTGAGATCGGGACGCCCTCGATTAACGATCCTGAATCGGAGTTGAAGCCTCCGCCATGCAGGTTGATCAGGACGCGAGACTTGTTCTCGGCGGGCATGGTCATCGGCGTAATGATGTCGGTGCGAACGCCGGCTGTCGTCGCTTCCTCCACGTTGACGGGGTAGAGCTTCCGCGCATCGGCTGAATCTTGGGCACGCCAGGCATCGGTCCGGGCGCGGCGCTCGGCTAGCGTCTCGGGGCCGGGTGTTGTGTGAGTCAGTGATTCCAGCCAGGTCTGCGCCTCTGGGCTGACGGTGGTAGGCATCGGTACTACGCGGGTAATGTGGGCAGTGCCGTCAGCGTCAAAAGTTGCGGAATCTGCTTGGGAAGCTGGCTTCGACTGGGCAGTCACACCCGCCGACAGCGCAATGAGTGCGAGGGCGCTCATTCTTTTTTTCATGGGAAGTTTGTATCAGAGTGTTTCGTGGCTGCCAATAGGAAGAGCGTTGTCATCCTGAGCGGTTTTTTTTGCCGCGGCGGACCTGTGCAGCTGGCTTGGATTGCATAGGTCCTTCGCTTCGCTCAGGATGACAACGTAGAGTGACAGGCCGATGACCGTCGGTTATGCCAGCGTGTACTTTCCGCGTTCAATCATTTTCTGTGCAATCTGCTGGCGCAATTCGACGGTGTTGAACGGTTCGTATTTTGCGAGCCGGCGCAGAATTGCCAGCTGGGTGCGCAGCATGTCGCCGTCGGCAACGGCGGCGATCACTTTGCGCGCGGCGGATTCAACCTTCTCCATCGCCTGCGATAGATAGACGCGAGTCATGGCGACAGGCAGTGCTGCGCCGGACTCGCCCTTGCTCTCGACTATCTTCTGTGCGCGCAATGCGGCAGACTCCATCGCATAGGTCTCGATGGTCATGTCGGCGATCGCGCCCATGATCTCTTGCTGATCCTGGATCCCCTGCATGTATTTTTGCGTGGCCGAGCCAGCCGCGAACAGGCCAAGCTTCTTGGCTTGCGCGACCAGTTTCCGCTCATCGGCCAGAGCACCTTCGACTTCCTCGCCTATCGATGGGCCAGAAAGCACCTCGTCCATCAGCTTCTTGATCGCGGGCATGAGCGGCAACTGGCCGGTCATGGCGCGCTTCAGCAGGAATCCGGTGATGATCAGCCGATTGATTTCGTTCGTCCCTTCGAAGATGCGGTTGATGCGGGCATCGCGGTAGGCACGTTCCGCGGGATACTCTTCGACGAAGCCATAGCCGGCGTAGATCTGAACGGTCTCGTCGACGACGTAATCGATCATCTCCGAGCCCCACACTTTGATGATCGAGCACTCGACCGCATATTCCTCGATCGCCTTTAGCATCTGCCTCGCTGCGTCGGCCGCGGATTTGTCGACTTCGCTGAGAGCGGCATCCATCAGGGCGACGGTGCGATAGACCAGCGACTCTCCGACAAACAGTAGCGTCGCCATGTTGGCGATCTTCTCGCGCACCAGTCCGAAATCGGAGATGACCTTATTGAATGCCTTACGCTGCTTGGCATAGCCAATGGCGTTTTCCAGCGACACGCGCCCGCCGCCTACACACATCGCGCCCAGCTTGAAACGTCCGATATTCAGGATGTTGAAAGCGATCAGGTGACCCTTGCCCGCTTCTCCCAGTAAGTTCTCAACCGGAACCTTACAGTCATTGAGAATGATGGGGCAGGTGGATGACCCTCGAATTCCCATCTTGTGCTCTTCCGCGCCAACGGAGAATCCGGGAAAAGTCTTCTCGACGAGAAAAGCAGAGAATTTCTCGCCATCGATCTTGGCAAAGACGGTAAACAGATCGGCGAAACCGGCGTTGGTGATCCACATCTTTTCGCCGTTCAGGATGTAGTGTTTGCCATCGGGAGAGAGCGTGGCGCGGGTGCGGCAGTTCATAGCGTCGGAGCCTGACGTCGACTCAGAGAGTGCGTAAGCCCCGACAATTTCTCCTGCACCCAGGCGCGGCAGATATTTCTTCTTCTGTTCTTCTGTGCCGAAATAAACGATGGGCAGAGTGCCGATACCCGTGTGTCCACCCCATGTGGTGGCAAATCCGGCGTACTTGGCGATGTGATCGGCAATCACCGCTGCTGTGACCTTGTCCATCTCCAATCCGCCGTAGGATTCGGGGATCTCCACTGAACTAAGTCCTAGTTCGCCAGCCTTGCGCAGCAGGTCACGCGTGACGGAGAAATCCTTGTGCTCGATCTTCTCGATATTGGGAACGATTTCGTTGACGGCGAACTCTTCCGCCGTTTGCCCAATGAGCTGATGCTGCTCGCTGAAATCCTCAGGCGTGAAAACTTCCTCCGGGCTTCGGGTTTCAAGCAGGAAGCTGCCTCCCGAGATTTTGGTTTTCGGAACTGCGGTGGTGGTCGCCATCATCTATCCCCCAAATAAAAACGCCGGCTGTGAAAGCTGGCGGAAAGGCTGATGCAATTCTAATGCTGCGGGCGAGGGAATGATAGTTTGGACGAAAGAACGTCCGGCATATTACTGCCGGACGCAACCATTACGCGTCTTGCGTGTTTCTCGTGGGGCTAGAAGTCCTCGTTGAATCGCAATGAATCCAACCAGAGCGTGGAATCATACGGGGACCGCCGGTATTGCGCCGAATACGTCGACATGGTCTGGGTCTGGCATTGCTGATAACGGGCGAGCAGATTGCGGCGCAGGTTCTCTTCGGTCTGCCAAGTGCCGGTCGCGTCGGAACATTCCTGCGCGGGGCCACTGACACAGGCATTGCGCCGAGCCGCTTCCGCAGCCTGCACGCGCTGTGCCTGACGATCCAAGGCTGTGCGGTGCGCAAAGCAGTTGTCCAGGAACCGGGTGTGGTAGAGGCAAGAACCGCCATTCCAAATTTCTCCGTGGGAACATTGGTCGTGGCAGGAGTGATTCCAAGTCTGGCCCGCAACGCACAGCTGGACGGCTGGAGTTGAGCATACGCCGCCACTGCTAACCTGTCCTACTGGGCACGCCGGAGCGCATTTGCCTTTCCGACAAACCGGCCTGGGAAGATACAAAGCCGGCAGAGCCACAACTTTCGGCGGTGGTTTTCGGAACGGATGTCGCAGGAAGGTAAAGAAGCTCCGCTTTTCCGGTACTACCACGCGCTGGGGAACGCCTGACTTTGGCTCATGAATGGGGCGCAGCTTCGACGGGGAACTCTCTATTCCATTCCGCGAATTTACGAGGCTGGATCCGTGTTCGTTCTTGCTATGCGAGCCGGATCCGTTCGAGACCGACACGCCGCCAGAGGGACGGCCACTGCTGGAGCCATGACTACTTGTAGAGCTGTGGCTGCTGCCGGCACCCGAATAGCTTGACCCGCCGCCCGAACTGTGGCTGCCACCGCCTGAACTGCCGGAATAGCTTGACCCTCCCGAAGAACTGCTGTGCGAGCCGCCGCCGGACGAACCACTGCTGGAAGAACCGCTGGAACTGCTGCCACCGGAGGAATGTTGTGCCAAGGTGAAGGATGCAAACAACAAAACTGCAGTTAGAGACGGGCCGGAGAGCCGCATAAAGCACCTCCTACCGACGACGCTTCCTATAAACGGCTGGGGATGCCGTGCGTGGTTCGTACTCTACATCCATCGAAAGCATACTCTTCATCGTGTAAACGAGCGTAGCAATCGAGTAAAGAAGTGTTCAGACGTTACGTCACCTGGCGGATGAGCCGGTTTGAATCAGCGTCTTCTTCAGGCGGTAGCGACTCGCCGGCTGACACGTCGAATAGCCGACGGGATGAACAGACTCCGAATCTTTAGAGTCGCGCGCCACCACGTAACTGCGAATCTTGTAGCAGAGGGTGTCATCTCCCAGTTGTCGATCCATAACTATGTCGTCGATTTGCGAACCCCATCGGAAGGGTTGACGGTTTGGGTCGATCCTAGATCGGTCGATCTTGTATGCGTCAATCTGGAATTGTTGAAGACGATCCTTTCCAGCGTTCCAGTCCACTGGCTGGTTCAGAACGAGCTTCCACGGTTCTGTTGCTGCGGTCTGCGCAGCTTTTTCCGGTTCGGCGGTGCGATTGGGCCGCGTCGTCGAGGAGAGTTGCTCCTGCGCAAAGGCCGATGCAGTGCAGAGCAGCACAGCGGCTGTAAGAAGGCGGACCGAAGTCATGGGAACCTCCTTGCGGGATTATAGCTCTGCTTTTTGCTAGGCGTTCTCGAAAATGCCTGCTGCACCCATGCCGCCACCGACGCACATGGTCACCATTCCATAGCGGGACTTCCGGCGCTTCATTTCACGGATAACGCTCGCGGTAAGTTTGGCGCCTGTGCATCCCAGGGGATGTCCCAGCGCGATCGCTCCGCCATTCGGATTGACCTTCTCTGGATCGAGGCCGCCTTCCTTGATGACCGCCAACGATTGTGCGGCGAAGGCCTCGTTCAATTCGATCACGTCGATGTCGGAGAGCTTGAGGCCCGCCATCTTCAAGGCTTTCGGGATTGCGAACACGGGCCCGAGTCCCATTTCCTCCGGCTTGTATCCGGCTGTGGCGAACGAAACGTAACGAGCCAGCGGCTTGATGCCCAATGCTTGTGCGCGTTCGGCCGACATCACGATCGCAGCGGCAGCGCCGTCGGACATCTGGGACGAATTTCCGGCAGTCACGGTTCCTTTGGCATGGAAGGCCGGTTTCAGCGCAAGTAGTGCATCCAGCGAAGTATCTGCGCGTGGGCCCTCGTCGACTTTGAAGACGATTTCCTGCCGCTTCGGCTTCGATCCGTTAGGCGTGCTGAAGCTGACTGGGACTGGAACGACTTCCTCGTCGAATTTCCCAGCCTGAATCGCGGCCAATGCTTTCTGATGGCTGCGCAGTGAGAATTCGTCCGCGGCCTCGCGTGTGATCCCGAATCGTTGCGCCAGTCGTTCAGCGGTTAGTCCCATGGAAAGATATGCATCCGGATAGTGATCGACCAGCCACGGATTCGGGGAGATCTTGTGCCCGCCCATCGGGATCATCGACATCGACTCAGTTCCGCCAGCTACGATCACTTCCGCACCGCCTGACATGATCCGTTCCGCCGCCATGGCGATCGCCTGCAATCCGGAAGAGCAGAAGCGATTGATCGTCAACGCCGAAACTTCGACGGGTAGCCCGGCTCGCAGGGAAGCGATGCGTGCGACGTTCATGCCCTGCTCGGCCTCGGGCATGGCGCAGCCGATGATGACGTCTTCTATTTCCTTTGCGTCGAGTTGTGGCACGCGCTCGAGCGCGCCTTTGATGGCGACCGCGGCCAGTTCATCCGGGCGCGTGGCGCGGAGCGTGCCCTTAAAAGCGCGGCCTACAGGTGTCCGCACCGATGATGCAATAATGACCTCTCTCATATCAGTACCCCGCTTATTTGATGTTCGTCACTCCGAAACGGCTTCGACCAGCGTACAGGCACTTCACCGACCTGCGTTACCCAAAAACTCAAAACCCTTCACAAACTGCGGCACGGCTTTATCGCCAGTGAAGCAAGTGATCTCTGCGATCCGATGCTTGCGATCAAATAGCAGGACCCGCGTTTGGTCTCCGAAGCCGCGATAGAAACCTCCCTCATATATGCGAGACCTAACTGAACCCTCCAAGCCTACCCAACTTGCAGACGCGATCTGCACAGCCGCGGCAGACCCTTCGCCCTGCACCATCCACTTGCCGTCCTCTTTGGCGAATCCAAGTTGGTTATCGTCTACAGTTCCATCGCGGATGACAAACTCGATGTCGCCATCTGCCCGATACGGCACGATGATCGCGGTAAACACACATTTCTTCGATCGCGAGAGTCGGACTTTCCAATCTGCGGGAAGCATAACTTGAAAGCCACAGGGCCTACTGATAAATAGTCGGAGACTCTTGGCGACCTGTGCCTCGGCGGGCATCAGAACCGCGACGAACAGGCAACAGCAAGCAGTTTAACGATATCGCCCTCCACGTACAGTCTCCTCAGCGATGCCACGAGGAAAGTCACTTCGCCGGCGCATAGAAGTAGTAGTCGGCGGTGTATGCGCTCTTCGTCTCTGCGGCCTTGTGTGATTCGTCGCAGGGATCGTTGCCTGGTTTGCCGCCGTGCGTGTGCACGCGCTGAATCTTCGTCACCTTCGCGAGTGAACCTTTGCCGGAGTTAGTGACGACATCCACCAGCAGCCATGGGATCGAGTCCGAGTCGAGCGAGTCGACGTGACCGACCGCCTTTCCTTTTACTTCGCTGCCATCTTTCAACTTCCAGGTTGGTCCAGCGGTATGCTGGCCGATGACCTTGTCTTTGCGATCTTTCAGTTCGGCCTCTGGAGCCTTCAGCGTCCAACTGTACTTGCCTGCATCATCAGCCTGACAGGTATAGATCTGCGAACCGGAAGCGCGCACGAAGAGCACTGGTTGAAGCCCCTCAGGGATGGCAATTGCATCAGGGACATCCGGGGCGGATTCCTGCTGTGCGTCCTTGGCTTGAGCGGTGGCAAGTGGGGTCGAAGAAAAGAGGACCGTCAGAGCGACGATCGTAGCGGCGGCCAGCAGAGTTGCTCGCATGAAGCGATTGTAGCGCAGACGTCGGCGGTCGCAACGGTCGCTGAACCTCCCGCTTGTTTTCTCGATTGTGATACGAATTCCGGTGGCGCCACACTATTAGAGCGGGAAAGTAGATGGGGCGGACGAATTTGCTAGACGACCTCCCTCCTCGACGAGCACAGCCGTACCTAAGCCCTGTCCCCCAGAGGAGAGTAAAACGATGTTCGTTGTCTCAGTTCGCTCACGAGTTCTCAAGTCGATTGCCATCACCACGCTTGTCGCTGGCCTGACCGCAGCCCAAGCTCAAATGCCCGCTGGGCCAAAGCGTCCTGCGGCAGTTCCGGCAAACTATCTAATCACGCCATTTGGCTACTTCCACTCCAGCTGCGTTAAACACCTGGCGAAGGGCGACGAGGTGCGGCGGGATGAAAAAGCCATCCGCCACGCGAATGGAGGCGTCGAAGACATCCAAGTGTGTGCCTTTCCACATTTCAAAGCCGACGGAGCCAAAGTAATCGGGGATGAGCGAGGCGTTAAGGATCCCTCCATCGGGCATGCCTGGGTGGAATATGCCAGCACGACCACGACTACCTCCTATGCCTATCTGTATGCCAACTTCAACGTGCCCCCGGCACCGAGCACCAACGACGGCCAGACGATATACATGTTCCCGGGCATGGAGGACTATGCCGATGTTGTGACGATCATTCAGCCTGTCTTGGGCTGGAACTCCGATTACGCTTCGGCGTGGGGCATCGCGAGCTGGAATTGCTGCGTCAGCGGCACGGTCTTCGAGGCCCCGCCGGCGCCGGTCAAGTCGGGAGATGTCATCCTCGGCTATATGTTCGACACATGTGCTTCAGGAACGCTGTCCTGCCCCACCTGGGACATTGTTACCTGGGACCGGACGAACGGAAACTTCTCTGAGTTGCTCAACACCTCAAGCTTTGGGCAGACCTTCAATTGGGCCTTTGCCGGTGCGCTGGAGGTCTACAACGTTGTCCAGTGCGGTGATTACCCTTCCGGTGGCTCAACCGCTTTCTATAACTTGGGGCTGTACAACTATAAATGGGCCAAGATCGCTAACCCGGCATGGTCCGTAACCAATCTGTCTTCGGGATTGACTCCACAATGCGGCTACGGCGGTTCATTGCCAAAGCAGCTGACTCTCACTTATTGATCGGCCAGTCAATGTAGGAGTGGGCACCTCGGAATAGGACTCCAGGTGCCCACTTTTCATGTAGCTCGATTTCTGGGCTACGCTGCCATTCGAACGGGGTGATGTTATGGACTGCGCTCAACGGGGAGAACGAGGACAGGCGCTGGCGCCCAAAACCCCGGGCTGGGGGCGATGAGTGAGATCGCGATTTTTCAACAGTCAGCGCCCCGATATAATCAGGCTCCAAGTATGTTGCCTCCCCGAAAATGGCGCGTCCTCTTCTTCGCGTTAGCGGTTGTCTTCGTGGTACCGTCGCTCTCTGGAGTCATCGTCGAGCTGCGCGAATGGCGCGGCAACCAGATTCAATGCATTCACGGCGGGGCTTGGGCAACTGCGCCTAAGCCTTGTGGCACAGTTGATTATTGGTATGAACGCGTGTTTACCGGCAGCGTCCGGTCCGTGACTGAGATATCCGATACCGACCGGCGACTTGAGATTAGCCCAGAAGAAAACTTCCTGGGCGACTCTAAGGGCACAGTGACGGCTACGGTCAATCAGGCTTGCCTAACACCAAATGACCCCGAGATTAAAGCCGGAGATCGATGGCTATTCTACATTCGAGCGAACGAAATTCCGTTTGATGGTCCAAGCAAGCCGCTGTCACAGGCGCAAGAAAACATCGCTCAGTTGCGGCAATTGGCACACATGACTAACTCAGGCATCCTGAGTGGGAACGTGATGCGAATAGAAGCAGGGAAAATGAGTAGGGTGCCGAATCACAAGATTGTGGCAAAGCGAGTATCAGATGGCACAGAGTATTCCACGGTGTCTGACAACGATGGAGAATTCGTGTTTAAACCCCTACCTGCGGGTGTTTATGAAGTGACAGCGAACACCGTGGAAGGGTTGTGGGCCGCAGGCGCAAAGGTTGAGGTAAAACCGGGTAAGTGCGCTGCTGCCCAACCCCGCTTTAAGTTGCAGTCCCCATAGCGAAGAGTTTGTGCGCAACGGCAAAACGGTTCTCATCTGAAGCCGTTAACAATGCCGAAACCAACCGTTGTGCAAGCTGATTAGCGGTGAGGGCAATCAACTTCTGTTAACAAGCCCGGCGCTCATTGAGAAAGGGCGCATACACCACCGAGGCACCGCCGGCTAGTCAAAGTCAATCTTCTCGAATCCCAAACCCTGCAGCAGACTGCGGATCGTAGAAGCCGCATTCTGCTGGGCGGTTCGCAAAATGCCGTCGGCCATTGCGGCCTCTTGCAGCTGACGTTCCGCCTCCTGACGTACTTGCGTTTCCAGATTCGGGTCGGTAGGTACCAGCAGCCCAGTTTGCCTGGAATAAACCCGCGTCTTCGCGCTGTCGATCCGAGTCCGGAACACTTGCGGCGCCGGAAGATGAAACTGAATCTGCTTGCCGTTCAGTCTCACGTCGCCCGGTTTCAGGTCCGTGAAATCAATCCCGGCGACAACTTCGCCGTGCACCAGCATTAACAGGCGATCACCTGCCAGAAAATCCGGGAAGATGGGGTTTTCTTTTGCGCCGGTCACAATTTTGTCCACGGTGTAAACCACGGTCTCCAGCCGCTGCAAGCGCTGAATACGATCGACCACCGTAGGCTGGCTTACATCGATACTGAGGGTTCTGCCTGTCACCGCCGACCACACATGACTCAACAGCGCTTGCCCGGAATTGCCCGCCAGCATTACCCATCCAATCGATCCGACGCAGAGTACGCCCAGGAAGAGCCCGATGATGAGAGCAAACACAACCACCGCATAGGACCGAAGAGGTTTTGCAGAGCGGGAGCCTGCATCAGAATCGAGAGGCATCTCGCAAGGTTATCACTACGCGGAGTAGGACCGCCGGGGGGGACCGTGATTGCTGATTAGCTGCTGGGACAGGTAAACGCGAGTAGCTGTCGAAATCAGGTCACGGCGCTCAAGACCATCCGTGCGGCAGGGCAATCAAAAAACCTGCGACCTGCGACCTGGAGATTTGTCTATTGTGTCAGGAGTAAGCGTGATGGATGATCCGAAACAGCTGATCAACAGGTTCGTGGAGGAGTTGTGGAATGAGCGCCGGTTGGAGGTGGCGGACGCGATCTTCGGCACGGATTGTGTAACACACCAGCTGCGGTCGGGCGTGCCCGTTGATGCAGTGCCGCGCGGTCCACAGGCGATGAAGGAGCATGTGGCGGGCTGGATCGCCAGCTTCCCTGATCTCCGCTTCAGCATCGAACAGATATTGAGTGAAGGCGATCGTGTCGTGACGCAACTACTGATGGAGGGCACGCACCAGGGCGCGTGGCTGGGAATTCCCGCGAGCGGCAAGAAGATGCAGATACGGATGTTCACCGTCCACCGCGTTGTGCAGGGAAAGATCGTCGAGGACTGGGTGCTGGTGGAATCGCTCGGCTTTTTTCAGCAACTTGGAGTTGTGCCGAACACAGCAGACTTGGTGGGCAATTTCGTGCGTCAGCAGGGTAATTGTTGATAGGAGTTCATAGCGTAAGTTTGCGCTGTCTGCCCGCCTCTGGCCTCTCGCCTCTCCGCGATTGGCAGCCACCGGAATCGGTATTCCTCGTATGGCACCCAACCCCCACAACGCGAGGAAGCCAAATCCCCAACGCCAATCGCGCACAGTAATCGACCCAACCTGTTCTGTTGAAAGAATCTAGGTAAGCACCTGCCTTTTACGTTCGGCTGTAATTCGTTGTTGGACGATGAGGTCACATTGATAGTCGTGGAGTTCCGCCGCCATGGACTGCACCGATTGCCGAATCAGCTGGAGGCGATTTGAGGACTCCGAGTCTTGCGCGTGTCGTTCAACCAAGAGGTCACAATATCCGAGAATCACCTGCAGCTTGCCCAGTAAGCTGTGCGTCAAGGGGCATATCGGGACCATCGGCCTCGGGTTTGCCTTCTCCATCATTGACCTGCCTTTTGCGGTTCAATCATTAAGAGAACTTTAGCCCCCCTTGATGCTCGGCACTATGAGCAGAATCACAGTCTGGCGCGTTTGTCTGGTTTTCGTAACGTAGACGACGGAGTGGCAGTCAGGCTAACTGACGAAATCAGGAGTGGCTTTTGAGGCGCAATTTTATTTTGTGAATTTTGGGCGAAGTACTTTTTCAACCGCCACGGGCGACAGCTCAAAACTCCGATAGGATTTCGGCCGCGTCAGTTCCTTAGCGTCTTGCCCGTCTTCAGGGTGAACTGAATTCTCTCTTGCGTTTTCTTCTCGCCGCAGAGTGATTTGAAGCCCTCGCGCTCGAGGTCGAGAATGTACCGCTCGCTGACCGGCGTGCCCGGGGTGACATTGCCGCCGCAGAGAACTTCCGCGATCTTTCCGCCCAGCTTTACTTCGTAGTCGGTGATGAAGTCTCCTTGCCGCATAAGATGGACGCCCATCTTGAGAGCGGCCAGAAGGCTCTCGCCGGGCGCGGGGATGTCGGTACGCGGTACTGGCGGTTCGTATCCGGCACGGACCAGTTCCAGCGCCCGAGCCTTGGCGTCGAACAGGACTCGCTCCCGGTTCATCGTGATCGTGTCTGAATCAGACAAGAATCCCAGTCCGCGTGCCTCATGCGCCGATGTGGCTACCTTCGCGGTGGCAATCGTCTCGAAGGCCTTCTTCATGGCCTCCATCATTTCGACGGAGCCCGCGAGTGCCTCGCCGGAAGATTTGCCCCGCGACGCCACAGCGGTATCGACCGCTCGCAGCAACATTTCCTTGCAACCTCCGCCACCGGGCAGCAGTCCGACTCCCACTTCGACCAGGCCGGTATACAGTTCGGCATGGGGCTGCCGTGCCGCAGCGTGCAGAGAAATCTCGGTGCCTCCGGCGAGGCATAAACCGAACGGCGCTGACACCACGGGTTTGGGAGAAAACTTGATGGCCTGCGTCATTCCCTGGAACTGGCGGATCGCCAGATCGATGTCGTCCCATTCTTCCTCCTGCACGCTCATGAGCAGCAGCATCAGATTGACGCCGACGGAGAAGTTCGCCGCGTCGTTGGTGATCACAAACGCATCGAAGTTGTCGCCCGGTCCGCCCGCTTTCAGCGTCTGATTAATCAGGCTGGTGATGTCGGTGCCGAGAGTGTTCATCTTGCTGTGGAATTCGATGCAGGCCACGCCATCTCCCAGATCGACCAGCGATCCGCCCGAGTTCTTCTTGACCACGCCGTTGGACTTCTTCGCAACCGTGACGGACCACACGCCAGAGGGAACCTGGAGCAGTTCCCAGTTCGCAGTTCCCAGTTCCCAGTATTTGCGACCGGAAGGTGACTTTGGATCTTCTGAGTACCAGGATTTTTGTCCCGCAGCGAGCAACTTCTCGACATTAGGTGCTACCGGCTTGCCTTCTTTCTTCATGCGAGCGACGGTGGCCTCGACGCCCGCCGCATCCCACAACTCGAACGGGCCGAGTTCCCAGTTAAAGCCGAGCTTCATCGCTTGATCGATCTCCACAATCGAATCGGAGATTTCGGGAATACGGTTCGCGGCATAGGTCCATAGATCGGAGAGCGCTGCCCACAGAAATGGTCCTGCCTTATCGCCCTTTTGCGGACCACCACCCTCGAGGCCTAGCAGCATGCGCAGGCGCGCGGCCGTGTCTTCGACGTTCTTCGCCATATCGAGAGCCGGGAACTTCGACTTCTGGCGCGGATGGTATTCGAGGGATTTCCAATCGATGGCGAGCCGCTCGCCTTCCTGGCCAGCTTCGGCGGGCGAGAGCGCCCGCCCCACATTTTTCTTGTAGAAGCCGCCCTTGGTCTTGTCGCCCAGCCATTTATTCTGCAGCATCTTCTTGAAAAACTCGGGCAACTGCAGATCGCTTCGCTCGTCACGAACGTTCGCCGTCATATTGCTGACGACGTGTCCAAGGATGTCGAGTCCGACCAGATCGATGGTGCGGAATGTCGCTGACTTCGGCCATCCGACGGCCTGTCCGGTGAGCGCGTCCACGTCTTCGATGGTCAGTCCCATCTCCTGCATCAGCCGCATGACATTCAGCACTGAGAATGTGCCGATGCGGTTGCCGATGAAGTTCGGCGTGTCCTTTGCGATGACGACCCCTTTGCCTAGACGCACGTCGCTGAAGTGAGAGACGGCATCGATCGCGTCCCGATCCGCCTCGGGCGTGGGGATGATCTCCAGAAGGCGCATGTATCGCGGGGGATTGAAGAAGTGCGTTCCGAACCAGGCTCGCCGAAAGTCGTCGGACAATCCCTCTGCGATCTTGCCGACGGGCAGGCCGCTCGTATTCGTGGTGATGATCGTCCCAGGCTTGCGGATCGCCTCTACCTTTTTCAGCAGGCTCCGCTTGATGTCGAGGTTCTCGACCACGGCCTCGATGATCCAATCAACGTCGGCCAATTTTTTTAGATCATCTTCAAAGTTTCCTACCGTCACCAGTCGCGCGAGTGACGCATCCATGAACGCGGCAGGTTTCGACTTCTTTGCCGCATCGAGACCAGCGGCGGCGATCTGGTTCCGCGCCGGCGCATCGGCATCGGGCGGGACGATATCCAGCAAATAGCTTGGAACCCCGGCATTGGCAAAATGCGCGGCGATGCGAGCGCCCATGGTTCCGGCGCCCAGAATGGCAACTTTATGAATGCGTTTCATGAGCAGGCCTCGACGGTGAGTCGGCTTCCATTACTCGGATTTTCGGAGAACAGTGGACTGGCAAGAGAGATGACTTTCTAATCGCCTTCGACTGGGAGTGTGTCGAGGCCATGGTAATTGGACCGGAGGACATTTTTCCAGAGCAGCGGGTCACAAGTCGGTGTGTGTAATCACATACTCGAGAGCCTGCCGCGCCATCTGTTTTTCGCCTTTGTAGGCCAGAAGTTTGGCAGCATCCTGCAGCCGGATCCAGGACGCTCGCGCCACCTCAATTCTCATCGCTTCAGAAATCTGGTCGATCTGGCCCGACTCGTAGCGGAGCAGGTAAAAGCTGACGATCTTGAAGACCTGCGCGCCGTCTCCCCAGGTGCGCACGTAAATGTATTTGATGTCGGCAAGTTTCGTCACTGGCGATGCGGTGACACCGGTTTCCTCGCGCACCTCGCGGAGGGCGGCCTCGAGAGCCTTCTCTCCAGGATCCACCAGGCCCTTAGGCAGGCAGAGCAGGGCCTTGTCCTTTGCGGCGGATACTCGTTTTTTGACAGTAGGAGCGGACGAAGGGTCTCCGGCCGGCTCGATTGCGGCCACCCACCACTCTCCGTCCTTCTTTCGGACAACGACCCCACCGGCGGAAATCTCTCGCACCATACTGTCGGCAACTTAGCAGGAATACAGGGACTTCGCCAACTCCATGATGCTTCTATGGTAACTGGTTACTGCCCTTGGAGTAACGTCGGGTGGCACCCTCGTGCCCTTACAGCCTTGCGGCATAATGTGGCATCTTATTTGCTAGATGGGATTCTGGCGGGTTTAAGCCCGACCGTGGGGTTCGTCGTGAAAAGTCTGGGGAAGATCATTCGCTCGGTTCAGGCGTTTGGGCGCGAACTTTCCCGAAAGCCTGCTCTTCTACCGGTCGCCACCCGCGTCCCGGCCATTGGTGTGGCTTTAGGTGGAGGCTTCGCCCGCGGCATCGCTCACATAGGGGTTCTGAAGGTCCTCGAACAGGAAGGCATCCCCATCCGCGTGGTGACGGGCACCAGCGTCGGAGCCTTGATCGGTGCCTGCTACTGCAGCGGACTGTCGCTTGCCGAGATGGAAGACGTGGCTCGCAACAGCCGCTTCACCAGTTTCGCCCGCTGGACTCTGTCGCGCTACGGTTTTGCCTCCAACGATCGGATGGTTGCGTTTCTGACCCGAACCCTGAAGTGCAGGACTTTTGAGGATCTGCGCATCCCGCTCGGAGTGACGGCAACTGACTTCAATACCGGAGAAGGAGTGGTGTTTCACTCCGGGACGATCATTGATCCGGTCCGTGCCAGTTGCGCCTATCCCGGGATGTTCCTGCCAGTGCAAATTCGCGGACGGCATCTGGTCGATGGCATGCTGTCGCACCCTGTGCCCACGCGCCCGCTCCGTGATATGGGCGCCGAGCGCGTGTTAGCGATACACCTGAAGGGGACCTGGTCGAATGGCGGTCCGCCGAGGCATCTATTTGACGTGATTGGACAGTCCTTTGCCATTGCGCAGGACGCGATGGGTTCTCTCTGGCGCGGTGCAGCCGACCTGGTCGTCGAACCTGATGTGGCCGGATTTGCTTACGACGACTTCAAACGCTCTGCAGACCTGATTAAGGTTGGCGAAGTTGCGATGCGGAAGGCGCTGCCAGAAGTGCGCAAATGGATCGAGACGGCTGCCGACGCTACGCTTCCCACAGTCGAGCGGCCCGCCCAGCCGCGAACGGCGCCGATGCCGGCGGACTGACTCTGGTAACAGCGCAACTAGTGCGATAATACTTGATCGGTTTCCGGGGAGGCTCCCATGCGGCTCCGGTCAGTCTGTTCACTTGTGTTCTTGTCAGTGGTCGCCTTGGCTCAGACCAAGGTCCTTCAGCCACAGCAAACGCTCAACCTCGGGGTTCACTTGGGCTCCAACGAAGGCCTCTTCAATGACTCGCAATGCGATAGCCAGGGAAACACCTTCGCCACTATCTTTGATCCGGCAGAAGATCAGCCCGGCGATCGCCCTTTGCTTATGTTCGACAGCGCGGGCAAGCTGAAGGCGAGAATCGCTACGAGCCGAAAGCCGCTTCAGCTGGCACCCAACGGGGATGCGTTTGAGCCTTCGTTCCTGCTACGGGGCGGCGAAGTTGCCAGACTTGCCTGGTCGAAAGACGCCATTTTCCTGGTCAAGTTTTCGGCTGACGGCAAACTCGCGTCCCGGATGCCACTCGCACCGCCTGTATTCACTCCGTACTATTTTGTGGTTTTTCCAACCGGCGAGATCCTTGTCGCAGGATTGCAACGGGGCTTACCAAAGATCTTCACCGCGATTTACGCCGCGGATGGCGGCTTGCTCAAACGCCTTTCGTTTCCCGAGGATCAGGCAATCGATGAAGCTGTCAAGCTGGGAGATGCCAGGTATACTCCGGCGGCTCCCATATCTGGGAACCGAGCCATATCTGCGGGCCGACTGCGCCTCGGAGACGACGGAAATGCCTACCTCATGCGGAGCACTTCTCCGGCGAAAGTCTATGTGATCTCATCTTCCGGAGAATTGTTGCGCAACCTTGAATTGGATCCACCAGACTTCGGGCAGACGCCAATGGCGATGCAGCTTTCAGGAGATCGAATTGCAATGGAGTTCTGGCACTGCTCAAATCAATGTGAAACCACGGAACTGGATGTCTTCGACGCAAACACGGGCAAGAAAGTGTCCGGGTTCTCCCGGCAGGGAATTTTCGGCTCTCTTTCCTGTTTTACCGAAAAGCCGGAAAGATTCACTTTTCTGACGGTCAATGACGACCGGAAGCTGGCGAGGATCACCGCAGTGGCGAAGTGAGAAATCTATCGTTGCGTCTCTTTCGTGATCTGCTTCCACGCGTTCTCGACATGTCTCGTTTTCGTATTCATCTGCCCCACCGATAGCCTCAGTGTGAGCTTGCCATTCAGCTTCGTGTGGGTCAGGCACAGATCTCCGCTACTGTTCAGGCGGTCCATGATGGATTGATTTGTCGCGTCTCCAGCTTTGTGGCGGAAGCAGACCAGGTTCAGCGGCACCGGTGCGGCCAGTTCGAAGCGGTCGTCGTTCTTTACCCAGCCGGCGAACTCTTGCGCCAGCCGCACATGCTCGCGGACGTTATGCTGCAAGCCGGCGACTCCGTAGTGGCGGATCACGAACCAGAGCTTCAGTGATCGGAACCGCCGCCCCAGTTGGATGTGCCAGTCGCGGTAGTCAATCACCGCTCCCGACTCCGTGGCTTGATTCCGCAGATACTCCGGCAAAATGCTCAGGGTCTGAATCAGGGCTTTGCGATCCGCTACCCAGAAGCAGCTGCAATCGAAGTTCGCACCCATCCATTTATGCGGGTTGAAATTGTAGCTGTCGGCCAGTTCAATGCCGTCTTGAAGATGGCGGAATTCTGGACAGACCATCGCCGTTCCCGACATGGCGGCGTCGACGTGGAGCCACAGATTATTCTTCCGGCAAACTTCCCCAATCGCTCGAACGGGATCCATTGCGTTGGAGGAAGTCGTGCCCACGGTGGCGCAAACAAAGCAAGGAACCAGCCCGGCTTTCCGATCGGCTTCCACCTGGCGCGCAAGCGCATCCGGGTTCATGGCGAACTTATCATCCACTTCGATCAGCCGGAGATTGTCCGTTCCTATTCCCGCGATCATCGCGGCTTTCTCCAGGGACGAGTGCGTTTGCGTGGATGCGTAGGCTACAAGGCGGCCGTTGCCACCTTTCTTGTTCGTGGTGTAGCCGCTGGCCCGCTCGCGTGCCGCAAGCAGGGCGCACAGCACTGCGCTCGACGCGGTGTCCTGAATTACTCCACCACCGGTACTCGACGACAAGAATTTCTGCGGGAGGCCTAGCATCTCCACCAACCAGTCCATGACGTGCGTTTCAAGCTCCGTGCACACGGGGCTCGTCGACCACAGCATTCCCTGCACACCTAAGCCGGAAGCAAGCAGGTCTCCCAAGATTCCCGGGCCTGAGGCGTTGCAGGGAAAATACGCAAACCAATTCGGCGACTGCCAGTGTGTGACGCCCGGCAGGATCAATTGGTCGACATCTTTGAGAAGCGTGTCGAAGGGCTCGCCCTGCGCCGGCGGGTTGGCCGGTAGCGACGCCCGAATTTGGCCGGGCTTCACCTGCGAAAGCACGGGAAAGGATTCAATCCGCGATTGATAGTCGGCGATCCAGTCCACTACGGCATGGCCGTGGCGACGGAACTCGTCGGGCGTCATATGAAACGATTTTTCCTGGGGCACGGGGGACCTCGGAGAACAGCAAATGCTATCAGAGTCTAGAACGGGCTTCCTTCGTGAACCTTCGTGGCCTTTGTGGTTAATGCTTTCTCTCGCCCCGAACACCACCGAGCTGTCCGAAGTAGACGCGGGTCTTGTAATCGAAGGCTATGCGCCCACCCGCCGCGTGCTCCTCAAAAATCCTCCGCAATTCGCGCAGCATGGGCACGTATTTCGGGTGCTCTGGCCCCGGAGCGTACGACGACGACAGCAACCGCCCTTCGAGGCCCGCATAGTCGAAATCCTGCCGCATGGGATACACGCGCTCGGCGTATGGAGAAGGATCGAAAAATTCATTCACCGCGTCGGTAGTTCGCTCGTGCCTCACCTCTTCGTAGTCGGTGCCGTAGGTCAATAAGAGCTGCTCATAGTCACGCAAAAAAGGAGTTGTATCGACCTCGCGTTCATTCCATACCAGCACCAGCCACCCGCCGGGCTTCAGGATCCGCGAGAATTCGCGCCGCGCTCGCGCACGATCGAACCAGTGCGCCGCCTGTGCTGCGGTGACGAAATCGACGCAGTCGTCTGGCAATGTGGTCGCCTCGGCTTTCCCATCGATGCTGGTAAACTTGGGAAATCCCAGCAGTCGCTCGCCTGCCTGCCGCATCTCTGAGTTCGGCTCCACCCCGTACACGGCGTTGCCATTCTCCAGCAGCATCTTCGTCCAGATCCCGGTTCCTGACGCGATGTCAGCGACCAGGTGCGCGGGCATCAATCCGCACTCTTTCTTCAGGGTCTCAATTACCTGAGGCGGATATCCCGGTCGGTAACGAACGTAGTTTTCGACGCGGTCGGAGAAGCGGCTGGTAGCGTTGGAGGCAGGCATCGCAATAAACCGGCAGGATTTTTCACCTTGCCAAGTAAGCCATTCTAACGGCACGATAGAGGTGTTGTCCCACCCCGCGGGAGGCTGTGTTCTCCAGGTCGGAGCAACACGGCAGTGAATGGCAAGCGAAATTCGCGCCCGCCGCAGCCAAGAAACAAGATGCGCGTGGTCATCAAAGTCGGCACCAGTCTTATTGCTCCTCGCGGGCACATCGATATCCATCTGCTGCGCGGCATGGTGGACCAGTTCGATCTCTCGAAGAACGAATACCTGATCGTCACTTCTGGAGCCATAGCCGCGGGTATGTCGGGTCTTGATCTGCAGAAGCGTCCGAGCGACGTCCCGCGCATGCAGGCGTGCGCCGCCGTCGGCCAGAGCAAACTCATGCACACCTACGAGCGCTTGTTCTTCGGCAAGAAAGTCGTGGCGCAACTGCTGCTTTCCAGCGACGATTTCACCTCGCCGGTTCGCTACCGGAATCTTCAGAACGCGTTCGCGGAGTTGCTGGGCCTGGGAGTCGTTCCGATCGTAAATGAGAATGACAGCGTTTCCGTGCGCGAACTCGAAGGCGCGTTCGGGGATAACGATGAACTCAGCTCTCTGCTTGCCACAGCAGTCAAAGCTGACTGGCTGCTCCTGCTTACGAATGTGGATGGATTCCTTGTTCCCAACGGACGTAAGAAGCCGAAGATTCAGCGAGTCATCCGCCAGCTCACGCCGGAGCTAGAAGCACAATGCAATGGCAAGAGTGCGCTCGGGCGTGGCGGCATGATTTCGAAGCTGCGGGCCGCAAAACTGGCGAGCGAAGGCGGCGTCCACGTCGCCATCGTGAACGGACGCGATCCCCAAGCCATTACACTGGGCATTTCGCGAAAGATCGGAACCTATTTTCCTCCACGGAAGACAACCTGATGGCTACCACGGTTGCCAACACAGCTTCGACGCAAGAAAAACTGCTGCGTGCTCGTGCCGCCTCCGCGAAGCTGGCGCAATTGTCGACCGAGCAAAAGAACGCTTTACTGCTGGCGATTGCAGACGCCGTCGAAGCTCACGAAAAGGACATTCTCGCGGCTAACCGGGCAGATATCGAACACTCAGGTCTCGAGGGCGCGATGCGCGAGCGCCTGCTGCTCACGCCGGCCCGGATCAAAGACATGGCCCGGGGTGTGCGCGAAGTTGCGGCCCTGCCGGATCCGATCGGCGAGACGCTCGCGGAATGGACCAAGGAGAATGGGCTGCGCATCCGCAAGGTGCGCGTTCCCCTCGGAGTGGTCGGCATCATCTACGAATCCCGCCCGAACGTCACGGTCGACACAGCTGTGCTGGCGCTAAAGACCGGTAATGCCATCGTTCTCCGTGGTGGTAAGGAAGCGGCTCGGAGTAATCAGCGACTGGTAGAAATCATGAGCGCCGTCCCCGGAGTTCCGGAAGGCGCGACTGAGTTGCTCGACTCCGGAACGCGGCAGACAGTACACGAACTCATCAAAGCCCGCGGCCTGGTCGACGTGATCATCCCGCGCGGCGGCGCCGGTCTGATCAACTTTGTCACCGAGAATTCAGCCGTGCCGGTTATTGAAACGGGGGCAGGGAACTGCCACATCTTCGTCGACGCTTCCGCGGACTTCGATATGGCAGACCGCATCGTGATCAACGCGAAGACGCAGCGTCCGTCGGTCTGCAACGCGGCCGAGAAGTTGCTGGTCCACGAGCGCGTTGCGGCCGAATACATTCCGCGAATCGCGAAGAAGCTGATCGAGGCAGGAGTGGAACTCCACGGTGATGGCAAGTCGCGGACTCTGGCGGCCGGAGTGCCAATCTCGCCCGCTACCGAACAGGAGTGGCACGAAGAATACTTGCGACTGTGTATTGCGATCGCGGTGGTTCCCGACGTGAACGAGGCCATCGCGCACATCAACAAATACTCGACACGGCACTCCGATTCGATCGTCACCAGTGACGAGGCGAATGCTCGCAAGTTTCTCCGCGAAGTCGATTCCGCTGCGGTTTACTGGAACGCATCGACGCGCTTTACGGACGGCGCCGAGTTTGGCTTCGGAGCCGAGATGGGAATCAGCACGCAGAAACTTCACTGCCGCGGTCCATTCGCGCTCGCCGAACTAACGTCATCGAAGTACCAGATCGTCGGGACGGGGCAGATAAGGTAAGACGTCGTCGGTTCCGTAGACCGTTATCGCCAAATACCAACTCTCATCACGTCGAAATGATGATCGTAGGTCCAGACATCTAATCCCATGCGGGTAGCGAGCGCGGCGAGCGTAGCATCAACCAAAGTGATGCTCTGATCAGGGAGGGCTTGCACCATTATGAGCCCGCGGGCATAGTCCTCCGGCGCAGGATTCAGGAACGATGCGTCGGATACTTCCGCCAGCCAATGCGAGGCGGCGTGTCTCCCGAGCTTATAAAGGAGCAAGGAGTAAGCCTCAAGTAAGATCGGGTAGGCGACCAGGACCTCTCGCCTATCACGGGCCAATTCCTTGAGCTGGCGAAGCGCAAGTGGATGGTGGGCGTCCCCTTCATCATTGGCCGCATAGAGGGGGCCAGTGTCCGCAAGCACACCGCGGATCATTTCTTCATCCCCGTCAGATAAAGATCATGGTTCTGACTCACATCGCTACGCCCGCTGTTTCCTTTCGGTGTGATCTTCAACGGCCGGAATTCCCGCAGAAATCCTCGTTCGCGCAGGTACTCTCGCAAAGCCGCCTGCATGACGGTCGTGAGCGAGGGAGGAGCCTCTTGCGATTGCAAGTAGTCGTCCATGGCCTTGGCTAGATCATCGGGAAAAGTCATGGTGGCTCGCTTCATCCCCGTAGTATATCACCCTGCAGCACCAGATGGTGAAATTGGTGAAATTGGTGCAAGCGGCGAATATAAAGCGAATCAAGCGATGGGCCAGGATGCTCTTCCTAACAGCGGCAAGCACCTGTGCTACCTTACTAACTTTCACGTCGGAACCAATGAGAGTCCTTTTCGCAGCGCTTCTCTCCTCCGCCATCCTCTTCTTTGGCTTGTCGACACCGTTTGGTGGGAAGGCGCCAGCCTCTCCAGGTGCAGCTGCGACGATCTTTGGTTTTCGCAAAGCCGAGGTGGAAACAGCCGCCGAAACACAATTCCTGTCCGTGCCCGATTCCAGACTGGCCGAAGAGCATTTACGCATTCTGACCAAAGCGCCGCACATGGCGGGCACGATCGAAGACAGGGCGACGGCGGACTATGTCGCCCAGAAGTTTCGCGATGCCGGTCTGGATACTGAAATCGTCGAGTACAAAGTTTGGATCAACTATCCGGCCGAGATCAGCGTGGATATGACGGGGCCGGTCGGGGTCGAGATGCATGGCCCGACACGCGAGCACGTCAGCAAGGACCCTTACCAGGATGATCCCCGCATCGTCATGCCTTTCAGCGGCATGTCTCCTTCGGGGGACGTCGAGGGCGAAGTCGTATATGCCAACTACGGTACGCCGGAAGATTTCGAGAAACTGGAGAAGTTGAAAGTCAACGTGCGCGGCAAGATCGTGCTCGTCCGCTACGGGCAGAATTTCCGCGGGGTGAAAGTTTTCGTCGCGCAGGAACATGGCGCAGCCGGAATGATCATCTATTCCGATCCCGCAGATGACGGCTGGCGCCGTGGGGACAAATATCCCGATGGGCCGTGGCGTCCCGACACCGGAGTGCAGCGCGGGTCCATCGGCTACATGTTTGAGTTCCCCGGCGATCCGACGACGCCGGGTGTAGCGTCGACGCCATCACTGCCCGACTCGCAGAGAATCTCGCCCGACGCTTCGGCGCAGATGCCGAAGATTCCCGTGACCCCGCTCTCCTATCACGACGTTTGGCCGGTGCTGGAACATCTCGGCGGACAGGATTCCCCGCGGGAGTGGCAGGGGGCATTGCCCTTCACCTATCATGTCGGACCTGGCCCGGCAAAACTGCGGATGCACCTGAAACAGGATTATCAGTACCGCACGCTGTGGGACGTGATCGGCCGGGCGCAGGGCAGCGAGATGCCGGACCAATGGGTGGTCGCCGGAAATCATCGAGACGCCTGGGTGTACGGCGCGGTCGATCCAAACAGCGGAACCGCAGCCATGCTCGAATCCGTGCACGGAGTGGGCGAGTTGCTCCGTGCGGGTTGGAAACCGAAGCGCACAATTGTGTTCGCGAGTTGGGACGGCGAAGAAGAGGGGCTGATGGGTTCCACCGAATGGGTGGAGCAGCATGAGGTTGAACTGCGAAATTGTCCCGCGTACTTCAACATGGATGTCGCGGTTTCTGGAGCAAAGTTCGGCGGCTCTGCCGTTCCCAGCCTCAAGCAATTCCTGCGCGACGTGACCAAGGTTGTTCCCAGTCCCAAGGGCGGCACTGTGTACGAGGCTTGGCAGAAAGCGTCGCAGCCGGAAGCGACTCCCTCAACGCAATCGCCGGCGGAAGCGGTCGGAGAAAATCACCGTTTGCCGGCCGCTCAGGTGAAATCGGATGTGCCTGTCGGTGACCTGGGCAGCGGGTCCGATTACACCGCCTTTTTTCAGCATCTCGGCGTTCCCTCGAGCGACGTGAGTTCGAGCGGGCCCTACGGCGTTTACCACTCCGCGTTCGACAACTTTGCCTGGTTCAAGAAGTTCGGAGATCCGGATTTCGTATACGAACAGCAGATGGCCCGGGTGTTTGGGCTGGAAGCGGTGCGCATGGCGAATGCAGATGTCCTGCCGTATGACTACGAAGAGTACGGGAAGGAAGTTGTGGCCTACCTTGACGGGGCAAAAAGGCGTGCCGACGACAAATTTGGAAATCATAAGCTCGACTTCGAAGCGGTGAACACCGCGGCTCACCATTTCGAGTCGGCCGGGACGAAGATCCTGGCGAAGCAGAAGAATCCACCGGCGGACGCTTCGCGCCTGAACCAGGCGCTGCTGGGCACCGAACGGGCGCTACTTGTGCCTCAGGGCTTGCCGCATCGGCCATGGTTCCGGCATGCCATCTACGCGCCGGGAGAGTACACCGGCTACGCGGCGGTAGTGATCCCGGGAGTGAACGAGGCCATTGATAAGGGCGACAGCGAGCGGGTGCGGCAACAATTAACCATCTTGACTGCGGCTTTGGAGCGCGCGGCGAAAACGATGGAGGGATATCACTAATATGACCTCCGCCAATGCGCTGGGACATTTCCTGCGAACCCTGTCGGGCTCCGCGGTAGCCACGTTCCTGGCCCTGTTTCCCATCGTCGATCCCTTTGGCGGGATCCCAGTCTTCTTCACGATGACCTCATCATGGGCCCCACGAGACCGCTACCGCACTGCACTCAAGACAGGAGTCTGGGTCTTCGTCATCCTGGTTACATTTCTCTTCTTTGGCAGATTCGTATTGCACTTCTTCGGCATCTCTCTTCCTGTCCTCAAAATCGCCGGCGGACTAATTGTCGCCAACACCGCCTGGGGCATGGTGACTTCCCATGCACGTATTAGTCCGGAAGAAAGCCAGGAGGCCGAAGACAAGGAAGACATTTCTCTAACCCCACTGGCGATGCCGTTGATGTCGGGACCCGGCGCAATTGGCGTCGTCATGGCTCTCGCAGCGAATGTCGACAACTGGGAAGCATATGTGGGGATGGTGATCGGCATCTCTGCCATCGCGTTGAGCGTGGTGCTGTTCTTCTGGCTGGGCGGTCCACTGGTGCGCCGTTTGGGACCGAGCGCGGTGGGCGCTATCAACAAAGTTTTCGGCTTTCTGATCCTCGCGATCGCCGTTCAGTTAGTTTCGGACGGAATAGCCGATTTCAGGAGTTGAATGCAAGTTCCACCTTCGCCCGAATCAACCGACTTCTACGAGCCGGGAACTATCGTTCTCCCGGTTGCGTATCAAGAGGTGGCGCTGGTGGGCCCAAAGAGGTGCTCCATGTCTCAAAGATCTACAGCCCAAGCTTTGCAACTCCACAAGGCTCTTCTGTTTTGTTTCTTCGTGGTGCCACTTTGCGCGGCGAGCGACTGGAGTTATGAAGAGACGCACACCGAGTCCCGCGAGTTCGTTTCCGGTGGCTACGTGCATGTGCGCCTCAGTGTTGGGGACGTGCACATCAAGCGCGGCGATTCCGCAAAAATCAGGCTGGAATACACCGTGAAATCGCGTCGGGAGAGCAACGTGAAACAGGCCCGCGTCGATTTCAATATTCGGGGGAACGACGCCACCGTCGAATTCCACGCTCCCACAGGCGGCAACACCCAGTTTGATGTTGAGTTGGAAGTTCCCCTAAGTACTCGTCTTGACGTTCATCAGAAGGTCGGGGATTTAACGGTCGATAGTATCGAGGGCGACAAAGACCTGAACCTGGGAGTCGGCGACATCCGCGTTTCCACCGGACGATCCGGCTATCGTCTGGTCAACGCGAGCACGGGTATCGGCGACGTCAACAGCGACGGCTACGGCGAGACTCGCGGTTGGCTGGGCAAGACGCTCAAATATCACGGCGACGGGAAATATGAACTACGCGCGCATGTTGGCGTCGGAGATATCAAACTGGAAGGGCAGTAGCAACCACTCCGGGGCTGTCTCTGCTTGCGACGGGCGCGACATTGGCCGTCCTTCTGCCCTTTGTTACATTTTCCGAACTAAGCCTTCCCGACTGTTGACAAAGACTTAGACTCTGCTAAAGTGTGTCCCGCCAAGTAGGCTTCCCCCCATTTCGAGGTCACTATGGCGCCTTCCAAAGTAGTTGATCGTACTTCTGCGCAATCTAAAGCTCATCACTGCGACAATGATCCGACCACCTTCGATCAAGTGCTTGATCGCGAACTGGAGCGGGTCAACGATTCCCGCACGAAGCGCGATATGCCTGTTGAAGCGCGTCCGGATAACTTGATCGGACTGGCATTTTCCGGGGGAGGCATCCGCAGCGCGACGTTCAACCTCGGAATTCTGCAGGCGTTGGCGCAGAAAGGACTGCTGCGCAAATTCGACTATCTGTCGACAGTTTCCGGAGGCGGATATATCGGATCGTGGCTGGCGGCGCTGACCCGACGGCTTACCGCTCCTATGGCTGTGCCCTCGTTTGACGAGGTCGAAAAGGCGCTAAGCCCATGCAAGTACGAACCACTCCGGCGCAGCGAAACTCCGGTCGTGCATTGGTTGCGGTTGTATAGCAACTATCTGACGCCGCACACGGGAGTCGTTTCCGGGGATACATGGGCCATGATCGGAACCTGGCTGCGCAACGTCATCCTGAACCAGGCAATCCTGGGAATGATCTTTGTAAGTGCCTTCGTGCTGTGCCAGAGTGCGCTGTTGCCTTTGGTGAAGATGGAGGACAACGACGATGGCATGAATTTCCTGATCGCCGGCGGCATCGTGCTTTTTCTGGCGTGCGTGTCGATGGCCGTCAATGTGGTAGTCGAAGCTCCGCCCAATGAGATCCCCAAGACCTGGTTTCAAAGAATCAAGGCATGGTTGCGAAGGATTCAGGTCACCTTGACTGTGATGCTGCCATTTGTGGTGGCGTGCGTGCTGTTGAATTGCGCTCTGTGGCAAAACTTGTACTTCGCCGATAAATCCATCGGCTTATGGGCCGCAGCTGGAGCGGTTTTTTACTTTGTGGTGTGGGGAATTGTCGCGCTGATGGCTTTGGGCCGGCGCAAGTTGCGCAAGCTTCACGGGAAACCGATTAAGCTGATGATTTCCGTCACGGCGTTGCTGGTCTTCTCGCCGGTGGCAGGAGCAGCCGGGGGCTGCCTGTTGTTTGCTTACGCTTTGCTGCTGAGGCACCTACCATCCTGGATTGACACCAGCACAGACTGGGTGGTCGTAGTCTTTGGCAGCGGCGTGCTGATGGTGATTACGTTGCTGGCGGGGATATTGCACCTGGGACTTGTGGGGCGTGGCTCCATGGACGTTGTCCGGGAGTGGTGGGCGCGGCTGGGCGGATATCTGATGCTGATCACCCTGGGCTGGCTTCTACTGGCCGGAACCAGTGCATTTGCGCCCTTGGGAGTGCGCTGGCTATTCACTTTTAAGCTTTCATCCTTTACCGCCATCGGGCTCTGGGTTCTGCACAATTTTGCAGGAGTGAAGGCCGCCAGCAGCGCGAAGACCAGCGGGAAAAATACCTATGATTCGAACGCAAAGAAGGACAGCGCTGCACCGTCCGATTCGAAGGCCGAAAGCGGTTCGTGGATTTCGAAGGCGCTCGAGTCACCGCGGGTGTTGAATGCGGTGGCGAAGGCGGCTCCTTATGTGTTCATCGTGGGGCTGGTGCTGCTGCTGAGCACCGCGGTGCACATCGCTACCGGCCTCGCGTTCCAGTTCGAGGACACGGCGAAGCTGTGGAGTCTCAGCAGCGGTCTGAAATTGCCTGCATTATCGGAGCAATACTGGGCAATCCTGGAAGGCGCTCCACGAGTCTGGCTGCCATGCATCGGCGGGATCTTCATCCTGGCTGCGATCGGGTTGTCATGGCGTGTGGATGTGAATGACTTTTCCCTCCATCACTTCTACCGGAACCGGCTGGTGCGGTGTTATCTAGGCGCTTCGAATCCTGAGCGGATGCCAGAGCCCTTCACGGGATTCGATCCTGGCGACGACTTGGCACTGTGCGAACTCGCGGATAATTATCCGGGGCCTTATCCAATTCTCAATGCTGCCCTGAACATCACGGGAGGCGAGGAACTGGGGTATGCGACGCGACGGGCGAAGTCGTTCGCGTTTACGCCTCTCTACTGCGGATACGAGCTCGGTGCTTCCGGTGAGGGCATGCAGCGCTTCAGTTGCACGGATGGCTTTCTGCCCAGCTACTCGAAGACAGAGTGCGGCCGGTCGGCGGCTGGACTTGGCAAGTTCGGCGCGGAAGGCGGCATTTCTCTGGGAACGGCCATGGCCATCTCAGGGGCGGCGGCTAGTCCGAACATGGGCTATCACACAACTCCCGCAACAGCGTTCTTCATGGCTCTGTTCGATGTGCGATTGGGCTGGTGGATGGGAAATTCGCGCGACCCGAAGAAATGGAAGAGCACGGGACCGGCGCTGGGACTCGGATATCTGTTCTCTGAAGTACTTGCGAACAGCGATCAGCAAAAGGGATATGTCTATCTCTCGGATGGCGGGCATTTCGAGAACCTGGCCGTGTATGAGTTGATCCGGCGGCGCTGCCGGGTGATCGTGGCTTGCGACGCGGATGCGGACGGGAGCTATCAGTTCGACAATCTGGTGAGCTTGATCGAGAAGGCGCGGACGGATTTCGGAGCGCGCATCGAAATTGATTATGGATCGACCCGACCTTCCGACGGCGGCCGAGAAAGCCAGCATAACTGTGTATCAGGGACGATTTATTACGACCCACACGATCCGACAGATACTGGAACCTTGATCCTGATTAAGGCGGGAATGCCGGTGAGAGGAGCTGCGCCGTCGGGACCTTGTGATCGAAAGCTGCCGGATGACGTTTGGCGATACTGCGACCAGCATCCAACGTTTCCCCATGAGAGTACCGCGGATCAATGGTTTGATGAGTGGCAGTTCGAGAGTTATCGGGCATTGGGCGAATACATTGGTTGCAACGCGGCCGACGGAATCAGGAAAGCGATCGACGATACACTGCAACTTTCAAAACTCAGGCCCGCCCCGATCACTGAGCCATCGGATGACCTGGCTACGGTCGGCGGATAAACGCGTCAACCCTCATCCGCAACGGGGCATCTACTGAACAGGTGGATACTCTATAGCCAGCACAAAGCAAAGAAACGCGGCGCGCAGGAATATCAAGAAAGCGGCTGCCGCTGCCCGGAAGAAACGAACAATTGCCCATCTTCCCAAGTCCGTGCGGACTGCTTTAGCGAAACAGGGAGCGAAGGTAGCCAAGCAGAAACCTAAAGCCCTGTGACAAAGCGGCGGCTCGGCGCCAACGCTACGCTCCGATCATCTTGTTCAGCTCCAAAGCGTTCTTCGGGGCGAAGCTTGCCTGGTCGTTATCGAAATACACGAAGACGTACTTAAGTTTCCTGCGCCAGGCTTCAATTCTTTTCGCCCAGTTCCGCAAAATCTGACGGCTGTTGCAATTATCGGTCAGGCGGACTCGCGGCGTTTCGCTACGCGAGGCAGCAGGATCAGGATTAATCCGTAGAACAGGAGCGACACCACCAGCGATGCGGCGTTGCCAAAGCGCAGGTCTTCCACGAGGAGTTTGAGCGTTCCGAGCGCGACGGCCGCGTATGCGAGCCACGCGAGTTCAATCCGCCTCTGGAGCGAACCGAGGAGGCCAAGGGTGAGCGCGACGGCACAGATCACCACCGTGCGAATCACGGATAGGCTCGACGCGGCCAACTCGATATGCCGGGAGGCGAGTCCCACAATCGCAGATCACGATCGCGAGGGCTGCGGCGGTGAAGCCAACCAGGGCAGCGGGTGTCACCCACAGCAGACGGCGGTGGCCCTGATCCTGTTCAGTAGATGCTCCAATCCCATAACACAAGGCGGCGGTAAGGGCGACAATCCAGACTCGCCAATCAGGAAGTCCCGGAACATTCCCGGCTAAAGATTCAGCGGCATAGGCCGGAAGAGTCGAGACGGCGGTCGCGGCGGCCAGATAGAAACTCGCGTGCATCCCAAGACTGAGCTTGCGTGTGCGCGTGTATACGGATGTCGCTGCGGCCGCGGCTACACACAGGAACGGGATCTGCAGATTTGCTGGGAGGAGCAGAAAGTTTCCGGCCCATAGGAGGGCCGCCGCCCAAGTGGCCGAGACCCGACGGTTACGCGCGTGGACGTCGTCAGTGAATCGCGACAAGGCTGCCCAGTAGCAAACTACAGCCAGTAGCATGAAGACGGCGCCGAGGGGCCGCGCGACGTTACCGTGAGTTGCGCGCAGAGCGCCGTAGGACGCGAGCGCAAAACCAATCACCGCCTGGCCGATCTCAAAAATCGTGATGGGATGGCGCAATGCGAAGCTGCGAATTCCAATGCTGGCGGCGTAGATTGCCAGAAGCAGGAAGCACAATGCTGCAATCGTGCCTCCTGAAGCGGGATGGTATCCCTCGGGGATCGAGTCCGCCGCCAGGACAAATACCAGCAGCCAGACGGCGAAATCCGCAGCCAGCGCGGGAATGGCCCTCAGGGTGAGGCGGTGTCCAAGGCAAGCAGCCGCTTCGGTCATGAGCGCCACGGCCAGCAAGGCAGCGGTGAGCGGAACGAGTTCGTGGGTTTCGATAATGAGTGCCAGCGCAGTGATGACGGATGCTAGCGTCGCTATCCATGGAATCAGTTGCAGGTCACTTCGCCACGCCAATGCAATGGTGAGCACAACGAATGCGACTGTCACGGCGCCCGCGCCTGCCGGGGAAAGAGCCTGGAAGCGAACCGTGGATTCCCACAACAGAGGCGACAGAATCAGTGCGGATGTAATGCCGTAGGTGATGCTGGCAAAGCGGCTCGCAGCGTTGACGCGTACCGCCCAAACCATCCAGAAGCAGGCATACATGATCGCGACGAAGAGCACCGGCAATTTCGGAACCGAACTCGATTCGGCAATCGCTCGCAACAGGTACGCACCTGCGATACCGAGAACCGCTTTGCCGAGGATCGGCACCACGCCGGATGGGGTTTCGAGGGGAGGGAATCCCCGCCACGTGGCAGGTGGGCGCGGACGCTGCAGAAGGGTTTCTGATGAAAGAGCTTCCAATGCGGGCGAGTTCCCGACTGGGCAAGGATCCTTCGACTCCGCAAATGCTTCACTTCGTGAAGCATTTGCTCCGCTCAGGATGACAAATTGTGTTTCGAGGACGGCGACGCGGTGTTCGATGGAGCGAAGTTGTTCGCTGAGTTGTTCCAAGGCCAACGCGACGTTGTCGACAGCTTGCGGCATATGCAACTCCGCATGTGCCCCGAAGGGGCTAGCTGGTTCCGTGAGCCGGAGCTGTACCGGAGGCGGAGATGACTCGCGCGTCCGGCCAGGGCGGCAGGAGTTTTACCAAGACCCAGAGAATGGCGAAGGGAAGAAGCATCAGCACGATGGCTGTCAACAAGCCTTCGCGTGTGGCGAAGCTCATCTTGTACGTGGTGTATCCGAGGAAGCTCTTGGAGAACAGCTGGCCGCCGATGACAACATTCCAGCGCATCGCGAAGATGCCGACTACGGTAAGAATCCCCGCAAGCGCATAGATCCGCTTGCGCGAGATTTCGTTGAGCTTCAGGATCTGGGTGAGGCCGAGCAGAGCGATCGGAGTCACTGTGCCCAGGAGAATCTGCACGATTACCTGTGACGTCCAGAGGCGGGTGTGCACCATGAAATCGAGGCTGCGGAAGGACTCGTCGGCCTCGTAGATGCGCTGGATGAGGTCGAGCATTTCGAGGCTGAAGTCGATGATGAACGTGTACATCAAATACTGTGCGATCTTGTCGAGGCAGCGGATATCGATCTCGCGGCCTCGCAGACGCGAGGAGAGCATGTAGAGCAGCATCACGGCGGCGATGCCGGAAACCATCGCGGAGAAGATGAAGACGATGGGCATCAGCGGGGTCGACCACCAGGGGTTGGCTTTGATGGATCCGAAGATAAAACCGACATAGCCATGGAGGAGAAAAGCGGAAGGGATGCCGATGAGGGTGATGAAATAGCCGAGCCGATCGTCGATCCGCAAGGAGCGCTCGCTGATGTTGTCGGAGCCAAAGGTGAGAAAGCGATACACGATGCGGACGATGCCGGTCGATGTTTTGGACTTGAGGACGATGTCGCGGCGGTAGTCGAGCCAGATCTCGAGCAGAAGAACCGCCATCAGGTACCAGAGATAGACGAAGCCAAACATCGCCATGGCGGAGGAGCGATGCGGGGTCAGATACATTTCAAGTGAGCGCTCGGGATGGCCGAGATGCAGTTGCAGTGGGAGTGGCGCGACCAGCAGAAATGCCAAGGCTGTCAGCAGCGCGAGGCGGTAAGTCGGTTTCACAGCCTCGACGCGAAAGACACGCTCCAGTGATGCAAGGATGAAGGCGCCGGCAACCAGTCCCGTGATGAAGGGATAGAGAACGATGAGGACGCTCCATTGGAGCTCCACCTCGTTCGGGTACATGAAGCCTTCGACTGGAATCTGCAAAGTGCCTCCTTATCGCTTCCCGAGACGCCACAGGGGCTAAAAAGCCCTGGAATTCCTGATCCTCACGCGGCCCTGAAGGGCCGCTCTTCCACAAAATGCTCACGCGCCATGCTCACGCCGCCCTGAAGGGCCCGCTCTTCCACCTTCGCCGCCGTCAGCTGCCTAGTCCCTCACCGCACCGAGCCGTCCATGCCGTTGTAAAAAACCTTTGCCCCTGTGGCCATGTGTGGCTTGAGGACCTGCACCGTGTGCGTGCGCAGGAACTCGTGAATCGGATCCTTGGGATTCTTGAGATCTGCGAGCTGGCGCGCGCCGGTCGGACAGACTTCGCAGCAGGCCGTCGTCAATCCTTTGGTGATGCGGTGATAACAGAGCGAGCATTTCTCCGCCGTGTTGGTCTTGGGGTTGATGAAACGGCAGCCGTACGGGCATGCCTGCACACAGTAGCGGCACCCGAGGCAGTAACTCTTGTCGACGAGTACGACACCGTCAGGGGTGACGAAAGTTGCGCCCACCGGGCAAACCTGCGTGCAGGGAGAGTCGGTGCAGTGGTTACAGAGCTTGGGGACGAAGAAGTTTTTGCCGTCGCCGATCTCGTTCGGGGGAAATCCTTGCTTGCCGCCATCAGGGGACTCGACTTCGGGCCGTTCGATCTTATAGTCAGTGACGTGGTAGCGCTCGATCCAGGTGCGGAAGTAGCCGTCGGGAACGTCGTTCTCTTCGGAGCAGGCGCGGACGCAACTGCCGCAACCGATGCACTTGGGTATATCGATCAGCATGCCCCACCAGTGCTCGGTCATTTTGTAGTTTGGGGAAGCCTCAGGCGTTCCGGCCTGAACGTACTTCCAGGCGACGGCAGCTGCAGGCAGCAAGATCAGGAGGCGGCGGCGAGTGATGTCCATTATTTCTTGCCTCCTGCGGGTTTGGTGTTCGCGGTTTTGGTTTCTTTCTCGTCCTCGATCTTGGGCCGGTGCGGCTTGTGACAGGTGTTGCAAGCGAGGCCTCCGGAGTGATCGGCAGCGACGATCTGAGGAAATCCCTTGGGCTTCGCGCTGTTGGCCTCGTGACATCGGGCACAAATGACGGCGGTGTCGGGCAGTTGTGGTTTCACCGAAGCCGGATCGTCAGCGTGCTTGCCTTGGGCTCCGTGGCAAGCCTCGCAGGGAACGTTGGCATGACTGCCCAGCTTCTTCTGGTCTACAACGTCGGTGTGGCAGCTCTCGCAGGCGTCGTGCCCGGCGAAAGCTGGCGTCCGGGCAGCGATCTCGGCGATGGCGGCGCCACGGTAATGGCCATACTCGCCAAAGCTCTTAGGGACGACGGCGGCGCGCAGCAATACGAATACCGCTAGGAGAATTGCAATGACGACGGCCAGACGGATGAGATGTTCAGTGTCCTTGAACACGGTTGCTTTCCCTGCGCAGGGCGCTCCGAGGCGCTAAAAGGCGCAGTGATCTTGGATACCGTGTATCTGTTTAGGGAACGATGAGCGTAATCACAGGACGCCGTGATGGGGGTCACGCGGTACTGTCGCAAACAGCGGCAGGCCGTTATTGACCTGTCGCCCAATGAGTCTGATTAGGGTTCCGACAAAAAGGACTGGCGGGGACGCCAGCCCTTTTTGGCAAGGTGCAACTTAGAAGGTGAAGTGGACGCCGAATTCACCCCAAATGGAGCGCGGGATGAAGGTAGCGTTGGGAGCAAAGAATCCGGTCGGGTGACCCAACGTTGAACTGGCAATGTTGTCGCCGAAGTTGTTTCCGTAGTTGGCTCTATTGGTGAGGTTGAACGCCTGCGCGACCAATTGAATATTGACGCGCTCGCCGAATTTGAAGTTCTTGGCAAACTTGGCATCCAGTTCGAAGAACGCCTGCCCACGAAGCGGGTCGTACTTGGCGATGGTGCATTGCGCCGTGTAGTAGCAGGTGGCGATAAACCCTTGGGCAGCGGCTGTTGCGTCATCGGGATTAGCACCATTCGAAACCGCGGCGGCGACATACGAGTTGATATAGTCCGTCCCGTAGGTATAGTTCTTCAGGGCGTTGTTCGGCACCACAACGGCGGCAGCGGTTCCGCCTCCGGCGTTGATGGTGTTGTAGGAATTGGTCAGGTTATAGGGACGAGCTGTGCCGAACTGAAGGATCGGCGCGAACTGAAATCCCTTGGGTAGATTGACTAGTCCGGCGACCGTGATATGGTGGCGCTCATCATTGGCCGACGGTCCCCACTCATAGGAAGCGAAGGGAAAATAACCGTTGCGGGCATAGTTGCGGAAAATGGTCGTCGGGCCACCACCACCGTTGTAGCCATAGGCCCATCCCAATGTGTAGTTAGCAGTGAGCGAGAAATGATGGCTCATGCGCTGGCGGAAGCTCAGGTTGATGCCATCATAGCGGCTGCGGTTGATGGACTCGTCACTGCGCAAACTGGCCAGTACGGGCTGTCCGGCGGCTGCAAAATCCGCGGACAGGGGACGGGTCAAAATGGCATTGCCGAAGTTCATGTTGCAGCCATTGGGAAGGCCTGGACTGGTGCAGGCAGTTCCGCTTGCATCGGTGCTGGTTACGACTTTCTGGTCAATGTTGATCGTCTTGTCCTCATGCAGACTTAGAACGTGGGTGTATTCGGCCTCGAACACGGAGTTGTTGTTGAGCGCCCAGGAATAGCCGACGTTGAATTCCTCGGAGACCGGGTTTCGGAAGTTCGGGTCCATGAGTCGGCCAACGCTTCCATCCGCAGCAGCCGATGAGGGACCTGGCAAACACGTCTCCTGAGCCGCAATGTTTGCCGGGGTGTAGGAGAACGACCCAAGTGTCCCGCCGCACGGTAGCGTGTCGGTAGGAGCCGACAGGCTCAACACCGTCTGGAAGATGGTTGGGTTCGCTAGCTGCTCCATGAACAAAGGAACGTTCTGGAAGGTATTGCCGAAGTACAGGCCGAAACCGCCGCGCAACACGTGTTTGCCCCTTCCCGTCAGATCATAAGCAAATCCGATACGCGGACTGAAGTCCTTGGTGTCGTCCTGCGCTATATGCCTGGTGTTGTATGCCGCAATCGGGTTGACGGATGCGATGGCAAGTAGCGACTGATAGGAGCGACTCTTGGGAATGTCAGATGAGCCGAACCAATTGAAGTCGCGGTCCCAGCGCAGACCCAGATTCACCGTCAAGCGGTTGTTGACCTTCCAGTCATCCTGCCCATAGAACCCAAGCTGTTTGGTAGGAACCAGGAAGTACGGATCGCCGTTTGAGAAAGACATGCTACCGACCAGGCCCGGTGTCGCAAAGCCTTGGGGGTATGTAGTCGGGTCGCCCAGAATTTTGCTCGGGTTGACAAGGAAGTCAGCTTCCAGGGTTGAGTTGAACTCGAAGAATCCACCTGAAACTGGGTTGTAGATGTAGTCGACTCCGGCTTTAATGGTGTGCTTGCCGAAGGTTTTCGAGATGTCATCCTTGAACTGCCACTTACGCTGGAATGACTGTTGAGGCACGTTTCCATTCGTTCCAAACGACGCGTCAGGGAAGGTGACGAGCGGCGCGCTGATCTTGCTAGCGATCAAGTTGTTCCAATATTGGAAACCGAAGGTGAACTGGTTGACGAGCGACGGTGAAAACTGAGAATTCAGTGTGAAGTTGGCGATCTGGAGGTGGTTGGTGGTGAAGTTGCCTTCCGTCAAATCGCCTGTGTCGCCCGACTGGTCGTTCAAGCTGTCGTTGGCTTGCGAACTGTAGCTGATATAGGCGCTGTTCTTGTTGTTGATCGTCCAATCCATGCGGCCGTTATAGCGCCACTCGTGAAATGGGCGGGGAATCGACAAAGCCGGCTGGGCAGCCAGCCCGTTCTGTTGGGCAAGTACAAGCTCATTGTAGGCGGTTGTAGCCTCAGACAGCGACTGGTTCTCACGTTGTCGCTCAATGGCAAAGAAGCCGAAGAGCTTGTCTTTCACGAACGGACCGCCAACCGATCCACCGAAGAACTGTCGGCTGTAGTCTGGACTCTGGGCTGTGGACGTTCCGTCCCCGTTGGCAACCTTTTGCGCCGTTTGCAAGGCTGCGTCACGGAAGTATCCGAAGACCGAGCCGTGGTACTGGTTGGTGCCGGATTTCGTGATCATGTTGATGGCGGCGCCCTGGGAGCGTCCATTCTCTGCGGAGAAGCGCTGCGTGCTGATCTGGAATTCCTGCACGGCTTCGAGCGGCATCTGCATGACCGCGCCACCGACGGTGTTGTCTTTGTTGTCCACTCCGTTGATGGTCGTGTTGATATTGCGGCCGTCAGATCCGTTGATGGAAAGAATCGCGTAACGGTTCTTGGTGGGATCGTACGAGTCAGCGGCCTTCACGCCGGGAGCCAGATAAGCGAGGTTGGCTGCGTCGCGGCCGGCAAGAGGAAGATCTTCGACTTCGCTTGGGGTTATGTTCTGGCTGACGCTGGTCTTTTCCAGATCCACGATGGGAGCTTCGCCAGAAACTTCTACGACTTCAGTTGCCGTTCCAGGGTTAAGAGACACATTCACGGTTGCCGATTGACCGACCTGCACTTCTGCATTCTGAAGGACGGTGGCAAAACCTTGCTTCGTGACTTTGACCTCGTAAGTTCCGGCTTGCACGAGATCGAAACGGTAAGTGCCGGTATCACTGGTCGTTGCGATACGGGTGACGCCTTTTGCTTTGAAAGTCACGACGACCTGTGCTCCCGCTACTACGGCGTTCGATTTATCGGTCACAGTGCCTTGGATCGTGCCCGTTGCGGTAGCCTGGCCAAGCAAATTGCCGGTTGCGAATACCGTCACAAGTAGCCCAATGAGTAATGCGAATACACGCCTGTTGGTGTAAATCATCTGGTTTGACCCCCTAGTGATTTTCAGCCTTGCAGCTGTCATTCACTCGCACGCCCAAAACCGAGCGAGTCGAACATATGGAGCAAGCCCAATCGTAAGAGACTGGGTCGAGAACTCATCACATAACTTAAATAGACAGATGTGCTCAACAGTTGGCAATTCATAGCCCATATCCTATACACCCGTTAAAACGTTGAATCAAAAGAAAATTTCTCTGGGTGCGACGGGAGAACTGCCACACAAATTGGAATGTGCAGAGAAAGTTATTTATGAGATTTCATATTTTGGACGTGGGGAGAGTGAGGGGGATTCGCGAAGCGGGAGCGACCAGCTAGGCTTTTGGGGACAGCCGAGGCGGTTGTCCCCCACCTGAGAAGTCTATTTCAGCGTGACTAGCTTCTCCACCAAGTCTGAGTAGTCCTTCTTTTCGATGCCATGAACTTGCTTGTTGTATTCGTCCACCTTGGAGGAATAGTTCATCGAGCAGAATTTGGGGCCGCACATCGAGCAGAAGGCGGCTTCCTTGTAGAAGTCATCGGGAAGAGTTTCGTCGTGCATGGCACGGGCCGTCTCTGGATCGAGCGAGAGGGCGAACTGCTTTTCCCAGTCGAATTTATATCGCGCATAGCTTAGGGCGTCGTCGCGGTCGCGGGCGCCGGGACGTCCGCGCGCGATGTCGGCGGCGTGAGCGGAAATCTTGTACGCAATAATTCCGTCCTTTACGTCCTTTTCATTAGGCAGGCCAAGGTGCTCTTTCGGTGTGACGTAGCAGAGCATGGCGGCGCCGTACCATCCGATCATGGCCGCGCCGATCGCTGAGGTGATGTGATCGTAGCCGGGAGCGATGTCGGTGACCAGAGGCCCGAGCGTGTAGAACGGGGCTTCGTAGCAGAGTTCGACTTCCTTGTCGACCTGCTCCTTGATCTTGTCCATGGAGACGTGGCCGGGCCCTTCAATCATGACCTGGACGTCTTCCTGCCAGGCTTTCTTTGTGAGCTCGCCTAGAGTCTTGAGTTCGGCGAACTGGGCTTCGTCACTGGCGTCGGCGACGCAGCCGGGGCGGAGTCCGTCGCCTAACGAGAAACTCACGTCGTATTTCTTGAAAATCTTGACGATGTCGTCGAAGCGCTCGTAGAGGAAATTCTGCTTGTGGTTGTAGGCCATCCATTGAGCCAGAATGGCGCCGCCGCGGCTGACGATGCCGGTGATGCGCTTGGAAATCAGAGGCAGGTATTGGATCAGAACGCCGGCGTGGATGGTCATGTAGTCGACGCCCTGCGCCGCTTGCTCTTCGATCACTTCCAACATTACTTCAGCATTAAGGTCCTCGACCCTCTTGACTCTCGCGATGGCTTCGTAGATAGGCACGGTGCCGATTGGGACGGGCGAATGGCGCAGGATGGCCTCACGAATTTCGTGGATGTTGCCGCCGGTGGAGAGATCCATCACCGTGTCGGCGCCATAGTGGACGGCGGTATGGAGCTTCTTGAGTTCTTCGTTGATCTCGGAGGTGACGGCTGAGTTGCCGATGTTGGCGTTGATTTTGCAAAGGCTGGCTACGCCGATCGCCATCGGCTCGAGCTCGGGATGGTTGATGTTGGCGGGGATGATCATGCGTCCGCGGGCGACTTCGTCGCGGACGAGTTCGGGCGTGAGCTTTTCCTTGTGGGCGATAAAGGACATTTCTTCCGTGATGACGCCCTGGCGGGCGTAGTGCATCTGGGAGAAGTTGCCGTCGCTGTTTTGCTGCTGGCGCTGTGCGAGCCACTCTGCGCGCGGTTTGGGGACGGTGTAGCCGTTGCCATTGGAGCCATTTGTGGAAGTCATGGAAACCCAGCCTCTGAAGAATCGATATAAGCCTCGATTATAGACGCGTCGAACAGGGAACGCGGGGATGGTTTGTTTTTCCTGGAAATGAAAAAAAGAATAACCACAAAGGACACGAAGGATCACCAAGGAATAAGAGCGAGGTGTTGCTCTCTTCAATGGATCATCCATTCGGCGATGAGCAGGTTCGGCACCTAGCGTTCCTACAACTCCGAGGCAATCACCGAGTCGGCCGTTTGCCGATTCCCCAATCGCAAGCTTAGAATTTATCCCGTTCATCGTCCTCCAGGAGAATTCTGTCATGCGTTTTTCCCTTCTTGTTCCCGTCCTGATGCTGCTTTGTGCCGTCAGTTTCTCGCAATCCTCATCCGCCGCCAAGCCTGCGCCCGGTTTCAGCATTGACACGATTGATAAGAGCGTCGATCCGTGCACGGATTTCTATGAGTACGCATGCGGAAATTGGCTGAAGACTGCGGAGATTCCTCCGGATCAGGCGCAGTGGGTGAGTTTTGTGGAATTGCATGAACGGAATATGGACATCGCTCGCGGGATTCTGGAGAAGGCGGCAGCGGGCGGAGCCGGCCGGAGTGCCATCGAGCAGAAGATCGGCGATTTTTATGGCTCTTGCATGGACGAGAAAGCGGTGAACAGCCGGGGGATCGCGGACCTCAAGCCGGAACTCAATCGGATCGATACGGTAAAGGACAAGCAGGCGCTGATCGACGAGATCGCGCATATCCACATGACCGGGGCGAGTCCCCTGTTTGCCTTCTATTCGTCGCCGGATCTGCACAATGCCGACCAGGTAATTGCGTACATCGATCAGGGAGGGCTGACGGCGCCCGACCGGGATTATTACCTGAAGGATGATGAGAAGACGAAAGCGGTGCGGCAACATTTTGTCGACTACATGACGGAAGTGTTCAACCAGGCTTCGAAGGACGAAGGGAAATCTGAGACCGACGCGGGGCAGAAGGCCGACACGGTGCTGCGCATCGAGACCGCGCTGGCGAAGGCGGAGATGGATCGAACATCGCGGCGAGACCCGAAGAATCGCGATCACAAGATGTCGCGCGAGGAGGCGGTTTCGCTGGCCTCAAATTTTTACCTGGATCGCTACTTTCACGATGTGAACGCACCGACATTCGCTCAGTTGAACGTGGGGAATCCTGAATTCTTCAAGCAGATCAACGCGGTGCTGGAGTCGGAATCGTTGGATTCGCTGAAAGTCTATGTGAAGTGGCACCTGCTCAATTCCTCGGCGCCCTGGCTCTCGCAGCCATACGTTGAAGCGAACTTCAAGATGCAGCAGGCGCTCACTGGGCAGAAGGAAATTCAGGCGCGTTGGAAGCGGTGCGTGAATCTTACCGATCGCGAACTCGGCGAGGCGCTGGGCCAGAAATATGTGGAGGTTGCGTTTCCGCCGGAGAGTAAGGCGCGGATGCTGAAGATGGTGGATGCGCTGGAAAAATCGCTCGATCAGGATATCCAGAATTTGGCATGGATGAGCGACGAGACCAAGAAGGAGGCAAAGGTCAAGCTGGACGCGATCCGGAATAAGATCGGGTATCCGGAAAAGTGGCGTGACTACAGTTCGGTCGAGATCAAGGCCGGCGATCTGCTCGGGAATGTGCAGCGGGCCAACGAATTTGAGGTGAAGCGGCAGATCGCGAAGATCGAAAAGCCACTCGACCGCAAGGAGTGGGGCATGACTCCGCCGACGGTGAACGCTTACTACAGCCCGCCGTTCAACGAGATCGTATTTCCGGCGGGGATTTTGCAGCCGCCGTTCTTTGATCCGAAGCTGGATGATGCGGTGAACTTCGGCGGGATCGGGCTGGTGATCGGGCACGAGCTGACGCATGGATTCGACGACCAAGGGCGGAAATTTGATCCGCAGGGAAACTTTCATGACTGGTGGACCAAACAGGACGGCGAGGAGTTCGAAAAGAGAGTAAGCTGCGTCGCGAATGAGTATTCGAACTTTGTAGCTGTCGATGACTTGAAGCTGAATGGACGGCTTACATTGGGCGAGAACACGGCGGACAACGGCGGGGCGAGGATTGCGCTCGCGGCGCTGGAGCACATGATCGCGGATGACAAGACCGGCAAAGAAGGGCAGAAGATCGATGGCTACACGCCGGAGCAACGATTCTTCCTTGGATTTGGCCGGGTGTGGTGCGAGAAGCGGCGTCCTGAGGTGGCGCGCATGCGGGTGCTGACCGATCCGCATTCGCCGGGGAAGTTTCGCGTGGACGGCGTGGTGCAGAACATGCCGGAGTTCCAGAAGGCATGGGGATGCAAGGCGGGGCAGCCGATGGTGGCAGAAAACGCTTGCCACGTTTGGTGAACCTCAAGCTTTCAAATGAGCAGGCTTTTTCGCATTGCGTCCACAGTGTTGAGCAGGGCGAGATTCACTTCGAACGCCGACTGAGCTGACATCAGCAACCCCCTGGCTGGTGCAAAGGGCTACTTTGCACCAGCTCTGCGGGCGCGATTCTAGATTTCGGATGTGCCCACAACGACCTTGGCTCCCGTTGCACGGCACATATCGATCACCTGCACGACCTGCCCAAATGGCAGTTGCTCGTCGGCTTTCAACAAAACTACTTTTTCATCCCCTTTCTGGAAATGCAGCCTGAGCGTGTGTTCCAAAGCAGACCAGGAAATTTCATCACCGTTGACCTTTAGCAAAGGCCGTTGCTGCCCCGAGCTGAGCAACTCGACCACGGTTGCGACCCCACCCGCAGGCAACGCCGGTGCGATAAGCACTTCCAGTCCATTCGGAGGCACCACGGTTCCGGGTGCGGGAGATAGCGATTGTGCCGTGAGCAGTACTGGCGCTTCGAACGCGATCTCACGTCCCGCCTCGAGCACTCTCTCCACATTGGCGAAGGGCGCGCGGGCGTCGGCTTTGATGTAGAGTTTGGCGTCGCGTTGGCGAGGAGTAGCTTTCATTTCTTCCAATAATTGGTCGGGCGTAACGGGCTTCACTCCAAAGTAAAGGTTGCCATCTGCGGTGACCGCTACAATCCAAGCGTCGTTGTTGTCGGCGGCGGGGTAAGGGGCCGCACTCGTCGTGTGGGCCATCTGCACAGTTACTCCTTGGCGGAGTTGCTGGGCGTGGCTGGTGTTCAAAGACAGCGGAATTACGAGGGCTAGCGCAAAACTCAGGCTCAGGTATCTCCGCGACTTGGATGTATTCTTTCTGATTGAAGACATAGGATCTCCTTCGAGGGCAGGGCCCTCAGCGGCTGAAGCCGGGTGTTCGTACGTTGTGATTGGCCTGGCTAAAGCCAGGTCCTTTCCGTTTTTTGAGTGGTGTCGGCGGCCCGCGGGGGCGAGACGCCCCCGCCACAGCCGGCAGGATAGCGGCGCTACCTCTTCGTGTGCTACGGTTTAGCGCCGCCTAGCGAAGCAGTGCCTAGCATGCCGCCCAGGCCCATGGTTTCTACGACGGAGGACGGGACGATCACCATCGAGCCGCGCTCTTTGATGGCTTCGTACAGCATGTTCATGGCGCGCAGATGCAGGGCGGTCGGATCGTTCCGGTAGATTGCAGCGGCTTGTGCGAACTTGTCGGCAATTTCGGTTTCGGCCTGGCCGAGGATGTTGCGAGCCTGGCGTTCACGTTCGGCCTGTGCCTGGCGCGACATGGCATCTTCAAGCGCTTGCGGAATCTTCACGTCGCGGATTTCGACCGATTGCACGGTGATGCCCCATGGATTCGTCTTTTCATCGAGAATGCGCTGCAGTTCGCGGCCGAGGATTTCGCGTTCGGTGATCATTTGTGCGAGTTCGTGTCGGCCAATCGACTCCCGCAGCGCGGTTTGCGCGCTGAGGGTAATGGCTTGGACGAAATCCTCAACTTCGAGGATGGATTTTTCCGCATTCCAGACCATCCAGAAGACAATGGCGTCTACGTTCACGGGAACCGTGTCGCGGGTGAGCGCGGATTCGGCGGAGACGCTAGCGACGCGGACGCGCTGATCGACGTACGGGCTGAGCGTCTCGACGATCGGGACGATGTGGCAGAAGCCGGGTCCGCGGAGGCCGACGTAGCGGCCGAGCCGCAAGACTGCGACTCTTTCCCACTGCCGCACAATTTTGATCGCGAATAGGAAATAGAGTCCGACCAAGGCTCCCGCAATAGCGTACGCCTGCTGGTGTGTCGCTTGCGCGATCGCGAATCCAGCCAACAGGCAGACGATGAACAGCAAAACGGCAACTCCATTGAGTTCGCTCATTCGAATTTTAGACATGACTATCTCCTTTGTGCGGAACGCGGCAAAAACTCGCGCAGGCGGTCGATCAATTCCTCCAGGGTGAATCCGGCGGCTCCGGTGCGGGCCGCGAATTCTCCTGCCATTTGGCCGAGCTGACGTTCGCGCTCGACAGTCTTCTTCTCCGGCTTCTTATCGCTGATAAAAGTCCCCGTGCCCTGATGAGTTTCGAGCAGTCCCCCGAGTTCCAGTTCGCGGTAGGCGCGCATCACGGTGTTGGGATTGATGGCAAGATCGACGGCAAGCTGGCGGACAGTGGGAAGCTGATCCCCGGCCGTCAAGGAGCCAGAGGCGATACCCGTCCGCACCTGATCGATGAGCTGGCGATAAACCGGGACGCCTGTATGAAGATCGAGAGCGAAGGCGAAGCGTCCGTTTTGAAGATTCTTTCCCACGCGCACTAATGTACTATAGAACTAGTACACTATGTCAAGTGCTTTCTTAGCCGCCAAATCAAACAGTTAAGGAATGCGCAAGTTCGGCGCCCTCTTTGTTTCGGCCGCGTTGAAGTCGAGACGGTTATAACGGCGAAATGACTTTCATTTGACGCGGCGGTGACGATGTCAGTTGTGAGATTGAGTACTCTCGGACCATTGCAATCGCCGGATGCGAAGCGAGCAAGTAGTGAATTCTCCGAATCGATTCGACGAAGCAAGGAAGCTGTAAAGAGAATGTAAAAAGATTCGTCTCCGCCCGACTTTTTTGTCGCAGGACAAGGTCTGAATCTCAGCGAGTGCTAAGTTGTGACCCGACGATCGCGAATTTGTGCAGAGCCCCACGCGATGAACGGGATGCCCGCGACGGCATCCAGGCCCAGGTACAGACAGAAAAATTTTGATGCGCCCGGATCAGTATGCATTTCCGGGCCCAGGGGAAAGGTGTGCGCACAAAATCACGCGCGCGTGCGCCGCGGGATTTGTCCGCTCGTGGGCGGAGAAGAAGCCCGTCTGCAAGATTTGCTTCGCAGGAGGAACAAATGCAAAGGCTTTTGACATACGTGCTGGCGATGGGGTGTGTTGGAACAAGCGCGATGCTGGTGCAGCGAGATGTGACGGTACGGCAGAAACAGACTGCGGATGTGCAACTCACTAACGATGCCGCCTATCGAGATGGACTGTATCTGGGCAAACTGGCGCACGAAGCAAAGCGGCAGACGCATCCGCCGATTGGAAGATGGTCTACAGAAAAAGACCGAGCTTCCTTCACCGCCGGCTACAAACAGGGATTCGGTGAGGAGTCCTCACGGCAATAATGGAACGAAAACAGTTCCGGAACCCGGTGAATCCGGAAGCAAGCACAGTCACATTCTCAAAATGTAGTTCCCCCCTGCGGCAGATTCTCCAATTTGAGGTGAAGTCTTATGAAAGTTAAGAAGGTTTTGTCGTTCGCGGCGATTGCAGTTGCGATTTGTATCTCCGTTCCGCACCGGGTGAAGGCGGGGGGCGCTGCGCCGACGACCACGTCGAGCGTTCGGGGCATCGTCCATTTTGAAGGAAAGGTTCCCGCGGGGAAGCCGATCAGCATGGCTGCCGATCCGGTCTGCGCCAAGCAGCATTCCGCCCCGTTGATGGCGCAGGACATCATGGCTGACTCCAAAGGCAATCTGCAGAACGTGGTTGTCTTCGTGTCGGAGGGCCTGGGAGATCAGAAGTTCGATCCGCCAAGCGAGCCGGCGGTGGTGGAGCAGAAGGGCTGCATGTATCAGCCGCACGTGATGGCTGTGCGGGCGAATCAAAAACTGGAATTGGTGAACGACGACCCAACTTCGCACAACATTCATCCGGTGCCGGCGAACAATCGCGAGTGGAACAAGGCGGAGCCGCCCGGGACGAAGATGGAAGATTCGTTTGCGCGTGAGGAAATTGCGATTCCGGTGAAGTGCAATGTGCATCCGTGGATGCGCGGATACATCGCCGTGTTCAAGCATCCATTCTTCGCAGTGACGGGGAAGGATGGCAGCTTCGATCTGAGCAATCTGCCGCCGGGAACCTACACGATCAAGGCGTGGCACGAGAAGCTGGGGACCTCGACCCAGACGGTGACGATCGGGGCGAACGAGACGAAAGAAATCAGCTTCGTGTTTAAGGGGATGTAGACGCGGTCTTGCGCTGATCGGACGGTGAACAGTTGCGGGGGCGAGACGCCCCCGCCACAGCCGGCAGGATGCCGGCGCTACGACCTGCCGGCGCTACGATTTCGGTTTGAAGCCCTTACGGCGCTGTTCGCTGTAGCGATGTAAGGCGTCGAGGATGATGGGGTACGCTTCTGCAGGGGGGCGGATCTCGTCAACCTCGACTGCCTTGCCTTCCAATTGTTTGTAATCCTGAAAAAATCTGCGAAGCATGACGAGGCGGTGCGGAGGCATCTCTGAGGCGCTTCGGTACGAGTTGAACTCGGGATCTTCGGTCGCGACGGCGATGATCTTATGATCCTGCTTGCCGGCGTCGAGCATTGTCATCAGGCCGATCGTGCGCGCGTGAATGATGGTCAGCGGCACGACCGTTTCCTGGCAGAGGACTAGCACATCGAGCGGGTCGTCATCTTCGGCGAGGGTTTGCGGGACGAATCCGTAGTTCGCGGGATAGTAGACCGCGGAGTAGAGAACGCGGTCGAGGCGGATCAGGCCGCTGGTTTTGTCGAGCTCATACTTCACGCTTGCGCCGTAGGGAATCTCGATGACGGAGTCGAATTCCTGTGGGAGTTTGTCGCCGGGAGTTACGTCGTGCCAGGGATGGATCATAGAGGAAGTGGTCTGCTCCGATAATGTTCATTGTAGCGGAGTGGACTTTCGGCGGATGGGTCGCGGGAATGGGCACTCATGATCTTTCACCACAGAGGGCACAGAGGACGTCAAAATCCCCACCCTCTTTCGCAAAAAGCGCGAAAGAAGGATGGGGCACCCTCGAGTTACTGTGTCAGGCGGAATTCGGTGTGGAGCTTGGCTTGGGAATTGTCGCCGGCCCAGATGTCGAAGGCTTCCGGCTCTACGACCCACTTCTTCAGGGCTGGGCTCCAAAACTGGAGTTCGTCGGGGCCTAGTTTGAAGTGGATGGTCTGTTTCGAGCCGGGCTGAAGGGTTAGCCGTTGAAATCCTTTCAGCTGTCTTACCGGGCGGGAGGCGCTTCCGGCTCGCTGATGGATGTAGAGTTGAACGACCGCATCTCCGGCGCGACTGCCAGTGTTCGCTACATCTACCGCGGCGTCGAGGGTTGAGCCTACTTTGGCTTCCGACTGGCTGACCCTCAGGTTGTCGTAGGAGAAGGTCGTATAGCTGAGTCCATAACCAAACGGATAAAGCGGTGTGCTCAGCGCGTCCCAGTAGCGCGAAGTAAAGCCGGGTGCATCTTCAGGGGCCTGGGTGAGAGTGTGGTTGTAGTAAAGCGGGAGTTCGGCGGAGTTATGGGGCCAGCTGACGGGAAGATGTCCGGCAGGGTTGGCGTCGCCGAAGAGGATGTCAGCGATTCCATTGCCGGCCTGGCTTCCGGAATACCAGGTTTCGAGAATTGCGGGGACGTGCTCGGCCGCCCAGGAAATGTCGAGTGGGCGTCCGTTGACCAGCACGAGTACGACAGGCTTACCTGTGGCTGAGACTGCTTCGAGCAGTTCCTCCTGTCCACCAGAGAGTTTGAGAGAAGATCGCGAAGCGGCTTCGCCGCTCATGAGCGCGATCTCGCCAAGCACGACGATGGCGACATCACTTCGCTTCGCCAAATCGACCGCGTCGTCCATTGCTTTGCGAGCTTCATCCGGAGTCTGCTTCGGCTGCTCGTGAACCGTAATGATCGGAACATTTTCGAAGAATGAGGGAATGTCGCGCCGGATGTTGGGGCCGTGAGCGAATTCCACTTGCAGGGAATCGCCGACTTTGTTCTTGATGCCCTGCAGGATGCTGACGGTGGGCCCGGGCTTTGTCATCGCCCCCCACATATCGAGGACGTCCGCTTCGGCGTCGGCTAACGGGCCAATTACAGCGATGAATTTGACTTGAGATTTGCTGAGCGGCAGGGTGTTCTGCTCATTGCGGAGCAACACGACCGAGCGCTGGACCGCCGTGCGGGCGAGTTCCTGATGCTCGGGAGCATTGAGGACTTGGGGGATGCGAGCTTCATCGATGTACGGATGCTCGAAGAGGCCCAGTTTGATCTTGGCTTCGAGGATGGGGAGAACCATGTCATCGATTTGCTTCATCGCAATGTGTCCCTGTTTCGCTTCTGCGATGAGGTACTTCAGATAAGTGCCGCTGGCCATGTCCATATTCAGTCCGGCGGTGAAGGCTTTCATCGCCGCGTCTTGGCCGTCGCGAGCATAGCCGTGAGTGATCAGGCTGTGGACGGCGTTGGCGTCGCTTACCACAAAGCCGTTGTATTTCCACGTGTCGCGCAACACATCATGCAGCAGCCAGCGGTTGCCGCTGGCGGGGACATCGTTGAGGTCCATGTAGGCGCTCATGAAACTGCCGACGCCGGCATCGGCTGCGGCTTTGAAGGGGACGAGGTAGGTGTTCCACATTTGTTCTTCGGGGATGTAGGAAGAGTCGTAATCGCGTCCACCATCGGCAGCGCCATATCCGGCGAAGTGTTTCGCGCAGGCTAGAACGCGGTCGAGAGCGCCGGGCTGCGTGCCCTGGAAGCCGAGTACTTGCGCACGAGCGATGGCTGCGCCGAGGTAGGGATCCTCTCCCGCGCCTTCGACCATGCGTCCCCAGCGGGCGTCGCGGGCGATGTCGAGCATGGGGGCGAAGGTCCAGGCGATTCCGCCGGCGCGTGCCTCACGGGCAGCAATGGTTTGCGCGGACTCGACCAATTTGGGATCCCAGGAAGACGCCATGGCGATCGGTGCCGGGAAGATGGTGTGATAGCCGTGGATCACGTCGAGTCCGAATAGGATGGGAATGTGAAGGCGGGATTCATCCACGGCGATGTGCTGTATGCGGTTGATCTGCTTCGGGTCGGAAACCCACAACACGGAGCCGGCGCCGTACTTGCGGATGACTGCTTCGGGATTTCCGACCTGCTGAATGAATTCGGGAATCGGAAAGCCCGGAAGTTGCGAGAGTTGGGCGACTTTCTCTTCAATCGTCATCTGCTTCAGCAGATTCTTGGCGTCAGGGCGGGCTTGCGCCGCGAGGTTGGGGCTCGAAAGCTGGACCAGCACGAAAGCTATCAGCGATGAAATGATTGAGAACCGATATTTCCGCAGCGAATCAGACATTGGATCTTTTCTCCTCCGGGAGCGACTCGGCGCTTTGTGAACCCTTTCGTAACCTGGATGATTGAGGGGCGAAGAGAGTGTAAACCTTTGCAGGCAAAAGGTCAGTGTCGGCGGGAGCCCTTCAGAATCTTGATCTGAATGGCAAAAGACGGGTACAGTTAAATAGTAGAAATCCCTGTGGGGTGTGATATGTCCAGTCAACTGAAAACCTACATGAAGTTCGGTGGCGCAACTGTCGCAATTCTCTTTTTGCTGGCGTATCTGGCTTACACGGGAGTGCAGGACAGCAAGAGCTATTACGTGACCATCAAGGAATTGCACAAGATGGGTGATAGCGCGTATACCAAGCGTTTGCGGGTCGCCGGCAACGTGCAGACGGGATCGATCAAGCGTACGGGAACGCACGTGCAGTTTGTGCTGGTCGAGGAAGATCAGAAGATCGCGGTCGATTACACCGGAACCGAGGCGCCGCCCGATACTTTTAAGGATGAGTCGCAGGCGCTGGCCGATGGCAGCTTCGGCCGTGATGGCGTGTTCCATGCCAAGCAGCTGCAGGCCAAGTGCGCTTCGAAGTATGCTCCGCAGCAGCCGGGAGCAACTCCGGCGTCGGCGCCGGCCAAGAATATGACCGAGGTTCAGACGAGTTCGCCGGTGCAAGCGAACTAAGTTCTGGACTCGGATCAAGTGCAAGGCCCCGAGCGCCTTCTGTAATCTCCGCCCTAGTCCGAGTTGTTGTCTCGCTCGATTCTTTCCTTTGCAAAAATTCCATGAAATCCATAGATTCTTGGCTGTGAGTGCTTCCGCGAGCGTCGCAGCAGGCGCCTCAACCATCACCGTCAGGAATGTGATCAAGCAGTTCGGGCGATTTGCCGCCTTGCGCGGCGTCTCGGCCGAATTTGATCCGGGACGTTTTCACGCCATCCTCGGCGACAACGGGGCAGGGAAGACCACTCTGCTGCGCGGCCTTGCCGGGCTTGCCCAGCCGACGCAGGGAACGATTTCGATTTTCGGGAAGAGCCCGCGCGACGCCTGCCGCGAGATTGGGTACATGGCGCATCCGTCGCTGCTGTACGACGAGATGAGCGGGATGGAGAATCTTCGTTACTTCGCGGGACTGTACGGCGTGGTCAGTGATGCCCGGTGCGAAGAAGTAATCCGTTCGGTGGGCCTCGATCCCGAACTTAGTCGTGGAGTGGGCCAGTACTCGCAAGGGATGCGGCAGAGGATGTCGCTGGCGCGGGCGATTTTGCACGATCCGAAATTACTGCTGCTCGACGAACCGTTTTCCAACGTGGATCTGCATTCCGCACGAGAGATGGTTGGCCTATTAAAGGGCATGCGTGATACGGGCAAGACGATTTTTGTCGTGACCCACCAGGCATTGCTGTTAGAGGGCGCCGCGGATGAGTTTGTGTGGATGCAGGCGGGGCAGATTGTCGATCGTACGGCCACGGCTGAGCGCGGACGGGCGCAATGACCTCGTTCTGGGCGGTGCTATCGGCGACGCTGGTGAAAGACATTCGGCTAGAATGGCGCTCGAAAGACGCGCTGAACTCGATGCTGTTCTTTTCGCTGCTGGTGGTGGTGATCTTTGTGTTTTCCTTCGATCCGCTGGCCGAGGAGTCGCGGCATATCGTCGGTGGTTTGGTGTGGGTGGCGTTTCTGTTTGCGGCCGTGGTTGCGTTGAATCAGACGTGGGCACGCGAGTTGCGAAATCAGGTTCTGGATGCGTATCGAGTGTCACCAGCTCCGGCGAACGCGCTGTTCTTGGCGAAGTCGGTGGGAAATTTTCTGTTCGTTAGCGTGCTTGAGACGTTGATGACGCCGCTGTTCATTGTCTTTTACAACCTGCACGTGCTGGGACCAGCTTGGCAACTCATCCCGATTGCGTTGCTGGGGACGTGGGCGCTGGTGGTGAATGGAACTTTTTTCGCGGCAATGTCTCTGCGCACGCGAAACCGCGAGATCATGCTGCCCTTACTACTGTTTCCGATTTCGATTCCCGCGGTACTGGGCATGGTCGCAGGAACCACCGCAGTTCTTACCGGGGAGAATTCCGCGCACTTCTATATCGTGTTGCTTCTGACCTACGATGTGGTGTTTACTACGGCTAGTCTGGCCTTGTTCGGAACGATCCTGCACGCAGAATGAAAAAGATCTTCCCAATCCTGTCGATCGTGACCGTGGTGCTGCTGGGCTATGCACTCTACCTGGCATTGGTAGTTGCGCCCACAGATGCCTTGCAGGGCGAAGTCTACCGCATCATTTACTACCACGTGCCGTCGGCATGGACCGCGTTTCTTTTGTTCTTCATCAATTTCGTGGCGTCGATTCGATATCTGACGCGGTCAAAGGCATCTACTGAGAATGCGGCAAAGTGGGTTGCGATTGGAATCGGCGTAGTGGGTCTCATCGCGCCATTTCTTCCTCCGGTGCGGCGATTGATTCCGCCCGGGATGGAGCCGAGCGCAGTAGCGACTACGATTGTGTTGATTCCAGCATTGTACTTTTTGGTGGGCAAGTTGTTTCCCGGCGACCGTCTGGATGTGCTGGCGGTTACGAGCGCGGAGGTAGGAGTAGTTTTCTGCACCATCGTTTTGATCACCGGGCCGCTGTGGGCACGGCCAGTATGGGGAATCTGGTGGGCGCCCGGGGACATTCGCCTCACGTCAACGCTGGTGTTGTGGTTGATTTACGTGAGCTATCTGGTGCTGCGGCGGTTCTCGAACAGCGCGCAGACGCAGATGCTGGCCGCGGCGCTAGCGGTATTTGGCGCGCTGGATGTACCCCTGGTTTACCTCTCGATCTGGTTTTTCCGGACACAGCATCCGCAGCCAGTGATTGGCGGCGGAGGTTCGATGGATCCCCGGATGCTGCACGTGCTTCTGTTTAGCTGGGGAGCATTTTTGTTGTTCGGATTTCTCGTGTGCTGGTCGCGCTTCCGGTTGGAGTTGTTGAAGCGAGAGGTTGAACAGGCACACGCGATGGAGTCCCTGGCTGGCGCCGAAGATTCGGAGAAGGCAAGCCTTCCGTTGAGCAGGAGTGCCCGATGAACGCTGTCAAATTTCTATTCGCCGCTTATATTGCGACCTGGGCGATTCACCTCTTCTATATCGGTACTCTCGTGCGTAGATTCAGCCGGCTGCGGCAGCAGCTTCGCGAGTTGGGCAAAGGGAAGTAGCGGCCTGGACTGCTATGAAACCGGGTTGCTTCCCTTGGGGGATGCCACATCTCACGCTTTCCTGAAGTTCTTGTCATTCCGAAACGGCGTTAAGCCGTTGAGGAATCTGCTGTCGTCTGCAGCGCAACGGGTGCCGGCCAGAAGCAGATTCCTGCCTTTGGTCGGAATGACAAAAGTGCCAAGGCTGCGATTTACGACTACGAGACTCTGGACTGTGGTTCCTTGACCGCGTACTTGATCAGGCACCAGAGCGCACGGACGCCATCCCTCCAGCCGATTTTCTTGCCTTCCGCGTAGGTGCGTCCCCAATAGCTGATGCCGACCTCATAAACTCGCAGATTGCGCTTGGCAATCTTCACGGTCACTTCCGGCTCGAATCCGAAACGGTTTTCCTCAAGCGGGATCGACTGAATGACCTCGCGGCGGAAGACTTTGTAGCAAGTCTCCATGTCGGTCATGTTGAGGTTAGTGATCATGTTGGAAAGCAGCGTTAGAAACGAGTTTCCGACGGAGTGCCAAAAGTACAAAACGCGATGGGGGCCGGCGCCGACGAAGCGCGAGCCGTAAACCACGTCGGCCTGTCCGCTCTCGAGCGGTTCAAGCAGGCGGCCGTAGTCGTTGGGGTCGTATTCGAGGTCGGCATCCTGAATGATGACGTAATCGCCAGTGGCTTCCTGAATCCCACGACGCAGGGCCGCTCCTTTTCCCATGTTGTGGGGCTGCAAAAAGACGCGCATCTGGGGCCACTGCTTCTCCAGTTCGGCCAGGATTTCGCGTGAGCCATCGCTTGAACCGTCGTCGACGCAAAGTACTTCGAGTTCCAGGCCGACCGACATGACGCGCTCGACCACGCGGCGCAGGGTGGCCTGTTCGTTAAAAACGGGCATCACGACCGAGAGTTTCATAGCGAGAGGCCAGTGTAAGGCTTGAACCACAAAGGAAACGAAGGGAGACGAAGGATTGCGCCGGAGCAAGGTTCCTTCGTTCGTTTACCGGTGCGCGACGGCTAGCGATTTTAACAGACAGTCCGAGGAGCGGCAGACGCAGGAGTCGGATCAGTTCGCGCTCTTCAACCCGGTCTGCAGGGCTGAGAGGAAATCAGTGCTGCCGGTGGTGCGGAGGAATTCGTAGTCTTCGATCATGGCAGCGACGCCGATGCGGGCGGAGGGAAGTGGGCTTTCGACGCGAATCACGCGGGCAGAGAAGCGGACGCGTACCGCATCGGTCAGGGTGACGTGGGGAGGAAAGGTAAGTGTGACCTCGGCCCTGGTTCCAGCGACTACCGGGCGGTCGAGATAAAAGAAGACGCCGCGGGCGCTGACATTGAGGGTTTCGGTGTGAAACTCATTGGTGCCGTCCACGCGGACGATCGCAGGCAGGCGCATGTCAAAGCGCCGCATTGCCCGCCGTTCCTGTGAATTTGCTTGCATTGCCCGCCTAACTGCGAGTCGTTCGTGATGCAGCACATGGCAGACAGCAACATCCGAGAAAACTTGAGAGCACGAGTGCAGCCCTCAATTTATAGAATTGTCAGCCATTTGCAACAGCAAAATGCGGTTCGGAACTAACTCGGTAAATCTTGCCAGAAGGTCGGTACAGAGACCTCCGTGAGCCGGGGGGAGGAGGTGAAAATGCAGGGTTCATTGGCTATAGGTGCAATCGTGCTGCCAAATCTGGATTGTGAATACGCAGGTTTGCCGAATGGACTCAACCTCTTCGGCGCAGTGCACCTTTCGACGCACCATTGAGGATTGCAATCACTTGCAGAATATCGCCAAAGTCAGGGCAGATTTTTTCAGGCGGGGAATGTATCTGTCCATTATTTGCACTCGCCGTCCGGCATCTTTCCCGCCCAGCCACTGCATCTGACGAATCTTGGGGGAGACGAGGTTCGGCGTGGTGTGTCATGTCAGCGGGCTGTACGCAATTTGGTTTGGTGTTTGGTTCTCCTGGAAGGCTTTCCGAGCCCCGTATGGGGCCGGACTGAGGAGTCGGCTTGACTTGCCTATCCGTCAGATGTTTAAGTAGTTACTTAATTTTTTCCGCTAGTTCCAGTGATCAGCAGCTAAGGGCGAAGCTCGCTCGGGGATATGTGCCGGCGCGCGGCTCTGCATAGATAGTGCATCCCTCATCTCACCACTGGTTTGTCAAAACGATCTGGACGAAAGCGACTTGAGCGCAAGAACTGATCTGATTGCATCGGAGGAACGCGTGAACGTAGATCGCCGTTGGTGGGGCACATCCGTGGTAAAGGTTCGCAATCTGGTGGCCGGATTGGTATTGCTCGGGACCGGATGCGCTGTTCTCGGGTGGGGAACCCGCTTTGGCAAGAACGTTCACAATCAAGCTAAAACCGCTGGCGCTTCCGCTATTGGAGTAGAGCCCAGCGTGCAGGAGCAAGCTCAAGCGCGTTCCATCCTGGCTGGGCTGCCGCTTATCTTCGAGCCGAATGTCGGACAAGGTAATTTGGAACCCACCGACTCCCGCGCCAGGTTCGTGACCCATGGTTCTGGGTACAGCATGGTTCTGGGAAATGAAGGGGCCATTCTGAGTCTGGTTACAAAAACCCGCTCAACTTCGTCTTCATCCCCTTCGGAAAGCCGGGTCCAGACCCTTGGGATGAAACTCGCAGGGGCGAGCCCTAACGTGAGCCTGAGTGCCTTTGACCCACTGCCAGGGAAGAGCAATTACTTCATCGGAAATAACCCCGCGAAGTGGCGGACTGGTGTTCCACAGTTCGCGCGGGTGCGTTACGAGAATGTCTATCCCGGCATCAATCTGGTCTTTTACGGGAACCAAGGGCATCTGGAGTATGACTTCCAGGTGTCGCCGAGCGGTGACCCATCCCGAGCGGAACTCGAATTCAGCGGGGCAGAGAAGCTCGAACTGAACGACGGATCCCTGGTGATCCGGGGACAAAATGGAAACGTTCGCCTCGATGCGCCGAGCGTATATCAGGAGATCGATGGGCGAAAACAAACGGTTGAGGGGACATTCGTACTGCGGGCTGTGAATCGAGTGGGTTTCGCCATCGGAGCGTACGACCATTCGAGAGAACTGATCATCGATCCTATCCTGAACTTCTCGACGTATTTTGGCGGCAGTGGCGACGAGCACAACACTTCCGTAGCCGTCGACGGCAGCTTGAATATCTATCTCGCCGGGTCTACCACTTCTCCGAACCTTCCGGTTCCCACCGGCGCAGTGCAGACTACGTTGCATGGTGCGGAGAACGTTTATGTGGCCAAGATTCAGCCGCCGTTGGGTTCGCAAGTCGCGAAACTCCTGGATTTGACCTACCTTGGCGGCAGCGGCAACGACTATCCGGTAGGAATCGGGGTTGATGGCGGGGAGAATCCGTACGTTGCGGGTACAACCACCTCGGGTAATTTTCCGACAAGCGCCACGAATGCGTATCAGGCCACTCCGGCCAGCGCCGGCACGCACGTGTTCGTAACGAAACTCAATTTCGATTTCACCGCGCTCGATTATTCTTCCTACCTTTCGGGAAATGGAACCGACATCGCGAGTGGGATGACGATCGATCCGGCAGGTAATCTGTACGTGACGGGAACGACTACTTCGGTCGAAACGTCGGTGCTGGACCAATTCCCCGCCACCAATTTGCCCCAGCGCCTGCCATTTCAGAGCACCTCGAACGCACCGACACAGAAGCAATTTTTCGTGACCAGAGTAGACACAAACGCGCCGGGCACTGCCAGCATTTTTTACTCGACCTACTTCGGCGGAGGAACATTCAACGGGACGCTGGTCGCGGATGGCGGGGGAATCGCCGTCGACACAAATCTGAATGTCTATTTCACGGGCACGACGAACTTCACGTATTCGGGATGCTCCGGATGCAGTGTAACTGACTTCCCGATCCTCAATGCCTACCAGCCCTGTTTGGATTCTCCTCCGGCGACGAACATTGTCAGTCCTCAATCCTGCGCGAATACCACGAACCCGACGGCTTCGGATGCCTTCGTGGCGAAGTTGAATCCCAACGCACCGCAGGGACAGCAGTTGATCTGGTCGACGTATCTGGGAGGCAGTCAGACCGATTCCAGTCCGGGTGTTGCCATCGACTCTGGTGCGGCGAATGTATACGTCGTGGGGACAACAAACTCTCCCGATTTCGTCAATACGGGCGCTGTCATTAGCTTCGCACCGTATCAGAAGTGCCTGGATAACTTGCCTCGCACCACGACGACCACCGTGACCTGCACGCCCCCGGCCAACCCAGCGCCAAACGACGCCTTTGTGGCGCGGCTGAGCAATCCCAGCACGACTACCCCTGCCACGAATGTCGCCCTTAACTACTTCTCGTACCTGGGGGGGGCCAACGACGAGGAGGGCCTCGCGATCACGGTGGACACCAACAGTGGCGCGATGATTACGGGTTCGACGCAATCGCCTGCCTGCGCCTGTGATGGCACGTTCCCCGTGTTTCCTAATCCGAACTCGATTCAGAGCAATCTGAATGGGACGCAGGATGCGTTCATTGCCCGGTTGAATACTGGAGCGATCGTGGGTCAGACGACCACAGCCTCGTGGGCCAGCTATTTTGGCGGGACGGGCATTGACGCGGGCACGGGCATCGCGCTCGACGTGAACCAGAATACCTATCTGGCGGGGGAAACAAATTCAACCGACTTGCAGGTTTCCAAACCGCTGCAATTGAACAATGGCGGCGGATACGACTCGTTCGTGACGCAGTTCGGAACGGCGGTAAGCCTGTCCATTCAGGGACAGCTCAGCCTGGGGACAAACCAGCAATACATCAGTGCCGGAGCCCCCGCGACGTTCACCTATACGGTGACGAATAATGGGCCCGACCTGGCCAGCAACATCGTGATCACCGCGGACATGAGCCTTTCCGCAACGGGAGTGCAACTCACGAACGTTTCCGGCAACCTGAACGGAGCGGGCGTTTGCAGCGGGAGCGGTTCTACAAACCCGAGCATCAGCTGTGGACCGATTTCGCTGCAGTCTGGATCGACTGCGACGCTTACACTCACCGCGACCCCTACGGCAAACAGCAGTGGGACTTCACCCGTGTTCTTCAACGGAGGAACGGTCCAAGCCATGGCCCCGGGCAACATTGTGCTGGCGCAGACATCGGTCTCGGCGCAGATGACAGACTTCAGCATGTCAGTCACTCCAAGCAATCAGGCTATCCCCGTAGCTGGAGCGCCGGCGAATTACACGGTGCTATTGACTCCGCGTCCGTTGTACACATCGAGCATTACGATTTCGTGCTCGGGACTTCCTGCCGCCTCAAACTGCAGTCCCAGCACCAGCCCGGTGAGTTTGACCAGTACGAGTGGAACCTCCGTGACGCTTACCGTGCATACAACTCCTCGCCCGGTCATAACGCCGGCAGCGAGCATCTTCACGCGACGTTTCTACGCGTTCTGGCTCATCATTCCCGGGATCGCACTTGTGGGTGTAGGAGGTAATCGTCAGCAGAGGAGGATCTTTGGGATCCTGATGCTGTGCACTTTGTTTGCCCTGCTATTGCTCGTCCCGGCGTGCAGCAGCAGCAAGACGCAGCCCCCAGTTAGCGGCACCCCGGCGGGCAATTACACTATCACGGTGACGTCTGCGGCGGGAACTAATTCCAAGACGCAGACGATTGGGCTCACTGTCCCGTAAACTGCGAATCGTAAACTGCGAATTATCGACGAACGAAAAAGCCCACGCACCGAGCGTGGGCTTTTGTGCGAAAGCGCAGAGACTAAGCTCCGGCCGAGAGTTTGTGGTGACCTCGAGCCTCGGCGATGCCATATTGGCGGATCTTGTAGAGCAGGGCCTTGTAGCTGATTTGTAGAATGGCGGCGGCCTGTTTGCGATTCCAATTGGTTTGTTCCAGGGCGCGAGTGATGGCGAGGGCTTCGGCCTCATCCTTCGCCGAGCGGGCAAGCGACTTCAACCCTCCGGAATCATTCGTCCGGGAAGATTCGCCGGGAGTTCCTCCGGTGCCATCATTGCGCGGCAGAAGTTCGGAGACGGCGAGGCTTTCATCTCCCAAAATCAGGTAGCGCTTCAGGAAATTATTCAGTTCGCGCAAGTTGCCGGGCCAGGAATGATTGTGGCAGGCCTGCAGTAAATTCGGCGAAAGCGGCAACGGAGGCCGCGCATAGCGTTCAGCCATGCGAGTCATTGAGTGTTTGAGAAGGATCGGAATTTCTTCCCGGCGATCTCGCAATGGCGGCAAGCTGAGGGTGAAGGCGTTAAGCCGATAGTAGAGATCTTCGCGCAGCCGCTTGGTAGCGAGCGCTTCGGGGATGTTGATGTTCGTCGCCGCCAGAATGCGCACGTCGACTTTTATGACGGAGCGGCTGCCGAGTCGCGAGAACTGCTGGTCCTGCAGAACGTGGAGCAGCTTGGCCTGCAGAAGCGGCGGCATCTCGCCGATTTCGTCGAGTAAGATCGTGCCCTTGTTGCAGAGTTCGAACTTGCCGGGCTTGGCGTGGGTGGCTCCGGTGAAAGCGCCGGGCTCGTATCCGAACAATTCGCTTTCCAGCAGGTCAGCGGGAACAGCGGCGCAATTTACTTTCAGGAATGTGCGATGCGCGCGGGGTGAGAGCTTGTGAATCAGGCGCGCGAGAACTTCTTTTCCAGTCCCGCTCTCACCCAGCAATAGTACTGGGATGTCAACATTGGCCACCAGCGCTGCCTGGGACCGAATCTTACGCATGGCGGGGCTGGCGGCGATAAAGAATACGTCATCCGCAAGTTCCTCGACTTCGCCGCTGAACGTCTGCTTGCCTTGGCCAAGGCTAAGATCGATGACGGCATCCAACTCTGCCTTCTGAAATGGCTTGGTGAGATAATCCTGGGCGCCGAGTTTCATTGCCTGGACGACCTTGCGCGTATCGTTCACGCAAGACAGCATGACAACCTTGGTCGACGGCTGTTTCTGCCGCAGTTGCTCAAGAGTCTGCAGGCCGTCGATGCCGGGCATGAGGACATCAAGCAACACGAGATCGGGCTCGAGTCCTTTCTCGATTTTCTGCAGAGCTTCTTCGCCGGTGGTCGCGGTTTCGACTTTGTAGTTGTCGACTTCCAGCAGCGTTTTGATGTACCGCAGCATGCCGGGTTCGTCGTCCACCAGAAGGATCTTGGCGGTGTGTTTCATCGATGTTTTCCTTTGCTGGCGACGGCAGCTGCCGGTTTATAGGGAATCAGAAACGAAAACTTGCAACCTGCGCCTGGATCGCTTTCGACCCATATTTTACCTCCCATGCCTTGTACCAGTCTGCGCGCGATCGCCAAGCCTAATCCCATGCCTTCCTGGCTTTCGTTGCCGGGGAGGCGAAAAAAGTCGTCGAAGACTTCCAAGTGAAACTCTGCCGGAATGCCAGGCCCTGTATCGGACACGCTCACCTTGACCGAGTTCGGATGGCTGACATTCTGACGCCGCCGCTCCGAGGCCGAGGGCACCGACGCCGCGCGGCGTTCCCACATGTAAGGCTCGGCGTGCAGCCATACCGTTCCTGCTTGCAGCGTGAACTTGAAAGAATTCTCAAGCAGGTTCGATATGATGCGCTCCAGCTTGGGAGCGTCGAAAGGGAATTGCGGGACCTTGTCGTTAGCCAGGAAGTAAAGCGCGATTCCTTTTTGCTGAAATCGGTTCGACCAGAGGCGGCAAACTCCCGACAGGCAGTCGTTGATGTTGCCCATGTCGAACTGCATGCGCAAGCCGCCAGTTTCGAGTGCGCTGTAAGTCAGGAAATCTTGAATGAATTGCTGCAGGCGCTTGCCGCTGTCTCGCATATCCTGCAGGACTTCGCGTTGTCGATCGCTGAGAGGGCCGAGCTTCTCGCTGTGCAGGAGCTCGACGTAACCGTTCAGGATGGACAAAGGCGTCTTGAGATCGTGCGCTGCTGAGGCAAGAGCATTGGTGGTGCGTTGATGGCGTTGGTGCAACTCTTTGTATTCCTGCAGCAGGTTCTCGGGAGTGGGGACATCTGCGTCGGTTCGAACGGTCGGCGGCGTCGGCTCAGCGATTGCCGCATCCGAAACACACGTGTTCTTCTGGGCAGAGGTCATGAGAGTTACCACAAGGTTGACACGGGGAGAGGAAAAACCGCACTCAAACTTGTCAACACGGAGTGTCGGTAAATGAAGCGTACGGTACGCAGTAATCCCTTGTCAACGAAAAATGCAGCGGAATTACCCAAGTGTAGCAAAAGCTTGCACTTCCGCGGGATTACTTCCCAGGTGACTGTATCCGAGCGGAGCGAACAAATTACGAATGCAACGCCCGGAATCGTCCGCTCTCTTAGGGTTGGGCCGTCGTTGTTGGGCTGGGATACCGGTTTTGAGTGGAAGGCATTGGGTGTTCTGGTAGGATTTGGCACCCGAGGTGCAGTTTGAAGCCTGGGGAGGGGCGCTTATGGAGAGGTCTGCATGAACGGGGCGAGATCCCGAAGTGAGCGGCGGAAGTGGGCCCGGTTGCCGCTGGCGATTCCCGTTTTTGTGCGCAGTCGAGACGGAAAGGGCAAAGAATTTCTCGAGTTTGCTACCTCGCTGAACGTGAGCGCTGGCGGGATGCTGGTTGCGATTCGCCGCACTCTGCCTGCTGTAGCGCAGGTTCGGTTGGAGATCCCCAGCGCCCCGGTCGCTGCCATGGCATTGTTGCCACGAGCCGCTCGGACCTTGAACGCCAGAACACTCCGTACCACCCCTGCGGATGGATACTATCTTCTCGGCCTGAAGTTTGTGCGTCCCCTGCCACTGTCTGAAAAGCCATCCGCTCGCCGAAGGAAACTCCTCTCAAAACTGTGAAAATATTTGCGCATAGGTGACTAGAAAGTGTTACTCTGGCAACCAATTCTTGGTTACCGGGGTGCCCTGTTGTGTTTCACCAGTAAATTTATACTTTTCAAGTAGATAGTCTCCATTTCTTAGTTTTCCCGGAGGCTGCCATCTTTGGCTCTCTAGATGCAGGAATGAATGCCTCTCCCCCCGATTGGTAATTACCCACCATGACCAGCAACAGCGTCAATACACTTGTCCAGCCTTTGGGGGAGATGCCGCCCGAAACGATCGTCTTTGGGCGCACTGAGGGCATGAATGCGGTACGCGACCGCCTTAACAAACTCGCGGGCGCGAACGTTCCTGTGTTGATTCAAGGCGAAAGCGGGACGGGCAAAGACATCATTGCCCGCATGATCCACGCGGCCTCGCCTTGGCGAACCGGACCGTGGGTGAAGGTAAATTGTCCGGCGATTCCCGGAACCCTGCTCGAAAGCGAGCTATTCGGGTACGAAAAAGGAGCATTCACCGGAGCCTACGGAGTCAAGCCGGGCCGCGTCGAGATGGCGCACCGCGGCACGCTATTCCTGGACGAAATCTCTGAGCTGGATATGTCGCTGCAGTCGAAGTTGCTGCAGCTTTTGCAAGATGGGCAGTTCTGCCGGATCGGTGCGCAGGAAGACAAGAAAGTCGAAGTGCGTGTGGTTTGCGCGACCAATCGCAAGCTTGAACAGGAAATCGAGAACGGCACGTTCCGTTCCGATCTGTTCTACCGCATCAATGTTGTGAATCTTCATCTGCCTCCGCTGCGCGAGAGAGCCTCGGACATTCCGCAATTAGCGGAATATTTTCTTGAGTATCACAACCGGAAATACAACTGCCGCGCAAAGCCTCTCTCTGTCGAGATGATGACCACGCTGCGGAAGTATCACTGGCCGGGCAACATCCGCGAACTGGAGAATCTGATCAAGCGGTACGTGATCCTGGGCAACGAGGAAGTGATCTCCGCTGATCTGGCGCCGCGCAACAACGATTTCTTCAATACTGAAATTCCAGTGGATGGGCAGATCTCTCTCAAGAACCTGACTCGCCAGGCCGTGCGCGAACTGGAGCGCAAGGTCATTCTGAAAGTTCTCCAGAATCATCACTGGAACCGCAAGCAAGCAGCGCGGGCTCTAAGCATCAGTTATCGCGCGTTGTTGTATAAGATTCGGGACGCGGGCCTCCCGTCGAACCGTTCGCCGAAACCGCCGCAGGCACCGCCGGAAAAAGAGATCGCCGCCGACTAATTCCAGCGCCAACTGTCTTAAGCCAACCGATCACCAAGTCGCTTCGGCACAATCCGGGAGAAAGATTCTCAAACGTTGAAATTCATTAGAACTGAGAACTCCGGTCTAACCGTTCTCTGATTTTCATTCCAGGCTGCAAGTTTGTTTTTCGGCGGACGATGTTCGGCATCTCCAACCAATTCCGCGACGAGCAGCACGGTGTCACATCACACTCCAGCGGCCGGACAAAAAAGTTGCACATGGGAAAATTCGCGGCCGTCGATTTTTGGTGCGCAGAGATTTTCACTTCTCTCTAAGGTAAAAGCCTAATATGGTGCTTAAGTGCCTCAGTTGCAATAGTTTAGCTGGTTTTCTGTTTGGAATCCGGGGTGCACATCCCTTCTTGCGCCTTTCACTCTCCCTCGAAGGGTGCAATCCACGGGTCATTTTCGACCCACTTGTAACTCCTAGGAGAAAAAATGAAGAAACTAGTTCTGCTTGCTGTCCTGGCACTGGCCCTGCCTACGGCAGTTTTTGCCGGCAGCAGCATCGACTACAGCAACAGTGGCGGCACTCTATCGGGCTCGAACAGCGGACTCGCGCTGAGCGGGTCGGTGTTGTTTGGCGTCAACGGAAGTGGGGGGCTCATCACAGGTTCCAACCTGGGTAGCGTGAGCTTTGAAACAGGAGCCTTGTCGGGTGGGTCGCTGCAAAACGGCGGCACTTTCGCTTCGGGCGGCTGGTTCACCATTACCGGAAACGGCAGCAATGGAATTCCCAATGGAACGCTGTTCACGGGAACGTTTTCTGGTCCTGTGACCTGGACTATGATGACTCTCTCCAATGGGACTCACAACTACACGTTAACTGGAGCCCTTTCGGGAACTGGGTCAGGTTACTCGGCTGTCGGTGTGACTGTTCAGTTGACCGTCAACACCGGCAAGGGCTTCTTTAACGGATGCACCAAGATCTCCAGTGGCGACACGAACATGAACGTTGTCGTTCCGGAGCCAGGTTCTCTGAGCCTGCTCGGAACCGGGCTGATTGCCATGGGGGGAATGATCCGTCGCAAGTTGAAGGCGTAAGGAAGCAGTTCATGCAAAAACCCCGCCTTGCGGCGGGTTTTTTGTTTGGTACCCAGAGAGTATTTGCAGTGCTCTTCGCTTAACTGCGCAGCTCCGACAGCGCCTTGCGGGCGTCGGCATAATCGGGTTTAAGCTTCACAGCTTTCTCCAACTGCTGCCGCGCGAGTGACGGCTGATTGGCTTTCTGGTAGGCGAGGCCGAGATGGTAGTGCAGCACGGAGTCGTCGGGGGCGCCGGCTCTTTGGTTCAGGCGTAGAGCTTCCTGGAACTGGCTGATCGCAGACTGATAAATTCCTTTCCGGTAATAGGCCCAACCCAGCGTGTCAGCAGCATTGGGTGAATCCGGCATGCCGCGGCGCGCAGTCTGCGCCATGCCCATGGCGACGTCTACATTGCCACCCTGCTGGAGAAGTACGTATGCGAGATTGTTGGAAGCCACAGGATGATCCGGTGAAACGCTGAGCGCCTGCTGGTACATGGCCCTCGCCTGGTCCCAGTTTTGTTTGGTTTCGTAGAGTTCGCCCGCCAGAATGTAAAAGCCTACTGCGTTTGGATTATCTTTAGCGGCTTGCAGGTACGTGGCGAGTCCCTGGTCAACCGATCCTTCCTGGATTTGCACCTTGCCGAGTTTCTCGAGAGCATCGACATTGTTCTTGTCGAGAGCGATTGCCTTCCGCAGCGCAGCTTCAGCTCCTGCATAGTCCTTCTTGCCATCGAAAAGCGCGGTTCCAAGCAGATCGTAGAAGTTGCTTGTGTTGGGGGATTTGGCGATCTGTGTATTGGCGGCAGCGATGGCCTTGTCGTATTGCTTCTGCGCGACGTAGGTATTCATCAATCCACTCAGCGAATCGGGAGACGACGGGTCCTTGTCCAAGGCTTGCTGATAGAACTGTTCAGCTTCTGGGAAATGCTTCTGGGAGAGCTGTATGTTGCCAAGCTGGAAATAAGGCGCGAAGCTCTCCGGCGCTCTGTTCCTCGCCTCCTCTGCATCCTTTTCAGCAGCGACATACCTTTGACGCGCGAGTTCAGCTAGGCTCCGAATCAGGAAACCATCCGGGGAGTAGGGTTGCGCCTGAATAATCTGTTCCGCTGTTTGGGTAACGGCATCAACCTCGCCACGGCTGATCTCAAGGCCGGCGATCTTGCGTTGGGCCTCGGTCATGTCAGGCTTGATACGGACAGCTTCGCGCCACTCCGGTTCGGCGCGGTGCACGTCGCGCTGCTGTTCATAGGCTAAGCCCAACTGATAGTGAGCAACGGCGCTGTTCGAGTCGTTCTTCAATGCGGACTGAAGAGATTCGACCGCTCCTGCGGCATCGTTCTGTCGAAGTTGAATCTCACCTTTGAAGACGAGTGCATCCACGTCATGGGGTGTCGATTTCAGAATTTCATTGTTCAGCTTTGCAGCTTCATCGACCCGGTTCTTGAGAATGAGAAGCTGAATGTAGTTCTTTTTGGCGAGAATATCCTTCGGATGGTCACTGTGCAAAGATCCATACTCGACCACTGCTTTGTCGAGATCTCCGATTGCGAAGTAATAATCGCCCAGCATGCGATAGCCTTCAGGATTATCCGGAAGGTCCTTCTTGGTCTGGCGAAGGAAGGACTCCGCTTCGTCTCTTTTACCCTCCTGCATTAAAAGGCGAACGAAGGCGGCACGAGGCGACGAATCCTTGGCATTGATGTCGATGGCGTGCTTGAACTGCTGTTCGGCCTCCGGCAGACGATTGTGGGACTGGTAAAAGCCGCCGAGAGCCAGCTGAGCATTCATGGCCTTGGGATCGGCTAGAACAGCTTTCTTGAAACTCGCTTCTGCTTGATCGGTCATATTCGAGCGAAGCTGCAGCAAGGCCAGCAGAAGGTAAGACTCCGAACGACTGGGATCGAGGGCGATGGTCTGTTGGACTTCCTGTACGGCTGCCGTGAGATTGTTCTGGGCAGCGTAATAATTAGCCCAAGCCTCGTGGGTTTCGGGATTGTTCGGTTGCTTGTCGCGCAGCAAATCGAGGTGGGTTTTGGCTTGCTTGAACGCATCGGAAGAAGGGGAACCATCAGGATTGCGCACGGTTACCAGCATGTTCGCCAGATCAGTATGGGCGCGATAGTTGTCGGGTGTGAGATCCACGGTGCGGTTCAGTTCCTGAAAGGCGCGATTGCTGTCACCGAGCTTCAAGTATGCCTGGCTGAGCTTGTAGTGCGCTTCAGCGAACCGATTATCGATCTGCGCGGCGTTGGCATATTGGATCGCAGCCTCGCGGTACTTGCCCCCAGCGAAGTATTTTTCCCCACTATCAAAGAACTTCTGCTTGCGAACATTCGGGTCGCGCGAGCACCCGGTTAACAGGGCAAGCAAAAAAGAACTCAGGATTAGCAGGCGCACAGTGGTGGGGCGACTCATGTTGTTTCTCCGATGAGGGATACAGGGCAATGACGAAACATCTGGTTTTGGTAATACATCGATCTTACTGTAGAGGAACCGGACGGAGGAATTACCGGAGTCACAGGCGGTTGACCAAATCGAGACATCAGGGGTCTTCTTAGCGCGGAATGTAGTTGTCCAATTGGGGGAGAATGCGATCGGCGAACGGGAGCAGCCGCTGCATGGCAGCGTCCACACTCTCGCCCGGCGAAATGGCGGTTTTCAGCCTTACCAGAGAGCCGTCACTGCGATTCATCCGGATTGAGTCGGCGACCAGGTAATACTTTGCCCAATATTCGCTGGCCACGCAACGGTCGTGTGCCCAGTACCAATACAAAACAAGCTGTCGGGAATCGCCCTTCGCGATTACATAACGATTCACCGGAAAGGGCGCGTGGTTGGGAACAGACAGCATCATTTGGGCGGACTGCACTGGCGCCCAGCCGGCTCCCGGTAAACAGTTCTTGGGAGAATGGATGGTGTCCCCAGCGCGCTGGCTCGGAAAGTAGGCGATAAAGAGATCTACTGGCGGCCGCGGGGTTTGTTCGTCGCGGTAAACCCGCAGGAGAAAATCCCCCGGGCCCAACACCTGAAGAGTATCGCCATCAATGGCCAAATCGCTTCCCTCCCAGCTTCCCAGTTGCTGCGGAAACGACTGCAGCTTCTGGCGCGGAGGGAACACCTCGCCGCGCGTTCGAACTTGCAGAAAGATCGCGGTGATGATCAGCAGAAGAGCGACAGGGAGAAAACGCGCGATGGATCGGCTCATTTCTTTGCTCCGGCCTTCTCCAAAATCATACTGATCAAGCTGTGCAGGCCGTACAGCATCATCAGGGAAATGACGAAAATAATCCATCCCCAGGAGGCGTGGAAATAACCTTCGGCCTTCTCCGGGTCCCAATATTGGACGAGCAATCCAGTTCCGATGATGCGCACGCTGTTGGCCACCACCGCTATGGGGACGGAGGCGAAAGCCAGCACCCACCGGACCCAAAGCCGTTTCTCCATTAGATATCCGTAGATGATGGCGAGGGTAACCAGCGACATCAGCGACCGAATGCCGCTGCAGGCTTCAGCCACTTCTAACGCCATGGCTGGGAGATTAATGACGTTTCCCTCCCGCAAAACCGGCACTCCGAGCAGAGGCAATATCAGGCCAGAGACTCGCGAAGCCAGCAATTGCAGAGGAAAAGTGATCTGATTGAAGATGATCGTTGGGATCGGGATCATCAGGATCAGAAACGCCCAGGGGAACAGCAAGGCTCGGAAGTACGTCCATCCGCAGAACAGAACGATAAGGCCAGCGAGGAGGATCAACAGCGAGGAGCGGGAAAGGAATAACTCCGCTCCCAGTTGGCCGACTACGAGGGTGCACATCGCCAGCGCCGCAATCGGCAATGCGGACCAGGATGGTCGCAGCGGAAGCTGGGCAAGGTTTTGCCGCTCTTGCCAGATGATAAGAGCGGAAAACAGCGGTACGAAAAACCCATGGGAGAAATTGGGGTCATGCCACCACTGCCCAACCAGATGAACCAGGATCGACCGGTAGAGCCAAAGAATGACTCCAGACAGGATGATGAGCTGCCAGAGGGGCAGCACCCGCTGAGCGCCAGCCTCCCGGCGGACACTCGAGGTGTCGGATTGCAGGACAGTGCTCACGATCCAGGAAATGTCAAGTGTCGGGGGATAGCTCAGGATAAGCCAGTAGGGTAGGTTTGTGCAATGAGCACCCGGCAATGAGCACCCGGCAATGGCCAACCTTCAAAGAGCCGAACGCAACGAAGGTGCAGCCAATACCTGGAGAGGTGGAGACCGCTGTCGCGACCGACAAGTTCGGAACTGTGGCGAAGGACGTTGCCAGGTTGATTTGTGGCAAAAATTGCCCTTTGGTCCAGATGACAAGAATCGGAGACGTGAGATACTAAGCCCAGTCAAGAAACCTCAGTTTTCCGCCTGGGCGAGTCTTAGTAAGATTGCGAATGGTCCCGCCGCTTTGGTAACAGATCCCTTGATTACAGCGGTAACGACACAGAAACTTCGAAGGACTTTATTCTGCAAATGCCGCAAGGACATCTGGGGACTGGGCGGTCTTGGCGCCGAGGCCGAGGCTGGTGCAAGTGAGAAAAGTTTTTCCCACAGTTGCTACCCTGCGTATAGGCGTGAGGGTAGTCTAAGATCTGAAATATCCCCCTTTGGAAGATACGTTTTGTAGTGTAAGTTATTGAAAAACAAGCATGACTGCAATTCTTGTCTCTGGGGCATGGCAGCCTGAAGGTTCGGCGAGTGTCTTGCTCTTGTTCTGTCTACCGGCCGACTGGGGTTCGACCTTGGTGACACCACAGGAAGGGGAAAAATGGGCAAATCATCCCTGGGTTGGGGCGATCGGCCGATTCCCGTCAACTGCGAAATGGCCATCGACGGCGTTGTGACAAAATTCGTGGAAGGTGCCAGCGCGAGCATGCGCCCCGTGGAAGCGGTTATCCGGGAACTGGCGCAAAGCGATGTGCCGGTATTGCTGCTCGCTGAGCGCGGTGCTGGCAAGCATGCCACTGCGCAGCGCATTCATGACCTCTCTCGGCGAAGCGGGCAACCCTTTCGGAGACTTCTGTGTTCCACCCTCAAGCCTGAGGATCTCGAGCAGTTTTCAGGCCAGGATCATGAGTCTGCGGGCACGATTTTCCTGGAGGAATTGGGGGATTTGAATGGGGATTGCCAGGCCTACGTGCAGACCGTGCTCTCGCAGCGGGCTGGCCATCACAGCGAGAGCGTCAAGGCGAGATTTATCTGCGGCAGCGCTCGGGACCTGGAACTCGAAGTCAAAGCGCGACGCTTGCGTGAGGACCTGTATTACCGCATTAGCGGAGTGTGCCTGCGTCTACCGCCTTTGCGTCAGCGCAAGGAAGACATTCCGATTCTGACGGAGGAGTTTCTCGCCAAATATGCCCAGGAATTCCGCCGCCCGATTCCGGCGTTGAGTAAAGAAACCCGGCGCCTTTTTCAGGATTATTCATGGCCCGGGAACCTGCACGAATTGGAAGCAGCGGCACGAATTTTGGTAGCGCTCGGTGATGAGCAGTTGGCCATGGGCGGACTGCGGGCTCTGCTGCAGAAGGCGCCGTCGGCGCGCAATGGTCGAAGGATGTCATTGAAAGCTGCCGCGAAGGCGGCGTCTCATGAGGCGGAGAAGGAACTCATTCTCAGAGCCTTGACGCGTACGAGATGGAATCGGCGGCGAGCGGCGGAGGAACTCCAAATCAGTTACAAAGCGCTGCTCTACAAGCTGAAACAAATTGGATTTGAGGGTTACGGAGCGTCGTAAGTGCATGGAGAGTCTATGAAGAAAGTGATCCATCTGGCAGTGCTGCTGTGGATGGGTTTTTTCACGAGCGCGATGCTGTCCCAGACGCAGCAGGCGGCGACCACTGCATCGAAGTCTGAGAACTCTAACAGCGCCAAGTCCGGCGACGAGGTGCAGGCGTCCAACGTAGCGCCGGATTATGTGATCGGGGCTGACGACACTCTGCATATCTCGGTATGGAAAGAGCCGGATCTCACGGAGACGCTGCCGGTTCGTCCCGACGGCAAGATCTCAATGCCTCTGCTCAATGACATCACGGCGTCAGGCCTGACTCCTTTGCAATTACGGGACGAGATTACCGACCGGCTGAAGAAGTACATCGCGGATCCTCGGGTCACCGTAGTGGTGACTGGAATGAACAGCCGAAGAGTCTTTGCCACGGGAGAGGTTTTGCATACCGGGCCAATGACGTTGCTGCCGCACATGACGGTGCTGCAGGCATTGGCGCAAGCTGGCTTTACGCAGTTCGCCAATCCCAAAGCCATCTACTTGCTTCGCATCGATCACGGGAAACAGCAGAAAATACCCTTTAACTACAAGGAAGTCGTCAAGGGTAATCACCCGGAGCAGAACATCGAGTTGAAGCCGGGTGACACGATTGTGGTCCCGTAAGGAACTTCTGATGAACAGACGCCAAGTTATAGGAATTGTAGGCATGATGATGTTCGCGGTCGGTACGGTTTGGGCGCAGGACAATGCGACGCCGCCGTCTGACTCGCAGGCGCCGCAGCAACCGGTCCCGGCTTACGGGCAGGAGGATGCGCCTCCGCCCATCAGCGAGAATCCGCCTCTTTCGGGGCTGGATCTGCCATCCCTACAGGAACACGTGGCTCCGTTGAGTTATCTGCAACCGGGAGCGACTGTTAGTGAGTCTGCAGATACCAATACCGGGAATACATTGGGCGGAAGTAAGTTTGGTTCCATCAGTCGTGCCCTCGGAACACTGGTACTGAGAAGGTTGTGGAGCAACTATGATCTGGCGCTCGATTACATGGGCGGCGTCGGTTACTACAATATCGGGGGCATTGGTCTGAGGCAGTTGCAGCAGCTGGGTCTGGAGCAGAAGATTCACTGGAAACGCGGACAAATCTCTTTTCGCGACAGTTTCAGCTATCTTCCCGAAGGTAATTTCGGAGCTGGTTACGGGTCACTCGGTTCGGTAGGTATTGGCGGCTTGGGCACTTCAGGTCTCAGTGCTTTTCAGGGTGGAAGTGGATTTGGAACTTTCGGGCTGACACCGCAAATTCTGAACGTGAGTCTGGCGGAGGTGTCTGAGAACCTGAATCCGAAGTCGGCAGTAACGGCCACCGGAGGATACGCGTTCACGCACTTCTATGGAAACGACGTTAGTGGCGCATCTTTCATTGGGAGTTCGCAAGTCTCCGCCCAGGGCGGGTACAACCGGATACTGACTCCCCATACTCAGATCGCTGCTGTCTACGGATATCAGGGATTCGATTTCAGCGTTGCCGGTGCGGCGTTTCACACGCACGTCGTGCAGGGGATGTACGGACACCGTATCTCCGGCAGGCTGGACTTGATGCTGGGAGCGGGCCCTCAGTTGGTGCTGATCAACACGCAAAGCCAAGTTTGCAGCGATCCCACAGTTCCGCCTCAGTATTGCGGGGTATTCGGTGACACACTGATGCCGGTAACGATTCGGAACAGACGGGTTGGTGTCGCGGCCCAGGCTCGCCTGCGCTATCGCGTTTCGAAGAATAACTTGGACTTGCGATACGAGAGGTTCACGACAAGCGGCGCGGGGGTGTTTGCGGGGGCACAGACCGACCTGGTGAGCTTTAATGTCGAGCATCCCTTATCGCGCGTCTGGACCCTTAATACAGATTTGGGATATTCACGCAATAGTCGCCTGCAACCACTATCACCGCAGCAGATACAGGGGTGCACCAGTTTTCAGAACCCGCAGAACGCATGCCCCGCTAATGACGCCACGACTTACAATTCCGGTTTCGCGGGCGCCGCACTGCACCGCTATTTCAGTCGCCAATGGCACGGCTTTGTCAGTTACCAGTTCAATGAGTTGGCGTTTGATCATTCTTTCTGTGTGAGCGGCGCCCCCTGCAATCGAATCTCGAACCGACAGATAGTGACGCTGGGATTGGATTGGACGCCCCGGCCAATTCGTATCGACTGATTCCAGGCCGGACCCGCCGGCTACGAGTGGCGCGAGGGCGGCCAGATTGGACTTAAGGAAATGATTACAAATCGTGAATTAACCATGCAGGACTATACGGCGATGTTACGCCGCCGGGCGACAATTATCCTGATTCCTGCGCTGCTGGCGCCCTTGGCAGGATTTCTGATTTCATACGCCTTCCCGGCCAAATACACCTCGCAGTCCGTGGTCCTGATCGAGGGGCAGAAGATTCCCGAGTCGATGGTGCAGCCGGTTGTCTCCGGAGATCTGACGGCTCGGGTGTCGACGCTGCAGCAGCAGGTCCTGGCCGAGAGCAAACTGCGGCCCCTCGTGCAGCGCGTTTTCCCGGGGAAGAATCCAGCCGATGTCGGCGCGATGATCGACATGATACGAGAGAACATGTCGGTTGAGCCCGTGCCGTCCGATTTGCTAAGCATTGGCACGCCGGGCAAAGGAAAGAAGCCGAATACGAGTCCCTTCCCCGGTTTTTATGTGAAATACACTGCTCCGAACGCACGTGAGGCCCAACTCATCTGTAATGAACTCACCACGCTGTTGGTGGATGAAAACTCGAAAAACACTGCTGATGCGGCCGCCGGTACGTCGGAAGTGTTGAACCGCGGAATCGAAGACGCCAAGAACAACCTCGACGGCATGGATGCGAAGCTGGCGGAGTTTAAGAAGCAGTACGTGGGGCAACTCCCCGGGGACGAAGAGAGCAACCTGAAGATCCTCACTGGGTTGAACTCGCAACTCGAGTCGAATACCCAAACATTGAACCGAGCGCAGCAGGACAAGGCATACACCGATTCGATGCTCGCTCAGCAGTTGGCAGGGTGGAAGAGTTCGCAAAATTCCACCAACCCTGAAACCCTGCAGAAGCAGCTTTCCGATCTCCAATCACAGCTACTGCAACTCAGGTCGAAGTACACCGACGATCATCCCGATGTAATCAAAACCAAGGCTGACATCGACGGCGTGAAAAAGAAGTTGGCCGAAATCAATAAGGATTCCGCGGACAGTACGCAGGACAGCAACGAGAAAGGCTCGGCGACCGAACCGCCCGACATCCGTCAGTTGCGGTTGCAGCTTCACCAATACGGAGAACTCATCAGCGCCGCGACCCGCGATCAGAAGCGCTTGCAGCAGGAAATCTCGCTCTATCAAGGGCGGATTTCCCTAAGTCCCGCGGTCGAAGAGCAGTACAAGCAGCTGACCCGCGACTATGACAACGCCCAAAAGACGTACCAGGACCTGCTGGCGAAGAAGAGTTCGGCTGATCTGACGGTGAAGATGAACAACCAGGCCGTGGGGGAACGGATGTTTCCACTCAACCCCGCCGACCTTCCCGATAGCCCAAGCTTTCCTAACCGGCTGTTCTTCGCGCTGGGCGGGCTTGCCGCCGGGATTGCGGTGGGCGCGGGAATCGCTCTTCTGCTCGAATTGAAGGACAACTCGATTCGCAACGAGCGTGATGCCGAAGCCGTCCTCGAACTGCCCACTCTGATTGCCGTGCCTTGGGTGGGAGTTACGGCGGCGGACACAAACGGTAAGTCGAAGTTCTGGCAGCGTAAGAAAGCGGCAGGGGATGGGAGTGCGGTGGTGAGAGCGTAAGCATCATCGCCTCCGGGAAATATCATGTACAAAGAGTTTTACGGACTACGAGCGAACCCGTTCAACGTCAATCCTGATCCGCGCTATCTGTTTCTGACGCGGCATACGGAGGAAGCGTTGGCCTGCCTGACATACGGCATACAAAGCCGAAAAGGCTTCGTGCTGTTGACTGGCGAAGTGGGAACAGGGAAGACCACTCTGATTAACAAGCTTCTGGAGTGGTTGCGGCTGCAACAGGTGGCAACCGCGTTCATCTTCAATTCGCGGCTGAACGTGCCTCAGTTCCTCGATTACATGATGGCCGATTTCGGGATTCCATGCGATTCCCGCGCCAAGAGCCAAGTCCTGCTGCGGCTCTATAACTGGCTGCTCGACCGTTATCGGGCAGGAGAAACAGCGGTACTCATCGTGGATGAGGCGCAGAACCTCTCCGATGAAGTGTTGGAAGAGATTCGCATGCTCACGAACCTGGAGACATTCACTGAGAAACTGCTGCAGATTGTGCTCGTGGGCCAGCCTGAGCTGGAACAAAAATTGAAGCAGCCACAACTCCGACAGCTGCGGCAGCGTCTAACGCTCCGCGCAAAGACCCACCCTTTGACTCTTGACGAGACCAAAGCGTATGTCCAGCAGAGATTGCGGATCGCCGGCTCAAATGGGCAACAGATTTTCACTCCGGAGTCATTGGTATCGATACATCGGTATTCGACCGGCATTCCTCGCGTCATCAACCTGCTTTGCGAGCATTGCCTGGTGAGTGCATTCGTGGATCAGCAGAAGCTGATTGAACCCGGGGTAGTGGATGCGGTAGCGCGGGACTTCGATCTGGGCGACAACACCTCGTCGGGTGCAATGACGATGCCCCCGCCGCCCAGCAGCAATGGAAACAAGTTCGACCTAGTGGATGCGTTGCGTTCTCTGGCGACTCTGGCCGACCGGTTACGTCAGGAAGAAAAAGAGACCTCCCCTGTGAAAGGAACCTATGAGCCGAATTCATGAAGCGCTGAAGAAAGCTGAACAAGAACGGGCGAGTACCCAAGGGGAGAGAGTTCCGTCCAGCTACGCGACAACTCCAGTGGCTGACGTCCCGGGTTATGAGGACATCGAAGTAAATCGGGTTCCTCCAAATTTAGGGATGCCGGAGCTTGGCGGCCCCTTCAGCCTGGAAACGCTGCTGGCCCGTTGTCCGCAGACCGGGTGGAATCCAGATCTGCAAACCATGCTGTTCATGAACGGCAATGACAGTGCGAAGGGAACCGAGGAATACCGCACGCTGAGGTCCCGTTTGTATCACATACGGGAGAAGATGCCGCTCAAGAAGCTGCTGGTAACCAGCGCTCTTCCCAAGGAAGGCAAATCGTTCACTTCGGCAAATCTCGCGCAGGTCATGGTCCGGCAGCATGGCCGGCGGGCATTGCTCATCGATGCTGATTTGCGCGGACCGCGCCTGCACCAGATGCTGGGCGCGCCTAAGGGTCCCGGCCTCGCAGAGTACCTATTGGGAAAGGCCGATGAAGCGTCGGTGATTCAACGCGGGCCGATGGAGGGACTGTTCTTCATCGCGGCCGGTGAGTCCATTGAGGATCCGGCGGAGATGGTTGCAAGCAGCAGGTTGAAGGTGCTCTTGCAGCGCGTCGAACCGGTGTTTGACTGGATCATCATTGATTCACCTCCGGCCATTCCGGTTTCCGACGCCAGCGTACTGGCCAAAGCGTGTGACGGAGTGCTGATGGTCGTGCGTTCCAACTCGACGCCTTCCGACGTGGCGCGCAAAGCCCGCATGGAATTCCCCGACCAGATGCTGGTGGGCGTTGTACTGAACGGGACTGACCGGGATGAAGCAGAATACGCCCGCTACTACTACGAGTCGTACGAGAAGAAAGTGCCCCCGACCCAGTCTTAGGGAGAAATTCAGTGATCCGGCTCTTCCGAGTGTATTACCCGCTTCGCGCTCTTGTGCTGCTGGCGGTAGAAGCCCTGATTGTCTGGTTGTCGTTCGTCGTGGCGACCACCCTTCAGAACCAGGAGAACTGGTGGCTTCTGCTGAACGTGGAGGGCGGGTACCTGAAGATTCTGGGTGTGACCGCAATCGTGCTGTTGATTTCTCACTGGCTCGACTTGTACGACACGTCGATGCTAGGGGCCAAATGGGACCAGATCTTCCGCATTTTACTGGTGCTGGGCTTTGTCGCTCTCGGTCTCTCCGCCGTCGGAGTTGTGTTTCCCCAGTTCCTTCCCGGCAATGGATCGCTGCGGACCGGAATCATCATCCTGATGTTCACACTCTTCTTATGGCGTTTCGCGTACTCGTGGATTGTGCATCAGCCCTATTTCCGCCAGAGAGTATACGTACTGGGAACGGGAGCACGCGCGCAGAGACTGCTGAACGGTTTGCGGCAACAAAGCGGACAGGGGATCGAAGTCGTAGGCTGGACGGGGAATGTTGAAGGAGAACTGACGCGAGAGGCGGTAGCGACGCACTTGTCTTCGCTTGCCCAGGAAGGAGGCGTGCATCGCGTAATTGTAGCCATGCCCGATCGTCGCGGCACACTTCCAGTAGAAGAATTGCTTGATCTGCGCTTAAAGGGTGTGAAGGTGGAAGAAGCCACATCGTGGCTGGAGAAGATTACCGGGAGAATCGAGGTTGACCAGCTGTATCCGAGCTGGCTGATCTTCGCCGAAGGCTTTCGTTTCAGCGCCTTCAACCGCCTGATCCGGCGGGCCCTGAATTTTACAGCTGCCCTGATCGGTCTCATCTTTGCGTTACCCGTTCTCCCGCTGGTCGCCCTCGCCGTAAAGTTGAGCTCTCCGGGCCCAATTCTCTATCACCAGAAGCGCGTCGGGCGGGGAGGAGTCGTCTTCTATTGCCACAAGTTCCGCACTATGCGTCAGGATGCCGAGGCCGATACTGGCGCCACGTGGGCCACAGACAATGATCCGCGGATTACGAAGGTGGGCAAATTCCTACGCGCCTCGCGCCTGGACGAGATTCCCCAGCTGGTGTGCGTTCTCAAGGGAGACATGCACTTCGTAGGGCCTCGCCCCGAGCGCCCGGAATTTGTGGAGTCACTGAGCAAGGACATCCCGTACTACGGTGTGCGTCACACAGTGCGGCCTGGGATTACCGGGTGGGCTCAGGTTCAATACAAGTACGGCAACACGGTGGAAGATGCTCGCGAGAAGCTACAGTACGACCTCTTCTACATCAAGAACGCTTCCGTGGGCCTAGATTTCTGGATCGTGTTTCAAACGATCAAGATTGTTCTTCTGGGCCGTGGGGCGCGATGAGTCGCATCTGACGGCGGTACTGCGGAGCCAACGTCGGAAGCAAAAGAATGGGCCCTATCCGAGAGTCAAGGTGACTACCTTAAGGCGCATAGCCGTAGCCGGCCGCCTAGTCTTCGTCTGGGTCGGTCGGCGGACTATTATCATGGATGAAATGTGTGGCGTCGAGAGGCGCCGGGATGCTCTGGAAGCTAAGCGGCGACTGCGTGAGGTTGAAGCAATCGGAAAGATCGTCGGCGGCAGCGTCGGCATAGCCGAGTGACGGCAGGTTGAAGGTCGTCTCGATCAGCTTAAGTATGCTACCGAAGTCGTGAGTAGTGTGCGAGATGTACGCGGCCTTGGCGTAGGGTGAGACGACAATCAGTGGTACGCGAAAGCCGTAAACGTACCCTGATCCCCAGCTGACGCCGTCGTTAACGACCTTCGGGGCGACGTGATCGTACCAGCCTCCCCAATCGTCCCATGTAATGACGATGGCGGTGTTCGACCAATACTGGCTCTCGCCGATTGCATTGACGATGGAAGCGACCCAGGAGGGTCCGCTACCGTTGTTGCTTGCAGCGTGATCGGAACGTTTCCCATCGGGAATAATCCAGCTCACTTGCGCGAGTTGGCCGTTCGCGATGTCTTCCAAGACTCGCCACTCAGGAATAACAACATTATTGACCCAGTCCGGGCCTGTGCAAGTGAGGGTCCCGTTAATGGTCTGCTGCTGGCAGATATGCTCGATGGCGTCAGGTCCCGTCCAGATGGAACCGGCATTGGGAGCGTAGTACTTCCAACTCACGCCTTTCGCATCGAGAAGGTCGGTGAGTGTTGGGTGGTCGAAGCAGGGGTACTCGGCCGGAAAGTTGGTCTCGCTCCCCGTTGGGTCAATCATCGCGACGCTTGATGTAAGGGGGGCGATGCAACCAGTGGGACTCAATTTGGTATTTTCGGCGGCGAAAAGGTTACTTGTGGCAGTTGGGGCGGAGGTGCCCGAAATAATGAACTGATGGGCGGGAAAGCTGGGTCCCTCGTTGGTCTGAAACATGCGGTCGCCGAAGGTGTATTGCTCAGCCAGGGCGAAGTAGGGTTGAACATCAGACGGCAGGACGTACATAAATTGTGGGTTGGGATGAGCGTTGGGTGGGCAGTTAGCAGTGGGACCGCAAGTGATTCGATCTGCGCCGTCCATTTTGCCACCGTCGTACATCGCAACAAACGCAGAGTGGGCATGGCTGAGGTCGTAATTTTGAGGATTAGAACCTGCCGTGCCAAGGTCGATGGGGCTGAGCGGAACCGTCTGGCCGAGCGAGTTCATCCCACTCCTGGCAATATCAGCGCCTCTAGCTATCAAGACAGGGTCCTGAAAGAGATTGTCAGGAGTGCGGTTCTCCTGAAAAATCACCACGACGCGCTGGATAACGACCGCCGTCGTGAAGTTCAGAGATTGGGCACCGTTACTCGGAGATAGACTCTTAGCATCTTTTGCAGTGATAGTTAGGGAGTAGCTGCCACCGGAAGTGTCGGCTGAAGTCGAAACGGTCAGCGTGGAAGTGCCTGCGGCAGTGCCGTTAACTACTACCGGATTTGTACTAAAAGAACACGTGGGAACTTGGCTGCCGCCGCTGATATTTCCGCAGGAAAGGCTGACGATGCCGGTATAGCCATTGTCCGGTGTCACAGCAATGATAGAAGTGGTTGTATTTCCTGCAGTGACCGCACCTGGGTTTAGCGGTGCAGCAGTGAGCTTGTAGCTTGGGGGCGGTACAGCAACCGGGGTCGATGGAGAGCTACTACCGCAAGAGTTCAAACCAAGTGAGAGGAAGATTAGACAGCAAACTGCTCCGATCACAGCTAAAGGACGGCGAAGCCTCACGAAGCGATCCCCCTAAACGACGGCCCAACAGATCTTTAGAACCCGGTCAGCAGTTTTTCCACTCGCGCAAGTATGCGCTTTTCTTGGATTGCCAAAAACCTGGCTGTTGTTGTTGCAATCAGGGTCTCCGTCGCCCTGAGCCGAGTCGAAAGCGCGGACGCCGTCGGCAGATGAGACGAACAAGCCCCGAAAGGGTCGAAGCAAATACTCGGGTCTCAGATCAACCGCGAAGCCGCGGACTCTTCACGAACTGAACAGAAGGCCTCAATCAATATCCGGCGGCTCCGCCGGTCGCATATCATTTAGGAAAAACGACGCGGGAACGTTCGTCGGAATGTGGAACTTCTTCGGCGGGTGGGAAAAACTGTAAAAGCCCCGAAGGTCCGTGCTCGCCCTCTGATCGGCAAATCCCAACACTCCTTCCTGCATCCCGAAGTTGTGTTCAGCAAACCGCAGAATGCTTCCGAAATCGTACCGATTCGTATTGTCAATGGTCGGGTTGGTGTACGCCGATATAAAAAGCAGAGGGACGCGAAAGCCCAGTTGATAATCCCCTTGGCCCTGGTTCGGCGCCGACAAAAACGGCGGCAACACGTGATCGTAAAACCCTCCCCAATCATCCCAGGTCACGACGATTGCCGTATCTTCCCAGTAAGGCACGGCCTGCCCATTCACCTCGTCCACGCACCCGCTGCTACTTACCCCATTCACCACGTTAGCCACCCATGCTGGCCCGCCGTCATTGCTCACGCTCGCCCGACCCGACGGATGGTCCGAGTTTTGCCCCTTCGGAATCACCCACACCATGTCGGCCAATTTGCAGTTCTGTAAATCCCGCAATACGTCCGCTGGGTCCATATCCACATTGTTGAGCCACTCCGTGCCCGTACACGCCGTGAAGGTGCTGTTCGGCTGACAGATTTCCTGAATCCAGTTCGGTGCTGTCCAGATGCTGCCTGAGGTGTGCGTCTTCACAACTCCCGGCGTGTAGTACCGCCAGTGATGGTGATTCTGCTCGAGCAAGCTTGCCATCGTCTCATGGGAGAAACACGTCGTGCCCAGCGGATTGTTCACTAAGCCATATTCCTGCGGCGCTCGCGCCGGATCGATCAAGCTGTACACCCCGTCCAGTGCTGCCAAGCATCCGAGCCCTGACGACGGATTCTCCGTTACAAACACCGCGGCTGCATCGTCGGCCGCGCTTGGCGCCGACGTTCCCGCAAAGAGAAACTGATGCGCTGGCGCGCTCGGCCCCTGGTTCGTTTGAAGCATCCGGTTCGCCCACCCGAAGTTCTGCGCCATATACAGATACGGATAGATCGTCGGTGTCGTCGTCGGATCCACGAACTCGAATGAACAGTTCGCTGGACACCCCGCCGTCGGAAGTCTCGTATTCCGGCTGCAGGGATAAAAAGTCACCCCATTCGGATTGCACATCGCTTCGAACGTTCCGTGATTGTGAGGCGGGTCATATGGGTTGCCCAACGGCACCGGTGCGAGCGCCACCTTGTTCCCATTTCTGTCGTATCCATATCCCTGGATGTCGAACTGTCCCACACCGCTCCCGCACGCGTTTGGGTTTCCATACGGAGGCAGGCACAGCCCCTGAAACAGATCATCCGGCGTCCGGTTTTCCTGGACGACCAAAACAACATGATGAAACGCCGAGACCCTTGTCTGCGCCAACATCACGCCGGGTAGCAGTAACATCCAAAATAGTCCCGCGGCGGTTTTTCTCATCGATCTTCTCTCCACCAACAGTTCATCTCGGGGACCGGAACGGGAACTTGAACGGGGAGGAAACCGCTCCTCGAAGCGCATGATCCGTGGGGAAAACCCACGTCCAGACGCAATTTCACCCTGCAGGGTCGCAAACTTTGACAGAATGAACCCCCTCCACCTTTCTGTCAATTATTCTGTGAGCCGGGAGTACTACTCCCGGCCATGGAAGCGGCCTTTCAAGCGAAAAGGCTAAAGGAGATGAGTGGGGTAGAACTTCCGGACTGTAGCGCCAGGGCGTTGCCACAATCATTTGGCGAAAATTTATGGTCCGCGTCGATCTACGTCAACCCTGAACACGGTCGGTAATTGGGTCGTGTGTTCCGAGGGCAGAGCTAATGTCATCGTTCGCGGGCAAGTATCGCTACGTTGCATATCGCTTATCTCAAATGCCTCTTCCCACCCAGCCACTCCCAGAACATACGGTTCAACGAGTGAAGATGGCGTCTTGATCGCCACTCCCTCTGTAGATCGAGGAGGAACTCGTAAGAATATGTAAATCATACGCGCCCATCAGAGTCGAGATTGCAGGACGCAAACTGATTCACAATGAACCTGGCGAATGGCGTGAAATTAATCATGAAGTGGGTGTCTTACCGATGCGATCCAGTGCAAGGCGGGAAGGAACCAGGCGCCGCATGCGCAGAGCAAAATAGATCCAGGCGAAGAAGGCGAAGTTGATCATGCAGAAGTAATAGGGTAGTCGCAGGAATTTAGGCCAAAGAGCAACAAAAGCCCCCAACCCAGCGAGGCCGTAGAAGGCAACTTGACCCGCGAGGAGCCATCGATAAGGTGAATCCTTCCAGAGTGCGAAATTAAGCACGAGCACTAACAGCATGGCGATGGGTACCAGCAAACGCGCGGCTTTGTGGGAGAGTAGGCAAAAAAGACTCATGAGCTGCGGCGGCCAGAGCATCGCTTTGATCTCGCGAAGTTGGTCGATATTGCCTGCCGTGATACGCACACGTCGCGAGAAGCCTTCCATTTCTTGAGCTTCCTCGTAAGCGACCGCCGCCGGTTCGTAGTCTACGCGATAGCCTCGCTGCCGAATGCGCATGGGAATGATGAAATCGTCATTGATGGTGTCGGCGGCCGGGAAGGGGTAGAGTTCCCGGCGAATGGCGTACAGGGAGCCATGGGCTCCGGTGAACGCTCCCAGCTGAGCCTCTTGAACTTTCAGGAAGGTTTCGTACTTCCAGTAAAAATCTTCTTGGGCGCCGAGCTTGGCTTGATCCTTCTTCAGAACCCGGTAGACGCCGCTAACCGCACCCACCTTCGGATCGGTGAAGTGTTGGGCTAGGCGGAGGAGAGAGTCTCGGGAGAGCAGGCTCGAGGCGTCGGAGAAGACGACGATGTCTGTTGTTAGTCTTGAGAGGACATCGTTGAGGGTTGCGACTTTCCCACGGTTTTCGTTAAATTCCGCCAGACGAACGCGGCCTGCCCCCTCAGTGGCAGCGATGGAGCGAACAATCTCGGCGGTATTATCGCGGGAACCATCGGACGCAACTACGATTGTCAGCTTTGCTGCAGGGTAGTCGAGAGCAAGGGCGTTGCGGAGTTTCGCTGCGATCACATCCGATTCGTTGTGAGCGGCGACCAGGAGGGTGACCGTGGGTTCAATCGGTTGCTTTGGGGGAGGAGCAGGAACGAAGGACCTCAGCAACCACAACAATGCCGGGTAGCCGAAATACACGTAAACCACAAAAGCGGCCGAGATCCAGAACAGGGCTTTCATCAAAGTGAATCAGGCTGTTTTCGATTGAATACAGTAAAGCTGGCCGAGTGTCTCGCAAGACTCGACGCGGAATCCGGCTTGTCGCAGATAGTTTTCGACCTGGTCACGGTGCCAGAAGTAGACGGGACATCCGGCGGCTTTCAATCGAACTTTGCGGATCGCCATGCGCAGGGTACCAGCCCGCGGCCAGGCGGAAAGAAAAGTGCGGTTTGTCAGGTTGCGGATAACCTGCAGCCGCGGGAGGGGATCACCCACGTAGTCCCAGAAACCGATGGCGATCACCATATCGAAAGTCTTATCGGTTTTCCAATCCTGCACGTCGCTGAGCACGAAGTCGCATTGGGCGCCAATGCCTTCGCTTTCAGTCAACTGCCGGGCCAGAGTCAGCATCTGAGGAGCGAAGTCCACGCCCGTAACGCGAGCGCCGCGCTTAGCCAGGGAGCTGACGAACCGTCCAGAACCGCAGCCGACGTCACAGACCGTGGCCGGGCGAAGTTCATCGGCTTTGCGCATTACCCACTCGAAGCGCTGATACATGTCTCTGCGGAGAATGCGATCTAGGCCACGCGATACAAAATTCTTCTTACCGGTATAAATCGCGTCAAACTCGGGCGCAATGGCATTCCAGTAGTCTGCAATTTGGCGAGTTTCGTCAGTCTTGGTTTCGAAGGGCATGTAAGTCAATCTCCTCGGCCTTGTCAGCTAAATGACTTTCCCGGAAACTGCTGAAGGCTCCTGTGTTCAACATGTCAGCCAAACGATCAAAGGAACGTGAAAGGTTTACGTAATGACGCAACCTGGAAAGCAACTTAATGGGCAAGCGGGGCTGCTCAGGATCGATCTCCCAGGGATGTATGTAGGTGATGATCGGTAAACCGTCCTTGTGGGCCCGTTTGATCCCCATCGATGTGTACCAAGTCGGAAGGAGGCGTAGATACCCTCCGCCCCCCACCGGGAAACGGTGCCCAGCGATGCGAAACGTGGTGAGGGGATATTCAGTAAGCGATCCGGAGGCAGTTCGAATGCGAAATGGAGCACGTGGAGCACCGGGCATACCGTATCGATCGTGGTGAATTGGGTAAATACTGGAATCGTAGTCGAATCCCAGTTCGACTAAGATTTCGAGCGCCCAGAGAGATGCTTCTACAATGGAATAGGTTGGGGCGCGATACCCACGAATACTTTGCCCGGCAACCTGCTCGATCACCGACTTCGCCCGGTAGGTATCCTCGCGAAAATCGTTCGGGGTCAGTCGATAGATCAGCCGGTGCCAGTAGGAATGGCAAGCTAGTTCGTGTCCCAAAGCTGCAATCTCGCGCACTAGATCGGGAAACCTCTCGGCCACCCATCCGACAACAAAAAACGTGGCCTGAACGTTACATGTCGAGAACAATTCCAGCAGGCGTCGGGTATTCGATACGACCCGGGTAGGGTACCGGTCCCACTCCGACGACTGCACCACGCGGGAGAAGATTTCAGCATGGAAATAGTCTTCGACGTCCACAGAAACGACGTTCTTAGAGGTGAGAGCACGCATTCCCGGGATTGTTGGGTCCAAAAGGCGAGACTCTGAAAAGGGGTAGCTTAGTTTACGCCTTCATGCATCGTAAGCGCAAATCGATAGTCAGGAATAGATGGTCAACACCAGGGCGGTTTGGGTATAATGACTCCATAGCCAATAGGGCTTCTGACGCCTAGCCTCATATCGCTAAATTACTGAAATACAAGGGCAAACCTCCATTCCGACGATATGTCTGAGCTGACTAGAACAACGAAAAGTATCAAAGGAAGTTCGAACTAAGGATCTAAATGTTCACTGGTTTGTTGGGGACCGAGGCAAGTCCGACAGTGTCATTTGCAACGAATGCGGAGCTGCGTCCAAGTTCTCCTTCCAGGCGCCGAAACTCCTTTGCCTACTGGGCGCTCGTGATTTTCTTTTTCCTGTACTTTTACCGCCCGGAAGATGTCATCCAAGTTTTGTACGTAATCCCGGTGGCGAAAATTTCTGGCATCCTCGCTTTCTTGGGCTTGGTGGTTGCGATCGGAACTCAAGGCACATTCAAGATACCGAAAGCCATCAAGTTCCTGCTTGCGTTGCTGGTACAGATGTGTTTGACGGTCCCGTTCGCTGTGTGGAGAGGCGGTGCTGTCGACATGATAACCAACAGGATCTCGAAGACGGTAATCGCGGCGATACTGGTGAGCATGGTGGTCTCAACTCTAGCTGAACTGCGGCGATTCCTCTGGATTCAAACCAGTGCGGTCGCGGTCGTGAGTGTGGCCTCTGTGTTGCTGAACCACCGACGGGACGGGAGACTAGAGGGCGTTCAGATGGGAATTCTGCAGAATCCAAACGATCTGGCGCTCAACATTGCGATCGTGTTCCCGGTTTGTATCGCGTTTATGCTGCACGCGCGAGGATTCCGGAAGGCGATCTGGATTATCGCCATGATGTTCATGTTGGTAGCGGTCGTGCTGACGTACTCGCGCGGCGGGCTGCTGGCGCTCCTTATTTGCTTGTCCCTTTCCCTGTGGGAATACGGTCTGAAGGGAAAGCGCTACTACATGATCGGAGTGACGGTAGCGGTCTTGCTCGTGGGCCTCGGTATTGTGATCTTCAATCCGTCGTACCGTCTGCGCGTCGAAAGCATCGCGTTGGGCGACATCGAAGGATCTCATGATAAGGGATCAAGGGAGGCTCGGCAGATGCTGCTGAAGGAGAGCATCGTGCAGACGTTCAAGCATCCTTTGTTTGGACTAGGTCCGGGCAATTTTGCCGTGGTTAATGGGTCCTGGATGGTAGCGCACAACACCTACACCGAGCTTTCCGCCGAAGGCGGGATTTTAGCGCTGGTTTTCTTTCTGCTTGCGTTGAGGAGCGCCTTCAAGAATGTGGCCATGGCGCGCAAATCGGAAAGGTTCCAAACCGATCCGGACTACCGCCTCTTTACGCAAGCCCTGTTTGCCGGCTTGCTGGCCTATATGACAGGAGCTTGTTTTGCGTCAACTGAATACAACCTGTACCCCTTCGTGATGATTGGGTATACCTGCGTTTTAGTGGGGCTGAGCCAACCCGTTCCTGACGAGAGAAAAGCCTTCAGCAAGTTGAGCTTTGCGGATGCAAGCCAACCTCGCCGGAATGGAGCCGTTGAGACCGATAAGGCAATGATGCCTCGATCTTTGCTGAAAATGTGAGACTGCGATATGTGCGGGATAGCAGGATTTGTCAAAAGAGCCGGGGAACTGGCTTCGGCCGAGCAGTTGCAGAGAATGACGGACACGATCGTGCACCGTGGACCCGACGGAGAAGGGTTTTACGTCAACGGAAACGTTGGCTTGGGGATGCGGCGCTTGAGCATCATTGATTTGTCAGGCGGGCAGCAACCGATCTACAACGAGGACCGCACGGTCGCAGTGGTTTTCAACGGCGAGATCTACGGCTTCCTCGACCTGCGCAATGAACTTGAGAGTCGCGGACACAAGTTCCGCACCCACAGCGATACGGAAGTGATCGTTCATCTCTATGAGGAAATGGGCGCCGATTGTGTTACCCGGCTGCGTGGGATGTTTGCGATCGCGTTATGGGACTCACGGCGGGGTTCGCTTCTGTTGGCCCGTGACCGGTTGGGAAAGAAACCCCTTTATTACGCTCAGAAAGATGGATGTCTGTTCTTCGGATCTGAGATCAAGACCATGCTGGCAGTTGCGCCAGGATTGGCGGACGTCGATCTCGAGGGCATTCTGCAGTTCTTCTACTACGGATATATCCCCGATCCCTACTCGGCGTTTCGCGATATAAGGCAGTTACCTCCGGGCTATCTGGCCGAATACAAGAAGGGGTCAATTCAAGTCAGGCAGTACTGGGACGTTCCGGCGTACGACGTAAATGATCCCGGCTCTGACGAGATCTGCCTGGAGGAGTTGGAGCGGCGGCTGGCCGAAGCGGTGCGGATCCGCATGATCAGCGACGTACCCTTGGGAGCCCTGCTGAGCGGTGGAGTAGATTCGTCGATCGTGGTGGCATTGATGGCACGGGAAAGCTCAGTACCAGTGAAAACGTTTTCCATCGGCTTTCGCAAGGCAGATTTCAACGAAGCCGAATATGCCCGGATGGTGGCGGGAAAGTTTGGAACGGACCATCACGAGTTGGTATTGGATCCCGACATCAACGAGATTCTGAACAACTTAAGCGGAATGATGGAAGAACCGTTTGGCGACTCGTCGATGATTCCGACATATTGCGTTTCGCAACTGGCGCGGCAACATGTGACAGTTGCGCTCTCCGGCGATGGGGGCGACGAACTGTTTGCCGGTTACGACCGCTACGTGGTGAATCTGAGGCGCCAGCGTTTTGAGGTGATTCCGAACTGGGTCGGCAAGATCTACCGAAACCATGTGTATCGGTATTTACCATTGCAGGTGAAAGGGCGCAAATTGGCATGGAACATCACGCTTCCTATGCGCGACCGCTATCTCGATGGCGTGTCTTTTCTACCTGCATTGCGGCGAGAGCGCAGCCTTTTTTCCGACGACTTTCTGGCAGAGGCGGAAGGCAAGGCGGACCCACTCTTTCAGTTCGAGCGGTATTACGACCAGGCTCCCGCAACGGATCCGCTCAGCCGACTGATGTATCTGGACACTAAGACGTATCTGAGCGGCGATATTCTGGCGAAGGTCGACCGGATGAGCATGGCGAATTCGCTGGAGATGCGGTGCCCGATTTTGGATCACGTATTCGTGGAGTGGGTGGCTAGTCTACCAGCGAAATACAAGCTTCGCAACGGAACCAGAAAATTCTTATTGAAGAGATTGGCAGAACGCTTGGGCATCCCCGCGCCTCTTCTTCACCGTCGCAAGCAGGGGTTTGCCCTTCCGCTCGTGCACTGGATGAGGAACGAGTTGAAAGATGGACTGATCGGAATACTTCTGGAACCGCGAACGCTCCAGCGCGGATACTTCAGGGCGGATGGGATTCGCAGCTTACTGGATGAGCACTTTCGCGGCCGGCGGGATCATTCCTTTGTGCTCTGGATGCTGCTGGTGTTCGAACTCTGGCACCGCAACTTTCTGGAGAAGCGGAGGAGCGTGCCATTGTTTTCGTCGTCACCGCCCACTCGACCCTTGTCTGGCGATCCTAGACTTTCTGTTGGACCGGGAGAAGTCTCACAGTGACGGATTCTGCATTGGTCAATCGGCAGGAAGCGGCCGACGGTGCGCCTGACGCCCGGCCCGCAGTTTTTCTGATGACCAACACGCTTGAGACCGGAGGTAGCGAGCGTCAGTTTGTGACGATGGCGAAGGCGCTGGATCGGCGCAAGTTCTCGGTCAGCACCGGGTGCCTGAAGCCGGTAGGGCCGTTGTTGGCGGAAGTTGAAGGTTTGAACAAGTTTCCTGCGGGGGGAAGCTTATTTGGATTACAGTCCTGGCGTTCGCGGCTGGCCCTGGCGCGTTTCCTGTGGCAGCAAGATGTGGCCGTCGCGCAGTCATTTGATTTCTATTCCAACCTCATGATGATCCCGGCAGCGCGGCTGGCCGGTGTGTCCGCGGTGCTGGGCAGTCATCGTCAGTTAGGGGACCTGCTTACGGCGCGACAGTTCCGGACGCAAAACGCGGTGTTCCGGCTCTGCGATCGTGTGGTGTGCAATTCTCAAGCGGCGTCGGCGCGACTGCGGCAGGCCGGCGTGCCAACGAAGAAGTTGGCGGTCGTCGCGAATGGTGTGCCGGACGAGTGGTTTGCGGAGGTCGTACCAGCCTTTCCGCATGAGCCTGGCGTTGTGAAAGTGGGCATGATTTCGCGGATGAATCATGCGCTGAAGAATCACGAAATGTTTCTGTCGGTGACTGGACGCTTGGCGGCGCGGCTTCCGCAGTTGCACGCCGTGCTGGTGGGAGATGGACCGCTGCGAGCTAGATTGGAAGAACTGGCGCGGCAGGCTGGGCTATCCGGCCGGGTCAGCTTTCTGGGGGACCGGCGCGACGTTCATGCGGTGATGGCGTCGCTTGACGTTAGCGTGATGCCGTCTTCTTCTGAGAGTCTGTCTAACGTGATTATAGAGTCGATGGCGGCTGCATTACCGGTCGTGGCGGCTGATGTGGGAGGCAATCCCGAACTCGTGCGGAACGGAGAGACGGGCTTTCTGTTCCCAGCAGGAAACGAACAGAAGTTTGCTCAGGCGCTGGAGACTCTTGTCTCGCAACCAGAACTGCGAAAAGAGTTTGGGAAACGCGCACGGGAGCGGGCGAAGGCGGAATTTACCATCTCGCAGGTGAGAGATTGTTACCAGGATCTGTACCAGAGTGTGCTGGCGGAGAAAGGATGGAACACAGAGTCCCTCCAGTTGCGATCGATTCGGGGGAGAAGACAGGGACTACAACTTTGAGAAAAATCCTGCAAATCGGCAACTGGCCTCCGCCGATGTGCGGATGGGCGATGGGATTGGTCGCGCTGCGCAAAGAATTGGAGGGCCGAGGTTGGGATTGTCAGGTGATGAACGTAAACGAGAAACGGCGCGTGCGGAATCCCGAGTGCATCGACGTACAGGATGGCTGGGACTATCTCCGCAAAGTCTGGTGGCACGTGCGGCGTGGATTCGCGGTACACGTTCGTGTGAATGGTGAATCGAAAAAGGGATATATCCTGGCACTGATGGCGATGGCTCTAGCACGTTTGGCGGCGCGTCCGGCTCTACTGACCTATTGCGGCGGGCACCGGCAAACGTTTTTTCCGGCGCCGAAGCTATCGTTTCGTTTCTTGAAGTTTTCCTTACTTTTTCGCATTACCACTCGCATTTATTGCAACAGTGAACCGGTGAAGCAAGCGCTGCTGACGACCGGGATTGCTCCCTTTCGGGTTCTGCCGATCCCGACATTTTCGACACGGCACCTGCAGTTCACTCCATGCGATCTTCCCATCCAGGTGAACGAATTTCAGTCACGACACAATGGGTTCTTTTTTCTCTATGCCTGCTACCGTAAGGAATACATGCTGGACCTTGTAGCGGAAGTGATGGGGCGGTTCCGGGCGCGGTACTCGAACGTGGGGTTTGTGCTAGCAGGTACCAGCGATAAGGAACTCGAGCAGATTCGCACGTTTTTCCGGGATCAGGGACTGGAGCAGGCTGTGTGCGTCACCGGCTCGGTGGGGCATGATGTGTTTCTGACGATGCTAACGCATTCGCTTGCGTGCATTCGTACACCGCTAACCGACGGCGTGTCATCGTCGGTGATGGAGGCTCTAGGCTTGGGAGTGCCAGTGTTGGGCAGCGATAACGGGACTCGTCCGGAAGGAGTCGAGTTATGGCGGCCGGAGGATCCGGAATCATTGCTGAAGCTGATGACGGAGGCTGTCAGCAATCGCAAAGCGATGGTGGCGCGGATTCCGCAGATTACGGTGGAGGATAACACGCGCAAAATGGCTGATGACATCGAAGCGGTGTGCCTTTCTGCATCTTCCTCGAAACTGGCGGGGCAACGTTCAGGTGCTGTCGCAGGCTCATGAATCGGCGGGATACGAGAGACGTTGGGCGAGGAGGCGTTCAGCGAACTTGGCTATGCTCGAGAAGTAGGGGAGCATATTCAGTCAGAACATCATGAAGTCCGGTTAAGCCGCGAAGAGTGTTTCTTGAGCTTGCCCAAATTGATTTGGCACGAAGACGAGCCCATCGTGTGGCCGTCGAGCACGTCATTGTATTTCGTGGCGCGACTGGCGCGACTGGCGCGAGAGTATGTCACGGTGGTGCTGACTGGAGAGGGAAGCGACGAAACGCTGGCCGGTTATGCACGCTACCCGCGGACGTTGCTGAACTCGCGTATGGACAGCGCCTGCCGCAGCGTGATGCCAAATGGCTTTCGTCGATTGGTGCGCAAAGCTATCGAGAGCGGGCCGCTCCGCGCTTCATTCCGCCGGAAGCTGGAACATACGTTTCTCGTACGCGATGGGAGTTCATGGCCGTTGTCTTACTACGACAACTTCTTTTCTGCCTTTGCTGTTGCAGAGCAGGCCGAATTATTGACACGAGAAGCGATGTCGGTATCTGGGGACTCCTACGAGGGTTCGATGGACCCGTGGGAACGGTCGCGGGGCGACTTGCTGCATCGCCTACTATATGCGGATATTAACAGCTATTTGATCGAGCTGCTCATGAAGCAGGACCAGATGAGCATGGCTGCGTCGATTGAAAGCCGTGTGCCTTTTCTGGATCACGTCTTGGTGGAGTTCACAGCGACGATTCCCTCGAAATACTCACTGCGCAGGCTGGCTGGAAAATTCATCTTGAAGCAGGCGGGGGAGGATCTTTTACCGCGGTCGATCGTGTATCGCAAGAAGATGGGATTCCCAACGCCGTGGGAATATTGGCTGGCCGGGCCGCAGTTTGATGACATAGAACAAATGCTTTTAGAGCCAAGGAGCATTGAGCGAGGATTGTTCCGGCCGGAGGCGATCCGGCGGATGTTTGCGCAGCATCGGGCCAAATCGCGCGACCACGGCAACCGCATCTGGCGTCTCCTGAATTTTGAGACCTGGTACCGAGTGCTCATCGAGGGCGACGCGGTGGAGAACGCCGTGCCCTGCGGCAATTCAACCAGCGTAGTTCTCACCTGACCATGCCCGCGAGCCCCACCCTGCGAAGGTCTGTGCGGCAAGTGGTGTTGACGACCTTGAAGCGCGCAGGTTTTTTCGACCTCGTGAGGAACAGTCGGTGGCGGCAGCAGCGGTTGCTCATCCTCTGCTACCACGGAATTGCCCTTGACGATGAAAACCAGTGGCGGCCCGCTCTTTACATGAGCGCGGAACAATTGGAACGCCGCCTGTACCTGCTGCAGAAGGAGCGGTATACCGTTCTTCCACTCAGTGAAGCGTTGGAGCGGCTTTACCGCAGAGACCTGCCACCGCGAAGCGTTGCTATCACGTTTGACGACGGGGCCTACGACTTCGCTCGGCAGGCATACCCACGGCTGAAGGAACGAGGATTCCCCGCCACCGTATATCTCACTTCTTATTACGCCGAGGCGCAGCGGCCCGTGTTTAACCTGATCTGCTCATACATGATCTGGAAAGCACGCCATCACGGAACGGTGGATCTGCGAGAGTTTGGCGGTCCGCAGGCTGCCGCTCTCGGGCCGGCGACCAGGCAGAATGCGGCCGATCAGATTGTCGAGTGGGCGGCACGCCAGAATATGAGCGGTGAGCAAAAGAACCAGGTTGCGGCTCGGCTCGCCACATGCCTTGGTATTGACTATGAAGCCCTGCAGGCCGCGCGTATTTTGCAGATTATGAGCCGGCAAGAGGTGAAAGAACTGACTGAAGCTGGCGTGGATTTTCAACTCCACACTCACCGACATCGAACACCTTCGGATGAAGGATTATTTCGCCAGGAAATCCGCGAGAACCGTGCCTGGATCTCAAACGCAACTGCAGCGCCTGCGAACCACTTCTGTTATCCGAGTGGAGTGTACCGCACCGAATTCCTGCCTTGGTTGAGTGCCGAAAAAGTAATTTCCGCAACTACCTGCGACACGGGATTCGCAACAGCGGAATGTAATCCGCTACTGCTACCACGGCTGGTGGACACCACGGGACGCACCGATCTGGAGTTTGAAAGCTGGATCTGTGGAGTCAGTCAGATTTTGAGCCGGAAAAGATCACGTCCAGCCTACCCCGTGGATTAGAGTTGCACCGTCCCTGAAAGGGATTCTTTTCCCAGAGCACGGTCATTGCGCGCAAGGACTCCGGAAAATGCGCGATTCGGTGTGCGGGGAATTACCGTACAGGTTGCCGGGAAGGTTTTACTATGGCTGGATGATCATCGGCCAGTACAATCTCGTCGATGTCTGAGCCTTTCATCGTGGGCCGCAGGGCCCGGATCAGCCGATTGTTTTTGTACCAGAACTTGGCTACAAAGTAAGAGCGATGAAACAATCGCGTAGCCTTCAGGTCGACGGTGTCTCGGGTGGCAGGGCTGGTCGCGAGAGTGTAGCCGACCTCCTGTAGTGTCTTTCCTACAAGTTGTTCGAATCGCATCAACTCGCCGGTCGAGAAACTGGTCTTCCATCGCCCCACGGGATTAAATCTGGCGTTGGAGGACTGATCTTGAAACGACGTGTTGGGTTTGCTAACGGAAGCATAGGCGACACTCTGAATGGTCGCATAATCCAGCGGGTGGTCAATGAAGCGAGCAATCTGATCCAGGGTCTCTTGCGAGCGGCCGAGAAGATCTTCGAAATGGACCTCCATATAGTCCGCACCCATAGCCCGGCCGAACTCGCGGCCCTTCTGCACAATCCACTCCCAATACAGCCCGCATCCGATGAGGCCGTAAATGTTCTCCCAGGGGAAGGGGCGGACGTAGCGAACCCGTGCCAGGGAACTGGCGACGTCGCGACCATCGCGGATTATGTGAATGACCAACGCTTCCGGGATGAGTTGTTTGACGATGGGAAGATAGAGCATGGTTTCGGGCGAGTTTTCAGCCCAGCGTTGCATTCCCTGGCGAGCACAGATTTCTGTCATCACTATGCGCAGAAAGTCGCCGCCGCTCCGACAGTCGGTAAGGACTCGCTGGCGTATGTGGCTGGCATCCAGACCAGACGATCGAAACAGCTTGCTAGCGAGCCATGCGTCGAGGAGCCGCTCGCGATTGGAGCATGAACTTAGATCCCCGAAGCGCGGGACTAGCAAGTTGAAGACGTTGGACTCGGCAAGGTAGACGGCAAATCCACCCGAAGACAGCAACATGTCATAGAGAAGCGTTGTTCCGGAGCGTGGACTGCCCAGTACAAATACCGGTGCGAGGTTGCGAGATTGGGCGGATGTAGCCACCGATCCTATTGGCTGCCCGCTGAGGGACGCGCATGGGATGGATGCAACGTAGGTGCTAGTGGGGTAGGGTGAAGGCGTGATGGAGTGGCCACTAGGTTGCTCCCTTTGTAGCGGCGTTTACTGCGTCGAGGTCGGCTCCAATATCCTTGTGGTCGTTGGCGGCGCCAGCGTACTTTGAAGGGCCCTTGCATACTGCGTCTTTGGACTTGCATAGGCGATATTCGTCCCAGCCGCCGCTCCCTTTGGCGAAGCCGACGGCTTCCGCATTGTTGGGAAAGAAGTTGCCAGGAGGCCACGACCCGGATCCGTTGATGATGGCATTGTTTGTAAAGGTCAAGGAATCGAAGCAGTCCCTGAAGATACCCGCAGGGCCTTGCCTCCCGGGTTGGAAAACGCAGTTCTCTGGCCCGCCCCCAGTGGAAGTGATCTGCGCCTCGTTGGCGCCGACTAGATTGTTGGTGAAAACGAAGTTTTGGATTTTTCCGTGCTTGATCCCCAGGTTGAGAAAAACGCGAGGGGAAGAGATAGCGGTGACGTGGTCGATCTTCACGTCTTTCAGCGTGGGTTGATTCGAAGCCAGGAGCATGAAGAGGCCAAAACCACCATACTTTTTGCCGTCGATGTCATCGATAACAACGTCGTGAATGCTGTACCGTTCGCCGGCTCTGGAAATGTTGCCTCCGTCGGCAGGGACGTTGACAACCTGTAAGCCGCCACCCACATGGGCGATCTTGCAATAGCGGATAGTGACGTCCGTGACGGCGCAAATGGGGCAGAGCCCGATAGTGCCCCGGCCGCCGTCCTGATTCATAGGACTGAGAACGATCGAAAAACCCTTCTGGGAGAACCCACCCCAGCTGTTCTCCATCACGTTGCCCTCGAACAGCACACGCTCAGCATTTTTCAGTTCAAAATGGTTTTTTACGATGAACGGCATCCCATCGTTACCACCGACAAAACCGGGTTGACCGGGCATCCAAATAATCGGCTTGAAAAGGTAGTTGTGTCGGATCTCAACGTCGGCCGGTGTGGCCGTGGCCTTTGCGCCACCCAAAATGATGTTCTCCCCGGCGGCCTCGAGAAAATTATTCACGATCTTGAAAGGGCCCATGCGCAAGTCGCCTGAGGCGCCAGCGATGGCTTGTGAGTCGACGCAAGCTCCTGTCTTAGCTACACAGTGAAAGTCACTCAAGAACGAATCTACGATCGCGACGTTAGTCGTGCCGCTGAGGAACACGCCGCGCCTCGTTTCGTCGTGGGCGGTCCCATGCATCCAGACACGATCGAAGATGATTTGGTCGGCTGCGACGCGTTCATCGGGGCCGGCAAGGGCGACAACACTGGCTGGGGATGATTCGCGAGTAATCTCCACCCCAATGAAACGGTAGTGATTGGCGCCATCCATGAACAAGATCGGACCGTTGCCACCTTTACCTGCGAAGGTAATCCTGGCCATCACGTTTTTGGTGGAGATGCAGCCAAAATCTGGGCGTCCCGGCAGGGAGGGCACGCCGGCGTAACAGGGCGTAAGACGCGTTCCCTCCGGGGGCAAGGCGGAGTCTGGGGCGCTGGTGCGAATGATGATCCAGTGCCCGTCGTCACAGTGTTTGTTGACCAAGCGGAATCGGCCGGTAAAGGTGGCGCCAGCTTCGAGCTTGAGCGTGTCACCGCACGAAGCATTATCGAAGGCGGCCTGAAGGTCTTTGCCAGCCTGGACCGCATGCGTTTTTCCGGGTGCCGGAGTGTCTGCGAGGGATGTTTTCAGGTACACCCGAGGCAGCTCGGCGGGGCCGTCGAGCTTTCCCCGACCATCTGGGCTCGCCTCTTGCGCAACAATCAAGCCTGCTGTGGCTAGTCCGGCCGCGCACATAACCGCACAAGACGACAGCCCTGGCTTGCGCACGAAGGTGAGAGGCGCCGTACAGATCTTTTGCCAAAACTTCAATTGCTAGTGAAACCTCCAGCTGACGGCAGCGTGCGACCTTCAGTGCATGCTAACACGGGAAGAAAAGAGCCGTATTCGCCCGCCTTGGAGGATTGTGAAGGTCCAGGGTTCCGTCGGAGGATCAGTTGATCACGCGCGTTGGCACCCCGAAGACGAATGGATCGCAGGTGCAGTTCGTCGGCGCATTGTTTTACGAGGCGACAGCGCACAATCGCTGTCGTGAATTCGCGAGTAAGGCGATTGTGGAAATATCGCAGCTTTCTGATCGGCACCAGTTTAAGACCAGTGACCTTGAAAGGACTGTCCGCCACTAACCGTAGAAATCGCCCAATAGTCATCTTGTTCAGGCCTCCGGCGACTTCCTCGAAGCGTGTTGCGCCGTCTGTCTTAAAGGTAGACCGCCAGGCAATAAGGGCCTTCTCACTAAATAACAAGTGCGCCCAAGGAAAAACCGAGAACAGGTGTCCTCCGAGCGGGTGATACCATGTCGGTCCGAAGCTTACCAAAACCTCCCCTCCATCCCCTAGGAGGGAAGCCATGATGCGGAGGGTGTCGGCGGGATCAGCAAAATGTTCAAAAGCGTCCAGCGAGACGATCACGTCTGCCGGATCCTTTGCGTTTGCGGTGAACGAACACAGGCTCTGAACGCCTGCGCTGAGAGCATTTCGGCGTGCTACCTCCAGGACGTCTTCCCGAATATCGATACCGATCACACGCTTTGCTCCACGTGCAACCATTTCAATTGCATCTGTCCCCTCTCCGCATCCAAAGTCGATGACGACCTTCCCTATGATGTCATTAAGGAATTCGGCACCGAGCAGAATCGCGATTTTCGACTTGCCTGCATAGGCGCCGCCGCTGCAGCAAGTCGGTGCGCCGGGGGAAATCGTTTTGAGAATTCGAGCCTGAACGTTGGTTAGCATGCCTCATGTTCCAACATCGGCAACGACTAAGCGCCAACCACGCAGCAATAGAATTTCGACGTTGGCGCCGCCAGTTAGCCGATAGTAACACGAACGTACCGCACTCAGTATGGCGTCGAGTGCCGCCTCCTCGACAGGTTGCGACCTTGGGCGACAACTCGGCTTACTGCGATCAAGGCATTGAACCAGATGAGGAGGTGGGACGCCAGGTGTTTATAATGTCCCAGCGAACGTAGTGGGTCATAAAGAAAGTGATCATCGGTTGACAGCCTTGGCATCAAAATCATAATCTGCGGACATTGAAGCCAAGGATTCGGGAACCTTCGCAGTCCTTGAGGAGAACTTTCATGGCGTCAGCTCGAGATCTCGCAGAGATCGCTCGCAGCGCTTCGGAAGCCAGCAAGGTCAAAATTCTGGATGTAGAGCTTGCGCGATACCAAACCCCCTCCGCCGACACATGTTACGCGCTAGAATATGCTTTCTATCTGCTTGGGGACGTACACAACAAGTTGGTCGTGGATCTTGGTTGCGGATCAGGCGAAGAAGTCGTACCACTCCAACAGCGAGGCGCTCGTGTCATCGGCATAGATATTTCCCCGCATCTGATCGCCATTGCCCACGAAAGATTGCGAAAGTACGGAGTCGATGCCGAATTACGGATCGCCTCGGCCTACGAGACGCATCTGTTAGACGAGTCGGTCGATGTAGTCTTCTGTATGTCGCTGCTACACCACTTGCAACTGGATCGCGTTAAGAAGGAGATACGACGCATCCTTAAGCCGCACGGCCTGTTTATTTTCAAGGAACCAATGCGCTTATCCTGGACGTTGAAACAGCTTCGCCTGCTGCTTCCATCCAGAGAAGATGTGTCAGAATTCGAGTATCCTCTTAATTCTGAGCAATTGAACGCGATGGTCGAGGGGTTCCAAGTTCTTGCCAGCCGCAGCTTTCGGACTCCTTTCGTGCCCCTGCTCACGAAGATGATCAAAGCGACTCGCTTGCGTAAGCGGATCTGGTCCTGCGATGCTTGGATCCTAAGGCACTTTCCGGTGCTTGCACATTTCGCTACAGTCCGCGTAATGGCTCTGAGGTCCGCGGTGTCGGGGGTTGCCACGGCGAAGAACGACGAGCAGAATGCCGACGGATCTGCCGCCGTTGCCTAGCGGATTCTGCAGGTTGACTCCAGTCATAAAGCTCGCTGACCGTGACGCGCTCGCGGGGGCGAATTAAGACAAGTACCGATGGCACCACGAAAGAAACCGCACTCGATGTTTCGAGTGCGGTTAGGTCTTGATCAGAACGCCGAAGGCTTAACGCACGGTGCTGATGGCGGCATAGACAGCCTCGGCGTTGGCGCCGAGGTCCAGACCGTCGCTCGCTTTACCCTTCGCGGGGCTCGTCGGCAGAAGATGGTAGTCTCCGCCGTTGCCGTCATTGAAGTTTACGAAGCCGATCGAAGCCGGAGAATTGTAAAAGTAATTCCCCCCTGGCCATGAGGACGGCGGATACTTTGCCGGTGAGGCAAGAACCGCGTTGCTAGAAAACAGAGAACCGGAGAAGCAGTTGATCATCACTTTCAATGGTACATCGGGGTCCGCGCAATTGGGACCTCGCCCGTCGCCGGTGGTCGAGAGCGGAAGTTCGCCAGCAGTAATAATGCTGTTGGTGAAGTTAAAATCCGTCATTTTCAACGGTATGGTCGCGCCTACGTTGAACAAAACACGGGGAGGAAAAGCGGTTACGTGATTGATGACCACGTCCTGAAGCAATGGGCTCGGGATAGTCGAGACTTGCGCGAACGTGCCGCGCCCGTTGTATTTGAGCCCGTTCATGTCGTCGATGATGACGTCGTGAATGCTGTAGCGCTCGCCGCGCGCCGCGACGCCATTGGGTTTGTTAAACGGATTGGCGATCTCAAAGCCTCCGCCCACGTGGCTGATGAAGATGTTGCGGATTGTAACATCAGTAACCTGGCACAGCGGACAGAGGCCCATAACGCCGCTGGGCAGGTCGCTGCTGGGCTGGCTCACTGGGGTGATGACAACCGAGAAGCCGTCCTGCGAGAAACCACCCCAGGAGCCTTCTAGAAGGTTGGAGTCAAACAGGACGCGCTGCGCATTCTTGAGTTCGAAGCTGTTCTTCACAATGAACGCTGGCTCCGAGAATCCGGGCTGCCCTGGCATCCAGAACATAGGCTTGAACAAGTGGTTGAAGCGGATCTCGATGTCTGCGGGCGTCTGGCTAGCCCGCGAGCCGCCAAATAGAATGTTTTCTGCCGCAGCCTCGAGAAAGTTATTCACGATCTTGAATGGGCCCATGGGCAAGGAACCGCTTCCGCCGGCGATGGCTTGGGAATCTACGCAGGCGCCCACCCGGCTGTTACAGTGGAAGTCGGAGAGATAGGAATCCTGAACCGACACATTGGTGCCACCGCTCAAAAAGACGCCGCGCCGAGTCTCGTCGCGAGGCGTGCCGTGGATGTAGAGGCGGTCGAGAACGATGTGGTCCATGGCGCCGCCGACTTCGGGGCCGATGAGCTGCGTAACCTGCTGGCGGTTATTGGCGACGCGAGTGATCTCCAGCCCGATCAGTCGGTAGTGGTTGGCGCCGTTGGCGAAGGTGATCGGCCCATCGGCCATGGTGGGATAAGAGATGGTCGCCAGAAGCTGCTGCGGTTTGGGACACGGATAGACGGGCCGGCCAGGCAGTGATGCCACGCCTGCGAAACACGGCGTCATGCGCGTGCCTGGGGGGGGCAGACTGGCATCGGGTGTACTGGTGCGAATAATGATCCAGTGCTGGTCGTCGCAAGATCTGGCCGGCAAGACGAACTCGCTGCTGCCCTTCGCAAGGAAGGTTGCGCCGGCCTGTAATTGGACGGTATCTCCGCAATTGACCTTATTCAAAGCGGCCTGAAGATTGTCGCCGGCTTTTACAGTGATGGTCTGACCCGGCGCTGGTGTGTATGCCAGAGCCGTCTGCAAGTACACTCGTGGCAATTCTGCTGGTCCATCAAAGTTCCCGGTGGTAGTGGTAGGGGACGAGACGGCCAAGGTCATGGATTTGGTTGTACGCTCGTTGCTTGCATCGTTCAGCGCAACCGCAAACGAGAAGGTTCCAGTCTGGCTGGGAACACCCGAAATCACTCCTGTCGATGGGCTCAAAAGCAGCCCAGGAGGAAGTTGGCCCGACCCAATTGACCAAATGTAAGGAGTGATTCCACCACTGGCTGAGAGTGCATTGCTGAACGAGCGACCTTTCGTGCCAGGAGACAGACTGGATGTGGCGATCTGCAACGCCTGCACCGGGATTATGGTGGCGCTTGCCGTGGCCCGGACCGCAGGATTTGCGGCGCTTGCCGCGACTACTGTCACGGACTGCTGGGTCGTCACCTTTGGCGCGTGGAAGAGGCCCTCGGGCGTGATGCTCCCGATGCTCGCCGACCAAACAACTCCGGTGCTGCTGCTGTTCTTAACCTGAGCGGTAAATTGCAAAGATCTTTCCGAAGAGACAGTGGCGCTGGACGGCGTTACAACAACTTGCAGGGCTGGATTCTGGTTAGTGCCAGTCGAAGCTGGCGAGCCCATCGCCTGTAGATTGTTGCACGCGGTCGTTGCCAGCACCGCGGCGAAGACAAGAACTAGTAGAAAGAGACCTAAGAGCGGGCGCGCAGCAAGGAAATTACCCGTAGCCATTCCTCTAGGGAACGCTATTTTCTGGGACATTAGTTAGCCTCGCAACGAAGAGTTGGGGGGACTGTGCGTTCGAGTCCTTAGGCAAGACTTTAGTGAGACCGTACGCTGAGGCACAGATTACGAAGGGGCAGGGTCTTACCGGTACACAGAAGTACCAGTGGAGGAACCGCATTGGTCGACCGTTATCGAAGAAGTTTCGCGCGGACACGATCGTAAAATGCATTTCCCAGAGTTCTTCTGGCAGCGCCGCGTACAGCTCCGGCGAGCCGGATTTTCCACAAGCCGTTTCCCGAGCACAGGTGCGAGAAGGTGTCTGGATCGGTTTCTCGCATGACAACAACCCGGCCCAGTGAAAACGGACTGGTCGTACGAGAGTTCCTGTGCGGTCGGCTCGTCGCCAGAGAACGGTAGCCCGATCCCCTTGCGAGGGAGAGCGTTCGTTGATCGTAACGGCCACCCGGGCAGGAAAAGTGTTCAACCTTTTTGCCGATCAATTGCTCGAGTTTCGAGCGCGCCTCGACCATTTCACGGTACAGGCCCGAATCGTCAAGATCGTTTAAGTAAGGGTGGGTCATCGAGTGGCACCCAATTTCAAATCCAGCGGTACTCAGCTGACGGAGCTGGCTTGAGGACAGATAGCCGGGTTTGTCCAAGAATCCCGACGTCACGTAGAAGGTGGCATGGTATCCGATGTCTTGCAATATGGGGGCAGCAGTGATGAGATCAGTCTCGCAACCGTCATCGAACGTGATGGCGACCGATTTTCCGGAAGGATAGGCGAGGGCCTCGCTTACGGACAGGCCGACCCATCCGTGTTCACGAAGCCAGGCCATCTGGAAATGAAAGGCCTGCAGCGGAAGGGTGTAGCGTACGTAACCCGGTTCGGACTGGACCAGAGACCGGCCGGGCAACTCCAGTTCGTGATACATGAGAAAAACGATGGCTGGAGATCGCATTAATCAAAAGATCCTGCGCAGTTGCGCTTTCAACGATTCAGGCACGCGCACGCCCAGGCGATCCAGCATTTGTTTTTGTCTTTTAAGGAATTGCCGGATTTTGTGAGAGCGCGCGTGAACCCTTGAGAACTCATGGAGCAACTCTGCGGACAAGACGCCGGAGGAGAGCAACCGAAAGCCATCCTTTTGGCCGGTGAACTTCCCTGCCGCCAGTGCAGCCAGGATGCCAGACGAATCGGGTGTCTGGCAGTCGAGCAAAACGCAAAGGCCGCGAAATTGTTTCTTCCAATGGAGGTCCTGACCGTAGAAGGCATGTATCTCAGGCGATCGCTGTTTGAGTCGCTGCAGTAAGGCAAACGTGCCGGGGCGCGGAGCATAGCGACCGTCGTACTTGGAGTTCCAGGCCTCGATGCCCGCTGGCAGAACGTCAAATGATTCGATCCAGGAAAAGTGTTCGTCTTTCGGGTGGGCGATTACTGAGACCGCGCCCTGAGAATGGATGTGGCGGATCACGGCTTGAGGATCTGCGGTATTCGCCAGAACGGAGGCGCCAAAACCAAGGATGTGCATGCGACGTTCGCACTCGTACTCCAGTCCCATGACGAAGCAAAACCGCGCGTCGGAGTGCTGCTGAAGTTCCCGCACGTAGGAAGCAATCGTCCGGGCATCGAAGTATTGTGCGTGGTCGTTCATGCACACGAAGCCACAGCCTTCGGCAGCATAGATGCGTCGAAGTTCCTCAATCGTGAACTCCCCATCTGAATGAGTACTATGTACGTGCAAGGCGCCCTTCAGCATTACCCCCCTTTCCCGAGACGGAAAAACAGATACAGCCAGTCTCCCAATTCCGGGAGCGGATCCTTCCATTGAAACAGATCGTGACGGGTGCCGGGAACAGGAGTAAGCACTTCGAGTAAAGTACGCAACCGGCCCGGATAGGGGGCGGGGTATCCGACGGGAGGTCCTTTCCAGACTTCGAAGAGGTGGCGGGCGTCTCCGACAAACCAGCGGCAACGGACGCCGCAGCGGTAGTTGGGGGCAGGGGCGACGTCGCCAGTCTCCACCATACGGGCCAGCAAGGCAGGGAAATCAATACCTGCGTAGCAGGCCAGTGACAGGGAATGCCAGAAGCGGCCATTCACCTCCATGAACACAGGTGGCGATCCTGGCTGCCTGCGATACTCGACCATGGCGACGCCGTGCCAGCGGAGTGCCGACAGGATGGCCAAAGAAGCGCGGCGGATCTCTGGATCTGGACCGACACTGATGCGTACAGCGCTGCCTGAACCGGTGGGGTATACGTCACGAATCCTCTGGTGGGCAAACTCTGCGCGCAATTCTCCGCGATTCATAAGCGCGAAGTATCCTACGCCTTCACCTGGCACGAATTCCTGAATCAAGACGGCCGCAGCCCGGCGGCTGACATCGCGATAGGCATCCTCAAACTCGCCGGGGTTACGAGCATAGCGCGGACGGCCCGAGGTGCGCACCGCTCCGGTCGCTGTGACTTCTTCGGATGCACGCGGTTTCAAAACGACAGGAAATCGCACGGTAGCGAACGCATCGCGCGCCTGTTGGGCGTTGGTAACCAAGATCGTTCTGGGAACCGCAACACCGAGTGATGCGGCCAGGCGCGTAGTTTCGTCTTTGTCGAAAGCGCGAAGAACAATGCTGTGGTCGGGTAAAGCCAGACGAGCGCCGACCGTCACGAGGACATCACGATTTGCCGATAAAGGCAGTGTCGTCGCTTCAGTCATCGGAAGAACCAGAGTTCCAGGGCGTTGACGGACAAAGCCTGCGATAGCTTCGATGAAAGCGCCTGCATGTTGCTTGGGAGAAGGATAGTGCAGGCTTCCCGAACAGGAGCGCGACCAGCCGGCTTTGGACCAAGAAGACGATTCGCCAGCGAATGCGACGTGTCCGGCGTCCGCTAAAGACCGGACGCTGGCGACAGCCTGGTTTTGATTCCCGTCAAGGACCAGAACATTCATGGCTGACCTAAGCGGACATCTCGGCGTGTATGGTCCAATACGGCAGCGAACTGTTCCACGATGTTCGACCAATCGTACCGTGCGGCAAGCTTCGCGGCTGCCTGTTCATATTGGCGCCTGAATGCGCCATCGCGCAGGATGCGAATGGTTGCCTCCGCGAACGAGGGGGCCTCGTCAGCGAGGATCAGATCCTGGCCGTCCTTTATACCGAGTCCTTCGGCACCAATCGAGGTGGAAACGACCGCTTTGCCCATGGCCATGGCCTCAAAGATCTTGAGGCGGGTGCCACCGCCAATGCGCAACGGAACGACGACAACAGTCGCATCGCGCAGGTATCCGACAACCGAGGGGACCGTGCCTGTCACCTCGACGTAATCGGAGGCCAGTTGCCGGACGGGAGAGTGGGGATTGCGGCCCACGATTTGGAACTTAGCGTTCGGGACAGCGGCTCGCACCCGTGGGAAGATCTCTCGACAAAAATAGATGACGGCGTCGATGTTGGGCTCCCAGTCCATGGAGCCGAGAAAGACGATTTGGGGGGGATCCGCGCTGGCCGGCGGGGCGACCACATACTTCGTGGTGTCGACGCCGGTGGGGACAACGCTAATTGGACAGGAGGGGCACATGGCGAGCATCTGCTGCCGGTCGTTTTCGGAGACGGCAATTACACAGTGGAATTTGCGCAGTGCAGCGGGCTCGTAGCAAGCCATTTTGCGGGCCTCGAGGCTATACGCCACACGCCGGATGGGATTGGACTCGGTTGCAGCCAGCCTTTGCCAGAGCGAGGTCTCGACGTTGTGCTGAAACAAAACTGTGGGCGTAAACAAATTGTCAGGAAAGTTCAGGGAGGCGGAAAGAAAATCACACACAGCAACATCAAACTTTCTTTCGCCGACCCATGAGGTTACCAGACGTCTGACGCGGGGATCGGTGAATTTGCTCACGGCGAACGGGGCCGACTGCAAAATAAGGCGGATATATTCAACAGACTGCGAGAAGGCAGTTCCGTCTCGAGCCGCGGTGGAGATGGTCTCAGCTCCGGGCATTTCTCGGCGGATTTCGGCTTCATAGGCCTCATCCTTCTGTCCGCCGTAGTAGGAAAGAAAAGTCACGGAGTGGGTACGGGCCAGTTGGCGTAGAATGTTGTAGGAACGAATCTTACCGCCGGTATCCACCGGCAGCAATTTGCCTCCTTTGACCCAGAGAATTCGCAAGATTGTCTTACCAGCAAATGCCTTGGTAGCGGTCGAGAACGGGACGGCGCATTTTCTCAAGATTCACGAGGTCCACAACAATGTGATCGGGCCGTAGCTGTGACTGCAACTGGTCCCTCGGAATGCCCCGTGTGCCGATCACAACCACTTCGCAATCTTTTAACACGTGTGCGAGATCGCTTTCCAGCAGCGAGCCGATGTGGGGGATCGCGTGTTCGATGTATTCGCGATTGGAGCCGATCAGACGACCGAGTGAAACGTTGTCGTCCCAGATCCTGATGTTCCGGCCTTCGCCGAGAAGGTGCTTCACAAGTTGGACCTGCGGACTCTCTCGCAGATCATCGGTGGCAGCTTTGAAACTCAGCCCAAGGATAGCGATGTTTCTCTTTCCGGTGGCAAGAACCATCTCGATGGCTCTCTGCAGATGCTCATGATTGCTAGGCATAATAGATTCAAAAAGAGGCAACTTAAGGTCGAGTTCCTTGGCGCGATAGTTGAGGGCTCGCACATCCTTGGGCAGACACGAGCCGCCGAACGCGAATCCAGGTTTGAGATACCTCGGGGAGATGTTGAGCTTGTCGTCAGCGGTGAAGATTTCGGTTACAGCTTCGGCGTCGACGTTCAACTCTTTGGCCAAAGTGCCGACTTCGTTGGCAAACGCGACCTTGAGAGCGTGCCAGCCGTTGCAGATGTACTTCACCATCTCGGCCGAGCGGAAGGACGTTTCGAAGACGCGGCCAGGGGCCCAGGCGTAGAGCCTGCGCAGGAAGGCAGCGTGTTGAGCGTCGGAGGCTCCAATGACGGTCATGGCGGGCTCGAGAAAGTCGGCGACGGCGGTGCCCTCGCGCATGAACTCGGGGTTCACGCAAACGCCGAAGTCCTGCCCCATGCTCTTACCGCTGCTGTGCTGCAGGGCTGGAATGACGATCTCGTCAGCCGTTCCCGGGAGAACGGTACTGCGCAATACCACAAGATGGAACGACTTCTTGTTCTTCAGCACCCGGCCGATTTCACGGCACACGGGTTCGACGTGGCCGAGATCCAGCTTTCCACTGCGAAGGCTGGGCGTGCCCACGCACAGGAATGAGATTTCGGTTTGCATGACGGCGGCAGTCGCGTCGGTGGTGGCATGCAATGTGCATGCGGAATGAGCGCTTTCCACCAGTTCCTTCATGCGCGGCTCGACGATGGGGCTGCGCCCGGCTTCCATCAGTTCCACTTTGGAGGAACTCAGATCAACACCGATGACGGAGTTTCCCTTTGCAGCCAGGCAGGCGGCCGTGACTGATCCGACATAGCCGAGCCCAAACACACTGATTTTCATGCTCATGAGTTTTTAGTTGTTCGCTTATTGTAGCGCGTAGGTCCGTTCGGCCACGCGTTACCGTTGGGAGTTTGGTCTGAGCAATGGATGCAGCTCACGATCCTATTGTTCCTAGCAACTGAGGGGCCGGAAAAACGCTTTCCGAAACTCTTCTGCCACTTTCTTGTGCACAGTTTGAAGGCAAAGAAAGGGTCTAGACATCTTCTTGAACGCTTTCCGCCACGGGCGGGAGCGCGGATATTTCTGGAGGCGCTTTGACCGCGGGGGAGAGACCTTCAACGTGTAGAATGCGCTTCGAGGTGTGCGCCCAGAGCAGAGAGAGACAATAGACCGATCCTGAAGCGAGTAAGTGCACAGCCAACTGCCAGCGGGTGTGGGGAAACTGCCATGAGCGCATGAGACAGAGCACCACAACCATGGGCGCGCATAAAGTCACAGGAAGCAGATATGCTTGTCGTACGAAAGTGGAGAGTCGGACGCTGAGCCGGGAACAAAGGTGCGCGGGCAGGAAAAAAATGAACGTTCCGAGCAGCGGAATGGCGGTGCCGAAAGCGTCCCCCAGAATTCCGAAAGGCCGCACCAGCAAAATGCTGAGTACAAGATTGGCAACGCCTTCGATCAAAGACACCACGGCAAGCGTGCCATGCTTGCTCATGCCCATTAAAATGCGGGACGAAGCAGCCTGCATCAACATCAGTGTATAAGGCAATATCAGAGTCAGCAGAACGGGATAACCTTGAGCAACGTACTTTTTTCCCACCCAAACCTCGATGATGGACTTACCCAGAACTACGAAGATGGCAGTGATCGGAAGAATCGTAAAAGCGCAGGCGCGGTTTCCTACAACAAAGATCTTGCGAAGGCGATCCATGTTGCCTGCGGCGTCTGATTGGCTCGACATGGGCACGAAGATTTGCGCCAGGCTGCTCACCACTTCACCGGCATAATCGACCAACCGCGAACCTGCGTAGAAGTACGTAATTGCGGCAGACGACAGGAGGGTTCCAATCACCACGGCATCGGTTTTGAAGCGGAGGCGCTGGGCGACGATGATCGTGAACGTCACGCCGCTGTAATTCGCCATACTTCGGAGAGAATTCCGATTGACGTACTTCCAGGAGAATTTCACGGGCAGCGCTCGCAGCGCCACCACACCGCGAACTACGGCACTCACGACCGGCAAGGCAACGGTGATGAATGCGACAGTGAGAAGCCCATACCCCCGGTTCAAATAGATAACAATCAGAATGACGCGAAGAACACTCGAAAAAGCTATATTTGTCCAATTCAGGACATAAAACTTTTGCAATCCCTCCAGCATTCCTCCTGAGACTCCCAAAGGAAAGCCCAAGGCCACGGAAGTACCCACCATAAACAGAAGCCAACGCGCAGAGACCACAAAATCCGGAGCAATGTGGAAAAGGCGGTCGATATACAGACAGCCCACTGCCGTGATGAGCGCGCACACAATTCCTAGACAGCTATACGTGAACATCGCCGTATTGATCAGGCCATTCAGTTCCTTGCGATCGAGCGTCGCGGTGTACTTGGAAACATAGCGGACGATGGAGGAGCGGATGCCGAAATCAAAAATGCCATAGTAGCCAGTGAGAGAAAAGATCAGGACCCAAAGACCAAAGGCCACGTCTCCCAACCGGTGGAGGATGAATGGCGAGAGAAAAATCCCAATAAGGATATTCAGGCCGAGCGCGAACCAACTGGAGCCGACGTTCTTTACGATCTCACTTTGTTCGAACTTCCGCATACCCACTCACTCACCTGCCCAAAAAAGTGTCTCTTCTTCGTCGATACGTCTGAACGCTGATGAGCGGCGGGAACCTTGACGCCGTGCGCACTTTGTACCAACGGCTCACGAACTTCTGTTACACGCCAAAAGAAGCGACCCACTTGGCGGCGTCGCAACTTCTCGTTAAACTCGTAATTCGGGATCAATTGTCCCATGATTGCTGACCTGGCTCCACCCCTCTCGGAGCAGGGGTCGGCAAGGTGGGTACTGGGGATTCATGGACTCTCAAGAAAGACAGCAGGTTAGCTCCTCCTTCAGCTATGTCCGTTCTCCGATCCATAGAGACGAAAACAGAGCACTCCGGATGCAAGACCGACGTCTAGTTGAAATGAATCGCAACGTCAACATAGGGGAACGAATTGGGGACTGAGATGGTCTCGGAACCGTTGTCGGCGCAACAACGACGGCTCTGGGTGCTGGAGCAACTGCATCATGAGGCGGGTGCACACCACATTTCCATCTGCACAAGAGTGCGAGGAAGTCTGGATGAGGAGGGGCTCAAACAGGCGATTCGACTGGTGCAGGAAAAGCACTACGCATTGCGATCGTGCTTCCAGATGGTGAACGACGAGCCAAGGGCCGTACCTTGCGCAAGGGCGTGCGAGTCACTCGCTACAGTCGATTTGAGCTCTGTTGCTGAAAGGGATCGAGAACAGTCCGCGCTCACAATGATTGCCGGGGAACAGAGTAAAACATTTGATCTGAAAACCGGCCCATTGCTCCGTCCAGTACTTTACCGGTTGGCATCGAACGAACATCTCTTATTGCTAATCCTCCACAAGATTATCTGTGACCGTGTGTCGGCACTGCTGCTTGCCAAAGAGATTGCAGCCGCTTACGGATCCATTGGCGCCACCGGCACACCGTTTTTGCAACCAGTCTCTCAGGACGCCGAATACGTCCGACAGCAAGTTCAGTATCTGAGCAGTGTGGCGCACGCAGACGATCTGGCTTACTGGAAACGTACGATTGAAAATGCGTCCGCCGGAATTGAATTGCCGAAAGATTCTGGCAGAGCCAATGCATCAAGCCGCCACGAGCAGCAACAATTGCTCATCGCAGGCGGGGTTCTTGAGGCACTCAAAGCATTCGCCAAGACTGAACAAACGAGCCCGTTTGTCACTCTGCTGACGGCATTCTTCTGTTTGCTGGGCCGTTACACTGGCGCTGAAGACATCACCATCGGCACCGAGGTCACAGGGAGGAACGATCCCGCCCTGGAAAATGCAGTGGGGGCACTCTCGAACCAGTTAGCGCTTCGGACCGCGTATTCGACTGACGCAACCTTCCAAGAGATGATGCGCCGGGTATCGAAGGTTTGGTCCGATGCTGCGCAACATCAGACGTTGCCTTTCGGAACACTGTTGGATGCATTAGACGTTCCGCGGGATATCAATCGACATCCTGTGTATCAGGTCTCGTTCAGTCAAGGAGTTGCGGGGGAACCCTTCGATGCGGCTGGTCTTCTGTGGGAACCAGTTCGGGTGGCTACGGGAACCGGCATGCTCGATCTTAGCGTAGAGATCGTTGAGACCGGCAGCGAATTACGTGCGTGGTTTTCCTACAGCAGCGATTTATTCGAGCATGCGACCATCGAGCGCATGATGGGCCACCTTCTGACTCTAGTGCAATCGGCGGTAGAGAAGCCCGCGCAAGCTGTCTCGACCTTGCCGATGTTGACGCCCGAAGAACGCCACCTTTTGGTCATCGAATGGAATCAAGCCCCGGTCGAATATAAGCCAGAGAAATGCATTCACCAACTGGTGGACGCTCAGGTTGCGCGTACGCCGAATGCCGTGGCGGTGGTCTGCGAAGGTCAGTCACTGACTTATGGGGAACTCAATCGGCGGTCGAATCAGTTGGCACACTACTTGCGGACGCGGGGGATTGGTCGCGAGACTCTGGTTGCGATGTGCATGGAGCGCTCGCTCGACATGATCGTCGGCATTCTGGGGATTCTCAAGGCTGGGGGTGCCTACCTTCCGCTTGATCTTTCGTATCCTCCCGAACGACTGGCCTTCATGATCGAAGACGCCAATCCTCCCGTGGTAATTACACAAAAGGATCTGGAGGCCAGAGTTCCGCAGCACAAGGCGGAGATAATCTGCGTGGACCGTGACTGGCCAGCGATTGCACGGGAGAGCGGCGACAATCCTCCAAGCGGCGCCGGCCCGCAGAACCTGGCGTACGTCATTTACACCTCTGGATCAACCGGAAAACCTAAGGGCTGTCAAATCACCCATTTCAACGTAGTCCGACTTTTTCAGGCGACGTGGGACTGGTACAGGTTCGACGAGAGCGACGTGTGGACTATGTTCCATTCCTACGCTTTCGACTTTTCGGTTTGGGAAATCTGGGGCGCGCTGTTCTACGGCGGCCGGGTCGTGATCGTGCCGTACCTGGTCAGCCGATCGCCCGAGGCGTTTTACCGGCTCCTTTACGATGAGCGTGTTACTGTCCTCAATCAAACGCCTTCCGCGTTTCGGCAGCTGATTCTTGCGGAGGAAAGCGTAGGCGTGCAGGATCTGGCCCTGCGCTATGTGATTTTCGGCGGCGAAGCGCTGGAGATGCAGAGTCTGAAGCCCTGGTATAAGCGCCATGGCGATCAAAAGCCGGTGCTCGTCAACATGTATGGAATCACCGAAACGACCGTCCACGTCACCTATCGGCCCCTATCAGCGACCGATACGGATCGTGGGAGCGTGATTGGCAGACCCATTCCCGATTTGCAGTTGTATGTTCTCGACCAGCACCGCCAGCCCGTTCCCATCGGGGTAGCGGGCGAGATGTACGTCGGCGGTTCTGGCGTTGCGCGCGGGTATCTAAGCCGGCCAGAATTGACCGCGGAACGATTCATCGCTGACCCGTTCCACTCCACTCCGGATGCGCGTTTATACAAGACGGGCGATCTGGCGCGGTTCCTGTCGGCTGGTGATATGGAGTATCTCGGCCGCATCGACCACCAGGTGAAGATCCGCGGGTTTCGCATCGAACTGGGGGAGGTAGAATCCGTACTTGCCAGCCACCCTGCGATTCACCACAGCCTGGTGATGGCGCGCGAAGATACCCCGGGTGACAAGCGACTGGTGGCGTACCTTGTGCCGAAGGCCAACCAGCAGCCGAGGATCGCCGATCTGCGTGCCTACATCCGACAGAGCTTGCCGGAGTACATGGTGCCGAGCACGTTTTCGTTCTTGGCGGCCTTTCCCCTCACTCCGACGGGCAAGATTGATCGCCGGGCTCTGCCAGCGCCGGCGCAGGAACATCGAGATCAGTCGGCGATCCTCGCGCCCCGAAATGAAAGGGAGGAGTTGCTGCTTTCGATCTTCCGGGAAATTCTGAAGGTGGAAACTGCCAGCATTACCGACGACTTTTTTGACTTAGGCGGGCACTCGCTGTCGGCGGCACGACTGGTGTCACAGATCCAAGCGACGACGGGGCGAGAAGTCCAGCTGGCCGATCTGTTTCGAGCGGCGACCGTCGAGTCCCTCGCTCGAGTGATCCAACAGGAATCGGATGCGCCACAGGATCCGGTGGTCATGGAAATTAAGCGTGGAAGCAGCACCCGTCTCCCCTTCTTTGCTATCGTTCCGCCAGGTGAAGAGGCCCTTGGGTATGCCATCTTGGCACGGCATATGGGCCCCGAACAGACCGTGTACAAGATACAGGGACACACTCCGGTGACGCGCGGCAAGCGGCCTTACTCAGAAGAGGAGATGGTGGCGATGGCCGACGAGTACGTTGCAGCTATGCGAACCGTGCAGCCTCGCGGCCCATACTGCGTCGGAGGCATGTGCGACGGAGTCCACATCGCAGAGCAGGTTGTGTTGAAACTGGAATCGGAAGGCGATCAGGTCGGATTGTTCGCTAATTTCGATACCTGGGTTTTGCAGAATAGCCAGAAGCGCTGGTTGTGGACGCTGGACTATTACGGTCGGCGTTTGCGTGAAATTGGGCAATTAAGTTTCTCCGAACGCCTGGCGTCGTACAAACGCGTCGCGCAAAACAAAGTCCGACATATGGTCGGCGCGAAAACGGAGCAAACTGATTGGCCCCAGGTGTACTGGCCCGAGGACTTCACGCCGCCGCGTTTCCAGGCTCCGGTTATTTTGTTCAAGCGGCCGAAGCAGCCGTTTTACTACGTTGACGATCCCCATATGGGCTGGAACCAGAGGACCGATGGCGGCGTCGAAGTCCACGAAGTGGAATTCAGTCATCTCGAGATCCTCCGCGAGCCCCACATTCGGATTTTTGGCAAAGAACTGTCCGAGCGTATGGCACGAGTAGTGCCCATAGCGATTTCGCCAGGCACCAGTGAGGAAAGTCGAAAAGGGTAAAGTGCAGCTAGGAGGAAGATCAGTGATCCATCTTAAGGGCTACATCCAAACCGTCCTCGGCAGAAAGCCGGCGGGGCGCGGTCTGACGGTATTTCCTGACGATATTTTTCTGACCGGCTATTTTCGCTCTGGGAGCACATGGTCCCGATTTTTATTCGGCAATTACATTTGGCAAGACAGGGAAGTCACATTTGCGAACCTTAATGATTTAGTTCCGTCGATCTACGTCCATCCGGATCGAGTCCTACGCAAGTTGCCTCGTGTCATTAAGAGTCATGAAGCCTTTGATCCACGCTATCCCCGGACCGTTTACATCGTGCGGGATCCCCGAGACGTTGCGGTCTCTTTCTATTTCTATAACCTTAAAGTTCGCGTGCTTGCGGACGGCTATCCCATGGACGAGTTCGTCAAGCGATTCGTCGGCGTCAAGGTTGTGGACTATGCCAACCGCGTCGGGTCCTGGGAGGAAAATGTGATGAGCTGGTTTCGGATGAGGCAAGGGAAAAGCAATTTCTGTCTGGTGCGCTACGAAGACCTTCTGGTCGACCCAGCTGGAGGATTGAAGAAAGCATCGCCGATGTTGGGGATTGAACCCGCGCCGGACAGAATCGAGCGCGCCATCCGGTTGAGTTCGGCCGATCACATGCGGACCCTGGAGAAATCCCAGTGGAAAAAATGGGTTACGACGAAAGACACGCGACAGGACATACCTTTCGTCCGTGAGGCCAAGTCAGGCGGCTGGCAAAAGCGCCTCTCCGATGCATCGGTCCGACTGATTGAGGACGCTTGGGGTTCATCGATGCGGGAAATTGGTTATGAGCTGGCAACTCGCTCTTGACGAAAATATTCAGGCAATCTCAACGCCTCTCCACCGGCTTCAACGGCCGCGCCCGACGCTTAAGTGATTTCTTGTGTTAAACTGCATTTCTCTTCTCGGCATTCTTTGCCATGGAAACACTGCCTCCAAGCTTCTCGTGGCGCGCACCGCTCTCCAAACTGGGGCGCACGCTTGATCGGCTGCACCGGGTTGCCCGACCGGAAGGAGGATTGGGCGCGTGAACCAACAAGATCCAAGTGTTTCTCTGGCTATTCCTGTCTACAACGAGGAAGCGGTAATACCCGAGTTGCTCAGGCGAACGAAAGCAGTACTCGATAGCCTACCTGGCGGCCCGCATGAGATTGTGATCGCGAATGACGGCAGCTCTGACCGTACATTGGAGCTACTGGAGAAGGCAGCAGAGGAAGAAGATCGACTGGTTGTGGTATCACTCTCTCGAAATTTCGGTCACCAAACGGCGCTGACCGCAGCCCTGGACCATGTGACGGGTGAAGTAGCTGTTTTGATGGACGCCGATTTGCAGGATCCCCCTGAGGCGATACCCACTCTGCTCGATGCTTACCGGCAAGGCTATGACGTGGTCTATGTGAGGCGAGTGAATCGCAAAGAATCGTGGTGGCTCCGCGCTTGCTATCACGTGTTTTACCGGCTGCTGGCAGCCCTGTCAGACACGCAGTTACCGCTCGATGCGGGAGATTTCGGGCTGATGTCGCGCAGAGTAATCCAGGAAGTGCGCCGCATGCCGGAGCACCAGCGCTATCTGCGAGGGCTGCGAACCTGGGTGGGTTTTCGCCAAATTGGCATTCCGATTGAGCGATCGGCTCGACATGCGGGTCGAACCAAATACAATCCCGTCAAACTGCTAATGCTTGCCTTCGACGGAATTTTTGCATTCTCCATCGTCCCTCTACGGGCAGCGTCGATTCTTGGGGTCGTCGCCATCGTGCTGTCTGGTCTCTACTCTGTTTATGCAATATACGCGAGGTTCTGGTTGCGCTCGCCGCAAGGTTTTACTGCCATCATCTTGGCGATTACCTTTCTGTCGGGCGTGAACTTGTTCTTTCTCGGGATCATTGGAGAATACCTCGGGCGCGTGTATGAAGAAACCAAGGCTCGGCCACATTACATCATCGGAAAGATCGTGGGTCGGCGTGGTGATTCGGAGAACCCTCCTTGTTTAAGGATGAAATCGATTACGGACACTCACTAACTACATGGAGCGGACATACGGGGAACGGTACCGCAACCTCTTTGAAAGACACTGGTGGTGGCGTACCCGGAGTAAACTGATTATTGACTTGCTGGGAGATCTGGAACCGCGACAAGGGTGGAAGCGAATTCTGGATATCGGTTGTGGCGACGGTCTCTTCTTTCCAGAACTGCAGCGATTCGCCGACGTAGAGGGAGTGGAGCCATTCGAAGATCTAGTCAGCCCGACTAATCCGTACCGCCAGCGTATCGCGATCTGCCCATTCGACCAGAACTACCATCCCGAGAAGCGTTTTTCCCTGATCCTAATGTTGGACGTGCTTGAGCATATTCAGGATGCTGTGGGAGCTTTGCGGCACGCAGTCAGCATTTTGGACCCGGACGGCCTCGTCGTTCTCACAGTCCCCGCATTTATGACACTTTGGACCAATCACGATGTCATAAACCAGCACTTTGTCCGCTACACGAAGTCGAGTTTTCGTCGGGTCGCAGAGAAAGCAGGTCTTAGTCTGATCCACGAGCGATATCTATATCATTGGACTTGCCCGGTAAAGCTGGCGGTGGGCTTGACCGAAAAATTGTTTCATTTATCTCCTGCCCCTCCTAGTGTGCCCGCTTCTCCTATCAACGAGCTCCTCTTCTGGGTCTCTCGCCTGGAACAGAAAGTCCTCACACCTCTATCGCTGCCCTTTGGAAGTTCGCTCCTGGTAGTCGGAAAGCCGCAGTCGTCTGTTGGACCTAACCGGTGAAGCGCGGCTTCTGTGTATAGGTCTATTTGGTGAGTTGGATGATCGCATGGAATATCAATATCATGCGCAAGTGCGCCATTATGGCATAACGTTTAACATTGCGCAGCGAGTGGAACTGATGTAAAAGGAGTGGAAACCCTAGCGCCGCACCTTCGCTGGAGACCACCATGGAACGGTCAGTCCCGGTCGTACTTGTTGAGTTCAACGAACTTTCCCCTTTATTAATGGATCGCTTTATAGAACAGGGACACCTGCCCCATCTAAAGCGCATGCGCGACCAATCCGAGGTCTGCATTAGCGAGGCAGAGGAAAAGCCGCCTGATCTAGATCCCTGGATTCAGTGGGTCAACGTTCATACTGGCGTACCGTTTTCGCAGCACGGTATTTCTGACCTTTCGCAGGGACATAAGCTTCGCTACAAGTCTGTGTGGAGCGTCGTTTCTGATGCGGGCTGGCCAGTGTGGGTTTGCGGCAGCATGAATGTGCAATATGACGAAAACATTCGCGGGTACATTCTGCCGGATCCTTGGGCAACGGATTTCGAGCCGTATCCTCACGAGTTGAAACCGTACTTCCATTTCATTCAGCAGAACGTTCTGGAATATACGAACGAGCGGGTTCCTCTGACCAAGTCTGACTACGTCAAGTTCATGAAATTTATGATTGGTCACGGACTGTCGTTTACGACGGTCGAGGCAACAGTTCGGCAGCTGCTTAGTGAAAAACGAACTGGCGGTGGTCGCTGGCGTCGGGCTTTTATCATGGACAAGTTTCAGTTTGACATGTTCAGCGCGATTTACCGCCAGCTCAAGCCTCGCTTTTCGACGTTCTTTCTCAACAGCACCGCGCACATGCAGCACTGTTACTGGCGGCACATGCAACCCGAACTGTTCACCATCGCACCCAAAAGTGACGAGCAGCGCAAGTTTGGCTCCGCGATCCTGAAGGGATATCAGGAGATGGATGGCCTTCTGGGCCGGCTGGTGAAGCTAGTTGGAGACGATGCCATCGTCATTCTCGCTACCGCCTTAAGCCAACAACCCTGCTTGCTGTATGAGGAGAAGGGCGGGAAACACGGCTATCGCGTTTCCGACTACGCCCGACTGATGACCTTTGCCGGCGTTACTTGTCGGTATCGCTGCGCGGCGGTGATGGCCGAACAGTTCTGGATCCACATGGAAAGCGTATCTGAGGCCGAGGCCGTCGAAACACGACTGCGGACTTTGCGTTTGGGCGAAAGGCGGGTGCTCGACACTAGGCGCGAGGGATCCTCGGTGTTCGCCAGCTGCCAGATCACTCAGGCTATCGATTCTGATGCCGTCGTGCAGGTTGACGGCAGCGAGCAGACGATGCCTTTTTTCAATCTCTTTTACGGCTTAAACAACATGAAGAGCGGCATGCATCATCCTGATGGAATCCTTTGGATTCGCCACTTGCATCGCCGACACACAGTGCGACCGGAAAAAGTCTCTTTAGTTTCGATTGCTCCTACAATTCTCGACATGCTCGGGTTAGCGAAGCCACAAGCGATGAAGGGAGAATCGCTTCTTGCGAATGCCACCGAGTCGGCTGTGCCCGCAGCTTGAACGATTACGGCACTGGGAGAAACAGCGAATATGCCTCGCCGACGCTCGGCCCCTGAGGAACCTGAAAAATGGGGATTTTGACTCGGATAACCCCAAAAATCATAGGCCTCAAGTCCAACAGGCGCGGCCACTGAAGTCCGCGTCTGCCAGCCTATGTCCTAGCACTTCCCTTGAAATACACCATGTTCCACAATACTGCTCCCTTGGCGCTGATACAGTAAGGCTCAAAGAGGACCTGCTTGAAAATCCTGGAGAGGAGTGTTTGCCACTCCTGCAAGGGACGCGCAAAATTGCCCCGATCCCAGTGAGCCAGAAGACGGGCGATGGACCGATTCTCCGGTAAGACCAGTTCAAGAATATGAATGTGGCCATCTTGAGACAGCCTCGATTCTAAACTCGAAAGAACCTCCATCACATCCTTATCGTTTAAGTGGTGAAGAAAACTGTTCACCAGGATGAAATCGAAGCGCTCCCCGCCTACATCGTCGAGCTGGCGCGCGTCAACCGCCATGAAATCGCGGCCGTACTTTTGGCGCGCATTCTTTACGTAGTCTTCATTGATGTCGATTCCCAGATAGTCCACATGAGTGAAGTGTCGCGAATTTGTACCCGGACCGCAGGCCACGTCGAGCACCCTGCGAACGGCACGCAGGTCATTTTTCTTCAGAATAGGAGCAAACTTCTGCTCGGCAAACGGAGCTTGCCACGCCCGATATACGGCGGCCCGTTCCAAAATACTTTCCATTACGCTCATTACGCTAATGCCCTTCAGTCTTTCCCCAGAAACCTTGCTCGATCATGCGAAAGTCGGGCCCTGCGATGATATCAAAGCCGTTCTCTCGCTCCCTGCTCGTTGCTGGCCAAGTTAGCGCAACTTGAGTCGGGTGGTACCTGCTGGCAATTCCGATTGGGGACCTGACGGTCATAAACAACCCGGAATGGTTGGTCTATTTCCTCTGTAGTTGCTCGAACGGAATATCGATGTCATGGTGCAAATTTGACATTTTGATGTGCAGGATTCCGTGGGGAGGCAACACCTTAGTCTTGGATTCATATAGAGTCAAGCTCCGGTCCTGCCAATTCTTCTCGTTAGTTTCGACGGGAACGGTCTCTACGATTTTGTACTGACCAGAATTATCGAGAATCCTCCGCAAGGCTTCTTGCGAGGAAAAGTACAAAGGCATATTGTTTTCCACGACCACATATTGAACACTGTCAGTCTCGAGAATTTTCTGCACATCGCTCTCGTCATGGGCAAATTCGGTGGCGCCCCATTCTCGTATCACACGAATCTCATAGAGCGCCTTCCGAAGAATAATGAAGCGCCGAGCAGGATCAAAAGCGCGTGTGAAGAAAACGATGTTTCCTGGCAAGTCTGTGTCCACCAGCACGCAGCCCCCTTCGAGTTGGGTCAACCGCTGTGCCAATTGCGCGTAACCCGAGACATAAGGCCGCTCGTAAGTCCAGGCCCGGGCCGTGTAGGATACCACGATCACTATCACTGCAGCGATGCGGAGAACGCGAATCCCGCGCATCCGCGTTTCTCGTACGAAAGGAGCGACAGCAAAAAATGCAAAGGCCGGAACCCAATAGAGAATGTACCGGCCATCCGGATCCTTATGGCGGATGAGGCTGAAGACGATGTAACAGGACGCTATCCAGGCAAACATCACGGTATTACTTTCCTTCCTCCAGTCCCGAAGGCAGAGCAGTATGCCGAAAGCGCTTAAGACGAGCACTCCCCACCCCACCAGGTCTGGAAGCTTTGACCAGTAATAACCCCACTGCATCGTCGAATTAGCCGAGGTTCCCTTGACGTTGAGCGCAAGGGAGGCGTTCATCGCAATCTGCATAATGTACGCCGGCGCAATCACGAGAATGCATAAGGCGGCTGTACCTGCCGCCTTCCAGTTCATGATTCGATCCCACTTCTTCTGAACTGCCAGCGTAATCAGGCACCACACCGGCAAATAAATCGCGTGGTGCTTGGTGAGAAATGCCAGGCACGCAAACACTGCAAAGGCATACAAATGACGTGTTAAACCCTCCCGAAGGTAGAGGACCCAGAAATAGCTTGCCGCGATGCAGAAGGCCATCAGCGGAATGTCGAGCATCACGGACTTCTCGTACCTAAGAACAGCTGGCAGAAAGGCGAGCAACAGGGTCGACAGAGCCGCCGCGTATTCGTTCTCGAGTGCGCTGACCAGCTTGAACCAGAAATAGAGACCGAGCAGCGCGAAAACCAGGATGGTCAAACGAGCAGTAACAACCGACGGTCCCAAAGTAAGGAAGGCCATTCCCTCCGCGACATAGAACACAGGTGGGTACATGACTATGCCCAAAGCCGGGTATTGGGCGTAGTAGCGGTACGTGTATTCGACGGGGTGGCGCAACGGCATGTCGTGAAGGAAAGAGGCTACATACAGGCCTGTCGCCGCGTGAATTGTCTCATCTACATTTTCGCTGAATTCGCCTCTATGAATGCCCCGGAGTATTACGACTGCGGCCAGGCCGAGCGAGAGCATCAGCAGCAAGAAACGGCGTCTTTGTGGGGTGAGAACTGATTGAATTCCCCGAGCGGGCGCGGAGACTTCCTGGATCGTAGGTGAAGAAACGGGCGCAGCGAAAGCACTCAGGCGCATATCCTATTTCGATCCTTCCACCCGTCTACACAGCGGGATATCGAACACCATCTTGATGAGCAATCCTAAACCCTACGTTAACGCGATAAGGTGTGTCCCTAGCTGATTTGTGCCGCAGAAGCTTGCAATTCGGCTTCCGGGTCCGAGTTGGGCGTTAGGAAACTATACAACAGAAGCTAGCTAGGGTGAGGGCGAGAGGCCGACGGTCGGACCTTCTGCCGCCTATGAAAGCTTTTGCAACAAATGCAGTGTGAAAGTTCTTGCAACAAAATGCTATTTTCTGGGATGGCGCCCTGCTAAGGCGGGTCCTTAAGCAGGTCATCGCCCGTGCCTGAGCTCGCGTTGGAAGTAACAGGCCCCCGCGTTTGCCAGGCTGAACAGTTCCGTCCAACGGGCCAACCACCCCCAACACCAAGGAATTCTGTCAATTCACACCGTGCTTTTTGCAGATGAACAAACCAATCGTGAACTGCGCGACCGGAGAACATTCACAACACCGCGCGCCCACATCGGCGCTCGGCTAGCTCCCGCCGCTGAAGTGCCTGTACCGGGTTCGTCCCTGCGAAAGGGATGAAACTGTCAACAATCCCTGAGACGGATACAGAGACGATTGTGACGGACGCAAGGACGAGAGACATCAGCCCACCCGAACGTGCGGCTTAAGCAGCGCCAGCAACACGGAGAGAGGCGGATCGCGGCGGTTGGCCACTGGATCGGTCTTCTTGAGAGTGCTGGCGAAACGACGCGCACCCCTCGACAGCGCCATCCCGGCGACGACGTCCCACTCATTCTTGGGAATGATGGTGAAATTGGCATCAGCTAGTCCGACAGAAACTAACGCCAGCTTGCAGGCGACCGAGCCCATTGCTCTGATCTTGAATGCAACTCCATCGAACAGCTTCCACTCGTTACGCTTCGTTTGCCTGCGCCGGGCTCGGGTAGTTCTTTTCCGGCACACTTATTGAATACCGCACAACGAAACGGGTGTAGTGCCTTGACACCACGTCACACCCCGCTGGCAAAGGACGAGATAACCTCTTTCCAAAACCGTCTTTTCTCCTATCGCTTACTGAATCACGATAAGGTTGCAGCTGCGAACTTTCGCGTTTCTGGATTCCGGCCAGAGATCAGCATTGTGGCTGATGTGCTTGCTGCCTCCATTGTCGATGATGTGGAGTTGCAACGTGGAATCATTGAAGTGTTGAAAGACCGCGATGAGCAGTCACGAGTGGATCGTGCGACGGGAGTGAACGGACTAGTCTTGTGTGTACTGTTTCACTGCCACCAAAAAGACCAGCGGAAATTTGTTCGGGAAATTGCGGCCACCGCAAATCGGCTTTACGCTGAAGAGGGAGAGTCGCTGAGGCTCAGCAGCGAAACAGTAGGGCACGCCTTAAGAACCTGGGTCTCTATGGTCATCGACTCGGCAATGCCGGCCGAGGTCTTATATCTGACAGAGCTACTTAGTCTCAGGCTCATAGGTTGAGCCAGGCCTACGATGTGCTCACCTCTGAACACTGTTCCGAACACTGTGACGAGCTCCAACCAATCACGATCGGAGGAGGTTGTGCAGGATGTGTAGGTTGTGAAAGATTTGGCATTATTCAGTTGAACAATTTCGCGATGCCCACGCACATCAATGGACCGCATCCTGCGCTAGCGGACAACGATTAATTGCCAGCTCTTCCAAGCCATGGCTTCACACATCGGTAATAAGCGAAATGCGCAATATAGCTAAAAGCTATATTGTGCCATGAGAATTACGAAACGAAGACAACAACCGCTTCATTTTCAGGAGTATAGATTCTCACGAAATGCACGTCTGGCTATTGTAACGTCTTGAGTTCACAAAGGAAGGGCGACGCGGTTCTGTTGAATTAAATGATCGATGAGTTCTCGACTGTTCGCTTGTCGCTTCCGCACTGCGTTGCGGCAGAAGCGTGTTTCAAAGGATTTCACGACGCTGGGATAGGGCTGATGTGAACGAGTTGCGGAGAGGCAGGCATATGGCTTTGGTCACAACCAGCGGCTGCACAAGTTCATAGTGCTGATGTGGACTAGGCTCGCTTCGCTCGTCTACGCGCCAAACCACAAATACACCGGGTCATGCTCAGGCTCTTCACCGGTTATGTGCGGGGACTAGGTGTGTGTTTGAAGCGTTCGGGTCCACACGACCTTGTGTTTTCTTCGACGGTCAAAAGCCTACTCATGCTTGATAACGACATTCTTTGTCGGTTCATTAAGCCTGCGGCCCGAAAGCTGAACATGTGATGGGTGAACTCGCAAGGCGGCGAGGCGGTCTCGTACTTCTTGGCTCAGCTCGCTAGTGCCGATGTCAAGGATCCGCAACCGCAAATGTACCACGCCAGGTGATCACGAATTTTCGCCCAGCGCCTCTGTTACCAGGCGTAAGCCGTTGATTTATTGAAGCCTTGTTCAATTCTGCAGGCGTGAGCCGCCTCGATGGATCAGCCACAAGAGCAGTCGGGACCTGTGACCTCGTACAAACTCTCGGACTCTGTGCGGGGAGCCGAATTTGCCGCTACTATGATGAAAGCATGGGCGACAGTCAGTACCCTCAAGTTCGTGTTTCCGAATCGCGAGCCTCAGCAAGCCAAAGCGAGCGCGAGCTTGGCCATTCCCAGACTACCCCTCGGCAGAGAGTTTTCTTCCTGCTCGATTCGCTGGATGTCCGCGGCACCGAAGTGCAAGCGGTTGAGCTAGCGACCAGGCTCAGTCCCGAACGTTACGACGTCACGCTGGGATGCCTCCGTGCGCGCGGACCTTTGCTTGAGAGGCTGCAGGGTACCTCCGTTTCCGTCCGCGAATTCTATCCCAAGGGCGGTTTCGATTCAGTTCACGGCATCTATCAGATGTTCCGGCTGGCGATGTTCCTGCGGCGAGGCCGTTTTCAAATCGTTCATACTCACGATCTTTACGCGAATGTCCTGGGCATTCCCGCTGCCGCAATCGCGCGTGTTCCCGTCATCATTTCCAGCCAGCGCGACTTGGGCCATCTCGACCTATATAAGAGCTGGCGGCGTGTCTGGCTGCGACGCCTTCAGAAGCTTTCTACCGCGGTCCTGACGAACGCCAACGCTGTCAGGGAAGCTGTTTTAGCTGAGGACCACTTTGCTCCGGAAAAAGTCCGGGTCATCCATAACGGTGTGGATCTGGAGCGCTTCGGCCAGAAGTCAAGCGAGAGAGCATGGCTACTTTCCGATGCGGATCGGGAGAGATGGATCGTTCTCGTCGCGAATATGCATGGCGATGTGAAGGGACACGCGGTGCTCATCGCCGCCGCCGAGACCGTGGTCCGTGAGTTTCCCAGGGTCAGGTTTCTGTTTGCCGGTGATGGGGAGCGGAGAAAGGAATTTGAGGAACAAGTCGCCCGGCTCGGTCTCGCGAAGAACTTCTCCTTCTTGGGACGGCGCGATGATGTGCCGCGAATCCTAGGTTGCTGCGACATTGGAGTGCTTCCGTCCCAAGCCGAGGGCCTTCCGAATGCGGTCTTGGAATATCTCGCTGCTGGCCTTCCTACCATTGCCAGCCGCGTCGGAGGCAACGTCGAAATCATTCAGGAGGGCAAGACCGGCTTGCTTGTCCCCCCGGATGAACCTTCCGCTCTCGCAGCTGCGCTTCTCCTACTATTGCGCGATCCCGGCTTCGCGGCAGAATTAGGAATAAACGGACGGAGCTTTGTCTCCACCGAATTCAGCTTCGAGCGCATGATCGAAAAAACGGATCTGATGTACACCGAATTGCTTCAATCGCGAGGTGTGGAAACGAACCTGGAGCCGAACCATAGCTCGGCAGGTTGGAAACGCGTATGTCGGCGTGTGCGCTCGATGGGGAGGGCGGAGGTCACGGAGCGACTACGGCAGTACGCGACCGCGCGTCTGGATTGGGTACGTTACAAGGTCGGTTCCGATTTCTTTCCTGAGATCTCCACCGTCCCGCAAGGGCGGTCGCGATTCTTCTTCTCCCCAGAAGATGTTCCACATCTCTGTTCGAGGTTACGAGAGTTGTTTCCCGAGGCCGCCGAAGAGATCATCCGCCGGGCCGAACGCATCTGCCAGCATCGCTTCGATCTCCTGGGCTACGAATCTGTCGACTACGGAACTGAGATCGACTGGCACTGTGACCGTGTTCACGGCAAGCGCGCGCCACGGAAACCTTGGTTCAAGCTGAAGTATCTCGACTTCGACCGGGTCGGTGACAGCAAAGTTACGTGGGAACTCAACCGCCATCAGCATCTGGTCACGCTAGCCAAGGCGTTCCGGCTGACCGGCGACGCGAAATTCGCCTCAGAATTGTTCGCCCAGTGGCATCACTGGCACTCGGAGAATCAGTATCCCATCGGCATCAATTGGGCCAGCAGCCTGGAAGTAGCCTTTCGCAGCTTGTCGTGGCTCTGGACTTACTTCCTGATGGCCGATTCTCCAGCAATGCCAACAGGGTTTCGTCGCTCGTGGCTGCGTTCGTTGGCGATTTCAGGACGCCACATCGAGAGCTACCTCTCCACGTACTTCTCGCCCAACACGCACCTTCTCGGTGAAGCCGTCGCTTTGTTCTTCATCGGCACCCTCTGCCCGGAGATTCCTGCCTCTCGTCAATGGCAACAGCGCGGATGGAAGATCCTGCAACAAGAGGCGATGCGGCAGGTTCGCAGCGACGGTCTTCACTTCGAGCAGTCGGCGTACTATCACGTCTACGCGCTGGACTTCTTCCTGCATTCCGCGATCCTGGCTTCCGTCAATCACATCGAGGTGCCGAAAGAGTTCGATCGCACGCTGGAGAAAATGCTGGATGCTTTGGCGGTACTGTCTCGCGGCGGAATCGTGCCCGGCTTTGGCGATGACGATGGCGGTCGCCTCTTCGATCCCGCCCGAAATCGAATGATCCACATGACGGATCCTCTGGCTACCGGAGCCGTGCTGTTTGGACGAGGCGACTTCAAAGACCTTGCCGGCGGGCCGCGCGAGGCAACGCTTTGGCTGCTCGGTGACGCTGGTATTCATGAGTTCGAACGGATTCCAGCAAAGCCGGTCCCGGATGCCTCCGCTGCATTCCGCGCCGGTGGCCTATATGTCATGTCGGGAAACAACCGGAAGTGGCAGCTAGTGATGGATGCTGGTCCCCAGGGCGCGCACACAGGCGGGCACGGACATGCTGACGCGCTAAGCCTGACTCTCACCGCTTCGGGCCGCGAATTGCTTTCCGACGCTGGGACCTTTGAATACGTTGGCCCGAACTTGGAACGCGACCGTTTCCGCGGAACCAGCGCTCATAACACTCTAATGGTCGGTGGCGTGGATCAGGCGCAACCTCGCGGCCCTTTCGGATGGGATCGCTTGCCTGACGTTCAGGCCGAGGGCTGGATCAGCGGCAAGACGTTTGACCTCTTCGTCGGCAGCCATGACGGTTACTCTCGCCTGCCGAATCCGGCCATTCATCGTCGTTTCGTGCTCGCACTGAGGTCAGGCCTGATTCTGGTTCGCGATCTGGTTCTCGGATTTGGAGAGTACCCCGTCGAAATATTCTGGCATCTCGGTCACAGCTTGACTGAACAGTCCCCGGACCTCTTCTTCGGTGGAGGCGCTGGCCTTCGCTTCATAACTGTGGATGGGCACGGGTGGTCCCGCAGTGTCGAAGACCACTTTCATTCGCCGGTGTATGGAGTGAAACAGGCTCACAAAGCTCTCCACTTCGCCACCCGGGCAAAGCTCCCAACTGGGTTCGTGACTTTGCTCATACCGGTATCGACGACGAAAAGATCAGATGACAAGCTCGTGAAAATTCCCGCGCAATCAGCATCCGGCTCTTGCATTGGATATCGTTATAAAACGAGCAGTGATGAGCATTGCTTCTTTTTTGGGCAAGGGGTGCCGTGGAAGATGGACTCCTGGAGTACCGACGCAGAAGTTCTGTATTTCGGCCGATCCGCGGATGCATCCGAGGTCAGCCTTTTCTGCTGCAATGCGACGTTCGTGGAATGGGAAGGCAAGAAGATTGTAAGTGCCAAGAAGCCCGTTTTGCGCTGCGAGGTGATCGGAAGTCCCGCGGCTGTTGTCAGCAGCGATCCCGATGCGGTGACCGTCGACAGAGAAGCATGGAAGACGCTATTAAACTCTTCCCAAGTGCCGGTGAAGGCGATCTAGGCGAAAGAGCTCTTATATGTGTGGAATCTGCGGAATCTTCTTCGCGAATCGCGAGTGGCGCGTCCAGGGCGATGTGCTCGCGCGCATGAACCGCCGCATTGTGCATCGCGGGCCCGACGACGAGGGATTCTTCGTCGAGGAGAATGTCGGCCTCGCCATGCGCCGGCTGAGCATCATTGACGTCAAGAGTGGCCATCAGCCTCTGGCGAATGAGAATCGCGATGTCTGGATTATTTTCAACGGCGAGATCTATAACCACGGCGAACTGAGAGAAAATCTGGAAGCGCGTGGCCATCAGTACCGCACACGCAGCGACACTGAGACCATCGTCCACCTCTACGAAGAATATGGATCCGATTGCGTGACGCATTTGCGTGGCATGTTCGCATTCGTGATCTGGGACCGCCGTAAGCGCGTGCTTTTCGCGGCCCGCGATCGCCTCGGTATCAAGCCTTTCTACTATCGCTGGGATGGAAAGTCGTTTCTCTTCGGTTCGGAAATAAAAACGATCCTGACGTATCCGGGCGTCGATGCTGAATTCGATCGAGGCAGGCTCGCAGAATATCTCACTTTCGGATACATCACCGGGACGCAGACCATGTACGCGGGCATTCGCAAGCTGATGCCCGGACACACTCTCGAGCTAAGTGAGCGCGGCGAGCCCAAGATCTCTCGCTACTGGGACCTCGTGGTGCCTGTGGATGAGTTGCCGCGCGAACACAGTTACTACGTGAAGAACTATCGCGAGAAGCTCGAGTCCGCTGTCGGATCGCACCTGATGAGCGACGTGCCGTTAGGCGTCTTTCTCAGCGGCGGTCTGGATTCGAGTGCCGTCGCCGCCCTGACCGCGAAGATTCGCGGCGATAAAATCCAGACTTTTGCCGTTGGCTACGGCGAAGAGGAGTTTAGCGAACTTCCGTACGCCCGACAGGTGGCCGCCCACATCGATTCGGATCACCACGAAGTTCGTCTCAGCCGGGAGGAATTTTTCGACAGCCTGCCTCGGCTGATCTGGCACGAGGACGAACCCATCGTGTGGCCGTCGAGCGTCTCCCTCTACTACGTCGCACGCCTTGCGCGAGAGCGGGTCACAGTTGTGCTCACTGGCGAAGGCAGCGATGAGACCTTGGCCGGCTATACCCGTTATGCCTGGACGCTTTTGAATTCGAAGATGGATCGCACGTATCGTGCGATGACGCCTGCATTCCTCCGCCGCTGGTTCCGGCAGGGGATTGCCTCGGCCCCGCTTTCCGCCAGCCTGCATCGCAAGCTCGAGCACACTTTTCTCATGCGGGACGGCGCCTCGTGGCCTTCGTTTTACTTCGACAACTTCTACTCCGCATTTTCGGACGTTGAATTCGCGCAGCTCTTGACGCCGGAAGCCCTGCAATCGGCCGGTCATGCTTATGACGGATCGATGGAGCCTTGGGAGCACTCCTCCGGCGATCTACTGCATCGCTTGCTCTACGCCGATATCAACAGCTATCTGGTCGAATTGTTGATGAAGCAGGATCAGATGAGCATGGCCGCCTCGATCGAGAGTCGAGTGCCATTCCTCGACCATCCACTCGTCGAATTTACCGCTCGTATTCCCGCGGCCCATCAGATCAAGGGAATGGCGGGCAAATTCATTCTGAAAGAAGCCGTCGAAGATCTTCTGCCCCACGACATCATTTACCGCAAGAAGATGGGATTCCCCACGCCCTGGGCCTATTGGCTCTCTGGACCTCAACTGCAACAGATCGAGACTCTTCTGACGGAGCCTCGAAGCTCTGCGCGAGGCCTGTTCCGTGCCGACGCGATTTCCCGAATCTTTGCTGAGCATCGCGCCGGGCACCGCGATCATGGCAATCGCATCTGGCGGTTATTGAATCTCGAGTTATGGCAGAGAGCCTGTCTGGAGGGAGACCTCGAGTCCACTGCCACCGCGGTTCCAGCGAATGCCGCTATCTGAACGCCCCATGGTCCCCATCTCCATCGCCCCGGAATCCCGATGCTGAGGAATGCCAAACTTGCAGCCTTAAACATCCTCCGAAGTGCAGGAGCATTTGAAGCTGTCGCGAACAGCAAGTGGCGCCACGACCGCCTGCTGATCCTCTGCTATCACGGCACCGCACTCGAAAATGAACATCAGCGGAGACCGGCCATCTGCCTCGCTCCGAACGTCCGGGAACAGCGCCTGCAGACTTTGCGCGCGAGGGCCTATTCGATCTTGCGCTAATCGGGCACGGCGCCCAGCACTTTTGTTATCCGAGCGGCAAGAATTCGTTTCCTGGTTGGAGAAGGGAGGTGTGTTGTCGGCAAAACCCGCGACGTGGGCCTGGTCAAGCCTGATGACAACCCATTCCTGCTATCGAGATTTGTGGACACGACAGGCCGAACGCAGCTGAAATTTGAAAGCTGGCTCAGCGGCTTGGGAGCCCTTATCGTCTTCCGCAGGGCGGCAACGCGGAGCTACAACTTACCCGAGGACTAACGCGGCGAAGAGGCCGTCGGAAGGTGCGCCTGCACCGCAGCCAGCAGTCCCTCGCGCAGGAAAGGTCCGCTGGCCAGAAGTCCTGTCAAAAGCGGATTCTTGCGATTGCATTGCAAGGGAGCACTCTCCAACGTGCTCACAAATCCGCCCGAACTTGCCACCAGCGCCGCGCCAGCAGCTACATCCCACTCGTTCTTCGGAGTAAGAGTGAAAGTGACATCGGCCAGTCCTGCCGAAACCAAGGCCAGCTTGTAGGCCACCGATCCCATGGGACGAATCTGATAATCGCCGTTCTGAAACTGCTGCCACTCGCCACGCTTCACCTCGCTACGGCTGGCAAGGATCAGCGAGCCTTTCAGAGTAGTCCTCTGACTCGGCCGGGCGGGCTTGCCGTTATGAAGCACTCCCGCGTCGATCGCGCCGATGATGGTTTCATTTGTGGCTGGATTACAAATGCCGCCGGCCACCGGTCGTCCGTCCTCGACGAACCCGATTGAAACACAGAACTCGGGTATTCCCTGAACAAATTCGCGTGTGCCGTCAAGCGGATCCACCACCCAGACCCGGCTCTTGGAAAGCCGAGAAACATCGTCAACGCTCTCCTCTGAAAGCCACCCCTCGCCATCCCGCAGCAAGTTTTGTCGAAGCACGGCGTCGACGGCGCGATCCGCCTCAGTCACTGGATCGTGACCGATCTTGTATTCCGTCTCAATGGCCCCCGGAGTGAAACGCGCAAATACAACTCGCGCCGCGTCAATCGCGGCTTCGATGCGGGAAAGAATGTCCGAATAGGCAGAGGTCATGAAGTCCTTGAAAATGGATTGTATTTAAAATGTAGGCCACAACATGCGGGCTCCCGTGACCAGTAGCAACGCGCAGAGCAGGCGGCGTAGCCACAGCATTGGAACGCGAGTTGCCAAGTGCGAACCCAATAGCCCGCCGGGGATCGAGCCAATCAGCAATGACAACACCAGTCCGGAATCTACGTTTCCCAAACGAAAATGCAATAACCCCGTAACGCCAGTCAGAACGACGGCATGCACGATGTCGGTCCCGACGTTCACTTTCGGGGGAAAACTATAAAACAGCAGCAACAGCATCATAATGATGCTGCCGGATCCCACCGACGTCATTCCCACCAGGAAGCCAGCAACGACGCCGATCACAACCATGCCGGCGAATCCCTTCATCGTCGGTGCGCGATTCGCAACGTGGTCTTCGATTCGTTTCTGTAACAACAACAGAATGGGAACGATGATGAGAAGCACGCCAACGGCGGTCTTGATGAAATTGTTGACTCCGTCGCCGTAGAGGTGACGGATGTACATGAGCAGGTTCACTCCGCCGATCGAGCCCGGAATACTGCCCACGGCTAGGGCGATTACAACTTTCCGGCGAACCGTGCCCTTCTTCAGGTGCATTAGGCTCGCAGGAATTTTCGTGAAGAAGTTGAACACCGCGTCCGAACCGACCGCAACGATCGGTGATACTCGCAGGCCAAAGATCAGCACAGGGAGCAGCAAAACGCCGCCCCCTACGCCGGTCATTCCGATCAGAATACCCACAACGAATCCGACCAGGATTTTGCCTGCCAGTAGCGTCATATACGATCCGTCGTGTGTTAGGCCGCCGCTCCGTTCACTCCGATAAAGCCCTCGCGCTCGAGATGCAGAATGATTTCCTGTGCGGCTTCCTCGGGTGACAACTCGCCGGTGTTGATTGTTACCTCGGCATCCGCCGGAACCTCGTAAGGATCTGAGATTCCGGTGAACTCTTTGAGAATGCCGGCTCGAGCCTTGGCGTACAAGCCTTTGCGATCGCGTTGCTCGCAAACTTCCACTGAAGTCGCAATGTGCACCAGGATGAAGCCCCCAAAGGGCTCGACCATCTGCCGAACGTGCTTCCGTGTCGCGTCATAGGGAGCGATCGGCGCGCAAATCGCGATCCCGCCGTTCTTGGTGATCTCCGACGCCACATAACCAATTCGTCGGATATTGATATCGCGGTGTTCCTTCGAAAATCCGAGCTCAGACGAAAGATGCTTGCGCACCAGGTCTCCATCGAGTAAGGTCACCGGACGCCCGCCGACTTCCAGGAATTTGGTCAGCAGCACATTGGCGATCGTTGACTTGCCGGAACCAGACAGGCCCGTGAAGAAGATGGTCACGCCCTGCCGGCTGCGTGGCGGAAAACTTCGCCGTAACTCGTGAACCACCTCGGGATAGGTGAACCACCCCGGAATCTCACGCCCTTCATTCAATCGCTGGCGCAGTTCCGTGCCCGAGATGTTCAGAACGCGATCTCCCTTCTTCACCTCGTCGTCCGGAATATAACGATCCTCGCCCTCGAGATAAACCATCATGCTGAAGGGAACCATGGTTACGCCAATCTCCGACTCATGCTTCTTGAACACTTCCTGTGCTTCGTACGGTCCGTAGAACGGCTTGCTATCTGTGTCCTTGCCCGGTCCCGCGTGATCGCGTCCCACGACCAAGTGCGTACAGCCGTGATTCTTGCGGATGAGTGCGTGCCAGATTGCCTCACGTGGCCCCCCCATGCGCATGGCAAGGGGCAAAAGAGAGAGCTTCTGCGTCCCCTGCGGATACTTCGAACCAAGCAACTGATAACAACGCACCCGCGTGTAGTAGTCCACATCGCCTGGTTTGGTCATTCCGACGACAGGATGGATCAAAAGGTTGGCTTCGACCTGCTTGGCTGCGCGGAATGTCAGTTCGACGTGCGCGCGGTGCATGGGATTTCGAGTCTGGAAAGCTACAACGCGGCGCCATCCCAGGCGTGCAAACTCGTTGCGAAGCTCGGCGGGAGTGAAGCGCAAAGTGCGGAAATCGTAGTGCGAAGGCATCTGCAACCCTTCGACGCGTCCTCCCACGTACCAGGGGTTGGCAATGTTCATCGCGTAGTTCGCGCCGGGATGGGCCTTGCTGGTGCTGTTAAACACAGCTTTGGCTTCGGCAGCGCGGTCCGGTTGCCAGACTTCTTCCACGTGGAGAACGGCGAGCATTACGCCCTCGGGATCGCGCAGCGCCACTTTGCTGCTGCCCGGAGTCAACTTCTTGGCGAATTCCTCCGTCACGTCCAGAGTAATCGGCATTGGCCACAGGATTCCGCCGGCCAGCTTCATGTTGTGGCAGACCCCCTCATAGTCAGCCTTGGTCATGAAGCCGCGTAGCGGGGAAAATCCTCCGCTCATCAGCAATTCGAGGTCACAGATTTGGCGGGCCGTAAGATCCCACGACGGCCATTCGCGAGAATGGGCTTTCAGTTCTGCGGCTTTTTCCGGTGACGCTAGCAGATCAATCAGTTCACCACCGTGTGGAGCAATCAAATGACTAGTCGAAGCGGACAAGAGCGTGAGCCTCCCAGATTCGTTGATTTGGATTTATTGCATGTAGATTCAGCATTTCGCAGAAGGAATCAATTGATGATTTCCGGACTGCTATTGAGGATGCAAACCGGACTTCAATCTTTGCCGCGAGCCAAAGACCCTGACTCTTGCTTCAAGTTGACACGAAAAGAAATGATGTTATTCCCCTTGCAAGTGTCATGCCGCTTGTGTACTGCTATTGTACTGTAAGTTGATAAGGATAAAAGCTTAAACTTGGTTTCTCAGGTGCCGAAACGGTTCAGAACTGTATTTGTGTGCAAATCCGTGCGCAGTTATGTAAGCGAATTTCCCCGGAAAACGGGCCGAACCTGCAATTCTCTGCGCAATATTCACGGCCGCGTTTTTGAAGTCTGTTTTTCCAGTACGCTACCTCGGTAACATATGCACTGCCCCGCAGGTAGCCCTCCCGCGATTGCAGGTAGTGGCGGTACTGGACAGTTGGCCGACGGCAACGGACTGTCTGCTTCGATGGACGCGTAATTCGCGGCCACCTCTTTGCTGGGCACTAGACGATTCCCGATCACAAATAAATTTGTGCACAGTCAGCACATACAAGTGGTCCTCAGTTCCCACTGCGGTAGAGCGTCGCTCGGGATAACGGATCGGCCTGCAAATCGAATGCATGGCTTACATTCTGCAGGCAGTGCGTACGCGGTTGTTCGCGCTCCTTTTCCGGCAGGGATGTCGACTCGACCGCGGTAAGTGGCGCGCAGGTCAGAAGGGCACGGAGCGTGCGCGGTTTGTTCTTCTCCGCCACGAAACTGGAGCGCAAGACATGCCGGTTATGCACCAGTTGGGTCTCTTCTTCAAGCCCCCGAGCGTTCCAGTGCTCCGCGGATTCTCACGCAGACAGGATTATGGTTCGCCGCGGGAGTATGTCCCAGTTGCTAGAGCACCCAGAACCGTGGCTGCTGCGCCGATTCCGAGAGCGCTAAGGCTACCTTCCGAACTCTAGTTTCAGACTCTAGTCATTTCCGCTACTGCCACTGCCGCCACATAACCGGTACCCATCGGCACGTCGCACACCGTCCACCGTGCAGCCTCAGTTGGATCCGGGCGGGTTGCTAGAAGCGCGTCGCGATCTTGTTCAACGATAGAAACGTCGAATTCATGCAGCGCCAGCGAAAGGCCGTCGCCTTTCGCCTTAATGTAGGCTTCCTTCCTGGTCCAGCATCTGAAGAAAGCAGCTTGCAATTCATCCCCGCGAAGAGGCCGCAGGACCTGACGCTCGCGTTCGGAGAAAAACCGTTCCGCCAAACGTTGCGCATCGACTCCACGCACTAGGTTCTCCACGTCTATTCCGATTGTCCGTCGCATCACAAATGCCATAAGAGCGAGACCGTCTGTATGGGAGACGTTGAAGCACAATCCACTCTCGCCCTCAAGTGCGGGCTTGCCCCGGACCTCGTAACGGAACTGCACCTCTTGGGGCGTAATGCCAAGGTATTGAGCCAGCAAAGTGCGAAGCGTTCCGCGTGTCAGGACAAACTCCGTGCGCCGCCGTTCGACGCGGAATCGAAGTGCCCTCTCCTGTTCTTCACTCGATAGCAACGGATAATACGCACTCAATTCCTCGGCCGAGGCATCAAGCCGACGCCGCCACAAATGCACAACCCCGGGATGCAATTCGTAAGGGTGGCCAGTCGTCCTCGCATCCCAAACCTCGCCGATCTGTACCTCCGTCTTTGGTCCCATCAACACACGGCTTGATCCGTCTTTCTCTCTGAATCCTCCAGCAGAGCGCTAACTCATAGTATAGAATTAGGTTAAATGCTCTTCTTGAGGTGATAAAGTTTGATGCTTACGTTGGTCGTGCTGTCGTTGGGTGAGAGGCATAGTAGGATCCGCGTTCGGCCTCAAGTCTGCGGCCCTGCTTGCTGAATCGTGGCAGGTGCAACAGCCCGACTTTCTGCCCGGCGAACTGCAATGTAGTAGCCAGCACCTCGAGCCCATACTTCACGCTGCGGCGGAAATTGATCGACGATGCCTCCTCGAAATACTTGGTCGGACAGGAGACTTCTCCTATGCGAAAGCCGAAGTGCACGCATTGCGCCAGCATCTGGTTGTCGAAGACAAAGTCGTCGGAATTCTCCAGTAGCGGCAACTCCGTCAGCACCTGACGGCTGAAGGCGCGATACCCTGTGTGGTACTCGGAAAGCTTTACCTGCAGAAACAGGTTCTCAAACGCGGTGAGCAGACGATTGGATATGTATTTGTACACCGGCATGCCACCCATCAACGCGCGGCCTCCGACGATGCGTGAGCCCAGCACTACGTCATACACGTCGTAGGCCACCATGCTGGCCATCGCGGTAATCAGCAGAGGCGTGTACTGGTAATCAGGGTGGAGCATGATGACGACGTCGGCGCCCGCTGCTAAGGCTTCGCGGTAGCAGGTTTGTTGATTCCGTCCATAACCATAGTTGCGATCATGCTGGAAAACGAGCAGCCCCAGTCGGCGGGCCAGTCCGACTGTGTCGTCGCGGCTGTGATCGTCGACCAGGATGCAGACGTCGACGAGATCCGGAATCTCTCCGACCGTGGCCTCAAGGGTCTTCTCCGCATTGTAAGCGGGCATGACGACAGCGATGCGTTTGCCGTTGATCATGGGAATACTTCGGGAAGATACCCCACTAGTCTAGCCGAGAATTAGATTCGCCGCGACGCCTGCTGGTAATCGGGCTTCGGCAACAACCGAGGCACGAGAATCTGCCGGAATTCGGCTTGCATTTTTCGCCACCGTTTCGCTTTCACCATTCCCCACGCGGTGTGGTTAAATAGAGTTCCAGGCGTGAATTTTCTCGAGACTCTCCCTCGGCTTAAGGATCCGGCAATGCAAGATCGCTGGGAGGGATGCGTGTCGGTAATTGTGCCGGTCTACAACGAGGTGGACCATCTCGAGGAGCTCTTGCAGGCCGTTCTTGCATCTCCCGTCAAGAAACAGGTCGTTATTGTCGACGATGGTTCCACCGACGGCACTCGCGAGAAGTTGCTTGCACTTCCCCAGCGCGAAGACATCTCTATCGTGTTCCACGAAAAGAACTGCGGCAAGGGAGCTTCGATTCGCACCGCTCTCGCCTACGCACGCGGCGAATACGTTTTGATCCAGGATTCAGACCTTGAGTATGATCCGAAGGACTATCCTGCCTTGTTGGCGCCTTTGGAACAGGGATCAGCGAACGTGGTCTATGGTGTCAGGCCTGATCGGCCTGAGCGCGGTCTCCGGTTCTTCCTCGGAGCCAAACTGTTAACCCACCTCACGAACCTTCTCTACGGCACGAGAATTCACGACGAGGCTACTTGCTACAAAGTCTTTCGACGCGCGTTGCTCGCTCGATTGGGACTCGAGTGTCACCGCTTTGAGTTTTGCCCCGAGGTCACGTCGAAGCTTTGCCGCATGGGGGAGAAGATTGAGGAAGTCGCTATCTCGTACCATCCTCGATCCGCGGAAGAGGGCAAGAAGATCCGCCTTTCCGACGGCTGGTTGGCAATCTGGACTCTGATTCGTTACCGCTTCCTTCCGCGCCGCCGCTGGCTGCAGAGTCAGCAGGATCCTTCGAAGGCGCCGTTTGCTGTCAGTTTCTCGCGAGTGCCGGCTGAATAGAAGAAACAGCTGCGAGGGCCCTGATCCCAACCCTGGCTCAGTGCTTCCCGTTACTCAACTCTCGACGCGGAATCTCTATGTCGTGAGGCAAAGTCAGCATTCGGATTTTAAGAACCCCACCCTTGGGAGGCGTCCAATTTTTCGTTTCATAAAGCAGCAGGTTCTCACCCCTCCACCTGAGCTCGTTCGTCGTGACCGGAAATTGTTGCAACAACGTGAAATCTCCGCGCAGCTGTTCCCGCAGATTGCGTTAGGAGTCAAAGCGGATCGCCCCGTTCTGTGACACCACGTGCAAAGCGAACACCATAGCGCCCGAGAGCCGCCACCACCTCTTTCTTGCTATGCAGCGATTCCTCGCTGTCCGGGCCAGGCCGGATATCATCGGCGTAGAGCATCTTGCGCAAAGTCACGAATCGTCTGCCCGGATCTAGGGCACGCACGAAGAACACAAAATTTCCCGGCACTGACCCGTCAAAGAGAATGATTCCCGAGTCGTAATTCTTCACAATCCGCGATGCGATCTCCTTGTAATCGGTGATGTGCGGCCTCTGGTAGCGCCACGCCGGAATTACAAAAGTCACAATCAACAAAGCTGCCGCAGCGCGCATCACAACCCTCACCGTGCTGACCCGGAACATTCGAGTGATCAACCCAACGGCGAAATACACCAATCGGGGAAACCAATAAACCGCAACGGAGGTTCCCTTTGCCCAAACCAACTGAATGACAGGTAGCCCGAGAGCACCCAGCATCCCATGATCGTTGTCCGCCGCGGCGCATCCCAGCGGAATGCGAGCGCCGTTCCCAACCGCTCATCACAACGCCACAGTTTACGATTTCTCGCCAGATGCCGCGTCCATCAACCCGTGGCCTATACCTTGAGGGATTCCCTGAACTCCCGGAGCACAGAGGGGGTCGGACGCCCGGCGGTGAGACTAACTCTTCTTCTTCAACTGTTGTTTCCACCCCAGCACTCGCGCTTTTGCTCCCTCTGCCTCGGCTTCGGGGATCATCCCCTTCTTCTGGTACAGGACGGACAGGCTGGTGTGCGCGAGCACGTCGTCAGGATCAATCTCCGCTATCCTCTTGGCCACCTCAATCGCTTCATCAAAGCGCTGCAAATCCTGCAAAGCTCGTGCCAGCCCGTGCATAGCCTCGGTAAATGCAGGGTCGGCGTTCAATGACTCTCGATACGCCGCAACCGCATTCTCCAAGTGTCCCTCGGCCATGAGATCGAGCGCGGAATAGTACAGGTCCTCAGCTTTTTGGCGGGCAGTCGGGTCAGTCATGCGGAAGAGATCGAGGCAGAGCTTGGATTCTAACATGGGCAGAATAGGCCGATGGCTCGGGCTGGTCTATGTGGGGACAGCCGCCATCGGCTGTCCCGCCGCGCAAGCGCCGCTCTTTTCGTGACTGTCACTTCGCGTCCATTCTGGTTATTATGGGCTGCATGCGCAACAAAATCCGCTTCCTCTGGAACGCCACCCGTGGCCATCGCCTGGCTCCATGGCGTAGCCCGTATCTTCTCTGGCGCATCGAGACTTATACCGGCGTGAAGATGAAGCAGATCGGCTTCGTGGAGTTCTGGGAATTTATGTGGCGAGAGCGCCACGAACTCTGGCGCTTCCTGCGCTGGACGGGCGAGATGGAGCGCTACGCCCATCCCAAACCGAAGAGTTCCTAGCCGTTTGTGTTCGGCGCGTTATGGAATGCGTTGGTGGAGGGCGTTTTTCTCGAAGGGGTTGGTGGAAGAGCGGCGCTTTAGCGCCGCGTTCAGCACGATCTGATGAAGGGCTTTAGCCGCGGTAGCCGCTTATGCGCCCTTGCCCGCCGCTGTCGCTCCGCCGAGCTGTACGGTAACCTCTGCGCCCTTGCCCGCACCCGTGAGCTGCGCTGCTGGTGCTCGGTTCGCAACGATCTCCAGATATCCCATGCTTCCGAGAATTCCAAAAACCTCTCCCGGGCCGCCCTCGGCAAAAGCGCTGCGAATCTCTGTGATCTCTTTGTTTCCCACCATAATCTTGAACGCCGCCTTGCCCGAAAACAGAGTGGGAGCATCGTCTGGTGTAATGTTCGTGATCAGGTTTCCGAAGCGATCCACCTTCAGCACCACGGCCCTCAACTTGTTTTCCCCAGTAGGCTTAGGTTTGGGCGCGGCGAATTTCACGTAGTCCTCAATCTCGTCCCCAAACTTGTGCGAGTCCACCATTTTCGCCAGATACGCCGCTACCGGCGCAAACACGTCCCGCGCGTGAAATGTGTTGCTCACCGGCTGATGGAAATAGTGGTCGGAGGTGACGTGCCGCACATGAATGCGTTCTTCCTTCGCGTAGACCATCGAGAGCACGCCGTTGTCAGGAGCGACAAAGTGATACCCATCGCTAGACGCGATAATCGGCCGCCGCGTTGTTCCCACGCCCGGGTCCACCACAACCATGTGCACAGTCCCGGTAGGGAAATACGAATACGTCTGCGAGATCGCGATCGCGCCGTCGAGCACATCAAAGGCCTGCACTGCGTGCGAAATGTCGACAATCGCCGCCTCCGGCACAATGTCGAGAATGACGCCCTTCACGGCGCCCACAAAATGGTCGTTGGTCCCAAAATCGGTTGTAAGAGTGACGATCGGACGATGCGCCAACTTGATCCTCGCTGGAAGACAAAATTATCCCTGTACCCGCGAAGTTAATTGTCCGGGAAGCTGTGCGTCAAGGCACTGAGGTAATGGGAAAATTGTGTATTGCAGCGGTTTTCACGCGCTTCTGCTATACTGCCGTTGACGCTTTTTCCACGGTTTGCTTGTGACGCGGTGGTCCCGCTTTTTCTGACCAGCTTCATCTCCGCCTTTCCTGCCCGCCGTTTAGTTAGCGCAAAATCCAAAATAAGATGTGAGCGGCGTTGCGGCTCTTGACGTGTGTCAGAGTGTGCGTGACAAACGGCCCTCCAGAAAGAAAAAAAATCGAATGACCAAATTTTCAGAACTGCCCTTGTCTTCCGCCTTACAGCAGAAGCTGGCGGCAGCTCAATTCACCACCTTAACCCCCATCCAGCAAGACGCGATTCCTCCCGCTCTGGAAGGGCGAGATGTCATCGGAACCGCACAGACCGGTACCGGTAAGACGCTCGCATTTCTCATTCCGCTGATCGAAACTCTCCAGCGCGAGCAGGCGAACCATACGACCGCCCTGGTGCTGCTTCCCACTCGTGAACTCGCAATGCAGGTTCACGAGCAGTACGAACAGCTCCGTACCCGCAAAATGCCCACGGCTGCACTCGTCATCGGAGGAGTTTCGGAGAAGGCCCAGATTCAAAGCCTGCGCGCCGGTTCGGAGCTGGTGATTGCCACTCCTGGACGTTTGCAGGACCTGATGAATCGCAGATTTGCAGACCTGCGCCACGTGACCATCCTGGTGCTCGACGAAGCCGACCGCATGTTGGACATGGGATTCCTACCTGCGATCCGCCGGATCTTGTCGGTGCTCCCGGCCAAGCGGCAGACGCTGTGCTTTTCGGCCACCCTGGAACAATCCGTTGCCGGCCTGGTAAACGACTACATGCGCGATCCGATACGGGTCGCGCTCGGTTCGGTGCTGAAGCCCGCTGAAAGCGTACAGCTGACGGCCTACGAAGTACGGCCCGGCGAAAAGCTCGATGTCCTCCGCCAACTGCTCTATGCAGAAAAAGGCCAGACCCTTATCTTCACCCGGACCAAACGTGGCGCCGAAAGGCTAGCCAAGGATTTGGTCCGCGACGGCTTCAATGCCGGCGTGATCCATGGCGACCGCTCGCAGTCTCAGCGCAACGCGGCTTTGAGTGGATTTCAGGAGGGCCGTTATCAGGTGCTGGTTGCCACCGATGTCGCGTCGCGTGGCCTGCATGTAGACGAGGTAGCCCACGTTATCAACTACGACCTGCCCAAGATGGCTGAAGACTTTATCCATCGTGTTGGCCGTACCGGCAGAGCAGGGCTGCGAGGACAAGCCTCGAGTCTGGTAGCAGGAGCCGAAGTCGTCGAACTCCGCCAGATCGAGCGTACTCTCAAGCTGAAGATTGAGCGCAAGCAGTTCGACAGTTCGGCGCCCGGTCGCCCGACGCGGGTCGTTCAAAACACGCTGGCATCCCGAACCCTGACCGCTTTGCCAGGAGAGGTGTTTGCTTAAGAAACGCGAGGCTCGTCAACGAGGGTCTTCCTTTGTGAGCCTTCGTGTCCTTTGTGGCCGAGGTTTTCTCACCACAGAGGACACGGAAGGAACCAGCCGTTTCAATCTTCCCGCAAGGCCTCGACCGGCTGAATGGACGCGGCCTTGCGTGCCGGCAAAAGCGCCGCAACCAGCCCGATGAGTGGCAGCATGAGCAGAACCGAGGCATAGGTCCAGGCGTCCAAAGGATGCACCTCGTACAAGAAGCTCCGAATCAGGCGTTCCGCCGGGAATGCCAGCAGGAGACCTATGCCGAGCCCAATCCCGATTACGATCGAGCCTTGACGGAAGACCATTTGCGCCACACTCTGCCGGGTCGCACCTAACGCCATGCGAACCCCGATCTCGCGGCGGCGGTAGCCCACCAGCTGCGATAACACTCCATAAAGTCCGGCGACCACCATCGCCACCGCTAGACCTGCGAACGAGCCGACCAAGTACAAGCCCAGCCGCTGGCTGAAGGTGTTCTGGTCGACCGCTTCCTGCATGGTCTGAAACTCGTCGAGGGCGATGCTGGGAGCGACCTCGTGGAAGACCGATCGCATCTCGGCTGCGACCGGAATGTTGCCCCTGGTTTTAACCGCGAAGTGGACAATCGTTTTCAAGAGCGCCTGATAAAAGAGCGAGGTTGTTGGAACTTGTTGCTGCGGGAGCATGAGGAACGGTTGAACTTCAGCGCCGACGTTGTGGTCCGTCTGGTCGCCGAGAATCCCGACGATCGTATACGGCTTGAGCATGCCCGTGTCCTTGCCTCCAAGCTCGACTTGCATTCCCAAAGGATCCTTCCCCTTGAAGTATTTTCGGGCGAAGGCTTCGTTGATCACCGTTACAAAGGGGGAAGAGGCAACATCATCGTCGTTGATCATGCGGCCGCGTATAACGGGCGTCCCGAAGGTTCGGGCGCAGTCGCCACTCACGGCCGTGACCCGCGTCGAACGCGGATTCGCCGGATCATCCGGCTGCCCGACAATCTTGAAATCCGAACCCAAATCCCATCCCGAAAGGGGCGGTGCTGTGATGAGCGCGGCGCTTTCGATCCCAGGCACCCGGCGCATGCGCTCGAGAACCGGTTGATAAGTAAGAGTGGCGACTGAGGCTGGCGCGTGCGCCGTGTCCTCCGAGACAGCCATCGCGGAAAAACCTGCGGCATCGGCGGGCATGGCGGTGAAGGTGGTAACGTTTGCGGTCTCAAAGCCCAACCGCGCTTTTCCCAGATTCCAGAGCGTGTGGAAGAGCAATCCGGTTCCGACGAGGAGCAGCGTCGAAAGCGCGACTTCGGCGGCGACCAGGGCTCCGCTGAGTTTTCCACCGACCGTGCGCGACCCAACGCCTCGCGAAGCGGCTTGCAGCGCGGCCTGTGGGTTCACGCGCCCCACCAGAAGAGCTGGCAAGAGCGACGACAGCACCGTGGTAAGGGCGGCGATTGTGCCCAGCGCCACCACGATTGTCCAGTGAATCGCAATCGAATCGGCGCGTGGGATGGTTCCGTCAGGTAGCTTTCGAATCCCGACCATCGCGAGTTGCGCGAGCAACAGGCCGGCTCCACAGCCCAGCAGGGTCAGTGACAATCCCTCAGCCAGCATTTGACGGACGAGCCTTGCTCGGCTCGCTCCGAGAGCTGTTCGCACGGCAAATTCTTGTTGACGCGCCAAGCACCGGGCAATCAGGAGATTCGAGACATTGGCGCAGGCGATCAGCAGGACTAGCGCCAGTGCGCCGAAAAGAGCATAGAGCACGGGACGCGCCGGCCCAGTGAGTAATTCCTGGTACGAGGAGGCCCAAAATTTGATTTCTCCGTGGCCGCCTTCCCGGGGGATGTGAGCGGCAATCGCATCGAGTTCGTGCTGAGCCTGCGCGATCGTGGCTCCGGAACGAAGCTCGCCCACCACGTTGAAGAAGTTGTAACCCCTGTCCTTCAACATCTCCGGCGTCGGTTGTAGCGGAATCCAGACACCCTTCTGAAGATCAGCCCCCACCTGTTCGGGAAAGCGGAAGCTCTGCGGCATTACTCCAACCACAGTGCGCGTCTTGCCGCTGATCTTGACCCCTTGGCCGACGATGCCTGGATCGGAATGAAAGCTTTGCCGCCACAATCCCTCCGAGAGCACTACTGCCTGCGGTCCTCCAGCTTGACCCTCTGCATCGATGAACGTGCGTCCTAGCAGAGCCCGTGCGCCGAGGATAGGAAAGAGGTTTGTGGTTACGTGCGGCGCCAGAATGCTTTGCGAACCGTCCCGAGTTTCAAGAACGCTGACGTCTTCCGTGTACCCGGCGGCATCCTGCAGCAGCATGGATTGGGTGTGAATGTCGCGATAGTTCAGCCATGAGGTGGTGGAAAACGATGCCTTATTGACCCCAGAACCGATAAAGAGCAGGCGATCAGAATGCGCATAAGGCAACGGCCGCAGCAGAACGCTTTCGATCACCGTGAAGATCGCGGTATTTGCGCCAATCCCTAGAGCGAGGGTCAAGACAGCCAGCACAGCCATTCCTGGTGTCTTCCGCAGTTGGCGCAACGCGTAGCGCAAATCGTGGAAAAGAGTCGGCACGGACACCTCCGGCGTACGAGTCTTAAGAAAGGCTGGCACTTTCTTAGCCAAAGGAAAACAAGAAACATCTCAACTGTTATCAAGCAATTCTGTCGGTTCGTGGGGATGGAATGTGCGGTCTGGATGACCAAAAGCGGAGGGAGTTGTCCGATAACGAACAGAGCGAAAACAGCCGCATCCAGATATTTCTACTCGTACCGCAGCGCCTCGATGGGATGCATCCGCGCCGCCTTCAGAGCAGGGAAGAACCCGGACACAATCCCCACCATCGACAGAATCGTGAACGAGATAATCATCACGCCCATTGATGCGTGCAGGAAGATAGCGCCTTCATGGTCGGTAGTCTTGTAGAACTCGTCGTACAACGGCATCGGCGGGATCACCCAGGTAAGAAACTGTGCCACCAGCATCCCGATCGCGCCGCCGACAAACGTCAGCACCAGGGCTTCCAACAAGAACTGAATCAGAATGTGCCGTGGCCGCGCCCCAATCGCCTTGCGTAGCCCAATCTCGCGGGTCCGCTCTGTCACTGAGACCAGCATGATGTTCATTACGCCTATGCCGCCGACCGCCAGCGTGCAGACTCCAATCAGCCCGAGCACCGCCTGCAACCCGTACGAGAACGCGTTAATCATGCTGCGGTCTTCGATCGTGTCCCACTCCGGCGTAGCCTTGTCGTCCTTGGGATCGAAATGATGCCGCCGCGCAATCACCTCACGCGCCGCCATCAGCGCCTTCTTGTTCTGCTCCGGAGCAATCGGCTGAATAATGATTTCGTCCGGATCCCGCAGGTTCTTCAGGTCGCGCATCAGCGCAAATGGAATGAACGCATTCTCGTTATCCGGCCCCTGGTACATCGAGTCCTGAATCTTGTTGCGCATGGTCCCGATCACTTCGAAGTCCAGCCCGCCAATTTCGACGTGCTGCCCTGCGCCCGGCGCTCCCTGGAAAACTTTCTTGGCGGCGTTGTATCCCAGGATTACCACGCGCCGGTGATCGGCAAAATCCGTCTCATTGAAATAACGCCCGTCATCGAGATCGAGCTTGCGCATCTGTCCGTATGGCATATCCACGCCGCGCGTCATGAGCGAAACCACGCGCGTACCGATCTTGAATCCGAAGTCGCGATCGATTTCTCCACTTACGGCCCGGATGATCGGAACTTCATCGCGAATTGCTTCCACATCTTCAAGCTCATACTTCACGGCCTTGCCGGCGCGCTGTCCCCCTGCCTGCATACTCGTTTGCCCCGGCCACATTACGATGACATTGTTCCCCATGTTCAGGAATGCGCTGAGCACGCACCCGCCGAGCCCCTGTCCGTAAGCCAGCAACAGTACGACCGAGACTAGGCCCCACCCGATGCCCAGCATGGTCAGCGCCGAACGCGTCCGGTCGCGCATGAGCGCCTGCCATCCCTGCAACACGAGGTCCTTGAGAAACATAGTTGAGACGAAGGAGGCACGTTTCCTGGAGCGGGGAGTGTGGAGCGGCACTGGAGACGGTAATTCGAACGTGCGAACTCTCGACGTCTCCCGGCTCTCCGTCGTCAGTGGTGGGACCGCGCTCATCTCCCTACTCCTTGCATGTGAACTTCGAATTGAGACTTCAGATCGCAGATTTCCGTGTCTCTAAACCTGAAATCTGCAATCTGAAATCTGCAATTTCTCCTCTACTCGATATGAATATCGCCCGAGCCGGTGTGCACGCGGAGCAGTGGCCCGCCGCCTCGCACTTTACCGCGAATCGATTTGTGCGAATCCCCGATGCGCCCCTGCACTGTCATCTCCACCGGGGCACCTACGTCGACGGAGCCGGAACTGGTCGAAATGTCCGCATCAAACGCGGCATTCGACGGCAATCGCAGACGCACATTGCCGGACCCAGTGCGGGCATCCCAGGTGCCGCTCTGCTTGCCCTCGGCGGTGATTTCGCCGCTGCCGGTTTCTCCGTGGAAGCTGCCCTGTACACCTCTCGCAGTGATGTTCCCCGAGCCCGTGTGCATGTCGATGTCGCCCGGCCCGGTTTCTTCAATCTCGACATCGCCGCTACCGGTGCTGCCTCGCACGGGTCCCGCAACCTGCCGCGCCCGCACGTCACCCGATCCTGTTTGTACCCGGATCTCGCCGTTCAGATTTGTGAGTCTCACGTCGCCGGACCCGGTCTGCGCCTCCGCATTACCGCGCGTGCCCTCGATCGTCTGATTGCCTGAGCCACTCTTCGTGCGCACAGTCGTTTCCGCCGGCACAGTGATGTCGTAATCAATGGAGATGTTCCGGTAATCCACGTATTCGATGTGAATACTGTTGCCACTCTGCCGTATCGGGGGATTCTGTTCGATGGCGTGTACGTCTTCCTCGCGCCGCCCTCCAAACCAGCGGTCACCGACATAAATCTTGCCGTGAATCTGTACCGATCCCGACGAACCTGCATGCACTTTCACATCGCCCGAGTGCGTCAGCACTTCGAGATCGACAGGGCCATTGACGGAGAGCGTTCTGTCGAATGTTCCCTGCGGCGTCGAACCAAACGCCGCCGCGGAGCTAAACAGCACGACCAGCGCGATCGTCACCCACAGTCCGAATTTTGATCCGCTGGACTCGAAAGCCGAAGGGAGAACTTGATTTTTTCTATTCATAACGTAGCGACTCCACAGGTTGCATATCCGCGGCGCGCTGGGCTGGATACATGCCCGCCGTCACGGTGATCAACGAAAGCGTCAAAATCGAAATCACGATCGAAATCGGCGAAACAATCGGATGGGGCACAAAATCTGGCAGGGGAATGACGACCATCGCAACGCAGATGCCAATTCCGACGCTGAGCCCGAGAATTCCGCTCACGATCGTCAGCATTGCCGACTCCGCAAAGAATTGCCGCAAGATGTCGCGCTTGGTCGCACCCATGGCCTTGCGCGTTCCAATTTCCCGCGTCCGCTCGGAAACCGAAACCAGCATGATGTTCATCACGCCGATTCCTCCCAGACACAGCGTCACCACCGCCACGCACCCGAAGAACAGAGTGACCACTCCAAAAATCTTCGCCAGTTGCTTGGCCCCGTCCATCGTGTCCCATATGAAGAGCGCGTCTTTATCCGTAGGATCGAAGTGCCGCACCCGCCCGATCGCGCGCCGCACCTGCAACACCGCCGCCTCATGATTCTCCGGATCGCCCACCTCAAACACGATGTCATCCAGATATCCGCGTGTAATGCCGGCTCCAGGCTTTTCCGGGGGAGGGAAGTCGCGCGAGACCGCCGAATATGGCGCGAAAAGATAATCGTTGTCCGGTCCGCTGTAATTTGAATTCTGTTTCTTTTCTGCCAGCACTCCCACAACCGAGTAGGGAACGCTCTTGACCAGAACGGTCGTGCCAATCGCCGGCTGGCCGGGGAACAACTGCCGGTAAGCCTTCGATCCGAGCACAAGAACGCGCCTGCCCTCGCGCTCGTCATCGTCGGTGATCAGCCGACCCTCAGAAACCTTGAGCGACCGGAAATCCTGATACGACGGCCACATTCCTACAACTCCCCGATTGGCTAAATTGAATTGGCTGACTTCGGGAATGGTTCTGCGCAATTCGGGGCTGACATTCTTGACCAGGTAGCATTCGTCGCGGATCAGCTCGGCATCGTCCACATTCAGCCGAATCTCGCGCCCGGCAGCCCGTCCTCCAACCTGCGTGCTCGTCCGCCCGCCCCAAACGATCACCAGGTCCTTGCCCAGCGTCTCCATGTGTCTTTTCTGATCCACGACAAAGCCGCGCCCCAGCCCCACCAGAATGATCACCGACGCGATCCCCCATACCAGCCCGAACATGGTGAGGAACGTCCGCAATTTGTGAGTCCGGAATGTGGCGACCGCTTGTCGGAAGATCTCGGAGAGAGTCATGGAACCGGACCTCTGGCATCAGACGGAAGACTCAAAATCGTTCCTATACAACTCAGACCTCGGAATTACAGGCTGGTTGGCCGAAATCCGAGGTCTGAAGTCTGACGCCACGTTTTACTGCAGTACGACTTGATCCCCTTCCTTCAGCCCGCTCAGAACTTCTGTCTTCGCGCCGTTGGAGATCCCAATGTTGACCGCTACCTTATTCTTGCCTTCCTTACCCTTCGGATCGGGAATCTCAACCGACGCTTTCTTGTCCTTGTCGTAGAGAATCGCGCCTTCCGGGATTTGCAGAACGTTCTTGTGTTCGTCCAGGATGATTTCCGCGTTTGCGGTCATCTCTGCTTTGAGTTCGCCGCCCGGATTTTGGATCGACACGCGAACTTCAAACGTCGTGACGTTATCCTTCTCCACGCCCATCGGAGAAATCTTCGTTACTTTGCCGTCGAACGTCTTGTCTTTGAAGGACTCAACTTTGATGCGCGCACGCTGTCCGAGATAGACCTTGCCAATATCGCTCTCGTCCACTTTGCCCTTCACATAGACTTCGCTCGTATCGCCGAGAGTCATGACCAGAGTGGCCGACGATCCCAACACAAGGATCGAACTCACCGCATCGCCCATCTGCACATCGCGCGAGAGCACAATGCCGTCGATCGGCGAAATGATGTCGGTGTAGCTGAGCTGTTCTTCCAACTGCTTCAGATTCGCCTCGTCCTGCGCAACATTGGCTTGGGATTGAGCGATCTTTGCCTTCAACACGGTGACTTGCGCCTTCGAGACATTCTGCTTGTTGAGCGACATTTCGTAATTCTTCTGTGCGTCTTCCAGGGCGGACGTGGAAACCACGCCATCCTTCGCCATATTCTCGGCACGGTCATATGCCCGCTTCAAAAGCGGAACGTCCGGGCCTTCAGCATCCACTTTGGCGCGCTCGAAATCTGCCTGCGAGCTCTTCAGGTTCGCCTGCGCTGCTTCCAGCGCTGCCTTGGACTGCTCCACCTGCGCCTCGATCTCGATCTTGTCGAGCTGCGCCAGCAGTTGGCCTTTCTTCACCCGATCGCCGTAGTCCACCAGCAACTTCTTCACGATGCCGCTGGCCTTCGATTTGACTTCCACCTTCGTGATGGGTGTGACTTTGCCAGTTGCCACCACGCTCTTAGCCAAGTCTCCCTTTTCCACCTTGGCGAGCTTCGACGGATCAATCTTGGTGCCGCCGCGGGTCGCTGCAAATACTCCAATCGCGACCAGCAGGACGATGCCCAGTCCAACGCCGCCCCAAATTATCAGTTTGCGGCGCTTCTTTTTGCCATTAGTGCCGTTACCGTTCACAGATCCTCCTCGATATACCGCCAGTTGGAGATTGGGAGCCATCTTGCCGCCCTACAAGCTATTACGCGGCTCCTGCTGAATTAGTTCCGAAAATTGCTGTCTGCGATGCGAAAAGAAAGCGTCACGTTGCCAAACCGCCCGCTTTCTGCAAATTAGACCGGCTTTCTTCAAAAAGGATAGCGCAATGCGTCCCTGATTTTTGTGATGCCAAACACACCAGAGCAGCCTCCGAATCCAGGAAACCGGCTCCCATGACTGAGTACTGAGTAGTGCCTTCTAACCCCTAGCCCCTGCCCCCTGCTAAAATGACCCCTCAATGGTCGCCTATGTGCTGCTCCGGGTCTTCCTGATCCTCCTCCTGGTAGCAGCCAATGCGTTCTTCGCCGCCGCCGAATTCGCCCTCGTGAGTGTGCGCGATACACGCATCCAGCAGCTCATTGACGCCGGACGTATCGGCGCCCGCATTGTGCAGCGTCTCCACCAGCATCTCGACGAAGTCGTCAATGGCGTCCAACTCGGTATCACCATGGTTAGCCTTACCCTGGGATGGATCGGCGAGCCCATGGTCGCCAGTCTCGTCGGTAGCCTGCCCATCGTCCAGCGCCTGCCCCACGTTGCTATCTATGCGCACACCATCGCGATCGCCATTGCGTTCACCTTGATCACCTACATGCACGTGATTCTGGGCGAGCTCGTCCCCAAGACCCTCGCCCTGCAGCGCTCCGAGCAGATCGCCCTGGCGGTCGCGGCGCCGATGGAAGCCTTCCTCACGCTGACCCGCCCCGTCCTCTTTTTTATGCGCAGATCCGGCGGATTGGTTTTAAGGCTCTTCGGCGCACAGTCCACCCGCCGCGGAGGCGCCGTTCACTCCCCCGACGAACTCAAACTCATCGTCACCGCCAGCCGCCAGTTCGGACAGATCCCTGAATTTCAGGAAGAGATGATCCACAGCGCCATCGAACTCGATAGCATCACCGTCCGCGAAGTCATGGTCGCGCGCCCCGATATCTTCTCTTTGCCCTCCGACCTCATGCTCGACGACGCCCTGGCCAAGGTTGTTGAGGGCCAGCACTCCCGCATCCCGATTTACGACCCGCAACGCGGGCCCGAGCACATTGTCGGAGTCCTTTACTACAAAGACCTCATGCGCTGGATGCGTCTCCGCCTCAGCAACCTCGGCCAGACCAGCGCCACCCGCATCTCCCGCATGCAAATCGGCCAGATCATGCACGACGTCGTGGTCGTACCGGAGACCAAGGTGCTGGCCGAATTGTTAGCCGAATTCAAAGAGCGCCGCCGGCATCTCGCCGTCGTGGTCGATGAATTCGGATCGACAGCCGGAGTCATCACGGTGGAAGACATCCTCGAACAGCTAGTCGGCAATATCGAAGACGAATTCGATGTGTCTCCCAGCGAGCCAGCGTTGGAAGATGAATCGGTGATGGTTTTGGAAGGCTCGGTGAACATCCGCGATTTGGAGATGGAACACGGTCTGACGCTGCCGCGTGACGCGGGATTCGAAACCCTGGCCGGTTTTATGCTCGCCCGCCTGCAGCGCATCCCCAACGTCCGCGACCAATTCGAATATGAGGGCCGCCGCTACACCGTCGACGAGTTGGAAGGCCATCGCATCGCCCGGGTCAGAATAGAAAAGACCGCAAAAGCAGAAGGAGAAGCCGAGGCAGCCAAACAAGGTGGAGACTAGTAGCGCCGGCGTCCTCGCCGGCTGTGGCGGCGGGCGTCTCGCACGCCGCTTGGCGTCAGGCGAGGACTGGAAACGATGAGCGATGGTCATCCTGAGCGGAGCACGACGGCGAGCAAAGCGAGTCTTCGCGCGCAGTCGAAAGATCCCTACTGGCCGAAAGCACCTTTACTGCATCAAGGCTTTCCCGTAAGGCACTAAATCGCCGACGTTGAGACCTCAACACTGAGTACTGTGTACTGAGAACCGAGAACAGAGAAGTGGCAACTGAGAACTGTAGCCCAACGCGTCCTCTATACCCTCCCAGTCATCTGGCTGGTGGTGAGCTTTGTTTTCCTGTTAATCCACCTGGTCCCGGGAGATCCCATCCAGCAGATGCTCGGTGAAGGCGCCCCGCCTGCCGACATCGCCGCCACCCGCCACGCCTTCGGCCTAGACGCGCCGCTTGGTGAGCAATACATCCGTTACTGGAAAGGCGTCCTCCACGGTGACCTCGGCCGCTCCATCCGCTACAACCAGACGGTCACCAAACTTCTCGCGCAACGCTACCCCTACACGCTTCGTCTCACGCTGGCGAGCCTCTTCGTCGCGATCGTCCTCTCGATTCCCGCCGGAGTCCGCTCCGCCCGCCGCCGCAACCGCTGGGACGATCGCCTGCTCTCAGTCGTCAGCCTCTTCGGCCTCTCCTTCCCAAATTTCGCGCTTGGACCAATCCTGATCCTGCTCTTCGCAATCAAAGCAGGATGGCTCCCCGTTTCCGGCGCGGGATCATTTGCCAATCTCGTGCTGCCCGCCATCACCATGGGCGGCGCGCTTGCCGCCATCCTCACTCGCATGGTTCGCACCAGCATGCTCGAGGAACTTGGCCAGGACTATATCCGCACCGCCCGCGCCAAGGGTCTTCCGGAGCGCACAGTGGTCTATCGCCACGCCCTGCGCAACGCCATGATTCCAGTGCTGACGGTTCTGGGCCTGCAGTTCGGAGCGTTACTGGCGGGCGCCATCGTAACGGAAACTATTTTCTCCTGGCCCGGCGTCGGCCGCCTCACTATCCAAGCCATCTCCAACCGCGACTACTATCTAGTGCAGGGCTGCATTCTCGCCATTGGCCTCACGTATGTCGCTGTGAACTTCCTAACAGATGTTCTCTACTCGGTCGCGAATCCCAGGATCAGACAATGATCCCAACCCCATTTGCGTCGAATTAGAACTGGCGCCTGCAGCCCAAAATTCAAAAGGCGGGACACTGCTGTCCCGCCTCCTGTTCGTCCGACCTAGGCTGCTTGCGTCACTTTCTTCATACGTTCTTCCAGTTCTTTCGGCGAAACATCTTCCACGTGGGTAGCGACGCCCCACAGGTGTCCGAACGGATCCTGAAGGAAACCGGAGCGGTCCCCGTAGAACTGGTCCTCAACCGGCTTCAGGATTTTTCCCCCCTCCGCCGCCGCTCGTTTTACCACGGTATCGACATCGGGCAAGTACACGTAGAGGCTCACCGGGCTTTGGCCAATCGTAGACGCACTGGTGTGCCCCTGGCCCATGGCGGGATTCTCGTCGGCCAGCATGATGTGGGAGTTCCCGATCTTCAATTCGGCATGACCGACTTTCCCGTCCGGACCATTCATACGAAGCAGCTCCGTCGCGCCGAAAACTTTCTTGTAATATTCGATCGCTTGGGCGGCGCCCTTAACGATCAGGTATGGTGTGATGGTGTTGTAATCTTTGGGAATATACGAGACTTTATTCATGATCTTCCTCCTTGGAATGTAAGGCTAAGGGTGGAGGTTTCGGCGCGCACTTGCGGAAGGGGTTTTACGATCCCGCTGTCTCTCTATGCTCTATAAGAACACAACTGAATTTTGATCTCAAGGCCGGGTTACGGAGATTTTAATATTCCTGATCTGGCTATGCCGACTGCCCATCTTGCGCCTTTGAGGGATCGAGACTTTGATGTGGAGCCGATCGCGCTTTGGTCCGGCCAGGAAGCACGACTCGTATATACAACGATAGTATTCTGTATATACACTCGTTTTCGCAGCTGAGGACGACGTTATGGCCGTTACTCTCACCTCCATCCGCTTAGATACAAACCTTGCCGACGAGGCTGTGAAAGTCCTCGGTGTCAAGACTCGTACTGAAGCCGTCCACGTAGCACTCCGCGAAATTGTCGCGCTCAAGCGTTTTAAGGCCTTGATGAAAAAGAACGCGGGGAAACTCTCGTTCGCCGGGCACCGTGAGTGACCTCATCGTTTTCGATACATCAGTGCTGGCCGACGACCTTCGCACCGCTCGTTATCAGGATCAGGCAAAGATCCAATCCATCAGCGGTCTGATACGAACATCTTCGGTGGTCCTGGCCGAGTTATGGCGCGGCGCAACCAAAGCTGCCGAACGGGAGTTCGTCCGAGCCCTCGGCAGGAACCATCCCATCTTCACTCCCAGCGAAAGCATTTGGCTGGAAGTCCGGACAGTTGCTGGCAAAGATGCACGCCGACCAGGGCTTCACCTCTGAAAAGCTGCGGGATTTGCATTTTGATGTGTTGATCGCTCTTACCGCGCGGTCTCAGGGAGCTCGCCTGATCACCTCCAACCGCGCCGACTTCGAACTGATTCATCAATACCGCAAATTCCGCCTCGAAGTTTGGTAGGTTTGTATCGCTATGTCGACCGCAGCCATCTCGTTCCGCCGCCGCGTTCTCGGCAACGCACGCCACAATCCCCTGGCCGCCATCGGAGTCGTCCTAATCCTCATCTTCCTGATCTTCGCCTTATTCGCCCCGTGGATCACCCCGCAGGATCCAGCCGCCATCGACCTCCCGGGACGACTCAATCTACCTTCACGCTCCCACTGGTTCGGCACCGACGAACTCGGACGCGATATCCTCTCCCGCATCATTTACGGCGCACGCATCTCCCTGCTGGTGGGCGCCAGCGTAGTTGCAACTTCGCTGATTCTCGGCCTGATCATCGGCTCAATCGCCGGTTACTACGGAGGCGCGATCGACCGCTTTTTCAATGTCGTCGTGATGAATGCATTCCTGTCCTTCCCCGGAATATTGCTGGCGATCGCTTTCGTCGCGTTTCGTGGTCCCGGGATCTTCAACCTGGTTCTCGCTCTCTCCCTCGGTGGATGGGTTGGCTATGCGCGACTGGTCCGCGGCCAGGTCCTCGCCGCCCGCGAGCGCGAATTTGTCGAGGCCGCACGCGCGCTCGGCGCCAGCGACCTGCGCATCATCGTGCGTCATATTCTGCCCAACATCATTCAACCGGTGGTCGTGCAATCCGCGATCGGTATGGCCGGAGCAATCCTTGCCGAGGCCACCATGAGTTTTCTCGGGCTGGGTGTTCCTCCCCCAACCGCAAGCTGGGGAACAATGCTCAACGACGGCCGCGCCCATCTGTTCGACGCGCCCCACCTGGTCCTTTTTCCGGCGCTCGCCGTCATGCTGGCCGTCCTGAGCTTCAATTTCATTGGCGACGCCCTCCGAGACTACCTCGACCCGCGTTCGCGAATCGAGGCCGGACTATGATTTCGCTTCACCAGGGCTTGTAGGTAGGCTGGCGATTAGCTGCAAACTGCTCGCCCCCTGAGTCTTTCCTTCACTTGGGTGGCCGGGCTGTGTGCGCCCCTCCAATTACTCCCAACTCACTGTTCCAGATGGATATAAACCGCCCGCAACATTTCTTGACACTCTGGGTTTCATCCGACGTGGCCACAATGCAGCTGAGAATCACCCAAAACTCAACGGAGAGAAATCCATGAACAGCACTCTCAAGATCTCGTTTCTTAGTACAGCGCTCGCAATTCTCGCGCTGCCAGTTGTGGCCCAGAGCGCAGCCCCCTCGACGCCGGTAACCGGCGAGAGCATTCAGGACCGGAAAGAAAACCAGCAGGACCGCATCGCTAACGGCGTGAAGAGCGGGGAACTGACCGCCGGTGAAACCTCTAACCTGGAAAAGAAAGAAGCCACGGTCAACCAGGAAGAGCGCGACATGCGCAAGCTCGACAACGGCAAGCTGACCACTGCCGACAAGAAAACTCTGACCCAGCAGCAGAATCAAATGTCCAAGCAGATCTACCAAGACAAGCACAACTCTGCGGTGCAGAACACCGATCCCAAGAGTGAAGTTGGCAAGCGAGCCGAGAACCAGCAGGACCGCATCGGACAGGGCATCAAGAGCGGCCAGCTCACCGCCGGCGAAGCCGCGCACCTCGAAAACAATGAAACCAAGATTAACAACGAAGTCCGCAACGACCGTGCTGCGAACGGTGGCAAACTAACCCCACAAGAGCGCGCCAAGGTCAACCGCCAGCAAAACCGCCAGTCGCGCCAGATCTATCGCGACAAGCACAACGGTCGTCATCAGTAAGCGACTTTCCCAAAGGCAGAAAGAACGCAAGAGCAATGCCGTGGTGAGCCCCCGGGTGCCAGCCGGGGGCATTTTTTAGCTACGTGCTGCAAGCTATGAGCCACGAGCCACGAACTGATTTGCTATGCTCGTGGCTCGAAGCTCACAGCTCGTAGCTAACCCTCTTCCCGCAAGGAGCTGATAAATCGATACATACATTTCTTGACATAAATCGCAAATTGCAATATAAATATAGCGATTTGAGAAATGAGAGCCGGCGCACCGTGAAGCTGGGCGAAAAAATCCGCTACCTGCGCGAGGTCGAAGGGTCGCTCCGCGGTCTCGGCCGTCCTATGACGCAGCTCGAGTTGGTGCGCGCCATTCGCGAAGAACTGGGCAAAGGGAAGAGCATCAGCCAGTCGTATCTCTCGCAGATCGAAGGCGGTTCGCGCCCGCACATGACGCAGTCTTCGCGCGCGCTGCTGGCGAAATTTTTCAAGGTGCATCCTGGTTTTCTGGTGGATGACCCTGAGGGTTACCACACTGAACTGACCTCGGACTTACGAACGGCAGAAGGCCAGATTGACGTCTGGTTGTTGCAGGGTTCCGAGCGATTCGCGAGCGACCCGGAAATCAGCCATGTGCTGATCAAGGCCGCGCGCGAGAAAGATACGCGCCGTGCCTTACTGCTTCTGGGAGCGATCCTCGACACACCGGGATTGTCGGATCGTCTGTTGGAGGCGTTGCGTCCGGAGTTGGCGGCCGCCGGGAATCATCATCACCGCGCGGAAGGGAGGCGAATCCGATGACCTGGTCTGATTTTTATCTGATCTGTTTCGCAGTCGGTTTCTGCTTCAGCTTCTTTTCGTTTGTGTTTGGAAGTTCGCGCTTTGGGAAGCTCCATCTGCCGCACTTCCATGGTCACGGAGTGGGGCACCTGCCGACGGCACACGGACCGGTCACTCACGGCCCGGTTGCCGGCCAAGGCGCCGCGCATGGTCCGTCAGCAACACAGGCGCATGGAGGAACGCACGCTGCCCGCGGTGCGAGCGTCTCGCCGTTCAATCCGCCGTCCATCGCCGCGTTTCTGGCGTGGTTTGGAGGGACGGGCTACCTGCTGGCGCGCTTCTCGGCTCTATGGGTTGGACTCGCTCTGCTGCTGGCCGTAATCGCGGGATTAGTCGGTGGAGCCATCATCTTCTTTTTCTTGACGAAGGTTCTCATGTCTGACCAGGAGTTTCTCGATCCGGCCGACTTCGAAATGGTGGGCGTGCTCGGCAAGCTTTCGGTGCCGATTCGCGAAGGCGGCACCGGTGAATTGATCTACTCGCAGATGGGCACGCGCCGTGTCTGCGGCGCGCGCAGCGACGACGGTTCGGCGCTTGCGAAAGGCGCGGAAGTGGTTGTGATCCGCTACGAACGCGGCATTGCCTACGTCCAGCTATGGAGCGAACTGTCCGGCGAACTGGACGAGGCGAGTACCACTGAGAAATCCGAGTAACAGCCGCGAGGAGAAGAACATGAATCGCGTTTGGCACAAACCGGCGGTCTTGTTGATGTGGCTGGCGCTCCCCACCGCTGCCTGGATCTATTGGCGCGTCTGGGATCAACTGCCCGCGCGCATGGCGGTGCACTTCGATGCGAACTGGCAGCCCAACGGCTACACCTCGCGCGAAGGGGCAGCGCAACTGGGCCTCGAGATTCTGGTGGTCATGCTGGTGCTGTTCACGGTGACGACACTGATCGTCGATGCCGTCAAACCGGTCGCATTCTGGCCCGCTCTGTTGGTCTCTTACGCGGTGCTGGGTTTCTGTTGGTACGGAAACTACTCGATCGTCGACTTCAATTTGAAGGCACAGCAGGTGCATTCCGGATTTCAGGGACCGATATCCAAAAGCGCTTCCCAGTTCTTAGTCGCAAACTGCCGGTCGCCATTGTTGGCAGGGCCTGGAAGACGGACAACTGAGAACTGAGAACTGGGAACTGCTTTTCTGGAGGAGGCGTTATGTTGGACGGGCTTTCGCATTGGGCAGTGATTTGGATAATTGCAGGGCTGGCCGTGTTGGTGATTCTGTTCCTCATCAGGGGCATCGCCAGCATCTATCGCAAGGCCGGACCCCATGAGGCACTCATCGTCTATGGCGTTGGCGGAACGCGCGTCGTCAAAGGCCATGGCTCACTCGTCATGCCGATGTTTCAGGTCTGCCGCGGTCTGTCGCTCGAACTCATGTCATTCGATGTGGCGCCGCAGCAGGATCTCTACACCAAGCAAGGCGTCGCCGTCACGGTCGAAGCCGTCGCTCAGATCAAGGTGAAATCCGACGACGAGTCGATTCGCACCGCCGCCGAGCAATTCCTCACCAAGACTGACCAGGAGCGCGAAGGCTTGATCCGCCTGGTGATGGAAGGCCACCTGCGCGGCATCATCGGCCAGCTCACGGTCGAGGAAATCGTCAAGCAGCCCGAGATGGTATCCGACCGCATGCGTTCCACTTGCGCCGACGATATGAACAAGATGGGTCTCGAAGTCATCTCGTTCACCATCAAGGAAGTCCGCGACAAAAACGAATACATCACCAACATGGGACGTCCCGACGTCGCCCGCATCAAACGCGATGCCGACGTGGCCGCCGCCGAAGCCGATCGTGACACGGCAATCAAGCGCGCCTTGGCTCAGCGGGAATCAGCGGTGGCGAGAGCCCAAGCCGATCAGGAACGCGTGCAGGCTGAAACCGCTTCTCTAGCGAAACAGGCGGAAGCGCAGCGCGATCTGGAAGTGAAAAAGGCGCAATACCTGGAAGTCACGAAACGCCAGCAGGCCCAGGCCGACAAGGCCTATGACATCCAGACCAACATCATGCAGCAGCAGGTCGTGGCTGAGCAGGTGAAGGTGCAGCAGATTGAGAAGGAACAGCAGGTCAAGGTGCAAGAAGCCGAGATCAATCGCCGCGAGAAGGAACTGATCGCGACGGTGCTGAAGCAGGCCGAAATCGAGCGTCAGCGGATTGAAACCTTGGCCGAAGCCGAAAAGTCGCGCCTGATGGCCGAGGCCGAAGGCCACGCTTCGTCGATTCGTCAGCAGGGCGAAGCCGAAGCTGAAATCATCTTCAAGAAAGGCGAAGCCGAAGCCAAGGCGATGAACGTGAAAGCCGAGGCTTTCCAGGAGTACAACCAGGCGGCCGTGATCGACAGGTTGTTCGCCAGCATGCCGGAAGTGGTCAAGGCGTTAGCCAGTCCGCTGGCCAACGTCGACAAGATCACGATCGTCTCAACCGGCAACGGCGATGCGTCGGGGATGAACAAGATCACCGGCGACATCACCAAGATGGCAGCGCAGATACCGGCGTTATTCGAAACTCTATCGGGCATGCCGTTGTCAGAGTTGCTGGGCAAGGTAAGGCAGATCGGCGACAAGGCGCCCAAGCCGCCAGAGTTGCCGAAAGCCTAGCGAGGGGTCCGGGGAAGCTCGTGTGGTTTGTGTGGGGACGGGCGCTTTCGCCCGTCCCCACGAGCAAAGCGAGGAGCAGTGGAGTGAGCTATGAACCGCAAACCAAAATACGCAGGACTCGGTATCGCGCTGGGAGCCGGGCTAGGTGCGATCGCCGGAGTAATGGCGGGCAACATGGGTGTCTGGCTCGCGATCGGAGTCGCCATCGGATTGGTCTTAGGGCTGTCGTCCCGACGCAAGTCGACCGAATGTCCGCAGTGTGAAGCGATGCATCGAACGCATACATTGGGAAACAGAGCCAACTCGCAGGTTGGCTAGAAGCTAGGAGCTAGCAGCTAGAAGCCGAAAAGGAGTTCACCATGGCACTACTAGAGCGGGTCGCAACATTAGTTCGGGCGAATCTCAACGATCTCATCGATAAGGCCGAAGAGCCGGAAAAGATGATCAAGCAGGTAATCCTCGACATGCAGAACCAACTTCTGCAGGTCAAGACGCAGGTCGCAATCGCGATCGCTGACCAGCACCTGCTCGAGAAGAAGCACCAAGAAAATGCCGACAAGGTCGCCGAATGGATGCGCAAGGCCGAACTTGCCGTCGACAAAAAAGAAGACGACCTGGCGCGCGCCTCGCTGCTGCGCGTGGAGAGCTACCGCGAACTGAGCGATAACTTCACGCAGCAGGTCGCCGATCAGAAGGCGCAGGTCGAAAACCTGAAGACAGCTCTGCGGCAACTGGAGCAGAAACTGGCGGAAGCCGAAGCCAAAGCGGACGTTCTGATCGCGAAGCAGCGTCGCGCCCGCGCCGTCGGCAAAGCCAGCGATGCGCGCATGGCCTCGGGCGACGGTTCAAAGGCCGCCGCATTCGACCGCATGAAGCGCAAAGTCGCGCACTCGGAAGCCCTGAGCCAGGCGAAGTCCGAGATCGCCGCCGACAACATCGAAGACCGCCTTGCCGCCCTGGAAAAGCAGGACCGAATCGAGCAGTTGCTGGTCGAGCTGAAGACAAGACGAGGCGCGTAACAGGTCGTGTGGCGCGGCTTCCGCCCGCGAACGCATGTCCCTCACCAGGGCTTCACGTGGAGATACCTGTGCTGAAAAAGAATCTGGATCGCTTGTTTCCCGTTGGCGCGCTGATGTTGTCGGGAGGCTTACTCCTCCATAATTTTCTGCACGCCCACTCCACCGAGTTTGCCGCCGGATTCCTGATCGGTATGTCGATCGTATTCCTGATTGCCGCGTCGGTGAAGAGATTCAACCAGCCGAATTTGTAACGAAGAGAAGCACGAACAACGGCTCTACTTCGTCGCCCTGAACGTCTTCACCACGATTGCGTTCGGCTGCACGCCCACGGGAATCAGCGTCAACAGCGAGTATTCGGTGGGTTCGAGCTTGCGCGGCCTGCGCTTCTGGATCACGGTGACATCGCCCGACTCGGTACCGACCACGAGCAAATAGTTCTGATCCGGCGTCAGCGCCAGCCCGTCGGGGTGGCTGCCGACATTGAGCGTCGCGATGCGCCTACCCATGTCGATATCGAACACCGCAACGCTGTTTGATCCAAAATTCGAAACATAAAGCCGCGAATTATCGAGCGTGACCACGCCCCGCGAGGGATGCTGCCCGATCTCCGGGCTGCTGCCCACTTCGTCATTTCCCGTCTCGATGATCGAGATGCTGTCGGCATCAAAGTTGCAAACGATCATCTCGCCGCCATCGGGTTTGAGCGTGAGGCTGACCGGAGTGCGGCCCACATCAAGCAATGCCAGCACGCGATCTTCTTTCTTTTGCTGGGCCTTGGGATCGGTGCCGGCGAGCTGGATCGATGCCACCTGCGACGATCCTGAGCACGAAACGAATGCCTTGCTCGAATCCGGCAAGATCGCAATATCCTCCGGTTGTTTGCACACGGGCAGCGTTGCACGCACTCGAAGCAGATTGGCATCGATCAGCGACACCGTATTGTCCCCGCGATTCGCAACCACGACAGTCGTCCCGTCGGGCGAAACCCGTGCCATTCCCGGCGAAGCACCGACGCGCACATTCCCAACGACGGCCCGCTTTTCCAGATCGATCACGCTGACGTTCGACGATCCCGAATTCGCCACATAGCCGCGCTTCCCGTCGCTCGACACATCGATGTAATAAGGACGCCCGTGCACGCCGATCGTTGCCACCACCGCATTGCTCTCGGCATCAATCACGCTCACGTTGTTCGATCCCGTATTGACCACGTAGATCTCATTCTTCTTGCTGTTGGCGGCGATGCCGGTCGGGTCGCTGCCCACGTGGAGCGTCTTGGCCAGCCGGAAAAAGCGCAAGTCAAGCACGCTGACGGTATTGCTCTTGCCGTTGCTGACGTAAGCGAACTCGCGGAAGGCGGGCCCGTAGTCGGGCATCTGCTGCTCGCGGAAATACCACCACCCCACCCCGCCGAGGATGGGAACCAGCACAGCGATGAACAGGAGTTTTCGCAAGGCAGTGAGAGTCAGTGAGGAAGAAAGCTTAGCAGAAGTAGCGCCGCGAGTGCCGCGTCCTTACCCCTGCGTTCTTTGCGGGGACAGGGCGGGGATTTTGACCTTCGTGAATTCCGCATTCTCAGAAAGTCAAACACCCCATCCTGTCGCAAGAGCCGCGACAAGGATGGGGCACCCTCTTGTTCCCTAATAGATTGAACTTACTTCGCCGCGACCGTTTCCCTGACGCCAATCTCCGGCACGCTGCGCCCCACGACGACCGCGATCTGCCGCACCTGCTTCATCAGTTCGTCGAATTGATCAGGAAACAGCGACTGCGGCCCATCAGACAGAGCCTGATCCGGCTGCGTATGCACTTCCACCATCAGCCCGTCAGCACCCACCGCCACCGCCGCGCGTGACAGCGGGGTAACTTTATTTCGCTTACCGGTACCGTGGCTCGGATCGACCAGGATCGGCAGATGGCTCAACCGCTGCACCGCCGGCACAACACTGAGGTCCAACGTGTTGCGCGTGTGGTCCGCGAACGTGCGCACGCCGCGCTCGCACAGCGCGACGTTGTAATTACCCTCGCTGAGAATGTACTCGGCCGCCATCAGGAATTCTTCCAGCGTCGCCGACATGCCACGCTTCAGCAGCACAGGCTTGCGAGCGCGTCCCGCGCGCTTGAGCAAAGAGAAATTCTGCATATTACGCGCGCCGATCTGGATCATGTCTGCATACTCTTCAACCAGATCGAGCGACTCGTGGTCGATGGCCTCGGTGATGATCCTCATACCGAACTTCTGTCGAATTTCCACCATGATCTGGAGAGCTTCCTCACCGAGTCCTTGAAACGAATAGGGTGAGGTCCGCGGCTTGTAAGCGCCCCCGCGGAAGAACTGCGCCCCGGCACGGTGCACGCGCTCTGCGACTGCAAACGCCTGTTCGCGGCTCTCGATGGCGCACGGCCCAGCGACGATGGCCAGGCCGGTGCCGCCAATCGTGGCCGCCGATCCCGGAAATCGGATGACCGTGTTTTCTTCCTTCACATCCCGGCTAACCAGTTTGTAGGGCTTCGAAACCTGTATGACTTCCTGTACGCCCGGCATCTCTTCGAGCGTGCCCTGTTCGACTTCGCCCTTGTTGCCGGTGATGCCGATGGCGGTGCGGGTCGCTCCCGGCATCGGATGGGCGCGGTAGCCCAGCTTCTCGATTTTTTCGCAAACGGCGCGGACCTGTTCTTCACTAGCCTGCGCCTTCATGACGACCAGCATAGATTCACCCTGGAAAGGACAATGTGGGGACAGCCGCCCCGGCTGTCCGTCGAGCGAAGCTCGACTTGGCGGCTGCAGGAGAAGCCGCAACCGTAAGTGTACCGTTGCCCAGACCTGCCCCGCAAATGGAGCAAAAGCCTGTCCGATGCGCCAAGGCTGCCAGTTCCAAAACGAGACCCCCGTAGAGACGTCGCTTACAACGTCTCTCTCACCGCGAGCATATAGCGGGATAATGGCACGTACTTACCAATTAAACGACGGTCTTGGTTTTCCAATGACGTTGTTCCAAGCCAAAGGCCGCATCGAATCCACCCGCCTCCAGGATTGGGATTACCGATCGCGGGGTTGGTATTTCGTGACGATCTGTACACAGCGCCGACGCACAATCCTGGGTCAGATCATCCAAAATGAAATCCAACGATCTCAACTCGGCTTGATCGCCGATTCAGAACTCAGAACTCTTCACGATTAGTACAGAAATGTCCATGTTGACGAGCACATCGTGATGCCGAATCACGTACATGCGATTTTCATGATTGACGGTGAGCACTACTTCTCACCGGATGCAAAGGTCACCGTTTCGTCACGATTCAGGAATTCGTTCACTTCACCACGAGCAGGTTCCTTGTCTGCAATAGTTCGCTGGTACAAAGCTGGTGTAACACGTCGCTGCCGAGAGTTGGGTCTGCAACAAGACCTTTGGCAGCCTCGTTTCTATGATCACCTGCTGCGCGGAGACAAGGTGATCAGCGCAGTTCGCGAATACATCCGCAACAACCCGGCAAATTGGCCTAAGGATATCGAGAACAGGCTGTAGAGGCGTAGCTTGCTACGTCTCTTGCCGGGAGCCGGCGACGATCTCCGTGGCGAGAGAGACGTTGCAAGCAACGTCTCTACGACAGATACTCGTTGGCATGCCACGATCCATGGCGCAGGAACAGGATATTCTCAAGCGGCCTGCGCCAAAGCGCCTGCCCCGCCTGGCTTCCCGCCGCATCGGCATCCACACGTCGACCGCCGGAGGCGTGCAGAATGCCGCCGAACGTGCCTACCGCCTCGGCTGCAACACGCTGCAGATCTTCTCCTCCAGCCCGCGGCGTTGGGCTCCTTACGAACTAAGCGAGCCCCAGTGCGCCGAGATGAACCGCCTGCGTGCCCAATACGACCTGAAGCCATTAGTCATCCACACAAACTACCTGGTGAACCTCGCAAGCTCAAATGAGCACTTTCTCCAGATGTCGCTCGAGGCCTTTCGTGGCGAAGTCATCCGCGCGCTGTCTCTCTGCGCCGACTATCTCGTATTGCATCCCGGATCCTTTCGCGGCGCCGACCGTGACCAGGGATTGCTGCGCACCGCAGCCGCGATCGCCGCCGCGACCGAAGGCCTCGATCTCGCAAAGGGAGGCCTGACGATCTTGATCGAGAACACGGCTGGCGCCGAGTTCTCCCTCGGCGGCAGCTTCGAGCAGGTCGCGGAAGTGCTGGAGCGACTCGAGGGAATCGTCCCCGTCGGCGCTTGCATCGATACCTGCCACACCCATGTCGCGGGATACGACATCGTCAGCGAAGAAGGTCTCGATCAGAGCCTGCAGCACCTCGACGCCACAATCGGGCTTAACCGAGTGAAGGTCTGGCACTGCAATGACGCGAAAGCTCCCCGCGGAGCTAAGCTCGACCGCCACCAGCACATCGGGAAGGGAATGATCGGCAAAGAGACGTTCCGCCATCTCCTCAACGACCCGCGCCTGGCGCACGCCGCCTTCATAGCCGAGACCCCGATCGACAAGCCGGGCGACGACCGCAGAAATATTGACGCCCTTAAGAAACTAGTCGTAGAGACGTAGCTTGCTACGTCTGCCGCCTCCCGTCCATGCTGCCCGTTGGCGAGAGAGACGTTGCCAGTAACGTCCTTACGGCTGATACTCTTTCCCCATGAAACTCTACCGATGCCGCGAGCGTTTCATCGCCGAGCATGCCGACCAGTTCTACGAGATCCCTGCTTCTTCCTGGGACGACATCATTGCCCGTGAAAATCTCCTCGACCATCTAAGCCGCATAGTTTCACCAGCCAGCCGAACGCAAGCCCCTGCTCCGCAAGATTTGCTCCCGCCCATCGGCAGCCAGGAAGTCTGGGCCGCCGGGGTGACCTACTACCGAAGCCGCGATGCCCGCATGGAAGAGTCGAAGAGCGCCGGCGGTGGTGATTTCTACGATCGCGTCTACTCCGCCGCCCGTCCGGAATTGTTCTTCAAAGCGACTCCACATCGCGTGGTCGGACCGGGCGCACTGGTGGCGATCCGCAGCGACGCCTCCTGGTCAGTTCCCGAACCCGAGTTGGTCTTATTTATTACCCCAGGCGGAAAGATCGCCGGCTGCGCCATCGGCAACGACATGAGCTCCCGCGACATCGAAGGCGAGAATCCTCTCTACCTTCCGCAAGCCAAGGTCTACGACCGTAGCTGTGCGCTGGGGCCGTGCTTGCTCATCTCGGATGAAGCTTTGCCCCCATCTACCGGCATCAGCATTGAGATTCGGCGGGAAGGCAAGGTGTCATTTTCTGGCGCGACGACACTTAAAGAAATGAAGCGGAAGCCGGAGGAGTTGGCGCGTTATCTTTACCACAGCAGCAGCTTTCCTTCTGGCTGCTTTCTCTTCACCGGCACCGGTATCGTGCCTCCAGACTCGTTTACGCTGCGGGCTGGCGATGAAATCAGCATCACGATCCCCCCGATCGGCACTCTGTCGAACGTGGTCGGATAGCGCGCTCCACAAAGAAAACCATCAACCACGAAGGCCACGAAGTTCCACAAAGGTTTTTGTCCTATGTTTTTCCTTCGTGAACCTTCGTGTCCTTAGTGGTTCAAGGTTTATGCCCACACCGCCATTTCCCCACCCAAAGCCGCCACTCCGTAACCCGCCGTGTAAAATAAAGGATTATTCCCTGGCGGTTACTCGCACTATGGCGATCGAAGAAAAATCTGCGAACGCTGTGACCAACGGCCCTGAAACGGGCGCACCCACGTCTCGTCCAAACGACGAGCGCTACGACGCTCAGACCGTCGAAAAAAAGTGGTTCGAACGCTGGAAGCAGGATGCGTCGCTTTACGCCGCCGAGCCCGACTCGACGAAGAAAAAGTATTACGTGCTCGAGATGTTGCCCTATCCCTCGGGCGCCTTGCACATGGGCCACGTGCGCAACTACTCGATCGGCGACGCGCTTGCCCGCTACATGTGGATGAACGGTTACAACGTCCTCCATCCCATGGGATGGGACTCGTTCGGCTTGCCCGCCGAGAATGCCGCCATCTCGAACAACACCCCGCCGCGCGAGTGGACGCTCCGCAACATCGCCAACATGAAGGCGCAGATGAAGCGGATCGGCTTCGCTTACGACTGGTCGCGCGAAGTCACAACCTGCCTGCCCGATTACTACCGCTGGAACCAGTGGTTCTTCCTCAAGCTCTACGAGCAGGGATTGGTCTACCGCAAGAAGAGCAAGGTGAACTGGTGCCCGAGGTGCGCCACCGTTTTGGCGAACGAACAGGTCGTCAACGGATGTTGTTGGCGCCACGAAGATACGCTGGTCGAACAACGCGAGTTGGAGCAGTGGTTCGTTCGAACCACCAAATACGCGGAAGAATTACTGCGCGGTCTCGACCGCCTCGAAGGCTGGCCCGAGAAGGTGCGCACCATGCAGCGCAACTGGATCGGCCGCAGCGAAGGCGCGCTCGTCGATTTTCAGCTTGAGGGCAATGCCGGTCCAGCAGGATCCAAAATCAGTGTCTTTACCACGCGCATCGATACGATTTACGGTGCGACCTCATTGCAACTTGCGCCCGAACATCCTCTCGTGGCCGACCTCACGCGCTACAACCAGCCGCTCGGTGCTGCTGTCCAGCAGTTGATCGGCGAGCAGCGCAAAGCAAAAGAGGTCGGCGACATCGGCGAGATCGAAAAGCACGGTGTGAACACGCACCGCTACGCCATCAATCCGTTCAACGGCGAGCGGGTTCCGATCTGGATTGCCAACTATATCCTGATGGACTACGGCACGGGCGCCATCATGAGCGTGCCCGCGCACGACGAGCGCGATTACGATTTCGCCAAGAAGTACAAGCTCGAGATTCGTCTTGTGATTCTTCCGGTCAGCAACGATCCCGAAGAGACCATGGCCGAGCCGAAATTGCCCTTTACCACGCACGACGGCATGGTGATCAACTCGGGCCCGTACAGCGGTGTGAGTTGCGCCAAAGCCGTCAAGAAGATGACGGCCTACGCCGAGGAGAAGGGATTCGGCAAAGCGACCGTCACCTATCGTCTCAAAGATTGGGGCATCTCGCGCCAGCGCTACTGGGGTACGCCGATCCCCATGCTCTATTGCGAGAAAGATGGCATCGTTCCGGTGCCGGAGAAAGACTTGCCGGTGATCTTGCCGGAGAAAGTCGACGTCACGCTCACCGGCGGGTCCCCTTTGGAGCGAGTGCCGGAATTTGTCAACGCCACGTGTCCGAAGTGCGGCGGCCCCGCGCGCCGCGAAACCGACACCATGGATACATTCGTCGATTCCTCGTGGTACTTCTACCGCTACACCGATGCCCGCAACGACCGCGCGCCCTTCGACGGGAAGATCGCGCAGTACTGGTTCGGGGATCGCGGCATCGATCAATACATTGGCGGCGTCGAGCACGCTATTTTGCACTTGATCTACTCGCGCTTCTGGACGAAGTTCATGCGTGACCTTGGCATGATCACCAATGACGAGCCGGTCGAGCGCCTCTTCACCCAGGGCATGGTGATCAAAGAGGGCCGCAAGATGTCCAAGAACCTGGGCAATGTCGTTTCGCCCGACGAGATGGTCGCGCGCTACGGCGCGGATGCGGCACGTTTGTACAGTCTCTTCGCCGCGCCGCCGGATCGCGATCTCGACTGGCAGGACTCAGGCATTGAAGGCATCCAGCGATTTCTCGGACGCGTATATCGCTTCTTCATTCGAAACGCGCACCCCGATCATCCCGATTGGCACAAGCCGGTTCCATCTGAGTTGTCGCCCGAAGCTCGCGCCATCCAACGCAAGCTGCATCAGACCATCAAGCGCGTCAGCGATGACTTCCACGGACGATGGCATTTCAACACCTGCATCTCTGCGATTATGGAGTTGGTGAACACGTTGTACGCCGCAGAAGAGGCGATTGCGCGCGACGCCGTTCCAGTCCCATTTCTAGCGGAGGTACAACGAAGCCTCGTTCTTTTGCTTGCCCCCTTCGCCCCCTATCTTGCTCACGAACTCTGGGAGATGTTGGGCGAGAAGGGAAATCTGCTCAAGGCTCCCTGGCCGAAATACGACGCGGACTTGGCCAAGGAACAAGAAATCGAAATCCCCGTGCAGGTAAACGGCAAGCTCCGCAGCCGCGTGACGGTACCCGCCGACGCCGACGAGACCTTCGTCCTCGACCGCGCCCTTGCCGATGAGAAGGTGAAGGCCGCCATTGCCGGCAAGCAGATCGTGAAAAAGATCTATGTCCCCGGCAAAATGCTGAACTTAGTGGTCAAGTAATCTTTCGGTTCTGTCATTCTGAGCGAAGTGGTTGCTGCGCGGAAAGCGCAGCAGCCACGTAGTCGAAGGATCCCTACCAGCCTGCACTCTTGCTGGCGTTTCCGAGCATTCTCACAACGAATCCGCGGTATCCTTGTCTGCACATGCCCATCTCTCCCACAGCCGAGGGCTTCCGCGCCGCGCTCCGTCACCCGCTACTGACTTTCGCCGAAATCACCTGGCGCTGGGTAGTCGGCGCCACGGCCGTAGGCCTATTCTTTTTCGGCCTCTTCGAATTTCTCGACACACTCCCGGTAACCAATGGCGAACTGCTTTTCTTGCGGACGCGCAACCCGTTTCTCGTATCCCAGGCCATCGGTCACATCCTGCGCGGTCACTTGAGCCGGGGCTTGCTCTCGCTGATCCTCGCCGCACTGTTGCTGGCCATCATCTGGCTTGTCGCCGCTTCCCTGGGCCGGATTGCGACGGTCGAAGCTTTACTCGAATACTTCCGCGCACGATTCGCGACTGATACCGCACAGGAAAGAGAGAACGACGGAACCGGCAACCCTGCGCAGGGACGCTTTGCCGCACTGCTACGGCTCAATTTCTTGCGCGTCGCCGTGGCCCTCGCAGGTCTTGTTGGACTCGCAGGCGCCGCGGTCGTCGCCCTTTCCGCCTCATCTGCACGAGATCCTCAGACGGGCACGGCGTCTCTTTTGTTCGTCGCGATCGCCGGGGTCGTCTGCCTGATCGTGTATGAGCTCAACTGGCTACTCTCGCTAGCTGCCGTGTATGTAGTGCGCGACGCAGACGACGCTATCGGTGCGATCTCAAGCTCTGTAGCGCTCTGCCGCCGGCGCCCCGCAGCGCTCTTTGCGGTCAGCACATGGACCGGCGTTTCGCACCTAATCGTCTTCACAGGTGCGAGCATGGTAGTCTCGGTCCCCCTGGCCCTGGCGGGAATGCTTCCATGGCGGCTCGTCGCGTTGGGTGTGGTCTTGGTGACTCTTGCCTATTTAGCAGTCGCGGACTGGCTCTACACGGCGCGCCTCGCGGGATTTGTTTGCATCGTTGAAATTCCCGATGCGCTGCTAGTTCCGCCGCCTCCGCTCCCACCGCCCACGATTCCTGCCGCAACCATCGACCGCGCGGAACTGATCCTAAGCGATGTGCCCATCCCGCAGCCTGGAACGTGAGTATAGAAACGTGAGTATAGAAATGTGGGGACGGCCGCCCCCGGCTGTCCGGCGGAGCCAAGCTCCGCAGTTGCGCTTGCAATCCCTAGAACCCCTTCGCCTTCAAAATCGTATCCAGGTCCTCCGGATGCAGCGCCCGTGTCATCGCCTCTTCGCGCAGCAGGTCCTGCTGGAAAACCAGCTGCGCCAGCGACTCCTCCAGTGTGAACGACCCCTGTTTGCGCGTGATCGTGATCTCCTGATGCAGGTGCTGCAGCGCATTCTTGCGAATATGCTGCCGCGCCCCATAGCTAAGGATCAGCAACTCCGCCGCCGGAACTCGTCCACCGTTGCGTTTCGGAATCAGCGTCTGCGTGAGCATCGCCGCCAATGCCATCGCCATCTCTGCCCTCACCGTGTGCTGCCGCTCTTGTGGAAATGAATCCGCAATGCGCGACACCGTCGACGCAGCGTCAGTCGTATGCAGAGTCGTGAACACGAGATGCCCCGTCTCAGCCGCCGACAACGCAATCCGCGCCGTCTCCGAATCCCGCATTTCTCCGACCACAATCACATCCGGTGCCTGCCGCATCGCCGCACGTAAAGCAGTAGGGAAGTCCGGCGCATCGATCCCGATCTCTACCTGCTCGATCACGCTCTTGTTATGCGTATGCTCATACTCGATCGGATCTTCAATCGTCACGATGTGCCGCGCGTCGCGCTGGTTGATCTCATTCACAAGAGCAGCCAAAGTCGTGGTCTTCCCGGATCCCGTGGCCCCGCCGATGATTACCAGCCCGCGTTGCAGTCCTGCAATCGCACCGACTCCCGGGGGTAACCGAAGTTCGCTTAGAGGAGGTACCTTGGAAGGCAGCGCCCGCACCGTCGCGGCGGCCCGTCCGCGCTCCCGATGCAGATTGATTCGAAACCGCCCCACCCCTTCTAACCGGTACGACGAATCGGCGATCCCGTACTGCCGATATTCCTCACGTGCGTGCGCCGCCATAGCCGGGAACACCGCCGCCTCGATCTCTTCGCCACTTAAGGTCTTATCCTCAATGGCCGACAGAACACCCTCCAACCGGATCGAGGCCGGAGCGTTCGGCACCAGCAACAGGTCACTTCCGTTGCGCAACACGAGTTCGCCCAGCCAACGCCGGAGCTCGGCCGACTCCGGATGACGGGTCTCCGAATGAATCACTTGAATGTGTGTGGAATTGATTTCGCCTGTCATGCTCCCTTTTTGGATGCAGGAACCGGCCGCCAAGAACTATGCCACAGTCCGAAGAGGCTCTTTCGTAGAGACGTTGCTTGCAACGTCTCCTCCATCCAGGACCACAATAGCAAAAGTTTTGCATTCTCTGGCCTCGTCCCCTCCGTATATGTAAAGTGAGGCACTCAGAGACCTTGGCCATGCCAGCGCGCCCCCCAGCAGACTCCATCCCGGACCTTGCCGGCGCTGACTTTGCCGATCTGGTTCGCCGCTATCAGTCCATGGTCTTCAGCATCGCCCAGCACTTTCTGACCGACACCCCGTCAGCCGAGGAGTTGGCCCAGGACGTGTTCCTGCAACTGCACGCGACTATGTCGACGCTGAAGTCGGAGGAGCACCTTAAATTCTGGCTGCGCAAAGTCACGGCTCATCGCTGCATCGATTACCAACGCCGCCGCAAGTTGCCCCAGGTGAGCCTCGACGAAGCGCCCGAGCCCATGTCCCCCGCGCAATCGTCGGACCCGTTGGTGGCGAGAAGGCTTCAGCAATTCGTCGCCTCCTTGCCGGAAAAGCCCCGGCTGATCGTGATTCTGCGTTACCAGGAAGACATGTTGCCCGAGGACATTGCCGCTGTCCTCGCCATGCCTGTCGCGACAGTCAAAAGCCATTTGCAGCGTTCGCTTGCCCTGCTTCGCGACAAGGTAACCCGCACCATGGGAGAAGTCACCATATGACGGAAATCAACAAAAATCCGAATCTTCTCGAAGATGCGCTCCGCAACGCGCTTCGCCGTGAGGATGCGCCCGAAGGCTTTGTTCTGAAAGTTCTCGCTCGTGCCGAACAGCAGAACTCCGCCGCGAATGACGCTCAAAGAACTTCCTGGCTGAGCATCTTCTCTCAGCCCCTCCTGCGCTGGTCCGCCGTTGCAGCCGTCACGATCTGCCTGGTAATCGGCGGCATTTATTACCGCAATCTCCAGCGCCAGCGCGCCGAAGGAGAGGTCGCCAAGCAGCAGCTCATGCTGGCCCTCCGCATCGCCGGCAGCAAACTGCAATTGGCGAAGGAAAAGGTAAACGAAATCAATACATCCCGGCCGGAACCACAGCCACAAAACAGGTCCCCAAGGAGTCGATCATGAGCACGATAACCCGCAAACTCGTTCCACTCATCCTGCTGCTCGCGTTCCCGGCAATTCTGCGCGCACAGGAACTGAAGCTTCCCCCCGGCGTCGAGAAGCTCGCGTCCAAGGCCAAAGAAACGGTCGAAGTCAACATGGATGGTCCCATGCTCCACTGGGCCAGCAAGTTTCTGTCCGCCGAGGATCCCGAGGAAAGGAAAGCCGCCAAGCTGGTCGCGAACCTCAAAGGGATCTACGTGCGCAGTTACGAGTTCTCGGATGAGGGAGCCTACTCCGCCGCCGATGTCGAGGAGGTCCGCGCGCAATTCCGCTCTCCCGAGTGGTCGCGCGTAGTCGGAGTGCGCAGCGAGCGCGACGGCGATAATGTCGACGTTTTCTTCAAGCTCGAAAACGAGAAGATGGCGGGCATCGTCATCATCTCAGCAGAAGCCAAAGAACTCACGTTCGTGAACATCGTGGGCCCGCTGGAAGTCGATCAACTGGCCGATTTGGGCGGTGAGTTCGGCATACCCAAGCTAAAGACCAAGCCGCAGTCCTCGAAGCCCATGGCCAAGGCCGACAAAGGAGAACCGAAATGAAATCTCTTCGCGTACTCGTTCTCGTCCTCAGTGTATCCACGTTTGCTCACGGTGCCGACCCGGAGTTCAAGGGGATCGTGCATTCCATTGAGCACACCTACGGTGTTCATCACACGCACATCCCCTTCCTCGGCCTAGCCGCCTTCTTCGCTCGCCCCGTCGGAGTCCACGGATTCCAACTCGCCGTCTTCGAAGGATTCCAGCAGCCCGCGGACTCCAGTGACATCCGCCGAGTAGTCGAAAATTCTCTCGGGCCCGGCTGGTATCCCTTCGTCCGCGTCCAGTCCAAAGGCAAGCATGACGGCGAGACCACTCTCATCTACACCTATCCCTGCGGAAATAAGTTACGCATGATGATCGTGAACCTTGAGCCCTCGGAGGCCGTCGTCTTAAAGATGGAGCTCAGCGAACACGCCATCGAGAAATGGCTGAAGGAACCAGGAGAACAAGCCGACGGTCACACCAGCCATCACCCGCGCGTAGAAGAAGACTGAGAGAACGTGTAGGGGCGGACGCCTACGTCCGCCCCGCGACCCTGAGCGAAGGGAAGGGGAGCGTGCCACAGCCGAAGTCCCTCCCCAATGTCGTAGTCTTGAATCCCCCTTGACCTCAACCCCACCCAACGCGTAGCCTCCGTGACGGTCAATCAGCTTCGCCCCGGAGGCACCTCATGACGCCACTCTCCGCTCTCTGGCTACCAATCGTACTCTCCGCAGTCATCGTCTTCGTTGCCAGTTCCGTGATGCACATGCTGCTGCCCTACCATCGCGGCGACTACAGTCAACTGCCGGATGAAGGGAAAACTCTCTCCGCGCTCCGAGCCGCAGGCCTGAGGCGCGGACTCTACGTCTTCCCCTACGGCACCCACAAAGACATGAACTCGCCCGCGATGATTGAGAAATACAATCAGGGCCCGGTCGGTATGATGACTGTTTTCCCCAGCGGCCCGCCAGTCATGCCAAAATTCCTCGGCTTATGGTTCGCCTACTGCCTTCTGATCGGATTCTTCGTCGCCTACCTAGCGGCGCATACCATTCCGCCGCACACGCACTATCGGGCAGTCTTCCGCATAGTCGGCACCGCAGCATTTCTTGCCTATGGTCTCGGCACAATCAGCAACGCCATCTGGAAAGGACAAACCTGGAGCTTCACCATCAAAGAAGTCCTAGACGGCCTGGTTTACGCTTTGTTGACCGCCGGCACCTTCGGCTGGCTCTGGCCAAGATAAGTTTGTGTAGGGCGGACGCCTTCGTCCGCCCCGCGACCCTGAGCGAAGCGAAGGGGAGCGCGCAACAGCCGCTATTTTCCCCAGCGCGGGTGCCCCACCCTTGTCGCGCTTTTCGCGACAGGGTGGGGTTTTTTGACTTCAGATTTGCGAAACTCAGTTCTGCCGCAGCGCCGGCATCGGAATCGGAATGTTGAACGCCGTGGCCGCCCCACCCATCCCGTTCTCACAAGTATCAGGCGGAAAAGTGCAACCCGTCCCGTTGCCCTGGCACCCCGCTGCCCAGAACATATAGCCAAGCATGCCCGTGGTACTCCCCGCACCCGCGGGCGCGAGATTCTCCACAAAGCTGGCAGCTGTGTTCTGATCGGAGTTGCTGAAGTTGTCGCAGTTCGGTTGCCCACCGACCAGCCACAGACTCCCAGTCAATTTCGCCGGTGCCATTGGCGGCACTGATCCCGAGATCCCCGTCACATGCTGGTCCCAACCCGTCTCCAGCGTGGCAACGCCCGTCTTTTGTCCAGCCACCATAGCATTGGCGTAATCGAGCACCGGTGCGTTGGTCTTGAGCCAGTTGGTCACCGCATAATTTGCCAGCTTGGTAAGGTAGGTGTCCCCGTCACCCAGATCAATCGTGAGTCGCGCCGCGTAATTGGAACCGGTGGCATCGTACGCGATCTGTGAGCGATAGGCACTCACGAACTGCTGCAGCCCCGTTAGGTTCGGACTGCTGCTGTTTTCATAGTCGATTTCCATGCCGACATTGAACTGCTTGGCGGCATTGGCTGCGTTGATGCCCAGTCGTGTCGGATTCGACGACAGCGCTTTGTCCCAGTTCTTCCGGAAGCTGGCCCCGCCGATCGACATCATCACCCGAACCCCGCGGCTCTGGAAGTAGTTGACGACCGCTGTATTCATGCCGATGGGAATCCCATTGCTGTCGCCCCCATCGGTAGTAAGGTTCATCAGCTTGACGGGATCCACAAAGCTCAGCACTACTAAATTCACAGAGGGCTGATACGTGCCGTTCATGTTCCGATCAATCATCCAGCGATTGTCGGTATCAAACGTGGTCATATTCGGAACCGAAGCCCAGCTGCAGGCGTCGCTGTAGCAGTGCCACGCCCCGTAAATCTGCATCTGAGTTTGCGCGTTCGCAGTTGCGCCCGGCACTACCAACAACAGCAAAGCAGCCGAGCCGGTACAAATCACCGTTGTGATTCTTCGAGTCATACGCGTCTCCTTGATTGAAAGCGGGTACCCCACTTCTCCCTGATTTTGGGAGAAGGTTTTGACTTTGAGGCCGATACGAGTCCTAAAGGAAAAGGAAAGGAGCAACTCCCGCGTCGCTTCCCTCGCGATGAACTAGTAACTAAGGCGTCCCCGAAGGCGCCCCAGCAATCTCCCACGCGAATCCCAGAAACGACGACGCGGTCAAGTCGATTGCCGGTTCGACAGTTGAGTACGATTGCACATTGTCCTGAAACACAGCGCCATTCCCGTTGAACGCAGCGAATTGATCCACTCCGTTCGGAGGACACGCCACCATATTGGTCAACGTTCCCTTGGCGGCTGACGAATTGGGTCCTTCCACCGCAGCTCCATAGAGGAATGGTGGCCCATTCGGCGGCACCGCCACAAGATTGGTCACCTGATGCTGCATGCATAGCGGGAATGTGCCGCCATCGCCCACGATCAACGATGCGCCCCATGCATTCGCGCCCAACACATTCGCTTGCCAGCGATTTCCATAGGTCGCATAAGCCGTTGAACTCGTGAGGTTGTCATACTCGTTCGCCATAATCACGAGTCCGCCGCCGTGCGAAGTCGTATCGTAAGTGTTCCATGGGAAGCCAAACCCAAATGGATCGGTGCCCGCCTGGGTGACCGCCTTGTCGAGTTGTTTCTTCAGATCGGCCAGCAGTGCCGCCTCCGAGGTCGCCAGCCCACTCGGATTTCCCGCCAGCACAATGGCACGATACAGCTCGTAATGCGCCAACCCGCTCACGTCGTAAAGATTGAGCGTATCCGCGGCATCGTTCGGCCCGGTAATATAAGCGTTCGCCCACGTCGCCGCCTTCTGCAGGTAGTACGTGGGATCGGTGTGCGGCAACCCGGACGGCAGCCCAGTCGCCCCCTGCAGCGCGAAATACAACTCGGTCGCGCCCCACTCCAGGTCGTCCCGCCACTCCGTTTCCGGATAAAAGTCAAACGGTCCCGCCGTCAACAAATTTCCCGACGGCGCCGTATTTGCCAGATCAAAGATGTGCTCCGCCGATAGCAGGCACTGATTCGCATAAGCAGCATTGCTGGCAGCAAAGACTTTGTAGCAGAGTGCAAAGTCTGCCGCCAGCCGCCCCGCAATGTTAGGGCTGATGGATGCTCCGGATCCTCCCGCCGGATTCTGAAACACCGGCCGATGGCAGATAAACTGATAAGGCGCAACGCATCCTTGCCAGTTGTCATCCGCCTGAGGCAGCCGCCAGACGTCGTGATCGCCGGTGTATTTCGTTCCGCCTGAAGCCACCGCCACCTGGTAGTAAAGCGTCCGCGAGCTGTCCACCCACATCTTCTGCAGCCAGTCGAGTCCAAACTGCGCTTCCGCCGTGAAGTTCGACGATGCCGAACCCGACCCCATTTGTCCCGGAAAGTCCCGCACTCCAACCAGCATCATGCCCACGGTGTAACTGTGAGTCTCCACAAACTTCATGTAGTCGCCCGCGTCCCACCATCCACCCGATGTATCGAGCACGGCCCCTGTCGGTGTCAGAGCGCCCGCGTTGTCCTTCTTGTTGAACGTGGGAGTGAAGTAGGCCTTCGCGCTCTCATCGTTCAAATGCCCAGGTGCCGTGCGGAGAGAGTTCGCAATGTAGTTCGGCCCGTCCCGCGAAGTCTCGTAGTAGAAAAGGGAATTCGCCAATGTTGTCGAGTAGAGGTTGGTCGCGCTGTCGATCTTGAACGACGGAGATGCGGCGGCTACTGGAGATGCTACGGAGAGTGTGTAGGTGCCTGCGGTTGAGACCGAGTCGAAGTCCAGTGCATAAACGAAGCTGAACGTTCCCCACTTTCCCAGATTCGCGCCGATCGGAGCAGAGTATATGGTGCTCCCGCCGGAATTTTTCACAGCGAAGGTCGCACCCGTTTCAGCCGCGGTCGCCATCAGATAAGCGCGCTTGGTGGCGCCGGTTCCGTATCCAACTTGATTGACTCGGATGTACCCGCTGGCAGCATTCCCCACGCCCACTCCGACCAGAACGGTTACAGCCACACTCAAAACGCGAGACAGGACACGCAAGGATTGACTTCTGTTTTGGGGTCCCATAGCGCCTCCTCATTGAACCGTTTTAATAAAACGCGTGAATAGTCCACCAACTCTGGTTGTCTGTCAATAGGGGGATTCCTGAATGCGTTGACGAGGGATGAATGTTGACTAGGAATGAATATTGACGAGGGTGAATAACGCCATTCTTGGATGTAATGAAGGCCGTGTGAATCTCAAGGTACACGCGTAGCGCGAGAGCGGGAAAGCGAGCGGAGGGAACTACTGTGGAAGAGCGGCCCTTTCAGGGCCGCGTCCAGAGCAACTAGAAGACGGGCTTTAGCCCCAGGTACTTCTTAACTCTCTTCCCGCGGCCGCATATTCCCCGTCCGCAGATACCGGGTATGCCACCCCAGCGACTCGGTCAGCAGATGCGGCGTATGCTTCCCATACGAAAGCTGCTCCGAGCGCGCCAGATAGTCCTGCAAAAGCGGCTTGTACTCCGGCGCCGCGCACTTCTCGATCACCAACTTCGCCCGTTCCTTCGGAGAAAGTCCGCGCAGATCCGCCAACCCTTGCTCCGTGACCAGAACCTGCGTGTCGTGCTCCGTATGATCCACGTGCGAGACCATGGGCACGATAGTCGAAATCGTCCTCTTCTTCGCCGACGAAGGCGCCATGAAGATCGACAGGTACCCATTGCGCGCGAAGTCGCCCGATCCGCCAATCCCGTTCTGAATTCGCGATCCCATCACATGCGTCGAGTTGACGTTGCCATAAATGTCGGCCTCGATCATTCCGTTCATCGCAATCACGCCCAGCCGCCGGATAATCCCCGGATTATTCGAGATATCCTGCGGACGCAACACGATTCGCTCGCGATACGAAGCCATATCGGCATTCACTTCGTTCAGCATCTCCGGGCTGAGCGAGAACGCCGTTGCCGACGCAGACGTAAGCTTGCCCGACTTCAGCAGCCGGATCATCCCGTCCTGGATCACTTCGGTATAAGAAGTGAGCCCCTCAAACGGACCTTCCTCCAACCCAAACAACACCGCGTTCGCGATGTTCCCCACGCCAGACTGCAGTGGCAGTAGATTCGCCGGCATGCGTCCCTTCTTCACTTCCCAGCTCAGAAATTCCAGGATGTGTCCCGCAATCCGCTTCGAAGCCTCATCAGGAGCCTTGAACGCGCTGTTCCGATCCGGGGAATCCGTGAGCACGATCCCCACAATCTTCTCCGCAGGAATATTCAGATAGGGCGAACCAATCCTCTGCCCCGGTTTCACCAGCGGAATCGGCTTACGGTTTGGTGGTGGTTCCAGCCCGTAGTAAATATCGTGCATGCCTTCCAGCGCCGCCGGTTGCCAAGAGTTCACCTCGAGAATCACGCGCTCGGCGCAATCGATCCACGTCTTGTTATTCCCGAGCGACGAACTGGGCACGACCCGCCCGTCCTCCAGGATCGCCGTCACCTCTATGAGCGCGACATCCAACTTACCCAGGAATCCATACTCCACAAATTGGGCCACATGGCTCAGGTGGATATCCATGTAGTCCATCTCGCCCGCATTAATCCGCTTGCGTGTCTCCGGATCCGACTGATACGGCAGCCGCAGATGAATGCCTCCAGCCATCGCCAGCGCTCCATCCAACTCGGGTCCGGTGGATGCCCCGGTAAATACGCTCACCTGAAACTTCTCTCCTCGAAAATGCGCGTCGGCAATGCGGTGCGCCAGTTCAATCGGCACCGCCTTGGGATATCCCGAGCCCGTAAACCCGCTCATCCCAATTTGATCGCCAGTCTGTATCAGCCCCGCCGCGGTCTCGGCGCTCATGATCTTTCGCTCTAACTTGGGGTTCAAAATGCGGGAAGTCGCTGCGGACAAAGTAGTACCCATATGTAGGAAGCCCTCACAATCTATGAAAAGAATTCCCTTCAACGGTAGGGGCAGGAATGTGATTAAGCTGTGATTTCAATCACAGTGAGTTGTGGCGCGTGCACTCACATGAAGTGCGAGAGAACTTCCAGTTGGTATCCAGTTGTGCTGATCCGGCCCGGCACGCAACGCGGGCGCTAGAGGTGTCACGCGCTTGCCCGGTCAACCCCTCCCGAAGCAAGTAAAAACGGGCGATTTTTGGCAGAGCGAAGGCGGAGTGTGCACTTACTGGTTGAATGTCCTCTGGCAAGCAGGACACTAATGTGTCCTATCCACAGCGATCTGGTCCTGCCATAATCCCGCCATGCTCTCCACTTTCGTGGCCGACGCGAAGTTCGCCTTCCGCCAACTCCGCCGCAGCCCCGGATTCGCCGTGTCGACGATCGTCACCCTGGCTTTCGGAATAGGAGCTACCACTGCCATCTTCACGCTGGTGGACGGAATTCTTTTGCGCCCCCTCCCGTTTCCCAATCGCGAACGCCTGGTCGCGATCAACACCATGGAGTTTTCCCCCGGGACGCCCACCGACAAACTCGACGCTGGCTGGGCCATGGAGACTTCCTATCCCAACTTCTTCGACTGGCAACGCCAGAACCACACCTTCGAGTCCATCGCCTCCTATCAGGAAAACGCTCGTCTCTTCGCCAAAGCGAATGGCGAAGGCGCACGAGTCATCGACTGTGGACGCGTCTCTGCGAATCTCTTTTCGACGCTTGGCGTCAGCCCTGAACTGGGACGCACGTTTACCCCCGAGGAAGAACAGCCCGGCCATCGCGTCGTCATCCTAAGCCACGAACTATGGGTCTCTCTCTTCGCTGCGTCGCCCGACGTCATCGGTCAAATGGTGAGAGTCAGCGACGAGCCCTCTATCGTACTCGGAGTCATGCCCGCCGGCTTTTACTACCCAGTCCATCAGCCGGCCTCTTTTTGGGCAACGTACGCTGCCAACACCGAGGGCCACTTTCCGCTGACTTCCCGGCGAGACTCCGACGATCTGCAAATCGTCGGACGTCTCAGGCCCGACGTCAACATCGAGCAGGCCCGTGCAGACCTCAATACCATCCAGCGGCAGCTCGCGCAGCAGTATCCCGAAAACCGCAACCGTCCCGCTCTCTTGATTCAGCCCCTGCTGAAGCAGCAAGTTGGGGATAGTCGCACTGTTCTCTTGCTTTTGCTCGCGTCTGTCGGAGTGGTTCTTCTGATCGGTTGCGCCAACGTTGCTGGATTACTGCTGGCCCGTGCCACCTCGCGAAGGACGGAATTCGCGGTTCGCACCGCCCTTGGTGCCAGCCGGAGCCGCCTTGTGCGCCAACTTCTGATTGAGTCTCTGCTCTTGGCAGTCTGCGGCGGCGTTATCGGCATCCTGGCCTCAATCCTCTTTGTACGAGTAGGAATCCGCCTTGTCCCGCAAGATCTTCCCCGACTCTTCAACGTCTCGATAGATTTGCGAGTGCTCCTCTTTTCCGTCCTGCTCTCTGGAGCCACAGCGCTGATCTTCGGATTACTCCCTGCATGGCGCATATCGCACTCCGATCCAGCCAATGCCCTGCGCGATGGCGGCACGACGACTACTCCGGGCCGCCGCAGGAATCGGCTGCAAGACGCGCTCGTTGTTGCTGAAACCGCTCTCGGGTTTACTCTGCTGATCGGCTCTGGCCTGCTCATCAGGAGCATGATGAACCTCCTCCATCTCGATCCCGGCTTTGACTTCAAACAAACCGTGCACTTCGACATTGCGTTGAGCCAAACACGTTATCCGGACCCGAGCAAAGTTCCATTTTTCCAGAAACTTCTCCCGGACCTCGCGGCCGTGCCCGGAGCGATCCGCGTTTCGGCTGGCCATCAGCTGCCCGGAAGAGGCGGCACCTGGATTGATTTCACGATCCCTGGCCACCTCGACCCACCCGACAATCTCCCCACCTGCAACATGAGCGCGGTCCTGCCGGGGTTTTTCGAGACCCTCTCCATCCCTCTGCTGCACGGACGCACCTTCACCGACCACGACAACCTCCCCACCTCGCCACCGGTTGCAATCGTGAGTCGCGCGTTCGCGCGAAAGTACTTTCCCAACCAGGACCCGGTAGGCCGCTATCTGGTTCCCAAGTTTCAGTACTCCACCGAGCCCATCCTCGCCCGCCAGATCATCGGAGTGGTCGGCGACACTCTGGGCAGCGATCCGTGGGACGATCCTTATCTGCCTCGCTTCTACCTGCCCTACGCCCAGAATCCCACGCACCAGCGTCCGAGGATAGTGATGAAGGTATCCGGAGATCCGTTGACCTACGAGAGCGCCGTGCGTGCGGTGGTGAAGCGTTTCGACACAGAGGCGCCAGTCTTCGACTATGAAACCTTCGGAGACACTCTCCGAGATATGTCTGAACAGCCCAGATTCGAAGCAGCTTTAGTCTCGAGTTTCGCCGCAATCGCCCTGCTGCTTTCCGCCCTCGGCCTCTACGCCATTCTTTCTTATGTAGTCGCCGAGCGGATGCGTGAACTCGCCCTGCGAATGGCCTTCGGCGCGTCGCGCTCCAACATCCTGGGAATGGTTGTTCAGCGCGCGCTCATACTCGGTGTCACCGGAATTGCCGCGGGAGCGACAGCCTCCCTGTTGGCCAGCCGGCTCGTCAGAGATCTGCTGTTCCATGTCCCACCACTGGATCCTCTCACCTACGTGGCAGTCGCGTTCGTATTGCTTATCGTGTCAGTGGTCGCGGCACTGGCACCAGCCCTCCGAGCCGCCTGCTTGAACCCCCTGCAGACTCTCCGCGAGAATTAAGCCCAAAGTGATGAAATTCCGGAGGATTTTGACTTTAGCAGTTCGGTGCGAAACTTTTCGACAGAGGCCAAACGAAGGGGTCTACACAACGGAATGCGCTATCGAGCCCCGCCTGTGAACATGGCCGCATATGGCCGCGCGTCAAACGCCGATTGCGCGCGTACGATTTTTCCGTCCTTGAACTGGTGCCATTCGGCTACCAAGACCGTAGCCTCCGCCGGTGCCTTCGTCTGCAACTCGAAAAAAATCGCAGCATCATCTCCTTCCGCGATGATTTTCTTCACCTCCAGCCGGATCGTAATTTGCATAAGTCCAGTCAAAGCCTTCAGATAGGCATCCGCGCTGGGATAAGTTTCGAAAAGCCCGATAAAGGCGAGATCGTCGGCCAAATACTTCCGAGCAGCAGCAAAATCTCTTTGGACAACGGCGGCGTAGAACTGCTTGAGAATCTCTCCCCCGTTCGGCATAGGCAACGATCCTTTCTTCACAATTTTCTGGTTACGGTTTCAATCTCCTGACGACTTGTTCGAATCGCGAAAAATATTAGCCCACTGGTCAGCCCTAGGCTTACCCGCAATCAACTCGTAGTCCGTGAAGACCACTTCTCCGCCAACCAGTTCGGGTGAGTACACGGATTCGAACCGCTTCACCGCTTCCGACTGTCCGTGCCGGGTCTGCGCCGCCGCATCCTCGAAGATGAATAAGTGCAGAAAACGCGTTGGATCACTTTTCTCTTGCCAGGCCAGATACATTTTTGTGCCCGGCTCGTTCTGCTGCACATACTCGACGAATTCCCTGATTGCCTCCTTCACTTTCTTCACTGCGGTTGGCTTCACCTGATATCCGCCGGTCTGATAGATCGCCATGATTTCTCCTCTGATTTTCTTGCATCTTCTGTTGCGGGCCCGTGTACCTGTTATTGAGAACAGCTTCGGACTTCCGAAGCTGTCTCAATAAATATCTTCACAAGCAGCTCCCGCTCTTGGGTAGAGCGGCCCGCCCACAAAAAAAGATGTGGGCTTTCGTGTGTGCGTGAGACCTCGTTTTGCAGATTCAGGGTGGGGCAAGGCACCGGTTTCCAGCCGCGAGGCGGCGAAAGAGTGCAGCCCACGGCGTTAGCCGTGGGTACAAGTGGGAAACGATCCACCCCCAACGGGGCGAAAGAGGCGTTCTCACGAACACTCCTTAGCCGCTGAGGGACCCTGGCGTTGGTTCCGTCATTCCCAACCGCTCGCGATACTCGTCTTCAAGCCACGTTTTGGTTGTCCAAAACGGCCTAGGTTCCCGCTGGTTCAAGTGATCGCAAAGAAGCTCGATATGGGCATGCCATCCACTGGCCACTTTCACCGCCATTTCGCGATTCTTCAACCGCCGATGTGTGATCACCAGGAGCACCTGCTCGCCGCGCGGGTCCAGTTCGAATGTCACTTCCGAAGCGCCTGGCTCGCTGCCCCACGTATAACTCAGCAACCGAGGCGGTTCGCACCGCGTCACAATTCCGACGACTGAGCACGAGTTGTCTTGATCCGCCGGCGTCGCCTCCGATGACAACCCTGAAAATTCGAATTGCAATTCCAGACCGCCGCCCGCCCGAAGCTCAATCGGTCCTCCGCCAAACCACTTCCGGCGTCTCTCCGCATCGGTTAAGTAAGACCAGACTCGTTCGATGGGCCCCGGCAACAGTCGCTCGATGCGAAATGTTTCCGAGTCCTTGAGCACTCCATATTCCTCGTCAGGATGCTCCCGAGGTCCGCGCGGTCCCTTCTTCCGGCCCCTCATCGCGATCGTCTTTTCCTGGAATCACTCGCCAACATCGCGTCCTCCTCCAACAGCAATGACTCGAGTGTATCCAGTCGCTTTGTCCAGATTGCCTTCTGGGCCATCATCCACGAAGCCGCCTCATCCAGCGGCTTCGGATTCAGCGATAACAGATGTTCGCGTCCGACCCGCCGCCGCCGCAGCAAACGCGCTCGTTCCAACACACGCACGTGCTTTGAAACCGCATTCAGGGACATGGAAAACGGTTTAGCCAGAGTCGTAATGCGGATTTCGCCCCCAGACAGCCGTTGCATCATCGCTCTCCGCGCCGGGTGAGCCAGAGCCAGTAAGGTCCGGTCAAGCCGGATTTGTCCCCCATGCATATTCAACCTTAAGGTTGAATATAGCCAGACGAATTAGGTTCGTCAAGGTCGCCGGAGGTTTTCCTTCGTGTACCTTCGTGACCTCAGTGGTTGAAGCCTTTGTTACGCTCGTCCCCGAAACTGAATGATCCTTCTTCGGTCGCGCTTCGATGGCCGGCCCTGCGGCAAGACTTCGAACTCCCTCGCAGCCCGTCGCTCCGCCGCAACTTTGGCCCTCAACTCCTTACTTGCGTCCGTCTCCCGATACAGCTTTTGCGCCTCCGACGCCGGGCCACGGACATCACTTAGCCCCAGTACTTCGACCTCAAATTCGCCCCCGTCATTCGAAATACGCAGCATGTCACTGACGCGCACCTCCCGTGCCGCCTTCGCTACCTGTCCGTTCGACACGATTCTCCCCAAATCACAACTCTTCTTGGCCAGCGTCCGCGTTTTGAAGAAGCGAGTCGCCCACAACCATGCATCCATCCGAATCCCCGTCATGAGTCCATCCTATCTCGCACTGGCATCCACCAATAACAGAACAGTCGTAACGATCCACGGAAGTGAATCCACGAAGAACAGAGCAGTCATAACCGTCCGCGAAGGCCGCCATCGGGGCGGTGCTGACGGCGGCGAACTGACCTGTCATCACCCGTCCACGAACAAGAAAGCTCCCTAACCTGGACGCGATGCCCCGTGGGGCTCCCGAAAATGGCCCGCCAGTTCCACTGGCGGGTACGGGAGAGAACAAGACACCGCGTCCCGCAAGGGACGCCTAAACCCTCCCAAAGCACTCATGCCTTGGAATCACTCCGACGAAGAAAAGCATTCCCAATTCGGAACCACTACGACAGGAAATCCAATCTTGGCCTTGACTTGGCACCACAATTCCTGAGAACGTCTGAAGAGGCGATGGCGGATATACACGAGGGTGCTAAGTGCTTTGTTCCTAATATTTTACCAGTAACTCGTGGCAGCTCTGAGATTTTTCGGACATTTCCCGCTAAATCGCTGATTCGAATAGATCGGGGCAGAGGGGGGTACTTTCCCTGTAATCCGTTTTCGGAAATCAGTCCGGCTGTCTTACAAATAATTACTTGACCCGAATTCGCTTTGCAGCTACATTAGCGAGTTCTTGGGAGCCCCTCGGCCCGCTGCCGCTTCTTGGCAACGCCTTACGAAGCTAAGCCCAGAAAATCGAGCATCTTCGAGGTTCCCGTACGCATCTATTCAAAAAGAGTGAGTTTTTACGCTAACTCCTTTACAACCTACTCGGAATCAGTGACTTAGGTCGGAAGCTGGGGTTTCCGGTCACCCTCCCGCGTGAAAGGCGAAGGCGAAAGGCCACAAAATCATAAAGTAAGGAGACCTATCAATCATGCGCTCTGATCGTGTGTTTGATGCTTTACAGACTCTACGGAATCGTTATATGCTCTGTCAGCTTGCCTCCAAGGCCACGCGGAAATTCCACCGGCCCAGTACCAGAATCCAGGAAACGATGAATGGCGTGCTGGATCGGATCGCTGACTCGGAGCGGCAGGCAGTATTGTCGGAACCAGAGAATGTAGCCGAGGCTCAACGGCGGGCTGCTTAACCAGCCCCGCCTTCCTCCCCGGCGTTGTTGTTTGTATCTTTCCTGAGTCCCCTCCTTTTTTGAAAATCTCCCGCTGACACTACCGAATACGCACTAGTGCACGGGTTTAGGTGAATCATGACCATCGCTGAATTGAAAGAAAAGAACATCACCGAGCTGACCAAGATCGCAAGGACCTTGGATCTGCCCGGTGCCAGCGGTATGCGCAAGCAGGATCTCATCTTCAAAATCCTGCAGGCGCAGAGCGAAAAAGAAGGCCACATCTTCGCCGAAGGCGTCCTCGAGATTCTGCCAGACGGCTACGGCTTCCTTCGCTCGCCCGACTACAATTATCTTCCGGGCCCTGACGATATCTACGTCTCCCCGTCCCAGATCCGCAAATTTGACCTCAAGACCGGCGACACCATCAGCGGACAGGTGCGCCCTCCACACGAAGGCGAAAAATATTTCGCGCTCGTCAAGATTGAAGCCGTTAACTTCGAGTCTCCGGACGAAGCTCGCAACAAGATTCTCTTCGATAACCTGACGCCGCTGTATCCGCAGGAACGCATCAAGCTCGAAACCGCTCGCGACAACGCCAGCGCCCGCGTCATGGATCTGCTCACCCCGCTCGGCAAAGGCCAGCGTGGACTGATCGTTTCTCCGCCGCGCGCCGGCAAGACCATGCTTCTGCAAAACGTCGCCAACTCGATCACCACAAATCATCCTGAAGTTGTTTTGATGGTTCTGCTGATCGATGAACGCCCGGAAGAAGTCACTGACATGCAGCGCTCGGTCAAAGGCGAAGTGATCTCTTCCACCTTCGACGAGCCCGCCGCGCGTCACGTGCAGGTCGCCGAAATGGTGATCGAAAAAGCGAAGAGGTTAGTCGAGCACAAGCGCGACGTCGTGATCCTGCTCGACTCGATCACGCGTCTGGCTCGCGCCTATAACACGATCGTTCCGCCGAGCGGCAAAGTGCTCTCCGGCGGCGTCGATTCCAACGCGTTGCAGCGTCCGAAGCGTTTCTTCGGATCAGCCCGCAACATCGAAGAAGGCGGCTCGCTGACGATCATCGCCACGGCTCTGATCGACACCGGCTCCCGCATGGACGACGTGATCTTTGAAGAATTCAAAGGCACGGGCAACAGCGAAATCATCCTCGAGCGCAAGCTTGTCGACAAACGCGTGTTCCCCGCGATCGACATCCAGCGCTCCGGTACGCGAAAAGAAGAGCTCCTGATCCCGAAAGAAGATCTCTCGCGAATCTGGGTTCTGCGCAAAGTGCTGAACCCGCTCTCGCCCGTGGAAGCCATGGAATTGCTGATCGACAAGCTCAGCAAAACTAAAGGCAACGCCGAATTTCTGGCAAACATGAGCGCGCTCTAAGGGGTCCCGAAACTGAAAACAAGCCAGAGCGCAAGCTCAGGCTTGTTTTTCCTCTGTGTTCCTCTGCGCCCTCTGTGGCGAGAGTCGTTATGTTATATAGGTCAGAGCCTGTGCTCCTTCGTGCACCTTCGTGTCCTTCGTGGTTAACGCTTTTCCAGACGTATAATTTCGCTGAGTAGTGCTCGCCAACTCTCCGCGAGGTTTCCGTGCGATTCAGACTCTGCGTATTAACATTTTTGCTGCTCTTCTTTCGCTATCCCGTATTCGCTCAGCAATCCGTTCCGCATTCGCAACCAGACGTCAACCATCCTTTCGACGACGACGAAGCTCATGCCCGCATCGCGCGCGACATGGAGAAGAAAGCCGCCAAGCAGCGCGTCGCTGCGCTGAAGACCGACACCGACAGGTTGCTCAAGCTCTCGCTCGAGCTCAAGGAATACGTTGACAAATCCAATGAGAACGTTCTCTCGCTTGAAGTGATCAAGAAAGCGGATGAAATCGAAAAACTCGCCAAGAGCGTCCGTGACAAAATGAAGGGCCCAAACTAGCCCGCTCACGGCAGGACAGCCGCCTCGGCTGTCCTGCGAAAAGGCCGCCAAAGGGTTCCCCAATCGAAGAGGGCTTCGGTCCCTGTGGTTGCCTTTGCAAAAAGGTTGCCCGCGACTCTCAGTTCTTACCCACGAAGCGAGCGAAACTCCTCTGCACAATTCGTGTTTCCATTCTCAGAACCCGCTGAACCGGGATCGGAGGAGAAACTATGAAACGCGCAATTGCTGGAATTCTTTTGTTAGTTGGGATGGGCGTCGCGCCGGCTCTTGCCTGGGACGGCGACCGCGGCCTGCACCGCGACATTCGCCACGATCAAGCCAAAATCGCCCATGATCGGCGCGAACTGCTCCGTGATCAACGGAACGGCAACTACGCCGCCGCTCGGCACGAGCGCCGCGAACTCCGCCGCGAATACCGCGACGTCAATCGCGACCGACGCGAACTCTACCGTGACCGCTACTAAGCCGAACCGTCGGCAGTTTCAGAAGGCCCCTCGTAGAGACGTAGCTTGCTACGTCTCTGCCGAAAGTATGTCCGAGCCGGGAATCGTGCGAAGCTGATGACAGAGAGTTTGCAAGCAGCGTCCTCAGGATTGCCGCTCAAAAGCAAAACGCCATCCCCACAAGGATGGCGTTCCTGTTTGCGACTGACTTTTAGCTTCCCGACTTAATCCGCATCCCGTAGAACGACCGGTAAACGAAAGCAAACGAGATCAGGAAGAACACCAGTGCAAGCACCCTGGTTAGCGTTGCATTGTCCACCGACAGGGTGACAGCCAACTCCACCGCTAGCAATCCGAATAACGTGGTGAACTTGATCACGGGATTCAAGGCTACCGAAGACGTGTCCTTGAACGGATCGCCCACCGTATCGCCGATGACTGTAGCATCGTGCAGCGGCGTTCCTTTCTGCTTCATCTCGACCTCAACGATCTTCTTGGCGTTGTCCCAGGCCGCACCAGCATTAGCCATGAAGATAGCCTGATACAACCCGAAGATTGCGATCGAGATCAGATAGCCCACGAAGAAAAATGGATCCACAAAAGCAAACGCCAGGGTGCCGAAGAACACTGCAATGAAGATGTTCAACATCCCCTTCTGCGCATACTGCGTGCAGATCGCCACCACCTTCTTGCTGTCCGAGACCGATGCCTTCTCCACTCCTTCGAGTTTGATGTTCGCCTTGATGAACTCGACGGCCCGGTAGGCGCCCGTGGTCACAGCCTGCGTGGAAGCGCCGGTAAACCAGTAAATCATCGCTCCGCCCGTGATTAGCCCGAGAAAGAACGGCGCATACAGCAAGGAAAGCTTGGCCACCCCGGCCGCGTCGGTCAGTCCGTTCGTCAACGCCATGATGATCGAGAAAATCATTGTCGTTGCGCCGACCACCGCTGTTCCGATCAGCACCGGCTTCGCGGTAGCTTTGAACGTGTTTCCTGCACCGTCGTTCGCTTCGAGCAGATGCTTGGCGCGCTCGAAATTGACCTCCATATTGAAGTCTTTCTTGATCTCGGTCTGAACATTGGGCACTGCTTCGATCAGCGACAGTTCATATACCGACTGCGCGTTGTCGGTTACCGGACCATACGAGTCGACCGCGATCGTCACTGGCCCCATGCCCAGGAATCCGAACGCCACCAGTCCGAATGCGAACACTGCTGGCGCCAGCATTCCCGCCGCCAGCGCCAATCCCATCGTGCTCATGTAATAGGCAATCGCCATCAGCATCATCATGGCGAGACCCAGGTAGTAGCCGGAGAAGTTGCCTGCCACGAATCCCGACAGGATTCCCAGGGATGCTCCGCCTTCCTGCGCTGAAATGACAACTTCTCTCACATGCCGCGACTCCACCGACGTAAATGCCTTCACCAGTTCCGGAATCAACGCGCCCGCCAGCGTCCCGCAAGAAATGATGGTCGAGAGCTTCCACCACTGCGAACCGTCAGCGCCCAGGGTGGGAATGATGAAGTAAGAAATCAGGTAGGTCAGTGCGATCGACACAATCGAGGTAATCCATACCAGTGAGGTTAGGGGAGCCTCGAAATTCATTTCATTGGCCGAGCCGTATTTCGCCTTCGCGATGGCGCCATTCAGGAAGTACGACAACGAACTGGACACCAGCATCATCACGCGCATCACAAAGATCCAGACCAGAAGCTGGACTTGAACCTTCGCTTGAATCGTCGGATCAGGGCTCTTGATCGCCAGCAGGATGAATGTGATCAGCGCCACGCCGGTCACGCCGTAAGTTTCGAATCCGTCTGCCGATGGCCCAACCGAGTCGCCCGCATTATCACCTGTGCAATCGGCAATCACGCCCGGGTTGCGCGCATCGTCTTCCTTGATCTTGAACACGATCTTCATCAGGTCCGACCCGATATCGGCAATTTTGGTGAAGATGCCTCCCGCAATACGCAGAGCCGCCGCGCCCAGCGATTCGCCGATTGCGAATCCGATGAAGCATGGCCCCGCGTAGTCTCCCGGAACAAACAACAGAATGATCAGCATGATCAGAAGTTCGACCGAGATCAGCATCATGCCGATGCTCATGCCCGCTTCGAGCGGAATCTGATAGACGGGGTATGGCTTGCCGGGCAGGGAAGCGAATGCAGTCCGGGAATTCGCGAACGTGTTGACCCGGATCCCGAACCAGGCCACGCCATAGCTTCCTGCAATTCCTACCAAACTGAACGCGAGAATAATTGGGAGGGTAAGCGCTACGGACTTGCCCGGTACCGGAGACAACCAGCCGAAGTAGGCGGCAATGATGACCGCAATAAAGACCCACAACAACAATATAAATTTGCCTTGCGTAATCAGATAAGTCTTGCAGGTTTCGTAAATCAGCTCCGAGATTTCGCGCATCGACCGATGGACGGGCAGGTTTTTCAGCCGCATGAAAATCGTCATGCCAAAACCGAGCCCGAACAGGCAGAACAGGATTCCGATCAGCAGCAGCTTGTGACCGTCGATGGCTCCGTTAAAAAAGCTGACCAGGTCCAGCTTGGGCAGCTTCAGTGCAGCTTCTCCGCCAGCCTCGCCGGCAGGTTGTGCGAAAGCCGCAGCCGCGCTCACAGTGAGCAGCGCAACTACGGCAGGGGTTTTCATCGCCATGCGGCGGAGTGTAAACGCAGCAGTGGCAAGCCAGGTACGCATATGAGTCCTCCGTATTAGAACGGCATTCCGAGATAACGTTTTGGCTACATTGATTCAGGAAACGCGTGCCCCCATTGGCCGCTTGGCATCAAGTGGAGCTTGTCCGATCACGCTTCCACCGCAAGACCTAAGGAGTGTTGGAGCTTGGCCGCGTCGGGTCTCGCGCCGGGTCCATGCAGTACAGCCGTAAAAGAGAAATAGAGAACTAGCTCTCTACTCGCGGCTTCCTAGCGCAAAACGGGCATTTATAACACGTTGGATAGGCAGGGTCAAACCGATAAAGAAGGAAGAGACGGTTCCCTTCCCACTTCGGGCAAGAATCACATTGGATTCAAGCCACCGGCTTCACCTTAGAAGGGAAATAAACGCCAGAGGGTGCCCCATCCTTGTCGCGATTTTTGCGACAGGGTGGGGGTTTTGAGTTTCTCGATATGATGTTCGACACAGCAAATGGAAGCGGCCCGCCGACCCCGTGGAAGGCACTCCGGGATCTGCGGGCCGCAATTTAATGCCGCGACTGCTTAGAAGATGACCTTGGCGCCGAACTGCAGACGGCGGCGGCCAATGCCATCGCTATTGATGTTGGCGGTGCCGAAATTACTGTCGCCGCCGTTAGGGTTAAAAGCCAAACTGCCGAACTGGTTGACTCCGCCAATGTTGGCCGAGTCGACATTTACGTTGGGAATGCCCAGCCACTGGTGGTTGAACAAGTTAAACGCCTCGGCCTGCAACTGAATGGTAAGGCGTTCGGTGATCCTGGTGTTCTTAAAGACAGCCATGTTGATGGTATTGACCGGCTGACCACGTTCGGTGTTCCGGCCGACCCCTAGAAAAGGCGAACCGAAAAACTTCGCTGCCGTGACGTCGTTAACGATCCAACGGACCTGGCTTAAGCTTGTTGCCGCACTCGTGGTCAAATTCGTGATACCGCAGTCTGCCGCTGTTGCATCGCCGCAGATCCCGACCGAATTGAGAGGTGCGCTCGCGCTGCTCAGGATCGGCCGGCAGGTATCGATCGTGCCACCCGTGAAATTGGCGGGGTCGCATAATCCCTGACCGGAATTCTGCACAACCGTCCACGGTTGACCGCTGTTGTAACGATACGTACCGTTGATCTGCCAACCGCCGAGCAAGTGCCCTAACAAACCAGCCTGTCCATGCCGGAACGGCAAATCGTAGACCCAGAGCAAGCCAAGCACGTGGGGATAGCTGTAACTGCTAATCGCACGTTCCGCCTTGCTGACATCAAACGGACTTTGGGAGAGATTGAAAAGCGTGCCTAAGCCCGAGAGCGATGAGAACGCCTCAGAGGCATTATCAATCGTCTTGCTGAACGTGTAGGAGATCTGTCCGGTAAAGCCATGCCAGTTCTGCAGGCGGAATTGGCTTTGCAGGCCGTGATAGACGGAGTATCCGGTGTTCGCGTACTCGATGACATTGCTGAAGTTGCAGTTTGCATACCCGACTGGATTATTAAACTGATCCAGTCCCGTTGAGCCCGGTTGGCCCGGAGTCGTGCACGGGGTCAGGCCCGCAGGCACAAGGTTGCCAAAACCGTTGCTGGTCAGTGGCAACACATCGGGGTTGCCATTGATTTCCTGGAAATTCCCCACACCGTGATTGCCTACATAGCGAACTTCGGCCGCCATCTTGGTGCCGATTTGTCGCTGAATTCCAAGGTTCCACTGCTCGGAATAGGGATTGCGGAAGTTGTTGCCAAACTGAAGTTCGGTGGCAAAACCCGGATTGCCTTTCGGCGCTAACGGGAACAGCGCAGCCGCAATGCTGGAACCATTCAGGGTAGCAACATTTGGCAAGCCAGCGGCCCCCGTTCCTGCTGCATTCGGAACGGTGGCAAGGTTCGTGAATGGAGAAGATCCGGCGATATTGCTGTGGAGGTTGTAATAGTTGACATCATACGCAATGCGGAAACCCCCGCGAACAACCGTCTGATTCGTTCCGAGCAGACCTGACAGGAAGTGCGGCGTCCACGCAAAACCAACTACCGGACCGAAATTCTTATAGTGGTTAGGAATGTGCGGTACCGTGGTCAGGCTCAGGGGTAGCGACTTATCCCAAAGAGCATTGGGACCCTGTTCACGAGCCACGCTTTCATCGTGCAGGAGGTTGCCGGCTTGCTGGTAGTACTCCCAGCGCAATCCGAGGTTGACGGTGAGGTTGTCTTTGAGCCTCCAGTCATCCTGGAAGTACAAGGATGCGTCGTTCTCCTTGAACCGGAGGACGTTGTCTCCATAAGCGACGAAGGTCCGCCGAGGCGTATTCTGGATGAACGAGTTGAAATCTCGATAGATGAAGAAACCGTTCTCCTCGAACAAACCGAAGTTAGGTGAGCGTTGCCGATCGTACGACCCGCCCCACTTCATCACGTGTTTTCCAAACACTTTAGAGGCATTGTCCTGCACTTCATAGACGTTGATGATCCGGCCCTGAGGAAACACAAGAAACTGACCCACACCCAACACAGAGGGATCCTGAATCGCGATCTGAGGCGGGCAGGCACCCTGGTTTGCCAGTAAGCAGGTTGGGAACCCGCCGCCATCGAATCTCGAGAGAGCACGCGAGTAGCTGAATCGAACCTGGTTGAGCAGCGAGGGACTGAAAGTATGAGTCAGGTCCAACCCGATCTGCTGGTTGCGGCCATAGACGGTATAGATCTGTCCCTGAGCGCCAGCCGCTCCGCCGATCGGGAGGTTTGATTGCCCTTGCTGCTGGAACAGATAACGCCCGAAGAAACGATCTTTGTTGGTCAGCTGAACATCGACGCGTCCGGTACCCTCGTAATCATTGAAGGGCTGCGTCAGCGAGCGCGTCAGTTGCCCCATTTCGATGGGCACTGTCACACCCCCAGGGCCTGTCACAGGCACAGAGGTGATCCCGCTGAAGGTGGGATTCCCTATTGTGAGAGTGGCCGGCCCCCACCGCGCCAGCGCTGCCACGGCGGGATTGTCAGGAAATGCCGTTTGCAACTGCTGAATTCCAGTTGCATCCGGAGTAAGAGCGCCGTTGGAAAAAATCGGAGCACCTGCGGACCGGTTGCGTTGGAAATTCCCTGACCCGAAGAACCACACCTTGTCACGTTTGATCGGGCCACCCATGGTGCCGCCGAATTGATTCTGTACATATTGCGGTATCACAGGCTTCGTGCATCCCGTGCTGGGACTCACTCCCGACGGACAGAAGCCGAACAAAGGATTCTTTTCCTGGTTCTGCAGCGAGTCAAAGTGGTCGCCCTGCCAGAATTCGTATCCCGTGCCGTGAAACTGATTGGTGCCTCCCTTGGTGACATAGTTCACTACGCCGCCCATGTTGCGGCCGTATTCGGCGTCGAAGTTGGTGACGACTTGCAATTCCGCAATGGCGTCCGGATTGCCAAAGAAGAATGATGGGCCGCCGATGGTGTTGTCATTATTATTCTGACCGTCGAGTTGAAAATTATTGGAGCGTCCGCGCTGGCCGTTGATGGAGAGCGCCGCGCCGTTGGTATTTTCGAAGCCGCCGCTGCCGACCGTGGCAACGCCGGGCGTAAACAGCACGAACGAGTCGTAGGTATTGCCCAGAGGAACACTGGCGACTTCCTGGCTGCCGAAGGTTTGCGAAAGCTGATCAGTGGTGCTCTCGACAATGGGAGCCGCGCCTTCGACCGTCACAGTCTCGGAAGAGGTTCCCACATTCAGCCTGACGCTTCCCAGCGCAGAATCCTTGCCGACGGCGACGATCACGTTCTGCGCGTTGTAGGCAGCAAACCCCTTCGCGTTCACGGTGACCTTGTAGGTGCCTGGAGGCAATGACGGGAGCTCAATCACTCCTCCATTCGAACTTGTGGTGGCGAAGACCCGGTTGGTTTCCATTTGCGTGGCGCGCACCTCGGCGCCGGCTACCACCGCTCCTTGCGGATCGAGGACGATCCCTGAGATGGAGCCGGTGACGATGCCCTGGCCGAAAACCAAGCCGTTCACCAGGAGCAACATGACAATGACTAGTGGAGCTGTCTTCTTCTCGACAAACATTCGTAACATACAACCCTCCAGACTTTTGTTGGTGCTGAGCGACGGGTCTCCGCGCAAAAGTGACACCTTGGCTCGACGTTCCAAGGTGCAATATCCTCGCCAAAAGTCGGAGGCGGGGTTAGCTACTTAGCCTTTGTGCGCTGGAAGCAGGACAGAAACACTACAGGCGTTTTGTTTGCCGATTCTTTGTGTATGAAGTGTTGAAGCGAGCTACTCGGAGACAGGTGCGAGTCCTGGGCCCGCCCTCGCAGACCCAATCGCACAACGAGATGTTAGCGATAAAGTTGCGCGGCCGTTATGCTGCTGATCGAAGGTAGTTTACTTTTCAGGGAGAACTTCCTACAGATTGCGAAGCGGCGAACTTGATCTGCTGACGCCCACCGGTGCTCCAGCATTCAGAGACACCGGACACCACACAACAAGAGAATCGTTGTGACTTTGTTAGTTTCCTTTTTTAAGGATCGAGGTAAGGCACCGAGATGCGAAGGCGTGTCTCTGATGTACAAATTGAAGACAATCAATTCCAGAAACGGTAAGGGGTGAGTCGAGAGATACGAATATTTGTAGCCGGTAATCGTAGTCGCCAGTAGCGTGGCCCCTACATCATCACGGGCGCTACGCACAACAAAATGGATCTCGATCATGAAAAACTCTTGTTTGTTCGGCGAGATGGAGTGGGGATTTTGACTTCCTGTGACGAAAGGAAAACCGTGTAAGAATAGCGCCCTACTGCAGCGCCACACTCATCCCCAGGTTATAAGCCACGAACGACCACTCATCCGCCGTCTGATCGATGATCTTCGAGATCGGCTTTCCCGCCCCATGTCCCGCTTTCGTTTCAATCCGAATCAGCACCGGAGCCGCCCCCGCCTGATCCGCCTGCATGGTCGCCGCGAACTTGAAACTATGCCCGGGCACCACGCGGTCATCGTGATCCGCGGTCGCAATCAGCGTCGGAGGATACTTCGTCGCCGGCTTTAGATTATGCAGCGGCGAGTACGCATATAGCGCTTTGAAATCGTCGGCGTTGTCGGACGATCCGTAATCGGAAGTCCACGCCCATCCAATCGTGAACTTCTGAAAGCGCAGCATGTCCATCACTCCCACCAGCGGCAGCGTCGCCCCGAACAGGTCCGGACGTTGCGTCAACATTGCCCCGATCAACAGGCCGCCGTTGCTGCCTCCGCGGATCGCCAGCTTCGGCGTCGAAGTATATTTGTTCGCGATCAGCCACTCCGCCGCCGCAATGAAATCATCAAAGACGTTCTGCTTCTTCGCCTTCGTCCCCGCCAGATGCCAATTTTCCCCATACTCTCCACCGCCCCGCAGGTTCGGCTGCGCGTAGATGCCTCCCATCTCCAACCAAACCACGGTAGGAATGGAAAATCCAGGCGTCAGCGAAATGTCGAAGCCGCCGTAGGCGTAAAGCAGCGTCGGATTCTGCCCATCCAGCTTCAATCCTTTTTTGTAGGTCAGGAACATCGGAATGCGCGTTCCATCCTTACTGTTGTAGAACACCTGCTTGGTTTCATACTTCGTGGCGTCGAAATCAACCTTCGGCTGCTTGAAGATGGAACTCTTTCCCATCGCCGGGTCGTAGCGATAGATCGTAGTCGGCGAGATGAAGCTGGTGAACGAATAGAACGTCTCCTTATCTTTTCTCTTCCCGCCGAATCCCGCTGCTGTCCCGATCCCCGGCAGATCGGCGTTCCGCAGGAACTTTCCCTGCAAGTCATGAACCCGAACCTCGGTCTTTGCGTCCTTGAGATATCCGAGCAGGAACAGATTGTCGACCACGTTGACGTCTTCCAGCTTGTCGGCGCCCTGCTCCACCACCGTCTTCCAGTTTGGTTTCTCCGGATGCCGCGTATCAATCGCGATCAGTTTCCCGCGCGGCGCATCCAGATCAGTGCGAATCCAGAACACTGGCCCGTCATTGTCGATGAACCGGTATTCCGCGTCGAAGTCATCGAGCAATTTCACCACCTCCGAATCCGGTTTCGTCAGATCTTTGTAGTAAAGCCGGTTTTTCGGCGATGTCCCCTGCCACACAAAGATCACCAGGTAGTGACCATCATTGGTGACCGAACCGCCGAAGCCCAGCTCTTTATTGTCAGGACGCTCGTAAATCAACTTGTCTTCCGATTGCGCGGTGCCCAGCTTGTGGTAGTAAAGCTTCTGAAAGTAATTCGCATCGCGCAGCGCCGTTCCTTTCGGTTCGTCATAGCGGCTGTAGTAAAAGCCTTTTCCATCCTTCGACCACGAGGCGCCGGAAAATTTCACCCACTTGATCAGATCCGGAAGGTCCTTACCAGTGTCCACGTCGCGCACGTGCCACTCCTCCCAGTCCGACCCCGAAGCCGCCGTCCCATAAGCCATGAGTTTGCCGTCATCAGTAACAGCCTCACCCGCCAGGGCAACGGTTCCATCCGAAGAAAGCGTATTCGGATCGAGCAGTTGCCGCGGCTCCGCATTCAACGCCTCAGCCACCAGCAGCACATTCTGGTTCTGCAGCCCGTTATTGTGCTGATAGAAATATCGTCCGCCCTGCTGCTGCGGCACAGTGAATCGCTCGAAGTTCCAGAGCTTCATCATGCGATCGTGGATCGCCTTGCGATACGGAATTTGCTCGAGATACCCAAACGTCACCTTGTTCTCCGCCTCGACCCAGGCATGCGTGTCGGCCGAATCCGTGTCCTCCAGCCAGCGATATGGATCCGCTACCTTCACCCCGTGATAGTCATCCACCTGCTCGACAGTCTTGGGCTTCGGATACGACAGAACTCCAGCACCGTCCTGAGCGGCCAACGGATAAGTGGTTAGGGCGAGGAAGACAAAACAGAGAGCACTTGTATCGGCAAGTTTCATTTGAAACCTCAGAGGAAGATATCTGTGCAGGCCACATCAGCTTTTACTCATGGATCTCAACATCGTCAAGCGGAAAAATACCCGCGGGTGCCCCACCCTTGTCGCGACTTTTGTGACAGGGTGGGGATTTTGACTTTGCCGCTTGCACCAGACCGCACACGCACCGTCGTTTCGAGAATCAAAAATTTCCCCATTGGCTTCGTCCCCGCGCTCGGCCTGATATGATTTCCTCGCCCAGGAGTATCCATGCTGAAAGTCGCTACCTTCCTTGCGGATCCCGCCCGCTCCGAGCGGGTGATGAAAGCCATGCTGCAGGTCGACAAAATTGACATCGGAGGTCTCAAGCGAGCCTATGCCGGCGAGTAAGAAGAAGAGCAGTAAGAAGAAAAGCAAAAATTCCCGAAACTCCACTCCCAAATTGCGCAGCAAGGCCGCTCCGTCGATCACGACCATGATCGCACCCTGGCTCTGCGTCCGCGGCGGCGCTCGCGCCGCCGATTTCTACAAAGCAGCTTTCGCCGCAGTTGAATTATTTCGCATGGGAGAGGGTGATAGCGTAGTTGCCCGCTTGTCGATTCAGGGCGCCGAATTCTGGCTGAGTGACGAATCGCCCGAGCATCACAACTACAGCCCCGAATCCTTGGGCGGCATCACAGTCCGAATCATCCTTACGGTGCCTGACCCCGATGCTGTCTTTGCCCGCGCTGTGAAGGCCGGCGCCAAGGAAGTTTACCCGGTGACCGAGGAACACGAGTGGCGCATCGGACGCGTAGTAGATCCCTTCGGCCACCACTGGGAAATCGGCCGCCCGCTTTCTTGACTGCAAACGAAAGAGTTGAGCTTTTCCTTCGTGCCCCTTCGTGTCCTTAGTGGTTAAATGCCTTTTGCCGGCAGATTGCACAGTATCGAGCCATCTCCCCTGTGTCCTGTACTCGATGCAGAATTTCCTGGTAGCCACTACACTCTTCAAAGCGCCAACCCAAAAATTCTCCAACCGCATCTGACTCTCTGCGACGTGGCTCCGCTCACTGGCCCGCTCCCAGATTCCACCCGCACTGATCCCCTATGCATTTCTGGTGGCTTCCCGGTCATACTTCTCGCCGCAGACGTGAAACGTTCCGACTCAAACCAGCCCACTGGATCTTCTTCCACACCAGTAGGTTTGTTTCCTGCAGGAACTTCAGAAAGGGATTGATGAGGACGAAGATATTCCCCACTCGATGATGAAATGGTTTTCTGCGTATCTGAGCTTCCTGTGCTCATGCGTCCTCAGCGGCCCTTCTCAGCGATCTCCGCGGTTAAAAAAACTCCGACCCCCGCAAGGAATACCTGGTGCCTAAAAAGTAAGGTATGAAGAAAAACCGGGAAGGGAACTACCGCTGCTTGCCCTGCGAAGAAAGCGCGACCACTCGCAGCAACATTTTCCGATCGCTGCTATGCGCGTCATGGCAATCGATGCACTGGCCTTTGACAGCAGGCACATGCTCCTGCAACGCGGTCGACTCCTGATGGCACGCGAAGCATATTTTCTGCTTGGGCATCGACAGGCTTACCATCGTCATGTCGCCCTGAGTCTGAGTCACATGACAAACGTCGCAAGACGTCGCCATCACCGAATGCACGGACTTCCCGCGCACCTTCGCCGCATGGCATAACGTGCACTCCGCATCCTTCGGCACAACTCCAGGATGCTCGACAGCGACCGTCGGAGTCGCTCCAGCCAACAAGAGCGAGGCCGCGAGAATGCAGGTCCTGGAGTTCATGGCGACCCACGATTCTAGTCACGAGTCAGTCCGCATTCACTACTAAGAATCAACTACTGCGGAGGGGGCGCCGCATCCGGAGGAGGGGCTGGAGGAGTTTTCTCCCCATTAATAAGCGGATCATCGCTATTTCCCGCACTCTTCAGCAAATTGGTCCTGACTTCGACTTTCTGACGGGCCACTGGGCTGATCTGGGTCTCAAATGTCTGAAACCCCGGCAGCGCGATCTTTATCGTATGCGAGCCTGGAGCAACCAGCAATCCTCGCCCCAGTCCCTGAAATTCGGCCACATGCCCCACGAACAATCCGTCAACGAACACGGCCGCCCGTGTGGGATTCACCACGATCTTAACCTCCGAGGTCACGGCTGGCATGGCGCCGGTCGGACCCTTCTCCATCGCCACCCAAACCAACCGCTTCTCTCCGGGTTTAATCTCCACGCGCGCGACGAAGTCGCGATAGCCATCCTGGCGCACCGTGATCACGTGTTCCCCAGGGAGCAGCAGCACTTTCTTCGATCCCTTCAACTCCTTCAGATACCCCACATACTGTCCGTCGACCCAGACGCCGGACGTCTTCTCCACTTTCGACTTACCCGCGAACTCAATTTCTCCCATCACCTGATTTCCCGCATAGATCGCGGGCGTGACCAGAAGAGCGGCAATCGTCAACAGCAACCACGAACGCAGTGTCATAGGTACTTTTGGCTTTGGCCTGACCGAGGCCGCGGCACACACTAGCTTGTCAAGTCAGATGCCGATTGAGCCATATTGTCTGACGCAAAAAAAAATTCGTCATGATTGCGCTGGTGCTCCCCCGTAAGGTGAATTCCCTACTTTGAAAGGGCGTGGCTTCAGCAGCACCTTAAGATGCTACAATTTGCGCCCACACGCGCGAGGTGAACCGTGTCCAACCCACTCGTCCTGCTCCACGGGTACAGCGCCTCCGGACAAGCCTTTTCCACCTGGGAAAATGCCCTCCTGGCTGCCGGCAGAAAGATCGAAGAGATCGCGGTTGGCAACTACGTCACCCTGAACAACGAAGTTACCGTCGATGATATCGCCAATGGTTTCCAGCACGCGTTGCACGACAAGGGACTCGACAAGGCCCCCTTCGATGCCATAGTGCACTCCACCGGCATGCTGGTCCTGCGTTCCTGGCTCACCGCGTCCAACACGCAAATCTCGCGCCAGGGATTGCTCAAACACCTCGTGGCCCTCGCGCCCGCCACCTTCGGATCTCCACTGGCTGCCAAGGGACGAAGTCTGCTGGGGAGAATCTTTATGGGCAGTAAACAGTTGGCCCGGACTTCCTGGCTTCAGGAAACCTGGTTCTTAGCAACCTCGAACTGGGCAGCGACTATACATGGGACCTCGCACACAAGGATCTCATCAATACCAAGTTGTACGGCAATAACAACGACACTCCTTACGTTTTCGTTTTTGACGGAACCGACGACTACGGCAAGCTGGCGGAGATTTTTCTTCCCGGCGATCAGAAGGGAAGCGATGGCGTCGTGCGCTGGTCGGCCGTCGCCCTCAATACTCGCAAGATCACTCTCAATCTCGGTCAGCCCAGCGTCCAATGGGCGGACTGGAGCAACCTGCTCGACATTCCGCTGATTCCGGTGGTTGGGCTCAACCACGGACAGATCCTGAGCGAGCCTCCCCAGGAACTAATCGCTCTGGTTCTCAAAGCCCTCAGCGTCAACCGCAAAAATGATTTCGACAACTTCCACGCCAACGATGTCGCCAATGCGCAGGTCGTCCAGCAAGCGCGCGCCAAACTGGCGAACAACCGCTGGCAGCAATTCGTCGTGCGCGCCACCGACAGTCACGGAAATCCCATCACCGATTACTCGATCGAAATCATTGTCGTCGACGCCGATGGCACCCAAACTCCCGTCTCCAACTTTGAGGCCGACGTTCACCCCTACGCCGCCAACACCAGCTACCGCTGCTTTCACGTGCAGCTCGACAATCTTCCGCCGCTCGCCGGCAAGCGCTTAATCGCCCGCATCATCGCGTCCAGCGGCACCGAACTCGTTGGATACCAGGGCTTCGGTTCGAATGCTGCTGCCCCAAACTTCGGACCTTTTGACCTCGATCTTTCCGACTACGATGGCACCAAGCCCGGCAAGCCGGCCCTCTTCTACCCGTTCACGACGACCTTGCTGGAAATCGTCTTGAATCGAGAACCCGTTCCACCCGTGAATATCTTCCAGTGGTTGCCGTAAACGTGTGAAAGCATGGTCACGATGGTACAAATGGGCTATGTTCCCAAACGAACGGGCCATTCCTTTCGTGGCGTAACTCCTCTAAGGTAACCAGAAATACTTCAAAAAAGCGTGCGAACGGCCGAATACCGTTCCGTGCCTCCCTGATAGGCACCAGCGCTGGTTCCCGTGCGACGTCGAATGTTGGTGCGCGGGTCGAAGGTTAGGAGTTCAAGCAAGAATGTCGCAAGAGATCATCCGCTGCCCATATTGCGTGCAGGGCGGCGAGTTCCAGCCCCTGTTCCCGCAATCGCAAAATACCTTCGCCTGTCTGAAATGCGGCCATACATCGTCGCCGGACGATCCTCATCTACGCTGCGCCTGCTCAAGATGCCGCGAAGTGAGTCGCATCACCAACCGTCTGTCCCGCGACCGTTCAGGAATCGAAACCGCCATCCGCTAACTCTCTTGGTATATGTTTCGCGGGAGCGCGGCGTCTGTTCCGCACGCCTTCCGACTCTTTGCGGTCTCCTTCTCCTCTGTGGATGCAAACCTCACAGCTCCGGAGTATGATTTTTCACTTCCAGAACTGCGAACCCATGTTGCAGCGTGAAGCTATCGGCTGAGAATCTTTATGGACATTCAGTCCAGTGCCATATCCGCACCCGTGCACGGTTCCTTCCTGGATCGCCAGATCCATCGCACCAACCGCAATCTCCTGCTCGTGAGCCTCATCCTGATCGTGGCGGTCGTCGGCTATGCCGCCATCGAGCGACGCTATCTCTACAACTTCTTCGTTGGCCCATTCCAGGTCAGCGGTCCGCAGCTCGTCACCATCCAACAACCCGGCTCCCAGTTGCGATATTTCTTTCAGGTGAAGGGGGACGATTCCTCAGACACAGGCCTGCAGGAAGTCGAGCGGGAAAGCGAGGGAGGAACGGTCAAGCGCGAAACTGTCAAGGCAAAGTACTCGATCCTCCTGCTTAGCCAGCACCTGCTGATCGTGAAAAGCGGCCCCAACGAAAGCGGCACAGTCTATACCGGCGAACTCAGCGAACTTCCGTCTGATGTCCGCTCGAACATCGTCACCCCGCTGATCAAAGAACATCCCACCGCCAATCAGGCTTTTCTCCCTTTCATGTTGGACACCACGGGTTTTCGCGATGATGGATACATCGCCCTCGTACTCGGCATCCCCGCGTTTGCCCTCGCGGCATGGCTGATCGCAAAAGTCATGCGCCGCAGGGCCGATCTTTCCACGCATCCGGTGGTCCAGCGGGCGTGCATATACGGGAATCTCGCGGATGTCGCTCAGCAGTTCGACATCGAACTGCAAGGTAATGCCACCAAAATCGGCCGGGCTACGATTACTCAATCCTGGATATTTCTTCCGAGCCGCTTCGGACTCTCTATCTGCCGTATTCCCGACCTGATCTGGGCCTACAAGAAAGTAACCAAGCACTACACCAATTTCATTCCCACAGGAAAGTCCTACCAAGTAATCATGTACGACCGTTTCGGCAAGCCCTGCAGATGCAGGCCCGCCAGAAAAAGATCGACGCTATGCTGGCCCTGCTCGCCGAGCGCGCCCCCTGGGCCGTGTTCGGTTACAACAACGATCTCAGCAGGGCGCTGCGCACAAATTGGGGAGGATTCATCGCGGCAGTCGATCAACGCAAAGCGGGCGCACAAGCCGTCAAGTGAGGTTTCAACTCAGCAGAAAGACTAAAGCGCGCTCTATTCCGCTCCCCGCACTGGCGCGACTTTGACGCTGTTGGCCCGCAGTCGCGGATTCCCTCGCACGCTCGCGGCTGCAGTTGCTTGTCGAGACAAACCGAAACACCCGTCAGATAGTTGTTCCCACAGCTCACCGCCACATCCTCCGCTTTCAATCGTGGATTCGCCACTACAAACTCCTCCTTCAATTCCTGCGGAGTGATGGAGAACCCTCGCGTCGGATTCCTCAGCTGCGCCGGTATCTTTACCGACTCAAACGCCTGCCGCACCAGTTTGAAATAAGAGTCTGCATCAAGCCCGCTGCACGTCCCGTGCGTAGTCCATTCATGCGCCACCAGCCCTGCATCCGGCATGATGTCCGCCATCCGCGACGGATCCGCCAGTCCTGGCGCAGTCGAACAATTCTCCGGATACCCATTCGAATACTGTGGCCACAGCCCATGCACCACAAACCCAAACTTCCTCGACACGCACTCCGGCTTCGTCGGATGACTGTGGCAAAACTCCGGCGACCACGAGAGCGCCAGCAGGTAGTAATCAAACGCGCCCGGTTGACCGGTCGCGTGCTGCCTCTGCCGATGCCGGTTCGAGCCCGGCAGCACGTCGCCGCCGATCAACAGACACAGCAGCAAAAGAACAAGAAATCTTTTCACCATGACGGAAACCTTTCGCAACCGTTATACAGCAGTAGCACTTTTGTGAGAATCCGCCCCACGATATACTCCTCCGCATGTCGAAGCGTGGCGGATGTCTCGCAAGCATCTTCAAGCTCCTCCTGCTGTGCGTGATCGTGTTCTACGGCGCGGTAGGACTCACCAACCCCTGGGCCTTCCACATCGGCGGCCGCTCGACGCCGTTCCTCTACTGGTCCGGATACGGCAAGCTGGTCACGAAAAACGGAACGTATCCTCTTTATGTCATGTTTTACCCGTCCGCTCACTCTTCCAGGCTCCGCCTCGACGGCCTACGCCCCACCGGCGGCCTGCAAGGGCCCGCCTCGTTATGTACGGCTCCCGGAGTGCTGGAAAATCTGAAGGTCAGCGGCACGGTCTACGGCGGCTGGAGCAGCACTGAAGGCAGCGTGATGGAGTTTCGCCTGCTGGAGTACAAGATTTTCGACGTCGGCCAGCGCCGGGGATACTTCGACCTCTTTGGTCGATGGCGTGGTCCCGAGTTGGTGATGGACGATCGCGGCGAATCCAGCAGCAAATTCCGCTCCGGCTTGAAAATCGACACCGCCTCGGTGACCCTCGACTACGGCAGCTTCTCTGACTTCAAGGACGTATGCTCTGCCGCCAGGATTTTCTCAGAGCATCGTTGACCGCTGCCGATTCACGCCCTTCCAGCACCTACCCCACCCCATCTCGCCATGTTTCGCGAGATAAGGTGGGGCTGTGTCTTTCTTTCCTCCAGAAGCAGGCTGTCCGCCTCGTCTATTGGTCGGCGCGGAAGAAGTAGTAGTCAGCCGTGTAGGGCTGGAGCTGAGTCTGACCCACGGTGCAGGCGCTGGTTGGAACAGCTCCGCCGGCAGTGTTCAGACGTTGGATGAAGGTGGTCTTGAACAGGAGGTTACCGCCGGTGGGCCCTTTCTCGTTCCCGACTGACTGCAACAAGAGGCATTGAATCGAGCCGCTATTCGGGCAACTCGCGGGGTCGGAGCCTGCGTCGATTCCCTTCACCTTTACCGCCCACACCCGGCTGGTATCGAAGGAACTCTGCCACGTCGCGTTCCCACTCAGAGGGGGGACGATGCCCGGCTTCGGCTTTTCATTGATGCTCTGGAAGTGCGTGATGATCTGGAACTGCGCTCCGAAAAGATCCGTAAACAGGGTGGCTTCCGGGCGGGCGCTGGGATTCCAGGCAGTGCCACCAGAGCTCGTAGGCAGGCAAGTATAGCCCTGGCTGCCGTAGGCGTGGCCGACCAAGAAAGGAGTGTTTCCTGCCGGTACTGCAATATCGGTAGGAGTGGTTGGTGGCGTGACTTGCGCCGCCGCATCGGTGACGGTGCTGACTGCGCATGCGAGCACCAGGGCGGCGGCGAACAGGATCCGCGCTGATGCATTCTTCTTAGCTTGCTTGTTGAACTTGCCGGTCATTTTAATTTTCTCCAGTTCTTAAATGTTGTTCCAGATTAAAACCCGTTAAGGGTCGTGGCACAGCTGTCCCAAAGGCTTTTAGCGTACAAATATGTACCAACTAAAATGGCCTTATATCTGAAACGTTGCTCATGCTTGTGCTGTAGTCGATTACTTCGAGGACGTAATCGGCCTCACAAGACATGACGAGATCTCGAAGGAATTTGCTTTTTTGTGTGGCTAGGAGATTCTCGCGGAATGACGTGGGGCTCTCGACTTCTGCAAGCTTGTCATCCTGAGGCCCGCGTTCTTTGCGGGCCGAGGGATCTGCTGTCTGCCGCCACCATTAGCGCGGTCGCGATGGAATTGGCTTGGGCTTGAAAGGATTACTGCCAAACCGCCCGAGGATTATTTCCCTCAGAGCGTAAGGGCGCCGGCGTGCGACTTAGATCACGGTCTTTCATCGCGGAATGGCAAACCATGCAGGATCGCTGGGTGCTGTTTCCTTCTTCGGAAACCAGAGCATAGGTCAACCCATGTACCGACCAGGTAACGACCTTGTATCCTTCGACCGTTGCGTAATGGAAACTTACTTTCTTGAAATCAACTTCGATTCCACCGGAAGCCACAGCCACGGAATCGGGCGTAACAATTAAGGATGCGGCCGTGGTCTGCAGCGTTGGCATCTTCACTCGGTAAGCGATGAACGCGGCGGCCTTGCCGCCCACTCGCACCAGCTGCGCGCCCTGCAAGTAATAAGGACGTTCCTCCCCTGCTTCGATGGACGTCGCCGGCAAAGCCACAGAGAACGGTGACTTCACTTTCAACCATTGGTTGAGTTCCATCTGCGAGCCAGACCGCAAATCGAGCGCGAGTCTGCCTCGAGCGTGCTGCCTGTGAGTATTGACGGCGAACTCGGCAAACTTCCGCCCGGACAACGGAGTCCGTGATGACGAAGGCATTGCGCTAAACACCCCAACCATCACCACCAGCGCCATAACCGGAAACAGCCACCTCGTCAGCCCCCAACGCGAAGGCAAAGCCAGCCGCAAATCCCTTTTTCTCTCTCGAATCGCGTCATCCCGCTGGCCGCCCGCGGATAGAGCGTCACGAAGCAAAGGCCCACAATGGACACACAACGCCGCATGGGCAATCAACTGCGTGGCTCTCGACTCCGGCCACATTCCTGCAGCCACCTCGCGCCAGTTCGCGCCGCTTAGATTCGGACAATCAGTCCCCGGCGGCGTTGCTTTTGGCACCCGCGCAGTCGTGAGTCGGTTCACGAGTTGCCGGTATGTCCGCACCTTCTCGCCGCACTTCGCACACGAATCCGCGTGCCCTTGAGCGTCGCGCACAGCGGCTGCAGAGAGCTCACCCATCTCCCGCGAGGTCTCACCAGACGAGGGCACAAGGGCATCGAGCTCCCTGTTATCGAGATGTTTGTCCCATGGACGTCCCAAGTTCAGACGCTCCTCTAAATTCATATACGAGTTCCCGAGGAACTTTGCTTTTCGTTTTTTCGTGGGTCGTCCGCAGAATCCGCACGCGTGCCCAGGATCTGATCCCGAATGGAATGCTTCATCCGTTCAATGACGCTGCCCACTCCTTTGGTGCTCAACCCGATGCCGGGCAGCGAGGCAATCTCCCGGGTACTCATTCCTTGCCGGAAATAGAGCCAGAAGATCGTCCGGTCACGCTCCTGAGCAGGCCCGCTCAAACCATGCTTGAGATGTTCATCGATCTCGCTCAAAAAGAGTTGGAACGCAATTCTCTCCTCACTCCCATGAGCCTCGACCCCGGCTTCAGGTTCGACGTCACTGGTGGAAACGTGCGGTTCGTCCGCACCCGACGACTGACTATGCCCATGCTTGAAGTAATCGTGAGTCGCATTGACGGCAATTCTCTTCAAGTATCCCAGGATGCCTTCGGGATACTGCAGAGCGAAGTCCCGCAACAGGCTGCGCCCTCCTTCCCAGAGTTTGAGATAAGTTACCTGAAGCAGATCCTCCACCAGCCCTTGAGATGGCTTTCCCCAGGGAGCGGCAGTGCGCGTGATGCTCAGGCGTATGGGCTTCCGCACCCGCGACACGAACTCCTCCCACGCCTCGTCATCAAGCGTTCCGGCGCAAAGACAGACAATCTCCTTGAGGGATAGAGACGAGTATCGTGTCGGTGTGGTCGACATGCCAGTTTGAGTTGATTTGATTGTGCGAAAAGAGAATCACGACACCGCTGCGAATCCAGTTCGAGCATGTGTCGACTCCACCCATTAGATGAGTGCGGGTTCAGACCAATCGTCAAAGGTTTGTCACTAGGCTGTTAACAATGTGTGACTTGGAGGGGATCCTTGCGGCTCAATTCGAGCATCACCACGCTCGAGTGACGCAGAACGAGATTAATTTCTCACCGGTTACTGGATGGATGGATCGAAAGCCGGACCGAAGGAACGCAGACCAAGACGCCGCCAGCGCCTCGGCGTGTGGTGACGTTGCTTTCGTGGACAGACCGGACGTACCCATTCTTCAGGCGCACTGCGAGGGAGAGCGGCATAGTCGCGCCGAATAGCAACAGCCGCAACGCGGCGAAAAAATGCAACCCAAGGCGCAACCCCTGGGTAGGAAGGAAACGAGGGAACAACTCTTGTAGGGACGACAGAAAACCTGCGCTGAGCGGAGCCGGAAGGTAACTCGGCGTTTCCATCGCCGAAAAACCGGGGAACGTTCCGTTCGTCCCCACGTTTTTCCTAACTGTCTTTGCGCCAGGACGAAGGAAGACTCACCGGTTCGTCTGGTCTCGCTGTCATCCACTAGGAGTGGAGCGACAAATTTGAGGGCGGCAATTTCCTTGCGGACGCGCTCGATCGCCACCTCCTTCTGTCGCAGAATTTCGGAAACATCTTTCATAACGCACCTCCAAGCGATTCATTCTACCAGTCGGGCGAACTGGACGGGGAACCGGGAGACTGCAAACCTACTCCGCTTTCTAGGCATTCGAGGAGTCTCCGAAACATCAGGGAACGTTCCCTGTGCTCCATCCTGTGAATACCAAATTGTGAATGGTCCGTGAAAACCGGCCCGCTTTTTCCGAAAATCGTGTATAGAACTTACGGAGCCTCTTTGTGAGTGAAGCCATCATCGAAGCCGTCGCGGTCGAAAAATCCTATCCGCAACCCGACGGCACGCGCATCCAGGTCGTGGGGACGACCAATCTTGCCGTCGAGACGGGCAAGATCGTCGCTCTGCTCGGCCCCTCCGGATGCGGGAAGTCCACGCTGCTCCGCATTCTGACCGGTCTTTCCCAGCCGTCCTCGGGAACGCTCCTCTGGCACGGCAAGCCGCTGGACGGGCAGACGCCGAATGTCGCCATCGTCTTTCAAAGCTTTGCTTTGTTCCCATGGCTCACAGTGATTCAGAATGTCGAAGCGCCGCTCGAAGCCAAAGGCGTTCCCGAAGTAGAGCGGCGGAAACGCGCCCTGCGCGCTCTCGACACAGTTGGTCTTGACGGCTTCGAGATCGCCTATCCGAAAGAACTCTCAGGAGGCATGAAGCAGCGAGTGGGATTCGCGCGCGCCCTGGTGGTTGAGCCTGAAGTCCTTTTCATGGATGAGCCCTTCTCGGCGCTTGACGTTCTGACTGCCGAGAATCTGCGCAACGAACTTCTGGAACTCTGGCTCAGCAAGAAGATGCCGACCAGCGCCATTTTTATCGTGACCCACAATATTGAAGAGGCGGTGATGCTGGCGGATCGCGTGATGGTTCTAGGCAGGAATCCGGCCCGGGTTCGCTCCGACTTCAATATTCGCTTGAAGCATCCGCGCGACCGCAAGTCCGCGCGATTCGTCGAGCTCGTCGACTATATCTACAAAGTCATGACTGAGCCGGATACCGAGCACACGCTGCCCGATGCTGAAACGACAGCCGAAATCATCCTGCCCACCGGAGGCCTGACCAAGGATGTGTTTAAGAAGCAGGAAGCCCCGATTCGCACCGCACGATACCAGATGCTGCCGCACGCTCGCGTCGGAGGCATCGCGGGATTGTTGGAATTGCTCCGTGATCGTGGAGGCCGCGAAGATCTGTTCCGCCTTTCCGAAGAACTGGTGATGGACGTCGAAGACCTGCTACCGATTCTCGAAGCCTGTGTCGTGCTCGGTTTCGCTCTTCTGAAAGAGGGCGATGTCCAGATCACGCCTAAGGGTATCGAATTCGCTGATGCCGACATTCAACGCCGCAAGGTGCTCTTCCGTGAGGCTGCGCTTGAGCGCGTCACCATCCTGAAACAGATCGACAGCATCCTCAAACGCAAGGTGGATCATTCCATCAACGACGAATTCTTTCACGATATCCTCGACGAGCACTTCGCCGAGGACGAGGTACAGCGCCAGTTCGAGACAGCGCTGAACTGGGGCCGCTACGCTGAAATCTTCGACTATGACAGGGAGAAAAATCTCCTCATCCAGCCCGAACCGCCTGCGACAGCCGATGCACCAGTGAACAGCGCTGCGCCCTAGCGGGACACAAGAAGGGCGACCGCCGCCGATGTGTAAGATTCCCTCAGCGCACTCTGCAGGTTTCCTCGGCGATCTCAGCGTTCTAAGATTTTTGCTCTGAAGTTAGTCAATACCCGAAGTTTGAAAGCCCAAGCTGGACGAAAGCGCGCATGAAGAAGAGCATCACCCTGCGAGGATTCTCGGCCTACCGCCTGTGGACGCAACTGCCCCGGGTCGAGATCTCCTTCCTTCCCGACCTGCTGATGTTCGCGGCTGCCATGGCTCTCTTCTACGGCGTGCTTGAGGTTGGCCGCGCGTGGCTCGGCCCGTTCACGCCCGAAGTAGAAATATCGCGTAGCCTCTGGGCGTTGCCCGCCTATGCCGGATACTCTCTGCTTCGCATCACCATTGCGTACATCCTCAGCCTAGCTTTCACGCTCGTCTACGGATACATCGCCGCCTACAATCCCAAGGCCGAGCGCTTCATGATTCCTCTGCTTGATGTCTTGCAATCCATCCCCGTGCTCAGCTTTCTGCCAGGAGTCATGCTGGCTATGGTGGCTCTGTTCCCCGGTAGGCAACTGGGTGTCGAGGCCGGTGCCATCCTCCTGATCTTCACCGGGCAGGTCTGGAACATGGCCTTCAGCTTCTACGCCTCGCTCAAGAGCATTCCCAAAGACATGCGCGAAGCCGCAACTATTTATCACTTCAGCTGGTGGCAGCGCTTCGTTGAGATGGAGTTGCCATTTGCCGCGATCGGGCTGGTGTGGAATTCGATGATGTCGGTCGCCGGCGGATGGTTTTTTCTCATGGCCTGCGAAATGTTCGTGCTGGGAGCGCGCGACTTTCGCCTGCCCGGCCTGGGATCGTATCTCCAGACCGCCGCCAGCGCCGGCGACACGCGCTCGATTCTGTGGGGCATCGCTACGATGGTTGCTGTGATTGTGCTGCTCGATCAGTTCGTCTGGCGCCCGGTCATCGCGTGGGCCGAGAAATTCAAGGTCGAGCAGGTCGAGAGTGCCGATGCTCCACGCTCCTGGGTGCTCAATCTATTCCGCCATTCTCCGGGTCTGCAGAGTATCCGCAACCGCACCGTACAGCCGCTTCGCGAAAAGCTAATGCTGTTCTTTGCTCGAGAACGCAAGACGGAGGAAGCCGAGCAGTCGAGTCCGTGGAAAGTCTGGCTCACACGCGCGCTGGCAGTTGCGCTACTCGCGGGCACGGGATACGCAGTGGTCCGCGTGGCCATGCTGCTGAGCGGCTTGCATAAGGCCGATCTGCGGGAAGCTGGTCTTGGCCTACTGGCAACATTCTTCCGCGTGAACCTCGCTCTTCTGCTGGGCGCGCTGTGGACCATTCCCGTTGGAGTTGCGATCGGCTTCAATCCCCGCCTGGCACGCATCGCCCAGCCGCTCGCCCAGATTGCCGCTTCCGTGCCGGCGACCGCGCTTTTTCCCGTCGTGCTCCTTCTGCTGATCCGTGTAGGCGGAGGGCTTGGCTTAGGCTCCATCGCTCTATTACTATTGGGGACGCAGTGGTACATCCTGTTTAACGTCATCGCAGGCGCTATCGCGATCCCGACGGACCTGAAGGAGTGCTGCTCGGTTTTCCGGCTCGAAGGGATCGAGCGCTGGAAAAAGCTGATCCTGCCAGGCATCTTCCCCTACCTAGTGACTGGCTTGGTGACGGCATCGGGCGGCGCATGGAATGCGAGCATCGTAGCCGAGTACTTCCACTTCAAGGGCCACATCTACACCACCACTGGCCTCGGCGCCACGATCAGTCAGGCCACCGACAGCGGCAACTTCGATTTGCTCCTCGCCGCCACCATCCTGATGGCTGCCACAGTCGTGACCGTCAATCGCCTCGTGTGGCGCAGGCTCTACGCGCTAGCCGAGACGCGTTACCGCCTCGAAACCTGACAAGATTGTCTTGGTTTCGAATCATCTCTGGGTACGGCAGTTACTTCAAAGTTAGTTTTCCTTCGTGTTCCATCGTGTCCTTCTTGGTTCCCGCTCTTATTTCATCAGAATTTAACTTGCTCTTCATACCTTCGAAACGTGCTTTCGATATGGATATAACATGCCATCAAACCAGCTGCAGAGAGGTGAGACGCAGGGGAAAGCCTTCTCCCGCGTCGCGCAATTTCCCGGCCTAGCCGGAAAGTGGACTCCGGTCGGCAGAGTCAGAGAACTATACCGCCGAGTACAGCATTCGCCCGAAGGTTTTCGCCTGAAGAACCTGCTCGCTGAAATGCGGATCGAACTGCAGATTCACTCTGCGGATCGCGCCCGTATTCCTGCGACCGGGCCAGTAGTCGTGGTGGCCAATCATCCTTACGGCGTGCTCGACGGGGCTCTACTGACTGTCCTTCTCACGGGTGTTCGCCCCGACGTGAAGGTTCTCACCCATTCCATCCTCGGAGACATTCCCGAGCTGCAGCAGAATTGTATTTTCGTCGATTCTTTTCAGACCGATCGCGCCGGCGAGTCCAACCGTAAGGCGATCCGCGAGGCTCTGGCCTGGCTGGAGCAGGGAGGCATGCTTGCCATGTTCCCCGCAGGCGAAGTATCGCAGTGGCACACGCCGGCCGCGCTCCTCGCCGATCCTGAGTGGAGCGATACGGCAGTGCGCCTCATCCGCCGCACCGGCGCCACGGCACTACCGGTGTATTTCTGCGGACAAAATAGCGTCGGATTTCAGCTGCTAGGCATGATTCATCCCAAACTCCGCACTGCCTTCCTTCTGCAGGAATTTCTGAAGCAGGAAGGCAAGACCGTGGAAGTCCGCGTGGGAAGCCCCGTTCCAGCCGACGCGCTTGGTGCGGTGGGTAGCGCTCGTGAAGCCATGGAGTATCTCCGCTGGCGTGCGTATTTGCTGGCTCGGCGGAGGAAAGCCGAGACATCGTGGCCCATGGCGCTGCGCTCCAAGCTAGTCTCCAGCATTCAGGAACCGGTTGCCGCACGTATCCGCGAAGACTTGCTGGCCGCGGAGATCCAAACGCTGTCCGGTGACCGCTGCCTTGCCGAGAATGCGGAATTCTCCGTGCATCTCGGGATTGCAACAGATATCCCCCAGCTCCTTCTCGAAATCGGACGTCTCCGCGAGTTGACCTTTCGCCGCGCGGGAGAGGGTACCGGGAGATGCCGCGACCTCGATTCTTTCGATGATTACTACTGGCATGTCTTGCTCTGGAACAAATCGAAGCGCGAACTGGTAGGAGCGTATCGCGCCGGCAACACGGCGGAAATCGTTGCCCAGCGCGGCATCACTGGACTCTACACCAGCAGCCTGTTCCGCTACGATCGCCGCCTGTTCGACAAGCTCGGCCCAGCTCTCGAGTTAGGACGTTCCTTCGTGCGCCCCGAGTACCAGCGCCAATACGCTCCGCTCCTTTTGTTGTGGAAGGGAATTGCCCGCCTGATCGCAAGGCATCACGAGATACCGATTCTGTTCGGAGCGGTCAGCATCAGCAACGACTACAACAAGGCCTCGCGCGAGATGATCTATCGATATTTCGAGTCGCGCATGCAAGACGATAGCCTGGCAGGTTTGATCGAACCGCGCCGTCCATTTCGCCCCGGCCTGTTGCATCGCTGGGATTGCCGCGCCATGTGCCGCGCCTTGCGCGACCTCGACGAACTTTCCGAACCCATCACCGATGTGGAAGCCGATGGCAAGGGTCTGCCCATCCTGCTGCGGCAATATGCCAAGATCGGTGGCAAACTGCTAGGCTTCAACGTCGACCGCAAATTCTCCAACGTCCTCGACGGCCTGGTCGTGGTAGATCTACGCCAAACCGATCCCGCCGTCCTCGACCGCTACATGGGACGCGAAGCAGCCCAGTCATTCCGCAAGATCCACGGAGTAGCCGCAACAAGTCATAATCGGACAGCGACTCCGACTCTCGTTCCCTTGATCGCCAACCCGTGTGAAATGGCACCACTTGATGGACGAGAGCCACCTCTTGTGCAGGCAAGAGTCAGCACTCCGTAGACGAGAGTCACCATTCGTGCAAAAAACGATGCGCTCACCCAATCATCGAATGCAGCCGCGTAGCGGCGTTATATGAAAGCCCGGTACGGAAGTGCCGGGTAAGGTGGAAGGATACGTCGCGAGTCCCGTAGGGACGACACCCGCTTCAGACTCAGATCACCTACGTCGATCGAGGGCTCTTCGCCGGCAGAATACAACTCTGCTCCCCTTCTTTCAGTGCATCTTCCAGTTTGTGTCCCATCGCCGCAAGTTCCTGCTCATCCATCAACTCCTGCAACCGCTCAAACAACTGCCGCTCTTCTTTCCGAATGTGACCCGAAAGCCCCTGGGCAAATTCAGCTATTTCCCCACCCGACATGTCCTGCGCCTCGGCCTTCGCGAATCGTTCCCGCAGCCACGCATGCTCTGAAACTAACTCTTCCACCAGGAGATTCAATTCCGGAAACGTCCGTGCCGCCGGAAACACGAACTGCTCTTCCGCCGCGAAGTGGATGCCAATTTCAGCACGGAAATGTTGCGCGATTTCCGCCTGCCAGGCAGCCAGGTCCGACTCGGCAATCGGCGCCGCCCGTTCGATGCGCACGCACAGCGCCAGCGCATGCTGATGCTGCCGTGATAGCGGGATTAGATTCTTGTCGCGCAGCATGATTTTCTACGAGTCCGCTGACACCAGCTTCGGTACCGCCGTGACGCTCTCAATGCTCGTCGGTTCCACCGCAGGACGCACGGTCAGCCAATCGGTCCGCACACGCTCCCACTCCTGAATCAACATTCCGTTGGCTTCGAAGAAGCTGCGAATCCGGTAGCGCTCCCATCCCGCAACTTCCTCGAGGATCGGCGCTAGTACCGCCAGCGCGCTGGTGCTGAGCACAGTCCGTTTCGCAATCTGCGAAATATGGCGCGATTCGGAAACGGCGATGGTCAGCCCATCGCGCGCATTAATATGCAGCATCACATGGATGTCGGAACTGCCGTCGCCCGTATAGATAACATGGTCCGGCCCCGCAACCTGCCGCAGCAGCAAATCGTCGAGCACCGCCACTTTGCCGTAACCTGCCGTGGCCCGAACGATCGTGTCGATCTCGCCCGAGGGCTTATAGCGAAATTCCGTTCCGTAAATGTGATCGACCGGAACAATATCCTCCAGCGCCGACTGAACAATCTCGACCGGTGCGGCCGAGAGCACGTAAAAGTCAAACTGGTGCCCGTCAATGCCCGAGGCAAGTAGTTCGTATAAAAGCTTGATGTCGCTCTTCAGGCGGATGCGCTTGCCCACTTCACGCAGATGCTCCTTGCGCACCTTCGCCTTGAACTCCGGGTCATGCAGCAAGAGGTAAGCCAGCTCCGCTCCTTGCTGCACCAGATTGATCTTGGCCATACCCTTGGACTTGCGCTCAAATTCCTCGGTCGGAATACCGACCAACTCGGCGAGCACATACCCGGAATCGTTGAACGTCAGCGTCTGGTCGAAATCGCTTGCGAAAATGTATCGTCTCAAAGCGGTGTCTGCCATATGGGTATTCGATTCGGCGCACGCACGCATGCACCATAAAAAGAATCGATCGCGATCATATGCCCGTTGTTTCATCAGTTTACGACTGATTCTTGGAATCATCACCAGGGAGGAAGTAACAAGTGAGTACCAACTCAAATCGTTTTTACGTCATAACCGGCGGCCCAGGCTCAGGAAAGACATCGCTCATCAAAGCCCTGCGCTCGCGCGGTTATGACTCCACAGTCGAAGCGGGCCGCGCAATTATTCAGGACCAGATGGCGATCGATGGCCGCGCTCTGCCTTGGCGCGACCCGCTCCACTTTGCCGAACTCATGCTCTCCATGGATATGCAGTCGTATCGCGTGGCCGAACAAACTATCGGACCAGTGTTCTTTGATCGAGGCATTCCCGACGTGCTGGGGTATTTACGCCTGATGCAGATTCCTGTGCCCGAGCACATGCAGAACGCCGCAAAGGTTTTTCGTTACAATCATGTCGTTTTCATCGCCCCGCCTTGGCGTGAAATCTTTCAGCAGGATCATGAGCGCAAGCAGGATTTCGACCAGGCGATCCGCACCCATGACGCATTGGCCGAAACGTACAAGTCTCATAACTACGAGCTCGTGGAAATTCCGCGTAGCACCATCGAGGAGCGGCTTCGTTTCGTGCTAAGCAAAGTCGGTATCGATCCTGACACCTAATCGCAGAAGGAATCTCTGCCAGGGAATCTGCATTCAACTTCAGGCGCTGCTCCCGAATCCTTCGTGAACCTTCGTGTCCTTCGTGGTTCAAGGTTTTTCTTTCAGCTTACCGGGTCCGCTTTACTAAACTCACCAGCGCGTCCAAAATAGAAGGTTCGACTGCAAATTCGATTTACTGAAGAGGAGCCTCATGGCAGTAGCAACGGGTGAACTGATTCGCGCAATGAATTACGTAGAAGACATCACGGCGACTCTTCGCCGCATTTGCATTTATATCCCCGCCATGAGCCCCGACGAGCGCAAGCGCCTGGCAGAAGTCATGCGCGGGGCCGCCGCCCAAGTCAATGCCGCCATCGCGGACCTCGAAAAGGTGGAGAAGTAGGTGCCTGGGGTCCAGACGATTACAGTCATCGGCGCCGGCATTATGGGGCGTGGGATCGCCCACGCCGCCGCTCTCGGCGGATACCGCACCATCCTAGAAGACCTGCTTCCGAATGCATTGCGCCGGGCGGGAACTGAAATCCGCGCCAATCTCGATAAGGCGGTGGAACTGAACAAGGTTGCGGCCGCTGATGCCGATGCCGCCTTCCGTCGCCTGGAGTACGCCGGTTCCGTGGAAGAAGCGGCCCGCGAAGCCGATCTCGTCATCGAAGCTGTTCCCGAAGAGATGGAGTCGAAGATCGAAATCTTCACTCTGCTCGACAAGATCTGCCGGCCCACGACGATCCTCGCTTCAAATACGTCTTCGCTCAGCGTGACCGAAATCGCCAGCGTCACTTACCGCGCGAAAAAGTGCCTCGGCATGCACTTCTTTAACCCCGTGCACAAGATGAAGCTGCTCGAAGTTGTGCGCGCGCTGGAGACCGACGAAGAAACGCTAGCCACCGCCGTTGAAGTCGGCAAGCGTATGGGAAAAGAAGTCGTCGTGATCAAGGAAAGCCCCGGCTTCATCACCAGCCGCATCAACGCCATGATCGGCAACGAAGCCTTCCACATGCTGCAGGAAGGAATCGCCTCAGCCGCTGACATCGACAAAGCTCTGAAGTTGGGGCTGAATCACCCGATGGGCCCGTTCGAATTAGTCGATCTCGTCGGCCTCGACACGCGCCTCAACATCCTCGAATACCTGCAGAAATCCCTTGGCGAAAAATACCGCCCCGCCCCGCTTCTCGTGCAGTACGTCAAAGCGGGAAGGCTCGGCCGCAAATCCGGCCGCGGCGTCTTCGAGTATCCCGAAGCCAAAGAATCAAAGTTATAGCGCCAAAGCGGGCTTCTTGACCCGCAAGAGGCTTTTCAAACCCGGCCGTAGCGTGGAAGCGCGGCCCTTCAAGGGCCGTGTTGGTGTAACTCCGAAACCATCGGGTTTCAGCCCTGACCGAACTCGGCATCTCGTGGAGGTGTATTCTTCAGGCGAGATTTGGTTCAACGTCTTATGACTATTTCTTGAACATGTGCATAGGCCTGCTTTTTTCCTGGCAGAGGCCGTGCCCGAATCGCAACCGCGTCACTCGGTCGGAGTAGCCGCCGCTCAACTTGTTATCGGCCGCGGTGTCGAGGGTGGCACAATAATCTACTTTGCCTTTGGCATTATGGAAAAGCAGGAATAGACGTTTACCGCTAACTACTCCTGTGAGCTCGTACCCGGGGGAGCCGCCGCTCACCTCTCGGCCTCCTTGAGCTTGGATCAGGCGCAAGTCGCCCCACTCCTCCGAAGTCCAAGAGCCGGTGACGTTCATGGCGGGAGGATCCTTCTGAGCGTCAAGCCAGGCTCTGCCTCGCTCCCCCACGTTTGCGGAGCTTGGTAACGGCACACTCGGAGTGGGCTCCGCGACTGAGTTGCTGGGTCCAGGAATGGGTTCGATTTCCGTTGCCTGGGTAGTAGGCGGAAGAGTGAGCTTACTGTTCGGGGCCACGGTGTTGCCGCCCGCGGTCCCGGCGCTTGTCTGCGCTGGGATTGCGTTCGAGGGTATTACTTGACTATCCGGGACTGAGCTGGCTGGCGGGCTGACGCTGGGAGGCCGAACCGCGTGAGAAGGACTGGTCGACGGCACGGGTATTCGGGAAGAAGCGGCTGGCCCGACGGAAGGAACAGAGGGAATTGCCGGCGTAGCTCCGGCGGGGGGCTTCGAGGGGGTCAACGCAGTGGGTGCAGGCGCAGCATTTGCGGACGCAACGTCCCGATCCTCTTGGCTCATCACGCGATGTTCCTTACGCACGTACCACCAGTTGCCAGCCGACGCAGCAATGACGAGCGCGGCCGCAGCCGTCCAAACCCAAAGTCGGGTCCGAGCTGTCCCCGGATGCGGGGCCTTTAAGGCAGGAGCTTCTGGCTTAATGTCGCTGGACGCAACACGATTCAGGGGCGTCGCTGTTGCTTGTGTCACTCGCAAACGCGAGTTCTCAGCGGCTGTCAAATCGGCGATGAGAGCGTGCCCACTCGCAGGCCGCAACTCCCGATCCTTTTCCAGACACCGCATCACCAGTGTGGCCACTTCGTCAGGAATCTCAAGCTCCGGCAAAGAATCGTGTAAAGGCTTCGGCGGCGTGTTGATCTGGGCCAGCAGCTGTTCAACGGTCGAATCTGCCTTGAACGGCAAGTCGCCCGTGAGCAGTTGATACGCGACGATGCCCAGGGAGTAGAGGTCGGAGCGTCCGTCGAGCTGATCACCCGTTAAGCCTTTCGCCTGCTCAGGAGACATGTATGCGGGCGTGCCAATTACCACGCCCGTCCCGGTGAGCGTCAGATGGCTAAGGGGGTGAGCCTTACTGCCTGGAAAGTGGTCTTCCTTTAGTTTAGCAATGCCGAAATCGAAGACTTTGGCTTGCTCCCCTCGGAGACCAACTACTTTTTCGGATCTTACCAGGGCTAAGTTGGCTGGCTTGATGTCGCGGTGGACTATTCCCAGCGCGTGCGCGGCGTCGAGAGCGGCTGCGACCTGTTTGACAATGGAGCAGACACGACGCACAGCAAGGGGCGCTTCCTGGTCGATCACGTCCTTCAGGTTGCGGCCTTCGATGTACTCCATGACGATGAACGGGCGTCCATTTTCCGCTTGGTCTATGTCCTCAACCCGCACAGCGTTGGGATGCTGGAGCTTTCGGGCCATGACAGCTTCGTGTTTGAAGCGGCGAACGAAGGCGTCGTCACTGGCTAATTCCGGGCTGATCACCTTGAGCGCGCGTAGTTCATTGAAGTGCACATGCATGGCCTTGTACACGGTGCCCATGCCGCCTTGTCCGACTTTGGCGAGAATTTGATATTTGTCGCGGACTAGCGTTCCCACAGCCCATTCGTCAGTGTCGGCGAGGATGCTGCCGTCACGCGGGCAATGCGTGTAGTCTGTGGAGAAAGCCGAATTGCAGGAAGGACACTGTTTCATGCCGGACATCCCCCGGCGGACGTGGCGATAAATATACACGCACATGGGGACAATCGGCGAGTATGCAGTACAGGCATTGGGGATAACGAAAAGGTAAACACTCAAAAGTCGGGAACCTTCAGCGCCTCCCGAAGCCCAGACCTGACAATCGCGATACCTTCTCTGCATCCACGCCTTTACTTGCCACCAGCACGTGAAAGCTCTCGCCCATCCCTGCTGGCGTAACCAGATGCTTCAATTGCAGCGCCACCTTCGCCCGCTCCTGCGGTAAACGGCATTCCTCAAACGCGTCCGCAAACTGATTCGCTTCGCCAATCCCCATCAGAAACTGCGATTGCGTGAGCAGCTTCTGTGCACACAATCCCCGCCGCTGGGCAACCGCTGCAAGCGCCGTGAAATTCACATCAGCCGTAATGTCTTGTTCACCCGGAGCTTCATACGGATTTGCGCTTACCGAATGCTGTCGAATCGCCTTCACCGTTCCGCGATATCGCCCCGCAAGTTGCTCCTCGCGCGTGTAGCCATAGTCGATCACGACCACGAACCCGCGCTCGATCGTCGCATCCTTATTCATCTGCATCAGAGACTGCCGCGAGACTTCCACTCGCTCGCCGGGTTCCGGATGAATCGAGTAGCGATCCAGAAATTCAAGTTCTTCTGCCGATGATGGAACCCACGTTTCGACGAAGCGCCCATTCCGTGTATCGATCCGCAACGACCCTTCGTCGCTGACGATCTCAACCGGCATCGCATCGAAGAACTCATTGGCAAACACGATGGCGTGAACTCTTTGAATGGGCGCGACTTCAGTCGCGCCGACCTGCCTTCGAGAATATCGGGTTTCTGCCCCTGATGTTTCGCTCACGGCCTTCCCTGACTCGATATGCCGCTTCAGCGTTTCCTCAAGCCGCGCGCGCAAAGCAGCCGATTGCTCGACCAGTTCGTATTGCAGAACCCGAAAGAAATCTGGAAACTTCTTCTCCGACCAGTCCAGAACATCCTGTGCAAACAGCCCCCTTCCCGGACCAAGCTCTCGAATCACAATCCGCTCAGGCGAGCCCAGAATGCGCCACATCTCCTCAAACTGCCGCGCCAGCAATCGCCCAAACACTGCATGCACGTCGCTCGATGTATAGAAATCGCCGGCTTTGCCGAACTGCGCCGCGTTCCGCGAGTAGTAGCCCAGTTGGGGATCGTAAAGGCAAATCTCCATGTAGCGAGAGAAGGGAATTGGTCCGCGCTCAAGAATCTCCGCTTCGATCTTCCTCCGCAGTTCGTTCACATCCCCTTCCTCTGACGGTCCTTGCGGTCCTGCGGCGTGCGAATGAACATCTCCACGAAGTAGTCGTGCAGCGCGTCATAGAGTTGCCGCTGGAAGCTCCACTCAAACTGAGGGTCGTCGAGGTCCCGTGGATGCAGATCGAAGTAGTATATATGCACCGGAATGCTCTCATCCTTGAACCGGATGATGACTTCCACGCCGTCGCCTTTCGCGCGCGCCGAGAAAGTCAGCAGCGGATGTTCATAGAGACGAAGCTGCGCCAACACGCGATCAAGCCGATTGTGCGAGTCCTGTGGCATCGAAGGATTGTAGATCATCGAAAGGCATGAACCACAAAGGACACGAAGGTACACGAAGTTGTGATCCTGATTTTCCTTCGTGAACCTTAATGTGCTTAGTGGTTAAAGCTTTTTAGTGTGTAAGCGGTCTGATCGCCCGAGATCACTCGTACCGCAGCGCTTCAATCGGGTTCAGCCGAGCCGCTTTGATGGCAGGCAATATGCCGCTGATGATGCCCACGAAGCTCAGGATCGCCGTCGACCAGAGCAGCGTAGCCAAATTGATGGAGAGGTGAATGTCTCCCTCGCTGGCGTTATCTTCGAATGCGCTCCACAGCGTTAGCGACCCGACGCACCACGAGACGAGATAGGCGAGCACGATTCCGAGCAGCCCGCCGAGAATCGTGATGACCAGTGCCTCAGCCAGGAACTGGAACAGAATGTGCCAGCGATGCGCTCCCAGAGCCTTCTCCACACCGATCTCGCGCGTGCGCTGCGTTACCGACACGAGCATGATGTTCATCAGTCCCACGCCGCCGATTCCGAGCGTAAGCAGGCCGATGAACCCAAGCAAGATCTTGATGCCGGTCGAGATCACCTGAAGATCCATGAGATCCGCGAACACATCGAAGACAAAGATCGCGCGCCGGTCCTTGGGATTGAAGCTGTGATGGAATCCCATCGACTGACGCACGCCGTCGACGACTTTCTGATGGTCTCCTTCGTATTCCATCACGACGGAGTTCAGATAGTAGGTGTTCATCAGATCGCTCATCGCGCTGTAGGGAACGTAGACGTGTTCGTTGATGTTGTCGTCCCCGTTCTGGATCTGATGTTTGAGGATCCCGACGATCTGGTACGAAATGCCGTCGAGGCGGATACTCTGGCCGACCGCCTCCTGCCCGGAAAAGAGTTTCTTCTTGGCGTCGGAGCCGATGATGGCGACACGCGTGTGCGTGAAATCGTCAGCCTCGCTGAAGAAGCTGCCTTCGCCCATCTCCAGTTTGCGCATGCGTCCGTAGGCAGCGTAAACGCCGCTCACACCGTAGTTCGCGCCGCGCGTGCCGTAAGCGACGACGCAATTCTTGAACGCTTCAGGCGAGACGCGCTTCAACAATGGAACTTCGGTCCGTATGGAATCGAGATCGTTGATCGTAAGGCGAACTTGTGTGCCCGCCTTGGTTCCGCCGGCCTGCAACTCGGTGCGTCCGGGGAAGATGAAGACGAGGTTGGTGCCGAAGGAGCGGAACGCCGACCACAGTCCACGCTCGAAGCCTGAGCCGTAAGCGAGCAACAATACCACCGTCGCGATGCCCCACGCCATGCCGAGCATGGTGAGCATGCTGCGCCGCCGATTGTGGCGGAGAGCGTTGTAGGCCTGCGATGCGAGGTCGACGATCATATACATCTCCTGGGTCCCAACCGATTGCAGATTTCAGATTGTAGATTGAAGATCAAAAACCTTGGTGTCCGAAGTGGCTCGGTCTTTGATCTCTAAATCTGAAATCTGAAATCTGAAACCCGAAATCTACAATCTGCATTCTGAAACCCTTTCTCATTCTTGTCTCAAAGCTTCGACCGGTGGCAGCAAGGCGGCCTTCCTTGCGGGATACAATCCTGCCGTGATTCCTGCGATGGCGAGCGAACCGATGGCTGCCAGCGCGGATGCGGGAATGATTCTTGGTGTATCGAAACCTTCGGGCGAGGGAAGCATGGCGAGCAGAGTCACAAATCCGATCGCGATCGCCAACCCGATTCCTCCGCTGAAGGCAGTGAGGAACGCTCCTTCAATAAAGAACTGCGTCAGAATCGCGCGGTAGGTCGCGCCCAGCGCCTTGCGCAAGCCAATTTCCTTGGTTCGCTCCGTCACCGAGACGAGCATGATATTGATGATTCCAATTGCGCCCAATCCCAAGGTTACGACGCCGACCACGCCCAAAAACCAGTCCATGGCGTCAAAGATCTTGCCCACGCGCTTCATGTTCTCGATCGTGTCCCAGTCTTCGAAGGCGTCTTGCAGTTTGGGGCTGAAACCATGACGGCGCGCGATGATGCGGTGAATCTCGTCTTTCGCTTCCGCGTGCAGATCCTTTTCGATGGGCTGATAGTTGAGGAACGAGATTGCGTCCTCGGAATTTGCCTTGGTTAGCGGGAACAGATCGCGCATGGTTTCAACCGGAATGAAGATGCGTGAGTTGGTTCCGTTATTTCCATCGCGTCCGACTTTGGCAACGACGCCGACGATGTCGAAGTTGATGCCGTTGAGCAAGATCGTTGAACCGACAGCAGGACGCCCGGGAAACATATTCTTCAGCAGTTCCCATCCCACTATAGCCACGCGACGCCGATCGGTTCCATCCTGACTGTTGAACCAGCGCCCCGGGGAGACAGGAACATTGCGAATCTGGTTGTAGTCAGCCGCCACGCCAAACACCTGCCCGTTGGTGGAACCGTAATCGCTGACCGCGCGAATGTCCTCACGGTTCAGCACCGGAGACAAAGCGCCCACAAACTGAGCCTCGTTGCGGATCGCGAGGTAATCCTTATACGTGAAGTAATAAATCTGCCCGGATTGCGTGCTTCCTTCCACCGCCGGAACGCGCCCGGGAAACATAAACATGATGTTTTGCCCCAGCGTCGCCAGTTGTTTTTCCTGGCCGCTGCGGAAGCCTTCACCCAGGCCGACGAGAAGTAAGAGCGAACCCACACCCCAGGCGATTCCAAACATGGTGAGGAACGAGCGCAGTTTGTGCGCCCATAGCGTGGACAACGACTGCCTGACGATGTCGAGGAGCATGCGCATGTGGATTTCTCGCAGAATCATGCCCCCACGCCTCCGGGGAGGAGCGTGGGGGCCCCGGGTAACGTTCAGGCGAGGGGTCTCAATCCCGCCCAACCATCTGATCAGAAGTACGCAGCCGGGCACCTTAAAGTTCCCTACTGCATGTGTCTAATTAGACATTCCGCTGGCGGAAAGGTTAGCTGTGAGACGGGTGCGGACCCGATCGATTACAACTCTCGAAACTCAATCTTTTCGTCGGGCTGCCGATGGTAATGGGTACTGTCGAAACTCTCGTCCGCGGGAGGTTTTGTCTTGGCGCAAAGTGGCGTGTCGAACCGGGAGAAGATCCAGCTGACATCTGGAGATTGGTTTTCTGGCGGCGCATTTCGATTCCATGTGGATGTCGAAAGGCAGCTCGTGACGGTCAGGTTTGGAAGCCGAGTGACAGGCGAAGAAATCGGAGAATACGTTCAGAAACTAGGGGACCGCCCCTCATTTCAGTCCACCTTCTCCGAAATTGTCGACTTGAGAGAAGCGAAAGATATTGAGTTACAGGCGGATGATTTTTTGACACCGGCCGATGAAGTCGATCCGTTTTCGCCGGAAGCCAAACGCGCGTTTGTGGCGGAAACCTCGGTCCAGAATCATGCAGCTCGCATGCACAAGATCCTGCGATCTCAGAGAAGCATTGAGATCTTTCGCACCCTCGAAGACGCTGAGCGCTGGATCGGATCCTAAGCCGCAAGTGCGGTTGCTATTGCTGTTTTTCTTTTGGCCGCTCGTAGGCCTTCTGCAGATACTTGCGGGCTTCTTCCAACGCTCCGAAGGTGTTGTCGTTGGTCTGCAATGCCTGCCGGTACTGGCCGACTGCGCGCTCGCGCTGGCCGGTAATGTCGAAGATTTTTCCCAATTGCAAGCGGCTCCAGACTTCGGTCCAGCGGGGATCGCCGTCGCCGTCCAGCGCAGCACGGTAAGCATTGGCCGAGGATTGGTAGTTCCGCTGGAAGAAGAAAACTTCGGCGATGCGATAGTGCGCCAGTGAGCTGTTCTTGTTGAGATCGAGTGCTTTGTTGAATTCGGTCAGTGCACCCGAGAGATCTCCCTGCTGCTGCATTGCCATGCCACGCAGGACGGAAGAGCGCAGCTTCACATCGCTTGAATTGGTCAGAACGTGATGATCGGGGTCGACCGAGATGCGGCGCGGACGGCCGAAGGTCTCGACGGTGAATGGCGAATTCGTACCCACGACCTCGATGCGCTTGTTTTCCGTTCGGCCGTCGGTATCGATTCGCAGGTCAACGGGCATGCGGAACAGGTCGAGGTCCTGCGCGATCTCGCCGGTCACGCGGAACCCCGGCGTTTTTTCTTCCTTAGCCTTATCGTCTTTGCTCGTTTGAGCCACTGTGGCTCCGCCCAGGCGGTACGTCGTGTATTTCACCTTGAACTCAGGTGCGCCTGTGGAGTCGAGCCATTGCGAGAAGAACCAGGTGAGCTGATCGCCGTAATACTTTTCGGCAATGGCGCGGAAATCATCGGTGGTCGCTGATTTTCCTGCGTACTCGGAGGCGAACTCACGCAATGTCTTATTGTATTTGTCTTCTCCGAGCACCCAGCGCAACATGTGCAGGATCATCCCTCCCTTGTCGGTGGTGAGCGATTGAAATTCGGTGGAGAAGGTATCAAGCTTGCTCGCGCTCGACAGCGGCACGGTGTCATAAGCGAGCGCGCCGACCGACATATCTTTTACAGCTTCTTCCAGTCCCGCGGCCCCGGCGGCATTTTCGACGTACATCGCTTCCGAATACCGGGAGAATCCGTCGCTGATCCACCAATCGTCCTTGCTCGCGGGACTCACGGACACTCCCCACCACTGGTGGGCGATGCCGTCCGCCAGCAGCCGATAGTTAGTCTTCTCCGTGATTGAGGAACTGGCGAGGCCGACCATCTCCGGAGCCCAGGCGTAGGGCAGCGTATCCGAAGGCAACTCGACGATGTTGAGCTTCGGCGTCGGCAGCGGGCCGTATAGGGTTGTGAAGTACGTGAATTCCTGAACCGCCGTTGTGGTGTAGGCCGGAGCTACACTCTGATGCGTCGGCTTGAAGTAGACGTGCAGTTCCAAGCCGGCTTCGTCGCTCTTGTACTCCTGAAAAACGCCAGCGACGATCGTGCCCGGAAAACTTGGCTTGTCGGAAACGAAGGTGAAAGTTTTGGTCGGCAGAACCGTAGCGGCGGCTTTCTTGGCTGGGGCAACGTTGGAGACGGTAGCCTTGCCACTGCCAATTACCAGCATGTGCGCGGGCAAAGTAATGCTGATGGTCGAGGTGAAGCGATTCAGGCCGTAACCGCTGACCGGGAACCAACGTCCGGCATAGAAGAGATAGCTGGTGTCGTCGCCGATGGAGGCGAGGCTTAGTCCCGGAACCGGGCTATTGTCCGCACTCTCAAGCTGGCCCTCATATTCAAAGGTCAGTGTCGTGGAAGAGTCTTTGGCTAATCCGTTGGGGAGCGGTACGCGTACTGTCGAATCCTGGGTGACACGCTCGGCCGAGAGCGGCTGGTTCTTTTCGTCGAGCACCTTCGTGACCCGGAGGTCATTGTGAAGATCAAAAATCGCGACGCTGAGATCCTGCTGGGCAGTGAATTTGACCTTGGCCCGAGCCGTGATCTGATGAAGGTGGGGCTCGAGCGTGGCCTCAATCTGGTAGTCGTCGACCCGAAGGCGGGCTTTTTCCGCTGCCCAGGACGGCTGGGCTAGAAGGACCAGTAGGCACAGAGTCAGAGAACTAGTGAGGACGCTCAAGACGCGTCGCAGCTCGATCGCCATTAAGGAGGATCTCCAGGAAATGATAACCCATTTCCTATGATGAAGATTCTGACGCAAAAGATGCTGCGAGCACAAGCTTCCCCGAGGACTGGAGACACAGATGTGACATTTCCCAGACACGCCCGTCAGCGGGTCCCGGACGGCCCTTATTGGGCCTGTGGATCGTGTGTGTGAGGCGTGATCTTTTTTGAGAAAAACTCCTCTACCACCGCACCCATCGCACTTCCTCCGATTCCGATGAGGGTGTTCTCAAACGTCAGGCCCACGCCATTCCGGCTGGAAGCGGGATAGTACAGGTTTGACAGGCCCCCTGCGGCAAGGCTGCCTAGAACGCTGGAGTAGTTGGGCTGCCACTGTCCGTTATCGCCTTTGCAGATGACGGCGTTCGCCACCGCATAAAAGAACCTGGATTTCTTACTGCCGGTGCCTTTATAGAAATAGCGCGGATCTTGTTTGAGAAGGGCAGGGAAGATCGCATTTCCAAAGAACGTCCCAGAAACGAAATCGGCATAGGTGGCGCCGAAGCGTTTCGCGTAGCCTTGGGATCCCTGTCCGTAGCCCCTGAAAGAGTTGTTGGCCTGCTCAATCCCGGCAATCACCCCCGAAAACCCGAAGGCAAACGGGTTCACCGCGAACTTCCAGCTCAGTTGAAATTTCTGGCGCGTGTTGAGCGGAGCGGCATCAGGAACGTAGGTCACGTAGTAGTTCGGAACCACACCCAAAATGCGCTGCTTTTCTTCGGCATGGATCTGATCTTCAGCGATCTCCTCGCGCGTCTGCGTCACGTTGACCTCAACGGTCGTCGCCACCACAAGTTGGACGGGCGGGATGACTTGCTGCTGCCCTGGCTGAAGGATGCCAGATTGATGTTGAGTGGCGAATCCGGAGGCGGAAACTGAGAGGTCAAAGGGCCCAGCGGGAATATCTTTGAATGTAAAACTTCCGTCGCCACCTGAAACGGACTGCAGACTGAACGACCCTTCCGTCAGGACGACAGCAGCGCTAGGGACCTCTGCGCCATCCTTATCGACGACTGTTCCGCTGATCGCTCCTGTTTTGGCCGCGGTGTCAGGAGCGGAAGGGGCAGCGTCCGTTCCAGCAGGCGAAGGTGTCGATGGCAATTGGGCGAACGACGAAACTGCAAAGAGGGCAAAGGCCGTGAAGGCAAACGCCATGTTCCGGAGGGGGCGATAAGCGTGGCAGATGGATCGATGCCTCACGCCTTCGATGTTGTGGCTGGCTTGTCCCCGACCACTAGTTCGTGTCATCGCCACGAAATTCAACCCCCTTTGAAGCGGAAACTTTCTTCTAGCTGCACGCAGGCAGGCACTACCCCGCGAACACTGAGCTCTCAGTTCAACTATGAACGACTGACGGGGTCGTTTCGAATTACTGCCGTAATGGTATAGATGCGTGCCGCGTGTTAAGAGTCAGAATGATTTGGGCAGCGCGATCTGCCGGGTGCGTGGCCGGATTGCCGTTCGTGGTCCTACCGAGCTTGGCTCTTACTTGTGCTAATCCTTCCAGCATGCGCTGGCGGGCCGGCCCGTCGCCCAAAATAGTTTCCATGCACGACACTACTTTGGCGGCGGTGAAATCGTGCTGCACGAGCTCTGGCACAACTTCGTCTCCGGCAATCAGGTTGACCATGGCAAACCGGGGGATTTTAACCCTGGGCTTTCCGAGCATGTACGTGAGGGGAGAGACGCGGTAGACCATCACGAAGGGAGTGTTCATCATGGCCGCTTCGACGGTTGCTGTCCCGCTGGCGATGATGCCGGCGCGCGAATGAAACAGTGCGGGGAGAGCGTCAGGAACCAAGGTGATCTTCGGCTCAGCGATGAATTTGCGCAAAAAGTCGCGATCCAAGGTGGGGGCGACGGGAAGTAAGAATTCGTAATTGCTGCCGAGCAAAGCCGCCGATTCCATGATCGTGGGCAGGTTCATGCGCACTTCTTTGACGCGGCTGCCGGGCATGAGAGTGATCCAGAATTTCCCGGGATCAAGATGGAACTGCTCAGCGTAGTCAGGGCGGGTGATCGTCGGGTTCGGGAGCTCGGCCAGAGGATGGCCAACGAAGGTGGCATCCACGCCGCGGTCGCGATAGAACTTTTCTTCAAAGGGGAAGATGACCAGTGCTTTGTCGATGTAGTCGCGCAGCAGGCGGACGCGTCCCTGCCGCCAGGCCCAGAACTGTGGGGCCACGTAGTAGACCGTTGGGACGCCACGCTTTTTCATTTGACGGGCGACGCGCCAGTTGAAGGCGGGAGAGTCGATCACGATGGCGAGGTCGGGCTTGCGGCGATCGGCTTCGCGGATCAGATGGTTGTAGAGCCGGAGAATTTTCGGGAGATGGCTCAGGATTTCAGTAATGCCGACGACCGCGAGATCTTTGGCATCGATCACGTTATCGCAGCCGGCAGCGCGCATGCGGTCCCCGCCGACGCCGAAGAAGGTGAGGTCGGAGGTTAAGGACAGTGCGGGGGCTGAGGAGCCATGCTCCGCCGAACAGCCGATGGCGGCTGTCCCCACATGAACAATGGCGCGGCGCAGGGCTTCTATGAGCTGCGCGCCGTACATTTCACCGGAGGCTTCGCCGGCAGAGATCAGGATTCGCAAGGAACGATTGTAGCAATGGGTAATCGTGCGACCGCTTATTTGATCTCGACGTCGTCGATTTCAAATGCGAATTTTCCTGGCGGTTGAGAGGCGGCGAATATCAGTGCGCTTAAGTCGCTTCCATCCGTTTGAAAGGTGCTGAAGGGGAACGTGTATTGCTTCCACTCTTTCCCGGCGACGAACTGCGTTGTGGCCGGCATGCCGTTTTGTCCGGAGCGGCTTGCGGTGAGGACGACAAGCATGTAGGAGTCGCCGTCGCCTTTGGCCCAGAAGCTGATTTCCTTCTTGCCGGACAGATTGACGGGTTCCATGGGAGCGCTGGCGGGGGTGAACATTGCTCCGGCAAAGCTGAATTGGCCGCCGCCGGGAATGACTTCGCCGCTGATTTTCAGAGCGCCATTCGAGCCGTTCGCGCCGGGTTGGGAAATCTCGATCGAAGACTTCGACTTCCCCCCGATCACCTCGTCGGTGCTGGTTGTCCAGGAACCGTAGTTGGCTGCAATCTTGCCATCGTCAAAGGTGCTGACGACACCCGACTCCGATCCTGCGGGAGGAGGTGGCGGGAGGGGCTTACCGGTCTCGCCGTGAGGGCCGAGCACCGTGAGCGCGACGGTGCTGGTCTGATCGGAACTGGGGCCGACCATGACATCGAAGAGGCCGGCTTCAACGACGCGGTGCATGTCGAGGTTCAGCATGCTCAGCATATCGGGAGTGATGGTGAACTCGACCGGCTTTTTCTCACCGGGCTTCAGCGTGATTCGCTGGAAGGCTTTGAGTTGCATGACGGGTTGCGTGACTTCGGCGACGCGCTGGTGGATGTAGAGTTGCGGGACTTCGTCTCCCTCGCGGGAGCCGGAGTTCGTAACGTCGACGCTGACTTTTGCGGTTCCATTCGAAATGATTTGCGCGGGCTCGACGCGGAGATTGTCGAAGCGGAAAGTCGTATAGCTAAGCCCGTAGCCGAAGGGATAAAGCGGCTTGCGGGTGCTGAATGCGTATGTTCGGTTGGCGGACGGCTTGTGGTTGTAGTAGTCAGGCAGATCCCCGACTGAGTGGGGAAAAGTGATGGGGAGTTTGCCGCTGGGGTTTACATCACCAAAGATGACGTTCGCCGCGGCGGTGCCGCCTTCCTGGCCGAGATACCAACCCTCGAGAATTGCCGGGACCTTCTCGGCGATGTAGTTGATGGAGAGCGGACGTCCATTGATCAAAAGGACTACCGTGGGCGTGCCGGTTTCGACGACCGCCTTGGCCAAATCGTTCTGCGCGCCGAGAAGTTCGAGGGAATCGCGATCGCCGAGGTGATTCTCGGCCCAGGCTTCGCGATTGGTCGATTCGTTCTCGCCGACTACGAGGATGGCGACGTCGGCTTTCTTGGCGGCTTCGGCGGCGGCCTTCACGCTATCTTGCTGGGTTGCGGGGTCGATGAGTTTGACGTTGTTGGCGAACCATCCATGCCAGTCGTTCTTTGCGTCGGTGATCTTGCAGCCTTCGGCATAGACGACGTTCGCTTTTGTTCCAACGCGGTCTTTGATGCCCTGCAGGATGCTGACGCCGTGTGCGGGTTCGCGGCTATATCCGCCGAGGTGGACTCCATCGGCATTGGGGCCGATCACGGCGATGGTCTTGAGTTTCGTGAGATCAAGCGGCAGGAGGTTCTTGTCGTTCTTGAGGAGGATGACTGCCTTCTGCGCGGTTTTCAGCGCGAGCGCGCGATGCCCGGCGCTGTTAGTGGTCTTCTCGGCGTAGTCGGGATCGACATAGGGATTGTCGAAGAGCCCGAGGCGGAACTTCGTCGTAAGCACACGCGCGACGGCACGGTTGACCATGGTTTCCGAGACGGTGCCTTGCCTCACCTGCCATAGCAAAGTTCGATAGACGGAGCCGTCGGAGAGGTCATAGTCGACTCCTGCGGCGAGCGCCATGCGCGCGGCCTCGGCGTTGTTGGCGGCGATGTGATGAGTTTCGGTGAGCATCTGCAGTCCGTTGCCGTCGGATGTGACGTAGCCGCGGAATCCCCACTCCTGGCGCAGGACTTTATCGAGCAGCCAAGGGTTGGTGTGCGAGGGGACACCGTCGATTTCGTTGTAGGAGGCCATGACGCTGCCGGCGTGAGCTTCTTCAATGGCGGCCTGGAACGGCACGAGGAAATTTTCACGAATGATGCGCTCGGAATAGTTGCCGGGAGCGGTGTTGGTGCCGCCTTCGGGCTGTCCGTGAACCGCGAAGTGCTTGGCGGTGGCGACGACGTGGTGGCGGTCGATCGCGAACGAGTCGCCTTGCAGGCCGGTGATGGCGGCGACGCCCATGCGTGAGGCCAGGAAGGGATCTTCGCCGTAGGTCTCTTCCGTGCGTCCCCAGCGCGGGTCGCGGGCGATATCGAGCACGGGGGTGAAAACCTGGCCGATGCCGGCCGATCCGGCTTCATCCCCGGCGGCGGTGAAGACCTGGTGGACCAGTTCCGGGTCCCATGTGCTGGCCAGGCTCAGCGCCTGCGGGAAACTGGTGCTGCCGTACTCCATGAATCCGTGGAGGGCTTCGCCCATGAAGAGTTCGGGAATGCCGAGGCGAGTTTTCTCTTTCAGGTAACGCTGCACGCCGTTGCGGAGTAAGGCGGCTTTGCGGGCGGGGAAGATTAGATCTGCGTCCCACCAGCGGCTCATGGCAGCGCTCGCCGTTTGATCGGTGTAAGTGCCGGTCGGGTCGATGACGTGGACTCGATTATCTCCAGAGGGTGCGATCTGGCCGATTTTTTCTTCCAGCGTCATGCGCGAGAGCAGGTCGGCGACGCGGTCATCGATGGGAAGGGAGGCGTTCTTGTACTTGGGAGTGTCTTCGGCTGGCGGAGCGTTGGTAGATTTCTTTTGCGCGGTTAACGAGATGGAACAGAGCAGAAGGAAGCAAAGGATTGAGCGAAGAATATCGATTTTTCTCATGAGGGGAGGGATGTCTCCTAGAGGACGGATAATGCTACTCCAAGATACGGAGAGGTGTCAGTGAGAGTTCCCGGACCGAGATGGGATGGTGTGGGGACAGCCGCCTTCGGCTGTCCGGCGGAGCGAAGCTCCGCAGGGTTCTCGCCGACAGCTGCAGCCGAGCTGCGCTCGGCCGGACAGCCGAAGGCGGCTGTCCCCACATTCTTAGTTGCGGCAAGCTCGAAGCAGGTTCTCGACGAAGTCGCGTGCCGTACATTTCACCGGATGCTTCGCCACGGAGATCGGGATGAGCGTTGCAGGGCCGAATCACCAAGGAGGCACAGATTCGTCGCCGATAACAAGATCCGCTTTCCCGGCTCTTGTCATCCCCGCGTGCTGTGACCTCGGGCTGCCAGCGCCTTAACCCGCGGCGCGGGAGTGCCCGCGCCGCATAAATCGAAAATCTAATCGTCGGCGCTGACGGTGGATTCACCGGCATTCGCGGGCGAGAGCGCCCGCGCCACATTGATCTCCTGATCTTTGTATTGCAGCTGGTACAGCTTGTAGTAGATGCCGCGGTGGGCCAGCAGTTCCTGGTGCGTGCCCATTTCGCGGAGCTGGCCTTTGTGCATGACGATGATCTTGTCGGCGCGCTGGATGGTGGAGAGGCGATGGGCGATGATCAGCGAGGTGCGTCCTTCCACCATGCGGGCGAGGGCGTCGCGGACTTTGAATTCGGTCTCGGTGTCGACGCTGGAAGTCGCTTCGTCGAGGATCAGAATCTTCGGCTCGTGCGCCAGGGCACGGGCGAATGAGATCAGCTGCTTCTGGCCGGTCGAGAGCGTAGAGCCGCGCTCACGGACTTCTTCGTCGAAGCCATTGGGCAGGGCGCGGATGAAGTCGCCAAGATTGACGTCTTCGGCAGCTTGCTGAATGTGCGCGTCCTCGATGCGCTCCGTTCCTAGTCGAATGTTGGTTCCGATCGTGCCCGTGAAGAGGAATGGATCCTGCAGGACGACGCCGAAGCGGGCCCGGAGGTCGGCGAGGTCCATCTCTTTCACGTCGACGCCATCGATTCTGACGGCGCCTTTTTGAACATCGTAGAAGCGGAGGAGCAGGGAAATGAGGGTGGTCTTGCCGGCGCCGGTGTGGCCGACTACGGCGACGGTTTCTCCCGGCTCGATGGCGAATGTGACGTCGCGGAGGACCCAGTCGGGCTGGGAGTCGGCCTGGCCATTGCCGGACGCCGCCTCGCTTCGCTTTGGCGGGAGGGGCGAGGCGCCCGTCTCCACACCGTCCTTGCTTTCTTCGGGTACTTCTCTGTAGGCGAACCAGACGTGGTCGAATTCGATGCGGCCGGGGCCTGTGGGCTTTTTCGTCACGGCGGGTGAGACTACATCCACCGGAGTGTCCAGCATCCTGAAGATACGTTCGCTGGCCGCCATTGCGGACTGGAGGATGTTGTACTTCTCGCTGAAATCCATAATCGGGCGGAAGAAGCGCATGGCGTATTGCGTGAAGGCGATGAGCACGCCGAGCGATGCCGCTGCCGCCACTGGGTGCAGACCCAGAGGATGACGCGTGAACTCAAACGTGGTTACCGAAATTCTCCGAATGACGTCCTGCCCGCCCCACCAGATCACGGACGCAATTGCGACCGACGAAAACAGGTCGACGATGGGGTAGTAGACGGAATACGCCAGGATCGCGTCTTTGAAGGCGTCCATGTGGCTGCGGTTGATTTCGGCGAAGCGGTTATAGGCGCGGCGCTCGCGGTTAAAAAGCTGGAGCACCACCATGCCGCTGACGTGTTCCTGCAGATAAGAATTGATGCGGGCGATGGCGGTACGAATGCGGCGGTAGGAATCACGCACCTTGTCGCGGAAAATCTTGGTCGCGAAGACAATGAACGGCAGCACGGCGAAGGTGATCAGCGCCAGCTTCCAGTTCATGCAGAGCATGATCCCGAGGATCCCTGCGAGTACGAACAGGTCCTCGAAGATCGAGACCACGCCTGAAGTGAACATCTCATTCAGAGCGTCGACGTCGGTCGTTACGCGAGTGACCAGGCGGCCCACGGGGTTCTTGTCATAGAAGGCGACGTGCATGCGCTGCAGGTGGCGAAAAATCTGGCTGCGCAGATCGAACATAATCTGCTGGCCGGTCCACTGCATGTAGTAGGTCTGCAGGAATTCCAGCACGAAGGTGAAGATCAGCAGGCCAAAGTAAATCGTGGAGATCTGCCCCATGCCGGTCAGGGGTTTCGGGCTCAGCCAATTCCACAGGCCAGACGTGGATCCCTTGGTGGGGGCGAGGTAGCGGTCGACGGCGACTTTGACCAGGTAGGGGCCGAGAACGTCGGCGAACGATTTCAGGATGATCGAGACAATGGCGACCGCCACCTGCCAGCGGTATGGACGCAGGTAGGTGAGCAGCCGGCGCATCAGGCGGCTGTCATACGCTTTGCCTAGTACTTCTTCTTCCTGGGCCATCGGGTCTCGATTGCGGGCCAAACAAGGCGGAGGGACGCCTTCCCCAAGGGTACCTCAAATAGATGGCCGGGACCGCGGGGAAGATGGAAAAGGTTTGGGATAATGGAGGAGTGAGCCTGGGGGTCTATATCTCGGTGCCGTTCTGCCGGACGAAGTGCAGCTACTGCAACTTCGCGTCGAACGTGTTTTCGAAGGCGGTGTTTGAGCGGTATGTGGACCGCGTTTGCGCAGACATCGGCAATGCGAACAAGAGTGCGGAGCAGATGGGGGGGAGGTTCGAGCGGGAAGTGGACTCGATCTATCTGGGCGGTGGCACGCCGACTGTTCTCTCTTCTGGCCAACTGCGCCGGATGTTCGATGCTGTTCGCTCACAGTTCTCGGTCAAGCCGGGAGCCGAAATTACGGTTGAATGCGCGCCGGGGACCTTGACCGCGGAAATACTAGAAACGATGCTGAATTGTGGCGTGAACCGAGTGAGCCTTGGGGTGCAGTCGTTCGTGGATGAAGAATCGGCCTCCGTTGGCAGGCTTCACAAGCGCGCCACTACTTTGGACGACATTGTGCGCTTGCGCGCGGGGGCTGGGATTACGAACATCAACATCGATCTGATTGCGGGGTTACCACACCAGACGGCGGAGAGTTGGAAGAAATCTCTGCAGGAGACGATTGCCACTGGCACGCCGCACGTCAGCGTTTACATGCTTGAGGTCGATGAAGATTCGCGGTTGGGGCGGGAATTGATTGCAGGTGGCACGCGTTATCACGCGCATTTTGCGCCGGATGACGGGGCGGTCGCTGACTTTTATCTCGTGGCGTGCGAAGCATTGGATGGAGCAGGAGTTGAGCAGTACGAGATCTCCAACTTCGCGCATGCGGGATTCGAATCGCGGCACAATTTGAAATATTGGACGCGGCAGCCGTATCTCGGCTTCGGAGTAGATGCGCACTCGATGCTGGCTTCCCTCTCCCCTCAGCTGGAAGCGGTACGTTTTTCGACCTCGGACACATTGGAAAAGTACGTTGCGGGTGTGCCATTGCAGAAGACCACAGTCTCTGCGACGACCGCATTGGAAGAGGTGTTCTTTCTCGGTTTGCGATTGAATCGCGGGGTTGATCTGCGCATGCTCGGCGAGGAGTTTGGTTCGGATGCGCTGGAGTCCTCGCGAGTCAACATTCAGGACCTGGTCGAGCAAGGTTTACTGCGGCGATCGGGCGATCGGATCTTCCTTACATCTCGCGGGCGATTGCTGTCGAACGAAGTCTTCCAACTATTCATTGCTCCCATTGAAGCCCGCTCCGGAACCTGAAACCAAGTGTCATGGACGAAAATCTTTTTTTCCCCAGACCATCCGGTCGGTTGGCAAAGCTCCAGTGATCCACAAAATCCCCAATGTTCATGCTGCTTCCCACCGGTTGTCATCAATTTGTCTGACGTAACTTCTTCGTTCGCAAAAGCTATGTTTTAATCGAAAATTCGATGGCATCGCGGTCGCGTGCCGTTGGCAGGTCTCGGAGGGTACGTGGATTTCCAACTGAACGAAGAACAGTTGCAGCTGAAAAAGAGCATTCGTGAATTCGCCGAGCGCGAGATCAAGCCGCATGTCATGGAGTGGGACGAGAAGGGCGACTTCCCGCTGGCCACGATCAAGGAACTGGGCAAGCTCGGCTTGCTGGGCACGGTCTTTCCGCCGGAGTACGGCGGCGCGGGCATGGGCTATGTCGAGTACGTGACGGCGATCGAGGAACTCTCGCGCGTCGACGGATCGGTGGGCATCATCGTGGCGGCGCACACCTCGCTGTGCACCAATCATATTTTTCTGGCCGGCAACGAAGCGCAGAAGAAAAAATATGTCAGCAAGCTGGCGACTGGAGAATTTATTGGTGCGTGGGGACTGACCGAACCATCCTCCGGGTCCGACGCTGGCAGCGCGCGCATGACCGCTGTGCGCAAAGGAAATAGCTGGGTGTTGAATGGCACGAAGACGTTTTGCACCAACGGGCACTATGCCGATGTGGTGGTCGTGCTCGCCGTCACCGATCGGACGGCGCACACGCATGGCCTCTCGGCCTTTGTGGTGGAGAAAGATACCAAGGGATTTCGCCCGGGGAAGAAGGAGAACAAGCTGGGACTTCGAGCCAGCGATACGGCGGAATTGATTTTTGAAGATTGCGTGATTTCCGCGGAAAATCTGCTTGGCGGGGAAGGGCAAGGCTTTCCCGATGCGATGCGCGTGCTCGATGGCGGCCGGATTTCGATCGCTGCGCTCTCGCTCGGAATGGCCGAAGGGGCATTCGAGGCCGCGCTGAAATATTCCAAGCAGCGGCGGCAGTTCGGAAAACCGATCAGCGATTTCCAGGCGATTCAGTGGAAGCTGGCCGACATGGCCACCGAGATCGATGCGGCCACGCTGCTGACCATGCGCGCTGCGTCGATGAAAGACGCCGGGATGAAGTCAACTCAGGAATCGTCCATGGCCAAGCTTTACGCCAGCGAAGTGGCGGTGAAGTGCGCTAATGAGGGCGTACAGATTCACGGAGGCTATGGCTTCATCAAAGATTATCCGGCCGAGAAGTTCTATCGCGATGTCAAGCTGTGCACGATCGGCGAGGGGACGAGTGAGATTCAACGGCTCGTGATCGCCCGGCAGTTGCTTAGAGACTGAGCTTTGAGCCACGAGCTACGAGCCCTCGGGTTTGAACTCGTGGCTCATGGGTCGCAGCGCCTAGCTCTTTAGCCATACCTGCCATAGGAACAATCCCCAATAGCTCGCCGCCAGTGAGAGGAACAGACTCGTCAGCAGGACGTGCCCTAATACGAATTGCCTTCCTTTTGGCCAATCCTCGTGAGTGAAGTAAAAGGCGTCGACCAGGATGCGTGCCGTCCAATAAGTTGCTATAAAACAGGCCAGTGCCAGCGCGGCGCGGTCTCCACGTAGAAGTTCCTTGTGCAAGACGAGAGTCAGCGTCCCGAACGCGATGATCGTGAGAACTGTGAAACCGCTTTGCACCCAGAGCAGCTTCCGGTTAAAAGGCATCAGTTGTGCCAGGTCTTGCTTCCAGCGCAGACGGGCGGGAACTTGAAAGCTGGCGGCGAGAATCACGAAGTGACCGGCTCCGGCCAGCCACAGAATGAGATCGAAACAGCGTTGTGCGAGGGAGTTCGTCATAGGGCATGGATGGCTTGCATAAACGGAATGATCACTCGGTGCACGAAGAGCGGATGAAAGAGCCAGAAAGCGGGAGCGGCCGTGACGACCAGTGTAAAGATCCTGGCGGGGAGTCCTTTCTGCAGGCCCATGAGCCGGGCAGGAGCCGATCGCTCGAACATTACTCCCAGACCTTGAACCACAAAATAGGCGGTTGGCAAGCCATAACCGCCGCGAGCCGGGACGGAGATCACCAGATCGTGAATCAGTCCGGACACAACAAACACCAGTAATCCCGCCACGCTGGCGCCTGTGTGCCTCTGCAAAGGCTTGAAGATGAATTCGTGGGCAAGTTGACGGAAGCCCAGGTTCCAGCGCTTGCCCCAAAACTCGCCCAAACTTTTTGAAAGGATGGGGCTCGACATGATGGGAGCGGCGTTGACGCCGTTCGTCCTCCAGAAGAGCGATACCAAATGAAAGCTGCCGAAGTGCAGAAGCAAGATGAGACCGAAAAGGCCGATCCATCCGCAAAGCAGGGATTGTTCCGCAGGAATGCGGCGAGCGATCACCCAAAGCAGCACGAGGCCCAACGCAGTCTTCGTCGCCGCCCAGAGCCATTCCTTGAGACTTGGCCGATCCGGCTGAACACGTGCATCCAGGAACGTATCGGCGTCCATGCCGGGCCAAGCCAGGAGATAGGCGAGTGAGCGACTGATGCTCGCTGGCACTCGGTCGTGGGCTGTCCACCAGGTCATCCATTTCAGGGCGGCAAAGATCGCAAATGACAATGCCCACATGAACAGCCATGCGGGCATGCGATTGCGAACGCAGATCGTTGCTGCGGGGAGTACGACTAGGGGAAGCCATCCCGGCCAGGCAGTTGTGCCTGCGGCATTGTTGGTCCTCGTTTGTGAAACTGAGTTCAAGTGACGCAGTGTCCCCCCCGGTTCAATCTAGCGCGCGGCAGGTCGCTCGACAATGAACGCAAGTAATTCGGTGGGACCGGAAAGTTCAGCGGGACAGATAGTTTCAGTTTCATAGCCACTGCTTTACACTGAACTGCTTGGATCGTGAAATCCAGCCATGGATCAAGTCGCTTCGCTCGGGCGACGCGCGGGCTTTAGCCCGTGCCATTTCTACTGTCGAAAATCGTGCGCCCGGCTGGTCCGATCTTTTGAAAGACCTATTCCCGCATACTGGCAAAGCTTGTGTCATCGGTCTGACTGGGGCGCCGGGATCAGGGAAGAGCACTCTCGTCGATCAACTCGCGCGGCTATACCGAAAGAAAGAAAATCCTCACTCAAACCGCAAGGAGCGCGGCTTGAATGGGGCACCCGACGAAAATTACACGGTGGGCATCATCGCTGTCGATCCGACAAGCCCGTACACCGGCGGCGCGATTCTGGGCGACCGCATCCGCATGCAGGATCACTTTGCCGACCCCGGTATTTACATCCGTAGCATGGCGACGCGAGGCTCTTTGGGCGGGCTGGCGCGGACTACCGCCGACGTCGCCACCGTGCTCGATGCGTCGGGGCGTGACGTGATCCTCATTGAGACGGTCGGGGTCGGGCAGGACGAAGTCGACATTGTGCGGCTTGCGGAAATCACGGTTGTGATTCTAGTCCCTGGTATGGGCGACGACGTACAGACCATCAAGGCCGGCATCATGGAGATCGCCGACATCTTTGTGATCAACAAGAGCGATCGTGAAGGGGCCGAGCGCGTGGAGCGCGAGATCCGGGCGCTACAATCGCTGGCGGTGCGCAACGACGGCTGGACGCCTCCGATCGTGAAGACCGTGGCTAGCGAAGGCAAGGGCGTCGAAGAATTGGGTGCCGCCGTCGTCGAGTATGAGAATTATCTGCAGAAAGAAAACCGCGCGCTGAAAAAGAGCGTGGAGAACTGGCAGGAACGGCTGGTGGAGATGCTGCGCGACGCGATGCTCGAAAAGGCGCGCGCGCAGCTCGGCGACGGCAGCATGGCGCGGCTGGCGGCGGAAGTGGCTGAACACAAGAGGGACCCGTATTCCTTGATCGAGGAGATTGCGGGAAAGCGGTCTTAGATCTAAAGCCAAAACCTTTCACCACAGAGGGCGTACACAAAGGAAAAACTTGGATTTCAGCATTGATCATCTGGGCATTGCGGTGAAGTCGCTGGCGGCGGCTAAGGCGATCTACGAGACGCTTGGGCTCAGTGTCTCGCCGGAGGAAACCGTTGAGCACGAGCAGGTGCGGCTGGTGATGGTTCCGGTGGGGGAGGGTCGGCTGGAACTGCTCGAAGCCACCTCCGAGAATTCCACGATTGCCCGGTTTATTGCCAAGCGCGGTGAGGGGTTGCACCATGTTTGCATCAAGATTCCAGACTTGCCCGCGGCAGTCGAACGGATGAAGAAAGATGGTGTTCGCCTGGTTTCGGAGGAAATCAAGACCGGCGCCGGTGGGCATCAGTACGTGTTCGTGCATCCCTCGAGCACGGGAGGCGTGCTGCTGGAGTTGGTACAGGCATAGCGCCCTGGCCGCGGGTTTCACCGATCTTCAAGGATAGATTATCTAAGAATGCTTCTTCTCATCACTGACACCTCGGGCAAGGACGGTTTCGTGGGGCTGGCGCGTGCGGGGGAAGGCACCGAACCAGATACGGTTGAAGTGATCGAAGAGGTCGCACTCGCCGGTGGAACCTTTTCCGCGCAACTGGTCCCACAGATTGATACTCTGCTGAAAAAACACGGATTCCGCAAAACGGAAATTGGCGCATTCATTGTGGTTTCAGGCCCGGGATCATTCACTGGCTTGCGAGTCGGTTTGGCGGCCGTCAAGGGGTTGGCGGAAATACTCCAGAAGCCGATCGTGTCCGTTTCTCTGCTTGAGGTTCTGGCGCGATACGGTCACATGATTGCCGCTGGCAATGATTCGGTCCGACCGGTCACATTGCGCTACGCGGTTGCTCTTGATGCTGGCCGGAAAGAGGCCTTCGTCGGTCAGTACGAAATAGTCGTCGCCTCGAAAGCGAGCCATTCATTCAAATGCGTTGCAGAGTCGCTGCTCGATATGCGGTCTCTCGCGGCGTTGGTTGAATCGGGCGCATTGCAATGGATTAGGACACCCGATCGTGCAATTGCGGATGCCCTTAGAGAGAGATTGGGGGCCTCCCGAGAACACGCCATTTGGGATGATGTGGAGCGGCCACGATCCGCCAAAATCGCCAGTATGGGTTGGAACAAACTCAGAGCTGGTGAAACCGTCTCGCCCGAACATCTGGAGGCGAACTACGTGCGGCGTTCGGACGCGGAGATTTTTGGGAACCCAGCTTCCAGTTCCTAGCTTTAGGCACACTCTACGGGAAACCGATTGGCCTATCTCGTACGCAAGGCGACGATCCAAGATGCTGCTGAGATGATTCGCCTCGAGCGGCAATCCCCGACGACCACCCACTGGACGGAGCAGCAATACGTTGATCTTCTCGCAGCCATGCCTGAATCTCCCAAAAGGCTGGCTCTTGTAACGCAGGAAGATGGGTCGTCTGCCCTCGCCGGATTTCTCGTTGCCCGGCATTCGCCGCCTGAATGGGAACTCGAGAACATCGTCGTGGCTCGTGAGGTCCGCCGGACCGGAATCGGGAAGAAGCTGATGGACACTTTGCTGGTTCAAGCACGGCGGACCAACAGTGACGCGGTTCTTCTCGAAGTGCGGGAGTCGAATACAGCAGCGCGACGGCTTTACGAGGAGCTCGGATTCAAGGAAAACGGGCGCCGGAAGACCTATTACACCGACCCCCGCGAAGACGCGGTTTTGTATAGCAAAATTCTTGTTTGAGGCGTTCTCAGGTTGAGACTGCCCAACTTTTTTGGCATTGTCCGGCATGTTACAGCTGTGTTAACGTGACCTCATATCAAGCTTTGGAGGTCTGCCTGGATGCTGACTCCGAAAGACCAACTCCTGACCAACCACGATGAATTTCGCCGGCTGGCTCAAGAGCACACGCAGTACGCGCAACGTCTCGAAACACTCACCCAAAAACGCTATCTCAGCGAAGACGAAAAACTGGAAGAAGTGCGCTTGAAAAAGCTGAAACTTCGCCTCAAAGATCAGATGGAATCGATCGAGCGCGAGTATCGGCAGCAGTACGGCGTCAACGTAGCATAGTCATTTTGGCCAAATTATCCGGCGGTGTAACCGCCGCCGGATTCATATATCTACCGCCCGGCGCGATGAAGCGCCTTTTTTTATTTATACTTACGCTTGGACGCGAATTTAATCCGCTCGCGTCAGCGGATATAATTAGAACTATCCCCCATGGTTTGTGATGGTTACTATTACGGGCTGGCCCTCATCGGGGCCGGCATAGTGCTTGGCTGGCTGACTCGCCCCGCGTGGGCGATTCTTCCCATTCTTTTGGCGTGTTTCTTCCTGTGGTTCTTTCGAGATCCGGAAAGGGCCATTCCTCAGGAACCCGACGCCCTGGTTTCTCCGGCGGACGGGAGGGTTACAGACATCTCTACCGTGGTTGTGGGTCAAGAGAAGCGCCTTCGCGTAAGCATTTTCCTCAGCGTGTTCGACGTGCATGTGAACCGGTCGCCGGTCACCGGGGTGGTGCGAGACATCCGATACCAGCATGGAAAGTTTCTCGATGCGCGCAGTCCGGATTGTGCGGACCTGAATGAGCAGAACATCGTGACTGTCGAAGGTGACGGGCAGATCGTGGTCTTCAAGCAGATCGCCGGGCTACTAGCGCGGCGTATCGTGTTCCACCCAAAAGTAGGAGATCGGCTGGTTCGCGGCCAGCGAGTGGGGTTGATCAAGTTCGGATCGCGCACCGACGTGTTGTTCGATGCAGGGGCCCGCGTGAACGTAAAAGTGGGCGATCGGGTTAAAGGCGGAGCCAGCATCGTGGCCTACATACGGCAGCAGCCCGCTCTGACGGCGGCGGGAAGCGCATCGGCTGAAAGGGCGCACTGATGGATCCACTTCTCCCGCAGCGCAGGCGCAGGTTGAGCAAGGGAATGTACATCATTCCGTCGCTGTTCACCACAGCCAACATGGCGCTCGGCTATTACGCCATTCTCGAGGTGATGCACGCTACTGTCACGGACTTCGCGCACCTCGACAACGCCGCCATAGCGATCGGCTTCGCGGTTTTGTTCGACGGACTCGACGGGCGTATCGCGCGTATGACTGGAACCACCAGCGATTTTGGTCGCGAGCTCGACTCTTTGGCGGATGCAATTACGTTCGGCGTTGCGCCCGCAATGCTGGCATGGACCTGGGGTTTCCATCTAATGCCTCCGGTGCTGCTGACCCAGGGACAGTGGCATATCAAGCTGACGCAACTGGGCGCCATCGCCAGCTTCCTCTTCCTGATCGCCGGCGCGAGCCGCCTGGCGCGCTTCAACATTACGTCGAATCCGCAACCTTCGAATCCCGGACGGCCGGGGAAGAAGTACTTCGTGGGAATGCCGATTCCTGCGGGTGCGGGCGTGATTGCCGCGGTCGTCCACTTCGCGGAGGGTGATCCGCTGGTGTCCTCGTATACAGCTCTCGCGTGGTCCGCGATGGTCACCACGGTGGGTTATCTGATGGTGAGCACGTGGCGCTTCTACAGTTTCAAGGATATTGATTTCCGCTCGCGCCATCCGTTCCGTTTGATCGTTCTTTTGGCAGCCTTGTTTGCCTTGATCTTTTTCTTTTCACGCAAAGTGCTATTCGCAATCGCGTTACTTTACATGATCTCAGGAGTTTTCTGGCGCTTGCAGTGGATTTTCCGCCGCCGCTCTGGTCCGCCTCCTCCGTCCTACAAGGAAGCCTCGCAAACCTCATGAACGATTTCCTCAAACCCAGTCCGGCGTCGACCGGTTTAGCTTCGCGCGGCAAGCTGTACCGTGCCGCGATTGTTGGAGCGGCTTCGTTGAAGGGCAAGGAACTCGCCGAGTTGCTGAACGAGCGCAACTTCCCGGCCGCCGATATTCGCCTGCTCGACGACGACGAGTCGCTTGGGCAGCTGGAGGCGATGGGCGACGAGATCAGCTTCATCCAGCGCGTCCGCGCCGAGCAGTTCGAACACGTGGACTTCACTTTCTTTGCTTCCGATCAGGAAAGCACGCGTCGCAGTTGGAGAGATGCCCGCGACGCCGGCAGCGCGATCATTGACTTGTCGGCGGTGTTGGAAGATCAGCCGGGAGCGACGGTGCGCTCCCTCTGGATCGAACGCGAGCGAGGCCAGGTGGCGCCGCCGGAATTGCAGCCGGGACCCTGCGTGACAGCGCACCCCGTTGCGGTCGTGCTGGCATTGCTGTTGCTGCGCGCGCGGAAGGCGGGTGTGATCCGACGGGTGGTGGCTACCATGTTCGAGCCTGCTTCCGAGCACGGGCAGCGGGGAATGGATGAACTGCACCAGCAGACCGTGAATCTGCTTTCGTTTCAGCCGTTGCCCAAAGAAGTCTTCGATGCCCAGGTGGCTTTCAATCTGGTTGCGCGGTATGGCCAAAAATCGCATCCCTCGCTCGATTCCGTCGAGAGTCGGGTGCTTCGTCACTACCGGTTGATTGCCGGCGCCGACGCTCCCCATCCTTCTCTGATGCTGCTGCAAGCACCAGTTTTTCACGGGCATGCCCTCGCCCTCTTTTTGGAGACGGAAGCTGCGGTGGATGTGGCTGAGTTATCGCGTGCCTTAGCTGGGGACCACGTGGTGGTCACAGGCAGCGACGAGGATACTCCCAGCAACGTGAGTTCCGCCGGGCAGTCGGATATCCAGTTGTGGTTGAAACCTGATCCCTTGCAGCCAAAGGGCGTGTGGCTCTGGGCCGCGGGCGACAATCTTCGCATTTCGGCTGTTACCGCCGTGGAATGTGCCGAGAGCATGATGGCGACGCGCCCGACAGGGAAGATTCAATGAAGTGGAGGGCCGTCGCGCTGCTCACGGTCCTCGGCAACCTGGGATGTGGATATCACACCGCTGGGCACTCGGTCCAGATTCCGCAGAACGTCAAGACGATCGCGATTCCGGCGTTCAAGAATGAGACGCTCACTTACCACATCGAGCAGATGCTGACTTCGTCGGTCGTGCGCGAATTCAACACCCGCACACATTACCGTATTCAGAATGATGCGGCTGACGACCCTGACGCCACACTGACCGGGACGGTTCTGTCGACGGCGGCCACTCCTCTTACATACGACACGGCGACGGGACGGGCTGCCAGCGTGCTCGTGGTGGTGAGCATGCGAGTCCAGCTGACGGATCGCCGCGGTAAAGTGCTCTACCAGAATGCGGCGTATCTGTTTCGCGAGCAGTACGAAGTTTCCCAGGACCTCTCCAGCTTTTTCGAGGAAGACACACCGGCATTCCGGCGGCTCTCGCAGGATTTTGCCCGTACCCTGGTCTCTAACATCCTGGAGGGCTTCTAGAGTGAAGAGGCTCTATCTTTTGGCGGCGTTCGTGATCGTGGTGACTGCAGCGTGTTATACCGGCTCGCGACCGCAGCACGTGGGCGCCGCGGCGAAAGAATTTAGTGTGCGGGATTCCGATCATCAGGTAAGCCTGAACCAGTTCCGCGGCCAGGTCGTGGTGTTGAATTTCTGGGCGACCTGGTGCCCGCCGTGCATGCAAGAGCTGCCATCGATGATGGATATGCAGAACCAGTTGCGATCGCGTGGGGTGGTGGTACTTGGTGTGAGTATCGATGTCGACGACGACGCGTATCACCGCTTCCTCAAACAGCGCGGCGTGAATTTTGTGACGGTGCGCGATCCCGAGCAGAAAGTCGCCGGCATGTACGGCACGTCCGGTTGGCCGGAAAGCTACATCATCGACCGGCAGGGCGTGCTGCGCCGGAAGGTCGTGGGGCCCATCAACTGGGGCTCACCGGAAATGATGCAGTTCTTAGCCAAGCTGTAGGTTTTGTGGGGACGGTCGCCATCGGCTGTCCGTCGAGCGCAGCTCCACAGCCATCGTGAGTACGAGCACGCTACTATGCGAACAAGCTACTCTTTGCTAAAGTCGAAGGCGATGGGTACGTCGACCAGGCTGGCAGGAACCGAATCCTAATGCGCGCTTTCGCCCAAGCCGATCGTTTTGTGAGCGAGCTTCAATCGCGCAAAATGCGTCCAGCATATGTGTTCGTGGGCGACGAGGCTTTCTTCCGGAAGCGTTTTCGTGATGCCATCCTCGAACACCTGGTTCCCGCCGACCTGCGGGATTTCGGATTCTTCGAATTCGATCTTGCGGAAACGGATCTGGCCGAGGTTCTCGACCGCGCACGCACGCCTTCGCTGATGGCTCCGTTTCAGGTGCTCTTCGTGCGCGGCGTGAAGAATCTTTTTGGCCGCGGCTCCAACGAAGAAAGGCTGGCCGCGATCGAGGAGTACTGCAAGAATCCCAATCCCGACGCGCTCGTCGTTTTCGTCGCCGACCACATCAGCATTCCCGCTGACGTCCGCAAGATGGAGATGCAGGACAAGGAACGCTACCAGCGCATCCGCGACACCCTGGGCCAGTACTGCGGCATCGTGGAACTGGCGCGGGTGGAAGAAGGCGATGCGGTGCGATGGATTACGGACTACTGCACCGGCCGCGGAGTGAAGATCGAGGCCGACGGGGCACGCGAATTGGTGGACGCGCTCGGCGGTGACATGATGACGATCTCGAACGAACTCGAGAAGCTGATTCTCTACGTTGGCGAGAAGAAACGCATCACGCTCGGCGACGTCGAGACCATGGTCCTCGCGGCCAAGCAGCGCTCACTGTATGAATTGACCGATGCGATCTCGAGCAAAGACCGGGTGCGGGCACTGGAGGTGCTCGATGCGATTCTGCTCTCCGGCGAAGGGGAAGAGGCCGCTATTGGACACATCTACATGCTGGCAAAGACCTTCCGCCAGATGCTCGTGATTGTCGAACGCAACGTGCGCGATCAGCGGATGTTGTGGGCCGCGTTGTGGCAGGGATTTCGCGTTCCACCCTTCGCTGCCGACGACCTCATCAAACAAGCGCGCCGCTACAAGAATCGCCGGGAACTTACGCGTGCGATCCGATTGGTAGCGAAAGCAGATCTGGCTCTGCGCTCAAATCCAGTGAGCAAACGCATGGTGCTGGAGCGGTTGGTGATCGATCTGACTACTGACCCGAAATTGGAAACTCCCGGCTGGATGCAGGAACAACTGCCGGTGTAAGGAGTCATTCGCAATCGCAGAGTCTGGCCTGAGCTGAGATATACTCCCGCGCTAGACAGGTTTCCGCGCATTGATGTTAAGTCAAGGCGATATCGTCTCCTATCTGAACATTCAGATCCTTTGTTTCAAGCACAACCTGGCGAAGCACGACAGGATTGAGTAGCGAGGTCCTGTCAGCGCTTTGTCTCGTTGGATTGATCAAATAGACTTAAAGTGGGGGGAATCGTGGATATCAGATCGCTACAGAAGCCGTTGAAAGAACAGTATCGCCGTGAACCGTCAAGCTCTCGAATCACGTTGACGGCGAAGGGAAGCGAGACGGCGACGCCGTTGTCGTGCTCGGTCGATATCGGTCGAGCGATCTATCAGGCCGAGGCGCACAAGGGAGTCGGTGGAACGGGCACAGCCGCGTGCTCCGGCGATCTGCTCATTGGAGCGCTCGCGGCCTGCGCTCAACTCACATGTCAGTTGGTGGCGACGGCCATGGGTGTGCCAACTCGCAGCATCGAAGTCACTGTTAGCGGCGACATGGATCTGCAAGGAACATTGGGGATCTCCAAGGATGTACCCGTGGGCTTCGAAGCCATTCGTCTACAATTTGATCTCGATGCGCCAGACGCCACTCCAGATCAGCTCCGCGCACTGCAGGAGAAAACGGAACAATACTGCGTCGTGATGCAAACGTTGTTGCATCCGCCCAGGATCGAATCGCATTGGAGCCCGGGCAATTGATCCGAAGGGTGATCAGGGTGCATCAGGATACAAACCATGGTCGACACTCCCGCGTATCTGGCTCGTATCCAATACGCCGGTCCGACGGAAGCAAACGCTGAGACTTTGCGCGCCCTCCACCGCGCGCATCTGGTGGCAATACCGTTCGAGAATCTCGATATTCATCTTGGCCGAAAAATCACGGTCGACGAAGTGGCAATTTTGAACAAAGTCGTCGTCCTTCGCCGCGGCGGATTTTGCTATGAACTTAACGGCGCTTTCGCCGCATTGTTGCGCGCTCTGGGGTTCCAGGTGACACTGCTCTCGGCTCGTGTTGCGCGAGCGAATGGCGGCGAGGGACCGGAGTTTGATCATCTGACGCTCCGCGTCGATCTGGAAGAACCCTGGCTGGCGGACGTCGGATTCGGCGAGTCTTTTCTGGAGCCGCTTCGGCTAGAGGCAGGGAGAGATCAACTAGACCCGACCGGAACGTATCGACTCCATGCGCAAGCCGAACGCCTCCGAATGGAGAAATCTCTGCCGGATGGCAACTGGAAGCCGCAGTACTCGTTCTCTCTCGAACCGCGGCGTCTCGCAGAGTTTGCCGCGATGTGCCGTTACCATCAAACCTCGCCCGAATCATCGTTCACGCAGAACCGCCTTTGTAGCCGTGCCACTCCCGACGGCCGAATCACGTTGTCGGAGATGAAACTGATCACGACGAGCAAAGGCGAGCGGGAAGAGCAACGCCTTTCGTCAGAAGAGGAATGGAATTCCACTCTTCGCAAGCGATTCGGGATTCTTCTCTGAAAAAACTACAAGCTCTCCTCCGCAATCTCGGCTGGTGGGCCATCCGGCGAACTGCCCCACTCAAGCCAAAACCGGGCTTGAATGGGCCAACCGCTGGAGGGACGACGAGGCTCAGGCGAACATCGCTGCCATCGGTACCGGACTGTGCTCTCGTCCAATGACGACGATCCCAGAGTCGGTCACATGCCATCCGCGCGCCTTGTCAGCTTCGAGATCGTAACCTACTTCGGTGTTCGCCGGGATTCGAACGTTCTTGTCGAGGATAGCGTGCCGCACCCTGGCGTGGCGTCCGATGTCGCAGTTATCCATAATCACACAGCCTTCGACCGATGCGCCGGTATGCACACGCACGCCGCGCCCCAGAACGGACTTCCGCGCCAAGCCCCCGGAGAGAATGCATCCTCCCGAGACTATGCTGTCGAGCGCCTCGCCGCGACGTCCATTTTCGTCGAACACGAACTTTGCGGGAGGATCGGGATAGCTGGTGCTCCGTACCGGCCACTCGCGATTGTAAAGGTTTAGATCGGGCTTGACGTGATTCAAGTCCATGTTGGCTTCGTAATAGGCGTCGATGGTTCCCACGTCGCGCCAATAGGGAATGGAGTCCCCAACCTCGCCCGGAATACGGTTGGTCTCAAAGTTGTAAGCGTAAATGGGAGCCTTCCCGGCAAGCCTTGGCAAAATATCTTTGCCAAAATCGTGATGACTCTTGGGGTCCTTCGCATCCTCATTGATCAGATCGAGCAGCGTGCGGGTCGAGAATATGTAGTTGCCCATCGAGGCATAGACCCGGGTCGAATCGCCGGGCATGGTGGGCGCGTTCGGATTTTTCTCGTGGAACCCCATGACGCGTCCGTCGGCGCCCGCCTCGATCACTCCGAACTCCACCGCATGATGTCGCGGAGCCGGAATGGCTGCGACGCTGACCTCGGCCTGCTTTGCCATATGGAAGTCAATCATGCTGGCGACATTCATACGATAGATGTGATCACCGCCAAAGATGGCCACCAGGTGCGGGTCGGATTGCTCTACCAGATTGATGTTCTGAAAGATTGCGTCCGCTGTTCCCTGGTACCACGATTCCGTTTCCGAACGCATCTGCGCCGGGACATTGGTGATGAAGTGGCTCTTCAATAATCCGCCGAATTGCCATCCCTCGCTTAAATGTTGCAATAATGATTGGCTGCGAAACTGCGTCAGCACATAGATCGAGTGGATCCCGGAGTTGACGAAGTTGCTCAGGACGAAATCGATGATCCGGTATTTTCCACCGAAGGGTACTGCGGGCTTGGCGCGCTCGCGTGTGAGCGGATAGAGCCGGGTTCCTTTGCCCCCGGCCAACACAATGCCCAGCACCCGTAAATGCAAACTGCCTTGTACGCCGACAGCAGACTGCGATTCGTGTCTGTTCTCAGTCAATCGGCCCTCCCAAAACAGCCCGGCAAGATGGTATCAAAGCACCTTGGATGCTTCTGGAAAGAACTGAATACACCAAAAAAGAATTAGATCCTAAGGAAAATCTTGCGCCGATACATCCAAAACAGGATGATCCAGAAGGCCAGCATGATCCCAAGGCCGTACGCGACCGGCAGAAATGTTGGCCCCGCAATTCCAGCCAGCACTCCTCCCAAATGCCGTTCCAGGGCCTCGCGGAAGAAGCCCTGCATCGTCCAACTCATGACATAAATCGCAATCGAGTTCATCCCCACCACAATCAGCGGGAACGCCCAGCGCCGCCAACCCTTCCATTCGATCAGTGCGTAGAAGCATGCCAGCATGAGCACGACCAGGCCTCCGCTATACAGCGTGTACGACGACGTCCACACCCGTTTCACGATTGGGCAAATCCCGGCCCACTGACACAGCAATCCAAGCAGCACTAAACCGATTCCCCCGATCACCAGCCCGCGCAGCTTCTCTTCTTTGGTTTTCTTACTCTTGAGCCATTCTCCCGTCAGGAGTCCAAGGATCATCGTCGCCAATGTTGGAATAAAACTCAGCGTGGACCAACCTCCTTCATTGAAGAGAAACGGCTCTTCGCGCGGGAAAAGATTCAGGAACCAAACATCGAAGGCCCACGACAGATTCGAATTCTTGTTGAAGTGCGATAAAAAGCCGGTGTAGTTGTGACCCCAGTTTGGCGGAACGCCGACTCGTGCATAGTCAAAGTTCGGACCAGGCGCGGGATACAGCGCGAACGCCCCCCAAAATAAAATCAAGATCAGCAGCATTACGACGACCTGCGTGCGTACCCGGGTGAATCCCAGCAAAAACAGGAATACGTAGCCAAGCCCGATTTGCGTCAGCGTGTCTTCAAACGTGAAATAGGTTTGTGAATGATGAATGGATCGTAAAAAGATACCGAGAGCAATTAGCAAAAACGCCCGCCAGGCGGCGTGGCCCAGCAACTGCCAAAAGGTCTGTCCTTTCGCCCGACGGCTGGCGATCGAGAACGGCAGGGCAGCGCCCACCAGAAAGGAAAACCCCGGCTGGATCAGATCATGCAGCGAGCATCCCTGCCAGTCCACGTGCTCGGTGTTGAACGCGATTGCGGCCCAGATGGCGCTATGCGGAAATGATCGCGCCACCAGCGGCAAACGAGTAGCCTCGTTGAGCATCAGCAGCATGATTGTGCCGCGGAACGCATCCAGCGAGAGCAAGCGGCTGGTGCCCTCCGCTTTTGCGACAGGTTCTTGAATCACCACTGCTTCCTGAGGACTTTCGACCTGCGTACTCATGAAGACTCCCGCGCCTTAGGTGCCCCACTTTCTTCCTGAAGTTGGGAGAAGTGGGGATTTTTACTTAAGCCGCAAACCCCGAGCCTGATCTGGCCTTCCACTGGCCACGCGTAAAATCCGGGAACTTCTGCGACGCTCCGCTTTGCGCAACCGATGTCTCGCTCAGCGGAGTCGGGGCACTCCACGCCGCCGCATCGTAGACATCGATATCAGGCGGCAAACCCCGCTTCAGGCAGTCCATCAGCCGGAAATTCATAATGTAGTCCATGCCGCCGTGGCCACCGGTCTTGCGCGCCATCTCTCCATTGTTTTTCCACAGCGGATGCTCGTATTTCTCTTTAAACTCGTCAATCTTCTGCCAATCCTCGTCCTTTTGCCCATCCACAAAAACACGCGGCGGATAGTCAGCGAACAGGCCCTTTGTACCCTGAATCATGTTGAGGCGGCTGTAAGGCCGCGGATTCACAACGTCATGCTGCAGAAGAATTGTCCGTCCCTTCACCGTCCTGATGATGCTGGTGTTCATATCCCCGCAAATGTACTTCTCGGCGCGCTTCGGATCTCCCTCCGGAAACTTCGATTTCACATACGCGCCCAAAGACTTTTCGGCTGAGCTCACCGACACCATATAGTCGAAGCGGTCGCCGCGATGGATGTCCATGTAATGCGCCACGGGACCGAGTCCGTGCGTCGGATATAGATTTCCGTTGCGCTGCATGTGCGGTACCCGTCGCCACAAGCCCTCGCCTTCGTCCGCTGTCACAATGCCGCGCAGATCGTGGAGATAGGCAGCTTCACCATGAGTGATCTCGCCGAAGACCCCGTCTCGCACCATCCCCAGCACCGTCAGTTCTGACGATCCGTAGCAACAATTCTCGAGAATCACGCAGTGCTTGCGGGTAGCTTCGGAAGTATTCACCAGGTCCCAGCATTCCTGCAACGTGGTAGCGGCCGGAACCTCCACGGCCGCATGCTTGCCGTTCTTCATCGTGTCGACGGCCATCGGAACATGCCAGTTCCAAGGAGTTGCGAGGTAGACAATGTCGAGGTCGAGCTGATTCAGATTCTTGAAGTCATGGTCACCATTGCTGAAACCGGCGGGCTTGGGCTGTCCGGCATCAGTCACCGCCTTCTGCGCGTGTTCCACCTTTTCGGGCACCAGGTCGCAGATGGCCTTTACTTCCACACCCTCAACTGCCAGCAAGTCCCGCAGTAAACTCGTTCCGCGTCCACCGACTCCGATGATGCCGAGCCGGACGCGTTCGTGAGCATCAAACGGAACTCCGATCATCGTGGCGTTCGCCGTTTTCGGTGCCACAGCTTGAAGGTTCTCGCTCAGAATTTCATTCGCAATGACCAGCCCCGCACCACCCATGGCAGTGCGCACCATGAAATTCCGCCGCGAGATGTTCTTCGGTTCCCGATCCTCTGACATGTCCTGTAAACCTCCCGCCCGATTCTAATCCCACGGAGTCTGTGTCGTACCTTCAATGCGTTGAATAACGGTGGCCCTGGAAGAGTGGAGGTGCCGAAGCGAGGCGGTGCAGGGAGACCGGATACTGCCTCGGCTCTCTGGTCCGTTTCTCCGAAGTCTATTTCCAAAGTCTGTGACAGGATGTTTCGGGAAGGATCCTAAGGATCCCTAGGTTCCCTTGGGATGGGTTCTGGGAAGGAAGCTGATGCTGCGCAGGAATGCCCCGCGCTCACGGTCTACAGCGTTCAGCGCGACGTAGGGGCCGTTGCAAAGCAGGCTTGACAACTCGGTTGCCACCACCTGCCCGTCCAAGGTCAGACGCACTGTCGTCTCCGCCGAGCAGGCCTCACATAGCCAGAAATATTCCGTCTCCCTGGAGTTGGGCAACGGAAAACGTGGCTCTGTTTCCAAGCGAAAGAGTCTTCCGTCTGCGAGATGACGAAACGAGGCCGAGCACGACGGATTCGCGCACTTGGCAAGCATTGACTAACCCATCCTCAGCGCGGAGGCTAGGCGCTAACCTGAACGGACACCAGTTCCGGGCTGCAGCGGGAGTTCTCGAGAGATTTGATGGCGTCTTCGGCAGTGAATCTGCCCATCAGCAAGGCCAGCTTGCGGTTGGTTGTCATCTGGAGGGGAGTGCGATCAATACTCTGCACATAGGCGGGTCCGCGTGCGCCCCCTCGGTTCACTTTCACAACGAACTTGATATTTTTCATTTTGTCCTTAAGGGATCATTTCTGTGAAACCGACTACTCCACCGTAGTAAAGGTCTTGCCACACTCTTGGCAATGAGAAATGAGGCGGGATGTGATCAATCCGCACGATGGACACATCCGTTGTGACCGAACCCCGCTGAACTGTAGGCTCGGCTTGCGGATCCATCGGAGCAGCAGGATCGTGAAGAGCACGATAAACAGACCGAAGGTGATATCAATTGCGTACATGGATGCGCTCCTTCTTGGCGAGTTCCGGTCCACCGGGACGAACGTTTCCGACGTACACGCGTGGGGCTCGAAGCACTCGCTTAAGGGCCTAAGGTGTGGAGGAGCTTCAGATAGACTGGCTTAGCTCAGAAGACCTGAAAGAGGAGAAGGTCGTATCCGCCCCTAAAGCTGATTATAAGCTATTCCGCCTGGTTGTGCCTAAGTTTCGGGCGAGCAACCGCGCTTCCGGCGCATGTTCCACAGCACAAACCTGTGCGCCTAGTGACGAACAACCTCTGCTCAGGGTGAAGTTCGAATTGGGACCAAAATAAAAGGCAGGAGCCGTGAACGGCTTCCGCCTGATCTTGCTGATAAGCGGCCGGGCTGAGCGCCTCCGCCTACTTCATCGCCGTGACGTGCTTGCCCAGCCGGGATTTGTAGCGCGACGCGGTGTTCTCATGCAGCGTGCCCTTCTGGATGGCCTTGTCGAGGGCAGATACAGTCGTGCGGTAAATCTGCTCGGCGGCTGCTTTGTCGCCCTTGGCGATGGCCTCGCGCATGTCGCGCAACTGGGTACGCAGGCTGGAAGTGTTGGCGCGATTGCGCGTGGTGCGGCGGTCGGTTTGGCGGGCGCGCTTCTGCGCCGAAAGATGGTTTGCCATGTGTGGTTCGTTACCTTCGTGTCTTCAGAGAGATATTCGGGTGGGTCCGAATTTCTTATTATAGGGGAGCAACTCACAGCTGGTCAATCGGATGGCCGAACCTCGGATGGCCGAACCTCAGAAAACCTACGCGCTGCAGCGGCTCAAGGTGCTGATCGATTCCTCGACGCCCATCATCGTCATGGAAACGGTCGAGGAGGTCCGCGCCGTTCGCATGGTGCGTGCCGCCTGTGCCGCCTTGAACCTGGCTGCATTCGAATGGAGCGTGGCCACCGGGCTTCTACGCTGCGGCAGCAGTGTAGGAGAGGTCATCACCGGCGGCAGCTATGACTTTGCTCCTCATGGCGGTCAGGATTCCCTCGAACAGAACGCCAAGGCACTCTACAACAGCCGTGAGCCGGCGGCGATGTTGGCTAATCTGGAAGGTATCTCGATCGAGGCGGCCTTCATCCTCAAAGATCTGCACCGGCATATGGATGATCCAGTCGTGATTCGGCGCTTGCGCGATGTGGGGCAAAGATTCGCGACGAATAGAAAGACGATCGTTCTCACCGCTCCTAAGATCGAAATTCCCCCAGAGCTGCGCAGCCTGGTGGAGTTCTTCGAACTCCCACTGCCTGACCGTCAGCGGCTGCGGCAGATCATCGACGAAACCCTGGTTCGAGTTGCCAAGACGCATACCTTGCAGAGGAAGCTCGACAACCAGGGACTCGACGTTGTGGCCGAGAATTTGCGCGGCCTCACGGAGGAAGAAGCGGATCGAGCGATTTCACAAGCCCTGGTGACGCGGTATGCATTGTGCCCTGAAATCGTCACCGACGTTCTGGAAGCTAAGAAAGCGCTCTTGAAGCGGTCGGAGATGGTGGAGTTCGTGGAGGCGTCTGACAGCATGGCGAACGTGGGCGGGCTCGAAAACCTCAAGCACTGGCTGGCGCAGCGCCGCGGAGCATGGGAGGATTCTGCCCGCGAATTTGGCCTGGAGCCTCCGCACGGAGTGATCATCCTCGGGGTGCAGGGCTGCGGAAAGTCGCTTTGCGCGCGGGCCGTCGCAGGTGAATGGAAACTGCCGCTGGTGAAGTTCGATACATCGGCCGTCTACGACAAGTACATCGGTGAGACTGAGAAGCGCATTCGCAAGGTCTTTCAGGTCGCGGAAGGTCTCGCCCCGTGCGTGCTCTGGATTGATGAGTTGGAAAAGGTCTTTGCCGGGAGTGGACCGGATTCGGCATCGGCCGACGCGGGAGTTTCATCCAGACTGCTCGCTTCTTTCCTCTCATGGATGCAGGACCGCAAGGCAGCGGTTTTTGTCGCCGCGACGTGCAATAACGTCACAGTCCTGCCTCCCGAACTGATTCGCAAGGGGCGTTTCGATGAATTGTTCTTTGTCGATCTGCCGAATCAGGCCGAGCGCCGGCAGATCTTCTCCATCCAACTCGCGAAGCGGAAGAGAAATCCCGCAGAATTTGATCTGGAGAAAATTGCCGCTGCCGCAAAAGGCTATTCGGGAGCCGAGATCGACGCAGCCGTCCAAGGCGCACTCTACGCGGCTTATTCCGAGAAGAAGCAGGTGACGACGCAGTCCCTGATCGATGCCTTGGCGCAGACCGTGCCCCTTTCGATAACCCGGGCCGAGGAGATCGCCGCCCTCCGCGAGTGGGCCCGCACCCGGGCGGTACCGGCTGCTGCGCGAGATGTCGCCTCGGCTACGGCTTAGGGTTTGTTCCCATTGACTCGCTCGGATTCCCGGGGTACGCTTCTACTTAATGGTAGTGACCTGCCCACTGGGCATGCGCAGTTCGACTGATCCCGTCTCCAAGCAAAACCTTGCTTTGTCGATGAGCAGGTATTGGTGTCTCCCGCTTTCGCCGGATTCCGAATTCAGCTCGAATCCCGCGTTCCAGCCCGTGGAGGCACCCCCACGTAAAGCACAAGCATGAAGAAAAGCATCGGGATTAGTCCCAACATCGAGACCCTGTTCGGCACCCGGGACGAGAATGTGCGACTCCTGGAAGATGGCCTGAACGTCACCATCAATCTTCGCTCGAACTCCATCGAGATCGAAGGCGCGGCACGCGATGTGGCTCGCGCCGAGCAGGTGTTTACCGATTATGAGAGCCTGCAACGCTCCGGCTACGCATTCAATAATGGCGATCTGAACAGCATGCTGCGTGTGCTGACGTCCGATCCCAATTCGACCCTGCGTGGCCTGGCTGACGCCGGGAAGCAACGGTCCTTCGGCCGCCGGACGGTTCAGCCCAAGAGCAGCAACCAGCGCCGCTATCTCGAAGCCATCGAGAAGCACGACATGGTCTTTGGCATCGGCCCGGCGGGGACGGGGAAGACCTATCTTGCCGTGGCCATGGCGATCTCAGCGCTGCTGGCCAAGCGAGTCAATCGCATCATTCTGGCGCGTCCGGCGGTGGAAGCGGGAGAGCGTCTCGGATTCCTGCCGGGAACTTTGCAAGACAAGATCGATCCGTACCTGCGTCCGCTGTATGACGCGTTGTACGACATGCTCGATCCGGAGAAGGTCGATCGCTATCTGGAGAAGAATGTCATTGAGATTGCGCCCATTGCCTTCATGCGCGGGCGCACATTGAACGACTCGTTCGTCATCCTCGACGAGGCGCAGAATACGACTTCTGAGCAGATGAAGATGTTCGTGACGCGGCTCGGATTCAATTCGAAAGCGGTGATCACCGGCGACGTGACGCAAATCGATCTGCCCAACGCCCGCCGCAGCGGTCTGCTCGAAGCGATTGATGTACTGAAGAACGTGAACGGCTTGGCGTTCGTGCACTTCGACGAAAGCGACGTGGTGCGGCATCACCTGGTGCAGCGCATCGTCCGAGCCTACGACGAGCACAAAACGCGGATCGCCGAACAGATGCTTCTGCTTGGGGAAGCCAAGACTGCCGAGCCGAATGTCTCGGAAAGAGCGGCCAATCCTGCGGAGCAGGAGAAGGGTTCGTCGTCCGAAACAAGGCAGTAATGCACAACCAGTAGCGGGAGGGCAGCGGCATCGGCCCTCCTGTTGTGTTTCAGGGCAACGATGAAGAGGTTGCCGGTTTGATCATTCTTGAAAAGAAAGTCCCGGGATTGAGCGCAAAGTCGCTGGAGCGTTTCACGCTGCGCGCACGGCGAGCTGTCGGGCTTTCAGCAAGAGTAAACATCCTGCTTACCAGCAGCGCGGCGATGCGTGCGTTGAACTTTCGATTTCGAGAGAAGAACAAGACCACGGATGTCTTGTCGTTTCCCGCGGATTTCAACGGGGAGGATAAACGCGCGTTCGCCGGCGAGATCGCCATCTCCGCGGACATCGCCCGCGAAAACGCCGCAGGGCTTGGGCACCCGGCAGCTCTCGAAGTGAAGGTTCTGGCGCTGCACGGGATTCTGCATTTGGCGGGCTTGGACCACGAGCGCGATAATGGAGAAATGGCGCGCAAGGAAGCCAGCCTACGCCGGAAGCTCGGTCTTCCCTCATCGCTGACCGAACGCCGCGAGCCAGACGAGCACGAGCCTGCGAAATCCTACAGTCGATCGCGGTTGAGGGGCCTGCGGAGGAAGGCATGATCCTTTCTGTTGTGTTTGTGCTGATCCTCCTCGTGGGACTTCTGACTCTGGTTTCCTACGTGGACCGGGTGTATCAGGAAGCCGGCAAATTCCTGTCGCGCGATTTCCAGGACAACATCGACGTCTTTGAACAGAAGATTGAGCCGAGATTGGGATTCTCTCGCGCACGCGCGGCTCTATCCATGGCTGTTTTGGAACAGCTGACCACTGCCGCAATCGCGGTTCTGGTCGCCTATCTGGTCTTTCGATATCCGGACTGGAGTGTCTATGAGGTTCTGCAGGCGGCATTCGGGCTTCTGTTGATCATCATGGTGTGCAATCGCTTCCTGCCGTTCGTGTTTTTCTCTCGCACCAAGGGTGAGTGGTTGAAGCGATGGACGCTGGTTTTGAAGGCACTCATCTACCTGGTCATGCCGGTCACGATCGTCCTTGGATTTCTGCAGTCGGTAGCAACTCTGACCCGTGAAAACACCACCGAAGAACCGGAAACATCCGCGGAAGCCGTGGACGCGCTGATCGAGGCCGGTCAAGAAGAGGGCATCATTCAGGAAGGGGATCGGGACCTCATCCAGTCGGTCGTCGAATTCAGCGGCAAGACGGTCCGCGAGGCGATGAAGCCGCGTCCGGCGATTTTTGCGGTTCCAATCGACTTGACGGTGGAGCGCTTTATCGAAATGTTGCGGGCCAAGCATTATTCACGCGTGCCTGTGTACGAGGGCACCATCCACAACATCAAAGGCGTTGTTTACACCCAGGACGTGCTTCAGGTTCCCGACAGCGAGGCACATGTGCGCAAACTCGACAGCATCATGCGCCGTGACGTCTATTTTGTGCCCGAGAGCAAGCTGGGAAGCGATTTGCTGCGCGAGATGCAGAAGCAGAATATCCGCATGGCGATTGTTGTCGACGAATACGGCGGGGTTGCGGGCCTGGTCACGATCGAGGATCTGGTGGAGGAGATTGTAGGGGAGATCCGCGACGAGCGCGACAAGCCTGAAATTTTACGCGACGGCGACCGCGCTTTCATCGTTTCGGGAGGCATGGACCTGGACCGTCTCAACGAATTGTTCGGCACCAAGCCGGAAGGAAAAGACTCCGCGACGATTGCCGGCCTGGTCAGCGAGCTTGCCGGAAGAATTCCGCGCAAGGGCGAATTTGTGGAGGAAGACGGCCTTCGATTTGAAGTGCTGGAGTCAACCGATCGCAAAGTCGAGCGCGTACGAGTTACGGCGGTACAGCCGCGGCAGTTGAAGTTGATATAGAAGCTGCGAGCCGCGAGCTATGAGCTTCGAGCAGGCACATCTCTCGATAGAAACATCTGCTTAAGCGACTACTGACAGGAAGAATCAAGGCTTCACGATCCAAAACCGAGTAAGCTCGTAGCTCGTAGCTCCTATGCCATTCCGCTCCGGATTCGTCTGCATTCTTGGCCGGCCTAACGCCGGCAAGTCCACTTTGCTGAACGCTCTTGTCGGCGAGAAACTGGCGATCATTTCGCCCAAGCCGCAGACTACGCGCAATCGCATACAGGGCGTCGTCCACGTTCCCAAGCGCAAAGGCAAAGACGGTGGGCAGATTGTGCTCATCGACACTCCCGGGGTACACAAACCCGACAGCTCTTTGGGACGCAAGATGATGGTTGAAGTGCGGGAAGCGCTCGAAGGCTGCGATCTGGTGCTGGTGATCGTGGATGTTGCGCACAAGCTCGATCCGCGCGATCAGTTCGCGCTTGATCTAGTGAAACAGTCGAAAGCAAGAGCCTTTCTCATACTGAACAAGGTCGATCTGATCCCCGAGAAATCAAAGCTACTGCCCCTGATCGAGGAATACCGCAAGCTCTACGATTTTGCCGAGGTAGTTCCGATTTCCGCGCTGAAGCGCAAGGGACTGGATGATCTGATGAAGACGATCCTTGCCGCCCTTCCGGCCGGTCCAGCGTATTTTCCGGAGGACGAGATCACAGATCAGCCTGCGCGATTCATGGCCGCGGAAATCATCCGTGAGCAGCTGCTGCTGAACACCAGCGAGGAGATTCCTTACGCGACCACGGTGATTGTCGATAACTTTGAAGAAGGGAAGCGGCTCACACGCATCGGTGCAACGATTTATTGCGAGCGCGACGGACAAAAGGGAATTCTGGTGGGCAAAGGCGGCCGAATGCTGAAGAAGATCGGCACGTCTGCGCGGATACAGATCGAACGCATGCTGGGGATGAAAGTGTTTCTCGAACTTTACGTCAAAGCAGAGCCAGGCTGGCGTGATTCGCGAAGCTTCGTGGAAGAACTCGATTGGCGCCGGCAACTGGAGCATCGGATGTTTGAGCGCCGGGCAGAACAAGACTCAGAGACGACTCCCCGCGGCGAGCCTCACAGTAACGATTAGCCTGTGTTATGGCGTGAAGCGAATACCGCGGTCATTGCCGACTTTGGCTGATTCCCGCTAGAATCAATAAGCCGCACGCCTGGGGCAGTAGGGACGAAAGAGCCGATAAAGATGCCAACTGGGGAATCTCCCGAGGAACAGCTCCCGGAGTACGATTTCGATCCAGAGAAATTGAACCTGCGCGTGCGCGTTACGCTTGCCGCCGACCGCAAGGCCGTAGACGAGGTGGTGGAGCAAGTGATGGCAGCCGTCCGCGAAATGAAGTGCGTAAACGGCAAGGAAGACGCCATCGAATTGTCTCTGCAAGAGGCGTTGGCCAATGCAGTGGTTCACGGAGCAAAGGAAGATCCCAGCAAGGTGATTGAATGCCTCGTCGCGTGCGACGAACAGCGCGGCATTCTCATCATTGTTCGCGATCCAGGTCCGGGATTCGATCCGAGCGCGATTCCCAGCTGCACTGTGGGCGAGAACCTCTACTCGAACCACGGCCGCGGAATTTTCCTCATCAATCAGTTGATGGATGAAGTGAAGTTCCGCAAGAATGGGACTGAGATTCACATGGTGAAGCGGTAGATTCTGCAACGCACAATAAGTTGGTCCTACAACACCGGCCAGAAAACACGAATTCCTCGAGTTTCACTGCGTCCAAGGAGAGAAGACTGACTTGGTTTGGCGATATGTTGGCGCCTTTTTGACGGGAGTTGTCATAGGTTTCTTGGGAGGCCTCTTCGGCAAAGGAGGTAGCGCAGTTGCGACGCCTCTGCTCAGTCTTCTCGGGTTCCCTGGTTTTATCGCTGTTGCTTCACCTTTGCCAGCAACTGTCCCGAGTACGGTAGTCTCATCGACAGAGTATTGGCGCTCTCGGTTGATAGATTGGGAAATCTTCTGGTGGAGCGTTGGAATCGGCACACCAGCGATTGTTGGTGGCTCATTCTTATCTCATCAGGTTGGTTCCCGCCCCCTTCTCATTCTCACCGGCGTGCTGGTTCTTGGCTTCGGTATCTCCTTCTTGTTTTTCCCGAAAGACCTGTCCCTCGCGACTGCCGCGGCCGAGAACCCGGAGGGGCGGAGGCCGTCCTATTGGATCGTACGGATGGTGAGCGTCGCAATGGCGGTAGGCTTTGTTTCGGGCTTGCTTGCGAACGCGGGGGGATTCCTCCTGGTCCCGTGCTACACCAATATCCTGAGGCAGCCCATGAAAAAAGCGTTTGCTTGCTCCCTGGCTGTGTCTTGCATCCTGGCGATGCCGGGGACGATCGTTCATGCTTATCTGGGCCACATTTCGTGGCCGGTCACCGCGTTGGTTGCGGCCGGCGCGATTCCGTTCGCACATCTGGGAGCACGACTCGCAATAGCGACCAGAGCAGCCAAACTTGAACGCTGGTATGGAATGGCGTTGACGGCTCTAGGAATTTTCTTTCTTTTCCAGGTCTGACAAAGACGCAGCCGCCGCGAGGAATCTATTCTTTGGCTGCAATCCCCAAAGCCTTCATCTTCCGATACAGATGACTTCTCTCCAGTCCCAGCACTTCGGCGGCGCGGGTCACGTTGCCATGCGTTTCATCTAGCTTCTTCAGGATGTAGTCGCGCTCGTAGGCATCGCGGGCCTGATGCAGGGTGGAGAATTCGCCCTTAGGCGTGCGCCGCCCGCCGTCTCGGTAGACAAGCGGCGGGAGGTGTTTCGCGTCAAAGCGCGTCGTAGTCGGATTCATGATCACAATGCGCTCGATCACGTTGCGCAATTCGCGGACGTTTCCCGGCCAGGAATAGCGCATCAGGACTTCAACGGCTTCATCGGTGATCTCGCGCGGTCGGCGTCCATAAGTCGCCGCCAGTTCCTTCAGAAAATGTCGCGTAAACAGTGGAATGTCTTCCTTGCGCTCGCGGAGCGGCGGGACGAAGAAGGGAATCACGTTCAGGCGATAAAAAAGATCTTCCCGGAAGTTCCCGCGTGAAATCTCTTCTTCGAGATCTTTGTTGGTCGACGCGATTACGCGCACATCGACGGTGATCGTCTCATCGCTTCCGACCGACGTGAAGCGCTGCTCTTCCAGAGTGCGCAGCACTTTTGACTGGGTCTTCAGGCTCATGTCGCCAACTTCATCGAGGAAGAGCGTGCCTCCGTGAGCTCTCTGGAATTTGCCTTCCTTGCCCGCGGCGGCGCCGGGGAACGATCCTTTGACGTGTCCGAAGAGTTCGCTCTCGATCAAATCTTCAGGGATCGCCGCGCAGTTCACCTCAACGAAAGTCTGGTCTTTGCGCAAGCTTTGTGCATGGATCGCATGCGCCACCATCTCCTTGCCCGTTCCAGATTCTCCATAAATCAAGACGCGCCCGTTCGTCGGAGCCATCAGCGCGATCTGCTGGCGCAGCGCCTTCATGGGAATGCTGTCGCCGACGATGATGCTCTTGGCCTGGAGCTGCTTTTTCAGGTCGACGTTCTCACGCTGCAAGCGCTTCGACTCAATCGCATTCTTGACAACGATCAGCGTTCTTTCGATGCTGAGCGGCTTCTCGAGGAAGTCATAGGCACCGAGCTTGGTTGCGCGCACCGCGGTCTCGATAGAGCCGTGGCCGGAGATCATGATCACTTCGGGAGGACTCTCCAACTCGCGGATTTTTGCCAGGGTCTCCATCCCATCAATGCCAGGCAGCCATATGTCGAGCAAGAGCACATCGAAGGCGGTCTTGCGCAGGAGGTCAAGGCAGGCTTCGCCGCTTTCAGCCGTCGAGGCGGAGTAGCCTTCGTCACCAAGGATGCCGGCAAGCGAGTCGCGAATGCCAGCTTCGTCGTCCACGATGAGGATGCTATGCATGTTTGGCGATAACGGCCGCTGGCGTTGATTCTGGCACCACCGGAAGCTCTACGATAAAACGCGTGCCGACCGGATGATTTTCCTCAATGCGAATCGAGCCATGATGATCCTCCACAATCCGGCTCACGATCGAGAGGCCAAGCCCGGTACCGCGCCTTTTCGTGGAGAAGTACGGCAGGAACAACTTCTCTTTCAGCTCTCGCGTGACGCCATGACCTGTATCGGCAACCGTGATTTCAACCGCGTCGCGGCTTGCGACCAGTGCGGTGGAGATTTCTATTTCTCGCACCACGGCACTCTCCGTGGCCTCAGCGGCGTTGTCGACGAGATTCGCTACCGCGCGCTTGATTCCCTCGTTGTCAGCCATAACCTTGGGCAGATCGGCAGCCAGCGATTTGTGCAGCGCGATTCCGTCCAGCCGGCCATTGAACATCGAGAGCGCACTTTCGATAATTTCGTTGATATCGGCGGGCTGCGGCTTGGCCACTGGAAATCGCGCAAGGGTCGCAAACTCGTCGACCAGGCGTCGCACGGTTTCGACAGCACCCGCGATGGTTTCGGCGCAGGAGCGCACCACTCCCATTGAGCCGCGCTGGGCTGGTGGGACCCGGTCGAGATGCCTCTGAATGCGCTCGGCCGAGAGCGCGATCGGTGTCAGCGGATTCTTGATCTCGTGAGCAACGCGGCGTGCAACTTCCCGCCAGGCAGCCTGCTTCTGCGCTTTGAGCAAATCCGATAAATCTTCGAATACCACGACGTAGCCCGAACGCTCACCCTGGCGACGGAGTGGAGCCACCGTGACCGCTACATTCAACGATCCATGCGACAAGGGCATTTCCATTTGGCTAGTGGTGAAGCCCATGCGGTCGGCGCGTCGCAGTAAAGGCTCGAAATCCTCGAGTACGTCGGCCGGAAATACTTCAGGCAGCGATGCACCTTGAGGGAATGTGGTGGCACCGTGAGTCCCCTCCGGATGGAACATCCGTAGCAAAGCCTGATTGGTATGGGTTACGCGCCGGCTTGCATCGAGCGAAAGAACACCCGTGGGGATACTTTCAAGAATCGTTTCCATCTGACGGCGGCGCTGATCGAGTTCTGTGTTCGCCGCGCCCAGGTCGCGGGTGGACGATTCCAACTGGCGGCGGCTGGCTTCGAGCTCCTCCGCCATGCGGTTGAAGGAGCGCACCAGATCACCAATCTCATCCGTGGCTCTGACATCGACGCGGTAGTCGAGGCGGCCGCGGGAAATTTCCTGGGTTGCCTCCGCCAACGCAGCCAGAGGACGTGTGACCAGCTTGGCGAGGAAAAGGGCCAGCCACGAGGTCACGAACAGGACAATCATCGTGAGCAGGAGCAGAAGGCCGATGTAAGTCTGCCGCACGCGGCGACGCTCACGGCTCCATTGGAAATATCGTTGCTGGCTGGCTTCAACCTGCCGGACAGCCTGCGAGAACTCAGGTGGAAGCGGGATGGCTACCAGAATCGTGCCTCCGCCGGCGACCGCCGCGGTTCCCAGCGTGAAGTCAATATCGTGCCAAGTGAATTGTGCCGGACGCCCGGCCAAAGCGTCGGCGAGAGGCAACGAGTTCTTCATGACCGGCCAGGGAGCCGGAGCGTCGTAGCTGGCTTCGGCATTGCCATCGCGCAACGCCAGCCCGAATCCACCCTGCAGCGTCATTTGGTGGCGCTGGAATTCGCTGACGATGCCAGACGACCCGTGGCTCGAGAAACCATGCACAACTTCGGGAGACGTAGCAATCGCGGTGGCTTCGACGCGAGCATTTTGCTCGGCGTACTTGGCCGCCATCGAGGTGATGGCTCGCGTATCGGACCGAACCTCCTCGACCGGAGTTGAGAACCACTTGTCGATCGAGCGGTTCATCAAGCCGTAGGCAAACCAGTACATCACCATGACAGGCACAAACGACAAAAGCAGGGCACCGGCCACCATTCGTGTGCGGAACTTTGATCCCAGCACTCCCATTCGGCGCTCGGCAAAAAGCTTCAGCAGGTTGCGCGCCAGCACGAAGGTCAGCGCAACAAAGAGCAATGAGATCAGCAGCGATAATGCGTAGAAGATGATGGCTTGCTGATTGGTATCGGCTTGCAGGATTGTGTTGTTGAACGCGGTCTGGGATGCAAGGACGATGAAGAGCAGCAGGACCGCAACCGCCAGCAGAATGATGACTTGTTTCCGCTTGGTCCGGTTCGGCACGCGGGTTGGAGTGGGCGTACTCACACAAGAGTCCAAGACGAAGCAGGACGGTCCCTATCCGGTCATTATAGAGGCAGAAAAGCGGGTTCGGACGGGCTACCCAGGTGCCATCAGTGGGTCAGCGTCCGCCCGGCGGCGAGTTCTTTGAGCATTGCGTCGTAAGCGGGCTTGGCTTGTAAGTGCGGTCAAAGAGCAGGCCAGCGCCCTGCGTGCCATGCGAGTGGGAACCAATCCAGGAGTACTTGTCGGTGAAACCCAGGTTTGAATCGCGGTGCAGCCCGGATTTTGCAGGCACGCCCGAACCACGCGCTGGTAGGCGTCTGCCTGGCGCTGGAGGTCTTCGGGTCGAGGCGCGCCCTGCGGATCTACGGGCAAAGCCACATCAAGTTCCGTGATGTGAACTTGCAGGCCCAGTTTCGTCAGTCGCTTAATGTTGGCGGCGATGGTGCCGGTATCATAGTCGAGGCGCGGAAGGTGCAGTTGCAGTCCTACACCGTCGATCGGAACGCCGCGGCTTTGAAAATCCTTTACCATGGCATAGATCGCGTCGGATTTGTGGTTGAGGGTGTCACCCTCTGCTTCGTTGTAAAACAACAGTGCCTTGGGATCCGCTTCATGGGCCCAGCGAAATGCCTGCTCAATGTACGCCGTGCCCTGGTCGGACAAACCGATTCCTGGCCGGTTGTACCAGGGCGAGTCCCTCGGGGTGCCTTTCTCATCCAACCCCTCGTTCAGGACATCCTATGCGAACACATGGCCGGCATAGTGCTTCATCACGGTTGGGATGTGCTCATGCAGGAGTTGTGAGAGTTGAGCCGGGCTGAAGTGTCCTTCTGCAAGCCATTTCGGATTGTTGTGATCCCAGACCAGGCAGTGGCCGCGGACTTTTATTCCATGGGCCTCGGCGAAACGTACGATTTCATCACCCTGCTTGAAATCAAAGCTCTCGGCGGTCGGACGAACCGTCCACCACTTCAGAACGTCCTCTGGCTCGACCATGTTGAATTCGTGAGCCAGAGTTGCGGTATAGGCGGGATCTGAGAGCAGATAAGGACGAACTGTGGTGCCGACGAGGATTCCGGAGGCGTTCGCCGCTTCACGCAGCGTCTGAGGCGGGGATGCCAGTGCTACGAACGCCACCAGCGGACAGACAATCCGAAAGCAACTTCGGAACTGCGTCCCATCACTTTACGCCTTTAGGGCAATGGCGGCGGGCGAAGGGGATTGCGTCATGCGAGCACTAAGCTCAGCGGTTACGTCCTTGCCACCTTTGAAATTTGTCACCAGCGACTGGATCGTGAAGATCGGTCCCCAGGGAATCCCCCACCAACCGGCGACCAGGCTGATCAGACTCCAGGGCAGTCCCTGCGTGATCGCGCTCTCTCCCGCGGGGATGAAGTAAACATCCGAGGAGCGACGAAAGCTCATGACCAGAACCGAAATGGCGTACTGGTAGAAGACGAACTTCCCGCCTCGTTGAATTTCAAACTGCAACCGGTCAGCAGACATTCCCTCGATGCCTTGAATCTTCATGACAACTCTCCTTTGGAATGCGCAATTCTAGGACGGGCACGGAGGGCCGTAAAGAAGTCGGAAGTGATACGTCCTTGGTTGTGCGTGTAACTATTTGCCAGGAAGGAATCTTTGTAGCGGGCAGTCATCGCAAGACGGTTTTGATTTGCGGCAATAGTTCTTGCCGACCCCGACAATCAGCCCGTGCATTTCGTTGTAAACCTGCACCAGGGCAGTGCGATGTGCCGTGCTCATGGCGGAGGGAGGATGCGCTGCGCCGCGTATACCAGCATCGAGTGGTTCTCGCAGCTCCGCAGGCCGGCGTTCCTGATTAGCCGCAATGGGTTCGAGAGATGTTTGAAACAATTGCCGGATTTCCTCGTATTCAGTCTCAGGCACGATCCCATGCCGATCTAGGATGCGCCGGGTATAAGCGTCGACGACGAAGACCGGATGATTCCCCGCATAGAGCAGAATCGAGTCGGCGGTCTCGGGGCCAATGCCATTTAAGGTCAGCAGCTCTTCGCGGAGTTTCTCCGTAGGCTGTGAAAACAGCCTCGGAAGGGAGCCTTGGTACTTGTCATCCAGAAATGCGACGAAGGTTTTCAGCCGCGCAGCCTTCTGTCGGAAATAGCCCGATGGCCGGATCAGGCGTTGGAGTCGGGCAAGTCTCACAGCCCGAATTCCCTCAACGCTGAGTGAATTCGCCTGACGCAGATTAGCCAAGGCCCGTTCGACATTTGTCCAAGCCGTGTTTTGCGTCAAGTAGGCCCCGACGATCACTTCAAACTGCGTTTCCGCGGGCCACCAATGCTGCGCACCCCAGGCCCGAGAGAGGGCCGTGTAGTAGTTGCGGATCTCTTGTGCAGGATTGGATTGCGGCGCGCGACTCATCCCGAGATTCAGTTTAGCTGACGTGCTTAGGCCTGGCCGAGAGGGACGTCAGCGGACGGTCACACTTACTGAAGTGCATGTACTTGGGCAGAAGGGAAGGGCTCGATAACATTAAATCACCGCAATTTCCGCGTTTTCTTCGGGAAGAGCGCGCACTGCAGCCAAGGTCAAGTACTTAAGTAAGTGGTGGAGTAATCCTCTTGCGTTGACAATTTATGTCAACGCGAATGAGCTGCGTTTCTCTCCCAATGATGGGCAGCCGTTTGCGCCATTGCTCTGCATAAATGCTGGGCAATCGTTCCATCTACGTGGTCAGGAGATCTGCGTATGTCGCAAAGGCTGGGTGATCTTCTCGTAAAAGAGAAAATCATCACACCAGAGCAGTTGGAACAGGCGACCAAAGTTCAGAAGGAGCAGAGCTGCCGGCTGGGGTCTGCGCTGGTGAAGCTCGGCTTTCTGACCGATGAAGACGTCACCAACTTCCTTTCGCGCCAGTATGGCGTGCCCGCCATCAACCTTTCGTATTTCGAAATTGACCCTGCTGTCGTCAAGCTGATTCCGTTCGAGACCGCCAAGCGTTATCAGATCCTTCCGTTGAGCCGCGTGGGCGCATCGCTCACCATCGCCATGGTCGATCCGACGAACGTCTTCGCCATGGACGACATCAAGTTCATGACCGGGTTCAACATCGAACCGGTCGTAGCCTCGGAAAGTTCGATTCTCGCCGGGATTGACAAGTCCTACGGAGCGACCAAGGAAGAAGACCTTGAATCGGTGATGCAGTCGATGTCGGAGTTGAATGAAGAAGACGTCGAGCTGCAAGGTGAACAGCAGGAACTGGGGCTGTCGGAGCTGGAGAAGGCGGCTGACGAAGCTCCCGTCGTCAAGCTGGTGAACGTCATTTTGGGTGATGCCGTGAAGCGCGGCGCCAGCGACATCCACATCGAACCTTACGAAAAAGAATTCCGCGTCCGCTTCCGTATTGACGGCGTTCTGCAGTCGATCATGTCTCCGCCGATGAAGCTCAAAGACGCCATCACCTCGCGCCTGAAGATCATGTCGAAGCTCGACATCAGCGAAAAGCGGTTGCCACAAGACGGCCGCATCATGCTGAAGATGAATATCGGCGGGCGCAAAAAGCAGCTCGATTTCCGTGTCAGCACACTGCCCGTGTTATGGGGCGAAAAGATCGTACTCCGGTTGCTCGACAAAGAGAACCTGCGCCTCGACATGACCAAGCTCGGCTTTGAACCCGAGTCACTGGTGAAATTCGAGAAAGCGATTTTAAAACCGTACGGCATGGTGCTGGTCACGGGACCGACGGGATCCGGCAAGACCAACACTCTGTACTCCTCGATCTCAACATTGAACCAGCCTGACACCAACATCATGACCGCCGAGGATCCGGTCGAATTCCAGTTGCAGGGCGTCAACCAGGTGCAGATGAAGGAACAGATCGGACTGAACTTTGCGGCTGCCCTCCGGTCGTTCTTGCGGCAGGACCCGAACATCATTCTGGTCGGCGAAATCCGAGACTTCGAAACCGCTGAAATCGCTATCAAAGCTGCCCTTACCGGACACCTGGTGCTCTCCACGCTCCATACCAATGGAGCTCCCGAAACCATCACGCGTCTGATGAACATGGGTATCGAACCATTCCTGGTGGCGACGTCGGTTCATTTGATCTGCGCTCAGCGATTGGTGCGGCGCATCTGCAAAGACTGCACTGAAGTGGTGGAAGTGCCGCCACAAACGTTGATGGATGCCGGTTTCACCCCGGAAGAAGTCAAAACCGTAAAAATTCAGAAGGGCAAAGGCTGTGGCGTCTGCAACAACACCGGCTACAAGGGGCGCTGCGGTTTGTACGAAGTGATGGAGGTCGACGACGAGATTCGGGAACTGGTTCTGGTCGGCGGTTCCGCGGTGGAACTGAAAAAGAAGGCGATCGAACGCGGCATGCTCACGCTGCGCCGCAGCGGCCTGATCAAAGTTGCTGCCGGAATGACGACGCTTGAGGAAGTTGCACGCGAAACGATTCATTAGAACCGTCGTTAGTCGCTGGTCGTTAGCCGTTTGCCAACGATTCATCAGCCAACGACAAACGACCAACGACTAACGACGTAATTTAGAGATTCATAACCGAAAGGGAACTTTGCCATGGGTTTGTCGTTAAGCGATCTGCTCAAACGAATGCTGGAGATGAATGGCAGCGACTTGCATATCACCACCAACTCGCCGCCCCAGATCCGCGTGCATGGCCACCTGGTGCCGCTCGATCTGCCGCAGATGACTCCGGCCGAGACGAAGCAGCTGGCCTACAGCGTCATGACCGACTCGCAGAAGCACCGCTTTGAAGAGAGCCTGGAGCTCGATTTTTCATTCGGCTTGAAGGGATTGGCCCGCTTCCGCGCCAACGTGTTCAATCAGCGCGGCGCGACCGCGGCCGTGTTTCGTCTTATTCCTTTTGAGATCAAGTCGTTCAACCAGCTCGGCCTGCCCGCCGTTGTGAGCAAGATGTGCGACAAACCGCGCGGATTGGTGCTGGTGACCGGGCCCACCGGATCGGGCAAGTCGACAACGCTGGCCGCGATGATCGACAAAATTAATAGCGAGCGCCACGACCACATTCTGACCATCGAAGACCCGATCGAATTCGTTCACATGAACAAGAATTGCGTGGTCAACCAGCGCGAACTGCACGCTGACACCAAGAGTTTTACGGACGCACTACGCGCCGCGCTTCGTGAAGACCCCGACGTCGTTCTGATCGGCGAAATGCGCGATCTCGAGACCATCGAGTCGGCTCTCCGTATCGCCGAAACCGGTCACTTGACCTTTGGCACGCTGCATACGAACTCGGCCACATCGACCATCAACCGTATCATCGACGTCTTCCCGGCGCACCAGCAGCCGCAGATTCGAGCCCAGCTTTCCCTGGTGCTCGAAGGCATCATGTGCCAGAGCCTTGTGCCCAAAATCGACGGCAAGGGCCGCGCCATGATCATGGAAGTTCTGGTCCCCAACGCCGCGGTCCGCAACCTGGTCCGCGAGGACAAGATTCACCAGATCTATTCGTCCATGCAGTCCGGACAGGAAAAATTCGGGATGCAGACCTTCAACCAATCGCTGGCGACGGCCTACTTCCAGAAACAGATTTCCATGGAAACCGCCATCGCGCGTTCCAGCAACGTGGATGAACTGCAGGAGATGATCAGTCGGGGAGCGAGCCTGTTGAGCCGTCCTACTGCGGCAGGAAGCTCGCTGGCCCGAGGAGCCGCCCCATCCAAGCACTAAGGTGGGCGGAGCACGAGAAAATTGCAGGGAAGCTTGCACGAATCAGGTACGTGATGAGGAGAAGCTAAATCATGCCAGTCTTTACATTTTCCGGCAAAGACGCGTCAGGACAGAAGGTTTCCGGAGAGCGTGTCGCCCCCAATAAGCAATCGCTGGCGCAGGCGCTGCGCCGCGATCGCATTACGCCGGGCGCCATTCGCGAAAAGGGCAAAGAATTCTCCATGCCCACATTCGGTACGACAAAGGTCAAGACCAAGGACATCGCGATATTTTTTCGCCAGTTCTCGGTCATGATCGATGCCGGCCTGCCCCTGGTGCAGTGTCTGGAAATCCTGGCGGCTAACCAGGAAAACCAGACATTCCAGAAGACGCTGACAGGCGTGCGGACCACGGTGGAAGGCGGCGCGACACTGGCCAACGCCATGCGGCAGTATCCGACCATCTTCGATGACCTCACCACCAATATGATCGAAGCCGGCGAAACCGGCGGTATTCTCGACATCATTCTGCAGCGCCTCGCGACCTACGTCGAAAAAGCTGTGCGCCTCAGATCGGCCGTGAAGTCGGCGTTGATCTACCCGGTGGCTGTCGTGAGTATGGCGATGTTGATCGTCGGCGCCTTGCTGAAGTGGGTGGTGCCGATCTTCGCCAACCTGTTTGCTGGTTTGGGCGTGGCCCTGCCTCTTCCCACCCGAATCACTATGGGACTCAGTCAGTTCGTTCAGACCTTCTGGTGGATCATCATGGTAGGCGGCATCGGTTTGTGGTTTGGCGTGAAGCAAATCCGCAAGAATCCTCGCGGTCGCTACTACTTCGACAAGATGCTGTTGAACCTGCCGGTCGTGGGGGGACTGCTGCGTAAGATCGCGGTTGGCCGTTTCACGCGTACTCTGGGTACCCTGATCACTTCAGGCGTGCCGATTCTGGAAGGCTTGAGCATCACGGCTAAGACCTCAGGCAACGCCGTGCTGGAAGAAGCGCTGATGAAGGTCCGCAAAGCGATTGAAGAAGGCCGAACCATCGTCGATCCTTTGCGCGAATGCGGCGTGTTCCCCAACATGGTGACGCAGATGATCGGCGTCGGTGAAGCTACGGGCGCCATGGACTCAATGTTGCAGAAGATCGCCGACTTCTACGAGGAAGAAGTCGATGCAGCCACCAAAGATATGCTGGCCATGTTGGAGCCGGTCATTATCGGAATCCTCGGAATCAGCGTCGGTGGCATCGTGATTTCGCTGTACATGCCGCTGTTTGCCATGATCGCCAAGCTGGCGGGATAGGAAAATAAATGATACGGAAGGCCGGTGCCGATACTCCCGGCCTTCTCAACGGGGTCTTAGATTCAGCTCCTGATATTCAAGACCTAAGACCAGGACCGCCATTGGCAGGTCCGTGAGATCTCCGGGATCGCAATGCAATCGACGTTCGACGAGCGCAATTGGCTGGGATGGCTGGTTCGGGTCCGGATTTTCATTCTGACCGTGCTTCTAGCCATCGAACTGGCGGTGGCACAGTTCAGTCCTTCGCCGGTGCCGATGCGCCTCTTTATCAGCACGATCCTTTTCTGGTACAGCCTTTCTCTCTTCTACATCCTGCTGCTCTCGTTCTGGCAGGAGCACCGGCTGCAGGCCGCGCTGCAGGTCGTGACCGATGTGGTTCTCGTCACTCTGGTGGTGCACGAGACAGGAGGCTGGGACAGCTCCCTGAACTTCCTCTATCCGCTGGTGATCATCGTTGCCACCGTACTCCTGACCCGGGTCTGGGCCGGACTGGTTGCCGCGCTGGCGTTCATTCTCTACGGGACCGTACTGGAGCTGAATTACTACGGCGTCATTCCTTCTTATTGCACAACCCATCCCGGGCTGAAATCGCTGCAGTCGATCATCTTTGTCAATTTATTTGCATTTCTTGCGGTCGCATACCTTGCGGGGCTGCTGACGCACAAGCTCCGGCAAGTGGGTGTGCAGCTCAAAGACGCGAGCGGCGCCCTCGAAAGCCTGCAGGCGCTGCACGAAAACATTATTCACTCGATCAGCAGCGGCCTGATTACCACCGGACTCGACGGGCGGATCACGCTGGTCAATGCGGCCGCCGAACGGCTTCTTGAGCGCACCGCGGCTGAATTGCTCGGAGCTCCGGTGCACCAGCTGTTTCTGGACCCACTACCCTCGGTCGAGTCGGAGCAGTCGCACGGAGAAGTTCGCTTCGATCCCCCGACCAAATTCCGCAAGACTTTGCGGGTGCGCGTTTCGGCATTGTCAGTTCCGGAAAAGGGGGATCTCGGGTACGTGTATGCCTTCGACGACCTGACCGAGATTCGCCGCCTGGAACGCGAAGTCCGCATGCAAGACCGCTTGGCTGCAGTGGGAAGGCTGGCGGCGGCGATCGCGCATGAAATCCGCAATCCGCTGACCTCGATCGCGGGCTCAGTCAGCATGCTCTCCGGCCTTCCTGAGATGAACGAAGATCACCGCCGCCTGCTCGACATCGTGACCCGCGAGTCCCAGCGGCTGAATGCGATCATCACGGATTTCCTCGCCTATTCGCGAACCAAGAAATTTCAATTCGATCGAGTCGACCTGATTCGCCTCGTAGAAGATACGCTGACCTTGATGGACCACCGCATGGCGGCCGAAAAGACGGGGATCGAGATCAACCGCCGTTTCGTTTCCGAGGCATTGGTGATCGCCGACGGCGACAAACTGAAGCAGGTTTTCTGGAATCTTTGTGAGAATGCCGTACGCGCCATGAAAGGCGGAGGCACGCTGACCGCGGCAGTCGAGTCCCTGGGCGATGACTGGCAAGTCTCGTTCATGGATACCGGGATGGGAATGACGCCGCAGCAGATTGAAAAAATCTTCGAACCCTTCCAGTCCAATTTTGAAGGCGGCACCGGACTGGGGCTGGCGATCGTGTACCAGATCGTGCAGGCTCACGACGGGAAAGTATGGGCAAGATCGAAGCCGGGCCAGGGTACGACATTTGTCCTACGACTGCGCCGCCTCGAAGCCGAGCACTCCGTGGCAACACGCAAAGCGGCAGCCGATAGATCGCCCGTGCTGCCGGTGGCTGAGTCTGCGGCTGCAGCGGCGGGAGGAGGTGCGCGTGGCTAACATTCTTGTTTGCGACGACGAACGCTCCATCTGCGAAATGCTCGATATCTCCTTGCGCCGCGAAGGTCATCGCATTGAGACAGTCCAGGCCGGGCAGAACGCAAAGAACAAAATTGACGGCGCGCTCTATGACGTCATCATCACCGATATCAAGATGCCGAACATCGACGGCATTGAAGTACTGCGCCACGCCCACAAAGTCTCGCCCGATTCGGCGGTCATCCTCATCACGGCAGTCGACGACTACGAGGCCGCAGTTCAAGCGGTGAAGGCCGGAGGGGCCACGGACTACATCCGTAAGGGTCCGGGACTGGTGGACGAGATTAAACTCGCCATCAACCGGGCAGTGGAGAAGTTGGCTCTCAGCAAGCAGAACTTTGCTTTGCGCCGCGATGCTGCCACGCGCAACTCACTAGACAACATCATTGGCTCCAGCCCGGCGATGGAGAAGCTGAAGCAGACCGTCCGCACCGTCGCCTCCACGGCCAGCACAGTTCTCATTCACGGCGAAAGCGGCACGGGTAAAGAGCTGGTCGCGCGCGCCGTTCACGTATGTTCGCCTCGCGCTACGGAAGCCTTCGTTTCGGTCAACTGCGGAGCTTTTCCTGAGACGCTGCTTGAAAGTGAACTTTTCGGTTATCTGAAAGGCGCCTTTACCGGAGCGAACCAGAACAAGCGCGGACTCTTTGAAGTTGCAGACAGCGGTACGATCTTTCTCGACGAAATCAGCGAGATGACTCTGGCCATGCAGGTCAAGCTGCTTCGCGTATTGCAGGAGCGCACGGTCCGTCCGGTGGGCAGCACCAGTGAGATTTCCATCGACGTGCGCGTCATCGCCGCCACCAACCGTGATCTCGACAAAGCGGTGACCGAAAATCTCTTCCGCGAAGATCTCTACTATCGCCTGAACGTCATCCCGATCCGCGTTCCACCCCTGCGCGAGCGGCGCGAGGACCTCCCGCTGCTGGCAAATCATTTTCTGAAAAAGTACGCGACCGCAGCCGGGCGGAGCATTCTGCGGGTGCATCCAGCTTCACTGGATTCGTTATGCGGCTACGAATGGCCGGGGAACGTGCGCCAGCTCGAGAATACGGTCGAGCGCGCGGTGGCGCTCGAGACTACCGACGAACTTCACGTGGAACTTCCGGCCGAGCGCCCTAAGGCGCGTGCTGCCGCCGCTGCCGCCGGAGCAGGCGCGCTTCCCGAGATCGGCGGCGATCTGAGATTGCCCGATGGTGTCGGAATGGAGACCTACGTCGCCGGCATCGAGCGCACATTATTGCAAAGTGCGCTGAGCCAGAGTGGCGGCGTACAGACGAAAGCCGCCGACACGCTTGGGATTTCCTACCGCTCCTTCCGCCATCTCATGAAGAAATACGAGCTCTAATAAATCTGGAAAACCATCCGGTTTTTGTTGTGGAAAATCGGCTGTTTCCGCCTCAGTAACTCGGAAGACCTAGGGCCAATCGTGTAATTTGTGCCAACGTTCATCTGTATCCGGGAAGTTTCGTCTAAGGTATTCACCTGAAATGTAAGCGGGGTGTAAAACCCTATGACTTTTTTAGGTAAATCGCCCCATTCGAGACATCAGGCCCTTGCATTACCCAAACCTCGCATCTCTGCGGAAACGATTTTCTAATCAGCCTGCGGTCGTCGTCGAGGCCAGTATTGATGCGCGGTTTGGCGCGTTTCAGCGAAGAAACAACCGCTTTGCCCGATGACCTGATCCTTTCCCGAAATGTGAAATCGCTGATGCCCTCTGCAAGTGTCTGTGGAAAATGAGTTTCCGGGTAAAACCGGCCTCTCCGACACAAAATGGCAACGTGGATGCTACGCAATTTGGAAACAGTTCAAGCCGTGCGCCCAGTCGGGTGAGGCAATTTCACGAGAGGGAGGATGAGATGAAGGAGCAGACTGTTCGGCTCGGCCCACGCGAACAGCAAATCGTCGAGCTGCTGTTGCAAGGGTGCGACAACGCCGAAATAGCCAGCCAACTAAAGATGGCACGGCGTACTGTGAAAGCTCATTTCAACCGGTTGTTTCTCCGTTTCGGAATCACCGGTGGTATTAAGCGAGTCAAGCTCGCAACCCTTTTATACCGGAGGCAAGCATGTCAAGTGGACGCTACGGGAACCGTATCCCAAGTGAACGTGAACACCGGGTCATCCAGCTCGTGGCCGAGGGCCTGAAGAACAAGGAGGTCGCTGAAGCGATCGGAACCACCGAGCATGTCGTAAAGAATTACCTGCGGGTGATCTATGACAAGCTTGGGCTTTGGAATCGGGTTGAGCTTGCGCTTTGGTACGAATCAAGGCGCAGTCCCGCGCCACTCTTAATGCAGTAGTCCCACCGTGTGTCTGCCAAGCCTTCCGGAATATGGGGAGTCTTAGGCGGGCATACGGATCTTCAAGCAAGCTCAAAAACAATTCATTGGCAGCCAAATGCCTGGAGGTTACGGAGTCGTTCTCCGGCTCCGGCCATGCCCTGCCGCGCTGCAGAATCCAGTAGCACGCGGGCTTGGTCGCAGTTCTTGGAGACTCCATCCCCCTTGAGGTAGAGGTCCGCCAGTTCCAGCATGGCTGGGCCGTTGTGCTTGGCAATCGATCTCCATAACCACTTCGCCGCTTCAGCTGTGTCACGTGCTTGGCCGGTGGATCCGTGCAGAAAGCGCTGAGCCGTGGCGAATTCCTCAGCTCCGTTGCCTTGAAAACTCACGCGTTCAAGGTTATCGGCAGCGGACTGTGAAGCTGGCGTAGCCGCGGGCGCGTTCGTCCCGCTGGCGACGGTCTCAGATCGCTTCGGTGACTCAGCCTGCTTCGGCGGGCTCGGTCTGGCTGGGCTGTTTGCAGCCGCCACGGGTTGCTGTTCCGCGGGTTTCGACGGTGCAGAGGCCGATGGGCTCGGACTGGTCGTGGCCGGTGCCGTATCCGTCGCGACAGGCGGTGGCGGCGGAGGCGATCCCTGCGCATTCTGATCGCTGTGTGAACTCTTCCACGCCGCATAACCCAGCGCGAGAATCAGAATAGCCAGGATTGCACCGATGTAATAACGGTATCGACCGGAAGGTGACTCCTCGTAGCCCGACGCCGCCCCATCTTCTCTCTCCAGCAGACTCTGGAAAGGCGATAAATCGTACAGGTCTCTGCGGGGTTCTTCCGCGGGCGGAAGACCTTCCTCGATTGGTTCCCGATAGTCCGTAGATGATTCCGCATAATTGGGAGCGCCGGCACGATTGTTTCCCGCGCGATGCAGTTCGTAGGCGCCGTCCATCCTTGGGTCTTCGAGCGCGGTTTCACCCAACTGTGCTCCACACATGCCGCAAAACTGATGCAGGAGAGGATTGTCGTGGCCGCAGGTACCGCAATGTCTCGGATAGCTCGGTTGCCTACCCGTGGCTGGGCGGTGCAATGCCGTCGAAGGTGCGTGCGTGCTTACCTCATGCACAACTTGCGCTGACGCCGTATGGCTCTCAACATCTGAGCTCCGAGCCTCTGAGCTCCGAGCCTCCAACTCGCGCAGCAGTTCGACCACTGCCTCTTCGCGCTTCTCAGGCGGGCTGGTAAAGTACACTTCCGCCCATCGTCCCATGTTGTCGGCCAAAAGCGGGTTTAGAAGGGGATTGAGCTCGGGCCGGGGTAACGCACGCTCATCCTCAGAACGCTCCGTGGAACTAGCCAATCGGCATTCTCCTCAAACCATACTCGACGAACGGCCAGAATTTTGTAGGTATGATTGCACTATGATCCCCGGAGGTTGTCAATTCTAAATGACGTGATATCAGTGGGAAAAGGGGCTCAATTGCAAGCTTTACGATACGCGGGCTCGAATTGATCGAGTTGCGCTTCCCGTTGTGTGGTGAATTTTCCTTGGGGAGTCTTGCCATACAGATCGGTTCCCGGGCAGTAGTAAAGCGCGGTGCGCAGATCCACCCAGACCTGAACTCCCGGATTGCCCTTGTCCTCCTGCGGTTCGGGCGCCTCGGCCAGGCCAAGCTGAATCAGCACGCGATCAAAAAACGACAATCCAGGGTCGGGAGCCGGTTTGCGATGGGTTGCAGTAGCCGCAGCCGGCGTTGCCGTCGCTTTCACGGGATGACTCGACCATAGTCCCCAGCGGATCACGCATGCCACCAGGATGACGGCAATTCCCAGGTAGATATCTCCGCGATGCGCATTCCACAACTGCAGCAGGCGCCCCGTTCGCTTGCTGGAAACGAACCGCTCGAGAAATACGCGCGCCGAAGATGCGGAACTCCAGTCTGCAGGATGCGGATGCGGGGACTTTGCCAGAGCCTGTGAACCGTCCGGCGATTCGGCCGAAAGCTCGTCCGCCTCCATTGGACGGTCCTCTTCGACCCCAGCGATCTCCCGCACCTCGACCGGTGCCTCCACTGGTTCGTTAACCTCCTCGGGAAGTTCTAAATCAGAAGAGGTGAACAGTTCCGGAATTTGTTCACCAAGAGAATGAGAAGAGGATGAATCCGGGCGGCGGGCATCGAACTTCATTCCAGTCTTTTCGAAGGCGCTCTTCGTGGTCTCACGGCCAGTTTCCTTCTTCTGCGACTCCTGCATCTGCCACAGGGAGGCGACCTTACTCTGGATGTCGGAACTTTCGTAGTCACCAGCGCGCGGTGCGCCACATTGTCCGCAGAACTGCTCTTCGGCCATCAGTTGATTTCCGCACTTGCAATAGGAATGAGTAGGAGCCGAAGGGGATACCTTTTCTACGGGCGAAGGATTCTGGGTAGCCGGTTTTTCGACCAGAGCCGCCAGATTCGGCTGTAGTTTCTCAAGGGCCTCGAGCATCGCAGCGCGCTCACTCGCCAGCGATTTCTTCCACGCGGCCTCCTCTTCGCGCACCAGGGCATCCGCCACCAGGCCGGCCATCAATTGGCACGTGTGTACGTTTTGTTCGGTGAATGCGTTGGGAGACGCGTAATACAGTTCCAGTCCTCCCGCGACGCCCCCATCGTGAAACACTGGGACCGCGATGAGCGATTGAATGCCTCGGCGCTTGCACTCATCCACATCTAGCAGGAACTCTGCGTTGGCATCGGCGCAGCGAAAAACCTGCCCGGTGTTCAAGCAGGGGGCGAACATCGCTCTGTCGACCGCAATGATCTTTCCCGAAGCCGGGGTACTGCGACCGAAGACAGCGCGATAGTGCGCGTTCTTGCCCTCGATAATGGCGATCGCAGCGCCGCTGGCGTTGGTCATCTCGCAGACCCGCTCAGCCACCAACTTCAGCGCAGTCTGGAATTCCAGGCGGCGAAACTGGATTTGATGCTGGGTCTGTACGATTTTTGCCAGCGTCGATGCGTTGTCCGGTAGCGGCGCGGGTTGGGGCGATTTCGCTTGCGGAGAGGGATTCTGAACCGGGTAGGAATTGTCCTCAGCCTTCACTTGATCCCGCTTCACGCCAGGGCGCAACTCCAGCCTCCGCATCTCCCGGTTGTGCTCCTGGATCACGTAGGCGGCTTCCAGCAGCTTTCCGAGCGTCTGCTCGTCTGGAACTGGTTTGTGCTTCTCTTCAGACACAGTTCGGTATTCCACCGGCGCTATCACTCGTTGCCATCCGCAATCCGAACCTGGAATTGCTTATTCTAGTGCAACTCCAGCGCCAACCCCGACAGATGAAAGCCAGTCAACAGAGAGGTGAGGACTGACTGGGGGAAACGGGTTGCGTTGGGCGCCCTTCAAGAAGGACCGTAATCTATCAATAGTTTACCGCTGAGGCATCCCCGTTGGGAGAATTCGTGCCGAAGGGCATCCGTCGCGACCGAGCCCAGATCCCAAGCCGTGGTAACCAGCCATTGGTAATACCACACTGCAGAACTCTGCACATGACGGCAGATTTTCCTATTCGGAAGCAGGAGAGAGTTCTTGGCCGTCGCTCTTTCCGCTCAGGTAGAAGTAGACGGCCGGGGTGATGATCAGGGACAGTACCATCGAAATTAGAACGCCGCCGATGACCGAGATGGCGAGGGGTTGAAGCATCTGCGATCCGGCGCCGATCGCGAACGCCAGCGGCAGCATGCCTGCGACCGTTGCCAGTGCGGTCATCGCGATCGGCCGCAATCGCCGCCGGGCCGCCAACAGCATGGCCCTTTCGGCGGACTCGCCCAGGCCGCGCATCTTTTGATCGGCATCGAGCAGGAGAATGCCGTTCTTGGCCACGATGCCGATCACCATGATCATTCCCATGAACGACGAGATACTGAAGGTCGTGCGCGTAATTAACAGCGCGATGAAAACGCCGGACGTCGACAGCAAGGCCGAGGAGAGAATTGCAACGGGTGCGGCGAAGCCGCCGAATTCGAAGAGCAGAACGATGAACAGCAGCAGGACGGCAAGAATTAACACGATCACCAGATCATGAAAGTTTCGCTGCTGTTCCGCGTATTGCCCACCGTAAACGACCCTGATGCCAGCAGGCAGGTGTAAAGCATCCACGGCTCTTTGCACGTCGGCCACTCCGCTGCCCAAGCCGCGGTCTTCGAGTCGTGCGGTGATGGCAACGTCTCGCAACAAGTTCTCACGTCGAATTTCGGTTTGGCCCGGACTCTCGACTAGCGATGCGAGCGCCCCCAGGGTTGCGGTACGTCCCGTGCTGCTGACCAGTAGAGTATCGCGCATGGCGTCGAGGGAGGCTCGGTTCGCCGCCGGAAAACGCACCCTAAGCGTATAGGCTCGATCATTCACGATCACGGGCGTGGGAGCCGGCTCGCCCTCGAGGATCGCCGAGGCATCGAGAGCCACTTCTTCGGCCGTGAATCCTGCTCGCGCTGCGACGCTCGGATCGACTTGAAATGTTACGGACGGCCCGCTGATCGTGTTCTCGATTCCGTTCAGAACGTCCACGACACCTCGAATCTTGGGCTTTCCAGTCTTGTCGTCAGGCGCAATCGCGTCCGCCACTTTCGGCGCCCATTCCTCCAATTGCTTGGGATCCTGCGAGAAGAGTTTGATCTCGATTGGTTCGGGAGCGGAGGTCAGGTCGCCGATCATGTCCTGCAGAACCTGAACGAACTCGATCTTGAGCGCCGGTTCCTCCAGATTGATCCGGGTGCGGGCCTCGGCGATGATTTCTTCGATGTCACGGCCGCGTTTCGTCTTCAACTTAACAAGAATGTCGCCGCGATTCGCTTCGGTGACAGCAGCCAGACCGAGTTCGAGGCCGGTGCGCCGCGAAGAGCTTTCAACTTCCGGTATTTCGTTCAGCATCTGCTCGACATGGCCGATGATGCGGTTCGTTTCGGTCAAAGAACTGCCCGAGGGTGTCCAGTAGTCCAGTACAAATCCGCCCTCGTCCATCGCCGGCAGCAGATCGGTATCACTGAACTGAAAACATAGGTATGACACGACGATCAGGGCGATGCTAAAGATGACCAGCAGCACCGGGCGTTCCAGTGCGCGCCGCAGCCAGCGTTCGTGAAAATCGACAACGCGCAGAAAGAATCCGCTGAGATGTTTCTCCTCGGCAGCCAACAGCCTGGCCGCGTCGTCGGAATTCGCTGCCGCCTTACTCTCGGTTTCCAAGGTCGCAGTGGGTGCGGGTGCATCGCTCCCCTCATTCTTCCGCCGAATGAAATATTGGCTGAGCGTCGGCGTCCAGGTGACCGCCAGACCGAGCGAGGTTAGCAACGAAACCGTCATGGTTACCGCCAGCGCGCGAAAGAACACTCCGTAGACCCCATTGATCACGATCAGGGGAATGAACACCACGACCGGTGTAATGGTTGATCCCACCAGCGGAATTGTGATTTCCTTCAGCGCGGTGCGGATCGCCTCGATCCGTGATTGTCCCAGATCACGATGCAGCACGATGTTCTCGACCACGACGATGGCATCATCGATCACCAGTCCCACCGCCGCAGCCAGGCCGCCCAGAGTCATCAGGTTGAATGTTTCGCCCATCCATTTCAAGGCGATGAACGTGACCATCACTGTCACAGGGATGACCAACCCGGCCACCAGCGAAGTCCCCCAGTCCCGTAGGAACAGCACCAGAATGATCGACGCGAGAATCAATCCGAGCAGGATTGCGTCGCGCACGCTCTTGATCGAACCTTCCACAATGATCGATTGATCGTAAAACGGCTCGATACGAATGCCGGGCGGGAGCGTCTTCTTGATGCTCTCAATCTCATCGTGGACTTCCTGCGCCACTTGTACTGTGTTTCCATCCGGCTGCCGATTAATGTTCAGCAGCACCGCCGGCTTTCCGTTCGCAGTAACCACGGTATAAACAGGCTTTACGCTCGGTGCTACGCTCGCCACGTCGCCGATCCTTACGGGAATGCCGGTCGCCGTGTTCTTGACGACAGCATTGGCGATTTCCTGGGGCGTACGCACCTGGCCGTTCACGAGCCCCAGGTAGAGCTGATGATTTCGTTCGAGCAGTCCCGGGGAATCGACCAGATTCGTCTTCCGCACGCTATCCAGAATGTCGGACACGGTTACGCCGGTGGTGAGAAGCTTTGCCGGATCCGGTGTGATCTGGAACTCGGGTTCCTGCCCGCCTTGGACAATTACCGTCGATACGCCTTCCAGACGATTCAGCCGTGGCTTCATCTCGTAGGTCGCCATTTCCCAGAGTCTGGTTTGCGGCGTCGTGTCGGACGTCACGCTGTACCCGATGATGGGAAAAGCTGCAAAGGTCAGCCGGTGCGCCTCGATCTTTGCCGTGGCGGGGAGTTCCGGCTGGACTCGCGAGATCGCCGCATTTACATATTGCAGCGTCTGGAACATGTCGACGTCCCAGCGGAAGTAGAGATCGACTTCGGCTGATCCGCGGCTCGTGATCGACCGCACCGTGAGGAGGCCGGGGACGCTGTTAACCGCTTCCTCCAGCGGACGCGTGATGGTCACCATCATCTGGTCGATGGGCATGACGCCGTTATCGACAGCGACCAACACACGCGGGAAATCCGTGGACGGGAAAACGGAAACCGGGATCGTGAATGCGAGATATGCCCCCAGCAGACCAAGCGTCAGGATAAGGAAAATAACTGGACGTGAATGCTGGGCGACCCAGTACTGGGATTTCTTTCCGTTTTCTCGCGAGTTCACGCCCAGGCTCCGCAGCGGTTATTTTTCACCGGATCCCTCACTGGGAGCTTTCGATCCCTCGGCCGAAGGCTTTGACTCCGCGCCCGGAGGCTCGGCAGCTTGGACTTTGATCTTGGTTTTATCCGGCAGCCCGTATGCCCCGTTGGTGACGACTTTATCTCCGTCTTTGACTCCCTCGACGATCTGCGCATCGTCACCGTTGCGAATCCCGACTTTCACAGCTTGCTGGTGAGCCAGGCCATCCGGTCCCACCAGCATTACCGCGGTCGATCCATCCGGTGCGGTGAGAATGGAGTTCGCGGGCACCACCAGAGCATCCTTCACGGTTTGTGCGGTCATCGAAAGATGCACGCTGGTGCCGGGCTTCAGTTCATGCTTGGGATTCTTAACCTCAAACCAGATTTCCACCGTCGTGCTATTTGGATCGAGGGCAGGACTTACCACCGTGACTTTGCCGTTGATCGGCTCCGTGATCCCAGGCACAGTAATGCTGCCCTTATCGCCCACCTTCAGCGCCGCAGCATCGTCTTGCGGAATGTGCGCCTTGGCGATGACCGAGGAGATATCCATCACCGTGAGCAAGGGCGTACCTGCTGCGGCCATCTCTCCCGGATAGAGCGGCCGATCGGTGATCACGCCATTGATGGGACTGCGAATTTCTGAATAGCTCAGCTGTGCTTGTGCTCCCCGATACTTGCCCGCGGCGGAATCTCGCTGCCCCTGCGCGGCTTTGATTTCCTGCTCCTTGCCAATCGCCATCAGCTTCTCGAGATGTTGTTTGGCGATATCGGATTGATTGCGGGCTTGGGTAATGTCAACCCGCGATTGATCCAGTTCTTTCCGCGGCAAAGCGCCCTGCTCAAAGAGTTGTTGGCGGCTCTGGAAAACTTTCTCCTGCGCATCGAGCGCCTGCTGGGCCTGTTGCGCGTCTGCTTCGGCTTTCCGGATCTCCTCAGGCAAGTTGGCAGCTGTCGTCGTTTCGTAAACCGCTTGCGCTTGTTTGTATGCGCCTTCGGTGTCCTGCGCGGCAGCGGACAGATCGCGATTCTCAAGAACTGCCAAAACTTGACCTTGCTTGACCGGACTTCCGCGTTTCACCAGGAACTTCTGCACCGGGGCGCTGATCTTCGGAACGATCGCAGCCTGCTGTAGCGGGAATAAAATGGCTTGCGCTTCGACGACGTGCTGAATTGCGGTCTTTTCGACAGGTGCCGCCTGCACGCTGACAGTCGGTGGTTCGGGAGGTTTTTCAGAAGAGCACGCGGCGCAAAGGAGCCACGCAGCCGTGACCAACGTCCCTGAAACTACGTGGCGGAAATCTCTGCGAATAAGGATTCCCGAGGTTAGGATCTTGTGCCCGTTCATTCGTCTAGAAGTTTCCTGTCAAAGTCTGGAGATTCGCGACCGCGACCTTGTATCGAGACTGTCCATCGTCATACGCGTTGCGAGTCTGAGTCAAAGTGTTCTGGGCATCGACCACTTCCAGCACTGTTGACTCTCCTGCCTGGTAACGCATGGTCGTCAGTCGCATACTCTCGGCCGCCATTTCCGCTGAACTTGCGAGCGATTCCATCTCGGAGCGTGCTGTTTCCGCCTCGCTGTAAAACTCTCGCAAGTGACTCAGTAATTGTTTCTGCGCGAAATTCAGCTCAACATGCGCCTGATCCCGCCGTAGTTCAGCCTGTTTCAGCTTGCTGCGGTCGCTTCCCCAGCTGAAAATTGGAATCTGTAGAGTTGCCACCGTCGAGTAGCCGAGATTGCGCACGCCGTTGGTTCGGATGGCAAATTGATTGGAATCGATTCCGTAGAAGTAATCCAGGCTTAGCGATGGCAGCAATCCTCCCCAAGCGGCCGTGACTTCATGGCTCGATGCCTGGTAAGCGGCCAATGCGGCGCGCAGATCAGGATTATTCTTCTTTCCGGCGGTTTCGGCTTCGGCAAATGTCGGCAGGGGCTCCGGGGTTTGCAGGTCGTCGACCACCGTGAAATTCTGGTTGAAATCCGGGAACAGCAGCACCGCCAGATCCAGACGGCTACGCTCCATGGCAATTTGAGCTTCCTGTAAATCGCGCTGTTGCTGTTGCGATTGAATGTGCGCCTTGAGTACATCTGCGTGCGCGACCTCGCCGCCAGCTTCCAGCTTCTGGCTGATATCAAGGAACCTCGCTGCTTCGGCCGCGGCGCGCTGTATGTTCGCATACTTGCGTTGCGCCACCACCAGTCCGTAATAAGCCTGAGTGACGCTTACTACCAGGCCGCGCGTGGCGACCTCCGCCCTGGCTCGAGCTTGCGCCAGCAGGGCGGAGGATCGACGGTAATCGGCGACGTTCGTCAGCGACAGGGCTTCGTGCGCATTCGCTTGGCTGATGTATTCGTGTACGCCGTTATTGGCGATGAACCGGGGTGAGACGGGGCATGCGACCGTCCCGGTTTGGCAGTTTGCCGGCAAAGGCCCTGTTCCCTGCGTGTATATGAATGAGTTGTTGTAGCTGACGTTCGGCAGCAATCCGGCACGAGCTTGTACCCGGTCTTCGCGCACCACGCCGAGATCCGTAATCACTGAGCGGTACTGTGGATCGTTCTGCCGCGCTCGCTGAAGCGCGTCCTGCAAAGTGATCGTCAGGGGCGCGCTCTGATTTTGGTCCGCCGCTGCCACCTGTGCAAAACTCAATCCCGAAGTCGCGATCAGAACCAAACTGAAAATCAGCAGCGGCGAACATTGCCCGAAATGGGACTGCCCTTTCACATGCCTCGTCCGGTTGTTTTTCTGACACATCACAGTTCACCTCAGGATCAAAACTTGTCTTCGCGCTACTCAAAAGTCTATGAACCTAAAGGACCGACGATAGGTCCCGATCCCAGCCGCCGAATCCTCCCTGTGGGCGAGTGCGTTCAGGCGGCAGGAGGATTCAGACGTCCGCACCCACCACAGGTCCGGACCAAATTGAAACTGGCACAGCCTATCACGCGCTCCCTGAAAGCCACATGAAAGCTACCCCTTCAGATGCCTAAGTGGCATGCACCGAAGTACTTAGCTTTGCCGTGTTCCCAACGACGAATAAATGGCGAAAGTCTTGCTTACAGAAAAGCGAGTTCGTTCTTAAGTCAGGCCGGAGGAAACTATCATGATCAACCTGGAATCCGTAAAAGTTACGCCGCGTGACCAGCAAGTGCTGAACCTGCTGGTGCAGGGCTGCAGCAACAAAGAAATCGCTGGTCAGCTCAACATCAGCCCCCGCACCGTGAAGCAGCACTTGCGAACATTGTTTCTGCGTGCCGGTATCCGCGAAGGGCGGAAGCGCGTGAAGTTGGCAATTGCGATGTTCAGCAAAGAGGAGGCGCAATCATGACTCCGCGCGAGTGCCTCACCCCCAAACAGATTCAAATCGCTATCCTGGTCTGGGAAGGGCTAACCAACCGCGAGCTCGGCCGGATCGTCGGCACCAGCGAACAGGTCATCAAGAATCATCTTCGAAACACGTTCGACAAGCTCGGCGTGTGGAGTCGATTGGAGTTGGCCATGTACGTCGCCAGCCATGGTGGAAAAGACTGGCCCGAAGCCGACGGCGTATCCGCCCCTTATCCGCAGGCTGTGGGGGCCGACTAGATGCGAACGATTCAGAGTTCGCCACGGAGCGAGTTCTCTCCCCTTCTCTGCACTGGATCGCTTCGCAGCGCGCTGATTCAGCCAAACTCTGCAAAACTTTTCTGGTAGGGTTTATTTTGGAAACATGTATGTAGCCATAACCCTAGTCGTGCCAGTGGTTTACTGGATTTTAGTGCGGCACTGGAATTGCTCGGTCAGTTGCGATCTCCCAAGGGCGGGCTCGATCAGCGAGCCGGCTTTCGCGACTCTCGGGGCGAAACCAGCGATGGCCTACAAAGAAATCTTCTGGATGGCGTGCGACTCGACCGAACAGCTGCGGGCCGAGTATGGCCCCTTCCACACTCGTGCCGAGGCGGAGGTTGAGGCGCGGAAACTCGGTTTCGGATACTTGCTGCGTTATGAGCACATTCTGGGTGTGAATGAGGAAATTGAGGAGGTCCGCTGCATTTTCATCGAGCTGCCGGGAGCCGTTTCTGAAGCGGCGGAAGGCACTCAGGTCACCCTTCACACTCGTTGCGCCACCTGTGGGGAATCGGCCGCCCATGAGATCGGATGGCAAGCCGAGGTCTGGGCCGACATCCACGAATTCGAGCACTCACGCCACCGAGTCCGCCTGTTCGAACACGCCAGAGGCAAAGGCCTGAAGGAAATCGGCGACTGGCGGGGATAGGAAACCAAGACGGCAGAGGACGCTGAGTACGCAGGGAATCAATCTTATGACTCTGTGCCTTTAGACGGAACACCACCAAATCAGTTCTTCTCTCGATAAACTCCGTGTCCTCCGCGCTATTCATTTCTGCTGAGATAGTCCACTAGCCGCGGCTCGATCCAGAAACCAGATCAATTTCCCGTCCGTCGGTTGGACCAGTTTGGCAGGATACTGTTCACCCGGCGCCTTCTCTTCCAATACCGCCTTCAGCACCGGTGCTTTGTCTGTGCCGCTGACCAGGAAGGCCACGGATTGAGCAGCGTTGAGCACGGGAAGGGTGAATGTTAGCCGGTGAGTCTTGAGCTTCTCCACCCAGTTCGCGATCACCAACCGGGATTTTTCCTGCAGGCCCGCGGTCCCGGGAAAAAGCGACGCCGTGTGGCCGTCTGGGCCCATGCCCAGCAAAATCAGATCGAACCTGGGAAGCTGTCCTGGCTCGAGTTGGAAGGACTTTCTTAGAGTGGATTCGTACTCTTTCGCAACGGCTGCGGCGTCCGGATTTTCGGTGGGAAATCGGAACACATTCCCGGGCGGCACGGGCACCTTCGAAAGCATTGCTTCGTCCGCCATGCGATAGTTGCTGTCAGGATCGGTCGGAAGGACGTGCCGCTCGTCGCTCCAGAAAAAATACATGCGATCCCATGGCAGGGCAGTGCGGGCGTTTGTCGCGAGCAGATTGTACAGGCTCTTTGGCGTCGAGCCACCAGATAGAGCGATCGTGAAGCGGCTATGCTCGGCAACCGCCTGATTGGCTAGCCGGACGACCTCTTCTGCGGCCGCGGCAAATAATTCCTGCGGAGTGGTGAGAACCCGAATCTCGGCAGAAGAGCTCAAATCAGCCTCGGAAGCCCCGGACCGCCGCGCAGCGCGCTGCTCCAAGCAGTCCCGCCTTTTCATTCGTCACTACGTGAACGGGCATGGCTTCCACCAAGGGGCGCATTCTGCCCTTATCGAGAAAGGCTTCCATAAACAGAGACCCTTTAAGCTTGGGCAGAATCTTCGGTGAAATCCCTCCCGCCAAGAATAGGCCGCCGGTCGACATGATTTTCAGCCCCAGGTTCGAGGTCTCGGCGCCATAGACAGCAATCCACAGGTCCAGCGCTTTTCCCGCCAGCGAATCTTTTCCCGTCAACGCAGCCTGCGAAATTGCTGCTGCCGGATCGCCTGCCTTCATGGCAGCGGAAAGCTCGGCTGAATCCTTTCCGCACCCACTGGCGCACAGAAACTCATATACGTTCACCAGTCCGGGCCCGGAGAGAATGCGCTCGTAACTCACGTGTCCGAATTTCGTCGCAAGGAACCGCAGCAGTTCGATCTGAAGTTCTCCGCGCGGAGCAAAGTCCGTATGTCCGCCTTCGCACGCGAAAACATGGTGGCGGCTGCCATCCCAAAAAAGTCCCGCCTCTCCTAAACCGGTTCCCGGAGCTACGACCGCCTGATTGCCCGCGACCGAACCCGCTCCCGGGTTGAGAGTGACGAGATCCTCAATTCCGAGGGCGTCGATGCCCCAGGCGCTTGCTTCCAGGTCATTGATCAACAGAGTGGCTGCAAGATGGATCTGATTGGCCAGCACGGACTGCTCGATGACCCACGGAAGATTCGAAGTTTCCACGCGTCCGTTGCGGACGGGGCCTGCGATTCCAAAGCATGCCGCCTCCGGACGAGTACCCGACTCATCGAGGAACCGTGTTACGATTTCACCAAGCCCCCGATGGTCACGACTGGGAAAGACGCGTTCCGAGACTAATTGGAAGCGCCCATTCTGAGGTTGGAAGTAAGCCAGCCTGGCATTGGTCCCACCAATATCGCCGGCCAGAATCATTTTTCGAAGTTCCTCCAGCGGCGGCCGTCGCGTTCGAGAAGTTCGTCGGCCTCCTTCGGTCCCCAGGTGCCGGAAGCGTAATTGGGGAAATTGCGCGGCGGGAGCGCCTTCCAAAGATCGAGCACCGGGTTCACCACCGACCAGCCCGCCTCCACCATATCCGCGCGTTGAAACAGCGTTTGATCGCCAATCATGCAGTCGTGCAGCAGGCGTTCGTAGCCTGTGCTCGGCTGCTTCCCAAAGTACTCCTGATATTCGAAGTTCATGTCCACCGTGCCAAGGCGCATCACTGGTCCGGGCACCTTGGCGGCGAACTGCAGAGAGATGCCTTCCTCGGGTTGAATATGAAGCACCAGTTGATTCGGCATCAGATGTTCGACCGGCGTGTCGCGGAACAGTACAAAAGGTGCTCGCCGAAACTGTATCACGATGTGGGTATTACGCACGGGCATCCGCTTGCCTGTGCGCAGGTAGAATGGAACGTCCGCCCAGCGCCAGTTATCGATCGATAACTTCATGGCAACGAATGTTTCGGTGCGCGTGTCCGGGGGCACGTCTTCTTCACCGCGATACGCTGGAACGCGCTTGCCATCCTCGGTGCCCTCCCCGTACTGTCCGCGTACCGTACGGCTTAGGACTTCTTCGTCGCTCATCGGCTGGATCGCATGCAGAATCTTGGCCTGCTCATCGCGTACCGCATTCGCGTCGAAGGAAATCGGAGGCTCCATCGCGGTCAGACTGATGAGTTGCATGATGTGGTTGGGCACCATATCGCGCAACGTTCCCGCATGATCGAAATAGCTGCCTCGGCCTTCGACGCCGACCGTCTCGGCGACCGAGATCTGCACGTGATCGATGTAGCGCCGATTCCAGACCGGCTCGAAGATTCCGTTGGCAAAGCGGAACGCCATGATGTTCTGTACAGTCTCTTTGCCCAGATAGTGATCGATGCGATAGATCTGCTTTTCGTCGGCGACCTTCAACAGTTCCTGGTTCAGCGCTTTCGCTGATTCCAGATCATGCCCGAATGGTTTCTCGATGACGACGCGACGCCAGTGGTTGTTGCTTTGATCCATCAATCCTGCGGCGGCGAGCCTCTGCACGATCGGTCCGAAGAAATTCGGCGAGACCGCCAGGTAATAGAAAAAATTCTGATGGGTGGAGTGGGTCTGATCGATCTTGGTTAAAGCGTCTTTGAGGCGCGAGTACAGATTGTCGTCATCGAAATTTCCCTGAAGATAGTAAAAACGCTGCGAGAACCATCCCCATAGCTCGTCATCTACGCAATCGCCGCAATACGTCTTGATGTCGTCATAGACTTTCTTGCGGAAGTCTTCATCGGAATACTGCGCGCGTGCCACGCCTAGGACCGCGAAATCCCGCGACAGCAGCCCAGCGCGTGCCAGGTTGTAAAGCGCCGGAATCAACATGCGCCCGGTCAGATCCCCAGCCGCACCGAAGATCACCATGACGCAAGGATCGCTTTGCTTACCGATGCGTGGCGGTGGCGGCGCCGTTTTGGGCTGTTCTGCTAATTGAGCCATTGAATAAGTCCCTTTATTGTTCTCTGCGCTCTCGACGAGACCTCAGCGCTCTCTGCGTTTTAAGATTTGGCCGTCCGTTGCATGCGAGCGAATTTGTCCCATCTCCGGGAACTAGTGTTTCCCTTTTCCGGCGTCTTCCACGTGCCCGCCAAACTTCTGCCGCATCGCCGATAACATCTTCTCAGCGAACGTGTGTTCCTGGCGCGAACGGAAGCGGACAAACAATGCGGCTGTCAGGACGTCGGCGGGAACGGCCTCGTCGACAGCGGCCTGAATTGTCCACCTGCCTTCGCCGGAATCCTGCACGAAGCCTGTGTACTCGGCGAGCGTCGGGTTCTCGGTCAGGGCCATCGCCGTGAGATCAAGCAGCCACGAACTGACCACGCTGCCGCGCCGCCATACTTCCGCGATGTCGGGCAAGTTCAGGTCGTAGCGAATGTCTTCCGGCAACTCCTTGCTGTTCGCATTCTTGAAGATGTCGAAGCCTTCGGCATAGGCCTGCATGAGTCCGTATTCGATCCCGTTGTGGACCATCTTCACAAAATGTCCCGAGCCTGACGGTCCGCAGTGTATATATCCATCTTCAGCAGTGCCGCCCAGTTTCTCTCGACCCGGAGTGCGCGGAATGTCGCCTCTTCCCGGGGCCAGCGTCTTGAAAATCGGATCGAGTCTCTGCACGGCTTCTTTCGGCCCCCCAAGCATCATGCAGTAACCGCGCTCCAGGCCCCACACGCCGCCGCTAGTTCCCACGTCGATGTAATGAATGCCCTTGCCCTTGAGTTCTTTCGCGCGGCGCACATCATCCTTGAAATAGGAATTGCCGCCGTCAATGATCGCGTCCCCAGCCTGCATGTGCTGGGCAAGCTTTTGCACCGTTGCTTCGGTAGGGCCACCGGCTGGCACCATGATCCATACCGCGCGCGGCGGCTTGAGCTTGGTGAGGAGATCTTCGAGCGATGACGATCCTGTGGCGCCTTCGCTACCCAGTTGCTTCACGGCGTCGGGGCTGAGATCGGAAACCACCAACGAATGCCCGCCGCGCATCAGCCGCCGGCTCATGTTCGCCCCCATCCGGCCGAGTCCAACCATTCCCAATTGCATCTCTTGCTCCTTAAGTGGTAGGCCGGCATCTTGCCGGCTGTCGCGTGGGCGTCTCGCCCGCGATGCCGAAGGTTCTACAAATCTAGACAGCCGTCCGCACTGCCTGCAGTGTCGCAAGCCCGCTCTTGAGATCTTTCCCCAGATGCACCCGAAGCGTTCGTCTCCCTCGCTCCGCCAGGACCTGGAAATCCCCGCGAGCTTGCGCTGCTTTTACGATGCCGAACGTGTACTTCTGTCCAGGGACCGGCAATCCCACCGCATCATCACAAGTGATTTGCAGGAACACTCCTGAATTCGGCCCGCCTTTGTAAGCCTGCCCGTGGAATAAGGGAATCGCGGCCCCATCCCAGCCACTTCGACTCATCTTCACCGGTCCATAGGCTGGCATCGCGATCCCATAGTCGCTTCACTTTCCCGCCAGACTGCCAGTCGCCAATCGTCGACTTGACGGTGGCGGCCAGCGTCTCGGGCAGGGAAGTCCTCAGTCGGCTCACGCTCTATCCTTTTTGCGCGGTGCTTTTCTCAACAGCGGCCAGCAGTTTGTCGAAGGCGTCCGAGAATAATTTCACCCCATCAACCGTCAGCTTGTCCGTGACTTCCTTCATAGAAATGCCGGCCTTCGCCAAGTCGTCCATGGTCTTCTGCGCGCCCGGAATGTCTTCGGTGAGACTCGGCCGAACGCGGCCATGCTGGCGAAATGCGTCGATCGTGGCCGGTGGTATCGTATCGACGGTGTCTGGGCCTATCAGTTCTTCCACGTACATCACGTCGCGATAGTTTGGATTCTTGGTGCTCGTGCTGGCCCATAGCACGCGCTGAGTCTGCGCGCCCTTGGCGGCGAGTTTATCCCAGTTCGGTCCGCTGAAGATTTTTTGATAGCGCTGGTACGTCTGCTTTCCGTTTGCAATTGCGACCTTTCCCAGCAGGCTCTTCAGCAGCGCCTGCTGATTCGGGTCTGACGTACTTTTCAGCTTCTGTTCCAGCATTGAATCAATCAGCGTGTCGATGCGGCTGATAAAGAAGCTTGCGACCCCCGCCATCTTCTTCAGGTTTCCACCGCGGGCGGCTAACTCTTCCACTCCCGCGACGTAAGCCTCAGCGACTTTTACATAAACTTCCTGCGCAAACAGCAAAGTCACATTGATGTTGATACCTTCGCTGATCGCTTGGCGGATCGCGGGAAGCCCCTCGGCTGTGCCCGGTATCTTGATCATGACGTTTTCGCGCTGCACCGTCTTCCACAGCCGCCGCGCTTCGTCAATCGTCTCCTGTGTCTTGTTCGCCAGGTACGGCGACACTTCCAGACTGACGTAGCCATCGCGGAAGTCTGTTTCCTCGTAAACGCCACGCAATTGGTCCGCCGCATCGCGAATGTCCCGGATCGCGATCTGCTCGAACTTCGCGGTTGCGTTCAATCCTTTCTGCGAAGCCAGTGAGTGCAGTAAGTCGTCATAAAGGGAACTGTCGGCAATCGCTTTTTCGAAGATCGCCGGATTCGACGTCATTCCCCGTAGCCCGTCGTCCGCAATCATCGTCTTCAGCTTGCCTGTGGTGAACAGATCCCGGCGGATGTAGTCGAGCCACATCGACTGCCCGTACTTAGGCAATTCGTTCAGCGGATTTTTCGTGGCTTTTGAACTTTCCAGAACTCCAGTAGGTTGCATGGTACCTCCATACCTTGTTGGATGACGATCTCCGAACGAGAGACACAATCGAACTGAACCAATCAACTATTTGATTGCCATGGCAGCGCGCGCTTCCTCAACCACCTTGTCGACTGTGAATCCGAAGTACTTCAACAGATCCTTTAGCGGCGCCGAGGCCCCGAAGCGGTGCATGCCGATGTTACGCCCTTTGCTGCCCGTGTAACGCTCCCAGCCGAAGGTCGCCGCCATTTCAACCGAGACTCGTGCCGTCACCTCCGGCGGCAAAACGCTCTCCTTATAAGCCGCATCCTGCTGATCAAAGATTTCCGTCGACGGCATGCTAACCACGCGCGCATTAATGCCCTCGGCCTTGAGCTTCTCGTAGGCGTCGACGCAGAGCGAGAGCTCGCTTCCGGTTCCGATCAGAATGACTTGCGGCTTTCCGCCAGGCGCGTCGGCCAGAACGTAACCACCCTTCGTTACACCCGAAGCCGCCGCGTATTTCGTGCGATCCAAAGTCGGAAGAGCCTGCCGCGTGAGCACCAGCATCGTTGGACGATGCTGCTGCTGCAGCGCGATCTTCCATGCCTCGGTGACTTCGTTCGCATCGCCGGGACGCACCACCAGCATGTTCGGCACGGCCCGCAGCCCTGCCAGTTGTTCGATTGGCTGATGCGTCGGTCCATCCTCGCCAAGACCAATCGAATCGTGCGTCATCACGTAAATCACGGGGACTTCCATCAATGCCGCCAGCCGTATCGACGGTTTCATGTAGTCGGTGAAATTAAAGAAGGTCGCGTTGAACACTTTCAGGCGCGAAATTGCCATGCCGTTCGCCGCCGCCGCCATGCCGTGTTCACGAACTCCAAAGTGGAAGTTGCGTCCAGCATAGTTGTCGGGCTGGAAATCGCCAGCGCCCGGCATCTTCAAGTCAACCTTGTTCGACTTCGCCAGATCAGCCGAACCGCCGATCAGCCACGGAATGTTCTGCGCGAGAATATTCAGAACTTTCCCGGAGCTTTCCCGCGTGGCCATGCCTTTGGCATCGGCCGGGAAGGCCGGCAGATTCTTCTCCCATCCGTCGGGCAGTCTCCGTGCTTGAATGTCTTTGAGTTCGGCAGCCAACTCGGGAAACTGCTTCGCATACTCGCCGAATTTCTTCACCCATGCTGCCTGCAGTTCCGCACCGCGCTTTCCCACACCTTGCTCGAAGCTCTCATAGACGCCGTCGGGCACAAGGAACTTCGCGTCTTCCGGCCAGCCATAGTACTTTTTTACCAGCTTGACCTCCTCAACGCCCAGCGGCTCTCCGTGCGCTTCGTAAGAATCCTGTTTGTGGGGCGACCCGTAACCGATGTGGCTGTCGACGATGATCAGCGTCGGGCGGTCTTTCGTCTTCAAGAAGGTCTCATAAGCCCGAGCGAGCATTGCGAGATCGTTCGCGTCGGCGACTCGAGTGACGTTCCATCCGTAGCCCAGAAATCGCGTGGCGACATCTTCCGTGAACGACCAGCTCGCCGGCCCGTCGAGCGTGACGTGATTGTGATCGTAGATCCAGCAGAGATTCGAAAGCTGCAGGTGCCCGGCCAGCGATGCAGCCTCGCTCGCAACGCCTTCCATCAGATCGCCGTCACCGCAGATGGTCCAGACATTGAAGTCGAACAGGTCAAAACCGGGACGGTTGAAGCGCGCCGCCAGCCATTTGCTGGATATCGCCATACCCACGCTGTTGCCCGCGCCCTGGCCGAGAGGGCCGGTCGTGGTTTCAACTCCGGTGGTGATGTGCGACTCTGGATGACCGGGAGTTCGGCTTCCGAGTTGACGGAAGTGTTTGATCTCTTCCATCGAAACGGAGAGCTCGTCTGTAACTTTGTCGTCCTCGGCCTTGCGCACCCCCGCCAGATGCAGCACGGCGTACAGCAGCATGGAGGCGTGCCCCGCCGATAGAACAAACCGATCGCGATTGGGCCACAAGGGATTCTTGGGATCGTAGCGAAGATATTGCTGCCACAAGCTGTAGGCTACGGGCGCCAGTCCCATCGGAGCCCCGGGGTGCCCGGAGTTTGCCTGTTGCACGGCGTCAATCGCAAGAGTGCGGATCGTGTTGATGCAAAGAGTATCTAGCTGCTGTCCCGTGGCTAATACTTGTTCCGTGGCAACCATACGACTCCATTCCTCCAGTCGTTCGTTGGCGCGAACCACTGGCTCTCTGATTAGAGGTCCCGGGCAGAGAAAAGGGTTCAGTACGCAGAAAGTGTATCAATTTCTTGGATCGGATGGATGACGCTCAGTTGAAAAAGCGAAGGACGGATGGAGAGATCTCTTATCTCTTACTTTACAAGCTGGATGTAGCTGTTTCCGCTGTTGGAGGCACGCGTCATTTCCTGCACGAACTTGAGAAATTGACGTAAATTGTCGCGTTCTCCGGATGACATGCCGTCAAACCGGACACGTACTCCGTTGGAACCCGCACTGCGCGTGACGATACCGGTTAGAGCGAAGCCCTTAACCCAGATCTTGCCGTTGGGTACCCATAATGCGATCTCTACCTTGGCGCCCGGCTTGACCGGGCTGGCCGTCTCGACCAGGCATCCGCCGGCACTGGTGTTGGAAAGGTTTCCCCAAATAGAGTTCGGTAAATCATCGACGCGCAATTCCACCGCGACAAAGCACTTGATGCGCGGATGCCGCCGGCGATCGCTGCTCCAATTGGGGCTGAAAAGATCGGGCTCGAACGGAGGTGTGGAGGAACTGGGCGTCGGAATCGGACGAGGAGCTTCCGGCTCGGGCTGGCTGGTCTTCTGCCGGGATTTCGAAACGTCTGCCTTGATTTCGCGCATGGCGTTCAACAAGGCTTCTTCCCGTTTTTCGACAGGCGCTTCCCGATAAGCCTGCAGAAGCTTTCCAACTTGTCGGACAAGATCTGGATCCGACAGTATGCGAGTCCAGTCAGTTCCCGTTGCAGCGCTCATGCAATAGCATCTCTCGTTCTGTAAGGATTTGTGACTCTGCCTAGAATGAGCCGCTGGTCACCTCGGTTCAAGATGACCTTAGTCATGAAGAAACGGACGATATTGACTATTGAGAATGGGAGTTTACTGGCTGCCTTCGAATCCGACCTGCACGATTTCCGTGGTTTCGCTCTGGGCGGGTTCGAACTTCCATTTGCTCACCGCGTCCTGCGCGGCTTCCACTAGCACCGGGTTTCCACCCAGCACTCGATTGGATTTCACGCTACCGTTAGACCGAACGATGACTTCCACTTTTACAATTCCGTGGATGTGCATCTTTTTTGCCAATTCCGGATAGACGGGCGCAACACGGGATGAGACCTTTCTCTCCGAACTCGAGGATACGGTCGTGTTTTGCGCGTGCGCTAGATTGAACGAGAGCGCGAGGATGAAGGCCAGATAAAAGACACCACTGCGCATGACACCGGCTCCTTTACATGTTTAGGTTATCGGCACCGAGCGGTTGCTGGCAGAGTACTGAAGGCATTGCACCTAAGGTGCCGCATCCCGATCTTCGCAGGTTAACCAGGTCTGATTTCATTTGCATCGCAATTCCGCGCAAAAGAATCAAAGATGACGAGTTATGCTATAGACGGAAAGGAAGATTCAGCCCCTGTCGGGGTGTCTGAACGTTCCCGATCAAGAATGCGACGCTCATTGAGAGTTTTCCCCACCGTAGTTCTTGGTTTCATGTCGTTCTTTGCCCTTTCGTCTACGCTGGTCTCACAGACGGCTGGCGGCACGCCGTCGGTTTCCCTGCCTGGGACTCAGAGTCCGTTTCAGGGGAGTTCCCCCGAGGGCACGGCGACGTCGGAAGTTCTTCAGATTGATTTCAAGGAAGCCATAGACCGTGGATTACGCAATAACTTAGGCCTGCTGCTGGCTGGGGATCAGACCCAGGCAGCCCGCGGCCAGCGCTGGCAGCAGTTGGCCGAATTATTGCCTAATATCTCCATTCGCGGAGAGGAAGACGTGCAAACTACGAGTCTTACAGCCCTCGGGCTGCGGGGCAACGTATTGCATACGGCGGTACCGAGGGTGATTGGTCCCTTCAATTACTTCGATCTTCGTGCGAACGCTACGCAGACTGTGTTCGATTACAGAACCCTGGAGAAAGAACGAGCTGCATTCCAAACGCTCAAGGCTGCTCAACTCAGTTTCAAGGATGCGCGCGAAGTGGTGGTACTCGCAGTAGGAAACTCATATCTGCAGGCCATTGCTGCGGTTGCTCGCGTTGAGACCGCCGAGGCGCAGGTCAAGAGCGCTCAGGCTCTCTTTCAGAAGGCTGCGGATCAGCAAAAGGCCGGTCTGACGCCGGCCATTGACGCCCTGCGTTCGCAGGTTGAGTTCCAGACCCGGCAACAGCAGCTCATCGTGGCGCGCAACGAGTTGGCAAAATCCACTTTGAGCGTGGCCCGCATCATCGGACTGCCGCTCGGACAGCAATTCGTTCTCACAGAAAGGGCTCCCTACCAGGCGCTGACTCCTCTTCCCCTGGAAACCTATTTGCAGCGTGCGTATAACGGACGTGCCGATTATCAAGCTGCCGTGGCACAGGTGCAGAGCGCCGAACATAGCAGGAAGGCAGCGGTCGCGGGGCGATACCCGTCCATCGATCTGGATGCGAACTTCGGAGACATTGGCGTGAACCCCGCGAGTTCCAACGGCACCTGGCAGGTCACCGGTGGCATCAGTATTCCGGTTTTCGCCGGCAATAGAGTCCATGGCGATATCCTCGTCGCTGATGCTCAACTCAAGCAGGCTCGCTCTCAGTTAGGCGATCTGCGTGGCCGCATCGATTACGAAGTCCGTTCGGCCCTGCTGGATCTTAATGCTGCGGCAGATCAGGTGGAGGTCGCCCGCAGTTCAGTCGAACTGGCCGAACAGGCTCTGGCTCAATCGCAGGATCGCTTTACCGCCGGAGTTGCCGACAATCTGGAAGTGGTGCAGGCCCAGGAAGCCGTTGCCGGCGCGCACGAAAGCTTTATTCAAAGTCTTTATGCTCATAATCTAGCGAAGGTCGAATTGGCTTACGCCATCGGCGATGCCGAACAAGGTGTGAGGCGATATCTGAAAGGCATTCAATAAGCGTATGGAGCAATCGACGCAGGCTGCCCCCCCTACAGCGAATCCATCTGTAGCCGAAAGACCGGAGTCCGGCAATAAGCCCCTGCCGGCGACCGAGCGGGACTTTCATACTCGTCCTTCGCGCACGCAGAGTCCCGGTTTTCGCATTGCAGTTCTGATTGCACTGGTGGTGCTGCTGGTCGTCGGATTCTTCATGTACCGCTATTTCACCAGTTACGAATCTACCGACGATGCACAGGTTGATGGGCACATCAATTCCGTCAGCGCTCGAATCTCCGGGCACGTGATCAAACTCAACGTCCAGGACAACCAATATGTGCAGGCGGGAACAGTGCTGGTCGAGATCGATCGAACCGACTACCAGGTGGCCTACGAACGCGCGAAAGCGGATTTCGCCGACGCCCAGGCGACAGCTGTCGCGGCGGGAGTTACGGTCCCGATCACATCCGTCAACACCAACAGCCAGATCTCTGCAAGCGAAGCGGATGTGGCCAGTGCCCGCGCAGGCATCCAGGCGGCCCAGCAGCAGTTCCAGGCAGCCAAAGCGCAGCTGCAAGAAGCCGAGGCGAACAACGTCAAAGCGCAGAACGACCTTGCGCGCTACAAACAACTCGTCGAAAAGCAGGAGATTTCGCACCAGCAGTACGATCAAGCCACTGCCGCGGCTCAGGCTGGCGCGGCAGGAGTCGAAGCTGCTCGCGCCACTGCCGATGCCGCCGATCAACAGGTGACGCAGGCCAAGGGCAGGCTGGTTCAGGCGGAAGCCAATTGGCGTTATGCCAATACCGCGCCGAAGCAGATGCAGATATCGCAGGCGAGAGCGCAGTCGGCCTTGGCGCAGGCTGAACGCATGAAAGCGAATCTTGATCAGGCTGAACTGAACCTGCAATACACCAAGATCGTCGCTCCGGTGAACGGGGTTGTCAGCAACCGTACTGTCGAAGTGGGACAGAATGTGGCTCCCGGGCAGGAATTGATGAAGGTCATCAACCTCGACGACATCTGGATCACCGCAAACTTCAAGGAAACTCAACTGCGGGACATGCATGCCGGGCAGCGTGTCACGGTCGAGGTCGACGCGAATGGCCGCAAGTACAATGGCAAGGTCGATAGCATCGCCGGCGCCAGCGGAGCACGTTTCAGCCTGCTTCCTCCCGAGAATGCCACTGGTAACTACGTCAAAGTTGTGCAGCGCGTCCCAGTCAAGATTGTTCTCGACCCCGGTTCTAACAAAGATCAGTCGCTGCGTCCCGGCTTGTCGGTTACGCCCAAGGTGTGGTTTCGCGAATGACTGCTGGTGCGGCCACGTTGGAGCAGTCTGATGCCTGGCGACCTTCGGTAAATCCGTGGATCATTGCTCTGGCGGTCACGCTGGCGACCTTCATGGAGGTGCTCGATACCTCCATTGCCAATGTTGCCCTGCCGCATATCGCGGGCAGCCTTTCTGCCGGGCAAGATGAGAGTACATGGGTTCTCACTTCCTACCTTGTCTCGAACGCGATTGTTCTACCGCTCAGCGGATGGTTGTCGTCGATTGTCGGGCGCAAGAACTTCTACATGGGCTGCGTTGCGCTGTTCACGATCAGTTCCTTCATGTGTGGACTCGCGCCGAATCTGGCAGTTCTGATCATCTGCCGAGTTCTTCAGGGTATTGGCGGCGGCGGATTACAGCCCAGCGAACAAGCGATCCTCGCCGACACGTTTCCGCCGGCCAAGCGAGGCATGGCGTTTGCCGTTTACGGCATGGCGGTGGTTACTGCGCCGGCGATCGGTCCTACTCTCGGGGGATGGATCACCGACAATTTCACCTGGCGCTGGATTTTCTTCATCAATATTCCCGTCGGGATTCTGTCTATCCTGCTGACTTCCCGGCTGATTCAGGATCCGCCTTACTTCAGGCGCCGCAAGCGGAGCGAAACCCACATCGACTACATCGGACTGGGATTCGTTGCGCTCGGGCTGGGCACACTGCAGGTAGTCCTCGATAAGGGCCAGCGCGAAGATTGGTTTGAGTCGAACTTCATCGTGATTCTGTCGGTGATTGCGGCCTTGTCGCTGATCTTCGTCATCTTCTGGGAGTGGAAGCAGAAAGATCCCATTATCGATCTGCATCTGTTCCGTGACCGCACCTTCGGCATTTCAAATCTGCTGATGTTCATGCTCGGATTCGCGCTCCTGGGCAGCACGCTGCTGTTGCCGCTGTTTTCGCAGACGCTGCTGGGATATACGGCGCAGCAGGCGGGACTGGCTTTGATGCCGGGTGGATTTGCGATCATCCTGCTGCTGCCGCTCGTAGGATTCTTGCTCTCGCGGTACACACCGCGCTGGCTTCTGATGTTCGGTCTCATCGTCCTGTCGTACTCGTTGTTTCACATGACGAAGTTCAATCTCGACATCGACTTCCGGACAGTCGCGGGAGCGCGTGTGCTTCAAGCCGTCGGCATGGCTTTCTTGTTCGTTCCGATCAATACGGCTGCCTATGCGTTCTTGCCGCGGGACAAGAACAACGCTGCTTCAGGTCTGATGAATTTGGCCCGCAACATCGGCGGCAGTGTGGGGATTTCTGTGGTCACGACCATGCTCGACCGTCGGACGCAAAAGCATTTGAGCGATCTCGCGGGCAACCTCAGCGCTTCGAATCTTTCCTTGCAGGCGATGCTTCAGGGAGCGGCGAGAGCCATGCAGTCGCATGGCGCGAGCGCGGCGGAGGCTTCTCAGCGGGCCTACGCGCTGGTGCAGGGTACAGTGCAGCGGCAAGCCGTTATGCTGTCTTATATCGATTGTTTTTGGTTCCTTGGTGTGTCTATTCTGTGTATGATTCCGGCGGTCTTCCTGATCAAGAAGTCGAAACCTGGTGGAGGAATGGCGGTACACTAAAACCCTATGTTTCGCCTCGTCACCATCGAGCGTGAGTTCGGGTGCGGTGCAGCATCGATCGCCAACCAGTTAGCGGAGCGGTTGGGTTGGAAGCTCTGGGATCATCTGCTGACAGAAGAGATCGCGCGGATCGCGAAAGTGGATCCTTCGGCGGTGAAGCGCTGCGACGAGCGCATGGACAGTCGTCTGCATCGTCTGGCGAAGGTTTTCTGGCGCGGAAGCTACGAGCGCAGTTCTCACCTGGGCAATCAGATCTTCGATACCGATCGCATGATGGCGATGATGCAGGACATTATGGATCGCATCGGGCGGGAAGGAGATGCTGTGATCGTCGGGCGTGGAGCGCCTTTTTTCCTGCGGGAACATCCCGATGCATTTCACGTCTTTCTGTATGCGCCGCGCGCCGAAAAGGTTCGCCGGACGATTGCGGATGGGCACTCGGAGGAAGAAGCCGAGGAAATGGTTGACACCGTCGATCGTGAGCGCATGGCGTACGTGAAGCACTACTTCAATGCAGACTGGCCGACGCGATCGCTCTATCACCTGATGATGAACACCGCGGTCGGCAACGAACCGGTGATCAACACGATCCTCGATACGATGCACCAGGTTGCCGGAAGCCCGAAGGCAACGGATTACGAACGTCCGAAGGCGCCGACGGCGCAGTCATCCAATTAACGTTGGGCAACTTGCGGGCGCACAGGACGTTGCGGCGCGGGGCAGCAATCTTCCGCGCAGACATCCTGGCGCGGACCTAACGATCCCAAAGCTCGACGCTCGGCTCCTTCCGTTCTCTCCAGGATCAGCTCCCGAATCATCGCGATGAACTTCGGATGCACGCCAACCGTCTTTGCTCGCGCCATGGGTAGCGCGAGTTCGTCGCACAAGTGCCTGGCTTCAACGTCGAGGTCGTACAGCACTTCCATGTGATCGGAGATGAAACTGATGGGAGCGACGACAACCGCGCTGGCGAGATTCTTCTGCTTCACCTCACGCAGGTGGTCGAGGATGTCGGGCTCGAGCCAAGGTTGTCCGGGAGCGCCGCTGCGGCTCTGATAGGCGAGAACGCCGTTGCTGATCCCGATCGCTTGCGATGCGAGCCGGCGCACTTCTTCCAGTTGCTTCACGTAGTCGGAGGTGTTGGCCATGGACATCGGAATGCTGTGAGCGACGTACACGATCTGCACATTGCGCCGCGCATCGGCGGGAATCTTGGCGAGCGCTTCCTGGAGTCGCTCTTCCGTGGCCTCGAGAAATCCGGGATGATTGAAGAAGACTCGGAGCTTGTCGATGTGCGGCACGCCTTCGCCAACTTCCGCTTGCGCGCGGGCGATGTTTTCGCGGTACTGGCGACAACCGGAGTACGAACTGTAGGCGGAAGTCACAAATGTGAGCGCGCGCTTCACACCGTCACTCTTCATCTGGCGCAAAGTGTCGGCGAGCATCGGATGCCAATTACGATTTCCCCAATAGACGGGCAGTTGCGGTCCGTGCTTTGCGAGTTCTTCCTTGACCGCAGCGATCAATTCCCGTGTCTGCTGATTAATCGGGCTCTTGCCATCGAAATGGTGGTAATGCTCGGCAACCGCGAGCATGCGCTCGCGGGGAACATTGCGTCCGCGGAGCACGTTTTCGAGGAATGGAATGACGTCGTCGTGACCCTCAGGTCCGCCAAACGAGACAATCAGAATTGCGTCGTAGTTCATGCTTTCGGTCAAAAATCAGGCTGTGGATAAAGCCGCGAACTTTTTTGGAGATTCGGTCCGAAGACAAAGTTTGAGCGAGTTCCAATTCGGGAAATCCCTTGAATTCGGGGTATCCCCCTTCCCCTCATCTATTGGAATCTTCGACTTAGCGGGAAATGCCGGAGAAAATCTTCGCGCTCAATACTTTAGGGGTAAAACCTTGAGCCCCAGAGACTTAGCTCATCGTGTCTCCGCTTGGCGCCTACCGCCTCCGCCTTGACTATGATCCGCTCTTTCAATTCCTGGCGCAAGGTCAGATGTCACAAAGGCTGTGGATTATTTCTTGAGGAGAAATCTTTAGTCCGCGTGTTCATCCCTAGAAAACCGGACGATGAGTGCAATCGATGTAACAATGACCGTCAGCGTGCCTTGATGGCTCGCGAATCCCACTCTTTCAGTTTCCTAGCTGCCGTGCCGAACGGGCCGAGTTGGTAGGCGGCTGCGCCCGAGGGCGAGAAGTTAAACGGTTCAAACGGTTCGACTAGCATTTTGTCGAGGTATTCCTTGGGGGCGACGCCGGTACTGACGTGTGGGTTGTAGTTCTGGCCGGACATCTTCGGCACGAAGGTCGAAACATATTGGATAAGAGCAGCATCGGTGGCGGCGGCGTCGTGCGGTGCGGTGAACGCACCGATGGGGCCACTTTCCGCTGTAAACGGCTTTACGGCAGCAATGATGTCCGCTTGTAGCTTGAGGATTTCAGGCGTCGGTTTCGCGCAAATACCCGCGACGCCAACCGCGCCTGCCGGGGCATAATAGTACCTGAACGTCTCCAACCTCATAGCAGTTACATTGGCGCTGGCGAAGATCTTTCCGACGGCGTCATAGACCCTGTCGAGATCTTCAGTGCGGACGAAACGCTGAATCAGTGTAATGTGCGGACGGTGAGTCGCATCGAGAGCGAAACCCTTTAGGAATACAGCAAGCAGGCGGGCGTTGTTGGCCTCGGCATGCTTGAGCATTGTGGCATCTGGCTCCAGAAGAATGTCGATCGCCGTCAATGAATTTTGCGCGGCGCTTGGTATCGCTACCCCGAGGAGTCCCAACCCCAAGCTAAGAGCGCCAAGAATCTGATCACATCTATAAGTGAACAAGCAGTCCTCCGGGAAAAAGGTGCTATTTGTTTGCTTCGAACGGGTAGACACACTTCCAGTCCTTCTTCATGTCTACGACGGTCCACCCTTTCGCTTCGGCTTCGCCGAGAGCCTTGTCCAGTTTGCCGAGCGGCGAGCGGTCGTAGGAGTATTCGCGCTCGGAATCGGTGTGATGTACGAGCAAGGCCAAGCGAGACCCTGCGCCAGCAACGGTCCACTGGAGCATTTGCAAATCGCCGTCTGAGTTGCCGAAGGCGGCGATCGGCCTGCGTCCGATGTGCTTATTGATCCCCACGCTTGCCGTCGTTATCGTCCACGAATTCCATTTCCGGCAGCCGGGTAAGCACCGGCGCGTCTCCACGCATCTCGAAGTTGGTAACGATGCTGCTGCCGATCACCTGCTCGGGCGGAATGCCATAGACCTTCTCGGCCCAGGCACGCATGAATTCAACACCGCCGCCGGAGACGATAAACGTTTTGAAGCCATTTGCACGGAGGAAAGCAAGCAGCTCCAACATCGGCTGGAAGATCAGCTCGGTGTATGGTCGCTTGAATTTCGGATGGACACCCACTCGCGATCCAATCCTGAACGATATTTGTGAACTCCTCCGTAGTGGTGCCAGCGTGGGTCGTCATGGCAAGCTCGACCAGTGCGCGTTGGCTCCGGCGAAGACAGTTTCTAGGTCACCGTCGAGGAGAGCCTTGAAGGGTTGCTTGTCTCCCCATTCGGGGTGCTGGGGTGCGAGGGCATTTACGCGATCGATGATGAACGCGAGCTGGAAATACATCGGCTGTTCGGTCCAAAGAGTTCCGTCGTTATCGAAGACAGCGATGCGCTCTTCAGGCTCGACCCACCGAGGGCCGCCGCTTGTGGTCACTCCGCGAACAAAACTCACGATGCTTTGCTTGGTGGAACCTTCGTTCCATGAAGACAGATCGGCCTGCAATTGTGGCCATTTTCCAGTCCAATACCAGTTTGGAGAGGACTTGGTGTACGGGAAACTGTCAGAAGTTACAGCAGCCATGAGGGCCGAAAAGATGCGGCTCTCAACAGTTGCTGGAATCAAGGCGATTGCACTCAGGAACGATCGATGAGCTTTATCAATGAGCCTGCTGGCTGCTAAAGGAAGGGAACTGGTGCGCCCGGAGAGATTCGAACTCCCGACCTGTTGCTCCGGAGGCAACCGCTCTATCCAGCTGAGCTACGGGCGCAGTGGTCTCATTATACAAGGAGCGTGCGCACATGGCGCCTCTCGGTCAGCGCTTGTTGGCATTGCTGGACCTGAAAGACGATGATCAGGAATAGTCTCCAGCGCATTTTCTAAAAGCGGGACCATGACGGCAGGTGTCCCGAATCAGATGGCTGAGGATGTGATTCGTTGCTACCAGCGGTCGCGGCGTCCACCACCGCCGCCGCGGCCACCACGGTCTCCGCGATCGCGGCCGCCGCCACCACCGCCACCGAAGCCTCCGCCACCGCCACCGCGCTCGGCTTTAGGCCGAGCTTCATTGACGTTGATCGTGCGTCCGCCGATCTGCGATCCGTTCAATGCGGTGATCGCCTTCTCGCCGTCTTCGTCGCTCGCCATTTCGACAAAACCGAAGCCGCGGGAGCGTCCCGTGTCGCGGTCCGTCAAGATGCTGACGCGGTCGACCTGACCGTAGCCCTCGAAGATCTGTCGCAGTTCATCCTCATTTGTGTTGAAGCTGAGGTTCCCCACAAAAATGTTCTTCACGCGTCGTCCCCTGCATTGAGCTGTCGGAAGTGCGAGCTCAGTTCCGCGAACTTGGCAGGTCTGGGAGGCCTTCCTGAAAATCGAGACCGGAGCTGGCAACAGTCAAACGCGGGGGGCAGTATAGCAGGTTTTCCCCAAGCGGCTTGTCAATTTGAATTCAATTTACAGATTGCTTGAAATGGGGTTTTTCGCGGTACGGCCGGCATCTAGCATTCGTCGACTTTCCAGTAGCCTTCGGAGTGGAATCCCATCTGGAGCAAACGATTCTTGGGATCGTGGTGCTTGCCGCAGCTTGGGCAGATGAGATAGCGGCTCCAGGCGGTTCCCTGGCGATCGTAGTTTTCGGCAACTGAGAAGGTGGTTCCGCAGCTGCATGGGACTAGGTACATGCGGAACGGCTGGGGAGCTTTGGCGGGAGCAGCGATTGGGCGTGAGTTAGAAGCTCGAGGGCGAGACGCCCTCGCCACAGCCGGCGGGACGCCGGCCCTACGCTGCGAGCTGCGGCGTGGTTTCACGACTCTTCAACCACTGCAAAGGAGCTCTTTTTTCGGCGATTTGACTGCAACACTTTTTTGCGCAGGCGCAGGTATTTGGGCGTGACTTCTACGAATTCGTCATCGGCGATGAATTCGATGGCTTGCTCCAGGTTCAGAGGCCTGAAGGGAACCAGGCGGATGGCTTCATCAGCGGTGGATGCGCGCATGTTGGTCAGTTTCTTTTCGCGGACGGCGTTGACGTCGAGATCGGTGTCTTTCGCGTTCTCGCCGATGATCATGCCTTCGTAGAGATCGATTCCGGGTCCGACGAAAAGTTCTCCGCGTTCTTGCAGGCCCCAGAGCGCGTAGGCGGTCGAGGTTCCCGGGCGGTCCGCGATTAGTGCGCCGGTGAGGCGGTGCGGGATCTCGCCCTGCCATTCGGTGTATCCGTCGAAGAGCGAGTTCATCACGATCGTGCCGCGAGTGTCGGTGAGAAGCTGGCTGCGGAGCCCGATGAGTCCACGGCTGGGAACGCGGAATTCGATGCGGACGCGCCCGTAACCGTGATTGTGCATGTTGGTGACTTCGCCCTTGCGCGAGCCGAGTTGCTCCATGACGACGCCGACGAAGTCTTCGGGGACGTCGATGGTGAGGTGCTCGACGGGCTCCATCAGCTTGCCGTCGATGCGCTTGGTGACGATCTCGGGCTTTCCGACCATGAGTTCGTATCCTTCGCGCCGCATCATTTCTATAAGGATGGAAAGCTGGAGCTCGCCGCGGCCTAGGACTTTGAAGGAGTCGGTCGAGCCGGTATCTTCAACGCGAAGAGATACGTTGGTCAGCAGTTCTTTTTCGAGGCGCTCGCGTAGGTTGCGCGACGTAACGTAGGAGCCGTCTTTGCCAGCGAAGGGCGAGGTGTTCACTGTGAAGAGCATGGCGATCGTGGGCTCGTCGATGGCGATGTGGGGGAGAGGCGCGGGATTTTCTACATCGGTAATTGTTTCGCCGATGGTAATTCCCTCGACTCCGGCGACGGCGACGATATCGCCTAGTTCGGTTTCGGTGATGTCGGTCCGCTTGAGGCCAGAGAAGGAGAACAGCTTGGTAATTTTGGTTTTTTGCAGCGAGTGGTCGAGCTTGGCGATGGCGACTTCCTCGCCGGTGAACATCTTGCCATTGAAGACACGGGCGATTGCCAGGCGTCCAAGGTAGTCGCTGTAGTCGAGGTTCGCGACCAGGATCTGAAGTGGACCTGCGAGATCACCTTGCGGCGGCGGGATGGTTTTTAGAATCGCATCGAAGAGCGGGCGCAAATCGGTGCCACCACCTTGTATGTCGGTGGTTGCCGTGCCGGTCTTCGCGTTGGTGTAGAGAACGGGGAAGTCGAGCTGTTCTTCTTTGGCGTCGAGGTCGATGAACAGGTCGTAAATTTCGTTCAGCACTTCCTGCGGGCGGGCATCGGAGCGGTCAATCTTATTGATGACAACGATCGGCGGGAGCTTGGCTTCGAGAGCTTTGCCCAGCACGTAGCGCGTTTGGGGGAGCGGGCCTTCGCTGGCATCGACGAGAAGCATGACCCCGTCGACCATTTTCAGGGCGCGCTCGACCTCGCCGCCGAAGTCGCTGTGGCCGGGGGTGTCGACGATGTTGATTTTGACGTCGTGATAGAAGATGGCGGTATTCTTCGCCAGGATGGTGATGCCGCGCTCGCGCTCCAGTTCGTTGGAATCCATCACGCGCTCGACGTGGTGCTCGTGGGAACGAAAGGTGCCGCTCTGTTGCAGCATGGCGTCGACCAGCGTGGTCTTGCCGTGATCGACGTGCGCGATGATGGCGATGTTACGAATGCCTGAACTCAAAAGGAATCCTTCCTGATTTGTGTGTACTACCACTTTACTATGTCCGGAATGGAATCACATTTGATTCGCGGGTTCAGTCGTGCCTACGGCCGAAGGCTGAATTTTGAGGCGACTACACTCGCCAGTGGAACTGGCGGGCTACAGTCGGTCGCCCTTCCGGGGGCGTTCTGCCAGTTGGTCCTATCTTCGCTACAATCAGTTGCCCGAAAGAAGGAATCCAAGATGAAGACCGCAAAGAAGGGGATCACGATACTCTTGAAAACTGGAATTCTTATCGCCGCCGTTCTTCCGCAGGTGCCATCGAATGCCGCTGTGCCGTCTGGCACACAGTTCGGACCGAGCAATCCGTTTTATGCGCCTAGCACGTTGCCCCTGCAGGCTCCGCCCTTTGACAAGATTAAGGACAGCGACTACCAGCCTGCGATTGAAGCCGGCATGGCGCAGCAGCGCGAGGAAGTGCGCGCCATTGCGGAGAATCCTGATCCGCCAACTTTTGAGAACACGTTGGTCGCGCTGGAAAAAACGGGGCAGCTTTTCAACCGGGTGAATCTGGTGTTCAACGCGGTGACGGGGGCCAACCTGAGTCCGGAATTGGAGAAGCTGCAGGAGCTTGAGGCTCCCAAGCTGGCCGCGCACAAAGACAGCATCTTTCTGGATTCCAAGCTCTTTCAGCGCATCGAGACGATCTACAAGCAGCGCGAATCGTTGAAGCTGGATCGCGAGTCGCTACGGTTGGTCGAGTACTACTGCGAGGAGTTTATCCACGCCGGGGCGAACCTTTCCGAGGCGGATAAGGCTGAGCTCAAGAAACTGAACGAAGAGGAGTCAACGCTGTCGGCCGCTTTCAGCAATAAGCTGCTGGCCGCGACTAAGGCTGCGGCTTATGTCATAAAGGACAAGACCGCGTTGGCCGGCTTGAGCGACACGCGCTTGAAAGGGGCGGCGCAGGCGGCGAAGGAGCGCAAGGTCGAAGGCTATGTCATCCCGCTGCAGAACACCACGCAGCAACCCGATCTTGCGTCGCTGAGCCAGCGTGGGACACGGCAGGCAATTTTTGAGAACTCGTGGAATCGGGCGGAGCGAGCAGGAGCGAACGATACGCGAGACACGATCGCGCGCATGGCGCAACTCCGCGCGCAGAAGGCGAAGTTGCTCGGGTTCCCGACCTACGGCGCCTGGAAGTTGCAGGACCAGATGGCGAAGACACCGGAAGCCGCGGTGAAATTCATGGACGGACTGGTGCCGGGGGCCACGGCGAAGGCAGGTGCTGAAGGGAAAGATATTCAGGCGCTCATTGATGCGCAAAAGGGCGGCTTTCAGTTGCAGCCGTGGGATTGGGACTTCTACGCGCAGCAGGTTCGCAAGGCGAAGTACGATCTGGATGAGGACCAGATCAAGCCTTATTTCGAACTCAACAACGTGCTGGAAAACGGAGTGTTCTATGCCGCCAATCAACTGTACGGAATTTCATTCAAAGAGCGGCACGACATTCCCGTCTACCATCCGGACGTTCGCGTCTTTGATGTGTTCGACACCGATGGCAAGCAGATTGCGCTCTGGTACTGCGACTATTTCAAGCGCGACAACAAAAATGGCGGGGCATGGATGGATGTTTTTGTAAATCAATCCAAGCTGCTGGAGATGCTGCCGGTGGTTTACAACGTGGCCAACTTCACTAAACCTGCACCCGGGCAGCCTGCCTTGATTGGCTTTCGCGATGTGACCACAATGTTCCACGAGTTCGGGCACGGGCTGCACGGGATGTTTGCCAATACCATGTACCCGGCGCTGTCGGGGTCTCAGGTCGCGCGCGATTTCGTCGAATTCCCATCGCAATTCAATGAGAACTGGGCCACCTATCCCTCGGTGTTCAGTCATTACGCGAAGCACTATCAGACCGGCGCGGCGATGCCCGCGGAGTTGGTAGCGAAAGTGAAGAAAGCCTCGAAGTTCAACGGGGGCTATGCGCTTACGGAGGTGGTGGCGGCGGCTGAACTCGATATGCAATGGCATACGCTGCCCGGCGACGCTCCGCTAGAGAAGGTCGACGATTTTGAAGTGCAGGCATTGAAGAGCAAGAATCTTTTTCTGAGCACGGTGCCTCCGCGGTATCGCTCCAGCTACTTTGCGCACATATGGCAAGACGAGTATGCGGCGGGCTACTACGCCTACTTGTGGAGTGAGATGCTCGATCACGCTGCGTTTCAGTGGTTCGAGGGGCACGGCGGGCTGACGCGTGCCAACGGGGATCGTTTTCGGCAGATGATCCTTTCGCGCGGCAACACCGAGGAACTCGGGAAGATGTATTCGGGATGGATGGGGGAAGAACCGAGCATCGAACCGATGCTGAAGTTCCGCGGGCTGGCGCCGGAGGAAACGGGGAAGTAAGCCTGAACCTTTAACCGCGGATGGCGCAGAGAACAGCCGCAGAGGGCGCGGAGAAGAACCGTTTCCCATGAACGTTTGTTGAATCGGATGGTGCATTACACAATGCGTTGATCAATCGGGATAGCGGGATTGTTCAAGTGCCAGCGGGGCGGCATCGGGGACGATCCGATACAGGCTGAAGTAGGCATTCTGATAGGCCAGTTCTGGACTCGAGGAATTCGTTTCCACATAGCGAGCGAGAAAACCGTGATCCTCGTCGAAGGCGTTGGTGGTGATCAGATACGTGGCATGGACGTTGCGCGCGTACTGCCACAATTCATCATCGGTTCCATGATCGTTGTATGCCGACGCGGTGCGGGACGTGTAGAGCGCCAGGGCCAGGGCGCGAAAGTAGATCAGGACGTCCTGCGGCGTGGTCCGTTCGCGAACCGCCTGGCAGAGTTAGTTGAACTCGGGAAGGCCGGTGCTCTGACGGATTAAACCGAAATCCATGTGGCGATAGGCAGTGACGAAGGGCCCGGAGATCAGGAGCACAAACGCGCAGACGGCTGCTGAAACGTGGCGCGGGGCGAATTTTTCAGTCACGCCGCGGAGACCGGTTAAGGCGAGGAACACGATCCAGGGGATGACAGGGAATACAAGGCGGATGCCGGGGGAAAAGGGCCACAGAATCACTATTGCGGCATAGGGCACGAGGAAGGCCTCGACGATCGTGAATCCTCGTTTGTATTGATAAAAGAGTCCCGCCAGAGTAAGAAGTGAAACGACCCCGAGCAGGAAGAATGAGAATGCCGTTTGCGTCGAAGCGACCCAGAATCCGGCCAGTGTTCGCGGATAAGAGATGACATGCGCTCCGACCGTGCCTAGGGTAACGTGGTAAGTCCCGTTATAGCTGCCGAACTCTGAGCCAATGAAATGGCTTTGCAGCAACAACAGGGCCGCACAGGTGGAGCGCGACGACCGTGATTCGGGTAAATGTGCGGTACTTCAGCAAATCGTACAGCATCAGTCCGGCCAGCAGCGCGATGCCGGCAGTGCGCGTACCGATCGCGAGACACAGCGCGATGCCGATCAGAATCGCCCAGGGCCACTCAGCAGGACCATCCCGCGGCGCGCGTTGCACGAGAATGGTGGCTACATAGAAGAAGAGTAAGAAGGGCAAGTCGGAGAGCACATTGTCTGTGGCGCCCAGAGGTGTGGACTGAAGCCGAGTATGGCTACAAGCGCAAGAGTGTATTCGCGGCCGAGATCGCTCTGCCAGTAGAGGCAGATAGCTGCCAAGGCTAGAACGAAAAAGATGACCTGCTCGAATTTCATCGGGATCAGATTCAGATCGAAGAATCGGACGACCGGGGCGAGGAGCAGTGGAAAAACCGGCGGATACATGCGAGGGCCGACTAGCGCGGTTGGAGTGAAGAGATATCCGGTCTGGGCATAGGGACGGCCTTCCACAATGTTTTGCGCGTGGTGTATGCACACCGCAAAATCATCGGCCCAGATGTGACCTTGGCGGATTGTGACGGCGTGGAAGATGGCAATCGTGATGAGCAGCAGAATGAGCCAGAGATTGCCGGTTGTCACGGTTGATTCGCGCATCGCGTCTGTGAAGAGTTCTCAGTTCGACTGTGCGCCTCATCAACGGGAATTTCCAGCCGGCCGTGGGTGTTGTTTTTCGCTGCTGCGTGCCGTTTCGGGAAAGGAAGGTCTAACAAATCGGGCTGCGGGCCGACTCGCCCAGCGCGAAGTCGTGTCGTTCCTACGGGACTCGCGCATCATAACCATTCTTTCCCGGCACTGCCGGGCCTGGCTTTCACATGCCGCCGCTTCGCGGCTGGATTATGGGTGCTTCCCAGTATCTCGTGCTTAGGATGACGTTCCGTGCGGGGGATCGAGCAACTCCATGCCGACGTCTGGGGTTCCTTGGCTGCGCAGGCGCAGGCGGTACCAGAAGACGATTGTCAGCAGCGAGAATAGAAAGATGATGGTGGAGACGGCGTTGATCTCGGGAGTGATGCCGCGGCGGAGGCGTCCCCAAATTTCGAGGGGGAGCGTGTTGTCGCGGCCGATCAGGAAAAAGCTGACGGCGATCTCGTCCATCGAGAGGGTGAAGATCAAGAGCGCGGCACCGATAATTGGCAGTTTCAGATTCGGCACCGTTATCCGCCAGAATGTCTGCCAGTAGTTCGCGCCTAGATCGAGTGAGGCTTCTTCCTGGGCGCGGTCCAACTTCTGCAATCCGGCGAAGACTTCTGTCGTCGCTACTGAGATCAGGGCGGTACCGTGGCCCAAGACAAGTGTCAGCAAACCCAAGCGAGCGTCCGCAAGTTTAAAAAGCATTGAGAGAGAAAGGCCCGTGATAATACCAGGCAAAATGAGCGGCAGTAGCACGAGCCGTCGAAAAACGGTTTTACCGGGAAAGTTGGCTCGGTCAAGTGCCAGTGCTGCCGGTATGCCGAATCCAAGCGCGATAACAATCGCAGCCAGGGCGAGTTTCAGGCTGTAGAGCACGGCATCCCAGATGGCTCCGTCGGCGAACAGAATGCGGTACCAGTCGAGCGTCAGGTGATGTGGAGGGAATCCGCCGACGCCTTGGCCGTTGAACGAATATAGGATGAGGATCGCGATCGGCAGATACAAGAACGCGAAGACGGCAGCCGCATGCAGGAGGAGCCAGGTTGCGCCTGGAGCAGCAGGGCGTTGTTGAGAGTCTGCGAGAATCATCGAAGTCACAAACGAAAGTCAAAAATCCCACCCTGTCGCACAAAACGCGACAAGGGTGGGGCACCCGGAATTTTCTTCCTGCCGCTCATGAGAGACTCCATTTCTTTTCCAGACGCTCCGAGAAGAACAGCAAACCGACAACGATCGCGAGCATGCCCAGCGAAATCGCGGCGCCTAGCGGCCAGTTGTAAGCGGCGCCAAACAGGCTGACCACGATATTGGAGATCATGATTCCGCTCGGGCCGCCGAGCAGCAGGGGTGCCAGGAAATCGCCCAGGCTTAACACGAACGCGAATGTCGCTCCGGCCACAACGCCGGGAATGGAAAGAGGGAAGATCAGTTTCCAGAATGTCTGCGCGGGCGTAGCTCCCAGATCATGCGAGGCTTCGACGAGATTACGGGGAATGTGCTCCAGCGAAGCGTAGATCGGCAGAATCGTGAAGGGAGTGTAGATGTGGGTGAGGGTCAGAACTACGGCGAACGGGCTGTAAAGCAGGAAATCCAGCGGATGGCGGGTCAGATGGACATACTGCAGCAGCGTATTGAGCACGCCGTCTGAGCCGAGAATTGTTTTCCATGCGTAGGCTCGCACCAGATAGCTGACCCAGAGAGGAATGATGACCATCTGATAGAGAAGGTCTTTGCGCTTGCCGGCGTAAAAAGAAAGGAAGTAGGCTAGCGGATATCCCAGGAGCAGAGAGAAGAGCATCACACGGGCGGCAATCCACATGGAGCGCAACAGTGTTTGCCAATAGACCGACTTCTGGAGCAGTTCTTTATAGTTGTTGAAATTCCACGAATGCACGATGGTCTGCGCTGGCGTGACCGACCAGAAGCTGTAACAAAACATGAGCGCATACGGGAAGAGCAGGAAGACTGCAACCCAGGCCAGGGGCGGCACCGTGACAGCGGTCTTGTAGGCGCGCGAGAACATTTAGCTCCTCTCCGGAGATTCGCGCACGGGGATGGCGTCGGCGGGGGAGAACTCGAGTTCAACTTCCAGAGCGGTTAGTGCGCTGCTGGAGGTCCGCATCACGAGGACCAATCCATAGGCACATTCGATGCGAACCAGTGAGGTCGCTCCGTGAAAGACTTGCTGCAGAACTCTTCCCTTGATTCGAGCCGTGCCGTTTGAGGCTACACTGCTCGGGCGAAGGTGCTCGGGGCGCAGCGAAAACAGGGTTGGGCCGTCGGTGGCCGAAGTTTGCCAGGACAGGGACCCGCAACGCGCTACACCGTCACGGACCTCGCCGCGGAGCAGGTTGGTGTGTCCGATGAACTGGGCGACGTAGGCCGTGGCGGGTCGGCTGTAGATTTGGCGAGGGGTCGCCACTTGCTCGAGTTCTCCCGATCGGAGCAGCGCAATCCGGTCTGACATGACCATCGCTTCTTCCTGATCGTGGGTGACGAAGACAAATGCGATGCCGACCTCGCGCTGCAGAGACTTCAACTCCACCTGCATCTGGCGGCGGAGGTTCGCATCGAGCGCGGAGAGTGGTTCATCGAGCAGCAACAAGTTCGGGCGATTCACGAGCGCACGTGCCAACGCGACCCGCTGCTGCTGTCCGCCACTGATCTGCGATGGCTTCTTCTTGGCATGGGCCGACATCTTTACTTTGTCTAAAGCCTCAGCGACTCGCTGCTCGATTTCCGCGTTCGGCCGCTTGGCCACCCGCAAGCCGTAGGCGACGTTCTGTTCAACAGTCAGGTGAGGGAAGAGCGCGTAATTCTGAAAGACGGTATTCACGCGCCGCCGGTAGGGAGGTTGCTGGTCGAGCCGCTCGGCGCCCATCCACACCTCGCCTGAGGTGGCCGTTTCAAAACCGGCGATGATGCGTAGCAGCGTCGTTTTTCCGGAGCCACTTTCACCGAGGATGGTGAGGAATTCGCCCTGCGCGATCTCCAGCGACACGTCGCGCAGCACAACATTGCGGCCGAAGGTTTTGGCAATGTTGCGGATGCGTAGCAGCGTTGTTTTTTGGACTGGTGTCGTGCTCACGGGCACCTTTATTGCGCTGCTTTCACATCGTTCCAAATTTCGGTGTACTTGGCGCGACGGGGCACGTTTTGCCAGAAGTAAATGCGTTTCTGGTAATTCTCGACATCATCAAGATGCAAAGTCTTCGCCTCGTCCCCCGTCATGAACTGCGCCGCTTGGGGATTCGCGGGAACGTAGTGCGTCTTGTCGGCGACCAGCTTCTGCGTCTTGGCCTCGATCATGTACTCCAGAAACTTCTGCGCCAGTTCCTTGTTATCACTTCCCGCGGTGATCATCAGGTGATCAATCCAGCCCGTTGTATTTTCCTTCGGTATGGTTTCTCCGGCAGGGAAGCCGGACTTCTTCAAATCTGCCGTATTCAGCGGCCAGCCCATTCCAATGACGACTTCGTGACTTTGGAACAGATTGGTTAACTCTCCGCCCGTCGCCCACATCTTGCGGACGTTTGGCTTCAACTCAAGCAGCTTCTTCTTCACAGCGTCCAGTTGCTCGTCAGTCAGGTTGTAGAGACGGGAAGGATCGGGCTTGTCGTATCCGAGTACCTGGGCGGCCATGTACATGGTCGAGAGATCGTCCCACACCGAAACTTTTCCTTTGTACTTAGGATCCCAAAAGACGTTCCAGGAATCCGGAGGCTGTTGAAAGGCAGTCGTGTCATAAATGATGGGATCGGGGCCCCACATGAAGGGCACGCCATAGACTTGTTCATTGGCACGCACCAGAGGCAGGGAAGTGAGCTGCGCAGAAAGTTGGCCGTAGCTGGGAAGTTTTGTGAGGTCGAGAGGAGCGGCCAGGCCGGAGGTGGCAATCGAGGTGGCCACATCGCTGGATGGCGAAATCACGTCGTAAGTTCCGGCGCTGCCGCCGCGCAGTTTGGCCATCAATTCGTCGCTCGATCCCATGTAGGAGGCTGAGATTTTGCAGTGGTTCTCGTCTTCGAATGCTTTCACGAACGAAGGATCCGCGTAGCCTTCCCACACCAGCAGATTCAAGGTGGGCGTCTTCTTGGTGCAGGAACCAAGCAACAATACAGCGCCTAACAGGGGCAACAGACTTGCAACGCGTTGCCTAGACATGTTTCCTCCACTCTCAGTTGCGCGGCGCTCGGGAATCTAGAATGTGGGCGGTGTATTCACCCACAGCAGTAACGTTTCTTTTCGTCCGGGATTTTTCCAGCGGTGCGGTGTCGTGCTTTCGAAATAGAAGCTGTCTCCAGATTTCAACCGGTACTCTTCGCCCTCGACGCAGATTTGCAATTCCCCGCGCAACACATAAATGAACTCTTGACCCTCGTGCGCGTAGGACTCGCCGCTCCCTGAATCCGGCGCGATGCGAAATAAGTGAGGCTCCATCACGGTATTACCCCACGCGAGGAGTTCCATGCGAACGCCGGTCCCGGCCTCCAATACCTTGCGCTGGGAAGGACGAACCTGGCGGCTGCTGGCGCCGTTTGCGTCAAAGAAATCGAGAATGTTTGTCTTGTAGAAGCGGGCGAGCTTGCGAAGGGTGCCAACGGATCCGCTCATCTGAGAGCGTTCGAGGGCGCTGAGGAAGCCGACGGAGATGCCGACATCTTTCGCCACCTGAGCGAGAGAGAGGCGCTTGCGCGCCCGCAGTTGCCGGAGATGCGCGCCGATGGCGCCGGCGTTTCCATCTGCGGCGGGGCGAACCTTGCCTTCTTTCTTGAGTAATTGCACGATCGCTGCGGCATTCAATCCCTGCACTTTGCGCAGGAATCGGGCGCGTTTTAGCAACTTCACGTCTTCGGAGGTGTACAGCCTGTATTTGCTCTGGGTGCGGCGCGGGCGTGCCAGGCCCAGGCTCTCCCACGAGCGGATGACCGAAGGCGACATTCCGACCTTGCGGGCGACGTCTCCGATTTTCAAGTAAGGTTCGGGCATGCTTTATTGCGTCCGGGAGAAAGTTCGGGCAATTCGAATTTCGAATTGAAGGGATGCGCTTTTTTCTGCTTGACAGCCCCTGCCCCGGTTCTCTAACCTTGCGGGATTATAGCAAGGTTGTGGCGGGATACAAGCCGTTCGCTTTCAAAAGATATAAACTTTCCCGGAATAGCTGGAGGCCCCAATGTCGCCGCTGCGAGCACGTTGCGCACATCTGTGTCTAAGCGCATTTTGTATAGCCCTCGGGCTTTCCCTTGCCATCCAACTTCATTCTCAGGGCACGGGTGGACGCATCCTCGGCCGCGTCTCCGATCCTTCCGGAGCTGTGTTGTCCGGCGTCAAGATTGTGGCTACGAACGATGCTACCGGGGTGGCTCACGATGCACTCAGCAACGATAGCGGAGACTACGTTTTCCCGGATCTACCCGTCGGAACGTATTCGTTGGCATTCGATTTGACCGGGTTCAAGAAGACGATCCGGCACGCGATCACCCTCGATGTCAACCAGGTGATCACTCTCAATATGACGATGCCGTTGGGCGCTGCGCAGGAAGTTGTCGACGTGACATCGGAGGCTCCGCTGGTGGAGACCAGCAGCACGCAACTGGGGGCGGTGGTGAACAACCGGTCGGTGAACGAACTCCCGCTGAATGCCCGCGACAGCTACCAATTCCTGCAGTTGCAACCAGGCGTGCAATCGCAATTGGGATCAAGCGGCGGAACCTTCTACGGCAGCGATAGCGCCGGTTCTGTCTCCGTGAATGGAGGCCGAAGCCGTGCCAACAACTTCAGCGTCAACGGCGGCGACGCCAACGATCAGTTCGTCAATCTTCCGACCGTTCAGCCCACGCCCGACGCGATTGAGGAGTTTCGCGTCATTTCGAATACGTTTGATGCGGAGTACGGACGGAACTCCGGCGCAGTAGTGAATGTGGTCACGAAGTCCGGGACCAACCAGTGGCACGGCAATGTTTACGAATACTTCCGCAATAAGGTCCTGAATGCACAAGGCTACTTCAATACCGTAAAGCCACAGTTCAATCAGAATCAATTTGGCGGAACGTTTGGAGGTCCGTTACGGAAAGACCGGACTTTCTTCTTCACATCGTACGAAGGACGCCGAGTCCGCCAGGGAATATCCGGGGAGACTGTGTTCGTGCCAACGCCACAAGAACGGCCGAACCAGACGGCAGGCGGAAGTGTGTTTGCGGGTGGATTTCCCATGTGCTGGCCGGGAACCGGAACGGATCCTGTGATAAATCCATGTGTCTCGAACCAGATTAACGATCAGTTTGTCGCCGATGCGCTCAACGGAAGACCAGGGTGCACAAACGCGATTACTTCCGCCCCAACACCCGGGCAAGCGCCGGCGGCGGGAGTGCTGTGGAATCAGGTTTTCCCAACGGACGGGAGCGGCAATGCGACAATCCCGACTCCGTGCATGGATCCGGTCGCGATCGATATGCTCCGTTTCGTACCCGCTGCAAATCGTCCGGACGGATTAACGTACCAGGCCGTCCCCACAAACGCGGACAATCAGGATCAGTTCACGCTGCGGTTCGATCACCACATCAACGACCACCAGAGTTTCAGCTTTTACTACTACTACACCGACGACAAACTGCTGCAGCCCTTTTACAACTTCCAGTACTCCGGTGCGAATATTCCCGGTTTCGGAGCAAATGTGGGCTCGCGGTACCAGCAGTTCAATCCGAGCCATACCTGGACAATCTCCAATTCGGTGGTCAACGAAGCGCGCTTCACTTACATGCGCGAAGGACAGTTGACCTTCCAGCACCCGCAGCAGACTGGCGCCGTTCAAGCGTCATGCGCGTCTGCGGCGGCGCAAGCCGTTTGTTACAACGGAACCTCCGACTCGAGCGCCATCAATAGCCTCATTTCCGCGCAGGGCATTCCCACTAATCAAGCGGGAATTACGACTGGCCTGCCCACGAGTCATACCGGCATACCCTTTATCGGGGTTTCCGGCGGATTCGCAATCGGCAACGGCTGGGAAGGAGAGTTGCCGCAGGTTGGCAACTCCTTTATGTGGTCGGACAACCTGACGTGGGTCAAAAGCAATCACACCATGAAGTTTGGCGTGGACGTCCGTCGGCAGCGCTTTGACCAGACCCTCTATTACAACGTGAGCGGCCAGTTCACCTTTAACAGCAGCACATCCAACTCGGTCCAGTACAACGATAACTACGCCACCTACCTGCTGGGCCTGGCCGACAGCTATGTGCAAGGGTCCGCACAGCGGGAGAACGTACGCAATACCGGGTTTTACGCCTTCGCGCAAGATAGCTGGAAGGTCAATCCGTCATTGACGTTGAACTACGGTCTTCGCTGGGAACTGGATACGCCGTTGGCAGACGTTCTGCACCACGTGCAGACGTTCCGGCCCGGACAGAATACGACACAGTACCCGTGCTATCTGACCACGGCTGAGCAGGCGAGTTTTGGGGTCAGCACTTGTGCCGACGCGGGTGTACAGCCCACGGGACTGGTAGTTCCCGGAGACAAGGGCATTCCGAGTGGAATGACCCAGACGTATTACAAGGCATTTGCCCCCCGAATTGGACTTGCATACAGCCCGAACGCGCCTAACGGTTTCCTGGGCAAGCTGTTTGGGGCCAACGGAAAGACCAGCATCCGCACGGGTTGGGGTTTGTTCTACAACCCGATGGAGCAATTGGTGCTCGAGCAGTTCGGCGCGGAACCGCCATTCGGCGGTAGCACATTCCTGCCCTCCACATTCCTCAATACTCCGTTTGTCGCGCAGGCCGGCTTCATCAATCCCAATCCGTTTACTGGGATTCTGAGTCCCAAGCCCGGTACCCAAACGGACTGGGCCAGCTTCCGTCCGATGCTGCTGTATGGCGATTTCCAGCCGAAAATGCGCACGCAGTACACGGCGCAGTACAACTTCACGATCCAACGCCAACTGGCGCGCGACATTGTTTTGCAGTTGGGATATGTAGGATCGCAGGGGCATCGACTGCTGGCGTCGCACGACATTAACGCAGCCAATCCGCAGACGTGTCTGGACATCGCGAGCTTGGCTGCGAACGACCCAACCAGTGTGTTGTCCTATGGGCTCCAATCGAGTTGCGGGCCTTTCGGCGAAGACAACCAATACTCCGTGACGCTGCCGGCCAGCAATGGAACCGTGTTGCCAAGTGGATTCCATCTTCCTACCGGTGGCACGGTGCAGGCCGCGGGGCAGACGTTGAATCTGGTCGGCCTTCGACCCTATTCCTCGCCGAATTGCAATCCGACAGGAGCTGCATTTACAGCCGGCACAGGTTGCCCGATCGATGGCATTCCGGTCTTCACCAACATTTTTGCCGAAGACACGATCGCCGCCTCTGCCTACAACTCGTTCCAGGCGAGCTTGGAGAAGCATTTTTCTCGCGGCTTGCAACTCCAGGCGGCATATACGTTCAGTAAATCCTTAGATTGGGCCTCGACGTTTGAAGAGACGGTCAACCCGTTTAACTACAAGGCCAGTCGCGCGTTGTCGTTGTTCAACTCCAAGCAGCGATTCGTGATCAACTACGTATGGGATCTCCCGATCCGTAAGATGAACGGCTTCGCCGGAAAGGCGTTGGACGATTGGCAACTCTCGGGAATCATTCAATTCCAGAGTGGATTCCCGATTCGCATTCAGACTCAAAATGACAACGAACTGATCAGCAGCCTGTTCTTCCTCGGCGCCGACGCGCCCCAACTCACTGGTCCGCTGCAGATTCTGAATCCGAAAACGAATGGCGGTCTGTATCTGAATCCCGCACAGTTCTCGGATCCGACACTCGGCCAGTTCTCAACGACGCCGCGCGCCGTTTGCTGCGGCCCGGGAGAGAACCAGTGGGATATTACGCTCTCGAAGCGGATCTCTCTCACGGAATCCAAGTACTTCCAGTTCCGCGCAGACATCTTTAACTTGTTCAACAAAACGGAGTTCGTGAACCCAGACGGAAACTTCTCGAACACGACCTTTGGCCAGGTGCTGCAGGCGCGGGATCCCCGTTTGGTGCAATTTGCTCTAAAGTTCTACTTCTAGGAATACACTAGAGTGCCATCCCCGGGCGGCTTTCCGCCGTCCGGCAATCTAATGGCCGCGCGACTGCCGGCCTGAGTTATCTCGGAGACCACGATGTACCCCGATCTGCAGAAAGAGCTCTCGACTTTCGAGCGGCGCACGCCCAAATCCGCCGAAGCGCACAAGAAAAATCTCAAACGCATTCCTCTCGGAGTAGCCAGCAACTATCGCGCTTATGACCCATGGCCGATTTTCGTAAAAGAGGCCAGCGGCAGCAAATTTCGCGATCTCGACGGCAACGAATACATTGACCACAATCTGACCTTTGGCGCGCTGATGGCGGGACACTGCCATCCGGCAGTGATGAAGGCCGTCGAGAAGCGCCTCTCCACCGGCACGATGTTTGGCATGCCGCACGATATGGAGTGGGAACTGGCGGAAGAGATCTGCAACCGCTTTCCGGTTGAGATGTGCCGGTTCGGAAACAGCGGGACGGAAGCGACCATGCACGCCATTCGTTTGGCCCGCGCGGCGACCGGACGAGACAAGATCGTCAAGTTCGAGGGCGCTTATCACGGGCTGCACGACAGCGCACTGGTCAGCGTGAAGCCGCACGCTCCGGACTTTGGCGACATCCATAATCCGACCGCGGTTCCCGGCGGGCTCGGCGTTCCCAAGGCAGCAATCGACAACGTGAAGATCGCGACTTTCAACGACCTTGCTACTGTCGAACGGCGTTTCAAAGAGAATCCTGGCGAGATTGCCGCGATCATACTTGAGCCGATCCTGATGAACGTCGGCCTGTGCATGCCGCAACCGGGATTTCTCAAAGGGCTGCGCGACCTCTGCAACAAAAACGGCGCGCTGCTGATCTTCGATGAAGTGAAGACGGGCGCCAAACTCTGTTGGGGTGGCGCCAGCGAATACTTCGGCGTAATGCCCGACATGATCTGCCTGGCGAAGTCGATTGGCGGAGGGCTGCCGCTGGCCGCGTTCGGCGCGCACAAGTCTGTGATGGACCTGATCAGCCAGCACAAGGTCTTCCATGGCGGAACGTACAACACGAATCCGGTGTCGATGGCTGCGGGCCTCGCGACATTCCGCGAGGTGCTCACCCGCGACAACTACACGCACGTCGAAAAGCTGAGTAAGAAGTTGGCTGAGGGCTATCGCAAGATCATCGCGAAGGTCGGATTGCAGGCTTACATCGCGCAAGCGGGAGCGAACGGCGCACTCATGCTGTATCCGAAGGAAATCGTGAACTACCGCGACTGGACGGTGATTGACATCGACCTCTGGCGTCATTACTGGTTCGGCATGGTGAACCGCGGCGTGATGGCGCAGCCCTACTGGTGGGACGAGCAGTGGACGATTTCGGTGCAGCACACCGAGGCCGACATCGACAAGCACATTGCGTCTTTCGATGACATCGCGGCTTCGCTCGCTAAGGCGCAGCAGGAGCGGAGCGAAAGAGTGCCGGCCGGAGTGGCGCATTAAGAAGAAGGGGTCAGGGGCCAGGGATCAGTGCGCAGGCTCTGTCGGACGAACTGAAGGTTCGTCCCTGACCCCTAGTCCCTGGCCCCTAGTTACAGACCTTGTCTACGACTCCACAATCCGTCGAGCAGCCTCGCTTGATCCGGGCCCTCGGGCGCCGCGACCTCGTGTTGCTGTTTGTCGTGGCTGTCTTCAACCTCAACGTCGTTCCGTCGATCGCGGCTAACGGCGGCGTCACGGTCTGGCTGTGGATTATCTCGCTCCTTCTGTTTTTTTGGCCGCAGGGAATCGCCGTGATCGAGCTTGCTCATCGGTATCCCGGTGAGGGCGGCGTTTATCTCTGGGCGAAAGAAGTCTTCGGGGACTTTCACGGATTCCTCTCAGGCTGGTGCTACTGGACCAATAACATGTTGTACGTGCCGACCGTAATGCTGTATTTCGTCGGCGTGTCGGTGTATGTCCTTGGTCCCGGACACCAGGGGCTGGCTGATAACAAGGTCTTCGCTTCCATAGCTTCGCTCACGCTGTTAGCTCTGCTCACCCTGTTTAACATCCTCGGGCTCGGAGTGGGGAAGTGGATCAATAACTTGGGTGCGATTGGGACGTTTGTCGCTGCCGCCGTGCTGATAGGACTCGGCGTGATGATCTGGTCGCGTTTCGGAACAACGATTACGCGCGCCGACTTTGCGATTCCCGCGAATCCCAAGTTCGTGCTGAATTCCTTCGGCGTCATTTGCTTCGGCCTCGTGGGCCTGGAACTCGCCTCGGTGATGGGTGACGAAATCCAGGATCCACGACGCACTTTGCCGGGGGCGGTTGCCTGGGGGGGAGTTTTGTCGGGCGCCCTTTATGTCGGTGCGACTCTTACGCTGCTGATCGCGGTAGGGAAGAACGTCAATGTCCTGCAGGGGATCGTGCAGGCCGTCACGCACATGGCGGAACGCGTCGGCGCGGGATGGATTTCGATTCCTTTTGCCGTTCTGCTGAGTCTCTCCATTGCCGGGATCGGGTCGGCGTGGATGGGTGGCTCGGCGCGGATTCCGTTCGTTGCCGGGCTGGACTCCTACATGCCGAGTTGGCTCGGCAAGGTGCATTCTCGGTATACGACCCCATATGCGGCGTTGATATTGCAGGGATGCGTTTCAGCGATTTTGGTAATTCTGAATTTTGCGATCGCCGGCGTGCAGGAGACGTTTCAAAAATTGTTGTCGCTGGCCGTTGTTCTACAGTTGGTTCCTTTTGTTTATATGTTTGCGGCGCTGGTGAAGTTTGCCGTGACGGAATCGAGTCCGAAGGGACAATACGGCAGGGCGGCGATGTTCGTGGCGGGACTCAGCGGGCTGCTAACCACGATTCTAGGGATCGCTCTCGTATTTTTTCCGGCGCAGCAGATTTTGTCGCTGTTCTGGTATGAGGTGTGGATGGTCGGCATGACGCTGTTTGCGGTCGGCCTCGCAGCATTTTTCTTTTTCGTGTACGGCCGCCGCAAAGCGGTGCGACTGGTTAGTTTGAGGACGGCCGCGCAGGCTGTTCCGGTGAGTGAAGTTCGCCATTAGGTGTGATTTTGATAAAGACCGGGGCTGAGCCCCTGGAGGCCATGATGCCCAGCGGAGTGCAAACCGAAGTTCAGACCTATCAGATGTTCATCAACGGTGAATGGGTCGCGAGCAAGTCGGCGAAGACCTTCCCCGTCTACGATCCTTCGACCGAAGAAGTGATCGCGCAGGTGCCTGACGCGAGCGCCGAGGATGTGAATCGCGCCGTCGCTGCCGCGAAAGCTGCATTCGAGGAAGGACCGTGGGCTAGCACTACGGCGCAGGAGCGTGGCCGCGTTCTATTCCGGCTCGCGGACAAAGTTCGCCAGTATCTTTCCGCGCTCGCCGAACTCGAGTGTCGCAATACTGGGAAGCCGATTGTTGAAGCCGAGTACGACATCAACGACGTGGCGACCTGCTTTGAGTATTACGGTGGCCTTGCGACGAAGATCACTGGGCATGTGAATCCGGTGCCTGACAACGCGATGTCGCTGTCGCTGAAGGAGCCGGTCGGCGTTGCCGGGCAGATCATTCCGTGGAATTATCCGCTGCTCATGGCCGCGTGGAAACTCGCTCCCGCGCTCGCGGCGGGATGCACCTGCGTCCTGAAGCCGGCAGAGCAGACGCCGCTTACCGCGCTGGAGTTCGCGAAGCATTTTGCTGCGTGTGGTTTGCCGCCCGGCGTGGTCAACATCGTGACTGGATTTGGAGAGAGCTGCGGTGCTCCTCTGGTCCAGCATGCTGACGTCAACAAGATCGCGTTCACCGGCAGCGCTGCAGTGGGCAAGATCATCGTAAAGCAGGCTGCCGACACGGTGAAGCGGGTCACGCTAGAACTTGGTGGCAAGTCGCCTAACATTTTCTTCGCCGACGCCGACTTCGAAGCCGCGATTGATGGGGCTCTCTTCGGGGTCTTTATCAATCAGGGTGAAGTTTGTTCAGCCGGAAGCCGCATTCTCGTACAGAAATCCATCTATAAGCACTTTGTCGAAGCGATGGCGGAAAAAGCGAAGAAGATCAAGCTGGGGGCGCCGCTCGACCGCGAAACGAAGATGGGGCCGCTGGTCAGCAAAGAGCAGTACGACCGCGTGAATCAGTATGTTGAGGTGGGCAAAAGGGAAGCCAAGCTTGCTTCCGGTGGCGGACGTCCCGAAAAGTTTGCCAAAGGCTACTACGTGCAGCCGACGATCTTCTATGACGTGAATAACAGCGCGCGTATCGCCCGTGAAGAAATCTTTGGGCCGGTGGCGGCTGTCATTCCGTTCGAAGATGAGAAAGATGCGATGAAGATCGCGAATGATTCTCCCTACGGCTTGGCGGCTGCTGTCTGGACCCGCGACATCTTCAAGGCGATGCGTGCGGTGAAAGCTCTGCGGGTAGGAATCGTCTGGGTCAATCACATGCAGCCGACGTACGTGGAAGCTCCGTGGGGAGGATTCAAGCAATCCGGATTCGGCCGCGAACTTGGACCGTGGGGCATCGAAGAATATCTCGAGACCAAGCAGGTGCACATCAATTTGAATGAGGCGCCGATCGGCTGGTACTGAGAAACCGGGGCCAGGGATCAGGGGTCAGGGCCCAGTTGCTGTGGGAATCACTGACCGCTAGTCCCTAGACCCTAATCCCTGGGCACTTAACTATGTCTACCATTCAACTGCGCACTGCAATCCCGGGCCCGAAGTCGAAGGCCCTTTCTGAGCGCCGCGCGAAAGCCGTGCCCCGCGGGCTTTCCCACGGCACACCGATCTATGTTGCCAAGGCCGAGGGCGCCTGGCTCGAGGATGTTGACGGTAACCGCTACCTTGATTTCGCGGGAGGCATCGGCTGCCTCAATGTCGGGCATCGGCGTGACGAGGTTGTCGATGCGGTGAAAGACCAGCTCGATCGCTTCCTTCACACCTGCGTGCAGGTCACGCCCTATGAGAGCTATGTTCGTCTGGCCGAACGGATGAACGAAGTTACGCCGGGCAAGTTCGCGAAGAAGACGATCTTCGTCAATAGTGGCGCCGAAGCCGTCGAGAATGCGGTCAAGATCGCGCGTGCTTATACGAAGCGGCCGGGCATCATCGCTTTCGAAGATGCGTTTCATGGACGAACGATGATGACGCTGGCGCTGACTAGCAAGACGCATCCTTATAAGGCTGGGTTCGCGCCGTTTCCGAGCGAGGTTTATCGGGTCCCGTTTGCGTACTGCTACCGCTGCTCATATTCGAAGAAATATCCCTCGTGCGATCTGTACTGCGCGCGGCATCTCGAAGATACGTTCAAGCGGGTGGTGGCGAATGAAGAAGTTGCGGCGGTGATAGCCGAGCCCGTGCTGGGGGAAGGCGGATTTATCGCGCCTCCGCCTGACTACTTCGAAGTGCTGGTCGATCTTTGCCACAAGCACGGCATCTTATTCATTGCCGATGAAGTGCAATCCGGCTTCGGGCGTACGGGAGCGTTGTTTGCCAGCCAGCGGTACGGCATTGAGCCCGACATTCTTGTGACCGCGAAGTCGCTGGGCGGTGGACTGCCTCTGGCTGGTGTAACGGGGCGCGCGGAAGTCATGGATGCTCCGGGAGTGGGTGGACTGGGCGGCACCTTTGCGGGAAATCCGCTCTCGTGTGTGGCCGCGCTGGCAGTACTTGATTTATTCGAGCGGGAAGACTTGCTGTCGCGAGCCGACGAACTGGGTGATCACTTCCAGCGGCGTGCCCGTGAATGGCAATGCCGCTGGCCGATCATCGGCGATGTGCGCGGACTCGGCGGGATGCAGGCGATCGAACTGGTGCAGTCGCAAGACACGAAGGTTCCAGCAACCGAGGAAACCAAGAAGATCACGCAGTACTGCTACGAGCATGGCCTGATCACGATTACAGCGGGAACGTATTCGAATGTGATTCGCGTGCTGGTGCCGCTGGTGATCACGAAAGAACAAACGGATGAGGCGCTCGATGTATTGGAATCGGGGATCGCAGCGGTTTGTGGCAAGAAGGGAGCGGTGGCACAATTAGTTTGAAGGAACACCCAGGACTCAAAGCTATCTCACGATGAAGCGAAAGGGTGGCCGGCGAGTTCCTCAGGGGCTAAAGCCCCCGTCTTTATTGGTTCTGGACGGCACGACTAAAAGTCGTGTCCTTCCCAAAGCGATTTATGGGATCAGTTCTCAGCAGCTGAGAAAGGTGTCACCTCCATGAGCGTAGCAGCACCTCCCGCCAACAAACTCACGAACTTCATCAACGGCCAATGGGTTGAGTCGCACACGTCCGAGTGGCGTGATGTGGTCAATCCTGCGACTGGAGACCTTTTGGCGACCGTGCCTCTGGCTGGCGCAGCCGACGTGAACAAAGCCGTCGAAGCCGCTGCCGCCGCTTTTCCGGAATGGCGCCGCACGCCTCCGGAGGATCGCATACAGTCATTGTTCAAGCTCAAGACGCTGCTTGAACAGCATATCGACGATATCGCTCGCATGATCACGCTGGAGAATGGCAAGACCTTCGTCGAAGGCAAAGCCGAGATGCGGCGTGCCATCGAGAACGTCGAAGTGGCCTGCGGCATTCCGATGATGATGCAGGGCTACAACCTGGAAGACGTGGCGCGCGGGATTGACGAAATGATGATCCGGCAGCCGCTCGGGGTTGTGGCTGCGATTGTTCCGTTCAACTTCCCAGGAATGATTGCCTTCTGGTACCTGCCATACGCGATTGCCACGGGGAACACCTTCATCCTGAAGCCGAGCGAGCGCGTGCCGCTCACCATGCGCTACGTGTACGAGCTGCTCGAAATGACCGGGCTGCCAAAGGGAGTGGTGAATCTGGTCAATGGCGGTAAGGCAGCCGTCGATGCACTCATTGATCACCCGAAAGTCCGAGCCATCAGCTTCGTGGGATCGACTCCGGTTGCGCGCTACATATACTCGCGATCTGCTGAGCAGGGCAAGCGTTGCCAGTGCCAGGGCGGAGCCAAGAACCATGTGATTGTTCTTCCAGACGCTGACATGCCGATGGCCACACAAATTATCAGCGACAGCGCCTTCGGATGCGCGGGGCAACGCTGTCTTGCGGTTTCGGTCGCTATCACGATTGGAGAAGCGCAAAGGACGTTTCGTGATTCCATCACGGATGCCGCTTCGAAACTTAAGGTCGGCAACGGACTGGAAGACGGCATACAGATGGGGCCGGTGATCACTCCACAGAGTAAGGAGCGAGTTGAGTCGCTGATCGGGGTAGGGGAGAAGCAGGGGGCGAAGGTTCTGCTGGATGGCCGCAACGCGAGGATCCCCAAGAGCGAGCGCGGCAACTTCGTGAGGCCGACCATTCTTGATGATGTTCCGGCTACCAGCGAGATTACCGATACGGAAATCTTCGGGCCGGTACTGAGCCTGGTCCACGCGGATAACATGGACGAAGCGCTTGCCTTCCTCGAGCGCAGCGCTTACGGCAATCAGGCGTCGCTGTTCACGTCGAGCGGATCGGCGGCGCGACGCTTCCGCTATGAGGCGCCTGCGGGCAACATCGGCATCAACATTGGTGTGGCCGCACCCATGGCGTACTTTCCGTTTAGCGGATGGAAGAACAGCTTCTTCGGCGATCTCCATGGCCAGGGACGCGATGCGATCGAGTTCTATACCGACAAGAAAGTTGTTGTCGAGCGCTGGGCGAAAGAGCACTCGAGGAAGTTCTAGAACTTCTCGCCACGGATTAACGCGGATGAACGCCGATCGAACATAGCTTATCCGAGGCCGACTAAGGACATTATGACTACTGCTATTGAAACATCCATGACGGGCAAGGAGATCGTTGATCTCACCAAGAAGCACACTCTGTTCGAGTGGTCGGCTCAATCGAAGGTCGATCCCATTCCTGTGGCCAAGGCGAAGGGCATCTACTTCTGGACGCCGGAAGGGAAGCGCTTCATCGACTTCAACAGCCAGTTGATGTCGGTCAACATTGGACATGGCGACGAGCGCGTGATTCGCGCCATCAGCGAGCAGGCGGCGACTCTCTGCTACGCCAATCCATTCATGGCCACCGAGCCCCGCGCTCGTCTCGGCGCCAAGCTCGCCGAGATTACGCCCGGGGACATCGACACCTTCTTCTTCACCAACGGTGGCGCAGAAGCGAATGAGAACGCCATCAAGATCGCCCGCTTCTTCACGGGACGGCACAAGATCATGGCGCGGTATCGCTCCTATCACGGAGCTACCGCAGGAAGCATCTCGCTTACTGGCGATCCACGACGCTGGGCGGCAGAGCCGGGGATTCCGGGAGTCGTTCGCGTGCTTGATCCCTATCACGGCATCGAGCGTGGGTGGGAATCTGCCGAGACTTCGCTTGCCATGATCGAAGAGACGATGCAGTTGGAGGGTCCGCAGACAATAGCGGCCTTCATTCTCGAAACTGTTGTCGGCACCAACGGCATCCTCATTCCGCCGGATGGTTACATGCAGGGCGTGCGCAAGCTCTGCGACAAGTACGGCATCCTGATGATCGCCGACGAAGTCATGGCGGGTTTCGGGCGCACGGGCGAATGGTTCGCCATTGATCACTGGAAAGTCGTGCCCGACCTGATCTGCATGGCGAAGGGACTTACTGCGAGCTATCTTCCGCTGGGCGCCGTGGGCATGCGTCATCACATCGCGCAGCATTTTCAGGACAAGGTCTTCTACGGCGGTCTGACTTATAACTCGCATCCGATGGGATGCGCGGCGGCGCTGGCCACGATTGCTGTGTACGAACAAGATCATCTCATCGAGAATGCGCGGAAGATGGGCGCGGTGATGAAGCAACTTGGCGGCGAGTTGCAGGCGAAGCATCCTTCGGTTGGGGAGGTGCGGTCTATCGGGCTGTTCGGCATCTTCGAGCTGGTGCGAAGCCAGAGGACGAAGCAGCCTATGGCCCCGTTTAATGGATCATCGGAAGAGATGGCCGCACTCGGGAAGTTCTTCCGCGAGCAAGGGCTCTATACCCTCGTTCGGTGGAATTCGTTCTATACGAATCCGCCGCTTTGCATTAACGAGCAGCAACTGCGCGAGGCGTTCGCGATCATTGACAAGGGGCTGGAGATTACGGATCGGGCGGTTAAGGACTGAGCCTGGTGGGTCGCGAGGTTCCCTGAAAGTCAAAATCCCCACCCTGTCGCATAAAACGCGAGAAGGGTGGGGCACCCTCGAGATTCTAGCTGGTCAAGCAGCGTGCTGGTGTTTGGGATAGCGGCCGGTAATCTTGCGCACAAATCCGTGGAACTTGTGCACACCTGCTGCGCCGGTTAGAAACATGAACGGACACTGCCCGGGAATAACCTGAATGCCGTATTCCTGGCAGAAAGCGACAGCTTTCAGACTCACCGCGCCTTTGCCGCTTGCACGATACATCCATACACGGCGAATGCCGGCCGCGGCACAGTCAGCAACGACCTCTTCTGTAATCTCGGGCTTTGTCATCAGCAGCGCGCCATCCACGGGCGGCTGGATGTCCTGGACTCGGGCATAGCAGGGTTGATCCATCACCTCAGAGACCTTCGGATTCACCGGGACCATCTCATAGCCCCGTTTTCGCAGCTCTTCAAAAAGGGCCGCACTGAAATCCTTGGGATTGCGGGAGACTCCGATCATGGCGATACGCTTCTGGGAGAGAAAATCCTCAATGGTTTCGAGGGAGGGGATGGGGATGGACATATTTTGCTCCGTTCTTTCGCACCAGCCTATGCGAGTTACAAAAAACAGGCAGTGACCGGGATCACTACCCGGGAACTGGCCTAGGTCGCGTTTGCTACCCTCTCTTTCAGGCCCAATCCCCGAAATGCCGCGATGGGCTTGCAGATCGGGCGATCTGGGAGCACAATCTATACGCACCCACGACGCCCATCCGGGCTGCAGTGGAGAGTCGAGCTCCACTCAGGAGTAAGTCAGATGAGAAACCGCATATTTCTGGCAACTGTGATCCTGTTTGCGCTTGCAGCATTCGCGCAGCAAACCAATACCTCGTCCTCAAGTTCGGCCAGCGCCAGCGTTAGTCAGAGCGCAAGTGACCGGGAGCCCCTTGCATCTCCTCGGCCCAAAGATTTCTGGGATGGTGACGATCCCAACCTTGTGAACCTGATCACGCATCCTTTCGCTAACAAGAAGTATGTGCAACGCCAGGTCACACCCATTCGGGATCGCATCAATGAACTGGATCAACTGACGTCTGAAAACAGCCGTCAGATCAAGGACGTGGATACGCGTGCGCAGCAGGGCATCCAGCTCGCGTCGGAGAAGTCCAGTCTCGCGGATCAGCACGCCAGCGATGCGGCCACCAAAGCACAAACTGCGCAAACAGCGGCCAATGTGGTTTCGACCCGCGTGTCGAAGGCTGAGGAGATGGTGGGCAGTCTCGATCAGTACAAAGGTTCGGCGCAGACCGAGATCCATTTCCGTCCCGGCCAGACCGTCCTTAGCAAGGAGGCGAAAGACGCTCTCGACGAGATGGCTGCGCCCCTTAAGGATCAGCGTGGCTACATTATCGAAGTGCGTGGGTTCGCTCCCGGTCAGGCGCAGGCGGCGACACGCAGTTCACAGAAGATAGCAGATTCCGTCGTTCGCTACCTGGTGCTCACTCATAACATCCCGGTATACCGCATCTACGCGATGAGCATGGGCAATGCCGCGGCGACGGCAGAAGGGAAGCAGTCGCGCGGTTCTCGCGTCGAAGTGAATGTCCTGAAGAACGATTTAGTGGTGTCGGCACAGCAGTAACGATTCCGCAACAAACGAGGGGTAAGCCCGAAAAAGCTTGCCCCTTTTACGTTGTGCATCATCGCGACGACACGCGCAGTCCTACGAGGCGTCTACCATTTCGGAAAGATTTCTATAGTTTGTGATCGCAATCACAGACTGCCCCGCCCGGTGCAGTGATCATACCTTCTATTGGTTCGCTACTTCCCCAGAAATGGCTGAACCGTAAAAGAGCGGTGTGCTCCATGCGGAAGAGCTTGCCGCAAGCTGTTGCGCGTTGCTGAGCTCGTTCGAGCGCTAGCGTCACAGTTGTGTCCAAGGGAAATCCCATGAATTGAGGTTGGCTATGAGTTCTGCCGATCGAACGGGACCCATTGCGGTTTCGGCTTCCGCCCAGTGGCTGCGAACGCAGTCTTACCGGTGTGGATTTGCGCTTGTCGCCGTGTGCGCTGCAGTTGCGGCGCAACGCGGTCTCGAGGTTGAGATAGGTTTTGCCCACTCCTTCCTGTTGTTCTACCCGACGATCCTGATCGTCTCTCTGCAGGCGGGCTTCTGGGCGGGCGTGACAGCCACCCTTGTTTGCGCATTGGCTTCCCTTCACTTCTATAGCGCCGCTCTGAATTCCCTGATCGTCAGCGACGAGACGGAGAAGATAGGGCTGGCGCTGTTCATTCTGGTCGGAATCGCGATCAGTTGGGTGGCAGCCTCTGTCCGAGAGCGTGCTAATCGACTTCAGGAATTCGAAAAGGTCGTAGAAGGCCTGGAATGTAACCACGCGATCGTGAAGATGCACGGCTTGAATTCCGTACAGGATTTTGTCGGTAGCCGTTTGACTGAGTTTGTCGACGCGAGTGATCCCAGCAACCTCGAACTGACCCGGCAGTACGTTCGCTCAGGTTTTCGCGTGGTGGATCGGCAGTCGTGCGAGGCCGATGTTCGAGGAAACCCGAAGGTCTTCCTCAACAGCATGATCGGCATCGTCGAGGACGGCAAGCTGGTTCGGACCTGGGGAATTCAGCGGGATGTGACAGAGCAGGTCAAACTGGAGGAGGCTCGGACAGTGGCAGAAACAGCCTTGCGCAGGAGCGCCGAGCACTTCCAGTTGCTGGTAGAACAGGCATCCGATGGAATCTTCCTCGCCGACACTGAAGGGCGATATGTCGACGTCAATTCGGCAGGGTCCAACATGCTTGGCTACACGCGTGAGGAGATCCTGCAGCGCTCGATTGCCGACGTTATTGTTCCCGAGGAAGTTCAACGTCTTTGCCCCGAGTTTGCTCGATACGACGGCGGTGCCGTTACAACCAGTGAATGGACGTTCCGTCGCAAGGACGGCTCGTTCTTCACGGGCGAAGTTTGCGGAAGGAGGCTTCCGGACGGGCGTTTGCAAGGCATCGTCCGCGATATCACGGAGCGGAAGAAAGTGCAGGATGCCTTGCGACAAAGCGAAGAGCGCTTTCGGGTGGCGTTGAAAGATTCTCCGATTACGGTTTTCACCCAAGATCGGGATCTTCGTTACGCGTGGATTTACAATCCCCGACTGTATTGGCAACACGATGTATTGGGCAAGACCGACGATGAGCTTATCGGTTCCAAGAAGGCAGCGGCTCTGAATGATCTGAAGAGAAGAGTTCTTGACTCAGGCGTAGGAGCCCGGGACGAAATCGCAATTCCGCAGAATGGCACGAGTTCTGTTTTCGACATCACAATCGAGCCTCTGTTTGACGCTCAAAAGAATGTCATCGGCATTACAGCGGCATGCATGGATATTGCGCGGCTGCGGGAGATGGCCGATCGCCTGCAAGAGTCGAGAGACAGACTGGCCAATACGAAGTCGTACCTCGAAAGCGAGATTCAGACAGAACTTGGGTTCGAAGAGATCATTGGGCAGAGTGCGGCACTGCGGGAAGTTCTGAAGAAGGCACGGGTTGTCGCCCCAACCGACTCGACGGTGTTGCTGCTGGGCGAAACCGGGACGGGAAAGGAGTTGGTCGCCCGGTCGGTCCACGCCTTGAGCACAAGGTGCGACAACACATTTGTCAAACTCAACTGTGCTGCCGTTCCTTCCGGTTTACTCGAGAGCGAACTCTTTGGGCATGAAAAAGGAGCGTTTACAGGGGCGGTCAGCCAAAAGATAGGGCGGATCGAACTGGCACACAAAGGCACTCTGTTCCTGGATGAAATCGGAGAGATGCCGCCGGAACTGCAGCCGAAACTGCTGCGGGTCTTGCAGGATCGCGAGTTTGAGCGGCTGGGTGGAATCAGAACTCTGCACGTCGATGTGCGGATCATCTCCGCCACCAATCGTGATCTACGCCAGGACATTGTCGACAAGCAATTTCGCGAAGATCTGTTCTATCGCCTGAATGTGTTTCCCATCGAGATGCCGCCACTACGTGACCGGCGCGACGACATCCCGATGCTTGTGCAGCATTTCGTCAGGAAACACTCCGTCCGCATGGGGAAGCAAATAGAAACCATCCCCGATGATGCGATGCGCATTCTGCATAGCTGGAATTGGCCGGGCAACGTTCGCGAACTCGAGAATGTGATTGAGCGTATGGTGATCATGAGCAAGGGGCCAATCCTATCCGCTCCACCGGCGGAGCTATCGGAGGCGGAGTATTCGGCCGAGGACAATCTGACCGACATGGAGCGGGAGCATATTCTCCGGATTTTGCGGGAAACGAATGGGGTTGTGTCGGGCAACGATGGTGCGGCTTCGAGACTGGGACTCAAACGCACGACTCTGCAATCGATGATCAAGCGCCTCGGTATCCAGGTGCAGGAATACCGAAACGGGGCAACCAGGACTTTTGGCCGGCCGTGATGGGGGGAGGCGTTAGCCCCTATTTCGCAAGCCGATCGTGTTTCTGCAGAACCTGGCGCAGTCGGTCGTGCGGCAATGCGATCACAGTGTGATTGTTGATGCCGGTCATGGTTTCCGCAGCGACCATCGCGTTCACCACCGCCTCTTCCGTCGCTTGCACCGTGGCGAGAAAGATAGGGTCGAGGGAATCGTTGGGAAGCATGGAAATCTGATGCATGCCGCTTGTGCCAACCGCACCAGGATTTGCCGTGGAAAACGCAATGAAGATGTCGCCCGACCCGTCGCCTGAATAGCTGCCATCTCGACCAAGCCCTAGCGAGACTTTTCGGGCGATGCGCTTCAGTTGTGTGGGGATCAGCGGCGCGTCGGTGGCCACGACCACGATGATGGAGCCTACATCCTTTTGCCAAACCGTGTGCTCGGGGATTTCGCGTCCGACGTTGATGCCGGCGATTCTCAGTTGCTCCCGCGAGCCGTAGTTGCATTGCACCAGCACGCCCACGGTGTATCCGCCGGCCTTGGCTTCGAGCACACGCGAACTAGTGCCGATGCCGCCCTTGAATTCGTTGCAGATCATTCCGGTCCCACCACCGACGTTGCCCTCTTCGACCTGGCCGGAATGGGCGGAGTCGAGCGCGCGCCAGGCATCCTCCGGCTTCACGTGGAATCCATTGATATCGTTCAGGTATCCATCCCAGGTCTCGGCCACGACTGGCAATGACCACCAGTAGCCCTCCATGTCGGGAGATCCATGCTTTACCTTCCAGGCGATCACAGCATCGCGTACGACGCCCACGCTGTGTGTGTTCGTAATCATGACGGGGCCGTTGAGAAATCCCGAATCGTCCACCCATGTTGTTCCAGTCATCTCACCATTCCCGTTCAGCGTGAACCAGGCAGCAAACACCGCGTCATTGGAAGTTTTGCTGCGGGGATGAATGGCCGTGACGCCGGTGCGTACGGGCCCTTGGCCAACTACCAGCTTGCCCTCACCCGAAATCAGAGTAGTGTGCCCGACCTCGACGTCCTTGACGTCGGTAATCGCATTGTTCTGGCCGGGTGTGCCGTCGAACGGTACGCCTAAATCGCGGGCGCGTGGCTTGGTTTGAGCGAGGACGAAGGTGCTGGTGAGAGTGACCGCAAGAACGACTCTAACTGCGGAAACGTGCGAACGAAGCATGAGTCCTCCGGCGAAGGAGGCAGTATAAAGGATCGAGCCGGGCAGAAGTGGTGGAGTAATCAAGGTCCACACTCATCCACAAGCCGGGAAATTGGCATCTAATCGTGCCAGAGTTTCGGTGCGGTAAAATTACAGAAAGCGCTGTTTCTTGGAGAACAGTATGGATAGCTGGAAGAAGGCGGTGGTGATGAGTTCGATTGGAGCGGCGGCATTCCTGTTTATGAGGAAGAAGTATCCTGCGGGAGTGCTGGCCACTGGAGTCGGCTTGGCGGTACTGGCGTCGGAGTATCCAGACAAATTCGAACGCGTTCGACGCTCATTGCCGGAATACTTCGAGCGCGGTATGCAGGTCATGGAAATGGCGGGGAGAGCCGGGCGGCGTATCACCGATGCTGCCGGACGAAGCGCCTTCGATATCTGGGAAGAAATCGGGGGATAGGAAGAAGACATCGGATCTCAGACGTCGGCCTTCAGACCTCAGATTGATCCATTATTTACGAGGCGGAAACGCGGAGTCCGGAGTCTGACGCCTGAGGTCCGAGGTCGGTTCCTACTCTATCCCTAGCTGCTTTTTCGCATCCGGGCTCAGCCGCTCAGGAGTCCAAGGCGGAGTCCACACTACGTTCACTGCGGCATTTCGGATTCCGGGCAATTGCTCGAGACGCGATTTGACCTGCATGCTGATGTTGACGTGCTCGGGGCAGCCCTGCGCGGTCAGTGTCATATCGATGCTGACATCCTGTTTGTCGTCGGGCGCGGGATCGAATTTCACGCCGTAAATCAGGCCAAGATCCACGATATTGACCGGAATTTCCGGGTCGTAGCAACTCTTCAGCGCGCTCATGACATCCTGTTCCGTGACTGGCATTGATGCTGCTCCTGTATTCAGTGTACAACGGGAGCTGGAGTGCTAGTTTCATCTCATAACCTTTCTTCGCAATCATGACCGCCGAAACCAGAAAGAGAATCCAGCTAGCCCTGTTAGCTGGCCTTGCGCTTGCGACCTTGCGTGCGGGCTACATCTTCTATCAACGCCACCAAGAGCAGCTCGCGGTTGAGCGCAAAAAGCGAACCGATGCTATTGGCTACTCCAACGCCGACTATTACGTGAATCCGAAGAAGCTGTATCCCTACGATTTGAAAAGCGCTAAACAGCTCACGCAGCAGCCGGTGTGGGTCAAGGAGGGATACCGCTATACATATTTTGCATATCAGCCCACAAACAAACATGTGGACTTCGGTCACGATGCCGGACTGCTCGGGCCCATTGAAAAGCTTGCGATCACTGACGTGGTTGCGGCGAGCAATACAGTCTCCGGGCAGCCGAAACAAGTTGTTGCCACTTTTCAAAAGGAGGGGAAGGGTTACGCGGTGCCCATCGGATACCAGTCTGCCGATGGCGAGTACAAAATCTACTCCGACGAGATGCTCTACATTCAGGATCCGCACGACCTCTACAAACACTGGCCGCCCGACGTCTGGCAGGCGGTCGAGCAACACCAGGTCAAGCCGGGCATGAACGAGATGCAGGCGGACTTCGCGATCGGCATGGGTGTGCCTGACGCTGGTGATACCTCCTACCAAAAGACCGTGCACTATCCCAATGGTGGCAAGCCGCTGGTGATCGTTTATCACGAGGGCAAGGCGGCCGAGATCAACCCAGGGACACCACCTTCGTAACCGCCAAGGCCTTGTTTTCACAGCGGTTTGACGCGCGCTGTGCTACTATGCCGGGCAAAGTTCGGAAAAGCCCGGAGGTGTCATGACCACAGCACTCAGGCCGTTGAGTACTGGAGAACTGCTCGACCGTACCTTCTCGTTGTATCGCAGCCACTTTGGGTTGTTCGTCGGCATCTTCGCGCTGCCATACCTGGTCGTGCTGGCCTTCCGCCTTGTAGGGCTGGTCTTTCAATCGCCGACTCCTCAAATCTCCAATATCCTGATGAACCTGGTTTGGAGTATGGGGGCTCTTTTCCTGATCTTGATTGTTTCTGCAGCTTCTCAGGCCGCCGCCGTGGTTGCAGTATCGAACCTACATCTGGACCGTCCGGCCAGCGTGATGGATTCCTTCTCCACAGTGAAGGGCGAAATTCCAGGAGTTATCGGAGTATCTTTGCTGGTCGGTATGGCTTCAGGATTCGCATTCTTTGCCTTTATCGTGCCCGGTGTCCTGCTTCTTATCATGTGGTCGCTGGCAGTGCCGGCGAAGGTTCTGGAGCACAGGAGCGCGACGGATTCCATGTCACGGAGTATGGAACTCACCAAGGGGAGTCGCGGCCGGATTTTCGTGATCGGTCTGCTGATTTTCGTGCTCTCAATCGGCGTGAGCTGGCTTCTGCAGTGGCCGATCCTCATCGCCGCAGGGTTCAGCATGAAAACCGGTATTCAGCGTATGGCGATCGGCTGGCAAGTGGCTGCTCTCGTTGCTGAGTTCGTTTCCCGAAGCCTTGTCGGCGCCTTGGGGACCATCGCGCTCTCACTCGTGTATTACGATCAGCGCGTGCGCAAGGAGGCTTTCGATCTGCAATTGATGATGAGTACCATCGATGCATCCGTTGTTCCGAGTTCTCCCGCACAAGTCGGCGCATGACGACATGGCGGACCTACATCCTTGGTTGTCTTCTCCTCGGATCAGCTTTTTGCCACGCTGATTCGGCGCCGGGGCGTGCCCTCACACCCCCCGAATATCGTGCCGAGCTTGATGGACTGCTGGCTGCGACTCAACAACTCCACGGTTCCGGTAGTCCAACTCCTGATGCATTGGAGCACTTGCCGCGGAGTTGGCCGGTGCACACCGATCAGCGTGATTTCGAGATCCCAACCGAGGGACTGCAGCGGGACGTCCGCCGCTACAACGGCGAAAGGAACGTCGCAAATGCCACCGCCATCCGCGCACGCCTGGAGAGCCTGCGCCGCGAGATCGAGGGATTCGAGAAGGCTCCATCTGACGTAGCGGCCGACCGAAAAGCGCTCGATTCCATCCTGGCGCAGCGCGAGTTTCGCGACGTCTCTAGCCCATCCTGGATGGACCGCTTCAAGCAATGGGCGCTTGAAAAGTTGTTTCGGTTCCTGAGCGGGATTTTTCGTCGCCTTTTTCATTCGAGTGCGATTCCCACGATTGGAAAGTATTTTGTTTATGTTCTGATCGGGATCGCTGGGCTGGCATTGTTGTACTTAGCCTATCGCAGCATCTTCCAAAACCCCGAACTCGAAGAGGTCATTCCGAAGGACCTTCCGGTCTCAGCCAAGGAGTGGACCATTTGGCTCTCCGAAGCGCGCACGGCCGCGGCCAGAGGTGACTGGCGCGATGCCATTCATCTGGCCTATTGGTCTGGCATTTCCTTCCTGGAGCGCGAGGGATTCTGGAAGCCTGACCGCGCACGCACTCCGCGGGAGTACTTACGATTGATTTCAGCTCAAAGTGAAAAGCGCGAGATCTTGACTGTATTGACCCGCCTTTTCGAACTCGCCTGGTACGCCAAGCGTGACGCCAGTGAGCAGATGTTTTCGCAAACCCTGGAGCAACTGGAGAAGCTCGGATGCCGCTAACAATCGATCGGCGCGACCGAAAGCTGCTTCTGGGTTCGGCGGTCGTGTTCGTACTGCTGATTTCTGGGGCGGTGATCTTTGGCGGCGATGCGGGTCAGCGAGAGGAAGCCCCCAGCAGCTATTCGACAGCCTCGGGCGGCGCCAAGGCTGCTTATTTGCTCTTGGGGCAGTCGGGATACAACGTCCAGCGTTGGGAAAAACCTCTTACTGATCTCCCGAAGACAGTGCGCGCCACGGTGATCCTCGCTGATCCGCTGGAGGCCCCGACTCGCGAGGAGCGAGAATCGCTCAAGAGCTTCCTTTCCGACGGCGGCCGGATCATCGCGACGGGGATGTTTTCCGGAACCTTCCTGCCCGAGAACGACTCTGTCCCCGATATGTTGCTCGGAATGACGTGGAAAAAGGCCTCAGCCGTTTCACCCTCCGCCATCACCCGCGCCGCGCCTGAAATTACAATCGCGCCGCAGGCGCGCTGGCCGTCCTACTCACCGGCGTACTCGCTTTACGGTGACGGAGATGAGATTGTCGTCGTGAAATATCCCTACGGCCGGGGGGAAGTCTTGTGGTGGGCGGCAGCGACTCCGCTTACGAACGCAGGACTGAAAGAGCCTGGAAATCTCGAGTTCCTACTGGCAAATGTAGGCGATGCGAAAGCGCCCATTCTCTGGGACGAGTATGTTCACGGATATCGTGAAGATCTGGGATCATCGGTTGCCCATTCTCCGGTGAAGTGGCTTCTGCTGCAGATGGCGCTTCTCGGCTTGGCCGTGGTGGCAACGTTTTCGCGCCGAAGCGGCCCGCTTTCTGCTCCGGGTACAGACGTCCGGTTGTCTCCACTTGAGTTTGTGCAAACCCTTGGCGGGTTGTACGAAAACGCCGGTACAGCATCGGTTGCGGTCGACATTTGTTATCAGCGCTTTCGCTACTGGTTAACCCGGCGGCTAGGAGTGGCCAATAACATTTCCATCAACGATCTCGAGTCGGCAGTGCGCGACCGTTTTGCGCCCAAGGATGATCGTTTCGGCGCGATCCTGCGCCGTTGCGAGTCTGCCAAGTCTGATCCTTATCTGGGTGAGGCTGAAGCCCTGCAGTTGGTGCAGGAACTCGATGAATATGCGTCACGCTGGAAGCTCTTTGAAGGTCGCCGGAAGGAGAAAGGTGAATGAAAGCGGTTCCGGAACTCGTACAACACATTCGCGATGAAATGAGCAAGGTGGTTGTGGGGCAGGATGAACTGCGCAACCAGTGTGTAATCGCGCTGCTATGCCGCGGCCATGTATTGATCGAAGGCGTGCCGGGCATTGCGAAGACACTCACGGTGAAAGCACTCTCCCGGCTGTTGCGCCTGGAGTTTCAGCGCGTACAATGCACTTCCGACCTGATGCCCGCCGACATCGTGGGAACGAATGTCCTGAATATGGCAACCAGTGCCTTTCAATTGCATCCGGGGCCGGTGTTTACCGACTTGCTGCTCGTCGACGAAGTGAACCGCATGCCTCCACGCACGCAGGCGGCGTTGCTGGAGTGCATGGAAGAGCATCAGGTCACGATCGATGGCAAAGGGTATCCTTTATCGCAGTTTTTCACCGTTTTTGCCACGCAGAACCCAATCGAATTCGAAGGTACCTACCCGCTGCCGGAAGCTCAACTGGACCGGTTCCTGCTCAAGCTGCGTGTTACCTATCCCGCTCAGCAGGACGAGGTACAACTGCTGGCCAACGTGCAAAGCGGTTTCGAATCGCGTGACATCGATAAGATGAACCTGAATCCCATCCCGGCCGACCTGCTTGCTATGGCTCAGCAGGAGGTCAAAGCCCTGACCGTACAGGAGGCCTTGTTCGGCTACATCGTTCAGGTTGTCCGGCGGACGCGGGATTGGCCTTCGCTTTCCCTTGGAGCGAGCCCCCGCGCAGCGGTAAGCCTGATGGCGGTGTCGAAGGCATTTGCGGCCGTGGACGGGCGGGACTATGTGATTCCGGATGACGTAAAAGCTGCCGCTCGACCGGTGCTGCGGCACCGCGTGATGCTCCGGCCTGAAGCCGATCTGGAAGGCGTGACTCCGGATCAAGTCGTCGAAGAAGTTCTCCGAGCCGTAGAAGTTCCGAAGTGAGGCTAGGAAGTGAACGAACAGCCCACCCTGATTCCGCCTGAAATCGCGGCGACCACGCGTTCGTACAAACGCATCGGCATCGCTTTCGGCGATCGTTTCTTTATGCTTCTCTTTGTGGGCCTGGTGTGGCTCGGGCCGGCGTTCTTCGATTCACGGTTCGTGTATGCCATGCTCGCCTGGGACGCGTTTGTGCTCCTGCTGTGGCTTATCGACCTCGCGCAACTGCCCCGTCCCGCGCAGCTTGCGGTGAAGAGGATCTGGCACTCTCCCGCCGCATTGTCCATCGACTCCGAAGTCGGGCTTGTTCTTGAGAATTCGTCCCGCGCCAGCATCCATGCCAAGGTGATCGACTCGGTCCCGCAGCAACTGCGGACCGAGCCACCCACTCTTTCGATCCGAGCACGCGGCCGGAACGAGGGCAGCGTGTCGTATCGCATCCGGCCGATGCAGCGCGGCGACGCCAAGCTTGGCCCCTGCTACGTTCGTTATCAAAGCGTTTTTCGGATTGCCGAGCGCTGGGTGAGGGCGCCGCTGGAGCAGACGATCCGGATTTATCCTGACTTGGAAGATGCAAAGCGGCACTCGATGTATTTGCTGCGCAGCCGGCAGATCGCGCTTGAGAAGCGCCACACCCGCATGCGCGGAATTGGCCGTGAATTCGAAAGCCTGCGCGAGTACCAGGAAGGAGACGAGTATCGAGATATCTGTTGGACGGCATCGGCGCGGCGCGCCAAGCTGGTTACCCGCATCTATCAGATGGAACGCAGCCAGACGGTCTGGATCGTGATCGATTCCGGCCGCCTCATGCGAGCTCGGGTGGGCAGTTTCAGCAAGCTCGACAAAGCGGTGAACTCGGCGCTCAGCCTCGCGCAGGTTGCATTGTACTCAGGTGACCGCGTCGGACTGATTGCCTACGGACGTGGTATTCGGCAGCAGCTTCCGGCTGCGAAAGGAAGCGCGCATCTGCGGCAGTTGATCGAGCGACTCGCTCTGGTGCAAGAGGAAGGATCTGAGGCCGATCATTTGCAAATGGCGAGCCGCCTGCTCACCGATCAGAAGCGCCGCAGCCTGATTGTCTGGCTCACGGACCTTGCCGAGACCGCCATGACGCCTGAGGTGATTGAAGCGGCGTCAATGATGATGCCGCGCCATCTGGTCTTGTTTGTCGTGATCGGCCAGCCCGATCTGGGAGAGCTCGCCGCAAAGTCCGCTCGAAGCGAATCCGAGATGTATCGCATTGCCGCTGCGCAAGAGATGGTCCACCGCCGCGAATTGCTGCTGGCCCGCCTGCGTGAGCGGGGAGCCCTGGCCATGGAAGTCAGTTCGGGCTCCGTATCACCCGTTGTAGTCAACGCTTATCTGCAAATCAAGGAGCGAAGCCAGCTTTAGCGCATGAGCGTGGTGACTCGGTTCAGTTTGGCTTGCCAGTGTCGAGTTCGCGTTTAACGAAGCATTCCATGTGGGCTTCTTGGCCAGGCTGTAATCGGACGGAGGGTCGTTGCCGACGGGTGATCGGCTGCTTGCACAAAACGCAGATTGACTGCTGGCGAGTGCCCCCCCGCACTGAAGGGTGCTTGCCTTTCTTCTGGCCCACGATCGTTGCGGAAACATTACACGAAGGAAAGTTATCCCGGCGAGTAACTTTTTGGGCGCTCCGGCTATGGGGACAGTCTTCCCACGCCGAACAGGTAGACGTTCAGCAAGACGAACAGCGCGGCTGCCATGGAGAATTTCAGCGGGACGGCAAGACCAGTTGGCGAAACGAACGCCTCAATGAGGCCTGCAATGATCAGGATGGGAATGGTTCCGAGCAGCAGCTGTACCGCTTCGGACCCGGCACGAGCCAGCGAATCGCGCCGCGGCAGGGTGCCGGGGAAGAGTAGGCCTTGAGCGATCCGCAGGCCGGCGCCGCCGGCGATGAAGATCGCGGGCAATTCGAGAACACCGTGAGGTGCGACGAAGCTCCAGAGCTGGAGGCTCATGCCCGAGAAATAGCAGGCCACACCGATGACTCCGATCAGCAGGCCGTTGAATGCCATCATGTAGATCGTTCCAAGGCCGGCAGTGATACCGAGAGCGAAGGTAGTGAAACCGACGCTCATGTTGTTGGTCATGATCGCGCTGGAAGCGACTGGTTTGATGCCGACGATGGAATGTGTCCACATCTGATGCCGGTCGATGGTTTCGACCATCTGCGGCCCGAGCAATTTAACCTTGAAGTCAGGATTCTGATAAGTAATTACAGCGCCCACGAGTCCGGCTATGGCGAAGATGGCGGTGGCGAGCGCGACGTGGCGCAGGTGGCGCCGGAATGCGACGGGATATGTATTTGTAAAGAAGGAAATCACGGCCTGGGGACTCGCCCGGTGGCCGGAATAGATGGTATTGTGAGCGCGGACCAGCAACTGGTTGACATAGCGCGTATAGTGCACCGATCCTCGATCTTCGCGGATGGCAGCGAGGTCGGCGGCGGTCTGACGATAGAGCAGGCTCAGTTCCTGCAGATCGGAGCGGGACAGCGACTTCAGTCCGCTCTTGGAACTCTGGTTCAGCAGGGCTTCAAGCTTCGCCCAGTGCGGTTTGCGCTTCTCGAGCCAGCGGGTGGAAATCATGGTTGATTCGTTCGACCAACTGAAGATCGATACTCCAGAGCAGATCGCGCTGGAATTGCCTCTCGCCGGGATCGGCAGCCGGTTCCTGGCGATTGCCATTGATACTTTAATCCAGGTTGCCCTCTATCTCATAACAGGACTTATCTTCCTTCTGTTACTTCCGGAAGGGTTCTCGATGTTTACATTCCTGCCAAAGACGTTGGGGCCGGCGATGGCGATCTTCGTCGGATTTTCCATTTACTGGGGATACTTCGCCATTTTCGAAATCGTGTGGAAGGGACAGACGCCGGGTAAGAGACTTGCAGGAATTCGGGTGATCAAAGAAAGTGGACGCCCGATCAATGCCTACGAGGCGATTGGACGGAATCTGATGCGGGCTGTCGACATGCAGCCCGGCATACTTTACGGCTTTGGTCTGGTCTGCATGATGCTGAACAAGCAAAGCCGGCGGCTGGGAGACTTTGTGGCTGGCACAGTGGTGGTTCACGAGAAGCCGAGCGAGGAGGTGCGGCCTACGTGGAATACGGCCGCCGACACCGCTTCTTCCTCGGGCGGAATGGGGCAGGTGACGGCCGAAGAACTCGTGCTGATTGAGACCTACCTGAGCCGCCGTTTTGAACTAGACCCGGATGTGCGGCTGCGAACGGCGATCCAGATCGCCGAGCGCATCAAGGCGAAAACTGGACTGCAGCCCCAATCCCATCAGCACGTCGACGATTTCCTCGAGGACGCGGCACGCAAGGTGCGCGATAGCGGCAGATTCCGGTAGACCGGACCACCCCTCGGCGGCGCATACGTTCTTATCGTTTATCGTGGTCCGTCCATGGCGGAGGTCTGGCTTCCGTTCCCGAAAAATACTGTGATCGTGAGAATCGGGCGTGACTGTTTTCGCATCCACACCCTGCATGAGGCAGCCATGTGATGAGTCGATCATTCAGGCGGGGACCTTCGCCACCCCTTGCGCAGGAAATTCGGAATCGTGGGTGCTGGCGGCGACGATCCTCGGCTCGAGCATGGCCTTCATTGACGGTACTGTGGTCAACGTGGCCCTGCCGGCCCTTCAATCGAGCCTGCACGCGAGCGTAGTGGGCGTTCAGTGGGTGGTCGAGTCCTACGGACTATTTCTTTCTGCTTTGATTCTGGTGGGCGGTGCTGCGGGTGATTCGATTGGGCGCAGGCTGATCTTCGTCCTTGGGGCGGGCACTTTCGGCGCGGCGTCGATCGGCTGTGGCATGGCTTCGAATGTTACGCAGTTGGTTGTGGCCCGCTGTGCGCAAGGAATTGGAGCGGCTGCTTTAGTGCCGAGCAGTCTCGCGATTATCAGTGCATCTTTCGACGAGAAGAGGCGAGGGCAGGCGATAGGAACCTGGTCGGGGTTCACCGCCATCACGACCGCGGTGGGCCCGGTTCTCGGCGGTTGGCTCATTGAGCGGGCCTCGTGGCACTGGGTCTTTTTCATCAATGTTCCGCTCGCTGCCGCGGTCATTGCAATTTCGTTGCGGCACATTCCTGAATCGCGAGCTTCCGAAGGGCGGAACAGCGAAATTGATTGGCTCGGTGCTCTAGTCGCCACGGTCAGTCTGGCTGGACTGGTCTACGGGTTTATCGAGTCTAGCGCGCGCGGCTGGAGACAGCCGGTTGTGATCGGAAGCTTGATGGTCGGAATGGCCTCTCTCTTCATTTTTATCTCCGTAGAGAAGCGTGTGTCGGAGCCGATGCTCCCGCTTCAACTGTTCCGCGTGAGCAGTTTCACTGGCGCGAATCTCTTGACTCTGGTGCTATACGCGGCGCTGGGCGTCTTCTTTTTTGTGTATCCGCTCAACCTGATTCAGATCCAGGCTTACTCGCCAACGCGAACTGGGGCAGCGGTGCTGCCGATGATTCTTCTCATGTTCTTTCTGTCGCGGTGGTCGGGAGGACTCGTCAGGCGATTCGGGGCGCGAAAACCATTAATGGTTGGTCCGCTGATTGTCGCGGCCGGGTTTCTAATGTGCGCTGTTCCAGCGACTGGAGGCAGTTATTGGACGACATTCTTCCCAGCTTTTGTCGTGCTCGGCTTGGGAACCGCAATCACCGTGGCGCCACTGACAACGGTCGTCATGAGTTCGGTCGGGCCGAATCATGCCGGAACCGCATCGGGAGTGAACAACGCGGTTGCTCGTGTTGCGGGGGTACTTGCCATTGCGATTCTCGGTGGAGTGATGGTGCAAGCCTTTGGATACAAACTGAACGAGTCGCTCCGCAGTCGCGATTTGTCTGTCGATGCTTTCCATGAAATTCAATCCAACCTTATCAGGCTGGGCGCTTTGGAGCCTCCGAGTGGACTGGATGCTGGCACGAGGGAGACGCTCCAAAGCGACATCACTCAGGCGTTCCTGTTTAGTTTTAGACTGATCATGTTTGTTTGCGCGGGTCTCTCGGTATTGAGTGCGGGGATTGCCTTGGGGATGGTCCCCGTGAGCTTGCCGCAACCGGCGGAGGGTTCGGGTGCTCCGGTGGTAGGCGGAAGCGAATGAGCGTTGCTGGCTGCGAGGCGGGAAAACTTATCTCGAGGGCGGTGCTGCCGTGAATGTGAGGCGCGGATGATGAACGTACTGGTGTTGAATTCCGGAAGTTCCAGCCTGAAGTTTCAGATCATTGCCACCGACCTCGAGCAGATTAAAGCGTTTAAGGACGACCGTATTCTGCGCGGGGAAGTCGAGGGGGTCGGAGGCGAGGCGATCGTTAAGATCCGCTATCGCAAAGAACCCGGAAAGACTCTGACGGCGCCGCTGAGGGACATGGGTGCGGCTCTCGATTATCTGCTCCGGTACGTCGCATCGGAACGCTCGGGAATTCATGAGATCAAGAATACGGCTGAAGTACATGCCGTCGGTCACCGCGTCGTGCACGGAGGCGAGTTGTTCAAGGAGTCCACGCTCATTGATGACCGCGTGCTCAAGGGGATCGAGGATTGTATCGATCTGGCGCCGCTGCATAATCCGAATAATGTGAAGGGGATTCTGGCGGCGCGAGAGCTTTTTGGCAGCGACGTCCCGCAGGTTGCGGTATTTGATACGGCTTTCCATCATTCGATTCCTGAACGGGCGTATCTGTATGCCATTCCGTATCACCTCTACCGGCGGCATCGGATTCGGCGATACGGATTTCATGGGACGTCGCACCGCTATGTTGCCTTCCGCTATCGGGCCTTGCGGGGACTGACCCCGGAGCAGACGAATATTATTACGCTTCACCTGGGGAATGGTTGTTCTGCCGCGGCAATAAAGGCGGGATTTCCAGTCGACACTTCCATGGGGCTGACGCCGCTTGAAGGATTGGTGATGGGCACGCGGTCGGGCGATCTGGATCCGGCGATCGTGAGTGTCATTGCGCGGAAAGAGGGAATGTCGTCTTCGGAGGTGGACACATTGCTGAATACCCAGTCCGGGCTCCTGGGAATCTCGGGGCTGACGAACGATATGCGTGAGTTGCAGGCCGAGTTGAAGGAGCACGATGACCGGAGGGTGCGCCTGGCGGTTGAGATCTTTTGCTACCGGGCTCGCAAGTACATTGGCGCTTATCTTGCTGCCATGGGCGGGGCCGATGCCGTCGTGTTTACTGGCGGCATCGGGGAGAATTCGCCCGAGGTGCGGGCGCGGATCTGCAGTGAGATGGAGTGGGCCGGGTTGTCTCTGGATGCGCCGAAGAATCAGGAGACGGTCGGGCGCGAGGGTCTGATCAGCACGGAGGATTGTAAGTTGCTGGCTTATGCCATTCCGACCGACGAGGAATTGTTGATTGCTCGCGATACGGTGCGGGTGATTAAGGGCGAGCCGCACCCGTCTTGAGAGTGCGAAAGATAACGCACCCTTGAGACCGCGTGCGGGGGCTAAAGCCCATCTGTTCAGCAGTGCTTTGACGCGGCCCTAAAGGGCCGCTCTTCCACGGGTGCGCTAATCTACAGTTGCACCGATGCAGAGGTAAGCCGGCTAACCTTTTGCGAAGAATCGCGGTGCCACAGATGCAAAGTGCCACGTCGCCGGGCGAGACGCCCGCGCGACCGTCGCCGCGGGAGAAGCCCGGCCATCAATACTGCGCTAAATCGATCCTGCAGCACGATCAATACGGCCAGGTCCAGTCTGTCGCTTCGGGCATATCGATGCCGTACTGATGGGCATAGTTGCGGCATGCGATCTGCTGATTCAGGAATCTCTCTTTGGCGTGGCCGCCGATTCTCTGCAGCCTGGGGACGCGGTCCACGACATCCATGGCGAGGCTGAAGCGGTCGATATTGTTGTCGATCGCCAGTTCCAGAGGCGTGTTGATGCTTCCTTTCTCCTTGTATCCACGCACGTGAATATTGGAATGATTCGTACGCCGGTACGCCAGTCGGTGAATCAGTTGCGGATAGCCGTGGAAGTTGAACATGACTGGCTTGTCGACCGTGAACAAGGAATCGAACTCGTGGTCAGAGAGTCCGTGAGGATGTTCGCTGGCGGGCTGGAGCTTGAATAGATCGATTACATTGATGAAGCGAATCTTAAGGTCCGAAAATTCCTTGCGCAGAAGGTCGGTAGCGGCCAGTGCTTCCTGCGTGGGAATGTCGCCGGCTGAGGCCATGACGACATCGGGCTCGCCGCCTTCGTCATTGCTGGCCCAATCCCAGATTCCAATGCCCTTCGTGCAATGAATGATTGCGGCTTCCATGCTCAGATACTGCAGATGCTTCTGCTTGTCACAGACGATCACATTGACATAGTTGTGGCTGCGCAGGCAGTGGTCGGCGACCGAGAGCAGGCAGTTCACGTCTGGGGGCAGATAGATGCGGGTGACGTTCGCGCTTTTGTTCACCACGACATCAAGGAACCCAGGATCCTGGTGCGTGAAGCCGTTGTGATCCTGCCGCCACACCGTCGATGTGATTAGCAGGTTCAGCGATGCGATCGCCTGCCGCCAGGTGAGGTGATTGCAGATCTCCAGCCATTTGGCGTGCTGGTTGAACATCGAATCGATGACATGCACAAACGATTCGTAGGTGGAGAGGAAGCCGTGGCGTCCGGTCAGGAGATAGCCTTCCAGCATGCCCTCCATGGTGTGCTCGCTGAGCATTTCCAGGACGCGGCCGTCGGGTGCGAGATTGCCGCCGTCGACGTCTTCGGGAAATCGTTCCTCGATCCAGAACTTCTTCGTCACCGTGTAGAGTCCATCGAGCTTGTTCGAACTGGTCTCGTCGGGGCCGAATACGCGGAAATTGCTGGCGTTTCTCTTCATAACTTCAGCAAGAAAGAAACCAAGCGGCCGGGTGTTCTCGACTTGCGCGTGGCCCGGCTTGTCAATGTTGGCTGCGAAGTCACGGAAGTCGGGCAAGCGAAGAGCTTTCTTCAGACGTCCACCATTGGAATGCGGGTTAGCGCTCATACGGTGGTCGCCGGTGGGCGCCAACTCACGAAACACTGAAGCCAGCCGGCCGTCGCCTTCGAATAAGGGATCGGGCCTTTGCGAGTGCATCCAGTTTTCAAGAGCGCGTAGTTGCTCGGGATCTTTCTTTACTGCCGGAAGCGGCACCTGATGCGCGCGCCAGAAGCCCTCGAGAAAATGTCCCTCCAGGGTGCGCGGCGCGGTCCAGCCCTTTGGGGATCGCAACACGATCATGGGCCACCGGGGTCTGGTTAAATCGCCATGCTCACGGGCCGCACGCCGATATTCGCGGATTTCATCGATGCAGCGTTCCACCGTCGCCGCCATGGCCTGATGCATGCTGTCGATATCGGAGCCCTCTACAAAATAGGGGGTCCAGCCATAGCCGCGGAAGAGATTCTCAAGTTCGTCGTGCGAGATACGAGCCAGCAAGGTCGGATTGTCGATCTTGTAGCCGTTCAGATGAAGGATCGGGAGCACAGCGCCATCACGGGCGGGATTCAGGAACTTGTTGATGTGCCATGACGTCGCCAGCGGCCCGGTTTCTGATTCGCCATCGCCCACGACTGCTGCAACGATCAACTCGGGATTGTCGAAGGCCGCACCACACGCGTGAGAGAGGACGTAGCCGAGCTCTCCACCTTCGTGAATTGAACCCGGAGTTTCCGGAGTGCAGTGACTACCGATCCCGCCTGGGAAGGAAAATTCATGGAAGAACTGCCGCAGGCCATCAACGTCGAGACTCTTTTCGGGATAGACCTCGGAGTACGTGCCCTCGAGATAGGCGGGACCAAGCACGCCGGGAGCGCCATGTCCCGGGCCAGCCAGAAAAATCATGTCGAGATCGTATTTCTTGATCAAGCGGTTCAGATGGACATAAATAAAAGAAAGTCCGGGGCTCGATCCCCAGTGGCCCAACAGGCGATTCTTGATGTGCTCGGGCTTCAGAGGTTCGGTGAGCAGAGGGTTATCGCGAAGGTAAATCATTCCCAGACTGAGGTAATTGCAAGCTCGCCAATAGATTTCGGTCTTGCGTAGTTCTTCTGCATTTAGAGGTTGATCTTTGAGGGTCGACCGGGTCGGGGCATAAGGGCTGAGTTCGAGGATTTCGGCTGGGCTGCTGGCTTCGATCGTGCTCATAGATAACTCCTTCCAGATAGCCTATGCCCCCAACTCAGTTGGTGACAATGTCCCACGGATTTTTTGTTTGAGACCAAAGCATCAGAATTCCGAAATGGTCGGTGTGTTCCTTAGAGTGAGGTACGGTGGCCGCCGAGTTTGCTGACGACGAAGTCCGCAGCGGTCACGCCGCGGTACTGAGCTTCTTCAAAGATCGAGAAACCGCTAAGGTCGGAGTTTGCGAAGAGGATGCGGCCATGCGGCTTGGTAAGTGTGCGGCGTTCGGCGGAGAAGATTGCTCCGATCTTGGGACGGGCCATGGCGTGTCCAATTCGCATGATGTCGATGCGCGAAACGCACTGCCGGATGTCGGCATGCACCCGCTCCAGATCATGCAGGATCGCTTCTTTCCAGTAGTTCCAATCCTTATCTAGTAAGAGTTGTCGGTTATGGGCCGGTGTGCCCTCGGCCAGTGCCCAGTAAAAGGTCCATACGGTGCGATCGATGTGCGTGCGCAGGGATTGATGCGTTGCGTCCACGTAACCGAGAGTCGGGGAATCCATGAAGACGCTGTCCCAGGTGGGATCGGTGCCGTACGAGGCGGGCAGGCGTTCGAGAGTGATGTTGGCAGTGAGCCACGGGGAGTAATCGAAATCTCGCAATGAGGCCATGCCCTCGATCAGGTAAGGACCGAGAAAAGTCGGTGCAGCGAAGATCACGAATTCGGCGCGATATTCTATGTCGCTGGAGAAAACGGAGGCACCCTTATTTGTCTGGGAGATTTTGTGAACCATGCGATTGGGTTGCACGAAGCTTCCGATCCGCTCCATCAGACGGCGGACGATCCATCCGTTACCTTCGGGCCAGGTCAACGGACCTCGTTCTTCCGGCTCGCGCGATGCGAAATACTGAATTCCCGCCCAAGCCGAAGTGTTGGCCGTGGTAGCGCCATAGTCGTCACGGCAACAGTAGTTCAGGTACCAGTTCAGAATGCGGGAGTTCATTCCTTGAGCGCGCAGCCACTCGGCGAATGAGACGCGATCGAGATCGGACGTGCTGTCAGAGAAGCCGACTTCCATCGGCACGGTGAACTTGCCGGTCGCGCGAAATCCGTGGATGTGATCTTCGAGTCGTCGAAACTGGTCTCGATCAGCTGTTGTGAGTCCGATCGCCGGTTCGATCCCGTCCTGCCACCTTCCATAGAGGAAGAGTCTTTCCTGCGGAGAGAAACAGAGATATCGTTCCTCCCAGCGGCTATCTTTGAGAACGCCTAACTCCTCGAACAACTCGCGAACATAGATCGCTTTCGGACCGGGAACGGGGACATAGTGCGCAGCCCACGGGTAGGCGGTGATTTCATTTTCGCCCCAGCGTGAGTTGCCACCCGGCTGGTCGTTCATCTCGAGCAAGACGAAATCGGTGAAACCTTTCTTGTGCAAGCGCCAGGCGGCGCTAAGACCAGCGATGCCCCCGCCGACAATTACGACTGACCGCTTCTCAACCTGCTTCGGTGCAAGGAACTGTGCCGGGTCTCGCAATTGGTGTCCGAGCTGAAATGAGTCATTGACGAATGATCCGGCAATCGCGCGGTCGCCTTTGATCGAGAGCCCGATCAGAGCTGCGCTGCCGGACTGCAAGAACTGGCGCCGCGATGCTTTCAATGACTGATGTCCTTCCAGTCTTGATCGTAGGCTCGTACCAGAACCTGATCGTTCAGTCGATTGGGAGGCATGGGTATCGGAGACATGTCGGGCGGAAATTGAAACATCGCGGGCAGCCCGGTGACGTTGACGAAGCGCAGGCCGACGGGCAGGGAAGTGGGAAATTGGAAGTCACGATGGCCGGCGATTACGAATCCCCATTCGCCGAACGATGGAACGTACACATGATAAGGATAAGTTTGCAGACCCGCTTGCTTGAGCGTCTCCGCGATGCACCAGTAAGAATCTCGCGCGAACATTGGTGAAGTACTCTGCACCACCATTAGTCCCTGCGTGCTGAGGTGGCGGGCGACGGCCTTATAGAAAGCTGTCGTGTACAACTTGCCGAGCGAATAGTTCGTTGGATCAGGAAAATCGATCACGATGAAATCGAAGCTGTCAGTGTTGGAATCGACCCAGGGAAAAGCGTCCGCGTTGATGATGTGGACCTTCGGCGAGAGAAAGGACTTCTGGTTCAGCGCGGTCAGCATGGGGTTGGTGGAGAACAGCTTGGTCATTTCTGGATCGAGATCAACCAGGGTTACGCTCTCGATTTGCGGGTACTTTAGAATTTCGCGGACGGCCAATCCGTCTCCTCCGCCGAGCACCAGAACGTGACGGGGGACTGGAATCGCCGACAGTCCGGGATGGATCAGCGCCTCGTGATAGCGATACTCATCGCGTGAACTGAACTGCAGATGGCTGCTGAGAAAAAGCCGGATGTCATCCTTGAAGCGAGTGAGAACGATGTGCTGATAACGGGTGTCCCGGGAGAAGATGATCTCGTCGGCGTAGATGTTGTCTTCGGCTACGGCGGTGATGCGTTTGGCTTCCGCAAGGCCGACGGCGAGTAAGCAAAGGACTACCACGCAAAGGGAACGCAGCGCTCGCACGGTGGAGATCTGGCTTGCGAACAGAAAAGTGCTCCACAAGGCCACAAGAACATTGATTACACCGAACAACATCGCAGAGCGAACCAGTCCGAGATAGGGCACCAGCAGGATGGGAAATAGAAGCGACGCACCGAGAGCGCCGAGATAGTCGAAGGTGAGCACGTGCGCCACGACATCGCGGAAGTGGTAGCGGCCACGCACAAGTCGCATCAGAAGCGGAATCTCAAGGCCCACGAGGATTCCAATCACCACCACAAGCGAATACATCAGAAGCTCGAAACCCTGCGTGTAGGCGAAGGCCAGGAACAGCAAGGCAGAGGAACAGCCGCCAATCACTCCAAGCAGCAACTCGATCCATACGAAACGGTAGGCGAGTCCGCGATCGATGTAGCGCGAGAGGGCGCTGCCGATCCCCATGGCGAACAGGTAACAGCCGATGATGGTAGAGAATTGAAGAACGCTGTCGCCCAGAAGATAGCTGGCCAATGTGCCCGCGATGAGCTCGTAGATGAGCCCGCAGGCGGCGATCAGCAAGACCGTGATGAAAAGCAGGATCCCCAAGTTAGTGGACAGCAGCCGCGATGATAATGCAAATTCCGAGAGACATCGCTCCGAGCAACAGCGCCAGAGCGGTGTTGTGCTCCTGTACGATTTCCTTCCACAAGTTATACGGAGTCACTTTGTCGATGACGAGAAACGCGCCGGCAAAGATCACAATTCCTATTGCCGCGTAGATGATGGCATTTACGACGTTAGTAGCCTGGATGCCCATTTACTTGCCTCCTGTGTAATGGTGATAGACGGCATAAACGGAACGGTACGAGCCGGGATTGTCGCGTACGGAGCGAGGAACGTTCTTGACTTCGTTGACGGAGGCGAGGCTCCAGCCGCGGTATTCAGCCATGCCCAGTAACCCGAGAACAATCACTCCGTAAATCATGTAGAGGTTTCTCATCAGTCGTCATCTCCTCCGCTATCAGTGCTGCTTTCCATGGGTGCATGGTCGCTTTCAGCCCAACGTAAATGTTCGAAATTGATCGAGCGCCAGGTGATCAGTGCGGCGGGCCCGAGCAGAGCCAGCAGAGCGATTCCGAAAAAGCTGAACTGGGGAACATCTCGCTTGGCCGTGATCTCATAATGGATTGTTCCATGGCCGGCGTCGGATTCGGGCTCAACCCGAAGAAAGTATGTTCCCGGTGGAACGCTGGGAATCGCGACGCTGTTGCTGCGGCTGCCTTCAGTCCAGGAGCCATCTGAGTCGTAGCCGTGGTAGTAGCTGACTTCGCGACCAAAATCGTATGCCTGCCCCGTATCCTGATTGATAAGGGCATAGTTCAGATAGATCCAGTTGTTGTCGACGTTCGTGCTTGTTGACAGTTCGAGAGTCGATGTTCGTCCCTTCAACTCGAACGGGTCAGTGACGAATGAGGCCTCGCCGCGAGCGTTCGTATCGAAGATGTAGGCCCCTTGAAAGGCCTGCTCGTCGCGCGCGAAGGAGGAGAATCCAAGCATCATTAACAGGAGAAAAATGGCAAACACGCCAAAGATCGTCCAGATCGTTTTCGTATCGGTGCTGAATGGAGAAGGTTGATTTTCATAGACGCCTATGGGCGCCGGCGGATCGCCGGGTAGTGCAAAAGTCTTCCAGATATCGCGTCCCGAAATATACTCACCCATCGACCAGGTAACTTCGTTGCCCGATCGCTCGCTCGAGAGCACGCGGGGCGGAGAAATGTAGTCTGTTACCTCGTTGGCTTCACCTACCCGAACTTGCCAGGGGAATTCCCCGAGGACAAAAGTGGTCGATGCTTGCGCCGTTTGAAAGTGTCGGTAGGTTTCGCCCAGGTAGGCCACCGACACCTGGCCAGCGTAGGGGTTCAGCGTGGGCAGAGCTCTCAGAGTCGCGGTGTCATTCCAGTGGCCGTTGTACTCGGTGAGATAGCGGAATCCTTTGTAGGGATTGAAGAGCACATACTCATGCCAACTGTAGGGAACGCCCTCCACGTGGATCGTTCGCCGCTGGAATCCGACGGCTTCGTAAGGGGTTGCGCGAATCTTGCCACGAGTTCCCAGCGGGATCAGTGGCGGATCCTCACCCGTCGCCTTCTGGAACTGCTGAAGAATTTTCAGCTGCGGATCTTGCGCATCGAGGATCGAGTGGCAGGAATCGCAAACCACCGTGACTGCCTGCGTAAACGAGCGAAGGCTGAGCGCGGCGCCGCAACCCGGGCAATTCATCGCCTTCACATGCGGCGTGGATGGCGGGTTGGGGCCTCCGGCGCTCATTACCATCCCTCGAAAGTGCGTAGGTTCTTGAGCTTCAAGTCGTCAAACTCGACGAACTCACCGAGGTACAGAACCGGAGCTTCGTCGCTGTAGTCGAGCGTCGCGAACTTCCCGTGTTCCGACATCAGGTCGATGAACACGACATCTTCCTTGTCCCAGTATTGAAAAGGCAGCTCTCCTTCGACGCCGCGGTAGTGAGCCTTGGTGATGGTGCTGACCGCGTAGCTTTCGTTATCCCACACGTATTGCTGGCCGACCTTGGCTGAGGTCGGGAGTTTCCGACCCTCTGCCGCGAAGGTCACGACATAGTTGTCTTGCGCGTCCGAAAGCCATGCGCTGCCGTTGTTCATCACCAGGTGCCATTCATTCCATGTGCCCTGGTTGTACTCGTAAATGATTCTTCCTACTGCAACGAACGGGTGGTGATTGTAGACGCCCTCAGTACCGATCTGAATGGGAGAACTATTCGGCGGAAGGTCGGCGACCTGGCCGACTTTTTTCAGGTCAACATCCGTGCGGACCAGGATCGATTTGCAATATTCGCAGACGGTCTGAACACTGCTCGACCAGCGAAAGACGATTCTGGCTCCGCAGTTGGGGCAATTCGCGACCGGTTGAGTCATCCACGACTCTCCACCGGCACGAGTTCTCTGGAGCCGTCTGGGTTCGCGCCATTGTCTGCGCCATAGGATCTCGTCATGCTGCGGACGCTGACCGACGTGGCGCCGAACATAGTCTTCAGGGCAGGCGCGAACTCCCAACCCTCGCGGGGAACACAGCAAAAGACGTTGAGACAGAGAGAGCCAAACTCCGGGAAGGTGTGGCACGCGAGATGAGACTCCGCGAGCAAACAGAGGCCGGTTATGCCACCGGTGTTTGGAAACTGATGCCACTGAGTCGGACCGACGGGGCGCAGGTGCATCGCGGAAATAATCCGCTGGAATAACTCGTCGAGAAGCGCGGAACTGCTCAGGGACTCAGCCGAGCAGCCGTGCGCGTCAATGACCCATTCGATTCCGCTCATGGCGTCTGGGACTATGGCTGAGCCTGTCCACACACAGGACAGAATTTCGCGATCTTGGGAATCGGCTTGCCGCAGTTGAGGCAGAACTTCGTTTCCGTGGCCGCGGCTGCCGCTCCGGTGGCCGTCCCGCCGGAGGTAGGTGGCGCTTCTCCGCTCGGCGCAGAAGCCTTTTTCACCGCATCCATCATGGCCTGACCCATCGCGACGCCTGCTCCCAGGCCCGCGCCGATCCCGGCGGCCCCTCCGCCTTCATTGGCGGCGGCAATCGGGATGGATTGGGCCACCTGGTACTGCGTGTACCGTCCCATATCGCCGACCATGTTCATGCTGATGCGCTGGTCCAGTACCTTCTGCAACTCGTCGGGAAGCGAAAGGTTCTCCACCACAAAGCTGTCGAGGGCAAGGCCGAGATCGGTGAACGCAGGCTTCAATTGAGCGGCGATCTTCTCCGAGAGCGCGACCTGATTCGCGGCCATATCGAGAAAAGGGACATTGCTGCTGGCGAATGTGTCGGTGATTCGACCCACGATGGTGTTGCGCAGTTGTCCCTCAAGATCCTCGACACGATAGACGTCGCGCGTGCCGCTGACCTTGCTGTAAAAATCTTTCGGATTCATCAGGTGGTAGCTGTAGATGCCGAACGACCGCAAACGCACCGCTCCGAATTCCTTGTCACGAATGGTAATGGGATTCTGCGTGCCCCAGTGCTGATTGGTCTGCAGCCGCGTGGAGAAAAAGTAGACGTCCGACTTGAATGGAGACTTGAAAGCCTTATCCCAGTTTTGCAGGTAGGTCAGAATGGGCAGCGTTTGCGTGGTGAGGGTATACAACCCCGGCATGAAGGCGTCGGCGACTTTGCCCTCATTCACAAATACCGCAGCCTGCGATTCGCGCACGGTGAGCTTACCGCCGTTCTGGATCTCGCGGTCTTGCATCGGGTACTGATAAGCGAGGATCCCGTCCTCGGGCTCAACCCACTCAATGACATCGATGAACTGCTTCGAGAGGAAATCTCGTAGACTCATTGGTTGACTCGCTTCCCCAGCCTTACGGAATCGTCGGCAAACTGCCGAGAAAGGGATGCTAAGGTCTCCATTCGCGTGTGTCAACACAGCCGGTTTGCAGCCCGCGTTGGCAATATTGCAGATCGCAAGTTGATTTGAAATCCTCGGAATTTGTTGCATCTTGTGACGACAGTCATAGGAATCTTGTGCTCGCGCCGGAATGTTGTCGGTCGAAGCCGATGACCGCTCCATGCTTTTGAGGTACCTTACTTGACTGCCACAAAGTTCGATCAAGGAGAACGCATGGCTGAACTCGCGCTGTTCGGCGGTAGCAAGACGAAACAGAAGCCGTTTCCCCTGTGGCCGCAGTACGACGACAACGAGCGCCGAGCCCTCAACGAAGTTCTCGAGAGCCGCGTTTGGTGGCGCACGCCCGGCACTAAGACTCTGGAGTTTGAAAAGGCGTTTGCCGAATATCACGGCGCGCGTCATGGAATCGCTGTCACGAACGGGACGGCCGCGCTGGAAGTCACCATGGCCGCGCTGGATATCGGGCCGGGCGATGAGGTGATCGTGCCCGATTTCACGTTTATCGCGACCGCCAGCGCTGTTCTCTTTACGAATGCTTTACCAGTTTTGGTGGATGTCGATCCCGAAACCTACTGCCTCGATCCAGAATTGACGGAGGCGGCTATCACTCCGCGCACGAAAGCCATCATTGCCGTACACATGGGTGGACATCCTGCGGATCTGGATCGCCTAGCCTCGCTTGCTCAGAAAAAGGGCCTTTACCTCATAGAAGACTCAGCGCACGCGCATGGCAGCGAGTGGCGGGGAAAGAAGGTCGGCGCGTTTGGCAAGGCAAGCACATTCAGTTTCCAATCGAGCAAGCTGATGACCGCGGGCGAGGGCGGAATCATTATTTCGAATGACGACACTTTCGAGCGCAAGGCCCGCTCCGTACACGACTGCGGACGCATGCCGGGCAAATGGTTCTACAGCCATTTCATCTATGGATCGAATTACCGGCTGAGCGAATGGCAGGGAGCAGTTCTGAAGGTGCAACTCGGCCGACTGAAAGAGCAGACTCTGCACCGCCACCGCAACGGCCGTCTGCTCGACAAACTGTTCGCGGAGATCCCCGGCATCACACCGCAGAAGTGCGATGCGCGCTGCACGCGCAACGGCCAGTACGCATACATCTTTCATGTCGATGCCAGGCAATTTGCGGGTATCTCGACTGAGAATTTCATCGCCGCGCTGAATGCCGAAGGGATTCCGACACAGGCGAGCTACCCGCCGCTGCATGAACTTGATTGCTTCCGCAGCGGAGAATATTGCAAGTGCCTCAGCGGGACGCAGGCGACAGAGAAGCACGAATTCCTGCAGCAACGCTTCCCGCACACACAACGGGCAGCTTGGGAGACGGTGTGGATTCCACAGTTTGCGCTGCTGGGTGACGAAGAGGACATGCGCGAGATCGCGGAGGCGATCCGGAAGATCCAGCGTCACGCGCCTGCCATCGCCGCGAATGCCACACAGGCCGCCCCTGAGCGGGTGGCTCGTTGACGGAGATGCGAACGGCGATCTTGGGTTAGGCGAGGAGAGTCCATGATAGGTAATCACCAAGGCCGTAGCGTGTATTTCGCCGTCCTTCTGTTTATCGTCTTCCTCGAAACTCCTTCCTCTCCCCAGGTCGCGCGAAAGCTTCCAGAGAAAGTCCCACCAAAGCGAACCTCGCAGATTCAGGATGGGTTCGGCATCAACTCCGACTTGCCCCGTGATCCCTATCTGCCCTGGAACCGGTGGTGGTGGACGCGCATGTTCGATGCAGGGTTCAAATGGATTCGCATCGGCCAGTACGAGAACAGTTCCGACTACACGAGTTGGGATTGGATTGAGCAGAAGCATGGTGTGTATCAGACATCGCCGCTGCTGGAAGATGCCGTTGATTCTTTGATCGACAATGGGATGGATGTGCAGGTGCAGTTGCTCTACGGCAACCAGATGTACACCGCGCACAGCGGCAAACTGCCGGACATCAGCGTTCCCGAGCCGGGTTCGTTTCACAACGATGATCGCAGCATGTACTCAGTGTACTGGCCGCCGATCACACCGGAACAGACAACAGCATTCAACAAATACGTCGGCTGGATGGTCGATCACTTCAAGGACAGAATCCACTACTGGGCGCTGTGGAATGAACAAGACATCGGCTACTGGAATCCATGGGGCAATCCCGAGCAGTACGGTCATCTGCTCACATCGTTCGTCGACACTGTGCACAAGACGCCGGGAGCGAGGGTGATCTACGGCGGGCAGGCGGACCCATCGCGCGATTTCACGCAGCGTGCCTTGGATACCTGCAAATGCGCCGAGGGGATTGATGTCTACGCCTATCACACCTATCCGGGATACGGCCAGAATATGAATCCGGAGACGATGGATTACGGTGCCTATCTCAACGAGTCGCCGCGTGCGCTGCGGGATCTGGTGAATCATTATCTCGGGATCAAGGCAGGCATTCCTTTCTTCGACGATGAGTTCAACTCGATCCCGTCATGGACAGGCTCGGACGAATCCGTGCAGGCGAAGTATGTACCGCGAGGACTGATTTACAACCATGCAGCGGGAGTAAAGACATTTGTATGGCTTCTGGCTGCGGGTACGGACGGGAATGAATTTGACGACTTCGGGATTGTCCACGGGCTGACCCACCACGACTATGACTTCACGCCGCGACTGGTCTACTATGCGTTGCAGAACACGAACGCGCTGTTTTCCGATACGAAGCTAGACACCACGATTCAGATTTCCAGCAGTGACCTGCCGGCGATCCGCCGGCAGAGCGGATTTCCTTTCCTAAGCTACGGCTTTCGAGCGAAGAGCGGGAAAGCGATCGTTGCCTACTGGATCGCGGCTCATAGCGTGGCCGGGAATTCTTTTCCTCCTTACTACGCGACTCTCTCTCTGAAGAACTCCGGCATTCAGCGCCCCGTGCTCATCGACGTGGTCTCTGGAGATATTCGTCCGCTCAATTGGAAGAAGGGAAGCACCGACACATTGGAGATGCTTCCGGTTTCCGACAGTATCTTGGCAATCGCCGATGCCGACTATTTCGACTGGCCAGTTCTTCCCGAAGCACCGAGTTCGCTGACTGCGGCCTCAACCGACAGCGGAGTGAAGCTTGGATGGGAGGTCCATGGAGGGAATCCGGAGCACGTTGTGGTTGAGCGGCGCCAGGATTCGACGGCACAAGTATCGTGGCATCGGATCGCGGAGCTCCCGGTCTCGACGACACAATATACCGATTCGCAGGTAAAGCTGGGCCAGAAAGCTTCCTACCGAGTGCGGGCCACAAATGCCAACGGTGAGTCCGCCACTTCGAACATTGTGCGGGTGCCAAGTTCTTAGAATTTGTGTTGGGTAAGGCCTCGTATTCAGACTGACGGAATTTTCGTCAACCCTGCTGAAGCGGCGGCACATCCACCCACCCGCGTTTGCTATGGCTTTCTAGGACCGCATCGAGGATCACCATCTGGCGCAATCCGTCAACGAACTGGGGATAATCGGGAGCGGCTGATGCGTCGATGGAACGATAGAAGCGGCGAAATACCTGCTTGAAGGTGTCGTCGTAGCCCTCGCTATGGCCGCCCGGAAGGTCGGCGTAACTGCGGGCGCCAGGTTCGAGCAACGAAGGATCCTTTACCGAAATCGAGTTCGGCGTATCGCGGTGCCCCTGCCAGAGTTCGTCCGGACGTTCCTGGTTCCAGGCGACCGAAGATTTCGTGCCGTAAACCTCAATTTGCAATCCGTTCTTTCGGCCTGCTGACACCTGGCTGGCGGTCATGCTGCCGCGGGTACGCGCTCCCATACGAAAGAGGACGGCGCCGAAATCTTCCGTTGTCACTGGAGTCTCAATGAAATCTTCGGGCCCCATCAGCTTGTTAGCGAAAGTTTCGACCGAGTGCTTCGGCTGTTTCCGCTTGGCATGAAACGTCTGTAGATCGGCGCAGAGCGACGTCAGACGCAATCCCGTCACGTGTTCCGCCATATCGAAGAAGTGTGATCCGATGTCGGCCATGCAGCGGGATGCCCCGGCAGCGCTGGCATCAACCCGCCAGTTCCAATCCGTGTCATGTAGCAGCCAGTCTTGAGAGTACGTGCCTTGCACAACCAGAATATCTCCAAGTTCACCGGCTTCGCGCAGGCGGCGCATCTGCTGGACCATGGGGTAATAACGCAGGTTGTGGCACACGCAATTGCGCAAGCCCTGCTTGGCGGCAAGGGAACTCAGTTCCTCGGCTTCCGCGACGGTCGTAGTCAACGGCTTTTCGCAGAGTACGTGCTTGCCCGCCTGCAGGGCCTCTTTCGCCATCGAGAAGTGCTGCGCGTTAGGAGTGCAAATGTGAACCGCGTCAATGGAGCCGTCGCGCAGAACTTCACGAAAATCTGTTGTTGTTTTCGGAATAGCGAAGCCTGCGGCGAGCCGTTCTGTCGTCTGCGCGTTCCGGCCAACTACGGCAATCGCTTCCACCGACTCCACTCGCCGAACCGCTTCCAGGTGCACACGGCCCATAAAGCCGGTACCGAAAATTGCTGTCTTAATTGCTTTCATTAGAGTTCCTTCAGGACCACCACGCAGCTGCCGGCTGTTCGCGCACCACGATGTTGTTGAGGAAGTTTGCTGCCTTCGTCAGACCTTCTGCGGGCGAGAGCAGGCTGTCTTCATGCTCGATCGAGACAACGTAATCGTAGCCGAACATGCGGAGTGTGGAGATGAGTTCGCTCCAAAACTCCATCCCATGGCCGTATCCGCAGGTGCGGAAGATCCACGCGCGGTTGCGTTCGTCGGTATAGGGTTTCGTGTCCAGCACGCCCGAGCGCACCATGTTCGTTGGGTACAGTTGCGTATCCTTGGCGTGCACGTGAAAGATCGAGTCGCCCAGCACGCGGACCGCTTCAACTGGATCAATACCTTGCCAAAAGAGGTGGCTGGGATCGAAGTTGCATCCTACGTTCTTCCCCGCGATTGTGCGCAACCGGAGCATTGTCTCCGGACTGTAGACCACGAAGCCGGGATGCATCTCGACCGCTATCTTTACTCCATGATCAGCGGCAAACTTCGCGTGCTCGATCCAGTAGGGTGCGACCACCTCGTTCCACTGCCAGTCAAGCACCTTGCGGAAGTCCGGAGGCCATGGGCAGGTCACCCAGTTGGGCGCCGTCGCATTCGGAGAATCCCCGGGGCAGCCGGAGAAGTCCACCATCATTGGAACTCCAAGCTTTTCGGCCAGCAGGATCGTCTTGCGGCTGGTGTCACGATGCACTTGCCCGAGGGACTTGTCCGGGTGCAGCGCATTGCCGTGACAGCTTAAGGCGCTGATGCTGACGCCGTGGTCGCTGAGAATGTTTTTGAAATCGGACAGGGTTGAGCTGTTGTCCAACATGGAGAGCTTGCAGTGCGCATCACCCACGTAGTTTCCCGTCGCCAGTTCGACGGTGTGAATGTTGAGCTCGGTGAGTTTCTTGAGAACCGCCTCCAGTGGAAGTTTCGATAGCAACGGAGTGAAGACCCCAACACGCATAGCGCCTCTATCTCCTCGAAAGAGCCCCGCCATTCTATCGCAGGTCGCTTATGTTACCTTAAGGTCCTGCGGCATTCCGGACTGTGTGGAGTCCTGGGGTCCGCGGATCGCCTTTTGGGGAGAATGCTCTTGCGCCGACCTCGACGGTTGTTGTTTCTCTTGTTGCTTTTCTGGATTACACCCGCCCTCGTTTCAGCCCAAACGGATCCTTCCATGCCCCCGCCGCCACGGGAAAAAAAGATCCATCTCAAGCACGTTCTGGTCGTGAGCCAGACCAAGGGATTTGAGCACGACTCCATTTCCGCCGCCATGGCGGCGATCTACGAAATGGGACGTGAAAGCGGCCTGTGGGAAGCCATCCTGCGCACAGACGTCGAACTGATCACGAAGAAGGATCTGAGCAGGAATGCGAAGAGTCTCGACTACTTCGATGCCCTGATTTTTGTGAGCACCACGGGCGAACTCGACCTGGACGACAATCAGAAGAAGGACATGATGTCGTTCATCCAGGATGACGGCAAGGGCTTCGTGGGCGTTCACGCCGCCCTCGATACAAATTACAAGTGGCCGGAATACGGTGAGATGATCGGTGGCTGGTTCGATCAGCATCCCTGGTCCACGTTTAACGCTCCGATCATCAACGAAGATCCGAACTTTCCGGCGGTCCGCCATTTTCCGCACGCGTTCGTGAAGTGGGACGAAATTTATCAGCCAAAGGAATGGTCGCGCGACAAGGTGCACGTTCTGCTCAGTCTCGATCCAGCCAAGCTTAATTACGAGAACAACCCGCGCATTCACCGCGCCGATCACGATTTCGCCGTGGCCTGGGACAAAATGTACGGCAAGGGCCGCGTCTTCTACTCGACTTTGGGCCATACCGAGGAATCCTGGAGCGACCCCGACATCCGCAAGATGTACTTTGAAGCCATCAAGTGGGTTCTGGGGATGACCGAGGGCAGCACGGCCCCTCATGCACGAGAGCAGCAGGCGGGCGATCACTAAATATGACGTTTCCCCGATTCTTCTGCGCGACTGTTCTCTTGTTGCTCCTAAGCGTGTTTGCCGCCTCGCAAACGACCAGCCACAACACGCCGAGTTCAACTGGCACCAAACCACGCGGCAGTGGCGAGAGCAAAAGTTATCCAGCAACCCTTGTCGAGCAAGGCGCGTCGCTGTTCCGCCAGGATTGTTCTTTTTGCCACGGCCGCGACGCGACTGGAGGAGAGAGTGGCCCTGACTTGACCCGATCGAAGTTGGTTGCCGCGGATGTTAATGGGAACAAGATTGCTCCGGTCATCCGCAACGGCCGCCCGGACAACAAAATGCCGGCATTCGATCGCACCGACCAGCAGATTGCAAGCCTGGTTGCTTTTATCCACACACAACAAAAAGCCGCGCAGCCTCAGGGCGGACGCAGAGGAAACGGCGGACGTAAAGGAGTGGCCCCGGAGGACTTGCAAACAGGAAACGCCGACGCCGGCAAGAAATATTTCGATGGAACTGGAGGATGCGCTGGTTGCCACTCCGCAACCGGTGATCTTGCAGGCGTAGCTTCGCGCTTCAAGGGCTTGGAACTCGAGGAGCGGATGCTCTATCCGCGACACGCAAAGTCCAAGGTAGTTGTGACCCTGGCGTCGGGTCAAGAGATCTCCGGAACGTTGGCATATCTCGATGAGTTCACCGTTGGACTCACGAACTCCGAGGGAGTGTATCAATCCTGGCGGACTCGGGATGTGCGTTATAAGTTGGACGCACCGGTCGAGGCCCACGTTGATCTCTTCAGCAAGTACTCCGATGACGACGTCCACAACTTGATGGCGTATCTGCAAACATTAAAGTGAGAGGCGAACACATTCTCCGGAGAGATCGTTGTCAAAGATCCGATCGCTAATGAACTTTCTAAGGAAAGCATTACTAACTCTGGTTTGCGCTTTGGCATTTTCCCTGTGGACAGTTGCGCAGGGAGCCGATGAACAAACTCTCTTGCATCCGCCAGCCGACAGCTGGCCTGGATATCACGGCGATTATTCTGGAAGGCGACACAGCGCGTTGACTCAGATCACACCGGCCAACGTGAAAAATCTGAGGTTGGCTTGGGCCTTCCAGACCAACCAGACATCGCTGATCAAGTCATCGCCTCTGCTGGTGGATGGCATTCTCTACTTCACCGTCCCGGAAAATATCTGGGCCATCGATGCCCGGTCCGGCCATCAGGTATGGCATTACATCCATCCGCGCAGTGCGGGCGAACACATCGGGCATCGCGGTGTCGCGATGTATAAGGGCTATCTCTACTTCTTGTCCCCGGATGCTCATCTGATCTCGCTCAACGCGAAAGATGGGAGCGTTCGCTGGAACGTGCAAGTGGCCGACGTGACGAAGGGATACTGGACGAGCATGGCTCCTCTCGTCGTGGGCCAACATGTGCTAGTTGGTGTTTCCGGAGATTTCGACAACCTGACCGGCTACATTCGCTCGATAGATCCTGAGACCGGCGCCACGCAGTGGCAATGGAATTCGACTCCACCCTCGGGCACACCGAATCAAACCACCGGCGGCATGACGTGGATGACCGGAACCTATGATCCCGATCTGAATCTGGTCTATTGGGGTACGGGCAACCCCACGCCGGTGTTGAACGGTACGACACGGCCGGGAGACGATCTCTATAGCTGCTCGATCGTCGCGCTGAATCCGGACACAGGGAAGCTGGTGTGGGCTTTTCAGGTCTCTCCGCATGACACGCACGATTGGGATGCCGTTGAAACTCCTGTCCTCGTCGATGGAGACTTTCACGGCGAACCGAAGAAGATGCTCATGCAGAGTTCCCGCAACGGCTACTTTTTTGTGCTCGATCGCACAAATGGGAAGAGTCTTTTAACAGTTCCATACGGTCCGGTGAATTGGACACTCGGAATCGATAAGGAAGGCCGTCCGATTCCAAATCCCGCAAAGGAGCCTGCTCCCGACGGACGCCTCATCGCGCCTGACGAAGGCGGGATGACCAACTATCGTTCCCCGAGTTTTGACACCAAGAATGGCTTGTTCATCGTGGATGCCCACCCTAGCTGGAGCGTCTACTTCGCGAAGCCTGCAGATGGGGTCTACGGTTGGGCCGGAGCCGACTACGATGTCTGGGGCAAGGGCGTCATCGAAGCGATCGACTATCAGACGGGCAAAATCCGATGGAGCCACGAAGTCGGACTAGGCGGTTCGGGCGCAGGAATATTGACGACCGACTCCGGTCTTACGTTCACTGGCGATGCATCTGGCAATTTTCTGGCGCTTGATTCGAGCGATGGCAAGACCCTTTGGCATGCGGGTTCCGGGGGGGCTATTGTCAGTTCTCCCACAAGCTATGAACTTGACGGGCGCCAGTATGTGCTGATGAGCAGCGGTAGCGTGCTGTTCGCCTGGGCCCTGCCGGAGTGATGATTTGGCTACGAACGCTTACTGGTTGTTCGTCCGAACAAGGAAGAGGGAATCGCTTCGAATCGCGATCCTGCCGTTTGAAAAATCCTGACCCGGGGCGGTGAACTCATCGAGAACAACTGCCTTGTCGTTGGTAATCCGCACCTGTCCAGCGTCAACGCGGATATGCAAAGAGAGCGAATCCTTCTGTCCTGCAGACTGGGCATCGACCTTCGCTTCTTTCTGATATGAGGTGTCCTGCCCAACCACTAGCCTCCGGGTCAGCTTGCCGCCTTCGAGGGAATACTGGACTCTGGAGTGATGCGCCGGATCCTCGATCATCCATTCGACTTTCTTATCCCAGAACAGCGTTTTGCCAGGGCGCGAAAAAACGAGATTCTCGCGCAACAGGCCCGGTTTCAGATTGATGAACTTCCCGGGCGTTTTCGACTTCAGCCATTCACCTTCATGAGAGACCTGGTGAGCGTCCTCGAATTCGTAGTCGGGAACCGCTCCCAAATTCACAGGAACGGTGACCTCTTCCTTCCCCAGGTTCACTGTCGTAGTGAATCGTTGATACCCGGTGGCCTCGGCCACAATCTCGTACTGTCCGGGCGGCAACTGAATCTTTTCCGAAGGATTGACGTCCCGGAATTGTGCGTCGCCGACGCGGCGGAATTTTACCGTGGCTCCCTTGGTTGTTACGTCGAACGCCAGTCCTGCAGTGGATGACGAAAGCACCGGCTTGGAGATTTGAGCGTCGGCCAAAGGCTTGCCCGGCGCGCTGGGACTGATCGTGATTTCGAACTCCCGCGCTTCGTAGCCGGGCTTCGTCAGACCTACCTTATGTTTGCCGAGAACCACGGCATTCGGAAGGTTGAGACTGCCCGCTAAATCCAGTTCTCCAACTTTCTTCCCATCCAGTGCGACCTCTGCTCCGGGAGTGCCTCCGACGATACTCAGGCCAGCCGCCAAGGGCGGGGCGGCCGCTGCTTTGGCACGTAGGGGTACATTCTTGTTCACGACTCCACGACGCTGAATGGCCATGGTCCACGACTGAGGTTCGAAACCCTCTGCGGATAACGTGAATTTGTGAGGACCTGGTGCCTTACTCACGGTCCAGCCGCGGCTCTGCCGGGGCATGGGCGATCCGTCCACGCTGAGTATGGCCTTATCCGCATTCGTCGTGATGAAGACGCGTCCTGCACCACTCAGCGATTGCACCATGAGGGCGGGAGCGTTGGAAATGTCGATCGATGCGCTTCCTTGATCGTCACCCTTTCCGAATATCACATCGTGGCTCTGATCAGTTAGCGTGATGGGCGCTCCCGTAGGATTGATCGCAGCGCTCTGGTCGCCGACCTGAGCCGACCCCAGATTGCTTGCTCCATACAGTGTCGCCTGGTTGCCCAAACTGGTAATGGCTAGAAGGTTATTCGCATCGAAGCCCGTGACTCGAGGCTGTTGGCCCGGCGAAGCTTGCACGTAAACCATGAGCAGTTGTTTGTTGTCCGCGGTGACCGTCAGCTTGTGCAGAGTGCCGTCGGGGCTTAGGGCGTATTCCAAAGAGCCGTCCGTAAGATCGGCGACCTTTTGCCCATCGATTTCAGCACTTCCTGCAGTTCCCGACGCGTGAACCGACAAGTGCAACGGCTCCGGCTCAAGCGATACCTTCCCATCGCTGTCCTGCTGAATCTGTACTTGCCTGGTCTTGTAGCCGATGTGACTGACTTCGATTGTTGTGCCGATTGCAACTCCGCCATTACCGACCGCCTTGCCTTCGCTCGTAACTAAGGAATCAGGAGGATCAGTGGCAAGCGTGACAGTTGCTGTGGTCGGAGTTCCCCCACTCTTTTTTGAGTTGCTCGGCAGGTGAAATGCAAAATAAGCGAGTAGCGGGAGCAGGATGACGACCGCGCCAGCGGTTCCCAGCCTTACCCCAGACCACTGGCCGCCAGGGCGCGCCAGCGCAAGTAGCCCTCCCTGCACGCGTTGCGCAAGGGCTTCTAACTCATGCGTGAAAGTGTGGAAGCTGGATTTCGGTTGCGCAGCCGGTCTTGCTGTATTCGTTGCAGTGGCAGTTTTGTCGACCAGTTGCGGACCCTTCTTGTCCGCGCTGCGTGGCGCCGGCTGCCCAGGAGCTTGCTGGACCATCGTCGCTCGCCACCCATTCGTGCCGGTAAGAGACGGCTCAACGCTCAGGACCTGTTTCACATCCTCTACCCGCGCCACGTTCTTGACCGCTAGCTCTATCTCCGATACGGTCCGCGCGATCTCTGGATCGTCGGGATGATGGGCGCGGATCGCGTACGACTTCTCCAAAACTGCCCGCAGGCTCGCGCGATCGGGATTCTGCTCCGCCAGCCGCCGGTTCTCGCTAAGCGCAGTCTGGTCTTTACGTCTTTGTTCCTGGCGCAGAAGTTCGTTCATCTCCCTTTCGAGACTCGCTGCGTACTGCTCCAGGCGACCATCGTTCGGGTACATTTGCCGGGCCGCGCGAACTCGCTGTGTCGCCTCATTCACTTTTCCGGCAGCCACCAACGAGCGGCATTCCGTCAGGCATTGAACGACGAACGCTTTTCGCTTGGCGTCTGCCAGGCTTGAACGCAGGGCCCGCACCGCGGGGTGATTCGCGTCCAGTTCACTGGCTTCCTGACACAGAGGCTCCGCATCTTGCCAGTTGTCTTCCCCGCAGGCCCGTGCCCGCTCGATCAAAACATTGACCACCGCATCCCGGAGTCCCGGTGCCCGCGGGTCAAGGTTCAGACTGCTGCGCAACAACTCCGTGCCCCTGAGCAGATCCCCCTGCGTGACGCATCGTTGACCTTCCTCGAACAGACGGCGCGACTCTTTGGTCCGCTCCATCCCCTGCTGCGCCAGCGTTCGCAGCCCCGAGATCTCGGTGTCACCGGGGAATTCCTGGAGCGCAGAAGAAACGTATTCAATGGCCTTCGCGTATGCCCGGCTCTTCATCAACCCATCAATTTCGTTGACCAGTCGTGAACGTTCCTCGTCTCGCCCCTGCTGGTCGCGCTTCTTCTTGCACTGCTTTATCTCAAATGTAATGCCGGGATAGTCGGGATGAATGTTGCGCAAGATGTCCCACTGACTGATGGCCTCGGCAAACTGCCCCCGCTCGTCATACTGACGTGCCTTGACTACGATCGAATTCACCAGATCGCGCCGCTCACGCACCAACTTGAGCTGCTGTGCAAACTGAGCTTCATTGGGGTAGCGCTCGCAGGCTTCCCGCGCGATATTGACTCGCGTGTCAAGGTCACGCTCCGCCTCTAGTCTCTGGGAAACGTCGGCCGTGTACGACGACAACTCTTGCCGTTCCGCATCCTCAATTTGGATCTTCAAGGCGTGAAGAGTGCCGTCGTTGGGATACTTCCCGAGAAGTTCCCTGCACACTGCCATGGCGCCGGCAAAATTCTTTTCCCGGAACTGGCGCTGCGCGTCTTCAAGCGCGCCGTGGATGGTGTCACGCTCGGACCGCACTTCCTTGTAAAAGCTCTGGTAGACAGCTTCGCGTTCCGGAATCGCTGCGTTCGGATTGGACTGGGCTACCGAGAACAGACGCTCCAGCTTGCTTAGAGCCGTAGAGATCTCGCCGTTCTGGTATGCCTTCAAAGCTGAGGTGTACAGTTGCTCTTTCTGCTCACGAATTCTCTTGGCATCAGTTTCCGTCGACTCGATCTTCTCCAAGAGGTCCATGGCCCGCGCGTCGGCACGATTGATAGCCAGAACTTCCTTGGCCGCATTCCGGGCTGCCCCAAAATCGCGATTGCTCAGGTGCGTTTGCGCAAGCTCCAGCCACCTGGCGATCTGGCCCTCATTGCGCTGCTTTTCCATGGCATGTCGCATGGCCAGCGCATCGGGATTCTCAGGGTCCAATTCCAGCACTTCACGGATCTTGTCCAGCGCCAGGGGAATCTCGTCCTGCTCCATTCGCGCGCGTGCGCTCTCCAGCAGTTGACGAGTTTTCTTCGCCTTTGCGGCCATCTCAATCTGCATCCGCAGCACGGTAATGCGCGGATCGAGATGACCTTCCGCCTCAAGTTCTGCCAGAATCTCAGAGGCAAACCCTTCATCGCCAGATTTGTAGGCAGCCTTCGCACGTTCGATGCGCTGCTCGATTTTGGCCGTGTCAAACACGGGTTCATTGCGCACTGCTTTTTGCAGGACGTCTGCAAGATCGCGAGCGCTCGCAAAGCGGTGAATCGGTTGCTTGGCCAGGCACTTGTGAACCACCCGGCTCAACGACATATTGACGTTCGGATTGAGCTCTGACACGGCCGGTGGCACGAACTTGAGCAGCGCATCCATGGTGTCCTGGACAGTGTTGCGTGCGAATGGTTTCCGCCGCGTCAGTGCCTCGTAGAGGATGATCCCCATCGAGAACAAGTCCGATGCCGGGGTAATCTCCCTCATCATGGCCTGCTCTGGCGACATGTACTGGAACGTCCCCTTCTGTCCCGTCACCGACTTTGATCCCGCCAGATGCACCACACCGAAGTCGATGATTTTGGCGCTGTCATCCTCCATCACCAGAATGTTGCTTGGCTTCAGGTCCCGGTGGATCAGTCCTCTCTGGTGCGCGGCCTGCAATCCCCGGCACACGTGCACCGCGATCTCCACGACGCGCTCCACGGTCAAGCGCGCGCTGGCGTCAGCGATCAGGTCAGCCAGCGTGGTGCCGCGCAGCAGCGGCATCACGAAGAATGGTTTTTTCTGACCATTTTCCTCGATGACATCGACGTCCCGAACTTCCACGATATTCGGGTGGGAGATCTCGGCCAGGGCTCTCCATTCCTTGGTGAACAGATCGACCGCCACAGGATCGGACATATCCTTCATGAGCTTGATGGCGACGGAACCGCCGGTCTTGACATCGAGGGCGCGCCAGACCACACCCATGCCGCCCTCACCGAGTTGTCCTTGGAGTTCGTACCGCCCCGCTATAAGAGAAGAAGGCATAAGTTATTCACCGGAACACACTTTGTGTCCGGGACCTCTCTACAACTTTGGGGGGAAAAAACGGCGATCCGTTTCAGGGACCCTGGGACGGTTCAGCCGATGAATCACTGCTTCCTCGGAGCCCGCCTGAAAGGCTTGGGGGAATACTCCGAGCACGAACAATATACACCTAGGGACGCGAGAGCACCATAGGAAAGCGAGCGGCGCGGAAGTTGCTTTCGGGGACGGAGTTGAGCCGTCGTAGTTTTGGATGGTTGGTAACCTTAGCAGCTTTAAATCAATGGTTTACAGGGAGATCGGTGGTCGGTTGAACTTGGAGGAAAATCGGACATGGAAATTCGGCTTTTTGGGTCGGGGCTTGAACTTGAGTTGGTTTCGACGGCGAATTGCGAATGCGGTTACGTTTTGGGTTTCCCAGTGTGGGTTTTGGGTTTTTTGAACCACTGTTGCCGCTCGGCCTGTGATCGAGCCAATCCTCTACGAATGAGGGGCAGGATGCACCGCTGGTTCCAACGAAATGCCGAGATATCAAACGCACCCGAAGATTTCCTATAAGTCCTGCCGCCGCGACACGCAGGGCTCGGTCCGGATTACCAGGCAAGAAAGCACGAATCCCCGGTTGTCGTCGGGGCCTTCTCGAGATCGAGTTTGCTGCTAGGAATTCGGCAGCTTGTGAAAAAACACGTCATAAAAGTTCGATTACATTGCGGCACGAACGAGTGCTGAAATTCACAACATGTACGAGTACCTGACTAAGTGCGCGTCGATGATGTGTACTTTCGAAATCTGGTTTGAATGGGCTTCTGGTTTCACACTGCAATGAGACGTCTCTGCCTTAAGCAAAAGCGCAATTTTGGGGAATCATGTTTCGACGAAAGCCATCGAGCCCAAGCACCACCCATACTATTCGGAAAGCAGGCGAAGGAATCCTGCTCGCTTTTGCCATTGTTTGGATCGCAGGCTGCCAAGGGGTAAGTGCTGGCCGTCCTGTTCAGCAGGGAAGCCTTTCTCTTGGAAGTTTGGCTTTGAACTTCGGTAGCGTTGCACCTGGCGTTAGTAAAACTCTCACGGTGAGTGCGACAAACTCTGGGAATGCGCCGGTTAGCATCAGCGCTGCCGCCATTTCGAGCAAATACTTTACGTTGACGTCGCCGAGCCTTCCGGCAGCGCTGGCGGCAGGGCAGAGTGTATCTCTCACCTTCAGTTTCACGCCGAATGCTGCGGGAACGTTTGACGCTTCAGCAACGATCGCCAGTAACGCCTCAAGCGCAGTACCAAACTTAGCGCTGACTGGAACAGGTGTCGCCGATGGCCAGCTTGCTCCGAGCGCCACCAGTGAAGGGTTCGGCAGCGTAACCGTTGGAAGCAGCCGCAGCCTCACCGAGGTGATCACGAACGCAGGAGGGTCGAGTGTCACGGTTTCTCAAGTCACAGTCAGCGGAGCGGGATTCAGCTTTAATGGGATGTCCGCTCCACTGAGTTTAGGGGCAGGGCAAAGCGCGAGCATTGATGTTTCCTTCGCTCCGAAGTCATCTGGCGGAGCGAGCGGCAGCCTTACGATCACCTCGAACGCAACAAATCCGGCATTGAGCATCGCTTTGTCGGGGACCGGCACAACTACGGCCGGTAATTTGACGGTGACTCCGTCTACTCTGGGCCTTGGCAATGTAGTAGTAGGCACCAGCGGAACTGCATCCGGCACATTAACTGCGAGCGGGGCGAATGTAACCGTGACTGCCGCAAACACCGGCAACTCTGTGTTCAGCGTCGGCGGTCTCTCACTGCCGATTACAATCTCGGTTGGCCAGAGTACTTCATTCTCTGTGACGTTCAGTCCACAGATTGCTGGATCGGCGAGCACTTCACTGAGTTTTACCAGCAACGGCCAACCGGCGACCGCAACCGAATCTCTTACGGGAACAGGCACGCCCGCTCCGACGCACACCGTGAACTTGTCCTGGAACGCCAGTACTTCTTCGAACATCTCCGGCTATAACATTTATCGCGCTGGGTATACGACATCGTGCGGTAGCTTCTCGAAGGTCAACTCGGCATTAAATACTGGTACCCTCTACACGGACACGACAGTGACGAACGGGAGTGCTTACTGTTACGCCGCGACGGCAGTCGACTTCAGCAGCGTTGAGAGTGCGTACTCGAACATCGTCTCCAACCTGAAGATCCCGACTCAGTAGTTTCGTAGGCGAGAGTCTTGGGCGGAGCTTCGTGTGCCGGCCTTTTTTGAGGCTTCCGCCGCATCTTTCCTATTACGCCGAGACTCGGCGCAACCAGTGCTCTTTCAAGTGGGTACCCCCAACTTGGGCAGGAGCCACCGGGTCAAGAACAGGTATCCGATCAGCAATGCAATCAACCAAACCCATTCAGGCATGGTTCACTTTCTCCTGGCTATCAACGCCTAGTTTACGCAGAAACGTCATCATGGGACACCAATTCGTCAAACCCGACTGAAACAAGTTGAGCCCTACGAAGGCGGTGAAGAGATACCAATACTGGTTCACCCAGTGGCCCAGGGCCAATGAGATGAGGACGAAGAGTCCGGCCATCAAGCGAAGGGTCCGTTCCATTGTCATTGTTTGTTCTCCTCGAGAAAAGTCATCGCGTAACTTCACACGGCGGCATTTCGCATTCGGCAATGTTCTCCGGCGAATGAGGATGCGCCGGCGCTTGCTTTCGTTTCTGCGAGAGGTAGTAAAGTACAGGCACCGCCATGCGGGACGAAATTGTGGACGCAACTTCGCCCGCCATGAGAGAAAGTGCCAGCCCCTGAAAAATTGGATCAAATAAGATGACGCTGGCCCCCACAACCACCGCCGCGGCAGTCAACAGCATTGGACGGAATCGGACAGCACCTGCATCCACGACGGCTTCTTCAAGTAACATTCCTTGTGATCGCCGCAATTCGATGAAGTCTACGAGGATGATGGAATTGCGCACAATGATGCCGGCTCCAGCGATGAACCCGATCATCGAAGTGGCTGTGAAAAAGGCCCCCATCAAGGCATGTGCTGGCAGGATTCCGACCAGCGTGAGGGGAATCGGAGCCATGATCACCAGTGGTGTGATGAAGGAGCGGAACCAGCCGACTACCAGAACATAGATCAAAACTAGAACCGCTGCGAATGCGAGCCCGAGATCGCGAAACACTTCCACCGTGATGTGCCATTCGCCGTCCCACTTCATTGAGAAGTGATCGGTGCGCTCAGGCATGGATGTGCCCTTGTATTGCTTCACCGCATAGCCCCCCGGCAGCTTGAGTTGATCAATGGCGTCGCTCATTTTCATGATCGCGTAGACCGGGCTCTCTTCGCCGCCGGCAACGTCGCCAGTGACATAGACCACTGGCTGCAGATTCTTGCGGTAGACGCTGGTGTCGATCGTTGTCGTCTGAAGGTTCGTCACCTCGTTGAGCGAGATCTGTCCACCTTGGGGTGTAGGCAGCTTCAGGCCGCTCAGGTTTTCGATTGACGACCGATCGGCGCGGGCTAGACGAACCTCGATCGGAACGTCCTCGCGCGAATTTGAATCGTGCATGAGCCCTGCACTTACGCCACCCAGTCCGACCTGCAACGTGCGAGCAACGTCGGCGGGGGAAATTCCGTGCAACGCGGCTTTGGCCAGATCGACTCTCATGTTGTATTTCGTTTGCGGGTCTTCCACGTACCAATCCACGTCGACCACACCCGGTGTCTGCTGGAAGATTTTCTTGACTTGCGCTGCCAGTGCGATCTGGCCTTTGTAGTCGGGACCATACACCTCTGCTACGAGTGTTTGCAGTACAGGCGGGCCGGGAGGGACTTCGGCGACTTTGATGCGCGCTCCGAATGATTCTGCGATTTTGTCAAGATCTGGCCGTATGTGCCTCGCGATTTCGTGGCTCTGTGCCTTGCGAGCTTGGCTCGGCCGCAGATTCACTTGAATGTCCGCCTGATTCGGTTGCGAGCGGAGGAAGTAGTGGCGCACCAATCCATTAAAGTTGTAGGGACCGGACGTCCCGGCGTAAATCTGGTAATTGACAACATCCGACTGTTCGCTGAGATGGCGCCCCAGTGCCTGGGCCACTCGCGTGGTATGTTCCAACGGTGTTCCATCGGGCATGTCGATGATGACCTGGAATTCGCTCTTGTTATCGAAGGGCAGCATCTTCACCCGAACCCATTTCAAGGGAACAAACGCAATCGCCGCGAAAAGGAGCACCAGGACCCCGGTGAGGAACGTCCATCGTCGGCGAGAGTCGCGAACAAGCGGGTTCATCATTTTGCGATAGAGTCGCGTCGTCCAGCCCTCGCTGTCGTGGTGGGCACCGGCACCATCCGCATATTTGCTTAGCAAACGTAACGCGGCCCACGGAGAGACAACAAACGCCACAATCAGCGAGAACAACATGGCGGCTGATGCGCCGACGGGAATGGGTCGCATGTACGGCCCCATGAGTCCCCGGACAAACGCCATCGGAAGAATGGCACCGATTACCGCGAAGGTCGCCAGGATCGTGGGATTTCCAACCTCATCGACTGCTTCGACGGCGACAATTGCCAGGGAGCGACCCCGGTTCTGCGGAAGCCGGAAGTGACGCACGATATTTTCTACGACGACGATGGCATCGTCCACTAAGATGCCGATGGAAAAGATCAGAGCGAACAATGTGACGCGATTCAGTGTGTACCCGTACAAGTAGAAGATAGTGAGCGTCAGCGCCAGAGTTACTGGGACGGCCAAAAGGACTACGCCGGATTCCCGCCATCCGAGAGCCAGTGCGATGAGCAATGTCACCGACAACGTTGCGATCAGCAGGTGCTTGAGAAGTTCGTCGGACTTGTCTTTGGCCGTTTCACCGTAGTTGCGGGTGACGGTGACGTTGAGATCACGGGGAAGGGCATATCCTCGAAGGCCATCGATTTCCCCCAGCACTCGTTCCGAGATAAGGGTTGCATTCGTTCCTTTGCGCTTCGAGAGGGTGATGGTCACCGCGGGGTAATCGGTCCTCGTGGCATTTCTCTCACCACGTGCGCTTCCAAACAGAACGTAGTTGCTCGGTTCAGCCGCACCGTCTTCGAGTCGCTCAGCCACATCGCGCAGGTAAACCGGGCGCCCGGAATGTACGCCGATGACTAACTGACGCAGATCGTCGATGCTCGTGAAGAAGACTCCAGCATCGACCTGCAGTTCGCGATTATCGCGGGAGAAACTGCCAACTTGGGAGCGGCTGTTTGCGCTCTGCAGCTGTGCGACAACAGCGGTTGGCGTCAAGCCGTAACCGGTTAGCCGCTGTGTGTCGAGCACGACCCTAATCTGTCGCGGCTCTCCTCCGATGATTCGTGTTTCCGATACGCCGTCGAGCGGCTTAAGCGAGTTCTCAAGTTCGCCGGCGATCTGTCGCAGGCGGTAGGAGTCGTAGTTCTTGCCCCAGAGAGTCAGCGCCAAGATTGGCACATCGTCGATCGAACGGACCTTAATGATTGGCTGTGAAACTCCCGGCGGGATGCGATCCAGGTTCGAGTACAACTTGTTGTAGGTTTGTATGATTGCATCTTCCTCTTTGGTACCCACGTAAAAACGTACGACCAGCATGCTGACGCCTGGATGGCTGATAGAGTAGATGTATTCGACTCCTGGCACTTCACGGAGCAGACGTTCCATCGGAAGGCCGACACGCTGTGCAACTTCGTCCGATGATGCCCCGGGCATCTGCACAAACACGTCGAGCATCGGCACTACGATCTGAGGTTCTTCCTCGCGCGGAGTTTGCAGGATGCTGAAAGCTCCAAGCAGCAGGGCAGCGATGATCACCAACGGGGTTAGCTTGGAACTAATAAATCCGCGAGCAATACGTCCCGCAAGATGCAGGGCCGGTGAGGAGTGTTCTGCGGAGTTGGGATCATTTGTGGGCATCACTGGGCCTCGATCCGTTTTCCGTCGAGTTCGAAAGTTCCGGGCGTGGCAACCAACCAGTCTCCCGACTGCAGACCTGTTAATACCTCGATCTGGCTCTGTAGCGCTTTTCCAACCGTTACGTAGTGCAGTGCGGCAATCTTGTTCTGATCGAGAAGGAAGACTCCTTGCATCTGTCCGCGTTGGACAATAGCAGTCTGCGGCACAAGGATTGCTGGTCGCTCCCCGCGCGAGAACTGTACGCGGCCAAAAAGACCCGAGCGCAGCCGTGAGTCGGCGGGTAATTCGATCTTGACCGGGAAGCTGCGGCTGCCGGGATCGGCGGCCGGGACGATCTCTACAACCTTCCCCTTCAACACCTCGGTGCCGAATGCGTCGATGAGTACCGGCAACGGCTGACCGATTCGGACCAAGTAGAGATCGTTTTCATTGATTGGGGCCACCAGGCGGTAGCGAAGAACATCCTCCACGGTGAAGATGGGTGTACCAGGGGATGCCAGCGTTCCAACGTCTGCCTTCCTTTCGGTGACTAGTCCATCGAAAGGCGCGCGGATGAGCGTGTATTCGAGGGTTGTTCTGGCTTGGGTAAGAGCTGCCTTGGCTTGGTCCTGCTCTGCCCGCGCCATATCACGCTGCGCAAGGGCAGACTGCTGACGACCCTGGACTTCATCGAACTCCTGCGGACTAACAGATTTTCTCTCGAAGAGAGTCTGAAACCGCTTCAGAGTTGACCTGGCGAGGGCGAGTTCGGAATCCGCCGCCGCAAGCCTTCGCTGGCTTGCGGTATCAGCTGCAGCGGCGCGGTCGACTGCAGCACGCGGCTGGCTGTCATCGATCACGGCGAGGATTTGACCGCGCCGCACGCGATCCCCTTCGTGAACCCGAATCTCTACGATGTTTCCCATCACCTGGCTGGCGAGGAAACTGGTCTGCGCGGCTTGCACAGTGCCCACCGCTTCGAAAACGTCGGGCATCTTTCTCTCCTGAGCTTCGACCAGCGAAACATTCCTGACAGTCTCTGGAACTTGTGCCGACTGCTTGGCTTGATTCGCGCACGAGGCGACGAACAGCGTCGGAACAAGGACGAAAAAAAGTGTGCGCGTTCGATTCATGGCATCACCGCCGGAGATTGTGAAGTTAAGGTTCCAGTCGCCAGTTCCAGGCCCGCGTAGCTTGTCCGGAACCGGCAGAGGGCGTCCCAGTAATCAGTTTGGCTGCGTTGTGCGGCGTCTTCGGCGCTCAGCAGGTCAGTGATCGTAATCAGACCCGTCTCATAACGGTCCTGATTGATTCGCAAACTGTCATGGGACTGTGCGATCGAGTTCTGCGCGACTTCTACCTCCTGACGGCTCGCGTCCAAGTCGTAGTAGGCGCGGCGCACTTCGAGCCGCACGTTATCGATGGCTGCCTGCTTCATCGCCGTGGCTTTCTCTTGCAGAGCACGCTGTCGTGACAACTCGGCACGTTTTGCGCCACCTTGAAAAAGATCGATCTTCAATTCCATGCCACCCACCCAGTTATTTCCGCCGCCACCGGCCGACAATGTCGGATTGTCCATTTCCCAGCTGGCAAAGGCATTGAGTTGGGGACCGAACGCGGACTTTGCCATCGACACCGTTTCACGTTGAGCACCTCGTTCTGCGGTGATGCGTTTCAGATCCGGACGACTGGTTAATGCCAAAGACTCCAAGTCGTGGAGAACCAGCGGAGGGAGATTGGGCTCGGACAATGGCTGAGTCAAATCGAATAACGATTCAATCGGCAGTCCCATCGCTACGTTCAATTGCGCGAGCGCCAGAGCCTGGTTATTTCTCGCGCGAATCAATTCCTGTTGCCGGGATGCCAGTCTCACCTTCGACGTCAATAGGTCCGATTCAACGACCAAGCCGCTCTCAAAGCGTCCCTGGCTGCGCTCGACAATCGCCTGGGCAGTCTTGGCGGCATGTTCAGCAACCTCCAACTGTCTTGCAGCCAGCAGGGCCTCGTAATAACTTCGGACAACGCGGAAAACGACTTCTTGTTCGGTACGGCCCAGTTCCTGTTTGGCCACCTCATCCATGAGCTGCGCCCGCGTCAGGCCGTGCCAACTCGCGAAGGAATCGAACAGATTCCAGGTTCCACCGAAACGCGTGGAGAAATTCCCGAACGGCAGCGGGTTGTTCAAGCGATGCAGCGCGAAGTCAGCTTGCGTGAAACGTTGCTGTCGCAGGCGGCTGCCAAATACATAGACAGGATCATCTCCTCGCATGGCTGTTTCCGAAAAAGCCAAGTGCGGAAGCAGGAATGATCGTGCGGTCTTGATGTCCGCCGATGCGGCGCGCGTATCTGCAAGTGCCGCCTTATGCAGTGGATTCTTTTCGAGGGCAATCCTTACTGCATCCGGTAGCGTTAGGGGAGCAGAGGAGTTTTGTGCGGAAGCCGCAGCGAGAAGCGCGGCCCCGGCGACAAGATAAAGAGCAAAATGGCGACGAAGGCTCAATGCTCCACTCCTGCCGCCTCAGTCGCATGGATCCACGACGTGGTGTCCTCGATGATTTCGTGGGTCGTATGGAAGGCGGCTGTCTTTTGCAGCATCGCACCCACGGAGCAGTACTTGTCTTCTGACAGCCGGATGGCTTCCTGCAATGCCGCTTCGTCGATTCCAATGCCTGTGACGACATGATGGATCTGGACTTTGGTGAAGACCTGAGGTGGACGTTCCGCCTGGTCGGCCTCGACCCGCACCTGATACCCGGTGATCTTTTGGTGGTATTTTTGCCGAAGAATAGTGATGACATCGAAGGCGGTGCAACCAGCGAGTCCAACCGCAATCATCTCGATTGGCTTGGCGCCTGTGCCGCCTGCCGTGTCGTCCAGGATCAGATGATGGCCGCTTCCGGTTCGTCCAATAAACTGGCGCTGCTGCCTAAATGCTTGAGTAAGCTCAACTTCTGCTGCGATCATGAATCCCTCCTGTAAATTCATCGGCAAGGAACACGAATAAATGCAGACGGTCGGAATTTGTTACAGGAAATTTCGGAACAATTTCGAGATGAAAGGCAAGTTCTAGGAACTGGATCCAAGAAGCTCGGTAACTCGCCGATAGTTTTGCATGAGCTCTTTACGGAGTTTGGAGGTGTTTTTGGGCAGGGAACAGTCCGCGGTCGATCTTCGGCATTGTTCGATGGTGGCTTTCAACGTCGCCACAAATGCCTGGCACGGGTCACATCCACTCATGTGGCGTTCAAGCTCTTCGCAAAGGGAATCGTCCAGTTGTTCGTCAAGATAGTCTGACAGTTCTGCGAACATAGCTTTGCAGCGTGCTGGTCGAAACTCCTCACCCAAGTGTGTCTGTTTAAGAGCCTTCTTTCCACGCGGCATCCACATCCGCATCAATTCTTTTCTTACGAACAAACGGGCGCGGTGTAGTCGTACGCGTACTGTACCTGAGCGAACTCCGGTGATCTCGGCCACCTCTTCATCGGTGAGTCCCTCCATGTCGCGAAGAACCAGCACGATGCGATACGGCGGGGACAACTTCTGAACTGCATCGCGCAGACGGGACGCTTCCTCGCTGCGAATCGCGAATACCTCGGGATTAATTCTTCCATCAGCGGTGAGTCGTTCTAGTTCATTGCGATCCGGCATGAGTTGGTCGAGTGAAAGTTCTTGCGTAGGAGCGAATTTGCTTTTGCGACGAGTCATCAGACAGCGATTCTTCGCAACTTTGTAGAGCCAGACCAGGAGGGCTTTTGGATTCTGGAACTTGGGCAATTGCGGCACGGATTTCAGCAAGACCTCCTGCATCGTATCCTCGGCATCTTCGCGCTGCCCGCAGACGCGCATGCTGAAAGAAAAGACGGTATTTTGCAGCAATGCGAGCGCATGTTCCACACTCGCGTCATCCCCACGCTGCAGGAGTTGTACAGCTTCTTCAATTTCCGCACGCATGGCCTAAATCTATCACGCAAGATTCCTGCCTGACGCATGAGCATCGACATCGCATCGCAATTAATGCATCGCCAGGCGCACTCTCATCACCTACACCGGCATGAGATCGTCCCCCTTAATCGCCCAATTTCCATACGAGCGCGACTCCCGCGGACGGCTGGTCACCGACCAGTTCTGCCGCGTGCAGGGCGCAACCAACATCTGGGCCGGGGGCGATTGTGCCGCTGCTTCTCATTCAGACGGAGGCAGGTGCCCTCCTTTGGCGCACTATTTGGCTCATATTTCCTTCACACACCGTGGTGCACTGAGATCGAGATGACGCGGTCTCAGTGTGGGTTGCCAGCGTCTTACGGAAGCGACTCAGAAAGGTGAGATCGCAGTCGGCGCTTGTTGTGAAGGGCAGACCATTCGTCACGGAGCTCATCGGCACGGCGTATGACACGTTCGGTCAATTCGCTGAGGTTCGAAGATTCGCCAGCCCGGTCGGAAGCAGGGGCTTGGTTCACGCTAGAGATCTCCAGAGATTGCAGCTTATCGAACAGAGGGGTCATAGCGCGGTTCGGTTCGCGGAAGAAGATACTGCCTCGCACGCGTGCAAATGTCCATCCGAGGCGTTCGAGCATAGACTGGCGCTCAATGTCGTCGCGGAGCTCTTCGAGTGGGAGGTCACGATCTCCATCGCACTCGATAGCCAGACGCTTTCCGTTTCCTTCCACAACCAGATCAATGCTCATGGAGCCGACTTTCCACCGCGGAATTACGTGGTAACCCGCTTGAACCAGTCGCTTCATGACATCGCGTTCGAGGGCTGACTGAACATTCGTCTCTTGGTTGTCGAAGGTTCGAGTGAGGAGTTCGGGCGCCTGGGCGTGCTCAATGAGACGCCGCCGCAGGTCGCCGGGTTGAAGGTCCGTTTGCGGGTCCAACGAGTGGACGACCCACATCTGGTCTCGCGCGCGGCTGGCCGCCACGTTATACCGTTGCTTGAACATCTGTTGGTCACGAAGATAGAGCGCTCCATTCGCCGGGGCGTCCACAACGGAAAGGAAAACCACGTCTCGTTCATCTCCCTGAAATTGCGCTGAGGTTCCACACAGCAACCGATGCCGTTCATACGCGTCGGGAGCAAGGTGGGTTCTCAAGAGGCGGTCGATCTCCAGAGCCTGCTCCTCGCCCACAAGGGAAACGACGCCAATACTGGATGGAGATCCGAACTCGTTGGTTTGGTACTCTGCCTGTTCAAGTGCTGCTGCGATGAGAGACGCGACGACTCTGGCTTCCTGGTGGTTGATTTTTCCGTCCCGGGTCGAGCCGATGACGGGGTAGGCAAGAACGTGAGGCCGCAGTCGAACGTGGCTCGCGTCGCGTAGCGTTTTGATGTCACCATCGTAAGAAAGTTGATTGCTGAACTGGATGATTTCGCGAACACAGCGAAAGTGCTCGACCAACCGGACCGTTTCACCAAAGGATTGACGAGCTAAGTCGTAGACTGAGGTTTGGCCATCATACAAATGCGCGTTCGGAATTCCTTGCAGGAACTGGTCAATCAAGTTCTGAATAACAGCGACTTCTTGTCCGACAGCGGAGGGGCTGACTTGTTCGTGGTCTCCGACAACAATCACATTGTGACCGAGGTAAAGTGCAACGAGAGCCATGACGTCGCTTTGACTGGCTTCATCGATAATGACGACATCAAAACGCGATTTTCCTGGATCAAAGTTCTCGACCACTCTGGAGAGGGGCATGACCCAGACCGGAACGGCGCCCCAACACTCCGTCATCTTATGGGCCGCCTCCACGCGCAAACGCGGTGCACGAAGACCGGTGCCCTTGCCGATCTTCCTGATGGTGTCGAGCCAGCCGATGAGCGCTTGCCTTTGGGGAAGAGAGGTTCTCCGCGACTGAAACATCCAGGCGAGGTTGTCAATGAGATCGATCGTAGTACCCTGCACCTGGGCAGCGGCTCGTTCGATGGAGGTTTGAAGCTCATCGATCGACACGCTGGCGCGACGGTCCAGTTCGCTTTGAATCTGGCGCCAGGTCCAGGCTTGCGAGGGGTCTCCCGGCACGTTGGCGTTTGCGTGCGCACCGGCGCGGGCCCGAATCGCCGCGGCCCAAGCCGGCGCAGCTGTCTCGAGCCGTGCCAGCAAAACATTCCGGCGTTGCAGGTTCCATCGGAGCTCGTGCAGTTCGAGTAGCCGTGTGTGGCCGCGGCGGTACGCCTTGGAATCCAACGATTCGACTGCTTCCAACAGATTCCCGATAGTGCGGGATCCTGGGAACGACCGAACCGCCACCGTGAGTCGCTCGCGCAACTCAGCCAGCTTCAGGTTCATCTCGCACCACTTCAAGTGGTCGATTCGCGCTGCAAGAATTGGCGGGAGGGAGTCCGCGACGGCACTTCGCAGTCTTCTTAACTCACCATCGTCGCCGACGACCACGGGCTGCTCCGCGAGGAACTTGTCCCACAGGAATCCGGCTTCCCTCAGTTCCTTCTCCACCGGGCTCCAGACCTGTGAGTGCCATGCCAGACAATCTCGAATGGGGCCAGAAAACTGAATTGCGGCTTTTTCGATCTCAGTTCCCATTTCAGCTGACGCACTTGCGCCCAACGGGGCCATTTGCCGGTCCCAGCGGACGGCGAGATTCTTGCGAAAAAGTTTGACCCGTGAAAACTTACTGGCTGCCAGGAAATGATCGGCGAGTTTGGGCTCGTCACCGTCGACCCGGGTCGCGCGAATGAACTGCTTCCAGCGCTTATGCGTGAGGAGGCTAAAGAAGCCCAATCCGCCACCGGTTCGTAAATGTCCGTGGATCTCGGTGGCCGTTTGCTCTTGCTGCTCAAGGCGCGACTCGTCTGCCAGCGTGGTTGCGTGCTGGATTAGGATCTCCTGCGAGCCTGCCGCCTCAAGCTGTACTTGCTCGATGAGGGAGAGCAATTTCTCCCAAGTCTCCCGATGTGGACCACCATTTTTCCCCGCGTAGAGAGCCGATAGTTTCCATCTCTCGCTTGTGGCAAGGAAAACGCCAGCCCGTTGGAGCTTGATTCCGATTTCCTTCAGAGAGTCCGCGGAAACGTGCTCTTTGTCGCGCCTCCAAAGGTCAGAACGAAATTCGCGGTTTGCTTGTTCGAGGCGCGTCCTCTCGCGCAACAGTTCCTCGAAATCGTTCGGTGATGGGAGTTCGCCGGGGCCTGGTAGTTGGCCCGATAATTCGCTCTCGACGTCCGGTGATATGGACCGATTGGTGGCATAGAGTTCCGCAAGTTCACCACCCGAAAGCGGTAACTCGATATCGGCTTGCACGGGGCCGGGTATCCACCCATTGACCTCTGCCTCTCTTGCGATTTTTCGTGCCGCCTCTGAGGGTTGCCAAGCCTTAGCACCAACCACCACGTCCCGGTACTCGTCGGAGCGCGCTTTGGCGAGTTGTTGGCGCAAATCCGTCAATCGGCCGAGTAGTTTTCCGCTTTCTTGTGTGAGCCCGTCGGCATTGGATTCGAGCGACTTCGCATCCGTCTTGGACAGCCGGTCAGCGATGGTACTGACCGCGCTCTCCAGCTGCATGCGGCTGTCAAGATCGTTTTCAAGCAGACTCACAGCCAGGGAACGTAACTCTGGGACGATCTGGCTGCGTACCATTCGGAGCGCCTTCGTCGTGTGACTGGTGACGAGCACGCTCTTTCCTTCCGCGAGCAGGTGACCGACAAGATTTCCGATGGTGTAGGTTTTTCCCGTACCGGGAGGTCCCTGAACGAGGACTCCGCCCGAATGCTCAAGCTGGCGCGCGATCCGGATCTGCTCCGGATTGGCGGGCTTGCTGAGGAGGATCTCGGCATCAGGGAGCCGAGGGGCTAGGCATTCAGGACCTTCGACGTCCGAAGGAGGTGGTTCAAGCCCCACGATATTCAAAAGCGACCACGGCAAGTCACTGCGGTTGCGGAGATCTTCCAACACGGCCTCGATAGCGGCGGCAAAGCCGAGCGTCCGAGAGCGAAGAAACAGTACAGGCTCCCGTCCAATCCGGGGATCGTCGTTTTCGCCTTCTGGCGCACCTGACTCAACGAATTCACCCCGGGGCGAGAGTTGCACAACCAGGCGCTGGAGAAACGCCGAAGTGGGACCGTCGTCGAGCGGGGAGTAGCCTTGCTCTTCTAATTCATCGCGGCATCGCCCGATCGCTCGGCCATCTACGTCTGGCATCGACTGAAATAGAGCGGAATAGAGTTCAACGGGATGTTCTGTTTCCGTCAGAGTAAACTCCGGAACCGAGGGGCTGAAGCTCAGCTGGAGCCGCTGCAACAAGATGGGATGGCGTACCGTCCCCTCCGGCCTGCGCCAACTGAGTATCCCGTCGCCCAGGACGATCTCCACACGTTCGGCTTCGCGTTCCATGCGCCCGTAGAGCTCGTAGAAATCCTCAAAGATCCTCATCGCAGCCCGAGCCGGCTGCTCGGCATGCGCCCACTGGTTTCGTTGCATCTTCCACTGGTCGAATGCCGCCACCCGTTTCGAGTCACTTCCAAAGTACAAGCGCGCAGCGCCGCCCGTAGAAGCTTCGTTTCTGCGCGGAGATACTTCCTTGAACGGATCTTCCCAACCGGCTTCCAGCCACGGCTCGATCAGCGCAGGAGGAGTTGGCGGACTGGTGAGTCTCGGGCGAGCAATTTTGAGAATGAAATCGGAGTCCTGTCTCTCGGCCGGCACCTCATTGCCACTTGCCACAAGGGCCGGCAACTCATCGGTCGGAGAAGCTCCCTTCCTGATCGAAGGGTGGTCTGGCAGGTTCTTCAGCCGCTGGGTCCACAGTTGTTCGCCAATGTGGCGTTTGACGGGATTTCGATGCTCATTAAGTGCTTCTAGGTAGCGGAAGACTCTCAGAAGCCGGTCCCGCCCAATACGGATTGTTTCACTGTCCACGAGCGCTCCAGTTGAGGGTTACTTCATCCTGTCGATTACAAAACGTGCCCACGGACAAAGTGAGGACAGGACAAATACGAATCGTGGCAAACGCAGTCACGTCCAGTGCACCTCGTTAAAAAAGAGTAACTAGAAACCATTTTCTGAGAGAAGCCCCCGCGCCGACAATAACGACGCGCTCAGGTTTCTGGCGCAATGCAGGTTCCAAAATGTAAGCCATTGATATCAATGGAGATGGATTGAGACTCAAGGGGTCATTTGACCTCGGAAGAAGCCCAAAACTACAGGTCAACACGCAGGATTTACAGGCTGTTTTCGCTGGCAAGAGATCCGGGAGCTGCTAGCGACTCAGAAACTGAGAAGAAGTTTCTTGACCCGCCGTTTCGAAGCTTATTGAATCGTCAAGATCATTTGAGCAGAATGCACAAGGCTTCCGCTCTTTCCTCGAATCGTGAGCTTGTAGGTCCCAGTCGGTGCCGACTGCCCGATTTGCAGGGTCAGGACAGAGGTGCCGGCACCTGTAATCGAAGACGGACTAAAGGTCCCCGATGTTTGCGTGGGCAAGCCGTTCACACTCAGATTTACAGTTCCTGTGAAACCATGCAGTGCGGTGACCGTGACCGTAATTTTTTCGCCAGCACCGCGATGAATGGTCGCGCTCGAAGGGGCGACAGAGATAGAAAAGTCGCCTCTCGCGGCGGACAGAGCACGCACTAAATCCAACCGGCCATTACCCATGTCGGGCCCGACATACACCGCATGAGCCACATCAGCAGCGGCACGTGGTTCGTTGGTGCCCGGTTTCAGATTCAGCAAAAGTGCAGCCCCTCCGGAAACGAAGGGCGCGCTGAATGAGGTTCCCCAGCCGGCGGCGTAAGTGCTGAACGGGTACGTTGTGACAATCGCTTCTCCGGGCGCAGCGACCCAAACGACTTTGTCGCCATAGTTGGAGAACGAAGAACGTGTGTCTAGATCGCTGGTTGAGGCGACGCCCATGACATCGGTTTGGATTGCGGCAGGATAGACAACCTCCTCCTTGCCGTCATTCCCTGCAGATGCTGCGCTAATGATGCCGGAGTTGTTGGCCTGATTCAGCGCGGTCGACAACTCTGTGGAACTGGTCATGAGATTGAAACTCATGTTGATGATGTTCGCTCCGTTCTGATTTGCGTAATAGATCGCGCGCAAGATATCAGAGAGATAACCCGTGCCGGCGGAACTAAAGGCTTTGAGTGGCAACAAGCGTGCTTTCGGAGCCACCAAGTGGATGACACCCATCACCATCGTGCCGTGGCCAAATGCGGCATAATTTGGATTGGTGTCGAGGATCGTTGCGGCCCACCCTTCAAGGATGGCCGCGCTTTCTTGATTGACGTTGGCAGGCGGACAGTTTGCAGGCGCGCAAGGGGGCGGTAGATAGGGAAAGTCGGTTGGAGACAAGTCGTTGAGCTCCGAGGCACCCGACTGATTGCGGGTGAAATCGTAGCCTTGGAGCAGCACACCCGCGAACGCTGGATGATTGGGGTCAACGCCGGTGTCGATGTCGGCGACGATTCCGGTGCCGGCAACATTAAACTGGTGTTGAGCGGTCGCAACGCGAGCTATTTGTGCGGCCGGTTGAGTTACATAGCCATTCCAAACCTTTGAATTGTAATAACTGACAAGGGTCGACTCAGAAAGGGCAGCTGGCGGTGTGATCACGCTGTTCAGTCCGCCAAGTAGACTGACGAGCTGGTCGAGCTCCGCATCGACAATACCCGGAAGCGAGCGCAAGATACTGAGGATGGTGCTTGCATCCAGCGGTGAGTTGACGAGGAAGAGTTGGTTCAGGGGATCTCCCAAGCTGCCCACTACAGAACAGATCGGGAGCGGGAGAGTATTGCAGAGCTGCTGAAGCCCCTGGAGACCGAGGGTCGTCCGAACGATGATTCGGCTGTCGGCCTTGGCTGGCGCGGTCCACAGCATTACGAACAGAACAGCAACAAGCCATGCTCGGTTCCTCAGCACGCCTTTGCACCTTGTGCAGTAATTCCGCATGTTGTTTGCTCCTGTCGCACGCACAGCAATTTCTCGCTGAGGAATGCCCACCCCTTCGGTCCTGACTTGCGTCATTTACATAAAAATCGCACAACGCCCACCCTCAACTTGCACAACTGTTTCGGCGGAAATCCGAAACTACGCCAGCCGTTGATTCCACGCCTTTGGAGCCGGGGGTTTAACTGCGGGAAGGGTTAGTTCCGGCTCCCCAGGATTTCCTTTTGTGATTCAGAAAATCCAGTCCCTCCTCCAAGTCCAGAGCTGTCGCCACGCCCTCGAGATTCAGCCCCAACTGGACCATGGCGAAAGCTACCTCAGGTTGAATACCGACAATCACGGTCTCGGCTCCGCGCAACCGGATCATGTACGCAAGATCTCGAAGCGTCCGGGATGCGAAGGAATCCATCACATCCAAGGCGGTTACATCGACAATGACTGCGTGAGAACGAAATTTCCCGACTCGTTCGACCAACGCATCCCGCAGGTGTGTCAAATCAGCATCCGTCAGGGCGGCTTGGACCGTGGCGATCAGGTAATGCTGCTGTTTGAGAATAGGAACTTCCATGGGCTAGCTTTTTCTATGCCTGCGGAGCCTCTTCCACGATTGAAATTACCTTGTAGCCCAAAAGCCGCTCTGCTTCTTCGATTCCACCTTGCAGGTCGCCTACCGTGTGCATCTTCCCCAAATCCACGCCGATTGTGACCAGGGTTTGCGCAATTTCCGGCGACAGACCGGTTACGATGACCATCGCGCCGAGAAGCCTCGAGGCTTCTACGGTCTGGACGAGATGGCTGGCAACTACGGAGTTCAAGGCGGCGACGCCGGTAATGTCAATCACGACAACCTTGGCACGATTGGTACGGATGGCGCGCAGAAGTTGCTCCGTCAATTGGCGAGCGCGCTGGGGATCAATCGCTCCGATGATGGGAAGAATGAGCAGGCGTTCGCGCACCTGCAAAACAGGAGTTGAGAGTTCACGAATAGCCTCCTGCTGCTCGCGAATGATACGTTCACGTTCCTGCACAAAGCCCACCGCCACCGTGTTCGCGATACGGTTGGCGGCCGGCTCGTAAGCATCCAAAATGCTGTTCAATTTGTCGAAGTCATCCTGATACTTGGCAAACAGGGAGCGTGCGAGGACATCGCGCAGGAGCAAAACGATCCCGACAACTTCATCAGTCTCTACGCCTCGTGGAATCACGCGCTCCGATAGATTGCGGGCGTAAGCTTGCAAGGCCTCAAAGGTCCCAGTCTCCACCGCCTCGACGTAATTGTCGTAGACGGAGGTGGCCTCGGCGAAAATCTCTTCCTCGCTCATCGCCGTCAGCAATTGCGCTTCCTGGATGCGGCGAGCCCATTCCTGACGAAGTTGGGTACGGTTTTGCCGAAGGTGGGCGACCAATTCACGCAACAACGCCGCCGTGAACTCAGTGGCTTGCTGACTCTTGAAACGGGGAGAAACATTGGTCTTGACAACAACCACCATGGCAACCACCTCCTAACTAAATCGGGCAATCGAGTCAAGTCGCAGCACGCTGGACGTCAGCGATCAAAGGCAGCGTGGCGTGCAAAGTTGCCTTCCAACCATGCCACTCCACGCACACCGAGTGCGTTGAGGGGAGTTGAGACTGTCCGAGAAACTACCGTGGTTATCGACCGAGATCAATTGGGTAGCTACAGGTAGGTGCAAAGGAAAAACTACCGAGTGGTGCGTAGGGAAGAAACCCTACTGCGCCAAGCACCCATACGGTAAAAACTGTATTGTGCCGCCAAAGGGCAAATGGCATCAATGCTGGACGAGCATCGCTTGTTAAGCAGAGTGAAGCCTGTTGCTGCTTTGCGGGTTTCGCTCAGAGTAATACCCTCGCCCCTCTTTTTTCTTAGGTCACGTGCCGGTGCGAATATTGATTGCAGACGATGTCTCTACGGCACGTGTATCGCTGCGAAAGCTTCTGGAGAGTCACTCAGGATGGCGGGTATGTGGCGAGGCAGTCAACGGACTCGAGGCAATCGAGCAGACTGAACGTCTTGCGCCTGATCTTGTGATATTGGACCTACGCATGCCGCTCATGAATGGCTTCCAGGCAGCGCGCGAGATTTCCAGAATCAACCCGCACCCTCCGATGCTCCTCATTACCTTTCAGCAATTGTCCCGAAGTCATCTTGAAGCGGCTCGCAGTGCCGGCTTCAGTGGAGCAGTGAACAAAGGCTGCGGCCACGAGATTTTTAAAGCTGTCGAAGCGGTGCTCAATAATCAGGTCTTCTTTCACTTGGAACGATCCGTGCGCATTGCATAAGGTCAGGGGTGTCTTCGTTTCCGAGGTCCGGGACATGGCGTGCATTCTGGAAGTTCGGAATCTTCATGTCGCGTACGTCTCGCGCCCGGACGAGGCCTGTTCTGTCATCGTAAATGTTGGTTTCGACATTGGGCCGGGGGAAATTCTGGGCGTGCTCGGGGAGTCGGGATCGGGGAAGAGCACTCTTGCCGCATCGATTCTGCGTGTGCTCCCGGCCAATGGAAGAGTCCAACTGGGGACTATTCGATTCGAGGGGCGCGATGTGTTGCAGTTGGACCGTCAAGAGCTTGAGAGCATTCGTGGCAGGCGCATCGCCATGATCGATCAGGAGCCCTCGACCGTGCTTCACCCGACCATGCGGATCCGCGATCAGGTGGGCGAGCTTCTGCGCCGGCACGAACGTCTGCCGAGACGGTTCCAGCGCGAAAGGACGGCGCAGATCCTTGCGGAGCTGTTTCCCACAGAAAGCGAAAGAATCGCGGACTCATATCCCCATGAGTTGAGTGGGGGACAGCGCCAACGCGTGCTGATCGCACAAGCGATTGCTTGTCGGCCATCGCTGATCGTTGCCGATGAGCCCACGGCATCTCTCGACGCCACGACAGAGCGTGAGATTCTTGCCGTCCTTTTGAGCCTCAGGCAGAAGTTCGGGGTAGCGATCATTTTGATCACGCACCGTCCCCTGTTGCTTGCAGGCGTTGCGGATCGAGTGCTCGTCCTTTATGCGGGGCGGGTCGTAGAAATCGGTCCCACGGCGAGCGTACTCGCGTCGCCTCTGCACCCATACACCGGCGCTCTGCTGCAGTGTTTACCGCAGCCCGTCGAACGTACGGACGGAGGCAAGCGAAAGACTAAGTTGCCCGTGATCACAGGAAACTCGCCCGGCCTTATCTCATCGAATGGATGCCGATTCGAGCCACGGTGCCCGGATCGATTTGAGACTTGCAGACAACGCGAACCGCCGGCCGTGTCCGTGGGCAATGGACGGGGAGTTGCTTGTTTCTGCTTTGGCGGCTGATACATGGACAGGCGAGCGCACACGCAGCCACTCATACAGGTGGAAAATCTCGTGAAGTGTTACCGGAGCGCAAGAGTCATGGGCTCGGGAGCGCTGGTGTCGGCGCTCAACGGCGCCTCTTTCTCGATCGCTTCGGGCACTACCCTCGCGCTGGTCGGCGATTCGGGCTCGGGCAAGAGCACTCTGGCGCTGTGTCTTGCATGCCTGGAGCGGCCCACATCGGGAAGAATCTGGTTTGAAGGACGCAATCTTGCAGCGCTCGGCGAGAAGGAACTACGCAGCGTGCGTCCGCAAATTCAACTTATTTTTCAAGACCCCGCGCGCTCCATCAATCCACGGTTCACGGCCCTGGACATCGTGATGGAACCACTAATGGTGCAGCGGAAATGGGGACAACATGAGGTGCGCGATCGGGCCGTCCTGTCGTTGGAACGGGTAGGTCTCCATCGAGAGATGGCCACCCGGCGAGCTCACGAATTCAGCGGTGGGCAGAGACAAAGGTTGGCGATCGCTCGGGCCTTGATGCTTGAACCGAGACTTTTGATTCTCGATGAGGCCTTGTCTGCATTGGACTGTTCCGTGCAAGCGCAGATCGCCAATTTGTTATTGGATCTCCAATCCTCGCTCGGTTTGACGTACCTATTTATCACACATGATCCTGCAATGGCTGCGCACCTGAGCGATGAAGCGGCGCTGATGGACCGCGGCCGGATTGTGAAACAAGACGTTCCCCAGAAGGTATTGTGCGGGGTCCGACCAGGAAACCAAACGGAGCTTCCTCCAGCCGGCAATGAGATCAAGGACCGGCCCTCGCATAGGTTCAAGTTTGCAATGCACTTTTTGTTTCGCCGGCTGGCACACGCCGTTGTTCTCCTGTGTGGAGTATCAATCTTGTCTTTTCTTTTCACTTCACTTGCACCGGGGAATTACTTCGACGAGATGCGCTTGAATCCCCAGGTCAGTCTGGAAACCGTCGCCGCCATGCGCGCGCAATATCAAATCGATCGACCTGTGCCAGTGCGCTATGCGCGTTGGGCAAGATCGGTCCTGCACGGGAACCTTGGCTATTCCTTTTCCTATAACAGCCCCGTCGGGCCGCTCGTTTGGGTTCGGGCCAGAAACACGCTCTTCCTGACGGTAACTGCAACCCTTTTCGCGTGGGCCCTTGCCTTGCCTCTCGGAGTCTGGAGTGCGCAGCACATTCGACGTCTCCCGGACTTCTTGATCTCCACCACAACAGCAGGGTTGCTTGTAATTCCCGATCTTACCCTCGCGCTAGGCTTGCTCTTATTCGCTGTGCGTAGCGGATGGTTTCCGACCGGTGGCCTCGTCTCGATCGATTTTGAGGGTCTATCGCCGACAAATCGGTTGCACGATCTTGCCTGGCACATGTTCTTGCCCGTTTTCGTGTTGGTTTTGTCATTTTTGCCGCTGCTGGTGAGGCATGTGCGGGCCGCCATGGTTGGCGTGCTGGGTGCGCCGTTTCTGCGCGCCGCTCGAGGTCACGGCATTTCTCGTCGCCGGCTTCTGTATCGATATGCTCTTCCCGCGGCGGCCAATCCGCTGATCAGCTTGTTTGGGTTCAGCATCGGCGTGCTGTTAAGTGGCTCATTGCTGGTCGAAGTCGTCATGAGCTGGCCCGGCCTCGGTCCGTTTCTCCTAGAAGCAATTCTCTCGCGTGACTTGTACGTAGTGTTCGGCGGCATTCTTCTTTCAGCACTCTTCCTGATAGTGGGGAACTTCATCGCTGACCTCTTTCTTTACCGAGCCGACCCGAGGATCCGTACGGAGGTCGTCACACCATGACCGGCTATCGCAAGCCTGACAAATGGCTCGTCGTGCTCGTGGCACTGCACGCTGTGATTGCCTGCGGCGGTTTTTTTGCACCCTACGGTCCGGTGGAGCAGGATCGCGAACACGCTTACGCAAGTCCGATGAGACTCCACCTTGTGGACCGTCAAGGCAAAATCCACTTGCGTCCGTTCTTTTATCCGCTCCGCCCCAGGGAAAACTCGGTCGATCAATATGACGAAGACATGGGACGTCCGATCTCCCTGAAGTTCTTCAGTTCTGGCGCGAGCTACAAGTTGTTGGGCTTCTTGCCAGCCCGCCTACACCTGTTTCGAGCCGATGGAGCTCGCATTTATTTGTTAGGTAGCGATGGCTATGGTCGCGATCAACTTTCCCGAATCCTCTACGGTGGGCAAGTCTCGCTGCTCGCGGGTTTGCTGGGGGCTGGCATCACACTCTTCATTGGCTTAGGCGTTGGTGCGGTAGCGGGCTTTTACGGTGGCTGGAGAGATGACGTACTGATGCGTCTTGCCGAGCTGTTCCTCGCGTTGCCATGGCTCTACCTGCTATTTGCGCTGCGCGCGTTCCTTCCACTCGCAGTCAACCCGCTTGAAGCTTTTCTTCTGATCGTTGTTGTCATTGCGACGGTCGGCTGGGCGCGTCCGGCACGACTCGTTAGAGGTGTAGTGTTGTCTGCGAAGGAGCGGGACTTCGTGCGCGCAGCGCGTGGCTTCGGAGCCTCAGATAGCTACGTGTTTCGCCGGCACGTTTTGCCGGAGACTTCAAGCGTGTTGCTGACGCAAGCGGCGATTCTGATCCCGCAATACGTGCTGGCCGAGATGACCTTGTCATTCCTGGGGCTTGGCGTGCCGGAACCCGTGGCGAGCTGGGGAAACCTATTGACCAATCTGCAGCAGTACAGCGTGCTGATGTCGTATTGGTGGATGTATTTGCCGGCTTTGGCGGTGGCGCCATTCTTTGTGGGATACCTCGGCCTCGCCGCTGCCCTAGAGGAGCGGGCGGATTCGCGCAAGATGGGTAGTTGGGGTCAAGAGGGTATCGGGTGAGAAATCTCCGAACAAATTCACGTCGAGGTCTAAGGTTGCTACGCATAGTTCTCGTACTCGCGAGCGCTGTCAGCGTAACTGCGGCTGCGCACTCCCAACAAGCGGCTCCAGGAGAAGACTTGCTCGCCCTATCCGGCGAGCCTGGGCGCGCCGGGGGGCGTCTTGTGGTTTCACTGCGGGCGGAACCGAAGACGCTGAACCCAGTACTCGCCCTGGACGCGCCTTCGCGGGAAGTGATCAGCGCCATGCAGGCGGACCTTGTTCATATCAACCGCGTGACGCAACTTACGGAGCCGGCGCTGGCAAAGTCCTGGGATGTCTCTTCCGACGGCCTTGAATATAAGTTGAGACTGCGGCGAGGGTTGCGTTTCTCTGACGGTCAACCTGTGGACGCAGACGACGTGCTGTTCACTTTCCGCGTCTATCTGGACGAAAGCATGCACTCGCCCCAACGAGATCTTTTGATCGTTGGCGGCAAACCCATCGCGGTTCGTAAGGTAGATGCGTACACGCTGGTGTTTCGGTTCGCACAACCATACAGCGTAGGCGAGAGAGTCTTTGATTCATTGGCGATCCTGCCGCGCCACTTGCTGGAAAAACCATACCAGGAGGGAAAACTCGGACAATTGGGATCGCTGTCTGCGCCAGCCGGCCAGTGGGCGGGGCTCGGCCCGTTTCGCGTGAAGGAATACGTCGAGGGGCAGCGATTAATTCTCGAACGCAACCCCTTCTATTGGAAGAAGGATACGAATGGGTATCGCCTGCCGTATCTGGACGAGCTTGTCTTTCTATTTGTGCCGAGCGCCGATGCCCAGGTGCTGCGTTTTGAGTCTGGCGAGACGGACATGATTAGCCGACTCAGTGCTGAGAATTTCTCGGTGCTATCCCACCAGCAGAAGTCTTACACGGTGCTCGATGCCGGTCCCGGCCTCGAATACAACTTTCTATTCTTCAATTTGAACGACCTGGGCGAGAAGAGCGGACCTGAAATGGCAACGAAACAGAAATGGTTCCGCGAAGTGAAGTTTCGACAGGCCGTATCGGCCGCGGTTGACCGCGAGGCGATCGTAAGGCTTGTGTACCAAAAGCGTGGAACAGAGCTATGGGGGCCGGTGACTCCCGGAAATCTCCGCTGGGCGGACGCAGCAATTGCACATCCCGAGCGTTCGCTCGAACAGGCACGGCGACTCTTGCGGGAACTCGGCTTCAGATGGACCAGCCAGACGAGCGACGAGCCGCTCCTCGTTGACCCCGACGGAAAACCGGTGGAGTTTTCGATCCTGACGAGTTCCTCCAATGCAGACCGCACGAAGATGGCGACCTTGATTCAGGACGACTTGAAGCAGCTTGGCATGCGCGTTCAGGTCGTGCCCCTCGAGTTCAGGTCGTTGATTGATCGGATCACGCAGACGAAACAGTACGACGCTTGTGTGCTGGGGTTGATCAGTTTCGATGCCGATCCGAACAGCGACCTCAACGTCTGGCTATCGAGGGGTGCGACCCACCTTTGGAATCCCTTACAAGCACGTCCGGCCACATCTTGGGAAGCGGAGATCGACCGCCTGTTGGACGCGCAACTGACGGCAACGAGCTACGAGCAACGAAAGAAGCTCTATGACCGAGTGCAGGAGATTCTGGCGGCAAATCAGCCGATGATTTTCCTGGCCAGTCCTGACATTCTGGTGGGAGCAAAGAAAGTCATTGGGAATTTTCATCCTGCCGTGCTGGAGCCCTATGTCCTCTGGAACGTCGAGCAACTCTACCGGAGAACTGGGGAGGAGAACGCACGAAAATGACTCCGCTCGTGGAAGGAACAATGAAAAGCACGGCGGCTGTGGGAGACGATGTTCGCCTGGTCAGGGAATGTCTTTCAGGAAGCGAGCAGGCTTGGTCATTGCTCATCGAGAAGTACAAGGCACTCATCTACTCGATCCCCGTAAAGTGTGGGCTGCCAGCCCATGAAGCAGCCGATGTGTTTCAAACAACGTGCATGGAATTGCTGGTACGTCTCCCGGAATTACGCGAGCCACGGGCGTTACCGCAATGGCTGATTCAGGTGGCATATCACCAGTGCTGTGTCTGGAAACGTCGGAGCCAGCGATTGGTAAGCAGCGACTCTGAGGACGGTGTGCCGGAACCGGAGGTTCCCGCGATTGCCGAAACCCTGATGCAGCAGGTCCATGAGGAGCAGATGCTGCGCGACGCGATTGCGATATTGACTCCACAGTGCCAACGACTGATTGAGCTTCTCTTTTTCGAAACACCCTCGCGTCCATACCGTGAAGTCGCGGGCGAATTGGGCCTCGCTGCCGGCTCGATCGGCTTTGTCCGTCAGAAGTGCATCGAACGACTGCGTCGGAAGCTTGACGAACTGGGGTTCGAGTGATGTCCGTCGCCCAAGCCGAGATCTTGCTCACTGAACTCCTGCCGGAATTGATGCAGCTCGAAAATGATGCGGATCGGCAAGAGTTCCTGTCGCGCAATCCCAAGCTCGTCCACGCAGAAGTGGTGCAGGAGCTCGCCCCGTTAGTCGTCAAGAAGATCCGCTTGGACGCTCGTGAAGCGTTGCGGCTTGCGGAAGGAGCAGTGCTGATCGCGCAAACACTTGGTGAGCAAGAAAGTGTTGCGTTGGCCCTGCGAGCGAAAGCGAATGCTCTGTTCGCCTGTCGCGAAAATCGAGCCGCGGTGGGCCTCCACGACGAGGCTTACCACATATACGCTTCCCAGGAACTTTGGAAAGAAGCTGCGGTCACTCTAAACAGTTCTATTCAACCATTGATTCTTCTGGGCGAATATGAGCGAGCCTTCGCGGCCTCGAAGCGAGCACGAGAGATTTTCATCCGCCTGGGTGAGGGCAAGCGGCTAGCGAATCTCGAAAACAACGTCGGTAACATCTTTCATCGGCAGGATCGCCTCGACGAGGCTTTGGCACACTATGAGCGCGCCTACAAGGCACTGGCCGACTACGGGGAGTGGGAAGTTTCGGCGGTAGCGTTGCACAACATGGCAATGTGCCTGGTCGGGTTAAACGATTTTCCCAGGTCTCTGGACTGTTATCAAAAAGCTCGTGAATTGTGCGTGAAGTACAACATGCCGCGACTTCGCGACCAGGCGGACTACAACATCGCCTATTTGTATTACTTCCGGGGTGAATACAGTCGTGCCATCGAAATGTTGCTTGCGACCAAGCGGGCCTGTGAGGAGTCGGGCGACGAATACCGTCTAGCCCTGTGTGATCTGGACCTATCGGAGATTTATCTGGAACTGAACCTCAGTGAGGAGGCGAGGGAGATTGCCCGCAAGAGCTTCCTCCGTTTCGAAAAGCTCGGGATCGCGTATGAAGCCGCAAAAGCTTTGGCGAACGAGGCAATCGCATGTGGCCAGCAGGGAAGAGCGCCAGAGGCAATCGAACGGTTCGAGAAAGCCCGAGGGATGTTTGCCTGCGAACAAAACGCTGTATGGTCTTCGCTGCTCGATTTGTATCAAGGAGTCTTGCTATTTCACCAAGGGCAGTACCCCGAAGCGCAACGCCTTGGCGCAGCTGCGGCCCTATTCTTTGACCAGTCTGTCCTTCCCGGCAAGGCCGTGCTCGCCCGTCTTCTGCTGACTCGCATTGCCCTGCAAATCGGGGATCTCGACCAAGCCGAACGCGAAGCAGAAGCGGCTAGCGAGAAAATGTCGGTCGTACAGACGCCGGAACTCATTTACCAGACCCACTTCTTCCTCGGAGAGATTGCTTCAGGTCGGGGCCATCGGTCGGCCGCCCGCGCAGAATACCAAGAGGCGCGCAAAGCTCTTGAGACGCTGCGTACCCACTTGCATCGCGAGGAACTTAAGATCTCATTCGTCAAGAACCGGCTGCAGGTCTATGAAGCGCTCGTTGATTTACACATCGACAGCAAAGGGGCTGAAGTTTCAGCAAACGAAGCCCTGGCGTGCATGGAAGCCGCGAAATCTCGCAGCATGACCGCAATGATCTTCCACACCGGCCGAACTCTGTCCTTCGGCGACGCGGGACAATCTAAGGAAGTGCTAAAGATTCGTGACTTACGCGAAGAGCTCAACTGGTATTACCACCGCATTGAGCTAGAACAACTGCACTCCGAAGAGATGTCGCGCCAGCGCATCGATGAACTACAGCGGAAGGCTCGAGAGCGCGAGAACGAATTGCTGCGAACGTTGCGCGAACTGCCTGCACACGAACGGGAGAACGTCAATCCGGAAGAACCATCACAATTTTCGGTGGCGAACCTGCAGGCCGCTCTTCCCATGGACACGGCGCTGATCGAATACTACTCAGCCGGGGATCGGCTCGTGGCGGCACTGGTCACGCGCGAAACCATCGAAATTACGACCGTCGCAGCCGTTTCCCAGGTTACCCGGTTACTGCAGTTGCTCAGGTTTCAAATTTCCAAATTCAGTATGGGCGCAGCCCACACGCGACAGTTTGAACAACCCTTGTTGCGCGCGACGCTTGGTCATCTGGAGGCTCTTTACGCCGAACTAATGAGGCCACTGCGGTCCCGGCTTCGTCAGCAACGCCTGGTCGTCGTACCGCACGGGGCGCTGCACTTTCTTCCGTTCCATGCTCTGCGAAATAGCGACGAATACCTAGGGGATACATTTGCAGTTTCGTACGCACCAAGCGCGGCGGTCTTTGCCCTCTGCCAGCAGAAGGCCGCGGCCGAAAAGAAACGTTCCCTGGTTCTTGGGATCCCTGACGATCGAGCGCCCCAGATTGTCACCGAGGCCCAATCCGTTGCGGCTTTGCTGCCAGAAGCCGAACTCTGCCTCGGCGAGCAAGCGACCGCCAAAATTCTACGGGAGAGAGGTCCGGAGACTGGCTTGTTGCACATCGCTACCCATGGCATTTACCGCAGCGACAACCCGATGTTCTCCGGCATCCGGCTGGGTGACGGCTACGTAAACCTGTACGACCTGTATCAATTGCGACTGAACGCAAAACTTGTGACCCTAAGCGGTTGCGCTACCGGGATGAATTTTGTGGCTGCAGGCGATGAGTTGCTTGGCTTGCAGCGCGGGCTGTTCTACGCTGGTGCGACGACTTTGCTTCTTTCTCTCTGGGATGTTCACGACCGCAGCACAGCGGAGCTTATGCAAGAGTTTTACAGGAGTTATATCCAAAACGGTGATGCAGCAGTCTCTCTGCGAGGGGCGATGCGGATCCTAAGGCGGGAAAATCCTCATCCCTACTTCTGGGCCCCGTTCGTGCTTGTCGGAAAAATCACTGCAAGAACAATCGATTAGCCTACCTGCGCGCCTCCGTTCCCGCATTGACGTGGAATTCTGCAAATTTTTTTTCGCCGCCCTATATCTTTCGGAGGCCAGATGTCCCTTATTCAATAGACGGGACTTAGCTCCGCCAGTCGCCGGGGCGGCATAGCTTCCGGAACATCCAGTGGAGAGTGAGCAATGAAACACCTTACGACTGAGGAGGGGATCGATCTCGTAAACCAGGTTCTGTCGCCCAGTCAGAAATTAGCACTGGAAAGGCATCTGGAGTGCGGCTGCGAGCGCTGCATGAAAACGATGTCCCGATGGCATCGTATCCGGCGGATGGCAGCGGCAGAAGCGAGCCACCAGCCACCGAACGAGGCTGTTCGAATCGCTAAGGTGTCGTTCGCCGGATCTCCATGGGCACGGGTGCGCAAGGCAAGCGGTGTGATCGAAGTCCTCTTTGACAGTCTCTTGCAGCCAGCTTTGGAGGGAGTTCGATCGGTGGGCGCCGGTACCAGACGAATGCTCTACCGTGCGGATCCCTTTCAAGTTGATCTGCAGATCGAAGCCCAGGGTGGTGGCGGAAGCGTAGTCGTTACCGGACAATTGCTGGACTTGCGCGACCCTGAGGTCGTGGGATCTCATGTGCCGTTGATGCTTTCCAACTTGCGCGGTCGTGTTATCCGAGCGACGACCAACGAATACGGAGAATTCCGCGAAGAGATAGAAGGTACCGGTGACCTTGAGTTGGTGTTCCATGGAGCAAATGACAAGCCCATCACGATTTCATTGCATGACGTCCTTGGTTCAGCGTCAGGCGGGAAGCGATAAAAATCAGGTGTGGTCAGCCCTGCAGTTATGCCAAGCCCGCACTTGCACTTGTGCAGAAAGAGTCTGAAATGGAGATCCAGATTACGGAAAGTCAGAGCATGGGAAACCCTGTTATGGAAACCCTTGAAGGACCAGAGTGGCAGCGGCTTTACCGAGATGCGCTGGTTGAAGTCGACATGGACATTTTGCAAGAGCGCTTAGCTGCGGCTGAGGCTGCGATTTTACTGCGCCTGCAGGCTCTGTCACCAACCCCCGACCGTCTTTCTGAACGGTACGCGATCGAAGATGCTCTGGCGAATCTTCGTATCCTCAAGCGGGAGAGTTTAGGACTTAATGACACAACGGACCAATCGCCGAACCGAACCACCGGAAAAGGCTAACCACGTTTTCTTTGATGGCATCTTAAAGTGCCGCTGCCCGTGATTTCACGGTTGGCGACTGGGATGGTGGACTTTGACAAACCTGATGTCCTGCAAAGGGGGACGGAGATTTTCCCTAATGCGCAAGAACTCTCAATCGGCGAAGCTTGCGCCAGTCTCGGCAATGTCACCCACTCCAGCGGATGCGGTGCGAGTCCCGATCAACGGCGACGTTGATATTGTCAAGGCGCGTCAAGCGGGCCGGAGAGTAGCCGAGGATGCCGGATTTGTGTTCACAGAACTCGCCCTCATCGCCACTGCAATCTCGGAACTGGCTCGGAACATCGTTCGTTATGCGAGGAGCGGTGAAATTGTGATTCGACCCGCTACGAACTCGACGCGACGGGGCATTCAGATCGTTGCACAGGACAGTGGGCCGGGAATCCGGGATATCGAACAGGCACTGCAAATCGGCTTTTCCACTGCCGGCGGGCTGGGACTGGGCCTTCCGGGAGTGCGACGTTTGATGGACGAGTTCGATATCCAGTCCAAGCTGGGGCAAGGCACAACTGTCCGTATCACGAAATGGAAGGATTGAGAGAAAACCTGTTGGATTGTGGTGTCGCTGCGCGGCCTCTACGAGGGGAGCGCACATCAGGTGACGAGCATCTGATTCAGCCGTTTCGTGAGGGCATGCTGATTGCCGTTGTCGATGGGCTGGGACACGGATTGGAGGCCGCGGAGGCGGCCAAAACTGTCGTGACGACCCTTAAACAACACGCTGGCGAATCAGTCCTCTCATTGGTAGATCGTTGCCAAGCCGGGTTGGCTGGTACCCGCGGCGTCGCTGTGAGCATCGCATCTTTCAACGTCATCGACTCCACCATGACCTGGCTTGGAATAGGCAATGTGGAGGGCGTGTTGGTGCGTGCGAAAAACGAAACCGCGCCGGCAAAAGAGTTTCTCCTGCTCACAAGAGGCTTCATCGGGGGGCACATATCCGAGCTGCGCGCCTTCGTAGTGCCGGTGGAGGCCGGGGATACTTTGACCTTCGCGACCGACGGTGTGGCCAGCGATTTCCATGAAGAAGTGAATGTTGTCCAATCGCCACAGAAGATTGCAGATCGCGTGCTCTCCGAGCATGGAAAAGACTCGGATGATGCTCTGGTGGTAGTTGCGAGATTTGTAGGAAAGTCCAAATGAGGATGGCATTGGCTGTCAAAGACCGTTCCCGATCCCTGCTGCGTGCTTATCATGCAGCTATGCACGAATACATTAAGAAGCCTCGCGAGGAGGGTCTGGAACTCGCCTACGAACTTGGCCGGAGGGCGTTAGACCAGGGGGCCGCAATGGTTGATGTGGCGGGCATCTACCATCAGGCTCTGACGGCAGTCCTACGGAGCACGAAGACCCCCTTTGAGTGTGTGCGTAAGGTGGGGGTGGCCGGGAGTTTTTTCGTCGAAAGCCTGTCGCCGTTTGAGATGACCTACCGGGGCCACCACGAAGCTCAGGCCGCGATGCGGCAATTGAATGAGGGGATGGAAGCGGAGGCCAAACGCATCGCTCACGCTCTTCATGATGAGGCGGGGCAGCTCTTGACGAGTGTGCACTTTGCGCTGGAACGCTTGTCTGACGTCCTGCCCCTCAGTTCACACGCCCTGATCGAAGATGTCAGATTCCGGCTCGCGGAAGTGGAAGGGCAGTTGCGCCGACTTTCGCACGAACTGAGACCCCCGATGCTAGACCTCCTTGGACTAGTACCCGCTCTCCAGTTTCTGGCGCAGGGAGTTACGCAAAGATCAGGGATCGAAGTTGTCGTACAAGGCTCGACTCCCGGACGACTCTCGCCGCTGGTTGAGATTACTCTATATCGCAGCGTCCAAGAGGCGCTGACCAACGTGACGAAACACGCGAAGGCCTCGATTGTCACCGTTCAAGTTCAGCGGCAGGAATGCGAGAAGAAAGCTATGATCGTTTGTTCCGTAAAGGATGATGGTGTCGGTTTTGAGATCCAACCCCTTTCCGGGGAAGAGCCACGACATGGGCTGGGTCTGCTCGGAATAAGGGAGCGTATCAAGGCTGTGGCGGGATCCCTGGAACTTAAGTCTGCTCCCGGTCTAGGAACCGAATTATGCATTCAGGTGCCGCTCAATACTTAGATATGCCAGTAGAAATCATTCTCGCGGATGACCATGAGATCGTTAGAGAAGGATTTCGTGCCCTTCTGGAACGCCACGGATTCCGCGTTGTCGGAGAGGCGTCTGATGGGCTGGAGGCGGTCCGCCTCGCCGAAAAACTGCGGCCTCAAGTCGCTGTTCTGGATCTCTCGATGCCGCTGCTCAGTGGAATCGAGGCCAGTCGACAGATCACCGCAATCTCGCGTGGGACGAAAACAATCCTGCTCACGATGTACATGGAAGATCAATACATACTGGAGGCCTTGAAAGCAGGTGCTTCCGGGTACATCCTGAAAACTAAAGGCACCAAAGAATTGGTCGATGCTATCTCCCAAGTCCTCCGCGGAACAACTTATCTCAGTCCGGAGGTTTCCCGTACGGTGATCGAGGCTTACCGCGGCGGTGCTCAGCCTGAGGCCGTGCCCATCAGCCCTCGCGAACGCCAGGTGCTTCAATTGGTCGCTGAGGGCAAGTCAACCAAGGAAGCCGCTTCGGTTTTGGGGATTAGCGTGAAAACAGCCTCTGCGCACAGAACAAATCTGATGAGCAAGCTGGATATTCATGAAACTGCCGGATTGGTGCGCTTTGCCATTCGCCTTGGCCTCATCCGTCCGTAAGTCAAACACTGATTTCTCCTGATCCCGTCTCGTCGCTTCTTCCAGATGAGGATGTTTGGTCAAGACAAGCCACTCTGAGGACGTCCGTTGCAAGGCAACAAGCAGCGACTCTCAGTCGAGGCAAACTCAAAACGCACCACGCACAAACCCGAGCTTAAATTAGGGCGTTTACCTCAATCCGCTATCGGGAACCGTTATTCAGCGAATCAAGGACAATCCCAATTGTTACACCCACGAACACCCTCTACTGTGGGTGCGTCGAGGACCCTTTGTCGGACACCCGGTGGAGTCTTTGTGGAATTCGAGTTTTGCTCGTTTACGTCAGCGCTAGGGGCCAGCAAAAGGACGAAAGGTCGCGACCGAGGAGAAGATTATGACGCACTCTGCGATACAAGAAACGATCGAATTTGCGAGCCGGATCGGCCCGGTGAAGCAATTGGACATCGCAAAGCACTTCGATACAGATTTCAAGGGCGTCGCGAGAGTGGGGCTTCTCAAGGGAATCGTTTTGCATGTGAAGAGAGTTCACTTCAGTAAGCAAAACGCTCCGTTCCTGTTTCTACTGCTAGTCGAGTTGGCCATCACTTTGTTCGTCGCAGGGAGTGTCGTTCCGAGCTTACTCCGATCCGGTGTGGATGCGAGGGAGGCGTTGGTTAGGGGCTCTCTCCATTCGATCAATATTGCCGGAATTGTGTTTTCGTGCACTTACGAGAATCTGGGTACTGCGGCGCTGGGTATGTTAACCGGCGCGGCAGCAGCATTTTTCATCGTTTATCCCTTAGGAGACAAAACTCCAAAGAACATCTAGCTTCTGCTCGCTGCTCCTTCAGAAAAAGTCTCATAGCGTGGTGCTTTGATTAGGCAAGGGCGCGCGCGCCAATGTGGGAAGTCACGGCGCCGTGGGCTAGCAAGAATACCAAAGACGATGATGCGTGGCTGATCCTGGTGAGTTGAGAACCCTTCTCGGGCAGCACATCGAGTACATGAGAATGGTTGCCGCTGCTCAAGTCCAAGGCGCTAGAGAGTTTCTAGAGCATCGTTCTCGAGAAAAATCGACGCAATAAGGTCCGTGTCCGACATTAAAGAGTTATGCGCCAGTCGAGTTCGCCTGGACTAGTGGAACGCCAATCGCGGTGGGCGAAACTGGAGAGTGCCGTTGCTCCTCTTTGCGTTTTCTGCAAGCGGCCCCATTACCCGGGAGCAACTCTATATCGTCACGCGCGAGAGCGGGAAGAGGGTTCACCTGGGCTGTCTCCGAACAGATGCCCAAGTCAAAATGGAACCGAATGGGGTAGGCCCAACGTTTGATAGACCGGTCAGGCGCTGAAGATGTTGTCCGGCAACCTGGGAGGAGAACAGGCAGTGTTCTAAACTTCACGACGGCCACGAGAACACTGTTGGCGCGATGATTGCGGCCTGTTATCATCGCATTGGCCTACTTCGTTCTGCTCTTTTCTCTTGTAATCCTGTGCTTAAGTATGAAGCACGAAGGTAGGACTATGCCGACCGGAGTTGCGCTCCCTGTACGAACTTCGCGAAGTGCTGTGATCCGTTACGTCCTCGCGATCGCCGTGACATTGCCCCCGCTCTTGGCTTGCCGCTTGCTGAATCCCTTTGTCAGCGACAACGTCACGTACATCGTTCTTATCCCAGTGGTTTCTTTTGTGGCTTGGTATTGCGGCGTCGGGCCATCTATTCTGACCATCATCCTCGTCGTGGCTCGAATGATGTACTGGCCGATTCCTAAGCACTCGGCGGTTATCCCAAACCTGCCGCAGTTGATCAGTGCGCTTGCGTTTCTGTTCGCTTCCACTCTCATCGTAGCCTTGGGAGAAGTGCGTCGTCGCGACACCGAAAGGCTACGAAATGCACAAGGCGAACTCGAAAATCGGGTCCAGGAACGAACAGCGGAACTCGACGCCGCGAACCACAAATTACGCAGGCTCACTACTCGTTTGCTCGAATTGCAAGATGAGGAAAGGCGTCGCATCGCTCGTGAACTGCACGACAGTATCGGGCAGATGTTGGCAGCCCTTTCGATGAATTTGTCGGGGGTGCGAGCGGATATCGATCGCCTGGCGAAAGCCACGGCCACGCTCACGGACAGCGAAGATCTGGTTCAGGAGATGTGCAAGGAAGTCCGCACGATTTCTCATTTGCTCCACCCTCCATTGCTCGATGAAGCTGGGTTATCTTCGGCGCTCGGCTGGTATGCCGATGGGTTTGCGCAGCGGAGCAAGATTGCCGTTGATCTTGACTGTCCTGATGATTTCGGCCGGGTGCCGCGCGAGATGGAAACTGCAGTTTTTCGGCTTGTGCAGGAATGCCTCACCAACATTCACCGGCATTCTGGAAGTGCGACGGCGAAGATTCGGCTTCATCGCTCTAAACATGAGGTTGTGATTGAGGTGGAAGACAAGGGCAAGGGTATTCCATCTGAGAAACTGGATCGCATGACGTCGGTTGGTACTCCTGGAGTGGGAATCACGGGAATGAAAGAAAGGGTCAGACAACTCGGTGGAACTTTGGAGATCAACTCCCGCCAGTACGGGTACAAGAATAGTTGCGTGTCTGCCTCTTTCGGAGACATCCTCGAAGGAGGATTTGAGTTCGACTCCAGAGATTTCATCTGCGGCCGCTTAGTCAGGCATGGAGCGAAAACCGTAGCCGATTGTTGCAAGGACCGCAACAAGGTCGGGCCGGAGGTCGCTCTGGAAGCACTGCGTGATTGCTACCGGCGGAACGGTGGAACGGTCAGTGAGCTTTACACTAACGCCTGCCTGGAAAATTCCTTCCAACTGCTGGGAGCACAGCGGCGCGGATTCTGACTGACCGACATCCTCCTACATCGGACTACGCCATTCTGGCCGAATTCATCCGCCCATACGACGGATGGCAATGATGCTGCCGTGCTGATTGATGCCCGTTCGTCGCTTCAACGGTTAGTGGCGTCGGGATCGTCCAGCAGACTTTGCAACTGGTCGCTGGAGCTAATTTTCTTCATTTCGATTTCGTACCATCGCTTGATGGTGTCGGGGTCGCGGCCGCGAATTTTTCAGTTGGTGAAGGCGAAGTAGCTCCAGTGGACGCCGTGCCCGCCTCTGGGTGCGGTGTTCAGAAAAATGGCGTCGTCTGGGGCGCACTGCGAGATCAACTTGACGTACTGCGCGGTGACGCTCGTGCCAGTTTCCGAGGCATTCGGGACATCGGAGGTGTCGATGACGCCCAAAGTTAGTACCCTGAACTTCAAGACTTCGCAGAACGAGCGTACTTCATTTTCGTGACGAAGATCGAGTTGGAGAGCCAAGGTCCGCGAGCGCTTTGCTAACTGACTCAGCTGACTGTAAAGACGATCGGTGCAGTTTTTGAAGTCAAGAAACGAGATTCCGGCCAAGAAAGTAAATATCGCGGCATTTTGAGCATCCGACAAGAACCAAGGCAGCATGCAGATCATTTCTCCTTAGTTCAGCTCTTAGGCGTATCGCCGCTGAGAGGCTGGAGGAGTGTCCGAGCTGTTAAAGGTTTGCAGCGCAGTGTTTGAAAGTAATGGTCGGGGCGGAGGCCTTGAGGTATCCGTGGTAAAGATTGTCCATCCAAGCCGACCCGAATGCTTTTCTGAACTCAACCCAGAGTATGATTTCCCAAGGGTCCAATCAGGTCACAGCCGAGTGAGGGGATTCTAAATCTCGGCAAGTAGAGGATGCGCGATTTAAACTAGTTGACAATCTATTTCTCGTGCGCACCAAGTGTTTCGGCGATTTTCTTGCTCCTTCCGGAAGGTCCATCTTGCGCGACGGGATGCGGAATAGCGGCGTCACAATGGATACGAACGAACTCGGAACTCAGGCATCGCCGGGACGGCACCTTATTGGAGATAAGCGATTCCGCAGGGTTGTATTCACGGTTTTCGCGGGCCTCTTCTTCGGGATCGCCATTTGGTGGAGTGCTCGCCACGCGGGAGGGTCGAATGCCGGAAGACTGTCGTTCAACCAGACGATCCAACCGATCCTTTCCGAAAACTGCTATGCATGCCACGGTCCTGATCCCGGCGCTCGGAAGGCGGGGCTGCGCTTGGATCGAAGCGAGTTTGCTTTTGTCGCGCACGAAAAGTATGGCCCGGCGATCATTCGTGGAAATCCGGACAAGAGTCCCCTGGTGCAGCGAATTGAGTCTCAAGACCCGAAACAGAGAATGCCGCCTGCGGAGGCGCGCCATACTCTTAAGCCCGGGCAGATTGCTCTGCTCCGGAGGTGGGTAAAAGAGGGCGCGGTCTACGAGGAACACTGGTCTTTCATTGCGCCCAAGCGTCCGGTGCTTCCGCCTACAAAGGACCATGGCTGGGCGCGGAATCCAATCGATCAATTCATTCTTAGCCGACTCGAGAAAGAAGGTCTGAAACCTTCGGAGGAGGCAGACAAGCAGACGCTCATTCGGCGCGTAACCTATGACCTGACCGGCTTGCCGCCCACTCCAGATGAGGTTGGGGCATTTCTGGCAGACGGATCGCCCAGTGCGTATGAAAAGGTTGTCGATCGGTTGCTGGCTAGTCCGCGTTATGGCGAGCATCGCGCGCACTACTGGCTCGATGTCGCGCGATACGGAGATACTCACGGTCTACACCTGGATAATTTCCGCAGCATCTGGCCGTACCGCGATTACGTCATCAATTCCTTTAATCAGAACAAACCCTTTGACCAGTTTGTGAAAGAACAGATCGCGGGAGATCTGCTGCCGAAGAAGACGCTGGATACACTGATCGCCTCGGCATTTTTGCGCGCCGGCATCAGTTCCGGCGAAGGCGGTACTCTCATCGAAGAACTCCGAGTTAACAACAAGCGTGAACGGACAGAGGCGTTCGGTGCTGCATTCCTCGGCCTCACGACGGGCTGCGCCGTTTGTCACGACCACAAGTTCGATCCGATTACGCGCAAGGATTTCTACCAGCTCACCGCTTTTTTTAACAACCTGACAGAAAATCCCTCCAATGACGATCGTGAGGATTGGCCTCCCTACATCCGTGTGCCGAAGGAAAACAATCGGGCATCGTACGAACAAGTTCTGGCGAAGCGTTCGGAACTGGAAAACCAGATTCGCCAACGGCGTTCGCGAGCCCGTGAACTGGTGCCTGCCTGGCTTAAGGACACCCAGTCGCCGGCGCAGGCCGTAAGTACGACAGGATTGCAGGCGCGTTTCCGCTTCGACGAACAGAAGGGTGTGACTTTTGGCAATTCGGCGCCGGCGGGTAGAACGACAAGCGCCACTGCGACTGAGAGCCCGGTGATCTGGGGCGAGGGAATCTGGCTCTGGCCTTACATGAGAATGGATATCAGCACCCGCCTCGATTTGCCGGACGTTGGCGACATCGAGCGGGACCAGCCGTTTACCGTGGCTTTCTGGCTGCGTCCGGACCTGCATCCGCTGGAATCGAAAGACACCAAGAAGCCGGACGGTGTGATTCTGGCGCGTGCCAATGCCGAGGAGGGAGGTCGCGGCTGGAAGCTTCGTATCAACAAGCGAAAGTTGTCATTTGCGCTCACGCACCAGGGTCCGCAGAATGCGGCCACGATCGAGACGAAAGAGACAGTTTTGATTCAAGGACGCTGGAATCATATCGTTGCGACCTACTCCGGTTCAGGAAAAGCCGATGGGATGAAGCTCTATGTGGATGGGAAACCAGCGGAGTTGCAGGTCGTCAAAGATAAACTCGACGGCACGGTCCGGACCTCATCGCCGCTGACCTTCGGGCGAATGTCGCCCGATGCAGACCCTCTGAGGCAGTCTGCATTCCAGGATTTTCGCTTTTACTCTCGCGAACTCGCGGCGGATGAGGCCGCGCGCGTGCCTTTCGAGGACTACGTTTCGGAAATCGTGCAAAAACCGCTTTCCCAATGGTCAGAAGATGAATTCAAAGTCGTAAGCGACTTCTATTTTGCTCAGCGCGACGAGGCCGTGCCCGCCCTGAACGTGAAAATTGCGGAACTGAACCAGGAACTGGACAGGCTTTCCAAAGATGGCAACATTACGCTGGTCAGCGAGGAAGCTCCGGGACTAGCGTATGCCGATATGCTGACTCGCGGAGTTTACGACGCTCGTACCGAGCGCGTTCGGCCAGGAGTGCCGCACTTTCTGCCGCCGCTTCCTGCCAGTGCTGAACCGGACCGCCTTGGGCTGGCAGAATGGACGGTGAGTGCCGCCAATCCCTTGACCGCACGGGTTACGGTCAACCGTATGTGGCAGGAAATATTTGGAACCGGCATCGTCGAAACCACTGAGGATTTCGGCGTCATGGGCGCGCGGCCAAGTCATCCAGAACTGCTTGACCGGTTAGCCGTGGATTTCCGGGACAGCGGCTGGGATGTTAAGCGCTTCTACAAGCAACTTGTCATGTCCTCAACTTATCGCCAGTCCGCGCGCGTCTCTCCCGAACTTGCTGAAAAGGATCCCAAGAACCGGCTGCTGGCCCGTGGGCCGCGCTTCCGCATGGATAGCGAGATGCTGCGGGACACTGTGCTGGCAGCGAGTGGACTTTTAGTGGAAAAAATCGGTGGCCCAAGCGTAAAACCGTATCAACCACCGGGAATCTGGGACGGAAGCCACGACGCCAGCAATACTCGAAAATATGTGCAGGATCACGGAGATGCGCTCTACCGGAGGAGTCTTTACACCTTCTGGAAACGTATGGCCACAATGCCTGACATGGACACCTTCGATTCACCGATGCGCGATGCTGCCTGCACGCGCCGCCAGCGCACGGATACGCCTCTGCAGGCGTTGGTGACAATGAACGAAACGTTGCGACTGGAGGCTTCGCGCAAACTTGCGGAGCGATTGATTCACGAATCGTCCAACGTCGACACTCGGCTGGATTACCTTGGGCGAATCTTACTGTCACGAGACTGGAGTTCCAAAGAAAAGTTAGTGCTGGAAAATGCGTTAACGAAATTCCGCTCGACTTACTCTAAGGACCCATCGGCCGCCGCTCGGTTCTTGAATGTAGGAGAAAGCAAGGTGGACAAAGCGATCCCAGCACCAGAACTTGCGGCCTGGATGCTGGTTTCGAGCACAGCCCTGAATCTGGATGCGGTGATGAACAAATGAAATCACAAAAATCTCAGATCGAACACTTGTGTTGCGACCAGTATGGAGAGGGGCCGTCAGTTTACGACCTGCCGATCCCAAAGGCGTTGCGCGTCGAATGGCTGCGACTGGAGAGCCGCCGCCACTTTCTGGGCCGGATGGGGAAAGCGCTGGGATGGGCCGGCTTGGCTGTCCTGATGGGCGACGGATTACTCAAGGGTGTAGCGCGCGCATCGGATGGGTTGCCCGGGCCTGAATCATTGCGTTTGCCGAATTTCCCGCCCTCAGCGAAGAGGTGCATCTACCTCTTTATGTCCGGGGCTCCTCCGCAGATGGACATGTGGGACTACAAGCCGGGACTGGCATCTCTCTACGACAAAGACCTGCCTGATTCCGTTCGCGGAAACCAGCCTCTGACTGGGATGACTGCCGGACAAGCGCGTTTCCCGATCGCACCGTCTCATTGGAAGTTCGCGCAGCAGGGTAAATCCGGACGATGGGTGGGCGACCTGCTTCCCTGGACTGGCAAACTGGTGGACGACATCGCGCTGGTGTACTCATTGCACACAGAGGCGATCAACCACGAGCCCGCAATCCTGCTAATGAATACCGGCAACATGGTTCCTGGGAAGCCTTCTCTCGGTGCCTGGCTCTCATACGGCCTGGGAAGTATGAATGAGAACCTGCCAACTTTTGTGGTGCTCAACTCGGCATTGATTCCGCATTCCAATCAGCAGCCCATTTCTCCAAAATTGTGGAGCAGCGGATTCCTCTCAAACGAGTATTCTGGCGTGGCCTTCCGCTCCGAGGGCGCACCGGTGTTATACCTCGACAATCCACAGGGCATGACAAAAGAGACGCGGCGCACACTTGTTGATAGCGTCAATGCCATCAACCAGATGACGTACGAGGATTTGGGAGATCCCGAGACTCACGCTCGCATCCAGGAATATGAGATGGCGTTTCGCATGCAGACTTCGATTCCCGAGTTGACCGACATGCGCGACGAACCCGCCACCACCTGGACCCTCTACGGTGAAGACGCAAAAAAGCCCGGGACTTTCGCTTATAACTGCCTGCTGGCGCGCCGCATGGCGGAACGGGGGGTGCGGTTTACCCAGATTTATCAACGCGGCTGGGATGTCCACGGCGACGTGGTCGGCATGCTCCCGAAGCTTTGCGCGGCCACCGATCGTGGCTCCTATGCGCTGGTCACCGACTTGAAACGCAGAGGCATGCTTGACGACACTCTCGTAATATGGGGCGGAGAATTTGGCCGCACCGTTTACAGTCAGGGTGGCCTCTCAAAAACGAATTACGGTCGCGATCATCATCCCCGCTGCTTCACCATGTGGTTGGCAGGCGGTAGCGTAAAGACCGGAATTGCGTATGGTGAGACGGACGACTTTTGCTACAACATCGTTCGCGATCCCGTACACGTGCGCGATTTCAATGCCACCCTTCTTCACCTGCTGGGCATTGACCATGAGAAGCTCACGTTCAAGTTTCAAGGACTTGACCAGAAATTCACTGGAGTCATTCCTGCAAAAGTAGTGACTGGTCTGTTGAGCTGAGGAGGGCACGTGGCTATCAACAAACAAACTCGCCGATCGTTCCTGACTACATGCTCTGCTGCGGCATTGGCAACGACTTTCCCGTCCGCCTTCCACGTGCGGGCTTCCGACAAATCTGGCGCACGACCGCCGGTAGTAAGCTCTGGAGCCCACACTTACGAGTGCGTGCATGATTGGCTAATACCGCCCGCGGGCCTCGTGTGGGGAGATACGCACGGCCTTTGCCAGGATGAGCAGGGGAATATCTATGTCGGGCATACCGTCCACAAATCGAGCATGCGCGGCGAGGCGATCGTAGTCTTCGACGAAAAAGGCCGGTTCCTACGGGCTTTTGGCGAAGGATTTCGGGGAGGAGCGCATGGGCTGAAACTTCGTCGCGAAGGGAAAGATGAGTTTCTCTACCACTGCGACATCAACCGCTGCCGGGTAGTAAAGACCACGCTTGCGGGCGAAGAAATCTGGGTACACGGCTACCCGCGGGAAGATGCGAGTTACGCGGACCGACCCATCGACTTCGTACCCACCAACGTTGCGTTCTCTCCCAATGGCGACTTCTACGTCGGTGACGGGTACGGGTCAAACCACATGCTGCGTTATTCTCTCAGCGGCAAGTTTCTAGGTGAGATTGCCAGGCCCGGACACGACGACGGCGAACTCGACAATCCGCATGGACAATGGGTCGATCCACGTGGCGAGACTCCTCTTCTGGTAGTGGCCGATCGCGGAAACCGGCGCATTCAGACTTTCACCCTCGAGGGCAATCATTTGAAAACGATCAAAGACGAGGCACATCTTCGTATGCCCTGCAACTTCCATACTCAGGGCGAGTGGATGGTGTGCCCCGATCTGGACAGTCAGGTGTGCATTCTTGATCGAGAATACAACGTGGTTGCGCAACTGGGCGACGGCAAAGCGGAAAACGGCGATGTAGGATCTCGACGGAGCCAGGCGCGTTCGCAGTTTACCGCTGGAAAGTTCATCACGCCGCATGATGCCATCTTTCTTCACAATGGCGACATTCTTGTCGCCGAGTGGTTGCCGATTGGGCGAATCACACTTCTGCGCAAGGCCTAACGGGATCAGAATGCCACTTCGAGTCCGCGCGTGGACGCTGGTTGCAGGTCTTACTTCGATTTTTCTGCTGGTGATGTTATTGCTCTACGCTCCTCCGGATGGCCAAGAGCGCGCCGAATTCGCCCAATTCCTCGGCCGATTCCATCCTCTTATTGTGCATATTCCAATTGCCTTGCTCCTGCTCGTCCCGATACTTGAGTGCGCAGGTGTCATTCAAGAACACCTGCGCCAGGCCGCAGGGTTCGTCCTAGGGCTGGCGGTCGCGGCGGCGATCGTAGCTGCCCTGTTCGGATGGCTTTTGGCTTGGAGCGGTGGCTTTGAAGGGTCATTGGTGATCCGACATATGTGGGGCGGCGTATCTCTCGCTGCAGCGTGTGTTGCATGCTGGAGTCTGTATGGATGGAACCGGAGGGCTTTTGCCGCCGCTCTAGTCGTGACGATTGGCTTGCTGATCTGGACGAGCGATCAGGGCGGAAAATTGACACATGGCCGCACCTTCCTGACCGAGCGCATGCCTCAACCGCTACGTCGCTGGTTTGGCGTAGAGCGAAAAGTCCCAATCGACCCCACCAGTTTTTACGCTGTGCGGGTGCAGCCAATCTTCGACCAGAAATGCATTCTTTGCCACAATGACGAAAAGTTCAAAGGCAAGCTGCGACTCGACAGTTACGAACACGTAATGCTCGGCGGCAAGGATGGCCCGGTGGTTTCCCCGGGAGAGTTGGGCAAAAGCGAAATGTATCGACGCATAAAGCTACCGCTGGATAGCAAAGACTTCATGCCGGCGGAAGGCAAGCCCTCGTTGAGCCCGGGAGAAACAAAGATCATAGAAGTTTGGATTGCGGCTGGAGCCACTATCCGCATCTCCGAAGAAGCAACACGAGGATTGCCGCAATCTCCAGACGAGAAAACAGTCGCAGCACCGTTGACGGCTGACTATCGCCCCCAGTGGAAGATAATTACAGAGCTGGAAGCATCTCTGGGGATACGCATGGTTCCGCGTTCGCAAAATCCTACCGACGGATTGATTCTTCGCACCGTCAGCGCGCCTGAACGTTGCACCGACGCAACCCTGGCTCAACTCGCTCCGGTCGGGAACTTGATCGTGGATGCGGAATTGGCCCGCACCAAGGTGACCGACAAAGGCATGCAGTCAATCGCAGCCTTCTCTAACCTGAGATTTCTTGATTTATCCGGCACCGCGGTGACTTCGGTCGGGGTCAAAGACCTCATGAAGCTTGAGAAGTTGGAGTCGCTCAATCTTACTCATACAGAAGTCACACCCAGCGCGTCCGCCGAACTGCAATCCAAGCCCGGGCTGAAGCGGCTGTATCTGTTCGAGGCACGCTGAAATACATGCCTCAGAACACTATCTTGCCTGCCAGCGCCTCGGGCAGCGGGGTTGCCTGGGGAATTGACGTTTGCCCGGCGTACAGATGCGCAAGCTTCGGTAATCTCGAGATCGCTGGCAAGGCTGCAGGTGTGACGGTCGTACCAAATAAATTGAGTGATTCCAGTTGAGCTAAGCCGCCCAGCCGTAGCAATGTAGCATCGGTAATTCCGGTGTTCGTGAGGCGCAGAACGCGCAGGCGTTTCATGGCCGCGATTGTGCTTGCAGACTGGTCGGTAATACCCGTGCGGGAGAAATCAGCCTCCGTAATGCGCCCAACGACGGGTGCAAAGTCTGCCAGATCTTTGTCTCCGAACCTTGTCCCAAGAATCGATGCATTCAACCGCAGGTCTGCAGAGCCTCGCGACTCGTAATCCAATATATTGGGAAATCGCTTTTGCAGCTGGGCGACTGCTGGCGCAATGCCTGCACGTCCGCTGGTGACTGTGGCTGGGTCGACTTCCTGAAACGTTACTTCGGCAACTACTGGCGCTGCAGAAACCGCGGGCGCGTTCTTTATTGCGTCTTTCGCGAGCGTTTCTGATGCGCCTGCCGCGATCCAGAGTTCGATTAACTTCACTTCGTCGGACGACAACGCTTTCTTTCCGCCTTTGGGCATGAAGTCATCGTGGTTGGCGGGGAGGGTGACTCGACGAAATAGATCGCTGCCTTGAGTGTTCCCCGCCTGAACGACTGGCCCGTCCTTCCCGCCACGAATGACTCCTTGGTACGTATCGAGTCGAAGATTCGCTTTGTGCTTGTCAGGCCCGTGGCAGCTGACACATCGAGCTGCAAAAATGGGCTGAACCTGCGCCCCATAGAATGTGTTCGGATCCGCCCTGGACAAAACCGTACCGTTACGCGTCACGCCCAGGACATGACGCAACCGCGCAGGCATGTGCTCTGTGAGGTGATCTGCGCCCAGCGACAATTGACCACCGCGATATCCCGTCCATGTGACCAGCACAACCGCCATCGCAAGTGGAATTCCGAACAACGTTCCGGGCTGACTGAATCTCGCCCTCAGCACCCAGCAGAGCCAGCACGTAAATGTCAGCAGAATCCCGCCCCACATGTGCTGCGTCACCAGCGGGCCGGAGTATCCGCCACTGCGTCCAAGGCACCAGCCCAGAATGGCAGCCGCAGTTGCTGAGAGGGTTGCCAGCCCCAGTAGGAAGCTGGTCGAAAGCCGTAGATAAGAAAGACGGGAGCTTCGGCCCGCCAGCTCCACAATTGGGACGAGAAGAACCAGAGCGATCGGAAAGTGGACGGCCAGAGGATGAAAGCGCCCGATGAATTGCATCCATTCCGCATGTTCGTTCCCATCGGGCGGGAAAAACACCAACAGCGCCATCACTACAAAAATAGGAAGCAGCAGCAATAGGCCGAAACGGAATTCCCTGAGGATGCGACTGCCCGACGCTGTCATGAGCAAAGGTCGCCCTTCAGCGATTTCGTGATCAGAGATGGGGGAACCGCTCACGCCAAAATTTCCGCTACAATGCGTGCTGGTTTCACGCTCGTCAATTTCTGTTCCAGCCCCTGAAAAGAATAGTTGAGTTTGTGATGGTCGAAGCCTAGTAAGTACAGCATCGTCGCATGCAGATCGCGGATCTCGACCGGATCCTTCACGATTTCGTATCCCATCTCGTCCGTTTGTCCGTGCGTAATTCCGGACTTGACGCCTCCGCCTGCCAGCCAGATCGTGAATGCGCCCGGATTGTGATCCCTTCCCACATACTTCATCTCCTGGCCATTTCGATTCTCGCGCATCGGAGTCCTGCCGAATTCGCCTCCCCACACAACGAGCGTATCCTCCAGCATGCCGCGCTCCTTCAGATCCGCCAGCAGCGCCGCCGTCGGTTGATCGACTTCCCGGCACCGATCGGCAAAACCGAGGTTCAGTGCTTCTTTGGCGTCTGCCCCATGAGAATCCCATCCCCAGTGATAGAGCTGGATAAATCGCACGCCACGTTCGGCCAATCGCCTCGCAACCAGGCAGTTATTGGCGAAACTGGACTCGCCGGGCTTCGATCCGTACATCGCGCGAACAGAGTCGGGTTCTTTATGAATGTCCATGGCATCGGTGGCATCCATTTGCATGCGGAACGCCATCTCGTATTGCGCGATTCGCGTAATTGTCTCCGGGTTTCCGAACGCCGCATAAGTCTGTTGATTGATTTGATCGATCGCGTCTAGCATACTGCGCCGCAGCGAACGGCTTGTCCCCGGAGGATTGTCGAGGTACAGCACCGGCTCGCCGTGGGAGCGACACTGCACACCTTGGTAAACGCTCGGCAGGAAGCCGGAGCTCCATAGTTGCTTGCCACCGTCGGGCGATTTGCCCCCCGAAAGCAGCACGATAAATCCGGGCAAGTTCTGATTTTCTGTGCCGAGTCCGTATAGCACCCAGGAACCGAACGAGGGGTATCCAAGTCGCGCGTTCCCGGTGTGCACCAATAACTGCGCCGGTGCATGATTGAACTGGTCCGTTCGCATCGACTTGATGAAACAAATGTCGTCCAGGTGTTGTTCCAGATGAGGCAGGCGGTCGGAAATCCAGTGACCACTTTGTCCGACTTGGTGAAACGGGTATTGCGACCCCAGCAATTTCGGAACACCGCTGATAAATGCGAAGCGCTTGCCCGCCAGAAAGGACGCGGGACAATCCTGCCCGTCCAATCGCTTCAAGTCCGGCTTATGCTCGAAGAGCTCCAGTTGGCTGGGCGCACCAGCCATATGCAGATAGATCACGCGCCGTACTTTGGCGGCGAACTGCGGCGGCAGTTCTGAAAGCGGACTGGAAGGATCGCGCGTAAAATCTAACGCGGAAGATTCGGAGTGGGTAGACTCTTTGCCGGGCTTGCCATATTGCGCGAGTGACGTTCCCACGAAGATCGTTCCCAGTCCTCCACTCAGGGTTCGCAGGAAATGACGACGCGTTTGCGCCTGCAACGCGGCCATCCCTAGTTCGCGACATGTTTCCATGCTAGCTTCGCTCGCACTCTGATCCTTCGGTCGAACTTTGGGATTTGACATGACCATCACCGGGTGAGTGCCGCATCCAGATTGAACAGAACACCGGCGACCGCTGTCATCGCCTGCTTTTCATTTCCAGATATTGCCTTGCTGTGCGCCGCTCTTTTCACTATTCCTGCCCCGGACTCTACCAGAGCTTTTTCAAACAACTCGCGCAGCCTTGCTAGCTCAAAATCGGTCGGATCGCGCGACAGAACCAAGCGTGCGCCGTATCTTAACCGATCATCGGTTTTGTCAGCAGCCTTCAGCATGCGGTCAGCCAGCGCTTCCGACGCTTCCTGATAAACCGGATCATTCATCGTGACCAGAGCTTGTAAGGGTGTATTGGTGGGTATACGTCGCGCCAGGCTCACGTCATGATCGGAGGCATCGAAGATGAGGAAACTCGGATAGCCGCTTGTCCGCTTGATGTACGTGTAAATTGCACGGCGATACCGGTTTGGACCCTTCGCGTCTACCCATTTGCTGTCGTTATAAACAGAGTTCCACACGCCCTCGGGCTGAGGAGGCATCACCGGAGGCCCGCCCATCGTGTCGCTCAAAAGTCCGCTGGCGATCAGAGCTTGATCGCGAACCATCTCTGCCGAGAGCCGCTGCTGTGGCCCGCGCGCCAGCAACCGGTTGCGCGGATCTCTTTCGGTCAAAGTCGGTGTAGATTTTGCGCTCTGGCGGTATGTTGCGCTGGTCACTAGTTCGCGTAACAGAGCTTTCATGCCCCAGTGAAGATCGTTTTCAAAGTGAAGCGCGAGCCAATCAAGCAATTCGGGATGACTCGGCCTTTCCCCCATGCTCCCAAAATTTTCCAGGGTTTCGACAATTCCCGTGCCGAAAAGTTGTTCCCAATATCGGTTCACAGCGGTACGCGCCGTTAACGGCTGCTCTGGACTGAAGAACCACTTAGCTAGTGTCAAGCGATTGCGAGGAACGTTAGCCGGAAGTCGCGGGAAAAGGCCGGGCACGTCCGGCGTCAAGGCAGGCCCGATCTTTGTCAGAAAATTTCCCCTCTCGAATTCCATGGTCTCGCGCTTCTCGTAGTCCGGTTGCTCGGCCATCACGGGAGTTTCGACGCTCGGTATTTTCTTCAACTGCTGGGTGAGTGTCGAAAGGCGCATCAGGTTGCTGCGATATTCCTGATCTCGAATCAGCGCTGACCAGCACGAATCAGAACTGGCGGACAAACGCGCACGCTTTACATGCGCGGGTTTGTCGTTCACGTTCTGTGTTTGCGTAACCCGCATTTTTATCCGGCTACCGCGGGTCAGCTTTAGCGGGCTGTCGGGAAGTCCGATGGTCCAGTGCGCGCGAAACAGATTAGGATTTGCTGCGAAACCGCCAGCCAATTCAGTCATTGGACCAAATCGGATGGCCCGAGCAATCGCGCTCCTGAGATCGTCTTCAGAGTCGGGAACGAAATAACGGAAGTGGATCTTGTCCTGGTGGCCGTTCGGCTGGATCGCCCAGGCTTCGACCTGATCCACAATAAAACCGTCCTCCGGATTGTGCCGGGCCGCCTCCCCGGATGTGGGCAGCACCTCGATGCGCAAAGCCGTTATTGTTTGCACATCTGCCGTTGCCACTAATTCATAGACCGACTTTCCCGGAGTATTGGCAGCAGCCCGCATCTCGCCGTCTTGCACCTCGAAAGGGATAGACGCATTTGCCATCTGCGATCGCGAACGTTTCCTGTTTTCAGCAATAGTCGAGAGCAAATACTTTCGTTGGTCCTTTTTCTCCTTCGGAGGCAGCGTCTCTTTGTCCAAAACTGCAAGCTCTCGCCCTGAATTCGCCGCCTCCCATTCCAACCCGAGCGCCTCATTCGCTGAGGCGGCAGTGATGGGCAACGGCATCCACTTCGCTTGGCTCTCCAGTTGCCGGCCCAAATTCACCGCCGAATGACTGAGCTTTGCAATCTCCTGCTGCAGGCTCCAGGCTTCTCCATATCTTTTCTTATCCTTTGGAAGACGCAAGACAGGAGTGTCCTCAGGCAGGTCAGCGTCGCGAGAGGTATTGAAGAAGGCCAGAGATTTGTAGTATTCAACGTGTCGAATGGGATCGTACGGGTGAGAATGGCATTGCACACAGTTTATCGTCAGTCCATTCAAGACCGACCATGTGGTCGCCGAACGGTCCATGGCTGCGATCAACCGGAACTCTTCGTCGTCTGTCCCTCCTTCATCATTGTTGGGAGTCTGGCGGTGAAATGAAGTTGCGATCTGATCCTCAAAGGTGGCATCGGGCAGCAGGTCACCCGCAACTTGCGTGATCACGAACTTGTCGTACGGTACATTACGATTGAAGGCTTGAATAACCCAATCACGATACGGCCATACTCCCGGCCGCTCCCGGTCGGCTTCGTAGCCTTTGGTGTCCGCATAGCGCGCTAGGTCCAGCCACAATGCCGCCCAGTGCTCGCCGTAGCGAGGTGAAGCAAGCATTCGATCCACCTGTTTCTCATAGGCATCGGGCGAAGAATCGGCCAGAAACGATGCCTGCTCCTCGAGTGTGGGTGGAAGTCCGGTGAGGTCAAAGGAAGCCCGGCGCAGCAGTTCCGTTTTATCGGCTTGAGGTGAAGGTGACAGCCCTTCTTTCTCCAGTCGACCGAGAATGAACCGGTCCAGGGGTTGACGAATCCAGTCCGACCGCTTCACCGCGGGTAGAGGCTGCGCCTTGGGAGCCGCAAAAGCCCAATGATCCTCCCACTTGGCCCCTTCCTTAATCCACTGGCGAAGCAATTTGATTTGTTGGGGAGAAAGAGGCGGCGAGTGATACGGCATCCGCGCCTCAGGGTCAGACGAAGTTACCCGCCGAATCAGTTCCGATTCATCCGGATGACCGGGCACGATCGTCCGCCGTCCAGACTTGCCTGTGCCAAGAGCTTCCTCACGGAAAATAAACGACACGCCATTCTTCTGGCGGACGCCGCCATGACACTGCACGCAGTTCTGATTCAAAATCGGCTGAATATCGCTACTGAAACTGATGGGCGCATGGGACATCTTTCGAGCGAGCCATGCTCCCATAGCGGTGCCAATGAGGACGACTGCAATAAGCACCACAACAGTTCGCTTTCGACGGGATGGGGATGGGGCGTCGAGCATACTGCCATATAAGTATAAGCAGCATGTAGCCCAATCCAGAAAGGATTAACGCAAAAAAGGTTTCACCTGTGCAGGGATTTGACCGCGAAGCCTGGTGCCAGTTAGTACGGGATCTTGTTCGGTTTTTCCTGCCAACTCCGAAAGGCAGCGAGCGCTTCCTCCCGCATCATCTGCAACATGGGGATCTTGCGCTGGGAGAATGGCAGAGCGATTTGTTGGTAGATGAAGGAATCGTCGAAGCCGACTTTGGACGCATCCGCGGCAAGATTGCCGAAATGAATCCGGCTGAGGTGTGCCCAGTAGATCGCGCCAAGACACATCGGGCAGGGTTCGCACGAAGTGTAAATTTCGCAATCCTTGAGAGTGAATGAGTTCAAGCGCGTGCAAGCCTCGCGGATCGCGACGATCTCAGCGTGCGCGGCGGGATCGTTGTCGATCGTGACGCGATTGACGCCCTCCGCAATGATTTTGCTGTCTTTCACGATGACGGCGCCGAAAGGGCCACCTTGGCCAGAGAGGACATTATCGAGGGAGAGTTGAATGGCGCGGGCCATGAAAGGGTTGTCCATGTGGTTTTCGCTCATTGCATGCTTGCGGTATGTGTTGCCGGCAACCTGCGAATCCGGGCAAATGGGTCGACATGGACTCGTCCGCAGCCGTTTCGCTGAGAAGGGAGTATAAGCCGGATCGTTGAAAATAATAAGACTGTTCTGGCGATGCGGACAACCGGGCTTTTCACATTGAAAACGACGAGCCTTCCGGATAGGCTTTACGTCCAAGTTGGGGATTCAGGAGCAGATCGCAGGTTTGCGGGCCTTTCTATCACGCCGGATCGTGACGCCACACGGAGTCCAGCCGGGCGCGATCCTAGTAGAGGGGGAGCGAATCCGGGACGTGGTTGCGCAGAACGAGGTGCCGGCAGATGCCACTCGGGAAGATTTTGGGAACGCGGCGTTGCTGCCGGGATTGGTCGATTCGCACGTTCACATCAACGAACCAGGAAGGGCCGACTGGGAAGGGTTTCATACCGCGACGCGCGCAGCGGCGGCGGGTGGCTACACCATGTTGGTGGACATGCCACTCAATTGCGTGCCGGCGACGACAACTGTGCCTGCGCTAGAGGCCAAGCGGCGGGCAGCACAGGGCAAATGCCGTGCCGACTGGGGCTTGTGGGGAGGGGTAGTAAAGAACAATCAGCAGGAGCTCGAGGGGCTCGCCCGAGGCGGCGTGCTCGGTTTCAAGTGTTTCCTTGTTCATCCGGGGGTCGAGGAATTCACGATGGTGAGTGAGGAGGATTTGTATACGGCCCTGCCGCTCGTGGCAAAGACTGGACTTCCGCTCCTCGTTCATGCCGAGCTGCCGCGACCGATCGACGCTGCGATGAAGCGGTTACACAATGCAGATTGGACTCGTTATGAAACTTTCTTGCAGTCGCGACCTGATGAAGCAGAACTGGGTGCTATCGCGTTAATGCTGTCTTTGTGCCGCGAATTTAGATTTCGATTGCATATCGTACATCTCGCGACAGCGATGGCGTTGAAGATGTTGTGTTCAGCGCGGGCGGAAGGCCTTCCTGTGAGTGTTGAATCCTGCCCGCACTATCTCCATCTGGAAGCCGAACAGATTGCGGACGGATCGACCCAATGCAAATGTGCGCCACCGATCCGTGGGCGCGGGAATCGGGAACAACTGTGGCAGGGGCTGCGCGACGGCGTGATTGATATGGTGGTGTCAGACCATTCGCCCTGTCCGCCTTCCATGAAGCGGATTGAGGAGGGAAACTTTCAGGCGGCTTGGGGAGGGATTGCAAGCCTCTCGATGGCTCTGCCAGTAATGTGGACCGAAGCGCAGCTGCGCGGGTTTTCGCTTGCCCACATCGCCCGTTGGATGTCCGAGAATCCAGCGCAACTGGCCGGGTGCTCCGTGAACAAGGGCAGGATCGCCGCTGGTTGCGACGCAGACTTTGTCGTGTTTGAGCCCGAGTCAGAATTCACCGTGAACGGCAATCGGCTGTATCAGCGCCACGCCATCTCGCCGTATATAGGTGAAACGCTCCGAGGTGTGGTGAAACGGTGCTTTCTACGTGGGCAGTTAAGTTTTAAGGACGGTGAATTTCCGGGAGAGGCGAGGGGACGCGAGTACCGCGCACAAGTATGAAGGCAGATCACATTGTCGGAGCGTCCGTCCCACGCAAAGAGGGGCAGGACAAGGTGACCGGACGAGCAAAATACATCGATGACATCACCCTACCCGGAATGATTTATGGAGCCACGGTGCGGAGTAGCATCCCTCGCGGCAAGATTCGGCAAATTTCTTTCAGACCCGGCATTGCGTGGGATGAGTTTGTCATCGTTTCCGCAAAAGACATTCCAGGTCAGAACTGCGTCGCACTCATCGCAGACGATCAGCCATGCCTCGCAAACGGCGCCGTAAACCACCCGGAGGAACCGATCCTCCTTTTAGCACATCCGAACCGCCACGTTCTTCACAAAGCGGTTACCGCAATCGAGATTGAATACGAGCCATTGCCAGCGTTGTTCACGATCGAAGAGAGTGAACGTCAGGCGGAGATCATCTGGGGGCAGGACAACACGTTCAAGACTTATCTGGTGGAAAAAGGCGACGTCGACGCAGTTTGGGCCAACGCCGACCACATCGTTGAAGGGGAATATACAACCGGCGCACAGGAGCAACTTTACATCGAGAGCAACGGAGTGATTGCTGTCTTCGATCCTGAACGGGGAATCACCCTGTGGGGTTCGCTGCAGTGTCCGTATTACGTGCACAAGGCGCTGATGAAGTTGTGTAACCTTCCCGAAAACAAAGTTCGCGTAGTGCAGACGGAGACCGGCGGTGCGTTTGGAGGAAAAGAAGAGTATCCGTCGATGATCGCCGGGCACACGGCACTGTTGGCCATGAAATCAGGTAGACCGGTAAAAATAGTCTATGACCGTATGGAAGATATGGTCGCGACAACCAAACGTCATCCATCGCGAACGCGGCACCGGACTGCTGTTACACGCGAAGGAAAGATTCTCGGCGGTGAAATTGAATTCGTTGTCGACGGTGGAGCCTATTCGACTCTGTCGTCAGTCGTGTTGTCGCGCGGAACCATTCATGCAGGCGGCCCCTACTATTGGCCGAGCGTTCGCATCCGCGGAAAGGCCTTTGCCACAAATGCCCCTCCTCACGGGGCGTTCCGGGGATTCGGCGCCCCGCAAAGCCTATTTGCGATGGAGCGGCACATGGACCGCATTGCTGCGGTGGTGGGCGTTTCTGCGGTGGAGATTCGCCGCCGAAATTTCCTGAAGAGCGGGCAAACGACCACAACGGAACAGGTGATCCATGAACCAATCGATCTCGATCAGTTGCTCGAAAAGGGGCTTGCGCTCTCGAACTATCGCGCGAAGAGAGAACGATTCCAACGAGAAAATGCGTCCACAACTCGCAAGAAGGGAATCGGCATCGCGACGTTCCTTCACGGAGCGGGGTTCACAGGTTCCGGTGAGCGCTACTTGGCGTCGGTGGTGGGTGTAGAAGGCTGTGCGGACGGCCGCGTGCGAGTGCTTGTGTCCAGCACTGAATTCGGACAGGGAACAAATACAGTGTTATGCCAGATTGCAGCGCAAGAGTTAAGTCTGCCCTATGACGCTGTTGAAATTGCTCAACCGGATACGGAGCAAGTACCGAATAGCGGTCCGACGGTCGCTTCCCGCACTGTCATGGTAGTGGGGAAGCTGGTGCAATCGGCGGCGCATGGCCTTCGGCAAACCCTGATGAATACTGGTCTTCTTCGCGAGGGCTATTCGCGCGAGGAATTTTGCGATGCTTGTTCGAGATACGCTGCGGAGCGAGGAGAGTTCAAATCATGGGCTCGGTATGAGCCACCTCCCGGGATTTTCTGGGACGACGAAAAGTATCGGGGCGAAGCCTATGCAGCGTACGCATGGGCTGTTTACATCGCTGAGGTCAGCGTGGATCTCGCAACTTACTCCGTCGCCGTCGATGACTTTGTGGCTTTGCAGGAAGTAGGCAAGGTTCTTAATCCCGTATTGGCCCGCGGCCAGATTACCGGCGGGGTAGCGCAGGGTATCGGCTATGCTCTCTACGAGAATGTCGTCTGGCAACAGGGCCGCATGCAGAACGCACAGATGACCAATTACATCATGCCGACGTCAGCCGACTTGCCTCCGATTCGCGTGCACTTTGAAGAATTGGGCAATGTACATGGAGCCTTCGGGGCGAAAGGAATCGGAGAGTTGCCTATGGACGGGCCGGCGCCGGCGATCGTGAACGCCATTGAAGACGCTCTCGGTCTGCGCTTCGACTCGCTTCCGGTGCTTGCGGAAGATATCTTCCAGGCGCTGGCCGCGAACTCCGGAGCAGAGAGCAACTCACCTGTCCCGCAAGGTATTCAATGAGCGATTCCCGTCGACAGAGCGAGATCTCGCTGGTTGTTAATGGCGAGCGGAAAACGCTGCGCGCTTATCCGATGGAGAGGTTGCTCGATGTATTGCGACGGCAACTCGGGTTTACGGGAGCGAAGGAAGGCTGCGGGGAAGGGGAGTGCGGGTCGTGTTCGGTGCTCGTGGATGGCGTTCTGGTGAATAGTTGCCTGGTGCCGATACTGCAAGCGGATGGAACAAACATCATCACCATTGAAGGACTCACCGAGGCACCCGAGTTCCAACATTTGCAACAGGCATTCCTCGCCTGCGGGGGCGCGCAGTGCGGGATTTGTACTCCCGGCATTATCATGGCCGCCTGCTATTTGTTGAGCAAGAAGCCGCAGCCCAAGTCGGAAGATATCAGAGAGGGCTTGTCAGGCAACCTGTGTCGATGTACGGGATATGCGCAGATTTGTGAAGCGGTTTCGGAAGCGGCCGCGGTTGACAATGCAAGGCACAAGGATGCAACCGGTGTAAACGATAGATGAGAGCAGATCCCACGGACTACGAATTAGTGGCGCCCGGCAGTCTTTCGGAGGTCGTGTCTTTGCTGGCGCAAGCGCGCGGCGAGTGGTTGCCCATTGCCGGGGGAACGGATGTGATGGTGCAATTTGCATCCGGAAAACTCGCGGCGCGAAAGCTGGTGAGTCTCTGGAATCTTCCCGAGTTGCGGCGCATTGATGTCACACCGGCCGAAATCATCATCGGGGCTGGCTGCACTTATACCGATGTGCTCAGTCACGAGATTGTCTTACGAGAATTTCCGTTGCTGGCGAGCGCGGCGCGGTGGACGGGCGGAATTGCGAACCAGAATCGGGGGACGCTGGGGGGAAATATTGTTAACGCGTCGCCGGCTGCCGACTCGTTGCCGGCACTGTTGGTCTATGAAGCGGAGTTGATCCTGGTCTCGGCTCGGGGAGAGCGCCGAATCCCGTACGTGGATTTTCATACCGGCTATAAACAGACCCTCCTCGCTCCCGACGAATTGATTCGCGCAGTCTGCCTCGCAAGACGATTCACAGCGTGTGTTTCGTATTCACGCAAGGTTGGTGCGCGGAACGCGCAGGCGATTTCTAAGGTTTGTGTCGCCGCGTTAGGACGAGTTGTGAGTGGGACAGTCGAAGATGTTCGTATAGGTGCCGGCAGTGTGGCGCCAACGCCGGTGCGCCTGCGGGAAACGGAGCGCGCCGTGCGGGGGAAGAGGATCGATGATGCTGTTGTGTCGCAAGCGCGGAAGACCGCGGTGAGCGAGATCCGCCCGATCGACGACATGCGATCGACTGCCGCCTATCGCACGGCGGTGACGGGAAACTTGGTGGCGGAGTTCTTGCAAATGTTGCAAGCGGGGGGTGAGAGCGGATGAGCGTTCTGGTGCGCTGGAACCTGCTCTCCGTCCAGGATGCGATCCAGGAAATTCTGGCTTGCTGCGGTTCCGATGCATGGGCGCACCAGCTAGTGGCACGAAGACCTTTCCCCGACGAATCGTCTCTGGTCGCTGCTTCCGACGAGATTTGGGGCCGGCTTAGTGCCGAGGATTGGCTCCAGGCATTTTCTAGACATCCGCGAATTGGAGAACGGAAAGCACCAGCAGAAGCTCGGTCGACGTCGGCAATCTGGTCAGCGCAGGAACAACAAAACGTTGGCGCCGCCCGTGAATCGATTCAGGCTGCCCTGGTTCAGGGCAATCTGGAATATGAGCAGCGGTTTGGGCGTGTGTTTATCGTATGCGCTACAGGCAAGTCAGCGACGGAGATGTTGGAGATCTTAAGCTTGCGGTTGCGGAACGACGATGCCACGGAGTTGCATGAAGCGGCCGAAGAGCAGCGTAAGATTACGAACATTCGCTTGAAGAAATGGCTCTCGCAATGAAACGCATTTCGACCCACGTTCTGGATGTAAGTCGCGGCAAACCGGTGGGGGGCGTCCCGGTGCGTCTGGAGTGCCAGGACGCTTCCGGGCAATGGCGCTTGGTGCAGTCTGCCCACACCGATCCCGACGGACGTTGCAGTCAATTGCTTCCGAGCGATGACTTGCCATCGGGCCTGTATCGGCTGACATTTGAAACTTCGGCATACTTTGGTGCGCTCAAGATCGAGGGGCTTTACCCAGTGGTTCACATTACCTTCCACGTGCGCGAAGGTGAATCGCAGTTCCATCTTCCATTGTTATTAAGCGCGAACGGCTACACCACTTATCGGGGGAGCTAAGAGTGGATTTCTCAATCCGAGAGTGGCTGAACCTTGCGGTGCGGTGGTTCCACGTCTTCGCGGGGATTATGTGGGTTGGCCAGACCTATTACTTCACCTGGCTGGACGGACAATTCACGAAGCTCGAAAAACAAGCCGCCGCAGGTGGCATGGCCTCGTCAGTATGGATGGTGCACAGCGGCGGTTTTTATACCGTCGAAAAAAAGAAATCGCTTGGACTAAGCGCAGAATCAGTTCGATGGTTTCGGTGGGAAGCCCTCATGACCTGGCTTGCGGGCATGGTGCTGCTGGTGCTCGTCTACTATCTAGGTGCCGGACTGATCGATCCAGATGTGGCCAACATCTCTAAGCCTGCAGGAGTCGCGATCGGATTTGGAGCGCTTTTATCGGGATGGCTGATTTATGACTTCGGGTTGCGCTCTTCGCTGGGCAGATCACAGGCGGCATTTACACTGTTCGGCTTCGTAATGACTGCGTTATTTGCTTGGGGTCTAGTCCACGTATTCAGCGGACGTGCGGCCTACATCCACATGGGAGCAGTTTTTGGGACGATCATGACGGCGAACGTGTGGGTCCGGATACTGCCAGCGCAGCGGAAAATGCTCTTCGCTGCCGCGTCGGGGACCAAGTTTGACTCTGCGCTCGGCGCGCAGGCGAAATTGCGATCGAAACACAATACCTTTCTGGCCGTTCCCGTAGTGTTTCTGATGTTAAGCAACCACTATCCGGTCGCGACTTATGGGAGTCGCTACGCGTGGCAAACCCTGGTCGTGCTCGTTCTGGTGGGGTGGATTGCAGCCAGGGTTATCCGAGAAGCTTAGAGGTCGAACATCGTGCATCGATATACTGGGCGCTTGTGAACGCAGAGATCGGACAACTCGCACAAGAAGTGATTGCGCGCTGCCGCAAACTCGCGACGTTCTCCGAAGACTCGGACAGCCTGCGACGAACGTTCCTATCGCCACCCATGCGCGACGTCCATCGGGAAATCGCAAGTTGGTTGCAGCCACTCGGGACAATGCTGCAAATCGATGCTGTGGGAAATTTGCGAGCTCTTTATCCAGCTGCGGAGCCAGCGGCACCGCGCTTGTTGATCGGTTCGCATCTTGACACCGTCCCCAATGCCGGGGCCTTCGACGGCATTCTTGGCGTGGTGCTCGCAATCGCTCTTCTCAAAGGACTGAATGGGCGCCGCCTTCCTTACGCAATCGAGGTCGTAGGTTTTTCTGACGAGGAGGGCGTAAGGTTCGCGACACCGTTTCTCGGCAGTCGTGCCCTCGTGAGCCGCTTCGATGACAATCTGATGGAGAGGCAAGACTCGCAGGGAATTTCAGTACGAAAAGCCATCCAGGATTTCGGGTTGAACCCTGAGAGGATCGGAGACGCTATGCTGGGAGACGATGTCTGCGCGTATCTTGAGTTTCACATCGAGCAGGGACCAGTGCTAGAAAGCCTTGCGTTGCCGCTAGGCGTCGTCGACGCCGTCGCCGGCCAAAGTCGGCTCGAGTTTATATTTAAGGGACGCGCGAATCATGCGGGGACGACGCCAATGAATATGCGTTTTGATGCCCTGTCTGGCGCGGCGGAGTGGATCGCGGCGGTCGAACACATGGCAAGAAGCGATCTGGGTTTAGTTGCGACCGTGGGAGCTGTGCAAGCGAAACCTGGCGCGGTCAATGTGATTGCGGGCGAGGCTCGACTCAGCCTTGACGTACGGCATCCCGGCGATGACATTCGAATGCGTGCCGTCGAAGATCTGATCCGGCACGCGCAAGCGATCGCGCGTAGACGTGGGTTGACGGTAGGTTGGAACGAGCACATGAACCAACGCGCCGTGCAGATGGACCTCGATCTCATCACTCAGATAGAAGAAGCAATCCGGAAGTCTGGATGCAAGCCTCACCGCATGACCAGCGGCGCCGGCCATGATGCAATGATCTTGGCTGAGAAAATCCCCTCCGGAATTGTTTTCCTCCGGACACCAGGCGGCATCAGCCACGATCCGGCGGAATCGGTTCCGGTCGACGACGTTGCGATGGCGATCGAGTGCGGCTCTCATCTGCTGGACCAATTCGCAGTATCGTCCGCATTCCAGAAAAGGACGTGCCGTGCATAACTTGATTCACAGCAACCTCGGACAAACACGAAGTTCACAACACGGGAATCATCTGCTGCTAACGCCAGACACTTTTGTGCGCTCCCCGCTTCCTGGCATGAAGGGATGCACGGCCGTCGTGCATGTAGGACCCGCGCTCGGCGCGGCATTTGTGCAATACACGGCAGAGTTCGAGCAGGGTGGGGAGCTGGGCGAAACCTCGGCGCAACGATTTCTCTACGTGATGGATGGTGCTGTCACTTTGGAGTTGAGCGGCAAACGAAGTGAACTTGGCGTCCGCGGATTTGCTTATATCCCCCAGGGTGAGGTGCATCAAGTCACCGCTTCCAAAGTTAGCCGGGTTGCTGTGATCGAAAAGGCGTACCAGGCATTGACGTCCCACAAAGCGCCCCAGGCAATTGTCTCCACCGAAGATGTGATCGTTGCACGCGCGCTGAATGACGATCCCGACCTACAGGTGAAGTGCCTGTTGCCCGACGAGTTCGACTTGGATTTTGCGATGAATACGATGGTTTACCGGCCTGGCGCTGCGTTGAGTCAGGTCGAGATCCATGTGATGGAGCACGGGCTGATCTTGTTGGAAGGCGGTGGAATTTACCGGCTCGGTGATTCGTGGTACGCCGTGACGGCGGGCGACTTTATCTGGATGGGACCGTGGTGTCCGCAGTGGTTTGGCGCGATTGGAAAAGTCCCAGCAAAGTATCTCATCTACAAGAATTGGAACAGGCATCCCTTATCTGCAACTCGATGAAGCTTACGATCGACCAGTCGCGTCTTGTTTCGGAGATCGATTCACTCGCGGAATTCTCCGATGCCGAGCCGCCTGCGGTGACCCGGGTTGTGTTCACGCCGACAGATCTGAAAGCACGCGCGTGGGTCAAGGATCGCTGCAAAGATGCGGGACTCGTGATATGGGATGACCCGATCGGGAACACATTCGCTCGCTGGGTGGGGTCGGATCCACATGCGCCAGCGGTTGGTACCGGTTCTCACATCGATGCCATTCCCAACGCAGGCAAGTATGACGGTGTTGTCGGCGTTCTGGGCGGACTCGAAGCCATTCGCGCCTTGCAGGCCGCAGGGTTTCAACCGAAGCACTCCATCGAGCTGTTGATCTTCGCAACCGAAGAACCCACACGCTTTGGGATTGGCTGCCTGGGCAGTCGCCTGCTTTCGGGTGCACTGCCCGCTGACGCTGCGCGCAAACTAACCGACCCGGAGGGCGCCTCGGTCGAGGCCGTCCGTCGCCAGGCCGGTCTCGCGGGAGAGCTGGATCAGGTAAGGCTGTCTGAGGGATATTACAAATCTTTCGTCGAATTGCATATCGAGCAGGGACCATTGCTGGAGCGAGATCGCAAACACCTGGGTATCGTCGAAAGGATCGCAGCTCCTGCTAGCTTGCGGCTGACGATCGAAGGATCGGGCGGACATGCAGGCGGCGTTTTGATGCCGGACCGCCGGGATGCGCTGTGCGCTGCCGCAGAACTGATTCTAGCCATCGAAAATGCGGCGCGAGGCAGCGGCGCGCTCGACACCGTGGCGACCGTAGGGATGTGTGACGTGTTTCCAGGCGCTGTGAACAGCATTCCCGCCAAAGCCAGATTAAGCGTTGATATTCGCGACACCGACCTTAAACGGCGCGACAAAGTAATGCGGTCCCTTGAGGAAGCCTGCCGCGCAACGGCCGCCAGCCGTCAAGTGGCAATTCACACGGAACTGCTCAATGTCGACGCGCCAGCCGAATGTCAACCCGCGATCGTAGCGGTTCTGGCGCAGGGATGTGAGAAGCACGGATTCAGTTTTCTGCGCATGACCAGTCGCGCGTACCATGACTCGCTTTTCATGTCGCGGATTGCGCCGATGGCCATGCTGTTCATTCCATGCCGGAATGGTTACAGCCATCGCCCAGAGGAATACGCCTCTCCGGAAGACATCGCGCGCGGCGCCCTGGTTCTCGCTGAGACGCTCGCGATGTTAGCAGCGTGACCGCGCGGCGCGGTCGTCGAGCCCGAGACTACCCTTATGGAATATGTGGAACTTGATTTTCGCGCTCCGCCCAATGTTCCACAATGTCCCGTACAACTTTATCGCCGACAATCTGGGCGGCCTCCAGAGAAGGGATGTAGGCCGAGTAGCTGCCAGAGGCCATTTCCTTGAGACTCTCAGCCGCGCTTGTGCCCTGAGGTTCACGATCATAGTTGCTTACCGTGCGCAGAACGAGCACCCGTTTCAAATCCGCTCGTCCAGCCTGACTCAGGAAAGTTAGCGCCTGCAGGGTCCCGGAATCCTCCATGGCCGCGACCATATAATTCCCTTTGCCGCTGGTGTAGTAGCGGGTCCACTCATTCGCCCAGTCGTCCAACTTTGAGCCGTGCCAGAATGTGCCGGCAGAGAGCGTTGCCCCTCTCGTCACGAAAGGTGGTCTCAGCGCATTGGGAAAGCCGGGGAAGCGGGAGCGGAATCTGCGCAGCGTGTCACTATCGGGCAACGTGACCCGTTCCGTGAGTCGCAGAGCCCACTCCACAAGCCCCGGGTTGACAGCGTACGCTTCGCCGTAGTCCACCTCTGCTGGTTGTTCGTACGGCGTCTCCTTTCGGAGAGGAACATATCCCGTTGTCCAACCTGCGGGGATCTGGCGGCCGTCAATTTCAAACGCCAGATCACCGTCGACGACATAATCAGCCCATACGGCCGATCCAAGAGACACGTCGGCAGGATCGCCTCCTCCGATTCCCGCTACAATCCAATACGCTTTCGTGAGGTCGAATCTTGGGTCCAATCCGAGCGCCATTACCGAGGCTGCGGCCTTCGCGGTTCCGACCCCGGTCAGCATTCCCAACACGCCGTCTTTGTTCAACCGGACATGGTGATATCCCGCCGGAAGCGGAATTACCTGGTCAAGATGTTCGCGTTCGACCCAGAGCTGAAACTCGCCAGGAGTGTCGCCCGTATCCTCTCCTCGTTCGAACATCGTGACTACGACGACCTTTACCGGAATCGGTGGCGGAGAAGCAGTCGACTGAGCAATCATCGGACTGGCGGTGACTGCGAGCAACAAGAGCCGGGCCAGCGCACATGGAGCGAAGCCGCTCATCTCGAAGCAATCTCCCGAATTCGCGCGTACCCAGGCTTGATCGTCTTATAGATCAGGTCACAACGCTGGTCGTAGGGCAGGAACGCACTCTTCATCGCATTGATGGAAATCTTCTCGAAATCATTGAGAGTAAGCCCGAAGGTTTCCGCGGCGGCTTCAAATTCCCGAGTCATCGAGGTGGCGCTCATCAGCCGGTTATCGGTGTTGAGCGTCACGCGAAATTTCTGTTGATAGAGAACCTTGAACGGATGCTGTTCAAGACTGGGCGTCGCACCCGTGTGGACGTTGCTGAGGAGACATATCTCGAGGGGAATGCGTTTGTCGAGAACATACTGCGCGAGATCGCCCAGTTTGACTGCCTCACCATCGGCGACAGCGATGTCATCGATCAGGCGAGTCCCATGACCGATGCGGTGTGCTCCGCAGTACTGGATGGCTTGCCAGATCGACTCCTTGCCGAATCCTTCCCCTGCGTGAATGGTGATGTTGAAGTTCTCTCTCTGGATGTAGTGAAAGGCGTCTACATGTTTCTTCGGCGGATAACCACCTTCCTCTCCAGCCAGGTCAAAACCCACAACCCCACGTTCGCGAAAGTCGACTGCCAGTTCCGCCATTTCGAGCGAGACGTTCATGTTGCGCATTGCACAGATCAGCAATCCCGAGCGGATACCGAAATCCTGGCGGCCGCGCGCCATTCCTCGAAGCACGGCCGAGACCACCTGTTGGTGCGTCAGTCCCTTGTGTGTGTGGAAAATGGGTGCGAAGCGCGTTTCGTAGTAGACGATTCCGTCGCGGCTGAGATCCTCGGCCTGCTCGTAAGCGACTCGCTCCAGCGCGTCCTCGGTCTGCATTACCGCGATCGTGTGCCGAAAGCCTTCCAGGTACTTCGCCAGGCTGCCTTGGTTTGCGCCCTGATGAAACCAAGCTGCCAATTCCGTGGCGTCCGTGGTTGGCAATTCCGTGTAATGGTTGCTGGCGGCAAGTTCTATCACGGTTCGAGGCCGCAGCACGCCATCCAGATGCTCGTGGAGCAAAACTTTCGGCAAACTCTGAAGCATCGACTTTTCGAGTTTGATCAAGAACTCTCTCGGTCGTGCAATCAATTCGGGGAGTGAGGCATTGTATCCCAGGAGCCGTTGTGAATCGCAGAGGATTCCGTGACCGTTTTGCTCTGGTGTACACTACCGTCCACTCGCACACGACCGGAGGAATGGTATCGACAATGGAAACGCCCGGGACGAGTTCCGCGTACGGACTTCGACGCGGAGTCCTGTCCCCGATGGAAACCCTGGCGCAATCCGTTTCGACGATGGCGCCGACCACAACTCCCGCCGCGACCATACCTCTGGTATGCGCGCTCGCTGGCGACGGTACCTGGCTCGGATACGCTTTGGCCACCAGCGCAGTTCTGCTGGTCGCTGTCTGTGTCGCCCAATTTGCGCGGCATTCCTCATCTCCCGGATCGCTCTACAGTTATGCCTCGAGCGTTTTGCCGCCATGGCTGGGAGCGACCGCCGCGTGGAGTTTGTTGCTGGCGTATGTAGCTACTGGTTCGAGCGTAATCGGTGGCTTTTATCACTATGGCAACTTATTCATGCGAGACGCCGGCAAACACACGACATCGGCCGTGCTGCTCGCGATCGCCGTCACAGTGGTCTCCATGTGGATCGCCTACCGAGATGTGCAGATCTCTGCGCGCTTGATGTTGTGGATCGAAGCGGTATCGGTGTCGCTGATTTTCTTCCTGGTCATCGTGGTGCTCGTGCGGCACGGAACTCACCTCGACTGGCAGCAACTGCGTTTGCGGCATATGACCGGTAGCGGACTGCGTCTCGGGTTGGTGCTAGCGCTTTTCAGCTTCGTGGGCTTCGAGAGCGCGACGACACTAGGTTCAGAGGCGCGCGAGCCGCTCAAGACAATCCCCCGCGCAGTCATTCAGAGTGCAGTTCTCGCGGGTGCCTTCTTTACCCTTACCGCGTACGCCGAGGTGCTCGGATTTCGCAGCGTCGGACAAGACCTCGGAGTCAGCCCAGCTCCCATGCGTGTGCTCGCAGAAGTGGGCGGACTTCCGGTGCTCGGACTCCTGATCGACATAGGGGCTCTGGTGAGTTTGTTCGCGGGAACGCTCGCCTGCATCACGGCTGCGGCCAGAGTGCTCTTGCTCATGGCTCATAATGGGCTGGCCCATTCCTCTTTGCAAGCCACGCATTCTCGCAACGAAACTCCGAGCCGCGCAGTGCTGGTGACAGGAATAGCCGCGCTGATTCCAGTGGTAGTGCTTGCCGCACGCGGTGCGAGCGGACTGGACGTTTACGGGTGGATGGGCTCTCTGGCCACGTACGGCTTCATCGTGACCTACGCTCTCGTATGCAAAGCACTGCCGCGCTACCTACGAGATCACGGTGCATATCGCAGCCAGGCTCAGATCATTTCCTGGTTAGCTTGTGGAGCGATGGTGATGGCCCTGGTAGGCAATCTATACCCTGTTCCGGATGGCCCCTACGGAAAGTTGCCATACATCTATCTGATTTTCCTGCTGGCCGGGCTCTTGAGCTTCGCAGTTCGTGGGCGAACTCCACGCCCAGCGTTAGCTGAAGCGGAAGACTAGGGCTGCGTTTCAGACTCCGGGTGAGACAGCAAAAGTAGCACAATGCCAATTACCGTGAACATCCGGGACGCGGCGTCCTGGCCGTTCCAAGTTTTTGACTGCCACATGAGAAACCACTCGCCTCCAATGTCCAAAAACGCAATCAGCCACATGAGTAGGCCCAGGGTTAGCGCCACTACGGCTGTCCGCTTCGCTTGACTGAAAACGCTTGCCGGAGCCGAGATCGTTCGAGTGAGTCGAAACCCTCCCCACCAGCAGAGCATCATCACGATCGATTCCCAGGCGATGACGCAAACGTAAAATGCGGTTTGCCAGCGGTCAGAATTCAAGGCGCGCCACATTCCATGGTTCCCGGGCAGCGTTGAATCCATCATCAGCACATGACGGACGAACTGGTGGTTGGAGTTGTAGTCGGTCAGGTTGTTGATGACAACCAACGTGTAAAACAATGCCACGGCAAAAATCAGCACAACCTTGGCGGCACGTAACGTCATGGTTTCTCCGGAAGCGAGAAAGTTTTAAAGTACGCGATGAGAGCACTAAGAGTGGCGTTATCGTACCCAGGATTCGGATACATCTCAGCCCGTGGATTCTCCGCCTGCGGGTAGCGAACGTACCCGGCAAAATATTTCGGGGACGCCGTTGCCCACGCGGACAAAACGAGCCATGGATGTCGGGCCTTCTGGCCACCCACATCACCCGCGTTGTGGCACCGCAAACAATTCTGCTGTGCGATTCGATACCCGGCTTGTACGGTTGCATCCGATGCGTTGGGTCCACGTGGTGCAATTCGATCAAAGAAATCCGTCTCGTTCTGGAATTCAAGCCGGACCACTGCCCACGGCACTTGTGGTTCCTCAGTGTGCGCAAGAATCTTGAAACCTGGCTTGAATTCGAGATGCGAGATCATGTACGGGCCCATCGACTGATTATTTCCCTCCGTACTCTTCGGCCGTAAGCCCGGTGCGTGTCCGTTTACTTCCAGCACGAGCATCGGATGATGATCGACGAGATAGGCGCGGGTGTAGTGTGCGTGATACTGGTCGCTGCAAATCGCGATGGCAAGATCTGAATCGGGATGAATTGCCAGGGCACGAATCACGTGTTCAAGAAATATCCCCTGAACCCGCGTCGGTTCCTTGAAATTTGTGTCGTCGCGAACTGTGTAGGTAACTTGCGGCAACGTGAGCAGGTCTTCGCGGGTCAAATAGCCCGTTGCACCCGGCGGTCCGTCGATATCACCTCCGATCTCAAGGTCGGTGGGACCGGTTCGCTTCGTGCGCGCTTTCAGGACGGGTTTGGCGTCATCTGCAGTTCTTGACTGGGCGGCAGCGACCGCGAAATGAAGCATCATCGCGGCAGCGAAAACATTGGCGCAAACCACTGCTGTGAATCGGTTTGGCATGGCACATAGTACCGTGCTCGCCTCTGAATGCAAGCAGGAATTTGAGTCGCGTCTAAATCCATTGCGACGTAAGTGCAATTGGGAGCGGCGTTTCGCAAAACGCCTGCGGATAGAAATATCTAATCGCAGCCAAAGAAATTATCACTAGCCCAGGAGCTACCGCAAGATTTTGAATTCGCGTACATTGCACGTCAACACTTTTCCAATGGTCGGTACAGTCCGAGTGGGCGGTTGCTGCGGACCATTGCAAACAGAGATCGATTCCGAGGGGTTAGGACGACCTTGCTGCGGAAGTGCATCCCTTAGCGACGAGGACCATGCTGCTATGTTGACTAGAATTCGAGTTTTGGCGCTGTTGCTTTTCGGCGTGACAGCGATCCTTCTGACGCTCAACGTTCAGGCTCAACAGACCCTGGGCGGCATCACAGGTACAGTTACGGACAAAACGGGGGGTGTCTTGCCTGACACGCTCGTTACTCTGATGAGCGACCAGACATCGCTGATCCGTACCCAGAAGACGACCGCCAATGGCAGTTACGATATCGTCAACCTGCCGATCGGCACCTACACGGTGAGCTTCACGCATGAGGGATTCCAGACGCAAAAAGTTCCTTCCATTCAGGTGCAGGCGGATCGCACCGCGACCGTGAACGTCAGCATGCCGGTAGGCCAGGTCGGTACGATCGTTGATGTTCAAGTTGCCGCTCTTCTGAATGCGGTCGACACGACTAACGGTTACATCCTCGAGAAAGATCAGATTGACAAGATTCCGTTGCCGACCGGAAGTTTTACCGGCATCGCGATCCTTTCGCCCGGTGTGAACGCGGAATTGTCAAGCGGTACCGGCGCGAACGCTGGTTTAGGGAATCAGCCGATTTGGGCCAATGGCCAACGCGACACCAGCAATACCTTCCTGTTGAACGGAGTTGACGCCAGCAACCTTTTTAACGGCAAGAGTACGAGTTCTGTGTCTTCTGCGCGCATCGTGAACAACACAGGCGTTTCTGGCGCTTCGAGCACGACCGCGGAAATCATTCAGAGTTCCGCCTCGCCTTATCTGGCAATTGGGCAGGCTTTACCAACTCCGGCGCCTGAAACCGTTCAGGAATTTCGAGTGAACACTTCGATGTATGACGCCCAGCAAGGATCGACCAGCGGCGCGCACATCGACATGAGCACGGCCTCAGGTACGAATTCGATTCACGGGAGCGCATACGTTCATCGTGGCACAGACGCCCTCAATGGTGCCCCGTACTTTTACAAGCAAGACCCGAACATTCCGAAGAGTCAGGACGTGCCGCAGTTGCACCGCTACACACTCGGAGGAACACTGGGCGGTCCGATCATTAAAGACAAACTTTTTGGCTACCTGAGCTATCAGCATGTTCACGCTTCAGACCTGGAAATTGGAACATCCCGTACCGCTGTGCCGTTCGGATTGACTGATGATCGCAGTCCACAAGCACTGGCGAACGTTGCTTCTGCCAACTGGGGCACCTCTGTCAATGCTGTGGTCGCCGCGAATCCGCCGGGAATGAGTGGTCCGTTAAACATCGATCCTGTCGCCTACGCTCTGTTGACAACTAAGTTGCCTAACGGCCAATTCTTGTTCCCTTCGGCTAATGCTGGCTACACTCCGACAATTAACTTCCCGGAGAACGTCTTCATCACGCAGCCTGCCTATTTCATTTCTGATCAAGCAGTTTCAAATCTCGACGTGTTGCCAACGTCCAAGGACACGCTGTCGTTGAAGTATTACTACCAACATGATCCGACGACAGCACCCTTTGGGTTTTCCTCGGTAGAAGGATTCGCACAGCACCTGGATGCAGGAAGCCAGGTGGCAAGCATTACGAACACGCAATCCATTACGCCAAATTTAAGCATCGCCGAGGTGTTCGGGTTTATTCGCGAGAAGATTTACAGCACCATCGGTCAACCCTTCAGCCCGCAATCTATAGGCATCAACACTTTCGGGTCGAACGTTTTCCCGGGAATTACTATCGTCGACGATCTCGGAAACTTTTCTTCGCAGAATACCGGGGGATGCCCGCCAAGTGCGCCGTGCGGCCCATTTAACGCCGGATTGAATATAGGCTCGACAGCCGCTTCGCAGGGGGCTTTCACCGGTATATTTCAGAACCGCTGGATGCCGTCCGCGAATGCCGTTTGGAACCACGGCAAACACACCATAACATTCGGTGGCAGTTACTCCTACACCCAACTCAATGCCCGGGACAATAGAACGAACACAGGGATGGTAGGCTTCACGAATTTCGGCCAGTTCCTTACCGGACAACCCATCACCTACACTGCCGACGGATTTATCACGACCACCTTTCTGCAAGGCGATGCCAACCGCTACTATCGCTCCAATGAAAGTGGGGCCTACATCCAGGACAAGTATCAGATCCGTTCCAACCTCAGTGTGAGCGCCGGTCTTCGCTTCGATTATCACGGGGGCCTCAAAGAAAAGAACGGACGCATTTTCAATTTTGATCCGTCTAAATACAGCTACGATCCCACCACCGACACCATCACTTCGAATGGATTCATTGTCGCTGGGAACAACCCTGACTTCCCCACAAAAGGGGTCAGCGATTCGACGCTGACGGGACGGCAATGGGGACTGGCGCCACGGCTTGGATTGGCATGGAGTCCGCGGAAGTTCAACGACAAAGTTGTGGTTCGTGCAGGCTGGGGACTCTACTACGATCGCGGAGAGTTGTTCACGTACCTTTCCCCCGGCTTTGCCTCTGGCGTCATCGCCGGAGGCCCGTTTGGCGTGAACCAGAGTCCGCCCTGGGTGAACCAGACGTCCTGCAGTCCTTACGGGTACTCAGTTTGCAGCAATTTCGAAGCGCCCTGGGGTACTGCCCTCGGGCCTCCGCCCAGTGGCAATCCTGCCGACCTGGCCTTACCCAATGCCACAGCGATCTCAACCGGCATCCCCTTGTTCGCGTTTGCCGATTACAACCGCTCCAACAAGCTTCCTTATACGATGAACCAGACGCTCGACATTCAGTGGCAGCCACGCAATGATCTGGCGATCAACATCGGCTACGTCGGCAATCTCGGACGCCACGCGGTTGTTCCCTTGCCGTTTAATCAAGCTCGTATCGCATCTCCGACAAATCCAATTTTGGCCGGCACGCCTTTCGAGCAGGACTACACGTATGGTTACTCGGTCATGACCGACCCCGCTAACTTTATTCCTGCCAATCTTCCCAACGGACAGCCGTACCAGCTTACCTTCGAGGGCGGTAATGTTGACCTGCGCGTTCCGTACATTGGATATTCTTCTGAGTCTGAGTCCTACACCGCCGCCGGCATCTCCGCCTACCACGCCCTCCAGGCGCATGTAGAAAAGAAGATGAGTCACGGCTTGCAGGTTGGGTTCTCTTACACCTACTCGCATGCGACGGACGAGCAAAGCGCGATGGGTTTGTTCTACAACGGAAACAATCCGCTCAATCTGCGCTCGGGTTATGGGCTCTCGGACTTCGACCGTAAGCATGTGATTAATTTCACTTACACGTACCAGCTGCCGAGATTTTTCGCCACGTCTTCGCTCAAAGGAAAGATCGCCGACGGATGGGCCATTTCCGGATTAACTGTCATCCAAAGTGGTCAGCCCTACAGCATCGTGGACTACTCGGGTGCAGTGGGCAGCATCTTCTACGGCGTCAACGATGGAATCACAAACCCGATCGTTCCCTTGTCGGGCTGCACGCCACAGCAGGCAATCACCGGCGCTTCGGGAGCACATTACAATGGGGATCCGAAAACGCTCGCGCTGAACCCGGATTGTTTCGGCTTGCCATTGCTCAATCCTGGCGACCTGAACGGGGCGATTCCGAGCAACGATCCTTACGAGACCAATTTCATCGACCACGGGCAGCGAAACATCTTCCGCCAATCGTGGCAGCGCCGGGCGGACATCTCGATTGTGAAGTTGACTCAGCTTACTGAGCGGTATTCACTGAAGTACTCGATGGATATTTTCAACGTAACAAACACCGCAAGCTTCGATATCCCGATCGACGATGTGACCCAGAACGAAAACTTCAACGGTTTTCCGGTTCAAGGCTCACCGGCGACGGCGCCGTGCAGTCAGCCCTTCACGGCTTTGTATACCTGTCCCAGCTTTAGCGGTCTGGGCATTACCAACAAAACCATCAGCAGTCCGCGACAGATTCAGATGTCGTTGAGCTTGACTTTCTAGCCGCTCCAGTCGGACGCAAACGTGGAGAAACGGAACGGTGAACCCACTGTTCCGTTTCTCGCATGAAGTCCATTCCTGTGATGTCCCCACTTAGCGCCAATGGTTACTGAGCGAGTCGCGATCGGTGCTGCATGGAAACGTTCCTGAAATTCGGAACATGACTGGAAGACTATGCCCTCAGTTGCGAGCAAGGAACGATCATTCGAGCTTGGCTGAGCATGGAGAGGCGAATGATGGGAGAGTGGCTACTGCGGTGTAGTAACTTTGAGCCAGTCCTCGACGCTCTTCTGTCCGGGTGCGGAGCCTGCTTTTCGCACCGCTAGCGGATCGTATTTTTTCTTTTGTTCGTCGTTGAGCACCAGCCGGATTCGCTGCACCGTTTGGTCCTGGAGTGCTCGCAACCGCTCAATGCGAGTGCTTCCTGTGATTGACGTGTCGTGCCGAAGCCGCAGAATCTCCTGCTGTCGCTGCTCGAGGATCCTTTTTACAGACACCTGCTGCGCCTGGTCCAGGTTGAGGGCGGCGGCAAGGGTTTTGACGCGATCATCAAGGCTGGGGTGCCTGTGAGTCGAGTTCGGGGGTTGGGGTGCGGAGCTGGCAGGCGCAGCAGCAGTGGTTTGAGCAAGCGCGGACGAAGCCAATGAGATGTTCAGCAGGAGCGCGGCCAGACACAACCCGGCGCGCGTTGCTCGATGTCGCCGGCACGCGGGAACTCTACTGCAGCTTGGCAAAGCGGGAATCCTCCACATGCGCATTGACCCCGACCTCTTCAACTTCGTTTTTCTCAGTTTGCTTTACTGCTCGCAACTTGTCTCCATCAGGTAGGGCACGTTTAAGCCGTTTACGGGTTCTGTAGTCGCGATGCCTTCCACTTTCTCAGTGCCCTCCAGTTCAATCGTGATCCCTTTGGCTGGGTAGTCGACCAGTGGCCCATCCATATCCATCTTACCCCTCATCGAGAGGCTCTGCACTGCGCGCCATTGCTGCAGCCCACCACGTGCGGCAATATTCTTTTCGATAACCTGCTCCGCGCCTTGACGCTTCTGTTTCTAGCTCTTACCTTCCGGATGATCCATCACGTGCCAAAACGGTTTCTAGTATGCTGCCCCGAACCCTCTGTAACGACTAAACAGACGATCACTTGCGATGATCGGAAGTCGATCGAGAGTGTGCACACAGGTGGTGTACTTGGCTGGCCAGTGTGAATGCCGTTCCGGATGAATCCCTGGAGTCTCCCAGGTTGATCCCGGCAATTCGTAATCGTGATGCTTGCGGTTAAACGTACTACTGCATTGGCCAAATAACGCTTTCTGTTCACGATCAAAGACTCGATCGGGCAACAACCCCACAAAAAAGCCGAGCGATCGGTTGGATCGCTCGGCAAGCAACTCTTTTGTTGATCAAATCTAATGCGGGTTGGTCTTGTCTTCGACTTTTTTCGCAGTTTGCCGCGTCTTTTCCGCCGACCTGTTAACTGCTTTCTTCGTCCCGTACTGTACCTTATGTTCCGTTTTCTTGGCGGTCTTCTTGGTTGCGCGCCCGATGTCCTTTGCGGCGTCTTTGATGGATTGTCCCGCATCCCTCATATCCTGCTTCGGGCTCTGCGTATCTTGCGGTAAAGCCATGCCGCTGCTCATCAGGGCGAGCAGCAAAGAAGCTGCGAGAATGCCGTTCCGTGGATTCATGAAGCTCCTTCCAGCTGGATTTGAACGGGAAAAATGAAGAGAGCCGGAAAACCTGATCCGGCTCATTTTATACATTATGTCGCTGCGAAGAAGCTAGCGGATGTCTGTACCCGTCGCGTACGCTTCGCTGCGTCCTCTGACCTTGTCGCTGATGTCTTGCACTTTGTCACTGATGGTGCTCCGCAGTTCCGCACCGCTCGATGGCGCGAGCAACAGACCTGCGGCGACTCCGACCCCGATGCCTGCTGCGAAACCAATGATATTCCGAAGGGTCTGTCCTTCACTCGGATAGATCACGCTCCGTGTGTTCGCAGCGAATTCCGATGCTCGATCCGATACCCGATCTACCCTGTCGGCGGTCTCGTCCATGATGTAAACAATTGACTTCAGGATCGATTTCACAAACCTATCTATTTTCATGGTTGATTCATCCTTTCCATTCTCTCCATGGAGCTTAAGCGCCGTTGCAGGTGGCTGTCATTCCGGAAAACCTTGTAGTTGACCGACTAGGTGCGGGTAGCTGGTTCTACCGTGTGGCCGTCTTGGCGAGTTCGAATCGCTGCCGCGATACAATAAAAGCTCAGTTCAGAAGAGGCTCTAATGACGACCACTCACGCTCCTCGTCCTCAGGCTGCTGAGGAAGTTCCGGCAGTGCCCTTGACCACCGAAGGCTACAGTGTTCTGCACCAGATGCTCCGCCTCCGCTGGCCGGCCTGGCGTGCGCTGCCTGCTTCCGAGAAATCCGCGATCGCCCAGGAGGCCTCGGAAGCGTTGCTCGCGATGGAGAAACATTCCCCGGGACAATCCGCGCTCTATTCGCTCATAGGGCACAAGGGCGACCTCATGCTGATTCATTTCCGCGATTCCTTCGCTGATTTGAACCAGGCCGAGCTCCAACTGGCTAATCTGCGCCTCAGTGACTACCTAGAGCCGACGACTTCCTATCTCTCCATCATCGAACTGGGTCTGTACGAGTCCACGTTGAAGATTTACAAAGAGCTGATGGATCAGGGTATTGAGCCCCATTCTGACCAGTGGAAAGCAGAGATCGAGTGCAAGCTCGATCGCCACAGAGAGGCCATGAAGCCTCGGCTTTATCCGGACATTCCGCCGAACCGTTACGCCTGCTTCTATCCCATGGATCGCCGGCGAGGAGAAGAGAAAAACTGGTACAAGCTTCCCATCGAAGAGCGTGCCCGCCAGATGAACGACCACGGAATGGTTGGCCGCCGCTATGCCGGAGAAGTCAAACAAATCATCACCGGCTCGATAGGCTTCGACGATTGGGAGTGGGGAGTCGACCTTTTTGCCGATAATCCGCTGGTGTTCAAAAAGCTGATCTACGAAATGCGCTTCGACGAAGTCAGCGCCGTCTA
>CAWILL010000007.1:0-611792 GCA_963836945.1 uncultured Acidobacteriota bacterium
GTTTAAAAGGATGGAGGATGGCCTCGCGCTCTGACGCCGACACGCTTCCAGCCAACGGATATCTGCATTAACCCTTCCACCGCAGAAAAAAAACGGTTGAAACTGATCGGAGAATCGCTAGAACAACTCTCCGATAAGTTCTTCAGTTTTCTTCCAGAGCGCCTCGGCAGTTTTTGCATCGAGCGCGTCCCCCGCACCTCTTCGGTCATAGACTCGACGCTTACAGAGGAGAGAATCGCCTGTTCTGCCGTTGCGGAATCATTCATCTTTGGTTTCCGCCTGATCATGCTACTTTGCGCTGGCCTCGCCACAGCGAGCGCTGCCGTCGCATGGCGGAAAATACCCGCGGAGAGTGCTGCAAGAGTCCCTGATTTCGGCGACGTTGCTGCAGCCGAGGAATCCCGGTGGTAGACTGCTGCCATGCCATCCAAGAGAAAAAAAGCGAAGAAAAAAACGAAGTCAAGCACCATTACCACAAAACCCGCGAAGAAAGCTCTGCGCAAGAAACAGGCGAAGCCTCCGAAGAAGGGGATCAAGAAGAAGCAATCCAGCAAAATGACATCCTCGAAAGGAAGTCTCTCCCGCAAGGGGAAAACCCCAGCGCGCCGTGCACAACGGTTTGAGACTTCCCGTAGAGAAGGCGCAGTCTCGGCTCGTCAGTCCGCAGACTTTGAAGGTTTGTCCCGGGTCGAACAGGCGGACTCGGAAAGCGTCGATGAATTGGTCGAAGAGGGTAACATCTTCGAGGCTGGCGCTGTGGCGGGTGTAGAGGAGGCAGACGATCAAGATACGAGGGAAGTGCACACCCGTGAGGTCGCTGAAGACGATGTTCCCGATGAATATTTGGAGAAGGATTAGCGGGAAAAAATAAGCCTAAAACTGCCTCAAACTGCCTTACTTGGAACGCCCGGAAGTCGCTGAAACCATGGATTTGGTTAAGTTAGCGTTCCATCAGTAGGTTAAAGGTTCGATTCCCTCCGCGCTCACCCCTCTTTCCATCGCTTAAGACGGCTTCCGTGCCGTTCAGCGCGAGCCCCACGATCTTCCCCTGGGCCTCCAACCTGACAGCTGTGGCCGCATCGCCATAAACATCCATGGCGGTGCGATGATTTGGGTTTGCCTCAACGGCTCAAATTGGGGGTTGGTTGCCGTGGTCCTGTGATCAAGTCGGGCGCGTGTACCAACAGGCAGCGAAGGGCACTGGGATCGGAGGGCTGGGAGCTCTCACCATGAAACCTGAATCCAAATCTCATTACTCTTTGCTAGCAAATTCCGCTGGGACGACTGGGTGTCCCGGATTCCTGAGTCGGAAGGGTCTGCGTGGCTGGCACTATGAATGGTGTCGTTCCAGCCAGGTTAGCGGCGCATTCTTGGATCGCCTGTGCATCGCCTTGCAGAGTAAGCGGCAAACTCGGAGTCGACTGGTCAGGATTCTTGAAATTGAACGCACTGGTTAAGTCTCCGACCGCGGCCCGGCGCCAGGCGCTCAAATTGGGCACTTCGGCCCCAAATCGAGTTTCGAGAAATCTTAAGACCGAAGTGTGATCGAAGAGGTCCGAGGACACGAATCCGCCGCGACTGAACGGCGAGATGATCATCAAAGGCACGCGAAACCCTAACCCGATCGGCCCGGTGATCGCCGGACTGCCGACTACGGTCGGATCCGGAACCGCGGGCGCGGTCACATATTCGCCCGGCGTGCCCAGCGGCGCGGTGACCGGTGGAACATGATCAAAGAATCCGCCATTTTCATCGTAGGTAACCAACAAAACCGTCTTCGCCCATAATGCGGGGTTCGCGATGAGAGCACTGACGATCAGGGAAATAAGATTCTCTCCGAACAGCGACGGCGCAGGCGGGTGTTCCGAAGTCAGGATTGACCCGATCAGCCAGGACACTTGGGGCAGATTGTCGAGCGCCACATCAGACAGAAAGTCGACGGGAAACTGTGGCCCAAATGCATTCTGATGCAGCACCGATGAAGGATCCTGGAAATTCTTGAAATAGGAGAGCACATTGTCCGACAGAATCCCGCCCAGAATATTCTCATCCGGTGACGAGTAAACCTTCCAGGAAATTCCCCGAGCCTGAAGTTGCTCGGGCATGGTCGTATAGGTCAGGCGACCGTACATTGCCGAGCGATTTGTGACGATCGTCTGCAAGATCGGTCCGCCATTTTTCCCATCTGGATCAATCGAGGCCGCCATCGTATAGAGGCGATTCGGATCGGTCGGGCCGATTACCGAGCAAAAATAGTTGTCGCAGATCGTGAAGCCGTCGGCCAGAGCGTAGTAATAAGGAAGGTCTGCGCGGTTGTAATAGCCCATGCTCAATACCGCGTCGTTGGGATCAATCGGTAGACGCGAACTCACAAAACCGTCCATCTTGCCGTTGTCCCAGCTCTGATGTTGCGGCACCCAATCGTGGCTAATGTCGTGCGTGCACGCCGCATTCGCCTGGGAGGTGTCCAGGTGAAACGGCAGGAGCTGTCCCACTGGTGAGGTCGTGGTGTTCGCTGGGTCGGGTTGCTGGAATGCCGCGCTTTGATCGGAAAATCCGCGGACGCCCCGGTAGCTTCCAAAGTAGTGATCGAACGAGCGATTTTCTTGAATCAGGATCACCACATGTTCGATGTCAGTCAGTTTGGCACAACCAGAGGAAACGGACGGAACCAATTTGGAAATACTGCAACCCTGCAAGCCCAACGACACCAACTCTGCAGCTGCAGCCGCGGTTCCGATTTTAAGTAGTTCTCGGCGAGTGAAATTCTGCATGCTTCCGAAGGCTTAGATGCACTCGCCCAAGCGAAGGTGGGACCGGGTACCAAGGCTTTAAGGTCGGGAAGTCGAAGAGGGAGCCATACCGGACCACTTTGATGTGACTGGGAGGAATTCACCTGAGAGTAGAACGCTTGTGTTTTCAGAGACTTCGCTGTTGACCCAGAATTGATTCGCCCGGCATTGCTTTCCTGATTGATTTCAAGCATCAAGGTGACAGAACCAGTCGGTATCGGTTTCTCCTCGTGCGAGCATTTTTCGTCGGACGCCGAAAGGAAAAATGAAGCCGCAAATGCACCGGTATGCCCCGCGCGCTGCCATCTTTTCTCGACTGCCGCATGATTCAGCGCGCTGTGCCGCGACCGCCACGAGCACCCTGAAAAACGCCGCACGGCAGTTCGGCGGTTCGTTCGTGCTCGCGGCAGTTGTTCTCCTCTTTCTGATGGACCCAGGGAAGGGTTTCGCGCAGCAAACGGCGACCGGCGATCAGGGATGGTCGCAGAACAATCGAGACATCGGACAATACGAGCCAGATGAGCAATCAGAGCTGCAGTCCGACGATAGACAGCAGCCGGACGCGCAACGGCGGTATCAGGATTCCGGTCAGACGTATCCGCAAGGGGAATATGGCCAGGCGCCGGCCCAGCCACTCGATGCGGTGCAACTCGAACAACTCGTCGCCCCGATCGCGCTTTATCCGGACAGGCTGGTGGCGCAAGTCCTGGCCGCGTCGACCTACCCTAGTCAGGTTGCGGATGCCGACCAGTGGCGGCAGACGCAACGCTATGCCTCACCTGACCAGATTGCAGCCGGTGCCGACGTCCAGAATTGGGACCCGAGCGTAAAAGCGTTGACGGCGTTTCCTCAGGTGCTGGCGCAGATGAACCGCAACCTACAATGGACCACCGACTTGGGCAATGCGTACTACAACCAGCCACAAGACGTACTGGAGGCAGTTCAGGCGATGCGCCGGCGCGCTCAGCAAGCTGGCAACCTGCAGAGTACGCCCCAGCAGGCGGTGCATTACGACCAGGGCTATGTCCAACTGATGCCGGTGAATCCGCAAGTTGTGTACGTGCCGACTTACAACCCATGGACCGTCTACGGAGAGCAGGTTTCGCCCTACCCCGGGTTTTCGCTGCTGGGCGCAGTGGGATCATTGCTCGGCTCATCGCCGATAAATTACGGGCTTGGGATCGCGATGAGTGCCTTTAGCCAGCCTTGGGGCTGGCTGGCGTGGGGCTTGAACTGGCTAGCCCAGTCCGTGCTCTTCAACCAGTCGGACTACTATTCCCACAGCAGCACGGTCGCTGATTGGGGATTCCGGCACGATGGGCTGCATGCTTACGCAGGAAGATCATCATTTGCGAGGTACAGCAACGGCCATACGTCGAACGGTTTCCGCCGGTTCGGCGACGGACACAACGCGAACCGCGGACAGGGATTCGGCCACACGCCGGGCAGATATGCCGAGAACTGGCGAGGAAACTCCAATGCTGGCTTCCATGCCTTTGGGACCGGCTACGACCGGGCGCCGCGCCAAGCCTACAGCCATATGCAGGCCGCAGAAAACTGGAGGCAGTTTAACAGCCATAGCAACGGATCAAGCTTGAACCGGAGCGCTGGAGAGTACCATCGCGGCTGGGCGGGTGCAGGCTACGACCGTTCGATGCAGTCCCCTCGCGTGCCGACCTCAGGTTTTCAGGCGAGCGAATTCAGGGGGCGGTCTTCTGGGGCTTTCGCGAGCAGGGACTTTGCGCACTCCGCTGGAAAACCACCGCACTCGGGTAGCTTCCATCTGTTTGGCGGCGGACACGCGCCTAAGAGTGTAAGCAGCCGGGGCTCAGGCGGTTTCCACATGGGAGGCGGCGGCCATGCGCCGAAGAGCTTCCACGGCGGCGGGAAGAATTTCGGCGGAGGGCATTCGCACGGCGGCGGAGGGCACTCCAGCGGTCACGGCGGCAAGCATCATCGCTGAAGTGGCGGGCGCGCGACTGCCGGTCGCGACGAAGCACCGTTGCAACCCATGCACGATCCCCGATTCAGACAAGGGCATCGCGACTACCATACCTCGCTGAAGCTTATCGACGACCAAAATCTGTCCCAACCGTAACCCACGGGACCGGCATCGCAAAGGGGGCCTTGATGGCACATGCGATGACTGATTCCCGGCTCAATTCAAGCAAACAAATCGAGTCCCTTTGGCGCTTGGGAGGACTGACCTGGCAGGAGTTGGGACGACGAGTGTGGCTTGGAATGAATACGACGGACTTGTTCAACAGGGCCTACGAGCTTGCCTATAACTTCTTGCTTGCCGTCTTTCCCATGCTTTTCTTTCTAATCAGCCTGCTCGGAGTGTTCGCTCATGAAGGCAGCAGATTACGCGCTGACCTCTTCGCGTATGTGCAGCTTGCGCTGCCACCAACTGCCTACCAGTTGCTGCAAACAACTCTCAACGAAATAACCAGAAACACACCCGGCGGAAAGTTGACATTCGGCTTACTGTTCGCCCTTATTTCCGGATCGGCAGGAATGACGCAACTGATCACGGTTTTGAATTCGGTGTACGAAGTCCGCGAGGCCCGGTCATGGGTGAAGGTGCGCCTGATCTCGCTCGGACTGACGGCTGCGATGTCGGTGCTCATTATTGCCGCGCTATTCCTCGTTCTCGCAGGTGGACAAGTGATCGCATATTTAGGACAGGTATTTGGCATGAGTGCAGCAGCGTTTGTCGCATCGAAGGTGTTGCAGTGGGTATTCGCCTTGGGATTCGTAGTTTTCGCCTTCGCCATGGTTTATTACTTTGCTCCCGACGTCGAGGAGCAACACTGGTACTGGATTACGCCCGGTTCGATCATCGGGGTAGCCATTTGGGCAATGGCGTCGGGTGTGCTCCGCGCATATCTGCACTTCTTTAATACCTACAGCAAGACCTATGGCTCTTTGGGCGCCGTCATCATTCTTATGCTTTGGTTCTATGTCACCGGGCTGGCGATTCTGCTTGGGGGCCAGATCAATGCCACGATTGAACACGCGGCGGCTGAGCACGGCCACATAGAAGCCAAGGCTCCGGGCCAGAAAGCTGCTTGATTCTAGAGCGTCGTAGATGAAGGAACGCGAGGCGGAAGAACCAGCTTCTTGGCGAATTGGGTTAGGCCTACTTTAGAACTTGGTGTGATATTTCCCGTCGACCGAAACACCGCCGAGTTGATCGCGCGTCGTGCTCACAGACCATCGCTTGTTGATACGATACTCACCCTGCACGATTTCGCTGCCCGGCTGTGAAACATCCGTCGAAAACGAGAACAGTAGACTCCTGGTGACGCGCTGTTGAATGGCAATTCGAGCTGACGGGTTCTGGTTGTTTCCGCCGAGCGTGGGATCGATCTGCAAACTGGAGATCCCAGCGAGTCTCTGCACGCCGCTGCTGAGTTGTCCGGCAACTTGCGAGGCAATCATGGAATCCGTGCTCTGACTGCTGGCTGCCTGCTCCTCGGTTGTCTTCCCGCGCGCGATCAGATTGATGACGTCGGCCGTGGGCAATGGCGGATCCGAAACGTACGCGGTAGTCAACTTGTCGAGGGGACCGCGCATCGTCAGAGTCAAGTTGTATTGTTCGACTACGGTTGAAACGGAAACGTTCAGCACCGGATGCGTTTCGTTGGGATCGTCAAACGTAATCACGCCTCTCTGCAACTGATAGCGTAAATTGCGGTAGAACAATTCGCCGGATGTCAGCGTCGTACGTCCGGTAATGACGGGATCGGCTGCCGTGCCGCCAACCTGGAGCGAGGCTTGGCCCGCGATGCTGACCTGTGAGCTCACAGCACTTAAATTCTGTTGTGACTGCAGGTTGATCGCTAGTTTAACCGTGTCGGCAAAGCCGGGCTGGGATGGCGTGCTACCCGTACTGAACTGGTCGCCAAATTTCGATAGATCGAAGTCGGGAGTAAAGGACAGATTATCGATCATCACGCGCCCGTTCAACACCGAGGCGTCGGTGGTACCGCTGAACGTGAGATTGGCATCCAGCAGGGATCTCAGGCCTTCGGGATAACGGAGGCGCATCGATTTTCCGTGCAGGGCAAGGTTGAATTGCACGCTGGGCTTGTAGGCAATTGATCCGCCAAGAGAAACTTGCCCGCCGCCCACTTGTGCCGTCACGTTTGAGACCTGCACGTGATCGTTGCCGATATCCAGAGTGCCGTTCAGTTTCTCGACACCAACCGGAGCGTCGACAGTGTTCAAGGCGAGATCCTTGAGTTGCAGTTGGCCCTGAATTGCGGATCCGGAAGAGCGGACATTCAGAGCGACCGTGCCTGAACTTCGCAGGTCCGGCGAAATGAGCTGAAGAATGCGAATGTCCACTTCACCTTGTGCGGTCAACGTCGGCGAACCGCCGCCGCCCCCGATCGGTATGCGGCCTTGCGCAGTGAGAGAAGTACCGGTGCCTTTGATCTCCGCCGGCTGAAGGATTACGACTGACTTCTCATAGTCGACCTTGATCGGCCGCGCGATTCCGATTTCCAAACTTTGATATTTGGCTTGAAACACAGGAACGGAGACGTGCGCCTCAACCTGTGACTGATCTTTCAGAGGACCCTTTACGGTTGCATGCAACTCAGTCTGACCCTGGAATTCCTGTGGCACGCTCGGAGCGTAGGTCGCTAACAAGGCGGCAAGCGGAATCGTCCCGGTGTCGATGGTCGCATCGGTATCGTAGTCACCGGTCAGGGCAACGACTCCGCGGGCGTGGATCGATGCTTCGGAGACTTTCGAATCCAGTGTGAGATTCGCCCGATGTTGCGCAACTTGAACCTCTGCCTTGAATCCCGAGATCGTATTCTGGCGGACTTGCAGCTGGGGGAACTGCACGGTCGCCACCAGTTGCGGGTCGTCGACAGTACCTTCACCCTTCACAGAAGCATTGAGGGTGCCATTGATTCCGAGGTTCTTCTCCTGGACGGTCCGCAGCTTTTGCAGCATGACCGACGGCGCATTAAGGCGCACTTTGTAGGCTTTCGTTTTCGGCGTGTAGGAGAGATCTGCGTCGACAGCTCCGGCCTGGGTCGATACATTCAACGTTGAGACAATGGAACCGTTCTGGGTGTGGAACTTCGCGGCGAGATTCTGAATCGGTTCGTCGTAGGCACGGGCATCCGCAATCTGAAGCGAGCCGGATCCGACCGGCTCGAGTTGAGTCCCCTGCAGGTCTACCGTGGACGAGAGTTCGCCGGAGACGGGAAACTGCTGTTTCGCCAGCCGCTGAAGATCACTCAACTGTATTTGCTGCGCCTGAAGATGAGCCTTGATCGGACTCGAAGCATCATAGGCCCAGTTCGTCAATGTGACGCCGCCATTGAGATTCACCTGTCCTCGATGTGCATTCACCAATGATGCAGAGTCAATCGTGACTCCAGACGGATTGGCGTGCATCGCCAGCTTGGCGCTGCTCCATTCGCTGCCCTCCACGGTGAGATTCTGCGCATTCAATTGCGCCGTCACTGCCGGCTTTTTCAGCGTGCCTTGCAGGTTAGCGGTCAGCGCAGCGGAGCCCGAAACCGCTGGAGGCGCGGATTGCGAAGTGCTGAAAGAAGTCGCCAATGCAGCGAGCTGGTGTAAATCGTTCGCCACGACTTGCACCTGCAGGTTGGAGTGGTCACTGATGGCTCCCTGCGCCGTCAGGGTTGCCGTCGGAATTCGAAAGGCAGTGTCGCGCACCGAAATGGCTTGCCTGGGGCCGTCATAGTCAACGTGAAGCGCGCCATTGACGGGCACCTCTTTCGCTGATGGATTCGAACCGCTGCTGGCGTGAGCCTGTACAAATAGATCCGAGTGCGCACGTAAATTGTTAGGACTGCCCTTCCATGAAGCATTGGCCTTGCCGGCTAGCGTGCCGGAAATCGACGCAGCCTGGATTTGTTGTGTGCCGAGTACGCCCTGGATCGCCTTCAAAGAGATGTTGGATAACGATGTCTGGACGCGGGACTCGGGGACAGCCGAGTCAAGATGCTTCATCTCAGCCACCCCGGTCATGCGACCGCCCAGCGTCTCTACGCTGAAGTTGGTGAGTTGCAGAGTTCCATCGGCCAAACGGTAAGATCCTTCCAACTGTCGCAATTCGACGCGCTTTCCCGATGCAACGGCGGTCAAAATCTTGCTTTCCGCTTTACCGTCTATCGCGACATTGCGGACTAATGGTTGATCCTGGACATTCCGATAGTGCAGCTTACCGGCTAGAGAAACGTCGCCGGCTGGGGACACCGATGGCGACAGCGCGGCGAAGTCCTGGGCGTGAATTCGAATTCGGTAGTCGCCATCGGCAACGGGATTGGAATAGTCCGAAACCTTGGCATTCAGAGCGATTTCTGACGAGCCGACTGTCAACGACATCGAACGCAGATCAAAACGCTCTGGCGTAGCGTTGAATTGCAGGTTGAGGTGATGGGAAATCGGCGCGTACTGCGCATATTCAAGATGCCCGTTGTCGTAAGAAAAGGTTCCGTCATAGCGCTTGGCGAGCGATTCGAACTGAATGTTCGTCGTCAGATCATGCAAGTCCGCAACCACCGGTATCTTGCGATCGTAGTAGTTGATTTCGCCATTGATCAGCTGAACATGCGCAACGGCGAGGTCGAAGACGCTGGTGTGGCTGCCGTTCTGGCTGGGAGGGGCAGTCGGCAGGTTGTTCTTTCCATCGCGGCCGACTTGTACATGCACCACCGGATGCTCAACCACAAGTTCGTTCAGGGACACCTGGTGGTGGAGTGCAGACACAATCTTCAGAGCTACCGTCAATTTGTCGGCATGCAGCAATGGCGGCTGGTCTGTACTCTCTGTGCCGCGGACGGTAATGTTGTAGAGATGAGCAGTTAAGTTCGACAACTGAAAATCCAAGCCGCCAATCTCGGTCTTCCCTCCTGTGGCAAGATTGGCCTGCTCGACAATTTTGTGGATGGCAAACTGCTGAAAGCTGCTCGTCCGGAGATAGAAATATCCCGCTACCACAGCCAGAATCAACAGAGCCGCAAGCCCTGCGAAAGTCCACCCAAGTATCTTCTTAAACTTCATGATCTCCCTAAAATGCCTGCCCCACCGTGATGTAGTACTGGAGGGGATTGATTCCCGGCACCGGGTTTAGGTTGCGTCCGATATCAAATCGGATGGGACCGATCGGCGTGACGTAGCGAAGTCCCACCCCAACTGTATTGGTGTAATGGTTGATGAAATTCTGCAGGTTGATCGCGCTGTAGACATTCCCCCCGTCGTAGAAGACCACTCCGCCCAGAGCCTTCGTGATATGCAGAGGAAAGCGGGCTTCCGAGTTGAGAATAAAAAGTTGCCGGCCGCCGACGGGCACGGTGACATTGACGCAGCCGGACTGGCCCTGCAGTACGTTGCAGAACGGCACAAGACGTTGCGGGCCGGCCGCATCGATCGGAAAGCCGCGCAGTGAAGTGCCACCGCCGGAAAAAAAGAGCTGACTGGTGGGAACAAAACTGCCCGCAAACGGACTGGCTAGACCGAGACGGATGCTATTCGCGAAGACGACGGAATGAACCGATTTGTAATATGCGTACTGGGCAAACAGTTTGGCAAAGTCTGCGCTGGAGCCGAAGGCTGTGGGCGTGATGCCAAGATTGATGGTCGAGAACACGCCTCGGTGTGCGTCCAGTGGCTTGTCCCTCGTATCGCGGATGATGGTCGCAGAAACTGTTGAGAGCCGCACACTCCGATCCCGATCAAGCACGAGTTGCGGGACGAGAATGTGTGAGAGATTAGTTCTGTTAAAGTCGTAGCGCACCTGCAATCGAGTATTGGTCTTGGTGCTGATGACCCTTTCCACCTCGAATGACAGATCGCCTAATCCTGCTGTAAAGAGTGGGTTCTCGCTGTTTCGCTCGATCGAAAAACTGGTCAGAGACTGCCACTGAGAGCTCAGGAAGTGTGGCTGGCCGTAAGTGGTGAGAATCCGCTGGTCGAGGCGCGATAGGAGAAGCGAGGCGCTGGCTGTCTCGGCCAAGCCGCGCATGTTTCGGCGGGTATATTCCAACACTCCCCGAGGACTCGCGAACGTCGATTGGCTGGGCGCGATCTTATTCCCATTCAGTCCGATCGTCCCGCCCCCGCCCGGAACCGCCACAGTTCCAGTGGGAATGTTTCCCCCGCGATGTGAAATTTCAAAGCCGAAGCCGTAGGTGAGTTCGTTGCGCTTGGCTTCGTGTACTTTGACCAGAGCCATCTCATCAGTCTGATCGGTGATGGGTTTGCGTGGCCCAACGCTGGCCCAGTCAAATACGTTTAAGTCGTACAGACGGCTTTCGCCTTCCAGTAGTTGCGCCCGGCGCATGGGAGACTCAGCCGGGATCTTCGAGGTTTGCGCCATCAACGAGGTACGCGTCTGCTTCTGTCCAAGGTACACAACCTGGCTCACGCGGACTAGCTGGTGTTCGGTAATCTCATACGTGATGTAAACGCGATGCGGATCGTTGAACAATTGATCTACCGTTGTCTTCACCTCCGCGTTCAGATACCCGCGGTTCAGGTACGTCGCCTGAATGCGATTGCGGTCCTCAGTCAACTTGCGTTGGGAAAAAGGCACTCCCGCCCGCAGTTGAAATCCTTTCGGGGCGGTGAGTGCGTTGTATGTAACGTGCTGGTTGCCGGCGACCTCGATGTCCTCGACCAATGTTTGCGGACCTTCCTCGATTTCGAAGATGACATCGATCTTCCCCTCGCGATCGACGGTGTGAGAAGTGACCTTCACTTCCTCGTAGCCCCGATCGTGATACAGCGCCTCGATGTTCTCTTTGCTCTTCTTCACTAATTTGTCGCTGACTGCGCCGTGGGTCCAGATGTGCGACTTCTTGACGCTCATCTGATCAAGCAGATCCTTTTGGGGAATGGCGTAGTTGCCATGAAAGAGAATCCGATCAACCTTATGCTTTCTGCCACGATCGATGTTGTAAACGACAAGAATCTCGTCGGCCTTCTTCTGGAATTCTGTGGTTACCTTCACATCGGAAAAGCCTTTCTTCTGAAAGTAATCGATCAGGTTTCGTTGTCCTTCTTCCACCAGATCACGATCAATCGTGCCCTCGGAATAAATGGGGATAAGTTTCCGCATCTGGCGACCACCCAGAAACGGAATCGAACTCAAGCGCGCTCCGGCGGTGCGTACCGTGACCACAGGTCCCACTTCAATCTTGAATGAGACGGCAACACGATTCTTGACCGGATCGTACTCGGGAGGGTTTTCTTTTACGCTGCTGGCAAGCCTGCGTTGCCCGGCGAGAGCTCTCTTCAGGAGCGTCGAGGCCTCATTCAGACGTTCTCGACTGTAGGGCTTTCCCGCTTTCAGCAACCCACCCGACAGTCGCGCTCGCAAAGAGCGGACCGCGTGCAGCAGCCGTGAATTATCAGGTTGGCCCGGCCCGTCGAGCGTGACCGAAGAAATACGAGCCTGTTTCCCCGTCTCTACAACAAAAACGACGGTGACGAGTTGGTGCTCGTCATCAATTTTCGGTTCAGCGTGAACTTTGGCCTGGAAGTATCCATTTTGATGGAAGAAGTTCAGGAGCGCGTCTTGAGCGATTGGAAGGCGCGCTGGATCGTAGGGATCCTGGTCTTGCAAATTCACGACCTGGAGCAGCGTCGTATAGGAAAAGCGCTTTACGGCGCCTGGAAAATCCATTACCCCGAGGTAGTAGGCAGGTTCCAGCAAGAAGCTGACACGCAATCCTGTGACGTCAGGATCAACGCTGGCGCGGACCTCCGGAAAGCCTCCCGCCTTCTGCAGCGCCTCAATACTTTGCTTGATTTGATCCTCTGCATACGGCGCGCCCGCCTTTTGCTTGACCAGCGGATAGAGTAGTTCCAAATTACGGTGCGGGTTTGCGATCAGGGAAACGGCACTCACATTCTGCCCTTCGTAAGCGGCTTGAGGCGCCTTTGGAGCTAGTTGCGCGTTCAACAACGCCGCACTGAAGAGACAGAAGATGACGACAGACGAGCGCATAAGGGCACCGACATGCTGCAGGCAAGCGCGGCATGGGCCTGGTCGACCTGCGGCTCGAGCAACTGCGCGCGTGCCGAGGTGGGATGCGGTAGGTTTCGACGAGGTTGTCAGGCAGCGTCCGCAGAACAGACATCTCTTGGCATGCTGCGCGGGCATGACGGCGGGATGAATGGATCTGACATGAACGGGCTCTACGCCGCGTGCTCACACAGCGGCCACAGCCGGAGTTTTCACTAGCGGGCACCGGGTGGATCTGTAGCTCTGAAAAAAATCAGGCAATGCTAGGCTCCTTCGATGGCGATGTGCTGATCAGGCAGCCTCGCGAGAGGCCGAATGCGCGTGGAAGACCTCCCGTTTTCCATGGGCTGGCCGATGAACCTCCTGCCTCTCATCCGGTCTTTTCTGTTTCCCAATGAGCTGTGGGATCGCGACCGTCCTTCGCGTGCGAATCGAATGGTAAATTGCCTCGATGATATGGACATCCGCGAGACCCTCCAGACCGGAGGGCTCCGGCTGTTTATCCTGCAGGATGCAGTTCGAGAAGTAGGTCAGTTCCGCCGCAAACTGGTCACGTTTCGGAAAGCTTCTGGTTTTCCTCTTTCCGTTGATCGTCACTTCCAGTCGAGTGCCTTGTGCGTATTCGTAGGCGGGATCCGCCTGAAGAATGCCGTTGCTCCCAATGAGCTTGTAGCGGCTCACGTCGGCGGCTCCAAAACTGCACGTAAATGTCGCCAGCCGTTCGCCCGGAAAACGCAGTACCGCTGACACCATCTCCTCGACTCGCTCGAACCGCTGTTCATCCTTACTCGCGGCCAGGGCGCTAACCTCCAGAGGCTCTGATCGAAACAGATAGCGCGCTGCGTTGATGCAGTAAACCCCCATGTCATACAGCGGACCGCCGCCCCGAGGAACCGGCTCTGTGACGCGAACATTCTCATCGGCAACCTGTTGCGCGAACTCCGAGGTGAACGCACGCACGTCCCCTAGCCTGCCGTCTTTCGCGAGTTTGACGGCTGCGAGATTCCCCGCCTCGAAGTGCAGACGATAGGCGACCATCAGCTTTACATGGTTCCGGCTCGCAGCCTCGATCATCTCGCGGCACTCTTGCGTGGTTGGCGCCATCGGCTTTTCGCACAACACGTGCACTCCCGCCGCCGCGGCGCGAACAGAGTATTCGCGGTGCAGGTGATTCGGGAGCGTAAGGAACACCGCGTCCACGTTCGAGAGCGCTCTGCTGTATTCCTCGTACGGATAAAGGTGCGCGAGATTGTATTTCTTCCCTAATTTCCGGAGTTTTTCAGGGTCTCCGGACACCAGCGCAAATAGCTCTGAATTGCGGGCAGCCTTGAACGCCGGTAGCACCGCAACTTGTGCGATGTGACCAAGTCCGACGACCGCATATCGAATCTTATTCTTCGAACGGCTCATGGGCCCTCCAGCGCTACGCGGCACGGTCTTGCACTGCGTTCATGAGACCGGCCGAATCTGCGCAGTGCGCGCAACAGAACATATGCTCTCCCACTTCCACGCCATGACCGATGATCCGGCATAAGCAGTGGCCGCACGTCGGCGCCATTGCCTGAATCGCGCACTCGAAGCTGTCAAAGACGTGACGCTGCCCCTGAATGACAAGTTCAAAGCATTTGTCGTATTCATTCCCGCACTTCTCGCATGTAGCCACAGTGCATTTCCTCCGACAAAACTATCGATCTGAGTAGCGAGTAGACGGTTGGGTGCATGAAGTGGATCTGGAGTTGCACGCATCCACTTCGAGAGGGCCTCGCGAGAAGACAGCATCGGTCAGGTTCCTTGCGGGCCGGACTAACGAAAGCGCGGTATGGATTGATCGTGGGCATGCCACAAGAATGTTCAGAGCAGCTATGGGGCAAATGCAAGCAGAAGCGGCGAATGGGTCTGTCTTGCCGACCCGCGAAGCTCCTGACTCACAACAGCCCGAGATTGCGGTAGCCGTTGAGCAAGCGGCCGAAGAAGTCGAGGTTCTTCACGCTTCTATCAAGATCGGCACGGTCGCCCAAATTGTCACCGCCCTCATCGCGATGATTGGACTGCTCTATTTGCTGAAGCTGGTTCTTGTCACAATCCTGGCTTCTATCTTGCTGGCCTATGTTCTCGAACCGGCCCTCGCGTTGCTCGTTCGTTGGCGATTGCCGCGCTGGCTGGGAGCTGGGGTCGTGGTGACCTTGGCCGTTATGCTCGCGCTTGGCGTTGTCTACTTTTCATACAACCGCGCGGTCGATTTTGCGAGAGAGTTACCGCAATACACAGCCACTCTACGCGGAACGGTGAGCAGTCTCCGCTCAAGCGCCGACACATTAGCGAATCAGGCCCGCTCGGTCGTCGAGCCTCCAAAGGACCGCGAGAAGCCGCTGCCGGTGCGCATCGACCAACCGCAGGGCATCGTTCAAATGATCTCCGAAAACAGCGGCACGATCCTCGACATCTTGATGGCGGTTGGTTTCGTGCCCTTTCTTGTCTATTTCATGCTCGCATCGAAAGAGCATGTCTACGTCAGCACGGTGCGACTGTTTCCCAAGGAGCATCGCTTAGCGGCGCACCGCACGGTAGGCACTATCTCCAAGATGATCCGAAGTTTCCTTCTGGCCAATCTCGCGGTGGGCGTGGTGAGCGGGATAATTTCCGCGATCGTATTTTGGCGGTTGGGGATCCAGTACTTCTACTTCATTGGTGCTATCAGCGGGTTCGTAACACTAATTCCTTATCTTGGAATGTTCCTCGCCCTGCTGCCACCACTCGCCGGCGGCGCTGGCACCTTGCACCATGGCGGAATCATCACCGTGATTGTGACCGTCATCGGAATTCATGCCATCACCATCAATCTGATCTACCCACGAGTCATCGGCGCCCGTCTCAAGCTCAACGCCCTCGCTGTCAGCTTATCGCTTCTGTTCTGGGCGTGGATCTGGGGAGCTCCCGGCCTCATCCTTGCCATTCCAATCGTCGGAGCTTTGAAGATCATTTGCGACCATATTGAACCTATGAGGGACTTCGGATCCTGGCTTGGTGAATAGCCTTACTGGTCACGCACGTGGCCTCCGGGTCGTACAGTATTTAAGCAACTTTACCGGAGCAGAACTCATCTTCAGCTTGACGTTTCTTGACTTGGCGAGACGCGGCGCGCTGCTCTAGTCTTCAAGTCACCGGACGAACGAGGGCGTCGCAAGCCCAGTCAAGGTAAGAATGGTCATCCAGACAGAACCAATTGTGTGGCCCGGAAAGCCCTATCCTCTTGGGGCCAACTGGGATGGCGAAGGCGTAAACTTCGCTCTATTCTCCGAGCATGCAGAAGCGGTCGAACTTTGCTTGTTCGATCAGGCAGGCCGCCGCGAATTGCATCGCGTGCGGATCAAAGAGCAGACCGACCAAGTCTGGCATTGCTACCTGCCCGAGGCGCGCCCGGGACTCCTCTACGGATACCGCGTCCATGGTCCCTACGATCCGAACAAGGGACACCGATTCAACCCGAACAAACTCCTGCTCGATGCTTACGCCAAACAAATCGTAGGCGACCTTAAATGGAGCGACTCTCATTTCGGTTACCGCATCGGCAGCAAGAATGCCGATCTTTCCATGGATCGTCGCGACAGCGCTCCTGGCATGCTCAAGGCCATGGTCATCGATCCGGCGTTTACTTGGGGCACGGATCGAGCCCCCCGCATTCCCTGGCACAAGAGTGTTATCTACGAAGTGCACGTGCGGGGCTTCACCATTCAACACCCCAAAGTTCCAGCGTCTTTGCGCGGATCCTATGCGGGACTAGCGACTGCTCCAGTGATTGACCATCTGCTCAAGCTCGGCGTCACTGCCGTCGAACTTATGCCCGTGCATGACTTCGTCGATGACCGCCAGCTCATCGAACGCGGCCTGCGTAATTATTGGGGATACAACACGATCGGCTTCTTCGCTCCGATGTCGCGTTACCTCGCCACCGGTTCGATCAGTGAGTTCAAGACCATGGTCAAGATCATGCACACGGCCGGCATCGAAGTCATTCTCGACGTCGTCTACAACCACACTGCCGAGGGCAATCAACTCGGCCCGACGCTGTCGTTCCGCGGCATCGACAATTCCGTTTATTACCGAACTCTCCCGGACAATCCCCGGTACTACATGGATTACACCGGCACCGGTAACACCCTCAACATGCGGCACCCGCGCGTCCTGCAACTCATCATGGACAGCCTCCGCTACTGGGTGCTCGATATGCATGTGGACGGTTTCCGGTTCGACCTGGCCGCCACCCTGGCGCGTGAGTTGCACGAAGTTGACAAGCTAGGCGCTTTCCTGGACATCATTCACCAGGACCCGGTGTTGTCACAGGTCAAACTGATCGCCGAGCCCTGGGACCTCGGCGAAGGTGGATACCAGGTCGGCAAGTTTCCTATCGGCTGGGCCGAATGGAACGACCGCTACCGCGATGCCGTCCGCTCCTACTGGAAAGGCGACGGGGGCCAGATCGGAGAACTCGCCTATCGCATCACCGGTTCCAGCGATCTTTATGCGCGCAGTGGACGCCGTCCCTACGCCAGCATTAATTTCGTCACCGCCCACGACGGGTTCACGCTGCAAGACGTCGTCAGTTACAACCAGAAGCACAACGAAGCTAACGGCGAAGACAATCGCGACGGCACCGACAACAACCGAAGTTGGGACTGCGGTGTGGAAGGACCAACCGACGATGCAGCCATCAACGCCCTCCGGGTGCGGCAGAAGCGGAATTTCCTCGCGACCCTTCTCTTATCCCAGGGAGTTCCCATGCTCCTCGCCGGCGATGAACTCGGCCGCAGCCAGCAGGGGAACAACAACGCTTACTGCCAGGACAACGAAATCAGCTGGGTGAATTGGGATCGCCTCGGAGAAGAAAAAGAACTGGTGGCTTTCGTTCGGAGACTCATTGCACTCCGCCAGAACCATCCAGTCTTCCGCCGCCGGAATTTTTTCCAAGGACGTTCCATCAAAGGCGCAGGGGTCAAGGACATTCTTTGGCTCCGGCCCGACGGCCGCGAGATGACCGATGAGGAATGGAATCAGGAGCACGCCCGGACACTTGGTCTTTTTCTTTCCGGCTCAGCGGTGGATGAAATCGATGAACGCGGCCAACTTATCACCGATGAAAACTTTGTATTCCTCATGAACGCGCATCATGAAGAGGTTTCGTTCACGCTCCCCACAGCGGCTTCCGGAATGATGTGGAACTGTCTGGTTGACACCTCTTTTGAGCACGCACGCAGTCCCGGCACCGTTCACGAACCCATGACCACGTACTCTCTGCAGCCCCGCTCACTCGCCCTTCTGGTCGAGCGCCAGCGCGAGCAAGCTCGGCAGGATCGCCGCAATGGAGCGTAAGCACGCCATGCCCTTCGGGGCAGAAGTCCTTGTCAACGGCAATGTTCGGTTCCGTTTGTGGGCTCCCGCCGCGAAGCGGGTAACACTGTGCCTGGAAAATGGCCGTGGAGCTTACCCCCTGCTCCCCCTGGAAAACGGATGGTTTGAACGGCTCTCTCCCGAAGCAACGGCTGGCTCACTCTATCGCTTTCAAATTGACGACCAAATGAAAGTGCCCGATCCCGCGTCGAGATTTCAGCCGCAGGATGTTCATGGGCCCAGCGAAGTAGTAGACCCAAAGGCGTTTCAGTGGCGCGACGACAACTGGCGAGGCCGAACTGGGGAAGAAGCCGTTATCTACGAACTCCACGTGGGAGCGTTTACACCCGAGGGAACATTTCGCGGTGTCGAGCAGAAGCTCGACTATCTCCGTGATCTAGGCGTCACCGCTGTGGAGCTTATGCCGGTCGCGGATTTTCCCGGCACACGGAATTGGGGATACGACGGCGTCTTACCTTTCGCACCCGACAGCTCTTACGGCCGTCCCCAAGACCTCAAGCAACTCGTGCAGGCTGCCCACGGTAAGGGGCTGATGATGTTTCTCGACGTCGTGTATAACCACTTCGGTCCGGAGGGAAATTACCTGCACGCGTACGCGCCCCAGTTCTTCACCAACCGCCACCACACGCCTTGGGGAGACGCTATCAACTTTGACGGACCCCAAAGCCGAGCCGTGCGTGATTTCTTTATCCACAATGCGCTCTACTGGCTCGAGGAATACAACTTCGATGGCCTCCGCCTCGACGCCGTGCACGCGATCGTCGATGTGTCGAGTCCGGATATCCTCACCGAATTGGCGCAAACTGTGCGGGAACGATTCGGCGCAGAAAGATTTGTCCACCTCTTCGTCGAGAATGTCGACAACACCGTGCGCTACTTGAGTCGGGACCAGTCGGGTAGTGTGCGATTGTATGACGCGCAGTGGAACGACGATATTCACCACTGCCTGCACGTACTGCTGACCGGTGAAACCGACGGGTACTACGCCGACTATGCTCCCGATCCAATGCGGCACCTTTGCCGCAGTCTGAGGGAAGGGTTTGCTTATCAGGGCGACTACTCCGAGTTCCATGGCGAAAACCGTGGCGAACCCAGCAGCCACTTGCCTCCCGCTGCCTTCATTTCTTTTTTGCAGAATCATGATCAAGTCGGAAATCGCGCTTTCGGCGAAAGGATCTCGCAACTCACCGATCCGCGCGCCCTCAAGGCGGTTGTAGAGATCATCCTTCTCGCACCACCTCCTCCATTGATATTCATGGGCGAGGAATTTGGCGCTTCCTCACCGTTCCTTTTTTTCTGTGATTTCCACGGCGACTTGGCCTCTGCCGTTACAAATGGGAGAAGAAACGAGTTCGCCCGATTCGCCAAGTTCAATTCCCCCGAGGTGCGCGAGTCTATCCCTGACCCCAGTGCGGAGAGCAGCTACCTGCAATCGAAGTTGATCTGGGATAACTTGCGCGATAGGGTCCACTCCGAGTGGCTCAATCTGTATCGGAAACTACTCGCAATCCGACAAAGCACAATCGTCCCTCATCTTGGAGAATCCTGCGTAACCAGATGCGAGGTCTCGCAAGACAGGGAGCGCACGATCTCAGTCGATTGGAACTTTGAAGATGAAGCACAGTTGGAGCTGCGAGCGAACCTCGGCGACGAAGCTGTGTCGATCGCGGAAGAGCATCGAGCACCGCTACTTTATGCCAGCACACCGGAAGCCGCCGCGGCGTTTGAGCAGGGCTCGCTGCTGCCCTGGTCAGTGGTCTGGTTAGAAGTTGTCTCCTGAGCGGCCCTGAAACGGCGCGGCTTTAGACGCGCCAGCCAATGTCAAGAATGGTGCGGGCTTTAGCCTCTGACGAAGATCGTCGAGAACCAATCCAAGCGGGCAGCTAACAACAGTCACACGATTCCATCAGGTTTTCTCGTCAAAGATCTCCACGGAATCCTGTATGGAGCTTCCCCCCTGCCGCCTATAATGTGAAGCTGGATTTTTGTTCCCCGGTGTACCTGCGAAAGATATCCCCACAGAATGAAGCGGCTTGAGCAAATTCCGACGGCCACCTACCGCCTGCAGCTCAATCCTCATTTCACTTTTCGTGACGCTGCGGCAATCGTTCCTTATCTCAGCGAACTGGGGATCAGCCACTTTTACGCCTCGCCCTACCTGCGCGCCAGGTCAGGAAGCATGCACGGGTACGACATTATCGACCACAGCGCAATCAATCCCGAGCTGGGCACCCCGGACGACTACGAAGGCTTCGTGGCGGAGTTACATCGTCACGGCATGCGCCAGATTCTCGACATCGTTCCCAACCATATGGGTGTCATGGGCAGTGACAACGCTTGGTGGCTCGATGTTCTCGAAAATGGCGAGGCCTCTGACTTCGCCGACTTCTTCGACATCGATTGGGACCCGATCAAAGATGAACTTAAGGGCAAGGTTCTGATTCCCGTCCTCGCTGAACAATATGGGAACGTCCTCGAGAAGGGCGAACTCAAACTAACCTTTGACTCCGAGCGCGGAGAGTTCAGCATCTTCTATTTTCAGCATCGCTTTCCGGTGGATCTCAAAGAGTACCCACGCATCTTGGGTTTCCAGATCGAACGTCTGCAGGAAAGACTTGGCTCGACTCATGAAGACTTCCTCGAACTGCAAAGCATCATCACCGCGATCGGACATTTGCCGGACCGTCACGGCGCCACCCCCGAGCAGAAGGTCGAGCGCAACCGTGAAAAGGAAGTGCAGAAGCACCGTTTGGCCGCTCTGTGCGCGCGATCGCACGACATAAAGGAATTCATCGTCGAGAACGTAACAACCATTAATGGCACGCCCGACGATCCCCGCAGTTTCGACGCTTTGCATGAACTCATCAAGACCCAGCCGTACCGCTTCGCCCAATGGCGGGTTGCCGCCGATGACATCAATTACCGTCGCTTCTTCGATATCAACGATCTCGCTGCGCTTCGCCCCGAGAACGAAAAGGTCTTTAACGAGACGCACAAGCTGATCCTGGACCTTGTCGCTCAAGGGAAACTCGACGGACTTCGGGTCGACCATCCTGACGGCCTCTACGACCCGGCCCGTTATTTCGAACAATTGAGCGGTCGCTTGCGGACAGAACTGGAGTCCCAAGACCGTGAGGCATATCTGATCGCGGAAAAAATTCTCACCGGCAACGAGCGCCTACCAAAACAATGGCCCATTGATGGCACAACCGGCTACGAATTTGCCAACCTGGTCAATGGACTCTTCGTGGACCGTTCAGCCGCTGAAAAATTGGAGCGTATCTATCGATCCTTCACCGGCATCTCGGCAGAATTTGCCGATGTCGTCTACCTCTGTAAAAGACACATCCTCAAAGTAGTGCTCGCCAGCGAATTGAATGTTCTCGCCAATCTTCTCAGCCGCATCGCGCTTGCCAGCCGCTACACTTGCGATTTCACCCTCAACAGTCTTCGTAGCGCGCTAGGCGAGATCATCGCCAGTTTCCCGGTTTATCGCACCTATGTGAATGGTCCCGAGGTCTCTGACGAAGACCGGCGCTACGTCGAAAAAGCGGTCGTTGCGGCAAAGAAAAGAAGCAACGCAGCCGACCTCAGCGTCTTCGATTTCGTGCAGCGCATTCTGCTGATCGATGTCTACGGCAGTGATCCCGGTTGGAACAATCAGGCGGTACTGCGTTTTTCCATGAAATTCCAGCAGGTCACGGCCGCTGTGATGGCCAAGGGACTGGAGGACACCGCGTTCTACCGTTACAACCGCCTGGTCTCCCTCAACGAAGTCGGAGCAAATCCCAGCCGCTTCGGCACCACAGTTGAGGATTTTCATCGCGCGAACCAGGAGCGACTGGCTTGCTGGCCTGACTCGATGCTGGCGTCCTCGACACACGATTCGAAGCGTTCCGAAGATGTGCGGGCGCGCATCAACGTGCTTTCCGAGATGCCCCGACTCTGGCTGCTTCATCTGCGCCGGTGGCGCGACTGGAACCGGGGCAAGAAGCGACAGATCGATGACCAGGCTGCGCCCACGCGAAACGACGAATATCTTCTCTATCAAACCCTCATCGGGACTTGGCCCTCGGAGCCGCTCGACGATACTGGCTGGAAGGCATTCACAGAACGCATCGAGCAGTACGCGCTCAAAGCGGCGCGCGAAGCCAAAGAGCATTCCAGTTGGGCTAACACCAATGGGGAATACGAAAGCGCTCTCGTCGATTTCACCCATGCGATTCTCGATCGTTCCTCTCATAACACCTTCCTGGCCGACTTCGAGAAAGCAGCACGCCGTGTCGCCCGCATCGGGGCCTTCAACAGCTTTTCGCAAACTCTTCTCAAACTGACATCTCCCGGAGTGCCCGACATATACCAGGGAAACGAAATACTGGAATTCAACCTGGTCGATCCTGACAATCGGCGGCCGGTCGACTACGATCACAGGAGAGATTTGCTCGCGACGCTCCAGCGGGAAACTGCCTCAACCCAAGAGTTGCCAGCCCGGGTTCGAGACTTGATTTCGGCACCTGACAGCAATGCCGCGAAACAATATCTTACGTGGAAGACCCTCACCTTCCGCCGTCAGCAGCCGGACCTGTTTCAGCGCGGCAGCTACATCCCTCTGCATGTAGCGGGAGAGAAATCCGAACACGTGGTGGCTTTTGCTCGACAGCATGAACGAGGCACGATCATTGTTGCGGTCCCGCGGCTCTCCGCCAGGTTGATGGGAGAGAGTCACGACTCAGTATGCGAAGAGACGATTTGGCGAGACACCACGCTCGAAATTCCCCGCGATGGAGTGACCTGTTATCACAATCTTTTTACTGGCGAATGTTTGCCACTCAGACCGGATGCAGAGCCCCGGATTCCGGTCTCTGACCTATTTCGCAACTTCCCTGTCGCGGTCCTGATCAGCGAACCGCAACCCTCGACTCAAAGTTGCAGTTAAGATGAAGAGCCGTTTCCGCAAGAGAGACACCCACTCATCAGGCCGAGAGCACACGCGTGAGGCGCGCTTTACACTGTCCGACAATGGACAGTCCGATCTCTCAGCGAACATTCCAAGTCCGCAGGAGACACAACAACCTCACCGTATCGTCTTTGCTTTCAAATACTTGACTGAAGCGCACGTTGGCCCTGAAGTTGCCACACCGCAAGGTGATGGATATCGCCCGCCCAGAATTTAAGGAACGTAAACGTCGGCGCCAGATTGCCACAGCGGCCGTGGTCATTGTGGTGGTGGCTGCCCTAACCGTCGTCGTGTATCGCCTGCGTCCGGCTGCGCCCACGGTCGAGCGCGGCACAGTATGGACCGACTCCGTGAAGCGCGGGTCCATGTTGCGCCAGGTGCGCGGCATTGGATCCCTGGTACCCTCGCAGGAATCCGTCTTGCAAATTCCGGCTGAGACCGAAGCCACCATTATCCGCATCCTGATGCTCCCGGGATCACTGGTGAAGGCCGACAGCGTTCTCGTCGAAATGAGCGATCCCCAGGTGGAACAGGCAGCGGTGGACGCACATCTTCAATGGAAGGCGGCCGAGGCCGAGTATCAGAGCCAGCGCATGAAGCTGGAAAGCGACCTGATGAACCAGAAGGCTGGCGCGGCCACGGTGAAAGCCGACTACAACACGACCCAACTGCAATCGCAAACCGACAAGGCTCTCTACGATCTCGGCGTGATTTCAGGATTGGCCTATAAGGCTTCGAAGAGCAAGGCAGACGAACTCACTATCCGCAATGGGCTCGAAGATCAACGGTTGGAGAGCACGCAGAAAGCAATCGACGCGCAACTCGCGCAATTGCAGGCCAAGGTCGACCAGATGCGCGTCCTGGCGGAACTGAAGCAAAAGCAACTCGACGCGTTGAAGGTCCGGGCCAAGATCGAGGGAGTTCTTGTCGAACTACCGTTACACGTTGGGCAACACGTCACCCCCGGAACGATGCTGGCCAAGGTCGTGCAACCCAATCATCTGATGGCAGAACTGAAAGTCGCCGAGACTCAGGCGCGGGATGTGCAGATCGGCGAACCGGCATCGGTCGATACGCACAACGGAGTGATCGTCGGCTCGGTGATGCGAGTCGATCCCGGCGTACAAAACGGAACGGTAACCGTCGACGTCAAACTGGTAGGTGAATTACCGAAAGGCGCCCGCCCCGACCTGAGCGTTGACGGCACGATCGATCTCGAACGTCTGGACAATGTGCTTTATGTGGGGCGTCCGGCATTTGGGCAGGAAAACAGCACGATCAGCCTCTTCCGGCTTGACGGCGATGGACGTGACGCAACGCGCGTACCGGTGAAAGTGGGGCGTGCTTCGGTGAATTCGATTCAAGTGATTGAGGGCTTGCACGAAGGCGACACGGTCGTGCTTTCCGACATGTCGCGATGGGACAATACGGATCGCATACGGCTTCAGGATTAAGAACAAAAAACTCAGAAATCGAGGCGAATCTTTCATGAGCGACGCTAGCCAACCACTCATTCAGATCACCGATATGACGAAAGTCTTCTACACGGACGAAATCGAAACGCACGCGCTGTCGGGAGTGCACCTTTCGGTCAACAAAGGCGAGTATGTGGCCATGTCAGGACCATCGGGTTGCGGAAAGTCCACGCTGCTCTCGATTATCGGCCTGCTCGACACTCCCACGGGTGGCCGCTATTTTCTGAATAACAAGGCGGTGGAGAACCTGGATTTCGCCGAGCGGGCGCGCATCCGCAACCAGGAGATCGGATTCATCTTTCAGAGTTTCAACCTGATTGGCGATCTCACGGTCTATGAAAACGTCGAATTACCGCTGACCTACCGGCAGCGCATGCCGAGCGTCGAGCGAAAAGGGCGCGTGATGGAGGCGCTGGAGCGCGTGGGGATGGCGCATCGCGTTCGGCATTATCCGTCGCAACTCTCGGGCGGTCAGCAGCAGCGCGTGGCAGTCGCTCGCGCCCTGGGCGGCAAACCGTCAATCCTGCTCGCTGACGAACCTACCGGAAATTTGGATTCGCGCAACGGCGAAGCCGTAATGGAGTTGCTGGCCGATCTGCACCGCGAGGGCGCAACCATCTGCATGGTGACGCACGATCCCCGCTTTGCCAAGCATGCACAACGGGAAGTGCATCTCTTCGACGGCAAGGTCGTGGCCGAAGAAGAACTCAAGAAGCTGTTGGCGGATGTAGGCGCATGAACCACCTGCTTCAAGACCTCCGTTTTGCCTGGCGGCAGTTGCTGAAGAACCCCGGCTTCAGCGCAGTTGCAGTACTGACGCTGGCACTTGGAATCAGCGCGAACACCGCAATTTTCAGCGTTGTGAACGGAGTATTGCTCCGTCCTCTTCCGTTCAAAGATCCCGACCAGATCGTTCGCGTGTGGCACACGCCGCCGGCGAGGAGCTTTCCCGGCATCCCGACCTTCTCCGTGTCGGCCGCGAATTATTTCGACTGGCAACGAGACAACCACGTTTTCGAGCGGATGGCGATCTACAACTACCGCGGCTTCACGCTCACCAGCGCTGCGCAGCCGCTGCAAGTCGACGCTAGCGCCGTCAGTTCCGGTTTTTTTGAAACGCTCGGAGTTGCCCCGTTGCTGGGGCGCGTTTTCTCCCCTGAAGAAGACCAGCCGGGACACACCCATGTGATTGTCCTTAGTCACCGGTTCTGGCAGGAGCACTGCGGCGCGGATCCAAACCTCGTCGGCCACAACATCACGATGGACGGAAACAATTTCCTGGTCGCGGGAGTCATGCCCGAGAGCTTCCGCTTCCCGGATTACGGGCAGATGCAGGTTCAGATGTGGACGCCGATGGGCTGGACCGACCAGGAACGGGCTGTGCGTGGCGAGCACCACTCGGTTGTGATCGCACGGCTCAAGCCGGGCGTCGATCTGAAACAGGCGCAAGCTGAGATGAACACAATTTCTAGCCGTCTGGAGCAACTCTATCCCGCGGATGACAAAGGATGGGGCGCATCCGTCGTGCCTCTCCATCAAGATATGGTGAGCGATGTCCGGCCGGCGCTGCTGGTGCTGCTGGGTGCCGTTGCTTTTGTGCTGCTGATCGCCTGCGCTAACGTCGCCAACCTTGTGCTTGCCCGGACGTTCGGCCGGCAGAAGGAGATCGCAATTCGCGCCGCTCTGGGTGCGAGTTCCGGCCGTGTGCTGCGCCAGATTCTTACCGAGTCTGTGCTGCTGGCGCTCATCGGTGGGGCGCTGGGATTGATGGCCGCTCCTTTCGGTCAGCGTTTCATCCTGTCATTTCTTGCAAATCAGATGCCCGATTCGGTCACAGTGCACCTGGACCTTAAAGTTCTTGCATTCACGGCATGCGCTTCGGTGCTCACCGGAATCTTCGCCGGAGTCCTTCCCGCCATGCGGCTGGCGAACTCCGACGTCAACCAGGCCTTGAAACAAGGGTTGGGCCGGACCGACGTGAGTTCTGGCAGCCACCGGACGCGCAGCATTCTAGTCGTTGCTGAGGTTGCCCTTTCGATCGTACTGCTGGTCGGCGCCGGACTGATGATTCGCAGCTTTCAGCTCTTACAGAGCGTTGTTCCCGGCTTTGACTCCCATGGCGTTCTCACTATGACCGCCGCGATCGCTCGCGCTAAGTTTTCTGAACCCGTACAGGAAATCAACTTCTTCAAACAAGTGATGCAGCGCGTGAGAGCACTCCCGGGCGTCGAGGCGGCGGGCGTTGTCGACGACATTCCGCTCGACAACAGTGGGTCGCATCAGCCCATCGCGATCGAAGGACAGCCCGAAGTGGCGATGGCCGACCAGCCCGAAGTCGACGTCCGATTGATTAGCGCCGGCTACCTACACTCCATGCACATCTCTTTGCTGCGGGGACGCGATTTCGGGGATCAGGATGGCAGCGATAGGCCGGCCTCCATTCTGATCAGCGAATCCATGGCGCGGCGTTTCTGGCCTGGCGAAGATCCCATCGGGAAACGGCTGACGCTGACGTTCTCTCCGAAACGGATTCGTGAAGTCGTCGGGGTAGTTGGAGACGTGAAGCTCGACAGTCTGGACCAAAAGCGCCCTTCGACAACGATTTACGTGCCCTTCGATCAGCTCGCCTCGACTGGGGAATCCAACTTTAGTTCTTTTCCCATGACGCTGGTTGTGCGCACTGCGACGAATCCGGGCAACATGGTTTCGGCAGTCACGAATGCGATCCACGAAGTCGATGGCACAGTTCCCGTTCGCGACGTTTTCACTATGGATGACGTGATCACTAAATCCCTGTCGCAATCGCGATTCAACACGTTGTTGCTGGGCATATTCGCCGGACTAGCGCTGCTGCTGGCTGCGATTGGCATCTACAGCGTGCTCTCGTACAGCGTCAGGCAGCGGGTGCCGGAAATTGGGATCAGGCTGGCTCTCGGTGCGCGCATGACAGATGTGCTGCGCATGGTCGTAATCGAAGGAATGAAACCGACACTGCTCGGGGTCGCGATCGGCTCGGCAGCCGCGCTCGCTATGGGACGGCTGGTGGCAAGTCTGGTCTTCCAGGTGAAACCAACGGATCCGACGACCTTCGTTGCTGTCGCTGCCTTGTTGGCGTTAATCGCGTTGCTCGCTTGCGTCATTCCTGCCTACCGGGCGAGCAAGGTCGACCCAGTGGTGGCGTTGCGGAACGAGTAAGCGCAAGGCCGGTGAACGCTGGGATGGGGTGCAAACATGAGAGACCTTCTCCAAGACGTACGTTTCGCCTCGCGGCAACTCCGCAAGAACAAGACGTTCACCGTGATCGCAGTGACTACACTGGCGTTGGCGGTGGGCGCGAGCACCGCGATTTTTTCCGTGGTCAATGCCGTATTGCTGGCGCCGCTGCCCTACAAGCAAGTGGATCGCCTGGCCATGATCTGGGGACGCAACGCTTCGCGAGGAGATTTGCAGTTTCCGATCTCTCCCGGTGACTTCACCGACTGGAAGCAGAGAAACGATGCCTTTGAAGACATTGCCGCTTCCTATGACAACGAGGTGACACTGACCGGAGTCGGCGAGCCAAAGATGGTTCTCGGATATGCCTTCACGCCGAGTTACTTCCGCATTCTCGGCGTTGAGCCCAAGATGGGCCGCACGTTCACTGAGCAGGAAGCCGACACCAAAGCAAAGGTTACCGTCATCAGCGACAAGTTCTGGCGAAATGCGCTTCACGGCGACCCAAACCTTCTGGGGAAATCGATCACGCTTGACGACAAGCCCTTCACGATCATCGGCGTGATGCCGCCGGGATTTCAGTATCCCCCGCAAACCGAGCTCTGGATGCCGCTTTCACTCTCTTCCTCTGCCAGCAATTACGAATACCGCTACATCCACGTGATTGGCAGGTTGAAGTCCGGCATTTCGATTGCGGACGCCCAACTGCGCATGAATGCGCTCGAACGCCAGATTGCCTTGCAACATCCCAAAACGGATGCAGGCAATGAAACTTGGGTCGAACCGGTGCGGCATCAATTGTCAGGCGATATTCGGCAGCCGTTGCTGGCGCTCTTCGGCGCAGTCGGCATTGTTCTGCTGATTGCTTGCGTCAACATAGCGAGCCTCTTTCTGGCACGAGCGGGTGACCGGACGGTCGAGATATCGGTACGAGTTGCTTTGGGCGCCAGCCGGCTTCGACTGCTGCGGCAATTTCTCTGCGAAAGCCTGGCGCTCTCTTTATTCGGCGGAATACTGGGATCCATTTTCGCCGTTTGGAGCACACGTTTCCTACTCAGCATTTTCCCGAACGGCATTGCCAACCTGAGCATTCCGAAACTGGATGCGATTCCGATCAACGCGCCTGTGCTTCTCTTCGCATTGGGAGTTACCATCGCGACTGGGCTGATCTTTGGCGTTGTACCTGCCATGCAATCCGCCAATGCGGATGGAAACGACGCGCTCAGGGAGTCTCGTACTTCAACATCCGGTGTGCGATCGACACGTGTTCGAGGCGCTCTGGTCGCGGTAGAGGTTGCGCTGACTCTGGTTTTACTCGCTGGCGGCGGGTTGATGATCGAAAGCTTTCGTCAGGTATATCGACAGGATCTGGGCTTCCGTCCTGAGTCTGTTTTGGGGCTGGAAGTCTTCCTTCCCCAGACTCGATATCCCTTTGAGCAACCTGAAAAGCGGACTTCTTTCGTGTCGGGCGTGATTGCCGGCCTGCAGAAAATTCCCGGCGTGTCATCCGCCTCCGCCACCAACTTCCTGCCACTGTCGGGATTCTGGGGTGGCACGGACTTCACTATCGAAGGGGATGCTCGAAAGGCAGACGCAGCTGAGGCAAACGCCGACAACCGCCTGATAACACCCGAATATTTTTCGACCATGGGCATCGGCATGCTGCGAGGCCGCAACTTTACCGACGCGGATCGCGCAGGCGTGGAACGCGTTGCGATTGTTAATGCAACCTTTGTACGACGCTATTTCGGAAATCAGGACCTGGTGAACAAGGTTCTGCAGATTGACGAATACCCCCATGCTGAGCGTTGGCGCATCGTAGGAGAAGTTTCGGACGTGAAGTCCTTCGGTCCGGAGCAACTACCCCACGCGGAGATTTATCGGCCGCTGGCGCAAGACCCTTTTCCTCTCCTGGCGTTCGTGGTCAGAACGAACGGCGATCCCGCCGCGCTGTTGAAGCCCGCAAAACAAGCCATCTGGGACATCGACAAAGATCAGCCGGTATTTGACGCGATGCCGATGCGGAATCTCGCGGCGCAATCGATCACGCTGCGGCGCACGAGCACCATTTTGCTTTCTGCTTTCGCTGCACTGGCGCTCATCGTGGCCGCGGTTGGGCTCTATGGAGTGATCGCGTATTCGGTCGCGCGGCGCACGCACGAGATCGGTATTCGCATGGCATTGGGAGCACAACGAAACGACGTTCTGCGGCAGATACTGCGGCATGGAATGAGGCTGATCCTGGGAGGCGAGATTACCGGTTGTGGCATCGCGTTGCTGGTGATGCAATTCGTCTCTGGCGTTTTGTACGGAGTGAGTCCACGGGATCCGTGGACGTTTTCGATCGTCGTGCTCGCTTTAACCGGAGTGGCCCTGGTCGCCTGCTACATCCCGGCGCGTCGCGCGATGCGAGTCGATCCGATGGTGGCGCTGCGGTACGAGTGAGGAAAGTGAGACAGCGATGACTGCTCTGTTGCAAGACCTGCGCTATGCGCTACGGAATTTTCGCAACCGTCCGACCTTTGCAGCGGTGGCGATCCTCACGATTGCCATCGGCATCGGCGCGAATACAACCATATTCGGGTGGCTGCGCTCGCTCGTCCTGAATCCGTTTCCAGGAACCGTAGATCCTGACCGCATCGTAGCAATCGAGAACAGCGCGCCGGACGGCGAGCCGCTTACCACTTCCTATCTCGACTTCCGCGATTTTCGGAACAACCTGCACCTCGTCAAATCGGTGACAGCATACCGAGGCTATCTGTTCTCGGTCGGCGATGTGCCGAATGTGGAGCGGGCTTGGGGTGAGATGGTTTCAGGTGGCGTGTTTGACATGTTCGGTATCAAACCCGAGGCCGGTCGATTTTTTTCACTCGAGGAAGGCGATGATGCTCAGAACGCACACGCGGTCGTAGTCATCAGCCATGGATATTGGAAATCGCACTACGGCTTGAATCCTTCCGCCATTGGAAGCACGCTGCGCGTCAATCGAACTCCGCTGACGATCATTGGCATAGCACCCGAGGGCTTTCACGGTACTCACGCAGGGCTGGATTATGACTTCTGGGTGCCGCTCACGATGTACGGCCAGATGACTCACACGGGCGTGTGGATGTTGCAAGACCGCAACACGCGCAACTTCATGCTGCTCGCCCGCCTGGCGCCCGGCGTCGCTATGGAGCAGGCGCGCGGAGAAGTGCAGGCGCTCGCGAACCGCCTGGCGGAAGCTGACGCCGACTCCAATCTCGGGATCGGAGCGACGGTGCTTCCCGTGTGGCAATCGCATTTCGGCACGCAGGCCATGCTGCTCACTCCTGTCGCCATCCTCATGGGAATCGGAGGCGTTGTCCTGTTAATCGTCTGCGCCAATCTCGCGAACCTGCTGTTGGCTCGCGCCACAGGGCGACAGCAAGAATTCAGCGTCCGTTTGGCATTGGGAGCTCGACCCTGGCGGCTCATGTCCCAGTTGCTGACCGAAACGCTGCTGATGGCGCTCATCGGCTCCTTGTTCGGTCTGATCCTGGCGAATTGGCTTGGAGGCGCCCTGCGCTGGCTTCTTCCGGCAGTCGCTCGGCCGGTGATGACTGCTCCTCCGCTGGACAATCACGTTTTCGGGTTTACCGCGGTGTTAGCAGTTAGCGTGACGGTTCTCGCCGGTTTGATACCGGCGCTGCATTCGTCTCGGGCCAATGTCAGCGAGGCACTCAAGCAGGGCGGACGCAGCGGAATCTCAGGTGTTAACGCACACCGCTTGCGCGGACTCATGGTGATCTCCGAGGTGGCGCTAGCGGTCGTGGCCATGGTGGGCGCCGCCCTGTTCCTGAAAAGCTTCGAACGGGCACGCTCGATGGATCCAGGCTTCGCACCAGAAGGAGTCGCGCTTGCGCAATTCGATTTCTCCACTGCCAACTACGATGCCCAGCAGACCGACACCTTCTGCCGCCGCTTACGGGAACGACTGGAGCAATTCCCGGGAGTGAATGCCATCAGCTATGACGATTCCGTGCCGCTCGGTTTTCACGGGGGCAACTGGGAGAGCCTTGAGGTTGAAGGATACGTACCTGCTCCGAACGAGAACATGAAGATTTACCGCGATCTGATCTCTCCCGGTTATTTCGACTCGATGAAGATTCCGCTGATCGAAGGCCGCGATTTCGATTGGCATGACGACTCCAAGGCTCCTCGAGTCATGATCGTCAATCAGGAATTTGCCCGCCGATTTCTGCCCAACCACAGCGTGATCGGCCACAAAGTGCATGGATGGGGCGAGTGGTTCACGATTGTTGGGATCGCGAAGGATAGCAAATATCATCGCGTCACTGAAAACCCGCAACCTTATTTCTACATTCCGATCCGCCAGATCTTCCGCCCCGAGTATGGTCTGACGTTTCACGTGCGCACCTCAGGATCTGTCAATGAAGCGATTGCGGCGGTACGCCGCGAGGCCGCTGCCATCGATCCGGCAATCGTCCTGTTCGACGCCCAGTCCATGACGGAGTACATCTCAGCGTCGTTGTTTGGGGCAAAGATCGCCGCAAATCTCCTTACCCTGCTCAGCGGCATCGGGCTACTCCTGGCAGCGATGGGATTGTATGGCGTGATGGCCTATTCGGTGGCGCAGCGCACACGCGAATTTGGAGTGCGCGTAGCCATGGGTGCCAGGCCACGCGACATTTTACGGTTGATCCTGCGCGAGAGTGGAACGCTGACAATTTCTGGCATGACGGCGGGATTGATCCTGGCCGCTTTGTCTGCACGGATCGTGGCCAATGCAATCTATGGCGTCAGTCCTCTCGATCCTTTGACCTATGGGGCGGTGGGTCTGGTGCTGGTGACGGTCGCTTTGGCTGCGAGCTATGTTCCTGCGCGCCGCGCAACGAAGGTCGATCCGATGGTTGCGCTGCGATACGAGTGAGAAGGGCATTGCGATGACTGGACTTTTGAATGATTTTCGTTACGGGTTTCGTCAGTTGGGGAAGAACCCCGGCTTTGCCGCGGTTGCCGTGTTGACCCTGGCCCTCGGTATGGCTGCGAACACGGTGATTTTCACGGTGACGAACGCGACGATTCTCAAAAAGTTGCCGTTCCCCGATGCCGATCGTCTGGTGCTGGTGTGGGAAACATTCGGAAGGAACTCGAACAACTTCAACATTGTTTCCGCGCCGAACTACTGGGACATCGCGAAGCAGAATCACGTTTTTGAAAATATTGCGATCTTCGACTCTGCCGGACGCGGTTACAACCTCGCTCCCACCGGAGAAAGCCGCGAACCGGAACAGGTTTCGGGATTGCGTGTGTCTTCCACTTTCTTCGATGTGCTCGGAGTACAACCTTTTCTGGGCCGAAACTTCCGGCCTGAAGAAGAAGAGCTTGGGAAATCCCGCGTGGTGATTCTCGGTTACGGATTGTGGAAGCGTCGTTACGCCGCCGACCGCAGCGTGGTAGGCAAAACGATTCGGATCGATGGCGAGGATTTCACGGTGGTAGGCGTCATGCCGCCCGACTTCCGCTGGCAGTTTTGGAGTGGGCCACGACAGTTATGGGTTCCGGTGGGGTACACCGAGACCGACAAGGGACGCGACGATAACAGTTTCGTTTCTTGTGCGCGACTCAAGCCGGGGGTGACGCTCGCGCAGGCACGGTCGGAGATGGCTGCCATCGGGACGGGGCTCTCGCGCCAGTATCCCAACGACCTTCCGAACATGAGTGCGACAGTACAGCCGATAGCAGAGGCCGGCATGGCCGAGATCCGGGCGATCATGCTCGCTCTCTTTGCCGCAGTCGGATTTGTGCTGCTGATCGCATGCGTAAACGTCGCGAATCTTCTGCTGGCGCGAGGGGCGACACGGCAAAAAGAATTCGCGCTAAGACGCGCGCTGGGTGCAAGTGCAGCGCGGATTGTGCGTCAGCTATTAACCGAGAGTGTCTTGCTGGCATTGCTCGGTGGAGTGGCAGGTTTGTTGTTGACCTGGTGGAGCGCGACAGCGTTGCCGTCGGTGCTTCCAGGTGGATTTTTGCCGCTGCGCGATCTGGAACGGTTCCCGCTTGATGGGCGGGTCTTTGGCTTCGCATTCCTGATATCGCTGCTAACCGGGATTGTCTTCGGTCTAATCCCAGCTATCAGCACGATTCGCGGGGAATTCAGCACGCAATTGAAAGAAGCGGGGCGCGGGGCCAGCGCCAGCCGGAGTCGTTTACGTCATGCGCTGGTCGCGTCCGAGGTTGCGCTGGCACTGGTCGTGTTATGTGGTGCCGGACTGATGATTGCCAGCCTGTCGCGGGTGCTGGGAGTCGATCCTGGTCTTGATCCGAAGAATGTGATCACCATGCAGATGTCGTTGCCGCAGGCCATCATCTACAACGGGCCGCCCGACCACCCTCTCTTCTGCCGCACCATGGATGAACGTGTAAGTGCAATTCCCGGGGTCGTGGCAGCAGGTGCGGTCGCACACTTACCGTTCCAGGGCGATGCCGGCAGAGGATTCGTGGTTGAAGGACGCCCTGATCCTGGCCCCGAGAATATGCCCGGCGCCGCGTATTCGGTCGTTTGTCCTAACTATTTCCGAACGCTCGGAGTCCCCGTCCTCGAGGGACGTGAATTTTCGCACCAGGACTCGCTCGGAGCGCCGGGCGTGATTGTGATCAATCAGGCGATGGCGCAGAAGTACTGGCCAAGTGAAAACCCGGTCGGCAGAGCGATCCGCATTGGAGGTCCGAACGGTGCGCGCCTCACGGTTGTGGGAGTTGTGAGAGATGTACACAACTGGGGCCTGGACGAGAAGGTTCACCCTCAATTCTTCCGGCCTTATCCGCAGGCAGGTTGGCCGGTGATGAGTGTCGTGGTGCGGACCAAAGGCGCGCCGGCCTCTTACACACCTGCAATCAAGACGGCACTCGCCGAGGTCGAGCCCGAAAGGCCTGTGTCGGAAGTTGCGCTGATGCAGGACGTCGTAAACGGCTCGGTCGGCTCGAGAAGATTCCCCGCTTTTCTGCTAGGAGGATTCGCAGCTCTCGCTTTGGCGTTGGCAGCGGTAGGCATCATCGGAGTCGTGAGTTATTCGGTGACACAGCGCACGCGAGAAATCGGCATCCGCATGGCACTGGGCGCGGCGCGGACTGACGTACTGAAACTCATTTTGAGCGGCAGTATGGTCTGGGTTGCGGTGGGCATCGGACTCGGAATTATGGCTTCGCTTGGCCTTACGCGACTGCTTGGCACGCTGCTCTATGGCGTGAAGCCCGGCAATCCGCTGGTGCTTGGTAGCGTTTCCTTTGTGCTGGCCTCGGTGGCCTTGCTTGCAAGCTACATCCCGGCGCGCCGGGCGGCGAAAGTCGATCCGATGGTGGCATTGCGGTACGAGTGAGGAATGGCCATGGAGAAGCTCGTTCAAGATCTTCGATATGCGTTTCGTCAGTTGCAGAAGAGCCCCGGCTTTGGCTGCGCTGCCGTGCTTATTCTCGCGCTCGGAATCGGCGGGACTTCTTCCATCTTCAGCGTCCTGAATCCAGTCTTATTTGAACCGCTTCCCTATCCGCATGCCAGCCGGATCATGACGATCTGGTACTCAGGCCGCGATCGCGAGCGCATCGGCCAGGCGTTTCACACATATCGTGAGGTGGCGGAGCGGAACCATTCCTTCGAAGCGCTGGCCGTAATGAAGCCGTGGCAACCCGCAATCAGTGGCGGAGATCAACCCGAACGCCTCGATGGGCAACGCGTGAGTGCCGCCTATTTCCGTGTGCTGGGTGTGCCGGTAGCGTTTGGGCGGGACTTCCAGCCTGCCGACGATGTGCTGAACGGACCGAAGGTCGTCATCTTGAGCGATGGTCTGTGGCGGCGGCGATTTGGCGGCGACACAGGAATTGTGGGGCAGCAAATCCGACTCGATGATCAACCTTACACCGTACTCGGAGTGATGCCGAGCACCTTCGATAACGTGCTGTCTCCCGCGGCGGAGGCATGGGCTCCACTGCAGTACGACTCTGGAAATGTCTCGTCGCCGGAATCCCGCGAATGGGGACACCACTTGCGCCTGATCGGCAGATTACGCGCCGGTGTTAGACAAGACCGAGCGAAGAGTGACCTCACTTGGATCGCCAGTACTCCGGTGGCTGAGTTCCCGCGTCCGAGCTTCGTGTCGCTGGCGCAAGGATTTGTGGTTGATCGGTTGCAGGACGATGTGACACGTGGCGTAAAACCTGCGCTGGTTGCGGTATTCGGCGCAGTGACCCTGATGCTGCTAATCGCTTGCGTCAACGTGACCAACCTGGTGCTGGCCCGATCGGCTCGGCGGCAGGGCGAAATTGCGATGCGGATCGCGCTGGGCGCGCCAACTCAAAGAGTCAGGTGGCAGCTTGTGACTGAGAGTCTGCTGCTGGCGATTCTCGGCGGCATCGTAGGCATGTTCGTGACCGAGTTTGGGATCCGCGTGCTGGTAACTCTCAGTCCCGCTGGCCTGCCGCGAATGAACGCAATCCGCCTCGATGGAACTGTTTTTGCATTCGCGGCGGGCATCACCCTGCTTGTGGGGATTGTGGTTGGGTTGATTCCGGCGCGCCAGACCTTGCACAGCGACTTGCAAAGCTCGTTGCAGGAAGGCTCGCAGCGCGTCTCCGGAAGCCACCAGGGAATCCGGAGATCGTTTGTGGTGGCGGAGGTCGCACTTGCCCTATTGCTGCTGGTCAGCGCGGGATTGATGCTTCACAGCATCCGCCGACTCCTGGCGGTTCCTCCCGGATTCGACGCCTGCAACGCAATCAGCCTTCAGGTGCAGACAAACGGCCGCCGGTACGACGATGAGCGCCTGTCCAACCAGTTTTTTGCGCAAGCCCTTGAGGCTGTACGTCAGGTACCTGGCGTCACGGTCGCGGCATTCACAAGCCAACTGCCATTGAGCGGAGACATGGATGTTTATGGCGCCCAGTTCGAGGAGGATGATCCAGAAATCGCCTATCCCGCATACCGTTACGCAGTAACTGCGGACTACTTCCATACCCTGGGCATTCCGTTGCGGCGCGGGCGTTTGCTGGATGCACACGACACCGAAAACACACCTCCCGTGGTCCTGATCAGCGAATCATTGGCGAAGCGACGGTTCCCCAATCAGGATCCTCTGGGGAAGCGTCTACACATTGGCGGGCGGAACGACACACCGGAGTTCACGATTGCGGGCGTCGTGGGCAATGTGAAACAGATGTCGCTCGGATTGAGTGATTCTGACGCCGTCTACACCACCACGACTCAGTGGACCTTTCCGCAGCGAACGCTATCGCTTGTGGTTCGCGGACGCAGCGACATCTCGGCGCTGGTACCCGCAATAAAGAAGGCCATTTGGTCCGTGGACAATGAACAGCCAATCGTGCGTGTCGCGCGCATGGAGACTTTGCTGGCCGAGTCGGCGTCGGAGCGGCGCTTTGTCCTGATTCTGTTCGAGGCATTTGGGCTGGTAGCTCTGGCCTTGGCTGGCAGCGGAATTTATGGAGTTCTCTCCGGCAGCGTGACGGAGCGAACCCGGGAGATCGGGGTTCGATCGGCGCTGGGCGCAACTCGCGGCGGCATCGTTGCACTTATCGTGCGACAAGGCATGACTCTCACCGCACTCGGCGCACTGCTCGGAGTTGCCGGGGCCCTGCTTGCGAGCCAGGCCCTCGGTGCACTGCTGTTCGGCATTTCACGTTTCGATCCATTTACCTATATCGCAGCCATTGTGCTGCTCTCGGCTGTCGCCGCGATGGCGTGTGTATTACCAGCATGGCGTGCGTCACGCATCGATCCTATGGTGGCGCTGCGGTACGAGTAAGGAGAATTTATGGAGAACCTGCTTCAGGATGTCCGGTACGCACTCCGGCAATTACGCAAGAGCCCGGGCTTCGCGATTACCGCGATTCTGATCTTGACGATCGGCATCGGTGCGAGCACCGCGATCTTTGGTTTTGTGGACGCGGCGCTGATCCGGCCGCTGCCGTATGCCGAACCCGCTCGATTAGTGGACGTCACCGAAAACGCTGCAATGTTTCCCCGAGCCAATCTCTCGTACGCGGACTATCTCGACTGGAAGAGACTAAATCAGGTCTTCACCTCGCTCGAAGCCTACAACACATCCGGATATCTCCTGCGCGCGGACTCGGGAAGCGAACCTGTGCCAGCCGTAAAGGTGAGTAACGGTTTCTTTCGGACGCTGGGAGTTACTCCAGTCCTTGGCCGGGATTTCCGGGAAGGGGAAGATCAACTCCAAGCTCCGCAGACGGTGATCTTGAGCTATAGAACCTGGCAAAAACGCTATGGCGGAAGGAAGGACGTGACCGGCGGGACGGTTACGCTCAGCGGAATTCCTTTCACGATCATCGGCGTGCTGCCGCAGAGCTTCCAGTTCGCTCCGCAAGGAGATGCAGAGTTCTGGACAACCCTTCGGGCCGAAGGTTATTGCCATACCCACCGAGGCTGTCACGATTTGTACGGCATCGGCAGGCTGAAAGACGGCATAACCGTCGCGACAGCTCTGGCTAACATGAAGGCCATCGCGCGACAGTTAGAGATTCAGTATCCCGACGACAACCGCGGTCAAGGAGCGACTGTAGCGCCTCTTTCGGAGGTATTTGTGGCGGACGCACGTCCGATACTGCTCGCGCTTCTCGGCGGCGCCGGACTCCTGCTGCTCATCGCGTGCGTGAATGTTTCAAGCTTGTTACTGGTCCGTTCAGAGAGCCGCAAACGCGAGATTGCGGTTCGCGGCGCACTTGGCGCATCGCGTATCCGCCTCATGCGTCAGTTCACCACCGAAGGCTTGGCGCTTGCCTTTGCAGGCGGACTCCTGGGCCTGGCCGCCGCGCAGGCAGCGATGCAGATCCTCATGCGCCTCATCTCCAAAGACCTGGTAGCTTACATGCCGTACCTGGATGGATTGGGATTGAATTCCCATGTGCTGGCGTTTGCGCTGGCGGTTTCACTGTGCGCGACGATCCTGTTCTCAATTACGCCTACGTTCCGATTGTCGGTGCGGGAAATCAAAGAAGGTTTAGCGGAGGGCGGCCGCGGTTATGCAGGAACTCTTTGGCGGCGCTTCGGGGCGAACTTGGTGGTCGTCGAATTGGCAATTGCCATCGTCCTTCTGGTAAGTGCGGGTTTGCTTGGCAAGAGCCTGTATCGTTTGTTGCATGTCGAAGTGGGGTTCCAGCCGGAGCACCTTGCCACCGTCGAAGTGGAGTTGTCTCAAGTCGACTACCCCAAAGACCCCGAGCAGTCCCAAGCCGCACGGAAGATCCTGGAACGTCTCTCGACCTTGCCAGGCGTGCAGTCGGTAGGCCTGACCTCAGTGCTGCCGGTCAGTTTCAATGGAAACACGACTTGGATCAGGATCGCCGGCCATCCGTACAACGGCGAGCACAACGAGGTAAACCAGCGGGACATCAGCCACACTTTCTTCAGCACAATTCGGGCAAAGCTCTTCGAAGGTAGATTCTTCACGGAATTCGATGACGCCTCCAAGCCGCGCGTGGTGATCATCAATCAGACTCTGGCCAAGAAATATTTTCCCGGGGAAGATCCGATCGGAAAGAAGATTGGGGACACAAAACTTTCACCCGAATCACTCCGCGAGGTGGTGGGAGTTGTGGAAGACATCCGCGACGGATCGCTGGATGCGGAGATCTGGCCAGCCGTCTACTATCCGTTCCCTCAGAGTTCCGACACTGACTTCAACATGATCGTGCGCACTTCGCAGTCGGAAGCGTCGCTGCTGCCGGCTATGGTCGCGGCGATCCATGAAGTCGACCCTGGCATAGGCACGATGAACGAAATGACCATTGCCCACAAGATCAATCAATCGCCCAGCGCATATATCCACCGGTCTTCGGCATGGCTGGTCGGAGGCTTCGCGTTTGTCGCACTGCTGCTGGGAGTGGTGGGTCTCTACGGGGTGATCGCGTACTCGGTCGGGCGCAGAACGCGAGAGATCGGTGTGCGCATGGCGCTGGGTGCGCAGCGCAAATCGGTCTATCAGTTGATCCTGCTTGAAGCAGCCTGGTTGATTGGGATCGGAATCGTAGCGGGCTTGTTCTGCGCTGTCGGGGCGGCCACACTGATTCGCGGACTGCTCTTCGGAGTTCGTTCCTGGGATGCGGCCACGCTGGCTGCCGTGGCCTGCGTGCTTGCCGTCTTTGCCTTGCTGGCCAGTTACATCCCGGCACGCCGGGCATCGCAGGTCGATCCGATGGAAGCGCTGCGGTACGAATAAGGAGCTGAAGTGATGCATGGCTTAATACAAGACGTTCGCTACGCGGGGCGCCAACTCTTCAAGAGCCCAGGATTCGCCGGGCTGACGATCCTCACGATTGCGATAGGAATCGGCGCCGCCACCGCGATGTTCAGCCTGGTCGACCGCATCCTTTTCCGCAGCCTGCCATATCCTCACGATGAACAACTGGTATCGGTCGGTGTGATTGCACCGATTATCGATGGCGAGTTCCTTTTCGCCTCGAACTATCTGGACTGGCGGGAGCGCCAGACCGCATTCACCAATTTCACATCATCAACCGGCGTGAACGATTGCGATCTCACCGACGGACAACCGGTGCGAGTCGCGTGTGCTGCGGTCGCCTCCACTTTCTTGCCGACGTTCTCCGTACAGCCGTTGCTGGGGCGAAATTTCACCCGCGACGAAGACCAGCCAAGATCGCCGAGAGTAGCGCTACTGACATACCACTTGTGGCGGGACCGGTTCGCCGGAGATCGAAACGTGATCGGCAGGGTGATGTCCATCGATGGCCAGTCGACTGAGATCATTGGCGTGCTTCCGGGTGACTTCGAATATCCCACGCTCGCTCACACCGACTTGGTTGTCCCGGAAGCACTCGACGAATCGATGGTGCAACGGAACGTGATGGGAGCGGTGGTCCGTGTATTCGGCCGGATGAAACCCGGCGCGACTGTGGAGCAAGCCAAAGCGGAGTTAGAGCCCCTGTTTCGCGATTTTGTGCAGTCAGCGCCGCCTCCTTTCCAGCAAGTGCTCCGATTGCAAGTGCACTCCATCCATGATCTGCAGGTCCACGACTCGCGCCGTGCCGCCTGGCTGCTCCTGCTGTCAGCAATTGCCGTTCTCGCGATTGCCTGTACCAACGCGGCCAATCTGGTCCTGGCCAGAAGCACAGGCCGGCGACTGGAATTGGCGGTTCGTTCTGCGCTGGGAGCAGGACGCGCTCGCCTGTTCCGTCAAAGACTGACGGAGAGCGTTATGCTCGCGTTCATCGGGGGAGCGGTCGGCACCGGACTCGCTTATCTCATTCTTCGTGTGTCTGTGTCACTGGCGCCGGCGGGAATTCCGCGGCTGTCCGAAACGGCGATCGATATTCGGATTCTGCTCTTCGCGCTGGCGGTGTCTCTCATCTCAGGGATCTTCTTCGGGACAGCACCCGCTCTCGAGAGGCCGCCCCAAATGCTCTCGGTAAACGCGGTTGCGGGACTGCGCCCGAATCGTCTGCGACAGGGCTTGCTGGTCGCGGAGGTATGGATTGCGATCATCCTCATGACCAGCGCGTTTCTGTTTGTCCGGAGCTTGCGAAAGCTCCAGGCCGAGCCTTTGGGGATCAATACCCGAAATATTGTGACTGCGGAGCTCACGCTGGGACAGCAGAAATATTCCAGTGCGCAAGAAAGGCTTGCGTTCTTCGAGGCTGTGGAAAGAAGGCTCGCAGAACTTCCGGGAATCGATGCCGCCGCTCTGACAGATTCACTTCCTCCCAGTGCGCCCGCCCGCACCATGCCCTATTTTGCCTTGCAAGGAGAAGGTCAACCGTCCCTGGCTCCCACCGAGGGCGTTGGTGGCATCGTGGGATGGCGCTGCGTCACGCCTGACTATTTTTCGGCGTTGGGAATCACGTTACTCCGCGGCCGTCCGTTCAACGAGCAGGACCGCGCCAGCGACGTTCACACGATCATTCTCAACCAAGCCTTGGCGCGAAAGGTGTTTTCTACTGAAGACGTTTTGGGAAAGAAGATTCAGTTTCGCACCGACCGAGCAGCTTTGAGCTCTCCCTTCACTATCGTGGGTGTCACGGGCAACACGCAAAACCATGGTCTGGGAGGGGCAGTCGGACCCGAATACTACATGGTTCGCCACCACAGCGATAATGACATCGTCTTCAACTATCCGGATTCACAGCGCGTGAGCGTCATCATCCGCAGCGCGATCGCGGGTCCAACTCTGGCACATGAGTTGCGGGAAACAATCGCCGGCCTTGACCCGACATTGCCTGTCGAACTGAGTACCTTGGCGCGGAATGTCAGCCGGATGGCAGAGCGGCCGCGTTTCAGCGCAGCTCTCCTCTCCTTGTTTGCCCTCATCGGCTTGCTCCTGACCGCGTTCGGGATCTACGGCGTCGTCTCGCTGCTCGTGAATCAGCGCACACAGGAAATAGGCATCCGTATGGCTCTCGGAGCCACACAGAGTCAAGTGGTTGGAATTGTCGTCTGGCAGGCTTCGGTTTGGATCGGGGTAGGGGCAGCAGCCGGAATCCTGGGATCGCTTGTGGTGGCTCACTGGATTGGTTCGATGTTGTTCGGCGTGCGTCCGAACGATCCGGTCACTCTGGCTGCAGCCGCCGGGGCCCTGGTGCTGGTGGCAGTGATCGCTGCTTGGATCCCGGCTCGCCGCACTGCAAAAGTAGATCCCATGGTAGCCCTGCGTTACGAGTGAGGACTTATGGAAACTCTGCTTCAAAACATCCGTTACGCCTTTCGCCAGTTGCGCAAGTACCCGGGATTCACCGCGGTTGCGGTGCTCACGCTGGCAGTGGGGATCGGCGCAAACGCAGCGATCTTTTCTCTCGTGGATCAAGTCCTATTGAGGCAGTTGCCGGTCTCCGAACCTGATCGCCTGGTGCAGTTAAAGTTCGTCGGTTCCGATACGGGGCATACGGATTCTTATGCCGGCTCGGACCAACTCTATTTTTCTTATCCGATGTATCGCGATCTGCGCGATCAGAACGAGGTCTTTTCCGGGATGCTCGCCATGTTCCCGAAGCAGGTCGGCCTGCAATGGAGAAACAGTTCGAGCCTGGCAAAGAGCGAACTGGTTAGCGGGAATTACTTTTCCGTGCTGGGTGTAAAACCTGTATTCGGACGTCTCTTCCTGCCTGAAGATAGCGCGGCACGTGGCGCTTCGCCGCTGGTTGTCCTCAGTTATCGCTACTGGACGCAGCACTTCGCTTCCGATCCTGGGGTCATCAACCAGGGTGTTTCGATCAACGGAAATCCGTTCACCATCATCGGTGTGGTGCAACCCGGTTTCGACAGCGCGATCAGCGGAAGCCTCCCGGACATCTTCGTTCCCATCACCATGAAGGCGCAGATGACTCCGGGATGGGACGAACTCGAGGATCGCCGGTCCAAATGGCTGAACATCGTCGCACGCCTCAAGCCTGGGGTCGCACTGCAGCAGGCCGAAGCCGGGATTACTCCGTTATGGAAAGCCCTGCGCCAAATGGAACTCCAAAGCATTACCAGCAAAAACCAGCGCTTCCGCGATCAGTTCGTGGCGAAAAGTTATCTGACCCTGCTCGACGCGTCCAGGGGCTTCTCCCCTTTGCGGGAAAACATGCGAGTACCGCTGCTCATTCTCATGGGAATGGTTGGATTGCTCACGCTGATGGCGACCGCCAACGTTGGCAGCCTTCTGCTGGTACGCGCTGCCGGCCGTATCCGTGAAATGTCGGTCCGCTACTCGCTAGGCGCGAGTCGGGTGAGGATTATCGGACAACTGCTGGTCGAGGGCTTGGCTCTGGGACTCTCCGGAGGAGCCCTGGGGCTCGCGCTTTCACCCCTTCTTACCAAAGCACTCATTGCTTTAATCGCACCGACGTCGGCGCCCGAGGACATTTCCCCCTTATCTGCATCTCCCGACCGAAGGGTTGTCCTGTTCTGCTTTCTGGTCTCCGTTGGCGCAAGCGTCCTCTTCAGCCTGGCGCCGATCGTACAGTTCTATAGGCCCAAAGTCACCGCTGCCTTGAAGCAGCAAACAGGGACCGGGGAAGTTTCCCATGCGCGATTCCGCCGGATCACCGTGGGCGTGCAGATTGGTCTTAGCCTGGTATTGCTCGTGGGAGCCGGACTGTTCAGCCGCACGCTGCGCAATCTCAAGTCGGTCGATGTGGGGTTTATAACGGATCATCTGCTCACCTTCCAGCTCGATCCGCGGCTGGCCGGCTATCAACCTTCTGCGGTGACGGCACTGTACAAACGGCTGATCGAGACATTGAGCACCCAGCCGGGAGTGCAATCGGTGGGTATGACAGACGACCCGGTGCTGGTGCAATCCGACGCCACGTATTCTATCGAGGTTCCCGGGTATCAACCCCAGGAAGGCGAACGCAGGAGCTTCGAATGGGAACATGTGACGCCCGCCTACTTCGCGGCGTTGCGCCTTCCGCTTGTGGCGGGCCGAGTCTTCAATGACGCTGATACTCCAACCACAAACAAAGTGGTCGTGGTGAATGAGAGTTTCGCTCGCAAGTTCTATGTAAGACCGGAGCAATCGCTCGGAAAGACATTCACGGTCGGCAAGGCAGAGAAGCCGCTCTCGATCGTCGGCGTCGTGAAGGATGCAAAACACCGGAGCGTTCACGATCTATTCGTTCCCATCTTCTACACGCCCATCTTCCAGGATACAGAGCCCGGTTCAGTGGCCGTTTATATCCGGACTCAACAGGCGCCTGAAGAGGCTGCCAGCGCAGTTCGCGTGGCCGTCGCCCAAATCGATTCCAGACTTGTGGTCGATACGCTGCAATCCTTGAATGCGGGAATCGATACCACGCTAACTTCGGAACGCATGCTTTCTTTTCTTGCCAGCAGTTTTGGAGTCGTGGCAGCGTTCATTACTGCGATCGGCCTTTACGGCGTGCTCGCCTATTCGATCACGCAACGAACGCGCGAAATCGGGGTCCGCATGGCGCTGGGCGCAACCCGGGGAGCGGTCGCGAAGCTGGTCCTGGGCGAGGTCCTGATGATTACTGGCTGCAGCGTGGTCGCGGCTGTGCCGCTGTCCATTGCGCTGAGTAGCTTCGTCAAGAACCAACTGTACGGAATCTCGTACAGCGACCCGATGACGCTCCTCTTTGTAGTACTGACAATTGGATTGGTTGCGCTCGCCGCTGCCTCTCTGCCTGCCCGCCGCGCCGTGCGAGTGCAGCCAATCACAGCGCTCCGCTACGAATGAAGGAGAGGAAATGACTGGACTGATGCAAGACGTTCGTTTCGGGTTGCGCCAGTTGCACAAGAGCCTTGGGTTCACGGCCATTGCGGCGTTTACGCTCGCACTCGGAATCGGCGCCAACACAGCAATCTTCAGTTTGGTCAGCGGCATCCTTCTGCGGCCACTTCCCTATCCGCGACCTGCCGAACTGGTGAGCGTTACAGGAACATATCCCAAAGGCGCGTTCGCTGCCATGCGCGAGCAGATCCATACCATGGACGTCGCAGCTTATGCCGAAGGACATGAATTCAACCTTACTCATGTCGGCGACCCCGTGCGGCTGACCGGCACCGCGGTTTCCGCCGAGCTGTTCTCGATCCTCGGCACACGCGCTGAGCTCGGACGAACTTTCTCTTCGGGTGAAGACGCGCCGGGCCAGGACAACTATGTGGTGCTGAGTCATGACTTGTGGCAGCAACGCTTCGGAGGAGATTCAGGCATCATCGGGCGGGCGATCGATCTCGAGGGAGTCAGTCGGCAAGTCATAGGAGTAATGTCCGCGGATTTCCATTTCCCTTCTCCCAAAACGCAACTGTGGGTGCCTCTGCATAATGAGCCTGGCAATGTGGCGACCTATTGGGCGGGGGATTACATGCCGGTCATTGGTCGGCTTCATCCGGGCGTTACCCAGGAGCAGGCGGGTGCTGAGATTCGTTTGTTTCAGTCTCACATATTCGACCTGTTCCCCTGGACCATGCCAAAGTCCTGGAATGCGGATGTGACCGTCATTAAGTTGCAATATGGCATGGTAGCCGATGTTCGGACGAGGCTGCTGCTGTTGTTGGGTGCAGTCGGATTGATTCTGCTCATCGCCTGCGCCAATGTCGCGAACCTCACGCTGTCTCGCGCGGCGACTCGCCAGAAGGAGATGGGAATCCGCTCCGCTCTGGGTGCTGGACCGCGACGTATCGCCAGGCAATTGTTAACGGAAAGCGTGTTGCTGTCGGCTGTAGGAGCGATCCTCGGGTTCATGATCGCTGCGTTTGGGCTTTCCGCGCTCAAGTCTGTGTTGCCCAACGACACGCCCCGGTTACTGGATGTACAGCTGGATTGGCGCGTCTTACTTTTCACCCTTGGGCTTGCCGTTGTTACCGGGCTGGCCTTCGGCTTGGCCCCCGCACTCGAATCCTCGCGGGCGGCGTTAACGGAGTCTCTGAATGCCGCCGGCCGCGGCGCGTCTGCTTCGATATCGCGGCGGCTGCGCGGATCGCTCGCCATCGCTGAAGTCGCCTTCTCCATCATGCTGGTGATCGCGGCGGGTCTTCTCATTCGCAGCTTTCGCGCGCTGTCCCATGTCAATACGGGTTTTCAGCCGGAACGGATGCTGACCGCACGGATTGCTCCCGACCAATCTTTTTGCGCTGATCCTCAACGATGCATCATCTTCTACCGCGATGTTGTCGAACGCCTTCGCAGCACGTCGGGAGTCAACGGAGCTGCGCTGGTGAACACATTGCCTCTCGGCGGCCGAGTGGCCAAGCGTTCCTTCGATATCGAGAATTTCCGGGCAGCATCTCCGACGGATTCGCAACCGCTCTTCTGGCTCGATGTCGTTACTTCCGACTATTTCCGAGTGATGGGCATTCCCCTGATTTCCGGCAGATGGTTCAACGAGAGCGACGAGTCTGGGGGGCCCGCGGTGGCTGTCGTCTCGGCGACTACCGCCAAACGCTTCTGGACCGATGGCGACGCCGTCGGCAAGCATGTGCGATTCGTCAGAGAAAACAACTGGCGGACTGTTGTAGGGATCGTCGCGGACGTAAAAGGCTACGACCTTCAAAACAACGAGCCCACCTTCATGAAGGGCACAGCGTACGTTCCTTACACGACTGCTGCGACTTTAGAGGACGGCCGCCTGCCCGCCGAAATGACCGTCGCCGTCCGGACAGCGGGTGACAGCGCCAATACGGCAAATCTGCTTCGCAGCACACTAGCCGGATTGGCCCCCAATATTCCGATCACAGAAGTTCGGACCATGCACGCGGTCGTTTCTGAAGCGACTTCTAGTTCTGCCTCCATCACGTTGTTGTTCGCTTCTTTCGCCAGCATAGCGTTGGTTCTGGGCATCGTCGGCGTTTACGGCGTGCTTTCCTACCTCGTCTCACGCCGCCGAAGAGAAATGGGCGTGCGCATGGCCCTCGGCGCGCAGCGCAGCGACGTACTGTGGCTGATCATGAAGGAGGGGGCAAAGTTCGCTGCCAGCGGAATCGCCCTCGGCATAGGAGGCGCATTCGTGGTGGCACGGCTCCTATCGAGCCAACTCTACGGCGTCAGCCCCATGGACGCCGTCACTTATATCAGTGTCTCCCTCGTCGGCGCGATCGTGACGCTGGCAGCCTGCTATATCCCCGCGCGGAGAGCGATGGCGATCGATCCGATCATCGCCCTTCGTTACGACTAGGAGATCAAACCCGAGAATGGCTCACATGATGCAAGACTTACGTTACGCTCTGCGCCAACTCCGCAAGAACCCCGGCTTTGCAGCGGTTGCCGTGATCACTTTGGCCTTGGGAATCGGCGCCAACACGGCTGTGTTCAGTGTAGTCGACGCGGTCATGCTGCGAGCGTTGCCTTATTACCAACCCGAACAATTGATTGAAGGGCAATCGATCAATACCCACAACCCCCAGCCCAGCGCCATTAGCTACCCCGACTTTTTTGATTGGCGATCGCAGAACCATACTTTGGAACATCTGGTTTCGTATCACGATACCTCTTTCACGCTGACTGGCATTGACCGGCCTCTGCAAATGGATGGCGAAATAGTTTCATGGGACCTTCTGCCCGCCATCGGTGTGCAGCCAGAACTCGGCCGCGGTTTCACCCCCGATGAAGAAAAGACTGGGACCCGAGTCGCTCTGATCAGTCACGCGTTGTGGACGTCGCAATTCGCGGCTGACAGATCGATCATAGGACGTGCCATCCGGCTCAGCGGTGATCGGTACACCATCATTGGCGTGATGCCGTCAACATTCCGATTTCCACTCACCCGGCCCACGAATGGCGTTTGGACAACGCTAGCGGTCGACGACGATCCAACCGAGCCCCATTCCAACATAAAGAATCGTGGTGCCCACTTCCTGAATGCCTTTGGCAGGAGAAAACCGGGAAAAACGGTATCCGACGTCGACCAAGACCTGCGGGCGATCGCTGTAAATCTCGCGAGAGCGTATCCCAATACAAACACCAACCATGACTCGGCCCGTGCAATTCCAGAGATCGAAGCCGTGCTCGGCGATACGAGAATAGCTCTTCTCGTTGTGCTGGGTTCAGTCGCTCTCGTGCTCTTGATTGCGTGTGGCAACATCGCCAACCTGCTGCTTGCCAGGATGCGGGAGAGACAGCGAGAGATGGCGCTGCGGTCGGCGCTCGGCGCCGGGAGACGTAGAATCGTGTATCAACTGCTCGCGGAGAGCCTTGTCCTCGGCATCTGTGGCGGAGCGGCCGGGTGTGGCCTGGCTTTTGTTTGCACTCCGGCGATTCTTGCCCTGATCGGTGACAGCGTCCCGCGTGCGGCGGATGCGGGTGTCGACCTTCGCGTGCTCGGCTTTGCGATGCTATTGTCACTCGCCGCAGGGGTTGTCTTTGGCGTTATTCCTGCGATTTCAGGGGCACGCACTGATCTCGTCTCCACGTTGAAAGAGTGCGGACGATCCGAGGCCCTTGGACGCGACTGGCTTCGTTCCGGCCTCATCATTGGCCAGGTTGCTCTCGGCCTGTTGCTGACGGCGGGAGCGGGCTTGCTCATCACCAGCTTCAACCGGCTGCTCCACACCGACGAGGGATTCAACCCGGACCATCTGACCACGATGCTTTTCGACACGCCGGACACACATTATAAGGACACGCGCGGACAGTTCTATCGCAACTACTTCGAAAAGCTCCGTGCCCTGCCCGGTATCCAATCGGCCGCCGGTGTCCTGGTTCTCCCGATGACGGAGGAAGGGATCATCATCAGCTTCGAAGATCCGGAACACCCTGTACCCGAAGGCCAGCAGCCCGTCGCAGACCTTGCCCCGATCACGCCCGGATATTTTAGTGTGATGCAGATCCCTCTACTCGAAGGACGAGATTTCTCCGAGCGTGAAGACGTGAAGACTGAGCCGGTAATGATCGTGAACCAGGCCTTCGCGCAGAAATTTTTTCCCGGCGAGAACGTGCTCGGCAAGAAGCTGAAGCCAGGCGCAGGAAACGGGACTCCGGGGGGTCCGTCATGGCGTGAGATCGTCGGTGTCGTGGGAAATGTGAGATTGGGCGCGATGCAGCGCGAGATGCATCCAGCGATGTACCTGCCCGCGAGCCAGCTCAATACTTGGTGCTGTCTGTACTCGGTAGTTCGCACGTCGCTCGACCCGACAAGCCTCGGGGCAAGCGTCCAACGCCTTGTATCGCAGATGGACAAAGAGATTCCAGTCACGCGCATCCGCACGATGAGAGAGTTGATGTCCCGTGAACTGAATGAACCCCGGTTTGCGATGGTGCTGCTGAGCGCATTCGCGGGCCTAGCTCTCGTGCTTACGATCGTAGGTCTTTACGGAGTCATGACGTACTCGGTTTCGCGGCGTACGCGTGAGATCGGTGTTCGAATGGCACTGGGTGCTCCGCGCATCTCCGTGCTGACGATGGTTCTTCGTGATGCCGCAATCCTGCTGATATCGGGGATCGCGCTGGGGACGGTGTGCGCCCTGGCATCAGCGTCGATTCTGCAAAGCATGCTCTACGGCGCAAGGCCCCGAGACCCGATTGTTATGACTCTTGTTTGCATCGGTGTTGGAACGGTCGGGCTGGTTGCCGCATACGTTCCCGCGCGCCGGGCGGCCAGGGTCGACCCCATGGTCGCGCTTCGCTACGAGTAAAAGATAAGGATCGGAGACGAAATGATTCAGCTGAAACATCTTGAGCGCAGCTACAAAACGGCCGCCGGCCAGACTTGGGTGCTCCGGCGCGTCAACCTTGAAATTCGCGAAGGCGAATTCATCACCGTCATGGGGCCCTCCGGCGCCGGCAAGTCTTCCCTGCTGAATGTCCTCGCTCTGCTCGATGACGCATGGGAAGGCGAATACTGGTTCCGCGAGCAGGGGGTTCACGACTTGAAACGAAAACAGCGTGCGGAACTTGCGAAGCGCAACGTGGGCATGGTGTTTCAGAGCTATCACCTGCTCGATGATCTCACGGTACAGGAGAACATCGATCTTCCGCTCTCGTACAAAGACATTCCGCGTAAGGAGCGGCAGAGCCTGGTGGCCGACACGCTCGATCGCTTTCAGATCGTAGCCAAGAAGGACCTGTATCCCAGCCAGCTCTCGGGAGGGCAACAACAACTGGTTGGCATTGCGCGCGCTGTGATCCACAAACCGGCTTTGCTGCTCGCCGATGAACCGACAGGCAATCTTCATTCCACGCAGGCAAAGGAGATCATGGAACTCTTTCGAGATTTGAATCAGCAAGGAACGACGATCGTGCAGGTCACGCACTCGGAGGCAAATGCGGCGTACGGAAGCCGCACCATTCAGCTGCGCGACGGCTGGATGGTCGGCGATACAGCCAATCCTGGGCTCTCTCAGCCGGCGGAGGTAAGCGCATCGTGAGCTTACATCCCAGACTTGGCAGGGTGATTGCCGTAGTGAGCATCGAATTCGCTCTGTGTTTAGGCTCGTGGGCTCAAAACCAGACTGCGCCATCTGCGCCGACCAGCGGGACGCAGCCGGCCGCAGCCGTGAACTTCGAGATGCCGAAGTCACGCAATCCTTTGAGGGCATATGCCGCCGATTCGGTCCCTGAGCCTGCGCTGTCGAACTCTCCCCGTCTTCCGCAGTTGGTGCGTGATGGCAAGCTTTACCTTTCTTTGAAGGATGCCATTGATCTCGCGCTTGAAGACAATCTTGATCTGGCCATCGCTCGTTACAACCTGCCCATCGCGAATACCGATATCCTTCGTACCCAAGCGGGCGGATTCTTTCGTGGGGTCAACACCGGCGTGGTTCAGGGAACACCCGGCGGGGGTGTGGGCGGATTTGGCACTGGCGCTCCCGGCGCGGGCGCGGGCGGCACCACGGGAGGCGCAGGTGGCGCAGGAGCTGGCGCTTCCGGACTCGTGCAGTCCACCCTGGGCGCCGGTACGGCGGTCTCGTCCTACGACCCGGCGATTGTTGCCTCGATCGGCGCCGAGCATCAGACCACACCTCTCGCAAACCTTCAGATCTACGGTGTACCCTCCCTGCAGTTGAACACCGGTTCCAGCACCATAGAATACCTGCAGGCCTTCCCCAGCGGAACCAGCGTCAGCTTCCAGTTCAATAACAGCCGTCAGACGAACAATAGCCCGTTCTTCTTTCTCTCGCCGTCCAACAACTCGACGTTTCGCTTCTCGTTCCAGCAGCAATTGCTGGCTGGTTTTGGATTCGGTCCCAACCTGCGTTATCTGAGGATCGCGAGCAATAATAAGCGAATCTCCGACATTGCTTTCAAAGACCAGGTCATCGCCACAGTCACACAGATTGAAAACATATACTGGGATTTGGTGAGCGCCTACGAGCAGACTCGCGTCAACGAGCAGTCTTTCTCATTCGCCCAGCAGACGCTGGAGAACGCAAAGAAGCAGTTGCAGTTGGAGAGTGTCCCAACGATGGAGGTATTGCGAGCCGAAGCTGAAGTCTCTAAGCGTGACCAGGAGTTAACCGTCGCCCGGACGAATCTTCAACTGCAAGAAACTCTCATGAAGAATGCCGTCACGAAGAGTCTCGACGACCCGGTACTGGAAGCGATGCCGGTGGTCCCAACCGACGAACAGATTCAGCCTGCACCGATTGAGGCAGTGAAGTCGATACGAGACTTGATCGCAGACGCGCAGCACAATCGCCCCGAACTTGCCGAATCCGACATTGACCTCGTAAACCGCCAGATCAGCCGGCGCGCTGCCCGCAACGCCCTGTTGCCATCCCTTTCGCTGGTGGGCTTTTATGGTGGCACCGGACTCGCGGGTCCCCTGAATCCTCTCTGCACGGACTGCACTTCGAGTGTCCCGGTCGATTTCGCGGGAGCTCTCAGAAATGCCTTCAATAATTCTTCTCCCGATTACTATATTGGGCTGAATTTGAGTATCCCGATTCGTAACCGTGTCGCGAAGGCAGACCAATACCGCTCCGAGTTGGAATATCGCCAGGCAGAGTTACGCTCGGAACAACTGAAGAAGCAGGTCCGGATCGAAGTGCGCAACGCGCAATACGCTCTGGATCAGACCGGGGCGCGAGTTGAGGCGGCCCGAAAAGCACGCGATCTGGCACAGCGCACTTTCGATATCACAAAGAAGGAACAGGAGCTCGGCTCCGGCTCCAGCTATCAGACGCTTTCTGCACAACGTGATCTCGCACTGGCCGAACTCGATCTCGTAGGCGCGATGACTACACACCAGAAAGCGAAAGTCGAATTGGATCGCGCCACCGGCACAACCTTGGAACATAATGGCATACTGATTCAGGATGCAATCAGCGGAGTGGTTTCCCAGCATACGCCCTAAATAATCATGCCCACATCAGTCAAAACCGGAGACGAAGTCACAGTGTCCCGGCTAGACTCCGGAGCGCCCATCCGGATTCTGGCTGCGGACGATCAGGAACATATTCTCGACGCCTTGGAGTTCCTCCTTCGTCCTCAGGGATACCGCGTCGACAAGGCTCGCTCTCCAGTGCTGGTGCGCGAGGCGCTGAAGAGCACTTCCTACGACGCCATTCTGATCGATCTGAACTACACGCGCGATACGACCTCTGGGCAGGAAGGTCTCGACCTGCTCTCGGAAATCGTGGCCGCCGATGGCACGGTTCCGGTCATTGTCATGACCGCGTGGGCGAATGTCGAACTGGCAGTCGAGGCAATGCGCCGTGGTGCCCGCGACTTTGTGCAAAAGCCTTGGGAAAACGAACGCCTGGTGTCGATTTTGCGAACACAGGTGGAACTGCATCGAGCACTGCAGCGCGCCGCCCGTCTGGAAGCCGAAAACCGCTTGTTGCGCGCTGAAGGCCGTCCCGAGTTTCTTGCGACTGCGCCCGCGATGCAGGCTGTGCTGGAAACGATCTCGCGCGTCGGGCCCTCTGATGCCAACGTCCTGATCACCGGCGAGCATGGGACTGGCAAAGAAGTTGTGGCCCGAACCTTACATGCGCTCTCCGCGCGCGCGTCTCGCTCTCTGGTAGCGGTGAATACGGGCGCAATTCCAGATGGAGTGTTTGAGAGCGAGTTGTTTGGCCATGTCAAGGGCGCATTCACTGACGCGCGCACCGACCGCATCGGCCGGTTCGAACTCGCTGACGGCGGCACAATTTTTCTGGATGAGATCGGCAACGTTCCCATGCGCCAGCAAGCCAAGCTCCTGCGCGTTCTTGAATCTGGCGAGGTCGAGCGGGTGGGTTCTTCGCGCTCGCGTCGAGTGAATGTGCGCGTGCTTTCGGCCACGAACACGGATCTCCCTGCCGCATGCCAGGCGGGACAATTCCGCGAGGATCTTCTTTTCCGTCTGAATACCGTCGAGGTCCGGGTTCCGGCGCTGCGTGAAAGACGCGAGGATATCGCCCTGCTGGGAGCGCATTTCCTTGCGCGTTATGCCGCGCGATACCGGCGTCCTGTGCAACGATTCGATCCTGCGGCACTGCAGGCAATGATGCAGTACTCGTGGCCCGGCAACGTACGGGAGTTGGAACATACGATTGAGCGGGCTGTATTAATGAGCCGCACGGCGGATATTCAACCCGCTGATCTCTCGTTGAGCTCTCCTCGCGCTCAGACTCAGAATCTGGAAGACCTCAGCCTTGAGGCGGTGGAAGCGGTATTGGTGCGCAAGGCGCTTCAGCGTTTTCAGGGGAACGTCAGCCAGGCTGCGGAAGCGCTGGGCTTGAGCCGCGGCGCGCTTTATCGGCGCATGGAGAAATATGGGCTCTAGCCCCATTACTCCGAAGCCAAACCGTCCCCGAAAACGATCCCGCCTTCTCTACGAACATCGCATCAGCTTGTACTCCTTCCTGGTTGCGCTGCCCGGTCTAATGGTGAGCTCCGTCCTTGTCTGGATGCAGCCTTGGACTACCGGCTCTCGGCTGGCTCTGACGGGCGCTGAGCTCTTTGTGTGGTGGCTGCTGGCTCTCGCACTCCAGGAGCAAACCACGCGACCTCTGCAGACGCTGGCAAATGTCATCGGATCGCTGCGCGAGGAAGACTACTCATTCCGCGCACGCAACGCGACGGCGGAAGACGCTCTCGGCGAGCTTTCTCTGGAAGTCAATGCTCTGGCGGACATGCTGTCTTCGGAAAAAGTGCGGACGATCGAAGCGACCGCGCTGTTGCAACGCGTGGTCGATGAAATCGATGCTCCCTTATTCGCGTTCGATCCCGGCACTCTGCTGCGTCTGGTCAATCCGGCAGGCGAGCACCTGCTTCGCCAAAACAGAATTCGAATGATGGGCCGTAAGGCGGCAGAACTGGGACTGCAGGAATGCCTCTCCGCTACCAATGAAACCGTAGTCGAACTCAATGTTGGTGAGTCGCAGGCACGATGGCTCCTGCGGCGGAGTTCATTTCGGCAGGCCGGCGTGCCGCACACGCTTGTGGTGCTATCCGATGTGAGTCGCGCACTCCGGGAAGAGGAAAGACGAGCCTGGCAGAGGCTGATTCGAGTACTCGGCCATGAGCTGAGCAATTCTCTCGCGCCCATCAAGTCGATCGCTGGAAGTCTCAGTTCGCGGGTTCAGTCCACGGAGATCGATCCCGACGTGCGCAACGATCTGCAACGAGGCCTCGAAATTATCGAGATGCGTTCCGCCTCTCTGCAGCGATTTCTCGAGGCGTACCGCAAGCTGGCTCAGATGCCCAAGCCCAATCTGAAAGATGTCTCGCTGCGCGCTCTCGTCTCGCGAGTAGCGGCTCTCGAGATGCGAGTGAAGGTATGCGTGCGGGAGGGACCCGAAGTTATATTCCAGGCTGATCCCGATCAATTGGAGCAGATGCTGATCAACCTGATCCGCAATGCCGCTGACGCGGTCCTGGAGAACACAAGCACCGCAACGAAAAAGCCTTGCGAACCAGGATCCCACAGTGAAGTGGCCGACGTCGTGGTCCGCTGGGATACTGACCTTGCTCAAGTCATGCTGGCGATTGAAGACGAAGGGCCAGGGCTGCTGAATCCCGCCAATGTATTTACTCCCTTCTACACAACAAAACCCAACGGAAGTGGCGTAGGTCTGGTTCTCTGCCGCCAGATCGCGGAGGCTCATGGCGGGTCGATCGAAATCAGCAACCGGCCAGGCAGCCACGGCTGCCTGGTTAAGGTCGTGTTGCCGAGGTCAGCGTACAGCTCGACACCGCCAACAACTTTCCGAAACTGATGTCGGGTCACACCTCTGCGAGGCTGCAGAAGCGATCTTGCGTTTGTGAAATATCAGGGGCGCTGCCGAACTTCAGCCGTCATGCCTGCGGACTCGCTGGCAACCGGGCGACGTCGCGGTAGCGGATTACCTCTAGCTGGCGGTCGGCGCTCGATGATACCGATGATCGGAGCCTCGTTCAGCCCGTCGACATAAGGTAGCGAGGCAAATACTTGCTCGCTGCACATGCGGTCGATCATGCGCTGCTGCCGCGTGCTGAGAACGGCGTGAGGGAGAATGGGGAAATTGCGGAACACCCACAACAGATATACCCGCTGGAGGAATGATGGCATTATGTAACGCGGCCCGATGGGTGTCTGCACTTGCACCACACCGGCCGCCAGTTTGTCTATCAACATTACTGGGCCCGTCCGTATCCTAAGTTTGGCCAGAGCAATTCTAGGGCCGCCATTATTGCACCGCAACGGATGCAAGGGAAGCTTTTTTTACGGCTTTAACCAGGCTTTCATCGGTAAATCCCGCTTTGGACCTTAGGGACCGTGCAATTTCGGGATTCCGGTGGGTGATTTTGCACGCAGGGCACTGGGGCAAACCGCGCCGAATAACCTGTCAGACGGCCATTTCGGGGAGGATGTCCATGCGGCGGATCTGGGCGGCCACCCCGAAGTCTGAACCCTGTTCCTCGACCCGGACGATCGTCGCCTGGCAGCAGACCCAGCATTTCTCGCCGGAAGTCAGTTCGGGTGGGAGGATTAGAACCAGTTCGACTTCGGCTCCCTTTTCCATCTTCGAATTCGTGTAGAGGAAGACACCGTTCGCGCTGACGTCGCGGGTTTCGGCCGTATGATCGATGCCCTTGGTGGTGCGGACACGGGTGGAGACGCGCGTGGGGATTCTGGTTCCGGAGCGACGCTCGCCGTCAGGCTTCATAGGGCTCACAAATGGCCCACTTACTCTACACTAAGCCGGGCGATTGGACGAGGGGTTCCGGGCCCCAACTTCGGAGCCCGGATTCGGAGCGGTGGTTAGATATTGGGGCGCTTGGAGCGAGCGGCCGGAACGACCAGAGCCTGTTCCATGGTTGGCATGTTGTAGCCGCGGAGTTTGGCTTCGGCCGTGTGTAACTTCTCAGTCTGCGTCGTTTGGTAGTAAGCCTGAACCAGCAGTTCCATGGTGAAGGGATTGTCCTGATCCTCTTCCAGGCGCGCGATGGCATCTTCGTACTTCTTCTCATCCATCAGGAGCGTTCCTGCGGCTCCGTTGTAGGAGCTTTGGATCACGCGATTGCGGCTGCCGTTGGCCATGGCTTCCAGGTGCTGCAACGACTTGTCGGCGAGCGCCTGATTCCCGGCGTGCGCAGCGTGCACCACACGATTGCGGAGAATCCGCGAGAGTTCTTCCTCGCGGTCCGAGATCGAGATGGTTGAGCGATGATCCAGTGACTCTTCGGCCAGCTTGAGATGCTTGAGCGCGACGTTGTCGTCGGCCTGATACTCGGCCATATGGCGCAGCGCCTGCGCTTCCTGCAGATCCTGATTCTTGGCGTGCGCGGACTCAGCGATCTGCTGGAACTGCCGGTCGGCTTCGGCGTAGTTGCCATCGCGGACGTAGGTCATCGCCTTCTGCATACCGTAGGTCAGGCGATCGGCCTCGGTGTGGGCGAAGCGAATGGCCTTGTCATATTCAATGCGAGCCTGCTCCTGATTGCCCATCAGCGCGTAGGTGTCGCCGAGACCGAGCTGCGAAGTCACGAAATCCGGGTCAATCTTGAGCGCGGCGCGATAGTGGGTGAGTGAGCTCTCGAAATCGCCGGCCATGCGCTTCAGTTCGCCGTAGGAATCCTGCGGATTGGGCTCTTTCGGAAGCAGCGCTACGTAACGATCCATGGCGTCGAACGCCTTGTCGAATTCGCGATTGCGCGCTTCGACGTAGGCCAGATCGTTCAGAGCCGCGGGATAATTCTTGTCGATGGCGAGCGCCTTCTCCATCATGTGCTGCGCCTGATCGTTCCCGTTCTCTCCCATCAGCCAGTTGCCAGCGAGGTAGAGCACATGCTTGTCGCGGGGATACATCGCGAGCATGTCGTTCATTGCCGTGATACCGCCAAGGAAGTCTCCTTCCTCGACTTTGACGACCCAGGCAACCATCAACTGCTCGCCGGGAGTGGTCTTGGAAGCAAGATCTTTGGCCTTGGCGCGAGCGGCGCTGACTTCTTGAGGATTACCGCTGTTGAATGCGATCCAGGCCCAAGCAACAGCGAGATTGGGGTCTTCTTTGACGGCGGCGCGCCAATCATCGTTGCAACGCTCGAGGTAGAGATTCTCGTAATCTTCCATGCCCTTGATGTAGAGACCACGGGCTTTGGCGGACGAAGTTGTGATCGGCAGCGATGCGGACTTGCCAGACTTGGAACCGCGCGCGAACAGCGGCGCGGCGCATAGAGCGAGAGCCAGGACTGCACTGAACTTCGAGAAAAGAGCGCGGCGCATCAGGATCTCCGGAACACGTCTTGTGGGGAGGGTCTAACAAATGGAGGGTAACATCGGCGTAACCGGAGAGCGAGGTGACGAAAGGCGGTGGACCGAGGGGGAAATGGGGTGATAGGGCGATCGGGTGAATGAGCGATTGGGCAAATGGGGGATCTTGCAACAGGCTCTGACGCCTCAAAAGTCGCTTGTGCGATGTTCGACTAACGACGCGAAGATATTTTTCGAGATTGACGGCGTGCGATCGATGGGGAGGTTCGGTTTTGATTCAGTCTTGAACCGATGTTAGAGATTGGTTCCCCCCTTCCCGCTGATTTATTGGAATCATGAAGTTAGCGGAAAATCCTCCGCAAAATCTTGGGGCTCAATAAGTTGTGGGCAAAATATTGATTCCAAATAGCTTAGCATCGGCCCGGATTGCCGAGCCACGCTGACGCGTGGCGTCATGATCGAACAACGCGACCCCTGTGCGCAAGGTCAGATGTCACAAGGTTGGGCTGTGGAAAACTACTCGGCCCTAGCCGAAGTTCGCCACGAACTGGTCGTGAAACCACCTAAGTCTTTCAAAATCAGTTCAGGCTGTCGCGAAGTCTGCACTACATTTTGAAAGTGATTTCAGACGTTCCGGCAGATTGAGACCGAGCTGGTGCAGCAGAGATTTCTGTTCGGCCGTGGGTTCGGTAATCCGGCGCAGGCGGATCTCGCGTCCGTCGGTCGTGGGCAGCACGATGTCGGCGCTCTGCAACGTGGATAGCAGAGCCAGTGCCTTCATTGGTGATAACGGTTGCGCGTTGTCCACTCCGCCGGCCGAGGGCTGAGGGACGATCGCCGGTCGACGCTGCAGCAGGTGCTTCAGCGTCACCCACAAGGCATAACCGAGAAAGGCCACCAGGACGTGAGCCTTCACCCGCGGCTCCTTCTGATGGAACAACGGCCGAATGGAAAGCTCGCTCTTGAGCGCGCGAAACGAGGCCTCGGCTTCAGTCAGTTGCATGTACATGGACCACATCTGCTCCGCCGAGTCCGCCTGTAGATTGGTGCGCAGCATGTAAGCGCCTTCGCGCAAGTCTCGCCAGGCCACCCGATCTTTTTTCATTGCCCACACCAGACGCACGCCGGCGGGCGTGTCTCGCAGAGTGACTTCGAACAGATCGTTCACCTGCGGGTGTCGCGCCTGTATTCGTCCCAGTCTCCGCTCCATCTTGTAGCGATCCTTCAGTCGGCCGCCGGCAATGCTTTTCTCCAAGGCTTGCAGAGCCGCCTGCATGTGCGTGGAAAACCGCTTCCGGATCGCCTTCTCCTTCTCTTTACGGCCCGCCGTGCGGCACAAGATGTAAGTCTCTTCTCCCTGCGGAATCGCCATCTGCTTGACCTCCACATCCGGTCGCACCTGGGTCCAGTCGCCCTTCAGTAACTCGGCTTCAAAGCGCTTCATCTGCCGGCGCGGCGTACCTACCAGATACTGTCCGCCTCGTTTGCGAATCGCCGCCAGATTCTCTTCGCTCACGATTCCACGATCCATCACCCAGATGCGCCGCGCCTTCCCGTACTTCCGTTCCACCATGCGCAGAATCGTTTCCATGGTCGACACATCGGCACGGTTGCCATCCAACGTCTCATAGCTGAACGGAAAGCCCTCGCGATTCACGATCAGTGCGATCACTATCTGCTCGCAGTCCGGGCGATGATCGCGCGAGTAGCCCCGACTCATCATCGGGTTCTTCTCCGCCGCTCCTTCCACGTAGGTGCTGGTCAGGTCGTAGAGCAACACATCGAACTCCGCTCCGAATAACTCCCCATACCGCTGCTTGAGATGCTGTTCCAGCTTCCTCTTGTGCGGCAGAATCCGGTCCAGACAGCGATACAGACGCGTGTTGTTGATCTTGCCGTCTCCGATTTCCAACAAATCATCCAGCGCGGTCGCTGGGTACCAGCGCTGCTCCACCGCCAACTCACTACCCGGGGCGCACAACCGGTTGATGGCCAGCACCGCCGCCACCCGCGACCAGGGCACCTCGGCTGCTTCCTCGTCCAGCGCCTGCTCGTAGAAGCCATCCAGTCCCAGTCGTTTCCACAACTCCCAACCCAGAAAACAGGCGCCGAACTGGCGGGTTCTCTCCAGGCGGACGCGATTCACCAACACGCGAGCTACCTGCGGATCATCGTCCGGAACCTCGATATGGGAAGGAAACAGTTTCAGTTGCTGGGCTTCGCCCTGCTCGTTAAAGACCTCGACGCTTTTCAGCCACCGGGCCTGCGCCGATCCGTTCAGCTCCCCCAAGTAGCAGAGCGTTCTCTGGCGAGGTCCGTCAACGGTTCGCACCGTCTCGACCAAGGACCAGTAGGTATGATCCTTACCATCCTTGTTGCGCTGATGCGGCCGCAAAAACATCTTGCAGCGAGTTTGTCATCACAGGTTGTTGGCTTCAAGAGGGTAGGTCTGCACTACATCGCTTTTTCTGAACCCGCGATTGCAAAGACAAGGCTTGTCTCGCTTGTGTCATCAAAAATCGCAGAATCCGGCAGTGTCGTGACGAACTTCGGCTAGAACGCCTCGCTTCGCATCGGCGGGGCGGACGAAGGCCCCTCGCCAGAGACCGATTCGGTCCCTTCGTAGACTCCCCTTGGAGCTTCACTCCGCCTGGAATCCGGAAGGCCAAACGATTGGCTTTTCGGCCGCGGGTCGTTCCTGAGAACGCGCGCTGTACTCGCCACTCCCTTCCCTTCGGGCCTTCGCTCATCGTTCCCGGCTTGGCCTAGCTGTTGCTCCGCCTTTCGGCATGGGAGTGCCTCATTATCCTCGCCGACTGCATGACCTACTTTGCCCTCTGCTGACTTCTACGGCATGGTCAGAATGAATCGCTTCATCCTCAGTCACGTTCTGTGACATGCCGCAGATCTCCCGCGGTAAGTTCAACCGCCTTCGACGCACAACCGCCGGATTTACCACCAGTGAGCTTGATGGATATGGGCTTCGCAATCCTTGGCTCGCTCGCCCGCCACCGTAGGCCTCCTATCCGGTTCTGGTTCATCGGCTCGCGTCTTTGCTCCACGCTTCTTTCCGGCCCCGCCTCGCGGCGAGTGTGATTTCACCGTTGCGCTTCGCTATCACTTCACGTCCATCACGTTGTGAAGAGGACTTGCACCTCCCAGCTGTCGACCATGCTCGGCACACCAAAAAACAGCCCCCGCTCTCAGAGCGGGGGCCAGGAGCTTTTGTTTGGCTAGAAGAGAATCTTCAGGCCCAACTGCATGTTGAAAGCTTCCCCGGGCCCGATGCCAGGGGCGCCGTTGAAGTCGCCGATGGTGTCGCTGATGACGCCGCTGCTGGTCGTCGTCGCGCCCACGCCGGAGGCAAGGTTGACATGATTGAAGGTGTTAAACATCTCGATGCGGAACTGGGCCTTGATCCGTTCCGTGATCGGGATGTTCTTGAACACCGACAGATCGACGGCAGAGAAGCCTGGGCCGTAGATCTGGTTGCGTCGCAGCGTTCCAAGGAATGTCGCTCCAGGCGAGACGAAGCTGGCTGGGTTGATCCAGGTGACGCCTGCTTTGTTGAAGGAGTGAGAGACCCCAGCAAACGGACTGGCAATCTGGTCGATACCCGTGCTGTTGAATTGTCCACGAACTTCGTCGATCGGCTGACCACCGTGGAACGTCATCAGGCTGTTGACGGCCCATCCGTGCGTCAGGAATTTCGGACCGTGCGATGAGCCCGGAATGTTCCAGGTTAAGGTCGCCGAGAAATTGTGCCGAGTATCGAAGTCACCGTTGCCATACTCGGCTTTCAGATTCGTGCTGTCCAACGGGATCGCTCCCCGGTATGCACTGATCTCGTCAAGCGCGTGGGCCCAGGTATAGACGAATTGAGAAGTCAATCCGTGCCAGGCTTTCAGACGAAGCGTGCTCTGGAGTGCGTTGTAGTTGGAGGTGCCCACGCTGTTGAGCTGATTGACTGAGCATGCCGGGCAGGAGAAGTTCGGATACTGGAAGAAGTAGGCCCCATTAGCGTTTCCGAACACGGTGTTCGGGAATTGGTTCTGGTTGAGCATGACCGAAAGCTTGCGGCCCTCGCTGCCCACGTAGCCAACCTGCCAGATCGCCAGTCCATTGCCGAAGCTCTTCTGCACATTCAGGTTGTAGTTGTAGAAGTAGGGGGTGCGGAAGTTCTGATTGATGGAAAAAACGCTATAGCTGTTTCCGCCGCACTCGGCAGCCTGACCTGACACGCACGTAGCCACGCCAGGGAATATGTACTGCTGGTATTGCCAGGTGTAAGATGTTTGCCCCAGAGTGTTCGCGTTGTGTACGGACACCGGCGACGCCCCGGCAGGATTGTTTTCGAGACCGTCAGCTCCGCCATTGGGCGGCCGGAAGTCGAGAAATGGATTCATATTGATCTGGTCGTAAAAGACACCGATGCCGCCGCGGATTACCAAATCACTCCTGGCCGTGGGCTGGTAGGCAAAGCCGAGGCGTGGAGCAAAGTTGTTCCTGTCGGGATTAAACAGTGAGCTGACACCTGCTCCCTGAACGACCAAACCTTTGCCAGGGACGAACACCGCGAGATCCTTGTTGCCGTTGTGCAGCGGACCGAAGTAGTCCCAGCGGAGCCCCAAGTTCAAGTTCAACCTAGGAGTAACTTGCCAGGCGTCCTGACCGAAGAAATTGACACCGTTGACGACCACCTTTCGTTCGGCATTTCCGACAGCGATCGAAGAAGAGGTCACGTTGCCCGCGAGAAAGTCGGCGAGGGCGCAGACGTTGGAGTCAGAAACTTCACAGACCGGGGTTGTCTTTGTACCTTTGTTCCAGGGTCCCTGAGATCCGTCGAAAATGAAGTTCCCGAGGGAGTGGCGGAAGTAGAACTCATCTACATGGCCTTGACGAAATTCCCCGCCGAACCGGAGCTGGTGCTTTCCAAAGTTGTAAGAAACGATGTCGGTGAGCATACCCGTGATATCGTTTCGGCCTTCAGGAGGTGTGATTCCAACCTGTTCAAAGCCAGAAATTGCGATATTTGGTGCCCCAAGGATAGGTTGATTGTGGATCAAAGCATCCGGGCTCAGGTACAGACCCATGGAGTGCGTGTCAAAGCTGTGGTTTGCGTCGTTGAAAGTCTGATTAAAGTAGTTCACACCAAACAGAATCTGATTGGTCATGCTTGGAGTGAGCACCGAGTTGAGCGTGGCTGCGTAGTTGTAAACGTGAATCGGAGCCTTTTCGAAGTAATACTCCAGGTTTGAACTTGCGGTCGCCAGAGCGGCGCTGGCGCCTAGTGGCGCAGTCTGACTTCCCTGACCGCCAAACCAGCGGAAAGAAAAGTGGTTCTTCTCGTTAAAGTTGTGGTCCAGTTTAGCGATCCCGTTATAGCTGTATCCGGTGGAGGGGTCTGTGCCAAAGAAGTTGTTCGGCGAGTCCGCTCCCGCAGCGGTGTTCCCAGTAATGCTGCTTGGCCAGAGGTTCCCGAGGAGGTTGGTCGAAATCTGGCTCGGCGTAACGCTGTGTGCTGTCAGGAGATTCCGAGCGTCCGCAATGTAGGCCCCTGTCGGTTCTGTCGCTAAACCCGAAACGCTGATTACATACTGCTGCTTCTCGAACCCCACAAACCAGAACGTCTTGTCTTTGATGATCGGCCCACCCGCGGAAAATCCGTAGTTCTGGTTGCGCAGTTCGGGCTTGTGTACACCAGAGGGCAAGAAAGGCGAAGCGGCGCCGTAAGCTTCGTTGCGGTTGAAGTAGTAGGCGGAGCCGTGGAGGCCGTTGCTGCCAGATTTGAGCACGACGTTCACGATGCCGCCGGCATTGCGTCCACCTTCGGCGTTGGAATTGGTCTGCGCCGCGAATTCGTCGATGGCATCGAGCGGCATGATGACGCCAGCGATGCCGGAGACGCCACCCTGATTGACTGCCGGAATGTTGTGCCAGAAATCGTTGTTGTCGACACCATCGATCTGCCAGTTCATCTGGTTGGCGCGGGTGCCGTTGAGGGAACCGAAGCCGCCGACGGAGTATCCACCGTATCCGGGCTGCACAGCGGCGAACTGGGTGAAGTCGCGCCCGTTCATGGGAACATCTTGCACGGCCTCGGTTGTAAGGATGTTATCCTGCGCCGCGGTCGTGGTATCGAGCGTGAGCGAAGCTGCGGAAACCTCGACGACGGTCGTACCCGCAGATCCCGGAGTAAGCTTGACGGGCAGCGTATAAGCGCCGCCGGCGGTTACCGCCACATTGTCGACCGCGACGGGACGGAAACCGCTCATTGTAACGTCAATTTTGTATGTACCGAGCGGTAGATCCTGAAAGGCAAACTGGCCGTCGCTGGTAGTCACGCTCGTGATTACGACGCCCGTCCCGGTGTTGGTGGCTTTCACGGTGGCGCCAGTCACGACGGCGCCGGAAGCATCGGTCACGGAGCCATTAATCGCACCGCGGAAGGTCTGGCTGAACAGACTGGTAGTCACGAGCAACATCATGAGGGTCGACCAAAACAGGTGTCTCATCATCGCCTCTCCGGCAAAATCCGAATTTTTATCTTGTTCTTCTGAAAACGTTGGCTCAGACGTGGAGCCGCAGAAACCTGGGAACTGGTTTGCTCCAAAGGGTTGCACTTCTGCGTCCAAATCTGGGGGGAGTTCCATGAACTCCTATTTTTCAACGTCTTACCTCTCAAAATCACAATGAGAGCGCTGTGCAAGGTCGCAGGAACGTATGAAAATCGGTAGAACTCATCCGCTAAATAGCATCCCCCAAGAAGAAGTTCCTCTTGCAAGGTTTCTTCTTTAGGGAAGCTGATTTCCTTGGTGAAGATCGAATGTTTTCATTCCGCACCCCTGAAGACTTCAATGCTTTGCCTATGAAAGGGATGCGCTGCCCCAACCCCACAAAAAGCTGCGCAGAACATTAATCAAAGAGCTGCGCAAGAGTCAACTAGAGAGTTCTTGGATCGTGGGCGGCGGAATCCGGGGAGCGGGATGTCGCGGACAGAGATGTCCGCGACGACAGCCGGCAGGATGCCGGCGGTACAGTTGAAGCCCGCGTCCTTTTGCGCGCTTGCACGGCGCGGATCAAGCCGTGCCCTTTTTAGAACTATTCTTGGGATCGCTGCTTAGAAAGTGAAGGCTACCCCGCCGCGGATGGAGCGGGCGGAATCGACCAGATAGACGGTTTGACCGTCCTGGCCTAGCACGGGCACATAGCCCTGGGCTAGCAGGTTGCGGATGTCGATCAGAGCTTCCATGTGGCCGCCCAGAGTGGGAATGGGCTGGCGGATGAAGACGTTCAGGTAAGGATCGCTGTGTCCGGGCGAGGCATTGAACATGTCCACCGGAGTCAAGGATGCGCCATTCATCCAGCGGTACGATGCGATCCAGCGGGTGTGCGTGCGTCCGACTGTACCGCTCAATTTGGCAGCCAGGGCGTGGCGACGTTCGGTAGAGATCCACTGCTGTGCCTGCTGAAGCGGAACGTCGGGACGAGAGAGGTCTAACACGCCGCCGAATGCGTAGTCGAGCGTCGCCGTCAGATCGGAGGAGAATTTGTGCTGCAACACGACTCGGACGCCGCTGGTGTCGAGATTGCGGCCGGCGTAGCTGAAGGTTCCGGAACTCAGATCGGGAAGCAGGAATCCGTTCACCGTCGTCACATTCCCCACGCCAGTCAGAGCTGGATCCGTGATGCGATCGGAGAACATCGCGACCTGAAAATTGTTCTTACCGACACGCTGCGAGAGGCTGACTTCCTGATGATGCGCACTCTCGATCCTGGTCGAGAAGTTCAGAAGGCTGACCCGGGGATTGGATTCGCTCAAATCGGCGGGGGCGGAATCGAATCCTTTTTCGGTGCGTGTATCGGGACGCGAAGTCGCGTAATCGTATTCGACCACGGTGTTCGGGGAAAGATGCATGTCGAACGAGGCATACGGGCGAAATGCATTGAGGCGCCCGAGAAATTGGACGGTCTGGAGTTCGCTGCCGAACTTGAGTTCGAGGACATCCCCAAAAACGAGGTCATCTCCCGCGGAAAGCGCCAGCGCCTGGAGCGCGGCATTGTGCAGGTTAGGATCGGAAGGAGCAAAACGGCTCACGCTCAGAGCCATGGTTGGCTCGGAACCATTGGGCAGGTGACGCGAGTAACGCGCGCGCACCACTGCCGAGGGAAGGCTCTCGCCATAGGCCACGTTACCGCTGAAGGCGAGTGTGCTGTCGGAAAAGATGGAGCGCTCCAAAGTAAAGCTGGTGCTCATGTCCGACCCGGTGCCGTAACCTGCGGCCGCGGAACCGGCGACGAACGAGACCTGTCCGCTGAAATCATGATTCTGTTTTTCCGCGGAAACAGGATCGTCGAATATGCGCAGAATGGGGCGATTGGCGACCGAACGCAGGGTCCATTTCCAATCGTCGTCATCGGGGAGAGTGCGGACGGGGCCGAGTTGCATCGCGCCTAGAAGAGTGCTGAGCGTGATGTTGACATTGATGCTGCCGCCGGGACGCAGTCCGATTTTCTCGCGAAGCGCGGGCAAAAAGGAAGGAGCGCTGACTTTCAGGCTATAGAAACCGGGCAACAGGCCGGTGGCTGTATAGTGGCCGGCTTCATCGGTGAAGACCGTAAACGTGCGGTTGGCAGCACCGAGGATCTGAACCACGGCTCCCATCTGAGGAGTGCCCGAGTTATTGCGGACGAATCCCGAGATCGCTCCTGGCCGATCTGCGGCCAGAGCAGGAAACGAGAGCCCGAAAATAAATGCCCAAGTTGCGAGCTTATTCAGCTTCAACTTTGCCCCACCCCCTGGGGGAATGCAGGGAGTTACTCTACTGCAAACATCGCGGACGGATCAATGGTCTGCTTCGAAACGTTATCGTTGACCTTAATTTGAATCCGGTAAATGCCCGGCTGAAGGTTAGCAGCCGCAATCGACTTCTGCAAGGTGACCTGGTCGCCGACATTGCCCATCGTGTCGGTGCTCTCAAGCTTCTCGACCACCGATTTATTGGTGGCGATGTTAGTGATCTGATATTCGAACGTGGCGGAAGGCTTGTGGGTCTTCTCGTCCACAGTGAGATTATAGACCTGCATCCAGAAATTCAGCTTGGGATCGCGGTCGCGTTTGAAGACGGCAGGCTTACCGTCGGCGGTGCCGACGCGCGGACGGACTTTCATGGTGCCGATCACAAAACTGCCGCTGCCGATTTGCGTTGTCGGAACCTTCTCCATCTGGTCGGCAACGATGAGGCTGGAGGTCGCCAGCTTGTCTTCGGAATATTCCGGAACCGTGACGCTACGGCTGTAAACGCCCTTGCGATCGCCGTTCACATCTTTAACTGCGATGTAAAGCTTGTAGTGGCCGGGGCGGAGCGGCATCGCCTTCCAGTAGACCGAGGCATTCTCGGCGGTACGCGGCAGCAGTTCGGCGGGGACATCGACCTGCACGGTGTCTTCGAACGTCTGAACAATCTTGTTGGTCAGCGTGGAGAGCTTGCCGTAGATATTGACGGTGCCGCGCTGCACGCCTTCTTTGTTGACGAAGGTGATGTCGCGATTCCTCATCTGGATGGTGACGGGAACCAGGACGGTGTCGCTCGTCACTTTCACGAAGTCAGAGCGGACATCGAACGGCATGGGGTTGAGGATGACTTTGGAGTTGACCTCTTCGGTCAGATCCGTGAACTTGATCTTGGGCGCCTGCTGTAGTTTGGCGAACTGTTCGAGTCGGTCGAACTGCTTGGTCTGGAGCGAGGCGCTGTCAGGACCAGCGCCAAGGCGCTCGAGTCCGCCGCCGTTGAAACGGGCGGCCTTGTTGGACATGCCCATCTGTTCCCACATGGTCAGTCCGGCGTTCGGAGTCATCAGCAAGGCATCTTTTTCCGAGCGATCCATCGTCATGTGGTATTCGCCGCACATGCAGGTGTCTACAAACTCGATGATGACTTCCTGACCGATGCCTTCGATGTAGCGATAGCGCCACTGTTCAAACGGAAAGGTAGAAGTCTCTCCGCCGCCTTCTTCCATTGGACGCTCGTAGGAACCGCCGGAGGGATGAGATTCGATTTCGTCGGCCTTGCCAAAGACGATATAGATGCGGCCGCGATCGGTCTTCCAGCCCGGGACACCGGCGGCAAAATGCTCATTGGCGTAGGCGATGCGCTGGTAGTGCTCTTCCTTATATTCGTTCTCTTCGGTGTCGGGCGTAGGATCGCGACGCTGCCAGAAAGCTTCGATGAAGTTGTCGCGCTCTTCGTCGTTGGAGAGCTGCTTGAAGGCGGCGCGCTCTTCGTCGGTGATGATGTAGGCGACGTCTTCGTCCAGCCACTTCTTGTAGGTCTTCGTCAGCTCGTGCTTCAGGGCCTGCGCATTCTTCTTGCGCTGTTTCTCGTTCTGGGGACGCTTGAGCGGATCAACCGCATCCGCGGGTTGCGCCTGCGCCGTAGCAGCCTTGTCGGCGGACTGTTGACTTGGCTGAAGCTCATCTTTGGACTGGTCTTTTGGCGGATCTTTTGGCGGATCCTGGGCGACGGCGACCGAGGCCATGAAACCCAAAACTAAAATGAGCGCAACTTGAAGGGTTCTTTGAACAGAAAGCCGGAACATGAGGGGACTCCTACCAGACAACCGTCGTCTGCTTATTTTAGGCTCTAAACCTTGTGGAAAGCAAGGTTAAGTCTTGCCCAGAGAACTAATTGAGGCCCTTGTACCGCGTTAGCTAGGAAGCTGTGGAAATGCGCCTGAGTTGCCTGAGGGAACAATTAAACATGGTGGAAATCAGGGCCTGGTGCTTAACCGGGTACAACGGGCGAGAAGCCCGTCGCCACAGGCGCCGGGAAGACGGCGGCGCTACGGTTACCACTGCCATCTTCTTGAACTGCGGGTCTATAATAGAGCGTTCCGGGGGCGGTCGCTAACACTCCCCACGTAACGGGTCTCGGCACTCCTAAACTCATCTGATCGGGAACTTTCTCTGGCACAAGCACGTAACAGAGGATGTGTGCCCGTCACCGTGACCGGTGGGGATCGTTGCTTTTCTTGGAAGATTAACGTTATGGCTCGTATCTGACACCAGGAAAAAGGTTTCCCGGATGTGACGGGAGCTATGAAAGCTTGGAAAAAAATCGCTATCGGTGTCGGGGTGCTGGTTGTGCTGGCGCTCATCATCGGTTTCACGGTTCATCAGAGCAGCAAGAACGTGGCGACCGTACAGACCGGAAAAGCGCAGCGCCAGGATCTCTCGACGATCGTGAGCGCTTCGGGCGAAATTAAGCCGAAGACTTACGTAAACATCGGGGCAAACGCGTTCGGAAAGATCACCCGCCTGTACGTGAAGGAGGGGGATCACGTAAAGAAGGGACAGATGCTGGCGCAACTGGAAAACGTACAGTCGTCGGCCGATGTCAATGCGAACGAGGCTTCGTTGCAGGCGGCGCAGACGGATGCGGTCGCGGCGGATGCGGCGCTTAAGACCTCGCAGGCGGATCTGCTGCGGGCGCAGGCGGACCGCGAGCGCAACAAGCTGGACTGGGAGCGCGCCCAGAGCCTGTACAAGGACGGCCTGATTTCGAAGTCGGATTTCGACAGCCGGAAAAACGCGTGGGCGACCGCGGATGCGGGGTTAACCCAGGCTGAGGCCCGGGTAGCGCAGGCCAAAGCGCAGAACGATTCGGCTGACCGGCACATCACACAGGCTAAGGCCATGCTGACGCGCTATGCCGATGCGCTGCAGAAGACCACGTATCCGGCGCCATTCGACGGCGTGATTACGAACCTGCCCGTACGGGAAGGTGAAACGGTTGTGATCGGCATTCAGAACGCGCAGGGCAGTACGCTGATGACGCTCGCCGATATGTCCGTCATCACGGCCGAAGTGAAGGTCGACGAGACTGACATCGTGAACGTGAGGCTTGGACAACCGGCCGAAGTGACGATCGACGCCATCCCGAAGAAGATTTTTCACGGCAGGGTGTCGGAGATCGGAGACAACGCGATCGTGCGCTCCAGCGGCGTTTCGACGTCGCAGCAGAACGTAGCCAGCGAAGAGGCCAAGGACTTCAAAGTCGTGGTGACGTTGACCGACGCTCCGACGGATTTGCGGCCTGGACTGTCGACCACGGCGAAGGTTACGACCGCGACTCGAAGCAACGCGCTCTCGGTACCGATCCAGGCCTTGACCATGCGAACCAAGGAGCAGATGGATCAGCAGAATAACGCTCCGGGATCGGTTCATGCTGCGGCGCCGGCGGTGAAGGATGTTGCATCCAAATCAAAAACCGATGACGAACTGCAGGGAGTGTTCGTAATCCGCAACAAGAAGGCGATCTTTGTGCCGGTCGCGACCGGGATTACGGGGCGCACTGATATCGAGGTGGTCGACGGACTGAAGGAAGGGGATGAGGTTATCACCGGGAGCTATAAGGTGCTGCGCAGCCTGCGCCCGGGTAGCAGCGTCAAGATCGACAACAGAGCGCCCAAGAAAGAAGAAGAAGAAACGTCATAACGTTAGCCGCGCTGGCGCGTCCAAAAGGAAACAGTAAGGTCTCAGAAATCGGAGCCCAAAACAGAAAGAACATAGCCTAGATCGGAGAGGTCGAGTGGCACCGGACCAGGAGAAAAACATGGCAACCGCAGAAGTCATCAGTATGCCCAATACCGCAGTCCCGAACCCTACGGCAGTAGCGCCGCCGGAATCGTGCATGATCGCGGCTGAAGATCTTTGGAAGACGTACGACATGGGGTCGGAGCAGCAGGTACACGCCCTTCGGGGAGTGAATCTGCGCATTCAGCGGAACGAGTACGTGGCAATCATGGGACCGTCCGGGTCGGGGAAATCAACCCTGATGAACCTGATCGGTTGCCTGGACACTCCCTCGCAGGGCAAGTACTGGCTAAACAGCCAGCTAGTCAGCGAACTCGACGACGATGAACTGGCGCGGATTCGCAACAAGGAAATCGGATTCGTGTTCCAGACGTTCAACCTGCTGGCGCGTGCTACGGCCCTCCACAATGTCGAGTTGCCGCTGATCTACGCGGGCGTGCCGACAGAGGAACGGATGGAAAGAGCAAAGGGAGCCCTGAGCGCGGTCGGCATGGAATCTCGCATGAGCCACAAGCCCAACGAACTCTCGGGCGGGCAGAGGCAGCGTGTGGCGATTGCGCGCGCTCTGGTGAACAAGCCCTCGATCATCCTGGCTGACGAACCCACTGGAAACCTTGACTCGCAAACTGGTGTCGAAATCATGGCACTGTTTGATCGTCTGCAGTCCGAGGGGAACACGATCATCCTGGTCACGCACGAGCACGATATTGCCGAGTACGCACATCGTGTAATTCACATTAAAGACGGCGTGATTGCCAGCGATCAGAAGAGCAGCGGTCGCCGCAACTAGCGCCAGTTTTGTTTTGAAAGGAAATCCGCCCAGCCGCGTGGCTGGGCCTTTTTTTGTTTGGAGCATCCAGACGGCGACCTCTCTGCTGATCCTCGCCCTGGGGGACTCTGTAGCGCAGTCTTGGACAAAAGATAGGGCCTCGGTGCTATTGTTGCACGAGAGGACATAGGGAATGGCGTTTCCTGATGATGATCCCACGGTCCAGCACGGTGACCGTACAATGCAGCTGATTGACTGGTTGGTGGGACGCTTGGAAGAGTGTCTCGGCGAGGTCCTACCGCTCCAGACCGATGATCTTTTGAAAGACTATGCGAAGGATGCTCGTGACAGCATGGCATCAGCCATCGAGCAGTTGAGCGTTGCACGTGTCAAAAAAGAGCAGCAACTCGGGGGCCGCACGAGCTAAAGGCTGATGCAAAACCCAGGGCTCAATCCCTTGATTGACGCGGGGCGCTACTCATGCCGCGTGGCAGTTCTGGAGATTCGCTCAACTTTCATTCCCTAAATTCGTCAAAGAAAATCGCACGGCTCCCACTCTTTCCCTTGGCGAATCTAACCTTACTCATCCCATCTGTTTTCGACAGTCGTTCAGGAAAACGATGTTTGTTGCTATTTCAACCTTCTGCGAAGTTTTTTATCGCGACCGGGCGAGCGTTTCCGCCAATTCTCGAAATTCTTTGTTCTTCATCAGTTTCTGGAAGGAATCGTCCTTGCGAGGATCGGGGATGCTTTCTCCCGGCAGGGCGTTGGCTTTGTGTTCGAATGCTTTCTTCAGATAGTCTCTTGCTTCCGTGGCATCGTCCATTTCGGCGAAGTTGCAGGCCAAGTTGAAGTAGAAGAGCGGATACTCTGGATCCTTGCTAAGGCCGTATTCGAAGGTCTCTTTGGCTTTCTGCAGATTGCCGGTGATCCCATAAGACATGCCGAGATTATCAACGAGTACATACCATAGTGGCTTCTCCAAGGTCGGATTTGCTTTCTCAAGCTCCAGCGCCTGAGAGTAGGGACCGATTGCGCTTTTGTAGTCGTGCTGGAGATAAAGACGACTTGCCTGCCCAACCAGCTCGATGCTGGATCTCTGCACCTTATCGATGTGCATAGAGGTGAGTACGTCTGCAAACAGCGGCTCGTCTGCTGTCACATAGTTCACTTTCGAAACGTGCAGATCGATGAAGGTATTGTCATAAAACTGACAGGCAAACAGGCTTTCTTGATTGACGCGCTGGCCCTTAAATTCCGCTACTAGGTAGCGCATAACATCAACGTCTCCGGAACGCGAGAAACGGACGTCCTGGATTTTCAGGGGCGGGTGCTTCGTTTTTTCCTCAAGGGATTGGCGACATGAACTCGCCGGAGTTGCAGATTTTGTCTCCTCCAGAGTGACAGACACCACGACTTTTGTGTTCTCGTTCTCCGCAACCATGTAGCGACGGCCGTCCGGCTTGGTTTCGACGGTTTTCGCCACGAATCCTGGCAGCGTCAATACAACACCCCAATCCTTGGTAGGCAAAGAAAGACTCCCGCGTAGTGGAGTCTGTGATTGTTGGGCAGCACATGACAGTGCAACGAACGCAAAGGAACGAACGCAGAATCGCAAACAAGTATTTCCCATGACGCCAAAGTCTAGCACTCGATTGCGAACTGGCGCCGAGCCACCCCACTTGATTGTCGCCATGCTTCCATCCGCACTCTCGAGGAGCGATTCGTTTCGCTCGGTGCATGCTGGGCGTTCTCGATTCAGCCGGTGCTGCCATCTGTTTGGCCCCCTGTGGTTCTGCTCTTGCAGAGTGGAACCTGGGCCAGGCCATTGACGCAGTCCCCGGAACTCGGCTTTGGCTTTCGTCTTTCCTCTTCCTGGAACGGTTTTGTTTTTACGCGGCTGTGGCCACTGTCGTTGGGCTGCTGTTGTGCAACGGTTCGTACACTTCTCCGCTCAGCGGAGTTTGATCCAGACTTAGAGAAGTGGCAGGAAGCAAAAAGAGACGCAGATGAACTGCGTCTCTGTTCAGGAGCGACTGAAGTTTACGGGGTTGTGCTGACGGTCTTCACCGTGGCCGTATCGGATGGCGTACCGTGACCGGCAACGAAGAAATTGTGGTCGTACATGTTGCGGTACATGTGTCCGGCGATCTCGGCGGCCTTGGGGCCGAAAGTCGGGCGTCCGCCTTGCAGGAAGATCACCACGACGACGCGACCCACGCTGGTGTTGGCGTAGGAAGCGAACCATCCGTAGCGCGTTCCCTCGTGGGAACAGGTTCCGGTCTTGCCCAGGATTTCTTCTTCGTTGAAATTCACGCGCAGGCTGCGCGCCGTGCCGTAGTGGACAGCACCCAACATTCCGTCGGAAAGGTCGGGGATGATGGGAGCAATATCAAGCTGGCGTTTGACGCGCGGCTGGAAACTGGCGACTTCTTGCGGAGTCGTCGGATGCTGCAGGTAGTAAAGAGTTCCACCGTTTGCGATGGCCGACACCATGGCGCCGAGTTGCAGCGGGGTCATAGAAACGCCTTCGCCGTAGGAGCACATCTTGCCCACGCCGCCAAGCTTTTCGGGAATGGCTGCGTCGGGATATTCGCCGATCTGTTCCCCGGGAATGTCATAACCAGCAAGTTCGCCGAGTCCGTACTCGTGCGCGTAGTAGGCGACCTTTTCGAAACCGAGCTTGCGGCCGAGAGTCTCGAAGTACGCGTTGTTGGAGTGAGCCAGCGCCTCGGTCAAATTCATGTGATAGCGGCTGCCGAGAGAGACTTCGGTTTCTTTCGAGACCAGTCCTTCGCTTAAGGCTGCCAGCGCGACCGAGAGCTTGATGGTGGAACAGGGTTGAGCTCCGCTGGCGAGAGCCAGCTTCTGGTTGACCATGGCGAGAACGCGACCGCTGGTCGGCTCGATGGCAACGATGGTGCCGTTCATGTTGCCGAGCGCGTCAATGGCAGCCTGACGCACAACGGCATCTTCACCAGCCGTGATGTCGCCGGCGGCGATATCTTCGGCGAACGAGCTCATGTGGAAGCGCTCGTAGTAATGATGACGGCGGTGAGGCGCGGTCGTAGAGACTCGCGTCAGGTTCGTAGCGCGGCTTTTGGCCAGATGATGGATGCGGCGGCGCGTGCGAGGGGTTTCGCTGACCTTTTTGGAATTGGATTTCGTGGGGGTATGGGTGTTGATATTCGCGGCCCAGCTCATGCCGGCCAAGGGCAGACATGCGCAGAGGGTCAAAACGAGACGAAGTAGGCTTCCCTTAAACATCTGGTCTAATTCACTCCCCAGGAATCTAGGAACTTTGATGCACGCAGCGTACCAGCGCGAGGTAACCTCACGGCTTTGGCCAGCTGCGCTGATATTACGAAACTTACCACTTTTCCACAATGCTAAAGTTTTAATCGGCAAAAACTGTGTTTCTGATCTAACTTACTCCGGACCAGCCACATAGCGCAGATGACTTCGGTTCCCACCCTTTCGGTAATGGGTTACCGGATTACTAGAAAGGTACTGCTTATGTGCAAACTTTTACTCACTGCATAACGCTGGGGCTAAAAGCCCCGACCGTCCCACGCAACGTGACGCGGCCCTAAAGGGCCGCTCTTCCTCCGGTACCGCAAGGTGATGATGCGGATTAAAGGGCGCTGTTCACTCCCCTTGCTCGGAAAGTACGGCACGCAAGTACATCCGAACGTCGCACCGAACTACATCACGTCGTTGCGCTTGCGCAGGAACGCGGGTACGTCGAGATCGTCTTGCTCGAAGTTCGCGGCCAGGTTCGTTAGGACACCGGACCGCATGGTATCGAGCGAAATTACGTCGGCCGCGACCTGCCCGGACGCTGGCGACTGCGCTGGTTCTTCGCTGAACGAGCGATCGTCACTCATCCGTTCGTGCGACATGGTTGTCTCTGCCATGATGTGCTTCGGAGGATCGGGTGTGGGATCTCGGGGGCCGAGCGCATCGGGAAAATCCATGGCCTCGTCGTGAGCTGCCGCAAACGAGACGCGCGTTTCCTGAGGGCGGTGGCGCGTGGTTGGGGCTTCGCGGAATCCGGTGGCGATGACGGTGATCTTCACCCCGTCTTTCATCTTTTCGTCGAGCACGGCGCCGAAGATGATGTTGGCATCTTCGTGGGCGGCCTCCTGGATGATCGAGCAGGCCTGCTGCACTTCGGCGAGTTTCAGCGACGACGAACCGGTGATGTTGATAAGAATGCCGCGAGCTCCGTCGATGGCTCCGGCTTCGAGCAGGGGCGAAGCGATCGCTCGCTGTGCGGCGTCGCTGGTGCGCTTGGCTCCGCACGCTGAGGCGGTACCCATCACGGCGTATCCCATGCGGGCCATGATCGTCTTCACGTCGGCGAAGTCACGGTTGATGATGCCGGGAATGGTGATGATGTCGGAGATTCCCTGCACGCCTTGACGGAGAATGTCGTCGGCGATGCGGAAGGATTCGAAGAAGCCGGCATCTTCGGCAACTGCGAGCAGCTTTTCATTGGGAATGACGATCGTGGTGTCGACCGATTCCATCAGTTCGGAGATGCCGCGTTCGGCTTGCTGCATGCGGCGTTTGCCTTCGAAGGAGAAGGGCTTGGTCACGACAGCGACAGTCAGTGCGCCCATTTCGCTGGCGAGGGAGGCGATGATGGGAGCCGCTCCAGTGCCGGTGCCTCCACCGAGGCCGGTGGTGACAAACACCATGTCAGCGCCTTCGAGGGCTTCGATGATTTTATCGGAATCTTCGAGGGCGGCTTTGCGTCCGACTTCAGGATTCGCGCCGGCGCCTAGACCGTTGGTGAGTTTTACGCCGAGCTGCAACTTCACGGGCGCGTGCGACATGCGCAGTGCCTGCAGGTCGGTGTTGGCAACGATGAATTCGATGCCCTCCACGCCGGCGTCAATCATGCGGTTGACGGCATTGCCTCCGCCTCCGCCTACACCGATGACCTTGATCTTGGCGTCGTTCCGGGCGTCTTCATTAAAGCTGATGCGAATGTCGTTGTTCATAATTCACTGCTCCTTGGAATTCAAAATCCCTAGCCCCATGTCTTCAACTCTTGTCATTCCGAACCGGTGAACGCCGGTGAGGAATCTGATTTCGCCGGCGGGTGTCGATGCTGACAGCAACCGCAGATTCCCCCCTCCGGTGGGAATGACAAAAATATTGTTCTTACGCTCCCTTGCCTACCAACAGCGCTTTCAATCTCGTTCCCCAGCGGTCTTCTTGCTGGCCGCGGGCGATGCGGGCGCGGTGGCCGTAGTTGGCCATTCCGAGCACCGTCGCGAATTCGGGCTCAGAAAGAGTTGCCGGCATCTTGGCTAGAGGGGCGGGCCACGAGAGCCGTACCGAGCGGCGCAGCACCGATTCGGCGACATCGAAGATTCCTGGCAGCCGGGACGCGCCGCCCGTCAACACCACGCCTGCGAGGCACATATCGAACATGCCGGACTGGCGCAGAGTGTCGCGCATCATTTCGAAAAGTTCGCGGGCGCGCGGTTCGAGAATTTCGGCGATGAGGCGCTGCGGCATGAGGCGCGAGGGCCGATCTCCGACCGAGGGAACTTCGACTTCGTTGCCTTCCGGGATCAAGGTCACGATCGCGTTACCGAAAATCTTCTTGATCTTCTCGGCCTCCGCGAGCGGAGTACAGAGGCCGACAGAAAGATCGCTGGTGAAGTGGTCGCCCCCCACGGGGATCACGCCGGTCCAGGCGACGGCTCCCTGCTGAAACACCACGATTTCGCTGGAACCGGCACCGATGTCGGCCAAACATACGCCGAGTTCGCGCTCGTCAGAGCGCAGGACCGAGTCGGCTGCGGCGAGAGGTTCGAAGACGGTATCGTCGACGTGCACGCCGGCTTTGTTTACGGCCGTGATGACGTTTTGAGTCGCGCTGGTCGCGGCCGTCACCATGTGGACGCGTACTTCGAGGCGTGCGGCCATCATGCCGAGCGGATCGTGGATGCCAGCCTGCTCGTCGAGGATGAATTCCTGCGGAAGAAGATGGAGTATTTCGCGGTCGGCGGGCAGCGGGATGGCGCGCGCGCGTTCGACGGCCTGCTTGATCTCGTCACGGCCGATTTCGTGCGGCCGCGTGCCCAGGCTGATGCCTCCATGCGTATTGACGCCGCGGATGTGCGCTCCGCCGATGCCGATAATGGCGTGCTCGACTGCCGCGCCAGCGACATCTTCGGCGGCTTCGACAGCCTTTTGAATCGACGCCACCGCTTTGTCGAGTTCCACGATCACACCCTTGCGCGAGCCGCGGGATTCAGTGACACCATGTCCGCGATAGCGCAGGCCGGCGTCGGTGAACTCCGCCATGAGCGCGCAGGTTTTGGCGCTGCCTACATCAATTGCCGTTAGAAAGCTTCCCTGCTGGTTTCCCATGTTTATAAATTCGTCATACCATCTAGTTCGGTCCCGTCGATGGTTTAGCAACCGCCGGACTTGGCTTCGGAATCGTCGTATTCGCGGCGACCGCTGCCGATGGCTTCTTCCCGTAGGTCTTCGGCGTATGTTTGGCCGGCTCTTTCCTGGCAGCAGGTTTGCCCACCCTCGCCACTACTTTCTTCGCTCTCGGCCGGGCCGCTGGCTTCTTTGCCGCCGTTTTCGGATCAAGTTTCTTGTCGGTCAACTCAAATACCGGCTTCGGAATCGAGCGATCATGCGGATTGAGGTGCGTTATCAGCGCTGCCGGCTTCATGCCTGCCGCAACTGCCGCCTTCGCCGCCGTTACTGTGAGCGCTGCCTGCTTCGGCTTCCCTTCCATATCAGGATTGACGATCACCTGGTTGTCGTAGCGAAGGTTCACCGACTCGAGTTTCTGGAACTGTTGCCGCCACTCCTGCACGTGGCTGACGTAGGTCTTGTAGCGCTTCAGATAATCGGATGAGCCGAGTTCGACCAGCACATCTCCCTGCGGATCATTCACCCGGACTTTCAGATTATCGAGGTCGGACAGATCCACCTCGCTCAGATCCTGCGAATAGCGCGCACCGCCCGAGTCCAATTGCTGGACCAATTCGTTGTAGGCCTTCATGCGCGGAAGGCGCGTGGAAAGGGGCTCGCCGGGATTCATCCCGAGAATGACCGGGAACGAATATTTGTGCTTCTGCGGCAGTTCCATCAGTGTGCCAACGGCGTCAATCAGGAAAATCCGCGGGCCCACGCGCGCGAAGGCTACGGGCGTGCGCTCGTGGATTTCGACTTTCAAACGATTGGGCACGAAGCGCATGACGCTGGCCGACTCGACCCAAGGGATCTGCTCGAGTTGCGCCTTCTGCTGGGTGAGCGGCACGAAGAAAGTGTTGCGGCCGATGTCGGCGCCCATGACTTCCATGATCTGCGCCTTCGTCACATTCTCGATGCCAGTCACTTCAATGTTTTCGCTCGACTCGATGCGGAAACGCCAAGAGCGCTCGCCGTAGTTGTAGAGCACGATTGTGGCGAGCGAGGCCAGACCCAATAGACCCAAGGCCATCGAGGCCCAGATCAGGCGATGGGCGGTCTTCTTGGGAAGCGAACCGCGGCGGGCGGAGACGCGCTTTTGTCCCCGCAGGAAAGGCGATTCCTCAGCGACATCAAGATCAACCAGGCGCGCGTCATCGAGTTCCTCGCGCGCGGACGTGGAATTCCCGTCGTAGGGCGGGTACAACTCTTCCTGCAAGATGGTGGGACTCGCTTTCCGCGCCATCAGTTCAGGTCAGTTGTCGCCAGGAATCGCTGAGCCTCTTCAATATAGCCGCAAATCTCGAAATGAGATACGGGAAAAAATTCAGGATTTGCACAGATGGGAACCGGGTTGGGTACGGGAGCAGTTCTCGGTTGTGAGTTGTCAGTTCACAGCAACAATCTTTTGTCATTCCGACGATGCGCGAAGCGCGGAGGAGGAATCTGCGGTTTGCTCGGGGCAAGAGACAAGCGGATTCCTCGTCGCTTGCTCCTCGGAATGACGAGGAGGTTACGGGGACTCGACAAAACAAAACGGGCGCCGCATATTTTCCGCGCCCGTGCTTCCAGGAGGGTTCAGGACTCTGGCTGTGTTAAACCGGGCCCGGTCCGGAATATTCGACGTGAACCATCGGAGCGGGGACTCTAATCCTCGGCATGCGAGGGATGTTCACCCGCACTCGTGGGCAAGTGATTTTAGGTACTTGAACCACGACGGGGTTGAAATTGGTTTCCACCAAGCGGACACGGGCCAGCTTGGCTTGCACCTGAGCTTCGATCCTGGCGCGGTTGGCCTCTAGCCGGTCCAGTTGGGCCTGCTCGCGATCAGACATTGCCTGAAAACCGTCGAATGCAGACTGCGGCTGGTCGACCGCACTCTGAACCTGTGCCATGACAGCGGCCAATGGGCACTGCGATCCGTGGCGTTCAACGTTCAGCATCCGGGCCTCCGCCATGAACTGATCGGCGCGTCCTGTGGCCAGGGCCAACACGGCTCCGGTGTTATGTCCGACGCGTGCTACCACCTCGTGGGCCCACTGCATGCCACCCTCGTGGTAGCTGGAATTCAATCCGGCTGCCAGAACCGCCGCTGCCAGCCATCCCCATGCTTGTGTTTTCATAGCCTTAACCCCTTATGCCTGATAGACGAAGGGCGTGTGAATCGGTTAGCAAGAGATACGGAAGAGGCGGGCGGGAAGTTCCCCGGGACAGAGGAAAATTGAGTTGGGCGGCCTCCTGCCGCACCATTTTGAAATTAACGATTGGTATTCCCGTCCGCAAAAAACCTCTCTTATCAGAAGTGCTAAAATTTTGGGAAAGCGAAGAAGGCTTTCGTAGTCTGGGGAGGCAGGATGATACAGCGAACAATCGCATCTTCTGTGGTAGCCTGCGTTCTTTTCTGCTTATCGTCGGGCTTTGCTGATGCCCAAGCATCAAGTCAAAAATCCAGCATCCTTCAATCCGACGTAATTCTGTTCGAGCAGGCCCAAAAAGCTTTGAGTAAATCGAACTTTGCTGAGGCGCGAACCCTCTTGAACGCTCTCATCGACACTCATCCGGATTCGGATTACGTGCCTCGCGCAAAGCTTTCGATCGCCGATTCCTGGTATTCGGAACATGCGTTCAAGCAAGCCGAGGCGGAATATCGGGACTTGGTTACGTTCTTTCCAAATCGACCAGAGATTGCAGACGTCCAGCGCAGAATCAGTTCAATCCAGAGAGACGCGAGCTTCTGAATACGCACTGCTCGCGCAACTCGCTGACGCTATCAGCAGTCATCTCTGGTTCTTGTCCTAGCAACTTTCAGTTCTCGCTCTTCTCCGCCAGCAACTCCTTCAGATATTGCTGCCAGATGGCCGCCCAGGTGTGCGTGCCGTGGCCGTGGGTCTGCTCTGATGCAGGGATCAGCACGAACCTTCCGTTCTTCACGCGCTTGATTTCGCCTTCGGCGATGCCCAACTCCGGCGGGTTGATGAAATCATCGGCGGAGTTCACGAACATGACAGGAACCTTGATCGCTTCCAACTTCTCCGCCGGATCGTAGTTGCGGGAGGAGTTCACGGCGTAGAGAAAGTCGTTGGCGTCCAGAGTCGCGGTGATGCGCTTCGTGGAGTCGTCGAGATACTTGTCGGCGGCGTCGCGGGTGGGGAGACTCTTCTGCATTGGGAGCGGAGCGCTGCCGGCGATCATTAGGAAATCCGCGGAGATTTGCAGGGCGGCGCGCGGTTCGGTCGTGTAGTCGCCATTTTTCCAGTCGGGATCCTGGCGGATGCCCTCGATGACCATGTTGCGCCACAGGCGGTTGCGTCCGGCGATCTGTACTGGGAGGCAGGCGAGCGGCATGAGGGCATCCATGAAGTCAGGATAGGTCTCGCCCCAGACCCAGGAGTGCATGCATCCCATCGACGTGCCCATCACCAGGCGCAGATGGTTCACGCCCAGACCTTTCTCCAGCAACTCGTGTTGAGCCGCGACCATGTCGTCGTAGTCGTATTGCGGAAAGTGCGCGCGCATGCCGTCGCTTGGCTTGCTGGATTTTCCGTGGCCGATGTTGTCGGGAAGGATGATGAAGTAACGGGTGCTGTCGAGCAGTTGGCCAGGGCCGTAGAGGACGTCGGCGAACTGCGGGATCAGGAATTGGCGTCCGGAGCCGCCGGTGCCGTGGAGGATGAGAACGGCGTTGGTGACTTTGCCGCTGGCGTCGCGCTCGGGCTTGCCGAAGGTTGTGTAGTGCAGGCGGAGTTCGGGGAGAGTCTCGCCGGATTTGAAGTGGAAGTCGTGGGCCATGTAGTCGCCTTCGGTGGGCGTGGGCTTTGCGGCGGATGAGGACGTCTGGCCGAACAGGCTGGCGGACGCTATGCACACGAGGACAAGTTGACGGACCGTGGATAGTGCGCTCATGGGAGAAATAGTCTACTGCAGAACGAGTCTTGGTCGCCTTCGGCGAGGGCGGACGAGGCGTCCGCCCCGACACAGGCGGGTGGCGTGCCGCGGAATCCGTCGCGCTACTCATCGCGGTTAAGCTTCTCGAGAATCATGGGGCCCAACTGCGAGATGCTGCCTGCGCCTAACGTCAAGATCATGTCGCCGGCCTGCGCAGCCTTGGTTGCTGCGCCGATGGCATCAGCGACGGAACTGACATACTCGACGGGCTTCCCGCGGTTTTCGCGGATGCGTTGCACCAGGGCTTCGGCGGTGATGCCTTCGATCGGTTTCTCGCTGGCGGCGTAGATATCGAGCAGGAACAGCGAGTCGGCGTCGGCGAAGGCGGTGGTGAATTCTTCCATCAGGTCGCGGGTGCGAGTGTAGCGGTGCGGCTGGAAGATGACGTGAATCTTGCGGAATCCGCACTGGCGGGCAGCGGCAAGCGTGGCTTTGATTTCGGTGGGATGGTGTCCATAATCGTCGATCACGCTGATGCCGGCGGCGGTGCCGCGCAGTTGGAAACGGCGATCGACGCCGCGGAATTGATCGAGCGCGGCGCGGATGGCATCAAGCGGAATGTCGAGACCGACGCCGACCGCAATCGCCGCGGTGGCGTTCAACACGTTGTGGACTCCGGGGACGTGTAGCGTGAATTCGCCAAGATCGTGATCGCGATATCGCACTGAGAAATTGCTGAGCGGGTGAGGGTCAAAATCCCCACCCTGTCCCGCCAAAGAACTGCGGGACCAGGATGGGGCACCCATTTTCTGAGCCTCTTTCTGATGATCGGATCGAATTCTGATCAGGAAGTCGGAGCCGCGCTTCGTCCCGTAGGTTACGGTGCGCCGTTGAACCGCAGGCAGCAACTTGCGCAGCAGGGGATCGTCGTTGCAGGCCACGATCATGCCGTAGAAGGGGACGCGGTCCATGAAATCGAGAAACGTCTTCTTGACGTCACGCATGTTGCGGTAACAATCCATGTGCTCGCGGTCGATGTTGGTGACGACGGAGAGAATGGGCGAGAGCTTGAGGAAAGAGCGGTCGCTCTCGTCGGCTTCGGCAACGAGGTACTGCGACTTTCCGAGGCGGGCGTTCGATCCCATGGCGTCGACACGGCCCCCGACGACCACTGTCGGATCGAGGCCGCCCGCCGCAAGGACCGCGGCGACCATGGAAGTGGTCGTTGTCTTGCCATGCATGCCGGCAATGGCGATGCCATATTTCAGACGCATGAGCTCGGCGAGCATTTCGGCGCGCTGAATGACGGGGATATGAAGCTTGTGCGCCTCGGTGACTTCCGGGTTGTCGGCGGAAATGGCAGAACTCGTCACGACAACTTCCGCAGCAATGATGTTCTCGGCTCGATGGCCTTCAAACGTGGTTGCTCCGAGGCCGGCCAGCCGCTGCGTTACGGCGGAGCTCTTCAGATCGGAGCCGGAGACTTTGTAGCCGAGGTTCAGCAGGACTTCGGCGATTCCGCTCATGCCGATGCCGCCGATGCCGACGAAATGAATGCGTTGAATTTTGGCGAACATAGAATTATTGAGTTAGTGGGCGATTGCGTGATTGAGCGATTCAATCACCCATGGCTCAATCACTCGATGACTCAATTCCCGCAACCCGTGCTGCCATCGCCGCGATGTCGCGGGCTGCATGGGGATGCGCCAGCTCCTGCGCGGCTTGGCTCATCGCTTGCAATCGGCGCGGATCTTGCAGCAACGTCGCGATGGTTTCTGCCAGCCAGACTCCTTCCAGCTTTGACTCTTCGACCACAACGGCGGCGCCGTGCTTGGCTAAGGCTTCGGCATTCACGCGCTGGTGGTCGTCGGCGGCGCGCGGGAACGGAACGAACACCGCCGGCTTCCCTGCTGCCGCGATTTCTGCGACCGTGCTCGCGCCCGATCGGCAGACCACCATGTCGGCCTGCGCGAACGCGGCCGGCATGTCTTCGATGAACTTGAAGACCTCCGCCGATTCTCCGAACGATTTATAAGCAGCCAGCGCGTCATTATAGTCACGCTCGCCGGTCTGATGAATGATGTGCATCCCCGGGGCTTCGCGCTGCAGAACCGGCAGGCAGCGGATCATGGCGTCGTTGATTGCGTGCGCGCCCTGGCTGCCGCCGAAGACCAGGACGGTGGGCGTTCCGCCGCGCTTTTGGGGAATCTCAAAAAATGCTTGCCGCACAGGGACCCCCGTGACCTCAACGTGACGAAAATACTGGGATGTCTCCTCGAAATGCACCGCGGCTCCCGAGACGAAATGCGCCACCAGTCGATTGGCGAATCCGGGTACGACGTTGGGCTCGAAGGCTAGCGTGGGGATGTGTTTCACTAACGCGGCCAGCATGGCGGGACCGGATGCGTATCCGCCAACTCCGATCACCACGTCGGGTGCGAACTCATTCAGCATGCGGCTTGCATCCCAAATCGCTCGGGGCAAATCGAAGGCGGTCTTGAGTCGCGTGGTCAGGCTGACGTTTTTGAGGGCGCCGACGCGGACAAGTTGGAGAGGATATCCTGCAGCAGGAACCAGACGGTTCTCAATTCCGCGCGCCGTCCCGATGAACAGGATTTCTGCGGAATGGTCCTTCTTGAGTTGGTTGGCGATGGCCAAGGCTGGGATGACGTGCCCGCCCGTGCCTCCTCCCGCCAAGATTGCGCGCATGTGGTGACTATAAACTACGGCCGATTTTAGATTGCAGATTGCAGATTGCAGATTACGGCATTCGCCACTATCAATCTGCCATCTGAAATAATCTGAAATCAAAAATCTAAAATCGTTTTCATTCGGCCTGCTTCGTGATGTTCAGCAAAACACCCACGCAGGCGAGGGTCACGAACAGGGATGACCCACCGTAGGAGACGAGCGGCAGGGGAATGCCCTTGGTCGGCATCATGCCGAGGACGACGCTGATGTTGATCAGGGCCTGCAGCACGACCATGCTGGTGATGCCTACGGCGAGGTAGCGGCCGAACGGGTCTTCGGTGCGCCACGAGGCACGCATGCCGCGCCAGAGGAAGATGGCGAAGAGCGTGACCACGAACATTGCGCCCACCAGGCCTAACTCTTCGGCGGTGACGGCGAAGATGAAATCCGTGTGGGGCTCGGGCAGGTAGAAGAGTTTTTGCTTGCCTTCCATCAGGCCGGTGCCGGTGATGCCTCCGGTACCGACGGCGATCAGCGACTGGATGATGTGGAATCCGGCCCGCTGGCGGTCGGCGTAGGGGTTGAGGAAGGCGAAGATGCGGTCGCGGCGAAAGCTAACGTGGAAGATGAGGAAGTACAGTGGAACGAGCGAAGCGGCGAAAGCGTATCCGAAGTAGCGCATCCGCATGCCAGCGACATAGAAGACGCAGGCGGCGATCCCGGCGCAAGCGATGGCGGTGCCGAGATCGGGTTCCAGGACGATGAGTCCCAGGAGAACCAGGACTGGCGCAGCCGCTGGCAGCAATGTATTGCGCGCGTCATCGATGGCCTGCGCACGGCCTTCGAGAAAGTAAGCGAGGAACAGGATCAACACCGGCTTGGCGAGTTCGGAAGGCTGGAGGGAAAATCCCCCGGCGTGAATCCATCGATGCGTATTGTGGGAACGATCAAGGAAGAAGACCGAGATCAGGAGCAGGGTGGTCACGCCCATCAGCGAGAAAACCAGCGCGGGATGCTTGTAGCGGCGGTAATCCAGGCGCATGGTGATGACCATCGCGGCGAGTCCGGCGACAGCCCAGATCAACTGCTTTGACAAGAAAGCGTAAGGCGATCCGAAACGCTCGCGCGCCATGACCGCTGAGGCTGAGAAGACCATCACGAGGCCGAGGAAGACCAGCAACATCGTGACCGTGAACAGCCACCGATCGACACTGACACGCTTCGCCATGGGACACTTATTTCACCACGGAGCGGAGATGAGATTGTTGCTTGTTGAAGTTTGACTGTTGATTGTTTTGGTTCAGCCGGAGTCAATTCCCCACCGAGGGGCGGAGGCAGACCGGGAAGGGTAATGGTTCACACCTTTGCGGTCGCTAGTGCAGTGACGATCTCCTTAAACACCTTCCCGCGGTGCTCGTAATTCTTGAACTGGTCGAAGCTGGCGCAGGCGGGTGCGAGCAGAACTACGTCGCCCGGCTGGGCTGTGGCATGGGCTTTGCGGATGGCATTCTCCAGCGTTTCGGCGTGCACGATCTCTGCACCCTTGACTTGCGATTCGATCTTGGCAGCCGCGGTACCGATTGTGTAGATTCGCTTCACGCGCTGGCGGATCAGGTCGTTGAGCACGGTGTAGTCGCTGCCCTTATCCTTGCCGCCGAGGACGAGATGGATATTTGCCGGGAAGGATTCCAGCGCCTTGATGGTGGCATCGACATTGGTGGCCTTGGAATCGTTGTAATAGTCGACACCAGCGATGGTCGCAACGAACTCGAGACGGTGTTCGACCGCCTTGAAATCCCGTACGGCCTGACGGACTTTCTCGGGCGAGCATCCCATCAGGACACAGGTACAGACGGCGGCCAGAACGTTTTCCAGGTTGTGCGCGCCCTTGAGCGGAATCTCAGAGACCTGAAGGATCTCGCGTTGACCTTGGGAGTCGCGGAAGACGACGTTCCCGTCGCGCACCCAGGCGCCCTGCCGAACTTCTTTCTGCCGGCTGAACCAGAAAACCTGCGCGCGGGTCCGAGCACCCAGAGCAACGCAGGTCGGATCGTCGGCGTTCAGCACGGCGAAATCGTTTCCCTGCTGGTTCTCGAAAATTCTGGCCTTGGCATCGGTATAAATCTCAAACGTGCGATGGCGATCCAGATGGTCGGGCGTGACATTCAGCACGACGGCAATCTTCGGGCGAAAGGTTTGAATGGTCTCCAGTTGGAAGCTGGAAATCTCGAGGACGATGACTGTCTCAGGTTTGGCGCGCTCGGCTAGTGAAATAGCGGGAGTACCGATATTGCCTCCGACGAGCGTCGGAAGACCGGCAGCCGTCATGATCTCGCCCGTGAGTGTAGTCGTGGTTGTTTTGCCGTTGGATCCGGTGATGGCGACGATTGGACCGGGCAGAAACTGAGCTGCGAGTTCGATCTCGCCGATTACCGTTTCACCGAGTGATCGGGCTTGTATCAGGGGTGGCGCATCGACGGGGACTCCCGGGCTGACCACGATCAGGTCCTGGCCGTGAAACGTGCGGTCGCCATGGCCTCCGGTCTCGACGGTGATGCCGTGATCGAGTAATACCGGAATTTCGTTGCGCAGTTCGTCGCCGCTCTTGGTGTCGGAGACGGTGACTCGGGCGCCATGTGCCTTCATGAACAGGGCAGACGCCACCCCGGACTTCCCGAGACCAACGACTAATGCGCGCTTTCCGTTCAGTTCCATCTAACCCTATTTCACCACAGAGTCACAGAGACACGGGGAAAACAAAATCTTTGGCCACGGATCCCACGGATTTCCACGGATAACCAAGAAAAGACTCAAGAGCTCTTATCCGTGAAAATCCGTGGCTTCTATCTCAGTTTCAGCGTCGTCAGAGCAAACAGGGCGAAGATCAGGGATGCGATCCAGAAACGCACAATGATTTTCGACTCTGACCATCCCATCAGTTCGAAATGATGATGCAGGGGGGCCATTTTGAAGATGCGTTTCTTGCGTAGTTTGTAGGAACCGACTTGCAGAATCACCGATAAAGCCTCGATCACGAAGACTCCGCCGATGAATGGCAGCAGGAGTTCCTGCTTGATCATGACAGCCACCGTGCCGATCGCCCCGCCCAGCGCGAGCGAGCCGACGTCGCCCATGAAAACTTCTGCCGGGTGCGCGTTGTACCAGAGAAAGCCGATCGACGATCCGACCATGGCTCCGCAGAAGATCGTTAGCTCTGCCACCTGGGGCATGCGCTGCAACTCCAGATACGTCGCAAAGGTTGCATGACCGCTCACGTAGGTCAGCACCGTTAGAGCTCCTGCCGCAATTACGGTGCATCCGATCGCCAAGCCATCGAGGCCATCGGTCAGATTTACCGCATTGCTCGAGAAGGTAATCACCAACGTGACGAACACCATAAAGGGCAGGAACGCGAGAGGCCAAAGATGGGGAAAGCGCTCGAGATTCGACAGCACAAGATCGGGATGAAATTGCTTAAAGAAAGGCACGATCAGCTTCGTCGAATACATGTTGTAGGTCTGCATGGCGATCAACATGGACGCGATCACAAGACCGGTGGCGAGTTGCAGTCCAAGCTTCGCGCGCGCGGTCAGACCGAGGTTGCGGCGATGCGTCACCTTGGTGTAGTCGTCGGTGAATCCGATGGCCGCGTAGGCGACGGTGGAGAATACGGCGATCCAGATGAAGCGATTGCTCAAATCGGCCCAGAGCAGGGTGGGGACGATAATGGCGATAACGATCAGCAGGCCTCCCATGGTGGGCGTGCCGGCTTTCTTCTGATGAGCTTTTGGGCCTTCTTCGCGAATGTACTGGCCGATCTGGAAATCACGCAGGCGGCCGATCACGAGCGGTCCGACAATCAGCGCGGTAAACAGCGCGGTGAGGCTGGCGAAGGCCGTGCGGAAGGTGACATAACGGAAAATGCGGAACGGCGCAACGTAGTGTTGCAGCTTCAGGAACAACAGCCAGTAGAGCAATCAGCCTCCCCATGCAGCCGTCAGCTTTCCGCCGTCAGCCTTCAGCGATTACGTTGAGTAAACGGATAGTTTTCAGCGCCGGTCGCGCTTTGCCTGCCAAGTCTCCAACGCTCTTTCGAGTTTTACGCCGCGAGAAGCTTTCAGCAGAACCACATCTCCATCGCGTGTCTCTCGCGCCAACCACTCTCCTGCCTCTTCTGGCGTAGCGACAAACTCGGCGCGCGTTCCTGCTTGCTGCGCGCCATCGACCAAGGCGTGTGCCAGACCGCGAACACCGATGAGCACATCGATCTTCTTCTCGCCCATGTGACTTCCGGACTCGCGATGCAGAGCTTCTCCTGCCGGACCAAGCTCGAGCATCTCGCCGGCGACGACGATGCGCCGCGCCGCCTTCATCGCCGAGAGAGCGTCGACCATGGCCTTGAGCGCCTTTGGATTGGAATTGTAGCAATCGTTGATGACGGTGATGTTACCCAAGTGGAGAACCTGCCCGCGCTTGTCGGCTGGCTTGAGCGTCGCAAGAGCAGCGATGGCGTCGGAAGCCTTCATGCCGCAGGCGATCGAGACCGCGACGGCGGCGAGCGCGTTCAGAACGTTGTGCTCTCCGACGAGCGGTAAATGCGCATGCTGGCGAGTTCCCGCAACGGCGACGTCGAACTCGGAACCTTCCGCGCCCTTTGATTGCACCTTCTCGGCGGAGACGTCTGCGGCAAAGCTGGTTCCGTACTTGATGACCCTGCCCCTGTAATCGCGGCCGAAGTGGGAGACGTATTCGTCATCTGCGTTAAGCACGGCCGTTCCGTTCGAGGGGAGCGATTCGATCAGCTCATATTTCGCGCGAGCGATTCCGGCCAGCGAATCGAAAAATTCCAGATGCACTGGAGCAACGTTGGTGACGACGCCAATGTCAGGATTAGCGATTTTGCCCAAGGCGCGAATTTCTCCGGCGTGCGACATGCCCATTTCGATAACCGCCAAATCGTGCTCAGGTTCGAGTTTCAGCAGCATCAACGGCAGGCCGAAATGATTGTTGAAGTTCCCTTCCGATTTCAACACGCGGAACTTCGAGGCGAGCACGTGTGCGATGGCTTCCTTGGTTGTGGTCTTGCCAGCGGAACCAGTGACGCCGATCAGGGGCTTTCCCCAGAGCTTTCGGACGGCCGTGGCGAGGGTTTGCAGGGCGATCAAGGTGTCGTCGACGGGCAGCAATTTCATGTTGCCGGGAAAGCGGTGGAGTTGATCTTTGCGTACCACGGTTGCCACAGCGCCGCGATCCAGAGCGGCGCCGACAAAGTCGTGACCGTCTAGGCGCTCACCTTTCACGGCGAAGAAGAGTTCTCCTGGTCCGACGGTGCGGGAGTCGATGGAATATCCGAGCGCGAGTTCTTCCTGCGGAAAATCGCCGTGGGCCGAGATGAAGTCGGCGATTTTTGACAGTGGCAAATTCATTCAATTTCCTTTATTGCTGCATTGTGAACGCTCCCCGGTGCCAGGACGAGACGCCCTCGCGACGCCGGCAGAGCCTGCCCTGAGCGAAGCCGAAGGGATGCCGGCGCTACACATTATCGAATCCGGAGGCGCGCAGAACTGCTTTTGCCACTTCTACATCGTCGAATGGATTAGAACCTTCGCGCGTGACTTGCACCTTCTCATGGCCTTTACCCGCCAGCAGGACGATATCTCCGGGACGTGCTTCACCGATGGCGAGGCCAATCGCCTTGCGCCGGTCGGCTTCGACAACGTATTTCGTCCCAGTCTTTTGCAGACCGACCAGGGCGTCGTTAATGATGGCGCGGGGATCTTCGCTGCGCGGGTTATCGGAGGTGAGCACGACGAAGTCGCTGCCGCGTCCAGCGGCCTCTCCCATCAGGGGCCGCTTGGCGCGATCGCGATCACCGCCGCAACCGAACAACGTGATGACTCTCGCTCCTGCACCGGCGCGGGAAACAAATTCCCGAGCGAGAGTCGTCAGATTGCGGAGTGCGTCGTCGGTGTGGGCGTAATCCACGACAACGGTGAAGGGCTGGCCACCGTCAACGCGCTGAAACCGGCCCGGGACATGGGTCAGGGCGGCAACACCGCGAGAAATCGCTTCGGTCGAACAACTGCGAGCAAAGGCGGCGGCGGCGGCGGCCAAGATGTTGTATACGTTCACGCGCCCGATGAGGGGGGAGAAGATCGCAAGCTTCTCATTGGGAGTGATCATGTCAAAGCGCGTGCCGCGCGGAGTGATCTCCGGCTTATCGGCGTGGAAGTCGCCGCGGTCCCAGCCGTAGGTCAGTACGGTGCGGCTGCGCTTGCGGCTGAAGCCGGCTAATTGCGCTCCGTATTCATCATCGAGATTGGTGACGACGGCGCGAGGTGGATCGGTGCCGCAGCCTTCGAAGAGTACACGCTTGGCGTAGAAGTATTCCTCCATCGTCTTGTGATAGTCGAGGTGGTCCCGCGTCAAGTTGGTGAAGACGGCGACATCGAAGGGCACACCGAAAACGCGTTGCTGAGCGAGCGCGTGGGAGGAAACTTCCATAACTGCATCGGTGGCGCCCTGGCTTAAGGCCTCGTGGAAAAGGCGCGCCAGTTCCAGCGCTTCCGGAGTGGTGTGAGGAGCGGGATAGATTTTGTCGGCAACGTGATATTCGATGGTGCCGATGAGCGCGCTCTTGCGGCCGGCAGCGGAGAGAATCGACTCAATGAGAAAGGCTGTGGTGCTCTTGCCGTTGGTGCCAGTAATTCCGGTGACGGCGATCCGCTCTGCAGGGCGTTTGTAAAAGTTCTCGCTGATGCGTGCCAGCGCTCGACGCCCATGAGGAACTAAGGCCCATGCGGCCCCCTCGCGCGGTTTTTCTGCCGGAGAGTCGGTGACGATGGCGACGGCTCCTGCCTGAATCGCCTGATCAATGAAACGATTCCCATCGGAACTCTCGCCATGCATCGCCACAAAAACCGATCCTGGCTTCACATGGCGCGAGTCGTACTCCACACCGGTGACGTCCGGGTTCCCGCTTTGGCTGAGGAACTCGGCGCCATCCAGAAGATGTTGGAAAGTCATTGGTTGGAATTATAGGGTACGAAGAGCAGAGGTCAGGAGCTAGGGGCCAGGGGTCAGGATCAGTGGGCTGAGGAGGCAGCGGTGCGAGATATTGCTTCTACGAAATGTCTGCGGATTGCGATCGCTCGCGAACTCGGCACTTCGCCTCCCCTGATCTCTGACCTCTGACCCCTTCTTTTGTTACCGATGTCACGTTTCCGCCCCTCATGAACGAGCGATACAGTAGAGTCATGAGCACCGGAACTGGAACCGCCAAATGTCGCTGTGCGCAATGCGAGCAATCCGAAAGGGATTGCCAGTGCGAGAAGTATTGCTGTTTGTGCCAGTCCGTGATTGACGTGCGCCTTTGCAATGACGGACTCTTCTATTGCGAGCCTTGCCGCACGGCATGCGGCTACAAAACTTCCGAATAGTTCTCGCGCCCGCACTCCTCTGAGGGCGCCGGCAAAGACGTAGCAAGCCTGCGTCTCTACGACAACCGCAATCGGGCTTGATGGCATCTGTCCTAAGTGATTCTTTCAATCAACAGCAATATCGTTTTGCTTAAGGAAAAGAGCGGAAGTGTGACCCGGTTCCTTGGCAAGGCCAATGTTTTTGAGGCAGAATAGAACGTTTTTGGCTTCGTGTCCCATTTTGCCTCTTCCCAGGAGACTTCCCCCATGGCTACCACCATGCACGTCAGCGACGTAGCCGAGTTGCTGAGCGAAGGTCGAACGCACTTCAACCTGTCCCCGGCACTCCTGGTGGAGCACTCCATCCGGCGCAACGAGGCGAAGCTGGCGTCTAACGGAGCAATTGTCGGATATACGAACCGAACCGGCCGGTCTCCGAAAGATAAGTTCATCGTAAAAGACGAGATGACGCAGCACGCCGTCGCCTGGGGTGCTGTGAATGCGCCGTTCGAACCGGAAAAATTCGATGCACTTTACGCGCGGGTGATGGAGCACCTGCGCGGGCGCGAACTATACGTGCAGGACCTCTATTGCGGCGCGGATCCGGCTTACCGGCTTCCGGTGCGCATCGTGAACGAATACGCATGGCACAACCTGTTTGTGCGGCAGCTATTCCTGCGTCCGACGATGGAAGAGCTAAGGAGCCATCATCCTGAGTTCACAGTTATTTCTGCGCCGGAGTTCAAAGCTGACCCAAAGCGCGACGGAGTTAATTCCGAAGTTTTTATTCTGCTGAATTTCATGCGGCGCACGGTGTTGATCGGCGGGACTTCGTATGCCGGCGAGATGAAGAAATCGATTTTCAGCGTGATGAATTTTCTGCTGCCGCCGCGCAATGTGTTTCCGATGCACTGTTCGGCGAACGTCGGGCACAACGGAGTGAGCGCGCTTTTCTTCGGGCTGTCGGGAACGGGCAAGACAACGCTGTCGGCGGATCCGTCGCGCGATCTGATCGGCGACGACGAGCACGGATGGAGTGCCGATGGGGTGTTCAACTTCGAGGGCGGTTGCTACGCCAAGTGCATCAAGCTGTCGAAGCAGAACGAGCCGCAGATCTGGAATGCGTTACGATTCGGCTGCGTGCTGGAGAACGTCACGCTCGATTCGCAGACGCGCATTCCTGACTACAATGACGACAGCAAGACAGAGAACACGCGGGCAGCGTATCCGGTGGAGTTCATTGATAACGCGGTGATTCCTGGGATCGGCGGGCATCCGAGGAATGTTGTCTTCCTGACGGCGGATGCGTTTGGGGTGCTGCCTCCGATTTCGAAGCTGACGCCGGAGCAGGCGATGTATCACTTCATGTCGGGCTACACCGCCAAGGTTGCCGGAACCGAAGCGGGTGTGAAGGAACCGACGGCGACGTTCTCCACGTGTTTTGGGTCGCCGTTTCTACCACTGCCACCTAAGACGTACGCGGAGATGCTGGGGCGCCGACTGCGCGAACACAACGCGCAGTGTTGGCTGGTGAACACCGGCTGGCAGGGCGGGCCGTATGGCGTAGGAAGGCGCATGAGCATTCCCTACACGCGGGCTATGGTGGATGCAGCGGTCGAAGGAGAACTGATCCGCCAGGATTTCGAAATCGAGCCCACGTTTGGATTCAGCATCCCGAAGTTCTGCCACGGAGTCCCGCCACAGGTGTTGAATCCGCGCAATGCATGGCCCGACAAAGCGGCTTATGACAAAGCCGCTGAAGATCTGCGCCACCGTTTTGCGAAGAACTTCGCGCACTTCGATGCGCCGCCAGAGGTCAAGGCGGCGGGGCCGAAGGCGGGAAGATAGATTGCAGATTGCAGATTTCAGATTGCAGATTTGAGATTTGAGATTTTCAGATTTCAACGAGACTGTCGTGCTTTCAATCTGCAATCTGAAATCATCAATCTGCACTCTACAGTGTGGCCTCCATCTGAAGGTTTTCGATCGTCGTGGTCAGCGCGCTTTGTGCCGCGTCGCGTTTTTGCTGCATTTCGGTGATTTCTTTGCGTAGCGCCTGAACACGGTCTTCCTGTTCGTTGAGTTCGCGGACATAGCGCTCGATCAGCGCCTTCTCCTCGGCACTTCCCTTCAGCGCTTTCATGTTCTCGCGGACACGCTGCTGGTCGTCGGAGATGTTCGTTACCTGGGCACGCCGCCCGGCGATAACCGCATCGAGCACCGCGATGTCGTTCTTCTTCTGCACCACGCTGCGTAGGGCCTTTTCCACCTCGGGACTGATCATCTTCTGATCGAGGAAGAATTTTATTTCGTCATCGGTAACACCAGTGAGCATCCAGCGGTTGGAGACCGGACGATACTCCTTGACGGTTAGTGTCTTAGTTGTCGTGGGTTCGATGGCGACGCGGAATCGGTGAAAGGAAGCCGTAGTCTCAGCGGGAGTTTCCTCGTCGGCAAGCTTCCAACCGGCTCGTGCCGGATGCTCCACGATGAGAACGCGTGGTGACGTGTCGCGATTGCGGACGGTGTACGTCTCTTCCTGGCGCTCCTGTGTGCTCTGCGTCATCGCGCCATGGGCGATGACAATCCTGGTGACCCGCTGGTTTTCATTCTTCTGCTTGGCATCGACCAGGAGTCCGAGATCGGCGGCGTAGGAGAGCAGGCGCTTTTCGCCGGGCTTGATGGCGTCCATGAGGCCCTCACCTGCGAATGCGTCGCCTTCGAGAACGTTGAAACTGCCACCATCGAGGGTGAGATTGCTGTTGTTGTCGAGCCAGAGAGCGCGGAGAACCGAGTCCTGCGAAGGATTCCAGAGAGAAACTCTCTCTGCATCGATGCGCGTCTGCAGGATCGGCACGAGCGCGGACTGGTTCTTACGGATGGTGACTTGGTCCTTGAGCTTGTATTCGAAAAGGTCCCCGAGTTCCTGCGTCTGGCCCACGGTCGTGCCCTCTTCAAGGGACTCGGCAATTTCGGTGGCGTCGGGATGGGGAGGAGGCGTCGCAACTGCAGGTGATCGAAACAGTCCGCCGCCAGTGCCCCCACCTTCACCCGCGCCGACTCCCCCGATAACTCCGCCCATCTGTCCACCCGGGACACCGCCTGGAACGCCGCCAACCACACCTTCAGCAGCCATCATGGGCGGGCGTCCGAGCTTGGCATACTGCTCTAAGGTTGCCTCATGCGTCTGAGGCGTGAGCATCGCGTTCTCCGGCAGAGCGACCACCGGACGCCGCGAGTAGTAGGGTTGCGACAGCTCCTGAATGAATGACTGCGGAGCGCCTGCGACCAGAGACAGTTCCACGTTCTTCCAGTCCTCCCCGACGGTGTTGTCGACAATCGCCCAGCCTTGCAGCAGCGGCTTGCCTTCTTTGGGAACCACGATGCGGTAGGTGCTCTTCCAGACTGGCACCTCGCTGATATAGCTCACGAGCAGATCGCGCTCGCCGTCTCCGGCGGTGGAGATGGTCATGCGGCGGACATCCTGGTCGCGCGTGGAAGCGATGAGTCCCAGGTATTTGCCCACTTCCTCATTCACGTCTCTTTCGAGTACGCGGACACTGGTAGCGGGCGTCAGATCGAAGACTCGCAGTTCGCCGCCATCGCTGACGATTGAAATCTGCGTGTGCTTCATTTTCTCGCCGGGTCCCTGCTGTTCTTCCCTGTCGCCTTTTGACGGATCGGTCTTAGGCAAGTCGCGTTCTTCAATGCTCAACAGGCGTCCGGAGCCCGTTACGGAGCCGTTGTGAATCTCGACTCGGGCACCGCGGAGAGCGGTCAGGAATTGGGCTGTCGTTGGATTTTCCCCGACGGGAAGCCGCAGCAGTCCGAGTTGTCGTTCGATGGGAGCGGTGGAGTTGTAACTCACGCCCGTGATGCGACCTTTTCCGCGATCGAGAACGGTCAGCGACTTCAGGACATCGTTAAGCTGAGCTGTGGTGAAATCGACATTCACATCCTGGCTTCCGCGGACGTGTCCGGAGTGCTCGAAATATCCGACGCCGTTTTTGTAGAGAATGACGCGCGTGACCGGCAGGCGGGCGGCGGAACTTCCTAAAGCCGGTGGGACTGGAGTTTGGCCAAAGGAAAACGCTGGAAGCGCAAAGAACAGCACGGCTACTTTCAAAGGGGGCATCGCTCCTCCGTCAACGAGAGCTCGCGTGCCAGACACAGAGAGGGGTGGAGACAGAAGACGAGCAGCGCCTCTCAGATGGATCGGCGATCGACGACGCGGCCCTACGAAGTATTGGACACCACAGACCGGGTGTCTGGAGCCGTAGATTCAGTTTCGGAGTTTTAAGATGTCTGGGCCCGCGGACGGGCCCAGATCCGCGGGTCAGGCTTTTTTGAGCAAGCGGGTAAGCCAGATGAGGAAGACGGCACCGATGATGGCGACAATGATGGTGCCGATGAAGCCTCCCGCGTGAATGCCGAGCAGACCCATCAGCCAGCCGCCAACCACCGCGCCGACGATGCCGAGGACGATGTCCATCACCGCGCCGTAACCGCCGCCTTTCATAATCTTGCCGGCAGCCCAGCCTGCGATCAGACCAACGACGATCCACCAAATCAGATTCGTGATCATGCGGAGCGCTCCTTTCCTGGTGTGACGCGAGGAGAGTACGGGCTGAATTATCGTTTGTCAAACACCACGCATGGTGCGCGGGTTGGAAAATGCACAGCCGGTGTGTGGTTAAATCAACTGATGTTTGCCCGCAAGATTCGCGTGGAGTTCGAGGAGAATGGCCACAAGGTTCCCTGCCCACTGAAGTGGTTGGACTCTTTCTCCATGCGAAGCTTCACGAATTTCAGCGTGTTCGACGATACGCTTCCGGTGTCCGATGGAGAGATGGAGATCGGCTCGGGTGTCCCGCTCGACGATCTAAGGAGTTCCATGGAGGACTGGTTTCGGCGGAAGGGTTATCTCCCTAAAGCTTCTCACCTAGTACTAAGGGAGAAATGAGGGGTGGCAGGGGCGGATCATCGAATTCAGCTGGGCTCAGATCACGCGAAATTTGTACGCATGCTCGGGAGTTTTGACGTGCGTTTGGACTATGGCAACCCTCGGGGTGGGAGTGCTCCTCTTACAATCAGGCGCTTTGCGCCAGGACGGAAATGGCAGACGAGTTGCAATCCGACACGAGGAGGTGCTTGATGAGTTACAAGCTGGTAAATTTTCCCCCTCAAGCGAGCACCCGTGCGATGCGAGTTCCGGTGCGCTGGATATGCCTGGACAGTGGTCTGGGGAGAACTGGATTTCTTAGTTCATGGCTGGGCGATGACAACGATTCGGATCAACGTCGCCGGCGCATTAATTGGGGTGCAATCGCGGGGATGGCGCTGTCGTTCGCGATCAGCGGTGGATTCTGGGCGGGAGTGGGACTCCTGATTGCACGAAATGTGAAGTAGAGCGCGAATTTTTCCTCGATCGAATACGAAACGGGGCTAAGCGTCAACCAGCGCTTGCCCCGTTTAGTTTTTTTCAAATGTTTATTGGTCGTAGCGAAGCAGCGACATCACGTCGTAGTTCTTCAGCTTGTCGCGGCCGTTTAGGAATGAAAGTTCGACGACGAATCCCAGGCCGGCGATCTTTGCCCCGAGGGATTCGGCCAGCTTCGCGGTAGCGTCGGCGGTGCCGCCGGTCGCGAGCAAGTCGTCGACGATCAGTACGCGCTGGCCTTTCTGGATCGCGTCCTTGTGGATCTGCAGCGTGTTCGAGCCGTACTCGAGAGCATAGTCGTAGCTCACGCATTCGGCTGGAAGTTTGCCGGGTTTGCGCACGGGAACGAATCCCGCGTTTAGACGATAGGCCAGCGCAGGCGCGAAGATGAAACCGCGAGCTTCCATCCCCAGCACCAGATCGATGTCCTGGGCAATGTAGTGCTCCGAGAGTTTGTCGATAAGCATGGCGAGTCCCGTCTTGTCTTTCAGGAGCGTCGTGATGTCGTAGAACAGAATCCCCTTCTGGGGAAAATCCGGAACCTCGCGAATGAGCTTCTTCAGATGATCGACTTCGACCGCGGAAACAGGGGACATCACCACGCTCCTTCAATACGGAATGAACTGAGGCCGGCAGCCGGATTCTCTTCTGAGACTTCGACGTTATCGACGCGGGCTGCGCGCGGACCTTCACGCAAGCGCGAATGCAGCCCGGAAAGCTGATCGCGGGTGCCCTGGGCGAGGACTTCGACGCTGCCGTCGTGATTATTGCGTACCCATCCGGCAATGCCCAGGATGTGGGCCTCGCGTTCGACGAACCAGCGGAAGCCGACGCCTTGCACGCGGCCACGAACGAGGAAGCGGCGGGCTTGGATCGGTTTGTCGGTGGAGGTCATTCTGGGAACAATACAGAAGTTCGAATGCAGAAGTCGAAATTCAGATTGCAGATTTTAGATTTTAGATTTCGGAACCTGGAATCGGAGCAGTTGCGGTCTTCATTATCAAATCTGAAATCTTAAATCTGAGTTCTGACTTCGCCCTAGGCTCTCGACAGATACGCGCCTTCCGACGTGTCGACTTTGATCTTCTCGCCTTCGTTGATGAACGGCGGAACCTGCACAACCAGGCCGGTCTCCGTTTTGGCGGCCTTGGTCACGCTGGAAGCGGTGGCGCTCTTCAGTCCGGGCTCGGTCTCAATCACGGTCAGAATGACGGTCTGGGGCAATTCGATGCCGACGGCCTTGCCGTCGAAGAACTCCACCTTGATCTCGAGGTTGGGGATCAGGTATTCAACCGCGTCACCCAGAATTTCCTTGGTTAGGTGAGTCTGCTCGTAGTTCGAGGTGTCCATGAAGTAGTAGCTGTCGCCATCGGAGTAAAGAAACTGCATTTCGACTTCATCGACGCTGATCTTCTCGATCGGATCGGGCGAACGGAAGCGGTGCTCGAACATGGCGCCGGTCCGGAGGTTACGCAGCTTGGCCTGGATGAAGGCGCGCAGGTTGCCGGGCGTGCGGTGCTCGACGCTGAAGACGGAATGCAGATCATTGTTGTGCTTGATGATCATGCCGGGACGAAGCTGTGTGGCAGGGATCGACATCGCTCAAAACTCTCCTTGTACGATTGCGGTTGAAGCCGGCGGAAGGCGGGCAAGCCACAAGTTCCGCCGCCACAGGGGCTAAGGCTTTATTTTACACATGGGTGCGCCGGAAGGGAAAGTCGGGGATGACTGAAAATCATCAACCACGAAGGACACGAAGGTTCATGAAGGAAGGCGAACCAGGTTTTCCTTGGTGCACCTTCGTGTCCTTCGTGGTAAATCGCTTTGGCCGCCCAGATGTGTCCAGGCTGGGCTGGAATCAACCAAAATGGGCGGCGATCACTTTTGGGGTTAGCTGCATCCTAAACTGGACTCTTTGGATGATCCGTCCCCGAGAGTGGGACTACAATCAATTAGGCGTGCTCAAGCGGCGGACGAGTTTGGGTGCTGAGAAAAGAGGCATCATGACAACAGGTCGTTACAACTCTTCAGAAGGCAGCCACATCGGGACAGCGATTACGTTTCTTTTGATCGGACTGGGCGCGGGCGCACTGGCCGGGCTCTTGTTAGCTCCGAAAGCGGGCAAGCAGTTGCGCAAAGACCTGCGGCGCGGCTATGAAGATGCGAAGGACAGCCTCGAGGATTGGGCAGACGAGGCCAAGGATCGGGTGCGTGAAGTGGGCGACCGAGTGCGGGACGCTGCCTCTCGCGGAGCGGACCTGGCAGAGGACCTGCGCGAGAAAGTGGAGCCATTGCGGCGGGCGATCAATCGCGGCTAGTGAAAACGGACCTCGGACGTCGGCCTTCGGACCTCGGCACGATTCTGCGTGAGGTCTGAAGTCGGATTCACTGCCCGCAGCGCTAGTACAAGTGAAAGTCGACCTGCACGGCGATCTGCGTCGCGATGGGTTGACCATGGAATGTCGCCGGACGGAAGCGCCAGTTCTTAACGGCTGCGATTGCCTGTTCGTCGAGACCCATTCCCAGGCTCTGGCGCACGCGGATGTTGTAAGGGCGGCCGTCTTCGCCTACTACCACCATCAGCATCACGATTCCCTGGAATTTTGCTTTTCGAGCTTCGTCCGAAAAACTGGGCTCGGGACTGTAGATTGCCTCGGGCATGGTGACGCCGTTGCGACCCGGATGAGCTCCGGGTGTACCTTCACCCACGGAAGGGCCGGAATCAGGCCCGATTCCGTTACAACATCCGTCGCCCATTCCGCCGCGCCCGCCCGGACCGTCGGAAAGCCATTTCGAAAAGGGCGAGGATGGGTCTCCGATATGTGACGCATCGGGAAATTTGACATCTGGCGCCACCATCACCGTGGCTTCCCTCGGAAGCTTCGGCATTTCTGTTGGGACCATCACGCTCGGGCTGACGATCTGCATTTGCAGGGAGGCACGGGGTGGCTCGCCATTCGGTGCCGGCAGCGGATCGTGATTCCCTCCACCGCCACCGTTGAATCCGGAAAAGACCAAAGGAAACTTCCCGAGATCGGGCATCCGCCGAGCGATCTCCGGAGGATTACGAATCACGCAACTTGTGAGATAGATGATCAGGGCCAGAAACGCAGCTTGCCCGAGAAGCGAAAATAGAAATGTGTCCGTCCTCGTGCGGAAGAGTGTGTCGTGCTCATTGGTCAGGACAGAAAACAGATGGGGCCCCGGCGATGCTGCAGTCATGGCGCGCTCCGGTCGACAGGGTGGTATTTCAAACCGGTAAGACGCAAGGACGGGAAAAAAGGATATCCGGGGCAAGGGGCGATTCGTTACGGAAGATATCCAAGGCCGCGGCTGTCTCAGTCACAGGCCAGTTGGGGACTCATTAGGCGGAAGAATGACCAGATTCGTCACCTAAATCAGCTAGGTACTCAAGCTCTTCTCTCCGGGGCTGAAGCCCAACCCCCTGTCGGATCTGACGCGGCGCTAAAGCGCCGCTCTTCCACTAAAACCTTTTCGCGGCGCGGCTGAAACGCGCCCTTTCAAAATCATTTATGAGACATGTTGGATCAGCCGTTGCAAAGTGGCTTTCTGTTCGGGGCTGAGGACCAGCTTGCGCTGGGTGGGACGACCACGTGGATTCGACATGATCCACCATACGCCACGCTCATGATGCAATCTAGTTATGACTCATTAGGCTAGTGGAAGATCGCCGAGAAGAACTTTCCTACGCGGCGAAAAAAGCCCGAGTGTTCCGTTTTCTTTTGAGGCTCCGCCGGCGGGGCCGGTTGAATGACAGGATCGAGGTGAGCCTGTGGCTGGGTAGACTGATCAGGCGGCAAATCCGGAGGGGCCTGCGCCGGAGCGGGCGACGTTTTCGCAGCACGATCCTTTGCACTGAACACAAAAGGCGCATCGACTTGCACGTGGACATCATTAGGCTGCGATGCCGGAAGCGGCGCAGTTTCCGGACCATTCGTCAGCTGCGTGCCTGCGGCATGCGAAGTTGCAGCATTGTTCGCCGTTGAGCTCCCCGCCGAACCTGCTCCCATGGCGGCTTTTGGTACCTGGGAGCCGGGCAGGATCTGGGCAGGCGGAGCGTCCGCCATCAAGACCGCTCGCGGCGGAGGGCATCCACATTCCAGTGGTACATCGCCATCGACTTTATCGATTTGCCCGGAGTGAAACATGGCCTGCTCGGTCGGCTTCACCTGGTATATGCGGTTGCCCATTAGTTCGGCGACGATAGCGGAGGACGTGTTACCGCGCAGCGTGCGGACGCAAGTATTGCCGTGAGAGTCGGCGCTGACGGCGAAGTGGAATTCTCCCGGCCCGGCAAACATAATGCGGAAATCTGGGGTCAGCACTGCATCGGAGGATGCTTTGAGCGTGTAGTGCATTTCAATGGCGCCCGTGCCCATACCAAACATCAGGTCGCGCTTGCTGGGTGAAGAACTTACGGAAAGCGTGGTGCCAGGGCACACGCGGACTTCGCCTCCACTGGGAAGATGCAGCATGGTGGTGTCGGAACCCGCGGTGACGGAAGAACCTGCGGAGAGTCGGCTGGCATCCACTGCAACCGCGCTTGCGCCGTCGACGACAGGAATCACTGCGGCATCCGGAGTCAAGGCGAATCCCGGAGCGCTCATTGGTTGGCCGGACTCCTGCTTCTTTGCGGTGTCGACGTCTTCCGCGGGTTTCAGCCGCACCATGAGGCGATTACCGGCGCCGTCCCAGGAATGTCCGTAAGGCGCGAGCAGGTCGAGCACAATGCGGGTGACCGGAGGATTGCTGGTGTACTGATTGACGCGGATCGCGGTGATGTTTTCCTTCTGGATTCGGATTCGTTTCTGAACCGGTCCAAGCCGCGTGTTCGGAAGATCGATCACCAGACGGGGCGGCGAATCGAGCGTCATGATCTCAGGGATCACCGAACCGCTCGAGAGGATTTCGACGGCTGGCACTCCCTTTTCAAAAACCATGCGAACGCTCTGGATCACCCGCGGAGGTCCGAAGTTCTGCGCCCACACAGAGAGGACAAATACCACAATCAAAGTGCTGACGCAGACAGACCTGGACCCGAATCGCGGCACAAATTCCTCGTTGGAAGCTTGAAGGAAACATACCACAGGGACCAGGGGTCAGGGGGCAGGAGGGTGAAGTTATAGGTCGGGAGTCAGATGTTCAAGTGCGAGATTACAGCATTGCGGCTTTCGGCTTCTGACTCCCGCGAACGGTGTACTCCGGTCCTCGGATTGAAATGGCCTGCGCTCAGGCTTCCGGAAGGAACTCGTACGATTCAATCACCGCGGCCACGCTGACTCGTCCATCGTCCACGCCATCTTCTACTCGCACGACGCGACCTTGGCATTGAACGCGAATACTTTCGGTGAGGGTGACTTCTGGCGGAAGGGTAAGAGTAAATCCGATGTGCGCGCCCTGTTCGATGGCTGAGTCCAGGTAAAAGCAGATGCCGCGGGCGCTGACATCACGGAGTTGGGCGGCTTCGTTCTGAACGTTGCTGTCGGTGGAATTGCGATTAACGCTGACCGGTACTCGTAACGCGAAACGTCGTGCACCCCGCTTCTCCTGCTGGGGCTCGGCCATGCTTCCTCCAAGTCGTGTTGAAGTGGCGGACATCGATTAAAAGGATGCGCTGCCGGTCTGGTCCGGGTCAATACCACGCTTGGGGAACGGATTGGCTCTTTTGGGCGAGACGACTGCGTTGACAAGCGGTGGGCGCGGTCTGGTGTAATCTGGTGTCGAAAGGCGCGGAGCCAGCTAGAGGTTTGATTCTTGGTTTTCGTTCTCGACAACTACGATTCGTTCACCTACAACCTGGTCCAGTATCTCGGAGAACTGGGCGCCGATGTGGAAGTGCGGCGCAATGATCAAGTCACGGTCGAGGAAGTCGAAGCGATGCGGCCGGAAAAGATCGTCATCTCTCCCGGCCCATGTACGCCGCGTGAGGCCGGCATCAGCATTGATTTGATTCGTCACTTCGCCGGAAAAACGCCACTGCTCGGTGTGTGCCTGGGGCATCAGGCCATGGGCGAAGCGTTTGGAGGACGAGTCATCCGTGCCCCCCATCTCATGCACGGGAAAACCAGTGCCGTCATGCACGACAACAAGACGGTGTTTCAGGGGCTTCCCATGCCGATGACCGCGACCCGCTACCATTCGCTCATCGTGGAAGAAAAGAATCTGCCTGCCGATCTGGAAATCAGCGCCTGGACAACCGAGAAAGACGGCACGCGGACGATTATGGGATTACGCCACAAAAAGCTGGCTGTGGAGGGCGTGCAGTTTCACCCGGAGAGCGTGCTGACGGAAGCGGGGAAAAAACTCGTGAAAAACTTTTTGGAACTGTAACGCCTACGCTTTCCTAGCCATGTCAACGGCTCGTAGTAGCGCTCCCGCTTTATTCATCGATTCCTGAAATTCTGCTGTCGGATCGGAATCGGCAACGATTCCTCCACCAGCCTGCAGGTATGCCTTCTTTCCCTGCATCAGCAAGGTGCGAATGCCGATGCAGGAGTCGAGATTGCCTGCGAAATCCGCATACAGAACTGAGCCGCCGTAAACGCCGCGGCGGGTGGGCTCCAGCTCTTCGATGATCTGCATGGCGCGAACTTTCGGCGCGCCGCTGAGGGTTCCCGCGGGGAAGCACGCAGCCAAGGCATCGATCGCGTCGAGATCTTTGCGCAGAGTCCCCTCCAGCGCTGACACCAGGTGCATGACGTGCGAGTAGCGCTCGACGTACATCAGGTCTTTGACCTTCACCGAACCGTACTCGCTGACGCGCCCGAGGTCGTTGCGTCCGAGATCGACCAGCATCACATGTTCTGCGCGCTCTTTTTCATCGTTGCGCACCTGCTGCTCGAGGCGGGCATCTTCAGCCGCATCGCGACCCCGGGGACGCGTGCCCGCGATCGGCCGATATTCCAACTTGCGTCCCGTCACACGAACCAACATCTCGGGCGATGATCCGAGGATATGCCGGTCGTTCATCTTCAGAAAGTAAAGGTAGGGCGATGGATTGACCTGGCGCAGAGCCCGGTACAGATCGAATGGTGCAACCTCGGGAGTGAAGTCGAAGCGTTGCGAGTACACGACCTGGAAGATGTCGCCCGCGGCAATGTACTCCTTGCAGCGCTCCACATTGCGCAGGTAAATATCGCGCCGCGTGCCCGCATGAATCTTAAGTTTGCCTGTCTTGGGCTTCGCCGCCTTCCGCCAGAGTGCCGGGCTCAGTCCCGCCCCGAGCTTTCGCTCAAGGGCCGCAATGTCACGAAGTGCGCGGTTATAGGCGCGGCGAGGACTTTCGCGCGAAACATCCGCCGCCGCCATGATGTGAATCTGATGGCGCAGATGGTCGAAGGCCAGGAGTCGATCGAAGAACATGAGCTCCGCGTCGGGGACTGAGAGGTCATCTTTCGCGTGCTCGCCAATATTCTCCAGCTGGCGGACGACGTCATAGGCGAAGTATCCGACAGCCCCCGCGGTGAATGGGGGAAGCCCCGGGACCGTTGCCACGCTGTGCTCCCTCAGCAAATGCTTGACGACCTGAAAGATGCTGCCGTTGACCAACTCACGCTTGCGGCCGCGCTCAATCTGGACTTTTCCCTTATGGGCCGTCACCCGCATGTAAGGTGCAGCTCCGAGAAAGGTGTACCTTCCGATCTGCTCGCCGCGCTCGATTGACTCGAGTAGAAATGCATGCGACTGCTTTTCGGCGATCGCCAGGAAAGCGCTGACCGGGGTAAGCAGATCGGCGCTCACCGACTTTACGACCGGAACCAGCGTCGTCTCGCGAGCCAATCGCGAAAACTCTTTGAAATCAGGTTGCACCATGGTGGGCATTCATTATAGGGGAGGGCTTAGGGATTAGGACTGGTGGAGGCGGATCCAGCGCTGCTGGGAAGCGCAACTTCACTCATCATGCCGCCGGCGCTTAGCCCTAACCCCCAGGTCCCTAGCCCCTGCCATTGCAAACTTTCGTCACTTGTTACCCTGACGGCAATCGCTCAGAATCGCTAGTATCCCGAGGATTGTGAACATTTTGACGCCTGATCTCGCGAGGCGGGCGCCAGGGAAATACAGCGGAACAGTTAACACCGGGGGTTATGCAAGTTAAGTTTTGGGGCGTGCGCGGCTCCACGCCCACTCCACAGGCCGAAAACCTGCGCTATGGAGGCAACACCTCCTGCGTAGAAGTGCGCGTCGGAAACCAGATTTACATTTTCGACTGCGGCACTGGATTTCGTGTGCTCGGCCACGAACTTGAACGCGAGTTCGGCGATAAGCCCTTCTCCGCCCACGTCTTCGTGTCACACTTTCACTGGGACCACATCCAGGGCATGCCCTTCTTCCGCCCGTTGTACGACAGCCCGCACAGCCAGTTTTTCTTTCACTCTTCCAGCCGCACGCGCAGCCTTGAGCAAGTCATGACGGAGCAGATGTCATCTCCGTACTTCCCGGTCCACCTGGATCAGATGCGCGCCGGCCGCGACTTCTATGACATACAGAACGGCTGCCTCGACATGGAAGACGGAATCCGAATCAAGACTCAGTGGCTGAACCATCCGCAAGGCTGCCTCGGATTCCGCATTGAGACGAAAGACGGCGTACTTGTGTACGCCACCGACAACGAGCCGGGAGACGCGGAATTCGACAAAGGCGTCCGCAAGTTGGCGGAGGGCGCCGACATCCTGATCTACGACGCGCAATACCTGCCCGACGATTACGCTGCCCGGCGCCGCGGCTGGGGGCACAGCCACTGGCGCGAGGCCGTTAACGTCGCGATGGAAAGCGGGACGAAAGAGCTCGTTCTTTACCATCATGACCCCGACCATACCGATACGATTGTCGACAAAGTTGTGGCCGACGCGCGCAACTACTACCCGAGAGTCCGGGCCGCCGCCGAAGGCATGGTGATACGTCTGCAATCCGGGCTCAGCACCGCCGCGCGGTAACGTCGCCCAGCGAGCCGTTCGTCAACTCACTCTGAAAACAGGCGCCAGCACGCGTGCTAAACTTCCGCCTTCACACCGAGTTCAGGGGGCCCCATGTTTCGTGCCGCACTTTTGTGGCTGTTTTTTTGTTTGCTCACCGTCACAACGCGAGCCCAAGCTCCCGACATCCCTGAGCCCGGAGCGAGCCAAGCGATCGGTGCTGCTACTACGGACCCACACTTCATTTCTCCGCTCGTCTCTTATATTCCGCTGTCTGCTTCTGTCCCTTCGCCCGAAAAATTCTTCGGCCGGATTATGGGCGCTCCGGGAGAGTTAAGCGGCACCGAAAAGGCTTACTCTTATGCGCGGGCGTTGGCTGCCGCGAGTCCGCGAGTCCGGGTATTCACAATCGGCAAGAGCGAAGAAGGTCGAGACATCGTGATGCTTGCGATTGCCGATGAATCCGGCATTCGTGATATCGAACATCTGAAATCTGCGACGGCTGCGTTGGCCGATCCCCGTCACCTCCAGCCGGCCGCCGCCGAGAAGTTGATCGCGGCCTCCCGGCCGATCTACTACTTCAACGCGGCTCTCCATTCGGACGAAACCGGATCGACCGAGGCCACGCTCGAACTGGCTTACCGGCTGGCCGTTTCGGAGCAGCCCATGATCCGCAAGATTCGCGAACAACTCGTGGTGCTCATCAATCCCATTTCCAATCCGGATGGCCGCGACAAGATGGTGGACTGGTTCTACCGATACTTGAAAGGCAAGACTGAGCGCAATACGCTTCCACGGCAGTCGCCGCCGTACTGGTCGAAATACACCTTTGTCGACATCAATCGCGACACGCACCAGCAGACGCACGAGACTACCAAGGCTGTCCACAGGATGTTTCACGAGTGGCACCCGACGGTGGTGCACGATCTGCACGAGGGCGTGCCCTTCCTGATGACGTGGAATGGCACCGGCCCGTATAACCCGAACATTGATCCGATTACTTATACGGAATTTCTCGAGCTCAGCATGCATGAGGTTGAGTCGATGACGGCGATGGGAATGCCGGGAGTCTCCACCTGGAATTTCGGCGAGGCATTCGCACATCTTTATCTCGACTCGGTGGCGATGAATCACAACAGCATCGGGCGCGGCTATGAAACGTTCGGCAACGGCAGTGCGGAAACCGAGAAGCGCTCGATCTCACCGGGAGCAACCACCATGGAGTGGTACCGTCCGCTTCCGCCAGCGCACGAGGTGACGTGGTCAGCGCGCGACAATCTCAACTATCAGGAAACTGGCGCGCTGATCGCGCTCGATGATGCCGCAACGCGCTCCAAGCAGATGCTGGGTAATTTCTACAAAAAGTCGTGGGACTCATGGCAGAAGGGACTCACGCAGGCGCCCTATGCGTTTTTGATTCCTGCCGATCAGGGGGACCCGGGTCGGGTTGCGCAAATGGTCGGACGGTTGATGGCGCAACACATCGAAGTTTCCCGTGCCGAAAGCGCCATTCAACTCAACGACGGAAGCTTTCCCGCAGGAACATACGTGGTTCGACTCGACCAGCCTTATCGCAACTATGCGGTCGATCTGCTTACGCCGCAGCATTATCCAAAAGACGGCGAGCCTCCTTATGACGATGTCTCGTGGGAACTCCCTGCGAATTATCATCTGCAAGCACTCCCCACTGCCGACGCTTCGATTCGTGATGCCGCGCTTGCCGTCCTGAAAGATCCGCCGCAGGTGGCCGGACGTGTCACCGGTGCTGGCTCAACGTACTTGTTGAAGGACACTGGCCAGGAATCCTTTCTTTCGGGACGCTATCGCCTGACGAATTTCGAAATCCAGATTGCGGAGCACGCATTCGAACAGGACGGCGTCAGATTTCCCGCGGGATCTTGGATTCTCCCCAACCAGCCTGGACTGCATGACGCAATTGAAACAGCGGCGGCCGAACTCGGGCTCGACTTCATACCGACCTCGACAGCGCCCAACGTTACTCGCCACAAAGCGCCTGCGCCGCGTATCGGCGTATGGGTTCCGTGGGCTGACACAGATTCGATCGGATGGATTCGCTATTCCCTCGACCAGCGCAAGGTGCCGTACACCTATCTGCGCGACGAAGACATTCGCGCGGGAAGTCTCCGCTCGAAGATTGACGTTCTTCTTTATGGCCACGTCGATCTCGAACTCGCGGAGCAGATCGAGGGGCTGCCCAGAGCCTGGTCGCCGATGCCATTCAAGAAAACGCCGCAGACGCCCAGCTTCGGCATGCCAGCGGAATCCGACGACATCACCGGAGGCATCGGCTATGAGGGCTTGGCGCAGATTCAGCACTTCCTCGAAGATGGCGGCCTGATGGTCACGCTGGGTAGCGGCAGCATGCTGGCGCTCGAGGGTGGGCTAGTTCGCTTTGTCCGGCGCTCGTCGGGAGGCGTTCCGCGCAGCGCCGCGGGTGGTGGCGGCGCCTCGTCGGCTGCAGCACAGCATGCCGGTACGCGCACGCCCGGTACGCACGTGCGGGTCACATTCGATCGCCCCCATCATCCCATCGCCTATGGGTATCCGACACACACCTGGGTCTTCCGGCAGAACTTTCCGTTGTACAACACACCGCGCCGGTGGCTGCGCATGGCGTATTGCACTACGTGTCTGGACGGGCCGGAAGATCGTAGCGGCATCGTGATGGAATGGGGTGACGGCGAGAACAAAGATTTCGTCGTCAGCGGACAAGCCTGGGGAGAAGAAAACTTGATCGGCCGGCCCGCGATCCTTGATGTGCCTGTTGGCAAGGGCCACGTGGTGGCGTTTAACTTCAACCCGATGCACCGCGATCTGAACCGCGGCGATCAGCGATTGCTGTGGAACGCGCTTCTGAACTGGCAGGCGATTCTGGCAGCAAAACCGGAACCAGATCCCGCGGCGGGCCCGGCACCAGAACCGGACGAGTAGCCGCAGAGTCTCCAGCCTGCCTGCAACGAAACTCTCCGGCGCGTACGCGGAGAGTCAAATTCAAATCGGGAAGGTAGTTTTTTAGATCGGTCCGATACGACAAGCTACTCCGGAGTGCCTGAAGCAGATAGTCAGCGTCCTGGATGGCTTCGATTTCGTCGTGTGAGTAGGATTCGGCCTCTAATTCCTCCAGCCGATTTGCAAATTTCGACCTGGCATCTTGAATCAGGCCAACGACACGGGTTCGATCTTTCTCCAGAACGGCAGCCAGATAGGCCGGCTTCCATTTGAGGCCTTCGGGGACTGCGGAGATGTGAGTCGACATAAAAAAACTGCAATTTGACTTTGTGGATACCACCCCGGGGGAATGACGCGATTCTAGGTGGGCGGGTATGGCGCGTCTGTGATTTGAATCACAAATGTACTCATGATCACGCGGGTAGGAACCTTCGTGCGGCGCCACCCCTGCCCACCGGGGAGTTCGCTGCCGAAGCGATCACAATGTGCTAGATGTTTTGGCAGTTAGGGGTGAGGCGCTCCCATGTGGCGGTCTTTGCCCACGGACAAAGCAATCTGCTACCCTGCGCTTTCCGCACTAAAGGAGGAACAAGAGATGCGGGTGCAGAACCGGCTCTTTTTTGTACTTACAGTTTGTCTGAGTGTGGCGTTGTCTCTGCCAGCGGCTGAGAAAAAAGCAAAAGACACCAAGAGTGATGATGCGAGCAAGCCGTCATACGAGCAGCCTCAGCCTGCCGTGGAGAATCTCGATCTCACGATGTATCAACGCATCCGCGAAGAGGGTCTGTCGCATTCGCACATCATGGAGTTCGCATCGGCCCTCGCGGATGGCATCGGACCGCGACTGACAGGGTCTCCAAACCTGAAGAAGGCGAATGAATGGACGCGCGATCAGTTCACCGCCATGGGCTGCACCAACGCACACCTGGAAGACTGGGGCGAGTTCGGGATGGGGTGGCGGCAGTTAAATACGTGGGTGCGAATGTCGTCGCCAGACACGGCGGTGTTCATCGCTCAGGCGTTGCCGTGGTCGCCTTCCAGTCATGGGGCGGTCAATGGGCCAGCGGTTTGGATCGACGCCAAAGACGAAAAGGACCTGGAGAAGTACCAGGGAAAGCTGTCGGGAAAGGTTATCTTCTTCGGGCCGATGCGCGATGTGAAGCCGGTCGACAAGGCGCTTTGGGAGCGCCGCGACGATGCGGACCTGAAGAAGACTGTGGAGTATCCCGTTCACATTGGTGAGCGGGAGCAACTCTTCCAGGAATTTATCAAGCGCCTGGAATTTCGCCAAAAAGCGGGGAAGTTTTTTGCCGACGAACACGCGGCAGGAATTGTGGTTCCGAGCCGCGATGGACGGAACAATGGCGGCTCCGGGGGAACGATTTTCGACGATGGCGGCTCGGGCATGGGCTGGTTCACATATAAGCGTGAAAGTGCCGAGGCTCTGCCCATCGTCGTGATGGCGATTGAGAATTATGGGCGCGTCTACCGCCTGCTCAAGGCGAATGTGCCCGTCACTATCGAGATGGATGTGGAGACGGAATTCACCGGCGATCACGAGCATGGGTTTGACACCGTTGCTGAAATTCCGGGAAGCGATCCGAAACTGAAGGACGAAGTCGTGATGGTTGGGGGACATCTGGATTCCTGGGCCTCCGGGACCGGCGCAACCGACAATGGCGCAGGAAGCATTGTGGCGATGGAAGTGATGCGCATTCTGAATGCGCTGAAGGTGCAGCCGCGGCGGACGATTCGCGTGGGGCTGTGGACCGGCGAAGAGCAGGGAGAGTTTGGATCTTACGGATATGTGAAACAGCACTTCGGGTACGTGCCGCTGTCGGAGGCACCCGATCAAATCAAGCTGCCAGATTTTCTGCGGAAGCCGGCTGGACCGGTTGTGATCAAGCCGGAGCAATCGAAGATTTCCGGATACTTCAACGTGGACAACGGGACGGGAAAGATCCGCGGCGTTTATCTGCAGGAGAATGCGGCGATCGCTCCGATTTTCCAGCAGTGGATTGCGCCACTCGGCGATCTTGGTGTCAGCACGATCACGATGCGAGATACCGGTGGCACCGATCACGAGGCATTTGATTCCGTGGGCATTCCGGGCTTCCAGTTCATCCAGGACATGCTGGATTACGGATCGAGAACGCATCACTCGAACATGGATGTTTATGAACGACTGCAACCCGAAGATCTGGCGCAGGCAGCGACGGTCGAGGCGATCTTCGTTTACAACACGGCGATGCGGGACCAGATGTTGCCGCGGAAGCCGGTGCCGCATCCGGAATTGAATGAGCAGAAGAATGCTCCGCTGAAGAATGTGATGCCGGGGGCGGAGAAGGCCGCGGAAGAAGAGAAGAAGCCGGGGATGTAAGCAGTAAGAATTGAGATCGGAATTAGGAAATCAAAATCCCCGCCCCGTCCCAAAAAACGCGACAAGGGTGGGGCACCCCGTGAACGACTATGCAAACTTGGACTCGGCGGCAGGTTTTGAAAAACGGTGCGCGGGCTGCGGTGGGTGGAGCTGTGGTTCGACTCGGCTTGTCGTCACGCGCGTTCGCGCAGATGGGTCCTCCGTCACCACTGGAGGATTCGCGCGTCCGGCTGGTTGTCACAACCGAAGCCGAAGCATGGCAAGCGAAACCAGTTTGCAAACCGATCTTCAGCTGGGACACGCTGAACCTCAACATCGACCCGTCGCAGGTGCAGCCAGACTCTAGACCGATTCAGGGATTCGGTGCCTGCTTTAACGAGCTGGGATGGACATCGCTGCAGCAACTCGGGGCAGGCGACCGCGAAGGCATCCTGCGCGAGTTGTTCGACCCTGCGGCCGGTGCACGATTCACGTATTGCCGAACACCAATCGGCGCCAACGATTTTGCGACCGATGCTTACAGTTACGACGAGACCGACGGTGATTTCGCACTGAACGATTTCAGCATCGCGCACGACGAGAATACTCTCGTGCCGTTCATCCAGGCGGCGCTTCGCCATCAACCAAAGCTGAAGCTGTGGGCGTCCCCGTGGTCGCCGCCGAGTTGGATGAAGACAAATCATTTTTATGCGGAGGCAAAGGCCTATCCCGGGATGAAGGATAACGGGATTCGCCCGGATCAGATAGGGCACGAGGGCGAGGACATGTTTATCCAAGAGCCGCGCTACTTCGAGGCCTACGCAAAATACTTCGGCCGCTATATCGACGCGTATAAAGCCAAAGGAATTTCCATCGGCATGGTCATGCCGCAGAACGAATTCAACTCGGCGCAGAATTTCCCCAGCTGTACGTGGACGGCTGAGGGGTTGACTCGGTTCCTGCGCTACCTTGGGCCAGAGATGGAGAAGCGCGCAGTGGACGTCTTTTTCGGAACGCTGGAGCGGGGGAATCCACGCATACTTGAAACGGCGATGGCGGATAAGGAGGTCGCTCGGTTCATCAAAGGCGTCGGCACGCAGTGGGCGGGAAAGAATGCGCTCCCAGCGGTTCATCACGAGTTTCCGTGGCTGCTTGTCTTTCAGTCAGAGCAAGAATGCGGCGATGGGAGCAACAATTGGCGCTACACCGGCTATTGCTGGCAACTCATGAAGCACTACTTTCGCAGCGGCGCCTCCGCTTACATGTACTGGAACATCGCGACGGCCAATGGAGGCATGAGCACGTGGGGATGGGCGCAGAATTCTCTGGTGAGTGTCGACTCGGCCGCAAAAAGCTTCGGTTACACCCACGATTATCATCTGCTCAAGCACCTGACTCACTTTGTCGACCCAGGCGCGCGCCATCTGGTAACGAGCGGAACCTGCGATGACGCGATTGCGTTCGTGAATCCTGACGGATCGATTATCCTGCTGATCCGCAATGAACTCGCACATCCGCAGAGAGTTGAGATCCACGTGAAAACTCAGGCGGCGATGGTGGAGTTGCCGGCGGATTCAATCGGAACGCTGAGGGTGGAGAGTTCCTGGGTCTCTGCGTAATTGTCAGCGTTCGATACGATAGCTAGCGGATGCCCCGCGACCCGATTCACCGGGCGGCGGGGGCGGACGAAGGCGTCCGCCCCTACACCATCGCCCTACACCATCTTGCCGGACGAAACGTTTCTGGAGTAGCCTCGTCTAAAGTCTTATCCTTTCTCTGGGGAGTTCTGCTATGTCTGCCTTCCAGTTGCTGATCAACGAACGTACCCACGAGGTTGACGTTTCTCCTGACACTCCTCTTTTGTGGGTTTTACGCGACAAACTAAACATGACCGGCACCAAGTACGGGTGCGGGATGGGGCTGTGCGGGGCTTGCACGGTGCATCTCGACGGCGAGGCGGTACGGTCCTGCCAGACTGCGGTCTCCGCAGTCGGGGCAAAGAAGATCACTACGATTGAAGGTCTGTCAGTGGACAATTCGCACCCGGTGCAGCGAGCCTGGATCGCCGAGCAGGTGCCGCAGTGCGGATACTGCCAGCCGGGACAAGTCATGTCGGCGGCGGCGCTGCTCGCCAAGACGCCAAAGCCGACCGACGATCAGATCGATTCCGCGATGGTGGGAAATTTGTGCCGGTGCGGAATGTATCAGCGGATTCGGCGCGCGATTCATCGGGCCGCCGGGGAAGGAGCCTAGCCATGGCGATCAACCGCAGAACATTCGTAGCGCAGGGAACGATCGCCGGAGCAGGGTTGGTGATCGGAGTAAGGCTCTCACCCGTAAAGGCCTTCGCGCAGGAGAACGAAAAAGGTCCCAAGAAGCCAGCGGTGAACCCGTTTGACGCTTACATCCATGTGAAGCCCGACGGAAAGATTTCCCTCATCGTGGCGAAGTCGGAGATGGGACAAGGCATCAAGACAGGCCTGGCGATGCTTCTCGCGGAAGAGGCCGAAGTAGATTTCAATTCGGTGAGTGTCGAGCAGGCGGAGACGCGTCCAGAGATTTACGCACACATGGGTACCGGCGGAAGCGGCAGCACCATGGAAAACTTCATACCGCTGCGGCGCGCCGGCGCGACGGTGCGCGACTTGATGATCACCGCGGCGGCACAGAAATGGAACGTTCCGAAGAACGAGTGCAGGGCGAAAAACGGAGCTGTGGCGCACGAGAAGACGTCGCGGCGGGCTACCTACGGCGAACTCGTGGAAGCGGCGCAGAAGTTGCCCTTGCCGGATCCGGAGAGAGTCGAACTCAAGGATGAAGCGGATTTCGACTTGATTGGACATGCCACGCCGCGGGTTGATATTCCGTCGAAGGTCAACGGCAGCGCTGTGTTCGGGCTGGATGTCCGCGTGCCGGAGATGCGGTTTGCGGTGGTGGCAAGGTGTCCGACATTTGGTGGGAAGCACGTGCACTTCGATGCGACCAAGGCGAAGGCTGTGCCGGGCGTGAAGCAGGTTTTTGAAATACCGGCGCTGGGGCGGGACATGTTTACTGCGGGCGGAGTTGCGGTGCTGGCAGATTCCACCTGGGCTGCAATGCAAGGCCGGGAAGCGCTGCAGATCCAGTGGGACAACGGAGCGGCGGCGGCTGAGTCGACGAGCACCCTGCATACGGCGTTGCATGCGGGGGCGGCAAAGGCCGGCAAACGCGTCCGCAACGATGGTGACGTGGACGCTGTACTGTCGAATGGGGCGAAGCGGATCGAGGCTACGTACGAGTTTCCATTCCTCGCGCATGCCACGATGGAGCCGATGAACATCACGGTTCATGCGCGATCCGGTGAGGCTGAGGTGTGGGCGCCAACGCAGTCGCCGGACTGGGTGCAGCGAACGGTCGCAAAGATTCTCGATCTCAAGCCGGAGAAGGTGGTCGTTCACACGACGCTCATGGGTGGAGGATTTGGGCGACGCTACATGGCGGACTATCCGGCGGAGGCGGCGCAGATCGCAAAGGTTGTGGGCAAGCCGGTGCAATTGGTTTGGTCACGGGAAGATGATATGACGCACGATTTTTATCGTCCGGCGGCGTGTCATCAGATGAAGGGAGCGGTAGATCAAAACGGGCGTCCGCTGGCGTGGTCGCACACGATTGCTTCCACTTCGATTGGAGCGTACTGGGATCCGCCGGAGCATCAGGCGCCGGAGAAATCGGAAGTTGGAGGCGCCGAGCAGATGCCGTATGCCATCCCGAACGTGCGGCTGGAATACAACCATGTGGCTAGCGCAGTGCCGCCTTTGTGGTGGCGTTCGGTCGAGCATTCGTTCAATGGATTTGCGGTGGAATGCTTTATCGACGAACTGGCTGCGGCGGCCGGACAGGATGCGGTGCAATTTCGCAAGACGTTGCTGGTGAAGCCGGCAAATTGGAAAGCGAAGAATGATGAGGATCCGGATCCGGCGCGGTTGCGGGCTGTGATGGAACTGGCGGCGGAAAAGTCAGGATGGGGCACGCCTCTGCCGAAGGGCAAAGGACGCGGGATTGCGACGTATCATTCGTTTGGCAGTTATATCTGCGAGGTGGCCGAGGTCATGGTTCAAGGCAACAGTTTTAAGGTCGATCGCATGGTCGCCGCGATTGATTGCGGGCAGATCGTGAATCCGGAGTCGGTGCGGGCGCAGGCGGAGAGCGCGATTATCTACGGCCTCAGCGCGGCGTTGAAAAATGAGATCACAGTCAAGAATGGCGCGATCGAGCAGACGAATTTTGATGGGTATGATCCGATACGGATCAGCGAAGCTCCGCCGATCGAAGTTCATCTAATGAAGAGCAAGGACGAGCCGGGTGGGATGGGGGAGCCGGCATTGCCTCCGGCGGCGCCGGCGGTGGCGAATGCCATTTTCGCGGCTTGCGGGAAGAGGGTGCGGAAGTTGCCGTTTCAACTGGCGTGACCACCGGGGCTAAAGCCCTGAGATCTTGATCATTGACGCGGCCCTGAAAGGGCCGCTCTTCCACGGTGATGGCTACGCTGGTGATGCGACGATGGTGTCGAGACAGTGCATCCAGCCGGGCTGCGCCCGGCGGACAGCCGAAGGCGGCTGTCCCCACCTAACACCTTGAGAAACAACGCCGCCAATCTCTCGGCGGCGTCGCTGACTGCAGCGTCTTCTAGCGCGGGGCTTCTTCGAGCAGGCCTTGCTCGAGCTTTTCCTGGCACTCGATGCAGTGGCGGGTCCAGGGCACGGCTTCGAGGCGCTTGGCGTTGATCTCTTTGCCGCAGCTGATGCATTCGCCGAAGCTGCCTTCGCGAATGCGGGCGAGAGCGCCATCGACCATCATTAGAGTTTGGCGCTCGTTGTTGCTCTGGCTAAACAGGAATTCCTTGGTGTACGAACTCGCTGCGCGGTCGGCGATATCCTGAGCAGTATCCTCGTCGGCGGAGCGGCCGTCGGCCTGATTGCGGGTCACGGTTCGGCGCAGTTCCTGCTGACGTGTCTCCAAACGTTTTTTGAATGCTTCCAGTTTCTTCTTATCCATAGTCACTTCAATCCCATAATTGCCTATCAAAGTCTTAGGACGCCCCGTTACCGAGGCGTCCATGGTCATAAAGGGCCAAACGGAGATAATAAGCGCGGGAAATCAGATGCGTCAACCGCCCAAAGGGCTGCATGGGAAGCGCTTTACCGTGGAAGCGGGTCTTTCATACTGGCAAGGGCGTATCCGATCACCGCCATGGTGGCTGCGTTCTCGCGCAATTCGCTGGGCACAATCTTGTCCAGTGTGTCGGCGGCGGTGTGGTGATAGTTGAAGTAGGTGCGGCCGTCCTGCAGAATGCCGAACGCAGGAACTCCAGTCTCCGACATTTGTGCAATGTCAGCACCGGGTGGGTAGTTGCTGGGCTCCATCGCAGTGGCCCCGATGCTGTCGAGAACTGAAAGGGCGGGCCGAAGAAGTTCCGCAGCGCTCGCGCTGACGCGAGTCTCAAAGCCAAGCGGGTGCGCGGCGCCCGTGTCGCATTCAATCGCAGCGACATGCTTGACGAACTCCGCCGAGTGATCGCGCGAATAAGTCTGGCTGCCGGCGCCTCCACTCTCCTCGTCCATCCACGCGATCACACGCAGAGTACGCTTCGGGCGGAGATGGAGTTTCTGCAGCAGTTCAGCGGCTTGCATCGAAACGGCAACTCCTGCCGCATCATCGATGGCTCCGGTGCCAAGATCCCACGAGTCGAGATGTCCGGAGACCACGACAATCTGTTCGGGATGCTCACTGCCCTTCAGGTCGGCGATCACGTTGTAGCCGACACTGTCGGGAAGTTTTTGGGGAGTGAGCGTGAGATGTAGGCGGACCTTGCCCTCGGCGGCAAGGTGAGCGATGAGATCAGCATCTTCAGCGGTGACAGCGCCTGCGGGAATGCCAGCGGGAAAGCTGAAGCCGGTGTGAGGCAGACGATAATCTGCGCTACCAACGGAACGGACGAGGGCGGCAACGGCTCCGAGTTCGGCTGCCGCTCTGGGTCCCATGCCGCGGTAACGGACGGCTTCGCCATAAGCGACAAATGAGAGTCCGGCGGCGGCTTTCTTCTTGTCGTACATTTCATTGAACAACACGATCTTGCCGGCAACTTTTTCGCGGCCCAACGATTTCAACTCATCGAAGTTATTGACGACGACAACCTCTGCGGCGAGACCTTCCGCCGCCGTGGAAGTGCTTCCCCCCAGCGCGGTGAGAACGATCTTTTGAGTGGTGCCGGAAACCTGTCCGGGATATTCCACGAGTTCGGCAGCCTCCGCGCCACGCACCCAGTGCGGAACCTTGACTTCCTCGAGCTGGACGTCGAGCCCAAGCTGGCGTAATTCGGCGGCGACATAATCGACGGCGGCTTTGGCCTGGGGCGATCCACTGGGGCGCGGACCGATGTTCTCGGTCAAATGCGCGACTTGGCGGTAGGCATAGTCATCAGTGAGGGCAGCAGATTTAATCTTGTCCAGATCGGCGAGCAACTGTGGAGGAAAATTCTCCTGCTGCGCGGGTGTCATTTGGGGCTGCGCGAAAAAAGATCCCTGTACTGGCTGGGATGGTTGCGTTTGGGCGATGGCGACGGAACCAAGAAATAACAGAAGAAAGGGGGCGCGGGATTGGTTCATGGTTGGCCCAACAGTGTATCTGAGTTCGAGTGCGCGCGGATACTGCCGGCCGCCACTCGCGTCGCCTGAAAGGCGGCGACGCTCGCCCCGGACGAGCCGTCCGGGGCCACCATTCATTACGCGCGCTGCATTGATCCCGGCTACGCGCTCAGGCCGGTACGGGCGAGGATTTCTTGCGCAGGATGGCGGCCGAGACGAGCGTGATGACCAGGAATACTGGAAAAGGTTCCAGGAACGTCATGGAGATGTTGTAGAGCGGGTTGTGGTAGTTGCGTGCGAAGTCTGCGGCCTGGCGCGCGGTCTCGTCGATCTTTTGCTGGCTTGCGCCCGACGACTTCGCGTGCTCCACCATCTGGGCGGCGTATTTTTCGGCAAAGTCGGGCATGAACTTGTAGGAGACGACCTCCCACGTCGCAACGTAGAAGCAGTTGGAGAGGAGGGAGATCAGGATTCCCACGGCGAGTCCTCGGGCGAACGTCAGCTTTCCGCCGGAGACGTTGTCCCGATACGAGCGGATGCCGAAGAAGACCAGCAATCCGGCTAACACTATGGTGGTGTAGCCAACAATGAGTCCCTTGTCGCCGCTGATTTTGTGCATGAAGGGAACAGTGGCCAGCATGGTCACGGCGGAGATCAGCCCGGAGATCACTCCGAAGGTCAGCACGGTCTTTCTCATTTCAATTCCTCGCTGTTGAATTTGTGGGTCGCACGGGACGGATTGTGCGGCGGGTGTCGGAAATTGTCGTCATACCTTCGGGTGATTTTGGGCTCTTGCGGCAAGAAACTTACTTTTGGGCGACGCATCAGGGGATGAGATGGGCTTGTTTGCCCAGTTGCACTGCCTGGGTACGTCGGCGGGCGCCAAGTTTGTCGAAGAGTCGGCTCGAGTGAGTTTTGACTGTGTTCTCGCTGACGAAGAGGTGATCGGCGATTTCACGGTTGCTCAATCCGGCGGCGATCAGGCCGAGGATCTCCAATTCACGCGGGGTGATGCCTAGTTCGCTGATGCGCCGCTCGTCGGGCGTAAACGGATCGGTGGGCGGAAGCGAATGCTCCGCCTTTTTTCGGGTCAGTGTCAATCCCAGCCAGATACCTAGGGCGGAGAAGAGTGCGGCCACCAGGCCACCATAGATTTCTACCGAGTGTTCGACCACCAGGAAGCGGTATTCCGTCAGCTTCAGTACGGTGATCAAAAGTCCGCCGCACACGCCAAAGAGCAGAATGTCGCGCAGGGCGCGGCGCAGTCCGGCACCGGGTTTGGCGGCGGAATTCATCGGGGGCCATGATACCGGAAAAAGCCGGAACCGCAGGTGCAATGGGAGAACGATCACTGGCGCAGAGTTTTCTGGCGTCAGCGTAAGCGCGGGCGAGACGCCCGCGCGACAGCCGGCAGGAGCCCGGCGCTAATCGGGATCGGGGGGACGATCACTCGTCCTCCCCTCCGACACCACCGTACATGCGGATCCGCATACGGCGGTTCGGCGGGTTGAGCTAGATGCAGCAGTAGCCGGGCTTGCGATACAACGCGTCGCCAGAGACCGATTCGGTCCCTTCGTAGTCTCCCCTTGGAGCTTCACTCCGCCGGGAATCCGGAAGGCCAAACGATTGGCTTTTCGGCCGCGGGTCGTTCCTGAGAACGCGCGCTGTACTCGCCACTCCCTTCCCTTCGGGCCTTCGATCATCGTTCCCGGCTTGGCCTAGCTGTTTCTCCGCCTTCAGTGAGCTTGATGGATATGGGCTTCGCAATCCTTGGCTCGCTCGCCCGCCACCGCTTCGCTATCACTTCACGTCCATCATGTTGTGAAGAGGACTTGCACCTCCCAGCTGTCGACCATGCTCGGCACACCAAAAAAATGGCCCCTTACGGGGCCAGATTTTTAAGAGGCTAATGGTGGGCAATGTCAGGAAAGGTGATTGATGCCGCTCCGCCAGCCAGAACGGCCATTTGGGAAGTGACGCTCTTTGTCTAAGAGAGTGAAGGTCATAGCACTAATTTGCGGCCTCTTTGTTACAGGTGGAGGATGCATTTGCGACGCCAAAGCCAGGAAGGTGCGTGATTGGAATCACACGGCCATGTAAACGATTGGCAAAAATAGGCTTAAAGAGTGCTGTTGACGGCAATGGTGGCCCCGATAAGAATCCGATGGCAATGCGAAGTGCAGAACAATGCATATACGTTGCACGGTGATACCAAAAGCAAAAAAGAAAGCCCATAGCATGGCGCCATGGGCTCGCTCGATATCAGACTTTAGCTGTTACCCGCTACCGTGCGTAACTTGCCGGGCAGGAAATGGTACGGGGGCCATGGGCCGCTGATAGCCACTTCGCAGTTCTTAAGCTGTTTGGCGGCCGTCGAGTAACGATTCTGGTATTTTTCCACGCTTTTGGTGTCGATCAGGTGGGCAATATCGATCAGCATGCCCTCCGGAGCGACCTTCTTGCAGCTGACTTCTTCCTCGAGCGGGTTGAAGAGCTTGTGGACTTGCACGGAGAGGGCCCGGGCCTTGGTCTGGCGCTCGCGCTCACGGGAGGCCTTCACCTTCAGCTTGGAGAGGTAGTCGCCACCGACGGTGTCTGGCAATTGAACATCGATCATGGCCTCGCGCAGGGAGCCGTCGCGCACCACGAGCTTGATGTGCATTTCGGACTTGCCGCGGAGCTTGGCCACGCTCAGGCCGAAAGCGCGCCGGTTAACCCGGACGGCCTGACGGAGGGCGTCATCACTCTCGAAAATGGTCCCGAATTTAAACGGAAGTACGGTGGAGTTGCGGAAGCAGTTGCTGACTACTCTTGCGTGCTCGATTGCGGCTTTCTGGTCCAGTTCACTGGCTGTGTGGTCGTATTCGCTTACGATCACGGCGAATTCACCACTTGGATAGCTTAGAACCGCTGCGCCGTTAACTCCTTGTACACCCTCTAGCAGGAAAGGGCGGCGAGTGCGGGTTCCATTTGGGAGGGTTTGATGCTCGGTCAGACAATACGCGTACCACGCCATGTTGAACTCTCCGAACCGGGATGGAGGCGGACGAATCCACCTCTTGCGTCGAGTTTTTTCGCCAAAGCTTGTTAACAGCGAAGTTGGAAGTATGAACCGGGCGGTACTGGGCTACAACCCGGAAGCGCTTTACAGTCGCGCCTCCTAACTGCATATTACTTTGGGCATGCCTAAAAATGCAACTTTTTCTTTGCGAATGGCATCGGAAGGTTTCATTTCCCATCGGCTGAACGAGTTGCACGATCTTGTAAGGCGAGCAGGACCACCCGGAGCATTTCATCGAAGGGGGCTGGCTTGCCCGTCCAGATCTCGAACTGGCGGGCGGCCTGGTGAACGAACATCTCGATGCCGGGGATGATTTGAGCTCCCCGTTCCTTGGCCAGCTTCAGCAGCCGCGTTTCGGCGGGATCGTACACCATATCAAAGACATAGCGGGCATTGATCTCTTTGTCCTGGAGGGGTGTTTCCCGGGTATTTCCCATCCCGAGCGGGGTGGCGTTGATGATCACATCGAAGGCCAATTTCTTCAGGTCTGGCCGTTTCATGATGCGGGCGCGGGCCTGGTGAGCTAACTTCTTTGCGGCCGCGAGGCTGCGGTTGAGAATATAGACTTCGCATCCCCGCTCTTTTAGTCCGAATACGGCCGCCCGGGCCGCGCCACCGGCTCCAATGACCAGGATGCGGGCGCCTTCCAGCGTGTTCAAGCGGCGCTCCAAGGGTCGGACAATCCCGGCTGTGTCGGTGTTGAATCCGTACAGCTTTCCATCTTGCGCCCGTACTACGGTGTTGCAGGCACCGATCTTGGTCGTATGGGAGTCGGTATTGTCCAGGTGTGGCAGGATCGCCTCTTTGTAAGGCATGGTCACGCTAAGACCGTGAATGGGGATCTCTTTTACGCACGTCAAGAGGTCCTTCAGGGTCTTGGCATGGAGAGGGAGATAGACGGCATTCACGTTCTCGCGCCGGAAGGCGGCGTTCATGATTGCAGGTGACAATGAGTGCGCGATCGGGTCGCCGACGACGCCGTAAACCCGTGTGGCAACGTCGACCTGATCGATGCGGTAGACGCTGCGTAGTTCCTGTGCGGTGATCTGCCCTGCCGCCGTTTCCTGCCCCGCACTGGCAGAGGCGAAGGTAAATACGCTCCCGGCTCGGACACCAAGCACCCGGCTGATGGTTCCCTGCTCTCCCATGCACATGCCGACCAGGGAATGCAGGTCGCCCTTGCGAGACAAGAACTTGATCATGGTCACGTTGTCGGCGAGGGCTGTGGCGGTACCTACGAGCTTGTAAAAGTCAGCCGGGAAAGCCAGCATTTTCTCGAGGGTTTCGTCGAGTTTCTTGGTTGCGCGGAAGTCGTGTTGGGAAAGAATCAATCCTGCCCGGGTGCGCAGCTTTTGAAGCTGTTCTGGTTTGCACTTCGTGGCAGTTTGTACTTCAATATCAACCAGCTGGCAGCCGGCGGAGGCGGCTTTGTTAAGGATATCGAGCTGCGAGGCGATGGAACCACGAAACTTCCCTCCGCTTGCAACTCTCCGGCAGGTTGCGATCGCTATGGTGCCGTGATGGGATTCGAGAAAGCGCTTAATTTTCGGGAGAGCCAGGCCAGGTTTGGAAAGGTAGTCCAACCTAAACTCCAGCAAGGAGTTATCGCGCACCAAGGCCTCGGCTCTTTCAGCCAATTCATTGGGGTCAGAACCGGTCACTGCCACGCATACACGTGGCAGCCTGTGGGGTAATAAACGGGGCGCGACCGGGGGACCAGAATTCATCTTCGCTAGGATCGAAACCTGCCTCTAGGGCTCATCGGAATGAACGGCGAATTATTACAGGCAGCTAATTATTTATGCAACAAGGGATTAACAATCCGTGCGAAAAACTTCCGCCCCGGGGTTCCCATCACCCTCGTAACCTTGACCCTGCCTTACCTGCTTGTTACCTTCCGGCTGAAGCCTTTCTTTTCTGGCATTTAACTGGTGAAGGGGTCGCCAAGGGCGGTCTTTTCCGGAGGTAACATGAAGAAAACAGGACTGTTGGTGTTGTTATTGGCGACGGCGGCATGGGCTCAGACCACCGATCCGGCTACGTTTCAGGCCCCAGAGGGAACGACACCGACCACAAATAGCTTTCCTATCGAGCGAATTCCGACGCCGACCTACGCCGACCTGTACTGCGCCGGGTTCATCAGCAAACACATCCTGCCCGATTCCAACTACATCATTGGCGGCATTCATTCGCCGACGACGACCCACTTCACGCGCGGCGATATGGTGTACTTGCGCGGAGCGGGATATACCAACGGGGCAGAGTACGAGGTTGTGCGCGCTCTGCGCGACATCGATGAGTACGAAGTGTACCCGGGCCAGGCAAAGCTGCTGAAGCAGACCGGGCAGCCGTACGAAGAAGTCGCGCGCGTGAAGGTGATTGATACGCGGAGCAAGGCAGCGATCGCGCAGATCGAGTACGCGTGCGACGGTGTCAACCCTGGGGACACGACGATTCCGTTTGCAGAGAAGCAGGTGCTTCCCTTCCACGGCCCCGTCCGTTTTGACCGGTATCTGCCAGCCAGCAACAAGGTTTCGGGGCGAATCGTCATGGGCAAGGACTTCGACTCGCAGATGGGCACCGGACACAAGGTGTACATGAATGTGGGCTCGAATCAGGGCGTGAAGATCGGCGACTTCTTCCGCGCGGTCCGCAGTTACGAGGCGGATTTGAAGGATCCCGTCGATTCTCTCTCATTCCGGGCGGCCATGGCCGAAGATACCCAGAAGAAAATGCCTTCTTTCGATCCACAACTGTTCGAGAAAGAGAATGGCCCGGTGATCCACGTGCGGGATCTGCCGCGGCGCGCCATCGGTGAGATCGTGATCATCGGCGTGACCGATACGACGGCGACCGGCATGATCGTTTTCGCGATGGAAGATGTGCATGCGGGCGATGGCGTTGAACTCGATCAGGTGAATTAGGCTCTCCGCTCAGTTAAGTCCCAGACCGGGGACGGGAAACCGTCCCCGGTTTTTATGGTCTTGTAAGGCTTACATATTTTCTGGCAACCATGTTGGTCGGAGGGATTCCATTCAAATCAAATAAGAGTCTCTTAGCAGAAGCCCGTCGGCTCGGCCAACATCGAAGCGATGAAAAGGCTATAAAGGCCGCCCGGGAAGAGTATGTACGGTTGCTCCGGCGGCGCAGAATTTTAAGGCTCTTTGGAACGATCGACTTCGATCCTGAGTACGACTACCAAGCGGAGCGCCAAAGAAAGCGCAGCTGACGATTGGACTCGCTACATCATCGCGCCGCCGTAGGGCAAAAACCGATCGCGACTTTGTTCAATATGGACGCGTGGTGAACATCCGCTTGATGAATCCGCTGTCCTGATCCAGTCTCGATTCCTATTGCTTTTCGCCGAAGACTTCGGCGGTGAAGGCCTCGATCACAGCGCCTTTTTGCCACGCATCAGGTGGCAATCCTGCTTTGCGGCAGGTTTGCTGGAGGAAGGTGATGCGGTCCCAATTCCGCTCGGTCGGTACCTGGGGCAGGAGGAGGCCGCGTTGTCCGGCCATGCTGACTAGCAGTCCATGACGGCCGACTTCCACTTCTTCCGCGGAGATTGGCAGCGGAGGAGAGAGGATACTGAGCTCAATCTTCAACTGGGGCGATTCTTCCATGGTCACAGGATAGAAACGCGCATCTTCGAACGCGGCGGCACGAGCAGTGTCGATCACGGCGCGATATACAGAGCTGACGGGAAGCACGTAGCCGACGCAACCCCGTAACTCTCCATTCAAATATAGAGATGTAAAAGCACCGCGGGGTTCGGCAAGGTGGGGGCTGGGCGGATCCATGGAAACTTCGCGATTTTCGAGCGCGGAGAGAATCGAATCGTGGGCCAATTGCAGCAGCAGGGTTCTCTCTTCGTGCGAAAACTCACTCTGCTCCACAGCAATCGGACTAGGTCGAGGCAGCGACATCACGGTCGGCCTGCGCGGGCGTTACTGGTTTTCTCCGGCGACTGAGAATGAATGCGCGGCGGCGGCGCTTCACCACGCGCTGGTCGATTTTCGACCAAAACGCGACAAAGTAGTCAATTCCTGAGACCAGCGATACGCACACCATGAACCAGATCGCGACGGAAGCGATCCAGTGGACCGGAAAGATGTAATGGCCATAGATGGGCCATTCTTTCCAGTGATGGTCTAGAATCACCGCCACCACTGAGACGATCTGCACCACCATCTTGAACTTGCCGAGTTCGCTGGCCTCAATGGTGAAGCCCTCAGAAGCCGCAATTGAACGCAATCCGCTAACCAGGAACTCGCGGCCGATCACGATGATTGCGACCCAGGCAGGCACCAGGCTCGGGTTGATCTGAACGAGCACAATGAACGCTGCCGCAATCAGGAGCTTGTCCGCAATCGGATCAAGCAGAATTCCCATGGTCGTGATCTGATCGCGTTTGCGAGCTAGGTAGCCGTCAATACCATCGGTCATCGCGGCGGCGATGAACAAAGCGGAGGCTAGAAGCTCCTTGGTCCCGTGTTCGCTGCTGAAATGAGGACTGGCCAAGATCCATACCAGCAGAGGAATGCTGCAGATGCGGGAAAGCGTGATGGAATTGGGCAGGTTCACACTTGGGGGGTCCGGTGGCCAGCCGGCAACCAAGTTTGATTATGCTCCACGGGGGAAGGGAACGCAATGCGAGCAAGAAAAGATCTCACCACTGAGGACACAGAGGAACACGGAGCAACATCCCTGCGTTCCTCTGCTACTGGTGGTTGGGATCTATTTCGGGCTGGGGGCCGTTTTGTCGGTCTTTGTGGCGCTGTTGGGCTGCTTGGCGATGATCATGTCCTTGACTTTGTCGTAGGTGGCTTGGGGAACGATCTTCTTCTGCACCAGTTCATTCTTGGCGCGGTAGGGCCGCCCGTCGATGATCTTTTGCGAGTAGGCATCACCGATGCCAGGCAGTTCCTTGAGCTGATCTTTCGTGGCCGTGTTGATGTCGAGTTTCTCGGCAGCCGTTTTTGCGGCGGCTGCGGGAGCGGCTGACGAAGCTGGTTTTGCTTGCGCGACTGCCATCCCGCTGACTAAAGATAGTGCAAAGACGAGAACCGCGATTTGCGCCATCAACTTTCTTTCGACCAGTTTCATGAAGTTCTCCTTTCAGAATAATTATGCGTAAATTCCGCGCTGGCGGATCGTATAGGCGACACGGTCGATGGCTAGCATGTAGGCGGCGATCCGGTTGTTGACGTGGTGGGTTTCGGCGTAACGGACGACGTCGTCGAATGACGATTTCATAATGGCGTCGAGTTGCTCGTTGACCACCGACTCTTTCCAGAAGTAGCCCTGTCGATCCTGCACCCACTCGAAGTACGAAGTAGTAACGCCACCAGCGTTGGCCAGAATGTCGGGAATGACGAAGACGCCTTTATCGGCAAGGATGTCGTCAGCCGCGGATGTGGTAGGACCGTTGGCGCCTTCGGCGAGAATTCGGCACTTGACGCGGTCGGCGTTGCGGCTCGTGATGACGTTCTCAGTGGCCGCGGGAATGAGGATTTCACAGTCTTCGACGAGTAGGTCGGCCGTCTCGCGTTTCTCCGCTCCGGGGAAGCCGTGGATGGTGCCATTTTTCTGGCGGAAATCGACCAACGCTTTAATGTCAATGCCATTCTTGTTGTGTAGGCCGCCGCCAACTTCGCCGATGCCAATCACTTTGTACCCTGTCTGATGCATCAGCAGAGCGGCATTGGAACCCACATTGCCGAAGCCCTGCACGATGACGCGGGTGCGAGATCGATCGAGGCCCAGTTTCTGGCAGGCCTCGTCGCACACGACCATCACACCGCGGCCGGTGGCTTCGCGGCGTCCGCGGGATCCACCGATGTTGATGGGCTTGCCGGTTACTACGGCTGTGACGGTCTGGCGCATGTGCATGGAATAGGTATCCATCATCCAGGCCATGATCTGTTCGTTGGTATTCACGTCGGGGGCAGGAACGTCTTTCTCGGGGCCAATGAATTCGATGAGTTCGGAGGTGTAGCGGCGGGTCATGCGCTCGACCTCACCCATCGACATTTTGTGCGGATCGCAGATCACGCCTCCCTTGGCGCCGCCAAAGGGAATGTTGACCACAGCGCATTTCCAGGTCATCCAACTGGCAAGCGCGCGCACTTCGTCGAGGGTGACGTCAGGTGCGTAGCGGATGCCGCCTTTGGCGGGGCCGCGCGCGATGGAGTGCTGCACGCGGAAGCCGGTAAAAACTTCGAGGTGGCCGTCATCCATCTGCACCGGGATGTAGACCGTAACCTCGCGGTTGGGGTATCGCAACACGCGCCACAGCCCTTCATCGAGGTTCAGTTTCTGGGCGGCCAGGTCGAAGCGGGCGCGTTGCGACTCCCACGGGTTGGCTTCCTTGTCCACGTGCGGAGCAGTGGTCATCGTTGTCATCGAAATAGTCTCCGGAATAATTGCAGGTGAGATGGTGCCCTGCGCGGCCAGGTTCGTTGCTGGGCAAAAGTGGGCAAACGTTCAGAGTATATGAGGGCAGACAGCGGGTAAGCAAGTTAGGGCATCAGTGATGAAACTGGGGAAAACAGCTCCGGGATGCGATCTGATGTTCAAAGTGCACATAAGGCGCGGGTGCTCGACGCGCTTCCCTGGCTCGCGCAGCTAACCGGCACGGGTTTACAAACCCTACTCATTCTTTGACGTCCCTGTTTTACCCCTGTTAAACTTTGAGTTTGTCCAGCCATCGCTATCATCAGAAGGGAAGTCCGTGCGCGCAGAAACCCGCCATCACCTGAAACAGGATTCTTTTAGCCGCGTTACCATCGGCGCTGCTGAGAAAACCGCCGATTGGACGGTTCAGCATCGCTCCACTCTCATTATTTCCACCATTGTCGCGGTGCTCCTCGTCGGGGGGGTAATCGGCGGCTGGTACTACCTGAACGGGCAGGACCAAAAGGCCAGCCTGGATCTCTCCATCGCAATTCGGACCATGGATACGCAACTGCGGCCGGCGGGAACTCCCGAGCAGCCGGATTTTCCGACGTTCACCTCCGCCAAGGAGCGCGCCGAGGCGGCGCGAAAGCAGTTTCAGGCGATCGCCGACAAGTATCCGCACACCCGATCTGCCGACATGGCTCATTATTTTTTGGGCGTAACCTCGCAGACTTTGTCGGACAATTCCACCGCCGAGCGCAACTTCAAAGAGGTGGCTTCGGTTGGCAATCGTGATCTGGCGTCGGTCGCCAAAAACGCCCTGGCGGCGCTGTACGGGCAAACCAACCGCACCAAAGAGGCTGTCGCTCTCTATCAGGAACTGATCAACAAGCCGACCGTATCGGTCAGCAAAGTGACGGCACAGTTGCAGTTGGCGGAGCTGTACCAGAATTCCAACCAGCCGCTCGATGCCAAGCGCATCTACGAGCAGATCAAGAAAGAAAACCCGGGAAATGAAGCGGGTGAGATTGCCACGCAAAAGTTGGCACAGCTGAAATAAGGGGCTAGGGATTAGGGGTTAGAGGCTAGCGACGACACGGTCTTGACGTCGACCCTTGGCCTCGCGGTCCAGGAGCTCTTTTCGTACCGATTCTCGCACTAAACACCGAACCCTGATCTCTGATCCCTGATCCCTAGGCCCTGCTTCCCTAACCCCTAAGCGCTGCTCCCTGATACCATGTTCTGTTTCCCATCGCAGACACTGGACCAACATGGCCGATATCACACTCCGCGTGAACGGAAGTGAAAAGAAAGTATCAGTCTCTCCTGAAACACCTCTACTCTGGGTCTTACGCGACACCCTCGAACTCCCCGGAACCAAATTTGGATGCGGCGCCGGATTGTGCGGCGCGTGCACTGTGCACGTTGACGGGAACCCGATCCGTTCTTGCTCGACTCCGGTCTCGCAAGTCGCAGGAAAGAGCGTAACCACGATTGAGGGCCTTGGCGCCAACGGCCTGCACGTGCTGCAACAGGCCTGGATCGTCGAAGAAGTCCCCCAGTGCGGCTACTGCCAGACCGGGCAGATCATGTCTGCGGCGGCGCTGCTGGCGAAAACACCGAACCCTACTGACGACCAGATTACGCAGGCGATGAACGGGAATCTTTGCCGCTGCGGGACCTATGAACGGATCCGCAAGGCCATTCACCGGGCTGCCGGCAATGGAGGTGCGCGATGAGCCCACTTTCCCGCCGCGAATTCGTGGGTGCCGGAATCGCTGCCGGCGCTGGACTGGTGATTGGCTTTTACCTGCCGCATGGAAACAGGTCGCGCAAAGAATCTTTTTCTCCTAACGCCTATTTGCGGATTACCCCGGACAGCAAGGTGACCATTGTCGTGGCGCGGTCAGAGATGGGACAAGGCATTCGCACCGCGCTACCGATGATCCTCGCCGAGGAGCTCGAAGCGGATTGGAAACAAATTGAGATCGAGCAGGCAGGAGCGAGCACGCTGTTTGGCGATCAGACGACAGGTGGAAGCGCGAGCATCCGCACGACGTGGGATCCTATGCGGAAAGCCGGCGCGATCGCGCGCGAAATGCTGATCTCTGCCGCAGCCTTGACCTGGGCTGTTCCTCGATCAGCGTGCGCGGCCGAGAGCGGCCACATTAAACATGCAGCTTCGAACCGGAGCCTGAGCTACGGGGAACTCGTTGATAAGGCGGCAACCTTGCCGATACCGAGCGATGTGACGCTCAAGCAGAGCAAGGACTACAAGATTGTTGGGCAGCGGCTCGCGCGCCTGGATTCTCCCGCGAAGGTCAAAGGTGAAGCTGTCTTTGGAATCGACCTCCGCATTCCGGGAATGAAATACGCAGTGCTGTCGCGCTGCCCGGTGATCGGCGGAAAGGTTTCCGGCTTCGACGACAAGGAGTCGAAGAAGATTTCCGGCGTGGGTTACGTGGGGAAAATCGGCGACTCGGCGGTCGCAGTTGTGGCCGACAGTGTTTGGGGCGCGTTGGAAGGCCGCCGCACGTTGAACGTAACTTGGGACGAAGGACCGAACAAGGACCTTAACACTGCAGGCGTGCTGGCGTCGCTGAAGCAAGTTGCCTCGAAAAAGGGCGTGAACTTGTACTCAGCGGGCGAACCGGCCAAGGTTTCGGGACGCCATATCTCCGCTGAGTATTCCCTGCCCTTTATGGCACATGCGCCCATGGAGCCGGGAAATTGCACGGCCCACTTTGAGGGCACCAGGTGTGAGTTGTGGGCTCCGACGCAAGTTCCGCAGGATTGCCGCGACTCGGTGGCGACGGCGATTGGACTCGATCCGGATCAAGTCAAAGTCAATGTGACACTGATGGGTGGCGGCTTTGGGCGACGCCTGGAACATGATTATGCGGTGGAGGCGGCCCTGGTGTCGAAATCGATTAATGGTCCGGTGAAGGTGCTTTGGACGCGCGAAGACGACATGCGATCTTCGACCTACCGCCCGACAAGCCTGCACCAACTCAGCGCGACGTTGGATGGTTCGGGCCTGCCTGTAGGGCTGACGCATCGCATCATTGCACCTTCTATCAGCGGGCAGAAAGGGCAGCCGGTTCCAAATGGCGTTGACCCTGACCTTCCCGACGAGGCCGGGCCCGTGTATGGCATTCCCAATTACCTTATTGAGTATGTCCTGGCTGAAACGCCTGTCCCGCTTGGGTGGATGCGGTCGGTTTACGCTTTGCAGGCGGCATTCGCGCTCGAGAGCTTCATTGATGAACTCGCTGTTGCGGCGGGAAAAGATCCGCTGAAGTATCGGCTTCAACTTCTCGCGAAGGATCAGGATCTAGCTTACTTCACGACGACCTGGCACACCACACGCATGCGGGGCGTCTTGCAGCTTGCTGCGGAAAAAGCGGGATGGGACAAGCCGCTCCCCGCCGGACACCATCGCGGCGTGGCATGCTTCGGCTGCTTCGCGTCCTATATGGCGGAAGTCGTCGAGATCACGATGGAAAACGACCAGCCGCGCGTGCATCGCGTGGTTGCGGCCGTCGATTGCGGGCAAGTCGTGAATCCCAGCATTCTCGAGCAGCAAATCCAGGGCGGGATTGTCTACGGGCTGTCGAATGCGTTACGGGCGAAGATCACAATCGAGAAGGGGCGCGTGGTGCAGGGGAACTTTGACGACTACGCTCCACTGCGCATGGACGAAACACCGGCCGTCGAGGTCTATGCCGTCCCGAGCCCGGAGGTACCAACGGGAATCGGGGAGCCGTCAGTGCCACCAATCGCGCCGGCGCTGTGCAATGCGATGTATGCGGCGACAAAGAAGCGGATTCGGGCCCTGCCGATTCTCAGCTGATGTGACCCTTTCGCTCGAAGCAGCCGGGCTTGCGCCCGGCGGACGGCCGAAGCCGGCCGTCCCACATGAGTATCTCGACTCTTGCATCTGAGGAGGCGCACTGATGCGTCGAGGGATTGTCTTTGTTCTCATCCTTTTCGTGGCTTTCGTTTCGCTGGTGCGGGCACAATCCTCTGCTGTTCCCGCTTCGCGCCTCGCGCATCTGCAGCATGGCATTAATCTGAACGCGTGGTTCGCACAGGTTTACGATCCCAAGGGTTACACGAAAGAGCACTTCGAGACCTGGACCACATCGGATGATATCGCGCTGATCAGATCCGCGGGATTCGATCACGTGCGGTTGAGCGTGAATCCGCAGCCGATCATGGACGCGAGTCGGCGGGGTGAGAGCGAACAGTATTTTGGTTCTCTCGATGCCGCAATGAAGATGATTCTGGATGCGGGCCTGGCAGTTGAGCTCGACATACATCCAGACTCCGACTTCAAGGAACGTCTGAACCAGAACGACTTCGTTGAGCGCTTTGCTGACTTCTGGCGCACGATCGCGAAACGTTACTCATCCTACGACCCTGAGCGCGTGTTCTTCGAAATCCTCAACGAGCCGGAGATGAACGACCCTTACCGTTGGTACGGTGTGGGGACCAAGCTGGCGGCGGCGATCCGGCAGGCGGCGCCGGCCAACACGATTCTTGCTCCGGGCGCAAGTTGGGATGACGACAACGACTTGCTCTTTCTCGAGCCGCTGCGCGATGCGAACGTGATTTACGTTTTTCATTTTTATGAGCCGCACATCTTCACTCATCAGGGGGCGACCTGGGGTGCATTCTATTGGCACTGGTTAAAGGACCTCCACTATCCATCCGATCCGAAAAACGCCGCGGAAGTCTCGGCCGCAATTCCTGAGGCGGCGCACCGGTTGGATGTGATCCGATACGGCCAGGATCATTGGGACGCGTCGCGGATCGAAGCCGAAATCAATGCGGTTGCGGACTGGGCGAAGCAGAATGGTGTGCCCGTGGTATGTAACGAGTTCGGCGTCTTTCGCCAGGCACAACCGCAAGACAGGAACGCATGGATCCGGGACACTCGGGTTTCACTTGAAAAGCACAACATCGGCTGGGCAATGTGGGATTACTCCGACAGCTTCGGAGTAGCGATCAAGAAAGACGGGAAAGCGACGTTGGATCCCAAAACCGTTAGCGCGCTGGGATTGAAGATGCCCTAGAGGCTCTGCGTCCGGCCTAGTCTACTGTTGCACTCGCATATCGTTCGCGAAATTCTGAAAGGCTGCGGCGTCTTCGGCTGGACCTGATTCGAGACTCTTCTTTCTGTCGAGGGAGTTTGAGGCTGCAGTCTCCGCGCTCCAGTCTTTCAAAAATACTCCTTCGCGAAGATACCGAATCTGTTGCAGCGTCGAATCCGAGGCCCCGGCGTATTTGTCGATTTGCTGAAGGAAGAAATCAAACAAGGGTCTGGGCAGTTCGACGGTATCGGGAGCGTCGTGCCGCCTGTATTCGTAGATCGTTTTCTGATGCCATGGGTTGAACTTCCTGGTCGCGAAAGAATCGTTCACGGTGAGGAAGACCTGAGACGTGGGCACGACTACCCGCACTTCCGCGCCACCGGCTGGGTGTAGAACCCACACTGCAACCGTGTGGTTAGGGTAAGGCCAGAAGAGACCAACCGTGCGGACTCCGGCCCGCTCCACGAGAAAGGCGTAAAGCGCCGAGAGTTCGTCGCACTCGGCCGACGCGGTTGGAACCTGCGGCGACACACTCTGCACCGCCTTCCACTGGCGCCAGACCTGGTCAGAGTTCGGCGGCATATTCGTGATCGTCCAGTGCATATTCCAGAAACCTGCATCCCGCGTCGCTTCATAGAGGAGGCGGACGATCACGAAATCGGAATAGGTGATGCTTTGGGGAGAGATCTTATAGGCCGATGTGAACGACTCGAAGCTCGAGCGCATACCCGAACTGTTTTCCAGCTTCCTCGCTCGGTCATGGAGTTGCTCGATCAGTCGGGCAAGAGTGGTTTCGGAAGTGGACGTTCTCTGTTTGGGCTTGGGATCGACTGCGGCTGACATTCCCGCGAAGACAACCACTGCCAGAAAAACGCGAAGCCAGCGTCGCCCATTCACGCACAAATCATAGCTAGGTGTAGGCGGAATACCAGTGGAATCACGTTATCCGCGTAAAATAAAAAAGGAACCTACTGCGCTTCCGCGGTGTCTGAATCTTCGGGTTCGGCGCTTCTTGGGTTCTCGCATCACTTCGCTCGTTTCTCACCCGAGGTCGGCCATGCTCGAAGCCGTACAACTCACGAAGCGATATTCGTCTTTGCCCGCGGTTCAGGATCTGTCATTCCGCTTGGAGCCCGGACAGGTGCTCGGCTGCCTGGGCCCTAATGGCTCTGGCAAAAGTACAACCGTCAAAATGCTTACCGGATTGCTCGAGCCTTCACGAGGCCTGGTCCGGTTCAACGGCCGCACGATTCAAGAGGACCTGGCGTCATACCGGATGCATCTTGGCTACGTGCCGGAAGAGGCTCACCTCTATCCCTATCTGACCGGATGGGAATACTTGGAGATGGTGGGCACATTGCGCGGGATGGGTCGCAACCGAATGTATTTGAAGATCGACTCCCTGCTGCAACTTTTTTCTCTGCATGTGGCGCGGCACGCCAGCATCGGCACCTATTCGAAAGGCATGCGGCAGCGCATTCTCTTGATAGCAGGCATCATGCACGATCCGGACATCTTCATTTTTGACGAACCGCTGTCGGGGCTGGACGTGACTTCTGCGCTGATCTTCAAGAATCTCGTGCACACACTCGGACGCTCCGGGAAACTTGTCTTCTATTGCTCGCACGTGTTGGAGGTCGTGGAGAAAGTCTGCACCGATGTGCTGATCTTGCGGAAGGGAGTGGTCATCGCCCATGATTCCGTGACGAACGTGGGAAAGATTCTCGGAGAGTCGCTCGAGAACACGTTTCTGCACCTGGTCGATGACGTCGACACGATGAATGTGGCGCGTGACATCGTCGAAGTCATGAAGGCTGCCTGAGATGATCCGTGAGATTGCACGCCAGGAATGGGAATACCAGCGCGACCGCCCGTTCGGCAGGCTGGTGCAGCTTTTTGCGGCGCGAATCTTCCGAGGCGGCGGGGATACCGACGCAGAGGGACTTGATCTTGGCGTAGGCCTGGTCCTCACCTTATTGGCGCTGCCCGGTGGGTTCGTTTCGATCTTCCTGTTTGACAAGTACGGGTCGCTGCTGCAATGGCTACGCGGGCAGACGAATGTCGACACTCTCCTGATGGCTTTTCCTGACGAATATTTTTTTATCGTGCTTTCGATGACTGTGACCGGCGCAATCGCGGTTTGGCGGTGGGATGCGATCTTCCCCGATCGCCGCGACCACATGAATCTGGCGCACCTTCCGGTCGCGACTCGAACCATCTTCTCTGCCAATTTGCTGGCCGTCGTATTCTTGGTGGGACTGGTGGCGTTCGATGTTAATGCGGCGTCATGCGTGCTGTTTCCGATGGTCGTATCAGCCTCACAGGGGAGCCTCTTGTTTTTTTTGAAATTCGGCGTGGTACATGCGGTTGGGGTATTGCTTTCCAGCGTTTTTTCCTTTCTCGCAGTGTTCGCCATCCTGGGACTGCTGATGGCGATACTGCCTCCTCGTTTTCTTCGGCGCGTGTCGGCTTATGCGAGGGGCTTGGTCGTGGTCTATCTGGTCACACTGCTATGCACCAGCTTCGTCATTCCTGAACTATTACGGCGCGTAAAAGGACCAGCGCCTTCGTGGACCTTGCTTTTCCCCTCCTGTTGGTTTGTAAGTTTGTGCCAACTGCTAAGACTGCGCGCCAATCCCGCAATGGCGGAACTGGCCAAGCTCTGCGTCCCGGGGATCACGCTGCTGACGCTCTTTGCGTTTTGCGTCTACGCAATCGGCTACCGCCGGCACTTCGTGCAGATCTCGGAGATTGCCGAAGGCACCAATGTTGCCCATGCTCCGTTACCATGGCGCTGGAGCGTTCTGGAGCAGTTAGTGCTTCGGACGCCGTTCCAGAGAGGATGTTTCCGATTCGTAGGAAAAACATTGCTGCGCAGTGAGGCGCACCGTCTGGTACTGACTGGTGTCGCGGGATTGGCCCTGGTCCTCGCTTCGCAGGCCTTGATGCGTGCTTTTGAAGGCATGAAATCGGCGCCACAAGCGGCCATGACCTCAGAGGCTCTCTCCATTCCATTCGTTGTCTCGTTTCTGCTGATTATGGGATTGAGGATTGTGTTCGAGATTCCTTCGGACTTACGCGCAAACTGGATCTTTCAACTCATGCTCGACCCGGACCAGGAATGCGAGCCTCTGGCCAGAAGAGTCATCCTTGCTTCGATATTGCCTTGGCTTCTCGTCATTACGTTCGCAGCATATCTCTATCTCCAAGGCCCTGTGGTGGCTGTGCTCCATACACTGGTGGTTGTGACGTGGTCGTGCTTGCTCACGAACGTCGTACTTGTTCGTTTCCGCAAGTTGCCATTCACTTGCAGCCTGCCCGTGTTCAAGCAGCATTCGATTGTGATTTTGATTTCGCTTTGTTTCGGGTTTCTGATTTATGCAGGCTCGACCGCAGAGTTCGAATCGTCAGCCCTTGCCCAGCCGATTCGGATGCTTTTCCTCCTGCCGGTCGCTGGAGTGGCTTGGTACATTCCTCACTACCTGGGGAAGAACACGATTGATCTCGAGAGAAAATTGATCTTTGAGGAAACAACGACGCGCACTGTGGAGCTGTTGCGGCTCAGTGAATAGGAAGTCTCAAGCGTTAACTTCACCGTCTAGAATGGCTTCGTCTCCGCAACGTAATCTCAACTTCTCCACTTTAATGTCGCCGGGCCATCCATCGGATGCTTCATTTCCCTGCCGGTGCGCTTCGATTCCAAGTGTGCGGCTTTCAGCTGGAAATACCACTTCGCGGGACGGTCGGCGTCGTCGATCAGCATGAGGTGGGGATTGTGCTTCAGGCCTTCCGCCTGCATTTCCATCGTGCGGCGGTCCTGCTCGACAAATTTCGCGAAGACAAATTTCAAGAGACCAGGCACGAACGGAACCCAGCGAAACAAGTTCCAGGCGGCAACGACGTCGATGCGACACTGAGTACGCGTGATCGGAGTCACCGTCGTCAGGCTCGAGAACCAATATTTGCCGGCACGAATCGTCTCGGTGCGAATGTTGGGCAATACGAAATCAATCGTGGTTGAGATCGAATCGGCATCGGCGTAGAGGCGCAACAGCTTGTAGGGCGCGGAATTTGAGCTGGGGGTGTGGGCCGCCATTCGAAATCCATTTGGAATCGGCTCGAAGTTTTTCCTCTTCTCATGAATGCTGTGACGGGTGCGCCACCACCAGGCTTGGTGGACGAATGGGCCGTGCGCGGGGTCCATCAGGCCGATGATGCCGTGGTCGATGCTGACGGGCATTTCGGCTTGCAGGTAAGCGAGCTTATATTTTTCGCTGAACTTTTCGATTTGCGGCGCGGGATCTGGCGCCTCGGCTGGCTTCGCGAACCCGGCGCCTTGCGGGCCGGGGTCGGCGATGTAGACCCATATGAAATCGTCCTGTTCCTCGCAGGGATAGCTCCCGGCGTAAATGCGATCGACCTTCATCGTTTGGTCTGAGGTCAACGACGGAATCAACTGGCATTGGCCGTTGTGAACGTCGAACTGCCAGCCATGATAGGGACATTCGAGATTCTCGCCGTCGAACTTTCCCGAGTTGAGCGGCATGCCACGGTGAGGGCAGGTATCGCGCAGAGCAAAGGGACGTCCCTGGCGATCGCGGCCGATCACCAGTGGAATTTCCAACAGCGTGGCTTTGTGGAGTTGGTTGCGATGCACGCGGTCGGCGGGCACGGCGCGGTACCAGAAACCGGTGAGCATCAACCTGTCGGTGGTCTGGCGCTGCGGAAGGTCGAGTTCGGGCATGGGTGAAAATTGATGGTTAATTGAAAAGCTTATGCTAGCATCCGCTGGACTTGGCGTGAGCGAAGAAAAGACTTCACCCCAGAGGACACGGAGGAGCACAGAGGCAAACCGGGATGGAGATCATGGGACGCTTTCGGCGGTTGACGGCGGTGCAACGGAACACGTTTATTGCGTGCTTCCTGGGGTGGTCGCTGGACGCGTTTGATTTTTTTATTCTTGTGTTCTGCGTGAGCGCGCTGGCTACGCAGTTTCATGCCAAGGTTTCGGACGTCTCGGAAGGAATCTTCTGGACGCTCGCGATGCGGCCGGTGGGTGCCTTTCTATTTGGGATGATGGCCGATCGATTTGGGAGGCGGCCCACGTTGATGGTCGACATCATCGCCTATTCTCTGTTTGAACTGGCATCGGCATTCGCGCCGACGTTGAAAGTCTTTCTGATCACGCGGGCGCTGTTTGGCATCGCGATGGGCGGCGAGTGGGGAGTGGGCGCGGCGCTAGCTTTCGAGACGCTTCCCGCGGAAGGACGCGGCTTTTTTTCCGGACTGCTGCAAGAGGGATATGTGGTTGGGTACTTGATGGCGGCTATCGTTTACGGGGCGCTGTTTCCGATCATTGGCTGGCGGGGAATGTTTGTGATGGGCGCGCTTCCCGCGTTCCTGGTGATCTACATTCGCAGCAAGGTGGATGAATCTCCCGCGTGGCTGCAAGGCCAGGTGGAGCGCAAAGCCGAGCGCCGGCTGGGAAAAGACATTGCGTCACACGCGGGGATCTTTGTCTTCCTCGTGATTCTGATGTTCGCATTCAATTCGTTCAGTCACGGGACACAGGACCTGTATCCGACATTCCTGCAAAAGAATCTGCTGCTGTCGCCGAAGACGGTGAGCTTGATCGCGATCACCTACAACGTGGGGGCCCTGTTGGGTGGAATCCTGTTCGGCACGTTGTCAGAGCGGATCGGGCGTCGACGTGCGATTGTAATTGCGGCTCTGCTTGCGATTCCGATCGTCCCGCTGTGGGTATATTTGCACACTGTGCCCGTTCTAGCCCTGGGCGGGTTTCTGATGCAGTTCATGGTGCAGGGGGCGTGGGGAGTGATTCCCGCACACTTGAACGAACTTTCACCGCCGGCGGTGCGGGGCACGCTGCCTGGATTTGCATACCAACTGGGGAACTTTGTCGCGTCGCGAAATGCGGTGCTGCAGGCGAAGCTTGCGGAAGTCCGCTACGGGGGGAGTTTTACACCGGTCTTGGCCTGGACGGTGCTGATCGTGGCCAGCCTGGTAGCGATCATCACAATGAGCGGCCCAGAGCGGCGAGGAGCGGACTTGTCGAATACATCGTAAGTAAAAGAATCGATATTCTACGCATTTCAAGAAACATGCGCAACGACGATATGGCACCAACGGAGGATTGTCACAGGCCGGTTCCTATGGTACGGTAATCAAAAGCTCACGCCTTCGTTGATCAATCAGGGTCCCAAGAAGCTCGCGCGATAGCGTGTACCCGAGGTTAGCGCCACGATGAAGGATACTGTTATGAGTCCCGTACCGCCCGGTGAATCCGCGGAAAGGGAAAACTTCGCGAATCGCAAGCTGATTCGGCCGACCCTGCCCCGAGTCGAAAATCACGGCAATCACAATGCTTCGCCGATGCCTGTGCAGGACCGGCGCGAGCGCCCGGAGCGGCATGACCGGCCTGAGCGGATGGAGCGCAGCGAGCGTCCTATGGGAGCGCAAGGCGGCAAGAAGCTGTCTCCTCCGGAGCAAACGAACGCCGAGAATTTCTACTATCAAAAGCAGATGCAGTCACGAACACCCATGGTGATCGTGCTTCGCGATGGTGAGGAAGTACACGGGATCATTGAGTGGTACGACCGGAACTGCATCAAGGTCAATCGAGAAGATGGCGAGCCGAATTTGATGATCTACAAGCCGGCCATTAAGTACATGTTTAAAGAAGGGGAGAATCAGAAGTAGAAGTTTCAGTTACGTAATTCCCTCTCGGGTTCCTTCCTCCGTTTTGTCTTCCATTTCCTCAACTTCCTGAGTCCCTCGGCGTAGACTGTCTCGCAGAACCCCGGAGGGATACGTGGAATCTCTGTCTTCGGTCTCTCGCCGACGATTTCTTCAATCGGTAGGCATGGCATCGGCTGCAAGCGTTCTCCCGACTCCTCGATATTCGCTGGCGTCTACATCTTTAACCCCGAATGCATGCAGTGTGCTGGAAGAGTTCGGCTACGGGGACGTTTCGCTCGACAGCCCGCTCCACGAAGAGCAGTTGCGGCAGACTCATGCGCTGCTGATGGGACTCGATGATGACGCATTGATGAAGCCGTTTCGCGCGATGATCGGGAAACCGGCGCCGGGGGAGGATCTTGGAGGATGGTACCGCTACGATCCGAGTTATGATTGGCACACCTTTGACGCGGGCTTCGCGCCTTCGGCTACATTCGGACAATGGGTGTCAGCGTTATCCCGGACGTATGCCATAACGGGCTCACAGGCCGCACGCGAGAAAGTCCTACGACTCAATCGGCTTTATGCTCAGGTCATTGACGGAAAGTTCTACGACGAAAATCGGTTTCCTGCCTATTGCTACGACAAGCTGGTATGCGGGCTGATCGATTCGCATAAGTATGTGGGTGATCCTTTGGCCTGGGAGATTCTGGCGAAGACGACCGATGTGGCTCTGGCGCATTTGCCTGATCACGCGGTGGAGCACGGGACAAGCTGGCGTCCGGGCAAGGATGAATCGTGGACATGGGATGAGCCGTACACGATGCCGGAGAATCTTTTCCTCGCTTATCAGCGCGGCGCGGGAGAAAGGTATCGCCAGGTGGCGATCCAGTATCTGCATGAACCGTTTTACGAGCGACTGGCCCAGGGACAGAATGATCTTGCCGGTCGTCATGCTTACAGCCATGTCAACTGTCTGTGCTCGGCGATGCAAGCGTACTTGACGCTGGGAAACGAGAAGTATCTGCGCGCCGCGAAGAATGGATTCGATATGGTGCTGGCGCAAAGTTACGCGACCGGCGGTTGGGGACCGGATGAGCAATTGCGAAAAACCGACAGCGCCGATGTCTTCGACAGCCTGACGAAGACGCATAGCAGCTTTGAAACGCCGTGCGGATCGTATGCGCATTTCAAGTTGACTCGATATCTGCTACGGGTGACGCGCGATCCGCGGTACGGCGACAGCATGGAGCGGATGATGTACAACACGATTCTTGGTGCCCTGCCAATCCAATCGGACGGGCGGACGTTCTACTACTCCGATTACAACCTCCAAGGCAAGAAAGTGTATTCGGACCATCGCTGGCCTTGCTGCTCGGGGACCATGCCGCAGGTTGCGGCAGATTACAGGATTAATACTTACTTCCGAGATGGGCGGGATGTCTTCGTGAATCTCTACATTCCTTCGATGGTGCGGTGGACGCAGGACGGGGTGCAGATTTCGTTGACGCAGAGGGGAGATTATCCGTACGACTCGCATGTAGCGCTTGAAGTGAAGACATCGAAGACCGCGGCGTTCGCGGTGAATCTGAGGATTCCGGCTTGGGCTGAGGGAGCGAGTGTTTCGGTGAATGGAAAGCGGGAGACAGTGGCGGCCGGAACGTTTGCACGGGTCCAGCGGCAGTGGAAGGACGGGGATCGTGTTGAAGTTGAGATCCCTCTTAAGATGCGGGTTGAGGCTGTCGATGGGCAGCACACGGACACGGTAGCGCTCGTGACGGGACCGCTCGTGTTGTTCGCGATTACGGATTCGCAGCCGTCGGTGACGCGGGCGCAGTTGCTGGCGGCGAAGAAGAGCGGAGCGCAGAGTTGGCAGGTGGAGACGGCGTCCGGGACGTTGAAGATGTTGCCTTGGACCGAGATTGAGGATAAAGGGTATACGACATATCTGCGGGTCAACGACGAGCACGGGGGCTAAAGCCCCGATTTTGTTTGGACGGTTGTCGTGGCCCTTGAAGAGCCGGCTCTTCCACTGAGATCCGGCGCCGTCAGGGGTCTTTTGTGCAATCGCCCGATAGCAACACCTAACCGACCATTCTGAAAACCCCTGCAGCTCAACGACCTGTTGTCGGGCTGTCCTTAGCTGCCAGTTTATCGGCTGCTAGCTTTTGGGCCGTGGTTAACGCGTCGGTAGCACTGACCTTCACATCTGGCTCAACACCTTTTCCTTCCCAGTCGCCGTGCGTGACAGGGTTGATGGGCCGACCGAAGGGGACGCCAATCGAGAAATGGTCGCCAGCAGGGAGGCCTTCCACGGGGTGAGCCCCTCCGCCCGTAGTTTCGCCCACAATGGTGGCGCGCTTTTGCGTCTGCAAGTCGAAAGTGAATTCTTCACCCCCGGAGAAGGTTTGATGCGAAGTCAGTACGTAGACCGGTTGATCAACAAGCCTCGACCCGGGAACCCAGGGAACCGTCCAGTATTGGTGGGTCTCGTTTTCGTGACGATTGGTGAGATCGTTAATGTGCGTGGGCTGCCGGAACAGATACGAGACCATGAAATCGACCATATTGGGATCGCCCCCATGGTTCTCCCGCAAGTCAAAGATAAGGGCATCGGTATGCGCCAGGAAGTTCATTGCGGCCACGACCGTAGGTCCGCAGATATTTGGAGGAGGGAAGGCGCCGAACTTGATGTAGCCAATATTGTGATCGAGAACTTCAAGCTTGGAGAAGGTACAGTTCTGACGCTCAAGCATGCTGCGAAAACGCGCCTCTTCGGCAGGGTCTGGCTGCCTCGGCCCGGCAGGCGAACCGGTCTCACCGGGCACAATGAACGGATCGTAGGAGACGTGGAGATGTTGATCATGGCTGATAGCCCGCAGGTCGCGAGCGAGCGCATCAGCGAATTCATTGCCATCCGTAATCGAACTATAGTCGCCGCGCTTCTGATGATCGCGGATTGCCTGGACCATCTTCGCAGCCACGTCGGGATAGACGTAGTACTCGGTGAGCTTCTCACTGATCGCATCAATAGTCTTTTGTCGACTTGCTTCATCGAGCTGAATGTCGTCCGGTCTCGCCCCGGGTGGAATTGCACGAATGCTGAGCCGCTTTACACGCGTAGGCGAGGTGCTGGCAAGTTGCAGGATTCCGAACGCATCGATATTGTCTCCGCGCCCGTGAACGAGAAATGAAAGCTTGTCTGGCGCGCTGTGCACGATCGAGACGAGCGTAAAGCCACCGGTCTGGTTGCTGAAAGAGGTTAATCCGTCGGCGCTGTTTTCCGGATCGTACTCCTTCACATAAGCCGCAATGCGGTCGTGTTCCGCACTATTGAATGCGTCGAGAAATGTACGCAATGTGTGACCGGCCGGAGTATCAGGAGTATCTACCTCCGCGCGTGCCGCATACGGAATGAGAAGGAGGACGACAAAACACAGGGCAGTCCGCGTAAAGGATCTAATTCTTTGTGACCCAGGAAATTGACGAAGCATCTCGGCCTCCTACCTTTCAACCGGATTAGCGTTTATCTGCCTCGTTCGCAATCTGACGAGAAATACTTTCGACCTCTGCCACATTCTTGGGGTAGAGAGCCCACCCACCGGACGCATCTGCAAGTTCACCCAACGCGAGTCTAGCGGCGTCTTGGCGTTGAGAGTCTTTCTCGCTCAGCAAACCGATACAGTAGATGGGCACACCGCTACTTTTGACCTTGTCCAGCAATTCTCCCTGACTCACCTTGCTCGAAGTATCGTAGCCCTCGCTGATCAATACAAGGACCCTTCTCTCATTGTGCGTCGTCAGTGCGAGGTGGTCGATTCCCGTCTGGACGGCATCTCTCATAGCCTTGCCACCCCGCGCGTCAATCCGCGAGATCGCCTCTTCCATTTCCTTGATATTGCTGGTGAAATCTTCTTCATTGGGCAGGCCGTTGAAGACCTCGTCGTCAAAGCCAAGAATGCAGACCTCATCGTGTGGCTTTGACGCTTTCACAAAGGCAAGTGCGGCACTCACAGCTTCGGCTCGCTTTTGGTCCATGCTGCCGCTAGTGTCGAGGAGAATGCAGATAGTGAGCGGCCGCTCTTCACGTTGAGACTGAATCGGCGATATCGAAGACTTCGGATTCTGATTCGAAACCACATCCGAGAGACGGCCCGTCCGGCTGTTGTGTTCCTGCAAGAGTGGCTGGAGCAGCTCTTTGGCACGCCTTGCTGGGGCAAGACTTACCGCTGCGGACAAGTAGATAACAGGCACACTGCTTACAAAAAGCGCCGCCCACGCGGAACGGCCAAACGGCTTCGGGATCTGAAACGTCCTCTTGAGAATCCGATTCACTCTTCGCTTTACGTTTGAATCCGTGGCCATGGAGATGAGTGGCCAACTCACAACACCGCCATTAGCGGCTGCCATGCGAGCGATATCCACTAGGGTTGCAGCGTACTCTTCCTTGTCCTTCGTTTCGGAGACAGCAACGTCGTCACATGCTTCCTCTGCCAGCCGTGCGAGTTCACGATCAATCCACCAAGCGAGCGGATGAAGCCAAAAAATGCAAATGGCGAGGCGTGACGCGAGATGGGTAAGCCAGTCATATCGCCGGATGTGGGCTCTCTCGTGAGCGAGAACGGCTCCAAGTCTCGCGGCATCCCAATCTCTCCACGCTTGGGGCAACAGAATTCTCGCCCGGAGGCCTCCGACCGAACCCGGCACTACCACTCGCCTCGATTCGAAGACACTGGGACCCAAGCTTGTGATGGGCGCGGAACCTCGGACGATTTTTTGCAGACCCCAGCATCCGAAAGCCAACCGAAGGAACAACAGAAGTGAGATTGCAAGGTATGTACGCGTCACAGTTGTATGCCATGACGTCCTGCTGAACGTCACTGGCTCTCGGGCGTGACTTGCCGATGAGGTTGCCCGTGCTGCGGACATGGAAGGTCGCGCCGACATCACTCGCGGTTGGGTGAGAGCGGGCAAAATTGGGAGTGTCTTTAGCAGAATGGGCGGAGCCACCATCTCCAAAGGGACTTGAAGGAGCATGCCGATGAGTACGACTGTCCACATCGCATGCCTGGCGGCAGAAGAGCGGACACGAAATACTGATAAGCCCACGAAGGCGACAAGAACTAAGCCGCAAATACGAATCGAAGCGCTTATGAGTTGCGACACAATATCAGTCGGCATCCTGCCTCCTTCGGGTGCGATTCTTCCGGCGAGCCAGTTTTTCGGCCAGACGGCGCAACTCCCGCTCATTCAAGAGGTCGCGATCGACCATTCCTACAATCAGTTGCTCTACGGAGCCGCCTAAGAGCCGATCGATGATTTGTTGAACAGTTCTCACGGCTACATGTCGCGGGGGTTCCGAAACTCGATATACGTTCGTGCGGCCCTCCCTATGACGCTTGACGTAGCCCTTCTCCTCCAGCCGCTTGAGAATGGTTCGGGAGGTAGAGTCTTTCATGGGATGGCGCTCGGTCAGAGCTTCGCGCACATCCTCAGCGGTACTTTGAGGCCGCGCCCACATTACGTCCATCACCAGATGTTCCAGTTCGGATAGCCGCTTTTGAGGTTTTTTCGCGCTAAACATTGTAGCGCTACATAGTGTAGCGCTACCGCGATGCTAGTGTCGAGGTCTTAGTTGCAGGGGAGGTCCAATGGCAAAAAATCGTCACTCATCGGGCTGTGCGCCCTCGCAACCCCGGACCAGGCGTCTGGGACCTACACGTTCCAGCCGCAGCCCAAAACATCTGGGCCGCCGGGACAGCCGAAGGCGGCTGTCCCCACACGAGTTCTTTACAACTTTGGCAGCACGATTCCCTTCTGGGCCTGGTACTTACCCTTCCGGTCAGCGTAGCTGGTTTCACAAATTTCGTCGGACTCGAAGAAGATGATCTGGCAGAGGCCCTCGTTGGCATAAATCCGCGCCGGCAGAGGCGTGGTGTTCGAGATTTCCAGCGTGACGAAGCCTTCCCACTCGGGCTCGAACGGGGTCACGTTCACGATGATGCCGCAGCGGGCGTAGGTACTTTTGCCTACGCAAATGGTGAGCACGCTGCGCGGAATCTTGAAGTACTCGACCGAGCGCGCTAATGCAAAAGAATTCGGCGGAACGATACAGACGTCGGTCTGAATTGTGACGAAGGAGCGCTCGTCAAAGTGCTTTGGGTCGACAATGGAGGAGTTGACGTTGGTGAAAATCTTGAACTCGTCGGCCACTCGCAGATCATAGCCGTACGATGACAGCCCGTAGGAAATCACGCCCTCCCGTACCTGCTTCTCCGAGAACGGGTTGATCATGTCGTGTTCCAGGGACATCTTGCGAATCCAGCGGTCGCTCTTCAGCATGAAACTCCCTTAGAAAGAATTGAGTCGTTGAATCATTGCGCGATTGAGTCATTGAAAAGCACCGGGCGCCCACTGCATTCGCGGAAGAAGCGAAATCACTCAATAACCCGATGACACAATGGCTCAATTGTTTTGGCTGGGTTGCTTGTCAGTTTACGGGATAGATGCTCCGGTTGACAATCTCAGTTATCTTCCTTAGCATCAATAACTTGTAGCACGATTCTGATCCCTGTAACCGGGAGCCCCGCGTGATAAAACTCGATATCATCAATGAAGTCGTGGCGAAAACAGGCATCACCAAGACCAAAGCCGAGCTGGCGGTGGAAACGGTATTTGAGAGCATGAAGAAGGCGCTGGCTGCCGGCAATCGCATTGAACTGCGGGGATTCGGGGTCTTCAATGTACGGCCACGCAAAACGGGGATTGGCCGTAATCCGCGCACCGGAGCCGAAGTTTCGATTCCGCCGGGAAGAGCAGTACGGTTCAAGCCGGGGAAAGAACTGCAGTCGATCGACTAATGCCGTCCTTGAGGTTCGAACGCAAGGCCCGCGTGAAAATTACTTGCCACCGCGGACGCTCCCCACAATCTTTCCTCCCGTAGTAGCATCAATGATTAAAGCCCTTTTGCTGGGCTGAAGACTTGCATGTCGGAACCCGGCCTTTCCATTCCTTCCTCTACGTTCGATTATCACCAGGTGTTGCCTGCCCCTGAGGGTCCGCCGCCACGTCCGCGGTACTGGGTGCATGGCTTGCTGTTGGCAGCGACCTGCTTCACGACACTTGTGGTCGGAGCCCGGCTGGAATTCAATTTTCTGCACAATCTGCCGCCCTTCACTGCAGGGAACGAGCTATTACCCTTTTTCCCCGTGGGTTGGGTGCTCGCTCAACCTTCGCGGCTGTTGCTCGGAATCCCGTTCTCGGCGGCACTTTTGATCATTCTTCTGAGCCACGAGATGGGCCACTACCTGCTGTGCCGATATTACGGGGTGCGTGCGACCCTTCCGTTCTTCATCCCGGCCCCGACTTTGATCGGGACTCTGGGCGCAGTGATCCGTATCAAGGCGCCGATTCGCTCCAGGACGGCGCTATTTGACATCGGCGTAGCGGGCCCGATTGCTGGGTTTGTGGTGGCCATAGCCTCGTTGGCTGTCGCCATCATGCTTTCGAAGCCGGTCGGCCGGGGCATGGCACCCTCAGACCTGCAACTGGGATATCCAGCCATCTTCCACATTGTCCAGGATGTGTTGCGGTACTTTGCCCCTAATCGCGCCGTTACGCTTTTACCCTTAAGCCGAGTCTATTTGCACCCGATTGCTGTGGCAGCCTGGGTTGGCATGTACGCGACTGCTTTGAATCTGCTGCCCAGCGGCCAGTTGGACGGAGGGCACATCGTATACGCTTTGGCGCCCCGGGCTCACCGCTTGATCTCGTGGACCACAGTGGTGGTACTGGTTGGTCTGGGAGCATGGGCTCATCGCTCAGACCATCAAAGCTACAGTTGGTGGGTTTGGGCAGGTCTGATCACGGTGATGAACGTCCTGACCATTCGGCAGCGACAGGCACCCGATCATCCTGCGATTCCCGCAAGCCGCTGGGCTTTGGCGCTCTTGGCTGGGCTCATGCTGGTACTGACGTTTACGATCTTCCCTTTTCAGATTGCGGCGTCACTTCGCTCCTGATGGGCGATTCAACGATGGGATGTTTCGTTTGCGCACCGAACAGTCGATCAGTGTAGCGAGTCGCTTCGAACGAGTCTCTTCTTTTTTCGCGCTGATCACCCAATACGTGGAGGTTCGCTGGTACCAAGGGGGCTGGGATTGGAAGAATTTCCAGGCTTCCGCGTTCCCGCGGAATTTCTTTTCAAAAGCTGGCGGCAGTTTCGCCGCTTTTCTCTGTTCATAGGCGTAGATCGCTGATCTTTCGCCGTCGCGCTTTTCAAACGCAGCCAGGCCGGCAGAATGCATGAGCCCCAACTTCGAAAGCTCGTTCGCCCGGCCAATGTTGATGGCGCTCCAGATGCTGCGCGGCTTGCGCGGTGTGAAGCGGATCTTGTATCTGATTGCGTCAATACTTTTGCGAACGCCGTCGATCCAGCCAAAGCAAAGTGCGCCGTCGACACCCTCTGGCCAGGTGATGCCGGGGCGGCCAGAATCGCGTTTGTAGAATCCAACCCAGAGTTCTTGTCTATCGGCGTAATGCTTTTCCAGCCATGCGCGCCAGTCAGCTGGCGACGTGAAAAATCTGGGTTTCGTTAGCATGGGGAGAGACTATTCCGGAAATGACATCACATCAACCAGAGCCTTGACGGGGTTCGTCGTGCGGGCCCGGAATTTGCTGCCTGGCGAGCCTTTCAGCGGATTTTCATCGTCTTTTAACGTCCGCGTAACTTCCCGGCCAAGCCCGCAGGCTAGGCTCGGTGAAACCGCCGAAAGGAATCTCAGGAGGAAGTCCATGAAAAGGCTCAATGACGCGTCTGTGTTTGTGATTTGTACGTTCCTGCTAACCGGCTCGGCTGCGCTGGGACAGGCAACTGCATCCGTTCCCTACACTGTTTCGGTGTTTGCGAGCGGCGTCGCCGGATCGTATACCAAGCCGGATTCCATCGCCGTTCTTGGCAACCGCATCTTCATCGGCTACGGAAACGGGGTCTCGACGACCGGGTCCGATGGCAAGAGCAGCACGATCGTGGAGTATGCGATGAACGGCGACATCGTCAACACCTTCTCCGTCGTGGGGCACAATGACGGGTTGCGAATCCATCCGAAGACAAAGAAGCTTTGGGCCATGCAAAACGAGGATGCGAATCCGAACCTGGTGATTATTGAACCGAAGAGTGGCAGGCAAACGGTCTACACGTTCGGGCCCACCCCGCACGGCGGAGGCTATGACGACATCGCGTTCCGTGGCGACGATGTGTTCTTCAGCGCGTCGAACCCCGCCAGCAATCCAAACCTGACCGCGGCCGTGGTTAAGGCCAGTTTCACTGGGACCACGATCAGCGTGACGGAGGCGGTAAACGCCAGCGCGATCGCGACCGACGTCCCGACTGATACGCCCGTCGCATTGAATCTGCAGGATCCCGATTCGATGATTGTTAACCCGCTCGGCGATCTGGTGCTCGACAGCCAAGCCGACGGAGAACTGGTTATCGTGCACCACCTGGGATTTGCCGATCAGAGCATTTACCATCTCGCGCTGAGTGTTGGCGGGGCCAGCACGCAGATCGACGACACGGTCTTCGCCACGTCTTCGCATGGAGTCGTCCTGGTGTCGGACCGCGATGCCGGCGCCGATGGTTCCGGAATCGTGTACGCGATCTCGAAGAACATTTTCTCGCCCAACGCCGCCTACTCGGCCACACCTAATTCCGTTGGCGCCCTGGATCTCGACACGGGTGTGATTACCCCTGTCGTTAGCGGGATGACGAGTCCGCACGGAATGGCGTTTATTCCTCGCTAGCAAAATGGTCTGTAGGAGCGGCTTCGGCCGCTCCTACATCAACCAGAGAGCGTCGACATCGACGATAACTTGCGTGCGGGGGATCTTCTTTTCGGCCGCGAAGGCCAGCATCGCGCGCAGGGTGGTGTTCAACTTCTCACGGCTGGGCGATTTTAGAACGAAGTGATAACGATAATCTTGTTTCAGACGCATGATGGGTGCGGCTGCAGGGCCTAAGACCCTGACGCCCTCATGACGAGTCTGATCGAACCATTTGCCCAGCGTTCCTGACCACTTCAAGGCGTCGTCGAGATTGCCGCTGCGAACCAGCACATTGGCCAGCGCGGAGTACGGCGGATAGTGCATCCAACTGCGGAAACGGAGTTCCTTTTCATAGAAGCCGATGAAGTCGTGGCGGGCGGCATATTGGACCGCATAGTGATCCTGAAAATAGGTCTGGAGAATCACCTTACCGGGAGATTGTCCGCGACCAGCGCGGCCGGCGACCTGTGTGAGGAGCTGAAAGGTGCGTTCGGCGGCACGGAAGTCGGGAAGGCCCAAGGCGACGTCGGCTCCAACCACGCCCACCAAGGTGACGCCGTGGATGTCGTGGCCCTTGGCGATCATCTGGGTGCCTACGATCAGGTCGAGCTCGCCTTCGTCGAGGGCGTTCAGCGTACGTTCAAAATCTTCGTGCCCGCGGACTGTGTCGCGGTCGAGGCGGGCAATGCGGGCCTGAGGAAACATTCCGTGCATCAATTCTTCCAGCTTCTCTGATCCGGTGCCGAGAAAGTAGACATACTCGCTGCCGCAGTGCAAGCAGGATTTCGGAACCGGGGCCGTGTATCCGCAATAGTGACAGACCATCTTGTGCTCGCGCTTGTGATGGGTCAGGGCGATGGCGCAGTTCTTGCATTCGAGCTTCTTGCCGCATGTCCGGCAGAGCACGACAGGAGAGTAGCCTCGCCGGTTCAGCAGGACCATGACCTGCTCTTTCCGGTCAAGGCGCTGCTGGATTTCGGCGGCAAGTTTGCGTGAGATCACCTGTTCGTGTCCCGTCTCCTGAAATTCGATGCGCATGTCGACGATTTCGACTTCGGGTAATGGGCGTTGCTCAACGCGATCTGGCAGCTCGACCAGCGCATATTTACTCTTTTTCGCGTTGAAGTAGGACTCCAGCGAGGGAGTGGCCGAACCGAGGACGACCGTCGCATCCGACATTTTGGCGCGCATGACCGCTACATCGCGGGCGTGATAGCGGGGCGTTTCCTCCTGCTTGTAAGAGGCGTCGTGCTCTTCGTCGACGATGATCAGAGCAAGATCGGCAACAGGAGCGAACACTGCCGAGCGCGTGCCCACGACCATACGAGCCTCGCCACGCTTGATTCGATGCCACTGCTCGGCGCGTTCGCGGTCGGAGAGAGCCGAGTGCAGGATCGCTACTTGGTCGCCGAAAATGTGATGCAGGTCGGCGGCTACGGCAGGAGTAAGGCCAATCTCCGGAACCAGGAGAATGGCAGAGCGGCCTGCTTCGAGGACGGAACGCATACCCGCAAGATAGACAGCAGTCTTTCCCGAACCCGTCACGCCGTGCAGCAACATGCCGGAAAACTTCCTGCTCTCGACTTTCTGTCGCAGACACGCAAGCGCAGCTTTTTGCGCGCTGTTGAAATCGAACTCGAAAGGGGTCGGCCTCGGTTTGCTCCGCGAGACGGTAAAGTCGGCTGGTTCTTCGATGATGTCCACCAGCCCCCGCCGAACTAATGTGTCGAAGGTCGTTCGTGGAATTTCCAGCGATTGAAGAGCGTTGACGGGAATCCTCCCACCTGCAGCGGCGAGGGTATCGACGATGGTTTGCTGATTCGCATTTAGCTTGCCTTCGACGGATTTCAGGAGAGCGATCCTTACGGTGCGAGCAGCATCTTGCTGCGCCGAGAGGTCCTCTCGAGTAATCCATTTCTTGCGCACCATTCCATCGAGGATTTCGCGCGCCGCACGAGTGGCTTGACGCAGAACTTGCTCACGGACAAACTCGCTGTCAGACCCGGCGAGATAGTCGAGCACGCGGAATTCGACGGTCTGCTCCTCGGGCGTTCGCTGCGAGCGTGCGGAAGATCCAGACATGCCCGCCAAATGAAGCGCCATGTGCCCCTGCTCGGTGATTCGGTATGCGACCACGCGTTTGAACTCGGCAGTGAGCGGAAGCATGGAGCGGAAAACTTCGCCGACTGGAGCCAGGTAGTAGTCCGCGATCCAGCGGCCGAGGCGCAAGAGGAGATTGTCGAGGACGGGAGCCGCGTCGACAACGCTGAGAATATTCTTGGTGGTGATCTGTGGCTTGCGGTCGTGGAGATCGACCACGATGCCCATCATCCGCTGCTGGCGAAAGGGGACGAGGACGCGTCCTCCAATTACCGGCGCCACTCCGTCCGGGACACGATAGGTAAACGCCATATCGAGCGGCACGGGGACGGCAACATCGCAGAAGTCGGGCATTGGTTGGAAGGATAAACTACGGCCACGTGTGAATGGATGATGCGTGCAACCCGCACGCGGGCTTCGCCCGCGGGACGGACGAGGCATCCGTCCCTACATGTCGGACTTCGGCGGCTTGAGACCCAGATACTTCATCACCATCTGCAGATCTTTCCAGGCTTCGCCTTTTTGGCGCGGATCACGTAAGAGGAATGCAGGATGGTAGGTGACCGCCAGTTTCGCTCCCTGCCACGACGGGTCGCTGCTGCGCGCGCCGGCCGGCATGAAGTCGTAGAAGCGGCCGCGGAGTTCTGACATCGGTGCGTTGATCGCAAGAAGGTTCTTCGCAGACACAGCGCCCAGTGCGACGATCACCTTTGGCTTAATCACTGCAATCTGGCGCATGAGAAAGGGAGAGCAGGTATCGCACTCATCGCGTTCGGGCGTGCGATTGCCGGGTGGGCGGCATTTCACCACGTTGGCGATGTAGACCTCCTCGCGGCGCAGACCCATGGCCTTGATCATGTTGTTGAGCAACTGTCCGGCGCGGCCGACGAAAGGCTCTCCTTGCGCATCTTCATCGGCGCCGGGGCCTTCGCCGACGAACATCAAGTCCGCATGAGGATTGCCGACGCCGAAGACGATCTGCTTGCGCCCCTGCTGGTGAAGCTTGCAGCGGGTGCAATCGCCCAGATCTTCGCGGATCAACTTGAGCGCAGCGATCGGATCTGTGACGCTTTGCTCAGGCTTCTCAGACAAGACTTCGAAAATGCTGTGATCGACGGGTTTTGCAACCACTGCGGATTTTCTGGGGGACATTTCCTCTCGCAGTTCCGGCTGGGAACTTGATTTCGCTTCTGGCGCAACGTCAGTTGTAACCGATTCAGACAAGGCCTCGCTGCGATCAGGGCGATAAAAATCGTAGATGCCGAGTTCGTTGTAGTAACGAATACGGTCGGCTAAGGCTCGGCGGAGATCGGGGCTTGGAATCGTCGGCACTGTTCGGGTTCAGATGATTATACGTTGGAGTGGCGATGTGGAGAATTTCCCAGAATCGGAGTCTTCCGTGAGCCTCAGAGGAACGCCGCTCGCTTGGCTCGGCGGGACAGCCGAGGCGGCTGTCGCTACGTGAGTCTTGGCGATCTCAGCAGGAGCTAGGCTTTCACGTGGGATTTGCGCTGCTGGCGCAACTTCGCAATCTGGTCGAGAACTCGCTGGGCTACTTCCCACTTCGTGGTTTCGGGGACTTCGACCACATCGTCGCGCGTAATGATTGTTACGGCGTTGCGGTCGGAGTCGAAGCCGATGCCTTCGCGCGAGACATCATTGACGACAATCGCATCCAGATTTTTTGCGAGCAGTTTCTGGCGAGCGTTTTCCAGAACGTTTTCCGTCTCGGCGGCGAACCCAACAATGATCTGTGATGTCTTCTTCGAGGAGAGCTCCTTCAAAATATCGGGAGTGGCCTCGAGTTCCAGCGTCATGGGACCTTTGCGCTTGATCTTCTGGCCGGCAGCGGACTTCGGACGATAGTCGGCGACGGCCGCGGTTTTGATCACGATGCTGGACTGAGGAAGCAGGTGGAGGACGGCATCACGCATCTCCTCCGTCGATTCGACTCGAGTCACTTCGGCAGCGCCGGGAGGAGTGAGCGAGGTCGGGCCGCTGACCAGCAGGACGCGGGCACCCCGGCGCACAGCACCTTCAGCGAGGGCGTACCCCATGCGCCCGCTGGATCGATTCGTGAGATAGCGCACGGGATCGATCTTCTCGCGGGTAGGGCCTGCCGTGATGAGCACGGTCTCGCCGGCGAGATCCTGGGACGCACCCAAGACCTCCAGGACCGCGGCGACGATTGCATCATTCTCCGCGAGGCGTCCCTGGCCGACCATGCCGCAAGCAAGATAGCCAGCGTTGGGTTCAACGATCTTCACGCCACGTTTGCGCAGGATGTCCAGATTCGCCTGGGTGGCTGGATGGTTCCACATGTTGACGTTCATCGCAGGCGCGACAACGACGGGTGCAGTCGTCGCGAGATACAGGGTCGTCAGGAAGTCTGTCGCGATGCCTTGCGCGAAGTGAGCCAGAATATCGGCGGTCGCGGGAACGACGACGAGGCTGTCGATCGACTGCGCAATCGCAATGTGCTCGATGGCCGAATCAATATTAGGTTCGTGTCCTTCGCCGGGCGAGAACATGCCAGTAATGACTTTCTCTCCAGAGAGCGCGGCGAAAGTGAGGGGCTTAACGAACTCCTGGGCGGCGCGGGTCATGATGACCTGCACGCGAATCCCACGGTCCTGCAGCATACGCAACACTTCGGGTGCTTTGTACGCTGCGATTCCGCCGGTCACTCCGAGGGCGATCTTCATATTGTTGATTGATGATCTTTGATTGTTGATTGATCCAAAACCATTCAACACTCGACAATCACAAAATCAACAATTCCTAGTCCTGCCCCAGTGCCTTATCGAGACTCTCGGCGGCCTGCTCGGCGGCGCTGCGAGTTTCAGTCATTTCCCATTTCACCTTGCCGGCGCGAATTTCATCCTGCGCGATGCGGCAGGGCTTCCTCGAATTGGTATCGACTACCGGAGGCGCGCCCGATTGCAGTTGCCTGGCGCGCCGCGCCGCGACCAGGATGTATCGGTAATTGCTGTCAAAGCCTTCGATCAACTTCATTGGGACTCCCCCCTTGAACACCGATTTGGAGCGATCAGCGCCGAACGTTAATCCGAGCGGTCCGCGAAACATGACCAACTGTCGGGCTTTGTCCCGCGTCAGGCTGAATCCGGCCGACGGCCTTCCCGAGCGTCTCTGCAATGATACCGCGAAAACTATGAACGTGCAGAGGGTGCCGGCACACTAAAGGACGCGAGGATGGGTTGAATCTTATCGCGAGCGTTTGACAAGCGACAAGACTCAGCGAGTTCGAGATACCTTTTATCTTCCTCAGAAAGTGAACCGCCCAAACGACGTTGGCGTTCCGACAAAACGATGGCACGAAGCCGCTCGACGGACTCTTCCAGTTTGTCGTTAATCAGGATGTAGTCGTACTTGTCGTACTCTTCGATTTCGCGGGTCGCGGTGAGCAGGCGTCGCTGGATGACGTCCTCGGAATCCTCGCTGCGGTTCCGGAGCCTCCACTCCAGCGTCTTGCGATCGGGCGGAAGGACAAAGATGCTGATCGAGTCCGTGAGACTACGCTTGATTTGGGCTGCTCCCTGCACATCGATATCGAGCAGCAGGTCGTTGCCCTTGCGTCCGGCTTGCCGCAGAAATTCGCGGGCAGTTCCGTAACAGTTCCCGTGGACATTGGCATATTCAAGAAATTCACCCGCTGTAATCATCCGGTTAAATTCGTCGACCGTGATGAAGTGGTAGTGCTTGCCGTTCTGCTCGCTGCCACGAAGAGGGCGCGTCGTGTAAGAGATGGAAAATTCGAGATTCGGAACCAGCTTAAGCAGTTCGTTCGTGAGGGTTGATTTTCCCGAACCTGAGGGGGCGGAGATGATGAAGACGAGCGGCTTTTGCGATGGACTCATTCCAGGTTTTGTACCTGCTCACGGGATTTTTCGATTTCCGCTTTCATAGCCAAGCCTGCTTCCGTAATGTTAAGCGCTTCTCCGGCCAGTCCGGAAGTCTTCGAAAGTAGAGTGTTGGCTTCGCGATTCATCTCCTGCAGCAGGAAATCCAGTTTCTTGCCGATTTCACCGCCTTCATCCAGCAATCCCAGGAAATGTTGAACGTGGTTTTCCAGCCGCACAATTTCTTCCTGGATGTCGCTGCGATCCACCAGGAGGGCGGCTTCTTGCAGCACACGCTCGCGATCCACCGTGGAACCCAGCAATTCCTGAAGGCGGGATTGGAGTCTCTCTGTGTAGTTGTGCAGTACGGCGCGGCGGTGCTGCTGCACGCTACCGGCTGCCTCCTGAAGGTGGGTCATGCGTTGACGCAACTCGCGAACGATGCCTCGGCCCTCTTCTTCGCGCATCCGGTTCAAGCGATCGATTGCTTCTCCGACTTTGGCCATGACTGCCGTCTCGATCTCGCCATCGGCAGCGTCCGCGGCTGAATCCATCGCACCTGGAATACGCAGAACGGCATTCAAGTCGGGTTCCGTGGCGAGAGAAAATTCCGCAGCGGCAGCGCGAAACGCTGCAATGTATCCACTCACCAGTTCGCGATTCAGCGAAAACGTTTCGTTGCTCGAGCGGTCCAGACTCAAGGAGACTTCGAGATGTCCGCGCGCGACGTTTTCTTTGAGCAAGCGTCGAAGCCGCATCTCCAGAGAATCCGTGCCGGAGGGCAGCCGAAAGTGTAGGTCAAGGAAACGATGGTTCACCGATTTCAGTGAGAGCGTGAAGCCAACCCTTCCGTTGGACTGCGTGCTATCAGGAGCAGACGCTAGCGCGCTGTTCTGCTGCACTTCACCTTTGACTTGTGCGAAACCTGTCATCGAACGTATGGGCATAGGGGCTTGGGTATTACGATTCTGCGGCAGCTTTGGGGACCTCCGCATCGGTGAACTGCAGATCATAAAGCCGGCGATAAGTACCCAGCTTCTTCATCAAATCCTCATGCGCGCCGATTTCTGAAATCGTGCCATTGTCGATCACAACGATACGGTCGGCGCGGCGAACCGTCGACAGCCGATGAGCGATCACAAACACCGTGCGCCCGCTCATCAGATTATGCAGGGCCGATTGCACCAGCGATTCCGATTCACTGTCAAGCGCGGACGTAGCTTCGTCGAGAATCAGCACAGGAGCGTTCTTCAGCAGCGCCCGAGCTATGGCCAGACGCTGGCGCTCGCCCCCGGAGAGCCGCACGCCGCGCTCTCCGATAACCGTATCGTACCCCCCCGGAAGCGCTGAAATGAAGTCGTGAGCCAAAGCGGCGCGTGCCGCAGCTTCAACCTCCTTCAACGCAACATGGGGTTGCCCGTAGGCAATGTTGTTGCGCACGGTGTCGTTAAAGAGAACAGTCTCCTGGGTGACGATTCCGACTTGTTCCCGCAACGAGGCTAGAGTCACGTCACGCACATCAATACCATCGATGAGTAGGCCTCCGGCAGTCACATCAAAGAAACGGGGGATGAGGTGAACGAGGGTGCTCTTGCCGGCGCCGCTGGAACCGACAATGGCGAGAATCTCTCCGCGTTTCACTTCCAGGTTGATGTTGCGCAGGGCATCGCGGTAGCCCTCGCCGTTCTCCTCGTGTGGATATGCGAAGTGGACGTTCTCGAAACGAACACTTGAACAGAATCTTGGGAGCACCTTGGCTCGGGGCTTCTCCCTGACGTCGTCTTCAATGTCCATGAACTTGAAGATTTCTGACGACGCGCCCAGAGCTTGCTGAAAATTGTTGTTGAACAGAGCAAACTTACGGACCGGATTGTAAAGGCTGAAGACGGCGGTGATGAAAGCTACGAAGATGCCGGGTGTCATGCGGCCGTCTTTGATTTGCTCGCGGCCAAAAAGCAGCAGAAGGGCGACCCCCACCATGCCGAAAATGTCCATCAGCGGCGAACTGATGGCGGCCGCCGCAACGGAACGCAGATTGGCACGGAACAACCGCCTGGCCGCGTTGCGGAAGCGGGAGATCTCCCAGTTCTCCGTGTTGAATGCCTTCACGATGCGGTTGCCGGTGATGGTCTCGTGCAGAATGTTCTGAATCTCCGCCAACTTGTCCTGGCCGTGGCGCGTGGTTTTGCGCACGCGGGAACCAATTTTTCGGGAGGAGTAGATAATGATGGGCACAAACAGCAGGAGGATCCATGAGAGACTTCCGCCCAAGACAATGACGACGCCTGCCACAAAGACGAATGTAAAGAACTGCTGTAGCGCTTCGGACAACACGGTGGACATGGCGTACTGCACGCGCTCAATGTCATTGATGATCGTCGATAGCAGCGTCCCAGTCGTGTGCTGGGAAAAGAATGCTGCGGAGCGCCTGAGGATCGCGTTATAGAGATCATCGCGGAGATCGGTAATCATCCCGAAACCAGCATGATTCACCAGGTAGGTTCCAGCGTAATCGCAAATGCCCTTGAGAACGGTTGATGCGACCAGGGCAAAGGCCACAATTTTCCACGCATCGGTGAAATTAGATGGAACCAACTGCTGCAGGTACAGGGAATAGTGCGTGTGCGGAATACTGAACAGCTGAATTCCTTGGGAGCCGGTCGAGGGATTAAGTACACGGTCAAAAATCGGACGAACCAGCAGGTACTTAAAGGCATCAAGCGCGCCAACGGCAGCCATCAACAGCACAGATGCGAGGATCTCCCACCAGTGGGGCAGCGCGTAGCGGACGAGCCGCATCAGTTGCCGCATAGGGCTCCTGCGTGGGTGAGATCGTAATAGCGTCCTACGGGTGAAGTCGGGGATTGGTACAAGGTCTTATTTTACTTTAGCCGGGCAGGCCGAGAATGGCGTTCCCGGTGCGCCCGCAAATGTCCGCCTCGGATTCAAAAGACGTCCTCCAGCCATGCATTCATCATCGGTTCGGAAGGGATGGGATAGGGAGGCTTGGTCATCGGACTGCTCGCTGTTATTTAGGGCTGTCCCGATGCACGATTTTGACGCGGTATCCGGCGCGGCGCATATGCTTTCCGACTTCTTCGGCCATCATGACCGAGCGGTGCTGCCCGCCGGTGCAGCCAAAAGCGATCGTCAGATAACTCTTGCCTTCACGAATGTAGTGCGGCAGCAGGTACACCAGCAGATCCGAAATGCGCGTAATGAATTCCTGCGTCTGAGGAAATGAGCGAATGTACTTGGCGACTCGCGGATGACGTCCGGTCAAAGGGCGAAACTCAGGAACAAAGTGAGGATTGGGGAGGAACCGAACGTCGAACACTAAGTCGGCATCCTCAGGCACGCCGTTGCGAAAGCCAAAGCTGACCGAGGAGACGAGGATGCTCTTCTCGGACAATTGCTCGAGGAAACCCTCGTTGATGTGTGCCCGCAGTTCGTGAACGTTGAACTTTGAGGTGTCGATGACAAAGTCAGCGAGGCGGCGGATGACGTTTAAATGACGCCGCTCGGCTTTCAATGCCGATTTCACCGGCGCATCCGTCCCCAGGGGATGCGGACGTCGTGTCTCGCTAAAACGGCGCAGTAACACCGCGTCGGAGGCTTCCAGGAAGACGACCTTTGTCGGGATCATGCGGCGGACGGATTTCAAAATCTCCGGCAACTTTCCCAGCTTGCCGCCTTCGCGAACATCAACCACGAGGGCGGTGCGGCGCGTGTCGCGTGACCGGACAGCCAACTCGGCGAAACGGGGAATCAGTTCGACTGGCAGGTTGTCAACGCAGTAATAGCCGAGATCTTCGAAAGCTTTAAGGACTGAGGCCTTCCCTGACCCGCTCATGCCCGTGATGATGACCAGTTCGGGCGAGTGTCGTTCGCGCACGGAGGGCTTGCTGCTCTTTCCTGAGTTCTTCAAGCTCCGGCCAGGAGACTTGCGCGCCTTCATGAACTGGATACTAGCATCGAACCCGCGATCGCGGCTGCCGGTGCAATTGCCAACTGAGATACCGCTGAATCGGGGCAGGGCCGAAAAGAACAAATCCAGATTGTGTCAGCCCCGCTCTGGCAGGTAATCTATCCCCTCATGAAAAAGTTCGAAGAACTCACTGAACGGGAAGTTCTGGCTCTAGCGATCGCGCTGGAGGAGGAAGACGAGCGGGTCTACGCCGATTTTGCTGAGGGATTGCGGCAGGATTATCCCGCGACGGCGTCAATGTTTGAAGGCATGCGCGAAGAGGAGTCCGGGCATCGACGCAGGCTGCTGGAGCTCTATCAAAAGAAGTTCGGCGACCATATTCCTCTGATCCGGCGGCAGGATGTGCGCGGATTTGTTGAGCGTCCGGCACTGTGGCTGGTGCGTCCGCTGCGGATTGAGGCGGTGCGCAAAGAGGCCTCGACGATGGAGGTCGAGACGCGCCGTTTTTATGAGAAGGCGGCAGCCCGCACACAGGATGCCAGCATCCGCCAGTTGCTGGATGATCTCGCTACGGAAGAGCGGGAACACGAAAATCGCGCGCAGGAACTGGACAAGCAGAAGCTGCCGGCGAATGTGAAAGCCGACGAGGAGGTAGCGCAGCGGCGGCTGTTCGTGCTGCAGATCGTCCAGCCAGGTCTTGCGGGATTGATGGACGGTTCGGTTTCGACGCTGGCTCCGGTGTTCGCCGCAGCCCTCGCGACACACAAGAGCTGGGACGCATTCCTCGTAGGGTTGGCCGCGTCGGTTGGAGCGGGCATCAGCATGGGATTTGCCGAAGCATTGTCGGACGACGGGAGTCTGACAGGCCGCGGACATCCCTGGGTGCGTGGTCTGATCTGCGGCGCGATGACTACCGTGGGGGGCATCGGGCACACGCTGCCATTTCTCTTGCGCGACTTCACGATGGCACTTTGGGCTGCTGGGATTGTAGTGTTGGCAGAACTAGCAACGATCACTTGGGTTCGCAAGCGCTACATGGATACTCCCTGGGTCTCCGCCGCACTGCAAGTAGGCCTGGGCGGAGCGCTGGTGTTCATTACCGGCATGCTAATCGGCAAATACGGGGCTTCGTGAGACTGTTCTCCGCGAAACACACCTGCATGTTGCCTCTCTACGGTTGTGTGTCTAGCGGGTGCGTGCTCTTCTCGTAAAACTCTTTCTGCAGTTTCAGGCTGACGTCGTCCGCCTTGACCTGTTGAATCGCTTTCACCACCGAATCGATCCACCATTTCATCTGATATTCGCCCAGTTCTTTGGTGGCGGCTGCGCCCTCGCCGGAATAGTGGAACGGAAAACGCGTATACCACCAGATGCCGGTATAAATGTCCTCGGGAATTTTCTGACGGGCCTGATCGGCGCCGGATTCGCTGGTGGCGCGTTCGGGATGCACCAGCTCGGGATGCGAGATCATGATCTTCGAGGTCTCGCTCTCCCCGGCGTGCATGTCGATCTTGGTTTTCTTTGGCGGACCTCCGTGTTGCGGAGTGCGTTCGTCGAAAACGTAGACGACATAGTCATGCGGCTTATCGAGTTGAGTTTGCGCAAAATAAGGAAGCAGGCTGTCGTTCCCGCCGTGGCCGTTGACGATCAGAATCTTCTTGCAACCATTGCGGGCCATCTCGTCGGTGGTCTCCTGCAGCAGGGCCAGTTGAATGCCTCGGCTGTACGCCATGGTTCCCGGTTCGTGCTTGGCTTCTGCGATCTGACCAAAATAGTATTCCGGGAACACGACCGCGTATTCCTGCTCAGCGGCATGGAGTGCGGCATAGCGCACGTCGAGCAGGTCGGTGCCGAGCGGGAGATGCGGGCCATGCTTCTCGAGAATTCCGAAGGGAAGAAGGCAGACTCCGGCAGAGCGGTGAATACCTTCCCGAAAATCCGAGGCGGTGAGTTCCTCCCAGTGAACCGAGAGCTTCGGCGATGCGGCTTGAGCGTGGGCGTGCGGCAAACTCAACGCCAAACACAACGATGCGAACATTGCCATAAACAATGGAAGGCGGGAATGGATGCGCATGGAACAATCTCCCTCGAGGGCGGATTCTAACATCATGAAAGGCTCTATTAAAACGTATCAATAGCGTTGATGGCCAGGGGATGGCGGGCACGACTGAGAAACTTACTTTGCTCGAGACCAAGCCTTTCTAGGCGCACTGCGCGGAGGAGAGTGCGTGAATCCGGTTAGGCAGAGGGGGTATTTTGAATAGTAAGTGCCGTGAAAGTCAAAATCCCCACCCTGTCGCCAAAAGCTGCAACAAGGGTGGGGTACTCTGAAGGTCCGAAATCGATCTGGCTACGGGACTTCAATCAACTGCATCTTGCCGTCTTTGGCGCGGTGCAGGACCATCACTTTGCCCTTGGGATCGCGGAAGATAAATAAGTCTCGATCTTTGAAATGAGCTTCTTTGATTGCTTCTTCGAGCGTCATGGGGCGCATGGCAACCGCGTCGTCGGAGCGGACGAGGTGAACCTCGGTTGTCTTTGCAACCGCAGGATATTTGTGGACCATGACCGGAACGGCCGTCTTCTCAGACAGCCCAACCCTAGTCTGCAGTTCTTCCTCGACCGAGTGCCCGTTCCACTTCTTGGTTTCTTCAGTCTTACGGGCGGAGCGTTTCTTGGCCTGCCACTTCGTTTTGTGCTTGATCGCCTGCTTTTCCAGATGATCCAGAGCTTCATTGACCGCGATCATCATATCCTTTGCCTGGGCCAAGCCGACCAGCGGTCCATTACGCGGGTTGATTGTGATTTCGGCTTTGTGGCGGTGTTTCTCGACCGCCAAGATCACCTTGGTTTCGAATTTGTCGCCTAGAATTTTGCGGATTTTCGTTAGGCCGGTTTCAACTTCTTTGCGGATGGCGTTGGTGACTACGTACTGTCTTCCCGTGTACTCCACGTTCATGAGCGCCCCTCCTAAGAAATTCGTGTCGAGATAAATTGGGCACTGCATCGGGTCGTTGGTCGTCGGTCTGCAGTGGGTTTGCTAACGACCATCGACGAACGACACTATTTTTTTACCCGGCGCTGGTGTGTGCTCGGGATGCGCATGTCTTCGCGGTATTTGGCCACCGTGCGGCGCGTCACCTGAATACCTTGGGACTGCAGGATGCGGGTGATCTGTTCGTCGGTCAACGGACGGCTGGGGTCTTCTTCCTCGATGAGCTTTTTCACTCGGCGCTTGAGGATCAGCAGCGAGGTGCCGCCGCCCTCCGGGCCCTGCACGCTCTCGCTGAAGAAATACCGCAACTCGAACACGCCCTGCGGTGTGTGGGCGTATTTGTTGGCCACGGCACGGCTTACCGTCGAAGGATGCACGCCAATTTCTTCGGCCACCTCCTTGATCATCATCGGTTTGAGTTGATCGATCCCTTTTTCGAGGAACTCCTGCTGGCGGGCGACAATCGAATAACAGACCTTGGTGATGGTTTGTTTGCGCTGCTCGATGTTCTTGATGAGTTGGATCGCGCTCTTGTAGCGCTCTTTGACGTAATCGCGCGTGTTCTTGTCGTTCGTTCCGTCACGGGTAACGAGCTTCTTGTACGCGGGATTGAGCCGGAGTTGCGGCAGGTCCTCGTCATTCATGATCACCAGCCACTCATCGCCGTGTTTTATAAAGGCAACGTCAGGCTCGATCAGGCGCGCTTGAACTATGTTGTAGCGCAGGCCGGGCCGAGGATCGAGGGTGCGGATATAGTCGAGTGCCGTCTGCACCGCCTCGATGGGTCGGCCGATGGCCTTGGCGATCTCCTTATGCTGCTTGTTCTGCAGTCCACGAAGATGCTGATCGACAACCGCCATGGCATCCTGCAAAACCTGAGCCGTTCCGTTTCCGTTCTTCCGCTGTTCCAACTGCACCTGATGGAAACGAAGCTGGTTCAGGAGACATTGGCGCAGATCGCGGCAGGCGACTCCGGGGGGATCCAGCTGTTGAACGACTTGTAGGGCTTCTTGCAGATCGGCAGCACTGAACTTTGGCTTGTATGTAACTCTCGCGGCCGGCTCCGGCGCCGGAGCAACTGCCGCCGCAGCGTTTCCCGAAGCGATCGATTGCGATTCTGCAGTGGTCGATACTTCTTCAACCGGTAAGGGCGCAACTTGCGGATCATCCGGAAAATCAGAAGTTTCCGACCTTGTCGCCGGTTCCTCACCATCAACAGCCGCCGTGGTGTCAGCTATGCCGAGTGCCTGTACTTCGTTCGCGATATTTCTTGCAGCTTCGGCATCAGCCTCTGGCGGCGCCGGAGGCGCAATTCCGAGTAATTCCTCATCGCTGGCGATGAGGTATCCGTCCTCATTGAGGTTGCCCACGATCAGGTCTGAGGCCTCACGCACTGCCGGAGTCAGACTGAGAGCCCCCAGTTGCCAGGAAAGGTGATCTGTCAGATTGCTCGGCTTGGAAAGAAAATTCTCGAACGAGGGCCGCTCGATATCCTCCATCTCGCTGTGCGTACGGTATCCGGGATCGAGATAATCCTGAAAGAACGAACCGAAGTCGATTTCTTCGAAGGGATCTTTCTTTTCTGCAGTGATCGGACTTTCTTCGCTAGTCGCGGCAGCAGCGCGCTCGCGATCCTCTTCTTTCTTGCCAACTTCATCGAGAATAGGCACCGAATCTTCCAACTCCTCCAGCACAGGGTTCTCGACCATCTCGCTATTGATCATGTCCTTCAGCTCAAGTTTATTGAGCGCGAGGACAGAGACCATCTGCACCAGGCCCGGAGTGAGGATCTGGCGCTGCGAGAGCTTTACGCTAAGTTTGTGCTGAAGCAGGACCATGTGTTCGACGTTTTAGCCTAACTCTTGCGTTGTCATCAATTCCTACATTGTCATTCCGAGCAAAGCGAGGAATCTGCTCGCGCCTGCAGAACAGCAGATTCCTCACCGGCAAAGAGCGCCGGTTCGGAATGACAAAAACAATTTCACACCAGCGAAAAACTCTCGCCCAGGTACACCCTTCTGACTTCCGGATCGCCGGCCAACTGCTCCGGCTGTCCCTGCCGGAAAATACGGCCGTCATCAATGATGTACGCTCGATCCGTTACCGAAAGCGTTTCGCGCACGTTGTGATCGGTGATCAGCACTCCGATGCCGCTGGCTCGCAGGCTACTAATAATCTTCTGCAAGTCGAGGACGGCAATCGGGTCAATCCCCGAGAAAGGCTCATCCAGCAAAATGAACGTGGGGCTGATGCACAGGCACCGGGCAATTTCCACGCGGCGGCGCTCCCCACCCGACAGCGCATATCCGCGGTTTTGGCGAATATGCTCCAGTCCCAGTTCGTCGATGAACTTTTCCATCTTCTCGCGGCGCTCGTGCCAGGAAATCGGCTGAGCTTCCAATACCGCGAGGATGTTCTCTTCCACGGTTAACTTGCGAAAAACCGATGCTTCTTGCGGGAGATAGCTGATGCCATACTGACGCGCCCGCAGATACATGGGAACGTCGGTGATGTCCTGGCCGTCGTACAGCACGCGACCAGAGTCAGGGGGGATCAGGCCAACGATGGCGTAAAACGTGGTGGTCTTGCCTGCGCCGTTCGGTCCTAGCAATCCAACCACTTCGCCCTGATGGACTTGCAGGCTTACCCCATTTACAACGCTACGGCCACGATAGGACTTACTGATTTCTTGGGTGGCCAGGATACGCATTTATCGTGCCAAGAAGGTAGGCAATTATCGTGCCACTCGCGTCGTCGTTACCACAGGAGTACTTCCTTCACCTTCTACGAGCACCCTATCATCGCGTCTAAAGAAAGTCAACGAAACCCCGGTAATCTTGCCTTGTTCGGCATCAAAAATGCTAGGAGGGCCGCCGGTAAGAACGAACTTATCGTCAGCCGCCGTGTAGGTGAGGGTCTGGCCTTGGGCACGACGATTGGTCTGCTGAATTACGACCTCTCCTTCCGCCACCATGCGGTCCAGCCTTCCCGGGGCCGAAAGCGCTTGTTTGCCTGCCGTTTGGCTATGCGGCAACAGGTAGACGTCGGCTGTTCTCGAAGATGCAGTAAAATCCGCTCCTCGTGCGAGCACGCCACCCTCGTAATGCACTTTCCGGTCCGAGTCGACGTAGGTGAGCCGTTTTGCGGTGATGGTAATAGGGCTGGATCGGCCGAGCGACAAAGTCTTTGCGGCTGGTTGGGTATCGGGCTTACTCGTTGCTGGCTTTTCGATCTGAACGAGGACGGTTTGGGCGGGCTTGGCGGAGGTGCCTTCTGCAACCACAGACCGATGATCACGATCGAATTGGATTGAAGGAGCCTCAATCACATTGGCGTCTTGCCACAGCCGAGCGCTCCCCGTGTACGTAGCCAGTGCTGGTGGCGAATTATTCGCAGTCATTCTGTGGGCGGTGACATGAATTGGGGAAGAAGCAGCCAGTAGCGCTCCGTCCGGTTGTTCCTTTAGTTCGCTGTAGGTGCTCTTCACGTCTCCTTCGGCCAGAGCTTCGCCGGTGGCGCGGTTGATCCGGATGGCGTCGGCGGTTGTGGCCATGCCGCCATTCGCCACGCGTGGGCTGCCCGTCAGGACAAGGATGCGATCCACCGGAGTATAGCGACCAGCGTTCGCCCACGCCTGCACGCGCTTCTCTGCCGGTTGGTTGTCGGAATAAGTGACGTTGCCCTTCTGCGTGATCGACTCAATGCCGCCCTGCGGAAAGAATGCGGCGTCGACTGAGTCGCTGGTGCTAACCCGATCGGGCTCGCCCTGAACGGAGTTGGCAATCCGCACTTCAGGTGCACCGCGAACCGAAGTCAGATGGTTCTTGCCATCGGATGTCTTGAAGTCGGCAAGAAATTTGCCGGCGGTGACCACGGTCTGCTGGTCTGGCTGCGCTGCGGCCGGATTGGAGTGTTGTGCCTGGGTGAGAGTGATGCGGGCCGCTCCCCATGTCACCGCCTGCTTCAGGACACGGCCATTTGCAACCGTGAAGTCAATCACGGGCGCTGTCAGGTCAAAGTTTTGCGGACTATTATTTTTGTCCCCAGACCTGGCTTTGACCACCTTCTGGGATAGGTGTGCGCCTTCGACTGCATGAACTTTCTGGAGTTCGTTTTCGCCGGCGAAATCGAAAATCACACGGCCAGCTTCGCCCTGAAGGTCCTCGGCTCCAACTTGTTCGAAGTAGACCTTACCACTGAGAGTCGCCGTGCGCAGCAGGTCTTGACCGCCCGGCAGCAAGAAATCCGCCTCATCGGATCGGCCGTGGATCTCGGTTGATTTTCCCCCACCAGCTGCTCCGGAATTTACCGTGCGCATTGCTGTGGTGACATCTCCCGTCGCTAGAACCCGGTCCACGTGGTTTTCTCGCCCCAGATAAAACGTGGCTTCGTTCGCCCGCACCGTGCCGCTGCGGCGTGACAGTCGCGGGTCTTCGAGCACAATCTGCCGGGGATCGTTTGTAATGACCCCGTGCTTCGCATCGATGATGGTGGCCTTCGGCCCGCTCACTTCGATATGAATCTGCGATGCGAGGGTGAGGGTGTTGCTCTTGCCGGCATACTTGACCCCGACGGCCCAGCCGCTAGCCTGCGGTGTGCGGAATTCCACGCGAGCATCCGTCCAGGCATTCCCTGAGTCTTTGTTGAATACGAGATCGCGCGTTTTGAGATGGATCGGGTTCTTGAGGTCTTTGGGAGCGGACTGGTCTGGGCTCTCCAGACCCGCCGGGTTCGCAACGAGGTCGATCTGGACTTCCCCCTTAGCCGTGACGTCTCCGGTCTTCTGGTTGTAGGCAAAATCGTCGCCATAGATTTGGTCGAATCGCGAGGAGTCGCGCCCGTAAAGCACAATCGAGACATTGTGTAGTTCGGCATTGCCGTTCAGCTTGAACTCTTTGAGGTTGCTGGCCTGGACCGTGAACAGCGTGCGTTTTCCGTCCGACTTCGAAAATTGAAAGCCCTCAGCTGTCTGCTTGATGCCGATACCAATTTTTGCGGGAATTTTTTTCACCGCGTTTATCGCCTTGGACCGGGCATAAAAGTACATTCCTGCCACGGAGAGCGTTAACAAAATCGCGATCGCAGCCAGCAAGCGTCGTAAGCGGTAAACGGGGAGCGGCATCCAGATTCAGTGTAGAACAGTTCTCAGTTGTCAGCTTTTGATACCTTGGACCTGCCCATGGAAAACGGACTCATTCCGCCGCTGCTGGATTTCCGCAACCTACGCGTCATGCGTGGGCAGAAGATCGCCCTGGATGATTTCAACTTGCGCATCGGGGCCGACGAGCACGTTGCCATCCTCGGGCCAAATGGCTGCGGCAAGTCGACGCTCATCAAGACCATCACTCGGGAGTGCTATCCGCTGGCACAACCCGAGTCGTCGACATCGATCCTCGGCCGGGACTCGTGGGATGTGTTCTCGCTGCGCTCGCTGCTGGGGATGGTCTCGAATGACCTGATGCTTTCCTGCACCGGAGACGCTTGCGGGCGCGATGTGGTGCTTTCAGGCTTCTTCAGCAGTACAGCGATTTATCCGAACCACACGCTGGATCGCAAACAACTGGAAATGGCGGAGGCGGCGCTCGCCGAACTGAAGATTTCGCATCTGGGGGATCGACCCGTTTCCGAGATGTCGTCGGGCGAGGCAAGACGAGTGCTGATCGCGCGGGCGCTGGTGCACAAACCGCGGGCTCTGCTGTTCGACGAACCGTGTAATTCACTTGATCTGGCCGCACAACAGAAAGTGCGCCACACCATGAGCGCACTCGCCCATTCAGGGACCGCAATCATCTTGGTGACGCATGAACTTGCCGACATCGTTCCCGAGATTCAGCGGGTGGTGCTGATGAGCCGAGGCAAGATTGTCGCGGATGGGCCCAAAGAAGAGATTCTGCAGGTGGAGCGCCTGGCCGGACTGTTTGGCGTTAACGTGGAGATGGCGCAGCGGGATGGGCATTACCACTTGTGGTAGTACAGCTCTTCAAGTCTCGTAAAGAGAGCTCTATCCCGCCGTATGCGGGATGGTCGTTCTGTCCAATCGTGAATGCGATGTCGACGGAATCTCCAGCCAGCAGGGGCGACTGTTGAAGGCGCTCGGCCATATGCCAGCCTAAGGCGTCGAAGGCGATTTTCGAACGGAACTCGGTTCTCAATGAATTCCCTTGAACTTCGGCGACGGCTGCTCCTCGTTCGTTGCGACGGATGGCTGCACCATCTGGATGGCAGCGGGGCGTCGCCAGGATCGCACCGGCAGAAAGTTCCGACGACTCTTCGGGTCTCGGAAGCTGTCCTGCTCTGAGTTTCAGCTTGACGTGTTTCTCCTTGAGAATCTTCGGAGGAGCAACGAGTTGCGCCCCACGCGTGGCGAATACCGGCTCCGGATTCGACATGCCGTAGGGTTCCAGCATCTCCAGCGCTCGATAAAGCTCCGGCGTAACGTCGGCAAGGCTCAGTTCAGCGTCGAGTTCAAGGACAGGGTCGAAATCCGCCAGCGTAAGCCGGGACCGCGCGAACTCGTCTAATCGCGTCCGCAACTCGGCGACATTCCCAACGGGCATGGCGAATCCGCAGGCGTGGGCGTGGCCGCCATAACGGGAGAACAGAGCTCCGCAGGACTCCAGAGCTTCGAGCAAGTGGAATGAACGAATCGAGCGCCCGGAGCCGAAAGCCTCATCCCCTTCACGCGAGATCACGACCGTAGGACGGTTGTAACGCTCGACGATGCGGGTGGCGGTGATGCCGATGACACCGCGATGCCAGCCGTCCCCATCAACGACAATGCAGTAGGAATCGCACAAAGCTGCATTGCTTGCGAACCGCTCTTCCACGGATTTCAGGATTCTTCGTTCTTCTTCCTGGCGATCGGTATTGAGCCGGTCGAGTTTCGCAGCGAGCTCGCGTGCCCGCGCTGGATCCTTGACGCTGAACAGTTCGATGACGTCACGGGCAACATCCATGCGTCCGGCGGCATTGATGCGGGGCGCGATGCGGAACCCTACTTCCCCCGAAGACGGCGAGCGATTCGCCGAGATCTGTGCCGCTTCCAGTAGCGCCCTAAGACCGGGATTCACCGCCCTGCGCAAAGCATCGAGCCCCAATGAGGCGAAAACGCGATTCTCTCCCGTCAATGGCACAGCATCAGCAATGGTCGCGATGGCCACAACCTTCATGAACGAGAGCAGCAACTTGTTCTGATCTCTCGATTGAAGTCTGCGCTGCATGAGTCCCTGCGCGAGTTTGAATGCCACGCCGGCACCACAGAGCTGCTTGTAGGGGTACTCACATCCGCTCTGATTCGGGTTAATCACGGCGAGCGCTTTCGGCACTCCGTCGTGACCCGGCAAGTGATGGTCAGTGACGATGAGGTCCACGCCGAGGCGGTGCGCCGTTTCCGCGGGTCCGAACGCGCGGATGCCCATGTCTACGCTGATGATCAGATGTATTCCCGCTGCAGCGGCTCGCTCGATCACGTCATCGCGCATGTCGTAGCCTTCGCGGATGCGGTGGGGAACGTGAAAGTCGGCAGTGCCACCACAAAGTTCGATGGCAGTCTTCAAAATGATCACCGCCATCGTGCCGTCGACGTCGTAGTCTCCGTAGATGAGGATGGACTCTTTGCGTTCGATGGCTGCGTCGATGCGGTCGACCGCGGCACTCAACCCGGCCATCTTCTCAGGCGCCTGGAGATGGGCGAGCGAGGGGGCGAGAAAGCGTTGCGCCTCTTCGCCGTTCGCAATGCCACGCCGGACAAGAAGCGGCGCAAGAATCGACGCCGACCGCGCGACGGCCGTGCCACGGAACGCAGGATCACCATGAAGGCAAGTGAGCAGAGGATCGACCAGGCTCTGGTCCGTTGGCTTTGGGATCCACTGCATGATGATGGGGCAGTTTACTCCATCAGAGGGTGTGGATAAGCACCAGCAGAAACGGCGGAGCGTAGCTCCGCGGACGGCCGAGGGCGGCTGTCCCACATAAACCGTTTCACATACCTGGCTAGTTTTCTTCGTCCTGATCGGGCTCGTCCATGGTCAGCCCACCGAATTCGTCGGACACTTCGAGCAGACGCTGGTAACGGTCGTACCACTCTGTGCTGAGCTCACATAGAAACATCGATCCCTGGTACGCCCAGCCGAGCTGCAGGTACCCAACCTTACCGACGTGGGCCCGGAGCCAGCGGGCGTCCTCGACATCGTCGCTATCGGTGAACTCCGAACTAGACAAGCGCTGCACCATCTCATCAAGTTCGGTGCGTTCAAGCACCCAGGAGTGCATCGTGAGGAAAGGCGCACTCGCCGCCTTGGCCAACTCAACAAAATCCTTCCAGCCGTCGGGATTGTCCCCCATCTCCCACATGACGCATTGCACCTCTTCGTAGTCCACGAAACCATGAAAGCGGCGCATGCCGTGGCCTTCAATAAAGGCAATCATGTCGTCTTTTATGCTGTTCAGATCGTCTGGAATAGGAGGCATATTGGGAAATGGAAACGGTTGCAACCTCTTATTATTGTATGCCGTTCCCCCGTTCACTGCCACCGGGTTCAGTGAGACGGGGCGCCGCCAGAAGGCCCACGAACATGCGGTAAAACTTCTCGGCATCGAGATCGAACTGGATCTCGACGCGTTGCGTGATGGGATGGTGTTTATCGTCAGCAGTCCAGGTCAATGTGTTGCCATAGCTCGCGCCCCGATCCAGATCTACGGTCATATAACGGCTCTCGGTACGAGTGATGATGCTGGGATCGATCCAGGCGGCAGCGGCCAATTCGTCCCACATAATGTCGGCTCCGGGGGTCAGCATGGCGAATTGTGCGACGTATCGGGCAACAGGCGTCGCAGCAGATTCGATTTGCTTCACCATCGCGGCTGTCATGTGCGTCTTCACCGAGATGTCTGTCGGCGTGCAGACAATTTTCTTCCAAGGGGCGCGCAGAACAATCGCGGCCGCTTCCGGATCGAACCAGAAATTGAATTCGTGGCGCGGATTGTTCAGAAACTCCGGATTGTCACTTCGCGGGCTGAGGCTACCTCCCATAAAAACGAGTTCCTGGGCGAGCTCCGGAAGCTGCGGATCGAGGGAAATGGCAAGCGCGAGGTTGGTCATCGGCCCACCTTCATAAATCGTCACTTCGTGCGGATACTTGTGAACCATGCGCAAGATGAAGTGAGGCGCATCCTCGTCCGACGGTTTGGCAGTTGGCGCTCCTTCTGGAAGTGGGGGAATGACAGACGCCTCATGCCACCAGCGATCATCCCACGCACCTGCATAAGCGACCTTGCCATAACGCTGCTGCCGGGCCTGCGCCTCGTCGCGCGTGCGCACCAGCGGAAAAGCCGCTCCTGGAACAACGGGAATATCGCTGCGCCCGATGATTTCGAGCAACCGCAGTGTATGAGCTACTTCCTCATCGCGCCACTGATCTCCGCTGACTACAGTGATGCCGAGCACTTCGACCTGCGGCGACTGGATCATCAGCAACACAGTCTGCATGTTGCTGCCGCCGGGGCCGGAGCAGTCTTCGTTGATGATGACTTTGCGGCGGGGCTGAGCTGAGGCAAATGAAACCACCGCCAAGCAAAGCGATACGGTTAGAAAAGTCTTCCGCACTCTCATCGCTCCCTGAACTGGACCCGCTCGTTGAAAAAAGCTTGGGCAGGCCAGTTTCTCCAGCCTGCCCAGGAGACGTCGTGAGGACCTTGCCCTAGAACTTCAGCTTCAATCCAAATTGAATGAGGCGTGGATTATTCACCGTTCCCGTCACAACGCCGAAGGTAGCGGACGAGTTAATGTCCTGCTCTCCAGTTCCAGAGCCACCTTGCAAATAGAGCTGCGGATGGTTGAACAGATTGAAGAACTCCGCCCGGAATTGCAGACTCATGCCCTCGCGGAACGTCAATGGGAAATCCTTGATCACCGAGAAATCTGTGTTCACAAAGCGAGGCCCATAAATGGGTGCTCGCGCGGCCGTGCCAAGTTCGCCAGTTTGAGCAGAGACGAAGGCGCAGGGGTTGAACCAGTTCTTAAAGGTGTGAATCTGCGTCGGACAGTTGGTCCCGCCAGCCTCGGGACCGGGCTTATTGGGGTCGCCGACCTCATTGGGACGTGAATAGGTGTTTCCGTTATAAGAGAAGAACACACCAGATGGATTGCTGCTATCCACCACGAACAGCGGAAACCCGGACGTGATCCTCTCGATCACATCCATCTGCCAGTTCCCCAAGATCGCGTTCGTCGCCCCGCTCCAATTGCTGCCGAAATGCCTCCCTTTGCCGAAAGGCAAGTCGTAGAGAATGCTGGCGGTGAAGCTGTCGTTGAGGTTCAGTTGCGACAGGCCCCAATCGAGCTTTGCGGTTCCGGGCAAGGGATAGTAGGTTGCTCCGGGATTGGTACCTAAGCCATCGGGCATCCCTGAGTCGAAGGTGCGCGACCAGGTGTATCCCAACAAAGCGTAAATGCCGTGGCGCACGCTCTTCGTCTCGGCCTTGATCTGAAGTGAGTCGTAGCGAGCAGTCCCGACGCTGTTGTTGCTGTCGACGCTCTGGAAGGCAGCTGCATAGGGAAAATCTCCGAGGCCGCAACCGAGCGTGTAACCTGCGGTTGCATGGGCCTCGCCCGGACAGGCGCTCGGCTGATTCAGGTTCTCATTGGCTTGGCTCACCAGAACGTGGGTGCTCTTTGACCCCGCATAGCCTGCCGTCAGCACAACATTTCCGGGCAACTGATGCTGGATATTCAGGTTGTACTGCTGAACCATCCCTTGCTTGAAGTTGCGATTCATCGACTGAATCGTTCCACTGTACGAAGATGGATTCACTGGGGAGCTGTAAACCGCACCGCCCGTCACATTAGTGGAAGACGGCGAGTTGGCAGCAAGGAGGAAGCCGCCCGAGAGCGAACCAGTTGCGCTACCATACCCGAACAAGAATGTGGGCGGGTCGACTTCGGCATAGTACGGCGGGTTCTGCCACAATCCCTGTCCACCCTGATTCCAAGCGGAATCGTGGAAGATGGCGTATCCGGCTCGAATCACAGTCTTAACGCTTCCCATCGGCTTCCAAGCCAGTCCTATGCGCGGCTCGATTGCCGTCTTATCGAATTGGATACCGGCATAGCCGTTACTCGTGACACAGTTGGTGCAGCCGGTCAGGCCAGGACTATTCTTCGGCACGTACCACTTGAGGTTCGAGATGTCGAAGTTCGATTGCCGATTCTCGATTTCCGATTCCGGAGTGACCAGAGCCCAGGCAACTCCGAGATTTAGCGTGAGATTGCTGGTGACCCGCCAGTCGTCCTGCACAAAGGGGCGGAACATTTTAAAGCGCCGGCCGACCGTGGCCCCCAAGAACGTCTGATCGTGGGCGGCAAAAACCCCAAAGCTGCCCAGCAACACGTCAGCCACGTCGTCGCCGGTCGCCAGGCCGGCCTCTACGGCAAACCCATCTTGAAACGCATTATTCCTGATATTCATCTGGTTCGCGCGATACGTCGCTCCGAACCGGATGTTGTGCTTGCCGCGAATCAAGTCGAGAGTGTCGGAAACCGAGTACACATTTGTTCCGCCCTGATAGGGCGCATATCCGCGATCGCCCAAAGACATATAACTGGACATCAGGAAGGATGTCATACCGCAGCTGACGCAGTCCTTGGTCGATTGGTTCAAGCTCGCGGGGTAACCTGTGATGGAATCGCACTTGGACCCCAGGTTGGCGCCGGGAATGCCGATGTTTGCCGCTTCACACGAGCCAGGCCGGAAAGACAGGATGTGGTTGAAAATCCGGCTATAGCCAGCCGTGAACTGGTTGATCATATTAGCAGAGAAGACGTGCTGCTCCGAAAGGACCACGTTACGACCATGGTTGTCGATAAACTGGTTGCTGCCAAAGGCGTTGGTTTCTGCCCATCCCGGAGCACCGCCGGGGATGAAGTTTGTTGCTTGATCGTAGCTAAAGCGGGCAAAAACAGAATCCTTGCTGGAGATGTTGTGGTCAATGCGGATGTCGGCGGTGCCTTCATTCAGTTTCCTCACCGGCTCATTGACATAGTTGTAGCCGACCGCACCTGCAGGCGCATCAGGTGTGGGATACAGCTGGATTACCTTCGCGCCAATCTGATTGACCAGAGCAGATGGGATGATGTTGCACGCCGTCCCCCCGGGCGCCTGGCTTCCATTGGCGAGATTCACTGGTTCGGGGGTCGAGGTGCCGGGCAGGCAGGTGAAATTAGTGCCTGCGAAGGGATTCTTGAGTTGAGCGCCACTGGGAGCACCGGTGTAATCGTAGTTGCCACTGGCGTCGGGCGTCGTCATGCCAGTTGTGGGAACGAAACCGGTGAAGATCACGCCGTGACGCTGCATCTTGGCCTGATAGTCTAGAAAGAAAAACGTCTTGCCTTTCTTGATTGGCCCGCCGAACGAACCGCCAAACTGATTCAAGTTGAATTTTTCAGGTTTCGTGGCGAAGCGGCTCGCCGCATTCAGCTTCGTATTGCGGAAGAACTCAAACAACGAGCCGTGATACTGATTACTGCCTGATTTTGTCGTGACCAACACCGTCGGCCCGGCGCGTTCCCCGTATTCGGCCGAGTAGTTGTAGGTCAACACCTTAAACTCCTGAATGTCGTCAATCGACGAAAAGATGGCTATGCCGCCCTCATCCAGTTGGTTGTTGTCGTTGCCGTCCAGCATCCAGTCGGTTTCTTGAGCGCGCGATCCGCCGACCGAAAGCGAGAAGGAACCACGGGTTGAGGCTTCGCTGCTCGCTGCGCCGTTGAAAAAGCTCACCGGACTGGTCTCGGCAGTCGTACCGGGAGTAAGAGTCGCCAATTGCACAAAATTCCGCCCATTCAAAGGGAGTTGTGCGACTTCTTCCGAGGTGATGACCTGACCGAGTGTGGGAGACGTCGTCTCCACTGCGACTTCAGCTGCATTCACCTCCACACTCGTACTGACTGAGGCGGGCTGGAGGGTGAAATTCAGTTCGCGCTGTTCGTCGACCTGCAGCCGGATATCCCTCTGTTCCGCGGCGGCGAAACCCTGAGCTTCGACGCGAATCGTGTAGAACGCGGCGGGAAGCAACGGTACGGTGTAGTGACCAGTGTCGTCAGTCTTCACCTCACGCATGAATGCTGTGCTCTGCGAGGTGATTCTCACGCTGGCGCCCGAGATGAGTGCGTTAGCTTTGTCGGAAATGGTGCCCGAGAAACTGCCGGTGGCCTGACCGTGAAGTAGCGGCATAAACAGGGTCACGACGACACACGACACCGCTAAGAGCGTCCTCTTGCTCGACATTTCGCTCACCCTTTCGACGGCTTGCTCCCCAAAAAGAAAAGACACTCCCGCTTCCTTTCGAATTAGGAGGCCCCCAGCCGCAGACACGGCTTATAAATCGCCCATCACGGGTAAGTCAAGAAGTTTCGCGGTGGGTGAGAGCATCGGAAGATCGCATATTTCATTTTTTGCACAGACGCATTTGCAAAAACGTTCCAACGAAGTTCCGGACTACAGAAGAGAAGGCAGGGAAAGGAGAAACACTGCAAAGGTAACCGCTCTCAGGCGCGCGCCGACCATTCCGCATCGAAGCCAGCGCGGTCGTAAAACGATTTCTGTGTGCCGACTCCCGTCGTCGATAATCCGGCATACAAATTTGCGCGTCGCACCGCTTCTTTCTCCGGCACACCTTCCCCAAGAAAAACGGCGAAGCTCCCGATGAAGGCGTCTCCTGCGCCGGTGCTGTCGATGCTCTCGACGGCAAACGGCAGGACATGCTCCGCACCTTCGCGAGTTGCCAACAAGGATCCGTTTGCTCCCAGGGTGATGATGACGCGTCGTATCCCGTCCTCAACGAGCTTCACCGCGCACTTCTTTGCGGCTTCCAGCGTTTTCACCGCCATCCCTGTGATGGATTCGGCCTCGCTCTCGTTGGGAACGAAGTATTCCAAGTCTTTGAGTGCTGCCATATCGACGACCTGTGCCGGAGCGGGGTTCAGGATGCAACGGATTCCATGCTTGCGCGCAAAATTGATCGTGTAATAAACCGTCTCCAGCGGAATCTCGAACTGCAGCACGATACAGTCAACAGATTTCAACATCTCGGCGGCGCCATCCACATCGTCAGGCTTGATCGCATCGTTAGCACCTTTCACGACCAGAATCCGATTCTGTCCGTTGGGCTCGACAAAGATAGGAGCGACTCCGCTCGAAAGTCCCTCAACCTGCTTCACATAAGTAGGATCAATTCCCAGCTTGCGAAAGTTCTCAATCGTGGCCGGCCCGAACAAATCACTGCCCACGCGCGCGACCATGAACACATCGGCCCCGCAGAGTCGCGCTGCCACGGCCTGATTGGCACCCTTGCCGCCAAATCCCAGATCGAACTTCTGCCCGAAGATGGTTTCTCCAGGTTTTGGAAATCGATCTGCGAAGGTTGTCAGGTCGATGTTTGCACTGCCGACCACTGCGATGCGAGGCCGCTTTGCCATCATCGTCTCGTTTCTCCGGATCTGGGGAAAGGCCGAGTCTATGTAGCGCAGGGTGGACGTGTCAACGCGAGCCGCTCGAGTCAGCGCGAAGACGAACGCACTTGTGGCTCTAACGCAAGAAGAGTACAGTTACTCGTTTTCCAGGGGGGAAACGCATGTTTACGCCACAAAGCCTCACCATCGCGCTGCTGATGATGATTACCAGTGCCATCTGCTGGGGTTCGTGGGCAAATACCTTCAAGGGAGTCAAGAACTACCGTTTCGAACTTTTTTATTGGGATTACGCCATCGGAATTTTTCTGATTTCTCTGGTGCTTGCGCTCACGATGGGCAGCACCGGACAAGATTCCTCCAGCTTCCTGGAGAATGTTCGCGCGGCCGACCCTTCGAACATCGTCTCTACCCTGGTCGGTGGTGCGATTTTCAATCTCGCCAATCTGCTCCTGGTCGCTGCGATCGATATGGCGGGCCTGGCGGTTGCTTTTCCGGTGTCGATCGGAATCGCCCTCGTGGTGGGAGTGGTGTTGAACTACATACTGCAACCCAAGGGCAGCGCACTGCTGCTGATGGCGGGTGTCGCGTGCGCCCTAATCGCGGTGATTCTCGACGGCAAGGCTTACGGAAACCTCTCGCGCACCGGACGGGGCGCGTCTCGCAGAAGCATTATTCTTTGCGTGATCTCAGGAACGCTGATGGGCCTCTGGAGCCCTTTCATGACTTATGCCATGACGCGTGGCGACCATCCTCTGACCCCATACAGCGCGGCAGTATTTCTCACCTTGGGGGCGCTGCTCTCCTGTTTCATCTGGAATATCTATTTCATGAAGAAGCCACTGGTCGGAGAACCGGTCAGTTTCAGTGGATTTTTCAGCGGGCCTCCTTCCGGCCACCTGCTGGGATTGTTGGGCGGCGGCGTCTGGGGACTCGGAACTGTCTTCAATCTCACCGCCGGGAAACTGACCGGACAGGCGATTTCCTACGCGATCGGGCAATCTGCGCCAATGGTCGCCGCCCTGTGGGGAGTTCTGGCGTGGAAAGAATTCGCCGGGTCCGGGTCACGCGCAAAAGTTTATCTCGCGTTGATGTTCGTCTTTTATGCCTTCGCGATACTGCTCGTAGCGCGCGCAAACGGCTGAAGCGCCACGCGCGCATCAAGTTCTGATACTCCAGGCCGCGCATGCTGCTTCTCATCGGCAAGACGCAGGATGCTATTTCCCCCTGATCCGGGTGATGAACAGCTGAAGGAACCGGTCTCCATCCGATGCAAGGCAAACTTTCGCATTCGGCTTCAGATCGACGACGCCTTCGATTTCGTAGTGATCCCCATGCAGCACGTTATTTTCGTTGGAGCCCATGCGGTTCGCGATCGTTTCACCCCGCGTAAACTCGCCCTTCGTCTCCACATCGACGTGCATCTCCTTGAGCGTTACCAGCCTCGGATCGATCACGGTGGCGACAGCTAGCGGATCGTACATCGCCGCCCCGGAGTACCCACTCTTCTCCGAGCGCGTCAAATAGAAATCCGCCAGTTTAGAAATGAAGTCGCTCTCCGGACCATGCAGCGCCTGAAGCTGCGCCAGATGCTTGCGCGTCATCAGTGTTCGCTCGCCGACATCCGAACCGATCATGGTGACGATCCAACCTGCGTTGAAAACGATCGATGCGGCCTCGGGGTCGCCATAGATGTTTGCTTCCGCCGCTCCGTTGACGTTACCTCCGGAGATCGATCCGCCCATGATCACAATGTCTTTTACCAGCGGGACAATCGATGGATCCGTCGAGATCGCCAGAGCAATGTTCGTAAGCGGACCGACGGGAATCAGCGTGATCTCGTGAGGGTACTTATGAACCATTTCGATGATGAGATCAGGACCGAAGCGCGAATCCGCCTTGCACTTCGATGGAGGCAGTTCCACACCGGCTAGGCCGTTCTTGCCATGCCAGAACTGAGCGGTGATCAGTTTCTGGTTCAGTGGGTGCTGGGCTCCGCCCGCGACTGGCACATCACAACGGCCTGCGAGCGATGCCAATTCCAATGCATTTTCAAGTCCCTGCGACGCCTCCACATTTCCTGGGACTACCGTAAGAGCTTCGACCTTCAATTCCGGCGAATTCAGGGCCAGCAGGATCGCCATCGCATCATCGATGCCCGGGTCGGTATCAATGATGACTCGCTGAGGGGGCTGGGTAATGGCATGGACGAAAGAGCAGACGAGCACAAAACAAATCGACAGCGAAACGCATCGCTTCACGTAGAACGATCCTCGGTTTGGATTTGGAGCACACGAATTTTACAGCAGCATGCCGGCAATGGAGGCCGACATGAGATTCGCCATCGTCCCGGCGAGCATGGCGCGCACCCCCAACCGCGCCAATTCACCTCTTTTGTTCGGAGCCAGGGCCCCGATGCCGCCGATTTGAATTCCGATGGAACTGAGATTAGCAAAACCGCAGAGCGCGAAGGTTGCGATTGTAAACGAGCGCGGATCGAGTGCTTTCTGGGCCGCTCCCAGCATCTTGTAAGCCACCAGTTCATTGGCCACCATGCGTGTACCGAGAAAAGAGCCGATGGTGGAGCAGTCCTGACGCGGGACTCCAATCAGCCATGCGATAGGAGCAAAGATCACTCCAAGGACCTTTTCTAGGCTTTCGGGAAACCACCCAATCCAGTGGTGAATGCCGCCGAAGATCCCGTCCACGAGCGCAATTAGCGCGAGGAACGAGATAAGCATCGCTGCGATGTTTAGCGCGAGGTGCAGGCCATCGGTGGTACCGCGCGCGATCGCGCCGATGAGGTTTTCTTTCTTCTCAGCCTCTTCCTCCTCCGCGCTCATTACAACTCTTCCTGCCGTCTTCGCTTGCTCGGTTTCCGGTACAAGCATTTTCGCCATGACCAGCGTTCCGGGAGCTGTCATGATGACAGCGCTGAGCAAGTGCCCGGCGTCGATACCGTAGCCGATATAGGCCGCCATGATTCCCCCGGAAACGTGGGCCATGCCGCTGGTCATCACCGTCATTAATTCGGATCGGGTGAGATCTGGCAGGAATGGACGGATCGTTAACGGGGCTTCCGTCTGCCCCATAAAAATACTGGCAGCAACATTGAGAGACTCCGCGCCGCTGGCACCCATCACTCGGGTCATTACCCAGGCGAAAACCCGAATGATGATCTGCATGATCCCTAGGTGGTAGAGCACGGCAAAGAAGGCGGCAATGAAAATGACGGTAGGCAGGACCCCAAAGGCGAAGTATCCCAGTTGCGATCCTTGGTTGGCGAGATCTCCGAAAACGAAATGTGATCCCGCATAGGAGTAGCCCAATAGACGAGTCACCGCCTCCTTGGCCACTTGGAACGCTTTCTGGCCGGGCGGAAATCTGAGCACAAAAACTGCAAAAGCAAACTGCAGCCCCAGCCCCCACGCCACCGTTTTGAGGCGAATCGCCCGGCGGTTCGTGGAAAAGGCGAAGGCCAAACCGAGCATCGTTAACAGGCCGAGAATCCCGGTGTATCGTCCCATCAGAGTTTTTCTCCGGACTTCTGGATGACTCGGTGGATCAGCGGCCGCTTTGCCGGTGCTGCCTCCGCGATCTGAATACTGTCGGCAATCAGCAAACGGGCTTGCTCGGCACGCGCTTCCGAATTGTAGTAAACCGTCGCAAGTGGTTCCTGGGATTCAACTCGTTCTCCAACTTTCTTGTGCAGAACAATGCCCACTGCAGGATCTACCGAATCTTCCTTACGCTCCCGCCCGCCACCGAGAATCACGCAGGCGGTGCCGATGTGTTCGCACTGCATGGAGGAAATGACGCCTGACTTCGGGCTAACGATCTGGGATGTTCGTCGTGCCTGCAGAAGCCGCGTCGTATCATCAACGACTCGCGCGTCACCGCCCTGCAGTTCGATCATGTGTCGAAACTTGTCGAGCGCCTTGCCTGACGAAATCAGTTGTGAACTGAGTCGCGTCCCTTCGGCAACGGTCTTGGAAGCGCCTCCAAGGTGGAGCATCCATCCGGCGAGATGAAGGCAAAGCTCACGCAAGTCCTCCGGGCCCTCGCCTCGCAGAACTTCCACGACCTCGATCACTTCCAGCGCGTTGCCGATCATCTTCCCGAGCGGCTGATCCATGTCGGTAATCAGCGCGACGACCTGCTTTCCCATGCGCTCGCCCGTCTCCACCATGAGCTCTGCGAGGAAAGCTGCATCCTTTTCGCTCTTCATGAAGGCGCCCGACCCAGTCTTCACATCGAGCACGAGCGCATCGATGCCCTCGGCAAGTTTCTTGCTCATGATCGATGCGCAAATCAGATACGGACTCTCGACAGTTCCGGTTACGTCGCGCAGCGCGTAGAGTTTTCGATCCGCTGGCGCGATTTCTGCCGTCTGGCCGATCATGGCACACCCGCAGGCTTCCAGCACTCGTCGGAACTCGGCGACCGGCAGGTTCACATTAAATCCTGGAATGGCCTCGAGTTTGTCGAGAGTACCGCCGGTGTGGCCGAGGCCTCGCCCGCTGATCATCGGCACAACAACGCCTGCCGCAGCCGCCAACGGAGCGAGTACGAGCGAGGTCTTATCTCCGACGCCGCCGGTCGAATGCTTGTCGACTTTTTTTTGCGGCAGTGAAGAAAGATCGAGGACTTCCCCCGAACGCAGCATGGCATCCGTCAGCGCCGCCGTCTCAGGGCGCGTCATACCGCGCCACACTACGGCCATGAGCCACGCAGAAACCTGGTAGTCAGGGACCTCGCCACGGGTGTAGGCATTCACCAGGTTTTCAATTTCCTCTCGCGTCAGCTCGATGCCATCTCTCTTCTTGCGGATGACGTCAATCGCGCGAAAGGTGTGTGCAGCAGATCTCGTTTCGCTCACGGGAGCCGGAATCCTTCGGGAAGAAGTTCCTTGATGTGCGCCTGCTTCGGGCCGTCCGCGCCCAGAAAGAACACGGTTGCGTCTGGCCCGAACTCGTAAATCACCTGGCGACACGCGCCGCAGGGGGAACAGGCGATTCCATGATCGTTGGTTACCGCGACAGCCCGGATTTCGATCTTTGGTCCTAGTTCGGCTACAGCTGTGAAGATTGCTGTCCGCTCCGCGCAGTTGGTCATGCCGTAGGATGCGTTCTCCACGTTGCAACCGGAGAAAACTCTGCCATTTGCCAGCAGGATCGCGGCCCCGACGCGGAATTTGGAATACGGAGCATGAGCATTCTTCATCACTCGCATTGCAGCCTGGTCCAACTTCTTCCGCACGGCCGCCCAAGAATTAGTTTTGCGCATAGAGAGAAGGAGTCTCGACAGTTCTCAATTGTTTCCTGCAACGTTTAAAATCGTGCGCCATTGTAAACCCTGGGATGGATTTCTAGCCGTTTTTGGCTTGGCTAACCGCCAGAGAACGGCACTCGCGCGAAAAAGTCCGCGTGCCGTACAATTGCATCCAATCTTTGGGCCTGCTTCGGATTAGGGCAGACGCAGCGGAAAGCAATTCCGAAATGGTCAGCGACCACGATTCCTCGAAACTGGCGCAACCGCCTGACGCGAAAATCGCGACTGGAGATCGTAGCGTACCGGGAGCACTCGCGTGGCTTCAGGGACGGCCTCTTCTGCCGAACTCCGGAATTCCGCTTGATCTGAGTTGGGTGCGGGAAGTTCGCGTGAACACGAGCGCGGTCGAACGAAGAACGCAATCGCAGGTGGCAAGGCGAACCGTCAAGAAGGACTGGCAGGCGGCATGGCTGCTGCGTGCGATTTCGTGCATGGATCTGACCACGCTTTCCGGGGATGACACAGAAGAACGTGTGCGCCGCCTGTGCGCGAAGGCGCGACAACCCATTCAGCATGAGTTAGTCGAAAAACTCGGCATCGAACAACTCGGAATCAAAGTTGCCGCGGTGTGCGTATACCACTCGTTTGTGGAGACCGCGCTCAATTCCTTGGATGGCAGCGGAATCCACGTGGCGGCGGTCTCCACCGGATTTCCTGCGGGCTTATCTCCACTGGCCGAACGCGTCTCAGAAGTCCGCCGGTCCGCAGAAGTCGGCGCGCACGAGATTGATGTCGTCATCACACGCGCGCACGTGTTCGGCGGACAGTGGCAGGCGCTCTATGACGAAATCGCCGCGTTCAAGCAGGCGTGCGGCGGCGCTCACATGAAAGTCATTCTGGGAACAGGCGATCTTCTGACCCTCCGCAACATTGCCCGCGCCAGCTTCGTCGCAATGATGGCGGGAGCTGATTTCATCAAAACCTCGACCGGAAAAGAAGCGACCAACGCCACGCTCCCAGTGAGCCTGGTGATGGTTCGAACTATCCGTGAGTACGCGCAACAGACCGGCATGGCCGTTGGATTCAAGCCCGCGGGAGGCATTCGGACTGCGAAACAGTCCATCGACTGGCTTGCCATGATGAAAGAGGAGTTGGGCGATTCGTGGCTTCGGGCGGAGATGTTCCGCTTCGGTGCGAGCGGACTGCTGGGTGACATCGAGCGGCAACTAGAGCATCATGCGACCGGACGATATTCCGCCGAGTACCGGCATCCAATCGCCTAGCGCAGTCCACGAGAGAAATGAACTGAATGAGCATCGCCGAAAAATTTGTCAGCATGGAATACGGCCCCGCGCCTGAGGATCCCAAAGAGGCCCAAGCATGGCTGGAACGCCACAGCCGCAAGTTCCATCACTTTATTGGTGGGCATTGGCTGGCGCCCGCTGCGGGAGAGTATTTCGACACGCTCGATCCATCGAACGGGGAAAAGCTGGCGAGTGTCGCGCAAGGCAGTTCAGCAGACGTCGATGCCGCCGTCCGGGCCGCTGGCGCGGCTTCTCCGAAATGGCGCGCGCTGACACCTCACCTTCGCGCTCGTTACCTCTACAACCTCGCGCGTCTCGTGCAGAAGCACTCCCGCCTTCTTGCCGTTCTCGAGACCATGGACAATGGCAAGCCCATTCGCGAGAGCCGCGATATCGACATCCCGTTAGTCGCGCGGCATTTTTACTATCACGCGGGCTGGGCCCAACTATTGGATCAGGAATTTCCTGAACACGAACCGTGCGGAGTCGTCGGACAGATCATTCCCTGGAACTTCCCTCTTCTCATGTTGGCTTGGAAAATTGCGCCTGCGCTCGCGACCGGAAATACCGTGGTGCTGAAACCCGCCGAGTTCACGCCGCTCACGGCTCTTGCGTTCGCCGGCCTCTGTCAGGAAGCAGGTATTCCCGCGGGAGTAGTCAATATCGTTACGGGTGATGGATCAACGGGAGAATCCCTCGTCAAGCATCCCGAGATCGACAAGATCGCGTTTACGGGTTCAACCGAGGTTGGTCGTGCGATCCGCGGAGCCACTGCTGCGAGCCACAAGCGCCTCTCTCTGGAACTCGGTGGGAAGTCGCCTTTCATCGTGTTCGATGACGCCGATCTCGACGGTGCGGTTGAAGGATTAGTGGATGGAATCTGGTTCAATCAAGGTCAGGTGTGCTGCGCAGGATCTCGCCTGCTGATGCAGGAAAGCATCGCGGAAGTGCTCATTTCCAAAATCCGCGACCGCATGAATACGCTGCGACTCGGGCCACCGCTCGACAAGGCAATTGATGTTGGAGCCATCGTGGCGCGCGTCCAACTGGAAAGAATCCAGCGCATGGTGGCCCAAGGAGTAGCGGAGGGCGCAACCTGTTGGCAGCCGCAAATCACGCTGCCCTCGCGGGGATTCTATTTTCCACCGACAATTTTGAGCAATGTGCATCCTACGTCGATTGTCGCCCAGCAGGAAATTTTCGGCCCGGTGCTCGCGGCAATGACCTTCCGCACACCAAAAGAAGCTGTGGAACTGGCCAACAATACCGTCTATGGATTGGCCTCGTGCGTCTGGAGCGAAAGCATCAACGTCGCGCTGCATGTCGCGGCGCAATTGAAAGCCGGCGTCGTGTGGGTGAACTGCACGAACCTGTTCGATGCCGCCTGCGGCTTTGGTGGATATCGCGAAAGCGGGTACGGGCGCGAGGGCGGACGCGAGGGCCTGCTCGAATACATGGAGCCGAAATGGTTCAAGCATGCGCCCCAGCTCGTTGCAGATAGACCACCGGTTCCACCATCGCAAGATCCCGCCGACTCAGGCACTCCCTCCATTGACCGCACCATCAAGCTCTACATTGGCGGCAAACAAGCTCGTCCCGATTCGGGTTACAGCATGGAAGTGCGTTCGCCTGATGGTGCATTGCTCGGTGAGGCGTCTCTGGGTAATCGCAAAGACATTCGGAATGCCGTCGAGGCGGCTCGCAAGGCGGAAAGCTGGGCGAAGGCAACAGCGCACAATCGAGCACAGGTCCTGTATTACTGCGCGGAGAATCTGGCCGTGCGACAGGACGAAATCGCGTCGCGACTTGCCTCTGCGGTTGGAGAGCAGCAGGCGAAGCGGGAAGTCGCATCAGGAATCGAGCGCATCTTCTCCTATGGGGCGTGGGCTGACAAATTCGATGGTGCGGTTCACAACCCACCCTTTCGCAACATCGCCATCGCCATGAACGAACCCATCGGTACTGTCGGTGTGATCTGTCCTTCGGAAACACCGCTGTTGGGATTCCTTTCGCTGGTGCTGCCTTTGCTTGCGGTCGGAAACACGGTGATCGCAGTACCGTCCGAAAAATATCCCTTGATCGCGGGCGATCTTTATCAATTGTTCGATACGAGCGATCTCCCCGGAGGCGCGGTGAACATTGTGACGGGATATGTTTCGCAGCTGCTCAAGCCGCTCGCGGAACATGATGATGTCGATGCAATCTGGTGCTATGGGGACGAGGCTACGGTCTCCTCCGCAAAAGCGATGTCTACTGGTAATTTGAAGCAGGTCTGGACCAACGAAGGCCGGACAATCGATTGGTTCGATTCGAAAGTTGCCGAGGGACGCTGGTTTCTCGAGCACGCCAGCCAGGTCAAGAACATCTGGGTTCCCTACGGTGAGTAGTTCGCCCGGTTGATTTTCCACCGGTTCGGGGCTAGCATACCCGAAGTTTTCATTCGCCCGGCATCATTCTCTCTGCAAGTCCACGTCGACCAAGGAGGACCTATGGGCATCGCAGTCTCCGCGCAAATTCATCCACAAGTAGCAGAGTTCATCGACAAACCACGAAAAATGTTAATCAACGGACACTGGGTAAACGCCGCGTCCGGCAAGACGTTTCCAACATACAATCCGGCAACCGGCGAAGTTCTCGCGCAGATCGCAGAAGGCGATCGTGAGGACATTGAACGTGCCGTGGCTGCGGCAAGGCGCGCGTTTGACAATGGTCCATGGCGCAAAATGACGGCCTCCGAGCGCGGGCGCCTCATCTGGAAACTGGCGGACCTGCTGGAACAGCACACCGAAGAGTTCGGATATCTCGAGAGTCTCGATAATGGTAAGCCTCTCACCATTGCAAAAGCGGCTGACGTGCCGCTCGCTGTCGATCTGTTCCGTTACATGGCGGGATGGGCGACGAAGATCGAAGGCAACACGATCCCGTTATCGGTGCCCTACACTCCGGGCGCGAAGTATCTGGCGTACACACTGCGGGAACCGGTCGGCGTCGTTGGGCAGATCATCCCGTGGAATTTCCCGCTCCTGATGGCTGCCTGGAAACTTGGCCCGGCGCTTGCGACCGGCTGCACCGTCGTGCTGAAGCCGGCAGAACAGACACCGCTTACGGCGCTTCGTCTGGGCGAACTGATTTCGGAAGCAGGCTTCCCGGAGGGTGTCGTCAACATCGTTCCGGGTTACGGCGAAACCGCCGGCGCCGCGCTGGCTGCGCATCCGGATGTCGACAAAGTCGCCTTCACCGGTTCCACGGAGGTTGGCAAGCTGATCGTCCACGCCGCCGCGGGCAATCTGAAAAAAGTGTCTCTGGAACTTGGAGGCAAGTCTCCGAACGTCGTCTTCAAAGATGCCGATCTCGAAAGCGCGATTCCCGGCGCGGCCGGCGCCATCTTCTTCAATCACGGTCAGTGTTGCTGCGCTGGATCGCGCCTCTACGTGGAGAAATCCGTTTACGATCGCGTGGTTGAGGGCGTGGCCGATTACGCCAGCAAAATCAAGGTTGGATCCGGACTCGAGCCTGAAACGCAGATGGGGCCGCTGGTCTCACAAGAACAACTGAATCGCGTCTGCGGATATCTTGAATCGGGCTTCTCTGAAGGCGCAAAGGCAGTGGTCGGAGGCCACAAGGCCAGTGAGCGCGGATATTTCGTTGAGCCGACTGTGCTCGTGAATACTCAGGAGAACATGAAAGTCGTGCAGGAAGAAATCTTCGGCCCCGTCGTTGCGGCGATGCCCTTCACCGATCCCGAAGAGATCGTTCCTCGCGCCAACAACAGCGATTACGGTCTTGCAGCCGCCGTCTGGACGCGCGACATTGGCAAGGCGCATCGTATGGCCGAGCAGCTTCGTGCCGGAACCGTGTGGATCAACTGCTATAACATCTTCGACGCTGCACTTCCGTTCGGAGGTTACAAGCAGTCCGGCTGGGGACGCGAGATGGGACACGATGTTCTCAATCTCTACACGCAAACCAAGGCGGTCTGCACGCGAATCGCGTGATCGTTCAGCGTAAAAGTAAAGACGGTGGCCGCAAGGCCACCGTCTGATTTTTCTTTGCCGCAACGGATTCCTCTACTTCTCCATCAACAGAACCTTCTCGGCATCGTCAATCTCGGTCAGCTTCACTTCAATTACTTCGTTGGTCGTGGTCTGCACATTACGCCCCACAAATGTAGCCTCGACGGGAATCTCGCGATGGCCGCGATCGATCAGCACGCAGAGCTGCACTCGCCGGGGCCGCCCGTGCTCAAACAACGCGTCCAGCGCGGCCCGCGTGGTGCGGCCTGTGAAAAGAACGTCATCCACCATCACGATATTCTTGTCCTCGATCTCAAACCCGATCTCTTTTTGCTGCACGACCGGCTTCGGCCCTAAGGTCGACAAATCATCGCGGTAGAACGTGATATCCAGTGTTCCCACCGGCACTTTGGCGTTTTCGATGCGGGTGATGATCTTGCCCAGCCTTTCAGCGATAGGAACTCCACGTCGGCGGATCCCCACCAGTCCTAGAGCCTCGACGCCGCCGTTCTTTTCCACAATTTCGTACGCAAGCCGTACCAGCGTCCGCTCGATTTCCGACGCGGACATGAGTTGCGCCTTCTGACGAAGACCAGTTTTGCGAGCAGGAGTTTTCATTCGGAGTTATGCCCTCAGATTTCCATGGACCGGCTTCTCAATGTATTCAACCCGATGGCCGAGGTCAAGCACCTGGAGCGGCAAGGAAGGAACTATCCATCGATCTTGTTCGCGGCATGCGCCGACGCGAGCGGCAGTTCGACCGACGGGTGGACATCGATCGGACACGTCGTTTCGACGGTTTGCATAATAGGAGACTTCGCCTGCCGCAAGGCTCGAAGATTGATTTCTTCCGGGTTCTGGGCCGCAGCTTCGGTGGCGACGATACCGACTCCCCGGTTTCGGCCAAGAGCCTTCGCTCGGTACAGGGCAGCGTCGGCGAGTTCGATCGATTCCTCGGCGCAAATGGATTCGTATGCCCGACGGCACCAGGGATAAGCGGCCCATCCGACCGAACAGGTCTTCCGCACACTGATTCCATAGCCAAGATCGAAAGGCTCCGCCGAGATCACTTCCAGAATGCGGCTGCAAAAAGCCGGGGTTCCCGAAGGATCTGTGGAGCGAGTCATGATCAGAAACTCTTCTCCGCCCCAGCGCACCAGCACGTCAGACTTGCGCACCACCGTTGAGAGCCTTTGCGCCACCAGCTGCAACAAACGATCGCCGGCTGGATGTCCGTAGAGGTCATTTACTTCCTTGAAGAAATCCATATCGACCATGATGAAGACTAGATCGCGATGGTCCATCTTACGAATGTCATTTCCGCGAGCCCGCTGATAGTTCCGCAAGACCTGTCCAGCCTCCGCGGTCAGAATCTCTTCCATGTAACGGCGGTTCCATACTCCGGTCAGCACATCCGTGAACGAAATTTCCTGCAGCTCGAGATTTTTTCGCTGTAGTTCAAGGCTGTGCCAGCGTAAGGACTGCTCTTTGTTCTCCAGTTCGTCTTTCAGGAAGCACATTTCGTCGAGATTCTGGCGCGACGATCGCAATAGAGTAAGCAATTCCCGGTCGAGCAGATGCTGCTTCAGGAATACCAGCACACCCATGATGAGCATGACTGCCACCGTCAGAAAAAGCCGGTAGGTACGCACCCGCTGCGGAGCGTCGCCGCCAAACTCCGCCCAGGCCACCATCAAAGGCGTGACGAAGACTGCGACCATGGCGAGACGCGCCTTCCAGATGCCAAAACTGCGCGGAGGCGCCTCCTCCGATAAGGTCTCGGACTCCGCTGATCCGGCAAGAATACCTATTCGTACAAACCAAGCCATCGATGCCACGAGTGGGACGTCATACAAGCTGCCGGTGTAGTAGACATGCAAATCAATCGCGCCGCTGGCCAGCAGTGAAGCACCGCAGTAGAGCAGCGTCGCGCCGAACAATTGGAAGTAAATGGTGCGCCAGATGCCCCGACTGCGACGCCGTACGAGAAGCAAGCCGGCGGCGAGCACAAGTTCTTCGCTGAAGTAGAGCAGATCGAAGCTCCGGCCATACACCGGCTCCGAAAGTTGCACGTATTGCCAAGGGATCACTACAAACAGATACAAAAACAACCACCAGGTCAGGAGCAGAGCAAAATCGAGCGTTCTCGCCCGAATCGCGTGATCGTCTTGCCTCTGGTGCGGTTGAATCGCAACCGCGGCCATCATGGGTACAACGTGCAAGAAAAGAATCACGTCACCGGAAAACGGATTGGGCGCTTCATGCCGCAGGTAAACTTCAAAGTATGTCCACATCACCTGGGACGCCAGCCAAGTGGCTAAGCCCAGTCCCATCAGAAGCCAGAACAGACGGCTTTTGCCGGATGTGGTCCTGACATTGGCAAAGAATGCTACTGTCGCGAGAAGCAGAACAACGTTCTGGAGAATGTCTCCAAACGCCGTCAGGGCAAAACTGCGGGGCACGATCAGCGAGAACGCAACATGCACACACACGAGTGTGCAGATGGCAATGGTCCACTTCCGCCCGTTAGTCAGCGCAAAACTCCCCACGCATGAATTGTATGGTTGTAAGGAAAAAGTAAAGAAGTACCGAGGTAACCAGGCGACCCCAAAACTAAAGTGGGGTATTCTTGTTACGAATGAGCCACGGAGAAATGTTGCACAAACCGGTAAACGTCTCGAAATGAGTTGTATAGGGGAACGGCTGCAACTCGATAAGTATCCGGCTCGCGCCAGTCGCCAATCACCCCCTCGGCCAGCAACTTGTCACAAAGACCCCGCCCCGTCGTCAGGCGAATGGACAGCTGCGCTCCCCGTCGCTCGGGATCGCAAGGAGTAATAATCGAGTACTTCCCCGCCTTCTCTCGCAGAAGAAATTCCATATAGCCCGTAAGCAAGACGCTTTTCTCCCGCAAACGCTGCATTCCAGCCTCGGAGAAGATTTCCATTGAGGCGCGCAGAGGAGCAAGAGCCAGGATCGGCGGATTGCTTAATTGCCAACCTTCCGCGCCGGTCATGGGATTGAAATCAGGTCCCATTTCAAATCGGGTTCGCTCATCATGCCCCCACCACCCGGTGTAGCGCGGCACATTCCGCGCCTGGGAATGACGCTCATGAACGAAGCATCCCCCAACGCAACCGGGGCCGCCATTCAGATACTTGTAGCTGCACCATACTGCGAAGTCTGGCCCCCAGTCGTGCAAGCGTAAAGGGACATTCCCAACCGCGTGGGCGAGATCGCAAGCAACGATACATCCCTTGCGATGCCCAGCTCTTGTAATTTCCGGGATGTTGAAATATTGTCCCGTCGCGTAATTCACTCCGCCGAGAAGAATGAGCGCAATCGATTCGCCTTCCTGGTCGATCAGCGATTCTATGTCCTCGTCCCGAATACAGGATTCGCCCTCTCGAGGACTCAGCTCAATGAGCGACGTAGACGGTTCGTAGTTGTGAAATCGAATCTGCGATTTCACCGCGTATTGATCCGAGGGGAAAGCCCCTCGCTCAATCAGAATCTTGTGCCTTTTCGGAGTCGGGCGGTAGAACGATGCCATCATCAAATGCAGGTTCACGGTCAAGGAATTCATTACCACCACTTCGACTGGCTCCACACCAACCAGAGTCGCGGTCTGCTCTGTCAAGAGCTTGTGATAGGGCATCCACGGATTCTTTGCGTGGAAGTGCCCCTCGACGCCAAGTCCGGCCCAATCCTTCAGTTCCTGCTCCAGATATGTTTTGGCCGACTTGGGCTGCAGTCCCAGCGAATGCCCGCAAAGATAGACACCCTCTTCACCGCTCTTCGTCCTCGGAATGTGAAAGCGGTCGCGGAAGTGAGCCAAAGGGTCGCAGGCATCCATCTTGGCTGCGTACTGCTCACCGATTTCGAAGGTGGGTAGCCTCACTATAGCTCCAGTGGACGCAGTTCACTGTTGACGAGTCTTTGCGCCTTTTTCCAGTCGAGATCTTCCATGCGGTCAATGTGCTCGCAGAGTTCCGTCAGCATTCGGTCCTGCACCTGGCCTCGTTTAAGGGCCGTGGCATAGGGCACGCGGAGGAACGTCACCATCGAGTACTTGGGCACAAAACGCTGCGGATACTTCTCCTGTAATGCCAATTCCACTTTCTTGCGGAACAGAAAACGTGGATCGCCGACGCGATCCCGCATCTCGACGAAGTTCTCGATCGCCAGATCGGCAATGGCATCCGTGTTCTCTTTGCGTGCGCGCTCAAACTCACTAAACACTTTGATCCAATCCGCCCCATGTTGGTCTAGCAACTCCATCAGAACGGTGCAATCCTCGAATCCACAGTTGATTCCCTGTCCGAAGAACGGAACGATCGCGTGGGCTGCGTCCCCCAGCAGCAGAGCCTTTCCCTCGAAATACCACGGCGAACATCGAATCGTCACCATGGACCCAACCGGATTTGCGAAGAAGTTGTCTCTGAGATCCGGCATCAGCGCTAGCGCATCCGGAAACTGCGATCGAAAAAACTCCAAAACGGCCGCCCGTGTGGGCAACTGCTCGAAACTGTCCTGACCCTCAAAGGGCAGAAAGAGGATGCAAGCGAAGGTGCCATCGACGTTTGGAAGTGCGATCAGCATATAGTTGCCGCGCGGCCAAATGTGCAAGGCATTCATCTCTAATGCGTGCTTGCCGCCACGAACTGCCGGAATCGTGAGTTCTTTGTAGCCATACTCGAGATATTGTTGCGAGAAATTAAACCGACTGCGCTTCAACATCTCGCCCCGAATGGCCGATGCCGATCCATCGCAGCCGATCACTACATCGGCAGCCAGCGAGTGCTTCTCACCAGTTTTCTCATCGTGCAACTCGAGGACACCGCTCTTCAGATCGATTCCGCTGCAGCGTTTTTGGAAGTGGACCTTGACCCCCCGCTCCTCAGCGGCGCTCATGAGTGCAATGTTCAGATCAGCCCGCGAAATGGAGTTGATCACTTCGGACTCATTCCTACCGTAGGGCTGAAATGTTATCTCCGACGTTGCCGAGTGCATCATCCTGCCCATCATCGGGATGACAATCTTCTGCATGTCGTTCCACAACCCCGCCTGCGTCAGCGCGTGAATTCCTCGCACCGATAGGGCTAGGTTAATCGACCGCCCTGCGCTGATGGGCACTCGACGCATGTCCGCGCGTCTTTCATAAATCTCTACCTGGAAGCCACGCTTTACCAGTTCAAGCCCGAGCAGCGGCCCGGTGAGCCCGGCGCCAATCAGCGTGATCGTCCCGTTTTTCTGAGTCATCTGAGAAGATCGAGGGAGTTATTCCGTAAGCAGCGTCCGTGCTTCCCACAACTCCGGAAAAAATTTCTTGTCGAGGGTGAGTTTCAGATATGACGATCCCGCACTTCCACCGGTTCCCATGCGAGTCCCGATTACCCGCTCTACGAGCTGGATGTGGCGCAGTCTCCAACCGACCACGAGCTCATCGAACTCCGTGAGCCGTTCGCAGACGTCGATCCAATCCCGATTGCTGTGCTCGTCGCGGTACAAGGAAAGCACGGCCCTGGCGCGCCCATCGAACTGCTCGCGTTCACCATCATTCTTGTCGACCTGCAGCTTCCCCATAGCGCGTAGCGCTTCGAAGAAGGCATCGCGCAGAGAAGGTTCCTTCAAACGACGCTCGAGCTGCGCGTGAGCTTCCGGCGTTGGCCGGTGATAGCGCAGCATCTTTTCATCTTTCAAACCGCACAGGAATTCGAGTTCGCGAAACTGCTCCGACTGGAACCCGCTGGCCGGTTCGAGCTTCCCGCGAAAAGCCAGAAAATGCGTGGGCAGCATGGTTTCCAGAATCGTAAACTGTTCCACCAGCACGCGCGTAATCTCGGTGCACCGGCGGAGCAGGCGGGCCGCCTCATAGACCTCGTCGCGTGATTCCGGATTCTTTCCCGCGTCCTGAAGATTCGCTACAACCGCATCCAAGTCGTGAAGCAATTCTTTGAACCACAACTCGTACGTCTGGTGCACGATGATGAATAGCAACTCGTCATGATGTTGCGGCCGTGATTGCGGATGTTGCAACTGCAGCAGTTCGGGAACTCGCAGATAGGAACTGTAGGTCAGCTGATGACTTTCGGACGGGGTCGGATCAGTTCGTTTAATGGTCGCGGCGCTCGGCCCAGGAGTGGTCAGTCGAAGACCAAGAAATTCCTTCGCATTTTCACCCAGCAGACAGGATTTTGTGCGCTGCGCTAAATCGCTGGAGCGAATCAGTTCTCCCACACGATGCTCACCCAAGGCGAACGGATAATCCGATCCCAGCATCACCCGCTCGGCCCCCATCGTATCGACCAGATAGTTCAGGGCTCGCGAATCAAACACGGCCGAATCGACGTAGAACCGATTCAAGTAATCCTTGGGAGCCAACGCACACACGCCGTGTGCTACGGGGTGATGTTGCCATGCATTCTGCAGCCGTCCTAAGAGGAAGGCGAAACTTCCGCCCCCATGCGCAAAACAGATCCGAAGACTTCGCGGTAGCTTGTCGAAGGCACCACCCAGAATCATCGCAACGATGCCGAGCTGTGTCTCCGCCGGCATGCCCACCGTCCACGGCATCATGTATTTCGGCATCCGGGATTGACCGAACATGTCCCAGGGGTGGACCAGCACGGCCGCGTTTTCATCGGCACAGTGGCACAGGAAGGTCACGATGCCGGGATCATCAAGGTTCTTCTCTCCGACGTGATTGCCTATTTGCACGCCCAAGTGCCCTGCTCTCATGCACCGGCTCAACTCCTTGCATGCAGCGTCCACGTCCTGCAAAGGTACCTGGCAAAAAGCTTTTAACCTTCCTTTTCCATGCGCGCACAATTCCAGTGCTGCGTCATTAAACCACTGCGCGCAATCGAGTGCATGTTCAACCGGTCGATGGTATGAAAACAAGACAGGAGTCGCCGACAGAACCTGCATTTCGATTCCGTCTCGATCCATCTCCTCGAGACGCTTCTGAGGATCCCAGCACGCGGAATCGATATGGCGGAAGAAACCATCGCCAATCATGATGTCCGCTTTGCCCGGCTCAGTGTGTTTGATCCAGGGCCAGTTGGGCGTCCCATAGCGCGCCGCCAAGTCCGGCCAGGCACGGGGAAAGAAGTGATTGTGAATGTCGATGACGGACATTTCTACGGTTTGCCGGGATGAGTCGCGCCGCAATGCTTGCACTTGCGGAGGTTCTCGTTGTTGTAGAACTGTTCAAACAGTGGAGGAAGATCGCGCACGATGCTCTTCAGTTTGACCTCAGCGCGATGCAACAACTGATGGCAATTCTGGCAGTACCACTCGAACCCGTCCATCGCTCCTTCCGGCCGCGGCATCTCGACTACAACGCCGATGGTTCCAGGTTGCAGGCGTTGAGGCGAGTGTCGCATATGTTTTGGAAGAAGGAATATTTCCCCTTCTCTAATTGGAACTTCGATCGGCGGCTTGCCCGGTTTCTCCATCAGGCGAAGAAAAATATCACCTTTCAGCTGATAAAAGAATTCTTCTGTCGGATCATCGTGATAATCGCGGCGGTTGTTCGGCCCTCCGACAACCGTGACCATCATGTCGCCGTCTTCCCACACTTGCGCGTTGCCCACCGGTGGTTTCAGCTTCTCCTTGTTGTCCTCGATCCAGCGCTGAAAATTGAATGCCTTCAATTCCTCGATCGACGGCATAGGCCTCCTATCTCTCGGGCTTGTAAGCAACCGCCCGAATTTCGATCAGCAAATGCGGATGGGGCAACTGATGCACCGCGACCGTAGTGCGCGCCGGGCCATCGTAGTCGAAATACTCGGCATAGACTTCGTTGTATCCAGCGAAATCGTTCATGTTGACCAGGTACGACGTAACTTCGACGATGTCTCGAAGGTCAGCGTCGGCCGAGCGCAGGATATCTCGTACGTTCTCAATCACGGCACGCGTCTGAACACGAACGTCGAGGCGGGTTGCTCCCATCGCATCCACCTCCGCTCCTGCAATACTGTTGTCGGCACGCCGTGAGCTCGTACCCGAAACGATCAGAAAATCTCCCGCGCGCTTAACGTGGGGATACTTTCCCCGCGGCTTCGCCTTCCCCTCGACGACTTTGCTTTCGACCTCTCCCATTGTGTTTGCAGCCGGCGACAATTCCGATTCAGAGCCTAATACAGATGTTGTTCAGTTCCGAATAAAAGTTCAGCGAGTGCATACCCCCTTCGCGCCCGATTCCCGACAGCCCCATGCCGCCAAAAGGCGTGCGCAGGTCCCGAAGAAACCAGCAGTTCACCCAGGTGATCCCCGCATTCATCTGTTGGGCGACGCGGTGGCCGCGCTTGAGACTTGAGGTCCATATCGACGCCGCCAAACCATACTCAGTATTGTTGGCCATGTCCACCGCTTCATGCTCGGTGTCAAACGGGGCGATATGGCAGACCGGTCCGAATATTTCTTCTTTCACGCAACGAGCCGATTCGGCCAAGCCAGTATAGATGGTCGGTTGCACGTAGAATCCGTTGTCCAGAGAATTGCCGAACTCGGGAATCCCGCCGCCGGTCACAACATTTGCGCCTTCTTCGCGAGCGAGCGAGTAATACGAGACAACCTTCTCTCGGTGCTGTTTTGAAATCAGCGGACCCATCTCTGTGGTCGGATCCAAAGGTGATCCCAGCCGCAGGCTCTCAGCTTTCTGCGTTGAGCGCACTGACGAATCGGTCAAAAATTCCCCGCTCGACGTAGATGCGCTCGGCGCATAGGCAAACCTGGCCAGTATTCAGGAAGACCGCATCGGCGATTCCAGCGATGGCATCCTCAAAATCGCAGTCGGCGAAAACGATGGCTGCATTCTTCCCGCCCAATTCAAACGATACCGGCTTCACGGAAGAGGCGACGGTCTTCATGATGGCGGCGCCAGTCTGCGACTCGCCCGTGAAGGTCACCGCATTCACATCCGGATGCTGCGTGAGAAATTCGCCAGCGGAGTTCGGACCGAATCCATGCACCACGTTGTAGACGCCGTCCGGAATTCCTGCGCTTTGCATGACTTCAGCGAGGAGGGTCGCAGTCGCAGGCGTTTCTTCCGACGGCTTCACCACCGCGGTATTTCCGCACGCCAGTGCGGGAGCCACTTTCCAGGTGAGCAGAAGAAGGGGAAGATTCCACGGAGTGATGATTCCCACGACGCCCAAAGGCTTGCGGATGGCGTAGTTCAGCGCACTCACGCCGTCCGGAGTCTCCGTCTGGAACGACTCGATTCCGGCGGCGCTAATCAGATCGGCAAAAGCCCGAAAGTTCGCCGCTGCCCTCGGCACGTCCAGCCGCGACGCCAGGGAAATGGGCTTGCCCGTGTCAGCGACTTCCGCCGCCACGAAACAATCGAAGCGCGATTCAATCGCGTCGGCGACTTTGCGCAAACGAGCCGCGCGTTCTCGCACACTGGCGCGGCCCCACTCTCCTGCCAAAGCTTTGCGGGCAGCTTGTACGGCGCGATCGACCAGGTTTCGATCCGCCTCGCTGACCTGCGCGATCACGCTTCCGTCCGCCGGGTTCACATCCGCGAACTCACGCTGGCCTGCGACAAACTTCCCATCAATGTAATTCTGGATGACCTTCACGTGCTTCGAACCCCGCGGCATCCTATCAGCCCCGCATCAGCGGAAGCAATCACCGGATGGAATCAGCTCTTGCGTTCTTGCAGATATCGACCGAGCGCATCCTTCCACTCGGGCATTTCGATGCCGTATCGACGCAAGCTCGTTGCCGACAGAACCGAGTACGCCGGACGTGGTGCCGGACGCGCCATTTGCTGGCTGCTCACCGGCCTCACCTCGGCTGTAAATCCGCCTCGCGTGACAATCTGCTGTGCAAATTCAAACCACGTACAGTCGCCTGCATTGGTTACATGCACGATTCCGCTGGCATCCTTTCGGCAAAGCTGTATGATGGCTCGCGCCAGATCCACCGTGTACGTCGGACATCCTCGCTGATCATTGACAACGTCGAGAGCGGGCCGATTCGCGGCCAGTCGCAAGATCGTGTCCGGAAAACACCTCCCCCCGACGCCGAAGATCCATGAAGTGCGCGCAATGCAACAATGCGGCAGGATCTCCAACAAATTGATCTCGGCCTCCGCTTTTGAGTGCCCGTAAACGCTCTGCGGGTTTCGCTTGTCTTCGACTTCGTACGGAGAGGTCTTCTTGCCGTCAAACACGTAGTCGGAACTGAGGAATATCAGCTTAGCTCCCGCTTGCCGGGCGGCCTCGGCTACGTTAACCGCTCCATCCCGGTTCACGGAGAAAGCCAACTCGCGATGACTTTCGCAGGCATCGACGTCGGTGTAGGCCGCAGCCAATACAATCCAATCTGGACGAGCGTTCCCGATAATCTCGCGTACTCTGGCTGAGTCGCGGATATCCACATCGCGCGAGCCCATGGCCAGCACCTCGTCGCCGGTCCATTCGCGCACGAGCGCTTTGCCCAGCAGTCCCGTGGCGCCAAGTATCAGAACTTTCATTGTCTTGATTTTGTTATTCAAAACACTCGACGTGCCGCAGCAGAACTCCGCGCTGATCTTTTGCCGAGACTACGGGTTCGCCTGTGATTTCCCACTCAATGTGCAAGTCCGGATCATTCCAGGCCAGGGTGCGTTCGTATTCCGGCGCGTAATAGTCAGTCGCCTTATACAAAACATGGGCTGATGGTGAGATCACACAAAATCCGTGCGCGAAACCCCGGGGTATCCACAACATACGCTTATTCTCGCCGGACAGGTGAACGGCTTCAGTCTTCCCAAATGTGCTCGAACTGCGCCGCAGATCAACCGCGACATCCAGAACCTCGCCTTCAACCACCCTCACGAGTTTGCCCTGGGTCTGTTGGATCTGATAGTGCAATCCGCGCAGTACATTTTGCGCCGAGCGGGAGTGGTTGTCCTGTACAAATCGCTCGCCAATGCCCAATCCCGCAAACACCTTTTCGTTGTAGCTTTCCAGAAAAAATCCGCGCTCATCCCCGAACACGCGTGGTTCAAGAATGAATACCTCGGGCAGTGAGGTCGAGATTTTCTTGATCGGGTCCATCGCAGGCCGCGGGTTCAAGCGGCATTCACTTCAGAATACCCTCTCTCGCAACAGCTGCAGCAGATATGCGCCGTAGCTGCTGTTTCGCATCGAACTCCCGATCTTTTCCACTTCCGCAGGCGTGATGTAGCCGGAGCGATATGCAATCTCTTCTGGACACGCGACCATCAGTCCCTGCCGTTTTTCAATGGCCTGAATATAGAGGGCCGCATCCATCAGGGACTCGTGGGTCCCGGTGTCCAACCACGCCATTCCGCGTCCCATCACCACGACTTCCAGTTGGCCCTTCTGCATATACGCCCTGTTCACATCTGTAATTTCCAGTTCTCCGCGCGCACTGGGTTTCAGCGATTTTGCAATTTCAACGACCTGACTGTCGTAGAAATACAAACCCGTCACCGCATATCGGGACTTCGGCTGTTTAGGCTTCTCTTCGATGCTCAATGCGCGTCCACTCTGGTCAAATTCGACAACTCCATATCGCTCCGGATCATGCACTGGATAAGCGAAGACTCGCGCCCCCTCGGTCTTCGTTGCGGATGCGCGCAGGTCCTTCGCGAAATCGTGTCCGTAGAAAATGTTATCGCCCAGCACGAGAGCGCAGGGAGTCGCTCCCAAGAATTTGTCCCCGAGAAGGAAAGCCTGCGCAATTCCTTCCGGCTTCCGCTGCACCAGATACTCAAGCTGAATACCGAACTGACTTCCATCCCCTAGCAACCCTTGAAATTTCGGCACGTCTTCCGGGGTGGAAATGATCAGAATGTCCCGGATGCCTGCCAGCATGAGCGTGCACAACGGGTAATAGATCATCGGCTTGTTGTACACGGGCAGCAGGCTCTTTCCGATCGCCTGGGTTACGGGATAGAGCCTTGTCCCCGATCCACCCGCAAGAATAATGCCCTTGTTTCGCGTGCTTTCGGCCATGTTTAAGATTTATTCCGAAGCTCTTCAGGCTGAGTAGTGCGTGGCAATCCACTGCCGGTAACTTCCACTGGTGACGCCAGCTACCCAATCGGGGTTCTCAAGATACCAGCGAACAGTTTTGCGAAGCCCGCTCTCCAGCGTCTCTTTCGGTTTCCATCCCAACTCCCGCTCCATCTTGCTCGCATCCATCGCGTACCGCCTATCGTGCCCCGGCCGATCCTTCACGTACGTGATGAGTTGCTTGCGCGATGTTCCCTTGCCGGGCGCCATCTCATCGACCAGATCGCAGATCGTTTCCACGATTTCGATGTTGGGCTTCTCGTTCCAGCCCCCAACGTTGTAGGTGTCGCCGGGTCGTCCCTTACGCAGCACGGTGGCAATCGCCTGGCAATGATCCTCCACGTAGAGCCAGTCGCGAACGTTCTTGCCGTCGCCGTACACTGGCAGGGGCTTGCCGTCTCGCGCATTCAGAATGATCAACGGAATCAACTTCTCCGGAAACTGAAATCTCCCGTAATTATTTGAGCAGTTCGTGGTCAACGTCGGCAAACCGTACGTGTGGTGATACGCCCTCACCAGATGATCGGATGACGCCTTTGACGCCGCGTACGGACTGTTGGGCGCGTAAGGAGTTTTTTCGGAGAATGGTGAATCGTCGGGGCCCAGGGATCCGTAGACCTCATCGGTCGAAACGTGAAGGAACCGAAAACGGCTGCGATCTTGTTCTGAAATCTTGGTCCAGTAAGCACGCGCTTCTTCCAGCAACGCAAAAGTGCCGTTGATGTTGGTGCGAATGAAATCCTCAGGCCCGCGGATCGACCGATCGACGTGGCTTTCGGCGGCGAAATGAACCATTGCAGCGGGACTCTGCTCGGCAAGAAGTTGGCTCACCAGCTTGCGGTCGCCGACGTCACCTTGCACGAACGCATACCGGCGATCGCCGGCGATGCTCTCCAGATTTTTCAGATTCCCGGCGTAGGTTAGCTTGTCGAGATTGGTGATTGAAAACGACGAGTCCTGCATTTTCTGCAGGATGAAGTTCGACCCGATAAATCCCGCTCCACCTGTGACCAGAATCCGATCTTGCATGCGAGATGGCCAGTTGGCCTGACCCAAAACTTAGAGTCTATCGATTGTAATAAAAAAAGGACGGCTTTGCCGCGTCCTTCTCCTCCATCGAAGAAAAGCCACAGGCGCCAGATCGCCGTGATTGAAGATACTCTCCAATCGAACTGGGGGTTATCCGGCACGCCTCCTTAGAGGCAGATCCTCGCCTGTGATCGCAGCAGCGTTGCTTGGTTTCTTTTCCATTACCGTAGCCGAGTCTTTTCTAAGCATCTCGAGATACGCACTCTCGATGTCTTCACCGACCTTTTGCCATTGATAGTGATCCTCGATCCGCCGTCTGGCAGCCCGTCCTGCGGCTTCTCGAAGGGCGGGATTGGCAATCAAGAACTGCAACGATCTGCCAGATCTGTTGCGTTTCCGCGCTGAAACGTGAATCCCGGGCCATCGACCACTTCCCGGTTCTCTGCAACGTCGCTGGTCAGCACGCACAAACCGGCGCCCATGGCATCGAGTCGCGCCAGCGAAAGCCCCTCCAGATCTGATGGCAGCACAAAAATCATGGCGTGAGTAGGCAATTCGTCGAGCGTTTCGCCCCACACCCACTCCAGCATCCTGATCCGATCGCTTGCGTGAGGCCATGAGCTCGCGGCTGTATTCATCGCAATCGCTCGATCCGCCCGCCATCACCAACTTGGTGTGTCCGTCTCGAGCTGCTCAAAGGCTCTGGCCGGTGCCGGTCGGGTGGTGCCCGAGCGCCTGATTTGACTTGACAACTGACTCGGCTTCCGATATACCGGTAACCGAGCCATGGACGACGATCTTCACTCCTTCCTTCCGCTGTCTCCCGCGACCTTGCACATCCTGCTCTCCCTGGCGGGAGAAGACCTTCACGGCTACGGCATCATGCAAGAGGTCGTCCGCCAGTCCGAAGGAACATACAAACTCGGCCCGGGCACACTGTACGACAATCTGCAGAAACTGATTCAACGGGAATGGGTGGAAGAGCTTGGCCGGCGCGCTGGTGACGACGATCCCCGCCGCCGCTATTACCGGCTCACACTGGCGGGACGTAGAGTCCTCGAAGCCGAGATTGCCCGCCTGGCTGAAGTGGTGCGCGAAGCCCGCGCCCGTCTGCGAATCGTGAGGCCTTCGACCGCCAAGCCAAGGAGAGCCTGATGCTTCGCCGCATCTATCGCTGCGTCCTTCGCCTACATCCGCCCGCATTCCGCAGCAGATTCGGCGACGAAATTCTGTCAATCTTCGATGAGGCGAAAGGGGGGTTGTCCGGATTCCGGCTACTCATGGACAGCATCCTGTCGTTGGTCCGCCAATGGACTTTGCGTCCGGAATTCTGGAGCGAGAGGGTTTCCGCTCCCGCGCCGCAAGCCGCACTCGACGATATACCTTCATTCTGCATCCTCAGTCCCTTTCGCCCGCGGCCAACTGCGATCGTCCCCGGGCTAATCCTCTCCATTGCCATCTTCAGTTTGACCTGCGTCGCCATCAAGTACAGTTGGATTCGCGTTCTCCATGTCCGTATTCCAGAAGTGCAGTTTGAAGCGCCGCAGTGGATTCCGCCAAACGAGGGCCGCGCTGTTTTTCCGGACAGGACAACTGAGTCGGTGCCACACGACCAAGCCGCCACGTCGAGTGTTCCGAATGCAGATGCTCAAACTCCTGAGGCTGCATCCCGCGCAGCGTCCAAGACTTCAACACCCTTCGCACTTGCGACGAAAGCACCCAAGAACGGCGCCGTTCAGCCATTGCCTATTCCTCAGTCCACGGCGCAGCAGTCCAAGGGCAATGAAATTGCACCCAGTTCTCTCGAATCAGAGCAGACTGCTGCCCAGCCCCTTATCACTATGGCGCCCTCCGCATTCGCCGAAGATACGAAGCTCGACGCTGCCGCCCGGCACCGCGTAATTGATGGGGCAAGCGTAATTGTCTCGAAGTATTACGTCGACGCAGAAGTTGCTGAGAAGATGGCGATTGCTCTCCGAGATCACGAAGCGAATGGCGACGACAATGAAGCGACCGATGGCCCAACCTTCGCCGATCTATTGACCAGCCAGATGAGAGAGGTAAGCCACGACAAGTACGTGGCCGTGATCTACAGCGCACTCAAGACAAGCGAAGACACTTCCGCACCAACAGCCGAGGGGGTAGCACGCTACAAAAAAGAGATGAAGCAGAACAACTGCACCTTCGATAAGGCCGCGATCCTGCCACACAATATCGGCTACCTGAAGTTCAATTCGTTTCCTGACGCCGCGATCTGTGGACCAACCGCTTCGGCTGCCATGGCGAAACTAAATCATGCTGATGCGATCATCTTTGATTTGCGCGACAATCCTGGCGGTTATGCCAACATGGTCGCGCTTATCGCGACGTACCTCGTCGATCGACCCACGCACCTGAACGACTTTTACGATCGCAGCCAAAACTCCACCGAGGAGAGCTGGACATTGCCGCCCGTACCAGGAAACGCACTCGCCGATAAACCGGCTTTCATTCTGACTTCCTCCACGACCTTTTCCGCCGCGGAAGGGTTCAGCTATGACATGAAGATGCTGAAGCGCGCGACGCTCGTCGGCGAAACGACGTCCGGCCGTGGCCATATGGGTGCGCCGCATCGAATTGACGATCACTTCACAATCCGCGTCCCCAGCATAAAAGTCATCAATCCCATCTCCCAAACCAACTGGGAAGGGACGGGCGTTGAGCCCGACGTGAAGGTGAAGGCTGCCGACGCACTGAGAACTGCGATAAATTTGGCGGAAGCCAACCTGCAGAAGTAAGAAAAACCGGGAACAGCCAACCGGGTCGGTTTGTGGTGGCATGACCTCCGGTATTTGAAAGGCCCCGCGCTGCACTGTATAACGTTGACCAGCGCCCGTGTCAGAACCCGCTGCCAATCCAACTGTTCCGCCAAAGCCTCGTGGCTGGGCGCTGGTCGCCGCTGGGCTGCTTCTTCTTGCTCTCGCTCTGGTTGTTCTCTACACCGGGCAACGAGCGTTCCTGAGTCCGCTAGCGCTCCTTGTAGTTGCGGCGATTGGTCTGGCCGCTCTCCTTTTGCAACTCCGCTTGCGGAAAGACCTCGACCGGAGAATTCACGCGCCCTTGTGGTTGAATGTCTTAGGCCTCATATTCGCCGTCAGCGCGGTGTTGACCGACTTCCTTCATCTCAGCTCGAACATCATGCTGGTTGCCGCCCTCGCTGCCGTCGTCTGTTTCGCGTTCAGCGGCATGAGCGTCCTCCGCTCTCTCCGCAAACAAAAGAACTAGACGCTGGCGTCCAGCCAGGCGACCGCTGATCGATAAAATCAAATTCCAGAAGAATTATGAGATGTGGCGTGATAGTGAGCGGGCGAGCAAACGTCCGGAAGGCGAACGGCTGACCGACTATCTCTTGAACTCCACTGCCACCGTGGTTTCTACTACCGCAGGTTCCCCGTTGATCCGGTAAGGTTCGAATTTCCACCAACGCAGTGCGTCCATCGCCGCTCCTGCCAGAACGTCGGGCCCGTTGAGCGCATGCATGCGGAGCACGGCTCCATCCCGCCCCACAACGATGTCAAGAGCAATGGTTCCTTCCAGCCCCTCCTTCCGCGCCTCTGCGGGATAGACAGGCTCCACTCGATGCACCAGCAGTTTTTCCATGACTTCGGCAGCGACTTGCGCGCGCGGTTTTTCCACGGTGTCCGCCTGGGCACTTCTCAAGCCGAACTCCAGAGCCTCCCACCCCCGATTCCAGCGCCACCAGCAAATAACCGCACTCAACAGGACCAACAGGCCGACCAGCCACCACCCCCCGCGCCGCTTTCGCTTTGCTCTGCTCGGAGGCTTAGCACTGATCCTCGAGTCCGAGCTTGTCCTCGACTCGTTCTCTCTCTGCTCCGCCGGGTTCGCCGCTACAGACACCGACGTGTTCTCCGCGATCGCCCTCGCCTCTTTTGCCCAGTCGCGGATCGATGCCCGCTGTTCCGCCGAAAGCGCAACGAACTCCAGTCCACAGCGCAGCTTGTCCTGGTACCGTACCAACGCCCGCGTTCGCAGCGGCTGCGCCAGCGGGCGCAAGTGCAGTTCCACTCCCACCGATTCCCCGGTCACAAGTTCCCCTGCGATGATTGCAGCCACGCCACGTTCGCACACGTTGACCGATCTCCCCGGCACCGTATCCGGAACCCCCGAGCGAAGTACTGTCAGGTCCACCTGCGCCTGCACCAGAAAGCGCGGCACGCGGCGCCTCGACGGTCCGCTCCAGCCCTCGGTTTGTGCTCCCGCAGCCATTTGCTTTTGGTGCCCAGTGGAACAGCGGCGCTTTAGCGCAGCGTTGGATCGCCTGAACAACCCGGGCTTCAGCCCCCGTGGCTTATCGTCTCAACTCCACAATCTCGCTCCCGCGCGCAAACAATGCCACACTTGCCACCCCGATGAACAATCCGTGTTCCACCACACCCGGCATCTCGCTCAATTCCCGTGCCAGCCTGTCAGGGTCCTGTATCTCTCCAAAGCGGCAATCCAGAATGTGATTGTTCTCGTCCGTCAGATAAACGTTGCCTGCAGCATCGCGTCGTAACTCCACCTCCGCTCCCATTGCGGAAATCCGCTTGGCGACCAGGGCCTGCGCGAACCGGATCACCTCTACCGGTAGCGGAAACTTGCCGAGCTTCTGCACCTGTTTCGATGCATCCGCCACGACAATCATCTGCCGCGTAGCCGACGCCACAATCTTTTCCCGCAGCAGCGCCCCGCCACCGCCCTTAATCAATCGCAACTGCGGATCGACTTCATCCGCCCCATCGACGGTGACATCAATTTCTTGGCAATCGTCTAGCGTAATCACTGGGATCCCCAAACTCACTGCCAACTCCCGAGATCGGATCGACGTTGGGATGCCACGAACGCGCAGCCCATCCTTCACCTCTTCCCCAAGCAGCTTGATAAAATACGCCGCCGTCGACCCGGTGCCCAGCCCCACAACCTGCCCGTCTTTCACAAACCGCAAACTCGCCCGTGCTGCCGCTTCCTTCTCCTGATCATTCGCCATAGAGATTGATAGTCGACCTTCCACCAAAACCGCTCTGACAGACATCGCCGCCGCTACACATCACACCCACAAGACGCCCCAGGACGAGCCAGCACCGCGGGACTAAACATCACCTGGGGCGAACCATCACCTCGGGGCTAACCATCACCTCGGGGCGAACCATCACCTCGGGGCTAAACATCACCTCGGGGCGAAACATCACCCGGGATTAGACATCACCCGAACTAGACATCACCCCGGCTAAACAATCACTGGGGGCGGGGACTTCACCGTGGAAGAGCGGCGCTGTAGCGCCGCGTCAAACGCCTTTTTGACTCCGGGCTTCAGCCCAGTCATCCCACGCTTCTCTCGATGTAAATCAAATATCCTGCCAACACCAGTCCAAACAGTACGGTCAGCGCCGTCACCAGGTCCAGCACAAATCCCGCCGGCTCAAACCTTCCCTGATCCAGACGCTCGCGTGTCTTGCGATATCGAAACAGCCCGCCGACCACCAGCAGCACGCCCAATACAATCGACGTCGCTCCCATCCACACCGAAACCCCACTGCGGTGCACCGGATGCCCCTGCAAAGCCGTCAACTGCCGCAACGCGATCGAGAAGCGCCCAATGGCAAATCCGAAGACCACGATTGCCGCACCGGTTCGTACCCACGCGAGAAACGTCCTCTCATTCGCGAGATGATCCCTCGCCCGGTTGGAATTCGATTCAGAAGTGACCTTTGAATTGTCGATCACAGGCTCGGTCTAACGCCAGCATTATTCCACAGCCTTGGCAATCAACGCGCCCGCTCCGGCAAGATTCTTCCGCAGTTCGGCGGGAAACCCATGGCGTTCGCGCAGGTACTCAGGGTCGTTGTACGTAACCGTAACCTTATTCTCAGCGTCCTGGGCCACGAGCGCCTTCAAAGGCAAATCAATCGCGAGGCTGGGAGCGGCCAGCATCAGAGGCGTTCCCGCTTTCGGGCTGCCAAAGATGAGCACCCTCGTCGGCGGCATCTTCAACCCAATTTTCTCTGCCTCACCGCTGTGATCGATCACGGCAAACACCTGCAGACCTTTTTCCGCGAAAGCGGCTTGCAGGCGCCGCACTGTTTCCTCGATCGAATAGCGGCTGGCGACTCGAATCAAACCGTTGTCTTTTGCCATGGAACTCCTCACAGCACCAGGTCAGGATCACGCTGGTAGATTGTATGGAAAATACTCGAAGCACTCCAAGTTTGCTGAGTTCGAAACCATCTGGGCCCCAAGCAAGGGTGTAAACTCGCCTGCTGGCCGATTCGTAGACGGCGGGCGCTGAGGAGCAGTCTCCATGGACCCAAACATACCCGCTGGAATCATCCTTGGTTTCATTGCCTGGTTTTTACTGCGCTATCTTGCTGGCGGCATTTATACCGTCGATCAGAATGAGCGCGCGGTGAAGACTAACTTCGGACGCGCCGAGCGCATTCCCGGAGCTAGCACTCTCAACGATCCCATCTCGGCGGGACTCGACCCTGACGAAAAAGAGCGCTATCGGTATCCCCAGGTTCGCGTCATCATGCCCGGGGGTCCTTACTTCAAGTGGCCTTGGCAAAAAATTTACAAGATTTCCATCGCTACCCAGACCGTGAACATGGCATTCGATCCGGAATTTCCGGGCGCAAATCAATCAGGCACGATCGTCGAGGCAGTCACCAAGGATCAGTTGAATACCGGGTTAACCGGCCAGATCCGCTACCGCATCTCTGAGCGAAATCTCTACGCCAATATCTTCGGCGTCAAGCATCCGATCGCTCATGTCATGGGCTACTTCGTCTCCGTCTTGCGTGAGCGCATTGCCACGTTCGAGGCGCCTGCAACTCCCGGCGCCGACGCCAGCAGCAGCGGCATCTCCATCAACGACCTCCGCAAGAATCTCCGCGACCTGAATGAACACATGGACCGCGAGTGCAGTTCCTCGGAAGCACGCTATGGCATTACACTCGATGCCTCACTGATCACCGGCATTGATCCGCCACCGGAAGTAGAATCCGCGCTTGCCGCCATCAACACAGCGCACAACATGGTTTCTTCCGATGTAAGTCTCGCCCAGGCCACCGCCGACCAGCGCATCGAGCAATCGAAGCGCGCCGCAGAAATTGAAACCCTGAAAGCGCAAGCGGAAGTTCAGCCTCTTATTTCTCTGGCAAGTCAGTTGTCAGAATTAAAGGGAACGGGTGAAGGAGCCTTACACGCCTACGTGCGCAACGTTCGTCTCGGCCTTTTTGGCAATGCCCACCAGGTTGTCGTGGAGACTAAGCAATGACTTTCCTCATCGCTGCCGCCGCAACATTTATCGGCTCCTTCGTCCTCGTACCGGCAATCTTCTGGCTGCTGCGTTTCTTCGGCTTTTACACCATCGTGCCGGAGCGCACCTGCTGTGTGTTTGTGCTTTTTGGCAAAGTAATTGCGGTCATCGATGAGCCGGGCCTTCATCTTCTCCTCTTCAAACTTGGCCTGAAAGCGCCGATTGTCCGCTGGCTGGGCCGCCTCTACGTCCTCGACATGCGCATTGACCAGCAATATCTCCGCAGCCAACCGGTCAACTCCGAAGAGGGCGCGCCGATGGGCATCGGTATCTGGTACGAGATGTTCGTTAGCGATCCCGTAGCCTTCCTGTTCAAAAACGCCGACCCTCGCGGATCGCTCGCCACTAACGTCAGCAATTCCACCGTCCGCTGCCTCAGCAACCTGAAGCTAGCCGACCTGCTGCAAAACCGCCATGCGATGAGCCAGACTGTCCGCGCCGAGGTCTCCCCGCAATCCCACGAGTGGGGATACAAGCTGGGTTCGGTCTACATCCGCAAGGTCCACTTCCGCGACACCCAGATGATCAAGCAGATTGAAGAGAAAGTCGTGAACCGATTGCGCCAGGTCACCTCCTCCATTAAGCAGGACGGCGCCAACCAGGTAAGCATCATCACGAGTACCGCGGAGCGCCAGGCGGCCGTGGAATTTGCCAAAGCAGCCGCAATGAGGCCGCGCATTGTCGGAGAAGCGTTAAACAAAGTCGCGGCCGACCCGGAAGTCGAAGCGGCCATGTTTGAGATTCTCGAGATTCAGAAGATCGTCGACAGCAAGGCGCGCATAACCCTGATTCCGGAAAAAGGCGGCATACTTCCCGAACTGCTGGCCTCTGCATCGCGTTCTCCAGATGTAGCAGGGCCATCACAGCCAGTACGCTCTAAGATTCCGACCAAAGCCCAGGGATAAGCCGCCCTCGGATAGAGTACCCGCGGAGAAACAAATCATGGAAAGATCGTGGCAGTCGATCATCGCTAAATGGCCCATGGCAGTCGCCCTTGGACTATGTGGCATTTTTGCTAGTCACAGCGCCACCGCCCAGGCCGAGTACCGCCCCACGCCCGAGAATCTGCAGGCGCGCCGCGATTATCAGGACATGAAGTTTGGCATGTTCATCCATTGGGGCGTTTATAGCGTGCTCGGCGACGGCGAATGGGTCTTTCACGAGCGCCATCTCAAGGTCGACGAATACAACCGCCTGCCTGCATTCTTCGATCCAGAGAAGTTCGACGCCAAGACGTGGGTGTCGCTTGCCAAAGCCGCCGGCATGAAGTACATCACGATCACCTCGCGCCATCACGACGGCTTTGCCATGTTCGACTCCAAAGTCTCCGACTGGAACATCGTCGCCCGCACGCCCTACAAGAGAGATCCGCTGAAAATGCTGGCCGACGAATGCCATCGCCAGGGCATCAAGCTCTTCTTCTACTATTCGCAGCTCGACTGGCACAATCCTGACTACTATCCGCGCGGCGCCACCGACTGGCCCAACGGCCGCCCCGACCATGGCGACTGGAACGCCTACCTGGACAACTACATGGACGGCCAGCTCACCGAACTCCTCACCCACTATGGCCCCATCGGCGGCATATGGTTCGACGGCATGTGGGATAAGCCCAACGCCGACTGGCACCTCGATAAGACTTACGGGCTGATTCACCAGCTGCAACCCGCCGCGCTGATCATCCCGAATCACCATCAGACGCCGCGGCCCGGTGAAGACGTTCAGACTTTCGAGCGCGATCTCCCCGGCCAGAACACTGCCGGATTCAACACCAAAAATGTGAGCAGCGAGATTCCCCTCGAAAGCTCCGACACCCTGAACGGCTCCTGGGGCTTCAATATCGGAGACAGCAACTACAAGAGCGTAGCCGAAATCGAACGCCGCCTGGTCCGCGCCGCAGGGAACAACTCCAACCTGCTGCTGAACATCGGCCCTTACCCGAACGGCGAGATCGATCCTCAGTTCGTCACCCGTCTGCAAGCTGTCGGAGAATGGCTCTCAAAGTACGGAGATTCCGTGTATGGAACTCGCGGAGGACCCATCCCTCCCGGCGACTGGGGAGTAACGACTCAGAAGGAAAACAAGATCTACGTGCACGTGCTGAGCTGGAGCGCTCCACTGTTGGCTCTTCCGCCAATTGCGACCAGAGTCTCCAAGGCACAATCGCTTCTTGGTGGCGGAGCCGCAGAATTCACTCAAGACTCAAATGGAATAGTCCTGAAGCTTCCGCAACCGACGAACGACGAAGTCGATCGCGTGATCGTCCTGACGTTGGCCCGGTAGCAACTGGCTGGGTAGCAACCCTCGACGCGGCTGCCCGAGCCTTCGGTTTTCTAAGGCTGGGAACGAGGCGGCCGGCTGAAAGGACGTTCTTAACGGGAAGCTCGAGTTCCTTCACTTTGGCCTTTTGGCAGCTACAGCGTCCGACTTCGCCGCAGCCGCATTATCCGTCTTTCCCATGTCAATCCAAACCGCCGTGAGGTGTCCGTTGGAGTCTGAGGTCAGGATCGTGCTTGTTTGCGTCGCTGTGCCAGTCTCCCCCGGCCGCACAATATCGATCGCTTCCTGCGTGACGTGCAGGCCGGCTCCTCGATCTCCCGGATTCGCCTGCTCCACCCGCTGCGTCGTGCTATGTCCACCACCCGCTCCCGTCCGCTGTACCGTGGTCTCTCTCCGCACCAGCCGCAAACCCTCATCTCCCGCCTGCCCCGGAACATTGGTGGAATAAGTTTCCGTGGTTTCAGATTCTTCTGCCCGACCACCCGCCGACTTACTCACCGTGCGCTCGGCGACTGCCATCTTGCCGTTCGCATCCGGCCGCAGCACGCGCTCGTCTTTCGTGCTCCCGCCACCCGTTTCCGGCCTTGTTGTCCCCTCGCGAACTTCGCTGAGTGTCCAATGTCCCGCACCATCCGAAAGGGACGTCGACTTGGTGAACTCGACCGCCTTAGCGTCGGTCTGCCTTTCGCGCTCTACGATCTGCACGGTTGGCGCGAGGCCTCCACTCCCGTCAGCGGAAAACACTGTGGTCCTCGTGTCGCGGACGCCGGGACTAACCAGCTTTGAATCGATGAGTGCGCGCTGTACCACCTGCAATGCGCCATTCCCGTCAGGATTCGAGGTCGTGCGGGTCATCTTCCTCTCTCCGTCGGGAAAACTGCGCGATTCCTCTTTTGTCTCTTGTGTAAGAGTTCTTTGCCCGTCAGGATTCCTTCCGTAAGAACGCTCGACGTTGCGCACGGTGGTACCGTTCACTCGCACCGACTCCCGTTCGATCTCGGAGTAAGGGACATAGCGCCCGTCCGGCCCCTTCGCCTCAACAACGGTCTTCTCGATCACCCGGCCGTCGGCTTCGGAGTGCGTAGTGCGGGTTCGTGTAGGATTTGCCGTTCCGGTTTGATCTATCTGTTGGCTGCTCGTCGACCAGGAACTATCGGTGGAGTTACTCTGCCCGCGTCCGGTCTGCGATATGCCGGCGACCAGCCACAGAACCATCAGCCCACCACGTATCGCCACTCGGCTGTTCGACAGCATGGGAACATTATCTGTCATTGCTCGCCATCTTGCTCTGCTCAATCGCGCTCAGCCGAATCACCGCCGCGGCGGCGCTGTACCGAACTTTCGTATTCTTGTCCGAGAACTTTTCCACAATGTGAGGCAGCAAGGATGCATCCCCACGCTGCGCGATAGCCTCCACCGCTGCAGCTCGAACGATCCAATCTTTGTCATGGGTTGCTTTGACCAGCGCACGACCACTGGCAGGGTCTGGATCATGCGCCAGTAGAGTTGCCGCCACCGCCCGTACTGGATTCGGATCCTTCTTATGGACGGTTCGCCACGCATCCCATCCGATTCCCGCAAACGGGACGAACCCGATGCCTTCAGACAATCCAATCTGGGCCAGTTCCTTCGGGTTTTTCAGAGTTGCCAGTTTCTGAGCAATCAGTCCATCGCCAGCCTTGCGTTCTCCGATCAGCAGGTCGTAGTAGACCGCGTACGCCGACTTCTCATCCTTCAGCTCGCGCAATGACTGAGCAGCCGCCATCACCACCGGAATCTTCTTATCTGCCAGGGCGCCCTGCAGTTTCGGGATCGATTCCTTTGCATTCATCTGCCCGAGTGCGGTAGCTGCCGCGCGGCGTACGTCAGCATTTGGATCGCTCAGGGCGTTCTCAGCCAGTTGCCGCGCCTGCGAGTTGTCCCGCAGCAATCCCAGCGCTCGGATTCCGTTGGTCCTCGCGCTGGCACGCGGCGAGAAAGCCGCCGTCATGAGCATGTCCCAAGCCTTGTGCCTGGGAGATTCGATATCCTGCGCCGGCTCAGCCAGGGACGACGCCCCAAAAAAGCAAGCCATCACCACGCAGGTCGCTAGCCTGGAGATTCTCATAACACAGATACGTGGGGCTGGCAGCCCAGCCTCAACAGTTAAGATGCGGCTCTCAGGAGATTCGTTAGGAAGGGTTTTTTGCCCTACAGGATGAACCGTGCTAACACGAGGAGGGAATCCTATACCCGAACTGGGCCGCCCGGTTTCTCACTTTCTCCGACCCAAGGCAAGATCGTTGCGGCCCACGTTCTACTCGACGACAGAGCAATCGACTTCACTCAAAAACATATGCGTTCTTTGGTGACCTTCGCCCAAACCGACTGGCTCATTGTGCTTGCATCGAGCGCAATTGACAATCACCACAAGTTCTAGCACCGGGACGCCCAAGGGATCCATGCAAGAACCGGCAGCGCCCCCGCCGCCGGTCCCTTCACTCACTCGAATCTTTGATCCGAGCCTCTACATCCCTAACTTCGTTCTAGTACGACTGCACAATCTTCTCAAGCGCAAACCGGCTTCGGATCACCAGCGTCGCCCCCTTGGCCTGCATCAACTGTTTCTTCTTGAACTCTGAGAACAACCGGCTCACGGTTTCTCGCGTTGTCCCGATAATTTCTGCGATCTCCTCGTGCGTCACCGTCAATTTGACGTGGGAAGACCCATCGCTCTGAATCGACTTCGTGGACCATGAAAGCAGCAGTTTCGCAAACTTCTCGGAAGGCGAGGCCGCCAGCCCCAGAGTTCGGATCTCTTCATATGCGGTGTAGTAGTTGCGGCTCAATTGCTGCGCCACCCGCATCGCGACCTCAGGAAACTCTCTCAGGAACTGCTGCAGCGAGTCCCGCGGAATAAAATTCGCTTGCCCCGGCTCCATCATCTCCGCGGTGACTTCGTATGGAACGTTCGAAATCACAGCGTTTAATCCCAGCACATCCCCAGAGTCCGAGATTTTCGTGATGATCGTTTTGCCTTCCCTCGACGTCGTCGACAGCTTCACCTTCCCATTGCAGAGCACGAACACACCGCGCGACAGTTGCCCTTCAATGAAGAGCATCGCGCCCTTCGGATAGACCGCCGTCGATTTGATCTCATTGAGCCTCTGGCTCGCTTGCACCGATAGATTGCAGAACAGGTGTTCACCTCTACTAGGACAGGTCGTGCAATTGTCGAGAATGGTCAATCCGTATGGAGCTCGCATCACCAAACCTCCTGAACGGGTATCAAGGTCCCAGCTATCCGGCTGTGCCTCAACCCAGGCTTAGCAATGGCACGCCTAGAACCATTCCCGAAGCCCCTTGGAATCGGGGCCGGGCAGATTCCTATCTGAAAGAAAACAGGTAAGTTATATCGCTTGGGTCAACCTATGGCTTGCTTTGGTCTGATGCCGAATACCCCAAATTTGGGGCATTTCCCTCACGTGGGTGTGTGATCTGCATCACTCCTGTATGTGATTGATCCAACTCCAGTTGCAGGCCAAGTCTAGAGCCTTTTCGCCGTCCTAGCCTAGGGACCGACGGCCACCTGCAGCATCGAGGGTGTCTGCATCCTTTCTCGGTAAATAATGTTCCTGGCGGGCACCTCGCCCACCGCGTCCACATGCACCACGTATCCGCCTCGAGGCAGCGTCTCGCCGAACGGCAATTCCTGGCCGACCGTCCCCCGCCGCAATAGAAAGCGCTGATACCCGATCGCTACAGCCCGCCCATTCTCCGGCACCGCCAGCACAATGAACGTCAAATCGATGTCATCCGGCGTAGTATTCGAAATCTCCGCACTTCCCTCGATCCTGTTCCCGTTCACGTGCGCCGGATTCTTCCAACTGAGCATCATCGCCGAGTGCACTCTCAGCGTGAATGCCTTCTGCACCGATCGCTGTGGCTGCCCGCTGTCCGTCACCGAAATGGTGAATTGGAAATCCCCCGTGTGCTCCGGTGACCCGTGCAGAAGGCCGTCATGCTCGAGTTTGAGCCCTGGGGGAAGCGCGCCTTTCTCCACCCGCCAATGCAGCGGAGGCACGCCTCCATGGGCACGAAAGCGAACCTCATACAAAGCATGCGGATACGTTTCCGGCAACTCGGAGTCGTTTTCAATGATGAGGTCAGATTCGCCCGGCCCCTGCAACGCGTCCTCCTGCAAACCGGCTGGCTGCTCACTGATCGGAATCGAAGCCACCTGACAGGCCGGTATGCCCGACGCGAACCCAACCGCCGCCACCATGAAAACCCGACGAATGAAAGAAGATCTGCTCACTTTGCTTCCTTTGAGCCTAAACTGCGATCCGGCTCAGACAATCGATGGGATTGATTTCCTGCGATTCCGAACAGTATTCCCAAGGAATGTTCCCCGAGCCTTTTTTTGCATCCGGAATCGCCAAAACACGAACGTCACATTGACGGGTATTCTAACTTTCTGGAAAACTACATAGAGGTTAGTATTGATTTCTAGTCCCAACGTTTTTCATTAGATGGAACTTCTGCTCAACCTTTTCTGGCTGTTGCTGGCGATGCCCGCCTACTGGCTGTGGCGTTACTCCAGGACTGCCCCCCAGAGACGCAAGTTTAATGCTCTGCAGTGCTTGCTGGCACTCGGCTGCTTGCTCGTCATTCTCTTCCCTGTGGTATCGGCCAGCGACGACCTACGCGCCATGCGGGCCGAAATGGAGGAGTCCTCGAGCAAGAAGAGCGCCTGCCAGGTTGCCGGCGACAAGCATAACTCCTTGAAATGGCAGGCTCAGCCCGCCGCCCTGGCTTCGGCTTCCTCCTCGTGTGGATTCAGTGAATTGGCCTGGCACTGGGTTCCGGCTTCGGTCTCATCTTCGTTTTCTGCCCGTGTGATTGCGCGATCCGATCGCGCTCCTCCTCGCGTCGTCCTCGCATAGTTCGATAGCCGCCCGTTCCTGCGAAGCAACGGCGGCCACTTTCTTCCTCCTCCACAACAGCTGCGCGGAACCGATGTCTCGATGCTTCCGCCCCACGGGCAGGTAGATATTCCGCCAGGGTCCCATGGCGCCATCGCCTGCCAGCACGGAGAGCTTCATGCGGTCGAGATTGCTGATTGCAGTTGCCATTGTCCTGGGCAATGTCATCCTGTGGTGCCAGACAACACCACCCCAGCCAGGTGCGACTCCGCCTCCGCAAGTCTGGACATGGGACCAGGTCAAGGAGCAGTTTCAGCTCAACAACACCACTCTCCTGGCCAGCAAGCTCAATATCGATGAATTGAAAGCTCAGGAGATCACAGCACACCTCCGCCCCAACCCTGATTTCACGCTGACCGCCGACGGCACGCAGATCAGCCCGAGTCACGGAGTTTGGCAGCCCTTCGCCGGGACCTTCGTTTCTCCCGGGGTCAGCTACCTGTTCGAGCGCCGCAACAAGCGTGGCCTGCGCTATGAGGCTGCCAAGCAAGGCACGGCAATCGGTGCCGCGCAGTCGTCCGACACCGAGCGCACCCTGCTCTTCAACTTGCGCACAGCATTCGTAGGTATCCTCCAGGCGAAGGCCGTGCTGCGTCTCGCGCACGATAACCTTGAGTACTACGACAAAATTCTAAAAGTAAGCCGCGACCGATTTCAGGCCGGAGACATTGCCCGCATCGATCTGGACCGCCTGGAACTGCAGCGCCTCCAATACGAGTCGGATCTACAGAACGCAGAAGTCAATCTGCGCACGACCAAGATCAATCTCCTCGCCCTGCTCGATGATCGCCGCCCGGTCGACAGTTTCGATGTCGAGGGAGCGTTCGACTTCGGCGAAGATCTTCTTCCCCTCGATGACTACCGCAAAGAAGCCCTCGACGCTCGACCGGACCTGCGTGCCGCCCTGCTCACGGTGAAGCAGGCCGAAACGAACTACAAGCTGGCCGAAGCTGACGGCTCGACCGATCCAACCATTGGCGTATGGTTCACCCACAATGGCTCGTTCAATAACCCCGACGCGCTGAACACCATTGGCGCCAGTGTGAGCATCCCGTTGCGCATCTTCGACCGCAATCAGGGCGAGAAGCTGCGCACTAAAATCGACATCAGCCGCGATGAAAAGTTGCGCCAGGGCGTGGAGACCCAGGTCTACAGCGACGTCGACTCTGCCTATGCCACGCTCAATAGCAACATCAACCTGCTGAAACCCTACAAGCGCCAGTACCTGGAACAGGCTGTGCGCGTGCGTGACACAGTTTTCTTCTCCTACCAGCACGGTGGCGCATCGCTGTTGGACTTCCTGAATGCCGAGAGCGAATACCGCTCGGTGGAACTGAACTATGTGAACCTCGTCGGCTCCTATCTCACGGCGGCGGCTCAGATAAACCAGGCAGTAGGGCGCGAGGTGATTCAATGAAAGTAGTTTTCCTCACCGCAATCATTCATCTCGCCCCGGGGGGGCATCTGATCATAGCCCGGCGCTTCCAGCGCCGGGGAGCCTTCGGTCCGATTCCGCGTCCCGTAGGCACGCCTGAACCCTTCACCCGATATCGCAAATGGAGAATGGTCCGTTACATCCCGGTGGCGATCCTGCTCGCGGCGCTCACAACCGCATTGGGATGCTCCCGCGACACTCCCGCCGCCACCAGCAAACCTCCCGTCACGATTGATCCCGATGTTTTCACCGCCGATCATCCAGAGCTTTTTAAAACTGCGAAGGCCGAACTTCGCAAGCTTCCGACGCAGGTCAGCGCCAACGGCGTCGTTTCGCCCGACGTGAATCGCACCATCCACGTCACCTCGCTCGGCGCCGGCCGCGTCGTGGACCTCAAAGCGAAACTGGGTGACACCGTCCAAAAAGGCCAGACCCTGCTCGTGATCTCGAGCCCCGACCTCGCCGGCGCCTTTGCCGATTACCAGAAAGCCCAAGCCGACGAAGGGTTGTCGCACAAAGCTCTCGATCGCGCCCAGATGCTCTACGATCGCGGCGCAATCGCGACGAAGGATCTCGAAGTGGCTCAAGACGCCGAGGACAAAGCCAAAGTCGATGTGGAAACCGCCGATCATCATGTCAGGATTCTCGGTGCCGATCCGGCCAAGCCGAGCCCGCTGATCGAATTGAAAGCACCGGTGTCCGGCACGATCGTGGAACAAAACGTCGCCGGAGCCGAGGGCATCAAGAGCCTCGATAACACTCCCAACCTTTTCACCATCGCCAACCTGTCCGAGGTCTGGGTCGTGTGCGATGTTTTTGAGAACGATCTCGGCGAAGTCCACCTGGGTGACGCTGCTGAAATTCGGCTCAATGCTTTTCCCGATCGCGTCCTCAAAGGCAGGGTCGCCGATATTTCGCGCGTGCTCGATCCGAACACCCGTTCCGCAAAAGTCCGTATCGTGCTCCCCAACCCTGACGGTTCTCTCCGGCCCGGCATGTTCTCCGTAGCCACGTTCCGGTCGCGAAAGCTGACAGACCGGATCGTGGTCCCCTCCACGGCCATCATGCGCCTCCACGATAAAGACTGGGTGTTCCGCAAAGAGGGTGCGAATCAGTTTCGCAAGATTGCCATCGTGGCCGACGGTCTAGCACCCGACGGCATGCAGGAAATCCGTGACGGTGTAAAGGCCGGCGACGAAGTCGTGACCAATGCCCTCGAATTCTCCACCGAAGTGGCGGAAAAGCGAGCGGGGGAATAGCGAATGATCCGCAAGGCCATCGACTTCGCGCTCGCCAACCCTTTACTGGTGCTCGGAGGCGCGCTCGTCCTGTTCGTCTGGGGCATCATCTCGTTCCACGCCCTGCCGATCGAGGCCTATCCCGACGTCGCCGACACCTATGCGCAGGTGATCACGCAGTGGCCGGGCCACGCTGCCGAAGAGGTCGAGCAGCAGATCACGGTTCCGCTGGAAGTCGAACTGAATGGCGTTGCCCACCTCACGCATTTGCGCTCTGTATCTCTGATGGGCCTATCCGTCATCACGATCATCTATGACGACGACATCACCACGTTCAATGCCCGCCAGGAAGTCCTCGATCGCCTTCAGAACGTGACTCTGCCCACCGGCGTCTCGGCGGGGATTGGTCCCGACTACAGTCCCATCGGCCAGATCATGTTCTACACGCTGACCAGCACGAATCCGAAGTACGACGTGATGGAACTGAAAGCGCTCAACGACTGGTTCGTCGTGAACCAGCTCAAATCGGTCCCCAACATCGTGGATGTCAATCCTTTCGGCGGCCCTACGCGCGAATACCAGGTCCAGCTCGATCCCAACAAGCTGGTTTCCTACGGCTTGGCCCTGCCGCAAGTTGAACAGTCGTTGGTCGCCAACAACATCAACGCGGGCGGTGGATTCATCGAGCGCGGCCAGCAGGCCTTGAACGTCCGTGCCGTTGGCCTCATGCAGAGCACCGATGACATCGGGGCTACCGTCGTGAAAGTGCAGAACGGAACGCCGGTGCGCGTACGCGATCTGGGAATGGTTGTGCAAGCTCCCAAGGTGCGTCTTGGGCAGCTCGGAAAAACCATCCGCAACAACGACGGCACCATCCTCAACGACGATGATGTCGTCGAAGGAATCGTCCTGCTGCGCAAAGGCGCAGTCGCGGAAACCACGCTCGATGCCTTACACCAGAAGATCGATCAACTGAACGGTACCGACGGAAAAGCTGGCCTGTTACCGGTCGGAGTCAAACTCGTCCCCCACCTCGACCGCAGCCAACTGATGCATCACACCACGCACACCGTGCTGCGCAACCTGACTGACGGGGTACTTCTCGTCACCCTGGTTCTGTTTCTCTTCCTCGGCAATGTGCGCAGCGCGCTGATCGTCGCTATCACGATCCCCTTCTCTCTTCTCTTCGCCGCCATCCTTCTCGATCTCCGGCATATCCCCGCGAACCTGCTCTCGCTGGGCGCACTCGACTTCGGCATGGTCGTCGACGGCTCGGTCGTCATGGTCGAGAACATCCTTCGCCACACTTCCTTCGGAGATCACAAGAAAACCTTCCGCGAAATCGTTGCCGTGGCCGCCCACGAAGTGCAGAGACCCGTATTCTTCGCCCGCGTCATCATCATCGTTTCGTACCTCCCGATCTTCACCCTGCAGCGCGTCGAGGGTCGCCTCTTCAGCCCGATGGCTTGGACCGTCGCATTCGCCTTGCTCGGGGCCCTGGTCTTCGCGCTTTTCATCGCGCCGGTGCTTTGCAACTACTTCTTCAGCCGCGAACTGAAAGAGTGGCGCAACCCGGTGCTCGAATGGCTGAACCGCAGCTACGCCCGCACCCTCGACTGGTGCTTCGACCATATGAAGTTCACCCTCGCGATGGGGCTTCTCGCGTTAGGCCTGATGCTGTTCTTCGCCCTGAGCGGAATCATCGGTTCCGAATTTCTTCCTCACCTCGATGAAGGTGCCATATGGGTACGCGGCACTCTCGCGCCCAGCACCGGACCGTCCTCGAGCATCGCCATGGCAAAGAACGCGCGCATCATCATCGCGGGTTTTCCGGAGGTCCGGCTGGTCGTCAGTCAGGTCGGACGCCCCGACGACGGCAGCGACGCCAGCGGTTTCTACAACACCGAATTCTTCGTCGATCTTCTGCCGCGCGAGGAATGGCGCTCGCAATTTCATGGCAAGAAAGACGAACTGATCGCCGCCATGGACAAGGAACTTCAGCAATTCCCAGGCGTCGATTGGAATTTCTCTCAGCCGATTTCCGACAACGTCGAGGAAGCCGTCAGCGGCGTCAAAGGCGAGTTGGCTGTCAAGCTCTTTGGCCGTGATCTCAAGACGCTCGAGCAAAAGGCCGATGAGATGCAGGCTGTCATGAGCCGTATCCCCGGGGTCGCCGATCTCGGCACCTTCCAGGTCCGCGGACAGCCCAACGTCAACGTTAATGTCGACCGCGCCGCCGCCGATCGCTTCGGCATCAACGTCGCCGATGTGCAGGACGCGATCGAAACCGCCGTCGGCGGCAAAGCCGTCAGCCAGATCCTGATCGGTGAACAGCGCTTTGACATGACCGTCCGCTACCAGCCGCAATACCGCCGCTCGGTCGAAGACATCAGCAATATCCGCTTGCTCGCTCCGTCGGGAGAGCGGGTATCACTCGCTCAGCTCAGCAAGATCACCCTCGATGACGGCGCATCGACGATCTATCGCGAAGGCAACCAGCGCTATATCGCCATCAAGTACAGCGTCCGGGGCCGTGACCTCGGCAGCACAGTCCGCCAGGCCATCGAAGAAGTCGGCAAGAAAGTAAAACTGCCCGAGGGATATCACCTCGACTGGACCGGCGAATACGAAAGCCAGCAGCGCGCCAACCGCCGCCTCGCCATCATCGTTCCCGTAACGCTGCTCCTGATGGCGTTCATCCTTTACTCCGCCTTCGGCTCATGGAAGTGGGTCTTCCTGATCCTGGCCGTCGTCGCCCTGTCTCCGCTCGGAGGCTTCGTCAGCCTGCTGATCACCGGCACGCACTTTAGCGTGTCATCCGGCCTCGGCTTCCTCGCGCTGATCGGAGTCTCCGTGGAAATCGGAGTCATCATGGTCGAGTACATCAACCAGCTCCGCACCCGCGGCATGCCTGTCCGCGACGCGGCCAAGGAAGGCGCAGCTCTTCGCCTTCGTCCCATCATGATGACGATGTTGGTCGCGACTCTCGGCTTGCTTCCCGCTGCCATGTCCCACGATATCGGTTCCGATTCGCAGCGCCCCTTCGCGATCGTCATCGTCGGCGGCCTAATCGTGGAACTGATAGTCAGCGTCATCCTGTGGCCAACGCTATATGTCTTCTGGGCGCGCCCCGGAGACCGCTTGCCTCCCGCCGAACAAAGCTTCATGGCCGAAGGTGAGCACGTGGACTAAAAATTTAGCGGCAAAGCGAGGAGTATCCGCGGCTCGTCCCTGCATAGGTGACGCGCAAAGAAATCGGAGCCGATTGTGAAACCCGTTTGTGGAAGAGCGCTCCAGCGCGGGTGTCAGTCGTGAAGGATCGGGGCTTTAGCGTCGCGTCAGTGACGGAAGGGCGCACTCTAGCGTCGTGAGATTTGTTGGTCGTAGATTTGTGGAGAGCGGCGCTTCAGCGCCGCGTTAGATCGGTAACAGAAGCCGGGCTTTAGCCCCTGTTGGGCCGGTGTAACGGAACACGGCGAGTGTGGACCGCAGTCCACGCTCGCAGATGCAAGTGCGAATCTTGCCCGGTCCCCCAATTTGCCCGTGGATCAGATGTCGGTAACCTCCATCCCTGACTCTGCGTTATACTTCCAGCACCACGCGGTAACTACTCCTTAGGATCTCACTCATGGCTGTTGGTGTACGCACGCTAGATCTGCGGAAGGTGTACCACTCTGCGCCTCCCCTCGGGGCCGGTGGCGGTTTCATCCCGCGCTCTGACGCGAAGAATTCGAAGCAGCCGAAGCCGCAAATTACCGCTCTCGATGGCCTGTCGCTTCAGATCGAGCCAGGAGAAATCTTCGGACTGCTCGGGCCAAACGGCGCAGGCAAGTCCACCACGATTGGCATCCTTACAACACGAGTGCGTCCGACTGGCGGCAATTCCTGGATTGGCGATCACGACGTCTGGAAGGAGCAGGCCACCGTAAAGCGTCTCATCGGAGTCGTGCCGCAACGTCCCAACCACGATTTCTCGCTGACGGCGCGCGAGATCCTTATTTTCCACGCGGCGTACTTCGGCATCCCTCCGAAAGAAGGCAGCAAGCGCGCCGACGAACTGCTGGAAAAATTCAAGTTGACGGATCGCGCCGCGCAGATGGTCCGCGGATTTTCCGGCGGCATGGCGCAACGCCTTTCGATTGCGCGCGCGATGATGCACGACCCGCAGGTTCTGTTTCTCGACGAACCCAGTGCGGGCCTCGATCCGCAGACGCGCATCCTGCTCTGGGAGATCATCCGCGAATACAACCAACTCGGCAAAACGGTGCTGCTCACGACGCACAACATGGAAGAAGCCGACGCGCTCTGCCAGCGGCTCGCCATCGTAGATCACGGCAAAATGATCGCTCTCGGTACTCCAAATGAATTGAAACGATCGATCCCCGGAGGATTTCTCATTCGCCTGCACTTTGGCAAGCAGACGCCGGAACTGCTCCAGCGTTTGCAAACGCTGGCCGGAGTTCGTGAAGTGCGTCCTCTAGATTCCACCGGCGCCGACGTCTACGCCGACCGTGGCGGATCGCTGATCCCGGAAGTCGCATCTGTGGCGGCGGCTGTCGGCGCGGAATTGTCGGACGTTCATATTTCCGAACCGAGCCTCGAAAACCTGTTCCTGCACCACACTGGAAGGAGTTTGCGCGATTGAACTGGAAAGCTTTTGGCGCGATGCTCGCCCGCGACGCCCAGGTGGCGCGGCGCAACATCATTCAGATCATGTTCCAAACGTTCCTGCAGCCGCTCTTGTTCGTCTTTATCTTCGGACGGGTGATGGTCGGCAGCGGGTACATGCCGGTCGCCTACAAGAGCCTGCTGCTGCCGGGCATTATCGCGATCAGCATGGTCTTCACTGGAATCTGGGCCGTGGCCATGCCCTTGATCGCCGAGTTCCAATGGACCCGTGAGATTGAAGACCGCCTCCTCGCACCGATCGACATCTCGTGGATCGCAATCGAGAAAGTGGTTGCCGGCATGATTCAGGCCCTGCTCGCCGGGCTGGTCGTTCTCCCGCTGGGCTGGCTGGTGCTGCGGCCGGGCGTCGATATCCGCATTCACGCCCCGCTCGAATTCGCGGCAATGATGTTGCTCGTCGCTCTGTTTGCCGCGTGCGGAGGCCTCGCCCTCGGTTGCAGCATGAATCAGCAGCACATTGGCCTGATGTTCAGCATGGTTATCACCCCGATGATCTTCTTCGGCTGCACCTACTATCCGTGGAGCGCGCTGAATACGTTCCCGATTCTGAAGAGGGTCGTGCTGGTGAATCCGCTGGTTTACGCCAGCGAGGGACTGCGCGCCGCGCTCGTGCCGCAGTTCCCGCATCTATCGACTCCCGCGATCCTCATCGCGCTGTGCTTCTTCGACATCCTGCTCCTGCTCGTGGGACTGCGGCAGTTTGAGAATAAGGCGATCAGCTAGACAACTGGCAGGCTGCTCGAAAAAATACTCAGCGCGCAAGCCTGACTTGAAAGGGCACGGTCTCCTGTGTGCGCCATCCTGGGATTTCTCGGAGAACGGTGGCTCCGGCTCCACTTCATGTCAGCCGCAGAGCGGCGAAACAATTTAGCCCAGGACGTAAGTCCTGGGTAGGTGGGGAAGAGAAGCACGAGTCCCGTAGGGACGGCACGCGTCTCACGCACACTCTTTTAGCCTGAGTCACTCCGCGAGGTTCTAAGAGTGCTGAACGAGGTTGATCTGCGGGTCAGGAAGATATCTTCGTTACAGGACTACAAAGGTCAGGAGTATCCGATCGAAGTGGGCGGCTCACCGCATCGCGCGCCTTGCGCGCGACCCCGGACGTCCGGGGCTACATTGCGTCGGGCCATATTTCTTGGCTCAAAATAAGAGAGTTCCGAGGTGGTGTAGGATCCATTCGTCTCGGCCAGTAGCTCGCGTTTGACCCTTGCTGACCTGCTCTCGCTGCTTCCCTTGCGGGGCTGCTGCGCGCGATCTCGCTCGGGCTCCGGGCTCACCGCCAACCGGATAAATCTACCCTACGCCTCGGAACTCTATCCTGCCTTCAACATTTCTCCTCGGTTCTCCTCAACCAGCGCTTTGCTATAGACCCTTACGCGCCCTCCATCCCAACCTTTCGGCTAAGACGGTGACTACGCTTGAGCCCCGGACGCCGCACCAACTGGAAAAACTTAAGAAGCTGTCAAAGAACGATCTTCTTGTACTCCTTCTATTTTTTCAGTCAATCAAAAATACGCCTTTGTAAGTACATGCATTTTCAATCGAGTGCACGCCGTTCACAGCCCTATGACCGGATTTGGTGCAACGACCCGGAACAATTTCGCGCACAAGCCGCATCCGGCGCTGGTTTCGGAGAATTCTGATTAGGGATCAAACCTAATGCATCACGCATTGGGTTGGAGCTGCAACTGTGAAAATCCGGCAAATCCCGCGTCAGACGAGACATTTCATGCATGCCGGCAGGTGCAAATGAGCTGCCGTAAATCGATTTCGCTCATGGTGATAGCTCGAACGAGTAGAATGCTGGCGAATCCTATGCGCTCCACATACTCTCTCGCATTCCTGGCCCTTGTCCTCGTACCCGTTTCCAGTTCGATTCAGGGCCAACAAGGTGCAACAGTCATCGCGGTTGATGCGGCCCACCCGGGGGCTGCCATCTCGCCCGCCATGTTCGGCATTTTCTTCGAAGACATCAACTTCGGCGCCGATGGCGGACTCTATCCCGAGCGGATCAAGAACCGCTCGTTCGAGTTCGACCAGCCTCTGGCAGGATGGCACGCCATCCTGCCCATCAGCCCTAAGGGCGAGCTCGACAGCACGAGAGGAGAACTCGATCTCCGCACGGAGCAACCGCTCAATGCTTCCAATCCGCACTATCTTCGGGTGCGTGCGTACGTGCCGGGTTACGGATTGTGGAACTCCGGCTACCGAGGGATCGGTGTGGAGAGCGGGGCTGAATACCGGTTCTCGGCGTATGCGCGGACTGGCGGCCCGAAAAGCGTCCGGGCAACGATCACCGACGGCAACCATGAAATCGGCAGTGGAACCCTAACCGGGTTTGACGGGCAGTGGAAACGCTACGAGACCGTAATCCGCGCGAACGCAACCGTCCAACATGCGCAGTTCAACGTCTACCTGGATGAGCCTGGATACATCGACCTCGACATGATCTCCCTGTTTCCCGTGGACACATGGAACCATCGCCCGAACGGATTGCGGAAAGACCTGGTGCAACTCCTCGCGGACATGCACCCCGGCTTCATTCGCTTTCCCGGAGGCTGCATCGTCGAAGGCAAGCGATTGGCGACACGCTATCGCTGGAAGACCACGGTTGGCGACGTCGAAAAGCGACAGACGATTATCAACCGCTGGAACGATGAGTTCGACCACCGGCCGGCACCGGACTATTTCCAGTCGTTCGGCCTCGGCTTCTACGAATACTTCCAGCTGGCGGAAGATATCGGCGCGGCGCCCCTGCCCATTTTGAACTGCGGCATGGCGTGCCAGTTCAATACCAGCGAGTTGGCGCAACTCAGCGACACCCAGGAATACATTCAGGACGCGCTCGACCTGATCGAATTCGCCAATGGTCCGGCAACGTCGCCGTGGGGGAAGGTGCGCGCCCAGATGGGGCATCCTGCGCCGTTTCATCTCACAATGATCGGAGTCGGCAACGAACAGTGGGGACAGCCTTATGTCGAGCGCTACAAACTGTTCTCGGCGGCATTGAAAACGAAATATCCCGAGGTCAACCTGGTTGTCGCCGCCGGACCAGCACCTTCTGGAGACCAATTCCAATTTCTGTGGTCGAACTGGCGCCAACTCAAAGCCGACATTGTCGACGAACACTACTACATGAATCCTCAGTGGTTCCTCACGAATACGGGACGCTACGACCACTACGACCGCTCGGGACCGAAGGTGTTCGCAGGTGAGTACGCAGCGCAGACATCGGGCGTGGCCAGGCCGGACAATCACAACAACTGGAACGCGGCCATGGCCGAAGCTGCGTTCATGACCGGCCTCGAGCGCAACGGCGACGTTGTGCGCATGGCATCGTACGCGCCATTACTCGCCCACGTCGACGCGTGGCAGTGGACTCCCGACGCCATCTGGTTCGACAACCTGCGTTCCTACGGTACTCCGAATTACTACGTGCAGAGAATCTTTGCCAGCAACCTGGGGACGCGAATTGTTCCGGTCACGCCGCAGGCGCAAGATGGGCTCTATACCAGTGCATCACTCGACGAGCGCTCACACGAACTGATCGTGAAGGCCGTCAACGCCGCCTCCACGACAAGGGCTGTCGAGATCGATTTGAATGGAGCGAACGCGTCGGGCAAGGCGAAGGTCACAACTTTGGAAGACGCGGATTTGAACGCCGAGAACAGTTTCGACCACCCGCAGAATATTGCGCCGAAGGACTCCACCCTTGAAGTGAAAGCAGGAAAGATACCGGCGCAATTGGATCCCTACTCCGTCACCGTCTACCGCATTCCGGTTCACTAAGGGTGCCATCCGGGAAGTGCAAACCCTTTCCTGGATTTTCCACTTGACAATAATTAATTACTTATATAAGGTATTGCTTATGTCTGCGACGTTCAATCTGGACGCCTCCTTCGCTGCCCTGGCCGATCCGACTCGCCGGGCGATTCTTGCCCAACTTTCGCTTGGAGAGGCGACGGTCATGGAGTTGGCCAAGCCATTCAAGATGACCCAACCTGCAATCTCGCAGCATCTTAAGGTGCTCGAAGAAGCCGGGCTCATTGTCGGCCGAATCGACGGCACCCGGCGTCCGCGCCGGCTGGCGAAGGCGGGCATCGATGCGATGGATCATTGGCTCGCCATGCTGCGAAAGGCTCTGGAGAGGAACTACGACAGGCTCGACCAAGTTTTAGCCGCCATGGAATCGAATAAAGACAAAGAGAGGAAAACGCGATGAGTAAATTAACGCTCAAGACCGAAGGTGATACACACGTGGTTGTGACCCGGCGCTTTGCCGCCCCGCCAGAAGCGGTGTACCGCGCGCACATGGAACCGAAACTGGTTCAGCAGTGGATGCTCGGGCCTGAAGGGTGGACGATGCCTGTCTGCGTCAACGAAGCTCGGCCCGGAGGCAAGATCCGCTACGAATGGACCAACGGCAAAGGCGGTGGCTTCTATCTGACCGGAGAGTTCCTGGAAGTGAAGCCGTACAGCAAGATCGTCCACGTCGAGCGCATGCACCTGCCTGACCCCACGCCGGACAATCACATTGAAACCACATTCGAGCCGGACGGCCCGGGCACGCTCATGACGATGCGCATGACCTTACCGGACGCTCAAACACGCGCCGCAATGCTCGCCACAGGAATGGAGCGCGGAATGGAAGACAGTTACGTCCGCCTGGAAAAGATGATCGGCAATCTGATCCCGGCCTCCAGGTAAGCTCGTGTAGGGGCGGACGCCTTCGTCCGTGCCGTCAGTGTAGGCTGCTCCAAATGCCACCGCAGGCAATCTAAGCCCCGGTGGCTTTTCTTTTGGCCGGCAGCGGTCCGCTCTTCGGCCCGGATCCCTTGCGGCCTTTTTCAGTTATCAGATCGGCGACGGTGGTGTGCTCCAGAATCTTGGCGGCTGCATCCCGTACGGCTAGAAAGACTTCATAGAGCGCCCGGTGATCCGCATCTTTCGCGATCAGTCCACGCAGTTGCTCGGCGTCGCCCATGGGTGCCAGCGGTCCATCCACCAGACGGATGATGTCGCTCAGGGGGATATCAGAAGGGGCACGGCGCAACTGATAACCGCCGCGTGCGCCGCGCACGCTGTCGACGATGCGCGCGTTTTTCAGTTCCAGCAGTATCAGTTCCAGAAACTTCTCAGGCAGGTCACTTTCCGCTGCAATGTCGCGAATCTTGATCGCACCCTGCTCGTAGCGTCGCGCCAAGGTCATCATGGCCTGCAGCGCGTATAGTCCTTTCTGCGAAATCTTCAAATCGCCATCCTCCCGGCAAGGCATGATTGTGCCGCATTTCAGTCGCTTTGCATAGAACTACGAAAGGTGCCGATGCAGTTATACTGACAGGTCAGCCACGTCCCGAGGTATCCCGTGGAAGGCGCACTTCTAATATTGTTTTTCTTCCTGCTGCGCTCGCTGTTTGCCGAAGGCAGGAATCCCGTCGCGTCCGATGCCGCCGACCTTAACCGGCAAGCGGACAACTACGCCGCCCAGGGCAACTTCGCACTCGCCGAACAAACCTTAGACCGCCTCATCCAGAGCACGCAGAAAAAAACTGGGCGCGACAGCATTGAAGTCGGCATTTATCTGCGCCGTATCGCGCACTTCAAAATGCTGCGCAACGATTTCGTTGGCGCCATTGCCCTGCTGCATCGCGTCGTCTATATCCAGGCATTGAACCTGGGACCGAATTCGGCAGATTTGCTTCAAGCGCTCGACTGGCTGGCGCAACTGTATCACGGTCAAGGAAACCCAGATGCCGCCATTGTCATGCTGCGGCGAATGCTGGAGATCCGCTCTGCAAACTATGGCGAGAAGGACCGCGGAGCAGCGGCGGTCTTCAACTCTCTGGGACTGCTGTTCCATCGGAAAGAAAACCTGGCCGGTGCTGCCGACGCATTTCGCCGGGCCCTCGCGCTGCACGAACTGAATCCCGACCTCGACCAGGAGGAACTGGCGCTCTGCCTCACCAATCTTGGCATCACCCTGAGCCAGCAGGGTCAATTGCAGGAAGCAGAATCCCTGCTGCAACGATCTGTTTCCATTCGAGAGAAGAAATTGGGCCCGGATAGCCCCGAATTGTGCGCCACGCTCTTGGGACTTGCGGAGCTCCTGTGGAAGAAAGCGGACATCCGCGGTGCGGAGGGGCTGTATCGTCGCGCCTTGGCGATTCAGGAGACCGCTTTTGGAGCGGAAGATGCACACCTTATCCCCACCCTCAATCAAGCCGGCCGCATGCTGACGGAAAACGATGAGTATGAGGCCGCGGAACCTCTGTTGCGGCGCGCTCTGGCACTGCAGGAAAAATCTGACCCCAAGGACTCTCTGGTGACAGCAGATTGCCTGGAGGCGCTCGCGTCCTTGCTGGCTGCAAAAGGGGAGGTCACGGATTCGCTCCGCTTGCTTCGACGGGCGCTCAAGACCAGAGAAGAACTTCTACCGGCGAACGACGCCGGCATCTCCTTCACGCTCGGCACGCTGGGTTGGAGCCTGTTCCGCAATCGCGAATACGCCGAGGCTGAGGCCTGCATCCGGCGCGCGCTGGCCATGGGAGAACGAGTGGGCGAGGACGCAGCAGTTTTTGTCTCGACCCAACTCTTCCACTTGGGCTCCGTGCTCCAGGACCGAGGCGATGTCGCGGCCGCTGAACCGCTTTTCTGGCGTGCGCTGGCATTGCGGGAAAAGGCATTTGGCGCGGGGCATTTCTCGTGTGCACAGGTGCTGGAAACCCTCGCCGGCTTGCGCATGGCTCAAGGGGATGCCCAGGGATCGGTCCCGCTGCTGCGCCAGGCACTCGCGATCAAAGAAAAAGTCCTCAAGCCCGGCGATCCCCAGATCGCCGTGACCCTGGTCAATCTGGCATTGACACTTCAACAGGCCGGAACCTCCGATGAGTGCGACTCTCTTCTGCGCCGCGCCCTGTTGTTCTACGAGCATGCTCTCGGTTCCGACAATCGCGCGGTCGGGTCGACCCTCTTTCACCTGGCTGCGCTTCTTCACAAGCGAGGACGATTCGCCGAGGCCGAACCGATCTACCGGCGCGCCCTGGTTGTCACGGAGAAAGCCTGGGGACCCGACCATGCTGAGACCGCCAGCACGATGGGTATGCTGGCCAAGCTGCTGCAAGCCACGGGAAACTTCAACGGAGCCCAGTTGCTGATGAGCAGGGCCTTCAACATTGCCGCCAAAACGCTTGGCGAAAACCATCCCACCACGATCGATATGAAGATCACGCTGAATGGCCTGATGATGAAAGGGCTTTCGGCAAATGTGAACTGATCAGGGAACGAAGAGGAAAGGCTCAGCTGCAAACGACTGGCCCAGCCGGAGGGCTGCTCATTCAATAATCAGGAAATCAATCATTGCTTTGGTGCCATCGAAGGGACTCGAACCCCCACACCGTTGCCGGTACATGGACCTGAACCATGCGCGTCTGCCAATTCCGCCACGATGGCAAGTGGACTTCAATCGTCGCGACGGCCCAAGGCCGCCGGATCAGGAAGACCTGCACGTCCATTTTACAGCCCGGTTGCTCGCTGTCAAACGGTCTCCCGCAATGCGATGTTATCCGTCGGTACGCGATATCATCCTGAAGAGCGCGGTAGCCCTCGAAGGACCTTACGAAGCGATTGAAGGGGCAATACAGTCGCCCGGATCGTGTCCGCTGAATGCACCGGGCGTTCCTAACCAACCACAACTAAGCTTTCGGCTCACGTACGGTGCTCCCAGCGGCTTCGCCCCTGTCCAGGATGACATCTCCCACAGAGCAACCGCAATCAAGCAGCCTTTACTCCAGCTTGGCGTTCATCGTGATCTTCGCGTTGAGCACCTTCGAAACCGGACATCCCTTCTCCGCCGCTTCGGCATACTTCTGAAACGTCGCGGCATCGGCACCAGGTACCTTGCCGACAACATCAATGTGACTCGAGGTAATCGTCCACCCTGAGTCCAGCTTTTCGAGCGACAGGGTCACGCTGGTCGAAATACTCTCGGGCGTAAGATTCGCCCCACCCAACTGCGCCGACAACGCCATCGAGAAGCATCCCGCATGCGCTGCCGCAATCAATTCCTCCGGATTCGTCCCCGGAGCGTTCTCAAAACGCGTCGTAAAGGAATATGGCGTATTGTTCAGCACTCCTCCCGGAGCCGAAATCGATCCCTTGCCGTCCTTCAACCCACCCTTCCAAACTGCACTTGCCTTGCGTTGCATGACGTTCTCCTCACAAATCAGAAATAAAGTCGCGGAGTCATTGTAGACGGAATCGCTTTTCTGCGTCTCGGGACCAGAATGATGGAAGGCCGAATTTTTGACGGAAAAGGTAGTGGACAATCACATCGGAAAGACTTGTTGGCAAGGTGGTTTAGCCAACGAGTAACGACAGACAACCAACGACGCTTCTAGTAGAAATCTGAGCAGCTCAGGTAAAACCCACACTGCGGACACTTCATCTTGCAACGGCTTTCCTGCAACTTTGACGAGCAATTCGGACAATACTGCCCCGGATCGCCTGCTTTTCCTCCCGCCCCATGCCCGCTCTCGTCGGCAGGCGTTTCCTGTGTATCTTTCTCCATTCTCCAGTCTATGCTGCGCGATCACTCACCGCCGGTGCCGTCCAGTTCCAGCAGTCGGCCATCAGCAGCCAGGCGCCTAGTCGGCGCCACACCCTGACGTATTTTCCTTTCTCCGGAATCATCGCCCCGTCGGCCCCTCGCACCACGAGCGAAAAACGCCCGAGTTCCATGGCCATATCGCCGGAATGATCCACGCGCGTCGTCTCCATCCGCAGATCGCCGTAGCCGGATTCACCCAACTGGCGCAGCAGACGCTCTACGTGCTTTTGTCCATACGCCCCTTCGTATTGGGGCGCCATCAGCACGCCATCATCCGCAAACAGCCGCGCAGCGTGATCGTAATTTCCTGTGTTGAATGAGGTTGCAAAATCCTGGGTCTGGTCTCGCAGCTGAGAATCAACATCCCGCAGCGGACGAAAATCCGCCTGGGTGCCTGTGAATTGCCGATACATCTACTCCTCCTGGGGGAAGGCAGTGCACGAACCCACATTGCGTCCCGCCAACGCCGGGACCAATCCGCAAAGTATCGCGATTCTAGCGCAAAACTAAAGTTGTGGAAGGAAAAAAGTTTTCCGACGACACGAGCAGGAAACCATTTGGTCGAAAACCAGGCAAAAAAGGTTAGCGCTCGAGAGGAACTGAGCGGATAGGCGGTCTCACCGAACCGGAGTCTGAGTTCAACGCGACAGACCGCTTTCCGGTTTCCGCCCTTACGCCCGAATTGGAGCGCTCCGCGATCTGCCGTTTCACCCGCTCCATTAAAAACACTAACTTCTTGCTTTCATGATCTCTCTCGGCCTGTTTGCACATTTTCTGAACGTCTTGCGGAGCGTAGGAGACTCGATTTGTCATAAGGGGACTAATCCTTGTAACTAAGAGAAGCGATAGCCTACCTGAACTCAGGCGAGTTGCCAATCCCTTCGATCATTGAGTCGATCATTGAGTTTTTACCCATTTTTCACCCATTCGGGCTCGGCTGGGACATAGCACAAGCTGCCTGGAATCCGCTCCTTGGGAATCCTTGAGGCACATGACCTTGGTTACGTTGAGCCGATGACCAAATTCCATGAAAATCGACCGTATGGACTGTCCTGTCTTGTGGGGGAGAGCGTGTTCTACCGCAAAGTCATAAGCACCTCATTATTCGTAGCGGTCACCGTTTCCCTGGCAGCCGCACGCGACCTTGCGGTCGTCTCCAACAAGGCCAATTCGTTTGCCGCCATCTCCCTGCCGGACCTGGTGAAGGTGTGCAAAGCCCAGACCAACCGCTGGCCCGATGGGAAACCAGTCATGCTGATCATGCGCGCTCCGGCTACTTCCGAGATGAAGCTGTTCCTGGAAAAAGTCTACGAACTGCCTGAGGCGCAAGTGAAGGATCTCATCGCGACGGCCAACCACGGGCGCACCAATCATCCTGCCATCATGATCGTGGAGTCGGATGAAGACCTGGTCAACAAGGTAGCTTCCATTCCGGGGGCGGTCGGCATCGTCGATGTTTACGCGATCAACAGCAGTGTCTCAGTCGTAAAACTAGCCGGGAAGCTTCCACTCGAGCCCGGTTATCTGTTGCACGGAAATTAAGAGACGGTTTGCGAAAGGCTCAGCGTCGAGCCTCACATTGCATGGCTATCGAGAAGAAAGCTCAAGCCGCCGCCGCGGGTGCCGAAAGTGGCAGCAACACGTCCAGCGGCGAGCGCACGCCTGGCAAGCCGAATTTTACCCGCCGTTTTCCCCGCTTCGTGATTGACGTCCGCTTGCAGGTCAAGATGTTTCAGGCCGGAGAATTCCGTCAATGCTGGGGCCGCTCCACGGAGATGGGCCAGGATGGCATCGGCGCCACTCTGACGGGGAGCCTTGAACCCGGCGAGATCGTGACCTTGGAAATTCCGCTCCCTCTAACTCCCTACCCCATTAAGGTCCGCGCCATCGTGCGCTACCGCCAAGGCTTGCGTTACGGCTTCGAATTCCTCACCCTGAACGACAATCAACGCGATACCATCAAGCGCGTCTGCCAGTACCTCGCGACAAAATCATAACTACGGGCACCACTGGCTGCGAGTCTGAGCAGCGGAATAACGTCTGGGTCTTGGGTCTTAGGTCTCAGGTCTAAGGTCTGCATGTCGGCGAGTAAAGCGTTGATTCGTTTCGTCAGCCGGTCTCGTGGTTGGTGCGAATCCGATACACCAGATAGCCGACCACTGCCATATTCACGATCAGCACCAGAATTCTTGCAGCGCTCGGATGTCGGAAAATTTCATACACCTCCACCGGTATGAGTAGCCCGGTGATCACCACTGTGGCCCACTCTCCCCAACGGCGTTGCAACCACAATCCCGTGCCCTCAACCAGAAACAGTCCGGCATAGAGCAGCCCCACAAGTCCCAGCCTTTTCACCTGCGCTGGGCTGAGATTCGACACTCTTTCCAGAAACATTTCGATGTGCCGGTTCCCCGGGTCCAGATGCATCGCTTTGATCCAGTGCTCCAACCGGGTGCCAATATCCTGATGCATTGTCCGGAAGACTCCGACCGACAACGCAATTAAGGACGCTGCCTTCAGGAATTTGAGTATCGCGATGATGCGGAGCAGCATGCCGTCGCGTCGGCGTGTTTGACTTGCCCCGGCTGAACTGCCGCGCTGCGGCAATGGTTGTGACCCGGACCGCGGGTCGAGTGAACGCGCTACCGGCATGGCCCACATTGTACGGCGGTCCTTGGAGAAGCTTGGATGGTTTTCAGGCAACGGCGAAAACACCGCGCCGGAAAGTTTCGCCGAGCACAGGGAGAATCTCTTCTCTATTGGCGATGAGGTGGGCCCTGAGAAAGGCAACCCGGCTGGCCGTTTCACAGATCTGGGCGCGGATCTCAAAAGCGTCATCGGCGGCGCGCATTCGATCGGCTGTACATGCAAACCTGGCGGTAAGTCTGAGGGCTTCCTGAGAGGTCAGATGCAGCGACATGGATGAGGGAAAATCCTTCTAAACGGCCGCACTATTCTAGCTGATTTCCAGCCGCACGGGAATACCTCGCAGTAGGTGATTTGCAGGCTCGTTTGCCGCATACCGTCGCCTCCGCGTGACGACTCCCGCTCACCAGGTTTAGCGCATCTCAGAACCCAGTTCTATAGGTTTAGCGCATCTCAGAACCCAGTTCTATCATTCACACATACAATGAGTTGAACGGATGCGTGCCCTTTTCCTGACCGTCGCTCTCGTCTGCGCGGCTGCCGCCCAAGTCGGCTCGGCGCCTCTGATCACCGTCGTGGATGAAAACGGAGTCGCCGTTGCTTCCGCCTGGATTTCTTTAGAAGCCCCACCGCAACTTCCCATTCGATGTCAGACTGACTACACGGGACGCTGCCAGTTCCCGAATCTCGCTCCCGGACAGTACCAGCTACGAGTCGAAAAAGAGGGTTTCTACGAACTTAAACAGCCCTCCGTGGAGATGACCCGCACCTCGAACATCGAAGTGGCGATCTCACATCTGCAAGAAGTCCATGAAACTGTCGACGTACACGAATCCCCTCTGGCCATCGATCCCGCGCAGGTTGCCGCGCAGGAAACCATCAGCGGACTCGACGTGATCGATATCGTCTACCCCGGCACACATGACTACCGCAACGTGCTCAACTTCATTCCCGGAGTCGTCCAGGACCAGTTTGGCCAGCCTCACATCGCCGGAGCACAAACCTATCAGACCCAGACTCTGCTCGATGGCTTCAACGTCACGCAACCCGCCAACGGACAGCTCCTCGTCCATGTCAGTGCCGACGCCTTCCGCTCCATACAGGTCGAGCCCTCGCGCGAGCCTGCCGAATCCGGCAAAGGATCTGCCGGAACTCTCCATCTGAACACCGGCATCGGTGACGATCACTACCGCTTCTTCGCCACCAACTTCATTCCTTCCATCCAGAACAAGCACGGATGGCGCTTCAATCAATTCCTTCCCCGCTTCACTACCTCCGGCCCAATTCTTAAGCGGAAAATCTGGTTCTATAACGCATTCGAAGGCGAATACAACAGTCTGGTCTACACCGCTCTCCCCATCGACCAGGACAGCGATTACATCTGGCGCATTGGCAATCTGTCCAAGGTCCAGACCAACCTGACCAGCCGCAACATTCTCACAACCAGTTTCCTGATCAATTACTTGCACGACCAGTACGCGTATCTCTCTCCGCAAAGCCCGCAACAGACGAATCCGCAGGATGTCGAGACCGCTTACATTTCCAGCGTGAAAGACCAGCATTACTCCAACGGCGGCCAACTGCTCGAAACTGGACTTGCTTTCAGTCAATACAATCTGCGTCTCACCCCTTACGGGACCGCCCCCTACCAGATCACTCCCAGCACCGCGTTTGGCAACTACTATCTGAACCAGCACAGCTCAGCCACTCGCTGGCAAGGCTTGGCAAATCTTTATCTTTCCCCCCACTACTGGCACGGCCGTCACGATTTCAAGGTTGGGACCGATCTCGACCGCCTCTCTTATGATGCCCAGCTTAATCGCCAACCAATTTCATTTTTGACGGCGCAGGTTTCCGCCCAAGAACCGGCCGACATTTGTTTCACGGCGCCGCAAAACAAAGACTTTCCCTGCACTCGCTACTCCACCTTCACCGCCGCACTGCCTCATGAGCAGACAAATACCGAGGTCAGCGCCTACATCGAAGATCGCTGGAGTGTCACCGACCGCCTGCTCATTGAGCCTGGAATTCGTTTCGATTGGGACTCTATCGTCCACGAAGGAGCTTTTTCGCCACGTCTGGCCGGAACCTATGTTCTCGATAATTCCGGCGGCACCAAACTCTCGGCCGGAATCGGCCTCGTCTACGATGCAACTCCCCTATTCCTCATCGCCCGTCCGTTTGCGGGCAGCCGGCAAGACATATTCTTCGCCACCGATCCCAATTGCATTACGACCAGTTGCGTCACCACAACAGGGCCTTTCACGACAACGTTTTCGATCAACAACAACACGCTCGAGCCCCCTCGATTCCTCAACTGGAGCCTCGGTCTAGAAAAAAAGCTTCCCAGGGCAATCTATCTCAAAGCGGAATTCCTGCGCCGCCATGGCACCAATGGGTTCGTCTACGACACGCGCAATTCGACAGCGACGGGCGATTTCATACTCCGCAATACTCGTGAAGATCACTATGACGCCTTTCAGATTTCGCTTCGGCACAACTTCCAAGAGACCTACACGATCATGGGTTCGTACACTCGCTCGCGGTCCCGAACCAATCAGGCTCTCGACTTCAACGTCGACAACCCAGTGCTCAGTTCGCAACAACCTGGTCCTTACCCGTGGGACACGCCGAACCGCTTTCTTTCCTGGGGATATCTTCCCTTCTTTACTCTGCCCATATTCCACAAATTCGAACTCGCCTATTCGATGGAAGCCCGCACCGGATTTCCGTTCAGCCTTTTGAACGATCAGCATGAACTCATTGGAAAACCCAGTGCGGAGCGGTACCCTGACTACTTCTCGCTGAACCTGCAACTCGAAAAAAAATTCCATCTCTTCCACAACTATTGGGCCTTGCGCGGAGGTTTCGACAACATCACCGGCCGCTGCAATCCTTATGTGGTGAACAATGTAATTGACTCCTCTCATCCGAACCCAACTTTCACCGCGTGCCAGGGCAGAGCCTTCACCTCAAGAATCCGCCTCCTAGCCCGGAAGTAGCGCGGACGCACTCTCCGCCGAGGTTGTGTGGGGGCGGACGCATTCGTCCGCCCCGCCGAAGCGAGGCGTGCCCGCGCCACAAACCTCGACCTTGGTTCGCTCCCCTGATCCGCGCAACCCTCCCGGAGCTATAATGACCCCAACGAACCTTGCATCGAAATCCAATCTCCCGTCATCTCAAAAGCCTGGAGGAATGAAGAAAATGGCACACGAACTACCCCCACTGCCCTATGCCTACGAGGCACTCGAACCCACGATCGACAAGCAGACGATGACTTTGCACCACGACATGCACCACGGCGCCTATGTGAAAAACCTGAACGCCGCCCTCGAGAAGCATCCCGAGCTAGCCGGCAAATCTGCCGAAGAGCTGATCTGCGACCTCAACGCCATTCCGGAAGATATCCGCGCGGCGGTCCGCAACAATGCCGGAGGCCACATCAACCACTCCATGTACTGGAAGATCATGAAACCCAAGGGTGGAGGCGATCCCAGCGGTCCCATTGCTGAGTTGATTCAGAAGACCTTCGGCAACTTCAACGACTTCAAGGCGAAGTTCAATGACGCGGGCGCGAAGCAATTCGGCTCAGGATGGGCCTGGCTCGCCGGAAAGCCGAATGGCGAAGTACAGATCATCTCCACGCCGAATCAGGACAATCCCATCTCGCAGGGCCTGTATCCCATCTTTGGCAACGACGTCTGGGAGCATGCCTATTACTTGAAATATAACAACCGCCGCCCCGAATACCTCACCGCCTGGTGGAGCGTAGTGAACTGGGACGAAATCAACAAACGCTACGCCGCCTTCAAGGCAGGCAAAGGAGTCCACGAACCAGCGCTGGCCCACCGCTAATCTTGTGTAGGGGCGGACGCCTTCGTCCGCCCCGCAACCCTGAGCGAAGCGAAGGGGAGCGTAACGGTTGTCGGAAGCGTTCCCAGTTACGCGGCAATAAAAAGGCCCTTGCCAATGCAAGAGCCTTGGCTCATTTTGCGATTGTCCTTAAGCCGCCGACCGCGCGTACTGCTCCGGATTCTGCTCAAACTCATTCTTGCATTGCTGCGAGCAGAATGAATACGTCTGGCCGCCATACTGCGCCTGATGCTGCGAGTCATTGTCATCGACTCTCATTCCACAAACCGGATCAGTCGTCATTGGTGTACTCCTTACGGATTTTGAACCTTACAGGCGATTGTCACCAGATCGGCCCTGACTTCCGCTCGGGTAATTCCTGTAGTTGACGGCCGTTCTCCGCGTTCTCTGCGTCGCAGTTCTCAGCGATCTTGGCGATTAGAGTCCTGCTGTGGCTACCGCCTTCGATAAACCATCCCGCCCTTCATCACAAAATCCACCTTCTCCATCAGCGAGACGTCGCTCAACGGATCCCCCGGAACCGCCACAATATCCGCGAACTTCCCCGCTTCAAGAGTGCCTAGCGAATCCTTCGTCCCCAATAACTCCGCGGCATTGACCGTCGCCGCGCGGATCGCCTGCGCCGGAGTCATCCCAAACTTCACCATCGACGAGAATTCCTTCGCTGGATTGATCTTCCAGTCGAATCCTCCCGCGTCGGTCCCAAAAGCGACCTTCACTCCGGCCTTCAGTGCTCGGCGGAACGTGTCCTCATGAATCTGAATCATCTTCACCCACACCGGCGCTCCCTCAGCCGCCCGCCCCTGTGCGACGTACTCGCCCACGTAAATGGTCGGCACATAGAAGACCCCATGCGATGCCATTGTCTTCAGATCCTCATCAGCGATGTAGTTCCCATGCTCGATCGAATCTACGCCGGCCTCGATGGAGTTGTGCACGCCGTACAAAGCCATCGCGTGCGAGGCGACCTTGTGGCGCTCGCGGTGAGCCTCATCCACAATCGCCTTCAGTTCTTCGAGCGTGAACGTAGGAATGTCGTCGAGCACCCCGTCCTCGCGCACGCGATACGAGCGGTCGCTGTAGACCTTGATCCAGTCCGCACCGTGGCTGATCTGCTCTCGCACCGCCTGACGCGCGTTGTCGGCGCCATCTACCACCTGCACTCCATGCGGCACGATCACGGCAGGCGCATAACCCTGCAGCGGATAGGCTCCAGTCACATCCAGGGCACGAGTGGCGACCTGCATCCGCGGCCCGGGAATCACTCCGTTGTTAATGGCCTTCTTCACATCGGCATCTGCGTATCCCGCACCCTCGGTCTCGAGATCGCGGATCGATGTGAACCCATACTCCAGATCCCGTCGCGCGTTCACCGTCGCAAGAATCGTCCGATACTCCGGCGATTGCTTCAGCAATTGCTCATCATAGTCCGCGGCGGTGATGTCCCCTTGCAGCAGAATGTGCGTGTGCGTATCAATCAATCCCGGCAGACAAGTCTCACCCGAAAGATCGATCACCTCAGCCCCGCCAGGCACACCATTTGCGAGTTCCTTGATCTTCTCGCCTTCGATGACGATCACGACGTTCTTGCGTAACGAATCCCCGTGCGAGTCGAAAAGATTCCCGCAGCGCACCGCGACCGTCTTTGAGCCAGCACTCTGTCCGAAAAGAAGACTCGTCGAGCCCAACAGAATTAAAACTCCGAAAGCAACCCTCTGCGCCATAGCTCCTCCAAGAACTGAGAACTGAGAACTGAGAACTGAGAACTGAGAACTGAGAACTGAGAACTCCCGTACTCAGTGCTCGCTACTCAGTACTCATTCTGCATTTCCTGTGCAAGCCCTGTGGAGATTCCGGCTGCCCACTCTACCAGATTTCATTCGTCGCCTCTGCCACACCCAAGAAACACCGTGATGTCGGGCTACAGCGAGACGTCTCTTATCCCATGCTTGAGCCATGTCGCAGCATCGCATCCGGGCACGGTATTTTCCTCAAATGCACCAAAAAGCGGAATTGACCTGTGTGCAATTCAACCGTACATTCACCTTCGTCCTCACAACAGAAATTGGTTCGTCCCAGACGCATTTTCGATTTTGAGGACAATTACCAGCAGAACATCAGCGCGCCATGAAAACGATTGGATGGAAAACGTACCGCACAAGATTCCTGGTCAAAGCCAAACAACTCAATTCCAGTCTTACCTTCACCGACCACCTTGGCCGGCAGCATTGTGGCCGTAAAGGGGACTACCTGGTGGAATCCTGTGACGGGGTCCATAGCATCGCTCCCCGCCGGATCTTCGAAGACATTTACGTTCCCATGGGGCTGACTCCCGATCCCACTCCTCAGCGATCAACTCAAGAAGATGAACCCATCAACTTGCGCTTGGCCAGCCTTCAGATCGAGCCGCTGAGGATCGAGAAGATCAAAACCGACTTCCGCGATGGTGCCTTCGGAAGCATTACCCTGGACAAGACTGCGCGCACGCATCGCAAGACTCCCCAGCCCGTGCGCGCGCCTTCCTCCAGGCTCGGCCTCATGTGATGAAAGTAAAGTTCAAGGTTTCGCGGCCTCAAGTTTCTGAGTCCGAGCTCAACCCATTGTTGCGGGATGTTCGAACTGAGAACTGACAACTAAGAACTGGGTACTGCTCTTGTGTGGAAAACCTGCCCTCAATCCCGCATCAAGCCCGTCATTGCTAGGGATACAACCTGTAGTGTTTCTCCCTTGACATGCACAACTGGCAGGAGTAACTTTGCAATCCCAAGCAATGAAATTTCACCCCACGGGAATGGGGTGGAAGTTCGAAGAGTGAAGGAACACCGGCAGTCGTCTGAGCCAGAGGTGACTCGGCAACTGCAGGGCAAATAGAGGCGCAGGCGCCAGGCTTCCTGATCTGTAAAGTCAGGCGCCCAACCCTTTCATAATCATGAACTTCAGCCTTCCGGCGCTCCAAAAAGAAGTCCGGAAGCCCGGTTTTGAGAGTGCGGTGGCCGTGCCCCGATCCTCCCCCGGAGCACGCCAGTAGAACGGCCCGTGTGGCGACGGGCACCTCGCCCGGCCCGCGAAGCAAAGCGAGCGGCGCTGAGAGATTTTTTGCCGTGGAGTAATTCCGAACCCAGGAGCCCGCAATGGAAACCCTTACCCGACTAGTTTCTGAATCATTGGCACGACACGGTTTCGACCGTCCTGTGGATTATCGTCGCCTGCAATGGTCGCGCTGGTTCCGCTGCGAATCCCATCACAGCCTTCTGGTAGTCCCCAGCAAGCCCGGTGTATTCGCCCTGGCAGAAGAGGTAGTGGACTTTGGCATTGCCATAGCCCATGGGGAGACGGCAGCTTCGACCGCTGGAGTGGCGACGGGCGCTTCGCCCGTCCCGCCAACCCTGAGCAAAGCGAAGGGGAGTGGCGCAGTCCCAGAAGCCGACAGCCGAGACCCGAAAACCCCCGCCGCCAACCGCATGCTCGCCGTAACCAAGTTCTTCGAAGATGACGACATGGCTTTCGTCCTAGACCGCATGCTGTCGCACCCGAATCCCATGCAGGCGCGCCTGGCGTCGGGACGCTACTTCGTTCGCTTCGTTGAGATTCACGATCAAATCCAGCGCCGCAGCATCTGCAGCGCCCTGAATCAATGGATCATTTCCTCGGCTGAAAAAGCCACGGGAATAGGCTCCCACTTCGCCACTTCGTTGGAACTGACGCCCGAGCCCGCGAGTACGACCCGATCCTTTCGGCCTGACAGGGCAGATTGCCTCGACAAAAACGAGTGCGACCCTCCAGCGGTCGCAACCACACCTCGGCTCAATTCCGCCGTGGCCACTACGATTCACTGTTCTTCCTCGTTTCCTTCCGGCTTCTGACGGAAGGGACGCAGCCGCGAGCAGCGTCAGCACAAAGCCGGCGGCGAAAGCCGTGGGCTGTTCGACGAACGAAAAAGCCCTGAAGGGCGAAAGACAAAGTTCCTTACAACCGGACTCCGTTATACCCGATTTCCCGTCCCCACCCGGACGCCCGAATCGATCGAAGCCGCATAGAATCTAATTAGGAGAGCCCCTTGATGCCTGAAGTCAAAACCGAGACCAAATCCGCCGCCGCTCCGTCTTCTGTCGCCGCGTCTCCAGCCGTCCCCAAAAAGAAGGCCCCCGGCCTCTCTTTCCGTCGGCTGTTTACCAAGACGGGTGTCTCTCCCTACGACGAAGTCGAGTGGGATCTCCGCACTGCTCAGATTACCGACTCGCATGGCGGAGTCATCTTCGAGCAGAAGGACGTCGAAGTCCCTAAAGACTGGTCGATGACTGCGACGAACATCGTCGCCAGCAAATATCTGCACGGCAAGATCGGCACTCCCGAGCGCGAAACCGGAGCCCGCCAGCTCGTCTCCCGCGTTGCAGAAACCATTCGCGATTGGGGCATGGCGCAAGGCTACTTCCGCACTCCGGAAGACGGCGCAACTTTCCACGACGAGCTGGTCCACATCCTTGTGCGCCAGTACGCCGCGTTCAATTCGCCCGTCTGGTTCAATGTCGGATGCGACCGGATCGAGCCCAACTCCGACGGCCGCAACTGGCACTGGAACCCGCAAACCCAGCAAGTCGAATTCGGTGTCACCGGATACAGCAAGCCCCAGTGCTCCGCCTGCTTCATCAATTCGGTGAAAGATTCACTAGACTCGATCCTGACGCTAGCGAAGACCGAAGGGATGCTCTTCAAGTGGGGCAGCGGCACGGGCACGAATCTCTCTCCTCTGCGCGGTTCCACCGAAACTCTCTCCGGCGGTGGCACCGCCAGCGGCCCGCTCAGCTTCATGAAAGGATTCGACGCTTTCGCCGGCGTCATCAAGTCCGGAGGCAAGACGCGCCGCGCCGCCAAGATGGTCATCCTGAATGTCGACCATCCCGACATCGTCGAGTTCATCGAGTGCAAGCAAAAAGAAGAAGCCAAGGCGCACGCACTCGTCTCCGTGGGATACGACGGCTCCCATCCCGACTCCGACGCCTACTCGAGCATCTTCTTCCAGAACGCGAATAACTCTGTCCGCGTAACCGATGACTTCATGTACGCGGTGGTTCGCGATACCGACTTCTCCACGCGCAGCGTGACGGACAACTCGGTCGTAAAGACTTACAAAGCGAAAGACCTGTTGCACAAGATCTCCGAAGCCACCTGGCACTGCGGCGATCCCGGCATGCAGTACGACACCACGGTCAACCGTTGGCACACGTCGAAAAATACGGCCCGCATCAACGCCAGCAATCCGTGCAGCGAATACATGTTCCTCGATGATTCGGCCTGCAACCTGGCCAGCCTGAATCTGCTGAAGTTCGCGCCCAACGGCACGTTCGACGTGGACGCCTATCGCCACGCGGTAGACATCCTGATCACCGCGCAGGAAATCCTGGTCGACAACGCCGGATATCCCACGCAAGCGATCATGGCCAACTCGCACGATTATCGCCCGCTAGGCCTGGGTTACGCGAACTTAGGCGCGCTACTGATGGCCGCCGGCCATCCCTATGACAGCGACGCCGGCCGCGACTACGCCGCCTGCGTGACTGCCATCATGTGCGGCGAAGCCTATCTGCAAAGCAGCCGAATCGCGGAACAGTGCGAGCCCCTGGTCCCAGCCACAGATGCAACAAAGAAGAATCTGTCAGAAACAAATCTGGGAGCCGGAATCGGCACAGCGCATGTGGAGACAGCCGCCTCGGCTGTCCAAGCGGTGGCGAAGCCGAGCACCCCCGGCAAAGAAACCATGCCCGGTGGAGCCTGCCCCGGCTGGTACATCAACCGCGAGCCATTCCTGGACGTAATCCGCATGCACCGCGCCTCAGTGAACGGAATTAATAAAGGAAACGTCCCCACCGCTCTCTATGAAGCCAGCAAGCAATGCTGGGACGAAGCTCTGCAGCACGGCGAAAAGCACGGTTACAGAAATTCTCAGGTCACGGTCCTGGCCCCCACCGGAACAATCGGCTTCATGATGGATTGCGACACAACTGGTATCGAGCCTGATCTAGCGCTGGTGAAATACAAGAAACTGGTCGGCGGCGGCATGATCAAGATCGTCAACAACACCGTCCCCACCGCGCTCTTTAAGCTCGGATACACCCACGAGCAGACCGACGCCATCGTCAGCTACATCGACGCCACGGGCACCATCGAAGGCGCGCCGCACATTAAAGATGACAACCTCGCCGTCTTCGATTGCTCGTTCAAGCCCGCCAAGGGCACGCGCTCGATTCACTACACCGGACATCTCCGCATGATGGCGGCGGCGCAGCCGTTCATCTCGGGAGCAATATCCAAGACCGTCAATCTTCCCGAGAACGCGAGCGTCGAAGACATCATGGACGCCTACCTGCAGGCGTGGAAGCTGGGCCTGAAGGCAGTCGCCGTTTATCGCGACGGCTGCAAGAAGAGCCAGCCGCTGAGCGCAGCCGGCACAAAGACGGCGGAGTCCTCGGCTCGCGTAGGGACAGCCGCCTCGGCTGTCCAGGTTTTGGAAGAAGAAGATCTGAACGCCCCCCCGCGCGCCGTCCGCCACAAGCTGCAGGAAGAGCGCGCCTCGATCACGCACAAATTCAAAGTCGGAGACCACGAGGGCTACATCACCGTCGGCCTCTATCCCAACGGAGAGCCCGGCGAACTCTTCATCACCATGGCCAAAGAAGGCAGCACCGTCAGCGGCCTGGTCGACAGCTTCGCACTCGCGGTCTCGATCGCCCTGCAACACGGCGTCCCGCTGAAACTGTTCTGCGAAAAATTCGCCCACACCCGCTTCGAGCCTAGCGGCTGGTCGGGCAACCCGGACATCGGCTACGCCAAGAGCATCATGGACTACATCTTCCGCTGGCTCCAGCTGCGTTTCCTGACCGGCCAGCAGCAGTTGTTGTTCGAGAACCTCAGGCTCAAACCGGCAGGAGCCGTCCCGAGGCCAGACGGAGTCGGAGACACAAACGGTTCCGCGCCGCAACCGAGACCAGAGAACCGGGAACCGAGAACCGGTTCCGTCCACGCCGCCGACGCGCTCTCCAGCATCGTCGACTTGGGCGACGCCCCCAGCTGCAGCTTCTGCGGCAGCATCATGACCAGAAACGGCAGCTGCTACCGCTGCATGAGCTGCGGCAGCACCAGCGGCTGCAGCTAAGAAGCTCACGTAGGGGCGGACGCATTCGTCCGCCCATGTTTTACGGTGCGGGCGCATGCACTTCAAGATCGTCGGACGCGTAGAGAAAGTGGAGTTAATTGCTGAGCCGGGACAATCAGACTGTCATCCTAGTGGGTGAAGATGCAGACGATACACTGAAGTAAAGTCTTCGATATACGACACCCTTTCCGCCGGGTGCCCCGTCCTTGCGCCCTTTGCAAGGGCGGGTAGCGATGCTGCCGATACATTTCTTTCGAACTGGCGGCAGCCCTGAATTTCTTTTCCCGCGATGCTTCGCCGCCGGGAAACTTCTTCTCTTCGTTATTGTTATCTCGTGGCGCTAACGCCGCTCTGCCACAATTGTCCCCACACCTCTCCCCATCTGTCCGGATTTCGTAACAATTCCGATTCCCCTGCACCAACGGCCCTTGCCTGGTTCACACTCTTGTGCCATCTTCCCCGAATACGTGCGGCGTCCCAGGAAACGTTTTTGCCCCCTGCTGCACTATTAATCATTGCAGGAGCGTGCTATGCCAACCGGCCTCGACAAGCTGCAACACATTGTTGTGTTGATGATGGAAAACCGGTCGTTTGATCACATGCTGGGTTCGCTCAAGGCGGTGAATCCCGCGATTGACGGGTATGTTGACGGAGATCCATTCGCCAATCCGGACACGACGAACAATCCGGTGAAGCCGCAGGCCAAAGCCGAGTTCCAGGCGCAGCTGCAGCCCGATCCCGACCATCACTTCCCAGCGGTTGACCTGCAGATCTATGGCGGCGACAAGAGCGCGGACCGCAAGCCCAACATGCAGGGCTTCGTAAAGAGTTATTTCAACCAGCAGGGCGACGTCGGTCACTCGCAGAAAATCATGTACTACTTCCAGCAGAGCGACCTGCCGGTGCTCACAACTCTGGCGCTGGAGTTTGCGGTTTTCAACCGCTGGTTTGCCTCGATCCCTGGTCCTACGATCTGCAACCGGGCGTTCGCGCACTATGGGACGTCATTCGGGCGCGTGGATCTGAATCCGATTTATCCACCCGAGACGATCAAGAGCGTGTACACGCGCCTGATCAGCGCGACTCCGAAGCGAACTGCCAAAGTCTATTACTACGATACGACCAGCTCCACCATGGAAGTCGCCAACCTCCTGCAGAATCAGCCGGAGCTGTTTGGAACTTACAGCCAGTTTCTCGACGATTGCGAGAAGGGCACGCTGCCGGATTATTCGTTTATCGAGCCGAACTACAGCGATCACGAAACCGACAGCGGAGAGGAAATCGCGAACGATCAGCATCCGGATCACAACATCCAAGCCGGCGAATCGTTCATCGCGTCGGTCTACCAGGCGATCAAGAACAATCCGGATTTGTGGGGGAGCACGGCACTGTTGATCACCTACGACGAACATGGAGGAATCTTCGACCACGTTCCGCCGCCGGACTGTCCCAAGGATAAGTTCACCGCGGACGGAAATGCTACAGGCACGGGAGTGGCGTTTGAGTTCAACCGGCTCGGCGTGCGCGTGCCTTCGATCCTGATCTCTCCCTGGGTTCCGAAGGGATCCGTGGTCGACCGCGTTTTTGACCATGCCTCCATCCCGGCAACGATAACAAAGTTTTTCCTCGGTCAATATTCCGGGGACCTCTCTCCGCGCGAGACCAGCGCAGACGTCTTCATCGAACCACTAGGCGGGGCTGTCGATCCAGCGAGGAACGTGCTGTCGCTGAATGTGATGCGCACGGATTGTCCAGACTTTGATGTGTAGAGTTCACAAGGGTGCCCCAATTCTGGCCGGTTTTGCCAGAAGTGGGGATTTTCAATGACGTCCGGCAGAGCGCCGCAGGGAAGGAGTTTTCCAACATGGTTCTCATCCACGTGCCGAAGCCCCCGAAAAATGCCTACGACCCCCATCGCCCCATGGGCTCGCTGCTGAAGTCGCAGATCGATCACCTGAGGGAGGCGGAAAGCAAGCTTCCACTGCGCTATCGCAGCGAGCTGTATGTCAAGGCCGTCAGAACCGAAGGCGAAGCTGCCGAGTACATTCGCGAGGTCACGGAGGCCATTCATGAAGCGCATGGAGATGCGCAGCGGAGACGGCGTGCACCGAAGCGCAAGCGCGTGATCGAAATTGCCGTGGCCGATGAGCGAGCGGAACGCGAACAGGATCGCGCGCGCAAGCGCCGCGCCCCGAAGCCCAAAAAGAGCGGCAGCGTCAAACGGCGAAAAAAGTAAGCAGCACTCTGGAGGCGGTAAATGCGGTGGAAGCTGGCTGTGATGTTCTTGCTGGTATCAACTGCGGCGTTGGCCCAGGAAAGCTGGGTGCACGCGGATTTCCGGCGTGAAGGCGAGCGCGTCGCCGATGCCTGCAAGTTTCACAATTTCATGAGCGTGGGTAGCTGCGCCTACACGCTGTTTACTGATCATCCGCTGCACATTGCTGCTGGCAGTATGCCTCCGCAGAACGGTTTCGGTTTAGGCGCTGCGTACGTCGCAACGCGGAATACCAAGAACTGGCGGCTGAGTTGGAACGCCGACGCGGTCGGGGCGACCAGCGGAGCATGGCGCGCCGGGGGATACCTGAAACTGGTACACACGCCCTTCGAGCCCGTTCATGTCACCATACCGACTCCGACAACGCCCGGAGAACAGCCCGAGAAGCCAAAGAAACACGAGGTAAGGATCCATCCTTACACCGTGTTCAATCTGTATGCACAGGCCATTTCTCTGAACAAGCTGTACTTTTTTGGACTGGGAAACAATTCATCACTCGCCAATAAGTCGCAGTTTGGAATGACGCAGACCTTTGTCGGCGGCAATGTGACCAAGCCGGTATACGAGTGGCCATCGATCAGCAAGCTGAACCTTTCCCTGTTCGGAGAAATCAACGGACGGTTCGTGAGTATTCGCAACGAGAGCAGTTCGACCGTGCCGTCGATTTATTCTGTGTATAACGATGCCACGGCGCCTGGACTTTCCAGCCAGCCGGCATTCGTACAATTCGGCCAGGGAGTCCGCATCAAGCCGGTGATCGGGGATCATCTGGAGCTGAATTATGCGGGCAGTTTTCAGGAGTTCGTTGCACCGTCAAACTCCGGGAACACGTTTGAACGATGGAACGTCGATTTGAATCACACCTTTTATCTGTACGGATATACGGAGTCAGGACCAAAGACGAGCACGATGACTGGGCCCGACGAGTGTGCGCCATCGGGCGAGAAGTGTCCCAGCGTGTCTCGCTCCCGAAATCTGAATGGATCGATCGGAGTGCGGCTACTGCTTTCGGAGTCGATGAACTCCGTGTCCAAGGTGCCGTTCTACTTTCAGCAGACGCTCGGCGGTCAGGACATCAACAGTAGTCTGGCGCTGGGCAGCTATCAGGACTACCGGTTTCGCGCGCCCAATCTTCTTCTGTTGCAGGAGAATTTCGAGCACTCGATCTGGGGACCGTTCGGGGTGAAATTCATGGCCGACCAGGGCCGGGTTGCGTTGACACGCGGCGATCTCGGCTTCAGCCATTTGCGGCACAGCTACGCCGGCGGCTTAACTCTGCGGGCCGGAGGGTTCCCCATGGTCTCTCTGATGTTCGCCTGGGGCGGGCCGGAGGGACATCACAATATTTTCAACATGGGTTCTTCGTTACTGGGTGGGTCGGCGCGACCGCCTTTGGATTAAGCGCCATTCCAGGTTGCGAAAAAAATATTCACAGGATCATGTGACATCTGACCTTGCCTTCCACACACCAAAAGGCGGATCATCACCGGTAGAGAAAGAGAACTGCAGAGTTCCTTGAAAACCCGATTCCGGCTGCTAACCCTTTGCGGCTCAAGATTTTGCCCCTAAGTGGTTGCAGCCCATAGATAAAATCGAGAATTTCTCCTAACCCGATGATTCCAAAGGACCACAGGGGGAGGGGTATCCACACGCGCCACGTCTTCCCGAAACGGAACGGGCTTAAAAACAGGCCGTGCAACCTGCAATTTTCATTTTTATTTTGTGGACATCTTCACCGCGCTACGAGCTGGCCTTCCGAGCCTTCCTCGAGCGCTGGTTCAACATTCTTCGGCTGACTGTTTCCGTCGCTCTTCCGGCCAGCCATCCGCCACAAATACATTGCCGCATACGCGCGCCACGGACGCCACGGCTCGGCTCGGCGCTCGACTTCGCGCGCGCTAGACAGGGACAGAGCGCGCAACAATCCAAGATCGCTGGAGGGGAACGCATTCGGTTCACCCAGAGCGCGCATCGCGACATATTGTGCCGTCCATGCGCCGATCCCCGGAATTTCGCACAGCCGGCGCAGAAATTCGTCAGTGTGCACGACACCCTCGAACTTGATTTTGCCGCTGCGCACCGCACGCGCCAGCGCGCGAATCGTCTCAGCGCGCGCGCTCGTCAGCCCCACCGAAGTCAGCTTTGCGCTTGCCAAAGCCTCAGGCGAAGGAAACAAGTGCGTCAGTCCCTTCGGCCCGTCAAACTTCTTGCCGAATGTCGCCGCGAGTCGTCCCGCGAGTGAAGTGGCTCCGCGCACCGTGACCTGCTGGCCCAGAATCGCGCGCACCGCCAGTTCGAATCCATTCCAGCAACCCGGTACGCGAATGCCCGGATCAGCCTGCACGCAGGCGCTCAGCGCGGGATCGGTGCGCAGCGTCTTCACGATCGAGGCCCAGTCGGCGTTCAAATCGAACATGGAGCGAATGCGCTCAACGATGCCGAAAAGCGAACGCGGATCAGGGAAATCGATGCGCACCAGCAACGCCTCGCGCGAAGGGTCACGTGACACTTCGAAATATCCCTCAAATCCGTTCGCCGTGATGCTGCGGCGATAGGTGGAATCCTCCACCACTTCGACGCCGGGAGTCGCGCGCGGCGCCAAAAAGTCGAGCATGCCCTGCCAGTGATATGGCGGACGGAAGTGCAGCCGAAACAAATATTGATTGCCTGCCTGAGTGCCTGTCTGATGCGCCAGACGGCGGATTTGTGTCGGGGTTCGATGATAGACCTTGAGAATCCCGGCATTGAAACGGCGAACCGAGCCGAAGCCCGAAGCAATCGCGATTTGATGCATCGGCAATGTCGTCTCGTCGATCAGCTTCTTGGCAAAGTGGAGACGGCGCGTCTGGGCTACAGCGATCGGAGTCGCGCCGAGATGGCGCACGAACAGGCGCCGCAAATGGCGCGAGCCAACTCCCAACCGCTCAGCGAGCGACTCGACACCGCCATCTTCGAGACCGCTTTCCCCGATCAATCGCAGCGCGCGCGAAACCGTGTTGGAAGTTCCCTGCCAGCCGGGAGTTCCCGGACAACTTTCCGGGCGACAGCGCAAACACGGGCGGAATCCCGCTTCCGCCGCCGCAGCCGCCGTAGGAAAGTAGCGGCAATTCTTCTCTTTCGCCGTGGGCGCAGGACAGATCGGACGACAATACACACGGCTTCCCAGCACTCCGATGTAGAACTTGCCATCGAAGCGCGGATCGCGCGACAGCCTCGCCCGGGAACAAACTTGCAAATCCAGTGTCATGCAAACCGTTCGCCAGTCGTTAATCGCATTCTGATGATATTCCAGCCAGAGACGGCTTCTGGACGTTTTCGGACCGCTATGGAACGCAGCAGGCGAAGTCCGAAAACGTCCAGCTCAGGCGGATCGGAGTCCGGTAACGTCCAACGTTGCGGCGACACATCCATTAATGTCGCTCCACCGGTAGGCTGTCATGACTTGGCGTGTCCGTCATTGCGTAGAGTGTCCAAAATGCGGTACGCGATATCTGGTCGGATTCAGTCCGTATCGCAACGGTTCCTACCTGATTCCGGTCGCGAGAGGTTCGCTGCAGGAATGGATTCTCTATTGCGCGTGCGGTTCTCCGCCCAGCCCCAGCCGGTGGAATTGGAATGAGTTACAACCATACGAAGTCTGCCGCGGCGCTCACGTTCGTGGCTACGGTCCGCCCGAGGAGATCGTTCGAGTTCGCCGACGGCACCTTTCAATCGGCCCTTCTTCGTTGCCATTGAAATAGCAGCGATGTGACCTAGCGCCGCTTCGCTGACGCTTTCTTGACAGTCTTAGTGGCCGGTTTCTTCACTCCCAAGACGCGGGCGAAGATCTTGTCTACGTTCTTAAGCTGGCGCTGCAGGTCGAAAGCGTATTCGATCTGCTTGCGGGGAACTTTGGCGGTGATCTCCTTGTCGGCAAGGATTTCGTCGTGAAAGTTCAGGCCCTCCTTCCACGCGCGCATGGCGTGACTTTGCACCAGACGGTATGCGTCCTCGCGCGTCATACCGTGTTCGACCAGGTCGAGCAAGAGCTGTCCGCTGAAGATGAGGCCGCGCGTACTTTCTAGATTCGCGCGCATGCGTTCTGGATAAACGAACATTGTGTCGATAACGTTCGTCGTCTTGGTGAGGAGATAGTCAGTGAGCGTTGTCGAGTCAGGCAGAATGACGCGCTCGACTGAGGAGTGCGATATGTCGCGCTCGTGCCACAGGGCGACGTTTTCAAATCCGGCTTGGGCGTTGGAGCGCACAACGCGGGCGAGGCCACTGATCTGCTCGAGCGTCACGGGATTGCGCTTGTGCGGCATGGCCGACGATCCCTTTTGCTTTTCGCTGAAGAACTCTTCCGCTTCGCGCACTTCTGTGCGCTGCAGGTGGCGGATTTCGGTGGCGATCTTATCGAGAGTCGAGGCGATGACCGCGAGCGTCGCGAGATAGTGCGCGTGACGATCGCGCTGGATCACCTGCGAGGAGACAGCCGCGGCTTTCAGTCCCAGGCGCGCGCAGATCTTCTCTTCCAATTCTGGTGTAAGGTGCGCGAAGATCCCGACCGCGCCTGAGAACTTGCCTACGCGCATGTCTTCTGCTGCGGCCATAAAACGCGCGATGTTCCGCTGCGTCTCCGAATACCAATTGGCGATCTTGAACCCGAAGGTGATGGGCTCGGCGTGGATGCCGTGCGTCCGGCCGATCATGGGAGTGTCTTTGAATTCCCAGGCGCGGCGCTCGAGCACCTCTGCGAGGCGATGGAGGTCTTGCACGATGACTTGCGAGGCCTGGTGAATGAGGAGCGCTTGCGCGGTATCGACGACGTCGTTGGAGGTGAGGCCGTAGTGGAACCAGCGGGCGTGAGGGCCGACGATTTCGGCAACGGCGGTAGTGAAGGCGATGACGTCGTGACGGACTTCGGCTTCGATCTCGTGGATGCGCTCGACGCGGAAGTCGGCGCGTTCCTTGATGGCTTGGGCCGCCTCTTTGGGGACGAGCCCTGCTTCGGCGAGCGTTTCAGTGGCGGCGACTTCGACGGCGAGCCAGGTGCGGAAGCGATTCTCGTCGCTCCAAATGCGGGCCATCTCAGGACGGGTGTAGCGCGGGATCACGGCGGTCTCCTGTCCGGTGTGGACAGAGGATTCTAAATGGATGGGTGCGGAATCGGCTAGCGGGCGGAGTTCGTTCACCACGGAGGGCACAGAGGAGCACAAAGAAAGTCAAAATCCCTCAACGTGTTATAGCGGGATTCCGTTCGTTATATCGCGCTACGATATAATATGCACAGACTATCGTTGCACGATAGAATCTGCGGCATGAAGAAGTTGACCCTTGCGGATTATCGGGCCCTGGCGGAATTCCGCTATCAGATTCGGGAATTTTTTGCTTTCAGCGATCGCGCCGTGCAGGCAGCCGGCCTGGAGCGAGGACAGTATCAGCTGATGCTGGCCATCAAGGGGATGCCGGAGGGGCAGCGGCCTCGGATTCGGGAGCTCGCCAACCAGTTGCACGTGCAGCATCACAGCGCGGTGGAGTTGATCAATCGGCTGGAGGCTGGAGGCTACGTACGGCGGGAGCGGACCGAGGAAGACCGGCGCGAAGTGCTGTTGGCCCTGACACCCAAGGGCGAAAACGTGCTTGCTGAGCTGGCGCTGCATCATCACGAGGAGTTACAGGAGGCTGCGCCGCGTCTGGTGGCGTCGTTGCGCCGGGTCATGGCGGGAAAAGAGGACCAGCGAGCGCGAAGAACGACCACGGGGGCTAAAGCCCCCTCATGGCACGCTTCTTCGCGGCCCTGAAGGGCCGCTCTTCCCCGATGCTGCAGGCGGCGAGTTAGGCGACCGAAATCAATGATTGCCCAGAGTCGTGCAATCTTTGCGGAGTTTGCCGACTGTGCAGAGCGTGAGGATCTTGCCTTGATGCCGCTTCTTTCGTCGCGTGCAATTTCAAGAGGGAAAGTTCATGAATAGCAATAGCAACAACCATGGATCTGGGGCAATTCAGAATGAGCCACTCGCGGCCTCGGGGATATCGCCTTTGGCGCACCCGGAGCCCGCGCCATTCCGGATCGTGCTGATGTCATTTCTGGCGGCGGGGGTTGGGCTGCTGGCTGGGATTGTCGCCTACATCCTTTACAAGCTCATTGGGCTGTTTACTAACCTGTTCTTTTTTCATGAAGCGACAACCACTTTTCGCAGCGTGGGCGGGCATCATCTTGGCTTGTGGGTGATCCTGATCCCGGTGGTTGGTGGATTGATTGTTGGACTGATGGCCAAGTACGGCAGTTCGAAGATCAAGGGACACGGCATTCCTGAGGCGATGGAGGCGGTGCTGGTCAATCGCAGCCGCATCGAGCCGAAAGTGGCGCTGCTGAAGCCGATTTCCGCGGCGATAGCGATCGGGACGGGCGGGCCTTTTGGCGCGGAAGGACCAATCATTCAAACCGGCGGAGCACTCGGTTCTCTGGTCGGACAGTTCCTGCACACGACGGCGGTGGAAAGAAAAGTTCTGCTGGCTTCAGGCGCGGCAGCAGGCATGTCAGCCACATTCAATACTCCGATCGCCGGAGTGATCCTTGCCATTGAGCTCCTGCTGTTTGAGTTCAAGTCGCGATCGTTTATTCCGCTGGTGATCGCGAGCACAATCGCGACAGCCGTCCATATGCAATTGCTGGGGCCGGGGCCGATGTTTCAGGTGGGACACATGGATTTTGCGATTCCCCGAGCGCTGCCCTTCTATCTCCTCCTAGGACCAGTTTGTGGGCTGGCCGCAATCGTGTTGAGCAAATCGCTGTATTGGGTAGAGGATCTTTTCGAAAAGCTCCCAGTGGACGAACTGTGGTGGCCAGCGATTGGAGCACTGGGGCTGGGTATGATCGGATTCTTTGTGCCGCGCGTTTTCGGCGTGGGATACGACACGATTGGAGCGATCCTGAACGGCGAATTGGCGTGGAAGGTTTTGCTGGTAGTGATGATCGCGAAGTTCGCGGCGTTGGTGATTTCGCTGGGATCGGGGACTTCAGGCGGTTTGCTGGCTCCGACGTTCATGTGGAGCGCGGCCATGGGCGGGCTGTTTGCGATGATCGGAAATCATGTCTTTCCGAATGCCCATCTCTCGCCGGGAGCATTTGCGCTCGTCGCCATGGGGGCGGTGTTCGGGGCTGCCTCGCGGGCCACATTCTCCTTCATTATTTTTGCATTCGAGATTACGCGAGACTACAACTCGGTGTTGCCACTGATGCTGGTGGCAGTGATTGCGGATGGAATCGCGATGCTGTTCATGCCGAGGAGTTCGATCATGACCGAGAAACTGGCGCGGCGCGGACTGCGGGTGCATCAGGATTACGAAGCGGATGTTCTGACGCAGGTCACAGTTGCGGAAACGATGGAGAAGGATGCTCCAGTGATTGCGGCTGGAACCAAAGTGGGAGAGCTGGCTGAGCGAATTGCGCAGCACGATCCCGCGGTAGCACGTTACGAAGCTCTGCTGATTCAAGATGATGGCAAACTGGTGGGGATCGTCACGCGAGGTGACATCCTGCGCGCTCTCGATAAAGATTCTACTGGAATGATTGCGGTCGAGGAGGCGGGCAGCACGAACCTGGTGGTGACTTATCCGGACGAACTTGTATCCGATGCGGCGGCGAAAATGCTGCATCGGGAGGTGGGACGCTTGCCGGTGGTGGAACGGGGCGATGAGCGGAAGGTGTTGGGATATCTGGGACGGTCGGCGATCATGGCGGCGCGGACGCGGCGCCTGCGGGACGAACACTTCAGGGAGCCGGGCTGGTGGGGAGCTGCGCGGTCTCGCACCGCGAAGGTAAAGGAATCATGAAGGTTCAGAATCCAGCCAAGAAAAGGCAATCACCACAAAGGACACGAAGGATCACGAAGGAAACACCACTGACGCACGAGATTAGGGCAGCGAGCGCAGGATGAAGTAAAGATGGCATCGGAAACATATGCGAAATACCGGTTTTATCTGGAGCAGCGGCCTACGATGCTGGCGGTGTTCTCTGTGCTGGCGGTTGTACTCTTTCTTGGCGTGACGGTCTTGTCGCGCGCCCATCAAGCCCAGCGACAGGCAATCGGGGAACGCTGGTTCAACCGTGGTATTGCCGATCTGAATGGGAAGCGCTTTGATGCGGCGGTTACCGATATCCGGGCGGCCCTGCTTTACTCACCGGGTGAATATTCCTATCAGCTCAACCTGGCCGAGGCTTTGATCGGAGAAGGCCACACGGGGCAAGCCTCCGCCTATTTGATCAATCTTTGGGAGCGCGAGCCGGAGAATGGAATCGTCAATCTCGAACTGGCGCGAATCGCAGCGCAACGGGGAGAGACCGACGACGCTATTCGTTATTACCATAACGCGGTATATGCGGCGTGGCCGAGCGATCAGGAAGGAATGCGACGTAATGCACGTTTTGAGTTGATCGAACTCCTTCTGCGAAATGACCTCAAGGCGCAGGCGCAGAGTGAACTGATTGCGCTGGCGGAAAATGCAGGGCCTGATCCGGTGCAGCAAGAACGCATCGGCGATCTTTTTCTACGCACGGAAGACTACGAACATGCCCTGGGGGCCTACAACGTCGCACTGAAGTCTAACCGGCACCAGGCCGCAGCATTGGCGGGAGCAGGATACGCGGCCTTCGAACTAGGACGGTACCAGTTGGCCCAGCACTACCTGCAGTCTGCAATCAGCGCCAATCCGAACGATCCAGAAAGTGCGGAGCGGCTGAAAACAGCGCAATTGGTTTTACAGCTGGATCCGTTCCGACGGCAGATTCCTGCAGCGGAGCGCAACCGGATTGTGATGGAGGCGTTTGCCGCCGCGGGGAGGAGATTAAGAAGCTGCGCGGTGCCGGACGTCAAGGCTACAGCACCCGCAAGCGTGCCCTCTCTTAGCGACGAATGGGCTCGGCTAGAACCACAGATTACGGCAGTGGGATTGCGGCGCAATCCAGACCTGGCAGACACGGCGATGGATCTGGTGTTTCGCATCGAACGTGAGACCAGCACGGTGTGCGGGACGCCGACGGGAGCGGACCTGGCCTTGCTGCTGATTTCGAGAATGCACGAGGGAAGCTAATGGAGCCGCAGTCGAAAGCGGAGGACATGCTGACGGAAAACGGAAATGGGCATTCCGCCTCCGCATGGATCCAAGAGCATTCGCCCCGGGCGGTATGGCGCTATGTGTTCCGGGAAGATCGTCTGTTCCTGATTCTCTCGGTGTTCATCGGAGTGTTTTCGGGACTCGCGGTGGTATGTTTTCGCTTTGCCATCGACTGGTCACGGCTCTACCTGCTGGGAACCGGGGCTGTGTTGACGCCGGTGCGGATGGTGCTGGCACCTACGCTGGCGGGATTGGTGATCGCGGTTCTTGTAATCCATTTCTTTCCCACGGCACGCGGCAGCGGCGTCAATCAGACCAAGGCGGCGCTGTACATCTTCAATGGGAACATCCCGATCCGGACTGCGATCGGGAAGTTCATTACGTCCGCGCTGGCGATTGGTTCAGGGCATTCGCTGGGGCCGGAGGACCCTTCGTTGCAGATCGGGGCGTGCATTGCCTCTGCGGTGGGGCGGAAGATGAGGTTGCAGCGGGACCGCATGCGCTTGATTGCGCCAGTGGGAGCGGCGGCTGGATTGGCGGCGGCTTTCAACGCACCGATTTCGGCCGTGCTGTTCGTTATCGAAGAAGTCATTGGACGGTGGACGGCGGGGATTTTGGGATCGGTGGTTCTTTCCGCGGTGTCGAGCGTGGTGGTGATGCGCTGGTTCCTGGGCTCTGAATCGCTGTTTCGCATTCCGGCGGTGGAGTTAAAGCGGCCTAGCGAATTGATTGCCTACGCCGCTCTGGGCGTGGTGGGCGGACTAGCTTCGGTTGTATTTGCCAGCGGAATTGCCTGGCTGCGTCCAGTGTGCAAGGCGCTTCCCCACTGGTCGCAGTATTTTCAACCCGCCGTAGCAGGACTGCTGATTGGAATCATCGCGGTGCTGGGCGCACCGCAAGTGATGGGAGCAGGCTACGAGTACATCGATCAGGCGATGCACGGGCAGTTCGCATGGGAATTCCTGGCGATTCTGGCGGGATTGAAGATTGTGGCGACATTGCTGTCGTTTGTCAGCGGGACTCCAGGTGGAATGTTTGCACCGACTTTGTTCATTGGGGCCATGCTTGGAGCTGCGGTAGGCGGAGCGGAGCATGTGCTCTTCCCCCATCTGACCGGGTCGCCGGGAACCTATGCATTGGTGGGTATGGGAGTTCTGTTCGCGGGATTTCTGAGAGCGCCGATGACATCGGTATTCATGGTGCTTGAAGTCAGTGGGAACTACTCCATCATCGTGCCAGTGATCCTGGCTAACACTGTCGCTTATCTTATTTCGCGTGGATTGCAGCCCACTGCGATCTTTGACTTGTTGACCCGGCAGGATGGTTTGGAATTGCCATCGATGGAGGAGCAGCGGGAAGAAGACATTCTGCGGGTGGAAGATGCAATGCAGCCGGTAGACGGGCCGGTGCTGGATGCGGAGAAGACGCTCGATCAGGCGCTGCAGCAGTTGGATCGTTCCGAGATGGAGCGGGTGTTGGTACGACTGACTCCGAGCGGGTGGGGTAGCGTCAGCCGACAGGAATTGCTGACGATGGCGCGCGAAGGAAAAGGAGCAACTGCGCTGGGGGCTCTACTGCCGGTTGCGCCGGTCCCGTTTTTGCATCCCGACCATCCGCTGGAAACCGCCTTGCGGTATGTGGACCGATGGCCGGTGGTCCCGGTGGTCAGCCGCGCGGATTTCCGGCATTTGGAGGGCGTGGTTACGCAGCGCCATGTGCTGGAGCGGTATCGGGAGTTTGGCGAGGGCTAGATTCGCGTAAGCGCGGACGGAACGTCCGCGGTTGTGTGAATCGCCGATGCTCGGCGTAACGGCTAAAACAGGCTCAACAATAGGCGGAGGAGCCGTGCCCCAGTCGGCTTCTGGTACGCTCGCTTTGCTCGCGGGGCGGACGAAGGCGTTCGCCCCTGCACAAACAGCTCGGAAGCTAATTTGTTACTTCCGTGCCACTTCTACGCTTGAAAACCGTCATCTTAATTCAGTAAGCTTCTTCCATCCCACGAAGGCATTTGCACGGCAGGACTGTATTCCTAGCGCCTAGGCAGAAGAGGCACCTATCTTGATTAGACAGGACGATCGGATGCGGACCACGCCTGTCGCTGCCAAGGCAAGAACTGCCGGCTGTTGTTGATGCTTTCCGTTCGTGATTCTTCTGTGAAGACAAATTGTTTACCGTTTTGCGCAATGGGGGAAAAGACCATGCTGGGTTCTTGGAAGAAGTTCATCGCGAGCAGTGTCGCTACGTTGGCGCTGGCTGCGACGGCGTTAGGGCAAGGCGGAGCAACGGGTGCGATCACTGGAACGGTGCAGGATCCAAGCGGAGCATTTGTGGCCAATGCCACGGTCCGCATCACCAATCAGGACACTAGGGTAGTCGAACGTTCGGTCACGACCGGGCCGGATGGAGCGTTCACGGCTCCGCTGATGCCCGTCGGGACATATAGCGTGAACATCCATGCCGAAGGTTTTGCTGAGGCGAAGGTTGCCGACGTAGCGGTTCGGGTAACCGAGACGACGCGGATGACAGCGAAGCTAACGACCAAGTCTGTACAGCAGAAGATTGAAGTGCAGGCGGAAGTGCAGACGGTGGATACGAGCGACGCGGCGACTGGGCAGGCGATTGAGAGCACGACGATCCGGGCGTTGCCGCTGGCCACGCAGAACTTCCAGCAGCTGCTGACGCTGTCGACGGGAGCACAGAGTGAACTGAATGCGGCGGCGCAACTGGGGCGCGGACAGGTACGCATACAGGTGAACGGCCAGCGCGAGGACAACAACAACTATCTGATCGAAGGGGTCAGCGTCACCGATTACAACGTCGCGGAACTGACGAATACTCCCCTGCCGAACCCGGATGTGGTGCAGGAATTCAAGGTACAGACCTCGCTTTATGATGCGAGCCAGGGGCGCAATGGCGGCGGGAACATCAATGCGATTCTGAAATCGGGCACGAACAGCATCCATGGGGATGTGTATGAGTTCTTCCGCAACACCGTGCTCGACGCCAACGAATATTTCCTGAAGCAGAGCGGATCGCCTCGGCCGGTGATTCAGCAGAACATTTTTGGGGGAAGTCTGGGTGGGCCGGTGAGTCCGGGCGGCAAGCTCGGCTTCTTTTTCGTCAATTATCAGGGAACCCGCCAGCGGAGCGGTGATTCACCGGGAACGTTGATCAGCACTTTTATTCCGTATGTACCGCTGAGCGATCGCGGTACCGCCAATGCTGCGACCCTGGCCTCAGACTTCGGAGTGCAGTCCGCTGATCCGGTCGCGGTTAGCTTACTTGCGTTTCAAAGCAATCAGTTTGGAGCGCCGGCGAACGGATATCTATTCCCGTTGCCGACGGTGCCAGCTGGGACGGCCCCGGGAACATCTGTGCAATTCACAGTCAGCAAGCCGGGCAAGTTTACGGATGACCAACTGACCGCGAACTGGGATCATGAGTTCCACGATTCTAGAGACTCAGTCGCGGCGCGGTTCTTCTACTCGAATTCCGAGCAGGACATTCCCTTTGGCGCAGGCGGACTGCAGGCTTCTCTGGGCGCGGCAGCCAGCACTTCGGATTTGAACTTTCCCTATCAACTGCCGATTCATGACCGGCTATTCATCATTTCTGAAACGCACGTATTTTCGCCCAGGCTGGTGAACGACGTGCGGTTCGGCCTGGTTCACATTAATAACACGGCTACCAATGTGAACCCGGTCACGGCGAATGACGCCGGGATTACCAGGCCGACCAGCAACTTGACCCAGAGCATCTATAAATTTACTTTTCTCACCTCGGGCTTTCAGTTTGGGCCGACTCCACAGGCGAACCAGGCGCAATCGCAGAACAACTACAACATCGTCGACAACCTGAGCTGGGTCCGCGGAGCCCACACGTTTACCGTCGGTGGTCAATACACGCGCGTCCGGCTCGACAAACTCTTTCCGCAGGTATTCAACGGGCAGCTATTCTTCACAAGTTCTGGTCCAGTTTCGGATTTCGGAAACTTCATTCAGGGAACACCCCCGTTTGCGTTCGGCGGGGGCGGCGTTTACAACCACGCCTACAGGCAGAGCAATTCCGCCGTCTTCCTGCAGGATGACTGGAAAGCCAGTTCCAAACTCACGGTGAATGTGGGACTGCGGACGGAATTCCTGGGGGCGTGGACGGACGGCAATTGCCATATCGCCAACATCGAGTCGGATCTCACGAACTCCGGCACTTACCCGTTCATCTATCCGAGTTGCGCCAGCAAGCTGGGACTTTCAGGATTGACCGGGAGCGGATCCGGATCAACCTTCAAGAACAGCGTCTCCACCGGATTTGGACCACGCGCCGGATTCTCCTGGGACGTTCTGGGGAATCACAAGACCACGCTTCGCGGCGGCTACGGCATCTATTATGTGCGCGAGGACGTGGGCGCGGTCGATCAGTTGAGCTTCCAGGCGCCGTTTATTCCGATTGTGGCGTTCGCGACCACGCCCGGCTTCACCCTGGCCAATTACTTCACGGGAACACCCGCGACGAATGCCAATGCCGTTCCTCAGGCGGGACAGTTATCCACGGCGTGGGTGCCATGCCTCGCCCAGTTCACCGGATTCGTAGATGGGCAAGGAAATCCGACCAGTGATCCCAACCAATCTCCCACCTACAAATCCTGCAGCGGACCTGGGCTGGATTCCACGCAGAACCTGTTTGTGCTGGAAGTTCCGCGGCACTTCCGTGTGCCGAACACGCAGCAGTGGAACCTGACCCTACAACGGGAATTCGGCAGAAGCTGGGTGCTGGAAGTTGGTTACGTGGGAACGCGCGGCATCCATCTGCGCGAAACTCGCGATGCTATCCAGTCGGTGGATGCGACCAAGCATCCCATCACGGTCACGGACGTCACGACCAACCAGAGCTACACGATTACGCAGAATAGCGCGGCAAACGCGATCGCCCGGACGCCGGCTCCAGGGTTGAACGGGTATAGCGGTTATCAACTCTTTGCCAACGATGCCTACTCCATCTATCACGCGCTGCAAACCACACTTTCGCGGCGGTGGGGACAGAGTTACTTCCAGGCGGCGTACACCTTCTCGAAGAACATTGACGCCACATCGACGGGTAACACCGCGTTCAACACCGCTTACAACGATCAAAGCAACATCAATGCTTCGCGCGGCATTTCCGATTTCAACAGGCCTCACCGCCTGTCGGTGAGTTATGCATACGATCTGCCGGTCTTCGCGCATAGCACGGGACTCAAGCACGCGGCGCTCGGTGGATGGCAGGTCAGCGGCGTTTCCATCTTCCAGACGGGGTTACCGTTCTCGATCTACGATTCGGCGGCGGGAACTGCGTTCCTTGGAGCGGGGAGCACGCCGTTGCTCGGAGCAAGTCTTGCTCAGGGTGCGACTGTGTCGAGCGGGCTTGCCGGTGGCAGCCTTAAGAACCGGCTTGTCAACGGATATCTCAACGGGGCGGCGTTTACACCGGCTCCGGTGTTTGACCCCACCGACTGCGCAATCGATCCCAACTTCTGCGTAACCGGATTCGGAGATCTCGGTCGCAATGTCTACCACGGGCCCTTTCAGCAGAACTGGGATGTGTCGTTCCTCAAGCATTTCAAAATTGGGGAACGGAACGATGTTCGCTTCGCGGCGGACTTCTTCAACCTCTGGAACCACACGAACTTCGCGGATCCAACGGTGACCGACGTTGAAACCGCTGGGTCGGCAAACAGCCCGTTCGGCAAGATCATCCAGACGAATGGCAACCCACGGTTGATTCAGTTTTCGCTGCGCTGGGCCTTTTAGACAGTCAGAAGTCCCAGCCGGGAGGCGATAGTCTCCCGGCTCTTTAGTTCCCCCGCGTCCAAACGGATTGAACACTCAACACCTTGGGGGGCGGGGACCCCATAAGCTTTCATTTAAGGCGGCTATTGTTTCCGAATTGCCCGTCGCTCAGATGATGTGCGCGCACGATAGGTTCAGGTGAACGTATACGACGTTATAATGTCGTCATGTCAGCGACGCACGACTCGCTTCTCTATGCACGCGTCGAAACAGTCCTTGCCGGCGAGATTATCGATGGAGACGTGAACGTCGGCGACCAACTGCCGACCGAAGACAGCCTTATTGCGCGATTCGGGGTCAGTCGCATCACCGTCCGTCGAGCTATTCAGAATCTTGTGAGCCGCGGTCTCGTCGAGATTCGTCGCGGCAAGGGCACATTCGTCGCTGCGCCAAAGATCACGCAGGACCTTAAAGAGCTGAGCGGATTTGTGGAAGACATGCACGTACTTGGCCGCAAGCCAACAGCCCGCGTATTTGGGAAGGAAATTGTCACTGCCAATGCGACCGTGGCCCACCAGCTTGCGCTGACAAGGGGCGAGCGCGTCGTCAGAATTCGTCGCGTGCGCCTGGCAGACGGCGTTCCCCTGTCCTTCGACGAGACCTACCTACCTTTGGAGATCGGCAAGAAGATCATCACCAACAATCTGAAGGTCGAGCCCATTTTTTCGCTCCTTGAACGCAAGTACGATGTTCCGCTGATCGAGGCGGAGTACAAATTGGACGCAGTGGCCGCTGGGAACGAGGTTGCGCGCGCGCTAAAAGTGAAACCACGAAGCCCGATTTTTCGCATTGAACGAACGTCCTACTCGACAGGCAACCGTCCGGTCGATTACGAAACACTCTACTACCGCGGAGATCTGGTCCGATTCGTCACACGCCTTGTCCGAAAGACCTCGCGCTGAAAATCTTCCGATGCCCTGCTCGGCGCATGAAAGCGGCTGTCATTTCTTCCTGAAATAGTGGTCGATCGCCATCGGCCCAGAGCCACCGAATACCAGCGCCGCAAGACAGGCAAGATAGAGCAGATCAAGCTCGTAGCCCGGCGGCCCGAACTGGGCCCGGCCGGACGTCACGCTCAGCAGCTTGATCGAGCTGAATCCGTAAGGGAGATGGACAGTCAGCATCGCTACGAAAAGAACCGCAGCCATCGGCAGACTTACAAGTGGGACGAAAGCTCCGAGCAGGACGGCGAGACCGCCGATGAGTTCGGTCAGAATGGTGAGCCATGCCATGACATGAGGCGCGGGCACGGCCATCGTATGCAGGATGGCGGCGAAGGCTTCAGGCCCCCTGGACAGTTTCGCGACGCCATGCTCCATGAAGCCATAGCCGACAATCAGCCGTAGTGGAAGAGGAGCCCAAACAGCGACCGAAGGCCTTGCCAGGAACGCAAGACCTCTGCTTAAGAATACAAAACGACTGCTGCCTTCCCGTTCCAAGGATTGAGTATGTTGACTCATATTCAAAACGCCTCTCTACTTCTTGATCGCTGTCGAACGCGCGAAGCGCCGAGAGCGAACTTGGCCGCGATAACTCGCAACCAACGACCAACAACTGCGCGCTAATGCACTCCTCGCTATCCGGAAACGTCTCATCATTATGATGTTATAATGTCACAAAGGTTACACAATTTTGAAAACTCTTTTGCCGACATCTCGCTCGCGGGATTTGGAATGCCGCGGGGTGAAAGATACCTTGCAGCGACCTTCCTTGAGAGCAGCGCTACGTTTCTGGTGCAAGCTGGGATGGATCAGCTTCGGCGGTACGGCCGCTCACATCGCCATTATGCATGACGAGTTGGTCGAGAAGAAGCGCTGGATCAGCAATCGAAGCTTCCTGCATGCGCTGAGCCATTGCATGCTCCTTCCTGGGCCTGAAGCACAGCAGCTTGCGATCTATGTCGGGTGGAAGCTGCATGGCAAGCGGGGCGGCATTGTTGCCGGAACACTTTTTGTGCTGCCTTCCATGTTTATTCTGCTGGCACTTAGTGTGGTCTATGTCAGATTCGGTAGCCTGCCTTGGATGGAGGCTATGTTCAAGGGCTTAAAACCTGTCGTCATTGCTCTGGTGATCGTCGCTCTGCAAAGAGTTGCCAGAAGGGCGGTGCGCGGACCGATTCAAGGTGCCGTCGCAGTGGCTGGGTTTGCAGCGATGTTCTTCTTTGCGGCCTCGCTGCTCCTAGTAATGCTCGCTGCCATTGCTCTGGGAATCGTGCTGACGGCGGTGCGACCTGGCCTTCTCCATCGCCCCGCCAAGACAGGCGTCGAAGAGGACGAAGAGAGCGATTACATCCGCCATAGTTCACCCGCGACGAAACCTATCCCTTTGTTGTGGCCTATGATGAAGTTGGCTGCGGTTGTCCTGCTTCTCGGGCTGCTGCCGTTTCCGCTGCTCTACTTCTTTGTAGGGGACTTCCATTTTTGGCGGGGCCTCGCGCTGTTCTTCACCAAGACTGCCTTTGTGACTATTGGCGGCTCATATACGGTAATTCCCTATGTAGCTCAGGTTGCTGTGTTGAAACTTCATTGGCTGACCAAGCTCCAAATGCTGGACGGCTTCGCACTCGCCGAGACAACTCCAGGCCCTCTCATCATAGTAGTGGCCTTTGTCGGGTTCCTGGCCGGGTACAACCAGTTCCACGGCTCATTGTGGATGGGAACCTTGGGTCTGGTGGCAACGACCTTCTATACGTTTCTGCCGTGTTTTTTCTTTGTATTTGCGGGTGCGCCGCTGGTGGAACGAACCCAAGACAACCCTATGATCGGAGGCGTCCTCGAACTGATCACCGCTGTCGTGGTCGGCGCGATCTTAGATCTAACGTTATTTCTAGGGAAAGGGGTGATCTTCCCATCCGGCGTTGCAGGTCTCAAGCAACTCAATGTGATCGCTTTGAGCGGGGTGCTATTGTCGCTCCTCCTACTCCATCGATTCAAACTGAAGGTGATTTCCCTGATCCTGCTGGGTATTGGGTTCGGTTCGATTCGGTACTTCCTTGGCTTTTGACGGCCACTCAAAGAAATTCCCAGATGGTCAGCAAGCCGACACGATCCGCTTATGGGGCGGGACGCCCCCACCACAGCCGCCGGGACGGCGGCGGTACTTCCTCGCGGCACGTACGCTGATTACTGCTCAAGCATCGAGACGTTGGCGCTACTGCTGTGAACGTTGAGCGCTAGATGCTTTCCGTCTCGGGAGGGAATCGCCCAGCCCACCGTCGCATTCTTGGGGCGCCACACGACACGGACATTTCCCTGTAGATCAATTCTCAGGAGCGCGTTTTCCTTTTCTCCGGGAGTCGACGCCCACAGGCTCTTGCTGTCGGACGCCCAATCGAGAGATGCAATTCCAGGCCAACCGCGAATGCTCAACGAGCGCTCGGGCGCGCCATTGAGAGAAATCAGGCGGATTCGCGGTTCGTCGCTGCCCCACTTGCCTTTCGCGATCGCAAGCGTGGTCCCGTCCGGCGACAAGCTCCAGTTGTAGGCTTGGGCGAGTTCGTCCCTGATCTGGAGAATTTGCGTTCCGTTTCCACGGACCGAATCGAATTGGAAAAACGTCAGGGCAGCGTCGGTGATTACGCTGTACACGCACGCGGTGGCAGGGGCGCGTGCACATTGAAGGTTCGTAATCCACTTGGCTCTGGCGACCTCCCGGGCTGGGCCTCCTGTCAGCGGCATCGACATCAGAGGAACTTCAAAATGTGGGTCAGCCCACGAGGGATTCGCCAAGTAAAGGAGTTGCGTTCCGTCCGGGCTCAAGCGGGGACCCATCAACTGCTGACTTCCAGACAGCAGCAACTCAGGCATCGCCTGATCGATGGATTGTTTGTAGATACAAAAGGTGCCCGTGCGATCGGAGATGAAAATCACCGACCTATTGTCGGACGTCCAGTCAAAGGGCAAGTCCTGACGGTCATCAAGCGTGAGACGCTGAGGCTGCTCCAGAGCGCCGGAAGCTTGCAGCTTCGCAACGTAGACATCCGGCTGTGGAACACCCTTCACGTATGCGATGCGCTTGCCGTCAGCGGAGGCACTAATGGAGAATACGGCTCCTTGGTCGTTGGTCAGGCGCACTGGGGCGCCACTCGGTTTCATTTCCGCGTTGAGTCGAGTAGACCAGAGGTTCGAGTCCGCCTGGTGGGGTCGGGGTTCCTCGAGGGTATAGATCAAGTGGCCGTCTGGAGCCCACATCATAGGAGCACTAAGCCCGGTCAGGGACAGAACAACGGTAGGGCGCACGCTTCCACCGGCTTGCGAGGAAGAGCTCACATCGGCAGCCGCAATCGTGCCCTTTGTGCCGTATCCATACGTGTATTTCGCAGTGGTGTAGGCGATCTTCTTGCCGTCGGGTGACCAACTGATGGTGCCAAACAGGTCGCCGTCCTCGCCCAGAAGTTCCCGCGGTGGATCTCCATTCAGTCCCGCGAGCCAGATCCTCTGGTGCAAAGGCTGACCCGCAACGAAAGCGATCTGCTTCCCGTTCGGCGAGATCGCGAGGTGAGAGCCATCATCGATAAGTTTGCGGGCATTGCCACCGAGGACAGAAATATCCCAAAGGCTCGGTCTGCGATTGGCTCCGGCCAGGGCAACCACCATGTGATCGCTATCAGGAGACCAGCTGATGGAGGTTGCTGTCATGTCTTCCGGCAAAGTGATGGGATGCGTTTCGCCCGTATCGATCTGGCGGACATAGAAGCCAGTCTCATCGGAAAACGCCAAGTGACGGCCGTCGCGTGAAATCGCGGCGGTGCGAACCGGATCGCCGGCCGGATTTGCCGTGAGCGGCGTGATACGACCCGGCGCGGGCGGATGCGGCGCCAGGAAAAAGCCCACCGCGAGTCCAATCAGGACGAGGGCTACTGCAGCGATGGCGCCGACAATCCACCAATGATGGCGGCGAGGGGCTGTGATCGGCACGACCGCGGCAAACTCTCCTGTGCCGGCGTGGTCTCCATTCGCCCCGCTCACGGGCGCCAGGAACCGGTATCCACGGCGCGCCACAGTCTCTACAAACGTGGGATTCTCGGCGGAATCTCCCAAGGCGTCCCGGAGGCGCCGGATGGCGGCATTCAGGCTGTGGTCGAAGTCGACATAGGTATCGGCAGGCCAGAGGCGGTTGCGCAATTCTTCTCGGGTGACGACCTGGCCAGGACGGTCCAGCAGTTCGGCGAGTACTTGAAACGGCTGCTCTTGCAGCTTGACCTTGGACCCACTGCGGCGGAGCTCACCCGCGCGCAGATCGAGTTCAAAAACTCCGAAACGGCGCCTCGAAGAATTATCGTTGCCGTTTGTGCTGCCCACAACCGGCAAGTTTAGCATTCTGATGGCTCGGTTCCCATGTCATCCCACTGTGTAAATGTTTGACGCGCCAGAGCTTAGCTTGTCACCCACGTTTCATCCGGCGGTCATGCGCCGGGCATTGAGGCACCCCTCGCGCTCGACCAGCTTAGTGGAGATACGGAGGGTGGGGCTATGGGGTTCAAGGGTGGCTGGAGATTGGCTTTGGGAGGTGTTTTGTTATGGGGCAGCATCGCGGCTGCGCAGGATAGAAGCTCGGAGATAACAGTCCTGGTGAACGACAGTGCCGGTGTGGAACCGTCGGTCTTGAGACAAGCGGAACGGGAAGCGGGACGATTACTCGAAGCTGCCGGTATTGAGATTCGATGGGTGAACTGTGCGCAGACGAACCGATGCAGGCGGATCCTCGGGCCCGAAGAGTTCGTGCTTCACATCGTAAGCGGAGGCAAGACGCTGAACGATTTCATTTTTGGCGAAGCTTTCCTGGGAGATGATGGACGTGGACAATATAGTGACGTGTTCTTTGATCGGCTCAGACAGGCACAAGGAGACGTTAACCTCGGGTTGTTGTTAGGCGCCGTCTCGGCGCACGAGTTGGGTCACTTGCTATTGGGCTCGGATTCCCACTCGCGGATGGGCATTATGGAGCCGCGGTGGGGGCCAGAGGGCCTGCGCAACGTTGCGATGGGAAGGCTCTTGTTCACACCCGAGCAAGCCCGATCAATGAGAAACCGGATCAGCGCTGCGCCCGTCCGAGTGACCATGTGGGGAAATCTGTACTGGCGAACCGGGGATCGCTTTCATACGTCCAGGCGGGAAGGATTTTGGGCTGAAGACTTCTAGTCCAGGGGGGCTTCCTTGGCACGATGCCATGGTTATACGTCGTGAGAATGATGGGAAGCGTTTCTGACTGATCTATCAGTTCGACACTATTATTCTCCTCGCAGGACATGCATTGGATCAGTGGCGGCGGCGTTCCGTGCTGGAAGTAGCGAGGCCAGCAAAGCAGCGACGATGAGAATCGCCATCCCCGACCCGATCACCACGGGATCAGCCGGACTGGTTTCATAGAGCAGGCTGCGCACCCAGCGGGTGGCGAGCATAGCCCCCAGAAGGCCCATGGCAATCCCCACCGCCATGGGATAGGACGCATCCATCAAGACTTGGCGAACGAGTTTCGATCTGCTCGAACCGAGCGCAATACGAATACCGAACTCCTGAGCTCGCAGCGAAACAGAATAGGCGAGGACGCCGTAAATGCCGAGTACCGCAAGCAGCAAGGCCGCGCCGCCAAAGCTGGACAGAATGATGGTCTGAAATTTTTCGGTGGCCACAGATTCGCCCAGCTGGGCGTCCAATGAAATCACGGTGGGAATTGAAATGTCGTTATCAACGCTCCAGATGGTTTGACGCATTTCCGGGCCGAGAGCCTGGATCGTCTGGGAGCTCCGCACCAGAAACACCGGCGTTGCCGGGGGAAAATCCCAATACGGCAAATAGTAGACGGCGACGTCGCGCTTCAAATCGCTGATGCGGGCATCGGCGGTTACGCCCACGACGGTATAGACGCGGCCCCAGTGCCGGATGCTGCGGCCCAGCGGATTTTCGTCCGGCCATACAGCTCTGGCAGTTTTTTCAGAGACGATGGCAACGCGTGGGTTCTTGCGATCCTCCTCGCTGAAATCGCGCCCTGCAATGAGGGGAATCCGCATGGTGAAAAGGTATCCGGGACTAATGAATCGCCGATTCGCCATGGGCACCTGTCCCTCTGGGACGGGGTGATCCACCCGATGGATCCCATCCACGTTCGTATCCCCGGTCAGGGGAATTACGCTGGTAGCCGCAACGGACTGCACGCCGGGCAAGGCACGCAGCTTGTCGAGGGTTCGATCGATCATCGCATCGCGGGCCAGGCTACCCGGGTCGGCTCCTGGATTGTCCGGGATCCCTCCGCCGCTTGAATATCTGGAACTGCTCAAATCGGCTCTGGCTACGGAGACGGATTGCGAATTGAAGGCGCGATCTTGCGTCAGCAAATGTGAAAAGCTCCGCGTGATCAGACCGGTCACGATCAGCAGCGTGATGCTGCACGCAACCTCGATGGCGACCAGCATCTTACGGGTATGTGCCGCCTGTTTACTGCTCGAAAGGCGGATGGAACTCGCTTGCAGAGCGCTTTGCGGCATCACGCGAAAAGACCGGAGAGCTGGCAGAATCCCAAATCCCAGCGACGTTACGATTGATAGCCCAAGGGCGAAAACCAGCAGGGGCGTGCTGAGATGGACCTCATTCAAACGGGGTAGAACCGCCGCGATCCTGACAAACAGTTTCTCTCCCAGATCTGCGAATAAGATTCCTCCCACACCGCCGCCCAATCCCAAGAGCAGATTTTCTGCGAGGACGCCTTGGAACAGCCGTCGCCGTCCTGCGCCCAGGGCAGCTCGAAGCGCCATCTCATGCTGGCGGGCCACGCTTCGTGCCAGTTGCAGGTTCGCAAGATTCACACATGCCATGAGCAGGACGCTCCCGACCGCAGCCAGCAGCAGCCACAGAGGCTTACTGACGTTTCCACTAATCTCCTCGGAAAATGACAGGACCACGACTCCCAAGTGGATGGCAAGATGATCGGCGGCAGCGGTCGCCTTCTCGATTCCGTCCAGTTCGCTTTGTGCCTGCTGCAGGGAGACGCCCGGCTTGAGGCGCGCGACGACGACAAAGTTGAAGTCGCCTTGGTTCGCGGTCAACTCCTCCGGGTCCGGCGCCAGAGGCTTGTAGACTTCATAGCGATCGGTCGATCCGAAGGTCGCCTGGCCGGGCATGACAGACATCACAGGAAAACGGAACGCCTTCGGCATCACACCCACAATGGTTTTCGGTTCCCCACTGACCCGCAAATTCGTGCCAATGACCGATGGATCGCCGTGAAAAAGACGCTGCCATGCACCCCAGGTAAGAATGACTTCTTGGTCTCGCCCACTCTGGGCCTCTTCCGGCATGAAGACGCGGCCCATTAGAGGCGTCACTCCCAACACTGAGAAAAAATTAGGGGAGACTGCCAATCCCTCAGTCATCTGCGGATGGTCGACGCCAGCCGATACGCTGAATCCGGCAGTCTGGACTATCGCTGCGTCCTCGATCGAGGTCGCTCGGCTTTTCAGATTCAGATAGTGCCGATAGTTGTCGGGCAGGAGCGGCTCCGCCTGTTGGATCTCCTGGATGGTCTCCCGCCAAACCACAATCTGCCCCGGATCTCGGAATGGGTAAGGGCGTAAGAGGACCGTATTCACCACGCTGAAAACAGCGGTGACCGCGCCCACCCCCAGAGCAATGGTCAGCAGTGCGGTGAGTGCGAAGCCTTTCGCTTTGCGCAGCTGCCGAAGTGCGAAGCGAAGATCATTGATCCAGGATTTCATCGGGGAAGCTCCAAACACAATCAAACCTGAGTGGCATCCCGCTTGCCATTCTTCGACCTGGTATAAGTTCTATTTATTCAGTTGGATAGCAAAACCGGGCGGTCCGTGGCTTTCAACTGGCACTGCCCACAATCAAAGTCATATGTTCGTAATCGAACAGTCGCGACTGAATTTCGACTGGTATCTCAGGGCTTCAGTGACGAAACAAACGCCGCAACAGCGATCATGTCATCCAAGGACAGCTTCGCAACCTGTCGGCGCATTTGCCATGACAGGGCTCCGGAGCGCGCGCCGGACTTCATATCAAACAACTGGCGGACGATGTAGCTGGGCGAGCGTCCGGCGATCGAGGGGACATTGCCGCTTCCGCGGAGGTCGGGGCCGTGACATTTGGCGCAGGGGGACATCTTGCGATCGCCTCCGGTGGTGACCAGCCACTTACCCCGCTTGAGGCTGCCTTCAGGGACGTATGCTACGAATCCTGACGCGTCGTCGCGCAACTCCGTGCGTTCCAAGTCTTCCGCCATCTCAACGATGCGCTGGCCGATGGATTCGGTGGCAGCAGGCGTATCCGCGACCAGCATCCACCCGGCGACGTGCGTCTTTGGAACGGTGCTGGTTTCCACAATGCGGATCCAGGGCTTGCGCTCAACCTTGGAAAAATATTCTGCTGCGACGGCGGTCTCCTGGCTGGTCGCTTTGGTCTCGCGGGAGATCATGTTTGCAACCGGGAGATGACGGGGCTCGGAACTTTTGCGGGCACCGCTGCGAAAGTCAGTCATCTGGTGAATGATGTACGGCGCGGGCAATCCGGCGAGGCTGGAGTTCTCGGGGCGTCCCATGCCGTTGGGGAGGTGACAATAACCGCAAGCGTAGACATCGGGCTTTCTACCGTGCGCCACGATGTCGGGCATCGGCGGGTGGTTAGAGGGATGCCAGTCGGGGGGAGTGAAGAGATCCTGCGTTTGGGCGGTTGTGAAAACTGCGCTGCTGTTAGGAACGTGGCGGGGGTTATCGTCGGGCTTCGCCGGAGTGGAGGTAACCGGGTTGATGCAGAACGCCCAATACGGCGTGGCCTGGTTGGGAGTGTCGGCTAGGGCGATGAAGGCGACAACAAACAGAAAGAAAACGAACAACAGCGGACGGAGATGGGGCATGCAGATAATGTAATGGGTCAGCCGGTATGGACCAAATGGAGTCCCGGACGCCTCGTCCGGGGTTGCGCGCAGAAGCGCGCAATGAAGACCGCCGATCATGTGGTAAGCGCCGAGCCTAACGACGCCGACAATACGCTCGCGGGGCGGACGAGGCGTCCGCCCCTACACAGGCTTTTAGCGGGAGGTGGCTTCGTCGATTAGGGGGCGAAGAGCATCTACGGAGACGCCGAGCGTGCCGCCGGAGAAGCCGTCCATGTAGGCGGAGTTCACGCCGATGACCTCTCCCTTGGAATTGAAGACGGGACCGCCGCTGCCACCATGGGCGGTAGGAGCGTCATAGATGAGCTTGTCGCCGACTACATCGCCCAGGTGGCCGCAGGTCGTTGAAGGGCGAATCAGTGACAGGGCGGCCAATTCGCTGGCCGCGTTGATGTCGTTATGACGGTAGGCAAGGCGCTCATAGATTCCAGAAGGAGACTTGGCGACCATTCCGGCGATGCCCATCGGATAACCGATCACCGTAACGAGTTGTCCGGGGGCGCCGGTTGATTTCGCGAGTGGAAGAACGGACAAGGCATGAACGGCGTTCGCGTCTTCGGCCCGGACCACCGCGAGATCAGAAGTTTTCGAGACTGAAGCGGGAACGAGAGTCACCGGGGTCGGAGAGCCGGGGAAAAAGATCACCAAGCTTTCGATCGTTCCGAGGGCTCCCTCATCGATGAGCTTCTGCGCTTCGGAGTCGCCGTACCAGGGCTCGGCCACATGGCGGTTGGTCGCGATCAGGCCGTCACCAACGAGGAATCCGGTGCCGGAAACACGGGCACGAATATTTGGACGACGATTCGGGAATCCGACCTGATACACACCATAGATGTATCCGATGGAATTGCGATAACGGTTGAGCACAACCGCCGGCATCGATTGCTCTTGCCGGAGTTGATCGACCTCAGCGGTCAGTTCGTGCACACGTGTCTGCAAGTCGTCTGGAGGGAGTCCTTGGGCTGCCATCGGGCCGTAGTAATGGACCATGGCCACGGCTCCGACCAGCATCATGACGGCAAGAACGCCCTGAATCATTTGCTGCCAGCTATCACAAACAATACTCGATTCCGGCTGGGACTCGGTTTTGGGCGCAGGGTCGGGATGTTCGGGCGGGTTTTGGGTCTCGGCCATGAAGTTGGATGTGGCGCATGCTAGCCGATTTCAGGGGTTTTCCTGAGCACGGCGGCATGGACCGCTATCTTCGCCCGTTTCGTGTTGTTCCGCTACGGTACTGAAGGGGATGTACGGGGGTTACGTTGGAATTTGGGTCACCTAGCCCCAGACGCATTCGTACGGGTTGCGTCGCGCGCGCAATGGAGGCGGCTGGCGTTAAAGGCCAGGGCTGTGACACCGCCCGGCCGTGGCACGCTCCCCTTCGCTTTGCTCAGGGTCGCGGGGCGGACGAGGCGTCCGCCCTACACTATCGCTGATCGATTCCCAGTAGCTTGGACATTTCTTCGTAGAGCAGTCCTTTACCTGGGCGGTAGGGTTGGAACCAGTGACCGTCGATCACCAATTGCGGGATGGCACGCTTACCCGTGGCTCGGATAACCTCTTCGGCCGCACCGGGCGTGGTTTCGATATCAATTTCCTTGTAGGGAATATTGTGCGTGGCTAGAAAGCGTTTAGTCGTGCGGCAATCGGGACACCAGAATGCAGTGTAGAGCGTAATCTCCATCAAGAAGATTTAATCACAATGGGCAAGAGGATGCAGGGGAATCCCCGTTAGACCTTCTCCAGTTGGCGATGGGTGCGCTCGTTGACTACATTCCCCGTATTCAGCGTAGTGGCGGGCTCGAACAGAAGGAACCAGCACTCTTCCTCGGCGACTGGCTTGTGCTCGACACCGCGAGGGACAACCACAAACTCGCCCTCCTCGATCCATTCGTGGTGGTCGCGGTATTCCATGCGGAAGCGGCCTTTGACTACGAGGAACAACTCGTCTTCGTGATCGTGGTGGTGAAAGATGAATTCGCCCTTGATTTTGTCGAGCTTCACGTACTGGCCGTTGAGCTCGGCCGCGATGTAGGGCTTCCAGTATTCGGAAATCTTGGAAAACTTCTCGGCAAGGTTGATCTTGGGCATGGCTTTCGGATTATTTCAGACGGCGAAAGGTCGCAAAGATTAAACATGTAGCCCCCGGACGCCTCGTCCGGGGTTGCGCGCGGAGGCGCGCAATGAGGATGCTGATTCGCTAGACGAGGGTTGTGACGAACGACGCTGGGGCACGCTCGCTTTGCTCGCGGGGCGGACGAGGCGTCCACCCCTACATGAGCAGGTTAGAATCCCGGGGTGTCTGCGTTGGCGTGTCCTGTATGTAGCGTTAGGCGGACGCCGCGTTGGTTGTTGAGTTTCGTGGTTGTCGTCCAATCCACGTCGTCCGTGCTGATGACACCGCTTCCGCCGCCAACCAGCGAGTAGGTGATTCGGCTGTCGGAGTAGCCGTATCCGCTGACCGACAGCACCGTGCCGCTATTCAGAACGAACACCGGCATGCCGGGGGCGCTCTGGACATTCGTCGGCAGCTCGCGGGTTACGTAGCTGGCATAACGGGCTTGCGCCACCGACGGGTTACTTGCCGGACGCACCGTCAGTTGCGGACGAGGAGGGTTGGCTTGCGAGGCGCTGTAATCCTGATTCTGCAGACCGCCGAAGAAGTGCCATCCCGGACCGAACGTCTGGGCCATCTGTGGGATCTGGACGTCGTCCATGAGGCGCAGGCTGAGCACGGTTTCGCCTTTCAGTTTCGGGCGCGGGCCGCGCGCCGGGAGCATGATCACCTTCCATGGCCAGAGCGGTGGGAGCATCCACTCGATGACATCGCGGCGCGGATGTCCTTTGCCGTCGATCTTTCCCTGTTTGTCGACTTTGTAACCGCGCGTGGCGATCACTTTCGCTTCGAGAGGAAGATCGCCGCTGGGTACGCCAATGCGGTCGAACTGGAGTTTCAAATATCCCTTGCCCCAGAAGTGGCCGGGATCTTTGGCGTCCTCGAGGTGGCCAACCAGATAACTTCCGCGCGGGAATGCCTGCTGGCCAAAAACAGTTACGCCGCGAAGGTGGCAGAGAACGGGGTCTCCAACGTCGACCGTTGCAGACGAGAGATTGGGCTCATTGAGCGTACATTGCAAAAGAGTGCCGGCCGGGACAACCACATCGCGCGCGCTGGCGCTCACAGTGAAAATGCAAAGGGATACTGCCAGAAGGGCGAAGAGCAGCCTGTACTTCATACTTCACCTCGGTCGCACGCCCCTTGGTTCGGTCGGACTCCAGGGCTGAGACACGACTGTTCGGGGCATCTAATCACAAGTTTCAACCCGGGGTCAATCGTGAAGTTTTCTCTAGTGAAGTTTTCTCTAGGATCGGCGATGGCAAGAAAACCGGGAGTTTGCGACTACGGATTCATTGCCGCTTGAGGTTTCGGTTCTTCTAACCGCTTGAGGTAAGGGAAGAACGGAGACACTTCGAACGGTCGATTCTCCGTCGCCGATTCGAGGAGAGGCGGTTTACTCTTCAGCATCTCGATCCGATCCGACCAGGGATCGACCTTGATCCGCGAACCCAGCGGCAAGGCCGCAATCTGATCGGTCTGATTCGGTTGCAGACGTATGGGAGGGTTAGCGAGCGCCTGCATGCCGACCAGGTGACTACTGCCGAAATCATTGCTGAATTGTGCTTGCAACAAACCGGGCAATCGCTTGGAGCGAGCCTCAAGCGCTTCCAGAAAGAGTGGCACGCTGGTGGCTTTGTCTTTATACGGCGATTTCGAAAATAATTCCTGGCCTTTTCTGTCAGCGTCGGCCTCTTTCGCCGGGTCGAAACGGAAGTTGAGCCTGGCAAAGATTTCGAGATCGGAAACAGGCAAACTGAATTGCGACGCGAATTCCGCACCCAGGGAATGCTGCAAGACGACGTGAGCGAGTTCGTGCGCCAGCACCGCGGCCAGAGTGGCTTCATCGGGTAACACATCGAGAAGTCCGCGGCTCACAACGATGGTTCGACCTAGGACAAACGATTCCAGAGGCGTGGTGAGCAAGACGCGGCAGCGCACTCCGGCGAGATCAAGATTGTTCACGATCAACAAGTTGTTGACCACGGTCTCGAGGATGCGGTCGACCTCGCCATCGGGAGCCATAAGTCCGGCGACCTGCAACCGCTCGACGACATTGTCTTCCGGGGTGTAGGTGGTTCCCCCCACGGTTAAATCCGGGCTCACATTTTGCGAAGCTTCATTCCTATTGGGATCAACTCCGGCGGGATTGTCCGTCAGCGGCTTCGCATACTCGCGGTGGTCTCCTGCGTGCTCCAGGTCATAACCCCAAACCCGAGTCTGCGCCTTAAACCAGAAACCGTGGCTGGACGGATCGTGTGGGTCTGATTCCTGGGTATAGACGTACGCAGGCATCCACATGATGCCAAGAGTATTCAGCCGCCAACTGTCGAAGTGAAATGAGCGTTTGGAATATGGCTTCGAAGTATACGTTCCGGTAAAGCGCACAATGTTGAAATTCTGATCCTCGGCCCAGATCCGGCCGACAAAGCCGCGATTCTTCGCATTCTCACGCGGACTCACATCGACGACCACGCAGCGCACATCGCCGAGCGTTTCCCAGCGGACAAATTGGAACGCATAGTTCTGACGGTCGAAGTGATCCAGATCCGGGAACACTGACTGCGCGAATCCACCTGCAGCGAAAGCCGCCGCACTCTTGGGCAATTTCTTCTGTCTCTTGGGCTTCCTATGTCCCGTCTCAAATCCGCGGCTGGCTGGAGCATTTCCGGTCAAATCCAGGCGGCTCAAGAAATAGTGGTCGTCTCTGGGCGAGATCCGGCCTTCGGAGTCGTGCTTTTCTTCCTGTACGTAGGTCTCGACGACGGGCTTGAAGTTGCGCATCAGTTTCGTGAGGCGAGCTTCCTGCCGGATGGCGGAATCCACAAATTCATCAAAGGTGACGCCTCTGCGCGCGGGAGTTTGGGATGGGGACTGGAGTTTGTCCGTCGACTGGAGCGCGGGAGTCGCGTCCTGAGCAGCGACAGGCCATGCGAGTGTTAACCCCAACAGCGCCTGGGCAAACCAGAAGGATGTGCTGCGTAGATACATGCAGAAGCTAGTTTAAATCGTTTGCAAAGGGGAGGTGGTTCCGGGAGGGCACGATAGGGAAAAGCGAAAGCCGCCAGTTTTGGGCTGACGGCTAAAACCTGCCGAGCTAGGCTCGGCGGACAGCCGAGGGCGGCTGTCCCCACATATGCACGGAGCTAGTTTTCATACAACAGGACTCCTTCCGCCTTTTCGGAATCGACGGGGCGGTAGAAGAGCTTGTTGTCTTCCAGGAAGACTTCGATAAACGCGGGGCGCGTGGTGATAGTGCCCTGGATCAACGCCTCGGACAGCGGGTCTTCGATGTATTTCTGCAGCGCTCTGCGTAACGGACGAGCTCCGTAGCTGCGATCGCTCAAGGTCTGGTTGAGGATCCAGCGCTTGGCCTCGTCGGCAACCGTGACCGTGATCGACTTCTGCGCCAGGTTTTGGTTGAGCTGCGTGACCATAAGCTCGAGGATCTGGATCAGGTCCGTCTCGCTCAAAGCCATGAAGATGATGATTTCATCCAGACGGTTGAGGAACTCGGGATTGAAGGTGCGCTTCACCTCGTTCTTGACCAACTCCTCGACCTTGTCGGCGATCGCGTCTTCCTTGGTCGACGCAAAGCCCAGGCCCTCCCGGCGCTGCAAGTGCCGGGCTCCGATGTTCGACGTCATGATGATGATCGTGTTCTTGAAGTCGACGGTGTTGCCCAGTCCGTCGGTCAACTGGCCGTCTTCAAACACCTGCAGCAGGATGTTGAAGACATCCGGATGCGCCTTCTCGATTTCATCGAGCAGGACCACGCTGTAGGGTGCGCGCTTCACTCGCTCGGTGAGCTGTCCGCCCTCTTCGTAGCCGACGTATCCCGGAGGCGAGCCGATCAGCTTCGAGACTGAGTGCTTCTCCATGAATTCCGACATATCGAAGCGGACCAGAGCCTTCTCGGTGCCGAACATGAATTGCGCCAAGGTGCGCGCGACTTCGGTCTTGCCGACGCCCGTCGGTCCGAGGAACAGGAACGAACCGATCGGCCGGTTCGGATTCTTCAGGCCAGCACGCGACCGGCGGATGGCGCGAGCCAGGGCGCTGATCGACTTGTCTTGCGAGATGATCCGCTTGTGCAGTTCCTCTTCGATGCGGAGCAGCTTCTGCGTCTCTTCTTCTTTGATCGAGGTGATGGGCACGCCGGTCCACCGCGAGACGACATCTTCGATGTCCTCGCGGTTGACCACTCCAGTCGAAGATTCATCGAGATGATACTTCTCGCGCAGGGCGCGCAGGTTCTCGCGCTCCTTGCGTTCTTCGTCGGAGTAAAAACGTGCCTTCTCGAACTCGTGATTCGCAATGGCATTCTCCATGCGATGCACGATGAACTTGATGCGCTTCTGCACTTCCGTCAGTTCTTCCGGCAGCGAAGTCTGGCGCAGCTTGACGCGTGCCCCGGCTTCGTCGACGAGGTCGATGGCCTTGTCCGGAAGGAAACGATCCGGGATGTAGCGATTCGAATGTGAGACCGCGAAGTTGATGGCTTCGTCGGTGTAGGTGACGGCGTGAAACTTCTCGTAGCGATCTTTGATCCCGAACAGAATCTTGATCGCATCGGTCTCGTTCGGAGGCGGAACCTTGACGGCCTGGAAGCGCCGCTCGAGCGAGCGGTCTTTCTCGATCGACTTGCGGTATTCCCCAGGCGTGGTTGCGCCGATGCACTGAATCTCACCGCGTGATAGCGCGGGCTTCAGGATGTTGGCGGCGTCGAGCGATCCTTCTGCCGATCCGGCTCCGACCAGTGTGTGGAGCTCGTCGATGAAGATGATGGAGTTCTGAGATTCCATCAATTCTTTCATGATGGTCTTCAGGCGCTCTTCGAACTGGCCGCGGTACTTGGTACCGGCGACGATGAGCGAGAGATCGAGAGCCAGAATTCTCTTATCGGCCAGGAAAGAGGGAACTTCCCCATCAGCGATGCGCTGGGCCAAGCCTTCGACGATGGCGGTTTTTCCGACCCCAGGTTCGCCGATCAGAACCGGATTGTTCTTTGTCCGGCGACAAAGAATCTGGATCACGCGGTCGACTTCGCCTTCGCGCCCGACCAGGGGGTCAAGCTGGCTGTCCATCGCGGCCTGTGTCAAATCCCGCGAAAATTCCGCCAGCAGCGAACTTTCACGCTGCCGCTGCGGCTGAGCTTTTTCTTGAGTCGTGCGAGCGAGTTCTTCCCGGATCGTCGACAGCCGCAGGCCGCGTTCGTGCAGGATCTCGGCGGCAAAGCACTTCTCTTCGCGCAGCAGGCCCAACAGCAGATGTTCAGTGCCGATATGACGATGGGACAGGCGCTCCGCTTCTTCCGCCGCATACGCCAGAACTCGTTTGCATTCATTGCTGAGCGGCAAGTCAACCGAGGTTGAAACCTTCTCGCGAATGGTGGTGTGTCCCTCGATCTGTTTGCGGATCGATTCGACAGAGGCGTGGGAGCGCAGGAAACGATTGGTTAGGGCTTTATCTTCACGCAGGAGTCCCAGAAGAAGGTGCTCGGTCTCGATATAAGGAGACCCGAACTGGCTGGCCTCGTAGCGTGCGAAAAAGATGACGCGTCTGGCTTTCTCCGTATAGCGTTCAAACATAATGCCCTTCCCCTTGACCTTCCTGGGTGGGGAGGATGTCTCCCGACCCTCTGAAAGCTGGACCAACCCCGTCCTACCTTATTCTATTCCCACAATTCTATTCCCACATTATGCAATCAAGAGGCCATGAAACCCAAGCTCAGAAAACGGGGCCCATGTCTTTGATCACGTTACCGAAGGTATTCCCTCGAACACCCTCGGTTCTCTACTGCAAAAGCATTCTCCTGCACTTTCTCTAACTAATGTTGCTGTTCCGCAACTCGGGGGCTAAAGCCCTCATTTTTTCTCGTCTAACGCGGCCCTGAAGGGCCGCTCTTCCAGCTACACCGGGAGTGACTCCGGCGAAATTTCCTCCACGCGCCCTCGCTGCAACCGCAGCACACGGTGACAGCGTTTGGCAAAGGACACATTATGCGTAGCGATGAGGGAGGTGAGTTGGTGCTCGCGATGTAGTCGCGCAATCAAAGCAAAAACGGCTTCCGCGGTCTGTCCGTCCAAGTCTCCCGTGGGCTCATCAGCGAGCAAAAGCTTGGGACCAGTGATGAGCGCCCGGGCCAAAGCAACTCTTTGCTGCTCACCGCCGGAAAGTTCTCCGGAACGATGATGCGCACGCTGCTCCAGTCCGACCTCACGCAGCCAGCGTGAAGCTAACGGCTCTACCTGCTGCCATGTCTGCCCCCGAAGCAGCAGCGGCATGGCAACGTTCTCCGCGGCCGTAAACTCCGGCAGCAAATAGTGAAACTGCCAAACGAAACCGGTTTCACGGTTGCGAAAGTCTGCGGCTTCGTCGTGGGACAACGAATTCAATCGCAAGTTGGCGCAGTATACGTCACCTGCGGAAGCGCGATCAAGGGCGCTCAGGATGTGCAAAAGTGTACTCTTTCCTGCGCCCGATTCTCCCACGATGGCGAGCATCTCTCCTCGCTTCACCTCAAACGACAGATTCTCAAAGAGCACCAGGTCCGATTCGCCGGACCGGAAAACCTTCTTCAAGCCTTCGACTCGAAGCATTTCACCGTCATTCGTTAGATGCATGAAGCCTGGCTTTCGTTCCAAGTCGCTGCCGGAGTGCGGGTTGGCCGATCACAACCTACAGTCCAGGCGGTATTTGTCGGATCGATCTTTATGAACATATCTCGCGGCCGCTTTCGTTCATGTGATGAGAATCACGACAGTTAATGTAGGGGCGGACGCCTCGTCCGCCCCGCGCCCAGAATGAAGCGAAGGGGCGCGTGAAGGAGCTACCGGTGCCCGAAGGGTAGGCATTGCGCTTCGCGCAACCCCGGACGAGGCGTCCGGGACTACACAAACCTTACTCATAGCGCAGAGCCTCGGCTGGGAGGATGCGGGACGCCGACCACGATGGGTAGAGCGTTGCCACGAACGAAACCAGCAGCGTGAATAGTGCGATCCATAGGCCATCTGCGACACGGGGCGCGAAGGGGACGTAGTTGATCGAATAGACCTCGGGCGAGAGGGAAATGACGTGGTACCGGCCGCCGGCATAGGCGATGGCATACCCGGCAATGATACCGATCAGGGTGCCGATCACCCCGATCAGGACTCCCTGGGCGATAAACACGTTCCGCACCTGCCTTCGTCGGGTGCCCATCGACATCAGGACGGCGATGTCTTTGGTCTTCTCCATGACCATCATGATGAGGCTGATCAGGATATTAAGTGCGGCGACGAAAACGATCAGGCCGATGGTGATGAAGGTAACCAGGCGCTCGGTCTTGAGAGCTTTGAACAGAGCACTGTTCTGCCGGAGCGCGTTGGTTGCCATAAACCCAGAGCCGGCGGCATTTTCGATCTCAGCGGCAACGGCATCGGCCTTGTCGAGGTCGTCGATCTTGAACTCCAGCACAGAGATCAGATTGCCAAGCCCGAAGAGGCGCTGGGCATCGGAGAGACGGGTGAAGGCCCAGGTTGAGTCGTAATCAAAGAATCCAGAATTAAAGATGCCAACAACCCGGAATCGCGTGTACTTCGGCACGGTTCCGAAAGGGGTGAGTTCGCCTTGCGGGCTGACGACCTGAACCGGATCGCCGATCTTGGCGCCGAGATTGTCGGCCATATCCTTGCCGAGCACGATGGGCGGCATGGCGGCGATGCGCTGTTGCACACCTGCGAGGGAGTCGGGAGATTGTGTAGGGGCGGACGCCTGGTCCGCCCTCGCCGAAGGCGATGCGGGAGCCGCGGCCCCCGCGGACGCATCGGAGCTCAATTCCGCAGCCGAGCCCTCGGTCACCGAGTTGAGCAGATCCCCAACCTGCCGCTCGTATTTCGGGATCATTCCCTTGAGCACCGCTCCCCGGGCGCGTGGGCCACGCGAGATCAGAACCTGCTCAAAGATCGCTGGGGCGGCGGCAACTACGTGTGGCTGTTTCGAGAGTCGGTCCATCAGCGGAGGCCAGTCTTTGATCCCGTCATCGGCGATGCGCTGCAGGCTGATGTGCGAGGTCGAGCCGAGTAGCCGCTGCTGCAGGTCCTGGCGGAATCCGTTGTTGATGGCGAGAGCAACCACGAGCGAGGCCACTCCGGCGGCGACTCCCGCGATCGAGATACCTGTGATGATGCCGATGAATGCTTGCCGCCGTTTGGCTCGCAAGTAGCGCGAAGCGATAAACAACTCGAATCTCATCAAGAGGTCCCTCGCTTCGCTCGGGATTTCGGCTGCGGGCTCCCGCTTCGCTCACGCCCGCAAATCGCCTCAACTTGCCGCCGTTTGGCGCGGAGATAGCGGCTCGCGATGAAAAGTTCGAAGCGCATGAGAGCTTTCAGCTGTCAGCCATCAGCTTTCAGCCAAGTCGGACTATGGGCAGTATAGCGGGGACAGCGCGTCTATAGGCTACGAACTCGGCGCCGAATCTCCTCTCCAACTCCGCGTCCTCCATTCGAATCATCACTGCGCCGGTAATGATCGCGAACGCTGTTAGCAGCCAGCAGACGAACAGGCCGGTGCCGAGGCTCCAGGCCAGCATCTCACAGAGATGACCCAAGTAGACGGGATGGCGAACGCGGGCGCGAATGCCGGTCGTCACCAGGCTTTGATGGTCATGATTGGAGCGAACTTCGGGCAAGCCTCCGAGTTGGGCTAGGCCGAAGTGGGCGCCGGAGCGGCCATAGAGAAAGATGCCGGTGGCAAAAAGCAGCCCGGCGGGAAGCCAGGTCCAAGGCGCCGAATACAGCGTCACTTTCCGCCATGGGCCGGTGAGGGCGCCGACGCCGATCCACATGGTGATCCACGCCGGCACCAGGACACGAAATGGGGAACGCACGCGGGCGCGCCAGCGGTGTGCGCGCGGATGCACCATCAGCCAGAATGACGGGATGGTGGAATAAAGAACACAAGCGACCCAACCCAGCGTGCGAACGAACTGCATGACTTGATTCTAGCTTGGGTAGGGGCGGACGCCTTAGCCTGCCCTGAGCGGAGTCGAAGGGTCCGCTCGGCGAGCGAAGCGAGCGTGCTGCGGCGTCGAATCGTGCCAACATCTTGCTGCTCCCCGACAGACCTCACGTGCCGAGCGCGTGGGTCGCTAAGGCAGTTCATTCCCTCCAGGCGTCTTCATTGCGCTTCGCGCAACTCCAGACGAAGGCGTCCGGAGCTACACGAACTCACCGGTAACTACCCGATTCCTCGAACTGCTGCCATACTGTGAGAATGGGGCGTACTTTCCTCAACGAAAATTGGCTTCCTAAGTCTGTCCTCTTCCTGAGGACTTACGACCGTCACAAGTTTCTGCTCGACCTTGTCGCCGGAGTCACCGTCGGACTGGTCGCTTTGCCGCTGGCCATGGCCTTTGCCATAGCCTCGGGGCTCACGCCGCAGGCGGGCATTTACTGCGCCATCGTCACCGGCTTTCTCATTTCTGCGCTCGGCGGCTCCAAGACGCAGATTGGCGGGCCGACGGGCGCGTTCGTGGTGGTCGTGGCGGGAATCGTCGCGGTGCACGGAGTCGACGGACTGTTCATGTGCACCGTCATGGCGGGCGTGCTGCTGGTCATCATGGGAGTGACGGGCCTCGGCACGGCGGTGAAATTCATCCCTCGGCCGGTCGTAATCGGATTTACCAATGGAATCGCCGTGCTCATCGCCAGCACACAGGTGAAGGATTTCTTTGGACTGCATCTCGACAAGGTTCCCGGCGTGTTCTGGCTGCGCATGGAGGAGCTGGCGCGCAGCTTCCACACACTGTCGTTCGAGGCTACCGCACTGGCAGTGTTCACACTGCTGACGCTGATCATCTGCCGCAGCCTTTCGGCACGCATTCCCGGTCCGATTGTTGCGCTGCTGCTGGCCACTTCCGCCGTTTATTTCTTCAAGCTTCCGGTAGAGACGATTGGCACGAAATTCGGCGGAATCCCCGGCGGACTGCCGCACTTGCAGATTCCGAAGTTTCACTCCGACCTGATTCATGGGTTGCTTGGACCGGCATTTACGGTGGCCATGCTCGGCGCTATTGAATCGTTGATGTCGGCCGTCGTATCAGATCGCATGAGCAACGACCGGCACAATCCGAATGTCGAACTGGTGGCGCAGGGCGTGGCCAACGTGTTCTCGCCGATGTTCGGAGGATTGCCGGCCACAGGAGCCATCGCTCGTACGGCCACGAACATCCGCTCCGGCGCGCAGTCGCCGGTTGCCGGCATCATTCATGCGCTGACCCTGCTCTGCATCCTGCTGTTCGCGGCGCCGCTGGTCAGCTATGTGCCGATGGCGGCATTAGCGGGAATCCTGATGATGGTTGCGTACAACATGGGCGAATGGCTGGAGATTCCGCAACTGCTTAAGTTGACCAAGACCGATATCAGCATCTGGCTGGTCACGTTTGCATTGACCGTCTTCGCCGATCTGACTGTCGCGGTCGAAGCGGGAATGATCCTGGCGGCGCTGCTATTCATCAGCCGTGTGGCATCGACTACCACCGTCTCGCAGGTCACCGATGACTATGTTGAAGACGGACGGGTGCACATTCTGCAAGATAAAGACATCCCGTATTACGCGACGATCTTCCGCATTCACGGGCCATTCCTGTTTGGCGCGACGGACAAGATTTCTGTAGTGACGGAGCATCTGCATACGCTTCCGCCGGTCGTGATCTTGCGCCTGCGCAACATGACCGCACTCGACGCCACCGGGCTGTTTGCGCTGGAAGAAGCGGCGAAGGCGCTCCATGCAAGCAAGCGTACGTTGATTCTGTGCGGGGCCCGCGAGCAGCCATCGCAACTCATCCATCAAGCCGAATTCGCGGAAGTCATCGGCGAAGAGAATATTTGCGACAATGTGCAGGAAGCGCTCGGGCGGGCCGAGGAAGTTTACGAGCGGCTGGAAGCGAAGACCGCCCGGGCGTCGTCGTAAAGGATCATTTGGCAAATGATTCTGTAGGGGCGGACGCCTGGTCCGCCCCGCGGAGCGAAGCGACGCGTGTCGGCCGCGTAAGTCGCCGCATATGTTCGCTCACTACCAGTCGTCGTCATTGCGCGCTTTGCGCCCCACCCCGGACGAGGCGTCCGGGGCTACGTGAATCTAGAAGCGGAATACGTACGAGGCCTTCACGAAAAACTGCCTGCCATCGTTGATGTAGCCATTGCGAGTGGTCAGGATCGCGCCGGTCACGGGATCGACCGCAAGGTTCCGATCCAGGTTCCCCAGATCGCTGTTGTAACCCACGTAGATGGCTGTCCCCGGATGGATGAGGTAGGTGATCAGGAAATCGGTGTTGAAGTTCTTGGTGCGGGACAACGAACTGATATCCGGATTCGACAACACCGCGTTGTACTGGAGAATCAGGCGGACGGACAGATTGCGCGTGAACTGATAGTTCCACTTGCTGCGGATGATGTGATTTGTGACGGCGGTGAGGTGAGTATCGCGCTCGCGGATGTGTTCGATCAGGTAGGCGTTGTCAATGCGCAGACGTCCGGCTGCATGGAAAGTCAAAGTGAAGTTGCCTTGGTCCTCGTGTCCGATCGTGGGTGCCTGGTTCGCGGCAGGATTGAAGTTCACTCCAACTCCAGAAACAAAGAATGCGGTCAGGTCGAATTTCTTGAACCAGCTCGTCCCCGCATCAATTCCCCAAAATGGTTGCGGATAGGCAGTCACCCGCGAGAGCGTGCTGTAATCGATGGGGCGCAGGCGCACGTCGTCGTATCCGTAGGGATGAAAGTTGACGTAGGTGCCGCGCGTCATGTCCACTCGGAATCCAGGGTAGGCAAAGTAATCGAGAGCCGTGCCGCTGTGGTCCCAGATATTAAACATCTGGAGCGTCGGCCCATACGAGATGAGGAACTTACCCTCCGGCCGCCAGTAGTAGCTGGCTTTGAGGAGTTGCTCCCGAAGGTCTACCCGGTTCACGAATCCGGTCTGGGTTTCGAAGTTGGGGCTGAAATCGAGGTATTGAGATTGCAAATTGAGCTTGCGTCCGATTCGTTCAAGGTCGAGTGTGTAGCCGAGCCCGTCTACGCCCGGAGTTCCCGCGATGATGTCGTGTGTGGAGCTGCTTACTGCCTGACCCTGCAAGCGCCAGTGCTGATCGAGCTTGAGATTTGCGTCGATTCCTCCAACGCGGTTGTATCCACCCGCGAATTCACGATCGGTGTAGATCCCCCCGATCGTGGATTGATCAAGAATGTCCCGGCTGACACGTGCAATGGTGAAGGTTGCCCGGTCGCCGGCGTGAGGATCGCTCCGAGGCAGAGCTTCTCCCGGAGCTCGATCATCACTGGCGAGAACTCCAAGTGCCCAGGGACCCGTCTTGCCTGTCAAGCGTAAGCCAAATTCTGGATGGCCGATGTTGCGAGTAAAGACCAGGTCGATCGGGCTGGTGAAGTAGTTGCTGTTCTCCAGGAAGAAGGGGCGCTTCTCTGGGAAGAAGACAGCGAACCGCTGGTTGACCGTGATCTGCGGCTGGTCGGATTCGATCTGGCTGAAATCGGGGTTAATGGTGGCATCAAGTACAAAGCTGTCATGCAGGATGAACTTCGCATCCAGTCCCACTTCCGGTTGCAACGTACGGTTTGCGAAGACGGGATGCGTGGAATCGCGGTCATCGATGTCATGGAACCCGCGCAGTAGTCCATAGGGGATCAGTTGAATATTGCGAGCCGGCGAGATGTGATCGATACCGGTGGCGGTCGCCGCTTGATTGAAGCGCCCCTGTATACGATTCGAGATGCGTGGCCAGAACAGGTTTTCGTTGGTGCGAGGGATGCTGCGGTTGAGGATGATCCGCCACTGCTGCAGATCCGCCTTCGGAAAGCGCAGGCTCTTGAACGGTATCGTCATCAGCAACATGTAACCCTGGCTGGTGAGGCGACCCTCGGAGTTCCACACGGTGTCGAACGACTGATCGAAACCGCTGTAATCGGCAGGAAGTCCGTTGCCGATCGAGCCTTCGGTCCAGAGCGCGTCCCACTGGATGCCCAGGGGATTGGCCGCGAAAGCGTATCCGCGGCGGGCGTCGTTGAAGGTGTCGATCATGATCTCGGCGGAATCGTCGGAGAAGATATCTTCGCGCCGAGTCATGCGGGCGCGAATCTTGTCAGGCTCCTTGTCCCAGCAGATGAAGACGACATAAAGGTTGTGGTCGTCGTAGGCGAGATATACGTCGGTGTCTTGCGTGGGCGGCGCACCGTCGGCCGGTTCGCGGGCGATAAAGCCGGAGACCTTCAACATGCTTTCGGACATTCCGCCGGCAGGCCGCATGGCTTCGAAATCGGCGAGTCTGGGCGCGTGCTCGACGCGGGGAATCTGTATGGCTGGCGGCGCTGCGTAAGCAAAGGGCACAACGAGCAGGAGCGATGCCGCAACCCGGGTTAACCTTGATCTGAAATTGTCTCTGATCACGAGGACGAGGAGCATTGTAGACGACGGACAGACAACCGCGAGGATCCAAGGTAATGCAATCCCGCGAACGCCCGAGCGCCGCCGCTGATTTGACGTGTACGCCGCGAAATTGATAGCAACTCCGCGCAAGGCTCGCCCGCCAGCGGAGCGCACTCGCCGCGACTGGGCTTGATCCTCTAGACTGTCAGTGAGGGCCGCTCTCCTCCGATGATCATCAACCACGCCGAACGCGCGCATAACCACAACTGGGAACTCGACCCCGTCATCCGGTCGCTGCTGGATACCGACTTCTACAAACTGCTGATGCTGCAGTTCATCTGGAAACATTTTCCCAAGACGCAGGTGGAGTTCTCGCTCTTCAACCGCCACCCCGCGGTCCGTATCGCCGACATCATTAATATCGAGGAGTTCAAGGTCCAGTTGCAGCATGTGCGCGGACTGCACTTCCGCAAGTCGGAACTGGTTTGGCTGGCTGGCAACACGTTCTACGGGCGGCGCGGAATTTTCGAGCCTGCGTTCCTGGAGTGGCTGGAGAAGGACTTTCGTTTATCCGACTACCAGTTCCGCGTGCGCGACGGCCAGATCCAACTGATATTTGAAGGGCCATGGACCGCGACCACCATGTGGGAGCTGTATGCGTTGGCGATTCTCGACGAGTTGAAGACGCGCGCGCAATTGAAGACGCTTAGCGAATTCGGGCTCGACATTCTTTACGCGCGCGCGAAAACGAAGCTGTGGGGCAAGATTGAGCGTCTGCGCGGCGTGCCGGGACTGAGTGTGGCGGACTTCGGAACTCGCAGGCGGCATAGCTTTCTGTGGCAGGAATACGTTGTCGTAGCCATGGCGGCCAATCTCGGCAGCAATTTCATCGGCACCTCGAACGCCTTTCTCGCCCACAAGCATGATCTGGAAGCGATCGGAACGAACGCCCATGAAATTCCGATGGTCATGGCAGCTCTGGCCAACGATGATGTCGAGTTGAAAGCATCGCAATACAAGATGCTCGAACTCTGGCAGCAGACGTATGAGGGATTGTTGCGGGTCATGCTGCCCGACACGTTTGGAACCACTCAGTTTCTGGCCCAGGCGCCGGAGTGGGTGGCCGACTGGACCGGGCAGCGCGTCGACAGCAAAGATCCCTACATTGCGGGCGATGAGTATATCGAATGGCTCAAGACGCGCGGACTTGATCCGAGCGAGAAACTTCTTATCGCGTCCGACACACTCGATGTCGACATCATCCTGGGGCTGCATGCATATTTCGCCGGAACGATAGCGAAGGGCGGCGTTCCCGGCGATTTTCGCAATGCCGCCGACTTTTATGATCGGAACAAATGGACGGCGGAACAGAGGATCCGTTTCAGCGCGGGTTGGGGAACTTTGCTGACCAATGATTTTCGCGGATGTAACCCCAACGACGGTGGTGGGTTTGATCCGATCGGTCTCATCTGTAAAGTGTCGAGCGTCGAAGGGCGGCCAGCGGTAAAGCTTTCAGACAATTATTCAAAAGCGCTAGGGCCACCTTCGGAGATTGAGCGTTACCGAAAAGTGTTCGGGACGGCCGGGATCGCCAATGTCCCGCTGGTCGCATGAGCCGACATGTAGCCCCGGACGCCTGGTCCGGGGTTGCGCCGCGAAAGCGCGCAATGACGACCGCAGGTGAGTGGGGAGGTCGTTGCAGTTCCACAGCGCCTGCACGCTCGCTTCGCTCGCGGGGCGGACGAGGACGTCCGCCCCTACACGAACTCTGGTTACCACGCCTAATGCAATCTGTGTCACATTAGACGTTCATGCCTCCGATTGCAGAATCCAGGGCGGGACGCGCCGCCTTTTCCCATCCGGGATTCTTGCTCTTCCAGATTGCGCGATTTCTCATTGTGTCCGCCGTCGAGATGCAGGCGGTGGCCGTAGGCTGGCAGGTCTACGAAATCACGAAGCGGCCGCTCGATCTTGGATACGTAGGATTGGCCCAGTTTCTGCCCGGGATATTGCTGTTCCCGATCTCCGGACACGCCTCGGACCGGTTTGAGCGGCGCAACGTGCTGTCGGCGTGCTATGCGGGATATGCCTTGTGCTTCGCCCTGTTGCTGGCTCTGAGCTGGCGTGGCGTCCCGTCCATTGCGCCGATCTACGTCGTTCTGGTGATGATCGGAATCGTGCGCTCTTTCAACGGGCCCGCCAGCAGGTCGATCCTGCCGCAGCTTGTGCCGCAGGAGCATTTCGCGAATGCCGTTGCCTGGAACGCGACGATTTTTCAGGCCTCGACCGTCCTCGGTCCATCCTTCGGAGGAATTGTCTACGCTGCATTCCGCGGACCCTCCGCGGTTTATGTGATTGCCATGGCCACGGCAATTGGGGCGACTGTTACTACGTTCCGTATTAAGCCGGAAGTAAAAGCGCGTCCTCGAGAGCCCCTGAATTTGAAGACTCTCTTCGCAGGCTTGCATTTCATCCGCAACAACAAGCTGATTCTGGGCGCGATCTCGCTGGATTTATTTGCGGTTATGCTGGGCGGCGCCGTGGCGCTCCTCCCGGTTTACGCGCGGGAGATCCTGCATACGGGGCCTTGGGGGCTTGGATTGCTGAGGACTGCGCCTGGAGTGGGCGCGGCGCTGATGGCGATTCTGCTGGCGCATTGGCCATTGCGCGGCAACTCGGGACCGAAACTACTTTGGGCCGTGGCCGGATTCGGGGTGTTTACGATCATCTTTGGACTGTCGCGCAGCCTCATCGTTTCTCTGATCGCGCTGGTGCTCCTCGGCGCAAGCGACATGATCAGCGTCATTATTCGCGCGACGTTGACACTGCTGGCTACGCCCGACGAGATGCGGGGCAGAGTGACGGCTGTGGATATGATCTTTATCGGCACCTCCAATGAATTTGGGCAATTCGAATCGGGAGTGACGGCACAATGGTTTGGAACCGTGCCGGCAGTCGTGTTGGGAGGAGTGGGAACCCTGTTGGTCGTTACTTTGTGGGCCTGGTGGTTTCCGGATCTTCGACGGGCCGGCGAGTTGCATTCCATTACCACCGATGCGCAATCGACAACCGCTGATCCTGCCTAAAGACTTTCACCACAGGGGACACGGAGTAACAGAGGGGAAAACGCTCTCGCCAACCGGCCTCTTGCCGTAGAATGTCCGTTTCATTCCACGACGAGGAATCGGATTGATCGAGCGCTATTTCCGTCTTAAAGAAAACCAGACAACCGTTCGCGCAGAGTTTCTGGGCGGACTGACGACCTTCATCACGATGGCTTACATCGTGGTGGTGAACCCGCAGATTCTCTCGAAGGCCGGGATGCCGGTCGAGGGAGTCGTGTTCGCCACCTGTATTTCGGCTGCGGTGGCGACGCTGGTGATGGGGCTCTACGCCAATTATCCGATCGCCCTCGCGCCAGGCATGTCGCTGAATGCCTACTTCACCTATTCGGTGTGCCTGGGGATGCATGTGCCCTGGCAGACTGCGCTAGGCGTGATTTTCTTCTCGGGCGTGTTCTTTCTGATTCTGACCGTCAGCCGCGTGCGCGAGAAGATCGTGAACGGGATCCCTGACTGCCTGAAACACTCAACCGCGGGCGGGATCGGCATGTTCATCGCCTTCGTCGGACTGCGCAATGCAAATCTGGTTGTCGCGAATCCCGCAACATTCGTCAGCCTGGGCAGCTTTGGAAACCACGAGGCGCAGCTGGCGTGCGTGGGCCTTGCCATCATACTGATCCTGATGACCCGAAAGATAACCGGTGCGATTCTGATCGGCGTTGTCGCCACCACCTTGCTCGGCATCTTTCGCGGGATGGCAACCTGGCCAGCGCATATTCTTTCGTTGCCGCATCCGTCGGCAACCTGGCTGAAACTGGATTTGCGCGGAGCGCTGCACCTGGGCCTACTCGAGATCGTCTTCGTTTTCCTTTTCGTCGATCTGTTCGACAACGTGGGTACGCTGCTGGGAGTCTGCGAGCAGGCCGGATTCGTGAAGGATGGGAAGATTCCGCGGGTCGGGCGAGCGCTGGTGTCGGACGCGATGGGCACAGTTTTCGGTGCGCTCACAGGAACCTCGACGGTCACCAGCTACATCGAGAGCGCGGCGGGAGTGGCTGCCGGTGCGCGGACCGGGCTGAGTAACGTCTTCGTGGCCGGACTATTTCTTTTAGCGGTTTTCTTCACTCCGCTGGCGACGGCGATCCCGGGATATGCGACGGCGCCGGCATTGATCGTCGTGGGCGCGCTGATGACCGAATCGATCGGGCGCGTGGTTTGGTCCGATTTCACCGACGCCATCCCTGCGTTCGTGACCCTGCTGGCTACTCCGCTCACGTTTAGTATCGCCACCGGACTCAGCATGGGATTGATTTCTTATACGTTGGTGAAAGTGGCGGCTGGAAGATTTCGCGAGGTGAGTCCGGTGATCTGGATTCTGACTTTGCTCTTCATCTTCCGGTACGCTTATCTTGCTGCTGAATAAAACCTTCAACCACTAAGGACACCCTTCGACTTCGCTCAGGGCAGGCTAAGGTATACGAGGGAAACCTTACGGCACATTCACCGTGACCATGGTCGTTGTGCGGCCGTATTGGTTCGTGGCATAGAGCGTATAGGTCGTGGTTGCGGTTGGATTCACCGTCACGCTGGTGTCGCGAACGGCACCTGGACCCGGGGAAACGATGACGTAATCTACGCTGCTTGCAGTCCATGAAAGAGTCACGCTTCCTCCGGCGGAAGCGTGACTTGCTGAAGCCGTGAAACTGCTGACGGTTGGTGCGGTGCCCGTGGGATAGTTGGCGCTTGTGTAGATAGGATTCATCTGCACGACTTCAAAGGCGGACGCGGGTACCGTTTTTAGAGAATCGAGATCGGATCCCCAACGGCTGTCAGACACTCCCGTCACGAAGAGCGAACTTCCGTTGTCGGCCAGGATCAATCCGTAATGCTTCATGGCGGTGAGGATGACCTGCATCTGCGACGAGAATCTCGAGATGTCGTAGCTGGATTTCAAACGCAGACGCATGCCCATCGGCGGAGCGCTCAGATCGCTTGTGTTCCCTGCCCAATGTGAAGCTGGCGCGACAAACGCTGCGCGCGTTTTCGGCAACGTGAAACGGAGGCGTGTTGAATCTTTCCTGAAGCAACCTCGTCATAGCGCACCAGGCCGGGGAAGATTGGCAACCCAGCGGCGTCAGCAGAGGTCCACGTGTAAGGACGTTGCTCGTCAGAAAGTAAATCCCAGACCGCGGTCGAATCAGCGTTCCAGCTTCCGTCCCCGTTCACGGAGGAATTGTAAAGCTCGTACAGAAAGCAGTTGCCGTTGTCGAGCACGAGCACGTGGCGGTCGCCGGTACTCGATGATCCGCCTTCAATCGGAGCGTTTGCGGGAACCGGCATCGGGCCCGGGTCGCTTTCATCGCCGTAGGCCTGAAGATTCACTTTGACCAGCGACTGGCTGCCGTTGACCACGACGTAGGGAATGCCGTAGGTGGGATCAGTGCCCCAGTCCGGATGCACGTTCACGGAGCCCACCCAGTTCGTGATGATTGCGCCGGAGTTCGGATCGGCTGGGGCGGATGAAATGTCGGTGTTCCACAGATTGCTGCTGGTGAACGGCACAAAGCCGTTGAGACTTGCCGTCTGGCCGGTGGACATCGGGTTGCAGGCCAGATTACCGCCGCCGCTTCCTCCACCATTCCCGCCGCCTCCACCGCCATTGCCGCCGTTGCCGGATTGATTGGAGACGCCTGAGCAAGCGGTGAAAGACACGAGGGCTGTCGCGACGGAAATGAAAACAACAATCCGGAGCGCTGCGCGGGACTTACGCATGAGGACATTATCCGGGAACCGGTGGGCCTTCAAAAGAGGCCGTTCGGACATGTCCTGATTCGAAGGCGTTCAGCAATCGCCTGGGCCACGTCATGCGCGGGCAAGATGCCCGCACCACTGCCGGCGGGACGCCGGCGCTACTTTGTCTTCAGCATGGTTTTCGCCGCTCCCATGTTGTCGTACTTGTCGTAGGCGCGCACGACGACCACGTGTTCTCCCGCTGCGTCTTTCGTGGAATCGAGTGTGACCTTGAAGTCGTAATCTTCGCTCTTGGAGTCGGACAACTGCCCCACGGGTTCCACATACTTCCAGTCGCCGGCGTCCACGGAGAATTCCGCGCGCTTTATGGCGGAGAATCCATCCGCAGCGCGGAAATGGACGTGAATCTGTCCGCCCTCCAAGGAGGCAGTTAGGTTTTCGATGCGCGGAGGCGTGGTATCTGCTTCAAAGCGGCGGCTCTCGCGCGAGTCGGAGAGCGCGTCACCGGGAGAATGCGACGGGGCATCGGAGGCGACAACCTTCATTGTGTAGCCGCCATCGGGCAGCAGGCTGGCATCGAAGGAGTAGGCCTTATCGGTGATGTTGTCCTTCAACAGCAGCCAGCGGGATTCTCCGTCGCCTCGATAGTAGACGGAATAGACGAGTTGATCGTCGTTGTCGTCGTGTGCGGTCCACTTCACGCCGATCGCGTCCTTATCGTGAGTGCTCGGCACGGGTGATTCAAAGTGGATGCCGGAAGAGCCGCTTACATCCGTGCTGGCGTTAAGCGAGGTTTTCGGAAGCGGCTGGTAGCGCACTCCCATCTGCACGGAAACGTCGTCAATCTGCGGTGCAATGTTTTTCGGCAAGTAGTTCACGGTCACAGAATCGACCGAGGGCTTTGTGCCTCCGTCGTGCAGAACCGCCTTCCACTGCGTGTAGCGCGCCGGCGGGATATTCAACTCGACGCCCTTGCTCAGGTCGACCTGCTTCCATGGACTCCAGTTGCGATCCGGGTTGTCGACATTGCCGCTGCGAGCCAGGAGATCGACATTTCCTGAACCACGAAATTCGGCGCGTCCCCAGCGCGAAAAGATCTTGGCATCGAAGACGTCGCTTTCGTAGGAGCCTTCCTTCTCCGAGGCCGGTCCAAGTACGAAGATCTTGCCCAGATTGCTGGTGGCGGCGTAGAGTCCGCCATTCGGAGCCTTGGCAAATCCGGTAACCTGCGAGGCTGGCGCCTTCAGCAGGTCGGAGTAGTCATCGGGCCCATCGATCGCAAAGACATGCCCACGGTTTCCAGTGCCCGCCAGCAGCTTATTGTGCGAATCGAAAGCCAGGGCGTACACGATGTCTTCCCGCGAAGTCCAGATACGCAGAGGCGATCCGTCTGATCCGATCCGGTAAACGTCGGAACCACCGGTTGCGCCTGCGCCGGGAATCGGAAACGTGGTGATCGACCCGGGAGTGGGAACCGTCACCATACCGGGGGTCTGAGCGCCCGGCATGGCGCCAGGGTTTTGTCCCATCGTGATCATCATCGAAGGGTTGCCCGGTGCTCCTCCCATCCCGGGGCGCTTTTCACCGACACCTGCGGCATAGATATTGCCGTCGTGGTCGAGGGCCAGCGCCGTGATTTCCTTCTTGGGCGCGCTATAGAGAACGAATCCTTCCCCGGCCGGAGAAATTCGGTAAACTAATCCGCTGCCATCCGTCCCCGCGATCAAGTTTCCTTGCGCATCCAGGGTGAGAGCGCGGATATGGGTTTCATCACTCTTGAAGAAGAGTGAGTGCTCCCCCTTCGGAGTCACCTTGTAGATTTCGCCGCGATCACCGGTGCCGACGTAGAGATTTCCAGACTTGTCGAGAGCCAGGTCCCAGATGTATTTCGTGCCGGGCGCGAAATACTCGGAAGAAGACCAGGAAGAATCGACTGCGGGCTTGGCAGGATCTTTCTGCGCGTTGTCGGCGGACTTATTCTCGGACTTGTTTTCGGACTTGGAGGGTTCAGTCTTGTCTCCGGGCTTGTGCTCGATCTTGTACACCTTGCCATCAGGCGCAGTGGCGGCATAAATTACGCCGCCCGGGGCGACTCGGAGCGCCTGCACCTGGAGTTCCTGCGGTTGGAAGATGATGGTCGACTTGCCGTCGGGAGTGATGCGGTACACACGCGCGGGAGAACCGGTGGCGGCATAGATGTTTCCCGCATCGTCGGCTGCGACGGCCCAGATGTAGGTGGAGGGCGTGGCGTAGAGCAGCTTGAACGAGGGCGCCAGCTCCAGTCCGCCGGAACTGCGGATGGCTACTCCGTTGGCCGTCCCTTTCACCAGATCCTCAAACTTCGACTGCTCCCACGTGCGCGTGCCTTCGGCAGCGGCGGGACGGGAAACCGAGGTGATGGCGAAGGAAAGAAGGAAAAAAACAAAAACGTAGCGTGGGATCCTGAGCGCGGTGTGTAATGTCATATCTCGATTGGGTAATCCGGAACCTCGGATTGCGATAGCTTTCTGCAATGCCCGGAAACCTCAGGTTAACACGCAAAAGGCCCGTATTGCTGCGGCCGCAGTCGAATTCCGCGGGGCAGCTTCACACCCAGTAGGACATGGGTCTCAGGGTTCTCAGCGGCTTGTCTCGGCGATCTCTGCGCTCAAAAAGGAAAGCCCAACCGCTGAGAAAGCTCACGACTTCGCAGAGGAGGCTGAGAAAACATGTAAGTCAGGGCGTGATATCGTAGTTTTTTATGCATTCCGCGCGGCAAAAGTTGCTCACCACACTCGCCCACAAGTCTTTTCAACTGGGTGAGTTCAAACTTTCCTCGGGCGGGACGAGCGATTACTACATCGACTGCCGCGCCACCACGCTTGATGCCAAGGGGTCGCGGCTGACCGGGGAAGTATTCCTGGAGGAAATCGGGAACCGCGGATGGAAGGCCCAGGCCATCGGCGGGCTGACGATGGGCGCCGACCCGATTGTCGTCGCGGTTTCGGTGGTGAGCGGGGAACTCAACGGATTCCTGGTGCGCAAGGCCGAAAAGCAGCACGGTACGGGACAACGCATCGAAGGCTTTCGACAAAAGGGCGCGCGCGTGGTGATCGTGGACGATGTCTGCACGACTGGAGCTTCGACGATTCAAGCGATCGAGGCGGCGCGTGAATTTGGATTTGAACTCGTCGGCGTGATGTGCCTCGTGGAGCGGGAAGAGGCGAAGGGGCGTCCCAGTGTGGAGAAGGCTGCGACGCCGGCGCCGTTCGTTTCCATATTCACGGCGAACGACGTGCGCAACGAACATGTAGCGCAGACTGACGACACTGAGCCGAGCATCTTCGCGGTCGCGGCCAGCTGCGAGATCTGCGGAAGGCCGGCGGTAAGTAACAATCCGAGAAACCGGTGCGAAGCGCACAAACCGTCGTAGAGACGTAGCTTGCTGCGTCTTTGCTGGCGGCTTCACCCATCGTGGCCAGAGAGACGTTGCAAGCAACGTCTCTACAGAAAATATGATTCAAACTCTCGAATGGACCGACAAGGGCGTGCGCTTCATTGACCAGACGAAGCTGCCGACCGAAGAAGTTTACGTAACCTGCAAAACCCACGAGCAGGTGGCCGACGTGATCCGCAACATGGTAGTGCGCGGGGCGCCCGCCATCGGCGTGGCTGCCGCCCTGGGGGTCGCGCTCGGCGTGAACAATTCCAAGGCCGAGACTACAGGCGATCTGAAGCGTGACTTCGACGCCATCTGCGATCTGATCAGCAAGACTCGGCCGACCGCTGTAAATCTGTTCTGGGCCATCCAGCGGATGCAGGAAAAGTTTGAGCGCATCCGCATCCGTCCGATTCCTCAGATTAAGCGCGACCTGATCGACGAGGCACAGCGGATGCACGCCGAGGATATCGCTGCTAATCAAGCCATGGGACGGCATGGCGCCAGTCTAATGCCGAGTGACGGTGGAGTGCTCACACACTGCAATGCCGGAGCACTAGCGACAGCCGGATATGGCACAGCGCTGGGAGTGATCCGAGCGGCCGTCGAGCAGGGGAAAAAGATTCACGTCTACGCCGACGAGACCCGTCCGTTTCTGCAAGGCTCTCGCCTTACCGCCTGGGAGTTGATGAAGGACGGAATCCCGACAACGGTGATCTCCGACAACATGGCTGGGGCGATGATGAAGCAGGGCAAGATCGGCGCCATCGTGGTGGGCGCGGATCGCATCGCGGCCAATGGTGACGTGGCGAATAAGATCGGGACGTACACGGTGGCGATCCTCGCCAAAGAGCACGGAATTCCGTTCTACGTTGCGGCGCCGACGTCGACCGTGGATATGGCGTGTCCCGACGGAGGCGGAATTCCCATCGAGCAACGGAATGGCAAAGAAGTGACGCACATCGCCGGCAAGCAGATGGTGCCCGACGGCGTTGCAGTCGAGAACCCTGCCTTTGACGTGACTCCGGCAAAGTACGTGGCGGCCATCATTACCGAGAGAGGTGTGGCCCGCGCGCCTTACCAAGAGTCGCTGCGGCGACTGGCTGGTCAGGAAACCGAAGTGCAGAAGTAAGAATTGCAGATTGCCGATTTCAGATTTCAGATTGAAAGATTAAAGAAGATTCCCTCGATTCGGTTTCAATCTGCAATCTAAAATCTTCAATCTGCAATTGTTTTGTAAACGGTTGTAAATCCTTGAAAAACTTTGGTCACTTCCGCTACTTATTTTCCAGGTTCGGGTTGAATCAAGCGTCAAGTCACACGTGCTAGTCTGAGCCAAGAATCTGGCTTTCTGGGCCAAAGCTTATCAGGGGGATGTCATGTCGCTACGCACTCGTCTCATTCTGCCCGTAATCCTTTCATCGCTCGCAGCCCTGGCAGGCTGCGGAAGTGGAACCAGTAATCCCGTCGTCACGCCGCCTCCCAGCGGCGGTTTCAGCAACAGCAACCTCAGCGGAACGTACGTGTTTTCTGTCACGGGAACTGATGCGTCGGGCAACTTTGTAACCATGGTGGGAACTTTCGTATCCGACGGTAAGGGCAACATCAGCAGCACAGGCGGCGTTATCGACGTGAACGGAACGACGGGCGTTGTGGCCGCTGAAGCGGCCATCACCTCAGGCACCTATAGCGTCGGTTCTGACGGGCGGCCGACTGGAAGCTCTAGCGCTCCAACCGGTCTTCTCACGCTGCAGGCGGGTGGAAATACCTACACGTTCGACTTCGTACTCACCTCAAGTGAGCATGGTTTAATCACCGAGTTCGACACCTTTGGAAGCGCTAGCGGAACGCTTGACCTGCAAAGCAGCGTCGCACAATCCGATATTGATGGAAAATCGTTCGCGTTCAATTTCACAGGCTCCGCTGGCTCCGCCAACTTGCTGTGCGGTTTCAATTTCGGAACTGCCGTTTCGGCCCCGCTCGCAACCGTTGGAGCATTCACCCTCGACTCGAATGGCAACATCTCGAGCGGAGTTGAGGATTTCAATAACAACTGCGTTTGGACCGGTCCTCCGAATCTCTCCGTCAGCGGAGGATCCGTCGCACTCGGATCTCCCTTCGGCACGGCATCCATCGCGTCCACCAGTGGCGGCACCGCGACCACCTACTCCTATGACGTGTTCCCGATCGATGCCACGCATTTGAAATTCATCGAGATGGATGCCAATGCTGTCACGGTCGGAGATGCATTTACGCAGCAATCGTCCATCCCCAGCGGCAACAATGTCTTCACCGTTGCGGGTTTCGACAATAGTCCAAGCGTCGGCGGAGCATTCACAGCGGCGGGTATCTTCAACACCGACGGGGCCGGGACAATCACTTCGAGTTCCGTGGAAGACATCAACGATTCATTTGTAGCCGGCACGGTCACCAACATCACTGGCACTTATTCGGCAGTCACTGCCGGGCGGGCACAGATCTCCTTGAGCACCTTTGTGAACGGCAATAACGGAGCTGCGTGCAACGGATGTCTGTTTGCGGCCTATCCGTCGAGCGGTGGCTTACAGTTGCTCGAGATCGACGGCCTCGGAACCACGAACGGCGTGGCGTATCCGCAGGCTGCCAGTCCGACTCTGGCCTCAGGAGAAGGTTACGGCATGAATCTAAGCGGCTTGTTCCTTCAGAGCGGCGGAGTTTCTCCCAACGCCGAAGACGACATTGCCGAGTTTACTAATACCAACGGCACGTTCGGGCCGGGCATCATCGATTTCAACGGTCAGGGATCTGTTCAGTTCAAGAACACCTTTCAAGCTACGTACGCTGCGGACAACACAGTTGCCGGGCGAGGAACTGTGACGCCTTCGAATAACGGGTACTTGCTGACGACTTACACCGTCGATGGGACAACCACCGTAGCCGTCAGCACAGACCCTCAGCTTGTCGCGTTGGGTGCGCTGGTCAAACAGAATGCCACCGCGAAATCGAACGCGGCGGCGGCGCACTTATCGGTTTTGCGGGCGGTGAAATCGGCTGCCCTAAGAGCGAAGAGGACCCCGAAGCGTCAGTCCAATTAAGAAACGTTTCATACCGGCGCGGCGAGTCAGACTCGCCCGCGCCCTTCTTTTTGCTTCGTCGTTGGGGTTAGCCTTTGGTCGTGGGCCACACCGCAGAATTCGGTGCGGCGTTCCGGGCGCAGAACACTATTGCACTGCCACCTGCCGCTCTGAGCTTGCGATCGCCTTCGGCGTCGAGCGTCTTGTAACTGCCCAGGCCACGATTCGATACAGCAGCAGCAGGCCCAGTACAAATGCATATTCCAGAGGCTTCTTCAAGTCTGCTTTCACCAGCCAGATGTAGTGAATTACTCCCGCGGAGGCACTGAAATAAATCAAGCGGTGCAGCATCTGCCAGCGCTTGCCTAGCTTGCGGATCGACCACTTCGTCGACGTCAGCGCCAGAGGAATCATCAGGGCGAAGGCGGTCATGCCCGCGGTGATGAATCTGCGTTTCGCGATGTCGTGCAACATCTCGTGCACATCGAAGAATTTGTCGAGCCAGACGTAGGTCATCAGATGCAGACTGCCGTAGAAGAAGGCGAACAGGCCGAGCATGCGGCGGAAACTGATCAGCCAGTACTGGCGCGTGAGTTTGCGCAGCGGAGTGATCGAAAGAGTGACGAGAAGAAAGGTCAGGGTCCAGTCCCCGGTCGAGTGGGTGATGAATTCGATTGGATTGGCGCCCAGGCCCGCGTGAAATCCGAGCCAGGCGAGCCTGGTCAGAGGCAGGAGGCAAGCGAGGAAGACGATGGGTTTGAAGTAACGATGCATTCGAAATGCGGCTTCAGGCGTCGGACCTCAGACCTCGGTTGTTCCCACCTTGCGAGGTCTGAGGTCTGAGGTCCGGTTCTAGTAGTTCTTTTTCAGATCCATTCCGGTGTACAGACTCGCCACCTGATCGCCGTAGCCGTTGAACATCAAAGTCGGACGCTTCAGGAATTCACCCAGCCGGCGCTCTTTGGCCTGGCTCCAGCGCGGGTGATCGACGGTCGGGTTCACATTGGCGTAGAAGCCGTACTCGGTTGGAGCCGAAATGTTCCAGCTATTCAGCGGCTGTTTTTCGACGAAGCGGATGCGCACAATCGCCTTTGCACTCTTGAACCCATACTTCCACGGCAAGACAATGCGCAGCGGCGCGCCATCCTGGTTGGGAAGTTCTTCCCCATACATACCGAAGCAAAGCAGCGCCAGAGGATTCATGGCCTCGTCCATACGCAGGCCTTCGACGTAGGGCCAATCGAGTACCTGACGGCGCTGGCCGGGCATCTGGCCTGGATCGAACAGCGTGGTGAACTCGACATACTTGGCCTTGCTCGTCGGATTCACTCTTTTGATGAGTTCGCTGAGCGAGAAGCCGATCCAGGGAACAACAATCGACCATCCTTCGACGCAACGATGGCGATAAATGCGCTCCTCCGGAGGAGCCATCTTCAGAATCGTGTCGATATCGAGTTCCTGCTTCTTTTCGACCTGGCCCTCGATCTTGACCTTCCACGGCCGAGTGCGGAAATTTTTCGCCTGCTCGGCAGGCTCATCTTTTTCGGTGCCGAACTCGTAGTAGTTGTTGTAATGGGTCACATCTTTGTAGGGCGTGACCGCCTCGGTCGTGCTGAATGGACTCTTCTTGATGCCGTCAATCTTGTTGCCGGCGAACACCGTGGTCGAGGGTGAAATCGTCTCTTTCAGTCCCACGCCGATGGCCGCCGCGGCTCCGGCTATTGCCGCCCCGGCGAGAAACTTGCGGCGATTCAGATAAAGACTCTTCGGTGTGATCTCCGAAGAACGAATGTCTTCCGCCTTTTTTATAAGCATAAGAACCCCACCTCTTTGTACGAGCCATCCGCCACGATCGGATTCGAGTGCTATGTCTAATTGTTCATCAAATGGGACGCGGACGGCAGGAAAAAGTTGCAGACTTTGAGGTATTCCCACCAGCAGTGGGCGAGACGCCCACTGGACAGCCGGCAGAGCCTGCCCTGAGCGCAGTCGAAGGGATGCCGGCGCTACGCCGGCGCTACCCTAATACTTCACGCACTTTGCGAGAGAGGTTCTGAAGCGTGAAGGGCTTTTGCAGGAACGCGGTTCCCTTCTCGATGGAGCCATCGCTGATAATCGCGTCTTCGGTGTATCCCGACAGATAGAGAACTTTGGTTCCGGGACGGGTTTCGATCAGTTGCTTGACCATTTCGCGCCCGCCCATACCGGGCATGACGACATCGGTGATGACCAGGTCGAGTTTTCCCTGGTGGCTGGCCGCTACGGCAAAACCGGCCTCGCCATTTTCCGCCTCCAGCACCTTGTAACCTTTGGCAGCAAGCGTATCGCGCACCAACTGACGAACCGACTCCTCGTCCTCTACCAGCAGGATCGTTTCTGTTCCACCCACGGCTTCAGGGACGGCGATGGAATGCTTTTCCGCCGCTCCTTCCACCAGCGGAAGGTAGATCTGGAACGTGGTGCCACGGCCTAGTTCACTCTGCACCATCACATATCCGCCGCTCTGCTTCACGATTCCATACACGGTGGAAAGGCCCAGCCCGGTTCCCTTGCCTTTTTCCTTGGTGGTAAAGAACGGCTCGAAGATGCGCGACTGCGTCTCGCGATCCATTCCCATGCCGGTGTCGCTGACCATGAGCGTCACATAATTACCGGGGCGTATGAACTGCTGACCGCGGCGATGGTCCTCGTCAAGAGCAACGTTCTCGGTCCGAAGCGTGAGTCTGCCCCCCGCGGGCATAGCATCCTTGGCATTGACCACGAGATTCATGATCACTTGCTCGAGTTGGCCGGCGTCGGCACGGGTATGAGCAGCCTCCGGAGCGAGGATCGTCACCAGATCGATGTTCTCGCCAATCAGCGGACGCAGCAGGCGCTCCATGTCTTGCACGATCGCATTTACGTCTACCACTTTCAGTTCGAGCAACTGCTTTCGGCTGAAGGCCAGCAATTGCCGGGTCAAGGTCGTAGCGCGGTCGGCGGCAAGCTGAATGGCGCGGCCCTTCTCAAGCAGCGGGCTCGCGGGATCCACTTGCGCCAGAATGACCTCGGCATAGCCGCTGATGACCATCAGCAGGTTGTTGAAGTCGTGAGCCACACCACCGGCAAGGCGTCCTACTGCTTCCATCTTTTGCGCCTGGCGGAATTGATCCTCGAGCGCGCGGCGGTCGGTCACGTCCTCGGCGATGGCTTCCAGAACGTCCGCCGGCTCATCGGCGCTGCTGACGGCACGTCCACTGATGCGAACGGTAATCGCGCTGCCATCTTTGCGTTTCCACTTCACTTCGAATCCATCGAGCCGTCCCGCGCGGCGGAATTCGTCAATCAGGCGGTCGTGCTCCTCCGCCTGCGCGAACACATCGTTTTCCGGGTCGAGCAGCAGCACCTCTTCGGCGGATGCGTAGCCCAACATGGTAATCAGCGCGGGGTTTACGTCGAGGAATCTGCCTTCCAGGCTGGAGCGATAAATCCCGTATACAGAGCTTTGTACGAGCGAACGGTAACGAGCCTCCGAGCGCCGCAGGGCCTGCTCATTGCGCTTGATCTCGACGGCGCTGGCCACCTGGCGGGCGACGAATGTCAGGATCTCCTTGTCGCGTTCACCGTAGCGGATATTCTTTGAGTAGGTCTGCACCACGAGTGCACCAAAGGTATGGTTGTTTACCTTCAGAGGGACGCCCATCCAGTCCAGGGATTTCGAACCGTTGCGCGCCACCTCGCCGCGATTCTGCATAGCTTCGAGGACCTCGGGGGTGGCCAGCAGCGGTTCGCCGGTACGGATCAGGTAGTCGGTTAATCCCTTACCCAGCTTCTTTGACGGAGGAGCGGAATCCTGCTCATCCACGAAATACGGGAAGCTGAGGAGCTCGGTCGCAGGATCGTAAATTGCGATATAGAAGTTCCGTGCGTGCATGAGCTCGTCGACAATGCCATGCACCGCCGCGAAGAATTGCTGTAGCTCATGTGCGCTGCTGCTCTTCTCAGCTACCCGGTACAAGGCCGAACTGAGCGCCTCGACGCGCTTGCGATCGGAGATGTCGTGATATCCGGCATAGAAGCCTACAACTTTGCCGTCAAGCAGAAGAGGAGCGCAGGACACCGACACATCGAGGAGAGTACCGTCTTTCCTTCGGCGCTTGGTCTCGAGCGTGATGCGCTCGCCTTTCGCCAGCGACTCCGTCACCCACTTGGATTCGGCCAGCCGGTTCGACGGCACGACGAGACTCTCCAGCGGCTGGCCAACAATTTCCTCCGGCGAATATCCAAACATCGTCGCGAAAGTCTGATTGGCCCAGAGCACTCGATGTTCGCTGTCGGCGATGCTCAACGCGTCCGGAGAAGCCTGGGACATCTGCTCGAAAAACTGTAAGCGGGCTTCTGCGCTCACCGGCTGCTGGTGAGGCTCAAGGATCGGGGGGACGAGGCAGGAGGAAGCAGAGCAAGATCCGTTTGTCGGCGAATGGAGAAATGAGGGTGACGCCCCGCTTTCCAGAGCTTTCTTGAGCCGATCGGCGCGAATCAATTCAGCACGGCGTGATTGGGTGACACGTTCGCCCATCCGCGGATTCCCCCTCTGAAATTCGCAGGTGCAGACAGAATGGTAGAACGTGGGTTACCGGCCAGAAAGTTACGTGGGTAATCCGGAAAAGAGAATTCCCAAACCGGCGCCGGCGCAGTTACTTTAGTGAATTACAGACCGACGGTGAGCTTTGTCTCCGTGGCACAATGAGCAAACTGATCTCACGCACATAAAACATTGGAACCTCAGCGAGTGTGGCCCAGTGCGGGGGAAATACTTGGCACGAGGAGATAGGCATGAACCGTCTTGGGGCGGGAGCGGTATGCACTTTTTTGCGCGGCATTGTGTTCGCGCTTCTCGCAGCAGCACTTGCAATTTACGCAGTGGCGGAAACTCCGGGCATCACCGACAACAGCATACTGATTGGATCGTGCTCCGCGTTGGACGGTCCGGCGCACTTCCTTGGCCGCCAGACTGTGCTCGGCGCCTCTGCCTACCTCCATATGATCAACGACGACGGCGGCGTCTTCGGCCGCAAGATCCAATTGCAGGCCTTTGATGACAGCTACGATCCTGATCGTGCTCCCGCTTGTTTCAAGCGCATGACCAAGGAAGGGGTTTTCGCCTTGGGATTCTTTGTCGGCACGCCGACGGCCAAGGTCTACGTACCCTTGGCGCAAGAGGAGAAAATTCCAGTCGTCGGACTTTTCACGGGGGCGCAATTGCTGTACGAACCATTGAAACACGAGATCATCAATGTTCGCGCCTCGTACTATGACGAAACTCGGGAGCAGGTGGACAAACTCTGGGACGTGAACATCCACAAGATCGGCGTGATTTATCAGGACGATCCTTTTGGCAAAGCGGTGCTCGACGGCGTAAAGCTGGCGCTGCAGAAGCATAATGCCGCTCCGGCGGGGCTGGGCACGTTCACCCGCAACAGCGTCGACATTGCCGGCGGCCTGAAAGAAGTAATGGCCGGGCATCCGCAAGCCGTCATCATCGCCGGTCCGTACGCTCCGGCGGCCGCCATCGTGAAACAGGCGCACTCCGATGGCTGGAGACCGCAATTCCTCACCGTCTCTTTTGTGGGCACAGAGGAGTTCATCAAAGAGGCGGGATGGGATGCCGAAGGAACCATCATCACTCAGGTGATGCCGCCTTACGACCGCACTGACTACCCGACCGTTGCTCTGTATCGAAAATGCTTAACGAAATACTCACCCGGAGAAGCACCCACATTTGTCAGCCTGGAAGGATTTGTTGACGCGATGGTGCTGGTGGAAGGATTGAAGCGCGCCGGGAAAGAGGTGACGCGAGAGAAATTCATCTCTGCGATCGAGTCCATTCATGAGATGAATACCGGACTTGGCCCGAAGCTGATTCTGAATTACCGCGCGTCCGACCACAAGGGCTTCGACAGTGTGTATCCCACCATCGTCAAGAGCGGCCAGCCAGTTCTGCTGACCGAGTGGTCGGGTGTCGGGAAGTAAGAATAATCGTTCAGTTTCTTGAGCGGGGAGAGAGCTCTGGCCAGTTTTCTCCCTTGCCTTTCTTGAACCCCAGATCGTTCGAAAAGTTGCGCATTTCCCGCGAATTTTTTGCTCAACTGTCGCCTGCCTTTCGCCTCGCATACATGCATCTTCCAATGGCACCTCCGCATCGAAACAATTAACCAGATGGTTAATTAGTAAAGAATTGTCAACGGGTCAGGAGGTGACCTTATGATGACTGGAAAGCAAAGTTTCAAGAAATTGGCGGGTTCGTTGCTGGCGATTGGGCTGCTGAGCGCAACGCTCATGGCTGAAACCAGCCCAGCTTCCCGCTACGACGATCCACTTCAGAACGCGGTGACACAGAAACTGGCGTCAAAAAGTCAGTACAAAAACGTCAAGGCGACGGTGGAGGACGGCATTGTCACTCTCACCGGAACCGTGGATCTATATCAGCGTAAGCTCGACGCGGCCAAGCTGGCGCGGAAGACCTCGAACTCACAGGGAGTTCGAAATCTGATCACGGTGGCCGGCCCTAACCTCCCTGACGCGCAACTCGAGCAGAAACTTGATAAGAAGCTGACTTATGTCCGCGAAGGCTATGACAGCACGTTCGACTACTTCGCCATCGGCGTGAAGGATGGCGTGGTCACGGTCGAAGGACAGGATCGCACCGGCGTGGGTCGCGACGAAGCGATGGCAGATATCGCAAACATGCCTGGCGTGAAGGACGTGATCGATAACGTCTCGATCGAACCGGTCTCGCCGTTCGATGACAGCGTGCGACTGCGGACGCTGCGGGCCATCTATGGTGATTCAGTGCTCAGCAAGTACGCCATAGATCCCGCTCGTCCGATCCGCATCATCGTCCTCAACGGACATGTAACGCTGTATGGATCGGTTGACAGCACGATGGATAAGAACATCGCGGGCATTCGCGCCAATGGAGTGTTCGGCGCGTTTAGCGTCGAGAACAAACTGCAGGTAGCCAAGAGCTAAGGCAGTCTGCAGATGCAAGTGAAGGTAGCGGTGATGAAGGGCGCGGTGAAAGCCGCGCCCTTCTTGTTTACCGATTTCGTGAGGACGTCTCACCGACTGCTTTGGGCTGACCCCTGCCTTGATCGACGCGCTTGACCTCTTCCGGTGTGGTGCCACGGGAACGGCGCCATTCCACGCTCCTTCGCCACCCAGTCTTGTAATCATCCAGCAGATTGTCGGCGGTAGGCCGCCGTCTCCGTCCCTCGGGACGATTTTTGAGTGCGTGCTCGATGACCGCCTCAGCGCTCGCGTCCATTCCCAGGAACACCTTTACGCTTTTGGGATCGTGGTCCATCCCCGTCGGAAGTTTGTTCAGCGCACAGAACGAAGAAGATCCATCCTCATAGCGCGTAAAGACCGCCAGCCACATGCCCCGCGTCGGCAACGTGGCAATCAGCGCAGTAAGATCCTCGTTAGCCTTGAACCAGAAATCGTGCCCTGCCTTGGTTTCGGGCGAGGTGAATTCGCCCCGGCGCTGGAATCCGCGATTTTGGAGCACGGCACTCCACTCCGAGTGCTTTTCAGGCACGGGCCACTCCACCGTGGCGGGGACAAGAGACACCTCGGGCGGGACGAGGCGGCAGGAGCCGCCTTTCTTCGCTACCCTCCGGTACAGCTTCTCGCGCTCGGCCGATCCCACCGGCGCCAGCGCCGGCCTTCCATGCCATACGAGCAGCCGCGTTCGTAGGAGTTCGAACATGAGGCGGCCAAAACCACCGAGCAAAAACCCACCCGTGAACAGGTTAGATAGCTGTTGTGACGACATGTCTGTGATCCGGATGGGCTCAATGCCAAAGTACGACGCCCCGATCGCCGCCAGCGCGAGCACCGAAATCGTGCCGTAAATGGCCAGCAGGGGAAATTGGAGCAGGATCCATGCCAGCCCAAGGCCCGGGTTGCGGCGAGTTTCTCCCTCTCTCGACCGCGTGGAGAGCCAGCGGCCGCGCCGTTCGTACAGCACAGTCAGCATTTGCGGATGCGCCGCGATCTGCCCCCTGGCGCTGGCCCGGGCGGCGTAGCGACTGCCAAATACCACGCAGACTTCCTGCACCGGAAGTTGCGGCACCCTGGCCTTCGGTCCAAGCAGCTGTCCAGACTTCGCGTCGAAGTTGAACAGCGCGATTTCACCGAATCGCATTTCTTGCTGCCAGGAGGCTCCAGGCATGTCTTTGCCTGGCGTTGGTATGGCGCCAGACACTGGCAGCACGCGTGAGTAGAAAAACATGACGCGATTCTAGAGTCTGCAAAGCAGTGTCGGATGTTACTTCCGTGTTTGACGGCAAGCGCTACTTGGCAGGTGGCGTGTGCTCGAAGGGCAGCTTCGTGTAGCGCACTTTCTCCACATCGATGACGAGTGCAACTCGGCCTTCGGAGCTGCGGAACGGGAATGGCTTGCCCGTGTACTTGTGCGAGATCGCGTCCATGTATTTGAAATCCGAGTCCGGACGGCGCTCCACGACTCGTCCCCGTATCTGAACTTCCTCATAGGGATTGTGGAAGTCCACGATCGACAACGCTACGCGCGGATCCCGCCGCGTGTTCTTCGCTTTCAGCGATCCTTCGCCGGTGCAGATGATGAGATGCTCGCCTTCAAGTCCGATCCAGACCGGCACGGACTGAGGCGAACCGTCCGGCATGAGCGTGGCGAGGTGCGCGAAGTTCGGGCGATCGATCAGGTTCTTCACTTCAGGAGCGAGGGAGGCGGACATAAGAATTCCTTATTAGAATGAAGGTAAGCGGTTGATCAGCGATGCGACATAACCGGCCCCGAAACCGTTATCGATATTCACGACGCTCACATTCGAGGCACAAGAATTAAGCATCCCGAGCAGTGCGGCTATTCCCTTGAATGACGCGCCGTAGCCGATGCTGGTGGGCACAGCGATCACAGGAACGCCTACCAACCCTCCGACGACGCTGGGCAAAGCGCCTTCCATACCCGCGCAAACGATCACAACGCGCGCCTTGGTAAGCGCCTCGCGGTTCGCCAGCAAGCGATGAATCCCCGCGACACCGACGTCGTAGAAATGTTGCACTTCATTGCCCATCATTTCAGCTGTGACCACGGCTTCTTCGGCGACGGGAATGTCGCTGGTCCCCGCCGAGACGACCGCGACCATTCCTTTCCCGTACTTCGTCGAATCCTTTTGCAGGACGATCGCACGCGCCAGTTCGCGATACTCGACGCCCCGCACTTTCTTCTTCACCGCCGCAAATTGTTTTTCACTGGCGCGCGTGGCGAGCACATTCCCGCCGTGTTTCGCCAGGCGCGCGTAAATCCCTGCGACTTGCGCCGGAGTCTTCCCTTCTCCCAGGATGACCTCCGGCATCCCAGCTCGCAGTGCCCGGTGATGATCGACTTTGGCAAAACCCAAGTCTTCGAACGGCATGTGGCGCAAGCGGTTGACAGCGTCGTCGGACGTAAGCTTACCCTTGCGGACATCCTCGAATAGTTTGCGGATGGATTCGGAGTTCAAGAAAGCACTCAGCAGTCAGCCGTCGGCATTCAGCCGAGCTACCGTCCTAGATTAGCATTGAGTAAAGCGGGAAAGCGGAAGAGGCGATCAAATTATCTAGCAAGAGGGTTTGCTCACCGCTCACCGCTCATTGCTCACCGCTCATTGCTCATTGCTCATTGCTCGCTGCGCGCTGCTCGCTGCTCATTGCTCGCTGCTCAATCATGCGCCGCGCTAGCCGATGGACGAAAAGCCGACTTCAGCTTTGTAAGGACGGCACCGCATACCTTTCGGGCAAGCCCCGGTTCATCGAGATGGGCCAGGAACAGCCGCCGCAACCCGCTGGGCGCAACCTTCCCTGCCAGATATGCGGCATAGATCTGGCTGCCGATTCTTTGACCGAGCTCGAGCGCCGCCGATTCAAAGTTGCCATTCTGGCTGCGCGCGGCTGCCTGCGCAATGTTCTTGATCGCTGCTCGTTTCAAGGGAGAGTTATCCGGTTCCGGAGCAGGACGCGAAGGATATAGCACACGCGATCCGAAATGCGCGATGCTGTGCTCGATCACGCGAGCATAGAAACAATCGAGCGCGCGCTGCTCATCAGCAACCACGGATTCCGTTCCAGAGTGGCCGTTCAACCGCTGCGGTAAACCCTGGCATGCCTGATGCAGAAAGCGGGTCGCATCTTCGGCAGCGTGCATCATCTGGAATTCGCGAATGTAGAAGGCGTTCACCTGCGGCAAGTAGGTGCTACCGCACTCTTCTACTCGGACCAGCATCTGCTTCAGATCGCCTTCACTCACACCCTTGCGCAGCAGAAGCCTTCCCAGCGTTGCAGCCGACGAGCCGCCGTAAACTTCCGGCAACATATCCACCAGGAACTTGGGCTGTGTGCCATTGTGCGAGGAGTAGCGGTTGATCTCGAGGAAGTTGGCAAGGCTGTCGATTAAATTGTAGATCGTGGGAGCGTAATCCGGGCTCTCGTCGCACCGGCTCCACTGATCGAGAAACAACCGGTAGCTTTCGTATTTCTCCAGCGGCGTCGCATTGAATACGCAAAGAACGTCTTCCTTGACCCGAACGGCCTCGACTTTGGCGGCGCGCTCTCCTGCAGCCCGCCAATAGAGCGAGTCCACGTTTTGCAGCACAGTCACAACTTTAGCTTCCGGATTCTGTTGGCGAACGGCTCGCGGCAGATGTCCTGGCGCCATATGCGACTCGCCAAAGAGCACGTAGACCACAGCGTTCGGATGCCTCTGCCTGATCTCTGCGACTTTCAAGGCGGCATGGCGATCGCGAGCGCCGATCTTGCGCAAATCCTCGCGCGGCATGCAATCCAGGCCGTACAGCGCTTCGGCGTTGTCACGCGCACTTACCAGCAACTCGTAGAAGGGAGCCCAGTCGTATCCCCAATCGAGATCGAAGCGAATGCGCTGCCGCAATTCGGTTTCATCAATTTCGCGGCGCCACCATTCGTCGAGAATGTGCTGGTCGCGAGCAAAGACGGTTTCAACGCCAAGGACGACTGGCCGATCGCCCGCGAGAGCCCGCTGCTCGACCAGAGATGCGGCACAGCGCTGGGAAGATGACAGCGCGTGGTAGTCCCCGATCAGGACCAGATCGGCCGAACCTAAGGTCGATTGAACTTCCTCGCTGGTCAGAACCGCTTCGTAGGTGCGGAATGACTTGTTGAACTCGCGAAGATATTTCCGGCGGCCATTCGAGTCCTGCGCGCGAATCTCGCGCTCTACCCCGGCAAGCGCGTGGCGTTGCGCTGCGCTGCGACGGGACCGGAGATTGGCCGTAGATGCCATATTCAGCTTCTAGCTTCTGACTCCTAGCTGGTTCGTCTTGACTTCTACTGCGTGGGCTACCTATGCTCCTCAGTTCGAGGCAGCCTTGCCCAATCAGCCGCCGCAAAACCTCACCATCGCGACCACCGGCGCCAGCGGCGCGATCTTTCTTCGCCACTTTTTGCTCGCGGTCGACAGCGACAGTCGCGTTCAGACCGTAAACTTCATTGCATCCGACAGCGCGTTGCGCGTCCTGGCCGAGGAACTGGACCTCAAAGGCAGGTCCGATCTGATCCCCCAGGTGCTCGGATCATCCAGCAAGACGTCAAAGAGCAAGATCCAAGTTCAATCCAACGCTGACATCGGAGCGAACGTGGCCAGCGGTTCCTATCCCGCTGACGCCATGGTCGTTATCCCGTGCAGCGTGGGCACCCTGGCCCGAATCGCAAACGGCGTCGCCGCCCAACTGATCGAACGCGCCGCCGACGTCACGCTCAAAGAGAAGCGCCCCCTGGTGCTCTGTGTACGCGAAACGCCCCTCAACAAAATCCACATCCGCAACATGTACCGGGCCGCAGATGCGGGCGCGACCGTCTTTCCCTTGATCCCTGCCTTCTACTACCACCCCGCTTCATTAGATGAGATGGCTCGCGAGTTTGCTTATCGCGTGCTGGCTCATCTCGGCCTGCCGCAACCTCAGGCCTTCCGCTGGAAAGGCTGAAAGATCAGTAACTTAGCCGCCTAAGGAAAAAAGTCTGCCCTCATCCGGAACATCGACCGGTGAAGGGCAGGATTTCAGTGTAGAGAGCCAGAAGTGCTACCGGCAGATACCCCCCGGACATGTCCGGCGGGAATCGTCCCGATTTCCGTCGAGATTTCCAAAGCTGCAAGGGCGACTCGATGGCGTAGAATGCGGCAAATTCAGCCGAGGGAAATTCATGGCAGGACAAATGTGGGTCGCGGGATTGGTGTTTCTTGGATGCGTGGCCAATGGGTTAGGTCAGAATCCACTGGCCGGTGATCCCAAGTCAGCAAAGGCCGGCGAATACGAGTTCCGCATCAACTGCGCTCTTTGCCACGGACTCGGCGCCCACGGAGGCGGTCGCGGCCCGGATCTGACACGAGCGCAGAAGAGACATGCGCACTCCGACTCCGACATGTTTCAAATCATCAGCAATGGCATTCCCGGAACCGCGATGCCGGCGAACGGGACCAACGGCCAGGGCGTGGGCATGACCGATGAGGAGATTTGGCAGATCGTCACCTACATTCGCAGTCAGGAAGTGAATGCCTCGGCCAAAACGACCGGCGATGCGGCACACGGCAAGGCATTGTTTTACGGTGATGGGAATTGTTCGATGTGCCACATGGTCGAAGGCAGAGGCGGCAGGATGGGGCCGGATTTGACCGGCGTAGGGGGATCGCGCACACGTGAGGCGATGATCGAATCCATCCGCGATCCGAGCCGTCGGCTAGCCTGGGGACTGACGGAAGCGACCAAAGAATTCCCGCAGGAGTACGAAAGCGTCACTGTGGTCACAGCGGACGGGAAACAACTTAAGGGCGTGATCCTGAACGAAGACAGTTTCAGCGTGCAAATGATGGATTCAGGCGAGCACATCCATCTGCTCCAGAAGAACAAATTGAAATCCTTTCAGAAGAGCCGCGAGTCGGCCATGCCGAAGTACAACCCCGATGTGCTGAGCGAGAAGGAAGTGGAAGACATCGTCGCCTTCCTGGCTACCGTGGGGGCGCAATGAGCACCCGGATTTCTGGCTTGCAGGAATACAGCGGGATCTCTCGCATCCCGCGGCAACCGTGCAAAGGCGGGAACGCAAAAGCGTGCATGCCACTGGGGAAGAGCGGCGCTTCAGCGCCGCGTCCAGGGACAAATAATCTGCGGGGCTTTAGCCCGAGCGCTCGACGGGGCCTAAAGGCCCTCGATCCTAGACGAGCATACGCGGCCCTCAAGGGGCCGCTCTTCCGCGAGTTGGCCAGAGCGAGAAAGATCATCGCGGACCGTATCCTCGTCTGCGGCATCCTAGTCTGCGTTACGACGATTGCCGCCCACGCACAGGTCACATTCGAGCGCCTCGTCAACTCGGCCAAAGAACCACAGAACTGGATGACCTACTCCGGCAGTTATTCCGGACGGCGTTTCAGTAAGCTTGACCAAATCAACACCGCCAATGCCCACAGCATGGTGGCGCAGTGGGTATATCAGACGGCGGCTACGGGAAAACTTGAGACCTCTCCCCTGGTCGTAGACGGGATTCTCTACGCGACCGCACAGGACGATCGCGCCTTCGCCCTGGATGCGCGCACGGGCAGGCCCATCTGGATGTATCAGCGGCAATTGCCCAGCGACATTCGTCCATGCTGCGGACGCGTGAATCGAGGTTTGGCAATCCTTGGCGACAAGGTGTTTATCGGAACGCTGGACGCGCACGTGATCGCGCTCGACACCAAGACGGGTGCAGTCATGTGGGACGTGACCGCAGCCGATTATCGAACTGGTCATAGCTTCACGGTTGCGCCACTTGCGGTGAAGAATCTGATCGTGATCGGCATTTCCGGCGGCGAGTACGGCGTACGCGGATTCATCGACGCCTACGATGCCGAAACCGGCGCGCGTAAATGGCGCTACTACACCGTGCCGGGGCCCGGTGAACCAGGACACGAGACTTGGGACGGCGACTCATGGAAGGTGGGCGGCGCGCCCGCTTGGAATACGGGAACATACGATCCAGCGACGAACCAGATCTTTTGGCCAACGGGAAATCCTGCGCCCTCAAATCGCGGAGAAGGGCGGGCCGGTGACAATCTTTACAGCAATTCCCTGCTCGCGATGAATGCCGATAGCGGCAAGCTCAATTGGTATTTCCAGTTCACCAAGCACGACGAGCACGACTGGGACGCGACCCAGGTTCCGGTCCTGATTGATGCGGATGGCAAAAAGCTTATCGCGCAGGCCGACCGCAACGGCTACTTCTATGTAATCGATCGTACGAACGGGAAGCTGCTTTCGGCGACGCCTTACGGCAAGACAACGTGGAGCGATTCGAAGGATTCGGAGGGGCGTCCGGTCGCCAACAAGAACGCCTCGCCGACACTCGAAGGGCACACGGTTTGTCCCGGCGCGCTCGGGACGACGAACTTCATGGCCCCGACCTACGATCCGCAAAGTGGATTGTTTTATGTGACGGCGCGCGATCAGTGCGACATCTTCAGCACGGCTCCGCAACCCTATGAGGCTGGACACGCATTCTACGGTAGCGCGTACTTTCCGTCAGAAGAGGCAAGACCGTATCTGGGATTCCTGAAGGCGATTGATCCAGCGACCGGCGAGACGAAGATGAAGTTCCAGCACGCGTCGCCGACCTGGTCGGGAGTGCTCTCGACAGCTGGAGGGCTTGTCTTCAGCGGCGACGCCGAAGGAAACTTCATCGCCTTCGACGCAGCCACGCTTAAGCCGCTATGGCATTTTCAGATGGGGGGAGCGGTCTATGCCGCGCCTATGGCTTTCGCAGTGGACGGAAAAGAATATGTGGCAATCGCGGCAGGCAGCGCAATTTATGCCTTTGGGCTGCCATGATTGTGTAGGGGCGGACGCATTCGTCCGCCCCGGGGAGCGAAGCGACGCGTGCCACCACCACGGCTCTCTCCACTCCCCGGTTCCGTTCCCATCGCGCTTTTGCGCGTATCCGTACACATACCTGAGAAGCTACCTTGCGAGATGTTGACGCCGCGCCGCATTTCGTACTAATCTGCGATTACACCGGAAAGGAGGTGGTCTGATGACAAGTTCTGAAGGCGGTAGTAGATGTATCCAAAGACCAGGTGAGGTGGCTGAGACTTAGAGCGGGTTGCTCTAAGCGGGGCTTTGGGCGTTAGAGCGCCCGAGGCTACAGCCCGCAAACTATCGGTGAGTAAGGATTGATTCCGCCTGACGCAGGTCGGTCAGGAGCCCGGAGTTGCCGTAGAGGCCACGTAGAGTGACCACCTCTTGGTCAATCCACAACAGTCCACCGGACGGCTCGCAGGTTTTGCCTGCGGGCCGTTTGTTTTTTCTCAAGGAATCTTCCGAGTTTGAAGACTTCTGTAACGTTTCTGCCGATATTACTTCTCACAACGTTGCCCATGGCACGACCAGAGTCTAAGGATTCTCGCACAATGTTTGATCCCGACCCGTGACTCTAGCGTCGGGATAATTCGGCGAGGGTCCATTCACCAATGGACTCGTCCCTATCCCACGAAGATTGGTATCCAGGAAGGCTGCAACGTAATCTCGCATGGCAGACATTGTTTTTTCCGGACCCATTGGGCCAGTCCGGACCGCATCCTTTGTCAACCAAATCCAGTCAGACAACGCCACGTGCTCGCTGCCTTGCAAGCTTACCGCGAGCCTTGAGCCATGCAGATTCATCCACAAACCGCACTCGTTCGCCGCCCACTGTTGCCTGTCGGCTGTCATCAACAGAACCGGTTTGTCGGTCGCGCCGGGCAATAGATCAGGTAGAACGGGATCGATCAGGATGGCTTCCTTGATGTGCGGATCCGATTGGCTAGTGAGTAGTGCTGTAAGCCCTCCCAGCGAGTGACCAGCCACCGCGATCTTCGACAAGTCGAGCCTTCCCGAGAAAGGGCTATCCCGGCGAACATTGAGACGCGCGAGTTGATCGATCACGAACCTGAGGTCCTTCAACCGCACTTCCACTGCGAACGACAGTGTCTTCCGGTCACGAGGAACCTCACCGCCGAGATGACTCCCGACCACCGATCGAACGAACCGCCCGTCGGAGAATTCGACCGCCGTCGCCTCGTAGGTGTGGTCCACTGCCACCGTAATGTAGCCACGGCTTGCAAGGTCCTCCATGAGGAACGTGTAATCGGTGAAAGTTCCGGTGAGGCCTGGGGAGAACACGACGACCGGATGGGCGCCTTCGGCGACTGTCGCATCCTGACAACTATTGGTTGAGACGGGGAAGGCAGGTACGCCAACCAGTTGCGCGAAGTACTTCCACACCTTCGGAGAGGCGTACTCCGCCATTTTGCACTCCTGACTGAAGGGTGTGGACACGGGGTACCACACACGAACTGACAGCGCACGGGCTCCGACGTTCGGCGCATAAGGATCTTTGCGCCCGGAATCCACCAAGTCGAACACTCGCGAGCCCACAACGTTTCCGCCGGTTGGAGCCGGAACGGTGAGCGAGTTCGTCAAGCCTAAGTCGGCTCGCGCCTGATCCGCATGTGTGAGTCTGGGTCGCTGGACAACGCCCGACAATGTCACTAGTTGTGGACTATCTGAGCTGCTGTCCGTGACTGTCACCGAGCCGTTGGAAGTACCTACGGTTTTTGACGTGAACGTTACGGTGACAGAACACGTTCCCGCCGGCGCAACACTGCTGCCGCAATTATTGGTCTCGGAAAACCCTCCCGAGGTCGTGATGCTTGTGATGGAGAGCGCCGATGCTCCCGTGTTCGTCAACGCCACACTTTGGGTATGCGGTGGGCACGGATTAAGGCTCGAGTTCAACTTGCAAGAAAACTTGAGGCTTGCGGGAGTGAGCTGCGCGGTGCCATTCGTCAGCGTGATCGCAGCGCTGCTGAACTTGCTCGTATCGCTTATGGAGACGGCATTGACACTCACCGCGGCATTCGCGGGCAGGGTCGCCGGACCGTTGAAGGTCGAGGTGCCCGGACTGCCTGTGCTTGCCGGATTCATCGTCCCGCACCCCGGCGAGCAGTTGCTTCCACTTTGCGTGAGAGTCCAGGTCAATCCCTGACTGGTCGGATCATTGGAGACGCTGGCTGTGAATTGGGGCATCCCACTGATGGGAACGATACCACTCGCGGGCTTAACTGCAGACACGACAATGGCTGGGACGGTCACTGACGCCTGAGTGGAATTCGCTGTATTGGTAACCGAAGTGGCCGTTACCGAGACAGTCAGATCAGTTGGGGGCAGAGGCGGAGCCGTGTAGGTCACGGAGCCGCCACTTGCGCTGGACGATGGCGACACCATCCCGCACGAAGTTATCGAGCAGGATACGCTCCAGGTAACTCCAGCATTGTTGGGATCGTTCGTGACGGTGGCGGTGAACGCCTGGGTCATCGTCGCGATCACAGTGGGATTCGGAGGCACAACGTCGATCAGAATGGCCGGAACTGTGACTGTTGCACTCGCCACCGCGTTAGCATTGGCCACCGAAGTCGCAGTAACTGTCACCTGTGTGTCGCTGACCGGAGGTGCCGGGGCGGTGTAGGTGGTGGCAACGCCGCTTTTGGTCGACGATGGCGACACAGTGCCGCAAGGCGCGGAGGCGCACGAAACCGTCCAGTTGACCCCCTGGTTATTCTTATCGTTCACCAGAGTCGCGGTCAGTGGCACGCTTTGGGTGCCTACCACGGTCGGCGTCGCGGGGGCCACCGCAATTCCAATCGACGGCACGAGCAGAGTCGCGGAAGCAGACTTCGTGCTATCTGTCGCTGATGCGCCTGTAGCAGTCACTGTCATGTCGCTGGCGGGGGGTATTGCCGGTGCAGTGTAGGTAGTGCTTGTCCCACTCGCCGGGGAAACCGTGCCACAGCCTGGCGAACACGGGCTGCCATTCTGAACCAGCGTCCAGTTGATGCTACCCGCGCCTGCATCATTGTTCACGCTTCCACTGATCTGGAGGGAACCGGCAACCTGCACAGTGGCCGAAGTGGGTGAAACCGAGACGGAAAGAGCGGGAACCGTAATCGTCGCGCTAGCCGACTTCGTCGTGTCAGCTACAGCTGTTGCCTTAAGCGTTACGGTAAGATCGCTCGCCGGCGGGCCTGGAGCGGTGTAGGTCGTGGGAACGCCGCTTTGGGTAGCACTGGGCGAGAGCGATCCACACGCGCTCGCCGAGCAGGAGGCTGTCCAGATGACCCCCTTTGCACTTACGTCATTCACTAGAGTTGCGGTGAACGGCAGCGAGGTCGTTTCGAATTGCGTGGCGCTGGTGGTGTTGAGTGAAATACTGATCGGTGGAGGTGGCGGCGCTGACGACCCTCCACAGCCGAAATTGGTAGTTGCCAGAGCAGCCACAAAGAACACACCCACAATCGCAACACGATTCTTAGGAGACATATACGCCTCCATATCGATTTTCGGATTTAGTGGGGATGCCTCTCGAATAAGGGCATCCACGCCCCCAGAGTGGCCCAACGACTGAACCGCTATATACGCCTCCCGCTCGCTCAAGTCAAGCCTGTTAGCAACTCCGGCCACGATGGCAAGGGGAATCCTGAAACGAATGGCAGGCGTACATGCATCCCTTGCGGCGTCATCGTGAGTGCAAGGCTGCAGAGCGCGCTCAGCGGGTCCTGGGCAGTATTGGGGGCGCCGGTGTCGAAACCTGCTGACGATGCAATTTCGGTCCTGCGCCACCCTCGCCATTTTCCTAGGTACCCCTTTTCGTGCGGCAGCCGATGCACTTGGCCGTGTGAACGTTGTGGGAGCTCTTCACGGATTTGAATGTCGTATTCATGGTCTCGACGTGTGACCAGATGGCGGATGCTGCCCTGGAAGTGCATCGAATGCCAGCGCAGGCAATCGTCCATCAGGAGCGTCTTAGAGTGTTCTTTGCTCAAGAAGATCGGCCCATCCGCGTATGCAGCCTTTGCTATTTCCCGAGATCGGGTTTGCGGAGGTATGATTCCATTCCGTGACGACAATGGATCCTCAAAGGGAACGCGGACGACTCTCCGAGATTTATGCGGGCAAAACGGACGAGGAGTTGCAGCAGGTAGACACGCAATCCGACGAACTGACCGATATCGCCCAAGAAGTGCTTAGAGAGGAACTAACTCGAAGGCGGCTCCCTCAGAACCTGGAACCGCCAAATGAGGCAGGCCAGAAGGAACTCGAGTTTCGCGATCTGGTTACCATCCGCACATTTTGGGGATTGCTCGAAGCCGAACTCGCCAAGGGTTTACTCGACTCGGCAGGAATCGAGTCGTTCTTATTCGACGACAATATGGTGCGCATGGATTGGTTCAATGCGAACGCCCTCGGCGGTGTGAAGTTGCGAGTTGACGCCCACAACGTGGACGCCGCAAATCGAGTCCTTCAAGAAGTCTCCGACGAGGTTGAACCGGAAGAACCCGAATCATCGGCCTAGTCTGGCAAATCCTTTTCGAATCACATCTTGGGTATCTTCTGCAAGATTGAGTGCCGGCAGTTCTTCTCGGGTGAACCAGCGGACCTCGGCGGCGTCGCTCGCGGCGCGGAGTTCACCTCCGGCGCGCCGGCACAAGAAATCAATCAACACATAGTGATACTGCACCCGTTGCCCGGGATCGCGCAGGATGCGGTCATACACACCGAGTAGTTCGCCCGGTTCGACGATTAATCCGGTCTCTTCCCGCGCCTCACGCACTGCCGCCTCGCGGACCCTCTCTCCGACTTCGAGGACGCCGCCGGGAATCGACCAATGTCCCTGGATCGGCGGGTGGGCCCGCTTCACCAGCACAACACGGTCGCCTTCGATGATGATCGACCCGATGCCGACCAGAGGGATTTCGGGGAATTCGCGTTTCATGATGAGCTTCGAGCCACGAGCGATGAGCTACGAGCAAGCATATCCGAGTTCGCCTAAAGCTCGTAGCTCGTGGCTCGCAGCTCCCTACTGTTCTCGATGTACGCCTTTTTCGCCGCTGGCTTGCTAGAATCTCGGTGAGAAATCAGCTATGGCTCTAGAGGAATACAAGCGTAAACGGCGCTTCGAGGACACGCCCGAGCCTCCGCCGGAAGTGGCGAAGAAGAAGGGGAATCGCTTCGTCGTGCAGAAGCACGACGCGACGCGGTTGCACTACGACTTTCGGCTGGAGATGGAAGGGGTATTGAAATCATGGGCGGTGCCAAAGGGGCCGTCGCTCGATCCGGCGGACAAGCGGCTGGCGATGCATGTGGAAGATCATCCGGTTTCTTACTTCGACTTCGAGGGAAACATTCCCGAGGGCAACTACGGAGCAGGCAGCGTCATGGTGTGGGACGTGGGGACGTGGGCGCCCCTTTCGCCCGTGCCGGTGAACGGGAAATATGTTCCGGGCACCGAGGCGGACGCAGCGGCGATGCTCGCCAAAGGCGATTTGAAATTCCGGCTCAATGGCAAGCGGCTGAAGGGAGATTTCGCGCTGATCAAGATGAAGGGTCGTCGTCCCGGCAGCAAGGGCAACGAATGGCTCATGATCAAGAAGCACGACGATCACGCGGTTGAGGGATATGACGCGGGAGACATCGACGAGTCTGTGCTCAGCAAGCGGAGCATGGATGACATCGCGGGCGATGCCTGGTCGCGGGAGTGGACGAGCAGCCGTCCTGCCGGGCGGGGAAAATTGAAGGCTGCCTGGCTGGCGGACGCGGTAGCGCGGCTCGATCAAAAAAAAAAGCAAACCAAAACCGCGGAGGACGCGGGGGACGCAGAGGTAAGTAAGAAGAAAGCGCCCGGCCGCGGTCGCACAGTGGTCGCTGCTGCAGACATCCCTGGAAACGGCAGCAAGAAACCGAAACAATCACCTGCTAAGAATCAGCCTCCGAAATCCTCCGCGTCCTCGACGTCCTCTGCGGTCCTGGTTTCCGGGCCCGTAAAGCGCCCCATGCCGACCACGATCCATCCCATGCTAGCCGAGTCCATTGAGAAGCCGTTTGATGATCCAGACTGGTTGTTCGAGATCAAATGGGATGGATACCGCGCCATCGCCTTTATCGAAAACGGGAAGGTGCGGCTGGTCTCGCGGAATCAGAACGAGCTGACGGCGCGGTATCCGGAACTGAAGGACATGCCAGAGTTCGTTAAGGCAAAAACTGCGATTCTGGACGGGGAAGTCGTCGCGCTGGATGTCGACGGACGCGCATCATTCAGCCTGATGCAGCAGCGCACCGGATTTCGGCCTGGCGGGCAGCGGGCTGCGGAAAGAGCCGATGTCCCCGTGTTGTATTACGCGTTCGATGTTCTCTATCTCGACGGCTACGACTGGCGGCGTGTCCCTCTGGAGGAACGCAAGAAGAAGCTGGCCTCGATTCTGGAGACGGGAGATTCGCTGCGCTACTCGGATCATTATGCAGCGCAAGGAAAAGCGCTGTTTGAGATCGCTCGCGACAAAAAGTTGGAAGGCATCCTGGCCAAGAAGCGGAACAGCTATTACGAAGAGCGCCGCAGCCGAGAGTGGTTGAAGATCAAGATCCGGCATCGGATGGAGTGCGTGATCGGAGGATTCACCGAGCCGGAGGGCACGCGAGCGCACTTCGGATCGCTGGTGCTAGGACTCTACGACAAAGAAGGACGGCTGATTCACGTCGGTCAGGTGGGAAGCGGATTTGACCAGCAGCTGTTGGCCCAAATTTCCAAAGTCCTTCGCCAGATCGAGACGAAGAAGAATCCGTTCTATGGAGAAGTCGAGGCTCTCCGTAAAGTCAGCTGGGTCAAGCCAGAGCTTGTGGCAGAGATCGAGTATGCCGAGTGGACCGAAGGCGCCAATAGCGGAAGCGGCCCGAAACTGCGGGCTCCAGTATTTCTTGGACTAAGGGACGACAAAGATCCCAAGGAATGCACGTTCGACCAAGCGTCAATCAGCTAGGGCCGAGGCTCACTTGATATCTTTCATCGCTAACAGCGTGCCGTAATCGCGGCCAGTCGTATCCACCGCGCGAGCAACTACGGCAGAGAATGCATCACGAACCTCGGGGAACCTCGTGACTAACGCTTTCATGACGTTGACATTCTCCTGATAGGCAACGTTGGTGTTGGATACGTTGGTGGAGTCATACCTCACGATTAAGTCCAGGTCGTTGCCGACGACCTCTGGAAAAACCGCCGTGAGCTTGTAGGTGCTGGTTGGAGCCGCGAGGCTGGCTGTTTTGCCGCCTGCGGGCAAATCTGTGGGCTGCAGCGGCTGTGATTCGTCGTAGAGCTTGTCGGTGGTGAGCGTGCTCATGAAGGGCAGAGGCGAAATCAAGCTGCGAGCTTCCAGGTAGAAGAACCACGCATTGTGCATCTGACCTTTGGCCTTATACTGGCGAGCCTGGGCAAGAAACCAGTCGCTATCGTGTCCGGCGACCAGGGCGGATTTGATATAAAGGCCGCCCAATTTCCAGTCGCTGCCGGCCTGCTGGAGAACTTCAGAGAACATGGTTCGGCCTTTCGCTGAATTTGCATCGATGAGGACGATGGCGTATTTCCCCGCCGGTAGATTCTCCAGGTAGAAAGCGGCACTATTCGCCGTCTGACCGTTCTTGTTGAATACCCCGCAGTAGAATTCGGCGCGCTGGTTCGGAGTAGCGTCTTCCGCATTTAACAGGAACATGGACTTGACACTGGGCTGCGCTCCGGCCATAGCTGGTTGATGGTCCTGGATCGTGTTTTGCACTCCACCGAAATCCGATGCCAGACCGGGGATGGCACTTTGCCGTAAGGAAACCGTATCGCCCTTCACGGCCATCTCGAAATACCGCTGTCCCGCGTTGGTAATGGCGGTCCGCAGCGCAGCATCCATATCATTCGCCGTCTGGCAGGTCTGCGCCCCAGCGCTCCCGGGAAGGATTGCCAGAACAGCGATCGCCAAGCAGTACCACTGGTCCTTGAAGCACCGCAAGACCGGTCCCATAAGATCCCTGCCTTTGTTTCAGAGAGTTGCACAGCCTTGGCTTAGACGATGCGCGCCTTGGTTGGCCTCTATTAAGATATTGAGTTGCCTGAAATGGTTGACTGCAATTGTCTTAGACAGCCTGTAACCCATCTCTCGTTGCAAGAAACGAAAGGATCCACGTTCCTGTTACTGGGGATATTCTTGGCGCCTCCCAGCGCCAGGGTCTGGTGCTAAAATCGTATAAAGCGCGCCACCGGTTAAATTCCCCGAAATCCGAGTCCTGAGAGGGAAATAGGTAAGGAAGTCAGTTATGAGCACAGGATCGAAGTCGAACAAGATCGCACACGCATTACTCCTGAGCTCGGGACTTCTGTGCGCGGCCATGCCCGCCTTCGCCGACGTTGCAGTGCAGGGAAAGCCTCAGCCGCAGGCGCATCGAAAAAGCACCAAGAAGAAGCCAGTCGAACCGCCTCCACCCTTGCCCTCTGGACCGACTGGAAGACCGGTCCAGCAGATGCCTCTGGATACGATTGCAGCGGTTCCGCCGCAAGTGACATACGAGAATAACCAGCTCACCATCGTCGCGCCGAACTCGACCCTTGCGGATATTTTGCGCGCGGTGCGCAAACAGACCGGCGCTGATATCGAGATTCCCGCAGCTCCGGAACGGGTAGTGACCCACCTGGGCCCCGGGCCTGCCCGAGAAGTCGTGGCGGACCTGCTGAACGGGTCTCGATTCAATTACGTCCTGCTGGGATCTCCTTCCGACCAGTCCGCTCTCACGCGTGTCGTGCTGGTGGCCAAGAGCGGCCCTCAGGAAATCGCGCCGAATCCGGTCGTAGCAGGCACTCCTGCGGCTGAGAACCAGGCAATCAATCAGGCCGAGCCGGAACCTGCAGCTGAGGCGAATGAAGCGGAAGCGGCCGACGACAATAACAACGCCGACGACAACGCCGATCAACCGGCGGCCGAAGCTGAGCAACAGCCTCCACAAGACCAGCAGCAGGGCGTAAAGACTCCACAGCAAATGTTGCAGGAGATGCAGCAGCGGCAGATGCAACTGCAGCAACAACAGCCGCCGGGCCAGCCTCCAATTCCGGGCTCAGGCATGCCGCCTCATCCGCCACAAGAAAACTAAGGCAGAGGCGTTCGCGAGACTCCGGTGCTTTCTCGATTTCCGTGAGTCGCGTTAGCGTCCAGGCTGGCTGAGCGGGATGTGAGGCTCGCATCGCGTTCGGACGCCGCTCTCTGGAGCAGGTTCCAGTCGCGATCCACTTCGCTTTCCGAGATGCTGTGGGGCGACGGATGACGTAATTCCGATCCCAGTCTTGCTTCAAGCAACTGCCGCACCAGCTCAGGCGGAGCATCGCCATTCATGATGTTGCTGGCGGAAGCGCCCACTCGGACAAGCTTTTCGCCAATCTGCATCTCAAGAATGGGATGTCCCTGCGAATCGAGGGCAGGCCGTGCCTTCGATTGCAGTCGTGCCCAAGCCTTCTCGACATGCTCTGCTGAGGTCTCCGGATACGCACCAGCAAGATAATGCTTGAGCTGCGTCTGATACGCCTTGATATCCTCGCGTTCGACCGGCGACTCAGCTTCGCGGCCAGCCACGAAGATGTTCGCATTCCGAGCCGGCTCGAAGTGACCCGCTCCGGTGGTGAAATAGACGCCGGCTACGCATCCGGCGAAGATCGGGCTCGCCACGGCGCTCGGAACAATGTATTTCTTCGACTTGAAGAATGACTCAACGACTCCATGCGCCGTCGTGCTGCGCGACATGCTGCCCGGTACCTGCGCAATCACGATGCGGGAAAACTGAATGTCCGGGTGCCGGGCGCTGAATTTGGTCATGGTTTTCGCCATCTGTTTCGGCGTCGTAATGCCGGCGTCGGCGAACACGCTGCGATGCAGCGCTTTTGGGTAGTAAAAGTTGATGACGTCTTTCGCGAAATCGGCGCAGTTGCGCGAAACAGTGTGGAAGTGAGAAACGTTCGCGGACGAATTCAGCTTTTTGATGAGTGCGAGGTCCTGCTTCCGAGTCGTCTCGATCTCAAAGCCGTAAATCGTGCGATCGTAAGATGATCCGATCAGCTCGTACCAATTTCCTGCGGGCGTCTCGCCGTTTCTAACATCAGGAGCGATCACCTCCAGATACTTGCGCCGGTAGCGGTCCCGCAGAAACGCGGTCATCTTCGCGTCGGCGAACAGTGGGATATCTTCCGGACGCTCGACAGCGTACAGGTAGGGGATCAGAGGAATCGCCACCCAATCGTGTTTGCCGACACCGTTGTAGCGACTGATCACGACGCCGGTTTCCCCCGGAGCGCAGGGACGAAGGACCAACGGCGTCTGAGCGCAAACCCCAGATAGATACACGGCGGCATGGCCGGTTGCAGTAAAGAATCCCAGCGTGCCGTAAGGCTCTTCGAGAAGCAGTGTGGCGGAAGAACCCGCGAAGGCAGCGCACGTCATCATCAGAGTGATGACTGATGCCGCAGCACGGCTCAGTATGCTCAATATTGGGATACGACCTGAATTCATACGCGACGACTCTTTGGTCTAACTTCCTTAGTTAGAACCCCTTAGCGAAAGATTAGTTGCGCGACTGCGGAAAAACCAGTTACGGAAGTTCGAAGCCCGGCAGATGCTAAAATAGCGAAGATATAGCGAAAATAAGCTCTTTTTAAGCAGTGTTCATAACAGCTTGCGTAATTTCTCCACTGCCCAATGTGCGCTGTCAGCGACAGCCTCATCCTTATCATGCACTAGAGCCTCAAGGAGGGGGAGAAACTGCCGGTTCCCGCTGTTCCCCATTGCGATTACGGCATTGCGCCGGAGACCCCAACGCTTGGTGCGCCGGATCGGAGAACCGCGGAATGTCTCCCGAAATTCTTCTGCCGACATTTCGGCCAGCCCATCGAGAGCTGGGTTCACCAAACCTTCTCGAGCAGAGAATTCGGGCGCAGTGGTTGCAGGGGCTTTACGGTTCCATGGGCAAACATCCTGGCAAATATCGCAGCCGAAAACGTGCCGTCCCATGCCGGCACGGAGTTCCTCGGGGATCGAACCTCGCTTCTCAATCGTGAGGTAGGAGATGCATCGGTTCGCGTCGAGTTGGTAAGGGGCGAGAATCGCATCGGTGGGACAAGCCTCGATGCAACGCGTGCAGGTGCCACAGCGGTCAGGCGCAGGCACATCGGGCGTCAATTCGAGAGAAGTCAGAATCACGCCGAGGAAAAGCCACGAGCCGATCTTCTGATGGATGATGCAGGTGTTTTTGCCGATCCAGCCGATGCCCGCGTACTTCGCGAAAACCCGCTCCACAACTGGCCCGGTGTCGACGTAGCTGCGGGTGATCAATTGCGGCTCTGACTCGTCGACGGCCTCATGCACGGCCGCTTCGACCTTCTGGAGGCGGCGTAATACGGCTTCATGGTAGTCGTCGCGGCTCCAGGCATAGCGGGAGATCCATCCGCGACTCGGGTCGTGCAGTTCGGTCGAGTAGGGATGTTCGGTGTTGTAGTTAATGGCGCAGACGATCACGCTGCGGGCCCAAGGAGCTACTCTCGATAGCGATCCTCGTTTGAGATCGCCGCGTTCGTCCCGGGCTTCCATGTACTTCATTTCGCCGGCATGACCGGCCGCAATCCACTCGGGAAAAGTCTGCAGTTCAGAGGAATCTGCAGCTGGAGCAATGCCCGCAAGCTCGAATCCAGCCTGCTGGGCGGCTGGCTTCACAATGGATTCAACCTGTCGGATGGAACTGGCCAACGAATTACCTCTGAGGAAAGGGCGTCGAGGGGAGGATTATAAGCCGAGCTTCTTTACTTCCTCGTTGTAATACTTGCGGTAGAGAATGTCCCACTCCTGCGAGCCTTCGAGGATGGTTCGCTTCTGGGTGTCGATCTTTGCGCGGGCCGCGAGGTCGATCCTGGCTTCCTGATTGAACAACTCTTCGAGAATCTTGCGGGTTTCCTGGCGGATGGTGTTCGGGTCTTCGATGAACTCCACTTCGTCCATCTGTTTGAGAACGTCCGAGACGGCGCGGGCCAGCACGTTCACCTTGTCGCGGCTGAGTCTCACAGCACCGCCTTGTATTTGCGCACGAGTTCGGTTTTCACCTTGCGGAACATCTCCTGATAGTTAGCACCGGTATTGCGCATCTCGTCCGAGTAGGCCTCAAGAATGACGCGGACTTCGTCATTGATGCGGTCTTCGAGTGAGAGTTCCTCGAGCAGTGCGGCATGCACGCGCTCGGTGACGGCAGGGACGGCCGAGGTCTCGATAAGCTTGCCTGCTATCAGTTTTTTGGTAACTTCGCGGGCCAAATAGCCCACATATTCCTTGGAAAGAAGCATGTATAGGTGACGGTGCTACGTGCAACTCTTTTGTTTTGAATTATGAAGTGTAACACAGGGTACCACGGAGGCGCTGCAGGACGGGCTGCGCCTGGCGGAGTGAAGAGATTAGAAAGCGTCTTAATGGTTTTAAAAGGGCGCGGCTTCAGCCGCGCCTTAAAAAGCCAAAAAAGACGCGGGCTTCAGCCCCTGAGGGCCTTAGGTCCAGCAACCCGATTTATGAGATCCAGATCTAGTTCTGGTTGGAGGTCTATCTTCCCAACGTCGCGATCATCGTTTCGAGAATCGCGGCAAGCAGAAATGCGAACACGAAGTACGTAGCAACACGGCTGGGCGAATTATCTTCTTGGGTTTCCGGCATTGTTCCTCGCAGGGGTTGAGTTGGGAACTTCCCACAGATCCACGGGGCGCGATTATACACTGTCAGCGGTTCACTACAAGTCTGCGGACGGTATCAATGGACTTTGGGCGCGGACTGATCGCGCAGCGTATAGACAAACTGCTTGATCTGGTGGCGCTCGCGGTCTTGCTTCTGCTCCGATTCCTCGGCCAACTGGCCGTACAGACGCAGCTCTTCTTTCGCCTTTTCTGGGTTCCCGAGTTGCCGGTAGGCCTGCGCTAACCGATAGTGCACCTCCTCCATCCCAGGATCGGCGTCGAGAGCCCTGCGGTAATCGGAAATCGCCTCCTTATATGCGCCCTGCTCGGCGTGCACAATTCCCAATTGGAGGGCGGCTGCCGCGTGCTTCGGATTGATCTGAATCGCAGTCTTCAGCAGAGATTCCACTTCCGTAACGCTTCCCTTGCCATGTGCCGAGCTTCTCAACTTCCAGAGCCCGAGTGCATAGTAATAATTCGCGTCCGCGCTATCCGGTTGGAGAGTGACGTAACGGTGGAGTTTTTCTACAAGATCGGAGTTGGGCTGATTCTGAGCCTCTTCAATTTTGCCGAGAAACTGGTAAGGGACAGAATCGTCCTGATTCAGATCTGACGCGCGGCAGATCCGTTGAACTGCCTCGTCGTAAGCGCCGCGGGCGAAGGACGCAGCCCCGAGTCCGAGGAGCATCCGTGAGGAGCCAGGAAACTTGCGGTTCCCCTTGGAGAACACTTCCATCGCGGGTTCCGGCGCGTGATGCAAAAGTAGCTCCGCGCCCCAGTCGAACAGGTGTGACTCGCTGGCATCCAACTCGGCGGCGCGTTGATATTGCCGGACCGCTTCCAGGGAGTCTCCGAGCTTCTCATCGACATCTGCGAGGAGATGATGCGTATCCGCTTGATCGTGGGTTGCGAGCAGCTTGGTTGCTTCATCCCGCGCGATGGCGTAGTTCCCCGCTTCGGCGTTTGCCAGCGCCAGATCGTAGGAATTCTCGTAGTTCGCCGGGTCCTTAGCAGCGGCGCGCTCCAGAAAAGGAATTGCCTCTGGGGCCCTGCCGCCGGCCATAAGCAACCGGCCCAGTTGATGGTTGACACCGAAATCATCCGGTTGGCGCTTGGCGAGTTCCCTGAGCGATTTTTCCCGGGCTCCGTCAGGCGGCGGCTTGACCGCAGTCTCTTCCAGCGACGCAGTGTCCTTGGCCAGCGAGTTCCGTGCCCGCACAACCGTGTCGGAACCGTGGCCGCCAAGACTTGTAGTGTCGGTGACTCCGGCGACCGTGAACTGAGGCTGATCGAAGAACTGAGGAGCAGAAATCGACGATCCTTGGCTCAGGGGGGCGAGGGTTAGATCAATGATTTTCGATTCTCGCGGCCTGAGAAACACTGCTGAGACCTCCGCCGCGGCGTATCCGTCTTTTGTCGCCTGCAGACTATAGACACCACCGGGCAACAGGGTGAAGGTGTAGCTTCCCTGCGCATCCGTGTGGACCAGGAAATTGTCCATGGAGTCTTTCTTGCGCATTAGGATGGATGCTTCGCCGACTGCTTTTCCGTCGGCGTCACGAACCACGCCGTGCAAGCTGGTAGGTTGCCCCGGCTCTTGAGCCAGCCCGGAAAGAGAAAGCAGAAGCCCGCTCACTGCTAAAAGCGTGCGTCGGCCGAGGCGCTCGAATCTGAGGTGCGGCCAGTACCAGCGAATCATGGCAAAGCTTCAATCGGCAAATGCCAGGCGGAATGCGTCCCGGCAAGGATTCTAGATGTTGAAAGTAACCCCGGCAACTGTAGCCCATTAGTTTGGAGGAGAGACCCTCGAACAAATACAATGCAGTGCTCCGCACGGTCACCTATGAAGAACAAATTCACGTTGAAAATTCTCATCTTGCTATGCGTGGTTGCGTGGATCCCGGCCTTGGGGCAATCATCAGGGAAGCGCAAGATCATCATCGATCAGGATGCGGCGGGACCAGCCGGGACCGACCAGCAATCCATCTTGCTGCTCATGCAGTCTCCTCAGGCCGAAGTATTAGGCATAACCGTTGTGACGGGCGACGCCTGGCTCAAGGATGAAGTTGCGCACACGTTGCGAATGCTCGAACTGATCGGGCGCACCGATATTCCCGTGGTTGCCGGAGCGGAATACCCGCTGGTCCGACGAAAAGACGAAACGGAACTCTGGGAAAAACAATACGGCTCGGTGCCGTGGGTGGGAGGCTGGACGCCCCGGCTTTATCATCCGCCGGATCAATTGGGTGAAATGCCGGAAGGCAAGCCTTCGACCAAGCCGCTCGATGAAGACGCCGCGCATTTCTTGGTGCGTATGGTGCGCCAGTATCCGCACGAGATCACAATTTATGCCGGTGGCCCCATGACGAACATTGCGCTGGCCATCACCATCGATCCAGAATTTGCCTCGCTGGCGAAAGAACTGATTTTCATGGGAGGCAGCCTGAACCCCATCACCGACGATCCCGAATTCGTGAATACTCCGAGGCACGAATTCAATCTGTGGTTCGATCCTGAGGCGGCACACATTGTGCTGACGGCGCCCTGGAAGAAAGTTGTCTGCACGACCGTCGACATTTCAGTAAAGACTCGTCTGACGCAGGAATTGATCGATCGAGTGAAAGCGCACAACACACCCGCTGCGCGATATGTGGGAGCGTATGCCCGGGTTCGCGGCCAATACAATTATCTGTGGGACGAACTGGCAGCGATGGCCTGGCTGGATCCGAGGCTGATTACGGCCAAAAGCACTCGCTATCTCGACGTGGATCTCAATCGCGGCGCGAGTTACGGCGAAACATTGAGTTGGTCCGAAGAGGATAAGCCAAAGATCGTCGGGCCGCCCGTGGAGATTCAAGTCGATCTGGACGCGCAGAAGTTCTACAAGCAGTTTGTCGATTTGCTCGCTGCGCCAACGCCGAAGCCGTAGCGGCTGACCGAAACGTGCCCGGGCGAGTCTGACTTGAAGGGGCACAGCTTTCAGCCGAGCCGAAAGCTGAAGTGTGTGCCTGACATCTCGTTTTGCAGATTCAGAGTGGAACAAGGCCAGCGGTTTTCTAGCCGCGAAGCGGCGAAAGAATGCAGCCCACGGCGTAAGCCGTGGGTACACGTGGAAATGATCCAAGCCGCAACGAGGCGAGGTTAGAAGCTGCCCCTTTCAAGACTATTTGTGAGACGAGTTCTCATTACTCGGAGCTACTGCTGCAATTGTTCAAGCATCTGCTTGGCTTGGGGATGATCCGGACGCTGTTGGAGTAAATCCGAGAGCACGCTGCGGGCCTTGTCCTGTGCCCCTTCGAGGGCATAGACACGAGCAAGATTCAGGTACGCCTGGTCAAAGCCCGGCGCCACGCGGATGCATTGCTCAAAGCTGGCAATGGCCTCGTCCCGGCGTCGAGTCATCAAATAGAGAATTCCCAGATTATTGAGAGCCTCGGGGTAGTCCGGGCGGGCGTTCAATGCGCGCTGCAGTTGCTCGTAAGCCTTCGCCGTGTCCCCGGTCTGCGCAAACACCATTCCCAGACTGTAATGTGCCTCGGGATCGTTGGGAGCAATTTCCAGGGCGGACTCCAATACTTTTCGGGCCTCATCCCATTGCTTCCCGGCTCGATACGCATTGCCAAGGTTGTCGAGTGAGAGCACGTGTCGCGGATCGAGCTTGAGTGCCTGCTGAAACTTTTCGATCGAATCCGAGACCCGGCCTTCCCGGGTGGCAAGCACACCAAGATTATTCCAAGCATCTGGCAGGGTGCCGGGAAAGCTTGCTTTCAGCTTCACGCACTTCTCAAACATCTGTCGTGCGAGTGCGTCCTTGTTTTGGTTCATGTAAACGCTGCCAATTCCATAGAGGGCCTCGGCGCTCGAGGGATCATCTTCCAGAGCTTGCCGGAACCAAACCTCCGCTTGCTCAAGGTATCCCCGTTGAAAGAAGAGCGCGCCCCAGGAGAGATGATTTCGCCCGACAGCAAGCGTGTAGGTTCGACTGGGAAAGGGCAATCCCCGGGCGAGGCGATCGGCATCCGAATTCGGCATTTGTCGAAAGTCCTGTTCGACGTGTGCCGGCTTGATCGTTCCCTGATACACCTTCACGATGTAACCCTCGTGATTGATCAGGAAGGAAGTCGGCAGACCAAGGTCGCAGTGACGATCGAAAAGTTGGCGATAAACAATGTTGTAGATCGCGGCGAGGTCTGCTGAGCCGCGGATCACAGGAAAGGAAAAACGCCGGCGCTGCAGGAAGGCATCGAGGCGTTCTGCGGGCGACGGTTCTTGCGGACCAGAGGGAATGGAAAGATCTACACTAACGGCCAACAAGCCTCGATTTTGCGCAGCCCAGCGCGAATGGTTTTCTTCCAACGCTGCCAATTGCGCCTGACATTCCAGCGACTTTGCAGTCCAGAAATTCAGCAGAAGCGGCTTGCCTTTTAAACCTGAGATGGAACGAACCTGTCCTGACAGGTCAGGCAACGAAAAATCCGGCGCCGGGACCGGAGAAAGGAGCCAGGTTTCTACCTTGTCAGGAAGAGCCTCGCCGACAATGGGGGACACCTTCGGCGAAGGCTTCTGCGGTCCGCTAAGCTTGAACGGCGCAAGGCGGGAAGGCTTGGCACCTTCCTCCACCCAGATTCGGTGATTGATCGGCAGATCGTCCAGCTCCTGCACCAATCCGCTGGGCCAGTGAATGGAGGCGCGCACTGGGCCCTTTTCATCCCCGAGGCCGAAAAACACATCCTTAGTGTGCTGGGAAAGAAAGCCCGACCCGGCCTGCAGCATCCGAGTCTGCTTCAACTTGCCTCTCTCAATCGTGATTGCAGCGCCAATCGCGTCGCGGTTGCTCTTGGTGCCCTGCAGCCGAAACGAGATCGAGGGGGGAAGATCCTCGATTACATTCTTCAGCAGTCGCAACTGGGGAGCATTTCGATTCTTTAGAGCAATTTCGAGGCGGCCGTCGTGATCGAAGTCGGCGAGCGCGAACGATCGCCCGTCTTCCACGAAATCCAACCCTGCGACGGCCGAGATATCCGAGAAGGTTCCATCACGATTATTGGCATAGAAAACGTTGCGTTCGTTGCCGCTCCAGGTGCTGTCGGAGCGGATCAGTTCGTTGATCGCATTCCATCCCTGCTCGTATTCTTTGTTCGAAACGGCCCCATCTGGAGAATTCGCCACGACCTGCCGCCAGAAGAAACTATTGAGGTCCTCGCGCGATGTGCCCGAAACCATTCCGTTCGCAATATAGAGGTCAAGAAATCCATCATGGTCAAAGTCGATTGCATCGCTCGACCATGCCCAGCGGCCCATTCCCGTACCCGACGAATTTGTGATGTCCTCAAAGCTTGGCCCTCGGTTCGCAAGCAGTGAATTCCCCATCGCGTGCTTCTGAAAGACCGCGCGCGTCGCTTGCGGCGAATCTTTCTTGAAGATGTCCTGCATCGAGGTGCGAAGGCCTGCCGCAGTCCACATGTTGGCGACGTACAGATCCTCAGCCCCGTCATTATCGTGATCGAACCAACAGACACTCATCCCGGCGCCGACGTCCTCCACGCCTGACTCCGCTGCGACGTCCGTGAATGTTCCGTCACCATTGTTCCGGTACAAATTCTTCCTGCCGAAGTCGTTCACCACGTAAAGGTCGGGCCAACCGTCGCGGTTGTAATCTCCCCAACCGCAACAGAAACTGTAGCGCGTGTTGTTCCTGTTGAGCCCGGACTCGGCCGTCACGTCTCGAAACGTGCCGTCGCGGTTATTCCGCATCAGGAAATTCGGCGGACCGTTTTCTGCCTCATGGTACGGCAGTGGGTACCGATATTGGCCAGTGCCCTGATAGAACGTGTAGAGGCAAAAATAGATGTCGAGCCATCCGTCGCGATCGTAGTCCGCGACCGCCGCCCCGGTGAAGGTTCCCTGTGGCGCGGAGCCGAATTGAAACGCATCAGGCTGGTGCCGGAATTTCCCGCTGCCTTCGTTCACAAACAGGATAGGGCCACTGGAGCTCACGAGAATGACGTCCTGGCGGCCGTTGTTGTTGTAGTCGGCGAACAGCGCGCACACCGTATGGTCAAGAATGCCCAGACCAGACGATTCAGTGATGTCTTCAAAAGTGCCGTCTCCGCGATTGCGGTAGAGGCGATTGGGCAATCCGGCGGCCTGACAAACGTAAAGCTCATCGAACCCGTCGTTGTCAATGTCGGCAACGGAAACTCCGTTGTGTCCATAAACGTCGATCCCACACGCGCCGTCGATTACAGTCCGCCAGTAGTCGGCGCCATGCAGCATCTGCGCTGCATATGAAACGTTGCGGCCCAGAGCCGCGCCGGTTATGTCCGCAAAGATCGGGGATGAAGAGCGCGCGTGGGTCTCGTCGAGAACTCGCCAAGTGGCGACTTGAAACTCATTTCGGTCAGACCGCTTCCAAACCAGCTGCCAGTTTCCCACACGCTGGTCACGATGGAAGGACTCGCCGGTGCCCGAAATTTCGTAGCGAATGCGGGTTTCGATCCGGCTCGGAACATCCGACGATGAACCGACAGGTGAAGCATTGATCCAAGTAATCTGGAACTCAGCTGCGTCGATCTCGGAAAAGTCACGTAGAGAAGACAGGAAAGCGCGGAGAAACGCTTCTCGGTTGAGAACGCTCTCAGCGGTGAATTTGTTCTGACGGACCTCCACAGGAGGCTGGGTTCGAACCGGCCGCGACTCAGACGCCACCGGCGATGCTCCCGTAAAATCAGCGGCCAAGCTATTGAGGAGAAAGCTGAAATCGTGCGGGGAACGCAATAAGGCCTGGCTCCACTGCGTGAGAGTCCCGGCAAGTTCATCCGCGTACTTTTCCGTGATGAAAGTATCGAAGCCAGCCTTCGCTCTCCGCAATATGGAGTCGAGAGGCCGCTCGCTACGATAGCGCGGGTGCAGGTGGAATCCCGGACGCTCCGCCTGAGGATCTGGCACGGGCGAAGTGAACAGAGTGAACTTCCGACCCCACAAACTCGACGGAATGAGGGTTGCGCCAGCGCCTTGGCAGAAGCGGAGAAGGAAGTCGCGCCGGCTCAAATCGAGTTTACGCCGCCGCTCCGCCCGGCTCAGAGGAGTGTCTCCCGCAGAATCACGTGTATGGCGAACCTAACACCCGTGTCGTACAGGGTCAAGGCTGGGAACAGCGGGTGTGGCTGCGACTCCCCTCAGGCAACTGGAAATGTCTCTTATTCACGCGGTCATTGCTTATTCGCGGTTCTCACGCGGTCATTGCTTATTCACGCGGTCATTGCTTACCGTGCGGATCGATGTGGCCCGCCAGGATCGCAGAACTGTCGCCCACGCCGTCCAGCACTGTGCTGCCACCGGGGCGGACCGTCCGGACAGCGTTGACGGGGGCCGTCTTGATGATCTTGTAGTCCTGATACTCAATCGAGAGGGTAGCTTTTCCTCCGAGCCGGATGAAGCTTTCGGTATGGTTCTCCGCCGGGAGCCAGAAACCATCCACCTTCATGTACTTGTGGGCAATGCCTGTTTTTTTGATCCACATCGAAGGATTCTTGCCGGGCTCGCCCTCGATCCGAACCACGGCAAAATCTTGGGCGTCTACCCAGATTTTTCCCCGGTAAAGAAACTTATTCTTCGTTTTGGGCAACAGTCTCAGCACGTATTGGGCACCGTCGGGTGTGGCGTCGCATCCCGCCAGTTCGAAGTCATAGTTCTGCCGGGTTAGCGCGGTCTCATGACGGTTTTCCTCTTTGAGTGCTTCCTGCTCGCCTTCCAGCAACTTCTTAAAGATGTGGTCGATCACAAACTTCGATCCGGTCTGCGACACGACGGTAAATTCTTTGGAGTTCGGAGCACGGAAGATGACCTTCACGACCATCTCAGCATCTCTGTCGCTGGGAAAGCCTCGATACTGCATTCGGTAAGTGCGCTTTCCTTCGAATTGCTGCAGCGCGGCGGCCCGCTGCGCGTTTCTTTGCTCCAGATTCGCGAGGATCTGTTCCAAGGTCAGCGTCTTAGGTTGGGTCGAGGATCCTGGTACTGAATTCTCCTGGGCGGTCACCGTATAGGGTGCGGATACAAGACTCAGTACAATCGGGAGCGCCCGGAGTAAATTCATTTTCATTGGTCTCGACTCGTCATAGAGACTTTGATGCCGTGGGCTACGGGCGTGCTGCCAGGATAAGTGACTGAGGGCGAAACCGTAGGGCCTAGTTCCCACTATACAGATTTCCCCCTCAGTGCACCGGGCAAGACGCTAGTCCTGCTAAGATTCGGGGCATGCCAGTGCGGCCGGTTCCGCAGCCGAAGGTTCACTGGGTTGCGCAGGCGGCACGAAAAGCGAGAAGGAAAGGAATGGCTAGTTCTCCTACCAGCTACGAATCGACGGCAGAGTCCCTGACGGATGAATTCCAGCGTTCGTATCACACCCGTCCGTCGATCTTCCGGGCACCCGGACGTGTCAATCTGATCGGCGAACACACGGACTACAATGATGGTTTCGTGATGCCCGCTGCGATCGGATTCTATACCTGGATCGCGGCCAGCGCTCGCGCTGATCGCATTCTGCATGTTCATTCCGCCGAGTTTCACGAGACGATTGACTTATCTCTTGATTCGCTGGCTGGTCCTCCTCGTAAACATTGGAGTGACTTCGTGCGTGGAGTGGCGGCCGTCCTGCACAGCAGGGGTATTCAACTATCGGGCGCCAACCTGATCATTCAAGGCCAGGTCCCGATGGGAGCGGGCTTGAGTTCATCTGCATCCTTGGAAGTGGCAACGGGATTGGCGCTGCTGGCCATTTCCCAGGCTGAAGTGCCGCAGCTGGAACTGGTGAAGATCTGTCAGCGGGCTGAGCATGAATATGTTGGCACGCGTTGCGGCATCATGGACCAGTTTATTGCCGTGTATGCCAGTTCCGGACACGCCCTCATGATTGATTGCCGTTCGCTTGACTACCAATCTCTTTCGATTCCCGACGATGCCCGACTGGTGATCTGCAACAGCATGGTGAAGCACGTTTTGGCGAACGGGGAGTATAACCGCCGGCGCGCGGAATGCGAAGCCGGAGTCAAAGTCTTTCGAAAGAGTTCCCCCACCGTCCATGCACTGCGTGATGTCACGATGGCAGATCTCGCGAGCCACAAAACTGAATTGTCGGAGGTGGTATATCGCCGCTGCCGTCACGTGATCAGTGAAAACCAGCGTGTACTCGATGCGGCGAAGGCACTCCACGCGAGCGATCTGAACCAGTTTGGGCGCCTGATGTACGAGTCGCACCGCAGCCTGCAGCAAGACTACGAAGTCAGTTGCACCGAACTCGATCTCTTGGTCGAGATCGCCTCATCATGCGAGGGAGTTTATGGGTCGCGCATGACTGGTGGAGGATTTGGAGGCTGCACTATAACCCTCGTTCGCGCCCATTCCGTTGAGGCTTTTCAGGAGAAAGTCATTCACGCATATAAAGAGAAGACTGGAATCACACCTGATGTCTACATATGTTCAGCGGCTCAAGGTGCCGCCGCTTGGCAATAGCATCAGCAGAAGCTCCTTCAGTCCACTTTCGCTTCGCTTCCAGAGGCAATGGCGCGAATAAGCTCGCGCACACTTTCTTCCAGTACTTGTGTCCGATGGTATTCCCGCCCTTGGGCTTTGCCGAGTGATAAACGCGAATTCCGATGCAGCATCGGGCTTCTCACCGGAGTGGCGAGCCCCACGTGGATTTCAGTCACGCCGGTCTGTTCCACGATCGTCGGAGCCTGGTTTTTTCCGATCCTGCCGCCAGCCATGATGGTGAGCCGGCCGTTCGCGGCTGGAACCAGCCGTGCGACCGTGTCCACCCCCTGTAGGCACTCTTGCTCTCCGCCTGACGTAAGGAGCCGGTCCGCACCCGTCGCACATACATCTTCAAGGGCGCGAAACAGGTCCGCAGACATGTCGAAAGCGCGATGAAACGTGACCGAGAGCGGCCGCGCCAATTCGACTAACTGCCTCGTGCGGACGACGTCAACGTTTCCCTCCTGCTCCAGGATCCCGAGAACGACGCCGTCCGCTCCTTCGCTCTTGGCAATTTCGACGTCTCTCACCATGCACTCGAATTCCGCTTCCGAGTAACAGAAATCGCCAGGTCGCGGACGGATGATGGGATGAACGGCAATCGAAAGCTTGGAGCGCACGACTCCCAGCAGCCCGACGCTGGGAGTCACTCCACCTTCCAGCAGATCGCTGCACAGCTCAATCCGTTGAGCCCCGCCGCGCTCCGCCGCAATGGCGGAGGCTACAGAGTCGACACAAACCTCAATCAGTACCGTTTCAGGCATGGTCACGATTCACGCCAGTTTCAGCAACCGGATCTTTCGGCTCGTCTTTGAGCCGAAGCGGTTACGATTCCCAATTCTGCCGGAAGCCAGCGCTTCCGGCACATGAGGGAGACACTGGTGCTAGAACATGTAATGCAAGCTGAGCTGAATCTGTCGCGCCGGCGATCGCACGGAACTGATCAAGCCAAATGAACTGTCGTTTATACCACTGTCGGGGTTCCCGTAGCTGGCAATGTTGAAGATGTTGAAGAAGTCGGCTCGGAAACCGAGCACATGCTGCTCTTTCCACAAATGGAAGTCCTTAAACAGGGACATGTCGACTTGCCGATAGTCTGGAGCACGTTCGGTACTGTTATGAGCCGTTCCAAATGTATTCGAAGTCGCCACTCCATAGGCGCAGATCCCGTTGTCCGCGCCGGTCGGATTCTGGGTACTTGGCACGCAGGGTTGTGCTGAGGGATCAGTTCCCCACCAGTTCTGGATCGTACGGTGGCTAATAATCATCGGACGATACTGATTAGCGCGGCTGAATCCCCATCCGCCGTTATTTGTATTGCTGCTGTTTTGACCGAAAATGGTGACGGGAAATCCGGAATATAGGATGGCAGAGGTAGCGAACCGCCAGCCTCCCAACGCCGCGTCCACAAACCGGCTCACGTTGCCTCCGTAGGTGCGGCCACGCCCGAAGGGAAGGTCATAGACACCGACGAAATTCAGACTATGTCGGATATCCATTGCAGACGGTCCGTAGTCAGCGTCGAGATCATAGCCGTTCTGCACGGAAAGACCGTTGAAACTTGTTCCCGACACAGCGTAATTCCCCGACGAGTTGGTCAGGGACTTGGCGTAGGTGTAATTCAGGGTATATTCCAAACCGCGATGCGTGCGCTGACGCAAAGTCAGCTGACCGGCGTTGTAAGTCATCCTCGCCTGAGATTCAGTCACCAAAATGGAGCCGCATTCTCCCACCAGGTTGAAGTAGGGAGTCTGATCAACCGCGGGAACGACTGAAGCTCCGCAGTTCCCGTTGAGGTCCTGCGCCTGCTGAGCGGTAAGTTGATTGCCGTTGCGATAGTCGGCGAGGTGGTGTCCAACCTGACCGTGATATCCCGCGCTCAAGGAAAGTTGATTGCTGAGCGCGTATTCTGTGACCAATGTGAATTGGTGAATGTAGGCTGGCTGAACGTCCTGCGGCCAAACCGAGTAGAGGGAGTTGTTAATCCCAAGAGGCTGGCTGAAAGCGTCGGCAACTGTGAATGGTGTTCCACTGGAGGTAGTTGATGGAGTGGGCGCATTGCTGTTGATCGCGAGCGAAAACGGTGGACTCGAAGTCAGACGCTGATTGAAGGAATATCCCTCAAAGAAACTGGTCGCTCCGTAACCACCGCGGATCACGAACTTATCCGTCGCCTCATACGCGAAGCCCACGCGGGGCATGATCTGCTTGTAGTTCCAGTCGTAACAAGCGTGAGTCGGACAGACCACAGAGCCGGCAATCGCCCCCGCAGGGACCTGACCGGCGTACTCCACAATACCGCCGGGAAGAACATTGGCGGTTTTGTTGTTCTGCTCATACCAGGGTTGATCAAATTCGTAGCGGAGCCCTAAATTGAGCGTCAGCTTGGGCAGCACTTTGAAATCGTCCTGGACGAACAACGCGGTACGCCACTGACGCTGCCCGACTAACCCGAGCGGCGATGCCAGTTGAACGTTCTGAATCCGGCCTAGGACAAAGTCGGCAGGACCGTAGCCGCCGCCACTGGCCAGGCCAGTGTATTGCCCGGTGTAGCCGAATGTACCGAGGAATCCAACGTTCCCAGCATTCAGATAATTCTGTTGGTACCGGGTGGCCTGACCTCCGATCGAGATAAAGTGACGTCCCCGTTGCCAGGTCAGAGTGTCCTCGTAATTGAATGTATTGTCAGTGAAAACCTGGGGATTGGCACTGGTCCCGATATAGCTCGCGTTGTTACCGATGCTTTGCCCGGTGAAGCCGACATATTTCTGGGTGCCGAACGGAATGCCAACTTTCTGGTTTCCGGTCAAACCGAAGAGGCCTGTGGGGTCGCTGGGCACACCATTGTTCCAGCGTACACGCGTAAAACCAAAACGCGCTTCGTTCACGATCGTGGGCGAGAACGTGTGTACCCAACTGGCGCCGGCAATCTTCGTGGGATAGTTGTTGTGCGCTGGGAAGAAGACCGGAAGAATAGCGCTGGTGAAGTCTTTGCCGGTACCCTGAGAATAGAATCCGTTGATCTTGTCCAAATTGCCCAGATTGTAGTCGACCTTGAAGTCTTCCTGGTTGTTTTGCACGAAGCTATTTTGAGGGCCGACGTAGTTATCCTGGATCAGTCCGTCAATCGGCGTTCTGTTCGGGGCTGGATAGATCTCTGGGTGAGCGGCGAGGTACTGGGCAACCGGATTTACCACCGGAATCTGATTTCCGAGGTAGGGCGCAAAGTTGTTCTGAGAGTCATAGAGTTGAGTGCTAAAGGCCGAGAAATCCCCACTGAGCATGGCTGGAGTGAGAACGCTGGCCTGCTGTAAGGGCTGGGCGGTATGTCTGCGAATGCCCTCGTAGTCCACGAAGAAGAAGAGCTTATTGCGCAGAATCGGCCCGCCGAAAGTCCCGCCAAAGATGTTCTGTGTGTACTTCGTTATCGGACTGGCAGGGGTCGCCGGCTGGCATGCGTCGCAACGGCCGAGTCCATTCCCCCAAGAGTTGGCATCGAGATTCTGGTTCTCAAGCAGGTCATACGCTGAGCCGTGAAAGTTGTTCGTCCCGGATTTCAGAATCGTGATAACTGCTCCGCCGTTGGCATTTCCGTAGGTAGCGTTCGCATTGGCTGCAACAACTCGGAATTCGGCGATCGCATCCGGGGCCGGGTTATAGCCGATGAGATTGTTCTGGGGTTCGTTGTTATCCGCCCCTTCCACCATGTAATTGTTGGCTTGCTGGCGATTGCCATTAATAGCCACGACACCGCTGTTATAGGTGTTCCTCTCGATGGCATTGTTCCCGGTCAGGCCCGTCGGGTCGGTGGCGATCGCTCCAGGCTGGTACAGCGTTAAGGAGGAGAAATTCCGCCCATTCAGCGGGATGTTGGCTATCTCGGTAGTGGATAGGGTATTTCCCAGCGTCGCATCGGTTGTATTGAGAATCGGATGAGCCTCGCCCTGTACTACCACCGTCTCGGCTGAACTGATCTTCAGCGCGATATCGATTTTTGCAGTCTGGTCAATCTCTAGTGAGAAGGGGGAGACATTCGTGGAAGCGAAGCCCTTCGCGTCAACGGTGAGCTTGTAGCTTCCGACCGGCAGAAACCGAAGCGTGTACACCCCGGCGCCATTCGTCGTCGCTGTGGTCCTAACCGAGGTAGCGACGTTTTCAGCGGTAACGGTCGCTCCCGCCACCACGGCGCCGCTAGGATCTGTGACTTGCCCGGTAATGGAACCTGTAACGGTTTGTGCCGCAACGTAGGTGAACGACAGTGCTGCGGCCAGCAGGACGCCAATGCAGTTACGGAGACTTCTCATGGTGAAATACCTCCAGTCGCCGACGGCCTTCTACCGATCGGCGTGGTCGAGACGAGTTCTCGCTGAATCTTTTCCGGGACGCTAATTGTTAAGCGTGACGACTGTCAAGCAGAAAATGATCGTTTTAGGCTATTTCGATCATTTTATAGACATTAACAGTCAATATCCGTCGTTAAGTGCGCCGAGATGGACACATGCCGGGTTATGAGAGCTTGCGATTTCAACCCCTTTGAGGCGCGATCCCGCCAAGCAAGTGGGGGCCCGGTCCCTCAGGACCGGGCCCCTATAGATCCGCACCAAGAAACCCTAACGCTCGTTTGAAGTACATCCATGGCTAACTTTGCTTAGGGTGTTGTTTTTCGAGGCGATCCGGCAAGCGTAGAAGCTGCCGCTCGAATCGAATTGTGTGTACTCCTGGCTGCTCTTGGCCGGAGACACATCGGTCGCCTGCCCAGAGTTCGTAACGGAACTGAACCGTGCCAACTCTCCGCCGCGTGTGACTTGTGTGTCGTCGTGGTACGTCTGACCGGTTGTCACATTAAAGCCGAACCGGGAAGAGCTGACCGGATAGATGAAATCCACATTGATAGGGAAGCTGAAATTGTCACGGCTCACCACCGTTCCATCGCCCCCAGAGACGGTCGTGGTTGCCGAAACTTTGTTCTGAACGGCGGTGTTCTGATCGAGCACCGTAAAGTTCACCGTATCGAAATCGATGGTTTGAGTACTCGAGAAATACTGATGCTCCTGAACCGAGGTCGACACCCTGCCATGCGAAGTGTTGACGTATCCGGAGATGGTGAACCGGCGGTCCGACGTGACGCCAATGGTCCCGGTCACGGTCGACGTGCCCTGCAGATTCTCGGTCACGACAGGATTGGGAGCAGCCAGCGTATTCTTCGATACTGCACCCGTCACGTGCGCCGATCCTTTGTCGAGAAAGAGCAGCAGCGACGCCGTTTCGGCGAAATAGCTGTCGTCGTTGAAAACGCTGAGTGACACCGTATGTGGATTGCCATCGCTCAACTGCCCGGCAAAGGGAGTAAGGTTCACGCGATACGGAACGAAATCGAGGGTCTGCACCCCCGGTGACGGCACCCATTGATCAGGCAGGAAGCCGGTGTAGACCCACGGAGACACCGGCGCAATGCCTGCGGGCTGGCCGTCGATCGTGATCTCGGTCTCACGGAAATCTGTGTTCCCGCAGCCATAGACCTCGTTAATGCTGGCAAGATCGTTGGGAAAGCACGCAAACCACTGTTCGTCAACGGACTGGCTCTGCGAGACCACATCCATGTACAAGCTCTCAATGTTCGTAGGAAGGGTGAACGTAGTCGAGAACTGATCTGTTGGACTAAACAAGAACGCGGGGAGATTGATTCCCCCGCCACTATTGGTTTGTTGCAAGGGCAAAACCATGTCTGGGGTACGGGCTCGGTCTTCAGAATCGTGGCCTGCGGGATAAAACTCCAGGTCTGCGCTTACGGTGAAAATTCCATTGAGGCGCGTGTTGTACGGCGGAGGACAATCGGTGGTGCAATTCCCGAGGACGATCGTGCCTGTCTGTGGCATCGTCAGCAAAGCAGAGTAATCGGTGATATCGCGTTCGACGTGCCAGGTGTTCGTCAGGACGGCAAGGGGCTCGGGCGTTGTTCCAAAATAAACGTTCGTGTTTCCCAGATAAATGCTCGCGGTCCGATCAAACTGCACTCCCCCGTTCTCGCTGAAATTAACCTCAAACACGACTTTCTTCCACGGGCCGGAGCAACCGCTGGGAGGTGTGAACTGAAATGTTTGCGTCGTGTCAGAAAAGAACGCAAACCGGTACGCGGCGAACAGAGGAACCACGCAGGGTTGTTGAGACGGCCGCGGTACTGTCGGATCAGCCGTCACCTCGAATTGGGTTCCGATTTGACGGTTTGTGCTTTGGGCGACTACGAAGTTGGGAATGAAGAACGAAAGAGCTGCGATTGCGACAAACATCGTTAACGAGCGGTGGGGGACGTTCATTAGAGACTCCTTAACGGAAGTGCCCGCCTGGAAGGAAATTCCCAAATCGGGGACTCTCTTATCGCACCGGATAATGCAGAATGTCAAGAAAACTTTGATTGAAAATGCCTGACTCGCTCAAGCAGTTGCCCAATTAGGCTAAATTCTTGCACATTGAATGTGCCCGAGGGCCCCTACTCCAACTCAGATGAGTTAAACTCTGGGGTCTTGCGGTGCCAAGCAATTTCAGATCGTCCTACTGACGAATGGATCAGCATGAGCGGACGCTCCACATGAACGCACGAAATCGCGCGGACAAGATCTTGCGGGAATTGCGACAAGAGGGCGATCTGTCGCTGGACGTTCTAATCCGACGGCTGGGTGCGTCAGCTGCGAGCGTGCGGCGGGATCTGACCAAGCTGGAATCAAAAGGCCTGGTCCGAAGAACCCACGGCGGCGTCACTCTGGTTGAGCCGTTGCTCTACGAGCCGTTCCGCTACGACTCTCTATTTCAAAATCGCGAGCAGCATCGCACGCCTCAGAAGCGGCGGATTGGTCTTCATGCAGCCGAACTGATTCAGGAAAACGAAACCGTAGGCTTCACCGCTGGCACGACGACGACTCACGTCGCGCGCAATCTCCGCAATCGTCACAACATCCGCGTAATTACCAATGCAATCAATATCGCAATGGAATTAAGCAATTGTCCGGGCCTGCGAACATTCGTAACTGGAGGTTTCGTGCAATGGGCCGGCTCATTCTCGCTGGTCGGGCACGCCGCCATTGACTCACTGAAAGACGTTTATATGGACCGCGTGTTCGTGAGTGTCTGCGGAATCGACCTGGCTCGCGGAATCACCGTAATCGAACCCGAAGAGGCACTGACTTTTCGTACTATGATCCAGCAATCGAAGCACATTGTTGTGGTGACCGACTCCACCAAGATCGGCATGGTCACCCCGTCGTTGATCTGCCCCATCGCCAACGTCAACATGATGATTACCGACACCGACGCTACCGATAAGGTGATTGCGCCCTTTGTAGAGCGTGGGATCGACGTGCGCCGCGTTTAGGTTCTTCACTTCCTGCGGTATTCGGAAGAAGCGTCCTTCGAATTGAAAATCTGGAACTCACGGATGCGCACCTCCGCCGACGAAGACAGAATGTGCAAACGCACGCGTGACGCGGTGACCGGCGCGAAGAGATCGATTCGCTTATGCCCGATCGCCTGACCTCGGGCAACCGCGCTCCACTTCCCTTCCTGAAAAACCTCGATCGCGTAAAGCTGAATCCGCTGTCCATTGTTCAGCCATTCCATCGTCAATGCGCGATCGAACGTGACAGGATGATCGAACCGAGCTTCGAGAACGGCATGATGCGAACCCGCCGGCGCCGACCAAAAAGTGTCTGGATCGCCGTCGAGCGCGAGCTCCTCTTCCGCCCCAGTCGTCAGATGTTTCGCGACAAGATTCGTGCCATATCGCGAGCGCACCGCCTCGCCAAATTCCTTTAGCCGCTGGACATCGGCATCGGGAATTAACCCGCGTTGGTCGGGCGCGATGCCGAGAACAAGTTGACCACCCCGCCCAACCGTTTGTTCGTACGTGGTCATCAGTTCCGGCAAACTTTTCAGACTGGCCTCGTCATTGGGATGCCAGAACCAGTGATTCTTTCGCAGCGGTGTATCCGCCTCAACCGGCCGCCAACGCAGATAGCCGTGCCGGTCGATAACGTTCCAGTTCTCGTACGGGACGACTCCGTCTTCGTTCCCGACCCAGCGAATATCGCCATACTCAAAAAGCGCCATGTCCGCGAATACGAGCGTGTTCGGCTGCAACATGCGCAACTCCTCGACAACGCGGGGAAAGTTGTAGACATGCCCCCCGCTGCCAGCTCCGTCGAGCCAGAACTCCTCGAGTTGCCCATACCCTTGCGCCAGTTCATCGAGTTCGGCCGTATAGTACTTGTCGTACTCAGCGGAGTTGCTGTAGCGCGGCTCGTGCCGATCCCACGGAGACAGATACACCCCAAACTTCATCCCATACTTCCTCGCGGCAGCTTCCACCTTGCCAACTACGTCGCCTCTCCCGTTCTCGAACGGGCTGCTCTTCACGCTGTAATCGGTCTGCGCAGTAGGCCAGAGACAGAATCCATCATGATGTTTGGCCACGAGGATCACATATCGGATCCCGGCGGCTCGCAGTGCTTGCATCCACTGGTCCGGATCAAACTGTGTCGGATTAAAAACCTTCGGATCGGCGGTGCCGTCTCCCCATTCGCGATCCATAAAAGTGTTCGGACCAAAATGGATGATCGCGCCCATCTCCAAGTCTTGCCACTCCAACTGCTGTGGAGTTGGCTTCAAATCAACCGCGTTCTGGCCTAACGCAGGAGCGATCAGCATGAAGAGCGAGCACCGCAGAATTTGCGAGGAAAGCATGCCCAGAAGACTAGCATCTTCAATTCCGTATGGAATAGGTCTACGGCGAGAGTGGCAGATACGAGAATGGCGTTTATAAAAGGGGTAGGAGCAAGTGTTGCGCGCGGTGTTGGCGTCGCCGCTATTTCAATGAATTGCTTGGTTGTAACCTATGTCTCCGGAACGTTCTGTTACCCATGTCTCCGGAACGGACAATTGATGAAATGGGTCGGCCCTGGAGGACGATTTTCGAACTTTTCTGCTGATGCCAGGCGGCTCTGAGTCTATTTTTCAGCAGTTTACAGTCTGAATCTTGGTTCCCCCCTCGAAGTCGATGAGGTGAAGGGACTCGGTGATAGCACAGGAAGTGATCATCGCCGCGCGCCTTGTCAGACGGCAATGGCAATACCGAAATCTACGTTAATCCCAAAGATGTCCCTGTTCAGGTTTCCGAGCGGACCAGGCAAAGAAACGTCTCGGCCCGCCGCTTCACCATTAAAGAGAATCCGACAAACGGGGCCCCGGTTCCGAGCCGAGGAGCCTGCATGCGAGAGGAGAACTTCTATGAAGCGTTACAGCAAACACCTGATCCTGACCGGTATTGCAATCACTATTCTTGGCACCGCACTCGGGCTTCTAGCGAGCCCTGCGGGCCAAGCCGCGCAAAACGGGGAGGCTAACCCTGCAGTCACCAGCACGCCCGTTGTAGTCACCAACACGCCGTTGCCGATTCGGGGCTCGGTCAGCGTGCAGAAGACGCTTGTCAACGACGGGATGTTCTTCAGCGTGACGAAGCCGTCGGGAACGGATCCCAGCCTGACTGTGCCCAATGGAGTCGTGTTGACCGACGCGCACGTCACCTTCAGCCTTGGGGAAAACTTTCCAAATTCGGCTTCCCTTTTCATACACGACTTCGCCAACGGGAAGACCTACGTCTACGAGATCGTGAACAGCACCACTTTCCATGCCGGAGTGGATCTCGGCAGCGGCATCCTGAGCACCGGGAAGCTCACCGTGGAACTAAGTTGCTACAACATCGCGGGCAACCAGTGCCAGGGTGCACTCATGTGGAGTGGATATAAGCCGTAGGCTCCTCCAAGTTCTTGCTTATAAAACTGGAGCGCAGGTTCCCGAATGTGGTTCGTAGGCGAGACTGCCAGGGCAAATCAGCACTTCCCGGGTGGCGCCAGTCGCAGCGGCCGTAACTGACCAAATAGGCTAGAACGACCGAGGCCGCCCAATGATCTGGACGGCTTTTTTATCGCGTCACGCTGAAGGTAGGCCCCGATAACTGACGAAAAACAGTGCGTTTGGGACTCATTGACCTTGAAGTCCGGTTCCAAAGTGAAGGATGGGTATGCTCGCAAGTTGCTGAAGATGAGGCAGGAAACTGTTGGTCGGCTTGAGCAGACGATTTTAGAACTCTTCTGCGGCTGCACTGATGACTCTGAGCTGATTTTCCGTGGTTTACGGCATGAGGCGGGTTCGCTCGGGAATCAATCAGCGTTATGGTCGAACCAACACTCTTTATGCTTGCGTCCTGAGCCTGCAATGCCTACAATATCTGCATGCAATATACCATCCGCAACGTGCCGGATAATTTGGACGAGGCTCTTCGCCGGGCTGCCCGTGAGCAGGGCAAAAGCCTAAACGAAATGGCGATTGAAGCCCTGGCCCGTGGTGCTGGCATTACCGGGGAGCGCTGTCGACAGCGCGATCTCAACGATATCGCTGGCACCTGGCGCAAAGATCCCGCCTTTGAGAGTGCCTTGGACGCTCAGGACACCATTGACGAAAAGATGTGGAAGTGAAGCTGGCGCTCGACACAAACCGTTACACCGACCTGTGCCGGGGCGATGTATCAGTTGTCGAGACGGTCGAGCTCGCCGACGAAGTCTGGTTGCCGTTCATCGTGCTGGGAGAGTTGCGCGCCGGATTTGCCGTAGGGAGCCAGGGACCGCGCAACGAGGCCGTCCTGCGCCGTTTTCTCCTGAAGTCCGGTGTCAGCGTGCTCTATGCCGACGAGCAGACGACGCATCACTACGCCGCTATTTACCGGCAACTACGTAAGCAAGGCACCCCGATCCCGACGAACGATATGTGGATCGCAGCCCTGGTCCTGCAGCATTCGCTCGTCCTATTTGCCCGTGACACGCACTTTGACGTCCTTCCCCAGCTCACTCGCGTGTAGGTCATCGCTTATGAGATGCCGCGATGCTGTGCTGCGCAAAGGTCGACGCTGTTTAAGTCCATCGAACTCGAAAACTGGTCTGGGGCATCAACAAAAGCCGCACCCGAGCTCACGATGTACGTGATTGAAACGATTGGTCGGCCCTAGAGGACGATTTTCGAACTTTTCTGATATGCGTCAAGAATTTCGAGCCAGGGCTTTCAGTGGTTTGAGGCTGAGTTGAAATTCTTGGTTCGGTCCAAGAGGGTGCTTTTTGAACTTTCCGCGTTGACGCCTGCCATTTTGAAACAAGTGCTGAACCTCCGCCCCGGTCCTGCCGCAGCAGACAACGTGATAGCTTCTTTAGATTTGCTTAGCTTAGCTGGGCTCTACGTCTGAGACCCCGATTCTAGCCACTGGCAATCAGATTGATCCATTTTTGACCCTCGTTATTTAGCTGTTGTAGAATCGCGTCTCGCGCCGTCGCCTCCCAATCGAGTGTCAGCCTTAGCAGGCTCATGAGCAGGTCCCATGAAACCCAAAGAAGATCCAGTGATCGACAATTTGAACGAAACGGATGCAGCGGATTTTCCGAACTGTGTCTTATTCGGCTTCGCAGTAAATGGCAGCACTCTACTCCACAGGCACAAGACATTTGTTTCGAACGAACTGCATGATCGCCTGAAAAAGGTACCGACAACAGATACTGCATTTATTGACATTACGGGGACGTGCAGCTTCACCGGTTCCAAGGACTACAACCTGGCCCTCGGCCTGCGCCGTGCGACGGCGGTTTATAAGGAGTGCGAGGCGGCTGGTCTGATGCGGCTTCCGAATGTACAGTGGAACGATCCGCAAACCCAGGGCTACGGACCCGCCGAAGGCATGGAGAAGCATCCTCCGCGCCTGTCCGCCATCCGGGAGGCTCAGGGCGCAATTTTCCGCGCGGTGGACGTCAACATCATCATCCGGCACAGCAAGGTGCCTCCGCCGCCTTCACCGCCCCGCCTTCATTTCTTTCAGATGCGTGCAATTTATGCGTTGTCACTCTCTCCCCCAATCCCGATCTTTCCCGGCGTGAGCATCGGCGCCGACATCATGATGTTTGAAATCAAAGACCTCCTTGAAGGCAAATGTGCAACCTACAGATACACGGGATTCAACTTCACCCTCGGAATTCCCCTCGACAAGTTGGAGAAAGCGGTAAAGATGGGGCGTCTAACGAAAATCGTCGTGACAGCGCCCGGCGTCGCGAGCGGAGCGTTCGCCGGCCCGTTCAACGACTTTACGCATCGCCGCGGACCACGCGTATATAAACCGGTCAATGAGTGGTACGGCCCCGCCAACTACTTTTCCGTCAGCTTCTTCAATGCTTCCGGGATGCCCAGCTGGATCAACTTCGGCGGCTATGATTCAAAACCGCCCCTGCGCCACAATGCCAGGATCGATCCTTTCGACGGCGGCGCGACAATTGGGTTTCCTCAAATATCAACCGGCGAAGGTGGACTCACCCTGGTTACAGGGCCACAAACCTGCCGATGAGGGCAGCGCCTCACCTCAAGTTTCTTTGCAGTGGATTGGTAGGCACTAGAACCGCTCTACCATGAGCGATCAATACGTCGGAAATCTGCGTCAACTCAAGGCCATCGGCCTCGATGTCGGAAACAAGGACCCCAACGTTGCTATCGGCGCGCAGCTTCTCGACAGAGTCCTGACCACCTACGGCATCGCCCATCCATTCGAAATCTACGACGGCGACCACATCAATCACATCGCCGAATCGCATCGAAACTAACGGCGCCCCCTTCTTCTCCCGAAATCTATCCTTCGAGCAACATCATCAGTGAGGACATACCAGCAGACGTTAAAAGACGATTTACACTAATCGACCTGGGGCCGGTTCAAGGGTTCACATGAGCCTTTGATTTCGGCGCAGGTCTTTGATCAGGTTCAGGACGTATTCGTTGGACGGAATAAGCCAAAACATCGTAATCACGCATTCGCCTTTGCTGGTTTGCTGAAGTGTGCGCATGATGGTTGCACAGTGACCGCCGAGCGACAGAAAGGCAAGTACGTGTATTACCGCTGCTCTCAAGGGCGCGGCAAGTGTTCGCTTCCGTACATGCGGGAGCAAGATGTTTCAGATCGAATGGGAGATGTGCTCAAGGATATCTATGTACCGGAGGAGGTTACCGATACGATCCTGTCATCGTTGGATTCTGATCGTGCCCGTGCAGACTCTGAGCGGCAGAAGCGTATGGATGCTACACAGCAACGGATCGCAGTCATTCGAGCGCGAATGGATCAGATGTACGACGACAAGTTGGATGGGAAGATTGACGATGATTTCTGGTCACGCAAGATGAACGAATGGCGCGAACAGGAGCGCAGATTGGAATCAGAGGTGTCGCGTCTTAAGGTACCGATCACCGATGAGAGCATGTTCACTGTGAAGGAAATTCTTGAACTGGCCAACCAGTCGCATTCTCTTTATCTTACGAGGAATCACGAACAACGGGCCCAATTGCTGAAACGTGTCCTTTTGAACTGCGATACCGATGGCGCAAGCCTCTGGCCGGTTTACAGATACCCGTACGATCTGATTTCCGATAGGGCAAAAAATCAAGAATGGTCGGGGAGAGAGGATTTGAACCTCCGACCCCCTGGTCCCGAAACAACGGAAATTAGCCAAAGTGTTGATTTTTCAATCCATGTGAGTGGTGCTTCAACCGGATAAACTCATGTAATTCCTGCTCATTCATCTCAGTCATTTTCTTATGGGTGCCCCAAAGTGGGTGCCCCAGACCAAGGGATCGCCCGAACTAATTGGATGCAAGATCCAAATTGTCCTTATTGGTTTGCTCGGGTGCCCACACGGATTACTTGTGGTTGGGCCACAGCAGACCCAATCGTGACAGCCTTTCCAAGTCGCTGTACAAGCTATAATTGCGCCCACCTATGCCGCTCACCTCTGGCACGAAACTTGGACCGTATGAAATCCAGGCTCCAATCGCTGCCGGAGGCATGGGTGAGGTGTACCGCGCCACAGACAGGCGTCTTGACCGCATCGTCGCCAAACTTTGCATAACACATGAGCTGATAATTATATTGGTCCCGCCTCAGATTCATTTGTCAAGGAACAGCTGCTCTCTCTATCGGAGGCGCGTTTTGGCAAAAGGAGTCGGTCGGGCTAAGGGTCTCCTACGCGCGCTCAACCTCGTCCATCTATCTCCCGAAAAGGTAGAATTTTGCCCGCTATGATACCTCTGCCGCGCAACTTCCTGCCCCCGATCCCATCATGGAACGCCTAGAGGATCAGATCGCCTGGTACGACCGCAAGAGCATGTCGAACCAGCGGGCTTATAGGCGAATTAAGATTACCGAGATTCTCGCTGCAGCAGTTATCCCTTTCCTGGCAGCTCCCGGGCTTGCGCACACCAGCATCGTGACTGCTGGCCTCGGTGTGTTAATCACGGTGCTCGAAGGACTGCTGCATTTAAACCAGTACCAGCAGAATTGGATCAACTACCGCTCAACCTGCGAAGCGTTGAAGCATGAGAAGTATACCTATCTCGGCAAGGCGGCGCCCTACGTCAATGTTCCCGATCCACACGCCCTCCTAGCGGAACGCATAGAGTCGCTGGTGTCGCAGGAGCACGCCAAGTGGGCATCGGTTCAGCAGCAGGAACCCGGTAAACAGCAAAAAGAATGAGCTCGGCGCGGCTGTTTCGAGTCGTCACGCTTTCACAGATAGACGAATTGCTCGCGAACGAGGGGGGAAAGCTTCTCAAGTGACTCTGCTCCAGAACCACCTGCGCTGGAGCGGGGACTCAACCCCCCGGCGTCCCTGCTCCAGACCCCGTTCCGGCTAGTTCTGATTGCTGGCAACTTTAACTCAGATTCGCCCTAACGAGGTTCGACCCGATAAGGTTCGCCTCGGGGAGGTCCGCCCCCGACGAGATCTGCTCCGCTGAGGTCCGGTCGGACGTTAGGATTTGTTCCTCCACCGATTGACCGCCTCGCCACCTTCCTTTAGCTTCGCGAGATGTTCGGGGTCTGCCACCGTGAGCCGAATAGTACTCCATTGACCGCGCCCGACCGAACGACGAATCTTTCATTTCCATCCCCATCCGCGAAGAACCTGCCAAGCGGTGACCAGCCAGCCGCAGCATCGTCTTCGGACTCTGGCGTCCCTGGAGCCCGTTAATACTACGTGAGCGGGTAAGAAAGGTGTATAGTCGGTGCCGTCTTTCAAGCCAAAAGGAGATTCCAGGTTAGAAACCTGTCAACCCGTGTTCTTCGTAGCCAGGTGTTTTAAGCGCGAAGCGCGCAGGGGACGCACCCGGTGAGGAAAAGCCAAGCAAGGGCTGGCATCGTGGGTGGCTTGCGCTGGCCCAAAGGGGTGGGTGGCGAAACAGCACTATTCTCGCGTGTTTGCCAAAAGATGTAGCGGTAGAAGGCACCATGGTAGATCCAGCGAAAGCGTTTGTCAGCTACTCGCGCGCGGATACGGACTTCGTATTGCGGCTGTGCCAAGACTTGCGCACCGCCGGGGCGTCGATTTGGCTGGACCAACTCGATATTCATCCCGGTGAGGACTGGGACGAGGCGATCGAGCGCGGACTCTTGGAGTGCGGACGGATGCTGGCCGTGCTCTCGCCTAAATCGGTCTCTTCACAGAACGTGCTCGACGAGATTGGGTATGCTCTGTCGAAGAAAAAACCTATTATTCCGGTGCTGCATCAGGATTGTGAAGTACCGTACCGGTTGAATCGGATCCAGTATGTCGATTTCCGGACCACCTACGACGAACCACTAAAGTCTCTTTTGGTGGAGATTGGAGACGCGAAACAGAACCCTGAGACCATCCCGGTGCCTGTGCCCCATGACAGGTCCCGCCGTTTGTTCCTTTTGGCCGGGGTCGCCGCCATAGTCACCGGCCTCCTCACTTGGACAGCGTTCGGCCATTGGCGTGTTTCGGAGAATTTCAAGCTCGCCGTCGATACGCAAAAGCCGGAGCGGGTCACGACAGACCCGCCTGCTCAATCGAACACGAGCCCTGCGACGGGGAATTCCCAGCCGGCGCCAAAAGGCTCGTTCCAGGACTCGTTTCGCACCACACTACTCCGGTACGTTTCCGAAGCTCCGTCCGGATTCCAAACGCTAGGCGCAAAAGAGTGGATGGATTGGACCCCGTCCGTAAGCCTCCCGGGCGCGGTAAGCTGCCGCGGTTCAGGCTATCCCCAGGAACCAGTGATTGAGTGCGTCCTCTATCGCACCGACTCGGAGGTTGAGGCCGCGAACAAATTCGAGGATCTGATTGAGTTGACGCGGGCTACTTTGCCCGAGTGGGAAGGAAACCGCTTGAATATGTACGTTGCATATTTCTCGAGCAAGAAGGTAACCTCGCTCGTGGGTCTCAACGTCGTGAAGAGCGGTGACCATTTTGACGTCGTACTTTCGGTGCGTCCGAAACGATAGAACTGGAATCGGCAAGCACGGGCTCGACCCGTGAGATTGGATAGATCTGACCGCACGAGGAGACAAAGCGTTCGGTTTCTTACGGCGATTCCTTCAAATTGCCCCTGTCGTTCGCCAAAATTAGATCGCGGCCTGTCGGAGCCCGCATTCGCTCGCAGTATTTTCAGTCAACGTCGCGGATCAGCGGTTCATCGCACAAATCAATCATCATGGAATGGTGCTGATAATCGAACCAGCGTCGGAATTCGTCGAAGCTCCGGTCTTGCGGCCAGGCTGATTCATCCCCATACCAACCCGCCAGCTGCTCCTTGAAGATCTCTTCGCACAAGTCGCGTAGAACTTCGACTACATCCTCGTCAGTATCACATTCTGGGATCAGGTAGATCGTCGGGTCCCGAATCAATTCGAGCAGCGTGAGTTCAGCGCTCATTGCGTCGGTGGTGTGTAGCCAATCCAGGAGGGGCTGTTTGGGCGTGACAACAGTGGCGGACCGTTTCAGCGTGGGCATGTTCTCCCCAGCCCTTACGCGGCGCGCCTCTCATTGCGATGGTGCAACCCGCCTACCTGCGGAATTGCGATGAGTGCGCCGTGTCGCATGATCGCGCGCGGTTCGGGAGTGTCCTTCGCCAGCGCCAAGTGCGTTCGTGAGCGGTGGTAGTACATAAGATAGATCTTCAGCAGGCGACGGAGGTGCCGTTGGTTGAGGATGATCACGTGGTCCAAACATTCCCGCCGAATCGATCCGATCAGCCTCTCGACGAAAGCATTTTGCCAGGGACTCCGCGGTGCAGTGACGACTTCGCTTACTCCGAGCATTTGAATACGAGAGCGAAAGCCGCGGCCGTGCTCGATGACAAGAAAGACGAACAGAACCCTCAGACGAACCGTCGGCACGGTGAAGAAATCAATGGCGACGATATCGCTAATGTGATTCCGGAGGAAGGTCTTCCAGGTCTGCGCCGGCGGCCGCCTGATCGTCCGCAACAAGCGGGATACCGTCCGTTCCGAAACCTCGATTCCCAGTTTCTGCAGCTCTCCGTGAATGCGTGGTGCACGCCACAAGGGATTTGATTGTGCCAAAGTCCGAATCAACGTCCGGACCTCAGGGCTGACCGGTGGTCGTCCCGCTGTTGCCGACCTCTTCGACAGGTTTGCCCAGAACCGATGGAAACGCTCTCGTTGCCAAACACACCACCGTGTCAGGATGAACGATGCACAAGGCTCGCCGCCAGTCCTTCCATGTAACGGACAGCACAATCCAGAACCAGCGGTCCCGTCGGGCTAATCGGGAATGTTTTTGCTTCCGTTTGTAAACGGCAATCTGCTGTCGAAGAGCGACATTTTCCAGCACGACCGCTTCCAGCACGACCGCGTGCTGTCCTTTTCCGAACAGCCAAATCAATCGAAATATCCCAAGCAAGAGGGCGAGCGTGTCGCCCGATTGTCCCTGCTAATCCATTGAAAAGTCAACGCCGTTCGAGCCATCTAATTTTGGCGAACCACAGCTCGAGGAAGAGGGCGGTTTCTTCGACGACGACCTGCCATTGGATGAACGCAAACTCTTAGGAGCATATTTTCGTATTGCGGTTTCGGATAAAACCTCGTTCCCACCCAATTTCCCGCGGCTTTCGCGCTCGGATTTCATCAGAGGCGTGTTCTACAGGTATGCGCGTCAAGGTGCACTTCTGGTCGGTTTCCCACTTCCACCAAGAAATTCCAGCCGTAGTCGGCAGTTGATGCACTCCACAAAACGGCCTTTTGCGGACATCACGATCCCGAGGTGATGTGGTGCAGATGTGGAACCAGCGGGTGACATCACTTGTTCCTCACTCTCAACTCCGAGTCCCCATCAACGCCGATTGCTACGAGATCACTTAAATAGGGCCGACAGGGCACGGAAGAAGTCTGCGGGTGTTGCGATGCGAAGCGATGTTCGCTGAGCGACGGTCTTCGTGAAGTGCTTGGTATTGTGGGTTAGCAGCCAGTCCGGTTTGCTGGCTATTGCAGAGAGGAGTACAGGTACGTTTGCCGCGTGGCGGATCATGTGCCGACTTGATCGAACCAGATCCCTGTCGGGGTAGGGAATAACCTCGGGGTTGGTGAGTCTGATGAGGCGTCGGTAATCTCCAATCACCTGGTCGGCATCGAGGGACGACAGGCGTTCTGCGTGAAGAAGCAGGTTCTCTTCGACTTCATCGCGGACTACCTCTGCTAGAACCAGCCGACAGACCCTTGCTGCGCAAAGTGACAGCGTGGCCTTGTCCAGTCCCCAGGGAGAGACAATTCCTCCGGTCAGGACGTTTGAGTCCAAGAAAAGGCGGATTCTGTGCTGGCCAGTCACTTCCCGCGGTGGGTTCGAGCACGGCGTCGCGCAGCCCTTGCGGAAGTTCTCGCTCCGTAGCGGCGTGCGTAGACACGATTGCGGGCCTCAGGGAGCGTCGCTAGGAGGTCGTCGGGGCTCAGCCCCGCAGTAGTCAGGCTCGAGCTCACCTGCTGGCAGAGCTGCTCGAAACGCTGTTGCTCGGGCAGCAGAATGAGGCCATCCCCCAGGCGCAGAACCGCAAAGGGCGCACCGTTCCCCAAGCCAAGATCCTCCCGGAACTGTTTGGGAACCGTAAGCTGGCCTTTTTCGCCGATCTTGGTCGTAGTCAGGTATTCGAGCGTGGGATTATGAGTTGCCATCGGTAGGAAAATCCTACCATATAATTCGCCTATCCCCAAGCCTGATTTGGCGGACTCACGGCCGAATAGAATCCTCTTTGCCATGCGGAGTCGTAGAATCGATCCCGATTTTGCTTTACAAAATAAAGTACTTCATGTAGTCTGCGCTTCGCATGCTGAGGCGCTTTCTCAAAATCTCGGTTGCTCTAGGTGCGATAGGAAGCCTCGCTCTCGCAGCGCTTTTGGCTTTTTTGTGGTGTGAACACACCAGACCACTGGTCCTCCCCGTGCCAACCGGTCATTTCGCTGTTGGCCGCGCTACCTATACGTGGGTCAATGACGCCGTATCAGAGCTGCTCTCGCCGTCGGATGCGGAGAAAGAAACCATTGTCGCCTGGATGTGGTTGTGCCTTGCCAAAATCGAAACTGAGGTGTACAGACGGATCAAATGGCTCCGACACAGATATGTGCCGGCTGAGCTCGATCACAGTCACAGCAGTTCGACCAAACATCAGATCGATCAGCAACTCCCTCTTATAGCGGTCCCCGCATAACTCGATTCAAACTACCTCAGCAGTTGTTACGCAAGTCGAGAGTAGCGGTGGTGCAGGCCACCGATACGTGGGTCAGAAACTATCGGGCCGCTGCCCACGCAAGGCTTTCTTCGACCCGGCGTTTGTTTCTGCAAGGCCAAATGAGTTCGGTCGTCGTGATAGTACGACACGTATTGCAAAAGAAGTCGCTTTAAGTGTCGCTCGTTGAGCGGAATCACGTGGTCGAGCAACTCACCGCGGCAGCTTCCCACCCATCGCTCCGCTACTCCGTTCTGCCAGGGGCATGCAATCGAACTTCGCAGTGGCGAAATGCTCATTGCGCGAATCGTGGCTGGCACTTCGAGTCCATATTTGGCGTCGTGATCAAACACCACGAATCTGGGGACGTCGGCATATGGGAAGGCATCTCGGAGTTGCTGAGCTGTCCAGATACTGGTTGGATGCCGGGTGACATTGAAGTGCAAGATACGCCTGCGATCATGGGCAATGATAGAAGAAGCAATACAAAAGGCCAAAGGTGACGGTCGGCACTGCGAAGAAATCCACCGCGGCAATCGCTTCGCGGTGGTTATGCAGAAAGGTTCGCCAGCGTTGCGCCGCTTCGCTGTCTCTGGGTGCACGTCTCATCCAACGTGAAACGGTTCGTTCCGAAACATCGAAACCCACCATCAAAAGCTCACCATGAACGCGGGGAGCCCCCCAATTGGGGTTCTCTGCGACCATCTTGAAGATCAGCTCTCGAATCTCCTTCGAGATCTTCTTTCTACCGGGCGTCTTTCGCACCCGCGAGAGCATGCTCCAGTACCAGCGGAACCCAGCCCGGTGCCACTGCACAACGGTCTCCGGGTTGACCAAAATGAGTGCTCCCTTCCAGGAGGACCAAAGGCGGCGAGCTAGCAGCCAGAAGAGTCTGTCAGCCGCTGTGAGCTTCGGACGCGGATGTCTGCGCTTGAAGACGCTCAACTGCTGCCGCAGTGCCAAGTTCTCGGTGAGGAGCTCTACGGGAACAAAAGCAGCGCAAGACCAGACCCAGCCAGAGGCGGAACATGGGCCATGTTCATACCAGATAGGAGCTTGTGGACGCACTGACAACCTGTTGATTTCGTGGGACGGATAGGATTTTGGCGAACCACAGGTCTGAACCGAGATGTGTCCGAATAGAAACTGAATCTGTTCCAACTCTCCCCCGGAAGCGTGGCAGAGTCGGGCACAAGTTCGGCGGTCATGCCGAATGCGGCATGAACGCAGGACCTGCGCGCGATTGTGCCATATGGCGGGACGTGAGCTAGACCAGATCCAGTTTCTGCTGGGGCATGCGTCGGTGGAGACGACTGAGCGCTATCTTGGCTGCAAGCAGAAACTCCGCCACGCGGTGAATGACAACCTCGGAATGGAAGACACCTGAACGGGGTCGTGGCCACGAAGCCGACTTCGGGTCCGGCATAACTCTGTGGATGGCCCGTCAGAACGAGGCCCGGCGGCGGACGCCACCGTGGTACAAACCGAGCAATGGCCGCTTGATGGTTGAGATAGGTTCTGGGTCGAAAGCAGACTTCATTATCGGCTCCGGTTGACGCACACCGCAGCCGGGACTAACATTTGCCTGCTTCGCTCCGTCCCCCGCGGCTTTATTCGCGAATCGGCTCCAAGTTGTTATTTACGCCACGGCAAGACGCGGACAACCCTGAGGAGGTTTAACGTGCGTGCCATCTTTCTCAGTTATCGAAGGGACGACGCCGAAGGCGAGGCGGGTCGCCTGTTCGATGATCTCACCAGCGAGTTCGGCACGGACAGAGTATTCATGGATGTGGCCGGCATCGAGCCCGGACGGGACTTCCGCAAGGTCATTGATCAGAACGTGGCGTCTTGTGGGGTTCTGCTGGCGGTGATGGGTAAGGGTTGGATCGATGCCAAGGATGATGCCGGGCGACGTCGCCTTGACGATCCCGTGGATTTTGTGCGCCTCGAGACCGCTTCCGCGCTGAGGCGGGACATTCCCGTTATTCCAGTTTTGGTTCACGGGGGACGAATGCCGCGGTCGGAACAACTCCCCGAGGACCTCAAAGATTTGGCCTATCGCAATGCCGTCGAACTGACGCACGCTCGCTGGGATTCCGATGTTCAAGTACTGATCAAGGCACTGCGGCCCCACGTCGTGAGCCGTGCGGGAGAGGAGCCAGGCGCCACAGGAACCGACATGGTGCTCGACCGGCCATCGGCCAAAAGCACGGTACGTACCTCGGAGGGAGTTGGCGGTACGAGTTCGGCGGCCCCTACGCGACCGACGAAGAAAATCGGGCGCGGCATAGTCGTGGCCGCAGTGGCTGCGATAGTTATTGCAGCAGGCTTCGTCGGCATGAATGAGTACAAAAAAACCGAGGAGGCTAAGGTCAGTCATGGGGCTGCGGAGGCTGCGGCCAAACAAGCGGCCGAGGATCAAAGGGTGGCTGCTGAGAAAAAGGCGGCTGAAAGGGCTGCTGAGCTGCAAGCCGCTGACGATGCGGCTGGTAGAAGGGCTGCTGCTGAAAAGGCCGCCGCTGAGCAAGCGGCTGCTAGAAGAGCTGCTGCCCTTCGCAATCCCCTCCTCGGAACTTGGAAACTTAATTTAACCAAATCGAAATACGATCCCGGTCCGGCACCAAAGAGCGTGACGGAGACGGTCGAAACGCAAGGCGATGGAGTGAAATATACGGTTGACGGAGTGGGCGCGGCCGGAAAGTCCTACAGCTATAGTTTTGCTGTCAAATTTGATGGCAAAGACAATCCCATCATGGGTTCCGGATCCGCCGCTGACACAGTTTCCGCCAACCGCATCGACTCCAACAACTTTGAATTCACCGCGGAAAAGGGCGGTAAAGTAATTGGAACGTTCAAAGCGACAGTTTCAAAGGACGGAATGGTCAAGACCGTCGACGCGAAGGGTACTAACGCCGCTGGCGTTAGAACGTACGATAATGTGCAGGTCTACGATAAGCAATAGGCATCGTTAACAGCATCCACGCTCCCAACATACTGCAGCAATTCCATAGCGGCTCTTTGTCGGGTCGCCCTTTCCATTCCAGCGAAAGCTTAAGACTGAAACACTGCTGAGCATCGCATTGCGGCCCGTTTGTTGAGGAACAAATGGAGGAGCAATCGGCGATCCAACAAATTGCCTTGGAGCATCACCGCCGCTACGGCTATCGCGAGGGGTCATACCGCCGTTGTACATGCCTTGCTTGCGCGACCTGCCAGTTTGAATGCCGGTCACGGACTGGGAGAACAGGAACGCGGCTTGGACTGATGTCGCCAAGGGAATTCGGGCAGTCGCAAAACGAGTAATGAAACCGATCGTCTGATGGCGTTCCGACTCCCCAGAAACGGGCTTCGGGGAGATCTCCTCGAAGCTGACTTCTGGCCAGGAATTAATTTCCGCTTTGACCGTAGCCATGGTGTTGAATCGAGACCTCAACCTGAGTGCTCACCAACGACCCTCCCTTTCGGTGTTCTTCAAGGGCACTGCACAGCGGAAAAAGCCACGCTCATTTCTGGCGTGGCCTTCTTTATGCCGGCAACGACCGAAATCTCCGAATCCGCTTTTTACTGTCTAAGGTGAATCCAGACTCTTGCTCACGCCGCCGGCGTAAACTTCTTGCCTTCTCTCCCAGCTTGCTCTCCGATTCCGAGGACCACGCGGCCATTGACCTTTCCCGTCCTGAGCCGGTTAAAGACGTCATTGACAGACTCGAGCGGCAGCGTCTCGATGGTCGCCTTTACTTTGCCTTCAGCGGCGAATGCCAGCGCTTCCTCCAGGTCCAGGCGCGTGCCCACAATCGATCCGCGGATGGTGTATCGGTTCAGGACCACATCGAAAATAGATACCGGAAACTCGCCTGGAGGCAAACCATTTAGCACGCACGTCCCGCCACGACGCAGCATGCCGATCGCCTGCTTGAAGGCAACGGTGGAAACTGCCGTCACCAGAATTCCCTGCGCCCCGCCAATCTGCTTTTGAATCTCCGCTGGCGGGTCTTGTGTCCTCGCATCGATCGTAATCTCGGCGCCGAGCTTCTTCGCCAGCGCCATTTTTTCCGGCCCCAGATCCACCGCCGCGACGTGCAGTCCCATGGCTTTCGCGTACTGAATGGCTACGTGACCGAGGCCGCCGACTCCTGAGATCACGACCCACTCGCCCGGCCGCGTGTTGGTCTCTTTCAGGCCCTTATAGGTGGTGACGCCGGCACAGAGAATCGGGGCCGCGTCCACAAACGAAAGGTTCTTGGGGATTCGTCCCAGATAGTCGGCCTGCGCCACTGCGTACTGCGCGAAACTTCCGTTCACCGAATATCCGGAGTTTTTCTGTTCCAGGCACAGCGTTTCCCAGCCGGACAAGCAAAACTCACAATGACCGCACGCGCTGTGCAGCCACACAATTCCGACCCGGTCCCCTTCCTTCAAATGCGTGACTCCGGGTCCGAGCGCCGCCACAATGCCCGCGCCTTCATGACCCGGTGTGAACGGAAGGGTTGGTTTGACTGGCCAATCACCATCGGCCGCGTGCAGGTCGGTGTGACACACTCCGCTCGCGATGATTTCCACCAGGGCTTGCCCCGGTCCGGGCGTGGGGACGGGAAGTTCTCGAACCACCAGCGGCGCGCCGAATTTCTCGACGACCGCAGCTTGCATAGTCTTTGGGATAGCCATGGCTCTACCTCCTGAGTCAGCTTCGACGATTGTAGTCCGTCGGCAAACAATGACAAGCGAGTAGATCACCAATTCAGGATGATGAAGTTCGAGTGGCGCGGACACTCTTATCTGCGCAGACAGCCATGGGTGCGAATTTGATCGCGAGGATAGGTGACCAGAAAGGCGCCCATTACCGCTGCGATTGCTCCACTCGCGCCGAGGTTCGGTACCGTAGAGTGTGGGTCAGCTAGAACCTGGGCAAGCATGGCCACGAGCCCGCCCACCAGGTAAGACAAGATAGCGGCCCCGGCCCATCGCATCTTCGATCTCGGGAGCAAAGGCCCATAAGAAAATCATGTTGCCGATAATGTGCGACCAACTGCCGTGCATGAACATCGCCGTCAGAATCGTGATCCAGTGATGGCCGGAAACGATCTGCGCTGGGACCGCTGCCCACTGAGTCACAAATGCGTCGCCACGCATCAGCTCCATCACAAAAACAACGACATTGACGACGATGATGCCGGCCGTGACGATCGCCACGCGCGCGGGGCGTCGCGACGCATCGCCTAACGGAACCATGCCTCCCATTTTGTCGTCCTCCGTTTCGGTCAATGCCGGGTTTCAGCAGGCGTAGCTATCCAGAAGCGTGCAATCCCTTCGCCTCGCTCCGACCCGGTTTGCCGTCAAACGTTTGCCACGCCTAAGCAGCCAACTTCGAGGAAATCGTGTCCGCGACCTTGCGTACCGCCAATGACAGCATCACCCGCGTAACGCCGCTGATGATCATGCTCACGCCGACCAGTGTGCCTATCGCCCACGCGAAGCTCGATGGCCATTGCATATAGATCATCAGTCCTAATAGCAGCGTAATGATCCCATCGATCAGAAGCCAAGCGGATCCTTGTATTGAGCGCACCTGGAAAAACAGAGCGATGTTCAAGACGCCCTCAACAAGAAAGAGTGATGCCAGCACTAAAGTCAGCGATGCTACACCCAGTGCTGGATGCATGATCAGGTACACGGCAAAGAAGAGATATGCCAGGCCGACCAACACTCTCCAGATCAAACTGCCAGCCTCGCGAGTGTGAAAAGCAACAGTCAAGTGGACCACGCCCGCAAAACTAGGAGCCAAGCAATGAACGCGTTGACCGCGACGGCAGCGAGAAATGGCGATGCCACCGCAAGCATGCCCAAGATGATCAGCGAAACGCCCCACAAAATGGACAATGTCGAAGCCTGCCGCGCGATACCAAACGGAGTTTGCTGCGCCCTAAACACCTCCTCAAGAGGGACCAGCGGAGTATCTTACGCACGGAGTCTATCTTAAGGAAATACAAGAACACCACCGAGCGGCGGCGCAGTTGGATGTCGTGGCCGCGAAATGCCCCTGCGCCATGCCGTCATCGTTTCTCCTCGTTTCCGAGATATTCTCCCGATGCGATGAGCGGCGCGGAGAGCCAGGAGCGCAATTGCCTGTGCCCCTTGAAGGTGTGCCATTTTTCCTCTGCGTTCGTGTCGGCTATCAAGACGCTCTTTTGTTCGATCAAAATCCGATGGAAAAACGTCGACTCGTCCGCGACAAAAGTCAGAGGAGCGCGCGGCCCCGGCTTTTTCGCCTGTTCAGGGCACGTCCTTTCTCCAAGGGCGAGCATATGCGGACCGCTTTCGGGCACCAGCACCCGAGCGCAGGTGTACGGGACGAATTCTGCGAGAGACCTCAGCAGGGTTTCCATGATGAGATCCATCCGCAGGTCTTGAGTGAGTGAAAGCGTGGCCTTGCGCAACGCCTCGGCTTCCTCTTCCGCTTGTTTCTGCGCCGTAATTTCGAGCGCCGTACCCACGAGCCGGCGAATCTTGCCCCCGGCATCCCGAACAGGAAAGCCGCGGACCCACACCCAGCGGACTTCGCCTTGGCCAGAGACGATCCGGAATCTCTCGTTGAAGTGCCCGGTTCGGGTAGCTTCGTCGAGTTTCGAGAGCACATGGACTCGATCTTCAACGTGAATCAGTTCTTCATACGAGGTGGGGTTCTCGTGCAACGACTCGCACGAACGGCCAGTGATGGTCTCATAAGCGGGATTCACAAAGAGCGCTTTCTTGGTTTCGGCATCGATCATCCAGAAGCCTTCGTGCAAATCGATCCGGAGCAAAACAAAGTAATTCGCGGTATGTGGCCGAGAGAACACGAGCGTCCGGTCTATTTTGTGGAATTACGCGACAACCGTTATGCGGTCTGTTGGTGCGAACTCGAGGGGAACTATTTGCTTCTGGTCCCTTCTCCAAAATCTCCGGTGCCCATCCGGCATTTACGATATCCGCAGGACGCCGACATCGTGGGTCGTGTAGTAGGCTTCGCTCACTTGATCGCCCCATTGCATTCGAAGACCGTTGCTGCTCCCCCGTCCGGTTCGAATATTGTCGAACCGTAAGGTGAATCAAGATTGCAACAGCGAGCGATTCTACTTCCGAATATCTGCTGATTCGGCCGCGAACACAATTTTCAGACCGGCCCGGCACAGCTCTTGAACTGCTTGAGGGGTCAGTCCGCGGCCTGCAGCCGCTTGCGCGGCACCCCGAATATCGTCCGTCATCTTCGAGAACATCGTATCGACGGCTCTTTCCACGATGCGAATTGCACCCTCGGGAAGCGCCTGCCTCAGCCTGTTCCACTCTTCTCTGAGCACCTCAAGCGATCCGCCAAGTAGTTCGATTGTGTCGTGAAGATACAAAATGTCCTTCGCACGAGAGTGCCGGTCGCGCTTTTCGTGGATTAACAGTTTCTGCGCCATGAAACGTGTGGGGTGCGCTATGCGTACCTCCTTAGGTTTTTCAAACGGAAAACCATTTACTCGGGACAACTCGACGGTCCATGGTGAATCCAGCAGCAATTCCAGGTAGCGGAGTTTTTGCGATGTAATCCCACCCACCTGTGCCGTCGCTCGTCGTTTGCCCTTCCGGTCGTATTCGCTTCCAATCGGTGGTGTCAAGAACTCTGCATAAAAAGCACCGCCTTTGTCTCCGAGTTCCCAGCGCGTGGCCGGAGGCTGGTCGTCTCCCCGGAAACGCTCGTTGAAGTCTGCTCTGATGAGCCGATCGCGCAACTCCTGTTTCCGGACTTCGAGCGTGGCGGGCACGGCGACGTCCGTGTCGTTGGTAAGTAGCGGTTCGTGCGAAATAGCTTGTGCGAGCGGGTGGTATCGGAGAAGACGGTGTGCCCAGCCACCGACGATGACCAGTTGAGAAAGCCAGGGAGCGAGCGCCTCAATCAGCTTGGCCAGGCGCTCAAGATCAGGATTATGGGTTTCGTTAGCGATGGGTTGACATTATAGTGCCGTCAACGGCTGAGCAAAGGACTGAGCACCCGGTCCCGAATGCGATCGGCCTGTTCCTTCCCCCGTGAGGGATGGTTCGACACGTCGAGCCAGACTTGCAGGGCGTCCGATGTGAGGACCCCTTTGTGCTGAACCGCCGCGCGAAAGATGGATTCCTTGTGTGATGGGATTCGCAAATAAACGTCGGCCTGAATGGCCCTCTCTTGAGAAATGCCAAGCTGCTGAATTAGTTCCGCCTGCATGCGCTCGACGTAAAGGACTGGCGGAACTCCTTGAACGAAACCTAGGCCAAGAGCTTCCGCGGCAGCGAAAAGTCCTAAACAGACGCGGGGCAAACTTCTCTCTCCATAGTCTTCAGCTGGCTGCTGATGAATTTGTCGGGCTGAGTAGTCTTGTAGCGCCGATTCGAGTTGTTTTCTTCCGTGGCCGGGAATCACCCAGCGGCAGGGAATCTCCTTGAAAGCTCTGCGTTCGGCGGCCTGCCACTCTTCAAGCAAATCCTCGATTCTTACCAGTTCGAGCTGGTCTGCATACCGGTCCAGGAAGCCTTCGGCTTCTAGTTGACGCACCAGGCGTGACGCACTGACCTGGGAGACGCCGGCTGCGAGCGCCAACTCGGATGCATTGCGAATCTTTCGCCTCGGAGCGCTCAGGAACCTGGGCTCGATGTGTTGAGCCAGGATCACCTTGAGCATCCACTGTCCGAGATCCGAGAAAAGCGCGTAGGACTGCGATTCCGGAACAGCGCGCCTTCGTTGGTCGATTTGTGGAGCTGGTGAATTCAGCGATTCGAGACCTGGCGCCCGGAACATTCGGAATCCGCGATCGTCGAAGAACCCGACGGCAACATCTGGAGCATAGTTGTGGTGAAATTCGAGGGCCTGCTCGACAACGGCGGAGGATAGATGCGGTGATGCAATGATGGCTAATCCACGAGCTTGAGGGATCTTTTGAGCGTAGGCTTGCGCCTGCAGGATGGCTTCAGCGAGGAGCGGAACGACTCGATCTCGGCGGGACTCAGGAGCTCGTTTAAGCTCGATCACGTATTCCCGATTGCCGTTCTTGACGACGAGGTCCGCTTCGCCGGGGACTTGAGGCTCTCGGCGAACTTCCCAACCGGAGTCTCGGAAAAGATCCACCAGCTGGTTCTCATAGGCTCGTTCGGGTTTGGATACTTTCGACATATTGTCATGGCCATGATAGTTGTCATGGCCAAGATAGTCAAGGCCATGAAATAAATCGTGGCCATGAATATACTCCTATAATAATCAATAGCTTACATAGGACTATCTGTCCCTACCGAGAACTCGATCTCGGTAAAAAAGGTGAAGCAAAGTAGCTGTGGAAAGCGTATCCCTCGGTTGCCAGGTCGGCGATGGCTGCTCCTGCCGCCAAAACGGCAATGCGTCAGCTTTTCGGCGTAGCGGGATCGCGCCGGGCGTGGCTCCCGTCCACACGTCCACACCTACATTATTAAGGATGGCGGGGTCTCAGGCGGCCCGTCGTTCGTAGCGGTAATGCAGCCCGCCGACCTGGGGCAACGCCACGACCGATCCCATTTCTGGCGGCTGAGTCCCTCGCGGCTCGGGCGAGTCTTTCCCCAAGGAGAGATGCGTTCGCGATCGGTGATAGTAATCCAAGTAGGAAGCGAGGATGCGACGGAGCGAGCTCTCATGGAACACGATCACATGGTCCAGGCATTCCCGCCGAATGGATCCAATCACCCGCTCCACATAGGCTCGCTGCCAGGGGGAGCGCGGCGTGGACAGAACTTCGCGGATGCCCATGTCTCGCACCTGTTCTCGGAAGTCCGGGCCGAAGATGGCATCGCGGTCGCGCAGCAGGTAGCGCGGCAGTTGGTCGAAGGGAAAGGCCTCTCGCAGTTGCTGCCCCGTCCACTCCGCGGTCGGGTGCGCGGTCACGTTGTAGTGCAAAATGCGCCGTCGGTCATGGGCCAGAACCAGAAACACATGGAGAACCTGGAAACGTATGGTCGGCACAGTGAAGAAGTCGATAGAGACCAGCTGCTGGGCGTGATTCTGCAGGAACGTGCGCCAGGTCTGCGACGGCGGCTTGCGACAGCGCACCATGTATTTGCTGACGCTGGTCTCGCCGATATCGATGCCCAGCTTGAGCAACTCCCCGTGAACCCGGGGTGCACCCCATCTCGGATTCTCCCGGCACATCCTGCGGATCAGATCGCGAACCTCACGAGAAATGACCGGCCGTCCGGGGTGGCCGCGCCGCACCTTCCAGGTCCAGAACCGGCGAAAGCCAGCACGATGCCAGGCCACGACCGTTTCTGGCTTGACGATGGCCAGAGCCGAACGCCAGTCGCGCCACAGGCGGGACAGCCCGACCCATAAAAGGCGGTCCGCCGGGGTCAATCTCGGGCGTTTTCTCGCGGACCACTGCAGCACACCCACCTGGTGGCGCAGAGCCAAGTTCTCTAGCTCAAGCATCGCCCGAGAACGGAACATGGAAGACAGAGTGCCAAGGAGTGTCGTAAGAAGAATGAGCATCGGAGGAGAATTAGGATAGAAAGTATAATTCCCATCCGCTCAGATAGTTCGAGGTTTTCGAGAGGCACAGGTGTTCGGCGCTATCTGGTCCCAAGATGGACCCAAGTTTCTTTATTGGACTGACACGCCTGTACGGTGTGGAGAGCGCCGCCTACTTTGCGAGTTGAAATAGCGCATAAACAAGCAAACCGACAGCACTAAGGATGCAAGCACCAAACGCAATCTTTACCGATACCTTCAAAATATAGATGAATATAAATCCAACAAAAGCCCCCGCAACGCCATAGCTAAGTACTGCCCCGTGTGTGAATTCAGCGTAACCGATACCGAGAATGCAGCCGACAAGCGCGAAGAGGCCTAGAATCTTTTGTGCTCGTGGCGGTGGCCCAAGAAAATTGTCAAACCACTCGTCTACGAACGGGAAAGCCGGAGTCTTCCCACGAGAGGACTGAACTTCTGGAGATTGGGGATGTGTGCCAAAGGGATACTCTAACGATGCTTGGGAATTGTCAGGAACAGAATCGGCACTGGATCTCGGGGACCACAACGGTGGAGACAGATTGGATTGCACGGGCCGACTTCTGCGCTTGCCCAGCTCAACTTTTGCCGCTTCTTTATCACGGTCATGCCGTTCTATCAGATTACGATCGCTCTGTTCACGCTGGAGTTTGATCCGTTGTCTTTCCTGCACATCGAATTCCGCTTGCTTCCTAATCTGTTCCTGTCGCTGCTGTTTTTCGCGTTCCAGACGCTGTTGAAGAATTGTGTTGTCCTGTTCCCGGCGTTGTCGTGCCAATTGTTCCTGCTGTGCACGTTGCTGCTCTGCTTGGTGCTCACGATCTCGTCGTTGTTGCTCTTGCCAGTCCATTCTGCACATCCATGACTGCCCCACGCTTCTCAGTTTTTAGAAGCGTGAGTGTCGGTGCTGATGGTATCAGGAGATTCGCCCACGGACATCCCGGAAACAAAGTGAAAACATTGGTCGGCCCTAGAGGACGATTTTCGAACTTTTCTGCTAATGCCAGGCGGCTCTGAGTCTATTTTTCAGCAATCGCTGGGGCGATTCGCATCAAAGGCGTAAACGCTGTCGTGTTCTGTGGCGACGTAAAGGACGTCGTGCGTGCCTTTGCCGGGAATGGGGACGGCCGGGACGTAGAGTGGCTGCGCGTAGACTGCGCCGTCTACTTTGAATGCGCCGAGTTTGCCGAACTGCTCCGCATTGACATTCTGCGGTGTAAGAATCTTCTCGTGCAGCGTTGCGCCGGTGCGGGAGTTGTTGTACTGCGATGTCGTGACTTGCGCAGTACATGGGCTGACGGCCAGCGCCAAAGTGGAAGCAGCGAAGAGAGCGCTGAGGTTCATGGAACGCTCCGGAACGGCTTGATCGGAAGAGTCTCTCGCCCGGATGCGATTTGCTCGGGCGAGAGCCGGTTCATTGTAGACGTTCTGGAAAAACTGTGGGTAGCGCCCATCAGGTGGTTGACGTTAACAGGCCTTCTCACAAGCTTGCGCTTTTGCTTCGCCTTTTTCGGCCTCGGTGAGCGCTATCGCGATATTTCTCCAACTACGGTCATGAATGATCTATCATTTTCCCCCTAATGACACCTTTGAATGGCCTCCGCTGCCGAGGCGGCAGAGCTGCCTTCGTAGCGCTCCTGTGCATGTGGCCTGTGGCATCAGCGTTTTCGCTGAGTGACCGGCGTCCCGGATCGCCTGAGCTCGTTCAACTACAGAGGATCGACTACCTCGACCAGATCGCGAGGGAGCCCAGCATCGTTGAGCATCCCACTGGCGCGCTGTTCGTGACTGGCTATGCCAATATCTTTGCGACGCCTCCGCAGACCCTGGCTCAACTGTGGAAGAGCTCCGATCATGGAGCCACATGGGTTCGTGTGGACCTTGGCCCCGATGCCGTCGCCCAGTCTGACGTCAGTCTGGCGGTTGCACCCGATGGGACTATCTATTTTGCGACTATGCAGTTTGACGCCAAGGCCATGGAAGGAGTGCACATTGTAGTTGGAGTTAGCAAAGATGCTGGCAGCAGCTGGCACTGGACCGTGTTGTCCAAGAAGCGCTATGACGACCGTCCTTGGGTCGCAGTCGCACCGGATGGCACAGCCCACGTGATCTGGAATGACGACTCAGGTGTATACCATGTCGTGACCCATGACCGCGGCGAGACCTGGAGTAAACCCGATATCGTAAACCCCGCCGGCGGTTCGAGTCATCTCGCCGTCGGCCCCAATGGCGAAGTTGCCGTTCGCATTGCACCAGTCTCCGCCTCCGGAAACATATACACGGAAGGTGTGGACCTAATCGCCGTTAGCCCCGATGGCGGAAAGACTTGGCAGAAGCACCTAGCTCCAGGCGAACGAGATTGGGCTCCCATGGATACACCCGGCGCCACACCACGATGGGTCGAGCCGCTTGCCTGGGACTCTCAAGGTTCGCTTTATTCGCTGTGGACGAACTTCAAAGGAGTATGGCTCGCCCAGTCTTCAGACCGAGGAGCCACTTGGAAGCAGCAGAAAATAGTAGAAATCGAGGAACTCTCTTACTACCCGTTTCTTGTGGCTCGAGGTCCTGGAGAATTGGCTGCGACGTGGTTCTCCGGTGCAGGATCCTCTTTACGTTGGCACGTTTGCGAGATAGAACTTGGCACTGATATTAGCCATCCACGTGTGTTTCAGTCGGCTGCCCTTCAATCCGAAAGCTGGTTTGCGAGCGAGGAGCCTGATCATGCGCTCGTTCGTACGACAGCGGGTGAATATGTCACTACGATCTTCCTACGTGACGGTACCATAGCTGTCGTCACTCCGATTCAGAATGCAAAAGAGAAAAGGCTAGGCTTTACATTTTGGAGGTTCAAGAGAAATTAAGTCGACGCGACCACACAACCCACACTATTCCCAGTTTACATTTTGTCGAGACTGCGCGGTTCTTCTTCGACTGGCGTTATCAGGCGATAGCGCTTAAATTTCGGCTTCTTTCGATTCGGTTCACATCCGTTCGCCCCTTCGCGATGGGGTTTTGATTGATCTGTGCGGCGCAGCAGTTCCTGTGCGCGACATTCCCACGACAGCAGCTTCACCGTTCAATGCTTCACGCGATCTGACGAGAAACACGTCACGCTGGTTAACCGTGCGTGCGGAATGAACCCGCAAAGTTGAACTGCAGCAGGGCGCACCTGCAGGCGGATCACAGCGCCTAGCGTTTACAATGCGGACGTCGAGAATCGGGTACCAGAGAAAGATCAGAGGCATGACTCATGGCTGGACCTTCGGAGAGTCTGCGAATACGCCTGCCGAGAGGCGAATGGTTCTTCAATCCAAAACGCCCACTTGGTCCACCCGGAGGTTTCGGTGCGGTGTTTGAGGGCGAGAGTGCGACGGATCACCCTGTTGCTGTAAAACAGCTACATCTGACGGTCGGTGAAGCTGCTCATCGTGAACTGAAGATCGCAGACGAACTCGCAGGTAAGTCATTCCAGCATGTGCTAGAAGTGCTCGACTCCGGAGAAGACGCTGAAGCGGGGGGCTACTACCTCGTCATGCCACGCGCAGAAGGGAGCCTCTCCGATGAATTGATCAATCGCGGAATGTTGCAACCAGATCAGTCTGTAGCCCTTCTCAGGCAAATCGCCGAGGGCCTCAAAGAAGCACAGAATATTGTTCACCGAGACCTGAAACCTGGCAATGTGCTGTTCCACACCGGCAGATGGAAGATCGCGGATTTCGGGATCGCACGCTTCGTCGAGGACGCGACCTCGGTCCATACGGTGCGCGATTTCTTGTCTGCCCAGTATGCTGCTCCAGAACAGTGGCTGGGTGAACATGCAACGCACGCGACCGACATCTACGCGCTTTCGTGTATTGGGTATGTGTTGTTCACAGGTTCCCCGCCCTTTCCCGGCCCGAGCCATCCTGATTACAAGCGTCAGCACACCAGCGAAGCACCGCCGGCCCTTACAAACGTAGAATCAAGGCTGCGAGCGATCATTTCTGCGGGTCTTCTCAAACCCCAAGCGGGAAGACCCGCGATAGAGAGAGTGATCAGTGTCTTGCGGGATGTCTTGGAAAAGCCAGTCGCCCCCACGCCGGGGATTGCTGCGCTTCACGCGGCTAATGCGGCAGAAGCCGAACGCGTATCCGCCGCAAACGCTAACGCAGAACGTGAACGGAGAAAGAATGCAGAGCGCCAAGCTTTGATTAAAGCTGGCGAAGACGTTTTCCGGGGGCTGATGGCAGAACTGAAGAGTGTTGTTGAGAACACTCTTTCCGAGGCCCGTAATAGCGCCGTGAACCAAGGAGAGTGGAGGGTTTCGATTGGACGAGCCGACCTCTTAATCCAATTGCAAGGCGCGGTTCCTCCGAACGTTTTCTTCCGCAGCGGGGCGTGGCAGGTAATCTCAATCGGATCAATTCGTGTTGCGCAAGAGGAACCTCCTTGGAGTCACGGGGCAACGCTCTGGTACATGAGGCTTGGACCGGAGGCGGGGTACCGATGGTATGAAATGGAATATCGGAAGTATGTTCTTCTGGCGTCTGGTTCTCTTATCGGACCTTTTGCGATTCAGGAACTTGGGAATGACATATATCTGCAAGCGAATCTGGCCGCGAGTCCCGGTGTGCATGACATTGAAGTGAATTTTGGTCCCGTTCCGATTGATGATGAAAACGTAGAGTCTTTCCTCGAACGCTGGTTGGCGCGTTTGGCACAGGCATACAGCCGCCGGCTTCGCCCTTTTTGAATCGTAACTCGCGGCCCCAATTCAATCAATCTCCTTGCGCCTACAGTGCGCGACATCTTCGATGAGACCATCCGCAGAAGCTGGTCTGATCTGCACGCACGCACCTAGGGACATGGTCGCATTACCGCGCGGCGGCACGCCAGCGTTGCGCCGCTTCGCTGTCTCTGGGTGCACGTCTCATCCAACGTGAAACGGTTCGTTCCGAAACATCGAAACCCACCATCAAAAGCTCACCATGAACGCGGGGAGCGCCCCAATTGGAGTTCTCTGCGACCATCTTGAAGATCAGCTCTCGAATCTCCTTCGAGATCTTCTTTCTACCGGGCGTCTTTCGCACCCGCGAGAGCATGCTCCAGTACCAGCGGAACCCAGCCCGGTGCCACTGCACAACGGTCTCCGGGCCGACCAAAAGGAGTGCTTCCTTCCAGGAGGACCAAAGGCGGCGAGCTAGCAGCCAGAAGAGTCTGTCTGCCGCTGTGAGCTTCGCACGCGGATGTCTGCGCTTGAAGACGCTCAACTGCTGCCGCAGTGCCAAGTTCTCGGTGAGGAGCCTTCTACGGGAACAAAAGCAGCGTAAGACCAGACCCAGCCAGAGGCGGAACATGGGCCATGTTCATACCAGATAGGAGCTTGTGGACGCACTGACAACCTGTTGATTTCGTGGACGGATAGGATTTTGGCGAACCACAGCGTGTTCATTCAAGCTTCTTTTCGGGTCGTTTCAATCGGACCGGACAGCGGCGAAGATCCTTCTACAGAGCCATCTTTAGTTCGATGAACGAAAGCGCCCCCAAGTCCGCCAACGCAATGACAAGCAGACGACGAAGTGAACACCGTTTCCCGAACCCCGACAAAAACGCCGACCTCATTCTGTCTGATGAGGAGGCAGACTGAACCGAGGAAACCCCAAAATCCTGCTCTCCTCGCGACTCTAATCAGTGATCAAGGTCATCTCCTCAGGTCGCATCTGCCTTTTCAGCTGGTTCAAAAGATGGACACCCTTATACGTTCGGCTATGACGGATCCCAGGTTAAGCACAATTTCTATGAGGCTCACATTCGTTTCCTGATCGGAGCGATAGCCAATAACTGATCTTCGGAAAGCCGGCCAGCATACAAGAAACAACGCCCGTACTACCTGCAATGCAAGGGTGCGATCGCGGCGACGTAGTCAGAGTAGCCGTAATTGGCGTGGATCGGTTTTTCGCAGTGCTCGTCCGCCTCAGCACAATCCGTGTTTTTCTGGAAACACCATGCGACGAATCCGGGATGAAACCGTGCCTCCACATCGGCCGGAACGGCATCCATTCTAACTTCGTGGAATTCGAACCTGATGGAACCATCAGATTGCCCATCTGGGTTCACCGTCCCGAGGAGATATCCGTACACATTGGTTCGCGCATCTTTGGCATTTTTCCAGCTAGCTGGCTCAGTCGGCAGCGGATTCCGGTGCGCGCCCGCCGTGCCGACAATCCATCCTGGCAGCACTTCTCCCTTGCTGTTCCATTCCGTGGTATTAAAAATGCCCTCCATATAGTAGTGCGAGTGACTTGCAAGCAGGTACACATGTTTATGCGTTTGAATCTGCCAGCGCCACAAAGCCTCGTAGGCTTTTCGTCCACTTTCGATGCCCTCCTCCGATTCATTCATGCTGTGGCTCCTCGAAATACTGTCCGGCAGTGCCGCGTGCATCCCAACGACTACCGTGTTCACGTTGGCGTTCGTGGCATCTTTGGCAAGCCGATCTTGCAGCCAATCAAGTTGTGTGGCGCCGAAAGACAAGTTCTTCTCCCGCAAGGCAGTTCCAGCATTATCAAGATTGATGAAATCCACGCTCCCGACCATCCAATGATAGTGCGTATTGATGTTACCGGACTCTGACTGCTGCGTATCTGGATTGAGTCTGTTTTTAAATGTCCTAATGAAATCCTCGTGATCGTTGTGCAGGATCATCTCGTGATTTCCAATTCCCAGGAACACAGGGATGTGGTTTCTATCAAAGGCCCCCATCTGGTATTCGTCGAAGTCCTTCCATGCATGTTTTTCGTAGGAGATCCACTCTTCGATCTTCCCAGCCTCGGGTTTGTCGCCAGCTGGAACTTCCTGGAAGTCCCTCCATCTGCGAATTTCAGGGACTGCCCGTTGCGACTCGGGAGCAGACTTACACTGCATGTCCTCGTCTTCCATGGCGATGAAGCGGAAGTCTCCCAAGTGCCAATAGAACCGAGGGGCATGCGTGGCAGCATCAGCAGCGATCGTGGGCACCACCACATCCCCACAGTTCCGTGAATCGCCTGAGACTGCAAAGGTCCAGGTGGCCGTTGTCGGCTGCAACGTCCCGCCCGATTGCGCCAGTGGCGTCTCCACGAGCTTGCGGTTCTTGAGATATGAGAAAGCCACTGAGGCTACAACGATGCCCACCAGCAAACATGAGCTCACGATTATAACGAGCTTGACCTTCTTGGACATTGAATCCCCCTATGCCTTAAGCCGTGCATTGAAACTCCAACTGTACTACGCTCGCCGTCCGTACTGCTAGAAGGGCGGCAGCGGCGAGCCGAGCTTCAGACTCCAGCACGGCATACAAGTACTTCAGCATTGCATTCGGCGGGTTGACTGAAAGCCTGGGTGAGCCAGTGATAGGCGAGATTCGCGCGCCAAAATTCAACCAATGAGCGGGAATTCGCGCGAGGTCATTTTTTGGAAATGTGATCGGCAGAGTGCGCCAGGCTGACCAGTAGGCCAATGCAGCTTGCGCTTCGATCAGTCTGATGGACGTTATTTGCTCAGCTCTCGGCAATTCCGCACCAAATCTGGCGATGGTGTCGGCAACTTTCGTGTCGAGTAGCTTGTGTCTTGCCACTAACTCTTGACCTGCGAGCTTCTGCCGGATCAGTTCCCGTGTGATACGCAATGCCGCTCCAGACACATGGGCCAGCCCTTGAGCTCTACGCAATTTCGCGTCAGAGGGTCGGACAGGGCCAGTAATTGCGAGCACGGATCCATCGCGTTCCAGCACCACAAAGCTTGCATGCTGAGCGGCGAGCCACCGCAGAGCGGCTAGTGAAATAACTCCGTCAGCGCCGATGGAGACGAGCCGCTTTAGTCCATGGCCAACGCGGGCCAGCCAGATCTTTCGGCGATCCTCGCCGATCCCATCCTCAACGAGTAAATGTCCACGATCAGCTCAACACACTTTTTCCTTTACTGGCAGCTGTTAGCGGAGTGGAATTGAACTACTCCGAGCGCATTGCTCCCGGCGATCAACATCACGTTGCCGAACGAGTACGTGTGAAAGCGGGCCATCGCGCCGAGATACTGCGTCAGCACTTCACTATGCCCGGATTCGAGAGACTGCACGAGATAATCCACTGCATCTTTATGTTTTGCTCTTGATGTCCTCTAATTTCATTTTTTGTTCCCCTTCTGCCGGTTTCGGCTGTTTTTGGTCTTCCCAGAAGCGCAGCGGCCAAAAACCAGGCGGAACCGGTGAAGGGACAGAACGGAGCCGAAGGAGGGTGTCAGGGCGGGAGTGGCGGCGCGGTGCGTGCCAAATGGGGTCGGGGTTTTATTTGGCGCGACACAGGCGCATTAGCCCGAGCGACCGTCCGAGCCGCGGCTAAGCGGCGTCCACCCGAAAGAGACGGAGTGAGACAAACGGTGCGGAGCCACCAAGGTTTTCAGGAGGGATATTAAAGGTGTTTTCCGGAGAAATATGAGTTACGGCCGATCAGCCGGCTGCACTCCGGGCTGTCAAGTAACCCAACCGAAACCCGCCGCTGAAGGCGATAGACTATGAGTTCCAAGTACAATTGGGGCGGCTCAGTGGCGATCGCAAGCAGTCGCCGGATCCAAACGATTGTTCTGCGCGGTGACGTAGTATGGCGAATGGATTTGCTCGACGTGCAACAGACAATCTTCCTCCAGGGCGGACAGGATTGGGTCGCATTGGAACGATGAACGGCCTAAATGTGGGTTGCTTGCTGCTTCTACTGATATGTGGACGCCCACTCTGGGCGACGGTCTTTCAGGTTCAGCATACCGAAAATAGTCTACACAACTTGCTAGACCGACTTCACAGTAACGATGAGTTCGCGCGTGCGGACGCAGCCGACCAAGCGGGCGTCAGAGGAGGGGCAGCCGTAGGCGCGGAACAGAGGTCAATCGTGAAGGCTCTCATAGAGCACCTTGCTGAGCCGAGTGATTCAGTAATGCTAGACCACGTTATCACCGCCCTCGGTCGGATCGGGGACCCAGTGGTCCGTCACGTCCTTGGAGCATGCAAAGACCCTCGCCGAAGGGTTCGGATCGCAGCAATCCGAGTTTTCGAGGAAATGACATCTTCCGCGCGCGAGCTTAGCGTTCCAACGTTAGCCCGCTTAACAGTCGCCGACAGCAGCGAGGACGTAAGATTTGAGGCTGCTATGGCCCTGGCAAAGATCGGCCCCAAGGGAGTGCCGCATCTATTGACGCTCCTCCGCGCTCGTTCTGACGATGAAAAGGAGGCGGCTGCTGTCGCACTCGGAAACGTTGAAAATGCTCCTAACGATGTCATTATCGGACTTGAATCTTTGCTGAGCGATCCTTCTCGCGACGTGCGAAGACAGGGTATCTGGGCCCTCGGGAATATTACTCCTCCTGTCACTTCCGCACTTGACGCAATCGAGCACAGCTTGTTAACAGATTCGGAGCCCCTGGTTCGGTCAACCGCCGCTGAAGCCACGGGGAAGATACGAGCACAGAGGTCCGTGGGCCCTTTACGTACAGCGCTTTTGGACCAGAACATCCTAGTGCGTACCGTGGCCGCTCGCGCACTTGGAAAATATGGCCCCTCGGCCAAAGTCGCTATCAATGACTTGTTGAGGATCCTCTCGGAACCGGATCCGGAGCCTCCGCCTAAGGACCTCCACGAAAACGCAGCCGAGGCGCTCAGCTTAATTCTCGTCGACGATGCAGGCGGCTTCGAAATCCTCATCTCAGGTTTGGATTCACCGGATCTATCGGTTAGACATTATGTACTCGCCGCCATACAAGCGACGTCACAGGCTGTTCACGATCGAGCGACGTCCCTTTCAGATAGAGAAATCAGTGCGTGGTACGAACTGTTCGGCAGGGCTTTGCCGTCAGTGCAAGCATCCTCCTTCGCGCTGGCAACAGATCAGGCTATCAAATCGGCAACTGCCGACGCGCTCGCAAGATCCATCAACCGATTGCAACAAGAGAGGTCGGACCGGAGTCTTAGAAGGTCATTGGTTCTGGCCCGACGGTCCCTCGCCCTACTTGCGACTATTGTGGCAGTTACTCTTCCAATTGCAGCAAGCGTAACAATTCGCAGGCGCCTGCTCATTCTTGCCGGACGCAGATGGAGTTTAATCCTAGGGAAATGCGACTATTCCGTTGAGTTATTGGGGGACCGGATCCAAACTCGGAGCCTGATCATGGCGCAGCCTCTCGTTCACGGCTTCAACACGCCTGAATGGCCACCTCGTTCCGACGAGTTAGACCGCTTACGCGCCGGTTTCGATGACGGGTCGGACGTCCTTGTGTCCATAGAGAAGGACAGGTTTTGGCAGCCTTGGGCTCATGAGCTTGCTACTCAGTGGTCGCAAGGTCGCAATGCAGTGATAGCAGGACAGGTATGCGTTGCCACAGACTCTCTGAATGCTCACCCCTTCAAGTCGCGCAATATTGTGTTTGCTGGCTTTGCCTGTGCACGTGGTGCCAATCTGGAGGCTCTACCCAATGCTGAGCGCGAACTTGAAAATGCCAGCAAACAGTTTACACGTTGGGGTGCGGAAGCAAGAATTCAATGTGATGCTCGGGTCCAAGATGTACGCTTTGGGCTGCAAGAGGCTGATGTGGTGCACGTTGCCAGCCATGGAGAGGGTCGTGGCTTGCACCTTATGGATCGAATGATGACCGCCACAGATCTTCCGGTTTTGCCCCAGCTTCGATGCAGCTTATTGGTCCTTAGCGCATGTGACATCGGGTTGATGAAGCAGGACGATTCTTTTGTTTACACGTTAGTGAGGGCTGGGACTAACGTTTTGGCGGCGACGCAGCGCATCGGCGACAGCGTTTGTAGTGTATTCTTTGAGGAGTTTTACAGATGCTTTTTGCCGTCTCGCCAAGCCGTTGGCATGAGCATTTCCGCAGCGATTCGCGATGCAGTTGAAACGTGCTCACATCGATTTTCGACGGTCGAGGAAGCCCTCTTGCCAGAGGTGTCGCGCGGGAAATGGAAGTCGTCTATTGACAGCCTAATATTCTACGGCGACCCCAGTGCACACTTTGCTCTTCTTACCAGAAGGAATCCAGGAGCAAACCTCAAATAGAAGGCTCAGCAATGACTTTCTCAGGGTACACGTCCAGGCGTATCAAGTGGCAGGTTATTGAAGATACATTGGCAGTTACCCTTGACCACGTCGGTGACCAGCGTGCTGCTTCGAAGCGCGAAGGATTGGTGCAAACCGTCGATCCCGACGTTATCAAGAAGGCTTTTCAGCAGATGAAGTTGGAATTCCAGGCTGTGCTCAACCCTTTACGCCGCCTTATGAAGGTTGTCGCTGCACTAACAATTTTGTCCGCCTGCGTCAGTTTTGCTGGAGCGACACTTGCGCTGCTTCATCCTATCGTTGGATGCAGTATGTCGATCGCTGGGCTGGGATCATTGTTAGGATTGGTCTCTAAGGCGTGGCTTCTGTCGCGAGATCAAGCGATGCTTGAGTTGATCCCTGGGCGCTACGAACTTGCAATGCAGGTGTCTGATTCACCTGAACAGCTTCGGAAAATTCTGACCGCTTTTCTCTCGGAGACCTCCAGTCTGCGGAAAGGGCGCTGATGAAATCGTCCAGATCCACCTATCCGAAGACCGCGATGACTCGGTCATGGGCCAGAACCAGAAACACATAGAGAACCTGGAAACGTATGGTCGGCACAGTGAAGAAGTCGATAGAGACCAGCTGCTGGGCGTGATTCTGCAGGAACGTGCGCCAGGTCTGCGACGGCGGCTTGCGACAGCGCACCATGTATTTGCTGACGCTGGTCTCGCCGATGTCGATGCCCAGCTTGAGCAGCTCCCCGTGAACCCGGGGTGCACCCCACCGCGGATTATCCCGGCACATCCTGCGGATCAGATCGCGAACCTCGCGAGAAATGACCGGCCGTCCGGGGTGGCCGCGGCGCACCTTCCAGGTCCAGAACCGGCGAAAGCCAGCACGATGCCAGGCCCCGACCGTTTCTGGCTTGACGATGGCCAGAGCCGAGCGCCAGTCGCGCCACAGGCGGGACAGCCCGACCCATAAAAGGCGGTCCGCCGGGGTCAATCTCGGGCGTTTTCTCGCGGACCGCTGCAGCACACCCACCTGGTGGCGCAGAGCCAAGTTCTCTAGCTCAAGCATCGCCCGAGAACGGAACATTGAAGACAGAGTGCCAAGGAGTGTCGTAAGAAGAATGAGCATCGGAGGAGAATTAGGATAGAAAGTATAATTCCCATCCGCTCAGATAGTTCGAGGTTTTCGAGAGGCACAGTCCTAGTAGGGTTTCAACAGTTACCTTCCACGGTTCCCGTCATCCGCTAACTCTGTCGAATCGGGAGTGGTAAACCCGCTTGCGCAACCTTGCTGTCACTATTAACAGTATCAGCAGCGCTCCCCTCGTCATTAAATCGACCGCCAGAGGCCAGATGGTGCCCGACCCGTATGCACCACCAAAGTGAAATGACCAAGACGGTCAGAGCCTACCTTTTCGGTTAAAGGAGAACGTATGTCCTCGCAGAACAAGCCTGGAGTCTTGGTGTGTGTACTCATCATCGTGGGATTTGCTTCGCCATTGCTCGCTCAACAGAAAGGACAATGGGTGCCGGGACAATTTGGTCTCAATGCCGGCGTGATACCCGATCCCGGAATCACGTATGCCAACTTGGCACTGAATTATTCGGCTGACCGATTGAATAACTCCAATGGAGACCGCATTCTTCAGAACGTTACGGGGACGTATTCGTTCTGGGTGGATGAGAACATTATCTACTACGTTCCAAAGCACAAGATCCTAGGCGGGTACTTCATGCCCTATATCGCGATCAACGTGGCCAATGGCTCCCTGGTGGGCAACGCGCCTCCTCTTTTACCTGGGCTAGGGGGTTCGGGGATCAGTCTCAGCGGGGGTGGATCAGGTCTCGCTGACACCTACGTGCAGCTAGTGAACATGGGCTGGCACTTTTTTGAGGGTCGAGTTGACTTCAACACCGGATACTCATTCTCTGCTCCAACTGGCCGATACACAGCGGGAGCGAGCGACAACGTGGGTTCGGGATATTGGGGTAACAATATAACGTCCGGCACAACCTTCTATATCACCAAGGACAAAGGCACTAGCGCAAATTTGGCCACCGATTGGGAAATTCACGGTCAAAGAACGGTCGCCAGCCTGCCATCAGGTCAGTTCAGCAAAATCACGCCCGGCCAAGCCTTCACCATGGAGTGGGGGGTTGGACAGGCTCTTCCCTTGAAAAAGGATATGAGCCAACTGGCCCAACTCGGATTGGTTGGGTATGACCAATGGCAGGTTTCGAGCAACGGCGGGAATTACCTGGTGGCCGGGATTCCCGTTGCCGCCAGCAGGGTTCCGTACTACTCAGTTCACGGAATTGGCGGCCAGGTGAATTACATTCTCCCTGCAAAGGACTTCGTTTTGTTCTTCAAGTACTACGACGAGTATTCAGCCAAGGCTCGTCCGCAAGGACGCACGATCGTGTTCGGCGGTTCGTGGACGTTCCGCATTCCGAAACCGTCGCCTAAGCAATAAAAGTCGCGTGGCTGCGTGGGGGGCGCACTGTCAGTCCCTGAAAGTGATGAACGAAAAGGAGGGCCATTATGACCCAAGACAAGAAACCCGCGACACCGGATCAAAAACCGAACATTGTGTTCTTTCTGTGGGACAACCTTGGTTGGGGTGAGGTTGGCTGCTACGGCGGCGGGGTGCTGCGCGGGGCCCCGACACCACGCATCGACGCGCTCGCCGCGCAGGGCTTGCGTTTGCTGAATTTCAATGTCGAAGCGCAGTGCACGCCGAGCCGCTCCGCCATCCTAACTGGCCGTCACCCGCTCCGCTCGGGAACCCATACCGTGCCGGTTACGGGTGGGCCGGAGGGATTGACCCGCTGGGAGGTGACCATCGCGCAGGCCCTCGCCGATTCTGGCTATGCGACTGGGATGTGGGGCAAATGGCACTTGGGTAGCGATCCGGAACAGCGCAGCCCGGTGGAGTTCGGCTTTGACGAGGCGGTATGGTGCCCGCGGTCCGCCGACGAGTCGCTGTGGACGGCGCAGTCGTACTTTCCCGCCGGAACCGTGACCTCCGCGCCGTATGCCGGCAAGACGTCGGTCCCAATGGAACTGCAACCAATCTACTCCAAGAAGAAAGGGTCCAAGGCCAAGGTGATTGCCACCTATGACCTCAAGTTCCGCACCGACTTTGACCGCAAAATCACCGAGTGGGCGATTGATTTTATGGATCGCTCCAAGCAGGCGGGTAAGCCCTTTTACATGTATTTGCCTTACACCCAGGTGCATATCCCCTCGATTCCCGATCCTGAGTTTGCAGGCAAGAGCAAGCGCGGGAACTGGGCTGACTTGCTGATTCAGATGGACGCGTTCACCGGCAGGATACTGGACAAGCTCGACGAGTTGGGGCTGGCCAAGGACACGATCGTAGTTTGGACGGCTGATAATTCGAGTGAAGTAACTTATCGAATTCCAGCGATGGACCCTGATCCTTTGGGTGGTCAATGGAACGGGTTCTCCGGACCGTGGCGCGGCGGTTACGTTACTTCGCTGGAGGGTTCCAACCGGGCACCGTGCATCATCCGCTGGCCGGGCAAGGTGCCGACCGGCAAGGTCAGCAACGAATTGGTGCACGAGGTTGATACCTTCACGACGCTGCTACGCGCGGCGGGAGCGAAGGTTCCAGCCGACCGGCTGATCGACGGAATGGACATGCGTGACTTTTTGCTTGGCGATGCCGAGGAGTCCGGCCGCGACGCTGTTCTGTGCTTACAGGGCAACCGCCTGCAGGCAGTGAAGTGGCGCCAGTGGAAGGCGCACCTCTTCAAGCAGGATGATGCCTACTCGACTTGGACGCCGTACAACGTGCCGCAGGTCCACAACCTTGAGTGGGATCCACGCGAAGAACACCAGGTGGCTTTCCCCCACGCTTGGGTGTTGCACCCGATGGCCGCTGCGGTGGCAGCGTTCTTAAAGTCATTTGCAGTCGAGCCGCCGATCAAAACGGGGACCCCCGATCCGTATCTTCCACCCAAGCCAGGTGAACTGCGAGTTGAGGAGCACATTCAACTAGGAGTTATAACCCAATTCATCACTACTCTGGTCAAAACGCGCAAGCAGGGCCAGGAGCCGGACACCGGAATCCAGGGCAATACAGGATAGGTGTGTGTAACACTCAAAACCCCTGCCGGGGGGCAATTTGAGTGTTATCGAGATTTATTCGCCAACAATTCACCGTGCCACTACGCGAGGAACTCAACGGCGCCCGTTTCGAGGTTATACATCGCGCCTGCAATCTTGATGCTGCCGGCGGATTCGAGATCCCGTAACACAGGGCTCCTTTGGCGAACGTTGGCGATAGTCATAACAACGTTCTCTCGTGCTACAGCGTAGTTCTTGGAGGAGCGCTCCCCCGTATAACGAGTGGCTTCAACAGCCGGACGGATCTTCGATAACAAAGCCGTGAGATTGCCAAGCTCTACCCCATCAATGACTCCCTTGATAGCGCCGCAGTTGGTGTGGCCCATGACGAGCACGACTTTCGAGCCTGTAACCTTACAAGCGAATTCCATGCTTCCCAATACGTCCTCGTCAGCAACGTTGCCTGCCACACGACCGCTGTAGATCTCGCCGATACCAAAGTCGAGAATTAACTCGGCGGGTACTCGCGAGTCAACGCAGCTGAAGACAATCGCGGCAGGACGGATAGGATTTTGGCGAACCACAAGTGCAAAAATTACAAGGAAAAGAAGACGTGCTCGCGACATTTCCAACCTCCGTATCTTGGAAGTTGCGGTCTCGGAAAATTATTTTCGCGAATTCGATAAAACTGCAAAAACACCAGTATTGAGGTCAGCGATCACCTTTCGTTCTGGCTGATTTATCGCGGATACCGAGCAGCAGAACGACCGGGAGGCCAAAGATCTCATTGCTCTTATCCGGCCGCACGCAAGGGATTGCTTTCCGAGTTAAGGGGTACGTAAGCGTGAATTCTGGTGCCACGCTTGGGTTGCGATTCGATCGAAAATGTTCCCTTCACTAGTTTCAGTCGCTCTTCTATGCTGATAAGTCCAAGCCCTTGGCTTTCCTTCGCCGCTTTCATGTCAAAACCTGAGCCCGGGTCGCTCACCGCGAGATGAATCTCACCTGGTGTTCCCCACAATTCCACTGTGAAGTGCCGCGCGCCGCTGTGCTTTACCGAGTTCCGAAGGGCTTCTTGCAGCACTCGGAAAAGGCACAGAGAGATGTCAGGTGACAAGGCGTTTGGCACGTCGTGGCTCTTGAAGTCAGTCTTCACGTTCTGCTGCGCCCCGAACTCCTGGCACAAGCCTTTCATGGCGGCCGTGATACCCAGATATTTCAGCTTTGAAGAGTGCAACTCATGCGACAAGGACTGGATATCGATTGCGATCTGCGAGGTATACTTCTGCAATTCCCCAATACTGCTTCTCGCCTCAACACGCAGATCGGGAATTCTCTTCGGGAGTTGCTCCAGCTCATTGGCCAACAGTGCGAGACGTTGACCGATGTCGTCATGAAGCTCTCTGGCGATTCGGGCGCGCTCTTGCTCCTGAGCCCCAATCAACCTGCCGCTCACGTTTGCGAGGGCTGCTTCCGCCAGCTTGCGCTGCGTGACGTCGGTGAATGTGACCACCGCCCCGACAAGATCTCGCCCTCTCCTCTGGGGATAGGACCAGTATTCGGCGGGGAAACTAGTTCCATTGGCCCTCCATAGCACCTCGTCGTCCGCGTGGACTCCTTCTCCGGTTTGTATGACCTGGTGAACTCGACAATCCTCCACGGGGAACAACGTCCCATCCGGACGAGTGTGATGCATCAGTTCATGCATATTCTTGCCCAGCACTTCGTCAATGCGCTCGTATCCCAAAGCGCGAAGGCAGGAAGGGTTGCAGAACGTGCAGCGATGTTCGAGGTCAATCCCATAAATAGCTTCCGCAGTCGAGTCGAGAAGGAGACGGAGTTTATCCTCGCTCTCGCGCAGTGCCTCTTCCGCCCGCTTGCGCTCTGTGATGTCCGCCACCATGCCTGTCACACTCAGCATCCTGCCTTCTTCGTCGAAAAAGGCTCGCGCGCTCTTCTCCAACCAAACAAGCGAACCATCGGGACGAAGCCTGCGATAGCGAATCTGGATAGTCGGGTTCTCGGGACTGAGTTGGTCAACCGAACCGGCAAACAATGCGCGGTCATCTGGATGGACTCTGGTCAATAGTTGCTGACGAGTAAGCTGCTTCGCTTGATCCTCGAAACCGAGGACATTCACGTATTCCTCGGATCGCACGACCATGTCGCTGGCAACGTCCCATTCGTATGCGTACATCTTTCCGGCTTGGGTGGCAAGACGAAACCGTTGTTCGCTTTTGCGGAGTGACTCCTCAGCGTGCACACGGGCTTGCTCCGCTCGGCGACGATCCGTGACATCCCGCTGAATCCCCCACGTCCTCAGCAGCATGCCATTTTCGACAATCCCGATCATGCTGTTCACAAACACTTTGGGATTCCCCTGTGGGTCCACCTCATGCGACTCGCGGTCCACCACCCGGTAACCGCCGCGGATGTAGTCGCGAGTCAATTCGATATTTACCGGATTCTCCGCATCCAGGGTCTCTGTGAGCCGCTTACCCACAAAGTCGGCTGGGGACATGCCATACATGCGGGCCAACGCGTCATTGCACTCGGCCATATAAGACTCATGCAGAATGCGCTGAACCTGCTCGTCTTCGGGCAAGTCCACGGGGATGGGTCGTTCGAGCTCTTGGCAGAAAATGCCTTCCGAGCTCTGCGCAACAAACAGGCGGTAGTTCGACTCGCTCCGCTTTAGGGCCTCTTCGGCCTGCTTGCGCTCGGTAATATCCGCTACCATTCCTACGATCCTCATCAGCCTGCCTTGCTCGTCGAAGTGAGCACGGCTGCTCCTCTGCACCCAAATCACATTGCCGTCGGGGCGTACGATGCGATAGCTGATTTGAAGGTAGGGCTTTTCAGAACTAAGCTCGGCAACCGCGGTTTTAAGTCTTTCTCGGTCATCTGAGTGAACATTAGCGAGGATTTGCTCGCCGGTAGTGAGCGTCGCCTCATCGATCCCGAGGATCTGGGCCGATTCTGCCGAGCGCACAATCACATCGCTGACGGCATCCCATTCATAGGCGAACATCTTTCCGGCCTGTGCCGCCAGACGAAACCGTTCTTCACTTTCGCGCAGGACGGCCTCTTGGCGCTTACGCTGGCTGATGTCGCGGGCAATAACTGACGAGCCGACGATTCGGCCCTCAACATCCTCAATCAGAGATATCGTCAACGATACTTCGATGCGCGTCCCGTCTTTTCTCTGGTGCACCGTTTCGTAACGGTTAATGGTGTCGTGCTTCCCCATAATTCCGGCAAAATCACCAGAGCGATCAGGTGACAGAAGTAGAGAAATTAGCTTCCCAATTACTTCACCTGCCGAGTAGCCGTAAAGTTGCTCCGCCCCCTTGTTCCAATCCGTGATAATTCCATCCATGTTCTCGCCAATGATCGCGTCGTCGGATGATTCGACAATGGTTGCAAGTCGAAGTCGCGCCTCCACCGCGGCTTGTTCGCGGGCAAGCTGCTCCCGTTCCTTCTCAGCTTGTTCCCGTTCGGCGATCACTGCCGCCAATGTCATACCCGAGACCGAAAGCACAGCAAAGAACACATCCAACAGAACAGCGTTGGTAAATGGGCTGTTCTGCGCGAAAGGCCCGGAGTCAACCGCGGTTTCTACAGTAGCTATGGTGGCAACAAAGAGAGTCGACAGTGTGGCTCCGATCATTCCAAAACGGATGGCCGCCCAGATTACGAATGGGAGCACTGCGAATGCCAAGACATGTAGCTTAACCGGGATAAGAGTCAGATCACCAAAGACGATGAAGCACGCCAACGTGAGAAGTAGTAGAAGCGCAGCAAATTCTGCGATGCGAGCCCGAGGCCGAATCCTCAGGAGATTGGAGGCGGTTAACACGAGGGGGGTCACCAGCAATATCCCCATGCTGTCTCCAAACCAGTAAATCACCCAAGCCCTGCCAAATCCGGACCACCCACGCACATGGGCTGCGTACAGAACTGAAACTCCAATTGACGCGCTCACAACGGCGCTGCCCAGCGCACCAAGGACAATTAACGCAAGCGTATCGCGCAAGCGCGACAGCGAGGGGTGGAACTTAGCAATGCGACGGAGGAGGAAAGCACCGGTCAGTGCTGCAAGCGCGGTTCCAATCCCGTAAACGACAGCAGCTACGGGAGAAATGGGACTCAGCAACCCGAGAAGAAAAGCCCCAGCCGCAACTCCGGGCCAGACTTGATAGCCGAAGAGCAAGAGCGAGGCAAGAGCAACGCCCGATCCGGGCCACACAGGTCCAATGCCACCGCTGTTGATGATCTGAAGAGCATCGCCGAGTTTACCTGCTGCAAATTGCACGGCAAACACTATCGCAATTTGGGCGAGGTACATCCTGACCGCACGTGGCGCGATTCTCACCTTCTCAGGGGCTTGGGCCATGCGTCTCAACCTCCATGCGGTACCACAACATCATTCTTTATAATCGCGCTGCGACGCGAGCGACGATAGCAGCAACGAGCTACAAGACGCGAAGCGCCAAACCGATTCTATACTCGCACTTCAAGGACAGACACAACCTGAAGCGTGCGCACCAAATGGTTCGGAAAGTATACCGAGCGGACCATCTGTCGTGCATCTTTTCGGCGCAGTAAGAGGTACCGTCGAAAGGAGCTGAGGGCGTCATTATTCACCAAGGCGGCGCGTTCGGTTGTATGAGTCTTTACGCCAAGGCCGGAAAGGCAAAGTTCGCCTACACCTTCTTCGGTCTCCAAACTTTCACCACGGAGGCTAGCCAGACCATTCCGACCGGCAGGCACCATAGGAGTTTTTATCAGCCGTGGTTTCCACAACGGGCGCGAGTGCGAGCAAATACAATGCTTGCTGCGCTCGATCCTTCATCGTGGGGACGGTCAACGCGAACTGCACACGAGCACAGTGAGCCTTTGGGCTGGGCCGAGATTCGGCATCCTTTCCACCCACTTCGGGGCCAAAGCTTCCCAGTACTTAAGACTCGGCGTTTAGCTGGCGTCGACACTCTGATTCTGCGTGGATTAGAGCGCGGCACCTTCAGTGTCGCGCGCGAGTGGACCGACTGGGCCGATCCCGATCCTTATTCCGCGCTCGGCTTGCCGCCTCGGCGGTGGGATCTGGATCTACTCCTGGATTTAGCGAACTTGCTTGAACAACTCAGCTCCAAGTCATCAAGAAAGTTACCCAAAGGAGATTGACAGGTGAATCGAACTGTTTTACAAGCAGACCAGTTATGTACATGGTCTGACCTTCATACGCTCCCAACCGGCAAACAAACTTCTGTCGCATTGCGTCGACGCCGCCGACAGCTCTTGCGCCACCTGCCGCCCCTCGATCGTCTTTTGCGGGGCTCCCTCATCGAGCGCTACAAGCCCTGCGGCAAGCCGGGATGCAAGTGCGCTCGCGGTCGCGGTCATGGCCCAAAGTACTACCTCTCGGTCAGTCACTATGGCCGGCAACCGCAAATGGATTACCTCCCCCAGCACTATCAAAGCCAGGCGAGCGAGTGTCTCGCCAACTACCACCGTCTCCGCGGGATTTTGGACGAGATCTGCGCCATCAATCACCAACTGCTATGCCGCCGCGAGGCGCTCTGAGCCATCTCCATGAGCCATACTCCAGCCTCGCGCTCCGCTTCCTTCGATCCCAAACAAGGCGGCCTACTCCTGGCCAATATGCTCTCCGCCTGGCTCGACGGCGAATCCACGGGAGAAGCCACCGTGGAGGCTGTCCATGAACCCCAAGATCGCCGAACATCACCGCAACCGATCTGCCTATGTTTACCTGCGCCAGTCGACGCCCGGCCAAGTGCTCCATCATCAGGAGAGTCCGGAGCGCCAGTATGCCTTGCGCGAGAAGGCGGAGGAACTGGGCTGGAGCCCAGCTACGATCCGCACCCTCGATGGGGACCTCGGCAAGTCGGGAACGCAGACGGCGGGACGGGAGGATTTCAAGACGTTGGTAGCCGATGTCGCGATGGGACAAGTGGGCGCCGTGTTGGCCTTGGAAGCCTCCCGACTTTCGCGCTCGGACTTGGACTGGGGCGACTGCTGGAGTTGTGTGCCCTCACCCAAACTCTGGTGATCGACGAGGATGGCTGCTACGATCCGGCCGATTTCAACGACGGACTTTTGTTGGGCTTGAAAGGGACTATGGCCCAGGCCGAGCTGCATTTTTTGCGCACGCGCCTCCAGGGCGGTAAGCTCAACAAAGCCAAGAAGGGGGAGTTGCGCTTTCCTCTGCCGGTGGGGTTTCGCTACGACGAGCAAGGCCGCATCATTCTGGATCCCGATGAAGAAGTGCGGGGTGCGGTGGCCTTGGTGTTTCGCCTATTTCGCGAAACCGGCAGCGCTTTTGCGGTGGTGACTGTGCCTCTCGAAAACCTCGAACTATCTGAGCGGATGGGAATTATACTTTCTATCCTAATTCTCCTCCGATGCTCATTCTTCTTACGACACTCCTTGGCACTCTGTCTTCCATGTTCCGTTCTCGGGCGATGCTTGAGCTAGAGAACTTGGCTCTGCGCCACCAGGTGGGTGTGCTGCAGCGGTCCGCGAGAAAACGCCCGAGATTGACCCCGGCGGACCGCCTTTTATGGGTCGGGCTGTCCCGCCTGTGGCGCGACTGGCGCTCGGCTCTGGCCATCGTCAAGCCAGAAACGGTCGGGGCCTGGCATCGTGCTGGCTTTCGCCGGTTCTGGACCTGGAAGGTGCGCCGCGGCCACCCCGGACGGCCGGTCATTTCTCGCGAGGTTCGCGATCTGATCCGCAGGATGTGCCGGGATAATCCGCGGTGGGGTGCACCCCGGGTTCACGGGGAGTTGCTCAAGCTGGGCATCGACATCGGCGAGACCAGCGTCAGCAAATACATGGTGCGCTGTCGCAAGCCGCCGTCGCAGACCTGGCGCACGTTCCTGCAGAATCACGCCCAGCAGCTGGTCTCTATCGACTTCTTCACTGTGCCGACCATACGTTTCCAGGTTCTCTATGTGTTTCTGGTTCTGGCCCATGACCGACGGCGCATTTTGCACTGCAACGTGACCGCGCACCCGACCGCGGAGTGGACGGGGCAGCAACTGCGAGAGGCCTTTCCCTTCGACCAACTGCCGCGCTACCTGCTGCGCGACCGCGATGCCATCTTCGGCCCGGTGTGCTCCGCAGAAAATCGATGCGACCTCACGCAGCAATTTCTTCGAGCCAATATTCATGGTGCAGCCCGCCGAGAACATCTCGCGCTCGTATCCGGCAATCGGCTGGCAACTCATGCCCGTCGATTCTCGGGCGCGGCTGCGGTCTATTGCCAGAATCCGGGACTCCGGGTCCCAAGCTCGCATGGGGTCGTCCCTGATTGTAGGATTGTAGTGGGTAACCCACTCCCGCATGATCGTCCGCAGATGCTTCTCGCTCAACGGGAATCACGTAATCCAGGCATTTCCGGCGGATTGTTCCCATCAGCCGTTCGCAGTAAGCGTTGGCCTTCGGCGCTTGCACCGGAGTGCGCAGAATCTTCAGCCCAAATGCTTGCAAGTGTTCGTCAACTTCCTCCGAGAAGATCGTGTCACGATCATGGATGAGAAAGCGATACCCATGATCGCTGGGAATGGCTTCGCGGAACTGCTGCAGGGTCCAACCAGCAGTCGGATGAGCCGTGACATTGCAGTGCAGAATGCGACGGCTCCCCACCTCCATGACCACGAACACGTACAGCATTCGGAACCCGGCTGTGATCGCGACCAAAAAATCAGCGGCCACGATGGCCTGGGCGTGATTGCGGACAAACGTCTGCCAGTGCTGCGAGGAAGTTCTCCTCCCAGATCGTGGATCACTTTCTCGCGGCCAATACGCTCGCACCGTTCGTGGGGAGACCAAGATTCCAAGCTTCACCGACAGCTCCGCTGCCACCCGCTCCTCGCCCCAGGTCGGATTGTCCTGCACCATTCCTACGATCAGCCGGCGAAGATTCTCTGGAATCCGCGGCCTTCCCATCCTCGACTTCCAGCGCCAAAATACCTTGAACCCCTTGCGATGCCAGCCGATTAGGGTCTCTGGTTTCACTATCATCAACGCTTCTCTCCAGTTGAATAATCGAGACCACAACACCAAGGAAAATCGCGCTGCGTCCGTGAGCTTGCGGGGCGGTATCTGGTGTTCTTCATAAAACGCCAACTGCTTGCGCAGGAACAACACCTCAGCGCTCAACGCAGACCGGGAAGAAACGGCCAATCTCAGAAACTGGATACCCTGTGCACCTGTATTAATAAGGATAAAACCCACTGATCGGAGGAGTCGGACGGTCCTGAGCATGTTGTTGTAGAGGTGACACATTCAAGTCTGCGGCTGGCAGGTGACAGTTTACGTCAGCGAGGTGCTTGGAAATTGCACCTTTCTATATGCGTATGGACTTTTTGCGGAGCACACGTAGCAGCGTGTCGCCACTCACCATCAGACCCAATCTCTGTGCGGTGCGAGCACCGGCTTCTCCGCCCAGGGCCAGTCCTAGCCAGAACAAAGCCTGTGTCATGCGCTGTGTGCGTCGGGCGTAAGTGGCGGCCGTCTGAGGCAGTCGTTCGGTGAAGATGCGCCGGGCACACTCATCGGTGTTGCAGAAGAAACGGCGTGTTCGCAATCGAACCTCAACCGGAATGCCGTTCCACGGCAGGTCGGCCAATCGCCGTTCGTAATAACTATGGATATCGCTGGAGAATCGGGCGCAGCCGGGACACGGCACCTCCCGACGCGCCGCCCTCACGACCAACGTGATGTGGTCGCCTTGCGCGAGCAACCCCTCCACCTGAACCTCTGCGGGACACGGCGACAGCGACCGGTTCATAAGGAACCGAAAAACCGCCTCAGCCTCTCAGCTTATCCCGCAAAGCTCAAATCACTGACTAACTTGACTGGTACCTAACTGTCCCCAGGGTTCCCCGCGACACTCTTCACCAAATCTGCGGAAGACCCCAAATTAGAGTATCGAAATCAGAGGGCGAGGCCTCGGATTCTGCGTGGTCTTGGGAGGGAAAAGGCGCGTTTTCCACGCGCCTTTTTTGGCACCCGAGTTGCCAGGTCGCTTGCCGTGCAGAGGCGCTCTACGCCGCTATGGCGAGCGGTTGGATGTGCCCTAGTTGAGTCAAGAGCGTGTATTGATCGTAGTAGCAACCGCCCGATACGATCCGCCCTTGCTTGTCGAAGTGGCAGATTTCACAGAAGGGCAGAGACATTTTGCGTCCGGTCGACTTCATTGACCCGAGTGGCCCATCGTTGGTGCCTTCGACGGTGAACTGGGCGACGACAATGTTTCCCGCATCGATGTATTGGGGATTGGTGATCCGGCCGTCCGAGAATGCCTTGGCCCATCCTTCCGTCCACTCTCTAAACTTGTCCCGAGTGTTTAGCGTGATGTTCCGACCGTGATCCGAGTAGGCAAGGCCATTAACTGCATTGCTGACCACGCCCGCGAAGTCGCGCTTGTTCCAGCTCTTGTGCGCGGCACGGAGCGTTTCCACATTTTTCGAAGACATAGTCGGTCTCCTTTTTTCGTAGGGTAGAAAGCGGGCGAGTCGCTAGGCTCGCCCGGTGCTGGTAAGTAGAGTGTTCTCGCCCGATGTCAGGCGGCCTTGACTGCAGCGATTCTGTGCATGGTTGAGCTATCGACATTGAAGGTCCGGATTACGGGCTCTGATTCAAGGAGGTTCCGTACGATCTCGTGCACGGCGGGATATTGCTCCCGCTGGTACCGTTCGGCATCTTCCTTAGTGTTCCAAAAGCTCAATGCCAAGATCTGATTAGGTTCCGTGTCCGATACCAGAAGGGTCTCATCCACGAACCCAGCTTGTTTCTTCAAAATCGGCAGCACTTTGTCGTTGATGGTGCTGGCGAGTTCCCGGGCCTTTCCCGATTTGGGTGTTACTTCGACAGTTCGTGTAAACATGGCAACACTCCTTGTGCGCTTGTTCTGAACAGGCGACGCTCAAGCTACCGGTCGAAGCTGACCGGCAGCAGTGGTGTCTCACTTGGGTGGAGTCGGTCTTTGCGACCAGCTGCTTGACCACCAGGTATTCGGGCCTGAACCGTCATCGGAGACGGCAGTAGGTGCGATGAATCAACCGCCCGAATTTTCTCGCGGGTCAGGGCCGCTGCTGGGCCGCTGTGCAGGAGACGTGCGACTGAGTTTTGGCTGTGGCCAATGAGACCTCCCCACGCTAAGCTCGTAGTGGACCCGTGTCAATGACCGCTTTTGGTGCAGTGCTCGGCTCAGGTCTCAGGCGCTCTTCTTCGACGTGATGGCGGTAAAGGCGGACCAGCGCTGCTCGACTTCCTTGCTGCCGCAGTGCGGGCAGAGGACCTCCCCTTCCTCGTAGTCGACAAGAGATAGGATGTTGGAGAAGAGCTTCTTGCAATTGTGGCAGATAAACTCGTAGCGGGGCATACGACCTCCTTGAGTACAGGAGTGGCTGGGGAAATTCTAGAACCGGAAACAGCGGAGCACAACAGGGTGAGGCACGGAACTTCTAGTTTCACACGGTGCCCACGGACGTACAATCGCTGAAATCGGAAGGAGTTCATCCATGCCCGAACCACCGTATCGCCCACTGCGAATTTTTCTGCGTTTCTTTTCACTATTGGCGGTTGCCGGGGGCCTGCTCTTGATCTTTGCCGACAAATCCCTCATCGTGCGGATCTTTCTGCGGCCACCTGAGGGAGAAGTGTGCACGCTGCTCCTCTCGATCCTCAAAGAAATGGGCGGCATGGTGCTCATGCTCGGCGCGCTCCTGTGGCTCGCTTCACGTAATCCCGTACGCAACGTGGCAATCGTGGATGCGCTGATCGCCGGGCTCTGCGTTCTGGCGGTGACCCCGCTCCTCTCGCTATGGACGACGGACATTGGCAGGCTGTATCCGGCCTACTTCCTGTGGGGGCGATCTGCGGTGCGGCTCGCAATAGCTGCTTTGCTCTATTGGCTGCGGCCGCGGCATGTGCACTGGGAGCCTATCGGAAATTTCTGAGGAGAGCTTAGCGGCAGGGCAGGGCGTGGTCCGGCCTGACACCGGTGCGCTTCGGTCGGACCCAAGACAGAGGAAACGGCGAAAACCCTTGTGCCGTCCGCACCCTGCCGACGAAAGAAAAGCAGTCTCCGCTGTGGCGCGACGCAACAGAGCCGACACGCCAACCAGGATTGTCAACGAGAACGCTCGGGACGAGAATAGTACGCATGCTACGTGACGGTCAGCAGGTGCGGGTGAATCTTGCAGGCATGCGGGCGGGCTCCGTCGTTTTCCACGCTGCGGTTACAGATGCCGTGGGCACTATTGTCCGCCAGGTTTCGGAGAATCCGCCCACGTACCTCGTGAAGCTATTCTTCTCTTTTCGTGGTGTGGACGAGGTCGAAGTGCCCCAGGATCGGATCGTCGCGAAATGAGCTCTCTTCGCTGAAGGAAAGGGCTGCTTCGATGCCTGGGTCGCGGATTTTGCGAGGCCGGGACTCAGATTTCTCAGGAGATGTGGGTCACGGATTTTGCATGGCGCCCGTTGCCAAGACCCCGATTGGGTCGGGCTTCTTGGCAAATTGGATTTTGACGCGCGCGAGTGCGGCCCGTTGGGGCGTTTTTTGAATTGCCGCTATCAGATCTTTGCGTTTGGCGAGGCTCGCGTGAATCTCCGACTGTCCCTACCGAAAACTCGATCTCGGTAAAAAAGGTGAAGCAAAGTAACTGCGGAAAGCGTATCCCTCGGTTGCCAGGTCGGCGATGGCTGCTCCTGCCGCCAAAACGGCAATGCGTCAGCTTTTCGGCGTAGCGGGATCGCGCCGGGCGTGGCTCCCGTCCACACGTCCACACCTACATTATTAAGGATGGCGGGGTCTCAGGCGGCCCGTCGTTCGTAGCGGTAATGCAGCCCGCCGACCTGGGGCAACGCCACGACCGATCCCATTTCTGGCGGCTGAATCCCTCGCGGCTCGGGCGAGTCTTTCCCCAAGGAGAGATGCGTTCGCGATCGGTGATAGTAATCCAAGTAGGAAGCGAGGATGCGACGGAGCGAGCTCTCATGGAACACGATCACATGGTCCAGGCATTCCCGCCGAATGGATCCAATCACCCGCTCCACATAGGCTCGCTGCCAGGGGGAGCGCGGCGTGGACAGAACTTCGCGGATGCCCATGTCTCGCACCTGTTCTCGGAAGTCCGGGCCGAAGATGGCATCGCGGTCGCGCAGCAGGTAGCGCGGCAGTTGGTCGAAGGGAAAGGCCTCTCGCAGTTGCTGCCCCGTCCACTCCGCGGTCGGGTGCGCGGTCACGTTGCAGTGCAAAATGCGCCGTCGGTCATGGGCCAGAACCAGAAACACATAGAGAACCTGGAAACGTATGGTCGGCACAGTGAAGAAGTCGATAGAGACCAGCTGCTGGGCGTGATTCTGCAGGAACGTGCGCCAGGTCTGCGACGGCGGCTTGCGACAGCGCACCATGTATTTGCTGACGCTGGTCTCGCCGATGTCGATGCCCAGCTTGAGCAACTCCCCGTGAACCCGGGGTGCACCCCATCTCGGATTCTCCCGGCACCGAGGAGTCCGAAGTAGGAATCATGATCGCAGTTCGAGACCGAAGAGATGCATGGGTCGGACTGGCGTTGCCATCCGCGATCCCGGACATTCCCGGACATTTCCGACACCCGGACATTTCCGACTTGACAACACCAGGATTCGGCATACGCTGTTAGATAGAGCGAATTAAGCCTTCTCCCTTTCAGATCCTCTGAACTAAGGCAGTCCATCTGAAGTTCCCACCTCTTAGTCAACGACAACCCAGCAGGAGGTTGACATGTTTGCTCGTCACGTTTCCATGCAGCTGAAGCCCAATACCCGTGCGGAGTTTACCCAGACCATCGAGAACGAGATTCTCCCTCTCCTTCGAAAACAGCAAGGCTTCCAAGACGAGATCGTATTCGTCGCCCCCGGATCCGGAACGGAAACGGTCGCCATCAGTCTTTGGGAGAAAAAAGAGGACGCGGAAGCCTATCACCGCGGAAGCTATCCAGAAGTGCTGAAGTCCCTGGCGAAGGTGGTCGACGGTACGCCTGAGGTCCGAAACTTTGAGGTGGCCAACTCGACCTTGCAAAAGACCGCTGCTCGCATAGCAGCCTGAGGCAAGCAGGCAAGGTTTTCGCATTCGGTGGGGGGCGGCTGATCTCCGCCCCCTTACGAAAGAGACAAGAAGAGTCGAGGTTTAGACCTTTCTGGTGACACCCGCTTCTCAAAGGTAATCCTGCTTTCCGAAACGCCCGCCTCCAGAAAACTTGGAGGTGTTCTGTGCCCCAGCAATCGCCAATTTCCTTTCAAATGGGCACGAAAAACGTGCTCATCATCGATGGCAACGAAGCGATGCAGAACCTGCGCGCCCGCGTACTGAGGAGCCGCGGAGTTCATGTGCACACGGCCAAAAGCGTCACGGAAGCAGAGCTGCTCTGGGTGCCTGATTTTTTCGATTTGGTACTGCTGGACGTTCGCCAGAGATCCAAAGAAGCAGTCGAGTTCTGGCGAACGATTCGGCGCCAGCATCCAGAACAGCGGATCAGGTTCCTGGTCGGCCCCCCAACATACCTGTCTCCCACCTGTGCCGACGAAGTCATCGCCCGCGACGAGGTTCCTGAAGACTGGGTGCAGAAATCAGGAATCCTGCATGTCGCATAAGGCCCTACAGACCGATAGCAGCGAGATGGAGACAATAGATCAAGCAGAATCTTCCATGAAACAGGAGCTCTTGACCAATCGAGACACAACTATCACGACTCATGATGAGGAGAACGTGCGCGCTCGCGCTTACGAGTTGTATGAGGTGCGCTGCAGAATAGATGGCCATGCGGAAGAAGACTGGCTTCAGGCAGAAAGCGAAGTAGCAGGAAGCAACGAACGAAAAGCCGTCCAAGCCTCAACCTCAAAGATCACGGCGACAATCGTTGGTGAAGCCTGACGGGTTGGACGATCACGTAGTGCAGAGCGATGCTCAAACCACCGGAGGCAAGCCATGACTAACATCTACGTCGGTAACTTAGATTTTTCCACTCACGAAGACCAGCTTCAGACATTATTCGCGGCGTACGGAGCAGTTAAAACCGTCACGACCGTCACGGATCGCGACACGGGTCAACCGCGTGGATTTGCGTTCGTCGAGATGACTAATGCTGCGGAGGCGCGAGATGCTATTCACACCCTGAACGGTTCGGTGCACGGCGGGCGCGCCCTGATTGTCAATGAAGCTCGCCCTAAGCTCTACTGTAGTGGCGAACACGAGTTACTTCCCAGTAGGGATCACCGGCGCCATCGTATCTAGTGGTTGGGGAGACGATGTTGTTGGCTGTTCCTGCGCAAGCATTCGGGATAATGCCGAGACACTTTCAGACCGGCCTGCCAAGCGAAACAGGGGGGAATTATGAATACAGGCAGCTCTAAATCTCTGGACAGCGGAGCGTGGAGGGATTTGTACAAGGCTGCACTCTTTGAGGTTGATAAGACCAGACTCCCCGGCCGCATTACGCGAGCAGAGGAAGCACTCGTGGTAAGGGCTCGGGAGTTGTTTCATATGCCCGGAGACAACATCGAAGAAGCGCAAGCTCTGGATGACACGATGTACGCCTTGCATGCTCTGCGGAACACATCGGAAACTAGTCATCGCATAACGCATCGCAGTGAGGCTGCCTAGGTCAACTCACAGATGTCTGCGCCACCCCTTTCCTGGGCTTACCCTGCGTCCAGGTTTCGGCCGCCGCTTTATTCGCGGACGTCGTCGAGAAATAACCTGAGCTTGCCGGAGCGTGCAGGCTGGCGCAGTTTGCGCAGGGCCTTGGCTTCGATCTGGCGAATGCGCTCGCGGGTGACGGCGAACGCTCGGCCAACCTCCTCCAGCGTGTGCTCGCAGTGCACAACATCCTTGCTGCACAGAACGGTATCAGCTCGGCTCGCGGTCGTACAATCGCTGGAAACGGAAGGAGGTCACTATGCCCGAGCCACCGTATCGCGCTCTGAGCATTCTCCTGCGTGTGTTTTCATTACTAGCCGCTCTGGGAGGCCTGCTGCTGATCTTTGCCGAGAAGCCCCTCATCGTGCGAATCCTTCTCCGCCCGCCCGAGGGAGAAGTGTCCACGTTGTTCCTGTCGATGCTCAAAGAAATGGGCGGCATGGTGCTCATGCTCGGCATACTGCTGTGGTTTGCGTCACGCAATCCCGTGCGCAACGTGGCCCTCGTGGACGCTCTTATTGTCGGACTCTGCATACTGGCGCTGACGCCGCTCCTTTCGCTGTGGATGACGGACATTCGCAGTATTTATCCGGGATACCTCTTGTGGGGGCGATCTGCAGTGCGGCTTGCAGTGGCCGCGTTGCTCTATTGGCTGCGGCCACGGCATGTGCACTGGGAACCTATCGGAAATTTCTGAGGAGAGCTTTGGCGGCAGGGAGGGACGTGGCCCGGCCTGACACCGTTGCGCTTTGGCCGGACCCAAGACAGAGGAAACGGTGAAAACTCTTGTACCGTCTCCACCCTGCCGACGAAACAACAGCATATTCCGTGTGCGGGCGCGGTGCAATGGAACCCTCACGCGACCAACATTGTCAATGAGAACACCCAGGACAAGAATATACGTGTACCACGTGATCGCAGCGGTGGATCTTGCCGACCTGCGTGGACTCTGTCGTCATCCACGCTACGGTTACCCATGCCGTGGGGCTATTGTCCGTCGAGTTTCGGAGGATCCCCCCTTTACCTCGTGAAGCTCCTGTTCTCTTTTCGCGGTGTGGACGAGGTCGAAGTGTCCCAGGATCGGAACGTTGCCAAGTGAGCTCACGGAATGAAGGAATTACTTCGCTCCGAGAGACCGCTCCACGGGACTTGTAATCGATTGGAAAGACGCGTGAAGCCGGAAATTGAGCCCGGGACTACTTGACTTGGTGCTTGGCGAATTCTTCAGGCGTGAACTTGCCGGCCTTCACGTAGCTCTCGTTGAGTTCCGTATACTGCTTCCACTTCTCGGGAAGATCGTCCAGCGCAAAAATCGCGGATACCGGGCAGACTGGGACACAGGCGCCACAATCGATGCATTCCACCGGATCAATATAGAGCTGGGGAACGCTGTCAAATGTGGGGCGACCGTCGTCATAAGTTGTGTTCTTCTTGGGGTGGATGCAATCTACGGGACAGGCGTCGACGCAGGCCGTGTCTTTGGTTCCGATGCAGGGTTCGGCAATGACATAGGCCATAGGCCACCTCCCCCTATCAGGATTTACGGTATGCCTCCCGGAAGGAAGATTCAAGCTGAGCCGAGGTAAACTCGTGGCGTATGGCGCCGACGATGGAAAAAATTTCTGCGGTCACTTTTCGGGTTGTGAACATGACGCAGTCTGTGCGGTTTTACAGAGATGTTCTGGGCATGGAGCTTCTTTACGGCGGAGAAGGGACGGAGTTCTCTTCCCTGCGCGCAAAAGACACCCAGTCTGCGATCCTCAACCTGGAACAGGGTAAACCCGTGACTCGCTGGGGACGGCTGATCTTCTACGTCACGGATGTGGACGCCCTCTGGAATCATCTGAAGGACCGGGGATTTGATCCGGAGATTCCACGAGATGCCTCGTGGGGAGAACGCTATTTCCACATGCCCGATCCGGACGGCCACGAGTTGTCGTTTGCCCGGCCGCTCCTATGACGGGGAAAGAGTTACGCGGGTGAGGGGTGCGTTCCCGGTCTAGGATTGGGAGAGAGAGCGTCGCGCTTTGGAGTAGTCGCCGGTGCGACTCGTCCAGTTGCTCACCAACGTGCCCAAGGCCCAGAACAGTGCAAAACCACAAAACCACCCGCTCCAGGGAACACCGAAGTCCGGGCTACGAAAGCACTCAGAGTCGGAACGGTGGCTGACGAGGTTACACCCGCGGACCACATCAAAGCCCTGCCGCGGGGACTGGCGCTATGCATCGAGAGCTTATCGGTCTGCACGCCAAGAAAGGGCAGATGCTCGAAGATCCAACGGAGTCCCACCGGCCAGCCTTCGGGATTTCCCGTTCCCCCAACGGTGTAGAAAAGGAATCGAATTCCTGAAGCCCGCCCCACTAGGTAGTGCGCAATCGCATGCGAGGAGAAATAGAGAAGGACCCACGCCAGAAGCATCGCCGTAACAGCAATCGCTGTGAAGTGTGTCGACCTGGAGACCCACAAGCTGAAGCACGCGGCCAGAGTTCCCCCAACCTGCAAGACGTTGCCTCCCGCGATCGAGAGGCGGGCAAAGATTTTTCGTTTTGTCGTCGCGGCAGAACGCAAGGATTCACCTTTAATGATGGACATATGAGATCGGCAATTCTACCGCGAGCGAGCAGAATTCGGCTCGTCCTCCAGTCAGAGTTAAAGCGGCCATGACCTAAATTTGGCTAATCAATCGGGCTCCTCCGCAGGCTTCCATGTCGATCAATTCGACTTGCCGGTTCGTTGTGGCGTGCAGCACGTTGTGGTTAACCGAAAACTCCGTCCCATCTGAAAACACAGAGGTTCCGATCATTCGTGAGATCATGGTGGTTACCACGATGAGCTCCTTTTTCGTCGCTCTTTTCGCTTTGGTGGTCTCCACTTTTCGAACCCGTGCCGCTCTGCAGACGGAGATCCTGGCGCTTCGTCACCAACTTGCGGTTTTTCAAAACAACGCGCCGCGTCGCTTGCGCCTCCACCGTGGCGACCGGCTGTTGTGGATTGTGTTGTCCGATTCTGGTCCGATTGGCGGCGATGTCTTCACATGGTGCAGCCCGACACGGTCCTGCGCTGGCACCGCAGAGCTTTTGCCTGGCATTGGACGAGGAAATCGCGACGCCTTCCTGGAAGGCCGGAAATAGCGGCAAACTTTCGTGATCTCATTCGGCGCATGCACCAAGCCAACCCCTTGTGGGGTGCACCGCGGATTCACGGAGAACTGCTCAAGCTGGGATTGAGGTGGCGCAATCCACGGTGGCCAAATATTTGCCGCGGCCGCGCAAACCGCCTTCCCAGACTTGGCGGACCTTTCTGATGAATCACCTTGCACAGACCGCGGCCATTGATTTTTTCACCGTGCCGACGGCGACCTTCCGGGTCCTGTTCGTCTTCGTCGTTCTTTCCCATGAGCGACGCCGGGTGCTGCACTTCGGAGTGGCGGAACACCCCACGCAGGAGTGGACGATGCAGCAGATGCGGGAATCGTTTCCCTGGGAGGAGGCGCCACGATACGTGCGGCGCGATCGAGATGCCATCTATGGAAGAGACTTTGCCGACATGACCGGAGATATGGGGATAGAGGAAGTCCTCACCGCGCCGCGATCCCCGTGGCAAAATCCGTTTTTGGAACGACTCGTGGGCTCCATCCGACGCGAGTGCTTGGACCACGTTATCGTGTGGAATGAGAGGTCGTTGCGTCGTACTCTGCAAAGCTATTTTGCTTACTATCAGCGGTCCCGTACGCATTTAGCCCTGGGCAAAGACGCCCCGGAGCCCAGGGCACTGGAACCGCCAGAACGGGGGCGCGTGGTAGCGATTCCTCTGGTCGGCGGACTTCACCACCGATACCAGCGCCAGGCAGCATAGTTAGCCCCGACGAATTTAGCTTTCCTCCCGGGTCTGGTGAGCCAAAGCAAACTCTCGCGGCCCAAGACCGCATTTCCTCCCGCGACAACGTCCTCGCTTGCATTTGCCGATTTTGGATTCAGCCGCTTCAAGCTGGTCTCGATCCGCGATCAGTTTTCCAATCCGAGCGTTCGTGTGTGCGGACAGAGTCTTCGGTAATGACAAGTTACTTGTTGCTGTGCCGTCTCTTCTGCCATCGATTTCCATCCCCCTCGGCATTGCAGTCGAATCCGCGATCACTGTCTGCCTTGCCTTGTGCGGAATCGGCGCACAATTCGAGTGATGGGACCCCGCACTAGCAGATATGGAATGACAGCCAAGGCCGTGGCCACAATTAGCGCTTGTCCCGGAAGATCGCAAGCTTCGCTACCAGGGCGCGGCCGGGATGCGCGCCGATTTGCAGCGCCTCAAGCGCGACACCGAATCCGGCCGCACCGCCGTCGCATTATCCGAGACCGCCGTGCAGCCCGCTTGGTCTCGATGGGTTGCCCTCGCGGGAGCAGTGGTCTTGGTTCTCAGACTGGCCGTGGGCGGTTTCTGGTGGCTGAACGGGCGCAAGGCGCATGCGCTGAGCGCGACGGACACGATTGTCCTTGCCGATTTCACCAACACGACCTGTGCTCCGCAGAAAGTCGATGCGACCTCACGCAGCAATTTCTTCGAGCCAATATTCATGGTGCAGCCCGCCGAGAACATCTCGCGCTCGTATCCGGCAATCGGCTGGCAACTCATGCCCGTCGATTCTCGGGCGCGGCTGCGGTCTATTGCCAGAATCCGGGACTCCGGGTCCCAAGCTCGCATGGGGTCGTCCCTGATTGTAGTGGGTAACCCACTCCCGCATGATCGTCCGCAGATGCTTCTCGCTCAACGGGAATCACGTAATCCAGGCATTTCCGGCGGATTGTTCCCATCAGCCGTTCGCAGTAAGCGTTGGCCTTCGGCGCTTGCACCGGAGTGCGCAGAATCTTCAGCCCAAATGCTTGCAAGTGTTCGTCAACTTCCTCCGAGAAGATCGTGTCACGATCATGGATGAGAAAGCGATACCCATGATCGCTGGGAATGGCTTCGCGGAACTGCTGCAGGGTCCAACCAGCAGTCGGATGAGCCGTGACATTGCAGTGCAGAATGCGACGGCTCCCCACCTCCATGACCACGAACACGTACAGCATTCGGAACCCGGCTGTGATCGCGACCAAAAAATCAGCGGCCACGATGGCCTGGGCGTGATTGCGGACAAACGTCTGCCAGTGCTGCGAGGAAGTTCTCCTCCCAGATCGTGGATCACTTTCTCGCGGCCAATACGCTCGCACCGTTCGTGGGGAGACCAAGATTCCAAGCTTCACCGACAGCTCCGCTGCCACCCGCTCCTCGCCCCAGGTCGGATTGTCCTGCACCATTCCTACGATCAGCCGGCGAAGATTCTCTGGAATCCGCGGCCTTCCCATCCTCGACTTCCAGCGCCAAAATACCTTGAACCCCTTGCGATGCCAGCCGATTAGGGTCTCTGGTTTCACTATCATCAACGCTTCTCTCCAGTTGAATAATCGAGACCACAACACCAAGGAAAATCGCGCTGCGTCCGTGAGCTTGCGGGGCGGTATCTGGTGTTCTTCATAAAACGCCAACTGCTTGCGCAGGAACAACACCTCAGCGCTCAACGCAGACCGGGAAGAAACGGCCAATCTCAGAAACTGGATACCCTGTGCACCTGCCTTAATAAGGATAAAACCCACTGATCGGAGGAGTCGGACGGTCCTGAGCATGTTGTTGTAGAGGTGACACATTCAAGTCTGCGGCTGGCAGGTGACAGTTTACGTCAGCGAGGTGTTTGGAAATTGCACCTTTCTATATGCGTATGGACTTTTTGCGGAGCACAGCGAGTGGATGCGGTAACGCGAGCTGTCGATGCCGTAACCATCGCTGCTCAGAATGCAGAGAAAGAACCAAAACAGGAGCAGCCTGTATCCGCCAGCAACGAATGGGTGCCCCTGTGGGTGCCCCAGCAAGAAGCCAAAATTGCAAGTTCTTGAAAGGATTGGTCGGGGAGAGAGGATTTGAACCTCCGGCCCCCTGGTCCCGAACTATGAAACTACAAACTCCAAGTACTTTATCTGGTGTCGCTTAGGAGCAGCATACCTCCTTTTCTCTCGCTCAGTCGTACCGATCTTGTACCGAACAAGTGTACGGTCCGCCAAACCCGTGCCGATGGAAGCTTCGCTCGGATAGGCGATGTCGGCCAACGTCAAAGGAGCGCAATTATATCCTCAGCGTTTAGCCACAAGATGTTTGCACAAATCTCTCCACTCGTGGCCGGTCCGGCGTAGAAGATAGATGTGGGTTTTTGAGAAGGGGTCGGATAGTCGTAAGCGGGGGAAGTTCGGGCAGGCAGGAGAAGCACAGCACATCACCCTGTCAGCAAGCGGCGCTGTTATTCTTGGTAACGGTGAACAGGGCGGCAAGTGACCTAGCAAGGCTCTCGAGCGCGGCTTCGTTTGGAAATGTGACAGTGAGTCGCGGGCGGCCCTGCTCGTCGCGCTCCAGACACTCGGCGAGACGAGCTTTGAACTCGCTTGTCTTTTGCTCTGCACCGCTCGTTGGCTGATGCGGGATCATTTCGCCGAGGAATGCGAATGCGGCCGCGACCAGTTGGCCTCCAGCCTCTGCCACACGCGAGCGGCGAGCGAGCCGATCTGCCTCTTGCTGCTGGCGCTGCTTTTCCGTCTCATCTACCGCGGCGTGCGCCCTCGCGCCGAGCAGCACCTCGAGGCGCTGCTTCAGCTCTTCGATGCCGGATGCGAGTGCGACCTCCCGCACATTAGATTCCATATCCAGCGCGGCGAGAGCCAGGTCATGTTTGGCCGAGAGCGTCGCCAGCAGCTTCTCCTCGATCGTCCCTTCCGTCACGAGCAAATAGACCTGCACCGGGTTCTTCTGCCCCATCCGGTGCGCGCGGGCGATGCGCTGCTCGAGAACGGCCGGATTCCACGGCAGATCGACATTAATGACGGTATTCGCCGCCTGGAGGTTGAGCCCCGTCGAGCCCGCGTTGGTGGTGAGGAACACGCGACAGGTCGGATCGCGCTGAAACTGGTGCACCAGCTGCTGCCGTTTCTTCTGCGGGACGGATCCGTCCAACCTTACGGAATCGAGCTTGAGTCGCGTGATCTGCCGCTCTATCAAAGTGAGCATCGTTGCCCATTCCGAGAAGAGCACAATCTTGCGATCGTCCTCCGCGGCCAGCTCTTCCAACAGCTCCTGTAGCCGCTCCAGCTTGCTCGAAAAGCCCGGAGCATGCTTGTCCACGAGAAAGGTGCTGTCCGCATTCATCCGTGCGAGCAGCAATGCTTTCTGCAGACGCAACAGGTCCATCTCCGAGATATACGACTTACGGACGATGGCGCTCACAATCTGCATCTGCGCGAGTTCGATGCCCGCCTGCTCATCCGTGGGCGCAATCCGCACAATTTCCGTCGTGCGCGGGGGCAAATCCTTCAGCACCGCGCTGCGCGTCCGGCGCAGCAGCACCGGCTTGAGTCTTTCGCGCAACAGATCGAGATCCTTGTAACCCAGGATCTTGCCGCGCTCGTCGGCAACGCGGTGACGGTTGAAGAATCGAAATGCAGGCCCGAGACGTCGATCGTCGATGAACTCGACGACAGAGAAGAGATCGTCGAGACGATTCTCGAGCGGCGTGCCGGAGAGCACGAGCGCGAACGGCGAACGCAGGCTCTTGATGGTCTGAGCCGTCTTCGCTTCCCAGTTCTTGATGCGCTGGCCCTCATCCAGAATAATCAGATCCCACCTCACGTGTTCGATCGCGATAATGTCGCGCAATACCTGCTCGTAGTTGCAGATGGTGAAAAAGCATTCGTTCTCGTACTGACCGCTCCGCCCTGCAGCGCTCCCTAACACGATCTGGCAATCGCGCCCTGAGAAACGGAGAACCTCGCTGCGCCATTGGGCTTTCACGGACGCGGGGCAAACGACCAGGACTTTGCGGATGTCTGCTTCGCGCGCCAGCAGCTCCGCCATACCGATACCCTGCAGGGTCTTCCCGAGTCCCATGTCATCAGCCAGGATCGCGCGCCCAGCGCTTGCTGCGAAAGCGATGCCCTCCAGCTGATAGGGAAGGATCTCCAGCTTCAGCAGCGTCGTGCGCAGTGGATGAGATTTTGGATTGCGCCGGATCTCAGCGACCTTTGCGGCGATGTGCTGCAGGCGCAGACGGGTCTGGATGTACTCCTCCGCATCGGGATAGACGGTCACGGCGACGTCGTGTGCTTCGAGTTGACGGATGCGTTTTAGCAGATCCGGGAGATCGGTGATCGGCCTATCGCGGATCGGGCGCACGATGCCTGTGATCACCTTATCGAGGCGGGTCGGCAACAAGATACGCAATTCCAGCTCCTCCCCATATGACAGATGCACACTGATGTCCCGGCGCCGATACGGTCGATTGCGCTGCGAGTCGGAGAATCGTCTTCGGACCTTTTCCAGAGCATGAAGGATATGCTTGCAGGTGCCGAGCGTGTTCTTACGGAAATCCGGGCACGAGCAGTACGACTGTCCCGCCTGCCACCCTCGCAGAGCGACCCTGTACGACTTGCCCGAGGCCGCATTGGTCAATGTGTAGTCGGTCCAGATCTCCTGACTGTCGAGAGACGTGAGCCGCATTTTCTCGGTCCGGGCGCGCTCTGCCCGCTCCGCGAGCGCTTGCGCGACCAGCACCTCCTCGCTCACGCGTTCAGCTGGGGCCCGCGCGGGTGGGGCTCCGGCCAGTCCCAGCGCGAGCTTCTCTTCCAGAATCAGAGAGAAGGCCGCCCCGGCGTGCTCACACGGCACCTCGCACGCGTCGCAGCGCCATTCGAGACGATGGCGGACGGCCGGACTCAAAGTCAGCGTGACCGCCGCGCCGTCCACAGTCAGCCGAAACATGTCCCGATCGAATTTGACCTGAGTGGTGAGGTCAATGTCGAATTTGCCGCCTGTGGCGATAAGGCGGTTACCCCCGGGGCCGAGCAGCTTCGCCGCCCTGGTGAAAGTGAGTCGCGAAAGTGTGTCGAACAGCGTCAGCTCGGCGCTCGGTTTCGTCAACATGAGGTATAGGGGGTCATGGGATGATTATTCCATTGGAGGGGCGAAATCCACCTCACAGCCGACGGCTTGCACTTGCGAGATCCGGCTCGGATCCACTATCTTTGCCTCCGACTCACCCGCGAAGAACGTCGTGATCCGGATGTTGCTCAGGGGGGTCTTGACGACGACATGGTGGGGACCGAACTTCACTACTCCCATCACCCGTTCGAGCGAATACGACTGTTGGGCGGAGTGCCAAAGATCCTTGGCGAAGCCTGGTGATTGAATGTCTAATCCGGCCTGCGTGGCCAGCTCGTCGCCCACCCAAGTCCCGTCGCGCAGGCATGCGGTCTCGCAGCGCTTGAGGCGGTCATGAATCGTGTTGAAGGACAGGATGGAGTCCGACAGCATGTCTGCCTGGACGCGCAGGTACTTTCGCCATATTTCCCCGTTAGCGGGCGAGAGTTCTTCGGGCCGGAATCGCAAGCAACGGAAACGAGTGGCCGGTCCGATGCCCCGATAAAGCGAGACCTCTCCGGCCGGGATGCTCGGCTGGTCCTCCAGGGAGAGCCACTGATAACTACCATGTTGAATGAGCAGGGAACCGGGTGTGTCGCGATAGCGGCGGACATGATGATAGGCCGCCATCGGCGTCCTCAACTCGTGGTCTGAAAAGAATCCGAATTGGCAGTATCTTTGCAGCGCCGATCCATCTCCTCTACGGACATTTGCCCAGAAGTCGAAAAGGAAGCGTGCCCTGTCCTTGAGGGAACAGCCGAAGTAGCGATGCTCGCGCAGATTGATCTGCGGATTGAAGATTCCCGGGAGGATCCAAGTGTACTGGAAGAAGTAGTCCCTCGCCGGCGGTTTGGTGGGGCTGTAGGCCAGGGGTCCTTCTGCGGAGAGCCACGGGACGAAGTATTCCGAACCGATGACGGTGGAGGTGGAAAAGCGAGACCGTGCAGCCATATGGAGCTTCATCCTGCACCGAGCAGCATTTGAACGGCACCGCGCGTTTCTGGGCTCAGACTGGAAAATTCATTCTCCGCGAGCAATCCCTGCGAGCGAATCTGGGCAAGCATCGTTAGTGCATGAGAGCGCCGCGGATTGTCGAAGAGACGCGCCATCTCGCGATCACGTTGTTGGAGAATCCTGAAGATTTGGAGGTAGCGCGCATGGTGACTCGTCGGGCCATCGCGCGAGACGCGGTCGATCTCGGCAAGGACACGCTCGCAGAAGCGTTCGAGCGCGAGCGGATGCACGCGCCGCAGCACTTTCCAATCAGATTCCTTAATCTCCCGCATAGGGTTTCCGTGCACTCGGGCAGTGCAAGTGTAACCCGGGAAGCTGCGGCTTGTGGAGGTCCCCCGCGTGGTCCGTGTTGAAACTCTTTGATAATGTCCCCTCGCGGACTCATTAGAAATGTCCCCTTAAACTGAGGCCCCCGGCCAAGGAGGTCTTGTTGAAGAGGACGGCAACGAGCACTCGGGACCTGGAGCGAGTGGAGGTGGGACGAGTTGCCGAGGAGGGACTGAAGTGGTGGATGCAGCAGCCATGCTGCAGTTGAGTTATCGCAAGGTAAAGCGTATGTGGCGACGTTATCAGCAGGTAGGCAGCCAGGGAATGAAGCACGCCCATGCGGGTCGGCCCTCAAACCCCAAATCGCGGTAAGCCGATGAGACTACGGCGTCGAGTGCTGAACTTAATCAAGAAAACTCAAGCAAAATATTCCGGTTCGGAGGAAGAGCGAATCGGCCCGACCTTAGCCACCGAGCATTTGGCTGATGAAGATGGGATTGTGGTCGATCATGAGAGGTTGCGCCGCTGGATGTTGGCGGATTACCTCTAGAGTCGGCGGAAAGGGAAGAAGCACTGCCAAACGAAAGGAGGGCAAGGAGCACTTTGGCGAGCTGGTGCAGCTGGATGGGCTGAGGTCGAAATGAAGCTGAACGATGCTCTTGCCAGGAATTGGTCATGTGGTTATACTCTGGGTATGAAGACGGCGATTTCCATTCCTAATGATCTGTTTGATGGAGCGGAACGTCTTGCCCGACGTACGCGCAGGTCGCGGAGCCGGCTCTTCACTGATGCCTTACGCGAATATCTAGCCCGCCACACACCGGACAAAGTCACCGAGTCCATGGACCAAGCAGTAATGGAAGTCGGCGAGGGAAAGGACGAGTTCGTTTCCTCCGTAGCTCGCCGTAGGCTAGAGCGAACCGAGTGGTGATCTCTCAGGGTGAGATTTGGTGGGCGGACCTGCCAGCACCCACCGGCTCCGGGCCTGGGTTTCGGCGACCCGTGGTTGTCGTTCAAAGCGATGCCCTTAATCAGAGCCGCATCTCTACGGCCATTTGCGTTCCACTGACCAGCAACTTGAAGTGGGCGCTAGCACCGGGCAATGTGAGCTTGTCCGCGCGGGTTACTGGATTGCCAAAAGATTCCGTCGCGAACGTTTCGCAAATCATTTCCTTAGACAAGTCCCTTCTGAGTGAACGCGTCAGCAAGCTGCCACGTCATAAGTTGGAATTGCTCTTTTCGGGAATCGATCTAGTCCTTGGCAAATAGGCCTCATAGCCGACCCAGCTAAGTGCGACTTGCTTCCGGCATTCCGGGCAATCGCCTCGACAATATCGGGCGCCCGGCACAACAGCAGGATCCCAGATGTACGCTGTCTTCTCGTGTCTTCAACCGTCTCATTCATGCTCAATCATGCCAGTTTGAAGCCTTTGTAAACCCGCGGATGATCAGTGCGAAATCAGCGTCCGAAAGAATGTAAATTCTTTTATGTAAACCCTGTGCTGGTTCGCAGGCATTTCACCGTCAGTTCGTGAGGGTGCCTCCATTAAGTCGCTGAAAGTAAAGCCGCGTTAAGATGAAATTGATCCCCTGGTGCGTTACCAGGGGTTCGCATTTTTGGACCTTGACTCGATTGTAAATTGCTGAAAATAAATGGTCGGGGAGAGAGGATTTGAACCTCCGACCCCCTGGTCCCGAACCAGGTGCTCTACCAGGCTGAGCCACTCCCCGACTTCGGATGGGCGCTGGAAGGATCGGGAATGCGCCCAATACGATCAATCGATTATAGCATTTGCAATGAGTTCTCAAAGGTGACCGTCCCGTGACGCTTGCTTCATTCCTTCGCACGAAGAAATGCGACTTCCGCCGGTCCCATTTGTCGTTAGGCGCCTTGCGGAATTAGGATAGGTGCTGCTCACGCCTCATGAAGACCGTAGTCAGCGCGCGACGTCTTTACACTCCCGTGGAGGAGATCACGAATCCCCTGCTCGTCATCGAAGACGGGCTTATCACTGAAATTTCCTCGCGCGCGTCTCACCCTTCTCCTACAAACGCGACGTTCGTGGATTTCGGCGATGCTCTCCTGGTTCCCGGGTTCCTCGATATTCACATTCATGGTGGCGCAGGCCTTGACGTCATGCGGGCGTCTGCCGCAGAACTCCCACGTTTAGGCCGGTTTCTTATCTCGCATGGCGTAACCGGATTCTTCGCCACGACCGTGGCCGCTCCGCTCGACGCAACTTGTGCGGCTTTGGAGCGGCTGGCGGATGCCATCGAGCAAACGACGAACGTGAACGGAGGCCCTCCCGAAGCACGGCCGCTGGGGATTCATCTCGAAGGACCATTCCTTAGCCATAAGCGCCGCGGAGTTCACCCGCCAGAGTACCTGGCAGAACCTACCATTCCAATTTTTGAAAAGCTGTGGCAGGCAGCGCGCGGCCATGTCCGCATGATAACGATTGCGCCTGAGATTCCCGGTGCTATGGAAGTGATTGCCGAAGCCGCTCGCAGAAAGATTTGTGTGAGCATTGGACACTCGGATTCAGATCTTCCCGTGGCACGAGCCGCCGTCCAAGCCGGCGCACGCCATGCTACGCATACCTTCAATGCAATGCGCCCCTTGGATCATCGCAGCCCGGGGATCATCGGCGAAGTTCTCAGCGACGACACCATGACTGCCGACATCATCGTCGATGGCATTCATGTATCCCCCGAGGTGGTGAAGCTCTTTCTGCAGGCGAAAGGACCAGAGCGCGCAGTCCTGATTACTGATGCGATCTCTGCCACCGGAATGCCCGACGGGCGCTATCAGTTGGGGCCCATTCAGGTCGATGTCAAAGATGGCAAGGCCACCGCGGGTGACAGTCTCGCCGGCAGCGTTCTAACCATGGATCGAGCCGTGCGCAACGTTACTCGATTTTCCAACTGGACGCTCGCTCAGGCGGTGCGTGCGGCGACGTTGAATCCCGCGCAAGCGGTCGGACTTTCGGCGAAATATGGGAAGCTCGCTGCCGGAGCGGAAGCGAACTTTGTCGTCTTGAACTCAGGGGGCGACGTACTCAAGACTATCGTCGGCGGTAAAGAGCTCTAGCGGGCCGCAATCTTTAGGGCTTCGGCCGGCCAGAAATCCAGGCGCAAGAAGTTTTGGAGTTGGGCCGTCCGCGGCGTTAGGGCTTAGTTGGGTTTTCGCCGTTTCGCGTCGACCATATGGTGCAACAGCATCAGTTCGTCGACACGCGAAAGTTGGTCGAGGAATGAACTCTCTGACCGCGACGTATCGCCATTTGCCGATTCCTTGGTTCCTGCCTGCCGCATCTTGTCGCCGAACTCAGGCTCGTTGCTCATGACCTGGGAATAGAACCATAGAAAATGGCGCATCTGATCAAGCGCCACGCGCAAGGTTTCGATCGGTTCGGTCTCCGAAAGCGAATTCAAGGCTTCCATCAATTCCGGATCACTGGGCGCCTGCATTGCAGCACAATTCAATTCCTGCTGGATCTTTCGCAGGTCTTCCGTCACGCGCGCGATTCGTAGATGAAGATCGTCCATGTCGTCGAAGGCCATTCCTGTCCGCTGTCAACCATCTCATCGGCAGCGTCTGGCTTATAGATGTCCCACGGGCATGCGCTTTCGTAATTCTGCGATTACTTTGGTCCGCAATAAGGTCACATCGCAGAAAGCCTTGATTGGCGCGGCTTTCCACGCGACGACCGAGCGGATCTCCGGCCCTCCCATCACACGTTTTCCCCGCACTGGATTCTCCACGGCAAACGTTAGTGCACGCGCATCTGCTCCAAAGTCACCAACTCCGCTCGTCGTGCCCTATCCCGGGTCCCGGAAATTTGGATTGGCAGGGATTCCAGCTGACCGATCGTTTGAACCGCCAGCGGGCCGGATATTTGTGATACAAACTCGCGATGCCAGAAACCGTCCCTGAAAAGACCTCCAGCGAAGGACTAGTGCGCGCCATCGGACGCTGGAGTTTGGCCGCGCTCACGGTGAATTGCATTATCGGAAGCGGAGTCTTCGGCTTGCCCTCGGTTTTAGCGAGCCTGCTCGGACGGGCCAGCGTAGCTGCTGTCGTTCTCGCGGCCGTTGCCATGGCGGTCATCATGGGCTGCTTCGCCGAGGTCGCCTCGCGGTTCGCGCACACAGGAGGCCCTTACTTATACGCCCAGGCGGCGTTCGGCCGCTTCATGGGAATACAAGTGGCATGGTTGGTATGGTTCGTCCGGCTCACTGCTTGCGCAGCGAACGCCAACCTGTTCGTGACGTACCTGGGAGAATTCTGGCCGCAATCGACTCGGCCGGCCATGAAGTTGGCCATTCTCACAGTGCTCATCGGAATGCTCGCCGCGATCAATTTCCGTGGTGTCAAAGCCGGCACCCAGTTGAGTACATCCTTCACCGTCGCGAAGTTGTCTTCCTTGCTCTTCGTCACCTTGGCAGGTGGATTCTATCTGTTGACGCATAATACAGAGCCCGTGAACGCAGCGTTCAGCCCCGGGGCTACCCACTGGGCACGAGCCATTGTGCTTCTGATCTTCGCTTACGGCGGGTTTGAGGCTGCCCTGATTGCCGCAGGCGAAGCCAAGAACCCGCGCCGAGACTTGCCTTTCGGATTGTTCGCTGCACTGATTACTTGCGCCGTCATTTACGGATTGATTCAGTGGGTCGTGGTCGGAGTGTTGCCCGACCCAGCGCACAGCGAGCGTCCGCTTGCCGATGTGGCACGAATCGTCATGGGCAGCGGCGGCGCCGCCCTTACCGCCGCCGGCGCGCTGTTCTCGATCTACGGCTACCTGAGTGGCAACATGCTGGCGACGCCGAGGATCACCTTCGCCCTAGCGGAGCGCGGCGACTTTCCTTCTCGCTTCGCGCTTGTGCATCCCCGATTCCGCACGCCATATTTTTCGATTCTTGTCTTCGCAGTGCTGGTATGGTTGCTGGCCCTGTTTGGCAGCTTTGCGGGGAACGCGACACTCTCCGCGGGATCGCGCCTCTTCTATTACGGAGCCGTGTGCGCATCGGTCCCGGTCTTACGAAAGAAACGCTCAGAACGACCGCTGTTTCAACTCCGCGCAGGAACTCTTATCAGTATTGTCGGAGTCTTGATCTGCGCGGGCCTGCTGACGCAAATCGAATACAACAAATCTCTGATCCTGCTGATCGCTGTCGCCGTGGCCTTCTTCAACTGGTTGGCCGTGCGCAAGCGCACGATCAAGCAAATCTAGTTCGTGTGTTCGTGTCTCATAAGTGGTTTTGAAAGCGCGCGCCTTTGCCGTCTCATGAACAAGGTTTTAGTGGAAGAGCGGAACTTTAGCGCCCCGCGCCAGATCCGACACGGGACTTGGGCTTTCAGCCCCCTGTGAGGGAAGTGCCTTAGGTCCAGCAAGCCGATTTATGAGACCAGCTCCAGTTGGTAAAACTGTAGATTTCAGATTTCAGATTTCTTTGAATGCCCGAAATCTGAAATCTCCAATCTCAACGGCCAGCGCCCCGTTCCATCTGCAGCAGAGCCTTCTTGCGTTCCAGGCCCCAACGGTATCCGCCCATGCTGCCATCTTCGCGAACCACCCGGTGGCACGGGATCGCAACCGCAACCGGATTCGTCGCGCAGGCACGAGCCACGGCGCGACAGGCACGCGGCTTGCCAATGGCTTTCGCGACTTCGCTGTAGGATTTCGTCTCGCCAAATGGAATCGATTGCAGATAGGCCCACACCCGCCGCTGAAACGCTGTCGCGCGAATGTCCAGCGGCAGAGAAGAATTCAAATCCTTACCCCGAAGGTGGCGCAGCAATGCACTCACCCATGACTGCAGCCCTCCACCATCAGTCTTTCGCATGGCGAACGGAAACTCCCGCTTCAGGCCTTCGATAAGCTCACCATCGGTCCGGGCAAACTGGATCGCACAAATACCCTTTTCGGTCGCCGCAATCAGCATCCTGCCCAGCGGCGAATCGGCACAGGTATAGCGGATCGTGGCCGCAATCGCTCCCCTGCGGTACTTGTCAGGAGTCATGCCAAGCTGCGATGCCGTGCGCTCATACAGCCGGCTGCTCGAACCGTATCCCGCGTCGTACATAGCGCGGGTGACAGAATCCCCCGACTGCAGCCTGTGCTTCAGCGTCCTCAACCGGCAGGAATCCGCGTACTCACGCGGCGTAATCCCGAGCACCGCCTTAAACCGCCGTTGCAGCCGAAACGGGCTCTGGTGGAATTCTTTGGCTAGGAGGCCGAGGGTAAGCGGCTCATCCAGATGCTGCTCAATAAACCGGCAGATTGCCTTTATGCGATCAGACTCTGCGTTCCCCGTGAAGGCGCGCGGACGGCAGCGCAGGCAGGCTCGGTATCCCGCCCGTTCTGCCGCGTCCGGCGTGCGAAAGAACTGCACATTCTCCCGCCGCGGACGGCGCGCCGCGCATGATGGCCGGCAGTAGACGCCGGTGGTCGAAACCGCAAAGAAGAAGTCGCCGTCGCGCTTCGCGTCGCGGGCGATGACGGCGTCCCAATAGCGATCATCCGATGAATCAGCAGTTCCGGCTGCTTTTGCTGGAGTGACCGGCATGGTTTCCAGAGCTTCCGTTGCGAGTATGGCATTGGTCGTCATAGTAAGAAAAGCCTACGGCGACCCGGCTCAACGGACTATCCGAATCTTGCCGCCAAACTGATTTTACCCGTCTGCCGACGAGGAAGCATTTGCTCCTCGCCACGAGAAAGACTAAAGTTCCCCACAGTCGATTTGAAGCTCCTTTCAAGGGCTTTGAAAGGGCGCGGCTTCGAGCGGCTCTGTAAAGAGGTCTTAGTGGAAGAGCGGCCCTTCAGGGCCGCGTTAGCGGGCCAAGATCGGAGGGCCTTCAGCTTCCTGAGGCCCCGGAAAAGGAACCGTTAGGATGAATAAGTCGGGTCTGAAAATGCTCTCCATTGCTGTACTCACGCTGGTTGGATGCGCCAGCGCCCAGCAGGTCACAAAGCACGTCCTCACCAGCGACGAATTGAAGAAGGCGGTCCCCACCGAGTACTTCTTCCGCGGCCAGAAGGCTCCCGTGCAACTGCGCAACGCTGTCGGATTTCAACTCGCGGACGGCAAGATGATACTGGCCGCCCTGGTGGATGCATCCGGATACTCCACCGCGATCCAGCAGAAATACCAGGGCATGTTGATCACGGAAACCAAGCTGAACGTCGGCGGATCATCCCTGCCGCCGGGCCAATACGGCTTCGGCTTCACAGCCGACAACAAGTTCATGGTGATGGACGTGGCCAACAGCGATGTTCTTAGCGCGTCGTACCAGACGGATCAGGCGCTCCAGCACGCCGTTCCCCTCAAGCTGATTGAAGATGGCGCCGGATACAAGCTGTATGCAGGAAAGAAGTGGATCGCGATCAAAGCAGAATAGATCGAAAGGCACCAGAAGGCAGTGGACCATTACCAGCACTTCAGCAAGGAATGGATCGTTTCCCCGACGGCGCGTCGTGTCTATCGCGCCGCCGCCGTTGTCTCCCTGACGGTGTACGCGTCATTGGTGGCGCTTATGGTTTACGGTCCGATTCCTGCCCTCAAGCAGTTCCTCTTCGTGGGCGTGCTTGCTACGGCCATCAACGGCACCGGGATGGAGTTCTTCTTATTTCGCTTCGATGATTCCCCAGCCTGGGAGCAGATCCTTTGGTTCTGCGCATTGATCTTCATCCCGATCGGACCAGTTCTCTACTGTTTTCTGGTGTATTCGCGTTCGAAGGTGGTTCTGAATGCCCTTGCCATTGCAGAAGATGTTTCAAGCGCCCCGAAACAAGGTGTGTGAGGTCTGAGAAGTCCGTAGTCTGAGGTCCAGAGTCCGAGGTCCGACGCCCGCCCTTAGTGCGTCAGCGGCTGAAACGGCCCCAACACAGTCGTAATCCCCGCTCGCTTCCGCAGTTCGGTCAGCAGAGCGCTGGCCGCATTCTGATAAGTCTTCCCCGGGTCGGAAGGATCGGCCCACACGGCGTCATAAATAATCTGCGCCGCTTCTTTCAAATCCATGTGCAGAGCCGCTTCGCAAACATCGAGCCGATCTTGCACCCGCTCATAACATCCGCTGCAAATGTCAGCTTTGCCCGCTTCGCCAGGATGGTGCTCCGTAAACCGGCAAACCGATTCTGGAGCGTTCATGACTCCCGCGTGCGCCTCCAGCATGTGGGACTTGAATTGACGCAGAAACTCCTCCCGCTCCTTCTCTAAAGCGGCGCCATCCGGAAGCGCGTCGGGAATGGCTTGCGCTGGCCGAACCGGCAGCTTCGGGGCGACGGCAGAAACCCTCTCCTTGTGATGGCAGGTCGGGCATTCGTCGAGGTCAGCGGGATAATACAGATGACATTTCAAGCACGGCAGCCCGTATCCCGCCTCTTTTCTTGAGCCGGGTTCTTGCGTGTCCGTTGCCATCCGGCGCGCGCCGGTGTCCTTCGCCAAAGCCGCTTGAGCGGCTGCCGCGCTGTTGTTCTGCTGCGATCGGGTTAGGTTGGTCGGCATCGAGTAATCCCCTGAATACCGCGCCAATGCACGGCTTAGGTCCTTCTGCCCTTAATTTAAGCTCTATGTTCCGTTTCGCCTACAGACCGGAGGTACGACGCCGCCACTGACCCATTGGCCGATTTACTGTGAGTTCGTGTCCTTGATGAGCTTCATGAGTTCTTCGCGGCGGGCACGATATAAGGTCCGATCGGGATCGAGTTTGGTCGCCACGTCGATCTCTGACAGCGCCTCCCGGTAGCGATCCAGGCTCATCAGGCAGGCAGCCAACGAGAAGTGATTGTCGGCCGAGGCGTTTGCCCGCAGGGCTTCCCGGAACTCTTTTTCAGCCGCCATCAGATCTCCTTGCTGAAACAGGACCGTTCCCAGCAGGTGGTGAGCAAGATCCGAATCCGGATTGAGCGAAACCGCGATGCGCAGCTCGTGCAGTGCATCTTCCGGTTTGTTGTCGAGGAGCAACGCCTGCCCCAGAACGCGGTGCTCGGTCGACCCCGTCGGGTTCTGATGCACTGCGAGCCGCAACTGCTCGACGGCATCGTCGTACTTGTTCTTCGCCATGAAGGCGCTGGCCAGGCAAGCGTGCCCCTGCTGCCACTCCGGATGCTGGCGATAGAGTTCCTTCATCTCCGTAATGGCTGCTTCAAATTTCCCCTGATCGCAATACGTATTGCCCAGGTTGTTTCGCACCGAAGCCTCATCCGGCGCAATCCGCTTGGCTTCGCGATATTCCGACACAGCCTGAGCAAGATTCCCTTCCTCGTGCCGGAGCAGCCCCAAATTCGAGTGCGCTTCCCAAAAACTTGGCCGGAGTTGGATCGCCTTCTGATACGCCGCAACTGCGGCCGGAAGATTGCCGCTGGCATGCAGCGCGATGCCCATGTCGTAATACGTATCGGGATTATCTCGATCGCGCGCCAGCGATTCGGCATATGCATGTACTGCCGCCTCGTACTGTCCCAGCGAATAGTGCCCGAGCCCCAGATACTGGTACGCCTCGGCATTTTTCGGGTCGATGCTCAGGGCTGTACGCGCCTCGGAAATCGCATTCGGCCCGTCATCTAGCCTGTAGAAGAGATAGGACATCGCGTTGTGATTTTCAGCAAGATCGGGCATCAGCTTCAAAGCCGCCCCCAGTTCGTCGTACGCGTCGTCAAACTTATCCTGCTGCCGCAGCACCACGCCCAACGCGAAGTGCAGGGCTGGGTTCTCGTCATCGGCCGCGATCACTCCCCGCAACTCGACTTCGGCCTCATGAAAGCGCTGCGCTCCCACGTCGGCGGTGGCTTTCAATAGTTCAGCTGGAATCGCCGGACCAATCTCCGCCGAGAAGGCGTTCCCCGAACTGACAACCTTCATCAGGTCCTTACCCGCCCCGGCCGATTCCAATTGTTTCAGCTCATGGTTTGTCGGAAGCGTGGCAAGTCCGCGCTCGGCTACCACACTCGCCAGACGGCTGCTCGAGACCCCACCTGTAAGCCATGCCGCGAGTTGGGTGGTGGTTACGGCCCGGGACTGTGTATTCGAACTATCGGAAGAGTGCGCGGCCACCATGGCCAGAGCTAGCATGGACAACAACAGCGAAACCTTGATTCTCACCGGACTCCCCAACTCGTGAATTGGCTTGCGTAGTGCGGCTTTTCAGGAGATTGCCATTGCAAACACCAGCGGAAAGCCCTCTTGAAAATAGCCTGCCCGCCGATCTGGGGGTAAGGTCACGGAGGTAACCGGGCAGAATAACTTTGACTTGAAGTTAGTCTTCTAAACGACAACGATCTGTGCGTCAAATCACACTAGTGCGTGGGACCCTTCACCGAAAACCGCTGCAACTCGCGTAAAATACAGGACAAAGCTGATTTCGAGGCGGGCAGGGCCCAGTCTTTCCCTCCGCCCCATAATTAGCGTATGATCTTAACTTGCTTGTATCCCTCGGAGGCTCCCGATGTTGGAAGGTCTATTTCAACCGATGCACCTGCTGGTGATCTTCTTTATTGCCTTGCTTGTGTTCGGTCCCAGGAAATTGCCTGAGCTTGGAAAAGGTCTAGGTGAGGGGATCCGTGCCCTGAAAGACGGCATGAAGGATACTCCTCCCACACAGGCTTCGTCCGATCAGAGCAAAAAGGACACCGAAACCAAGAGCTAGCCCGACTCCTGAGTCGGAATGTACTCCGGGCAGAGCTGTCTGCCCCTTCGTCTGAGTTTCTCGAACGATTCGCCGCAATCTCGGGTTCCCAAATAGCAATTCACAGACTGTTTCATAAAATGGCTTTGGGTGGGGCACGGCTTCAGCCGTGCCGTCTGGGCCAGCAACAGAATACGCGCTTTAGCCCCTGAGGGAAGGCGGCGATCACTCTCGCGGTTCATCGTGAGATAGCTATTCATTACTTCTGCAATATGGAGGGTAGGTCGTGCTATGCAAGCTTGAAGTATTGGCCCTGATCGCGTTCTTCGGATTCTCAACCTGTTCATTTGCCGACCAGGTCACTCTGAAAAATGGCGACCGCCTCACCGGAACCGTCGTCAAATCCGACGGCAAAGAACTGGTACTGCACACTGACGCCGCCGGCGACGTAACCCTGAAATTCGACGCGATCCAGGAAATCAAAACCGACGCGGAACTTCATGTCACCCTCAAAGGCGGCAAAACCGCAGTCGGCCCGGTGACGACGACCGACGACAAACTGGAAATCGCCACCAAGACCTCCGGCACAGTCGAGGCGCCGAGAGCGGACATCACGATGATTCGCAACGATGCCGAGCAGCAGGCCTACGACGCGTCTCTTCACCCCGGACTCATGCACGGATGGAACGGAGGACTCAACGTGGGCTTCTCCGTGGCCCGGGGCAATAGTGAGACCGAAAATCTTGCGCTCGCCTTCAATGCCGTGCACCCCACGCTGCACGACAAGATCACGCTTTACGCAAGTTCGATCAACACCACAAACAATCTCGCAACCCCCAGCACCGTGGCCAGTCTCGAGCAGGGTGGCTTCCGCTACGACCGCGACCTGAAGCCAAAGTTGTTCGTCTTCGGTGCTGCCGACTTTATGGCCAATGCGCTGCAATTCCTCGACCTGCGCCAGGTCTACACCGGCGGCTTCGGATTTCACGCCATTAAGTCTGACCGCACGATCCTGGATTTCCTCGGCGGCCTGAACTACACGCACGAAACCTATTCAAACGGCGCCTTGCTTATCCCCGCCAATCCCCCAAATCCCGCCGTTTATGAGTCCTACGGCAAGACCAACAAGTTCGCCGCTCTCACCCTGGGTGAGGAGCTCGACCAAAAGCTCGGCAAGAGCACGGTGCTCACTCAGAATCTGGGATTCTTCCCCAATCTGCAGCAGACGGGCGAATACCGCTTCACCTTCAACCTAGGCACGGTCACCAAGATCAAGAAATGGCTGGGCTGGCAGAATCAGTTCGGGGACATCTACGTCTCGAACCCTCCCACCGGCTCGAAGAGCAATGACGTGATCTTCACTACCGGGCTGAACATCGCCTTTACACGCTAAAACTCTCTCAAACATGGCTTTGAAATTACGCCGCTTCTAGCCACATCGTGAATAAGGTCTTAGTGGAAGTGCGGCGCTTTAGCGCCGCGTCAGATCCGACAGGGGACTTGGGCTTTCAGCCCCTGAGGGAATCAAGCTGGATCCAGCTGCCAAGCGGTGGAGCCTGAATGCCCGGCACGGCGGTGCCAGGTCGGAGGGCAAAACACGGCACGAGTTCCCGCACGGACGACACGAGTTGTCACGCATACTCCTCTAGCCGCGCCGCCCAATGCCACAACAGACGCGGGCTTTAGCCCGCCAGCGAGGCGGGTGGGCCCGCAGTCCGAGCGCACCGTTCGGCCCTCCCGTTCGTTACTCGTTAGGGCAGGTCGTTGCTCACAAGACTGAACCACCCTTGACAGTACGCTCAGCAGAAATTACCGTTCATTCGAGGCTCAGGCTGAAAGTGGGGCGAATCTTCGGGATGTTCTTTGTGCTTCTTGAGAGCGCACTGCAAGCGGCTATGCTGTCGGCTCGCATTCCCCAGACTCCTCACCACGAAAATGCGACCTGGCCGATTCCTTCACTCCCGAAAGTTAACACTCCGAAACAGCTCTGTTCAGACTGCAATTCGATCGCGGCATCGATTTCTTGGCTGGTCGATTTCCCGGACAAGACGTTCGCACTCCGAGTCTCGGCGAACCGCTCGATGCCGAAAGCATTCCCTGCTACAGCCACTTTGCAGTTTTGTGACGTGGGTCGGCTTTCGATCTGAAATGCCGATCGTGCTCTGGCCGAGCATCGTTGATGAATCGCGTGTCGAAGTGGGTCCTGAACGAACACGAGCGCGGATCTAAGTCTCCATAGAACGCGTCCAGGACAGCGCGGGCGAAATCCGCACTGCGGGGGCTGAATGCAGAAGAGGCAGCCGGGGCGTACCAAGCGACGGGCTGGTTTGCCAGCCATCAAGAAGCGACGCCGCGCTGAGGCCGTGAAAGTCTTTGCCAGGGTTTACAGGCTATTGGAGGAATACGGGCCACGCTGGTACTCGTTAGAGATGAGACAGGAACTCCGGGCCGCCTTGAAATCGCTTCGTCAGTGACTCTTGCTTCCTCCGCGAAGCTTGTACCGCTGCACCTTCCCCGTCGCCGTCTTCGGAAGTTCCAGAAGGAATTCAATCCAGTGTGGCCGTTTAAAGATCGGCAGACGCTCCACCACGAATTTCTGTAACTCACCCGCCAGTTCTGCACTGCCGTCTCCATTCTTTAGAACAATGCAGGCTCCCGGCTTCTGGAGTCCATCGCCATCCGGTCGAAACACCACGGCAACCTCCAAAACTGACGGGTGCTCCGTCAACACGCGCTCAATCTCGATCGGACTGACCCACACGCCACTTACTTTCATCATGTCGTCGGTGCGTCCCGCGTACCAGAAATATCCATCTTCGTCCTGATGATATTTATCGCCTGTGCGCAGCCAATGTCCTGCCAGCGTGTTCTTCGTTTTCTCGTGCTCATTCCAGTAAAACGCGCACGTCGAGTCAGCCCTGACGACAAGGTTCCCGATTTCCCCCTGCGGAACTGTCTGATCGTTGTCATCGACGATCTTTGCCTCGAAACCCGGAATAATTTTGCCGCTGGACCCTGGGCGGATTTCTCCCGGTACATTCGAAATCATCATATGCAGCGCTTCGGTAGACCCGATCGCATCCAGAATCTCAACTCCAAAGCGCTGTTTGAAGTGGTGAAACACGGTGGCCGGCAGCGCCTCACCGGCAGAGACGGCGTGGCGAACAGAAGAGAGATCGAACTCTCTGCCTTCCGGCGCAGCGTGCGCCAGGAGCTTGACGAAATTCGAGGGCACCGAGAAGAATAGCGTCGGCCGATGCCGTTCAATCACCTCAAACACGTTCTGCGGACGGGGCGGGCCTGGCATCAGAATGCTTGTCCCCCCCACCGCCAGAGGGAAATAAAGGCCGTTTCCCAGGCCGTAGGCAAAGAATAATTTCGCCACGCTGAAGAAACGATCCTCCTGGGAGATCTTGAGAATCGCTTTGGCATAGCGTTCGGCGCTGACCACCATGTCGTGCTGTAAATGCACGCAGGCCTTCGGCTGTCCTGTGCTGCCCGATGAGTAAAGCCAAAATGCGGCGTCATCCTTGCAGGTCGCGGCAGGCTGCAATTCGTCGGATTGGCCCTTTACCAGATCATCGAAAGCCCGCATCCCCGCGGGAGCTTTGCCCTGCACCACAATCGTTTCGAGATACGGCAATTCCTCGCGCGGGATCGCCTGCACGAGTGGAAGCAACGAGTCTCCCACAATCGCCACCCGCGCCCGCGAATTGTTGAGCAGATATCTGTAGTCCTGAGGCTTGAGCAGCGTATTGACGGGCACGGCCACCGCGCCGATCTTGATTGTCCCAAAGAACGAGAACGCAAATTCCGGCACATCCGGAAGCAGCAGAAACACGCGTTCTTCCATCCTCACGCCAAGGCTCTTCAATCCATTGCCAAGCTGGTTGACGCGGGCGCAGATTTCGCCATAGGTTAGGCGAACGTCGCCGCACTCAATTGCGATCCGGGAAGACCGCCCTTCGCCCATGTGCCGATCGACAAAATATGCCGCAGCATTGAACTCGTCCGGAAGCACGATGGGAGGCGCCCACGTCATGGGGATCGAAGGAATCAGCCCATTCTATCGCGGCCCTTCATGCCGGCACGAAGCATACAGTCTAAGACCATCATCAACACTGGCGGATTTTCCATCGTGCCCCTTCGCCTGCCCTGAGCGGAGTCGAAGGGTGTCCTTAGTGGTGAAAGCCTTCTGCCTAACTTGATACCATGCTCAGCCACCCGGTATGATCCCAGCGCTCGCCGCCCGGAGAATCATGATGATCTTGACCACGCACTGGCCGCGAAGGATCGCCTGGGCTCTACTATTGAGTTGCGGCCTGTCAGTCGCCCAAACGAAGGACGTGACCGCAGAGTCTCTCCGCCTCGATCGCCTGGTAGCTATCGCCAAACTGTGGGCAGCCGTCAAATACTTCCACCCCTATCTTGCCTATCGCGACGACATCGACTGGGACGCCGCCTTGGTAAAAGCGCTCCCCAAAGTGAATGCTGCGAAGAGTCCGGACGACTATTCGGCAGCCATCGCAGGCATGCTCGCCGAACTCCGCGACCCTGCCACCCTGGTTCTCAACCCCGATCGCAGATCACCGTCTCCCGCGCCCCCGGTCGAGAAACATCTCTTCTCTCGGATGACTGCCGACAACATCCTCGTAGTCGATATGACGAATTACTCCGACTTTCAGGATTATGTGGGAACCAACGAAAAATTGTCCGCGCTGAAGAAGGAAATCCCGAAGGCGCAAGCGATTGTTTTCGATCTCCGTCCATCCACTCCTCCTACGGAAGATGAACAGGGATCGGCCGCCGCCAGCATCAGCATGAGCGGGATTGCAGGGATGCTGACCTCTTCCGCCGTGCTTGCTCCCGGAGAACGCCGCCGCATGCACGTGGGATTTGCCCCGCAAGACGGCTCAACCAGCGGGGATTACAGCTCAGGCTTTTATACCCAAGGGCAACAGGCGATCAAGCCTGCGTCGGGCGCAAAGGACATTCCCCTGGTCTTCCTCCTCAGTCCGCATGCGGACCTGCCCGAGATGGCACTCAGTTTCCAGGCAGCCGGCAAGGGCGCGATCGTGGTCGAAGGAGAAGCCGACGATTCTCTGGCGGTGACTACCGAAGTCGTTCATCTTGCTGACGACGTGCGCGCACAGATCCGCCTGGGTGAATTGGTATACGAAGATGGCACCGGCGGCTTCTCACCAAACCTCAAACTTTCGCCTTCCCGCCTAGCCGGGGACCAGAGCCCTGCTCTGCAAGCTGCGCTTCAACTTGCCAAGAGTGGCAAGTTCGCCCCACCCAATCGGACAAGGCTATCGGAGCGAACGTCCCCGGCGCGCGACAAGACCTACGAAGACATGCAATACCCTCCACTGGAATACCGCGTGCTCGCCGCTTTCCGGCTCTGGGCTGTCATCGACTATTTCTTTCCTTACAAGGAGTTCATCGGTGAGGACTGGGACGCGGTCTTGCGCAGCTTCATCCCGCGACTGGAACAGTCGAAGGACGCTTTGGATTACAACCTGACACTCGCTGAGATGGTCACCCACTTCCATGACAGCCACGGATTCATGCGAGCCCCGGTTCTGCAGAAAGAATTTGGTGACGCCAGCCTCCCGATCCGCATTCGCAGGATCGATGGCTTGCCCATAGTTACCGGCTTCACGGATGCCGAGGCCGCCACCAAAGCAGGATTCGAAATTGGCGACGTGATCGTGAAGGTCGACGGTCAGGAGGCATCGCAGCGAATTCAGAATCGGCTGAAGTACCAGGCGCAGTCGACTCCGCAGTCGGGCTTGTTCTATGCGACCGAAAGAAGCCTCGCGCGCGGTCCAAAAGATTCCATTGCGGACATCACAATTCGGGACCTCCACGATCAGGTCCGGGAGTTAAAGGCCCCACGCAAAACCGAATACGTGCCGAAGACACAGGGCGACCGAAGCAGCGACATTTTGCGCCTGCTGCCGGGCAACATCGGCTACGCCGATCTCGACCGTCTCTCCCCTTCGCAAGTCGACGAGATGTTCGAAAAGTTCAAAGAATGCCCCGCCATCATCTTCGATGATCGCGGCTATCCCCAGGGCACGGCCTGGCAGATTGCGCCGCGTCTGACCGACAAATCCGACGTGGTGGCAGCCCTCTTCAAGCGCAAGGATCCCATGTCACCCGATCTTCCCAACGGTGAACTGGCTTCTTCGCAAGTTCAGGAATCTTTCTATCAGCGCATTCCTCGCACCGACAAATCGCGCTATCACGGTCTCACGATCATGCTCATCGACGAGCGCACCATCAGCCAGGCCGAGCATACCGGCCTCTTCTTCGAGGCCGCCAACGGCACGAAATTCGTGGGCAGCCCCACCCAGGGGGCCAATGGCGATGTGACCAACCTATCGCTGCCGGGAGGCATTTACGTCCACTTCAGCGGCCAGGGAGTCTGGCATGCCGACGGCCGCCAACTCCAGCGTTTAGGTTTGCAGCCAGACGTCGAAGCCCATCCCACGCTGGCAGGAATCCGTGCCGGAAAAGATGAGGTTCTCGACAAAGCAGTCGAGTACGTCACTCAAACGCTGAAGGCTCAAGCTAAGAAATGATGGTAAGGCCCGCAAAGAAAAACGGCGCGCCAATCAAGGCACGCCGTCGTACTTTCTAAGTATTCAGGCCCTTTACGCCATAGCTTCTTCCGCGTCATGCACTGGTGTGAGCTCTTCCATCTCGTCCTCACGAATCGGCGAATGTGTCTTCGCCACCAGCATGTAAATCGATGGCACCACAAACAGCGTGAACGCCGTTCCGATAATCATGCCGCTCACCAGCATGATACCGATGCTGTTTCTCGCTCCGGCACCCGGCCCTTTCGCCAGAACCAGCGGGAAGTGTCCGAACACGGTCGCTGCAGTCGTCATCAGAATCGGCCGCAACCGGGTTGTCGCCGCGCCAATAATAGCCTCCAGTTTGCTGAGCCCGGTCTCCTGCAGGTGGTTGGCAAACTCCACAATCAGAATTCCGTTCTTTGAAATCAGACCGACCAGCGTAATCAATCCGACCTGGCTATATATGTTGAGGGTGGTGAATCCCAGGAACGAGAACACCAGCGCCCCGGAAATCGCCAGCGGCACCGACCCCGCCAGAATGATGAACGGATCGCGGAAGCTTTCGAACTGCGCCGCGAGCACCAGGTAAATCAGGATCGCCGACAGCAGGAACGTTCCCAGGAACTTGCTGCCTTCCACCCGCAGCTGCCGGGACTCGCCCGCGTAGTCGACCGTGAATCCCTGCGGCAAGATCTCTTTCGCGTCGTTCTCCAGTTCCGTCAGGGCCTGATCCAACGGCACTGGCGGAGGAATGACTCCCTGAATCCGCACCGCATTCAGCTGCTGGAACTTATTCAGCGATCTCGGCTCCGTCGTCGTCTTCAACGTGGCAAACGTCGAAAGCGGCACGAGTTTGTCCGCCGATCCCTTCACGTAAATCTGCGAAAGCTGATCCGGCGTCAGCCGCTCGATTCGCTTTACTTGCGGGATCACCTTATAACTGCGTCCCTGAATGCTGAAGCGGTTGACGTAGTTCCCGCCCAGCATCGTCGACAAATCTTGTCCCGCCTGGCTCAGATCCACGCCTTGCGAGCGCAACTTGTCCCGATCGAACACAACTTCGGTCTGCGGCTGATCGAACTTCACATCTGTGTCGGCAAAGATGAAAATTCCCTTCGCCATCGCCTTCTGCACGATCTGCTCCGCCAGCGCGCTGACCTGTTGCGGCTCAGCGGCCGAGGCGATCACGAAGTCTACGGGGAAGTTTCCGCCTCCGGGTAGCGGTGGCGGTGTCAGAGGAATCACGCGAACGCCGGCAATCTTCGAGAGTGGCCCCGTCGACTCCACCAGCAGTTGCTGCGTGGTTTTCGTGCGCTGGCTCCACGGCTTGGTCACCATGCCGCCGAACCCGCCGTTTGGAGTCGTAATCTGGAACGTGCTTCCGTTCTCCGGGAACGAGTGATACACGTCGTAGACCTGCTTTGTAAACAAGTTCGTCTGATCAATCGTCGCGTTCGGAGCAGCTTGAATCACGCCGAACACGACGCCCTGATCTTCCGCAGGCGCCAGTTCCCTCATCGAGAACATATAGAACGGAATCATCAGCACGGCCACGACCGCCCACACCGTGAGCACCACCGGGCGGTATTGCAGAGTTCCGCCCAGCAAGCGCGTATAGAGTGCGCGCACTTTCTCGAAGGTGCGGTTGACGATACCCGGGAGCCCTTTGTGGGAAGCCCCGGCCCGCAACAACTTCGAGCCCATCATCGGCGACAACGTCAGCGCCACGATGCCGGAGACCACCACCGCGCCGGCCAGCGTAAACGCGAACTCACGGAACAGTGCTCCCGTCAGTCCACCCTGAATTCCGATGGGCGCGTAAACCGCCGCCAGCGTGATCGTCATCGCAATGATCGGACCAACCAGCTCTCGCGCCGCGTCCTTCGCGGCCTGGAACGGTGTCTTGCCCATCTCGAGATGCCGCTCAACGTTCTCCACCATCACGATGGCGTCGTCGACCACGAGTCCCACCGACAGCACGATCGCCAGCAGCGTCAGCAGGTTGATGGTGAACCCGGCCACCAGCATGAGGAAGACCGCGCCGATCAGCGAAATCGGGATCGCAACCACCGGAATCAATACCGATCGGAACGATCCCAGGAACAGGAAGATCACCACAATCACGATCACCAAGGTCTCAGTGAGAGTGTGCAGCACTTCGTTAATGGCGTCTTGGATGTAAGCAGTCGAGTCGTAAGGAATACCCAACTTCATCCCTGCCGGAAGTTGCTGCTCGATCCCGGGAAGCGTCTGGCGCACCGCTTTGATTACGTCCAGCGAGTTCGCCGTGGGCAGCACCCAAATGCCCATGAACGTTGCAGTCTCGCCGTTGAACTTAACGTCCTGGTCATAGTTCTCGGCGCCGAGTTGCACGTCCGCAACTTCGCCCAGACGCACGACCGTGCCGTTGCTCTCCTTGATCACCATCTGGCGGAATTCGTCGGCAGTCCGCAGATCGGTGTTCGCGATCAGGTTCACCGACACCATCGAGCCTTTGGTGCTACCCAGAGCCGACAGGTAATTGTTCTTTGACAGCGCATCGTGCACATCTGAGGGCGACACACCGCGCGCCGCCATCTCCTGCGGCTTCAGCCACAGGCGCATGGCAAAGGTGCGGTTGCCGAGGATGTCGGCCCGCTGTACGCCGCTAATGGCGCTCAGCTTCGGCTGCACCGCGCGCGTCAGATAGTCAGTGATCTGATTCTGATCCAGATCAGCAGAGGAGAAACCGATATATATCGCCGCGAACTGCGTATCCGCAGTCTGCAGATCAATGACCGGGATTTGCGCGTCCGGAGGAAGATCGTTCCGCACTTGCGCGACCTTGGCCTGGATCTGCGTCAGGGCCGCCGTGGTGTCGTAATTGATCTTCAGGTGGACCTGAATCGTGCTCAGCCCCTGCGCGCTCGTCGACTCCATGTAGTCAATGCCGTCGGCGCTGGCTACAACCCGCTCAATCGGAGTCGTAACAAATCCACGCACCAGGTCCGCGTTGGCCCCGACGTACACAGTGGTGATCTGCACCACCGCGATGTCGCTGCGCGGATACTGCCGCACACTCAGCGATCGGATTGCCTGCAACCCGGCGATCAGGATAACCAGGTTTACCACCATCGCCAGCACCGGACGCTTAACGAATAAATCGGTGAACTTCATGAGAGCCTCTCACTGCAGCGAACGCAAGAAATATTCCTCACTCGCTTTTCGCGCGTTCTCTCTGCGAAAAGCAGGCGCTTTCACGGGCGTTTTAGTTTAGCTGTCCTCAGGTTTCGGGGCCGCGTTGTTGTCTGGCTTCACCGTGTTGTTGACCACGACTGGTGCCCCATTGCGCAGCTTGAACACTCCCGAGCTCACAATTTCATCGCCGGGTTTCAGGCCAGACACAATCGCCACCTGATCGCCACGCGACCCTTCAATTCTCACCACTTGCTGACGCACGCCGCGGTAGCTGTTCCCCTTTGGATCCTTCATATCGCTCACTACGAAAACCGAGTCTCCGTAGGGCGCGTAGTTAATCGCCGACGCGGGCAGCGGCATCACATCACGCGGACTTCCCATCGGTAATTCGACCTGCACAAACATCCCGGGCCTTAGCTTGTTTCCCTTGTTGGTCACAATGCATTGCACCTGGATATTCCGGGTTTGCTCGTTAATCACGGAATCCAGCGCCGTAATCCGGCCAGTAAAAGCCATTCCGGGAAGATCGTTGCTCGTTACGCGCAGCACGTGGCCCGGGACCACCTTACCGGTCTCCTGCTGCGGCACTCCGAAGTTCACGTAGATCGGACTCATCGTCTGCAACGAAACGATCGCCTGCCCCGCCGCCAGATACTGCCCCAGACTCACTTGCCGGATTCCTAGAGCTCCGGAGAACGGCGCGTGAATCGTTTTTCGGGCGATGGCTGCCTTGACGTCGCCCACCTGCGCCTCGGTTGCTTTCTGCTGCGCCGTCGCATTGTCGAATTCCTGCCGCGCGATAACGCCTTGCTTTACCAGTTCCTGCGAGCGTCCATAATTGATCTTTGCCAGATCGCGCTGCGCTTCCAGGCTGGCCAGCTGCGCCCGCTCCTGCCGGGTATCGAGTTCGACCAGGATGTCGCCCTCTTTCACCCACTGCCCCGACTCAAAGTGAATCCTGTCGATCGTCCCGGGAAGATCGGCGCTTACTGTCACTCCCTGGATTGCTTCAGCAGTCCCAATCACGCTCAGGGTCGAAGGCCAGGTCTCCTTTTTTACGACCACGGTGGTCACCGCCGTCGACGGGATCTTGAAGTTCTTACCCTGCTCGATCGCCGCCTCGACCTGCTTGAACTTTACAAATCCGAGCCCACCCACCAGGGCCAACATGATCACCAACATCAGGACCATCCGCTTCGCCATACCTTCTCCTGTACAAAAACACCTAGCAGTTGTGTGGTTTTAACGTCGTACGAACCTAACTGAACCCCAGTATTGCGAATATTGATTTCAGCGGCCGCCAAAAGGATTCAGAGATGATGCGGACTTTCGTCGATTGGGATGGCCGAAACCATCGGTTACGCAAGGAACCGCCCGCGAAACTGATCTGAGTTGCCATGTCTCTATAACTGGCTGGCCGGTCCTGGGGTTACGAAATAACCATCTGGGGCAAGGCAAACGTTGGAATGAAATGTTTTTCACTCGACGTTGCGCCCCTGTCCCTGGTGAAGTGTGTCAACCAGATCGACATTTATAAGTCGCCGGTTTCCCCTGTGAATCTCCGTGCCCTCCGTGGTTCAAGCCTTTGACCTCCTCGCCCGACACCACGGATCACGAGCATCGAGGTGCAATATTTAACGATCACGTCCGACGAATGCATGGGAGCTTGCTATCACCGGACATGATGCTTGTTCTCTATAAAATGATGGGAAGAACAAAACGCCAAGCCAGCCACAGTACCCGACCGCAACTGTAGTCACAGTATTGGCGGCGCGCTGTAGCGCCGGGAAGAAAGGGTGCCCCACCCTTGTCGCGGTGTTTGCGACAGGGTGGGGATTTTGACTTCCTCGGCAGCTTCTGCCCGGGTTCCCCCCGCGATCAGTAGAAGAACTCAAAAGAAATCCACAACCCAATGTGACAGCTGCCCTTGCGCCAGAATTTCAAAAAGCAGATCATTATCAAGATCAAGGCGAAAGCAGCAGTAAACCGCTTGTAAAAAAGCTCGCAAGGTCTTTGCAACCAAGATTTTGACCTCGAACCCTCAGAGGCTCAATATTTTGCCGCCCATTTTTGCAAACCCCGCGCCAGTCAAGGCTTTCAAAGGGTGGGGGGGAGGGGGGTACCCCAACGGGGTTTCCAAATTGGAACTACGTAAATCTCGCTTCCGCGACGCCGATTCCAAACTATTTTTTCGAGTGATTTCCACAGCCAGAAAATCAATTCCCCGAAATAAGAAAACCGCCCTCGCAGGCGGCTTCAATCATCAATCTGAACTCTAAAATCTGAAATCTCTGGTCCTAGTCGATTCCGTGAATCCTCATGCTCACCAGCTTGTCGATGCTCAAGTCCTTCATCCCCCTCGACCGCATATCGGCAATATATTCCGGCGTGACATTGTGGATGCGCATCGCGATCAACTCATCCGGATCCGGATGCGAGTATCCAAGCCCCTGTAACTTCTGAATGAATTCCGGCGAGACCCCATGAATGCGGAATGCGATCAGCTTCTGCAGTTCCAGATGATCGTAGCCCTGCTTGTTGAGCTCCTGCATCCATTCCGGCGTCGCGCCATGGATCCGCATCGCCACGAGCGTGTCTTCGTCCGGAGAATAGCCAGCCTGATGCAGGCTGCGGACCATCTGCGCGCTGACGCCATGAATGCGGAATGCCACCAGTTTGTTCGCATCCGAGATCTTCAGTCCCTCAGCGCGAAGCGCCTCAATGAACGCCTTGTCCACGCCGAAGATGCGGAACGCGATCAGCTTGTCTGCGTCCAGATCGCTGAGATTTTCACCCTTCATCTCGCGCGCGAATGCCAGACTGACGTCCTGCACTGCCATGGCAAACTGCTTCTCTTCATCCACAGTGAACCCCAACGATTGCATCTCGCGTGGATAATTCGCGTCCTGCTGAAAGTGAAAAATCCCCGCTCCTTCGCCATCGTTCAAGTAGCCCTCGCACTCGATCTTACCTGCGTCGCGCGCGATCGTGAAACGCACGTCCTGTCGTCCAGGCTTTGAAAAGTCGACGCCTTGAAACGCGCTCGCAGGCCACGAGGACTGATGGTTCGAGCTTCCGTCGCGGCGATGTTCCATCAACGCAAACTCAACCTTGCCAGCCTCGTCCGACTTGCTGATCGCCCAGCTGCCGCTGCGAACTTCATTGCGCAGTTCTGCTGCCCGGTTCTTCACCACAATCAGAAGCAGGCAAGAGGCAAAAACAAAGTAAGCCAGCGTTCGACGCATTCTCATAAGAATCTCCTTTCATCCCACACGTATCATCACGCACGTAGCGACAGCCGCAGCCGCCTCGACTGTCCAAGCGAAGGCGAAGCCAAGCGCCCGGAAACGAAACCTAGATGTCCCCTTTGCTGTCCAGAATCCCCAGATGTTTAAGCTCAATGAGCTTGTCGATGGTCAGGTTTTTGAACCCATGCTTGCGCGCCCCATCGATGAACTCAGGTGTGATCCCCTGCACCTTCGCGCCCATTACTTCGTCGGCGTCAGGCTTGAACCCAGCCGACTGCAGCGCCTTGACGTATTCCGGTGTGATTCCTTGCACTTTCAGTCCGACGATTTCATCCGCGCTCGGATTCAGTCCCAAAGCGCGAATGTCGCGGATATATTCCGGAGTCACGCCCTGCACACGCATCCCGATCACATCATCGGTGCTGGGATTCAGTCCCTGGTCGCGCAGGCCCTTCACGTACGCTCCGGTAACTCCTTGCACTTTGAGACCGACAATCTCGTCAGCATCAACCTTCAACCCCGCAGCTTGTAATTCGCGGACATACTCCGGAGTCACTCCCTGCACCTTGAGCCCGACAATCTCATCCCCATTCGCCTGAATCCCGACTGCCTTCAGCCCTTGCACGTAATCCGCAGTGACGCCCTGCACCTTCATCCCAATAATCTCGTCCACATCCGGCTTGAACCCGAGCGAGCGCAGTTCCTTGATGTATTCCGGAGTCACACCCTGCACCTTGAGTCCGACGAATTCATCTGCGTCCGGCTGGAAACCCAGATCGTGAATGGCGCGAACATACTCAGGAGTGACGTCCTGAATCTTCAGCGCGATCAGATCGTCTGCACTCAGATCATTCAGGCCCGCTGACTTCATCCCGTCGATGTAGGACTGAGCACTCACCGCATGTTCCGCAGGTTGAGGGTTCTGCGCCGCAGAGGGTTTCGCCGCAGGCGTCGGAGCACTTTGTGGAACAGGCTGAGTTTGGGCCGTCGCACTCGCCAGGAGCCCTTGAACTGGAATTGGACCCGTGCCTGTGTACGCGGTGGGTTTCGAATATGCGATGCCGAAGAGCGCGTTGCCTGCGAACGCCGCCGTCACGAGAAACAAAACGCTTCCTGCCAACCCGATTTTGCGCGCGCCGTCTCCGGACGCGTTCATCCCCAACAAATGCCGGACCCGTTCCGAGAGCGGTCCGCGATTCGCCGCCATGGCGAAAACTGGAGCGCTACGCCACTCTTCCATGAGCGTCAACGCGCGCGCGTACTCGACTGCATTACCGCAGAGCGCGACCGCGGTCTGGTCGCAGCAGTGCTCGCGTTCAGCGCGAATGCGGCGATTCAACCACCACACTGCCGGATGGTAAAAGAGCAGCGTCTCGACACAAACCTGGAACACGTTTACAAAGGCATCGAACCGCCGGATGTGCGCCAGTTCGTGCGCAATCACCACACGCAACTGCTCCTCCGAGAGTCCCGTTAACGCAGTTGCCGGCAGAAACACGATCGGACGAAACCAACCAATCACGGCGGGAGCCTGCAGAAAAGCGCTCTCACAGTACTGAACCACGCGATGAATGCCGAGTTGGCTTTGTAGCGCGTGACAGATCTCGAGGACCCAAGCTTGAACGACCGCCGACTGTCTGCGCCGCTCCCTGTCCAGCAGCAGGAATCCTCCGGCAGAGCGCAAACTGAACAGAGCCACTCCGAGCAGCCAGATCTCAACCAGCCACGGAAGCGCATCGAAAGATCGAATTTTTACGCGCGGGGTCGTTCCGCTCGCCGCGGTGTTGCCCCTCGCAATTGGCCAAGCGGCCGCGGCGAGCGGTGACGACTTTACAGACTCCGTGGAATTCATATGCACCTGCGAGAAAGAGACGAATGTCGCGACCGGAGCCGCGAGCATCAACCCAAGCGCGACGATCCCGATCACATATCGCGCCGAAGGCTTGCGGAATACAGCCATTGCCGCCGCCGCCAGCGCCCCCAACGCAGTCCCCTGCCATAAAAAATGCACCAGCGCCCATCCCAGCGATTGCATGGTCCCTGGGCTGATCCAGTTCGTCAGCGTGATCATCGGCGGTTCCTTTCATACTCATCGAGCAATCGGCGAATCTCCTCGATCTCGTCGCGCGAGGCCCTGTTCCCGGCGAGCGCGTGCATCATGAGTTGACTGGCAGAGCCTTCGAAGACCCGTTGCAACATGTCTCCGGCGAGTTGCCGCTTGGTTTGCTCTGCGGGCAGGCATACTTCATAGACGTGCGCCCGCTGCGTTTCGTTTCGCCGCACCGTGCCTTTTGTCGTCATGATCTGGAGCAGTTTCAAGACCGTGGTATATCCCAGGGATTTCTTTTCGCTGAGCGCCTCATGCACTTCACGCACTGTAGAGGGGCCACGCCCCCATAAAACGCGGAGGATCTCAAGCTCTGAGGCTGTCGGTTTCTGCGGCGAACGCGTCATGAACGGGACAATACTACGAAGATGTTCGTAGTGTCAACGAAAATCTTCGTAGATAAGCGTGGTCAGGGTTCCGCTCGCGCATCGCGCTGGCGGGACAGCCCAGGCGGCGGTCCCTACATGAGCAGTGGCGGACTCCTCGATCCTTTCGAATTGATTCTCTTTGCTTGGACGAGTAGATTGGTCTGTCCCCAATGACAGCCAGGCAGGACATTCCAGGAGATCCCCATGCTAAAACGATTTAGTGTCTGCATTTTTCTGGTCGCAGGACTCTCTACTCTGGCGATCACCGCCGATGAAAACGTCTGCAAGGGCGACCCCGGCAAGTGGCAGCAACTCTTTAATGGCAAAGATCTGACGGGATGGAAGCATGTCGGTCCAGGGGGCGACACGGTGGAAGACGGCCTCATTCGAACCCACGGCGGAATGGGCCTGCTCTACTGGACTGTCGGCAAAATTGGCAACTGCGAGATTCATGTTGTGTTCAAGATGCGCGACGAGAACGACAATTCCGGCGTCTTCATCCGCATCCCCTTGGAGCCTCGCGAAGAGTGGATGCCCGTGCACTACGGCTACGAAGTCCAGATCGACAATCATCCGGAAAAGTCGAACGAGGATGAGTATCACGAGACCGGTATGCTGTACTCCCTGACGAAGCCTTTGGTAAAGAACGCATGGAAACCGGGACCGGAGTGGAACACGATGGACATCACCCTGGACGGTCCACGCACGATCGTCACGCTGAACGGGAAAAAGGTCACAGACTACAAAGAGGGTGATCCGGTACCGGAGAAGAAGTTCGATTTTGAACCACAACACGGTACACGCCCGAATTTCGGCTGGTTCGGTTTGCAGAATCACAGCGACAACGACATCGTGTTCTTCAAGGAAGTCGCCATCAAACCGCTCAAGAAGTAGGGATGCGAGCCGGCGCGTGATCGTTTGCGCAGGATCATGCGAGACGATCGTGCGTTGGGTTCTTCGGTGCGCAGGAGCGCGCGTGCAAAGCAAGACAACTTAAACCCAAACAGGAGGAATTCGGCATGAAACGCATTCTTTCCCGGCGTGCATTCTTACAAGGGAGTGCGGCCGCGGCTGGCGGCCTGGCAGTTGCGAAGACAATCAAACTTGAAGCGCAGCCATTGCGGCGGGCGGTTGCCCCCAGCGACCGGGTTCGATTTGGCATGATCGGAATCGGCATGCAGGGCTCAGGTCTGCTCGGCCAGGCCATCACGATTCCTGGCATCGAGTGCGTTGCGGCTGCCGACTTGTACGACGGCCGCCACACGCTGGCAAGGGAGATCACGGCGAATCCGAGTTTGCCGACCACACGGAAATATCAGGAGTTGCTGGACCGCAAAGACATCGACTGCATCGTGGCGGCTGTTCCGGATCACTGGCATCGCCGGGTCGTAGTCGATGCCTGCAATGCGGGCAAGGATATCTACTGCGAAAAACCGATGTCGCACACCGTTGCTGACGGCTTAGCGATGGTCGAGGCCGCGCAAAAGAACAATCGTATCGTGCAGATTGGCTCGCAGCGCGTAAGCTCGGTTCTTGTGGCGAAAGCGGCGGAACTGTACAAGGGCGGCGCAATCGGCGACATCGAAATGGTGGAACTCACGCTTGGTCGGAACGATCCGACCGGCGCATGGGAATATCCGCCGCCGACCGATCTTTCTCCGCAAACGCTGGACTGGGACACCTGGTTGAATGACGCACCGAAAGTTCCATTTAACAAGCTGCACTTCGCGCGCTGGCGCTGCTGGAGAGCCTACGGCACCGGCGTTGCGGGAGACCTGATGGTGCACCTGATCAGCGGGATGATGGCGACTTTGGGCTGGAATGAAATTCCCCGCTCCGCTACCGCAATGGGCGGCATATTCCGCTTCAAAGATGGCCGCGATATGCCCGACTTCCACACCGTGCTCTTCGACTATCACGGGATTCCGGTCTACGTTCGGCTGGACCTGGGATGCGAGACGCCGGAAGTGGCGCGCTTCATGGGGCCGAAGGGTCTGCTCGACGCGGGCGAATTCGATCTCCGCCACGCTTCGCAGACGGGAGTGGATATGGATCCCAGCTATTACAGTTTCAGCTTCCCGGCGAAAATGCGCGCGGAGTACGTGAAGCAGTGGCATGAGGAGAACGATCCACCACTCGGCAAAGAGCCCTTGCATGAGGACACCATTTACAAGGGGCACGATTGGGACGACATGAAACCACACCTGAACGTGTTCTTCCAGGCGGTGAAGTCGCGCAAGCCGGTCACTGAAGATGCGGTTTTCGGGAACAACGCGGCCGCGGCGTGCCACATGGCGAACGAGTCGTATTTCCGCCAGAAGCCAGTCACATGGGATGCGGCTTCGAAGACGATCAAGTCCTAGATCGCAGGGAGGAACCATGGGCTCGACCTTTTTGACCGGGCAGGGCCGGAGAATCATTCCGGTTCTGCTCGGAATTGTCTTCCTGAACCTGCTTGCCCTCGCGCAGGACCTTCCTGCGGCTAAACCGGAATCGGTCGGGCTTTCCGCCGATCGTCTGGAGCGCCTCGCGACGGCGGTCGAGCACGATATCGATGACAAGCGCATTGCAGGGGCCGTGACGCTCGTCGTCCGTCACGGCAAAGTGGCGTGGTTCAAGGCACAGGGCATGTCGGACCGCGAGGCGGCAAAGGCGATGCCGGCTGATGCGATGTTCCGCATTTGCTCGATGACCAAGCCCATCACCAGCGTGGCCGTGATGATGCTCTACGAAGAAGGCAAGTTCCTGCTGGATGATCCGGTGTCGAAGTACCTGCCTGAGTTCAAGAACCCCAGAGTGCTGGTGAAGCCCGCGTCGGGCGCGACTTACACGATTCCGGCAACCAAGGAAATCACGATTCGCGATCTCTTGCGACACACTTCGGGAATTACCTATCAGTGGAATGATGATCTGGGACCGACGTACGAAAAGGCTGATGTGGCCAGCGGGCTGCTGCAGTTTGACGGCACCATCGCCGACAATGTGAGGCATCTGGCCGCGCTTCCTCTGCTATTCAATCCGGGAGATCGATTCGAATACAGCCTGGGCGTGGACGTGCTGGGTCGTCTGGTGGAAGTTGTTTCCGGAAAACCGCTGGATGAATTTTTCCGTACGCGAATTTTCGAGCCGCTGGGGATGAAGGACACATACTTCTTTCCGCCCGATAACAAGTTGGATCGAATGGCCACCGCGTACACCTACTATCCTGACAAGGGGCTGAACCGTTTTCCGGATACACCGATACGGGAAGGCAGCTTTGTCTATTCTGCGGATTATCCTTCGCGCGGGCCGAAGAAGCTCTTCTCCGGCGGAGCTGGTCTGATCTCCACCGCCATGGATTATGCCCGCTTCTGCCAGATGATGCTCGACGACGGCAAGGTCGGCAACACGCGTCTGTTGAGCAGAAAATCAGTCGAATTGATGACCCATGACCAACTCGGGAAGATCGCGGCGGACATGGGATTCGGCCTGGGTTTCGGAGTGGATGGAGTGAAGGCACCACTTTCAGAGTTGGGCTCAGTCGGATCCTGGGAATGGGGAGGATTTTTCTACACGGGCTTTTCGATCGATCCGAAGGAACAGATGATCGTGATCTTCATGGCACAACTGCATCCGACCGGCGATTTGACATTGGATCGGCAGGTGCATGAACTGGCGTATCAGGCGATCAACGACTAGGAGGGTATTGAATTTTCATTATTGATGGTTGAATGAAATCCAGGGGGCGGCGGTTTTCATTCGTCAATGATCAATCAACCATTTCTCCCAGCCGGTATATCATTTCACTAACGCAGTCTTCGTCAATCTTCTGCAACCTTCTCCGCTCTGGAGCGCGGCATGTCTACGATTCATCTCGCTATCAACGACAAGAGTTACGGCGTTGACACAGATCCCAAAACCAGCCTGCTCACCGTCTTGCGGGAGCATCTTGACCTGACAGGCAGTAAATACGGCTGCGGCGAGGGTCAATGCGGCGCCTGCACGGTGCTCATCGATGGCAAAGCGCAGCGCTCGTGCATCACGCGAGTCGGCTCCGTCGCCGGCAAACAGATCACGACGATTGAAGGACTGGCAAAAGCAGATCGCCTGCATCCTGTGCAGCAGGCATTTCTCGATGAAGATGCGATGCAATGTGCGTATTGCACATCGGGAATGATCATGTCGGCAGTAGCCCTATTGCAGAAGAATGCGGGGCCCGACGAGAAGGAGATCCTTGATTTCATGGACGGGAACGTTTGCAGGTGCGGAACTTATCCGAGGATTGTGCGCGCGATTCAGAGGGCGGCGAAGGCACAAGCGCCGGCAGTGGCGAAAGGAGTGAGCCGATGAGAACGAAAACGAATGCCGGGATTCCTCTGGAGCCGGAACGTTACGAACTCAGAGCCGCCGCTCCATACCGGTTCGATCTCGACCGCCGCGACTTCTTCAAATTTCTGGGGGCCGGTGTCGTCGTCGTGTCGGTCCTGAAGCCGGCGATCGTCGCACAAGAATCGGGTGGAGGAAGACAGCGGCGGGGAGAATCCCTTCCCCAGCAGATTGCTGCCTGGCTGCATCTCGGCGAGAACGGCAAGGTGACGGCCTACACCGGGAAGGTCGAGGTTGGCCAGAACATACGGACCTCGTTGAGTCAGGCTGTTGCGGAAGAGCTTCGCGTACCGATCGACAGAATTGAAATGGTGATGGGGGATACGCAGCTCACGCCATTTGACATGGGAACGTTCGGCAGTCGGACGACTCCCACGATGAATCCGCAGCTTCGCAAGGCGGCGGCTGCGACGCGCGAGGTATTGATGGGTTTAGCGGCGTCGCAGTGGAAGACTGACCCGCAGCAATTGCTCGCTTCCGACGGCAAGATTGTTGATCCCAAGAGTAATCACTCCATCGAATATGCGGTTCTGCTGAAGGGGCAACAAATTACGCAGAGTATCTCAGCGGATCAGCCGCTGACTCCTGCGACGGAGTGGAAGGTGGCGGGACAACCTGCGCTGAAAGTCGACGGGCGAGACTTCGTCACCGGAAAGCATCGTTATCCTTCGGACCAGAAGTTGCCGAACATGCTCTACGGCAAAGTCCTGCGGCAGACGTCTTTCAACGCGACACTGGTGTCCGCCGACACGAAGACAGCCGAGCAAATGGGTGCGACGGTCGTGCTGGACGGCAATTTTGTAGGAGTCGCCGCCCCGAGCACTCAGGCAGCTGAGGCTGCCATCGCGGGCATTCATGCTGAGTGGAAGGCCGAGCCGCAGATTTCGAACAAAGAGCTTTTTGATTTTCTTCGAAAGGATGCGACACAGGGCAAGGATCCATCGGGCGATGGAGATCATTACGAGACGGGCTCTGTGGATCAGGCCATGGCATCGGCCGATCATCGCCTGCAGCAGACCTATACGGTTTCCTACATCGCGCATGTTCCCCTGGAGCCGCGCGCGGCACTCGCGAATTGGGATGGCGATCAGTTGACGGTTTGGACGGGCACGCAGCGTCCGTTTGGCGTACGAGGGCAACTGGCCGAAGCATTTCATATTCCGGAAGAAAAGGTGCGGGTGCTGATGCCGGACACCGGTTCGGGATACGGCGGCAAGCATACCGGTGAAACCGCGATCGAAGCCGCTCGACTGGCACGCGCTGCCAAGAGGCCCGTTAAAGTTGTGTGGACCCGCGAAGAGGAATTTTCGTGGGCATACTTCCGGCCGGCGGGCGTGATCGATGTGATGAGCGGAGTTCGCGGCGACGGAACCATCACGGCCTGGGAATTTCACAATTACAATTCCGGCTCCGCGGGGATTCGCACGTACTATGAAGTACCCAACCAGCGGATCGTGTTCCACGAGGTGCACTCGCCCTTGCGGCAGGGATCTTATCGCGCGCTGGCTGCGACGGCGAATCATTTTGCACGCGAATCGCACATGGATGAATTAGCGCATGCGCTCAAAATGGATTCTCTCGAATTCCGGCTTAAGAATCTGAAGAACGAGCGGCTCCGGGCTGTGTTTGAGGCGGCGGCAAAGCAATTCGGATGGGGCAAGAGTAAGAGTCCTGGACAGGGCTTTGGCATGGGCGGCGGGTACGAGAAGTTAGGGAACATCACGACGTTCGCGGAAGTCAACGTGGACAGCAAATCGGGCGACGTAAGGGTCATGCGCGTGGTGTCGGCGTTCGAGTGCGGTGCGATCGTCAATCCTGACAACCTGCGCAATCAGATCGAGGGATCGAATGTACAGGGGCTTGGCGGAGCGCTCTTTGAGGCTATCGAATTCGAGAACGGCAAGATTTTGAATGGAAGGTTATCGCAGTACCGAGTGCCGCGGTTCAGCGATCTGCCGGCCCTCGAGACCGTCCTGCTTGATCGCAAAGACATTCCTTCGGTGGGTGCCGGCGAATGCCCGATGATCGGCCTGGCTCCGGCGATCGCGAACGCGATCTCTGACGCGACAGGCGTGCGGTTGCGGGCGTTGCCGCTGGTGCCCAATGGGTTGAAAACAAGCTAGCGGATTACGCACATTCTCCGGTCGCAGTGAATTTTTTCGCAGGAGTCACGAATGAGCAACTTCGTTCCCGTCAATCGCCGCGAGTTTCTCGAAAAATCAGCTGCGGCAGTAGCAGCCGGGGCTGTGCTGCCACACACCGCACTCTCGTATTCCAGAATCCTCGGTGCGAACGACCGCATTTCACTGGCTCATGTCGGCATCGGGAATCGCGGCAGGGATCTTGATCTGATCGCTTCGAAGCTGAAGTCCAGCCACAACGTCGAGATGACGGTGGTGTGCGATTTGTGGACGGTGAATCGTGAAAAGGCTGCGGCAACGAATGCCGGCTACTATGGCAGGACGCCTCGAGTTGTGCAGCACGTGGACGAGATTCTCACGATGAAGGATGTGGATGGAGTGCTGATTTCAACGCCGGAGCATTCGCACTCTCCGATTCTGAGAATGGTCGCCGAAGCCGGCAAAGACGCGTACGTCGAGAAGCCGATGGGAAACGTTCTTGCAGAAGCGAAAGCTGCGCGTGACGCGGTGCTACAGGCCAAAACCGTCGTTCAAGTTGGAACGCAGCATCGGAGCGAACCATATCAGCAAGCCGCACAGAAAATTGCGCGCAGCGGCGCCCTGGGCGACGTCAGCAAAGTCGAAATCGAATGGAACTATCACGGACCACGGTGGCGCGGTCGTCCGGAGGTGAAGCAGATCCGCGAGCAGGACACTGACTGGAGCAAATGGCTGCTGACGAAACCGGCGCGGCCGTTTGATCCGCAGCTTTATTTTGAGTTCCGGCTCTATAAAGACTTCTCCAGCGGGATTCCCGACCAGTGGATGAGCCATGCCATCGACGTGGTGCACTGGTTTATGGATGACAACTACCCGACGTCCGTGATGTCGCACGGTGGAGTCTTTGCCTGGCATGATGGGCGCGAGAATGCCGACACATTTCATACGCTGCTCGAATACCCCAAAGGATTCCTGGTCAGTTACTCCACCAGTTTCGGCAACGACGCGCCCAGTTTCACGCGATACATGGGCAAGAAGGCCACGCTGATCAACGTTGGGGGCGAAGGAAGTCCACGATATCAAGTGATCGAAGAAAAAGGAACGCATGAGGACGATGCCGATATCGATCGGAAGCGAGAATCGAAGTATGTCTCACTGCCCGGAGAAAAAGGCTTACCGCCGATGGGCATCGACGACCTGACCCTGGAGCACATGGCGAACTGGTTCGAGTGCATGCGTTCGCGCGAGCAGCCGCACTGCACGGTACACGAAGGCTATGCACATTCCGTGGCGTGCATGATGGCGGCGGAGTCGTACTGGACGGGCAGGAAGATCTTCTGGGATGCAAAGACCGAGACTTTTTCGGACAGCCGGCCGAGCTAGCCTTTGCACGCGTGCGTGTTACCCAGGCACTGGCCGACAACGTGAGCGAAATCGGCGATCGCAATTTCGGGATCGGCTAGATCAGGATGCCAGACTTTCTCCCATTCGAAGCAGTAAAAGCCTTTGTAAACGATCGACTGTAGCGCCTTGATCTGACGCTCGATCGGAACGTTGCCGGTTCCGGTCAGAACGTATTTTCGGTCTTCCCCTTTGCCGACTGAGTCCTTCAGGTGCGTGTGGCGAATCCAGGGGCCGAGTTGCTTTACGGTGAATTCCGGATCTTCATTCGAAGCGGCGAAGGTGTGGTGGGCATCCCACAGCAGGCCGACGTGCTCGGAATCGGCCGCCTTCAGAACATCTTTCAGTGTGGCTGAGGATGTGAAGTGGTCATGGGATTCAATTATGACGGTCACAGCCTTGGGGCCGGCATATTGGCCGAGTTCACGCAGTCCGGCAGCCACTCGTGCCTTTGTCGGATCGTCGGGCACTGGAGCGTTGTCAGACTGTGCCTTGCCGCCGAAGACGCGGACGTAGGGCGCACCCAGCGTTGAAGCCAGGTCGATGAAGCGTCGCGCATCGGCTAATTCCTTGGCGCGCTTATCCGCGTCTTCCATGTAGAGGTTTGCGGAACTGCTGACGCAGGCAATGCGCAGTTTGTGGTCTCGAATTTCTTTTTTCGTTTGCTCGGTGCGATCGGCAGCGAAGACCGGCTGAGAAGGCAGGTCGAGATTTCCTTGCAGGCCGCGTAACTCGATCGCGGAGAAGCCGTGCTGATGAGCGAACTCCAGAATCCTTGGCCAATCCCAGGCCGGACATCCGAGTGTCGAGAACGCGATCGGAATTCGGCTCTTTTCGGTTTTTCCAAACAGTGGTGACAAAACCGCCTGGGAGAGTGCAACGGCTGAGAGCGTTTTCAGGAATTGTCGACGGCTGTTCATGGAGCTACAGTTCCCCCTTCTTCATCTGCCGCACGGCGTAATCACAAGCCCGGGCAGTGAGGGCCATATACGTCAACGACGGATTCACGCATGACGACGATACCATGGCGCCTCCATCGGTGATGAAGAGGTTCTTCACGTCGTGCGCCTGATTGAAGGAATTCAGAACCGAGGTTTTCGGATCTCGGCCCATGCGCGCCGTACCCATTTCGTGGATCGCGAATCCCGGCGGATCATTTCTTGCAAAGGGCTCGATCTCTCTGCCTCCGACGGCAGCGAGCATCTCCGCAGCCGATATGGCCATGTCTTTGCGCAAGGCCAGTTCATTCTCACTCCACCCGCAATGAATCTTGAGCGTAGGAATTCCCCAGGCATCGACCATCTCTTTGTCGAGTTCGACGTAATTGTTGTGGTTCGGAAGGCACTCTCCAAATCCACCAAAACTGAAGCGCCACGGCCCGGGCTTGCTCAGAGATTTCTTGAAATCTGCGCCGAAACCGGTTTGCGTGATGCCCCGGCTCCATCCGTCGCGGTGAGCACCGCCCTGAAAACCATATCCGCGCAGAAAGTCCGGGTGCTTCGACTTCACATTGCGAAAGCGCGGCGTGTAAGTTCCATTCGGCCTTCTGCCAACTTCAAGCCGGCCTTCATTGCCGGGAATTAGTGCGGTCGCTCCCCCCGCGGTCACGTGGTCCATCAAGTTGTGTCCCAGTTCTCCGCTGGAGTTTGCCAGGCCATTGGAAAACTCGGGTGAAGCCGAGTTGAACAAAATGCGCACCGATTCGAGTGCCGAAGCACACAGGAACACTACCTTGGCACGAAACTCGACTGCCGCTTTGGTTTGCGAATCGATCACGCGCACCCCCGCAGCTCGCCTCGTTCCTGCATCGAAGATCACACTGTGCACCACGCTGAACGGACGCAGGGTCATGCGCCCCGTCTTCTCAGCGGCAGGCAAAGTGGCATTCAGGCTGCTGAAGTACGAACGCGTGATGCACCCGCGCTCGCAGGGACCGCAATAGTGACAGGCAGCACGGCCGCGATGGTCCTGGGTGAGGATGGCTGCTCGCCCGATCGTGAGAACGCGCTCTCCACCAAAATGCTTCGCCAATTCCGAGCGGACGACCCTTTCCGTGCAGTTCAATTCCATCGGCGGGAGAAACTTGCTATCAGGAAGCTGCGCCAGGCCCAAGGCTTCCCCCGAGATTCCGGCGAATTCCTCGACATAGTCATACCACGGAGCGATGTCGGCATAGCGAAACGGCCAATCGACTGCGATTCCCTCGCGCAGGTTCGCTTCGAAATCCAGATCACTCCAGCGATAGCTCTGGCGCCCCCACATGATCGAACGTCCGCCAACCTGGCGCCCGCGAATCCAGCGGAACGGCTTGCCGGGATCGGTGGTGTAAGGATGCTCCTTGTCGCTAATGAAAAACTTTGAAGACCATTCGTCGCACGCGTAGCAGGTGCTCTGGATGGGCTGGTTTTCGGCCAGGTTTCGCCGATCGCCCATGCCGCGGAACTTCATCTCCCACTGGGGAACGTGCTCGACATAATCTTCCTCGGGCACAATGTTGCGCCCGGCCTCGAGGACGAGTGTCTTGAGTCCCTTCTCTGTTAGTTCCTTCGCAGCCCATCCACCAGTGATCCCGGACCCAACAACGATGGCATCGAAGGTATTCGGCTCGCTCATCGTGGTTCAGGTTCCTCCTTGATGGGCTCTGCTGGGCATCCCTGATAACTGCCGGGAATCATTTCGAAGTGCAGTTCGTCAGTCGCGCCGGCTTCGGAAGTGTAGTAAGCGGTAAGAGTAAGGTGGCGCAACATGGCATAAAAGTTCGCCGGCGTGGAAGCGCCTCGCCGTCTCAGAGGCCGGGGTTGTTCGGCAACCTCCTCAACCATTTTTTCGCCGAGAGCCATCAGGATGTCCGACTGCTGAAGGGATGAGCCATCGACGAAGTCCTTTCCAAATAGCGATTGGCTGCGCGAATCCACATCCCGAAGCCCGGACAGGAATCGCGTCCGCTCGGCTTCTTCGTACCACTCGGTCAAAATCAAATCAACGAACTCGGCGGCGCCTGCGTCTGAGGCGCCGGGAGTATCCGTGCGCGGAATGATCCTTTCTGCCAGGGCCTTCACGGTGGCATGCTGATGCGCATTCAAGGTGCGCGGTGAAGTCTGACTCTGGATCAGGCCGCGTGCCTCGCGCAACACCGCGAACAGATTAGGTGGCGCGAGTTGCAGCAGGCTTCCCGTCGCCAGCAGTCGCAGAACGTCTCGTCTATGCATAATTGGGTCGGGCAAAGTCTATGTTACCCAATTCTTCAGCCAGTGTGGGTAGGTCTGCGAGAGATCGTTTATTCGGGACGGTTGGCGGCTGAATGTCTGACGATGTCGGTGTTGGGATAGTAGTGCAGCAAAATCTCTCGGAAACCGGCTCCTGACTCGGCCATGGCTCTGGCTCCGGCTTGGCAGAGTCCAATGCCGTGTCCGTTGCCGACGCCTCTGAGCAAAACGCGATCGCCGTCGTTCGCGAAAGAAAAGTCGTTGCTGGGAACAGCACTCCAGCCCATGCGGCGAACCACCGCCAGGCGAGCGGTCTCATCGGAAGCGCGCAACGATTCAGCCTGGCGTGCAGGGATATGCGACGTCCAGCGGACCGGATGCCGGCGGCAATATTCACAATCGGCAGAGAAATACGGGTACGGCGCAGCGGGCAGCCCCACTTGCGCCGGAGTGCGAGTCTGTCCACTGCAACTGCGCGTGTACATGGCGGCGAACGGCATGGATTGATAAGCCAGAACCAGACCGCGAGTAGCCCCCACCGCAACGGCGAGGCGACTGGTCACCGGAGGAGCCGCACGCAGGAACTGGCAGTGGGTCGTGTCACAGAAATCGAAATCACGGTGCCGACCGCGGCCCGCGACGAAATAGGAACGCGCAGCAATGGCTTGCGCCTTAAGCGCCTCGATCGGAGTGTCGGGCGCGCTCTCGGCAGCAACTACCGACGCCACTGCCGTTTCAAGATCGAGCGTGACTACCGATAGCAGGCTGCCTGATGCAGGTCTGATCTCCAGGGTGCCGTGATACTGGCGCTGGATTTTGCTGGGTATTTCGAGGATGAAATCCGCGAATTCATTCCCTCTTCCTGCAACCGCAACTTTCGTCGAACGCAACTCCTGCCTTCCCGCCGAAACGATCAGTTCAGGGCCGTCTATGCGCACCGTTGCAGACGAAACCCCCGAATTCTCCAGAACTACGCTTTGTTCGTCAGCGTGCAAAACGAGCGCATGCCCGGCAGGTGCGGTCACCACGAATTTCCGAGGATGAAACAGACCGAACACCGAAATACTCACCCCATCATCCGCTCGCCGAGGGCCGTCGTGTGCTCGTGCGTGGGCGATCGAAGCGAGAGGAATGGAATTCGCCGTGACCAGCAGCAGTAAAGCCAGGCAACACGCCAGCGAGAATCTCGTTGTTGGGAATCTACCTCGCAATCCCGGTTACTCCTCAACTCGCCTTAGCATCTGGCCGGCGGTTCTTGCGGCAACTGAACCAGGCACGCCATGCACGCGGACCATCAACAGGAGTCGGGGAGCCTGTGCGGGAACGAGTGCTACCGCGAAACCATCTCCTGGCGCGGATCGCAAATGAGTGCAGGCCGCCGTTCCGGTCTTCACCAGCGCCGTTTCCAATTGCAACGCGCGGTCCACTTCCGCGCCGGTTCCCCGCAGAGCAGACTGCTCCATTCCGGCAAGGATCTGGCGCACGGCTGGCCGCTGACGCTCACCAAGCAGTTCTACATAGGCGTGCGCCATGCGCAGCGGAGAAATACGCCATCGAGTTCCGAGCCCAGCGAACTCACCACCGTGAGTGTTGCGGTCAGGGAGATCGAGCCCGAACTGATGGGCCGTCTGCAATACATCGGCGGCGGTGAGGTCCGATGTCAGAAATCGAAAATAGGAATTACAGGAAAAGGCAATCGCCGATGTGAGGTCCACATCACCGTGTCCTCCCGGACGCCAGCATCCAGTTTCTGAACCGCGACAGGTATGGGAAGGATAGTGAAACTCATGCTGTTCCCCGTAAGCGAGAGCTGCAAAGGGCTTGGCAAGCGATCCCAGCGGAATCGGAACGCTCGCATGCTCCCAACGGGAAGCGAGCAATTGTCCTGTACGAGCGTCGAGCAGTAGGAAGGAGACGTTAGCTTCCGGAAAGTCTCGGTTCAGTGCCTGTGCCGCAGACTGCGCGAAGAGAGATGTGCGAGCGGCGGCGACCTGCTCTGCGTCGGGTCGACTGCGCGACACCACTGGCGTCAACAGAACCAGGATCATCACCAGGATGTGCTTCACTGAGACCATTCGTAAATCACAGTCTGTCTAACTGTACCTCCAGCGGTGCGAATTTCAATTCGCTCGGCAGATACGTCCGCCAGAGTAGCGCTGAGGCTGGCCATATTGCCCGAAAAGAATTGCGGCTCGCGCTCGGACCCGGGTCCTGAACTCACAGGCACATTTGGATGGTCCACGAGCGACGTAAAGCGTGTGAAGTTCTCACGCTCCTGCTGATGATGGAAACCTGCGAAGTATTCCAGGGGCTTACGATCTGGTTTGCGCGCAACATTGGCCAACACGGTCTCCATCAAGGATGTATCATCGCTGACGATCAAATCTTTCCCCAGGACGGCAACGGTCAGCGGCCACAATCCATCCAGTTGTTGGTAACCGGATTTCTGCTGCCACGCGGTTCCCAACTGACCGGCCGTAATGCCGGGACGCACGAATTCGTTGAGCGCCGAGTGCACGCTTTCCTCACTCCAATCCGAAGCAGCGGCGAAGACGAGGGCAGAGTGGATCCGCACAAAAACCCCGGCCGAGTCGCGCTGGGTAGATTGCAACTGAAGCGAAGCAAGCATCGGAGTTTTGCCCAATAGTTCCTTCAATGCGCCCGCCGAACTGGTCGTGGCTGGCGCTTCCGCCGGCGCCTGATCAATGCGCGTCTCAAGGTCGGAACCACCCCCCTGCTCGCCAGAAGTCAACTGCACCTGCGGAGCGATCTGAGAGGCAGGCGCAGGACCGAGGTGAGGCGCGAGGATCTTGGTTTCAAGCAGCGCGAAGCACGAATCCGCGCTCGGATTTGCCGCCGTCACGTAGACTCCGGCATTTTCCGGAACCAAACGCGAGAGATCTGCAGCCGCCGCCAGGCTATCGGCAGAAGCGGCTTGCGCCGATTCCTTTTTGCGGATCAGCACCCGCTCTTCGCGATATTCCTTGCCTGAGCGGAACAGATCGGAAACCGCCGCCGAGTACTGCGAGAGATCAGTGATGTTTTGCTGCACCCAGTAGGTTCGAAAGTAGCCATTCGGAACGAGTGTCCGAAGATTCAGTACCATGCGCAAATCTCCGGCATGGCCTGCGGCGGCGGTCGATTGCGTCCACCACGATTCGGTCTCGACCGTATGATCCTGCTTGCCCGACATCAACTGCAAAGCGCCCGCCAGCAGGTCTTGCCTAGTTGCCAGCAGAAGGTAGTCGCCGGATATGGCGAAAGCAAGTTCCCGCTCGGATTGCGGGTCGCGGCGAAGGTAGAAGTCGACCCCGGCGGCGTTTCGAGGCTCGAACTTCGCGCGCGTTTGATAGAGAGAGCTTTCCATGGACTTGGCCGATGGAAGATAGGTGATGTAAAGGAATTCCAGCTTGCCGATGTCATAGATCGCAACCGCACTACGCTGTCCCGCAACCTGGGCGAAGAAGTCCATGTCGGGGGGTAAGCCGGCGGCGGCAGCAAATTGTTCGCCGGCTCCCTGCAGACGCAGAAACAACCGCGAACGCGAGAAGACTTCGTAGTTGTCGCTCTTGAGCCACTGCTTCTTCTGAGGAGAAGAATTCCAGTCGCTGAGGAGCGAGGAGAAATTCTGCGCCTCGAGATAAAGCAGCGGCCCGGCGGGAACGAACTTCGATAGCGGCACATCTGGAGGCGATACGGCGCGGTAGCCAGCCCATCCGATCCCGGCACATGCCAGCGCAAAGGACACGATGATGAGGATGCGTTTCATTGTTTCACTCCTCCTTTCCCTGGGGCGGTATTCGTAGGGCCGGAGCGAGCCAGCAGCCTGGGCCGAACCACGCGGTCCTGCTCCAGAGCCTCGTGCAGTAACGGTTGTCGCGCTGCATTCTGATGCTGAATTTTCAGTATGGATTTCATGTCTGCGATCCTGCGATTCAGCTGTTTGCGATTTTCTACGGAGGTCTCGAGGTTTCGCGCCGTCTGGTAGTAGGACAACGCGTCCGGGAAACGGGCCACGCGAGCCATCGTGTCAGCAATGAGCTTCGAGACACGCGCGCGCTGTGCCGGAGATAACTGCTCCTCTCCCGAGTACAGGGCGTTTGATTCATTCCCTGATTCGTCCTCGTCTTCACCGGAGCTGACGATCTGTTCTTCCTGGTTCGGAGATTGCGAGACGTCCGAACGGAAATACTGTGTCTGGAAGAGCGGCTCGATGATCGCAAGGCCGTAGTTGTCAGAGCTCCCGCTCGTGGTGGCTTCAAACAATGGCACGCGAGCGCTTTCGCGACGGGGGAAATCGATAACGCAGTGGCTCAGGAGTTGGACTTTGACCTGCGAATCCGCCGCGTTCTCGGCAGCTCGCTCTCGCGCTTCGTAGTAGTAGAACTTGTCGGCCGCAACCGCCGTGAGAGCGGACTTCCCACTTGCCAGCAAGTTTAGTTCTCCACCGCCCAAATCGCGGCTGGGCGTTCCACCAGTCATGGAGGCCGCAGCTTTGAGCCGCAGATCGTATGTGGATGCCGGGGCGGAGGCAATTGCGGAGAGCGCATCCCGAGCGTTGCCTGCATCGCTTCCCGCTGCGAGTTTTGCCTTCGCGAGTCGCAGACAATAGGATCCGTCCCAAGGTGCCGACTTTACAAGCTGTCCGAGGAACTCGATGGCTTCGGCATTATGACCCGTTTTCTCGAGCAATGCGGCAGCCGGATCCAGGTTCTCAAACGGGTTTCCCACGGCGACGACCAGCCGGCGGAGCAAATCGAGAGCGCCGGCGCTGTCTCCCGCCGCCAGGCGAATTTCCGCCAAACCCAGGAAGTTCGCGGCGACAAGTCGGTGCTCTTCAATTTCGCGGGCGAAGACCAGCTCCAGGATTTTGCGGGCCGACTGCTTGTCGCCTGCTGCAAAGAGTTGACGCGCCGCGGTGCGCAACAATTCCGCCGAGGGCGCGCTCTGCGGCTCAGTGTGGTAGGAAGCCAGTTTCGCATCGAGGGTGCCGAGTTGAGCAGCAACGCGCAGTTCCAGCGGGATCAGCGCATTGTTCTCCGTTATGCGAGTTTCCTGTGGCAGACCTGCGATCGCGGATGCCGCATCGGAGTATTGCTTGGTCGTCACCAGGTAACGGATCCATCTCTCCTGCCATGAGCTGAGTTCCTGCTGCGCATTCTGGCGCTCGATGCCGTCTAACTTTCCAATCGCGCTCTCCTTCAGTTCGAGAACTCGTTTGTAGATCAATGCGCGGTGCGTTTGCGGAATCCATGAGGCATCGGCGACATCGCCGAGCACGCGGGCTGGATCTTGAGCGGATGATGCCACGTCGAGAAGCCAGGTCGTCGCGGCGGCGGGGTCTGCTTGCGCAGCATAGGCCGGGTGGAGAATGGCATTGGACATCCAGGTTCCGTTGTAGCGGAGATAAGTCCGCACAATTGAGTCGGCATCAGGCTTCAGCTCCGGGAAAAGGTGGCGAGTTCGCAGCTGATCGCAAGTGCGGCCAAAGTCTCTCCAGAACCTGTCGGGAACACGCGAGCTGTTGAGTTGCTTTGCGAGCGCCGCCAGCGCCTGCTTCCATTGCGCGAGGGCGCCGGCACGATCCCCCTGCTTGTAGTACACGGCAGCCAGACTGTCATAAACGTCGGCACGGTTGGGCGCGAGTTCGAGTGTGTGCTCGTAGTCGGCGATCGCGCGTTTCGCGTCCCCGGCTCCGGCGTAGTAGTCAGCCAGGGTCAGGTATCCGGATGTGCTGGCCGGGCTTTGTTCCAAAATGCCTGCCAGGAAATCCTCAGGATTCCCCTGTTTTAACGTTCCGAGATACTCGCCGTAGCGCGAGCCGTAGTAGAACCACGTGTTCCCTGCGAGTTGCTGATCGCGGTCGACAGGCTTGGCAAGGCGCGCAGCGATGGGATCATCACCCAGCGCCGTGAGAAATGCACTGTTTACCTCGGCCGTGGGCTCGGAGAAATACAGGCCAACCAGCCCGTCATACGCTTTGTTCCACACGGCTGGACGTCCCTTGCCGCGCGCCTGCACCACCGCGTGCGCGATCGCGGGGCTGCCGTGGGCCACAGCATAGTTTGCCGCCTGCTCACCCCACCGCGTGGGCGAGGTCCATGTCGATGCGATGCGGATCAGTTCCTGCGGCTGCTTTTCCATTAACAGTTTGAAGTAGCGTTCCTGCCTGGTTTCGTCCAGGCCTGGAAATACCTTCGCTAGGAGGCGCATCTCGTTTTGCTCGTCACCGGCCGCGTGATAGGCGTCGGCGGCGGCAATCCACTCTTGGCCTCTACTGATTGCCGGAAGAACAGCCGCGAATTGCTCCATTTGCGATCCCAGCTCCGCAAAGCGTCCCCGGCGCCGTTGCAGTTCGATGAAGGTCTGAGGATTCACCCCGTGATTCAGTGATGGCCCCCATTGCATCATCAATGCAAAGCGCCAGTGGGCTTCCTGATCGGCCAGCGCCGCATTGACCACCAAAGGAATGGCGAACTTCTGAACGTCATCCAGGCTCATGCCGGCTCGTTTTGATTCTGCGAACTGCGCGAAGGAAAGCCGCTCCTCAGGGGTGAAGTACGTGTTGACGGCGCTGCCTAGCTCCTGGAGAGCGTTCTCCATCTCATTCCGCGCAGTTTCCATCCGCTTGCGGCGCGTATTTTCGCGCCACTGCGCGTCGGCCAATCCGGTCACGCCTTGCTTGGCCACCTGCTGTTTGAGTACGGGTAAGTCTGCCTTGGAGTCTTCCAGCGCTTTTTGCAGCGTGGAATAGGCCTGCTGGTGCTGTCGAAGGCGGGTCAAAATGCGAACGTAGGTCTTCACGCCCGCATCGTTTTCTCCACTGGCGAGCAAATCAGAACCGGCTGTCGATACGCCTTGCTCCGCGAAGCTGCGCGCCTGGTCGAGCATTCCCCACGCCTCCAACCGGTGGGCTACTTCGAAATATTTACCGGCACTGTCCGGACGGCCTTCGATCAACGCAGCCTGCAACGCGGCGACAACCTCTTTCACCTTGCCCTGCCGAGCTCGGACCGCCGCTACCTTCTCCATCCACTGTGGATCCTTGTACGCGAGTTGGTAAATGTGCTGGTAGTCCCCAGCCGCCTCATCGAACCTCATGAGGCGCTCTTCCAACTCCGCGCGTGCGGTGTAGAGGTCGGCGCGATCGGGTCGAATCGCGATCGATTTTCCATACGTCTCAATCGCGGCGGGATAGTCTTCAAGATTCGTCTGCGTGCGCGCCAGCACCATGGACCATCGATAGTCCCGCGGAGACTGGGCCACCGTCTTCGCGTAGAAGCCGACGAGTTGCTGTTGCCGCTGATAGCGCAGAGCGTAAAGAGCAGCTTCGGTGACGAGAGCGTCGTCCTCAGGAAAGTTGTTGATCAGTTCGATGTATTGATCGACTGCGCCGGAGTAGTTGTTCATCCGCGTGAGTGCCGGAATCAGTCCGCGCCGTAAGATTGCGATCTGAGCTTTACGGGTATCGGTAGGCAGAGGAACTGAGCGAAACATCGCGATCTTGTCGAGATAGAACTGCTCGAGGCCGTGATCATCACCGGCCTGAGCGTAGGTATCGGCCATTGCGGCAAGGTACTCGCCGTTGTACGGAGACTCTTTCAACAGCCCGGTCAGCAGATCGCGCGCCGGTTGGAATTGTTTCGCCTGGGTGGACTTGCGCGCAGCCTCGTAAGTGAATTGCCTGCCGAGCGCGGGATACGCATCTTTCGAGGCCTGCAACAGCAACGAGATCGCCTGCGACGGCATCTTCATGCGCCAGTAATAATCGACGGTTGAGCGCACGACCCCGAGGATTTTAGGGTTCTCGCGATAGAGCGCTTCGACATTTTTCTGCGCTGACGCAAAGTCCTTGCGCCCCTCGTACAGCCGGATCAAGGCATAACGTAATTGCAAACGAGTGACGGGATCGGATGTAAGCGCCGCTTGTCGTTCGATCGCGTGCTGCCGCACCATCTCTAGCGATTTCTGCCCAGCGAGGCTTTCAATTTCTTCCGCCTGTTCGATGGAAGTCGTTTCCTTCGCCAGAGAATCGAGGAAAGACTCCATCTCTGGTTTTCGGTTCTGCACCTCAAGAACTTTGACGCGCAGATTCACGGCTGCCGTTGCCGGACTTGGTGACACAGCAATCTTCGCCGTGCTCTGATCGACCCGATCGCGGAACTTGGGCCTTCGCGCCAACTGCAGAAGGCGCTGTTCCGCCGAAGAGTCCGGAGCGCCAAGCGCGCCTTTCACATATTCCTCGATAGCCTTCGGATAATCGCGCTGACTTTCGTAGATGGCTCCCGCCTCGTATGCATACAGGCTCGCGTCACCCAACCGCGTGCGGCCCTCGCCCAGCAAGCGCAGCGCATTGTCGAAATCAAAGTAATCCCAATAGATGGTGGCCGCTTCGAGATATCCGGAAGACTGCCCGGGCGAGACTTGCGGGATCCTCTCCCAGTAAGGCGCAGCCTGGGCGAACTGCTCGCGATCTGCGTAAATGTCGCCGATGCGCGCCATGATTTGAGTATCGGTCGGATTTGCCTGCAACAAATTGTCCTGAATTTTTGCGGCAACCGCGGTGTCGGAAGGCTCGAAATACGCCAGCGAGCGATACACCGACGACGCGACGCTCGCGATCTCAGGTTCAGCCGGATATTGCGCAGCCAGCGACTTCAGGACCGGAGCGCTGTCCTCGAAATGTGAGCGCCACAAATTTGCATACGCCAGGAAGTTAGCTTCGGCGGGATTCTTTTCCCAGCTTGCTGCGTCAGACGCGACATCGTGGAGCGCGCTGAGCTCCGCCTCCAGTTTGCCGCCTCTGGATAAGTATTCAAAAAAACGATTCCGCAGCATCGCATCTTCGAACCAGTGTTGCCGGAGCAGGGCTTCCCAAGCCGCCTGATCGTAGGTTTTAGGGGATTGATACGCACCCAGAAGATTACGAACAAACACCGGATTGTGCGGGAACCTCTGATGCGCATAAAGGTTGAGCCGCAGATACATCACCGGTCCGCCGCCGAGAACATCATTGAAGTGTTGTTCGAGTTCGCTGCCCTTGAAGCTGGCGACTGCTTCGCGCATCAGTTGTTCGAACTCGCTGTCTCTCTTCTGCCGCAGGTAGAACCGGGCGAGCTTGTCGTACCAGGACTTGTCCGGGAACCGCGACATGGCCAGGCGATAGACTTCTTCCTGCTGCGATCCCAGACGATTCTGATCGAGGAATGTGGCGAGCCGTTCATAAAGGCCGGGGTCGTCTGGGTTGCGATCGATCTCGTGGCGCAACACGCCTAGAGCCGCGGGGATCTGTTTCATCTCGACGAGCCGCGCTAGATAGCGCTCAAGCACTCGCGCATATTCTGGAGACCGGGCGCCGGTCTGCCGTTCGGGAGTAGTACTCGTGCCTAGCTGGAACGATTGGCTGACTCTGCTTTGCGAGGTGGCGCCTCCTCGTGGAGTTTCACCGGATTCACCTTCTCCGCCCTCGTCTCCTTCCACCTCCTCGGTGTGTTCATTCAGATATGCCGAAAGCGGAGCGTAGGAACCGGAGCCGTAGGAAGCGCCGGCCGTACCCAGCGGCACGTTCTGCGCGCTCGACGCCAATTCCTGGAGAACGGAGTCATAGATGGCAAATTCATCTTTCGTATTGTTCTTGCGTGCGTAAGCGTCCGCCATGAGCAGAGCGACAGCCGTGCGCGGCGGAGCCTTGGGAAAGTTCGTTAGAAAGTCCTTGCCGCCCTGAATAACTGCCTCACTCTCCCCGGCGTTGGCATAGAACTCGAGCAACTGAGCGTGCAATTCGGCGCGACGGGTGGCGTTCGGGAACCTGTTATCGAGTAATGCCAGTAGTTCTGCGGCGCCAGACCGATGGAAGTAAGGCACGGCGCGCTGCACTTCATCTGCGTACTGATTCGCCGGCTGGGTTGTATTCAAGATCAGCGACAGAATTCCGTTCAGGTAGCCGGGACCCTGGTCGAGCGTCGCAATATCGCGATACATCGATAGTTGGCCGGAGCCGAGGCGGATGGGAGCCTCCGGCGCGGTCAGCAGAAGGCCGGTGAGGCCGGCGATTGCAGTCTCCTGCGCGTTGGGCAATTCCTTGCTGTTATATAGAGCGAAGTAATAGCGGGCCGACTCTGGATACGAGTGAATGTCTTCTAACAGCCGCGCACAAATGTAAAGTTCCTGTGAAGTCCACGCCGCCTTGGCGGCTTCCTTGTGCGAGCGAAAATCGGCGATCGCCTGTTGTGCCGCGTCGTTCTTGCCTTGCTGCTGGTAGTAATAGAAGAGACGCGCCGTGGCGTTCATATCCTGAGGATTGGCCGACAATGCGGCATGAGCGTCGTCACGGAATTTGCGCAGGTTCTGCGTCTCGCGCAGAAGATCAAAATAGCTCTTCACCAGTTGCGGATCCCAGAGCGGCTGAAAGCTTTGCTCGTAGACCGCCAATCCTTCACGAACGGATCCCTGGCGATACTCCACGATCGCCTTGGCCTTCACGGGGAAGATCTGATCGTCGGGAAATTGCTTGCGATAGTCGCTGATCAATTGTCCGGCCGCCGAGTACTCCTTCTGCGCAACCAGGAATTCCAAAAAACGAGCGTACAGCGATTGCTCTTTGGGATAGCGCGAAATCCAGGCGCGATACTGGGTGATCGAACCTTCTTTCGGAAGGCCCTGATCCTGAATCAAGGCGAAAATTCGCTCGAACGTCTGCCAGCTTCGCTGCTGACCACTGGGCGTCAGCTTTTCCGACACGATCGGCGGGGCCGTCGCAACCCAGGAAAGTACTTTGATCTCATCGGCAGGCCGCAGCCGGTGGTGATAGAAATCGGCAAGAGCCAGTTGGGCGCCGGCTTTGTCGGACGAATTCTCAACGTAAGCTTTCCAGTCGGATTCCGCTGCAGTGAAATCGAGTTGCTGCTCGTCTTCGAGTGCCCGCAAAGAATAGAGCTCTGCATTGTGGGGCTGCCCCTTGATTAATTCTCCGAGGGCCGGGCGAGTCTCGCTCGGAGTGCGCCGGAACGCGACGGCCCCGCTCGGCAGCGACATCATGCGGAAGAAAGCCGCTTCCATCGCGCTGTTCGCTTCTACGTTACGAATCCAGGAGGGCAGCTCACCCATCGCAGCTAGAGTTACACTCACCGAGAGAACAAGGGCTCCGACCAATAGCAGCCGAGTCCGCTTGGTCGATGAATCAAGGAAGTACTTCAACCTGCACCTCCTGTGTCCCAATGTTGTGGGCGATGTCTTCCGCAGTAACAGTCAGCTTGTAAGTGCCGGGAATCATCTGCTCGGGAATCGTCAGGGTGCCGGTATTGCTGCCGGACTTGGCATCCCAGCGGAGTGGGACGGGTGCCGCGCCATCCATGCGCGCAACAAGCGTCCGCGTGCTCTCTGAGGCGCTGACTTTCATGACGATGCTCTGGCCGCGCTGAAAGCGCTTGCGGTCAAGTTTCACCTGGACCACAGGCGGCTTGCTCGCAAGGACGAATGTTTTCGACTCACGATAGGTGTGTCCGGCCTGATCGCGAAGAATCAGCCTCACTGTGTACGTTCCATCCTGCATGTCCGTGGGAGCGAGAAAACGAGTCTGCCAGACATCCTCGGCAGACAAGTGCCGAAGCGGCTGTACGAGGCCGAACGGAAAAACCGCAATCACGGAGACGATCGATTCGTCGGTCTTGACTCGGAGGATGGGGTCACCCGGCCGGATCACGCGAGGCCGCAGCAGCGCCCGGGGAACAGCCAGGAATGATGTATACGGCGTAACGAATTTGTATTTGCGCGCCAGACGGATGATCTCGTCGATGGTTGCCTGATCTTCGCCATCGCGTTCGATCTTTTCGAGCAGAGCATCGACGCGGGCGCGAGCCCAGAGCCGCGGCAACTGTGGATGATCGGAAGATTCTTTCGGCAGGGTCGTCTTCCCCGCGATCTGGACCGGAACTCCATCGCGCACGCCATGAACGGTAAATCCGACGTTTTCCTGCGGCTTGTCATACTGCCCGACCCACGAGGCGAGTGATCCGGAAAATGTTGCCGCCTGCAGCGGGTAAACAGTATGAACCGCATCACCTGGACTGATCGAGAGATCCAGTTGCCCAACCGGGCTGCGGCCGATCTTCGACAAGAAGGAATTCAGCTTGAACTCCATGGGCTCGGTCGAGAGCACGTGTTCGAGCAATCCGTCCTGCTGCGCGAGCAGGCGGAACAAAGGCAGATTGGCATCGTCACCGACCGCGAGAATGTAGGTGCGGGGCCGCTGGGTGTCGGGAAGTTGCTTCCAGACCGCTGCGTACCACGCGGCGAGTTTGCCATTCAGAATGGGCCCGCGCGTCGCCCCACCGTCGCTCAGAATGATCAGGTAAGTATTGCTTGCCCCGGGCGACGCGGACTGTTCCAGTCCAGCCTTCAGCGCAGCCTGCAGATCAGTGCCTCCACGCAGACGGGTGGCGCGAACGGCGTCGATCGCGTGTTGGATGTTGGCTTGCTCCGCCGAGGCCACCGGCACAACCTGTGTTTCGCTGTTGAACAGCACTAGTCCGAAATGGTCGGTCGGCCGCAGTGAGTGCATTAGAGTTTCAAGAGCCTGGTAGCTGCGCTCCAGCTTCTCCCACTGCATGGAGAGCGAGGTGTCGAACAGGGCAATGACCGTCTTCGGAGCGCCGGTGGCTGCATTGTCCGCGACGGGCGGGTTCGCTCCGAAGCCAAGCAACGCCTGGGCTTCGAAGAATCCGGGTTCGTTCGTGTTGCGGACCGGGGCCGTTTCCGTCGGCGATGGCTGGCCGCTGACCGGGTTTCTGTAGGTCAGGAGTTGCAACGTGTCAGCCGCGGCCGGATCGACATCGTAAGTGGCGACAAAGTCTTCCCCAAGATTGATGTTCTGCCCTTCGAAGTGTCCCTGCACAAGATGAGGCGTGTTCTGATCCAATTGCAGCGGAAACGTCTTCGCCGGCGCCTGGAAATTACGAATGGGGTGCGCCGAGTGGAACTCGAAGTTGATACGCAGATGCGCGGCAGCCTGCGCCGAGTACGCATCCGGCCGCAGCGGAATAGCGAAGTATGATTTCAGACTTTCTACCGGGATCGACTCGTGATACTCGATCTCCAGCCGCTTAGTCCCGAAGGCGGGGATCGGCACAATGCGCGCGCTGAAGACCGACGTTCTTTTTGCTTCTTCCGAACCGCGCTCTCCCATCTGCAGCAGACCGGGATCAATGGCTTGCTGCTTCAGCTGGTTGTAGATCTCCTCGGCACGTTTGCGTTCCAGAATGACCGCGGGCAGCCGAACAGGACCGTCCCAGGTCGCAAAATCAGAAATCGTCGCATGACTGGGAAGCGCAAAAATGTAGTTCCCCTCCTCGATGCGGCCGGTATGATTCGCGAACACTTGCCGCACGAAGACCCGGGCATCACCATTGTCGATGCGTATGGTAATTTCCATCTCCTCAAGCGAGAGGATCGCCGCATTCGGCTGTTGCTTGTCGCGCGGGATCAGCACTCCCGCATCGGAGAACAGCAGAGAGGGACCGAGTATCGCAACGGCAACCGATAGCAGCAGATTCTTCATGGGTGCAGCTTCTGCTCTGGTATGCGGACCAGGCCATTGTCCGTGCCAATAAAGATGTAGCCGTTGGAGGCGGCGAATGCGGTGACGTTGAGCGAGGGCAAGCCGTTGCGGATGACGGACCAGCGCCCGGTTTGCCGGTCGTAAAGATACAAGCCCTGACCCAGGCTCCCTGCCAGCACGTAGTTTTGCGTGACCAGCATGGCGTTGGGATTAATCTCCAGCGGCCCCGATACGGTTTCAAAGGAATGAAAATGCCCCAATGAATCCAAGGCGAGCACACCGGCGCCGTAGGTGCCGACCATCCATTCCGATCCGACTGGAACAACGGAAGTAATCCAGTTATGCTTCAGGTTCGAAGAAGAAGTCGTGTAGTTAAACTTCACGTCGCCCTGATTCAGACGCGACAGCCCCCCCAAGGTGCCAGCCATCATCTCGCCGCCGGAGACGCCGAGCGCGTAGACGTGATTGTTCACCAGTCCATGGAAGGCGTACATGCTGTGCGCGCCACTGGCATCGAGGAACGTAAGACCCGCTGGAGTGGCGAGCGCTAGGCCGCCTCGATAGGCGGCGACGTCGGTGACGTGATCGGCGATCAGACCGTCACTCCGCGTCAGAATTTGCTGTTCACCACCCGAATCGTTGAAGCGCACCAATCCATTTGCGGTCGCGACATCGATCGCGCCCGTCTTATCCTCCGGAAGGATGCGATTCACGCAAAAGACATGCTCATCTTCCACATGTCGGACGCGGCGTTCGTCGGAGGCGAGAAGATCAAGCCCGCGGTCGAAGTAGCCAATCCATAGTTGCCCGCTGGCATCGGCGGCAAGCGCTGAGATGTTCCGGTCACTCAATACCGCGGTTCCTGATGCCAGTACTGGCTCCCAACCCAACCCACGCGGTTTCATTCGGTGGAGTCCGTTTCGGGCGACGGCAAACACGGAACCTCCTGAGTTAAAGAGCTGGTGTACTTCCAGCAATTCACTTCCCCGACCTAAGCCGGGATTCGGACGGCGTCCCTCAAGCGGAATCACCAACACGCCTTGATCTTCGGATCCGACATAGAGATCTGTGGACGTCGGAAACAGGGCCGTTGCAAAAACACCAGGAGCCAGCACCCGCGAGAAGCGACCGCCATCGAATACAGCGACACCAGAAACCGTACCCACGTAAATCTTCTCGCCAGCGATCGCTAGCGATTGCACGTCTGGGTCGGGCAGGCCCTGATCTTCAGTAAACGTCTCGGCCTGACCTCCGTGAAAGTGGATAACGCCGCGATCCAGAGTTCCGATCCACAGGTCCGACTCGTTGCCGGCGAGGACGGTCACATGCATCTCATCCAGCGCGGGATGCAGGAGGCTGATCTTCTTTCCGTCGTACACCAGCACGCCGCGCTTCTTGGTTCCAATCAGAAGATGTCCGGAAGGAACTGGCAGAATGGCATTGATGCCACGAGCCTCGGCGTTCGCAGGCAATATGTGACGGAACGCCTGTCCGTTGAATGCGAGAATCCCTTGACTTGCAGTGGCAACCAGCAGTTCCGGTTCGCGCGAGTCGGAAAGAACAGCTTGGGCAAGCGCGACCAGCGGAGAACTCGGCAGATGGCCGCCAACGGAAAACTCTCGCAGCAAGACGCCGTCAGGTTCGTACTCCAGCAACCCTGCGGGTCCGGCGATGAAGAGATGATCCTGAAAACGCGCCGCCTGCAGGAATATCTGGGGAGAGCTGACGACCTCGAAGCCAAGGTTGGTCGCCGGGACATAGGGCTGAACCGTAACCGCGAATTCGTGTTCTGCGCGAACCTGCTCAGTGGCGCTTCGAATCGCCTGCGAACTGCGCCACATCACTGCCACTCCAAAAAGAACAGCAGCACTCACGGCAGCGGCAATTGCCGCACGCAATCCGACGACTGACGCCCGCTTCATAGCTCCTCGCGGCTGGGACAGTGAACTATAAACCCTGAACCCGGTCCTGCAAATCGAGAAGCACGGCACTAACCAAACGAATCTCCCACCTGCGCCGGTGTGACCTCTCAAAGCAGTTTGCGAGTGGATTTGTCCCGTATTCCGCAAGGGCGCGGCATTATCACGTTCCGCATACAAAGGGAACGGCTTTAGCTTGTTCGGCTTTGCAAGGGCGCGGCTTTAGCCGCGCCGCACCGGCCAGCAAATAGACGCGCCTTTAGGCGCTGAGGGCGGATTTACCATTTGAGAAGTTACCCGGACCATTTCGTGCCTGCGCTCCGGGTGTGTGTCGGAGTAGACAGCGCGTCCCGCGGAACACACTTCGAAGAGCACGGTTGCCTTTGATGCGGCGGACGCGCCGCAGCTCACACCTAGAATTTCCCGAGCTTGATTCGCACGACTGCGGGATCGTCGCCATGCAACTGTAAGCCGCGATCCGTTTCGTCGCCGTTCCACAGCCGTACCGGCATCCAGACTCCGTCCTGATACGAACCTTCTTCTGCCGAAAGGATCTGCATGCGCATTCCCGGCAGGCGTCCCGGAACATGGAAGCTGACGCTCACATCCACTCCCGTAACCAAGAATTCATCTGGCCCGAGTTGCGCGACCAGGGCGACACCGTGCGCGTCACTGGTCCCCGGCGGACGCCGGCCGTCGTGTTGCGGAAAGCCGTAGGCGATGGTCGCCTGCCAGGGCCCGAAATCCAGTTCCTGCTGGGCCCGACCAACTTCTTCCATCGATGTCTTCAGTTTGCCTTCAAAGTTCAGTTTCGCGATCTCCCTCCCCATCGGAGCGAGCAGGGCAAAATTCTTGGCATGCCCGGCGGCGGGCACATCGCCGAGGATATTCCAGCCGCGTGGATCGACGCCAAAGGGCGCAATTCCAATCGCACCTTCGCCCAGAGCCAGGAAATCGTAGCGTGCGAAAGCGTCAGGCCTTCCGATCTCAGGAACGAGCAGAGGATTGTCCGGACGGTGATAAGCGGCGAGGACATCGCGAACGAAACCTGCATCGTCCCCATAAATATCCGGAGCAATCGCGCCGATGGACGGAGCCAGCGTGCGCCACAGGCCCACCCAACGCTGCACCGCCCCTCCGCTCGGATACTGAATGCCGGGAATCGCCAACCGCCGTTCCGGCAATTCCGCCGGAGGATAGCTCAACCACACGTTCATATAGAGCGGAATATCGAACTCGGCCTTCCCCGCCGCTGCGATTTCATTGAGGTAGTGCGCCTGATGATAAAGCTGAAATAATTCGTCGGCGTCGCCGCCGAATACCTCACTCCAGGTGCCGGCCTGCTTGTGCGCCGCGGCCAGCATGTCGGCCGGAACCTGTCCCGCAAAATCCTTGTTTGAGTCCGGAGAGAAATTGCGCTCGCTGCCGACGATGCCAGACTCGTTTTCCACCTGAACCATTAGCACCGTATGCTCGGTTCCGTCGAGATCCTTAAGGTGGCGCATGAGGGCAACAAACGCAGCTTTGTCGGCTTCGAGATTGGAACGCGAACTGGCCGAGAGCACATCAATCGGTTCCTTGTCGGCACGAATCACGCGTGGAAACCGCTTGGGATCGGTCTTCACCCACTGCGGGACGTAATGCATGTTGCCGTTTTTCCACGTCCCAAACCAAAGCAGTACCGCATGCAGATCGTGCTCGCGGGCCCCCTTCACCAACAAATCGACATTGCCCCAATCGAATTTGCCTTGCTGCGGCTCAATCTGCTCCCAGTAGACGGGAGCTTCGACGGTATTGGCGTGCAATTCGGCGAGCGCCTTCCAGACCCTCGGCAGTTCTGAAGGCCAGGCGCTGGAATTGTGCATTTGTCCTGCAAGCATCAAATAAGGTTGGCCATCGACCAGGAGCGCCCAGCGCCCATCCTTTTCGACCAACTTAGGAGCTTCGGCAGCGCCCGAGAAAACACGGGCCGCGGTCACCAACAGCAGGAGTGTCAAAGCACGACGCAGTCGCACGAGAACAGAAGTCATTTTTTCCGTGGTCCCTTCTCAATTGCTATTGCACAGGAAATGATGCTCTCTTTGTCGCGGGATCACAAATGGGAATCTGGAATCTTGTGTAATGGTTCACCTGAGAATTTCACAATCCGGTTCGGTTAACGATTCATCGCGATCGTCAGACAACTGCGCGCCTTCCCATTTCCCTTCAGGTAGTTTTCATATTCATTCGGTAGCATTAAGCTGGGCAGGTTCCGGAAACAACTGGAGGATCTCAAAATGTACTCTCGGAATGTATCGGCTGGCTTTCTCATCGCATTGTTCGCCTTTGCGCTTAGCATCCCCGCTGATGCGCAGGACACATGGGCGGTCGAGAAGACCTTTCATATCGGCGGCGACGGGGGCATGGACTACATCACTTTGGACGCCAAGACGAACCGGCTCTACGTTCCCAGAAGCACTCACACGATGGTCATCGACGCCGATTCCGGCAAGATTCTCGGCGACGTTCCCGGCCAGAAGCACAATCATGGTGTCGCTCTGGTTCCCGAGGTCGGACGAGGATTCATCAGCGACGGAGAGGGCGCAGTCGTAATTTTCGATCTTAAGACGAATGCTGTCCTGGGAACGATCAAGGCGCACCCCGATGCGGACGGCATCATCTACGACAAAGCCAGCGGCCAGGTACTCGTCGTTTCAGGCGACGACGGCGTCCTGATGACGCTTAAGCCCGATGTCGATCCGAAAACCGGATCCCTCGATCCTGATATTGCATTGGGCGGCAAACCTGAGTTCCTCGCCGCCGACGGCGCTGGCAAGGTCTATATCAATTTGGAAGACAAGAATCAGGTAGCAGTCGTAGACCTTAAAGCAAGAAGAGTATTGGCGCATTGGCCGGTCGCTCCCGGCGGGGCGCCCGTGGGGCTCTCGATCGACCCAGGGAAGCATCGGCTTTTTGTCGGATGTCGCAATCCGCAAAAGATGATCGTGATGAGCACGGACGATGGCAAGGTGATCGCTGACCTACCGATCAGTGCCGGCGTCGACGCTACGAAATTCGACGGTCATCAAGCCTTCGCGAGCTGCCGCGACGGCAAGCTCCACGTTGCCGGCGAGACTGCGCCCGGCAAGTTCGACATCCAGCAAGTAGTGACTACTGCGGTAGGCGCCAAAACAATGGATGTTGACCCGGAGAGGCACAAGATCTATTTGCCCACAGCCGAGTTTGAAGAAGCGAAACCAGGAACTCGCCCGGCAGCCAAGCCCGGCACCTTCATGATCGTCGTTGTCGGGCGCCAGTAGGAGGGCTCAGGACATCGCATCTGGAAATCCGCATGAGCAGGGGATAAGAGAATGGTAGGCCCGAATGGATTCGAACCATCGACCTCTTCCGTGTCAAGGAAGCGCTCTAGACCAACTGAGCTACGGGCCTGCTGAATCCTACCGTTGAGTGATCGAAGGCCAGGAGCAATCGTCCCAGCCTCAAGAAGTTTATCACGCGGTTCGATCTACTTCCGCACGGCCCAGGCCATTCCGTCCGGACCCTTGCCGGTTGTGATTCGGCCGGTTACTGAAAATGTCTTCAAATCGACAGCCGCAACCTGGCCGTCCGTGCTGACGGCAACATAAGCGCGGGAGCCGTCGGGCACGATCAGGATGCCCGCAACTCCGCGTCCCAGATTCAGGCGCTTGATCTCTTTATGGGCCGAAGCATCGAGCACGATCAGATCCCCCATGCCGAGATCAGAAATCAGAACGAGTTTTCCGTCGGGCGAAAACTTCACCCGGTTCGCGAACTTGGTATGCAGGTCGAGAGTCTGCACCACCTTCTTGCTCGCCAAGTCGATGATGGAAAGCGTTCCATCGTGCGAATTGGCCGCCCACACCTCTTTGCCGTCCGGAGAAACGTCGAAACCCTCCGGCCCCTTGCCAACGGGGATGGGTGTTTGAGTCCATCCGGAAGCATCTCCGTTCTTATCGCGATCAAGGATGCTGATCGTGTCGGAGTTAACGTTCGCAGTGAAAATTCGGCTTTCGTCGCGGCTGACGACCAGCATATGAGTGCGACTTTGCCCAATACCCAGGGTCCAATCTACCTGGTGCGTGGAGGGATCGTAGCGCCCGATCACCTTGCTTCCTTCTGCAGTGAAGTAAACCTTGCCGTTCACCATTTCCAGTCCGTGAGGCGCGCGCAAGACCCCGAGGTCTACAGCCGGCAGAGCCTTCTGCGCTGACAAGTCCGCAATCGAGATCGTATGTTGCGGATTCTGGAAGGCCCCGTAGTTCGAAATGTAGGCATATTTACCGTCGTCGGACGCGACGATCTCGTGCGGATCCTCGCCCGCAGGAACTCGCCCGACGACCTTCAACGTGCGGGGATCGACGATCGCCATCGACTTATCATTTTTCTCGAGCACCAACAAGGCCGGAGACGGAATCTGGGCGAGCACAGAATTGCCCGCGAGAAATAGAAGAAACCCGAGCGATGACGACCACACTTTTCTCAACATTTCATCACCTCGCAACACGTATCAGGGAATGCGCCGATCCGCCGATCAACGGAGTGGTGCCACCGCACCACCAGACTGCGCCTTGGCCGAGACGCGTCGATACAAATCTTTGGCTCTGAGGCGCTCACAGCTTTGCTCGAAATTATCGCGGGGTCCATTCCACCTGAGATCGTCGAGGGAATCAAATACCGGAACATCGAGCCGCAAAGTGGCCAGCGTACGATACAGCAACGCCTCGTCCCAAGCAGCAAATAGTGATTCGGCGAGCGGGCGCGCTCGGCGGATCGAGGGATCCCACTGCAGCCAACCTTTCGGAATGTTTTCGAGATGGCCATACCTCGACAGCGCGAGGGACGCCGCCTTCGCTCCCCATCCCGCGATACCGGGATATCCGTCTGCGCTGTCGCCCGTCACTGCCAAGTAGTCTGGTATCGATTCGGGCTTCACTCCGAACTTTTCTACCACTCCAGCCTCATTGCGAACGATGTTGCGCCTGCGATCCATTTGCACCACGCGGTCGCCCACCACACATTGCGCAAGATCTTTATCTGGCGTGCAGATCAAAACCTGCTTTACCCCCGCGTCGGCCGCAGCCTTGGCCGCCGCCGCGGCCAGTGCATCGTCTGCCTCAAAATAAGTCATCGGCCATACCATCACGCCCATCGATTCGAGAGCTTCTTCCAGTATGGGGAACTGGGAAAGCAGTTCGGGAGCAACACCCTCGGCCGTCTTGTAGTCGGCATAAAGGTTGTTGCGGAACGATTCCACCACGTGATCGGTGGCCACTCCGAGGTGGGTGGCGCCCGCCTCGATCATGGAAAAGACTGAGGTGAGCACGCCACGAACCGCTCCGATCTCCTGCCCGCTCTCATTTTTCGAGGACGGCACAGCAAAGAAATGACGAAACAGTTCGTACGTCCCGTCAATGACGTAAACATTCATGCGATGCAATGGCCTTTGGGAAGATGAACATGATATTAAACGAGACCGACCGGCTACGTGTTGTCCATGGCCATGAAGAGATTATTCAGCGATTCGCTCAACGTGGGATGAGCATACGTGCCATCCCGCACCGCAGTGTAGGGTAACTTACCCATCATCGCCGTCTCCAGCACCGACATGACTTCTCCACCCTCGATGCCGAGCACCGCCACCCCGAGAATCTGATTCGTATCGGCATCTACGACGGCTTTCATGAAGCCCCGCGTCTCATCGACTTCCAGGGCACGGGCAACGGAGGCCATTGGTAGTTTCGCGAGCCGAATGTTGCGCCCTTGCGCGCGGGCTTCATTCTCCGTTATCCCTACGCGCCCCAATTGCGGATCGATGAAGACACAATACGGCACCTGGCGATCTTTGGTGGATGCCGCTTTCCCTTCCAGCAGATTGGCTCGGATAATCCGAAAGTCGTCGTACGAAATATGCGTGAATGCCGGTCCACCCTTGATATCTCCCAGCGCATAGATTCCATCAGCGGTAGTTTCCAACCGATCGTTCACTTGAATGAATCCACGATCGTCGGTTTTCACGCCTGCGGCGGAAAGATTCAGAGCGTCAGAATTTGGGATGCGTCCCGTAGCAACCAGCAAATGCGAGCCAACAAAAGAAGCTGCCTTGGCTCCGGCCTCAACTTGCAACTGAATCTTGTCTCCCAATTGATCGACGCGGGTAGCCTTAGCACTGAGCACGACCTCCACACCATCCTGCCGCAGAATCTTCGTCACTTCCTCCGCGACGTCGGGATCTTCGCGCGTCAGCAACTGTCCGCCCGATTGCACGATCGTAACGCGGCTGCCGAAACGGCGGAAGAGTTGTCCGAACTCAAGCCCGATGTATCCGCCGCCAAGGATCAGAAGGTGTTGCGGAACCGCACCGAGTTCCATGATCGATTCGTTATCGAGGAACTGAACCCGATCGAGCCCTTCCAGCTTCGGCCGCGAGGCGCTGGCGCCGGCGTTGATGAACATGCGATCCGCGGAAACGGTGCGCTGTCCTGCATCCTCCGTTCGGACTTCGAGCGTCTTTGGCCCACTGAAACTTGCCTCGCCCATGATCAGCTCGAGATTCTGGGCCTTCGCAATGCCCCTTTCGTTGCCACCTCGGAAACTCGCTACGATATCGCGCTTGCGCTGCCGAACCTTCTCAAGGTCAATGGAGATTGGCCCCGTATGCACGCCGTAGTCGGCCGCGCGCCGCGCCAGATAGGCCACGCGCCCGCTTGCCACCATCGTCTTCGTCGGCGTGCATCCCTCGTTTATACAGGTGCCACCCACATGCTTTCGCTCGATCAGGGCTGTGCGCTTTCCCGCGTTGGCCAAGGCCACCGAAAGCGGTGTGCCGCCTTGTCCTGAGCCGATCACAATTGCGTCGTAATGCGAAGTATTCATCAAACAGTTCTCAAATTGGGGTCCATGCTCGAGGGATCAGCGGCTATAACCGGGAGGCCAGTAACAGTCCTAACCCAATCGCAATCGCATCCTCAGGAAGTGCGACGACAAAATCGCGAACTCGCAGCGACCGAACCAGCCCCACCCGCGCATGATAGCCGCCGTACGCTCCCGCGACCGCTCCTACGATGCCAGCGATGGCGCCCCACCAAAGGCCGGCATTTCCCGCCACCGCAAGACACGCTCCAGTCAGCGCGCCGGTCACGATCCTCGCCGACAAACCTACCGCACCGGTTCGAGGCGGAGTGGAAGGAAGCTGATCTCCGATGAATTCCACCACGGCGAGGACTGTGAAAATGATCACCGCCCACTTTGATCCCATGAAAGCCAGCGGAGAGTTATGGAGATTGATCCAACCCAAGCGGGCAGCCCACGCCACTACTGCAGGTGCGGTGAGAGATCGCAATCCTGCGACAAAACCAATTCCAAATGCGAATAATAGTGTGGTTGAGTTCATCGAACTCCTCCAGATCCGTTAAGCGGTGAAACCGGGCCCGGAACGCAACTGCTCGAACTAGTTGGAATTCGCCAGCGGCAGCCACACTTGGAATCGCGTGTCGCCCGGCTTGGAATGAATCTGAATGCTACCGCGATGTTTCTTCACGATCCGCTGCACAGTATCGAGCCCCAGACCGGTGCCCTCACCCACGCCTTTCGTGGTGAAGAATGGCTCGAAAATCCGCGGTTCGACTTCCGGAGGGATTCCCGGCCCATTGTCGCCGATCTCTACGACCACACACTCATCCTGTCGATAGGTGCGCACTCGCAGCTCGCCCTTCCCGCCCATGGCGTCGATTGCGTTGTCAATGATGTTGGTCCAGACCTGGCTGAGTTCGCTGCCGAAGGAATTCACCAGGAATGGCACTTGCTGATAATCGCGTTGCACCGACACGCCCTTCTTGAGTTTGTGATTCAGAATCGTCAGCGTGTTTTCCAGTGTCTTCACGATGTCCACGTTCTGCACCGGTGACTGGTCCATGAACGTGTATTCCTTGATGGCCTTCACCAGATCGGAGATTCTCGAAGTGCTGCTCTCAATTTCGTTCAGCAATCCCGCGATTTCCACCGAAGTGGAAATTCGTACCAGTGCAGCGCGCGCCGTACTGGCATCGAGAGCCTCAAAAAGATGTTCCAGTGACTCGGGCTTGAAGTTCCTGCGTGCCAGATCGGCGGCGAGTTGCCAGAGATCATTCTGCCCATGGCTGCGCAGTAATGAATCAAGCTGGTCCTCAAGATCGCTGGTTGTGAGCGGATCCGGGGGATGCTCATCGGTTTGCATCAACGACGATTCCAGCTTCTCGATCTCTGCCTTTTGCGCTGCCGTGAGATCGCGCCGCCCCAGTTCATGGCTAGCGTCGCGAATTTTTTTCAGCAAGTCTCGAAGCTGGCTGGTCGCTCGTTTCGCTGCCGATGCCGGATTGTTCAACTCATGCGCCAGCCCGGCTGAAAGCTTTCCCAGAGCCGCAAGCCGGTCCCGTTGCTGCTCGAACCGCGTGGCCTCACGGATCCGATCGGACATGAGTCCCACGAGCCGCGTCGCCAGCTCGGGCATTCTCTGCACCAGCTGCGGGAACAGTGATCGGGGAAAGCGCAAAACGCGGGCGTCGCTGGTGGCCCGGCCGCTGAGGGTGTAATTCTTCATCCGGGAAAAGGGAAGAACCCCGGTTACTTCGCCCGCGTGCAGGTCGCGCACGAATGTCTCGCCCGAAAATTCCCCGCGCCACTGGAACTCTCCCTCGAGCAGGACAAACATGGCGTCGGCGGGATCTCCCTGCCGCGCGTAAACTCCGCCTGCCTTGAGTTGGACGTCCTGCGACTGGCTGAGGAACCAGTCCATTTGATCGTCGGGCAGATCGGCAAACACCGGACTCTTCCGCAGCAGTTCGAGTGTTTCGGCCATTAGACCTTGCTCAAATACTGATGGATGAATTGAACCGCCACAGATCCTTCGCCAACACCGGACGCCACTCGCTTCACCGACCCATGTCTCACGTCGCCTACCGCGAAAACGCCGGGAACGTTCGTTTCAAGAAGGAATGGATCGCGATCGAGCGTCCACTTTTTCGGCCGCTCTCCGCCTTGCGTCAGATCCGACCCGGTGAGGATAAACCCGCGGTCATCCCGTTCAATCGCATCGCCAAGCCAGTCCGTTCGTGGCAATGCTCCGATGAAGATGAACATGGAACTGGCCGGCACTCGCTCGACTTTGTTCGTGTCCGAACAAAGCACAGAGACCTCCTCCAGGTGCGTGTCGCCATGCACCTCCGCAACAGCGGCATGCGTCCACAGCTGAATATTGGGAGTCTCTTTAATTTGATCAATTAGATATTGAGACATGGTGCTCGAGAGCGATTCGCCGCGAACAAGGATGACCACCCGCTCGGCATATTTCGAGAAATTCATGGCCGCCTGCCCGGCGGAATTCGCCCCTCCCACTACGTACACTATCTCTCCTTTGCATGACAGAGCTTCCGTGGTGCCGCCTCCGTAATACACACCGGCGCCTTGCAGTCGATCGATGCCTGGAGCCTCCAGCCGCCGCCATTGCACACCGGTGGCGATCATCAACGCATGGCAGGAAATCTCGCTGTCGTCGGCGAGCTTGATGATGCGGTACGATCCCTCCGTTCGCAGATTCACGACGGTCTGCGGCGCAAGAATCTCCACACCGAAACGCCGCGCCTGCACAACCGCGCGTCGCGCCAGATCGCCTCCGCTGAGTCCACTTGGAAATCCCAGATAGTTTTCGATCCGCGAACTCATGCCCGCTTGCCCACCGGGTGCTTCGCGCTCAACGATCACGGTATGCAGCCCCTCAGAGGCCCCATAGACAGCAGCGGCGAGTCCTGCCGGCCCGCCGCCGACAATGGCCAGATCGTAGAAACTCGTTTCCGCGCGCGTCCGAAAGCCAACCTTCTGCGCGACTTCTGCCGGAGCACTATTCAGCAACTTCGCGCCATCCGGGAACAAAACTATGGGGAGCTCGGTCGCATCCGGCCCAAGCGCTTCCAGCAGAAGCTTGGTTTCCGGGTCATTTGCCGACAACTCCACATCGATCCATTGGTACGGAACATGACTTCGCGCCAGAAAATCGCGCAATTCATAGGATCGCGGAGACCATCGCGTCCCCAGCACACGAATTCCTTGAAACGCCGGCCGGTAAGAAGCCTGCCAGTCATCCAGCAGATCATCGAGCTGCGGATAAAGATGCTCTGTCGGAGGATCCCACGGCTTCATGAAGAAATAGTCGATATTCGCCTGATTGATGGCGCTGATCGCCGCATTCGTGTCGGCGTAGGCCGTAAGCAACGCTCGCTTGGCATCGGGAAACAATTGGCGGGCAGCTTGTAGAAACCCGACGCCGTCCATGTGGGGCATGCGCTGGTCTGCTAACAACAAGGCGACACCATCGTTGCGGACCTTGAGCCCCTTCAGCAGATCGAGGGCTCCGATGGGAGAATCGCTGCTGATCACTCGATATTCAGCGCCATATTGCGTTCGCAGATCCCGCTCGATCGCCCGCAGCACATCGGGATCATCATCCACCGTCAGCAAAATGGGTTTTGCCATGACTACCCAGCCTCTCGAACACACTTCCAACCGAGATTGTCGTTAGATACGCGACAGGACGATTTGGTCGCGCAAAGTTGCTGCCCGCGCAGCTCATTCCCCAGCCGCCACAGCTCTGAAAAGACAGGTCCTAAGCCCGCAGTTCCCCAGCTTCTATCTCATCCACATAACACCAAACCCACGACTCACCGGGCTCAATCGAGCGAATCAGCGGATGTTGCACCTTGCGAAAGTGTTTGGTTGCGTGCTTGTTCTTGGATGAATCACAACACCCCACATGCCCGCACGTCAAACACAGCCGAAGATGAACCCACGTATCGCCCATCTTGACGCACTCTTCGCAAACATGTATGTCGGTGTTCTTAATTTTAATCTGGTCAAGATGCGAGCATTGATTCTTCATGGCTCCTCCAGAATGATCTCTACCTCTGGTCAAGTGACCTCAGTCATGTGACGAAAGGACACAATCATGCCACAACCGCGTCTCTTTCACTCACAATGAGTTGGGAGGTCATTCATTCGTGCTTCGTCTTGACTATCTTTCTTGTATCTTAACCGTCGCCTCAACGATCCTGGTGGGCCGCCGGTGTTGGGAAGGTTGGGCTCTGGCCGGAGTCAATAGCGTGATCATGTGCATCATCGGATTCCGCACCGAACAGCTGGGCTTCATTCCCGCAAACGTCTTCTGCATGGTCGTGAGTGCAATCAATCTCCATGCCTGGCGCAGATCGAGGTCCTGCTGAGGGAACGATGCCTAGGATTTTCCTTCGTGTGCCTTAGTGGTTAGCGCTTTTTGCGTCTCACTCGGCCACGAGCAGGTTCTCCGCAAAAGGCCACTGCTCATCGATCCATTGGACCTCGCACCGGAAGCCCGCCTGCCGCGCCGTCCCGCAGATCTCCTCGACAGCGTACTTGTGGCTGCTTTCCGTCCAAATGGTTTCACCCTCGCGGAACTCAACCACCACCTGCGCCGCTGGAACGCTGACGATCTGACGGCGCTTGGAAAGCAGGTGCATTTCCACGCTGCGCTCCTCGTCATTGATGCGCGCCACATGCTGAAACTCGGCCAGTTTGAAGTCGGCTCCCAACTCCCGATTAATCCGCGCCAGTAAATTAAGGTTGAATGCCGCCGTCACCCCAAGTTCGTCGTCGTAGGCCCTGATCAGCTCGGAATGAGACTTCTCGAGATCCGTACCCAGCAGCAATGAGTCTCCGGGCTGAAGGATGCACCTGACTTGAGATAGAAAGTTCACACCGGCGGCGCGATCAAAGTTCCCGATCGTACTCCCCAGAAATAGAACACATAGATACTGCCCCGGCTTGCGATAAGCAGCCACCTCCAACAGGCCATCGAGATATTCGCGTTCGAACCCCACAATGCTGATCGCGTCGAGATCGCTCAGTTCCCGCTCACACCGCACCAGCGCCGAGTGAGAAATTTCCACGGGATAATAGGAAACACGCTGCTTGCGGCAGAACGCTTGCAGCAGCCAGCGAGTTTTGCGGCCGCTACCGCTGCCGAGTTCAGCGACCGCGACCGGGCCTTGAACGCGGTCCACAATTTCGTTGGCGTGTCGGCGTAGTAACCTCTCATCGGCCCGCGTCAGACCATACTCCGGTAGATGGCTGATCACTTCAAAGAGCGCAGACCCCACGTCGTCGTACAAATATTTCGAGGGGAGTTCCTTCTGCCCTGCGCGGGTTAATCCGTCCCGGACTTCGGCCGCAAACTCATAGTTGACGTTGGTAGGGATCGCATGAACTAGCATGTCTTGCTCCTCGATTCAGATCAGACGTTCACACAGCGAAAGCCCGCGTACACATACTGGTAATGTCGCTGGAACCAGTTGCGGAACGAGGGCCGCAGCATGCACACGGCAGTGCGTGCAGAGCCGCCTTTCATGACGAAGTGCTTGCCATCAAAGAAATCTGCAGAATAGCCGCGATAAAACGGGAACGGCTCAAATCCCGCGAACGGTCCAAACACGGTAGAAGTCCACTCCCAACCGTTCCCCAACATCCCTTCCACACCGAACGCGCTCTGGCCACGCGGATGCGCGTTCACCGGCACGGGATCCCAATTGTCGAAATCAAAATTTCCGCGGCTCGGACTCGGAGCTTCATTCCCCCAGGGGTAAGACTGCTCTCCGCCATCGGAAAAGCCGTAGGCAGCGCGATGCCACTGTTCTTCGGTCGGCAGCGCCTTGCCTGCCCATCGCGCATACGCGGAAGCTTCGGCATGGCTGACATAAGCGGGCCAGTCCAGCGGCAATGGGATCTCGTCGAACATCGTGCGGTAGAGCCATGCGCCATCATCCCTACGCCAGAACACCGGGGAAGAAATGTCGCCGGCAGTCCTCCACTCCCAATCCGCGGCGCCCCACAACTCACCCCTCTCGTAGCCACCATCGTCCAGGAACTCGCGGAACTGCCCGTTCGTGACCATGTATCGATCGATTTCGAACGCTGAGACATCGGCGGCATGAGCTTCGAATTCGTTGTCCCATCCAAACACGCCGCTTCCTCGCCTCAGTCCAAGCTGCGCCGTTCCGGCAGGAATCTTGATCATGGAATGTGCGACGCGGAAAGCAGGAACAGAAGAGGAGGCGGCTTGCGGGATTTTTCTGTCCAGAGGCAACTGATGAAGCATGTACGCCAACGTCTCCACATGCATCAGACGATGTTCAATCGCAACGTTCAGCAGGGCGTCGAGCGGAAAGCCATCACGCTGGCCAGCCGCATTGTTCATCAGCTTCTCGTCGAGGGAATTTCGGATTGTTCGCACGTACTCGCGAACACGATCGAGGGACGGCCAGTCTGACGGCCGATCGGTAGGCAAGCCTCCTCCGACCGGATCGATACCAAATGCAAACAGCCGATCAAACTCCGGATCGAAGCTCGTCAGGCGAAACACGTTCTCGTGCAGCAGATTCCAGTCGAACGCCTCAAGATGACCGACGTAGAAGATGATCCGGTGGCGCTCGGGAATCGGGCGATCGTACATCGCATCCGTCTGCACGATCTCAAACAGCGCGTCACTCCTGCGCCGGGCGTCAGAAATTCTCTCGAGCAGCGTGGCATCGACAACGGATTCTCTCTGAGCGGTTGGCATTCAGCCCTCCAGACAGGTCGAGTGGTCAGAAACTAGGTGGTTTCCCCGAACGTGGATCGAACGACGAAGTGACTAACAGGTCGCGTCGCGACGTACCCCGAATGCCGCGCAGAAGGGCGAATTTGCGCCCTAGAGTCCTCAGACTATACATGGCTCGCCCATGGCCCGCAACCAACTTCCTGCGGTTGCCAAACATGGCAAACAATGACGCCGCGATTAAAATCAATCGGGTGCGTATCCCTCTTTTCCACATCGATGCCTTCACCGAACAGCCCTTCCGGGGCAATCCGGCGGCGGTCTGCTTTTTAGACTCGTGGTTAGATGAGGGTCGGCTCCTCAAAGTCGCTGCAGAAAATAATCTTTCGGCGACCGCATTCCTGGTATCCGGGGATCGCGGTTACGAACTGCGCTGGTTCACCCCGCGTTGCGAGGTGAAGCTGTGCGGTCATGCGACCCTGGCAACGGCGCACATTCTACTCAATTTGCAACACCCTCAGCTTGATTCGGTGACCTTCGAGACAAGATTTCGGGGAACTGTCACGGTTCGAAGAGACGGCCAGTGCCTTACCATTGATTTCCCGGCTATGTTCCCGAAGGTGTGTGCCACTGCCCCTACTGGGCTGACAGGGGCCCTGGGACTTCAGTCGCAGTCCGCAGATATCCTCGAAGCAAATGACACGTACATCCTGGTGGTCGACGCACCCGAGACCGTGCGGGCCGTTCGCCCGAACTTTGAGCTTCTTGAGAGTTTTCACCCCTTCGTGATCGCCATAACAGCACATGAAACCGAGGTTGATTTCGTCTCACGTTATTTCGCTCCGAGCTACGGCATCCCCGAAGACCCGGTCACCGGTTCTGCCCACTGCGTGCTAGCGCCCTATTGGGCGAAGCGTCTGGGGAAAGCGACACTGCACGCGAGGCAATTGTCCGAGCGCGGAGGTGAACTCTGGTGTGAAGTGGCTGGAGATCGCGTGCTCCTGAAAGGCAAGGCCGTCGTCACGCTGGAAGGATCGCTATTGATCTGAAGTAATGACTCAGGGCACGAGGCTCTTCGATTTCAGGAACTCGCGCACCACATCCTGCGAATCTCGGTGCTGTGCGTCCACCGCGTAGTTCATCTTCTGCATCTCCTCATCGGAGATCTTCCCCCCAAGATCAGCCAGCACGCCCGCGATCTCGGGATGCAACTGCAGCGTCTGCTGACGAATGACGGGCACAGCTTCATACGGCGGGAAATAATGACGATCATCTTCGAGGGGCACGAGATCGAGCGCCGGAATCAGGCCATCGGTGGCGTTGCCCGCGGCAAAGTCAATCCGACGATCCTTCAACGCCCGCGCCAACAGCCCCAGATCCATGATGCGCGGCTGCTCGGCGAAACGTAGCCCGTACGCAGCAACCAGCCCGCGATATCCATCGGGACGCTCCATGAACTCATAGCCAAATCCGGCGCGCCAGCGTGCAGCAAACGCTGCTGCCTGCGATAAAGTTCTGACGTTCAGGCGACGAGCATCTTCGCCCCGTATTTCCATGGCAAACGTATCGTTGAATCCGAGCGCCGGACCGAGCGTAAGCCCGAATCGCCGCTCGTATTCGTTCTTGACCCGGTCATAAACTTCCCGCTTGTCGCGGGAAATGCCGTGCTTGAGTATCGCCGTGAGCGCAGTCCCGGTGTACTCCGGATATATGTCGATTCGTCCCGCGAGCATCGCCTGCTGGCAGATGTAGGTTCCGGCCAGATAGAAGCGCCGCTCCACTTTCAGGTTGGTGTGCGCCTCAATCTGCTGCGCGATCAGTTCTCCCAGAATGAATGATTCAGTAAAGTTCTTAGACCCCACCACGATTCGATCGGCATGCGACGAGGAGCAAGAAAGAAGGGCAACACTGCAAACCACTATCAGGCCGAGGCTCGCTCGAGAACCAATCATCGTGGCCTCAGCCGCTTCTCAATCCATCCCATGCCGAAGTCCGCGAGCAACGCTAGGACCGCCGCCGGAATCGCTCCAGCTAGGATTACGCGATTATCCACCATCGCCAACCCGCGAAAGATGAACTCCCCAAGCCCGCCGGCACCGATTGCGGCTGCGATCGTGGCCAGCCCCACAGAAATCACCACTGCGATCCGCACTCCGGAAAGGATCACACTCAAAGCCAGCGGCAACTCGACCTGGAGGAGCAGTTGCGACTCCGTCAGCCCCATACCCCGTCCGGCCTCAACCACCGCCGCGTCGACCCCGCGAATTCCCGCGTACGTATTGCGGATGATGGGCAACAAGGCATAAAGCGTCAGCGCCAGAATCGCCAGCCGATCCGCACGGTCCCCCAACCATGGCACCGGCAGCAGAAATCCGAATAAGGCGAGACTGGGAATCGTCTGAATGATATTTGCCGTGGCGAGAACCGGCCGGTCCAGTCGAGAGCGATGCGCAATCAAAATCCCGAGTGGGACGCCGATCAGCGCGGCGAAAAGCGTCGACCACCCCACCAGCCAAAGGTGCTCCCCGGTGCTTTCCAGCACCTCCGTATGGTGCTGCACAAAGAACCGAAGCAGATTCATGATGTTCCTCGATTCGCTGCCGATTCCAATCCGTCGCCGAACGCTCGCACATACGCCGATGCCCACGGGTCGGAGGACTTCAGGAATTCGTGGGGAGTGAGGACAGTTACGAGTTTCCCCGCTTCCATGAGCGCGATCCTCGATCCCAACCGCAGCGCCTCTCGAAGATCATGGGTGACGAAGGCCACGGTTTTGTGCACACGCTGCTGCAACTGCAGAAACTCGCGCTGGAGATCATCGCGGGTCAAAGGATCGAGCGCGCCGAAAGGTTCATCCATCAGCAAAATCGCGGGATCTGCCGCCAGCCCGCGAGCCACTCCCACCCGTTGCCGCTGCCCGCCCGACAATTGGTGTGGGTACCGCGAAGCCAGATCCGAACTCAGCCCCACCAGTTGCAGCATCTCCTGCACGCGCGCGCGAATCCGCTCCTCCGGCCAGCCCTCGATCTTTGGGACCAGCCCAATATTCCGCTCCACCGTGAAATGCGGGAAAAGGCCAGCCTCCTGTATGACGTACCCAATGCCTCGCCGCAACCGGATCACGTCGACCTGATCGTTGGGCGCGCCATTTACCAGAATTTGCCCCGAAGTCGGCGAGACTAGTCGGTTCACGAGTTTTAGGGTCGTCGTTTTGCCCGAGCCACTGCGCCCCAGAAGCACGAGAATCTCCCCATGCGCGACCCGCAGATTGAGGCTGCTGAGCACCTGAATCCCATTCACACGATAGGAAACGTCACGGAATTCGATCACGAGAGTTGCTTTCCCCAGCTTATGCTGCGGTCAGCATACCGAAGTTCGATGCGCGGACCAACCTTGGGTCGCAATTGCGTTAATCTTGGATTTGCAAAGCACGCCGCTCCCAGCGACAATCTTGCCATGGAGAAGAACGCATCCACTCCGGTTCGCGGCGAGCCGTTTACTGGCGGAGCCCTGGTGATCGCAACTCTCAGCAATCCCCGCGAAAAATTCTGGGGAATGATTCTCGCCCTCGCTCCAGAAGGCCTAAGCCTGAGCGGAGTCGAGTTGGCTTCGTTCGAGGATCTCACCGTTATGGTCAGAGACGGTGAGCCTTTCACTCCCGCTGTCGTCTTCTTCCCCATGCACCGAATCGAGCGGGTCGAACTCGATTTGCCGGACGGCACCCTGCCCTCGCTCTCGCAACGGTTCCTGGCCAAAACCGGCCTCGAACCGGCCGCCGCCCTCGCTCCTCGTCAGGAGCCCAATCTGCATCCCGCGAAGGAGCCGGTGTGAAGCTCTCTGAAGTCTTCACCGCTCCCAATCAACTCACGCTGCTCCGCATGGTTTTTGTTCCCTTCATCGTCATCCATCTTGTCGACGGACACTACCTCTGGGCCCTCGCTCTCTTTGTCGTTGCAGGCTTCAGCGATGGTCTCGATGGCCTGCTCGCTCGCCGGCTTCATCAGCAGACGCTGCTCGGACAGTATCTCGATCCCATCGCCGACAAACTCCTGCTCAGCACGCTGTTTCTGGTGCTCTCCATCCTTCACAAGATTCCGTGGAAGTTCACGGTTGTTGTTTTCAGCCGCGACATATCGATTCTCGCCGCCAGCGCCGTCCTGTTCGCGATCGCCGGTCTACGGGATTTCCGCCCCAGCATCTTCGGCAAGGCAAATACCTTTTCTCAGATCGGCGCGTTGTTTTTCGTCCTTCTGCTTGAAGTGAAACCGGTACGTTGGATCTGGATCGCCCGCACGGTCTTCCTTCGCGCCACCTTTTTCTTCACAATCATTTCCGCGCTGCATTATGTGATTCTGGTGCAACGTCGTTTGCGCGAACATACGCACGCGCTGCCTCCCGCGCAGACTCGATCCTCTTGAAGCCTGATTTGACCGCCATTTCCCAGGCCCCCTAGAATCTTAGGTTCGTCTAGTAAGCCCAACTTATATGCCCCTTCGCCTTTTTAATACGATGTCGTCGCAAGTCGAGGAGTTCAGCCCACTCCGCGACTCCGAGGTCCGCTTGTACGCTTGCGGACCTACCGTCTACGACTACGGACACATCGGCAATTTCCGCACCTTCGTCGCCATCGATCTTCTGCGCCGCTTTCTGCGGCAGAGCGGTTACAAGATCCAACATGTCATGAACATTACCGACGTAGACGACAAGATCATTCGCAACTCCGCCCGCGATGGCGTCACCGTGCAGCAATATACGGCGAAGTATGAGAAGGCTTTTCTCGAGGATGCCGCCATGCTTGGTATCGAGCAGCCCACGTTAGTCCGCGCGACCGAGCACATTCCCGCGATGGCCGAGTTCGTTGCGAGACTGGTGGAGAAAGGGTTCGCGTACCGCGCCGACGACGGATCCTATTACTTCCGCATTGCTAAATTTCCCCAGTACGGCAAGCTCTCGAAAAAAGACTTCAGCAACATGCTCGATGGCGCACGCGTTGACGTCGACGAATACGACAAAGACAGTGCCCGCGACTTCGCTCTCTGGAAAGCTCCCAAGCCTGGTGAAGCCTCATGGGACACTGTCATCGGCCCCGGCCGCCCCGGCTGGCATCTGGAGTGCTCCGTCATGTCGATGGAGGAGTTGGGCGAGACCTTCGACCTCCATGCCGGTGGTGAAGATCTCATCTTCCCGCATCACGAAAACGAAATCGCGCAGTCGGAATCGCTCACCGGAAAACCTTTCGTCCATTTCTGGTTCCACGCGCGCTTTCTCCTGGTCGAAGGCGAGAAGATGTCGAAGAGCCTGGGGAACTTCTTCACTCCCCGCGATCTCGTGCTCAAAGGACACAAGCCGTCTTCCATCCGCTACCTGCTCGCCTCGGTTCCCTATCGCAATCAACTTAATTTCACCTTCGACGGACTCAAGCAGGCCGCAGTCTCCGTCGATCGCTTGCGAAATTTTCGGCTTCGTCTCAGTGCCGGGAATTTTGTGGACGGCTCAAATGAGCAGATGCAAAAGCTGGCCGCGGAAACCGTTGACCGCATGCGCGCCGCGCTCGATGATGACCTCAATACCGCCCAGGCGCAGGCCGCGATTTTCGAGATGGTTCGCCAGGCCAATACCGCTTTCGATAGCGGTGGCGTCATGAAAGAAGACGTTCAACCACTGCTAGCCGCACTGGAAAAGTTCGACGAGATCTTTGCCGTGCTCCTTGACGACGATGTCCCGAAGATGAAGCAGGTCCTCCAATGGGCGCAGGCCGAGGGTCGCGAGAAGGACATCAGCCAGGAACTGCGCGACACAGTCCAGTCGGCGCAACGTTCGGATGCCGACATCGAAACAAAGATTGCCGAGATGAAAGCCGCCCGCGCCTCCCGGGATTTCAAAAAGTCGGACGCCATCCGCGCCGAACTAGCTGAAGCGGGCGTCCTGGTCGAAATCACGAAGGACGGAATACGCTGGAGAAGAAAGTAGACCCGCCTCGCATGGTTTGGCAGGCCGCGGTTTTGAAAGGCCGCGGCCTCCCACGCGGTGTTAAGCTGAAAGCTGACGGCTGAAAGCTGACAGCTTTCTTGTGAAATCCTTCGACGAATACCTCCGCGATGCCGAGCAAGCCCACGGCCATCTCTGTGCCGGCCAAGTGCTCGGCGTTCGTCTGGCCATGCTGGGTCTGCAGAAACTCGGGATCGACGATCCCCACGGCAAAGACCGCAAGCGCCTCGTAACCTTCGTCGAGATCGACCGCTGCGCCACCGACGCCGTAGGCGTCGTCACCGGATGTCGCTTGGGCAAGCGCGCTTTGAAATTCCGCGACTGGGGAAAAGTCGCGGCCACATTCGTGGACGTGACCAACGGCAAAGCCATCCGCATCGCCGCAAAGGAATCGTCCAAGGCGCTTGCCCGCCAGCTTCATCCTGAGGTTGTAAGCAAGAATGAGCAACAGATGCTCGCCTATCGCGAGATGTCAGACGACGACCTGTTCGCGACGCAATGGGTAAAAGTTGACATGCCTCCGGAGGAATTCCCCGGATACAAAGGCGAGCGGATCACGTGCGCTGAGTGCGGTGAAGGAATCAATTTCCGCAGAGAAGTAAGGCATGACGGAAAAGTCCTGTGCCGCGCATGCGCCGGTGACAGTTACTACCAACCCGCAGACTAATCCTGAAACCACAAAGGTCACGAAGGTAGACGAAGGATTTCAATACCAAGGTGTTTCCTTCGTGCTCCTTAGTGTCCTTTGTGGTTGATGTTTTTGAGCTAAGCTGCCTGCTCGAATGCACGCGCCACCCGCAAGATCGTGGCCTCGTCGAAATGCTTCCCCAGAATCTGCAGCCCGATCGGCAGTTTCTCCCGAGTCTCGCCGCAGGGCACTGAAATTCCCGGAATACCGGCTAGATCCGCAGTGACTGTATAGATGTCCGCCAGATACATCGCCAGCGGATCATTGGATTTCTCCCCCAGCCGGAACGCCGCTGTAGGACTAGTCGGCGTCAATATCGCGTCTACCTTGGTGAACGCTGAATCGAAATCGCGTGTCAGCAGCGTCCGCACCTTCTGCGCCTTCAAGTAATACGCGTCGTAATACCCGGCGCTGAGGGCATACGTGCCGAGCATGATGCGCCGCTTCACCTCCGCCCCGAACCCTTCATCACGACTGCGCCGGTACATCTCCGACAAAGTCTTCACTTCGCGCGCCCGATGGCTGTACCGCACACCGTCATAGCGCGCCAGATTCGACGAAGCCTCCGCGGTCGCGATCAGGTAATAAGTCGGAATGGCGTACGGTGTGTGCGGAAGGGATACCGGAACGATTTCGCATCCCAACCCCTTCAACGTTTCGATTGCGCTCTCGACTGCCTGGCGAACCTCGTCGTCCAATCCCTCGCCGAGATACTCCTTCGCGACGCCCAGCTTCAAACCGCGCACCGGCTTGTCGAGTTCAGATGTGTAGTCTGGAACCGGGACCTCAGCGGATGTCGAATCCATCGGATCGCGCCCGGCGATGGCCCGCAATACCGTAGCCGCGTCCTTCACCGTCTTTGTCAGCGGCCCGATATGATCCAGCGACGACGCAAACGCAATCAGCCCGTACCGTGAGACGCGACCGTAGGTGGGCATCAAGCCAACGACACCACAGAAAGATGCCGGCTGCCGGATCGATCCTCCGGTATCAGAGCCCAACGTAAACACCGCCATGTCTGCCGCGACGGCCGCCGCCGATCCGCCCGACGAGCCGCCCGGCACTCGCGTCAGATCCCGCGGATTCCGCACCGGACCGTATCCTGAATTCTCATTTGACGAGCCCATCGCGAACTCATCGCAATTCATTTTCCCCAGCACCACCGCGCCCGCGGCCTCCAACCGTGCCACAGCCGTGCAGTCATAAGGCGGAATATATTTCTCGAGAATCTTTGATCCCGCGGTCGTGCGTACGCCCCGCGTGCTCATCACATCCTTGATCCCCACGGGAACGCCGGCCAGCGGCGGAAGCGGCTTTCCCGCAGCCGCCATGCGATCGATGCGGTCCGCCTGCTCCAGCGCGCGCTCTTTCGACAGCGTCAGGAACGCTCCAATCTGACCATCCTCTTTTTGAATGCGGGCGTAATGCGCCTCGGCCAGCGCGAGGGCTGTCGTCTTTTTTTCCTGGATGGCCGAGCGGGCCGCATCAATTGTCAGAGAGATGGGATCCATTGAGAGTGAGTCTTTCCGGCTATCTTTCGATCACCTTCGGCACTCGGAAGAAATGCTCGTCCGCATCCGGCGCATTGGCGAGAGCTTCGTCATGCGGCAGTGATTTTCTCAGACCGAAGAGAACATCTTCGCGCGCGGCATAAGCGAATCGCTCGCTCCCCTGTTTAGCCTGGTCGACACCGTAGCGGTCCGATACCTGCGCCATCGGCGGCACCGCCGAAGTGTCGAGTTCGTTCAACCGGTCGACGTACTCCAAAATTGAATTCAGATCGCGCAGCATTCCGCGGCGCTCGTCTTCCGTCAGTTCCAGGTTCGCGAGATCGGCAACGTAAGCGACGTCTTTCTCGGTGACTTTCATAAGAGGCTAAGAACGGTCAGCGGGCGTCTTGCTCCGGCGTCTCGAGACGCATCACAATGAATTCAATCCTGCGAACTGCTTCCACCGTGTAGCGGTTGATCGACGCCAGGTATCGCGGAGCGAGACCCTGCAACTCAAACTTCCATCCCGCGTCGGCAACTGCCACACTCAGTACTCCGTCAAGAAAACTCAGGGCGCGAGTGCGCTCGGCGACCGCCGAACCACACACCACGGGCCAAGCCATGAGCGGCGCCTGGGCCGGAGGCGCTTGCCGCAATGATCGCGCAACGATTCTCTCCAGGTCCGATCCAGCCTGCTCCAACGATGACTCCTCGTCCCCTCAAGGGAAGGTTGATTTTAACATCGTCGCCGATGCTCGATTCAGGCCGGAAACTCGCGGCGCACAAACTCGAGTGCCGCATCGCGCGAGCCCAACCGGCCTTCCAGTTGCGCATCTTCCACAGCATTCAGAATCTCGCGAAACTTCGGCCCCGGACGATGCCCCTCGGCAATCAGATCGTCCCCGGTCACCAGCGGCTGAGGACGCATCTTTTCCGGCGGAATCTCCTCCTTCTTCTGCCGCACGAACTCATAGGTCGCCAGATTCCGATGGCTCGCCAGGCAGTCGGCCCGGTGCAGGGCCAAGTGCTCGTCAAAGCGAGGCATGCGGATAAACTTCTTCAGAGTCGATTCCTTCATGCGGGTCGCCTGTCCGAACCGCATGTGGTTGTCTACCAGCGCCAGAATCTGTTCAGTCTCATCGTTTGAAAAACGCAGCCGCGCACAAATCTCTTCTGCCATCTTCACGCCCACTTCCACGTGTCCGTCGAAGCGTATCCGTTCCGCCACGCGAAAGGTCGGAGGTTTCCCCACATCGTGCAGAAGAGCTCCCCAGGCCAGAGTCATCGTGCAAGGTTGCGGCAAATTGTCCAGCAGCAGCAACGTGTGCACGAACACGTCTCCCTCGGGATGGAACTCTGGGGGCTGCTCCACTCCCTTCATCGCCGAAATTTCAGGCAGAACTTCCCGCAGCAAGCCCGACTCATCCAGAAGCAAAAATGCCCTCCGGGCGTGGCCTTCCGTCAACATGCGCGTAAGCTCCTCGCGCACCCGCTCGCGCGAGACGACTCGGATTTGTTCAGCGAGGTCCGGGATCGCCGCCAACGTGGCGGGATCGATTTGATACTCGAATCTCGCCGCAAACCGCACCGCACGCAGCATCCGCAGTTTGTCCTCACCGAAGCGTTTCTCCGGATCGCCAATCGTCCGAATGATTCCGGCATCGAGGTCTTTGCGCCCGCCCACAAAATCAAGAACCTCGCCGCGCACCGGATCAAGCAGCATTCCGTTGATGGTGAAATCGCGCCGCGCTACATCTTCCTGCGGAGTCTTGCTGAATCGAACTTCATCCGGATGCCTGCCATCGGAATACCCGATATCGCTGCGAAAGGTCGCCACTTCGACAGCGTTCGATTTTGCTGGACCTTCGTCTGAAATCCTCGCGCGGCCCGCCTCCGGTGCCGGAATCAGCACCACCCCGAACTGCACTCCCACGGCGTACGTTTCGGGAAAGATCTCCATCACTTGCTTCGGAGTGGCATCGGTGGCCACGTCGTAGTCCTTCGGTTCCCGGCCCAGCAGCAGATCGCGCACGCATCCCCCGACCAGATATGCCTGAAAGCCGCTCTGGCGCAGCGTTTGCACGATCGTGGTGGCGAATTCTCTCATCAAGCCTTTTATGATATCGCCTCAACTAAAGGCACGATTTTCTGATATGCATGTAATCAGGCGCGCTTACTTATGACGACTTTCACATCGCGTCCCACATTGCTCGATAGGCAGCTGTGACGAGACGCGATACTGATTGGCGGTCGATTTTTTCCGGCAAGGTGGACGCTCTCGCGGCTTCCTCGCATTCCGCAAACAGTTCCTCCGCCGCCGCCAGCGCTTTCTCCATTGAATACTTCCCGGTGCGCACTTTGATCAGGAAGTCTCGCTCCGGCCGCGGTAACGTGATCCTGTGCTGCAACATCAGTTCTTTGCACTCATAAAGCAGGCGCAGCGTATGCATAGCTGCCTTCACCTCGTAGCCATACTTTCGTTCGATCTCAGGCCTCTGCCCTTTCTTGCCGCGACCCTTCTTCCCGGTCATACGCTTCAGTTGGTCATCTGCGAATCCCAGAAACGGTTTCACAAAAGTGCGCGATAGGAAAATCTCCCGCTCGCCCGCGATCTGTTTCCAAATCGAACTGCTCATCACGCTTTCTGCAAATAGAAAATGCAGCGCCGTAGGATTTCCCTTGCACGCCAACCCAGCCCACTTCTTCAGCGAGTAAAGCGTGATGTCGACATCATGCGGCCCATTCCGCCGATCATTTCCTGCCGTCGACCACACGAAGTGCGGAAAAGACTCGAGCCCCAGCACCAGGTCAGGCGGTTCGATGTATAGGCCGTAAATGTCCAGATCATCTGTGCCGTGAACTTTGGCTCCGTGCAACTCTGAACCCCCGACAAAGAGATGAATCACTCGTTCGGGAAAGGGAAATTCCGATTCGCGTACGTGCTGCATCAAATCAGCCATGAGGATTTCTATAATATAGGCACATGCCCGACGCCTACATCCTCGGCATCGAGAGTTCCTGCGACGAGACCGCCGCGGCCGTCGTCCGCTCGGGCGAGCAACTCATCTCCAATGTGGTCGCCTCCCAGATCGCCACTCACCAACCCTACGGCGGAGTCGTCCCGGAACTGGCTTCCCGCGAGCATCTCCGCGCCATCGTGCCGGTAGTGCGTCAGGCGCTGGCTGACGCCAAACACACCTATGATTCCGTCGACGCAATCGCCGTAACCCAAGGCCCCGGTCTCGCCGGAGCCTTGCTGGTCGGCATCATCTACGCGAAGGCCTTGGCGTTCGCTCTGGAAAAACCGCTGATCGCCGTCAACCACCTCGAAGGCCACATCCATGCCGTCCTATTAGAGGAGCGCCAGAAGGGCAACCACGACCTGCAATTCCCAGTTCTGGCGCTGGTAGTCTCCGGAGGCCATACACATCTCTATCTCGCCTCCCAGAATGGCAACGCCTGGACGTACGAGAACATCGGCCACACTCGCGACGACGCTGCCGGTGAAGCCTTCGACAAAGTGGCGAAGTTGCTCGGCCTCGGATACCCTGGCGGCCCGGTGATCGATCGCCTCGCCCCACATGGCGATCCTTATGCCGTGAAGTTTCCCGCGGCGCAGATCAAGCACCGCGACCGCCGCGGCCGAACCGACGGGCGTCGTCTTAACCCAGACGACGATCGTCCGCGTTTTGATTTTTCCTACAGCGGTATCAAAACCGCCATGCTGCGCTACGTGGAATCCCACCAGATGCACGCCACCGTGGAAGCGCGTCGCAAGGCTCTGGCTGGAATCCCAAAACCCAAACTCGAGGATTATCTCGCCCACTGCGACAAGGCTACTCTGGACCTTGTCGCATCATTCCAGCGGGCAATCATCGAAGACCTAGTGGGAAAGACTCTGGCCGCTGCGGAAGGCTACAACGTCGCTACACTCTTCGTGACCGGTGGAGTGGCTGCGAATCAGGAGCTGCGAAGGACATTCGAGCGGGAGGGAGCCAAGCAGGGTCTGCCGGTTTTCTTTCCGTCACGTCCGCTATCAACGGACAATGCGGCCATGATCGCCGCCGCGGCCTATCCAAAATTTCTGGCAAATGATTTTGCGCCGATGGATTTTTCGGCGGAAGCCTGCATGCCGCTACGATAAACCCGAACCAACGGCTCTATCTGAAGACGGTTTTTCCTTGGGCCGCCCCGCATACAACAGCGCCGCCAACAGCGTGAAGAATCCCAGGAACCCCCGCGCCATGTAGAGCAGAACATCGGCATCCTGTCCACTGGGAGGCCAGAAATGATCTCGCACCACAATCAGCAACCATATGATCCACATCACCCCGACAAATGCCGAGGAAATCATCCAGGTCTGTTCGTGACCCATGGGAACGCGTGGCACCGCTCCAGTTTCTTTGTCGTACCGCTTGCGATCCCGGCGCGAGAGCACCATGCCACAGAGGATAGAGGCCGCAAACACCGGCGCAAATACGACGGGTGCGACGTCCCAGGCAACCAGAGCCCAGGAAGTCGTGGTCAAGACAAGAAGCCACTTGCTTTGCTGGGAAAGCGGTGCCCGATTGCCGCCCTTATGGTGAATCCTAATCGCGGGGTTCAGGACCGGGAGCCAGCCGAGAATCAGGAAAACGACTCCGAGGAGGCGAAGGAAAATCTCGTTTGCCTGGTAGTGAACGGTCACCTAGCGTTCCTCGGAACTCTCCCGAAGGGTCAGTTTCCCGCACCCTGCCCGTGGCTTTTGTTCTCGATCACCGCCTCCAGCGCCGCATCCAGTTGCGTTTCCACATCGATATCCTTGTAGATCACAAAGTCGGCGCGCTCATCCGCCTCGCAGGACCCATTGGCTTTGCTGGTCACGACAATGACGGGAATTCGGCGGGTCTCCTCTTTGCCCTTCAGCGCCGTGATGAACTCGCTGCCCGACATCTTCGGCATGCGCATGTCGGTCACGACTAGGTCGGCTTGCACGCGTGCGAGCAGTTCCACGGCCTCAGCACCGTTCACCGCCGCCTCGACGGCAAAGCCGCGGGATTCGAGGAAGCGGCAGATGCTGTATCGGATCAGCATGGAGTCGTCGACGACGAGGGCGACTTTAGGCATAGATTGAGAGAAAGAGGGCGGACCAGTCCCCGCGCACCCCTTTTCGCGAAAGTATCAGGCCCACTTCGGCAAGGACAACCGGAATCCCGGAAGGAACGTTACGTGAGTCACTGCGGGGGAGGGCTCAGATCTCAGGATCCTGAATGCGGTCCTCAATGTTCATGTCCTTGAATTCGCTGGACTCGAAGATCTCGCCGCATTCTTTGCACTCCACGAATTCCGATTCCTCGTCGCGGCTCACAATCTGCACACGTGGGTGCTTGCAGGGCTGCTTTGTGCTTACGTTCGAAGGAGGGACAGGCGACTTTGCGGTCATGTTATCCGGAGAGTCCCGAAGGTGTGCTTCGTTCAGGGGCAATTTGCGCCGGAATTTTTGGGTATTGTAGAACGGCCTGATGCCTTGTCAAGCCCTCTTCTGTTGCCCTTTTGTGAATTCGTAACAGGTTACCTTGCTTGGGCGGAAATGCCTTCCTCGCCAATTTGCGACCGTTTTCGTCGTATTATTTCAAACCGTTCAGCCCAAAGTACTTACCACTCGATGCCTTCTCCCAGCCATTCCCTGCTTCGACTTGCTCCCGGATTGTCTGGTAACGTACAATAAATGGCGACGGAAATAGTCGGATTTATGTCCGAACATGTCGGTCGGGTATGTGCTGGAGCTGCCTCTGCTGAAGCTGACAAAAAAGGCCGATTACGCGCTGATGGCGATGAAGCATCTTGCCGAGTGCGCCAGCGAGGGCTCCCGCAGCGCCAAGGATGTATCCGATGCCTATGGCATTCCTCCCGAGGCGCTGGCCAAGATTCTGCAGCGGCTGGCCAAGGCGGGTCTGCTGCAATCGCAGCACGGCACCAATGGCGGATATACGCTCGCCCGTCCGGCACATACGATTTCCGCCTTTGAGGTCATCCAGGCAATTGATGGCCCGCTGTTCATCACCTCCTGCGTCACGACGCGCGGAGAGTGCGACCAGAGCGTTCGCTGCAACATCCGCGAGCCGCTGCGCAAGGTGAACGAAAGCATTGAAGCTGTGCTGAAACGAATCAAGATCTCGCACATGCGAGAGGAACCTGAAGAGGTCGGCTCAGTAGCTCCGAAGACCAAGGAATTGGTCACGATCACCTGAGCCCATTGGAATTTGAAGTCATCAAAAAGAAAGAAACGAAGTTAAAGAGCAGGAGAGCCATCAATGAGCACGGATGTAAAGATCCCCCAGGCAGACACGCATGCGCACAGCACCAATGGCAAAGGTGTGAAGCTGCCCATCTACATGGACAATCACGCCACCACTCCGATGGACCCGCGTGTCCTCGAAGAGATGCTGCCCTACTTCATGGAGAAGTTCGGCAACGCCGCCAGCCGCAATCACTCCTTCGGATGGGCGGCCGAAGAAGGCGTCGAGACCGCGCGTGAGCGCATCGCCAAACTGGTCGGCGCGACCACAAAAGAGATCATCTTCACCTCCGGCGCCACCGAGAGCGATAACCTCGCCATCAAAGGTGTGGCCGAGATGTACCGTGAGAAGGGCAACCACATCATCACCGCGGTTACCGAGCACAAGGCCGTGCTCGACACCTGCAAGCGCCTCGAAAAGTATGGGTACCGCGTCACCTATATGCCCGTGCAGAAAGACGGCCTGGTCGATCTCGATGACCTGAAGCGCGCCATGGACGACAAGACCATCCTGGTGACGATCATGTACGCCAATAACGAGATTGGCGTGATCCAGCCGGTGGTTGAGATTGGCAAGCTCTGCCACGAACGGGGCGTGATCTTCCACACGGACGCAACTCAGGCGATCGGTAAAGTACCGGTCGATGTGGTCAAGCAGAACATTGACCTGGCATCCATCTCCGGCCACAAGATGTACGGGCCCAAGGGAGTGGGGGCCCTGTATGTACGCCGGAAGAATCCGCGGGTGCAGGTATCTGCGATCATCGACGGTGGCGGCCACGAGCGCGGTATGCGGTCTGGAACTTTGAACGTCCCGAGCATCGTGGGCCTAGGCAAAGCATGCGCCATAGCCCAGGAAGAAATGCCGCAGGAATCCTGTCGTCTGGCGGGCCTGCGCAACCGCCTGCGCGACCGCATTATGGGCAAGCTGGACGAGGTGTACATCAACGGCTCCATGGACCACCGCCTCCCCGGCAATCTGAACATCAGCTTTGCCTATGTGGAAGGCGAGTCCTTGCTGATGGGCATCAACGATATCGCGGTTTCCAGCGGATCGGCGTGCACCTCCGCGACGCTTGAGCCATCTTATGTATTGAAGGCTCTCGGCACCGGTGACGATCTGGCCCACAGCTCGATCCGCTTCGGCATCGGCCGTTTCAACACCGAAGCCGAAGTCGACTATGTAGCCGACCGCGTCATCGAAACCGTTGAGCGCCTGCGCGAACTTTCACCGCTCTACGAGATGGCGAAAGAAGGCATCAACCTGAAAGACGTAAAGTGGGCTGGAGAAGCACACTAAGGGTATCGACCCGATGCAAGCCGCGAAGCGGCGAAAGAATACAGCCCACGGCGTCAGCCGTGGGTGGACGTCGGAAAAAGAGTTTAGCCCCGAAGGGGCGAAAGATAGCGACCGGCACAATCAAGTTTCAGGAGAAGCAAATGTCATATAGCGACAAAGTGATCGACCACTACAACCACCCCCGCAACGTCGGCTCGATGGACAAGAGCAGCACCGACGTTGGCACCGGTCTGGTCGGCGCACCCGAGTGCGGCGACGTCATGAAGTTGCAGATCAAGGTGAACCCGCAGACGAACGTCATTGAAGACGCCAAGTTCAAGACCTTCGGCTGCGGCTCCGCGATTGCCTCTTCATCGTTGGCCACCGAGTGGGTCAAGGGCAAGACGGTCGACGAGGCCCTCGCCATCAAGAATATGGATATCGTGAAGGAACTTTCGCTTCCTCCGGTTAAAATCCACTGTTCGGTATTGGCCGAAGATGCCATCCGCGCCGCCATCGGCGACTGGAAGAAGAAGCAGGAAACCGGCAAGCCGGTAGCCGCCGAAGCGAAATAATCAAGAGCAGTGGACGGTGAGCCCTGAGGTAGGTTTGCTCATAGCTCACCGCTTCATCGCTGTTTTTTATGACGACTGCAACCGAAAACGCGACTCCGCAAGCCACCGCCAAGGGTGTCACGGTCACCGAAAAAGCGATCGCGAAGATCCGTAGCGCGATGGCGAAGGAAGGCATCTCGCCCGAACAAGGCGGCCTGCGCCTCGGTGTCCAGGGCGGCGGATGTTCCGGCTTGAGCTATAACGTCCGCTTCGACACGCAGCCGCGCGAGCGTGACCGCATTTTCCAGTTTGGCGATATCCGCGTGTTTGTAGATCCAAAGTCCTTCATCTACTTGCACGGCATGATTCTGGACTATCAGGAGACGCTGATGCAGCAGGGATTTGTCTTCGTGAATCCGCAGGCGACAAAATCCTGTGGCTGCGGAACATCTTTCTCCGCCTGATGCCTGGCCTGCACCTGTGTGGCGCGGGCACTCTTGCCCGCGACTGTGTGCACCACCGGAAAAACATGGCTGAGGGGGCAGGCGCTCTGGCCTGCACAAGGAATTAGAACGTGACCACGAAATCGACGCTGACCGCGATTGGCTCCAAGCCGCTACCCGACGACACGCATTCGTGCTGGTCGTGCGGGGCCATGCGCGCCGCGCACTTCTGCGCCTCTTGCGGAAGGGTGCAGCCACCCGCCCCGGTGGACTATTTCACGTTCTTCGGCTTGCCAGCCAAGCTGAACGTCAACGTCGCAGCGCTCGAAAAGGATTTCTATGAACTCAGCCGCAAACTCCATCCCGACCTGAACGCCCGCGCCGGCAGCCAGGAACAGGAATGGAGCCTTGAGCAAAGCTCGCTTCTCAACGACGCATACCGGACCCTACGCGATCCGATCAAACGCACGCAGTATCTGCTTCGCCTGGAAGGCATTGAACTGGAAGAGCAGTCTAAAACCGCCACTGAGCAAGCTCGCGCCACCGGAGAAGCAAAAAAGCAGATCGTCCCTCCCGACCTTCTCGAAGAAGTCTTCGAACTCAACATGCAGCTCGAAGAACTTCGCATGAACAAAAAGATGGGAGAAGACGACCCCAATTTGGCCAAGGAAATCGGCGCCCACAAGACCGCCCTGGAAGCCAAGCACGATGCGCTTTTGAAGGAATTGGAGAAATACTGGACCGACTGGGATACCCTCATCGAGCGCAATCACGGATCAAAGGCCCCGGCCGGAGAACGCGCCACCATCAGCGCGAAGATGGTGGATGTACTGAACCGCCGCAACTACATCCGCAATCTAGTGAGGGATGTGAATGCGGTGCTGGAAGATTGAGAAATCGGAAAATTGAGTAATTGTGTAATTCGAAGTCGTGAAAGTTTTCCATTACCCAATTACTGAATCACACAATTAAGCAATGGCTTCAGATCGCATCGTCGGCATCGACCTCGGGACTACGAACTCGCTCGTGGCGTTCATGCAAGCGGAAACGCCAGTCGTGATCCCAGGCGACGACGGCTCCAACCTGGTTCCCTCGGTCGTCGCGCTCGACGAAAACAATCAGCCTATCATCGGCAACTTTGCCCGCAGATATTTGATCGAAACGCCGGAGCGCGCCGTCTACTCGATCAAACGCCTCATGGGGCGCGGCGTCGAAGACATCCAGGAAGAATTGAAACTCTTCCCCTTCCATGTCGCCGAAGACATTCAACCGGGTGAAGTCCTCCGCATCAAACTCGGCGATAAAACGTCGACGCCGCCAGAAATCTCCGCGCTGATCCTGCGCCAGCTAAAACGCAACGCCGAACGCTACTTCGGCGCTCCGGTCACAAAAGCCGTCATCACGGTACCCGCATACTTCAACGACGCCCAGCGCCAGGCGACAAAAGACGCCGGCCGCATCGCCGGCCTGGAAGTTCTCCGCCTTGTCAATGAGCCCACCGCAGCATCCCTCGCCTACGGCCTCGACAAGAAGCAGAATGGCATCATCGCCGTCTACGATCTTGGCGGCGGCACTTTCGATATCTCGATCCTTAAGCTGCACGACGGCATTTTCGAAGTCATCGCCACCAACGGCGACACCCATCTCGGCGGCGACGACATCGACAATCTGCTCATCACCATCGCCCTTGATGACATTCGCGGCGATCTCGACCTCGACCTCCGCCGCAATGCCGAAACCGTGCAAACCATCCGCAAAGCGGTAATCGAAGCGAAGATCGCGCTCTCGTCGCTGCCGTCGGTCAAACTCGACATCGAGCTTCCGCAAGGCAAGCGCTACCGGCGCGAAATCACCCGCGAGCAGTTCGAGCAGTTGATTCAGCCCATCATCGATCGCACCGTTGGCCCCTGCAAGCAGGCGCTGAAAGACGCCAACCTCAAGCCTGAGCAGATCGACGAAGTCGTCCTCGTCGGCGGGTCCACGCGCATCCCGAAGGTTCGCGCGCTGGTAAAAGAGATGTTCCGCCGCGAACCGCACACCGATCTCAATCCCGACGAAGTCGTCGCTCTTGGCGCCGCGGTTCAGGCCAACATTCTCGCCGGCGGTTCCGAAGCCACCGAGAACATGCTTCTGCTCGACGTCACGCCGCTCTCGCTGGGGATCGAAGTCGCCGGAGGCGTCACCGACAAGATCATTCTGCGCAACTCAACGATCCCCGCTTCGGCCACCCAGTTCTATACCACTCAGATCGACGGCCAGGCGAATGTCGCGATCCACGTGCTGCAAGGTGAGCGCGAACTCGCCAAAGACTGCCGCTCGCTCGCCCGCTTCGATCTCAAGGGCATTCCTCCCATGGCCGCCGGCATCCCGCGCGTCGAAGTCAAATTCCTGATCGACGCCAACGGCATTCTCAACGTCTCGGCTCGGGAGCAACGCAGTGGCAAGCAAGCCGAAATCCAGGTGCAGCCCAGCTACGGCCTGACCGACGAGCAAGTCGAAGGCATGATTCTCGACTCCTTCGACAACGCCGAAGAAGACTTCCGCAAGCGCCAGTTGATCGAGGCCCGCAACGAAACCGAGACAATCCTCACCGCCCTCGAAAAAGGCAAGAAGAGTCCGGCATGGGGACATCTCACAAGCGACGAAAAGAAGCAGATCGCCAAGATGGAAAAAGCCCTCGCTGCGGTCAACAAAGAAGACGATTACCGGGCGATTCGCAAAGCCATTGACGCCCTGAATCAGGGCACAACGCGCTTGGCCGAACTCATGATGGACACAGCAGTCTCAAGCGCCCTGAAAGGCAAGACCATGGACGAGACCGACCTGGGCGAAGGCCCGACGCCGCCTCATCCTATAGCGCCACCGGAATTCAGGTAACTCTGTGCCCTCTGGGGTGAAGGTTTTTGAGACCACTTCAGAGAAGCGCACAGAAAGACAGCAGAAAGACCAGGAGCAGCATGGCAAACGAAAAAACCCAAGGCAGCGGAGCCGCCACCGAAGAGGCCCCCGGCGAAAACACGGTTCAGATCACGTTCCTGCCCGAAGGCAAGACTGTCACCTTCGAGCACGGCAAATTGCCCTATGAAGATCACGGCAAGGAGGAATCCATCCTCGACATCGCCCTGAACTTCGGCATCCCGCTCGACCACGCCTGCGGCGGCAACTGCGCCTGCACCACCTGTCACGTGTGGGTGAAGGAAGGCGCCGAAAATCTCTCTGCGATGGACGACGACGAAGCCGACCGCCTGGACATGGCTGCCGATCTCCAGCTAAACTCGCGCCTCGGCTGCCAGGCCCAGATCACCAAGCCCGGCAAAGTGGTCGTGGAAATTCCAGCATGGAATCGCAACTACGTCTCTGAGGAGCACTGAGCATGGCTAAGCAACTGACCTGGGACGACGCCGAAGACCTTGGCATCCAACTCTCCGAGGCTCACCCCGACCTTGATCCCCTCACGGTCCGCTTTACCGACCTGCACCGCTACGTCACAGAACTGCCAGACTTCAGTGGCGATCCCAAAGCCTCCAACGAGGGCAAGCTGGAAGCGATTCAAATGGCCTGGCACGAAGAGTACCAGGACCGCACACAGGCCTAAGGTGTGTTTTCCTTCGTGCCTTAGTGGCTAGTGAGTTTGTGAGCCGCCCTCGGAAAGCTTCCGATAAAACTTCTGCAGCGTGTAGAACGCCAGCTTCCTTTGTCCCCGATTCGAAATCACTCCCTTGCGATTGTGATAATCCTGCACTCCGGGCAACATCCGAAGCGGCGAGCGAAAATCCATCAGCACCCAAGGACTCATCCCCGCCAAATTCGGCATCCGCTCCACCATCGCAAGCTGGTGCTGATACAGGTTTTCTTGATACTCCTCGGTCCACCGCTCATCTGCGTCGCCGTGCCGCCCGTACGGCGCCCCGCCCCCGAATTCGCTGACGATGAGAGGCTTGTTCCACGTCAACTTCCACTGCAACTTGTCCGCATCCTGCGGACGTCCGCCGTACCACCCCAAATACTCGTTCAGCCCGAGCACATCCAGCACCTCTCCTAGAGGATCGCTCAGCGTGCGCTCATCCGCACCCGTATTGTCGGTGTGGTTCAGGGCGGAAGTAATCAGGCGCGTCGAATCCAACTCCCGCGCGTCCTGCGCCAGCTGCTTTAGGAAGGTAAGCCGTTCCGCTTTCACCGGAGTCTCATTCGAGAGCGACCACAGCACCACGGCCGCCCGGTTATGATCGCGCGCAATCATGTCGCGAAGCTGCGTCTGCGCGTTGGCGAGTGTCACCGGATTCGACCAGTCGATATCCCAATACACCGGAATCTCCGACCACACCAGCAACCCCATCCGATCCGCCAGACGAATTTCATTCTCGTTGTGAGGATAGTGCGCGAACCGCACGAAGTTACATCCCAACTCTTTCACCCATCCCAGCAGCGTTTGCGCATCTTCGACGCTGAAGGCACGCCCCTCCCGAAACGGTGCTTCTTCATGCATCGAAATCCCGCGCAGGAAAATCGGCTTTCCGTTCAACAGAATCTTCGCGCCCTGCACCTCGATGGTCCGAAAGCCAATCTGGTCATGGACGGTGTCATCGCCACTCTTGAGGACCACGTCATAAAGCTTGGGATCCTCGGGGGACCACAGCTCCAGCTTCGCCCTAAACATAAATGTTGCCCGGCCCGTTGCATCGGCGCTAAAGGTCTTATGAATGCCCGCCTCCGGAATCTCCAGCGTGATCTCTCGTGACGACCGCGAGCCGTTAAGTTGCACCCAGCCTGAAATTTCGCTCTGCGAGCCCCGCTCCTTTTGCAACGAGTAGTCCTGGATGAAAACCGCTGGCACCTCCACCAACATCACGTCGCGCGTGATCCCGCCATAGCTCCACCAATCGAACCGCATTCCCGGCACGCCGTCCTGCCGCCGCGTGTTGTTCACCTCCACGATTAGGAAGTTCCCACCCTCCCGCACAGACGACGTAACCTCGAAGTTGAAGGGCGTAAAACCTCCCTCATGCTCGCCCAACTTCTCCCCATTCAGATAAACCGCCGTCTGATAGTTCGCCGCGCCAAAATAAACGAATACCCGCGTACCTTCTCGCTTGTGATAACTGAACTCCGTCCGGTACCAGACGGGCCCTTCGTAAAACATCAACGCATCTCGCTGCGTGTTCCAGTCTCCGGGTACATTCAACACAGGCGACAGATCGAAGCTGTACTCCACAAGATCGCTTTTATCCTTCGGCTTCGCATCGCGAGGGAATCTCTCCTTGCCGTTCTCGAACGGATCCACAATCACGTGCCACGCCCCATTCAGGCTCGTCGTGCTCCGTGCGGGAATATTCGTAATCAGGTTAGAAGGAGTGATTGCAGCAGCCGCCAAACTCACCAGCAGTAAGGGAATCCAGCAGAATCTCATGCGCACCCTGCCTTTCGCAGTGCGTCAGCATCATACAAACTTTTTACATTCCCATGACAAACATCCTCGGCCCGCCAGCCTATCATTCACTCACTTCGGGCTCACAAAGCCCCTCTCTCTCCGGCCAAATGGAAAGGGCACGGCCAAATGCCGTGCCCCTTTTTTCGTGGTTCAATCCGCTCAGCCGATGGGAACTGCTGCTGTCTCCTCGACATTCGCCTCTCGGAGAAACTTCGCCGCCTCTTCCGGCGGAGTCGGATTGATATAGAACCCTGTCCCCCACTCGAATCCCGCCGTCTTGGTCAGCTTCGGCATGAACTCAATGTGCCAGTGATAATGATCGTTCGTCGGATCCTGCGCCGGCGAAGTATGAATCACCAAATTGTATGGCGGATTGTCGAGCACCCGGTCGGCTCGTACCAGCAGATTCTTCAGCGCGCGCGCCAGATTCTCAAACATGGCCGACGACGAATTCTCGAACGCCGACTCGTGCTGCTTCGGCAAAATCCAGGTCTCAAACGGAAACCGCGGCGCGTACGGCGCCAGCGTCAGGAACTTGTCATTCTCTGCCACCACGCGCGTCCCGCCATCCATCTCCTGTGCGATGATATCGCAGAACACGCACCGTTCCTTGTAAAGGAAGTACTGCTTCGCTCCCTCCAATTCCTGGGTGACGTTGATCGGAAGAATCGGCAACGCGATCAACTGCGAGTGCGAGTGCTCCAGCGACGCTCCCGCCGCTTCGCCATGATTCTTGAAAATCAAAATGTATTTGAACCGCCGGTCCTTCTTCAGATCAAGGATGCGATCGCGAAAAGTCCAGAGCACATCTTCAATTCGCTTCGGAGGCAAATTCGCAAGGCTCGCCGTGTGATCCGGAGTCTCGACGATCACTTCGTGCGCCCCGATGCCGTTCATGCGATCGAACATCCCCTCGGCCTGCCGATTGAGAGTGCCCTCGATGCCCAGCGCTGGGAACTTATTGGGAACCACGCGCACCGTCCATCCCGGCATATCTCGTTGCGGCGCCGGACCACCGTTCGGGTTCGGACGATAAGCCTGAATCTCGGGAGGCGTCTTGCTCTCATTCCCGTAGCAGAAGGGACAGAATCCCCCCTTGATCTTCATATTCTCCCGCACGAAATCGCTCGGGCGCTTCGCCCGGTCGGTCGAAATAATCACCCAGCGTCCAACAATAGGATCTTTTCTAAGCTCCGGCACTCCCTACATCCTTTCCTGGAATATTGCGCAAACCCTGTATCTTACGCCGCCAAAGAGGCGTTTCGAAAGATTTCGATCTGGGGGCGGGAAGTACGACCGTCATAGTATACGCTCACAATATCGAAGCGCCACTCAGACTGAACCGGCAGGCGCTTCAAGTATTCCCGCGCCACCTCCGCCACTTCCCGTCTCTTATTTACCGGTCGACCGCCGCCTCAGCCGTCTTCACATTGTGCGATGTCCGCGTTCTAACCTCAATAAAACAGAGGATATCTGCTTCCCATCCGGTCAAGTCGATCTCTCCATGGCAGCGTGGCGAACGGAAGTTACAGGCTACGATCACGTAACCCATTCGTCGTAGTTGGAAGTAAGCTTCATGCTCTCCTCGCACACCCATTCGCAAATGTTCCGGGGATGTCTCACCCGCCGAAAACTGATCTGCAAGAAATCCAGCATCCGCAGCACCACCCGCGCTCCGCGTCCAGCAAACATATATTCGCAGGTTACGGCACCGACTGCTCAGCGACTGTGACGAGCCGCACAATGAAGACACGAAACACCTCAGCAGTTTTGAAACGGGAAAACTTCATCAAATGCGACTCCGCAAACACGCACTTATCCCTTGCAGGGAACACCTTATTGTTCGCACCGAGAGCGCCACTTATCTTGATTCGAGGAATAGTTTCGCGAGTTCTCTACGTGCAGGCCCGAAAGACGAATGCGAATTGGTTGAGGATGCAGACACGACCGCTCCCAACTTCATTTTCAAACAGGGAGGATCTAGCGTCCCCGCACGACAAATCGTTTCTCCGAGGTACGCATGCGAATTGCTCAGGTGTCGCCACTTTACGAAAGCGTTCCACCCCGTCTTTATGGAGGCACGGAACGAGTTGTGTCTTGGCTGACGGAGGAGTTGGTCCGTCGAGGGCACGAGGTAACGCTGTTCGCCAGCGGCGATTCCCTCACCAACGCCCACTTGATTCCCGTCTGCCCGCAAGCTTTGCGCCTTGACCCCGATTGCTGGGATCCTCTAGCTCAGCACTTATGCCTAGTCGAACAAGTCCTGCAACGAAAAGATGATTTCGATATCGTCCACTTTCATATTGATTACCTGCACTTCTCCATGAGCCGCCGCGAGGATCTTTCGCAGGTCACGACGCTCCACGGACGCTTGGATATTCCTGATCTGGTGCCTCTGTTCCGTGAATTTTCCGAGATGCCTGTTGTCTCGATTTCCGACGCTCAGCGGCAGCCTTTGCCCTGGATCAATTGGCAAGGCACAGTCCACCACGGCATGCCGGAAGACACGTTCGCTCCTGGCTTCGATGCTGGAAATTATCTTGCGTTCCTGGGCCGGATCTCTCCGGAAAAGGGCGTCGATCAGGCCATCGAAATTGCAAAACGGGCCGGTATTCCCCTGAAGATCGCCGCCAAGGTCGACCGTGCCGACAAAAGCTACTTCGAGTCTCACGTCAAACCGCTGTTCGATCACAAGCTCATCGAGTTTGTCGGGGAAATCAGCGACTTGGAAAAGAACGAGTTCCTCGGAAATGCGTCCGCGCTCCTGTTCCCCATCGATTGGTCGGAACCCTTCGGCATCGTGCTGATCGAAGCCATGGCCTGCGGTCTTCCCGTCATTGCGTACCCGCTGGGCGCCGTCCCGGAAATCATTAAGGACGGCGTGTCCGGTTTTCTGGTACATAATGTCGATGAGGCTGCCCGTACAGTGAAGAACCTCTCCGCCATCGACCGCCGCAAATGTCGCCGTGCTTTCGAGGACCGTTTTTCCGCAAAACGCATGGCCCAGGAATACCTGGCCATCTACGACCGCATCATCAAACGAGAAACCGAATCCATTGCTCTCACTGACGGAGATCTCAGTTGGACGAAGTTGGCACCACGCAGCAGTACTACATAGCCGCCGGATCGTCTCCTTCTGAGGACCGGACGCGAGTACTCAAATACGGAAAATGCTTCGCCGTCTTCAACCGCTACGGCGATATCGAACCTCTCGGCCTCGGCGAGCATGGCATCTTCTTTCGCGGCTGCCGCCATCTCTCCGAGTTCGTGCTCGGCCTGTGGGATGCGCGCCCGCTGCTGCTGAGTTCGAACGTCAAAGCTGACAATTTTGCATTCGTCGCGGATCTGGCGAACGTCGATGTCACGGAGAATCAAGGCATCGTGGTTCCGCACGGCACGCTGCATCTCGTCCGTTCGCGGTTCCTGTGGCGCGACGTCGCCCATGAAGAACTCCGCATCGTCAACTATGGCCTGATGTCGCTACGCGTGCCAATCCAGATTGCGTTTGCTGCCGACTACGCTGACATCTTCGAAGTCCGCGGGATGCACCGCGAACGTCGCGGACGCCGCCTCGACGACGAGATTACCGCCACGTCGATCCTGATGACCTACGAAGGTCTCGACCACGAATTCCGCCGCACCTATATCCAGGCCGATCCCGCCCCGGTCGCGATTACTGCTTCCGACCTCCAATTTGAGGCTTCTCTCGGTCCGGGCAAGTCTGCGACGTTTCATCTCGCGATCGACTGTAATGCTGAGACCAGGCATCGATCCATCGGATATGCCCGTGCCATGGCGGGAGCCGAGACTGAGCTCAAGGCAGCATCGTCCAGTCTGTGCACAATCTCCAGTTCCAATGATCGACTGACCCGCTGGGTCCGCCGTTCCCTCGCCGACGTCGAGATGATGACCCTGGGGAATCCGGAGACGAATTATCCCTATGCCGGAGTGCCCTGGTTCAGCACGGTCTTCGGCCGCGACGGCATCATTACTGCCCTGCAGATGTTGTGGATCGCTCCTCAAATCGCAAAAGGCGTTCTGCTGTTCCTCGCCTCGACCCAAGCCACGGAAATCGACCTGAAGAACGAAGCACAGCCCGGCAAGATCATCCACGAAACCCGCCGCGGCGAAATGGCCAACCTGGGCGAAGTTCCTTTCGGCCGCTACTACGGCAGCATCGACAGCACGCCGCTGTTCCTGATTCTCGCCGGATGCTATTTCGATTACACCGGAGACGTTAAATTCCTCGGGCACCTTCGTCCTCACATCGACATGGCCCTCGACTGGATCGACCGCTACGGCGACGTCGATGGTGACGGCTTTGTCGAGTACACGCCTCACGGCGAAAAGGGCCTGGTCCAGCAGGGATGGAAAGATTCCAACGACTCCGTCTTTCATGTCGACGGATCGATTGCTGATCCGCCGATCGCGCTCTGCGAAGTGCAAGGCTACGTCTACGCCGCCAAAATGGCGGCTGCGAAAATCTACGGCGCATGGAATGATAAGGAACGCCAACGTTCGCTGGAGAGTGAAGCCGCCGAACTGCAGCACGACTTCGAGGAAGCCTTCTGGTGCGACGAAATCTCCACTTACGCGTTAGCTCTCGATGGCCACAAGCAACCATGCCGTGTGCGCACGTCCAATCCAGGACACTGCCTGTTCTCCGGCATCGCCAGCCCCGAGAGGGCGAATCTCGTAGCTCACACCCTGGTCAGCAAAGATTTTTTCAGCGGATGGGGCATTCGCACGGTTGGCTGTCACGAGGTGCGCTACAACCCGCTCTCCTATCACAACGGTTCCGTTTGGCCTCACGACAACGCAATCATCGCCGCGGGTATGGCCCGCTACGACTTCCGGGAGTTTGCCGGACGCATTCTAATGAGCCTGCTCGATCTCAGCAGCTCCGTCGAACTGCAGCGCTTGCCCGAATTGTTCTGCGGAGTCGACCGTCGCCCCGGGCAAGGCCCGACACTCTATCCGGTAGCCTGCTCCCCGCAGGCCTGGGCATCCGGCGCGGTGTTTATGCTCTTGCAATCGTGCCTCGGCGTCACGGTAGACGCCAAGAAGCAGAGTGTCACCTTTGATCGCCCCTACTTGCCGCAAGGCATCCCGCAACTATCGATCCGCGATCTGCACACCGAGGATTCCCGGGTCAGCCTCTTCCTGGAACGCGACTCCGGCCCAGTCCGAATCCAGGTAGTAGAGAAGCACGGCGAAGTCGATGTGGTAGTGAAGTAACCACAAAGCAATAACCACAAAGGACACGAAGTAACACAAAGGAATGATCGGTTTTTCCTTCGTGTACCTTCGTGCCCTTCGTGGTGAATGCTCTTAGCTTCGTATTCCCGAAATCTACGCGTTCTTGCCCACGGCCAAGATGCATTCCTCCAGCACGTCGACCGCAACATCAGCCTCTTCCTTGGTGACGACGAGCGCCGGACACAGCCGGATCGTGCCAGGCCCGCAGCCGAGGAACAGGATGCCCTTCTCAAACGCCATCTCAACGATGCGGTCGCGCTCGGCGGCGCCATATTCTTTCGTGACTTTGTCCTTCACGATCTCGACCCCGATCATCAACCCGCGCCCACGAACATCGCCCACCAATTTCAGCCGCGAAGGCCAATCCGCCATCCGCGCCAGAATGTGCTTCCCGACTTTCGCCGAGTTCTCGAGCAGATGTTCTTTCTCGATCACATCCAGCGTGGCCAGCGCCGCAGCGATCGCAACAGGATTTCCCCCGAAGGTCGAAGCATGCGATCCCGGAACCCAGTCCATAACCTCCGCACGGCTCATCGTGATGCCCAGCGGCATACCCGACGCGATGCCCTTCGCCATGCAAACAATGTCCGGCTCCACTCCGGTGTGCTCCACGGCCCACCACTTGCCTGTGCGACCCACACCGCTCTGCACCTCGTCGACAACCAGCAGAATGCCGTGCCGGTCGCAGATCCGCCGCAGTTCCTGCATGAAGTTGTTGGGTGCGACCACGTATCCGCCCTCCCCCTGCACCGGCTCGACGAAGATCGCTGCCACTTCCTCCGGAGGCAGCGTAGTCTTGAACAATTTCTCTTCGATAAATCGCGCGCATCCCAAGGCAAACTGTTCTGCCTCCTGCTGCCCGCCGCCGCATCCACGGTAAACATCGGGATAACGCACGTGCGTCACGCCCGGCACCAGCGGAGCAAACCGCCGCCGCTGTTGCGGTTTCGAAGCCGTCAGCGACAATGCCCCCATCGTGCGCCCATGGAACGCCCCGAAGAACGCAATCGCGTTCTGCCGCTTGGTGTGATAGCGCGCCAACTTCAGCGCGCACTCAATCGCCTCCGCGCCCGAGTTGCCGTAATAAACGCGGTGCGGCCCTTTCATCGGCGCAATCTTCGACAGCCGCGATGCCAGTTGCACCATGTTCTCGTAATAGAAGTCGGTGCCCGACATGTGAATGAGTTCGCCCGCCTGGCGCTGAATGGCGGCCACCACGTCCGGATGGCAATGCCCTGTGGAAGTTACGGCGATGCCGGCAGAAAAATCGAAGAACTCGTTGCCATCAATATCGGTGACGACGATCCCGCGCCCGCTCTTGGCCACCAGCGGATACGACCGGGTATAGGACGGCGAAATGTATTGCTCATCGCCCGCAAGCACGCGCTTGGCGTTCGGCCCGGGCAGGGCGGTCTTAATCTTGGGACCAATCGTAGCAGTCATGGCAGTCATGATATTCCTCCGTTTCGGGTCGGCACGTCTCTAAGTCGCGCCGTCTAGCCAGTTCGTGAACAGGCACAATTTCAGTGGTGCCGTCTATCGCCAGCTTTGAAAGGGCGCGACTTCAGTCGCGCCGTCCAGGACCGTCGGACCTCGGCACGCCAGTTGAGACGAAGCCGAGACAGTCCTGCGAAGGAAGGAAACTAGTCGCTACCGAACAGTGAAGGACGCAGCCGTGAAGGCAGGTTGGCCCGGTACCGTCGTGGACACACCAGTGAGTGCAGCCAGCACTCGCCCGCTTGGGCATAGGGAACACGCGAATTGGCATTTCGGCGCATCATCGTTCGCGGTCAACATCGCTGATTGATTATAGCCGCAGGATGTCCGCTAACGGAACCCCCTTCTAGTAACGATGGTCTGTGCTCCTATCATATTGAGGGTGCACGCTCTTACGTCCGAAGGACTGGCTTTGCTCGCACCATCCCGGCATCCGCCGTTGGGGTCGCCATGCATAGCCGTCCTCTGCTTTCGACGTTCTTACAATTTTTACAACTCTCTTACAACCCTTTTGCAGCCCTTTTACAAGTCTTTTGCGATTCGCCAACAATCGGACGGGCCCCAGTAACTAGACTACCTCTGCTCCAGCAGTGAATGAAATTTCGCCGGTCATTGGCCTTCAATTTGTCTACCGCGGATAGCGCATCTTTGTACCGAAGCGGCACAAGGAGAGACCAGTGCACCCGCTGCATCCTTGCGCAAGGGGTCATCCCGCGGGATTCGAGAATCACAGGTGACACAAATCAAGATCGGATGAGGAGTTCGGAATGCGTGTCGGGACAGGGTCTGACGTTCGCTTGATTCAATCGCTTGCAACCTCGGCGTTAATTCTAGCTTTTCTAATCCTTAGCGGCAGCCAGTCAGCGAATGCCCTTCCAGCCTTCGCGCGTAAGTATGGAATGCGATGTTCCGCGTGTCATGAAACCTGGCCCATGCTCAATTACTTCGGCCAGAAGTTCAAAGACAACGGCTACCAGTTGATGAACGACAAAGACGCTCCCATCTGGCAGAACCCGGGGTACTGGCCGGTGACGATGCGCATCACGCCTTTTTGGAGCCGCGAGAGTACGAACAAGATCGCCGCCGATACAGCAACTGGCGTGGCCAGCCTGGCAACCACCGGATTCAACCTCAGCGGGTTGGATATTCTGACCGGGGGCACGCTCGAGAAGAACATCTCGTTCCTGCTGGTTCCTTCCTCCGACGAGAACGGAGCCTTTCACTTCGAATCCGTGAACGTCCGCTTCGACAACCTGTTCCATAGTCCATGGCTCAACGTGAAGGTCGGGAAATTCGAATTGGACAGCTTCATCTCCGAAAAACGCACAGTGACTTTGTCGGCAAGTGGCGGTCCCTATCAACTATTCCATTTCATTCCGGTCAATGATGGCAACATTTTTGGGCAGCTGGGGGATAACCAGCTCGGCGCCGAATGGATGGGCCACTCGTTCAATGACCGCACACGGTTGTCGGCAGCCGTATTTAGCTCAACCGATGGAAACGTCGATTTGCAGTATGGGCAGAACTCCTACACGGCATTCTTCGCGGGCAGCCAAGCCTTTAGCGCAGGAAAACTCGGCGTGCAGCGCCTCGGCGGATACGCTATGGTGGGTGAAGCTCCAACCACGTATTTAACATCCGTCGGCGTTCCCATTCCCGGTTCTGGTACGGGAAACAAGAGCTTCAGCCGCGTCGGATTCGAGGGCCTGTTCTACCTGGGCCCACACCTCGACTTCCAGGTCTTTACCCAGCACGGATCCGATGATGCCTGGTTCGGCGCCTGTTTTGGCGACATCATCGATGGCGCCACGCCATGCACGACAAACAATAACGGCACCAACCTTCTGCCGCAAGGCGCCCGCAATCCAACCTGGAATGGGGCTTTTGTTGAGACCCACTTCGTCTGGAATCCACAGTTCACCATTTTCCAGAGATCCGAGTGGGTTCGGATGTCGCAGCAAGCCCTTCCTGGGACAGCCTCGAATCTGGGTGACATCGACAACTACGTGGTCGGCTATCGCTATAACCCGTTCATGTCGAGCCGGGCAGGGTTTGCCTTCCACAACGAATACTCCTGGATCAGGCAGCGGGGCACCGCACCCGATGGAACCGACCTGAGCAGCAACAGCCTCATGCTGGGCTTTGATTTCGCATTCTGAGAAAACGAGGATACCGACGATGAAAAACTCAAAACAATGGAAGTTTCGAATCGGACTTGGCTGCCTCGCTCTTGGAGCGTTGTGCATCCTGCCAGTCTCAGCACAGGATGCGCCGGACGTTGGGCCGCACCCGGCACAGCCGCTACCACCCATGGAGAGTCACATTGGCCATGTGACCGGACATGCCAAGAGCGGCAAGATGGACTACCGCCGCTATTGTGCCGGCTGCCATGGCGACCAAGGTGATGGCAACGGCGAGAATGCCCAGTGGTTGGATCCTAAGCCCCGCGATTTCACCATCGCCACCTTCAAGTGCCGTTCCACTCCGACCGGCACTCTACCCACTGACCAAGACCTGTTCAATACCGTCGGGCGCGGTGTGACGAACTCCTTTATGCCGGTCTGGAACACTTTCTCCGATCAACAGCGCGCCGACCTGGTCGCATACATCAAGACGTTCTCGCCACGGTGGGAAAAGGAAAAGGCCGGCGAGCCCATCAAGATCCCATCCGAGCCTGCTGTGACGATCGAGAGCATCGCCCACGGCAAGGTGCTTTTCACCAAACTCGAATGCTGGAAGTGCCACGGTCCGCAAGGCAAGGGAGACGGCCCTTCGGCAGCTACCCTGACCGACAGCAAGGATCAACCGATTCGCCCCTATGACTTCTCTGCTGGCAGAGACGATTCCCGCTTCAAATGCGGCTCCACGAATGAGGACATTTACAAGATCTTCATGACCGGGGTCGATGGCACTCCCATGCCGTCGTTCGCCGACACCATTCAGCCCAACGATGCATGGGACCTGGTCCATTTTCTGCGCACGCTGCAGGTCCACCATCACAGCAAAGAAAACGACGTGCTCAAAGCGGCAGGCGGAAAGATTCCCGCCTACGTTGAGAAATCCGAAGCGCCCGCGAGCGGCTCCGGCAACCAGGGGGCCGGAGGCCAAAACTAAGCCGAGCCGATGTGGGGAGGCCCCGGCAAAAACCGTGTGGAAACGGGCGCTTTCGCCCGTCCAGCGACGGCGAAGCCGAGCGTCAGTGTAGGGACGGACGCCTTCGTCCGTCCCGGTCGCGAAGCGACCGGGCTGACTGTCGGATAGTCCATGGCCTCCAAAGTTGTACGGGAACCACAAGACCGCAGAATCACAACCCCTGCATGAAGCCCCGCGACGATGCCGAGTAAGCCGGAAACAGCGCGACAGGCCCGTTTGCGCTTCCGCAACCGTTGTTTTGACTTCCCCGCTGATGCCGCTTAGCATGACTCACCACGGAGTTCGGGGACTTCCTTGCTCGATCAAACCATCTCTCACTACCGGATCGTGGAGAAACTCGGCGGTGGCGGCATGGGTGTCGTGTATAAGGCCGAGGACACTCGCCTGGGACGCTTCGTCGCGCTGAAGTTTCTCCCGGAAGATCTGGCGCAGGATCGGCAGGCGCTCGAGCGGTTCCGGCGGGAGGCGAAAGCGGCCTCGGCGCTGAATCATCCGAACATCTGCACGATCTACGACATCGGCGAGGAGAGCGGCAAGACCTTCCTGGTAATGGAATATTTGGACGGCGCGACGCTGAAGCATCTGATCGCGGGACGTCCGATGGAACTGGAAAGGATCCTGTCGCTTGGTATCGAGATCGCCGACGCGCTCGATGCCGCGCACGCCGGTGGGATCGTGCACCGCGACATCAAGCCTGCAAATCTTTTTGTCACCAAGCGCGAGCACGCGAAGATTCTCGACTTCGGGCTGGCGAAGGTAAAGTCGGACGCGCGCGAGCCGGGACACATTGCCGACGTCACGGCACCTTCCACCGTTGTTGTGGAAGAACACCTGACCAGCCCGGGTTCGACTCTGGGCACGGTGGCCTACATGTCGCCGGAACAGGCCAAGGGAAAGGAACTCGACAATCGCACCGACCTGTTTTCCTTCGGCGTGGTGCTTTACGAGATGGCGACGGGGACGCTTCCCTTCCGCGGCGACACTTCGGCGCTGATCTTCGACGCGATTCTGAATCGTGCGCCGGTTGCGCCGGTTCGTCTGAATGCGGACCTCCCTCCAAAATTTGAAGACATCCTCAATAAGGCTCTGGAGAAAGACCGCAACCTGCGGTACCAGAGCGCTGCAGATATTCGCGCCGACCTGCAACGACTGAAACGTGACACGGACAGCGGACGCGCCATCGCGCAGAGTTCAGGGTCAATCCCGGCTGCGTCGGAAACTCCGGCACAGCCCGCGAGAGCCCCATCTTCCGCCAAGCTGCCAGTTCAGACTTCGGCTTCATCGGCGCCGGCGTCAGCGGCGGCAGTCGAGGGCAAATCAAACATTAATTGGAGGATGATTCTGCCCGTCGCGGCAGGAGTGCTCGTCGTGTTGATCGGGCTAGGGATGTATCTGCGATCGAGAACAGCTGCCCATCTCACAGAGAAGGACAGCGTGCTCCTGGCCGATTTCGTCAACACAACGGGCGATGCCGTATTCGACGGTACGCTAAAGCAGGCGCTGGCAGTGCAACTCGAGCAGTCGCCGTACTTGAATATCATTCCCGACTCGAAGATTCGCGACGCCTTGCGGTTGATGGGACGGCCCGGCGATGAACGGATCACGAACGATGTGGCGCGGGAAATCTGTCAGAGACAGGGGATCAAGGCGCTGCTGACCGGTTCGATTGCCAGCCTAGGCAATCATTACGTGCTCACGTTGTCCGCGCTCAACGGCTCGACGGGCGATAGTCTGGCGCGCGAGCAGGTGGAGGTCGACAGCAAAGAACAGGTACTGAAATCGCTCGACAAGGCTGCCTCGAGCCTGAGGCAGAAGATGGGCGAGTCGCTGGCTTCGGTGCAGCAATTCGCCAAGCCGCTGGAGCAGGCGACGACGTCGTCATTAGAAGCGCTGCAGGCGTTCACTCTGGGAAATGCCGAGCATCAGAAGATGCGGGACGACGCCGCAATTCCTCACCTGAAGAAGGCAATCGATCTGGATCCCAACTTCGCCATGGCCTATGCGGAGTTGGGAGTGGCTTACTTCAATCTGGGCCGGACCCCGGAAGGTGTACCGGTGCTGAAGAAAGCTTACGAACTGCGGGATCGGGCGAGCGAGCGCGAGAGATTCTATATCGAGGCCCACTACTACGATGAAGTAACTCTCGATCTGGAGAAGGCCGTTGCGGTGTATATGCAGTGGTCGCAGACGTATCCCCGCGATACGGCTCCTTACAGCAATGCTTCCTTGGCCCTGGCGGCGCTGGGCAGGCACGAGAAGGCGCTGGAGCGTGCCAGTGAGGGACACCGCGTGGATCCGCAGGATGCGTATTCCTACGACAACATGGCGAGTGCCTACGAAGCCTTGAACCGCTTCGATGAAGCGAAGAGCATCGCCGAGGAAGCAGTGGCCAAGAAGGCGGATGGCTCGGGAGTTCACTTTGTGTTGCTCGATCTCGCCTACTACCGCGGAGATCGCGCCGCGGTGCAACATGAACTGGACGCGGTCAAGGGAACATCTTTCGAACCCTTTGTGATGTTGTTCAACGCCGGGTGGACCACCTCGCTGGGTAAAGTACAGAGTTCCCGTGAACTGTGGGAGCAGATGCGGCAGGCGCTTATCGGGTCGGGCGCAAAAGAGTTGGCTGCACAGCTGCTGGCCCTCCAGGCCTATGAAGAGGCTCTGATGGGATATGACGGCGAAGCTCGCCAAAAGGCGGCACAAGCTCTTGCACTGGCCAACGACCCGGACGCCCGCTGGAGTGCGGCGTTGGCGTATGCGGCTGCGGGAGATGCGGGCAGGTCCGTATCGCTGCTGGAGAGCGCGATGCGCGGTGCTCCTGACAATCACTTTATCCAGGTGATGATCGGCAACGAGGGGCGAGCCATGCAACAACTCGCCAGCAACCAGCCAGCAGACGCGCTGAGGACACTGGAAGCGATTCGCAATTATGAGTTTGGGACCGGGCCGCGATCACTCGGCTGCACGCCTACCTTTTTCCGTGGACTCGCATATTTGAAACTGCACGATGCCGCAAAGGCAGGAGCGGAGTTTCAGCGGATTCTCGAGCATCGTGGCGCGGCAGGCTGGGCCATCGAATATCCGTTAGCGCAGCTGAATTTGGGACGGGCGTATGCGATGCAGGCGGATAATGCAAAAGCGCGCACGGCCTATCAGGATTTCTTTGCGATGTGGAAGGATGCAGATCCGGACGTGCCAGTCTTGAAAACCGCTAAAGCGGAGTATGAGAAGTTGAAGTAGCCACGCTCGCTTCTGCGGCCACGCTGGCTTTGCTCGCGGGGCGGACGAAGGCGTTCGCCCCTACACAAGACGTTCCCCTTCCATGCATTTCTAATGCGATCCGGCTGCAGCGTGCGCCGGGGCATTCTTCACATACTTGTCAAACCAGCGAAGCATCTCGTAGACCTCCTGTTCATTCGATTCCATGGCTGTATACCAGTGCGGCTCGTGCGGAAGCATCACCAGGCGGGCGGTACCGCCGTTGCCCCGAATCGCTTCGTACAGCTTGTGCGCCTGCAGTGGCGTCGTACCGGGATTGGCGTCTTCGGCGCCGTGCATGATGAGAAGCGGCGTCTTCATCTTGTCCGCGACGAAGAACGGGGAGACTTTCAAATAGACGTCCGTCGCCTCCCACACCGATCGGCGTTCATTCTGAAAACCGAAAGGCGTCAGCGTCTTGTTAAAGGAACCGCTGGTTGCGACGCCTGCCCGGAACAGGTCGGAATGGGCGACCAGGTTCGCGGTCATTAAAGCGCCGTGGCTGTGGCCGGTGACTCCGATGCGCTCGGGATCGGCAACGCCGAGGCGGACCGCTTCATCCACTGCTGCTTTCGCGTCGGCGACGAGCTGGTCCAGATAGGTGTCGTAGGCTTTCTTTGGATCACCGATGATAGGGAATGCTGCGTTGTCGATGATGGCGTAGCCGGCGAGCAGCAACAATCTGTATTGCCGCAGTTGCGTGAAAGTCTCCTGCGAGCCTGCGACCTGACCCGCTGTGGAGGCGTCGGCATAGTCGAGAGGATAGGCGTAAAGAATTGTGGGGACGCGCGTGCCTTCCTGATAACCGGGCGGCGTGTAGAGGGTGAACGACAAGTCCAGGCCGTCGGCGCGTTTGTATTTGACCAGCCGCTTCTTGATCGCGCGCACCTCGGGTGTGGGATCGGGAATGTGAGTGATTGCGACGCTGGTGGACGTGAAAGTTGCTTCTCCGGCGGACGCGTCCACCGTGCTGCCAAGCGTTCGGGTGAATGCGTTGGGTGGGTCGGAGGGAGTTTGATGCCAGGTGAGGAACGTACGCGTGTCCGGGCCGGTGAAGGAAAGAAATCGCTCGAGGCAAGTCTTCTCGCTGCGAAAGAGACGTTCGCTCTTTAACGTCTTCAGATCGAGGCGATCGAGAAACGGGCGATCGCCATCGGGCGAAGAGCCGACGCCCGCGAGATAGACGGAATCCTCATCCTGACGAACGACCCAGGAACCGTTAGGCAACTGACGTTTTACCGTGGTGCCCGGGTTCTTGTATCTCTCGTCGGTCGAGAGGTCCCAGAGCAAGCGCGGCTTTTGTTGTAAATCATCCACGTTGAGGACGAAGGCTTTTCTCCAGTGCCGGTTGTTGTCGTACTCAGCCAACAGAGCGACGCTGGGTTGCTCGCTCCAGGCGAAGCCGGTGTAGCGCTGCTCGGTGCGCGTGATTTCGACCGCGGGCGAGTCGAACGGCGCCTTCAGAAGCATGATCTTGTCGCGTGCCGGAACATTCACGTTCCAGTCACCGCCGTCGAGCGCTTCGGCATAGATGAGCGTCGCCGGGTCGGTTGCGCGCCAGGAAAAATCGCGCGGGCCAACCGGAACGCCATGAATGGGAACACGATCTGCAAGGGGACGTGACGCGATGGTGTGAGTAAGAACGTGAGCGCGCTGGGAAACGTCCCAGACTTCGACTTCGTTCGGGAAGCGCTCGTACGTAACAACGTATGAGTAGGGCTTGTGGATCGCGGTGACGAGGATGTGATGACCATCGGGAGCCGGATCGAGCGATTCGTAATTACCGGGCTTTCCGATGGGCGTGATCGCGGAGCTAGCGGCATCGACCAGAGCAAGCTGCGAGGCAGCGTAATAGTCGAACAGATCCTCATCGTGCGTGTTGCCGAGCGTGTCGCGGTTTTCGTAAGTGCTGCTCTGACCTTTCTCGCCTTCGGTCTCCTGGATACTCGGGCCAATCGGCATGATGGGCTCGGGCGGCGGCGCTCCCATCCCTTTGGGCAACAGCTTGACCAGAAGAGTTTTCTGGTCGGGCATCCATTGCAATTCGTCATTGAGCATCGGGTTGAGACGGGCGCCGGACACCCGATGGACTACGCCGGTCTTAGCATCACCCGTCCACAGCTCGACCGATTCAGGAGCTATGTTCACGAAGGCGAAACGCTTTCCGTCGGCGGCCCACGTGGGTTCACCCGGGCATGCACCGGCGGGAAGCGCGACGTGGGTTTGCGCAGCGTCGGCGACGTGTACAAGTTCGAAGCTACGCGCGCAACGAGTGATGCCGTAGCCGCCGGGAGTGTCGTGCTTGCTGTGATTGCCCGGCTCGACGCGCACTCCGGCCAGCCGCAAGAATGGTGTCGCCACTCGAGAAATCGAAGGGTAGTCCTGCCAGGACACAAGCAGGATCGCGTCGCGGGTCGGGCTCACCGAAGGATCCGGCGGTGAGGTCGCGTGCATTACATGCAAAATATTTTCGGGTGGCTGGTTGTACCCTTGTGCCGTTTCGGCCGGCTTCGCAGGTGCCGAGGTCGCTTTCGACGAAGGTGCATTCGACTGCGCCGCTAAGGGCAGAGACCCCGTGCAAGCAACAAGAACTCCGACCAAGAGAAGGTTCAAAACGTTTCGAAATGGCATGAGTAAACCTCCGCTTCAAGTGACGAAACTGCTCTCTGTGACTGGATGGACGGTTACAGGCGCCAAATGTTACGTGGCAGAAGCGGGCGAGTCAATCTTGAGTTCCCCACCTTTGAGGCGCCCTCTTCTGGCGCTGAATTTACAAACTATTACGCACTATTACACACCCCAGAACAACCAATCCGTCTCAGACCGAAGTCTCACCACAGGTCTGGAACGCCCTGCTCACTGATTGGTCACTCGTGCCGACTTCATTCTGAGAAATAAAGATGGCTGCCTGTCTTCAGCCGCAAGGCAAACCGGAAAGCTGTCGTGCTCCATTCCAGATATGCCTATGGCGATTTCTAGTAACGCGTCGCGAGTTTCTCCTTCGCTTGACAGGCGTGCTTCTGTTCACATCAATCGCATCGCTCGCGCAGATATTGGTTGCTCCGAATCGCGAGTTTAACGGATATGTCGGGAATGAGGCGTGCGCGGCCTGCCATTTGTCTGTTTACAATTCCTATGCGAAAACATCCATGGCTCATGCCAGTGGTCCTGCCGCGGACAACTTCATCCCAGCCGATTTTTTGCACCAAAAATCTGGCGTGCACTACCGCGTCTATAAGGAGGATGGGAAGGTCTGGCTGAGTTTCGAGCGTCCGAATGATCCGGAGGCCCGAGGCAAACGCCAGCTACTCTATTACATCGGCTCCGGACGGCGCGGGGTCAGTTATCTGTTCGCAGTCGATGGATTTCTGTTTGAGTCTCCTGTGAACTGGTACGCGGACCGGCACTTATGGGACATGGCGCCCGCTTATGGCAACACCAGTCAAATTCCGCTAAATCTTCCCGCCTATACGAGTTGTCTGCGCTGCCATTTCAGCGGAGTTCAGGCTCCCATCCCGGGGACGGAAAACCGCTATCCGGACCCTCCTTTTTCCTCCGGCGTGACTTGCGAAATGTGCCATGGACCCGGGGCCTCGCACATCAAAGGCGGTTCCATCGTCAATCCTGCCAAACTGGCACCAGCGTTGCGTGATGCAGTGTGCATGCAGTGTCATCTCGAAGGGAAGGTAGCCATTGAACAACCTGGGCGTGACATCCGTAACTTCCGCCCCGGGCAGCGGCTCTCCGACTACATCCACTACTTTGTATTTGCAGACGATCAACCATCGGGTCTCGGAGCCGTCAGTCAATTTGAGGCACTGGCGGAAAGCATGTGCCAGAAGAAGTCCGGCAACGCCATGGCCTGCACCAGCTGTCACGATCCTCACTACGAACCGTCCGCCACGGAACGCGCTTCGTATTACCGGCAGAAGTGTCTGGCGTGTCATGGCAACAAGTTTGCGGCCGGGCATCACGCGGACAAACCCGACTGCACCACCTGCCACATGGCTTCGTCCCTGAGTCGGGACATTGCTCATACCGAAGTGACCGACCACCGAATCTTGCGGCAGGCAGCAGTCTCTCCTCAACTCCTGGAGGGTGCGAACGTCGAGCCGACCTTGCCGCGATTGGTTCGCTTTCCCGATGCCCAGAAACAAGACGACGACGTGCGGGATCTCGCGCTCGCCTGGGAAACACTGGTGGGAAGAGGAATGACTGCGGCTGCTCCCCAGGCTGAGCGGCTGACGAGTGTGGCAATTCAGAAAGCGCCCGATGATGCTGCGCTGCTCTCCAGCTTGGGATATTCCGCACAGAAGAAGGGAGATATGGATCGCGCTCGACAATTGTACCAGAAGGCTCTTGCCATTGACTCCACATTGATTGACGCAGCGGCCAATCTAGGCGCCATCGAAGCCAGCCGTGGACACCTCCGTGAAGCCGTCAGGCTCTGGAATCAGGCGTTCCAGCGCGCCCCGGGCCAGAGCCCCATTGGAATGAATGTCGCTCGGGCCCTGTGCGCTGCCGGACAGGTCGATGGTGCACGCGATTATGTCCTGCGGGTACTGGAATTCAATCCTGATCTGCAGGAAGCGAAGGGCCTGCTAAAACGTCTGAATGGCGGCGTCCCAAAGTGCGAGCATTAGTGCCCTGGCACCGCAACTTGGGCGCGACGGGAATCCTGCCTAGGACATCAGTGGATGGTCACGATGGCTGGATGTATCTCCCACAAAGTCGCTACCGGGCCGCGATCGTGCTCGAAGTCCTCGAATGCCATCCCTACCACGTCGATGGGTAAAGCCTGGGGAAGTTCTCCTCCATGCTGCGAATCAAGGCGAAAGTTATGCTTTCCGAGTTGTGCCTGCAGAGTTTGTCGAGCACTGCAATATTCGCTGTCGACCGGTGTTTCCACGATCATCCGCAAGGAGCTTTTGTCGGCGGTCTGTGAAATCTCCATCGAGACGTCACAATCGAGCGCGTTCACACTTGCCTTCTGCAAAAAGGCATTGGCAATATGGAAGACCTCAAGCTCGCGACCGCTGCGCGGAGCGTCGGGAGGAATGAAGATATCTTGAGGCCATGTAAGGATGGTCTCTACCGAGACTTCTTGCGGAGCGAAGTTCGGTATCGGGACATGCTTGGCAGCATGTCGATAATCCAGAATGTCTGGCTCCACGGGAATGCATTTGCAAAGGTCTTCCGGCGTCGGCTGCAGGAAGCCGTAGTCCTGACCACTGCAACTCACCATCGATGCGGCGAGGAGAATTGTCATCACGAGCAGATACACATGTTCGTGCCTTCCATGTTTGCCACTCAGCTGTGACTCTGCGATGTTCGGCTCCCAAATTGATTTCAGCCCGCGTAAAGGAAAATGGCCGCAGACTGGATGCTGAATGTAGCTTCGAGGTTGGGAGCGAGGAACACGATGCGGCTCCCAAACACGCCCGCGGAGCACTCGGTTTCTGACAGACAGTCTTCTTTCCCAGCCAGAGCTTAATTCACAGTCAACAGGAGTACGCTGCTGTTGCCTCCGCTGGTGCATCCCAGATCTCCGGCGTTCCCGCTGGGAGTCTGCACCATGACCTTAACCGACCCCGGCCCCGAGACGACAGCAGGGGAGAGTTTTACGGTCAACTTCTGGGGGCTCACAATGGTGGCGGCGATCGGAGTGGTGTTCACCACCACTTGCGACGAAGAAACGAATTGGCTGCCAGTCACCGTGATCGTTACTCCTTGTTGCACTTCGGAGAACGTCACGTCGGCGGGGGAGAGCGACCCAATCACCGGGGTCGGCCTCGCACTGCCACACAGGGGATTTAAGGTGTTGTTGCAACCTGGAAGCACAAGAACAGCAAGCAGGCTGGCGAGAGACAGAGCGCAAGCGCGGGAAGGCATGGGGACTCCTCTTAGTACGCCTCAATTTTGAGACGAGATGCCTTGCAGTCCCGCTTCTAGTACAGCCTTCCCGGCGTTGGCAATGCACGGCAGGTCAAGAGTGGCTCACCTGCTAACCGCATGAATCCAGAGTTCTTATGAAGAAAGGTCAACTGTATTGAGGGCTGGATATGGCTCGACTGTAAACAAATTGCCAAGGGGCGCAGTGAGCCCGGCAAGGGGTTTTGAGTGTTAACACCTTGGTTAGGTAAACGATCGTCGACCCTCAAGTGTTCAAAGCGGAGATATACCCGAGATTCGTGTGACTGGAAAGCACACGTCCGCGTAAATTCTGTGACCGCGTCTTTACTGCACTGTCTGGATAACCGAAGCTGAACTCTTGGCGATGTTGGAGTCTCCGTTGTACTTCACCGTGACCTTGGTCGAGCCAACGGGCAGTGACGAGATCACCAGTTTTGCTTTGCCGCCGCCCAGTTGAGCTGTACCGAGTACGGTCGTTCCAGCCATGAATGTAACTGGTCCTGTTGGTATCACCGTCGGCGACGAAATCGTCGCAGTGAAAGTCACCACCTGGCCTTGTGTGGACGGGTTCGGCGACGAAGTGAGCCTGGCCTTGCTCGTCGTCTCCAACACCACCTGGTTCAGCACAGCGGAGGTGCTGCCCAGATTAGCGGCGTCGCCTGCGTACACAGCCTTCAGCGGATAGGTAGCGGCGATGAGATTTGACCTGGTTAGGGTCGCCACGCCGCTGCTATTGAGCGTTGCCGAACCAATCGTGTTGCCACTCGATGTGAACTTGATTGTGCCGGTTGGCGTGACTGAGCCCGAGGAGGTAACCGTCGCTGTCCAAGTAACCTTCTGCCCGTAGATGGAAGGGTTGAGGCTAGAAGCCAACGTCGTTAGCGAGACCCCACCACTCGCAATCTTGGCCACAAAGGCATCCGAACCTCCTTTCAACGCCTTCTGAAACGCCAGTGGAGTGGTCGGGAAGTTCACCGATTTTGTCGTCCCTGCCACATAGGCACTGCCCGCCGAATCCACAGCGATGCCCAGATCCCGATAGCCAGCATCGAATTCGCTCTCGTTCGCAGTCCCACCGAGGTAGGTGGAGTAGAGTAGTGAGCTACCGTCGCCGCTGATCTTGGCCACAAACGCATCGAAACCACCGTGATTCGTTGGCTGGATGGCACTGGCCGTAGGAAAGTTCGTTGATTTTGTGTACCCTCCCACGTAAGCATTACCGCTTGAGTCAGCTGCTATGGAAGTTCCCTGGTCCGTGTTACTTCCGCCCAGGTAGGTGGAGAAGACGAATGCGTTGCCGCTGGCGTTGATCTTGGCCACAAACGCATCGCTACCACCGTGATTCGTTGGCTGGAGAGCATGTGCTGTAGGAAAGTCGGTTGACTGCGTAAACCCGGTCATGTAGGCGTTGCCCGCCGAGTCCACTGCAACGTCCCAACCGTATTCGAAACCGCTCCCTCCCAGGAAAGTGGAATAGATGACCGTCTGACCGTCGGCAGTGAGCTTGGTAAGATAAGCATCCACGTTTCCAGCATAGATGGGCTGAATGGCATTTACCGTGGGAAAATCCGGCGAAAACGTGTATCCGCCTATGTAGGTGTTACCCGCCGGGTCCACCGCAACACGGGAACCGCCTTCGCCGCCGCTCCCACCCCAGTAAGTGGAGTAAATAAGCGCGCTGCCGTCGGCATTGATCTCGCTCACAAATGTATTAAAATTAGCGCCTTCGTGAAACGTAGGTTGAAGGGCTTTAAAGACAGGAAAGTCGCGCGATGGTGTGTCTCCGGTCACATGGGCGTTGCCCGCCGAGTCTACTGCGATGCCCCAACCGTAGTCATCGCCGCTCCCACCGAGGTAGGTAGAGTAAATAAGCGCGCTGCCGTCGGGACTGATCTTGGTCACAAAAGCGTCGCGTATCCCGTGATTAGTTGCCTGGATGGGATTGACGGTGGGAAAGTCGGGTGAGCCTGTGGCCCCAGTCACATAGACGCTCCCAACCGAATCCACTGCGATGCTTTGACCCACGTCGAAGTCCGAACTCCCGCCGAGGTACGTCGAGTAGCCGAGCGCGCTACCGGTGGCATTGATCTTGGTTACATAGACATCGGACGAACCACCTCCATAAGTGGACTGGAAGGGATTCGCGGTAGGAAAGTCAATGGAGGTCGTGAATCCAGTCACATAAGCGTTGCCCGCCGAATCCACGGCAATGTCCAACGCGGCCTCGTCTGCACTCCCGCCCAAGTAGGTGGAGTAGGCCAGTACGGGATCGATGATTAGCGGCTGGCTGCGATCGTACGAGCCGATACGGAAACCTACCTCGTGCTCACCCCTCATTACGTAGTGGCTCCGAATTTCCTTCTTTGTCCCATTCATCTCCTGGTAGGCAAAGGGCCTGCGCAGGCGAACATCGCCTCCCGGGCTGCCCAGCACCAGGTCGCCGGAAGCAAGCCGAAGTTTGCTCGCCCCTTCGATTCTCAGTCGAATCGTTTCAGGATCCGCTCCAGGGTGCAGCACGAAATCGTATTCCAGTTCTCGCTGATTGCCGTAGTACACGAGATCCACGCCGGGGTAGAGGTTTGCGTAACGCACTTTTGCATATTGCCGAACGTTGGTGCGCCATTTTTTAGGATCGTTACCAATGAAGTAGTTGCTCTTACTGGATAACTCATCTTTCCCAGAGACCTGAGTTGCGGTGGCATTGGCGCCCACCAGTTTCATGTGGAGCACGGCAGATTTTTCGTCTTGCAGCGAAGCTTTCGCCCTGGGTGAGCTAGGTTCACGCCTGGAAGCTCTGCGTAGAGTCAGAACCGCCTCGCTTGTTGTTAGAAACAGGCCGTACCCCGGACCCCGCGAGACGAACTTGACCTGTGGGTCGGTTTGGCCCTGGTTGGCTTCAAAGGCGAGTGGAACCCTTCCATAGCTTTCCACGATGCTCACTCTTTGAACAGGCGTGTCGGAGTGAGTGACCGAAGCAACAGTCTTCACGCGGATTCCAGAAACGTGCCCACCGTTATCGGCACCCGGCAGCGCGGACACGGTGTGCGCTTTCGCATAGGCAGGCCCTGCTCCATTTATTTGCGCCAGAGCAGCGAGGCTCATCAAAACCGTGAGGACTCCGAAAAACCGAAAGAGACCTCTGCGATTGTGAAGTGAGTTTTCAATTGTGCGTGAACTCCGCATGGCGATCTCCTTCTAAATCCACGAGGGATTGGGCACGAGCTTGTTCGTGGACTGCGCCGAAGAGCCGGAAGGGCCTGCTCAGACAGAATCGGCTTTCTGCGGATGACTCTGGTGAGTACGTTGCGACGTACCTCAGCACAATGCGCGCTCCTGTAGGGATTGTCAAGAAGAGAGTCGGGACCAGAATTGTGACGTCCAGCTTTGGGCGAAGCCTATGTTCGGTTCTCTCTCCGCTTCAATTTTGCTGGTTTTACCTGGCAGCCGCGCCGTCTCAAACGTCCCTAGCGGACCCGCAGCCACACTGTGAATGGTGACCCGTATCAGCTTTCTGAATGTCAGTATTGCACTCAATTGCACTGATCGACTCCATCTCTGAACTTTAGAATCTAATTTCGGCTTGCGCTCGTCTGATATGTTGTAAGTCCCCTGTCGCCCTAAAACCAATGCAGTCTGCTCAACGCCCAAGCCGGTGGATGGTAATTCTCGCCTTCGGACTCGTGTACCTGTTCTGGGGCTCGACGTACCTGGGGATCGATATTGCAGTGCAGACGATCCCGCCTGCATTGATGTGCGGGCTGCGGTTCTCGGTGGCAGGACTGGTGATGCTAGCGGTGTGCGCGGCGACCGGGCACAGGATTCGGTATTCGCCGCGGCAGATTGCATTGTCGGCGATTGTGGGATTGCTGCTGCTGATGGGTGGGAACCTGACGCTGTCGTATGCAGAGCTGACAGTGTCGTCGGGGCTATCGGCGCTGATCATCGCGATTACGCCACTATGGTTTCTGGTACTTGATTCGCTGCTGCTGGGCGATCATCACATTTCGGGACGCGGCAAAGCTGGGCTGGCGCTAGGGATCGTCGGATTGTTCGTGTTGGTATGGCCCGACCTGCAGGCGGGCAGTATGGGACGACGGGAGCTTATCGCGTCGGTCAGTCTGATTGGCGGGTCGTTCAGTTGGGCGCTGGGTTCGGTGCTGTCGAAAAAGTGGCAGTCAGGGATGGATGTATTCGGTGCTACGGCGTGGCAGGTCACAGCGGCGGGCGCGGGGAATCTGCTCTTCGCGCTCTGGAATGGCGATCTAAAACACGCTTCATGGGCGCCGCGCAGTCTGGCGGCGGTGGGATATCTGATCGTTTGCGGATCGTGGATTGGATACACCGCCTACATCTGGTTACTGGAGCATGTGCCGACTTCGAAGGTATCGACGTATGCGTATGTGAATCCTGTGGTCGCGGTTTTCCTGGGATGGCTCGTGTTGCATGAGAAGGTAGACCGTTTCATTCTGGCGGGGAGCGCGATCGTGGTGGTGTCGGTCATCCTGGTTACTAGCGCGAAGGTGAGGGAGAAACCGGTATCTGAGGAGATGGCGGCGGTGGAGGCGGCGGGGGACTGAAGGCACTCAGAAGTAGGAAGTTAGAAGTAAGACTGCAGATTTGAGATTGCAGATTCCTCGGCTGGCGATGTCATCCGGCATGGCGGCGCAGCCGCCATGAGGGACCGTACGACCGGAGAAGCTTCGATGTTGTGGATGGGAAAGCCAAAAGTGCATGCATTGTGCAGCATCTCGACTACGCACTTCCGCTTTCAGCGTTGCTTAAGGTCGTGAAAGAACAACATCGCGAGTCTATGACATGGTGAGGTGACATCGGCATGACTTCGCGAAGGCATGGCGATCTAGAATTGCTCCTGTCGCTATTGCTCCTATCTCACCGTCCGGAGTTTTTCAATCTGAAATCTTAACTCTCAAATCTGCAATCAATTATTTGCCTGCTTCCTCGTCCTCCTCATCATCATTCACTATGTCCGCAATGTGACCGCGGATGGCGAAGGTCTGCTTGTCGGAGCCTGGGGCTTCGAAGCTAACTCGGATTGGGGATCGCTGCCAGACGGGCACGGAGCAGGCGGAGTCCGGGCCAGCGCCGTCGGGCAGGACTCGCAAAAGAGGCTTCTTCAGCACAAGCTTCTTGCGGTTCAGTTGGGCTACGATCGCGAACGTCTTCTTCCCATCGTCAGAAACGCCACAGTAGGCAACGTAATCGCAATGCCAACTCGAAGCCGAATACACCACGTCAAACTCCGGCAGGTTTACCGCCGAGATGCGTCCCGTCAGCCTGTCTACCGTCAGCCAGCCGGCGCGTTGCCCTTGCCACTTCGGTGCCGCATCTGCAGGGAGGGCATCATTCACCCGAAAGACGCGGCGCACCACAAACAGTCGTTCTGTAACCTCGTGAGGCGACCCCAGCACGTATTCCCTCATTCGGGCATCTACCACCAATGCGCGGATCTTGATGCTCACCTGCTTGTCGTCCCCGTTCGTACCGACCATCCACTGCACCGGCATCCATTTCCCGAAGGAGATGACGTGAGGTTTTGTGGCAGCGAGCGATGATGAGGTCAGAAGAAGGAGCACGAGTAAGGCAGCCCAACAGTTGGTTATACGATTGCAGCCCATAGGGGGAGAGTAGATGCAGGAGTGTGTCGGCCGCAAGGTTTGGGGTCACATTCTTGATCGAGGAGTTCCGATCCGGGAAGAGCGGGTAAGTTCAAAAAAGGCGGGTGGGTTTCGAAAACTCGACACCCACCCCCGAAAAGTGGAAAATGGCGGTAAGATTAGGCTAGAAAAACGATTTTCAGTATGAACAGCTTTCCCTCCTCGCGTACCCGGGGTCCGACCGCACGGACAACTGCGGGGGAGGAAGCGGCTTCTTATCAAACAATGGGAGATTTACTACCAAGGCGACGCGCGCCGCGGATTCTGGTCGTTGACGATCAGCCCAGCATCGCTGGCCTCATGAGCCAGTTGCTGACGATTCGCGGATACAGCGTGGTCACTGCCTCGAACGCAGACCAGGCCGAGGCGGAGGTGCGGCGTCAGGCTCCCGATCTGATTCTTTCTGACGTGATGATGCCGGGCAAGTCTGGTTATGACTTGTGCCGCAGCCTGAAAGAGAATCCCGCGACGCGGCTGATTCCTTTTGTTCTGATTACCGGGCTGAGCGACAGCAGCGACAAAGTGCGCGGAATTGAGGCTGGCGCCGATGATTTTCTGAACAAGCCGGTGCTCGCCGAAGAGCTGATTGCCCGCGTGAAGTCGCTGCTGCGGCTGAAAGAGTTTACCGACGAACTGGAGACGGCCGATTCGGTCCTGTGCACGCTGGGGCTGATTGTGGAAGGCCGTGACCCCTATACCGAAGGACATTGCGAGCGGCTGGCGGTGCATGCCTCCGATCTCGGACGGCATCTCGGGATGGATGAGGATTCGATTCTTGCGCTGAAACGGGGCGGTTATCTGCACGATCTGGGCAAAATCGCGGTGCCGGACGAGATTTTGAAGAAAGGGAGCGATCTGACCCCAGCGGAGTGGGAGGTCATGAAGCTCCATCCCATAACTGGGGAAAATATCTGCAAGCCTTTGCACTCGCTCCGACTGGTACTGCCGATTATTCGGCACCATCATGAGCATTCGGATGGGTCGGGATATCCTGACGGGCTCATGGCATCGGAGATTCCTGTGCTACCGCGAGTGCTGCAAGTTGTGGACGTTTATGACGCCCTGCGGACCGCTCGCTCCTACAAAGCGGCCCTCACCCACGAAGCGGCGGCCGAGACCATGCGCGAGGAGGCCGCGCGGGGACTGTGGGACGTGGAATTGGTGGCGGAGTATTTCTCGATGCTGGAGCAGAAGCGGCAGGTGGCGTAGGGCAGTTGCCAGTACCAGTATCCAGCAGACAATTGGCGATATTTAGCTTTCTTCTTCCATTCTCGACTCCGCGAATACATAGTTTCCCCGCCGTTTTTGCGGAAATTTCTGATTTTCGAAAGGGGCATCGGGCAACGTACAATGGGCAAGCCGGAACCAGAGCATCCAATCGCAACTAAGCTTCACGTTTCGAACTGAGAGCCTACTTGCCTCCGACTTACAGCATCGTCATTCCTGCTTACAACGAGAGCGCTCGCCTGGGCGCCAGCCTTGAGAAAGTTCTCACCTATGTGCACGTGCAACGATGGGATGCCGAAGTTATCGTGGTGAATGACGGGTCCCGGGACAACACGGCGGAGATCGTTTTGCACGCCATGGCGAAGGACCCCATCGTGAAACTGCTGGAGAATCCCGGCAACCGCGGCAAGGGATACAGCGTGCGCAACGGCGTATTGAATGCCCTGGGGCGGATCATTCTGTTCACCGACGCAGACTTGTCAGCACCGATTGAAGAGGCTCCGAGACTACTGGGTGCGCTCGACGCAGGGGCTGACATTGCGATTGGCTCGCGCTGGCTGCGGGCCGAGACGCAGACGGAGCGGCAACCGCTGCATCGGCAACTTTTCGGTCGCATCTTCAACCTGATGTTGCGAGTCTCCCTCGGGCTGCAGTTCGCAGATACTCAGTGCGGGTTCAAGGCATTCAAGCGGGCGGCGGCACAGGCTATCTTTCCGCTGCAGAGGATCGAGCGTTGGGGATTTGATCCGGAGATTCTGTTTCTCGCGCGCAAGTTGGGATTTAAGGTGGAGGAGGTTCCCGTTCTTTGGGGACACAGCGGTGGGGCGCGAATTAATCCCGTGATCGACGGAGCTCGCATGTTTCAGGAAATGTTGCGCGTGCGGTGGTATTCCTTGAACGGAGAGTATGACGCGGCCGGTGTGGCAGCCCGTCCTGAGGCCGCAGCACTTCGGGAGACCCCGACCAAAATCAGGAACCACTAAGGGCACGCAGGTCCACGCAGGAAACCCCTCCACTACTTCATTTCCTTTACGGCTCTGACGACCCGGCTACCCATTTCGGCGGTTGAGATCTGCGGATGCGTCTTGCCCGCCAGATCGGCCGTGCGCGCGCCTTGCGACAAGACTGCCGAGACCGCCTGCTCGATCGACGACGCTTCTCGCTCCAGATGGAGCGAGTGACGTAACAACATCGCTGCCGACAAAATTGCTCCTAGCGGGTTGGCGATTCCTTTGCCTGCAATATCTGGGGCGGATCCGTGGACCGGTTCGTAGAGTCCTACCTTGCCGCCAATGCTCGCCGACGCCAGCAGGCCTAGCGACCCAACGACGCCTCCTGCCTGGTCTGACAAGATGTCGCCGAACATGTTCTCGGTCAGGACGACATCGAAATCCGTGGGCCGCTGGACTAGTAGCATGGCCGCAGAGTCGACATATTGATGGCCCAGCTTCACCTCGGGATAATCTTTGCCAATGCGCGTGACTACGTCGCGCCAGAGGCGTGAGCATTCCAGAACGTTTGCTTTGTCGACGGAGAGAACGTTTTTCTTGCGCTTCATCGCGAGATCGAACGCCACGCGCGCGATGCGCTCAACCTCGTGTTCGGCATAACGCATTGTATTGACCGCAACGCGCGCGCCCGGCTCTCCTTCGATGGAGCGGGGCTGGCCGAAGTAGGCTCCGCCCAGCAGTTCGCGGACGATCATGATGTCGGTGCCGCGGACGATCTCGGCGCGCAGCGGAGAGGAATCTTCTAGTGCGGGAAAGAAGACTGCCGGGCGCAAGTTGGCGTAGGCGCCCAGCTCACGACGGATGCGCAGCAGTCCAGCCTCGGGGCGTAGATGACCGGGATTCTTGTCGAACTCGGGACTTCCCACGGCTCCTAACAGCACCGCGGATGAAGACAGACAGGCCTGCACGGTGTCGGCGGGTAAGGGATCGTTCGTGGCTTTCAGCGCGGCACCGCCGATCAGCTTTTGCTGAAGCTGCAGTTGGTGACCGAAGCGATCTGCCACGGCCTGCAGTACCAGAACAGCGGGTTCAGTGACCTCGGGACCGATGCCATCGCCAGGAAGAACAGTGATATGTAAGAGCATTGGGAATTGAGTGATTGAGCGATTTTTTGATCGGGTGATTTTGCGAATGGTAATTCTAAGCGCTCAAGAAGAAAGCCGCCAGCCGGCGGCTCTCATCTTTCAATCCACACATCACACAATCACACAATGGCTCAATTCCCTACACTCCCCAGAGGTAGTCTTCTTGCTGGGTCTGCTCGTGTTGTGAATCCGGCTGCACGGGTAGGGGCACGCCGAATGGGTTGGTCTCTGGCGCTGGTCTGGCAGGCTCAAGCGACGAAGCATTTACCACCGCCGCGTTCGTGGCCGGGACGACGGGCTCGATCAGCGGCGTCGCCGACATCGTGGGCTTGTGGGTGTCGCGTATCAGTTCGAGCAGATGATGGTCTTCGACATGTTTGATTTTGTCCGCGAGGCGGACAAAGCGGCGGTAAATATCGTCGAGCGCGAGGCGATCGAACTGATATCCAAGTTGCTCGCAGCGCATGCTGAGCGCGTGACGTCCGGAGTGCTTGCCTAGGACCAGCTTGGAATCTGGGACGCCGACCGATTTCGGCGTCATGATCTCGTAAGTCAGCGGATTCTTCAGGACGCCGTCCTGGTGAATGCCGGCCTCGTGGGCGAAAGCGTTGCGCCCGGTAATGGCCTTGTTGGGCTGCACCGGGACGCCGGTAATCTCGCTCAGCATCTGGCTGGCGGCGAAAATATGCTCGCTTACGACACCGGTCTCGTACGGGTAACGATCGGGGCGAACATGCATCGCCATGACAATTTCTTCGAGAGAGGCATTGCCTGCACGCTCGCCGATGCCGTTGATGGTGCACTCGACTTGTCGAGCTCCCGCGGAGACGGCGGCCAGAGCATTCGCGACGGCCATGCCGAGATCGTTGTGACAGTGAGCAGAGATGGTGACGTGCTCCATTCCCTTCACGCACCGGCGGATCATGGCGATCAACTCGCCAAATTCCGAGGGCACTGTGTATCCGACAGTGTCAGGAATGTTCAGCGTGGTGGCGCCGGCTTCGACGACGGCATCGAGCACGCGGCAAAGAAAATCGGGATCGGTACGCGTGGCGTCTTCGGGCGAAAACTCGACGTCGTCACACAGCGACTTGGCGAGGCGAATGGCCTCGCGAGCCTGGACGACGCACTGGTCGCGTGACAGGCGCAGCTTGTATTGCAGGTGGATGTCAGAGGTCGCGAGGAACACGTGAATCCGGGGACGCGCGGCTTGCCCCAGCGCCTCCCATGCCCGCTCGATGTCAGGACGGCAAGCACGCGCCAGGCCCGCGATGATGGGACGGCGGACCACTTCTGCGATGGCCCGCACCGACTCGAAGTCGCCCTCCGAGGCGATGGGAAAGCCGGCTTCAATAACGTCTACCCCGAGGCGGTCGAGCTGATGCGCCAGCCGAAGCTTTTCCTGCTGATTCATGCTGCAGCCGGGCGATTGCTCGCCATCTCGAAGGGTCGTGTCGAAAACGGTAACTCGCGCTTTGTCCATAATTATTTCCTGAAGCGCCGGGCGTGCCGGCTGACCGTGGGCAATTCGCCCATACGACAGGCGGACCGGTTGAGGCCTGCCCTTTTGCCTGATCTCTCTATGGTACGGACATTGAAGATAGAAGCAAAACTTATATTTATTGAACAACCATTAGTAACAGTTGTACTATAAGTATATCTAATAGTTTGCAAAACTCCATTATGGAGGCGCGGTGGAACTCTCTCAACTGGAAGTGTTTCTCGCTGTTGCGCGCGAACACCGATTCTCCCGTGCCGCGGACAAATTGTTTCGCACGCAGTCGGCGGTGAGCCAAACGATTCGCAAGCTCGAGGACGAACTCGGGGAGGCGCTGTTCGACCGGTCTTCGCGCGAGGGCGTGCTGACCGATGCCGGCAAGGTTCTTTATGAATACGCGGAAAAGCTGATCAATCTCCGCGGCGAGGCTGCGGAATCCCTTTCCGAATTACGCGAGCTGCAAAAAGGAAAACTCGTAATTGCGGCCAACGAGTTTACCGTGCTTTACCTGCTTCCCGTGATGGCAGAATTCAGGCGGCTGCATCCGATGATCAAGATCACGGTAGAGCGCGCGTTGGGCAGCCACATTCCCGATGACGTTGTGCGGCACGGGGTCGAATTCGGCGTGCTTTCGTACGAGCCCCAGGAAGCGAATCTGCATTCGGTGGTGGTCTATCTTGACGAGTTGGCCTTTGTGGTTCCGCCCAGGCATCCGCTGGCGTCGGCCCGGCAGGTGAGCATAAGGCAGCTCGGAGCCGAGTCATTTGTCGCGCATATCGTATCTTCTCCCTATCGGGAAAAAGTGATTCAACTGTTCAAGAGCCACAAGACGCCGCTGCACATGGATCTGGAATTGCCGACCCTGCAGGCGATCAAACAGTTTGTGGCGATGGGAAACGGAGTAGCGCTGGTGCCGGAGATCAGCGTCGAGGCCGAGATCGCGCGCGGGGAGCTAGTAAGGATTCCGGTGCGTGAGTTACAGCTGAAACGGAAGCTCAGGCTGATTTACCGGAAGGGAGCAAATCTGTCGCACGCGGGGAGAGCGTTTTTGAAAGTGGCTGAAGCTATGGCGCTGGAGCGCAAAGGCCACTACCGATTTCAGAGGGAGAACTAGATTGTGTAGCCCCGGACGCCTCGTCCGGGGTTGCGCGAAGCGCAATTCAGAGTGCTTGGCTGAAACCAAGATGCCGGAGGAGGGCGTTCTGCCGGACGCGAACTGCGGAGCCTTCTGCTGTCACACGCTCGCTTTGCTCGCGGGGCGGACGAAGCCGTCCGCCCCTACACAAGCAAAGTCAGACGTTCATCTCGTGGAACGATTCCAGCGCGGAGTCTACTGTAGGATGCACGTCGAGGACGGAATCCAGATTGGTCAGTTCTAACAGCGTTCGGACTACCGTGCTCGGGCCTGCACATTTCAGTTCCGCGTTCCGGTCCTGCGCCCAGGTTTGCAGCAGCGCCAGTTCTCCGATGCCCGCACTGTCGATCGAACTTACACCGGCCAGATCAAGCACCAGTTTGCTTCCGTTACCCAGGACTTCGCCGACCACGCGCGAGAGCGCCGCGGCCTCATCGCGATACACGATGCGGCCCTGGCAGTGCACAATGACAACGTCCCCATGATTTCGTGCTTCCACACTGAGTTTCAACTTCGACTCCTTGTCCCGCGAAAATAGCGCAGGCCCCAATGAATATTTCCATGATTCGCAGTTGATGTTCATATTTTCCATGTTAGTCAATAGACGTGACTCAAATGGTTTTGGCACCATGAAAATCCGGTAAATTTTCGCCGATTCCAGAGCCTCGCGGCGACTGCTGCGGAGCATTCCGCGGCCAAAAACCAGGCCTCTGCACGACAAATTTTGTGAGGCGATACATCTTGTGCATCCGGTACACTGCATCTAACGGATTTCGTTGCCTAAAATACATTTTTGCCGGCCTGCCGGCCGGGGAGGAAATGTTTCGTGCCAAAAACCGCTGCCGCTGTGCTGGCCTTCGCGGCCTTATTTTTGTGTTCCCTTCCGATGTCGGCACAGTTCAACGGACTCCTTCCTAGTGGAAACGTCTATGGCGGAGTTTCCTACGCGCAACTGACGAATGTCACGAACCAGCAGAGCTACAAAGGATGGAACGCATCGTTTGAGGCGCTTCCATTCGTCCGCTTTCCTCACATCGGCCTGGTGGCGGAAGGGGCCGGCCTTTACCGGCGCGGCGAAACCGAATACGACATCGCCGGGGGCCCGCGGCTCTCGACCAACATGGGAAAGTGGCGGCCGTTCATTCATGCGATGGCCGGTCTGCGTGACCTCCATTCGAGCGGACTGACTTACCGGCCACTACTCATTGACGTCGGAGGAGGCGCAGACTACAAGCTATGGTTCAAGAACTTCTCGTGGCGCCTGCAAGGCGACTACATGCATTCGCATTACGCCAGCGCTTATCAAAACGACTACCGCGCTTCTACCGGTATTGTCTGGCGCTTTTAGCACAGCCGTTTCCCTCTGGATGGACCAATTGAGTGATCCGCTATTCTCCTTTCCGCATCAAAACCTCGTGCTCTTTATAGGGTTACGTAAAGGGGAGGAGGAAAGTTTCATGCGCAAGATTGCCTGCATAGGTCTGGGCGTATTTTTGCTGGTGAGTTTCGCGGCGGCCCAGTCAGGAAACATCTTCGTCGGGTATTCCTTCGAAAACACCAATTGGGCCGGACTTAACTCGAACCTGAGTCGTCCCAATCTGAACGGTTGGGAGGCATCTCTCGAAGGCAAGGTATTCCCTCACCTGGGAATCGTGACCGATTTCGCCAGTCACTACGGTTCCCAGAGCTTCACTGAATTGCCGCCCGGCGGCCCGGTGAAGGTCAATGTCACGGGACATGAGTGGGAGGTGCTGTTTGGGCCCCGTTTGTCGATTCCCGTGGGAAATTTCACTCCGTTTGCAGAGGCGATGATCGGGCTGGCGCATGTCCATAATGGGGGAGACTTCCCGAGTACCGCGAACACTTCGTTTGCGACGGCGATTGGCGGCGGATTGGATTATCGGCTGATCAAACTTATCGCGGTACGCCTTGAAGCCGACTATCTGCAGACTCGCTTCTACAGTACAACTCAAGACAATCTACTGCTCTCGACGGGAGTCGTGTTCCGCTTTTAGGGCAGAGTCTTAATCAGGTGGAAAGTGTATGAGCAAACTTGCGGTTGTCGCTCTGATCCTGTTTCTCGCAGAAGTCGTGGCAGCGCAGATTCCAACTTCAGGGAATCTCTTCTTCGGATACTCCTACTACAACACGAACCTGACAGGCGGCCGCAGCAGCCTGAATGGATGGGAAGGGTCGGTCGAAGGAAAAGTTCTGCCGTTCATCGGCATGGTCGGAGACTTCAGCGGCCACTACGGTTCGGAGAACTTCACGGTTTGCACCGTGCCGATCTTGGATTGCGTGATCTTCAATGCCGACGTTTCGCAGCACAATTACCTGTTTGGCCCGCGCGTATCGGTATCAGCAGGAAAGATCCGGCCATTTGCGGAAGTGATGATCGGAGCGGCGCACGTCAACGCCCACACGATAGGATCCGACACCTCGTTTGCCACAGCGGTCGGAGGCGGACTGGACTATAAGTTGATCAAGTTGGTGGCATGGCGGTTCCAGGGAGACTACGTGCACAGCCATCTGTTCAATACCGCACAGAACAATGTGAGACTGTCGACGGGAGTTGTGCTGCGATTCTGAGATATCCTGAAAAGCGAACAGGGTTCAGCTGGTTGGCGGAACCCTGTCTTCCGTGGCCACAACAAAACCAAACTGCAGAACCTAGGCGGGCGGCAGGCTGTCTGCCTTGTTGGACCAATACTTGTGGTCGCGCAGGAAGTACTTCTCATTCCCGTAATTCATGGCGGTCTTCAAGAAGAGCCACCCTACTTTCAAGTGCCCCATCCGCTGGAAGCGGCGATTGGTGGTATAGACACCGCCGCGGACGATGGCGAAACGCTTGCGGTCGACTTGCTGGCTGAGGCGGTAGTCCTCGGCGAAGAGAATCTTTTCGTTGAATCCGCCCAGCTGCCAGAACTTTTTCCGGTCGAAAAGCATGAACATCCCGGTCGCGAAAGGGCGGTGCAGGTATGACAGATATTGAAAGAGATCGTTACCGGCGTAAAAGAGCTTGTCGATCCAGCTTCCGTCTTTGCACACGATATTAGTGGTCAGGCAGTGCAGTTGCTCCCGTTGCGCCTTTTCCACGCAACAACGAATGAGTGACGGGTCGGCCAATTCAACATCCGCATCGAGGAAGAGAACGTAGGGCGTGTCGGCTTGTACCGCTCCCTGGTTTCGCCCAAACGAGGGCATGCCACCGCGGACGACGCCGATGTTGAGGCGATCGCGAAAGCTCATGACGATTTCCGGAGTGCCATCCGTGGAATTCGCGTCAGCGACCAACACTCTCGTACTCGACATCTTCGAGTAGTCCTGATTGGTCAGCGAGGTCAGCAAACGTGGAATCAGCTTCGCCTCGTTTTTCGCCGGAATCACGATGGTCAGCTCGTTCGGTGTATTCATGCTTGTCGAAATCATGGATGTGAACCCCCGTGTCGTCGATCGTCAAATAAGTGAGCCGGGAATCGACCCATCCTCCAGCGTTGTAGTAGCAGATGCCATCTTTCTCGATGTGTGTTGCTTGGTGTGTGTGTCCGCAGAAAATTCGCTCGGCTTTGTGGTACCTGGCAAAAGCGATTGCACCCGACGAGACCTTGGTTGACATGCGCAGCCAGCGCGTATTCAGGCGGTCGATCAGGCGCGCGATCGGCTTGCTCTTGAAATCAAGCTTCTGCAGCTGCAGATACAGTGATGTGCCCAACCGGCTCAGCCGTAGGCTGTTAACCTGGAATCCGTCAAACTGGTGGCCGTGAATTGCCATGTGGCGCAGGCCGCGATAGTCCCACTCGTAGTGCTGGTATACGCGCACGCCGACCAGGTGCGACATGATGTTGGCGAGGCCGTGGTCGTGATTGCCCTCCACCCAAACGACTTCAATGCCGCGCTTCGGATTCGACAGCTTGCGAATGTAGCCGAGGAACTTCCAGTGATCCTTGGTGAGGCGCGCAAAGTTAAGGTCGGCAAAGATGTCGCCCAGCAGGATCAGCCGCTGGAAAGAAGTCGTTTTGAGCAACTGGGTCGCTTCCCGCGCGTGACTCGTGTCAGAGCCGAGGTGCAGGTCTGAGAGGATCAGCGTGTTGTACGCCTGCGGATCCATGGTTTGGTTCTAACAGCCGATTGTTACGGGGTGATGAAGATTGCATCAATATTGGTGCATCGGTAACTATCGAGTAACAGAGGTGAAATTGGGAATTGGGGGTTCGTGGATGGGCTAAAGCGGTAGAGACGGCGACGAGACACCGCTCCCACAGCCGCCAGGGACGGCCGCGCTGCGATCACTTACTTTAGCGCGCTGAAGCTCGCGCATTGCTCGACGCCGGGAGGAATCGTACTGCCGGCTGTATTAAGGTCGGTGCGGATTACGTTTTTGTCAGTCGAGCAGAACAGGCGTTTCCCCGTCCGATCAAAGACCTCTGGCGCGGCGCCCGCAACGTAGCTTGTGTTCAAGCCGCCCGAAGGACTGCCCCCTACGGCTACAAATCGATAGCCCGACTTCGTTCCGCCGGCGAGACTTTGATCGAGCAAACAGGCTGTCTCGGCGGACTTTGTGCAAGGATCGACGCCACCCAGGTTGGATAAGGACTCCGCATAACCTCCGTAGGTCGCCTCGTATTGCACTTCAACCTGATTGATGGCCCTTATCGAACCCACGGCGGAAGCCTCGTTGGCATGAATCTGCGCCTCACGCATGCTGGGAATTGCGATTGCCGCGATCACCAGAATCAGTACGACCACGATCATCAACTCCAGCAGAGTGAAACCTTTCGGTTGTGCCATAGGCGCCCCTCCCCTGTTCGAACAAAGAACGGTGGGCGGGCTGGAACTTGCAGAAAACCAGCGGAACTGCTCTGCGGACAGCCTGGGGCGGTAGTCCCCACCTATCCCCCGCCTTGCACCTTCGTAACTTTTCTTCCCTATGTAGGATTCCTACACTTGCAACATAGGGTTCCGATATAGCTATGACGAAACGCATTCGCTCAAAAATCGCCCGGGGCAGCGCTGAATTAGCCATTCTGTCACTGCTCGCAGAAGAATCGCTGTACGGATTCGAGATCGCTAAGCAAATCGGGGAGCGGACCGGGGATGCGCTGAAGTTCACGCTCGCCTCCCTGTACCCGCTGCTGTACGAAATGGAAAAGCGCGGATGGGTGGAGGCTCACTGGGAAGCCAACACTGCCGGGCGCGATCGCCGCTACTACCGGCTCACTCCAACCGGACGACGCCAACTCGGTCCCCTCCGCGAAGAGTGGCGTTCCTTCTTCCACGCGCTCGATACCCTCGCAGGAGTCAGCCATGCGTAACTGGGAGAAAGAAATACGCGAACACCTGGCGGGCCTTGATTTGCCGCCGGAGACCAAAGACGAAGTGATCGCAGAACTTGCGTCCCATCTCGAAGACTGGGAAAGGGAAGAATCGCGCGTCGAGGACGGTCCCCAGGCTCTCGACCTCTCCGGCATTCGCTGGCGCAAATTCGGTCACGCCATTCAGACCGCGAAACTGGAGGAGGGTGGAATGAACCGCACGCAGAGTTTATGGATCCCGATGTTCGTGAACTTGTTGCTCACGTCGGCCCTGATCAACATCTGTGGCTGGCTCGGGTGGGTGAATGTGCGAGTGGATCGGGTGGATCTCATTCCGCTGGTTGTCGGGCCTTGGCTGCTTGTGCTCCCCATATGCGGCGCCACAGCGGCACTTTTAGCGAAGCGTGGGGAGGGTTCGTGCGCCACGCGCGTCATGGCGGCGGTCGCTCCCTCCGCCGTGTGGTTCGCTACCCTGTTCGTGCTCAAGCTCATTTTCCTGTGCTTTCCACAGACCTTCGTTGCAATCCCGGTCCAGACGCTGGCATTGGCATCGGTGGGTTGGTTTGTTTTCCCCGCGCTGGCATTGTTCGCGGGCGCGGCGCCATTTCTCGGATCACAGATGGGCAGGCCAGAGTGTGAGTGAGAGCGAGATTACTGCGCCGGGGGCACGTATTCTTTGGGCTTAGCTGAGCCTTCCCCGAAGAAAAACATTTCCAACTGCTTGACGATCACCTCTTGATCCTCCCGGCGCGCCGGATTCAGACGGTACTCATTGAGCAGCATCTTGCAGTGCTCCATCCACATCCGCCATGCTTCCTGGGAGACGTTGTCGTAGACCTTCTGGCCGAGTTCGTTGTCGAATGGGGGCTCATCAAGGCCGGGCATTTCTTTGTTGAACTTCACGCAATGAACCATGTGCGCCATAAGAACCTCATTATGATGAATTCTAACCGCGTTGAGGCGGAATCTTTATCTTACATCTGATTGGATGTGGCGATCGCGAGGATGATGCGGAGGGATCGGTGAGCCCCTTCGTTCGCCGCTGCGCGGCTGGACCGCCATGGCGGCTGTCCCCCCATTATCGGTTCCTGAGCCTACTCAACTTTCGCGACGAAGGCCTCGCCATACCCTAACTGCGACTGCCCACATGACGAGGAGCGGGATCAGGGTGGCAAGACCGCGCAGCCCCATCAACTGCCCGAGGTTGAATGCCCCGTGGCCTCCGGCTGATTCGCTCGACAACAGCATCGACTCGCGATTGGTGGCCATCTGGCCTGCCCAGAATGCCGGCCACGAGGAATGCACGATGGGGCAACTGCCCTGCATGGCTAGCTCGGACGAAGTGGAGACGACCATCACGGTGATCATGAGGCTGCAGCATGCCAGCGCGATCAGCGCCCGTCGCCAGGGGAGCGAGGCGTGCGTCCAAGCCACGGCGAGCCCGAGGCCTAACATTGGGATCGCCGCTCCAGCGTAGCGCGGGCCGAAGGCCAGGCCGGCTTTCCACCAGTAAAACGATGCGTTGAAGAGGAAGTAGTAAAGCACGATAGCGCTAGCTACAAGGGCCGGCCCCCGAAATCTTTTTCGTAACCACCACAATCCCGGGACCGCCGCGAGCAACACCGGAGAAGCGAAGAACAATCCGCGGGAACATCCGAACAAAAGCTTCAGAAGACGGTCGGGATGGGGATAGGTCAAGCCCATGTATCCCTGCTGCTGCATGAAGGAGAAGGAGTTTGGATCGTAATAGGAATAGCTCGGACGGAAACCACCGAAGGCGGTGTGCAGATAGCTGAACAGAACAACGGCGCAGCCGGTTGCGCCGATGCCGACGCCGACCGCGACGCGCCATCGAGCAGCGTTGCCTCGCGACCAGACTTGTGACAAGGCCAGGAATGCAATTAGGACTGAAGCCGGGGCCGCGGGATACTCGGTGACTGTCGCCCATCCCGCGGCGAGCCCCGCGGCCAGAGCCCACCAGAACTCGGCTCGGCCATCAACGAGCTTTACGGCGGCGGCGAAGGCAAACAGCAAACAGGCTCCTACGAGCGCATGTGCCCAGAATAAGCTCGCATACGCCAAGATCGGCGTGCCTACCGAGAGCACAATCATCGCGAACGCAGCGCCGTTGACCTCAGATCCGAAGCGCAGCGCGAGGAAGAACAGGCACACTCCCGCCAACGCCATTGGAAGCGCGACGCCACAGGCGGTCACGATGTAGGAGAGTAAGTATTCTCCTCGCGGAGAATTTGGATCTACTCCAACCGTCCGCATGGCTGCACGGGACGCTTCGGCAAATGGCACCGCGAAAAAGACCAGACCGGGTGCTTTGTCCGAGTAGTCGTTTCCGTGAAAGTGGGCTATGTCTCCCGTGTTCTCGTGGTAGGCGTCGATCTGGAGGGTGTGCCGTTCAACGATCGCGCGCAGCAGATCGAAGCGGGAGTTCTGATTCCATCCGCCGCCCTCGTAGAAATAGATGAACGAGAGGAAAATCGCTAGACCGAGGAGGGAGGCGAGCTTCCAATGCGCTGCGGGCGATGGCGGCATTGGGGTCAATCATAATGCCTCGAACCCCGCAGTGGATGGCTTCCCCAGAAGCCAGGCTCTTTCAAGGCCATGGTCCGAAAGAGCCTAGTACTCCGGCGTAATCGCTTTCGCTTCCTCGAACGTAATTCGCTGCTTCTTTTTGTACGAAAGATTAGCCATGTGCACAGCGATGGCGGAGCGGTATCCGACTTCCACGGGCGCGTTCGGAGTGCGGCGCGTGCGAATGCAATCGATCCAGTTCTGCATGTGGTTCTGGTTTGGCGTCTTGCCCTTCATCGCCTCGCCGGTGGGGCGGTTGGTTTTCTCCGGCCAATATTGGATCGGCTCTTCGAGATGGTGCTCGATGGTTCCATCACTGCCGAGGATGCGATCGCCGAGTTCGTAGTGGCGATTGCTGAACGTGGACTGCCACGTCACGACGACGTCCGTTGGGAAGTCTAGGGTGACGGCGATCGTGTCGGGGACCTCGCGGCCATCCTTCTCGGAGAAGACTCCGCCGGACGTGTAGGCGGCCGACGGCAAAGGCAAATCGAGGGCGGACATGATCCAGGCGATCTGGTGAACCATGTTTTCCGCGCAGTTGCCGCCGGAAAACTCCCAGAACAATCGCCAGTTGATGAACTTGAATCCGTCGAAGGGGCGGTCAGGACGTCCGTTCAGAAAGGCGCTCCACTCGACGTTCTGCGGAGTGCAATCGGAAGGAACGGGGCGGACCCACTGGCCCTTGCCATGCGGAGTGTTGCGGCTCATCCAGGATTCGACGTGGGCGACTTTGCCGACTGCGCCGTCTTTGATCAGTTGTTTGGTGTCGACGAGGGCGCCGGAACTCTCATGCTGCAGTCCGATCTGGACAACCCGGTCCGAGACCTTGGCTGCGGCCAGGCATTTGTCGGCTTCGGGGATCGACCAGGTCATGGTCTTCTCCGAGTAGAGATCTTTTCCCGCGACAAGAGTATCGAGGAAGTGGCGGGCGTGGATGTGGAGCGGGCTGGCAACGATCACGCCGTCGATATCCTTCATGTCGAGCAGGCGGCGGTAGTCGTCGAGAGTCTGGATGTTCGGGAGCTTGCTCTTGGCCTGGTCACGACGTCGGCTATAGACGTCAGCCATGACCACAAGTTCGACGTTCGGAACCTTCACGATCTGATCGAGCAGATCATTGCCGCGGTCGCCGACGCCGATCATGCCGACGCGGACACGATCGTTTGCGCCGAGAACTTTCGAAGAGGGATACGCGAGCACGGCAGCGCCAATGGCAGCTTGCTTGAGGAAGGTGCGGCGGGTTTGATCAGTCATGGGAGCCTCGGAGCGATTAGTTCTCAGTTGTCGGTTCTCAGTTGTCGGTTGTCAGTTGTCGGTTGTCACTGGCCGGTACGCAATTTACAAAGCTGCCGCTTCTTGCAGCAGCTTTTTCATTCCTGCCCAGCTTTTGCGCGACGACTCTTCGGGCGTACCCCCGCCACGCCAGTGGGTTTCGAGGCTTACGGCAAAGTGATAGCCGTCGCGCTTCAGGGCTTTGAATTGTCCGGCCCAGTCGATCATGCCTCCACCCATGGGAGCCCAATCAAACCCCTTGCCTTTCTTCACTGTGTCTTTGCAGTGGCAATGTCCGATGCGGTCCTTGGGCAGGAGATTGTAGCCATCGGGAAATGGGATCTCACCGCTGGCAGCGGCATTGCCGGGGCCCCAGTTCAGCATGAACGAACGGGACTGCACCGCGCTTAAAACCTTCGCAGATTCGGCCCCGGTGGCAGTGTTACACGCGGGCTCGTTTTCCAGAACTATGATGATTCCCTTTTTCTCGGCTTTGGCTGCGGCATCGCGGAGCTTGTCGTTGATGGCATCGCGATAGGGAGCTTGATCATCGAGGCGCCAGAAATCGAAGCAGCGCACGCGGTCCGTGCCGAAGGCTTTGGCCATGGCGATGGCGCGGTCGAGGACTCCATCCTGCTCGCCCAGCGTGAAGCTGGCGTTGAAACTCTTGGCCTCGCTGTATTTCGACTTTGGCGCGCCGGGCCAGTCAACCTTGAAGAGCGGACTGGCGATGTCGGTAACCTTGAGTTGATACTTGCCGAGCAGGCGACGGGTTTCCGCGACTTCTTTCTCATCGAGGCTGACGATGTTCTTGTTCCACATACCGCGCAGCTCGATCCATCCCATGCCGAATTCCTTCGACGCCACTTCGCAGACGTGGCCGAAATCCTGCGAGATCTCGTCATTGATCACGGAAACGCGGAACGGAGAGGCGGTTTCGCCGAGTGAGAAAGGAGAGGTCGCGGACACGGTCGCGGCGGCCATTCCAACAAGGAATTCGCGGCGGGGGATTCCGGACATCAGCGGCTCCTTGGGTTGAAGCGATGAAGATAAATCTACACCATTGAAATAGCAGAAGGTAAGCCGAGCCTAAATATGCAGTTGGACGATGGGGCTCTGTAGAGACGTTGCTTGCAACGTCTCTGCCGGCAGCGCCCGACCCTCAAGGTTCGCCGAAGCGACCGGCGGAACCGGGATCTTCGCGCGCAAAACAAAACGTCCCGGACTCAGTTTGAGTCCCAGGACGTTTGCTGATCAGCCCTCCCCCAAGTGCTGCTCGATTGCTAATCTAATCCTGCCCCCTGATCCCGTAAATGGCCCCTCCGTGCCAGCCATGGCCCGAGGGTGCAGTTACTCGATATTACGGCGCGGCAGCTCCAACTCCTGATGATGAACATGAAATGGAATTTCTGCGCGCAAAACAAAACGTCCCGGACTCAGTTTGAGTCCTAGGACGTTTGTTGATCAGCCCTCCCCCAAGTGCTGCTCGATTGCTAATCTAATCCTTGCGCCGGATCAGGTAAATGGCTCCTCCGTGCCAGCCATGGCACGAGCGGTGTAGGAATTGTTTTTGGATTTCAGGTTGCGGACCTCTACTGGAAATGAGGGGGTGCCCCATCCTTGTCGCGCTTTGTGCGACAGGGTGGGGATTTTGACTTTTTGACCTCTTACCAGGCGGAGCCCGGAAGAATGAAAGTCCGACCTTGGACACGGTCGCGCATTTTCGCGCGCAAAACAAAACGCCCCAGACTCGATTTGAGTCTTGGGACGTCTGTTGATCAGCCCTCCCCCAAGTGCTGCTCGATTGCTAATGTATTCCTGACCCCAAGTCCGGTAAATGGCTCCTCGGTGCCAGATATGGCACGAACGGGTAGGTCTTTGCAACCTTATGAAAACAGGTGGCTTCCTGGTCAACAATGGTCGATTGTAGGCGAACATTCACGGTGCCGTAACCTTAGAACGGACCAGGGTGGTTGACCGGTCCGCAAATTTGTTTTTCGTTCCTGCCCGCGGCAAGGACTCTTCCGCATTTGACTCAAACGAGGTGATGGAAAACAATGGCGCGCCGAAGATTTCCGCTCACGCACGAGGACACATGATCCGAAATCATAGGGTTCTGCTCGCAACCGTATTCGCTTTTTTCACTTTTCCCCAGATGTTCGCACAGGGCGCCTTCCGTCCCGACAACATGGAGACCGTTCTTTACGGCGCCGCCTACTATCCCGAATACATGCCCTACGAGCGTCTCGATAAAGATGTCGAACTGATGAAGCAGGCCGGCATTTCGGTTGTGCGCATGGGCGAATCGAGTTGGGGTCTGTGGGAGCCCGAAGACGGGCGCTTCGAATACGCGTGGATGGACCGCGTGGTCGAGCAGATGCACAAGGCCGGCATCAAGGTCATCATGGGCACGCCGACGTATTCCATTCCGGCGTGGATGTACAAGAAGCATCCCGAGATCGTGATGACAAAACTCGATGGCCACGCGATCACCTATGGCATGCGGCAGAATGCCGATCTATTGAATCCCACGTACCGGTTCTATTGCGAGCGAATCATTCGCAAACTGGCTGAGCATTACAAGGACAACCCGGCGGTCATCGGATGGCAGATTGACAACGAGACTCCGCCGGGTGGAGCAGCAAACAAGGACATCCAGGATGGGTTTGTCGAGTATCTGCAACACAAGTTCAAGACGGTCGACGAACTCAACAAGAATTGGGGGCTGAATTACTGGGGCCAGCGCCTGAACGACTGGACGGAGATTCCTCCGCAGGCCGGAATTCTCAACCCCGGATGGAAGTTGGAGTGGACGCGCTACTCGCAGTGGATCACGACCGACTTTCTGACATGGCAAGCAGGGCTTGTGAATCAGTACAAGCGTCCGGATCAGTTCGTCACGCAGGATTTCGCCGGACCGCCGCGGCCCGAGGTCAACGAGAACGATATCTCGAAGAGTCTCGACATTGTTGCTGCCAATCCATATCACGGCACGCAGGATGAGTTCGACGGTGAGGGCTCGTCATACCAGGGCGACTACAGCCGCTCGCTGAAGCACACCAACTATCTCATTACGGAAACGAATGCGGACACGATCGGGTGGGATTCGAAGAATCAGTATCCACCGTACGACGGGCAGTTGCGGCTCGATGTGTACACGCATCTGTCTTCAGGCGCGAACATGGTCGAGTACTGGCACTGGCATTCGATTCAGTACGGACAGGAAACCTACTGGAAAGGCATTCTCGGTCACGATCTCGAGCCGGGACGTCCGTATCAGGAGATGAGCAAGACGGCCCACGAATTGCGCCGCATCGGGCCGCAGATTGCCGATTTCAAACGCAGCAGTCCCGTCGCCATCCTGTACAGCTCGGATTCGTACTGGGGCATCGAGTTCATGAAGTTCAACGACCATGACAATTACCGGACGATCCTGAAGCAGATGTACGACGTGCTCTACAAGAGCAACGTCGGCATCGATTTCGTGTTTCCCGATAGCACGAATCTTTCGGATTACAAAGTGATCGTCGTGCCGCCGCTGTACGTAGCCGGCGACGCTCTGCTGAACAAACTGGTCGATTACGTGCGCAGTGGCGGACATGTGGTGATGGCGTTCAAGAGTGGATTCACCAACGAATTCGACACTGTTCGCTGGATCACCATGCCGGGTCCGCTTCGCGAGGCTGCTGGATTCCACTATCAGGAGTTTTCCAATCTGCGTCAGCCTCTGGCGCTCAAGGGCGATCCCTTTCATGCAGGGGACGGCAACAAAGTCTCCGATTGGGCGGAGATGCTTACGGTGGATACGGCCGAGCCGGTCGCGTTTTACGATCACCCGTTCTTCGGGAAGTATCCCGCGATTACCCGGAATTCCTTCGGAAAAGGAAGCCTCACGTACGAGGGAACGGTTTTATCGGATGCTCTGCAGTCGAACGTGCTGCTGGATGTTCTGCACCGGGCCGGCGTGGCAGGGCCGGATCAGGGCCTTCCAGCGAGCGTGCGTGCGAAGCATGGAACCAATCGCAACGGAAAGGTGGTGCATTACTATCTGAATTATTCGAGCGAACCCCAGAGCTTCACCTATTCGTATGGTGCTGGGACGGAGTTGCTGACGCAAGCGGCCGTCGCACAATCGCAAAAGATCACCGTCAAGGCCTGGGACTTGGCGTTGATTGAGGAAAAGTGAAGTCCCTAATCTAACAGGCTCCTGAAAGACTCAATTCAGCATCTCGATTTAAAAGGGTGCGGCTTAAAGCCGCACCCTAAGTGCTTCACGATCAATCGCGGCTTCAGCCACCGGGTTAAATTCCCTTGATGAGAAAGTGTTTTTCAGCAGCGTGCTCATTTAGTCGGTCCGATGCAAAGAGGCTGGTTAGTGGAAGAATGGGGAGTAAGCGCTACGGCCAACTCCCCTTTCGCCTGGATAGCTCTGCGGGTTAGTGTGTTCCAGTGATCGTGACGTTATCGAACGTGTACTGGGCCGTATCGACTGCATAATTGCCCGTCGCGATAATACGGAAATAGTAGGTACCGGCCGGCAGAGTCCCACTGATCGGCAAGGTGTAGCTGGTTTGGGCATAGAAGCTCGGCGGCGTGAAGTTCGCAACGGTTGTCGGTACAGGGGTGATGAAATTCGGATCGGTATCGTACTGCAACGAGAAGCTCTGGGCAGTGTTGCACGCGGTGATCTGCACTCCGCCGTTCTGGCAATCGTTGTTGAACTCGTGGAAGCCGACAGCTGCTCCTGAGATCGTCGTGCTATTCGTGATCGCAAAGTTATAGCTGGATCCGGCGACAACAAAATTCACATCGATGCAATTTGCCACCATGCATCCATAACTGTCATCCGGGGCCTGCGGCCCGCGAAACCACATGAAAATTTCTCAGAGCCAAGCCATAATCCACGATGGCTCGGAGCGGCGAGATTGATTCAACAGTGGAGAAGCCGAGGCCGTATAACTGTCTGATCCGGAGCGTGCGTGATAGAGCGAATAAATGGTGCGTTGTCTGTCCCCCTGTGGGAGCGGCGATAGCCCGAGACCCTGCTTAATGTAATCTCCAGCACGCTCTCCGCTCCCGCCAGGAGGAAGCCTATGGCGTATAGGATAGCCGGAATTGACGTCCACAAAAAGAAGCTGGCTGTAGTTGTGGTTGACGTCGAAGTCGACGACGAATACCAATTTGAGCGACGCTGGTTCGGAAGCAACCCGGAGCAGTTGCAACGGCTGGCGGAGTGGTTTGTCGAGCAGCGGGTCGAGGAAGTGGTGATGGAATCCACTGCCCAATACTGGAAACCGCTCTGGAGCGCACTAGAACGGTACTGGAAACCGAGCTGTCAAAATCGGGAAGGTGCCGGGAAAATGTCGGGAACACTCCATCTGGCGCAAGCCTTGTCCAATCGCGGACGGCGCGGGCGCAAGAAAGACTTTTGGGACGCGGAACGTTTGGTGAAACGCTTGGTTTCCCAGGAGCTGACTTTGAGCTTTGTGCCCGATACCGAACAGCGACTGTGGAGGACACTGACACGCACAAGGTATCAACGGACGCGGGACAAAGTACGCCTGCAGAATCAACTGGAGGCACTACTGGAAGAGGCGCATATCAAATTATCCAGTCTGGTCTCGGATCTGTTAGGGGTCAGTGCGCGTCGTATGCTGCATGCGCTAGCCGACGGAGAAACCGATCCGGCGGCTGTGGCCGCCCTGGCGGATAAGCACTTGCGAGCCACCCCGGCGCAGTTGTGCGACGCGCTGGGCGCCTGCACCGGACTCAACCCGGTCTACCGCCGCCTTGTAAGATTGGCGCTGGACGACTTGCAATTAATCGAGCAGCAGATCGGCCAACTGGACCAGGAGATCGCGAGTCTGCTCCGCGAGCATCAGGATGCGGTCCAACGGCTAGCGGAAGTTCCCGGTTTAGGGGTCGATTCGGCGCAACAGATCATTGCCGAGGTGGGTGCCAAGGCAGCGACCTTCCCCTCCGCCAAGAATCTCGTCTCGTGGGTCGGAGCAAGCCCGGGAGATGATGAGACCGCAGGCGTGAACCGCAGCAAACGCTCGCCGAAGGGCAACCGTCAAATGCGCCGCATTCTCAATCAAGCTGCCAATGCTGCCGTCGAACACAAAGGAAGTATCTTCGAGATCGTCTATCGGCGTTTCGTGCCACGTCTCGGCCACAACAAAACGATCGGAGCCATTGCGCATCGCCTCTGTCAGTTGATCTGGATTATTTTGCACAAGCGCGTCCGCTATGAGGAACGCGGCCCCTCAGTATGCGAAAAAGCTAAGCGAGCCCGCACTTCGCGAATGATCCGGACACTCCGAACCCTTGGCTACCGAGTCGAACCGGCAGTGATTCCAGCATGAGGAGGGGATTTTCGACCCTGTTGATACCGAGGACTGGGGCGTTGGACACGGTAAACGTACCGCCGGAGATATTGGGCGCAGCAAACGACGGCGGCGCCGAGACCGACGCCGCACCCTGCGGCACATTGTCGAAGTTGTACTGCAACAGCGTCGTCACTCCGCCAGGCGCTGCCAGCGTCACCATCGTGGCATAGACCGCTTGATCACTCAATCTCACCACGATGTTGTAACAGCCCACGGGGGCCGCTCCAGTCGCCCAGTTCACGGTGTAGACGGCATCGGTGGGCTCAAACGCGAATGATCCGGTGCTTCTCGCTGCATCGTAGAGAACGATACTGGCCGCGCCGCTCGGTGGAGCGCCGGAACATCCGGCGTTCGCGTACACCGTCACGTTATTGAGCGTGACGTTTTGTGCGGTGTCGTTGCCGACTCCGGGAATGTTCAATTCGAACATCACCGGAATCGTGGATCCAGCGTCGAACGTGCCTGCATTCGAGGGGTTCGCAGGCGCCGTGCCAGTCGTCAGTGGCGCATCGAAGCCTGCAAACGTGTCGGTAGAGAGATGCACGATAGTCGACCACTGAGCGGTGTCGTTGGTGGTGACCACGAGGTTGTAGCAGCCCGCCGTCGCGGTGGTGGTGTTCCAGTTGAAGACGAACCGGTTGTTCGGACTGTCGTACGTGAACGCAGCTTGCCCGGTGGACGCGTTGTAAAGGGTGGTACCGGCTCCCGCGGCCTGGCCCGCGCACGCCGGATTCGGTATTTCCACAATTGACGTGAGCGTAGCCGGGTTCGAGATATAAGCATTCGCCGCGTCCTGCAACTGCCACGCGATCGGGATGGTGGTGCCGATGGTGAAACTTCCTGAGTCACTGGGCTGAGGCGGACTCGCAGCGTTGGGCGGATTCAGCATCACTGCCCGCTGGAGCGGCGACTGGAATCCGGTGAAGTTGTAGATCACCAGGTAGCTGACGCTCGGGTCAGGGCTAGCGGCGTTCCCAGCCTGGTCCACGGCATGGATGCTGAACATGGCGGGCCCGACCGAACTCGCTGGATACGGCGAGGCGGACGGATTCGCGGTGCAGGTGGTGGTATCGCCACCCGAGTTATCGCCGCAGGTGAAGTTCGGGATGATCTGCTGGTTCAGCACATAACTCTGCGCGACCGGCGAAGTGATCATGACTGCGGGAGTCGTTGTGTCGATCTGCACCGAGCCGAACGACGCATAGCCGGTGTTTCCAGCGATATCCTTGCAACTCCCGCTGGCCGTATACGAACCCTGCGACGCGTAGCTCGTGCTGCCCACGATCGAACCGGGCTGCACGCCGGAAAGCGCATCGCCGCAGGCGAACGTTACTACCACGGATTGGTTCGTCCAGGTTCCTGCTGTGTAGACCACTCCGCTTGAGTTGTTGAGATTCGCCGTGGCAGTGACGGTGGGAGGCGTCGTGTCAATCAGAATCGGCCCGAACGAGACGGGCGGCGCGTTGTTGCCGGCGAGATCCTGGCACGAAGCATTCAGAGTGGCGCCTGCTACCGATGTATTGGCAGTAAGCGTTACCGTGGCGGCCGAAGTCAATGCATTCGGCTGACTGTAGGTGAGCGTCGAACCGACAGCCGGGATGCCGGTGATAATCGGGTTTGTTGTGCCGCTCACGACCGGTCCGGATAAATTGTCCGCGCATGTGAATGTCACGGTCACGATGTGGTTTACCCAAGTACCTGGCGTGTAGGTGGAGTTGGTGGTAATGGCGGGTGCAGTCTGGTCGATGTTGATGCCATTGACCGTGAACGCCGCGGAGTTTCCGGCCTTGTCCGCGGTGGCTCCGGGGACGCTCTGATTCGCGCCGTCGGTAGAGAGAATTGTCGGCACAGGACAAGTTGCAATGCCCGATTGCTGTCCAGTTGGCCCGCTTAACGGATTTGGATCCGCACAAACAAAAGACACGGTGACAGGGGCGTTATACCAGTGATTGGCGTTGGCTGGACGGTCGGCTGACCCAATGATCGTGGGCGGCGTCCTGTCGATGTTGATGCCGCTGACCGTGGTGGTCGATGAGTTGGCGGCATTGTCCACCGCGGTGCCGGAAGCGCTCTGGTTTGTACCTTCGTTCGTGAGCGTGATCGGTGCCGTGCAGGTGGAGATTCCCGACTGCTGTCCGGCCGGTCCATTCAGCGGGTTCGGGTCGCTGCACATGAACGTCACATTCACCGGAGCGTTGTACCAGCCGTTGTTGTTAGCCGCACGATCGGGCTGTCCGGAAATCGCCGGTGGCGTTTTGTCAACATTGAAACCCGACGAAGTGAACGGCGCCGCCGTGTTTCTTGCATAGTCTGTCAAGGTCATGACACCCGAAACGGGCTTGCCTTCGGTCGTAAGCGTCATGGTGCCGTTGCCGCTTGCGTTGATGCCGGTGGCGGCCGCCGGAGAAGTCGCAACCGCTGAGGCCACTCCGGAGAGATTATCAGCCGTAGAGTAAGGAATGACGACCGGTGTGTTGTACCAGCCCGGAGCGCTCTGAGAAGTCGCACTCGCTCCAAAAGCCAGCGTTGGCGGCACGGTATCGACGGTCAACTGCGAAAGCAAGTTAGTCGGTGGCACCGTCATGGTCGTTGCGCTGGCTAGAACATCCGCTGCAGGGTTCACGTAGTGCCCGCTCGCGCCGGCCGTGAACGTCACACGTCCGTTACCACTCATCGCACTGCAGGTGAAATTGAATATCTGGGAACCAGTGCCCGCAATGCTGGCGCTGGCGGGCATTGGCGAAGTGCAAATCACAACCGGCACGGGACCGGATGGTGTCCCCGCCGCTGTGGCATTGACCGTCAATCCCGCAATCACATTGGATGCGTTAGCCGGTCCGGTGCTATTCACGGTAACTGCCACGGTGGCTACATCCCCAGCCTTCATGTAGCCCGTGCTTCCCACTTCATTCGCGACCTGCGCATCCACACTGGCAATCGTGAACTGGTTCACCTCCAGCGGCACCTGCTGCACGTCGAGCGCCGGCGTGAGTGAGGCACCTGTACTAGCCGAGTCCTGCACTTGCACGCTCACGGGATACGTGCCAGGTTCGGCCGTCACAACGCCCGTGCTGATCTGACCCGAGACGTTGAGGGTCAATGGAGCCACCGGCAAGGGCTGCGTTGAGTTCGGCGGCGGTGCCGGGATCACCGCGACCGGATTCGCTGGATCGGCCGGAATCGTCCACGCCGTCGCCCCGAATCCGCCAACCGAGGCAAACGCCGTGTTCGTGTAATGCTGCCCTACCACCGCGACAGGCAGTGCCGACGTCGTGATGCCGAGCGATCCAGGCGGAGCATTTTGGCCTGTGTTCGGAGTGAATGCATTTGCCTGGGTCAGGAACGAAGACACTGTCTGCTGCACCGGCGGCGCAACCACGCGCAGCGTGACGCGGTTGCCTTCGCCCGGTGACAACGAAAGCGTCGAACTCGCCGGATTCGATGGTGATCCATCCGCCGCACCTGTCGAGAACGCCGGGTCTGGAATGTTGGCGACGGTGATGTAGTTCTGCTGCACGGTGAGATCGCAGGTCGGATTGATGTTCGTCGAGTCGCGACTCACGACCGGGCTCTGGTACACCTTGTGCTGCACCAACTGGCAGACCGAACACTGCGAACTGCAACTGCTTGGGTTGGTCGAGCAACTCGCCGGACAACACTGGACCCCCGTGGACTTGATCAGTTCTGTCGTGTTGTAACTGGAACTGGTGTTGCCCTTGTTGTTTACCTTCCAGCTGTAGTCCGTCAGGCTGTTCTCCGCCAGGTTCGTGATTTTCGGCGTGAAGATATCGGGGCTCACGATTTTGGGCGTAAAGATCTTGGGCGTAAATATTTTGGGCGTGAAGATCGTATCCACAATGGTCGGATTCGCCACCTGGATCGAGTTGATCTTTGGAGTGAAAATCGACGTGATCTTGGGCGTGAAGATCGTCGGAGTCTCGATCGCTGGGGCGTTGTTGGCCACCGTTCCAATCTTCGGCGTAAAAATCGCCGGTTGGCTGATCTTTGGCGTGAATATGCCGCTCGTCGGATCGGGAGGCGCGTCCACCGACGGGTTATATTCTTCGCCCGCCGCGATCGGCAGATTCGCGTAAGGCGCTTCCACGTCCGGATTATCGTTGTCAGTATGCAGGAAATCTGCCTCGGCCAGCGATGGATTGGTCGCATCGCCATTCAACACCGCGAGCGCTTGCAGCCCGGCGAAGCGGGGAGCGGCGGCGCACCCGTTCGAACCCGGAATACAAGCCATCTGGGCCACCAGGACATTGATGCTGGCATTCGCTCCTGTCGAAGGTACATTGATCGCTTCGGACAGAGTCGTCTTCGGGTTGATAGCTAGATCGAGATAACAATTTGGGGTCCCCGGGAAACTTGCGGGCACAGCCGCTGTGTTACACACTCCTGTCACACCCTGGCTGGTTGACGTTTCCCCCAGAATGAGACGGTAGTAGGCCGGAGATCCTGGAGGCGTCGTGCTCAGCGGCGGCATCGTGTTTTTCACCAGTAGCGAATAGGACCGCTGCGGCGGAGCATTTGTATTCACCGGCTGAACTTTGGCGTTCTCGCGAAACCGTACGATCAGTCCGTTGCTGATGCGCGCGGTGTACACATTCTGATTGCGGTCGCCGCTATACGACGAGGTTCCCGGCGTTCCATCCGCATTGGTGATGTTCACCAGGTTGCAGGCAGGCTGGATCGTCGAGCACGTCGGACATGCCAATCCGGTTCCAGAATACGTGCTGATTTGCGAATTGCCTCCGTTCGGGGGCACATACTGAGTCCAGTCCTGGGAGCCGTTCACAGCCGGCGGAGGTACCACGTCGCGGTTATCTGTCCACGCCACGTGGAAATCCGGAGCATTCGTCGCCCCCGTCGTATCCGTCGCCAGCGTGTTAAACGCCCACGAATTCCCGCTGGGCATGATGCTTTGCGCAGCGATGTCGATATAGTCGCCGATAAACGGAGTAGTCCCCTGCACAAACATGGGCAAGTTCGGTGGATTGAAGAATCCCTGCTCGATCTGCCCGTTGGCATCGTCGACGTAGTACGGGTATTGTGAGATCTGGAACCCTTTAAAGGTCGTCGGACCTGGGGCTGGATTAATCAGCGCGCCGTATACGTCAATCGTGTGGCGCACACCCGAATTCGGATCCGAAATCAGCGGGGTGAACACCGTCGCAGAATTGGCAATGGTGCTGCCCGGAATCGCCTGATCCGTGACCGTGACCTGCGAGAGGTCGCTGCAAGGCGGGCTCGCACACTGCAGCACGCTCTGCATGTTGTCGCGCCTCGAATCGAACCATGCGAGCATGAGCTTGCCATACGCGAAGTTCAACGACGGATTGAACTGATGTCCGTAGGTCGAGGCAGTCGGCGCCGTGCCGTCGGCTACATACGGCGTGGTCCAGGTGCTCGAACCCTTGGGCAGTGTCGTGATCATGATTCTCGATCCGTACGTTCCCGCCGTTGGCCCGTTAAACCGCTGCGAGTAGGCGAGCCACGCTCGCCCCGTCCCATCGACGGCCAGACTCGGAACATCCAGCGAACGAAACGTCGTCCCAGTCGCTTGCGGCTGGTCGAACACTGACCCCGGAGGATATGGATTCTTTGTTGTGGGCGCTACGAACGTGTAGGCCGGGGGCGGCGCGCTGAACGACCAGCCGCCATTGGTCGAAACGGAGTACTGAATGGCGTCTGGCTGATTCTGATTTCCCGGCACGCCGATCTGCCGCCAGGCAACGATCACATTTCCTGTCGTAGGATCGATCGTAGCAACCGTCCCCTGTGCCAGTTTCTGGGCCTGGCTCAGGATCTGCGGTTGGTTCCACGTTGCGCCGCAGTTTGTCGAACTCACCACCTTAATCTTCGAAGCAGGATTGTTTTGCGACCCATTAAATTGCGTATAAACCACATAGACGTAACCGCTACTGAAGGTTTGGCCGTTGATCTTGCACGTCGCCGTCCGACCCGGCCTTGGGATGTCGACGGCGATCCATGGCTTATCGAGAAACTGGCCTGACGTCCCGGTATCTACCAAATTCACGCCGATGTACAGGAATGGGTTTCCGTGGGTCGTACCGTTTGTATTGGATTGCAGATACGCGCCATCGCCGTTTCCTTTGTTGTTCAGGTCCTGAACGGTGGCAACGAAAACTCCGCTGGGCGATCCCGTCCCGCGGTTAAACACCAGCCCGCTGTAATAAAACAATCCATTTGTTCCTGCCCGTACGGTGGGATCGGTCGCGACGGTGTAGGCGTGCAGGGGAGATGCCTTGCCCACGGTGGAGGTGTCCTGCGGATATCCCGGAAGCAGGGTACTCTTCCATGTGTCGCCGCCATCCAACGAACTGTAGACGCCAAGCCAGGCGTCGCCCAAAATATTCGGGGCGTTCGGATTGGGAATGTCTACCGTCCGGTAGTCGTTTGCGCCTCCCAGCATATGTTCCGGGTTGCGGCTCGATACCGCGATCGAAGGCTCATTCTGCCGCTGCAGGTAAGGATCGCCCGCTGGCCAATTCGTTCCTGAAACCATGTTGATGTTTTGGCTTGCGACCTGGGCAATACCTGCTGCGCACAACGACACCACAACGACCCACACCGATAGACAGCGGACGACCATCGTGCATCCCTCCGGGACCTGCCCGAGAAACCACACACTTCGACAACTCAATTTTTGGGTGAACAACACAACTGGGGAAGAGCCGCCCCCGCAGCTCTTGAAGGCTAGTAAATCTCCACTGAAACGCCCGCTACCTGAGTTTCCCCCGACCGTCCGGCAGCTGCTACGAATCTTCTGCTCCGACCGCGGTCGCCCATCTAGGTGGGATTATCGCGCGCCGGAGGCCCATCAATCTTCTGATGCGCTCTTCCACTTGTCAACCCTACACAGCAACTAGGAGGAAATAATCCTTGAAAAGACAGGAGGCAGCCAATGCAATGTTCTGCAATTTTGATTGGCTGGAAAATTAACTGCTCATGGCAAGTCATCTTCGTCCGGCCATTCGTTTCCGCCGCATGATTTCACAGCCAACTGTAGGGCTTTTCTTGCCTTCTCGGCCGCCGCGGGAAGCGAGAAGAATAGGCTAAGGTCGCGCCTGGTTTGCTTGACTCCCTCGTGATCTTTTGTTGTCCGGTTTGCTTCTGACCTGCGAATCACCTGCATCGCCTTCCCCGGCTCTGAGCGGCTGCTGACCTTGAGCACTCCTGCGCCTCCAGCTTCGCATTGCCCGAATTTCTGCGTTTCCAGCAGCACGGGTGTCGTCAATTCTGACAAATCCGCATACACAATAAACTCGACCTCCTGCCGTCCACTCGCAGACTGCTTCGGGCCATCCGCAGATCGATGATCCATCGATGACTTTTTTCCCTCGTCCGCAGGGCTATCGATTGCTCGGGGGTCAGCGGGGCGAGTCACTTTTCGCGCCCTCACCACCAACTTGCAGCCGTCGGTCTGAATGACTTCTGCTGTCTCCTCAATTTCGATGTCTTTCCCCTGAACCCGGCACCGATTTCGCACGATAGCTTTTCCGTTCACGGCCCGCTGAAACTCTCTGGTCGACGCCAGAATAGCTTTAGAGCTTCCAGGCCGCTGCTCCTGCTCCGCCGCCTCTTGTGTCATCGAAAACGACGAAATGTCATGAGAACACAGTAACAGGAGTCCCGCGATCCAAAAGACCTGCCACATCATTTGCTTAGCCTCTAACAAACCGATTTCGTGTCAGGGGAACACTCGCCACGATGACGCAGACCTTTGGTGCCAACGGCTACGTCATACCTGCCTTAAGCTTAGTCCAACGCGTCCGCACGCAGTTTCTGCAACCACAAATGACCAAAGGTACCAGAAGGCACGTCTGAAGGATTCCATTGCGGCGCTGCTTAAGCGATGTCTCTCCAAGACAAGTCGCTGATCCGGTGCTGAGAGTACACTTCCCCCAAAGTGCGCGGATCTCAAATGCGCGGCAGACGCCCAGAGTCACGCCGGGCGAATGCGTGCGGGAGGAGCCCATGCGAGGCATAAAGGGGTGTGCTCTTGTTGTAACGATGTGGCTGGCCGCGGCCGGCATAGCGGCGGGACAGGGATCATCCTCGTCGCTGCAGGGAACGGTCACGGATCCAAGTGGAAGTGCCATTGCGGGCGCAAAGATCGTGCTCGCCAACGATGAATCCAGGATCGAGCGTTCGACCGAGACTGATGCGCGTGGAGAGTATCGGCTGCTGGCCCTGCCCCCCGGCACTTACAGACTCGCGGTAAACTCCAAAGGCTTCTCGCAGTACGTACAGACTGGACTGCAGTTGCTGGTCAACACTCCAGCCACTGTGAACGTTCAGTTAAAGGTCGGAGCAACGACGGAGAACATTACTGTCACCAGCGAAGCCCCGGCGCTCAACGCTGTAGATGCGTCCCTCGGAAACTCCTTCGGCGAAACTCAGGTGAAGGAGGTTCCGATTGAGGCGCGCAACGTGCCCGAACTTCTGAGTCTCCAAGCGGGCGTGACCTACACAGGGCACCGCTTGGACCTGCAGGATCCCTCCTACAAGGATCAGGACACGCGCAGCGGTGCGGTCAACGGCGCGCGCAGCGACCAGAGCAATATCACGCTGGACGGCGTCGACGTGAACGACCAAGCGAACGGCTACGCGTTCACTTCGGTGCTTCCGACCACGGTGGATTCAGTGCAGGAATTTCGCGTGACCACGTCCAACTACAATGCTGACCAAGGCACAGGCTCGGGAGCGCAAGTTGCCTTGGTCACCAAGAGCGGAACGAATCAATTTCATGGATCGCTCTACGAATATCTTCGCAACACCGTAACCAGCGCCAACGATTACTTCGTCAGCGCCTCCGAAAGCAGGCTTGGACAAGCCAACAAGCCAGACAAACTGAACTACAACATTTTTGGTGCATCGGTCGGTGGGCCGATCTGGAAGGACCGGTTGTTCTTCTTTGCGAACTATGAGGGAACCAGGCAGCGCCAGGAAATCAGCACGGTCCGCGCGATTCCGACAAGCAGTTCGACGGCGGGAGCGCAAACCATGTGCAACGGATATATCAGCTATGCGGACGTCAACGGTGGCACTACGGTCATTCCGCCAACAGGCCCGCAGAGCCTGCAGACTCTCGACCCGCTAGGACTGGGCGTGAACTCGGCCGTTCTTGATCTGACGAACCATAGCAGCGGATATTTCGACAAGACCTTCTGTACCGGACAGTTTCTAACCAACGATCCGTCTGTCGGGGACGGGCTTAATTACTCGGGGTTCCGGTTCCGGGCGCCCACCAAACTGGACAACAATGCGTTCATCGCCCGAATCGACTATCACGTAACCGCGAACGGCAAGCACACTCTTTTCTGGAGAGGATCGCTGCAGAATCTATTCAACCCCGGCGCTCCGTTTCTGCCGGGGTCCGCGCCAGAAATAACGGTCGCTGATCACAGCAAGGGATTTGTCCTTGGTTACACGGCATTGCTAAGCACGAATGCGGTGAATACTTTCCACTGGGGATTCACTCGTCAGAGCACTGGGTTCATCGGAAATACGCAGCAGGAATGGAATTCGTTTTACGGTTTGGATCAGGGATTCAATTACAGCCATAACGCTCAAACCCCAGTACACAACGTTCTCGACGATTTTTCCTGGACTCACGCGCGGCACACACTTCAGTTCGGAGTTAACGCCGGATTCGCTCGAGCTCCCCGCGTCAGCAACGAACACTCTTTCCCGCTGGGAAAAGGCGCGACGAACTGGATGTCGCCGACCGGTTTTGCCAACACGGGTGGCTATCTTGATCCGGCAAATCAGGGATTTGCAGAGCCTGCATCGGCCTTCGCGTACGACTATCCAACGCTGGCCCTATTGGGAATGGTGTCGGATATTGTTGGGAACTACAACTACGACAAGCAGGGAGTGGTGCAGAGTCCGGGCCTGCCTGTGAAGCGCAAATACGGACTCAACTGGTACGAACTTTACGCTCAGGATTCATGGCGTGTGCGGCCAAATCTAACGCTAACCTATGGGCTTCGCTGGTCAATGTTCCCGCCGCCGTGGGAAGTGAACGGCTATGAAGCCGTACCAACGGTCAATCTGGGGAATCAATTTGATCAGATCGTGAAAAACATGAAGCAGGGCCTGGGTTATGACTCGGTCCCCCTGGTCTCTTTCATGCTGGGAGGCAGAGCGAACAACACAGACGGACTATACAACTTCGAAAAGAAGGATTTCTCGCCGCGTATTTCCTTTGCCTACACACCTCGTCCGCGGAGCGAGTGGCTGAGAAAACTGGTTGGAGAAGGAGACAAGACCGTTCTGCGCGGCGGGTTCAGCAAGGTCTTCGACCGCCCAGGAATGCAGCTTCTGAATACGTTTGACGCCAATCCTCCTGGAGGATTGGGAGCTACGATCCAGAATCCCTGCTGCGTTTTCGGCTATGACGATGCAGCGCACGTGCCTCGCATCACCGACATTAATACTGTCCCGACTTACGGGTGCGATCCTTCTAATCCATCGAGTTGCGGCAGTCCGGCCAACCAGCAGTTCTTTCTGGCGGCGCCGCCCGCGATGAATCCGCCAGCAACCAATCAAGCGATTACATGGGGTGTCGACCAAGGGCTCAAGACACCTTACTCGTACGCTTTTGATTTCTCGATTGGGCGAGAGTTGCCAAACCATCTTTCTTTGCAAGTTGCTTACGTGGGACGGTTGGGGCGGAACCTGCTCACCCAGCGCGACCTGCGGCAACCGCTCGACATTGTCGATCCCAAGACCGGGATCGACTATTACTCGGCGGCTACAGACCTGGCCAAGATCGCGTTTAAAAATCAGTTCTCGGACTATGCGTCGTACGCCAATTTTGTGAACTCACTGAGTGACGCCTCGGTACCAACAGCTGCTTATTGGCACGATATGCTGCCACCACTCCAGACCGGAACTGGAGCTACCAACTTCAGCAGCTACGGCCTGTCTGGCGGGTACGTCGCGGCCACGCCCGGTGATGCTGGACTCATTCAGGCGATCTACGATCTCTATTACGATCCGTTCCTCTCCTATGCGGGGAACGAAGTGGTCGGGATCGGAAATGTCGACCTCTACGGCGGCTTAGAAGACAACGCCGGAAACTTCTACTACCCCTGCCCTACCCCGGGCTGCAAAAATCTCACCGGTGGTGTCCCGGGAAATTATCTGAACAATCAGGCCACGAGCATGTTCGCCTGGAGTTCGGTCGGACGCTCGAGCTACAACGCGCTGCAGGCTAATTTGCGCAAGCAGTTCAGCAGCGGGATGCAGTTCGATCTCAACTACACGTATTCCAAATCGATCGATATCAGTTCGGCCGCGACTCGACTAAGTTGGAGTTCGAGTACGAACGTCGGCGCACCCGGAACACGCCTGGTGAATGCCTTTGACCCGAATGGGCGTCGCGCGGTGTCGGATTTCGATACGACTCATCAGTTCAATGCCAACTGGATCGCGAACCTGCCATTCGGAAAGAGTAAACGTTTCGCGGGCAACGCCCAAGGAGCAGCCGAGGCCATCATTGGAGGATGGCAGCTGTCCGGCGTGGTTCGCTGGACGAGTGGATTCCCATTCAGTGTGGACAACGGTAATTTCTGGCCGACAAACTGGGATGAACAAGGCATCGCGCAGATGATTGCGAAACCGCGAACGGGACACTTTCGGCAAGCCAACGGGACCATCAGCGTGTTCGCCGATGCGTCGACCGCTATCACCAATTTTCAACATCCATATCCCGGACAGTCGGGCTCCCGCAATGCAGTACGCGGCGACGGATATGCAGGCTGGGACATGGCTCTGAACAAGAGTTGGAAGATGCCATGGGAAAATCACAGCCTCCAATTTCGTTGGGAAGTTTTCAACATCCCGAATCTTCACCGGTTCAATGTGCTATCAGGTGTGGGGAATGCGGCCTGCGCCTGTATCGCATCGCTGCAACAAGTGCCGGAGCGATTCGGAGCTTATACCGGGCTGTTGACGGATCCCCGAGTGATGCAGTTCGCCCTGCGATATGAATTCTAGCGCGAAGCAACTGGAACAGAGGGCCAACGATAGCTTTCAGTCTCGGACGTCTTCCGAGGCTGACGTTCTATGACGAACCTCGCACGCAAGCTGCGTCTGGTGGACTATTTCGCCCTCGGCTTTGGCGTAATGGTTGGCACGGCGTGGCTGGTGGTGATGGATGACATACTCAACCGCGGCGGACCGCTGGGTGCGGCTTTGGGATTTACCGCTGGCGCTCTCATCCTGCTGCCGATTGGATATGTGTATGGCCAACTGGTGAGAGAGATTCCAGATGCCGCCGGCGAGGCTGCTTACGTCGCGAAGTTCTTTCCGCCCGCTGTGAGTTTCGCCACGGGATGGATGATGTTCCTCAGCTACTTTCTGACCTGTCCGTTTGAGGCACTCGCGGCGGGGAGAATTAGCGGGTACCTGTTTCCGTCACTAAATACGATCGAGTTGTATCGTTTGGGTGGATATCCTGTCTACCTGCCTCATGTGCTGCTTGGCCTGACCCTCACTGCATTTCTTACGTGGCTGAACTATCGTGGAATTCAGGCCAGCGCGCGATTGAGCAAGGCAACCACTTTTACCTTCCTGACCCTCGTGGTCATTTTCGCGTTAGCGGGCGCCAGTCACGGCTCCGCCTCGAACCTGCACCCGCTGTTCAGCCACGCACCTCTCCTTTCGATTCTTCTGGTGTGGCAGGTTGTTCCCTGGCTGGTGTCAGGATTTGAATCCGTGGGAAAAGTCGCCGAGGAGGCGAGTCCAGAATTTGCGCAACGAAATTTTTCGGTGGCCATTCTTCTGACAATCTTCTCCGGGTTGATTTTCTTTCTGCTGGTAATCGCAGCGCTTTCCTACGTGGCTCCCTGGCAAAGCTTGCAGAGCAACCGGCAATTTCCTACGGCGGTTGCTTTCGAACAAGCTTTGCACGCGCATTGGATCGTGGCTCTCATTATGGGCTCGGCGATGGTGGCTCTGGTGCAGGCGTTTAATGCGAACGTGGTCGCATCCTCGCGGCTGCTGTTCGCGATGTCGCGGAGAAATCTGCTGAACCCGGCAATGAGCCGCGTCCACCCCAATAACCAGACGCCTTCAACTGCCGTGATTGCAGTAGGAATCGCCACGGCTGCGACCATCTTCCTCGGGGAAGCCTTGCTGGTACCCATCCTCGAAGTCGGGGCAGTCAGTGTCGGTATTGCGTGGATGGCCGCTTGTGCCTCCTACTACAAGATGAAGCCAGGCGGCCTGCGCCGCGCCGCCGCGGTATGGGGCCTGCTTGTGACCGCAGGAATGATCCTGGTGAAGATTGTGCCTTGGATACCTGGACATTTCACGTGGCACGAATGGCTTGCGCTTGCAATTTGGGGATTGCTCGGCGCTGGCGTTCGAGCCACGCGCCAAAAGAGTACGGTGCCACAGGCCGAACTTGAAACCAGCCCCGTCGCTCCTTTGGCATGATCGAATGTTCAAAATCCAGTTTCTGGCTTGCCGTTGGTTATATGCAGAACGCATTCCTGCGCTTGGATGAGGCGGGTAAGCAGGGGAAAAGCAAGCCCATGGATGCGCTTGTCGCAGAGCTCCTGGGCAAGCACTGAATGCGCCCGGTTCAATTCAGAGTGGCCTCACTCGAATTGAGAGTCTTCCCCTGTAAGAATTGATTTCCATCTCGGGCACTGCCGTGCTCCCGTGTTGTCCTGCGCGCGCGAAAGGTGCGTGCCGAAATTCCGAACTGCTTTCGGAACGAGTGGCTGAAATGGGCGGCATCAGAGAATCCTCGAGCAAACGCGATCTCAGTAATCGACCTGTCCAGGAACCGGGCATCGGCGAGATCTTTGCGGCATTGATCGAGACGCAACACCCGGATGTAGTCTCCCACCGAGCAACCGGTTACGGAAAAGACCCGATGCAAGTGGCGAACCGAAATGCCCATCGCCTCTGCGATCACAGACGGGCTGAGCGTCTGCTCTCCAAGATGAGCATCGATGAATCGTAGAATCCGCGCTTTGAGTTCCGGCGCGATGGCCGGTTGGGCTGCATCTCCGCGGATACACGCCGTGAGCACCTCGAAATAGTGATCGAGCGCTCCGGCGAGTTCTTCCCCGGTCATCCAGGACGCTTCGTCGTAGAGATTCTGCGAAAGCCGAGACAAGATGGCTCCCGGGGCGGTTGCGCCCGCGATCTTCCGGGCGGTCGGAATCTGATGCATGCACAGCCGGTCCTGCATGACCCAGCGCGGCACTCGAAGGTAAAGACGAACACAATCGGTGTTGCAACTGGAGGACCAGGGAACGGCTGTATCGATAATCGTGGTATCCCCAGGTTTGAGCAGTATCTCTTCACCTCGCTGCAGATACTGACGAGCACCGGCGATCTGCGTAATAACCAGGCAGGAGCGGCTAGGCGCGCATGCGCTGTCAAATGGCCATTTCCAGAAAGATAACGCGCTGGAAGAAAATCGGGTTAAGGCGACGCCTGCAACGTTGCGGACTTCTATCGATCCGTGAAAGGACACCTTTGGAAGTCGTATCCGACAATCGCCGCAGATTTGCTGCGCATTCCATTGCCATGCATCGATTCGGTCTGACGCCGGTAGTAAATCTGTCGAGAACAGCTGTGACATGCTGTATTTTCCCTGGGACCGTGATGTCACTACGCCGTGGCTTGTTCTGGCGCAATTCGGTGGGTCAGAATGGCTGATGTGCGCCCCCGCAAGCTAGCCGTCGCCGCGGAAAGTAGCACATAAAGCAGCGGGCGTTCAAGCTCATTTTCTGGATTCGTCGAATCCATCTTCGAGAGCAAATTTCTTGCCCCTGTGGGGATGGCACTAGGTTCTAGGGCAAAGACAGGCAGTTGTTGCTGCGTGGAGGCGGAGCTACAGGGGAGGGTTCCATGACCGCATTGCAAGCACAAAATAAGCGTCGCACTGAAAGTTGATTTTATGCGGGGGAAAAATTTGGAGGCGCGGCTCGAAATCGAACCCTTCGCCGCCCAATGGGATCACTAACTTACTGATTTTTAAGTGTCCTAGAGTGGCATAAAAGCCACGATTCACACCTTGCCGGCACAAAATAGCACAATTTTTCGCCTGTCGGTGAGCTTTGTTGTCCGGCGAGCCAGTGCGTCGTCGTCACAAGACCGACCTCAAGGTGAACACCGAAGGCCGACAAGGAACGCAAGGTTCCATCAAAGCTGGTGAAGAGATTGAAGGCGTGGAAAGCGACGGCTGACAAGAACTTCGGTCTGGTATTTCCCGACTGCTGGCTGCAATCCGAAGCTGGATTTTCTCGACTGCCTCAAGGCGTGTGCGGAGCGCGTGAAGCTCGATAAAGAAGACTTCTGGCTTCACAAGTTCCGATCAACATTCGCAACGCGGTGCGTGTGGGCTGGTGTCGATCTGCGGACGGTGCAGCAGTGGCTCGGGCACTCCGACATTGAATCGACTATTGCGGTATTTGAAGCCGCCGCGGAGTTCAAGGGTACGGGAGAAGGTGAATGAGATTTTTGCTTAGGCGAATTCGGCGGTGGTCTGGTGCCTGGAGGTGCAGTCGCTGGCGTCCACGGCGATCGGCCATATAGTCTTGTCCGCACGGACGTTCTCTTTCCATAATCCCGACTGCACTCTACTCATCCAGCCAACTTCCCGAAAACCGTTCGCAAAGGCTGGGGCCAGCCGGTTGCAACTCATCGAAGATCGCAAGTCCCGGTGACTAGCTGCTCAAGCCGACGCGCTTGATCAAGTCCGTGAAACGGGCATCGGAGCGAATGGGATCGAACACCGACCAAAACTTGAGAGTGGTCATAAAACTCGACTTCGCGGCATAAGCTTTCTCTAGCCATGAAAACGTCTTCTCTCTATCCCCAAGTGCGGCATAGACTAAAGCGACCGCTCCCAGACTGACTTCTTTCTCGTGCGAGAGTTCAAGGGACTCGGCCAGCTCTCGTCGTGCCTCAGCTCTCTTTCCCATTCGCGCATGGAGATACGCCGTTTGCCGGATGTAAACGCGATCTTCTTTGAAGGGCTTGGTCTTCTCCAGTTCCGAAATCGCTTCTGCGTACATCTTTTTCTCGAGAAAGGTATCGGACAACCAGTTGTGCGCGGACACAAAATCGGGATTGAGTTCGAGGGCGCGGCGGAATTCAATGACAGCCTCGTCGTACTGGCGCGCGAAATAGAGCTCCTTGCCCAGATCGGTTGTAATTACCGGCGAAAGTGGATCAAGCGTCTGGGCTGTGCGCAGTTCCGAGAGGGCTTCGTCCACGTGCCCGGTTGGCATCAGGTATGCCTCGGCATACCAGTGATGAGCGGTTGCGTAGTTCGGGTTCAGCGCAAGAGAACGCTCGAATTGCTTTTTGCCCTCCGCCCAGTTCCAATCGAGAAAAGGAGCGATCAAGCCCAGGGACGCGTGCGCTTCGGCCAGATTGGGATTGAGCGCCAGTGCTTTCTCCGCTGCTGCCTTGGCTTCCAACATCATCCCCAGCAGGCCATATGCATCAGCCAAGCCGGAATAAGCCTCGGCGTAGTTTGGGTCTTTGGTCATGGCCTGTCGAAAGTAGTCGACGGCTTTGTTAAGTCCGGCGTTATCGCGCTTGTTCCAGAAATATCGACCCTTGAGGTAAAGCTCATGGACCTCTGGATCAACCACGTGGGAAGCACTGAGATCCACCTTCTGTTGGGGGGTCAGCTCAAGCCGGATCTCGCGCGCAATCTCTTGCGCCAGGTTTGCTTGCAACTTCAGGACATCCTTTATATCCCGCTCATAAGCTTCCGCCCAGATGTGCTGATCCGCCGGGGCATAAATGAGCTGGGTGCGAATTCGCACGCGATCGCCAAGGCGAACGACGGTGCCTTCGACCACGCCGTCGACATTCAGTTCGCGGGCGATCTGGGGCATTGTCTTGTTCGTGCGCTTGTAGTGAACGGTGGAGGTACGGGAGATCACACGGACGCCGGGCAGCCGCGCCAGGTCGGTGATGAGCTCATCGGTGATGCCGTCGCTGAAATAGTCCTGGCTGGGATCTCCGGACAGATTTTCCAGTGGCAGCACAGCCAACGAGGAGATCCGCGGGATGTCCCGGGAGCGGCGACTGTGAAGGTACGAAGCACCCCAAACGATCAAAGTGAGCAGCACTGTTAGCGGGATGGCGAGGGCGACCGCACGATTCCAATTCCAACGCCCTAACCCCGAGGGCGCCTCGCTGGGCGTCGGTGCAAGAGGACCTTCATCGGCAGGCCCGGAGAAAACCGGTTCTGGTTGAATTGGCATTCCCAGAAAGCGGTAGCCGCGCCGGCCGACAGTCTCGATGAAGCACGGCTTCTCGGCCGAATCACTGAGCGCTTCGCGAATCTTGTTTACGGCGACGGCGAGGCTATGGTCGAAGTCCACAAACGTGTCGGCCGGCCAGATTCGCTGCCGCAACTCTTCCCGCGTCACCACGTCGCCGGGACTCTCCAGCAAAATCGACAAAATCTTGAAGGGCCGCTCCTGGAGCTTGATCTTTCGTCCGTTCTGATGGAGCTCGCCGGCGCGGAGATCTGCCCGGAAGTCGGCGAACTCGACCACTTGCGATTGCGAAGCGGACCTAACCACGGGAGGGCACCAACTATATGGTGCTTGATAGTCTACCATCGCTTCACAACTCCAAAAAAATATGTCCTGCCTCTCGGGCTCTCTTCTCTGTAACAGCTTCTGCCCGAGTTTGTTAGCACGTTGATTCGAAATTGATCGGATGATGATCAGCGCTGAATTGACCGAACCGCCTCCTTCGGGCATAAACGCCAAGATCTTACGGGTGAATTTTTCAGCCGTAATCAAGAAAAGCAAATGGGTTCTTGAAGTTCACTTTCCCCCCAGATTGATTCCTTGAGAAAGAGAGGATGTTATGAAAATGAGCAACAAAACAATTGCAACAATGATTGTGTCAGTGCTCGCGGCAGTTCTAGCCGCGGGCCAGTCCACGAACAACCTGGGGTCTACCGAGAGTGTGCCGCGCCTCGTTAAGTTCGGCGGCGTGGTAAAAGATGAAGGGGGGCACGCAAGAACCGGCGTAGTAGGCGTGACCTTTGCCATTTATAAGGATCAAGAGGGAGGTGTCCCGCTGTGGCTGGAAACCCAGAATGTACAGGCTGACAGCAAAGGGAACTACAAAGTACTGCTCGGCGCGACCAAGCTCGATGGCCTGCCGGCGGAGTTGTTCACCTCGAACGAGGCTCGCTGGATGGGAGTACAGCCCGAAGGGCAAGGCGAGCAACCGCGCGTTCTGTTCGCCAGCGTGCCCTACGCGTTGAAAGCAGCCGACGCGGAGACGCTTGGTGGAAAACCAATCTCTGCCTTCCAACTGGTCACACCTCAGTCTTCCAATGGCACCGCCACTCAGGGGGTCCTGCCCGCATCAGAGCAGGCCAATGAGATCACGTGCTCTGGAGGAACGGCCTGCAAAGCGGCGTTTATTCCTAAATTCTCTAGCAACGGCGGAAGCGCCAGCGTCAACGACTCGATCATCAGTCAAATTGGGAGCGTCGTTACCGTTACCGGCGAGGTCGTGGGGCAGACGGGTTTCTTTCGAAGTGGAACCAATGGAACTATCTTCCAGGCAACTCAGACCAACAGTACATCCGGCTCTGCAATTGGAGGCGTTGCCGAGGGCACCAGTGGAATTGGTGTCCAAGGCGCGGGAGTCACGGGTGTGCTGGGACAAGCATTAAGTAACGGCATCGGTGTTGAGGGAACACTCGGTTCAGTTGGCGTGAAGGGGCAAAGCCCAATCGCAAACGGTCTCGGCGTGTGGGGCGAGGCCGACGCGAGCACGGGAACGAACAACGGGGTATTCGGCGAGATTTTCAGTACAACCAGTGACGCGGCGGGCGTGTTGGGCGTATCCAATGCGAGCAGCGGCACCACCTACGGCGTGCGCGGGATAAACTCCAGCTCCGGACAGTTTGCCGCCGGAGTCGAGGGCGAGAATTTCTCAACTACTGGCGTAACCTTCGGTCTCGTAGGCTCCACGAGCAGCACGCACGGGATCGGCGCGGTCGCGTTAGGTGTGGGGGAAAGTTCGACAGGCTTCAGGCTCATCGGATGTTGCCCCGCCGGAGTCTGGGGTGACACATCCTCTAACGCGGGAGGCGCCACCGCGTTAGCTGGTACCGCCGACGACGCGCGCGCCATCTATCTCGAGAACAATAGCCCCAGTGGTATTCCGACGGCCTTCATGCTTCAGGACGCCGCTGGTAAGCTCGCCCTTCAGGCAGGCGGCCTCGGCGCCGGCAACGGCTTCTGCACCATCGACACTACGGGCCATTTGTTTTGCCAGAACGGCGTTTCGACGATGGCGTCTCTGGACACCGGCCAGCGCCAGGTTGCGCTCTATGCTGTAGAGTCGCCGCAGAACTGGTTTGAGGACTTTGGTACGGGAGAACTGGGTAGCGGAAAGGCGACGGTGACGCTCGACCCCACTTTCGCTCAGACCGTGAATCTAGCGTCCGATTACCACGTCTTTCTGACGCCCGTGGGAGACTGCCGAGGCCTCTACGTCAGCCAGAAGACAGCGACCGGTTTCGAAGTGCATGAGCTCGGCGGAGGCCTATCGAATGTGGCGTTCGACTATCGGATCGTGGCCCTGCGCCACGGTTTTGAAAAGGTGCGGCTGGCCGACATCACTGAGCGGGTAAAGAAGCTGAATACACCTCTGCCAAAGATTTCGCCTGGTCCGCAGATTCCGCTAACTCGGCCTGCACTCCCCATCGTCGCAGCAAAGTCAAAAGTCGCAGGATCCATCCCTCCATCGCTAAGCAGCAAATGAGCACGAGCGGGCCTGTCCTGCGGCTGGAAGTAAGCATACGAAAGCCGAGGACGGGCCCAGGAAAATACGACTGGCGTTAAACAGGAGAACAGCATGAAAAGGATGATGCTTTTGCTCGCACCTGGCAATAGTTTTGGTGGCCATTACCGCTTCCGCTGCGACCACGACGCAGAAGTTCACCACAGGCTGGGATAATTTTGGTGAGCCGCTAAACTTCACTAAAAGCAACGTAAAGTGGTCGGTATCAGCAACCCGCAAACTGACCGTCACCTATACCCTGGTTGGTGCAACGCCCACCAGCTCTATCAGGGCAGCATCAACTTCTTTTGCAGCACGTTTCCTGCAACGTTTGGCCAATTTTCCACGGACCTTGGCGGCGGTACCTGCCAGTCGCTTGGACAGGGAGTGACCAGGGATTCCGCCGAGATCGAAGTCGGCTTAGTTCTAACCGACAGCCACGGGAACGCATCGTTCAGTGTGGTCATTGGCCCGGCGCCTTCCGGCGCGTATGAGCTCGAGTTCTTTGTACGCGACGGTGCTGAATGCGACGTGAATGGCGGTGCCGGGAACGGTCCTGACTGTGCCGTGGACTTCCAGTCGCCCGGCCCATTCGGAACGGCAACCACGGTCACGGTGCCTTGACGCTGCTTTTCGTCGTGCGATTAATTGTACGGACAGGTTTGAGGGGGCCAGAGTCATGCCGCCGAGGTGTGGCTCCCGCGATTCTCGAGTTTCAGTTTGTACCGATCCTTCTGCACTCTACGGAGAAGTTTCATGAGCACAGCACAACCAGAGCTGAAATCCACTGTTCCGGCGCGCTAGGCTCCGATCGGGACTTCACCTCTGAGTGCCTTGAGGAGTGTCGGAAGCCTGCCTCCGATTATGCGAGACCGCTTTGCTTCGCAAGTTTCAAGGCTTCTAAGGCCGCGCCTCGGGCACCGGCGGTGTCGCCATTCGGCATGACGTGGATGGGAATGTTGGCCTGCTCGGCCCGCTGGGTCGGCATCCCGACGCGGATTTCTGCCAGGAACCAGCGCTGGAATTCACGACTGGTTTCGAGGACGCCGCCACCAATGATCAAGGCATCAGGGTCGAAGGTATTCACCATTTCGTCGAAAAAGAGTCCCAGGGCATGGGCCTGAACCCGGAAAATCTCTTTGCTCATGGGATCGCCTTGATCCGCGAGGCCGCGAACGAGTTTGGCCGCCTGATGCGATTCCAGCTTGGCCAACTCATGGCTCGGATATTGCTGCAGATAATACGGCAGGAGAGTCTTCTCGATCGCGGTTAGAGAGCAGAGCGACTCGAGGTCGCCGATTCGTCCACAGTTGCAATGTGGCTTGATCTCGCCAATGCCGACGATGCTTTGGTACGGAATCAGCACATGGCCGAGTTCTCCTCCGAATCCATTTTTGCCCTTCACGACGTTGCCGTCGAGGATGATGCCTCCGCCGTTGCCCGTACCGACGACGTCGGAAACCGATGTTTCGCGGCTGTTGGCTCCGAATATCGAATAGTGTCCCCAGAGCGCGGCTGCATTGGCATCATTCAAGTAGGACACGGGCAGGCCGAGCTGGTGCGCCAGACCCTCGCGGATATCGAATCCCGCCCATTTGGGGTGCACAAAATTGGTTGAACCTCGCGCACTGAGCTGGCCTGCTGCACTAGCCGGCCCCGGAGTGTCTAGGCCGATGGCGACTACGTCCCCAAGCGCGACACCAGCGAAGTCGGTGGCGATCTTGAGACCATCTGCGATCTGCTGGAGGCAGATTTCTGGTCCTTGCTTCGAGAGTGCGGGATGCTCGCATAACGCCTCGATCAGAAACCGTTCTTCCAGGTTCACCAACGTATAGTTGATTGCAGTCCCGCCGAGATCGACTCCTGCTACTACTTGCACGGTTTTTCCTCTAATCTCGATTTTACCCCGCTTGGCTTGACAGAATTGGCGTGAGCGGCGCCCACGGGCGCGCAATCTGATAGGGACCGAAATCATTCGAACGGCACGAAGTCGTTCGTGAGGGATGTAGGGCCGAGGGTTGGAAAGCCGGGTCGGGTGTTGTGGACTAATCTTCAACTGCATCGAACGCAAAGATCACAAACGCGAGCGGCTTCTTAGCTCGTGCAAGCGCTGCGAACCAACAGCGCACTTGTCTTTTCTCGAGTTCAGCGTGGAGCCCCTCAGCGAACGCTTCGTTTTTGGTGGAGTAGCTAATGAAGCAGGTGCAGACGTCGACGAGGTTGGCGACGAGTGACCGCATATAGAATATATATTCGTCGGGAACGCGGCAGCCACGCAAGAATGATTCAGGAATTTTGCCGTGCGAGCGATACAAGGTGCTGATACTGACGGCAGATCGGCCAAAGTGGTTAACGACCTCCAAGCCCTTAGCGGAACTCAGGTCGACGTTCTGGAATGTGGTGCCGCCTACGTTCGCCCCCGAAACGTCGACGCCGCGAAGGTTCGCTGCTGTGAGATCTGATTCGCGAAGGTCCGTCTTGACAAGATTGAATCCTTCCAGGTTCGCTCCGCTGAGGTTCACTCCGGTCAGATCCGGGAGCGTTCCGGGAGATGCCCTTCTCCTTGCGTTCCATGCCTCCACGCCCTCTTTCAGCATCGCGAGATGTTCGGGTTTTGACACGCGTCAGCCACTCGTCAAGGAGTCTGAGGCCTTGACCAAAGCACAAAAGGCAGCCAAGGCTGAAAGCGACGCCCGAGAGCAGGAACACACCCAGCGTCAACGTAGCGATCAGGTGCGGGATTCCACAACCCACGCTTTCAGAGCATTGTCCTCGGAGGCGGAGACCATGGTACGACAAATCCGGACCACCACCAATCGGCGGAGAACATAGTCCCACGAACGCTCAATGTTGTTCTCGGGCGTAAACTTGCAGAGTGTCGCATGCCTCGTCCAACTCAGAAGTAATTCAGCGCTACTACGGCTTTATGTTGGGTTTCATAACGAACTTGCTGCTGCTTGAGTTCGCGAAACCTGGCTATCGCATCCACAGGCGACGGATCGATGAAGTTCTTGCGGACCTCGGAACCGAAGTAAGGCTGCCGTCTCAACATGCCCAGTTTATAGCGGATAAAGAACTGCGACGAGCGGTTGCGTTGGAACTAAGAAAGGTCGGCAAGATCGTGACCGACTTTTACGTCTTCGGCACCTCGGCGTTCTATGCGGTGGTGGAGCCGTCGAGTTCGCGTCTCGGTCGTTCTTCCCGGGGCACGCTTGCGGACATCTGCTCCGAGTACAACCTCGATGTTGAGGTAGTGAAACTCGTAATTCGAAGAAATTGGGCGAACTCGCTCACCGGCAACGAGTTGATCCACGAACTCGTCAGTCGAGCCTACGATCTCGCGGGTATGCCGGTCAGATATGCGCAAAAGGAGGACAAAACCTGCTTCGTAATCATGCCTTTCGCTGAGCCGTTTCGCGACTATTATTCCGTTCTATACGCGCCTGCTTTGCGTCTTGCCGGTTACGAGCCACTCCGAGCGTGGGAGGGCGTCACCAATGAACGCTATCTTCGGATGCTTTTCGAGTTAATTCACCGTTGCGGAGCTGGTCTAGCGGATTTGAGCGCACCAAGGGGTTTGCCGACGCCGAACTTGAACGTCATTCATGAAATTGGAATGAACATGGCTGCCGGAAATGTCACGTATCTCATCCGTCAGCCTAGCCGGACGGTCTTGCCGAGCAATTTCATTGGGCTGCCGATGATGACCTACTACCCGAAAGCGACTGACTGGCCGGCGGGACAGACCACGCAACTTGGACGCGTGCTCCGAGAGATCGCCAAAAGGAGACAAGACACTGATAGCCGACTAGCTAAGGGCGGCTGAACGTAGCACTACGGTACACGTCCTCGACCAACGGCAAGATGCTACGTCTGCTGTGTCGTGTCTGCATAGTTGGAATGTTTGTATCCAATCGATCACAGGAGGCCGGAACTGCTCTGGCCCAGAGGTCCTCTGGCGCTGTGTGTCTCATATCTCTCCGAAGCGCGTTTATGGACCGCCAGTGGTTTAAAAGTTAGCGATCGCGCTTCCCGCCGGCCGCTGGGGTGGATGTCAAAAACGATTAGATACTAGTCGGCCGCGTCATTCGATGAGGATGACGATCCACAATCTACGATCCGAGGAACTCGTGAAATTTGCTTCAAGTGTTTGCAAACGATGAGAAAATTGGAGATTATGCTGCCAACGCATGCTTGCGCGCTACCAAGAGACTCATGGCGAATGCTGAACATCTCGCAAAGCTAATGGAAGGGGTCGAGAAATGGAATTTGTGGAGAAGTGAACATCCTAGGATTACTCCGAATCTTTCCGGAGGAGAATTCATCAAGGCCAAACTGAGCCGTGTGAATTTTGAGGGCGTGAATCTCTGTAAGGCGAACTTGAGTGGCGCGAACCTCAGGGAGGCGGACCTACGCAACGCCGATTTAAGCGAAGCGGACCTGGAGAAAGCAGACCTCGGAAAGGCAAATCTCAGTTGCGCAAATCTCAGCGATGTCTTCCTAGGCGAGGCAACACTGACCGGTGCTACTCTCCGTGAGGCTTTTCTAACTGGAAGTGATCTAACAAATGCGACTTGCTGCGGGGCGATTCTTATCGCCGCGGACCTGACTGCAACCGACCTGACCGACGCGAACTTCAGCCATGTTGACCTCGGTAATGCTAGTCTCGAAAACGCAATGCTAGTCAGGACGAAGATGACGGCGTCAAGACTAACGGGTTGCCGCGTCTACGGAATCTCCGCTTGGGACGTAATCCTGGATAGGACAATCCAGTCTAATCTAATCATCACTCCAGAGGATCAGCCCGTCATCCAGGTCGATAATCTTGAAGTCGCCCAATTTATTTACCTGCTTCTGAACAACGAGAGAATCCGCCATGTGATCGACACGATCACGTCCAAAATCGTGCTCATCTTGGGACGATTCACTGACGATAGGAAGGCTGTATTAGAGGCAATCCGAGGAGAACTTCGCAAGCGCGATTACCTGCCGGTCCTCTTCGACTTCGAGAAGCCGTCTAGTCGTAACTTAACTGAGACCGTTCGCACTCTCGCCCACTTGGCTCACTTCGTGATTGCCGACATCACCGACGCAAAAAGCATTCCTCAAGAATTGATGGCGATCGTTCCAAACTTGCCATCTCTGCCCGTCCAGCCGCTTCTACTCGCGTCGCAGCACAAGTACGGTATGTTCGAAGACTTCCGAAACTTCCCTTGGGTGCTTAAGGAATTCGTCTATCGGGACCAGGCGACTCTTCTCGCGCGGCTGGAAACAAAGGTGATTCGCCCAGCCGCAAGAAGAGCCGCACTAAAGACCCACAAATGAGATAGGCGGTCTGTACCCACTCTTTCTGAGCCCTTCGGGATCACGGGGAACTCGGAAACCGCTCCGGGCCCGAAATCGCGTTGGGAGAAGTGAGGCGCTACGGAACGCCGGTGTCGCCCGATCTCCTCGAAGCTCGTTTCTGGCCAGTGTTCATAACGCAAACAATCTTTTCTCAGGAGTCGTAGGTCCTTTAAAGGCTGCGACTGGGATCTGCCGCAAGAAACGAGCCGCAATCCGACGCTCATTCGGTACCAGGGTTGGTCCACCAATTAAGTCGCACAATGCCTTCTGGAGTGGTCGCGGACGTTCATCACAAATCAATAAGCGATTGGACGACCTATTTCGGCGGCCAAACCCATCGCCCTGACGTCTCCCACGCGTAACGGAACCAATCTGAATAGGACTCGATTGGATGGCGACTAATTTCGTTGTAGCAGGGAAACCGCAGATAGGCGTTGTTGAGACAGCTGACGCGACCCCCCTCATCACGCCGAAGGATCGTATAAATAAGGAATGATCCATTCATTAGAAACCCGTGGATGACTGGAATGCTGCGATAGGTCCGGCACTCGAACGTTACGTTTCGTTCGCGTAATTCGTCCCGGTGGGTTGAGCAGTATTGTTGGATGCTCTCCTCATAGAGTTCCGCGTTCCTTATACACACGGACGGACTACTCTCGATATCCTTGAAAGTTGGCCATTGGCGGTCGAGCATGACCGACCGCCAAGTAAAATTACGGTAGTGGCGGCTCTTCAAGAACGGATACAGAGCCGGCCACGTCTGACTCATGTCCAGCGCGAGGTTCCAAACCGTAACATGTTCGTTCATGCCCCATAGCCTTTCCGCTTCCGCTAGCAGAATTTTTGCAGAGTCGGGAACGTTCAGGGGGCCGTCGTACGCGAGGACCTTCCTTCGGAGGCGCTCCTTATGCCGTTCAGCGATTTTGGAGGAGATCGCCTTCGCCGCTTGTTGCATACCTTCGGGCGGATCGTATCTCGCCCAGATCATTCCGGAAAGATCAGACAAAACTTTGACGCTCGTGTCCCCCGTCGGAACAACCATAAACGTTCGTTCCGGGCCAAGATGAGCCATGAAAAGTCCGAGTTCGAAGATTACGTTGTCCCTCGGAACCATAAGCGTGCCCTGATCAGTCAGTACTTTATCGTCCGGGCCAAGTACCATAGCGGCGAAATCAAATCTCTCGGGCTGTTTCAGAAGTTCAAGAGGGAAAAGAGCGCCCACTATCTGGAAATCTGCGTGTTCTGACCATAACTTGACATCCGCGATGGGCGACAGTTCAGAGCGAAGAGCGCGCGCCGCTGCCAGACTCTTGTTTGACGAGCCTATGAACAAAGATGGTCGGCGTGGAACGTCCATAAGCTGGCGATTGCAGCAGAGTTAAACAACTTTAACGCTAGCAGACTCTCATTGAGATGAGAAGTGCCATTCATGCAGCTAGACAACTGAACTCCCGATAGTCGGCTTCGAGTCCCCCATGATCTGAGCACGAGGCGATTCGAGAGTGAACGCAATCCGTTGGCGTCGAGGCAGCGTCGAGGCAGCGCGCTTGCAGTCTGGAACAAAGGCGTATTAGCATCTTTCGCTATGAATTCGAGTCGTCCACCGGACTTCGTTACGATAGCCGACAACGATACCCGAAGTGCCTTCCTTACGGGCCACCCCGAAGCCGTTCAGTGGTTGGAGCCTGGCACTAAGCTATTCAAGTGGACTATATCCATCAGGAATCCCCGCGGGATTTCACCTTGGTGGCAGTTTCTGGAAGCGAGGCGGCTCGCCACGGGAGCGAATGTGCCTGGTGTCCGTGAGCTGCAAACCTATGCCTCACGCTTAGGTGTGCATGACCGCGATTACAACCGAACCCGCTTGGCAGTAACCGAGCAGTGGAACAAGATGACCCAGGCAGTTGCAATCGAACTTCTTAGGGGTGCTTGGGGATATATCGGCAAAGCCTCAGGCCAGCGCAAAGACGCCAACGATGCAGGTGTATTTTTTATCGGTGGCGAGTATCAAGTCTGGATTCCCGGGTTGATAGCCAACGACATTAAGCGAATATCGATAATACCGTATCCGAACTCCGCGTTTGGCGCTCGCCCGGCGAGATAGCAATCCGCCGAAGCTGGATTAAGAACCCGCCTCCGTTACGCCTGCGCCATCACCTTCTTTAACTTCATTGGTGCGACTTAGCCGGCTGACTGTGTCAGTTCCGGCCGCGGCTCAACCTTCTCGTCGCCGATAATCGTCACCACGTACAAGGAGAAGGATTGTCATAGGTGGTTCCACCAGGGTTGCACACCCAACTGACTGTCCACAAGTCGGCTTAGGGGACTCGAAGCTCGTTTCTGGATAGTTTCCTATTTGCCGACGAATCCCTGGCAGCACTTCCCGCACCTCGCTCTTAAGGGTCTATGTTGTTTAGTCGAACTTAAAAATTGGCGTGTCCGCGTCCGATCGAGGGGTGGGCAGTGTCAACACGCGATCGAACGCGTTAGCGTCTCTTTCGCGGGGCGAGACAGTTTGCTGGCCTTTCAAGAATAATTTGCTTACCGTCGCTGGGATCGAAGCATGTTCGTAAATAGTGTGGTCGACTGTTCCCTTTGGAATGTAAGGCGAGACAATGACGGCAGGAACTCGAACACCGAGGCGATCAAAAACAAAGGGTCTTCCGGTGCCCGTCTGATCTGGCGGTGCCACGAAGCCGTCCGGCGTAGCGACTGGAGGAGGTACGTGATCGTAGATTCCTCCGTGATTGGAATATGTAATCACCAATACGGACCCGAGCCAAAGCGTTTCATTTTCTCGAAGTGCGTTATAAACCATCGCAATGAATTGCTCGCCCATTTGCACGCTGTGGTCCGGATGCTCATCGTTGGCCGGAATAAATCCGTCCGGTCCTTGATGGTCGTTGTAGTTAGGCTCGACAAAACTGTAATCGGGCAGGTCCCCTTTTTTTGCGTCGGCCAGGAACTTCTCGAAGGTCGCAAAGAGTTCGGGATGATGCTGCATAAGACTTACCTTCTCCAATGTCGAGCTGGCCGCCTCGTAGCGATAGATCTTCGCTGTGCGTCCATTTTCCGCCATGCGCTCAAAGATGCTCTTGTAGGGTTCGCGTACGAAGAAACCGTTCATACCGACCTGGCCAAAGGATGTTCCGTAATCGGCAAACGCCAGGTTCGGTACTGTCGGACCTGGAACCGAAGAAAACCAGTGGTCGCAAACGGCGAATTGCGCCGCCAAGTTCGCCAGGACCGGAAGCTTATCTGGCCGGAAGTAATACATGATTTTCTGAGAATGCGCTACGTTCCGCGATTGGTCGAAGTAGCTCCTGACAAATCCTTGCATTCTGGCCACGCGTCCTGGTCTCGTGTCGCCGCCAAAGATCTGAAGGTCCACACCTGGAAAGTAGTGATCGGGGTCTGGTTGCAGCTGTCCCTGATAATCCGCGAGCGGCTGCACCTTAACGGCGCTGCCAGTCGTGTCTGGATTGCTTTCGCTCCCCGTGAGGCCGTCGATTTGCGGATTCATCACCTTCAATGCGCCTAGCATGTGGTCGAAGGAACGGTTTTCCAGCATCAATACGATCAGGTGCTTAACGGGTGATCCGGGAAGAAGACTCCCAGTTTGCTGCGCCGTTGAGACGGGTTTCGATACTCCTCCACGTGAAACGAACTCCTCATTGAGCGAAGCCACAGCCCGGGCGGCGGCGGACTGCTGGTTGTTGTATTCGGCCAGGGAGGTATTGCCCTCTCGTTGAGCGCGACTCGCCAGTTCGGCATACCGTGCTTGTGCATCCCAAACGTAAACCGAGGTTTTTCTTGCAATTTCGCGCGCGTCTGAAGCGTTCTTCTCAGCTTGCCTCTGGGCGAGTTCTGCGGCACGGGCGCTCTTTTGAGCGAAGCGCCAGGCAAATGACGCAACTCCGCCGGCGGCCAACGCCAGCACAAATGCCACGGCCAAACTGAAAACTGCACGACGAAGATTTTTGGCCGATTTCGCTTCCGCGTCGGCACGTAACCTCTGCGCATCGGCAAGAGCCTGGGTCTGTCGGAGGAGTTCCTCTTCTTCGCGCTCCCGCTCACGAAGACCGATGCTCTCCTGGATGAACTGCTGCTCGGGGGCTGTCAGATCCTGCGGCCGCCCTACCAGCCATCGCTCCGCTTCCACTAGAGACATGCCGCGCAAGAGGTAACTGGCATCGCGCCCGTGCTGCTCCCACTGCTCCACTTGGATTTGCGTTCGCTGCCGCCACAGCAAGAACTCGCGGTCTTCGTTGAGCCAGCCCCTCAGCCGCTTCCAGTTGCGTATGAGTGCCTCGTGGGCCACTTCCACGGCAATGCCTTTGGTTTGTCCATCTCCCCCGAGACGCCCCATAACGAGCAAGCGTACGTCGGGCCGGGCTAGCGCCTGCGCCACCTTCTCAGCGAGAGGGTCAGTGGCCTGCAATTGGATCCTTTGCCGAGTGTCTTCCGCACCTTCCTCGGGTCGGGCCACGCGTACGAGGCGGCTCAAAAGCCGGCGCACCGCCGTCTGCTCTGCCGGAGCAAACCGCGAAAACTCCTCTTCTGCGCGCTGGGCGAGCGCTCCCGTGACGCCGCCGATCTCGTCGTAAGCAGCATTGGTCAGAGTTCTGCCTGCCCGTTTCGACCAGAGTCCCGTCAGGGCGAACTCGAGTAATGGCAGGTTGCCCGGTTCGCTTCCAACATCGTGCAGAATCCGGTCCACCAGGCCCACTTCGAATTCCAGTCCGACAAGGCTGGCGGGTCCGGTGATGCTTTCTCTCAGCTCGTCTCGAGTTAGCGCGCCAATGTTCACTTGGGCGGGAGCAAGGAGGTCGCTCAGTTCGCGGTCCACGGTAATGATTTGGCTGTAAAAGTCAGCGCGCAACGTAATGAGTAATGTGAAGCGAGCCTTTCCGAGCGCGCCAAGTAGCGCCCTGGCAAAGGGGCGTCGCTTCGGTTCAGGGGCAAGTGTGAAGAGTTCTTCGAACTGGTCCGCAACGAGGAGTAGACGCCCCGTCCCGTTCGATTTCTCTAGCACGCGGTCAATTACCGATTCACATTGGATTTCGCCACCAGCCATCCGGTCACCAAGCTTTTGTGCTTCGGTGAGGCGATCCGTTTCGCTAAGATACTGCTCCAGAAGCGGAGTCAAGGCTGAGGCGAGGCGCAGGAAGGGATCCGTCCCCGGCGTGAATGTAGCCACGTCCCATGTAGTCGCGGGCGGCAACTGCCTGCGGAGAAGTGGAACCAATCCAGCTTGAACCACGGAGGACTTGCCGCTGCCTGAGGGGCCGACCACCACCACTAGGTTCTTGCCCAAAGTGAACTTGAACAACTCGCTGGCGAACGCCGTGCGCCCGGCGAAGAATGCCGCATGTTCTTCAACAAATGCCTCCAACCCGCGATAGGGGCACACTGCTGCAAGGCGCTGGGCAGAGGCCCCGGGGGCTTGCGATGCCGCGTTGATGGCATGCTCAAAGGCGTCGAGCGGCTCGGCCAGTGCGCCAGAGTCAGGTCCGCTGCGTAGATCGATCCAGGTGTTCAGGAAAAGGAAGCTTGGGGTAAGATCAGCACCGGCAAGCAGAACCGGAATCACAGGAAAGCGACGATTCTGCTTTTCTTCGCGCACTTGGCGATCGAGCGCAAACCACATCTCACGCTTCTGCCAACCGCCAAGCTCCCGGCCGATAAAGATAACAACGGCGCGCGCACCACGCATTCCTTCTTCCAACGCCACTGGCCAGGGCAGGCCGGGAGAGAGCTGGTCTCGATCAAGGAATGTCCTGATTCCGCGCGCTTCGAGCAAGCTTTGGACAGCGACCACCGACGGGCGGTCAATGCTGTTATAGCTCAGGAATAGAGTAGATCCATCCACGGCGGTTAGCGGCGCGGAGGCGCCCCGCAGATGATAGCACTGTAAGCAATTCCACCCGATGAACGGGTAAACCGAGATTATTCGGGCCAAAAGTCGGCTTCGGGGAGATTGCCATTGATCTCCTCCAAGCCCGTTTCTGGATAGTGAATCTGTCGCTTTCGGTCACGCCGCGACCGCGGCATCTGGCATACCGGACAGTTGCGGTATAAGAGGGCTCAGGGTAGCCGAAGTTCACACATGATGCCCTCGCTCTCCATCTCGCTCTTAAGTTTCTGCGCTTTGTCGGTTGTAACAAGCGCAGTGGCGATGGTCTTGGTGGCCCCTGTCCGCCCAGCCGTTGTTATCTTGAATTCGATACCCTTTCCAATCAGAAGGTCCATTGTCTTTTTCCCCTGTTCAGGGGTGGGGTCCGTCACTGCAACATATGCTTGCCCTAGGTCGCTCCGTGGAGTGCTGAACTCACGCCGACCCATGATTTCATTTACAGACCATGGTGGAAGATCGCTGAATTCGATATCGTACCCTACGAATACCCCTTTATTCGTTCCAGGCAGATGCATTATCTTACGCAATTGAACGCCCGAACGAATCAAGCTCAAGGAGACTCGCTTTAGATCTGCGACGGGCACATCATCATGAAACCAGACTACGTTCGTGGGCTGCTCGTTGAACGCATACAGAGTCTTGGGACGATATCCTAGCAATCTCCAGTACTGGATTAACGCATCCATTGCTTGTTTTTCGTCTGCTGCTTTTTCGTAATACCAAATGAGTACCGACGAAATAGGTTTAGAAAGGCTCTGGAGTTTCTCGTCCGCTAGGATACTTTCAGAAATGAGAGAGGGGTCTGATGTACTACGGCTGATTTGTTCCTTAGACCATCCATTCTGGAGAAGCAACCGCACCTTTATTCGGTCCAACTCCTCAGTTTTAGCTTTCGCTTCTTGCGCCCTGCTTTCCGCTTGGCCGCGGGCTCCTCTTGCTGACCACCAAAAGTAAGTTGTGCAGACGAATAGAGCCGCAAATACGACTGCCAGCGTCGTGATGGTGACGCGAGTACGCCGCAAGCGGTCAAGCTCGGCGCGTTCCTTTTCAGCAGCCTCCCTTTCGCGACGGCTGTCGCGGCTAGCGCGAACTATCCCAGCCAGCAAATCGTGGCTCAACTCCAGACGTGGCGTCCCACTTCGGTCATCCCGACGCACCAATCTGCGGTCGATGAGCGTTTCGATGGCGCGGGACGAGAAACCCGGCGTACCCAGAACATTGTCGAGTGATTCGCTATTGCGGAAGCCTGAAACCGTCAGCAGTTTGTCCTCAATGAACGATCTCACCTCCGGAGCTAGATCAGCCGTACTTCGTTCATAGAAGTCGGCCAGCAACTGCTCCTGGTTGCCCTTCAGCAAGTCGGCGCTGATCTTGTCTTCGTGGTTCTTCTGGCGGCGAGTATTCAGTTCCCGGCAAACTACGCTGAGCAGCGCGGGTTCGATTTCCAGCTTCGGCAATGAAAGGTTGCCCTTGTCGGCTGCAACAAAGCGGACTACTTGGTCGGCAACATCAGGGTCAATAAGGCGCTGTGCCTGGTTTACCACCAGCAATGCCGCCTCGCCGTTCATTCGCTGCAGCCGCATTCGATTCAGCGCCACGGCGGGCATGCTTGCGCGCAAAGTCTCTAAATCGGGCAGGAAATCTTCCCGAATGCCCAGCAGAATCTTGTAATAATGCCGTTCGAAGTTGAACCCGCTGGCCTCTTCCGGGTGCTCATCGATGTGAGCCTTCAATGAGGCAGGCGGACGGCACTCGCCCAAGTCAGCCAGTTCGAGCAGGAATGCCTCGGTGGCGGCCGAGCGTTTGGGATCGACACGTCCGAGAGTAAAGGTTTCTTCGAACTGATCGAACACCAGCAGCGGCATGAGCGGGCGGTTGCGGGCGGTCCAGAAATTGTTGCGGTCGCGATGAAAGTACTCCCACAGCGTCTCGCTCTCCCTGGCAGTCGGCGCTTCAATCTGATTGATGCTCGCCTCGCGCCCGATCGTGGCGATCACCTGCGCTGCCAGCTCCAGCCATTGCGTTGTGAAGTCGAGGCGGATGTAGACCGGAAAGAAGTTCCTCTGCCTCAGTTTGGGGAAAAGGCCGGCCTGCAAGAGCGAAGATTTGCCCAGACCGGAGAGACCGAATAGCACTGTAAGGCGTTCGCGCAAAACCAGACGCAATAGGTCTTCAGTTTCGGTCTTTCGCCCCTGGAAGTAGTCCTCATCGCTTTCGCGAAAGGCGAGCAGTCCCGGCCAAGGGTTGTCCCTATCGAGGGTCGTGACTGGAATAGCCTGTTCGCTCATCCGGCCCCCAGCCCCGCTTCACGGTACTTGCGCTGGAGTTGCTTGATGCGCTCGACAAATTCCCGCGTGGGATTGCCATTGGGAAGAAACATTGACTGACAATCCCTGAACTCGACCGGGAGTGCCGTACCATCAATCACAACCGGGAAGAGGAAGATATCTTCGCCCAAGGCTTGTTTCGACTCTAACAACGCCTGATTCCACTCATGTTTGAAATAGCGCCGTTCCAGGGTCGAAATATTGTTCGAGATCACCGGCACGAAGAGTGAGCATTCGTGAATATTGCGCTCGAGTTTGGGTAGCCACTTATCTCCTCCCTGCAATTGCTCCCGGTCGAAGAATACGTCCACACCGGCCTCGTCGAGAGCCTCCTTGAGCTTCTCTACGACGGACCGGTCTTCGCTGGCATAGCTCAGAAAGACAGCCCCCGGTTCGAGTTCGCGCGGGGGCGACGCGGGTTCGCTTTGCGCGGCGCCGCCCAGAGCTTTGTCAGGATGCAAGGCTGACCAACGTCGATGCAACTCGCTGACAAACGTCACGGGGTCTGCATCACGATAAATCCGGGTAGCGCTGCAGAAGCGCTCTAGAAACAGGACCAGATTCCTGTCATTGGCGACCGTATCGTCAGCGACGTAGTCGGTCTTGTCGTCGGCAGACAGCCGCTGGTTTTTGGACATACGCATCAGAAAACTCGTGAGCCATCCCGACAAGCGAGTGCCTAGCATGAGCAGGCTCCGACTGCTCAACTCGTGAAAGAGCTGCCTTGGCCGGCGGGTCTCGGACTGAAGTGAGTGAAAGAATTCGACGAGGTCTTCGTGCGTTACAACGTAGGCCGGAACAGCCGACAGCCTGCCCATCAATTGGTAAACCACCGGAGCGCCGAGGGCGGCAAGGTCTCCCTGGATGTCCTCGACCTCGTTGGGAGAGTACGCATAGACTTTGGTCCTTGGGTTTCCTGCAAATCGCATTTCATTGATGGCTGCGGTTAGAAAAGAATCGAAGGTGGTCGAAACAAACAGCTTGAGGGGGCGAATGTCCGCAAGTTGCAACAAAGGTTCTGGAATTGGTAACGACGAGGCCTCTGCCGAGACTGTCTTTAGGGCAGCATAGATCTCCTGAGGCTTGCCCTTGCTCTCCTTCAGATAGCGACAGGCTACTTCATTGAGATCAGCGCCCTCCAGGAGGTCGTCGGTGTTTACCTCTAGGTATTCAGAAAGTTTTGAGGCTAGGAAGGAATATAACAGCTTGTGTCCAGTCGATTCCGGAACGGTGAGCAAATCTTGACCGACGACGGGGACGACCCTGCCCTCCTCGATGAGCTGAATCAACTGGTCCCAAAATCTGGACGGCTTGGCGATGAAAGTGGCTCCCTGTTGTGGGCGCTAGCTGTTATGAAATCGACATTGTGCTCTGTGATGCATGGGTTTGCAAGGCCATTCCCTGGTGGTTGGTGGACGCAAACAATATCTTATGGCGCTGTTGTTGGACGCTGCCGGAAGCCATGTGATTCGTCCGAGAATTGTCGAGAAGTCGGCTTCGGGGAGATCACCATCGATCCCATTGATCTCCTCGAAGCCCGTTTCGGGGCCGGCCCCTCTCACCCGAGTAGACTTGGTGAATTTTAGGGCACCGCAGCTGGATTCTTGTTCCAACTCACGGTCCACGTTTCTCGTCCTCATAGAACAAATTCTTCGCGCGCGCAGCCAACAGATCCGCAACAGGTCCCACGTCCCTTTCCGAGCGCATATGCATTGCCTGAACCCGCTCGAAAGGCTGCGGTATGTTAGACGCCTCGCCCACGAGGATTGGAACCACTGACTTGTCGCCCTGTTTCGCAAATGCTAATTCCTGTTCAGCGAACCCGCGCAACTCACCGGAGACTAGGAACGCAACCACTTGTGCGCGACTAATTCCCTCGGTCAGCCCAGATCGCCACGAGTCTCCGGGCGCGAGGTCCTCCGACGAGAGTACTTCAACGCCCTGGTTTTCCAAACTGTTCTTCAAAAATCGCACCATCTGCCGATCCGTCGCACTGAACGACAGAAATACGGATGGCTTTCGTCCCGACTCCACCGTCTCGCCAGGCTGTCTGAAGTCGATCCAGTGCTCAAGAGAGATCGTCTCACCAGTTTTCGTTGAGACATAGGCTGTAATCGCGAATTCGCCCCATCCCCTTGCCGACAACTCGAATTTCGATTGACGATTGACGACGATCCGAATCGGATTGGGAAAGGTTGGGTGCAGCAGGTACTTGACGGAGTCGACTTGGTCTAGGGTTTCTTCAGGTCCGTCTAGCCATACCTTCCAGAACCACCAGTCTCCACTAATGGGAGTGGCTTCGCTTTTCAACCGTATTCGGAGACCCATGGGAACCTCTCCTTATTCCAGAGCAAGCGGAACCGGCAGGAGAAATTGCGTGGCATCCGATACCCACGACTTGCCGGCTGCGGCCACCCTGACTTCAATGGACATCGTGTCATCAGGAACCTGCACAAACAAGAACAGTCCGTAGGGTTCCTTCCTCGGATAGGCCTTCTGCCAGCCAGTATCCCGTATCCCACTTGACAACCGGTATTGCCACTCGATGACACCGCCACGATTCTTCCATATCTCCGTCACCACCGCTTCAGGGAGAAGCTGCAGCTTGACGGTTCGCCCAGCACGATTCTTCCATCTCCAGATGGTGCGCGACAGCTTCAGAAAGGCAGGCAGTACGTCGGCGGGCGCATAAGGGATGTATTCGTTCTCCTTATATAGGCCTGTAACGTCAACTCCTTGCTCAACCAAGGCTATGGCTGGCTTTTCGGAGCCTCTCGCGTGCTGCAGCTCGGTCTTTACGTATTCATGAGTGGTCCAGCTGCCGTTCGCCAACTGCTGATTGCGCGTTAAGAGAGCGATCAGTGCATCGGCTTCATTGATCTGGCGTTTGATTTCCTCGGTGAGGGCGCCTCCACCTAGCACATCTCCAGTCGTTGCGCGCAAAGTATGACTTTCAAGTAGGTCCTCAATTTGACGCGCGATTCTGGTATTCGGCTCGTCATAGTGATACGAAAGAAAAACGTCTCTCATATTCCACCTAGTCGCGCATTGTCACGCAAACACCCTTTCCTATGAAGCCGCCCACCACAAGGCAATCTCTCTCCTTCCGCAATTTCACGACGCAATTCCGTCCACAATCATATACCGAAGCTACTGCGCTTTGGCGGCGCCACGCCTGCACGGCTCCAGCACGGATCAGCAACGGATACTCCAGGTTCACGGCAGGTGCTGGTGACGCCTACTAAGAACACATTCGTCGGCTCGGACGGTAGCGCTAAGTTGTCCAGAAGTCGGCTTCGAGGAGATCTACAGAAATCATTTCAGGCGCAATAGGACGCGGATATAGCGATCTCCTCGAAGCCCGTTTCTGGATAACTGTCGGGGGCAGGGACGACCATCGCTGGCCCCTCCGGCACAGATCCGTACGTGCGTACGCATACGGCAGTCTGGCGATGAAGGAGTCGAGATTCGGTGCATCAACAATCCGAAAATCATTGTGTACGGAGCGCCCGTGTCGGATCGATGTGGGCCGCATGACAGGCGGGAAGCAAACTGGCCAGCAGCACCGTGAGCACCACCACAACAACAACGGTTCCAAAAATCGCTGGATCAGCGGCAGTCACGCCAAACAGGACAGAGCGAATGGCATGAGCTAGAGCGAAAGCAGCGAACGTGCCGATCACCACGCCCATGGTTGCTACTTTCAGGCCTTCCCTTAGGACATCTGCCATAACTCGCCGAGGCTGCGCTCCGAGCGCCATGCGCAATCCTAACTCGGGGGTTCTCTGCCGCACAGAATAGGAAATACTCGCATAGGTTCCGACCATCGCAAGCGAGAGCGCCAACGCAGCAAAAGCACCGGTAATCCATGCATTGAACTTCCAGTCCAGCACCGACGAAGCCAATCGCTCTTCCATCGTCATCACGTCAAATATCGCGGCCTCGGTCTCGAAGCGATGGATCATCTTGACCGCGGAATTCTCCACGCTATGAGGATCTAAACTCGTGCGCACCACAATCGTCATGGTGTCGCGCGAACGTTGGGAGAAGGGCTCATAAGTTGAGAAATCCGGCTGGGCATCCAGTCCAGTATTGTGAACGTCGCCGACCACACCCACAATCGTGAGCCAGGGCTCGCTTTCAGCGGGCCCTATCTTGATCCGCTCACCCAAAGGACTGCGGTCCGACCACAGCTCTTTTGCCATCTGCTCATTGATTAACACAACCATCGGCCGGCCATTGTCCGCTCCCTGATCGGAAGCTTGAAATTCACGCCCGCTTAACACCGGTATTCCCATCAGTTGGAAATAATTTGGCAGGACGCGACGAAAGCTGGCACTTGGCTGCTGATCTGGATGAAACGGGTGTTTCTCAATGGTGACAAATCCGCGCGAGTCGCCGCCACTAATTGGCAGCGTGCTCACAGCGCTGACCTGAACTACTCCTGGTAGGCGCTCCAATTCCTGGCCGAGACCGTCGAAGAATTGGACTCTGCTGTTCTTTGTCTCATAACGGGTGGCGGGAAGGGAAATGGCTGCCGTAAGCAAATGATCCGTTCGAAACCCTGGTTTTACGCTCGATAACCGCGTAAAGCTGACAATCAGCAGGCTCGCCGCAGATAACAGAACGACCGTAAGCGCCACCTCACTGGTGATGAGCCATCGCCTCAGTCGCCGCCCGCCGGGCGCGGAACATCTGACGGCGGCTGACTCTTTCAGTCGCTCTGTGTTCGACGAACCCCACATTGTCCGTGCCGGGCCAGCACCGGTCACGATTGAGGTCAACAGGATTGCGGCTGCACTGAACCACCACACGTGCGAGTCATAAGAGACTCGTGTGTCCGCCGGAATGAGCGTTGCTCCGGCCTCCACGAGTGAGGAAATGATCAACCGGCTCGCCGCCAGCCCTATCACACCTCCAAAAATGGCTAGAAGCAGGCTTTCAGTAAGCACTTGGCGCACGATTCGGGATCGAGAAGCACCCAAGGCCTGTCGCATTGCAAATTCACTTTGCCGAGCCGCCGAGCGTTCCATCATCAAACCGCCAAGGTTGGCGCAGACCACCAGCAGGAGGCAAAACATCGCCGTGCCTAAAATGATCAACGAGCGGCTGCGCGAACCGACTATAAAGTCGCGCAGGGTCTGCAGATGAACTCCGTGACCGGCATCAACTCCGGGAAGCAAGAGTTGGTCGCGTTTTTGAATTCCGCTCAGTTCGGTTAATGCTTCAGAAATTGTCGCTCCGGACCTAAGGCGGCTTACGATGGTAAGGAAACAAACGTCACGATTGCGCATGAACGGTAGGCTCGCCATCGGCTCAAGGGGCAGCCACAGGTTCACGCCGGGCGCAACGTATGATGAACTGCTGGGCAGGACGCCAATAACAGTATAGACGTCGGCGCCCACTGCGATCGCTTTACCCACAACATCCCTGCTGGCATGAAAGTGTTCTCGCCAAAACTCCTCGCTGAGCACCACGGCGGGAGCGTCGGTGCTTTGAGCGTTGTCTCGCAAAAATGTTCTTCCCACGATGGGCGTAATCTCCAGGGTTGAGAGCAAGCTTGCTGACGCATAGGCGATCTGCTCATGAGAGGTGCTCTTCCCAATCCGCACCGCGTCGGAGGTAACGAAATAGGCGCCGAGGGATTCCAATATTCGTGACTCACTCTGCCAATCCAGGAAGAGAGGATATGAAACCTGGTCATTAGTGAGCTGCTCTCGCGGAATCGTTTCAGTGGCGACGAAGAGCCGGTCACCTCCGAGATACGGAAGAGGCCGCATGAGCACAGAATTGACAATCGTGAACATGGCAGTATTGCCGCCGATTCCAATCGAAAGGATCAGAATCACAAATAACGAATAAAGCGGGTTGCGCAACCCCAGGCGCAAACCAAATCGAAGATCCTGAACAAGACGGTCAATCCATGTCCAACCCCAGGCGTCTCGCGCCTCTTCGCGCAAACGTAGCAGACTGCCGAAGTTGCTTCGACCGTGCTGCATCGCCATTTCACGATGAAACTCCATCTCGCCTTGGAGTTCCCTGTCGAAGCGAGTTTGATTCACGAGATAGTAAAGTCTGCGGAAAAATTGAAGCACAATAGCACCTCTTTTCAAGCCGTCCGCAATATCGACTGAATCGCTTCAGTAACCCGTTCGTAACTCGACAACTCTTGTTCAAGCTGTTTACGTCCGGCACGGGTCAGACGATAGAACCGAACTTTACGATTGGTTTCGGAGACGCCCCACTCTGCCGTTACTGAGCCTTTCAGCAGCATTTTCTGCAATGTCGGATAGAGGAGTCCTTCTTCTACTGAAAGAACCTCGCTGGAGAGCACAAAAATCCGCTGCGCAATCGCGTAGCCATGCAGGGAGCCCGATTGGAGCACACGCAGGATCAACATCTGGAGAGCGCCCGCAGGAGTCACAGGCTTAGGCGTATCAGTCATAGGCATAACCACATTATGCCTTGCTGCTGTCGAAGTCAATTGTGTTGTTTAAAGTTCGCTGGGCGATTGGCGAGTCAGGATACCGGTCGCATCGCGGACCATTTGGAAGTTACGCCCTGGAGCAGACTCTCAACGACGCGGGCCAGAAGTCGGCTTCGGGGAGATCTTCTGGAAGCCCGTTTCCGAAATACAGCGACTGCGGGATCGATCCGAGCTTTGTACGATTGGCCGACCAGCTGCCGAGAGCGCAGCGAGCCACTTCCGCTCTTCACAGGGCGTCAACGCAGTCAACTGGCGAGGTCGCCCAAGACCTCAAGCAAATGTTTTGGCGATTGCACCTATTTCTGACAAACGTCCCATGTCGCTGTCCCAAGGATGTCTTGCGCTCTCTCTTCTGTAACGAGATTTATATTAGAACGGAGTATCTATGGAGATGGGTGTCATCGGAGCTGCTTCTGTGCCTCGAACGATGTTGCTGATATGCTGCGCTGCGGTTTAGCCATACATAGCCGATCGTCGTCCTGGACATGTTCGTCGATCGATTCCTTGGCGCCACCAGGAGGGCTGTTCAGCCCTCATCATCGAACCAAACAATCTCGGACCATCGGTCCTCTGGAACGTATGCCATCAAGAGACGCGCTCGGTCGGCGATGCGGTGATACGCCTTGCGGTCCTGACATTCGTTCTGCAAGGCTGCTTTGGCGAGATTGAGAATGGCTCGGTTCTCCCATGTCGCCGATTTCCGCCGCCGCTCGGCTCTCTGAGGTACTTCGATTTGAATGGAGCGCCCGCTCTTGCTCGTCAAGTATTGTTCGACAACGACCTTTGGGATTCGCAAGACGCGATAGCGCCGACGACTTCGGGTCTCGGGTTTTCCGAGGTCAATGACTCCCGGCATCTTCGCGAATCGTCTAACGGCAGCGTCTTCGCCGCACTTCAAGACTGTAGCGACATCGCGGACTGTCAAGAGTTCAGACATGCGCGGCATCTCCCTTCTCCCAAGCAGCGACGACCAGTGAGTCGAGTCGGTCCTGTCGGGCTTGCGCCCACGCGGCGTAGTGCTTCTCGGTCGTTTTGATGCTGGTGTGCCCGAGCAGTTTGCTGACCTCCTCCATCGGGATGCCCGCTGTGAGCCAGCCACAAGCGGCCGTGTCTCGCAAGCAGTGCGGGGTGAACGTCGTATTCTTCCCAAAGGCCGAACGGAACAACGTTCGCAAATCATGTTGCCAATTCGTGACCGCCGACGTTTCCAATCCTCCACCAGTCCAGAACAAATAGTCAGTGCCGTTTTTCACAGCGAGAATTTCTGATGCCACGTCGGGCGGCAAAGGCACAGAGACGTGGGTCCGGGTCTTCTGCCTCTTTGTGACCACGCGAATCAACTTCTTCTTTTCGTCTTTCTTGATTTCCGACCGTTGCAGGGTAACAGCGTCACGAATGGCGAGACCGCTGTGCCGCATGAGTTGAACCAATGCTCGAACGCGCGCAGCTTTTTCGCCCTCAAACTTCTTTGGAATCTCTGCGAGTAGCTTTGTGTATTCCGCCGGGGACAGTGGCATGGTTGGCGGCTCGTCCGCCGTGATGGCTGAGAGCGTGGGTACGCGCTCCAGCCAGCCCCCGTTATGACAAAACCGCAGAAATCGACGCAATCGGGTTTGAACCTGCTGGCGGGTCAACGAGGACGGATACAGGGCGTCCCACGTCCCCCTGTACTGAACAAGCAATTCGAGATTGATATCTGACGGGAAGAATTTCGAGCGGGCTTCAAAGAACTGGCGGAACCGCTCAAGCTCACGATCGTATTTCTTGACGACGGACGAATTCAGCCCCGCCGTTCTCCGCTCCATCAGGAAGAGTTCGATGGCATTCGCAATGGTCTTCCGAGTCTCCTCGATGACCTCTGGTCTCCCGCCCGCTTTGAAGCTGTCTTCTAGCTCCCGCTTCTTTTCCTCAGCCTGCGCCCACGACCGCGTCTTCGCGGAGCGGCGGTATTGCTTGCCGTCGAAGGTCCACCGCAAATGCTTCCGACAGTCGCATCTTTTCCAGCCCTCGTCGTCGCGGTAGCGGCAACCAGCCGCGTGCCGGACGAAGATTTCGATTGAAGGAATCATGCCGTCTCCTGTGCTTTCACAAATTCATCTAAGCACAGAATTAGCACAAAACACAGACATCTTTGGCAACCAATAGAAAAACCCGCTGTTTATGCGGGTTTAAGAGGCTTAAGATTTGGAGGCGCGGGTCGGAATCGAACCGACGCATAAAGGTTTTGCAGACCTCTCCCTTACCACTTGGGTACCGCGCCCTCTTCTTGAGCAAAAACTTTCAACGCTATCTCATTGTACTGGCAACTGCTTAGGTGCTTCAACCTCAGACGATCTGGGCAAAGTTGGGCAAAGAATCTCGCCGATTTCGTCGGCAACTCTTCGATCATCTCCACCGATTGCATGAGTATAGCCGAGGGTCGTCTCGGCTTTCTCGTGACCGAGGCGATCCTGACGCACGCGCATCGGAGCATTCAGTCCGTCCATGATCGTTGCATTGCCATGGCGGAATGCGTGCAAGCCCGCACGGGCTACCCCCTGACGCTCAAGGATCGGGTGTAGAACCTGATCCACGATGTCCCGGTTGTCATACGGCGTTCCTTCGCGTGTGCAGAACAGCAGCTTCTCAGGGTTGTCTCTCCAGTGGGTAAGCAAGTAGGTTTTCAGATGTTCGCAAAGCTGCGTTGAGATTGCGAACGTCCGAACCCAATTCTTCGACTTGGTGGTCTGCAACTCGCCTTTCCACACGGAGCGTCTAATTTTGAGCATCCGCTGATCGAGATTCAAATCCTCGACCTTCAAGGCACACAATTCTCCTCCTCGGCTGCCCGTCTCGGCACAAATCCAAAACATCGACTTGTATGGCTCACTGGCTTCGCTGATGATCTGGCTCATCTGCTCTACCGTGAACCACTTCTTGTCCGGGATGTTCATGGTTGGGAGCACAATCCCCTCGCAAATGTTCTTTTCCGCGTATCCCCAAGCTCTTGCTGTAGCCCACAACAGCTTGAAAGCGATGAAGAGGTTCCGCACAGTCTTGGGTTTGACGTGAGCATTGCTGAGGAACTGCTGTAGCATCTCGGGTGTGATCTGATGAAGCTGGAGTTGACCGAAGTGAGGCACGAGCCATCGGTTGACCGAAGACTTCATGCCCGATTTCGTACTCGGTTTGTAATTTGACATGACGTTCCGCTTCCAGCGTTCGGCGAAGTCGGCAAACGAGATCACCTTCTGAGGCTGGTAGCTTAACGAGTTGATCCGCGAGAGACGAATATCCAATTCCCGCTGAGCGAGCCGCTTGGTGGGGAAGTCCGCTTTGGTGCCGATGACTTCCGACTTGTGAATTCGAATCACCTTTTTGTCGGCACCGATCACGTCTTCCAACCAGCGTCCTACCCAGACTTGCTTCTTCTTTCCACGCAGGAACAGATACCCTTTCTGGTACCGCTTTCGAGCCAAGTTCCCTCCTAGAGAACTCTGACCCGATTGTCCCAGCTTGAAGTCTACCTCAAGAATTACGTCGGACGTGGTGCTGCCACTGAAATTCGGTGCGGGCGGGAAGATAGGAGCAGACGACTCTCCCGACCACACTTGCCCGCCCACCGCCAAGAGCCCTGCGGCAGAGGGCACGCCCACATTGGGCGTGGGGAGCGAGCCAGAAATGTAGAGGCATTGTTCCAAGCGATCTGTCCTTCGAGGGTGCGATCCGTTTAGTCATCTGGAGACCCACGTACCCGTCTGTACCCAGATACTCGTTCTTGCAGGAAATCAGAGATATTTGGGCACGATTAGGCGTACAGGCGCTCACTCTGCACAACGGAGCCTCCAAAAGGCTCAAAATTAGCTCCCAGCGGGCTCCCTCGCCTGCCGAAAAAATAATAGGGCACCGAAAAACATCAAATTAGCTGCCCGCGTGAAAAGCCGCGCCCGGCGCGGCATCCGAGCCTTCAAGAATACAGGAGAGCGCGGAAACGGAGTAATACATAAGGTCTGCTTTGCTCAGACGACCAGCAACACTCCAAGGGCTGGCACAACAGCGGGCTGCGTTCCTCATGCGCCGCCCGGAAATTTGAGGGGTACGGAAGTAACCGTCGCGTTGGGTACCAGTGATTGTGGAACGAAACGTATGGCGACAGGAATCAAAGAATCAACATGGCAGTCAGCCCACAGGAGAATGTGAAATGCCGAGAGCAAAGGGTAAGCAGGTCATGAAGCAGTTAGCCAAGAAGTACAACGACATAGTGACTGGGCATTCGATCATGGTCGAGTCGAGCGACGGCACGAAGCGTCCGATCACCAAAGCTGAGATGTTGAAATTCGTCGCCGATACAAAACGGCAGTACAGCGACGCGTGGCTGGTACAGATGCGCGAACGACCCGAAGCCACGCTGGAGAAGTTGGTCGAAGCCAGACGATGGTTGGCTTTTCATTCCGAGAGTCTCGACCCTCAGGGCACAGAACTGGCGACAGTCAAAGAGAAGATCGAGCAGGTTGAGCATTACCTCAACGATGTCCCTGAATCGGAATGGCACCCGAAAATCGACGGACTCTGGTACCAAGCGGAACAGATCGCCGCAGCAAATATACCCTCATCCTGCGCGTCGAAAGGTGAACAACAATGACAACTAACATCGACAAGCTTGGAATCGAGTGCGTCAAACTCGCCGCCGACATTCGGACGGTTGCGCAGGGCATGTCCGCCCAACGCAAAGGCTACAACGAGAGCCGCAAGCAGGCGACCGCCGAACTGCGGGAAAAGCTGACCCCGATCTGGGCGGCACTGAAGTCTGGGCAGGCGGTTAATGGGCAGACCAGCATCGAAGGTTGGTGCAAGTTTGCCAACCCATCCGCCAAGTACCCAGAGCGCCAGTTCCAGAAGATTATGTCCGAGGGTGAAGTTAGTTCACCCCGACTGAAGGTCGTCACGGTCAAGCCTGATGGCTTTGTGCGCATCGGCACCCTAACTAACTTTCAAGGTGAAGGACGTGGACGCCATCGCAGGTGGCAACACAGGGCACTACAACCTGCATGGCAATCTGCAATTGGTTGATCCCAAAACTGGGGACGCTATTGACGAGCCCATCGTGGTGCAGCCCAAGAAAAAGAAGGAACCCAAGTATTACGAGACGCACAAAACGCCAATCGTGATCGGAGAAACCATAGCTGGTGTGAACCGCTTTGGGGCAATCAAGGTATGGCAAGAATGCACAGATTACAAATCCCCAGACGGTGACACACTGGTTTTTCAGTCCACGGACGGCAGCCGACTGTGGCTGGTGGAGAGACTGAAGGACGGCACGCCGCACATCTGGCGATCCTGCGACATCAACCGACTGCGCCGAGGCTTGGCACCCAAGGTCAACAAATGCGAGATGTGGTATCGCCGCAGCGACCCAGCACTCTACGCCGCCGAACAGATGGAGCAATTCTTCAAGCCCGCTATGGCATGGGCAGAAAAGACGCTCAAGCACCTGAAGGAACAAGCAGGGGAGAACACAACAGTCGCACCAGCCGACCCGATCAAAGTCAAGCTGACTTCGGCGCAGATGTACAACGTCGTTTACATATTGACTCAGTTCCGCGATACGAAAAAACTCACCCTCAGCAAAAGCACGGTCATCTTCGACCCGAAGACTTATCAGGACGTCGCCAAGCAGGTGCTCATGCGATTGGAGACGCGCAAAGCTTCCTTGCGCCACGACAAACAAGGGAGAACGGAAGCCAGAGTCATGGAAGAAGCCATGCGCAAGATCGCGGCGGGTGACACTAAAAGCGATGCCCCAGAGCGCGATGTGCAAGAGTGGCTGGATCAGTATCAGGACGAACAAGACGACGCTCACTGGCAGAAGAAAGAGGCTGAGATTGTGGCTGCGCCGTCCTCGGTCACGGTGATCATCGACGAATCCGACCAAGTGGAAGGCGATTGAGTATTACGTGATATGGAATATCCACAGAACACCACATGCAACATTTGCTACCGTGCTGGTTTACCCCAGCCGCCAACCAACCGTACCCCGCAAGAAATTGCGGATCACCTGATGTCCCACATGTCGTCGCCGTGACCTGTGTGCGGAGCGGCTTGGATCATCGACAAGGATGGCGACGAAGGCTATTGCAGCGCAGGATTCATCAACCACAAACAGCACCCTGTTGTTGCCAACTGAGTAGTAGGTAGGTAGTTACAACAGGGTACAAAAGGAAAAACCAATGGTCACTAAAAAAAATGAGAGAAGATTTCTGGGCAGCATTCACCAGACTCGATTCGACGCACGCCGAAGACGAGGATGCTATCGAAGCACTGGAAAAAGAAGCAGCGAAGCAACTCGGCATCAACAAAGAGGATGTGAGAGTGATCCTCAACGAAGGGGACTTCCGCAACATCCGTGCGGTGAGCAACATGCGGGCCTTCTTGTCGGCGCAGATCGCATCAACACCTCCATCGCCGCCAGTTGTGATGCGCGGCTTCGATCAGCGATATTGGGGGATGGCATGAATAGCCGAGCGTGCGCCCACTGGAATCCGATCACGAAAGTGTCCTGTGATCAACCCGCACGGTTTGAAGTCAACACAGACTACACCTGCGACATACCTCACTGCCCTGATCACTGCAAGTGGTGCTGCGCCGAGCATTACGATGCTTTCGTTGCGCTCATGCAATACATCAAGGCGACCATGCCCCGGCTGAAGCTTACTTAGCCACGACGCGGGCGATGATGCCCCGCTTGATGCGCTCGTAATCCGCGTCAGTGATTTCCATGTTGTCGTTGTACAGCCGGGTCAACCGAATCATCCGCTCTGCCATCTCTGGCGATAATGCTTGACCTTCGGATTCTCTTTCTCTGGCGGCTCATAGGGCGTCACGACCATCGGCGGAATCTGCTTCTTGCTCTTTTTCATCCAGCTTAGCGTCAAGCTCGTTGACGTGCCGCACCAACTGATTCACGTATTTCACGAGGCGCTCGTGCTTTTGGTAGAGAGCTTCCAAGTTTTTCTGTTCCACGGGTTTTGTCACATTGACTGAATCGCCGGGGCAGCCGTCGAGATGAATGCCGCCGACCTGCATGCAAAACGAGCATTCACGCTTCCCGACCAAAGGAAGAAGAGGGCTGCCGCATGGACCCATACAGCGCCGCCCATTGTGCCAATGTTCGCGAGTTTCAGTATCTACATCTAGAGTGTTGTTCATAAGGTTGTTCCTTGAGCCCCGATTCCAGTCGGGGCTTCTTTTATTTAGGGCGGATGCCGAACGGGACCAGTCCCTATGGTTAGGCAATGGCACCGTTGGGGCGTTGGCGCTTCCCACATCCGCCTAACTAATGGGTGAGTAGTTGCAAGACCGACAGTCATTATCGAATTTCTGAACTATTCAGTACTGATATGTGTATGCGACTGATGAAACGTAGACCAAGAGACTTAGAGAAGCGGGCACAGTTCGTGGCTCTCGCTGACGCCGGGGTGACCTATCTGCACATCGAGAAGATGCTGGGTATCTGCCATGCCACAGTGCATAGCTGGGCGCGGGAGTACGGCTATCCGCCACGCAAGCCGGGGCGCAAGCCGCCCACCGAAGCTGAGACGCTGCTCGCCGAAGCCAAGAAACGAAAACTGCAAGAGGACCTAGCGGCGGTGCGGGAGAGCGAGCGTCTCGCCATGAGGGCGAAAAAGATCGCCCTGCTGGAAGCCGAACTGGAGCGAGTGAGAAAGCTAGTGCAACTGGAAACCGCCGTGGAAACCTGCCCTATTTGCCGTAAGCAGTCTGGCGAAGATGTGTGCCCCAAATGCACCAAGAACTTCTTAGAGGGGTGGCGCTGGACGAAGCAAACCTGCCCGATATGTGGTGATATGGGACGCCGCTGGTACAAGCACTGCAAAGCCCACTATGCGGACGCGGAAGCGGCGAAGGCGGCGAAACAGGAAGAGGAGTTGGCCCGCAAGGCGGAGCATCGCAAGAAGATATTGACCGTCACGCCCGAAGAGCAGGTAGAGATAGAGAAGATAGCCTTGGGCATGGGCATCCAACCAACGGCGGAAGCCGAGCCAGAAGTGGACGGGCTCAAGTATCCACAGTTACGTTTCCCCTACGAGGCGATCCCAGAAGGGCGGCTCAAAAAGCTCGTGGACAAAGCCTGTGAAGGCGGGGTCGCCCCCGGTTTAGTCGTCCCCTCTCTGTTGACGCTCATCGGCTCAATGCCTACCCAAGACAAAATGTGTGGGCAGAGAATAAACCTATTTACTACGCTGCTTACGATGGTGGGGGCGGGCAAGGACACCGCGATAGACCGCGCCATCGACGTTCTAGGTTTGCGGGAGTCTGAGGGGCGCATCTGGTCGAACTACGCCCCTGCGGGCGAGCGCAGCATCTCCCAGCACCTCGGCGATAAGCCGGGTACGAAGGACAATCCGGCACGGACGCCGGGGCCGTGGCGGCGCTGCATCGTCACCTACGAGTTAGAGGAAACGCTTGATAAGAGCAAGGGCGAGACCAGCAGCGTGCTGCGAGCGATGCAACACTACTGGGACCACAACCGCAAGGTTTACGAGGATTCGAAATGGCGTAACACTCAGACCGTGGATTGCCGCGTAAGCTGGCTTTCCGGGCTCCCGGTGGGCGACGGCGAGATAGACGAAACCGCTTTCCGCTTGGCGTTCGGCGAACGCAGCATGCACGGCACCGGGTCGAGAATGATCTTCGGCTTCGCGGAAAAGCGCGTGGACTTGCGTGCGACCTGCGACTGGGAACCGAACCCGTCGCTGCACAAGTTCGGCGAGGTGCGCGAGGAGCAGTTGGATTTCGGTCCTGTCACGATAGATCGCCGCACCACCTTGGCGGACATCTTGCATGACTCCGTGGTCAAGGGATGGGCTCCCGGCGTCCGGGAGCAGTACCTCGCATGGCAGCCCAAGAAAGACTTGAGCGGTCGCGACTTGCACCACGCGGGCAAGATCGCCGTGGTTTGTGCTCTGACGAACGGGCACGAACTGGTCGAGCAGTCCGATTGGGACTTCACCGTGGCGTTCATGGCATGGCAGCAGGAGATACGATCCGTATTCAATTCGGGTCGAGCCAAGACGATCACTCTGGGCGAATTCAAAGACACGATCATGAAGGAAGCCGAAAAGCGCACCAAGAAGCTGATCCGCGAGCAGAAGAATACTAAGGACGCCGCGACAGCCGTCGTGGACGGAACGGAACGCCACTACATCCGCTGGAAGGCGATGTCCAGAGATGGCAAGTGGTTCCGCTTCGGCTGGGACGCTGCGAAGGCAATCGACAGCCTAGTCAATGACGGGCACCTCGCCTACAAGCTGGAACGCGAACTGTCGAGCGACGGGAAAGCCGACCGCTGGACAGACGACGAGGCGTGGGTGGAGTGGGTAGGCTAGCGTGGAAGTGGTGTGGAAGCGAATCGTCCACGCTAAATTTTCGTAAAAGTGTGGTCGTGTGGTTCCAAAGTACATGCCGCAGCAAGAGGGTCTGTATGTACTTAATAAAAAAGTAAGTTGTTCGTTTCGCAATTAGTGTGGACGGTAGCGTGGAAGGATTGGTTCCACACTGGTTCTGCTGCGGCACATATTATACGGCACGTGCGGGTTTTGGCTCGGTTTGCTCGCGAAGCGACGCCGCCCGTTAGGGCGGCGGGTTGATCCCGTAGCTCAGCGGAAACCCCCTTTACCGGGTGAGAGCGTCGGTTTCCTAAACCGTAAGGTCGTGGGTTCGAGTCCCATCGGGATCACCAGATTTCTGTTCGCAGCCCCACCGCGATTTCCTCCGCGCCGATCCGTTAAGCGTTATGCCCCGCGCCCATCCCGCACACCACGACCGCGTCCTGATGCCGCGCAGCGTCAGCGTGTGCGAGTGGCTCGATGGGCAATCACGCGGCTCAGGGATCATGCCAGCTTCTTCAATTTCGCTTTGACGCCCCTCGTTCAGCGCTGCTCCCCGCGATTGTTCGACATTCAACGACTTTCAAAGTCAACGTAGGAAGAGAAAAATAGGGGCGGCGCCGGAGCCAAGTTCTTTGATTTTAGTGAGCCGTTCCTCGATTTTCACTCAAAACACGGGCGAGTGAGCCTTTGTGGAGGAATTCTGAATGAATTGCCGAGAAGAGCTTCGCGAGTATCTCCTCGTGGAACGAATGAAACGGTGGCTTTCCCGCGCACGCTACGGACAGGACTATGCGCGTCAGCGCTCGCGCAAGAATTACCTTTCGTTGATCCGAACGCACCGTGCCTTGGCTCAACGCCACGCGCTGACAGAAAAGAGCCTCTTTTGAGTTTCGAGGTTCACCTGAACAAACCAGATAGCCCAGAAGTGCTCGCGGCGGTGCCGTTGCCATCAGCAGAGGACCGCCGACGTCGAGAAGTCTTGCTCGCGAGGCTGATGCTTCTCATGACAGACCACATCCTCGCAGGCGAGCGGCTGGGGCTGGAGAGCGCCCGCGATTTGGTCAGGGAAGTCTGGCACGCGTACCCGGAGTTAGCGGCAGAGCGTGGTGAACTGTAGCAGTTCTGCGATCCCCCGCTCTACTGCCCGATTGCCTGAGGTGCTATGCTCAACTCCTGAGGACGATCAGTATGGAAGACTTTGATGCCTTTGCTCGAAAGCGTGATCAGGAATTACGGAATCGGGAGAAACTCGTCAAGGAGACTAAACCTGAGTGGGAAGTGCTTAAGGGTTTGGTGTCCCAATTTTCCCTAGATGGCAAAGGCATTGATGGTTATAGGTTCGAGTGGGTTCCAGACCTTTCAGGGCGTCCTTTGTTGGTTCTGAAGAATGTCTGTGCCATTCTCTTCGACGCAGGCGAGAGCGGCGGAGTGCCCCAGAATTGTCGCGTTCGTTTCACCCGCCGTCCCGCAGGCTCCGGTCGAGCCTACCCAGACGAATCACCCTTGGCACAGGAGACTTGGTCTCTCGAAGCCGACATTTTGGATGATGAGTTCATTTAGTTCGTCTACGAACGGGGACGCAGAATGTCATCGGTAGAACTGGCTGAAGAGATTGCGAAGAAGCTTGCTCGATACCACATCGATTCTGACCACGACGCCAAATGCTGTGACGTCAGCCGTTCACGACCGCATGCCAGTCATCCTCGATCCAGACAGTTACGATCTGTGGCTTGATCCGGGGATGCAGAATGTGGCTTCGGTGTCCGAAATGTTGAAGCCTTACGACGCGAAACTGATGCGCTGTTTTCCAGTGAGTAGTCGTGTCAATCACGTTGCTAACGACGACGAGGGATGCTCCGCGCCCGTGGAACTCGCCCAGAATCGGCTCTTTGCCTAGCACTTCACCGCGTGAAAAACCGCAAGTTCAATCTCGAAGATTCCAAAAGGGAGCCGTAAGCCCGACACTTGCAAGCAGCGTCTCTGCCTCTTCCAGAGTGTGGCGTCTCCATTCTGGTTTCAGCTTGTCTTTGTACCAGCCGTAAGCAAGCTGCCAGCCTTGCTGAGGGGTGAGTGTCGCGCCGCGCTTGATGTTTCGGGTCTCGCACCAACGATCAATGTGGTCTTCTGCACGGAAGATGAGCATTGTGCTTCAGGTGAAGCCAATGTTGTCCCACCAATGGTGCGCGGGAACAGCGAAGTGGATGATCCCCTCGCTGTGCTTTAGCTTCCCAGCGGCGATCTCCAGCAACATCGGCTCGCTACAGTCGCCACAAGCCGTTCGGATAACGGCGTCGGTGCCCAACGCCGCCACCACTCCGAGTGCATCCCAGATGCAGATGCCCCAATAGATTTTTCCACGAGTTTCAACCCGGAAGGGTGACGGCACCGCGCAGAATGGATTCGCTGCCCAGATGTTGCCGTCGTTTGGGGCTAGGATCAGAACCTTGCCCGCTGCTAACTGTCTTAGAGCCTGTTCCACCTCGGCTTGCGAACGCCCCATAGCAGCCGCGATCTTAGGTGGTTGCGGTATGCTGCCTGTGTTGGCTGCCTCACCGAAGACGTAAAGGCGAACCTTGCGTGCAAACGCGTCAACTGCACTGGGTGGTTGAGTCATGGGCGACCACCGATGAAAATGTAATCCGGTTTAGCCTACAACCCGAAGCGGCGGACGTCCAGCGCGGATCGATCAAGTGGCGAATGATGACGAGGAGAAACTCAAAGCCTTTCGTGTAGCCGTTGGTCGCCGCATTCGGATTGGTATGCAAAGTGAATCAGCGCATTCCCAAGCCGCCATAGGAGGGCTTCCGTGAACATCACCGAGACCAATCGACGCATCACCGAACAGTTCAATGAGGCTTTCAATCGCGGCGACCTCGACGCCGCAGCAAGCTGCTTCTCGGAAGACTGCGAAAATCATGGCAGAAAGGTGGGGCGTGCAGGTGTCCGGACAGTGTTGGGAGAGATCAAGACCAACTTCCCAGACGCAAAGCTGACGACGCTGAACTCTGTCGCAGAGGGCGAGTGGGTCGTTGTCCGATGCACTTATAGCGGAACCCACCGGGGTTCGTCTCGCTTTCCCGTCGATGGCGGAATGCTGGTGGGCGTCCAGCCCACCGGACGCGCTTTCGAAGTTCAGCACATCCACATGTATCGAGTGCTCGATGGCAAGATCGCTGGGCACTTTGCGAATCGGGACGACGTTGGAATGATGCGCCAGCTTGGTCTGCTTCCGCCGCCTCCAGCAGTGGACTGAGACTCAGTGCCTATCGTGTAGTGAGTGGTCGCCGCATTCGGATTGGTGTGCGAAGTAGGCTATCCGAGAGACGATATGAAATCCATCGACGCTTCTCCGGCTTCCGCAGGCGTGCCGTTCGGCATTCTCCTCAGCTATAACGAATAGGAAACAACACGTTGGCGTGAATGGTTCCACAATCAAGCTGCGGAGGTGCTACAATTCCCCGCTGGCGATTTGTCGAAAAAGATGGGCACCATTCGCGATCTGCTGTTCCACATCCTGATAGTCGAGACTCCGCTGCATTCCACCCGCCTTGAATGTGACAGTGCCCATGTTTCGGCGACCGCAGCCGGGATTCGCCGGAGGTCGATGTAGGAGAGCGAGAGAAATACTTCCCTTTTGATCCGAAATGAAGCAATCGGGACGGCTGAACGGTCTCGGGAGCGAGGTACAGCAATCCCTGTATAGGGGATCGTCCCACAAGTGCGTAGGCTTGCTTTGCGAGTGGAGGAAAGTCATGAGTAGCAACCTCGATATTCAACCAAATCGGAATCCAGTCTTCTGGGGCGAGATCGCTCCGTGCGAGCATATCGCCCAATTCTACGAAGATGACGGCGTGTTGCTGGATACACTTGCAGGATTCGTTGGTGGAGGTCTGAAGGCGGGAGAAAGCGCTATCGTCCTCGCAACTGCTGGACATCTTAAAGCTCTTGAGCAACGGTTGGAAGATGCCGGAGTGAATGTGGCGACCGCCCGCTCCCACGATCAATACCTTACGATGGTTGCCGAAGATGCTCTCGCTAAATTCATGGTCAGCCAGTGGCCCGACGACCAACTGTTTGCCGACTTCGTTTCCGACTTAATTACACGCGCGCGAGCTACGGGTCGGCGGGTCAGAGCATTTGGTGAGTTGGTAGCTCTCCTGTGGGCGAGAGGCGATGTCGCCGCTACCGTTCGGCTCGAATTCCTTTGGCATCAACTATGCCAGAGTCAGGCATTTTCGCTTTTCTGTGCGTATCCGAAGTCTGGATTTACGGAAGACCCTCTCAAGTCTTTAGATGTAATCCGGGCAACGCACTCTAGGATTGTTTGACCAATTTCAATTCACTCACCTCGGAGGCGATGTGAGCGGATTCGTCATCCGTAGGATTAATCCCCTTCGGTATCGGGACCGCCGCAAGAACACGAGTGCCAGAACCAGTCGCATCAATAGTCATTTCACCACCGAACTGACGTAGGCGCTCTTGCATTCCCCTGATGCCAACGCCCGATCCGCCTGATCGAATTTCGGCTAGGCGTTCGGGCGGTATACCTTTCCCTCGATCTGATACCTCAACGTGGAGGCTTTCCGCGTCCACGAACATCCGAATGTCGGCAGTTTTGCTTCCCGAATGGCGGTGGATGTTGGTCAGACACTCCTGCACAAAGCGGAAGATTGCAAGCTCGATGTCGCTCGGCAGCCTTCTAACATTGTCGGCAACGTCCAGAGTGATGGCTACGTCACTGCGTTCTGCCAGCCCCTCTACGTACAGGTTGAGAGCGGACGCGAGACCGCATTCGTCCAGTAACGGCGGATGCAAGAGATAAGAGGTTGTTCGTATCTCGCGATGTAGTTGTTGAACTACTCCTTCGATCTCTTTTCCTTCTTTAGCTAACTCTGGAGCAACGACCTGTGCCCGTTCAACCAATTGCGCAAGGCTCAATCCTAGTACCGTTAGCGTTTGACCGGCACTGTCATGCAATTCGCGCGCAATACGCCTTCGTTCGTGATCCTGCGCCTTCAACAGCCGCGTCATGTCATCGGCGATCCGAACCTTCTCTGCTGCCTCCTTTTGGTAATGGATGTCGAGACAACCGCCTACATACCCCTCAAACTTTCCATCAGCCGAGTAGCGGGGCACTCCACGATCAAGAATCCAACGATATTGTCCGGTGTGATGCCGCATCCTATATTCCATCTCAAATGGACGGCGAGCATCGAAGTTGCTGACATAGATTTGTAGGCACCGATCAAAGTCCTCCGAATGCAAATTCTCTGCCCAGCCATTGCCTAACTCTTGTTCGAGTGTGCGCCCGACGAAATCCAGCCAGCCCTTGTTGAAGTAATAGCAAAGCTTATCCGTGCCCGACATCCAGACCATGATTGGCGAAGCATCAGTAATCACTCGAAATCGCTGTTCGCTCTCCCGCAACTCGCGTTCAGCCCGCTTTTGCGATGTGATGTCCCGCGCTACTTTTGAAGCTCCAATGACCTGCCCCGAAGAATCCCTCACGGGAGAAATGGAAAGTGAAACATCGAGCAGGGCGCCATCCTTCCGTCTGCGTATGGTATGGAAATGGTCAACAGGCTGTCCACGTCGGAGTCGGTCGAGAATGTCTGCCTCTTCTGATTGACGTTCCTCTGGAATGACGAGCGTGATGTGCTGCCCAATAGCCTCTTCCGCTGAGTACCCAAACAATCGCTCCGCACCAGCGTTCCAACTGGTGATGATGCCATCAAGAGTCTTGCTGATAATGGCGTCTTCAGAGGACGCGACAATGGCAGACAACAAGCCAGTCGCCTCTTCAATCCTTTTACGATCCGTGATGTCTTGAACCGTTCCCCGGAGAGATGCAACTCCTCCCTGCAAATCACGCTCACCCTCGGCGTTAGCGACTACCCATCGCTTCGTCCCATCAGGACGGACAAGCTCAAGCTCGACTGAATACCCTGTGCCGTTCTTGAGAGTTTCACTGACTGCTTCTTGCAAGCGACTCCAACTCTCAGGGGTATAAAGCGTGTAGTGATCGTGATAGCTAACTGCGGGAGATTTCGGGTCGCGCCCAGCAATACGATAAAGTTCTTCCGACCAAGTGACGGTATCCGTTTTTGGTATCCAGTGCCAACTTCCTATCTTCGCAAGACGCTGCGCCTCGTTCAGTTCTGACTGTCGCTGCTGAAGAGCTATCTCAATCCTTTTCCGATTTGTAATGTCGGTATGGGTGCCGATCATGCGTATAGCCTTGCCCGCTTCATCTCGCACAATCCGCCCATGTGATAGAACCCACCGTATTTCGCCATCGCGTCGGACGGTACGAAACTCAAAAGTGAACTCGTCGCCTTCCTTCCACACTTGTTCAGCTTCGTGAACCAGCCTGCTTCTGTCCTCAGGATGGAACAAACTCATCCATTCCTCGGCAGAGATGTATTCATTCTTGGGACGAAAGTCGTAGATCGCTGTCATCTGGGAATTCCATTCCCCACACTTCTGGATGACATCCCAGTCGAACATAGCTGTTCTCGAAGACTCTAGCGCGAGAGCGAGGTCTTTTTGGCTGTGTTGCAGCGCCTCTTCCACTTGCCTGCGCTTACTGATGTCCTCAATCACGGAAATAAAATGGTCGAATTTTCCGCTCGCATCGTGAACACCGGAAACCGTGAGATTGATCCAGACCAATGATCCGTCTTTTCGAATATAGCGTTTTTCCAACGAATAGGTGTCCAGTTCCCCACTTCTGACCTTTTCTGTCTGAGCTAGATCGGTTGCAAGATCGTCGGGATGAGTAATGTCTTGGAACGTGAGCCTCAACAGTTCCGCTTCGTTATAGCCGACAATCTCGCAGAGCTTCCGGTTGACACGCAACCATCGACCGTCAGGGCTGACGTGGGCGACTCCGACCGCAGCCAATTCGAAAGTCGAGCGGTACAATTGTTCACTCTGACGCAACGCCTCTTCTAATCCCGCGCTGCGTTTCAAGATTTCTTGGAGGTCGGTGTGAGCAGAAGGGGTCTGGTCTAGAATTGCCGGATCGAAAAAGCATTCGCGACGGGATACCTTCCTGACGGCAGAGATTAAGTCTTTGGAAATTGAGCCTTTAACGACGTAGCCGCGTGCGCCTGCCTTTAGAGCCTGCCGAGCCATTTCGGGGTTTTCATGTTGGCTCAGTATCAACACTTCGCAGTCTGGAAGCATAGTGCGGACTTGACGAGTTGCTTCGAGTCCATTCAGCCTCGGCATGCTTACGTCCATGAGAATCAGGTCTGGTTTTAGCTCGCAAGCTTGTTCCAGAGCGTCCTGACCATCAATCGCTTCGCCGCAGACCTCGAACTCAGACTGTTCGAGGAGAAGCGAACGCACTCCGCGCCGAACAACTTCGTGGTCGTCAACTATCAATAACCGCATCTCAACACCCTCAAACGTCAGTCTTTAGCGATAGATGAAAGTCGAGTGCAGACACAAACGCGAGATTTATCGTACTGGGAACTCGCAAAAATCGCGTATACAGTAAAACCTGTATGCCCAGCAGGTAGGAAGGTTGTCGGCGGGTGAACCAGAAAAGGCGTCTTTCCAAGCTCAGTTCGGGAAGAATAAGCCTCAGGAGCCGAGTCTCGGCTATCCTTCTTCATGACAACTTAAGCGGGCGGAGACAGAGTCTTAGGTCTTTCGCGTTCAGAAATGGCGTCCTCAGTGCTGGTTGTTCGTGAGCGAAGCGAGTCGCGGGATCACGCAAGAGCAGGTTATCGGTAGCTGTCGCTGATCGCCTTGGCGGGATTGGCAATCAACGCCATTTGGAGCGTCAAGTGGGCTGACCCGATTGCGGCTTTAGCCGTTCTGCCGCTGATTGTTTGGGAGGGTCGTGAAGCCGTGCGCGGGAAGACCTGCGATTGTTGCTAGGTTCGCCCCACTTCCGCAAGCACGGCTCGGAGGAGAATCACATGGTGGACACAGTTGTGGACGCCCCGTCCTTGATCTGCTTGAGTGGGTAACTAAACGCGACAGAACCTACGAGGAAGTAATGGGGGCTTGGGGCACATCATGCCCCAGACTACCCGTGTAGGAAGAGGCGAATGATCGCGGTCTCGTCGTCAGGGAGAACGTGAACGGACGTTGTGTGGTTAGGATTACGTCGTCAGGTCGTGATCTTCTTGTTCCCCGCGATAGAGGAAAACAACATGAGTAATGTCGCCACTGTGCCTCCGCGAGTAAATGGGATTTTGGAGACATCCCTGTACGTCGAGAGTCCCGCTCGCTCCGCTGAATTCTATCGCCGAGTGTTCGGCTTTGAGCCGCTCGAACCCGACGAACCCCTGAACGATGAGACGCGCCTTTGCCCGATGCGTGCGGGTGATCGAAGCGTGCTGTTGTTGTTCAAGAAAGGCGCTACTGCTGATACGGACGCCATCGGCACAATTCACCTCGCGTTCGGGATCGCTCGTTGTGATTTGCCTGCTTGGGAACGCTGGCTGAAGGAACAGGGCATCTCGATTGAATTGCGTAAGACATGGAAATATGGAGGGGAGGCGCTCTACTTCCGTGATCCAGACGGTCACCTGCTGGAGGTTGTGACACCGGGCGTATGGAACATCTACTGACCTGCGCCCTTTTGAAAATGAGGCGTGAGTTCTTTCAGGACTCGCGGTGTCTGCCAAAGCTCGTAGATATGGGAGTCAGGGTCACGAAAATACGTCCAAGCTTCTGATTCGTCGCCAAAGACATCTGTGACGAACTCTACGCCCGCTGATTCCAACTCCTCCCTTGCAGCGCGGACATCCTCCACCTGAAATCCCAGAACTGGGCAGGCGTGAAGCTGATAATATCGACTCTTCGAGCCGAAGACCTCGAAAATCTGTCCAGAAGGCATAACGAACTGAGCCAGCCCCTCATGCTGCTCGATCAGCGACAGACCTAATGTCTCTGCAAAGAAATGAACCGTCGATTCAAGGTCGGTGCTACGCACACCAGCCCATGTATAACCGAGCACCCGCATTGCAAGCTCCCTCCTATCTGCTATTTCGCTCGCTCCCATACCGATTCGAGAGTGACCATGACGCCATTTCTCAACTGGGGACTATTTCGCACATGCAGACGGTCAGCTTCTAAGGCTACAAACCGGGTTTGATCTGTGTTCACCCAATTTTGGAGCGAAGCGACTTCGACATGATGCACCACTTTGTCGCAAGTAAACGTGTAGCGTCCGGCGTAAGCCATGAATGTGGAGTAAGCCTGTGCTCTCTCCTCAGCGGGGGCTGCAACCCTATCGGGAATGGAAAGCGGCTTCCGACCATCGTCGGAAATAATTGCCATCATTCTGCCATCCGCTGTATAAGTGAGAAGACCTGATGGATGCTGCCCAAGAGCAGCCTTCTTCGTTTCGTCTTTGTCAGTCGTGGAGGCTACAGACACAAGTTTCCACGTTCCCACAACGCTGAAGTTGCACTGCGCGTTGCCTGCCGCTGAGAAAACGGAAGCTACGATCAACGCCAGCAAGATAAACTTGTTTTTCATGCAGTCCCTCCTAAACTTGAAAGACTACTCCATGCACTGAGAGTCTCACTACACAAGGGCTGTCAGACATAGGAATATACTCCTCACCGAGGAGGGGACAATGCGATCAAGATGGCTGCTTGTATTAGTCCTGTCAGGCTGTTTTGCATTAGGTTGGAGTACACATGCGCTGACCACTGAGCGGCATACGCCTGTTTCTATGACCCGCCTCTACACGGGTTCCGATGGCGAGACGCACGCCGAGCAGATCACCGACGCGAAATTCACGGCTGATCCTACGCGAGGTGGGCTTGAAGTCTCAGATAGCATCAAAGTGACTGGTCTTCAGTTTGCCCGCACATCGCCCGGATGGGTCAGGAACTGGCATGCGGGAGAACGCCACCAATACATTGTGACTCTGAGTGGTAAGGGAGAAATTGAAGTGGCTGAAGGTCGCAAGATTCCTTTGGAACCGGGAAGCGTCATATTAGAAGAGGACTCGACGGGGAAGGGGCACATCTCGCGCACCATCGGAACCGAAGACCGCATTGCCTTGAACATACAACTTGCCGAACGGTAGGAAAGAGGATCAGAAGGGGAGGCTCCATACAATGTCAGATTCCCTTGCTAGTTTGCCTTGGTCTAACAACTCTGATCGGAAACCCATGATTTCACGTCGCGATTTCACGAAAGTCGCCAGTGTCGCGGCTGGCAGCCTGTTCTTGTCTTCTGACGGATTGTCGCAAGAGACGCGGGCTTTAGTTTCGGGAAATCCGGCGACAGTCAGGAGCGGCTTCGTTCAGAACGCGGGAGCCGAAATCTACTACGAGCAAACCGAAGGTGGTACATCACATTGAAGTTGCCTCGCTGGAAAATTGGGTCAACACAGATCAAACGCGGATCGTTATGTTCCAAGACAATCATTTGATCGTGCGCAATACTCCCCAGTTGAGGAACGGTGTAACGGTCAATCTTGAATCGGTGTGGGAGCGTGTGAAGTAGCAAACCCCAAGTTGAACGGAATCGCGAGAAGATCGCCAAGCCCAACGTCCTCGCATTGCGCGGATCATGAGAAAATCCACAAGCTGGTCAAAAGGTATACCAGTCGAACACTAAGAACTCGTCGTTATGACGGGGTCTCTGCCCCTGCCCGTGCAGTGTTGCCTGCGGTTCAGATTGACCTTCCACTTTCTCCGACCTAACATTCTCGTCAATGGCTACCCCCTCCCAACCCGTGGGGCAGACGGTTTCCCATTACCGCATCCTCAGCAAGATCGGCGGCGGCGGGATGGGTGTGGTTTATGAGGCAGAGGACATCAAGCTCGGTCGTCACGTCGCTCTGAAGTTCCTCCCCGAAGGACTGGCGAACGATCCCCAAGCCCTCAGCCGTTTCCAACGGGAAGCCAAGGCTGCTTCCTCTTTGAACCACCCGAATATTTGCACGATCTACGAAATTGACGAGTCCGATGGGCGAACCTTCATCGCCATGGAACTGCTGGAAGGGCAGACGCTCCGGCACCGGATCGGGGGCAAACCGCTGGAGATCGAGACCGTGCTCGATTTGGGCATCCAGATCGCCGACGCCCTCGACGCTGCACACTCGAAAGGCATCGTCCATCGCGACATCAAGCCCGCGAACATCTTCGTTACGAACCGAGGTCAGGCAAAGATTCTCGACTTCGGACTGGCAAAGGTGTCGTTGAAGCCCGAGAGCATGAGTGCCGCAACTATTGAATCCGAGGACCCTTTGACGAGTCCGGGCAGTGCGCTGGGCACCGTCGCTTATATGTCGCCGGAGCAGGTGCGTGGGAAGGAACTCGATGCTCGCACCGATCTATTTTCGTTCGGGTCCGTACTGTACGAGATGTGCACCGGGACGCTGGCATTCCGGGGCGACACTTCGGCGTTGATATTCAACGCCATTCTAGAACGCGCTCCAGTAGCCCCTGTACGACTGAATCCCGATATTCCGGCGGGACTTGAGCACGTCATCAACAAGGCGCTGGAGAAAGACCGAGATGTTCGCTGCCAGTCCGCCGCCGAGGTAAGGGCTGATCTGAAGCGACTGAAGCGCGATACTGACTCGGGACGGATACTCACGGCGACTCCCAAGGCGCTTTCACCCGTTGGTCGTTTGACAACTCGCCGCTGGGTACCAATCGGGATCGTTGCGACACTCGGGATTGCAATCGCTCTCGCAACTGTGGGCTTTCTGATCCGGTCTCCTCGTCTTGTTCCTAGCATTGTGGGTACCACCCAGATAACCTCCGACGGACTCGCGAAAGGAAATCTCGTAACAGATGGTAACCGAATATACTTCAGTGAAATCGCAGAGGATCGAAGCATCTTGTCGCAGGTTTCTGCGAAGGGAGGCGAAACGGGGAAAATTGCCACGGCTGTTCCTGATCCACTCATTGCAGATATTTCGCCAGATAATTCGGAACTTCTCGTAACCACATTTCGTCTTGGCCCGCCGAGTGACTTTTGGGTCGTTCCGGTGCCTGCGGGCTCCCCACGGCGGCTGAACTTCGCCAAGGGAAACAATGGGGCGTGGACACCGACTGGGAAATTCGTGTTTGCTATCGGACGGGATTTGTACGAAGCCGCGGCAGACGGTTCCGCAAGCCGGAAACTGCTTGCTGCTTCCGGGGCTATCTCATTCATCCGGTTTTCCCCTGACGGAAGGCGGATGCGCTTTACGATTGGCGAGCCTTTCACCACGACCTCATCGTTGTGGGAAGCTCGGAATGATGGCAGTGATTTACATCCACTGCTGAGGGGCTGGAACAACCCGCCTCAGGAGTGCTGTGGCAATTGGACGCCGGATGGACGGTACTTTGTATTTCAAAGCACCCGGTCAGGAACTTCCAACATCTGGGTACTGCCTGAACAGTCCTCATTCTGGAGAAGAACGCCAACCGTCCCCATACAACTCACAACGGGGCCATTGAACTTCGTCGATCCCGTCCCCAGTCGGGACGGTAGAAAGCTGTACGTCGAGGGTTATCAACCTCGTGCGGAACTCGGCAGGTTTGACTTAAAAAGTGGCGAATTTCTGCCGTACCTCGGCGCGTTGTCCGCTGGCGATTTAGATTTTTCTCGTGATGGCAGGTGGGTGATCTATGTTAGCTATCCTAATGACAGCCTTTGGCGAAGCAGAGTGGATGGCACTGAGCGAATACAACTCACCTACCCTCCAATGCGTGTCGCTCAACCGCATTGGTCGCCAGATGGGAGACGGATTGTGTTCTCCGGGAACATTCCCGGTCAGGCATGGAATTTGTTTCAGGTCTCCGCTGAAGGTGGCAGCCCGGAACAGTTGACCAGCACACCCTCTGCCGATTTAGACCCGAGTTATTCGCCAGACGGTCAGACCGTGGCATTTGGTCGAGGTCAGCGTTCGATCCAGCTTCTCGATATTCCTACGCGAGAACTTCGAACGCTTTCGGGGTCGGAAAGATTTTGCTGTCCCCGGTGGTCACCCGACGGACACTACATCGTAGCCCTCTCGGGCAGTGGTACTAATCTGATGCTTTTTGATGTCACCAGCCAGAATTGGCGCGAGTTGGCGACTAACCTTGGAACATTGGGCTACATGACATGGTCGCGGGACAGTAAGTATGTGGGATTTGATAATTTGCTCACCGATGATGACGGATATTGGCGGATACGGGTTGCTGATGGAAAGGTCGAGCGAGTTGCGACCTTCAAAGCCATTCGCAGGTTCTGGGCGATTTGGGGACCCTGGACTGGGTTGGCTCCAGACGGGTCGCCGCTTGTGGTGCGTGACATCAGCAATCAGGAGATATACGCACTTGATCTGCAACTGCCCTAGAACACTAGAACATGGGCAAAGACCTGCCGCACCGGATGGGGCTGCCACAAACTGTAATGGGCTAGACTTCCCACCTTGCACCCGTTCTCGCTGGGCGCAGCGGTGATGTCCTTTTACACCACTCCGGGCGAACAGCAGTATCATCCATCTGCCGAGGCATTCCGATGAACGGACGCACTTCAGCACACGCCAAAACAGCAGGAAAACAGACCGCACAGGGTGGCGGCGAGACTGTCGAGCAACAAATCAAGGCGCTTCACGCGCAGCTTATGGAGGCGACCCTGAAACACGATCCCGGTTTCTTGGAGAAGTACCTAGCCGATGATTACATGGCGATCCGCAATGACGGCAAGCTGACCACAAAGGTTCAGGAGATCGAGAATTACAGGTCGGGAGCAACTAAATACGAATCCATTGAGATTCGCGAAGCAACGATGCGCATCCACGGAAACACGGCGATCTATAATTCGCTAAACTCCATAAAGGCGACGATCAACGGGAAGCCATTCAGCGGCGACGTTCGCAACACTCGGGTCTGGGTAAGACAGAACGGCGACTGGAAAATTGTCGCGTTTCAGGCGACACAAGTTGCCTCAGCGAGCGAGTAAGCCACGACATCCCAGCGGGGTATTGACTGCCGCGCCTGCGGTAATTGAGAACTCCGGGTCGGGATGCCACCCGGCGTCCGAAAACTTCGGACTCGTCGGTGCTGCCCTAGCGTCGGGTTCAGCCATTTAAACCGCAACCCAAGTGATCCCCTGCTGGTCAAAAGGTATACCGGGCGGACTAGCAAGTTCGAAAATTTCGCATCAATAGAATCATTCGTTTGACGCTGCTGCGGGGAACGCCTTTTTGACCAGTGGTTGATTCCATTGGGTTTCGCCGATTCGGTAGCTGGGCACGGTCTTCAAACCAAACTCAAGGTGTCATCCAAGCCTATTCTCAATTCGGCTTTGGGATGCTTACGAATTCTCGACTCGTGTTCAGAAATCTACTTCTGCACCATTTCGATCCACACTCCGTTCGCCAGTTCAGCAGGCACTAAAAAGCTCTTTCCGTAGATGCCATCGTAGGTTGGCAATTTTCTGTGTGTATTTTCTTCGATTAGAGTCTTTGCCTTTCCAAGGTCACCGACTCTCAGGGTAACTCCCATGACGCCGTCGCCACGCTCACGCGAGAAATCGGCTGCTGATTTACCGGGCGAGTCGGATTCCAGCAGCAAGATTCTTCCGTCTCCTATATCAAACTCACGCCCTCTCGCCCCCAGTACATCGAACTTCAACCGCCGCCCGGAATGAAATCCAATCCTCTCCACGTCCTTGCTGGCTTTTTCCAAATCCTTGACCAGAATCCAGACGGCGACGGTGCCCTGAGCAGTGTTGGGTTGACTGACTTGAGCCGGACTTGATCTTTTCCAAGGGTACTCAACGAAGAAAATTGCACCATCCGCAAGGTTAGCCAGCTTCGGCGTTATCAGCAGGACAGGCTTGGCTTCGGGATGAGAGCCTATTAAGGTGAAAAGGGGTGCGTCGATCCCTTGGGATTGCAAACGATCCGCTACATCTTTCGCTGATGTGACAATTATTCCGACAGAATGTGCTCCTTGGTAATGTTGAAGAAAATCTACGATCCACGGGCGCGATTTCGAAAGCTTTTCCCGGTCAGCAATTCCGATCAATTCCAAGTATGTTCCATCCGAAAGCGGGGCACTGTTGTGTGCCGAGCCTTCCTGATAAACAGATGGTTCGGGTCGACGCATCTCGAAACCGACCGCGTGTAAGGTATTTTGAGCGGCTGCAATATCGTGAACCAGCACTCGAACGTGATCTATCGCGGGGGTGTCAGATTGTCCGAGCGCACTGACGCAAAGCACTGACAATCCCACGACCGCGCCTATGATCCATGCAGCGGGTACACAGAAACGAGGAGGGGAAAGGAATTGCATTGTCCTTCTATTGAACGAAACGACGCCAGAGAAGATACCACAAGTAAAACTCCATACAGATGGCAGCGCCGAAATCTGAGTCGTGACCGAATCGGCGGCTCCTTCCCAAGGAATCCTTGTTGCTTTCGTCCAAAGCCGAGTACGCGAAGCTGCAATAGCACCCGGCAGGCGGCATGAGGAGTACACTGCCGTCATGATCTCTGGAACAAAACATGAAAGCGTCTGCCTTTTATCGAATCGCCGCAGTTCTTCTGGTGCTTTTTGCCATCGGACACACTCTGGGGTTTCGTCAGAACAACCCTGAGTGGAGAGCAAGTTCGGTAATTAGCGCAATGCAGACAACTCGTTTCGATGCGCAAGGTTTTAACCGAACCTATTGGGACTTCTTTAGCGCGTTCGGTCTCTTTTTCTCCGTGTTTCTCTTATTCGCGGCGGTATTAGCATGGCAGTTGGGCAGTGTCCGGGCAGAAGATTTTGGCGTCTTCATGCGAAGCACTGCTTGGGTGCTCGCCATCTCGTTTGCAGTCATCACCGCTTTGAGCTTCAGATACGCCTTCACCACACCTATCGTTTTCTCAGCCGTGATTACAGTGTGTTTGATTGTTGCGGCGTGGCTTTCGGCGAAGCCAATCCAACATTCAACATGAGTTCGTCCACGGTATTTCCGAGGATGCTGCCATGCGTCGAGAAAGGGTACTATTTCACCGTCTGACCCTGCATACCGTCAGTGTGCGGGTAGTGCGCTACTTTGTAGGCCACTACGCGGAATCCGATGTTGATGCTTGGTTCATTCGAAGGCGTAAAATTGGCTGCTTCCAAATTTTGGACGCTCCCTTAGGAACTAAATTCATGAAAATCCATCGCGCTGTACCCGTGCTGTTGCTTGGGTTCTCGTTCTCATTCGCTCGTGCCGCCGATTATCCCGCGCCCCAGCCCGGGAACTTCGTGGTAAAAGACTTCCAGTTCAAGTCCGGCGAACGACTGAGCGAAGTCAAGCTCCACTACTACACGCTGGGCAAGCCGCAAAAAGATGCAAACGGGAAGGTGCGAAATGCGGTCTTGATCCTTCACGGTACAGGCGGTTCGGGAGACCAGTTTCTGACGCCGACCTTCGGCGGCGTTCTCTTCGGTCCCGGTCAGCTATTGGATGCGGCCAAGTTCTTCATTATCCTTCCCGACAACGTTGGCCACGGAGAATCCAGCAAGCCCAGCGACGGCGCTCACATGCGTTTCCCGCACTATGAATATGATGACATGATCGAGCTGCAGTACCGATTGCTGACTCAGGGTCTGGGCGTTAACCATTTGCGGCTGGTCATGGGAACTTCGATGGGCGGAATGCACACGTGGCTGTGGGCCGAACAGCATCCGGACTTCATGGACGCGGCCATGCCCTTGGCCAGCCAGCCCATCGAAATCGCCGGGCGTAACCGCATGATGCGGCGCTTGGTTCTGGATGCTATCCGCACTTCGCCTGATTGGAATAACGGCGAATACCAGCAGCAGCCGCACGGACTGAATGAGGCCTCGGGTATTTTGCTGTTCATGAGCAGCAGCCCGTTGCAACTGCAGAAGCAGGCACCGACGCGGGACAAGGCTGACGAGTTTCTGGAGAATTTCATCGCCACGCGCGTCAAGACCACCGACGCGAACAACATTCTCTACTGGGTTGACGCTTCGCGGAACTACAACCCCGAGCCTGACCTCGAAAAGATCGTCGCGCCACTGACCGCCATCAATTCCGCTGACGATCAGATCAACCCCCCGGAGCTTGGCATCCTCGACAAGGACATCCATCGCGTCAAGAACGGCAAATTCGTGCTATTGCCGATCACGGACGAAACCCGCGGCCATCGGACCCACTCCCTGCCCGCGATCTGGGGAAATCACTTGAAAGAGCTGTTGGATCGATCAGGAAATTGACCGAGAATCTCCCACTACCAGTGTGCTGTCCTCGTTGACTTCCCCTTCTTGTCCTCCCTACCATTGCAACCTGAGTTTCCGCACTCATGATCGGGCAGACCATCTCGCACTATCGCGTGATAGAGAAGCTGGGAGGTGGAGGGATGGGCGTCGTCTACAAAGCCGAAGATGTAAAGCTCGGTCGTTTTGTAGCTCTCAAGTTCCTACCCGACGACCCGCAGTCACTTCATCACTCCGGGTCGATCCCTCTAGGCGCCGCTGCGTTTGACTTCTACCAACGGATTGAACGATTTGGCTCTGTGATAGCATCCTCAGCGATCCTTTTCATATCAATGCCAACAATCCCCTACGGCAGCGGCAGCTAGACCCAAAGGTTAAGGAAGGTAATAGCGGCTGATGATGACGAGGCGGTGCTTGTTGCGGCGTGCGGGCTGGGTTGCAGCTTGGGCAGCGTTCCCTCGTAATTTTTCTATGGCAGCCGAAGCACTCAGCCCGATCATGTCCCGGCTCAGCACCTACATGGGCGAGGCTAGGACGCGTCCATTGCCTGACGATGTGCTGGAGAAGACCAAGGAACACACTCTTGACACATTGGCTGCCATGGTTTCGGGATCACAACGGAATTAGCGAAAGAGTTCTTAACCGAACACAAGCGAGACATTGAGTGGGTGACGAAGAAATTTGGGCACCGCAGCGCAACTGATTTGGAACTCCTGAGCACGATTGTCTATATAAACGACGATCAGAAAATCAAGAACCGGAAAGTCCTCGCAGAACGTGTGAAGCTTGTGAAGCCGCACTTCTCAGAATCTCAGATTGAACGCCAGATTGAATTCCTCGATGCCGAGGGCTTATTGAACTAGTGCCTGTGCCAGCCAATCCGCAGCACGAGGGTAACACCTCTCGCTCGCTAGCCGCCTGTTGAGGTGGTCACAAAGGCTGCCTGCACCTCTGAAACGCCCCAGCCGACCTGAACCTCTTCCGGCAGCCGAATCGCCGCAGAATCGGTCTTCACCCAAAACGAGCCGCTGACCGATGCCAAACTCGACCGCAACGGAGACTTCCTCAAATGCTGCAAGTCGCTGGGCACCTAAAATCTGAGCAAGATTTGAGCAAAGAATCGGGGTCTAATAGGGCTATTTTTGAGGAAAAAACCGAAGAGAGCGCAGTAAGGACAATCGAATCAAAGGGATTTTTGCAGACCTCTCCCTTACCACTTGGGTACCGCGCCCCTGCTCTTGCGAACAACGTTCCGAAACCGAGCTGGTGCGTCTTTGCAGCACGAGCCAGTTGGAAACAAAGAAATCTGGAGCGGGAGACGGGATTTGAACCCGCGACTTCGACCTTGGCAAGGTCGCACTCTACCACTGAGTTACTCCCGCTCAGCCCTACCATTGTAAAACGGGGGTGGGGTTCGCGCAATTGGCCCGTCATTACGTAAGTTGCAACTCCTTCCATTGCGCGATCTTGCCGCTACCGGTACGTCAGGGTTAGGAGCTAGCCATGTCTGGTCGGCTCAGCCGGCGCAGCGTGAATACAATCGCCGCAAACAATATTGCGGGAAGCCAAATCCACACAAATTCGCTTTGAATGATGGCGAATCCTCGCGGCGTGAAAAAACCCGTGACTGCGATTGGGGAAACGTGAACAGGTCTCCATGGCAGGAAATAGCGCGTGTTGTTAAAGGGTGAGAAAAACGCAACCCCCAACCCACCATTCGTTATGGAATCAAGCAGGCCGTGACTAGCCGTGGCTAGGAATAAATAACCGAACAGGGCAAATCGACCGATCCCTGATGTTCCGCGCCAGGACATGACGACGGCGATCGCACTGGCCAACAGAACGGCGAAGAGCAGCGAGTGCGTGAACCCACGATGTCCCCAGAAGTCGCCGTAGTGAATACCGAAATGAAAGCCGATCACATCAAGATCAGGAATGGCCGAACACGCGACTCCAGCCACCCAGACACCTTCGGGGATTTGGGGTCGGTAGAAGCACGATCCGATACTGAGGGCAGCGACCGCGTGTGAGAAGGCGGATGCCATTGTTCTTTACGCTAAACCTATCTCACCTTAAATGCGCGGGTTTGAGGAAAGTGTTTCCACTCCAAATCCCCCCAGTCAGGCCAGCCATTCCTTCAGTTGCGCGATTTTTCTTGCGATCTGCACGGTGTTCCGGCAGTGTGCATGGCAAGAGTGACAGGCGCGACAGGCATCAATGCCTTGTCCCGCCTCGTATTTGGCCAAGAGGTACCGGGCCATGCTGACGTTGCGGTATTGCACGGCGTACATGTGTGACCGCATGAGCGCCGGATGTCGACCCGCTTGGGGCAATCTTCGCGGCACTGGCCGGATCGCCGGCAGAACTCGGCGTCAGCGGTGAAGGTCTTGTCGGCAAGGAATTTCTTCTGGCGTCAGTGTATGCCAGGTTGCGAACCACAGTGAAATCCTGCTCCAGGTGCTCATAAGCGCTGAAGCCGGGGATGGCGGTCGTGATGAAATCGTGGTTCAAGACCCATTTCAGGAGGGCGGTTTGGCTTTCCGGCGGCAGTTCTTTGGGGAGTTTGGCATCGGGGCGGACCGTGCCCCTGCCTGGGTTTTCATGGCTACGATTCCGATGCCGCTCTTAGCTGCCTTCTCGATGGCGGCGAGATCTCGGTATCGTGAGCCATCGTATAGTTCAGCGTGACCAAGGCCACGTCAAACACGTTCAGAGGGACAACGGCATTCAGAACTTCTACCGTATTGTGAGTTGAGACCGATAAAACGGGTCTTGCCTTCCGCCTTCAGAGTGTGCAACGCCTCGATGGGCCCTTCGCCTGGCACGGTTGGCGGAATCTACCCGTGGTGGTAAAGGATGTCGACATGATCCGTTTGCAGGCGCTTGAGGCTGGCTTCGAGGCCATCGATAAAACGCGTTTTCGCATCGACTGGATTTTGCATGATAACCCGGATTCCCTGCTTGGTGGAAATGACAACCTTGTCGCGGATGCCCATTTCCTTGATGACGCTACCAACCATCTCTTCATTGCGGCCGTTCTGATAGACGGCAGCGGTATCGAAGTGGCGAATGCCTAGTTCGTAGGAGCGGCGAAGGATTCCGGGCACGTCGGCATTCATCACGCCCATGCTTACGATCGGGAGCTTGAGGCCGGTCCGTCCCAGAGTGCGCTCTAGCAATGCGCCTTTTGCCGTGTCGGCGGTTGCGGACAGCAGATTGGTTCCAGCCAAGATGCGCGCGGCACCCGCCCACACGAGCGGTTTTACGATGAAGTCTCTATGATTCCATTCCGGCTTGTTCATGGCTCACTCCGAGGAATGGACCTATGAGTTCACAGGAGAGTGGGGGACGCCTCTGCGTGGGCGCACAGTCTGCACTGGCTTGATGTTTTTGGGGCTAGGATGTTCGACCTCAGGGGCTGAAGCCCGCGCCATAATTGGATCTGACGCGGCGCTAAAGCGCCGCTCTTCCACCAGAGTGTCCTGACGGCGCCGCTCGGCAGCGCCTTTCAACTTTCTCTGAGACATCTCTAGCGGAGAGCTTGGGCAGTGGACTTCAAGAGCGTGGCGCCATCCGCGACCGGATTCAACAGGACGATGACATAGCGTCCCTGGGTGCGGGCGATGATATTGCCTTCGAAGCTGTTCTTGGCGCGGACGCCGCCCTCGCCTAATTCGGCTGCGGCAGAGCACTCCCCGGTTTGTTTTGAGTGTTTTGCGAGCTGATCCAGGCGCCCTTTAGCTCCGGGGTGTCGTTGGCGATGGAGACGAGCAGTTTGCTTTCTTTTGGAGTGGATGCGTACGTCACCACATAGGCGGGAGCCAGG
>CAWILL010000008.1:0-354916 GCA_963836945.1 uncultured Acidobacteriota bacterium
CTACTGATTAAGAGTCAGTTGCTCTGCCAATTGAGCTACGCGCCCACGGTGGGGATTAGCGGGAAAGCACAAACAAAAATTATAGCATTCAATTTTCATCTCCGCGGGAGTGAGTCGGCCCAGACGCCCCGCCGTCTTGCGCAACACAATCAATGATGTCACTGCACCGGCCGCCCGTTCATTTCAATCGGCGAACGGCTATTAACAAGACGTGTCAATGCCGCAGCCCCAGTACGCCGAGTTCAAAACAGCGCCACGCATCCACTCCCTTGATTCTCTGCCGCCTCAAAGCGGACTTGGGAGGTCTCCGAGAGGGCGTTTCAAAAGCTCATATTGCAGGGGAACAAAAAGCGAAATCTGCTATTATCTTACCGTCATGGCGCGCCGCCCGGATTCCGGCACGAAAGAAGAGATCTGGACCCGCGAGGATTTGAGAGAGATTATGCGCAACCTGTCGCTCCTCAGCGAACACGGGGTGCGCGAGTTCTACGAACGTGCGTACCGCGAGTGCCGCATCACCAACAGCCACACGTTCCCGCCAGCTCGGGCCGTGCAGGAACTGGTTCAAGCGTGGAAGCAGCTTCGAAAGTGGCGGCGGCCGTAACGCTACTCGATGCCCAGTTGCCGTTGGATCTGCTCGAGTGGCACGCCTTTCGTTTCTGGAACCATCGTCCTCACCCACAGCAGTTGAAGCATCATCATTCCGGCAAAGAACGCGAAAATGTAGCCTGGCGGAAATACCCCGACCATCTTCGGAAAGAGCGTGGTGAGCAGGGCGGCGAAAATCCAGTGAGTGAAGCTGCCGAGCGTCTGCCCTTCTGCCCGATGACGATTCGGAAAGATCTCTGAGATGAACACCCAGATGACCGCGCCTTGCCCGATCGCATGAGCTGCGATGAACGCGAAAATGCAAGCCGGAACGATCGAATAATGCTGTGTGAAGAAGGCCCACGCCACCAACCCAAGGGAGATGATGTACCCGAACGAGCCGATGTAGAGAAGCGTGCGCCGGCCGAGTCGGTCGATCAGCCACAGGCCGACAAAAGTGAAAATGAGATTCGTAACGCCAATCCCGATCGATTGCAGCAGCGCCGCTTCCGCACCGAGCCCCGTTAATTCGAAGATGCGCGGAGCGAAGTAAAGGATCGCATTGATTCCCGAGAGCTGATTGAAGAACGCAATCAGGAATGCCAGCAGAATCGGCTTGCGGAGCTGCCGCGTCCAGAACTGCCCCGACGAAACTTGTTCCGTCGAGGCTGCCATAATTTCATCCGCCTGCCCGGCAATTTCGGCATCGGACATCTCGGGTTCGATCTGCTGCAATACCTTGAGAGCCGCTTTACGGTCGCCCTTCTTGGTCAGCAACCACCGCGGACTCTCGGGCAGCGCAAGGCATAAAAGTGCGTATAGCACAGAGGGAAACGCCGCGACTCCAAGCATCCACCGCCACGCGTTCGGCCCGATGCCGGCGAGCAGAGCGTTCGACACGAAGGCCACCAGTATTCCGAAGACGATGTTGAACTGGAACATCCCCGCCAGTCGTCCGCGATGTTGCGGAGGCGCGATTTCGGAAATGTACATCGGCGCAACCACGGTTGAGATGCCGATGCCGAGTCCGCCAATCACACGGGCAGCGATGAAGACCCAGACGTTGGAAGCAAGCGCCGACCCCGCGGCTCCGAGCAGATAGAGAACTCCGATCCAGAGCAGGGTCGCCTTGCGCCCGAAGCGGTCGGCGGGCCACCCGCCGAGCAGCGATCCGACAACCGTGCCGTACAAAGCGGACGCCATGGCAATGCCATGCAGGTTGTCGCTCAGTCCCCACAGCGCCTGTATGGTTTTTTCCGCGCCGGAAATAACGACTGTGTCGAAGCCGAACAGGAATCCGGCCAACGCCGATGTCAGCGACCAGAAGAAAATACGACGGTTCATAGCGGGACGGCGCAGCTTACCACAAAATCGGCACGAATCCCGCGAGATTAACAACCAGGGGCGCGAAGTTTCACGGGGAAATGTCTCTAGTTGGCGTTCCTTAGTGAACCTTCGTGTCCTGCGTGGTGAATGCCTTGAGGTTGACGGTTCGACCTAGCCTTTGGTGAGCGGATACCCTTTTTCCCGCCAACCACGAATCCCGCCGTCCATCGAAATCACGTTGGTGTAGCCCATTTTCTGCACATTGTCGGCGGCCAGTGCCGAACGGAATCCGCCTCCACAATACAGAATCATCTCCGCGTTCAGTTCCGGCACGCGCGCCTCGATATCGCGTTCGATCACTCCCTTGCCCAGGTGAATCGCACCCGGAAGATGATCCTTGGCGTACTCACTTTCCTCGCGCACGTCGACGAGGATGAACTTGTCCCCCCGATCCATCCTCTTCTTCACTTCGTCCACATTCGTTTCGCGAACCCGGGTCTTGGCGTCGTCCACAATTTTAAGAAAGCGGGGAGGATGCTGGTGAGCCATAAAATCTCCTTTGCAGATATGGTACCAAGCAGGTCCGGGTCGTACCGATTGGCACGGAAGAAGGGGCGATTCGCCCACCAGGCGAGTTCGTGTGGGGAAAGCCGCCTTCGGCCGTCCAGCCGCGCAGCCGCGCTTGTTCTTCGAGTAGCATTGAGGCGTGCGTGAAAGAGACTCCCGCAGAATTGGGTTGGCGCGCGCCCTATCGAAGCTCGGTTATTGCTCGCGTTCGCAAGCCGCCGGTCTGATCCGCGCCGGCAGCGTGACTCTAAACGGTGCCGCTCGCCAAGATCCCGAGACACCGGTCCAGATCGAACGTGATCGCATCGCGGTCGAAGGCCACGTCATCAAAGCCGCGGAAAATGTCTATCTGGTGATGAACAAGCCTCGCGGCCTGGTGACGACCGCCTCAGACGAGAAAGGACGCGACACGGTGTATTCGCTGTTCGCCGATCGCGCAGAATCGCTACCTTGGTTGGCTCCTGTCGGCCGCCTGGATAAAGCCAGCGAAGGACTGTTGCTTCTGACCAACGACTCCGAATGGGCAGCTCGCATCACGGCGCCTGAAAGCCATTTGCCGAAAACGTATCATGTGCAAATTGCCTCGATCCCACCCGGGGAAGTTCTCGAATCCCTGGAGCGCGGTGTTCGCGCCGACCATGGAGAACTTATGCAGGCAGTGCGCTGCCGTCTTCTCCGCTCGGGCGGAAAGAACTGCTGGCTGGAGATCACTCTCGACGAAGGCAAGAATCGCCAGATTCGCCGCATGCTGGCTGCTCTCGATCTGCAAGTCCTCCGGCTCGTGAGGGTATCGATCGGTCCGCTCGAACTCGGGACAATTCAAAAGGCGACGTACCGCTCCTTAACGGCGGAAGAGAAGACCGCGCTCGATCGCGCCATCGATCAGTCCTCTCGCGCGCGACGGTGACGCAAACACTTGTCAACCAACGTGTCACCGTAACCATTGTCCAGAAGTGGTTTACCTTCTCCCCTTGATGCCAGCTTCTATGAGACCCTAACCGCTGTCTTCGATTTCAGGAAGGCAATATCAATGCGTACAGCAGCTATCTGGCTACTGCTTGCCGCTCTCACCGTGGTCATGGCCTACAACGATTTGACCGGTGCCGTTCTTCCGGTTTTTTAAGTCCGCTGCGTCTGCCAATATATTATTGTTTCAAAATGACTTACATGACGCAAAGAGCGAAAGTGTGTAAGTAAATGTGTCGTTTTTTAATATTTTCGACTTCCCAGGCGCAGAGGAAATACTTTGCCCGAATACGCTCCTTCATGAAAATAGCGCAGAACGCTATTTTCGGCGCTAGAAGACAGATGTGCACCACGCTACCAACATTCCCCGGCCATAAAGTGTCGCAGGGCAGCTATTCAGCATTTGTGCCAGCGCCCCTGCCTCCAGAACTGAACTGGACACCGCGGCTGATTGGGGCACTTTCGGATGCAGACCGGCTAGTCGGAAGACTGGCGGGGTGCTGCATTTCGTGGCACGTAAGAGGCTTGCCGCAGGACGCCTCACGGTAGTTGACGCCACAAATGTTCAACCGGAAGCACGTAAGCCACTCGTCGCTCTCGCTCGTGAGTTCCATAGTTCTGCCAGTTGCGATAGTGCTTATGCTTCATGACCTGGCTCCTGTTGGCGCTGAACCTTGCGTTACTTTTGAGGATGCGTGAAGTCGCAAACAGTATCAAACCTGACTCAGTAAAGGAGAATCACAGCTGACGGATCTAACACTTTTATCGGCGCTTGAGATGGTGGAGCAGGTCCGCCAAAAGAAGATTTCTCCCATCGGACTCGCCGAAGCCCATCTCGCCAAAATCGAGCGCCTGACTCCGAAGTTGAATGCCTTCGTACACGTCGATCCCGAGTGCGTCCGCCGGCAAGCGCGCGAAGCCGAAGCCGGCGTGATGAGCGGCCAGATTCTTGGCCCCCTGCACGGAGTCCCCATCAGCATCAAGAGTTCGATCGACGTTGCTGGCATGAAATGTGAAGCGGGCACCCGGCTGCGCGCCGGTTTCGTCGCCACACAGGATGCACCCTTAGTTGAACGTCTGCGGCGAGCCGGGGCAATCATCCTCGGCGTAACCAACACGCCCGAGTTGCTCATGGCCTGGGAAACCGACAACTTGCTCTACGGCCGCACCAACTCGCCCTGGGATCTGGATCGCACTCCCGGCGGATCCAGCGGAGGAGAGGCAGCAGCCATCGCATCCGGCATGTCCGCCGGAGGCGTTGGCAGCGACGGCGGCGGATCCATTCGCGTTCCCGCCCACTTCAGCGGCATCTGCGGTCTCAAGCCAACTCCCGGACGCATCCCTTCGACTGGTCACTTTCCGCCCTCCGGCGGTCCGTTTGCTTTGCTCGGTGTGGTGGGCCCGATGGCGCGCACCGTAGCCGACCTCCAAATTCTGTTTGAAGTCATGCAGGGGCCCGATGATGGCGACACCTTTGCAGCGCCCGTCCCACTCCGTTGGCCGACCAACGATGAACTCAGGCATCTCCGCATCGGTTATTTTGAAGACGACGGCCGCACGCCCGTAACTCCAGAAATTCGCCATGCACTTCGAATTGCCGCCGAAGCGTTGAGCCGCGCCGGGTTTCAGGTCGAACCATTTCGTCCCGAAGGCCTGGAAGAAGCCCGCCTTCTCTGGCAGAAGTTTTTTGTCAAAACTGGCGGCATGCTTATCGGCCCAATGTTTGCCGGCCGGCAGCAGGATGTGAGTCCGACCCTGAAGCAATTCCTCGCATGGTCGGCAGCCGAGCCGAGCCTTTCCGGCCAGGCGGTGATTGACGCATGGATTGGTCGTGACACCTTGCGCGCGAGTCTCCTCGAGCAGATGCGGAAGTACCCAATTCTCCTGTGCCCACCCGCCGCGATTCCCGCCTTCCGCCACGGCGAGCGCAGTTGGACGATCGACGGCAAAACCGTCGAGTATCTCGATGCCTGGAGTTACACCGAGTGGTTCAATCTGCTCGGCAATCCCGCCGCAGTTGTTCCCGTGAGCCAGTCGCCCGAAGGCTTGCCGATCGGCGTGCAGATTGTCGGCCGCCCCTGGGAGGAAGAGCAGGTTCTGTCAGTCGCTGCTGTACTAGAAAAGGAAGTCGGACCTGGAAATAGACCGCCAATCCAGTAGGCATAGCCTCATTGCCACAGCGCACCTGAAACAAGCACCACCAAGGACACGAAGTATCACGAAGGAAACTCGGATTTCCTTCGTGCAACTTCGTGTCCTTCGTGGTGATGCCTTTGGATTGCGTTTTTGTTTCGGGGAGCTCTAGTATTTTTGTATTATTCCGCCGCTCCAGACGACTGTATAAGTTTAGTAGCGCGAGACTTCGGTTCACTGTGGGGCCGAGGCCGGGACATCTCCCTTCGCAGTCGCCATTCGCGAAATGCCAGACTCCAGGAAAAGAAGCGACCAGATTCTGTCTTGGCTCATCGCCTTTCTGGCCGTTTCCGCTGCCTACCTCTACACATTTCCGCAGGCCAACATCTTCTACGCCGTCATTGTCCTCCTGCACTCTGCCGGAGGTGTGCTCGCCGCTATTCTTCTCGTTCCAATGCTGTTTCGCCTTCTGCGCTCCGGAACCCCAACCGCGCGAGCCGGATGGTTCCTGATTGCGGCCGGCGCGCTGGTTGGACTCATCCTTATTAAGACCGGCACTCCACGAACAGAATGGAACAAGCTCTATCTCCACATTGTGCTTTCGCTGGCCGGCTTGGCATTGCTGATTGCAGGATGGCTGAGTGCACGTGCCTCTTCCGATGGGCGTCCGATCGCGTCACCATTGGGCGCGGGCGCCATCCGAGTTGCGCTCTGCCTGGCACTGTTTGCAGCAATTGGATACGCAGCGCGCTACGTGCGCGGCAGTTGGGAAACGCGCAACCGCATTCAGAATCCGGCCATGCCCCCCGATGACATGAATGGCGAGGGCGACGGTCCCGAAGGCTCGTTCTTCCCCAGTTCTGCACAGGTGTACGGCAAGCAGAAAATTCCCAGCAAGTTTTTCATGGAGTCCGATTCCTGCAAGCGCTGCCACGAAGACATTTACAACCAGTGGTTCAGTTCCGCGCACCACTTCTCGTCCTTCAATAATCAGTGGTATCGCAAATCGATCGAGTACATGCAGGATACGATCGGCACCCAGCCCTCGAAATGGTGTGGAGGATGCCACGATCCCGCAGTGCTCTACGCCGGCATGATGGACACGCCCATCAAGCAGATCGTGCATCGCCCCGAAGCTCAGGCAGGACTCGGCTGCATGATGTGCCACTCCATCGCTAACGTGAAGAGCACCATGGGCCAGGCGGATTTCTATCTCGAATATCCCAAGCTTCACGAACTGGCCGCGACCAAGAATCCCATTGCTCGCGAGCTGCATGATTTCCTGATCAAGCTGAATCCCGAGCCGCACCGCCGCGTGTTTTTGAAGCCTTTCATGCGCGACCAGACGGCGGAGTTCTGCTCCTCCTGCCACAAGGTGCACCTCGACGTTCCGGTGAATCACTACCGCTGGTTCCGTGGCTTCAATGAATATGACAACTGGCAGGCCAGCGGCGTATCAGGTCAGGGCGCGCGTTCGTTCTACTATCCGCCGAAGCCGCAGCAGTGCGCGGATTGCCACATGCCCATGGAATCGTCGAAAGACCAGGGCAACATCAACGGCTTCGTGCACTCGCATCGCTTCCCGGCGGCAAACACGGCGGTACCGACGGCGAACGAAGATCCCGCCCAGCTCAAGCTCACGGAAGACTTCCTGAAGAGCGGCGCACTTACCGTCGACATCTTTGCGCTCTCGCCGGCGGAGGCTCCGCTAAAGCCGGGCGCGGCCACGCAATCGGATTTGTCCACGACGTTCGCGGTGGGTGAAGAAGCCGAGAGCAACATCGCAGCTGCCGCCGGAGGTGAGGCCGTTCCGGTAACAGCTCCGCTCAACCGCGTTCAACCCGCTTTGCGACGAGGAGATACGGTGCGCGTCGACGTGGTCGTGCGCACCAAGAAGGTCGGACACTTCTTTCCCGGTGGCACCGTTGATGCCTACGATACCTGGCTCGAACTGAAGGGAACCGACGACAAGGGCCAGACCATCTTCTGGAGCGGCATGGTCGAGGACAATGGCCACGGCCCGGTCGAGAAAGGGGCGCACTTCTACCGCTCGTTACAGATCGATGCCCACGGCAACCCCATCAACAAACGCAACGCCTGGGCCACGCGCGCGGTGGTGTACGTGCGCCTGATTCCCCCCGGCGCGGCCGACACCGTGCACTACCGCCTGCACATTCCCGAAAATGCCGGCAACAAGATCACGCTGCACGCCCGTCTCTGCTACCGCAAGTTCGCGTGGTATGGCACGCAGGAAGCGTTTGCGGGCATACCCGATCCAGCCAAGCCCAATGCGGTTTCCTCGGAGTACGACGATCGCCCAACTCTTTTTACGGGGTCATTGAGCGGAGTCTCGGCGAAAGAAGAAAAGATTCCCGACCTGCCCATCGTTCCCGTTGCCGAAGACGAAGTCACGCTTCCCGTGGTCGCGCACCACGCGCCAGCACCCGCGCCCAGCACCATCGTCCGCAAAGAAGAGTGGCAGCGCTGGAACGACTACGGTATCGGCCTGTTCCTGCAGGGAGACCTGAAGGCCGCCGCCGCCGCTTTCGAGAAAGTGACCGAAGCCGACCCGAATAATCCCGACGGCTGGGTCAACATCGGACGCTGCGCCGTGCAGGAAGGGGATATGGCGCGTGCCCGCACGGTGCTGGAAAAAGCCCTCTCGTTATCCCCGAACCTGGCACGGGCCAACTTTTTCTATGCGAAAGTCTTGCGCTCCGATGGCAACTACGAAGGCGCCGCGTCGCGGCTGCACAGCGTGCTCGCGCAGTATCCCCGCGATCGCGTCTCCTTGAATGACTTGGGACGCGTTCTGTTCCTGCAGCGCAGGTATGACGAGGCGGTAAAGGTCTTGCAGTCCGTGCTCGAGATCGATCCCGAGGACTTGCAGGCCCACTATAACCTGATGCTCTGCTACAACGGCCTCGGAAACGAGAAGCTCGCGAAAGAACATCAGGCCCGCTACATGCGCTTCAAGGCCGACGAATCGTCGCAGGCGATCACCGGCCCCTACCGCCAGCTTCATCCCGAAGACAACAACGAGCGCCAGTCAGTCCACGAACACGTCTCGGTACCACTGCCTGTCAGTAACACAGGGCATGGAAACATCACGACTCACGTGGGGACGGCCGCCATGGGCCGTCCGGCCGGGCAAAGCCCGGCAGCGATTTCTGCCGGAGCCTCCCGATAAATGTTCTCCTCAAGAAAGCATTTCATCCCCTTATTGATTTTCTGTTGTGCCGCCGCATCTCTGTGTTTGCCCCCGCCGACTTCCGCCCAGCAGATCCAATTCCGCGACATCACCACCCAAGCCGGCATCCACTTCACTCACAACAACGGCGCCTTCGGCAAGAAGTGGCTTCCCGAAACCATGGGCCCGGGATGCGCCTTCATCGATTACGACAACGACGGATATCCCGACATCATCCTGATCAACGGCGAAGATTTCCCGGGACATCCCCACGCGGGCGCGACCACGCCGAAGCTCTATCACAACAATCACGACGGCACCTTCACTGACGTCACGCGCAAAGCCGGACTCGCCGTTCCCCTTTACGGTTTGGGTGTTGCCGTCGGTGACTACGACAACGACGGCTTCGACGATCTCTTCATCTCAGCGCTAGGCCAGAGTCATCTCTTCCACAACAACGGCAACGGCACCTTCACCGAAGTGACGAAAGCCGCCGGAATGTGGGGCCCGAATGAGTTCTCCACGAGCGCGGCCTGGATTGACTACGATCGCGATGGCAAACTCGATCTTGTCGTAGCGAATTACGTCCAGTGGAGCGAGCAGGGCGACCTCTACTGCACCATCGACGGCGCGCACAAGTCCTACTGCACGCCTGAATCCTACAAAGGTACATCGTTGCGTCTCTGGCACAACCTGGGTGCGGGAAAATTCGAAGACGCCACGCAGAAAGCCGGCTTGAGCGATCCGACGTCAAAGAGTCTGGGTATCGCGATTCTCGACATGAATCTCGACGGATGGCCTGACATCCTGATCGCCAATGATACGCAGCCCAATAAGCTGTATGTGAACAAGAAGAACGGCACATTCGAAGAGCGTGGAGTCGCTGCCGGAATCGGCTTCAGCGAAGACGGCGTCGCCCGCGCCGGCATGGGCGCTGATGCCGCCGACTATGATCGCAGCGGCCATGCCAGCCTGATCATCAGCAACTTCGCCAACCAGATGGTTTCGCTCTACCACAACGAGGGCAACGGATTGTTCGTCGACGAAGCCCCGCAATCCGAGGTCGGCCGCGACACCCTGGTGACACTCGGCTTCGGCTGCTTCTTCTTCGACTACGACAACGACGGCTGGCCCGACATCTTCGTCGCCGACGGCCACATCGAAAATGAAATTGAGCGCGTACAAAAGCGTGTGAGCTACGCCGAGCCTCCACACCTGTTTCGAAACCTGGGCGGCGGAAAATTTACCGAAGTCACCGCGCAGATGGGGAAGCCCTTTGCGACCCCGAAAGTGGCGCGCTCTGCCGCCTACGCCGATATCGACAATGACGGCTTCCTCGACATTCTGCTCACGACGAACGCTGGCCCGGCGTACTTATTCCACAACGAAGGCGGCACCAACCACAGTCTGCGGATCAAGCTGGTCGGTACAAAATCGAATCGCGATGGCATCGGCGCAGTTGTGCGCGTGACCTCCGGCACCGATAAGCAATGGAAGATGCTGCGCTCCGGCTCGAGCTACCTGTCACAGAGCGAACTGGTGCTCACGTTCGGTCTGGGTGCGCAAACGAAAGCGGATGCAATCGAAATTCAGTGGCCGAGCGGACAAGTCGACAAGCTCTCGAATGTCAATTCTGGTCAGGCGGTGACGGTGCAAGAGGGGAAGGGAATCACCGCCAATCGCGCGTACGCGGCGCCGAGCGGGAAGAAGCAACTAGTAGCTGGCAAATAGTTTTTACCCTTTATGGAAATTCACAGTGCCTCGAATCCTCTGTGTTCCCCTGTGCCCTCTGTGGTTAAATCTCTAACGGAATGAATCTTAGAATTTCTGCCGCCCTTTTCGCCGCAATCCTCGCGGCGTTCGGTCTACTGAAGCCGGCGTCCCAACCCGACTCCGTCGAAGCTGCGCGCCACAATAACCTCGGCTCCGCCTACATGAATCAGCAGCTCTTCGAAAAGGGACTGAAAGAATTCCAGCAGGCGCTCGCCGCCGACCCCAAGTTTGCGATTGCGCGCGTGAATGAAGGTGTCGCCTACCTCAACCTGCAAAAAGTGGATGAGGCCAAAGCTTCTCTTGAAGAAGCCTTGAAGCAGGACCCGAAAAATCCCAATGCGTGGTACAGCCTAGGTCTGCTGGCGAAAAACACCGGCGACGCGCAAGCCGCGATCGAAGCTTTCAAGCACATCATCGAGATCGACCCGAACGACGCCGACACCTGGTACTTCCTCGGTACAGCCTACGTGCAGGCGAAGCAGTTTCCCCAAGCCATTGATGCTTTCGAACATGCCCTGAAGATCAACCCCCTGCACGCCTCCGCCGAATTCGGCCTCTCCCGCGCCTACCAGCAATCCACCGACACCGATCACGCCCGCGAGCACCTGAAGCGCTTCCAATACATCACGCAAAACAAAATCGGCGCTCCCATGAGCCTCGCCTACGGCGAGCAAGGCCAGTACTCGCGCGCCGTCGAGTCGCCGCAAGCGCAACTGAAACCGCCACCGCAAATTAAGGTGCAGTTTGTCGATGTGACGAAAGAAGCAGGGTTGGGGCAGAAGACAAGCGCCGAGAAGAGTGATCGTAAGTTGCCAGATTCATTCGGTCCCGGAGCCTGCTTTGTCGACTACGACAACGATGGACGAATCGACCTCCTGTTGCCGGACAACGGACCGAGTGGTGGTGTCGCACTGCTCCACAATCTCGGCAACAAGTTTGAGGATGTAACGCAGAAGGCCGGCCTCGATCCCAAACTTCACGGCGTCGGATGCGCGGTTGGTGATTACGACAACGACGGCTTCGCCGATATTGTACTGACCACGAGTGAACACGTATCCCTTCTTCACAATGAAAAGAATGGAACCTTCAAGGATGTCTCACAAAGCGCAGGAATTCGCGATGGCAACTTCACCCTGGGCGCGACGTTTATCGACTACGATCACGACGGGGATCTGGATCTCTACATCACAAGATCTACGATGGCGCCCGGCCAGGTTTGCGGACGGGGTTCCTATTCCGGCCCACGCGGAGTTCCGGCAACGGGAAAAGGGGATTGCTTCAAGTCCTTGGTTGGCCCTCCGGACACTGGCACGCAAACCTCAAATACTCTGTGGCGCAATGACGGGAACGGCGCATTCTCCGACGTTACCGATAGCACGGGGCTCGCTAACAATGTCGGTCATGGGGGCATCGCCGCTATTGGGACGGATTACAACAACGACCGCGCCATCGACCTCATTGCGGATTCCTGGGTGACTCCCGACGGGCATGACGATCCAATCGTCTTCGAGAATCCTCGCGAAGGAAAATTCCGCATGCGCCATCCATGGACGGAGGAGATGAGAAACGTTGGCGCTTCAATGGGCATTGCTGTCGGCGACTTCGACCATGACGGCTGGATGGATCTGGCGCTCACTTCTCCAGGTATTTCCTTGTGGCGTAATGACCACGGCAAAGTGTTTCAGGACGTCCAGATTTTCCACCCGCTACCTTTGTCGTCCCCGTTGCCGCCAGTCAACTGGGCCCGCGCCTACGGCGTCGCCGCCTTCGACTATGATAATGACGGCTGGGTCGACATCGTCGCCGTCGGCGAGACCAGAGACGGCAAAGGCGAAGTCCGCCTCTTCCGCAACCTCGGCCCCGACGGATTCAAAGACGTCACCACCGACGTCGGCCTCGATAAGATTCATCTCGAAAGTCCGCGCGCCATCATTACCGGCGATTACGACAACGACGGCGCCACCGACCTGCTCATCACGCAAAATCACGGCCCCGCCGTGCTCCTGCGTAACGAGGGCGCAACCCAAAATCACTGGCTGAAGCTCTCGCTTAAAGGACTTAACGACAACAAGTCTGCCATCGGCACGAAGGTCGAGATCTTCTCCGGCGGCAACCGCCAGAAGTTCGAAATCTACGGATCGAACGGCTACCTCGGCCAGAACTCCACCGACATCGTCGTCGGCCTCGGCCAGTCGAAGAATGCCGACATCGTGCGCATGCTCTGGCCCACCGGCGTACTCCAGGACGAAGTTGACGAGACTCAGGTTGCCGGTGACAAGCGTCATGAAATCCTCGAGATCGACCGCCGCGGCAGCTCGTGTCCCACGCTATTCGCGTGGAATGGCGAGCGCTACGAGTTCGTCGCCGACATGCTGGGCGCCGCCGTCGTCGGCCACTGGATCGGCCCCAACCAGCGCGACATCCCGCGCCCGGTCGAGTACATCAAGATCCCGCAAGGCATGGTTCGGGAGAAGGAAAATCCCCACTTCTCCCAAAATCAGGGACAGTTGGGGCACCCGAGTCCGGTTCAGCCAACGACTGACGACCGACGACCACCCACGGTTCTGTCTTTCCGCTTCATGGAACCCCTCGAAGAAGCCGTCTACCTAGATCAGGTGCGGTTGCTGGCCGTCGATCATCCCGCTGCCCTCGACGTATATCCCAACGAATATTTTGCCTCGAATCCGCCGTATCCCGAATTCAAAGTCGTCGTCAGCCACGATGCCCGCCCGCCTGCCGGAGCCTGGGACGAGCACGGCCACGATGTGCTTCCTGATTTGCGCGCCCATCGTTTCTTCGGCGATTTCGAGTTGACGCAATTTGCCGGATTCGCCAAGCCGCACATCCTCACGCTCGATCTCGGCGACCCCTATAAAGGAGGTCCGCTCTGGTTGCTGATGCACGGCGAGATCGAATACTTCACCGCCAACAGCATGTACGCCGCCGCGCAGTCCAGACTCGAGCCGATCGCGCCCTACATCGAAGCATTGGGCAGTGACGGAAAATGGAAGCGCGTCATGGACGATATGGGATTCCCCGCCGGCGGCCCGCGCACCATGACGGCTGACCTGACCGACAAGCTTCCGCCCGGCGCAAAGAAAATCCGCATCACGACAAATCTGCAAGTCTACTGGGACAGCATCCTTATCAGCCGAACTGAACAGTCTCCGTCGTACTCCGTCACTCCCGTGTCTCTGCTCCACGCCGACCTTGAGTTCCACGGCTATCCCTACAAGATCGAAGGCATGCCTCCCGGCAACGTCCACTACATCTACGAGAAGACCAGCGCCACCGGCCCCTACACCCGTCCACAGGGAACCTACACGCGCTACGGCGACGTCCTCCCATTGCTCGCCGCCACCGACGACAAACTTGCCGTCTTCGGTTCCGGCGACGAAGTCCGCCTCGACTTCGATCCCAGCAATCTTCCCCCGCTTCCCCATGGCTGGGTGCGCGACTATTTCTTCGCCGCCAACGGCTACGAAAAGGACATGGACTTTTACGCCGCCGAAGGCAACTACGTCGCACCGCTACCGTTCCTGAGCATGGGCGAATATCCCTATACGCCGAAGAAGTCATTCCCCCTCGACGACACGCACCTGAACTATCTGCTCGAATACAACACGCGCCACATGTCAGGTAACGAGCAGCGCGGATACTGGTTCGACTACGGAGGCGCTCCCCGCTGACCGTCCCGCGTGCTTCGTTCTTCTCATCGATGTCATCCTGAAACTCGGCAAAGCCGAGTTGAGGGACCGTGCGACAGAGTCCGCAGTGGGTGCGGCCGACCGGTTTGCCCAGGCCGCAGACATCACGCAAGAACCCCGGAGCCGCATAAGCCTACAGAATCGTTTTAATATTGACATCGCCGCCCCTGCCATAATCCAATAGCCGTTCTCATGGAAACCTCGACTGCCGCACCTTCCGCCGGTCCGAGACTGCGACGAACACTCACCCTGTGGGACCTGGTGCTGTATGGAATTATCGTCATCCAGCCCGTCGCCCCGATGTCAGTTTTCGGCGTACTCAGCGATGCCGGACATGGGCATGTGGTCACAACGCTGCTCATCGCGATGGTGGCGATGTTGTTTACAGCCTTCAGCTATGGCCGCATGGCTCGGGCGTATCCGAGCGCCGGATCCGCATTCACCTACGTGGGACAAGAAATCAATCCCGCGCTCGGCTATGTCACGGGATGGTCCATGACCATGGACTACATGCTCAACCCGATGATTTGCATCATCTGGTGCAGCCAACAGGCTTTCGTCTTCGCTCCGCACTTACCATATTGGCTTTGGGCAATTTTCTTTGGCGGGATTTTTACTTTTCTGAACATTCAGGGCATCAAAACCTCCGCGCGCGTGAATACAGTACTGGCTGCCGGCATGGGAGCCGTAGTCGCCGTTTTCTTCATGGTCGCGGCGCGCTACATCTTCGGTCATCCGCACGACGGCGCTTCCTTCTTCAGCCGGCCTTTCTATGATCCCCAGCTCTTCAATTCCAAAGCAGTACTGGCGGCGACCTCGATCGCAGTGCTCAGCTACATCGGCTTCGACGGAATCTCTACCCTTTCGGAGGAGGCGGAGAATCCGAGAAGGAACATTTTGCTGGCAACGGTTCTCACCTGCTTCGTGATCGGCATACTCTCAGCCCTCGAAGTCTACGCTGCACAGCTGGTATGGCCTGCCAACCAGCCCTTCCCCAACAGCGATACCGCCTTCACCTACGTCGCCGGACGAGCCTGGAAACCCATGTTTGCCATCCTGGGATTCACCTTGCTGGTGGCCAACTTCGGCTCGGGAATGGGAGCGCAAATCGGCGCCGCTCGCCTGCTCTATGGCATGGGACGCAGCAAGGCTTTGCCGCAATCGTTTTTCGGCGTCGTCGATCCCAAGCGCCATGTTCCCCGCAACAATGTCATATTTGTCGGAGTGATCGCCCTTGCCGGCGCGCTGCTCGTGAGCTTCGGCCTCTTCAGCTATGGATTAGGCGCAGAGATGCTCAACTTCGGCGCCCTCATCGCATTTATGGGAGTAAACATGGCAGCTTTCGTGCGCTATCACGTGCGCGAAGGCGGCCACAATGCCATTGCGCCCCTGGTGCTGACAGCGGTTGTGATCGGATTAGTCTTGTTGCCTGGCTCGAACTGGGTTCTCTTAGGCTGCGCAGCGCTGGGTCTGGCAATCATCGCCGTGTGGACGCCCCCCCTCGCCGGATTTACCATCTGTTTCTTCCTCTGGAAAAACTTGAGCTGGAAGGCGTGGATTGTCGGCGGTATCTGGATGGTCGTTGGAATCGCCGTCGGCGCATGGAAGACGCGCGGCTTCCGCGGCGATCTGGTGAACTTCGAGCTTCCCCCTGAAGAGCAAGAAAGTTAGGTGTGGCTGGTTTCTCAACTACAGCCAGAAATATCTTTCGCGCCGTTCTCGAAGTATCGCCGCGGCGTAGTCCCTAGCGCTTTTCGAAACATCGCGATAAATGCGCTGGGCGTGCTGTAGCCCGCTTCCAGAGCAGCATGGCTGATTTTTTCTCCCGCCGCCAAAAGCTGCAACGAGCGCAGCAACCGTAGCTGCTGCCGCCATTTTCCCAGCGACATCCGCGTTTCCTGCTGGAATAGCCTTTCGATGGTTCGCTTGCTCGCCCCAGCTTTTTTGCATGCCCACGCTAAAGAGCGGGAGTTGTCGGGATTGCCTTGCAGCGCTGCCGCGACCCGTGCGGCTCGCGAATCGGATGGGCTGGGCAGTTGTAGAGGAACTGCCTGCACGGTTTCAAGTTGGTCGATCAGAACGTCGATCAGGTGCGCGAGAGTTTTTGATTTGCGGTTCAGCTTACCCAAGGTGCAGAGATGAACAATCAGTTGCTGCAGCAGAGGTGAAACGTTCACCACGCGACACGTTCGTGGAAGCCGTCGTACAAGACGCGCCCGCAGGTAAATTGTCCGCATCGACACAGCGCCTGACATGAGAATGCTGTGGGGAGTGCCCGCGGGTATCCAGACCGCCCGCTGCGTAGGCACCACCCACGTTCCAGCGTTCGTGCGAACTGTCATTACCCCCTGGCACGCATACACCAACTGATCCTCCGGATGCAGGTGCTCCGGGATGGCATGGCCGTCTGCCAGATCGTAAGCCAGCGCAGTCACCGGCGATGGCAGCCTGGGGCAGACGTGAACGCTCTGTCGCTTTCTCGACATTCATTGTCACAATAACGTAATGACGTATCCACAGCAATAGCTTAATCTTTGCTTCACGTTCACGGTTCGAGAGGAGATCAATCATGCTGGGATCGACGAACATCGTCGCGTTTGTTCCGATCAAGGATTCGGGAAAGGCTCGGGCTTTCTACGAAGGCGTGCTGGGCCTACGCTTCGTCAAGGACGACGGTTTCGCGCTCGTCTTAGAAGCCAACGGCATCATGGTGCGAGCCGCGAAGATGAAAGAGGTCACGCCAGCGCAGTTCACCATCTTGGGATGGCAGGTGTCAGATATCGAGCAGATAGTGCGTGCGCTAGCGGCGAAAGGCGTGCACTTCGAGATTTTCGGCTTTTTCAAGCAGGACGAACTCGGAATCTGGACCGCGCCAACCGGAGACAAAGTCGCGTGGTTCAAGGATCCAGACGGAAATATCCTCTCAGTTTCGCAACATGTAGACTGAACGAAACAGCGGAGTAGTCAGGTCCATGTCACTCTGAGGGTAATGAGAGCGTCTTGTCATCCTGAGGACCGCGCCTTTTGCGGGCCGAAGGACCGATGGAATCGTCGGCATCGTTGATGCTGTCGCCAAAGCACCCAGGTCCTTCGCTGATCCTGCTTAGGTCTACTCCACATTCCACCCGCTGACTTCGACCGAAGCCTTGGCCGCACCCAACTCGCTCGCACGATAACTCGCGGTAATCTCCCGCTTCTCTCCCGGCAGCAGCGAAATGTAGTTATCCTCCCAAACGACTGGCAGGATCTCTTCTCCCTTTACGCCCTTATCTACCTTCAACCGCACAAAGAACGCCAGATTCTTGCTGGGATTCTCAATCGTCAGGTGCGTGACCGCATCCTCACCTTTGCGCTCAGTGCGGTCGGTCACTCTCAACTTCACTTTCGACAATTGCGAGATGGCCGTGAAGTCCGCATACGACGCAGTCGGCGTCATCCACCACGTAGACTTCGCCCAGTCGAGCGTTTCCGGTTTGGTCGAGAGCCAGTAGAAATTCGATCCCACGAGCTTTCCGGCGGAGTCTGCCAGCTTTAGCACGAGGAAGTAGGTGTTGCTCAGTCCGGCGACATCGGGCAGCGTGAAGATCTTCGCCGTGCTGTCGGCCGTGGCATCGACCGAATTCTCCTGCGAAAACTTCTCGGTCGCATCGAGGTTGTAGATCTTGGTTGTGAGTTTGAGCCCTTTGGCGTCGGTGTACTGGCTGCTGACCACCCAGATCGAATGATCGTCGTACCCGTACAACGGATGCAGCGCTTCCATTCCCCGCTTGGCGCCGAAATATCCGCCGCCCGGACGCAGGTAGTAGTCGTACAGGTGCCAGATCATCGAGGGCCAGGCGTTGTTCAGCATCCACTGAATCACGCCAGTCGACTGATATTTATTCCGGCTGTACGCCTCGTACATGGCACGCACGCCTTCATAGGTCTGCATCTGTGACTTAATGGCGAAGTCCTCCACATTGTCCGACTTGCCGTAGCGGTTCGCCAGCGCCTCGCTGAACACATTGATGGTTTTGAACTCGCCGCCGCCCGCGTGATAGTTCCACACATCATCGATCGGCCACAGGTGATCTTTACCCACCATCGCGCGAATGCTCTCGACTGGCGGAACCGCAGGCCCCATGCTGGTTTCGGTATTGAATCCGTAAGCACCGCCGCATCCCCCGGGATTGCATAGCTTGCGCCCGGGTTGGCCCTCAGGAGTGTCCACCTGCCAGTAGTTGGGAGCAACGTATTCGTAGGGCCCGCTCATCTTTGCGCCACTGTCGCCAGTGACGCTGGTCTTCTTTCCGGTAGCTGACGACACCACTGGATTCGGCCACAGCAGTTCTTTCTCGATATCGAGATACATCTGCTCCACATCCGGCGGCGGAGGATTATCGCTCCCGTTCAGCCACATCACCAGGCTGGGATGGCTTCGCAGCCGGTAAATCTGATCCCGCAGCGACTGCTTGGCGATTTCGAAATCCTGCGGCTGCCAGCGCGGCCAGCGCTCCCAGAAATCGCAGCAGCACCATCCCGCCATCACCAGAATGCCCTGATGATCGGCTAGGTTGTAGAACTCTTCCGTCTCCAGCTTTCCTTCCAGTCGGACCGTGTTCAGCCCCATGTCCTTCACGTAGCGGAATTCATCCTGCAGTCGCTCGGAGTTCTCGCGCAGCATCATGTCGGGAGTCCAGCCGCCGCCGCGAATCAGGATGTTCTTGCCGTTGATGTGGAAGGCGCGCCCGCCAACGGAATTGAGGTCGGAAGTGACCTCGCGAATTCCGAACTCGGAGCTCGATTTGTCGCTGGCCACGCCGCTGACTTCGAATTCCATGTTGAGCTTGTAGAGGTTCGGCGTTCCCATCTGCGCCGGCCACCACAGCCGCGGATTCGATACGACCAGTTGAGAAAACTTGTCAGGCGCGAACGTAACATCCTTGGACTCGTTGGCCGCGAGGTCCACGTCCTGCTCGAAGGTGATGTTCTCGATCTTGCCTTTGAGCTTGCCCTTTACCGCTTGATCGGTTCCATTTTTCACCTGCGCCGTGACAGTGAGTTGCGCACTGTCGTTGGCCGGCGGATTCAACTTCGAAACCACCGTCGGATAGCGCAGCGCGACCGGTCCGCTGGCCGTCACATACACTTCGCGCCACAGTCCCATGTTCTTGTCGGGCGGCGCTGGGTTCCAGTCGACGAAAGTGATGGCCAGATCGTGATCGGTAGGCGCGAATGCCTGCACCGCCAGCACATTCTCGGCGCCGGTTTTCGCCGACGAGGTGATGTTCAATTCGTACGTCCGCCAGGCTCCAGCAACGTCGTCCGACTTCGCAATCTGCTTTCCGTTCAGAAAAATATTGGCGCGGTAGTTGATCCCATTGAACTTCAGCCAAATCGTCTTCCCTTTGTACGACGCGGGAATGGTGAACGGGTTGCGATACCACCAGGAGACTGCATAGGGGCTGTCGGACGCCATGGCAATGTTCGAAAAGTTCGCCCCAATGGGGTAGTTCACACCAGGGAAGCTGCGCAGGTTCATTCCGGGGAAGGGATCCGGTAGAGACTTATCCTTAACGAGGGCTGCCACCACTGTGCTCGGAATGGTTGCGGCATGCCACCCTTTCGGGGCGAAGACGGGTGTCGAAATCACCTCCCCCTTGGCCTCGACTTTCGCGGAAGTCTGCAGGGCCCAGCCCTCGCGGAGCGTCAGCTTGCTTTCCGCCACCGTCGGCTTTTCGGTGGGTGCGGCCGGAGTTTTCTGCTGGGCTGCCAGGAACGAACTCAATAGGAATTGCGTCAGAAGCAAGACAGTAAGAGACAGAGGCTTGCCGGGTTTCATGGGGCTCCTTTGCAGGTGCGCGTCGTGATTGGGCATCGAGAATGTTGGAAAAGCGTCGCAGAAAGGGATAACACTTCTATTAATTCGTTTCAATAGCGGATTTTTGGCGCGCTGTGGATTCCATTGCCCCGGCTGCGCCGGATTGTCGGTTCCGAAAAGAAGCCCAAGCTGCTCCGTTCCTCACGTTGCTCTTAGCGTGTCCCGGAAGTCCGCAGCATAACTGCAGACGCTTTGAAAGGGCGCGGCTTCAAGCCGCGCCCTAACCCAGCCCTCAACTCTAAGGGCTTTAGCCCATGAGGGAACGTCCGTCTAACAAATACCAACATCGGTTACTTTTGCCCTGAATTTACGGGACACGACACTAGTTTATAATTAACAATTCGCCTGTCTATCCCGGAGTGATAAGAACATGATTCGCTTTCTACAAACGTCTGGCCAAACCACGAAGTATATCCTCGGAGGCTTGTTGCTGATCATCTGCGCCTCGATGGTCATCACGCTGATTCCCGGCGGGTTGGGAGGAGATGTCTTTGGCAATGCCCCCGGCAAGGGCGTTGTCGCCAAAGTGGACGGCAACGACATTTCCGCCGATGAGGTTCGCACCACCGCCAAACAGATGCTGCAGCAGCAGATGCAGGGAAGCACCGCCAACATGAGCATGTTGCTGCCTTTCTTTTCCCAGCGCGCCGCTGAGCAGTTGATTACCCGACAGGCACTGCTCAGCCAGGCAACCCGCATGGGATTGCGCGTGACCCCTGAGGAAGTGAAAGAAGAATTGCAGCACGGCCGTTACGCCGCGACCTTCTTTCCCGGCGGCAATTTCATCGGGGAACAGGAATACGAGGATATGCTGAGTCGGGCGAATCTGACTCCCGCAAAGTTCGAAGAGTCAGTCGGCCATGACCTTGTCCTGACCAAACTTCAGGCGCTGATCTCAGGCACCGCCAGCGTGAGCGATTCCGAAATTCATGAGCAGTTCGTAAAGCAGAATACGAAGGTCAAATTCGACTATGCAGTTCTGAAGCAGGACGACATCAAGAAAGGCCTGCATCCCACCGACAGTGAGTTGAAGGCCTACTATCAAAGCCATCTTGCCAGCTATGCCAACTCCATTCCCGAAAAGCGCAAGGTGAAGTACGCCGTCATCGACACCAACAAGGTCGAGAGCGGTGTAACGGTTACCCAGGATGACCTGCAGAACTATTACCAGCAACACCGGGATGCGTATCGCGTGCCGGAGCAAGTGAAGGTCAGCCACATCCTGATCAAGACGCCTTTGCCCGGTCCAGACGGCAAGGTCGACGAGAAGGGAGTGGCGGAAGCGCAGCGCCGTGCCGAGGATCTGTTGAAGCAATTGAAGGGTGGCGCGAAGCTGGAAGATCTGGCCAAAAAATATTCAGAAGACCCTGGCAGCGCGAAAGAGGGCGGATCGCTCGGCTGGATCGGTCGTGGACAGACCGTCGCCGAATTTGAGAAAACTGCGTTCTCGCTTTCCAAGGGCCAGATCAGCGACCTGGTCAAGAGCAGCTACGGCTTTCATATCATCCGGGTTGACGACAAGCAGGATGCGCATATGAAGTCGCTGGACGAGGTGAAGGCCGACATCGAGCCCGCTCTCAAGCATCAAAAAGCTCAGCAGATTGCGCAGCGCCAGGCCGAGAGCCTGCTAAGGGACGCGCGCACCCAGGGTCTCGACGCGGCTGCCGCCAAGCAAAGCATTCCGGTAATCACGTCCGACTTCTTCTCCCGCCGCGACATGCTGCCGGGCCTGGGTCCGTCCCCTCAATTCATGGAAGCGGTTTTTGCGGCGCAGGAAAAAGCTCCACCCGACCTGGCTTCGACCTCGCAGGGAACCTCGGTTTATGAGCTGCTAGCCATCAAGCCCCCGGCTACGCCGACCTTTGAAGAGATTCGCAGCCGCATCGAAGACGAATTCAAGACCGAGCAATCGAAGACTCTGCTGACGCAGAAAGCTCAAGAACTCTCCGATCGCGCCAAGGCCTCCCATGATCTGAAGAAGGCGGCGAAAGAGCTCGGCGCCACGCTGAAGACCAGTGATCTGGTTCTGCCCGATGGACAGGTGCCAGAGGTCGGTTCCATGTCCGGCCAGGCTGCGGTTGCGTTCACCATGAAGCCCGGAGAGATCAGCGTGCCGATCAGCAGCGGCACGGATGCCGCGGTACTTCAGATCCTTGAGAACCAGCAGCCCACCGACGCGGATTACGCCGCCAAGCGCGATCAGATTCGCGATTCTCTGCTGCAGGGCAAGCAGCAGGAACGCTTTGGGCTGTTTGTCTCGAACCTCGTCGATGAGATGACGAAGTCCGGCAAGATCAAGCGGAATCAGGAAGAGCTCAAAGCGCTCACCCGCGCCGGCAGCGAGTCCGGAATGTAGCGGCAGGTCATGTCCTTTGCTCGTGCCGCAGGCATCTTACTGCATCCGACGTCATTGCCTTCACGCGGCGGGATCGGCGATTTCGGTCCCGCCGCGTATCGCTTCGTGGACTTTCTTGCGTCCGCCCGTCAGGGCGTCTGGCAGGTTCTGCCTTTGGGCCCGCTGGGCTACGGGAATTCGCCTTATTCCTCGACCTCCGCTTTTGCAGGAAACCCGCTGCTGATCAGTCTTGAACGCCTGGCCGACCATGGCTGGATCGACCACAAACAACTTGATACGCTTCCGTCCGCGTCCCGTCCCGTCGAATACGACCACGTTTTCATGCAGAAACTTCCGCTCCTGTTTGAGGCGGCGCACCGTTTCCTGCAATCCGCTTCCCAGGAAGCCCTTGGCCGTTTCGAGGCCTTTCGGGCAGAGAACGCCTGGTGGCTCGATGAATTTGTCCTGTTCGACTCGCTGCGCGCCCGCCACAAGCTCAAACCCTGGAATCAATGGCCGCACGAACTTGCCTCTCGGGAAACAGCCGCACTGAAGAAGGCTGCGGAAGAACTCGCGGATGACCTGCGCGTGCGCAGCGCCTTGCAGTTCGCATTCTATGAGCAGTGGCGCGGGTTGCGTCGATATTGTGCGGAGCGTGCCATCCGCATCGTGGGCGATGTTGCCATCTTTATGAACCACGACAGCGCCGATGTCTGGACTCATCCTGAACTCTTTCGCCTGGATGGCCAGTTGGAGCCCGAGGTGGTCGCCGGAGTTCCTCCCGATTTCTTCAGCAAGACCGGACAGCGCTGGGGAAATCCCTTGTACCGCTGGGATGTCATGAAGCAGCAGGGCTATCAGTGGTGGGTACAGCGCCTGCGCTGGGCCACGCAGCATTGCGACTACATACGCCTCGATCACTTCCGTGGCTTCGATCAGTTCTGGGAGATTCCCGCCGCCGATCCAACTGCCGTGAATGGCCGCTGGGTCGATGGCCCGCGCGACGATTTGTTCCTCAAGCTGCGCGAGGCCTTGGGTGGACTCCCCTTCTTCGCCGAAGACCTCGGCTACATCACGCCGGAGGTGCATGCCCTGCGCGACCGGCTGCAGATTCCTGGGATGTCGGTGCTGCAGTTTGGTTTCGGCGACGAAGGTGCGCACATGTATCTGCCGCATCGCGCCGCGGGCAAGGTCATCTATACCGGGACGCATGATAACGACACCGTGGTTGGCTGGTGGCACTCGGGCGCCGCCGAGCACGAACGCCGCAATGCCGAATCCTATCTCGGCCGCTGCGAAGATGGCATTCACTGGGCGTTCATTCGCGCCGCTCAAGGTTCGCCCGGCTACCTCAGCGTTGTCCCAGTCCAGGACATTCTCGGACTCAGCAGCGAAGCCCGCATGAATACTCCCAGTCTTCACGGCGGCAATTGGCGGTGGCGCATCCAAGAGAACCATCTGAATGGGGACATTGCGTCGAAGATGGCGCTGCTGGCCGAAGTAAGCGACCGTCTCCCCAAACCATTCGCATCTCAATCCAACGACAGCTTTTTTGCCTGACGAAGATCCTCTTCGCCGGAGGATTCGTTCGCCAGTTGGAAGAAGTACCTGACATAATGAGCTCACATGTCTGCAGTACGATACTCGTGACATGGACATGAATGCACCTGCAAAGCGGCAAAACAATTCCAGCCGCTGATGTGACTTGTCCGCTATCGTCCTCGCACTGGGTGCCCCATTTCTCGCGCGTCTTTTGCGCAAGAAGTGGGGATTCCCCCAGCCGTTCACGAACGACCCTCGTTGACCCTCCCGAAAAGCCGGTGCACTCCACCCGTCTTTCCCCATATTTCCACGGCGCCCGATCTCTGCCGCGCGTCAAGCACGTCCCAGCGATCCCGCCACTGCTCCCACAGCCGAGTTCTGCGCCCGCCTTCCCAAGTGAAGTGGCCGAGTTGCTCTATCCTTTGCGTTGTTGCAAACGGCGCGTATTCCAGACCTCCATTGGGAATTCTAACGTTTCATTGATCCATCCGACCTCTGACCTTTAACGTCCCGCCATCTTTTCCCGCAGGCGCTTCTCCGCGTCGGCGCTCCAGTAGCCGCATTCCAGGCGGACGAAGACTGACGTGTACGGAATCGTCATGTTCGTTTTCAGAACCAGGACGTGGAACGTCTTGCCGGCTTCGTCGAGCTTGGAAATGATTTCTTCGTGGGGGAGTGATTGCGCTTCGGTCTTTCCCAGAAGACTGGTCAGGGATTCGCGATAGGCGGTGACGCCTGCGGCGTCCGCTTCAGGCACAACCTTGAGTTCAGCATCGCTGAGGATGACGGGGCGCACATGCTTCGCCTTGCTGAGCTGGTCGAGGACTGCCTTCACCACGTCGAGTTGATTGGCGTTGGTTTCGATAGTCTCGACGCCTGCGCTCGTCTGCAAGGGATAGGCGGAATCGACGACGGCGATCCAGTTGCGGTGGCCGAGGAGGGGGAGTTCTTCGTTCAGACGCGTCCGCCAGTCCGGGGATTGCGCGGAGGCTAGGACGGGGGCGAAGCTCAGGATGGTTACGGTGAGAAGACCCTTCCATGTTGCTGTCATAGATCCTTCCGAATAGCGATGAATTTGGGCCGCCGGCAAAATGCCCGCGGCCCGCAAGGCCGGGCCGCCGGACAGGCGAAGGCGGCTGTCCCTACATTCGGTGCGGGACACTCTACTCCTTCACTCCCAGCTGCGAGAACAGGAACGAATACACGTCCGTAAATTCTTCGATCTGTTTCGTCACGGGCTTTCCGGCTCCATGTCCAGCCTTGCTCTCAATCCGCAAGAGGATAGGGCGCGTCTTGCTCGAACCGTTTTTTGCTTCCGCCTGCAGCAACGCTGCCATTTTCTTTGCGTGCATGGGATCGACGCGCGTGTCGAAATCTCCGGTCATAAACAGGATCGCGGGATACTCCACGCCTGCTTTCACGTGCTGATATGGCGAGTACGCGTAGAGCCATTTGAACTGCCCGGCATTGTCCGCGGTGCCGTATTCGGGGATCCAGAGTTTGGCGATCTGGAAATTCTGGTAGCGCAGCATGTCGAGCAGCGGGACCTGGCACACGACGGCGCGGAACAGGTCGGGACGCTGGGTCATCATGGCGCCCATCAGCAGGCCACCGTTCGATCCGCCCTGGATGGCGAGATGATTCTTGTCGGTATATTTTTCGGAGATGAGGTGCTCGGCGGCGGCGATCATGTCGTCGAAAACATTCTGCTTCTTGTCGAGCATGCCGGCGCGGTGCCAGTCTTCGCCGAACTCGGCGCCGCCGCGCAGGTTGGCCACGGCGAAGATGCCGCCGTGCTCCATCCATAGATAGGCGGTGCGGCTGAAGCTGGGCGTCAGGCTGATATTGAATCCGCCATAGGCGGTGAGCAGCGTGGGATTGCGGCCGTTCTTCTCGAGACCTTTCTTATGCACGACGAACATCGGGACGCGCGTGCCGTCTTTCGACTTGTACCACTGCTGCGCTACTTCGTAGGCGGAAGGATCGATCGAGGGAGCATCAACTTTGGTCCATGGGGCACTTATGAAGGCGGCATTCGCCTCAAGGCCAGGTGTTTTCACAGTTGTCGGCTTCAGGTCGAGGAGGTAAATACTCGGAGGCACGGTGAAGGAATGGAAACCGAAGAACGCCTCGTCGTGATTCCATTTCCCACCTGTTCCAAAAACCGTGCCGATGCTGGGAAGGGAAATATCACTAATCTTCTTGCCTTCGAGGTCGAACAGCTTCAGCTGCGAAGTTGCGTTCTGCTCATACTGCACGAAGAGCTTGCCTGCGTAGACAGAGACGTTCTGCAATACGGCATCACTCTGCGGAATGATTTCCTTCCACGCCTCACGATCGAAGTTGCCGGCATCGGTCACGAACAGGTGATATCGCGGAGCGTCTTCATTCGTGGTGATGTAAATCTTGCCGTCGAAAACTTCCGCTCCGTAATTGAAATCCTTGCCGGTAGTCAGACGCGACGGAGGATTCTTCCCGTGCGTATCCATCAGGAAGAGTTCCGACTTGGTCCATCCCTGCGAGACGTGGATCAGCAGCCAGCGGCCGTCGTTCGAGAGAAAGACGCTGGGCCAGTCTTCGGGATCGCGTCCTTCGCCGAAGATGAGATCGTCGGTCTCGGGATCGGTGCCGAGGTCGTGAAAGAAGACATGCCGGTTGTACATCTCCTGCCCTGCAGGAACGTCTCCTTTCTTCGGGTAGCGCGTGTAGTAAAAGCCGGAGTTGTCGTGCACCCAGGCAATGGAAGCGGCACGCGTTCGCTCGATGGTGTCGGGCAGAATGGTTCCGCTTTTTGTCTCGACAATGTACAGGGTCGACATTTCCGAACCGCTCTGCGACGTGCCATAGGCTACGTACTTGCCGTTATCCGAGGGCTGGAACCAGTCAAGAGCGACAGTTCCGTCAGCGGCAAGCTGGTTGGCGTCCACAAGAATGCGGTCGGGCCCGTTCATGCCATCGCGTACATAAAGGACCGGCTGGTTCTGCATCCCCTCGCGCTTCGTGTAAAAGTAGTGTTTGCCCGCGATGACCGGGGCAGTGATGCTTCCGATCGAAAGCAACTCGGTCAGGCGCTTGTGAATGGCATCGCGCCCGGGCAGAGGATCGAGCAGCGCCCGCGTATAGGCCATCTCGTCAGCCACCCACTTCTGTGTCTCCGGAGAATTGCCATCTTCCAGCCAGCGATAGTTGTCCACGACTTTTGTGCCGTGATAGATATCGACAATCGGCTTGGGCTGAGCCTTTGGAGGAGCGGCAGGAGCGGCCGCAGGCGTATCGGCGGACTGGGAATCTGCGGCATAGACTGCTGCCGCCGCGACCAGCAATGAATAATAATAAAGAGAGCAAAGAGCCACCAGGAAACGTCCTCCAGACATGTACACCTCAGAAAAAGCGTACCAGAAAGTGAGAACGCCAACCGGGAAGGCGCTTCCGCGAGCCGCCCCAAAATGCTAGAATAGTGACGTCAGTCAGGCAGGCCGTCAGCGCCCGCCGCCACACTCCTCAGTAGCTCAATGGCAGAGCATCCGGCTGTTAACCGGAGGGTTGTAGGTTCGAGTCCTACCTGAGGAGCCATTCTTTAGCTCGCATAAAACCTGCGTAACCTTGACTTCACATCAGAACTGTCCCTACGATTGTCCCTAATCGTTTCGGACAGGAAAGCCATGACGTTCAGAATTTTTCGGCGTCACAACAGGGAAAACTGCGAAAGCAAGAACCCCTACGGCCCGCCATGCGGGTGACCGCTACTGTACGCGCCAGTGGTTCTCTTGATGATGGTCAGAGGTAGGGAACGACTGCCGATATATCGGCACCCTGCCCGAAATGTCGTTTGTCCGGCCAATGACCACCCTCGCACTCCGACGCTAGAATGTGGATTGATGTTTAAAGTCGCTAGTTGGAATTTGAATTCTGTTCGCTCTCGGCTGACCCATGTCACGGCGTGGCTGAAAGTTCGCGAACTGGATGTGTTGTTGCTGCAAGAATTGAAGGGGACGGAGTTCCCGTCCGAAGCCTTCAAGTCGCTCGGCTATGAAAGTGTAGCGGTTACCCAGAAAGCCTATGACGGGGTTGCGATTCTGTCGCGACATCCGATGAAGACGATTGCTAAGGCTCTCGTCGGAGATGATTCCGACAGTCATGCGCGGTTCTTGGAGGTAATCATCAAGGACATCCGCATCGTCAATATTTATGCCCCCAATGGCAATCCGATAGGGAGTGACAAGTTTTCGTACAAGCTAGCTTGGATGGATCGACTGACTCAGCAAATGATTAGATGGAAGCAGGATGATGTGCCCGCGCTCGTAGAGCCCGTCATTTGGTTGGTGCTCAGATTGTATGTCGGCGTCCACTTCTGCCCGGTAAACCCAGTCGGGATGTTTTTCTTCATATTACCGAGGATGTCGTAAGAGAAGGTCTGTCCGTATTCGTTGTTCGCACCATTCACGCATTTTGCCGAAGTCATACGAATCAAAGCATCGTAGCCATACGTCCAGGTCTGAGTGCCATTGACCGAATCGGACGGGTTGGTAACGGTTAACGTTTTCGGCGTTGTATTAGCGTTCAAGGTCCACGTCGTGCTAACAGTCTGACCGCCAATCACCGACGTAAGTCCCGAGAAGTTGAATTTAGAATCGAGGTTGAACGCATCCGTATCACCGGAGCCGTAGGTCACAGTGGTCGGAAGGACACCGTTGTTTGACGTGACACCTGAAATCAGCGTACCGCCCGGACCAGTCACAGTATTGCCCCACGCATAAGCTGGAGTGTACGTGAACGCTGTGGAAATTCCCGGCACTCCGCTCAAGGTGTTGATTGAACCATCGGGCCAATAAGTAGCCTGAGTGTGGAAATAACCACCGGAGTGTGACGTAACTTCGAAGACATCTGTCAAGTCGCCGCGTTTCGAGTAGCAATAGCCCGTATCCGTCAGTTTCGCAGTGGATGGTCCGGCGTACATCTCAGCTAAACGATCTTTCTGATTAGCACCGTTGGGGCATGTGAATGTAGCGTCGGTATCGTAGACGTAGGTCTTAGAAGGCGTTGCTGCCGCGTTCGGACCTGACGGATAGATTTCCGTCAACAGGCGTCCCTGAATGTCGAAGGTCTCGCACGAAACGTTACCAGCAGCGTCATCCAGACGGACGATACTGCCAGTATAGGTTTCGGGGCAAGTTCCTGTCGGGTCATGATCCCACGTGTATTTAATTTGTCCGTTCTCCGGGCGGGTAACCGTAAGCACACGACCAATACCGTCATAGGTAAGCGAGATGGTTTGAGGCGATGTTGTGTTAGCGTTGTGAACAACCTGCATAACCCGACCGTCCGCATTGTAGGTGTACGTGGTAAGGAATCCGGTTTGGGCGTTATCCTGACCGCACGGTCCGCTTCCGGCAATGCTAGTCACTTCGCAAACTGAAGTGACCCAGCCCAGCCCGTTAACCTCAGTCTGAGTGATGTAACCACCCATCGTGGTCAGAATGTCGCGTCCGTTGTACGCAATGGTCTGCGTTTGCCCGTTCGTACCGACAATCTTGATCGGACGAGCGAGAGAGTCATAGGTAAACGTCGCATTCGTCAAGCCCGTACCCTTTGTTCCGGCTGCGGAGAGGAACGGTTCCGACTGCGTGGTTTGCAAACCATCCGTGTTGTAACCCACCTGAACAGTGGTGTATTGCGTGCTGTTGTACCCCTGCTGCGTCAAGACGATACGACCGAGGGTATCTGCCGTGTACAGGCTTTCATAGACGGAGTTCCCGCCGTTGAATGTCATCTTCGAATCAAAACTCGTCGGCGTGTATGTATACGTGTTCGAGTCCGTGTAAGAAGCAGTGGTCAACGGCGTGGCGAAGTTCGTGAGACGGAACATCGGATCATTGTAGGTATAGGTCCAGACGTTGCTGTTAGGATCGATGACCGAACTCAGTAGCCCGGACTTGCAATCTTCCGAGTGGGAATAGCTGAAGAGCGTGTCTCCAATTGTGCTCGGCAGCATGCTGTTGCAGGGCGAATAAGTGAGCGTGATCGTTTCCCCGATAGGTAACGTGACCGTGTTCAGCATGCCTGTTGCGGTATATGTAGCCTTGGTCAGGAAGTTCTTGCTATCGACTGTGTCTACCTGATTTGCCGCTGTTTCACTGCCATTTGCATCGTACTGAACTGCAACAATGGCGGCTGGACTTGTATTTCGACAGTTGTTTTGCCGCCGCTCCGGGCTGCGGGGAGATGTTTTTCATTTGCCTTTCCTGCTATCGGGGACAGACCTTGCCTCCCAGGCGGGAGTGGACAAGGGCCGGCCGTTGTGCCACGCTGAACTCGGTTGTTGTGGTTCTCTTTACTTTACGGGGGCCACTAGAAACGGAAACCCCGATCGTTCCTGCGATCGGGGTTTTTCACTCTTCGCCTCGTGATCCCTAACTTACCAGAGAGCCTCCGCTACGCTTCGGCGATGATGATGGTGAGGGATTCACTCTCAAACCGCGCGGGAGTTTTTCACTCTTCGCCTCATCGACTCAGCCTCCGCTGCGCTTCGGCGATGATGCTGAGGATTCACTCTCAAACCGGCGTGTGATCAAATAACCGCGTTTTCTGATGCGCGGCGACAAGCGAAAGGGCCGACCCCGTTGAATCGTGGTTTATCGCAAACGTCCCGCTGTTGTTTTCATTGCGGCCCCCCCGCATCGTGAATTGCATCATACGTATCCATCGGGCTCTACTTACGGAGGTCATTGGTGGACATTTTGAACAAACGAAGGTAATGGAATTATTTCCGAGGCGATTGAGATAAGCGCGGTCATACGGCAAACAGACACAGGGGTTCGCGCCCCTGACGTTCCAATTTTCTATCAGTCGGTTACCTAAACGCGGGGAGACTGGGGCATAACGTTGATTTCTCGTCCGGGAATAGACGCTGCGCACAGTCGCGCACTTCTTTATGTGCGGAGACTCCGGAACGGCCCGGACGATGTGGGCGTGTGCCTGTACTCCTTGCGAAAATGGGCGGGGCTGGCGGCAAAGGGCAACCCGACTGCTTTGCACTTTTCTGTTCTCCCCCGACTATTCGCCGAAGCCGGAACCTTGGGAAGGCATTCTGAAGAACCGGGAAGTGTTTTCTGATAGTGCCTTAGTTTGGAGATGCAAGGAAGTGCAGCATGAGCAACCCAGATCGAAGCTGTGTTATCCGCCTTACCAAGGCCAAAGCATGTATCCCCGGCCCTGCGGGCGAACACGCCGTCGTCGCCTTTCGGCGCGGCCCTCTTGATGTAGCCCTTTCCATCCCTCTGCGCCCAAGCCAGCAGACGCCACATGCACAGGACGAGATTTACTTCATCTTTCGTAGTCGAGGCGTGCTCATCCACGACGACGGCAAACGGGACGTTTTTGAGTCTGGCGACCTGCTGTTTGTGGCTGCGGGAGTCGAGCATCAACTTGAGGACATTTCCGAGGATTTCGCCATGTGGCGTGTGTTTTATGGCCCCGGTGGAGGCGAAGTCCCAAGATAGAGCACTTCGCTTTAACCGAGAGCGAAACTGAGACACAATCGTAATCTGCGCGTCTTGACAGCCGCTCGCCGTTAGCTACAGGCGAAAAGCATTCGGATATAGCGACGATGACAGATCAGTGCTCTTGATCCGCCCTTGATTCGCACTATGCAGGAGGGCGGTGCCAGTTCCTCGACCGTAGCCGTTACAATTTGAAGCATGCCCGGTCGAGAGTGCTACCACTGCAAGCAGTGGATCGAGGACGGAGAAGAGCACGACTGCTGGACAACTACTGAAGCCGCTCTGACGCAGGGACTCTCGGACGATCTACGGGACGCTTGGGAGCGGCTGCGCGAGACTGCTGTTTCCTTCGGCGATCAGCGGATTTACGCCTCGCACAAATCGATCATGTTCTCGCGCAAGTCCTGCTACTTCTTCGTGCGCCCGAAGAAGAACTTTCTGGAACTCTGCGTGTTCCTCGCTCGCAGGCTGAAAGCTCCTCAAGTGCGACGTGTTGACCGGGCGTCGAAGTCCAAGGTCTACCACATCATTCATATCAAGCACCGGGATGAAGTGGAGGCACCAATCACTGATTGGCTTCGGGAAGCCTACGAACTTTCTGACGCGCTGGCTTCGAATGGAGGCAAGGTGCGTGCCAAATCGGGCGAGAAGCCATGAGCATTGGAGCCATCGTAATCATCGTCATCGCCGCCTCTGGCGTCCTGATGATGCGGTTTCGCAAGCGTTGGCTCGCGAAGATTCTGGCTGCTTTGTCCGTGCTGCGTGTTATCTCCCTGCTTGTAGGGAGCTTGTGTCTCTTTCCCGTCGCATTCGGGTCCTCCGCGCAGCTTGCTGGGCACTGGGAAGGCACGATGGTTCGCGACGGTGCTTCCCTTGAAGTCAGCTTTGACTTCAGCACATCGGGGTCGCAACTGAAAGGCACTTTCACGTCTGCGACTCAGCAGGCTATGGACTATCCACTCAATGTGGTTACGATTAGCGCAGATAGAGTGCAATTTGCACTGGGCGACTCACTTGTTTTTGACGGCAAATTAATGTCGGACCACATTGTGGGCACATTTACCGACGATGGTGCTGGCGGCAAGTTCACTCTGCATCGCAGCGTTTCAGAGCCCTTACCTTACGATTCAGTCGATGTCGTTTTTCGCAATGGCAACGTCGCTCTCTCAGGTACGCTCTGCATGCCTCGTTCGCCGGGACGACACGCCGCTGTCGTAATTCTTCAGGGAAGTGGGGGCGAAAGTCGCTGGGGCACCAACCGCTTTATTGCGGACCAGTTCGCTCGTTCGGGCATCGCGGCCCTCGTCTATGACAAACGAGGATCAGGGGATTCCACGGGCGACTGGAAAGCATCCTCCTATGATGATCTCGCCAATGATGTTCTAGCGGGAATCGACCTTCTGACTTCTCGACCCCATATTGATCCCAGTCGCATCGGACTACACGGACACAGCGAAGGTGGAATTATCGCGGCGATTGTCGCGGTTCATGCTCCCTCCAAGGTCGCTTTTGTAGTTGCTGAAGACACCGTCGCTGGTCTTGTGCGGGATCAGGATGTCTACCGGGTGAGTCACCAAATCCAAAATGCCGGGTTTACGGATAGCCAGATAAAACATGCCTTGGATTTGTACAAGTTAATGCTCGATGTTGCTTGCGGCACCAAGCCTTACCACGAGATTGAGACAGCAGGTGCGCCGTTCCGGGATCAAGAGTGGTACAAATGGCTCGCTATCCCACCGGAGGACTCGTATTTGTGGACGTGGTATCCGAAGATCGGTAATCTCGACACCCTCGTGTTCTGGAGACAAGTTCGTGCGCCCGTGTTGTTGGTGTATGGCGAGCGTGACCAACTTGAGCCTGTAGATGAAAGTCTGGCGAAAATCGAGGCTGCCCTTGACATTGTCCACACGCCCTATACGGCGCTCATTGTGCCCAACGCCCAACACAACCTAACCCTGCGGCCGAAGCCCAACGAGCCTTTCTTCTGGTGGAAATCGGCACCCGGCATCATTAACCTTGTAGTCGCGTGGGTGCAGCACCAAACGGTAGCGCCCAGTAACGCTTGAAAGCCCTTCGGTTCTCCAGAAGAAGCAGTAACCGCCAGATCGCAACTGCCGAACCATTCGATAAGCATGGCAATCGCGTTTCCCATACCGACCCAATGTTCTGTATGGCTAGTTGGGTTTTCGCGCACGGGGGTCTTGCGCCGGGTCAACGTACTCTGTTGAAGAGGGACCAAAACCCGTGATCTGGACCTCTACGGGTTCATCACCCGTTTCTGCAAAATGGTTTCGTCCGGGCGGTTCGGTATAAAAACTCCCCGGAGGGAGAGGCTTTAATTTCGATTCGTCGAACTTGTCTCCGTATCCAATGTGCCAAGTGCCGGAAATAACGGTTGCCACACGATCATCCCTGTGGGAGTGTGCCGCGATCTGTGTGTGCGCGGGCACGCGCAGCATGATCGTGTAAACGCCACTTTCATTCGGGTCACCTTTGAGCACTACGGTTTGTATCCCACTAACGCCCGAACTTCCTGTGCCCGGATTGCCTTGCTGCGGGAATTTGAACTCGCCCGGTGTCAGCCGTGTTTCGCCGACATGGTTGTCCGCCGTGGTGCGAACTGGAATCGCTACTGCCGGGGAATCGAGAAACATTCGAACTAGGTTGACCGTGTACACCGGACTCTCTTCCATCAGCCAGTGACCGGATCGCGGAACGACCGCCTCCTGAACGTTTGTCGCCACGTGGCGCATGATGACTGCCTGTAACGGACCGAACGACTTCTCTCCACCAACCGCCAAAACAGGCATCGTCAATTTCACCTGCTCGAAAACTTTGTTGTCTGCCGCATCGGTTGAGAATGCCGTGAACTGCGCGAAGCCAGCCCGCATGCCTCCCGGTTGTGCGTAAGTGGCGGTGAAGAAATTTCTAGTGGCTTCGTCAGGCTCGGACGGATCGCCCGTGAAATCGTTCCAGATTCGGTCGAAATAGATGCGCTCCCGACCTGCTACAAGCCGCTCGGCATCAGGACCGTGGAAGTTGAAATGCCAGACGCCCGGATTCAGGAGAATCGTGTTCCATGGCTCGATGCCGGGAATAGGCGCGTCCATAACAGCCAGACGCTCAACCTTGTCCGGGTACATCGCGGCATAGGCGTAAGCGACCATGTTGCCGATGTCGTGAGCGACTACAAACGTTCTGTCGAATCCGAGTGCGGTCACAACCGCTCGGATGTCTTTTGCTTCCGTCTTCTTATCGTATCCACCTGCGGGCTTTGACGATCTCCCGATTCCACGAAGGTCGGGCACGACAACAGTGTGGTCTTTCATCAGGTCGGCTGCCAGTGGAGCCCACGAGTCGCTGTTTTCCGCATATCCATGAAGAAGTAGGACCACAGCCCCGGTTCCTCCCCAGCGCACATAAATGTCCGCTCCTTCGGGGCTGTGAATCGTTTTCGCTTGAAAGCTGGAGGGCAGCGAGGGTTGCGCGTAACTAAGAGTCCTTACAAGGACAAGAATTCCAAGAGCGAGACAATGTCGCCTCATCGTTTCTCCATAAGCGAGAGTTCAGGTTTTGACCAACGGGAAATCGTAAGTTTGGACTGTGGCGTTCCATTGTACGCGGTCTGACTGAGTGCCATACGGGAGGGGTATGGGCGCAAGTTCGGAAAAGGATGTCGCGACCGCCAAAGCGGAGTGCGCGAATCGGCAATAGCCACTCGCGCTACTATGTACTGACTGCGATGACGAGAAGGAGGGCACCATGCGTCAAGAACGTGCGCTTAAGGTTGTGCTGGTCGTGGTGAGCGTGATCTTTTGCGCTCTAGCTTATCCCTTGATTATGTTTGTGAAGCAAGAGCCTGCGCTGGCGATGCAGTTCAGTGTGTACGTCACCCTCGGCATCTTTCTGCTCTTTGCGTCCCATAACCCATCAGCGAATCGGAGCCTGATCGCGTTCACGGCATGGTCGAGCTTCGTCCATGCAATTCTTATGGCGGGGCAGGCTTTCGCTGGGCTGATCGCTCGCGGAGAACTCATCGGCTCGGCTGTGCTGGTTGTTATCGGCATAGCCCTGATAGTGTTGGCTCCGGCAAAGCAGCCCGTTCAGCGAGCCTCTGCTGTGGGCGCATAGGGTTTAACGAGAACACGGAAGGACAAGCAGGGACGTGAGCACCGGAGCCATTTTAGGCATCATAATCATTGCAATCGCCGCCACAGGAATCCTGATGATGCGGTTTCGCAAGCGATGGCTGGCGAAGATCAACATTGCCTTCACAAACCGGATCACCGGGCTGTTCGCAGGCTGGCTTCCCGGCTTCGGCATCCTAACCCACGTCGGACGAAAGTCCGGCAAGGTCTACCGTACACCCATAAACGTCTTTCGAGCGTCGAACGGCTTCATCATCGCGCTCACGTACAGCAGCCAATCCGAGTGGGTGAAGAACGTCCTTGTGGCGGGCGGCTGCGAGCTTAAGACTCGCGGGATGGAGTATCAGCTTTTCTCGCCAAGCGTAGTGCGTGATCCCACGCGACGGAGATTCCCCGTTCCGGTCCGGGCCGTGTTGAGGGTCGTGGGTGCCGATGAGTACATGGAGCTTGCCGCTCGTTAGGACAACACCTTTTCGCACTGCTTCTCGAATATCTTTTTCCCGCACTCCTCCAGAGCCGTGCAGCGGCACTTCCCCTGCTCCTCTAAAAGGTCCCGCATTGTCTGGATATGCTCCAACATCGCATCCAGTTCGACAATCTTTTGCTTCTTCAACTTCTGCCAACGGACTGAAGGCGGTGTTCCAGCGCGAAATCCAAAGAATAGTCTCTTAATTTCGGTCAACGTAAACCCAGTTTGCCGCGCTCTCTGAATCAGTACCAAGCGATGGAGGGCGGTGACATCGTATCGTCGTTGTCCGCTTACTCGATGTGCCGGAGGAAGAATTCCGATCTGCTCGTAGTAGCGGATCGCGGATGGGCGAAGCCCGATCTGTCCGGCGACTTCAGAAATACTCAGCGGCATGGAGCCAATCATAGCCGAAAGCTCAGGCTCTCCCCTCAACTCGTTATTGCCTGACAAAGAATTTACAAATTTCCCCTTGCCTTAAAGTCGGCTTTAAGTCGTAGGTTTTCAAAAGAACGAATTCTGAATGGAGGAATGGCTTGAACGGGACAATTCGAATGCTTGCCGCAATTCTGGCGCTATCCGGCACCTGCCCCATCGCGCAAGTCGCAACGTCGCCACACACTGTCAGTCAGGTCGTGGATTTCTGGGTGACCAACACCGAGCAGTTGGTCGTACCCGCTGCTGATGCTATGCCGGAGGGAAAATACTCGTTCGCGCCATCCAATGGCGAGTTTTCGGGCGTGCGCACATTCGCAGAACAAGTCAAACACCTAGCGGCAGCGAATTACCAATTAGCCGCTGGCACCTTGGGCGAAGAGCCGCCTGCTGGCACTGACCACGAGACGGCACCCGATTCCGTGAAGACAAAGGCTCAGGTCATGGACTATCTCAAAGGGTCGTTCACTAGCCTCCACCGAGCGGCAGCGGCACTCAACGAGAACAACATGGACGATCCGATGCCTTCGAAAGGTAATCGAACACGCCTTTTGATGCTCATCGATGCTGTTGTCCATTCCTCAAATCATTACGGACAGATGGTCGAGTATCTGCGAATGAACAACATCGTTCCGCCTGCGAGTCGGTGAACAAAGCGAACAAAGACAGGTCTGAAGGGAGAAACAATGTACAACACCAGCATCGTGCTCACAGTCACAACCCTCTTTGCGGTGCTTCTGACGACCGTCATCGGTCTGTCTGAATCGGCAGGGGCACAAGGTAGCTTGGCAGAAACCAAACGCTCGGAGTCACCTTTCGCCTGTAACCGCTTGGCGCTCACTCCTGAGCAGAGGAAGCGTCACTTTGATGAACTAGGCCCCAAATTGCGGTCGCTCAAGAAAAGTGTCCGCGAACTGCCGAATGGCTACGAATTCGAGTTTTCGCCCGACTCCAACACCGTACAACTAGTTGCGGAGTGGGCAGTCGGCGAGCGTGCCTGCTGCCCGTTTTTCGACATCGATATGCGGTTGCAGCGTGAAGGCGGGTCACTTTGGCTCGCATTGACAGGTCGGGAAGGCGCAAAACAGTTCATCCGAGCGGATGGCGCAGCTTGGATCAAACAATAGGCGGGACTGATTCGAGTTCGCCGGACTTGGAGGATGGCTGTTAACGTGTCTCAATGACTCCAGCCGACTTAAGCAAGGCGAGGCACTGGCTGGTCGTTATCCGCTTCCAGCCCTTGTTTGGTAAATATCGGCGCTCAATCGGCGGAATGGTCACGTCCCGCACTTCCAACACGAATGGAGTGAGTGCAGGATCGGCAAAGCCCTCGTTGTCGTCGATGGCGAACTCGCCGAGCGTCTTGTGGCAGGCGACAAGCTCCCACTCGTCTGTGGTTTCGAAGGTGACGACCGGACGCACTTTCAGGTCCGTGATGACGAGCCCATTGAGTCGGAACTGAAATTGTATGTTCATAGAGTTCGTGTCGCTCCGGTTTGCTCAGTTCGCAGTAGGCGCTGGCGGGTGACAAGGAAACTTGGAATGCTCGAAAGAGTCCTGCCGGGAAAATAGGCGCTCGCAGATCAGGCATTTTCGCGATGATGCGCCCTCGCCGCACACCACGACGACCTTGCTGTAGCTCTCATCGTTGCCAGCCTCGATCCGCCTGTCCATGATGTCTTGAGTCATCGTCCCGCTCCAGCGTGCCGAGCGAGTCCGACCGCGGAGGTCAGTGCGGGACTCGAATTCTCGGTCGCCCCTTTCATCAACCGACAGACGCTTGCGCGGCTTATTGAGTGCTTGCGTGCCACTTGCGTCAGAGACATTCCGGAGCGGCGATCCAACACAACCTGTTCGCGATCTACATCCAGCCGCGCCCTCCCGATCTGCCGCCCTTCAAGTCTTGCTCGGCGCATCCCACTCTTGACGCGCTCAACAACGAGAGAGCGTTCCAGTTCTGCAATCGCAGAAATGATCGTCACAAAAAGACGACCCATCGCGTCCCCCGTTGCCACACCTTCTCTGCGAGAAATAAATTCGATTCCTAAACTATCCAACTCATCGATCACTTGGAGGAAATTCCGAGTGCTCCTCGCAATGCGGTCGAAAGCCGCGACCAGCACAACGGAGAACTTCTTTCGCCGCGCATCAGCAATGAGAGCGTCAAGACCGGGACGCCGTGCCTTCTTTCCACAGACACCGCGATCTTCGTATTCATGCACGACCTCGAATCCTCGCTGTGCCGCCAACTCTCGAAGATCGTACAACTGAGATTCAACGTGCTGGTCCGGAGTCGAAACGCGGACATAGATCGCGGCTTTTTTCATTGGTTGAGATTCTCCTATTCGGTTGTGACAACAACGGAGGAGGAATTGCGGAGCCGCTCAGTGGCGGCTTGGCATATTGCGAGTTCAGGGCTGAAAACGTCCATCACATTCCAGACGACATCGAACATCAATTGCCCCACCGCGTCATTGGACAACAAGGCGAGCTTCTGTTTCAGCAGCCCCGCCATGAGGAGCGACCCAATCACGCGTGCAAAGGGATTCTTGGAACATGCTAGTCGGCGTTGCTCTTCGATCAGCGGCTCAATGCTCGTGTCTTCGATCCCGTGGGTTGTCGCTCATTGATTTCGCACTTCTGTTCTACCAGCCGACCTCTTCAAAAGGGTAGGAACGAGCGGAAAAAGTTGAGGTAATGGCACGAGATTGATTACTGCTGTGCCATCTTGCGAACTTTTTCTGCCAATTTCTAGCTGTTTTTCGAAGCTGACTGGTAGAACAGTAGCGGAGGGCAAAATAATGTCGCTCACGAAAACTTATGTTCGCGGCAATCGGGAAATCCTTGGCTCAGTCACCAGCCGATCTTGCGTGGTAGAACTGCGAAACGTTTTCGCTATCTTCGCCGAATCCGTGGATGAGGATGTTGAGAGTCAAGTTTTTCCATTCCTCCTCATCATGATCGACCTCGTAGTATTTTTTCCCCCGGAACTTGTCGAGTGCGGCGAGTTGCTTCTGAAGAGCCCTGTATGTTTTCTCTGGTGGAAAGTCTGGGGGTTTGGGAGGCGGAGCCACTGGTCTTCGGGGCGACATAGTTCCTATTGTGTCCGATTCATACCAAAAGACGCCACGACTGTTTCGGGGCGAACTGTATCATCGAAACCCATGAACAAATCAGCCAAAGAAGTGCCGCTCGCGCCACGGCTTGTGAAAACGACACAAGCCGCTGAATATCTGGCGATCAGCCAATGGAAGCTCGGCAATCTCGTTCAGCAAGGTCTGATTCCGTACATCGAGGACGGCGGTGGTACTAGCCCATGGCGCTTTGATGTTCGTGACCTCGATGCCTATATTGAGCGTAGTCGGCGGATTCTGTGAATCCTGACCTATGAGACTGGATGAGTTCCAGAGTCGGGCAAAGCAGTGTTTGTCTGGGTACAAGCGAGAAGTGTTGGGAGTCGAGGAGGATGGAATATGGCTGCGGAACGGAAAAGCCTATGAGTCGGTCCCTCAGGCTGACTGTCCTAGTTATGCTGATTGTGCTGGCCGTCACCCTTGTGGGTGCGTTTATGACTCGCGGGGTAATGGCTTACCTTCCGTTCTTGCAAGCCAAGAAGGGGAGTTGGACGGGAGCCTATGTGCCTCTTGGAATTGTGGATCAACGGCCTTGGCAGACAGCGGCGACTCTCGGCGCCATGGCACAGTCGTCGGAGGAGAGGAAATTCGCCCGCGACGCCGACCGCCTCGCGGATCACGAAGTCGACCAGGCCTTCTCGCAATCACTCAGGCAGGCCAGCCTCGCAAAACCAAATCTGAACGGTAAGGCGCTGGCATTGCAGCAAAGAGTCAATGAGCTTCAAGAGACCGTCAAGAACGACGGGGCCCGGATCGCTGCTCTAAGTGCAGCCGCGGGTACGAAATCAGCAGCCGCAGTTTCCAACGCCAGCGACCTGGAGATTGCGAAGGCCCAACTTGGCCTCGACCAGGCCGAGCTGTCCGATTCGATCGAGGAACTCGCCCGCGAAAGCGGAGATCAGAGAGTCAAGGTGCAGCAGGAACTGGCGGCGCGCCAGGAAGCCATGAAGCAGTACAGGGATCGCGCCTCTCAGGACGACGGGCAGACTGCTGTCGCATCAGCCGAACAATACAGGACGTTTGCCCAGCAGCTATCAACGTGGCGATCCCTCCGCAACCGGAAACAACTGATTGCGCAGGCTGAGCAATTGGCCAAGGCGGACGTGGCCGCACTGACCGGCGATCAGGCAAACATGAAGACGGAACTCGCCGGCCTTGGCGATAAAGCCGTTGGAGAATCAAGTTCCGAACGAATCGACCGGCTGCGACAAATTAGCGCTCGGCAGAACATCTTAAGCATCCTCAACGATCGTCTGGGAGCCCAGCAGCAGCTGGTGTCCCTCTACGGACAATGGGGAGACCAAGTCGAGTTACAGCAAAAGATCGTAATTCACCTCATATTGCAGTCACTCGCGTTGATTGCGGCGATTTGTATTTTGGTGGTCCTGGCCGGATGGGGACTCCAATTGTCGTTGGAAAGGATCGTTCACGATCCTCGCCAAAAGCAGACTTTGAAAACAGTTCTAAATCTGGGAACGCAGATGGTCGGCCTGTTACTGATCCTGCTGATTATTTTCGGGGTACCACAACAGATGCCAACGATCCTCGGCCTGGTGACCGCAGGCCTGACGGTCGTCTTCCAGGATTTCATCCTGGCATTTTGCGGTTGGTTTGTTCTGATGGCGCCTAACGGTGTGAGGGTTCGAGACTGGGTCGAGATTGATGGTGTCGGCGGCGAGGTGGTACAGCTCGGCCTGTTCCGCACCTGGCTGCTGGAGACAGGAAACTGGACCGCCAATGGCCATCCGACGGGAAGAAGAGTCTCGTTTTTAAACGGCTATGCGATCCGCGGAAAGTATTTCAACTTCTCAACAGTGGGACAGTGGATGTGGGATGAGATTAAGGTAAGTGTTCCTCCCGGCACGAGTATTCATCCTCTTCTCAAGGGGATTTACGAGGCGACGGTGAAGACAACGGAAGCGGATGCGAAAATGGCGGCAGCGGAATGGAAGAGGGTGACGCACGAAGAAGGCTCGCCACAGTTTAGCGCCATGCCGTCGGTTAATCTCAGGCCGGCGGGAGCCGGTGTCGACATCATTATTCGCTACATCACTCGTGCGGGAGTCAGAGTTGAGACCCGGAACCATCTGTTTGCGATGATCATCGAACTGATGCAAGCTGGGTCCAGAGATGATGGGAGCCTTGCCTCACTTTCGCCGCAAGTGGAAGCGAAAGGACGACCTCAAAGCCCCAAATGAAGTCTGCCGACTCGGAGAAGTTGACCGCATGAAAGCAGTGGCAATAAAGAAGGACCTGACGCGAGCCGAGGCAACCGCCGATTTTCAAGCCATGGGGATCCTACGGTGCGACGCTTGCGGTGACGACTTCGTCATCTATCATTCACCGGCGTTTGTGAATAAATCGGTCGCTGACCGTCAAGCATACTGGCTCGAAAAAGTCCTTGCCGAGGAACACGAGCGGGATAAGAAGCATCCCGACCGGATCGAATTGCCGGATTGACCCTTAAGGGCGAAAGAACAGAAGGTTCCATATGACTAACCTTGCTATTTCTGTGGTTGGTCACACCGCTACACGCTGCAAGTTGTTGAGAGACAATACCTGAAGAGGAGTGGAGCGCCGGCGGAGAACATAGGCAGCCTAACGAGTTTTGGTAGATTGAAATCCTACAGGATTAGTAGGCAGAATTACCCCTGGATTACCCCGAATGGATTGGTGTCACGACTTTGACGGCACTTCACCTCCAATCGCATCCTTGATTGCCGGGGGAGCGCATTTGTTGTTGGCGATGCTCGAACGCTGCATCACTGACAGGGGTGGGCATTATCTGTTTTGCGATACCGATTCCATATGCATCGTTGCGTCGAGAACTGGTGGATGGGTCGGGTGTCCGAATGAACCGAAAATTAAAGCCCTTTCTTGGGGAAGACGTGGAAGAAATTGTAGGTCGGTTCGAATCGCTAAATTGCTATGACCGAACAAAAGTGCCAGGGTCGATCCTGAAGATGGAAAAGGTCAATTTCGACGCGGGGAAGCAAATTGACCTGTTTGGCTTTTGCAACTAGTGCGAAGCGATAGGCCCCAGAACCCCCTCAGCCAACCGTGCCGCGGGCACCTAGCACGGGGTCTCCGAAGCCTTCCTGAATTGTTCGCAGGAGGGGTCAGGTTTGTATCAAACTCGCCAGGCTCTGTGCCATCGGGTGGGCCGGCTCGCGCAATCGACGTAGCCTAGGCGAAGAACCGCCTAACTTGAAAATAGGCGAAAAAGCGCCTAGACCGCGAGAGAACCCAAACATGGAAACGATTGCCCGAACTCCCCTTCAACTTGGGAACTACATTCGACAGCGGCGCCGCGAACTCGGCTTAACTCAGGAGAAGCTGGCCGCCAAAGTCGGGGTGCGCCAACGGACGGTTTCCGACATTGAGACTTCTGCAGCAGCTCGATTCGATACCGTGTTGCGCACGCTTGCCGCGCTCGACCTGGAATTAGTGATCCGTCCACGGACCAAGGGCTCAGCCCGAGATATTGAGAGACTCTTCTGATGCCACGTCGAGCGCGCTACGAACCTCTGAATGTGTTTCTCAACAGCCGGCTCGTCGGCCAACTTCGACGCAAGACTTCGGGGGCCATCATCTTCCAATACGAGCGGTCGTGGCTGGCATGGCAGCCCGCTCTGCCCGTTTCACTCTCATTGCCCCTACGCGAACAGCCGTACGTCGGCGCGCCCGTCTTGGCAGTTTTCGAGAATCTATTGCCGGACAACGATAGTTTGCGGCGGCAGATCGCTGCGCGCGCGCGTGCCGAAGGAACCGACGCCTATAGCCTGCTGGGCGCAATTGGCCACGATTGTGTGGGTGCATTGCAGTTCCTTCCCCCTGAGGTACAACCGACTCCGGCTGGCGCTATTGATGCAGTGCCCGTCACTGGACGGAGATTGGAATCATTCTTGACAATCTAGCAACGGCGCCCCTGGGAATCACCGAAGATGAGAGCTTCCGGATATCTATAGCCGGCTCTCAAGAGAAGACCGCACTTCTGCGCTGGAATGGCAGATGGTGCAAGCCCCGCGGCACAACCGCGACGACGCACATCTTCAAGCCTTCGATTGGAAAGCTCCCCAACGGAGTGGACCTCACATCAAGTGTTGAGAACGAATATCTCTGCCTCAAGATCCTCAATGCTTTGGGCCTACCGGCGGCAAGCGCAGAAATGGAAACCTTCGGAGGCAGACGTGTCCTGATTGTTGAGCGCTTCGACCGACTGTGGACTGGCGGTCAAAGACTGCTGCGTTTACCGCAAGAGGATTCCTGCCAAGCACTCTCGGTGCCGCCGACCCTGAAATGCCAGAGCGATGGCGGTCCAGGCATCTCCGACATCCTCAAGATCCTGCGGGGCAGTGACGAACCACTCTCAGATCAGCGCTCATTTCTGAAGGCGAACATCGCCTTCTGGCTGATGGGAGCTACCGACGGACATGCCAAAAACTTCAGCATTTTTCTGTCTCCGGGTGGACGTTTTCGCATGACGCCTCTCTATGATGTCATCTCAGCGCAGCCTAGTGTTGATTCGAAGCAGAGCTTGTGGAAACAGTTTCGCCTGGCCATGGCGTTCGGTACCAAGCCGCACTACCAGATCCGCCAGATTGCGCCACGCCACTTTTTTCAGACGGCAGATTCGGCTGGGGTAGGGGGAGAGGTTGTTGAATCCGTCGTGCACGAACTGCTCGAGGGGGCAACGGCCGCAGTTGACTCCGTTGTATCAAAGTTGCCAAAGAACTTTCCTAAGCAGATTGCCTCATCGATCGAGGCAGGAATCAAAGGTCGACTTCGACTTCTGGGCGAGCGGGGAACGAGGGAGCCAGATTCCAATGCATCCCTAGCCGATCGAGAAGCGAAGCCCAGTGCAAGTGTCCTTGCGGTGCCCAGACAAGTTCCACCACTATAGCCTCACATCGGCCAGTGTCCATGCGCCAGTGAGGATCTCATTCTTTGATTGACAAACAGCTCGGCATAGGCATATATGTCATAAACATATATGGCGATAACGAATGCGGGCTTTGATCGGGAATTGAAAAAAGGAAGCGCGGAGCTGCTGATCCTCTCGCTGTTGCAAGGCCGAGCCCGCCACGGCTACGAAATCAGCCAACTTATCGAGCAGCGTTCGGCCGGTACGCTCAAGTTCAATGTGGCCTCTCTCTATCCCCTGCTGTACCGGCTGGAGAAGCGCGGGTGGGTCGAAGGTCAGTGGGTCGAGAAACCCGGTCAGCGCCGGAGGCGCTATTACCGGTTAATCCCAGCCGGGAAGGCGATGCTAAAGCAACAGCGGCGGACTTGGGCAGAGTTCGTGGCCGCGATGCAGCGGATTACGGGAGTAAGCCATGCCTGATTTTAAAAAAATGGTGCGCGATCGACTCCGCGACTGCGGACTTTCGCCGATGCGTGAGTGCGAGATCGTTGATGAGATCTCGCAGCATCTGCGCGACCGGTACGAGGCACAGCTGTCGAACGGCGCCAATGAAGACGCAGCAGAGCGTGAAATCATTGAAGAACTGGAGGGACGCGATCTGGTGGGCGATCTGCGAAAGATCGAGGAGCGCTGGATAGAACCGGTAGAGCTGGGGACGGGTGAGGGCAGCGATGTCTGGTCAGGCCTGTGGCAGGACCTGCGCTACGCCACGCGCACATTGCGATTGAACCCGGGATTCACGACAGCATGCGTACTTTCACTGGCGCTAGGCATTGGGGCAAATACAGCTATCTTCCAGCTCATCGACGCAGTGAGGATGAGGGTTCTTCCAGTGGCGCATCCGGAAGAATTAGCGGTGATCCGGCCGACAGATTTCCATGTCACAGGCCGGCACCACGGTCGCTACGGATACGTAACCAATCAGATGTGGGAGCATATCCGTGCGCAGCAGCAAGGGTTCAGCGTATTTGCATTCGGCAACGAGGATTTCAATCTGGCGACGCGCGGGCAAGTGCGCTACGCACAGGGACTATGGGTCAGTGGTGAATTTTTCGATGTGCTCGGGATTCAGCCAATACTCGGGCAGGTATTTCACCGGCCGGATGATCGCGCGGGTTGTGGTACGCCCGGCACAGTAATTAGCTATGAGTTTTGGCAGAGCGAATTTGGCGGACAGGCCAGTGCGATCGGTAAGACACTCGAATTGGAAGGCCACCCGTTTGCGGTGCTCGGTGTAACCCCAGCGAACTTTCATGGAGTAGACGTCGGCCACAGCTTCGATGTTGCGGTGCTCATCTGCTCTGAACCAACCATCGCAGGTGAGAGCAGCCTTTACGTGCTGCCACACGGATGGTGGCTGGTGGCCATGGGCCGATTAAAGCCCGGATGGAGCCTAGACAAGGCATCGGCGCAACTCGAGGCAATCTCTCCGGGACTCATGCAGGAAACCTTGCCGCCCGTGTATCAGGCGGAAGCCCGAAAGCAATACCTGCAGAAGAAACTGGCAGCGTATCCGGGAAGCACAGGGGTGTCCAATCTTCGGCAGCAGTATGAGTCGCCTCTATGGCTGCTGCTGGCGATCACGGGACTTGTATTGCTGATCGCGTGCGCAAACCTCGCGAACCTGTTGCTGGCTCGCGCCAGCGCGCGAGAAAAAGAAATTGCCGTACGCATCGCGCTGGGCGCGGCAAGAGGACGCATTGTCCGCCAGTTGTTCACCGAGAGCCTGCTTCTCGCGCTGCTCGGGGCGACGTTCGGAATGGTATTAGCTCGCCTGCTGAGTTCCTTCCTCGTCCGGTATCTCAGCGGGGAAGGTGATGTACGCCACATCTTCGTTGGTCTCGCAACGGACTGGCGAGTACTTGGCTTTACGGCCGGTCTCGCTGTGCTCACCTGTGTGCTGGTGGGGTTTGCACCTGCGATCAAATCGACCAGGATGGCGCCTGCACTGGTGATGAGCCTGGCGGGGCGCGGTTTGACTACAACCCGCGAGCGTTTCAGTCTCCGCCGGGCACTCGTCGTCGCGCAGGTCGCTCTTTCCCTCGTGCTCGTGGTCAGCGCGTTGCTGTTCGGCGAAAGCCTGCGGAAGATCCTGACTTTGGATGCCGGATTCCGACGCGATGGCGTGCTGGTGATGGATATCGACTACACGCGTCTCAATCTCCCCTACGATCAGCGAGGTCCATTCCGGGAGCGCATGGTCGAGCGCGTGCGCTCACTGCCCGGAGTGCAATCGGCCGCGGAGACGAACGAGGTGCCTCTAGGCGGGAGTTACTGGAATGATGAAGTCGTGGTCAATGGCGAGGTGAAGAAGGGTTGGGTCGACATGGGCAACATCACACCAGGGTACTTCCAGACGATCGGGACGCCTTTGTTAGGCGGACGCAATTTCAATGAGCGCGATACCGCGAGTTCGCCAAAGGTGGCGATCGTCAATCAGGAGTTTGCCCGGAAGATCATGGGAACCGAAAATCCTGTCGGCCGGACGTTCAAAATCAATGTGTATCGGGGACAGCCGCAGTACGAGTATGAGATCGTCGGGCTGATGGCAAATGCGAAATACGATGACTTGCGGAAAGAGTTCGATCCAATCGCATTTTATCCTCAGTTGCAGGATGACCGGCCCGACACCAACGGGGAAATTATCGTCCGCTCAAGCGGATCGTTCGAACCGATTGTGGGGGAGTTGCGGCAAACTATGGCTGACGTCAATCCCGAGATCGCAATCGATTTTCATTCACTCGCCGCCCAAATCAACGACGGATTACTGAAAGAGCGTCTCTTGGCAATTTTGAGCGGGTTCTTTGGCCTGCTGGCCGCAATTCTGGCAACCGTCGGACTCTATGGAGTGATGGCATACATGGTGGCAAAAAGGACAAGCGAGATCGGGATCAGGATGGCATTGGGCGCAGCGCCGATACAAATGATCGAACTGGTTCTGAGCGAGGCAGGAAAGCTGTGCGGAGTCGGAGTTGCAGTCGGGGTTGTGATGACGCTGGTCGTCGGCAGGTGGGCGGCGTCTCTCTTATTTGGATTGGAGCCCTACAATCCCGCAGTACTGGCGACCGCGTGTCTGGGACTGGCTGTGGTGGCGGTGCTCGCCAGTGCGGTCCCAGCAAGAAGGGCGGCGAAGCTACAGCCAATGGTGGCGCTGAGGGAAGAGTAGCGGCTGGTAATGACCAGAACCCGTTACAAAGGTTCTGTGTGTGCAGAGAATTGTGCACTGTCGTAATCTACTGTCGCAATCAGGCGAGAGCGCTCGAAATCCTTCATGAGCTACTTGACGGTAGCGACCCGTCCGGCAGTACGGTGTGCAAGGTCGAGTCTTGCCTCTCACACGTTAAGTACCCTCGATCTGCACGAACGATTCTTCGCGAAGTTGACGTGGTGTCGTGCCAGATGGCGTCGGAATGTTCTCGAGACGACTCAACAACGACTCCAGTGCAGAAACACGATCGTCAAGTGCTGCGATCTCTGCGTCGGTCAACGCAATTTCCTGGGGCATGCGCAAGAGATTGCTCTTGCCCTCCAGCAGAGCCGCTGCCGTCGACTCCTTCCGGAGGTAGAACGAGCATTTCGCACATGCCATGCGGTGCGGACACTGCTCGAAGAAATCGTAGGAGCAGTAGCCATGGCCGAGATCGTAGAACTTCCACGGTTCAGTGATGGCTCGGCCATTCCGAACCGACTCGTACGTGTAGACTCGGGGTGCGTCGATGGACTCGACGATGCCCGTCGCGCACCAACCTCGACTGCTGGCATAGCGAAAAAAAGAGCGCAGAGACTGTACATGGAGGAGACGGTGGTCCGCTTCCACCGGCCCGCCACGATACCGGTGAAGTACTTGGAAATCACCACCGGCGACACTGTGGACAGTGGCACGTCTTCTGCGACCAGCTAGCCTGAAAAGGGTTGCAGAGAACGCTCGCGGTTGACAATCGTAGCGTCGGCGAACCCTCTCTCGTGTTTGAGGAAGGTCAGGAACTGGTGCAGGTGGTGGTTGTAGGGTAACGGCTCGCCTTGTGCGGCGTGTATTGATCGGGACATGTTGGTTCTCCTCGCGAAAGAAAATCCACCAAGTATCCCCTTGCCTTTCCACAACCCCGCGCGATAATGTCGCAACGTTATGTCCCTTCATGCGCGTGAAAAGATCGGAAGAAACGATCCCTGTCCCTGCGCTAGCGGCAAGAAGTACAAGCACTGCTGCCTGCCCGGCTATGCTCCATCTATCGACCAGGTTTGGGCGCGGCAGCACGAAGAGTCGGACCGCCTGACGGGGGAGATCACCAGGTTTGCTTTGCGTAAGTTCGGGGAACGGATCTATGAAGCGTGGCAAGACTTCAACATGCGTGACGTTCCGAAGCCGCTGGAAGAGGCTGCAGACGAACGTCAGATCTTCATGCCCTATTTCTTGTTCCAGTGGAATCCGGGCGCTCGGCGGACCACCACGCGCGGGCAGGGCGGCGTAGTGGCTCGCTGGTACATGCTCGAGAAGTCGAAGCAGCTAACCGCGATGCAACGGATGTTTTTGGAGCAGGCTACAACGCAGCCACTGAGCTTCTACGAGGTCGTTTGGAATGAACCCGGTGAGCGCATGAGAGTGTGGGATGTTCTGGTTGGCGGAGAAACCGAAGTCATCGAGCGATCGGGGTCGCGACACCTGCGGCAGGGAGACCTGCTTTTTGCCCAGATCTGGCACCAGCCGGAACTTGCCGTGTTCGGCAGTATGGCTCCCATCTGCATTCCGCCGGACAAGAAGATCGAGGTCATCGAACTCCGAAAAACACTGAAGAAGAGAATCGCCAAACAGAATCGCTACCTGGCGCCGCACGACCTGTTGCGATATGCAGATCTGATTCGCGCCACCTACCTGGACATTCGGGACCGGCTATTCGCTCCGCCGGTGCTGTGCAATACGGACGGCGACCTGCTACTGTTTCACACGCTGACGTTTCGGATTGAGTCGGCGGAAGCGGCGTTCGACGCGTTGGCTCCGCTCGCGGTGGGATATTCCCGTGAGGAGTTGCTCGACGATGCAGAACTGAGCGACGACGGGAAGCTGCGGAAGGTGGACATCGATTGGATCAAGAAAGGCAATCGTAAGTCTAAGAGTTGGGACAACACCATCCTGGGCCACATCAAGATTTCCGAGGGACGTATGATCGCGGAGGTGAATTCGGAGAATCGCGCCAAACGGATGCGAAAAGAGATTGAGAAACGACTCGGGACCCTGGCGACTCACGAGAGCACGCTCGCCCAAACGCTGGAACAGATGCGGAAGAATACGCCACAAGATGCAGGGGAAGCGGAATTGCACGATGCCGAGATGGAGGCGCTGTTGGCCGATCCGGACGCCAGGAAGTTCCTGCAAGCCACCATGCAGAAGCAAGTCGAAAGCTGGGTCCACGAGAAGATCCCTGCGTTGGGCGGACGCACGCCGTTGGAAGCCGTTCGTGATCCAGACGGCAAGGAAATGGTGGAAGCACTGCTTCTCGATTGGGAGCGCCGCGATGAAAGAAATGTTTCTCCGAATCAGATACGCCCTGACATTAGCGCGCTTCGCCGCCTGTTGAACCTGGCTCCCCAGGCATCCTGAGTCTCTCACGGTGCCTAAAGCGTACCAAGCACGCCGCATAAGTTCTTGAAAATCCAATTCCCAGCGCTTTAGGAACCCGCAGCCTGACCGGCTTCAGGCGCACTCTATCGCAAGGGCAATCCCACCCGCCGCAGCAAGTCGTCAAAACGCGCATCCCCGCGCAGCGGGTCGAGTCGGGGATCCACCCCGACAAAAGGCATTCAATCCGGAGCGATCGCGATACGCCTTCTCCAGCCAGGTGAACGCCTCCTCGTGATCACCCAGGCTGGCATCAAGGCAAGCCACATTGAATCCGCAGATATACCGCTCACGCGCCTGTGCCTCGATGTTAATGAGCATACCCCGTGCCTTATCCTTACTGCCTGCCAAGGCATAAGCGGACGCGATTTGCGCCAACCATAACGGATTCTTCGTCTTGCTTACAGCTCGATCGGCCGCCGCAATGGCTTGTCCCGAGCGTCCGAACTCAGCACTGGATCATGCGAGCCTCGGCCGAGGTCACTTCGGAAGAGAAGAGTTACGGGATCGAATCTGCGCTGCTGTCAGGAGAAGCGCAGGGTTGGCGTGCAGCTAGTCCCGGAACTCAAACGATCCGGCTGCTCTTCGATCAACCCCAAAAGCGCAAACGCATCTCGCTCGTCTTCGAAGAAACCGACACAGAGCGAACCCAAGAGTTCGTCTTGCGATGGTCTGGGGATGGCGGACGCTCGTTTCGAGAAATCGTTCGCCAGCAATGGAATTTTAGTTTCCCTAACTCAATCCGCGAGGTCGATAAATATCAGGTTCAACTCTCGGATGTCACCGTTCTCGAATTGGTCATGGTGCCAGACATCAGTCGTGGAACGGCTCGTGCCTCGCCCAACAGTCTGCGCCTGGCGTGATCCGGCCTCGATTCGCTACTCACGCAACACGTCACTGAGCCATGCCGTTTGACGAATGCCACGCTCATGTCGGATATTGAGATGGAATGGACGTTGAACGCATCATTGACGACATCGAGCAGCTACAGGAAATGTTCGAAGCGCCGGATATTAGGCCACTCACCGCAAGCGACATCTCTGCTGCCAATCGAAGGCACGACGAAATGCTCGCGCACAGCCCTTGGTTTCGGCTCTGGCAGTGTTATGGGCTTTGCTGCCGATCTGAGGATCCGGTGATCCGACTGCCAGAATAGGAAGCTAAATCTCGGCAGGGATTCGAATATCCCCATTCCCTAAGTGTGCGCCTTCCAAGTTTGACCTTGCTAACGTGCGGAACACGAACACGACTTGAGTGCGACAGCCCAGAATTGCCTCGAAGCTTAGCGGCGCAGCGTGATTCCGCATCCCAGCACGACGACATAGACGGATGTCAAAATCGCCGCGATACCTATCCAGAGGTAGCTTCGCGCAAGATTCTCGGACTTTCGGTTCGGGACCGTTCCTCGTGGAATGTAGTACTGCAACCACAGAAGCCCGCTCTGACCACCTGCGGTTGCAGGCAGGGCGGATTGCCACAGCAGTTGAATTCCGAATGGATTCAGCAGCCCTGCTAGGCTCAGCAAGACAGTGGCTGAGATGTAGGGCAGTATGGTCAACTTTCGCATTCTTCTCTGCTGATCTCGCGGCACTCCCACATAACGCACGAACCCTATTCCCACGACGCGCACTGCGGCGTAGTATGCCGCCGCTCCTCCAACCACGAGCAGCGCCCGCAACAGCCAGTGCGGATGCAGCCCTGAAATTACTGCCGCCCAATCTCCAAAGTTGGTCACACCCGAAAAGAAAAAATACCCGGTTCCCGAAAACAAGTTGAATGCAAAAGTGATGAGCAGGAAGTACCGCAGAGACATCACCATGTTCTTGGCACTACGCAAGAACAACCAAAACACCAGAGCAGCAGCCAGATTAACCACTGTTCCACCGGCCTCGACCAGACGAGAGTCGAACGCACTTGACCACGCTACGGTCGTAAGTATTCCGGACTTTGCTCCGGTCAACATAGCGGTGAGCCCGTGCCCGACGCCCTCGTGCAAGACGTTAGAAAAAATGGCAGCAACAGTGCTAATCGCGCAAATCGTCTGGATGTGGTCAGTGCTCGGCTTTGCTTGCTCATTCTGCAAGAGTCCGGCAGAGGTCGAAGTCTCGGGCATCAGTTTCTCAGCAAAGGAATAGATTCTATTTCAACTCTGGAAGATGAGCGAGTCGTCCAAGAAGGCTCACTAAGAGCTATCGACCGATCACCGTCGTTGATGTTCATCAGTCTCTTACGCGGCGGGAGTTGCACCCGCTGAAGTCCAGCACCTTCTCACGGCGCACGAGTAACCTCCTACGACCCACAGGACCACCTTCCGTACCAGCACAGAGAGAACTGATGCAATCAGCGGCGCACGGCTCACAATGTCTTCGGGCAGGACCGCCACCCACAAGCGGTTCCAGTCCCCTGACCGCGCGAGCACCAGTCATGTGGCGCGAGTCCTGGCCAGTGCACAGAGAGAAACTGCCTCGAAGGCAGACCTCGATAGTACACGTTGCGGTGAATGGCAACTGTCAGTTGCGAGGGACCGTGGCACTCGGACACGGTACTTGAAAGGGTAGGAGTTAGTTGCGCAACAGTTCGATTCCACTACCGCTTCGGACTCGGCTCAGGTCGACATCAAATGGCCGTACGGGCCGTCGGCCTCATGCTACTTAGTTTGTGCTGCTCTGGGTCACGCAGCTTCGGGTCCCACCTGCATCACGGAAGGGGCTTGCTGTGTTAGCACATCTGGGACAATTGGCAGAACGCAGTTCTTGAGTTTTTGTTTTGCTGGTTCTTGAGTGCTCAACTGCCTACATCGAATCCCTGATTGAGACCTACTCGAAAGGGCTAAGAGCTCTCGAAATCGCAGTTTCGCTTTGTAAAGTTGCGATTTCGAATTGCCTACCGAGCAACTAAGCATCTCGGCGATTTCCTGGTGCTCATAGCCCTCAACTTCATGCAGTAAAAACACGGTCCGGTACCCAGGGGGAAGCTCTTTCATGGCACGGGCTAATGCAAGCCGGTCGATGCAGCCTGCCAGTTGTTTATCTCTGGTTCCGAATTCGCGCCGTCTCTTGTCGCCGTTTATGTCGCTTTGCGGCTCGTCCAGTGAAACCTGATTCAGAGAATTCTTCCGAAAGTGCATCAGGACGGTATTGACCGCAATTCGGTGAAGCCACGTCGAGAAAGCTGAGTCTCCGCGAAATTTGTTGATCTTACGGAATACGTGCAAGAACGTGTCTTGCGTGAGATCCTCCGCTTCCGCGGCATTGCTGGTCATGCGCAAACACACGGAGTAGATCCGCGACCGATTCGCCTGGAACAGGGCGCCAAACGCATCCGCATCCCCTTGTTGTGCGCGTTTGATCAGATCAGAGCCTAGAGGAACCGGATCTGCAATCGCAGAGTCTATGTTCACGACAGCCTCCCTTGACGCGGTCTAATAGTTGGCTGAGATAACGAAGTGAGGTTTGCCGGATTCATGCTTGAGAGTAGAGGTGGAGTCAAGCAACGGTCTATCCTGTTCGGTCAGTATCAGATTCCAGTTGTTGCTGTACCGATGGGCTGCGGGGAAATCACTTTCAATGTGAATGGACGAGCGTTTGCCGAGGGAGGTCAGTCTTTCCCGTCACTGCTTGGGTTTGATTCTCTGGGCGTGCTGTGTTTTTTTCGGAACATTGCATCGCTGTGAATGAGGATGAAGAGTCGCAGTGGCTGAAACGTAGTGAAAGACTTTCGGACAAATACACACTTGGCACGATAGACGCGCAGGCACTGCTCATTTATTCCTTAGGGCAGCCCCAACGCGAGGGGCAAGAAGGTAGGCGTTGGCTCGAACCTCCCTGTTTGTCACCAGCGCTTGCCTCCTTACTACAGCGATGGTCGTCGGCAATCGCGACGTTGTTCGCACCTCACGAGTCTGAGCGATTCATGATTTTCACACGGCCGGATCCGCCCTAGTCAAAGGAAACAATCCTTCTTCTCCCCGTGCTTGCCTTTGCGGCGACAGACGAGGCCCTTGAGCAATTTTGCTCAGACAGCGTCGGGCTGACTTGATAAGTTAGCTTGAGTATGGGGAGGTTCTATGGGCACATTCCGCATTTTGCTGGCTGACGATCATCCAATATTCCGATTCGGTTTGTCATCGCTGCTTGGATCTCACGAAGGTTGGGAGGTCTGTGGAGAAGCGACTGACGGCCGGGATGTCCTAGAAAAGTACCGGCAATTGAAGCCCGATCTTCTCATTCTGGATGTTTGCCTGCCTATATTGAATGGCCTGGACACGGCGCGGCAGATCCTGAAACTCAATCCCGCCCAGGCAATACTCATCCTCACTGCGGTGGACTCCGAGCATGTGATCCGAGACTGCCTGGAAGCGGGCGTTCGGGGCTGGGTTTTTAAATCCGATGGGACTACGGATTTGACGACCGCAGTTGAGGCGATTCAACAGCGAAAGAGCATCTTCAGTTCGCGAGTGTCGCATGTGATTATGGACGGGTACAAGCGCCATCGCGCGGATTCAAACGCCGCCAGGGTGCCCAAATTATCGCCACGGGAGCGCGAGGTTGTGCAGCTCGTGAGTGAAGGCAAAGCTTCCAAGGAAGTTGCCGCCATACTGCACGTGACATTGGCGACCGCAGAAACGCATCGAAGCAACATCATGCGCAAGCTTGAGATCCATTCGATCGCCGAGTTGGTGCTGTATGCGGTGAGAAACGAAATTATCCACGTGCACACTGCTGGTATTCTGCGCTTCCCCGACCTGGAAGAGAAGCGAAGTCGTCCACGTGCAACTTCGGACTATGTTGCGATTCCCGAAGCGGTCAACCCCCGCGGGAACCGTCGGAGCCTTAACTAAGAACTATCGTTGGCACCGATTCGAGCGCAACGGGCGCCCATGTCTTTAGCGGACCCGCGGCCGGTCATCGGGTTTTAAGGACAGACTTAAGCCGGAAAATCGCCGCGCGACTACTAAAGAGCACTTCGAAATGCATGGGTGCCATTCTGGCAGACCGGCGATGGCGGTGTCGGTAAGAAGAGGTCACAGCTTGCGAGCACAAAGGTCTTTCGCGGTGGGAGAAGTCTGGGGGCAATACAACAACTACCGGGCAAACGGCTTAGTAGGATCAGGGATCATTCACGTTGCATTGTTGGGCCTCATCCTTGTCGGGGCTGCCGTTGGACATAAGGCCGTGCAGCAGGTCAGGCAGAGAGAGGTCGTAACCCTGGTCGCACCGTCTTCCGACTCATACATACTTCGAACCTCTAAGAAAGTGGTCGGAGGTGGTGGCGGCGGGGGAGATCATGATCCGCTGCCGGCACCCAAGGGAAGGCTGCCAAAATTCGCGATGCAGCAGATCACGCCGCCTCAGATTGTGCTTCGCAACGTCAAGCCCAAGCTAACAGCAGAGCCTACGGTCATTGTGCCGCCCCAGGCACACCTCGCCGAGAATCACATGCCAAATCTTGGTATTCCGTCGGTTGCCTCCCTGCCGGCAGCTCCGCCCTCCAATGGATCCGGTTCTGGCGGCGGAATCGGATCCGGGTCTGGCGGCGGTGTGGGGGTCGGACGCGGCGCAGGAGTTGGCGCCGGGAGCGGTGGTGGCATCGGGGGAGGAGTGTTTAAGGTGGGCGGAGGAATATCGGCTCCTCAACCCGTTTCGACTCCTGATCCCGACTACACAGAGGAAGCCCGCAGGGCGAAAACGCAGGGCACTTGCACACTGTGGTTAATTGTTGACTCCTCCGGACATCCGCGCGACATTCGGGTCGTCCACGGGCTAGGATTCGGGCTGGATGCAAAGGCGGTGGAGGCTGTGCAGCAGTGGCGCTTTGATCCTGCGCTGAAAGACGGGAAGCCGGTAAGTGTACAAATTAGTATTGAAGTCGAATTCAAGCTTTTCTAAGTTCAAGCCCTCGTACGTGCATGGCGCGCAGCGCGATCAGACGGTAAGGCGGGAACCTTTAATAGTTAAGCAGAGATGGCGCGGCGAGAAGGCGGGAACTTCATGATTGTGAGTATCCGGCCGCACCATCGGGCAAACAGCCGCCGAGGCCGCTTCACATCTCTGTTCTTGGAAACAAAAACGACAGCGCTGCCTTATCCGGCGACTGCTCAAACCTCCTCAGCCCTGAAATAGAGCTCTGCTCCCTAGCCCTTCCCAGTGTTCTCTTGGGTGCAAGCTTGTTGTCCCCAAAAAAAGGGGCCAGCATTTGAGTGCCGGCCCCGGGGGGGCGCTGCTCGAATCTCTTAGTTGCCGAAAGCCTCCGTGATCATCTTGAGAGCAGTCCCAACACATGCTCGGCGTCACTTCCCCATTTTGGCTCTCTCTTTTCCTCGTTTGTGCTGATGCGTCTTTCGTTCGTGTTGAGCGGAACTGGTGGACCGTCCACTTCGGCTGATGGTTTCCTTTGTTGCTCTTCGTCTTGCTGGTGGGCGGGCTCTCGAGATCTAGAAACCCGCCCATTTGCACCTGGCGTTAGCCACCGCCTCACGGGCAAGTGCATCCGGTGATGACGTCGGTGTCCAAGGTGACTGCGCCATTCCGTGCGAGCGCCCTGCCTTCCAGATTCACGCCTGTGGTTACGGTGATTGATGTGAGGGCCATGATGGTTCCCTTAAACACAGAGTTCGTTCCGAGGGTCGCTGAGCTGCCGACCTGCCAGAAAACGTTGCAAGCCTTGGCACCGTTGGCCAGGACAACATGGCTTCCGCTGCCCGTCGTGAGCGTGGACGAAATCTGGAAAATGAACACCGCACTCGGATTGCCTTGCGCATCGAGAGTGAGGTCCCCGGAATTTGCCAGCGACGACGTCGATGTGTAGACACCGGAGGTGAGGGTCTGCCCGACCAAATCTCCGGCGACCGCAGTGCCACCCGATCGTCCGGCAGCATCGATATAGCCGGCAGTCAACGTGGCCTGCGCCAGAGAGGCGACACCGTCTGCAAGATGGATCGTCCCGCCTGCCAGCCCCGGTGGAAATCCAGTGACAGCCGTACCAGGACATACTCCGACATCCCCAGACACTACGGTAGAACCGGTGTTGGTGACGGTGGTTCCGGCTAACACCGAGAAATTTCCTATGCCAGGACAAAGAGCTACTGGCTGCGTTCCACCACCCTGGCAAGGACCGGTGGTGAAAGTCTGTTGAAGTGGCGCAACCGGAACTCCGCCCATGTCCTTGGCTCCGGCGGTGACCATAATCGTGTAAGTGGTGTTCGCCGCCAAGTTAGCCGAGGGCGTGAGAGTGGCAATTTGAGTAACCACGTCATAGGTCACAGTGGAGGTCACACCTACAATCAAGAATGTGCTGGGATTGATGGTGAGGGAGTCCATCTGCTCGTCAAAGGTGGCTAAGATCTTCTGGTTCTGGGGTACGCAAGTGGCTCCTGCGACAAGATTGACGGCAATAACGTACGGGGCAGAAGTGTCGCTGGTTGCGCGGGTAGTAAAGGAGAAGTTGTAGGGTGCGGCCAGTGGAGTTCCGCTGATGTTCTTGGCGCCAACGCTAATGCTGGCGTTGTAGTTCGTATTGGGAGCGAAGTTAGGAGAAGGCTTGAAGCCGCCAATCTTGTTCGTGGCGTCGTAAGTGACCGTACCAGTCATTCCTGCAATAGTGAATGTGCTGTTATTGATGCTTGCCGGATCCATCGGTTCGCTGAACACCACAGCAATCTCACGGTCGGTGCCCACTCCGTTGCTTTGTGGGACTACCATCAATACCGCAGGGCCACCGCCAACCGTCGAAGCCGGTGGCTTGGTAAGGCTGCCACAGCTCATGAGAAAAGCCGCTACCAAAAGGGTAGGTGAGACCTTTGAGATCTGCAAGATTGACATAGAATTCCTTTCCCAATACCTGATCGAGATCGTCAGAAATACACCAAGTCGCTGGAGCCACGCTTGTAAGAGCAGCGAAAGTAGCGCGGAAACAAGCCTCGGGGCTCATAAAAGGCATGACCGTCTCCGTAGATTTGTTCCGCATTATGCCGCGTGAAGCCGAAGCTGTCTGTTCAGAATCGCTCACCTCGTCGTTTTGTATCGTCGTCCTAAACGAAGAAGCCAGCACATCAATCGGGGTTGGGAGCGTAAGGACGTCGCATTCGGCGGTTATCGTGGCAACTCGCGGCAAGCAGGAACACTGGACACACGCCGCCTCAAGCGCTCTCGGAGATACAACGACACAATCCCTTAAGGCAAGGCAACCCAGGTTCCGCCAAAACCATCGAAGCCGCGTCCGTGGACGAGAAGAGTGGCTGCCTAATGTTCAGGCCGAAAAACGGCATTGTCGTCTACTTTCTGGGTTTGATCTCCCTTGTGCTTTGCGGTTGTGGGGGAGGGGCGGGCGGCGGTCCTCCGCCAGCTTCTTTTCAACTTAGCGTTCAATCCGCCGGTGCTGGCGCAGGAACGATCAGCAGTAATCCCGCGGGCATTAATTGCGGAACGACATGCAGCGCTGGCTTTGCTAGCGGGGCCCAGGTAACGCTCACGGAGACTGCTGGCGCGAACTCATCTTTCGCCGGATGGACAGGAGGCTGCAGCGGCAGCAACGCAACCTGCACGTTGACGCTCAGCGCGAGCCAGAAGGTCACTGCAAGCTTTAGCACGATCCAAAACACAGCCGTGCTAACCGTAAACCCAGCCGGAACTGGCACGGGTACGGTCTCAAGCAACCCTTCCGGAGTTAACTGCGCCCCGACGTGCAGCGCTAGCTTTGCTAGCGGGACCAAGGTAACGCTCACGGAGACTGCGGGCGCGAACTCATCTTTCGCCGGATGGACAGGAGGCTGCAGCGGCAGCAACGCAACCTGCGCGCTGACGATGAACACGAGCCAGCAAGTGACCGCGACGTTTAGCGCCCCCCAAAACATCGCTGTTCTCAACCACATCATTTTCCTGGCGCAGGAGAACCGCTCTTTCGATCACTACTTTGGCGCATTACGAGGATACTGGGCACAGAATGGCTATCCGGACCAATCGTTTGACGGACTACCCCAGTTCAATCCGAGTTCAGGCGCAGCGCCGCTGAAGGGGCCGGCCTTGGCCATTCCGGGTTGCGACCCCAGCTTCCCTCCGCCAAGTGATTGCGTCTTTGCCCCCAACAATCCGGTCACTTCGTATCATCTGAACACTCAGTGTATTGAAAACCCGAGCCCTTCCTGGAATGAGAGTCACGTGGATTGGGACTACAGCGACCCGGTTGGTCAGATGTCTGCTGTTTTGAACGGATTCGTCTGGACTGCCGCGCACGACGCCAGAGCTCTCAACCCGCCGTTCAATGACACCGATGGCATCCGTGCGATGGGGTACTACGATGGCAGTGACCTTAACTACTACTACTTTATGGCTTCAAAGTTCGCTACCTCGGACCGGTGGTTTCACCCGGCAATGACCCGCACCCCACCGAACCGGGCGTATCTTATCGCAGGCACATCCCAGGGATACGCGTATCCGATTGGCACTGATAGCGCAGACACAGCACTTTTAACAGCAACCACCATCTTTCAGGAGCTCCAAACCGCCGGAGTCAGCTGGAAGATCTATGTGGACCCCGAGAAGAGTCCTTGTACCGGCCCCCCCTACGATTCTGCCTGCCTGCTTTCCTTGAGTTCCATACAGGATTTTCAATGGGGCCAGACAATCCCGACTCAGTATCCTCAGAACATCGCTCCAATCTCTCAGTACTTCACCGACCTGCAGAACGGAACCCTGCCGCAAGTCGCTCTCATTGAGCCGGCCGAAGACGCCGGCTTCGATGAGCATCCAACAAACTCGGACTTAGCGCCAAATGACATCCAACTGGGAGCCAATTACGTCTCCTCGCTCATCAATCGACTGATGGCGAGCAGCTCATGGAAAGACTCAGCCTTTATTCTCACCTTCGACGAGTTCGGAGGCCTCTACGATCACGTTGCGCCGCAGCCGGCCGTCAGTCCGGATGGCATTAGGCCATTGGATTTGCTTCCAAATGATATTTGCAGGCCTCCGACCGGGCCGACTTGCGACTTCGTCTATACCGGTTACCGCGTGCCTCTGATCGTTGTCTCGCCGTACACAAAGAAGAACTACGTCTCGCACTCGGTGGCTGACTTGACTGCGATTCTGAAGCTCATTGAAACTCGTTTTAATGTGCCGGCGCTAACGAAGCGGGACGCCGCCCAGATCGACATGACTGAGTTCTTTGATTTCAGTAATCCGGCTTGGATGACGCCTCCGAACCCGCCGACCCAAATTACCAATGGTGCCTGCTATGTGACTCAGTTGCCGTAATGCTGCGCGACATCGAAATCAACGGGATCAAAGATGAATGATAACGAGCACAACGATAGCAGCAAGGGTGAGCAGGTTGCTGTGTCCTCTACCGCCTTCCTGCAGTGGCGAGGTGTGATGGTTGTCGGCATGTGCCTCATCCTTTCTGCGGTAACCGCTGAGGTCAAGGGTCAGACCACCTCTTCGAGTCCAGTTCCGCCAATTGCGACCGGCGTCGCGCAAACCTCTCCAGCATCGAACGCCGAGCCTGCGCCTCAGAGCAGTACGACAGCGCAGGAGCCATTGGACAGCGAAAAGCCCCCAGATGACCAGAGCGAGGTTTTCGTGTTCAAGACGCAGGTGCGGGAAGTGATCTTGCACGCAACCGTCGTCGATGAACAGCGGCGTCTGGTTACAGATCTCGAGCGACCAGCATTCACGGCCTTCGAGAACGGAGCGCCACAGGCGACCACCTCTTTTCACCGGGAAGACGTTCCGGTGGCGATGGGTATCGTCATCGACAACTCCGGCTCAATGCGCGAAAACCGCAACAAAGTGAATCAGGCGGTGCTCAATCTGATTCGAGCCGGCAATCCGGGGGATCAATCCTTTGTGGTCAACTTCAGTCAGGATTCCTATCTGGATCAGGACTTCACGTCGGATATCGACCTGCTCCAACAAGCTTTGCAGAAACTCTCCACGCAAGGCAGTACTGCACTCTATGACGCTATCGTCGCTTCGACGGTCCACTTGAAGAACAATAACCGCGTTGAACGAAAAGTCTTATTAGTGATCACTGACGGCCGGGACAATGCCAGTCGGGAGACACTACAGGAGGCTGTGCGCCGGTTGCAGCAAGAGAATGGACCAACGCTCTATGCCATCGGGCTACTCGGGGACGAGCTCCATCAGTCAGACACCGGAGCCCTGCGAAGTCTGGCTGAGGTGACAGGCGGAGTTGCCTATTTCCCAAAACGGCTGGACGAAGTCGACGAAATCACTCGGACCGTGGCGCGTGACATTCACAGTCAGTACACCATCGGGTACAAGCCAACCAACCGCAGTAAGGATGGTGGATACCGCGTCATCGAAGTGAGGGCTAAAACACCAGGCCATCACAAACTGACGGTGCGCACTCGCAGTGGGTACTACGCGGGCCAGCCCGTACACTAAGTGTCAGCCGCAAACCAACGCTTGGCCGTTTCTCGTCACACCTCATGAGGCCTGAAAGCATGCGGTTGCACCCCAATCGCGCATTCGTATCCCGCAGTTTCCCGTTCTCCCGACTTTCCCGTCAGCGACCTGAGCCGGATTGACCAGACTCAGGAGCGCAAAGAGTAGACAGTAATGTCAGCGGGATTCTGCGGATGCGAATCTTGCCTCTAAAGGAGAACAACGTGCAACGTGGAAACCGATATCTCAGTTCACTTCTTCTGACTGCTGCCCTTGCGGCACCGATTGCAATGATGGCCGCTGCCGCCCCGCAAGACGACAGGCGAGAAGAAAATAGACAAGGCGAGAACAACAAGCGCTACTACGATAAAGGCCACAAGGACTACCACAATTGGGATTCCAACGAAGACCGCTCGTACCAGCGGTACCAGACCGAGCACCATCAAAAACGTGCTTTCGTTCAGTTAAACAACCGGGAACGGAGCGTCTATTGGAACTGGCGCCACAGTAATCCGGATAACAGATAAAGAGCCAATGTACATATTTTGTAATCGTTGATTATGTGGACGCTGGAGCACAGCCTCCACAGCCTGCGAGCACCCTATGACCTACACAATGACTAAACCTTGCCCTATCTGCAAACAGCAATTAACGAAGCAGAAACCTACGGAAAGCGTGGCGTGTCCGTGTGGTCACCATACCTGGCAGGGATAAACTGGGAGTGGGTGCGAGCAGTCACTACGCTCAACACAATTGGTCAAGACGCTTCAGCTCCAGAGTTGCAGATTATTCGGGCTACCAAATCCCTTTATCGCTTCCCGTGATCTTCTGCCCCACAACGGCTGCAGTGGCCAGGCATGGCAACAAACTGAGTCGGACGCTGTTCTTGAGTTCCCGATTGAGCAGGAGAGTAGTCAGTTGTGAGCCGTAAAGCTCAGCGGACTGCGGCATGATCGGGATACGCAAGAAACCTCGGCTGAAGTGAAGTTGATCGCCCCCGAATCGCGCTGAGACTCTTACGAATGGCGGGAGATCAAGACCTTTACCACGATAGCGGTTCAGATAGTCCGATACGATCGCAAGATAACTCGCCACGCCTTTCCATATCCCGGCAATCTTCGCCGAAAAGCGCAGGTACTCGTAATCGATGTCGCCCGTTTCCGAAAGCGTGGAAGTGTCGATCATGTCGCACAGCCGGAAATAGAAATGTCGATACATCCGTTGCAAAACAGAGATCATCAGACGGTCCTCGGCGGCGGGCACCCGAAACGATCGCGTTCCAACAACAGCGACCCGAGCACGTCTGGCTAAGGATGCGGCGATTCCGACCTGTTCACCGGTTTGACCGAGACGGCCCATGTGAATCTCAACGGCCTCCGGTAATCCGGGCAGAACAAAGTTCCATTTGCGTGCGAGGCGATCTCCCCAACTGCGCGCCGCAAGCTGTGCTTCGAAACTCCGCGTCATCAGTTGAAGCACGTCAGTCGAGCCGGCATCGGTGTAAAGATCCAAGTCGCTGCCAAGGTCGGGCCAATGATCGAGCGATTTGATTACCGTGACGTCGTGTCCTTCCGCCCGGAATGCGGCGCAAATTCTCTGCAAGAACGAGATCGCGTTCTCGATGCGAGCACGCTCCGCCGCGAGCGCGGTCGCCGCCCATTCTGCACGGCCGTCGTCCCCTGCACGACGCACGATGTGAAGAAAGACCTCTAGCCCGCGCATCACCACGTGATGGGAGGCAGCAAGGGCCACCATATCGTCAAATTTCTCGCGACTGATGTTTGCAAGGACCGAATCCAGTTCGGCAGGAGCGGCGGAAAGTGCTTCGCCTCGTCCAGGCGACAACAGAAGCTGCGAGAGAACGATGAGAGGCTTGCTCGAGCCGAAGGGGAAAAGCGTCTTAGTCATATTGGTCACAAATGAGCTGATGCTATTGGGGCACTCGCGACGGTGGTGGATCGGCGACGGGTGACAGGGTAGGTGTGGATGGCGGTTCTTTTGGCGACACCGTGGATTCCACTACAGGCGTGTTGTCGCGGTGTTTCAGCTCGATCGGACCCGGTTGCCGGTGCCTAGCTTGGTTTTCCATGATGATCTTGTCGTCGACTTGCTGGCCGCTATCGGTGGCAACTGAAAGAAGGTGCATCCCTTCGGCGGAGTGCCGGGTCGCGAGTCCTACACGGTCGTTTGCGTGCTCAGCCTTTCGGGCTCTTGCATAATAGAATTGCGCGGTCTCGAGGTCGCCATCTCGCTCCGCCAGATAACCGATGTTGTTCAGTGAGAATGCGCTGTTTGGATCAAGGGAATAAGACTGGAGGAAGGCTTGCCTGGCAGCAGGCCAATCATTGCGATTCGTCGCCGCAACTCCGCGCGCGGCGAGCAAGGCGGCCTGTGCCCGGTCGTTGGCTGTGTTTTGCATGCGCTCTCTCAGTCTTCTTGCGCTGTCTGCAGCCATCGCGCTGACCGGTTTTCCTCTCCAAACGCGGCTTGGTGTGACGATGACTGGTTCTGAGGAATGCGAGTCTGCAGCGGCCAGATAGAACGTCATCGCCTGCTCGTAATCTCCTCGCGATTCCTTGGCAACGCCCAGATTGTTCAAGGTAAATGTATTCCGCGGATCCATCGCCAACGCTCGCTGCAGGAGGACATCCGCCTCCGGAGTTCTGCTCTCTGACAAGAGCCGAATCGCTTCGACATTCATGCGATTGACCTGCATGGGGACATCACTCAGGTTGCCGAACGCTTCCCGCATCGGCTTTCCTTCCAGGCCCTTCGCATTGGTGCGGTCGATAATCGCATCACTGGCCTGTTGCGACGCCAGACTGTAGAACTTTTGTGCACGCTCCAGTTGCCCCTGCAGTTCAGATATGTATCCCAAGTTATTCAACGTAAAAGGATCACCCGGATCGAACAGATACGCCTTGAAAAAAATCCCTTCGGCTTTTTCGTACTGCTGCTTGCGGAGAGCTTCAACCCCGTCGCGATTGAGGCGCTGCACGAGCGTGAGTTCACTTCGTTTTGGGAGCGTGAGTTTGAGGTCTCCCGCGCAGACGTTCCGAGGCGCCCAGCCCACCCCGACTGCAATGATTGCCAATAAGCCGAGTCGTTGCCCAAACATGATTGGTTCCTTACAAGCGTGAGTTGGATGCGTAGAGTGGGAATGCGTTGCCTAGCTACCCAACCGCAAGATTGTTGGCTGCGGAAGGTACTCGGAGGCCACTGCTTTGCCCTTCATACCATCAAAGAGACGGTGAAAATCCAAATAGCAGGCAGGGTGTCCTACATGGGTCGTTTTCTAGCCGTAGCCATGCTTAGCAGCTTAGCCTTTGGCCAATCAGCGTCGTCCGCCCGCGAAAAGTCAGCACAATATCAGGGCGCCCCGGCTGCGTCCACGCCGGAAAGCGCTTTAGGTGGGTCGCCGGGTCTGCCCCCGCTGCCCACCGGCAGGAGCACCGTCATAGGGGGCGCAATTCGTGGAGTGGACCGCGTTCGCGACCAGTTCATCTTGAATGTCTTTGGCGGGCGGACGTTGAAGGTTCTCTTTGACGCACGCACGCAAGTCTATCGTGACGGACAAAAAGGCGCTCTGCGCGATCTTCACGCCGACGACCATATCTCGGTCGAGACAGTGCTGGAGGGAACCAGTGTGTTTGCGCGCAGCATCCACCTGTTGTCGGCATTGCCGGAAGGCGAGTGTCAAGGTCAGGTGCTCAACTACGACCCCGTCAGCCGTGAACTAACTGTGCGTGATGTACTCTCTCGTGAACCGGTCAGACTGCGCGTGCCTGCGGGCACCGTTCTTGCTCGCCAGGGTCAGGCTGCCTCCGCCTCCCTGGATGTTGGCTCTTCGGAACTCTCTAAAGGGACTCTAGTCTCAGTCAAATTCCACTCCGACAACGGTCAGGGTGTGGTTAGCCAGATCGCGATCCTCGCGACTCCAGGAACGGCATTCGTATTCGTTGGAAATGTCGTATTTCTTGACTTGCACTCCGGGCTGTTGGCGCTGGTCGATCCCCGTGACGAGAGACGTTATGAGGTATTCTTCGATTCCGCTCGTTTCCCGCTGAGCCGTGAAATCCACGAAGGGGCGGATGTAACATTGACCGCAGACTTCGACGGATCACGCTATGTGGCCAGGGCGATCACGATCAACCCGCCTTCCGAAAAGTAGATCGAGACGTTGAATGAGCGAAGCGACAGACGTCCTCTGCACTGAGCAAGTCTGGTATAGCAAATGCAGAAACAAACCCCAGCGGCGGTTAACTCGTCCGTTTGTAGCGCCACTCCGTCGACGATAACCGGCGTATTGGCGGAACCAGAGACCTACTTCGAACCGTACACATCCAATTCACCTTGCGGATTTGGCACCGACACCAGATCATGCCCGGTGCCAATATACACTTTCCCATTCGCAACAATCGGTGAAGTGAACTTGATTCCGTATCCCGGGACATCTCCGGCATTAGTTCCACTGTTGTAGAGCTCGCTGTTCAAATTGTTGGCATCGTAAGCGCGCAGTGTTGCAGCCGTGGGCGCAGCGCCGTCTGGATTTTGGTTTTGAAGCGGCTGCCCGTGGTCAATCACCCACAAGATTCCGTTCGCAGTGCCATTGGCCGAAATGAAAGCCGTCGTGCCATTGCTGCCTACCTGGATGGAGGGCACACTTGCCAATGCCGGCGTCAATGTCCCCGAATATTGAAACTGTACGATCCCGACGGGTATGCCTGCTGTCGTCGGAGTTATTCCGACATACACCGATCCATTGAAGTAAGACGCAGTCGAGAAGATTTCATAGGAATTGACGTTAGTGGTCCATGTTCCCTGGCTGTCGGTGCAGCTTGAGGGATACGGATCGAAGCCCTGATTGGACAAGACACCAGGCACGGTTTGGGTTGCTCCCGCGTCGTTTGCCTGCTCTTTGCCAAGATTCGTCGTGTTCACCAGATACAGCTTCCCCGTTTTTCCTCCCGCCAGCGCTTGGGTGCTTCCCGGAATCAGCAACAAGCCGCCCGATCCCAGATCCGCATCGTTGCAATCCATATAGTGATAATCAGCGGACGTGAAGTAGTCGAGCAGGTGAAGGAGCCCGTTGTTCGAGAATTTCAACACCGAATTGCCCCAGGCCTTCTGCCCATCCCATGGACCATCCGCCGTCGTGATGTATACGTTGCCGCTGTCATCGGCGGCCGGGCCACCGCCGCCCATCCAGATTCCGCCAGCTCCGGGATACGCACCCTCGCCGTTCACGTCGGGACCCGCATTGAAGACGCCAGTCTGGGCCAGCGACTGCGCACCATAGGCTAGCATCCATCCGCTATGACAACTGCTGAAACCAATGTAGATCGTGCTGTTCGCCAGCAGGAGGGCCGCCCGCTGTATACAGGATGTGTCTAAAGAGACCACGCCGTTTACCGAAGTTGAATTCGTACCCGGCACCGAAGCCTGAATGGTTACCGGCCCACCGAACTTTTGCTTTCCGGTGATGATATCCAGTGCATTCAGGCGGAAAGTTGATGCGCCCGTCGAAGTGAGCGTCTGCGTCGAGACCACATATACCGTATTCGAAGTCGTATCGATTACCGGCGTTGAGGTAATGCCCTGATAAGGCTGAATGGGACCGTTGGTCATCGGAGTTTCGCCCGCACGGAGCAGCGAAACCTGCCACAACGGTGCGCCGCTGTTGTAATTGTCGGCATCGAAGGCATACACACTGTCTTTCTCGGTCGCGGCGAATACCACATTGTGCATGCCGCCGTTGATGGTCAGGTTCGACACCAGCAGCGGCTGCCCATACTCGTACCCGTCCACCAGGTAAGAAAACAGCTTGCCAAAATTTTGCGGAGTTACATTGCCCGGCGACAGCGATACCTCGTTCGGGTTCAACCCGGTGCGGTGAGCGTCGAAATGCCAGGTTACGACATTCGCTACTCCGCCAGTGCCTGCCGTCACGGTGAGTGACGCTTTCCCGCTGATCCCGCTCAGCGACGCAGACACCATCGAAGAGCCCGCAGCTATTCCCGTGGACAGGCCGCTTGAATCTATAGACACCACCGCTGGAGTCGCGACCGTCCAACTGGCCGTCGAACTCACATTTGCGATCGAGCCATTGCTGTAGGTTCCTGTGGCGGTGAACTGCTGCGTGAAGCCCGCAGTAATGTTTGCGCTGGATGGCGTCACTGATATCGACGCGAGCGTCACGTTCGCCGTCACGTTAAGTGATGCATTCCCGCCGATGCCACTGAGCGAGGCAGACACCGTCGAAGAGCCTGCAGCTACTCCCGTGGTCAGGCCGTTCGAGTTTATAGTCGCTACCGCTGGAGTCGTGACGGTCCAACTGGCCGTCGAACTCAAATTGGCCGTCGAGCCATTGCTGTAGGTTCCCGTGGCGGTGAACTGCTGCGTAGCGCCCGCCGCAATATTTGCGGTGGACGGCGCTAGTGATATCGACTTGAGTGTCTTGGCCGGCGGAACGCTCGGAGAGCCCCCTCCGCATCCGGTGTTCGCGATCACGAGCAAGAAGGAAAGACAGTAAACAGGGATGGACAGCGAGCCACGACGAAGAATAGCCATTTGTCGAATCACCAAAGAAATGCGAGTGCGCAAGACAGCAGGGGAGTGTCAATAGACTCGCCGCGATGAGACACCAAGGACACCTACCACACCTCAACCGGTACCACCCCGCAAAGCAGCGGTTTAGTTGCCCAGTCTTCGTCGTGGGTTGCTCAGCGCCCGGAGATTTCCAATCAACGATTGAATCGGTGCCCAGGGCGGCGGTCACAGAACGTACCGGGTGCCATATTCCAAGTCCGATGAGAGGCCACGGTCTTGCCGGGGCAAATCGGCGTACTTGCGGACTAGCCTGCAAGGGATGGCAACCGTGGGCTTCTCCTGGCGCGAACTGTACAACAACTCAAAGTTTGCCCCTGGAATTATTGGCCGAAAGCCCAAGTATTGAGAAATCAGCTGTGCGTCACGCGCGTTTCATTGTGGGAAGACGCTGTACTTTCGATTGAAATGTAAAGACGATTTTGTTGACCCTCCCCAGAAACCTGTATTACTGTTTGGATAACATCGAAACACCGGATCGATTCGGTCGATCCGGTCGATCGCCGAGACTCCAGGGGCAACGTCCCGTTCGCGTCGGGCCTAGTCCATTCATTAGGCAAGTCAAAACTTGTGATTCCACAAGCACGCGTTCAAAAACAGACTCCGGAGGTCCCGACAGCAATGAAGGCTTTTTCCCGCACTGTCTTTATTTTCGTCGTACTGGTGACATCTGCCCTCGCAAATGTAACGGTCAGCAGTCCAAGTAATGGAGCTACAGTGGGCTCACCGGTGCATTATGTGGCGACCGCGACCACGACCACTTGTTCGAAGGGCGTAGCGTCCATGGGGATTTACGTGAACAACGTACTCGAATACGTCGTGAATGGAGCGAGCCTGAATACCAGTTGGCCCCTTACCCCGGGTACGTACGGCACCGTGGTGGAAGAGTGGGACTACTGTGGGGGCGCAACCTTCAAGTCGCTCACGATCACGGTAGCCAGCCAAACTGGCGTATGGGTGGCCTCGCCCGCGAGCAACAGCCAAGTGACTTCGCCGGTGAATTACGTGGCAACCGCGACTACGACTACTTGTTCGAAGGGTGTGGCATCCACTGGAATCTACGTAGACAACAAACTGACGTACGTCGTGCAGGGAGCGAGCCTAAACACCCAACTGTCCTTGAGCCAGGGGTACCACAACACCGTTGTGGAAGAGTGGGACCAGTGTGGTGGAGCCGCTTACTCCCCGGTGAATGTCACGGTGGGGGGCAGCGGAAGCAAGCTCTCTAATTTACAGAGTGATCAGGGATGGGAGAGCTGGGGTCAGCTTCCCCCAATTTACGCTGACTGCTCGCCCTGCACGGGGCTCACGTGGTCGATGCTGCAAGGAATCCGATCTCCGTCAAAGAGTGGCAACGCGACCAAGTTTAGCACCAGTGGTACTACCCCTTACGGAGTTGTTCTGTGGGTAGACCCGGTGATCGGCCAATTCTCAACGCATAAACTAGCAGACACTAATCACACGCTGATCCCGACTCTCCACAACTTTACCTACGATACAGATTTTTATGTGACGAATGTCGCGGTGACTCAGGTGCTGGAGTTTGACGTCTCCATGTACATGAATGGTATCGGGATGTTCTTTGGAACACAGTGCAATCACCTGGGAGGAGGGGAGTGGGATGTCTTAAACAATGTGACTCAAAAATGGGTTCCAACAAGCGCTCCCTGTAACCTGATCAATGGCTGGAACCACCTTACCCTTCAATTTCAGCGGCAGTCGAACAATGATCTTGTGTATCAGTCGATCACGCTGAACGGTGTGACGACCAACATCAACAAAACCTATGCCCCTTTCACGGTGCCATCAAGCTGGTATGGCATCACGGTGAACTACCAGATGGACGGAGACTACAAGCAGTCAGCAAACACCACCTATTTGGACAACTTGAGCCTCACGTACCGTTGAAGAACGCACGCGGCGCGCAAGGAGCCTCCGAGGTTTACTCGGAGGCTCTCGGTGCTTTGTGAGCGAAACTCGGGAACCGCGGTAGACCGGCAGCAGATAAATTTGTCAGTACCTGTCGCCATACCAGCCGCTCGACCTCCTCGACAGGCTGTGGAGCGATGATCGTCATCCCGTCGACCAGTTCCGCCAGGACCAGATAGGACGCGCGACTGCTGTGGAGAAAATCCAACGGGTACTCAGGTTTTCGCGCGTAAGCTTGAACCGGATCCGCATCTAGCAGAAAGCAGATATTTGGCTGCGGAACGAGCATCAGCAGCAGCCGAGCATAAGCACGCGCGATTGGATGCTGCAATGACAAGTTCGCTAGTTCGTCGTAGAGGTATCGGTCAAAGATAACGACGTCTGCATCCGCATTGAGCTTCTTCGCTGCCGTGATGCGGAGTGAGATGGCATCCACGAAGTAGAGAGCGAATCGCACCGCCGTCATATACCAGGACCGGACGTTCTTGTCTCGTCGGTGCACCGGTCTTGTCGGAGTACCGACACCTTTGTCTCCCTTGAATAGGGTGTGGCCGGTCACTTCTCTGATCCGCGTCAGCCTCGCAACGTCTTCCCAAAACGTAACCAATAAAACGCGGGCGCCGATTTCGCTCAGTCGAGCACGAAGAGCTTCGATTTGAGTGCTCTTGCCAGCACCGTCAATGCCAGAAAAACATACCAATGTGGGGTGCCGATATTCAGAGGCGTTTCGGATCATGCTGCTGCAAGCTCTTTGCGCGTGCTCACTGGACGTGCTAGTGCGGCCGGCTGGGACTACCACTGGACAATGCCACAACTGTTCCGACGGCGGCCGCGGCACCCACGATGACGCCAACTTTGATCAGGATGGAGCGCGCTCGCTTCTGCTTTGCCGGCGCAATAGCAGCTCCGGCTGGCCTGGAAGCCGCAGTGCCGGTTGTCTTTACAGACGGTGCCGCAGCTGTGCCTAACGGATCCTGTGTGCTATCTTGCCGTTCCGGAGAGGGCGGTTGCCCACTGGACCCTCGGTCTTTCGAACGTACTGCGCTTGGACTGTCGGGAAGCACTTCAGACGGGGACGGTTCAGTGTTAGCCTGCTTGGCCACAGTGTTGGCCTGTTGAGACTGAGGCTGTGCAGAAGATGCCCCTCTGTCCCGACTGAGGCTCGCCTCCTGCTGCGGGGATGGGACTGCATTCGCAACTGGCGCGGTGAACAACAGCAAAAGGCAGCCAGCGATTTGTCGCCTTAGCCACCGGCCGGAGGTCCTCATCGTTATTTTTGAAGTTACGGGCGGTTCGCGCGAGTCAACATGGCGATCTTCGAAGCGGTTACACCGTGCTCTAGACGAAAGAGTTGAATGGTCGTGTCGAAGGGTCTGTTGGAACGAATTTGTCGGGAATTGGTAGAAGCTGTTTACCGCGTCAACGGTACTCTCGAAAACCTCGAAGATATGGTCCACCCTTGCCAGTTCGAGAACCGCCGCCGCTCCCGGAGGGATCTCTGCGAGTTTGACATCGCCATTCCGCTTCATGGCTGCCTCCAGGCAGCTTAACAACACCCGGACGCCAGCGCTGTCGAGTAGCTGTACTTTGGAACAGTCGAGCACCACACGAGGCCGGTCTGCGTTCAAGCAAGACTCTACTTCACGAAAGAAACCACGGCCTTGTTTAACACTCAACTGTTCCGGTAGTTGTTGCACTGCTACACGTCTTCCACTTGTCATAATTCGACACCAACATTTCTTGTTCTTACCGCGAAAGATGGCAAAGCTCGGCGAATTAGGCCTACTAACAATCTAGAGTGGCGGCAGCACGAGGTCTATCCTGTCTTGTCAGTAGTGGGCAGACGAGTTTGCGCCAGAGGAAAAATAAGCGTTTTCGATCAAAAGTAGCTTTACAAAAGCCGGGCGAGTTCGGTCTCAGGATCGTGAGCCACATGGGTTAAAAGATTTGTTCCATACCGCAAGAGAGTCGCCACATTCGTACGGTACCAGCAACACTCCGTCATTCTCGGAGATAGTCCGCACAAGAACCGAAACCTGAGTAAGGTCTCCGGCGATGTCAGGATTGCCGCCACCAGCCGGTGATTTCCATCCAGGACAGTAAATGGTTCACTCTCGTTAGTACCGATGAGAAGCACGGCGCCCGGGTCGGCATCCTGGCGGAACCCATCGCGCAGCGCGGCAATTTTCGATAGGAAAGCTTCTTCAGCGACATCATGGCAGCGAAACGTGCGCAGGCGTTCGACAACTGACGCAATGCTAAAGTTTCCACGCGCGAGCTTCCGCCATTGCGCCCGTGGAAAGACCCGAATCTGAGCCAGGTCTGCAGCCCGAACTTCGACCTCGAACCATTCCGTTCCCTCAGGCAGCTCTTTCCACAATCGAAAATGTCGAATGAACAACAGGGCACGCCGCTTTGCATTTTCCCCAGCATCGTCGAGGTGCGGTGTGAGCACCAGTCCGCGAAGACCTTCCCGGTACCCCTCGAAAGCGGAATTACTGAAATCGGTCTTTAGAAATTCCGCAATGACCTCGTCCTCGGAGACACGCCGAATTACCCTGAGCGCGTGAGCGGGCGCTGTGGTTTGCAGGTGTTTTCCGCCGGTCAACGCGTTAAGGACGAATGGTACTGCGACAACAATGAGCAGAACCGCCATTAGCACAAGTTGTATCCAAATGACTTGCTGCAGAGACGAATGGAATCGGTAAATGCCAGCGATGACAGCGCCACTGACGGCCAATTGCACCCAGCCAGTGTTGGCGATCTTGTATGACATCTCGTACGCGATGACCACGACGCTAAGCGAGTAGACGACAGTCGTGGCAGCGTACAACGCCAGCAGATAGGGAAGGCCATATTTCCCGACAATTGCGAAGTGAGAGCCGAAGAACGCTGTCCAAATCCCAGCGGGCGCCAGACGCAGGCCGAGGGCCAATGAGGAGCCAATTCCCAACACCAGCAGGACTGAGGTCAGGAGGATCCTGTGCCCTTTTCTCTCCTCATCGCGAGTGCCGGCGACAAGTGGAAACATGGTATTCACAACCGCGGAAGAAAAGGCGAAAATCACTCGACCCACCAATGCCACGGCAGCGTACAGCCCTGCCTCTGTCGAAGGAAAGAAGTGCTTCACCAGCACGATGTCACAATTATTAATCAGCACCTGGCCGGCAAAGAAGACGATTGCCTGCAGAGCTTCGCGAAACGCATCCGGGATGCGTAGTGCGTGGGGGACCGCGGGCGCGAGTTTCGGTGCGGCAGCAAGATAGGCCACCGCTATGGCGGCGGCGTTGGCCGCGACTACTCCTGGGACGTCAAAGCCTAGCATGATGAGCAGGAGAGATCCGCCGAGTCGAACCAGTCCCTCCAGGACAAGATTTGTGGCGAGAAGACGGAACCCGTAGGCGCCCTGGATGTAGCCCCGCCGGCTTCCCAGCGGGACGTAAAAAGCTACACCAATGGCGAGCAGGACCACGAGACTCGCGCTCGGCAAATTGAGGTAGTCAGCAATGGATTTCTGAAACAGGACCAAAAGAAGCGCGACGATGATGCCGCATGCCCATGCGCTCCTGTGGAATCCTCGATAGACTGCGCTTTTCCCCTCCAGCGAGGCCTGCTGCGCAACAACTTTTGCGGAAACGATTTGGAAGGAAAGAGTGACGGCCGATATCAGAATGAGGAGAGTGTAAACAGCCGTAGCATGACCAAAGGCAGTAGGACCAAGGAATCGTGCAACCGCAATGTTGTAGGCGAAGTTGATCGCGGTGGCAAGCCCCGAAGCCGAGAGCAATACAAAGGTTCCCGATAACACGCGGGCCTGGAGAGCCTTCGATTTCGAGATCGGACCATTTGCGTTCATCGGGCTCCGGTTCACTCACTGGCTTGACCTTAACAGGAACAGATCCCGCCTTGAGAAGCTTGGCGCGTACGAGTACGAAACGCTAAGGGATAGGATTCACGCGCGGCAGCACTTCTGATGCGAAAACCAACCGTCTGGCTGCTTGCCCACCGGAGGATAGAGCTTGAATCGCGAACATCGTTACAACCCAAGGTGCTTGTGCCGCCTCTAAGAAAGATCCCCTTATGATGAACCGCAACTGGGTAGCCCTCGGATTGGTGTTTCTCCCGCTCCTGCCGGGATGTGTCCATCCCAGCCTAGCCCAGGAACTGAGTCTGCCGGCTACGGAGGCTTCACCGCGAATTCTGGCAGTCTATGAGCCCTGGTTCGGTCATCCTCGACACATCGCCGTGGGCTATTCCTCGCACGATCCGGCCGTGATTCGCAAACAGATTGACCAAGCGAAGGCGCTGGGAATCTCTGGGTTCGTGGTGGACTGGTATGGGGATCGTGAGCCTTTTATCGATCGCAGCTATGCTCTGATCCAGACCATCGCTGCCGAAAAGAACTTTCATGTGTCGATGATGTACGACGAATCCGAAGAAGAAGAAGCCGAGGCGACTGACGATGCCTTTGCCGCTTTTAACAAGTTCAATGAAACCTATCTTTCGCTGAACGCGTCTGGCCGTCAGGCCTATCTGACGTACAACGACCGTCCTGTGATCTTTATTTTCCCAAAGGGAGGGCACACCAACTGGAGTCGAGTGCGGGCAGCAACCGACAAATGGACCCATCCTCCCTTACTGATCTACGAAGATCAAGCAAGCCCGTTCACCGCTGGGTTCGACGGTTTTTATGCATGGATAAACCCCGGGAAGAAGGGTTGGGCAGCAGATGGCAGCAACTGGGGGGAGGATTACCTTGGCGACTTCTATCGCAAGATGCAGTCGAAATATCCGGATAAGATTACTGTGGGAGCCGCATGGACGGGCTTCGATGACAGCAAGGCTTCTTGGGGCCTCAATCGACACATTTCTCAGCGCTGCGGCGCAACCTTTGCCGATACGATGAAGTTGTGGCGGCAGTATTACCCCGCGGATCGACCGCTACCCTTCTTGTTGGTCGAAACCTGGAACGACTACGAAGAGGGTACAGCAATTGAACGCGGATTCGGCAGATGCGAGTCTGGCTCGCAACCGCGACCCGGGCAGTAGACTTCTAAGCCACCCGAAATGGTTTTTTCCGATAGCCTAACCGGCGGGTCAAGTCCACTTGACCGGTATTCTCCCGCGAAGTGTCATAAACCTTGTTGATGATTGAGAGGGGCCGGCTGCGCACCTCGTCGTAGACCCGTCCAAGGTATTCGCCAAGCACCCCCACTGAGAGCAGCAGGAATCCCCCCATCAGAAAGACGGCTGCCGCGACACCGTAGCCCAATAGATTCACGGGGTTCTTTGAAAAAATGGTGCATATCGCCAGAATGACAGCCAATGAGATGGCAAATCCCGCTAACCCGAAGCTGAGGCGGAGAGGCTTGTAGCTGAAGCTTGTAATCGCGTCCATCGCGTACTTGATCCGGCTCAGGAACGTGAGTTTGCCTTCACCGCCTGCACGGTCCTGCCGGTCGTAGAGAACCACGCCGGTCTTGTAGCCCACCCAGGCGCGGAGTCCAGGCAGGTATCGGCTGCCTTCCCGCAGGGAGTTGATCGAGTCGACCGCTTGTCGATCAAGAAGGCCGAAGATACCAGCATTGAGCGGAATGGGGAAGTCGGACAGAGCTCCCAGCAAGCGATAGAAGAGCGGAAACAGCTTGGCTAGAACTTTGCGCTTTTCTTTCCGGCTTTTTCTCACAGCGGTTACGACTTGTGCGCCATTCCGCCAGGCAGCGACCAATTCCGGCACAACTTCTGGCGGGTCCTGGAAATCGCCGTCCATTAAGACCACCGCGTCGCCAATCGCCGTCTGCAGACCCGCAGAGATCGCCCCCATGTGCCCCCAGTTACGCGACAGGTCTACCACCACCACGTGCGCATCTTTGGCCTGCAGTTCTGTCAGCAGTCTCAGGGACGAGTCTTCGGAGCCATCGTTTACATAAACGACCTCCCAAGCTTCTTCCTTCATGGAGTCGGTGAGAGCCTCATGAAATAGCTCAACGATTTCCTCTTCATTGAAAATTGGTACCACGATAGAAATCATCTGACCGCTCCTTGAATTGGTTCCCAACAAACAACGGTGCTCGGCCGTAGTGCGTGACCAGCTTTGTCCTGTTGAAGAGTTTCGAGTTCGAGATGTGCACCTCATTCGGGCTCCGCCTGGAAGACGCGCACTTTCCACCGAACTTCGGTGGGGGTCAGGACCGCAACGTAGCGCGCTCGCACGTGCTGCGTTGCTAGAATCTTGTCGCGGTCCAGGACTTCGATGTCGTACTCGACCGTGTCTAGCAATTGAATCGACAGCCCCTCCGGTGAATAGAACACCAGTTGAAGATCGTGCGCACCGTCTCGATAGCGTGTATGAATTCCCAGCTTTGCTTGCTCGCGAATTGTGCCTGCCAGCTTCTCTTTGGCAGTGCCGATGAAATCCTGATTGAGCAGATCGGTCCGGTTCTGGTCTAATGCATCGCTCATACTCCGCCAGGCTTGCAGATAATCACGAGTCACGGCTGTCTCGGTTTGCCTTTCCAGAGGTCGGGGCCCCACCGAGTCCGTGGATGCGACGCGGACTGCTGGATGGTCAGATCCCAGGGCAACGATCGCGGTGAAGAGTGAGCACATAATAAAGAGAGGCTTTGTCATCACTTTTTTCCCAAGCGAATTTCATTTCCGATGAAAACTCCTGTCGCGACGGAGACTTTTGCTCGGCTGTATGCTGGCATATCTGCCCGTGCGACGCCGCGTTTGAGAGGCACGTCTACCGTAGATTCGCCTTCGCTGTAGGTTTCCGTGAAGGTGACAATCGTTCCGTCCGGCAGAGCGTTACCGCTGCAGTCGCGTACTGGCTCCGTTTCCACGGCAAGCCTCTGGCCCGACGGCCGAACGCTCATCCGCAAGTGGCATGGATTTCCGGGAACCTGTTGGATCACCCGCGTGCTGGTAGCATCCCCAACTCGCGCTTCAAACTGGGCGACGCCTTCCTGGGCTGCAGAATTCATCTTCGTCCAGGCGACTCCGTTGCGCGTCAGCGCTGTCCGCATCTGCTCGGCACCGGTTACGCTTGTGAGTTGAAACGATACCTGTGCGGGTACCAAGACCAGGTTCTCGAAGGCATCAAATACGTACACAACACCGCTGATGCCATCATGCAAGTCAACCGGAAGGCGACTGGGTTTCGCGAGAAAGCTTAGTACCATCGGTTGATGCGCGGCTGTAACGTCGAACGCCCCGGTTTCCGTGGAGGAGCCTCCCACAAGAACGGCCAGATAGCGGCCCGCGTTGTGGAGATCCCCAGGCGCGAAGAACGTCGTTTCACCTAATTGCACACTACGTCTCAACACCTGCCCAGGCCCCACGATATAAAGGAGTGCTGTACCGCTGCCGCTGCTTTGAATGGAGAACGCGCTGCCTGCTTCGACAGTTTTTGGCAAACGAAGGCCGCCGGTCTGCGCCAGAGCGAGTGGCCCAGCGGCGAGAATCAGTCCGCCCAATAAGAATGTGCATCTGGATTTCATTGGAATCGGCCCGAACTGTATGTGGTGGCGATCGCACGCTCAGAGGTAACTTTGCTCGCGATGTCCGCCGGAAGAGACATGGCAAAAGAAACCGGGGTTTGAGGCAATAGTGCGCGGTCGACATATTGGTCCGCGACCCAGACCAGTTGTCCGCTCTTGTCATAGAACGTCCCAAGCACGTGCGCCACATTGACGACCTGACCACTCTGATTGACGAGTTTTCCACTTAGTGAAGCTCCGGGCGGCGTGTTGAAATGCTGATCTTCGATCCCGATCACTGGGTCCGCCGAAGCTGCGATGAGGGTTGCCGACGGGTCCATGTGAACGCTGTCGACTTCGGACAGTTCTACATCGTGAAATGCGATGAGAAATGGAGTGACTTGCTTGGGCAGAAGAACATGAGAAACCTTGTCGAAGCTGTCTTCCGTCGCTATGGCAGAACCGTTTTTCGCGAGTAGCGTCGCTTTGACCGTCACGAAGGCGGGCACAACATCTTCATTCAAGAGTTCTCCCATGACGACGACTCCACCGCTGCGTTCCACGGGATGCATATCCACGATTCGCACGTGCGGCGCCTCCACGTCTTGAGATCCCCAGTCATCTTCCGGACCACGGTAGATCACGTCCCAGCGCAGGTAGTTCACGGGGATCACTTGGGGCGGTACCCGCGGTTCTTTAACGAGGGGCCACAAAACGCCCCAACGGTCCCCGGTTCTAACCACTCGCAGGTCGCGAGTGTCCAGGAACGTTCCTACCACGCTCGACCAGCGCAATTTGAGCTGAACTTGCGCCTCATCGGCAGAGGCCTGAAGCGGCCGCAGGTCAAAGCTGTCAAGAGTCGCATAAGTGCGAAGGCTGAGGTAAGTTCCGGTCAGATCGCGCACGAACTCAAGTTCCGTGAATTCGCTCTTGTTCGCGAGACTCGAATACGCTTTTTCCCAAGCCTGCCGGCCAATTTCGCCCGCCAGAATCTCGACTGCTGCTTGCGGCGATGAAGAAGGACGCAGCAGACTGGCGCCGGAGCCGGCCGCAGCGATTGCGGATGGAATGGGCTTGAGAGTTCCCACGACAATGAGTGCCACTGTCGCGGTGGCAATGACGATAGCCGGGAGGCGTCCAGTGCTCATGAGGCTAGCCTCTCTAGAACGAGATTTTCGTCAGCGGCGGAAGGTTCGACGACCCGCCGTCTGTGCCTTCGTCCCTCTGGAATCAGCACAAGCACCATCGCCAGGATGCTGCTGCCGATGGGAAGGGTACCCCACATAAGCCCTTGCCAGCGTGGAGGAATCTGTGGCGCGTTGACTGCGAGCGCCGGCGACACGTCCTCTTTGCTCCACACCGTGATTGTCTTGTCTTCAAGGTCATCCACCTTACGCCAGCCGCCGAAGACCAGAAGAGGCTCGTAGTAGGGGTCTCTCACGAACACCCATTTCAAGCCGTAGCTGTCGGCGTGGTGAAGTATCGCGCTCAGTGCATCAAGCCCCGGCTTACCAAAGTATTTCGAACTGGTAAGTGCACCCGCCCCATGCTGCGTCAATTCCGGAAGCATGCGGCCGGAATTCCATTCGCCGTCTACGCTGCTGGCATCTGTCAGAACGGCGAGTCGGGAAATCTTGTTGCCAAATCCCAGCGTGACGTACCGGTAGCGATCGTGACCGTCACGATTCAGCCAAGAGGCTACTGTGTCCACTTTGAAATCGGTGGCATCCGCCGGTCGATAAGTTGCCCACGCGACCGCCACAGCACAGCTCAGAGCTGCCGCCGTGGTTAAACCGACGACTGCGCGCAAGCGAAATCGGTCGATGAGTTCTGTGGCCAATAGCCCAACAAAAGGCAGAGCGAGCAAGGTTGCCCAATAGCTGAAGCGCTCCATGGTCAACACCTCAAACGCTCGGCCCAGCACGAGTCTGCCTACGGGTGTGGTTCCCCCGAGTCCCACCAGGAATGCCAGCCAAAAACCCATGAGCAACGGACGGAGTCGAGCGATGGAAGTGCCTCGCATCAAGATGAACGGCAAGGCCAGAATCAAGGCTCCGTAAGGAACCACGAAGTAGTTCAGGCCCCACTGCGGATTCAGCAGGTAATTTGTCCGACTAGGATGTGGGATCGGAGTCTGGGTAACGGGATAGTGAAGCAGCGCAATCCAGAACGGCAGAAGTACCACGGCAACCGCAGTGCCGACAACCAGGATGATGGTACCGGTGCGAAGAAGAAACGCAGGAACGGACATTCGTTCGCCACCCTGGCGGCCCGTGTTTTGACGATCAAAGATTATCAGCGCGAGTACGGGCAGTGCGAACAAGAAAGACCCAAAGAGCAGCGTAGCGTGGTGGGCAGCAGCAGCAGCTACGAAGAGTGCTCCGCCTTTAAGAAAAGACCGCCATTTGCCGTGCCGGACCCACTCGAAGAGGTAAGGCAGCGCGTTCAAGTAAAGGGGCGCGGCAAATGTGGTAGACAACTGACCCGCAGAATAGATCAGAAAGCACTCTGAGCCGAGAAAGACACTGGCTAGCGCGGCGAAGGCAGCCGAACGCCGGTCCACCCAAAGCAAGGAAAAACGATAGACGCCCAATGCGAGAAGCAAAATGGCGACAAACTGAATCGCCATATACGCCATGTCCAACCCAATGAGGCGGGATATCAACGCCAGCCATTGTTGGGGCAAGGGAGGATAGGTGGTTTGCGAAAACCCCGCATACCACTTAGGGTTCCAGGGATCGAACCAATTGTGCAGGTAATGTGATGCGAAGAAGATATGGAAATTCGCGTCGTACGACTTCAGCGGCAACTTCATGAGCAGTAACGGCAAGTGGACAACAAGAGCCGCCAGAAAGATCAGGCTCAACGGAATCGGCTGTGGTGTGGTCGCGACGGACTCAGCTCTTTGCACAGCTCCCTTTCGGTTAGTCGGTCTTGGATTCGAGGCCGTCAATCCGGGTTGTATCGCCGGGCGGGGCTATTCGGGGGAATGGATAACAATGTCCAGGCAGGTCCAGCCAACGCGGAGAGCTCTTCCCGAATCGAAGAGCCTTGCAATCAACTGATCCGGTGGTAACCCTTTGAGTTCCGCGTTGGGATGTTTGAAGACCGCACTTGTGTCAGTTCTCGTCGTCGCGTTTGTCTGCTCTCTCCGAGCGCAGACTTATAAGGTGGGGAATGGCACTGCTGAAACGCCCACAGCCAATACCGGTCAAACGTCATCTCCGAATAAGTCACTAGGCTGGGGATCGAATATTCAAAACGCACGTCTTGCAGGAGCTGTGGAATTGGCCCTGAAAGACGGGAATTATGCGATTGCGGTGGACTATGCGCAGCGTGTTGCGCAGGCAACACCAAGCGAAGCCCAGCTCTGGTTCCTTCTGGGATATGCCGCGCGGCTCAACGGGAAACTGCAACTGTCGGCGGATGCTTACAATCGAGGTCTTCGCCTGCGTCCCTCCGCGCTCGACGGGCTCTCTGGGCTCGCTCAGACCTATAGCACGATGGGTCGGACTGCCGAGGCCGAGCGTCTTCTGAACCAAGTGCTTTCGGCGGAGCCAAAACGAATCAATGATTCGGTTTTGTTGGGAGAGCTTCTGCTGCGATCTGGAGAGTACGCCGCCGCACTCGATGTGCTGGGGCGAGCAGAGCAGATTCAGCCCGGCGCGCGGTCGGAACTGCTGATGGCGCTGGCGTACAAACATCAGAACGAACCCGGTCGGGCAAACCGTTACCTTGAGTTGGCCAGACGACATGCCCCGGATAATCCAGATGTTCAGCGAACGTTAGCGGGTTACTATCGAGAGAGTGGAGATTATCCGGCAGCCATCTCCGCCCTTAATTCTCTCCGCAGCTCGAAGCCCGAGGTACAAGCCGAGCTCGCTTACACGTATCAGCTTAATGGCCAGCAAGACGAAGCCGCGAAACTGTACGCGCACGCCGCCAATGCCGCGCCGCACGATCTAGGTTTGCAGCTCTCCGCAGCGCAGGCCGAAGTGGCGGCCGGTTCCGTTGAAGGTGCAGGACCTTTTGTCCAGCAGGCCACAGTTCTCGATGCGGAACACTATCGGTTGCACGCCATCCTCGGGGAAATTGCCCGACTTCAGGAACGCGCCGAAGACGCTGTTCGCGAATATAACGCTGCTTTGGTCCATTTACCCCAGAGCCCCGTCGAGGGGCCTCTGTACGGCATTCAGCTGCACATGAATCTGGCAGCACTGTATCAGAGCGTGGGAGATGCAGGCGCCGCTCACAGCCATCTTCAAATTGCGCAGGGGCAAATCAGCGGGTTGGACGACCGTGGCGCAAGCAGACCGCAATTCCTGCGCCTGCGAGGTTCAATCAAAATGAACACCGGCGACCTTGATGGCGCTGGCAGCGACATCAAAGAGGCGCTGTCGATCAATGCCCTGGATCCCAACAGTTTGCAACTAGATGGAGATCTGCTGGCTAGACTCGGCCGTACTGACGACGCACTGGCCGTCTATAAAAGAATCCTCGCGATCGATCCAGTGAACCGGTCCGCTCTAATTTCCCTGGGCTATGCCTCCCGCAACGACGGACGCGACCAGGACGCCGAGAACTATTTTCAGCGGCTGGCAGCAGCTTATCCTGCGTTGTACGTGCCCTATCTTGCCTTGGGCGACATGTACGTGGCGCGGCGAGACTTTTCGAGAGCTGAAGCGGCTTACGTCAAGGGTTATGAATTGGCCCCAAAGAATAGTCTGGTCGTGTCCGGAGGGATGAACGCTGCCATCGAGACGCACAACTTGCCGAAGGCAGCTGAGTGGTTGAGCCGCGCCACGAACGAAATGCAGCAGGAACCTCACCTCATGAGAGAAAAGGAGAGGTATCTGAGGTTCATGGGCGAGTATCAGCCATCTGCGGATGTTGGCCGAGAAGCGATCAAGAAACTCCCCAGGGACAGGGATGTGGTGGTCTATCTTGCGTACGATCTGCTTTACCTCCAACAATACGACGATCTTCTGCAATTAACTTCGCAGTACGACACCGTGCTTTCCAAGGAGCCCAACATTCCGCTGCTCGCCGGTTATGCACACAAGCATGCTGGGCAGCTCGATCAGGCGCAAAAGGACTTCAGCCGTGCTCTGGAACGGGATCCCGAGATTGTTACGGCATACGTGAACCGCGGATACGTGTTGCACGATCTCCGGCAACCGGAAGCCGCTGCTTCCGATTTCGAATCCGCCCTCAAACGAGAACCGAAGAATGGCGAAGCGCATCTGGGACTCGCTTATGCCAGCCTTGATCTACACCGCCCTCGCTTAGCCCTGCAACAAGTGCAACTCGCGCAGGAAGAGATGGGCGACTCAATGCCCATACACCTGATTCGGGCAACCGCCTATGGGCAAAACGGAATGTTGGTGAAATCCGCCGGCGAGTATCGCGCAACGTTGAAGTATGCGCCAAATGACGGAGACCTTCACCTCGCATTGGGTGACACGTTGTATGGGCAGCGGCTGTACCACGAAGCGATCGAGGAATTGAAGATTGCGCAGAAGCTTTCTCCCGACAACGATGTCATCTACGCGCAGCTTGCACGTGTCTATGCCCAACAGCGGGACCGAGAGCAAACGCTTGTTTATGTGCAACGCGCAGAGCAGCCGGCACAAGCAATGCAGCTCATGGCTTCCGATAAGAAGCGCAGAGAAAGCCAAGTGCTCGTCTCAACGGGACAGGCTTTGAGTCTGCTGGGAGACCAGAAGGCCGCCATGGAGCGGTTTGCAAGAGCGCTCGCAATACCAGACTGCGATCGCATCAGTGTAAGGCTGGCGATTGCGCGACTGATGGCGGGCGAAGGTCAAAGAGACGACGCTCATCGGCAGATTGCATTGGCCCTGATGGAGGGTCAAACAGACGAGACGCTACCAGCTACCGGCGAGCAACTGATGGAGGCCGCAGACGTATTCCTCAGCATGCATGATTACGAGCTGGCGCAGGCGTACCTGAAACGTGCTCTGGCAGCAGGCGCACCCGAGACATCCGTGCGGATCGGTATGGCTAACACCTACCTGGCGCTAGGGGACACGGCCAGGGCGCAGGATCAGCTCTCCTTGTTCAGCAGTTCATCCGATAGCGAACCCGGTTACCAGTATCTGTTAGCCAAAGCCAACGTGCTTCGTCAGGAACACCAAAACGCTCAGGCGCTCACTGCCTTTGCCCAGGCTGCCAACGCCGCAGGTGAACACCAAACGGCGGAGCAGGAACTGCTGCAGGCCGGAGCGAACGAAGGACTAAGGATCAACCATCGAGCAAGCTTCCTCTCGGATTTTTCCGTGACTCCCATCTTCGAAGATACGACGATCTACGTGCTAGACGCGAAGCTGGACGTCCCAAATCCGTCGACAGGCAGCGCGGGACTACTTCCTCCGCCACGTTCCTCTCTCCAGACGCAATGGACCGGCGCGTATCATCTCCACCTCGGCGACTTGCCCAACGCGAGTGGATTCTTTCAGGTACGGAATGCCCGCGGACAAATATCGTTGCCTAGTGAAGAATCGATCGTCAATCGCAATACGACCGACTACTCGTTTAACTTTGGGCTGAGTCCTACCCTGCATCTGGGTAGCAATGTATTGACCTTCAGCACCGGTATTCAGGAAACGATCCGCCGCGATTCCTTGTCTCCAGTGCAAATGAATCAGAACCTTTTTCGGCAGTTCATCTACATGTCTACCAGCTCGTTCTTCAACATGGTTTCAGTGAGCGGTTTTGCTATTCGTGAGACTGGACCATTTACGGAGAGCAGGCAACATTCTCGGGAACTGGCCGGCGCGCTCAATTTCCGCGTCGGGCGGCCGTGGGGAAAAACTGCCTTGGTGACCGGGTGGGGAGCGGCGGACCAGCAGTTCTCTCCCGTCATCAACGAGAATTACTACACTTCTGCTTATCTCGGCGTCCAGCGACAGATTTCCCGTCGGCTCAACTTCACCGTCGTCGCAGAACACCTCCGGGCTTGGCGTATCTCCGGATACAACTACGCGATTGCGCAGGCACTGCGCCCGGCCGGAAGCGTTCAGTTTGCCCCAACGCGCAACTGGAGCATGCAGGCCTCAGTCGCCTATTCCCGGAATATGGGTGCGCACGTTTACGACGCGGTCCAGAGCGGCTTCGCCATCTCCTATGCAATGCCAGTCCACCGCGCGTTTAAGGACGATGGCAGGGAAGTTGACCTTCAATACCCGATTCGGTTTTCGGCCGGTATGCAACAGGAGACGTTTTCTAATTTCGCAGGTGGGACGAATGAGCAATTTAGACCTTACTTAAGCATTAGCTTGTTTTAGAGTGGAAGTCGATGAAGATTTGTCTAGTTGCGACCTTTCCTCCCAGCGCGCGCCAGCTGAATGAGTACGCGTTCTACCTCGCGGGAGAAATACAGCGCAATCCAGACATCAGTCTGACCATTCTCGCAGACGAACTGACCGACTATGAATTCGCTACGGACGAAAACGGAGAAACGTTAAACGGTCCACAACTGCCGGAACCTCCAGGCTTCAACGTAATCCGCTGCTGGAAATTCAACAGCCTTGCAACTCCAGTGCGGTTGTTAAACACCATCCGCAAATTGAAGCCGGATGTGGTGTGGTTCAACCTCGTATTCTCGAGTTTCGGAACGCCAGAACACCCACTTGCGGCCTTTGCGGGGTTGTCTACACCGGCTCTGTCTCGACTTCTCGGCTACTACACTCATATCACGCTCCACCACATCATTGAACATGTGGATCTTGCTACCGCTGGAGTGCGCCAGGTAAGAATGTTTCGTTTAGCCTCGGAGATGGCCACCAGGACCTTACTAAAGGCAAATTCGGTGTCCGTATTACTCTCAGGGTACCGGCGTACTCTGGTTGAGAAGTACTCCGCTCAAAACGTCCTGCTAAGTACGCACGGGACGTTCGCACCTTCTCCTAGCCCTCCGGACTTCACGAAGCGGAACAATCCGGAACAGCGAATTCTGGCCATTGGACACTGGGGAACCTACAAGCGGCTGGAGACTCTGATGGACGCTTTTCCCGCTGTTTTGAGAAAAGTGCCAAGTGCCAAGCTGATCATCGCGGGGGCCAATCATCACACGAAACCGAGGTATTGGGAGTCGATGCGCGAGTCACTCAGCCCGGGCTCGGGTGTCGAGTTCCGCGGATATGTTCCAGAAGAAGCAATTCCTGACCTCTTCCAGACATCCACGGTCGTGGTTATGCCGTACGATTCCGCAACCGGGTCGAGTGGCCCGGCCCATCAGGCTTGTGAGTACGGAGTTCCCATCGTGTGTGCCGATATCGCCGATTTTCGCGACATGGCCGCGGACGAGGATATGGCGATCAATTTCTACAAAGTCGGGGATGCCGTGGATCTTGCCGACAAACTCGTTCAGATATTGCAGTCTCCGGAACAACAACAGCAAATGGCGGAGCGCAACTTCTCAGCGGCGATGCAGATGACCATGAGCAGCGTCGTCCGCAACTACCTCCGCTGGTTTGAACTCAAGAGATGCAAAAAGGCCACCGATCCCGCACCGTTATTCGCAGGTTTGCGCAGCTTTTGGCGCCGAAACGTATTGCCGCGTATTGATGCGTTTTCCAAAGGCCAAACTTTGCGCTCAGGACGACAAAAATTGAGGACAGCGAAGGACCAGCCAGACGCCAATCCGCCTCAATCTCCTCAGCTCGCCGACGATTTTTGAGTTGGCTGCCTGTTCTCACATCGCGAAAATTCAGAAAGGGCCTGGAACTCCTGCCGGATCAAATGGCGAACACTCCTTGTTGATGGGATTGAACGACGATTGGGCACCGACGAATGTTCTGCGCGGCAGTCCGATGGCCGTCGACCACATGCAGACGGATCCAACTTTCCGGAACCGGGGTGTCCGCCATGCAGAGACTCAGTTGTTCTTGGAAGAGCGCGTAGGCTGCTGAGCCAAGCGGCTAACGAGACGGTTCCGCATCGCTCAGCGATGATTTTGCACGGCGTCTACGTCCTTATCGCCCTTGCCCTTGGAGAATACGGGGCTATCGATCGTTCCGCCGATCCGAAATGGAAACTGCAATTTACCGTCTTTTAGTGTGGCTCCGGACATCCGGGCGATGGTGTTGGTGAAGAAGCTCTCCTTGGTTGTAATCTCGGCCAGCCCGCGATAGTTCAACGCATCAGAGCCTGAGACGCTGATAGTGCCCGACCCGTCCACATCGACTCCGTAGCCGTCAATGTCTATCGCCCTGCTCGAAATCCGCTGATCGCGCAGCTCCAGATCGGTTGTTATCAAGTTAAATGAGGAAGGATCGTTCTTGGCTGGGCCAAGATCGTTGAAGTGCGCCAACTTCATCAAATTTGCGTTGAGCTTGAGACTCGGCACCTGACCGTTACGCACCGTCAGGTGGCCGGTTCCGCGGATTCCCTCCAGCGGACGTAGCGAATGTGCGATTTCTCCCTCTAACCTCATGTCTCCTTCCATTTTTCCGGACATCTTTCCGCCGCCGTTTGGGAAGGCCGCCAGGAGTTGAGCCAGATTGATTCCGCTCAATCGTCCATTGGTCTTGAAGGTTGTGTTCTTCGCCGACAAGTCGAAGGAGAGGCCACCCGCGGCACTCCCGCCATAAATTTCCGCTTTGACATCCGTAAGGAAGACATGCCTCGACTCCAACCGCAGTTTGGAGTCCAGATTTCTTGCCTCGATGGCCCCGAAGCGCAGAAGATCTGCCTTCAGCCTGCCTTGGCCGTCCATCGAGGAAGAAGAAGGATCGATAATCCCGGCCAGGTTCACCTGCTCCAGATCGCAGGAGATATCGTGAGCTTCGAAGAAAATTGGACCTGCCGCATCCGAGGGCAAGAGATTCGACGCAATCACCGTTGCCCGCTTAATTTTAACGCTCGAAATGGGGCCGAGCAAAAAGGTATTCGCGGAAAGTTTTGATTGAGGGTTCTCGAAGTTCCACGGGCCATCGGGATCCGAAGTCAGATTCAAGACCGCGTCCTCCATTACAAGGGACTTGATGACCACGTGCCGATGCAGGAGCGCCCCGACGCTAAGTTCGGCATCGATCCGCGTCACCTGAACAACATAGCCAGCCGGAAATATCGGAGGATTCTTAATGCCGATATGATCAACGTGAATCGTTACAGGAAAAAATGTGAGTGCCAGCCGCCCGATTTCAACTTGCTTTCCAGTTTTTTCTTGGAGATAGGAAATCACCTTGGGTCGGTAGCGATCCAGGTTAAGGAGAGCGGGTACGACGAAAATGAGTGTGAGAAAACATATTACGGCGATTCCCACCGCTATTAGAGTTGTCCCGCGACGGATCAGCATAAGCGACGACCTTTATCTACACCTCGTGGAGCGACCGACATCCAATCTACCTTCGTTTCATCATCCATCCGATAAGCGCCCCTGCAGTGACGCCCGCCACAAAAGTCGTCGCAACCGTCAGTACCGGGTGTCGCTGGATGCGCTGAGTCGTGTCGTCCAAGAATTCTTCGGCAGCATCGCCGCCACGCTTTGCGGCACGCCTCGCTATACCCAGGCCGTCCTCTATTGCATCGGCAACCGCGCTGGTGGCACAAGATGTCTGGTGAGCTGATTCGGCAATGTGTTCAGCCGCTTTTTCAACTAGGGTTTGTGACATGGCACCCTCCTTTGGGTTTGCGAGCCAGCGTTAATGCGTTCTGTATTTGTAGTAAACCTCGACCTCGGAGATACGGCCCTAGTGACGCGCGCGCGCGTCGCCGAGAGTTCCTTTGCGAAAAGGCGCCCAGCGTCATCACGGAATTGCTGACGGCCGACAGGTTGATATACGGCAATCCCAACCCATTGGGCGTGGACACCAGAATGAGCGACTCTCAGGCGGCGCTCTTCTTGGCTCCTTGCTCTGATGCAGGCGTTGCCAGCGTGCCGCACTGCTCGGCGTGCAGTTTCGCGGCTTCGGCGTCCTGATGAATTGCATGTTGATTGTGACCGTGGGCAAGATATGCGTGGTGCGCGGCCTTTTCGTGATCCTCGGCCTGGTCGTATTTCGCCGCCTCCTTATAATGGTAGGCCGCTTGCTCATGGTGACGGGCAGCGTGATGGTAATGCTCCCAAGTTTTTGACATCGATTCTCCTTCGAGGGATCTAGCTTTTGGGTTCGCTACCGTCTTAGCTTTTTTAGCGAAGGGACTGGGAAGCCCAGGACTGCGACAAGATGACGTCAAGCAGGATGTATGACCGTCAAGTAGCGGCCATACGCCGGTGCCTCAGGGGCCAGCAATCGCATCTGCCTTCTTCAAATCGCGCTTCGCCGTCCGCTCACCAGGTTGATGACCAGAACTATCAGTCCTACAACCAGAAGCAAGTGGATCAGGCCTCCACCGATATGCAGAGTGAAGCCCAGAAGCCATAGAATCAGAAGAACGATCAAAACGGTCCAAAGCATGGTGACCTCCAATGCTCATTTGCGAGCACCTAAATATGAATCTCATCCGACGTCGGCGAGTGAACACTTCTGCAGATTTCCGGTGCCGCTGCTGGCTATTCAGCCGAATTTAGGATGTTCGAGCAGCGGCACAGTCGCGTCATCAGCATCTTGTTCCCGTTCACACGAACCCTTACTTCTTATCTTTCTCCTTAGCGTCCGCTTTCGCTTCAGCTTTCCCTTCGGCTACGGCTTGGGCTTTCGCTCCGCGAACTTCTGCAAGGAAGGGCTGGGCTACTGCTGGAACTGTCACTTTGCCCAAGAGCAAAGCCCGAGTTGTGGCATTGTGCCCATAAATCGCGTGCCGGGAATCATTGTCTTGCCGGATCGATGCACCCTCTAACGTGAGCCCAGCGAATGCACCCTTGGCACGGGAGTAGGTCAGGATCTCTGTATCCATCTTCCAATCCGTACCGGCCTCGGCGTGCCGTCCAACTGGACCTGCCGCTGCCGAAGCATCCGCTCCAACCTGGAAATTACTCTCGAGCAGCTTTTGCATCCCCTTTTCATTCTGAATGACCAGTACCACGTCCACCGCTTCTACACCGATCTGCAGACCCCAGCTTCCGCCCGAAATGGTGATAAACGCCGGCGCGCTCCAGCCATTCGCCGTGCGGCAGGTGGCTACGCCTTTGCCTCCCTTACCACCGAACACAAACCCGCCCTTGACCATGTGCGGCACAACGGCGATGCACTTGGCGTGCTCCAGCACTTCTTCCGGAATTCCCTTGTCAGGCATTCCCATAATTTCGTGTAACACTGTCGTTGCGTTGTCCAGCCGATCGGTGGCGTCTTCCCGTGCCGACCCTGCCCAGCACAGCGTGCCGAGAGCAGACATCGCAAGTACAAACATGATCTTCTTCATTGAACAGCCTCTTTTCCGTTGCCTGTGCGCCAGCATCTGGTTCGCGCTGTGTTTACACTCGCGCAGATCCGCGTAGATAGCTGGGCGCATCAGGTCAATTTCGACCTTAGCAAATCAGGTGTGAGGAGGTCTGAGCAAATATGCTCACGCGGAACTGCCGACCGTTTTTCGTCTTCGGGGTTGAAGTGCCTTCTCGTGGTCTGCAGTCAGTTTTGAGGAGTGGTCCATTTCTTGACTGGCGTCTGTAGTGGCTTGCGGGCAGGCCCCGAACCTTTGGCCCACTTTGTCCCTGCCGGGGGCTTGTCTTGCGTGGTAACGGAGCGGGCCTCCTGGCGAACCTCAGGTCCGACTCCGAGTCTGCCGGCCGTCTCTTTATCAAGATGGCCTGTGACTGGCAGACTCTCAGCCTTCTGATACGCGCGAATACTGGCGCGAGTCCGCAGACCGAACACGCCATCCACTTTCCCGCGGTAGTGTCCTTTGTCCAGCAGAGTTTGCTGCATGCTCATTACATCGTTCCGATGCGGGACCGCTGGCCCTGCGTTGCTGATGTCCACTCCTGAAGTCAGCGGCGTCGTGCGTGGTCCCGAGATCCCGGTCGCCAGGAGCAGGAACACAATGCCGGCCCACGCGACCTTGCTGGCTAAGAACATTCCTTCTCCTCACTTTGCACACCGGTAATAGGTTCGCTCACCTGCCCTGGCAATACTGTGCAGAACGGCTCATGTCGAGCTGCCAGACGAGAAGAAGAGATTTAGACAGGGATTGACCCAGTATTCAAGGAGGCGAAGCGGGCAAAGCGAGCCACGACTCGCGGCTGCGCTATTTGAAGGGTGGATGGTGGCGAGCAAGGATGACGCTGAACTACCCGCTCTTGCGCAGTGGTCCTGCTACTCGGCGGCTCGTGTATTCTTGGGCGGGTCGGCGCGCCAAACGTACAGGTATTTCTCGTCGCTCGACGTTTCCACGGGGATATCTCTCTCTCGCGTTACGCGATTCAAGGCAGAGCGAAGATTCTGCATCTTCTCGCCATTCAGACTGCTGAGCGGAATCTTGATCGCCTGCTTGGCGTTCAGCTTGGAAAGGTCACCCAAAATATCCGCCACCGCCTTCCGATGTTTTCCTTTACGACCTTGCGGAACATCGGATCGATTCAGCGCCGCATAATGGGTGTCGTTTCCGTTGCGTCCCATGGGTGGCCTCCTTTCATCGGCTATCCTATCCGTAGGCGAGAAATCGTATCGTAAAGAATCGTTCCCTGCAACTAAAAATCTATGCTAGCCCTAACGATCGCCCACACCCCGGCATCTAACGTTAATATTTTCAAGGAGATGAATTGTCTGCATTGCACTGAAACTTGCTAAGAATTCACCCGTATGAACGGGACAGTGCTAGTGTCGAGACTGGATGGAAACGCTGACCGGAGACTCTCGGAAAGTTGCCGGCGATTCCCCGAGGGGGTGCCCATGACTCCCAAAACTGTGGCCAAGAAGGCCCGCGAGTTCGACCCCAATACTTTTCTTGCGACCATCGGCCAGGGCAGGAACTCTGCGCTTTTTCTAGCGAAACAAGGAATCTTTGCGCAAGGGGATGCTGCCGATGCGGTGTTCTATCTTCAGAAGGGCAAAGTTAGACTCACGGTGGTCTCGAAGGCGGGCAAGGAAGCGACGATCGGCATATTGGGTGAAGGAGACTTTTTCGGAGAAGGGAGTCTTGCCGGACAGGTCGTTCGCATGTCGTCTGCAACTACAATGACGGATTGCGTCGTCATCCGAATCGACAAGAAAGCCATGATGGAAGCGCTTCATCGGGAACACGAATTTTCCGATCTGTTCGTGGCTTATTTGTTGGGGCGGAACATCCGTTACGAAGCAGATCTGGTTGATCAGCTTTTCAATTCCAGCGAAAAGAGGCTGGCCCGGATCCTTTTGCTGCTCGCCCATTTTGGCAAGGAAGGGACACCCGAGACTGTAATCCCCAAGATCAGTCAGGAGATGCTGGCGGAAATGATCGGCACAACCCGCTCGCGGGTCAGCTTCTTCATGAACCGGTTTAGAAAACTGGGCTTCATTCACTACAATGGCGGGTTGCAAGTCCACAGCTCGCTGCTCAATGTAGTTCTGCACGACTAGGTTGTTCTCCAGTGCAACTCCCAATACACCAGAAGGGTGGGGTCAGATTGAACGATTGAACGTGTGTTCCACGGCAAGGTGACCATTGTCGTATCGGTTCGACGGTTATTGCCCAAGGCGCTGTCGCAAAAGGGCATAAGATGAGCAATTTTGAACAGCTTCCTGGTTCCAAATATTGAAAATGGGGATATTGAAGGTGGAGCCATGCCCCCATCGACTCATCCGGAACTCAAACCGGCGGTACTTCTTTGTATCGACGATAATGAGGACGTGCTGGAATGCGAGAAATCGTTCCTTGAGAGCTTTGGGTATACCGTTCTGACCGCTGCAACTGGTAGCAGGGGCCTAGAACTAGCCTCGATGCACTCCGTTGACCTTGTAATCGTCGACTACATCATGCCCGAGATGAACGGACACGAAGTTGCAATCGCAATGAGACGGCTCCGACCGCAAGCGCCAATCATCATGCTATCGGGAGCGGTGGATGTCCCTGAGCAGGCCTTGAAGTGGGTGGACGCGTTTATAGCCAAAGATCGGCTGGCCAGCCAATTATTGCCTGCGATCACGCAATTGCGCGGATGTGAATGCCTCCCTCCGCGTTCGTATGACGCATGACGGCCGAGGAAGGACCCGTGCGAATCCTCACTATGGCGGAGTAGGCTGGCGCGTCACCCGAAAAGCAGTCTTGTTTTCTACCGTGTGCTATCTTCGTTTGATCATCCAGCCGATAAAGGCTCCCGCGGTGAAGCCTACTGCAAATGTGGCCGCCACCGTTAGCACCGGGTGTCGCTGGATGCGCTGAGTTGTGTCATTCAGGAATTCTTCAGCAGCATCGCCGCCCTGTTTTGCGGCACGCTTCACTACTCCGACGCCATCCCCGATTATTGCATCGGCGACCGCACTGGTGGCGCGGGAAGCCTGGCGAGCTGATTCAGCGATGCGTTCGGTCGCTCTGTCCAATACCGTTTGTGACATGGTCCCTCCTTCGTAGTTTGAGCCGACGTAGCAATACTCTGACGAACCCTCTTCATTTCGATGACGTCGGAACCTGAGCAAAAAAAACAGTGCGATGAGAGTCTGGGCGCTGATACGGTCTGATCAGGCAGCGGTCGAGACTTCGTTTCGCCGGGCACAGAAATGCCGGGCTCAAATGAGTCCGGCGTGAAACGTGCTAAATGCGTTGTGGTCGCGCGGTCGTGAGGGTCAAATGGTGGGTGACCAGTCCGCTAACCCATGACCACGTCGAACATACAGTGCCAATAACTTACCTCATTAACGAATTCAATGACTGTTCACTTTTATACACTTCCGAAAATGAACCTGAGTGACACTTATATTTTGTTCGTCACGAGAGGCGGTGCAGTATGACTCCGACCGAACTTCCCGCTGTCCACAAGATCCTGCTTGTGGATGATGACGATGCCGTTCGCAACATGATGACTGTGACTCTTGAACACAAAGGGTTTAACGTGGTCTCTGCTGCCAGCGTGACCGATGCTCTAAGACATATCGCCACGGAGAGCTTCGACGTGCTCATCACGGATCTGCACATGCCCAACCCGGGCGACGGATTTACAGTTGTTACCGCAATGCGGCATTCCCAACCCAATGCGCTAACACTGCTGGTGAGCGGCTACCCCGATGTGCAGAGCGCCATGGCCGCGATCCTGCTGCAGGCGGATGAAATCATCGTGAAACCGTTCGCGGTTGGGAAGCTGGCGGACCTCGTCCGGGAAAAAGTGCTTAACCGCAAACCTACCGTCCAGCTGAAAAAGGAGAGAGTGGCCGAGATATTGCAGCGCTGTATTGCCAGTGTCGTCGAAGAGTGGTTGGTTCGAGCAAAACGGAGTGAAGAACTCAACCACGTTCTGCTCAGCGACGAGGACCGTACCGGACATCTTCCGAAACTGGTCGAAGACTTGGTTGTCCGCCTGAGCAAGCTCAGTGCGACTACGAAGGATAGAGAGGCCGCCTCATCGGCGGCCGCCATCGCTCATGGCAAGCTGCGATATAAACAAGGCTACACTCCCGCGATGCTGGTGCACGAATCACGGATACTCCAGGTGACCCTGTTCGGCACGTTGCAGAGCAATTTGAGCTTTCTGGATTTCAGCCTGCTTTTACCCGATGTCATGACGATCGCGGACGAGGTGGATGCGCAGTTGACCCAATCGATGGACAGCTACATGAACACCATGAGAACGCCAGCGGCAGCGTAGCCGCTGCCACTCTCGCAACTGGTGCGAGCGCGCTGTATGTGGGTAGACCAAAGGCGTCCGAACGTGGATACCTCGGCACCCGCCGCTTGCTCTTACTTCAGGTCTCGCCTTGTGATCAAACGGGGCAGGTTAAACTGATTAGATCGAAGGAAGTCACACATATTTTGGGGAACGACGGGGACCCCAGTCGCGATTCGGGCCAATGAGTAAAAAGTCGATGATCTTACCCCATCCACAATAGGATCGAAGCCAACCGTAAGGGGTCACCCCCACCCTGGACACGCAGCAAGGTTCAGCGTAGGCTTGTAAGTGAGTGAGCAGTTCCTCTCCTCTTTCAGGTCCTCTGAACTAAGGCAGTTCATCTGAAGTAAATCCCTCTTAGTACACGCGCTCAGGAGGTATCCCTATGTTCGATCCCAAGGCTCTCAAGCAATCGAAGCCAAACGTTGCCGTCACACCGAAAGACTCGTCCATCAAGTTGGCGATGATGCCAAACACTGCGCCGCCACAGGACCTGATAAGGCAGCGGGCCTATGAACTGTACGAGAGTCGTGGCCGCGAACCCGGCCAAGAAGAACAAGACTGGTTCCGCGCCGAGAGGGAGTTCCTCAAACAGAAGCGATAAAAGTTGCACAGCGACTGGCATCCTTGGGTCTGAGGATAGGCTGGAGGGTTAACTATGACCTGCTTAATTTGCAAGGATCTGGAACGAACTCTTGACTACAAGCGCAGCAAGTACTTCGAGGCCCGTTCCGCTGCCTATTATCAAGTCAGCACGGAGCTCGCGGCCCAAAAGAACGTCGATATGGAGCGCGCCAAGAGCAACTTGGAAGAACACAAGTCGGCATGCGTCTCCGCCGCCAAAGCGAGGCAGTCATGAGCAAGCGCGCAATGAGCACAATCGCGGGAAGGCGGGTTATCGCCTTCCCTCTTAACAAAACGCCGAGGCACTAATCGCTTGGGAGGTTCCTTTCCTTGAAAACTCTTTTATTTGTTGTTTTTTGTCTGTGCTTTGCTCCAGGTGTCGTCGCACTCTCGCAGGACGCGCCCAATCAGTCACCGAAGACTTCGGCCGACATAGGGGCTCGGCTGACAACCATCATGGGTACGGTTCTGGAAGATGGCGAGAAATTGAGGTTCGTAACCGAGCAAAGAGCCTGGAAGGTGGACAATCCGGAGCTTCTTAAGGGTCACAAAGGACACTACGTGCACGCGGCAGCTTACATCTATCCGGACAGGGATCTAATTCACATCATAGAAGTGAAGACAGCGACCGCACGTGAGGCCAGGGAAGCTGACATCAAGTGACAACACTGTCGAAATTGACAACGCCGACATTGTCAGAGGGGCGATGTTTCAACACTTCCTGTTCTGGTGGCCGTGGCCAGCCAGTCGGTCGAAAGTGTCCACGCTTGGGGAAATATCCGAGCTCTCGGTCACAACGCGGCCAGTATCCGGACTACTGACGATGATGACGAGGTACGTGCGAAGGGTCTCGCTCTGTTCCGCGATACGCCTCCAAACACAACAGCCAACTGATCAGAAGAAAGAAGCCGATCAGGAACATGCTGAATGCAGTCATAGGCCCTACTCGCAGATGGGACTCGACGGAGGAGTTCAGGATTTGTTCCTTCTGACTCCAAGCTCGAACGTTAGCACAGCACGGAACACCTCGTCTGAGCAAGAGTGCTCATTCTCGGCGGTACGGACCGGCGTACGATCGTCACAGTAGAAGGAGTTTCACATGGCATACGTGATACGCCATATCGTCAACGAAGGGAATGCTGTCGAATTGGGCGAAAGGCTTGCAGATCAGGGCCCATTCGATACCCGCGAACAGGCAGAACAGCGCCTCAATGAGTTGGAGCGTGAGAAGGGGAATGGAAAGTTTACTATTGAGGAGTTAGTGCTCAGTTAATTTGCGCCCAGTCGTCTTGCTGGCTGCTGATTTGTGCGCCCTTCTTCCGCACCTTGGGGCATCGGGGAGAAACCGCTGTACTCAGTCCTTAGGAGTGCTGTCTTCCCGACCAGTGCGAGGCTGCTGACCCCGGCCACATAGTTGACAACCAACCGTAAGCGGGCGCTGATGGTGGGAAGATTCACGGCCGAAGACGCTGTCAAATCCCAGACTTCGGCGGCAGTGAAGTCTGAAATCCACAGGGGGTAGTAATCGGGTCTGGGCCGTGGGAAAATGTGGGCATGGCCAATCGAAAGAAGCGCATCCCCAAACAGGGTGACCGCGTGGTAGCGCTCGGGCACAAAGGCGATTTTGTTATATCCAGCGTTGATAGCGATCTCCGCACCGCAGAATTGAAACCGACGGGACGCGGTTTCGCCCTGAGTACTATTCCGTGGAGGACATTAGCGTTCCTTGACGAGGAAGGTCCAGCCACGCCTCCGCTCGGATCGTAAGGGACACCACGAAAGGCGAGTAGCCGAGTTCTTCCCCATGCTGCCCTGAATTTAGTGCATGTACAGGTCTAATGCCTGTACTGACTCACCGACACAAATCAACGCGCAATCGCAGTGCAATATTCATTGCGAGAGACTCCCCACGTGATAAGATGGAGTTGGGGTGGTTACCACCTTCTCCTCTTTCAGGTTCCCTGAACTAAGTCAGCCCATCTGAAGTTCTCTCTCCTTAGGTTCGCCAGAAAGCCGCGTGCCCCATGCCTTCGAATGCAATCCTGCACGAAGCTCAGCAACTCCACAACGTGAGTGACCGGCTTGACTCACTGTCGGAACAACATCCGGCCGTCTCACAAACACTCATCACCATCTCGGGAAGCGTACGTAACACGGCAACACTGTTGGAAGTGCTGGTGGCGACTAGAATGGAGCCGCTCGCCGGACTAGACCCAGCAAATGCCTGATATGCTCATCGCTGTCGGGAAGCCTTTGTTTATTGGCTGCGGGCGCTAGTCGTGGAGAACGATATTGAGCAGTGAACTATGAACTTTCAGTCCGCTCTCGCCATAGTCAAGAAAGCCTAGCTTTCTGAATCGATTCATGAAAAAACTGACCCGTGAACGAGTGGTGCCTATCATTTCTGCGAGCGTCTCCTGACTGATCTTGGGGATTACAGTCTCGGGTGCTCCTTCTTTGCCGAAGTGAGCAAACAAAAGCAGAAGTCGAGCCAGCCTCTTTTCACTGGAATTGAAGAGCTGATCAACCAGATCCTCTTCATATCGGATGTTGCGCGCCAACAAATAGGCTACGAATAGATCGGAGAACGTGTGTTCCCGGTGAAGCGCAAGCATCATGGCTTTCTTGTCAATGCGCAGAAGTTCGCAATCCGTCATTGCAGTTGCAGACCCCATGCGTAGAGATTGTCCAGCCAGGCTACCTTCTCCAAAGAACTGTCTGTCGCTCAACATCCCCAGAGTTGCTTCCTTACCAGTCTTGGATACAACACTGAGTCGAACCCTGCCTCTCTGGATGTAGAAGACCGTGTCAGCTGCGTCTCCCTGCGCAAAGATTGTTTCTTTCTTGGCAAAAGCCACGACTTTCCTATCCTCACCGAGGGTGGCTAGGAATTTCCGTGGGTCCAACTCGGTTTTTTTCCTGACTGGTGCGGCCCGTGCCATCAAATCGGCTCTCCTGGGGTGGGGTACACTCTTTGATATTCTCTACGAACCTGACGACCAAGAGTGGTCACTTTTGCTCGGAATTAAGAAAAGGATTCGAGACCCAGTAGTGCCTTTCCGCTTGGAGAAATGTGTTGAAAGTGAGCGTTATTGAACATTATTCCGGCGGCGGAGTGTAGTATCCCAATAGTGGTGAAGGCTAAGGAACTCACTCCGAGACAAGTACTATCTGTGCCTTGTACCACATGTGGTGCAGCGGTTGGGGAAGTGTGTGAACTGCATACCGGTGCTCCACGTACCGAGCCACACCGAGACCGGAAACTCTCCGCTGCAGAGGCCGTGGAAATGAAACTCGCCAAACGATAAACTGTTCTGCCAAGTCCATCGCGCCGACCTATCGGTCCAGCAGCACTCCCAACTGATCGTCCTCGCCCCGAGCCTTTACGTATTGTGCTTTTCCAATTGTGCCGGCGCCGTTTGGCCCCATCTCGTAGAAAACCTTCGCGTCTGGCGGGTACTTTTTCAGCGCCTCTATTAGTTGTTTCACTGTCCACTCCTGGGCTGCCATATTTCCTCCTCTTTACGCGGCCAAATCAGGTTCCGCGGGTCGTCTGGCTTCAGGAGCTGTTCTTCCCCTGGCGTTCTGCAAAAGTTCTGCATTGAATTGGGCACCGATCAAGACTAGGAAGCCGGTCCAGTAGAGCCAAATGCCGAATGCGAGCGCTACCCCCAGGCTGCCATAACCCTTGCTGTACGCGGAAAAGTCCTGGAAATAGATTCCCAGCAGGTAAGTCAATCCGATCCAGCCGCCTACGGCGATTAACGCTCCGGGCAGCGTGCTCACGAATTTGTACTTCACATTCGGTGCAACGAAGTAGAGAAGCTCAACCGCGAGAACCGTACACCCAATTGCGACCGCCCATCGAACATACGGCCAGAGATGTCGCATTCCGAATGCTTCGGTCAGCTTTGCGCTTAGGCTGGGGCCCACAAGCAGCAGACCGAGGGCCATGATGAGCAGACATCCGACCGAGAACGTAAGACCGATTGCAAGGCTACGCGTCTTCCAATAGCGCCTCGTCTCAGACACATCGCACGCAGTGTTAAGGGCGTCGATCAGAGCAGTAAACCCGCTCGATGCGGACCACAGCGTCAACAGAATGCCGAAGGTCAGCACACTGCTGTGAGTGGACGAGATTGTGTCCTTAATCAAATTCCTAAGCGGGCCCATACCGGCGGCCGGGACCACTTGTGCAATGAGCCCCATGACCTGGCTAAAGAAGTCCGGAAGCGGCAGATGGGCAACAACCAGGGAAAGGAGAATAAGAAAAGGGAACAGGGCAAGAACGAAGTAGTATGCCAGCGCCGCGGCAAACGCCATGGTGTGATTCTTTTCCATGTCGCGAACCACGTTGACCGCAGCGTTCTTGAAGTGAAGTAAACGCACGGGAGATCACTGTGCGAGGCTGTCTGCGACAGTCGGAACCGGCGCCACGGCCTTCAACTGGTCCAACTCGGTCAGCACGGCTTGCCAGCGAACCTCGTCCTTCTTCGTCTCGATCGGCGCTGAGAGGTCGGCATAGAACTGCAGGATGTTGTCGCGCAACTCCGGCGACGCCCGATCGAACTTGTGGTCTGCCAGTCTGGCTAGCAACTTGGCGTAGGTAACGTCAGTCAGCGAGTATTCTGCCGCTTTGGTCGGTTGGCCAGTATCAAAATCGCAGTTAGCGAGCACCAGTGTGTCAGTGCGCACCTCTTCGAGAAATGCCCGGTACTGATCGACGGTCGTATTGATGCTCTTGATATACAGGTCCTCAGTTTGCGGAGTCGGGTTGTTGAATGCCAACCCTTTGAAGGGACCAATTTTCGGCATGTAGCGCAGGAGCGCTGACAAGATCCGCGTGCCCACGCCCGGCTTCACGTAGTCTTTCCCCCACTCTTTCTCGTAGTTGGATCGGGAAAGCCGGTACAGGAACTTCCGCTTGGCAAAATTCGGCGTCTCACGCATCAGGTCTTTCTTATGGGTTTGCAGTGCGACTTTCGTCATTTGCGGAATTAGCCGGCTGACTGCGAAGCGATATGAACCCACCGCCATGTCCTCGTGGGCAAGCACGTCTTTCAACTCCAATCCGTACACAACCGGAAAGACCCGCTCCAGCAAAGATTTGGACACCTGGAATCCGATGAAATCGTGATACTGCTGCGACGCATAACGATTCTTCGCAACCTGCACCGTGTCGAAGCCGAACTCCGTTTTCAGATGGGCCGTTTTGTCCTGCGCATACCGAACGGACTTGCCATACTTCGCCCGTAGCTTCGGATATTGGATGGCGACAGATTGGTTGACGGCCGGGTGGCCGGCAATGTCCGACGCGTAGTGCGACAGGGCTCCCAGGGCGAATGCGTACTCGTTGACATCCTGGCTCTCGATCAGCAGCTGACGAACAAAGTCTCCGCTGCGGACGTAATGCACCAGGTCACTGAATTCTCTGGTGCCGAAGGGGTAGTAGCCGAGATCCTGGATGACCGCGCCTCCGTAGGCGTAGGCGTGGGCTTCTGTGATCTGATCTTCCGTCAGTCCCGGATATTGCTTGAGCAGGAGGGGCCTGATTTGATCGGTCCAGAGCAGGTCCACGATCTCCTCGTGCGTCAAAACGGAGTATGCGGATGAGCTACTACAGGACATGAGCACGATAAGAAGCACTGTCCCTATGCGCATGGCAAACTGGCGCCAACTACCGACGTTGGCGCCTGTCGACATAATGGAGGTGTGCCACATGGCTTAAATGCGTCCGAGAACCAGGAGAACGACAACAACCAGGAGAATTAACCCTACTCCTCCGGTCGGGGCATAACCCCAGGTTCTGCTGTGCGACCACCGGGGCAGCGCCCCGAGAAGTGCTAATACCAGGATAACGATCAATATGGATCCGAGCATGATTTGCTCCTTGTCGAGTATTCATGAGGGGTACAGCCTCTCCCGAGGCTGCACCACGTTCACCGCTACATCGAGATGCTGATCGCAATTCCGACGTTGGGATACCTGCGGTTGTATAAGTAATAGCCGTTGTCGGCGTAGGTGACGTAAACGTCGTCATTGTCATACCAATCATTGCCCCAAGCTTCCGGCCATGGGTCAACCAGACTTATCCAGTAGCCCTCATATTGGAAGCGTGGGTACCCATCAACAACTAGAAATGGCAGGCCGTAGATGCGGAACCCATGGTCCTGACCAAAGTATCCGCGATAGCGGTCGTCGGGCATGCGGTAGCCGTTGTAGCCGCCACGCTGTTGCCAGTTGCGGTGGTCTGAGTTCCAGTGTTGTGAGCGATGATCTTGCCATGCGCTCTGCTGGACGCGCTGCTCTTCCTGTGTGCGTTGCGGATGTTCGTTGCCCCGCTGCTGTTGCTGGGCATGCTGTTCCTTCTGGTCCTGCTGCTGCTGTTGCTGGGTATGCTGTTGCTTCTGGTTCTGCTGCGGCTGTTGTTGCTGGGCATGCTGTTGCTTCTGGTCCTGCTGCTGCTGTTGCTGGGCATGCTGTTGCTTCTGGTCCTGCTGCTGCTGTTGAGCATGCTGCTGCTTGTTGCGGTCCTGCTGCTGCTGTTGCTGGGCATGCTGTTGCTTCTGGTCCTGCTGCTGCTGTTGCTGGGCATGCTGTTGTCTCTGGTCCTGCTGCTGCTGTTGCTGGGCATGCTGTTGCTTCTGGTCCTGCTGCTGCTGTTGTTGCTGACCGTGCTCTTGTTGGGGTTTGGCTTGCTCGTGCTTACTCTGTTGCTGCTCGGGGTGGTCTTGCTTTTGGTCCTGCTGCTCGTGCTGTGCGTAAGCAGGCGCAGCGATTCCGAGAAGCAAAGACAGAATGGCTGTGCTGGTGATTTTAATTGCGTTCATATGTGGTACCTCGGTTCCTTTCCGATGACCTGCGCATGCTAGCGCAGGCTTCCAGTTGTCGCGTTCACCGGGTTGCCGATGGCTTCGCCAGACACGAGAAGTTCCACTCTCCGGTTCTGCTGCCGACCAGCAGAGTTGTCGTTGGAGGATACTGGCAAGCTGTTACCGAAGCCTCTGGCCGAAACTGAATTCGTCGAGACGCCTTGTTGCACAAGGTAGTCGCGCACAGATCCAGCACGATTCTCAGACAGCGTTTGGTTCATGGCATCGCCGCCGATATTATCCGTGTAACCACCAACTTCGATGTTCAGGCCCGGATAGGAGAGCAGAATACCAGCGACCTTCGCCAGTTTCTCGCGGGCTCCCGGCTTTAACGTGTATTTCCCGGTGTCAAACAGCACATCGGACATGCTGACGATGAGGCCGCGTGCGCTATCGCGAGTCTGAAGAATGGAATTCAGCTGCTCGGATAACTTCGCCCGCATAACCGCCTTGTCGGTTTCCGCCTGTTGCACGTTCAACTGCGCCTGCTGTGCCGCCAAGCGAGATTGGTCCGCATCGGCCTTCGCTGCCGAGAGGGCGATTGCTGAGGAAGCCTGGCCGGCGGCCATCTCTGATTGCGACTTCGCGCTGGCAGCTTGTGCGTCAGCGGCGTCGTTGCGGGCCCTTGCCGAGTCAGTTTCGGCCTGAGCTCTGGCGGCTTTCGCATTCACGGTGTCAGATTCTGCCTGTGCCTTGGCGGCCTGTGCCCGTGCCGCGTCGGATTCAGCTTGGGCTGCTGCTGTGCGGGCCCTCGCCTCGTCGTACTGGGCTTGCTCTTTTTGCCGAATCGCGTCATCCGCCTCGTCCTGCGTCTTCGCTTGTGCATCCGCGGAAGCCTGACGTTCACTTGCCAGACGGACGTCGTCCATTTTCTTAACCGCAATTGCGCGTGCATCTTCCGCAGTCTGCACAGCCTCGCGGGAGATCGCGATCAGGGGCTTTTTGTCGATATGCTTGGTAGTGGCTTGGCCGTCCGCACTATCCATCAGCTTAACGGCATGCTGATAACTGTCCGGTGCGTACTGCTCGGCGCCCTCGGATTGAGCGATGCGAAGTGCATTCCGCGCTTCGAAGAATTCCAATGGCAACTTGGCATTCAGGACCACTCGGTCGAACTTGTAGCCGGTGGGGATGTAGCCGCCACGTTCCATCAACTCGTATTTAGCATTGACTGCTTCGGTTGTTCCCTTAGTATCTTCGCGAACTACGTTCTCGAGAATCACCGCATTGCTCGGCTGGCGGACCGCATAGTAAGGTTCCGCGGTCACGATCAGCGCGAATGCCTGAAGGTCGGTGGTCACGTTGAGCTTGCTGCGATGGTTACCGCCAATCAGGACTTCGCCCAAATTGACAGCGCGGCCTTCGGGTGAGATCGCCCAGAGGACATAGGTCAAATATTCATTGCCGAACGTCGTCGGCTTTTGTAGATTGCCGAATTCCGCTTCGATCGCAATGGATCCACGCTTGCTGTTTACTTCGGCTACGCCATTCGCGGAGGGCATCAAGTCGGTGCCGGCAAAATCGAGCTTCGAGCTTCCGCTGCGATGCTGATAGTTGACCGCCCGCACGCTGCGGCTGATCACGGTCACGCGGAACGTGGGCGCCGTACTCATCGGCTCGACGGTTAGGTTTTGAGAATTGGTTTGAGCAAACGCACTCAAACTGAGGGTGATTCCTGCTGCTAATAACAGCTTTGCTTTCAAGATGGACTCCTGGAGGCAGATGCCTGCCGCACTTGGCTAATAGATTTGTCTGACGCGCTCAGAGTTATGGCTGACCTGCCCTACGGGATCAGCAAAGTTCCGACGTGGATCCGGGACAGCGAGTGAAAAAGCCCGAATGCGTTCAGAAGCCACAACACCACGGCAATGATCACCACGCCGTTGAGAATGGACTTGATGGATCCCTGCATGGGAATGAAGCGATTCACCAGCCACAGCAGGACACCCACCACGATGAGAACTTCCAGAATTTGAAGTAAAGGCATGAGCTTTGACCTTCCTTGTTTTCGGCTACGACCCTCATCCGCCTGGAGGCGTTGCCCTGAATTCGATTTTCGGGAACCACTTAGAAGTGGACTTGTGTTCACCGCAAGGTTTGGCGGCACGCACACGGATGAAGAGCACTGATTCGCTGGATGTGGTCGCCGCAGGTGACCTGATCAGGACACGACCTCAGCGACCTAGAGGTAGGAACTGCGATTCAGCCCTCGCGGCTCCGTCTGCACACTCAGAAGATAATTTAGAATGACACTTCTAGCTGGGAGCGTCTGAGCAAGATAGCTCACATCGTGTCTATTGCGCTGGTCTGGCCCAGACAGCGCTTCCAGCCAATCAGGGCGGCCAATTATTAGAGTTGATGGTTACTCTGAGTAGCCGTCTTCGTTGTGTGCGTTATCGTCATCTTCTTCGTCGTCGTCTTCCGCTTCGTCATCTTCTTGGTCTGGCTCTTGCCGCAGGAGCGCATCGTAAAGATTTAAGGTGTCAGGGTCGACGTATTCTGGATTCATTCGGTGCATGCACAATGGTACGCCTCGCCACTTCTGGTAACTACAGAATGCACGGAATGCTATAATGATGATTGAGGAGGTTGCGTTTTCTCCTCTTTCAGGTCTTCTGACCTAAGCCAGTCCATCTGAAGTTCTCCCACCTTAGGCTTTTCAACGAGTGAGTGGCCTGCCCAGCCCGTTTGCTGCAGACCTCGCCAACAAGGGTCGCTTTTATGAACGCAACTAGTATTTCCTTCGGTCTTCTCACCCTGCTCTTTACGATCGTGCTGCTCTACCGGATGCGCAAGCTGAAACCGCAGACCGCCGGGTTTCAATTACTAAGGATGTGCCCGTCTTGCGGATTGATCACTTCTCGATTAAAGGCAAGTTGCTTGGAATGTGGCAAGCCTTTCATAGCAGTGGTGTCCGCGATGTCAGAAATGAAACGCTGATTGTTCACATCTCCACCAAGGACATAAACTATGGAAACCATCAAATTTGTTGTGAAAGTGAACCGAGGCGGTACTCGCGCTCCCGAATACGTACAGCGGATTGATCCGACACCAATCCAAATGACGACCAACCGTAAGCTGGCACTGATTATGGGGAAATTCACGGCTGAAGATGCGGTCAAATCCCTGCAAAACTCCCGGTGCATCCCGGAGTTGGAGTCGGTGCATTTGAGTTCCTGAAGCTGTGACGGTCTTAGCTAGCATCGCTGTTGAAAACATTGCCATCAGAGTTGTTGGCCGGTTTTTTGACTGCGATCGCCTGGCTAGATCAACCATCCACTTTCGCCTGCAAAAGCCCACTTGATCCAAATTGACCAGTGAGTATGCTGCATTTCTGAAATCATTTGTGTATGACCAAGAGAAAAACACCAAAGCAGGGCGTATGACCGTAATCAGTGTCATCCTGATCGCCTCCTTTCTTGTGATCAGCTGGCGGCTGTGTTGTGAGGTGTATCGCGGAACAGAGCAGGGCCTTCCGCACGCACATCGTTATCATCGTCATTAGTCCGGGATACTCGCCGCTCTCTGACCTTGCGCTGGCCTCGGTCCTGCATCACGAGGTCTCAGCGATCTTTGTTGCGAAATCGCTACCCGCCTGTTGAAAAATTCCTTCCCGCCGATGTTGCCAAGAGCTTATGGCGTACTTATTTTGCCGGTCTGCCGTTATCGAGGCACAGTGCGACGAGTTCCGAGACGTTCGCTTCCCCTACGCACATGACTGTGTCTGCCCCCCCCCAGTAGAGCTTTACGGTTCCATTGGGCTCCGGAACGGCGCCGCATGTGAAGACCACGTTGTGGACATATCCAGTTATTTCCCAAGGATCCTCCGGCTGTAAAATCCACGAGTCGCCCACCCCGATGACCTTTGCCGGGTCGCCGAGGTCGTGGAGAGCAACTCCCAGACGATAGACCGATCCATCCATGGTTTGGAAAACTCCGTGATAGATCGAGAGCCAACCCTGGTCTGTCTTGATCGGCGGCGCGCCGGGGCCGATCTTCATTTCATCCCAGTGATATTGCACAGGCCTCATGATCAGCTGCGATTGTCCCCAGTAGCATAGGTCGGGAGAATAGGAAATCCAGATTGACCACGGGGCGATTTCAGAATGAGGACGGTCAAGCCGGGCATATAGCCCATCAAACTTCTGGGGGAAGATCACCACGTTTCGATAATCCGCTTCCGTGATCAGCGAAACTCTGTCCACCTGAATGAAGTCCTTGGTCTTGGCCAGGGCGATCCGCACTCCGTTTCGCGAGTACGCACTGTAAGTGATGATGTACTCTCCGTCGAGCAGGGTCACGCGTGGGTCCTCCACGCCGAACTCTTCATAGGCAGCGAAGGGGCCGTCCCGGTCGGGAGTCAGAAAAGGCTGGGGATCGGCGGTGAAGCGGAACCCGTCGGCGCTGCGTGCCAAGCCAATGATGGACCGGCCGGTGCGCAGATGGGAGCGGAAAAGCATAACGTATTCGCTCCCGTGTTTCACGACCGCCGCGTTGTGAACTGTTTCCACGGGATAGGGGATCTGGGCCTTGGTGAGGATGGGGTTGTGGCTGTACCGTCTGACAATGTCCGCCTTCATGATCGTTTGTTCGCCTCCAGATCAAAAATCGTCGAATAAACTCGCTCGTATCCCTCCACCATGGTTTCGATCGAAAAGTGTTGTCGGACTCGGCTTCGGCAAGCGGGTCGGTCGATTTCAGAGACTCGGCCAAGGGCCCGAACTGCTTCAGCAACGTTGGCAACCAGAAAACCATTTTCCCCGTTTTTGATCACCTCACGGCAAGAGCCGAGATCCATTGCGATGACGGGCACGCCAGCGGCATTGGCTTCGGCCAGAACGAGTCCGAATCGTTCCGGGATTGTGTTGAGGTGCAACAGAACTCGGGCTCGAGCAAACAGTTCGTTCTTGCCCGTCGCGTCCACCGGTCCGATATAAAGGATGTTTTGGTTGTCGAGATGGGGTTTGATCTGTTCCCGAAAATACGCCTCATCCTGGACGATTCCTGCAATGACCAAACGCATCCCGCTCAGACGAGCAACTTCGATGGCTAGATGCACACCTTTATCTGGATGGATCCGGCCGAGGAAAATCAGGTCATCCCCGCCATGTTCCTGGAGCGGGTACAACGAGAGATCAATGCCGTTGTAGACAGTCGCGAGGTAATTAAGCCCCGTCGCTCGGTCGGAGTCACTGACAGAAACGAAGTATCCGTCGCGATACTTATGATAGATGGGCATGATTTTGGGAGACGAGAATCCGTGCACGGTAGTTAGGACCGGTGTTCTAGTCAGCCGACTGTAGGTCAAAGCCATGAAGTCGTAGTGGCTGTGGATCAGATCAAACTCAGCAGCGTGCTCGAACGCTTCCGAGATGTGCAGGTATTCGGCTACTTTGGGATCGATGGCGGAATCCTCTTCATATCCCCTGTCCACTACGGCATGCAGGTGAGCGCGGGTCACAGAATCCCTGCTCGCGAACAAGGTCACATCCCAGCCACGATCGACGAGTCCTTCGGTGATATTGCTAGCCACTGTTTCCCAGGCACCGTATCGCCGAGGAGGTGTTCGCCACGCTATCGGCGACAGTATAGCCACTCGTTTGTTGGGTTCACTCATGCGGTTCGACGGCATCCTTATTGCATGGCCGCCAGCACTTCATCGAGGGGAACAGTAGCGAAACCAGTGGCATGATCGGCCATGCCATAGGGAATGATCAGTTCGCCGTTGTGAAGGAGAGCGCCACAGGTATAGACGACGTTCGGCACATACCCTTTACGCTCTTCTTGGTCCGGCCTGAGTAATGGCTCGTGGAGGCGGCCGATCACTTTGCCAGGATTGTCGCGATCAAGGAGGAACGCGCCGATGCAGTACGTTCTCAGGGGGCCAACCCCGTGGCTGAGGACCAGCCAGCCCGCCTCGGTCTCGATGGGGGAACCGCAGTTCCCGAGTTGGATCAACTCCCAGGGGAACGTTGGTTTTAAGAGCACCTTGCGTTCGTACCAGAAGTGGACGTTGTCAGAAAGCATGAGGTAGATGTTCTCGTTGTCCTGGCGGGAGAGCATGGCATAGAGGCCATTGATTTTCCGGGGGAACAGAGCCATACCTTTGTTTTCGGCTGCCGGACCGTTCAGGGTAATGAACCTAAAGAGGAGGAAGTCAGAGGTTTCTACTAGCTCCGGAAAAATCACCTTGCCATCGAAGGCCGTGAAGGTCGCATAATAAACGTAGCTGCCGTCATCGTTCTGGAAACGGACGAACCGGGCGTCTTCGATGCCGTTGCGTTGTGACGGAGTGCCGGGGAAAAGAATACGTTCAGACAACGGCTGTTGGGGCTGAAACTGAACCTCGTAATTGGATCGGGCTAGCATCAGAATTCCCCGGATCGCGTCCTGATCTGACCGGCGCGATTGCTTCATTTCGACCTCGAGATTGGCGCGCAGCTCTTCCAATGAAAACCGTTCCCCATACTTGTCCATAATCCGGCGCGTGAATCCGCTGGTTAGTCCCAGCTCAAACAGCTTCCTCTCGAACAGAGCCTTCTCGTAGTGGGGATTCGGGATTTGACGCGGCTCGGTGAGGAAGCCGGTCGGGGTTTGAACCTCGATCCGGTTGTCAGAGTGGATGATGCCGGTCCGAAAAGTGATAGAGGAAATGTGTCCTTCCCCGGTGGCGCGCAAACTGAGGATAAAACGCAAAGCTCCGGGGGAAAGGTCTGATTGGTCAGGGTCAGGGACGATGGACGGATTGAACAAGGCTGCAGATTCCAAAGAGAATTCGCAAACGAAATAGGAACCGATCAACAGCTGTCTCTGCTCGGAAATTCCCTCATCTGTCAAGACGAGGTCACGGACTTGTTCGAACCGTTCCAGAAAGGATGTGTGGAGGTGCTGATGTCGCTGCGAGAATTCAGCGAATACTTCCTGCAGTAGTGGCCCGACCTCGCTTTCCGGAAGCGACATGATCCTGGCGATGATCCTGCCAGCTCGCTCGGGAGTCTCCGGTCGGAACGGGCGCAGAAGAACGCGGGACTGGTCAGGCCGGAGGATCGTGGCCGTGCGTTGCACGTGCATCGAGGTGGTGATCATGGACTGGCGATTCCTCAGAAATGCGACCGGAATCCGCGATTACATTAACCGGCGATCGATTTCGTTTCTGCCAAGCGATTCGGTTCTGCCTGGCCAACTGTTTCCGAGCATACTAGGATCGAAACTTGACGCAGTGTTGATGAGCGATACAAAGGGCCAAATTGAGCGGGACGATGAGAAATTACGCCAGACAATCGCTCCAGCAGAACGGGTTCGCACACCCTGATGCACGCCGACCCAATCTCTGAACGACACCAACCGTCCTTGGTATTGCCGGTGACGGCCTCACCGTACTTACGATTCCTTCGAGCAAGCTTTACTTGCAGCAACCGTTCATGTCCTTCGATTGCTGAGGGATCTCGGACAAACGAAAGCCACCCCTGATCGCCGAAGTCTACCAAGGCGGACTTGGACCAGTCTGATCAAGAGCGCTCATATCTGAGAACCAGATTCCGTTGATAGCCAACCCAATCATAGAGATAAAGAACCAGGCAGACCGGGATGATTGGATGAAGGGCCAGGCCGTTGTGCCGTTACCCTTGATCACGAAGTCATGACCCCTAGAGGCCGGGTTCCCCACCAAGCTCCATTTGCTTGGTTGGGGGTTCTCTAAACAAGCCTGGTCGGAGAAGTCCGTGGGTCACCGCTACGCTCCAATGGCGGCCGGAAGCTCGGCTTGCGCGACTCTGTCGCGCCTCTGTTACCAGGGTCGCGTGCTTATGAGAGCGTCACGGGATTGACAGGCGAAACCGCCTCACCCACAACGCATGCCGGTGTGCAATTGTGGGACAGACGGTTTCGCCTGTCGCTTGCGAAGCCAGGTCTTTTTTGCGCATCTAAAGCCATGCGGCATCGGCAATCCCCGCCGGCACCCGTATCAGGGCGCGACCGTCAGCGGATTCCGCGACTGAACCGCGAAATCCCGGAAACGGTGCAGCGCCCTACGTGGTGGAGAACCGGCGGCGATAGGCGGTAGGTGTCGTGTCCAGCGTCCGGCTGAAGTGCTGCCGCAGCGTCGCCGCCGTCTGTAGCCCCACCGCTTCGGCAATCGCATCGATCCCGTCGTCGGTCTTTTCGAGCCGCATCCGCGCGGCCAGGAGACGCTGGTGGGTGAGCCATTGGTGAGGCGTGGTTCCGGTCTGCTGGCGGAACTGGCGCGCGAAAGTGCGCGGCGACATGGCCGCGTGGCGGGCCAGATCCTCCACGCGCAGAGCCTGGCCCAAATGCGATTGCGCCCATTGCAAGAGCGGCGCGAGCCCTCCGGCCGCCCGGCTGTCGACGGGGTTTTGGACGTATTGCGCTTGACCGCCGTCGCGGTGCGGCGGCATGACCAGCCGGCGGGCCACGCGGTTGGCGATTTCGGCGCCATAATCGCACCGGACGATGTGCAGGCAAAGGTCTATGCCCGCGGCGCTGCCCGCCGAAGTCAGAATGCTGCCTTCATCCACGTACAGAACGCCGGGGTCGACGCGAATCTTCGGAAACCGGGAAGCCAACTCTTCCGCGTAACGCCAGTGGGTGGTGGCGCGCTTGCCATCGAGCAGGCCGGTGGCCGCAAGAACGAAGGCTCCGGAACAAATGGAGACCAGACGTGCGCCGCGAGCGTGCGCCGAACGCAGTGCTTTAAGGAGAGATTCCGGAGCAGGTTCGCTGGTTCGCTTCCAACCCGAAATAACGATGGTTCCGGCCTGTTGCAAGGTCCGCAATCCACGACGCGCCGCGACATGAACGCCGCCGGTCGTGCGGAGCGGGCCGCGCTGGTGCGAGCAGGTCTCAAACTTGTACCAATCGACCTCCAGCTCCGGCCTCGGCAAGCCGAAAATCTCCACCACGATCCCGAATTCGAAGATGCTGAGGCCGTCGTAAAGCAGAGTGGCCACGCGGCGATGGTCGCAGGAGCGCATGGCAGGATTTTAACGCATATTGGCATTTCTGCCTCTCGACAAAGTTTTTGAATCGGGCAACAGTGGTGTATGAACACACAGAATGAGATCGCCGCCGATCCGCAAACGGCCCTCGATCACTTTGAGAAGCTCCTGTCTCTCGAAACCGACTGCTGGGACGTTCACGCGGCGTTGGCTTCGGGCGCGCCCGGGTTTGTGCTGCTGGATGTTCGCAGCCGGCAAGCTTTCGAGGGTGGGCATGTTCCGGGCTCGCTCCATCTCCCGCACGGCCGAATCAATGAACGCCATCTCGCCGCCTATCCCCCGGATACGCTATTCGTTGTCTATTGCAGCGGGCCGCATTGCAACGGAGCCGACCGCGCTGCAGCTCGTCTGGCGCGCCTGGGCCGGAAAGTGAAGAAAATGATCGGCGGCGCGGAAGGCTGGAAAGTTGAAGGCTTCGCCCTGGAAAAAGGAGCGGAGGCTCCATCAAATTCCATTCCAAGCGTTAGCGGCCTTGTCTCACCGATTCAAGGTCACCCTTAGCGATTGTTTCCCGATCGACAAACGAAAAGTCTGTAGATTCGAGAAGTTGCAAGGGAAGGAGTTGATTATGACGCCGGCGCAACCGGGATTAGAGGTGTCGGCCCCATGGACCTACCGCGAAAAGCTGTTCAACCGGTTGGCTGGCCGGGATCCGATCGAGGTGTTAGGGCAGACGGCCTCCACCCTGGCCGATATTGTGGCCAGACATCCGGTGGAAGTCCTGCGCGGGCGAGCAATTCAAGGGAAATGGACTCCGAACGAAATCATCGGCCATCTCAGCGATAGCGAATGGGTTTATGGAAATCGCCTCAGGTTGATCCTTTGCGAGGACGAGCCCGCTATTCTGGGCTTCAGGCAGGATGCTTGGGTAGCCTCCCTGCGCCACAATGAACGCGAGCCGTCCGAACTTGTCGAAATATTTCGGACGTTGCGCGTACTCAATTTGTCTGAGTGGAGACGAATGTCACCAGAGGATTTGCAACGCAGCGGGCAGCACAATGAGCGTGGCGCGGAGTCCTTGGCCGTGATGGTACGATTGCTGGCCGGTCACGACCTTTCCCACCTGCATCAGATCAGTCGTTATATTCAAGCCCTTGAGTCGCGGGGCTAGCGCTGCCGCGACTGCATGCCGTCGAGTCGCCCACTTGGAGTGCATTGGGACGTGTAGTCGCCTATGCTGAGACTGGCCAGAGCGGCGTTGCCGAGATTGCTCCCTCCTGGTCGGCAAGGGTTTAGCTAAACGACGCAGCAGATTGGTCGTCACTGCGCCGTTAGAGGGGACTTATCCGTAAAGAGTCGCTTCATCACACAGGTCGTACTCTCGCACGACTACTGAATACACTTCCCATCATCAATTTCTGAAGTTAAAATAGCCGCCTGCACCAGACGGCAAAGACTTAGCTGTTGCCAGATGTCGGGAACGAGAACCGGGTATCCACGCGCGAAACACTGAGGATGGGATACCGTGGCACAGGTCTTCATATCGTATTCCCGCATGGACAAGGAGTTCGTCCAGAAACTCGTGGGCGCTCTCGTCGCTGGGAACCGCGAAGTCTGGCTTGACGATAGAAACATTGAGCCGACCGCGGAGTGGCTGAAGGAGATCTTCAGCAACATCGAGAGCTCCGATAACTTCCTCTTCGTCATCAGCCCGGATTCGGTTGTCTCAACCTACGCCAGAAAAGAAATCGATCACGCCGCACTCAACAACAAACGGATAGTCCCCATCTTCTATAAGCCAGTTCCGGACAAGGATATCCCGGAAGCGGTCGCCAAGTTCCAGAGGATCGACTTCAGCGGAGGGGATGGTTTTGACGCAAAGCTTGCGAAGCTCGTCGCAGCGCTCGATACCGACCTGGAGTGGAAACAGGACCACACCCGGCTGCTGACCCGCGCTAAGGAATGGGAGCAGGAAGGAAAGGACACCAGCTTCCTGCTTCGCGGCAAAGACCTGCGCGAGGCAGAACAGTGGGTGGCCAAGAGCGCCGAAAATGAGCCCAAACCAACCACACTCCATTCGCAGTACATTCTGGCCAGCCGCCAGTCTGCAACCAGGACACAGCGCATCATCATCGGAGCGGTGACGCTCGCATTTCTGGTCGCCTTGGGATTAGCTGTTTATGCTTTCATCCAACAAAACCGTGCGGTGCGAAACGCGCGTGAGTCTAGGGCGAGGGAATTGGCCGCATCGTCCACTGGGAGTCTCAGCGACGATCCGGAAAGAAGCATCCTTCTGGGCATGCAGGCGTTAAACGCCACGCTTCGGTTTGGGGAACCCCCTGTGCCCGCTGCAGAAGAGGCACTGCATCAAGCAATCTTGTCTTCCCAGGTCCGAGTGACCCTGCGTGGCCACTCGGCCCAAGTTCTCGGTGTGACCTTCAGCCCCGATGGCAAGCGCCTCGCCACCGCCGGTTACGACTACACGGCGAGGGTGTGGGACGCGAAAAGCGGCAAAGGACTGCTGACCTTGCACCACTCGTACTATGTTTACGGTGTGGCGTTTAGTCCTGACGGCAAGCGCCTCGCCACCGCTAGCTTTGACAACACGGCGGGAGTGTGGGACGCGGAGAAGGGTAAGAAATTGCTGACCTTGCACCACTCGAACCATGTTGCTGGTGTCGCTTTCAGCCCCGATGGCAAGCGCCTCGCCGCGGCCAGCTGGGACCATACGGCGAAGGTGTGGGACGCGGAGCAGCGGGAAGGAACTACTGACCCTGCGTGGCCACTCGGACTCTGTTTGGGGAGTGGCCTTCAGCCCCGATGGCAAGCGCCTCGCCACCGCCAGTGAGGACGGGACGGCGAAGCTGTGGGACGCGGAGCAGCGGGAAGGATCTGCTGACCCTGCGCGGCCACTCATCTCCTGTTCGCGCTGTGGCGTTCAGCGCTAATGGCAAGCGTCTCGCCACCGCCAGTGGGGACGGGACGGCGAAGCTGTGGGACGCGGAGAGCGGGAAGGAACTGCTGACCCTGCGCGGCGTTGTTTGGGGTGTTGCCTTCAGCCCCGATGGCAAGAGGCTCGCCACCGCCAGTGGGGAAGACGGCGAAGGTGTGGGACGCGGAGAGCGGGAAGGAACTGCTGACCCTGCGCGGCCACTCGGACCGTGTTCAGGCCGTGGCCTTTGGCCCCGATGGCAAGAGCCTCGCCACCGCCAGTCTAGACGAGACGGCGAAGGTGTGGGACACGGAGGGCGAGAAGGAACTACTGACCCTGCACGGCCAGTCGTACTCTGCATGGGTGTGGGTGTGGCCTTCAGCCTCGATGGCAAGAGGCTCGCCACTACCAGTGGGGACACGGCGAAGGTGTGGGACGCGGAGAACGGTAAGGAATTGCTGATTCTGCCCGGCCACTCGAGCTTGGTTACCGATGTGGCCTTCAGCCCCGATGGCAAGACGCCTCGCCACTGCCAGCTGGGACAACACGGCGAAGGTGTGGGACGCGGAGAGCGGAAAGGAACTGCTGACCCTGCTCGGCCACTCGCGCTATGTTAACAATGTGGTCTTCAGCCCCGATGGCAAGCGCCTCGCCACCGCCAGTCTAGACCAGACGGCGAAGGTGTGGGGGGCGGAGAGTGGGAAGGAACTGCTGACCCTGCACGGCCACACGGACGATGTTCGCGCTGTGGCCTTTAGCCCGGATGGCAAGCGCCTCGCCACCGCCAGCGTGGACGGGACCGCGAAGGTGTGGGACTCGGAGAACGGGAAGGAATTGCTGACCCTGCTCGGCCACTCCGACTATGTTTTCGCTGTGGCCTTTAGCCCGGATGGCAAGCGCCTCGCCACCGCCAGTGCGGACCATATGGCGAAGGTGTGGAACGCGGAGAACGGGAAGGAACTGCTAACTCTGAACGGCCACTTAGACTCCGTTTACGCTGTGCCGTTCAGCCCCAATGGCAAGCGCCTCGCGACCGCCAGTTACGACACTACCGCCAAGATGTGGAACGCTGAGAACGGGAAGGAACTGCTGACCCTGCGAGGCTCTGGCATTGTTTACGCTGTGGCCTTCAGCCCCGATGGCAAGCGCCTCGCCACCGCCAGTGCTGGACGGCACTCTTCAGGTCTACGCGCTCGACCTACGCGAATTACTCAACCTGGCTCGCAGCCGTGTCACTCGCAACTTCACTGCCGAGGAGTGCCAACGCTACTTCCAGTCGGCGACCTGCCCGCCCTTGCCTTAATTAAATGCCAGACAACCAATCAATGCCAGGCGTCCTTCAACTCTTTGCACGCGGTCCAGACTGCGTTCTGGGAGATAGGTCCACGCTAGTCGCCAAGTGTTTACTAAACCGACCGCCTTACTTGGATGGACCGAGGCACTCAAAATCCATTGTGGGCTTGCCGACTCAAATAATGAATGATAAAGGACGCTATCGCCCATATCGTGAAGCCTCTCTGCTCTTCGACTTCAAAAGCAACTGCAAGTCTTGCCATTTCACTCGGGAGAAGTACAATTCACTCAAATCGGATCCGAGAAAAGAGTCCTCCCGGAGTAGCTATGCTCAATCTAGCAAGTCCTACTAGCGCTTCTTGTCTTGATCCCACACCGGAAAATCTTTGCTTTCCTCCGATGAAAGGCGACTACATCTACTTTGAAACGCCACCGTTTCGGCCCGGCGAGCCGGCCACAGTAAGTTTGTCGCGCGCTGCAGACGCCTCGATGCTTGCCTACGCACGATTCGTTCAGCAGCGAATGGTCCTCGCTGATCTCCAGGAAATCTTGGCTACTGCGGGGTATCCGAGTGTTCAGCCGACCGGGGATTGCTTTGTTGACGGCGCCAACACGGGCCGCGGCTACTTCGCTTCCAACGACAGCCACGCCCTACTGGCCTTCCGCGGTACCGAGGCTAACAACAATTACGACAAAGCGGCCGACGGGGAGATCGATCGGACCCCGGAAGCGGGTGCTCTGGTTCATTCCGGCTTCAAACGATATCTCGACTTGGTCTGGTCCCAGGTTACGCAATGTGTCGCGGCCTATCGCGCCAACCATCCCAACCAGAACATCTGCATCACCGGGCACAGCCTGGGCGGGGCGCTGGCGACGCTGGCATTCATGCGGCTCAACGATCCGGCCTCAAGCCTGATCACGTTCGGCTGTCCCCGCGTGGGCAACCCCGCCTATTGCAATGTGATTGACGCCGCGGCGCGCACGCGCGCGTGCTATCGCGTCGTCGACAATCTCGACATTGTCACACACGTGCCGCCCGATTTTCTCAACTTCTATGCGCACCCAACCGTCGCCATCTATTGGCTGAACCCGGGTCACGCGTTGCAGTACAACCCGCCCAACCTGCCCAGCGACAGCGATGCCATTGCCCAGCTCCCCGACGGATTCCTGACAACACACTGGATGGAGGGCCTTCCGAACCCGCTGTCCCAGCCCCTTGCGGACCACTCGCCAGTTCGCTATGCACAGTATCTTGGGAAGTCCATGTAGGCGGGCCTCGGCAACCGGGGACGAATGTGGAACGAGCTGATCCATCCCACATCCAGTCCAAAGAAACATCCAGCTTCAGGCACTTTCGCGTGCGACTGAAAGGTTCTAGGTGCTCCCGTCACGAGTCTTGGCGATAGCGTCCTTTATCATTCACAACTTGGGTTGGCAAGCGGCGAGTGGTTTTGGGGGCGCTCGCCCGAAGTGGCGACAAACCGTCAAAGTGGGTTCGTAAACACTGCACCGTTTCTCGAGACCAATCGGTGTTGAGAATCTTCTTTGCGTCTGACGCACCCACACGTTCTCGCGAAAGCAATTCGCGAAGACGACAGTCTGAAGAAAAGGGTTAGGATGCGGAGATTGTTGGTTACCCGGTGGAATTCCGTTATTTTCCTTGCCAATCACGTGGAGCAGCGTGCATACGCTGAATTCGCGCAATTCGGGTCAAGTTCAAACTGTGGCTTACAATTCGCGAATCGCGCTCACCGGGTTCCGGCGCATCGCTCGATGTGCGGGAAGGTAGCATGCTACCAAAGACATCGCTCCCAGGAGCGTGACGACGGAAGCAACGGTGACGGGATCGTTGGCTCCGATTCCGTACAACAGCCGGGCAATGAAACGTGTCAGTCCCAGCGCAAACGCCAGTCCCAGCGCCATCCCAATGCCGGTGAGCCACAATCCCTGCAACAGCACGAGTCTCAGCACGTCGACGCGCGAGGCGCCCAGAGCCATTCGTACTCCGATCTCGTGGGTCCGCATTTGAGTCCGATAGGCCACAACTCCGTAGATCCCGGTCACCGCAAGAACCAGCCCGATCAGCGCGAACATGCCCGCCAGGGTGCTCTGTATGACCGCGAAACTGCTCGCCATCTGGGTACTCTCTCGCATGGGACGCACATCGAAAACTGGCAGCCGGGTATCGATTTCGTGGATGGCGTTTTCCACCGCTGGCGCAAGGTCGACCGGATTTCCCTCGGTCTTCACCTGCACGATAGTCTCATACCCCACCTGGAAAAAGCTCATATACACGATGGGCTCCGGTGACTCATTCACGAATATATGTGTCGAATTTCTCGCGACGCCGACAACCGTGAAAAGGCCGCCCCATATCCTGAGTTTCTTTCCCAGCGGATCCTGTCCCGGCCAATATCGCCTCGCCGCGGTCTGATCCACGATGAGCACCCGCGGGGCCTTTTCATCGTCATCCGGTGTAAACTCGCGTCCTTCCAGAATGGGTATATGAAGGGATTCGAAATACCGCGGGGCCACTTCGGCGTGGTACACCTGCAAAGATTCATGGGGATGTGGCACATACCCTTCCGGATACGCATCGTCCCCCTTGTGGCCCAAGGTCATCGGAATCCAGTCCGTAAGAGACGCAACCTTCACGCCAGGCAATGCCGACACGCGATCAAGAATCTTGTGACGGATCACCTGTTCCTCGTCGTGGCTGTAGCCGGCAATATTCAGCCCCACGGACGCAGTGAGAATGTGGTCCTGTTCAAATCCGGGATTCGCGCCGGCGAGATTCCGCAGTGTTCGCAGAAATAGCCCGCAGCAGACCAGCAGAGTAAGTGAAAGCGCGATTTGCGCCACTACCAGCCCGCTCAGCAATTTCCGGTTGCGTGAGCCCCCGGAGATGCTTGCAGACTCTGCCTTCAGTACCTCAATGGCCGGCGCGTGGGCCGAACGCCAGGCGGGGAGCGCGCCGCACAGCATGCCGGCCAACAGGGACGACACCGCAATCCCGATTACCACCTTATGGTCCATGCTCCCGTTGAGTATGAGGGGATTCGAGTTCGCCGGAAAGAACCATGCGAATGTCTTCGATGTCCACGATGTCAACACCAGGGCCACGGCTCCTGCGACGATGGAAAGCACCACGCCCTCCGGCACCATCTGCCGCACCAGTTGAATACGATTCGCCCCGAGCGACTGCCGGATGGCAAGCTCACGCCGCCGGGATACAAACCGCACCAGCGTGAGCGTAGCCACGTTCGCGCTGGTCAGCAACAGCACCACAGCGGCGAAGGCCAGCAGAATGGGCAGCGTCGCCGCCATGTATCCGTTGGCGCCGAATGGTGAGCGCCACATGGGATCCAGCGTGATCCGGTTATCGGCCAGATGATCGTCCGGAAACGCCGCGACAATATTGTGCATCACGGTGTCGAGGTCCTGGGCTGCCTGGCCACGGCTCACGCCGGGCCGCAATCTTCCTATTACATTCAGCCAGACCGCACCACCACTGCGATGCGTCATCCGCCACACATCCGTCCCGAGGGGATCGAGCGTTACCCACAGATCTTCACGGATCCCGGGCATTGCTCCGACAACCCCCTCCGGCGCCACGCCGATCACGGTTACAGGATGCCGGGCAATCTCGATCGATTTGCCCACAATTGCCGGGTCTGCGGCATAACGGGTCTTCCAAAGCGAGTAACCCAGGACCACGTTGGGAACTGGACGTGACTCCTCTTCAGGCAGAAAGAAACGCCCCAGCACCGGCTGGATGCCGAGCACGTCGAAATAATTCGCCGACACGTTCGCAATATAGGCGCGCTCCGGCAGTGCGCTACCGGTCAGCGTAATCCAATCGTGATGATAGGCAAGTATCCCGGTGAAGGTGTGGTTCTGCTCGCGCAGATCGCGATAGTCGAGATACGAGAAGGGCGGAGTCGGAGAGAAGTTCCGTTCCCCCCGCTGCAGGCTCACAAGGTCGTCCGTGTCCCGTGCGCCAGGAATCGGACGCAACATTGTACCGTCGATCCAACTGAATACGGTGCTGTTGGCGCAAATAGCTACGGCCAGCATCGCCGTCGCGGTGATCGTGAAGCCGGGGCTCTTACGCAGTTGCCGCAAGGCATAACGGACGTCCCGGCCTATTTGTTCAAACCAGCCTCCGCCCCACATCTGGCGCGTCACATCTTGCACAAGGGGAATGTTTCCAAACTCCCGGGTTGCCGCTTGTCGCGCCGCCTCTTCCGTCTCGCCTCGCGCCACTCGATCGGCAATCGCCATCTGCAGGTGGGCAGCGATCTCTTCCTGCAATTCGCGGTTGCGCCGCTGAAAACCGAAGCCGGGAAACCACTTCATGACGCACTCTCCTCCGGCTTGACGTACATTACCGACCCAATCGCTTCGACAATCCGCTCCCATCGGCCCAGATCCGAGGCCAACTGCTTTTTCCCCTTGGCTGTGATTCGGTAGTATCGGGCTTTTTGCTTGCTCTCTGACTGCTTCCATTCAGACTGCACCCAGCCCTGACGCTCTAATCGATGGAGAGCCGGATACAGTGATCCGGTCTCCACCTGAAGCACATCTCCGGATCGCAAACGTAAAGCCTGAACAATGCCATATCCATGCTGCGGTCCCCATTGCAGCGTCTGCAGAATGAGCATGTCGAGTGTTCCCTGCAGCAGCTCAATTCGGTTTTTATACTGGTCTTTCTCGTTCATAGATGTAGACACTCTACTCGCAGTGGTAGTAGATTGTCTACTCCCGTATCATGGCGGCGCCTCAATTCAAAGCCGTGCTTATAGCAACTCCTCAGATGAGATCGGAATCCGGCCTGACACTCCGGTCGAAGCAGTCCGCTGTGTGGCCTGCTGACCCACGCGGTCGGCGCGGCGGCTGCGAGCCAGCAGGAAAGACTTGCTATTTGCCCAGATTCCACATAAGGCATACGAATTTTCGGCGTTGAAAGATCTAATAGAAGAAGGACTCTAAACCTTTCGGCGTGTTTATAGCCTCTGCCGGCCCAGGGCAGAGGACGAGTCCAGCGGATAGGTACTGATATGTCGCCCAGCGTTTACCGATTCCGCGGCGCCCGGGTCAACCTGCTTCCTCTCGAACTTCTCGTGGACATCCTGGACCGTCTCCCCGATTCAGGGCCACCGCTTATCGAGACGGGAGGCGAGCCAAGCGTCCGCGGCCGGCTTGTGGCTGAGGCTCGCCGCCACTCGTTTCCAGCGCCATGGAACTGATCACGATTCTAAACCGCTGCCATCGTTTCCGGGGTTATGTCTACGAGCGCGCCCAACTTCAGTGCGGCCAAAAAGAGCATCGAAGTAGCCGTGCGACCGCGAAAGGGTTCGACCGCAGTCTGCTCGCGCTGCCATTTGCCGGCGCCCGGTTACGACCAACTCGCCGAACGGCGCTTTGAGTTCATTCCCCTGTGGGGGGTTCTCGTCTTTCGCCATCGTTGCCGTTTGCAGGGCGCGTTGTACGCGGTTGCATAACGTCTGTCTGCGGATACTCCAGCCAGCGATGCATCGGCCAAGTCGCGAACGATGACAGCGCGCAGCTTCTCGAGTTCCTTTTTCGACATTTTGTGTCGCTGATCTGGGTTCACCCCAAGAAAGTGATGGATCATGCGGCCCTGCGTTCTGATCTGCGCTCCCAGAAGTCTTGAAAGCGACCACTGAGTTTTGAGCAGCGGAGAGCGATGATGGCATTTGAGCCTGGAATGGTCCAGTGCATACCGGCGCGTTTGAGGCGCGTGCCGATGGCAACCTTGCATCCGGCCTCGACGACGCCGGTGGAAGTACACAAGCCTTGGGCGTGGAACTGGGGATAGCGCATGCGCTCTCCTCTTTCGCGGCAGCCACACTCAAATCGAGTAGTGGGTCAGTCTGATTTTCAATCGGGGTAGCCAAATAGTTCTGCAAGTGGGAAACTGTGGGCATGAAGAAACCAGAATTGACCGACATGGGTTGGCTTGGGCCCAAGGACGAAATGGATCGCGCCAGTCATCTCATCGGCAAGTGTTCCGAGTGCCGTGAGATTATCTGTGTCGAAAAGGCCAAAGCCGATAGACAGCAGACGCAACAAGAAACCAGGGAAGTACTCGACCAGGTATTCCGTACCCACATCAAGCTGAAACACTCTGAAGACTTCAGCCATTCTGGTTAATGAGTGCAATCGAGAGAGGTTACGCCAACAATCCCGGAGTAGGGCTGATTGTTCCCTCAGACAAGTAGAGAGCTACTCTGGTTCAGCTTTCCGCCTTACGCGGGAGCTAGGCGCGGAAATTTAGCACATTCTTGGCTCTCGAATGCCTCCCGCACTTTTGCGGGCGGTTTGCCAGAATCCGCGTAACCGGGATTGGGGATTATCCAATTGCACTCCTTGCATCCCCAAGCAGTAAAAGCAAAATCCTCTAGCCAGACCCGCTCTCTGCCATCGTGGAATAGTTTCGAATGCGGTCACGAAATTAGCCTAATTCCTGATGGACAGACGCCGCTCCAGCCTAAACGCATTGAGTCCAACATGCTGGGAAAAAGAAAGGCCAGACCGAGAGCGGGTCTAGCCGGAAAGAATTCAAAATTGAAGCGGTCGTGAGGGTCGAATGTCGGGTTGCTCGCCGTTAACCCATGACCGCATCCTGTTTGAGATATAAAGAGGATACGCGTACTCCTTTCTATCGGCTGGTCAATCCAGCACACTTTCTTAACAAATCTCCGATGATGTGACGGCTCCCGATTTGCACTCGTTGACCTCGATGAGTTCCATAAAAGCATCGGATGTCAAGAAAAAGCTCCGCCTCGACCGCAGTGGAAATTCTTCAGTCGTATGGCGACCGCCTGCGGTTGCAGCCCGGTCGGGGTTCCCCCTCGTTGCTCACGCCCGCGAATCTGCCCCAAGCAATAAAGAGAGAGTGGTCAAAAGTGAGCATACGTTAACCTTCCGCCACGACTAGCATATCGCCAAAATAGGGATGAGGACGGCTGTGCTGGTCCGTACACCAGCCGTACCAAAATCTCTTTGGGCTTTCAACCTGGGTAGGTCAATCATGTGGGAAAAGCTAGCCGGCGGCGTCCTTCGGGTTGTGACTCCGCTCGGGCCGCGGTACATCAACCCTTCTTTTCTTCAGCGAATTTATCTGGTCTGGATATTCCGCCATTTTGCAACTCTGCCACACCAGGTACTCAGATCGCGCCAACAAAAAATGATCGACCATCTGTGCACGTCGCATGCTTTCGTTTCGCGACGACCGCACAACGGACGTGAACAGGCTCCCATAGTCGGAACAGTGGAGCGGCGGCCGCTTGTCTTGGTGGACAAACCTCCAGCCCGCAGGCCCGTGGTCGCGTTTGCCGAGTCCGCGTTCGAAGCATTGTTCGCTCCCTCCAGATTGAATTCAGACATGAGTGTTATCGTAAGGCTCTCGCGTTTGGCTCACAACGTACGCTCGGGGACCTCAAGGCGGACAGCTCTTGGGCTCACTTACTTTCGCAGTTGCTTCCTGGCGCTCCGAGGCGACAGTAACCGCTCGGTCCAGACTGAATTGAAGGACCATTTCCCGGAGAATGATCCCTCGCTTGCACTTGGTGAGCAGCTGGGCTCCCTGCACCGCCGGGAGCGCCAACAAACGCACGGCTGAGATGTCCGGAGGTGGAGCACGTAATCGCCACCATCAATAGTGAAATCTTTTTGGAAATGGAAAGGGCACGGCCATCGCAGCTGGCGTTGGCGCCAACTCGCGCCAATTGACGGGCATGCAGTCAGTTACTCGAGACACCGCGCCGTGCGGCTACTCAACACACTCATGCCTTTTTGGTAGCTGACGCAATCAAGGTGACTACACGCAAATCCCCTTCGCACGGGTCGATGAGTTGTACAAAAAGGGATGTCAAGAAAAACTCCGCATCGACCGGAGTGGAGATTCTTTCTAGCTCCAGACCTTGCCTCAATTTCCCAGCAGTGCCAAGCACACTCAGACCGGAGCATCCCTGACAGCTGAAGTTTGAGAATCGTTACCCACAATCAGACTAGGCAGCTTTACGTCCTCCCGTCGTGTCTCTGTTGCCCAGGTCGGAGCTTGTTTTGTGCGTAAAAGAAAGGTTCTCGCCGCCCGTCTGCGCCGCGAGTTTGCGTCTTCTCCCCCGGTTGTAAAGAGGGACCCCTGCGCCGATAAGGAGCACCACCATAACAATAGCAACTATCATCAATGTGGACCGGCTCGAGGCGGGCTTTGGAGCCGCGGCAACAGGTGCAGCCTGTGCCGGTGCATCGGCAGCCTCCGAAGGTGAGTCGACGCGCGCAGCACCTGCAGTCGCGACCGGGGCAGGTGTGGAGGCAGGCTCAGCTGGTGCAGGCGCCGCAGCGGGCGATGCTGCCGGTTTCGGCGGTCGAGCTGAAGACCGCGTTCGGTGAACAGCGGTGGGGGCAGCGGGTGCGCTCGCAGTCTCCACAGGCGTACTGATGGCCGCGGGTGCAGGTGCCGCTGCAGTAGGACGTTCGATGACTATATCCGGTGGTGTGCTAACCTTCTCCGAAGACATGCTGGGAGTTGCATCTGGAGCAGTTGCATCTGGAGCAGCTGCATCTGGAGCGGCTGCATCTGGAGCGGCGGCAGCGGGTGTGCTCACAGTCTCGGCAGGCGCGCTGGCAGTCGCAGCAGGTGCAGTCGGGGCCGGTGCAGCAGCGGCGGCAGGAGGTGTGCTGCTCGTATCCGCAGGTGCGCTAACAGCCGCAGCCGGTGCAGCCGCGGGCGCCGCACAGTGTTCGGTGACCATTTTAACTTCGGTAACGGCAAACCCGTTATCGGCAGTGCCGGCTTTGTGCCCGATAAGGATTACGTCCTGGCCCTGATACGCCTTTAGATCGGCACTGCTGCTAGTGATCCTTGAAATCTTGCCCGTGTTGTCTTCGGCAATGTTGTAGTTGCCTTCCGAGCCCCCCAGGCAACCTTTAATGTTGATCTGGTCGGTATTGCCGCCCGCCGCGGGAGTCTGTGCCAACCCCATCGCGACCAGCAAAGCCGGTACAACGATCAGCAGGAATACTCGCTTCATGGAATCCTCCGAGAAGTCTCGCCTTGCGGCGATCTGCATTCCGCTTGGGTTTGATTGTGCTTCCGATTTCTCTGTCGAATTCTCGCGCGTGCGGGGCCCCGGCTGGAAAACCTGGAGCATCCAAGTGAAACTACACAACCTTACTGCCTAGGAATGTGACTGTCTGTTCCAAACCGCTCACATTGAGAGAGGCGAGCCACGGATCGATCAGACCATGGGGATAACGGATCGATCAGACCATGGGGATAATTGATATAACCAGGCGGGGTATTGAAAAACTCGATGATAAGAAGACACTCTGGAGGCGAGTAGGGCTACTACCAGGTCCTTTTTCTCAGCTCGGCTAGCAGGTAACCACCGCAGTGCGTTGGTGTGGGCTGGGCGAGCACCTGAACCGAGCACGAGCTACTTTTGCCGCTTAAGGGTGTTCCAAAATCCTGGACGGCGAGCAGGGTTCATCGAGGGAAACAGACCGTCCGTTCCGGTCGCCTTTTCTACGCAGTCCAACGTTTCCTCTGCTGCGCTGGCGCGCTTCTTAGTCAGTTCCTCGGAAGGTAATTCGTCGGAAAGTAGAGGGGCGACGATCCGCAGGCTCTCGATTTCGTGGCGGACACGGGCAAGGTCGGTTTCTTTCTGCTCCAAAACTTCGTAAGCACTCTTCATCCGCACTCCTTGGGAGGGTATACGATCGTTCCGGTTCGTGCAGGCTCCACATTCTCGCCGGTCGCTTTGTTGCGTAACAACATGAGAGAAGCCTCTGGTACCGGACTAGGTTGGCGATCCGAGAAGGCGACGGTAAGGTCACCTCCTCGTGCCAAGAAGTGTGCTCTACGCTAGTACGGCGTGCTTTTGGAAGGTCGAGCTGACAACGTCAAAGGTGTGAACCTGGGGCGTTCCCTCGATGAATCTTGCTAGGGTCTTCAACACTGTCGGATACGTATTGGTGTTGTAAGTATCAGCATCGTTCTTGTTTTCCCACAGACTGATTGTGGTCACATCGACCCCGCCGGGGCCTGCGAGGGTGATTTCATCCTTGAAGCCATTTTGCTTACGAAGCAAGGGGAGGACTTCTTTGTCAAATGCGCGGGTGTAATCGGAGAGCATATTGGATTTCAGATGGATAGAGATATTGCGTGCAAACATTATCAACCTCCTAAGGTTGTAGTCGCTAAGAGGATAAAACTTCAGATGGCTGACTTAGTTTCAGGGAACCTGAAAGAGGAGAAGATGCTCACTCGGTTTAACTGGTGCACTTCGGTGGCCCTTGGCGTCGACTCTCAACCTGTTGAATCGATAGGGCGGAAAGCAGATCGCAAAGCACCATCGAGTACTTTTGGCGGCAGGCAAGCACAAACGGAGCACTGGCAGTAACGAGACAAACTGGATTGCGGCTGTCGTCTGATCAAAACCAGACACCAGCGAGGCGTCGCCTCAGACCGACGAGCATGTCGTTAAGTGCAGAGCTCGACGGATAGCTCCGGTTGCGTGCATCGAGTCGGGAATGGTAAACCTCTCCCTTGAATGGGATCGCCGTAAGGCGAATCGCCTGGCCGTAAAGGCACCCCGCAACCGGAGCCGCCATGAGCGTACCACAGACTGTTGCCGAGGTTTTAAGCAAGCACGTGGTGTTGGAAGTGGAGAGCATCGACCGGATGTATCTCAACGTTTATGTCCCTCAGCTGCAGGCCGTCGAAGGCGCCTTGAAGTTTATTCGTATCCATCGCGGGCACCCGGTGGCCTCCACCCGTATGGTAGAGCCCATCACTCGCGAGTTCGTCGCCTCGATTGAGCGCTTTGCCAAGGACAACCAGATTCCCCTCATCACCTTTGAGAAGGGGCAACGCAAAGACGACTTTGCCAAACAGCAACGCAAAAAGTTCCCGCAGCGGGAAGGCGTAGTGTTCATCGGCAAGGCCCAGGAAAAATGCACGGTCTATCGCACCGAGAAACGTCGCAATCCTAAAACCAAGCGCACTTATCCTTGGATCGTAAAGTCCACGGTCCTGGTGAACCATTACTACTTCTACTGCATCGATGAGGACTTCGGGCCATTCTTCTTAAAGTTCTGTTCCTATTTCCCCTATAACGCCAAGCTCTGCTTGAATGGACACGAGTACCTCAAGCAGCAACTCGAACAAAAGGGGATCGCCTACCAAGCCTTGGAGAACGGCATTCTGTCGTGCGCCGATCCCCAAGCCCTGCAAGGCCTGTGTGACCGGCTATCGGAGGGCAAGATCGATGCCCTCCTGCGCAAATGGTTGCGACGACTACCCCATCCCTTCACCTGCCAAGATCGTCAAGCCGGATACCGTTATCAACTTTCCATTCTCCAGATCGAACTTTCCCTCACCCAGGTATTGGATCGACCGGTCAGCGGACGCATCTTCTTTGAAGACGTGATCCGAGAAAACCTGGACATCGGTCGTCCCAAACAGGTGCAACTCATCTTTGACCGCCTGATCATAAAGACTACTCCCGGCCCCTTTCGCACCCGGGTCATTACCGATGGGGTGATCCCCTCGCTGCACATCGACTACACAGGAACACGCATCAAGCAGTACCACAAGGCAGGGCAGGCCTTACGCACAGAAACTACCATCAACAACACCTATGACTTTTATATCGGCAAGAACCTGCGCAACTTGCCCGCGCTACGGCGCATCGGCTTTCAAGCCAATCGACGATTGCTCCAAGTACAGCGCATCAGCCACGATTGCATCCTCGCGGAAGAAGCCTTTCAAAAAATCAATCGACCCGTGCAGGTCACATCGCAACGCGCCTCCGCATTGCGCTTCGCCGATCCTAAGGTGCAAGCTCTCTGGCGTGCCCTTTTACTGTTCCAACTCCTGCCCACCGGCTTTTCCAACCGCCATCTCCGCCAACATTTTGCATCTTTGCTCGGGCAACCACCGGACAGTCTCACGCAAGCTCAAATGACCTATCACCTCCGCCGCCTGCGTCTCCACGGCATCGTCGAACGTATTCCTCAAACTCACCGCTACCGCATTACCGACCTCGGCTTACGAACGGCATGGTTCTGCACTCGAACCTACAGCCGCATTCTCCGTCCCGGTCTGGGAGCCTTACTCCCCGAGCTCTCCCCACCCAACTCCTCGCTCCGGCGCAGCTTCGATAAACTTGATCAGGAGGTCACATCTTGGATCCAACACGCAAAATTAGCCGCCTAAAACTTGACTCATTTACATCAACTTTTCGACTTCAAGACTTCTAGACAGGTCGGGTTGCAGAGAGGAGGAGAAAATTGAAGAAATGCTCCGCCCGGAGCCATAGCCGAAGGGCCCGAACCCGAATCTATAGGGTTCTCACGTAGTGCCTTTCCCAAAAACAATTATGGGCGCTCGCTCAGGCAACTCGCCGCGCTCTTCTCTTAGGATGCTCACGCAGGATTGTTTCGATGAGCACTTGTAATTCCGTTGTGATGTTCTTTTTGGCATTTTCGAAACTACTACCATGGACCGTTACCGAGAGGCTTTTACAGAAGCCCTTCCATCCGTCATCTTCCGGCGAGAAATCGCAGTCAATCGGTATGCTCGGGCTCACCAGCAGGCTCACCACTTGAAAAGTCATAATCACTCCACTCGAATCTTGGTTCTGCAAATCGATCATCGGGGGAAAGCGCGGTGACCGGTTTGGCATATACGCCAAGCGCCAGGCCATCCCGCGCTCCACCCATCTTAGCTAGCTGCCGAGACCGGACTCGCTTGCCTCGCCAGGTGGGTTCACGGCAGCGTCAGAGGCGCTACCTTCATCATCCATGCGGGACACAGCTTCTTCGTCTAAATGCTGCTGAGTAGATGAAAGAAATTCTGAGGCACTCTTCTCTTTGCTCCATGAAATGGTCAGCAACATTGCACTCTCTTCCAAGGCTTCGACGTCGTGTAATACTCCACAGTCGAGCACTAGCAGATGACCGGCCGACACATCCACCGTTCGATCGGCCAAGTGTATACGGACCTGTCCCTTCAACTCTTGGAGGGAGATCCTTCCCTCTGCTCTGTGCTGGCGCATTCGCGTTCCGCCCTTCATCATAATTAAGACGATCCGGAAATCTGGATATTTCGCCAGCGTTTTGGAACTACGCCCAGTTTCCCGCTGCCAGGAGTCTTCTTGCCGCAGTTGCTGCAGCTCTCGTTCTAAGTCGATTTGCAAGAGAGGTTCCGCTAATCCGGGCAATCGATTCAATTCCTCAATGCCATCGCCCGGATGGCAGACGCTGAGATTTGTAGTCATGATGAACACCTTCCGCTAGAGCAGTCCGTGTATCTCGGACATGATTAGCCGCGCCAACGAGAGTATCCCCAGCTCCCGCCACCGAGCAAAAACAGCACCATAAAGAACAATCAATAACGGTTTCCGTGTGGGGACCTCATTTGTAAGAGGAAGCCGGACTGGCCTTTGTAACGGTCATCTTATTTCTTCACTACACCCCATGGTATAAGTGGCGAAGACGTATGTCTGAGCAGATTGGACCACCTAAGCGATGGTTTCGTACGGCTTGCCATTCTGGATTGTGATTAGATTTGCGCTGTGATCCGTAGGCGGTTTACGCTCCGACTCTCTCGTGCCGACATTTGCGCCAGCCCGATGGATCCGACTGCTGTCGATGCCCCTGTCGGAGTCGGATTTCTTGCCATCCCGACGCTGGCAGGTTCGGCGGCGTATTCATTCGGCAGAAACGCTTGGGTGGCGCCATGGCCTGGACAAGAAATTGAAGCAGGCACGCGAATTTTACACTCTTAAAGTTCTGCTCTCGACCGAGGTGCGTGTCGGGCTGGACTCACAGGTATCAATCCCGTGAAGGCGCTCTATTGGACGGCCGGCATCAATGGACTATTAGCCCCCTTCCTTCTCGTCGCGATCCTGGTCGTCGCTTCGGATAAGAAGTTAATGCAGGACCAACCAAGTTCCCGCCAGGGATGGTCCGTCGTGACGATCGCGACGGTTGCAATGTTCGCCGCGGGCGTCGCGATCTTTGTTGTATAGACTGCCGACCTCCCTCGTATCGAGCCGTTTGCTCGCCGGATATCGGCGTCCAATTGCCTGAACTGTGCAGTTCGGACCAGCCCGATAATTCTTTCCGAGCCTATGATGTAGTTATCGAGGCGATGAGCCCTCGCAGCGAGGGGCGGTGCTTCCTCTCGGAAAGAAAACCCTCGAATATGAGCCATATCACCAACAAGCCGATACCGAAATTGCGTAAAGCTCCCCAACCGCCCCTGGAACACGCCGGTGCGGTCCCTGACTCAGACCGTGCCAAGAAGCCACCGCTCGCGGAGGCGGCTACCGCCGACCAGGAGTTGAATCCCGGAGATCGCGTCGAGGGTTTGGGCAACTTCGGAAAGCCGACTGGAGCATTCGGTACAGTTGAGCAAGCTAACGAAGATGACGCAATCGTCAAGTGGGATGATGACGGTCGTGTGAGACTCCACCGACCGTCGCTCAAGAAGGTGTAGCCCGCAACAAGGCTGACCGATCGGGGACGTTTCGAGACCAAACCGCAAGTTTTCGGAGAAGTGCTTGATCAAACCCCGTCGCATCCACTGCGGAGTGGCGACGCTGTCGGCTGCACGCACTTGTTAGGTGCAGATCATGGCTCACTCCTCTGGTTGGCTCTGCTCACAAGACTGTTCCGAACAGCGTCCCCACACCCGCGGTCGACGCCATCGCGAGCGCAACCCCACTCCTGCGCCGCCCGCACCTGCCGCCAACCCGCCGAGAAGGGCCGGAAACACGAGTGAAGTTCCAGAAACAAAAGGAATCAACGCCCCCGGCGGGACCAGAGCAGTGACCAATAGAGGCAGGGTTGCCCCAACAGCAAAGCTGGCAGCGGATGCCGAGGCAGCCTGAATCGAGCGCGCACGAAAATTCTCGGAGATGCCGAGTTCGTAAGTGGCATGCGCGCCTAATGCGTCATGGGCCATCAGTTGACTCGCTAAGAGGATCCGCCTGCCGCAAAGACTGATCCGCATTGCGAGCATTTCATGCGCTCAAAATCAATTCGTCTGATCTCTGCCAGGGAAATCGAATGACCGCGAAACGGACAAACGGTATTCAGCGCAGCAAGAACTCTCTCTAGATTGATCTTGTTCTTGTGCATCGGCGCACGATAGACATTTCGCCTTTTGTTCGTCTATTCGCCGACTGTCGGTCTGGAGCACGCAGATTGTTTGTCCCGGGTTAGCGCCTTTGCGACCTTGGCTGCGCACCCATGTGTGAGCCTCGGCGTCAGTGCACCTTCTCCGAGATTACCACGTAGATACTGTGTGCAATTGTGTATGAGCTTTATTGAGCATCCACGCCAGATTCCCGAGCCATATGATTTATTTTCTATACGGAGAACGATACTCCCGATTGAATTGATTGTCCGAGGAGCGAGATGGCTATTGAACAAACTCTCGGTTTCAGTTCCATAGTTTTCCGCAAAAAGTTCCGTTCTGCGATGAGTGCGCGGAGCTACCGAGACAACGAGATTATTTTTTCGCAAGGGGATAAAGCCGATGCAGTCTTCTATATCCAGAGCGGTACGGTGAAGCTGACGATCGCCGCTACGCGTCGCAAAAAAGCGATAATCGCCGTCCTGCTGCGGGGTAGTTTTTTTGGCGAGGGCTGTCTGGGCGGGCAATCTCTTCGGATGTATACTGCGAGATCAATTGGGCCCTCCAACATTACTCGCTTGCAGAAAGAGAGCACGCTTCGCACGCTCAAGCACGACCCGCAGTTTGCAGCGTTGCTTAATGCATATCTGCTTTCCCGAGTTATTCGAGTCGAGGAAGACCTGGCAGATCAATTCTTTAATTTCAGCGAAAAGCGACTGGCACGGGTTCTGTTGTTGTTTGGGCAAATAACCAAGGAATCAAAGCCAGAGAACCCCCTGAAGGTGAGCCAAGCAACCCTCGCGGAGATGGTTGGTACCACCCGTGCGAGGGTAAGCAAATTTATGAATGCGTTCAAGAAGAAAGGCTTCGTCAGCTATAACGGCGGCTTGCAAATAAATAGCGCACTCATCAGTGCCTTTCTGCAGAATCGCCCGATGTCCGTTGTCAGGAGGGGTTAGACCGTCCAGATGAGCTTCCCGGAACTTGTCTAACGGACGACCCTTTTGTACGTGGAGGTTTGTGTGACAAAAGAACTCAGCTCAAAACAGTTACTCGCCGTCCGATGTCCGACCTGTGGGGCTGCTCCGAGACAGAAGTGTGAACTCAGCACCGGGCAACCGCGCACCAGTCCGCATCTTGGCCGCGTATGGATCGCAAGCATCGACCGTAGACACCCGTAAATCCCACCGTTCATCCTTCTCAAGCGACTCTGTCCCGCACAGAAATCAATCGGCAAGCATGGCCGAGGGATTGCATTGTGGGTTCGTGATTCGTTGGACGTAGCACTCCGTGTGTACGGCCTTGCCGTTCTCATCAGCAGACAGATCGACCTTCAAATCTACTGGCTTGCTGCAAAGTAGGCAGAATATTTCTGGGAAAGGGTGACTGCCCATGAATGCCTCCTTTAGACGGTCGCAACTAGATTAGGCCCAAGGCGGAATCTCGACCTGATCAATATTGATCACTGAGGTTTTGCCGCATATAATCCGGCCATGCCGCGCGAGCTAGTGTGGATAGACCAACCGCGCTTTCGTGGTTGGGGCTGTTCCGAATGTGCGTGGGTCTTCAACCCTACTGATCCGCCTATCGGCGAGACTTTGGACGCAATGACGCGGAACTTTGAGTCGCAGCGCGACAAGGTGTTTGTCTCGCACGTTTGCCTAACCCACCCGCGGAACAAGCCCACACCGGACACAACCTAAAACTCACTGAGCCTTCTTGCATCGTCCTCCCACCCGCAATCCCCACCCGTTCATCATCATCACCCTCTGGGCTATCCTTATACCTAGACCGGCGGTTCTGTACACACTCTGGATGCGCCTGCTGGCGGGACTGCTTTAGACGCTCGTCACTGAATCTGTACGGTTTGCCAGCCATCGAGAAGCCAGCACGACATCACCGTTAATTCGTATTTCGATCCACGTCAGGCCTTTGCGCTTGTGGCGTACCTGATTTAGAGGCTCGTCAGAAGAAATCGTGGGTGGACTCCGGCTCGGCAACTTGCCAAGTGAGTGATTGAGGGCAAGTTCGAGAACGTTCAGGATGAGTTCGCGATGATTGCGTAGCGAACGGCGATCTTCTTCTTGGGTTCGATCCGGGATCGCATAGTCTGGCGGCACCACTCGTCGAGGAACTTGCCGGCCCAGGCGGGCGAACTATATTCCCAGAGTTGCTGAAAGGCTTCCTTGAGAAGGTAGGCACGGACGGTCTTGAGGTTGTAGCGGAGGAGATCGCGCAACCGGAAGTGCTGGTCGGCGGCGAGATTCTCGCTAGGGCGGAGCAGCGGCCAACCGGATTTCCTGAGGACCGGGGCGCGGCCCTCGCGTTTCATCCGGCTGGTTTTCTCGGCACGGACGTTGTCTGCCCTTCCTCTGCAACCGTCAGGCCTTCCTCGCCTTCCTCCTGCCGGAATCTCGAACTCCGAGGAACTAGCTCTAATGAAGGCGCCGGCTATCGCTGAGGGAGTTCTTCAATCTGGGGGCACTCCATCACGCTACGCGTACACCAGAACAGTCAGCCACCGGAATCTCTATCGCATCCCGCTGCCGTAAGAGCCTGCCCTCGGCTGCCCACCTGGTAGCACGTCCCTAACTACGAAACGGGTTACGTCAGGCTCCCACAATCTATGGTAAACATAAGCAGAGAGCGCTCGATTGGCAGCGGAGATGTCGCTTGCGCTGAGTGGCCTAATATCCGGCGCTTCGAACATTTCCTGTATCTGCTCAATCTCGTCAATGATGCGTTCAACCTCCGTGCGTCACAATATCTAACACAAGCACGGCAAGGGTCAAACGGAACAGCAGCCCTTCGCCGAACTAGCTCATATACCAACCACCATTCACCGAAATCGTCTGCCCAGTCATGTAGTCATTCGTTGCCAGCATTACAGCAACCGATGCGACATCGTCCACCGAACCAAAATGCCCCATCGGAATAAGATTCGGATTGGCGTTGGGGTTGCTGGTCACCATATCGGTCTCAATCAGAGCGGGGGCAATGGCGTTCACAGTGATTCCATCTCGAACGAGCGATGCTGCACAAGAGTGTGTCAGTCCTATGATTCCCGCCTTGGACGCGGCGTAGTGCGCCCCGACAGCCCCGCCCGTCTGGGCAGCTACCGAAGACAAGTTGATGATCCGCCCACATTTCCTCTGTCGCATGCCGTCAACCACCGCCTGCGTTACCAAGAACACTGACTTTAGATTGACGGTCAGCACTCGGTCCCATTCCGCTTCTGTAATCTCCTCCAATTTGTGCGGATGAGCGATAGCCGCGTTGTTGACGAGGATGTCGATGCCCCCAAGATTCGCCTTAACCTCCGCGACCATACGCCTCACGTCGGCGGCGACTGACACGTCCGCCTGAACCGCAATTGCCTTGCGCCCCATCCCAGTGATTTCGCTACAGACAGCATTGGCAGCATCGGCTCGTTCACGGTAGTTCACAGCGACATCGGCACCAGTTTTAGCGAGTGCGATGGCGACTGCGGCTCCGATTCCCCGACTGCCGCCAGTTACAAGGGCGATTCGATTCTTCAAATTCTTCATGGTTTCAAACTCCGATTCGTCTTCTGCCCAGTCCATCCGTCAGCGCCCCACAACCCACACTCACTGCTCCCGCCAACGGGCACAGAGTACCATGTGGACATGAGCAGAATATTCCCGCAATGCCTCGACGCGAACCTTTCGGATCGCTCGGCGCAAGCCGATGTCCTCCTTCGACAAGAGCCCGACGAGGAAGAAGATGAAGAGGAAGACGAAGGCGACCGCAAAGAAGGCGACGATGATGAAGACACAGACGACGGCTACTCTGAGTGAGCGTCCCCTTATCGTTTCGGCGGTGAAGAATGCAACGAGAGGATTTCGTCAAGGTTGCAGAAGAAACCTCGGATTCGCTGCCGGAAGAGTTCCGCAGCCGGATCCAGAATGTCGCGATTCTAGTCGAGGATTTTCCTCCGAATCAGTCACCACCCCAGCCGGGGCAAAGGATGCGATTGCTTCTAGGCATTTTCCACGGCGTGCCTGCAACGAAAAGGAGCGTTTTCGACCTCCCCACAGGACCGGATCACATCGTGCTCTATCAGAAAAACATTGAGGCGGTCTGCTCAAGCGAGGCTGAAGTGGGTCATCAAATTCGCCAGACTCTCATACACGAACTGGGGCACTATTTTGGGATGACCGAGGAGCGACTGAAGGACGTGTAGTTTCACCGCGTCGAAACATCGATGTCGAAAATGGTCGGCGTTGCTGCGGTACCGCGAGGCTTCACCGGCTCCCAAACATAATCCCATGTGACGATGCTCCCGTCGAGTGAACAGCTGCACTTGCAGTCCGGCCGATTGCCGGGGACGCTTGGCGTTGCAGAAGGGCCGCTGTTGAACGTCGCCTCCAGCCACGCAATCGGCAACGTCGGGTCCTCCTTACTGATGAACTGCTTGTAACCCTTAATGAGGCCTTCCGCCCACATCCGCACCAACCCACGAAATCCTGCGTTGACAAACTCATCCGCGCAAAGCCTCGCCATGACTCCGAAGGTCCCGTAGTTTACCGTCCCGGCTAGCCAACACTTCCCCGCAATCTGGACACTGTCCGAACAGGTGCAAGGGTCCTCATGGGCAGCGTCAAATGCACCTGCAGTCGGTTTGGGTGACGAGGGAACCGCGCACGATTTCGAAAGGACCCGCTGCGAACGTAGCCAACCAGCGTGTCCTTGGAACAAAGGTAATACGTCCCAGCCGTTAATGTCGGGCTTGATCCCTGCGAGGGTGAGCAACTTCGTCGGGTTCTGCGCAATGTCTTTAAACGTTGGGGCCTTTCCCGAGGTCGCCGGCTGCAATGGCACCAGGAGCTGCGTGCACGCTTGATTCTTTTGGTTGTCGTTCCAAGTGCCGAAATCGGTCTGAATTCGAGTGAGGACGGTCTTGAACTGATCATCCACCTTGGGTCCACACACGCCTTGAGTCATTGAGATCATCTGAGCGATGGTATGTCCACCGGGGTCGACAACGCCGTCGATGGTGTGAAACAAGCCTCGGGCGTGCCAAGCGGTCTGAAAATCCCAAATTGCATCCGCTAAGGCTTTAGGGCAAGTCCCGTCTGCACCTGGCGAGGGCCGCGAACCCCACGAAGTACCTTTGCCGCCGCACTTGTCAGCTATCTTTGCTAAGAGATCGATCACGACGGCCTGGTCGGCTGATTTGTTGGCCACATTGGTCGTCCGATTTCGCAATCCAACGGGCGCTGAGATTTTAGGGGCCATAGCACCTCCAGGTGACTGCGCATGGCCACTCTCCTTCGCAAAGGGCCTAGCTGATTCTCGGGCAGTCCTTAGGGAACAACGGAGAAAGTTGCCGAATCTTATGATTGTTGGAAAAGGCTGTCAAGAAAAAAGGATTGAGCCGAATGTATGACGATGAGTCCTGATAGCACGCCGCGAAACAGGAAAAAAATCGGTCACGGCAGCGGGCATCAGATTCTGACTGGCGTAACCGTGCGCCATGAAAAGGCGCTGGACTTCAGCGGGTGCGACTCCCGCCCGACACCGACGGAACCGAGTAATGGTTGTAGTTGTTGGCTCATGAATGTAGGAGCAGCTGATAAACCGCAGCGGGGCACGACTCCGTGACGTAAGTTGGGTTCACTTCGATGATCTTGTCTAAATTGAGAATGTGGATAACCGAAAGCCTGACGGCCAGACGGCTTCAAATCTAGCAAGGATTTTCGGTGCGCCAGGATAAACCCGGCGCTTTCAGCGGGTGAGACTCCCGCCCCGGAAAGGGAAGAGCCGTCCCACCGGGAATCGAGTCTTGGGCTCATGAAGGCAACGACATGAGTTAAGCGTAGACAGAACGATGTCCAGGCCGTAACACAAGTGAAGCGATTGAGCCTCGTGACACATCCGGATGCCGACAGGGTCGAAAACCTGGAAGGCCACAGTAGGCGACCGATAGAGGCGAGGTCGTCGGAGAATCCGGCGGGGTCTGAGCGCACGGCATGGACAGAAACGGAAGCGTCATGGCACCTGGGAGATCCACCGCCGTCTTGGCCTGTAGAAAACGGGCCGAGTATGTCAACCGAATGGATCAACCTGAGGGAGACAGAAGCGACGGTGGAAGTCGGACTCGCTGGTAGTACTCGGAGTACGGGAAAGCCGTGCACATGGGGAAGCAGCGAGGCAGGTTGAGTTGCTGGTTCAGGGAAACATCCCCTGCACACTCAGAGGTAGGAGAAGGATGTCCACACAACTGGACCAGATCGAGAAGAAGGCGAAGTCGAATCCGAAGCTACGCTTCACGTCGCTAGCGCATCTGCTTACACCGGAGTTCCTCACGGAAACCTGGAAGCAGATGAACCGGCGGGGTGCGAGCGGGGTTGACGGTGAGACGACAAAGGAGTTTGAACAGGACTTGGGCACACGCGTTCAAGAACTGTGCGAACGCTTGAAGCAAGGGACCTATCGGGCTCCACCGGTGCGCCGAGTGGAGATCCCGAAAGGACCTGGCAAGGCAGGGACGCGGCCGCTCGGAATTCCGACAGTCGAAGATCGCCTGCTGCAAAGAGCGGTAGCGCGGATCTTGGAAGCGGTGTTCGAGGCGGATTTCCTGAAATGCTCGTATGGATTTCGGCCCGGATGTAATCCCCATGGAGCCCTACAGGCGCTACGCGGGATTATTGTCACGAAGAAGGTTGGACACTTGTTCGAGGCTGATATCCGCGGCTACTTTAACCACATCCAGCATGAATGGCTGCAGAAGATGGTGGCTCATCGTATCGCAGACCCGTTCATCCTGCGCCTGATCGGCAAATGGCTGAACGCGGGATTCATGGTGGGAGGAGTCGTTACGCGAACAGAAGAAGGATCGCCACAAGGCGGGCCAAGTACTCCCCGTACACAAACGATAACGCTCAGTCGGCCCCGCTTGGGGTGCGGCGGCAGATGAATCTGGACCGGTGGGCTGAGGCTTGGGGTTGGTGAGAGGAATCGAATGTCGAATGGTGATTGTGTCCGTGCCCACCAAAATTTCCTTGACCAGCAATCGGATAATTTTTCGGCGGCCTATCAAATCCAAGCGCTCAGCGTTGCCTTGTAATCGTGTCCGGAAATCGCTGAGGCTGTCGACCACGCGCAAATAGCGAGACTGATCTTGCGCGGCCATGAACAAGGATTGTAGCTCTGCGCGTACCGATTGTTCCTGTTTTCGCAGCTCCGGCATTCGCTGGCGCAACTGCTCCAGAGCGATCAACTCTTCCTGATAAGCAGTTACCAACCGCTCGATCTTGCTTTGCAATCGCGCCTGTTCGCGATTGAGATATTGTTCGCGTTGACGCAACGGATCCGCCTTCTTGGCTTCTTGCAAGCGGCGCTGGATTTCGTTTTGCATTAACTGAGGTTCTTGCAGCAAGCGCAGCACTTCGCGCCAGATTATGTCATCGAGATAGTCTTGCCGAACTGGTCGGTTCTGGCAAACGGAACCGTGCAGGTGGCGCCAGCTGTCGGAACCGATGCAGCGGTAGTAATAACGTATGCTGTTTGGTTTTCTCCCACCGCTCGTGCCATAGAGCGCGTAGCCACACTGGTGACAGACCAGCAAGCTCTGCAATAAGGTTGGCCGGATGGCTCGCCGACTGGCGAATCGCTTATTCTTTTGCAATTGTTCTTGAGCGAGAGCAAAAGCATCTTCTGAAATCAGGGCCGGCACAGGAATCTCGATCCACTCCTGACGGGGACGGTCATGACCAGTACCGGCGCGCGAAGAACGGCTACCCCGTTGTCGCATACGCCGCGTGATGCGCTGGCTCTCTCTCCGCTCCGTTTTTCCAAAACAGGCGTGGCCTGCGTATGCAGGGTTGCGGAGGAGTCCCCACACGGTCGATCGCTCCCAACGCCCATTGCCGCTACGGGTCGGGATCCGACGCTGGTTGAGTTCACGAGTGATGGCACCAATACTGAAGCCCGTACGCGTGTACCAATCAAAGACGGTACGCACCACTTCCGCTTCGGCTTCCACCACCTGATAATAAGCGGCTGAAGTGTCACTCTTCTTCACATAACGATAACCATAAGGAGCTCCGCAAAGCACATTGATCGATCCTTGTTGGGCGCGGTGCCGTTTGCCGCGACGCGAACGCTCAGCAATCTGCGCTCGTTCGTACTCGGCAATCATGCCTTGGAACTGCACCAGCAGCTGATCTTCGGGCGTGCTGCCGGAAGGTGATTGCAAGAAAACTAGCTCCACTCCAGTCCGCGAGAACTCCTCGGCTAACAAGACTTGATAGGCATATTTGCGGCTTAAGCGATCGGGCGAATAGACCAACACCGCCGCGATCTGGCCCGCGGCGGCCAAGTCGCGCACGGCTTCCAGGCCAGGGCGCAACAGCGTAGCCCCACTATAACCTTCGTCCTGAAACTGCCATTGGCAAGGAACTGCGTATCCGTGGGCCTTGGCGTACTCGATCAGAGCTGCAGTCTGGCTCTGAATGGTGTGATTCTCTTTCTGCTGATCCGATGAGACCCGTGCGTAAATGGCTGCCGTTTTCTCCATGTTTCACCTCCTGCAATTCGCGTGTGGGCCACCGCTTGTCGGGCACCAACAATTCGTATGCTTGACTGAGTTTGGGATCCAATAAGCGATCGAACTGATATTCGAACTGCAGCGTGCGCGTGGCTGCCCGCCGTTCAGCCACGCCTCCGTCCTCGATCGAGCATTACCATCAATGCCCGACTGACGGTTTCGCTCAACGTGAGTCCCGTGCGCGCCGCATACCTTCGGACTTTGCCAATCAGAGGGAGCGGCAGCTTTACGGTAAATGCAATTTTGGGAGAGGTGACGGGAACCGGATGCTTTAAGCGCTCGGCCTGCCGGAGATAGCGATAGGCCTGGCGAGAGGAAATGGAGCACATTTTGGCAAGCTGCTGAACTGCTGCGGAGAGTGAACGGCAACGCTGCAGCAGGGCGCGTGAGCGATTGAGGCGTTGTGCCCTCTGAGCGGCACTGGCGCGAGGCATATGACGTACAAATACAACCATATACGACAAATAGCAAGATTGGAGGAGGTATCATTTGCGGTACCATGTCCGACGCTCCAACTTGATCTTGCGGTCAAATTCGAAGTTATCTTTTGCGTACGGGGAGTAATCAGCCCGATCTTATCCAATATCTACCTGCATTTCGTTCTTGATCTCTGGTTCGAGAAGAAGATCAGACCGAGCTGTCAGGGGGAGGCGTACCTGACCAGGTTTGCGGACGATTTCGTGGTGAACTTCCAATACCGGCGCGATGCGGAAGCGTTCCACAAGAACCTGACGGATCGATTCGGGAAATTCGGATTGGAATTGGCGGAGGAAAAGACGCGGGTGATGCGCTTCGGACGCTTTGTCCGGGCGGACCTAGCGAAGACCGGAGAGAAACCGGAAACGTTTGACTTCCTAGGCTTCAAGCATGTCTGTGGCACCGATCGAGGCGGCAAGTTCGCCTTGGTGCGGATCCCATGCGACAAAAGCCGCCGAAAGTTCTTAGCCAAGACCAAGGAATGGCTCAGCAAGCATAGGCATTGGAAGCGGCGGGATCAGCAGAAGCAACTTACGCTGATGCTGCGCGGCTTCTACCAGTATTTTGGTTTGCATCACTGCAAGCCGAAACTCGATAGGGTCCGGCGCGAGGTACACCGGCAATGGGCCCGTACGTTGAGACGAAGGAGTCAGCGACACCGACTCTTCTGGTCCTATCTCAAGAGGCAATCCTGGTTCGAATTACCTTATGCGGTGTCAACCCTCCATGCGACGGTATGACTGCCAACCTCGCGAGCGCAACCTGGGGAGCCCGTTGCGGGAAATCCGCTCGGCGGGTTCTGCGAGGGGGGACGGGCACAAGCGACCTTGTCGCAAGACTCGTCCCTACCCACCAAGCACTACCACGGGCTTCGTTTTGCTTTGATGTCGGTCATGGACGGCAGCTAGACACTCGAAGAAACGCTCCAAGAACCCAAATTGTTTCTTGCGCACTTGATGACCTACGGAACGCTAGAAGACATCGCTACTGCGATGAAGTACTACTGTGAAGCCGATCTTGATTTGGTCTTGAAAGATCCGCCGGCTGGAGTCTTCGACCACCGCTCGTGGAACTATTGGAACCTGCGCTTTCACCACGAACCGATTCCGGCGCTGCCACAGCGCACGTTTCCGGCAAGCGATTTCGTCGGCACTACCTAGGTGCTGATTCTGAGGCTGTCGCTTGGATGCGGTCGAGCCTGATCGTATGTCGAGGAACTGACCGCCGACAACCTAGTGGAGCATTGAAGCGTCTCTCTCCTAAGTGATTCCATCTTTCTGTCCTTCAATCCTCAGTCTATGTCGTCCACTTGGCTGCGGCGGCGCCGCCGCCACTTTGCCATCTTCAGTTCTTCAAGACCAAGAAACGTCATTCCAATCAAACAGGAGGAAGTGTGAGAAACAAGTACGCTCACCGGTTACCAGTGGTGAAATTTATTTTTGGCGGTCGGAACCCTGGACAGAGCAGAAAAGAGGAGGATAGGCTTCCGTCATACGATGCCAAAAAAGGGCAGCCTGGAACCGGAAAGCAAGATCCTAATTTGTACACTTGGGATCATGGGTCACCAAATCTTCCGAGACTGCCAATATGCACTTTTGCCCGTCGAATTCGATCCGGTCCGCGGAATATGCGGTAAGCTTGATTTCGCCCGACTTCGCTCGCAGCCGGGTAATCACATTTCGAAGCGGCCCCCCTCGCTGGAGGTGTGTCAGCAGTAATCTTCGGTCGGCAGGATCGTCCCATATCTTCAGTTGGTACACGGTGCGTCCAAGCACCTCTTGGCGGGAGTAACCGTAACGTGCTTCGAACGCGGCATTGACTTCCAAGAAGCGGCCTTCCTCCAGCGTCGTAATCGAAAACGCAACCGGGCTGGAGTGGAAGATTTTCTGGAATTTCTCCTCGGAAACACGGCGGCCTGCCTCCGACTGACGAAGGGCTTGCTCGGCCTTCTCGAGATCTGCCAGTCGCTTTTCCAGTTCCGAACCATAGATCTCAGCGGTGGAATACAGGCGGGCGTTTTGAATGGCAACTGCCGCGGGTATGGCCAGCAGCTCGGCGCGCCGCAAGTGGTCCTCCGTAAAGTGGTTCGGCTCAACATGGCCAACAGAGAGAAACCCGAGGAACTCTTCCGAGGCGGCCAGCGGGACGCTGAGCCAGGAACGGAACCGAGTGTGTCCCGCGAAGGTTTGCCATCCTTCTTGCTGCCGGGTGTCAGGGATCAAGATGGGTTTCCGCTCGGACCAGATACGCTGAAAGAACGGAGACTCGTCGGCAACGAAGGTTAGAGGGCTGCGGGGAGACTTCGTCGCGGGCTCGGGACAAGATTTTTCACCCAGGGCCAGCCAATGCGGACCGCCTTCGGGCACGAGCACCCGAGCGCAGCTGTAGGGAACCAACTCGGCTAGAGAGCGGAGCAGAGCATCCAGAACGCAATCCATGTGAAGGTCTTCGGTAAGGGCAAGAGTTGCCTTGCGCAGCGCCTCTGCTTCCGCCCATGCCGAGTTCGCCTTAGCAAGATTGGCGGCGACCTGGTCTTCGGCTTCTTTGAGGGCGGTGATGTCGAGCGCCGTTCCGCCTAGGCGGATGACCTTTCCATTGCCGTCTTTCCGTGGAAAGCCGCGAACCCAAACCCAGCGAACTTCACCCTCAGGCCTGACAATACGAAATCTTTCTTCGAAGTGGCCGCTTTGGGCCGCTTGCTTAAGCTTTCCGAGCACGTGAGCTCGGTCATCGGGATGGATCGCCTTCTCATACGAGGAGGGTTCCTCAATCAAGGACTGACAGGAGCGTCCGGTGATGGCTTGGTAGGCGGGATTGACATAGGTAGCTGTCCTCGTCTCGGGGTCGATCACCCAGAAGACTTCCTGAATGTTGTCGGCCATTTGGCGAAATTCCTGCTCCCTGTCTTCAAAGACAGTTCTTGCCTGGCGTTCAGTTCTGTGCATCTGTTGGAAAACGCCGGCCAACAAAAGGGCAAAGACAAGCAAGGACCCGATTAATGAAGTCAGCAACGCCAGGGCTACTCGCGGCGACTGAAGATTGGCGACCAGAACGGCGATCACAAGAATAGCCGAGGCGATAACCAGAGCCAGCGACGCGATACTCCAATCTCGTCTCGAGGTTCCTTCTGGATGCGTTTCAGAGCGGTGCTTGTCGGCTGGATCCACGGTGAGCACCCACGTATTCTTGCCGCACTCACCGACATGATACGCTGCCATGTCACGTCGACAAGAGCTTATGGGTGCGTAAGGCACTTTGGAGGAAATGCCGACGGATTCTTGCCGCTCAATTAAGTCAGAACAGCGTCGGCGCCGAGTTCTCGGCTGGCACCTCTCTCGCACACTCCTCGTCGTCGTTCTCGGGACCATGAACGCGGGGACTCACCGGATATTTCCTCATCAGGGTGGTAGCAGATGGTTTTAGACAGTCCAGAATCACTTCGGGGTTGGTAATGCCTGGGTCTAGCCAGCGCTCATAGTCGTCATGATCCAGAATAGCGGGCATGCGGTCGTGTACCTCGGCGACGAGAGAGTTCGGACGGGTTGTGAGAATCGTGCCGGTTTCGAGCACGTAGTTGTTCGGATTTCGCCAGAGATCCCAGAGTCCTGCAATGGACTTCTTCGCCGTGCCGGCGCTAACCTTCGGAGTCTTGTACTGCTTCTTCGTGATCAGCGACAGCCGCAGGAAGATTCTGCGCTGTAACATGACCAGGAATCCATGTGCGCTCTGAATCGTTCAATCGATGCGTGAAGCATGGCCCATGCCAGGATTCAATCATTCGCTCGACTCGGTGGCCTGCATCATCGTTGCGCCGTGGCAGCATAAGCGAGTGCTTCTGCATACTTACAAAATGTAGCAGTCGTCTGCCTGCTCCTCCTCTCCCTCTCCGATAGCCAAAGGTTGAGTATCGCGCATTTTCCCAGCAACGCTCAAATCGAGAGTTGCGACGACGCCATGCCCACGTCGAAATATTTTCCTGCAGAAGGTTGATGAGGCTCAGGAGTATGAAAAGGTCCGGATCTAACGACTTGCCCACTATTCCCTGCACGCGCTGCGCTGCCGATGCCTGTCCTTAACGCATCAACCTGTTACGAATTCCGAACAGATATCTCTCAACAATCCCTCAACAATCCTTGACTTGGCTGAATTTTAGGCTAAGATTCCAGTCCTCAAGTCGACTTGTCCTCATGGAGGCCCATATGTACAGACTTAGACTGTCCTGGGGCCCTGTGGTTTTAGCTTCTTTTCTCTCTTGCTCCGCAGTGTTGTGCCTCTCACAAACGGCGACTCTCCTGCGCGGAAGCAACCTCCGCAAAGCGCCTAACACGAGCAGCACGATTCTGGAAACTCTGAAGAAGGGAGACTCAGTCACACTTACATCCAGCAGCAAGCGATCAGGCTATTACCACGTGAGTGCCACAGACGGAACGGTGGGATGGGTGTTGGCCAAGAACGTCTCAACCTCTGCACCATCTCCAAGTCCAGGGCCAGCTCCAGGTCCAGGACCTTCGCCCGGCCCGACTCCCACCGGATTGGTCGCACAACTGGAGGCAGCAAGCGTTAAGGCTGTTCCACAGCCATTGATTATCAACGGCCAAAGCGTCTGCGGTCCAACAGGAGACGCCAGCGATGCCAAAACGCAGGCGCTTGATAGCAACAAGAACCGCACTGACATTCCCGATCCAGGAGCCTACATTCCGATCGACTGGAACGCCCTTGCCAATTTGCCTTCCGATCAGGTGGACCAATTGCAGGGCGCACCTGTCGAGGTTGAGGGCTTTCTGTCGCATCGCATACAAGTAGAGAATAGCGGGAGCGGCGAATCGACCAATTGCCATCTGACCAATCTCGACGAAGTGGATTGGCATATGTATCTGACGAACCAACCGGCCCAGGGAATCGCCAGTGCCATTATCGTGGAGACGACGCCGAGAACGCGTCCGTTACATTCGTGGGATCAGAACAAATTGACCCAACTAGTTGACTCCAGCACCAGAGTCCGGATCTCCGGCTGGCTGATGTATGACTGGCAGCACATCGGCGTCATCGGAACACAAAGAGCGACTGTGTGGGAGGTACATCCCATCACTCGCATTGAAACGCAGGACTCCAGCGGAAACTGGCAAAGCGTCGAAAGTACTCAATGACGCTGCGCGAGCATCCAGTCAGCCATCAACGACATTAGAGGGGTTCTATCAAGGGTTGGCTTCGTCAACCGATAGCGTTACCAGTAGCATGGGGGCGCAAATGTTGTCCCTGTTTCCCATACCCATGCTTAGCGAGGTCTGTGTCCCATTCAATGTGTGGGGCTCAACGTCTCTCGCGCACTTGTGGTTGTTGGCGGTGTGATGATTGGTGTTCACCTTGGCTGGTCTGCATCACCGCCATTCCTAGCGAAGGTTATCGGATACAGTACAAGACGGTGGAAGCTGAGGAACCTCGGCCGCAAGCCAGCGTGGAAGGTGTCGCATCCGACGAAGCGACGGCGTGTCGCTTAATTCTTAGCGCGATGAGACGCTCTGGTGGCTGGACGTGATTTGAACGTTGCCATCGTACCGCGTCTCACCAACTGCGAAAGCAGTCCCGCACCTATTCGGTCCCTTGACGGTTGCCAGTCGCAACCGTCGGTTCCGGTAAGGCAGTTTTCTGTAGCGACTGGAGTTTGGATTCCCACTCGCTGACGTGAGGACGGGGCACCCTCTTTGTCGACTCTACCGCGCTTCGCTTTCTTTGATTTCTCTCTCGATTTGCGCTACCGCGAGCGGAGGCAGGCTTGCGCCTTCGAGTTGATGATTCAGTTCGGGCAAGCGTTTCGATTTGAAGGCGTTCCAATTTGCTAGTGCCAGCTTTGCCGCGGCGCTCGACTCGCGATACACCGCAAGCGCTTGTGCGGGCACGGGACGGTCACTGCTCTCGACTACTCGGAGCGCGGCAGACAGGCCAGTATTGGCTTTGTCCAGGCCCATATCGCGGGACGAAGCACCGCCAATGATGGTCTTCAGTTCATTGGAAGCAATGTCGGCACTTGCCTTCAGATCAGCGTTCTGCTGCAGCTTGGGCTGCAACTCGGAAAGCTGCTTCTGCACATTTCGGATCGCCGAGAGGGCTTGCCGAGCATCGAGCGCCTCAGTCAAAATCCCGCGACCGAGTTTGACTTGTTGGGCGAGATCTTGCGGCGTGGCCGTCGAGCGCGGATCCATGGTGATGTGCAGCGGCTGAGTGAAAATCTTGCCATCGATGGTGAGGCGAACTTCATAATCTCCAGGCGCCGCGCGCGGACCACGCGGTGCGGCGTATTCCTCTTCGTCGCCTGAGTCGGGAAGTTCGGCGCCCCAGGCAAGATTCCAGAGGAAACGATGCATCCCTGTGGCCTTATCGAGAATTTGGGGTTTAGGAAGCCAGCGCTCGGCAATCGGAACTGGTGGGTGCTGTGCTTGGCGCGCGGTATCGGACAAAAAGCTGCGCACGAGCTCGTGCTGCGCATCGAAGACTTCAAGCTTCAAGTGTTTGGCGGGATGAGCAAGAAAGTAATCGATCATGGCGCCGTTCGGAGGATTTTCCGCGGTTGGTTCTTCGGGCGGCAGCGGAGTGCCCATGAAACCGGCATTATCGATCCGCACAGCTGTCGCTGGACGATAGAGCCATGCGCCGGCTTCGCGAACGTCCGTGGCTTGGCGCAGAGGCGTGATGTTGTCAAGGATCCAGAAGGAGCGTCCGTGCGTGGCGATGACGAGATCGTCGCCGTGGATAACGAGATCGCGCACAGAGGTTACCGGCAGGTTGAGTTGCAGCGATTCCCAGTGGTCCCCGTCGTCGAAAGAAAGATAAATACCGAACTCCGTGCCGGCGAACAGCAGCCCCTTCTGAGTCGGGTCTTCGCGAACTGCACGCAGGAAGGCCGGAGCATGAATGCCTTCGGTAATGGGCTGCCAGGTTTGACCGTAGTCGCGCGTGCGATAGAGGTAGGGAGCCTGATCGTCGAGGTGATGGCGGTCGACGGCCGCGTACGCTTCGCGAGGATTGAAGTGCGAGGCTTCGATCAGGGAAATTTTTGACCAATCCGTGACACCTTTCGGCGTGATCTGTTTCCAGGTCTTGCCGCCGTCGTGCGTGACGTGAATCAGCCCGGTGTCGCTGCCCACCCAGATCAGGTTCGCGTTTAGCGGCGAGGGCGCGATGGTGTAGACGACCCCATATCCGCGCTGCTTCGCGTCTTGAACTGACGGAGGACCTGAGACGTTGTTGGCGCTTGGTTCCGCGCCGGTCAGATCGGGACTGATCGTCTGCCAGTGCAGGCCGCCGTCCGTCGTTTTCATCACGAATTGCGTGCCGAGGTAGAGGCTGGTTTTGTCGACGGGAGAGAAGACGAGAATGGGCGTCCAGGGATCGCGGTATTTGCGTTGCGCGATGTCGACGCCGAACGTGGGGAGCGGCCAAGGCGTGATGTCCTGGCTGAGAGAGGTGCGAAGATCGAAGCGCGAGACGCTGCCGTAGGTTCCGCTGAAATAAAGAATATTCGCGTCTTTGGGATCGGAGGCGATGTATCCGCTTTCGCTACCGTCGACGGGAGACCAGTCGCGCGGAGTGATCTGACCGTGATCGGTGCGGCTAAGGACGGCGGCGCTGCCGCTATCCTGCTGCGCCCCGTACACCGTATAGGGAAAGCGATTGTCGGTGATGACGTGATAGAGCTGCGCCGTGGGCTGGTTGTACCACGTGCTCCACGTCTGGCCGCGATCGACGCTGATGGTCGTGCCTTGATCGGTCGCGAGGATCATGCGCGAGGAATTTTTCGGGTCAAGCCAGAGCTGGTGATAGTCGTCGCCGCCGGGCGCGCCACGAACGATCGAGATCGTTTGGCCGCCATCTTCCGAACGATAGAGCGCGACGTTCGGGACGTACAAGACATCGGGATTTTGTGGATCGATGGTGATGTTGCCAAAGTACCAGGCGCGGCTGGTGAGCCGGGCGTCGGAATTCTTGAGCGCCCAGCTCTCGCCACCATCGTCGGAGCGGTAGAGGCCGGATTTCTTGTCGTCATCGATCAGCACGTAAATGCGCTTGCCGTCTGCCGAGACAGCGACGGCGGTGCGTCCCCAATCGCCCTCGGGAAGGCCGGAACCGGTGAGGCGCGTCCAGGAATTGCCACCATCTTGGGAGCGGAAGATTCCGGCACCTGCAGCGTCGAGGGGCGCGTAGGTGCTCCAAGGCGGACGATGCGTGTGCCAAGTCGAGGCGAACAGAATGTTGGGATGATCTGTTGCAATGGCGAGATCGGCGATGCCAGTTTCGGGGCCTTGGTCGAGGACTCTGGTCCAATGCTCGCCGCCATCAGTGGACTCGTAGACGCCGCGCTCGTTGTTGGGGCCGTACGCGTGCCCAAGCGCGCCGACGTAGACGATATTTGCATTCCGTGGATCGATGACGATACGACTGATCTGACGCGTGTCGCGCAGGCCGACGTTCTGCCAGCTCTCGCCGCCGTCGGTGGAGCGGTACAGTCCGTCGCCGGAGGCGAGGTCGGAGCGAATGTCGGATTCTCCGGAGCCGACGTAAATGATTTTTGGATCGGAGGGAGCGACGGCAATCGCTCCGATCGAAGCAACGGGTTGATGGTCGAAGACGGGCGTCCAGGTTCCCCCGGCGTTCGTAGTCTTCCAGACGCCGCCATCGACTGTGCCGAAGTAAAACGTGTTGGGATCGCCGGGGACTCCGGCGGTGGCGACGGCGCGGCCTCCGCGGAAGGGACCGATGAGGCGCCACTTGAGGCCGCTGAAAAGATCGGGAGAGACGGATTGCGCGCGCAGCGGCATAAGAGCGAAGCAAAGAAAAATCAGAAGAACTGATGTGAGTTTGCGAACTGGGTGCGGCTTCATGTTGGGATCTGGATATTGTAGCGAATGGAGGGCAAAAGTAAGCCTTCAGTCAAGGTTTTAGGAAACATTGTGTCATGCGTGTTGACTGTTTGAACGCAAACGGCAACATGAGCCGCTACGCTCAAACGCCCTTAATCTCGGGCTCTCGCACCGGCACCTGAGCCGGCCGACTTTACGGCACCCGCAGTTTCCACTAAAGCCGGTAGCACGTGTAGATATATGGATGACGGGAATTTGCGCGCATAGTTCAAGAGCTTCGGGCGATCAACACTGCCAAAATCAAGCTCGTCAAGACCGGGTGCACTTCCGTTTTGAATACCCAAATAAATCCAGTCGAGGATTGCCTTTTCTGGCTCCGCGATCAGATAGCTGCCGTATCGAGTGGTTTTTCGCAGGAAACCCCAATAGCGGCGGGGACTAATGCTGCGGTAGCTGATTGTGATCGTTCTCGCCTTGAACTCTTTGGGGCGTTCCGTGGTCACACACGTGAGAGTACGAGGAGACTGCGTACTGATTCCGTATTCGCGGAGGCCAGAGTCAAGCGAAACATAGGCATCATCACGCAAAACATTCACCAGATCACGAGGAGAACCATCCAGCGCAAGCCAGTTGTAGTAGACCTTACTGCCGACATGCTCGACCAACCCTTTCTGCTCCTGGCGCGCCAGCGCCTGTGTTACAGCAGCAGGAATGATGCCGTACTTACGTGCTAGTTCATCCGTGCGAAGGATGGAGCTTGTTTGCGCTTCTTTGCGAATCACAGTTACCCAGTCCATATTTGTCTTCCTCATTTTCTTCCGACTACAACCAGCGTCGATACAAATCGCGAAGTGCGTCACGGAGAGGACTGAATTGTTCTTTCGCCAGCGACTCGAATACTTCCGGCGGCAACAAGGCCCGCAGCTCACTACAACGCTTCTCATCGACCTGGCCCAAGAGAAAAAAGGTCGCGACATCGCAAAGCTTACGTTTACAGCGAGACCCGTCGTAGAGAGCGAGAGCGGCGAGATCTCTGATATAGCGGCACCGGAGTTTCAGAGCTATTTTCTCCCAATGGGATTTGCCCCAACAACGCTCCTGCCGATCGAACCAAAGTACGAAGTTGCTGTGCTCGATGTGACCCCACAGGGTGGCGGCAGTCCGTGATCGTCTCGTTCACTTTGCAAAATCAAAGCCGCCAGTGTTGAAAAAACTGCCGTTTGCACTCGAAGGAGTTGCCAGCGCTGAATTTAACTCGGATGCGACAAAACTCTTTGTGCTTCTCCGGGAATTTCTGGAGCGCCAGGCCTTCAAACGCGGGCCGGTTGAAATTTACGGCGAGATGGAATTGCTGCGGCTCCTGGACCGGTTTCTTGATCGCGCTCTATGCTTTTGCGACGGGGCTATGAGCAGTACAGCCAGTTGCAGGATTGATCGGGCGGTTGATGCCTTAGTCGCCCGTAGCTGGATCGGGTATCGGCTATGCCAGAGCCACATTATATAAGGCGACGAGTTTCGCCCAGGCACGCTCGGCTTCGGCCTTGTTATAGATGGGCACGCCGTCGCGGATGGGCATATCCGACACGCACCAGCCATGCAAGGCTGAATACACTTCGATTTCAGCGGAAACCTTGGCGGCTGCAAAGGCCTCCTTCAGCTTATCTTTGGCATCCGGCTGCCGCTCATCGTCGTTCGACGCGATCCCAAAATACATTCGTGCCTTGATCTTCGGCGCGAGCAGGTGCGGGCTGTCGGGTTTATCGGTCACCAGGCCTCCGCCGTGGAAAGATGCGCCCGCACCCATGCGATCGGGCAAGGACGCGGCGGTCCTCACAACCAGCGCCCCGCCCATGCAATAACCCTGGGTTCCGATCCTCTTTGCCTTGTTCACTTCTTTTTGCGCATCGAGGAAGGCAACGTAGGCGGTAGCATCTTTTTCGGCATTGCCGGCCGCGTTCACCGACGCCATCAGCGGCCGGAGCTTCGCCATATCCTCGGCATTCTGAAAGTTGAAGGTGGAGGCATCCGTGAAAGGAGCTTTGGACACACGGTAAAAGGGATTAGGCACGAGAACGGAGTATCCGTCACCCTCAGAGGCGATACGCCTCGCCATGGCGCGCATCGAGGGCCGCAAGCCGAATGCGTCGGGCCAGATCAATACTCCCGGATGGGAACCGGTTTTCGGACGAATGAATGCGGCGTCGCACGTTCCATCGGGAGTCTTGATCTCGACGTCCGTTTCGGCCACTTCAAGGCCCGCTGCCGCTGCCGACTGTACCGTCGCAGCCAGGCCCGCACCCACCAAGAGGGCTGCAAAGTCGCGCCGCGTGATGTCTCCGGGATGCTCGTCGTTGGTCGGTTGGTTTCTCTGATCGTCTGTCATGGATTTTCCTGTAACGAGTTTATCGCTTTTGGCGACCCTACCGCATCCTCGAACGTCTGGGTTGTTGAGCGCTTCGATAGCGGGCCCCTTTGCGATGGCGATGCTATACCTGCACCCGAAGGTGGCTCCAGCACAAATGGATCATCCATAATGGGCCCAGGGACAGTCAGCTTTGTTAGTTCAACCTTGATGGAGTATTCCTCCTAATGGTCGCCAAATCCCTACGTTCGTCAGGAAAGGGCCCGTAACCGGCTGTTGAGGTTTATGAGCTCAAGGCGACGGTTGCTCTGAGACATCAATCGCCGCTGGCGATCACCCGCGCCAATCTGTACTAGGCCAGAGCTCGGCTGTCGCGCGGGATGGCGGTTCCAGCGTGATAGATCTGCCGACTTTGAGCTCAGCCGGTTGCGCAGTGAACCAATGGCTAATGAAATCGTAAACTCTACCTGTGGCTTTCCAACAGGAATCATGTCATACTCCCTGTTGGAAACCAAAAGGGAGCACATGAAACCGAGAGCGGACATTCAGCAAGGCACATTGGCATTGATGGTTCTGAAAACGCTAGATGCTCTTGGGCCACTGCATGGTTATGGCATTGCCCGACGCATCGAGCAGATCAGCGGGGACCAGCTGGCCCTGAACCAGGGAACTCTGTACCCCTTGCTGCTCCGACTCGAGCAGGAGGGCGCGATCGCGTCAGAGTGGGGACCATCAGAAAACAATCGTCGCGCTCGCTTTTATCGCCTCACGCGCGCCGGGCGGAAGCAGTTGCAGGCTGAACTCCAGGGCTGGCAGCAAACTGCGGATATCGTTGCGCGGTTCCTCGCCATCAAAGCGGAGACACGTCCATGAAGAGGCTCAAACGCTTGCTCATCCGCCTTCGCAACCTGGTCTCGCGCCAGAGCGTCGACCAGCGGCGCTTTCTGCAGGAGATGGCAGAGCATCTCTCCCTCCAGACGGAAGAAAACCTGCGATCCGGGATGACGCCTGCCGAAGCGCGCCGCCAGGCAGTACTGAAATTTGGGGCGGTGGAAGCCATCCGCGAACAATACCATGCCGAGAAGAGCCTGCCGTTACTCGAGAGCGTCGTCCAGGACGTGCGTTATTCCATACGCATCCTGGGAAAGAGCCGGGGCTTTACATCGATTGCGGCAATCTCGCTGGCGCTGGCAATCGGCGCGAACACAACCATCTTTTCGGTCATGAAGCGCTTGCTTCTCGACCGGCTCGACGTGCCCCATGCCGAGCAACTTCGTCTGCTCCATTGGCATGGAGACAGGAACACGGCGGTCACAAACATGTGGGGGATGTCGGACAACACGCCCGAAGGAATCGGCGCGGCATCGTTTTCCTATCCCGCATTTGAACAACTTCGACGCGACAACCACGTGCTCGAAGACCTCTTCGCCTTCAAGGACGTGGGAAGGATGAACGCCACGATTGGCGGAGATGCGCAAATCCTCGAGGGCGAGTTGGTGAGCGCGAATTATTTCGATCAACTTCAGGTGCAGCCCCAGATCGGCCGTCCCATTCTCGCGGCCGACGACCAGATCGGCGCGCCAGCGGTTGCACTGATCAGCGCAGAGCTCTGGCAACGAGCATTCGGCTCGTCCTCGGCTGTCGTGGGCCGCACTATCAAAGTAAACATGGTGCCAGTAACCGTCATCGGTGTGACGCCGCCGGGATTCACAGGAGCGAAAAGTTTGCAGTCCGCCCCAGACCTGTTTCTCCCGTTGAGTTCCCAGCCGCTGGTTGAACCGCGCGGCAGGAACGGATCGCTGCTCGGAGCGTCGAGTCCGCAAGTGTGGTGGCTGAACATCATGGGACGCACCAGGGCAGGCATCTCAGATGCCACAGCGCAGGCGGCGTTGGACGTATCTCTTTCAGCCGTGGTGCACTCATCACTGCGGCCGGATGCGAACACAACCATCCCTCGACTGGACTTGCTGGACGGCAGCCGCGGATTGTTCCTCTCGAAGCAGCTGTTCGCAAAGCCGCTCGAACTGCTGATGGCGGTGGTGGCACTGGTGCTTCTGCTGGCCTGTTCGAACATCGCAAGCCTGCTGTTCGCGCGGTCGATGGCGAGGCAGCGGGAGGTCGGCCTGCGGCTCGCTCTGGGAGCGGGGCGGGCTCGCGTGTTGCGTGGCGTGCTCACCGAGAGCATGTTGCTCTCGGCGCTCGGCGGAGTGCTCGGCGTGGCGCTCGCCTTTGCCGGATGCCGTACGTTGCCCGCACTGCTGGCGAATCCTTGGGAGACGTCACAGTTCAAGATGCCGCTTGACTGGACCGTACTGGCGTTCACGGCAAGCGTCACGGTGCTGAGCGGGCTACTGTTCGGCATTGTTCCTGCATGGATCGCCACCCGGAGTGATGGCGGAGCTTGCCTGAAAGGTTCCGCGCAGAACATTGCGCGACGGCGCAAGGGCTTTGGCGGCAAGATGATCGTCAGCTTCCAGGTAATGTTGTCGACGTTGCTGGTGGCGGGGGCGCTTCTATTTGTGGGGACACTGTTCAACCTCGCCCACGTGAATCCGGGATTCCGAACGAACCATCTCGTGATTTTCGCACTTCAGCAGCCAGAGTCGCGCTATCCGCCGCCGAAAGACCTCGAACTGCATCATCAGATCGAAGAGCGGCTGCGCGCTTTGCCCGGCGTGGAGAACGTGACGCTCTCGGAGGTGGGCTACATTTCCGACAGCATGGAGAATACGCCCTTCCTGCCAGAGGGACAAATCCAGGATCCTGAGCAGGATCAGTCCGCGTGGAATAACGCGGTTAGCCCGAGTTTCTTTCACACCATGGGCATTCCAATCATGGCGGGACGCGATTTCAACGAGAACGATACGGCGAGTGCGCCAAAGGTCGGCATCCTCAGCGAGAGCTTGGCGCGCAAAGCGTTCCCCGGTCAGAATCCCATCGGCAAACATTTCCTGGCACACTTTCATCCGAGCGAAGGCGCTGCGGGCGATTTGATCGAAGTAGTGGGCATATGCGGCGATACGCGGTACTGGTCGCTAAAGCAGAACCCCGTCGGCATGTTCTATCAGCCGTACCTGCAGGTGCAGAACCTCGACTTCGGAGCAACCTACGAAGTGCGAACGAGCATGAGTCCGGGATCAATCGCACCGTCACTGCGCGCGGCAGTACAGGCGATAGATCCCGACTTGCCCCTGCAGGACATTCGTACCCAACAGGAGCAGATTGACGCCTCGATGCAACAGGAGCGCATCATCGCGGCGTTGACGGCGTCGTTTGGCGTGCTGGCGCTGTTGCTTGCCTCAGTGGGTGTGTATGGCGTAATGGCGTACTCGGTTGCGCAACGCACGAGCGAGATCGGAATTCGAATCGCGCTGGGCGCCCTGCCGAAGGAGGTGCTGGCGATGGTATTGCGCGAGGCAACGTGGATTGGGATGGGAGGAATCATATTCGGCCTTGGTGCCACTCTTCTCACGACCCGGATGGTGAAGTCGCTGCTGTACGGTCTGCAGCCGAATGATCCGGCGGTATTGGCAGCATCGGCCACGCTGCTCGCCTTGATCGGATTGGCGGCGACCTGGGTTCCGGCCCGCCGCGCGGCTGCCGTACAGCCAATGGAGGCATTAAGACACGAGTGATAGAGCGGGAGGGCCGCCCCGCAGAAGCAAGGAACGAAAAATGAGTGGCACTGTTTTCAACCGCCGTGAAGAGCCCGACGCGTTGACTGAGCGTGCGCCTAGACGCGCACCCTGTCGGTAATGAAAAGATGGGGATCACGAAACACGCTCGAGATATTCACAGCTATAGGTCGTAATACCGACCGCGACATTGAGTCGGCCTTGTGTGCCGTCAGTGTGCCAGACATCTGCCAACGCGTCGTCACCGGGACGTGCGACCTCTCGGCTGACGGTCGGCGAGTAAAAAACCTCAGTGTGCCTATGATTCCACGATAGTCATTGTGCGGCCTGTGCGCCGGAGTCACAGCCCGGCACAAACCTTAAGATTCCCCAGAGACCCCTCACTCAGACGCTGTCTTCCCTCCGTGTCAGCCAACAAATGTCGCTTTTCCAGGAAAACTTGAGCGAGCAAATCGCCCGGACGTATGCCTGCTTCCGGAGAAAGGAGAAACATTTATGTCTCGTAAAGTTGGCCAGATCATCGCGCGAGGCCAGCGTCGTTGGCTCGTTCGCGTCTATCTCGGGCGCGATCATGAAACACGCAGGCACGCCTACCACAATCGAACAATCTACGGCTCTCTAAGGCACGCACAGGCGTACCTAACAAGAAGGTTCCACGAACGAGATCTGTCCCGCGGTGTCGAAGGTCTTCAAATGACCGTAGACGAATTCTTGGATCACTGGCTGAAAACGGCCGTCAAACCAAGAGTTTGGAAGGCTAGTGAATGTGAACAGCCTGGTCTACGGGCACTTCAAGCCAATCTTGAAGAGGGCCGGGCTGCCGAATATACGACTCTATGATCTGCGGCATACTGCTGCGACCCTGGCGCTAACGGTAGGCGTCTCGCCAAAGGTCGCGTCAGAGCAACTCGGGCACACCAGCGCAGCATTCACTTTGGATGTGTATTCACACGTGCTGGCGCACCTGCAGGATGACGCTGCCGCGAAGGTGGAAGCTGCGTTACTGGCGTAGACTTCTTCTCTGCCGACCTTGGGGTTCGCATCCAGATTGTGGAAATTAGACTTTGCGCCATGGCGCTAGCCGCAGGACTGAACCATATGAGGTTTCGGTCGCCATGAGGGTCGCGAATGGTCTTCCCCGCCCGACCAATTTGTCACTCGTAGAGTCGATATCGTCCGGAAATTCGGCAATATCATTACTCTAGAAGTTGGGTGGCATAAGAGACCCGAATATTCGATACAGAGAGATCTAGATGCAGTTGCGTCCTCAGAATCATGAAGAGCGCCTCGTCCAACATGGAGCGCTTCAACGGAAGAGGTCGTGCTGCTAAACTGAGGCAGTCGTTCCTGTTACTGAATACGGTTGGCAAGAAAGAAAGATCCCGCCGCCACGGATCTTGGGCGGAAAGGCGGGAGGGCGACGTATAAGAAGTACGGTTCGGATCATTACAGCAAGCTTTCCAAGAAGCGAAAGAACCGGCGAGGTGGCCGTCCTCCCAAGTCCAAGCAAACCGGCACAAAAGCTCATTGACAAACACCGAGCGCTCGCTGTTTAATCCATTCGATTGTCGATTGCGCAATCTGGGGTTGTTAAATTCCCGTTAGCAGTTCTGCAAGTGAGATCCCGAGGGTCCGGGCAATTTTGTGAAGGACGGACAATGACACGTCGGATTTTCCGAGTTCGACTCGGCTCATATAGGAACGGTTCACGCCGCTTCGATCGGCAAGTTCTTCCTGCGACCACCCACGGTCCGTTCGTAGGTTTCGTACTCGTTTCCCTATCTTAAGGAGCAGTTGTGTCACGTGCGAGATTTGAAAGCAAGCTCCTGCAAGCGTCCACCGCCTATAGAATGACCGTCTATAGACATCAACTCGATCGAACGAGTAGTCAGTTGCGGCAAGGTAAGACTGAGTCCGCGACACTGGGGTTCTGCTGTAAGTGATTGAATACAAATGGCGTGCGTGCGGTGATCTGTGCGAATCGACTTCATCGCCCGCCCCAATGCTCTTCCCGAGACCCTAGGAACCTATAAAGAGGATAGACCCCCAGAACCGACTGAAGCGGAGTTTCGGCAGGGAAGTGCTGAGTTTGGAAGAGCTTAGCTAGTATTTCCGCGAGGCGTTTCCGGGGTTACTTCATGATGGATGCCCCCGTTACATTGCGCCTTCCCGCTGTGGGGCTCTCCGAAAAGCACGCGAAGCCATCCAGCACCATCGAACTTTCTGTCGCGACAAATGATCCACCCGACGAAGCCCTCATGGCACAAATCTGTCAGGAGAGCAGGGAAGCGCTGGCCACCCTTTTTCGTCGCTACTCCCGAGTTGTGCGAGGGGTGGCTTATCGCATCCTCCGAGACGCGTCAGAGGCAGATGACCTCCTCCAAGACATTTTCATTGTGATTCATCGTCGCTGCAGAACCTTCGACAGCTCGAAAGGCTCCGCACAATTCTGGATTCTGCAAATGGCCTATCGCCGTGCCATTTCGCGCCGGCGTTACCTGAATTCGCGGCATTTCTATACGCGGGTGGAGCTCGACGACCCCGCAATCCCCGCTTTGGAGCCCCGATTTGGTGGGGATGACGCTGCAAGCAACAGGATGCTGGCCGGAGTGGACTTGCAAAAGATGTTCAGAACCCTATCGGAGGATCAGCAGAAGACTCTTCGGCTTCACTTCATCGAAGGCTACACGCTGGAGGAAATTGCGAGGATGCTTGGCCAGACTAAAGGCAATGTCCGGCACCATTCCTTTCGTGGACTGGAACGGCTCCGAAAACAGATTTTTGATAGCAAATTGCTGGGCGCGAGAGCAGTATGATACAAGGTTTGCCCACGCTAGGAGCAGGGGCGTTGTCTCAAAGCGAACCCCATGACGAATTCCTAGAGCTCTGCGCCGCTTCGACCTCCGGCGATCTAAGCGACGACGAGCAGAAACGGTTAAAAGAGCACCTTGCCATCTGTGCGTCTTGCCGGGAAGCCCTTCGACAATACGAATCGATCGTCAGTGACGTAATTCCCGCCATCGCCGCCAGTGAGGAACCTACTGCACGCAGACAGAAAGCCGACAATTGGTGCCCCGAACAGCAAGAACACTCTGAAAGGGCACTGTTCGACCGGCTCGCGCTTGAAGAGAAGCATCGACCAGGAGAGGCCAGGAAAAGCAATGGTTCGTCGATCCTCCCTCAGCGCATTCTCCCATTTTCAAGCGAGTCCACCTGGCGGAATGTCTGGATGCTGTACGCCGCCGGCATTCTGCTTTTCTGCGCGCTCAGCTTCTTCGCCTATCGCGTGGGAATGCGTCGCGGAACTGACGTCGCCAGAGCCCCTCGACCACAGGCAACCAAACAGGAGCCATCTTCCGCCCAGGCGTCGCTCGAAGAACAACTGAGCGATGCCGGGCACGACCGGGCAATAGCCAATACACAGATTGCCCTACGCGACAAAATGATTACGGACCTTCGCCGGCAATTGGCCCGACAGTCCGCTGAAATAAGCGCAACCAAGGCGGCGCAGGACCAGCTTGAGAGTAATCTCCGCGCTGGCGATGCAAGCCGGCAAGAGCTCAGCCAGCAAAAGACGGATCTAGCGCAGAAACTCGAATCGGCCCAGAACCATTCCAAGTTGCTCGAGCAGAAATTGGACTCACTCGCCCAGCACTCTGCGCAGGATGCTGCCCGTGCGAAGGCGTCAGAGGCCAAGGTCGACGATCTTGCCCGTCAGCTTCAGGAGCGGCAATCTGCCCTCGAGCAGCGCGATGAACTCCTAAGCCATGACCGGGACATACGCGAGGTCATGGGTGCGCGCGATCTCTATATCGCGGAAATCTATGACGTCGCCGGGACCGGCGAAACCAGGAAGCCTTACGGTCGTATCTTTTATACCCGAGACAAGTCGCTGATTTTCTATGCCTACGATCTGGATCAGCCACCCGAACTGAAACGTGCCAGCACCTTCCAGGCGTGGGGCCGGCGGGGCCCGGACCGTCAGCAGGCCATCAACCTGGGCGTTTTTTATGAGGACAATGGCACGAAGAAGCGCTGGATTCTTAAGTGTGATGACCCGAAAACACTGGCCCAGATCGACGCGGTATTCGTAACTATCGAGCCCAATGGCGGCAGTCACAAGCCCAGCAGTAAGCCTCTTCTGTTTGCCTATTTGAAAGTCAACCCCAACCATCCGTAACTCCGTCTGTCCGGTATCCCGGCCACTCCCTGCAATCTCTCCGTCCTAAAATTAAATCGAAGTCTCGTGGTGTCCGCCGCGGATCTTCCTGCGAATTAACGGAAGGAGTGGCTTGAAAATCCGTTGCTCGCTGGAGAGCCCAAATGCGCTTCCCCCGTTTTGTTCCGTTCGTCATATACCTCACGCTGAACACGTTCTCCCTGTTCGCGCAGTCCCCCAACGGGAACATAAACGGTCTGGTCTCTGATCCTTCCAGTGCAGCGGTCCTTGGGGCGGAAGTCGTGGCGGTCAATGATGTGACGGGTGTGCAATACATTACCAAAACCAACAGTGAGGGGATCTATGTTTTGCCGAACCTGCCTCCCGGTCCCTACCGTCTTCAGGTTGCCAAGATTGGTTTCAAGACAATGATCAAACCGGACATCGTGCTCAATGTTCAGGATGCACTCTCGGTGAACTTCACGTTACCCGTAGGTGCGTTTCACGAGGTCGTTACAGTGCAAGGGGGAGTACCGCTGATCAATACCGAGAACGCAGCTGTGGGTACGGTCGTGGATCGACAGTTTGCTGAGAACCTGCCGATGAACGGCCGGAGTTTTCAAACCTTGATTGAGTTGGTGCCGGGTGTGGTTACAGTGCCGACCAGTCCGGCTGACGCAGGACAGTTCAGTGTGGATGGCCAGCGCGCCAACGCCAACTACTGGACCGTCGATGGCGTTAGCGCAAACGTGGGTATCAGCGCGACCAATATCCCAGGCAGCGGACTTGCAGGCTCTTTGGGAGCATTCAGCGCATTCGGAGGAACCAACAGCTTGGTATCCGTCGATGCCATGCAGGAATTCAAGATTCAGACCTCCAGCTACGCTCCTGAATTCGGGCGCTCACCCGGAGCTCAGATATCCGTTGTGACGCGCTCCGGCGTGAATCAAATTCATGGCACGGCTTTCGACTATCTGCGCAATGACCTATTCGATGCCAACGACTGGTTTGCGGACTTCGCGAGGCTAGCCAAACCAAAAGAAAGACAGAACGATTTCGGCGGCACCTTTAGTGGTCCCCTTATTCACGACCGTACTTTCTTCTTTCTCTCGTATGAGGGTCTGCGCCTTCGCCTCCCACAAGTTGCACTCGACACGGTTCCAGATGAAAGCGCTCGGCAGTTGGCCGTACCCGCCATTCAGCCTTACTTGAACGCCTTTCCGTTTGATCCCGGCCAGCCAGACCTGGGTAACGGGGTGGCACAGTATAATGCCAGCTATTCGAATGCCGCTACGCTGGATGCTTATAGTCTCCGCCTTGATCATCGGTTAACCGACAAATGGTCCCTTTCGGCCCGGTACAACTACTCGCCGTCGAAAATCGTAGATCGGGGTGCGAACGACGGCCCGCTGAGCGTTGTGGCACCCACCGGGATCTCGCTGCAGACTTTGACGGTGGGGATAACCACAACCTTTACCTCACGACTCGCCAACGAATTTCATTTCAACGTCAGCCGAACCGATGCCGCCAGCACAAGTCAGATCGACAATTTTGGCGGGGCCACTCCGCTTAGTTCCTTCCCGTTCCCCAGTTCCTTCACACTTGAAAACTCAAGCTTCCTGTTTGGACTGTATTCGTTGAAGGGCGGCCAGCAGTTGTCAGCGGGCCGACAGCAGCGGAACGACCAGAGGCAATTGAATTTTGTAGACTCGTTATCGATCCAGCAGGGAAGGCACAGCCTGAAAGTGGGGTTCGATTATCGCAGGCTAACGCCCTCCGTGAGTCCCCCGTTTTACCTGCAAAACCCGAATTTCTTAACCATTCAATCGGCAGAATCGGGAACGCCTGACTTTAGTTTTGTCGAGTCGAACCTCCCTACGACGTTTCTGTTCCGCAATCTGGGAGTGTATGGACAAGACGCTTGGCACATCACACCTGCCCTGGTCGTGACCTACGGCGTGCGGTGGGACATAGATTTTACGCCTCGGACGTTGCGCGGTCCTGATCTGGCAGCGGTCACTGGATATGACTTGGAGAACCTGGAGAAGTTAGCTCTGGCTCCGCGGGGCGTTGCTCCGTTTTCCACTCGATTCGCCAATCTGGCTCCACGCGTTGGACTCTCATATCAACTTCAGTCCAGTCCTGGCTGGGAAACCGTCCTGCGCGGCGGTGCTGGCATTTTCTACGATCTTGCCAGTTCCGTCGTCGGAACCAGTGTGGTAAATGCGAACTATCCTTTTGGGAGCTTTAAGTTCGTCTCGGGAGTCACTTTTCCTTTCGACACGGCAACCGCCGCCCCGACACCGATCGGTGCCCTAAACTTGAGTCCCGCTGGCGGTGACACACTGTACGCCTTTAATCCCCATTTGCAGTCACCCTATACGATCGAATGGAACGCGGCGATCGAACAGGCGCTGGGTAAACAGCAGAGTCTTTCTCTTTCGTACGTGGGATCCGGCGGGAGACAGCTTTTGCAGTCGTCCTACATTCTCTCGCCAAATCCAAGTTTCTATGCTGCCGATTTGGTCGACAACACTGCCAAATCGGACTACGATGCACTCCAAGTCCGGTTCCAGCGACGCGTTGCTTCCGGGTTGCAGGCGTTGACCTCATACACCTGGGCCCATTCCATTGACAATGCCTCCTCCGGATCTAGTTTTCTGGGTTCGAACCTCAACGTCCCCGCCCTTGGAGCCAATATCAACCGAGGGCCGTCTGATTTCGATATACGGAACGCTTTCACTCTGGGCACGACGTACGACCTGCCTTCCTTGCAGGCGCCGCGCACAAGACTCTTACTCCAAGGATGGGCAATCCAGAACTTTGTCGTAGTATTCTCCGCTTCGCCCGTCGAGGCCTCCTACAACACGCTGGCCGATACGCTGTTCCATTCCGGCGCTGATGTGAGGCCGGATGTCGTTCCAGGTCAGGATTTCTATCTCCACGGTTCCGATTGTGTTGCGGTGCTAGGACCTCCGTGTGCCGGCGGAAAAGGATTCAATCCGATGGCCTTCGTGCCGCCCCCGATCGACTCCACTACGGGGAATCCTCTTCGGCAAGGGGATCTCGGTAGAAATGCTCTGCGTGGCTTCGGCGCAGTTCAGTGGGATTTTGCGGTGCATCGTGAATTCCTGATCCACGAACGATGGAAACTGCAATTCCGCGCGGAACTCTTCAATATTTTGAACCACCCCAACTTCGGCCAACCCGTGGGAGCACTGGGAGGCCCCGGCGCCCTGAATCCTCAATTCGGACAGTCTCAGGCGATCCTGGCGCAGGCCCTGAGTGGAAGTCAGTACGCGGGAAGTGTCGGTAACGGTTCCTTGAGTTCGCTCTACCAAATGGGAGCGCCCCGTTCGATCCAATTCGCGCTGAAGTTAATGTTCTAAGCAGTCCAACAGGAGACTGCCGGTGCTCCTGAGTCTCCAACAATTTATGGCATCGGAGGGACCTAGCATGTTTGTGCGGAGATTTCGGCGTTTGCATGCAATGACAGGTATCGTTCTCTGCCAGGTTCTTCTCTTGGCTGTGTACATGGTGGCGCAGGATGCGAAACCGTTGGGGCTTGAGGACGCTCTTCGTTTTCGGAGCTTTGCTGATCTCACGCCAATTTCGCTCTCGCCCGACGGAAAGTGGGCTGCATTTACCGTTCGAGACAATCTGAGATCGAGGACCGTCGATGATCGAACCTGGAGGTTAACGGGGGTTAGTGACATTTTTACTGGCACCGATGTCTATTTGCTGAACTTAAAGTCGACGTCGGTTGTGGCGTTGACGGAAGGGAAATCTGATAGTTTCCAGAGTATCTGGTCTCCGGATAGCAGATACCTGGCATTCATTTCTGACCGAGACGGATCGCGCCAGGCGAAGTTGTGGGTCTGGGATGCCACCAATGGCGAACTGAGCAAGCTCTCCGATTTGGGCGTGCGCCAACTGGGCCCCGTCGCATGGACTGCTGACAGCAAGAGTATCGTCGTGCCCGTGCTGCCGAATGGGATCTCGGCCGAGCGTTATGCACAGGAGCTGGGTTACGGTTCCACCGAACAACAAGACCAGCGAGGCGCTAAGACGGCAGGCTCAACCGTCGTAGTGTTTCGCTCGAACAAGGCCGACAAGCCAAACGAACCTTCTGAGGAAGCGAACCCGTGGAGCTTAAAGATATTTTCCCGCGATCTGGTTCTGATCAATGCGGCCGGAGGAGAAGCACGAACCCTCGTCCAGGGAAAAGTGGCCGGATATGCTGTTGCACCGGACGGGGAACGGATCGCGTATTCGGTACCAAAACGGTTTGAAAGTGCCGGTTCTCAGCAAACCCTGTTCGACCTGTTCACCGTTAACCTGGATGGCACTCACCGGCAGTTGCTCGTCTCCGATGCAAGGCTCGACTATGATGGCGCCTCCTTCTCTTGGTCGCCGGACAGTCTTTCTCTGGCTTACTACGCATTTCGCCCAGGCGGCCTCGAAACAGACACCGCGGACTATTTCATCGTCAGCGCTCGAGGAGGGCCATCTGAGGATGTCACCACATCCGTGCCGAATCAGACATTACCAGCGCGCTCCAGCATTCCTCTCTGGAACTCCAGTGCGAAGCAGATCTACTTCATCCGTGACGGGGCGCTATGGACAGCCGGGGTGCACATGCAAGCTTCGGAAGTCGGAAGGATTCCTGGCCGTCAGATTATGAAGCTCATTCCTCGATCACAAAACCAAGTGTGGATGCCTCAATTGGGCTCAACGGTCGTGGTCACCCACGATGCCGAGAGAAAGCAGGATGGGTTCTACAAGGTTGATTTGGAGACGGGCCGGATAACGAGATTGCTCGAACGAGACGACTGCTACACCTGCGCGAACATGGATCGGCAGTTCGAGGTTACTGCCGACGGACAGAACGTACTTTACCTTGCTGAGAATGCGCAGAGTGCCGGCGATCTCTTTCTTGCCGACGCTGGCTTTAAGCAGGTGCGAAGGCTGACGCACCTCAACCCGCAATACGACGGTATCAAAATGGGGATGGCCAGTCTGGTTCACTGGTTGAGCGATGACGGAGACCCATTGGACGGAGCTTTGCTATTGCCCTCCTCCTACATGGCAGGGAAGCGCTATCCACTGATTGTGTGGGTTTATGGTGGCAGAAACCGCTCGGATCACCTGGATCACTTTGGCTTGGAAGGCTCAGGACCCTTCAACCTACAACTATTTGCAACCCGCGGCTACGCCGTCCTCGTGCCCGATGCTCCTCAGCATCTTGGCACACCCATGGTGGACTTGTTGAAGACCGTGATACCCGGAGTCAACAAGGTGATCGAAATGGGAATTGCGGATCCGAACGAGTTGGGAGTCATAGGTCATAGCTATGGGGGATACAGCACACTCTGCTTGATCACCCAGACGAAGCGCTTTCGGGCGGCACTGGAAGCAGATGGAACCTCGAATCTGCTCGGGGAATACGGCCAAATGGACGACGAGGGCGCAGCCTACGGCATCGCGCTCAACGAGGAAGGCCAGGGCGCGATGGCCGGCACTCCCTGGCAGTATCGAGATCGATATCTCGAAAACTCCCCTGTCTTTTATCTCGATCGAGTGGAAACTCCGTTGCTGATTGTTCAGGGCGCGGACGATACCGCGGTTCGCCCATTCCTGGGTGATGAGATCTTTGTTGACCTGCGCCGCCTTGGCCGGCAGGTCGAGTACGCGAAGTACGCACACGAAGACCACTCGCCGCTGGGTTGGAGCTATGCGAATCAGTTGGACTTTGTAAATCGAATGATCGCCTGGTTCGATATGCATCTCCGATCAGTCCACGATGACCAACGTTAGTCGCGAGAAGGCTGAGAACCCACGGATGTATGGCCGTTCCGCAGCGAAGCGCAGTGGCTTTTCAACCTTCAAGATGTGATCGCGTCGCGCCTAATGATTCTCAATCGAAAACAAGCGGAGCGCCCCTAGGAGGCGCTCCGGCCCTGTATTACTCGTCGGCTTCGTACGCAGTAGCCGTTTCTTTCGAGTTGCTGTCAGCCCGAGCCGGTGTCGGCTTCTTGGAACTCTGGATGGATTCCAGGGCATCTGCGACTGCAAGAATTTCTGGCTTGTTGTATTCCATGTTGCTACCTCCTTTCCGTTAGTTTTCGGTGCTACCCAGCTAGCTCTAGCTGAACTTTTGCAATTCGATGAGACCTGCACTGGTGCCGGGGTCCCGGGGCTTTAGGGTCTTCGCCGTCCACCCGGAGGCGATTTCCGAAAGCCTGCAACCATCGTTCGATGATCAGGAGTCGCATAAGGGGCACAATCGCAGTCTCCTCTCCTGCCCGAACTCGGCCCAAATATCGCGAGAATGACTCCGGATCGAGAATTCCGAGCGAGGCCGTGATTATTTCCCGGTTGTCGAACTGCTTAAATTGCGCAGCCAAGGCTGTCATCGGTCCGCGGACCAAGAAGGATTTTCTCCGCTCAAGGACCTCGGCGGGCACGATTCCCCGGAGGGCATTGCGCTGAAGAAAACGTCGCCGTCCCGGGCGAACCAGTTGATCTCGTGGGATCGCAAAACAGAACTCGATCAGCTCGCGGTCAAGGTACGGATAGAGCCTTTCGTAAGCAGGATCGGACCCCGGGGTGGTGCACGCAAGATGTCTCCGCAAGGCTTCAAGCGTGTTCAGGTTTTGCTGGGAGCTCGGCAGGCTTTCGATTGGAGACAATCGTGGTTCATACCCGGAGAGAGCTGACCAGAACCGGCCCTTGAATTCCGGGAGCAACCACGGGATCGATTTCTCAATCTCCCGGGAGCGTGCACGATGGGGAGGCGCAAAATCACGAAGCGCCTCCCATAACAGGTAAAACCACGGCCGGCGTTGGGACAGCGCCCAGGCTTTTAGTTGCTGGCAAAGACGCCGAAATTCCAGTCGCACGATCAGATCCTGCAGTTCAGGGTTTGGCGTCGGTACTCCTCCCAATACCTCATCCCCACCGAGTCCGGATAAAACCGTTCGACTGTCTTCTCTGACCAGGAAATCGGCGAATGCGCGGGCAGCGTTGTCTTTGTCAGGTGTCCCGCCGGGGAGACAATAGAAGGAAGACTCCTCAAACCTGGCGGTCGAAGCTGAGGAAGAAGCATCAATGTGACAGCCTCGTTCGCCTCGCTTGGCTTCAACGGCAGCTACGTAGGGAAGTTCGTTCCAGCTCGGTTCGGAATTGTCGTAGTAGGAAAGCGTGCACAGTCTGCTCGCTGCCGCGGACCCATCGGCAATGAGCCGGTCCGCCATGCATACGATCGCGGACGAATCCATCCCTCCGCTTAGTTCGGCGACGACCGGACGGTCGGAGCGCAGACGTCGCCGCACAGCGTTCGAGAATACTTCGCGGAAGTGCTGCTCATAGTCGGCATCCGAGCGATGGCGGATTTGATGATTGCCATCAAACTCCCAATATTTGTGAACCGTTTGCTTTTCGTGGCTCAGCGTAACGAATGAGGATGGCGGAACGCAACAAACGCCGACGTACGGAGTGAGAGATGCCGCGGGAAAGAATCCCAGCCATCCTGCAATATATTCGTGGTTGAGCTCAAAAGAATGGCCCGCCAGAGTTAGCAAAGGATCAAGTATTGTGCACCACACAACTTCATCCTTCCCCACAAAGTAGTAAAGTTGACGGGTTCCAACGAAATCTCTAGCTAGGATCAGGGATCGCGTTCTCGCATCCCATATCGACAGTGCCCAATCGCCGAGTAGGCGGGCGAATAAGCGAGTTCCAAACCTTTCGAAACCTGCGGCAACGATTTCGACCGCAGTCGATGCGCGCGAGATCTCTGGCATGAGAACATGGGCCAGTTCATCACGATTATCCAGACGCCCGTCCCAGGTGATCACCGCACCGGATGGGCAAATATATGGCTGCATTTCGCGGTGAGCCTCCTGGGTTGTGTAGAGAGCGCGATAGAGTATCCCGAAGTTGTCTTGGCAGAACGAACCCTCTGAGTCGGGTCCGTAAGGAGCCAGCACCGGCCGAACCCTATTGAGATACTCGCCGCTCCGCGGTCCGCTCTCGAAGTTGCAGATTCCAAATTGTGCACTCATAGTCCCCAGTACCTCGGCATTTCAGCATCGGTCAAGCACTGCGTACATTTCAGGCATATAAGCCTTGTCGTTGACGATATGACCGTCCACCTCGACCCAAGCGTGGGTTTTGAAAGGCATCTGTTGTGCTCCGATCACCATCTGGGCGCGCACTCCAAATCTCTTCAGTAAGCACGCCGTAGCAGCGGACCTCTGCAGACAGAGCACTTGTTTCCCATACCAAATGCAGGCGATGTCGACGGCTGAGCAGACCTTCTGGGTTGCATCAGCAATCCCGGTGGCACCGCCTACCGGGGAGTTGCGAGCCTGCTCGTATAGAGCACGAAAATTCCCGCGTGCCAGGAAGAGATCGAAATAGAGGAGCATCAGATAGGCTCTGACAATCAGGAACGACATGGGAGTCACCTTTTGTTACACGCTGAGGCCGAGTTGATCGCACAAGAAAGCCATGCGGTCGGTGAGAGCTTCGATCCGGGTGTTGAGCGGCAGCACGGGAGAATGTCCGCGCTGGCGGTTGTAGTCGAGGAAAATGGGGTTCTCGCAAATATTGGCAGCCTGCAGGCGCGCGGTCATTTTCCGAGCGTGCATGGGATTGCAGTTCTGATCGGACTCGCCTGACACAATCATCGCTGCGGGATAAGCTGTGTGGTCGCGAACGTTGTGGTACGGCGAGTAGGCGAGAAGAGCGGAGAAGTCTTCCCGGTCCTCAACGGTCCCATATTCTTCCTTCCAGGCATGCGCGCCGTCGAATAAGTGATACCGCAGCATGTCGAGAATCGGGACCATGCAGACGACCGCACCGAACAGGTCCGGCCGTTGGGTCATCGCTGCTCCGACTAGCAATCCGGAATTTGACCCACCGAAGATCGCAAGTCTCCCTGGCTCTGTCCGCCCCGTCTCAGTGAGACATTGCGCCGCGCAGAGGAAATCATCAAACGCGACCTGCCGGTTTCGCCGTCTGGCTGCCTCATGCCACTGGGTTCCAAACTCGGAACCTCCGCGGATATTTGGGAGCGCGAAGATGCAACCTCGTTCCATCAGAAACGCCACAAATACGCTGAATTGCGGCGTCATTGCGACGCCGTATCCGCCGTAAGAGGTCATGATGGTCGGGTGGGAGCCACCTTCAAGAACATCGCGCCGCGCGACTAAGTACATCGGAACATGGGTTTCGTCCTTTGCTGCGAACCAGACTTGGGTATGAGCGAAATCCCTGGAATTAAAAGGTACGACGCGCTTCGCCCACAGATTCACTTGCCGGCTGGTGGGGGAATATCTGCAAGTCTCGGTGGGCTGGGTGAAGGACTCCCGTTCAAAGAGCAGCTCGTCTGTGCATTCGACGCCGCCGGTCAATCGAACGGTGCTTGATCCGTCAACCGGCATCTGGCCGAGTCGTCTGCCTGCCAAATCGAAAATGTAGACTTCGGTTTTGAGTTTGCGGTTGTAAGAGACAAAGATCTGTTCTGCCACAACCGCCCAGTCTTGAATCACCGCATCACTTTCAGGTACTACGTCCACGAACTCCGGCTCCTGGTCTCTTCTCATTCGAACCTCGACGATCTTGAAGTTGGGTGCACTTCGATCGGTGATCGCCAAAATGCGCCCGTCGGGAAGCAATAAAGGTCCGAACTTGTACTCGGCGCGCCGGATGACGGGCTCTGGAGCGTGGCCGCTGCCCATCGACCAGAGGAAGAAATCCGTCAGGGTTTCGTCGTCGAAATGAAGGACGAGAAACCCGAGATGTCGCGTTCCCGGAACGATCTGTAGTCGCAGCTGTTGACCTTCGCCAGCGCAGAAGATTTCCTGGTCGTCCTCGAAGCGCGTGCCGAGGACGTGGTGACCCGCCGCACGATAGTTTGGGCGTGGACCGTTTAGGGGTTCGTGTACGTAATAGAAGCTCTTTGAATCTGGCGCAAAGGCACACCCTCGCAGATAGCCGCGCGAGAGAACGTCGGCCAAGGCGGTGCGAGTTTCGATCGCTAGGATTTCGAATGTGCCGGTGCGCTCACCGCCCTCCTTCACTTCATAGAGCAGCAGCTGGCCATCCGGGGAAACGCGCAAAGGCTTCACCGCCGTAAATGGTCCGGTGCCGCGCTCGGCGGGGTCGATGAGAAGATGATCTGTGCCTTCTGAGCCCTCCCGGAGATAGATACAGGGCTGTCCCTGCCTCGGGAGTCGTTTCCTGAAGAAGTATCGTTGCCCGACCTTCTGAATCGAATCGTAGTTTTCAACATCCAGAAGTTCGCGAATGCGCTTTCGAATGCAGTCGCGGCCGTGGATGGCGTCCAGATACGAACGCGCATACTCGCGTTGCGTGGCGAGCCATTCCCGGGTGCGCGGTGAGTCCTGGTCCTCGAGCCAACGATACGGGTCCGTGATCGTGACGCCATGCAGAACTTCGGTTACGGGCTCAATGGGGGAGTGTGGCGGAGCCATTGCTAACTGAGGCATGCGGACCTCGGCGCGATGAACCGGATCGCTTCTCGGTTCATCCTTCTCGCGAGACTGCGGAAATAAGCCCGCATCCTTGGATTTCGCAGCCTTTCTTCGTCTTTCGAGGTGCCCGCTCCCGCGGCGTATGCGAATAATGCTGCCAAGGGTGCAAGGGCGAGAGCCTGGCTCATGAGTTGCTCGGAAAGCAGCCGACGCCAGGGTGCCTTGTACGCGTTGACCAATTCGGATTCAAGTACGGCGTCTGCGCTGAGCTCGCGGCGAAAATGCTGGAGCAAATATTCCAAGCTGAAGAACGGATGTCCGACGTAGGCTTCGGACCAATCGAGGAAGACGCACCCACCCGCCGAAACAACGATGTTCCACGGATTCAGATCCAGATGACCCAGAGTATGCGGGACTCGCAGATCCTCGAGCCGAGCCAGGGAATCCCCGATTCGCAGCTTCAGAAGACCCAGTTCCTGTCGACTTAAAGTCGGTGGAGGCTCCTTCGGCTGCTCTTCCATCAGTCGCGCAACAAGGTCCAGGAAGGGATCAACGGAATTCAGCAACTTGTCGATTCTCAAATCATGCGCGCCCGAATCAAGAATCGAATCTGATTTTGAGATCGACTCAATCTGCAAGCTGGCCAAGCCGGTTGCTGCTTTTTCCCACCATGCAAGTTCTTTCCTGTCGCCCAGGTTAGTGCCTTCGATTTCACGCGCGAGCCAGGCACACCACTCGGGTTTGGTTCCAAGAATTTCGGGTATGAACCTGGGGAACAGTTCAGCCAACTTCAGAGTGATTGGAAACTCCCGCAGGTTCGGCTCTCCGACGGCCTTGAACCAAACCGCCGGGCCATTGGTTTCCAAGCGAATCAGGCTGAAGGACGGGCTGGCGTTGTACTGCCGGATTGATGATCCGAGTTCGAGTTCCAGCGGGCGGATGAGGTCGGCCGCCCAGCCTACCAACCTCGTGATCCATCCTCTTTGGGCAAAGGGCGAAGATGGATCGTGCTCATATCTATCCAGTTCGTGAAGACACTGCCCGAGGGTTTGGAACGTCGCTTTATCTTGGAACGAGTCGGCGGTCACGGAGCGGAGCGGTTTCCACACAGTTTTTGCCGTACGCTCGACCTCGTTCCAGCACTGCATGACTCCGCAGTGATCGCCATTCGAGTGATCTTCCCGCGACGAATCGTTCAGAGCGAACAGGCAAAACGCATCGCAGCCCCAGTCTTTCTTCAGAGCCCCTGTGAGATTCTCGGCCAAGCGCTCCCCACATGGAATTTCGACGGCAGGAAAGGCGAAACCTGATTCAGCAATCTTGAGCAGGACCTCGGTTCCGTCGTGGCTGAACACAATCACCTGCCAAATCTCGCGTTCGGATTGCTGTTGAGGTTTCACAATCTCGCCCCAGTTCAGTGTCGGCCATTCGCTCCGGGATCTTCGAGCAGATGATGTCGCTTCAGGGATTCGATGAACTGTCGCACGTCGCTTTCAGCCACGTCTCGGCTCAACGCGAATTGCTGGGTGATTTGGTCGACGATGACGGATTCGGCTGTCCCGGTCACAAGAAGCTCAAGGATTCGTGAGCCGGCGAAGTTGAGGTTGAACACCTGTCCTTGCCGGATATCCAGGACGATAGCGCCATCCTGGCCGTGCGTGCTGCGGACGCTCTCTGAAACTCTGTACATCGGTAGCCCCACTTCGTCGGCTTGCAAGGTGAGTCGTGATGTCTGGCCGTACTTTGACACGCACACAAATCCAAAGCCAGAAGAAGTTGAAACTTACCGGAAAAGCAACCTAATCGTGCCGATGTTGTTGACGGACTTACAGGATTTCTAAAACGAACGATGAATCGAGAATGGCAGCCTGTTCGCAATTGCGTCCTAACTGGCGCCCATCCGAGCCGTCTTCAATAGGGTGCGTTAGGGATACTCTCGCTGTGTACTCAACTCATTGGATCGCTGTCACGCGGGCGAGACTTGGAAGGCAGAGGTGCGAATTCGGCAAGATCAGCACCAGAACCGATGCCGAGATCTTCTGTGACCTGCCCTTTCGATAGAAAAAGAACTCGCCGAAACGTCGAGAGAGTCGATTTACGGTGAGTGACGACGATCAAGGTCGACGTGCTGAAATGCACTCGAAGACCTTCAAGAATGATGATCTCTGCGCACGGATCCAGGCAAGAGGTCGCTTCGTCGAGAATCAACACCCGCGGCCGTTGCAGAATCGCCCTCGCCAGAGCGAGTCGCTGACGTTCTCCACCAGAGAGTTGGCACCCGTCCGGTCCGATTCGCTGATGAAGACGGCCGGGCAGCGATCGAACTAAAGTTGTCAATCCCGCCATTTGTATGGCCTCTTCAAGCTCCTTTTTGGACGCGCTGGGCCGGACAAACAGCAAATTGGAATCGATTGAGCCATCGAACAAAACCGGATCGCGTGGGAGATAGCAAACGCTCTTACGCAGGCTCTTGAGATGAATATTCCGAATGTCTTCCCCGCCTAGGCGCACTTCGCCCGAAACCGGGTCGTAGAGCCTGGCGATGAGCCTGACAAGCGTACTCTTGCCGGAGCCGTTCTCCCCCGCAATGGCTATCTGTTCCCCCGGTCGTATCCGAAGCGAAGGGACGTGAAGAAGGTCTCGATTCCTGGAGTAGCCAAACTCGACGTTGGCGAACTCGATCTCTGCCGTATCTCGCATGGAAAGCATGACTGTGCCCGCGGCGATTGTCACGCTCGGCCGCAAGGCAAATGCGGCCTGCACGTGCCGGATGCTAGCAAAGGTTTTCTGGGCTCTGGCATAGAGTTCGGAGGCACCGCTGAGTGGATCGAAGAGTTGGGTCACAAAGCCATAAAAGGCAACCAAGCTTCCCATACTCAATGTCCCCGCGAGCACGCTCTTTACGCCAGAGCCGATCACTGCCGACATTGCCAGAACAATCGCGAGGGAACTCCAAACCGTAAAGCTGGCGGCCGTCCGATAGAGTCGCTGCTGCGACCGTAGCGAGCGCGCTAGGAGCCTAAAAGCCCGTCGCTCCTGTCCCTTCTCCTGGCCCAAAAGCTGGATCGAGATCACCGACGACAGGTGTTCCTCTAGGTAGTTATCCCAGGCGAGTCGATGATCCTGCGCGGCGTCGGCATGGGTCGCAAGCTTTCTTCGAAAGTACTGCCTTGTCACGAGGAAAACGGGAATCAGAGGAAGAACAGTTATCGTGAGCACCGGGCTGAGAGCGGACATGGCCGCCAGGGTGAATGCGGTCGTGAGCAGCATTCGCAGAATCGCGGGCAGGAGATCGGACCCGAAACAGGAGATCTCCTCAATCGGTTCCTTGAGCGGATACATGGCCGCTCCCACCGGCGTGTCCTCATAGTATTCCGCGGAAAGTGTATCCAGATGCTTGAGCAGCCTCATTCTCAGGGTGAGCCCCATTTTCTGCGAAGCGCTGAGCATCAAGTGACTGCCCAGGCTGGTGAGGACAACTCTTCCTTGGTGGCCGAGGAAAATCAGCGCCACCGTGAGCCACAGTAGCCCGAGGCGTCTCTGCGGAATGATGACGTCAATGAGCCACTTGAGCAACAGCGGCGAGAGCAGAGCGAGCAGGCTACCGGCCGTGATGCACAGGAAACTGGCCAAGTGCCAATACAGAAGCGGCCGAATCTCTTTGATCAGCCAGACCAGTTCTGGCGGCAGCCAGTGCGACCTTCGCTCCTGAGTGACGTAGGACAACGTGCGGGTTCCCGAATGCCGGCAAGATCAGCAATCATGTCGAGCCTAGGGATAGAGGTGAGATTTGTCCACAAAATCAGCGCTTTGTTCGGATTTCGATCAATTCATGCCAATTCTCGAGAGAAATGATGGCAATGAGTAGCGAGCGAATAACGCAGTGCGTCCAGAAAACCAACATGAATCGTTCGACAACCGAACTTACGAAAACCGTCGCATGATCGCGACCACTTGGCCGACGACTTCCGCATCCTGGTGAAGTCGATACTGTGCGGAGCGATGGAAGTCCCGACTATAGGGGTGAATCACAAGCAGGCCGTTTTCAACCGAGCAACAGCAGGCCAAGTAAACCCCTCCTCTCATAAGGATGATGTACAGCGGCTGTTGCCACCATGGTTTCGAGGCGAAATGAAGAGGTGTTTTTCGGCGGCGGTTGACCATGACCAACAACCCGTTTGCCAGATAGGGGTGGAGCGGGTCGTCGTCCCCTCCGACCCAGAAGAAATCATCCAGGGAGAGGTGTGCCAAACCCGAAAAGTGTTCCAACGAGTCACGCAAGAAGAACGGGATCTCCTGGGACTCGCCGAGCAGCTTTTCAACAAATCCCCTACCAACAGTCTCTAGGTCGCCCCGTTGGGCTGCCACAGCTGGCACAGCACGGGCCAAATAGCCGTCTGGCATCGATTCTCTGCCCGCTTCCGCGAGATCGATGCCCATTCGTCCCATTACGGATCCAAAGTGCAGGCCATAGATCGAGCAAATAGCGATGATCTTGTGGAAGTCGCGTGGAGGGATGTTGCCCAATTCGTAATCGCTGAGCGAACTCGGCGAAGTGGTGTATCGATCATCCTTCTGCACTCCAGCAATGATGTGGCTGATCGCAGCGGCCTCGCGAATAGACAGGTTGATTCGTGTACGTGTTCTCTTGAGCAGTTGCCCAAAGTCTTCGTGTGACGGAAGCGGCTGAGGTTTCCAATGCCGAGCCAGATCGTTTGGGACTTTCGGTACTTCGCCACGCAGTAACGGCCGGAACTCGAGATCGACAGCGCCCCAGAGCCGAGCCTCCTGAGGGCAATGGAACTCGACCTGCGCATAAGAGAGCCCATTGTCGAAAGGGATAATGACACCGCCATCCAGAATACGGATACGGCAACAACAGAAGCCCTTGCTGTGCTCAATGAGAAACAGCCGATCCGAAATGCCCGAGTTCTGTCGGGAGGCCAGATCGGCGGTGATGTCTGGATTCACGCGCACGATGCTCCCGGGGGCGAGGTCTGGAAACGCAAATGCATCTTCAACTCCGACCTTGGCATAAATGAAATGCCGGTCGAGTTGTGACACAGAGGCGATTCGCTTCCGAGGCCCCAACTCCAGAAGTCGCGCCAGTGGTGTGATCGATGGAATAGGTTCGCCGAGCGGCCGGTTACGAAGCCAGAGTATCGCTTCGTTCGGGTCGGTGAGTGAGGTATCGAGAACAATGGTCCGTTTCGCAGGCAGCACGGTCTGCAGCCGTGTAATGTCTTCAAGATCAAAACCAAAGACCCGCAGCCAGTCCGCTACACGGTAGCCGGAAATGCGACTCAAAGCGAAGATCTGATGAATGCTCGGACGGAAGGACCCCGAGCGAAGGTCGTAATACAGATGGTGCGGGAGGAAATAAGGGGAAGACAGGCCGTACAGTGCGACCGATTGCTGGGATGCTCGATATAGCGTGAGTCCCTTGCTCGCAAGGATGGATCGAAGTTTTTCGGCGACTGCGGCAGTTGTTGACGAGCCCTCCCTCGCACGCGGCAGCACGGTTCCTCTCGCTGGTTCGTTCCTGCGAGAACTTCTGGCCCGCGCCGATCACTCCTCAAGCGCGCCTACACCTCGGTAGGTCGCGCGTAAGAGTCCCCCTCTCCCGGATGCGCTCAAGAATAACTGCTCGCAGATTTGCACTTTGTATAAGTCCCCAGCGGAAGCGGCCGCCACAAATATCGCCGGGTTGTCCCAATCTTCGGCCAGATTTTCGGGTTCGCAAGGTAAATGAGCGACCTACAGGGGCACGAGAGGGGAAAGGCCGCCGCCTTCGTGGTCGGAATAACGGCCAGACAAAGCACATTTTGTCCGGTTTTCGGAAACAGATTCTGAAACTTGGGGAAACGTCTCGGGTTTGCGGTAACATCTCACAATTCCCGCGGTGGGCCGTCTGATGTGGGCCTCGTCTTGGAACCCGGAATGGGGTAAGCGCCTCAGAGCTGAGCGCGAACGGCTAGGCCTATCCCTGCGCGACGTGGAAGCTCTGAGCCACAGCATCGCCGAAAGATGGCAGAATTTCGATTACAACATCGCCCACACCTCTCTCGCTGACATCGAAAACGGAAAATGGCCGCCCACTCTTCACCGACTTTACACCCTGAGTGTTATCTATGGGCGCGACTACGATCGACTCGCGAGCATGTGCGGCGTTCCGGTCGGCGAGGTTCTTAAGGAGCATAGAAAACTTGCTCTGCCCCGCACCTACCTGATTGGGCCGGTGCCTGAGGTCCACAAGTCGACTGCGTCGTCCGCAGTCGAGCTGCGCGAAAAATTGCGGATGGAGCGGACAAACCTGATGCCGAAAATTCTTGAAAGTTGGGATGAGGTGCCGCTCCCGCTTCAGCTGATGGACGGATCAAGTCCTCTGTATGGATACATCGGCGTGGACGACAACACGCTGCACCCTTTTATCCGGCCGGGAGCTTTTGTGCGGATTGATTCCCGCCAGAAAAAAATTCCTGCCGTCGATTGGCATGGCGATCATGATCGACCCATTTTTTTCGTTGAACTGCGCGAGCGCTACGTATGCAGTTGGTGTGAAATGCATGATGGCCGGTTGATTCTGATTCCTTCACACGAGTCAAAACGCCGTGCGCAACACGTCCGCTATCCCGCCGAGGCTACGATTGTCGGTCGCGTGACGGGAGTGAGCATGGACCTCGTCGGGCCGGAAAACGAAGCGCGGGCCTAGCGCGCGCATTGAGGCGGTGGCTGTCGGGTCAGTGGGGTATTTCATCACCGGCGAGCCCTTACCCTAGAGGTTCACGACCTTTGCCCGACAACTGATTCAGAATCAGTTGCCCGTTCGAGGCATCGGCGTGCAACGAATAAAGGTAAGAAAACAAAGAGGGGACGTAGTTCAGTTGGTTAGAACGCTGCCTTCTCACCGGTACGTTGGGAGCCGGGCGATCCGGAGGAGAATCCGACAATTCTGTTCTGTGGGCGAAGACCCGCGAGGAAGCGTGATCGAATCGCGGCGGAAGCGAAACTCACGAAGAATTGGACCTTCCGCTTGCCGGAAGAGGCCACTTGTCCGCCACGTTTGTACCTAAAGAATTATTTACGACCTTCGGTCGACACCCTGTCCGTATATTGTCACCGCACTGAGGCCATGCGATGCGACTGGCCTTCAATTTCAGGCACAAACTGGCAAAACAACATTGGATCACCGCTTGCTGTGCCTACGGGCGGAGGATATCGAATGAAAGGTCAGACACCCCAACCGCGCGCCAAGAAAGTCATCATCTCTACGTGGACGGCCTACAAGAAGGCCGGCCCTCTCGACATTTCAACCGATCATCGCGGGACGGCAAACGGCAAACCGCTGCGGATCTTTATTTCGGGCCTGGCTGTGAAGGTGACGGGATCCGATTCCTGGATGGAGGCGAAATAAACAAAAGACCCCATACCGGTGAAACGAGGTGTTACGACGATGAAGTGTCCGAACATTAACAGCGAAACGAGTCATGTTCCGAGTAACGGACAAAACCGGCGAAGAGGGTATTGAGTTTGTTCAAGGATTTTATGGAATTTTACCGGTCCCGCAAAGTGCTGATTGTAGCCCTGTTGGGCTTGTGCCTCATCGTTGCGGCAGCGATTGCAAGGCGCGCAAGGGCTGGCTTCGTGGCGAATGCGAGTTTCGCGGATCGTACCCCAGAGCAGCCACCGTACGTTGCGGTAGCGCGGGCGAAACGCGGCACCATTGCCAATTCGCTTTCCATTGCAGGTCAGTTCCTCCCGTATCAGAACGTGGATTTGCACGCTAAGGTAGCCGGCTATATCCGTCAAATCAACGTTGATATCGGCGATCGGGTTCATAAAGGACAAGTATTGGCTGTCCTGGAAATTCCTGAACTCGTCGCTCAGGTCGATGAGGCACAGGCAACAGTCCATCGAGCCGAGCAAGAAATTCAGCGGGAGCAGAGCGATGTTTTGCGAGCGGAAGCCGATCACGTCGCCCTGCATGTAAACGCGGCGCGGCTGGTCAATGCCGCTGCGGACCGTCCCGGGCTGATTGCGCAACAGGAACTCGATGATGCGACTGCCAAGGATCGCGCCTCCCAGGCGCAGGTGGATGCAGCAAAATCGGGCCTGGCGGCCGCTGAGCAACAACTCGCAGTCGCCAAGGCAGACCAGCAACACTATTCTGCATTGAACGACTACGCGAAGATAACCGCTCCCTATGATGGCGTCGTGACGTGGCGATTTTCCGATACCGGTGCTTTGGTACAGGCCGGCACCTCAACCACCAGTGGTCTTCCCGTTGTGACCTTGGCACAAATCGACGTGCTTCGATTGCGCATTCCAGTGCCCGAGTCACTGGCTTCTAGGGTGAGAATTGGCGACATGGCAGACGTCCGTGTGCAGGCCACCGGAGAACACTTCATGGGAAGAGTGACCCGGTTCACCGATTCACTCGACACATCCACCCGCACCATGCAAGTGGAGATGGATGTTTCCAATCCGGATTATCACCTGCAACCCGGCATGTACGCCGACGTACATCTCGACGCGAATACCGTTGCGAACGCATTGACGATTCCGATCGAAGCAGTACGGCGCAGCGATGATGGCGCAAGCGTTTTGGTAGTTGATGCACAAAATCGAGTGGAAGACCGGGACGTCAAGCTTGGAATCGAAAACTCCAATATCGTTCAGATCTTGGCCGGATTGAGCCAGGGAGAACAAATTGTGATCGGCAACCCCGGTGCATATCAGCCCGGTGAATTGGTCAGACCGAAACCGCCAGCATTAGCGATCTCGGAAGGAGGCAGTACAGCGAAGTAGTCACTGCGGCGAGTCCTATGTCTAGTTTTGCGATCAAATATCCATTCTTTATTTTGATGTTGTGTCTGGTGGTTCTCGTGGTTGGGATATCGACCGTTGCGCGAATGCCTGTCGACCTCTTCCCGCAGATACAGATCCCAGTGGTTGTAGTAGCAACTTTCTACAGTGGAATGCCGCCGCAGCAGATCGAGGCGAACATCACCGACACATTTGAGCGCTTTTTCACACTTGGAAGCAACATCGATCACATCGAGTCGCGCTCGCTAACCGGCGTGAGCCTAATCAAGGTTTATTTCCAACCTGGAACTGATCCCGATGCAGCGGTCAGTGAAATTGCCAATCTCGCTTTGGCTGACTTGCGTCGCCTGCCGCAAGGGACGTTGCCACCGGTGGTGTTGAAATTCGATGCTTCGAGCTTGCCAGTGTGTCTTGTCACTCTGAAGGGACAGGGGCTGGGCGAGACGCAACTGCACGATGAAGGGCAATTCACCGTTCGCAACCAGATCGCGAACGTGCCCGGCGCCTCGGTTCCCCAGCCGTTCGGAGGAAAATATCGGCAAATTCAATTTTTTATCGATCCTGTAAAACTGGAGGCCGCGCAGCTAAGCCCACTGGATGTGGTGCGCACAGTGAATGACGCGAATCGGATTCTCCCCGCCGGGGATGTCCGCATCGGCCCACGCGACTACAACATTTACAGCAATAGCCAGCTGCCCGACGTCGCCAAGATGAATGAGGTTCCGCTCAAGGCGATTGGCAATGGCGTTCTACGTTTTGGCGACATAGGACACGCCGAGGACTCTTCCGCCATTCAGTACAACATTGTTCGTGTGGATGGTCAGAAATCCGTCTACCTGCCCATTCTGAAACAAGGCGGAGATAGCAATACCATCCAGATCGTCAACGGAGTGCGGGATCGTGTCAAGCATTTGCTTGACATACCAAAGAGTCTCGTAGCGAATGTCGTTTTCGATCAGTCCCAGTACGTAAAAACCGCTGTTGTGAATGTGCTGCGCGAGGGCGGGTTCGGCCTGATACTGACCGCGCTCATGATTCTCGTTTTTCTAGGATCATTGCGGGGCACGATTTCAGTGCTGCTCTCGATTCCGATTTCGTGCTTAGCTGCCTTTCTCCTGCTGAACGCGACGGGCAGCACGATCAATACCATGGTGTTGGGTGGGCTGGCGCTGGTGTTGTCGCGACTCATCGACAACTCCGTGGTGGTCCTCGAGAACATCTACCGCCACCTGGAAAACGGTGAAGACCCCGTAACCGCGGCAGAGCGCGGAGGCCAGGAAGTTCAGCTTGCCGTGCTGGCCGCTACCTTCACCACCGCCATCGTATTCTTTCCGGTGGTTTTCCTGTACGGCGTGAGCCGATACTTGTTCATTGCGCTCGCCCTGGGCGTGGTCCTTGCGCTCGCAGCTTCTTACCTGGTTGCGATGACGGTGGTGCCACTGTTCTGTTCACGTTTTCTCAAAACGACGCATGGAGGCGGTGAGACGAAATCGCTATTCGGACGATTTGTCGATGGCTTCAATCGCAAATACGATCAGCTGCTGACGCATTATGGCCACGCGGTGTCCAAGGCACTGGCGCGCCCTGGCATCACGATTCTGGTGATCATGGGTAGCTTTGTTGTCAGTTTGGGGCTGTACCCGTTGCTCGGATTGGCGTTCTTTCCGCGCACCGATCCCGGGCAGTTCGTGATCAACCTGAAAGCTCCGACTGGGTCCCGCCTCGAAGTGACGAACCAGTACGTCAGCCGGATCGAGAACGACATTCGCAGCGTGATCCCTTCGGATGATCTGCAAATCATTGTGTCGAACATCGGCCTCACCGCCGATCTCTCCTCGATTTACAGCAGCAACTCAGGACAGCACACTGCTTTCGTACAGGTCAGTCTGAAGTCGGAACACAAAGTGAGCACGTTTTCCTACATGGACCGCGTGCGGCAGAAGCTAGCATCCGATCTGCCGGAGGTTTCGACGTACTTCCAGACAGGCGGTCTGGTTGATTCCGTGGTGAACCAGGGTATACCGGCGCCGATTGACATTCAGGTGACTGGGAATGACCAGCACAATGCCTATGAGATAGCAAGTGAACTCGCCACGAAACTGCGCTCCCTACCCGAAGTAAGCGACGTACTGATTCCGCAGGACCTCGACTACCCGGGTTTGCAGTTGAATGTTCGCCGCGAAATGGCGGCTCGACTTGGACTGAGTGCCAGCGATGTTATAGACAATGTCGTAACGGCGCTGACGTCAAATGGCACGATCGCTCCGAGTTATTGGGTTGATCCACAGAGCGGAAACAACTATTTGCTAACCGTGCAATATGGGAACCATCAGATCAATTCGATGACACTGGACGACTTCAAACAGATTCCCTTACACGCGCCGCACAATGAAAACACTACGATGTTGGCGAACGTGGCCGATATCAAGGTAATTAATACCCCCACAGAAGTCGATCACTACCAACTTTTCCGAGTCATCGACGTCTATGTCTCGCCGAAAACCGAAGACCTGGGGGCACTGGGCAGCAAGGTCAACCAGCTCATTAAACAAACCAAGCTTCCCGCCAACGTGCGTATCGACCTCCATGGCTCCGTAGTATCCATGCGGCAATCGTTCAAGAGCTTCGGTATCGGGCTGCTTCTGGCGATCGTGCTGGTTTATTTGATCCTGATGGCACAATTCGGCTCGTTCATCGACCCATTAATTATCTTGCTGGCGATTCCCTCGGGCATCACAGGTGTGATTGTGTTCCTGCTCATGACCGGAACAACGCTGAACGTAATGTCCCTGATGGGGCTGGTGATGATGACCGGCATTGTGGTCTCCAACAGCATCCTCATTGTCGACGTGACTCGGAATTACCGCCGTGAAGGCATGCCGATTCGGCAAGCGGTAACGCTTGCTTGCCGCGTGCGTTTGCGCCCGATCCTGATGACATCGCTCGCGACCATTCTTGGGCTAATCCCTATGGCCCTGGCGCTGGAAGCAGGCAGCGAACAATATGCGCCCTTAGCCCGTGCCATCATCGGAGGTCTGGCAGTGTCGGTAGTCCTAACAGTGTTTCTGGTACCCGCGGCGTATCTGCTGATTCATCGCAAAGAAGAGCGTCCAGCAACCGAGGTACAAGCATGAGGAGCAGGATTCGTGGGCTGGCATTGGCTTGTACTTTGCTGTATGTTCCTGCGATGGCGCAAGAGCAGTCGAGCTCTCTACTGCTCAGATTGTCCGAACCTTTGAACCAGCCGCAAAATCCGTCTGCTGAAAAACCAAGTCCACCACAGAGTCCTGCGCCGCCACCGGCGGGACAGGCTCAAGCGACCCTGCCCATGCCAAGCACGCCAATGCGTCTGACCTTACAGGCGGCAGAAGCCTTAGCGCTGAAGAATAACCCTCAGATTTCTTTCTACCGATTGCTTGCGTTGGCGTCGGCACAGCTCATTCGGGAAGAAAAGGCAGCGTACTACCCCAACTTGTACGGTAGTCTGACGGCGGTTGGTGCAAACCAAGGCAGCCGTATTGCCGCTGGAACCTTGAATAGCCCGCATTTGTATGAGAAGGCTGCGGGCGGCCTGACGCTCTCACAATTAATCACCGATTTCGGGCGCACGGGTAATCTTGTTGCGGCTTCGGCGCTGCGCGCCAGGGCTGCAGACATGAATTCCGTCGCGACGGCTGACCAGATCAAGCTGGCAGTTGACCAAGCCTTCTACAACGCCTTGCAGGCATTCGCCGAGAGAGTAGTGGCGGAACAAACAACAGCCGCACGCCAAGCTGTATCGGATCAAGTGGCCACACTCTTTCAGAACAAACTACGTTCCGAACTTGATGTAAGCTTTGCGAACGCGAACCTGGCACAAGCAAAACTTCTGCTGCTGGATGTGCAAAACAACTACCAGGCTGCGTTGTCTCGCTTGTCTCTCGTCCTTGGGTTTCCTAATCAGCAGAACTTTGAACTGGTAGAGACAGATACGACTTTGAATCCGCCTCCAGATTCGGTGAACGAGTTGGTTGATGAGGCGTACAGCAACCGACCGGAAATTATGGCGCAGAATTATGAGTACCGGGCTGCACAACATTTTCAGAAGGCAGAGCGAGATCTGTTGCTGCCGAGTGTCGAAGCATCGGGCGTGGTGGGCAAAATTCCATTCGCTCCGACGGTAGACGGAGTACAGCCCTTCACCAGTTGGTACGGCGCCGCCGGGATTAACATTAACATCCCGATCTTCAACGGATTCCTCTATCCTGCAAGATCGAAACATGCTGCATTGCAGACGCAGGCCACGCAAGAACAATTGCGTGACCTCAAGGACCGCATCGCTGACCAGGTTCGTACCAGTTGGCTGAATGCGATTGCTGCGTTCAACCGGATCAATGTAACTCAACAATTTGTCGACCAGAGCAATCTGGCCTTCGATCTCTCCCAGGCGCGATACAAAATTGGCTTAAGTTCCATCGTTGAATTGAGCGCGGCTCAGTTACAGCAGACGCAGGCACAGATTCAACTTTCGGCTGCGAAGTACCAGTACCGCATTGCACAGGCGGTGTTGCGGTTTGAAATTGCTGCTCCCTAGAAACGCTGGCGCGAGACCAACAAAAACGCTGACCGTTTTGACGGCTCGCGTAACCGGCAAACGCATTGGAGGTCGCATAAAGACTGCTCTTTCGCAGGCACGAGAACGGGTTAACAACAGCCCTGACACTTTCGAAGTCCTGACCACAGACCAGAGAACGGCAAGCCGCCAGACCACGACTGGATTGCCTACATACTCCGTTTCTGCGGTGATTGCCTGCTAGGCGAATACCTAGAGCACGTCTGGCCAATCGGAGTGGGCTCGGGCAGAAACGGCAAAGGCGCGCTGGAGTCATCGAATCGATACTCGGCGAGTTTTGAACGCCGTGCGCTTCAGCGTGTTCTCCGCACCCATCACCTGTTCGGCAATTTCAGAACCAACGGAGGTGCACGGCGTGAGTTTCTAGAGACCCGCGAGCTGTGGCGAAGTGGCTCCGGAATACCTAGTACGAGGCAAAACAATAGGGCGGGGTGTCCATTTTCCGGGCACTAGAGGTAAAACATGAAACTAACTCTGTCACAAGTGGAGCAAGCAAACGAAATGGCGCGGCGAATCGGTGAGGTATTGAAAGGTTGTAATTCGGGCAGCAGGGACGTGGACTCACTCGGGACAAGACGGCCGAACAGATCTGTCAGGCCAGATTCGACACACGTAGACCCGCCACTACCACACTCTGCAAGCATTGGGTGGCGCCATCGGCTGGCCCGGCTTACAGCCGAATGCTTCCTGGAATTCCGGCATATTCCGTACCACGCCATTTACACGCCAGCGCCCAGGCGAATGGGGATCGGTCCGCACGCCCAGACGCAGAAGTTCTGGCGTATTGTTTTCGCACCAGACTCGGGCAAAGCCCAGGAAGTAGCGCTGGTCGGGCGTATACCCGTCAATTCTGTCGCTGTGAGCCGGTTTGGTCTGGGCCATTAAATCGTGCAGCGCCATCAATGAGATGCGGGCTCCGCCATTGTCGGCAGTGTTCTCCCCCAGCGTCAGCTTGCCATTCAGGCGCAGGTCGTCAACGGAGATGAAGCTGCTGTATTCCTTCTCCACACAACTGGCCCGCCGCTCAAACTCCCTGGCGTCTTCGTCTGTCCACCAGTCGCGGAGATTGCCTTTGGAGTCGAATTTGCGTCCTTCATCATCAAACCCGTGAGTCAACTCGTGACCAACGACTAAGCCGATACCGCCGAAATTCACCGGATCGTCCAGGCTGTTGTCAAAAAACGGCGGCTGCAAGATTCCAGCAGGAAACACGATCTCATTGTTGCTGCCGTTGTAATAGGCATTGACAGTCGGCGGAGTCATTCCCCACTCCATCTTGTCCACGGGCTTTCCGATCTTCTGCAGTTGTCGGTTGGATTCGAATTCCCCGGCGCGCAAAACGTTCCCCAGCAGGTCGTCGCGCTGGACTGTCAGCTTGTTATAGTCCCGCCACTTGTCGGGGAAGCCAATCTTGTTACGGATTGCGACCAACTTGATCAAGGCCTGCCTCTTGGTTTCCGCGGTCATCCAGGGCAGATCATTGATATCTCGGTTCAAGGCGCTCTCCAGCGCGTCCACCATCTTCAGCATGCGCTCCTTACCTTGCGCACCGAAGGTTGCGTCCACGTAGGACTGGCCCAAGGCCTCACCCACGAAGTTGTCCACGGCATTGACACAGCGCTTCCAGCGCACGGGAAGTTCTTTTTGTCCGTTAATGGTTTGCCGGAACTTGAAGTCTTGCTGGACAAAATCATCCGAGAGCCATTGTGCGGCGCTGTTCAACATCTGCCAGCTCATATAGATCTTCCAGTCTTCGAGCGGCGTAGAATCGATGATCGCATTCACTTGTTTGAAATAGTCCGGATTGACGACGTTCAGTTCCTCAAACTGGGGTGCCCCAGAAATCGCGAAATACCGGTCGAGATGAAAGCTGGGCGCGCTGGCCTGGATCTGCGCCACCTTCATTTTGTGGTCGAGATTCGCGGGATCGCGGCGCAGCGTACGGTCCATGGATGACTGCGCTAGTGCTGTTTCAATCTTCAAGACCGTATCGGCATTATGCGAAGCCTGCTGTGGCGTCTGGCCCAGCAGAACGAACATTTTCTGCATGTGGTCCACAAATGCCTTGCGGATTTTAACCGTCGGCGCGTCATCCTTGAGATAGAAATCTCGGTCGGGCAAGGTGAGACCGTTCTGGTCGATGTTGGCTATCGTAATGTCAGCGTTGTGGAAATCGGGTCCAGCGCTGAAGCCGAGCAAAGGGTTTGGCCCCACCAGTTGCTCATGGGACATGACTTCGATCATCTGTGTCCTGTCCGTCGCGGCGGTAATCCGATCCAGCTCCGCCTGCAGCGGTTTGTAGCCAGCCTTGTTGACCTTCGTTTCATCCATGCAAGCGGCGTAGAAATCGCCAATCTTTTGCACCACCGGGCTGCGCTGGGGATCGCTGGCGGCAGCCTTTTCCAGAATGCTGTGCAGCACAGCCAGGTTGTGTTCGTACACTTCGTCAAAACTGCCCCATGACGCGTGGTCCCCTGGGATGGGATTCTTCTTCATCCAGTTGGCGCAGGAGTACTGGTAAAAGTCCACGCAGGGGTCGACCGACTGATCGACCTCAACAATGTCGGAGCGGAGGGTTCGCTTTGATTTATCGGCGGTGGCGTCGGTCAAGGCGGAGGACGGAAGTTGTGCCTCGGCCATAACCGTCATCAAAACAGTCATGCTGAACCGAATCAAAAAGCTGCGCATCTGTTTTTCTCCCGTGGATTCTCCGTGGAATGACAGTCTGTTCCCCCACGAGATTCCCGTATCGAGTACCTTTGCTACCAACTTTATGAGATAGCCGCAAGCCGTGCGGTAATAGGCACGAAGTTGCAGGCGGCAGAACCTGTAATGCGACTCCTCAAGTAGCGAAGCCATAACTGTCCCAAATGGACGAGATGAGAAGGGCCGGTATCCGAACGGGTGCGCTATACGCTCCTAACGTCAAGTAGACGCACAAGAGACATCAGGAGACCACAATTTAAAAGCCTAGCATCACAGCCGCAGGAAAGAAAAGATGTTTTCTCAGGGTGTCGGTGACAGCGCTCAATTCACCTTTGACTGACGAACGGCTCCCAGAATTCGCTTCACCCACTATGGAAGGCTAGGGTGATGCTCACAAGGCTGGAGAGAGAACTGCTTGAACTACTCATCGCTTCCACCGGACTCGCCTCAGAACTTGGGGTGAATTGCGGGCTTGACGTGCAGACTGCAGTCGTGGTATTACATTTTCTAATATGTAATGGAGGGGAAAGATGGAATCCGCGATCACTGTCAAGGGCCAAGCTACCATCCCGAAAGCTATCCGTGAACATCTTGGACTGCAGCCGGGCGATCGGGTTAAGTTCTTTGTGCATCCCGATGGCAGCGTAGTCTTGTTGCCAAAACTCTCCGCTTCGGCGATACGTGGTATGGTCAAATCCCGGAATGCCCGGCCTGTGACCACCGAGCAAATGACCGCAGCGGTTGTCGAGGGTGCTTTGAGTCGAAGTCCGCGGCGACGACACCGATGATCGGGCTCGATACCAACGTCCTGATTCGCTATCTCACCCAGGACGACCCTGTACAGTCAGCCAAGGCCAGGGAGATTCTTGAACGTCGTTTGACACCGAAGGATCCGGGCTTCGTCAGCGTCGTGGCAATGGTCGAAACCGTATGGGTGCTCGATCGGGCATATGGTCTGAGAGCTCAGGAAATCGCAACCACGGTCGAACGCCTGCTGCAAGTGAAGGTTCTGGCGATCCAAAACGAACAGGAAGTCTTCACAGCCATGGTTGCGCTCAAACAGGGGCGCGGATCATTCGCGGACGCGCTGATCGCAGAGCTGGGAGCACGCGCAGGATGTACTCGCACGCTAACGTTTGACCAGAAGGCACTCGGACTCTCTGGCTTCGAGATTGTGTAATCGACCTCGATTCCGCTCAGTGAGCGCGATTTCCTCCCATGTCCGCTGACACTGACCGCAAGAGTCTGAAATCTCTCCGGCGCTGAGAGTGGAAAGGCGCTTGATGGTTCCGGCGCCGGCATCGTGACCCAACTGCTCATCCCGATGAACAAAAGCGTTCTTATGGCAGTGCGAGCATTGCACACCCCGGCGACAATTCATTCCGAAGGAATTCAGGCTTCCCGAACCGCTCCGGTTGAGTGACAGCCAATGCAGCGCACCTTCTCATGCGCAGCCAGCCGACGTTCGGCGGCCTCCAGCAAATCGGATGGAGTGGCGGGGAATTTTTCAGAATGATTTCAATTCATCTCGCCTGAACTTGGTACAAGAATTAACGGCAACGCACGGTCATCGACCAGAGTATGGTTGAATGACGGAAGGTCCTTTTCGAGGAAAGTATGGAATTCGATGTCCACGGCGGCAATCTGGGCTTCGAAGGTCTTCAGAAGCTCCAGTTGCGTATCCGTGGGAGCGAAATCAGCGCCGCCGGCGACGTCACCGCCTCCGGTGCCGATCTCAGCGTTCAGCCAGATCAGGTTCAGATAAAGCTGATAAGGTTCCACAAAATACTTGTCGTCGCTGTTGAGCAGTGCCTGCGAAACAAGCTTGTGCTCGATCGATTCGAGTTTTGTGTCCAGGTCCTCTGCTGCTTTGAGTAGATCGGCTTTGCGTTTCGTGTCCTGGTCGCTCAGAACCCGGGGCAGGGCGGGCTCGAGCTTTGGACCTTCGTATTCATCTTCCTCACCCGAAGCGCCTCCTTCTTTCTTGTCCTCTTTCTTCTTGGCTGGCCGGAGCATGGCCTTGACGTCTTCCAGTTGCTTGCGAAGCCACTCAATTTGATTCACGGTATCGGAGACGTGGCTGATGTCATCACGAATCGTAAGCAGGGTTTTCACCGAAAGCTCTATATCTGCGGTGGACGCGGCAATCCGCGGATCCCCAGAGACGGTGAGTGGTTGCGTCAGAGATTGACCGTCAACGTTCAGACGAACCGTGTATTTGCCTGGAGCGACGATCGGGCCGCCTTCGGCGAGCTTTGTTCCCCAATGCGTGATGGGCCGTGAATCGGTTTCGCGGAAACGCGGTTCTTCCCAGATGTGCGCATTGTCAGGTGCGATTGTCCGGAGCGCGACCAGTCTCGGAGAGTCGCAGCGCAGATCCCATTGCACGCGGTTCATTCCCGCTCGGGACTTGGTCTCGAGGGTCCGGATTACCTTGCGTTCGGAGTCTAGGATCTCAAGATGAATCGGATCTTTCGGATTCGTCTTCAGCGAAAAATTGAGCATGGCTTTGCCACCGCGGGTGAAGCGGTAGGTGGGGCGAGGCTCAAACAAGACGGCGGCAGCATCGGAGTGGTTTTTCGCCATTTGCTCCAGCGGCGTGATGTCGTCGAGAATGTAGAGACCGCGTCCGTAGGTCGAGATTACGAGGTCATGGAAAGTTTTCTGTACCACAGCCCAAGTGACAGGAGCGTGCGGCAAGCCTGCATCCAGCGGCTTCCAGTGGCTTCCGTCGTCGAGAGAATAGAAGAGGTCATTGCCGGTACCTGCGAAAAGTAATCCCGAACAATTGGGGTCTTCAGTAATCGTCCGGACATATGAGAGTTCGTGCTTCGGCAAATCCCCGGTAATGTTCTTCCACGTCTTTCCCAAGTCTGTGGTTTTGTAGATGAAAGGATCACGATTATCCATGAGGTGGAAGTCAACGCTGATGTAAGCCGTACCAGCGTCGAAACTCGAAGGCGCGATGCTCGTAATCGTCCCCCATTCCGGCAGTCCGGTGACGTTCTTGGTGACATTGACCCAATCGCCGCGGTCATCCGTGTGCCAGATCTGGCCATCGTTGGTTCCTGCCCAGATGAGACCTTTCTGCGCGGGCGAGGCAGCGATCGTGAAAACGACCTCTCCGTAAAATTGTCCGAGATTGTCGCCTACGATTCCCCCTGATGAAACGATACGTGATGGGTCCTGGGTGGAGAGATCCGGGCTCATGACTGACCAACTCTGTCCGCCGTTGCTGGTTTTGAAAATGACCTGGCAGCCGTAATAGACGGTATTGTGGTCGAAAGGATCAATCGCCAGCGGTGCGGTCCAATGGCAGCGATACTTGATTTCGTTCGGTGGGGAATCGAGGGTCATCATCCAGGGACTGACGGAGTGCGCGTGCTTGATGCGTGCATCCCATCGCGTGACTTTATTCCCGTAGCAGGTCGCCCAGACGATGTTGGGATCCGTCAGATCAGGGATGGTGAAACCCGATTCACAACCTCCCATGCCGTGGTCCCAGCCGGTTTCATTGCCATCGATAGGCACGCTGGGACCTCGCATGTTTCCGTCATCCTGCATGTTGCTGTAGAAGTAGTAAGGGATCTGGTTATCGACCGCTACGTGATACATCTGCCCGATGGGCAATTTCACGCGATGCCTCCCGCGTCCGTGCACGGTGGTGATGCTCATTCCTCCGTCATCAGTGATGACGAACCGATCAGAATTGGTGGGATCGATCCAGATGTCGTGCGTGTCTCCACCCCAGGGAACTTCCTTGAAGTTTTCGCCGCCATCGAGGGAACGATGGAATGAACTGTTGGCGACGTAGACTTCATTGTCGTTGCCAGTCGAAACCGCGATGCGAATCTAGTAACCGGCGCGTCCGATCAGCGCACGTTGGTAGTTCACCGCTTTCCAATGATCTCCTCCATCGTCGGAGCGCCAGAGTGATCCCTGATCCTTCGTCTGAACTAAAGCGAAGATGCGGTTGGAATTTGTGGGCGCAACGGTAACGTCAATCTTGCCGAGAGGCGAGTGGGGCAAACCGTGTCCCTCGAGGCGCGTCCATTTCGTTCCGCCATCGTGGGAAACATAGAGCCCACTGCCCGGACCGCCGCTGAATTCGCCGTACGTGTGCATTTCCGCCTGCCACATTCCGGCAAACAAGGTGTGAGGGTTGTGCGGGTCCATCGTCAAGCCGGAGCAGCCTACCTTTTCACCGGCGAAAAGTACCCGTTCCCAATGCTGCCCTCCATCAGTCGTGCGGAAGACTCCCCGGTCTGGCTGAGGTCCAGTCATGCGACCTAAGACACAGGCAAAAACGATGTCGGAATTTGAAGGATGAACTACAATTCGTCCAATTCTGCCGCCACGCTCGAGACCCATATTGGTCCAAGTCTTGCCTGCGTCGACGGACTTATAGAGACCATTGCCCGCTACGTCGATGTCGCGAATCGCCCAGGCCTCTCCAGTGCCTGCCCAGACGGTGCTGGGATCCGAGGGCGCCACCGCAAGAGAGCCGATAGCGGCCGCTGGCTGTTTATCGAAGATCGGTTTCCACACGTTTCCGCCGTCGGTTGACTTCCACACACCACCCGATGCGGCTCCCGCGTAATACGTACTTTCATCGCCGGGGATTCCAGCGATGGCAGAGACGCGATTACCTGCTTTTGGTCCGACGAAGCGAAAACGAAACTCGCCTTCTTGCTCGGTGTCCGGTTGCTGGGCAGCTGCCAGCATCGAAATCAGGATCAGGCATGCCGACAACAGGTGGATGGCGGAGGAGATGTTTACTCTGCCTGCGAGGGTTTCTTCGATCATGATTCGAGTCGTTCTCATTGGGTCGATGGCTCCGGCTGCTTTGGAATGAAGTCATAGGGCAGTACGCGACACCGAACAAAATCGCGTTGCCGGCCATGAAATTCTTTAGGGTTGACCAAGGTTCCATATTGTATGCAATATCCACTCGCTTTTTCCACCCGTATAAAGTCGATTTGGGGAATCAGGTTCGGGAGGCTTTTCGCCCCGCGAATGCGTCGAGGCCATGCCCGTCTCACCCGCGCATCAGTTTCCGTTGGGGATGAGTATGCCCGTCGAACGGGGGCTGTCTCTCTGGCAGGGGTTGAGGTCGATCACCATTCGTTTCCTTGCACGTGTCCGGCGGGTCGAAAGAGTCTATTTCCACTGGATTAGGTTTAACAGGGATCCTTTCTGCGACCCAGCAATGATCTGACGACCAGCCCTGGTATGCATCAGAATTGACTGCAGCAGGCATAGTTTGGGGTTTCAGGTAACAGGCTGGCCGCCAGTCTTGGGCTTGTGTTGTTGCCGACGGATAGGAAGTGCACTCGGGCGAGAGGGTGATCCGCTTTGGGTATTCGTTGGAACGCCGCAGTTTGGTCTATCCTGTCCCCGTCTCTGAGTGGCTTCGCAGAAAATGGACGCCCTGAACCTTTTCGATAATCGCCGCTGGTCAATCGTCGGTTTGCTTTTTGCTGCATCGTTAATCAACTACCTGGACCGCGCGGCGCTTTCATTCGCCCTGCCTGTCATCTCGAAGGATTTCCAGCTCACGGCGCAAAGCAAGGGCCTGCTGCTGTCTTCCTTTTTCTGGTCATACGCGCTGATGCAAATTCCAATCGGTTGGGCCGCAGACCGTTTCAATTTGCGCCGGCTGTACGCTGGAGCCTTCATCGTTTGGTCAGTTGCTCAAGGGTTCACGGGTCTGGCCAGAAGCTTCACGGCTTTACTCGCATTCCGGATGCTGCTTGGCATGGGAGAATCCATTTATCTGCCTGGAGGGACCAAAATCGTCAGCTTGCTGTTCTCGCCGAAAGAACGTGGTCTGCCCTCTGGACTCTTCGATTTCGGGACTCGAACCGGCCTCGTTTTGGAAGGCATACTGGTTCCCTGGCTCTTAGTTCATATTGGCTGGCGACGCACTTTCCTGATTTTAGGCTTCACGGCGCTCCTCTGGCTGGCACCATGGTTCTGGGTTTTTCCGCGCCGTCTGCGAGCGGCGGGACCGAACGCGGCAACATCTGACGCGTCGAGTTTCGCGGCGCGCACTCTGCTCAATCGCAACTTGATCGGCATCTGCCTGGGATTCTTTTGTTTTGATTACTACTGGTATGTACTGGTGACTTGGCTGCCCGACTATCTGGTAACAGTGCGCCAGCTCAACATCGTGCAAGCCGGATTTTATGCTTCGCTTGCGTTCTTTACATTTGGGATTGCCGAACCACTTGGCGGATGGATCGCCGATAGCTTGATTCGCCAGGGCTGGGACGAAACGGCTACTCGGAAAGGGATCGTAACGGTCGCTTTCAGCATGGGGATCTTTCTCATAGCGGCGATGCACAGCGTCCATACCGGTGTAGCGATAGGGTTATTGATTGCAGCTTCTCTCGTTGGGCTTGCAACCGGGAATCTTCTGGCGATTCTTCAGTCGTGCGCGCCTCCGGAAGCCGTGGGGCTCTGGACGGGAGCGGAAAATTTCGCAGGAAACCTCGCCGGTATCGCAGCGCCGCTCGCGGTAGGATTCTTGATTACATCCCGGGGCTCGTATGTTCCAGGCTTTCAACTCGCCTCGATCATTCTTTTAGCAGGTGTGCTTGCCTACTGGTTCGTTGTCGGCGAGCTGAAGACACACAACTCTTAGGGCCAATGGTTCAACGGTGGGGCGCCACGCTCACATAGGCTTGGGTTAGAGCGTTCACAGAAGGGCATCCCAACAACTTGAGACACCTCTCCAAATCATTTCGTAGGATCTCGAGCGACCGTGTAACCCCCGGTTCGCCAGCTGCGGCGAGTCCGTAGGCGTACGATCGTCCGCAAAGCACGGCGCGAGCCCCGAGGCAAATTGCTTTGACGATGTCCGACCCGCGACGAATGCCGCTATCCATCAGGACTTCCGCGCGATCTTTGACTTCCTCAACGACTTCCGGCAGAACTTGCAGGCTCGCCGGGACGCCGTCAAGTTGGCGGCCTCCGTGATTGGAAACAACCACAGCAGCAGCACCATGGTCGAGCGACCGTCGCGCATCCTCTGCGGTGAGAACGCCCTTGATGACGATCGGTCCTTTCCAGAGCGCGCGAATCCACGGCATGTCGCTCCAACTGAATGCTTGGCGCTTCATCGCAGTGTGAGCGTCGCGAACCCGAAGTACACCCCTTTCAGGACTGACAATATTAGGCATGTCGGGAAGACCGCCGTCTAGAAGGAAGCGCGCCAACCAGCGTGGATGAGTGAGAATCTCCGACACAAAAGGTATCTTTGCCCGCAGATTCCCACGCAGGAGCTGCTCCATCCCGTCACGCGACTCGCGCTCACGATGTCCGATGACCGTCGAATCAATCGTAATCACCAGAACTGTATAACCCACATTGATGGCTCGGCGCATGGCATTCTCTGCTGCTGCGCGGCCACCTGTGAGATAGAGTTGATACCAAACCTGCCCGGGGGATGCAGCCTTCACGTCCTCCAGCCGATGGCCAGAAACCGTTGACAGAATCATGCCAACGCCAGCTTTGCTGGCCGCTCTGGCAGCAGCGATTTCGCCACCGGGATGCATGACACGCAGATAACCCACGGGTGCCAGAAGCAGCGGCATGGACAGGTCCGTGCCCAGCACTCGAGTTCGCAAATCGCACGTTGGCACGGCAATAGCCTGACTTGGTCGAAACGTGACCGCCTCAAAGGCTCGACGATTTTCGCGAAGTGTCCATTCCGCTTCTGCACCTCCATCGAGGTAGTTGAAAACGATTCTCGGCAGACGGCGACGTGCCAGCTCGCACAGATCTTCGATGTTGACAGCTCGCGAGATGCGCGATGAGATGAGGGCCATTTAGGAGAGCCTGCCGACTGTCATCTATCTCGGAATATTGCGGATCATCATCAACTGTCTGCCCCAGGACCGATAGCGACAACGTAGTAGGTTGCTGGGCCAGTACCGACGTTCTTGATGCCATGCTCTTCGTTCGAGTGAACGAAGCCCACCCCTCCTGCACCCAGACGATGGCGAGTGCCATTGATCGTAAGTTCGACCGTTCCTTCGCGGATCAGCCACATCTCCGAGTGAAGGTGATGGTGCGGCGGGTGGGGATACCCATTTGGAGGTAGAGTCGTCTCGTGCGCTTCGAAATGCTCACCGGTGGCCAGCTTGCCTTTGATGATTTTCCGAACCCGTGCGTGGTCTGAGTTTTGAACAGGCATGTCATCGAATGGATAGGTTGCCGATGGTAGTGAATCGTCCTGGGCAGCGAGCTGGGGAATTGCGACGCCGACCGCTGGAAGGAAACTAAGAACCTCTCGCCTCGTCAATGACATGCGCACCTCACCCAACACTTCTCGGACGCTTCGCGATCGCCAACCTAGCTTTCCCAATGACACTCGATCGACGATAGTTTCAACAATCCTGCTGCTGCTGCTTTCGTTGGGTAAAATCCCGGACGTAGTATAGAGGCTCTCGCACCCAAATGGAGTATCTAAGGGGACGAAGTGATGAACGACAGCCCAATCCTGGTGTTGAACGCACCAGGCGATCAGAGCATTCCATTTCTCGCCGAGCTGCGGCAGGTCGCAACCATCGTGGTCGGAGACTCAGCGCGGGACTTTGCCAGTCGCGGCGATGCAGAGATTATTTTGAATTGGTCGAGCTCGCTTGAGCTTCTCCGAGAAGTGTTTTTGATGTCGCACCGCGTGCGTTGGATCCACTCCCGGTCCGCAGGCTTGGAACAGACGCTCTTCCCTGAGCTCATCGAAAGTGAAGTCATCCTCACAAATGGTAGCGGTGTCTTCAGTCCCTCCCTCGGCGAGTTTGTTGTGGCGTCAATCCTATACTTCGCGAAGGACTTTCGTCGCATGATTCGCAATCAGTTGGCCGGAGTATGGGAACCGTTCGACGTAACGATGGTCTCGGGCCAAATACTAGGCATCGTCGGATACGGAAGCATTGGACGGGCGATAGCCGCAAGGGCCCACGGACTTGAAATGAAGGTGCTAGCACTCAGAGGGCGTGTTTCCCGACAGTCTCAAGAGGATCTGCTGATCGACCACGTGTATGGACCTGAGGGCCTCCTGGACATGCTTTCACGGTGTGATTATGTAGTGTTAGCGGTGCCCTTGACCGAGCAGACTCGAGGTTTAATTGCAGACGCCGAATTCGCTGTCATGAAGAAGAACGCGGTGGTGATCAATGTCGGTCGCGGCCCGACTATCGACGAGCGGGCAATGACCAAGGCACTTTCAGAAAACAGAATTAGAGGAGTTGCCCTGGACGTATTTGATCAAGAACCTCTACCAGAACACCATCCTTTTTACTCATTCGAAAATGTCCTTTTGTCCCCACACTGCGCCGATCACACGCCGGACTGGCTCGATAACGCGATGCGATTCTTCATTGCGCAACTTGAAAAATTCAGGAGTGGAAAAGATCTCTTGAATATTGTGGACAAGAGGCTTGGATACTAACGAAACGCTTCTTCATCGGACGAATTTTCTAGGATAAAGATAAAAAAGCGCTCTTCGCCTTTTCTCCATTTCTATGACGTGCGCCCGATTGGGATTATTCATTTGACATAAGGGCGACCTGAACTAGAATGGCACGCATTCCCAAACTCATCGAGGGCCCTTTCCATGAAGACGTTCTGCGCGGTCGGAGCCGTCTTGGTCGCATTATTTTCCACTTTGTCGTTTGCTCAAACCGGAACTACTTCCGTAGGCGGCTCCGTTGTCGACAAGACGGGCGCGGCGATCTCCGGGGCAAAGGTGACCGTTGTCAACAACAGCCAGGCCTTGCAGCGCGAGACACAAACCGACAACTCTGGTGAGTACCGGTTTCTGGCGCTGCCTCCGGGAACCTACACGCTGACGGTGGACAAAGCGGGATTCCGCAGATTTCAGCAGACCAGTCTGGAGCTGCTGGTGAATGTTGCTGTGACCAGAAATGTGAAACTGGAAGTGGGAACGACCTCGGAAAACGTAGAGGTTTCGGCAGAGGCGGAGACCGTCAACACCACGGACGCCTCGTTGGGGAATGCTTTCAGCGAAGTGCAGGTAAAGCAGTTGCCGCTGGAAAGCCGCAATGTTCCCGACTTGCTCAGCTTGCAGGCTGGAGTGCTGTACACAGGCAACCGTCCGGACGTCGACCGCAGCGTGGATACGCGAAGCGGCGCAGTCAACGGCGCCCGTAGCGACCAAAGCAATGTCACCCTGGACGGTATTCCGGTCAATGATAAGGGCTCGGACGCATTCACTTCGGTGTTGCCGGTGACCCTCGACTCGGTGCAGGAATTTCGGGTCACCACCACGAACTACGGTGTGGATGAAGGAGTCTCGTCGGCGGCGCAGGTGAGCCTGGTGACGAAAAGCGGGACCAACCGCTTTCACGGTTCGGTGTACGAGTACAACCGCAACTCTTACTTCAGTGCCAACGATTACTTCATCAAGGCGTCGCAGATCGATAGCGGATTGCCGAACAAGCCGCCACAACTGAACCGCAACATTTTTGGCGCATCGGTCGGCGGGCCGGTTTTGAAGGACCGTCTTTATTTCTTTCTGAATTATGAAGGATACCGCGATGCCGAGGCGATTAGCGCCGAGCGCACGGTGCCGACCGCGTCGTTCCGCAATGGCGTGGTTCAGTATTACTGCCTTAACGGAGACACGAGCCAATGCCCGGGCAACTCCGTGACGGTGAACTCGACAACTTACACGGCACAGCCAGGATATTATGTCCTTGGTCCGGCGCAGATCACCGCCATGGACAGCCACAGCATGGCACCGCAACCGGGGCCCAATCCGGTCGTGGAGCAGTACATGGCGAATTATCCACTGCCCAACGATCTCACCGTGGGCGACGGAGTGAACACGGCCGGATACCGTTTCCGGGCGGCCACCCACAATAAAAAGAATTGGTACATCGGCAAGTTGGATTACAACCTGACGGCAGATGGGCGGCATCGGCTGTCGCTGAGCGGAGCGCTGGCGAATGAGAATTTGGCAGGCGCGCCATTTCTGCCCGGCACACCCCCGGAGAAGACTACGGTCGACTTCAATAAGGGCCTGATCGCCAGCTACTCCGCGGTGCTCTCCTCGACGTTGCTGAACAATTTCCGTTACGGGTTCGTGCGGCAGAGCGCAGGCATCGAGGGAAATTCGAACCAGCCTTGGAACTATCTGAACTTTGACCAGGGCATCACCCGGTCGTCTTCATTCCAGCGCCCGATTCACAATTTCACCGATGACGTCTCGTGGGTGCACGGCAAACATGCGTGGCAGTTCGGGGTTCAGTTGGCGTTTCTGCGCAATCCGGAAAGCAATCTGAACAATTCTTTCAGCGCCGGCTTTGCGAATCAAGACTGGATGCTGAACTCGGGCATCTCCCAGCCCACCAACACAGATCCTCTGAACCCGCTCAACCATGGTTACCCAGAGGTGGATTCATCGTTTGTCAGCAACTATGACAGCTCGATCACCGGTCTGCTGGGCATGATCACGCTGGGTAATGCGGTGTACAACTACAAGCGCGACAGCAGCACGCTGGCGCCGGGAGCGCCGGTGACACGCCGCTTCGGGGAGGACTCTTACGAGATCTATGCGCAGGATACGTGGAAAGTCAGGCGGAATCTTACCCTGACTCTGGGACTGAGATACTCGCTCTTTTCTCCGCCCTGGGAAACGAACGGGCTGCAAGTGGGTACCAACATCAATCTGGGGAGCTGGTTTGACGCACGCGGTAAGGGTATGCTGCAGGGCGTTCCCTCCAATGCTCAGCCGCTTATTTCGTATGATTGGGCCGGACCCGCTAACGGCAAACACGGCTATTACGGCTGGGACACCAAGAACTTTGGACCTAAGGTCGCCTTTGCCTGGTCTCCGAATCCTTCCGGAGGATGGTTGGAGAAAATCTTCGGACCCACCGGCACAAGTAGCATTCGCGGCGGTTTCGGTATCGTCTATGACCGGGCGGGAGAAAGCCTAGTCGACACATTCGATCAAAACGGATCGTTCGGTCTCTCCACGCAGCTGAACAACCCCTCCGACCACGAAACCTCAGTCATTGCGCCGAGACTCATCAGCATGAACGCGATACCGCAAGCTGACTATCAGGGCACCCCAATTATCGAACAACCGCCGGCGGGTGGCTTCCCCCAACAATATCCAGTTGGGCTGGGCGCGATTACGTGGGGCATTGATCCGAATCTCAAGACGCCCTACTCCTACACGGTGGATTTTGCGGTGAGCCGCCAGCTGGGTTCGAGTTTCACGTTGGATGTTGCCTATGTGGGAAGGATGTCGCACCGGCTGTTGGCACAGGACGATCTGGCCATGCCGCTCGACATCGTCGACAAGAAGTCAGGTCTTGATTACTTCACGGCGGAGAGAGGGCTGGCCCAGGTGTTCCGTCCGCAGCTGCTGGCCGGAGTTTCGAATCCGACGCAATCGTTTAGTCCAAGCCAGGTTTCGGCCAAAGTGCAACAGTTCTGGACCAATCAGATTCAGCCGCTGGTCGCCGGTGGCGCCTATCCACTCACCGGCTGCACCGGTGGATCGTCGCTAACCACGCAGAATCCGGTCATTTTCGCCTTCGACACTTTCTGCGGCACCGCCTTCAACGACTCTCTGGCGCTTTACAACCTGGATTACAACGGCTATGCCGATGCCAACATACCCGGGCAAACGTACTTCACGTCGGGCGGGCAGTATTCCTATTACGCGCAGCAGTTCAGTTCGCTGTACGCCTGGCGTTCGATCGCGTGGTCCAACTACAACGCCCTGCAGGCGACGCTGCGTCATCGCATGACCCATGGCTTGCAAGTCGATCTGAATTACACCTATTCCAAGGCCATTGACATTTCCTCCGACGCAGAGCGCGTGGGGCCGGCCAGCACCGGCAGCCTGTTGGGATTGAACAACAACATCATCAATGCCTGGAATCCGGCGGCGCAGAAGGGTGTGGCCTCGTTCGACGCCACCCACCAACTGAACTCCAACTGGGTTGTCGAACTTCCCTTTGGCCGCAACCGGTGGTTGGGACGCGGCGCCAACCGCGCAATGGATGCGGTCATCGGCGGATGGCAGTTTTCCGGCCTGTTCCGCTGGACCAGCGGCTTCCCCGTTACGGTCGACAACGGCTTCAGCGCCTTCCCCACCAATTTTGAGATGGAGGGCAATGCCGACAAGGTTGGGCCCGTGAAAACCGGAGTGTATCTGAACACTCCCACTCAGACGGCTGGTGTGGTGAATCCCGGTCCCAATATCTTCTCCAATGGAGTATTGGCGATCAATTCCTTTTCGTACGCCTGGGCGGGCGAGTCGGGACAACGCAATCCGATTCGCGGCGACGGCTTTTTCGGAATCGACATCGGCCTCGCCAAACGCTGGCTTATGCCCTGGAGCGAGAAGGAGAGTCTGCAGTTCCGCTGGGAGGCATTCAACGTCACGAACACGGCCCGCTTCGATGCGCAGTCGGCGCTACTGTCGGACTCGCTGGGACTGGGGAGCGCAAGCACGTTCGGCAATTATTCCGGACTGCTGACAAACCCGCGCATTATGCAGTTCGCGCTACGCTTTGAATTCTGAGTATTTACCGGAAAGACTCCGCTAGAAATCATACGCATGTGGCGAGCGGCGCGCGCGAGGTCTCGCTCGTGCTGAAGGCCGTCGAAATCTGCAATCACTTTGCAATCAGTTAACGTGAACTAGCGGGTACTTCCACGTCCTTGGAGTGCCGTCCGAGCCGTGTAAGTCCTTGTATTGACGTTTTCAGGTGGATTCGAGCCCTACCTGAGGAGCCATATTTTATAGCGGGGGCTACTGAATGGTGACTTTTTCCCCGGAAATTCCTCTTAACGGACCCCGATAGACTGCTCCGCTTCGACTGAGACTCTTCCTTACGCTAAACGGACTGCGAGAGATCGTCATCGGTCATGGCTTGCTCAGCTGCTTCCGGTGATGACAGCGCGGCGGAGGGTTTGTTTCCACGTCGCATGGCGACGATTCCGGTGCGAACCATTTCGAGGACGCCGTAAGGGCGCAGCACTTCGAGCAGACCGTCGATCTTGTCTTCGCCGCCGGTGATTTCGATGATCAGGGACTCGGGTGCAACATCCACCACCCGCGCCCGGAAAACACTGGCCAGCTCCAGCACGTGGGAGCGCGCCTCGTGGGTGGCCGCGACCTTGATCATCGCCAGATCGCGCACGATCGCGGGTGCGGTCGTGATGTTTTCCACCAGCAGCACGTTCACCAGCTTGTACAGGTTGGCTTCGATACGGCGCGCCTGGTCATGGTCGGCATCGATGGTGATGGTCATGCGCGACAGCTCTGGCTTTTCCGTGCGCCCCACGGTAAGCGAGTCGATATTGAAGGCGCGGCGGCGAAACAGCGATGCCACCCGGGTCAAAACGCCCGGCTTGTTTTCGACGTACACCACGAATGTGTTCAGCATATAGGCTAGTCGCTTTGATTACTCGTCGGCGGCCGTCTCCACAATCGGACTCGGACGCCGGATCATCTCGTGCAATGCGGCTCCGGCTGCGACCATCGGATAAACCGTGTCTTCCTGCTCTACCTGGAAATTAATCAGCACTGGCCCATCATGCTGGCGGGCCAATTGAACTGCGGGCACAACCTGCGACCGCTGCTTCACGGTCGCATTCCGAATTCCGTAGGCCTCGGCAACTTTCGCGAAATCCGGATTCAGCAACGGCGTAGCCTGGTAGTTGCGTTCGTAGAAGAATTCCTGCCACTGCCGCACCATTCCCAGGAAGCCGTTGTTGATGATCGCAATGTTGATTTTGAGATTCTCCTGCACGATGGTGGCGAGTTCGCACATGGTCATCTGAAATCCACCGTCCCCGACAACTACCCAGACCTCGGCCTCAGGGCGCGCGACCTTAGCCCCGATCGCAGCGGGCAGGGCAAATCCCATCGTCCCCAAACCTCCGGAGGTGATCAGCGAACGCGGTTCCTCGTGCTTGTAGTATTGTGCTTCCCACATCTGGTGCTGGCCGACGTCGGTCACGACCACGGTGTTGCTGCCTCGTGCCTCCCGCCAAAGATCGTTGATGACGTGCGCGGCATAGAGATGGCCGCTATCCGGCAGATTTTGAATATCGCGGACGGCGGAGTCGCCTCTCAGCCCATCGATAAAATGCAGCCACTCACTGCGATCAATGGATTCAATTTTCGGCAATATTTCGTGCAGGACTTCGCGGAGATCGCCCACGAGCGCCACGTCAACCTTTACGTTCTTGTTGATCTCGGCCGGATCGATCTCGACATGAATTTTCTTGGCATTGGGCGCGTAGGTTTTCAAGGTCCCGGTGACCCGGTCGTCGAAGCGCATGCCGAGAGCGATCAGCAAGTCGGCCTCTTGAATGGTGTGGTTTACCCAGGCTTCGCCATGCATTCCCATCATGCCCAGGTTGAGCGGGTGAGACGCGGGAAGCGCGCCCAGGCCCAGCAGGGTGAGCGCTACCGGGATGCCAGCACGTTCGGCCAAATCGCGCACTTCGCGCGTTGCGCCAGAAACAATTGCCCCGTGACCTAACAGGATTACCGGCCGCTTGGAGTTGTGGATCAACTCCAGCGCCTGTTCGTATTCCTTGGGAGCGGGAGAGAGGTCGGGACGATAGCCGGGCAACTGCGGCTTGGCGGCGTCCCAGTCGAACTCGCACGGGGACTGTTGGGCATCCTTGGTAATGTCCACCAGAACTGGGCCGGGGCGGCCCGAGCGGGCAACATAAAATGCTTCGCGCAGTGTGCGGGCCAGTTCATCGGCATGCGTCACCAGATAATTATGCTTGGTGATGGGCAGAGTGATGCCTGTGATGTCCGTTTCCTGGAAGGCATCGGAGCCGATCAGCTTGCTGCCCACCTGACCGGTAATACAGACAACGGGGGAGGAGTCCAACATCGCGGTGGCGATGCCGGTCACCATGTTGGTCGCTCCAGGGCCGGAGGTCGCCACGGCGACACCTACCTGTCCGCTGGCGCGTGCGTACCCATCGGCCATGTGAGTGGCGCCCTGCTCATGTCGCACCAGCACGTGATGGATCTTGCTGTGCTTGAGGGCATCGTAAGCCGGCAGGATGGCGCCGCCGGGGTATCCGAAGACGTGAGTCACTCCTTCGCGCTCCAGGCATTCCCAAAGAATCTGCGCTCCAGTTTTCGTCATGGCTACAAGGTCCCCTGACTACTGATTCGTGGCAGTGATTGTATCTGTGCCGACATGGCCGACATTACACCCCCCAAAGATAGTCCTCTTGCTGCTCATTTTCATGCGCCCCCCAGTTCATGCGCCCCCAGTGCCATGGAAGATGCGTCTCGACGGCTATCGTCCTTAACAAGATCCTCGAGCGCAAGATTGGGATCCCGATGGCGGCCCTCGTTCTGTGAGCTGATGACGGAAGCGAGTGGCGATGCTAGGGTGACGCTGGGGCGCGAATGCTCCCTTTTTATCTGCCGGATGAGTTCCAGGATGTGGCAGTCCTCGACAGTTTTCCTGGCGTCAGCCAGCGCGACGAAATGACGATAGACCTGATCGAGTTCATGCCCCTCAAGCCGGAAGCCGAGCTCTTCGCAGCGCAGGCCGAGGGCATGGCGTCCAGAATGTTTGCCCAGGACGAGATTGTTGCCGGGAACGCCTACTGATTGGGGAGTCATGATTTCGTAGGTCAACGGGTTCTTGATCATGCCATCTTGGTGGATGCCCGCTTCATGCGCGAAGGCGTTGCGGCCAATGATTGCCTTGTTGGGCTGGACCGGCACTCCGGTGACTTCGGTTAACAACTGGCTCGCGGGGAATAGCTGCTCGCTGACAACCGCCGTGCGCCACGGGTAGCGGTCAGGGCGGACGCGCATGGCCATCACAACTTCTTCCAGCGAGGCATTGCCAGCCCGTTCTCCGATGCCATTGATTGTGCATTCTATTTGCCGTGCTCCGGCACTGACCGCAGCGAGGGAGTTTGCCACCGCAAGACCCAAGTCGTTGTGACAGTGCACTGAAACGGTTATCTGCTCGATACCGGGTACCTGCCGCCGGATGGTCCGAATCAGATTGTCAAACTCGGATGGGACCGTGAACCCGACGGTATCGGGAATGTTGACTGTGGTTGCGCCGGCTTCGATTGTCGTTTGCAGCACTTCGCAAAGAAAATCTCGATCGGAGCGGGTAGCGTCCTCCGGCGAGAATTCTACGTCTTCGCAGAGTGACTTGGCGAAACGCACGGCGTCACGCGCTTGCTCCAGGCATCGACGGCGTGAGAGTTTGGGCTTGTGATGCAGATGAATATCGGAGGTGGCCAGGAAGGTATGGATGCGAGGGTGGGCGGCCGCTTTGAGGGCCTCCCAAGCTCGTTCGATGTCGGCCTGGCAACAGCGAGCCAGGGCAGCGATTATGGGCCGACGAATCTCACGGGCTACAAGTTGCACGGAATGGAAGTCGCCTTCGGAGGAAACGGGGAATCCGGCCTCGATGATATCGACGCCCAGGCGCTCAAGTTGGCGCGCCATGCGTAGCTTTTCATCGGCGGTCATGCTGCATCCCGGAGATTGTTCTCCGTCGCGCAATGTAGTGTCGAATATCTTTATCTCTTCTGTTCCTCGCACGTTGCCCCTCCAGGTGTAGCAGTGTCCAATCGCAATCCTTTGCCGCAAAACGAAAGAGCCATCATCGGTTGTGGATGATGGCCCTTACTGAGAATGCTTTTGCCTTATGGCTATATCATCCGACGCGTCCTAGGGGTGCAAGCACCAGGCCAAGAATGGCCACACTAAGGGCGAGTAGACGCAGTCGTACCTCGCATTGAATCCGGTTCGCGTTGGATGCTTGGGACCGCATTTTGGAAGAAATCTTCTTGCTGACCTGGATACTCTAGAGTAGGGGTGGGGGCTCGTCAATAGTTGTGTTGACGCCGTTGCATTCGAATTATCGTTGTCCGCTATCAGTTTCTTGGATAGGGCTTCGTCCGCCGACGGGAAAGCCCTGTGGCAGTAGGCGCCATGCCGTCACAATCTCCAGTGACCTCGGTCACTGCGCCGCCCCAGTGTCAGGAGTAACAAAATGTCAGGAGTAACAAAGAAGACGATCCGACTGGCGACCCAGCCGGCAGCTTTGCTTCGCGCAGGCTGCGGGAGGGCGAAAAGGTCACTGTGAGTATTTCCTGTTCTTTACCTCTGATCAACCAGTTGCTTTCCGATCCCGGCCAGTCGCCGCTGGAGCACGCACCGTTTTAACGGAGACTGATTCAGATACAAGGAGTGGCTCATGGATACCTTCGCTTACAGCCGATGCGTAGAGTGCGACGAAGAAAAATTCTTCAGTGATGGCTTACGGTGTGCACGCTGTCTCGGCGTGAGTCATGGACCGATTGAAAACGAGGAGTGCGAGGACAACACGGAAGAGTCAGCGCAAATTTCGTCAAAACTCTTGGTAGCCGCGTAGTAGTCCGATTCGGGCATTCCGATTATGTTCTGGTCATCCGGATCGAGGACCCTGACCATGAAGCCCCAGACTCTGAACGACATCTTCTTTGCGATCGTCGGACGCAGGCAGGAGCGCGTGATGCTGGTTCGAGAGGCATCACAATGGGCTCCGATCAGTTCGCAGGAGCTTTACCGCAATGTGTCTGGAATGGCGCGGGCGCTAAAGAAATGGGGCCTGCGCAAAGGAGACCGGCTCGCGATCTTGAGTGAAAATCGGCATGAGTGGGCGGTCGCGGATTTCGCGTCTTTATTGCTGGGCGCGGTGGTTGTGCCGATTTACTCGACGCTGACAGCTCAGCAGACCGCGTACATCTTGTGTGATTCCGGAGCGAAAGTGGTTGTCGTCTCCTCGGCGAAGCAACTGGAGAAAGTACTTTCCATCAAGGATCAATGCGCAGTGAAGAAAGTGGTGGTAATGGATCCGATGGAAACCTCCAACGCGGTGTCCATGCAGCGGTTGATGCGCGAAGGTTCCGCGGACATCGATGCCGAAATGGAAGCCTGCGCACGCACAATCGTCGCCCACGATCTGGCATCGATCATCTACACCTCCGGAACCACGGGTACATCAAAGGGAGTGCAACTGACTCACGGCAACTTGGCCTCGAACATAGCGCACTCGCTTGACGGTTTTGATATTGGCCATGGACATGTCAGTGTTTCCTTTTTGCCTCTATCGCACGTAACGGCGCGTCATGCCGATTTCGCTTTACTCTACCGCGGTGTGACACTGGCTTATTGCCCCTTCATGGAAGATCTGCCTCAGACTTTGCAGGAGGTATCACCCACTATCTTCATTGCCGTGCCGCGGGTTTACGAGAAGATCTACAGCCAAGTGGTCCAGAAGGTGAAGGGTTTTCCCAAGAGCGCTGTGTATCGCTGGGCGGTTTCCGTGGGCCGAGCCCACAGTCCCAAGATTCTGAGAGGAAAAACACCGACGGCGCCTAGTTGGAAGCTCGCCAACAAGCTGGTTTATTCGCAAGTGTATGCTCGGATGGGCGGCAGGGTGGAGGTATTCGTCTCGGGTGGCGCGCCCCTCGGAAGAGAGCTGGCAGAGTGGTACGCGAGTATTGGGATTCGCATCCACGAAGGCTATGGTCTCACCGAAACTTCGCCGGTAATAGCGATTAACTCTCCGCGCGCCCACAAAGTGGGCACGGTTGGGCGCCCGTTGTCCAATGTTGAAGTCCGCATTGCGGAGGACTCGGAAATCCTGGTGCGGGGACCCTCGGTCTTTCACACCTACTGGAACCGGCCCGAGGAGACAAGCAACGCATTTGTCGAAGGCTGGTTCAAAACTGGCGATATCGGCAATCTGGATGAAGAGGGCTTTCTGTCCGTCACCGATCGAAAGAAAGACCTACTCAAAACGTCCGGCGGAAAATTCATAGCACCACAGCCCATTGAGAATTCCATCAAACTCCATGCTTTGATAGGAACCGCTGTGGTACTCGGAGACCGAAGGAAATTTGCCTGCGCGATTATTTCTCCGCACTTTCCTTTGCTGGAAGAGTGGGCACGCGAGAACCAGGTACCCTTTTCTTCGCGGAAAGAGCTAGTCGCCAATCCGAAAGTTAAGGCGCTTTATGAAGGTATCGTTGCCCAGGTAAACCGCGGTCTCGCTCGCTACGAAACGTTGAAAAAAGTTCTGCTGGTCGGCGATGAGTTTACCGCAAGCGACGGCACCCTGACCCCGACCTTGAAACTGCGCCGCAAGGTTATCGAGGAGCGCTATCGCAAGCAGATTGATGACTTATATAGGGAAGCGGAGGAAGTTTCCGCGGTCGTTTAACCCGGAGTCGTACAAGTGCACGAGGCCGGAAAGCGATTCGGCCGGCGAATCCTATGGCCCAGACTGCAGATCCGGTGCAATTGAGGCCTCGGACGGTTGAGGCCTTTGATACGTACATCAAGACGGTCGAATTGGCAGCGGACCAGACGCTGCGCGCTGGTCCATTCCTTTGGTCTGAGATGGATTCCACGAGGGCCAAGGAGATCCGGGCGGGGCAGGTCGTGGCGCAGTTCTGGGCCGGTCGAGGGCCTGTGAAGGTACCAGATGGTCTGATCCATGACTGGGTCGGCGCCGCTTGGATTCCGGGCACGACTGTCGACGACACGCTGGCCCTGATCCAGGACTACGACAATCACGAGAAAATCTATAAGCCCGAGGTGCTGGCTTCACGGCTGATCAGCCATCACGGCGACGATTTCCAGGTCTATCTGCGCCTTCTGAAGAAGAAGATCATCACCGTAGTTCTCGACACCGACCACGAAGTGCATTACCTTTCGCTGGGTCGCCCACGCTGGATGTGTCGTTCGCACACCACGCGCATTGCGGAGGTGGAGAACGCCGGAAGCCCGCAAGAGAGAGTGCTGGCGCCCGACACCGGGCATGGATTCCTGTGGCGCTTGTATTCCTATTGGCGATTCGAGGAGCAGGACGGCGGTGTATACATCGAGTGTCGAGCGATTTCGCTGACGCGTGACGTGCCATTCGGGCTGGGATGGGCGATCGAGCCGACGATCCAGAAACTCCCGCGTGAGTCTTTGATCAAGACGCTGGCGGACACACGCAAAGCGCTACAAGCTGCTAAGACGTAGACCGTTTGGTTATTCCGGGGTGCGTGATTGGGAAAAGAGTGCTTCCGCTCTTCGAATTGCCTTCTCGTGCAGTTCCCAGGATTGGATCGCTTTCCGACATCCTTCCCGCGCGAGGCTGGTGCTTAATTGTCTCTCGGCTTGGTCGAAGGTTTCTTCCGCGTCCATTCTTGCGCGGTACGCTGCATCATCTGCTTCCTTGACCTTTTTGGCGCTGAGCCTTGACTGCGGGTCGATCACCGGCGACGGTGGCGGCGGCTGGCTGGGTACCGTCGCGTTGCCAGACCCTTGGGCGAGAAACGATGCGTACGCGACTCTCACGCTGTCCGGCCAACGATCCTTGACCGCCCGGTTCCATTGATCAAGGGCGGCGTTGGCTTGGTCGGCGGCCTTCCGAACTCGTTTCTTTTCGCGGAGCCACTTCATCACTGACCACGACACGGCCTCATTCATCAATGTTTTCGCAGCCTCGACGTCGGGAATCTTGTCCATGGGGCGTTCCTCAAGAAAGATCAAAAGCATAGCTTGCCCTCGGTGGGTCCTGAGGGGAGTGATCAAAATCACATCTCATATTGATGCGACGCACAACGGATGGAACGGCGATTGACTTCAGGCGCTGTGGATACTATATTTCTCTCAATGCTGCAGTGCAGCAAAGCGGAGGCAACGTATGCGAACTCACACCAAACCCCACGATGAGCACTCGCCTCTCGACATTCTGACTGAGCTGGCGGTCGAAGGAACATCGAGCCTCGTGGAAGCACAGCGCGCTCTCCTCAACCTGGCACAACAAGAGAACGACATCATCCTCAACGGAGTAAAGGAACGGATCGGCGGCTTCCTGCCGGCCGTTGCGATGACAGACCTTGTCCGGCGCAGCCTCGAGACTCTCCTCGGGATGCAGCAAGAGTTGCTGACCACCACAAGCAGGCAGACGCTTCAGTGGTTGGAATTCGAGAAAGCCGGGAAGGGCGAGGGCGGCACACAGATGGTCGAGTTTGCCCGCGAGGGAGTGGAGACCTTCACTCGCGCGCAGAAGAAGTTCCTCGATGTGGTCGCTGAAGAAGCCGCGAAGGCCACGAGCGGCAAGAAAGAGCACGACGTCAAGGTTGCGAAGAGGACTGAACTGGCACAACTGGCGCGCGAAGCGGGAAAGGCATTCATCGAAGCGCAGAAAAGATTACTCGATGTGATGGGCCAACAGATGAACGTTAACCTCGATGCGACGACTCGTACCCTGGAATTGATGTCCCCGTCCCGGCTGGTACCAATGGCGAGCCTCACCGGCGAAGGCGTGCGCAGCTTTGTTGACGCCGAAACATCCCTGATCGGGTCGCTTATCAAGCCGCCAAAGAAGGTTGGCCACCAGGCGAAGCAGGGGCGAGGCCGAACGGTTCGTGAGCACAAGGTCGTGCCGGCGTAAGGTCCTGTTGACTCGTACCTGCTCAAGCGGTCGCTGCTGATTTGGGTGTAAGGAAGCGCTTCAGCATGGCTTGCTCCCATTGCACCCACAAGCGACTCGTGTAGAGCCATACGCTGCACTGCAGTGTGAGCCAGTCGCGCGTCCCAAGCGGAGACCGGAACGCGGATCGATTGGCAAGCCAATGCTGGGCGACATGACGCGCCAGAGTGAATCCCATCCCCGTGTCAGACCCGACGATGTCGCCCAGCAGCCCTTCCAGCGTAAACATTACCTTGGACAACATGATCAGCGAGCTGGGAAACTTAATGCCGCCGATCGCGATACGTTCCAAAAGCCGCATTGCGTCGGCCCCGCTGGGCATGCTGGATGGCGGCATCTCGTCGAGGAAGTTGGCTACTAATTCGCGAACGATTCGGCCTGGTGGCGAAGTCATAGGGATGCGCTGCTGACTGAGCGCTGCAATTTCATTAGAAGTGCCCACCGGGTCGCGCAATGTGACCATCAGAAAAAAGAGCGCGAGATGCCGTCGCTGTTCGCGCCCTAGCCGTTCCCTCAAAGCCCAGTCGATGATGGTCAATTCACCACTCCTGTTGTTGTACAGCAGGTTGCCGGCATGGGGATCGCCATGGAAGATCGCATCGGGGGTTGCCGCAAGCAGAGGCACTGCAACCAGGGCCGCGACCAGTTGCTCGGCTAATGTTCGCCGACCCGCGACAGACAGGCGCGCCGCGGCGTTCGTCACCTTCATTCCGCGTTCTTCCGTGAGCGCCGTGATGGTCGGCGCGCACAAGGGTCGGATCACGCGCGGCACTCGAACGCCGCGCATTGATTCATAGAGAGACCATGCTTCGACCAGAGTCTTTTGTTCGCGAGCGAAGTTGACTTCGTGACGAAGCAAGCGCCGGACTTTTCGAAAAGTATCGGGGATGAGGTCAGCCGAAAATCCGTAGGTGTGGTGCCGCTCTCCGAAGTATTGGGCCAGCCCTTGGAGATAGTCCATGTCTTCGGCAAAGTAGTCCGGGATATGAGGCTTCAGCACCTTGAAGACGCCGCGCTCGCGTCGTCCGCTGTCAGGATTTCGCCAGGTGAAGCGCACGACCGCGCTCACACTTGCCTCCGAGAGAATCCTCGGCGCGATTTTGACCGCGAAGCGGTTGAGCTGCGGTCCGAGATTCTTCTGGATAATCGCGCGCACGTCTTCTGGTCTGACATCGCGAATACCGTTTTCCAGCTTGGCGAGCGCTTTGCGTAGGGCGGGGCGGAGATGTTGATTTCGCGCGATCACCTGGCCTAGTTTTTGCAGGCCCGGCACCTTGGCAATCAACCGCAACAGGCGGACTTCGGCGGACGTCGCGGCGGGAAGTTCGATCTGCTCGAGGAGCTTCGGAGCGAGGCGTGCCGGGGAGAGGTGCGCCACCACAAACATCATGGCGTCCCGCACCGGTGGGCGCCACTTAACGTAAGCCTCCGGAACGAGCGCCTCCACCGGGACGATCTCATCCACGATCCATCGCGCCATCGCATCCCGCACGGACTGTCCGGCCGGGCTTCGCAGGCCGGCCTCAATGGCGCTGATCCTTTCGGCGGTCGTGCCCTTCGGCAAGAAATTCTGAAGGGCCGCGCGCAACTGGTCGGGCGCGAGCTGGCGAAAGCCCGCTGCGATGGCGGCCGCATCCAGCATATGGAAGTTACCGGTTCACACTATGATCGTCGGCCCAGGAGTCCGCAGTGACTGCCATCACCGGAAGGTTCGGAGTTCTGTGAGATAGTCTGGATGTTGTTCGGAGCAGCGAAGTCCTTGGCCACTCTCAACGAAGTGTTTTCCGCATTGTCGGTCCGGCGCCGTTATGAAGTTTGGTTCGTTCGCATGGGATTGGGGGATGGTTGCGGCGCGTGGTGGTTTCGCTATTTGCTAATGAATCCCGGACGCGACGGCTGCGCTGGAAACCCGCGCGGCATGCCCGTTCAGGTTTGGGCAACATGGTTCCCCGCGGGTGGCAAACCGCAAAGCTTCATCCAGGGATTGTCGCTGGAAGGCCTGGATCTGAGCCGCAGAAGGCAGTCTCCGTTTCACTTTCGCATTAGCGGCAACGAGATTGATGAGGATTCCTGTCGGGGAGCCTTGGAACTGGATGGGCACACGATCTCGTGGAATCTGCGCTACCGTTCCAGCTTTCGCGTGACCTTGAGCGACAAAGGCTGGATTGGTTTCTCGCGCACGCCGCACTCCGACGCACTTTTTTCAGGGCAGATTACGCTCGATGGCCGGAGCTTCACCGGGGATCCTCTGGGGTTCGGAGTCCAGGGACACAACTGTGGATACCGGCATCGCAACTTCTGGACGTGGGCCCACGCACACTTTCCTGGGGCTGGCCGATCCGCGACTACTCTGGAGGCGTTGGTCTACGAAATGCCGCTGGGACTGGTCTTTCGCAAAGCAGTGCTCTGGCACGATGGACAGCACCACATCTTCCGTGGTCTGGATGAATCCGGAAGCGACCGGGATAACATGCAGTGGAAATTTCGCAGTGTTGCGCGAAATGGAATCCGCCTGAAGGCTGCCATCGACGGTGGCGGTTCGAGTCTGCATCGTCTCCCTTATAGAAAGACCGATTGCTCGGGCAGCTTTGAAGTAGCGAACAATAGCCTGGCTTCCGCATCAATTCTTCTGCAGCGTGCGCAGGGAGTGCCCGAGACATTCGAAACCACCACCGGCGCCGTGCTGGAGATGGTGGGGTGAATTACTTGGTTGATTGAGCCGAGGCGAGGCGCTGGGCGACGACGGCGTAGGCCGCCGGGTTGAAGGCCATTCCGATGTGAGTGCCCGGAACTTCTACGTCTACTTCAGGGTTCATGGTCATGCAGTAACGCCAATCTACGATGCCATCGTGGCGCGTATAGATCGAGGTTTCGACCATCGAGTCGGGAACCTTGCGCCGCAGCGAGTCCAGGAAATTGCAGGTGCATCGTCCGGTGTAGCAGTCGGGTAGCACTCCGCGGCCGTGCTCCTCGAGAATCCGAAGGCGCACTGCTTCGGCAGCGTGGAGAACAGCGCGATTCGCGACCGTTCCGCGGATAGGCGCGGCGAGAGTGGTCACAGAAGCCACGTCCTTCGGGCGCTGGCCCGCCAACGAACGGGCGATCACACCTCCAAGGCTGTGACCGATCAGATGAATCTTACTGCCGGTCTCAGCCAGTGCCTGGTCAATCGTCTGGTTCAATCGGCGCTGGATCAGCAGGTTTGGACACTCGGCATTAATGCCGATGCCGGAGAAATAGGGCCGGTATCCAATGCGCCCCAGCCAGGCATGAAGTTCCGTGAGGTAGAGATCAGTGCCAAGAAAGCCGGGGATGATGACGACCGCGGAGCCATCCCCACGCGGTACGCCCAGGCCGTAGTACACCGGGGTTGCGTGCAGAATGAGGATTTCAGCCCCGAATAGAGCTTCGGTCCAAAGAGAAGTGTCGGCTTCGGGGTAGCGCCGCACAGGAGACGGACGCTGCTTCGTGGTGAAAGGACGCGCTGCTGCTTTTTTCTTTTTACGCGGCAAGTTCGTCCCTGGGTCTGCCAGACCTCCGCGTCCAGGCGGAGACGGCAAATGCTGCACTGCAATATTGTACCGCTTTTCGCTCCCCTTCCGAATAGATTTCCGCACGCGATAGGTAGATGGGGAGTTACCGCCTCGTGCGAGGGCGACGGGGCCTGCGCTTTGGCTGTCCCAGCCGAGCCTCGAGTTCCGCTACCCGCTTGCGCAAGGTCTCAACTTCCGACTCGTCGGCCCCGCGCGGAGGCGATGATGGGCTCGCGCCCAGGAACCGTTTCATTAAGTCCACCGGGGACAAGATCGCGGACTGGACCTCACTTAACCGGTTCTGCACTGCGTCCTGCAGCTTCTCATAAGTGTCAAAGGCGGATTTCAGGTACCACATGAGAAATTCCTGCCGCACCTCATCGGACGCGATGATCAACTGCCGGAGCAGTTCGAGCGGCAGTCCCGTCGGTTTATCCTTCGCATCCTCTGTAATGATTTGCGTAAGGGTCACGCGAGTCAGATCCTGGCCAGTCTTCGCTTCGACAACCCGGACCTCTTTGCCCGCACGAACCAGCCCGGCCAGATCGTCGAGGTTCACATAGCGGCTGCCCGCGGTGTCGTAAAGCCTGCGGTTTCCGTATTTTTTGATCAGAACCACGGAAGGTTTCATGAGTCCTGTTTATGTTGCCATGCACAACCAGCAGGATTATCTTGACATAAGCACGCCCATTTCGTATAGTTTAGCCGATGCTGCGATGCAGCAATCGGAGGTCCTTAATATGGCCCCAGCAGTAAAGCATGAATCTCCCCGCACTCATTCGCGAGAGTCGTCTGTAGTTTCGCTACTCTCGGGCTGGGCGCAACAGGGCGCGCAGACTCTCTTTGCCACGCAACGGATCCTCATCGATCTGGCCATGCGGCAGAATGCAAGCGTAATGCACGCTATCCGCGAACAACTATCCGACCCGCTTCACTCTCCAACCGCCATCCTCAGCGAAGTTGCCGGGGAAGGTTTGACGAACTTCCTCGAAGGACAGAAGGTGCTTCTCGATCTGGGCAGGGAACAGAACGAACTCCTCATGTCCAGCGTTAAAGAACGTGTTGGAAACTGGCCTGCTGCCCACGCAATGACGGACCTGCTGCGGCGTAGCGTCGAAACTTTTATTGATATGCAGGAGCAATTTCTAAAGATTGCCGGCAAGCAGACTCATACCTGGGTCGACGCCGCCAAGGCCGGTAAGCCGTACCAGCCTGAACAGTTCGTCGGGTTGGCCCGCGAGGGCATGGAGAACTTCGTAAAAGCTCAAAAGCAATTCCTCGACGTAATCGCTGAGGAAACTGCGAAAGCAACCGGAGGGAAACATACCAACGGTGCTGCAAAGAAGATAAAGCAGACCGAGTTGTCAGAGTTGGCGCGAAAAGCAACCGACTCATTCATTGAAGCGCAAAAGCGGTTGGTTGACATCGCCGGGCGACAGGTGAATGCCAACGTGAAAACGGCAGGCAAGACCATGACACTCCTGCGGCCATTCCCCTCTCTACCCTTGAGCGAACTGACCCGGGAGGCTGTAAAGAGCTACGTCGAGGCGCAGAAGGCCTTGATGGACGTAATGGTGAAGCCTCCGCATGCAGCAAAGACGGCAGGAAGGGCGGAGCGTCCGGTCAAGAAGACGGTAAAGAGGTCGAAGGCAGCCGTGGCTGTAGCCTGACGGATTTGCAACCTGGATCGCAGCCCAGCGTTGATTTTGATGAGAAACAGGGGCCGCGAATAAGTCGCCAACGTGATCTGGCTTATCACCGGGTCACGTTGGCGATCTTGCTGCGCGCTCAACGAAACCAGTCGCCTTCGTCCGAGGAGGCTGACGATCGCTTGGTTTGCGGATCGCAAGCTTTGCAGCGTGGGCTGCGGGATCGGCAATTCGTGAAGATTCCCGTCCACTCTTAGTTAGTTCGTTTCTCATGCTGCACCGAACCGCACGAGTACATTTCTGAGGGAGGGCGAATATGGCTACGCTTAGCGCAGTACCCACCACCAAGATTCCCGGCGGCAGTTTCCTGATCGAGGAACGCAAGCCAGAGGATGTATTCACTCCAGAAGATTTCACGGAGCAGCACCTGCTCATCGCACAAACCGCAGAAGAATTTGCCAACCAGGAAATTGTGCCCAACATTGAGAAGATGGAGCGCAAGGATTTCGCCGTTACCCGGGAACTCGTGAAGAAGGCAGGCGAACTCGGGTTGAGCGGGGTTGACGTTCCCGAACCATACGGTGGCATGGAACTGGATAAGGTGACTTCCGCCATCATCGCCGATCGTATTGCGAAGTACGGCGGCTTCAGCACGACTTGGGGCGCTCACACCTGCATTGGCACACTGCCCATCGTCTACTTTGGCACGGAAGAACAGAAGAAGAAGTATCTTCCCGGACTGGCCAGCGGTGAGCAGGTCGGAGCCTATGCGCTTTCTGAATCGTCATCAGGTTCGGATGCACTGAATTGCCGAACCCGTGCGGCCCTTTCCGCCGAGGGCAAGCATTACCTTTTGAACGGCGAAAAAATGTGGATCACCAATGCAGGATTCGCCGACCTGTTCATCATTTTCGCCAAGGTCGACGGCGAGAAATTCACTGCATTCATTGTGGAACGTGGCTTCCCGGGATTTTCGGTGGGTGCGGAAGAACGCAAGATGGGAATCCGGGGATCCTCCACCTGTCCACTCATCCTGAATGACTGCCAGGTGCCGGTGGAAAATGTCCTTGGTGAGGTCGGCAAAGGACACCATATTGCATTCAATGTGCTGAACGTGGGCCGGTTCAAACTGGGCGCTGGTTGCGTCGGCTCGGCTCGCAATTGCATTGAGGGTGCCATCGCTTACGCGAAACAGCGCAAAGCATTCGGGAAAGTGATTGCTGATTTCGGATTGATTCGCGAGAAGCTGGCCAACATGGCGGCGGGCATTTTCACCGGGGAAGCCATGGCCTATCGCACGGTTGGCATGATGGATGCGGCCATCGCGCAACTGGACTCCGGGCATACGGACATGGCGCCGGTCCGCAAGGTTATCGACGAATATGCGGTCGAGTGTTCGATCCTCAAGGTGTGGGGATCGGAGTTCATCAGCTATGTAGTGGACGAAGCGGTGCAGATCTACGGTGGATACGGCTTCGTCAAGGAGTACCCGGCCGAACGCAACTACCGGGATGTCCGCGTCAACCGGATCTTCGAAGGAACGAACGAGATCAACCGGTTAGTCATCACGGGGTTTCTGTTGAAACGGGCCATGTCGGGGCAACTCCCGTTAATGGCAGCGATGAACTCATGGATGAGGTGCTTTCGGGAACCGCCGAAGAGGGCGAGGATGGACCGCTTGCCCAGGAGCGCAAGCTGGTTGCGACGGCCAAGAAGATTGGGCTGTTCGCCGCCGGCATCGCGACGCAAAAGTATATGCAAGCGATTCAGGACCAACAGGAGATCATGGGCGCGATTGCGAACATGGTCATCGAAACCTATGCCATGGAGTCAGCCGTATTGCGTGCGCAAAAACTGGCAGCGCGGAATGGCGAGGCGGGCGCTGCGCTAGCCGTTGCCATGACACGCGTTTATATAACAGGTGCCATGGAGAAAATCGAAAGCGCGGCGAGATTGGTCATCGCAGCGTGCGCCGAAGGAGACATGTTGCGTTCGCAGTTGGCAATTCTGCGCCGGCTGTGCAAGTACGAACCATTCAACACGCTGGCCCTGCGGCGGACGATCGCACAAAGAGTCATCGAAACCAGCAAGTACATGGTCGCATAGGTTGCGCTCGTCTTCAGTCGCGATTAGGCCGAAGGCGGACGAGCGGGGGCAGTATGGACCGCGCAGGCATCAATCCGGTGACCAGCAATTCGATTTCGATTTCATCGTGATCAGATCCGGCTTCGGGGGCGTGTTCCGCGCTTCGTCTGGCGGAAAAAGGCTATCGGGTTGCCGTGATCGAGATGGGGCGTCGCTGGACGCCCCAGTCTCTCCCGCTCACGAGCTGGTCCATTCATCGCTGGTTCTGGCAGCCGAAGCTTGGCCTGCGCGGCTTTTTCAACATGCGTCTGTTCCGTCATGCCACCATCTTTCACGGCTGTGCCGTCGGCGGCGGATCGATCACCTACGCCAGCACCTTGCTTCCGCCCCCGGAGAAGGTTTGGGATGCCGGATCATGGACAGGTTTGGCGAATTGGAAGGCGGAGATGCCTCGCCATTTTCAGACGGCATCTCGCATGCTGGGAGTCACGCAAAACACCATCCTCGGGCCGGCGATCATCTCTTAAAGAAAGCTGCAGACGTCGCCGGTTGCGGACGTACCTTCTACCGCACCAGCGTGGGGATCTTCCAACCAGCCGAGGGCGAGCCGGGTAACAGAACCTTCCCTGATCCATTCTTCGGCGGAGAGGGGCCGCCGCGTACTACGTGTACCAGTTGTGGCGGCTGCATGATGGGTTGCCGCTATGGCGCGAAAAGCACTCTCGATCTTACTTATTTGTACCTGGCGGAAAAACGCGGCGCCATGATCTTTCCAGAAACGAAGGTGGTGAACGTCGAACCGCTGGACAGCGCGAGCGATGGCAGTGCCGGGTATGAAATAAGCACGGTGAAGTCGACGGCATGGATTCGCCGTCAGCCACGCACACTTACCTGCCGGGGCTTGGTTTTTCTGCATCCTCACTGGGCACCATGGAACTGCTGTTCCGTCTCAAAAATAACGGTTCGCTACGCGACGTTAGCGGGCGTCTGGGCAAGCGGGTGGGAACCAATTCCGAGTCGCTCATGGGGCAGGCATGCCGGGGTGCACGGACCATTTGTCGCAAGGCATAGCGATCGGCCCGGCATCTACATCGGGAACACGCGCACATTGAAACGATGCGCTATCCCAGCGGCTCGGACACGATGGGCCTTCTCTCGGATTCTGACCGATCGCCACCCCGGAGCGCGGCGCATCCGGCTGTGGCTGCAGAATGCCCTGGGCTCTCTGCTGTTCCACCCGATAAAGACGGCGCGTTTGTCTGGCCCAAAGGATGCGCCCGAGGAGCACATCATCTGCTGTGCATGCAAGCGCTGAAAGGACATATCGAGATGCTTGCAAACGTGCGGCGTTATCGCCGTTCATTAAGATGCTGGTGAGCCGTGGTGATAAAGTGCCGACCTACATTCCAAAGGCAAATCAGTTTGCCCGCACGGTATCGCGAGTCGCTGGGGTTTGGCGATGAGGCATCCTGCCGGAAATTCTCTTCGATGTTCCCGGCACGGCTCGCTGTCTCGGAGGTGGCGTGATCGCGGCTGTCCCAATCGCGACGTGGTGGATGTCGTGAGTCACCGCGTCTTCGGCTATCGCAATATGTACATCTGCAACGAATCCGTCCTGGCGGCAGATGTTGGCGTCAAATCGAGTCTTACCATCACGGCTCTGGCCCGGCGCGCCATGAGTTTCATCCCTCCTCAGGGCAGCATCTTGGAGCGACGTGCATCCGCGTCATCAATTAAACGCGGCCTTATCTATTAGTTATTCCGTTGGGGGCTTCCTTCGCCCGGCGCGCTCAGCGAGGGTCCAAATCTTTTTGGGAGAAACGGAATGGCGAGCTGCCGAGCACAAAATCGTCCGGCCTTCGCGCTCCCAAACTTTGGGAATGATAAGGTTCGCGAATTCCTCCGTGATCTCGAATGGAGATGTCTTGTCTCCAACCGAACCTTGACCCCCGGGCGGCGCCGCAGTGTCAGGTTGCGCCCTGCCGCCGCGTTGAACTCGGGCCTCAGAGCATTGCAAATCATCCAGAGCGCCCTCGGCATGGACGCCTTTCGAAAGGGTGAGGAAGTGGTAATTTTTCAATACGGCACTCGACTCGACGTCATCAAAAAAGCGATTGCCGTCCATCAGACCCTGCCAGACGTAGGCGTCGGCGAGGAGGCGTCGGTTCTCGGAGTGTTTCGCGAGTTCGATAGCCTCCTGGACGTAATCCTGAGCGAGCCGGGCGTGGTCGCTGGGTTCGGCGCTGTCTCCGATCCCTTCCTCGACGCGGGTGTTTTCGATCATGCAGCGCAATAGTTGACTGCGTGCCGTGAGGATATGGTCGCGCCTTTCATCGGCGAGGTGGAAGGCCGCTTTGGCCTCTCCCTCCGCATCTCCAGTCCCCGTTGTCCAGGTGGAGAAATCCGTGGTTCAAGTGCACGCTGCCCAATCCATGATGATTCCCATACTGCTCATAGATGGCGGCCGCCTCGCCGAGTTCCGCCAATGCCTCGTCACGCAGCTGTTCAAAACGACTGCGATATGAGGGCTTATCTTTGCCGTTGCGGGCCCCATCGCGGGTAGCAGCCTTCCTGCGCCGTTCTGCTTCTGCATCAATCTTGCGCCGCAGTTGCAGGGCGATGAGGCGCTTGACGTAAGCCATGTTGTTCAGAGAGCGGGCCACATTGCGATGCTGCGGGATCGAGCCTGCGGTACTGCGCAATCGCAGTTGTGAAACTCTCAATGGCGTGCTGATAACGCCCTTGGCGGCGGGCGATACGTCCGTAGGAAGAATGGATATTGCCCAGAGTGAGATAGTCATCGGTCTTGCTCAGGATGGCTTCGGCCGCCTGCAGAATCTCGAGAGCATGATTGGCATGGCCTTTCTGTAAAAAGAGGCCGCTCTCGAGCACTCGCATCAACCCGCCATCGGCAGGTAGCTGAGTTTCCAGGCAAGGTCTCTGCCCTTTACCGCGAATGCCAGGGCCTGGTCGTACTCGCCCTTCATGCGCAGGCAGCGGCCCTTCCAGAAATTGGCGATCGACAGTAGTTCCTGATCATCCGTCTCTTGTTCGAGGCTCAGGACCAGTTCGAAGTGTTGAATGGCTTCGTCCGTGGACTCCTCTGCCATCGCCACCATACCCTCTGCCATGCGCAGATGCAGGTAGTCACGTAGAGGCAAGTGCGCGCGGAACAAGCACGAGAGAACTTCCCGACGATTTCCTTGACCAGCCCGGGACGTTGAAATCCCACGTCCACCCACTGGGCCAAATAGCCGGCCAACCGACCGGCATTTTTCTTTTTGGGATCAAACGAAGTCAGCAGGTGGCGATGTTCTTCCAGGCGCGCTAAGGCGCGTCCCACGCGCCGACACACCAGATCTTGCTTGAGTTGCGCGAGAAACTCATCGGAATACTCGGCGGAGTGGTGGCTCATCGTCCGCGCAGGCGCCTTGCCTGTTCCTAATCGATGTAATCATATGCTTCCAGCGTCAGGAATTCCGCGAAATCCGCACTGGTCATCATCCGCCCGAAAATGTCCGCTGCTTCCGCCATGCGCCCGCCCTTCAACTTGCCTTTCTGCTCCGCGATACTTTGACGAACCACGTCTTGCGTGACTGGTCGGCCATCGGCGAGCGAGGCCCCGTGTTTTACCCACTGCCACACCTGGGAGCGGCAGATTTCGGCCGTGGCGGCGTCTTCCATCAGGTTGTAGATGGGAACGCAGCCCGAACCGCGCAGCCACGACTCCAGATACTGCAACCCGACGTCGATGTTCCAGCGCAGACCTTCTTCGGTAATCTTGCCTTTTGTGACATCGAGCAAATCCTTCGCTCTGACCTGCACATCTTCGCGTTGCCGGCTGATCTGATTCGCTGATTTCATGTGCTGCATCGAAAATCTCTTTGGCGATCGGCACCAGACCGGGGTGGGCGACCCACGTACCGTCGTGTCCGGCAGTGCACTTCGCGCAGTTTGTCCTGGCGCACTTTCTCCAGCGCTTTTTCATTGGCAGCAGGATCGTTCTTGATGGGAATCTGTGCCGCCATGCCGCCCATGGCGTGGATGCCGCGGCGATGGCAGGTTTGGATCAGCAGTTCTACATAGGACTTCAGGAAATGCTTATCCATGGTCACGAGTGGAGCGGTCGGGCAACACAAAGTCTGCGCGATTCCGGAATTTCTTGATGTAGCTGAAGATGTAGTCCCAGCGACCGCAGTTCAACCCCGAGGAGTGTTCCCGCAGTTCATAGAGAATCTCGTCCATCTCAAAAGCGGCCAGAATCGTTTCGATCAGCACGGTAGCGCGAATCGTGCCGCGCGGGATGCCGAGTTCATCCTGCGCAAAACAGAACACGTCGTTCCACAAGCGCGCTTCTAGATGACTTTCCAACTTTGGCAGATAGAGGTACGGTCCCGTTCCTTTGCCGATAAGCGGGTGTGCATTGTGAAAGAAGTAGAGTCCGAAGTCGAACAGGGACCCGGAGATGGGCTTTCCATCCACCAGGAAATGTCTTTCGTCCAGATGCCAGCCCCGAGGACGCACTACCAACGTTGCCACACGGTCATTGCGTTGATAACGCTTTCCGTCCGGGTTCACGAAGCTGATGGTGCCATCGACAGCATCGCGAAGATTGGCCTGTCCCTCGAGGTTGTTCATCCAGGTGGGAGAATTCGAATCTTCAAAGTCCGCCATGAAAACACTGGCGCCGGAATTCAACGCATTGATGATCATCTTGCGATCGACCGGGCCGGTGATCTCCACGCGCCGGTCGAGCAAGTCCTGCGGGATGGGCGCGACCGTCCATGCCGATTCGCGGATATGTGCTGTCTCCGGCAGGAAGCCGGGCAAGGCACCTGCGTCGATCTCTATCTGCCGAGTCCGCCGGCGCTCAAGAAGTTCGCGCCGGCGTGGCTCGAACTCGCGTGCCATGCGGGTCAGGAAGCGGCTTGCTTCTGGAGTAAGGATCTGGGTTTCGATTTCATTGCGGGTCGCGATGGTGGCCATGTGCGTATGTTACGGCTCTTCGGGAGAGCGTGCCTAGCCGGTGGAACAAAACGGACGACCGGGTCAAAACGGACGAGCCCGTTTGTGGCGCTTCCTGTGTTGCGTTCTACTGGAACCCGATCGGCACAAACGCCAGGAGACCTCAGACATGGCATTCTCAAAACACCAGAACAACAATGGAACACGGATCCCGCTGGACAGGAGTAAAACGCCCGTACAGCGTGCAGGACGTCGCCAAATTGCGGGGCTCGATCCAAGTGGAGCACACACTGGCCCGCCTCGGCGCGGAGAGGCTCTGGTGGCTGCTGCATAACGAAACGTATGTGCCGGCTCTAGGCGCACTCACCGGCAATCAGGCCGTGCAGCAGGTGCAGGCCGGTCTAAAGGCGATCTACCTTCGTGGTTGGCAAGTCGCAGCCGACGCCAACGATGCAGGCCAGATGTACCCAGACCAGAGCTTGTACCCAGCCGATAGCGTTCCCAACGTAGCTCGTCGCATCAACAATGCCCTGATGCGCGCCGACCAGATTCATCACCTTGACGGGAAGAACAGTGTCTACTGGATGGCTCCCATCGTGGCCGACGCCGAAGCCGGATTCGGTGGCACCTTGAACGCCTCGAATTGATGAGGGCGATGATCGAGGCTGGGGCGGCTTGCGTCCACTTCGAGGACCAGTTGTCTTCGGCGAAGAAGTGCGGACACCTCGGCGGAAAAGTTCTGGTCCCGACCTCAGAGGCCATTCAGAAGTTGGTTGCGGCTCGTCTTGCTGCCGATGTGCTAGGCGTGCCCACGCTGATCATGGCGCGCACCGATGCTGACAGCGCACATCTGTTGACCAGCGACATCGATCCGCGCGACCGCGAATTCATACCGGAGACGGACCTCGGAAGGTTCTTCGATATCCGTGGAGGTTTGGATTCGGCCATTGCGCGCGGCATTGCCTACGATCCATATGCCGACCTGATCTGGTGTGAGACTTCCCATCCCAACGTCGAGATGCTCGGCGATTTGCCGAAGCCATCCATGCCGAGTATCCGGGAAAGATGCTGGCCTACAATTGTTCGCCCTCTTTCAATTGGAAGAAGAATCTGAACGATCGAACCATCGCCACCTTCCAGCGGGAACTCGCGAAGATGGGATACAAGTTCCAGTTTGTTACGCTCGCCGGATTCCATGCTTTGAACCTGAGCATGTTCGAACTGGCGCGCGGATATAAGGACAGTGGCATGACCGCGTACTCCCGCCTGCAGGAAAAAGAGTTTGCCCGGGAAACTCAGTATGGATACGAGGCCGTGAAGCACCAGCGATTCGTAGGCACCGGATACTTCGACGCGCTCACGCAGGTGATCGCCGCCGGCACCGCGTCGACCACGGCGCTGGAAGGGTCCACCGAGCAGGACAGTTTGCCGGGACGAAGCCGCAAGTGCACAGATGGAGCATGGCCCAATGCGGCCTGCCAGCCGATCCTGGGCGAGTGCCCGTCCGTCATCCCGGAAATCATGCCGATGGAGGAGTCGCTCATGCCTTCGGGCGACTAAACAACAACCGACGATAAATGATTTCTCTCCGCGGGCGCCCGGGTCTGGAATATTTAGGCTCGGGCGCAATTTTGCTGCTCTCTTCAAACTCGTCAGCAGTCGCCCCATTGGCAAGGACGTCTTCCTTCACTGCCCTAACTTTTTCGAGCGTAGCAACCGGAGAAGGTCCACCGAGACCGTGTGACCTTCGTCACAACCCGACGTGACATGAGTTGCAGACTCTGCCCACACCGAAGTTCTATTTTGGGAACGAGGCCGAGGTGCGTGCCAGTGGAACCCAGTCAGCTAATACCTTCGAAGCTTTCTACGCGCTTACGCGAATCCCACGAAGTTTCGGTTTACGAAGCCATCGAGAGACTATACATGCGGGAGAAACGGTGGGGTTCAACGCGCACGATCTCATCGGGATGCTCGATCGAGGCATGACCTTCGAAGAGTTGCTCGAACTCATCGAATCGAAAATGGAATGTTCGCAAAAGGCGGCGTAATCACCCAGGGTGAACGCGCGAAGGGATTCGCTGCATCGTGAGGTAGTCCATGAATGTCGTGGAATGGTCAAAATCCAACGTTGACTACGGTCGCAAGCTCGTGGATTCCGCAGTCGAGGGAGCACGCACAGGGGAAGACGAATTCCTCAAAGAGGAATCGTTGGCTCCGTTTCTCAGGGAGTCTGCTCGGCAAGCGTTGGCACCTGCCGCTATCGGCGCGTGTCTAGGAGGGTTAGGCGGTTACCTGGCAAACGGGCGGCGTTCCAAAACCAGAGCCCTCGTCTGTGGTTTATTGGGCGGAGCAGTCGGTTTTGGCATAGGAGTGATTTGGGAGAGCCGGCAATTGACCGCGAGTGTCGCTTCCAGCGCATGGAAGCGTATCAGCAAGACCCGCGATGAACACTGGCTTGAGAAGAATCCGATCGACTACGCGTAGAGAGGCAGAAGTAGAGCGACATGCTTGCACCGGCGAAAGTGACGGAGCGCATCGGAGGCAGCAATGATCGCGAGTGAAGCAGTAAAAGAGCGGGTACAGATCCCGCTGACCACAGAAACCCTCAGTGCGGAACGAATTGCCTACCTGGAAGGACTGGTCCGCCAAGCCAGAACCGCCGCCGCTGTCTTCACCCAATTCACTCAAGAAGACGTTGATCGCATCGTCAAAGCCCATGGTCCTGGCTGGACTGGAACAGGCGCAATATCTGGCGCGCCTGGCGGTTGAGGAAACCAGGCTCGGGGTGATGGAAGACAAGGTCATCAAGAACATGGTGGCCAGCGAGTTTGTCTACAACTACGTCAAGGACAAGCGCACTGTCGGCATCATCCGCGAGATTCCCGAGCGCAATCTGGTGGAGATGGCTGAACCGATCGGAGTCATTTTCTCGCTCACCCCGATTACGAATCCCACTTCCACGGTCTTGTTCAAATGCATCATGGCCATCAAGACGCGGAATGCGGTCATTTTCAGTCCTCATCCGAAGGCGTGGCATTGTTGCTCCGAGGCCGTACGGATCATGTATGAGACCGCAGTGAAGCACGGCGCGCCCGAGGGCGTCTTCACCTGCCTGGAATCGCCCACTCTGCAAGACAACGCCTACCTGATGCGGCATAAAGACGTGGGCTTGATTGATGCCACCGGCGGGCCGGGCATGGTCAAGGCTGCCTACAGTTCCGGCAAGCCCGCATTGGGCGTAGGGGCGGGCAATACGCCCGTCTATTTGGAGAAAACCGCGGATCTGAATACCGCCGTCGTCGACATCATCATCTCCAAGACCTTCGACAACGGAACCATTTGCGCCTCCGAGCAGACGGTGGTGATCGACGACGAGATTTACGACGCCGTGCTGAAGAAATTTGCTGAACTGGGCGCGCACATCTGCAATGAGAAAGAGACCAAGCTGCTGGAGCGCACGGTGATTGATCCGCAAACCGGATTCATGCAGCCCATGGCGGTCGGCCAGAAGGCCACCGACATCGCCCGCTTTGTCGGTCTCTCGGTGAAGCCAAACACCAAACTTCTGATTGCGCCGATTCAAGGCGTGGGCCGCGAACATCCCCTGTCAGTCGAGAAACTGTTCCCGGTGCTCGCGGTCTATCGAGCGAAATCTGTCGATGAGGCGCTCAGGGTGTGCGTGGACGTGAACCATGCCGGAGGCCTTGGACATACGGCGGTCATCTTCTCGCGCAACGAAGAGGTCATCCGCAAGTTCGGGGAGGTGATCAACGCGGGCCGGATCATTGTGAATTCGCCGGGATCGATCGGAGCGCTGGGCGCGGTTTACAACGACCTGGTGCCCACCTTTTCCTTTGGATGCGGAACCGGCGGCGGCAACAGCACCACCGATAACGTGAACGTCTTTCACTACCTCAATATCAAGCGCCTGGCCCGCAGGACACAAAACCATATGTGGTTCCGAGTTCCCAATCAGATTTACTTCAACATGAACGCGGTGGAGAATCTGCGCCAGTTCCCGTCGCTCTCCACCATCATCGTCACCAATCCGGCCCTGGAGCAAATCGGCCACGTCGATATCGTCCGGCGCCACATTTGCCCGAAGACTCACGTTCATGTCCTGGTCATTCCGGATGCCGAGCCTGAGGTCAAGGTCATCCTGCAGGGAGTGGAGGCGCTCAATTTCTACAAAGCGGACCAGATCATCGCGCTGGGCGGCGGGTCGGTGATCGATGCGGCGAAGATCATGAAGCTCAAGTACGAATCGCCGGAGGCTGACCTGGAATATCTGGCCGCGCCGTTTCTGGATTTGCGCAAGCGAGTGGTCCAATATCCGACAGAGAAGATCAACCGGGCGCGGTTGATTGCCATCTCCACCACCAGCGGAACCGGTAGCGAGGTCACTCCGTTCGCCGTGCTGATCGACAAGGAGCATGGGCGCAAGGTGACGCTCGCCGATTATTCGCTGACTCCGGATGTAGCGATTGTCGATCCGCAGTTTGTCATGTCCATGCCGAAAGGCCTGACCGCCGATACCGGCATTGATTGTCTGACCCACGCGCTGGAAGCGGGAGTTTCGAATTACGCTTCCCCCTACACGGACTCCAACGCCATGCAGGCGATTCGGCTGGTGTTCAAGTACCTGCCGATCGCTTATGAGCATCCCCACGATGAAGAGGCGCGCTGCATGATGCACAACGCCGCCTGCATTGCGGCGATGGCGTTCTCCAACGCGTCGGTTGGCGTGAATCACGCGCTGGCCCATGCCTTCGGCGCGCGCTTCGGCGTCGCGCACGGACGGGCCAATGCGCTCATGTTGCCGCACGTCATCGCCTACAACGCCGCCGTCCCCACCAAGTTCATGCCGTCGCCCTACACCAGCGGGATACGTGGCGCACAAGAAGTACGCCACGGTCGCGGATTTGCTGGGTCTGGGTGGTCATTCGGTGGATGAGAAGGTGAAGAACCTGATCGCGGCGACGGAGCAATTGCTCGACCAACTGGGGTTTCCGCGGTCGATCGCCGAGTTGGGAATTTCAAAGGAAGAATTTGAGCGAGCGGTGCCCGAACTGGTCAAGATTGCGTTTGACGATCCGTCCTGGCGATCGAACCCTCGCATGCCGCTGATGAGCGAAATGGTCGGAACTGTTCTGGAAGGCGTATGAGGGACGAGGGGCGGCCAAGGCGGCTGATTCGTTTCAGCAACAAACGATGTAACGGATGGCGGTGCGTATGGCGATGATTGACGTGTTTCTAAACATTGATGAAGAGCGCGTCGTTCTGGCCCTGCAAGAGGCCGGGGGGAATCTTGACTGCACTCAAGGCGAAGCAGTTTTGGATTTCTCCTCGGTGCGACGGATCGACTCAAGCTCGCTGCGAGCAATGGAAGAGTTTGCCCGAATCGCCGACGAGAAAGCCGTCAAGATCGTATTACGCGGCGTTAACGTCGATGTCTATAAGGTGCTCAAGCTGGTGAAGCTTGCCCATCGTTTTTCCTTCGTGAACTAAGGTGCGCTCTGGTCGCCCAACGGAATAGGAGTGCTGTCGTGCAGAACCACCAACAAAGTGACCGCCTTGTCCTGGGGTGACACGGTTTTCCTGCATCTGGAACGGGAAGGCATGCCTCTCAATGTGGCCAGCCTCTGCATTTTCGAGGGTGAGGTTCTGTTCGAAGACTGCGTGCAGTTCATCGAATCGAAGCTGTCGCTCCTGCCCCGTTATCTCAAACGTGTCGTGCCCGCGCCGTTCGGTCTCGGCCTTCCCAGTTGGGAGTACGACCCTGAATTTGATCTGCAACGCCACGTACACGAAGTGACGCTCAAACACGGCACTGATACAGAACTGAAGGCCGTTGCCGCCAAACTGTTTGGCTCCGTTATGGATCGGCGGCACCCCTTGTGGGACATAACCCTGGTCCGGGGTTTGAAGGGCAGTCGCACAGGAATGATTTTCCGCCTGCATCACTGTCTGGCGGATGGCATTGCGGGAGTCGGGATCCTAAGCATGCTTTTGGATGTGAGTCCCGAAGTACGGCACTTACCCAAGAAAAAAGTCAAGTTCCAAGTTCCGCGGCCACTCGATCCGTTAAGTTCGCTCACGGCCGGCTTCGTCGACTCCTATTCTGATTTCATCAAACGAATTCTCTCTGCTATGACCGATCTGCTCAGCATGGCACAGCGTGCTGCTGCGAATGGCGGGAGCGTGGCCGGAGACGAATTTGCGACGCTTTTCCCAGAAATCACCTCATTTACTGAGCGGCTCCGGTTCAACGTGATCTACCGCGGACCGCAAAAGTTTGCCTGCACCGAGGTTCCACTGGCCGACGTTAAAGCCATCCGACAAAAATGCGGCACCAGCGTGAATGACGTGATCCTCGCCCTCGTGACCGCGACGATTCGCCGCTACTGTGAACTACACGGTGACCCGGTAAAAGGGAAACTACTGCGGATCATGGTTCCCGTCAACCTTCGTGGCAACGGCAGCGCCGCTGATTTAGGAAATCGCATTTCCCTTGTTCCTGTCACCATTCCACTGGATATTCGGCAGCCCCGAAAATTGCTGGCCGCGGTCCACAAGCGGACCGAGTTCCTCAAAGGCGTACATGCCGCCGAGTTGGTGAGTTTGGCTGGGGGCTTGATCGGGATGTTTCCCACGTCGATGCAGGGAATGACCGGACCACTCATTAGCCAGCTGCCGATTACGCCTTTCAACATGGTCTGCACGAATGTACCGGGCCCGCAATTCCCGCTGTACCTGCTGGGCCACAAGATGCTGCACTGCTATCCGTATGTTCCGGTCGGTGGCGAGATGGCGGTCAACTGCGCCATCCTGAGTTACAACGGTGCGGTGTATTTCGGGTTCAGTGGCGATGCGCATGCAGCGCCTGACCTCAAGCAGATGGAAAAATTGTTGCACGCGAGTTTTACCGAGTTGCGAGATGCGGCGGGAATCAGGCCGCCTCAAGGAAAGAACGTGCGCCGGAAGACGAAGGCCGCATCGTGGGCCACCGCGCCAAAGATAGCGCCCGCGGCGGTGCCAGCACCAGTCGCAGTTCCAGTTGTAGTTAGCTTTTCTCCTTCTGAATCGAAACGAGTAGCAGAAGCTGCGCCGGCAACGAAACAAGAGAATGATGAGGCACGTTTCGTTGTTGCGTAGGTAGAGCAAGCATCGGGGTGTAGGCCGTGGTAGGTATCTATTCACCCTCGTTGAGCAGTGAGTGGCTGGTCCCAGGACGCAACCTCTTTCTAACCATCCATGTCCTTGGAGTTGCCTGCTTCGCATATATCGTGGCGAAGCGGTTCGTTCCACTGGTGCGCGCTGAAGATGATCCCCGTTTTGACCGTCCATTGACTCGCGTAGGAAAAGTCTTCAAGTTCTGGCTGGGGCAGTGGAAACATCCGCGCTACAAGTTCGCAGGCACTCTCCATCTTCTGATCTTCGCAGGATTCCTTCTCCTGGCAACTCGCGCGTTCTCCGTGCTGATCGTAGGAGTCTTCCCCGGTTTCGTAATGCCGGGTCTTTCAGGAGAATCCGGCCGCGTTTACGGCCTGATAACGGATTACGCTGCGACGGTCGTCTTTCTTTGTATGGTGGTGGCTGCGATCCGTCGGCTCGTTTTCAAGCCCGTACGGTATGCGGTGCCCGCAAAGTATGGCAAGAGCCGCACGGCCGACGCCGTCTTCCTTCTCGGCCTGATCGCGGTTCTGATGGTAGCCGATAGTTTGTTTGCTGCGAGCAACGCTGCCGGTCACGCACAGCAAGACCAACCCGTTGAAGCGTTGGCGATCCTGTCCCTGCCATGGATGCTGAAGATTGCGATTGGCTCCATGCCATCTGCCACACTGTGGGTTCTCAACGTCACCGCTTACCTCGTCCACGAAGTGACCTTTTACTTTCTGCTCTGCTACCGGCCCTTCGGAATCCAGTTCCATGTGGAAACTTCGCTGTTCAGCATTTACTTCGCAAAGTTGGAACGAGGGACGCTGAAGCCGGTGAGATGGGGCGTTCCCGACGAGCGTCTCGATCAGGTGAAATCCTTCGGGGTGAAGACGTTCGAGGATTTCACCTGGAAGCACATCCTCGATTTCTATTCCTGCGCCGATTGCGGGCGCTGCGCAGACCACTGCCCGGCTCATGCGGCGGGACGCCCATTAGCGCCACGATTCCTCACCATCAAGGCCAGAGACTACGCGTTTCAGCACTATCCGGTACTCGGCAAGGCCAACAACGGCAGACCATTGGTCGGCAATATTTATTCGGAAGACGAAATCTGGTCGTGCACAACTTGCGGCGCATGCGAAGAAGAATGCCCGTTGCTGGTCGAGTACATCGACAAGATTGTCGACCTGCGGCGCGGGATGATCGACGACGGCAATGTGCCCCAATCGCTGCAGAAGCCGCTGAAGGCTTTGGAGAATCGCGGCAATCCCTACGGGAAGATGGAAAAGAAGAAGGCCGACTGGGCGAAGGCCGAAGAGTTCCAGCGAACCTGCAAGGTCAAGACCCTCGACGGAAACAACAGTGCTGGCACCCTGTACTTCGTCGACAGCATTACTTCATACGACGACCGCATGCAGTCGATCGGGCGATCCACCTCCAGAATCCTCAGCCATATCGGAGAAGACTTCGGAATCCTCGGCGCAGCAGAAAAGGACAGTGGCCACGACGTTCGGCGGTTCGGCGAAGAGATCCTCTCCATGGCCCTTCGGGGTCACAATAGCGATGTCATCAAGGCATCGGGAGTGCAACGAATCGTTACTGCCGATCCCCATGCCTACAACGCGCTGAAACACGACTATAAGGATGTGCCACCCGTTGAGCACATCAGCCAGGTGGTTGCGCGCGAAGTGAGGTCCGGGAATATCCAGTTCAATCGAGTTGAAAACGAAGACAAGGTATATGCCTACCATGACCCCTGCTACCTAGGACGTCATAACCAGATTTACGACGAACCACGTGCTGTGCTCGACGCCATTCCAGGTTTGAAGCGCGTCGAAATGAAACGTTCGCGAGATCGATCGTTCTGCTGCGGCGGAGGTGGTCTCATGCTCTTCTACGAGCCCAAAGAAGAGCAGCGGATGGGTGTGCTCAGAGTCCGCATGGCTGCCGAAGCAGGGGCGAACGTGATCGTGACGGCGTGCCCGTTCTGCATGGCGAACATCGAAGACGCGATCAAGGTCGCTGGACTGGAAGGCAAGATGTCTGCCATCGACCTGACCGAACTGGTGGACCAGCACCTGGTTCGCGAGGTCTGCACTGAAAAGATTCAGGAGTTGGATACTGCAACTTGCGGAGGCTGAACGTGGAAATTCTAGTTTGTGTTCGAAGAGTGCCCGATACCTCGGAGAACGAAATTGGGCTCAATCCGGCCGGGAACGATATTGAGCGCGAAGAGTTGGTGTACTCGGTGAATGAGGCGGACAACTACGCGGTCGAAGAAGGCCTGCAGATTCGGCAGCGTGTCGGCGGCAACGTCACGGTCGTTACGGTCGGCGGAGAAGATGACGAAGAGGTCCTACGCCGTGAATTAGCGATGGGTGTGAATCAGGCCGTGCTGGTCTCTGATGAGGACTTCAGCGGATCCGACGGCCGGGGCATCGCGACCATTCTCAAGGATTTTGTACGGAAAGGTCGTTACGACCTCATTTTGACGGGGGTTCAGGCCGACGACGGTGCTGCCCAAGTGGGTGGAATGCTGGCGGCAATGCTCGACTATCCGTTTGCTTCTCTGGTGAATTCCATCACCGTGGAAGACGGAAAGCTGAAAGTCAGCCGCGAGATCGAGGGTGGCAATCGGGAAATCAACCAGATCGATCTTCCATGCGTCCTCTCCATCCAGACTGGCATCAACGAGCCGCGTTACGTCGGGATGCGAGGTATTCGGCAGGTGGCTTCCGTGCCGATCCCGACGTTAGGAGCTTCGGACATCGGCGTCGAGAAGAACTCCGTAGGAGAAGCGGCCGCGAAGGTAAAGCGAGCGGACTACTTCGTTCCCGCGTTGAGCAAGGGAGCGGAGATGCTGCACGGCAGCCGGGAAGAAAACGCCCACACGGTTCTTGAGTTGGTAGCAGCAAGAGGAGGGCTGAAATAATGGCTCGCATCTTTTCTTATATCGTTCACAGAAGTGGCGTCATTGACGATTCTGCGGCAGAACTAGCCGCCGTCGCGAGAAGAATCGATCCCAGCGCACCTGCCATCGCGATTGCTACCGGTTGGGGTGCTGGTCTTGATGCGGTTTGTAACTCGCTCTTCTCTTCTTATGGGGAGGTTTGGAAGGTATCCAACGAAGCACTCTCCTATCCCAACGCTGAGTTAGTCCGGCAAGCGTTGGTGAGCATTCTGCCGGCCAACAGTATTCTGCTGGTCCCGCACGATCATTTTGGAATCGATCTGTCGCCGGGACTTTCCATCAAGCTGAATTCAGCTTTTGTTTCCGATGTGCTGGGAATTGATGGGATCGAGGGGGACTCCCTCAGGCTGGTGCGCCAGGAATTCGGCGGACAAGTCAGCGCTCACGTGCGCTGTGATGTTTCCTCGGGCGCGGTGATCAACGTCCGTCCTGGTGCGTTTAAACCGGAACAAGTCACCCCGATATCGAGCGCCATCATAGATAAATCCTCCGCCCTGGGCACTCTGACGGCGCGACGCCGCTATCTCGAGACCATCGTTGCCGAGGCGGGCGATGTGGATATCACCAAGCATAGCGTCCTGGTCTCCATCGGACGAGGCCTGCAAGAGAAGGACAACGTGGCTCTTGCCGAAGAACTCGCCGAGGTATTGGGTGCGGCAGTGAGTTGCTCGCGGCCCGTCGTCGACGCGAAATGGATGGAGAAGTCACGTCAGGTTGGCTCGTCTGGGAAAACAGTGAAACCCAAAGTTTACATGGCGTGCGGTATCAGCGGGGCGTTCCAGCACCTGGCCGGCATAAAAGGAAGCCCGTTCATCATTGCCATCAACAAAAACCCCAAAGCCCCAATATTTCAGGTAGCCGATGTCGGAATTGTGGATGACGTCCTGGAGTTTTTGCCGGAACTAACCAACAAAGCTCGTGAAATGCGCGGCGTTGCCGCCAAGTGAGGTCGTACTCATGCTTGCATACAAGACATTGAAACTGAGCGTGAAGTCTCTCAAAGAGTTTGCGAAGAAGCGTCTGCCGGACGATGTGCTGATCGACCTCGACGCTGGCGACGAATGTCCCATAGAAATCGTCCGCGACATGTGCAGCCCCGACAAGCTGGGCATTCAACTCCTATTCATCCCGGAAGAGTTCGGCGGCATGGGCGGAGGCACGTTCGACGTCTATTGCATTTGTGAGGAAATGGCCCGCATCGACCTGGGGATCGCGACCTCCGTGCTGGCAACTTTTCTCGGCAGCGATCCGATCACCGTGGGCGCAACGCCAGAGCAGAAAAAGCTCTGGCTGAGTCGCATTGCGGACGAGGGATTGTTGTTCGCCTATGGCGCCACTGAACCGGAAGCCGGCAGCGATCTGGGAGCCCTTCGCACCACGGCGGACCCGGTCCTCGAGGACGGCCACGCCGTCGGGTACAAGATCAACGGGAATAAACAATGGATCAGCAACGGCGGAATTGCCGGCGCTTACACGGTATTGGCCAACACGCCTAACGGTCCGAGTTGGTTCATCGTTGAAAAAGGCGCAAAGGGTTTCAACCACGACGAACCAGAAGATAAGCACGGCATTCGTCTGAGCAACACCGCCGCCCTTGCGTTCAGTGATGTCTATGTCGACGCTGACCGTCTGATCGGCGGTGTCCCGGGGCAGGGGCTGATTCAAGCCCAGGCTGTCTTCGGCTACACGCGCCTGATGGTTGCTGCGTTTGGCCTGGGTGCAGGATGGGCTGCTCTGGATCGCGCGATTCCATATTCCACCAAGCGCATCCAGGCTGGGGCGCCGCTTTCGGAAAAGCAAGGCTACACGCACAAACTGATCGTGCCCCACGTGGCGAGATTGGAAGCCGCACGCGCCTACATCGAAGAGACTGCGGAGCGCATCGACGCCGGAGAAGGAACCCTCAACACCGAAGGCGCCATTGCGAAATACATGGCGACCGAGGCCGGCAATCAGGCTGCCGACGCCAGCATCCAGGCACTCGGGGGTTACGGTTACACCCATGAGTACATCGTGGAGAAGATCAGCCGCGACGTCCGCATCACCACGATCTACGAAGGCACATCCGAAATTATGGAGATGACCATAAGCCGCGACCGCTGGCAACTCCACTTGAAGACTCGGGGTCAGCACTATCACGAGAAGGCGCGCGAGTTGGAAGCGTTACATGCCCAGCATCCAAACCTAGGCGCGGATGGCGCCGCGCTGGCGCATCACGCCCTGGCCGAACTGATGGAGAAAGCGCGTGTCGCCCGCCTCACCCGTTATCAACATATTCTGCTCCGCCTGGGCGAGTGGATCGCTTATGCGGAGAGCGCGGGCAGTCTGGCTCGTCGCGCCGCCCGCCTCGCTGAGGGAAAGTTGAACGAGAAAGCCAACCGGCGCTTTGACGCAGCAGCGCTTGCGCGAGTGAGTCGAACCTTCGCCCGCGAAGCAGCGCTCAAGGTCGCTGAAGAAGGCCTGCGCTGGGTAACTGGAGCCGGCGCCGTAAGTGATGCCGAGATGTCTGCATTTGAAACGAATTTAGGTTTGCCCGCCATTCACCGTGCACAGGCGGGCCTGATTTCTGACATGGATTTTATAGCCGACGTCCTCTACGCCCGTGCAGCTAAGCCCGCACTCGCCGCATAAGTCCCAAGGCGCCTGACTATCTGTCATACGCAACCTGCCACCAGGTTGCACAGGAGCGTCATCATGGAAGAGACAGCCAATCGTGCGATCGCAATTGTAGGAGCGGGAGCCATTCTGCCCGATGCCCCCAACGTGGCGGCTTTCTGGGAGAACGTCAAGAAGGGCCGTTACAGCGTCACTGAGGTTACGCCAGATCGTTGGGATCCTGCGTTTTACTACGACCCCGATCCCGGCGCTCCCGACAAGACTTATTCGAAGATCGGCGGATGGGTACGCGAGTGGGTATGGGATCCGATGAAGTGGCATCTGCCGATCCCGCCGCGTGTCACCGACGCCATGGACCAGGCGCAGAAGTGGGCGATCGCGGCTACGCGCCAAGCTCTGGAGGACTACGGCTACCCCAAGCGGCCGCTCGACTCGGATCGAGTCGCCGTGATCCTGGGCAATGCCATGGCAGGTGAAAGACACTATCAGACCGCGCTGCGGCTGAATTTTCCCGAGTATGCGCATGAGCTCGCGGAAAGCGGGACCTTCGCGGCCCTTCCGGTGGCTGTGCGTGCGGACATTACTCGAGAGTTGCATGACCGTATTGGCAAGCGCCTTCCACAGGTGACCGAAGACACCATGCCCGGAGAATTGGCCAACTGCATTGCTGGCCGCATCGCGAATATCTACAACTTTCATGGTCCGAACTACGTTTGTGACGCGGCTTGTGCCTCCGCGATGGCGGCTATGACTGCCGCGGTCGAGGGGCTGATAGGGAACGACTTTGACGCAGTCGTCACCGGGGGAATTGACCGCAACATGGGAGCGCAGACCTTCGTCAAGTTCTGCAAGATCGGTGCGCTGTCTGCCAGCGGAACTCGTCCCTATGCGGAGGGAGCGGACGGCTTTGTGATGGGCGAAGGCTCCGCGATCTTCCTCATGAAACGCCTGGCGGATGCAGAACGTGACGGAGACAAAATTTACGCCGTAGTCCGCGGGATCGGGGCGTCAAGCGACGGCAAAGGAAAAGGGATCACCGCGCCGAACCCGGTCGGTCAGAAGTTTTGCCTCGAGCGCGCGTGGCAGAATGCAGGTTTATCGCCCGCCACCGCCACGCTGATTGAGGGTCATGGCACATCCACTCGAGTCGGTGATGTGGTTGAGGCGCAGTGCATGGCGAATCTGCTCAGTCGTCAGAGTCTGCCAACCCACTCGGTGGCGCTGGGCTCGGTCAAGTCAAACATTGGGCACCTCAAAGGCGCGGCGGGCGCGGCCGGTCTGCTCAAAACCTCGCTGGCGCTGCGAGACAAGGTGTTGCCGCCTAGCGTGAATTGCGAACATCCCAGTCCGGATATTGACTTCGCGCACTCCCCGCTCTACGTCAATACCGAACTGAAACCCTGGACCGTCCCACCCGACGTTCCGCGGCGCGCCGGAACAAGCGCTTTCGGTTTTGGCGGCACAAATTTCCACATCGTGCTCGAAGAGCACCTTCCCGGAAGGCTGACCGGAAATGGAAAGCGATCGGTCGCCGTCGGCACGCTCCCACATACTGCGATCAATGAGGTGGTCATGAACGTGAAAGAGGTTCCTCCTGTTACGGTCTCCACTATTTCTTTGTCTGTCTGCAAGCAGCCGCTGCGCGGTGCGCTCGTGATCGGTGCCGCTTCGGATTCTGTGCTTGCTGAGCGCCTGCGCGCCGTAATGAAGGATGCTCAGGTTGGCGTCATGCCTGCACCGGCGGCACCTGCTGAGGCGGATCTGCGGGCTTCCGAACGCCTGGCGATTGATTACATCGATGCCGCGGACTTGGCCGACAAGGCAGCCAAAGCGCTGAAGGCGCTGGCTGCTAACCAGGCGGTCGTGTGGAAAGCGCTGCGCGCGCAAGGCATCTTCCGTGGTCAGGGAGCTGCGCCCAAAGTGGCATTCCTTTATACAGGCCAAGGGTCGCAGTACGTGAATATGCTTCGGACGCTGCGCGACACCGAACCCATTGTGGCCCAGACTTTCGCCGAGGCCGATCGAGTGATGATCCCCTTGTTGGGCAAGCCACTCACCGACTTTGTTTTTGTTGACCAGGCCGACGACAATGCCGTCGCCAAGTGCGATGAAGATTTGCGGCAGACGGCGATTACGCAGCCGGCCGTGCTCGCGATTGATCTTGCACTGACCCGGTTGCTGGCTGCTTACGGCATCCAGCCCGACATGACAATGGGACACAGCTTGGGTGAGTACGGAGCATTAGTCGCTTCGGGTGCTCTTCCCTTTCAAGATGCGCTGGAGGCGGTAAGCGCCCGCGGCCGCGGAATGACGCAGGTCGCAGTAGCCGACAAAGGCCGGATGGCAGCGGTGTTTGCCCCGCTGAATGAGATCGAACGAATCCTGAAGACGATCAACGGCTACGTAGTGATTGCCAACATCAACAGCGAACATCAGGCGGTGATTGGCGGTGCTAGCAACGCGGTCACGCAAGCCATGGAGGTTCTCAGGAACGCTGGCTATGACGTTGCAGAACTACCCGTCAGCCATGCTTTCCATACTTCCATTGTGGCGCCAGCCAGCGATCCGTTGCGGAAGGAACTTGAGCGTCTACATCTGGAATCACCACGCCTGCCCATCGTTGCGAACGTAAACGGCGAATTCTATCCCACCGGTCCGGATGTCGTGCCTCAGGTATTGGATCTTCTCGCCCGGCAGGTCGCTTCTCCGGTTCAATTCATCAAAGGCTTGCGCACACTCTACGAAGCCGGCGCACGCATCTTCGTGGAAGTTGGGCCGAAAAAGGCGCTGCAGGGTTTTGCGGAAGATGTCCTGGGCGATCGCGGTGACGTGATTTCGCTCTTTACCAATCATCCAAAGTTCGGCGACATCGCATCGTTCAATCAGGCACTGTGCGGCCTTTATGCAGCGGGCTTGGGCCGTGGGACGGTTGCAGTCCCGGCGCAGAAAGCAGAAGCGTCCAATCCAGCTATCCCATCATTGTCCGAGTCGCACATGTTCGTCGCGAAGCCTTCTGCACCCAGCACTCAACAGGCAGCGCGAGCGAATGGCGATCATTTCGCTGAACTCGGCCAACTCCTGGCCGAGGTCCTTGAGCGTGCTCGAAAAGTTCAGGGTGAACCAGACCATCGTCCAGCGAACCAGTCGGTCGTCATTACAGGTGCTGCTCTGGGTCTGCCGGGTACCGAGCGCATCTTTGATGATGCGAACCTCGCTCGCATCCTGCGCGGCGATCAATTCATCGATCTCATCCCCACACGCCTGCGGAAGGCAATGCTCGACAAGCACATCACGCGCTTGATGAAGAGCGACAACGGTGGGCCCACATTCGAAACTATCAACAATGTGGCCGATGTCATCAAGCTGGCGGGACGGGGTGGCGCATTCGACCTGGAAAGTGAATTCGGCATTTCCGCGGACCGCAAAGCGGCTCTTGATCGTGCCACCCAACTGGCGATTGCCGTGGGTATTGATGCCTTACGCGATGCCGGCATCCCGCTGGTCATGCGTTACAAGACGACGAGCAAAGGTTCGCAGTTGCCGGATCGATGGGGTCTCCCAGATGATTTGCGCGACGAGACCGGCGTGATTTTCGCATCTGCCTTTCCCGGTTGTGACTCATTCGCCGGCGAGATGTCACGTTTTTACGCGGATCACTCCCGTCGTGAGCAGTTAGGGATGCTGGAAGCCCTACTTTCGAGGGCCGCGAAGTCGAATGGCGATTCCATCCTTGAACACGAAATTGAGCGGCGTACGGAAGATTTGCGAGATGCCATTGAGAAGGAACCCTACGTCTTCGACCGGCGCTTCCTGCTCAGAACGCTGGCCATGGGCCATTCGCAGTTCGCCGAATTCATCGGGGCCCGCGGTCCGAACACCCAAATCAACTCGGCCTGCGCAAGCACCACGCAAGCCGTGGCGCTGGCGCAAGACTGGATCAACGCCGGACGCTGCCGCCGCGTAATCATTGTCTCGTCCGACGATGTTACTTCAGATCGTTTGATCGAATGGTTCGGTGCTGGATTCCTGGCGAGCGGTGCTGCGGCCACAGACGAGGTGGTCGAAGAAGCTGCCACCCCCTTTGACCGCCGCCGGCACGGCTTGATCGTCGGGATGGGAGCTGCGGGCCTGGTCGTCGAATGTGCAGACGCCGCTCGGGAACGCGGAATGCAATCGATCTGCGAAGTGTTAAGCACCGCCACGGCCAATAGTGCCTTCCACGGAACTCGCCTCGACGTACAGCATATCGGTCAGGTCATGGAAGACCTGATTGCACACGCCGAAACTCACAGTGGTATTTCGCGTCAGCAGATCGCGCCACACACCGTATTTGTTTCTCACGAAACCTATACTCCCGCGCGCGGGGGCAGCGCCTCGGCTGAGATTCACGCGTTACGTCGCGTGTTCGGAGATGCAGCTGATCAGATCGTGATCGCCAATACCAAGGGCATGACTGGTCACGCGATGGGGACTGGAATCGAAGATGTCGTTGCCGTGAAGGCGCTGGAAACTGGCATGGTGCCGCCCGTCGCCAACTTTAAGGAGATCGATCCCGAGCTGGGCACCTTGAATTTGTCCAAGGGCGGTGCGTATCCCATCGAGTACGCCATACGCCTCGGCGCTGGTTTCGGTTCACAAATCAGCATGACCCTGCTGCGCTGGGTGGCCACCAAGGACGGCATCCGTCGCCGCCCCAATGCGTTGGGCTACGCCTATCGCATTGTCGACGAGGACTGCTGGAAGGCTTGGCTGAGCCGAGTCGCCAAATATCCCACGGCGGAAATGGAAGTCGAGCACCGCACGTTGCGGATACGCGATCAGGCGTCTGCAACACGGGTAGTAGAAGTTGTTCAGAAACCCAACGAAGTCCTCCGCCCCACCGCTCCGAAGCCGGTGGTTCCTATGAACGACGTGCCATCGCTGCCCCCAGCCAGCCCGGTCGTTGAATCGCGAGTGCAAGCGCAAACGCCTCCGCCCGCGCCAAAGCCTCCGATGCCTGCTGGGCAAGGCGATTCGGTAAAGGCAACAGTATTGGCACTGGTGGCTGAGAAGACTGGCTATCCGGTGGACATGCTCGATCTGGATCTCGATCTCGAAGCGGACCTGGGTGTCGATACCGTAAAGCAGGCGGAAGTGATGGCCACGATCCGTGAAGCGTACGGCATCGCCCGTGACGACAAAATCAAGCTACGAGATTTTCCCACGCTCGCTCACGTGATCCGATTCGTATTGGAGAAGCGGCCAGAACTTCGAACCGCACCAGCCGCTGCAATCCCGGTTGCAGCACCAGAAGGCCCAACGCTGGCAGTCGAGGAGACTCACGAAGCTCAACTGATTCCGGCGGTGCCCGCGGAAATCTCGATTAACGCCGCCGACTCCGTGAAAGTGCGCATCCTCGCGTTAATGGTAGAGAAGACCGGATACCCGCAAGACATGTTGGATCTGGACCTCGACCTGGAAGCGGACTTGGGCATCGACACCGTCAAGCAAGCGGAAATGTTCGCGGCCATCCGGGAGATATACAACATTCCGCGCGACGAGAACCGCAAACTACGCGACTATCCCACGCTGGCTCATGTGATCCAATTCGTGTACGAGAGGCGGCCGGACTTGGGCGGCGCAGCTGCGGGACCGTCGTCCTCGCCGGTTTCACCCTTGCCGGTCTCAATCACGCCGACTACGTCCGAGGTCGCGCCTGTCCCCCCACTCCTCGTGACGCCTGCCGATTCCGAAGATCCCATCAAGAAGATGGTTCTCCGGATCGTGGCTGAAAAAACAGGATATCCAGAAGACATGTTGGATCTGGATCTCGACCTGGAAGCAGATCTGGGCGTCGATACCGTGAAACAGGCGGAGATGTTTGCGGCCGTGCGAGCCGCGTACAACATTCCGCGCGACGAAAATCTGAAGCTGCGTGATTTTCCAACCCTGGCGCATGTGATCAAGTTTGCGCACGACCGGTCCGCGCTTGCAACGAGCAACGCAATGGCTTCCGTAAAACCAGCACCTGAGAAACAGAAGTCAGCGGCGACCGTAGCTTCGGTTTCCGTCCCCGTCCTCGCCAGCCTCGATGCCACAAATAATATTCCCCGCCGCGTGCCGGTAGCGGCATTGCGTCCTCCGCTCACCGCCTGTAAAGCAACCGGAGTGAAACTTGATCGCAACAGCCGCGTCGTATTGATGCCCGACAAGGGCGGCGTGGGCCAAGCCCTGAAGGAACGCCTCAGTGCGCTGGGAGTCAAGGTATTCTGCATTGATGGAAGCCCAGATGCAAACACCCTGACGAGCGATCTCAAAGCCTGGAGCGCAAGCGGAGCGGTGAGCGGAGTTTTCTGGCTGCCCGCGCTCGACCATGAAGGCGACCTTCGCAAACTGGACTCCACTGCCTGGCACGAGTCCGTGCGGGTGCGAGTGAAGTTGCTGTACACCACGATGCGTACCTTGTACGAGAATGTAGGCCGCCCGGGCACATTCCTCGTGACGGCGACGATACTCGGTGGACATCACGGATATGACGTTGCTGGAGCAGTAGCTCCTCTTGGTGGCGCTGTAACCGGTTTCGCCAAGACGTACAAGCGGGAACGTGCGGAATCCCTGGTGAAGACCATCGACTTTGAAGCGAACCGCAATCCGAACGAAATCGCCGATCTTCTGATCGAGGAAACATTGCGCGATCCGGGAGCGGTGGAAATCGGATACACAAACGGCCAGCGCTGGACCGTCGGCTTGCAGGAGCAACCCGCAACGGATGGGCAACCCGGCATGGTGCTCGACAAGAACAGCGTATTCGTTATTACTGGCGCGGCAGGAAGCATCGTGTCCGCCATCACGGCCGATCTTGCCACTGCATCCGGCGGCACCTTCTACCTGCTCGATCTCGTGCCGAAGCCCGATCCGGAGAATCCCGATCTCCAGCGCTTCGTGCACGACAAGGAAAACCTGAAGCGCGACTTGTTTGCGCGTATCCAGAATCGCGGCGAACGGGCCACTCCGGCTCTTGTCGAAAAAGAACTCGCGAGTCTGGAGAGGGCACAAGCCGCCCAGAGCGCTATCGATGCTGTAAGTGCGGCTGGCGGCACGCCACACTATTTCAGTGTCAACCTGGCGGATGCGGAGGCGGTCGCCAAGGTCATCGCCCAGGTACGCCTGCAGAGCGGTCGCATCGACGTGCTGCTGCATGCTGCTGGTATTGAGCGAAGTCATTCTCTGCCAGATAAGGATCCCCGTGAATTCGATCTGGTGTTCGACGTCAAGAGCGACGGATTCTTTCATCTGCTGCATGCCATTGGCGAGATGCCCCTCGGTGCGACGGTGGTGTTCAGTTCGATTGCAGGCCGCTTCGGCAACGCCGGACAGACCGATTACAGTGCGGCGAATGATTTGCTGTGCAAGATCACGTCGAATTTCCGTACCACCCGTCCCGCGACGCGCGGCATCGCGATCGATTGGACGGCGTGGGGCGGAATTGGCATGGCCACTCGCGGCTCGATCCCGAAGGTCATGGAACTGGCTGGAATCGACATGCTGCCGCCGGAAGCCGGCATTCCGCTGATCCGTCGTGAACTCACCGCGGGTGCAACGCGCGGCGAGATTGTGATCGGCCAGCGCCTCGGCGTATTGCTGAATGAATGGGATGCGACTGGTGGGCTCGATACTTTGCCTGCGGAAGCAGGAAAGCAATTATCAGTCGTGGGACCCATGGTGGGTAAAGTCGTTTCCATGAGTCATGACGGCTACGCGGTCGAGACAATACTCGACCCGCCGACCGAACCTTTCCTTCACGATCATCAGATTGACGGTACTCCGGTTCTGCCCGGCGTGATGGGTATCGAGGCATTTGCTGAAGCCGCTCTGTGTTTCCTTCCCGGATGGCGGATCGAGGCGATCGAAGACATAGGCTTCCTCGCGCCCTTCAAGTTCTACAGAAGCGATCCGCGCGTCGTTCGAATCGAGACTCAGATTCATCCGGACGGAGAGCGGTTGGTGGCAGATTGCCGGTTGATCGGCTACCGTTCTCTACCAAACTCAAAGGAGCCGCAAGCAACGACGCACTTCACTGCGCGTGTGCGGCTCGCGAATCAACGCGTCCAGACGCCGGTTGCGAGGGCATTTGTCCCTCCGGCCGGGATCTGCGCTGAAGCAGCTGATATCTATCGACTCTACTTCCACGGGCCTGCGTACCAGGTGGTGGAGAAGGCATGGTGGGACGGAGAGCATGTCACTGGTTTACTGGCGAAAAGCTTGCCGCCTAATCACCATCCATCTGAGTTACACACGGTCGTAGCACCACGGCTGATCGAGCTTTGCTTCCAAACTGCCGGGGTCTGGGAGCTTGGCTTGCAGGGTCGGATGGGCCTGCCACAGCGCGTCCACCGAGTCTCCCTGTTCCATACGTCGAACGTGGCCGACGGCCGCTTGTACGCCGTGGTCACTCCGGATGAGGTTCGAGGGAGCTTCGACGCTGAAGTTCTGGACGAAAACGGAAACTGCTACCTGCGTCTCAGTGGTTACCAGACAGTAGCGCTCTCCGATGGCATGGACAAAGAAAATCTGAAGAATCTACAGGCCATCATGTCAGGAGAGGGCGTTCTGGTGGCTTAGCGCACGTCTCGACAAGACCACGATTGTTTCACAAAGGCGCTTATGCAGAACGAATTCCAACGCGTTGCCATTATCAATCGCGGCGAAGCTGCCATGCGCTTCATCCACGCCGCACGGGAGTTCCGTCATGAGCACCGCGTACCACTTCGCACGATTGCTCTTTTCACCGAGCCCGACCGCCACTCGATGTTCGTCCGCGAAGCGGATGAGGTGGTGTTTCTCGGTGCCGCACAATTCACCGATCCGGATACCCAAAAACCCAAGAATAGCTATCTCGACTATAGACGGCTCGAACAGGCGCTTGCAGCTACCCGCGCAGATGCGGTCTGGGTGGGATGGGGTTTCGTGGCGGAACATGCCGCATTCGCCGATTTGTGCCGCGAGATGGGGATTGTCTTTATCGGGCCTCCAGCAGATGTGATGCGCAAGCTGGGCGATAAGATCGCCGCGAAGCGACTGGCAGAACAATCACAGATACCGGTGGCCCCTTGGAGCGGTGGACCGGTCGAAACATTGCCGGATGCATACTCTCATGCTGAGCGTTTGAGTTTCCCGCTGCTCATTAAAGCTACTGCGGGCGGAGGTGGTCGCGGGATTCGCCTCGTGAAGTCTGCGACCCAGTTGCCCCAGGCCTTTGAGAGCGCCCGGGCCGAAGCATTTAAGGCGTTCGGAGACCCAACTGTCTACCTCGAACAAGTGGTGCAGCACGCGCGCCACATCGAGGTTCAGATTATCGCCGATCGCTACGGGACGACTTGGGCTGTAGGCGTGCGTGACTGCTCCATCCAGCGCCGGCACCAAAAAGTGTTCGAAGAAGCACCCTCCCCGGCACTCTCTCGACCGGAGGATGAGGCCATACGAGATGCCGCGGTTCGTCTGAGCAGGGCCGCCGGCTACTGCAATGCCGGTACCGTGGAGTTCCTCTACGAACCGGAAACCCGTCGATTCTGGTTCATGGAGGTGAATACCCGTCTGCAGGTTGAGCATCCAGTTACCGAATGCACGACCGGTCTTGACCTCGTGAAGCTTCAAATTCACGTTGCGCGGGGCGGTCATTTGGAAGGGGAGAGCCCGCGAAGCAGCGGTCACGCGATTGAGGTACGGCTGAATGCGGAAGACTGCGACAGCGGTTTTACCGCGGCTCCCGGCCTGATTGAGCGTTTTCGGATCGTGACAGGACCGGGTGTGCGTGTCGATACGGGCGTGGCCGAGGGTGAGAGCGTTCCAGCAGAGTTCGACTCCATGATCGCCAAGATCATCGCCTATGGTCAAAACCGAAGGGAAGCACTGTCCCGCCTTCGGCGGGTGCTGCAGGATAGCGTCGTCGTCATTAAAGGTGGGGCGAGTAACAAAGCGTTTCTTCTGGAAATGCTAGACCGCAGCGAAGTACAGGACGGGAAAGTGGATATTGCATGGCTCGACCGCTTGGCCGCGGCCGGTGATCACCTCTCTCTCATGCACGCCGACGTGGCTTTGGTGCAGGCTGCGATCGATGCGTACGATGCAGCATTGACCGTAGAGCAAGCCCAATTCTACGCATCCGCCGCGCGTGGCCGGCCACAGGTGCGCAGCGATATTGGCCGCACCTTAACACTGCGCTATCGCGGGCAGCACTACTTGATTAAGACCCATCGACTGAGTCCACAGGACTACAAAATTGAGGTAGACCAGGTGCGAATCGAGGCGCACATTGACCGCCTGGGTCCGTTCGAGTGTTGGCTCACCGCCCTCGGCCATCGCTTCCACGTTGTGTCCATATCGCAAGGCATGAACTCCAGGATTGAAGTCGACGGCGTATCGCACCGAATAGATCGAGATGACGGGGGTGTGGTATATGCACCCGCTCCAGCCGTGGTCGTTTCGATTGCGGTGAAGCCCGGAGACACGGTGGCCGTTGGGGACCGTCTGGCCGTGCTCGAAGCCATGAAAATGGAAGCCCAGGTAGTTGCCCCATTCTCCGGCAAAGTTCGAAGCGTGATGACAATGCCGAATGTGCAGGTCGATACTGGAGCACCACTGCTTCAAATCGAGGTCACTGGTGTCGATGACACCATCGCCCCGCTGAACCGGGTAGTCTTTGGCACCTCGCAAAGTGCTTGCGACAACGGCCAGGCTGCTGTTCCCCGGTGCCGAGAAAGTCTCAAGGAACTCTGTCAACTGATGTTGGGTTTCGACATCGACCCAGCGGATTGCGCTCGCCAACTTTCCACCTGGAGGAAGGACTGTCCTGCAGACAGCGACGAAATAAGAGAGTCCGAGAACGAGATCCTTAATAGCTTCGTGGACTTATGTTCTCTGTTTCAACGTGAGCCAGAAGTGGGTCATCGTACGACTGGAGAAGAGCCTAGCGCGGAGGCTTACCTTTTTTCCTATTTGCGCATGGTGGAGACAAATGGTGAAGGACTACCTCCCGCCTTCGTCGACGCACTGAGGCGCGCTTTGGCTCATTACGGTGTACACACTCTGGACGGTTCCCCCAAACTGAAAGAAAGCCTGCTCTGGATCTGCAAGGCCCACCAGCGGATGGAGCAGCAATCGCAGTTCATTCTGGACATCCTCGAGCGTCGTCTGCGGCTCGTGAAAGTCAGGCAGTCGCTCCCCAACGGATCTTTTCGGACGCTCCTTGATCGCATGATCTCGATTACTCGCGAGCTCTATCCTTCGGTCAGCGATCTTGCCCGGGAAGTGCGCTATCGTTACTTCGACCAGCCTTTGTTTGAGCGGGCGAGAAGCAAAGTGTACGAGGAGGCGGAAGACCACCTTGCATATCTAGCGGCATATCCCGACGCTGCCGACTGTCGCGCCAGGATCCGCTCGTTGATCGATTGTCCGCAACTTCTTGCGGGCCTGTTCGCCAGCCGGTTCTCCAGTGCTGATCTCGGCCTGCGTCTCAAGATCTTAGAGGTGCTTACCTCGAGGTACTACAAGACCCGGACTCTCGAGAACCTGAATGCACCGGGAATGGACGGGCATTGTTATGTCTCCGCTGAATATGACCATGAGGGCAAACGGATTCACGTCTTCGCTGCCGACGCGGAATATAGCGGGCTTTCCGCGGTGGCGAGGGTCCTGCTTTCCGTGATTGCCGACGTGCCGGCTGATCACGATGTCGTCTTGGACTTTCACCTCTACTCCAACGACAAACTGACTGCCGCGGACAAGACACAAATGGAAGTACAGGCGATGCTGAATCAGGTTGCCTTTCCTCGTGCGATCCGTCGCATCGTGGTGGCAGTTGCCGGAGCGAGCCAGGGTCAACGCGTGAGCAGCATGCAGTACTTTACCTATCGCCCTAGTGACCATGGGTACTCGGAGGAGACCCTTTACCGCGGAGTGCATGCGATGATCGGCAAACGGCTGCATCTCTGGCGCCTCAGCAACTTTAAGATCGAGCGCCTGCCATCCGTCGCAGACGTCTACCTTCTGCACGCTGTTGCCCACGACAACCCCAAAGATGAGCGCCTGTTTGCGGCAGCGGAAGTGCGCGACGTCACGCCCGTGTGCGATGACGCAGGGCGCATCGTTCAGTTGCCGCATCTCGAACGCATGTTCATGGAAACGCTGGGAGCGATACGGTTGTTTCAGTCGCGGCGCCGGCCCAAAGATCGCTTGTATTGGAACCGCGTGTTTCTGTATGTCTGGCCTCCGCTTGATCTCAAGCCGGATGAATTGACTAATATTGTGCGCAGACTTGCACCTGAGACCGAAGGCCTGGGCCTGGAGCAGGTCGTAGTACGTGCGCGCATTCCCAATCCCGCCACCGGGGAATTGCGCGACATGGTGGTGCGCATCTCAAGCCCGGTTGGCAGCGGCCTGCTGATCACATTCCGGCCCGCCGACAAGCTGCTCCCGCTCAAACCTCTCACCGCGTACGATCAAAAAGTTATTCGTGTGCGCCAGCGTGGAATGATATATCCGTACGAGATCATCAAGATGCTCACTCCGGCTCGGGAAGAGACACGATCGGAGTTTCCTCCCGGCGATTTTGTGGAGCACGATCTTGACGCCGAAGGGCGGCTGGTCCCAGTCAATCGCCCCTATGGTCAGAACAAAGCAAACATCATTGTTGGAGTCATCCGCAACTACACGAGCCGATACCCCGAGGGTATGACGCGCGTTCTACTGCTGGGAGACCCCAGTAAGGACCTGGGAGCACTCGCCGAAGCAGAGTGTCGACTCATCCTTGGCGCACTGGATCTAGCAGGGGAAAAGGGTGTCCCGGTGGAGTGGTTCCCGATCTCAGCTGGAGCGAAGATCTCGATGGACAGCGGCGTCGAGAACATGGACTGGATCGCCCGGGTCTTGCGCAGGCTGGTGCAGTTCACTCAAGCAGGCGGTGAAGTGAATCTCCTTATTAATGGGATCAACGTGGGAGCACAACCATACTGGAACGCCGAGGCTACCATGCTGATGCACACTCGCGGCATTCTGGTGATGACGCCGAAGGCAGCGATGGTACTTACGGGTAAGCGCGCACTCGACTACTCTGGCGGCATCTCGGCGGAGGACAATCAAGGCATTGGCGGCTACGACCGCATCATGGGTGTAAACGGCCAGGCACAATACTGGGCTCGCGACATCGATGAAGCATGTCACATCCTCTTTCGATACTACGAGCACACCTACCGTTTGCAAGGGGAAAGGTTTCCCCGCAGGGCTGAGACGACCGATCCCATCGACCGTGATGTGCAGAGCTATGCTCACAACAAGAATGGAGAGGAAGGGTTCGCGCGGATTGGGGAGATCTTGTCGAACGAGACGAATCCCGGACGGAAGAAACCCTTCGATATTCGCACAGTAATGATGGCCACGATAGACCAGGACCACGCGCCCCTGGAGCGCTGGGCTGGGATGCGAGCGGCGGAAACCGCGGTGGTTTGGGATGCCCACCTTGGTGGATACCCGGTGTGTCTTATCGGCATCGAGTCTCGCTCGGTGCCCCGCATGGGATTTGTTCCCGCTGACGGACCCGACCATTGGTGCGCAGGGACGCTTTTTCCGCAGTCTTCCAAGAAAGTGGCGCGCGCCATCAATGCTGCCAGCGGTAATCGTCCGGTCGTGGTCTTGGCCAATTTATCAGGGTTCGATGGTTCGCCGGAGTCGATGCGGCGATTGCAACTTGAGTACGGCGCAGAAATTGGCAGGGCCGTAGTGAACTTCAAGGGCCCTATCGTCTTCTGTGTAATCTCGAGGTATCACGGCGGGGCGTACGTGGTGTTCTCGCGGGCTCTCAACGATCAGCTCGAGGTGTCTGCTCTGGAGGGTACGTACGCCTCGGTCATCGGCGGCGCTCCCGCTGCCGCGGTTGTCTTCGCCGGTGAGGTTGAGGCCCGAACTCGCAAAGATGAGCGGCTACAGACCTTGAATCAGGCAATACTTCAGGCCGACGGTGTAGAGAAAGGACGGCTGCGTGCCCAGTGGAGTGAACTTTTCAAAGTTATCTATTCCGAGAAGTTAGGTGAAATGGCCGGCGAGTTTGACCGCATCCACAGTGTGCACCGGGCGCTCAGCGTAGGCGCATTGGATTATATTGTTCCGCCCGAAAACCTCCGCCAGTATCTCGTCCATGCGGTGGAACGTGGGATCAGAAGCGACGAGAAGGTAAGAGGGAAGGCAGAACTCGAGATCGTGGAAGCGGCCTAGTCACGGCAGAAGGGTTCGTGGAAAGGCTGCGTTCGGAGTGGATTGCTTCAATGAACATCTACTGGCTGGAGCAGACCGATGCCGATGTGCCAGCGGAAAATCAATGGCTGAGCCCGGGAGAAATCCTTTCCCTTGGCCGGATGCGTTTTGCTAAACGTCGCAACGACTGGCGGTTAGGTCGCTGGACGGCGAAACGCGCGCTGGCCGTCTGCCTTAACCTGCCGTGCGATCTCGTCGCTCTAGCGAACATAGAAATACGAGCCGCCGCGTCGGGAGCACCCGAGGTATTTCTTTTCACCCAAACAGCACCGGTCACCATCTCACTGAGCCACCGTGCCGGTACTGCCATGTGTGTCATTACGCTGACCGGGCCTGGCATCGGCTGTGATCTGGAAGTGATTGAGCCGCGCAGCAATGCCTTCATCGCCGATTACCTCACGGCCCGCGAACAGGCACTCGTTGAGCAAACACTCGATGAGCAACGGGCGTTGCTCGTGACTGTGCTGTGGAGCGCGAAAGAAAGCGCCCTCAAAGCCTTGCACGTAGGTCTTCGGCTCGACACCAATTGCATGGATGTCAGCTTCGTTGATGGATTACCGCCGCACACTGACCAGTCTCAACACGACCTGCCCCTTGTTCCTATGAGAGACATTGATCCCGATGGGTGGCGTCCCTTGCAGGTCCGTTATTCTGGCGAGCAAGTTTTCTGCGGCTGGTGGCGACACGAGAATCAAATGGTACGGACTTTCGTCTCCGCTCTTCCACTGTACGTACATTTTCGTGCCCTCAACAGTTCAAGGTTGGACTGATTATAATTCTGCTGTCCGGAATCCTTGACTGGCTCGCTCGTCAACATCCGCTGATTGTGATCGCGGAATGCGTCCTGCTTACTTCATTTTCCGCGCCTGCGCTGTCCCGGACGAATTTGCCAATGTCAGAACAGAACCCATGGCGTTCGTTGCGACATAAGCTGCAGCAGAAACCGGAACATCGGCGGATGGAGCAGCAACACCTGGACCAAGCCAGAAAGCAGCCGACCGAGCAGCGGCACCAGGGACAGGCGTAACCATTGCAGCAAAGACATGCACAGGAACAGCAGCGGATGCAGGAAAGACAGCAGCCCCCCCAAAGAAAGGCGACGCCAAGCCGGTTGATTGGAAGCGCTTGCAGGACCAGCTGTTCTGCGGCGGGCTCTCCCGATGAAGAAGCCCGCGACACTCGTTACAAAATGGCTCGGCTACATCACCTGTGGAGGCCGGTTGTGCCGCGTGTGCTGGCGTCGTCTTCTGGGCGAAGAGTTTAGGCCATCGCCGTAAAGACTCAGCCGTTTCCTATCGTCTGGCGTCAAACGGACAACCGGCGACGGACTCGATGAGGTCTCGGGAAACGAAGCACAACTTCCCGCGTGATTTCCAGCGGTTCCCGCCTCAATAGCCTGGCGCGATTCTTCGGCAGCTTGCCGCCCAGAATCCTGCAAATATTGACCAGTGAACGGCTACCGCAAACCATACAAATGTCATGTGGGCTGTCGCTGACAATATCGCATTCGGCGCACAACACAGCGGACTGCAGGGCAACGGCATTCAGAGATCGTCGGGACGGAGGATTATCAGAATTCGATTTCATCACAGACCCCCTGGGAAGAGGTTCATCCTTGCATAGGATTTTGCCAGAATTCGCCAGGTTGTGAGAATGGCCCATCTGGGTCATTCTTTCTTTTGGTGTGCCGAGCATGGTCGACAGCTGGGAGGTGCAAGCAGGCTGGCGCGACGCTCAGCTGTCCGGTGGGTGATTGCCCGGGCCGACACTCGCGTGCAAAAGAAGGTCGCGGAGACCGAGCTTTCCGCGGCCGCTTAGCCAATTACGCGTGCGAGAGAATCGATTCGACGCCACCGGCGCAGTACTTATCGGAAATCTTCCTAGAGGGACTCGGGATCGATCTTCTGATCGAGATAGATCCAAAGCACGCGCGAAAGAAACGTCAGCATGGGGGCGAAGGGCAGGAACAACAGGACCGCCCAGATTGCAATCCGGTCCAAACGCCACCCCGTCAGGGCCCAGAGGGCGGCGCCAAGAACAAAGATGACGGCAAGGCCCAAGCCGTAACTGACGTACATGGCTCCGAGAAAATATCCCGGCTCCCGATTGAAATGGAGGCCGCAGGCGGGACAGCGATCATGCATTTTCGGGAAGCCCCAATAAATGGAAGAACGGAAAATGGTCGCAGATCGGCATCGCGGACACAGCTGGCGGAAGATACTGCGCAAGGCGGATGGACGAGAACGGAACAAGAACACATGATAGTGGATAGAAATTGTGCTGGACCGAAATTTGGCGACAAGCCCGGTCCGTATGAAACTGTGCGCGTGTTGGAAAAGGCGGCACGGGGGCGCGCCATGCGCCCCCCACAAGCCAGGAAAAGCGACAACCTCGTTTAGCCGATCCACAAAACAGCAACTGCGCGAAGTTGACAGCGTTCGTTTTCGGCGCGATCAGGCAAGATCGTAGCGATCAAGGTTCATCACTTTGTTCCACGCAGCCGCGAAGTCCTTCACAAACGCCTCCTTCGAGTCGTCACAGGCATAGACTTCCGCGATTGCCCGAAGCTGGGAGTTCGAACCGAACAGCAGATCGACGCGCGTGCCGGTCCACTGGACCTTGCCCGTCGCCCGATCGCGCCCCTCATACACGCCTTCGGATGTGGACGAGGGCTCCCACTTCGTGTTCATGTCGAGCAGGTTGACGAAGAAATCATTGGTCAGCGTCTCTGGCCGGTTGGTGAAGACGCCGTGTTTGGTCTGCCCGAAGTTCGCACTCAGCGCGCGCATCCCGCCGACGAGAACTGTTATCTCCGGAGCCGTCAGTGTCAGCAACTGTGCCCGATCCACCAGAAACTCCTCCGCCGAGAGGATCTGTCCGCTGCGGAGATAGTTGCGGAAACCGTCAGCGACAGGCTCCATGACGGCGAATGAATGTACGTCGGTCTGCTTCTGCGAAGCATCCGTGCGCCCCGGCGAGAAGGGAATCTTCACTTTGTGCCCGGCCCTTTTCGCGGCTTCCTCGACGGCTGCGCACCCGCCCAGCACGATCAGGTCAGCCAGCGAGACTTTCTTGCCTCTGTTCCCGTTGGACTGTGAACTGTTGAACTCCTTTTGGATGGCCTCCAGCTTCTTGAGAACCTTCGCGAGTGCGGCCGGCTGGTTCACTTCCCAATTCTTTTGCGGCTCGAGGCGAATGCGTGCCCCGTTCGCGCCACCGCGCTTGTCGGAGCCGCGGAATGACGCCGCTGACGCCCAGGCAGTCGTGACCAGTTGGGAGATAGAGAGTCCGGATGCGAGGATCTTGGCTTTCAGAGCAGCAATGTCCTTCTCCCCGATCAATTTGTGATCAACGGCAGGAACAGGGTCTTGCCACACCAGGGGCTCCTTCGGAACAAGCGGGCCAAGGTACCGCGAGATCGGCCCCATGTCGCGGTGCGTCAGCTTGAACCAGGCCCGCGCGAACGCGTCCGCGAACTGATCCGGATGCTCGTAGAAACGCCGTGAAATCTTTTCGTAAGTAGGGTCGAACCGCAATGAGAGGTCCGTGGTCAGCATGGATGGCGCATGATGCTTTGAGGAATCATGGGCATCCGGCACCGTACCATTGCCTGCGCCATTTTTCGGTGTCCACTGATACGCGCCGGCCGGACTCTTCGTCAGCTCCCATTCGTAGCTGAACAGGTTGGTGAAGTAGTTGTTGCTCCACTTCGTCGGCGTCGTGGTCCAAATGACTTCCAGGCCGCTGCCGATGGTGTCGCCACCAAAACCTTTGCCAAATTTATTCTTCCACCCTAAGCCTTGATCCTCAATGGCAGCACCTTCTGGTTCCGCGCCGACATATTGAGCGGGAATGGCGGCGCCGTGGGTTTTGCCGAAGGTGTGACCGCCGGCGATGAGCGCAACGGTCTCCTCGTCATCCATCGCCATGCGGGCGAAAGTCTCGCGGATATCCCGTGCCGCAGCGATGGGATCCGGCTTTCCATTCGGCCCTTCCGGATTCACATAGATCAGACCCATTTGCACGGCAGCGAGCGGATTCTGAAGATCACGGTCGCCGCTGTAGCGCTCGTCGGCCAGCCACTTGCCCTCAGGTCCCCAGAAAATGTCCTCTTCGGGCTCCCAGACGTCCTCGCGCCCGCCGCCAAAACCAAACGTCTTGAAGCCCATCGATTCGAGGGCGACGTTGCCGGCGAGAATCATGAGGTCGGCCCAGGAAATTTTCCGTCCATACTTCTGTTTGATCGGCCATAGCAGCCGGCGCGCTTTGTCGAGGTTCACGTTGTCGGGCCAGCTATTGAGCGGCGCGAAGCGCTGCTGACCGGCTCCGGCCCCGCCCCGGCCGTCACCGATTCGGTACGTACCCGCGCTGTGCCACGCCATACGAATGAAGAGCGGCCCATAGTGGCCGAAGTCGGCCGGCCACCATGCCTGCGAGTCCGTCATCAAGGCATTCAGGTCTTTGATCACGGCCTTCAGGTCGAGGCTCTTGAACTCTTCCGCGTACTTGAACTCCTTGCCCATCGGATCCGACAGTGGGGAATGCTGGTGTAGGACCTGCAGGTTCAGCTGATTCGGCCACCAATCAACATTCGCGTAGGATTGGCGAGCGCCGTGCGCTACGGGGCACTTTGATTCGGTTGCTGTGTTTTTTTCCTTAGCTTCGGGGACAACACTCCCCGATGAAGTCGCGAGTGTATTTTCCATATGTTTTTTTCCTTCGATTATTGATTGCGTACTGCATGAAAAACTATTTCTTGGCACTGCAGCTGCGACAGAGGCCAAAGACCTCGATCAACGGCTGCGACAGATCAAAGCCGCCCGGCAGTTGCCGGGATAGCCGCTTCAAATCGATGAAGTCTCCTTCGATATCCTGCACCGATTTGCAGCGGGAGCAGACCAGGTGATGATGCGGTCCGAGATTGCCGTCCACCCGTAACGTGGACGCATGAGGAGTAACCTCTCGCAGCAATCCGCACTCGATGAAAAGCCGCAGATTGTTGTAGACGGTGGCGAGAGAAATGGATGGAATGCGACGCCGGACCGCAGCATAAATGTCTTCTGGGGAATGGTGTCCATGGGAAGCGATGACGGCCTCATAGACCACTTGACGCTGGTGAGTGACCGGCAAACCATGCTTCGCCGCCAGCTCACGAAACTGCTCATGGGTGAGACGCATAATTATTGAACGATAATCATTATAAAACGAGGGGGAGCAGTGTCAATGGAAAACTTTCCGGTCAGCTCGAATAGGACGCGGGCCGCTATACCACTCCGTGGCTTGGCTACCTCACTTCTGGTAAACAGTCGAGCCACCTGTGACGGTGCGGACAATCTCGATGTCTTTGATTTTTTCCTTGCTCACGGTATGGGGATCATCGGCTAGTACGACGAAGTCCGCCAACTTGCCAGGGGTGATCGATCCTTTGATCACTTCCTCGTGGGAGTTGTACGCGCCGTTCATGGTGTTCACTTGTAAGGCTTCGTCTACGCTGATTCGCTGGTTGGCTCCCCAGGTCTCTCCATTCCAACCGGTACGCGTCACCATGCCTTGAATGCCCATCAGAGCGGCGAACGGGCCGGGGCTGAAATCTGATCCGGCGGCCGCTCGAATTCCGTTGTCGAAGAAGGAGTGGTAGGCCATGCACCGCTTCATGCGCTCCTCGCCATAGAAATGAAACTTGTCGGTGTTGTAATAGGCGTAGGTGGTGAACGGAGCGGGAACAACGCCGAGCGCTTTCATCCGCCGTAGCAGATCGTCGTTGATCAGGGTGCAATGAGTGATTTTGGGGCGCACATCGGGCCGTGGTGCTGCCTGCTGCGCCCGCTCGTATGCGGTGAGCACCATATCGATGGCCACATCTCCATTCGCGTGGCAGTTGGGCTGAATGCCTGCGCGCTGCACGCGCTCCACCCAGGCGTTGAGATCTTCCTGCGTCTCGGTGATATTGCCTTTGTAAGGCGGGTTCGTACCCTCGTAGGGCTGGCTCATCGCCATGGTGCGCTCGGAGAAAGATCCATCGACGGTGTACTCTGAGCTGGCGCCGAAACGAATCCACTCATCTCCGAAGCCGCTGCTGATGCCGTTTTTTATCATGGCATCCAGAAGGTTCCCGCCGGTCTCAAAGCTCACGCGGTGCAACAGTTCGCCGCGTGCCCGCACTTGCTGAAGCGCAAATAAATCGCCGCCTTCGTGGTGAACACTGGTCAGGCCGTAGCGGACGAATTGTTTCGAGATGTAGGCCAGTCCATCGCGACCGCGCTGTTCCTTCTGCTCTGGGGTGAAGGTCTCCCGTTTCCCAACGTTGTTGAATACATCACGCGCTCGATCGGTGACTCGTCCGTTGAGTTCGCCGTTCTCGTCGTGGTCGTAAGTTCCACCCATACGGCTGGGAATGTCTTTGGTCACTCCGGCCAGTTCCAGCGCCTTGCTGTTGTAAAACGACGTGTGGCCGCCGCGATGATGGACCACTACCGGGTGCTCCTTTGAGACCTGGTCGAGATCGCGCACGTTGAGCTGGCGATTGTCCTTTACCTTGGTGTCGTCGAAGAAGTAGCCATCGATCCAGAAGCCCGCGGGAGTCTTCTGAGCTTTGGCGCGGAGTTTATCGATGATGCTGGCGATGGTGACAAACTCGACCTCGTAAGGATTGCCAACGAGGACTTTATAGAGAAGGATGTCGCCGCCCGCGTGATTGTGACAATCGATGAAACCGGGCACGATCGTCATTTGCATTCCGTCGAACGTCTGCGTCCCCTTGTCGATGAATGCCTTGGCTTGTGTTGCACTCCCGACGTAGATGAACCGTCCGCCTTTGACGGCAAACGCCTCAGCCTTCGGCGTCCGGGAATCGACGGTGTAGACCTTGGCATTGAAGACCACCAGATCGGCGTGGCGAGGATCAGCGTCTGTGCTCTGCGTTTCGGCAAATACAGTTGTGCCTGGAAGACTACCGCTGGCGAATCCGGCTACAGCCATTCCGGTCAGGCCCAGGAATTCTCTTCGACTGTGACGATGTTTGTTCATCGATCCTTCCCCCCCGCTGTAATCTCGCGAACGGCGCGGTAACCCTGGTCGATCGCGATATTGGTGTAGGCGTGGCCATCGGCATCAGAATTTGCAATGTGAATGCGTCCGAAAGGCTGCCGGCCGATCACGCAGGGGCGCTCAGAATCCGGGCGGTCCAGCGGCTCGAAGAGCGGATTGTATTCATAGGCATAACCATGCGGCCATCGGTTGACGGTGATGCCCTGGACGTCGCGAGCAGAATCGAATCCTCCTCCGGCAAGCATGCGTCCAAGCTGATCGCGAATATTGCGTTCGAAGACTTCGAAGGGTGTGGTCATCAGCTCGTAGCGTCCAGATCGATATTGCTCCTTCGCGGGTAAGCCGGGCTTGCATGGGGTGCGCACCAGATGCAACAGGCATGGCTCCTGTGGTGTGCTGGGGAAGTGATACTCGCCGATGGAAACCGGGAAATCCAGAGACGCTCCATTGAAGTAAGCGCCCGGTGCGTAGATCGAGTTCACGCCTAATTTCCGGAAAGATTCCCAATTGCTGATCTGCACGTTGGTGTACACGAGTGGAAGCTTTACGCAGTAGCGCAGTGCGTCCTTTTGCTTCTCCGACATCTCCGGACAGAGATAAGGAATCACCATGTTGTAGCAGGCGAGAACGCAGTGTGCCGCCTGCACCTTGTGCGCCTTGCCGCCGCGAACATAGGTGACTTCGACTTGATTCGCGTCTTGCGCATCGCCTACGTGCTTTGCCCGGACCGCCGTGCTGCTCAGCCGGATTCGAACTGCGGACTCTGAGTCATCGAGACGGGCGTAATTCGTCCGCGCCGTGACTACATCCTCCATCGTGATACCGGGAATCGCGCCGGGGATCAATGAGCGAACAAGCAGCCGGGCTACGGACGCATTGCCGTCGGGGAAGTGAAAGATGTACGGCTCGGCCTGCTCTGGCGAGTCTTCGTGACTTTCCAGTTTAATTCCCTTGAAGCCTGGATAGTCCATCTCCACACAGTCGAGCGCCGAGACGGCGTCAATGCCAACTGCATACAGCCCGTGAGGCGCTGTTTGAAAAATCTTCACCACTTCTGGATCGACCTTCACGTACTGGAGCAGGAAATCCTTGTAGCTGATCTTCGTCAACTTGCGCCGTTTTTCTTGGGCAGAAAGGCCAGGCAGATAGTCGACTTTTGTCTCTTGCAGGCGCGCCAGGTCCTTGCGCGCCGCTTCAGAAACGGGAATCTGCGCCAGGATCTCGGGCGGATAGGTCAAGCCAAGGTAGTGCGCGCCAAAGCCGGGCAAGAGGCGGTCGACACCGAACGTTTCCTGATCGAAAAAGGTGGCACGCTTTAAGCCCATGCCCTTATACAGGTTCTGATCAAAGTATTTGTGAAAGCGATCCACCTCGATTCCGAGTTCCTGCAGAAGACCAAAGGCTTCTTTGCTGTAGTGATGTGGTGCCTCAAGCGACTGAGTTCCGCCATAGCCGATCAGCAGCCGCTGACCCGTTTTGAACTCATTGCGTTTTGCGTGCCCGCCGAAATCGTCGTGGTTGTCGAGAACCAGAACCTTCGAGTTGGATCCTACGAACTTGCGAAAGAAGTATGCGGCGGCCAGGCCGCTGATGCCCCCACCCACCACGATCAGGTCATAGGATTCCTGGTCCGGAGTTGCATCCGGCCAGGTCTGCCCATCACGCATGCCATGCGCGACTTCCCATGAACCGTCGTGGCTTCCTCGCATGCCAGTTTTGGCTGGAGGGTAGTAGCTCGGGTCCTTCTCAGGGACGGTGTCGGCGGAAGCCATCATCTCCAGCCAGGCCGGGCTACCTGCTGTGAGTGAAGCCCCAACAGTGAGGGCACAACCATTCAGGAAATCACGCCGCGTGATGCTGCAGTTCATTCCCATTACACGGTCTCGGTCGTTGCTCATTCGGCCCCCGGTGAAACCAACTTTGTGTCCTCACAACGAGATTCGGCTCCCGCAAAAATACCCGCATCCATTGCTGGCGCGCGGTATTGTTGAATCCAACATCTTCGATGAGTAGCAAATACCTGCCAGCTACGGTTTAGAAGGTCAGCTTCAAAGCCAACTGCAGAATTCTGGGATCGTAGGTCTGTGTAACCTGCCCAAGCAGCGACGAGCTGACTCTAACCGCTGAGCCGCCACCCGGATTGATGAACTGCGTGTGGTTAAAGATGTTGAAGGCTTCGGCCCGGAATGACAGCTTCGCACGCTCGGTAATACTCGTTGATTTTTCCAGGGATAAATCGAGGTTAACTCGCCGCGGACCGGTCAAGGAATTGCGGCGGAAGGTCCCGTAGAAGCCGACCGGGCAAGTGCTGGTGCCGGACGGATTCCAACATGGGTCTTTTCCGAAATCAGCGGGATTGAAATAGAAATTACCGGTTTGCTGGTTGCCGAAGCTGTCCGTCAGGGTTCTCACGTGGCGTGGGTCGAACAATTGAACCGAGGGCACGAGCTGATCGGCCCGTACCACCTGCGGATCGCCGTATCCCGACGGGCCCGGGTTGTACTCGCTCGCACCACCATAACCGCCGTAGATGTCAATCGGAACTCCAGACTGGGCCACAAAGATCGGGAACAGACTCCAGCCCTGCGTAAGGCGCTTGGGTGCGTTCGGCCAGTATTCCGCGAATGGCATTTCCCAGCCCCCGCTGAATACCAGCCGCTGGCGCATGTCGAAATCGGAGTTCCCATACAAAGCGTGCCGGTCGTAGTAGGGGATCAACGAGCTGCGCTGGTTGAACCCTGAACCGTTGTCCAGGTTATGAGACCACGTGTAAGACAGCGTGTAAAACACCGAGCCTACATGCGCGACCTGCCCGGATTGCTTGGTCAGGCTGGCCAGCAAACCGTTGTAGTTCGCATTGTTGAGTCCGTCAAAAGTCGTAAGCGGCGCATAAACTCCGGTCAAGCCTTCTTTTTGATTGATCAACCGATTTGGATTCCCCGCGGAGTCGAGCGCTCCCGGCACGATTGGATTCTCGTCAAGCCACGTCAGCAATTTGTGAGAAGAGCTGCCCACGTAGCCGAGTTCAAACAGCAACCCATTGCTTAATTGCCGTTGCACGCTGAGGTTGTACTGATAGATGTACGGGGTTTTCAGATTCGGGTTTACGAAAAGGTCGCCGAATCCGTATGGATAGAATTGTGAGAAATCCAGGTTCGATGGCGGCGGGACCGACGGAAAGGGATCAGACGCGCCGGCAGTCTGATACGGAAGAGACATGTTCGTGCTGACGGCGTTGGTCGGACTGGGGCCGAAGAATAAGTCAGTGGAAGGCCACCAGGGCAATACACCATTGTTCCAGTCAGCCATCCAGCCGTTGAGCGTATCGAAGAAAATCCCGGCGCCGCCGCGGACGCTGGTGCGCCCGTTCCCGAAGGGATCCCAGGCGAAGCCGAATCGGGGCGCGAAATTCTTGTGATCGGGGAAGTACCAGCCGTTGGGCGAGCCCGGATCGCCGGGCACAACCAGTCCCGGCGGTGCGTTCACGAAGCGCTTCGATTGCAGCCCCTGAATATACGAGAAAGACCGACCGTGAATGTCTGTTTCCGGGCTGGTGTACTCATAGCGCAGTCCGAATGTCAGAGCCAGGCGAGGCGAAATCTTCCACTCATCCTGCACAAACGCCGACCATTGTTTCTGGTGCTCGTTGTTGTTGCCGGATGGATACTGCTGATATTCATCGGGCGCGCCGAAAAGAAAGTCTGCCAGGTCGCTCCCCGAACCGACCGAAGTCGCTCCTCCATAAAAGAAGAACCAGCCGTTGGTGGCATAGCTGTAGACGGAGTTCTCCTGCAGAATTGCGAGCTTTCCTCCCGCCTTTAGAGCGTGTTTGCCTTTGATCCAGGTCAAAGCGTCGGAAACAGCGTAGGTGTTGTCAGCCTTCTTGCGAGGTACGTTTTCGTTGAAGCCGAGGTTCAGACCGCTGTCGAACAGGTTGATGATGGGTGGACCAGTCTGGAGATCGGAGTTGATGTTCACACCCAGCGCGGTTGGGCCGGGAAGAGTGGTCCCGGGCACATCATGATTAAAGTATCGCTCCGCCGTGAGGTGAAGTTCGTTGAGCAGGGACTGCGTGACGGACTTTGTGTAACCGATATTCAGGAATTCATTCGTAGTTGGATTGATCGATGGAAAGCCCGGCACACTCGCGTCTCCGCCATTCGTGGAAAACGGTGATGTCGCCGACATCTTGCTGTAGCCAACCGTCGCGGAAATCCGGTCACTCTGGTTGAGGTAGAAGTCTCCTTTCCCCGTGTACTCGTTTCGGTTGTCGGTGGCGCTGCCCACCGGGGTGAGGGTTCCCGTCGCCGATGTCGGCACAAGTCCGGCCTTAATGTAGGCCTGCGCGACCGGGTCGATCTTCGTCGAATCGATAATTCCCTGGGCAGCCAGCGCTGGATTCGCCTGGAAGTAGGGATGCCCTTGAAGATATGCCGCGACTAACCCCGCATTCGGAGAGGCCGAAAAATCGCCTTGCAACTCCGCCGCCGTGTACGTTCCAACTCCGATTCCGTGGAGGGCGGCCGACTGCCGCTGTCCCTGATAACCGAAGAAGAAAAACACCTTGTCTTTCACCACCCGGCCACCGATGGTTCCTCCAAACTGGTTGCGCTTGAGCACATCCCTCGGTATCCCGTTCTCATTATTAAGAAAAGTATTCGCGTTGAACGCGTCGTTGCGCAGGTAGTCGAACAGACTTCCGTGGAAATCGTTGGTTCCTGATTTGGTTACGACGCTGACTGTGCCGCCTCCATTGCGGCCATACTCCGCGGTGTAGTTATTGCTGAGAATACGGAATTCGGCGATCGTGTCCGGATTGGGATTGAATACCACGCTGTTGCCCGTAACGGAGTTGTTCGTGCCGCCGTCCAGGATATAGCTGACCGCGTCAGCCCGGCCACCCGCGATCGTGAAGTTGCCGCCCCCGTAGCCTCCGGCAGGCGCAGGCGCAACGCCCGGTTGAGTAAGGGCCAGATCTAAAACGTCCCGCCCATTCAATGGCAGATTTTCAACGGGCGCGCCGCTCACCGTAGCGCCGACGGTAGGGTTCAGGGTCTCGACCTGCGCGACTTGCGACTGGACTTCCACCTTCTCCATCGCCGAGCCGACCCGCATGCGGACATCGATCCGGAGTGATTGATTGATGTCGAGCGATGTAGCGGCCATCACCGCCTTAGCAAATCCTGCGTGCTCGACCGTCACGGTGTACGATCCGACCGGAAGTTGCAGCACCTGGTAGTAACCATCATTGTTGGTGACGGCGTTGGAAACGACGTTGGTGCCGGCATTTGTAATGGTGATTTTCGCACCTGCAATGGTTGCTCCCTGCGAGTCGGTAACGGTGCCGATGATGCGCCCGTTCGCTTCCTGAGCAGACGCGTGAACAGCGAAGGCCAAAACGGCCAAAGACATTGCAAATGCCGCCCGCTGTACGAGGGGTAAGCAAGCGAGACGCCTGCAGGATCGAAGTGCCATACCAAGCCCTCCGGCAAAAGTCAGATTTTTTGTAACCGTCCAGATTGGAAAGAACCAGGTCCAGGAGCGCGAACACGAAGTACGGCCACGACCCGGGGCCGGCTGATCGAGGGGCAGGACAGTATCAGCACAAAAGACTGCGCACGTCATAGAGGATAACCTCGGCTGCTTGCGCGCCTTTGAATCCGATGATTCTTGGTAGTTCGCCGAACCTTGCGAGAATTGTGGAAGGTTAGAAAAAGCAGCGGTGCAGTGTCAAGCAGAAAATTCCTATCGGGGGGAAGAGTTTTTTCAATCGTCACTGCAACCGGGGGCGGGCCGCGGTTCGTCTCCGAGAGAGGCGGAGTTTCGTCATTCTGTTCGTCATTCTGTTCTTGACAGGGCCCGACGCTTTTTTTAACCTTACGGACTTATAGTAACGTATGTTGGGGATACCGTAGGTAGCAGAATCTGCTCCGCAATTCCGGGGACCTCCATGCGCCGTTTGATGCTACCATTCGTGTTCTGCTGCGTTTTGTTGAGGCCCGCTATCGCGCAAGACCGCGACTACGGTCGGTCGATGGTCGTGACTGACCGCGGGATCGTCGCCACCAGTCATGTCCTGGCTTCGCAGGCAGGTGCACAGATTCTCTCGCAAGGCGGTTCCGCCATCGATGCAGCGATTGCCGCCAATGTTGTGTTGGGAGTAACGGAGCCCATGATGAACGGCATCGGTGGCGACCTATTCCTTCTCTATTGGGACGCGAAGACCGGAAAGCTGTATGGGCTAAACGCTAGTGGATGGGCCCCGCAAGGCCTGACAATCGATTTCCTGAAGAAACAGGCCATGACGTCCATGCCGCAAGATGGAATCCACAGCGTAACCGTGCCGGCAGCGGTGGATGGTTGGGCGAAGGCTCATGACCGTTTTGGAAAACTACCTTGGAAGGTCTTGTTCACACCCGGGATTTTCTACGCTCAGAACGGCTATTCCGTGCCTGAAATCATTCACGACTTCTGGGGCATCGGCCGGCAACGATTGAAGCAGACGGAGGAAGCGCAGCGCGTTTTTCTTCTCAAGGGCAAACCGCCTGCCGTGGGTGAAAAGTTCTCCAATCCGGATCTCGCCAAGACTTTACGATTGTTGGCGGAAAAAGGACCTCGAGAATTTTATGTAGGCGAAATTGCAAAAGCAATCCTCCGGACATCGAACTCTCTAGGCGGGACCATGGCGGCCGGCGACCTGGCTGAGTTTTCTTCGGAGTGGGTTGAACCCATCTCGATCGATTATCGCGGGTGGAAGGTGTACGAACTTCCTCCAAATGGACAAGGTATGGCTGCGTTGGAAATGCTGAATATCATGGCCATGTCGCAGCCCGACAAACTGGGCCCGCAGGGAGCGGTCGAACTGCATAAGAAGATCGAGGCGATGAAGCTCGCTTACACCGATTTGGATCGCTACAACGGTGATCCCCGTTTCGCGAGCATCCCGGTGCAGGGCCTGCTTTCCAAAGAGTACGCAGAAAAACGTGCCGCGTTGATTGATCCTCAGAAAGCAAATTGTGCCGTCGTGAGCGGGACGCCGGCAAAGAGCGATACTACGTACCTGGCGGTGGTCGACAAGGATGGCAACATTGCTTCGATGATCCAGAGCGTGTACGACTACTTCGGCTCTGGGGTTGCGGTAACCGGAATGGGCTTTCTGCTCCAGGATCGAGGAGGGCTCTTCGTGCTCGACCCCAAGTCTCCAAATGCGCTCGCGCCGCGTAAACGTCCGTTTCACACCATTATTCCTGCATTCATGGAAAGGGACGACCAACACATTGGATTCGGCATTATGGGCGGTTCGAATCAGCCGCTTGCGCATGCGCAGTTCGTTTCTAACGTCGTGGATTATGGCTGGAACATCCAGGCGGCGCTTTCTGCTCCACGCTTTACGATCCGCGACACGGGAGAGGCGATCAAATGCAGCATCCTTCTGGAGTCGCGAGTCTCGCCGGAGGTGCAGGCTCAGTTGCGCCACAAAGGCCATGAATTAGTTCTGCGGAAGGACTATTCCGCTTTGATGGGACGCGGCCAGGCAGTGCTTCACAACTCCGCGACCGGAACCAACTTTGCTGCTTCTGATCCGCGGGCCGACGGCTCCGCCGAGCCGGAACCGATGCGGGCGCGTTAGCGGCAGGGTGTTCCGAATACTGAAATGCTTCGTTATGAATCTATGAGCGAAGGCAATCGCGACCGGCAGCTCGGCATGCGACGCCGCATCACGCGGCGTGATTTTCTGAACGGCGTTGCCGTAGGCCTCGGAGCACTAAGGTGCGTCAGCCTGCCCGACTTGGCTTCGGGCAGGCGCGCACTCGCTGCTGGAGCCGATTCTCCCCACGACTATCCGCCTGCTTTGATCGATCTGAGAGGCAGCGCCGCCGGTTCTTTCGATGTTGCGCACGCGCTGCGCGACGGGACCTTCTGGGACACCGCCGGCAGTGCGGCCGACACGCACGAGACTTATGACCTAGTCGTCGTCGGTGGCGGCATCAGCGGGCTTGCTGCCGCCTACTTCTACCGAAAACATGCCGGCAAGGATGCGCGGATTCTGATCCTGGATAACAATGATGATTTCGGCGGGCACGCCCGGCGCAACGAGTTTCGCGTTGGCGGACGACTGTTGCTGAGTAACGGAGGCACTCAGTCGATTGAGAGCCCGTCGGAGTACAGCGAGGTTGCCAAAGACGTCCTCAAAGACCTGGGCGTCACAACCCAGACCTTTTATAAGGCCTACGATCAAAAGTTGTATGGCCACCTCAATACCGCCTGCTTCTTTGACAAAGAGGCGTTTGGCGAAGATCGCCTGGTGTCTGGAATGGGTTCGACACCGTGGCCCGAATTTCTAAAGAAGAGCCCGTTGCCCGCGAGACAACAACAGGAGATCGCGCGCCTGTACGACGAGAAGAGAGACTACCTTTCCGGTCTTTCGAAAGAAGACAAACAATCGCGTCTGGCCAAGATCAGCTACGCGGATTTCCTTACTCAAATATGTAAGGCCGATCCCGCCGTTTTGCCTTTCTTCCAAACCTATTCGCACGATCTGTTTGCAGTGGGGATTGATGCCGTCTCGGCTCTTGCCTGTTATAGAAATCCCGACGACTACGGGGCGTACCGCTACGCAGGATTTGATGGAATGCAGTTAGGCGGGGATGAGGAAAAAGAAGAGCCGTACATTTTTCACTTTCCCGATGGGAATGCGTCCATTGCCCGCCTGCTGGTGCGGAGTCTCATTCCTGAAGCCGTTCCCGGGCACACCATGGAGGATGTTGTGGCTGCGCGCGCCGACTACGGCAAACTTGACCAGTCATCGTCTTCAATCCGAATTCGCCTGAACTCAACCGCAGTACGCGCCCAACACTCCGGACATACGGAGGAGGCGAAAGAAGTGGAAGTCACGTACGTCCAGGAAAGAAAACTCATGAAGGTAACAGGGAAGTGCTGCGTCCTCGCCTGTTACAACAGCATGGTTCCGTATCTTTGTCCCGAGTTGCCCGATAAGCAGAAGGAAGCTTTGCACTATTGCGTGAAGGAACCGTTCATCTACACCCATGTTGCCATTCGCAACTGGAGGGCATTCCACAAGCTGGGGATACGCCAGATCGTTTCGCCGGGAAGTTACCACAGCTTCACCATGCTTGATTTTCCGGTGAGCCTGGGCGGCTATGAGTTTCCGAACAAGCCGGAAGAACCCATGGTGCTTTTCATGTTGCGAACTCCCTGCCACCCGGGTTTGCCCCGACGCGATCAGTACAGGATGGGCAGGTTCGAACTCATCGGCACTCCATTTTCTGAATTCGAGCGAAATATCCGCGAACAGCTGAATCGCATGCTCGCCCCGGCGGGATTTGATTCCGCCCGCGATATCGCTGCTATAACGGTGAACCGGTGGGCGCACGGATACGCCTACGAATACGATTCCTTGTTTGATCCGCACTGGGCGCCGGAAGAGCGCCCTTGCGTCGTCGGACGGAAACAATTTGGACGAATCTCAATCGCAAATTCTGATGCCGCTGCCAGTGCGTATACGAATGCGGCAATTGACCAGGCCTACCGGGCTGTTCAAGAACAAGTGAAAGGTGTGTAGAAGAAATGCCTGACTTCGTAAATGAAGGCAGTCATCGATCTCGCGATCGCGAGCTCGGCATGTACCGCAACATCACGCGCCGCGATTTCTTGAACGGCATGGCTATGGGAGTGGGTGGAGCCCTTGCCAGCCCATGGCTGGGGGGAGTGCTCGCGGCGCAAGCGTCAACCACTTCCGCGCAAGATCGGGCCGGCTACTATCCTCCAACGCTCAACGGAATGCGGGGAAGTCATCCCGGGGCTTTCGAAGTCGCACACGCACTGCGCGACGGAACCTTCTGGGATGAAGCCGGGAAGCCTGTCGACAGCGGCGAGGAATACGATCTGATCGTGGTCGGTGGCGGCATCAGTGGTCTGGCGGCGGCCTATTTCTATCGCAAGCAAGCCGGCCCTTCCGCGCGCATCCTCATTCTTGACAATCACGATGATTTTGGCGGCCACGCCAAGAGAAATGAGTTTCATTTAGCCGGGCGGACGCTGCTGACGAATGGCGGAACGGTATCGATCGAGTCACCATTTCCGTACAGCAAGGAAGCACGCGGACTGCTTGCCGAGCTTGGCATCGATCCGCCCGCACTCCAAAAGAAGTATGCAGATGCTCACGCGTACAGCGGTCTTGGATTCGGATATTTCTTCGACCAGGAAACTTTCGGAAGCGAGCGACTGGTCACGAACGCGCCCAGTGGTGGCCGGCAGGGCATGTCAAGCAATTGGGCAGACTTCCTCGCGCGCACGCCGCTGTCGGCGAAGGCAAAAGAGGACATCATCCGGATTCAAGAGGGCAAAGTTGACTACATGGAAGGAGTGTCTCAGGAGCAGAAGAAGGCCCGGCTCTCCAAAATGAGCTACAAGGATTTCCTGCTCAAAGTGGTGAAGGCGCACGCGGATGTCATTCCCTTTTACCAGAGTCGTACTCACGGGCTCTACGGCATCGGCATCGACGCGGTGCCGGCATTGGATTGCTGGGCAATCCACTTTCCCGGTTTCCAAGGCATGGGGCTTGATCGTGTGCCGTCCAAAGGCTTGACCTTTACGGCGTTAGGAGAGGTGACCCCGCAAGAGGAGTTCCATTTTCACTTTCCTGACGGCAACGCGTCGATCGCGCGCATGCTGGTGCGGTCGTTAGTCCCCGGCTCCGCTTCCGGGAACACGGCCGAGGACATCGTGACCGCCAAAATGGACTACGGCCGCCTCGATGCTAAAGATTCTCCGATCCGCATACGCTTGAACAGCACAGCCGTGCTTGCGCGACATATAGGAGACTCCGCTTCCGCCAAGCAAGTGGAGGTCGTCTATGGCCGCGAGCAAAAAGCCTACAGCGTACATGCCAAAGCTGCGGTACTGGCGTGCTGGAATATGGTCATTCCGTACCTTTGTCCGGACTTGCCGGCTGAGCAGAAAGAGGCTCTGCACTATGGGGTGAAGGTGCCGCTGGTTTATTCAGTCGTGGGTCTCCGCAACTGGACAGCGTTTCACAAGCTAGGAATACGGGGCGTCTCCTGTCCGGGGATGTATCACACTTCGATGAATCTCGATCAGGCGGTAAATATCGGTGAGTACAAATCACCAGGATCTCCGTATGAGCCGATCCTGGTGCACATGCTTCGCACTCCGTGCCAACCGGGTCTGTCGGCGAGGGAGCAGCAGCGTGCGGGTCATTATGAGTTGTTGGCTACACCCTTTGAGGCTTTTGAACGAAACATCCGCGAACAGTTCGTCCGCGTGTTGGGTGGCGGCGGTTTCGACCCTGCCCGCGACATCGAGGCTATTACCATCAATCGCTGGCCGCATGGATATGCGTATGAGTACAACCCGCTCTGGGATCCGGATTGGCCTGAAGGGAAAAGACCGTGCGATATTGCGCGCCGGCGTTTCGGCCGCATCACCATTGCAAATTCCGATGCCGCCGCCGCTGCCTACACTGATCAGGCTATAGATCAGGGTTATCGGGCTGTGCAGGAGTTGTTCTCGAACCTAGCTTCGCTAATTTTGTCTTGACAGGCCAGAGGCCGTTTCTCTAGGCTTGCATAACTATAGTAAGGTTCGCGGCAAATCTTGGTCAGGGCCTGAAAACTACACCGCACCCCCACAAGAGGAATCGAAAGAGGAGAAGAGGATCGCCGATCCCGCTCGACTCAAGCACGGTGCTCAGCTACATTGCGAATCCGTGGAATCCTGGACTGAATCGGGCGCCCTCAGACTTTGACCTGCGTCACGTAATCACATTGGACTGGGTCTACGAACTGCCATTCGGGCGCGGCAAAACCTTTGCCGGTAGTGCCGGCGGCTTGCTAGATGCATGGATCGGCGGCTGGCAGCTCTCAGGGCTGAATCGCTGGAGCGGCGCCTTTCCGTTTAGCGTGATCGATAACCACGGATTTACCCAGAATTTCCTCTTCAATAGCAACCTCGTCCAAACTGCCCCGATCAAATCAGGGCTTTTCATGGCGAGGGGAAGTCCCTACGCGTTCGCCGGCGGCGGAACCCTCAATACAAACCCGGTCGTGACCGGAGTGCTGCCCAGTTCGGGAATTCCCGCGACGCTTACTGCCATGCGTTTCGCTTATCCCGGGGAGGCAGGCAGTCGAAACAATTTCCGAGGTCAAGGTTATTTCGGAATGGATATGGGGCTGGCGAAAAGCTGGAAGATCCGCGAAGACATGAGCCTGAAGTTTGCCTGGGAGGTCTTCAATGTAGCCGACTCGGTCCGCTTCGACACAAATACGAACACATCGCTTGACAATGGGTCCGATGACGGCGGCTTGGCCTTCGGCCTCTATCGGAGGACTCTAACCGTCCCTCGGGTCCAACAATTCTCTCTGAGATTCAGTTTCTGAAGCAGGAAAGAACCGTGGGAACTCAGAACGTCGGCGGGGTGTTCACCCATAGAACCGCGGCCCGCTTGTTGGTCGGGTTGAACCAGCGATGGCCGCGGTTGCTCTCGAACCAGAAACTGTCGCCTTGCTCCAGAATGTGACATTCGACTTCATCCAGCCACACTTCCAGTGTGCCTTCGAGCATATAAAGGAAGTCTTCGCCCTGATGCATGTACGTGCCGTCGCTCCCGGTTCCGGGCGGAACCCGAATCAGCATGGATTCGAGCATCTTGGTGCCGGTCGAGAGCAGTTCCATGCGGACGCCCGACTTCGTTTCCAGGCTCTTGCGATTGCGGGGCCGAATCACACGATTGGATTGCGCAGGCAAGTCGTAGAGTTCCAAAACGGTGGTGCCATAGGCCGCCGCCAATCGGTAAATTGTGGCCACGGAAGGGTTTGCCCGAGAGAGTTCGATGGCACTGAGGAAGCCTGCGGAAATGTGGGTCTGGTGCGCCGCGTCCGTTACAGTGAGTCCTCTTTTCTTTCGAAGCCGGCGAAGCTTGTCACCCAGGTCCGGAGTGGGATTGACCGTATGCGTCGACTGGTTAAGAGGTGGATCTGTCCCGAGAGCTTCTTTTATTCCGGGGACATTCAATTTCTTGACGTCGCGCAGGTACTTGATTCGTTTCAGGACATCGAGCAGTTCAGGAGTATAGAGACGGTAACTTCCCGCACTTCGCGCCGGAGTTACAAGGCCCACGCTTTCCCAAAGGCGCAATGTGGAGGAACTGATTCCCAGAATTCGCGCGGTCTGTCCCACAGTGAGAAACCGCACACTCTTTGGCCTGGCAATGCGCTTCGGATTGGATTGTTTTTTGAGTCGCAAGCAAGTAATAGTAGCGCGTAATCTTATGCCATGTGAAATCCGGGCAGCACACTTCCTGGAAGGGGACAAGAAATAATGAGATCTGGGCTGACGAATGGAAAAGGCAAAGTATCGCGCCGCAAATTCCTGGCGAGTTCAACCGCTCTGGCGACGGCGGTAGGCGCTCTCTCCGGTGTCGGGGCGACTGAGCAAACACCGGAGAGTGCTCGCAAGGTGAGTGATAAAAGCAAGAGCGATCCTGGCCCGACGAACAATTCCCTCGATGCGCAGAACCCTAGTTCAGTCGTGCCCCCCGTCACCGACGCAGGATCGGTGCCGGTGTTTAAGTATCCCTTCTCGCTCTCGCACAAGCGCCTTCACCAGGGAGGATGGTCTCGCGAGGTGACGGTGCGTGAGTTGCCAGTCTCGAAAGCGATAGCTGGGGTCGACATGCGGCTCACCGCCGGCGGTATTCGGGAATTGCACTGGCATGCCGCTGCCGAGTGGGCCTTCATGCTTTATGGAAGCGCGCGAATCACCGCGATTGACGCGAATGGCAAGAGCTTTGTAGCGGACGTGAACGAAGGCGACCTTTGGTACTTTCCCACTGGGATTCCGCACTCCATTCAGGGGCTGGCCCCGGATGGCGCCGAGTTCCTGCTGGTATTCGATGACGGAAATTTTTCGGAATATGCCACCGTGCTGCTTTCCGAGTGGATGGCGCACACGCCAAGGGAAGTACTGGCCAAAAACTTCGGAGTTGCCACGCAGGCTCTGAACAAGTTGCAGACCGAGGAACTGTTCATCTTCCAGTCGGAACTTCCACCAGCGTTAGCCGCCGATCAGCGTGCGGCCGCAGGCGCAATGGGCCCATCCGCTCTGGATTTTGCTTTTCGCCTCACGCAACAGCCGGTTACCCAGCGCACCAAAGGAGGAGAGGTGCGCATCATCGATTCCAGCCTCTTTAAAGCGTCGACCACGATCGCGGCGGCGATCGTAACCGTGCACCCGGGAGGTATGCGTGAACTTCACTGGCATCCCAACGCCGACGAGTGGCAATACTACATCAGCGGCAAGGGACGAATGACGGTGTTCGCCACCGGATCGCGCGCTCGGACTGCAGATTTCGAAGCCGGCGACGTGGGTTACGTGCAGCAGACCCTGCCTCATTACATCGAGAACACGGGCGATACCGATTTGCGGTTTCTGGAGATGTTCAAGAGTAGCTTCTATCAGGATCTGTCGCTTTCAGAGTGGTTATCGCACACGCCACCTGAACTTGTGATGGCTCACCTTAACATCGACAAGGCGACGCTTGACGCGCTTCCAAAAGAGAAGTTGGTGATCGTGCCAGCCGCCAATGTTCGATGAGAGTAGTGCCACGCCGCGAATAAATCGTTCGTAGAGTAACGGCTTTCTTACAGAGGTATTGGAATGTTCAAGTCTGGGTTTGAGGCTGGGCCGATGGATCGACGGTTTGGCGCGCGCTTGCGGGTCTGTGCACCAGCCACATTCTGCGGGGTGTGCAGCGCATGCGAAATCGATTTCGGAAACGAGTTTTCCCCTTCTGAGTAACCAATCGACGACTTTTATCTGTCGCATCGAAACATTGGCTTTGACAATCCCGAAACACATCGTAGAGGATGCAACACACTAGTGTGAGTGCTGTCGTCCGTGTATAAGCTTCCGGAACCACGCTGTTCCGGGCGTGAGCGTCCCTAAAAGGTCTGAGTGAGTTTTGGCGGCGAAAGCTGCGAGGGGCGGAGTGTCTTCAGGCGGGGCAGCACTGGACGGGCGTGAGTTTTGAGTTAAGGAGGACCTGCAAAATGAGTTGCGTGAGGAAGGTCATGAGACTTGGGGTAGCCTGCCGGAGTTGGTTGATCGCAATTGTGTGTGTGTGCGTTGCCAACGTGGCGTTGGCGCAAACCGCCACAACCTCGCTGCGAGGAGAGGTTTCTGATCCAACCGGGGCGCTGGTTCCGAATGTGGACGTGACGATCGCTGAAGCTTCAATTGGGTTCTCGCAAACTCACCAGACGGATGCCAAGGGGGCGTACAGCTTCCAGCAGATTCCGCCGGGGGTCTATCTGATCAAGATTTGTGCGCAAGGATTTAACGAGCAGACGGAGCGGGCAGTGTTGCTGGTGAATCAGCCGGCAACGATCAATATCGCGCTTAAGGTTGGAAGCAGCACGACGATGGTGGATGTCACGTCGGACACGTCGGCGCTGAATGCGATCGACGCGACGATTGGAACGCCGTTCAATCAGACGCAAATTCAGACTCTGCCTTTTCAGGGGAACAATGTGTTCTCTTTGCTGTCGTTGCAGGCGGGAGTATTGTCGCTGGGAGATCAAGCAACCATAACGATGGACTCTGACAGCCGCGCCGGCGCCGTAAACGGCGCACGGTCGGATCAAAGCAACCTGACGCTCGACGGCATTGACAACAACACGCAGACTCGGGGATATGCGTTCACCGGAGTTCTGCGTCCGACGCGCGATTCGGTGGACGAATTCCGCGTGGTGACGAGCAGTTCGAACGCGGATTCGGGACGCTCGTCTGGTGCACAGGTTGCGGTAGTGACACGGAGCGGGAGCAACAGCATTCACGGGAGCGCGTATGAGTATTACCGGCCGACCAATACCGTGGCGAATGACTGGTTCAACAAACAGGCAGAACTGCAAACCGGTGAGCCGAACGTACCGGGGAAATATCTGCGGAATACGTTTGGGGCTTCGATTGGCGGTCCGATCAAGAAGGACAAACTGTTTTACTTTGCCAGTTACGAAGCCGACAAAATTGCGCAGAACCAGCAGGTGGTGAATGAAGTTCCTTCAGGGACATCTTCGAGTCCGGGATTACGGCAGGGGTATCTCACTTACGCCAATGTCAACGGAGGGACGACCACGCTGACTCCTTCGATCATTTCGCAAATGGATCCGCATTGTTCGGGGGAGGGTACTTGTCCACTGGGAGCTGGCGTCGATCCTGCGGCAGTGCAATACTTCTCAACTCTACCGGAAGCGAACGGGAATCTTTTAGGGGACGGATACAACTTTGGGTCGTACACGTTCTCGTCGCCAATGCCGCAATCGAACATCACTAATCTCGTCAAGCTCGACTACAACGCTACCGCCAAGCAGAGGATATTCGGCCGCGGGAATCTGGAGAGTGACAACCTGACAGGAGCTGTGACGTATCCAGGCGCTAGTCCAAGCAGCAAGACCTACAGCAATAACAAGGGATTTGCCGTCGGTCATACGTGGATGCTGACGAATAACCTGGTCAATAATCTGCGCTATGGATATATCCGGGAGGGATTTTCGAACCGGGGCGCGTTAACCGGGGACTATGTCGACTTCGCGAATATCAATCCTTTGACGGCAATCACCCCGTCCCTGGTCGTCAACATTCCGTTGCACAACATTGTGGACGATGTGAGCTGGACGAAGAGGAATCACACGATTCAGGGTGGCTTCAACTTTCGTCTGATCCACAATAACTTTCAGACCAACTCGACCGCGTTCAACAATGCGCAGGTACAGTACTACAGCCTGGGAATGGGTTCGCTCGCGAATACCGGACAAGACCTGGACGCGTCAGCTTTTCCGCAACTCGGGATTCCCGCGATTGACGGGGGTTTCGACACTGCTTACAGCAACGCGATGGCAGCGGCCGCGGGCATCATCCCGGTGGCGACAGAGTATTTCAACTACAAGTCGGCGGGCAACAGCCTCACGTCGATTGGACACGGCTTGCCTCTCACGCGTAGTTACAAATCCAATGAGTTCGAAATCTACCTGCAGGACAGCTGGAAGGCGACGCGCAGTCTGACGGTTACGTACGGGCTGCGCTACACCTACCTGCAAACGCCATACGAAGTAAATGGACAGGAAGTCGCGCCGGTGAACGGTCTGGACGAGTGGTTCCACAATCGGGCGAGTGGCATGGCTCAGGGCATCACGAATCAGCCGGAGATTGCTTTTGCGGGTGCCGGCCGTGCGAATCACGCTCCGGGAATGTGGGCGGCCGACAAAAAAGATTTCGCGCCGCGGTTCGCGATTGCTTACGCGCCCTCTCACATGCCTGGGTTGTTAGGCACACTGTTTGGCGAAGGGATGACATCGATTCGCGCCGGCTATGGGATCTACTACGATCATTTTGGCGAAGGAATCATCAACACCTTCGACGCGAATGGTGCGTACGGTTTGTCGTCGCGCGTGAACAGCCCGATTGATTTGACGACCGATCAGGCGCCACGATTCGCGTCTCCAAGTTCGGTTCCGACGCAGATTATTCCAACCGTCGCGCCGGAGACCACATTTCCTGTCACTCCAGCCAATATCGAGGCGTTGTCGTGGGGAGTGGATAACCGCGTAAAGACGCCCTATGCGCACGTGATGGATTTCTCAATTCAGCGCCAGATCTCGAACGCGTGGACGATTGAAGCGGCGTATGTTGGACGGCTGGGAAAGCGGTTGCTGCAGAATCTTGACGTGGCCACGGCGCTGGACCTGGTGGATCCGAAAAGTGGTATGGACTATTTCAAGGCTGCCCAGTTGATGTCGTCGGCAGCTTTGGCGAACGTGCCGACTTCCTCGATGCCGACCATTCCTTACTGGGAGAATATGTTTCCGAACCTGGTCGGGAACGGGATGACGGCGACGCAGAATATCTACGGGAGCCTGTGGGGGCAGAGTATCGTCGGCAACGAGACGTTCCCGCTTTACAGCCTGGATACGGGATCTTTTTACCCTGGATCCGGATTCACGCCCGGGCCGTTGAACCGGTACTTCGATCCGCAGTATTCATCGCTGTATGCGTGGGCGTCGGTGGGTACGAGCAGCTACCATTCGATGCAGCTGTCCTTGCGTCACTCGATGGTGCATGGGTTGCAGTTCCAGATGAACTACGTGTTCGGCAAGTCGATCGATTTGGGATCGGACTCCGAGCGCACCGATTACAACAAGAACCAAACTTTCAGCAGCATCGTGAATGCCTGGAATATCAAAGGAAACCGCGGCGTCTCGGATTTCGATACACGGCACGCCATCACAGGCAGCTTCAATTACCTGCTGCCGTTTGGGAAGGGAGCGAAGTTCATATCGACGTCGAATGCCATCTTGAACGCATTCGTCGGCGGGTGGGATGTTGCAGGGTTAGTGCACTGGACGAGTGGTTTACCATTCTCGGGGGTGGACGGAATGGGATGGGGGACAGACTGGGCCACGCAGAGCTTTGCGCTGGTGACGGGAAGCGTTGCCTCGGGGGGCCACCACATCATCAACGGCGCACCGAATGCATTTTCGGATCCGTCTGCGGCTTATGCGGCGAGCAGCACTCCTCCATTCGCCGGGGTTTCAGGGCAGAGGAATATATTCCGCGGCGATGGGTACTTCTCCATCGATGGCAGTGTCACGAAGGAGTTTCGAATCGTTGAGGGGCAGACCTTGAAGTTTCAGTGGGATGTTTTCAATACCACCAACGCGGTGCGGTTCGATCCGCACAGCGTGCAGAATAATCCGTTTGGTGGGGCGAGTTCGTTTGGTATCTACAGCAAACAGCTGGTGGAAGCCAGGAGAATGCAGTTGGGGTTGCGGTATAGCTTTTAAGATCTATTCACCACAGAGGACACAGGGGGGCCCAGAGGGGGGCGAACAAAGTCAAAAACCCCACCCTCTCGTAAAAGGCGCGAGAAGGGTGGTGACCCTGGTCTGGCGAATTCAATCTACGGTTGGGGTCACTTAATGCATAGAGTGTGGTTGGTTTGGGGGAGCTTGTGTGTTTTTACATGCTGTCTATGGGGGCAGTTGCCGCAGCCTGATGGGGGATTGATTGAGCGCGGCGCGCTGCCGGCGCGGTGGTTCTCGCAGGGGGCGAAATGCATGGAGATTCCGGAGTGGCAGGTGCATGAGTACAATCCGAATCTCTATATCCTGAGGCAGTCACCGTGCACGGACTTCGAGAAGCCTTTCATCTTTCTATTCTTTGGAAAAGACAAAGCTCTGCTGATGGATACTGGTTCGAGGAATGGGAATCTTGCTCCCAGCCTTCGGATGACGGTGAGGAACTGGCTGGCGCGCAATGGGCGGACGAGCGTTCCGCTGATCGTCGTGCACTCGCATCCGCATGACGATCACATGGCGGGAGATGCGGAGGTGCAGGCGATGCATGATCCGGCGATGCCTGTGGAGTTCGTGCCGGCGAATTTGGAGGCGACGAAGCGGTTCTGGGGAATCGAGCATTGGCCGACCGATATTGGGCACGTGGATCTGGGTGGACGGGTGATCGATCTGATTCCGATTCCAGGCCACAGCGATGTGAGCGTGGCGCTGTACGATCGCAACACGGCGATACTGCTGGCTGGCGACAGCCTGTATCCTGGGCGGTTGTATGTACACGACTTCGCTGCTTTTCAGGCGAGCACGGAACGAATGGTACGGTTTACGGCGGACAAGCCGGTCTCACACATATTGGGCAATCACATTGAGCAGTCGAGCACGCCATTTCTCGATTATCCGGTGGGGACGATGTATCAACCGAACGAGCACGAGTTGGCGTTGTCGCGCGGGTCGCTGCTGGAGCTGGAAGAGGCGTTGGTGTTGATGCACGGCACGGGGCGGCGGATGGCGATGCGGGATTTCACGGTATGGCCGGTTGGGGACGAGTTCATGCCTCCGGAGGCGATGAAGAAATTTGAGCAGCGGCAGAAGGAAGAGAAAGCTAAAATGTGGGATCATTCGCACGAGTGACTTGCGATGGGGACAACCTTTTTGAAACTGAGATCAATTTCCTTTGGGTGTCTTATTCCGAGACAGCGCCTTTCGGTTTGTCGCTCATCCACATCTTGCGAAAGTCAAAATCCCCAACCCCGTCGCACAAAGCGAAACAAGGGTGGGGTACCCTGATGGGTCAAGACTGTGATTAGGTCGCGTCTTCTATTGGTTGCGTATTGGTTTTCGCTCGGCGTTGGGGGCTTGTTTGCTGCCGAGAAGCCGGCGAAGACTGTTTACGACTACGCGCTGGTGGATCTGAACGGGAAGGAAGTTTCACTGTCTGCGTACAAAGGGAAGGTGCTGCTGATTGTCAATCTGGCCAGACAGTCGATTTTTAACGCGCAGAACGCGATGCTCGATGAAATCCAGAAGAACTACAAGGATCAGGGACTGGTGGTCGTGGGGGTTCCGTCGAATGACTTTGGCGCACAGGAACCTGGAACGGATGCGGACGTACAGAAGGTGTACACCAAGGATCTGCAGCTGGGCTTTCCCGTGTTTGCACGGATGTCGGTGCGCGGGAAGGACCAGTCGGCCCTTTATGCGTTCCTGACGGGGGACAAGAAGGCATCGACCGGGGGGGACGTTCACTGGAGCTACACGAAATTTGTGGTCGATCGCACGGGGAAAGTTGTCGCGCGATTTGAGCCGCATATTCTGCCGAATGCTCCGCAAGTGCGAGTGACCCTGGAAGATGTGCTGGCGGGGAAGTTCAAGCCTCCGGCTCCGAAAGAAGATGATAAGAAGGATGCGGGCGGGGAAGAGAACATGGCCCGCTGAGCAGTGCCCCGTACCCCTTTCAAATCAAGCTCGCCAGCATTCTTCAGCCGCCTGCTAGCTATTGCAGTTTCGGATCAAGTCTCCAGACCTTGCCGTGAGCAATATCGGTCAGCCAGATAGATCCGTGGCCGACGCGGATGCTGTCGCCCCCAACTCCTGTCCATTGCTGCACCACTAGGTTGGTCACGGGATCAATTCGCGACATCGGAATCTGGAAAACCGTAGCCCAGACCGATCCTTCTCCAAATGCGATTTCTCCGCCCGTGCCGGGAATACCGGCCTCGATGGTGGCGACTAGTTTGTTAGTTTTCGTGTCTACGCGGGAGATCGTGCCGTCGCCTTGATTGAGTGTCCAGACCGAGCCGGCGCCGGTGGTTAGAAATCGAGGCTGCGGGCCGATGGGGATTGAGGTTACGACCTGGTTCGATTGCGGGTCGACGTGAGTAAGCAGGTTGTGCTCGGTCGAGGTGATCCAGACGGCGTCGTCTGCGAAGGCGGGAGCGAACGAGCCGGAGGGGATGGTGATTTCGGCAGCGACTTTATTTGTCTGCGGATCGATGCGCGCGAGCACGCCTTTCTTGTCGCTGGCCATCCAGACACTGCCGGCGCCGATGGTGATTCCACCCTCTGAGTCCGCGGGTCCGACGAGGATTTCCGCTTGAATCCTGCCAGTATGAGGATCAAAGCGAACCAGGCTGTGGACGCCGCAACTCGGGACCCATATGCTGCCGAAACCCGCGGCGAGGCCGGAGCAGGGCTTGCGAATGGTGACAATCGTGGTGGGGCGGTTCGTCTTTGCGTCGAGACGTACGACATGGTTCACGTTTGAGCTGGTGACCCAGACGGCGTCGTCGGTGACGACCATCCAATCGGGCTGTCCGTCAACATTGAAGGTTGCCTGTGGGTGGACGTCGGTCATGGATCGGCGAACGCCGGGAGTGCTTATGCCGGGGCGAGGGGGATTTGAAGGTGCTTGCGCTTGTATCGTACCGGCGAGTAGAGCGAGGTAAAACGCGAAAATGCAATGGCGAGGGAATGGATGCATGGCCATGGTTGGTGCTGTGAACGTCGCGGGATTGTTAAGTTGGCGTTGAGACCCCGGATCGCGCATCCAGATTGATATCACAGGCGCAGTGGCGTGGGATTGATTATTACGATCCATCATTGCGATTCGTCTTAGAAATGAAACAGCATTTGCTTCTTTAATTCGAAAGATGGAGTAAAATTGATTGCCTTCCCCCCTGGTATACGTCAGTATTGGGACCATTCAGTTGGCCGCTATCGGAGTGAGACGCGGAGACGTGTGGGTCTGTCGTAATTGAAATTGCCGGTCTTTCATCCCCGGACTGACATGATGAAATCCATTCTTCTGACTGCCGGAACGCTGGTGTTGGGGTGCGTGTTGCCCACGCTGAGTGGGACGCTGCTCGCTGCGGACGAGACTCCGCTCAATGAAGGGCAGCGGTTTTACGTCGAGAAGATCAGGCCCATTCTTAGTCAAAAGTGTTACAAATGCCACACTGACATGCCCAACAGCCACTTCCGCGTGGATTCGCGAGAGGCGATCCTCGAGGGGGGCAAACGAGGGGCGGCGATTGTGCCGGGCGATCCCGATAACAGTCTGCTCATTCAGGCGGTGCGCCAGACCGGCGAACTGAAGATGCCGAAGGACAGCAGGCTCGAGGATCAGGAGATCGCGGACCTGATTGCGTGGGTGAAGATGGGCGCGCCGTGGGATCCGCAGGACCATGCCAAGCCGGTGATTCCGGCGGTGAGCGCGGCCGCAGCGGCTTCTTCGGTGGGTGAGGATTTCTTCGAGACCAAGATCCGTCCGATCTTCGCGAATATTTGTTCCCAATGTCATGGGGACACCGCTACATCGGGCTTGCGCGTGTTTTCACGGGAGACGCTGCTGCAGGGTGGGCACAGAGGGCCGGCCATTGTTCCGAACGATCCGGAGAAGAGCCTGTTGATTCAGGCGGTGCGGCAAACGGGCGACTTGAAGATGCCGAAGGGCGGGAGGCTTCCTGCGGAGGATGTGCAGAACCTGGCAGAGTGGGTGAGGATGGGGGCTCCGTGGCCGCAGTCAAAGCCCGTCATTGCCTTGGGAGCGCCCTTCAAGATCACACCGGAGCAGCGAGCGTTCTGGTCATTCCAACCGATCAAGGTGCCGGCGACACCGGTGGTAAAAAATGCGCGCTGGTCGAAAACGGATATCGACCGATTTGTATTGGCAAAAATGGAGATACAGGGAATCGCGCCATCGCCAGAGGCCGACCGGCGCACATTGATCCGGCGCGCTACATTCGATCTCACGGGGCTGCCACCGACTCCGCAGGAGATTGAAGCATTTGAGAAGGACAAGTCGCCGAATGCGTTCGCGAAAGTGGTGGACCGGTTGCTGGCTTCGCCGCGCTACGGGGAGCGCTGGGGGCGGCACTGGCTCGATGTGGCGCGGTACGCGGAAGATGATGTGCGCGGGCTGGATCCGAAGGGCCGCGGATACATGCCGTTCAACGGCGCGTACGTGTATCGCGATTGGGTCATCAAGGCATTCAACAACGATCTCCCTTATGACAAGTTCGTGCGCTATCAGCTGGCAGGAGACTTGAGCGGGGAGAAAAATCTGAATGATGTGCTGCCTGGAACCGCGTTTCTCGGAGGCGGGCCGTGGCTGTGGGATCAGGCGGAACCGGTGCAGGGGCGGGCGGATGAGCGGAACGAAAGGATTGACGCGGTTTCGCGCGGGTTGCTCGGTCTAACGGTGGCGTGCGCGCGTTGTCACAATCATAAGTACGATCCGATTTCACAGAAGGATTATTATGCGCTGGCTGGGGTGTTTGCCAGTTCGACTTACAGAGAGTATCCGCTGGCATCGGACGCCCAGGTGGCATCGTGGAAAGAGAAGGAGCAGAAGTACCTCGATCTGGAAGAAGAGCTGGACGAATTCACGAAGGCCGAGAAGGACCAACTCGCCGACATCCTTGCGAGCCAGACATCGCAGTACATGGTGGCGGCGTGGCGGGTGACGGGGAAGCCGAAAGCCACAATCGATGAGGCTGCGGAACAAGATCATATCGATCCGGAGATGCTGGGACGCTGGGTGAAGTTCCTGGCGCAGCCGCCGAAGTTTTATCCGTACCTGAAGGACTGGCAGGCGATGATTGCGGCTGGCGGGAAAGAGGAGGATGAGGCGAAGGCGCTCGCCGATGCCTTCCAGGATCTGGTGTTACGCGTGGAAACGGCGCAGCGGGGGATCAAAGAACAGAACGACGTTATCAAGGCGAAAAGCGATGTGAAAAAGCGGTCCCGGCGAGACGCGCTTCCCAACGAATTTGAGACGGACGATCAGTTCTGCCCAGGCTGCAGTCTTGAACTGAAGACCCTGCCGACGGAACAGGCAAGCCTGTGGGTGGATCTGTTCATGTTTTCACTTAACTCCGAGGAGGACAAATTTACTCCGGGCCTGTTTGTGTTTTATGAGTGGGGGCTGAAGAGAAGGCTCAATGCGGAGTGGCGGGACTACATCACAAGCATGGAGAAGGAACTCGAGGCGCTGAAGAAGTCTCTCGAGCCTCGTTATCCGTTCGTCCACGGGCTGAGCGACAAGCCCAAGCCAGTGAACATAGCGGTCAACCAGCGGGGCAATCCTCACAATCTGGGAGAAGAAGTGCCGCGCCGGTTCCTGGCGGTGTTGAGTCCGGAACAGTCTTTGCCGTTTATGGAGGGCAGCGGGCGCTTGCAGTTAGCGAATGACATTATCGACAGTCCGCTGGCGAGCCGGGTATTCGTCAATCGAGTCTGGAAGTGGCACTTCGGGACGGGCATCGTAAATACTCCTGACAATTTTGGAGTTGCGGGAGAGAGGCCTACGAATCCAGAGCTGCTGGAATATCTGGCTGCCCGATTTCGAGCGAACGGATTCTCGCTGAAGAAATTGCAGCGCGAGATCATGTTGTCGGCGGCTTACCAGACGAGCGCGGATGAATCGAAAGAGGCGCACGAGAAGGATGGGAACAACCGGTACTATTCGCACTTCAACCGGCAGCGGTTGGACGCGGAATCGATTCGCGATTCGATGCTCTTTGTGTCGGGCGATCTCGATCTGAAGGACGTAGGTGGGCCGTCGAAGGATTTTGGTCCTGAAAACAAGCGCCGGACGGTCTACAGCAAAGTGAGCCGTTTTCGGCTGAACAATTATCTGCAGGTATTTGATTTTCCGAACCCCAGTTTTACGGCAGAGCAGCGTTTCTCAACCAACGTACCGGTGCAGCGGCTGTACTTCATGAACAACGATTTTGTTTACGAACAGGCGGGGAAACTGGCGGAGCGAGTGTTTGCGAAAGGAAGCGATGAAACGCGGATCGCGGAGGTCTACCGACTGCTGTATGGAAGGGCGCCGTCGAAGCTCGAGGTGGAGATCGGGTTGCGTTTCCTGAGCACGACGCCGGAAAAGCCGGGGAACAACGTGAATGGCGAACCGGTGACGGCGTGGAAAGAATATACGCGCGCGTTGCTGAGCGCGAACGAATTCGAATTTGTCGATTGAGTGGTGAAGTGAAGGGATTTCGAACTGAGGAGGACTCATGATCCACATTCCGACTCCGAGGCCAGTTACTCGTCGCGAAGCCCTCTGCAAAATGGGAGCAGGGTTCGGCATGCTGAGCTTTGCGTCGCTCATTGCGGATACGTTTGCGCACGCGGCGGAGAGTGCTGCGCCGAGTCCGTGGATGATTCAGGATCCAAAATTTAAGCCGAAGGCGAAGCACGTGATTTTTCTGTTCATGAATGGCGGACTTTCGCAGGTCGACAGCTTCGATCCCAAACCGATGCTTGAGAAATATCACGGGCAGCCAATGCCGGGGGAGACACCGCAACACGAGCGTAAGACGGGCGGGCTGATGAAGTCGCCCTTCAACTTCAAGAAATACGGCAAGAGCGGTACCGAGGTCAGCGAACTCTTTCCGTACATAGGCGAGTGCATTGATGACATCTGCGTGGTGCGGTCGGTTTACACGGAGATCCCGAATCACGAGCCGGCCCTGATCATGATGAATAGCGGGGCAAATGTCGCGGGGCGGCCGTCGATGGGATCGTGGGTCACGTACGGTCTGGGGACACAGAACAAGAACCTGCCGAGCTTTGTGGTGTTGTGCCCGGATGTACCGACGACCGTGGGGCCTCCGCTGTGGAATTCGGCGTTCTTGCCGCCGATGTATCAGGGCACCTACGTGACCGATGATGCGCACGCAAAGGAGTTCGATCCGCAAAAACTGATTCCGAACATTCACAACGAGATGTTCGATCTGAACCAGCAGAAGAAAGAGCTGGATCTGATTACCCAGCTGGACCAGTTGAACATGAGTGCGACGAAGGCTCATGATCCGCAACTGGAGGCGACGATCTCGGCGCTGGAGACGGCGTACCGGATGCAGACAGAGGCTCCCGACGTCTTCGACGTCCGCAAGGAAACCGATGCGGTGCAGAAACTGTATGGAGAAGGCAGCACGGCTCGCGGATGTTTGACGGCGGCGCGACTGGTGGAGCGCGGGGTGCGCATGGTGCAGGTGTATTACGCTAAGGGTGATCCCTGGGATCATCACTTCGATATTCAGCTGCATCGCAAGACAGCGCACGATTCGGATCAGCCGTTTGCGGCACTGATCAAGGACTTGAAGTCACGCGGACTGTTTGACGAGACACTGATTGTTTGCGGCTCAGAGTTCGGGCGCACTCCAGTGGTGGAGATGGGCAGCGGCTTTATGGGCGGGCAGACGCACAACGGCCGCGATCACAATCCACATGGATTCACGATGTGGCTGGCGGGTGGTGGCATCAAGGGCGGTATGACCTACGGCGCGACGGATGATTTCGGATGGAAGGCCGTGGAGAAGCCGGTACACGTGCACGATATCCATGCCACGATTCTGTACCTGCTGGGAATCGATCACACGAAGCTGACGTATCGCTACAGCGGGCGCGATTTCCGGCTGACTGACGTTTCAGGGGAAGTGATTCACGACATCATCGCTTAGGGCTCAAGGGAGAAAGGGTACATGAGAGTTGGTACGGTCAAGTGGAGTGTGTATGCCGGTGGGATTGTTTTGGCTGTGGCGCTCGCCGCATCTTCGGCGTTTGGCGCGAAGCTTCAAACCTACACCGGCATCGTTGGGGATGCGGTGTGCGGCGTGAAACACACGATGGATGGCGATGATGTTTCCTGTCTTCGCACCTGCATCCAGAGGGGATCGAAGTATGACCTGGTGGTCGGCGAGAAGGTGTTCGTATTGAATTTCAAAGATCAATCGGTGGCCGAGACTCTCGATAAACTTGCCAGTCAGCAGGCGCGCGCACAAGTGAAGGGCGAGGAGAACGGCGGCGTGATTGAGGTTCAGTCAGTGGCTGCGGCGAAGTGAAGGCTGCGATGGCCAACCTGAATCGAAGCCTCGACCAAAACCTCGGGGGCTAAAGCCCGAGTCCCTATTGGATCTGACGCGGCGCTGAAGCACCGCTCTACCCCTAAAACCTTCTTCACGGCGCGTCCAAAGCCGCGCCCTTCCCGGGATATTGCCACCATCGAACGGCCCAGACGGCTCTTGGAACTGGCGGCTCGCCAATATCCGCAGAGGGAGGCTTAGGCCGGGATGAGATTCCGATAGATTGCCATGCCTACTACCGCATCGACCCCGATGGCGTCGAGGGCATCAACTTCTTCTTGGCTGCGAATGCCTCCGGCGGCGATCAGGCGGCGCGAGGTGGCTTGACGCAGCTCTCGAACAATGTCGAGTGGGATTCCCTGGAGTAGTCCTTCGGTGTCGATATTGGTATAGAGAAAAGCGGTGCAGAAAGGATCGAGAGCGCGGATCATGTCAGCGGCCTTAATGAGAGTAGATTCCTGCCAGCCTTTGATGGAGACGTAGCCGCCGCGGGAATCGACAGCGAAGACGAGTTTCTCGGGGCCGAGTCGGGCAGAGAGATCGCGGGCGAAGGCAACGTTGATTGCTCCTTGCGAGATGAGAGACGAGCCGAGAATCACGCGATGGGCTCCGAGATCCAGTGTGGCGCGGGCAGAATCGATCGAGCGGATGCCTCCGCCGACCTGGCAGGGGACCTGACGGGCAATCGTGCGGACCAGATTCTGATTGTTGCCGCGGCCCATGGCGGCATTGAGGTCGATGACCTGCACGACCGGATATTTCGAGAAGCGATCGATCCAGTGTTGAAGATCGTCGAACTCCAGGGCCTTGCGGCTGCCCTGGACCAATTGGACGACCTTGCCTTCCATCAAGTCAATCGAGGGGATCAGCACGGCCACCTCACGGGAATGTTCCGGGCGAGAAGATGCTGTTTGAGATCGCCGATTGAGCTGATGCCGTAGTGGAAAATGGAAGCGGCGAGTGCGGCGTCGGCGTGACCTTCGCGGAAGACTTCGAAGAAGTGCGCGGCGCCGCCGGCACCTCCGGAGGCGATGACCGGAATGTGAAGGCGATCGGCAATGGCGCGAGTCAAGTCACAATCGAAGCCGCAGGCGGTGCCGTCGCGGTCCATCGAGGTTAGGAGGATTTCTCCGGCGCCGCGGGATTCGGCCTCCAGGGCCCATTCCACGGCATCGCGATTCGCGGAAACGCGGCCTCCGTGGGTGAAAGCCTGCCAGGAGTCGTTGTGGCGTTTGGCATCGATGGCGACGACGACGGCTTGCGAGCCGAAACGTTCGGCAATTTGCGTGATCAGGGTGGGATCGGCGAGGGCGGAGGAGTTGATGCTGATCTTATCGGCGCCCGCTGAGAAAACGGAGGCGGCTTCCGGCAAAGTTCGAATGCCACCACCCACGGTGAAGGGGATGAATAGCTGTTTGGCGGTCCGGCGAACGGTGTCTAGCAGGGTGGCGCGGCGCTGGTGGGCGGCGGAGATGTCGAGGAGAACGATCTCATCGGCGCCGGAATCGCTGTGACGCTTCGCGAGTTCGGCGGGGTCACCGGCATCGCGCAAGTTGACGAACCGAACGCCTTTGACGACGCGGCCGTCGTCGACATCGAGGCAGGCGATGATGCGTTTGGTCAACATGTCAGATCGCGCAAAAGTTGGCGAGGAGTTTTAGTCCGGTCTCGCCGGATTTTTCAGGGTGAAACTGAACCCCGAATAGAAGATCGCGCTCGATCGCTGCCGAGAACTTTTCTCCGTATTCGCAACTTGCAACCGTGGTGCCGTTGAGAGGCGCGTGATAGGAGTGCGTGAAGTAGACGAAGGGAGATGGCGGCAATCCACGGAACAGACGAGAGGTTGCGGCGATTTCGAGTTGGTTCCAGCCAACGTGGGGAGACTTCACGGTCTGGGGGAAACGAGCGCAAGTGCCCGGAAACAGGTCCAGGCCGCGGGTTTCGGGCGATTCCTCGCTGCCGGAGAACATCCATTGCATGCCGACGCAGATGCCGAGGAAGGGAACTTTCCGCGAGATGCCTTCGGAGATGGCGGTTTGCAGGCCTGACCTTCCCAATGAGGCGGTCGAAGCGAAGTGGCCCACGCCGGGCAGGACGATCTTGCGGGCGCGGCGAACTTCGGCGGGATCGGAGGTGACAGCGCAATCCTGTCCGAGCCAGTCGAGCGCTTTTTTAACGGATACGAGATTGCCGGCTCCGTAGTCAACGACGGCGATCATCAGAGAACTCCTTTGGTGCTGGGAAGCAGGCGGACCATCTGAGGATCGCGCCAGCAGGCGGCGCGCAGAGCGCGGGCGAAGGCTTTAAACAGGGATTCGATCTTGTGATGGCTGGAGCGGCCGTAGAGCACGCGGGCGTGAACGTTGGCGCGCGCGCCGCGGGCGAAGCCCTCGAAAAAGTCGTCGACCAACTCGGATTGGAGATCTCCGACCAGGCGCGTGCGGACCTTCGTGTCGATTACGGCGGCGGTGCGTCCGCAGAAATCGACGGCGGCCATTCCCATGGTTTCGTCCATGGGCATGAGGAAATATCCGGCACGCAGGATGCCGCGCTTGGTGCCGAGGGCCTTGTCAAAGGCCTGGCCGAGGACGATGCCTACGTCTTCGACAGTGTGATGCTGATCGACGTCCAGGTCGCCTTTAGCTTTGAGCTTGAGATCGAAGCCCCCGTGATGGGCGAAGAGTTCGAGCATGTGATCGAAGAAACGGATGCCAGTGGAGACGTTGTAGCGGCCCCGTCCTTCGATGGTGAGCGAGGCTTGAATCTGTGTTTCTTTGCTGATGCGGTTGATGCTGCCTTTTCTCATGAGCGCGACGCTCCCTGGGGGATGGAGAGTTCTTCGAGGACTTCGTCGAGGGCAGCCAACAAGCGGTTGGTGTGCTCCGCGGTTCCGAGTGTGAAGCGAACGCAGCCTTCGCAGGCGTGGTCGGACGAACGATCGCGGACCAGGATGCCGCGCCGGCGCATCTGCTCCACGAAAGTCTGTGAGTCGGATTTGGTGGACCCTACGCGTGCGAGGACGAAATTTGCCTGGCTAGGCCAGAACGTTATTCCGCGTGTGGCGAGAACGCTTTCGAGACGCACGCGCGATTGCAAAGTTTCGGTCACATACTGCTCGATGTAGTTCTGGTCAGCGAGGGCTTCTGGCAAGCAGGCCAGCGCGACGGCGTTGACATTGTAGGGGGAACAGACACGACGGAGTGAGGGCATCTGGTCGGAGTCGCCGATGAGGACACCGATGCGCAGACCGGCCAAGCCATAGGCTTTGGAAAAGGTGCGGGTGATGAAGACGTTGGGACACTCGCGGCGCTGAGGCAGGAAGGTCTTCCCGCAGAATTCGAAGTAGGCTTCGTCGATCAATATCGCGGCAGATGGGGCGGAGCGAGCGATGTCACGGAGCTGTTCGGTAGGAGTGAAAGTTCCAGTTGGATTGTTAGGGTTGGCGATGGCTATCAGCCGGCTCCGGTCTGTGATGCTGGCGCGGACGGCGTCGAGAGGAAATCCGAATTCTGGGCCGGCAGGAATGGTGATGACCTGGGCTCCGGCTGCGCTCATGTAAATGCGGTACATCGAATACGTGGGAACGATAATGAGGGCTTCATCGCCGGGAGCAAGATAAGTCTGGCAGAGGAGATGGATTGCTTCATCGACTCCGTTGGTCAGCAAAAGCTCCGAGTCGGACACGCCAAGAAACTTGGCGACCGTGGCTTCGATTGGCTGGCGCTCGGGGTAACGGGCGAGGTCGTCGGGGCCAAGGCTGCGAAGACGGTCGAGGACGCAGGGAGAACATCCGACGGTGTTTTCATTGAAGTCGAGCCGCAGCCCTTCGCGTCCGGCCAGTGGCGGATGGTAGGTTGGAATGGCGCTTACTGCGTTGCGTGGTTTAAGCATGCGCGCACCTCACGCTGATGGATGTGGCATGGGCCCGGAGACCCTCGATCTGGGCGAGGGTTTCCACGGTTTTTCCTATTTGGTGCAGGCCGTCGCGGGTAAGTTCCTGAACCGTTATGAGTTTTACAAAATCGAGAACGCTGAGTCCGCCGCGGAAGCGCGCCTGGCCGGAAGTGGGTAGAACGTGGTTGGGACCGGAGGCGTAGTCGCCCGCGGCTTGTGGAGAATAGTCTCCCACGAAGACGGAGCCGGCATTTCGAATGTAGGGGAGATCTTCACGAGCGATGGTGATGTGCTCGGGGGCGAGAGTGTTTGACCATTCGCGAGCTTGCTCGCGAGATACGGCGAGCAGGATTGCTCCCTGACGATGCAGGGATTTTCTGGCGATTGGGTTGTCGCGGGCAAGTTCTTCGATGCTGAGTGCCACGGCTTGGGCCAGCGCCCACTGTGTCGTGATGAAAATGGACAACGCGTCGGGATCGTGCTCAGCTTGCGATACCAGATCGGCGGCGATGAATCTGGGATTGCCGGATTCGCTGAGCACGATGGCTTCTGTGGGGCCTGCCAGAAAGTCGATCGAGCAGTCGAAGGAGACTAGCTTCTTGGCCGTGGTGACGTAGGCATTTCCGGGACCGACAATTTTATCAACTCGCGGAATCGTCTTCGTGCCGTAGGTGAGGGCGGCGATTGCCTGCGCACCGCCTACACGATAGAACTCGCGGATGCCGAGCATTCCTGCTGCGGCCAGGACTTCAAGTGACGGCTTGGGCGAGACTACGCGGATCTTCAGGACTCCGGCGACTTGAGCGGGAATCACCGTCATCAGCAAAGTTGAGACCAACGGGTAGCGGCCGCCAGGGACGTAGCAGCCCACGGAATCGAGAGGAATGGCTAACTGACCGAGCGAGATTCCTCGGCGGGTACGCGTCCATGTGCGCGGTTTTTGCCATTCGCAGAAGTGGCGGATATTTTGAGCTGCCTGCCGCAACGATTTGCGCGCATCTGATGGAAGTGCTTGCAGTGCGGCGGCCATTTCGGCTTCGGAGATCTGCAGAGAGTTATTCCTGGCGAGACCATCCCACTGCTCCGCGTAGCGGCGGAGGGCACGGTCGCCGTGGCGGCGCACATTATGAATGATGGTGCGGACGCGGGGTTCCAGAGCGGTGAGACTGGTAGCGCGGGAAGCAAGACGCTCGACCATCCTGACCGCTTTCTGGCCGGAGAGGATTCGCATCAGAGCACCACCTTGTTCAGGGGATACTCGACGATGCCGTGGGCTTGCGCTTCTTTGAGGCGGGGAATTACGTCCCATGCGGCGGATTCGTCAATCACGGTGTTGACTGCGAGCCAGTCCTCATCGCTCAAGTGGGAGATGGTTGGTTTTTGCAGAGCGGGAAGGACGCCGAGGACAGCGGCGAGGTTTTCTTTTCGCACGTTCAGCATCAGGCCGACGCGCTCTTGCGCTTCCATAGCGCCTTGCAGCATGAGGGCGAGGTTGTCGATCTTGCGGCGCTTCTCGCGGTCGGCGTAGGAGCGCTTGTTGGCGATTAGTTGCGTGTTGGATTCAAGGACAGTTTCGAGAATGCGGAGACGGTTCGCACGGAGGGAACTTCCGGTCTCTGTAACTTCGACAATGGCGTCTGCGAGCATGGGAGCTTTTACTTCAGTGGCTCCCCAGGAAAATTCAACGCGGACATTGACGCCTCGCTTGCTGAAGTAGTTGCGGGTGACGTTGACGAGTTCGGTGGCGATGATGCGATGGGAGAGATCTTCGGCACGCTGGAAGGGGGAATCCTCGGGGGCGGCGAGGACCCATCGGACTTTGCCGCGGCTGCGTTTGGCGTAGATCAGATCACTGACGGTGGCGACTTCAAGCCCACTTTCGACGATCCAATCGAGACCGGTGAGGCCGGCGTCAACGGCTCCGTGCTCAACGTAGCGGGCCATTTCCTGCGCGCGGATCAGGAGACAATCGATCTCGGGATCGGCGGTAGTGGCGAAATAGGAGCGGCCGTTGGTGTAGGCGGGCAATCCGGCGCGTGCGAAGAGTTGCAGGGTTGCTTCCTGCAGACTGCCTTTGGGGATGCCGATGCGGAGTTTCATAGGGTCTCCTTGGCGGCAGTGGGCTGAGAGGAGATCCAAGACAAATCTTCCGTGAAGCAGGAGCGCGTGCCACGGTGACAGACCAAGCCGGCGCCCTCGACCTCGACGCGGACCAGTAGGGTGTCGCGGTCGCAGTCTGTGACGGCTGAGACCACGCGGAGGCGATTGCCCGAGGTTTCACCCTTGGTCCAGAGTTTCTGGCGTGTACGGCTGTAGAAGGTGACGTAGCCGCCCGCGAGGGTGCGATCCAGGGCGTCTCGATTCATGAATCCGACCATGAGTACTTCGCCATCGGAAGCGTTTTGCACAACGGCGGGGATCAGTCCGCCCAGTTTTTCGAAATCGAGTTCGGCGTTCATAGGTTTCTCCGGGAAACAAAAAGCCCGCTGAGCTTGGCTGCGTCAGCGGGCTGAACTTGCTATGAGTGCTGGTTAGATCAGGTGCACCCCCGCCGACACGCTGTGCGCGTGATGGTGATGATGGCGGTGGTGGAGATGAGACTGCATTGCAGTTACAGAATATGGTGGGAGCGATTTCGGGGTCAATACCATTTAGGCTTGGGAGGCTAACTGTTTTTTTGATTTGGTGTATTCGTAATTTGGATGTTGGCTTGAGATGGGCGGCTCGGAAAAGGTGCTGAGAAGTACCGTCGCAGTGGTGGCGTACGCTGTTTTACGGTCGCTTCGCGACCGGGACGGACGAAGGCGTCCGTTCCTACACGAGCGCTCGGCTTCGCCGTCGCCGATAGTAATTGAGAAAGGGGTTCAAACTTGTCTTCGGATCTGCGCGTCATCGAAGGAAGGTACTTGCAGGACTTATTGGCCCAGCCTCAGGCGCTGAATGACACATTTGCGGCTTTGGACAGGCCACCGGAACTGATGGCATTGGCCGGTCGTCTGAGCCAAACGGAATTTCAGCAGATCGTGCTCACGGGAATGGGCTCGTCTTTTCATGCGCTTCATCCGCTAAATCTTCAGCTCATCGATCATAGAATCGGCTCGACGATGGTGGAGACTTCGGAACTGGTGCATTACCACACTCACGTCTTGAATCCGAAGACATTGGTCATTGCGGTGTCGCAATCAGGGGAGAGCGCGGAGATGGTGCGGCTGGCGAAAATCAACCACGGCGCTCCGGTGATTGCCGTGACAAATACGCCGGGAAGCACGCTTGCGAGGCATGCGGCGGTTGGGTTGATTACGCGGGCAGGGCGGGAGTTCTCGGTTTCCTGCAAGACATATGTGGCGACGCTCATGATGCTGCAATGGCTAGGAGACGCATTGTGCGGGCAGGATGCCCAACGCAGCCGATGGAAAATGAAGCAGGCCGATTCGGCGGTTGCGGCTTATCTGGCGGATTGGAACAAGCACGTGGCAGAGGTTGTCGAGGGGTTGAGAGGGATTCAGGATTTGTTTCTGGCGGGCCGGGGAGGTTCGCTGGCGGCGGTGGGAGCGGGAGCCTTGGTGATCAAAGAGTCAGATCATTTTCATGCCGAAGGGATGAGCAGCGCGGCGTTCCGGCATGGTCCTTTTGAAATGCTCAGCAGAGAGGTATTTGTGGGAGTGTTTTGTGGCGATGGCCGGACGCGCGAATTGAATCATGGATTGCTGGCCGACATTCGACAGGCGGGTGGGCGAGGCGAATTGATTGGGGAAAACTCGACATTGGAGAGTCTCCGGGTGGCGGATCACGGTGCGGCGATGCGGCCGATTTTGGAGATACTGCCGGTTCAGATGATCACGATAGCGCTGGCGGCGCTGGCCGGACGCGAGGCGGGGAAATTCGAAAGGGCGACGAAGGTCACCACAACGGAGTAGGTTTTGTCTTAGCGCGCGGGCGCAACGGCGGCCTGGGCGAGTTCCTTGCGCTCGGCATCGGCCTGTTTGGCAGCTTTGCTGGTTTCGAGTGTGACATCGCATGATCCGAAGCCGACGCCAACTTTCTTAAGGAAAGCGGTGGGCGGCGTTCCTCCGGCGAAGATCCAAACGAAATCATTGGGGAATTCCTGCTGCTGGCCTGCAACATCGAGGATCACTGACTCCGGTTTGAACTCCACAGGATTCGAGTTGAACAGTACCTTCAGTTTCCCGGACTTCGTGAACTCTTCGATACGCTTGGCGTTGCGTTCTTTTATGCGGCTGAAGCGCTCGCTGCGGTAGGAGAGCGTGACCTGATTACCTTTTTGACACGCGAGTCCCATAGCGGCTTCCACAGCGCTGTCGCCGCCGCCGATGACGAGGATTTTCTTGTTGATGTAATGATCGGCCTCGATCAGGCGGTACATAACCTTGGGGAGATCTTCGCCTTTGACGTCTAGCTTGCGGGGTTCGCCGGCGCGTCCGAGGGCGAGAACGACGGTGCGGGTGCGATATTGATTGGTAGCAGTGATCACGGTGAAGATTCGGTCGGGGCCTTTCTGGATGTCGTCAACCTTTTCGCCAGTGGAGACATTGAAGTCGGCGCGATTGAGGATCATGTCCCAGAAGGCGAGCAGGTTCTCTTTCGAAAGCTGCATCTTTTTGAATTTGCCGTACATGGGAAACTCGACAGGACTGGTCATGACGAGCTTCTGGCGAGGATACTTGGCGACGGTGCCGCCGATTTCGTCGCGCTCAATCGTGATGTAATTCAGCTTATTTTCAATGGCCCGCAGAGAAGCGCTGATTCCAGCGGGTCCGGCACCGACGATCAGAATATCGAGGACGCCTGGCATGGGCGGAATCGGGTGCTCCTTGAGTCGGCCGGCGATGGTATCAACGCAGTCGCGGCCCTGATTCACAGCATTTTTGATTAGAGCGAGGCCACCGAGCTCCCCGATGATGAACAGGCCGGGAATTGTGGATTCGTAATCCGGCGTCAACTGAGGCATGTCGCGAGCCATGCTCGGGCTGGCCATAACCATCGTGATGGCACCCACGGGGCACGCATCGGCGCAGAGGGCGTGGCCGATACACTTGTGACCGTTCACGATCACGGCCTTGCCGCCGATCATCGCCAGGACATCACCCTCGGGGCATACGCTGGTGCAGGTGGCGCAGCCGATGCAGTAATTGTTGTCGATGTGCGGGTGTTGCGCTTGGGGTCCGTGGGAATAAAGCTTGCCCTTCTCAACGGCCTCGCGGGCCAGAGCCTCCCGCTTCTTCAAGCTTCTGAGGTAAATCGCCAGAAAGATGAAGCAGATGATGCCGCCGATACCGAAGGTAAAGAGGGTATCCATCTACTAAAAATACCCTAAAACGAATTGCAGCCCAATATGCAGCAGGGCGAGCACGGCAAAAGCATAACTGAAAGGTTTGTGAATCACATGCCAGGCATGGAAAACCTTTTGCGAGCGCGACAGGAAGAGAAGGCGCTTGGAAAGGGCGGCTTCTTCAGCAGCGGCATGGATCGCCTTCTCGAGTTCGCGATGCTGGGTGGGGACGAATCCGAAAAGCGTGGTGAGATATTCGCCAGCGCTCAAGGTATGGCGGCGAAGGCGGGCCACACCGAACAAGCGGATGACGTCGAGGATCATCATGTAGATGAGAGCGATCGGAATGGGCAGGCGCGCGACCTGTTGGGCGTTGGGCATCCGCAGCAGAGACCTCAAGTCGGCCTCGGGAAGAAGCCTTTGCGAGGCCAGTTGTTGGGAAAGGTTCTCCTGCAGTTCCTGCAATTCCTTCATCGAGAGCTCTACGGTGGTGACTCTGCGGGGAATCTGGGCGTAGAGATACCGTCCGACAACGCCGCTGGCCGAGACCGCAAACATGATCCAGAAAGCCATGCCGGCGATACCTTTGAACTTCAAGGTGGAGTGGAAAGCGATAATAAACGGCGCAGTCAGGCCCATGAGGACATGGATGTCAAGCCAGTGCCGCGTCTTTCCAATCTGACCGAGCCAGGCCCAGTGCTTGCGGATCGGATAGAGGAAGATTCCGACGAACAGCGCTACACCGATGAATCCAAGATAGAGGCCGATGGGGCCGCTCGGCCGCAGCATGTGATGCTTGGGCGAGAAGGGGCGGTCCATCGCCGACAGCTTGTAGTAGTCGAAGCCGTAGATGAAGATGGCAAGGTTAGAGACGATGGCCAGAACATACAACAAGCGTAGGCGGAGACGGTGCCCTCGCTCAGTGTCGACTGCCGGCGTGGTACGCTCGGCGATATGGGTGGTAGCAGCAGTTGCACTCATTTTTGCGAGACCTTCTCTTCTGTATTAACGGAGAATTTTTTGTAGCCCGTGAATTGATGCAAGTTACGCCAGTGTTGACGCGTAGTTTCAACTTCGACGCGGGCCTGAGTGGGGAACCAGTAGGCCTGCTTCGAGTCCGCGAATGTGAGCGGAGAAAAATCGATGACGGAGCTCAGGGTTTTCAATCCGACGTCCTGCAAGCTGTCGGCGATACCGGCTTCGATCTTGATGATGGAACCAGTCTCAGGATCAATCCAGGCGGTTCCCATGAGTTCCAAGGGATATTCCCGGCCTCGCAACGCGAGCGCTGCGGGTGACTTCATTCCCGGTACGTGCTGAAAAGTGACTTTCTCAGCCGTGTGGCCCGCGATGACATCCTGACCGGCGAGCGTGAATTTAAAGGACTCGGCATAGACCGGGTGAAACACGAGGAACAGCGTCGCGAAGCCGTTGCTCAGAAGCATGGAGGTATTCTTGCGGTCCTTCTTGGCTTCGTGGACCGGAATGCGCGACTCAGAAAGATTCAGTTCACCGCCGGTGTTGGTCAGGATCACAAGATAGTCGTAGGTGGAGTCTTCCTTGAGTTCAACCTTGTTGTCTTTGCCCAATTTCTCCTGGCGGACCTGCTCGGTGCACTTCACGTCGGAGAACTGGTCGAGAAAGACGGAGGTTTGACTGGCGGTGCGTCCAAGGATGTCGTTCAGGTGCTGGGCCTCCGGAGCACTGGATTCCACAGCAGCCAAGCTCAATCCGGCCAGAACAGCGACGACGGTGGCTCCGCGAGCTGCGAGAGTGGCGATTTTGTAAATATGCATCATTCGCGCTTCCTCCGGTTATCAAAGCGGTAGCCAATCGAGAACATGACCTGGTCGTAGCTCAGGTCGCCACGGTTGGTGGTGAAGATTCCCTGCAGATAGTAGTGCGGTCCCAGAACGGTTTCGATGGTTCCGGTCAAGAAACGGCTGCGATTCGCCAGGGTGAGTGTGGAACCGAAATTCTGTTGTCCGAGGAGAGCCTCAAGCCGAAGGTGATCGTTCACCTGCCGCGACAGGGAGAAGGATTCGTAGTGCCCATCGCCAAAGGAGCTGTTGAAGCGGGAATAGCGAAGATCGGCGCGCAACTTGACGACGGGCAGGCGGCCGAAGGTGAGGCCGTACATCTGATTGATCGAGCTCGTAGCGTCACCACTGCGATTGCTGCGCCCGAGGGTGGAACTGATCCAGATTTGCGGCAAGACTTCCAGGCGTCCGCCGGCGCTGAAGCCCTGGAACAGGAACTTGTCGAGCAGGCCGGTGCCAATCAGGGTCGTATCGAAGGTCGGTACATCGCGGAAGTAGTTGTAGTTCGCATCCAGCTCCAGGCGAGAAACAGGATTGACGCGCAGGGTGAAGAAGTTGCGCCCCAGGCCGGGTCCAGGCGAGGGAGTTACGGTATTTCCTTTTGGGTTGTCGAACTGCGCCGATTCGTAGACGGAGATAGTGCGCTTGTAGGAGACGGAATCCTCCAAGAAGAGGAATGGACGGTCGATCGCCCAATTGACCATGCTGATTCCGGCGCCGCTGGTGCTGCTGTAGTGGAAGCCGTTGTAGTCGCCGCCGTCGAAATTCACGAAGGCGCCACTGATGACCCGGTCAGGGCTATAGTCCCACGAGGAAGGATCGGGAGTGGAGCCACCGAAGACTCCGAGAATCGTTCCCTTGGACAAATGGACTCCGAAGTATCCGCCGTCGATAGTGTCGAGGCTTGGAGCCCAGGGCAGATACAAGCGGCCGAAACCCGCCACTAGCGCGGAATTCGGGTTGTCATACGTCATGTTCAGGTGGTACGTACGGTTGAGCGTCTCCTGCAGCGTTTGCTGCGCAGCGGCCGATTCCTTGGTCAGACGACCACGCCAGTAGCCGCTGAGGTTCCAGTGCGTGCCGCCGATTCGGGTGATGTCGCCGCGGAAAGCCACGCCGAGGTCGTTGCTGTTCACGGCGTTGGCGCCGTGACTAAAGGTTTCGATCGAATCAAAGCCGATGCGGCCGCGAGCGCGATTGACGGAAGGCAAAGGCGGGCGGGGAACTTCCTGGCGGGCCTCTTCGTCGAGCGTGTCCCCTTCTGTGAAAGAAACCACTACGGGATACTGGCGGGTGGCGCTCAAGGTCCGCTGCTGCACCAGGCTTTCGGCATCGCCGGTGGACAGATACGCAAGATCGCCCACCTTTACAGGGCGCTTGGGACTGTGAATGTCGGTGACGGCGGAGGTATCTGCCACGGCTGAAACTTCGAGCTCAGCCACGATCCTGGGGTCGGAGGCGTTGACGCTCTCGCCCTGCTTGGCAGGATGGTTGGAGTCTTCCACCAGGAGCTTCATGCCTTCCGTCAAACCCTGCGTGCGTCCGCCCTCGAGGTAAGCAACGCCCTCGGCGACATACTTGACCCGGAAGACGGTGCGGAGACTGGGATCGTCGCTACGCGCGATGAGAGTCGAGGTCGGTGCGGGTCCTGCTGGTTCCGCGGGCGAAGCCGGGGTGCTGGCCGATTCCGTAACTTCGCCGCTGGCCGGCGTTGTGTCAGCGGAGGTGGGTGCAGTTTCGGGCACGGTGGCCGCAACTGGAGGCGGAACGACTTCAGCAATTTTCTCTTCTGCTTTGGGAGTGAAAGGCTGAACCGGGGCAGTGTTGGTTACCGGCGCAGGTTGCGGCGCTGCGGCAGCAGGCGTAGATGGCGCTGGCTGAACGGAAACAGGCTGAGGCAGAGCAGGTGCTGCGGCAATCTCTACCGGTTTCGCTTCTGCCTTAGCTACGGCAGGAGCAGTCGGAGCAGGAGAGATAACTCCGGACGAGGCATCTGGCTTGGGAGCGACAGGCTGAACATGGGCAGTGTTGGTTAGAGGCGCAGGTTGCGGCGCTGCGGCAGCAGGCGTAGATGGCGCTGGCTGAACGGATACACGCGGCTGAGCCGGAACCGCCGCTGCGGCAGTCTGTACGGGTTTTTCTACTGCCTTAGCTACCGCAGGAGAAGTCGGAGCTGAGGACGTTGCAGATGGCGTGGTTGTTTGAGGCTGAGCCACCGATGGAGGCGGAGCCGGAACGGAGGACGCCGAAGAGGGCGGCTGGAACGATGGTCCGGCTACGAGCGGCGGTGGCGGAGGCAGGGCAGGGCCAGGGTTGTTCGAGGTGTCGTCGATCACTGGACCCGAGCCATCCCGACGGCGGCGGAAAACGGCCAGCAAATTGCCCGAGGTAGCCGCCACTGGCGCACCGTGAGCGACACGCTTGTCTTCGCCGGCAATGGTGAGAATGATGGAGGTTCCCTCGGCGGTTACAACGTAGGGGCGGATCTCGTCCACATCAAGAACCACACGGGTGACGTATGGAGCGGTGCTGTGCTGGGCGGTTCTGACCTGGCGCACGCCATTCGCATGGACTGCGACGTTTTTGGTGCTGTCGTTGCAGACCGTGTTAGGAAAGTCCAACAGAATGCGGTGGGGATTCTCCGCGGTTTCAACTGAGGGCTTAACCGGACCAGTGACCGTAATTTCGATTCGTAAATCGGATCCCTGGTGCGAGGTCTTTACACTCCGCACCGAGACAGGGGAGGGGTTCTGTGCCGCGGCACAAGACAACATGAGCGCTAAGAACCCAAGATGTTTTTGAAAAGCCGTCATTCTCTGTTGACACTCGCTGGCGCTCCACTGGCCGCCTGATGGATTTTTAGTGTCCGATACCAGGTTTCAGACCCGGCCGCGGCCCCTTGGGGTCGCGATTCCTGTTTGGCTACCGTTTCCGGTGAGGCAGGGCGGACCTGCGATTCGCGGCTATCCGCCGCCGCCGCTCGCGTGACACTGGTAACAATTGATGCTGTTGTACACATACCCATTCACGTTGTCGTGATGGAAGTTAGCGGCGTTGTTGCCGCCGTGGCAAGCCGTGCACTGGAATATCGAGTAGTCGTTCGAATTCGTATGGCAGGTGGCGCAAACGCCGTTTGCGTTGCCATGGGTAATCGAGAATTGCGTGTACTGCGTGTGATTGAACGTCGCACCAGTCCAGGCGGTCGTGGTGTGGCAAGTCGTGCAGGTGGTCGGGAAGAACGTCGGCTGCGCGGCGTGGCCGGGATTCGTGGTGTTGTTGTAATCGGTCTGATGGCAGCCGATACAGGTCGTGGGCAACGTGGTGTAGTTGCCGTTGACGTGGCAGTCGGCGCATGCCCTGGGCGGCACGGTATGTGATCCGGTCAGGGGGAAAGCCGTGTTGTTGTGATTAAACGTGGAATCTGTCCAGACAGTGGTGTCATGGCAGAGTTCGCAGGTCGTCGGGAATCCGGCCGTCGCGTGCGCCGGACTGGTGGTGCCGGTGTAGTCCTTCTGGTGGCACGTATAGCACAGTGTGCTGTTCAGAGAATAATTGCCGTTGACGTGGCAGTCGACGCAAGCCCGCGGCGGGACCGTATGCGCTCCCGTTAACTGGAAGCCGGTGGTGGTGTGGTTAAACGTGGCATCGGTCCACAGATTGGTGTCGTGACAGGTTTCGCAAGTTGTCGGGAACGCAGCCGCGACGTGGTTCACCGGCGTGGTCGCGTTGTTATAGTCGGTCTGATGGCACGTGACGCAAGCGGTGCTGGTCAGGTTGTAATTGTTGTTGACGTGGCAATCGGTGCAGGCGCGAGGCGGCACCATGTGATTCCCAGTCAGCGGGAACCCGGTGGTGCTGTGATCAAACGTGGCATTCAGCCAGGTGCTAGTGGTGTGGCACTGGTCGCAGGTCTGCGGGAAATTCGAAGTTACGTGATTCGGATTCGTCGTTCCCTGGTAGTCCTTCAAGTGGCAGGTCACGCAGGCCGCGCTGCTGAGGCTGTAGTTGTTGCTGACGTGGCAGTCGGTGCAGGCGCGCGGCGGAACGGTGTGCAGTCCGGTGAGTGGGAATCCGGTGCTGTCGTGATTAAACGTTGCGTTGAGCCAGGTGCTGGTGCTGTGGCACTGGTCGCAGGTCTGCGGGAAGTTCGCCGTCACGTGATTGGGATTCGTCGTTCCCTGATAGTCCTTTAAGTGGCAGGTGATGCAGGCTGTGCTGTTCAAGCTGTAATTGTTGTTGACGTGACAATCGGTGCAGGCGCGCGGCGGAACCGTGTGCAAGCCAGTGAGCGGGAAGCCGGTGCTGGCGTGGTTGAACGTCGCGTTCAGCCAGTTCGTGGTGTCGTGGCACTGCTCGCAGGTCTGCGGGAAATTCGCCGTTACGTGGTTGGGATTCGTGGTTCCCTGGAAATCCTTGAGGTGGCAGCTCACGCAGGCGCCCGTGTTCAAGGTGTAATTGTTGTTGACGTGGCAGTCGGTGCAGGCGCGTGGCGGGACCGTGTGCAAGCCGGTCAAGATAAAGCCGGTGGTGGAGTGATCAAAGGTAGCGTCAGTCCACAGCACAGTGTCGTGGCACTGCTGACAAGTCGTCGGGAAACCCGTATGGGGGACCGGCGCCGTGGCGTTGTTGAAGTCGGTCTGGTGGCAACTGATGCACGTCGTAACCGTGATGTTGTAGTTGTTGTTGACGTGACAATCGGTGCACTGGCGCGGTGGCACCATATGAGAACCGGTAAGCGGGAAGCCCGACGTGGAGTGATCGAACGTTGCAGGCTGCCAAGCGGCGGTGTTGTGGCAGGTGTCGCAGGTCTGCGCGAATCCGCCGGCAACGTGGTTGGGATTTGTGGCTCCCTGAAAATCTTTGAGGTGACAGGAAACGCAGGCGGTCGTAGTCAGGTTGTAGTTGTTGTTGACGTGGCAGTCAGCGCAAGCCCGCGGCGGGACGGTATGCATGCCGGTCAACGGGAAATTGACGGAGTTGTGATCGAAGCTAGCCGGAGTCCAGCCTGCCGTCGTGTGGCAGGTCTCACAGGTCTGTGCGAACCCGCCGGCAACGTGGTTGGGATTTGTAGTTCCCTGGAAGTCCTTCAGGTGGCATGACACGCACGCGGTGTTGTTGATGGTGTAGTTGTTGTTGACGTGGCAATCGGTGCAGGCGCGCGGCGGGACCGCGTGCAGTCCGGTGAGCGGGAATCCAGTGCTGTCGTGGTTAAATGTCGCGTTCAACCAGCTGCTGGTGGTGTGACAGGTCTCGCAAGTCTGCGCGAATCCGCCAGTGACGTGGTTGGGATTCGTGGTTCCCTGGAAATCCTTGAGGTGGCACGACACACAAGCAGTGCTGTTCAGGGTGTAGTTGCCGTTGACGTGACAGTCGGAGCACTGGCGCGGCGGATCTGTGTGCAATCCGGTCAAGGTAAAGCCGGTGGTGGAGTGATCAAACTTGCCGTCGGTCCACTGCACGACGTCATGGCACTGCTCGCAGGTTGTGGGGAAGCCGGCGTGTGCGACCGGAGTCGTGGCGCTGGTGAAATCTTTCTGGTGACAGGAGAAGCACGCCGAGCTGGTCAGGTTGTAATTGTTGTTGACGTGGCAATCGACGCACTGGCGGGGCGGATCCGCGTGCCCTCCAGTCAGAAGGAACCCGGTCAGGCTGTGGTCAAACTTGGCATTGAGCCAGTTGTCGGTGGTGTGACAGCCTTCGCACGTGGTCGAGAACTTGGCGGTAACGTGGTTCGGATTGGAAGTGTTCTGAAAGTCCGACTGGTGGCAGGAGAAGCACGCCGTGGACATTGTCTGGAACTTGCTGTTGGCGCCGCCCTTGTGGCAGGCATCACAGTCGACCGCTGCGTGGGCACCGGTCAGCGGGAAACGATTGTTGTGCTCCTGCACATCTTTAATCGCGACCGTCCATCCGCGGACGGTGTGGCATTGCTCGCAATTGGCGCCCAGTTGGCGCTTGTGAATATCGGCGTGGCAGTCCTGGCAGCGTTGACCAACGTTGGAGAAAACCATCTTCACGTGACACTGGATGCAAGCGACGCCGGTGTGCATACCGCGCAGAGGATAGCGCGTCTGGTTGTGATCGAACTCCGGAACTGCGCGGATCGGCTTCCAGCCATTCGCGGTGTGACAGTTTTGGCACGGAATGACCAGATTGCCGTGTGGACTACGCGTGCCTTCGGAGGCCTGCGCTCGAGCGCTTCCCGAGAACGCGGAAAGCGCGAGCACTACAACGAAAATTAATCTAGGCGTAACCCCAGCGTTCATGAGCTGCCCCTTGCTTTCGTTCTCTAGCCCAAAGTAATTTAAAAAAGTCGGCCGAAGACAAGTTGAATAATCGGCTTCTGCAATTCGCAGTCCAACTAGAGTATCGAGGTCGAGAGCTTAGCCAAAAGTTACGCCAGTCATGGTCCGAACGTCCTGTGGGTCAATGCTCTAATCCCGGGAAGTGGACCATTACCTAAGTTTTTCGTGTAAGTCCTGCCACGCATTCGGCAGGTTTTTCCCGTCAAAGCGGCGCGTACGAAAAACCTATCAGGCTGTACAAAATACTCTACTTTGGCAGTGGCGGCAACAGCGAACTACACCTTTGAGATATACATCAGCGAGGGATGTGGAGGGCGGATCAGAGGTTGTACAACTATGTGCGCACAGAAGGGCACGACGCGAATGATTAAAGCCGGGCGGCACTTACAGCCCTGATTTTTTGCTGTCGGCGGAAGGGACGTTGGCACCATGGCAGGCCGCGCAATCCTTTGGCGTGGGTTTGTAGAAGAGAACGGTTTTGTCGGCGATGATTTTGTTCAATTTGTGACAATCAGCACACTTGACGTTCTGGTGCGCGCCACGCAAGGGGAACGCGGTCCGCTTTTCGTGATCGAACAGCGAGGGTTTCCATTTCGCGCTGTTGTGGCAGTCGGCGCACGGAGTAGCTTCCCCTTTGGCAAACTGCTTTCCGTGGATGTCCTCATGGCAGTCCTCGCACTGCATCGGGGCGGTCTTGAAATCCACATTGATCAGCTTGGTTTCGAGGTTTGGCGGTTTGTGGCAGTCGATGCACGCGGTTGCCCGATGTGCTCCGAGCAGCGGGAACTTGGTCTTGGAATGATCGAACGAGGAAAGCTCCTTCCAAGACTTGGTGCTATGGCAGGCCTCGCAACCGGCGGGAGTTTTATCGGCGCGGAGCTGCTCCATGCGCTCCTTGAACTGGCCTTTATGAGGATCGTTGTGACAACTGGTGCAGTTCAGGTCCTTCCAGCGATAGATGGCGGTTGGTTTGGGCTGGAATTGGGCTGACTCCTTGTGGCACTCGGCGCAAGTTACGGCGACGTGGCCGCCAGTCAGCACAAAGCGGGTTTGCTTGTGTTTGGCCAGGCTAAAGGTGGAAGGCTTGTACCCTTCGAGATTGTGGCACTTGTCGCAGGCGTTGAAATAAGGAGCGCCGGCAAACTGATTGGCGTGTCGATCGGCATGGCAATCGGTGCAGCGCTCAAACTTGATTTTATAAAGGGTGTCCTTACCCTTGGGAGTATGGCACTGCATGCATTCCAACCGCGCGTGGCCGCCTTGCAGCGGGTAGTCGGTCGAAGCGTGTTCTTTCACAGTGAAAAGGGAAGGCTTCCAGCCCTGCACGTTGTGGCAGGCCGAGCATTCACCGCGATCCTTCCGCTTGATGAACTGCCCGTTATGAGCATCCTTGTGGCAATCCGTGCACTTCTGGAAAGGGATCTGCTTCTTGAAATCGCCGTTGGCGTGGCATTGGGCGCAATCGAGGGTGGCGTGCTTGCCCTCGAGAGGGTACTTGGTCTTGGAGTGGTCGAATCTCTGGTTGACCGACTGCAGGCTGATCCTCTTCCATCCGCCGGTATTGTGGCAGGAGTCGCAACCTTGCGGGAAGCTGCCGTGGTGGGGATCCTGGTGGCAATCGGAGCACTTGCCGAATGGAATGCCAACGTATTTCGGCTTGCCATCGGGACCGTTGGTGTGGCACTTGGCGCATTGCACTTGCGCATGCAGTCCGGTGAGCGGATAACGGGTTTTGGAGTGGTCGAACTGGCCCACGTTGATCGATTTCCAGTCGACGAAGTTGTGGCAGGACTGGCAGGTCGGGCCCAGACGGCCCTTGTGGAAATCTTCGTGACAGGTCGCGCAGGCGGTGGACACACCGAGATAGGTGCGGTTCAGATCCTTTTCCTTAATGGTCGGACGTTCCTGCGCAGAGATGTGGGAGGGATTGTGGCACTTGTTGCAGGCCAATCCAGCGTGCTTGCCCTCAAGCAGATATCCGGTTTCCTTGTGGTCGAAGGTCTTGGTGTCCCATTTAATAAGAGGGAAGTCTTCGCCGTTGTGCTCAGAGTGGCAACGGGCGCACTCCTGGCTGGAGCCGGCGGGGATGTGATAGGTCGCGTGAAGGCCTTTGTGGGCCGAAATGCGGCTGCCGATTTCGGTGTGGCAATCCACGCATTTAAGGGCTGCCTGGCCGCCGAACTTGTGGCAACTCGTGCAATTGGTGGATCCGTTTAATGACTGGTGAGCGCGCGCCAGCGGGCCGGGAGATATCTGGGCGGAGCCAGCGGCACACAATAGGATTAATGCGACGAGGAAGAGGCTGGTCCGGACCGCGAAGTGCAAGACCAGCGACGTAAACGCACGATGCCTTGCGATGGGCGCTCTACGGCGAAATGGTTTTGCTATATGCTTGCGGCGCACCACACCCCTCGAGAGTTCGGCTTGCACGACATCCAGCGATTCTTTGCAGTCTAGCGAGAAAAACAGTGTATATGCCAGTCACTAGAGGTACACCCCGGTTTTCGTCCCAGAGATGGCGCCGTGGCTGGCTGGCGGGGGCGTGGGTCACAGGCGAATTGTTTCAAGCATCGAAGCATCAGCATGAACAGCTCGCGGTAGGCAGACTCCGGCAGTTTTGTAAAGAGTTCTGAACGTTCTGCCGAAAGAATTCTGTACGAAGTCACTCGAAAGCTAAAATTTCGAACTGCGACTCGGTGCCCGGCTGTGATCGCGATCACATACGGTGTAAGCCGCGAGACGCATGCTTGATCACGGGGCGTGAGCCGTTCGTTGCTGGCGTTGCTCCGTTACGGATGCGACGAGAGCGGGAGCGTGCTCAGAACAATGTCTCCAACGCAATCTTTGGTGGCTTCGGATCTCGATTCTTTCCGCAGGCAGGAATCGATTCTGATCGCACTGAATCTTCTGATCCTGGTCGTGCTGTTTTCGCTGCACCTCTACTTCGCGTCATTTTGGGGGAAGCCGGCGCCGCTGCTGATCCTGGCGGTGTGCGCGGGAATCTTGTTCAAGAGTGCGGAATGGCTTTGGTTGCGGCGACTTACGCGAGATCTGACGCCGAGAGAACTGGCGACTCTTACCTGGGCGTCGATCGCGCTGAATCTATCTCTCGCAACCATTCTGGGGATCCTGACAGACAAGGAAGACACGCCCTATTTCGCTCTCATGGTGGTGGCGGTGCTGGAGGCTGCTTTCCGCTTTGAATTGCCGGCGATCATTACGGTCGTGACGGTTGCGGATGTATCGCAGTTCTGGCAGGTGCGTTGGTTTTTCGACAATCACCCGCCTCTGGATGTTGGTGAGTACTACGAGGCCGGGATCTCATCGGTGCTCTTTTTCATTGTGGGAGTGCTGGTTTGGCTGTTGCTGGCCGACCTTCGAGCGAAAGAGGCTCGTCTGGCAAACAATTTGCTTGAACTGGAGCAAGCACGAGAACAACTGCTTCGCGAAGAGAGGCTGGCTGCGGTGGGACGTTTGTCGAGCGCGATCGCGCACGAAATTCGCAACCCGGTGGCTATGATCGCAAGTTCGATCGCGACAGCCAAGCAGTTGAGCGGAGAGGAACGCGACGAGATGTTCGCGATTGCGGCGGATGAGGCGAATCGGTTGAGCAACCTGACGACTGATTTTCTCGACTACGCCAGAACGCGGCCGCTGAACCTCTCGGAAATGGTGGTGGGAGACGTGGTGGGTTATGTCGCCGATGCCTCGCGAGCTCATGCCAGCAAAAAAGGAATTCATTTTGAGCTGGATGTTCCCGCAGAGCTCACGGTTTGCACTGATGGAAGCCAGTTGCAACAGGCGCTGATGAACCTGCTGCTGAATGCGGTGGACGCTTCGCTGCCCGAGGCGACGATTCGGATCCGGGTGCGAGACGAGGGCGCAAAAATCAACATTGATGTAGAGAATGCAGGAGCGCCCATCCTGGAACCGGCGATCAGCAGAATTTTCGAGCCGTTTTTCACGACGAAGCCCCGCGGAACCGGTCTGGGACTGGCGATCGCACGCAACATTGCGCGGGCCCAAGGCGGCGATCTTGTGCTCTCGGTAAACGAACCCGGGCGAGTCTGTTTTTCTTTGATCATGCCGAGATTCTGCGCGACCCCGAAGCAGCGAGGGAATTAAGACAATGGGAAGAGTTCTGTTAGTTGACGACGAACCAAACATGCGCCGCATTCTGGCGTCGAACCTGCGCCAGGACCAGCACCAGATCTGGGAAGCGGGTGGAGTGGAAGAGGCGCAGCGCAGCCTTGCAGCCAATGACTTCGATGTGGTGATTACGGATCAGAAGATGCCGGATGGTGAAGGCCTGACGGTGCTGGCCTCCGCGCGCGAAAACGACGCCACACTGGCAGTGATTCTGTTGACGGCCGTGGCCACGATTGAACTGGCGGTTGAGAGCATGCGGAGCGGAGCATTTGATTTCCTGACCAAGCCGTTTCAGCCGGAGGTGGTGCGGGCTACGGTGCGGCGGGCCTGCGAACGTACGCGGCTGCTGCGCGAAAACATTCTGCTGAAAGATGCTGTCGTACGCTTAGAGGGCACGTCGGAGATTTACGGCGACAGCCCGGCGATGCATGAGGTGCGGCAGCGGATCGCGCGGGTAGCGCCTACCCACGCGACGGCGCTGATTACCGGTGAAACCGGCACTGGGAAGGAAGTTGTGGCGCGTGCGATTCATCGCAACAGTCCGAGAGCGCCAAAGCCGTTTGTGGCGGTGAATTGCGCAGCCTTCACGGAAACGCTGTTGGAGAGTGAACTGTTCGGGCACGAAAAGGGTGCGTTTACCGGAGCCGACCGGCAGCGGCAGGGATTGTTCGAAGCGGCGCATGAAGGCACGCTGTTTCTGGACGAAGCCGGAGAGATGTCCTTGGCGGCGCAGGCGAAACTGCTGCGCGTCCTTACCGATGGGCAGGTATTGCGAGTCGGGTCGACGCGGCCACGGCACGTGGACGTGCGGGTTTTGGTGGCAACTCACCGGAACCTGGAGCAGAGGGTGAAAGAAGGTCAATTTCGGGAAGATCTGTTCTACCGTCTGGCTGTTGTTCCCATCCATCTTCCACCGTTGCGCGACCGGCGGGACGACATTGCGGGTTTGAGCGATGTGTTCTCTAACCAGGTGGCGACGGAACTCAAGATGCCGCGACGGCGGCTGAGCGCCGATGCCCTGGAGAAACTGCAGCACTACCGGTTTCCGGGAAATCTGCGGGAATTAAAGAACCTGATCGAGCGGGCCTATATTCTGAGCAGCCATCAGGAGATTGGCGCTGACGACCTTCCTCTTGGCCAGAAAGAAGCGTCGACGCACGGAAATGGCAGCGCGCACGTTGCGGGGCTTTCGATTCCTTTTGCGGATTCTTTTGACCTGACGGGCGTTCTCGAACATGCCGAGAGAGAACTGATCGTGCGTACCCTGACCTCGACGCACGGGGCGCAGGCCGAAGCCGCGCGGCGCATGGGACTTTCGCGCAGCGCGCTGGCGTACAAGCTCACCAAGTACGGGATCCGTTCGGCCGACTAGGGTTAGGGACTGCGGTGTCCACGACTGGGGCGAAATCATTCTCGGCAGAAAAACGCTAACACAATCGATAGGGCGCGACTCCGCTCAGTCTCAGCCTTCCCGCTGTCTTTCTGCGTTCTAATCCTTTCAAGCTGGATGTTCCTTCCGGGCTGCGGTGGCAACTCGGGCGCAGTCGGTGGCGGAGGTGGAGGTGGGCAGCCATGCAATTGTGGGGCACTAGGCGATTTCACTTGCGGGCCCTTGCTTCGGCCTCGGCTAGCCATCCTCGGCGGAGTTTGTCGTGGGGGATGCTGGACAAGTACGGCTTGAGATCTAGAAGGGGCGTGCCGTCCAGCATGTCGATGCCGCGGACATACAAGTTGCGGCCGTCACGACGCAGGAATTCGACTACCGTAAATCCGATCGGGTTCGGGCGACGCGGGGAGCGGGTTGCGAAGACACCGTGCGGGCGATTGTCGGCGGGCGGTGTTCCCATCAGTTCGAGCCTGTCTTCCTCGGTCAGCCGATCGAAAAGCCAGAGCACAATCAGATGAGAAAAACCCTCGATGTCGGCGAGGCCGGGCTCAAACTGCGGCAGGATCTCAAGAATGCCCTCGGCATCGTGCTTGGCCCCTAAACCTTTTGGAACTTCTTGCGCACTCTTATAAGGGCTGCGTACGTATCCGATCGGTTGGAAGGAAAACATCATTTGGTCCTCCACGAAAAATTCTTGCACAATTCTTCGTTGCTTACCTCTGTTTCTGAATCGGGCTCAGCCCGTGCCAGGTGCATCGGTTGTGGGAACAAGTAAGCGGTCAAAAATCTGTATGGCACGGGCAGACAAGAAAACTTTACGCCGGCTTGACGAAACTCTAGATTGCGCCGTGCAACGTCGCTGAAGAACGCCCGCATCCCAGCACCTTAATCGGAACCGCCAGAGCAAGTGTGCCACTTCATCTGCGGCGTGCTGCGCATACGTGTGCGCGTGTGCTCCACGGAACTGGCTGACGCTTACCAGTGAGCTCGAGGCAGTGGTGTGCTCCGAAAGGTGATTCCGGTCTATGCAACACACCCGGTCTATGCAACACACAATGAGAGGAGCATTTCAGTTATGAAACGTGTGCTCGTTATAGCTTTGGGGATTGCTCTTGGCCTGTCGCTAGCGGCATCTGCGCAAGAAAACCGGTCGGAGATCAGCTTGCAGGGCGGCGGATTGTTCACTAGCGGCACGACTGGTAATGGCACTTCGTATAACACCACGGAGAGCGGCGGGGTTTTGGGGACGTATCGCTACCATTTGAATCGGTGGATCTCGGTGGAAGGCGCCTACGGCTATAGCGTCAATACGCAAAAATATTCGCTCTCCTCCAGTGCATTCCGGATTCAATCCGGAATCCATGACTTCACCGGGAGTCTGGTCTTGAATCTTCCCTCGCACCGGCACTCGCGTATCAATCCGTACTTGCTGGCTGGAGGGGGAGCGCTGCGCTTCGCCCCTACGAACGATCAGTTCAACACGCTCTCGGGCGCTCAGGGGCAGACAAGGGGAGCGTTCGTTTACGGAGTGGGAATGAATTACGCGATTTACAAGGGCCTCTCGCTCCGTGCGGAGTATCGAGGGCTCGTCTACAGTACTCCCGACTTCGGATTCGGAGCGCTAGCTACGAATGCGGTCACTCACACAGCCGTGCCTACTGTGGGTTTGAGTTTTCGATTTTGAGAAACATGCAGGCGTCGCGCTTATGACCGAGCCGCCTGCCGGTTATTCGGATTCCTTGGGCAACGGTTTTTCGATCGGCTTGCGAGGCATCATCTGGTCGCGCATGGCTGTTTCATAGACGAAGCTGGCGACGATCACCGCCATCTGTTTCAGGTCGTCGGGTTGCAGACGGTCGTAGACATCCATGTTGGAATGGTGTGTGCGGGTCTCGTACTCGATGGGGTCCTGGATGAATTGAAATCCGGGAATGCCGACGGCGTCGAAAGAAAGATGATCGGTGCCGCCGGTGTTGCGCATGGTGAGAGTGGTCATCCCCAGATCTTTAAAGGGTTTCATCCACGATTCGAAGATGGGCGCTACGGCCTCGTTTTCCTGCAAGTAGACGCCGCGGATTTTTCCCGTGCCGTTGTCGACATTGAAATAGGCTGAAACCTTTGCTTGGTCTGGCTTCACTGTGACTGGGCCGGCTTCGCGCCGCAGCAGCGTGGGCATACCCTTCATGTTGGGGTCTTCCATCGGAGGACGCGAACCGAAATGTTGCTCGACATATCCCTGCGAGCCGAGCAGGCCTTCTTCTTCGCCGCTCCATAATCCGATCCGGATCGTGCGCCGCGGTTTAACGTCGAGCGCCTTCAGGATGCGAACCGCTTCCATCATGACGACACTGCCGGCGCCGTTGTCGGTGGCTCCGGTGCCGGCGTGCCAGGAGTCGAGATGGGCACCGAGCATGACGACTTCGTCTTTCTTGTCGGTGCCGGGGATTTCGGCGATGGTGTCGTACTGCATGAGATCGTCATCATAGAAAGAATTGGTGACATTCAGTTCGACGCTCACTTCTTTCTTTTGATCGAGCAGGCGGGCGATGCGGTTCCATTGCTCGGAAGCCATGGTGAGTTGGGGAATCGTTGTGCTCTCGCCAGGCTTGTAGGATCCTCCAGATTGCACGAAGACGGTGCCTCCACCGGAGGTGCCGCGGCTGTGGTCGATCACGGCAAGAACTTTTTCATCGGCGAAGAACTGGTTGAGATCCTTGATGAACTGTCGACGGCGCAGCATCTCAGCGAGACGAAATGGAGGACGTTCGCCGGGAATCTGGTATTCGCCAATCTTTGCAAGATCGTCGTCCCCAAGACGCTTGTAGGGTGATTCCACGATCGGCTTGACTTCGGCATCGGGGCCGAAGATCACGATCATGCCGGCGAGTTTGCCGCGATATTTGTCGAAATCTTTTTTATCTTCGATGTTGGCGCGAATGCATTTGCCGGTGACGACACCGCTGGTGCCAGGGGTCCATGCTTTGGCGTAAACAATTAATGGTGTGATATCGGGTGAGGTCATGCGAGCGTTGACGTACTGATTGGCCCATCCCCGGCCGAAGGGGCCCCAGGCTTCCAGGTGAGCGTTGCTGAGGCCCAACTCCGTGAGTTTGTCGCGCGTCCAATCGTTGGCGCGCTTCATGTTGGGAGAGCCGGTAAGGCGTTCGCCGATCGAATCCATCAGGCCAGAAGCCAACTCCGTCACCTTCGAGTTATGAAAGCCCTCATAACGGATGCGGGTGATCGTTTCCAGATCGACCTTTTCCTGAGGTGCCTGCGACCAACTGATCGGTATGGCCGACAGGATCAAAACGAGGGAGCAGGCGAGTCGCGCGGGGCTCTGCATGATTGGTCCTTTCGTGGAAATTAGAAGGGATTATACAATTAGCTTCGGCTCGCGAGTCTCACTGGCCGGGCTTGCCGTCTGCTTCGTTGCGCTTTTCCTCACTGTCGACCGAGAACAGCATGAAGTGATCGAAACTATGGTGACGGTAGTATCGGTGTTTGCGAAAGTCAAAATAAAGCTCTACATCTTTTGGCAGTCAGAGTGTGATGTTCTTCTTCGGAAAGGGAACTCGCCCATACTCGACCACCTGATGCTCGCTGAGCAGGCCAATTTCCGGCATGGGCCCGGCGACAGCGTTGGCCGGATGGCGGAGTGCGTTTGTCCCTACGTGGATGCGGCCTGGCGCTTTCCTGTTCCGAATGAGTCTCCAGTTTCTTCTCTGGCTCACCTCATGGTCGGAACGCAGCGCGGACATGTTCCAGACCTTGCACAAGTCCGGATACGAAGTCATAGTTCGGATTCGCGCTGTTCCGGTTCATAACCCTCATGGTTCGATCATCGGCGCTGTCCTGCAGAAATCCTGACGCCTCTACGGGATGGGCAGTTTTCAGGGCGCGAGCCAGAGAGATTCTTCGCTGCCGAACTCGCAGCCGGACTGCTGACCGTGCAGGACGGCCTTCCCGACGCACGAGCGGCCAATGACTTCACGGCGGAGATGGCCGGTGATGCGCTCCGCGCCGTCGCTGCAAAAGACAATTTTCTTCTGCGTGTCGGACGACACACACGCCGGCCAAAAAGGCTTTCCAGGATGTCGCGACCAACGTCGAACTCGTCAAAGGCGGACACGCAGTTGGGTTTCGGCTACTGTGGTTCATCGGCCGGAATTCACAGACATTGCAGCCGCATGAAGATGGAAAAAGGCAGTTAAGTCACGCGTTACCAGAGGGATACATCTCGGACTTGTGTCTTGGACGCGTATGGCACGGAAGTGCTATAGGCAGAAGGCGGACCGCGTTTTATTTTGCTTGGTGAGCAGTTCTGGGGGAGGGCTGCCCGGGCGTCCCTGAACTCGAAAGAGTTCCGGGACGCTCGTCATTGGTAAGGGCTTTTCTCTTGTCTCTTGTCTTTTAGCGACCAAGGCCGGCCAGGTTTTGATCGACCCGAACCAATCAAGAATGATCCGCTCTTCAGGCCGTGACGAAGACTCTCGGTCGCGGCTAAACTATTCTCTCCATGTCCAAATTCGCCGAACCGATGTCGCGGCTGATCGATGAGCTGAAAAAACTCCCGGGAGTGGGTGCGAAAAGCGCACAGCGACTGGCATTCCATATTCTTCGCTCAAGCGATGAAGATGCCGAAGCGCTCGCGGCCGCCGTCCGTGATGTGAAGGCCAATCTGCGGCTCTGTTCGGTGTGCAACAACATTACGGATGTCGATCCCTGTGCCTATTGCACGAGCCCGACGCGGAACCAGCGGCTGGTCTGCGTGGTCGAGGAGCCTACTAACATCGCGGCGATCGAGAAGACCAAGCATTTCAACGGAGTCTTCCACGTGCTGCATGGTGCCATTTCACCTTTGCACGGAGTCGGCCCGGAGCAGTTGCGCATCTCGAACCTTATTTCCCGCGTAGATGCCGGCAACGCAGATGAAGTGATTCTGGCGACGAATCCCACGGTGGAAGGCGAGGCAACAGCCGTTTATCTCGCGCAGCAGTTGAGGCCCTCAGGCGTGAAAGTTACGCGAATCGCTATGGGCATTCCAGTCGGAAGTGACATCGAGTACACCGACGAAATCACCATGCTGAAGGCCATGGAAGGCCGCCGCGACGTGTAATTCTCCGGACGCGAGCTTTGCAAGCACACCGCGTCAATGTTCTGAGGATCACTTCACGGCGAGGGCGGAGAGAAACTCGCGGGCATGTGCGAGTTCAGGTCTGGTCGAGTATCCACTAGCGCAGGTAGCTACTAACTGGCGATAATAGCCGGCTGCCTTCTCTGCGTGGTTTGCCATCTCGGCGGCGTGACCCGCGCCATAAACTGAGTTGAAGCGGTTGGGACTGACTTTCAATTCGGCTTCATATTCTTCGAGTGCGGCTTCTGCACGATTCAGGTCGAGCAAAATCTCCCCTATCATTTCATGAGCCGGAGTGTCTCCGTCGGTGGCGAACAGGCCATGATCCTTGGCGGCAAGCGGGCGTAGCAATTCCAGCGCTTCATCATTCTTGTTCTCTGCATGGTCGATCCAGGCTTGCACCACACGGCTATCTTCATCCACGGCATTCGCGGCTCCCATTTGTTTCTTCGTTAGAAGATGCTCGTGCAGAGTCTGAATGGAGGCAAGATTCAGCTTTGCCGTCTGCAGATCACCCAGACGCGCGGCGCCGATGGCTCGCGCCTTGTAGGTAAGAGAACTGTCTCCGTCCTCATTGTCGGTGAGCGATGGCAATGCTACTGCGTCTTTCCAGAGATGCAACTCCATCACGTAGCTGGCGGAATATTCGACCTGCGCTGAGATATTGGGATCGAAATCCGTGCCATACATGTTGTGCATCTTGGGCAGAGTCTTTACTTCATCGATCACGCGCCTGGCTTCTTTCTCCCGCCCTGACTGCAGGTAGGCAAACACCAGGAATTCCATGGCGTGATACTGATGACCTTCATCGCCCATGTGGGTTGCGGCGGCGTTGCGGCTGGCGGCAATCGAGGCGAGATTGGAATCGATATCCTCCTGCCACATGCCCAACCGGGCAAAAATATGGGACGGCATGTGCAACGCGTGAGGCGCCGCGGGAGCAATCTGCGCATAGCGCCGCGCAGCAGGAAGTCCCAACTCAGCCATCCCGGGAACGTCGTATGTATGAATCAGGTAGTGCGCAACTCCCGGATGTTGGGGCTCAATCACAAACAGTTTTTCGAGGATGGGAGCGGCCAGCTTTCGACTGGCATGCGTGGAATCATCGTCTCGGTCGGATTCTTCCAGAGCCAGGGCATAAAAAGCCGCCGCCTCGTGATCGTCGGGATAACGGCGGTAAAGCTTTTCCATGGCTTTCAGATACTTGTTGCCCCGCTGGTTGTCCTTTTTCTCCGGATGAGCGTAGACCGCAGCTTCGGCGGCGATATAGTCCCGTTCGCGGGCGGTTGCTGCGTGCAGCGATTTTGCGATTTTGATCTCGTCCCATCCCCGTTTGCGTTGCTTTTCATCTGGCCCAGCCCACCGGCTGAAGGTCGTGGCAATTCCCCAATGAGCCATCGCACAATGCGGATCGTCTTGTGCGACTTGGCGGAATGCAGTCTCGGCCGTGTCGAAGGCGAACGAATGCAACAGCGCGACTCCCCGTTCGAACTGTTTCTCCACTCCTGGATCGCAGGAAATCGGGAAGTGGACAGTCCCCAGTTGTTGCTCGGTCAGCGGGTCGTGCTGATGCTGGGCGTTGACGGCTGGAGACATTGAGACATAGGACAAGAGAGCAAGGAAGGGTGGGATGAAGCGCACTAGATGTTCTCCCAGATTGTCAGGAGCCTAACACGGAACTTCAGGCTCAAGAAACCCATTCATTTCGTCGTCCGTAGCGGTCAGTCCTTCTGGCAGCGTTCCGCGGTTGTATGCGGCCATGCGATTCTTCCATTTGAGGAAGTCGGTAATGCTTTGCGGATCAATCCGGACCTCGACGCGCCGTAGACTGGCCAGCAGCAGGTTCATTTCGTAGCGAAAGCCCACTGCGGTGCGCAGATTCTTCGCTGAGGGCTGCAGCATTTCAATGTGCCCGCGTCGAGATTCCAGGAGTCCCCAGCCGGTCGGTAATTCCTCAAGCTTGATCAGTGCGGGCGGCGTGAGGTAGAACCGTTCGCTGCCGACGCCGCGCTCCGGCTTTTGACGGAAGGGCTTCTCACGGTCAGCCAGGTAATCAGCGCGTGTGACTTTGCATTCCACTAGCACCGAGTGAGACGACTGCTTCCATCCAATGGCGTCAGGCATCTCTCCGCTGACGCAAGCCTGCTCCGACAGCACGACGCCGCAGCGATACGAGCGCAGCCATCGGACCGCGCGTTCTACCAATTGAGCATGAGTCATAACTGTCTGAAATTTGTAACTCGGGAACGTGCGTTGTGAAAGTACCTGAAGGGCTTCTATCGAGTTGTCTGGGCTTTCATGGGTCGAATGACTACAGGCCGTCGAATCACAGTCTCCAGTAAGTATCTCTCTGCCGCGGCTGTCTGCGCTGTCGTGGTTCCCTGGGAGTAGCCCTCGGCGGCAATGACCAAGGCCTCGTTCTTCCCTAGAAGCATGAGTCTTCGTACGGAGCCGTTCGCACGCGGCGACGGCGGCGGAGCATTTTCGACTTTCAACCTGCGAATGTGCCCGTCATGAGCGGAGTCCAGCGCATTGGCGAGGCGCAGAATGGCGGAGAGGAGAATCACACTCTTCTGCTCGTCCGGGAGGAGGTCGCGGATGGACTTATGGCCTCGCGCCGGGAGCGCACCTACATGAAATCTCGCCACCAGACTTGCGCGTCGCATGTCATCCTCATTCCATCCCAGCGGCGTGCCGTGCTTCTGAATCAGTTCTTGCGATTGTTTGTGGTGTCCTTTCTGGCCTTCGGACTTGCCGACGTCGTGCAGCAGAGCGGCAGCGTAGAGGCTGGAGCGTAGTTCGTTGGAGTTGCCATTTTCGAGCGGTGTCATTCGCAACCTGTGCCCGGCCAACAGCCCGTCATATAGCTGCAGTGAAAGTTGAGCTACCCGCTCGGAATGTGCGAAGTCAGGGTCCAACACTTTGGCCCAGAGCTTTATGCGGCGGGTCGCAATCTGCTGAATCTGCTTGCCCCGGGGCAGCCCAGCGCGCCACACATTCCAGAGAGAACCCGGTCCCACGGTTTTCTGGCGATATCCGTCGATGCGCTTGGTCCGTTCGTGGGTAATGCGCTCGTGCCAGGCCCTACGGGAGGCGTCATCCGTAAAAACGTGATGGGAGATTGCCGTAGCCCACAGCACGTCGAGGTCATGCACATCGCCCAGCAGATCCTGCAGATGTTTCAAATCGTTGGCCCAAGCCTGGTGCTCCACCGGAAGGAAGTTTTCGACGATATACCGGAACCGCTTGATGCCGATGCGCAGCGTGTGGAAGGCGACTTGTGATCGGTTTCGCAGGGCAACCGTATGCAGTTCGCGTGCGTTCGTCCAGCGCTCCAGGGCGAGATGCTTAAAGACGGCACTGCCGGTACGGATGCGCGCGGCACGCTGGGGTAACGAGTGGCTCCATTGGCGCCACTGTTTGCGGTCGAACTCTGCAAGCGCAGTGCGAGCTTCGCGCTTGTGCTCTGCCTCGTGCGCCTGCAGAATCTTGAGCAGTGCAGCAGCGGGAGGCTGGCCTGCATCGGGACCATCGGCGGCCGATTCCATGCCTGGGACAATCTCACTACTCGCTGTACCTTCGCGAGGAGTGGATGCTGAGATCCCCGCGAAATCGAGTTTCTCGATCCATTCCATCATGATTTGGACGTCGCGGAGCGCACCTAGTCGCTGGAACAGTTGCTTGCCGGCTTTCTTCATCGCCTTCCAGTTGCGATCGGGGTCCATGGCCATCATCCCATCTGCCATGGAGCGGCAGCGGCGCAAGGCTACGCGGAGGTCGTGCACCGGGTCGGCGCTAAAGTCGGCGGAGACTTTGTTGCACTCGTCCAGAACGCGCAGCATCCAGTAGCGGAGACCAGTGGTTTTACCCGATGAGTTCAAGAAAGTTTTCGTCACTCGAGAATATTCTACTCAAGATCACGGGTGACAGTTGCGCGTTGGCCCGGCACGGTAGCGACGGCCCTCCCCCGCACGAGAATCCCACTTTCCCTTAATGCTCCAATTCGTTCTGTTAACCGAGAAATTGTCGCGCGTTCTGAAAGGTCGACTTACTGTCGCTAAGCCACACCTGCACCCATCTTCAATTCCAAGCCAATTCTGAGCGCCAGTTGTGTGCGGGACTGTGGGGGTTGACCCCAGGATTCGCGCAGCTCAACCGATGGACAATCCGAGATTCCGCGCCTTTGCTTCTTGCTCCTTGCTCCTTGCTCCTTCGACATCGGGCATAATGGTGATCGAACTTCAAAAATCTCCACCCCTTTCGGGATGGAAGAAAAAGAAGGATGCCGCCGCTGTAGCGCTTAGGCGGAAGGGTGGGAGGAAGGTCGCAAAGCGGGGCTCCGAATACTTCAGAGATTTACAGGCAAAACATAAGCACCGTAGAGGCGGCCGTTCACCCAAGTCCAAGAAACCTTCTTAAAACCTCCAGTCCTGAGGCGGCGCATTGAGATGCGTCGCAAGCAGTTGGGGTAGGCGATCCCCCAGTCACAGGTCTGATGCGTTGGTTGCTTCTTGTGATCGGAGAAGGACGACGAAGATATCTCCCAATTCGCGGAGGCGCCCAACCCACCCCGCCCACGATCGCATTTAGGCGCGAAGTCAACGACCCATCAGCGGGTCACCTCAGACGCTAACACTTTCACTTTTCGAAACTTAGCCTGTCATTCGCGTTTCAGACGAGAATCAGACGCCGTCTATAGAGCTGCGGCTCCTGACCGGTCAATATCTGCCCATCCCGCCACTGCGGATGAGGTAGAGCCGTGCGGTTTCTCAAATCGAGATTGGCTTTGAGTTGTTGCCTCGTGGTTTTGGCCTGTAACCTCCGAACATTGGGTCAGATGGGATCGGAAATTGCATTACCGGGAACCGAGAGGACGACGGCATTGCCGGGCCAGGAATTTCATTGTCATACACATTACCCGCTGGCGCAGTGCCAAAAAGATATCCTCCAACTCAAAAGGATCCTGACTCATTACCCGATCGAAGGGCTGGGGCATTGGACCTGGGTTCTGGTACGTTCCGAGGACTGGAAGCCGATTTCCCAGATGCTGGGATTGAATCCGGACAGTCCCGCTTTCACGGCGATGGAACCGCGCGAAACGTTTCTCGAAGAAGCTCTCTTCGTCCACGATCCGCAGCGCACCAGCGAACTGATGCGTGAATGGCGAATGTCGATGCCCAAGCTTCTCGAGCTTGCGGTTAGTCACGAATTGGGCCATGCGTTCTGCGAGGAACCGAATGAATCCGCTGCGGACCACTTTGGCGAGGAGTTAAGGAAGGGTGGGCTTGCTCCGTGCCGTTTGTCCAAAGAAGCTAAAAGGAAAAGAACGCGAGCTGAGGACCTGGATGCGCGAAGACTAGGCGCCTTGAAAGTGCCCTAGCGGGTAGGTGGCACAACCCGTGGTGCCGATGCCCCTACCACTTCACAGCGTAGATTTCCTGGGTGCTGTTGTTCCGAGAAAGCAGAACAGAATCATCGCCAGCCAACCCGCTCCAACTCATGAATGTTCCGATGGATAAGCGGTCAAGGTTTTTAAGATCCACAATTGTTTCAAGCTTCCGATTGCCGATGTGGATGCGCACCACCTGCGAGGGTAGCCCGCTTCCTCGATTCCACTCTTGAAAGTATAGGAACTTACCGTCGCGAGACCAACTGGGATAGCCGGAGTAGTCGGCGGAAAGTTCCTCCCATTTCTGCGTCCTCAAGTCAAACAGCATTATTTTGCTGTCTTGTTGAGAAAGCGCCGCGATGTAGCGCCCATCCGGGGAAGTCCTGGGCGACCACATTTCAGTCGCCCCAGGAAGCGGACTCACTTGATTGGTACCCAGGTCGAGCACTTTAATGCCCCGCGATTCTCCACCGCTCCAGGGACCAAACACGACTGAGTTGTTATCCGGCATCCACGTGGCGTCCGCAGTTTCCTCATTTCCCGGAATCATCTGCCGTGCAACGCCGCCGTGCGCGGGAATCAGATAGGTTGTCCAATGATCGCCGTTTGCTGTACCGTTAAAGGCGATCTCCTTTCCATCCGGCGACCACCGTGGCAGGAAGGCGCGCATGGGTGGAAAAGTGAGCTGTTCACGGTCGCTTCCCGTTATGTTGCTGCGCCATAACGTGCCTTCAGGAAAAAGGGTATAAGCCACCCACTGCCCATCTCGGGAGATCTCCACCCCCTCTGCGGAGATGCCTGAAAGATAGGGCGCAAGCTCTCCTGTTGCCTCAACATATTTGACTAACTCTGCCCTGGGAATGCTGCCAACCACGAAGGCCTCATTTCGCGATCTGCTGGCAGTGGGCTCGGAATAATTCATTGGCCCCGCCGTCAAACGGGTGGGGTCTGGACGAAGGGCACTGTGACTGCCGGGTAATTCCCAAAGGTCGGTTCTGCCCGCACGAGTCCGCTGAAACAGAAAGTCGTCGCTGTTAGCCATCCACACACCACAACAAGCCGCAGAGCCCGGCGATCCTGGAACGACTTCACGAAGGCCCGTACCATTCGCCGATATTTCCCAGATGGAGCTTGTGCCTCCCATATCTCGGCTGATCATCGTGAATCGCAAACGCTGCCTGTTGGGCGACCAGCGAAGAGAGTCGACATAACCGGAAATGGTCAGCAACTTCCGCCGATTGGAACCATCTCTGTTTACTAGGTAGAGATCGTGCCCGCTGCAATAGAGAATGGTCTCCGCTGTCTCACCCCACACCGCATCAGTGGCCAGCAGATTATCGACGGGCTGGGCAGATCCTCCTGCCACCGGCAGGATCCACAATGCGCCCCCGTATATTTCCTCCTTCTTAGACATGCCCCCGGACAGGATTAGCAATTCGGTTCCATCGGGTGATATATCCGCGGGTCGAGGATTGGAGACAGTAGTCGGAATTGTTGTCGTCTCGCCCCCCTTGGCCGAGACCTGGGCAATGATTCGCCCCACTGGCAGGACCTCGGAAAAGTAAATTCGGGAACCATCGCTCAGCAGGCGTCCCTGTTTTGCTCGGCCGTCGCTCGTGAGCTGAGTGAAATCCAATACCCGAGTAGGCAGCGATGCCGCTGTGCTCCAGTGGCGCAAAGCGAAGCCCACCGGAAATACCGCCATAATTAGGACAGCACTGAGTTGTAGGATCGTGCTTAGCTGGACTCGTCTGCCCGGACCCACCGTTCCCGCGACCGGCTCAGACCAGGAATTCGGTGCGGTCACGGGTGCAATGAACCGATAGCCGCGCTTGGGCACTGTTTCGATGAAGGCGGGGTTCTCGGCGGAATCTCCCAGAGTTTCCCGTAAGCGCTTAATGGTTGTATTCAGGCCGGTCTCGAAGTCCACAAATGTGTCGGCTGGCCACAAAGCTGACCGTAGTTGCTCTCGGGTCACCGTTTGGCCAGCGTGCTCAAGCAGTTTGAGCAAAACCTGATACGGCTGATCCTGCAACCTCAGTTTGACGCCATTTCGGCGCAACTCCCCGGTATGCGTTTCAAGCTCAAAGATCCCAAAGCGATAAAGGGAGCGAACCGCGTAAGATAAATGCATTCCTCGGGACCCCGTGCGAGGTTAGACGCGTGAGCATGACGATCGGCACCACCTTAAAATAAAGGCCCTCTGTCCAAGAATCGTAGTTCAATCCCGGAAACTGGGACCGTAGTTTGCATAACCGGTTGTGAGTGGGATACATGGTTCCACGTTTGAACTGCGAAACTCGTCGGCTTGCGAAAGTGCATTCGGAGGAGTTCCAAAGCCAGTCGCATATCAATCCTGCCAACATAACAATACGTTTGTTTGTGGGAATCGATTGCGGCAAATCTCGGATCACCAGCAAACCGGAAACTGCATCGCAAAGGGGATACTGAAAAATTGTCCCTTCTCGAGACTGAGGTCCACAGTTGTCCCCGAATCAGACCAACGCAACGACCGAGCTCTCCCTAGCCGCCGCGCTCTCGCAGCCAACGAGCGATCGTCCGAAGACAAAACCTCACTCAGCTGCCGACCGGAAATGACGGGATGGTACCGCGCGTTGCCATCTTGTATCGCGGCTTGCTCGCTTTGATTGACGTTCGTTGAATCCGTCGCCTAACATTTGCACTCAGTGATCAACTCCTCCCAAGCCGTCGGACAAACGGTCTACTTGGCCGTGCCCCCTCTGCCCAAGGCCCCACCTACGCCCTCCAACGACTCACCGTCGCCCAGATCCTTTTCGCGGAAAGCAGACTCGCACGTGCTTATGACTCGTCCTGATCGCTCGCTGCACCCGGCCACTCTCGCGGGCCTGTCGCCATGCTCCCTGAACCTGTGCCCGCGCTTCCCAACCAACCTTGTTGCCTTGCAATCGGCCTGTGCGCCATGGCTTGGGTGCCGGCCCGATGTGCACTCTCCATGTCTTCGCAGCTCTATCTTTGGCGCTACTCACCAGCATCACCGATGATCGACGCGGTGGAAAACCCATAGCTTCAAACATCCTGCTCCGACCGCACCACCGCCTTCCTTCTTGCGGCTCTATCCGAACCCCTCCCCGAAACGGATAAATCCCGTTCAGGGATCTTCCCGTAAAGCGGTTTCGATAAAGTCCTAACGTCACACGGTCGCAATCGCGCCTGGAGGTGAACCGACCGACGTGTAAGCAGCACACTCAGCGAGGCGGAACCGGGGCGTGTCCCATGATCACGTTTTCGCATCCTGAAAACGCTGGTTGCGTTGAGCTCTTTACATTGGTTAGATTGAGCGCGCGCGCTGAGGTTGCAATTCATGGAGGCGGTGATGGTAGATGCAGTAAGAAGTTCAAAGTGGAGAGTCAGTTGGAGCAGGGTCGGCGCTCGAAAGTTACTGAACTGGGCCGCGATCGTTACCAGTATCTTACCTTCAGTGGCGCAGAGCGGAACGGCCGCTGCGCAATCCGTTACAGACAGTCCTGAAGCGCGGTCGTCGATCATTCGCGTCGACGCGACACCGGGCCATGTCATCAATTCGTTCGATCCGGACAGCGCATTGGGAAGCTCGATCGATGTCCTGTCCCATGACGGCATCGATAAGGTCTACACCCCACACATCATCCAGGAATCTCTGTCCGCGGGATGGGGACCAATCTCGTATCGTAATAACAGCGAACTCCGGATGGCCGCCTGGCACTGGACTGAAAACGGAACCTGGAGCGACCCGGTCCACAAGAGCGGATACTTCACCGGCAGCACGGTACTCAAAGAACCGGTACGCTACATTCTCTCTTATGCGCTCCCGCACCGCGGGTTCTCGACCAGCGGCGACCGACCTATCATGGGTCCGAGTCTCATTTATTGGAAGAGTAATCCATATCTAACCAGCAAGTTAACCGGGGAAAACGACTCCCAGCATCCACAATGGGTCATCGTTGATCTCAAGACCGAAAAGCCGCTGAGTGCGATTCGCATCGCATGGGCCAGCCCGTACGCCACGACCTATCAGGTAGAGTACTGGGTGGGAAAGCGTGCGCTAGATTTTGACGCGGGACCGCAAGGCGAATGGAAAACCTTTCCGTCAGGCGCGGTAAAAGGCTCGCAAGGCGGCACTGTTTCCCTTAAGCTCGCTGATACGCCGGTCTCAACTCAGTACGTGCGCGTCTTGATGACGGAGTCCTCCAATACCTGCGATGAGCATGGTTCAGACGACATTCGGAACTGTGTCGGATACGCGATTCGAGAAATTCGGGTCGGAGGTGTGGATAGTAGCGGCGCTTTTGTTGAGGTCCAGAAGAACCTCGACGAACGGCCCACTACTTATACGTCGTCCTCCATCGATCCTTGGCATTCGGCGGCCGATGCCGACGTCAACGCCACAGGAAGTTATCAGCACAGCGGTTTCGATCTTTTCTTCACCAGCGGGCTCACGAACAACTTGCCCGCCATGATTCCGGTGACTATGCTCTACGGTACACCGGACGATGCGGCCGCCCAGATTGCTTACATCGAGAAGCGCGGCTATCCCATCTCATATATCGAGATGGGCGAGGAACCTGACGGCAAACACGCAATGCCGGAAGACTACGGTGCGCTTTACCTACAGTGGGCCTCTGCCATTCACAAAGTTGATCCCAAACTCAAACTAGGAGGGCCTGTTTTCGAAGGCGTCAATGAAGATATTCGAGTATGGCCCGATGCCCAGGGTCGGACGTCATGGATGGGTCGATTTGTAGACTATCTGAAGGCGCACGGTCGACTCGCCGACCTGGCTTTCGTATCGTTTGAGCACTATCCGTTCGAACCGTGCGATATCACCTGGAAGAGCCTCTACAAAGAGCCGACATTGGTGAAACACATTCTCCAGGTCTGGCGAGATGACGGCGTGCCCAAAGAAGTGCCTCTGATGATCACCGAGGATCACCTCGCAGCCAACCTCACCGGACCGATGACAACGATCTTCGCGGCCTTGTGGCTCGCCGACAACGTAGGCTCGTTCTTCGAAGGGGGAGGCGCTCTCTTCACTCACTCTCCCATCCAGCCCCAGGGCATCCAGACCACTTGTTTAGGCTGGTCCTCCTGGTCGAATTTTGTATCGGATGAGGAGACTCTCGAAATCAAGGGATATACCTCGCCCTACTTCGCCGCGCATATGATCAATCTGGAATGGGTCCAGCACAGAGCCGGTGTGCATTCAATGTTTCCCTCTTCCGTCGACCTCAAAGACAGCGACGGCAATCTCCTGGTGACCTCCTATGCGGTGCACCGCCCCGATGGCAACTGGTCGTTGATGTTGGTCAATCGAGACGAGACCAACCCACACGCAGTGCGGGTTGTGTTCGAGGATACCAAGCGCAAACGGGAAGCATCTTTTTCGGGGCCGGTCACCTTTGTCACTTTCGGCAGTGACCAATATGTGTGGGTCAACGACGGGCCCAACAGTCATGCTGATCCCGACAACCCGCCGGTGGCCACCACTGTAAAAGGAGAGTCGGGAACCATTTTCACGCTGCCCAAAGCCTCGATTACGGTGCTGCGCGGCAAGGTAGGCGCTCTGATGGATTAGGTTTCTCAGGCCCGCCTTTCATCAACGGAACGACTAGAAAGGAGAGATTCTATGAGAATCAACACTCGGCGAAGTTTCTTTGGAAAGCTCGCAGCGATGGCGGCTTTTGCAACCGGCGCGCCGAAACTGTTCAGCCAACAGGCTCCCGCTGCAGGCACAGCCAATGTTGGTAGCACACCAAAGAGCGGACCCAGCGAAGATACGCCTCGTCGGGCCGGCGGAAATAACCACACACTCAATGGAATCTACTATTTTTCTGGGACGGGCTCGAATGACGGTTATTCCAAAGAGGATCACATTCTTGTGACCGACCCCTTCGAAAAACACGTTACTCGCACCATGGACGCGCTCAAGAAGTCGGTCGAACGTGCCGGCTGCAGCATGGATAGCATCATCCATCTCCAGGTCTTCCTCTGTTTACCTCTTGCAGAGACACCCACGCCGACCGGCAGGGCGCGCTTCGACGCACATAAGGCGCAGTACGATGCGTTGAATAAAATTTACGGAACCTATTTCTCTTCGGGCAAAGCTCCGTCCCGTGCATGCATGGCGGTCGAATGGATTCCCGGCGATTCGCTAATTGAAATCGTTGGCAGCGCGATGGTCGTCAATCCGCCCACAGCTCCGCCGGATCGATAGTTCGCTAGGAAGTGGAAAAGGGCGCTGCACATGAATCTGAAGTTTGGTTGGAATCGCCGATCGTTTCTGGCCGCGCTTGGGGCCCTATGGGGAAGTCTGTTCGCTCCGGCCGAGTTGAACGCCGCGGGCATCTTTGGCAAGAAGCGCAAGGCTTTCATGCCGCCAGCGGACGGCAGCCCAATCGTCCCCATCACAACCGGCCTTGGCTCTACTGGCGACATCTATGCCGAGCTGGGAATAACACCTCTCGTCAACATCAATGGCACGCTCACTGTCATTGGTGGATCAGTGATGAAGCCGGAGGTCATGGAGCTCATCCGCAGAGGCAACGAGCACTGTGTTTCGATCGACGAACTTGAGATCGCAGCCGGTAAGTTCATTGCCAAACTGTGCCAATCCCCCGTCGGCTACACCGGTCTCGTGACCGGTGGCGCAGCCGCGGCCATGGTCGTAGGCTATGCCGGCATGATGACCGAAGACCTTGAGCCCCGTATGCGAGATATTCCCGATGTGAGCAGTTTTCCTAGGAACGAAGTCATCATCCAAAAGAGCCATCGCTATCCGTTTGACCACCAGATCCGCCAGACCGGCGCGAAGCTGGTCGAAGTTGAGACGCGCGAAGAGATGATTGCCGCCATCAATCCGAAGACGGTGGCGATACACTTCACCAATATCCTCTCGGACAAGGGCAAGGTCAGCGGCCCTGAGACCGTCGCCATTGCCAAAGCCCATAACATCTACACCTTCAACGACGCCGCTGCAGACGTGCCGCCGAAAGAGCGGCTTTGGGAGTATCCGGCAATCGGCTTCGATATGGTCACATTTAGCGGGGGCAAGGACATCCGCGGACCGCAGGCATCCGGCATATTGATCGGCAAAGAGGAGTTAATCCGCTACTCCCTGCTGAATATGAGCCCGCAGGAAGACCGCATCGGCCGTTGCTGCAAGGTCGGCAAAGAGACAATTTTTGGCCTGCTCAAAGCTCTTGAGATGTTCGTGAATCAGGATCTCGATGCCGAGTTGCGGATGTACGACGCGCGCGCACAGGTCATTAGCGATGCGGTGAGGGAATTCGGAGTGACGCCGCTCCCTCGGGAGTTCAATCCTAAGGCTCTCGGTAATGTCACACCGCATTACTCTTGGCATATCGATCCGTCAAAACTTAACACCTCCGGACCGGAGGTAATGCAGAAGTTGGCCGATACCCGGCCAATCGGTATCGGTAGCATGGGCGCCGGGGCAAGCGGCATGCGCGGACGCAATCCGGACGCGCCTGCGGTTGACGATCATGGCGGTCGTCATGGTCATCCCAGCGACCCGAATACCTTCGGCTTTGCTCTCTGGCAACTCAAAGCAGGGGAGGACAAGTTGATCGCAGATCGCTTAGTCGAAATCTTCAGCGCAGTTCTGAAAACCTAAACCTTGCTGGAAGATGAATGGCTCCCGCCGATGTTCAGCGCCCCGTCATTGTCCGTAGACGGGCTTCGAGGAGATCAATTGTGATCTTCCCGAAGCCCACTTCTGGCTCGGAAATAACTTCCGGCTGGTCCGTGACTCCTTAGCGACTGATAAGATCCATGAACGTGGTGGCGCACCAGGAGAGGCACCGCCGTGCGCGGCATCCCAAAAGACCAAAATGAGCGACGATGTCACAGGATCGATTCGGGCAAGCTACGATCAACTTGCGGATGAATATGCGCGCCGAATTTTCAACGAACTTCACTACAAGCCCCTTGATCGAGAACTGCTCGATCGCTTCGCTACAGAAGTCTCCGGACATGGCGAAGTGTGTGACATGGGCTGCGGTCCAGGTCACGTCGCCTGCTATCTGCGGGACGCCGGTGCCACGGTTTTCGGTCTGGATCTCTCTCCCAAAATGTTAGAACAGGCTCGACAATTGAGCCCCGATATGCAGTTCCGAGAAGGAAATATGATGGCTCTTGACCTTCCCGAGGGTACGCTCGCTGGGATCACGGCCTTCTATGCAATCGTGAATATTCCAAAAGAGTCTCTGCCTTCGGTGTTTCAAGAAATACGGAGAGTACTGCAACCTGGTGGCCTTCTGCTTCTGGCATTTCATACCGGCGATGAAGTCCTGCACGAAGAGGAACTATGGGGGCGATCTATTTCCATGGATTTTTTTCTATTTCAGCCTTCGGAAATCCGACAGTATCTAGAAGCTGCGGGGCTTGTGGTTGAAGAGATGATCGAGCGTGATCCCTACGCTCCGGAAGTGGAGTACCAGAGCCGAAGGGCTTATATTTTTGCCCGGAAACCGGCCCCTTTAACGCAGCGAAAGCCGACACCAGTATTGCGGAGACACGAAGCGAACGTGAGCCGTCACGTATGATTGCGCACACCCCCAAGCCGTACGATCCACGATTCCAATTTGCTGTGGTCATGGTTCGCGACCAGGACCGAAGCCTGCGCTTTTACGTCGACCAGTTAAGGTTTCATCTGGTCGCCGACCACAACGTACCATCTGATGGGCGCTGGATCGTTGTTGAGCCCCCGGACCGGTCCGTCCAGCTGGCTTTAGTGAGACCGCCAGAGAACTCCGATGCCTGCCTGAGGATTGGCAGCGATACCGGCCTGGTCTTGGTGACGCGCGACCTCGAGACCCTTTGTGAAGAATGGTCAGAACGCGGCGTTTCGTTTCCGCAATCCCCGACAGAAACTGCGTGGCAGGCGCGGACGGCGATTTTCCAGGACATCGACGGAAACCAATTCACCTTGGTCGAATATGGACCGATTACACAGGCTCTGGACGCGGAGCGACGCGCAGCCGCGGAGAAGGAGCAGGCCGAGAGGTTGCTTGCCCGTGAATTAGAGATTGCCAAGGACGTGCAAGCGAGGCTCTTGCCCCAGCACGCGCCTGTGCTCGAGACCCTCGAGTGCGCTGGCGTTTGCATTCCGGCACGCCACGTCGGTGGCGATTACTATGACTTTCTGGAACTGCGGCCGGGCCGGGTGGCGCTGGTGCTGGCGGATATCGCCGGCAAGGGGATTTCCGGCGCTCTACTGATGGCCAACTTGCAGGCTACCTTGCGCACTCAATACGCAACTCTGGCGGCCTTCAAAGAGTACTTTCCCCTCGGCCCGGACGATTTTCGACACTTACTCGTCTCGGTGAACCGCCTTTTCCATGAGAATTCTGGCGACAACGCTTACGCTACGCTCTTCTTCGGTAACTATGATGACGCAACTCGACGATTGTCCTACTTGAATTGTGGACATCCCCCGCCTCTGCTACTGCGGGGCGGGGGTGACCAAGTGATTATGGAACGTCTCGACTCCACTTCGACCGTGATTGGGTTATTCAGCAACTTTGATTGTCGCGTGGTCGAAAAGCAATTAGCCCCGGGCGATGTCCTCATCATCTACAGCGACGGCATCACCGAAGCAGTGAACCTCGACGGAGAGGAGTTTGGCGAGAATCGTTTGCTAGAAATCGCGAGGGCGCACCACGATCTCTCCATGTCATTACTAGCTGAGAAACTAGTTGAAGGCGCGAGACGGTTCTCTCACCTGGAACAGGCGGACGATATCACAGTGATTGCAGCGCGATGCTTTGCGTAGCGAAGATGTCCCGGGACGCACAATAATTCCTGGATCTCGGCAGTGCAGAACTAATTGGGAGCCCTTCGCGGCTTCGTCTATAATAGAGGTCCTTAAACGGGCTTCGAGGAGACTCAGTGCGAAACCGCTGAACTACAGGTTGGCCTCACATTCTCCGTTCTGGCATTGCAATCAACCGCGCAGCACCCGCCCCCTTTTCCATCCACCGGCCATGGAAAACAGGCTGATCCGCAATCAGGCACTTCTTAGCTGATGCGGCGGATGGCGAGCAGAGTCAAATCGTCCAAGAGTGCGGCGGCGGCGGTGAAGGCGCGCACGTCGTCGAGGCAGGCGGCGATTAACTCGGCCGGCGGACGCCCGGCTTGCTGGCGCAGCAAGCGCACAACCCGCTCTACGCCGTATTCGTCACCTGCGCCGCGTGCTTCCAAGAGGCCGTCGCTGTACAGAAAAAGGGTGTCGCCGGGATCCAGTTGCACGCGTGTCGACGAAAGCTCGGCTTCGTGGAACAATCCCAACGGCAAACCGGTGGATTCAATGCGCAGGATGCCGCCGTGCCCGACCACGATTGCCGGCCAATGGCCGGCATTATGGATTTCCACTTCGCCAGTGGGCTTGGCTTTCCCGCACACCAAAGTGACGTACTGTCCGGCGAGCGCGCTGTCGCAGAAGACCCGGTTGACATGGCTGACCGTCTGGCCGAGCGGCATGGCCATTGCAGACAGACTACGGAACAAGGCGTGCAGCTGCGTCATCAACATGCACGCGGCCACGCCTTTGCCGGAGACATCGCCAAGCACGAAGAAGAGCTGTCCATCGCACGGAATCAAGTCGCAGTAGTCGCCGCTTACCGGGCCGATGGGCGCGTAGTGATAGCTGGTTTCCCAGTTCCCGGCGCGCAAATTAGGTTGTGGCAGCAGATTGCGCTGCACCTGGGAGGCCAGATCAAGGTCGCGCTGCAGGGCGGCACGTTGCGGCTGAGTCAGGTGGTCCAAGCAGTACCGCACCAGGGGGTCGGCGAGCAGACGGTCCTCTTCGACGGGAGCGTGACATTCCTCGCATAGGCCGTAGTTGCCTTTCACCATGCGTTCCAGTGCCGAATCCACTTCGTGGAGCAGACCGGCGAAGCCTACGTTTTGCGGCGCGAGCGCAATCGCATCTTGCAGTTTGCGCTTGCGGTCCTCCAGTTGGTTTTGCAGGAAAGCGACCTCTAGCGTGGCCATGCGAAACTCCAGAGTCTTAAGGATCGTGACTATTCGATTCCGCGAACCCCGGCTTCGATGCGATCAAAAAAGCCACTCAGTCTTCTCGAAGCAGAATAGGCGTTCAAGAAACCGGTGCACGGAGCGCTAATGCACCCTGAAGCCGATTTCACGCATTGACTGCGCGGCGGGAGCAAGGTGCGGGCTCGCGGTAACGAGCGTATGATCGTTGTCCATCTCGGGAGATGACATGAGAACCGCTCTGGGGTTCCTTTCAATTGGCATCCTCGCGTGTCTGTCCTTGTGTCAGGAGCAACCGATGCCTGCGCAGCCCCCCTTACTGCGAAAGGCGTTCACGGTGGAGCTTCAAGTCGAAGACAAGAAGCAACCCTACATCGAACATTTCGAAAACGTTCCATTTGTCGCGGATAACAGTGTGTATCTCTTTCCCGGGGACGACTTCGGCGTCGATCTGACAGTCACCAATGGCAAAGTCGTAACGGTGGTATACGATCCGAGGCCCAAAAAGGCGGATGTCGAGTTCACGTTTACCCAGCTAAGGGCTGCCAACAACAAACGACCATTCATGATCCTGGGAGTTGAGAATAGGTTAGCTCGGGTCGTCGCATTTAACGCGGTTCTGACACTACCCGAGAAGAAGAAGGACCATGAAACGCACATTTTTAAGATCCAAAAGGGCGAAAATAGGATGTATTCTTGGCCGAGTCCCACCGTGAAGGTGGCACTGGTCGACTTTCGATTCTAGGCGCTCGGTATCGTTCCAGCCGACGGTCGGGAACACATTAAGCACCCTGACCCGACTGCCAGGCCCATCGCTCCAGATAGGTAACTGTTGTAACCAAGGCGTTAGCGCTCAAATTCCGACTTCTTTCGATGCAGTTCATATCTGAACCGTTTGAAACCGGTAGGAAGATGAGTGCAATCGAGAGATGTTTCACCAGTTATCCGAGTGAGCACTTCAGAAGATGCTCCATACACCCGGTGTCACCACTTCCAACAAATGGCCGTCGGGGTCGCGGAAGTAAAGCGCCTCTCCGCCATATTTCCAAGTCTTCCTTAGCTCAATCGTAATCCCCTGCTGCGACAGCCATGCCTCCCATGCTGGTAGTTCCGATCGGGAAATGCCGAAGGCGACGTGGATCGCGCCAGTTGCGTTTGTGTCTGCGGTAGCGCCTTTCTTGAACAGAAGGAGTACGCTGCGGTCACCGGCACGCATCGCACACAATCGCGTCTCATCGGTGATGCCCTCTCCCTGATCGGTGTCAATCGGCTCAAAGCCGAAAACGCGGCGATAGAACTCGACCGATCGGGTCGGGCGCTCGACATAAAGTGAAGTTTCAAGGATTCCGTTGACTTGTGGGCGGTTCGAAGTAGCCTCTGACATGGTTCCCCTCTGATGCTTCGGACATGACTCAGACCCGATGGTTACTCAGATGTACGGTCTACCATTAGGACGCAGGCCGGTGACTGGCGCAACTGTTGTAACCACGGAGATAGCGCTCATTGACGGGTCTTGAGCCTAATCAGGAGGGTGGAAAATGGGTGTACAATTGGTGCCGTTTTTGGGGCCAAGAAGGAGATTCCGATGAACATGAGACTCACAAAACGGCTGTTAGTAGGCGCCGGCGCTGTCGCTCTGGTGGGTGTGGTTTTGACTGAGATTCGCTCCAGGGCGGCTGAGGCGCCCTCGGCGGCAAACGTGGTAGTGGTAAACTCGGCAGCCCATCCGGCGCTGACCAGCAGGATCGACGATCCGGGCCGAATACCCTATCAGTCTACGCAAACCCCGACTTGTACTGGAGCGAACTGCACTTTCACTTTTGGAGCGGTTCCCGCCGGGCATCGCCTCGTGATCCAATACGTATCAGGTATACTCGGCTTCAGCGGGCCCGGCACACAGGTATTGGTGATCATGAAGGGAGGCGGGTCTGATGCGTTCTCTTTCTTAGCCTCCTATTTCGGTGACCGAACAGAGGCTGAGTTCGATCAACCGGTCCAGTTCTACGTCAGCGCAGGCAAGGCTCCTGTCGTATATGCCTTTACTCCAGCGTCGAACTTCGCCTTTGTTCAATCGCTGACCTTAGTTGGATACGAGTTGGACTGCACCGCGGGTCCATGCGCGGCCGTCGCGCATTAAAGCGGGCCTGGCCTACCGGCTTGCTACCACGATCTCGGGAGTCGCAAAGAATCTGCAGACGGCGACAACTTTCGCAATCAGGCCATACCATGCAAACTCCCCGGAGCAGGGGTTATGAGTGAAATCGAGATTTGCCACAGTTGTGGCGGACTGCCCAATCACCGAACAGCAGAGATGTGACTCGCGTCTTGACAGGACGCGCTCCTCAGCGTAGCGTTGCGCGCAACTAAACTTTTGCCTCCCCGAAGAGCAGTTCCCCCATTGGGACGCAACACCCCCCGAGGCGAATGACCCGAATTTTCGGGAAACGCATATCCATCGGACAAAGAAAGCCAAGTGTCCTTCATGAATCGCAAAAGTGCACATGAGGAAGACAACGCCAAAACGGAAAACCCTCGACCGCAGCTAAGATGGACGCGTAAGCCGGTCCGCCCGCCTCGGTTCCAAGATTGAAATCCCAGTTCAAGGAGGAACAACATGCGAGTATCAACCAACTTCGCACTACCCCTGGCCACTCTGCTTTTCGGGCTCCTGCTTGTCCCACGAGCCGCGCTGGCTGACACCTATGCGAACTGTCCCGTTGAGCCTGCTTCGAACGTGCCCATTGCCTCGGGCGAGACCCTCGCAGGTACCAACTGCACGCTCCACACCGACGGAGATGTCGATTCTTTTGTGTTCAGTGGAACGACAGGGGAGACCTACCAGCTTGCTGCGGCGATAAACGGCGCCGCCCCGACCAACATGTGTTTGACACTCTTCAACCCCAGTAGGGTGCAGATCTTCTTCGGGTGCACCAACGTTGCGTTTGGAGGGGCTTCCGTCGTGACCGACCAGAAGCTGACTGCAACTGGCACCTACACCATAGATATAACTGAGACTTCTAGTGCCACGCTCAACTACGGCGTGTCGCTAGAACGTCTCTACCCGTTTCCCGTAGACGCACAACTAGTCCCCAAGCTCGGACAATCTCTCCCCGGCAATATCACCCCGCTCACAGACTCGGACGCCTTCACGTTCCCGGCCGCTATCACCGGCACATACCGCGTGACCGCCACTATGACCAGCACTAACTCCAACCTGTGTATGACTGTGTATTTCTCCAACTTCACCGCGGCCGGGTCGGGGTGCACCAACATCGCCTTCGGCGGAGACATCGTTCAAATCGACTTCACGCCGACTAGCGCCGAGGCCGGCACCAACATGGCGTTCCTTTCCGTAGCCGGCAACGACTCGACCGCTACCTACAATCTGGAAGTCTCGTGCCTAGCTGGCAGTTGCCCCCCCGTGACGTACCCGCCTTGTACCCTAACGGATACCCTCAACTACAACGCAACCACCAGCACTCTAACCATGAAATTCACTGTTGGGAACAGCTTGGGAACACCTGCCAACTGGAGCGCTTGGCTGACCTATGCCGACCCCCAAGGGACGAGCCTAGACACCATGCAGCCCTTGTTCTCAGTGTCGCAGCCAACGCAGTCAAACACGATCCCACCGAAGGCCATCACCAAGACGTTCGCTGGGCTTTCTAAGGAAGGCACGGTAGGGGTTCTCTCCACACTCAGCACACCCCACTTGTCCACAGCCAAGACAGAAGGCATTGCCTGCTCCAGTTGGGTGCAGATCAATACCGGAACCGAGCCCTAACCAATTTGGACAAACAGTCCGCAGGCCCACGCGCTCACTGACCCGAGCCGCGTGGGCCTGCCGGGAGACGGCATACGTCCTGCCTAGTCGCTCACTGTTTACGGATGGTTGGCGTAACCAGGCGTCAGGGCTTTCCTTACGCAAGCCGGGGCCATTCCTTCTGGCCTTTCATCTTAGCGAGCGGCGCGAACATAAAAAAAGCCCGATTCGTGATGAACCAGGCGAAGGGTCAAACAGGAAACCGTGTTTAGGCGGTGTGCAACGCTCTCGGCGTCGGTACCACCTCGGAATGTATGCATTTCATTTTTGCGAGTTTCACAAGCAACGCCTCGACCTTGCGATGCTCATTAGGACGGGGCATATGAATGATTTTCATGACTCTAGTCTCCCACGGGCCTGGAAGTCGAGCAACCGAGTGTATACAGCAATCGGAGGTTTTCATGTCTCAGGTCCGTTATTAACTAACGGCCAACCGAAACGGTCCAAGGTGCGGCAGTGGCGCACGGATGCCGCGATTAAGGCCGCGTGGTGGGTCCACAACTCGGGGCACTTTGTTTGACGGCGTCAACCTGCAGGCGTTGCTCTTTGCCGTCAAGCAATTCATTGAGAGCCTGAAGCAATTCCGTGAATTTTTGATGGTCCTTCTCTTGGGCAATGCGTTTGCACAGGGCGGTCATCCGCTCGCGTTCATCGGGAGTCATGGTGCACCTCCAAGAACGTGTGGCTTATATTCTAAAACACTGGAATACCCAAGTTTGTTGTGCCCAGGATAACTCAGGAGCTCGAGAAATAACCTGTATTTCCCTCGCATTTTACCCCGATGCTGACCCACCCGGGACCTGACGTTTGCAAAGTGCAGAATGATAATTTTCTTACCGCTTGAAGATTGTGTCTTGGACGTCACAATCGGATCTAGTCGCACCCGGCCTCAGGATGCTCAAACCTGGGGCCGGTTGCTTTTTACCTAACCTGTCACCCATCCAACCTGGCCTGCAGTTGTTACGGAGTAATTGAAGAGCAGAAGAAGAAATGGCAGTCTGAGGTTCTCCTGAACTGACGAATGATAGCGATGAAGAACTTCACAAAAGCAGCCGGACGTTGGCAGGCATGGACCCGCCATTACATCCGGCTACCTGCGCAATTTGCTCTACGATCATGCGATGGTTGCTGGGCCATGGGTTGGCGACGAAAACGGGTGGGTTCTTCTTAAAGCAAATCCTGTATGGCTACTGTTGCCAGCCTCCGCCCAGCGCTTTGTAGAGTTGGACCAGGCTGCGATATTCATCTCCCCGCGCCGCTGCGAGCGTAAGTTCGGCGCCGTAAAGCGACCGCTGTCCGTCGAGTACTTCGAGGTATGTCGTCGTGCCGCCCTTGTAGCGAAGCGTGGAAATGCGGACGGTTTCCTGCAGATCGGCTACCGAATCCTGCTGGCGTGTTCGGACCTGATGAAGTTTTTCGTAACCGATGAGCGCGTCCGAGACTTCTCCAAAAGCGCGCTGGATCGCTTCCCGGTAGCCGATCAGAGCCTGTTGGTGTTGAGACTCAGCCAGATGCAAGTTCCCCTTCAGCGCGCCTCCGGTAAAGATTGGCTGGCTAACCTGCGCGCCATAGGACCAGATGCCGAGCTGCGTCGTCATGAGGCTTGAGAAGGTTGAGCTTCGACCAAATGAACCGCCGCCGCCCCCGGTCAGCGAGATTTGCGGAAAGAACTGAGCTTTGGCAACTCCGATATTCGCGTTCGCGGCAATCAAGTTCTGTTCCGCCTCTCGAATATCGGGCCGGCGCTCGATGATTGAAGACGGAAGGCCGGCTGGAACCTGAGGAGGAAGTGTTTGCTCCACGAGCGGATTCCCGCGTGCGATGTCTTGTGGGTAATTGCCGAGCAGGATGCTGATGGCATCTTCTTCCTGGGCAATTTGTCGCTCCAGGTCAGGAATCTGCGCATTCGCAGTGTCAAGGACCTGCTGAGCCTGGAGCACATCCAACTTTGTAGCAACTCCGTGCTCAAGCCGCAGCTGGGTAAGTTTGAGCGAATCGGTCTGGGTCTTGACTGTCTCATGCGTGATCGCGAGTTGCAGATCAAGTTGCAGCAGCGTGAAGTAATCGGTCGCAACATCGCTGACGAGAGTGAGCACAACGACCTGGCGCGCATCTTCGGTTTCCAGCAGTTGGGCGCGGGCTGCTTCGTTGGCGCGGCGCAAGCGGCCGAAGAAATCCAACTGGAACGCCGCGTCGGCTGTCAAGGTTAGGAAGTTGTACCGGGACTGGATGACATTTTCCTTCCCGCCGCTGAAATCGGCGTTCCCTGATGACTGGGGGAAGAGTCTCGAACGGGTGACGGCAAGCTGAGCCCGGGCAGCGTTGATCCGTTCCGTTGCGAGTTGTAAATCGTAGTTCTGTTTGAGTGCCGTGCGGATGAGTTCCTGCAGCTTTGGGTCCTGAAATACCAGCCACCAGGGAAGATCGGCATACGAGGCAGTCTGCGCCTGAAGCTGAGGATTGTCTGCCAGATCTCGAAAAGAAGTCGGAGTCTGAACGGCAGGCCGATGATAGTTTGGGCCGACAGCACAGCCCGAAAGCACGCCAGAGAGCAACGCCGCGGTGAGCAATTTCGCGATTCTCATCATTGAGCAAACCCCATTACGCAAATCCCAATGCGCAGGCTCCGCTTGATTCCCAAGCTGTTGAACGCACTGCGAAGTCCCTTAGTCTCCGGGCGCGGGTGAAGGCGCAGCTGGCAATAGGCCGGATGCGGGTTCCTTTCCAGCGCTCGTCCATTTCTCAACCATGTAAAAGATGCCGGGAACAAAGAAGATTCCGATCGCGCTCGCAGCGAGCATCCCGCCGATCACGGCCGTTCCCATGATCCGTCGGGCTACCGAGCCTGCCCCGCTCGCTGTCCACAGTGGAACGCAGCCGAGAATAAACGCGAATGATGTCATCAGGATCGGTCGCAGCCGCAGCCTCGCGCCTTCGAGCGCAGCGTCGGCCAGCGGTTTTCCGTGTTCGTACTGGTCCTTGGCAAACTCGACAATCAAAATCGCGTTCTTCGCGGCAAGGCCGATCAGCATGATCAAGCCGATCTGCGAGAAGATGTCGCTTTCAATCTGCACCATATACGGCGGCAGGAAAACGCTGAGCAACGTTCGGCGCAGCCATAGCACTGCAAACGCTCCAAACACCGCCACCGGCGTGCTGAGCAGTACGCTGAAAGGCAGCGACCAGCTTTCGTACAGCGCCGCCAGAATCAGGAACACGAACAATAGCGACAGACCAAAGATGGCCGCGGGCGGCACTCCCTGCCGCGCTTTCTGTTCCAGAAACGAGATCCCGGAGTAGTCGAATCCCATCTCTCGCGGCATGGTTTGTTTGAAAACCTCTTCGAGGGCTGCGCTTGCTTGGTCCGCACTGTAACCCGGCGCGGCACTGCCATTGATTTGTGCGCAACGGTACTCGTTAAAGCGCTGCGTGAATTCGGGGCCGAGTTGCGATTTGACCGTGGCAAGCGTAGACAGCGGAACGTTCTCGCCCTTGTTGTTGCGGACATAGAAGCGTCCAACGTTCTCCGGGCTGGCGCGATCCTCGCTCTCGGCTTCGATGTAGACCTGCCACTGGCGGCCAAACCGGTTGAAATAATTGATGAAATATCCGCCCATGAACGCCTGGATGGTGCGGTAGACGTCGGAAAGATTGACGCCCTGCTTCAACACCTTGTCGCGATTGACGTCGACGAACTTCTGCGGAACGCTGGGCAGAAACGTCGTGTTCAGACTGGCGATCTCCGGCCGCTTTCGTGCCGCCTCAAGAAACGTGTTCAAGTTTTGCGACAGGAATTGGATGCTGCCGCCAGAGCGGTCTTCGAGGATGAACGTGAATCCACCCGCGGTGCCAACGCCCGGGATGGCCGGCGGCGAAAAACTGAACGCGATCCCCGCTGGCAATTTGGAAAGCTGCTGATTCAAATGCGCCTTGATCGCTTGAAACTGCTCGGTCCTGGACGTGCGCTCGTCCCACGGCTTCAGAGTGACGACAAAGAAAGCGTTGTAGCTGGTGCGAACAAAACTGAGCAAGCTGAAGCCGATGACGCTCGTCGTGTACTTCACACCTGGCGTGCTAGCCAGAATGTTCTCGATCTGTGCCGCTGCCTGCGATGTTCGCTCCAACGAGGCGCTATTGGGCAATTGCAGATTCACATACGCATAGCCCTGATCCTCATCGGGAAGAAAGCTCGACGGCACGCGATTGGCGAACAATCCCGCCGCGACGCAAAAGACCAGCAAAAGCACAACCACCACTGCTGTCTTCTTGAGCAGGACACCGCTCCAACTGACATAGCCCTCCGTGGCTCGCTCAAAAACCCGGTTAAACCAATCGAAGAATCTCCGCAGCAGACCATGGCTCTCTTCGCGCGGCAGAAGAAGCAGTGCGGCCAAGGCGGGGCTGAGCGTGAGCGCGTTGAACGCGGAAAGAATGACCGAGATGGCGATCGTGACTGCGAATTGCTGATACAGCCTGCCAGTGATCCCGGGAATGAAGGCGGTGGGCACGAATACAGCGGAGAGAACCAGGGCAATTCCTACCACCGGACCCGACAGTTCCTCCATCGCCTTTAACGCTGCATTCTTTGGAGTCATGCCCTCTTCGATATGCCGTTCCACACCCTCGACGACCACGATCGCGTCATCCACCACCAGCCCGATCGCCAGCACCAGCCCGAAGAGAGAGAGTGTATTGATGGAAAAACCGAACAGCGGGAAGAACACGAACGTTCCCACCAGCGAAACCGGCACAGCCAGCAGCGGAATCAGCGTTGAGCGCCAGCCCTGCAGGAAAAGAAAAACGACAATGATGACAAGGACGAGCGCAATCAGAAGAGTCCAGATGATTTCCTTGATGCCCTGCGTCACAGAAAGAGTCGTGTCGAGGGAAACGGCGAAATCCATGTCCTCAGGGAATCGCTCTTTCATCTGCGCCATTATTTTCTTGACGCCGGCCGCCGCGTCGACTGCGTTCGATCCGGGCAATTGGTAGGCCGCAATAATCGCGCCCGGCTTCCCGTTAAAACGTCCGGCAACGCTGTAATCTTGAGCGCCCAATTCGATGCGAGCGACATCGCGCACGCGCACCGTCGCACCGTCCGGCGTCTCGCGAACCACGATGTTGCCGAATTCCTCCGGCGAAACCAGCCGTCCCTGAGCTAGGACCGAATAGGTATACTCCTGGCCTTTGGGAGCAGGTTCGCCTCCAGCTTTGCCGGCCGGGTTCACGGTGTTTTGTGACTGAATCGCGCTGACGATCTCCGGAACCGTGATGCCAAGTTTCGCCAACGTGTCCGGCTTTACCCAAAGTCGCATCGCGTATTGACCGGCGCCGAACACCTGCACGTTGCCGATGCCCGGCGAGCGCAGGATCGGGTCGGTGAGATTGATGTAGGCGTAGTTCGCCAGAAACCTTGCGTCATAGGTTCCGTGCGGAGAGTAAAGCGCAACCCACATCAGAGGGGCCGTTACCGATTTTCGGACCGTGACTCCGTAGTTGTTTACGTCCGCGGGAAGCTGGGAAGCAGCCTGGGTTTCCCGCGACTGCGTGAGAATGAAATCAGTATTCGGGTCGGTCTTTACGTCAAAGTCAACAATCAGGCTGGTGGTTGAGTTGCCCGTGGCATTCAGCGAGTACATGTAGTTCTCGTTGTCTACTCCATTCATCTGCTGCTCGATAGGAGTAGCCACCGCTTGCTCCAGCGTCTGCGCGTCGGCTCCGACGTAGGTGGCGAGCACTTGAATTTCGGGTGGAGTGATGTTGGGAAACTGTGCCACCGGCAAGCTCAGAACCGTGAGCGCACCAACCAGCACCATGACGATGGAAATCACCATGGCGACGATAGGGCGATTGATGAAGAATTTCGACATGAGCGTCCATCCTTATCGCTTCGCCGATCCTTGGTTTTCGGCCACGAATGGCTTGGGATTCACGCGCACGCCGGTGCGCATTCTCTGAATTCCTTCAACCACGATCTTGTCACCCGGATTCAGACCGTTCACCACGATCCATCGGTTATCGACGCGGTCTCCCATGGTGACCGTTCGAACGTCAACCTTGTTGTCGGCGCCGACGACAGCCACCTGGTAGCCGCCCTGCAGTTCCGACACTGCACGTTGCGGAACAAGCAAGGCCCCCGGCTGGGTCCGGATTACCGCGCGGACCTTGGCGTAGCCGCCGGGTCTCAAAATATTGTTTGGGTTGGAAAAGAGCCCGGCGATTCGAATCGCTCCCGTGGTCTCGTTCACCTGGCGGTCGGCAAAATAAAACTTTCCTTCGTGCGGATATGTTGAGCCGTCCGCTAAGATCAGTTGCAGCCGCAGTTCCTTGTCGGCCTGCAAGCGGCTCTCCTCGGTCGGAAAACGACTCCGCCATGAAAGATATTGAGGCTCGCTCACGGTGAAATAGACCTTGATCGGATCGACGGTAGAAACGGAAGTGACCACCCCGCTATTGGGGCTGACCAGCGCGCCAACCTGTAGTTGCGCTTGGCCGGCCACGCCGTCGATGGGTGAAACCAGGCGCGTAAAGTCGAGATTAATGTTCGCTGTCTCTACCGCAGCCTCGTAGGTCTTGATCTGAGCCTTGGCGGTTTCCACGGTTGCGATCGCGGCGAGATTGTTCTGAACCGCGTTGTCGAGATCTTGTTGGCTGGCCGCCTGTTGCTCTGCCAGTGGTTTGTAGCGCTGCACGTCAAGTTCGGTCCGACGCTGCACTGCCACCGCGTTGGCGAGGGCAGCTTTGGCCTGAGCAAGCTGGCCTTGGGCTTGATCGAGCGCCGCCTGAAAAGATCGCGGATCGATTTGGAAAAGGAGTTGGCCCTGCCTGACCGACGCGCCCTCCTGATAGCCTTGCCTCAGCAGGTAGCCGGTAACCTGAGCCCTAACGTCAGCGTTGACCAGTCCGTCGAGCGTACCAATCCATTCCCCGTAGATGGGAATATCCTCTTTCTGAACCTGCGTCACCTCGACATCCGGAGTGCTTGGCGGAGCACCCATAGCTTTCTTGTACGGCCGGACTGCTCCAACAATGAGAGCGAGAACGATCAAGCCGAGAACTCCGGCGACCAACAGATAGCGTTTCTGGACGTTGCTCATATTGTCTCCCCAATTTTGCTCGCGCCTAGGACTGGGAACCGCATGTCCCGGCTCTACCGTTCGAGGACACTCGGGACGAGCAGGCTATCGGTCGTCGATTGCGAAAACAGCGTATGAGGCAACAGCTGGCGCAATCGATTAAGGATATGGATGCATTTTCACCCCGGAGGTCGTATAAAATCTACAACGGTTTATCACACTTGATCTGCTTCAGGTGAGAGGAGTGTCTCGAACGTATTGCAGCAGGTCCTTGCTGTGCACGACTTTGGGCTTACGATCAGCGCGTAGAAGGCGTCGATGGACCAGCTCTTGACATCGGGTACAGAAATACGTCAGCCAGGTGCAACTGGCGACGCTTATGAGTAAAACCCGCAGCCGTGTCTGTGAGTAGTGCAAAAAAGTCGTCGTTTATGCGGAACTGTTTGCGTTGCCTCGCAGGATTCTGGATGAACGAGGCCCAGTTTTTTAGTTCGTTCGACGCATAATAGTCCCCTGTTTACGCTTCGCTGTGCACCTCGCGGTACCCAGCGTAAAACTCGGGGCCGAGCGGATCGCTACTCCTTACTCGTAAGAATTTTCCATTCTCCGCTTCCTGCCGGTTTAGCCCGGCGCACCGTAATGGCGATATCGCGCCAATTGACCTGCGAATCCACAAAAGTGTCTGCGCGCCTTCAATTTGTTGGCATGACGCAAACGCGATTTGACCAACGTGCGCTAAGGAAATGGCACACCATCGCGCTAGACCCTGCGTTGCTGCTTTCTGAATTACCCACACAATTAGTTTGCGTATCGCGATGCCGAGGGCCACCTAAGTGCAGCGGATGAGAACTGCTCTCCCCCTAGGAGGCAGCCTATGACCGATCCAACGACAGACCCAGCCGCTTACACAGATCAGGAGTTGAAGCAGGCTCTGGCTCGCGTGATCGCCCTCGCTCGTAATGAAGGGCTGAACGACGCCGAAGTACAGCAATTCTGGCGGCTCTACCAAGAGATCGTGCGGCGGCGTGCGACATCAGGTAACGCCGCGTAGCGCCTAGACGGTACTCCGGGCAGGGATTCACTGGTTCAAACAAAAGTGCTTGGCCCTAACATTTAAGTTAGGTTCGGTAAGTTTGGTTAGGACAGGGTCCCGAACCAGCGCCAGCCTCGATGCAGGGGAACCGAATCGGCCAAAAGAGTCATTGCGTGTAACGGGGATATAACAACAGTTGGCGAATCCCTCGGTTCGCTTGTGTCAGAAACCTCGCGCTGTTTGGTGCTCTTTTTAGATGGGTGCCGGGTCGGCTAAAGAACGTCGACGACGATAAGCGTAATGTCATCCTGCTGCTTCACTGCAGCGGGTCGCCATCTCTGGAGATCAGAGAGCACTTGACGGGATAGCTCGGCGGCGGGCTGCAATCGATTATTGCGTACCACCCGTTCCAGTTGCCGGTCGCCAAACGCCTCGCCCCCGGCGTTCTCAGTTTCGGTCACGCCGTCGGTATAGAGCAGGAAGCGATCTGATGGTTTAAGCGGCACGCTGCAAACCGGGTACTGTGATTCGGATTCGACTCCGAACAACAGCCCATTGCTTTCGATATGCTGCATTTCGCCCCTCGTATTCCGCCAGCATAGTAACGGCGGATGTCCAGCAGCCGAGTAGAGCGCGTTGCGCTTCTCTGTGTCGATCCAAACATAAGCCGCCGAGGCAAACTGGCCGTGCGCCTCACTCCATAGGACGCGATTCAAGCCACCAAGCACCCGCGCGGGGTCATCGGCATGGACGGCGACCGACCGCATGGCCACTTTGATCATCGAGGAAATGAGCGCGGCTGGCACGCCATGTCCAGAGACATCTGCCACCAGAATGCCCAGATGGTTGTTGTCTGGGCGGACGAATTGGTAGAAATCGCCTGCAACGGCGGTCATGGGACGGTAGGAAGCAGCAATACGGAGGTTCTCAAGCTCGGGAACTCTCGCCGGAAGAATTGAAGACTGTATCTGCCGGGCCGTCTCCAGTTCCGTCTCGACGGAAAGCAGACGGCGCTCGTTCGTAAACAAATATCTCCAGAGCTACGTATCCCAGCGAAAGCAGAAGGGCGGCAAAACCCAACGAATCCACTAATGACAGCGTGAGATAGCCCAGGACGGTCCCTAAGTTGGTGTAAAGCACCTCCAAAGCAAAAACAACCAAAGCAGCAGCCAGAACACGGTGATGGGGTATCACGTGAAACCTGGAAAATCTTGGAACCAGCACGACAGCTAACAGGACAGGCGTGGCAAGAGCTGCGAGCAGGTTGTTGTAGAAGATCCATTTGTCGGCTGGGCCACCGAGGACGAACGTGCCGATACCCACTAAGGCAATTGCTGACCCGACAAAGATTTCCAGCTCGATGAGAAGCCTGAGCTTGCCCAGAGCCAGTTCTCGCCAGGCGAACAAAGCAGAAACCAGGAGCAGGTACCTGACCGCCGTTTTGAAATAGGGAGCGACAGACATGAAGGAGTGCGGCAGAACCGTCAAAATGGTGGCTGTCTGCCCCAGGATTTGGAGGCCGTACATCCCGCTAAAAATTCCCCACCATACCAGGATGCGAACGCCCCTGCGCCCACGGATCGCTGCGATGGCGCAGGCTGTCGCTCCAACGGCTGAGAAAACCGTTCCCAAGACAATATTGATAACATCGCCGCGGAGCGTTTGCAGAACTGCATCTGCGGCACTCGTGCCATCCATCTAAAGGCTCCGTTTCGCTAACACGTCACCGGCTTGTGGGTTCAATGTTCCCAGACCAACCTGATAATTGAATGTGATCCAGATCACAGGCGGCGTGACACGCACCCCGGTAAACCGAAGATTCCCCAGTCACGAAGAGCGCAGTCGCGAAATTCCGACGACAACGTGAATCGAAGCGCAGAGTGTGACTGATGCTTGTAACCACATAACGCTCAAACCCCCCTCGAGGAGCGTTATGGGTTTTCGTCAACTACAGATTCAGGGTGCGCATTTAGCGACTACGAAAGAAAAAGGCCGACCTCGCGGCCAGCCTTTGGGTTGTGGCTCCCGCTGCTATTGGCCCTTTACCAGGGAGCAGTGGGTCGAAGCGGTTTTCCATGTGCCGGAATCATTGAGCCAGGTGTCGCTGCAGATGACGGTTCGCGCCCGATGCTTGCCCTGGAGTTCGGCATCGTAGGTGAACGTGTAATGCGAGACGGCGGCGTTCGGGCCGAAGGCCGTCACCTTCACGTCGCTGATGTTGCCACTCTTCCACTTGTTTGTCTTGTTCTGCAAATCCTTGATGAAGTCCTCTTTGGTTTGCCAATCGCCCCAGCTGTTTCCCGCGACGAATCCGTCGGCCAGATGCTGCTGCGCCCATGAGGAGTCGTTTTTCATCTGTGCATCTCTGGAGTCCTGCTGCAGTTGCTTGATCTGGTCGGCGACGTCGCCGCCTGCCTGGGCGTTAAGGTTGAGGCAGAGAGCCACACAACAGAGCAGACCGATGGCAATAACGATTCTTGTTGTCAATGTATTATGTCCTCCGTAGAGCGGTAACGATTTGACCTCTTTTTGAAGCTTAGCCTTCAGCCGTCGTAGAAAACTGAGCGATAGTGACCACAACTCAACGATGGGGTCTGAAGGAAGTGAAGCCATTCCATTGACGGGCTCTGAGTGATTAACCGGCGTGTGATCCTAAACGCGTACTTCCCGATGGGGCATAGCGGAGGAGGCCTGCGCACGTGGTGGCGTGCGCTGTACGGCTCCGACGACAACTTGGACAACCATCATTTGATGCGCATGGCGGGGCGCTTCAGTCGCCGTCTGCGAGCTTGGGCCAAAGAGAATGAGATCCCGGTGGTGTATAGCTCGCCCGGGGAACGCAAGCATGACATTGCATCCGAACATCTCGCGACCCATGAGGTAAAACCCGGCCTCTTCCTGATTCTGGTGTCAAAGGCTCCAGCACTGGTTTGGGATGCACAAAGGACCGGTACCGGCAAACTCGGACCGCTTGTACCCAAACAACCATGGCCCTACGTCAATCATTATTCGTTTCATATCCTGGACCCGGACTGGGGGCACCTGACGATCAAGATGAGCGGACACCCGCCGTTTGGCGCACAGGTGATGCTGAACGGTCACGAGTACGTGGCCTGTCAGGCGCAAAAAAAAGGAATCAACTTTAGCAAACAGGACAACTGTTTTACTATGATCCCCAACGTCGCCGACCTGGAGCAAGTCGCAGATACCTTATCTCGGAACGAGATTGCAGGGCGCTTGCTCCAGGTCTGTGAGCGTTGGATTTATACCACCTGCCTGTGTTTTGCTCTCGATCTGGAAGAACAGCAGAGAACCGCCTTTCACTACCAATACTCCGTGTTCCAGATCGAATACAGCCGTAACCTGCTGTTCCACTCGGGCCGGCGGATGGACGAGATCTTCGAGACGCTTATTGACCGGACACGCGGACCGTTGCATCTGGATCGGATCAAGACGATCTTCGGCGACAAGAATCGTCCGCACTATGACAAGCGCAAGAAGAATCCAACTCGATGGGGAGTCGTGGTCGAGAAACCTGCGTATGACGTGACGATCTTCAAGGTCCATTACGGAAAAATGACCCTGAAGATCGATACCAAAGGCGAACGCGTGCTCCGCATCGAAGTCATCGTGCACAACACCAAAGAGTACCGGTGGGGGCGCTCCCTGCCATGTTTTTTGGAGATCGTCCTCCGCCTCCGTGGCATTCTGGAGAGATTCTTAGATGCTGTGGGCTGCATGGATGCGTGCTTCATCAGCGACGACACTATGGAAAATCTTCCCCAGCCTACACACGTGGGGCAGACCAAGGTCGGGGGAATCGATCTCAACAAGCCTAGAATGCGCCGGGTAGCCTGCGCGGTGCTGGCACTGTCCTCTTCCCCAACGGGATTCACGGCTTCGGATCTGGCTGGGAAGGTCCGGACCATCAGCGGCCAATCCGCTTCCGAATATGGTGCCCGCCGCGCCGCCTATGACATCAAGAAACTCCGCGGCAAGGACATGGTGCAGAAGATCGGAGCCTCACACCGCTATCAGCCTCTACATAAAGGCGTCCGAGCCCTGACTGCTCTTGTGGTCCTACGCGAAAAGGTGATCCGGCCACTCCTCGCCGCCAGCACCCGACCCCACATCCACTCCAAACTATCCAATCCGACGCCGATCGATCAACATTACGAAAACCTCCGCGTTGGCATGCACGGGCTCTTTATTGAACTCGGTGTGGCCGCTTAGAGATCGACAATTTATTTTTCATCCCTTCGGGTAAGACACTAGACCACATCGCCAAAGATCACGTTACGCACAGTGACCGCCGCGCAGATGATCGCGGGCAGAAGAAGGTACAGACCACAGATGATCGCTAACATGGTTCCTCCTTGGGGAACGAAAGTACATTACATGTCTGGAATACACACGAATGTAACCACTGTACAGTTACCTTCGGGACAAGCACGGTACAGTTACCTTCGGGTTAAGCCCCCAAAACGCGGAAATGACCCCCGTTTATGTGTATCGATGACGGTCTGCGTTTCATTGAAGGGACAGAGGGACGAGTGAAATCGCGATCTATCGCCAGTTGAGGTGATTGCTGGCGGCTTGGATTGCTTCCGCTTGGCCCGACTATGCGCCCAGTATGATGTTCGAGTGAGATCCGCGCAGAGAAGCGCATTCGTCGGTGTTACCGGATCTGCGTCGCTGGTGTCGCCTCCGGGATGAGCACCAGCAGATCATAGCCCAGGACGAGCCTCTGCAAGCTAAGATCGCTGATCGCTTCGCCCCGCAGCTTGCGAAGGTCAAATACCGTCCATCCCTCGCTCCCCGCGCCATCTACGAAAGGTTGCATGAATTTGTAGTCGTTGTCGTCGAGCATCTTGAAACTCTCCGGCGAGTATGGGCGACCGATTCCAGCAAACCGCAACCTGGTCCCCTTGACCGGAAGGATGATGATATGGAGCGCCTTGGTGCCTTGCCCGTCCGCCAACTCAGTCATGAAGTTCCCAATGTCGTTGTTCTGCAATGGATTGAAGCCCTTGTACAAGTGCCAGTCCCCAAACTTCATTAGCACCTTTGGCCAGCTGCCCTTCGCCGCCCCGTCGTAGTCTTGCATGAAAGTCTGCTTCATCAGCAGCGCCCGCTCACGGTTGGAATCTCTTGGCGCAGCCATATTATCTTTGTAGATCTGCCGGCTCACGATGAGCCCGCGCATCAAGCGTTGCGCATCAGCATTGCCTTCTTTTATCAGCAACTCACTTAGCCGCGTGAACTCTTCATCTGGTGCGCTCATCATCAGCAGTTCACCGGGATCGCCGGATTTCGCGGCTTTTTCCGCCGCAGCATTGTTTTCGTCCAAGATCAGTTGAGCTGCTGCTGCAGCATCCTTCTGGGGATGCGTCTCCAGAATCCGAGCCATCGTCATACCCGTCGATCCCATAAATTCCTGGTCCAGCCCCCAAAGATGGAATGTCTCACCCTTCGCCGACCGCGCGCAGCTCGTGACCATGTCCAACTCTTCCTGGAGGTTGAAAAATGCGATGCTGTCCGGGTATTTCTTTTCCGACGCTGCAATCTGCTCCCCTCGGTCGTCGCGCCCAATCCCTCGTTGGACGAGGGCCGCCGCCATCGGCCCGGCCTCTGCAGCCATTGTGTGAAAGCCCTGTGGCCCAAGGATCGCGCACACCGCCCTCGTAAACGCGGGAATCTGAGACGTCGCATGGTCCTCACCGATTAAGACATACTGCGCGCCGTCCAAGGCCGACCGTAGTAGGTCCGCTCCCCCGCCCGTCATTTGCTCGCCGTCGATCTTCAACTGCAAGCGGCTCTCCGCCAGTTTGTCCACAAATTTGTGATCTTGCGCCGTGGCCACTCCCACACGGCCTACGATCAGAATCAGGAATCCAATAGCCATCGTCCTGTTCATCACGAATCCTCTCCACTTCGTAAACGAAATCTCAAGACTTTGTACGTCAGACCATTCGGCACTCGTTGATGCTGTCCCAATTGCACCATTATCCAACCGGGCGCAAAATAATGGCAGTGGAGGCTGTCGATGCGCGTGCCGGCGTTACTGGTGGCTCTACTGAATTTTAGTATTTCCGCGTTCGCACAGTCGCAATTTTCTCCGGCGCCCCACGCCCTCATGCAGTTAGACGAAATTCGTAAGCACCCCTGCGCCATTCAGGTACCAGAAGGTTTCAGTTGCGCAGTTCTCTTCGATGTGGGCATGTCTTATTTCGATGAAATGATCGCCGGCATTGTCGGAGAAGATGTAACTCAAGTCTCCGTGTATCTCGGTGAAATGCTTTATACGATCGGTTATGATCCGCCCCTGAAGCGAGATGACAAGTTTTTTCACCTGAGGAGGGGGACGCATGTTCCGGTGCGAATCGACAGAAACGAGCTTATTCTGCAATGGCCCGATCAAACGCGTTCTAAAGGAAAGATCATTCGACGCGAAGCAATTTTTCCGGATCAGCCACAGCCCGCATAGTCCCCAGGAGGCTGGACGCTGGCAGCGCCTTGTTAATGGTTGGGATAGAACTCGGACGCGTTTGCCGTGGCCACGTTTTCCGAGGCCCCCCTATAATGCCGGACGGCCGAATTTCCCAGGTCCGGTTTGAAGCCTTGATCTCTCGTCCGTAAGCCTTCCCGTTTGCCACGAGGTTCAAGCGCTGGTACGCATACGCCCCGACGCCAAATGGTTTGCTCACAGCTTAGGTTCATCTCATGCGTGCGGCTCCGGTCGGCTCTTTGTCCGACCACCGCGCTGAAAATAGAACCACCAAGTGCCCAGAGTCCCTTTGCCGGATGCCGGTGTTACCGCCCTCCGGGAGACGTGGATCGTCTCCTGCGAGGACATTACTCCCCGGTCCTCGCTCTTACAGACTCATGCGTCGATCCCACTCGCTCTCCTCTCCTTCGGCCTCAGCCTCGTTCGAGGAGTCTCTGCAGGTTGCTACCAGCCCTGCTACCGGCGGGACCACCCCGACGTTATCTCTGCGAATCCTTCCCTGGGTGCCTGGGCCCCTGTCACGGCGGCCCCGTGGAGTGCATCTGCCTGTTTCTTCCTCCACGTCATCGGCCTTCCCCCGTACACTATCGAGGTCGGCTTCCCGCTTGTCCCCGTCAAAACGATTTCACGACGGATCTCTTTTTCGGGACTGCAGCCATTTCTTTATGTTCAGGCCCCCAAGTTTGCTCGCCTCCCAGATCGTTCCTACCGCTGCGACTTATCGCCGCAGAGCAGCCGAGGCTTTTACGTCCGAGCAGAACATGCTTTCGTTGCCTACGCATGCATCGGATCTGCTTACCACCCGCCCGGGCAATTGGTGGTGTGGGGACTTACACCCCACCAGATTCGCAGTCTTGTCGGCTGCTCCAGCGTAATGGGGATGTTTCAACAGTTGTCGCCTGCGGATGTTCCAGAGAATGTCCGCAAGGAAACTATTTCGCTACGATCTCCTCAGGTGAACAGAAGGAGTTCAAGACAATGAGCGAATCTGAATCGACTCAGTTGCTGCGGGATGTTCAGGAATTGCGGCAGGCGTATCGAGTACAACGATGGCTGTTAGCCGCCTCATTTGTCATGATCGCGCTGCTCGCATCAATGATTGTTGGACGTTCTACATCTGTCCTTGCTTCAACAACCGACACGGACGGCATCCTGCATGTGCGCGGCTTGGTTGTCGAGGACGTAAACAAGCATGAGCGCGTTCGACTAGGTGCTCCATTACCGGACCCAATGATCCACGGCGTTCGTTACAAGCGCAGCGGACCTATTTCCGGCCTCATCATTTCGGACGCCGACGGCAACGAGCGAGGCGGATACGTTACGTCTGACCAGTTCGGTGAGGCATTTCTTTCTCTGGACTCGGAAGACGAGCAGCAAGTCCTGTTTCTGGCAAACCCAAAAGGAGGCGTACACCTCGACCTCTTTGATTCAAAAGGCAACTCTGCGCGAATGGCCGTTTTCCCAGACGGACCCACGCTCACTTTGAAGAAGATGAAGGCAACCGTCGCGGAACTGCCGCCAGCCCCTCGTTAAGGGTTCGCATTACGTTGAAACATTTTTCTCGCGGGTTGATAGGCGGCAGTCAGCTGACGTTATCAGGCGATTGCACTCATTAACCGGCCAATGTGCACTCATTTTTTGGGGAGAGGCGATCGAGTTCATGGTCGATGTTAAGAAGACGCTGCAGGAGGCGGTGAAGTTTACGTTGGGCTTTCGTTTCCAGCTGAGGCTGGAACAACTGGAAAAGGTGACGGGTGGCAGCAAGGGCTTGGCGAATGGAAGCGAGATCGACGCGCGCAGGAGTTGTGGAGGACGGCAGAGGGAGTTGGGGAATGGAGTGGAGTACGACAGGGTTTTGACGGGCGCGGTGAAATTCACGTTGTAGGTCGAGTTGAACGACTTCGACATAGCGCATGGTCATGCGGATGTCTTTATGCCCCAGCATTTGCATGAGCGCCGGCAAGCTGACGCCGAGACGCACCATCTCAGTGGCGAAGGAGTGGCGCAACCTGTGGGGAGTTACCCGGCCGGTGCAGCCCGCAGCCCGGGCGGTTTCGGCCAAGCTGTCGCAGAGAATCTTAGCCCAGTATTTAGGGCGGTAGCGCGAGAGTAAGAAAGCTTGGGATTCCGGGATCGGAACTCGCCTCCGCCGCCCAATGGCTGGCGGGAGGGCGCGTAACTGAACCAAACGCGCCACAATGCGGCGCGTCTCCTCATCGACCGGCACCAAGCGTTCCGAATGGAGCTTACCCAGAGGCACATGCAGCGCCACTTGCTTTTCATTGACCGACTGTAGGCAATCGATGGGGAGAGCAATGCATTCGCCGATACGGATTCCGGTGGCCCGCATGAGGCGGAGAGCGTTGCTCTCCAGGGTGTCGGTGAGACGGAGCTGCTGCTGCAGGCGTTGATCCTCCTCAATAGGTAGTGGTCGGGGCAGATATTGGTCGCGCGGGGGGAAATCCTCGCGACGAATAAGGTCGGGAGGTAGAGGATGCCCCTGGTCGGCTAAGTCCCGCAATATACGGCGGAGTTGGACGAGGCGCGCCTCGCGAACGAGATTGCACAGCGGAGGGTCGTGCTGGCAGAGAAAGCGGAACCAGCCGAGCAGATGAGGATCGCGGCGCAGTTGGGAAAGTTTGCGCAGGTGGGGAAATCTAGCGTGGAGATAAGTGAGAAAGCTACGGACGCAGGCGCGATATTGTTTCACGGTCTGCGGCCGGAGGGTAGTGGCCAAGTTCTGGATGGGGGCTTCGAAGAGCTGGTCGAGGGTGGGCTGGGCTCGCTTCACGAGGTTTTCTCCGGGGTGGACAAAGGGAGGCGCTGGGCGACGGCGCGGGCATACTCGCGCCAAACATCTTCTGGGGCAAGTTGCACGTAGAGCATGGTGGTCTGAATGTCAGCGTGTCCCATTAAATGCATTAAAGCGGGCAAGGACATGCCGGCGCGCACCATATCGGTTCCAAACGTGTGTCTAAGCCGGTGGGGGTTAGCTTGCGGGACTCTGCTGCGGAGTCGGTGATGGCGAAACAGAGAGCGCAATCCGGCGGCGGTCATGGCGCGTCCGCGTTGGCGGCCTTTGAGAGAAACAAACAGAGCGGGCGAGTTGGTCAAAGGTCTCTCTAAGTGGAGATAGTTTTGCAGGACCTGAAGGGTTTCTGCGGGCAGGGGCAGGACACGCCGCTTACCACCCTTGCCGAGGACGCGAAGTTGGGCTTGGGGGAGCGAGAGATCTTCCAGTTGGAGTTGGAGCACTTCGCAGGAGCGTAGGCCGTCGAGCAACATCAGAGCAATGACGGCGAGATCGCGGAAGGTGCGAAAGCCTTTCCAGAAACCAGCCACCTGCTCGGCGGACAGGGGCATGATCACACGGCGCGGCTGCCGGAGTCGCAGATGGGTAGTGATCTTGGGATGCCGACGGCCATAGCCGAGAGGGGAGCGCGCGGTATACCTGCGCTGAAAGTGCGGTTGGCCGGGAATCTCTTGTCCGTAATGGAAGCGATAGAGGCAGCGCACCACGCACAAGCGGTGGTTGATGGTTTGCGGAGTGGGTAAAGGCTGTTGCTCGAGTTGGTAACGGACATAGTCGAGCAGAAGGGATTGGTTGAGTCGCCTCAGGGAGTGTCGCGTGTTTTGGAACCAGCGTGCCAGATGGAGCAGGTCATAGGCATAGACGCGTAAGGAGCGCAGTGAGAGTTGGCGGAGTTTCTGGGCATCGAGAAACTGATTGACCCAAGTGAGTTCGTGACCGCAGTCGTCCAGCAGACGATACGGAGAAGCACTGGCGGGCAAGGAGTTTTGCACGACTACACGAACACTCATAACGAGGGTGCCTCCTCGAGAAGGTGGGCAAAGTCCTCAGCGCTGGCGCCAGCCAGGAAGTAACTGTTGGGATCGTGGCCCGCGGGCAAGCCGACCAGACGTATCTTCAAGCCGGCTTGATCCAGCACCTGGAGGAGAGCATCCGCGGCTCTTTGGCCGGCCTGGTTTTCGTCCTGGTCGAAAGCGATGTAGACACAGCGGTCAGGGTTCTCGCGGAGTTGGGCCAATTGCGTCGGGGTCAAATGGGTACCGATAGCGCAGGTGGTGTTGCGGAATCCTGCCTGCCACAACACCGCGAGATCGAACAGTCCTTCCACCAGGATCAGGTTGCGAAACTGACGAACCGACTGCCAGGCAAATAGATCTCCCTTGGAGCGTGGTAACAATCGATGAGGGAATGCATCTGCAATGCTGCGGCCATAGAGGTTGACGATACGATTCTGCTGGCAGCAGGGGAAGATGACACGGCGGCAAAAAGCGTCTTGGCCCTGGGGGCGGATCAATCCTACTTCCAACAGCCGTTCTAAGGAATAACCCAGTTGCTGGAGATGAGGGCGCATGTTGCCACCGCGCGCGTAGCCAATACCGAGTTCCTCGATCAGAACGGCATCGTGCACCCCGCGCTGGGCCAAATAGTGAATGCCTTCCGGATAGCGATGCAGTTCGAGTTGATAAAAGGCGGCGGTGTGCTCGAGGAGTTGCGCACTGGGCGCCAGTTGCTCCTGCAAGTAGGCGAGGCTCTGGCGAAAGGAGAGCTGCTGAGAAAGCTGCACGAAGCGAATGAGGTCGCCGCCCTGCCCGCAGCCGTGGCAATAGAACAAGTTCTTGCGCGGGTTGACGTAGAAGCTGGGGCGAGTGTCCTCATGCAAGGGACAGAGTCCGACGAACTCGGAGCGAACCGCGGCGGGGCGCCCGCTCCAGTGGTGCCGTTGCAAGTACGTGAGCAGAGGAATGCGTTGTTTCAGCTGTTCCAAATCCTCACCCATGGTGTCTACCGTCCTTCCAGCGTCAGGGTACGAACCTGTGGCTCTCGTTCCCAGGCAAGGATGGTGGGTGAGGGAAGAAAAAATCCCCGGTCTCAGAGGCGTAGGGGCCAAGGCCAGAAGACTTGCAGAAAGCAGAACACGGTCGGCCAAGACAAGCGTAACGAATCGTGAGCGAGCTGCTCGCCGCGGGCCAGCCATTGCTCCACGGCTTGGAGAGTGCGTCGCAGAAAAGAAAACGCGGGCGAGGAATCCAGGTTGCGGCACCAGCGGCGGAGGGTAGAAGGGTCAGGAATACGATTCGGATCTTTCATCGTTGGGGCGGAGCTTTCCCACGAGTAGTGCTCCACAAAACGTCGTCGCAGAGTCTGACCGCGGGCGACCAAACTGTAATGGGTATAAGGCAGGGAGAAAGCGGGAAGGAAAGTGAGAGTATGTCTGCCGAGTTTGCAGAGCCCGCGGCGGTACTTGATCCAGTCGTGACTGTCGTCATGCGCTTGCTTGCGCCGCCAGCCATGACCGATGAGCGAATCACTCAAACACAGGGGACACCAGCGCAGGATCGATTCCGCACCTGCCGCCCAGTCGAATCCCAACTTGCAATGATCCGGCGGAAGTGGGATAAAGGAAACCGTACTGCTTGGAGGCTCTCTTACGGAGCGGAACCTTGCCAGGAATGCGCATCCGAAAGAGAGCCTTCTCCTTCCTGCTCACTCAGCTACAGAAGCATAACTCTCTTTGTCTTTGGCTACCGAGGATTGGCCGGTTAAACGCTCAAAATCCCCGGCTGGGGTTCTGAGCGCTATGGCCTGTTTTCGACAGTCATCTCTCAAACTAGAATGTTGATTAGTTCTTCGGTGCGCAACCGAACTGCGAGGCGTTCATGTCGCGAAGACTTCGTCTCATCGCCTTACTGCTGGCCCTCACGTTGTCGCAAACCAGTCTTTCAATAAGCCAAGAGCCTGCGGAACTGAAGCTGCACAAGTGGCTTCAGGAGTTCGCTCAACAGAATTCCTTAAATGACGACCAATTGAATGCGATGCTTGGACAGTATGTGCTCGGATCGCTTGCGATGAGGAAGGGTGGACTTGGAATCGTGGATCGGGAAACGTACATCGTCCTCGATGAGGAACGCAACGCGGTCATCGTCGGCGGCAAACAATGGGATGGATTACCTCGGCAGAAGACTGAAGTTGTGTTGACTGACGGACGCCGCATTCTCGGATCGGTGCCCGCAAATGAATTGAGGGACCTGAGAATCCTGATCTTTTCGCCAAAGGGAGTGTACTTCATCAACCCGTCTGCAAACGCTGGCGGCATTTATCGTCGATTCGACAAATAGCCAAGCGCTCTCGGCCTGCTAGTGATTGGCGAAACATCGCGTCAATTGCGCTCATCATCGAATTCCAACCGAACGCTTCAATGTGAAGCGGATCGAAAGCAGTCGGAATTTGAGTGTTAAGGCTTGGTTACGTCAAGAATCCAGACCCATTTGTTGATCGCCCATCGCGGCCAAATCCCGGGCGACTATACTCATCGCAACGTTCTCCGTTAACGAAGAAAAACCGCGTATGAGCAACAGGCTTGATAAGTGGCGGGCCGGTCTATTCTCAGCGTATCCGAACTTCTCCAGCCCTTACTGGCGTGCGCTGCCCCTCGAACGCATGAAGAAACTCCTGATGGGAGTATTCTTCACCACGGCTGGTGTTGGTTTTGCTCTCGATCTGTTCCAGATTGATCATCCCCCTTTGGCACGCGGTTTGTTCTGGCCTGTCTTCTGTGGTGCCATGGCAGCCAGTCTTTTCACCGCCAGGATTAAAAGACCCCGTCTCGCCTTTGTTGTATGGGCGCTCATGGTAGTTCTTGCCGGGATTGCTTTCAGAACTGCGAGCACCTCGGGGAACTCGCTCCCCGGTGGGTTGAGCCGTCGCGTTGGGTTCGACGCCATCGGGATTTGGCTGGGTGTGGGGGTTGGTTTCAGATTCCTGCTGTCGTTTGTCACGACCGAGGGCCTGGATAGCCTCCGAATGCAGACCGAACTGTCTCTGGCTCACGGCATCCAGGCCACCCTGGTTCCTACCATTTCTTTTCAGAACGCGGCCTTTGAAATTTATGGCAAATCACTCCCAAGTGCCGAGATGGGGGGGGACTTGATCGACGTAATCGAGAGTAACGGAAATTTGTTGGTCTATGTTGCCGACGTCTCCGGACACGGTTTGGCGGCGGGCCAGTTGATGGGAATGTTGAAGACCGCCCTGCGCGTTTCGCTTCAATTCAGGCAGCCACCCGCGGCTCTGCTCGAAAGTGCGGATCGTGTGCTCCCTGCGGTCAAGAAACTCGATATGTACGCCACCTTGGCGCTGCTCCAGTTCGATGGTTCGGCGCAGGCGGAATATGCGTTGGCCGGGCACGTTCCTATAGTCCACTATCGCAATCGCAGCAGGGACGCCACCCGGCTCTCGATGGAGCAATTTCCTCTGGGGCTGATCCCGGGAGGCTCCTATGCGAGTCAGCGCGTCTCTTACTCACCACGCGATCTATTCCTGATGGTCACCGACGGCATATCGGAAGTACCCAACGCCCAAGACGAAGAATTTGGTTTGGAGCGGCTGGAGCAATTGCTGACGCAACACGCCCCTGAACCCTTACCGGAAATTTGGGAACGTATCATGGAACGTGTACGCCAGCACGGATTGCAACAGGATGATCAGACTTTGCTTCTCATACGGGTTCTTCAGTAGCAATGTCGTCGTTGTTGCAAAATCGCCATTTCATTCATCGTCCGAACGTGCGGATGTGAAGCTAATCGAAAGAACTCGGAATTTGAGCGTTATCGCCTGTTTGCAGCAGTTACACTGCCACAAATGCTAAATATGGCCACGAAGGCGTTCCCCTACACAATGGCGCTTTTGTTCTGCTGTACTTTGGAAGCACAGACTTCAGTACCAAGCGTGGTTTTTCATGGAAATTGTGGAGCCGACCTCCCGCGCTTTGAAGAGTGGTTCCGCGATACGCGATTGGCCCAAGGTCAGCCATACGTGGCTGCACAAGATCGCAGCCGGAAGACAATCACCAACTATCCAAAGCTGAACTTAGAAATGTCGATGTCCGAGGTTGAAGAATACCTTGGGAAGCCTGACTTTGCGATCGGAACGCCAGCCGCCCGTTTAGCTACAGCGCCTGAGCCAGCGGACCACGGGTGCAGCGTACAAACCGCATACATCTTCAACAAGAATGGCGAAAACATGACCGACCTACAAGATGTCGCCATTTACCTGTTCTTCTCACGTGACGGGAAGTTGTACTGGACTATGCCCCAAAACCTACCCGACCTCAAGCCGTTGGGTTCTCCGAAGGGGGCTAGTCTCAAAGTTCAGAGCCAAATTGTTTGGAAGGAATACATCTTCGCAGATGACGGGTTCGCCATCACTCTTCCGAGCGATCCTCATCCCCACAAAAGTCCGCAAGTGCCAAACGGCATGGCCTATTCGGTGCCATTGTCCAGTGGACACGCTTCTCGCTCTACACGGAGGAAGCGAACGACAAATGTGTTGATACAGTGCGACGTCAACTCGACAACGCAAAGAGCACAGCAGAACGTCGAGGCTTTACGGTCATCTCTTTCCGAGAGGTCGCAGGCACTGGGTACTCAGGTGTCGAGTTCGTTGAGAAGGTACCGAGTAGCAAAATCGACTATGAACGATGGATTTGTGCCGCACACAGGTTGTATCTGTTTGTAGCAGACTGGAATCCAGACGAATCAGAGCCGAAGGACCTGCAGCGGATCGTCGATTCCTGGCGCGTAGTCTCACACAGGTAGGCCGTGTTCGCGGGCCAGTTGGCGAGAATCCCCATTTCACTCAAAATCCCACAGCAGGCGGTACCGATGCAAACCTTGCGCGATGTGGTCAAGTGGCTCGAATCTGCCGAGGAGAACTACGTCTCAATGAAGACAATTTGTGTTCGTGCGCCGTGGACCGCCGATGCGGAAGCGCGGGTGGTCGCTCTCGACGAGGAGAGTCGGCTGCCACCGGACGCACTTTCGCACGGCTTGAAGTACTTCTTGGAGACAGAGGTTGAACTAGAGGTTTTGGACGGGCTGCGCAACCGACGGATAATATCAACGGAGGACGCGTGCAGCTTGCTCCTCTACTACGCCGAAAACGACGCATATCCTGAGTGGGCTAACAGGTCATGCTGACGTAATATCCGAATTGAACTCATCTTCCGTGACTGACGAATCCGTCAATCTGAACGGAAACGAAAACAGTCGAAATTTGAGCGCAAACGCCTGATTACAGCAACCATCTTGTAAAATTGTGCCGCTGTGTACTCGACGCGCTTCACAAGCGCCACCAAAATTTCGATACTTGCAGCCGCTCTTTGTGCCTCCCAAAGCGTCGAGCGCAATCAGACAGTGCTGCTTAAAGAGGTTCGTTTTAGCGGGGACCTAGCCCGCATTATTCATGAAGGTCAGTGTGGGCTAAGTTTTGTGGGGGAAGGTGGGTAGTGATGTAGTAGTTGGGGTTGGTGGAGCGAAGGTATGGGATGGCTCCGCTAGCGGAGAGCTCGATCTCGGGATGCATGAGACAGGGGCGCCGAGACTTCCGGCCGTGGGTGTATTGTCGATGCGTTCGTAATTCCGAGGAGGGTTAACCGGTTGCCGCTCCGAGTGCCAGAGCGACTCGACGGAAGGCGGGCAGAAACGGGAAGGAATCCGGCAGATGGACGACGACGCGTCGTACAGAAACCAACACCCTAGCCCCCAGCTTCAGCAGTCGTTCGCGCAGCGTGCCAACTTGGGCGCGGGCACAAGCGGTGCCGGCCGCCCGCAAGCGCAACTCCTGCATCAGAACATACGCAGCGGCGGTGAGCAGAACGCGGAACTGATTGGCCCAGAAGCTGCTGCAACTGGTGCGGTCGATCTCGAGGTGGTGTAGTTCCTTGATGCGATTCTCGAGGTCACCGCGCTGGCAGTAGACATGTTCGTAAATCCACTGCGGACTTTGTTTCATGTTGGTGATGACGAAACGGGGATTGTCTTTGGGGTCCTTATCGCCAGCGCGGACGACCTCGGCTTTGATGATGACGCGGCGCAGGCGTGGCCACTTCCCGGCCTTGTAGCGGACTTCCCCGTAAATATGTTCGGTCTTTCCGCTGCGCTGCGAGAACTGGCGCGCTCGACGCATTCCGCTTTCGGCGACGCGCTTCAACAGTGCATTCTTGGCCATCGCGACCACATATTCGAGTTTGGGCTGGGCATCCAAAAACGCCAGCACGGCAGGATGCGCGAACCCGCCATCCAAGCGTACCCGAATCCGTACTCCAGGAATATGGTGACGAATCATCCTCACCAAACGCCGCAGGATGGCAACTGCTCCCGCCGCTGCGGTCACGTTGCCGGGCCGTAACACGGCGGCGCAGAGATACTGTTCGGCTTCGTCGTTGAAGCTGACAAAACCCATCACCGGCAGGTAGCACCAGGTATCGTAATGTCCGTTGAAGAAGGACAATTGCTGGGCCCCGTGCGTGGGATCGTCGGTCGGGTCCAGATCGATGGTGACGCGACAGGCGCGATGGCGTAGCCGCTTGGCGTGACGCCGGATCACACTCTCGGCCAGGAACTCGCCCGCACGATAGAGTTCCTTGACCCCAACCCCGTTCTCGAAACGCGACAACGTCGGCTGCGAAGCCAGGTCGCGACCCTCGATCGGATCGCGATCCAGAAGTAGTTTGTGAATCGGATCCTCGGACAAGCGAGCCGAGTCGTTCGCGTCCGGGTAGCCGCAGGCGATCGAGAACACCCGTTGGGCCACCAACTCGCGCAACGAATGATCCACCTTGCCCGCTTGCCGATCGTCTCGAAGGCAGGAGGCCAGTCCGGCCACCAAGTCATAGTGCCCATCGGCAGCCTTCAGCAGCAGGGCTCCGCCGTCGGAACTCCCTCTCGCTGATCGAACTGGGCCACGACAGGCTTGCGAAAAATTCCTGGGAACAACAAACACTGTGTTGTGCTATCTTCAGACATTCAGAAGCCTCTTTTGTTGCTGCAAACATTGTCTCGACAACATGTTTGTAACAGAGGAGGCTTTTGTTGTCTTCAAATATGTGAATAATGCGGGCTAGGTGTATCTATCGGTGAATTGCGTCAGTACACGAAGTTCCTCACTGGGCACCGCTTGGAGCGAAAAAAGATTCTGGAGGATGCTCCGTCCGCCGTTGGCGCAGCTCTCCGTCACCGGGGCTATTTGAAAGCGCAGGTGACGCCGCACCTTCAGTCGCTGC
>CAWILL010000009.1:0-475640 GCA_963836945.1 uncultured Acidobacteriota bacterium
GAGAAGAGCCCCAGGCAGTGACTGTTGTCGCTGTCAAAATGCTTAGATGGCATGTAACCGGCAGCACGAAAATGCTGCGGACTCTTCTTTGCGTCGATGAACCGCCAGCCCTGAGAGCGGCATCACAAGGGTCAAACATCGCTCCCAGGTAGTGCTCATAACAAGCGGACTGTGGTCGCGCACCGCGAGTCCTCACCGCGCCGTTTGGACTAGATCGCTCGCCAGCCAACGATGGCCCAAATGGACGCAGGCGAAACCTCGGAATATCGAAATTCGCTGATGCACTCGCAGAAGCTGATGCACTCGCAGAAAGAGTCCCAAAAGGGGAGAACAAAATTCGAATATTGCTAACCTCTTTGCCTTTAGAAGTGCACCGTTCCCGCAGCAACTGTATCGTTTTTCCACATAAGCTGCACTGTTTGTGTAGCGTTTTCCTAAGGTTTTCCACAGATGCACTTAGCAGTGTGCAGAGGTAGTATCCTAAAACTCTTGACAACGTTCTCTTTGGTGCTAACTTCTGATGAAAGGCCGTTAGCCAAGGAGGTTTTTTGTCGTGCCACTTCAAGACGCTGATGTCAAGGAAATCACTTCGCGCATGGATGTAATCATCAAGTTGATGGCTGCTCTTTTCGCCCGAGAGTTCAGCAACATCGATGCCATCGTTAAACTGGAGAACATGAAGCTTAGTCGCGAGCAGATCGCGGAGGCTCTTGGGATCACCACTGCGAACGTTCGACAGCAGCTGTACATGGCCACTAAGAAGGCAAAGAAAAACGGGGGGCAGGCCGTTGCAGCGGAACCTTCAACAGAGACTTCATCACCCGTTGCGGAGGAGGCCTAACCGTGACGACCGACGAGGCACTCACAATCATTGCTCAGCAGAACAAGACTCTGACATCGCAAAACGAGATGCTGATCTTCCTTATGGCACGACTTGTCTGGAAGCCGGAGGAACTCGTGGAAATCGTGATGGCGAACAAAAAGAAAGATAAAGATCCCGAGGCGTACGTAACTGTCTACAACGCGTGCGATGGTCGCAGAACGGGAACCCAGTTGGCAGAAATAGCCGGAGTGGCACAGCGAACGATGTCCGGCGTGCTTCAAGGTTGGCTTGAAGATGGCATCGTCTTAAATGTAGGAACCGAATCACAACCAAGGTATCGACGGCTGATGAACCTTCCCGAGAGGAGGAAATCGGACAAGAAAGTGAAACAATCGGACTCCGCGCCTGTCCAGACGGTGGTTGTGCAGGAAGAGCCAATGCCTCCAGAGCCTGAGGTTCAACAATGACGACAGACGAAGTCTTCTCAGTTATTCGCCAACAGAATGAAACCATCATCGCGCTGTTGGCTCGTCTCGTTTGGACACCAGAGAAGCTTGTTGAAATGGTGATGGCGAACAAGAAGAAAGATGCCGAGGCATACGTCAGCGTGTACAACGCGCTCGACGGCGAGAAAACAGGAAAACAGTTGGGCGAAATCGCTGGCGTGAGCCAGCAGTCAATCTCTGCTGTCCTATCAGGCTGGCTCGAAGATGGCATCGTGCTGAACGTGGGCACAGATTCCCTACCCAAGTACCGACGTTTGATGAAACTTCCAGAGAAGCGAAAAACGAAAGTAAAACAAGAGCCACAACAAACCGCACCTGCAGAACCGCAGGCGATGGCTACACAGGGGACAGAGACAACAAATGGCAACGGAGAATGAAGCGATTCTGCGGAGCATCGACGCGAAACTCGATCAGATGCTTAGGCTGGCTGCTCTGCAGTTGACGTCCAACATGAAACAGGTGCAGGCGATCCACACTCTCAGTGCGGCTGGTTTCGAGCGTAGGTTGATTGCTGACTTGCTCGGCACGACTCCTGGCACAGTGAGCGTAACGCTCGCGAAGGCCAAAGCGAAGCAGAAGCGTCGCGAAATCCCGACCATTGATCCCACTACGCTTCTCCCGGTAAAGGAAGGCGAGGAGTAGATTGACGATCCAACACGTAACCGAGTTCTCCGCGTCGTCAGAAGAGACAATACATAAGATCGCGGAAGAACTCGCGAAATCAGATCGCAAATTCAAGGTTTTCGAGGCGGTCTACAGTGGCGGGAACAAGCCGAAGAATGCCACTGCTTTGGCTGCATTAACTGGGCTCACCGAGACAGTTGTACTCCAGCTCGCCACTCCTATGGCACACCAGCAATACTTTGAAACCTTGAAAGACAAGGGACGAGTCTCATTCAAGAAATTCCACCACATCAATGCGAAGAAGGACAAGATCCTAAGGCTGGCCAAGAATCCGGCCCAGCTGAAGAAGCACGTAACGACCCGCACGCCGCGCCAGACTGTATTGGTTAAGGTGGATTCTCGAAAACGCACTGAAATCTCAGTGAGCGAAATCTTTATTGATGATGTCGAAGAATTCAAAGACGTGCTGGACTTGAAGGCATCGAAGCTGCCTACGTTGGTGCCTGCGCGCCTGCCAGAGAAGATTTTCAAATATGGCATCGCATCGGTGCTCGGGAACCAGGGTAAGTTTCAGGATTGGGGTGGCGAGAAAAACGATCTGTATTCGACGCATGTGACCATCGGCGGTCGTCGCATTTCCACCGCCTTTGCTCTCAAAGGCCCCGCTACCGCTCCTCCATTGACGATAGCGAAGCTCGGAAAGAACGGAGACCAGATTCCACGCTTGTTCTCGACCACGGCTGAAGCTTTCTTCGTACAGTTTGAGGGCCAGATCGAAGAAGCTGTCAAAGAGGACATGGTGGCGCACGCGATCAAGAAATCAAAAGAGACTGGCAAAGAGATTCTCTACGGCCTTATAGCACTTGAAGATTCGTATCGTTTGCGCGTGCGGTATGCCTCTCATTTCAGCGAGGACAGCATTCCGAAAGACGAACCTACTCAAACCCAGCCTGCCGCGGTTGCGGTTACTGTTGATCCGGCCACGCTGCCACCGAGGACCGAGGAGTGAGAACTGCATGGCCGGGAAAGCTGACATTCGAGAGCTGCTCAAACTGCCTATTCCGGTGATGTGAGTGGTGGATTCCAGCGCGATGTGCATAGCCATTCCGGCGATGTGAATAAAGTCGGAGCGCAGCGACGCTGGGATTACGATCATGCCCGACAGCTTCGAGTTTAATCAAGTGGTGCACGATTTAATTCAGCATTGTTTCGTCTGCATTTTTCCTGGTCTCCTCTGTAGTTCATTTCATGTCAAAGCAGTTATTTTGCTTTTGCCTCGTGTGTTTCGGAAGAAGTCGCGTTAGGATCGCTGCTGGGCAGGGATACCGAAAGCTCTGTTTGCTCGAATGTCGTCACTTTGTGTGCGACATAGGTCCAGTAGCGAGTCGATGTTTCTGGTTGGACTTCCTCGAACAGGTTGGTGAAGTAGTGCAAGCTGCTGATCGGCGTGCCGCGCCCGTTTTGGCGGACCGCAGCGTACTTGCGCAGGGCGCCCAGCAAAATGGCGTGCTCGACGTGAATCAGGGAAACGCCCCGACGATAGAGCGACAGAGCCAGTTTCTCATCGGCAGCGGTAAAGCTACTCTGTACGCAGCGGCGTTCGAGAAACAAGCCTTTCACTTTCTCCACATAGCCTCGCGCGTCTTGGCCGGGAGCGGAATCGCACTGGCGCCGATACGGCCAGAAGCGATCGCAAACCTGGATGCCTGCTGGGCTGAGAGTACAGAGGCCTTGGCGCTGCAGCTCTTCGAGGGCAAGATTGACATCGCTTTCCTTCTTGCGGAGTGCTCTGCCCAACTCTGCCGGCGTAGCCGCAAGAGTTCCTCGCCTGCGCTCTGCATGTAAGCAGATCCAGACGAACAGTTTGAAAGTAGCGTCGGAAAGCAGTTGCAGAGCGCACGCGATTTCCTGGCCAGCGGCAAACCAGCCGGTGGGTTGCTTCAGTTGGAACCGTGTTCCCGCACTCATTGGCCATTCTCCTGTTCGGGCCCTTCGGGCTTGCGGCCGAGTTTCTTCCGCATGGACTCGCCGTTGAGTTCCAGGCGATAGGCGTTGTGGAGCAAGCGGTCGAGGATGCTGTCGGCGATGGTGGGATCGCCGATCTGCTCGTGCCAATGAGTCACCGGCATCTGCGAGGTCAGAATCAGGGAGCGGCGCTGATAACGGTCGTCACAGACCTCAAGAAAGTCGCGGCGCTCGCTGTCTTTCAGGGGCGCCATGGCAAAATCGTCGAGTACCAGCACATCGATTTGCGCCAGACGAAAAAGCATGCGACCTAAACTGCCATCGGCCTGGGCAATGGCCAGTTCCCGAAACAACTCGCTAGTTTTCTTGTGCAGAACGGAAAAGCCGTCTCGGCATGCTTTCTGTGCCAGGGCACAGGCCAGCCAACTCTTGCCGATGCCGGTGGGGCCGCTAAAGACGATGTTAAGTTTTTGTCGCACCCAGGCACTGCTGGCCAGGGTGCGCAACAGCTTGCGATCCAGCCCGCGGGGATGCTGGTAGTCGACATCTTCGATCAGAGCACGCTGTTTCAACTTGGCCGCGCGCAAGCGTCGACCCAGGGCTCGATTTTCTTTCCACAGCCATTGGTGATCGACCAACAGCGCAAAGCGTTCCTCGAAACTGAGTTGGTGCGATTCGGTAGTTTCCAGTTGCGTACGGAAGGCATCCGCCATCCCGTAAAGTTTCATGGTGTGCAGTTTTTCCATGGTGGGTTGATTCAACATAGTCGTCGTCTCCTTAGAATCGGTGCCTATTGCACCAGCTTGTTGGGGGATTGGTAGTAGTGGCTGCCGCGGAGATTTTCATGCTGCGGGCTGGAGCGCTCCGCTTCCGGGGTGAGACTCGGTTGTCCGTCCAGGCCTCGCTTGAGGATGGATTCCAAACTGTGGTAGGAACAAGCCTGTGCCGTCAGGGCGTGTCGACAGGCCGCTTCCAGTCGAAGGTTGGAATAGGTCTTGGCCAAGCGTAGAATGCCCAGACAGGCGCGATAGCCCATCTCCGGATGCGGTTTGTTTTCCAAGATGGTGCGAATGCAGAGTGCCGTGGCCTCGCCCACCTTTTCTCCCCATTGAATCAACCGCGAGGGGGTCCACTCCAGATGAGCTTGATGGCTCTTGGGCCTATGCTCGTGCACGGTGGTGTGGCGGTAGGTGGTGAAGCTGCGCACATGCGACGCCACCCGTTTGCCGCGATGGAAGACTTCTACGGTGTGAGCGGTGGAACGTGATTCCAGTTGCTCGCCGACGAGTTGATAAGGAACGCTGTAATAGTGGCGATCGACCTCGACGTGATAGTCGATGTTCACGCGCACCGTTTTCCACTCGGCTATGACATAGCGCTCGGCGGGAAGCGGCTGCAATGCGGGACGATCCAAAGTGGCATAGAGCGAGGCCCGGGTCCCGTCCCGCTTGCGGAAACGCCGCTGGTTCAAGCGCTCGAGCAGGTTGGCCAGGGCTTGGTTGAGTTCGGCCAGGGAGAAGAATTTTTCGTGGCGCAGCACGGCAATCAGCCAGCGTTCTGCCAGGAGCACCGCCACCTCCGCTTTGGCTTTATCCCTTGGTTTGTAGGGACGCGCCGGCATGATGGCGACGTTATAAAACTGCGCCATCTCCAGGTAGGTGCGATTCAGATCGGGCTCATAGCGGCAGGCACGAGTAACCCCGGTCCGGGGATTGTCGGGAACGACTAACTGGCTCGTACCCTGGAAGAACTCAAAGGCCAAGACGTGACACTCGATCCAGTTGGCAAGGTCTTGGCTAAGGGTGGCGTGGGCGAAGGTGTAGGAACTGGCGCCCAGCGCGGCTACGAAGAGCGATGCCGGTTGCGCTTCCCCGGTTTCGCGATCGTAGATCGGAATGGTGGCACCGGCCCAGTCGACGAAGGTTTTTTCGCCGGCCCGGTGCTCCTGGCGCAGAACCAAGTCTTGCTTGCGCCGCCAGCGCTGGTACAACTCGCAGAAGCGACTGTAGCGATATCCCTCGGGCTGGCTCTGGCGATACTCTTCCCAGAGTAACTGCAACGTCACGTACTTATTGCTTTGCAGTTGGTGATGGATCGCTGCGCAATCCAGGGGCGCACGCGCCGGCGGACTGTCACCCGCTGGCGCAGCCGGAAAGAGCAATTCATTCAGCCGCTGATCGTCACAGTCTTCGGGCAGCGGCCAGCTCAGACCAGCTGCTGAAGCTCGTTCCAGGTAACGACTTACACTGGATTGGCTGATCGAACAACTTTGTGCGATCTCATTCTCGTGTAGCCTGAGATCAAACCGCAGCCGCAAAACTTCTTTGATTTTGCGCATGGACACCGCCTTCTGGGGCATTCGCTTCCTCCTCATCACCTGAGGAGAAATCCCCAATTGGTTGTCCAGCGCCGCCTTCTACTCCAACCCAGAAAGCTCGATCCCGGGACGGCAATATCGACCCGGGTTCCACCCCGCTTAACTCCTCGCGGGTCCCGGTTTATTCACATGCCCGGAATCTCTATTCACATCCCCGGAATCCGTATCCACATCCTCTGGAACCCTTATTCACATCGCTCCGGAATCCTTATTCACATGGCCCGGAATATGCACTCAAACAAAAGCTCGGGGTAGAACGGGCTCAGCTATACAACAGGGCGGCAGCAATTGCGAACTCTCTGTCTATCAAGACGTCGGACGCGATCTTGGTGCTGGCCGCGAAGAGCCACATCAACTTGCAGAAGCACGGGGTTGCGAGCGCAAAGCTGGAAGAGATTCGTAAACTGCTTCCCCATGTGTCGGAGGCGACCGCATCGGTAGCCGTGCCGGTGGCTGCAAGCTCCAAGGCGAAACGCGGGAAGCCGAAATCGAAGAAGGGTTTCAAGGTGAAAGTGCAAGATGCCGAAGACGACCCCATTCTCTCGAAGGCGACACACGCCGAAATGCTGGCGATGATTCCGGTCTACCAAACTCTCTATACGCTGGAGAATTCAATCCGTCAGTTCATCAATCGTGTGCTTACGGCGACACATGGTAAAGACTGGTGGGACAAGCTGGCACCACGCGGCCTAAGGGAAACGGTGGCGAAGCGCACGAAGGACGAATCGGTCAATGCGTGGCATCAAAAGCGAAGCCGTAACGCGATTGATTATCTTGATCTGGATCAACTGCCGGCGTTGATACGTGCAACCCAGGAGGACTTCGTGCCCACATTCTTCAAGTCTGTTGAGTGGTTCCAACACTTCGTGGATGAGGTTTATCAGTCTCGGTGTGTGGTGTGCCATATGAACCCGCTCATCCAGAATAATGTGGACGGGGTCGGCCTTCGATTCAATCACTGGGAGAATCTTGTCAAAGAGAAGATTGAGGAAGTACGGAAACTTGAAAGAGTGGGCTCGGCAGCGAACGTTCAGGCCTCGCCCGTTCAGCCAACTCTAGCGGCTGCAATTCCAGCCTCTGCTGGGGCCGACTCCTCAGGAAGCGGCGGCGAGGATTCGACAAAGATTCCCGTTATTTCATCGCAATCTTCTTAACAGACAGCAAAATCTCGTCCCTGTCCCCTATGACAATCGCACTCGGAATGAGAATTGGCGACGGCCTGATTTTCGCAGCGGATCGGTTGCTTTCTACTGACAGACATCAATTCATAGATCGCAATCGAAAGGTAACCGTGTGTCCTTTGAATCACAGCGCAATTTTCTTTGGATTTGCCGATTCTCCGGTAACCGCAAAAGAAGTACGACAGAAGATTGAAGCGCGTCTGGTTGCATTGGATACTCCTGACTATGCGCTTAGCATTGATGACATCGGTCGCATAGCGGGAGACCGCTGGTTAAGCGGCACCGTGTAAAGGCTCTCGTCGCGCCGTCCGCCCCCCGGTGCGAGTATTGGTATATCGTAAGCATCTAAGAATGAGTGTGATACGGAGATTCCTTCAGTAACCTAGGGGCCAATAATTGCTGTCTTCCTGTGATAAAATCAGACTATGGCGACGCTTGCCGCAGCTCGACCGATAGCTGTATCCGAGAGTCTCTTGCGACGTGAAGCTGTGGAAAATGCAGTCGCTGACCTTCGTCTTGAAGGTCTCACCCCGACCTCTAATGCACTGCTCCTCTTCGAACGGTACGCCAATGGTGAACTGACGGACCAAGACTTGGTGAGTGCTATCCTCGCTCGATGAGCGATCCGTACCTTGATCCTCTTTCGGGAATTCTAAGAAACAAATTTGGGCTCAATGATCAAGTCGCGCTTGATCACGCGGAGGCCGACGCCGTCGCCCTCCGTTCGATTCTCCTGCAGGGCAATCCTCTAAAGGGAGACTTCGATTCCCAACATCTTAGGCAAATCCACGAATCTCTCTTTCAGGATGTTTACGAATGGGCCGGCCAGTTTCGCACAATCGCTATGGTCAAGGCTGATTACGTCGACGGCGGGCGAGTAACGCGCTTCACGGCGCCAGACCTGATTGAGAGCGAGCTGGCAGCGGTATTTCAGAATCTCGCTAGGGACGGTTTCCTGAAAGGCCTATCTCGGAAAGATTTCGCCCACAAGATGGGGATTCTGTTCGCCGAGATAAACAGGATTCATCCCTTTCGCGAAGGAAATGGACGCGCCCAGCGTCAATTCGCCCGTCAATTATCTAATAGTGTTGGCTACAAACTTCATTTTGAAGTGGTTAGCAAAGAGCGACTCGTTCAAGCCAGCATCCTGTCCGCCAAGGGCGATTTTGACATGATGGTACGTCTAATGGACGAGATCACTGATACCGAGAGAATCCAGCCCCTGGCGAAGGTGATCGATCATCTCAAGCGAAACGATTTCAAGTGGAATGACATTTACGTTGCGACCACTACGCCGGGTCAGCAGTACACAGGTACATTCGCGGGCACCGACGGCAGCAATTTTTTCTTTCGAACCGAACACAACCAATTATTCGTCGGCAAACTCAGAGACCTCGAACAAGCTCCAAGACCAGGAGAGAAGATTAGTTTTACGGCCCAATAGACCCAAACCCCGAGAGCGTCTCCTCTCATAAACACCATTACGTCCGCGACAACTCCACGAGGCTTCGAATAGCAGAGTCTTCCATTCGGTGTTCTCAGCCGAAGTCTTTCTCTTTCCATTTTTTCTCCACTCAACCCGCGCCTTTCAAAAGCGTTATTCCAGCGGTGCTCCCTGTCAAGGGTCTTCGATGAACGCGTGAGAAACCGCGCCCTTGACAGGTCCGCGCCGCTGAACGCCTTCAAAACCGTCGCGGGTTTTCGCGAAGAAAAAATTTGTTTTGAAGGAGAACAAGACAATGCAAAACACTACCGAAAGAAAGGACGTTTACACTCGCATCACCGCACAGATCGTGGAGCATCTGGAGAAAGGCGTCCGCCCCTGGATTCGCCCATGGAATGCTGAACACGCCGCCGGGCGAATCACGCGCCCATTGCGTCACAACGGCCAGCCGTATTCCGGAATCAATGTGCTGTCTCTCTGGATGTCAGCCCTAAGCCAGAATTTTGCTGCACCGATCTGGATGACATACCGCCAGGCCGCGGAAATGAACGCTCACGTCCGCAAAGGTGAAAAGGGCTCGCTCGTCGTATACGCAAATGCCATCACGCGCACCGAGCATGACGAAAACACCGGCGAAGACGTCGAGCGCGAAATCCCATACATGAAGGGCTACACGGTTTTCAATGTCGAGCAGATTGAAGGCTTGCCGGAAATCTACTATGCGAAGGCTGTTGCCACGCACGATCCAATAGCACGCATAGATCATGCGGAGGCGTTTTTCGGCAGCCTGGGCGCAACAATTCGACATGGCGGAAATCGCGCATACTACGCTCAGGAACTTGATTACGTTCAGATGCCGCCGTTCGAAGCTTTCCGAGATGCCGAGAGCTACTATGGAACACTAGCGCACGAATTGACGCATTGGACGAAACACGGGCAACGCCTCAACCGTGACTTTGGCCGTAAGCGCTTTGGCGATGAAGGCTACGCGAGCGAAGAGCTTGTGGCGGAACTAGGCTCTGCCTTTGTATGTGCCGATCTTGAACTGCACCAGGAACCGCGCGAGGAAAACGCAGCCTATATCGCGATCTGGTTAGAGGTCCTCAAGAATGACAACCGCGCAATTTTCGCCGCAGCCGCGCATGCGCAACGCGCCGCCGATTACCTGAACCAAAAAGTCACCGCCGCGCAGGTCTTGGAGACCTGCGCGGCTTGATATTCTCCTTACAGACTCACAAGGAACGCGACCACATCCGGCGAGTTCCAGTCGACTGAGTTTACGAACTTACGTCTCAGCAGACCTTCCCGATCAATTATGTAAGTCTCAGGAAGTTGCATTGTCCCGTACATGTGCTGGATTCGTTCGCTGGGATCTCGAACAGTCAGGAAATTTATTCCATAATTCTTGATGAACCTACGATATGCCGCTTCATCTTTGTCTGCGCTGATTGCTACTACAATGATCCCCTTTGTCTGCAACCGGCTTTGCATGTTCACCAGCGAAGGAGTCTCTGCTATACAGGGTGCACACCAACTTGCCCAGAAGTTCAGTATGACTATCTGTCCTCGGAACTGACTGAGAGAGATTTCGCGTTCGGAGTCTTGGACCGTAAAGCTCGGTGCTCTATGGCCAATACCTTTGGGACGCGAGCCAGTATAGCAAGCTGACAGAATTGCAAGTGCAACGATCACTAGTTGAACGGCGTACGGCTTCATCGGCTTCGAGCCTCGGACTGGACCGACCAACGTCGCCACACGAAGATAGCCAATGCAGTGAGTCCTGCGGCAACAGGGACGATCCAGAGCAACACGTTGAATCCTCGAAAACGCGGGACGAGTAGAATGGTCGCGCCGTATTTCTTCTCCATTTCGCCAAGGATCTCGTCATCCGCCTTACCATTCTGCAGCGCTAAAGCAATCTCCTGTTTAAGGGGACCTCTAGTTTTGCACTCCGGATGCGAGCACTCCGACAGAATCTCGCCGCATCCGCAGTTACAAAACACCTTTCTCGTGAGTGAGTGGAGGCGCGGTGCATCATCGCCAACCGCCGAGGCCACCGATGCCAGTACTATCGCGACGAAGAGAGTGCGGCAGAGCGAACCGTGGCTGCTAGTGTTTAAAGCAACTGGCAAGCGAGCAAGACTGATTATGTGTCGCATCAGAGTTGTGGCCTAGTCCGTTCGCAAGACATCCATTGGTTCGATGCAAGCAGCACGACTGGCTGGTCGCAGAGAAGCTGACACCGTCACAAAGATTGCAACTAGGGTTATCGTTCCCAGCATCAGAGGATCCCGAACGTTGCCGTCGATCCAATGTTCCATCAGCCTGGCTGCCACGAGATTAATAAACATACCTGAGGCAATTCCACCCAGGACGGCTGGAAGTATCGATCGCAAGACAGCTTTGAATACGTCAGCCCTATGAGCTCCGAGCGCGACCCGAACGCCAAATTCATGTGTTCGACGGGACACGACGTACGACGCAACGCTATAGAGACCAACGGCGCCTAAGGAAAGCCCCACAAGTGCGAATACAAGAAATACGATGGTCAAGAATCGTTCACGCGCGAGCCCCTCGGAATTGAGACGCTCTTCAGCCGTAGTCATCTCAAGCGTCATCTGGTCGGCATCGAGCCTGTGGATTCGCTCCCGAATTGGCCGTACAAAAGTCAAAGGATCACCTTCCGTGCGAACGACTACATCAAATGCATCGTTGACGACGAGGGTGTAGGGTACATAGACCGTGGGCAAAACAGGGTCTTTCAACCCGTCGTTCGGAGTATCTGATACCACTCCTACGATCTGAACCCAACCATCGTTTCGTGGAGCCTGGAGCATCCACGAAGTCCGCGCCTTTAGGTCATCGATGTGAACCATCTGGCCAAGTGCATCGCCTTTTGGCCAATAGTGATGGGCCATGGTGGCGTTGATGATTCCCAGACGCTCAGCACGTAGCGTTTCGGATTGCGTCCAGAAACGACCTTGTAGCAGATCAATTCGCAGAGTAGAAAAGTACTCCGGACTGATTTGCTGGATCGTCACAGTTTGATTTTCGTCGTCTCGCCAGCCTCGAATCTGGGCACTACTCCGATACAGTGAAAGGGGAGGCAACCACGTATAAGCGATCGCAGCGGACTGGATTCCGGGGATGTTGGCAACATCTTCTCGAATTTGCGCGTAGTACCCAATCCTCTTTTGCCAGTCTGTATACGTGCCGTCGCGCAGCGGTATTGTGAGCCATGCAACATTGTGAGGGTCATACCCGAGAGGTTTGTGCGTTAGCCCACGCAATGACCGAACGGTTGCCCCTGCACCCGCCAGCAAAACAAGAGTCAGTGCTACTTGACCGGCAACCAAGATGTCGTGGCTTCTCTTCGCGCCCTTGTTACTCGTGAGGGCACGACTACCGAGCTGTAATAGCTCGTTCAGACGCGGGCGGGAAAGGCGTAGGGCTGGCCAAGCCCCAAAAACGATCCCACTGAGCACAGCCAAAATTGTGCTCGCGAGCAAGACGGGAATGCTTAATCCAAAAGCTGCTTCGCTGGGAAATGTTCCCTCGGGCAGAAACTTGGGAATCAGTGTGCTCCCGCCAACCGCAATCAAAATTCCGACCACACCTCCCGTCAAGGCGAGTGCAACGGACTCGGTCAAAAGCTGAGACAGAATACGCTGCCTTGTTCCGCCAATTGCAGTTCGCACGGCCAATTCGTGTGTCCGACTTCTTCCCCGCGCCAAGAGGAGAATCGATACGTTGGCGCAACCGATTACCAGAAGCAAGGACACGGCGCCAAGCAGGACGTAGATCGTTCCTGCAAATGAGCCGACAAAGATGTCGTTAAGCGGTACCAAGCCGACCTTAAGCTCGCGCGGAAAGTGTTTCGGAGTTTCCGCCGCGAGCGCCTTAATCGAGCTTTGTAGCTCTTTCTCAGCCACACCGAGGTCAATGCCCGCTTTAATTCGAGCAAAGATCATTGCGGTGCGATCAGGATCAGCCGAGTAAGCCAGAGGAGTGTAGACGTCGCAACCCCACCAGGCGAACCGCGCGGGTAGAACTCCGATTATCGTGTAGTTCTCCCGATTCAATTGCACGGTTTTACCAATCGCTGCTGTCTGTCCCGCGAAACGCTTCTTCCAGTAGTGATAGCTCAGGACGGCGACATTAGGAGGATGCGAGGAATCCGTAACGTCTGGCGAAGTAAATTCCATCCCGATTAGCGGCGGGACACCGAAAAACCCGAAAGCGTTGCTGGAGAGATGTCCTGCTAATACGGACTCCGGAAAGTCCCCTCCCGTTTCAGACATAGGTGCCTGATCCATAGCGATCGCGCCATCAAGAACTTTTGAATCCTGAAAACGTTGAAACTGCGAACCGGAGAGCAGCAGGTCCGTGAGGAAGGCATCCTTGTCAAGGATGTGGATGTGCACTATGCGGTCCGCATCCTTATAGGGATACGGATTAATAAGCACCGAATACACGACGCTGAACATGATTGTCGTGGCACCAATTCCCAGGGCAAGTGACAGACAGGACACCAACCCGAAAAGTGGCTCCCTTCGTATCTGACGAAATACAAATCTCAAATCCGCCAGCCGGTTCTCAATCCAAGGCCAAGCCCAAATTTCACGGCCCTGCTCCTCAATTCGGACTACATTGCCGAACTCGCGCCGAGCGCAATGGACGGCTTCTTCGCGAGGCATGCCCTCCGCAACCAATTCCTCAACTTTTTCATCGAGGTGCTGCTGAATCTCCTGGGAGAGATCCATGGAGAGCTGACGACGAGCGAAAATTTGCCGCAGCCATATCATGCACTTTAGGTTGCAAGTACCTGAGAAATGCCTTTCAGCATGCGCTCAAAGGAAGAAACTTCGTGCTGCAGATGTTTTGCTCCCGATTTCGTAAGCCGGTAGAGGCGAACCTTACGGTTGGTGGCGGATAAGCTCCATTCAGCTTGCACCCACCCCTCTTTTAGCATGCGCTGCAGCGCTGGGTACAAGGAACCTTCTTCGATCTGGAGTGAGCTGTCCGACGACTGCTTAATATGTTTGGCAAGCGCGTAGCCATGCATGGGAGAACGCTTTAGGGTCTGGAGAATCATCATCTCCAAAGCGCCAGGAAAGAGATCACGGTCATCAGACGATTTCACGGCACTCTCTTAGTCTAGTTAGGGTATTCGCAACTACCCATAGACTAACATAGTATGAAGGCGATACACTGAGAAATGCAAGGTGCAAAGCCACTGAAAGGACCTTAGAGTTCTGCTAAGAATCGCATCAGCGCCGGATTGTCACGCCAGTGCCTTTGGCCGCGACGCGGGCTGAGCTTGTCGAGCTGGCTCCGGAAACGCTCTGGCGTCAGATTCAAATACCGATAGGTCGAGCCCAAGCCAACCTGCCCGATGTAGGCCGAAAGTGCAGGAATCATCCGGTTCATGTCCGCACCGTGTTTGATCCAGGCGCTCAACCGATGCACGGCGAACGTATGTCTGAAATCGTGCATGCGAGGCTGGTAGATCGCTCCATCGTGGCGAGCAACGCCGGCAAGTCGACGAAGTCTTCGAAACGCCCCGATCAACGTGCGCTGGTTTAGCCCATTTCCTTCCTTATTCAGAAAGAACTGCGGACCATTCATCTCGCTCTTTCGGTGATTGGTGATGTGATATCGACGCAACACTTTGAACAAGTCGGGTCCGATTGGAATTTCCCTGGAACGGTCGAAACGATGGCCGCGGATCATCATTACTCGTTTCTTGAAATCCACGTCCTCTCGTCGCAGACTGCAGGCCTCGCCTACGAGCGCACCCGTCCCATAGAGAAACAGGAGAAATGCGCGAAGAGTCCGTGCATCAAACTGGCACGCGTCTGGCTTCTGAGAGGCTCGAACGCTGGCCAACAAGAGACGAATCTGAGTTCGCGAGTAGATGTATGGAGCAAACGTTGACGTAACCGGCGGACGCGTTGGAGGCATCGGCGCCGCGCGCAGCGCGTCCCGCGCTACCCAGAACAAAAAGAAGTTACGCAGAAGATTGTATTTGTGCTGCCATGTGATCGCTGACGTGTGCGGCCCATCGAGGAATGAAGCGACTTTGCGCTCAGTGATCCTGTTCAGCTCCACATTGCCGGTGTGTCTGCAGAATGCTGAAAGTGTCTGAATCCCCTTCGCATAAACGGCTCCGCCGACGCGCTTCCCATCCACAAAAACCTGAATTCCCTCGCGTAGTTTCATCGCACACCCGCCAGGCTGAAAGCCGCCACTTTCCGCAGCGACCGGATGTCATATCGGGCATAGATTCCAATTGACTTGATATTGCGGTGACCGAGGAAGTCGGCAATCTCTTGGAGAGATGCACCTTTCTGAAGCAAGCGAGTTGCACAGCCATGTCGAAGTGAATGAGGTCCGACGTGTTCCAGTTTGATTCCCAACTTGCGCATTCGCAGGCCGACGATCTGCCACATGGGTCCAGGGCGAATAGGCCCGTAAGGCGGATTCTTGGACACAAAAACGTGCCGGCTTGCACAACGTTTCCTACCTTTTTGGAGATACTGAATGATCGCTTCTCCCACTTCGTACTGAATCGGATATTGCTGAACTCCTCCTCGCTTGGCTCGCTTCACACTGAAGACCTCGTTGCGCCAATCGAAATCGCTCAGTTGCAGGCCTGACACTTCGCTGCTACGGAGCCCGTAGATGCCAAATAGCAAGAGGACAGCCTTGGCGCGGAGATCGCTCGGTGAGGACCCATTAGCAGATTCGATCAATCTACGAACCTCGGCCCAGGTTGGAGCTTTGGGCCGGCCATCGTATTTCGGAAGTCTTGGACTGCGAATCCCCAGCGCGAGGCCGGGAGCACACCAACCTCTGATTTCCGCATATCTAAAAAAGGTTCGTAGGGCCTGGCATTGCGACGCGAGAGTTCGTATCGACCAGCCCGCGGCTCGTTTGCTGGCGAGAAAGTCGTCAACGTGGCGCAAGGAGACCTGTTCGAGACTCTCGTTCCGTGCACCGAACCACTTAAGAAAATCCAAACGCCCGCGCGCTGTAGCCGCGGACTGTATCCGGAGCCAGGCCACGAACAGAGCGCATTGCATCGATAAACTCTGCGATCACCCGATGAAAGCGATTCGGCGGCGGGGTCTCCAACTGCCCGTGAAAGCGCAGCCACTTTTTCGCTACCTGAACGAAAACCCTTGGTGACCCTCTGGGGCTCACCTTTTTTCGAAGCGGCCCTTCATACGCTGCCCATGATTGCCCAGCCGCTTCAATCTCCCGCGGTGGAACAAGGCGCATCGAGTTCATGTTCATCACGCGCACTACATGGATTAGGTAGGCCGCGGTGTTCCTTACGGACAGGCGACTGTATCCCTGCTGCAAAAGATGTATGAGATATTGCTCCCGCTCTTTCAGCAAGGGAGCCGATTCATGGCGAAGTCGAACACTTGGCCAGGGCGATATGGTTTCGATCACGTGATCCATCCACCTTTCTTTTGAGGTGGCCGCATCTTACGGGAGTCTTGATGAAGAACGAATCGGAGCGGACTGAGAGCGGCAAAGAGGCCTCCCGACAAAAGTACTTGCCCTCGAATCCTTAAAGGGATATAGAAGTCAAATAGCCTTCGTCCCTTGGGCGCACAAAAATGTTAAGCATTTGGCACGACCTTCGTCACGGCCTGCGGATGCTGGGGAAGAACCCCGGCTTTACCATCCTCGCCATGTTGACTTTGGCCATGGGCATTGGATCGGTAACGGTGATTGGCAGCGTGGTCGATAGTGTCCTGCTGAACCCTTTTCCGTATAGGGACGCTGATCGGTTAGCCACACCCTCGATTTCTTTTGATGCTGCTGCCCCCGGCTCGATTACCCGTTTTCCTGTCCCAGTATTCCTGGATTTCAAGGAGCAGAACCACACATTTGAAGAGATTGCAGCGCTTGCCTATTTCAGCGTCCGCTACAGGGGAAATGGCGTGCCCACTCAGCAGTTACTTGGCTGTTGGGTGACGGGAAATGCTTTTGAATTACTCGGTATCGAGCCGTCCCTTGGCCGGCAGATTACGCCACAAGATGCAAGCCCTGATTCACCTCCCGCATTTGCGATGAGTGACACAGCTTGGGCCAATCTTTTCAATCGGAATCCGAACACTCTGGGAGCTTCGCTCAATCTCAACGGAGTGCCCAGGACATTGGTGGCCATCATGCCTCCGCGATTCCGATTCGGCGGCTGCGAAGTCTGGATTCCGACTGACCTTAACAGATCAACTTTCGTTAGTGGATTTGGCGCTCAACCGAACGAATTGCTAACCATCGGACGCCTCAAACGGAACGTCAGCCTCGAGGCTGCCTCCTCTGATCTTGGCGCAATAGCAAAACTGTCGGAAAAGGATTATCCCGCCTGGTTTCGCGCCAACTACAGGATCGTGGTTAATTCACTGAGAGATGACTCCGTTGGACATTTCAAAGCAACTCTCCTTGCGATGGTGGGGGCAGTCGTCATACTGCTTCTGATTGCCTGCAGCAACGTTGCGAATCTTTTACTCGCGCGCGCGACAGTACGCGCAAAAGAGATGGCGATCCGTGCCTCGATAGGCGCGACACGATCCCGGTTGATAAGGCAATTGCTGGTTGAGAGCGGCCTCCTGGCCGCTGCAAGTTGTTTTGGCGGATGCCTGTTCGCTTTTCTCGGATTGAAAGGGATCATAGCCGCGATTCCTCCAGACACGATCCCTCCCGAAGTGGCCATATCACTCCGGCCAGCGACGCTACTGCTGGCGATGGGAGTGTCGGTTCTTGCCACCTTTATCTGCGGTCTCGCGCCTGCTCTCCATCTGGTAAGGCGAGATCTGAACCTCGGCCTCGCGGGAAGCAGTAAAGGAGCGAGCGGCGACTTTCAGCACGGGAAGCTGCGCTCTATTCTGGTCGTGTTCGAAGTCGCATTATCGATTGTGCTGTTGACTGGTACGGGGCTCATGGTGCGCACGCTTCGTGCTCTTGAACGAGTGGACATTGGCTTCAATCCCACGAGTGTTGCATATGCGCGACTGTCGCTGCCCGAGGGGCGATACGATACTGCTGACGCGAAACGAGCTTATTTTCAGAAAGTACTTGACCGAGTCGCGGCGATTCCGGGAGTGATCGCTTCAACTGAGGCTACCTCTTTCCCGCCTTATTCTTTCGGGTGGAGTGAGATCGTGGTGTCTGGAAAGACACACTCCGAGCCTTGGGGCACTACATTCGATATGTGCAGTGAAGGCTATTTTAAAACCTTGGGCCGTCGCTTGATTCGCGGAAGGCTGCTTTCGCGAGGCGATATAGAGTCAGCTCGACATGTAACTGTCATCAATAGGACGTTTGATCGCAACTATTTCGGGAATGAAGATCCCATCGGTCAGAGAATAAAGTTCACAACCTTCGAGCAATGGGCGGCCGATTGGCCGCGAGATGCCTACTTTGAAATAGTCGGCGTCATCGCAGATGAGAAGAATACGGGCCTGCAGGAAGCAACAAGACCAGAGGTATATTTTCCTCACACGGTCACTGGCACCGGGCCACGCGGGATTTTGGTGAGGACGGGGCGAACTGCAGAACTGGTTCTGCCAAGCTTGAGTCGGGCGATAGCCAGCGTGGATCCGGAGGTTGCGATTTCTGAGCTCGGATCAATGGAAGACATACTCAAGAGTTCGTACTATGCAGGACCGCAATTCACTCTGATCATTCTCGGAACGTTCGGCGTCACCGGATTGTTACTGGTGATAATTGGTATTTTTGGAGTTTTGGCGTTTACGGTTTCTTTGCAGACTCACGAGATCGGTATCCGCATGGCGATGGGAGCTCAGCGAGAGGATGTTCTGCGAATGGTGCTTAAGAAAGGACTGAGCCTGATTCTTGCAGGCACGGTTGCAGGATTAGCGGTCAGCAGCGCTGTGGCGCGCCTGATGGCAAGCCAAATCTGGGGTGTCTCAACCATGGACCCTTGGACGTTCTCTGTCGTCGCAACCGTAGTCATGATCGTAGGTCTGACGGCGTCTTTATTCCCGGCTCGCAGAGCCACCCAAGTGGACCCGCTCCTATCTCTTCATTACGAATAACCGGTTTGCTTTTCGTAGGATTCAAGGCATAGTCCAAAAACAACTACGACTCTGGTGCGCCGCGCAGCGCCAGTTAGATGTAAACTATCGCGGGCGTAGGAACAACTTACGATTTCAGTTGTTAACGGTTGCCTCTTCGCTTGTGGTCACGGCGACTAATGCACCGCTCCCAACTGGATCGATGGACCTGCTGCGGAGAAAGCGATTCGCAGGCTCTGAATACAACTCTGCGACGCCAGCCCCTAACAATGCTGCAAACAGAATGGCAAAAACGAACAAAATAGGAACGCCGCGCATGGGTTTGCCGGCATGAAGAAACAAGTCAAAAAGCGTAAACACTACGAACATGTGCGTCAGGTAAATCTCGTAGCTGTATCGGCCCATCCGTACAAGCGGGCTCAACACTCGTGGACTTCTCCATTCCATTTGTGCCGTGGCCGCGATGAACATGCACGTTCCCACACCAAGTAGGCTGAAGTTCACCCCCGTTTTGCCGAGCCAACCTCTATAGGCCTGCCACGAAAAAATGAGACTTGCTGAGACGACGACGGTTCCGGCAATCCCCACAGCCCAGATCGCTCGCCGAGAGAAGCGTCTGCTCGAAACGGCCAAGGCCGTGAGGCATCCCAACGAGATTCCTTCCATGCCTCCAAGATAGGAATAGTCTTCTGCGATCTCGTTGCCATGAGCGAATAGAGTTCGCCCAAAGGGACCGAGAATCACAAAAACGAAGAGTAGGGCGGGAAAGAGTACGCTACGACCAAGAAGTCTCTTGTCCGCGAGTAGGAGACAAGCTAAAGGAAAAACGAGATAAAACATCTCCTCTATAGAAAGGGACCAGAGGATATCCCAGTTGCCAGGCAAGTATCCCCGATGAATTTCCAGTTCGTTAACGCGGAGGGTCAAAACGGCGAACAGAGCACGTCCGAGGCCTCCTGTCTCAGCCGTAACTACGTAATGGTGCACGTCCGTGAAATGCAGAGTGCATAGAACCGCCAGCAACAGAAATAGTAGCGGCGCGATACGTGCAAACCGAAAGAGATAAAAGCCGCGGAGGGAAATCTGAGGCAGTGTACCCCAGCGCCGGATAGTGATCGACGTGATGAGAAACCCCGAGATGGCAAAGAACATTTGCACGCCGAGTTGAGCATTCCAGACGAGAATGTGCACCAGTTGCGCAGGTAGATGCTCAGTATATGGAACATCAGCACCGAGCAGGCGGATGTTGATGTGGTTCATCAAGACGAAAAAGATCGAAAGACCACGGAGCAGGTCTATGCCATCGAGACGCTTCCAGGTGAGAGCGCGAGGTGCGGATTGGGAAACAGTCACATCTTCATTGTGCATGAACGCGGTCATGGTCGATTTGTCAACCCCGCATAAAGGCGTTCGACTTCCTGTTGTACAGGAACTACTGAAGTCAATGCTTCTCCAACTCGGGCTACTCTAAACACCTGCTCATGTCTGGACGATTTCGTATCTGATGGCAGGTTATTCGTGTCGAAGGGCCTGCATAGGATCGATCTTTGTTGCGTGCCGGGCCGGAATATAGCTTGCCACCGATGTGACAGCCATCAGGAGCAACGACACCAGAAATAGAGTCAGCGGATCGTGAGCTTCGACGCCGTAGAGAAACTTTGCGAGCAGAGGCGTGGCCGCGAACGAACCCGCAACGCCAATCATCACTCCGAGGAGCGAGAGTAGCATTGCTTGACGCAACACTAATCCCAACACCTGCTCGCGTTGCGCTCCAAGCGCCATCCTCAGGCCAAGTTCGTGGCGCCGCTCTCCGACAGAGTAAGAGATGACTCCATAAATTCCAATTATGGCGAGGAGCAGCGCAATTCCGGCAAACAGTTCCAATACCTGAGAAAGAAAGCGCCAGTCGGTAGCCGACTGCGAGACCGTTCGCTCCACAGTCGTGATTCCAAAGATGGCAGATTCTGGTGCAAGCCCTGTGATGATCTGCCGCATGCTCTGCATCACTTCTTTCGTGTCCGCGTGAGTGCGGATGACGATGCTCTTGTGAACACGCGCTTCCGTCCAGCTGGGATCAATGCGCGATGACAGCTGCTGGTACGGAACAAAAGCTTCGGGTCGGGCGGGCTGGGTCAAAGAAATCTGCTTGACGTCTTGAACTATGCCGACGATCTGGCGGGGCTTCTCGTCGGGCGAGTCATCGAATTTGATCGCCTGCCCGATCGGATCCTGCTTCGGCCAATAGCGCTTTGCCATAGCCTGGTTGATGACCACCACCCAGGCACTGCTGGCCGTGTCCTGCTCGCTCACGCCGCGACCTCGCAGGATGGGGATCCGCATCATCGGAAAGTAGTCGGCACTGACTCCCTCGCGAAACACATTCGGCCTTTCGATCGCGGTCGATACTCTCTGGCCCGCAATCGTGAATCCGGGCGACGCATATTGCGCGCTATCCCCAAACGTATCCAGCAGCGGAAGCCAGTCGATTAACGCGACGTCTTCGACGCCCGGAGTGCTGCGAAAGCGGTCCAGGACCCGATTGCAGAACTGCCCCACTGGCGGGAGTATCACGTTGAAGTTGGGATCCATCTTGATGTATTGATCTCCGGTCAGGCGAACTTGCGCCGTTAGGAGATGGTCGGAAGCAAAGCCCGGCGAAGTCCCCAAAATGCGCCTGAGCGTGTTGATCATCAGGCCCGTACAAATCAGCAGGACGAGGGCCAGAGCAATCTCGGTGACTACTAGCGTGTTTCGCGTCCGATGGCGCGAAATCGTCGCCGTGCTGCGTCCGCCTTCTTGCAGGCATTCCGTCAGGCTGGTTCGCACCGCGCGATAAGCGGGGACGAGGCCGAAGGCGATTCCAGTCAAAACGCAGGTTCCGAAGGTGAAGAGCAAAACGCGAGAGTCGATAATTGCTGCCGTTTCGCGTGGAAACCAAACCGGAGCCCAGACATCAAAAAGTTTTACGCCAACAAATGCGAGGACCAAACCGATCAATCCCCCGATCAACGAAAGCAAGACGCTCTCCGTGAGCAACTGACGGATCAAGCTCCCGCGGTTAGCTCCCAGAGCGACCCGGACGCCCACTTCTTTCCGTCTTCCGTCACCACGCACCAGTAGCAGGTTGGCGACGTTCGCACACGCAATCAGTAAAACCAGAGCGACGACTCCGAATAGTGTGTAATAGATACTCGCCCAGCGGCCGAACAGGCGTTCCTGCAAGGGATCAACCCGGACTCCCAAATCCTTGTACGTCTCGGGAAACATCTGCGCTAGGTGCAACTGCCTCACCTTCATCGCGGCCTGTGCCTGTTGAATCGAAACGCCTGGTTTCAGCCGCCCGATGGCATTCTCCCATCGCACATCGTTGATGCCGGAATCGACAGTATTTGGAATTCCGTGGATTACGTAAACATCGGGAACTCCGGTACCGAATAGGTCAAATCCGGGCGCGAGAATGGCCCCAATTGGGCCCGAACCCGTGTCCACAAAAACAGTCTTACCAAGCGTCTTCGGATCGCCGCCGAAATGGCGCTTCCAGAACTCGTAACTGATGAGACATCCTGTCGGATTATTGTTTTCGCTGACATCGTCAGGGGGAAGGGTGCCCATGAACGCTTTGATTCCAAGCAACGGCACCATCTCCGCGCTCATGTGCTGCACAGCAACCCGCTCCCCATATCCTCCGCCCGACATCGCGACAATGTCCGGGTGAGAAATGAACTCCAGTCGATCGAATACCTGATTGTCGGCTTTCCAGTTGGCGACGTCGCTACCCGAAACTAACCCGAAACTGCTTCCGTCGTTTGGGAAGACATTCGACACGGCCACGAGCCGGTCCGCATCGGGATACGGGAGCGGGCGCAGAAGAACTCCATTGATTACGCTGAAAACCGTGGTGGTGGCACCAATTCCGATGGCCAGCGTGAGGACTGCCGTGAGAGTGAAACCGGGAGTATTGCGCAGTCCACGAGCGGTGTAACGAAGATCTTGGGCGAGGGCTTCAATCGCATCCGTCATGAGGTCGTCTCACCGGAACTGTCTTGACGATTTGCCGAACGAGTAAAGTCTACACTGGGACGGCGGATGTAGAGAGTTCCACAACAGGCACCGACATCCCACGCGCACGTTCACATCCGCGAAAATATCTACACATGCTTATCGATTAATCATGGATGCGATAGCGCTCAAAAGCCCTGCGGGACATTTTGAGTTTCCATCGGCCTGTGGCCCACCGATAGAGATGAAAGTCACGCTCGTTAGCCTTTATTGATTCGAAACAGGTTAGGTCGTGACTTTCGACGGAGTGTAAACCGGATTTTTCGACAGCCATAATGTGAATGGCGCTAGAATCCAGTACATTTATGTTCCCTGCATTCCACATCTTCGCGGTTCTTCTATCTCTCGCAGTTAATTCTTCGTCTACATGGCACGATCCATCTCCCCACAGCATCCGGTTGGTCTCTGTCGAGAAAGATGTGAAACTCGAGGTCCTAGACTGGGGTGGTAATGGGCGCCCGTTGGTACTCTTAGCTGGTTCAGGGAATACAGCTCATGTCTATGACGACATCGCTCCGAAACTTGCCGAGAAGTATCACGTTCTCGGGATTACGAGACGAGGATTCGGTGCTTCTACCTCTCCGGTTTCAGGATATACAGCTGATCGGCTGGGAGATGACGTGGTCGGTGTCCTCGACGCTCTCAAGATAAATCTCCCAGTGCTCGTCGGACATTCTATTGCGGGAGAAGAGCTGAGTTCAGTGGGCACAAGGTATCCGGCGAGGATTGCTGGGTTGGTGTATCTCGATGCTGGATACCTCTACGCTTATCAGAATCCCGCCTCCAAAGATTTAGCTCCCGAACTGGACGCATTGCAGAAAAGAATTGAACAGCTGATGCCTCCTTCGCCGCCCACCGATGCTGCTTTGACCAATTTCGCGACCTTCCGTGCATGGCGAACTCGGAGCCAGGGAGCAGAGGTCCCGGAAGCTGAACTGCGGCAGACCCTTGAAACCGCGCCTGACGGTCACATTACGCATCCTCATGCCCGGCCAGCCATTTCCCAAGCAATTCGCGAGGGAGAGCAGAAGTTCACCGACATTCAAGTTCCGATTCTGGCGATTTACGCAATTCCCCACAGTTTCGGAGCCGCCTTCGACAAGCTCACTAAAGCACAGCGTTCGCAAATTGAAGCGGATGAAACAGCTACGCTTGGCGCGATAGCGGATGCATTCCAGAGCGGACATCCATCTGCACATGTTGTGCGATTACATGCAAATCACTTTGTCTTTTTGTCGAACAAGCGCGACGTGTTGCGCGAAATTAATTCCTTCACAGACAGCTTGCCCAAGTAATAGTTTCACCCTTCACATGATTTCATTGCTCTGCGGCATTGGCATTTGCGATCTACCGAACCGGAGGAATTCGTATTTATTTTTTGGTGTTTTCGGTGATCACCGCACTTTTAATTGATTGATCACGGACGTGCAGCGGAACTGCATCGGTCAGGAAAACCGCTTGGTGCTAGAATCCGCCCCTATGAAAAGAGCGTCACATCTCCTAGCGTCGCTGGTCCTGTTTTCAACGGCGTCGGCTCAGTACGTAGAACCATGGGGCGCCACTCGAGCACTCCGAATGAAAGAGGCAGCCAAACTGCACGACCAGCTGTCCGCAATGGACAAGCAAGTCCTGTACACGGCAAAGTCGGGCTTCGCGCTGGTTCTTATTTCCCTCAATAATCTGAGCTCGCTCAAAATGGCTTGCAAGGACGAGGTGTTGATGTGGATGGAGGTCGCCAGCACACTGCCAGACACTCAGCTTTGGCAGGCCGTTGACCACCTCGTTGAACTCAAAATAGTTTCCAAAAAGTCGGCGGAAGGTTTCGGACACTCATTTTTAGCGGCCAACGCCACGTTGCGGTCGCAAGCCATCTTGAATGCAGCGGTGATTCCGTCCGGCCATTCGCTCGTTGATGAGGTAAAGGAGTGTATGCTTTCGGTTCATGCAGCGATATACAAGAGTGGCATGCGCTTGCGCCATCTTCATCCTTACCTCTGGCGCAGCATCTGGGCAGAATGATTCAGCTTCGGCACTTCAAGTCACCGGGGAACATCTGGTTGCTGACGATCGCGACGGTCGCCTCATGGTCGAACCAACACTTGCGATTGATCCCGCAGACCCGAAGCATTGGGTCGTTGCCGTTATCGTAAGTTCGCCGGATCTCACTAGTTCTGATTGCGCGGCCCTTGCGACGCTCGATGGTGGCCGCACGTGGAAGCGTTCCGACCTTCACGTAACGGAGTGTTTTGACCCTTGGGTCAACTTTATCGGAAAAGACGAAATCTGGCTTGGAGTTTTAGAGAAGGCATCTTCCCTGCGGCTCTTTAGATCACGAGACGGGGGGAAGAACTGGCTTACTTTGCAAGTGGCAGCTTATAAAGTCGATCACGAAACTTTTGTTTCTGCGCAAGCTCAGCATGCTGATGATCGGCAGATCTATATCGTCGCGGAGCAAGATACACGTGAGCCAGCAACCGGCATCGATGCGAGTTCGATAATGGTCATGCGATCGCTGACTTCCGTTCGATCTTTCCAAACTAAGAACGTGATTCCAGCCTTGGTTTCTCTTAACGCAATGAATCCAGTGGTGCTGGAAGACGGAACTCTATTGGTCCCATATGCCGATTTCGGCAGGGCCACTTCTGATGGCGACAAGCCACTTCAGCACCCACGATCATGGCTCTTGCGCTCACATAACCAAGGGAGGACATTTGGTCCCCCGACATTGATTTCCGAAGCATGTTATCGAAGTTGGGAGTGGATAAGCCTGGATACCGCGACCGAATCTCCATTCCGCAGGAGGTTGTATTACGCGTGTACCGGAACCGACTACCACAGTATCTTGCTCCATCATTCGACCGATGGGGGGCAATCGTGGTCACGCCCAGTCTCCGTGTTTGAGTCATCAGGATCTCAACAGCAAAGGACCCCGATGATCGCAGTCAATCGAAACGGTACTGTCGGCGTGAGTTGGTCTGAAGACCGAATCGACACATCCAGCGGTAGCTCTCACTGCAGAGAACTTCTATTCAGCGTCTCAATCGATGGAGGCACGAGTTTCGTGACGCCGGTGAAAGTTACTGGAGTTCCGAGTTGTTCAAATTCTGCGAGGAAGTCGAAGGCTGAGGAAAGGTGGCCAACTGGAGGGGACTACACCGGATTGCAAGCTACCCCTGATGGCGTATTCCATCTCGTATGGAGCGACGCACGAAATGGAGCATACCGACTCTGGACCGCCGAGGTAAAACAAGCCAAATGACGCCTGATCTGGGGCAGGTTTTGAGTGAAATGATTCCATAAACAATGTCGGCTCCCAGGCCCGAGTAGACTTTGGAAGCGCGAACAACCAAAGGGCTCGGAGGAAAGGAGCCGAACATGATCATTATAGGTTGTGACTATCATCCGGGCTTCCAACAAATTGCTTGCGTCGATACCGAGACGGGTGAGCTCAGCGAACACCGCTTGGCGCATCGCGAGCAGGCCGAAGCATTCTATCGGGAACTGAAGCAGCAAGAGCGATCGGCGCGAGTGGGCATGGAATCCAGCGGGCACTCGCGCTGGTTCGAGCGTCTGCTGCACGAGTTGGGGTTTGAGTTGTGGATCGGAGATCCAGCGGAGATTCGGACGAAGCGAGTGCGCAAGCAGAAGACGGACCGGCAGGATGCGCAGCTGTTATTGCGGTTGATGCTGGAGAATCGCTTTCCGCGGATCTGGGTGCCGGACGCCGAGAATCGCGATCTGCGGCAACTGTTGTGGCATCGGCATCGCATGGTAAAGATGCGCACCCGGGTGATGAATCAGTTGCATGTCGTGCCGCTAAACGAAGGCCTGCGTCGCAAGAAGGCGTTATGGCGGCCGGCCGGTCGCAAGGAGTTGGAGTCGATCGCACTGGCTCCATGGGCCAGCCGACGGCGGCAGGACCTGCTCGACTTGCTCGATCAACTCACGCCGAAGATCCAGGAACTGACGCGCGCGCTGGAAGAGCAAGTGGAGAAGCGTCCGGTAACGCGACTGCTGATGACGCATCCCGGAGTCGGGCCGCTGACGGCACTGGCTTACGAGTTGGTCATCGGAACTCCCGACCGCTTCCATTGCGGCAAGCAGCTGGCCAGCTATGTCGGGCTGGTGCCGGAGGAGAAGTCCAGCGGAGACCGACGCCGGCTGGGACACATCAGCAAGCAAGGCAACGTGCTGCTCCGGTTTCTGCTGGTGGAAGCGGCGCAGGTCACGGTGCGCAGTCAGCAGGAATGGCGCAACAAGTTTTTCCATCTTGCCATGCGGCGTGGACGGAAGATCGCGAAAGTTGCGATGGCACGAAAGTTGGCCGTGCATCTGTACTGGATGTGGCGTCAGGGTTGCGACTACGGCCAGACGCCGAAGCTCGGTTCGCACGCGGGAGAGCCCGGACATCCCGATGGTGTGCAGTCCAACACCGATGTAATGATTGGGCACCCCGCTCCCAGTAAGTAAGGGAGTTCGAAGAAACGAATCTTGATCGCAGTCAGGGATCGAAGAGATGGCTGGGTCGGACCGAGTTGCTGACCCGAACGATTCCAAGCGAGCCCAGGGTTGGAAACGCGCAAACCAACTGAGAGAGCGAAATGGCGCTCTTCTATGAGTGCATACAGAAGTGTTGCTCAAAACGTGCTTGACACCGCCGACATTGTTAGAGAGGCGATGTTACGCCAATACTCGCATCCGAATCGATCCTTGTCCTTGCGCGGATATGAGCGGGCAGGCTACGGACTCAAGACTTGTTGAATGAATGGCTCTACATCTTTGTTTCTCACATTAACCGGAATATTGTGCCCATACTGCGGATATACGATGACTCTGGCGTCGCCGCCGTTTGCCGTGATCGTTTCCGCTAAACGCCTCGCTTGATCGGGATCGGTTCGGTCATCTTTTGCGCCACTCAGAATGAGAGTCTTCGCTTTCAGGCTCTGGGCAGCATAGAGCAGAGAACGCGCCTTCAATTCATCTTCTCCGCCGCCAGTTTCCGCTTTCATGGACTCGACGACTGAGAGTGACATCTGCGATCTGGCGGCGCGTGCGTAGCTGGGCAAATCGTACAATCCAGAGATCAGAACGATTCCTCGGATTGATGGATCGTGCGCGGCGACAAACCCCGCGACCAAAGCCCCGCGACTGATCCCCTCGATTAGAATTTTATTGTCCAATACATATCCCTCTGACCTAACCTTGGCTATCACGGCTGCAACCGCGTGTTGCGCAAAGGGGCCGCAGAAATCTGCTGGCCCGCTCGACTTACCGTAACCGGGCTGCGAAACAGCGACCGCCAGATACCCACGCTTTGAGAATTGATCCAATACACCCCATTTAACGAAATCGTAGGCGCCTGCGCGAGGTACCTCTTGGTGTCCATGCAGAAACACCACTGTCGGCCAAGGTCCAATAGTGCTCGGTTTTTCGAGAAAGTATTCCACTCTCTTGGCTGGGTCGTCAGGGTGAGGCATTGAGAAAGCTGATGCGACAGCAGGCTTGTGGGATGCGAATGCAGCAAATGCGGCGAGCATTAGAGTCAAAAGACGTTTATCTCGCTTCATATACTTGTCCGGATGCTCCACCGGGACGTGTTGAGAACCACTGTTTGGGATTATGACACGCACAGCTATCAACCTCGTGGGCTCACTCAGACCAGAAGAGGTTTTCGAGGAATCAAGATCGGCCAAACAGGAGCGCAAACGGATAAGGCGAAAATACGTCCGGAGGAAACACTAAATTGCAGTAGAACGGGCTCACCGACTGTTGGGGTGGAAGGAAGGAACGGCAAGACTGCCACACCCCATTCCTGTTTGTCCGTCGTTCGTATTTTGCGAGAAAGACGCTGCTTTGCAGATTGAACGTTGCGGCGTAAGGTTTACGTGTTGAACGAGGGAGACGCTAAGCATGTTTGCATCCGCACAGGATCTCCGATTTGCCTATCGCCAAGTTCGAAAGACACCTTGGTTCACACTTATCCTCGTCTTCACTCTCGGTCTGGGGATTGGTGGAACTACCGCAATCTTCTCCCTCGTGCAGGGCATACTCCTGCGTCCGCTGCCGTTCAGCCATCCCGACCACCTCGTCGTTTTAGGTGACCATCTGGGAACTAACCCGGGCACGTCCGTCAACGCTCGCGAGATCGGAACCTACGCGGCCGCCACAGAAGCTTTTTCCGAGATGGGAGGCTACATTAGCGCAAGCTATGAGATTTCCGGCGGCGAGATTCCAGAACAACTAAATGGCGCTCGTTTCACGGCAGGTGTATTTCCGACGCTGGGTGTTTCTCCTATCCTTGGGCGTACATTTACGCAAAAGGAAGAAGACGCGCATGAACCCGTAGCGGTCATCAGCTACGGCCTGTGGCTGAATCGGTATCACCGCGATCCTCACGTCATCGGCACCTCGATCATCCTTGATCGCAAGCCATATTCGATCATCGGCGTGATGCCGCGCAGCTTTGATTTTCCCCCGACCGCGGGCTACGTTGATCGGGCGCAGCTCTGGATACCTATGAGCCTGACTGCCGACGAACTTTCGGACGAACATGCCGGGTTTTGGGGATATCAGATCATCGCTCGTCTAAAAGATGGTGTCAGCCTCTCGCAGGCCTCGCAAGATACTGACCGCGTTGCCCAGGAGATCATGCGCCATCTTCCGGTCGCTCAGTCAAGGATTCACATCCGGGGGGACGTTACTCCGTTGCTCGAATATGAGGTTTCGGAGGTTCGACCGTTACTCAGAGAGCTGTTCCTCGCTGTCTCCACTGTCCTCCTTATTGCTTGTGCGAATGTGGCCGGACTCATGTTGCTCAGAGCCATTCGGCGTCGCAACGAATACGCCGTTCGGCTTGCGCTCGGCGCGCCGCCTGCCGCAATTATCCGTCAGTCACTATTAGAAGGCATGTTGCTCGGTGTGACGGGTGGGTGGCTGGGTCTGGCATTCGCTGCAGTCGCGATTCGCATCACGTTGGGAACCCTGCCTGACGCCATGCCGCGTGTCGACTCCATTTCCATAGATGCCACGGTTGCCGGGTTCGCGCTGTTGCTCGCTCTCGCAACGGGCGCTTTCTGCAGCCTCGCACCCGCGTTTTCTGCCCTTAAAACAGACCCAATTGAAAGCCTCAAAGAAGGCCTCCGAACCAATACAGGCAGCTCCAGTCACACCTGGCTCCGCTCAGGGCTCGTGGTTTCAGAAATCGCAGTAGCCTTGATGCTGCTCACCGCATCCGGCGCGCTGCTGCGCAGCTGGCAGAAGATGCAGGCTGTCGATCTCGGATTCGATCCCGAGCATGTCCTGGTCGCCGGATTCCAACTGCCACTCAGCAAATACTCAACTAGCGCTTCTGCGGCGAAGTTCCGCCGAGAAGTTGTGGACCGGCTCTCGAACAAGCCTGGGGTTGTGGCTGTGGGTATGATTAACGCTGCTCCCGAAACTGGCGGATACGCAAAGACCGCATACACCATCGAAGGGCTGCCGACAGACACGTGGAAACCTCAGTTCGCAGTATTCTCTGTTATCTCTGATGACTACTTTCGGGTCATGGCCGTTCGGTTACTGGAAGGGCGTTACTTCAACGCAGACGATCGCTCCGATTCTCAACCAGTGGTGATCGTGAATGAGTCTATGGCAAAACATTGCTGGCCAAGCCAGCATGCTGTGGGGAAACGGATGCATGTTGGCGGTCCGCCGATGAAGAAACCGTGGGCTACAGTGGTTGGCGTTGTTGCTGATACAAAAATGGGCTCACGCGATGAGGGTAGCGGCGATCAATGGTATACGCCGATGGAGCAGGCCGATATTTTGTACTTCTCCGATAACACCGGAAATCTGATGGATCCCGCCGGTGCCTTCATTACCGTCCGTTCCGTACTTCCTCCGGAGCAGATTGTCCATACTCTGCGGTCAACCATTGCGGGAATCGATTCTCTTCTCGCGCTAGACCAAGTTCAACCTATGACGGAAGCGATCGCAAACGTTGAGGCACCGCGGCGGTTCAATACTGGTCTAGTCTCTGCATTCGCTCTGGGCGCTCTCCTGCTTGCCCTCACTGGGATTTATGCGCTGGTTGCTTTCTCTGCCTCGCTGCGCACACACGAGATTGCTATTCGCATGGCCCTTGGTGCCCAGCGCACCCGAATTGCAAAGCTAATTTTGCTTTCCGCCGTGAAACTTGCACTGCTCGGATGTGCACTCGGCGTGCTTGGCTCATTGGCGGTGACGCGTATCATCGAATCTCTACTGTTCGAAGTCAGTGCGACGGACCCATTCATTTATTTGGCAGCTGTTGTGATCATGTTGATTACAGCAATCATGGCAGCGGCGCTTCCTGCGAGGCGTGTTGCTTCTTTGGATCCAGTCGCATCTCTTCGCTCAACTTAGGCAAACCGACGTTCAAGATTTTGGCCAACGTTTTGCGACGAACGCTTTCGCTTTTCAAGATCCTGTTAATCGTGTGATGGCTCACTCTTGTCTCGCGTTCTAGTTTGCGAATTCCGATCTTGAGAACGTGTTGCTTGACTTCTTCACTCGCGACCACTTGTGTCGAGCCTTGGTACTCGACAGCCTTGAATTCCACGAGACTCAAGTCTTCACCTTGTTCCCACCTTCGATCCGTTTCCTTTCCCACATAACGACGCAAAGCCGCTACTACGTGAGATCGTTGCAACAATCCACGCGTTTCGCACGTGCAAGATGTTCCGTCGGGACTAAGGATTTTGCTTCGGGATGCTTTGTGTAGGCGCGTTTATCAATGAAGCCATGAATCCTACAGAAAATACAAACAACCATTGCTTCACGGTATTTCTCCACTGGCAAACAGTGTGAGCATGCAATCGGCCATGCGCAAGTGTAGGTAGTCAAACACGTTAGAACAATGCAATTCGAACTTAATCGGATTTCGAGACACAGGTTGTGTCTCAACGAACACAACTTCTGTAGTCAGGCGCTCGCACGCACGAGCGCACGGGCCCCACGCACGAGCCGGGCCCAGCCAAAGTCAAAACCGTTCAGTTCTGTGACGGAGGGCAGGTGTAGGAATTTTCCCGGCCTCTATAGCTATCCCCACCAAACGTTTGATCCATTGGCTGAGTGAGTGAAGTGGGAGGCTACTGGCATATGATTGCCATTTCACTCATCCGTTGCATTCAGGCGAGTTACTACGACGACGGTTCACCGGCCGTTTCGCGACATTCAACCCAGATAACCTCAGTCCGTACGCAGTGCCTTCATTGGATCCGTCGAAGCAGCTCGATGTGCCGGGAGGATACTGGCGACCGCGGCGCAAGCACCGAGCGCAAGAATTGAAAGCCCGAAACACATGCGGGTCCCAGCTGCGTATTTCGAATAGCTGCGCGGCCATGAGGCGTCCGGCGCCGATGGCGAGAGGAACTCCAATCAATAGCCCGATAGCCACCAGCAGAAATGCTCCCCGCAGGACAAATCGCACAATGTTCAGGCGATCGGCTCCCAGAGCCATGCGCACTCCAATCTCGCTGGTTCGGCAGGCAACTGTGTAGGTCGTTAGCCCATAGAGGCCGATGGCTGCCAGCAACATGGCGATGAGGCCGAATATGCATGCCAACTGCGCGACCATACGCTGCTGGTCAAAATTTGAGGCCACCTGCTCGTTCATGCTTTGAACCGTGATAATCGTAAGGTTGGGATCGATATCAGCGAGAGCTTTACGAAGGTGCGGCTCGAGGTTGAGCACATTGCCGCGTACCAGCAGCTGGATACTGCGTACGAAATGCGAATGTATTTCGCCACGCTCCATCAGATCGTCGGGATAATGGACGCTCTGCTCCAGCGGCACAAAAAACATGGGCTTTGCAGGCTGGTCTGGATCGTTGTACTTGGCGTCACGCGCTACGCCGACGATCTCATACGTGCCCGCATATCGGGAGTTGTCTAGGCCAAAGTGCTTTCCGATGGGATCTTCGTTGGGGAAGTATTTCCTGACTAGCGATTCATTAACAATTGCAACTGGTCGCGAGATGGCGGAATCACTCTCCGCGAAATCGCGCCCGCGCACGATGCGTTGTCCGATCGTCGAAAAATACTGACGGCTCACCCGATCCCACGATACACCTTCCGCCAAGTTAGCCTTTGGATCCCCTCTGCCTTCTACTGCAATCATTTCACCCCAATTATTGCCGCTGAGCGGACTCCAGGCCGCCAGGCTTGCGCTCTGCACATTCGGCAACCGTAGCAGCCCATCTTCGATTGCGCGGTAAAGCGCGTCGAGGTGTTCGGGTGTGTAATTGTCCAGAGGCGGGTTGATCTCTACACTGATGCGATTTTGGACGTCAAAACCAAAATCTTGACGTTCGAGATTCCGCAAGCTCATCGTCAGCAATCCCGCGCAGGCCAGCAGAACAAGGGAAAGCGCCGCCTGGCTTACCACCAATATTTTTTGCGGCATGGATGCCCCGGGACGAGTGCCGCGGCCTGCTCCGCGGAGGGCCTCTGCCGGATCGGAACGCGAAGTCAGCCATGCCGGCACCACGCCAAACAGGACACCGGTCAGGAGCGAAAGTGCAAACGCAAATCCCAGAACAGGCAACGAAGGTGCCGCACTGATGGGCGTAAAAGTGGCGCTGCGAAACGCCAAGGCCAACATCAGACGCGCTCCCGCATACGCAACGCCTAATCCTGCGATGCCGCCCAGTACGGAGAGCAGTACCGCCTCCGTCAACTGCTGGCGAATGAGTCTTGTTCGCGCAGCCCCCAGGGCCAGACGTACGGCAGTGTGGGCGCGGCGGGCAGCTCCGCGTGCCAGTAGAAGATTGGCGAGGTTGGCGCACGCGATCAGAAGTAATGTTCCACAAACCATCAGGAGAATACGCAGACTGTCGCCATAGTTCTCCCTTAAGGAGGTGACACCCGCTCCGGCCGGAGCCAGCCGAATGTATTTTTGTGGAATCGTAGGGTCAATCTGTGGCTTAAATTCGGCGGGCATCTGATCTTCGTCACGGAGCCAGCGTTGGAGCACGGGCGTGAGCCGTGCGGGAAGTGCTTGCACGCTTGCACCCGGCTTCAACCTGCCAATGGCATAGAGCCACTGGGGCTGGTTCGTTCTCATATACGCATTCTGGCCGTCGAACAGAATCTCCTGTTGCAGGGGCAGCCAAAAGTCCGGTGGATCGCTTCGCAGTGTCTCGCCAAAAAATCCCGGAGGCGTAATCCCAATCAACGTGACCGGCTGTCCTTGCACGAAGAACGTGGACCCTACAATCCTCGGATCGGAGCCATAAGCCTGCTGCCAGGTGCGATAGCTGATCATCGCGACCGGTGCGGCCGACTGTTGATCGTCCGAATTGTTGATCACCCGTCCAGCAAAGGCTCCGAGACCAAAAACATGGAAGTAACTCCCGCTCACGTACTCGGCCCGCAAGGGACGCGGCTCGCGGTCTTTGGCTTCCTGCCGAATGCTGTAGATCCCAGGCGCCGCCTGAAAAGCGGTGGTTTCCTCGAACTCGGGTGCCGCCGCCGCGAGACGCTGGTAGAGAGGATAAGAGAATAGGCTCCAATCATCGTCCTCCCACCCCTCGACGCAGCACTCGCCGGTGTCGCCAATGCGGTAGAGCTGGGCAGGGATCGGCGACCGGCAACGACTTCAACATGATGGCCTGCGTCAGGGTGAAGATTGCGGTGGTCGCGCCGATGCCGATGCCCAGGGTAAGTAATGCAGTCAATGTAAACGTAGGAGCATGGCGCAGCTGCCGGAGAGCGTAGCGAAGGTCTTGCAGAAGGGTTTGCACACGGGTGTCCTCCGGCGGATTATACGTCGATCCAAAAGCATCAGTTCCACGAGATAAATTTATGAAGTTTTCAATTTGTGCCACCGTTGGCGACACATTCCCATATCGCTCATTGACACAAGGAAAAGACGAAACAGAAGGCGCAAATTGCGACATCGCCTGTGGCTCTTGAAAAACCAACTCACCAGAAAATGCTCGAAAAATCTTATATTAGGAAGCCCTACAATCAACGATCTCTGTTTTGGTGGATATTTTCTCTCCCCAAAATTTCTACGACTTTCAGAAGAAGGGACTTTTTCAACATCCACTCCTGATTGCAACGGTTATCATTAAAGGAACGATGACGAAAGCCGATTTTCCACTTCCCAACTGGAAAGTTGATGTGAAGGAAGTCTCAGCGGGAGTTTACAGCCTCGTGGCGATTCATACGTCCGGTCCGACCATCGAGATGACCGGTACCGATGAAAGCAAGTTGATTAAGGACGCTATGGCTGCAGCTCGAACGATGGAAAATGAGATCACAACGAAAAAAGCAGTGAGGCGAATTACATAAAGCATTGCCCGTGAGCGTTAACGCTTATTAAAAAGCCTCATTGCTTTCGCCCTAAGGAATAGTAGCTATCTCTCGCCAGCACTTTGCCGACTGCCGGTTTTTTCAACGTGACACGGATTGAGTGGGCGCCGGGATGCGGGTCTTTTGGTTCAAAAGTCAGTAGGTAGCGACTGTGCAGGTGGTTGGTAAATTCCAACATATGGGTTTCGAAGCTGTCGCGTGTTGTAAACGATTTGTATTCTCCGCCTGTCATCTCCGCGATTGCTTTCGGCGAATTCTTTCTTAGGGCCTCAACTCCCATTATGAGTTCGCCGCCACCATTCGATTTGACGGGATGAGCCGTCAACAGGTCCGGACCCTTGTGCATCTCGTCCTTGTCATTTCCCCGAAACGTGTCGAGCAAGCTGGAGCGCGATGGAGAGAAGCTCAGCGCATACATGCTGGTATTGCTGCTCCCCGCAAGACTCGCCACTTCGTTCAACCGCCTCGCCCAAACGCTCCCGTGATCGCGGGTCTCACTAATCAGTAGGAGTACCCGCTGTCGCCCGGCGGGAACCTTGTTTAACACGTTCTCGGAAAAATAGACAGCATCGAGTATGGCCGCTCCACCATCCCCGCGTTGTAGCCTTTCTAGCTCTTGCGAAATCTCGTCGGAGTTTGCCGTAAAGTCTCGCTTGAGTTCCACATGACTGTCGAACTCTACGATCGCTACCTGGGTCCCCGAGCTCATTAAGGGGTCTAGCATTGCACCGAGGCCTTTGATTCTTGAGAACTCGTACTCGGCTCTGCGTCCACACTGGATTGCGACCACAACTGAAACCGGCTCCGATTCCAATCTCTCGTCGAGCCGCAGCGACTGAGCCACGCCGTCGTCCTCGATCCCAAAGTCTTTTGCCTGTAAGCCATAAATGGGTCTGCCATTCTGGTCCTCGATCAGTGTGGGCACAAGGACTAGATTGGTTTCACTATGGAAGGCGGGGTTCTGTGCAGCGATCACTCCAATCAGAAACGGAAAAAAAAGAAGAATGCGGGACATCATTGTAGATGGGCCTAGCATAACATCGCGTTCAATTGTTGATAAATCGCAGTTTCACTCATTGGCCTGTGACACCGTTTTCCCAATATCTCTGAGTTCGGGGTAGAATAAGCGAACCACTTCCTCTGCAGGGCTCCCCATGCTGTTGCATTTTTCTGTATTCCCGCCTATTAGCGAATCCGCACAGGAGGTTCTGTCCGATGTCTGCTTACTTGGCCAGTTTAACCAGATCACTATCGAGTGCCGCCTGGACCGTAGCTAGAAACATCAATTCGATTTTGCCGCACGGAAAACTGACGCAGCCGTCCTGGGCTCCCGGCCCACTTCCCAGAAGCCGAGATAGAGTTCCAATGGTGACCGGTGTCCCAAGGCGAACCCTTTCACTCTGCCCCGAGTGCAATCGAGAAGCCGTGGACAGTGTGATTAGGGGTAAGAGCAGCGTCGCTGAGTTCGGAGAGAGGCCTGGAATTATCGACGCGGAGATCGTGGAGGAAGCAGGACGCATCCTGATGCGTAAAGCATGCGAGAAGCACGGACCCTTCGAAGACGTGCTTTCAAATCATCCGGAATTCTTTAAGCGGATGGAGAGCCTCGGGTTTGGCAAGGACTTCACTTGTGCCGGCGACGAAATGGTTCACAACCATGGCGCAAACAGCATCCGGACAGGGCGCGGTTCGTATTTGATCGTGGACCTTACGAATCGCTGCAACATGTTCTGTTCGCCCTGCTACATGGACGCGAATGCCGCCAGCTACGTCCACGAATTGAACATGCAGGATGTGGTCGGCGCTCTTTGAAAGAGCAAAGTCCTTCAAACCTCAGCGAGAGATTAACGTTCTGTTCTCGGGTGGAGAAGCGACGCTCTCGCCGATATTCCTTGGACGCGGTGCGGCACGCTAAGAGCGTGGGTTTCCATCGGCTCCATGTCGCCACCAATGGAATTCGTTTTGCCGAAGAACAAGATTTCGCAATTCGGGCGAAGGCTGCTGGGCTCCACGGTGTCTATCTCCAGTTCGACGGTGTCACCGAAGAAAAGAACGCTCATCGCGGGATAGGCAACTGCATGGACAGTGAAGCGCCGTGCTCTCGACAATATCGCAGCGGCGGGAATGAAGACCACGCTGCAGGTGACTGTTGTGAACGGATGGAACAACGATGGTGTTGGCGACATCATTCGGTTCGCTGCAGATCACATCGAGAAGATTCACGGCGTTATCTTTCAACCGGTAATGTTCTCGGGACGGGACGAAGATATTTCGGCAGACGAGCGTTACGCGAGGCGGTATCCCGTTTCACAAATCGCGTACGATTTGCAGGCGCAAACTTCATTCGGATGGGAACCGATGCGCGACTGGTTTCCGGTATCCGCGTACGCCGCCTTCGCAAACCTCTGCGATGTGCTTCATCCCGAGGCGGCCTTAGGAAGTTTGTTTTGCGATATCCATCCCAATCAAGGAATGTTCTCCCCGATCCTCATTAACTCGGCCACGAGAGAAATTGTTCCCGTGGCAAAGTTTTTCGATGTGGAGCAGTTCCTTCGTGACGTTGTGGCCATAACAGATCTCGGGAGAGGTCCCGCGATCACCAAAGCAATGGTTGCGATGTCAGCCGTACGGAATTTTGACCGTACCAAGGCTCCCGCCGATTTTGGAGTGAGCCAGCTTCGCAGATTGCTTGAGGATTGTTTTTATCGGGTCGCCGGCAGTGGCCCAAGTTGGTCGGAGCGGGCCTACTCGTACGCAGGTTCTTGGAAACTAGTGATGGTTACCCCGATGAGCTTCCAGGATCTCGCTAACTACGACTTTGCAACGATGTCCGATTCAAAGACTCCCGTGGCAACCCAAGAAGGCGAAATCACGTTCTGTGCATATAACGGAGGTCGTTGGCGAAAGATCGTGGAGCACTTGCACCAGACCGCGAGCTTGGCCGAATGGAATCGGACGCATGGCCGGCAGCGAATCTATGCCAAAGGCAAAGAGGTCGATTTGGGCGCAGGACAAGCTCCGAAGACTAAATTCGTCCAGATCGAGAAGCAGCGGACACCAGCTTGATTTGCGAGGGTACGTGACGACCACGACAGACGCCGAAAACCAATTTCTCGAGAATATGCCCGGCGAGATCAAGGAAGTCCTCCATTGGTATGCAGATGGACAATCCAGGATTCCAGCCAGCAAAAGTGTTGACGAGTTCGCCGGGCGATTCTTGGGGGGAATATACGAAGACGGAGCGGTCATTCCTACGGACCTCTCCGCGTCTGCTCCTGAGGTACTAGCCCTTACGCTCCTGCAACATCGGACGAGTCCTCTGAGTGCCGGAGCGTGGCTCAATCTCGGTTTCGCACTTCGGTGCGCAGCCCTTTACCGAACCAATGACCCAGAGGAAACAAATAGAGCGCGTCTGCGATCCGCACTGCAGGCTTTCGATCGTGCGCTACAACTCGACCCGGACAACGACGGCAAGAACATCAGGGCATGGATAGGAATGTCGTTCGCCTACCACATGCTTGCCATGTACCAGAAACAACTAGAGTGCTGCGCCCAGGCTCTCGAATCCGATAGATCTGATCCAAACCTTTGGCTTTTGTACAGCTACGCGCTGAAATCCGCAGGCCGGGAGGATGAAGCCCTGTCCACCATGAATGACGCCTACGACGCATACATACGGGCAGGAAAACCCGAAGAGCTCAGAGAAGTCTTTGCCGATGTGCAGTCGACAACTCAACGCCCCTGCCGGCAGAGGATGGCGCAATGAGATCTGTGGGCGGAATACATCGGACCCGGCTGGCGGCGTCGAACGTCCATCGACTTTTTGTCAAGGAGGCGAGGCGTACCGTCCAAAAACTGGGCTGGCAGGTTCCTCAGAACGACATCTCGCCAACGCTTGTCGGCGCTATCCCACTCCCGTTTTCGGTACCCAACTCGTTTGAGGCCGCTTTCGGTTACAAGGGGAATCTACGCTTCGTGCAGTTCGGGTATACGGCCGGTTCCCCTCAGTTTGGGTACAGCGATGGCGGCGACGATTTGCCTTCCGACGGGAACCTGTGGTCTTGGTTTCTTCACCACCCAGCGGTAGCCCCGTACCTGCCCGAAAGCCGATATCCCACCCTGTATGGGAAGTTCCCCTCCGGAAGCCAACGGCCCTCGCTTGAACAGATCATGAGAGGCGGAGTTGATCCGCCGACCTGCCACTGCCTGCTGCTAGATCGGCGAGATCGCCGGGCATACGTTTGTGAACGGGACCAGGCGATGATCTTGTTTGCGCTCATGGAGCCGGATGAGGGTGACGCCCATAACGTGTTCGTCGATGGAATGCTGATGAGCCCCGGCAGCGAGGACTATAAGGTGCGCACCAGCCCCAGGGCATTCTAGAAGAGTTTCGCCGGTTCATGGATAGCTCGGGTTCACGGATTCTGAACGGCAGCTGTGGCAAGTGGACGGACGGCTGGGGTTCCAGACAGATCGGAAGAATCTCGCCCGCGTTACACGGTGACCTGAAAACTCTGCTTCGCAGACGGCTGATGATGAAACGCTGCTTCGCAGCGGCTGAAGAATGACACGTCACCCCAGAATGGGAGCTGCAGGCTAACTTTCGGTTACCGTACGCGAACTATTTGAAAAGACAGAGATTGCCTCGTGGTGACGTTTAGGAAGGCGAGCTCATGGTGAAGCCGAATTTGCGCACCAAATCCATAGGGACAAAGGTCAGCGAAGAGGAATTCGCCCGGCTGGAGCAAGCCGCCCAGAAGGCCTCGAAGACCTTGGGGGAATGGTGCCGGGAGGTAATGCTGGGAAGCGCGAACGGGCAGCCGGCGAACGGGGGCGGAGGGAACGCTGGGGCGGAGGCGCTCATGGCCGAGGTGGTAGCCCTACGGGCCATCCTGCTAAACGTTCTGTTCAAGCAAGCGAATGGGGAGCGTCTGACATCCGAGGAGATGCAACGGCTAATCGAAAGGGCAGACTCGGACAAGTTCAAGAAGGCGCGCGAGCGCCTGGACCAGACAGCACATCCGAAACAAAGCTAGGGGGAAGTGGGTTCGGTTTGGAGTGGGGTGAGCCGTGACTAAAATGCATCGCGCCGGAACCCACTGGCCACTATTGAGCGTCGGGGTAGCACTGATGGCTGGTGTGCTGGGAATTTCTATCTTCACCTACCAGGAGTATCAAGTCTGGACTCCCCTGCAGGACTGGTACTTCAATGAGTATTCGTTGGCGCACAATTTCCCGACCCAGCGCGGGAACTACTGGTTGCTAACGAAAACTGACCGGGCCGGGCACCGAAGTGTTGCCGGCAACAGCGACGTGGTTCCCGACACTCGAGGGCATCTAATCCCGTTTGACCTGTCCCAACAGGCACGACAGCAAGGTGCCGTTCAGCTGAATCTCGAAACAGTTCACTACAGCAGTGCTCAGATGGAGCAGATTCTCCGTGAAAAGGTTTTCTGCTGGCCAATCGACCAATGATTTGCTGCGTCCAAGTTGGGTCAGTGCGCTAGGGTTCTTCGTAGTAGGTCTCCTGTTCGTCATCATCCGCGACCGGGTTCATCGGCCGCCGCCACAAAGATGAAGAAACAAGGTTGAAGGGGCCGGAGATGGTAACGGTCAAGGATTTCAACCGACGGATGAGCGCGGACGGCCTCAGCTTCCTGACTACCGAGAAGAAGAAGGCGCTCCGCATCCCTCGGGCCCTGGAGAGCAGTCACATAATGATCATGGGTGACACGGGCGCTGGGAAGAGTGTCTTGCAGAGACGCATCCTTACCCAGGTTGCCGAGCGTGGAGAAACGGCAATCGTGTACGATCCGGCGCTCGAGTACACACCTCAGTTCTTCAATGCAGACCGCGGCGACCTCATCCTCAATCCCCTCGATGCAAGGTGTCCTTACTGGTCGCCTTCGGACGAAGTGATCCACGAAGCTGAAGCCCTAACCCTGGCCACGTCACTCTTTCCGGAAAAGCCTCACGAGAATACGTTCTTCGTCGAAGGTCCCAGAAAGATCTTCGCCCACTTGCTCACGTTGAAGCCGGCTCCTGAGGAGCTGGTCCGATGGATGAGCCATGAAGAGGAGTTGGACCGGCAGGTAAGGGGTACCGAGTTGGAAGCATTTGTGTATCGCGGAGCCGGTCCACAGCGTGGAGGTGTTCTCGGTGCGCTCAACATGGTTGCGGGCAGTCTGAAGCTCCTGCCGCGGGAGAGCGACGCGAAGGAACGCTGGACTACTGAGGAATGGGCGCGAAAAAAGACCGGTTGGCTGTTCTTAACTTCCACTCCGAGATTTCGCGAGCGTTTATTGCCGCTCACCAGCCTTTGGCTCGACACGCTAGTGCTTCGCTTGATGAACCAGGGTGATCCTGCTGTGCGTCACGCATGGTTTGTACTGGATGAGCTTGCGAGCCTGCAGCGATTGCCACAATTACACACTGCCTTGACCGAGAACCGCAAATCAGGGAATCCCGTCGTGATCGGTTTTCAAGGCCGCAGCCAACTCGAGGTGCGATACGGGCATGAATCCGAGTCGATGCTGTCCCAGCCGGCCACGAAGATATTTCTTGCATACGAGCGAGCCCCGTGCTGCGAAGTGGATCTCCGACACGATTGGCGAAGTCGAGATGGAACGCCTGAAGGAGACGGTGAACACCCAGCCCCTGAAGCTCACAAACTCCAAGAGCTATCACCTTGAACGACGAACGGAGCCGCTCGTGCTGCCGTCCGAAATCAGTGGCCTCGAACGTCTTCATGCATTTCTCAAAATCGGCAATATGGTCGTGCCGTTCGGTTTTCCCTACACAGCGCCACTGAAGTCTCAACAGGGATTCATTCCCAGAGCAAGCTCACCTCGGGTGATCGAAATGGAGAAGAGGTCATCTGAGCCAACGGTACTTCCGGCCAGCCAAGAGACTAGCCCGCGTGGATTGGAAGAAAGCCCGAAAGGGATAGCTGCCGGTCAGGAACCGTACTTCGAGTGAATGAATTATGCTCACGATCTCCAAACCGCTCAGCGCCGGCCAAGCCCAGACATATCACAAGGAAGAATTCGCCAACGCCCAAGAGAACTATTACTCCGAGGGCGACCGCATACGCGGCGAATGGCATGGCAGACTCGCCCAGGAGTGGGGGCTCCGCGGGGAAGTGCAGGAGGAGCACTTCCAGCGCCTCGCCAACGGGCAGCATCCCTTAACGGCTGAACAACTCGTGCGGCACCAAACCGCGCGTGAATACGTCACTGCGCGAGGCGAGACGGTCAGCACTATGGAGCACCGCGCCGGGTGGGACGCGACGTTCTCGGCTCCCAAGAGTGTGTCTTTGACTGCTCTCGTGGGTGGAGACGAGGCCGTGCGCCAGGCTCATCGAGACAGTGTCAAGGTTGCATTGAACGAAATGGAAAGGTTCGTCCAGGCTCGCATGGGAGGCAATCGCATCCCGGAGACGACGAGTAAATGGATCGCGACCAGCTTCGAACACGACAGCGCCCGTCCCGTGAATGGATATGCGGCACCGCAATTGCATACCCATGTTGTGTTCTTCAATCTCACTGAAACGAAGAATGGCGAAGCGAGAGCCCTGCAGCCGCACGAGCTCTACCGATCTCAACAGTACGCGACTGCGATTTACCGGTCGGAGTTGGCACTTCGTCTGAAAGGCCAAGGCTACGATATCGAGAGGGGCAAGAGTGGTCAGCCGGAAATCGTCGGCTACACACGTGAATATTTGGATGCCTCCAGCCCCAGAAGTCAGCAGATTCAAGCCTACCTCGAACAACAGGGAGTGAAAGGCGCTGGTGCGGCGCAGATCGCAGCGCACCAGACCCGCGATGACAAGTTGCGAGCCGTCACGCACTCGGAAATGCAGCGGATGCACAAGGAAATGGCCGAGCGATTTGGCAATCAGCCAGAACAAGTGATCCGTGCGGCCCATTCCCACGAAATAGAGAGGAATGTTCTCAATCGCCAGCACCTCGAGTCGGCGCTGACGTACGCCCAGGACAAGAATCTCGAAAGACATGCTGTAACAGACGAGCGCGACCTGATGCGAGATGCGCTGAAGCGCTCAATGGGGGAAGCTGGCTTCGGCGAGGTTCGAGAAAGATTCGAAAAGCGAATCGATGCCGGCTATCTGATACAAGTCGAAACCAAGTCGCCGGGCCGCGCATTCACTACGGAACGGATGATCCAGTATGAACGCGACAACGTGGCTGAAATGCGACAGGGCCAAGGCCAACACGGTCCCTTGGTGAGTCCCGAAACATGGCAGTCTGTTCAGCAGAACCATACACACCTAAGCCCAAGCCAACGCGGAGCCGTAGAGCAGATTCTAACGACTCAGGACAAAATCATCGGTCTTGAGGGGGTAGCAGGCGCCGGGAAGACTACCTCGTTGTCGGCGGTCCGCGAGGCCGTAGAACGCGAAGGGTACCAAGTGGTCGGACTCGCTCCCACATCACGCGCGGCTCACAAACTGGGTGAATCAGGGATTGAGTCGCACACGTTGCAACGTGAGCTTATACGAAGTGAAGTGCCCAACGATGGACAGAAGCGGCTATTCGTTATCGATGAATCGAGCCTCGCAAGCACGAAACAGATGAACGAATTCTTTCACCGTCTGCACACATCAGACCGAGTTCTTTTAGTTGGCGACACGCGCCAACATGAGGCAGTGGAATCTGGCCGGCCATACAAACAGCTACAGGAAGCAGGGATGGAGACAGCCAGGCTTGGCGAGATTTTGCGACAGAGAGATCCGGCTCTGAAGGATGCCGTGGAGCAGTTCGCGCGCGGAGATGTCCACGGAGGAATCGCGCGTCTCGAGCAGCAGGGCCGCGTGCACGAAATCGTTAATCCCCAAGAACGGTTTAATTCGATAGCTCGCGAGTATTCACGAAGTCCAGAGGGAACGCTGGTTATATCGCCCGATAACGAATCGCGACGTGAATTGAATTCGCTGATTCATCGCGAGCTGCAGAATCGTGGAGAGGTGAGCAAGGACGAGCACAAACTCCGCGTACTGGAATCGCGTCAGGAGATGACGGGAGCGGACCGCCAGTGGGCCGGACAATACGAGCCTGGGGACGTGCTTCGATACTCGCGTGGCAGCAAAACTGAAGACATCAAGCCGGGCGAATACGCACGGGTGACCAGCGTGGACGCGAAAGAGAACCGCCTAACGATCGAACGTGACGCGGGCACTCTGCAAACCTATGATCCGCGACGCCTCTCAGGCGTCTCCGTACACCGCGAAGCCGGGCGCGAATTCTCACAGGGAGACCGCGTTCAGTTCACCGCACCGTCCCGCGAACTGCATGTTGCTAATCGTGATCTCGGCACCGTCGAACACGTTAACGCTAACGGCGACCTGAGAATCCGGATGGACTCAGGCCAGGAAGTCCGATTCAATGTCCGCGAGCACCCGCACCTTGACTATGGTTACGCAGTGACCAGCCACAGCAGCCAGGGGCAAACCGCGGAGCGGGTGCTAGTCCACGTGGACACCGACAAAAGCGAGCTGTTGGTCAACAACCGCTTCGCGTATGTATCCGTTTCGCGGGCTCAACACGACGCCCACATCTACACAAACGACGGAAGCAAGCTTTCCCGTAGTCTCAGTCGCGAAAGTTCACAACGTACAGCAACCGAAGTGCAACAGGAGCTCGCGGTGCCGAAGGCCGAGGCGATTAGTCAGCGAGGGGGACGTCCCGCCGAAGAGGAGCAGGGCCATAGTCTCGGCATAGGCCTCGCATGAGAACCGATGGCCAGTTGTGTCCGCAAGATAACAACTTGTCCAAACGTAATCCGTGAGATCATTGCCGCACGTTGGATGTCAGCTCTGGGAATGATGCTATGCACACTTTCCTTCAGGACCTCCGCTATTCCGCGCGGCAGCTCATCAAGAGTCCAGGATTCACACTGACGGCAGTCATCTCGTTGGCACTCGGGATTGGATCGGCTACCGCTGTGTTTAGCGTGATTTATGCCGTCTTGATGCATCCCTATCCGTATCCTGCCGCGGATCGAATCGTACGACTCGCGGTCGACAGCGTCGCGGGTTCCGGGGATCCCGTGTATCTGAATGGCGCCGAAATTCAGACCTTGCGGCAATCACCGGTGGTCGAAAGCGTTCTGGCCTCCGACAAGAGCGCTCTGACGCTGACCGGGCAAGACCTTCCGGAGTCGGTATTCGCCGTGAGCCTCATCTCGAATAATTTTCGCGATCTCGGCGTGCCCGCTCTGCTGGGTCGCGGACTTTGGCCATCCGACGCAGTGGACGGCCAGGAGCCACGACCTGTTGTAGTTCTTTCCTACAGGTTTTGGCGAAGACACTACTTGTCCAATCCGGATGTCGTGGGCCGCACTCTGCAACTTGATCGCAAGAATTTCGAGATCGTAGGTGTCGCGGCGCCGCGATTCACTTGGTATGACGGCGATGTCTATCTCCCGCTGAAGCTGTTGCGAGATCCGGGGCGCACGTCTGTCGTCGATCTGCTTCTGCGGCCCGGAGTTCGTCGCTCCACAGCCGAAGCCGCACTGCAGCCCCTCGTGGAACAGTTCGCCAATTCCAGGCATACCGATTTGCCGGATGTCTTCAGGGTCCATATGCATGGGCTGAACGACTCGGTGGTTGACTCCTTGGGCGGAACACTGTATGTGCTTTTTGGCGCGGTGATGTTGCTGCTGGTGATTGGATGCGGGAATGTCTCGATTCTATTGCTGGCGCGTGGCACGGCGCGGCAACATGAATTGGCTGTGAGAACCGCAATCGGGGCGGGCCGCTTCCGAATCATTCGCCAATTGCTGACGGAGTCGCTGCTTCTCGCGGTGGTTGGCGCGTTGCTCGGTGTTCTAGTGTCTTACGGCGCTATGGTACTGACGTTGCGTGTGGTGCCAGAAAATGCGTTCGCCTCCGAGGCCGTAATTCGTATCAATCTCCCGGTTCTGCTTTTCAGCGTGACGATCGCGCTCGGAACGGGTGTGCTGTTCGGGCTTTGGCCAGCGATGCAACTTTCGCGTACTCACATCGGTGAGATCATGCAGTCTGGCGCACGCCGGCTAGCCGGTAGTGTCCGCGGACGCAAGGCCCACAGCATACTTATCAGTGCGCAGGTAGCACTGACATTGTTATTGCTTGCAGCTGCGGGCTCCTCAATGAAAGCGTTCACCCAACTGATCCACCAGCCGCTTGGTTATGACCCGCACAACGTGATGGCGATATGGATTCCTTTGCGTGCAGGCTCCTACGGCACTTGGCCGACGCGCGCCGCCTATTTTGAGCAACTGCGAGAGAAAGTAGCGGAGACACCGGGTGTGATCACGGCGACGATTTCCACCGATGCGAGGCCGCCGCGAAATGGATGGATTATGGGATTTGAAGTTTTGGGCAAACCGATGCCTCCTGGTGCAGGGTCACTCTCTGATTCGAGTGGGGCTGAGATCGGATCGGTCAACCTGATTAGCCCGGAATACTTCGCGACTTTGCGCATTCCCCTGCTGCAAGGACGGATTTGGAGCGACGCCGAGAATAGTAAGGCCGCACACGTAGCGGTGATCAACCGTGCGCTGGCGCAGCGCTATTTTCCGAATGGCGATGCGATTGGACACTCGTTGAGATCGGCAGGTCTCGAAGGCGATCCCGCGACAGTACTTTCGCCGCCAAATATCGGAGCTACCTGGTTCCAGATTGTGGGCATCGTCGGGGATGCCCGCAACGATGGACTGCGCAGTGCTCCTAGACCATCCGTCTACGTGCCCTATACATTCAGCATGGGAGAGGGTACGGAGATTCTGGTTCGCTGTGAGGTTCCACCCCTTACGCTGCAACATGCCGTTCGCGAGCAATTGAAGGCCGTCAACCCGGACCAAATCAGCGGTGCTTTTGATCTCGAAACTCTCCTCACTTATGAGCCCGAGTGGCAGCAAGAGCATATCGCGGCGTGGATTTTTGGTATTTTTGCCTGGCTCGGTCTGGCTCTCGCCGCCGTAGGGCTACATAGCGTCGTGTCGTACACAGTGGCACAACGGACTAATGAATTCGGGATTCGCATGGCGCTGGGCGCGCAGCGTGCGGACGTGCTGCGAATGGTCTTCAGGGCCACATCGGTAAGCCTGGGCGCCGGAATCTTGGCAGGTATAGCTCTTTCGTTAGCTCTAAACCAAGTCGTCGCAAAATGGGCACAAGCGAACCCGCGCGACCCTGGCATCCTCCTTGCTGGAACCATTCTTCTCGGCTTTGTGTCTGGGTTGGCCTGCGCAATTCCGGCGCGTCGTGCCTCCAGAGTCGATCCGATGATTGCACTACGTAGCGAATAGTAGCGCCCTCCACTTGGAGGGTAGTTGGCAAATGGGAAAGTTAAGTTCCGATTTGCCCGCTATCTGAGAGTTGTCGCAACCCGTGTTCAGCCTTTCCAGACAAAGGATGCCTCCTGATTGCTAGCCTAGGTTGTCAGCAGAACAATAGGCTTACTCGAGAACCCTATTTCACAAATAGCTATGTGGGGTATATAATCCCTCTTAATGGCCAAGAACGCTGAACATCGTGATTTGTTTGCTGGCGCTCTGGAATTGATGATCTTGCATTCCCTTCGTCTGAAACCGATGCATGGTTATGCGCTGGTGAAGCACATCAAACTCGTATCCGACGATCTGTTGAAGATAGAAGAAGGATCTCTATATCCAGCGCTGCAGCGCTTGTTGCGGGCTGGCCTTTTGGAATCCAAAGAGGGCATATCGGCGAAAGGACGGCCGACGCGGATTTACCGGCTGACCCGAGCAGGTATCAAACACCTCGAACGGGAAAAATCTGGCTTCGAAACAATGTTTGCTGGAATCGCGCGTGTACTCGCCGTGAGTAAGGCATAGGAGGAGGCCATGGAATGGATCAGACGGCTTCTCTGCCGCCGTCGTCGCTACCAGGACCTATCGATTTCGATTCAGGACCATCTTGAAGAGAAGGCCGACGAGTTGATGGAAGACGGAATGTCGCGCGAGGAAGCAATGCAAGCGGCGCGGCGCGCATTTGGTAATGTCGGGGTCATTGAGGAACGCAGTCGCGAAGAATGGATCTGGCCAGAACTCGAAGGCATACGGGCAGACCTAAAGTATGCCCTGCGGCAGTTATGGAAGCATCCTGGTTTCGCGTTGACTGCCATCCTGACATTGACTCTGGGGATCGGAGCAAACGTCGTAGTCTTCAGCGTCTTGAATGCGCTAATTGTCCGCCCATTGAACGTTTCGGACCCGCAACGCCTCTATAACGTTGAGCACAAGGAACATGGCTGGTATTCGCAGTCTTATCCCAACTATCTTGATTACCGGGATAGAAACAGCACCTTCGACGGTATGGTGGCCTACGATTCGATGAGTGCCGCGCTGGCTACTCGCCAGACTACGACCAAGAACTTTGGCTATCTCGCCTCCGGCAACTATTTCGACGTGCTGGGCGTTCAGCCACTGTTGGGCCGCTTCTTTCATGCGAACGACGAGCATGGAATGGCCCCCGTTCCATATATCGTGCTCAGCTACGACTTCTGGCGGGTGCGTTTCAACAGCGATGAGAACATCGTTGGCGCCACCGTGAGCCTGAACAAACAACCGATGACGGTGATTGGAGTGGCACCAAAGGAGTTTCACGGAACCGAAGTCTTCTACTGGCCTGACTTTTGGACTCCCATAACCAATGGGCCGTTGATTGGGTACAGCCATCACTACCTGGAGAACCGCAGCACCAGCAATCCTTTCGTCTTAGGAAAGTTGAAGGCCGGTGTGACGCCGCAGCAGGCAAGCGACAATCTGAATTCCATTTGTCGCCAACTGGCTCAACAGTATCCGACTGCCGACGATGGACTGGATGCCCGCCTCGTGAAACCGGGATTGATGGGCGATATGTGGGGCGATTCCGTCCGCGATTTTCTCGTGGGAGTCATGGCATTGGCGTTGCTTGTGTTGTTAGCCGCTTGTGCAAATCTTGGCAGCATCTTCGCGACGCGTGCGGCCGAGCGCAGCCGGGAGCTGGCGATCCGGCTGGCGATTGGTTCCAGCCGTTGGGTGATACTGCGAGGCGTGCTCGCCGAAGCGATTCTGGTCTCGCTGGCAGGCGGCGCAGCCGGAACGATCCTCGCCTCGGCCCTGCTTCACGGGTTAAGTCGTTGGAAACCCTTCGCGGAATTTCCGTTTCATGTCGGCGTTCTTCCTGACACGAACGTCTACCTCGTGGCCCTCGTGTTAGCCCTGGGTAGCGGCATTTTGTTCGGCCTTTTGCCCGCGCGGCAGATCCGGCGGTCCGATGCCGCGCAACTGATGAAGAGCAGTATCGCCACAGAAATGTTCTTCCGGCGATTTGCATTGCGAGACGTGCTGCTTTGCGTGCAGATCGCGCTGTGCACGCTGCTCGTAACGGCTTCACTGGTGGCTCTGCGCGGCATGCAGCGCTCTCTCCACGCACCGCTTGGCTTTCAGCCGCAAGGTGTCATGTTGGCCGGAACCGACCTGACCATGGCGGGCTACCGCGAAGAACAGTTTCTGCCAGTGCAAAAGCGTATGTTAGAAGAAACGGCGCGGATTCCCGGCGTTTCTGCGGTGGGCATCATTGACCGTACCCTGTTGGGAGAAGGTTGTTGTGGAAGTGAAGCTGTTTTCAGACCGGGTACGACTGACTTCCGAAAAGAGCTCTTCGGTGCCCGCAATTTCTCAATATCTCCGGAGTATCTTGCAGCCTCCGGCATGCGATTGCTTTCCGGGAGAAACTTTACGTGGCACGACACTGCCGACTCGCCGCCCGTGGTTCTCGTCAACGTGACGTTTGCCCGGATGATGTTTGGTAACACTCCTGCGGTAGGCCAGCGTTTCCTGCTCTATCAAGGACAGCTCCCGAAAGAAGTGGTCGGCCTGGTAGAGGACGGCAAGTACCAGTCGCTCACTGAAGACCCGCAACCGGCCATGTTTTTTCCGCTGACACAGGAGATCAATGATGATTACACCGTGCTGGTCGTGCGCTCGGCGTTACCGCCAACGGAGTTAGCGGCCATGCTCGATCGCACTCTGAGCGACATCGATCGAAATCTGCCGCTGACATTGCATAGCTGGCCAGACGCACTAGATCTCGCCTTCTTCCCCGCACGAGCGGCCACCGCCGCACTTGGCATCATGGGTTTGCTGGCCGCGATGCTGGCCATCACCGGCACGTTCGGAGTGGCCACCTACAGCGTCTCAAAGCGGATGAAAGAATTTGGCATCCGCGTGGCTCTGGGCGCAGCCCGTGTGGAACTGATTCGCGCAGCTCTCGGCCGACCACTGCTGCTGTTGCTTTCTGGTTGCGTCGCCGGTATGGCGCTGGGAATGTTCGCCAGCCGTTTGCTGGCGCAGATTGTTTATCAAGCAACCCCGTATGATCCAATGGTGCTGGGCGGGACGATGTTAACCATGGCGTTTCTTGGTCTGCTTGCCACATGGATTCCCGCACGACAGTCTATGTCGATCGATCCCGCGCGATTACTCCGCGAGGAGTGATCCTGTTGAAACGGTGGTTTGTCGGCAATTGGGAGTTGATTTCTCGTTGCCGTCGCCCCTATCACAATCCAGTCGATGGGCGTCGGAACACTTGCAGATCAGATTTGGTTTGCCAGCTTGATCAAACCCAGGTCTTTGGCAGAGAATCCGCACTTCTCCAAGATGGATAGTACGAAATCCGTTTTGGCCTCATTGTAGCGAGCTCTTTCGTTGCGGAATCGTTCTGCCAATTCCTTTTTCAGATTGGAATATGCAGCAGCATCCGACGCGTGGGTCCGAAGATAATCGCGAACTGCAATGTGATTCTTGAGTGCAAGGCTATTTTGCGAACAAACGTAGAGATGATGCGCTGGTTGCGTTTGAGGGGTTTTGAACGCCTCCCGATCCTCGATTCCAAGATCTCCGCGGTGCTGATATACCAATCGTCCGAGGCGCAGCAAGATTTCCGGAACCTCGGTACGAGAAGCGGTTATGAGGTCAATATCGATAATTGGCTTACCTGCCATTCCGGGGACTGAAGTACTCCCGACATGCTCGATCGCAAGCGCGACATCGACAACAGAAGGCCAAATCCAATTCTTGAGTTGGAGAAAGGTTTGAGGCCAGTTTGACTGGTAGTCGACGACCTGAAGAGTTGAAAACATTTTCTCAGCATCTCTCAATGCTATGTGCTGTGCAAGACGCGAACTCCCTATTCCAGAGTCGTCGGCAACTAGGAAACTAACTTCTGGCTTGCCTGTGATGCGTCCGAAATAAGGTCGTTAGGTTACAAGTGCAAACGCCTATGGCTGGGCCGCTTCGGAGGCGTTGAAGGAGACCACGCGCCACTGTTGTGCTTGCCGACCGTACACTTTCGTAAATCGCCAGTCATCGGAGACTTCTTTACCGTTGATCTGGCGGGTGCGTTGTAGGCGACGGCTAACTGCCGCCGCGTCGCCGTATATGCGGATGCGAATTTCAGAAGTCGCGTAGCGCAGAAACTTCATGCGACCGGAGCGTGCGAGATTGAACACGTCGGCTTTGTTCATTACTGGCATTCTTGGTGCATCAACCTCAAGGTCGTCTGACCACAAACCTTCTAGAGCATCCGCATCCCAACCTTCGTGCGCCTCGTTCCACACCCTTTCCAGTCGCTCCAGTTCGCGGGTGTCAGCTTCGCGCAGGTTGGATGGGGAACCCTCACCAGTTTGCGAAACGAATGTGACCAATGCCAAAAAACAGACCGAACGTCAGCAATTTCATGGGCAGCATCCTGAGCCTTCGCAGCAGAGGCTAGCAGTTTACCCGAGTCAAAAAGACTAGGGGATACACCTGGCCAAAAAACACCCAGCAATTGCTGCGAGATTAGGTGGCGGTGGGTCGAGATTTGGGGGTCAATCTGTGCGTGCGGACGATTGCTCCCGCTGCGACGATCACGAACAGATCGAGTATGTAAGACGTTAGCCTCCAGAAAATTGGGTCAATGCCGTACCTGAAGGCCGCATACGTGGAACCGAGGACAATTGATGCCGCGTAAATGAGAGCGACCGTCGCTGTGGTAACCATCTCTCTTTCCCGCGCTAGGAAAGCTACGATCAAACCAATCAACAGGAATGTGATCAAGTGTTCGATATTGAAGAACAGATATTCGTTGAAATGACGTTCGAACAAGACTCCGTATCTGTGAAGAACTGCAAATGCCACGTAGCCTACCAAGCGACCGAGAAGAAAGCGCAGCACGAGCCCTACGACCACGGTTGTAACTATCATCCATGGGGCAGTCCGAAAAGCGAAGCCTGCAAGGCGTGGGACAGTCCTGATGGTTTGCCGCCAGTACCACTTTCGCGCTGTAGGCACTCCCGATTTCTCTACGAGAAGTGAGAATTCTTCCAGCAGATCACCCAGAATTGATTCTGCTCCGTCGGCGAAGGCAAAAAGTCTAATCATCCAAACAGCAATAAGGGGCGGCTGAACGGAATGTGGTTGAGATGTCATGCGCAACTCCGAATGAGACCCAGTCCTTCGGTCATGTTCTGCAGTGCACGAATTGTGCGATTCACAGCCTTCATTCCATCAGCTGTGACACGGAAAAAGCGTTTGGAACGCCCGCCGCGCTCCGGCGTCGGGTCGCCCTGATGGGAAGTGACATATCCTTTTCGTTCCAGGCGGTCCAGAGTGGCATACACCGCGCCAATCGATACCTCACGGTCGGTGCGAAGTTCGATCTCCTGACGCACGGTGACCCCATAGGCGCGATCTTCCAGCCGTACGAGTGCCAGTACAACGATGTTCTCGAATTCGCCGAGGTAGTCGCGGTCGCTCATTATCTATACAAAATAGAACAAATCAACGTGAAATACCAACTAGAAAAGTACCGACGCAGCGGATCCTCAGGACATCGGTCTTGGAGGGGCTGACGCGGGAGCGACTGATGGCAACTTTGTCTGGTTTCTGCGGGAGGGAGCTGCCGAGGACAGATGGTTATTTTCCAGCCCGATGACCAACCCGATAATCAATCAACTTGCAGCAACTTAGCGATACTTCGCAGCCCCTGCGAGCATCTGTAAGTTGTTGTAGAATAAAGTGGTTACGTTTTCACACGGTGGAAGTCATAGGTTCGAATCCTATAGCGCCCACCATCTTCAACGAGGCAGATCTGACTATCGGCACTCCGACAAGTCAGCGAGGAAGTCTCCCCGGACATTCCCATCAGCTCTTAGATCTAGGAGCTTCGGGTGCCCAGGAACCGATAGCCGACTCCCGCAACCGTGACGATCAATTCCGGGCGCTTGGGGTTCTGCTCCAATTTTTCGCGGAGACTCGACACATGCATATCCACCGTGCGGGTTAAGGTGTTTTCTGCATAGCCCCAGATGGACCGCAAGAGTTCGCTACGCGGCAGCGTACTTCCGGCGCGCTCTATGAAATAGCGCAAGAGCTGAAACTCACGTGCCGAGAGGGAGACTGGTGTACCATCGCGGGTCACTGTGGCACGGCCCACGTCGACTTGAATCGGTCCAAACTGATGAACGCCGTGTCCTGAACGAACTGGCACTCTTCTTAGAAGCACTTCGATTCTGGCAATCAACTCCGCAGCCTTAAACGGCTTGGTGACGTAATCGTCCGCACCGAGTTTTAATCCAATCACTTTGTCGGTGGTTTGATGTCGGGCGGTCAGGAACAAGACCGGAGTTGCCAATCCCGCCTGTCGAACATCTCGACAGATATCGAATCCACTGCGGTCCGGCAGCATGACGTCGAGAATGATGAGGTCGAAAGGTTGAGTCGTGGCTTTCTCAAATCCTGTTGTTCCGTCAGTGGCCGTATCTACGACGTAACCTTCGCCGCGAAGGCGTACGCTAAGGTTCGATAACAGTGCTTCTTCGTCTTCGATTAGTAGAATGCTTGCTTTTATATGCGATCTCCTATTTTGGAATCCTCTGAAAACTGCACATCGGCTAATTCGTGGCCTGCGACCGGCAATGAGATGGTGAATACCGTTCCAACGCCAACTTGGCTGGAAACGGCCAGGGTTCCTCCGAACGCTTCGGCACTGCGCTTGGCAATAGAAAGTCCCAAACCGGTGCCCTTGATACGAGCGGTTACCACCTCAGGACTGCGAAAGAACGGTTCGAAAATGTGCGGCAAGTCGGAATCATGGATGCCCATTCCGTGGTCGTGAACCCTGATTTGGATTTGACGGCTGCGTTCGTCGATCCCGGCTGAGACACGGACCCATCGATTCCCGTTACTATATTTGACGGCATTTACAATCAGATTTTGCACGCACTGCGAAAGCACGGAAAAATCGCCGACAACGGGCGGAAGGCCGGATTGAATCTGTCGTTCTACGATAAATCCTTTTTCCTGCAGCAGGCTCGTCGTGGAGCGGAGCGCGTCGTCAACGACTTCGTCGATGCGAAGGTTTCCTAAGGGATGCACTTGGTTGGATTCTGCTGTCGAGGCGAATGACAGCACCTGATCTACGAGGTTTCCTAGCTGCGTCGCTTGATCCGTGATAAGCGTACTCGTTTGGATGATGTCATCCCGCTTTGTAACGAATCCGTCGCGGAGATTTTCAGCCGCGCTTAGAACCGCCGCGATGGGGGTCCGCAATTCATGCGACACAGAGGCTACGAAATCCATCTGCAACTTTGCAAGCTGTACTGCACTGCGCATCCTGATCTTCTGGAATCCCCAAATCGCGACACTTCCGAGGAGCAAACCGAGGCCAAGGGCCGTGAGTAATCTTATGGTCGAGGCACTGGATAATTTTCGAACAGTAGCGAGTTGCAGGGACGCCTGTTCATCATAGATCTCCTTGATCTGGCCCAGATCCTGGCGAACGCGCTCAAACTGTGGAACTCCTCGAGTCAAATCGACTTGTACTGCTTCTTTGACACTGCTTTCCAGGATTCGGCCGAGGACGTCATCACGAACCTGAAGGTAAGCCTGCCAATCGTCGGCCAAGTGTCGCCCAACGTCGGTTTCCTTGGGAGTTCGTGCTCCCGCTAAATACTCCCTGATCCCCTGGGTTACTAAGCGATCCGCTTCGCGGGACTGCTCGGCGTATTCCACCTGCAGATTGCCGTCGTTCGTGGTCAACGCATAAAGCGTGCTGCGGCGAGTCTCCTGCGCATGATACTGCAAGTCTCCAAACTTCAGCAGGCCTTGCACAGACCCGTTGTACATCTTCTGCACGGTTTCAGAAGACCTGGTCAAATCGCGGATTATGAACGCGCCCACACCGGCTTCAATCAGCAGCAGGGATAGCAATAGAATCGCGGGCACGTGGCGCGAAATTATCCTCTGCACTGGCGCAGCGATTCGTCGCGCCACAGACTTCCTTCGCTGTGGCATGCCGTCCCAGTACTCACTTCCGCGAGCGCTCATCGATCGGGAGTCGATAGTCCTCCTCCGCGGGCAGTAAGCCGTCAATACGAACTACTTTCACAGAATCGTCCACATCACTTGCCCGTAAATAGCCGATTGCTCCTGGAGCGTTGAAAACGAACTTTCGCAGAATCTCCGGTGAGGCCAAGGTTTTCGGTGCGACAAAAACGTCTCCTCGGAACATTCCCCGTAACACATGATCTTGATATCCGTCTTCATCCATTCGGTAGACGAGTCGGAGCACGGTTTCACGCTCAGGTTGTCCGTAGTTAAGCATGACGACGGCGATGCGATGCCCGTTGGGCCAATGGCTCCGTTCTCCCCGGAAGATTTTCCGGAGTTCACTGAAGGAAAGATTGTCAATCGGATTAGAGCGATTCACGACGATTGCAAGGGATTGGCTAGGGTTGTTGCGCGACGCGTGTACGACTGAATGAGAGGTTAAGATAACGCACAGCGCCACCACCAAAGGCGGTAACAATATTCGTTGGATCGACACTCCCATTCTTATTCTCATTGCCTTAAAACTTGAAATCGACTTGCATCCCGACTGCATTGGGTGCGCACATCTGCAACTGTGGGCAGGTCTGTCCGTTAATCCCCAGCTGCCGCCGCAGCAACGTATGATCGTACTGTAACTTAAGAGCCACGGATGCGGTAGGATCAAAGCGAATTCCGACCGAGGGACCCGTCCGGAGTCCAACCTGCGGGAATACCGGTTCTTCGCTCGATGCGTTTATATATTGATAACGCAGGTAAGGCCGGTACATTCCGAATCTTCTAGAGATTTGCGAATAAAAAGCTGGCGTTTCAAAAACGTGCTGCCCGGTCGGAGCGTGGCGAATCATCATGGCCTCATTCAGCCATTCAAATTTCGAACGGATCATGACCGCATATGCGTCCATGATCGTTTCATCAATTTTAGGGGAGGTGATCGTCGAGAGTACATCGTGATATGCGGAAAAACCTGCTTGCAGTCCCGGGATACTGTCGGGACGAGCGAATAACTGGAGGTTCACCGCCTTCCGGCTATTCTCATCCACGTAGTTTTGGACAGGTTCTACCAAAGGATCGGAACTGCGTCCGTTACCCACTTGCGCCACGTAATTGAGTCCCAACTTCCCCGAAGGTATCTGCCCGGAAGCCTCGAGTCCCACGATATGAATCGGCAAAATTCCACCCTCATCCTCGTATTCGAAAACATAGGGCCGCTCGGTCGCCGTCTGAAACCAGGCGGCGTGATGATAAGCGGTGTTGTAATACCCAATCGCGGTGTGATAACGCCCGGCCGCGAGTTTAAAGTAGTCATTCCATGACCACTCAAGAAGGACCCGCTCGGGAACCGCCTGAAACGAATTATCTTGCTGCACCTCAAAGACAAGTTCTGTCAGAAATTTGAACCTCTCCGACAGGTTGGAGGTGATGAAAAGATTTATCTGGCCAATACTGAAAGACGTCGTCTGCCCGTTCTGAGTTCCGCCGTATAGCCCAAAATCTCCGAATCCACGGATGTTGAGCAAGGTCTTACTCACATCCATATGTTCGCTCATCTCATCCTGGCGTTCCGGATCGGCGACTGCCGATTCTTTCGAATCGGATGAGATAGCCTTCGAAGATGAGGATTGAGGACTTAGCAAAGCGGCAGCTTCAGTCGTATGGCCCGTTTGATCGACGGCTAGTTTTTCATTTGCCTCTGGTTTGGGATCTCCAGCCGGCTGTGCTTTCTCTAGTTGCGCGAGGCGCTCACTCATCTGCTTTTGGCTCGCTTCCAGTTGGCTGATTCGCTCGAGCAGGAGTTGCATGGTCCGAGGATCCGTAGGTGTACTCACATCGGATTGTTGGCAAAAGAGAATCGTGGGGACCAGCAGAAACGGGATCGCCACCAGAATTTTCGGACTCCTCGTAAGCAGAACTCTTCTGAGCAGAAGAATAAGATATGGGAACATGGGTGATCTCCCCCCGGCGATCAAACCGCTCTTAATCATAATCGCGAAACAGAATCATTCGTTAAACGCCAGCGGGCCGGTTGCGAAATTCTTCTCTTGCAATAGCTCCGGAAATCAATAGGTTAACGACGCCCTGGCTCTCTTGTCATGGAAGTCATGGGAGTTCTCCCACCGAAGAGGCTGCGTACACCTTCATTAGTATTTACGCACATTCATCGCAGTTCGCAGAGTAATTCGCCCGGTGCCACTGTCTAAAGCCGCTCAACTTTCGCGTTCTTGCGTAACCACATCTTGCTAGATGTAAAAAACGTAAACTAGATGTCACATCGTGAAGGTTATTGCGCGTCCGCAAGTTAGCGCCAAACCTTCGACCGTAAAGTCACTCCCGAACGTCGGTGTTTCCCCCAACACTTCGTTCCCAGCGGCGCTGGGTGTATCCGCCAATCCAAAACAACGGAGGCTGCGAGCCATGAGAAGGCCGTATCAGCTTTGGTCACTACTTGCTCTCATTTGCGTTGCGACAGTAGCCGCGAGCGCACAGTCGTTTCGGGTTCAGTGCCCGACGAGCACCATCACTCACCCCACTGCCGTGACCAGCGCACAGGGCGAGCCTGCGTACAACGGACCGACACAATTTACGACCCCGACCACTCCGCCCCCCGGGACGAGTGGGGGCTTTGTCACGCCGACTGCAAACACCAACGGCGCGATCAAGTGCCAGCAGATCTCGGGCGGTGACGGATACATGACCGAGGCCGACGGCACCCAGACCTTCATGTTCTCGTTCGGACCGCTCTCCGGCCTGGCAGACATAGCGGCTGGCCGTCCCGGCACCCAGTTCCCGGATATCTTCAACACCCCGTATCCGGGCACACTGACGCGCGGCGACCCGGCCACAACCGACGGGGCCACCACCGGCAGCTCTCCCGGCGTGGGTGTGACTACGGGTGGGTTATCTCCCGTGTTTAAGTGGAACGGCGCGGTTGGCTTGGCCCCCGACATTGCGACGAACGTTACGGTTGCTGACCTCGTCGAGGGCCCGTTGCCCGTCACGACCCCGGCCAGCTCTGCCGGGAGTTGCCCCGCGCCTACCGCTAACACAGTAACCGCCTGGACGGACGCTCCCTTAGGTCTTCCAATTGGAGCGCAAGTTTTGATCTCAAATGCTACTGCCGAGGGAGGCACCACGACCCCAGCGGGTTATGCAGGCACTTGGACCATTAGCTGTGTGTCCACTGGAATCGCCCAGGGTCCGGGCGGCTTTCTGGAGTATCCCTTCCAGTACATCGCCACTACCACAGGGCTGGCGGCCGATACCGGCAATGACGTAGCTGCCATCGCGTCTGCTCCCGCAGCAATCGATGGGCACGTCGATCCCCGCCAGATCATGGACATCGGCGTGATGAACGGCAATATCCCGGCGCCGTTGTTCGCGTTTGACGAAGATGACGAGTTCTTTCTCACCCTGAGCAACGTGGGCATGATCATGCGCCCAGACTTGTTCGAGCAGCACACGGTCCACTTCCACGGCTACCCGAACGCTTCGTCCTTCTATGATGGCGTGCCTGACGCTTCCGTCGCCATCAACATCGGCGCCAGCTTCACCTATTACTATCTCGCTCCGGATGCCGGGACTTACTTCTGGCACTGCCACATCACCCCGCCCGAGCATTTGCAGATGGGCATGGTGGGACAGCTTTATGTGCGGCCGCGGCAGGATCGCGTGCCCACGAACGGAAACCTCAATACGTATCTCGGATACCAGAATGGGATCGGGCTACCCACTGGCATAGCCCCTGATCCACGTACGATCTGCAATCCCGCGAATGACATCCTGTGCAGCGCGACTATGCCAGCCATCAACACCGGCGCCCTCCGACCTGCTGCGGGTACTCTCTGCAGCGGGGCTTCGGTCTCCGGAACAGAGGGGACAACGCCGCAATACGTCTATAACGATGGCGATGCCTCGAGTTGCTATGACGTCGTCTACCCCATCCAGATGCACGGCTTTGACCCCAACTTCCACTTCGTGGGCATGACCTTCAACCCGGAACTGTTCGCGGACATGAAGGACAAGTACTTCCTCCTGAACGGGCGGAGCTACCCCGACACGATCGCGCCCGGGCCGCAAGCCACAGCCTCGAGTGACGGCACGATGCACTACTCCCAGCCGCTGCCGGCCATCATCAACATTCCGGCCGGCGGTAAGGCTTCTCTGCGCCTGGTCAACCTCTCGGTGGCGGAATACTTCACGTTGCAGAGCTTGGGCGTTCCCATGCACGAGGTCGGGTTCAACGCCAAGCTGTTGCGCGACCAGGATGGCAACAACACCGAGTTCTACACCAACTCGATCACTCTGGGTGGCGGCGAATCGCTCGATGTGATTCTGGACGCCAGTGACGATGGCTGCAGCGCCTACCTGGGCACCGGATGCGCCACGAAGCTGTATAAGCCGGGCATGACCTTCTACGTCTACGCCTCGAACCTCGACATGCTGTCGAATGACGCGGAAAACTTCGGCGGGATGATGACCGAGGTCCACATCTGCAACAGCGTATCCAGCGACACGTTTGGAAATACCTGCAATTAGGAGAGCAGCAATGAGGCCGATGAACATGAAAAACGCGATCACAAAGACACAACTGCTCGTTGCTCTAACAGTGGCTGTAGCGCTGCTTCTCACGCCGGCCACTTTCGCTGCCGCTCCTGGCATGACCAGCACGGCGGGTACGTCCGGGACCTTCAATTTGACGGCCCAGGACGCTTACCTGAATCAGCCGGACGGAGAGGCCGTTTACTCGTGGGGATACGGCTGCGTGAGCGGCTCCGCACCGGCCTTTGTGCCTGCTGGTATCGGCGGCGCCGCTTGTAGCACCATGCAGGTTCCCGGTCCCACCCTGGTCGTCACAGAAGGGGCGCCGGTCACGATTAATCTGACCAATAATCTGCCCACGGCCGCCGGCAACACCTCGATCCTGTTTCCCGGTTTTCAGCTCACCTCCACTTGCCCCAGTAGCGCTACGAGTCCGCAGGGGCTGTTGACGTGCGAGGCGGCGCCAGGCCAGACCGTGACTTACACGTTTGTCGCCTCCGCGCCGGGGACGCACGCTTACTACAGCGGAACCCAGGGCGACCTCCAAATTGAGATGGGCCTCTATGGTGCCATCATTGTGCTCCCGGCAAGTGTTCCGGCCAGTTGCAATAGCACGGTCACGAACCTGTACGGAAAGATGGATTACGGCACAACCAACGGCGTCCCTGGATTTCCTGAGACGGACTTCCGGCTAGCACACGCAGCCTACGACCACCCCAAGTCGTGCTACGACCGCGAGTACCTGTTCCAGTGGGCCGAGATGGATTCCAGGATTCACCGCCAGGCGCTAGCGCAGGTTCAGGCGAAAGCGGGCTGCACGGCTGGCGCGAACGGATGCAGTCTTGACGTTCAGACCGAACCCTACCATCCGTCGTACTTCCTGATCAATGGACGGTCCATGCCTGACCTCATGGATCCCAACTACGCGTCCGAATATCCGCATCAGCCTTACAACGGCAACCCGCACATCCATCCAGGCGAGCAGATGTTGATTCGCACCATCGGTCAGGGGCGCTGGCAACATCCCTACCACGAGCACGCCAATCACGTGCGCATTCTGGCTCGTGACGGGAACCTGATTCTGAGCCCGACCAATCCCACTACAAATCTTGCCGGCACTCTGATGTTCAACACGGATACCACGCCGGGCGAGGCGTTCGACGGTATTTTCTACTTCTCCGGCAGGGGATTGAACTGGGATCCCTATGGTCACCATCCCGGTGCTGACGTCTCTACCGCTGGTGCCCTACCGAACGACTCGCTGGCCCATTTGACCTGTACTCCGGACGCCAACGGCTACAACACAGGCAACCCAGCGGCCCTGAATTATTACGAGTGGTGCCAGGACCATAACAAGCCGGTGCAAGTAAATCCCTTCGGCGACGTGCCGGCCGGTGGACCGGCGACTTTGCCGGATCCGAACGTCCTTACCAACGGCCAATGGTACGGCGGCACGCCCTACCTCGGGCCGGATGCGTCTCTGCGTGCGAGCATGGCCAACTGTGCCAGCACGCAGAACGCGAACTGCACGACGTTGCTGCCCTCGAACACGCAGGCCAATCCTGCCAACGAGCGGGGCTGGGCGTTTATGTGGCACTCGCACAACGAGCGCGAGATCACGACTAACAATGTCTTCCCTGGCGGCATGCTCATGATGCTGCTGGTGGATTCACGGGAATTTCCAATTGACGAGAGCCAGTAGCGGCAGGCGTGTGCCTGCCTTGCAAGGCCCGCCAAGCTGAGATCCCCCATCCAGCAGAGGGCGAACAAGAATTCAGCTTTATGTCCCAGGACGGAACACAACGAGAGGCGACGAAAATGATCCGGATTAACGATTCCCAGTCCAAGACTACACTGAAGGGCGCAGTTCTAGTGAGCTTGCTCCTTCTCTTTGCGGCCGCGACGGGCTTCGGCCAGCAGGTCAACTTGACGGCAGGGCCGGCCACCACAACCATGCCAGATGGCACGGTCCTACCCATGTGGGGCTACAGCTGCGGAGCTGCCGTTTCAGGCTCGAGCGCGACCTGCGCGCCGTTGACCGGATCTAGTTCGGGCGCAGCCACCGGTGCACTTGGCGGAGTCTACGTTATCAATGGCGGATCGGGCTATTCGTCTGCGCCCACCATCGCCATCAGTGCTCCGACCGGCGCGATTACCGGCGTGACCAACGTCACGGCGACGGCCACGGCGGTGGTGAATGGCGGCCAGGTAGTTGCCATCAATGTGACCAGCCACGGAGCTGGCTATATCGCCGCTCCCACTATCACGCTTACGGGTGGCGGCGGCACTGGGGCTGTTTTGGCGGCGAGTCCGGCCTGGTCTCCGGTACTGATAACGATCCCGACCGGAACAACAGCCGCGCCGGCTAGCCTCCAGATCAACCTTACCAACAATCTTTCGTTTACCACGAGCGGGACGGCGAATACCATTCCCACGTCGATCGTAATTGTGGGTCAGGTGGGTGGCGGTCTTGGTGGGCCAGGGGCGGTGCGAACGGCGAGTCCCAGCCACGTCGACGCGCAAGGGTGCGTGTCGTGGTTTATTGCCGCCCAAGCGCCGGGCACGCCATGCACGAGCGACACATCTGGGGCCACACCGCCGGCCCAGCTGCAGGGGCGCGTACAATCCATGGCCACAGAAGTGGCGGCTGGGGCGGTGGGAACAGCGACCGCGACCTCACTGACCTGGCCATTGCTCAAGCCGGGCACCTACCTGCTCGAGTCCGGCACGCATCCTTCGATTCAGGTGCCGATGGGCTTGATTGGCGTGCTGGTCGTCACCACCGCCCCCACGAGCACAACAGCGGGCATAGCTTACCCCGCGGTAGCAGCTGGCACTGCGGCGGCTCAGGCGGCGGTTCCGGCGGTGCAGTACAACGCGGAAGTTCCGTTTGAGTTCAGCGAAATCGACCCTGTGCAGAACAAAGCGGTCGACCAGGCAGTACGGACCTCAGGTTTCAGCGAGACGGCAGTTTGGTCGGGCATGAACAACGTTAACGGGAGCGGGGGAGTCGGCTGCGGACAAACACACACCTGCTATCCGCCGGCGGTGAATTACACGCCGTTCTATTACCTCATCAACGGGCTTGCGTTCGACAAGGCCAATCCGGCAACCTCGCTGTTCGCGGCTACGGCTGGCGTCTCGTCAACGGGTACGCCCCTCACGACTGGAATTACCGGCACCGTTCTGGTGCGCATGGTGAATGCCGGCTTGCGCATGCACGTACCTGCGATCGTCGGTTCGCAAACCACAGGCTTTACTGGCGCAGGGGTGCTCACGACAGCAGCCAATCCGGTAAGCGGATTCACTTTGATCGCGGAAGATGGCAATCCCGTTCCCGACTCCAACGGCACCCTCGTCGCTCCCCGTGTAAAGACCGAAGTATTCATGGCCGCGGGCAAGACGTACGACGTGATGGTCAATGCGCCGCTGCCAAGTCCTACTGGAGCAGTACCCGCGTCGCTTCCGATCTTCGCTCGTGACTTGGCCCTGTCCGGCAACTCTTCCGTACGTGATGCCGGAATGCTGGCCTATATCAGTGTGAATGGCGCCATGCTTCCAGTTTCAGCAGGCTCTGGCGTATTCGCCACGGCGGCGGCCATCGCGGATACTTACGGCTCCGTCGTCCCATGTGCAAGCGGGGCGACCTCGTGCGTTCCCCTGGTCATCTCAGACACGTCAAAGGGCGTGATCGCCAACGACGTCAATGTGTATGGCGTCCAGCTATCAACTCCTCCCGCCAACGGCACGCTGAGTTGCCAGGCGATACCGGGGAACCCGGTCGCCGGAATTTGCGCGAACGGCACATTTACGTACACGCCCACAGCGGGCTTGGGCGCGACCACTGCAGGCGCGCAGTTTGACACCTTTGGATATTGCGCCAACGGTGCGGCTGCGGGCGCTGCCGGCTTGTGTACAACGGTTACGCTGAACGTGTCGTCGCTTACTGGATCACCGGTTGCGAACGCGATCACCTACACATCCAAACTGGCCACGTTCCTGAAGATTGCATCGCCCGGCGTACTCTCGGCGGACTCGGACCCCAACGGCCTTCCGCTTCAGGTGGTCACCTCCAGTGTTGCCGCCAGCGCCACTAACCCTGGCGCGGTAACCATCAATATGGACCCGAATGGCGGGTTCACGGCGAGCGCACCAGGCGCGGGCACCTACACTTTTACCTATACCGCGCAAAACTCTCAGGGAAGGACAAGTAATTCCGCAACGGTAACCCTCGTCTTCCCAACGCCCAGCAATCTCACGGTCCACGTACTGGACGCCCAGGCGTACAAAGCCTGCAATGGGAATAGCGCCTGCCTCGCCGGATTGTCACCATTTCCCGACTACAGATGGATCATCGAAGAAGACAAGACTTTCTGGGTGGATCCGAATTGCACCACCAGCGGCACCACTCCCACGCCGGGCTGCCCCGCTCCTGTGGCCACCGGTGGCACCATCCCCGTCTTTGGGGTGAATTTCCATACCAGCAGCATGGATTACGTCGCCCAGGGCTGCACCGGGCCGCTCTCCTGCGAAGCCGGCCAAACCATGCTCGACACTCGGCCGGGCAGTCCGACCATCGGACAGCACATCCCGGCAGTATGCGACCTTGGCAGCGGCGCCTGTCGGCCCGACCCGAACTGCACGGCGCTCCCGTGCACAAGTGGCGGTTCTACGTATGTCCTGCCCAGCCAAGTCGCTCTCGATCCCTCCAAGCGCTACTACATTTCGGTGTTGCCGGGCGATGCGGCCAACCCGTTTCCGGGTAACGTGACCGCGGCAGCTTGCAATGGCACAGAAGCAGCCCAAGGTAATACGGCGTGCGGCCACACCATGGGCGGCGCCCCGGTTCCGCCGGCCTGCAACATACTGGGTGGGACAAATACATGTACCACAGCTTCCGCCTTCGCACCCGTCAATGTGCTGGTGCTGCCCACACCGCTTCCTACCGGTAAGCTTTCGGTGATCGTGTTTGAAGACGACTTCCCGCTCAATGGCGAGCAGGATGGCGGGGGCGGAGCCGGCACGATTGCGCCCATTGAACCCGGTCTGGGCAGCTTCAACATCATCCTGTGGGATACCTATGGCGGACTCGGCGATGTGACCGGGCAGGATACTTACGACGCGTTCAACCAGCCCTTGTCGAACTCGCTGTCAGGAACTATCGATCCCAGTACTGGCCTTGACGCCTGCCCGATTTCGGCACAGGGCACTGCCGATCCGACGCAGGCAGGCATCACGGGCGTGATCGTGACCTGCCCGAAGTTTGAATCAGACGGGTTCACTCTGTCTCCCCTAGCCGGCCAGGCGGTCATTGCCAACCTCATGCCTGATAAATTCAGTGTCCAGGCCTACCCCGGTGCGGACCGGATTGCCCGTGGCGAAGAGTGGCTCCAGACCAACACTCTGGATGGCCAGCACCCCCACGATTCCTTCATCCGCATCGGCGAGCCAAGCTACTTCCAGGAGTACGGTCCAGCCGGATATCACGTGGCCATCGGTTTTGCCAACCCGGCGATCATCAACTCCCGCCACAATGACATTTGCGCCGGCAACGGCACCCCCGGTACCGTCGGCCCGTGCAACAACACCATCGCCGGCCAAGTAGACGTCCAGCGCCTGAGCCGCATACCGGATGAGAGACTCTATCCCAGCGGTTCCCGCGACGCACTTGCCTGGACCCAGTGCTGGGTCAGTCTGGGTGATCCCGATGGCGAGGATTTCATGTTCACCAAGTGCGACGCCAATGGGAAGTTCAGCTTCACCAGTGTTCCCGGCGGAAACTGGAGACTGACCATCGGCGACCAATGGAATGACCAGATCATTGATGGTCTGTCGGTTCCGGCTAATGTATCTGGGGGACAAACCCTCACCTTGGACAACATCGGCGTCCAACAGTGGCAGTCGAACCTTTACACCACAACGTTCGTTGACGATAACAAGAATGGAATCAAGGACCCGGGCGAGATCGGGATTCCGCTCATCTATACGATGATCCACTACCGGGATGGCAGCCGCGCCAACGCGCTGACTACGGACTTCAACGGCGTTGCCCCCTTCAACGAGACATTCCCGCTGTTCAACTGGTACGTGGTAGAAGCGGACGACACCCGCTACAAGACGACGGGCGTCCACAGTGTGTATGACGCGGGCGGTCCTGCCGATGGCACAACCTCCTGCGGGCCAGCGAATGGGGCCCGGGCGTGCGGAACTTCCACTGCCTATACACACATGACGAACACGTTCGAGGCGGTTCCTTTGCCCGCCGATCTGTCCGTTCCTGGTGCGGTTTATTGCGCCAAAGCGGATTGCACGTCAGAGGCTGGTTCGTTCGCAGCCGGCACGGCAATTCCCAGTTCGACCTCCGCTTCCACGGGGCGCCTCGATCCACCGTATTACCAGGGCATGGAGGGTTGGGCCGGCTTGACTGGCCACAGTAATTGGATTGAGTTCGCCAAAGCCCCGTTTGCAGCTTGCCCGCCGGCCTGCGCGACGGTCACCGTTACTCCCGCGGGAGCTACCGCGCCTACGACCACGCAGGTGGGCGAGAACGGCGGCATCTATGGACAGATTCAGTATGCCTCGACGCGTCCCTTTGATGATGCCGGGCAAATGATACAACAGCCATGGGAGCCGTATATTCCGCACGTCACCGTTAACCTCTACCAGGAAGGCTTTGCAGCCGATGGCGTAACGCGAACCCTGACTTTGGTGGACACGACCCAATCCAGCAGTTGGGATGACTGGGCGCAAGGGTTCTACCCGAACTATACGGACCCCGCTACTGGCACGCCCCTGCCCTATTTGAGCTGCCCGGGCCAAGGCCTGGCGAGCACTGGCGCCAACCCGGATCTGTTTTACTTCACGCTGTTTGACCAGCCGAATTACCTCGACTGGTACAACTCTGTACACAACGGGGGCACGCTGCACACGCTCCCGTATAACTCGCAGTTCAAGTGCTATGACGCGATGAAGATCAACAACCAGATTCAGCCCGCGCCGTATGACGGACGTTACTCGTTCCCGAGTTCACTCGGCATCAACCCGGCGACCGGAAAGCTGGTTTCGACCGTGGGAACGACGAATGGTGTGACCGCCTCGATGGCCGGCACCAATTGCACGGTCTGCGTGGCGAATCCTGATACGACCGATGCCTATCGGTCGGGAACACCGATGCTGCCCCCAGGCAATTATGTGGTGCAAGTGGTCATGCCGCCGGGCTACGAGATCTACAAGGAGGAAGACAAGAACCTGCTGATTGGCGACGACTTCATCGCGCCGGTCACGCAGCAATTCGCTGGGCTGGGTGCGGACATCTTCATCATCCCCGACCAGGCCTCCGTGGCTTCCATGTACGACCCGAACGCCACGGGCTACAACCCCAATAACTTCCAGAACGAGACTACGAGCTTGAATTTGCAGGGGGGCTCTCTCTCCGGCGTCCCCGGTTTCCCCGGCTACCAGGATCCTGTATGGCCGTGCGTGGGCGAGATGCGCACCGTTCCCGACTACCTGAGTCTCTTCCCGGGGGCGCTAGAAACGGCACCCTTTGCTGGAGCGACTCGGCCTCTGTGCGACCGCAAGGAAGTGACGCTGAACAACCAGATGTCGGTGAGGGTGAAGTTCGCACTCTTCACCTCCACTCACATCGCGGCGAAGTTCACCGGCGTGATCACCGACGACTTGACCTCGGAATTCGATCCGTTCTCGCCGCAGTTCGGCGAGAAGTTCGCGCCACCCAACATGCCCATTTCCACCAAGGATTATCTTGGAAACGAAATCTCGCGTGTGTATTCCGACCACTGGGGAGTCTATGACGGGTTGACCTTCTCGAGCTGGGAAGTGAACCCGCCCAACATCACCGGGTATTCACCGAGCATGATGGTGCAGTGCATGAACGATCCGGGCCCGATCCAGGACTCCCTCGGGCGCTTGGTCAACGATCCTTTGTACAACCCGGCCTATAGCGATTTCTGCTACGAAGAGCCGTACATGCCGGGCCTGACTACCTACCTCGACACTCCGGTTGTGCCCACGCAAGCATTCGTAGGTGCGGCTTACAACAATCCCGACTGCAGCTATCCCGATGCTACGCCGGCGATCGCGGAAGTGGACGGCGACGGTATCGGTCCTTGGGTCAGCAAGACCGGTGTGACCCTCACCATTAGAGCGCTGGGTGATCAGCTGGTGAGCAACAGCGCTTACTCAGGGCCATCGGCCAGCGTGGCTCCGTTCAATATGAAAACGATCACCCGCCACTACGGCTTTGGCAGTCAGTGTCTGAGCCCAACCGCGGGAAGCACGACTTGCAATACGTTGTCCTCAGTCACCATCGGCGGAAGGCCGGCCAGCATCGACAGCTGGTCAGACACGCAGATTCTAGTGACAGTGCCCAGCGGCGTTCCGAACTGCGCGATACAGCAGCAGGCGCAGTACCAGGGTACAACTGCGCAGTGCGGACAACTACTTATCACAGCGGGCAACGGCAAACAATCGGTCGATAGCGTGACCGTCACCATCGGCGGCAAAACTCCGACCCACGTCTCCGCGAACCAAACGATCCAGGGCGCGATTGACGCGGCTGCTCCGGGCGATTTGATCATCGTCGACCCGACTTGCACCACGACGGGGGCCAGTCCGGCGTCGACTACGTGCAGCAGTGCTGCGCTTGATGCGGCAACGCCGACACAAACTGCCTCCGCGGCAGCTCACCAAGAGATGCTACTTATGTGGAAGCCAGTCCGGCTGCAGGGTGTTGGCGCCGCTTCGTCCATCATCGATGCCAATGCCATTCCGGCGGGCACGCTGCTTGACCCCTGGCGCCGGCATGTTAACTGCCTGTTCGGCTTGACGCTGTCGGGCGTGCCGTCCGTGGGAACCGGAGGGACGTCGGCCCCCCCCTACGATCCAACCAGCACCTACAGTTGCCCTGAGACGGGTTGGAATAACTACACCACCCCGACCACGCAAGGGGCTCCGCAGGTCGACCGAATTCCCCTGGAGGCGGTCGTGGGCTGGGACGCCACCGCAAACGGCAACCTGGCCGAACAGCTGCAAGAACCCTCATTGATGGGCGCATATGAGGGAGCGGGCATCACGGTCCTGGCCAAGGGCGTGTGGACCTCAAAAGGAGAGAACGTCTGGACTGACGGCGCAACGGCGGGCGCGTTCCCCACGGACGCCCTGCTCCTGCAGGATGTTCCAGCATTCCCGCCTGCAGTCCCGGCCCAGTCTGCCTATTGCACGACTGTTCCCAACCCCTATCCCAGCAACTTTGAGTGTAATCCGTCTTCGATTGACGGCCTCACGATCAGGGACAGCTCCCAAGGCGGTGGCGGCATATTCGCCCACGGCTGGACGCATAACCTGCAAATCGCCAACAACCGGGTCTACAACAATGTCGGCACGCTCTCGGGCGGCATCAGCGTCGGCCAGGGTGAGTTCCCCCTAGCGACCACCATTACTAGCGTTGTCGGCGGTGTGGGACAGCAGTCCGTCCTCGGCGCACCTCCGTCCTGCCAGAACAGCAATGCAGTCGGTACGGAATTGCCGTTCTGCCTGGACCTGAACGTCAACGTACACAACAACTACGTCACGAACAACTCCTCACTCGGGGATGAACTGTTCTCCGGCACTCTGTCGGGTGGCGGCGGCGCCACTTTCTGCACCGGTGCCGACTACTACAAGTTCAACTACAACTGGGTGTGCGGAAACCTCGCCTCTGGTGAAGGCGGAGGCTTGGTTCACCTGGGATTCATCTACCACGGGGATATCGAGCACAACTCGATCGTTCTCAACCAAAGCAACAACCCCACCATTCCCACGAACGGTGGCGGAATTCAAGTGATGGGCACGCCCGATACCGATCCGGTTTGCGGGGTTATATCGGACGCGGATTGCCCGCCGGGACTCAGCGACGGCACCGGTCCGGGGCTGGTGATCAACGGCAACCTGATCCAGGCCAACATGGCCGAGAGCGGCGCCGGCGGCGGCATCCGTCTGCAGCAGGTCAACGGGACGGAAGTCTCCGTGTTCCCATCAACGCCCACAGCCTGGAACAGCGTTTCCATCACCAACAACATGATCGTCAACAACGTGGCGGGTTGGGATGGCGGCGGAATATCGCTGCAGGATTCGCTGAACGTTGCGATCATCAACAACACGATCTCGAGCAACGATACCCTTGCCTCTTCCGGGGTGCTTACGCAGAGCATTGGGACGCCTTTGGCCAGCGCTCCTGCGGGGAGCTGCCCAGGGCCAAACGCGACAACGGGGTCGTGCCCGCAACCGGCTGGCGTGTCCAGCACGCAGAACTCCGCGTTGCTGACGACGACCTTCACCGGGCTAACGATTACATGCCCGACAGGACAACCCAACTGCACGGCATTCTCCAACCCGCTGCTGCAAAACAACGTGATCTGGCAGAACCGCGCCTTCCAAATCGTAGTGGGTGGATTAGGTTCAGGGAACGCGAACCAGCAGAACCTGGTTACGCTGTCCCCCACACTTGTGCAGACCGCTTCCGGCCAGTGCGGCACGGGCGCCAACTACTGGGATATCGGCGTCCGCGGCGACACCGGTCCAGGCGTGCACAGCCTAGGAGCGGCGATCGCACTCAACCCGACGTACTCCGTACTGGACGACACGGGCTACGCGGCATCAAACTTGGCCTCCAACCCCAGCGTTGTCAGCCAGTATTGCAACGGTTCGCGCGTGCCGCCAGAGTGCACCACGGCGGATGGCTGCGCAGGGCCGAATGGATACGGCGTACCTCCGGGAATTGTCGACGCGCAGACCCCGAATCCGGTCTTCACCCTCAATGCAAATGCAACGGTGGACGAGGGCAACAACTGGGTCAACGTCAGTTGGGGTCCGCTTGCCCTGAGCAACGATGCGGTGACAGGTGGCGCGGGCAACTTCGGTGGCGGGGCTGCGTTTGGCAACTATGCCCTGGCGGCGGGTTCGCCGGCCATCGACTATGTTCCGCTGAATTCAACTACTCTTCCCACAGCAACGGCGCCGACTCTTGCTACGGACTTCTTCGGAAATCCGCGGCCCGACCCGGCTAACCCGAATCACTTCGATGTCGGCGCGGTCGAGTTCCAAGGTGGTAGTGGTGTGGGTACTCTGACCTCGATCAGTCCCTCGACCGGAGCGCAAGGCACGGTTGTCAACGTAACGCTTACCGGTACCAACCTGGCGTTAGCAAGTGCGGTGAACGTCAGCGGTACCGGGGTCACCGTCAGCAACTTTGCCGCTGTAAGCGCCACAACGGTTACAGCCACCTTCACCATTGCGCCGACCGCAACGTTGAGCGCCAGGAACGTGACCGTAACTACGCCGGCAGGCACGAGCAATGCCGTTACGTTCACGGTCATCGCTCCGCCAGCGCCGACGTTGACGTCCATCGTTCCGGGCTCTGAATTGCGCGGTACGTCGGTGAACGTGACCCTGACCGGAACGAACTTCGTGCCCGGAGCATCGGTCGTCGCTGTGCCTGCGGTTGCGGGCTTCAACATCAGCAGCGTGGCCTTCGTGAATGGGACTACTCTCACGGCAACCCTTAGCAGCAACACCAGTGCTGCGATCGGTAACGTGAACGTCGAAGTGGTAACAGCGGGTGGAGCGAGCAATACCCTGCCGTTCGCCATTAACGGCCCGGTGCTCACCTCGATTGCGCCTGCTTCGGCCAATCAAGGTAACGGTTCGACTCCAAACGTTGTGAACGTTACTCTCACCGGCAGTGGATTGACCGGAACCACAGCAGTCAATGTTTCCGGAAACGGCTTCACTGTCACCAACGTTGCGGTTGTAAACGACACTACGGTTACTGCAACGTTTGCGATCGCGTCCAACGCGACGGGTGGCGCCAGGAACGTGACCACGACGTCAGCGGCGGGAACGAGTAACGCCGTGACGTTCACGGTGATCGTACCGCCAGGCGCGCTGAGCTCGATCTCACCCAACACGGGCGCGAGAGGCACCACGGTCGGCGTGACTCTGATGGGCACCGGCCTGAGCGGTTCTACCGGGATTAACATCCCCGGTGGAGGCATCACGGTAGGCGCCTTCAGCGTGGTGAATGACACCACGATTACGGCGAACTTCACGATCTCGGCGACTACTGCGCTCACGGCGAGAAATGTAACCGTCAGCACGCCGGGCGGAGTCAGCAATCCGGTGACGTTCACGGTTGTGGCTCCTGGAACGCCGACTCTGGCCTCGATTAGTCCGAGCTCAGGTCTGCGCGGCACGGCTGTTTTCGTGACCCTCACCGGCACCGGCTTTACGGCGGCGGGAACGACAGTCAACGTTGCGGCGCCTGCAGGCGGCCTGACAATCACCGGAGTGACCGTGGTCAATCCGACTACGATCACGGCAACCTTTAACACCGGCGGCGGAGCGACGATCGGTCCGAGGAGCATCTTCGTAACGACACCGGGCGGCAGTACCGGAACCGTGACCTACACGGTAACCGGGCCGGTGCTTACCTCGATCTCGCCAGTCTCGGGGAGTCGTGGAACAACGGTAGCAGTCAGCCTCTTTGGTAGCGGCCTGACCGGAACTACCGCGATCAACGTGTCCGGTGGCGGCATCACCGTCAACACCATCACCGTGGTGAATGACAACCAGGTTACCGCGAACTTCGTGATCAGTGCATCTGCTGGGGCTACTGCCAGGAACGTCACCGTAACGGCTCCTGGTGGTACCAGCAACGCGGTTACCTTCACGGTAACTGTTCCACCCGCGCCGACGTTGACTTCGATCGCTCCACCCACGGGCGTTCGTGCCACGGCGGAGTCGGTCACGTTGACGGGTACTAACTTCATCACTGGAGCCACAACAGTTGCGGTCTCTGGCGGCGGAGGCGGCGGAGTGGCTGTCAGCGGCGTGACAGTCATGAGTCCGACGCAGATAAATGCAACCTTCACGATCGGTGGAGGTGCTGTGCTCGGTGCCCACAACGTTAGCGTTACGACACCGGGCGGGACCAGCAACACGGTGCCGTTCACGGTGCAGGGAGCAACGCTGACATCGATCGCTCCGAACTCCGGGGTTCGTGGCACAACGGTGCCAGTAACCTTCACTGGAGCCAATCTGACCGGGGCATCAGCGGTGACGGGCCTGGGAGGGGGAGTCTCCTTCAACACTCTGACAGTAGTCAACTCGAGCACGGTCACAGCGAATCTGGTGATCTCGCCTGGTACGGCGCTGGGGATCCGGAACATCGGTCTGACAACGCCGATCGGGACTACGAACACTATTCCGTTCACGGTGACGGGCGCAACGGTGGCCATCTCAGCACCGGCTCCGGCACTCGCCACTACACCAGCTAACACTGCCACGGAAACCGGCACGATCACGGTGACGAACGCGGCTACCGCGACCGCACCTCTGACTCTGACGGCCAACCCGGCGGTTAACAAGGTCGGTGGCACCGGCGGGACCTTCTCGATCGCAACAGGCGGCACCTGCGTCTCGGGTGCCGTCGTGAATCCCGGGGCCAACTGCACAATCGTTGTGCAGTACGCTCCTGGAGCCTCGACAGCAACGGCGACGGCTAACGTCAGCGTTACTGGCACAGGAACGGCGACCGTAACCAGTGCCAACTTCACGGCCAACTGAGCTGGCCCGGGCGGCGACCGGACATTCAAACCTGGATGTCCGGTCGCTTACCGTTAACTTGCTTCCTCCCCTGTTTCATACACTTCGCGTCTGGCACACGGGTGCCATTGACGAGGACGAGGATGGGGGAGATAAATATCAAAATGCTGAAACCGGCAATTCTGCAGACTCATCGGCCCCTCCTTCTGATACTTCTTGCGTCCAGCGTAGTCTTTTCTGGTGCTCAATCGGCGCCTCCCCCGTCATCTCAGAATGCCAGCAAACCGGCGTCAGCCGCGGCTAAGTCCGCGGGAGCCACCCAACCAACCACGCCAGCACCGGTTTGGCAAGGCTCTAAGGCAAATCGCCTGTCCCGCCGAGCGGAAATGTATTACGAGGGGGTTTGGGGCGTTGGTGAACTCCGCGTCAAGACCGCAGAGTCGGGCGAGCTCATTCGATTTAACTATCGGGTATTGGACCCACACAAAGCCGCAGCCCTCAACGATAAGAAGGTCGAGCCTAAATTGTTCGATGCGCAAGCCGGGGTGAGCCTTGTGGTCCCTCAGATGGAGAAGGTCGGAAAACTGCGCCAGGAGAGCACGCCCAAAGCGGGCATGACGTATTGGATGGCTTTCTCGAACCCGACCCAGGCAGTGAAACGCGGCCACCATGTGGATGTCGTCATCGGACCATTCCGAGCGAACAACCTCGTCGTGGAATGAGGATCCCCGCACCCGCGTATTAGGTCGCTGGTGCTGCCAAGCTTCTTGGCCGCTTCCACGGTGCGGCTTTCGGGTCTCGGTTTCGCGAATCGGCGCTTGTTGCGGTTCCGCTTCTTTCTAGGGCGCACCGGCACGATGCGAAGAGTTTACAAGTTTTAAGAAAAAGGGACAAAGTATGCTACGAAGAATTTACGGGATCTTCTCCTTGGGGACGCTGGCGGTTTCGCCGGTTCTCGTTTTGGCCGCAACGGCGGCTTTAGCTCAGATTGCAAATCCTGGCACCACACCGGGCGCGCCGATCTTGAATCGGCAGGCCCTGGCTGGGCGGAGAGGTCCGGTCGGGAGCAAGACCACCGACCCGCAAGGTCTGAGCGCAATGCGTGAACGAGTGCAAGATATGGAAACTACGCTCTCGCAGATGCGTGTGGTGCTAAAACAGATGCATGCCAAGTCCGCCAATAGCAAATCCACGGATCGGGTAACCAAAGCTAACCTTGACATGTGGGAACTGATGGTGGGCCATCTGGATAAGGAGCTCGAGCAACTACGGGTGACATTAGCAGCGCGCGAAGACTTAGAGGCTCGTCGTGCCGCTCTTTACAAGCAGGCCGATGCTAAGGCAGAAGCCGCGGCTCAAGCTGGTCGGGCCGCTCAGTCCGCGCGATTCGCCCAGACTGAGAAAAATGCCACGGGGACGCCGACACCGGCGCCGAACGGACAAGCGACCGGGCAGAGTGCAGAATCAAGCCCTGCTGCGCAGACTGCGCCTGCGCAGCCTTCAGCCGCCCCAACCAATAACTCTGCTCCGCCAAATTAAAAGGGGGTCAGGCGGGGCGCAAATCACTGTCAGCAAGTTCGCATGCAGCCGTTTCGCGGCTCTAGAGCATGGCAGGAAGTCGGAGGAACTCGATGGCCAGTCATGGTTCGACAAATCAAAGGATGCGGATGGGCATCCCATTAACACTTGGGGACAGAGGATGAATCTATGATGACAAAAGCACAAGCAATTTGCGTGGGTGTGATGGTTGCCGCATCGCTTGCAACAGCCGTGGGAGCTTCTTCAGCGCTCCCAAATCTCTCCGCAGCTCAGATTGTGGACAAAAACGTGGCAGCCCGGGGCGGGTTGGAGACATGGCGCGCCGTCCAGACATTGTCCTTAGAAGGGAAAATGGGCGCGGGTGGAAATCAGCGGGCAACCCTTGCTGTGCCTGGACCTACTGGCGCAAATGCGAAACGGATGATTACTCCTCATCGCCCCGTCGAGGAAGCTCAGCTGCCCTTTCTTATGGAACTCAAGCGCGGCCGCAAAATGAGGTTCGAGTTGCAGTTCGCCGGCAAGACGGCAATCCAGGTCTACGATGGTACGAATGGCTGGAAGCTGCGTCCGTATTTGAACCGGATGGAAGTCGAGCCCTATACGGCGGAGGAATCGAAGACTGCATCCATGCAATCCGACCTTGACGGTTTGCTAGTGGATTACGCCGCCAAGGGCAGCCGCATCGAGTTGGATGGCGTGGAAAAAGTGGAGGGCCGCGATACCTACAAGCTAAAAGTCATTCAGAAGAACGAGCAGACACGCCACGTGTGGATCGACGCAGAAACCTTCCTCGAAAGCAAAGTTGAGGGAACACCTCGCCGCCTTGATGGCACCGAACATCCGGTTGAAGTCTACTACCGCGACTATCACACCGTGGACGGCCTTAAGATTCCTTTTGTTTCGGAGACGAGAGTTCTCCCGGTAAGCAAAACGGCGTTAGGTCTTCGGGATACTCCTGTGCCGCCGGAAAAAATTACGATCGAGAAGGTTGTAGTGAATCCCAAGATTGATGAAAAGCTATTCTCGAAACTGGAGATCCCATCCGCATCGAAAAGCAAGTGAGCAAGGACGGAACACTGCCAGTTTCGCCACGACACGCGTCACGATGGATTAGTTTTTGTGCTCTCGTGAAGACGAAATTCAAGAGTAAATCTTGGGAGTCTGAAATGATGCTTCGAAATGCGGCTAGAGTCATCGCGCTTCTGTCCGTAACAACGGCAATGGCGCAGAGTGCGCCACCGGCACAGACCGCACCGGGAGGCTCAGTTGCCCTTGACCAGGGTCTGGCCGGACGTAGAGTTTGCTCAGTACAATCGTCCGTGGCTGCTGTTCGTTAGAGAGGTTCTGTCGGCCCGGGAGTTTCGGATGGGCCTCAGGGAAAGGGGTAGGCAGTGTCGCAAGTCCCTGGCAGCGGTTTCGCGAGGGAGGCACCTCGCAGGATCGGCAGGTCTCTGTCTTGCCTCTGTTTGACAAGCGTCCTAGCCATATCGTCCTTCGTGCACGCGCAGGCCACTCCTGCGCCCGCGAGGAACTCAGTCCGCAACGACAAACCGCCCGCTTCAGCGGTGGACCCATCGACTCCCGCGCCCGCTGTGCCCAAATCGGTTGTGCCAGATGCCGCTGCGCCCACACCTCCGACAGCCGAGCAGACACCTCCGCAGCCACCCGTGGTTACCTGGGATGGCAATCTTCTCACCATTGATGCGGAAAATTCCACGTTGGCGGCTGTTCTCGCGGCCTTGCGAATGCAGACCGGTGCATCGATCGAAATTCCGTCGGCAGCCTCCAGAGAGAGAGTTTTCGTCCACCTGGGCCCCGGCCAGGTCCGTGACATAATCTCCTCCCTGTTGTACGGCACAGAATTTGACTACATCGTTGAGACGTCCGACGACGATCCAGACGCACTTCGCAGTGTAGCGGTGACCGCACGGGGTAAGGGTGACGATTCAGCAGTCGGCGCTCTTGCCAGCGCGTCTGATGCTGTCGCGGCAAGTGGGATGGACTCCGGTGTTGCTGCCAAAGGTTTTCGCAGCAATGCCTCTCAGGGCGTGGGCCGCCCTGACGGAATGCGGATGATGCGCGGATGGGCCGCCCCCGGCAAGCCGACATTCCAGGCAGATGCTGAGGCGGCGATCGCAGCCGAGGAAGCCGCTCGTGAGTCTAATTCCGGGTCAGATACCGCGGATGCGAACGCCCAGAACCAACACGCATCTGGCGCGGAGTCGGCGTCGGGCAGGCAGGAAGTCAGTACCAGCGATGCTGAGTCAGCTTCCTCTGCTGCGCCGTCGCGAGCTAATGCCAATTCAATCACCGAAAGCGACATCCCACCTGAAACCGCGTCGTCTGCTTCTTCCCCGTCCGACTCGAACGATCAAACTGGCACGTCGCAATCGATTCAGAACATGACGCGCATGTTCGAGCAGCGACGCCAGATTCAGGCCCAACAAAACAAGGCGGCGCAGTCGCAACAACAGTCTCCTCCAAACTAAGTCGTCAAATCAGAACGAGCTAAAATCGCCACCTACCGAGGAGATTGTCAGGCAGAGCCGACTTCACTAGCAACCTCTCCAAAAGCTCCGCACGTGTCGCACTCCATCCGGTCATCGATATTTGGAGGGCTTCTGATGCACCCGACGCACGCTCTTCTTAATAGGAGTGCCATGGGACCCAGGCAAAGGCCGGGTCTGTGCCTTGTCGAACGCAAAAGTTTTAGCCCCTCTGCCATATTGCGAACCCCTTGCGTCTAGTTTACGTTCCCGCGTAACTCATCCAAAAGCCGCGTTACCTTCCACAAGCCAACTCTGGCGCGTTCAGCATCCGGCAAATCGCAATTGCCCGAAACGTAGACGTCAAATCTGTTGTCGAGGAAATTGAGATGCGAAAAATAGCCCTTCCCCTTGCTCTGCCGTTCCTGCTGCTGTCTCTGAGCGCGTTCGCCCAAACTACGTTAACGGTAGGCAGTAATTTCCATTGCGATGCTGCTTCCGCTCAACCGATTTTTTCTTTCTCCGAGTTCCAATGCCGCGGGGTTCCGCTCTACCAGAACGGAACACAAGTCGATTGGATGTATTGGCTAAACAGTAGCCGGCCAGAGGAGTGGTGGCTGGGTGGGAGCACGTTTCCGTCCAGCCCCTACCAGGGATCAATCGCGCAGGTAACGCAGTTTAGCCTCCCGACACTCAACGGGAATTTGCCCTGTGGGGCCAGCACGCCTCTCAATGGGACGATAACTTTTACCGTTCAATTCACAGATAATGCCGGGTTGAAGCACACGGGAACATTCTCGGGCAATTGGGGCGAGTCTAAGGTCTGCGGGCGCTACGGATGGTACCTGCCGGTACTGCAGGCGGGAGATCAGTTGACGCTTGAATAGACGGGAGAAGGCAGGCGGTTAGACTGCGGTGACTTCCTCAAACTCGTACCTGCGTGCGTTCACGCCGACATTGATCCGGTTTCGTCCCGCAAATTTGTTCCACGAAACGCACGCTGCGCCCGGAGCCGAGTTGCACAATCTGACCCGGCTCCAGTTCTCTCTCTAGGGTATCCATCGCGGCATCGGCTTTCCTGTAGTGTTTTTTCCCCCAGTTCCGTAGCGCGCAGGAATTTCCCCACTTGCGCGGAGCGAGAGAACCATGGCGATGGCCACCAGCAAAATGGTGACGCCCGCGTTCCCCGCGCCCGACAAACAGAGGTGCGCCGACCCGGACACAGACGAGTTCGGTTGCGATGAGATGATCTGTTCTGAGTTCAACATGATGATGGGGGGGGCGCTATTAGGGCGTCTACTCGCTGCTCCTGGGATGCGTTCCAGCGGCGATGGCCACTTGGGGTGCACACTCAGCGCTCCGTCGCCGAAAAAGCTGAACGCCAACCGCCAAAACGCCAAAAAGTCAACCGGGCCCAAAACTCTCAGAGGCAAGGCGCACAGTCGGCGAAATGCTCTCAAGCATGGGTTGTTTGCTGGGCACTGGCTCGAGTTTTTCCTTCAAGCCAGTTCTTTTCGGCCGATATCACGCATAGCGACTCGGTTCTCGGCATTTTCGAAGCGTGCTGCGCGTTTAAGCCTCCACCAGCAAAGCGTGATACGCTCGACCTCCAACTCCTCCGCTCTGCCGACGGGCTGGTATTGGTCTCGGAGATCTTCGAGCAATTCCTCGTATTCGGACGAGTCTTCCCGCTCCTGCAGAATTTGAACGATGAGATCGAAGCGGCTGACACGGTGCCTCCTGATTTCAAGCAGAGGCTGATTGCGACAAAGCCTGAATTTGAACCAGTTTGGTCCTTGTGTGAAGCGCCGGCGCAAAGGGAGTCGAAGATCCGGGTTTGTCAAAATTGGCTGAGGAGTTAAGTGCAGAAGAACGCAACACAGTTTTAGCATCGGCTACCCTCACAGTCGCGATCAACTTCATCGAACACCTACGGCAGTACAGACAGACCAACGTAAGCGAAACTGTATATGCGCGGCCCGTCCTTCCGGAAGATGACACTCTCGAAAATGCTTCGCTATGAGACAGCGATCGAGCGCACCTCGGTCGCGCCCTAGACAGACTCGAGCGCCTGCAGCGACGTCGTAGGGGAGAACCCGTTCCTCCTCCCTTGAGAGTGCGGCTGACTCAGTAGTTGTAGCACGCGTTCTGAACGAAATGGACTTGTCGTAGTTCGCAGCCGCGAAATCCAACAACCTAAGACTCGGTAGATTTCTCTAATCTCACAGGAGGAATCGCATGCCTAGAAAAAAGAAATCATCAGGCCGCAAATACGGGAAGGCGGCCGGCAAGACGGTTGCCAGCGCAATGCGCCGCAAAAAGCGTGGCACTTTGAAATCCGGACGGGGCGGAAAAGGGGGCACGGTCAAAAGCCGCAAGCAGGCCATCGCGATCGGTCTCTCGGAAGCCAGAAAAAAGGGAGCTAAGGTACCTAGAAAGGCCGCATAAAGAAGAACGCATCATTGACTTGCAGCTCGGCCGTAGCTTTCAATCGATTCTGATGAGCTCAGATCCGGCCGTAATCGTGATTGGCGCCGGCGTGTCAGGACTGGCCGCGGCTTGCCAGTTGGGTCGCGCCGGCATTGCTGTACACATCATCGAAGCTCGTGATCGCATCGGCGGTCGCGTGTTCACCCACCTCGACCCAGATTGTGACTGCCCCATCGAACTGGGAGCCGAATTCATTCACGGCAAACCTCCCGAAATCTTGGATCTTCTCCGTAAGGCGAAAATGGAAATCACCGAGGTCCAAGGCGACGCGTGGTGCGCCGAAAAGGATCGCTTGTCCCCGTGCGGATTTTGGGATGAGGTCGACCAGATTCTTCAGCAGATGGACGACTCAAATCCCGACGAGACATTCGCCGCATTCCTCGATCGCTGTTTCCGCTCAGCGAAGACGCAGGCACAACAGGGGGCGAACCAGCGCGCACAAGGTTACGTTTCAGGATTCAATGCAGCCGACCCTACCCTCGTCGGAGTCCATTGGATCGTGAAAGAAATACGAGCGGAAGAGAAGATCGAAGGAGCCCGCGCCTTTCGCTGCCGCAACGGATACAAGGACCTGCTGGATGTCTTCCAACAGGAATTGACGAACTACAACATCGCGGTACAGACCGAGAGGGTAGTGCAGCAGGTGCACTGGAATGCCGGGAGTGTGAAGGTCGAGGTTCGCGATCAAAAAAGCGAATCGACTCTCGAGGCTCCGCGAGTTCTGATAACCCTGCCGCTTTCTCTTTTGAAAGCCCCCGTCGGGCAGCCAGGCGTAGTTCAGTTCGCACCAGAATTACCCGGCCAGAAAAAGGACGCCCTGGACAAGCTCGAGATGGGGAAAGTCATCCGCGTTACGCTGCATTTTCGCGAGCGCTTTTGGGATTCGATCAAACCCGCCGGTGCGCGCGGATCCTTATCGAATATGAGTTTCCTCTTCGGTCAGGACGACTGGTTTCCTACGTGGTGGACTGCGAATCCGGCGAAGAGCCCTATCATCACGGGTTGGGCGCCGTTCCGCTGCGCCGAGCGTCTCTCAGGTCAGAGTCACTCGTTTGTGGTGGAGCATAGCCTGCAGACGCTGAGCACGCTCTTGCGCGTGAGTCAGTCAGAACTCCAGAACATTTTGGAACACGCCCATTTTCACGACTGGCAAACAGATCCGTTCTCGCTCGGAGCTTACAGCTACGGAAAAGTTGGGGCGAATGAAGCGCAGCAGGTTCTCACAGAACCCATCCAAGACACGCTCTATTTCGCGGGCGAAGCAACAGACACAACCGGGAACAACGGAACGGTGCACGGCGCGATCGCCAGTGGATATCGCGCCGCGAAGCAGATTCTGGACGCAACCGACAGAAGGCTGCGATAGCGCGAACTACTGCGCAGTCTTCTCGACGTCACGCAGGCGCGCCGCTTTACCGCGCAGACCGCGCAGGTAGAACAGCCGTGCCCGGCGCACCTTCGACGAGCGCACTAGGTCCACCTTATCGATCACCTTCGACTGGATCGGAAAAATACGCTCGACGCCCTGTCCGAAGCTGATCTTCCGCACGGTGAAGCTGGCCTGCGGCCCGTTGTCGCGCTTGATCACCACGCCTTCAAACGCCTGCACGCGTTCCTTGTCACCTTCTTTGATCTTCACGTGGACGCGCACCGTATCCCCGGGCCGAAACGCCGGAATGTCCGTGCGCAGTGTCTTCGCAAGTAACTTTTCAATGATTGGGTTTGACATGTCGTTAACCTTCGCCTGTTCTATCTTAATCTCGAACTTAATGTTGTCATCCTGAGGCCCGCGCTTTTTGCAGGTCGAAGGACGTATGCACCGCCGGCCGACGGCATGAACGTCTAAGTTCTCCCCGTGGCTGAGAACTAGGAGGAACCCTTGATCCGTTCCAGTATCTTTCTATCCTCTTTGCTGAGTTCCATGCCTTCCATCAAATCCGGCCGGTTCCTCAGCGTTTTCTTCAATGCCTGCTCACGCCGCCAGCGCCGTATGTCTTGATGGTTGCCGTTGATCAGTACCTCCGGCACCGTCATCCCACGAAATTCTGCCGGACGCGTGTAGTGCGGATAATCCAGCAATCCGCCGGAGCCACAGGTCGAATCCGGCCCGTCAGTTTCACCGCCACTCACATGCTCGGTGAAAGATTCCTGCCGCGTAGACGCTTCATTTCCGACCGCTCCCGGCAACAAACGAGTGACAGCTTCGATAATGACCGCCGCGCCCAACTCACCGCCGCTCAGCACGTAGTCGCCGATGGAAAGCTCGCGGTCGGCGAGAAACTCCGAAACACGCTCATCCACGCCTTCATACCGTCCGCAGATCAGCACCATCCGATCCAGCGCCGCCAGTTCCGACGCGATCTTCTGCGTGAACCGCTGCCCTTGCGCCGAAAGCACAATGACGCTTTCCTTTACCGTGCCCGACAGCCGCTGCTCGCGCGGGGCAAGCTGCATCCGTTCCAAACATTCAAAGATCGGTTCCGGCTTCAGGACCATGCCCTCGCCGCCGCCGAATGGGCGGTCATCCACACTGCGGTGCTTGTCGAGCGTGAACTGCCGCAGATCGTGGACTTCAATCTTCACCAGGCCCATCTCCGCGGCCCGGCGCGTAATCCCGTGATCCAATGGCCCGCGAAAGAAGTCCGGAAAAATCGTGACGATATCGGCCTTCATGACGCGAAACCCAAAGCCACTCGCGCGAAGAATTTGTTCCTTCGTGTACCTGAGTGCCCTTCGTGGTTCAAGCTTTTTCCCGACGCGAATTCGAACTCTGTGCCTTCTCCTCAGCCGTCAAAGGCGCATTGATCTCCAACATGCCCTCGGGAAGCATCATCCGCACCTGCCTCTGCGGCAAATCCACGCCTTCCAGATACGCCTCGGCGAACGGCACATCGTATTTCTTTCCACCAGCGCCAGCCACAATCAGCAGCGGCGCTTCGCCGGCCCCGAGCTGCACATCTTCAATCCGTCCGATCTCGTTTCCGTGATCGAAGACCGCGCATCCAACCAGGTCGCTGACGTAACTCCAACCGCGCTCCAGTTCCGCGCGCTCGGCCTTCGGAACCTGCAACTCCGACCCAATCAGCGTCTCAGCATCCGACATCGAATCGATGCCCGCAAACTTCAAAACCAGCAGACCCTTATGCGGCCAGAGATTCTCAATCTCAAGCTCGCGCCGCGAGTCGCCCGATTTGCTCAGCGCGAACAGCTTCATTCCCTCGGCAAACCGATCAGGAACATCGCTGTGAACCTCAGCCGCGACCTCACCATGGCGCCCTTGCGTCTTCACTACCCGCGCCAAGGTGATGAACTCCGTCGATTCCGGCACGAGGCCCTACTCGATGATCTCGAGTTGATAGCGCTTGCGCGCCCGATGTCCGGCAGCGCTCAGCAAGGCCCGCAGCGCCCGGGCCGTTCGCCCCTGGCGTCCGATCACTTTGCCGACGTCGCTCTCGGCGACTTCCAGTTCGATCACCCCATCGTCGAACTTCTCGACGAAGACCTCATCAGGCGCGTCGACCAGCGACTTCGCGATCAACTCGATGAGCGCACAAATATCTCCGGAAGATTCAGGCATAAATTCTCACTGTGGAAACGAGATCTGAACTAGAGGAGCCGCGGTCGAATCTACGCGGCGGGAGCCGGCGCCGCGGCTGGGGACTTCGCGTACAGCTTGTTCACCCGCTCCGACATCTGCGCGCCCTTCGATACCCAGTAATCCACCCGGTCGCGCTTCATTTCGATGCTGGCCGGATTGGTGCGGGGATTATAGGTCCCCACGACTTCTACCGGACGGCCATTACGCGCCCGAGCCTTCTCAATCACCACAATGCGATAGTGCGGTTGTTTACGCGCACCCATGCGCGACAGTCGAATCATTAACACGAGACGTATATCCTTGTTCCGGAAGAGTCCGGCGAGATCAAGACAAACTATGATTATGCAGGAGCTTAGCTCGAAAGGCAAGCAGTACGCTGGTGTGGGGGCGGACGCATTTCGTCCGCCCCGCGAAGGCGAAGCCGAGCGGTGCCGCGGAAGAAATTCTCATGTGTGCTTTGAGTAAGCACGAAAAGTAAGTTTCATTTCGGGAAACGGGGTGTGGTTCTGGGGTATCCCCCGTCCCCCCGGTGTACGGGAATCATCGAGCTAGCCGAAAATCTCGAAGTAATCTATGGAGCTCAATAGCTTAGGGGTAAAATCTTTAGCCGCAAGGACTTAGGTCCTGCCGAGCGATGCTTGCGTACACCGCTTTCGCTTTGGCGAGGATCTGCCCTTTGGATTTTGGGCGCAAGGGCGGATGTCACATCGGGCTGTGAGTTTCGTCACACGGACGGAGGAAAACTTCTTCCCGAGAGTCCTACCAATACGGTGAAACGTGAGTTGGGGGAACGAGGTATAGAAACAGCTGTGGCGCGCCGCCCGGAAGGGGTCTGGCATACTTGTCGAAGTTTTTCCAGTAATCCGAGGGGAGGCGGACTTCACGATCACCGGGACGAATCGTGATGCCCCTCATGGGCAATCCTTCGGCCTCGACCGCCAAAATCTCATCCCCTGGCCCTAAATGCAGTTTGGCGATTCGATCGCACAGACTCCAGTTATATGCGACTGCCATTTGGTGCCGTAACCACTCGAGACGATCGCTCTTCTTCCCGCCCGCTTGCCGAAGTGATTCGCGGAGTAAATCTTCAGTAAACCAGAAGAAGCGGAGTTCACTAGTCTTTACCTTTGAGTTCCACAAGCGATACAGATGCCGGTGTTCGGGAGCTTTCAGTTCCAGCGCACGCGCCTTGGTCTGCCGGAGTGCAGCGAGTTGCTGCAATTCCAGCATCAGCAGATTCGCCCGCAATTTTGCATTCTCGGCTAACGAATTTCGTTGGTTGGCCGGAACGGCAGCAATGTCCCGAGGAAAGGGCCGGGCCATGCCGGAGAGGCGCAGCCATTCGCAATAATCAGGGCACTCAAACAGGGTAGGGTAGATCTTCCCACTCAGCAGAATCTCAAAGCCCTTGGCGACGTGTTGCCACATTGTCTATTCCATGCTCGAAGTTTGCAGCGTGAGCATACCTCCGTCGTCAGGCCCCGTCTAGGTCAAAGATGAATGGTTGGCCCACTCGATCTTGTTCTTCTGGAGTCACCACAACCGCGGGTGCCCCACGTCTGGCCGAAGTTGCCAGACGTGGGAACCACGGACCTGGATGCCTAGTTTCTTCGGATTTGAAAATCGAGGTCCGCGCCGCAGAGAGCTTTGAGACCCGGGGAAACCGCTCACTTTGATCAGCGGAAGCGCGCTCTTGTACCTGCTCGCGAAGCACGGACACAAGGCTCGGATCGACCTTAAAGAGGCGCGACTGTTAGCTGAGGAACACGAGAAATCGGCCAAGCTTCGGAGTTCCTGATTAACGGATATAAAAACAAGGGACGAAATGTGGGGACGTCCCCGAGTTTCCCGACTGCGCCCGCGCTCGTAGTTCCCGCCCTTTGCAGAGTGCGCAAAGGACGGGGTACCCACCGGGGTTGCTGATGCCAATGAGATCAAAAGCCTGGGCCACCCGCCCTAACTCGCCGGTACGACGCCTGGCTTTTCTTGCGAGGTCATATCCAGCGCCGTCCCCAGTTCCCGAACACGCTGTTCGAGTGCGGTGAGCGTGATTCGGTCAATGAAACCCTTGCCGACGTTGATCGTCATCTTTCCTTTTATCGACCGGTCCTCGATCACCTGCAGCCCGGACACTTGGGCGGCGTATCCCATGCCTGCAACGTGACCTCTGGATGGGTAGAACTCACTTTGCATGCGGAAGCCCACTTCCGCAGCGGAGATCACGTCCGGACTGGCCTTGCATCGCCGGACCGCATCGAAGATGTCACCTGCCTTGGACTGGGCGTCGGGCTGCAACTCCCATGCATTGGTTCTTAGCGCCCCGGTTCCCAGCATGTCGGCGCCGAGGATATCCTCAATCCTGTTGGCGGCCTTGCTATACATAACTTTGCCGCGCAGGACGATGCGGGCGTCGTCATCGATCCGCCGTCCGATCACTTTTCGTGTCCGATCCTTCACGAAGGGTCCTTTGGTCGTCCCATCGATGGCGTAGAGAATGGGTTCCGTAAATCCGGCCACAGTGCGCAACAGCGTGTGGCTGACCAAATCAAGCAGATCCTATCCGACTCCGCCCGAGCCGCAGCCCGCCAATACCACGCGCCCGTCTGCCCGAAAACGGTCCTGTACACTGCGAAATCCGGATCTGGCGCTGATAAATGTTGCAGAATTCCGATCATTGCGTTCTCCGTAAAGACGATCTTATCGGGCAGAGTGGTTCCGGCGAAGGCGATGAACTTCCCATTAGCGTGGCCGATGATCCGCAGTTCTTCAATGGAATCGAGTGACTGTGCGCGTATAACTGCCAATAGATCTGCGATTGTCCCGACCGGTGTGCTGCCGCCGGATGATCGGCCGAGCGAGTCCCCATCGAGCGAAGACGGGAACCAATTGCAGTCCGGGTTACCGCGGACTTCTTTCGGCTTGCCGCATCGGAGCTCTTCCGGGTCGTTCCGGTATGGTCTGCGAAAACCGCTGCCATGAACTAAGAGCTTCATCGTCATCTCCTATCAAGGGCGGGTGGCCCAGGCTGATGGGTGTTGACTTTTAGTTGACACTTTACGTGAAGAGGACGGAAACATGGGGACACGGGACGTTCACCGGTTTCGTTCATTTTCAGTCGTCCCTCCGGGACTGGTTCCTGTTTCTTGCGCTTACCCAGCGCTTGCGCGCTGGGCTGCATTCTTTCGCCGCTTTGCGGCTGGAGGAAACGCGGGAACAGACGGAACGCTCACCGCCTATTTCCATCGATGTCCAGGCAACAGAAAAATGGGGAACGTCCCGTCCGTCCTAGGTTCTCCGGGCATAGTCAGAATTCATTTCCGCGGCTACACTGGGCCTGCTACATCCATTGAGATTGCCTACTTTGCACCCGTGACCGGGCCCATGACGAAGATGGTGTTGCCGGACGGGTCGAGCAAGTCGAACGTCCTCGCGCCCCACTCTTCATCCTTTGGCGGCCGCAAGACGTCCACCTTCGAGCTCCATTCACGGTAGTAGCGATCGGTCTCATCGACGTGAAACGCGACACAGCCATTTCGACCGTGCCCTTTCATCGGACTATCCAGGGTTAGTTCGATCGTTCCGCGCGCTACCCCAAGCAGTCCGGAATGGCCGTCCTCGGACACCTCGAACGTTACGTGGAACCCCAGCCGGTCAACGTAGAACGCTTTAGCCGCTGCGAGGTCTTCAGTTGGAAGAATGGGGATGGCTCTCTCCATGATTTCAAACTATCACTCTTACGGGCGACGCTTCGAGAAAACTGGGAAGACTGGGTACAGACGAGACATTCCACTAGCTTTCCGCCGTGCCTCGTGACGAATCTCACTGTGACCTCCGCCCTGGCGCCCAAAGTCAAAAGCGCAGATCATCGCCAAAGCGAAAGCAGTGTAAGCAGGTATCGCCCGGCAGGACTTAAGTCATTGCGGATCAATATTTTACCACTAAGCTGCTGAGCCCCAAGATTTTGCCTGACATGTTCCCATAACTTGATGATCCCAATAGACCGGGGGGGAGGGGGTACCCCAGAAGTGCACCATTCCCAAAATGAAACTCAGTTTTTAATTGCTCACTCCAAATCCTTGAAGAGTTTTGAAAGGTTGCGGCTCTCAGCCGCACCGTCGAATCCCTAACAGAAACCAGGGCTTTAGCCCCCGAGGTTCGATTCCAAACAGCAGATTTTTCTCGCGCAACGTTCTTTCGCCGGAATTGCATCCGCGGACAAAAGAAATCCCACCTTCCCTAACATAAGAAAAAGGTGGGAGAACAAGCAACAGAACCAGGCGCATCCGGTTTATGCGACGGCTTGTTCCTTTGTCCGATCAGCTTGGGCGGCTTTCTTTCCCAGGAACTTCAGCAACGCTGCGTTCACTTCTTCGGCGTGCGTCCATGCGACATTGTGCGGGCCGTCTTTGATCACTACCAGTTCGGCCCCTTTGATCATCTGAGCGGTGCGCTGTCCCGCCGCCGAGAAGGGCACGATCCTGTCTGCGTCGCCGTGGATCACCAGCGTCGGCACATCGATCTTGGCTACGTCCTTCCGAAAATCTTCATGCCACGTCGGAACGCATGCGAGACTCGCGTACGGAGAGGCAATCGCGGCAGTGTTCCAACTCGCCTGAATGGCCTGCTCGCTGACGCGTTTTCCCAGGTGAACATCAGCGTTGTAGAAGTTCTTGAAGAAATCGGTGAAGAATGCGTAACGATCGGCGCTCACCGCTTTCTTGATTCCTTCGAACACCGCACCGTCAACGCCCTCCGGATTGTCTGCCGTCTTGAGCAGATACGGAGGAACGCCGCCCATGATCACCGCCTTGCTGACATGCTTCGATCCGTGCTTTCCGATGTAGCGAGCCACTTCTCCGCCGCCCATCGAGAAGCCAACAAGAATAGAATCCTTCAGCTTCAAGTGCGTGATCAGGTGATGCAAGTCTTCGGCGAAAGTGTCGTAGTTGTATCCGGTTGTAGGCTGGCTCGATTTGCCGAAGCCGCGCCTGTCATAGGCGATCACGCGATATCCAGCGTCGAGTAGGACTGGTACTTGTTTTTCCCATGACGCGCTGCTCAGCGGATAGCCGTGGATCAGCACCACAGGCTGTCCGGAACCGTGGTCTTCATAATAAAGATGGATGGAACTGGAATTCTCTTTTCCGACATCGAGGTACGACATGGAGTGCCTCCTGGTGATTGGTGAAGCGGAGAAGTTAACTGGTCGTTGAAGCTGTGCTATTCAGTAGATGGTAAATCCCCCGGCGAGGTTTCGTCTTTTGGGACGGTTTTTCACGCCTTTCGAATCTCCTGCTAGACTCAAAGGTTTGGGAGGTAGCACGTGCAGGCCGCCTATATTCTCTCCGCAGTCCGAACGCCCATCGGAAAGTTCGGCGGATCGCTCGCCACGCAGACCGCAGCCGACATGGGTGTGGTCGCGGCAAAGGCTGCGATCGAGCGCGCTGGTGTACGCCCCGATCAGATCGAAGAGACGATCTTCGGCAATGCTCGCCAGGCTGGAGGCGGACCGAATCCGGCGCGCCAGATTTCGGTTCGCAGCGGCGTGCCACAGGAAGTTCCGGCATTCACCGTCAACAAAGCATGCGCATCGGGAATGAAGTCGATTGCGCTGGCCTATCAGGCGATCCTTCTCGGGGAGTCGAGTTGCATTCTTGCTGGCGGTACTGAGTCCATGTCTCGCCTTCCTTATTATCTCGACGGAGCGCGCTGGGGATATCGCCTCGGTAACCAGGAGCTCGTTGACGGCATGTATCGGGATGGATTCTTCTGCCCGCTCGCCAAGATGGTGATGGGAGAAACCGCGGAAGTTCTTGCCGAACAGTACAAGATCACGCGCGACGAGCAGGACGAATTTGCGTTCATGTCGCAAACCCGCGCCGCCCGCGCCATCGCTGCCGGACGTCTCGATGCGGAAATCGTCCCGGTAACAATCGAGAGTAAGAAAGGATCCACGACGTTTTCGCGCGACGAGCATCCGTTTCCCGACGCGAGTTTGGAGAAACTCGCCAGGTTACCTCCTGTCTTCTCCAAGACAGGAACCATCTCGGCGGGAAACTCTTCAGGTATCACCGACGGTGCGGCGGCCATGGTTATTGCCAGCGAACACTTCGTGAAGCAGAGCAATCTCAAGCCGCTGGCCCGCATCGCGGCCGTGAGTTCCGCAGGAGTGGATCCGCGCACTATGGGCATCGGTCCCGTGCCGGCGCTCCAAAAGCTCGCGGACAAGCACAACCTTCGTGTGCACGAATTTGGCCTGGTCGAATTGAACGAAGCCTTCGCCGCCCAGGTGCTTGCATGCGATCGCGTGCTGAACTTCGACCGCAACCGCCTCAACGTGAACGGCGGCGCCATCGCGTTGGGACATCCCATCGGCTGCACTGGAACTCGCATCACGGTGACGCTCCTGCACGAGATGCTGAAACGCAACACAAAAAAAGGTGTGGCCACGCTGTGCGTCAGCGGCGGTATGGGTATGGCACTCGCACTCGAAAACGCGGTCTAGAATCCCATGGCTGACGGCCCGCAATCTCGCGTCGCCGAAGCACCTGACGCCGAACTGCTCCTCGACTTCATGCAGGGCGTACTACGCCTTCGACGGCCACGGTTACGATCGCGAGAAGGCGCGTGCCGCCCTCATCGGCGCTGGTGCAGAATCCCAACTTCGGTCGCGGATGGCTCATTCTCGACGGCGACTCTCCTGTCGGATATGCAGTGCTCGGTTTTGGCTACAGTCTCGGATGGCTAGGCCGTGATGCTTTCGTCGACGAGTTTTATCTCCGCGAGCAGTATCGCGGTCGCGGCTGGGGACGAGCCGCGATGGCGTTTATCGAAAATGAGGCTCGGCGAGTCGGAATTCGCGTCCTGCATCTGAAAGTTGTTCAGCAGAACGCAAAGGCGCTCGAACTTTATCGCGGTCTGGGATTTCGTGAGCATCACAGTACATTCCTCTCGAAGTGGATCGACCCCGACTCTTCGAAGCCCCCGCGAACGAACGGTCACTGAAAGAACGTACGACCTTTCAACTGAGCCGCTTCCTCTGCTATGCTTTGGCCGCTCTCCCCTGAGTGTCAACGTCGCGAGCTCCCCATGAACGATAAGGAGGTTCTTGTGGGTCGATCAATGATCCGTTTTGGTTGTTTGGTGGTGTTCCTGGTTGCGGCTCATTTGGCTGTAGCGCAGGAGTTCTCGGCCGACGTGGTGAACCAGAAACAAGAGAACGGAGGATTAAAGAAGATCTACGCAACCAAGGATAAAATTCGTTTCGAAGTCGAGGCACGCAACGCAGCGATGGGACCTAGCGCACTCATCCTGGACGAGGCGCAAAATAAGTACATCGTCCTGATGGCGGAGAAGCACATGTATATGGACGCCCCGCCGATGATGGTGCGGCCGTTAATAAACAAATTCTGGCGTGTGGACGACGTGAACGATGCCTGTCCCCAGTGGAAGAAAACGGCCGACCAGGCGGGAGTCTCCAAGAACTGGGGCAGCTGCACCAAGATCGGCAGCGATACCGTGAACGGACGCAGCGCAGTGGAGTACGAAGGCCTTTCGAACAAGGGCGAGAAGAGTCATATCTGGGTGGACACGAAGCTGCATTGCGTCATCAAAACGGATGCCGGCGCCGGTGGCATCGAATTGCGCAACATTAAAGAAGGATCGCAGCCTTCCAGCTTGTTTGAGATACCCGCAGGCTACGCCAAATTCGATATGGGCAGCATGATGCAGCAGCATCAATAACAGAACTGTCACGCGGATCCGGTACCTGGTCCAGGCGGGTGTCGTCCTTATTTGCGCCTGGATATCCCGGCCACTATACTCATTCCAGAATTCTTCTCCGGAGCAGTGATGCCCCTATCCGCAGTGATCGTCGATGACGAGCAACTTGCCCGCGACGAGCTTGCCTACCTCCTGAAAAATGCCGGCGAAGTTAACGTGGTGGCCCAGGGTAAGAATGGCCTGGAAGCGGTCAATCTGATCAAGGAGCATAACCCTGACCTGGTTTTCCTCGACGTGCAAATGCCCGGTCTCGACGGCTTTGGAGTAATCAAGAAACTACTCGACAAGAAAGTTCCGCTTCCGAAGATTGTCTTCGCAACTGCCTTCGATCAATATGCGGTAAAGGCTTTCGAGGTGAACGCGGTTGATTACCTGCTGAAGCCGTTTGACAAGAAGCGCGTCGCGCAGGCCATCCAAAAGGCCCGCGTCCAGCAGGATGCGAATGCCAATCCTGGCGAAAAGTTCGAGACTCTGGTCCGGATGCTCGAGTCCCAAAAGCAACCTGCTTCAAAGGTACTACTCAAGGCCGCCGGCCGCATGTTTCTCGTGGACCAGAAAGACATCTGCTACGCGTGGATTGAAGACGGCGTGATCACAGTCGTGACTGCGGGCACAGCAGGAATGGAGGGCCAGTCCAACTGCCGGACGCTGGAAGAGTTGCTGGACAGTCTCGACACGAACCGTTTTTGGCGGGCCCACCGCTCATACCTGGTGAACATCAACCGTATCCGGGAAGTCGTGCCCTGGTTCAAGAGCTCGTACCAATTGCGAATGGACGACAAGAAGCAGACCGAGATCCCGGTCAGCCGCGCTCAAACCAAACGGCTTCGTGAGCTCTTCGGACTCTAGACCCACCCAGCCGGGCTCCCGCTCCACCTCCGACTCACCTAGCGCTGCCGGGGCCACGCTTTGCGATTGCCGAACGCGAGCGGCAGTCCGCACCCGTTCTGCCGTGTCCAACAATCCTTCGATCAGTCTTCCGGTGTACATAAATCTCCGCTTACAAACTTCTGCAGAAAAAAGCCGGAGAGTGGCGGTGAGAGAGAGCGCCGCTCTCCGGCGTTGGAGGAAGGCCTTACACGGCCAGTGCCTCCAGGGCCGTGCGGTCCTTGATGACCAGCATTGGTCCGTCCAGTCGAATCAAGCGCTTTCTTCGCAGCGTACTTAGAAGCCGCGTCATGGTTTCACGAGAGGCTCCAATGCGCATCGCCATTTCTTCGCGGCTCATCGGCGTGGGCTTGCAGCTTGCCTCCGAGTCTTCTCCTTCGTGAACCGATTGAGAGAGCAATAATCGTGCCAGTTTGCCAGCCGAAGAACGCGTCGGAACCAGATGATGGATGTCGCGATAAGCGGATTGATAGTCGCGGCTCAGGCATTGTGCGGTATGCAGTCCGATCTCGGAGTGGCTCTCCACAAGTTCCAGAAACTGCTTGCGATCGACAAAGTTCAGGTGACACGGGGTCGCCGTCTCAGCAGTCGTTTCATCAGTCACGCCGGAGAGCGTCGCGCTTAACCCCAGCGCCTCCCCTGGTCCGGCAGTCTTCAGAATCAGGATTTTGCCCTCGCGCGACGTGGTCGAAAGGTTCACCTTTCCCGAGCAGACGACGAACACTCCGCGTGGAGTTTGTCCTTGCACGAACAGAATGGCGCCAGCGGGCAGCACGCTTTTGTGGCTGGCTTGCTCAATGACTCCAGCGTCGGCTGGGAAAACGCGCAAAAGCGACCGCTTTCGCATTCGGGACACTCGCAGCAATCTTCAATAATGTCGAGTCCATAAGGCGCTTTCATGTCGTCCTCGGCTCGAGGTTGGCGCTTCCCGGGGGGAAGGTGTTTCGGCCAGCCCGATTCCGCCCAGATGGCGCGAACTGGAAAGCAGAGCCCGAGCGTGCGACCCCGTTTCAGTATGGGAGCTTTGCGCGGCCCTAAGGAGTTCCCAACCTGCGCTCGGTTCTTCGCTCCTCTCCCACTCCATGTGACACGCGAACAGGTAGAGCGGATTAATCTCTTGAGGGTGGGCCTGCGGTTTTGGTTCCGGCGCAGTCTGTGGGGATGGGACCTCGCGAGCGTCCGCGAGTATCGTCCACCTGATGTCGGGTTGGCTACGATCCCTACCGATCGGCATCTGCGCGCTCTCGGTACCGTGACTAAACGGTTCTACACTGTGGCTGGAAACGCTTGCCGCGAGCGTCTGCAGCGTGTTTAGCTGTAACACAACTATGACTCCACCGTGGCGGCTTGAGCCACCTCACAGGTCTGGGACTTTAGGATTGCATCTTTCTGCTTAGGCGAGACTTGCAACCTCCGGCCAGAGGCAGACACTATCGCTTGTGCACGTGGCTTTCCGAAAAAGGCACTACAAAGTGAGGCGGCAACGTCCCTGTTTGGAACGAGCTCCGAAATAGGATGCCGGCCTGAGATGGTCCGAATTCTGCCGCTTCTTCGGCAGTCGCCGATGAGCCGTCACATCAGGGCTACCCCGTTCTGCTTTCGGGGTCGGAATAATCCTCCCGCTTGATACCCAGTCGCTGCATCTTTGACTGCAAGGTTGTCCTCTTCAAGCCGAGCCTGCGAGCGGCTCCGTCGGGCCCAGATAGAACTCCTCGCGTCTCTCTCAACACTCGGATGATGTGCTGTCTTTCTGCCGTATCAAGAGTTCGGTCGCCCTCCGCGGTTCGGGATTTGCTTTGTGCCCGTAATTCCGAAAGCGGAACTCGCAGAGCATTTCCCTCGCTCAGAATGACGGACCGCTCCATCAAGTTCTCAATTTCGCGGATATTGCCCGGCCAATCCCATTGCATCAGGGCTTTCATGGTTTCCTTTGGAATGGTCTCGATGTATCGGTCCATCCGACGCGCAAATTTGTGGACGAAATGGCGGATCAGCAAAGGGATATCCTCGCGACGCTCCCGCAACGAGGGCACACGGATCGGAAAAACGTTCAGCCGGTAGAAAAGGTCACTGCGGAATTCCCCCTGCGCAATACTTTCCGGCAGGTTCCTATTCGTGGCTGCCACCACCCGCACTTTCACCTTGACCGTGTGGTTGCTGCCCAGACGTTCGAACTCCTGATCCTGGAGCACCCGCAGCAGTTTGGGCTGCAATTCGGTTGAAATCTCACCCACCTCGTCGAGAAACAACGTTCCCCCATGCGCCAGTTCGATCCGCCCGATTTTGCGGCTAATGGCACCGGTGAAGGCGCCTTTCTCATGCCCGAACAATTCGCTCTCCAGAAGGCCGGTGGGGATCGCGGCGCAGTTAACTTTGATGAACGGTCCATCCTTGAGGCGGCTCATGCGATGTATCGCATGGGCCACCAGTTCTTTCCCCGTGCCGGTTTCCCCCAGAATCAGCACGGTCGCCTCACTGGCCGCGACGGTTGCGACCTGGTCGAGCACCTGCCTAAGTGCGGCACTGTCTCCAACGATCTCAGGAAACTGCCCTTCGGACCGTGTGTGTCCCTCAAGGTAGCTTCGCTCCTCTCCCAGCCGCTGCTTGAGCAGGTCTATTTCAGCCGCGGTGCGACGGTTTTCGATAGCTACGGCCAGCTGGGTTGCCACCTGATGGATTAATTGCACGTCTTCGGTACGGAACGCATCCGGGCGAGTGCTTCCGAGAACCACAACTCCTAATGCTCCTTTCGGACGCATGAGTGGTACACAGCAGAGGGATTGAAGTCCCTCCGCCAGGAGACCTTTCGCGACTTCATCGTCGAAGCCCTGCAATTGCTCCTGCGAGAAGACCATCGGCTTGCGTTCTCGCATCGACCGCCCGACCGGAGTTTCGCTCGGGCTCACCTGTACGGGGGGCATCAGGCCTTTGCTCAGCGGAAAGTCCGTTGCCTGGTATACAAGGAGCCCAGTCCCGGCGTCATGCAGTGCAAACGTCGCAAACTCCTGGTACAGCACACGGCGAAGGCTTGCGGAGACTCTGGGAAAGACCTGCGCGACATCCCAGTTCGACGAAAGCAAGCTGGTTACGTCGGTCAGCATCTGCAGCCGCTTGGTTTCCTGGCGCAACAGGCGATCAAGCTGTTGAACAGACTCCTCGAGTACTCTTGGCGCCGTAATCTCCAGTACAACCGCTCCAACCCCGCTCAGTGTTCCTTGCGCACCCATGATGGGAAGATAATGAGCGATCCAGTGGCCGCTTTCCGTCCTCGAGGGAAGCTTTCCCGAGACTTCAAATCCCAGTGGCCGCCGGATCTCGAGCACTTCGGAAATCTTCTTCTCTACCGGGTCGGCAACTTCTCCCAAAATCTCCCGCAGCGTTCTTCCCAAGTGGTCCTCTGCGGGGACGCCGTTCATCTGGGCTAACGTTCGGTTGATTGCGATGTAATGAAGACTTGGATCGAGAATGCACAGCCCCACATTCGATGCTTCGAAATAGGCAGAGGCAAGCTCGTCGAGCTCGGTCAGAGCTTCCGGATGCTGAGATGAGACGAACATTCCCTCCGTCCAGGCCTTGCGTTCACTCATCATCGCCGAAGACCTCACGCGCCGGGTCTGCCTCTTCGTGTGCAGTCAGCCCTCTATGAGTCTCCAGCGTGCAAGCAGCATCCGCTTGGTTCTGATGATTCCTCGTCGGGAAGCTTGTCCGCCCGGAAATTATCCCGATGAAGGCGTCGAGATCGAGCGAACACAGAACCGGCCGGAGGGAGCGCAGATCAATGTGTCGGAGAAGGTGACTGTGGCAACGGTAGTTTAAGGCTCTTCCTTGGCGGTGTGCGTGAGATGCGGACAAAAGCCCACAGCCGCGGGTTATCTGCGCGGAGTGCCTGATTGAGAGGTTCACTAGAGACAAATACTCCTGTGACCGCCTCCCCCTCAAAAGGCAGAACATTCCTTTGTTTGCTTAGTCCCCAGATTATACCCATGCCGTCAATAAGCAGACAAAAGTTCTGAGCGCTGTTCCATTTTCGTAAATTACAAACGGATTCTGTGCCGAAGTTATGTGCATTCCCACAAACCAGTCTTCCCACCGGGAACTATAATTAAAAAAAAATGGCCAGGGGATGGGAGAGCAAATCCGTTGAAGCCCAGCAATCCGAGGCGCATGAGAAGCCTAAGCAGTCGCGGCCCAGACTGACGGCAGAGGCGGCGGCCCGCGTCCGAGAACGCGAGGCTCTTCGATTGTCGCGCCAGAGAGTGCTGCAGCAACTTGAGCGCGCCGCGAATCCGCGACACCGCTTACTTCTGGAAAGTGAACTGGCCGATCTGGATCAAAAACTCGCCGCTATGACATCAAGTTAGAACGAACCCGCCCATTAGCGGTCACGTATAATAATGACTGTATGACAGCCTACGTCTACGTTTCTCTCAAGAAGAGTGTTCTCGACCCCCAGGGCAAAACGATTCACGGCGCACTCAAGAAGATGGGCTACAAAGGCCTGGAGAGCGTCCGACAAGGAAAGTATTTCGAGCTCACGCTGGACGGAGGCCTAAGTCGGGAAGAGGCCCAGTCCGAGGTCGAACGTATCGCCCGCGAGGTCCTGACCAATCCCGTCATCGAAGAGTTCCGTTTCTCTCTGGCTGAATAAGCCGGGTCTCCGAGGTCGAAAATGTGCGGCATCGTTGGTTACGTTGGTAAGAAAAGTGTCGTTCCCGTTATCATCGAAGGTCTGCGGCGGCTGGAATATCGCGGCTACGATTCCGCAGGAATCGCAGTATCCGGCAACGGAAGTGGTCTTGAGGTTCGCCGTGCCGAGGGAAAACTGCGGAATCTGGAAGAAGCGATTCGGCAGAAGCCACTCCATGGCACGTACGGCATAGGCCACACCCGATGGGCTACGCACGGCCGTCCGACCGAAGAAAACGCCCATCCTCATCGCGATTGCACCGGCAAAATTGTGGTTGTGCACAACGGGATCGTGGAAAATTACCTCAGCCTGAAGAAGAAACTCACTGAGGAAGGGCACACGTTCACCACCGAAACCGACACGGAAATCATCGCGCACCTCGTCGAGAAGTACTCCACTGCATCCGGCAACGGTCATCGCGTTTCCCTGGAAGATGCAGTTCGCCAGACGGTGAAACAGATCTCCGGTGTGTTCGCGCTCGCTGTAATCTCCACGGATGAGCCGAATAAGATCGTCGCCGCGCGCAACGGTCCGCCCGCCGTCATCGGCATGGGCAATGATGAATACTTCGTCGCTTCCGATGTGCCTGCGCTTTTGCAGCATACGCGCGACATTTTCTTTCTCGCCGACGGCGACATGGCCATCGTTACTGCAGATGGCGTGCAACTCACGGATTTTAACGGCAAGCCTGTAGTCCGCCAGGTGCAGCACGTCACCTGGGATCCGATTCAGGCGGAAAAGGGCGGCTTCAAGCATTTCATGCTCAAGGAAATTTACGAGCAGCCGCGCGCCGTCCGCGACACCACACTGGGCCGTATTTCGCAGGATACCGGACACATCTTTCTCGACCAGATGGACATCACGGACGCCGAGTTTCGATCGGCGGAGAAGATCAACATCCTCGCTTGCGGAACCAGTTGGCACGCCGGGCAAGCTGGTAAGTTCATGATTGAATCGTTGGCGCGTGTGCCCGTGGAGGTCGACTATGCCAGCGAGTGGCGATACCGCAACCCCATCGTCGAGCCCAACACGATTACCCTGGTGATCTCGCAGTCGGGCGAAACTGCCGACACCATCGCCGCGCAGCGGGAGGCGAAGTCGAAAGGCTCAAAGACGCTTGCCATCTGCAACGTTGTTGGTTCGATGATCACGCGTGAAGCTGCCGGAACGATCTACACCCATGCGGGCCCTGAAATTGGCGTTGCTTCCACTAAGGCTTTCACGGCACAACTGACCGCTCTCTACATCTTTGCCATGTATCTTGGGCAGGTGCGCGGCGTCATGCCTCTCGAACAGTCACGCGCGGCCATGCTGGAACTTACCCGCATTCCTGCCAAGATTGAGAACATCCTCACTCATGACCCAGCGTGCGACGATCTGGCCAAGCGGTATCAGAAGGTTCACGATTTCCTTTTCCTTGGCCGCGGGATTCACTACCCGATCGCGCTCGAAGGCGCATTGAAGCTGAAGGAAATTTCCTACATCCACGCCGAGGGGTATCCCGCCGGCGAGATGAAGCACGGGCCCAATGCTCTCATCGACGAGAATTTGCCAGTGGTTGTGATTGCGACGCGGGATGTAAACAACCCTGACGCGGTGTTGCGCTACGAGAAGACCATCTCCAACCTCAAAGAAGTGAAGGCTCGATCGGGAGTTGTCATCGCTCTGGCGACGGAAGGTGACCAGGAAATCAAGGAAGCGGCGGACCACGTTTTATACATTCCATCCGCACCCGAGGAACTCTCGCCCATCCTCGAAATTGTTCCCTTGCAGTTGCTGGCCTATCACATCGCCGTACGGCGAGGCTGCGACGTGGATCAGCCGAGGAACTTGGCGAAATCGGTCACCGTGGAATAGCCCTGAAGCATCGAGTGTAGCGCCTCGGAATCGGCGAGCAGGTCAAAGACTTTAACGACAGGGGCACAGAGGATCACAGAGGAAACCGCCGACTCGTAAATGTCGATTTGTTTGACGCACTGCGCTAGTACTCTGCCGCTTCGATGTCGGTGTGTTTGAAGTCCGTTCCCTTGAAAAGCAAGGGTTCGTCCATCTCCTTCGCCAGCGCATAGGCGAAGCAGTCCCCGAAATTCAGATCAGCTTTGTGGCGTCCTTTGCCAAAATCCCGGTAAGCCTGCCGGGCGATCTGAGCCTGCTTTGCAGTGACTGCCTCCACGACAGTACGGGACAATCGAAAAAAATCGTCGAGTCGTCGTGAGGCTATCGCGTCCTCAGACCGGTCGACGATGATCGACGCTTCGACATAGCTCGCTGCAGAGATCCGGCACGGTTGCGACGACTCAATGGCACGGGTGAAACGCGAAGCTTCCGGTTCCTGGCGCAGCACCGCGACTACCACAGACGAGTCCAGGATCATTTCGGCAGTCCATTCTCGTCATAAAGTAATTCATCGACGTCCATCGATTTGTAGGGTTCTTTCAAATGAGATGCGCAATCTTTTCCAATCTCCATGAGGCGTTCAGCCATGCTTTTGCGGGAACTTCCGCGAACTCTCTCCAGCCGTTCCCGAACCGCCTCGTTCACCGCTGCGGTCAGGCTCTCCCCGGTCAAGCGTGCCAGTTCCCGCGCCATGCGGTGAGTCTTTTCGTCTTTGATATTCAAGCTCATGGTACCATTCTACCTCTGCGAGCTACCATTCTACCATACGAAGGCCCTGCTCGGGATTGGTTCTTGTTTAAGCACTTTCAGTAAATATGTACTCGTGCTGCCCGTCGCGAATGACCAGCACCCGTTTCCCGGAACGTTCCCCGACCACAAACTCAAACCCATCTGTCCCGGGATCGATAGTGATAAACGATGTCGTTCCATCGTCGTTCATGCGCGAGGCCACGTTGCTCTTCCACTCCCCAAGGTCGAAAATAGTAGCCGCGTTACTGGATCGCACCTCCAGATCGCCGAGTTCCTTGCTTGAGTAGTGCTTGGCCAAGCCAGCTACCATGTCGGGTGCTGCCGGGACAACCAGTCGCTCACGTTCCTTCGCGAGTTGTGCCTTGTGCGCTGCCGCGCGCGAAGCGATATCGGCCTCAGCTTCTGGCTTTCCATCAAAGAGAATCTCCAGCAGGCGTCGGCTGAATGGACCCTCCAGCATGCCGCCGTTGTCGGCGTTGGTAAGCAGCACAGCCCCCACGCCGTACTCGGGTAGCGCCCACCAGTTGCTCTTGAACCCGGACATGCTACCGCCGTGACTCACCACCTGAACTCCATAAGTATGGTCGGTGATCAGGCCCATTCCGTAACTCGCGTCTTCGCCGAGTTGAACCTGCGGCGCGCGCCGCATCAGCAGGTTCTCCGCCGATACGAGGCGCTTGCCGTTGGGCAGCTTGCCCTGTGCCAGCTCAAGTTGTACGTAGTGACTGAGGTCTGCTGCCGAGGTCCAGACTGCGCCCGCTGGACGCGCCGGCAGAATCGAATAATTAATGTCCATACTGGCGACGCTAGGCTTCCCATCGATGTCATCGCCGTGCGGCGTCGCGTGATTTCCCGCCAATGCCTTTGCATAATCGAAGGTCGTCGACTTCATCCCCAGCGGATCGAAAATCATCTGCTGCATCGCAGCGTCATAGGCCGCGCCAAGTTCGCGGTCCGGATACACGATGTGTCCGCCGATGTACCCAGCGGCTGCCGCCATCAGATTGCTGTACTGAAAGACCTCGCCGAACTTGCTGGTAGGTTGCATCGTGCCGAGCAGAGCTATCTCAGATTCCGGAGTTGCTTTCTTGTATTCGAAGAGCCATTCCATGTCCTGGCGCGGCAATCCTGTGCAGGCGCAGATCAGGTTCTTAATCAGGACCTTCTTCGTCGTGTCGGCGTCGCCTAGCTTGAAGCTCGGATAAACCTCAATCACCGGCTGATCCCATTTCAGTTTCTTCTGGTCGACCAGTTCAGAGAGCAGCAGCGTGGTCATGCCTTTGGTATTCGACGCCGCCATGAACACGGTGTTCTCATCCACCCGCTCCGGCTTGCCCAGTTCGCGCACTCCGAATCCGCCTTGATACACGACCTTGCCCTGATCGATCAGTGCGATCGAGACGCCGGGAACCCCCAGTTGCCGCATCGAACTCTCGACGAACGTGGTAAGCGTCGCAACGCGCTCTGCATCGAGCGGGTGAGCCTTGCGTCCCGCGAACGACTCTCGCTTGTAGTTTTTCGGACGCAGACTCTCGAAGACCAGTCCCACCGCAGCCGAGCGCTTCTCCACCGTGGGGTCGGTGCCATCCAGGATTGCCACCGTCCACGAACTTCCAGCCCGCAGTGCGAGCGCCTCCACCGCTGCTCTCTCGTTGGGCGAGGTTTCGTAAGCGAAGAACTTACGTTCATCCCAGCCTTCCTTGGGAGGGAGCGGCGTCACCAGCTTTACTGGACGCTTCGACTCCGGCTTGTAAGCCGCCCACGCCGCCGTCACGGCCGCCGCCGCATCTCCGGCTGGTGCGTCAAAGATGACGATGTGCGTATCGGTTTCCGGCGGTTCCACGATGACGAGGTTCTTTCCTGTCACGATCGACCATTCCCTGGGAACCTTGAACGTCGCGCCACCCGGCGTCACCCGCGGAGCATCGGCGGATACCCGCTCAGGCGCGCTCTTCTCTTGTGCTCCCTTCCGCGGGTCGGTTGCAGATGCCGCTTGCAAAAGGACGCTTGTGTGGAACGCGATGAGAACCGCAAGGGTAACAAAGGCGAGACGAAAACGCTTCATGATATCTACCTTTCCACTCCCCTGAGTCGGTAGTTCGTTGATCACTGCGCGCTGAAAGGGGGCGGCTTCACAGTGTGCGTGAGAACTGGTCTTTCGCCCCTTCGGAGCTGGATCACTTTCCTCTTACCCACGGCTTGCGCCGTGGGCTGCATTCTTGCGCCGCTTCGCGGCGAGGAATCGCTGGTCGTGTTCCACTGCAAATCCGCGAATCGAGTTCTCACGCAGACAACCCAGAGTCGCATTCTGCCATCGCTCTGGCTGTAATGGTCTCCAACCTGAACCACAAACGGCACCAACAATAACGCGGGAGTCAGAACTTGTAAAACTCCTCAGGACGACGCCCGCGTTGCGGCCCTGAGTTTCCACGTCGCCGCCGCGAGCGCGGCCAGCGCAAGCCCCCAAATGGCGAATGCAGTATCCACCACCCATCGCGGCGCGGCCCCGACCCTGCGCAGCAGGAACGGAAAGAGATTCCATGTTGTGATATGCACGTAATCCCATTGGTCATAGCCCATGTCGTCGGTGTTCAGTCCCCACGCGTCCATCTTCCCGAGAGCGAAGGCCACGATATTTTTGAACCGCAGTCCGATCACAAATGTCGGATGCCCCAGCGTTTCCATCTGGTAAATTTCCAGCGGCAGCCAGAACATCAGTGACGCAAGTTGAACGACGAAGCTGACTCCGATGAGAACCATCGCCGCCGCCCACATCCATCGACCGACGTTCGCCCGCTGTTGTAGCAGCAGAGGCACAGCGAGCATCGCCACCATCTGCACTGCGCTCGAGACGTAACGGTCACCCCACGCGAAGTCGCCCGCCCAGTAGGTATATCGCGCATAGAAGCAGGTATAGCCGACGAGCAAGAGCAGGGAACTTACGACGTAGGCGCGGACCAGGCCTTCCAGTCTGCGCCACGACAGCACAATCAGCACCATCGCGAGCACAATCAGCGGATCAAAAAGAAAGATCGATTTCTCCGGTTTGAACAATGCCCCGAGAACTCCCTCATGTAAGGGCGTGCTCCAGGGGAAGTTCGCCGGCAGCGTGGGGTCTTGCGCCCGCTGCTCACGCGCAAATATCGGCAGATAGGTCTGTGCGAGTGAACCGAACCGGTAATCGCTGTAGAGTCGCTCAATGATTGCGAAAGAAACATAGATCGGCAGCGCAACCTTGCAATAGCTTACGATCCGCTGCGACAGCTCCCGGCCTCTCACGCGCTCAAACCAAAGTACCATTAGCAAGAAGACGCCGGCTGCCATGACGTCGATGCCGGTGGTCACGCGAGTCAGCAGATTCAACCCCAGTGCTACAGAACCGATCCACAACGCCGGGCGGCTTCCGCTGCGGAGCCACTCGTACTGATACGAGAGCCCCACTAGCGTCAGCAGCAGGATGTAGTTGTTCTCCTGCATGTTCTGCGTGTAGTGCAGGTGGGTGGTGCAGAACATCAGGGCCAGGACGCCCGCTACAGCTTCATTCACTGCGAATCGCAACTGCCGCAAGAATCGGAATACGATCAGCGCGGTCAGCACATTGACGAGAATGTTCGTGCTGTAGCTGACGATGATGCTGCGCACCGCCGGGTCGTCCTGATACTGCGAAAACATGTGCCAGTTTGACACCCATGTCGCAACAAGATCCGCCGGCAACATCAGCAGAGACTGCCCAATGCCGTACCAGCTATAGATCTTGCCGTCGCGGCCATGCAGACCGAACTCGGGATACTCGTTGGGGAATACCTGCGGTTGCGAAGTCCACAGCCAGTGGGTGGTTTGCAGACGGTGCATCGTATCGGCGGTGCCCAGTTCGCCGGATTGCACAACGAACGCAAGCAATCCCGCTATAAGGCACAACAGGAACAAAGGGTCTCGCAGGCACTGCTGCAACTGTGAGTTCATCGCTCTGGATGGTAATACAAGGCTGGCATCGGACCTCGGACCTAGTTCCCCAGAGATGATGTCGACAACCTGGCCGAGGTCCGAGGTCCGCTCCCTGACGCCCTCCGCCTGAGGTATCCTGTTGCGGGGAATTTCATGCCTTACTGTTCCTTCTGTGGCACAGCGCTGGCCGCAGCGGATGTTCGCTTCTGCTCCGACTGCGGCAAGCCGGTATCCAGCGCGAAGACAACGCCGAGCCCGGACGATCTCGCAACCATCGACTACTCGGCCACTGCGACTTCGCCCCTGCCTCCACGCCCACCCTCGTCATCGTCTCAGCGGTCTTCCTCCCGGACCTCTGCTTCGATCGATTACCTCGTCAGCGAGGGACGCTTCCTTCCCGGGCGCCTCATCGCGGGGCGCTATCGCATCATCGCCCTGCTCGGCAAAGGCGGGATGGGCGAAGTCTATCGCGCCGACGATCTGACCCTGGGCCAGGCCGTCGCCATGAAGTTCCTCCCCGAAGAAGCGACCAGCCACGAAGGGATGCTCGAGCGCTTCAAGAACGAAGTTCGCATCGCCCGCCGCGTCTCGCATCCCAACGTATGCCGCGTTTACGATGTCGGTGAAATCGATGGCGCCAGCTTCTTCACCATGGAATACGTCGACGGCGAAGACCTGGCTTCGTTGCTGCGTCGCATCGGACGCCTTCCTCAGGACAAAGCCGTCGAGATCGCGCGTCAAATCTGTGCCGGCCTGGCCGCCGCTCACGCCAAAGGCGTCTTGCACCGTGATCTGAAGCCCGCCAACATCATGCTCGATGGCCGTGGGCAGGTCGTCATCACCGATTTCGGCCTCGCCGGGGTCGCTGACGACATCCGCGGTCCCGAGGTCCGTAGCGGCACTCCTGCCTACATGGCTCCCGAGCAGATCGAGGGCAGGGAAGTCACCATGCTCAGCGATATCTACGCGTTGGGTTTGGTGCTCTATGAGATCTTCACTGGCAAACGCGCGTTCGCGGAGAAAGCAGGAGTTCTGCACGGACACGACGATCGTACCCCGAGCCGCCCGTCATCCGTCGTTAAAGATCTCGACCCCATCGTCGAAAAAGTAATTCTCCGTTGTCTCGAAACCGAGCCTTCTTCGCGTCCCGCCAACGCCCTCGCAGTATCTGCGGCTTTGCCCGGCGGAGATCCGCTCGCCGCAGCCTTAGCTGCCGGAGAAACTCCATCGCCGCAAATGGTGGCCGCCTCCGGAGAATCGGAGGGATTTCGTCCTCCGGTAGCCATCGCGATTCTTGCCGGGATCCTTCTCGGTCTGGCGTTCGCGGTCTTCTACTCTATTCATTACAGCGCGTACGACAGGATGAGCCTCGACTTGACTCCTGAGGTCCTTACTCAGAAAGCTCATGAAATTGTTTCCCGTCTGGGATACGAAGGCCGCCCCGCCGACAGTGGATTCGGCCTCGATATCGACGGCGATTTCCAGGACGCAGTCGAGAAGAACGATAAGCCTCATCCCGATTGGGACAAGGTTCTTGCAGCGCGACCTTCTCTGCTGCGGTACTGGTACCGCCAGAGTCCCGAAGACATGGTCGCCGACGAATTTCACTACAATCTCACGCCTGGAATTCTTCAGGAGAATGACCCTCCCACGTTGACCTCGGGCATGATCAACCTGGAACTCGATCCCCAAGGTCGGTTGACCTATCTGCAGGCGATTCCGCCGGAAAAACTGAGAACCATCGCAGACGCCGCCAAACCGCCGGCTGCCGCCTTTGACTGGAGCATTTTGTTCAGTACCGCTGGTCTGGATCCCTCAAAACTCCAGCCCGCAGAGCCGGTATGGAACTCACTCGCGACTTTTGACGCGCGCGCTGCCTGGACCGGACTCTGGCCGGGCACAAACCGTCCACTTCGCGTGGAAGCCGCCGCGTTTCAAGGCAAGCCCGTGTTCTTCCATCTCGTCGGCGATTGGACCAAGCCTGGACGGATGGTCAGTACGGAGAAGAAATCCTTTGGCGAACGAGCGCAGGGGATTGTCTTTCTGCTTGTGCTCGTCTGTGGACTTGGTGGAGGAGCCTTTCTTGCCCGCAGGAATTATCTCCGAGGCCGTGGTGACCACGAAGGCGCGCTACGACTTGCGATCGTAATGTTCCTGCTTGAGGTGGCGCTGTTTCTGTGCTGCAGCCATTTGGCTACGATCGGCGATGCTATTGGTCTAACCATCATCGCAATCAGTACGGCCTTGTTCCTCTCGGGCTCGATGTGGATCTTCTACATGGCGATCGAACCCTGGGTCCGGCGCCAATGGCCGAAGTCGATCGTCTCCTGGAGTCGCCTGCTCACGGGCAGTTGGCGCGATCCTGTGGTCGGCCGCGACATTCTTCTCGGGGTGGCTCTGGGCGTAGTCTGGATTCTCGTCTTTCAGATTCGCTACATCCCAATCATGAACATGGGCGGGGTCCCGGCGATTGGTTCAACGGACGCACTCGTGGGGGGGCGCGTCGCGCTTGGCGCGTGGCTGCGGCAATGGCCCCAATCGATTCAGACGACCTTGATTTTTTTCCTCGTCTTTTGCGGCCTGAAAGCCATCCTGCGCAAGGAATGGATTGCGGCGATTGTCTTTGTTGCCATCTTCGCCCTTCCGCGTGGGCTCACCGGCAACTACGTGGCGATCGAACTGCCTTCCCAGATTCTCGTTTATGCCATTGCGTTGCTGATCGTGATTCGTTTCGGCCTGGTGCCTCTGGCCGTCGCCATCTTCACCATTGACATGATGCAAGGTGTGCCATTCTCCGCCGACTTCTCAGCCTGGTATATGACGACCTCAATCCTGGCCCTGCTCAGTGTCCTGGTCCTTGCCGGATGGGGTTTCTACCACTCTCTTGGTGGTCGACCCATCTGGAAACTGGAGACGGAGTAGCGGCGGCAGTTCCGTAACCCACATGAGCCAGTGGACGCGAACACGCGTTGACCTCAGCTTCTCATCCGACTTACCATCTCACCAACCGGAAAGGGGTTCCTATGCGAACGTTGATCCTGGGCTCTCTCTGGTTCTTCTCATTACTCGCCGTCATCGCCCAAACGCCAGCGGAGCAACCCACGCGCCCTGCCGCTCAGGACGGTGGTGTTCGCGCCGTTCTCGAGAGCATCGTGATTCCACCCATTCCCAATCAGCCGTTTTCCGCAACGCTCGAGACCGAGTGGATCCAATACTCCGGTGAAGGTGGAACCATCACTCTCGTCAACGAACGCCCGATAGTGCGCGACAGCAAGGGTCGCATTTACCAGGAGCGCTGGGCCCTGGTGCCGAAATACAGCAAACTCAAGTCGCAAAGGATGGTGATCCAGATCGCCGATCCTAACCGGCACACGTTATATAGTTGCGCACCTTACCAGCGTATCTGCGAACTCGAGACTTACGATCCAGCGCACGAACTTGCCGCGGCCGAACCGCGGAAGCCCATTCCCAACGGCACTCTGGTGCAAGATCCCCTCATCATGGAGGACCTCGGAACGAAAAGAATCGCGGGTGTCGACACCATCGGCCGCCGCGAAACGAACACCATCGAGGTAGGCGTAATGGGCAACGACCAACCGCTCGCCGCCACCAATGAGACTTGGCATTCGCGGGAACTTGCCATCAATCTGATGTCCATCCGTACCGGCCCCATGATCGGAAAGCAGAACTTCACCATCACCGACTTGAGCGCGGTCGAGCCGGACCCCGAGCTTTTCAAGGTGCCAGCAGGATACGAGATCCGCGACTTGCGTAAGAACCCTCCAATATTCTGGTAGTCCCATTAGCGATCCAACTCGAGCCCAACCTTCCGCAACCTAATGCCCTCCAGCCACATCTAAACATTGACAACGATCCACTCAAGTCCTATCATGTGGTTGATAACAAAGCAGTTGATGTCATAATTTGTTGTTGATAAAGGACTTATCAAGTTTTAGGAGGCTTAAGGTTTATGGGAAAGATTATAGGAATTGACCTGGGCACCACCAACTCCTGCGTAGCCGTGATGGAGGGTGGCGAACCCAAGGTTATTGCCAATGAAGAAGGAGGGCGCACCACCCCTTCGGTAGTCGGATTTACCAAGACCGGCGAGCGGCTCGTCGGGCAGGTTGCCAAGCGCCAGGCGATCACCAATCCCGAGAACACGGTCTACTCGATCAAGCGTTTCATGGGACGCCGCTATGACGAAGTCGGCGAAGAAATAAAGATGGTGCCCTACAAAGTCGTGCGTCAGGGAGACCATGTTGCCGTGCTGGCGCAGGGGAAGGAATACACTCCGCCCCAGATCTCGGCACTGATTCTGCAGAAGCTGAAGAAAGCTGCGGAAGACTATCTCGGCGAGAAAGTCACGGAAGCTGTCATCACGGTCCCCGCGTACTTCAATGATGCGCAGCGCCAGGCTACCAAAGACGCCGGACAGATTGCCGGCCTCGAAGTGAAGCGCATCATCAACGAGCCCACGGCAGCCGCGCTCGCTTACGGTCTCGACAAGGGAAAGGACGAGACTATCGCCGTCTATGACTTCGGCGGCGGAACGTTCGATATCTCGATCCTCGAAGTCGGCGAAGGCGTCATCGAAGTCAAGGCCACCAATGGTGATACCCACCTCGGCGGCGATAACCTCGACCAGCGCCTGGTGGATTGGCTCATCGACGAATTCAAGAAAGACGAAGGTCTCGACCTGCGTGGCAAAGGGAACGAAATGGCCCTGCAGCGTTTACGCGACGCGGCCGAGCGCGCGAAGATTGAGCTCTCGACCACCATGGAGACCGAAATCAATCTGCCGTTCATCACGGCGGATGCCAGCGGTCCCAAGCACCTGGTCAAGAAGCTGACCCGCGCCAAGCTCGAAGGCATGGTCGAAGACATCGTTCAGAAGTCGGTCGGTCCCTGCAAACAGTGCATGAAAGATGCGGGCGTCGATGCCAGCAAGCTCAACGAAGTCGTGCTGGTTGGTGGACAGACCCGCATGCCGCGCATACAGGCGCTGGTGAAAGAGCTCTTCGGACGCGAAGGCCATAAGGGTGTCAACCCCGACGAAGTTGTCGCGGTTGGTGCAGCCATTCAGGGCGGCGTGCTCAAGGGCGAAGTGAAGGACCTGCTGCTGCTCGATGTGACTCCGCTGACGCTGGCGATCGAGACGCTGGGCGGCGTGGCGACGCCGATGATCCCGCGCAACACGACGATTCCGACCAAGAAGACGGAGACCTTCTCGACGGCGGCCGACAGCCAGACCTCGGTGGAAGTTCACGTCCTGCAGGGCGAACGTCCGATGGCGGCGCAGAACCGCACTCTGGGCAAGTTCCACCTGACTGGGATTCCGCCGGCTCCGCGGGGTGTGCCACAGATCGAAGTCACGTTCGACATCGATGCTAACGGCATCCTGAACGTTACCGCGAAAGACACGGCGACGCAGAAGGACCAGAAGATCACGATCACGTCTTCTTCCGGTCTGTCGAAGGACGAAGTCGAGCGCATGGCGAAGGAAGCCGACGCGCACGCGGCCGAAGACAAGGCAGCTCGCGATTCGATTGAAGCCAAGAACCAGCTCGACTCGATGGTCTACAACATCGAGAAGATGCTGAAGGAGCACGGCGACAAGATCTCCGGTTCCGAACGTGGCGACGTCGAAAACGCGCTGGCTGACGCCAAGAAGGCCCTCGAGTCGAACGACAAGGCGCAGATGGATAAGGCCCGCGAAACCTTGACCACCGCCTCGCACAAGCTGGCCGAGCAGATGTACAAAGCCGCCCAACCGCAAGGTGGAGCGCAGAGCGCTCCAGGTGCAGGCCCAACGCCAGGCTCTGGACCCCAAGGCGGCGATGGACAGGCTAAGAAAGACGAAGGCGTAATTGACGCCGAGTACGTGGACGTAGAAGACAAGAAGTAACTCTCGGGAGTTGTCATCCTGAGCGAAGTGGCTGCGTCGCGAATGTGACGCAGCCACGCAGTCGAAGGATCCCTACCTCCGACACTGCACTCGCAGGTAGAGATCCTTCGACTCCGTTACCACCCGCTTCGCGGGCGGCAACTCCGCTCAGGATGACACGATTTTGGGGACACAAACAGGGGGGAATTGAATTGGACTTCCAGGTAAACAACGAAACTTACTTTATCGACCTCGCCGATGAGGAGGGTAAATGGCTCGTCTTTGCGGAAACTCCCACGGGAGTGCGCCGCATCCCGGTCTACGTCGACGCGCCGGACTTCGAGGACTTGACCGTCGTCATAGACGATAAGGAGAGACGGAAGATTCTGAATTAAACTCGCTATGTCTGTAATCCGAGTTCAGATCGTGTTCAATGGCAACCACCACAAAAAAGGATTATTACGAAACTCTCGGCGTGAAGAAGTCCGCCTCCACGGAGGACATCCGCAAAGCTTTCCGAAAACTCGCCCGCAAGTATCATCCCGACGTCAATCCCGGCGACAAATCAGCGGAAGAGAAGTTCAAGACCATTTCCGAGGCGAACGAAGTCCTCAGCGATCCCAAGAAGCGCAAGATCTACGACCAGGTCGGCTTCTACTCCGACAACATCGATCCTGCGACGGCGGAAGCTTACGCGCGCGCTGGCCAGTCGAGTGGCGGATTCCCGGGAGGTTTTCCCGGCAGTTCCCCGCAAGGCGGCAATCAGGGCGGCGTCCATTTCGATTTCGACGGATTCGATTTTTCCGATTTCGTGAATAATCCCGCACGCGGACAGCGCACGTCCAGCGGCAGCGGTGGCGGCAGCTTCCGCGACATTTTCTCAGGAATTTTCGGTGGAGGCCGGGGCGCGGCCCAAGCCGACGAAGGTCCGGAGCCAGGCACCGACCTCGAGTACCAAGTCAACGTCCCCTTCTGGACCGCGATCCGCGGCGGCGTCATGCGCCTCAACATCACCCGCCAAGATGTCTGTCCCCAATGCCACGGCCAGGGGACGCTCGAAGCGCCGGGCAAATGTCCCGAATGCAACGGCACCGGACAGGTCACCCAGACCGGTGGACGCATGAAGTTCAATGTCCAGTGCCCGCGCTGCCACGGAACTGGAAAGAATCTGACTACTTGCCCCACGTGCCACGGCGAGGGCACGGTCACGCACACCGAACCGCTTGAAGTTCGCATCAAGCCCGGCACTCGCGACGGGCAGCGCATCCGCGTCCCCGGCAAGGGGAACGCCGGAGCCCACGGCGGCGCCCCGGGTGACCTCTACGCCATCATCCGTACCGGCGACCATCCGATCTTTCACCGTGACGGCGACGACATCTCGCTCACCGTTCCGGTCAGCGCAACTGAAGCGGCTCTGGGAGCGAAGATAGAAGTCCCCACCATTGATGGCCGGGCTCTGCTGAAGATTCCTCCCGGCACGCAGTCAGGCCAAAAGCTGCGCTTGCGGGAAAAGGGAGTCCCGTCAGCGACAAAAGAAGGCGTCCGCGGCGACGAAATCGTGGAAATCACCGTCCACGTCTCCATGCCGAGAGACGAGCGGACAAAGGAACTCCTCCGCGAACTGGCGAAGCTGAATCCAGAAGATCCGAGAGCCGATCTTTGGACTAAGGTTTAAGGGGAATAGGTCGCGCTTTTTCACTCTGCAGCTTAGTGTTTAACTGATACCTGCGTACCACCCTGGGACATACCTCGGCTGAAAACCTTCGCCTTCGGATCCCATACATACCGGACTGTTTCACTCGGCTTCACAACGTTGTCTTCGGTGCAGGTCGTAACGGTCACGATGGCAGAGAGGTCACCGGTTGCGTCGCGTGCATATCCCATCTGGGCATCGCAAACACTTTGGGATCCCTTCTCGGTCTCGTCATCGTAAGTATCACTTTCGGTCCGAGAGTCCACTCGGAGAACCACCCGACCCTGAGCCTCATCGACCCAAACAGATTGTGTCCGGGTGAAGGAATCGGGACCGTCGCCCAAAGGTGTGCTGGTAACCTGCAGTTCCGTCAACGCGCCGTGGCTGATCGCATGGGGCTTCGCAAAATCCATTGAGTATAAATCTGAGCAGTGATCGCAGGGCTTGTCCACGGGGATTATTACGAGCGTGGCCGCGCCCGCCCCCAGAGATAACAAGGCTGGTCTTTCGTCAAAAAATGGGCTGAAGTGCGGATTCGGCCTGAATGCACAGCGGTAAGCAATCACCGCCCGGTACGCGCCACCGCGGCCATTCACATATAGTGGCCTGGCGTGCCAAATTGCCTGGTCACGCCCCGGACCGTCGAGTTCCATCATTTCTTTGCAGGAATCCTTCAGCGAGGCGGGGAGAAGTTTCACAAGCAGGGCTTCTATGTCAGGCGGTAATGTGCTCGCTCCGGCACCCGAGACCGACAAGGCGCCTGTCAGCTTCGCAGCGGTAGGGGCATCGATTTCAATTCTCTGGTCCAATTGCGGCAGACTCTGCGCACTTGATAGCTGCGCTAAAAGCACCAAGGTCAATCCCGGCGTCGCGATCCCCAGGAACCATCGGCAACGAAGACGAGTTTTCATGATGAGCGGCTCCCGCCTTGATTATTCAATCCCCAGAAGAGGCGCGCATCGTTACGAACGTCATTCCCCCAATCCCCGTTTTTCGTCGCACCCTCTGCGGATTCATATTAGTTGACTGAGTCAACTAATATGCTAAACTGCCCCTATGACAGCTTCGGTGCTCCTCCCCGCCTCGTCACCGGACGATCCCGTCCAGGCAGTCCGTCGCTTCAACCGCTTCTATACGCACCAGATCGGCGTCCTCCAGGAGCATCTGCTGCAAAGCCAGTTCTCTTTGACCGAAGTGCGCGTCCTCTATGAACTGGCTCAGCGCGAGGACGTCACGGCCAAAGACCTCTGCCGTAACCTTGGCCTGGACCGCGGCTACGTGAGCCGCATGCTGCAGACTTTCGAGACGCACGGCTGGATCAAGACCGCGCCCTCGCCCGACGACCGCCGCTGCCAGTTTCTTTCCCTCACTGCAAAGGGCCACAAGGTTTTCGATCCCTTAGAACGCCGTTCCAGCGAAGAAGTGGCCGCCATGCTCGCCCGCCTTTCACCCAATCAGCAGAAAAAAATGCTGGCCGCCATCCACGAGATCGAGGTCGTTCTGGCTCCATCGCCTCCGGTTGCAGCGCCTCTCATTCTTCGTCAGCACCGCCCCGGAGACATGGGCTGGGTCGTCCAGCGCCACGGCGAGCTCTACTGGCAGGAGTATCACTACGACGAACGCTTCGAGGCGTTGGTCGCAGAAATCGTCGCCGAGTTCGTCCAAAACCTTGATCCCAAACGCGAGCGTTGCTGGATCGCTGAGAGAAACGGCGAAAACGTCGGATCGGTGTTTCTGGTTAAGAAGTCCTCGTCGATTGCCAAACTCCGCTTGTTGCTCGTGGAACCGTCAGCCCGCGGCCTGGGGATCGGAAAACGCCTGGTCGAGGAATGCGTCCACTTCGCCCGCGAAGCCCGCTACAAAAAAATCATGCTCTGGACACAAAGCGAACTCGCCGCCGCCCGCAGCATTTACAAAGGTGCAGGCTTCAAGCTGGTCGGAGAGAAGAAGCACGACAGCTGGAGCCGCAAAAATCTGGTCGCCGAAACCTGGGAACTGACGCTCTGAGCACACCTCCGTCGTCCGGAGCGAAGGACCCCAACCCGGCATTCTGCGAGATAAGTGTGGCAGGGAATTCTGGCGATGCGGCCTGTCCCCCGATAGCTGTCTAACTCAACCAGATCTCACTTCCGCAATACGTGGACAATGATCGCGACATGGATGCCAATCGCCACAAGCGCACCGGTCAAGTGCACCAAGAGGCTCCCGCCACCGGCGTGCTGGATACAGGCGATACCATATCCGCCTAGTGGAACGAACAATGTGACTGCCGTTCCCAGTCCCGGGTTGTACTCTCGCGCGATAACCGCCTGTATGACGTGAATCGCTCCATTCAGAGCGATCAGGTACATCGCGATCAGCCCGAAGCCAACGCTCATGCTCGCAGCCAGGGCCAGAGAGATCCCGACGGTTCCCCAGACTCCTGGCACATTGATCACGAAAACAGCTAACGGGGACAGCGCGTCTCTTCCAATCTTCTGATTCACGTACAACCGGAACCTGTCATTGTCGTGCTCCTCGTACTGATGAATCATGTAGGCCGGAAGGCAAAGAAACGTAGCCACAAGCGGAGCTGGCCATGAGTGCACTAGGACAGGCGTCAGGAAAAGCAGCAACAACCCGGCCAGAAACCCGCCGTAAACCCAGTCAGCGATCAATCGGCCGAACATGATCTCCTCCCGCGAATGGCCGGAGCAGGGCGCAACGGTCGTTGCGAAAGCATTCTACTTCCCTCAGAAGGTTGCCATCATCGCATCGAAGATTACCTTAAGGAATCTTTGCACGAGTCAGGAACTCACTGCTCGTAGCTCATAGCCCGAAGCTCACGCCATTACTCTCGTACCACTCCCGCCGCATTACAAAAATTTGCAAAAAATCTCAAAAAATTCTTGCATCTGTGGAAATTTCCCGTAATCTCACAACTGCGAACTAACTTCGCCGAAATGCCCGGGAAAACGCATCAAACCCGGGAGCCGCGAGAAGCAATGTCTTCTTCGGAAGACCAAGGGAGACGCGGTGGTGAGAGTGAGTCGCTTGAGGAGGCAGCCATAGAAATTGGCAACAGCTAGCCGGCAACAACTCGAAAATTCCCAACCTCTCGCCGCCGTCCCCCACCGGAAGAAATTCGTCCGCCTCACGCTTTGGCCCTTGGTCGCCGCCACCTTCTTTATGGTGTCGGGCGGAACCTATGGCACCGAAGACATCGTGCACGGCGCCGGTTACGGACGCGCCATCCTGATCCTGCTCCTGACGCCGCTCCTATGGAGCCTGCCGACCGCCTTCATGATCGGCGAGCTCTCCAGCGCGCTCCCCTTCGAAGGCGGATATTACGCCTGGGTACGCCGCTCCATGGGCAACTTCTGGGGATTCCAGGAAGCCTGGCTCTCGCTCGTTGCGTCAATCTTCGACATGGCGATCTACCCCACGCTCTTCGTCCTCTACCTGGACCGTCTCTGCCCGTGGTTTCAGCAAGGGCATCGTGGGCTGTTCGTGGGCATGGCGGTCGTCGCCGCCTGCGCCCTGCTCAACATCGCCGGCGTGAAGGTCGTTTCCCACACCTCGCTCTGGCTATTCTTCGCTCTGTCGGCGCCGTTCCTGGCGATCGTCTGCATCGCTCCGTTTAAGCTTGGAGCTCTTGCGGTTGCAACCACACCGTCGCACTCCGACGTCGGCATCCTTACCGGGCTGCTCATCTGCATGTGGAACTACATGGGATGGGACAACGCGTCGACCATCGCAACCGAGGTTGAAAAGCCGCAGCGGACCTATCCGCGCGCTATGCTCGTTGCCGTCTTCATCGTTGCCGTCAGCTACATCGTTCCGGTCGGAGCCATGTGGATGACTGGCCTTCCCGCCAGTTCGTGGGATACCGGCTTCTGGGCCGATGTTGCCGGGATCTTAGGTGGCCCACTGCTCAGATTCGGCCTTGCCCTCGGCGGAATGATTAGCGGCTTTGGCATGTTCAACGCCCTGGTCATGAGCTATTCGCGTCTGCCTCTGGCCATGGCGCAGGATGGCATGCTGCCGAAATTTTTCGGAAAGCTGCATCCCAAGTCGAAGGCTCCGTGGGTGACGATCGTCGTTCTGGCCTGCTTCTGGATGCCTTGCCTGCTGCTAGGTTTCGAGCGCCTGGTCACGCTCGACATCCTGGTCTATGGCAGCAGCCTGTTCCTTGAATTCGTGGCCTTGGCGGTCCTGCGTTTCACAGAGCCGAATTTGAAGCGTCCATTCAAGGTCCCGGGAGGCCTCTTCGGAGCGATCGCGATCGGCATCCCGCCGATGCTCTTGCTCGGTTTCTCCGTATTTCGCAGCGAGCATGAGTCGATTCTCGGGATGAGTTCTTTCGCCTTCGGCATGATCCTCATCGCGGCCGGATTCGTCGCCTACGCTCTCAACCACGCGCTCAAGCCGGCAGGCTGGGCAGTAGCCCCAAAGCGGAAGCCGCAACCCGCCGCCTGATCCTAGCCAAAACAAAAAACGAGGACCGGATGATCCGGTCCTCGTTCCTTTGCTCGAGTCCTGAGGTCTCGCGCTTAGGCAGCAGCCTTCGCTTGATCCCGCAAGTCTCGTACCTTGTTATGTGCCTGCTGGACACTCGCCGCTTGCCGCTGCAAGATCGTGTTCACCGTCTCTGGCAAGTTTCCGCTGAGTGCCTTGTTGTAGGTGTCCTTGGCCTTGTCCTCGCCCGCCTCGAGGGACTCGAGAATGGTCTTGTCGCCGCCCCCGAGCGCGACTTTCGTATCGATCCACGCCCGATGTATCGCGCCACCGGCCGATCCCGAAACCTTCTTGTCAGGCTTTCCCAGTTTTGCCAGTTCCGCCTGCAATTCCATCGCAAAGCGTCCGCGCTCCATGCTCTGCTCGTTGAAATAGGTCTTCAAGTCCGGTCGCTTTACGTGCTCTGCAGCCTCCTTGTAACCTTTCTGCCCGTCGCGGTTCGTCTCAATAAGATTTTCCACTACACTGATAGCATTATTTTCGTCCATAAGAAACCTCCGCCGATTACGATGCCACTCGGCGGCTTGGGTTTGGCGCTATTCTGCGCGGCAGGAACCAGCCCGGAACTAGCAGGAAAATTGATGTGCGCTCTAGAATCGGATAGAGGACAACGATGACTAAACGGAAATCCAAAGGTGCCTACATGATTTCCGCTGTTGCCGAAATGTATGGCATTCATCCCCAAACCCTCCGTCTCTACGAGCGCGAGGGCCTGCTTAAACCGTCGCGCACCGAAGGCAATACGCGTCTCTACACAGATGAAGATCTCCTCCGCCTGGAATTCATTCTTTCGCTCGCCCGTGACCTTGGCGTCAACATCGCCGGCATGGCGATCATTCTGCAAATGCGCGAACGCATGGAGGAAATGCAGCGCCAGATACAGGAATTCGTGCAGTACATCCAGCAGGAAGTTCTGACGCGTGCCAGCGCTGCCGCCGATCCCTCTAAAGGCGCAATAGTCCCTGTGCGTCGGCCAGTGGTCGCCCCGGTTCAGCCGAAGAAACACTAATTCGCCAACTCGTCACGTAACGTGCTGTCATCCTGAGAAGGGCGGAAAGTCCTTCGAGGGACCGTACGAGACCGTGCGCCGAAAGTGTCGTTGTTGGGACCCCTCCGCGCTGCAAGCATCCAGGCGTCCCCGTCCACGGCATCGACGGCTCCAGCCGACGTACGGTCGTCGCTGGGGCTTCGCCGCAGTTCAGGATGACATCGTGTTGAGCGCACCGTGTTGAGCGCGTCGTGTTGAGCGTATGATGAAAGGCTTCGCCATGCTCCCCTTCAAGCTCATCTACAGCGACGCCTACTACCTCCCCATCGGCAATCATGTCTTCCCCGCCGAAAAGTACCGCCGCATCCGCGATCGGCTGATCTCGACCGGTGTTGCCAGCAAAGAAGATTTCCTCGAGCCGCAGCCCGCCACTGATCAGGACATTCTCCTGGTCCACAAACCCGAGTACGTCCAGAAGCTGAAGACCGGCACGTTGAGCCCGCGCGAAGAAATGGAAATGGAAATCCCTTACTCACGTGAGTTGGCCGATGCGTTCTGGCTCGCCGCAGGAGGATCGATCCTGGCGGCGCGTCAATGCCTGACCGACGGGATCAGCATCAGCATCGGCGGCGGATTCCATCACGCCTTTCCCGACCACGGCGAGGGCTTCTGCATGATCCACGACGTCGCGGTCGCCATCCGCCGCCTGCAGCGTGACGACAAGATCCACACCGCCATGACGGTCGACTGTGATGTCCATCAAGGCAATGGCACGGCTGCGATTTTCGCCGGCACACGCACGGCAAGCGCGCTACTGCCTTCAGCTTCCGTCTCAACAGTTCAGCCGCCCGACAACGCCCCACGCGGCAAAATGCGCGGAGCCCACGCCGGGGACGTCTTCACCATCTCGCTGCACCAGCACAACAATTACCCAATGTGGAAGCCGCCTTCATCCATCGACGTCGATCTTCCCGACGGTACTGGCGACGACGACTATCTTGCATGGCTTGATAACACCCTCAGCTCCGGCCTGCGCCAGTTCGAGCCCGACCTGTTGTGCTACATCGCAGGCGCGGACCCATATAAGGAAGACCAACTGGGCGGGCTCAACTTGTCGATCGAGGGGCTGAAAAAGCGGGACGAACTGGTTTTTCGTGTTGCCCGTGCGCGCAATATCCCCGTCATGGTCACCTTCGCCGGAGGCTACGCGCAGAACGTCGAAGACACGGTCACGATCCACAGCAACACCGTAATCGCGGCCAAAGAAATGTTCTCGGGAACTACGTTACCAAAAGCAACGTCATCTTGATTGGCCGGGATCTCTGCGGGAGCGAATAAGCTATGCCGCATAAACAACCTCTATTTCCAGCGGCCGGTCCGTAACTTATCTCCGGTGCATCAAATATACGATTATGAACGTCAGCCCTTCCGAGATTTCTCACAGCGACCTTTACGGCATTCTGCTGAATTCCGTTGCTCCGCGCCCGATCGCATGGGTTTCCACCGTGAGCCCTTCGGGGCATCCCAATCTGGCGCCCTTTTCTTTCTTCAACGCCATATGCGTCGACCCGCCCTTGTTGGCTTTTGCGCCCGGATTACGCCAGCCCAAGCAGGAAGGGGCGGTCTATGGCGAAGCCAAAGACACTCTGCGCAATATCCGCGAGACGAAGGAATTCGTGGTGAACGTAGTCACCCACGACCTGTTGCGACCAATGAATGTGACTAGCGGCGAGTACGACCCTTCGGTCAATGAATTCGAACTGGCAAAGGTCACCCCGTTACCTTCGAGACTGGTACGACCGGCACGGGTCGCGGAATCGCCGGTCAGTTTCGAATGCAAGCTGTACCAGATTCTCGATTTCTCTCCGGCCCCAACGAGCAGCAGTCTGGTGATCGGTGAGGTTGTCTCGATTCATATCAATGATGCGCACATCAAGGACGGACGCCTGGATCGGAATTCGCTCGACCTGATCGGCCGCATGGGCGGTATTCAGTACACCCGCACTACCGACCGGATCGAACTTGCACGACCAAAGGTTGAGTAAGAATAATCCGCTCTCTTGGCGCGTGAGGAGACTGTCCGACGCTGGACTCACTGCTAAAATAGCCTGATACATCTATGTTCGAGAATCTCCAGGAAAAACTCCAACGCGCCTTCAAGACCCTCCGCGGCCAGGCCACCCTGACCGAGGAAAACATCGACGAGGCCTTGGGCGAAATCCGCATGGCCCTGCTCGAGGCCGACGTCAATCTCAAAGTCGTCAAGCAGCTCATCGAGCAGATCCGCGCCAAAGCTGTCGGACAGGAAGTCATGACCGCCCTCTCTCCCGGAGAGCAGGTCATCAAGATCCTCCGCGACGAGCTCGTCGAGGTGCTTGGCAAAGACACCGCACGCGTAAAGTTCGCCTCCCAGCCGCCAACGGTCGTGCTCATGGCCGGACTGCAAGGTTCCGGCAAGACGACCACCTCGGGCAAGCTGGCGAACTGGCTTAAGCAAGGTGGACACCGCCCGTTGCTGGTCTCCGTCGACGTCTACCGTCCTGCGGCTCGCGAGCAACTGAAAATCGTGGCCCAAGCCGTCAAAAGCCAGATCTATGAAGGAAAGGTAGACGAAGCCAACACCGCCACGGTCGAGCGCCTGGTAAAAGAAGCCCGCCGCGAAGCCGTCGTTACCGGATGCGACGTGCTCATCGTCGACACCGCCGGCCGCCTCCACATCGACGACCAGCTCATGGACGAGATGCAGTCGCTCAAAAAGCTGCTGAATCCATCGGAAATCCTGTTCGTTGCCGACGCCATGACCGGGCAGGACGCCGTCCGCTCTGCCGAGGAGTTTCACAAAAAGCTTTCGCTTACCGGTGTCGTCCTCACCAAGATGGACGGCGACGCCCGCGGGGGCGCCGCTCTCTCGATCCGCCAGGTTACCGGCCAGCCGATCAAGTTCATCGGCATCGGCGAAAAATACGACGCGCTCGAGCCCTTCCATCCCGACCGCATCGTCTCGCGCATTCTCGGCATGGGCGACATCCTCTCGCTGATCGAGCGCGCCGAAAAACAAATCGACAAGAAGAAAGCCGAAGAACTTGCGACGAAAGCCCTCACCGGCGATGGCTTTTCGCTCGAAGACTTCCGCGACCAGCTCCGCCAGGTCAAGAAGATGGGATCGATGAAGAACCTGATCGGCATGCTGCCTTCAATCGGCCCATTCTCCGGATTGCAGAAGGCCGCCGACCAAGTTGACGAAAAACAGGTCAACCGCGTCGAGGCCATCATCAATTCGATGACCACCCACGAACGCAATCACCACGAGGTGATCAACGGCAGCCGGCGCAAGCGCATCGCCCGCGGCTCAGGCACTACCGTGCAGGAAGTAAATAATCTGCTGCGCCAGTACGCGCAAATGAAAAAGATGTTCAAGCAAATGGGCAAGCCGAGCTTCGCACGAAGGCTGGCGGGGATGAAGATGCCGGGGATGTAGAAGAGCAGTGGCCAATGGTCGGTGCTCGCGATCAGTCAAGACTCTCAAGAGTTGTCATCCTGAGCGCAGTTGCCGCAAGCGAAGCGAACGGCAACGGAGTCGAAGGATCCCCATCACCGTGATCGCGGCCAACTATGAAGTGGCGTTCCCTCGAAGAATCGTCTCCCGGCACTGACACGCGCCTCCTGCGCGAAATCTACGCCGAGCGCAAAGAACTAATCTCGAAGTATGTTCCTGCGGAAACGCAGGCCATCCATGCACAAGCCATCACTGAACTAAAGCGCCGAAAAATCGCAGTGAACGCTCTTCCCATCGGCGCGAAGGCCCCTCAACTCGAACTGCAGGATCACAACGGCAAGATCATTCGTTCTTCCGACCTGCTCGCCCACGGCCGCCTTGTCCTTTCCTTCATCCGCGGCCGATGGTGCCCTTTCTGCGTCGGCCAGATGGAGGCCATGAACCTGATCCTCCCGCAACTCGAGCAAGCCGGAGCGATACTCGCCGCCATTTCGCCGCAGACCGTGAAGCAGTCATTCTTCATGCACGACCAACACAAATTGCGGTTCTCCCTGCTCTCAGATACCGGCAACAAGGTCGCCCGCCAGTTCGGCCTGACCTATCGCGTCAACGCGCCGCAGGAAGCGATCTATCGCCGAGCCTTCGTGAACCTGCCGTTCACAAATGGCGACGACAGCTGGGAACTCCCAATCCCCGCAACTTTCATCCTCGACCGCGACGCCACAATCCTCTATGCCTCGGCGAACGAAGACTACACAGAGCGGCCCGAGCCGTCAGACATCATCCGAGTGCTGCAGGAATCACGCTAGGCCCGAGAGTTTGGATGCTGGCGCAACCGTGGAAGAGCGGCCCTTCAAGGGCCGCGATAAGCGTCAGACATCGTCGGGCTTCAGCCTCTGTGGTCGCTTTCGAGACGCCGCGCAGGGGCTGAAGCCCGGTTTCTGCCCGCAACAAACGCGGCGCTGAAGCGCCGCTCTTCCACCACTTTCGATACACTAATCCCTTCATGCACATTATCTACGGCATCAACTCGGTCACCGAAGCCCTTAAGGCCCGCGGCCGCGCCTTCGAATGGGTCGGTATGGCCAAAGAGCGCCACGACCTCCGCCTGCAGCGTCTGATCGAGGATTGCCGCAAGGTCGGCATCCCGGTGCGGTTCCTGCAGCGCACCGAACTCGACCGCATGGCCGGGAATGCCTCGCACCAGGGAGTCGTCGCCGTCACCTCCGCCAAGCAGTACAACGATCTTGAAGACGTGATTGCAGCCAAGCGCGGAAAATATTCTCTGATCGTGGTGCTCGACGGCGTCGAAGATCCCCATAACCTGGGCGCCATTCTCCGCACCGCCGATGCCGCAGGCGCGAACGGCATTGTCATCCCTGAACGCCGCGCGGCCGCTGTTACCGGAACTGTCACCAAAGCCTCTGCCGGAGCCAGCGAGCATCTTCCCATCGCCAAGGTAACGAACATCGCGCGCTCCATCGAAGACCTGAAGGAAAACAATATCTGGACCGTGGGCCTCGACGAGCGCGCCATCCAAACCTACGACGCTATCCACTACGACATGGACTGCGCTCTCGTCATGGGCGGAGAAGGCAAAGGCCTGCACGACCTGGTCAAACGCAAGTGCGACTTCCTGGTCTCGATCCCGATGCTAGGCAAGGTCCCGTCGCTGAACGTCTCAGTAGCCGCCGCGGTCGTCTTGTACGAGATCGTAAGGCAACGCCGCGCCTTGCAGGTCCCATCGGAAACAGAATGAAGTCTGCCGTGAAACCTCTGTGCGCCCTCTTTGTCTTATGTGGTTCTGTTTTGTGTTTTTCTCTGGACCGCGAAGCCTTCTCCATCACCCACTACGATCTAAATATGCGGGTTGAACCCGAGCAGCACCGCCTCGGCGTTCGCGGAAAAATAACGCTGAGAAACGACACCCCCACTCCGCAGAAGATCGCCGTCCTGCAAATCTCTTCTTCCCTCGACTGGCGCGCCATCAGAGCCGCCGACAAGATGCTCCAGTTCGTAACCCAGCCCTACACCTCCGACATCGATCACACCGGAAGCCTCTCGGAAGCCATCGTGACCTTGCCCCAAGAGATCGCGCCCCACGCGACCATCAACCTCGATATCGCCTACGAAGGAGTAATCGTGCTCGATTCGACACGTCTCACGCGCATCGACACGCCCGAAGACGTTGCCAAAAACTCAGACTGGGATCGAATCGACGAGAACTTCACCGGACTGCGTGGAGTTGGCTACGTCGCGTGGTACCCGATTGCAACTGAAGTGGCGAATCTTTCAGAAGGCGATAGCCTGTTCGCAGTCACGGCGAGATGGAGGCAGCGAGAAGCGGGAGCGAATATGCGCTTGCAGGCAGCGCTAACGAGCTACATCGCCGAACCACCACAGATTCTTTTCAGCGGTGTGACGTGCGCTTTAACAATGAAGGAATCGATGGGTGCCATATCGCACTTTTCCTGGGACTGTGCGACCCAACGGCTGCGTCTGGATGTCCCAACCTTTGTGATGACCGACTATCGAGTGCTAGAGCGTCCTGCCATTGAAGTGCGCTACCTGCCCGGCCACGAGAGTGCCGCCACCAGCTTCGCCGACGCTGCGGAAAAGACATCTCCTCTCATCACCGACTGGTTTGGAGTCCAGCGTGAGAAAGCAAAGTTGGCGGACCACCCCGACCCCAATGCCGCCCCCTTCGAGAGTGGCGCGCTCCTGCTCGCGCCTCTCGCCAACTCCGATGCCAAACTCTCCGGCCTCGCCGCCGCCCACCAGTTAACCCACGCTTCTTTTCTTTCGTTCCGCCCCTGGATCGAGGAGGGTCTTACTCACTTTGCCCAAGCTCTTTATCTAGAGGAGCAGAAAGGGCGCCAGGCGGCGCTCGACTACATGGGACTACACCGTACGGCTCTGGCGCACATTGAGCCGACTACCACCGCCCTGGACTCTGAACAAGAAAAGAGCCGTTCTCTGATAAACACAACCAACGAGCAACTCTACCGCAGCAAAGCCATGTGCGTCTGGTGGATGCTGCGCGATATGATCGGCGATGCCGCGCTCAAGAAAGCCATTGCATCCTACGAGCCCGAGCAGGACACAGACGTCTCCTACATGCCGCGCCTGATCGCAGCACAGACGCAGCGCGATCTCCAGTGGTTCTTCGATGACTGGGTCTACCACGACCGCGGCCTTCCCGATTTCAAAGTGGAATCCGCCTTCGCTGCCAGCACGCCCACCAAGTCATTCCTGCTCACCATCATCCTCGACAATCTAGGAACAGCAGGAGCCGAAGTTCCTATCACCATCAAGTTCGCCGGGGGTGAGGTGACCAAGCGAATCGAAGTGCGTGCCAAAAGCAAAGCAACATTTCGCGTGGAGGCGCCGGCCACCCCACAAGAAGTCCGCGTCAACGATGGCAGCGTTCCCGAGAGTGACATGACGAACAATACGTTCAAAGTAGGCACACCACGGAGCTAGGGCGCGGTGCCCCGACCCGCCACCTTAACTCCTGTCATTCCGAGGAGCGAAGCGACGAGGAATCTGCCGTCTGCCGGCAGACAGCAGATTTCTCGCTTCGCTCGAAATGACAAATACTTTCTTTCGCCATTGAATCCAATCGCGTCTTTCCGTGCGCCTCCGTGGTACCTTATTCGCTCGCGGGAGGGCGCACTTGGCCTACATCCAATTTCTCGGCGCTGCCGGTACTGTCACCGGCTCGAAACATCTCATCAACACCGGCGATCCGTCCGGTAAAAGTGGATTCCAGGTCCTGATCGATTGCGGACTATTCCAGGGCCCAAAAGAATGGCGCGAACGCAACTGGCGCGACACCCCCATTCCAGCAAAGGAAATCGATGCCATCATCCTCACCCACGCGCACCTCGATCACTGTGGCTGGATTCCTCGCCTAGTCAAAGAGGGCTTCCGCGGCCCGATATGCGCCACGCCGCCGACCATTGATCTATGCGGCATAATCCTTCCCGACTCCGGCCACCTGCAGGAGGAAGACGCGCGCTTCTACAACAAAACCAAAAAGTCCAAGCACGACCCCGCCCTGCCGCTCTACACCTTTGAGGGAGCCGAAAACGCCTTGCAGTACTTCAAGCCCGTCCAGGTGGGTGAAACTGTAAAACTGTCCTCTGAGCTTTCCTTCCGCTTCGTCCGCGCCGCGCACATCCTGGGATCATGCATGGCCGAAGTCTCACTCACCACCAACGGTACTGCGCGACGCCTGCTCTTCACAGGAGACATTGGCCGCGTGCACGACCACAAAATCGCGCCAGGAAAGGTCGTGCACTCCGGTCCGCAGGAAGGTGAAACTGCCGATCTCGTGGTGATGGAATCTACCTACGGCAACCGCACGCATCCCAAAGAAGATCCGCTACCGGAACTTGCGTCGCTGATTACTGAAACCACGAAGCGAGGTGGCAGTGTGATCGTTCCCGCTTTCGCTATCGAGCGCACGCAGAAACTTGTCTTCATCCTCAAGCACCTGATCGAGTCAGGCCAGATCCCGCGCCTTCCGGTCTTCTGCGACAGCCCTATGGCGATCAATGCTGTCAAAATTTTCCTGAAACATGAGGAGGAATACAGCGACGAAACCCGCGACATGATCGGGAAGTACGGCTCTCCACTCACATGGCCTGGCTTCACATTCGCTTCGACCCCCGAAGAATCCAAGAAGATCAACGAAGCCAGAATGCCGTCGGTCATTATTTCGTCCAGCGGCATGGTCACTGGAGGCCGCATCCTTCATCACCTGGCGCAGCGCCTTCCCGACCCGCGAAACCTCGTCCTCTTCATCGGATTCCAGGCTCCCGGCACCCGCGGTTTCACCATCAAGAGCAAGGCCGACGAAGTCAAGATTTTCGGAGACGACGTTCCTATCCGAGCCCAGGTCGCCGCGCTCGAGCAGTTCAGCGACCACGCGGATCCCCCGGAGTTGTTGCAGTGGCTTCGAACTTTTCGCAATCAGCCAGCAACCACCTATCTGGTGCATGGCGAACCCGATGCCTCAGGCCAGTTGCGGGATCTCATGAAAAAAGAGTTGGCGTGGAACGTTCAGATCGCCCAATATCTTGAGAAAGTGCAGGTAGACTGATTTTCTCCTTCGTGGACCTTCGTGTCCTTCGTGGTGAATAGGGTTTCCTAACGCTGCGACGAACTGAAGCGGACCAGCGCGTCCAGCTTAGCTGCCGCAGCCCCCGAGTCAATCGATCGAGCAGCGAGCGGGACTGCGCCCGCAATGTGATCCGCCCTCCCCGCCGCGACGAGCGCAGCCGCGGAATTGAGCAACACCACATCCCGGCGTGCAGACTTCTCGCCACCCAACACCGCGCGAATGGTGGCCGCATTCTCGGTTGCATCTCCGCCTGAGATTTCCTGGAGTGTCGCGCGTTTCATCCCAAACTCTTCCGGTTCCACTTCGTACGACCGCACCGAGCCCTCACGCGCCTCGGCAATCCGCGTAACGCCGGTGATCGTGATCTCGTCCAGTCCATCCAGCCCATGCACCACGAGGGCGCGCCGGAGTCCCAACATGCTCAGAGCCTCGGCCAATTTCTCCACCAGTTCCAATGAATACACGCCCACGACCTGGCCGTTCGCCCTCGCTGGATTTGTTAGCGGCCCAAGCAGATTGAACATCGTGCGCATCCGCAACTCCCGGCGCACCCCCTGCACCTGCTTCATCGCGGGATGCAAATTCGGCGCGTAGAGAAAGCAGATGCCAACTTCGCGCAAACACTGCGCCGCCCGCTCTGGAGAAAGCTGGATATTGACGCCCAGAGCCTCCACCACATCAGCCGACCCGCATTTCGAGCTGATGCTTCGATTCCCATGCTTCGCGACGCGCACGCCCGCACCCGCCGTCACAAGAGCAGTCGCCGTCGAAATGTTGAAAGTGCCGCTGGCATCGCCACCGGTCCCGCTGGTATCCACCAGAGACGCTCCATCGAAAGGCTCATCGAGCAGGGCATCGCGTCCAGTCCCGCTCACCGCCAGAGCGTCGGCGGACGAACGTTCAATCGGTAACGGTGCCGCCGCCGCTCGGATCGCTTCCGCGAATCCCACAATCTCCTCGACGGTTTCGCCCTTCATGCGCAGCGCGATCAGCAAGGCCGCGATCTGCGAGTCGGTACAGCTTCCGGTCAATACTTCGGCCATCACCTCACGCGCCTCGCCACGAGTGAGCGATTCGCTGTGATAGGCCAGGCGATGGAGGGCGTCGAGGATCATGCTTAAGGCCGCATTGTACGGCATAACGCCACGGGAGAACGTCAGGCACCGCTGGGATACGGAGGAACGGTCGGAGTTTGCTATCAGGATGTCACAGGGATGCTGCGAAGGCTTTTTTCAAAATGGTCGCGCCAATCCTCTGGCAGCGCCGGAGTCGCGATGGCCTTGTTCAGCAGTTCGCGATTGTACCGATCACCGGCGAAAATGTGGTTCATCTCGGCGATCGTGATGGCCGGCGTTTCCTGACTGATAATTTCGAAGGAGTCTCCAGCGGTAACGACTCCCTCCCGTTCCACCGAAAAATAGAGCCCGCTACGGCCGCTCCGCAGAAAGCGCGCCAGAATATCTTTGCGCTGAAACTTGGCGGCGAGCTTGTAGCAGGGGATACGCGGTTGCCGCACTACGATAATGGCTGACCCGATTTGCAGACGATCTCCGACGTGAAGGTCGCGTTCGAACAGGCCTTCGGTCGTGAAGTTCTCGCCGAACATGCCCCAAGGGAGATTCGTCCCCGGCAGTTCCTCCCGCCAAAAGCTGTAGTGCTCCGAAGGATAGGAGTAGACCGCCTTGTTGGGCCCGCCGTGCACGGCCAAGTCCGCTTGCTGATCGCCGTCCAGATTGAGCGTCCGCAACGGAACTGGGCCAGAGACGGGCCTCTTGAAAATGCCGGTGTTGATCGTATTGCCGTTGTATACAGTCAGGCGAGGCCGCGCGACATTGAGGGAAATGAGCTGCATAGTGATTTTCCCGAGCTAATATACTGAGGGCTGCACTAGTCGAGCTTAGATGCAGTGTCCGCCAAAGAAGGCGCACCACTTTAAAGTTCCTCCGTGCTCCTCTGTGCCCTCTGTGGTGAGAATCCTGCCTGCAGTCAGAGCCGCCGTTTGCCCTACAGTCCGCCATTCTATAAAATTAGAAGTTTGCTGCCCGCACCGCGACGCCGCAAGCAGGGTCCCTCCGAGTCTTTACTGAAGAGTCACCGTTATGAAAATTCACGAGTATCAGGGAAAAGCAATCTTAAAGAAGTATGGCGTTACCGTACCCCGCGGATCGATGGCCACTTCGCGCGAAGAGGCTGAGTCGGTCGCCAAAGAATTGCTGGACTCCGGTTCCACCGGAGTCGTGGTCAAAGCTCAAATCCACGCTGGAGGCCGCGGCAAAGGCGGCGGCGTCAAGATAGCGAAGTCTGCTAGCGAAGCCGGCGATCTTGCCGGCAAGATGCTTGGCATGAAACTCATCACGCATCAGACCGGCCCCGAAGGCCGGATCGTCCGCCGTCTGCTGATTGAAGAAACGCTGCCCATCGAGAAGGAACTCTATCTCGGAATCCTGGTCGATCGTGCCGAAGGCAAACCGGTTTTCATGGCGTCCGCCGCTGGAGGCATGGAAATCGAGCAGGTCGCCGCCGAAAATCCCGACGCGATCCTGAAGCAGCACATCGACCCCGGCATGGGCCTCGAAGCCTTCCAGGCCCGCAAAATTGCCTTCAAGCTCGGCCTGAGCGCGAAGCAGATCAATCCCGCAGTCCAGTTCCTCACCAGCCTCTATAAGGCATTCCTGGATACCGATGCTTCGCTGCTCGAGATCAATCCCTTCATCACGACGACCGACGGCCGCCTCTTCGCCCTGGACGCCAAGATTAACTTCGACGACAACGCTCTCTTCCGCCATGCCGATCTGCGTGAACTGCGTGACATCACCGAGGAAGATCCGCTCGAAGTCGAGGCCTCCAAGTACAGCCTGAACTACATCAAGCTCGATGGAAATGTCGGCTGCATGGTGAACGGCGCCGGCCTCGCTATGGCTACGATGGACATCATCAAGTACGCCGGAGGCATGCCCGCGAATTTCCTCGACGTCGGAGGAGGCGCCAGCTCTGAGCAAGTCGCCCACGCGTTCGAAATCCTGCTCAGCGACAGAAACGTGAAGGCCGTGCTGATCAACATTTTCGGGGGCATCCTCCGCGTGGATACCCTGGCTACAGGCGTCGTCGAAGCCGCGCGCAAGACCAACATCAAGCTGCCCATCGTCCTGCGTTTGGAAGGGACGAACGTCGATGAAGGCAAGAAAATCCTGATGAACTCAGGCTTCAACTTCGTCGTTACAGACACCATGAAAGACGCCGCGGATAGAGTAGTCGCAGCGGCGCGCGGCACAGCCGGCGTCACAGAATGGCGGTAAGTGCAAGGGATTAGGGATAAGGGGCTAGGAAAAACGTCTAACCCCTATCCCCTAATCCCTAGCCTCTGCCTTTAATAAACGAGGTACTTTTCATATGGCAATCCTAGTCAATCGAGATACGCGCGTAATCGTCCAAGGCCTCACCGGCCGCGAAGGCACGTTCCACGCGAAAGCCAGCGCGGCCTACGGCACTAAAATCGTAGGAGGCGTGACGCCCGGCAAAGGTGGCACGACTCACGAAGGCTGGCCCATCTTCAACACGGTTCGCGAAGCCGTCGATAAAACTGACGCGAACGCGACCGTCATTTTCGTTCCGCCGCCGTTCGCCGCCGATGCCATCATGGAAGCCGCCGACGCCGAGATCGACCTCATCGTCTGCATCACCGAAGGCATTCCCACGCTCGACATGGTCAAAGCTTGGGAATTCCTGCAGGACCGCCGCTCGCGCCTCATCGGTCCCAACTGTCCCGGCATCATCTCGCCCGGCAAATGCAAGATCGGCATCATGCCCGCCTCGATTCACAAAGAAGGATCGATCGGCATCGTCTCGCGCTCCGGCACGTTGACCTACGAAGCGGTGCATCAACTCACGCAGCGCGGCATCGGACAGTCGACAGCCATTGGCATTGGCGGCGACCCTATCATCGGCACCAATTTCATTGATGCACTCGACTTGTTCAATCGCGACCCCGAGACTGAAGCGGTCATCATGATTGGCGAAATCGGCGGCAACGCCGAAGAACAGGCCGCGGAGTTTGTGAAGACTCATATGAAGAAGCCGGTCGTCGGATTCATCGCCGGCCAGACCGCGCCTCCCGGCCGCCGCATGGGCCATGCCGGCGCCATCATCTCCGGAGGGAAGGGAACCGCCGCGGAGAAGATCAAAGCGCTGGAAGCTTGCGGAATCAAGGTAGCGAGATCCCCAGCCGCGATCGGCGAAACCCTAGCCGCAGCAATCGGAGTGAGCGTGTAATGCGTAGAGACGTAGCTCGCTACGTCTCTTCTCACTACCAAGGTAAAGGCCTCTGCTAGCAGAGACGTTGCAAGCAACGTCTCTATAAATAACGACGAACGACCAAGGACCAACGACCGAATGAAGACTTTGCAACGCACGCTGACCATCGTTAAGCCTGACGCCGTACGCAAGAATGCCATCGGCGACATCATCGAACAATTCGAGAAGAATAACTTCCGCATCCTCGCCATGAAGATGCTGCAGATTTCCAAGCATCAGGCCGAGCAGTTCTACGCCGTGCACGCCAGCCGCCCGTTCTACAACTCGCTCACAGACTTCATGTCAAGCGGGCCGATCGTGGCGCTCGCGCTCGAAAAAGAGAATGCCATCACCGACCTGCGCAAGCTGATGGGCGCCACCAACCCGGCTAACGCCGAGGAAGGCACCATCCGCAAAAAGTGGGCGACCAACATCGAGTTCAACGCGATTCACGGCTCCGACGCCGAAGACACGGCCCGCTTCGAGCTAAGCTTCTTCTTCGCCGGCTACGAATTGGCGAAGTAGTTGTCAGTTCTCGGTACTCAGTTCTCAGTCGCTGAGGTCGAGAGCGATTTTGCTGAGAACTGACAACTGAGAACTTCCTTTATGCCAATGGTTCAAGTAACGCTGCTCGAAGGCCGCACCGCCGACCAGAAACGCAAGATCGCCAAACGCATCACCGACGCGCTGGTAGAAGAAGCGGGCGCCCGCCGTGAAGGTATCGTCATCGCGTTCCACGAAGTGTCGAAGGAAAGCTATGCCTCCGGCGGCGAATTGATAATCGACAAAGCTCCGAAGTAGTTACTGCCGGATTACCCTCGTAATAATTCTCGCCCGCGCCTACTATTTATACTGCGCTTCGAAAGCGAGGAGATCATCATGAAAACGTGGACAGTGGCCGCTGCTCTGCTTTTTGTGTGTACCTACGGTTTTGCCCAGACGGAACAGCCGGCTCCCGCAAGAAAATCCTGCGAAGACCTCAAAGCTGAAATCAGCAAGAAACTCGACGCGAAGGGCGTCACCTCCTACACGCTCGACGTCGTTGATAAAGGCAAGGAAGGCGATGGCAAAGTCGTAGGAGGTTGCGACGGCGCCAGCAAAAGCATCGTGTACAGCCGAGGCGCGTCTTCTGAATCGAAGCCTGCAGAAGCTAAGAAGCCGCAATAATCTGACTAGGAACATGTAGCCCCGGACGCCTTGGTCCGGGGTTGAGCGAAGCGCAATGAGGACGGCTGGGGGCGATGAAGACTCCGGCATGTTTCATGCTGTCGCACGCTCGCTTTGCTGGCGGGGCGGACGAAGGTGTCCGCCCCTACACAGACAAGCTAGCCCAGCGGTTCGAACAAGTGTCCTTCCACGCGATCCGCGAATTTGGGCAGATCCTTTTTCGCGTGCTGCAAAAAATGCGGCGCGGCACGATGGGCTTCCAGCGCGGCATCGTCCTTATATTGTTCGTAGATGAAGAACCGGCGCGGTTCGGTCTTGTGCCGGTGCACCTGGTACATTGCACATCCCGGTTCTTTGCGGGAGTGTTCGGTCAATTTTCCGAGAACTGCGGCAACGTCTGCTTCGTGTCCAACTTTCGCCATCCAGGTGACAGCCAACACCACCATCGCTTGCTCCTTCCCCACGGCTGAGGGTGAGCCGGGGAGAGCAATTCTAGGCTTTTCTTGCGGCCACCTTCAACTCAGTAATAAAGTCGTCCATCAGGATGGTGTGGTCTCGGTCGGGCCCGGTCGAAATCATCCCCACCTTCGCTCCCGATTCTTTCTCCACGAATGCCAGATAGGCGCGCGCCTGTTTGGGAAGTTTGTCGTATGCAGTAATGCCCTCGGTCGAAGTCTTCCACCCTGGCACCTTCTCGTATATGCACTCGATCTTTTCGTAGCCGCTTGCCTGTGCCGGCGCCTCAATCGTTGCTTTCCCGTCGATTTTGTACCCAATGCACACCGGGATCTCCGCCAAGTCGTCGAGCACATCGAGCTTCGTCACGACGAGCCAGTTTGTGCCGTTGATCATCCCCGAATAGCGCAGTAGCGGCAGGTCCAGCCACCCCGTGCGCCGCGGACGCCCCGTCACCGCGCCATATTCATTCCCGCGCTTGCGCAGGTTCTCGCCCGCATCGCCATGATCTTCGGTCGGGAATGGCCCTTCACCAACGCGCGTGCAGTACGCCTTGGTGATGCCGATAACAGACTTGATTGCATTCGGGGCCACGCCGGTGCCGATCACAGCTCCGCCGGACGTCGCGCTTGACGACGTCACAAATGGATACGTCCCGTGATCGATGTCGAGCATCGTCCCCTGCGCGCCTTCGAACAGAACCGACTCGCCCTGCGTCAGTGCCTGATTCAGCAGCACCGCAGTATCCACCACAAACGGCGCAATCTTTCCCGCGGCCTGCGCGTATTCCGTATACATCTTGTCGGCATCGAGCGGCTCGGAGTTGAACAGCGCGTGCGCAATCATGTTTTTCTCGCGCACCGCATTCTCGATGTGCTTCTTCAGCAGCTGCAGATCGAGTAAGTCGGCCACCCGCAGCCCGCGCCGCCCCATCTTGTCTTCGTACGCGGGGCCAATCCCGCGCGACGTCGTCCCAATCTTCACCCGTCCGGGCGCATTCTCCGCCGCCAGTTCGATCATGCGGTGATAGGGCAGGATCACCTGGGCGCGATTCGAGACAAACAAATTCCCATCAACCTGCACACCGGCCGCGCGCAGCGCCCCGACTTCTTTCAGAAACGCCAGCGGGTCGAGCACCACGCCATTGCCGATCACGCTGCGGCAGCCGGCGCGAAGTACGCCGCACGGCACGAGCTGGAGAATAAACTTTTTGCCATTGATGATGACGGTGTGGCCGGCGTTATGTCCTCCGGCATAGCGGGCAACCACCTGAAAGCTCTCCGACAATACGTCAACGATCTTTCCTTTGCCCTCATCGCCCCACTGGGCGCCAACGATCACCGCGGTTGTGCCTTTTTTCAAGTCCAGCTCCGTCAGGGGAATTCGGCCGGCGCATGGCTGCGCCGCTCCCGGGTTCGCACACTCCTCACCCGCGGGGTGCCGTCAAAAAAGTTACTGGGATAGAAGCGGAGAAGCGTGTACGAGGTATCTTATCGTGCGGGCCCAAAGAATAGCAACGCGGGAAAGAACGTAAACCACGAAGGGCACGCAGGACCACGAAGGAGTATCCGGTCTTCCTTCGTGAACCTTTGTGTCCTTCGTGGTTGATGATTTTCGCTTTCAGTTAGAATTGCAACTTCGGAACTCATCCTATGCCCGCGTACTTTACTCCCGACCTCTTTCGCTTCCTCACTCGCCTGAAACGAAACAACAACCGCGAATGGTTTCAGGCTCACAAAGAAGAATACGAAGCCATAGCTCACCAGCCCGCGATGCAGTTCATCACGGATTTCGCAGCGCCCTTATTCGAAATTTCGCCCTATCTCGTGGCTGATCCGCGTTCCACGCGAGGATCGTTATTCCGCATCTACCGTGACACGCGCTTCTCGCCGGACAAGCGCCCCTACAAGACGCATATCGCGATGCGCTTCTCACACCGCGGCAAAGACGTGCACTCACCGGGTTTTTACCTCCACCTCGAGCCCAAAGGGTGTTTCGCCGCATCAGGCCTCTGGCATCCCGAGCCGCCCAGGCTGCTCAAAGTCCGCAATGCGATGGTGGAACGTTCGAACGAATGGCGTATCGTCCGCAAACTCCTGAACTGGGACGATGCGACGAAACTCTCGCGCCCCCCGCGAGGATTTCCCTGCGATCACGAGTTCTTAGAAGACCTCAAGCTGCGCGACCTAGGGACGGCGATTGAGTTCACCGAAGCGCAAATCTGCAGCCCCAAATTTATGACGACGTTCGCCACCGCCTGTCAGAAGATGTCACCGCTAGCCGCGTTCCTAAGCAGCGCATTGGGACTGCAGTTCTAAGAAAAGGTGTTTGTGGGGAGAGCCGCCTTCCGCTGTCCGTCGAGCGAAGCTCGACAGTTCTACTGTTCCCCGCGCTGCTTGCGAATCTCCTCCAGCCTCCTCTTCAGATACTCCCGATACTCCTCCTGCAGCTTCGGATCTTTCGGAGATCCGTAGATCTCCGACGATTTGTACTTCCCTTCGTCGAATTTCTTTTTCGTCCATTCATCATGGACATGAATCTCATCCGCCCGGTCGAGCACTTCCTTCACGAACTGCGGAGGAATGAAGTAGACGCCTTCGCGGTCGCCGACGACAAGATCGCCTGGCATCACCGTGACCCCGCCGATCCGCACAGGTACGTTAATCCCGGTCAGCATCACGTTGCCAATAGGAGTGGGATCAGCCGAACGGAAGTATCCCGGCATATCGATCTCAGCCAATCCATCGAGATCGCGAATGCTGCCATCCACCACGAGCCCGCCGCCTTTGGTGGCTTTCATCACGTAGTAAAAAAGATTATCGCCCACGATCGTGCCGTCGACTTTCTTCCCAAACAGATCGACCACCAGCACGTCTCCAGGTTGAAGCATGTCGATCGCAGTTTGATTGATCAGGCGAGGCAAGCCGCGCTCTTTCGCCTTTGCCTCCGCGACATCCTCCACGTCGGCGCGGCGCGGCATGAACTGTACGGTGAAGGCCCGCCCCACCATCGTCTTCCCGGGATGCAGCACCTGAAATCCGTCCGCGTATTGATTGTTGAAGCCCTTCTCGTGCAGGGTGGCCCAGACTTCTTCCGATGAAAGATCCCGGGCGCGCTCGATCAGTGCATCCGGCACCTTCGGCCTCCCGTCGGGGAACCTGTCGAACGAAGACTTCGCCGTGTAGTCGATAAGATCCTGCTTGGGAAAGGTAAACAACTGCCCGTGAGCGCTGGGTCCGAGCACCAGGGAAATCGACAGAGCCGCGCCGATAGTTGCAGCCGTGCGCCTGACCGCACGCGAGAAGAAGATCATTTCGCAGTCTCCTTGGTCGATGGATTTTCGACATCTGCCATCGCTGACGAGCTTACAATTCTATGCTCATGAGCAAAGAGAGTTGGACATCGTTAGGCCGCCGTGATCTGTTGAAGACCTCTGCCATCGCGATCGGCGGAGCCCTGTTGGCCGACTCCACGGAGGCGTACCCCAAGGCAGTCAACACAAACTCGAGTCCCTCGACGCTGAAGATCACAGACCTGCGTGTGGCCACGGTAGTGAAGCCGGGCCCGAGCCCGTGCCCAATCATTCGCATCGATACCAATCAGGGAGTCTACGGACTGGGCGAAGTCCGCGATGGCGCGAGCCCCACTTACGCGTTGTTTCTCAAGAGCCGGGTCCTGGGCGAGAATCCGCTGCAAGTCGACAAGATTTTCCGCAAGATCAAGCAGTTTGGCGGACACGCGCGCCAGGGCGGCGGAGTCTGCGCCATCGAAATGGCTCTCTGGGATATCGCCGGCAAAGTCTACAACGCGCCCGTGTACGCGCTGATCGGCGGCGGCAAGTTCCGCGACAAGATTCGAGTCTATGCGGACACCACTGAATCGAAGGATCCAAAAATCTACGCGCAGCGCATGAAAGAACGCAAGGAAGTCATGGGCCTCACCTGGCTCAAGATGGATTTGGGCGTCGAGATGGTTTCCGACACTGCCGGCACTGTCACCAACGCCACCGACCTGAATCAATGGCAGGCCAACCAGCTTCCTCATCCGCTATTGGGTATGGAGGTGACGGATAAAGGCATCGCGATGCTCGAGCAGTATGTCGCCGCCGTGCGCGACGCAGTCGGCATGGAAATCCCTCTCGCCATGGATCATCTCGGGCATCTCGGAGTGAAGTCGATCATCCGCTTGGGGAAAGCTTACGAGAAATACAATTTGTCCTGGATGGAAGATGTCATTCCATGGATGTACACCGACCTTCTGAAAGAAATTTCAGAGCAGAGTCCGACGCCGATCCTGACCGGAGAAGACATTTATCTGAAGGAAGCTTTCCGCGTCTTGTGCGAAAGGCACGCGGTGGCCAAGATTCAACCCGACCTCGCTACCTCCGGAGGCATTCTGGAGACGCACAAAATCGGGGACATGGCCGAAGAGTTCGGCGTCCCCATGGTGATGCACTTCGCCGGCACCCCGGTCGCCTGCATGGCCAACGTGCACTGTGCCGCCGCCACGCAGAATTTCCTGGCGCTCGAAAATCACTCGCTCGACGTGCCGTGGTGGTCCTCGCTAATCGAGGAGAGCGTAAAAACGCAGATTGTCAATCACGGATGGATCGAAGTGCCCGACCGCCCCGGCCTCGGCGTGACCCTGAATGAAGACGTGGTGCGCCAGCACCTCACCCCCGGCACCGGATATTTCGAGCCCACCACCCAGTGGGATCAAGAGCGCTCGTGGGACCGCCTGTGGAGCTGATGAATTAGGTGTATGTGGAGCCAGCCGCCTTCGGCTGTCCGTCGAGCGAAGCTCGACGTCTTTGTAGTGAGCGGAGGAGAAGACGATCCAGCGCCGAGTTAGGCAGTCGCCACCGCAAAACTTACGCAAAACTTAGGCGATTGTAGCCCGGCTGCCCGGGTTGTATACTCAATTCCCAACACCATCAAACCAACGCTTCACCAAACTCTGGCCAACGGCGAATTGGGTACGCCAGCATGCGCGGAGTTTTCGTTTTGCACCTCAGAGCATTGCTAGCAACGATATTTTCCGATTCCTCGTTTCCGTTCGGGCAGCCTGCACGGAGACGAGAAAAGCCTTTGTGTATCTCCGTGCAGAGAGAACTGGCATTCGTATTGCAGCCCAGTTTTGATAATCCAAACCGGACTTTGAGGTAATCCCATGCCCCCGATCGAGATTCTGAGCGTGGAAGAAGCCAGTGAACGCGCGGCTCCCACGACCGTTGCGGCGAAGGACCGCATCCCCACCCGGCGACGTTTTTATGCGCTGTCACTCAAAGATCATTTCCGGCTGCTCCTGCCGTTTCTCCTCGCTGGTGCAGCAGGTGTGCTTGCGCGGGTGAAGTATCCGTACTGGTGGCCTGCCAACGAGCTGGTCTATTTTCTGGCGGACGCATTGATCGTCGCCATGATTTTGGGGATCGCTTTCGACGTCTTCTCCGCCAAGCTGCTGGTGGAAAGAATCTCTGACGGTCTGGCGCAAACGTTGGTAGGAAGAGGTCTGCCTGCCGAAATGCAGGGGCTGGTTCGCGATGTTGTTTCCACAGACCTGGTGCGAGATCACTACGTAAAAAGCTATTCGTTTTCGACTCCCGAGGACGGACGTGTCCAGGTGAACGTCGAAGTTCGTTACGAGATCAGAAATTACTCGGAAGCAGTGCGCGACTATGCGCCGGAATTGACCGCCGAGACCTTTTTTCAGCCGGAGGTTCGCTTCCTGGAATACGGAATTGCCGGAAGAAAAACCTACACGTTTTCTGACGAGAACCTCGCCTCCATGGTGGAGGTCGAAGACGCGCTTGGCGTGACCCGAGTTCCCCGCAGTGCTTTGCCAGCCCTGAGTCTCAAGCCGGTCAAGGCCGGAGAGAAAGCCGCATGCCAGGTTACGTGGAGGTACGGCTTAACCGTGCCCGAACAGTATTGCGACGTAACCGATCTTGAGGAGGCCACACTGGGAGCAACCTTACATGTGGAGGCCATCCCCGAAGAACTCGAATTCGTCTCGGGATGCGATGCCAGCCTGCACCACGAAGCCGGCAGCCAGTCGTGGTACTTCGAAAGGGCGTTCATTGCGGGCCAACACCTCCGCGCATGGTGGTTTCGCCGCAAACCTTCAACGCGAGTTTCGCGCTCCCGGCCGTGAGAGCCAGCGTGAGGGTCAGTGTAATCGCGATGTTTTCAACAGGCTCGAAAATCTCTCTTCATGCTGAAGTGTTCTGTTGAAGGGTGGGCGGGTCGACATGATAGCCGAGGGACAGAAGTTCGCGAACCATCCTCGCCGTGCGCTTGCGCTTCGACCTCTCCGTCACCGCTGGGCCCCGTTCCTCATAACGTACCTTCCGGTGTAGAAGAATCCAGATTAGCTGGCAAAGCCGATGGGCGATCACTCCGATGGCTTGATTATGTCCCATGCGCGTGACCTGGCGGTGATATACGATCTCGAAAGTGCTTCCCTTAGTCCGCGCAGCGGCGTTGGCAGCTTGATTGAGAATCCGCCGCATCTGGCGATTACCCTTCGGCGAACGGTGGCTGTAGTTCACTCCCCCGCTCTCGTTGTCCCCCGGGCATACTGCCACCCAGGAACATAGTTGCTTGTCGGAAGGAAAGGTGGCAACCGTGGGTCCGACTTCGGCAATGATCTGCTGGGCCGAATCCACTCCCAGGCCCGGCACCTCCGCCAGTCGCTTCACCGCATCCTCATGCGGACGGAGCAGATGTGCAATCTCTTGTTCGAGTTGAGCAATCTGCTGCTCTAGGAATTGCAATTCCGCAAGCGCCATCTTGATCAAACGCCGATAGACCGGGTTGAGCTCGGTGCAAGCGCCCAGCGCGTCACACAACTGGGCCCGGGTGGCCCGCAAGCGTTTATCCGCCAGGGCGGCCAGAGTTGCCGGATCGGTTTCTCCGTCCGCGAGCGCTTGCAGCATACGACGGGCACTAACGCCCAACAGGTCTGTGACAAAGCCAGACAACTTAATATGGGCCTCTTCCAGCAAGCTCTCGAGTTGGTTCTGCATCCGTACATGCAGACGGGTCATTTGCAGCTTGCGGCGCGTTACCGTGCGCCACAGACGCTGTTCCGGATCCGGCACGAAGCTCAGGACTAGTTCCTGGGCTACCAGCCTTTTCACCAGTCGCTCGGCATCCGGAAAATCCCTTTTCCGTCCTCGCCGCCCACGATTGGATAGCGCTTGTGCTAGATGCAGCTTTCCCGACATCGCGCCAGCACCTTCCCGTTTCTGGCGGATCGGCCGCCAGTAGCGTTCTAGCGCTCCCCAAACCCCTTGCCAATATTGCGCCGTGGATTCCATCACCACTTCCTCCACTTCCTTTTCCACTAGCCATTCTGCCAAGCGTTGCAACTGCTCGGGGTTGCTACCGTACCAGCGTCGCTCAAATTGGTATTCCTCTTCTACTTCGACGTCCGCCACCACCACCGCCAGCTTCTTTTTATGCACATCGATTCCCGCTATCCTATAAGCCATTGCTTTCTCCTTGGCGGGAAGCGGAGAGCATGCCGCGAGTTGCATATACAGGCTCACGTGGCTATCGCCGCTCCCACAGGGGGACAGACAACGCACCATTTATTCGCTCTATCACGCACGCTCCGGATCAGACAGTTATACGGCCTCGGCTTCTCCACTGTTGAATCAATCTCGCCGCTCCGAGCCATCGTGGATTATGGCTTGGCTCTGAGAAATTTTCATGTGGTTTCGCGGGCCGCAGGCCCCGGATGACAGGGTCGAAAATCCCCTCCTCATGCTGGAATCACTGCCGGTTCGACTCGGTAGCCAAGGGTTCGGAGTGTCCGGATCATTCGCGAAGTGCGGGCTCGCTTAGCTTTTTCGCATACTGAGGGGCCGCGTTCCTCATAGCGGACGCGCTTGTGCAAAATAATCCAGATCAACTGACAGAGGCGATGCGCAATGGCTCCGATCGTTTTGTTGTGGCCGAGACGTGGCACGAAACGCCGATAGACGATCTCGAAGATACTTCCTTTGTGTTTGACGGCAGCATTGGCAGCTTGATTGAGAATGCGGCGCATTTGACGGTTGCCCTTCGGCGAGCGTTTGCTGCGGTTCACGCCTGCGGTCTCATCATCTCCCGGGCTTGCTCCGACCCACGAGACGAGATTCTTGGCGGAGGGGAAGGTCGCTGCCTTGGCACCCACCTCGGCAATGATCTGTTGCGCCGAATCGACCCCTAAACCGGGAACTTCCGCTAGCCGTTGGACCGCATCCTGATGCTCGCGGAGCAGACTCGCGATCTCCTGGTCCAGTTGGCCGATCTGCTGCTCGATTAATTGCAAGTCGTCCAGCGCCAATCTTACAAGGCGGCGGTAGACCGGGTTGAGTCCGGTGCAGGCGCCCAGCGCGTCGCACAACTGCGCCGGGGTGGCTCGCAAGTGCTTATCCGCCAGGGCGGCCACAGCCGCCGGATCGGTTTCTCCGTCGGCTAGCGCATGCAGCATACGACGCGCACTGACCCCTAACAGATCCGAGACCAGACTGGATAATTTGATATGCGCCTCTTCCAGTAGTGCCTCCAGTTGATTCTGCAGGCGTACTTTGTCCCGCGTCCGTTGATACCTTGTGCGTGTCAGTGTCCTCCACAGTCGCTGTTCGGTATCGGGCACAAAGCTCAAAGTCAGCTCCTGGGAAACCAAGCGTTTCACCAAACGTTCCGCGTCCCAAAAGTCTTTCTTGCGCCCGCGCCGTCCGCGATTGGACAAGGCTTGCGCCAGATGGAGTGTTCCCGACATTTTCCCGGCACCTTCCCGATTTTGACAGCTCGGTTTCCAGTACCGTTCTAGTGCGCTCCAGAGCGGTTTCCAGTATTGGGCAGTGGATTCCATCACCACTTCCTCGACCCGCTGCTCGACAAACCACTCCGCCAGCCGTTGCAACTGCTCCGGGTTGCTTCCGAACCAGCGTCGCTCAAATTGGTATTCGTCGTCGACTTCGACGTCAACCACAACTACAGCCAGCTTCTTTTTGTGGACGTCAATTCCGGCTATCCTATACGCCATAGGCTTCCTCCTGGCGGGAGCGGAGAGCGTGCTGGAGATTACATTAAGCAGGGTCTCGGGCTATCGCCGCTCCCACAGGGGGACAGACAACGCACCATTTATTCGCTCTATCACGCACGCTCCGGATCAGACAGTTATACGGCCTCGGCTTCTCCACTGTTGAATCAATCTCGCCGCTCCGAGCCATCGTGGATTATGGCTTGGCTCTGAGAAATTTTCATGTGGTTTCGCGGGCCGCAGGCCCCGGATGACAGTTATGGGAGGATGCCCTTTAAGACGGCTTCTTCCGCTGCGAAGGTGTGGAGTTCGCTCGCAGAGAGGCCTTGAGGCCTTGGTGCAAGGCTGGAAAGCTTGCGAGAAAATCTCTGCAGAACCATGGTCTCCCGGCCTTCTTCGATCAAATAAAACTTGTCTGCTTCGATGTCGTGAAAGACCTGCTTTTGACTGCTGGGCCAGGTGATCTCGACGGTCTGCACTAGCGCCGCTTTGCCAAGCCCAAAGTTGGCGCGCAAGTCGCTCTGCGAGAGATAGCTTCCACCTCCAGCGATCTCGCGTATCTGCGACAGTCCGCCCGCCACGATGTGGATCCGTGCACCCATCGCATCGCGATTGCTTTTGGTTCCTATCAGGCGGAAATTCACGAAGTGATTGCCATTCCCTCCACGATTGTGCAGCAGCAACGGGGGGTCTCCGTTATTGGCAACAACAACGTCCACAAAACCGTCGTTGTCCAGGTCTGCGAAGGCGACTCCCCGGCCGACGTATGGCGTCTTGAAACCATCTCCCGCCAGCTTGGTTGTCTCGACGAATTTGCCCCTTCCGTCGTTGTGAAAGAGCGTATTGATCTGCTTGAAGTAAGTACCGGCCTGAACATTTTCGACCTCCGGATACACGTGGCCATTGGCGATAAAGAGGTCGAGCCAGCCGTCATTGTCGTAGTCGAAGAAACCTCCGCCGAAACTGAGCACGTTGAACGTGGGACCGGCGATGCGTACCTGATGACTGACATCCCAAAACCCGCCCTTGCCGTCGTTGTGGAAGACGTGGTCAGAAGATCCCTGAAAGTCAGAGATAAAGAGGTCGAGCCAGCCATCGTTATCGTAGTCGCCCAGGGAGATGCACATGGCTGCCATGGTATTGCCGAGACCAGCCACGCCCATCCCCGCGTCCATCCCGATTTCGGTGAACTTCCCGTTGTGTTCGTTGTGGAACAGGTAGGCGGGCAGTCCGTCATTAGCGACGAACAGGTCCGGCCAGCCGTCGTTATCGTAGTCGGCGGCTCCCACGGCAAGGTTCTTGCCCTGCGGTTTAGAGATTCCTGACGAGGACGTTACATCTGTAAACGTTCCGTCGCCGTTGTTGTGGTAGAGAATATTCGCGCTGCCTTTGTAAGCAACCGGCGGACAACTCGTGCGTACTTCGGCGAAAACACAATAGCGAGGGCCTGAATCCAGATTCACGTACCCCCCGACATACAGATCCAGGCGGCCATCGCGATCGTAGTCAAAGAATGTGGCGCTGCTATGAAAGAGTGTGCCCGATTCTGTACCGGCCACTCTTGCCTTGTCGGTGACGTCGGTGAAGGTTCCGTCCCCGTTATTGTGGTAAAGAACGTTGCGGCCGTACTGCGTGACAAACAAGTCCGGATACCCGTCGTTGTCGTAGTCTCCCCAGACGCAACCAAAACCATAGCCCGTGCCCGGCACACCCGCTTTTTCGGCGACATCGCTGAAGGTTCCGTCCCCGTTGTTACGATACAGGGCGTTGCGAGCCGAAATACCGCGCCCATAAAGGTCCCGGCCGTTGACGAAATAGATGTCCTGGAAACCGTCGCCGTCGAAATCGGCCACGCAGATCCCCGGACCGAAAATCTCGCGGTTAATGGGGATTCCGTCGTTTCCCCGGTAGTGAGCGAACTTGATCCCGGCCGCAGCCGCGACATTCGTGAACTGGATGGAGCCAAGCTGTGAGCCATCCGCTTGTGCATGAGCCCAGCACGATGCAAGCAGCAAAATCAACACCACCGACGACCAAAGCTCAGGCGCGCCGGACCAACTCAAACGCCACTCGGCGAGTCTGAACGCAAGTGACCATCGAAGGGTTGCTGCGCTGCTCTTCGCAGACAGTTCTGGCGTTGCTGTTGCAGTGTTCATTAACAGGGTGTAGGTAAGCCCAAGCTATTAGGAGGAAGTATACACGTCAGCCGCATGCAACACGCATTGATGCTGATCAAACCTCCGGGATCCTCGAAGCTGAGGTTCGTGGCCAGGGAAGAATGGCCACCGAATAGATATGCCTTCCGCCGTTATGTTGAGGTTGGCGAGGGTTCTGCGGCCCGGATCCACATGCTTAACCTTTTACGCCGATGTGCTTTCGACAGGAAATTGTCAACTGACGAAATCAACTGATGAAACCAGGTGTCACAAGTGAGCCGGGCCACCGGCTGGCGCCGGATTGAATAATCTGTGACTTTCCGCGTGCCCGAGGTATCGTGCAAGAGAGCGCGACCGCAGTTACGACCTGGTTTGCATTCGTGCAAGATGCCGCTAAGTGAGCGTGGTTCCAGGAAGGCGATTGAACATTGGCGAGGCCTTCGTGGTTCTCCCCTAGAGCAGAATCAGAAACGGCCAACCTCGGCGGGCGTGTTCAGAAAGGTAAATCACGATGCCAGGAAGAGAGGAAAGGGAGACCTCAGATAGCAGCCGACGGCAGCTTCAGGGCTTACCGGTGATTCGACGGAATGTAGCGGGAATCGATCTGGGGAGCGAGCGGCACTGGATGTGCGCTCCGACGTTGGAGGGAAGTGATCGAGAAGTAACCAGCTTTGGAGCAACGACAGGGGAACTGATCCGCATGGCGGAGTGGCGCAAAGCGCGGCAGGTCGAATCGGTGGCCATGGAAAGCACCGGGGGTCTATTGGATTGCCCCACACGAGGTGCTGGAAGCGCAAGGTCTGCAGGTGCTGCTGGTGGACACACGACAGCTGGCGCGGGTGCCGGGACGGGACAAGAAATCGGACCCGACCGATTGCGAGTGGATCCAACGGCTGCACAGTTGCGGCTTGCTGCGGGGTTCGTTCCGGCCGGAAGAAGCGATTTGCATGCTGCGCACGTTGGTGCGGGATAAGGCGAACCTGGTGGCGGAGAGTGGCGATGGTGCTCAGCGAATACGGTCCCGATTTGAGCCGATTCCCCACAGAGAAGCAGTTCGTCTCCCACGTTACCTTGGCACCGCGTGTGCCGACCAGCGGGGGCAAGCCCGTCGGGAAGAAAAAGCGGAACAGCGCAAGTACGCGAGTCGCGGCTGCTTTGCGTATGGCCGCGCTCTCCCTACGCCACAGCCACACCGCCCTGGGAGCATACTATCGCAAGCTAGCGCAACGGCCCGGCGGCGACGTTGCCGTATTCGCCACCGCTAGGAAGTTGGCTACTCTGATTTACCGGCTGCTACGATGGGGCCAGCCCTACGTCGACGAAGGCGCAGATGCATACGAAAACCGCTACCGCCAGCAGCGCATCGGACGCTTGGCGGCCACCGTCAAACAACTTGGCTTCCAACTGACGCCCTAAGTGCCTGATGTCAACTTAAGAGGAGAGAAGTCACAGAGCAGCATGAGGAAAAGTATTTTGACTAAGGGCTGATGCGTGTAACTGTTGTTTTCAGTGGTCCGACTGAGTTCGTCCAGCGCATTCAAAAATTGTTGCCTATACGCTTCCAGTGCCCCGATAGGTCTATACTTTGCGCGTGCGTATTTCGCAGTGCAGGAGTCACTCCGATGAAGCAGCGTCTTTGTTTTTCTTTGGCATGCACGATGAGCTTGGTTCTGAGTTCCCTAACCTTGGTAGCGCAGGATACGGTAGCGCCCACAGAAGACAAGAGGAAAATCCTGGCGGGGTATTTCGAAGAATGGAGTATTTACGGAGCGAACTACAACATTGCAAATTTGCAGCAGAACCATGTCGCCAACAAAATTACGCACCTTATTTATGCCTTTGGTAACGTGGCTCCGGTCTCCGGGCCGCCTGACGCCACCTGCCATCTTGCCGACGACTGGGCTGACTTCCAGACGCCGTACCTTCCCAGCGTGAATGGCTTGCCTTACACCGGCCCTCTGTTCGGCAACTTCGCGGCATTATTGCAGTTGAAACAGCTGCACCCGGACTTGAAGGTGATGATTTCTCTGGGAGGAGCCTCCGCCGCCAACGCTGCGGGTTTCTCTTATGCCGCCAGTACGAGCCAACTGCGTTCGCACCTGGTGGCTTCTTGTATTGACCTCTTCATCAAGGGTAACGTTGCGCCGGGAATCTCGGCGGCTGGCCTGTTCGATGGATTCGATATTGACTGGGAATTCCCCACCGCCACCGACACACGGAACTTCACGCTACTGTTGAAGGAGTTTCGCAAGCAGTTGAAGGCTCTCGGAGAAGAGAACGACGCAAATTACCTGCTTTCGATCTTTGCGCCCGCCGGCTCCCAGAACTATTCGAACATCGAACTAGCCAAGGTCGCCAGGCAACTGGATTTCCTAAATGTACAAGGCTACGACATGCATGGCACGTGGGAGACGACCACCAATCACGCGTCGCCGTTGTATGACAGTCCGAAGGATCCTTCGTTCGGGCAAGGCTTCGACGATGAAGACACGATCGCTGCCTACCTTGCCGCCGGTGTGCCCGCACGCAAAATCCTGCTGGGCGTTCCGATGTACGGGCGCGGCTGGACCGGTGTTCCGAGTACTAATCACGGGCTGTATCAAACTTCCACCGGGCCCGCTCCCTCTCCTGCCGGAGACGTTCTGCAAACCGATGGTGTCGCAACCTACGGAACGCTGGTCGCTCAGACGGGATTCCAGCACTACTTCGATCCCATCAGTGAGGCGCAGTGGGCCTATGATGCGGCAACGCAGACCTTCTGGACTTACGACACACACAGGTCGGTGAGCGTCAAAATGTTCTACGTCCAGAACCGAGTTCCCGGAGGTTTGGGCGGCGCGTTCTTCTGGGCACTCAAAGATGACGACGCCCAAGGCAGTCTCACGAAGGCGATGGCAAAAGGCCTGGGTCAGTAGTCCACGGAAAAGAAGGCGATGCATTGACGACGACAGCCACGTGACATCGGTGCCTATAAAACGGCTCCACTCTTGACGCGGAGTGAGTGGGTTGTTAACGAAATCAGCGTTAACGATCGTTGAGGGTTGTGAGTTAGCTCTGGGCGGCGGCCCACCCATGGGGATGAAAGCGCATTTCTGACGTCCATTGATTCCCAATGGGTTAACCGCCACTTTCGACGGAGTGACGGCGACAGTTTCGCCAGTTAGCGGACAAACTGGTTTGTTGTTGAAAATTTCGATGTACCATGTACGGACTGACCGTGTAATCACTGACCGGTTGCTTCAGGAGGAGGAGATTCTGATGTTCCTTCGTGCTCTCGCCGTCGCATTGGTCGCTATGTGCCCGCTTCTCGGCTCTCAAACTGCCCCTCAACCCGGGCAGCCAGCCCCTCAACCCGGCCAGCCCGCTCCCGACTTCACTCTCCCCGACTCCACTGGCTCACCTATCAAATTATCCGCATACAAAGGGAAAGTAGTTCTGCTCGACTTCTGGGCTACTTGGTGCACTGGCTGTAAAGTTGAGATTCCTTGGTATGTGGAGTTCCAAAATAAATACCGGAACGACGGACTGATGGCAATTGGCGTTTCCATGGATGACGACGGCTGGAAATCAGTCAAGCCATTCCTCGAAGAGCACAAGCTGAACTATCCAGTTGTGATTGCCAACCAAGACCTAGCCAACCGATACGGCGGACTGCCTTCTCTCCCTATGACCTTGCTCATTGACCGCGGCGGGAAGATTTCCGAGTCACACGCAGGCATGGTGGACAGGGACGCTTTCGAGAATAAGATCAAGGCACTTCTTCACGACAGCCCGGCGAAGTAAATCAAGGCCGCCGATCGAGCGACTACGCTCAAAGCCCCGTAAATGAGTGCTATGGCGAATTACGCCAACTCTCGGGATAATTTCGGCTTAGCCGCGACGCGGTGCTTTAGGTCCGGAGTGCTTGAAAATATTCATTGCCGATCCAGCAAGTCGATCATGGGCTGCTGGCTTCCACGAATGAACCCAGAGCGCGGCCGGTCGAGATCGATGATTACGGCAAGAACCAGCGTGATAGAGAGTGCCAGCACGAACATGGATAAGATATTGCGACGTCCGTTCACGCCGAACGTGTATCCGACGAGGAAAATTGACAGCAAACCGACCACAGCGTTTACATAGATCACACTCTCGGGCACGTGATTTTGTAGTGCCATCCAGCGTGCTCTTTCCAGATCAATGGCTTCGTTCAACGAGTGCACCAGCGATCCCGCTTTCACCTCGTTCGGATCTTGTTGCGCGTAGGTCACCGCCCGAGTCCAGAATTCCTTTTGCAGATGCGCGGTTTGTGTCTTCAAACTTTCGAGCCGTGCGAGATCGTTGCCCGCAGTGCCGTACTGAATCCGGACATTGACGTACTGGCGAAGAAGACTCGCGATCTCGGGGCCTTCCGGCGCGGGGAGGAGTTGCGCACGAAGCAAGGATGTGTTGATGGCGTTGGCCTCGCCCAACAGTAGTTGTTTGCGGACATCGAACCGAGACACAGCCATCGACATGGTGAATCCCAGCAAGAGTGCGAGAACGCCGAGCACAGCCGCTTCAACAGTAGAAATCTGCGACTTGGTGTCGGCGGAGGTTTTGCCTTGAACCTTACTTCCCAGACGGAAGCCCAACTCGGTAGCCGCCAGCATCAACGCGAAGAAGGCAACCTGAATGATGACCTCGTGCGTTCCGTAAAGCAAACCCTCGTTCACAAACTTCTCCTTCAAAGACTCTGAACCTCACGGGTCCACGTCGAAGAATGCTCAGCACTAAAAAGCTAGCAGTCCGAACGTAAGTCGTCTGGCCCGCTGGGATTGTACCCAGATCACTGACAAACCGGAAGTAACTGTTGAAACCAGGCGTGGCTGTTCAAAAACTCATTCGCCGAAAAGTGATCGAAAAAACTTTGCGCCAGGATGCCCTAGAAGCAATCTTTTTGATTTTCTGAGCATTTTGTATCTCCCACATTTTGGCTGTTTGGGAGGAAACTGGACTTTTTCAACACCCACGCGCGCTGGCACTGAACTGAAGCGCAAGCCAGAATTAGAACTGTAGGCGACTCACTTTCGATTACTTCTGTTCTATGCTGTGAGTTAGGGAACAGCATCGCTCTTCAACAGTCGTCTGTACGGTATAGTACGAGCCAATGTACGTTGAACTACGGTCTTTGCTGGATTACCCTGGCGGACCGGGGTGTGTAGGGTCGGGGTAACCCTTCCTCGTGCCGTCCGTCGGCCTGTACGTTGCGGCGCGGCCAGCAGCCTGCCAAGGGCCCCGGAGGCTGCAAATGTCTCACACTATTCTGATCGCCGATGACAGTCTATTCATTCGAGAAGCCTTGTGTAAGTTCTTCGAGCAACAGGACTTCAGCGTTTGCGGAGAGGCAGAAAACGGCAAGGAAGCAATCGACAAAGCTCAGGAATTGCACCCTGACTTGATTCTGCTGGACCTCTCGATGCCAGTGATGAACGGACTGGAGGCTACCCGGGTTCTCAAACGGATGATGCCAGAAGTGCCAGTCATCATGTACAGCGCGTACGCTGATTCTTCCACCGAGAAGGCAGCTCGTTCCGCAGGCGTACGTGCGCTCGTCTCAAAGTCTGAAAACATTTCCGTTTTGCTTGGCAAAGCGCGCAGCATCCTGGAACCCCAGGAATTACAAAGGTTCCAGCCTTTCTCCACCAGTCCTCACCGGTGGTGAGAAACATTTGGTGCTCATTCTCAACCCACTGGAGGTATGCGATGATGCCCGATCCTCAACTTGCCAGAGGTGATATCTGCCGGGATCCAACAGGCTTGCAGGTCATGGTCGAAGACGTTGACATCTACGACTACGTCCACTTCTCAGTCATTGAAAGAAGCGATTCGAGAGAGGATGACGCGGAATCGGGTCAGATGTCACAAGTGGCTTTCGTCCATCGCTTCACTAAGCTGGGCAATATGTTTGCCAACAGGAAAGCCGCCTAGCCTTTAAAGCAACCAGGGCGCAATTCAAGCGGCGCGATCTTGGCGAACCATAGACCATAGGCCGCGTCGCGTGGCTAAGTGCCATCCGAGTCGAGGTACGGCGCAGTTCGTGCGTTCAGAACAATCAAAGAACTCTGGGAGAGAATTATGCTGAGTGTATATATTGAAAATATCGGCGAAATGGCGGTCATCGAGTGCGAGGGCAGAATTGTCCGGAGCGACGCCGCGTTCCAATTGCGCGAAGCTGTCCGCTCGCAAAGACGTGCCCGAATCATTGTGCTTGATCTCTCTGAGCTCCTCACTATCGAAGGTGAAGGTCTGGGCATGCTCGTGTCTTTGCAGCGATGGGCGCACGACCGCAGCATTCGATTGAAGCTGTTCAATCCTCGACGATCTGTGCGGGACAGGCTGGAGCGCACGGAGTCGATTCCAGAGTTCGACATAGCCACGCTCGAGGAAATGATGGCGATCCTGGTTTGGGCCAACCGTCGATACGCACGCGCAGCATGATCCCACGCGTCGCACCTCTCGCACCGAGGTCTGCTGATGTCGTGTGCATGTACCGTGATACCGGAGGCCACTAGCGCAACGAGCAGACCGAGAAAGACCGCTCCGGTCAACGAGCCATGGCGCTGCCGCTCACTGGTATCAGGGCATGACTTCTGAAGCCGCTATCTCTTCCCAGTCATTGGGCGGCAACGGTACTCCCCAAATGTTTCGAGGCTTGTCTAATTCGATACCGCAGTGCCGCAGATTCTCAGGATCGACGTACACAACCCGAGCCGCGGATTGCTTGTCAGTCAAGTGGACATGAACCGAGATTTTCGTTCCAGCGCTCAACTCGATTGCGGTTGCGATCAATGCTCCATGCAGGTTAACGACGATGGTCACGCCCTCACACGAAAAAATCCCAGGTCCCTCTTCGATTGCGATGATCACTTTAAGAGGGACGCGAGTACTTCGTCTTGAGTCATGAAAGCTGGTGGAGGGCATGGGTGGTGGAAGCATACATGCAGCGGACAGCCGATGAAAGCATGAACGGCTAACCGTCGAAATAAGGCGATACGCTCCGTCGGAAGTCGCGCATAACCCGTTTGGAATCAGGCAGGACGAAACTGTTGAGCATTCTGTCAGGTGCTTTGCGGTTGTCTTGCAAAAGCGAGCGTAGGTCCCTGCTGCGATCTGCGTCATTCAATCATGCATCTGCCAGCATAGCTCTGACCGAGAAACAGTGATGCTCTCGACAGGAATCGTGCGCTGCGAGAGGGCGCTCATAAAACGCACGGTACTGTGATCGCCATCACAGCAAACAGTGCGGACCATGCGCGAACATCGGAGGTAAGCAGGAACATTGTTGTTCTAATGTTCGTACCATCGATCATGAGGCGATTTCTCGGCAGCTTCGGCGAGGTGTTGCGTGCCATGTGGACGCACAAGCTTCGCTCCTTCCTCACGATGTTTGGTATTGCCTGGGGAGTGGGATCGCTGCTGCTGCTGGTTGGATTGGGAGAAGGTTTTCGCGCGGGCACGACGAAGAGCATGGCGAGCTTCGGCGAAGACTTCATGCAAATCTACAACGGACGAGTGCCGGCGCTTGGTGGCAGCCAGCTTTCCTCTCGCCAGTACTACTTGAACTACCAGGACTATTTAGATATCCGCAGCTCGCGGTTTGTGCGCAATGCCTCGCCCGTAATCTACCGCGGCGACCTTCGCCTGGTGAGCGAGTACGGCAATAGCAACGGCTATGTGGATGGCTCCGAGCCACAGTTCTCTGGCATTCGTTACCAGCCGGTAGACGAAGGGCGCGCTTTGAATTGGAACGACGAACGCGAGCGCCACAAGGTCTGCATAATCGGAAACGAATTTGTACGCATATTGTTCCCTGGGCGGCCGGCCGTAGGTAGCACACTGCTCATCAATGGCGTGCCGTTCGAGGTGGCTGGGACGATGCAGAAGGTCGGTCATGGAAACAACAACGGCGAGAACATGCGCCTGATCATGCCGTACACCACCATGGCCACCTATTTCCCGATGCAGGGGGCAGGTAACGCCAAGGCGGTCAAGTACATCGTCTACCAGCCGATTACACGGGAGCAGCACGAACAAGCCAAGAAGGCAGTGCGGAGTATTGTGGCAAGAAATCACGGCTTCGATCCCGAGACGCCCGACGCTTTTGACGATTGGGACTCGATCGCCAGCGCCGAGATGGTCGGCAAAATCTCCGATGCCATGGATACATTCCTGGGAGCTGTCGGCCTGGTGACACTCGGTCTGGGCGCAATTGGAGTGGTCAACATAATGCTGGTGTCGGTCACGGAGCGCACCCGGGAGATCGGCCTGCGCAAGGCTTTGGGCGCGACCAAGCGCAACATCTTGTTCCAGTTCTTTCTGGAAGGGCTGACGCTCACTGGCATCAGCGGCGCCATCGGCGTGTGCGCCGCCTACGTGGCTACCAAGCTCTTTGGTCTTGTGCCGCCGATGGATGGCTTCGAATTGCCTCACATTTATCCAGCGACTGCTGTGCTCGCGATGGGCAGCCTTGCCTTGGCTGGCATTGTCGCCGGACTTTATCCCGCGCGGCGGGCGGCCTCTCTTCAGCCCGTGGAAGCCCTTCGACAGGAGCAATGAATGATCCGGGCGAAAGATGTGTTCGCGGAAGCGTATCGATCGCTCAGGAATAACCGTCAGCGAAGCGCACTGACCATGCTGGGCATGGCCTGGGGGATCGCCACGGTAGTGCTGCTGCTGGCCTATGGCACTGGTTTCTCAGTTGCCATCGTCAACATATTCAGGAGCTACGCCAGCATGTCGGCGATGGGGATCGCGGGCGGGCGCACCTCGATGCAGGCCGGAGGAAACAAGGCCGGCACCAGCATCCGGTTGACCAAGGATGACATTGATCGCGTCGTCGTGAACGTACCGGAAGTGACCCGCATAACGCCTGAATCATTCTTCGATGCGCCCGTCGGCTATGAGGGGCGTTCGTACACCTGGAGAGTTGATGGCGGTAATCCCTCGCTCCAGGAAATTCAAAACTTGCAGCTGAGCCTCGGTCGTTTCTATAGCGCAGAAGACTTGCAACTGCGCGCGCGTGTCTGTGTGCTGGGCTCGGAATCGAGGGAGAAGTTGTTTTCCGGCCGTTTCCCCTTGGGCGAGAAGATTCGTATCAGCGGCATTGCTTACGAAGTAATCGGCGTGCTGAAGCCCCGACCACAGCAAGGCACAGAGAACAGCATCAACCGCGTCGTCTACATCCCCTTCCCCACGGTGAGCGACTTCCGCAATACGTACTACATCGACATGATCTGGCTAGATTTTCTCGGCTACAACTATGGGGGGGTCGAGAAGTCGGTTCGCAATACGCTGGCAGCGCAACACAATTTTCGTGCCGACGATAAGCGGGCCCTATTCGTGTTCAGCATCATGGAACAGCTTTCGCAATTCCGCATTATCACGATGGCGCTGCAGGTGATGCTTGCCTTTATTGGAACTCTGACTCTCGGGATTGGCGGTGTGGGACTGATGAACATCATGCTGGTGAGCGTAACCCAGCGTACCCGCGAGATTGGGGTGGAGAAGGCGTTGGGAGCTCGCCGCTTCGATATCATGGTGCAGTTCTTGTCCGAAGCGCTCGCGATTACCTTTTTTGGAGGCCTTTTAGGTATTGGGCTCGCCCACATCATTTCCTTTTCGGTGGGGACTCTCACCTTTTACAGTGCGCTTGCCCAGCACGGAGAGGCGGGCGACATTCGACTGATCATTTCACCGGTCAGCGTATTGGTTTCTACCGTAATCCTGGTGCTGGTGGGATTGGTCAGCGGCATGATTCCGGCCATACGCGCGTCGCGTCTCGACCCTATTGAGTCATTGCGCTACGAATAGGTCACGGCTGCTTTGTCGCTTCGGTCCATTCCTGGTCGCCACGTTGAACAATAGCTTCTTGATCCTCCGGCAGAATCCATCGTTGTTTCACGAGTTCGTCCGTGGCTGTGGTGAATCGGGCCATGTAGTCGTCGTGCCCGGCGTAGCGTTCTGCAATCGATTTGCGCGGGTCGCCTGATTTCTCGCGCTCAGCAGCCGTTTTTAAAAATGGAATGTAAGAGATCTCGAAGGCGACCCGTTGCTCGGGCGCGCCGATCGAGGGATCGCGCAGGTTCCAACTCGCATAGGTTCCCAGTGGAACAGTAATCTCCGGCAAACGCACGCCGTCGCGCTCGTTGCCGTCTGCATCCACCTGCGGGACGAGTACAGGGAAAGCCTCTCCAACCTTCGGCGGTTGGATGCTCAAGACTCCTTCATGCCACTTCGGCCCATAGTCCAGTCGGTAAGCTGCACTGGCTTCGTGCGGCCGATTCACTCCTGGAATCTTCGGAAATGCATAGGCGCCCAGCGATACGAGTGTCCCAGCAGAAATTTTGGGATAGCTGCTTGTGGGCGGCGCGGTGCCGTTGCGGACCCACGCGTCCATATTGGTAATCATGGCGCGCCAGAAATACCGGATCGGCAAGGCCGACTGCCTCTGCTGCCCTGCCAGGTAGTCTTGTCCTTCGGCTGGCGGGAACGGCCCCGGGAAGTGCTGGTGTCCTGTGAAGTGGTATATACGAACGTTTTCTGAAATTGGCATGTCCTGCTTGCCATCCGCGGTGGTGTGAATCAACGCGGCTACGCGGCCCCAGTACTCGAACGACGTGTTGGAGAAGAAGATCTTGGGCACAACTTTGTCAGCCACGGCGTGGTCGAGGAGACCTCCTGACTCGCCGGTGAGAGGATCTTTCTCAGGCTGATCGGTAAAGGGGAAGATGTCCGTCAGAAAGAAGACTGACGACGTGGGCTGCGCGTCGCGCGAGGGCTGCGCGAAGCGGTAATTGAAGTTGCCGCGGCCCGCGCCGGCCACGTGGGCGAGAACTCCATCGAGCGCCATCCTTCCGTCTTCGTCTGCGTTGAAGCCCTGGTAGAGGAAGTCACGCAAAAATCTTCCATTCTGCGAGATGCCTTCACCATACACACGTGCCGCGGGAGTGATGGCGTCGGGGGCGTGCTTGGCGTACGCAGCGAAGTCACGGACTACGGCGAATCCGCCGCCGGCCACGACGGGGTCGGCGACCGCGTACACGTATTCATAAATCTTGCCGGCTTGGAATCCGGCATTCAGATGGATGTGCCGGTCGCTCGGCGTGAGTTTGCCGTCGACGGTATGCGCGAACTGCCACTCGGAACGCGGAATGACAGTACGAGTCGCCTCACGGGAGTCGCGCACGGTGAGCGTATTCCGCGGATCGTCAGGCGCGGTCACCGGATATTCACTCCCGCCGATTGTGCCCATTATCAAGTGTCCGAGCGGAACTTCCTGTGTTTCTTTCGTCAGCATGAAATCGCCGCGCAACAGGCCGGTGATCGTCTTGCCATTTTCTTTCGCGACCGGTGCGTCGAGGCGCAGCGCGCCGTTGCCATACGCGTCCCACTGCCAACCGAGGCTCACTACGGTAAAGCCACTGCGCAATAACCAAGCGTCTCCCGCGTCCTTGGCGGCGTCCCAATCGCCTCCGTCGACTAGCGCAACGATGCGCGAGCGGCCGCGATTCGGGCTCTCAAGGAGCAGTGAGCCGTTGCCCTTATGCGAATCCTTCGGGCGGAGGGCCATGAAGTTGGCAGAGAACTCGACCTCGCCGTTTTTCAAGTTCACTGCGTTATTCAGATCGACGATGCGCTGGTTGTGCGGATTGGCGACGGGAAGCGAGAAATAAATCCGTCCTGTGATGCGCTCGTAGGCTCCAGCCTGGCCGAACGTCTTGCCGTTCAGCACGTCCTGGCGAGACGCAATCTCGACGCGAACCACACGCGCCGAAACGGTCAGAGCGTTCAGCAGAAGGAGGAAGGAAAAGATTCGAATGAGCAGCCGCATGCGCGGAAGGATAACACGCAACGATTGTGTAGCCGCGGACGCCTTCGTCCGCGGGCAGGCACTTCAGTGCCTGGCAGTTCGTATGATGCCCCACCGCTCGGCTACGCCGCCGCGGGGACGGACGAGGCGTCCGTTCCTACACAAGCAAACTAGACTGCAGCGCTGAGTGGTTCGTTCGCCACCTCGACTCGCGCGAACTCTTCCACACGGCGCGTCTTTAGCTTGCCGAGGACGTACTCCAGCAGAGGGCGGTCACCGCGCCGGATCTGCTGGAACTCGACCCCCATGCAGAGATTGTCGACGAGATATTTCACCTGCGCCTTCAGCGCGAGGCTCACGTCGAAGACGTTCAGCATCAGGCGGAAATCCGTGCCGGGACGCAGCGGTTCCATCGCGGCGAGGCGTGCGCCGTATTCAGAAATCTGCTGCACCTCGCCCGCGACGCGCAGCACACCGTCGCTCGCCTCCGCCTGACCTTCGACATAGAAGCGCGGGCGCCGGCGCCGGTTCGTCTCCGTACGTGCAAACCCGCTCGACTGCTTGCGCCGGTCGAGTCCATCGACAATGACTGGCTGGTACTGCTCTTCCATCTGGCGCAATTCGTCACCCCATGGCGTCCTGCCCTCGACACACTGAACCGTGAACTGGCCACGCAAAGAAGAGGCGGGATCGGCTGACCAGATGACCTGGCAGACTGCTTTATTCCGTCCGCGTTCGACTATGACCATATCGCCAACATTAAGGTCGTGCGAGCTGAGCAGACGTGCGCCATGCGGATGAATGTCGTAGGTGCACGCCATCTCCGGCGCGCCGCGGCCTTCCTGGCCGATCAATGTCCAACGCACGGGCAACGCGAGATGAACAAGTTTTGTCGTTAGCAGGCCGTCTTCGGGCGACGCATTGGGTTTGCTGGGCACGTCTTAAATCCCTACGAGCAAACTATCAGTACATGTACGACCGAGCAATGTACGTGCGTAATCCAGACTATGGTTACTGATCGGCGTTACCGAGGTGGGAGGCATTGGACGGGTGAATCGAAGGCAGATTCCTCGCTGCGCTTCGCTGGCTCGGAATGACAACGGGCGCGTGTGGGGAGAGCCGCCTCGACTGTCCAGCGATGGCGCAGCCGAGCCGCAAAGGAGGGGCGAGCGTTGGTTGCGGCCCGTTCCTGCGAATCTTTGCTTGCATGATTGACTCGTCTCGGTGAAGATAAAAGGAACTTCCTTGGATCTGCGATGAGGTCTCCCGTCTCGAAAGCACCATCTGGGCGTCCACTCTCGGCGTCAGCGGCCAAGCTGCGGCTCTTGAAGCGTTTGCGATGCACACTGCGCTACGAAAAAAAAGCCTGGGAGTCGGGTGCGCGCCTGGTGGCTGGCGTGGACGAGGTCGGACGCGGATCGTTGTTCGGCTGCGTGGTGGCGGCGGCTGTGATCCTTGATCCGGCGTACCGCGTACGCGGATTGCGCGATTCCAAATTGTTGCTGCCGGAGCGGCGTGAGGTGCTGGCACAACGTATTCGTGAACATGCGGTCGCATGGGCGGTCGCCGCAGTGGACGCTGCGCGCATCGATCAGATCAACATTTACCAGGCGTCAAGAGTGGTGATGCGCGACGCGGTGATGGCGCTTGCCCCAACGCCTGACCATCTGTTGATTGACGCGCTGAAGATCGACTGCGAGTTGCCGCAAGACGCGATCATTCACGGCGACGCTTTGTCGGCATCGATTGCGGCGGCGTCCATTTTGGCCAAGGTAGAGCGCGACCGCATGATGTGCGAGTGGGACGCGGTGTTCCCGCAGTATGGATTGGCATCACACAAAGGCTACAGCACGCCCAAACACCTGGCCGCCTTGCGCGAACTCGGCCCCACCCCGTTGCACCGGCAGTCATTTGCCCCGGTCTGGCAGAACCCGGTACCCCAGGAAGCCTTCGCCTTCATGAACGAGGATGATGCGGAAGTGCTTGCGGTTGAGGATCTTGCAGGATAATGCCAGAAGTTTTCCACAGGGTTCCTGAAGGAACATTTGTTTTACAATATTGTACGTACAGTTCCGCTGATTCCTGCAAGTCGAGCGCGCTGAAGGGCTTATGAAGAACTCAAAAAGTGAACGCGGGTCACATTCGAAGGCAAAGAGCGGTCAGGCGACCAAACGGCGACGATCGGCGAATCGCCGGCGGCGCGCCTCCCGGGGCTTCTCGGGATTGATGGAAGAAAATCTGCAGAACATGAAGATCGCCGATCTTTATCGGCCGTTAAAGAGGCCGGTCACGCTCCGGCTGGATGCGGATGTGCTGGCCTGGTTCAAGAAGGATGGGCGCCGGTACCAGACACGGATCAATACCGCGTTACGTAAGGTGATGGAGCGGGAGATGAAGGCGTCGTAAGCTTTGCGCTTTGACGCTCCCCCCTTTCGCAAAAGCGCGAAGGATGGCCTTTTGGAAACTAGAGGAGAGTTTCTGGATGGGCAAGAAGAAAAATCCAGCCGCGACAAGGAGCACATGGGATCCCGGCTACTGTACTGCAGCTTTAACGCGTTTCGTACGGTCCCTCGGAGGGCTGTCGCCCTCCTCAGGATGACAATCGTTTAGAGAGCTATTTCGCGACGCGCTGATCTCCTGAAACCCCGACACTCGCTTTCTGCTTCGCTGCCCACTCGTGAATGCGATCACTTAACACGTCCATGGGTAAGGCGCCTCCGGTGAGGACCTGATCGTGGAAGGCGGGCAGGTCGAAGCGGTCGCCGAATTGATCTTTGGCATAGGCGCGCAACTTCAGAATCTCAAGCTGGCCGATCTTGTAGCCCAGCGCCTGTGCGGGCCAGGCCATGTAGCGGTCAGTTTCCGACTGTACTTCGGGCTCGTCGATCAGCGAGTGATCGTGGAAGAAATCGACGACCTGCTGGCGCGACCAGCGCTTGTAGTGGAATCCGGTATCGACGACCAGACGGATGGCGCGCAGCATCTCGTCCTGCAAGTGGCCGAAGTAGCTGTAGGGATTCTGGAAGAATCCGACCTCCTTGCCGAGGCGCTCGGAGTAAAGCGCCCAACCTTCCGTGTACGCGGTGTAATACTCCTGCTGGCGAAATTTCGGTAGCTCGGGCAATTCCTGCGCGAGGGCGATTTGCAAGTGATGTCCCGGAACTCCCTCGTGATACGCCGTGGTCTCTACGTCGAGTGTTGTACGCTTCGCGAAATCACCGGTGTTGACCATGACGTGAGCTTTTCTCGAGCCGTCGGGCGTGCCCTGTAGGTAGTGCGTGGCCGATTCCTTCTCGCGAAATTCCTCGATGGGCATCACATCAAGACGGCCCTTTGGCAGGTGGCCGAACAACACCGGGAGTTTGGTGTACATACCATCGATGTATTTCGTGTAGAGATCGAGAATCTCCTGGCGCGATTGCGGCCGCAATTTGGGATCATCTTTTATGTGCGCACCGAAACTTTTCAGGTCCTTATAACCGAGCTGATTGGCGACCTGCAGCATGCGGGCTTCGATCTCTTTGACTTGTGCGAGGCCGATCTGATGAATCTCTTCGGGAGTGAGATTTGTGGTGGTGCTTTCCTTTACGCGGAAGGCATAGCGCTCGGCTCCGTCGGGCAGAGACCAGACGCCGGGCTCGGTGCGGCCTTTGGGGGCATACTCATCGCGGACGAACGCAGTGAACTTTGCATAGGCCGGGTCGAGGGAGTCGCGGATGGCAGCGATGGCGGCTTCGCGCAGGCGCTTGCGATCGGCTTCGGGAATGGAATCGGGAAACTTGTCGAAGGGATGAATGAACGGTGATTGCTCGGGCGCCATGGTGCCGATCGCACTGGACTGCGTCACAACTTTTTCGAGCAGCATGCGTGGCGGCATCAGGCCGTCAGCCATCCCTTTCCGCATGAGGTCCATCGTCTGCTCGAAGAGACGCGGAAAAAGCTTCATACGAGTGATGAAATCCTCGTAATCCTTCACCGTGTCAAAGGGTAGAACGTTCACCAGTTGCGGCAGGTTGGTATGAATGCCGTTCATCTGGTCGACTGGCATCTCCCAGGGCTTGAAGCGGGCTCCGTCAAGATCCATGCGCAGGTCGCGAACCATCAGTCGCTTGTTGAGAACTTCCTGGTCGGGGAAGCCGGTGGTGTCGATGGCTTCGAAGCGGGCGAGAATCAGGCGCTCCTGCTCGAGATCGTCGTCGATCGCTTTCTGCGAAAAGTCATGAACCCGATCGTTGTAGCGCTTGTCTCCCAGGATCGAAGCGTAAATCGGGTCGTGGAGCATGGTGTATTCCCAGCGCTCATTGAGGAGATCGTTGAGTGCCTTGCGGCGGGATTCCAAATCGGCAGCGGGACCAGCGGCGAATAAGGATGCGGCGACGAAAGTCGTAAGCGCAACATAGAGCAGTGACCGCAGCATGGTGCCTCCAGGTATGTTCGAAGGGATCGTCACAGGGAACGAAGGGATACATCGTAGCATCTTGTGATGGAGTTCGCGCGACCTACGGCTGGAGACGTTGGTTCAACTCCTGCAACAACAGCGTGTTGTTATGTATTGAGCGTTCGAGGATTTCGGCTTGCCGCTTCGCTGTGGGCCAGTCTTGTTTCTCGACTGCTTCGGTGAGGCCGGGGAGTTCCAGATGCGCATAAGTGAAGCGCGCGCCGTAGAGGATGTGTTTGAACCATGGACGTCCGGGGATGCCATCGGGGTTGAGCCAGTTGCGTTCGACTTGCATCATGCCGTGATTCAGGACGGAGGCGAGCTTGGGATCGAGGGGGCCTGACGAGAGTCTGTGGTTGAGAGATTCGTTCAGTTTTTTTCCTGCGGCCTCTAAGTCGTCGATGGCGGCGGCGATCGGGTTCAGGTCGAGAGCAGGGTGTCGAGCTTCGCTCGACCGGACAGCCGATGGCGGCTGTCCCCACATTGTTTTTTCGTTGGCTCGTGTAAGGTCGGCTACAAACTGGCGAATGTTGCTGGCGTAGATCGCGAAGTCGTATGGGAGCAGGTCGGCGTTGGCGAGACGCAGCGCGGTGACTCCCCACAGCTGCGACATGAGCGTGTGGTATTTGTAGCCGGGGTCGCCGAAGTGATTCATCCAGTAGAAGTCATCGTAGGCAGAGTGGTAGACGCCGTAGTCGCCGTCGAATCCGAGGCCGAGGACTGGCATGCCGATGAAGTTGAGAAAGACGGTGTGATCGGAGCCGCTGCCGATGCGGGTGTCGGCGAGCGTTTGATTCGACGCGCCAGAGGCGTTGAATTGACCTGACTGCTGACCTTCTTTCTTTTCACGCTCCACCGTCTCCTTCCACGCTGCGTACAGAGTTTTACCCGAAGGATCCTGCAGAGTGCGCGTGGTTTCCTCCAACATCGGGGCGAGGGAGGCGACGGCTTGTCCGTGGAAATTCGGACCGGAGGTGGCTTCATCGACGTTGATGTAGGCGACGGCCTTAGCGCGGAGTTCGTCGGCGAATTGCTCTCCCCACTCGGTTGAGCCGGTGAGTCCTACTTCTTCGCCGTCCCAACTGCAGACCACAAGAGTGCGGCGCGGGCGCATGCCTTGCGTTTTGAGTTCACCCAGGGCGCGGGTGAGTTCCATCATGCTGGCGGTGCCACTGGAGGGATCGACGCCGCCGAAAACCCAGGCGTCGCGGTGATTGCCCATCACGACCCATTCATCGGGAAGGTCCGAGCCGCGGATGCGGCCTTCGACCACGTAATAAGGTTGGATGCCGTTGTCCATTTCAATCTTGAGGTGAGCTTTCACGCGATCGCCGCCGAAGTGGTACTCGAAAGACAAACCGCCCTGCCAGTCTTGGGGAGCGACGGGGCCGTCCATGTTTTCGAGCAGGGGCTTAGCGTCGTGCCAGGAGAGTGGGAGCGCCATGATCTTTGGCGCAGACACGGCTTCTTCGATCGGAATGCGTTTTGCGCCGGGGACCGAGGCCCAGCCCGGAGTTTGCGGGTCGCCGGGGACCATGAAGTCGTAGGTGATGGCGCCGCGCTGAATGTGATACTCGGGACCCCACGGACCGTCGGGATCGACCTTTCCTTTCTTGTATCCATCTTCCTGGGGATCGCTGTAGACGAGCATCGCGGCGGCGCCTTCGCGCTGCGCGGTGAGCGCTTTGAATCCGCGATAGCTGTAGGGATTGGAGTAGCGCACGAGTACGATTTTGCCTTTAACGCTGATGCGATTCTTGCGCAGCAGGTCGTAGTCCTCGGGATTGCCGCTGTGGGCGTAGATGACGGGGGCGGTCACTTCTCCGGAGATGGACATGCCGAGCCAGGCGCCGCTGATGGCGGGATTCTTCGAGTCGTCGTCGCCTGGGAGTGAAGTCTCACGCAGAAGAGCTTGATAGCGCGTGGGGGAAATCATTTCGAGGGAGGCCGACTTTGGATTTGTGCCGTAGACGTCGTAGCGGTGGATGATGACGTCTTCGAGTCCTTGCTTCTTCCATTCAGCGGCGATGTAGTCGGCCAGTTCGTTGTTGCGCTTTGATCCGGCGATGTGAGGCTCTTGCGTGAAGATACGGTGCTGCCGGTGCTCCTCTTCGGGGTTGGGGATGGATTTAAATTTGTTCTCGATCTCGACTTCATGGGCGGCGGAGGCAGGGGCGAAGCCGAGGACCGATTGGGCGGAGGCGATTGTGCAGAGGGATAGAACGGTGAGTGGTAGGAGGGCGATGTGTTTGCGGCTCATGATGGGGGTCTAGACCGCACACATGCTAACAGGAGTCCATGTGTGTTGTGAGGTTGTCATCCGGAACGGCGGCGAAGCTGGCGCGAGCGACCGTACGACGGTCGGAAACTTCGATGTTGTGTATGGGAATGCTTACCTTGCATGCAGCGTGCGAGATCTCGGCTACCGCAATGCCGCTTTGCGCGTTTCCTAGGGTCCTTGGAGGGCTATCGCCCTCCTCAGGATGACAATTCTGTAGAGATGACTGTCGCTACTTTGCTTTCAGGATGTCACTCAGCAGGTCTGGCTTGGATTCGTTGCGGACTAGATGGGGATACATTTCGCCGCCGTGGTAGTCGAGTTTGTAGGCTTTGTAGTAATCAGCGTTTTCTACCAGCAACTCGATCGGCGTGGTGCTATTCTTCGCGGCTTTGATCGCGTCGCGGAGAATTTCAGGGGAGAAGCGGCGGCCGTTGACCGCGACGACTTTCATCCCCGGTCCAATGCCGGCCTTGGCGGCGATCTCGCCTTCAATCGTGTCGGCGATGCCGCCATCGTCACGCAGGTCCAGACCAATGGAAAATCCGGCGGGAACGAAGTGGGACATGCCGGCAAAACTGCTCAGCATTTCCGAAGGATTCTCGTCGTAGATGAGCTTCCAGCCGCTGCCCTCGATGCCTCCGAGCGGCGCTCCGGGGCCGTGATTGGTGAGGCGCTCGGTCCAGAAGGCGCGCCAGTCATAGGACACGACCTGGTTGAGTGCGTTGACCACATCGTCGAACGTGTAGGTCTTGAGCGCTGGTCCGGTGCTAGGAGCGCCGTGAAAGAGATGGCAGAAGTCGTCGATGGACTTCTTGCCCTTGCTCTGCTGCCGGATGATGACGTCGACCCAAAGCCAATTGAGCGTGTCTTCATTGTAGAAGTCGGTGCCGCGGCGCCATGAGTACCACGCCTGCGGGGTGAAATACAGCTGCGGGGCGGCGTCGGCGGTGTCCTGCAGGTTGCGCCACTGGCGGCCGGGCAGGTGGTCGAGTTGCGAGGCGGTCAAAGCCAGATCATCACGGTCCTGGTTGGCGCTGAGCAAGCCGCTGCGGGCGGTGAGCACGAAGCCGAGATAATTGGTCAGGCCTTCGTAGACCCAAAGCAGGTCGTCCTGCATGGGCTGCTGATAGTCAGGCGTCGCGAGATCGGCGGGACGGCGATATTTTCCATTCCAGCTATGCACATATTCGTGGGGCAAAAGTCCGGCGGACAGTTTACGGGAAGCGTCGTCGACCAAGGCTCGTTCATCGACGCGGCTGTCGTCAGATTCGTGGTGCTCGAGTCCGAAGTGCGCAACGTGATCGCTGAGCGTGTACAAGAAATGATAATCGCGGTAGTGATGCGCGCCGAAGAGCTTCTGCGCTTGCTCGACGAGATTTTTGTAGTGTTCCCAAACTTCCTGCGGAGGTTCGAGGGCGGCGGCACTGTCGGCGGCGATGTCCATCTCGGTGGGAGGATTCTGCGCAAGCGGAACAACCTTCAGGAATTCTCCGGTGATCACGGGAGAGTCGACGAGGGTCGTGAGCGATGCTGGCGCGAAGTGAATTTCATTCCCGTCCTGGCTTGCAATGGGAAGAGGAGTGCCGAACTTCCATCCGTCGGGAATCTTCAATGACGCTGTGTAGTTGATGTCGTCCGATTTGTATCCCTTGGGATAAAGCAGCACCTGATTCCAGCTGATGACGGCGAGCTTGGCGGTGGCGGAAGAGCCGGCGGAGAATCCACCTTCGAAGGTGGCGGGGGAGAGGAAGTCGAGATCGGCTTGAATTTCGCTGACGCCTTGCGGGACCTCGACGTGGATGGTGAATCCATCGAGTGTGTCGCGGCGCCATTTCAACGTCTGGCCGTTCGCTTTGAAGAACAATCCTGCCACGTCAACGACAGGGCCGTCGGGTGCATGTTCGCCGGGGATCCATTTGGGATAGTAGAGGGTCAGGTCACCGGGAGTGGCGGGAATATGCAGGGTGGCGTGGAAGATTTTGCGAGGGGCGGAGGTGGCGTCAACCGAGATCGTGACGTTGGGCGAAGTGGCGGCGTAGCTGGCGATGCACGTTACGAGAAGGTAAAGAACACCCAGAATCCTGGAGACTTTCATTTCTTTCGAGGGCCTCAATGGTTGTGAAGTCATTTCCAAGTCGCGGAATGATGAACTATAGCAGTTGAGGAGTGCGGGGGTACAGCAAGGGGAACCGTTCGTAATTTATGGACGGAGCGCTCTGGCGCCAAAACTGCGGGAGGAACGTAGGGATCCTTCTTCGTTCAGGATGACAAGTGAAAAGGGATCGCATGCGATGACTACGGGTGCTGGTATGATTCCGCTGAATGTCGCGGCGCGGAAAATTCATCACCTTCGAAGGGCTCGACGGAACAGGGAAGAGCACGCAGATGCGCAAACTCGCCGCGGTGCTGCGGGAGGCGGGACATAAAGTCATCGAAACGCGTGAGCCGGGTGGAACCGCGACCGGAGAGAAGATAAGGAAAGTGGCGCTCGACTCCGGCACTTCGGGATTGGCGCCTCTAGCCGAGATGGCGCTGATGTTCGCTTCGCGCGCTCAGCATATCGCGGAAGTAATTGAACCGGGGCTCGCAGTCGGCGCGATCGTCTTGTGCGATCGCTTTACGGATTCGACCGAAGCCTATCAGGGGAGCGGGCGGCACTTGGGCAGCGAGGCAGTGCGCGAGTTGCATCGGGTGCTGTGCGGGGATCTGCAGCCCGATCTCACTCTGCTGATGGACTCGAATCCGCGGGCGAGCGTGAATCGAGCGCGGAGACGAAATCAACGTGCTTCCAAGTCTTACAGCCGCGGTCACGACGAAAACCGCTTTGAACAGGAGACTCGATCCTTTTTTGGACGCGTGCGGGAGGGATATCTGGCGATCGCGAAGCGCGAACCCGGGCGCGTGGTGATCGTCGATGCACGCGGCACTCCGGGACAGACACACCAAAAGATTGTGGAAGTCGTTTCCAGCAAATTGGCCCTAGTCGGCCCTCCCAAGAGAATGCATCATGCCCGTTAACCGGCGCCGGTTGCTGCGGGGGTTGTCTCCGTTGCGTATGACTCCATGACCTTCAGGAAGCTGCAATGGTTGTTTCCGATTGCGGTCACACTGCATAACACCGAAGAAGCGATCTGGATGCCGCGTTGGAGCGCAAGCCACGCGGCGCAATTGCCAGTGCATCCTCCGGGAGCGGCGGAGATCATAGCTGCACTGGTTGTGTTCACGGCCGCGGCCTTCGCGGTGACTTATCTGAGCGCCCGTCGCGGACCGGAGAGCATATGGGCGTACCTGACCTTCGGGTACATTGTTGCCATGCTGGCGAACGTGTTTGTTCCTCACGTGCCTGCGGCCATTGTGTTTCGTGGATACGTGCCGGGAGTGGTGACGGCGGTGTTGATCAACTTGCCGGTGATGAGCATCCTTTTGATTTGTATGCTGCGTGAAGGATGGGTGCGCGGCTGGAGAGTAGCAATATTCGGAATCGGAGTTCCGCTGATGTTGGGTGGGGTCATTGTGGCCTGGCTGGTGGGCCGAATTACCTAGCAGGTTAGTTTTGTCGGCAAAGAGCGAACCTCAGGGGCTAAAGCGCATCGCAATTCAGGCGTCTTAATTGGCACGAGCGGACCTCGTGCCCTTCCCGGTTTGTCGATGTGGCCTTCAACTATTATCGGGCTCATGCCCTCCTTTTGTCTTTGTGCTCTCATAGCTTCTGTGTATCGGTGGCGGGTTTGTTTTATCCTCATCGCATGCCTTTTTCTGATTTCCATGGCAACTCTGATACCGTTCATCGCTTGCGCGAAATGATTTCACGGGATCATTTGCCGCACGCGGTCGTGCTAGCTGGCGGGCGGGGAGCGGGCAAGTACACCCTGGCTTTGATGCTGGCGCAGGCGCTGAACTGTTTGAATCCCACGAAGACGGATGGGCTTCCGGATTTTTGTGGGACGTGCGCGAACTGCAGACGCATCTCGCAGGCGAGCGATCTCGATACGCGGTTTGCCGAGGCGGTCGAAGCGCGGGAGAACCTGCGCGAGACCGACAAGAAAGAGACCCGCATTCTGGTGCAGACGCATCCCGACGTGCTGATCATCCCGCCCGATCCGCCGCAGATGATGATCAAAGTCGACCAGGTGCGGCGCGTGATCGAGACCATTTATTACAGGCCGGCCGAGGGCCGGGAAAAGATCTACATCTTCACCGATTCGGCTTTCATGAAGGAGGCGGCGAACTCGCTGCTAAAGGTGCTCGAAGAGCCTCCGGAGTTCGCTACGATTTTTCTGCTGACGGAGAATCCGGGGGAATTGTTGCCGACGATCCGCTCGCGGTCGATGACATTTACATTGGCGGCGCTGCCCGGCGAGGAGATTGAAAAAGATCTGGCGAAACATCATCCGGAATGGAAGCCTGCGCAGCGTGCGCTGGTGGCTCGATTGTGCGATGGAGCTGTAGGGCGGGCGCGCGGTTTCGATCTCGAAGCCTATGTCGCAGCCCGCCAGCACGCGCTGACTATTCTGAATTCGGCCTTGCGCGGTGGCGAGCACAGCGAGCTGTTCAAGATCACGGAATCGTATCGTCCCGGAGCGGAGGGCCGTGAGAAAACGGAAGCACTGATCCGTACACTCTATTCGTTGTTGCGCGATCTGGTGTTTATCGACTCGGAGGCGCCGGAGTTGATTCGCAACACTGACATTGTGGCGGAATTGAAGCGGATGGCGGAGTCATCGGATTTCGCGTGGATTACTGCGGCGTCGGATCGCCTGGCAGAGGTCGAGCGCGGAATGCGGAGGAATCTGCTGCGGTCGTTGTCGCTGGATGCGTTTGCGGCAGGACTGGAGAAATAGGCGAGCCCGTGCCGACATCCTGGTGGTCTCATCGGACGCGGAGCGGTTAGAAGCGGAACACGACACCGCTTACGACCCTCACATTGTTCCTCTTAAGAAATATGGCCGAGCTGGGTGGACGAGTCTAAAGCCAATCCACTTCGGCTGCGCGCAACGATAGATTAGGACGAAGGTGCACGTCGAGCCCTCCTCCGGCCAACATGGCGAAGCCGCTGTCCGAGTTGGGGTATCCAGCGAGGGTTTCGTGATAGCCGCGAAACAAGAACTGTCCGAAGGGAGCGAGGCGGCCACGGTTTCTTGGCGAAATGACGGGCCCAAACGTGTAGGTGTAGTTAGTGACGCGAAAGGGAAGGCCGGACGAGGTGTCGTCGGTTACGTAGGTGCCGGAGAAATCGGCTTTTGCTCCAAGCCAGCGGGAGAAATAATAAGCGAACCCAGCGTCCCAGCCGTTGCCGTTCAAGTCCTTCACGGCTATTCCATCGCTGAACCTGGCGAACTGGTATCCGCCAAAGACCTCGCCCTTTGACGTCACCTCCTGCGCAAAAAGAGTGGATGTCAAAAGGGTAAGGCCCAACAGGGCGACCGGCATCGCGATTCCCCTGGTCAGGCCGGAGCGAGCAGCAGTGCGGGGTAAAGTACGATCTTTCCCTGCACACTTAGCCGGTGGAGTAGAAATAGACGCCAACCCGCAAAGCTTATTCATATTTCTACCTCGTGTGCGGACTCACGGAATCTACCCAATTTCGCACGGCGAACAACTGCCTTGGCTAAAACCGCACCACCAATCCCGCAGAAATCCGAGCATTATTGTTGTTAAAGTGGAGCTGGTTGTCGGAATACGTAAACCGAGTGAGTAGGTAGTCTCCCTGCCCTCGCAATGCAAAGTGACGAGTGAGGTGGTAGTCGAGGCCGCCTCCCAGGGCAGCCACAACGGAATTGTTTCCTTGGAGGGGATTGACTGGCGACGTTCCATTCTGGCTGGCGTGGGCAATTCCGAACAAGGCGTGCGCCAAGGGTGTGATTTTCGGAAGGGGGAAAGAAACCTGAGGACCAAACATCGCCGTGTAAGCGCTGGAACTGCACGACGTCATTCCCCCGGTGCACGCGCCGCTGGAGTTCTGATGTTTGCGATATCCCCCGAAATCCGACACGAATCCTAGCAAGCGGTTGAACTTCAGGTTCAGGGAAGCGTTCCAACCAAGCTTCAGCCCACCAGTGCCGATGCTTCCAGTGCTGAAGTCTCTTGCTGCATAGGAGTAGCCTCCAAACACTTCAATACGATCGCTGGACTGTGCCCAACCGTTCGCACACCAAAGCATTGCAGCCAGAACCACTAACCAGCATCTCAGCATGGTTATGATCTCCTTCTGTTTGCAGCTTAGCTACGTAGCGGGCGATAAAAGCACGACCCCATCTAAACAGCCTCGATGCAAGCTTGATGCAATCAGGTTGCTAAAAGGAATAACAATGAGCTAAGGACAAACCGTCTGCCAATCCCGTCAGACGCTGGGTTCCTTTTCTCCAGGAGGGCGGATCATCACGGTGTAGTCCGAGCCGGTAGTGGGCTCGGTGAACCGCGCTGCGGCCGCGAAGCCGAGGCGTTGGTAAAACGAAAGATTGCGCTGGCTGAACGTCTCGAGATAACACGTCACGCCGGCGCGATCCGCCTCCGCGATCGTCGGCTCCAGCAATATGCGGCCGAGTCCCTGACCCTGAGCTGCGGGATCTACCGCGACAATCGAGAGATACCAGGCAGCATCGTCGACCAGGGTGGCGGATTTCGCGCTCATGAATTCTATGATCCGGTAATAGTTCGCGCAGCCTTCGGCACTGAGGGTTGCCCTTAGAAAAGTGTGCTTTCGCTCGGCCGCTTGCGACTCCAGCTCCGGAGACTGCGGCAGCAGCCACACCGCAACCCCACGTGCCTCATCCGCGAGATGAACGCAGCGCCCTAGTTCTCGTCCTTCCTGAATCGAGTAATCGAAGTACTTTGCCAGCACGGCTCGGCGGCGGACTGTGTCGCTGTAATAGGGCGCACAAATCGATCGGTAAAACGGATCATCCTCCAGCGCAGCCACCGCGCTTGCGGACGCGGGGTCTGTCTTTACCACGAGAGGGCTAGTTTCTTCCGACACGAGCGTTCTTTCCCAATTCTAAAATGGTCGAGACGGCAATGCCCGACTCGGTCAGACAGGATAGCTGCTGAGTCGAAAGCACCTCAAGGGGCGACTCTGGCGGGCTTCGCTCCGCGGACAGCCGATGGCGGCTGTCCCAACAACAAGCTGGGCTTATCCCGGCCAACGCACTAGCCTCTGGTAACCATCGCTTGGGTTACCTCCGGCGTGAGAACTACACACTTGGAGTGCCCTAATCCACTTGCTCTTCAATCGTTTGCCGCAAATTACTCCGGTGGTTCTACACCCTTCGGAGAGATTGTCGCCCCTAGCCTCCCCGCCTATAATCGTCCTACTCTGGTTGATCATTCTCCGTACAGGTTCCGGGTAGAGCACGGGAGGGCGTAGCTTGTCTGGTCGCGCCTTCCAGCGAAGGATTGGTGAAAGGACAACGCCCGGATGCGAAAGCGCCTGCAACTAACCTGGATGCTGACGGCTTCGACTGTACTCGCGACCTCCTTTACTTTCACGGCTACGGCGGTGTGCGCCGCCGAAGGGGACGATACCTCGCACGGCATCGCTACCACGGAAGAGCACGGCCGCACGGTTTATGTGAACGAAGATGCTCCGGCAAAGGAGCGTCAGGCAGCCCCATCGCCGCAAGTGAAGCGCTCCTACCTGGCGTACTGGAGCAGCAAAGAAAATCGGTGGAAGGCTGTTCCCGGGGCCAACACTGCCTCAGGCAAGGCCGCCCGCTCGGCAGCCGCAGAAGTGAGCCAATATTACGGCCGCGAATCCGTGCAGTCGGCGAACGCCAAGATTCTTCAAGCGAATTCTCATGGACATCAGGCTTCGGCGGAAGAGATTGATCAATCGATCGTGATGGCCGCCGCCCGGCACAACGTAGATCCCAACCTGGTACGGGCCGTGGTGAAAGTCGAGTCGAACTTCAATTCCAATGCGGTTTCGCGCACGGGCGCCATGGGGCTGATGCAACTGATGCCCAAGACCGCCCGCGAGTTGAAAGTGAAGAACCCGTTCGACCCACAGCAGAATGTGGACGCCGGAGTCCGACATCTCAAGTACCTGCTGGAAAACTACAACGGCGACGTGAATTTGACATTGGCCGCCTACAACGCGGGCGAGGGAGCGGTGCGGCGTAGCGCCGGCGTTCCGCATTTTGCCGAGACCCAGGACTACGTGCGCAAGATTACGCATCTTTACTATGGAGGCTTCGATCTTTCGCAAACCGGAGCCAGCCGCGATCCCGTGAAGGTTCAACGAGATGAGCGGGGCGTGCTTTACATCAGCAACACGGACTAAGTTGGCAGCATCTGTTTACTAAGCATTTGAATTCTCTCAGGTACCCAGGCAGTTCAACTGCAACGATGTCATGATGTAATAAGGATGCGAGCCAATCACGCGTTTTATAGCGTCGCAAAGAACGCGGCGCGGTGCGCGGCTCGCCCAGGTCCTTCGGCAGACAAAAAGACGTCGGCCTCAGGATGACAACGGATTGAGCTTGAAAGTGACCCTGACCCTACGTGGATTCAGCTGGGGAGTGCTGCTGTTCATGGCGGCCCTGTCGGCGATGCCGGCGCACGCCCGACCCCGTCACGGCGAAGCCTGGGCGCGGGATCACTTTGCTGCCGCCGAGCGCATGCGGGAAGCCCTGAATGGCCGTCCCCCGACCGAGCGTACCCGCCGCGACTACCAGCGCGTTCTCAACGCCTATCGCAGCGTCTATTACGGCGCGCCGACTTCCAGCAAGGCCGATCCCAGCGCAGTTGCGGTGGCCGAAACGCTGGTCGAGATGGGCCGTCGTTTCGAAGATGACAAGATCCTGAATTCCGCGATCGCCCAGTACAAGTTTCTGCGCAAGGAATATCCCGGCAGCAAATATCGTGGCGACGCGCTGTTCACCATCGGTGAAATCTACAAAGACGATCTGGACGATCCCGACGAGGCACGCGCCACATTTGAAGAGTTTCTCAAGCGCTATCCGCGCAACCGTCTGGTGGAGGATGCGCAGCAGGCCATTGCCGAACTCAAGAAAGAGTCGGTCGAGAAGAGGGCGCAGGCGGAGATTGACGCCCAGTCCGAGAAGAAGGCGGAATCACGACCGGGTGGCGGCATCGGGGATAAGCCTGGGGACAAGCAAAAGGTGACGGCGCAAACCGCCAGTGATCCGCAGCCGGAAACCAAGGAAACCGAGAGCCGGGATGAGACTGCCAGCTCGGAAAGTTCCGAATCCAATCCGCATCGTCTGCCGCGCGTGACCGCGATCCGCCACTGGTCAACCCCCGACTACACCCGGGTTGCAATTGACCTCGAAAGCGAAGTGAAATTCGGATCGCAGCGTATTTCTCACCCCGACCGCATCTTCTTTGACCTGCGTGACACCAAACTGGCCTCCACGCTGGTGGGAAAAACCTTCGAAGTGGACGACGGTTTTCTGAAGAAGATCCGCGTCGCCCAGTTTCAGCCTGGACGCACGCGAGTGGTGCTGGAAGTCGATGATCTCTCTACGTACGAGGCGTTCCTGCTGCCGAACCCCTATCGCCTCATCATTGATATTCACGGGAAGAACGACAAGATTGCGCATGCGAAGCTGACGAAAGAAGAAGCCGCCACCCTTGCGGATGTGGAAGCGCCTCCGCAGGCCGAGACGAAGGCGCGTGTCCCCCAGCCCGTCGTGAAGGCGGACATGAAGGCGCTGGCGGGAAAGCCCGTAACCAAGAAGGAAGAGATTCACGATCAGAAGGTGGCCGCCAAGGATGAGGCTCCGGATACTCGTTCAGCGAAAGACGCCGGGGCAGCAAAGACAACCGCGCCGCCTGTGAAGAAGGTCATTGTGGAAGCCGACGATGACGATGATGACGCCGCTTCGTCGGCCACGGCAAAGAGCCAAGCTCCTCCGCATTCTTCGAGGACGAAAGGCAAGAGCGACAAGGCTGGTGCGGCGGAGAATGATGAGTCCCCGGCCGAAACGGCAATGAATGATGTTTCGTCTCCAACTCGTCCAAAAGGGAAAACTTCGTCACGGCTGAACGCGAACAAAGACTCGGACCTGGATATCCGCATCGCCAAACCAACGGCCCGCGGCGACCGTTCCCTGATTCGTACGCTGGGGCTGAAGATCGGCAAGATCGTCATTGATCCCGGACACGGCGGGCACGATACGGGCACCATCGGGCCCAACGGCTTGCAGGAGAAAGACCTGGTGCTCGAAGTCGGACGCCGCCTGGGCAAGATGCTCGAGACTCGACTAGGCGCGGAAGTCGTCTACACGCGCAAGAACGACACGTTTATCCCGCTGGAGACGCGCACTGCGATCGCGAACCAGCAGCGCGCCGATCTCTTCATCTCGATTCACGCCAATTCCAGCCAAGACTCTGCGGCCCGCGGAGTTGAGACTTACTACCTGAACTTCACATCTTCACCGGACGCGCTCGAAGTCGCGGCGCGCGAGAATGCCGTCTCCGAGAAATCCATCTACGAACTTCAGGATCTGGTGAAGAAGATCGCTTTGAAAGAAAAGATCGAGGAATCCCGCGAGTTTGCCGCCGACGTGCAGCAGTCACTGCACAGCGGCCTGTCTGCAAAGAATCCCGGGATTCGGAATCGCGGTGTGAAGAAGGCTCCCTTTATCGTGCTGATCGGCGCGAACATGCCCTCGATCCTGGCGGAGATTTCGTTCGTGTCCAACCCCGGCGACGAACATCGTCTCGAAACCAGCGAGTATCGCCAGCGCATCGCCGACTCGCTCTACCGTGGGATCGCGAAGTACGTCGACGGCCTGAGCGGTGTCAAGATGGCCAGCAAGCTGGACAAGACGGCAGGGCAGTAAACCTTGTTTAGTGCTTGTTAAGCACCGGCGATCATCACTCCTATTCCTCGATGCAGCCAGCCGCGTCTGACGGAACTGACGAGATCCCCCATTACTTCTGCGCTTCGATCTTCTCGATCACGATCGCGGACGATCCTCCGCGTTCAAACACCTTGCCGCTCGCTGTGACCTTCTGTCCGGCGAAGGGGAGGAGACGATCGTTCTGCCCAGTGGACGGAGTGGTGTCAGCAATCGGCCAATAGATGGTGCCGCTGTCCGTCAGAATCACGAGAGGAGAGCCAGCCTTGGCACATGCTGTTGCACACTCGCCGCTGATCGGTTTCTTCAGACCCTTGGTGAATGCGCATGCCGAATCCAGCACATAGCCCTTAACCGTAGTTGGCTTGCCGGTGTCGCTGCTCCAGGCCATCACGCCAACTGCGAACGCTGCGAACAGCGAAATTCTCATCGTGTTACGAAGACTCATTTGCCGATCCTCCTGGAAATATCGCGTCAAACTACTCACTTCGAGGTCGCGGAACAATAGTGTGAAAAGACTACGGGCGCGAATCATTTCGAGATCCGCAAATTGGCGAAATACGCTTCGCTTCCTGGCCCGATCCACAGCGCCACGGCACCTTTGCTGTCACCGTGTTTCAGATCGTTCACGATCCGCACCGGCTGGGGCGCGTCGTTCACCGACAGTCGCGCCCTGACGCCGCTCACTTCGATCTTGATTTTCGTCCACTTGCCCGGAACCAAATCCGCATAGGACTCATACTGGCCCGGCGCCTCCCGGCGTAGCCTGGACCACTCGTACTCTGGCATGGAGATGTACTGCGTCGAGTGATTGCGCCGTACCTGGTCGTCCGCGCGACCGTTCGTCGGGCGGATATAGACACATTCGTACTTCGAAGGATCCGCGGCAACGCGGAAGGCCACGCCAACGAATCCGCGCGCGTCGGAGGGCGCTCCGGCCCGTGGCTTGCCGGAAAGATCGACTTCAATCGTGCCGTTGTGGAATGACGTTCCTGGAAGCACAACGATGCCACCACCTTCGCCGTTCTTCGGGGCCACCAGTTCTGCATCCGCGGGCGCTGCTGGCATCACCCGGACACCTTTGCGACCGTGGTAAGTCACTGCCTCAACGGTGACGTCGTGAGGCTGCATCCAGTTCGAACGTTTGGGCCGCCGAGACGCAGGGCATCAATATACCAGCGCTCAGAACACCAGCCATCCCTGCGGAATGAACCCGGCGGATCATGCACGCCAGGATATCTGTACGGCGGCGGCGTGAGGAAGAACAGGCTTAACATTTCAGTCTTAGCCATGGCGGGGGCGATGGTCGGGCGCTCTGGGCGTAGGTGTGGAATCCCGAAATCTTCGAAAGCGAAGTCTCTCTCGGGCCAGTGGTCGAATGATTATCTACTGGAAATAGGCGCAAGATGGCGCACGAGAAGGAACGCCACTCGGATGGCGGTGCAAAAATAGCCAGCAGCCTTGCGAAGCGCTGCTGGCTCGTCAGTGATACTCGACACGAAACCGCATTTACTGAATCGCGCTACCGACCTGCGAAAAGACGTTGTTCGCGTTGGATCCGATCAGGCGCACTGTGCCCACTACGATTACAAGAATGACTGCCAGCATCACGGAGTACTCGGCGATGTCCTGACCGTTTTCCTCGGACCAGAGCTGCTTCAACCACGCGAACGAACGATTTGTGTTTTCCTCCATGGCTCTCCCCTTGGTTATTATGCAAGCGCCGAAACTAGAGACGCGCTAAACGCCTGGGCGGGCTCTTTTGCCGATTCGGCAAAGGTGAGTCCCCAAGCCTCTTTCTCCTGCGTCAAAGCTTGCAGTCCTACTTGAAACTCAGACGTGCCTTTCATCTTCTTCGTCCAGACCACTCGAAACTGCATTTTTCGCTGGCGGAAGAAAATCGTCACTTCATCCTTCACGCTCAACTCACGTCGAACCGAGCCTAACCGTATACCTGAGGGCGTCACGTCGAGCGTGTGAACCAATTCTTCAAAAGCCTTGCCACCGCTGTCTTTGCCTTTAATCCTTACCGGAAGAACGGCCTTGGTGCGGCTTCCCCGGCGTTTGTTCGTATCTTCCATACTGCTCGATTGCATTCTTACTCCACCAATATTCTGCAAGCCTTCCCTGAATCTGTGAATGGCCCTCACGTGTAGGGCACCGGCACGAGGGTGCGGCACCTGGGCGTATATGCAGTCTTTACCAGCACTTAGCTGGTTTTCAATAGGTGTGCTCCGAACGGTTTGCACCGACCTTCGCTTGTCGCTTGATTACGAAACTTTTCTGGCACCCCTGTGGTCTAATAACTATGCGGGTATTGCCCGCAGTCTCATGCGATTTCGCCGTTTCCTACTGATTTTTCCGATCTTAGGGTATGTTTCTGCGATGGTGTTCGCGGCATCCCGACCTGCGCAAGCTCCCGCAATTCTTCCCCAGGCGTTCGCCGGCTGGCAGATACAAGGCACGCCGCAGACGAGCAGCGATGCTGCTACGGCCGATCCCACGAACGCCGCAGTGCTCCGCGAATACCGCTTCACCGATATTGCATCGGCGATCTATACCCGTGACGACGGCCGCACCTTGAGGGTTCGGGCGGCGCGCTTCGCCGACGCTTCCGGAGCCTTCGGCGCGTACACGTACTACCTGCATCCGGAGATGAACAAGGAGCAGATCGGTGATCAGGGTGCTTCGATGGGCGATCGCGTTCTTTTCTATCGCGGCCATGTGCTGATCGACGCGCAATTCAGCAAGGGAAGCCCGATGTCAGGATCGGAGTTGCGCGAATTAGCCGGAGCTCTGCCGCATCCCGGAGGTAGCGCAGGGAACCTGCCTAGCTTCATCCAATTCCTGCCAAGCCGCCATTACATCTCCAACACGCAGAAATACGTGATGGGGCCAATTGCACTGGCTTCGCTGAAACTGCCCATTACCTCGGATCAAGTCGACTTCGGCGCGAGTTCTGAGCTCACTCTCGGCCTTTACCAGACGCCCACCGGTGAGGCCACACTGGTTCTGATCTCCTATCCGACTCCGCAGCTCGCAGCCGAGCATCTGCGCCGCATCGAAGCAGCGCACGGTGTGACCGACTCTAACCAGAGCGGCGTTTCGACGATCAACGGTTCGGGTACGTTCTTCGACAAACGCAGCGGACCGATCATCGCCGTCGCTTCCGGCGGAATCTCCGACAACGATGCCAAATCTCTCCTCGGTATGGTGAACTACGAGGCTAGCGTCACCTGGAATACTCCGACCAGCGACCCACAAGTCCGCGACCTGTACATGCTGATCCTCAACATCGTCGTTCTGTGCGCCATTCTTGGCGGACTCGCGATCATTGCAGGAGTAGCGTTCGGAGGAGTCCGCATTTTGATGAAGCGTTTCTATCCTGACAAGGTGTTCGATCGCTCGGAACAGATGGAATTCATCTCGCTGCACCTGGCCGAGACGACGGTCAAAGGCGGCTCGACCGGTGGGGGAGATTCCACCAGTAATGTGCCCGGAAACCCCTCCTAGAACCCGGTAAGTGCCTCAGAAGTATCGGCTTAGAACCTTTGGCGGCAGGTTTTGTCTCAATTTGGTACAGTTTTGAACCGTGTTAACCCATTTCCTAAGTGATTGAAAACACTAGCATTTATTTCCCAAAAATCGCTTGACACCCCTGTTTTTCGGCTCATAAGATTTCCGCAGAAAGTTTTGACGGAATTTAAGCCTCCGTTGGAACTATTCTCCCTTGAAGAAGAGGCCGCCCAGTTGCCGGGTGGCCTTTTCGTTTTCGGTATGATCGTTGTGAAGTCGTGAATCGATTCAGTTCCAGATGAAACTGTTGTGCCGAGGATTCGTATCTACGGGAAGGCGTTGAACTAGATCCGACGATTTCGGATTGGAGGCTTTATGTTCTGCGATCGATGCGGTGCTTCTGTAGAACCGGGCCAGGCATTCTGCAGCAAGTGCGGCAAGCAGATCGTCGGTCCTATTTCGGGGATGCAGTCCTATCCGGGCCGCGTGCAACACCATGTGCATCTGCTCGGTATTCTGTGGCTCGCGATGTCGGCGTTCAACGCGGTGGCGGCCATTGTCTTGCTCATGCTTGGCAACGTTCTATTTCCGCACCTGCGTGAGATGAAGGACGTGCCATCCGACGTGCCAGTCGGTTTTCTGACGGCGCTGTTTACCACGCTCGGAATCATCGTATTGGCAAAGGCGGCGTTAGGATTCTTAGCCGGTTGGGGATTGATGCAGCGAGAAACCTGGGCGCGCGTCCTGGTGCTGGTGCTGGCGTTCATTTCGCTATTCAACATTCCCTTCGGTACGGCGATCGGAGTTTACACGCTGTGGGTGCTGCTGCCAGGTCAATCGCAGCAGGAATATGACGCCTGGGTGGCGGCACGAGCAGCGTAGCCAGATTGGCCGTCCGCGGTTGGGCGCGTGGGAGAAAGTTGCGAGTTGGGTCGACCTGTCCGAAGTCGAAATCGTGCGATTTGGTAAACTATTGAGGTCGCATCGAAGCCGACGTAGCTCAGTTGGTAGAGCAGCCGATTCGTAATCGGCAGGTCAGCGGTTCAAGTCCGCTCGTCGGCTCCATCTTTTTCGCCCACGCAGTCCGGTGATTCTCACGCTGCCGGCTATCCTCTGATGGGCGACCGGATCTTTGGGATTCCTGAAACCGCCGCCTTCAGAGTTTCGTCTTTCGAGATCAAGTCCAGCACCCGACGGGTCATTTCTTCGTCCGTGTCCGGAGCGCGCCGGATTTCCACCGGATATCGAATCATCAACTCGAGTCCACCCTCAGCGAACTGCAGCCGGGCCTCAGGCCTCGGCAGCTCGACCTGGATATCTACCCGACGCTCAACCGCGGCATGCTGGCGCTCGATCTCGTCGCGATATTTCGAGTAGACTTCGTCGACCATGGCCATCAATTTTTCTTGCACTAGCTTGTAGTTCCCGTCCGGCGCAATCGTCACTACCACTTCGTGCCACGCATATTCTGTCCCGGGAATCTGCTTGAACAGCGGAGTGCCCGTCTGAAAGAGTACAGAATTTGAGAACACCACGATGCGGCCTGTGGGATAGAAATCCAGCCCGGTGCCGGCCAGTTCCATTACGTACATGCGGACCAATCCGATGTCAACGACGTCTCCCGTAATCCCAGCCACGCTGATCCGGTCGCCCACTCGAATCCCGTAGCGTCCGATGATGAAGAAGTACGCTGCGACCGAAAGCAGCACGGCTTGCAGCCCAACCGCGATGCCCGCGGTAATGAATCCGGCGAAGGTAGCCAGCGAACTGAATTGGCTGACGAAGCCGAAGATGAGAACAAGGCCTACCAGAAAGCCAATGACCACGCGTCGCATGACCAGAAATTGCCGGCGCCGGCGGGGATCTACGATATAGCGAAAGGTCACCCGCCGCCAGACTTCGGAGAGCAGCAGGGTCAATCCCAGCGCAATGAGGATCGCCACCACCCGCAAGAGGACTGATCGCAGAACGTATTTGGCCTCCCGCGCGATCGAGTCGCGCCACTGCTCCAGATTCGTGCGGGCACTGCCTAAGATTACGAGTTCCTGGCTCAGCGGGAGGAGTGAGTTTTCCAGCAGCTTGAACCGCTGCGTCAGTGGCTCGAGTTCCTGGCGCTGCGCTTGCAATTGTTGAGGATTATTGCTGACGTCCTGGCCGGCCAGTTGCTGGCTTCTCTGAATAGTCGCCCGCATCGCGTCCCGGAGCGGCGTGCGCAAGTGATCCGCCACATCTCGGGTATAGTTCGCCTCCTTGATGACTGTATCGATCTGGTGGACCGCGCTCATGTAGTCATAGAGGGTCATCGCATCGCCAACCAGGCCGCCCGAGTTGGCGAGCGATGGTTTCGCCGGGGATTTCGCCGCTTCCACCTTGTCTTGCGTTGCATTAGTTTTTTCGACGTTTGTATGGCCAAGCACCTCGGGGATCGATTGCGCCAGCCGGTTGATGTCGCCTTGCAGACCGCGCCCTGCTTCTCCGTTGTTCTCGACGAATGTTGCCATCTTTTCAATGGCATCGAGGCGAGACTTCTGCAACTCGAGTTCACTCTTGAGCGCGTCGCGCTGCGAAATGAGACTGGTGCGCTTCGACGCAGGTGTCTTGGGAATTTTCGCGTTCAACGCCTCGATCTGCGCCTGCCATTGATCGATCTGTGATGTGGTCGTCTGCTTCAGTTGCTCCAGTTTCTGGGTGCTTTCGGACCCGCCTTGATTGGTCCCGTCGCCCTTTTGCGCCAGGATGAGCGCGCTCTCGGCTCTGGCCGACTGAAAGGCGAGTTGCACCGCCTGCGCGCCGAGGGCTTTGGCGTTGTCCTGATAGATCGCGTCACTCGGCAGCCCGACGTCGCGAATTTCCATGGTGGAGTGCCGGTACCAGCTGATCACCTGGTTGAGATGGTGCAGGACTTCGTCACCGTCCAGTTGAATAGGCGAGAGGCTCGCTCCGGACTGCGCTGCTGGCTGCGCTGGAGCCTGCGGTGGCGCGGGTTGATTCGCCCTTTGGGAGGTTGTGTTCGTAGCCAAAGCGAGAGCGATCAATAGGCAGAGTGCGCATTGTGCGATCTGGTGGATCAGCCTTGTCTGTTTCATGCGTACGACGAAAAGCGTCCTTTCTTGGACGCAATTTCCCGCCGAAACGAAGCTCTTTTTCTTCCGCGAAAAGTCTTATGAGGTTGTTTTGAAAGGGCGGGGCTTAAGCCGCGCCGCAAGGTTGCTCGAGAACTGCACTATAGTTCTTCAGTTTGTTTGCAGATCAGGATCGCAAATCCAAACCAGGATTCGGGGTCGTGAAAACAGGTGCGCCTCAGCCATATCCCTCTGCAGGATTTGCCTACCGTCCCAAAGCTCAGTGTGCATTCCAGCGCCGGATTCGCGAAAAAGGAGGATTCCTTTGACGGATGAGAGCTGGCGTTTCATGGCCGCCATATCATTGCTGGTTTTAGGTAGGCCCGCGAAACCCCTGACGTCTAACCCGGCACCATACTTGAACATCAGCCAGGCTTCCAGTTCATCCACTGCAAGGATATAGTTGCGAGATACGCCATCAACCGTAATCGCCGTGGTGTTGGTGCGCCTGGCGGTTGGGTTCGTCGCGGGTATGGTCTGACCAGACAGGTTCAATGCATGACTCACCTGGATGCAGCACGGCGTGTTCCCCGGAGGAAGGGAGTCCATGAAATTCTGCAACCTCTTTACTTCGAGAATTGAGCTGTCGGGGTTTTTGGGATTGGGTATTCGCCGGGCGTAATTCAGCCTCAGGACTTCAAAATTTACGGGAATGTAGATCACTTTTTGCTCCTGACTTTCCGCTCCCACGGGAAGGCTGTTCTGCACCGACCCAAATGTAATTGTGAAGACTTCCCACAATTCGTTTCAAGTGTGCCCGTTCCCCTTAGCTAACAGGCTGCTGAGAAAACTCGTCTCTGATCTCGGTTTTGAAAGGGAGCGGCTTCACGCGCCGTAAGTCTCACAAAATTATCGCGGCTTTAGCCGCTGAGGTACTCTCGCCACGAGCGAACAGAGTTTTTTGCGGCCGACTATGGGGTAATCTTCGCCAGTCGCTTCCTGGCGTCGTCCACCATAGGATCGTGCGCATTGGGTACTTTCATCGCGAGGAAACTCTTGTAGGCATCGGCGGCGCCGGAGCTCTTGAGCCCTTCGAGCGCGCGGCCCAGGTAATAATAGGTGGCAGGGAAATAGCGGAAGGTTTGTTGCTCGTCGATGTAGATGTCCGTGGCTTCGCCGCGGCGCTTGAGGCAGGTTTCCAGTTCGGTGCTGGCCTCGGTAAAAGCTCCGGCCGCGATGTATCCGCGCGCAAGATCGAAATGTGCTAGCCATGAATCGAGCAGTCGCTCCGATTCCTTATAGAGCTGAATGGCTTGCTTGGCGTTGCCGCGGGAAAGCTGAATGTCTCCTTCAATCAACTTGCCAAAAGACTGGGGCGTGCCCTCGAGTTGCTTCGACTGCTCGGAGGCGAGGGCAGTGGCCTGCGACGTATCACCAGCCATCAAGTAGACGCGCGCGGCGGCGAACAAAACGTTGGCTTTGCTCATGGAGACGCCTTGCTTCACCGACTGCAGTGCGCCGGACCTGTTGCCTGACATGAACTGGGCCTCAGCGAGGAGAACGTATTTCTTTGCAGCCGCGTCGCTGGCTTTTGCGACGGTGTCGCCGTCGATGCCTTTCTTCAGAGCGGAGATCGCTTGCTCGGGATCGCTGCGATAAAGCGCTAGATCTGCAAGACCCCCTGCGGCGGAAGAAGCACCTCCGGCACTAAGGCTCTCGACTTTGCGCCAGTGTTGGTTGGCCTGGTCGAAATTTCCCTTTGCGGTCTCGCACAAAGCCAGAATCGTATAGGCGTCCTCATAGACTGGATTGATCTGAAGGACGGCCTGGGCCTCCCGCTCGGAGGTATCGTAGTCGCCGGCGAACAAAGCGTAGAGAGAGGCGTTGGTGCGGTAGACGACGTTCTTGGGATAAATCTCGACGGCACGGCGGCTCGCATCAACGGCTTGCGCCATATCGTGACGCAGATAGTAGGCGTGGGCGAGTGCGCTCAAGCCCATGCTGTCGGCGGGATATTGCTTGACGAGGGCGCTGAATTCCTCGACGGCTTTGTCGCCATCGGAAACCGCAAGGTAGTAGCCGCCGCGGGTTCGATATTTTTCGCGGTCGGTCATGCGGTCGATATGTTGCATCGCCAGCTTGTAGTAGTTGATAGCGTCGGCCTGGTTGCCCTCATTCCAGTAGAGTGCGCCGAGATTTCCATAGGCGCTGCCGAAGTTCAGATCGAGTTCGACGGCGCGGCGGAATCCTCTGATCGCCTCGGCAGTCTTTCCGGCGTAGCGCGCTTCCTGGGCCTCGGCGTATTCATGGGTCGCTTCAAGGGAGGCGGTGGTGAAGGTCTCCGCCTCGGCAAGCTTCGCCGATTCCGAAGCCGTATCGCCCAATGCCGTACGCATCTGGTCCGCGAGGTTGGCGACGGCGCGCAGGATGCCGGATTTGTCTGATGCCTCGGCGACTTCGGTGGCGATGGTCTTGCCGGTCAGGGCATCCGTTACTTTGCTGAGAATCTTGTATCCCGAGCCGGATGTGGTCACCTCACCGCTGACCACAAGGTCAACACCTTCGCGCACGGCGACAAGCCGGGCGTTGGCTTCATCGAGTTGCGTGGTGCCGGGCTTGAGTTCGGCCAGTGTCGAGCGAGCCTGGGCGCGGTTAAAGACGCTGATGAAAGGAGCGCCTTCGAGTTGCAGAGCGACCGTCGGTTCGATGGTGCCATCGAAGACCGAATCAGCGGTCGCGTTCCGGAAATCCGCCAGCAGGACTCTGACGTTCTGCTGTAGATGCGCCGATTGCGGCCGCGGTTTCAGGAACCACCCAGCAGTTCCTGCGGCACCCACGATCGCCGCCACGACCAGGATCATCAGCAAACGTTTTCTGCTGGCGCCAGGAGGCGACGCTGCTGGCGCGCTGTACGCTGGCTGTGCGGTCAACGACACCGTCGGACGGCTGGTCAGTACCGACATGGGCCGTTTGCCCTGAATCTCGTCAATGCGGTCGAGAATTTCCTCAGCACTCTGCCAGCGATCCGAGGGATCGCGTTCCAGGCACTTGGACACCAGTTCGCTGACTGGTTGCGGGATGGAGGCATCCCAATCCGACGGCGGGATCGCACGCTCCTGCATACGCTTGAGCAGGCTGGCGACCACGCTGTCGGCGTGATACGGCATTTTGCCGGTGAGCAGTTCGTAGCAGATCAATCCCGAGGTGAAAATGTCGGAGCGGGCGTCGAGTTCCTTGGCCTGCGCTTGCTCCGGAGACATGTATTCCATCGTGCCCATCATGGTTCCAGTGCGGGTCATGCCGTCGCCGGCGAGGGAACGGGCGAGTCCGAAGTCCATGACGACCACGCGGCTCTGGCCATCGCGCATGATATTGCCGGGTTTCAGATCGCGGTGGATGACGCCTTCGCGGTGAGCAGCCAGCAAGCCGCTTAACATCTGGCGCATGATGTTGATGGCTTCTGAAACCGGCAGTTTGCCTTTCTCTTTGAGGATCTGATAAAGGCTCTGTCCTTCTACGTACTCCATCGTGATGAACTTGATTCCGGCAGCCTCGCCGAGATCGAAGATGCGAATCACGTTGCGGTCGGTGACTTGCCGGGCGAGTATGAGTTCCTGCTTGAAACGCTGGAGAATTTCAGGATTACTCGCGAGTTCAGGCCGAATGACTTTGAGGGCAATGACGCGGTTGAGTTCGAGATCTTTGGCCTTGTACACGGCACCCATGCCGCCTTCGCCGACAATCTGCAAAATCTGGTAGCGGTTTCCGATGACCATTCCCGGCGGGAGAATGGGGGACCCGAAGGTGCTGGCTGGCGCAGGGGGTGAATCGCGATCAGGAGGCGGCTTCTGTCCAGTCACCGGAGCCAGGGGCGGGAGAGCGCCTTCCAGAATGGTGGGAGCATCGAAACCCTGCCCGGCATCAAAAGGTGATTTCGGAGTCTGCCAGACGTTGGAGTCTTGTGCAGGGGAAGGACTTCCAGGATTGCGATCAGGCACAAGCGTAGCCGCCTCAATCTCGATCCTTCTTGGTTTTGGGTCGTCCATGGTCTGGTCCGGGAACGGCGTGACGTTCTTCGCGTGGCAAGTAAATATCCCCAATCAGCCCCACGAGAGCTGGGTGTCACGTCCCCACCAAAGAGAAAGCCCCATGCAGTATACCGTTAAACGGCCGCCTGGAATCAGAGGAAATTGTTGAATTCTGTCGGTGGTGGCGTCGCTACCCGTGCAATTTCAATCCACAGGGTCGCCTCAAGGTTTCCACAATTCTAAATTCCCTTACCCGAAACAGGTACTTGTTGCGGGCTCCCGGCCGCATTGTCGGTGACTCTGACGGCCGCACTGCGATTACCCGTCACTGTGGGCTTGAACTGCACACTGATCGTGCAACTCGCTGCCGCACCCAACGAGGCGCCACAGGTATGAGTCTGCGAGAAGTCTCCTGCGGCAGCGCCGGTGATGGTGATGCTTGTGATCGTGAGTGCTGTCGTGCCGATGTTGGTGAGGGTAATGATCTTGGCGGCGCTAGTGGTGCCTACGGTTACGGAGCCGAAGTTCAAGGTCGCGGGCGCGAGTTTGGCTGTGGTGCCCACTCCCGTGAGTGGTATCAGTTGCGGGCTGCCGGCGGCACTGTCGGTCACGCTGAGCGATGCGCTGCGCGCTCCGATCCCCGAAGGCGTAAACGTAATGCTGAAGGTGCACTTGGCACCCGCAGCCAGGGAGGCTCCGCAGGTGTGAGTCTGGGTGAAATCAGCGGCGTTTGTGCCAGTAATGGCCATAGCGGTAATCGAGATCGCGGTAGTGCCGATGTTTGTGAGGGTGATGGCCTTGGCTACGCTGACGCCTGTCGCCACGTCGCCGAACGACAGGCTGGCGGGCGCGAATTTGGCTGTGGTGCCAGTTCCACTCAGCGGCACCTGCTGCGGACTGCCGCTGCCATTATCGGCGATGTTGATGGCGGCCGAACGGGCGCCCGTCGCGGCGGGTTTGAAAGCAACGCTGATAGTGCAGGCGGCTTTGACAGCCAGGGAAGCGCCGCAGGTGGTGGCGGTTTTAACGAACTCGGTGCTATTGGTGCCGGTGATCGCGATGCTGGAGATGGCGAGCGCGGCGGTACCGCTGTTTTTGAGTGTGACCCTTTGCACTGCGCTGGTGACACCCACAGCCACCGCGCCGAAGTTCAGGCTGGTGGGGGTGAGCGAGACGCTCGTACCCGAGCCGGAACCGACGTTAAGGAAGACTGTATCGAGCCCAAAGTCCGACCGTACGCAACTGGCATCGGCGGAGCCGCAAGCCGTCAGACTGAAAGTCACAGAAGTAATGTTCGCTCCGGTCTGGTCCAGGATGCCGACATAAACCGCATCGCCAGTGGCATTGCTGGTTACGGAAAAAGAACCTAGCAGGGTAGAACCGTTGAACGCTTGGATTTGTGCGGTGAACTGCCCGGGTTCGTCCGGCTGAATCAACGCGCCCGCCCCGGAGACGCTCGTGCCAAAGCTCAAGCTTACGGGTCCGGTGCCTCCTGCGGCGGCATCGGCAGTCCAGATGATGCGATCGCCCGCGGCGAAGCCGGTTCCCGACCAGCTGCAGGTCGGAGCGGCCGCACACACAGCCGAGGCCAGGCTGTTAGCCCCTGCGAAAGCGACGTTCACTGCCACCCCGGTTCCCGAGGTCGCTTTGGCGCTGGCGGCGAGAACAGTGGCATCGGCCCCGAGTTGCGACCAGAGCACGGAGTCATTGGAACCCTGGCTGGCTTTGCTTGACACGCCCGTGATGGTATCGGACCAAGCCGTCGTTGCCAGAGATAGCAGCACCACCAGACCGCACAGCCGAATCAGTTGATTTCGGTCCAACATGACAGCCTCCGTGACAAATAATTTTCGTTTTTCCCGCATCAATCCCTTGGCCGATTCAGCAGGGAACCCAAAATCATTCCCTTCACTTGAGGCTCAAGGACACGTTGGAGGGCTGGTATTGAACGAACCGTTGTTTGAGAAGGCGCCACCAGCGCCGATCGAAGGCGATTGCCGGAAGAACCAAGAGAAGAACACCAGCTCTTGCGGATCATATGTGAAGTTGCCGAGGGTGACCGAAGGGAAAAATGTGCCAGTCAGAGGATCACCGACTTCCAGATTGTTCTGGCACCCCGCGACCTGCCCGATGTTGCCCCACGCCGGAGTTGGATTGGTGGTGATGGGATCGTCCATCCACTCCCCGACCTCGTGGGCAAGAACGGAGATATCGCCGCCGTACAATCCAGAATTGTCGAAGTCGCTGACCGAGTACGTCTGTAGTACGCCGCCGGGAGTGAACGCATTGTGGTAACCAAGAATGCCGCAGCCGCTGGTGTCACACATTTCAACGCTGTCAAAAAGAAAAATCGGTACGCTAGTCGGTCCTACGCCTTTGGAAACAAGCGAAGGCAAAATAGTGTTTTCGACGAGCGCGTCCCACCAGTTGATGTCGATTTGCCCCTCATTGCAGAAGAAGGAAGTAGTTCCGCCGTCGACCGCGGGAACCGAGATGCTAACTTTCGCCAAAGTGGTCACAGCCAAAGGGTTGTGATAGCTGTTGCCGGCGACCGATACCTTGTTCCAGAAATTGGCGCGTTGAAAACCATCGATGTACTGCGCCGTTCCCACATCCACTCCGTTCATGACCCAGTCGGTGGTCTGGAATATCGGTGAATTCTGTACAACACTCAGAGTCGTGGCCGCGAGACAGGCATTCGAAACAGTCGGATCGAGCACAGTTCCATCCGAGAAAACGAACCTTACGGGAATCAGAAAACTCTGAATGCTGGTGGAGCGGAACCCGTGATAGAAGGGACTGCGGCCCACCATCTGTCCGGTATAAGTGAGGTGGTCCAAGGGCGACACCACACTGTAATTCCACAACGGAATCGTAGCGCCGGCAGTGGCCTGCCGCCGTATAGCTGGAATCAGCGCTTGGCCATTTTTCAGATGCATGACCTTGTAGCGAGGCGTCCGCCGCTGCGGCGTACCACCGGCAGGAGTCTGACCATAGCCGGGGGCAGCAGCCAGGCCAAGAAGAGAGGTGGTTAGAATCCCTAGAATCAAGCGTCTCATTGGAACCTCCTTCGACATCAGCACGCCTCAGAACCTGTAAGAAAGCGCAAGAATATCCAGTGTTGGCAGGAGGCCAAAGCTCTAATCCGTCTCCTGCTGGGAAATGTTGTGGCGTCTCAATACGGCGACGGAAGGCCCCAATTCACGAGGCTGGGATTTGCACGGAATGCTCTCGCGATCCGGGACACTTGTCAAGTCCCGAATTTGCTGCTGTCAAGACTCGTTAGAAATGTTCCCCATGCTTAACTCATTAGAAATGTCCCCTTTTTGTGTTGATGTGATTCCGTTGTGCAGCGTGCTGGAGCGTAGCCCTGCTTTTTAGGGCGAAGCGGAAGGACGCTGTACAACGGGCGGCGCGGCCAGCGGAGTCCGCATGCCCACTCGCATTTCGTAACCTAAGCGCCAGGGATGATCCTTCTTCGCCGGCCTCGGCACACGAAGGCTCACTGCCGTTGCTCGTCGTTCGGCCACTTGCCGCACCGGCTCGGCGATCTCGCGAAATCCGATGCGTTCTCCCCGGTAATATACTTCCCTCGGTCCGTCTTCGTACTCACACACCAGCGCCTTGCTCTGGGTCGGACCATAGCGGCGCGATCTGGGATGCAGTTGCAGCCAGCGGCCTTCATACCGCACCACCAGTCGTTGCTGATGCTGCGCCTGCTCTCCAGGCGGAAGATCTCGCGCAGTTCACGCCGGCTCGGCTTGTGCCCGTGATAATCCTCCGCTTGCGCCGGCGGGCGCGCAAAACGGCGATTGTGTTGCGGCAGATATTCTTGTTCCAGGTATTGATTCGCCGCCTCGTAACTGGCGATTCCTTTCCGCCGCAGTTTCTTGATCAGCCGGTCCTGGTGCGTGCCATGATTGCGCTCCACCCGTCCCTTGGCCTGCGGAGAACTGGCCGCAATAATTTGAATGCCCAGCTTCTGACACATGCGCCCGAACTGCGTCACTGGCACCTCGCCCCGCAACTGCTCGCCCGGCGTGGCTTTGCGCTTGTATACATTTTTCCAATCGGTGTAGAGCGCGCGCGGCACCCCATAGTGTTGAATCCAAGCCCGCAGCACGTGGACCGCCGCCCAGATGGTTTCTTCTTTGCCCATGCGGGCCTGGGTCGTGCTGGTGGCGTCGTCGACCATGTTCATCACACAGCCGCGCGGACCGCGCTCTTCCAGCCAGTCATGAAAACTTCCGTCCAACTGCACCAGTTCGCCAAAGTGCGGCTTGCGCTCGCGCCGCTGACAATGCTTCTTCCGCTTCCGTCGCCGACTCCATAGCCCGGCTTCCAACATCCAGCGGCGCAGGTCTCGTGATCGATCGCGATACCATCTTCTTCTCCCAGGTGCTCGGCCGCCAGCGTCGGCCCGAAACCTTCGCCTTCCGTCCCCGAATATTTCCTGCGGATTAAACTCAGCACCCGCCGCCGCAGCTTGCGCGGTTTGCCCCGATTCGATTCCCGCCCCGCGTTGGCGTGCTTCAGCCCTTCCGCCCCTCGTTCCCGATACCGCCGCCACACCCGCTTCGCTTGCCGATAACTCAACCCTAAGATCGCCGCCGCGTCCTTCACCCCCAAATCCTTACTCGCCACTCTGCCCATTACTTCCACCCGTTCCAACTCGCGACGGCTCATCGCTGTCCTCTTCAACTCGCCTCCTCCTGGCTGGAGGCTTAGTCTAAGGGGACATTTCTATTGAGTTTTCCAGGGGACATTATCAAAGAGTTTCAACAGTCCCGAATTTGCTGCCGGCGTACTAGAATCTATCTTTCTCGCTTTCCAAAGGACTCGTGAATGATTACTCGGCGTGATTTCGTCACTGCTTTGTCCTCCATCCCGTTTGCAAAATTTCTTGGCATTCGAGCTGCAATACCCGAAGCAGCTTCTACCGTCATGCCGACCCAGGATTCCGAGGACTTCACCAAATTCGTGAAGGTCGCCATCGGCACCGGTGGCCACGGTCACACCTATCCCGGAGCAACCGTCCCCTTCGGCATGGTGCAACTCAGTCCTGATACCTACAACGAAGGCTGGGATTGGTGTTCGGGATATCACTACTCCGACAGTTCCATCATGGGCTTCAGCCACACACATCTGAGCGGAACCGGCGCATCCGACATGCTCGATTTCTTGCTGATGCCCGGAACCGGACCGACCAAATTATTTCCCGGAGCCCGGCAGAATCCCGGCGAAGGATATCGCTCCCGCTTCAGCCACGAGGAAGAAATCGCGGTTCCCGGTTACTACTCTGTGATCCTTCGCGATTACAACATTCGCGCTGAACTTAGCGCCACCGCGCACGCCGGCATCCATCGCTACAACTTTCCCAACAGCGACACCAGCCATTTCATTCTCGACCTGGTTCATTCTTTCTCGAACACTCCGGTCATCTGGGCCTTTCTGAAAATCATCGGCAACGACACCATCGTTGGCGGACGCAGTCTCAAAGGTTGGGCTCCGGGACGCGAAATCTATTTCGCCATGCAATTCTCGAAGCCGTTCGTCTCCGCTGAAATTGTTTCCGACAACAAGCCCCTCGGTCCGTCGGTGGGCGATGCGAGAGGTACGTCGCTGAAATGCTTGCTGCATTTCCAAACCGGGGACCAAGAAGTGATCTCGGTAAAGACAGGAATCTCCGGAGTGAGCGAAGGGGGAGCACGCAAGAACGTCGCTGCAGAAATTCCCGGCTGGGATTTTGAAAAAGTCCGTCGCGCGGCGCATGCATCGTGGAATGCGAATCTCTCCCGCATCAAAGTCGAAACCGCGACCCCGCGTCACAAAACGATCTTCTATACCGCTCTCTACCACCTTCTCTGCGCGCCGACTCTCTTCGATGATGTCGATGGCCAATACCGTGGCATGGACGGCAAGATTCACCGCCTGCCGGCCGGCGCGCACAACTACAGCACATTCTCCTTGTGGGACACCTATCGCACCGCGCATCCCATGTACACCCTTTTCCTCACCGACCGCGTTCCCGACTTCGTCAATTGCCTGATTCGCATGGCGCAGGAGAGCCCTGACGGCGTGCCAATCTGGCCACTCCAGGGGAGAGAGACGTTCTGCATGACCGGCTATCACTCGAGCTCCGTCTATGCAGAAGCTTGTGTGAAAGGCTTCAAAGGAATTGATTTCAGCGGGGTGTATCCTCCGCTCAGACGTCGAGCGATGGACGACGACTACCGCGGCCTCGGCTACTACCGCAAGCTGGGCTACATTCCCTGTGACAAGGAAGAGGAATCCGTCAGCAAGACGATGGAATACGTGTACGACGACTGGGCCGTAGCTCACATCGCGAAAGCGTTGGGACAGATGGATGACTACAAGCTCCTGCTCGAGCGATCGAAGAACTACAAGAATCTTTTTGACCCATCGAGCACATTCCTTCGTCCGCGTCTCGAAAACGGCGAGTGGTCCGAGCCTTTCGAGCCGACCGAGATGGGTTATTCCAAGCGATGGCGCGACTACACCGAGTCAGACCCGTGGCAGACCACGTTCTTTATCCAGCATGACCCGGCTGGTTACTTCAAACTGTTCGGAAGCAGGGAAGCGTTCGTCGAGAAACTCGATACGCTCTTTACGACCAGTTCGCAACTTCCTCCCGATGCCCCGCCGGACATAGCTGGCATGGTGGGCCAGTACGCGCATGGCAACGAACCCTGCCACCACATGGCCTATCTCTATTGCTACGCAGGCGTACCGCACAAAACGCAGGCCCGAGTGCGCAGCCTGCTGGAGATGGAATACGACGATCAGCCCGATGGACTGGCCGGCAACGAAGACTGCGGCCAGATGTCCGCCTGGTACATCATGAGTTCGCTCGGCTTCTATCCGGTTGATCCCGTCAGCGGCAATTATGTGTTCGGCACTCCGTTAGTCGATCGCGCCGAGGTCGAACTCGGCAACAACAAGAGACTGAGAATAGAAGTGAAACGCACCTCGCCTAGCGATACTTACATCCAGTCAGTCACGTTGAGCGGCAAGCCCCACCAAGAACTCTGGTTCAAACACGCCGACATCGCCGGCGGAGCGGTGATCGAGTTTACGATGGGCCCCGAGCCCAGTACGCGATTCGGCGCCGGAGAAGACGCGATCCCGCCGTCGCTGACAAGCTAAAGCGGTTTCCGATTGGATGTATCGACTCTCGTGTTCGTTTTGCAAGGGCGCGGGTGGACAAAGCAAGAATCCAGCCGTGAAGCGGCGAAAGAAACAGCCCACGGCGTAAGCCGTGGGTGGAACAAGGAAATGGAACAAGCTCCAAAGGAGCGAAAGAAAGGCTGCGGCACAAATCTATAGGGGCGGCACGATTTCGCACCCTCATCGAAGCCGTAGGCACAAGCCCTCACGCCGCCTGCGAAACCGGTTTCTCCTGCAACAACAACTCCGACGCCTGCACCCTCCGATCCGAATGAAACCATCTCTGCACGATGTTGTCGCACAAAAAATTAGCCAGCGAAAGGAAGCTCATCCCCTGATGATGCACCATCCACGACCGCACCAATTCAAACCGTCTTCCGCCAAATCGACGGCGCGAAACCGTGTAGTCGGCCGACTCGCAGAATCCATAGTGGCCAAACCAACCCAGAGAATCCATGCGATGCAGGTTGGCCAGAGCTGCCTTGCGGTCCACATTCAACGCGAGGAATGTGGAATACGGCGAGATGATCAGCGGGTCCGTTTCATGTTTCTTCAACGCCAGGCTAGGCACGCCGAACGCCTCATAGTGATAGTCCCCGGCCTCATTCCGTCTCGCGCAAGCGGATTCCGAAATGCCCCACGGCACGCCCTTGAGCGCTGCGTATTCCTGCTGTGATCGCACGGCAGCCACCGATGCGCGATGCAGCAATGTATTGCGATAGCTCCGCATCCAGATCGAAGGCATCAGGTACTCGAACATCGTCCCTGTCCAGGAAAGCACCACTGGACGCCCGTGATCAGTTGTTACCGGCCGGCGCAGCCGGAACCAGCAATCCTGCGGGATATCGTCCTTCGCAATTCCAACAAACACGGCCGTGCGGGGCTCTGTCGCCAGCAAATCGTAGTAGTAGGGTTGCAGTACCTTGGTCTCGGTATCAAACCCCACTGATACCAGCAAACGCTGCTTGTCCACCATGAATGAAAAATCCATGGCATCTGCCAGTTCGTGCGCGTGCTGTCCGATCTGCTTCAGCGCATCGATCAGCTGCAGCGTATTCTTACGCGCCTCAGACAGCTGGCCCAGGAAGCGCTCGCCGAGCACGCGGTTTCCGTTGTCGAAATTCTTCATCACATCATCAAGACGGAGCTCGAATTCCGAAATCAGGTCAGGCAATCGCTCCAGCGGTACATCGTCGACCCTCCTGTCACCCAGAACTTTCCTGGCCAGTTCCGAGAACTCAGGCAACATCCACGGCATGTAAGCCGTGATCAATCGGTGAGCCTCTTGCACGCGCAAGTGCGCCTGCTTCCGGAACCATGCAACGTCAGCTGCGGATTCTTCCGCCTTGCACTTCTTCTGGTCGATCTTCTCCTCGGGGAATTCCAGCAGCGCCGTCAGCCACCGTCGGCGCTCCACCTGACCTTCAAAACGTGCGAGTTCTCGCTTCTTAAATGCACCGAGGTTGACGAGAGCGCGAAGGTGATCGCGTAGCCCCGCCGCGTGCGCCTCCGCAAGCAACGGACGCCGCAGGCAATCGCGGAATCCTTGCCGCAAAGTCCACAGAGAAGCCACGAGATTCCCGCTGTCCACGGATGAAACAAAGAACGGTGGTTTGGCATCCAGCGTCCGAGTGTCGTACCAATTCAGCAAGTGCCCGCGATACTTGCGCATCCCGTCCACAGTGCCCAGTGTTTTCTGCGTTAGGTCCACCATCTCGGGCAGCGTGATGTAGCCGAGTTCATTGGCCACCTGCCTCGCGTTCAGAAGCAGTCCGACATTTGTTGGCGAAATGCTCGTGGCCAGCTTCAGCGGCTCCTCCTGGACGTTATCGGGCACGAGCCAGTTCTGTTCTTCGTTCGATAGCTCGGCAAAATAGCGCCAGATGTAGACAGCAGACTTGCGCAACAGCCGTTCATCGCTTCGCGTCATTTCGGGTGGAGGCTCTACCGGGCTGGTGTTCAGCCACACTGCCAAAGGCTTACTGCAAGCCCATAGAAAAAGAATGGGCGATGCAGCCAGTAGCGCATGCGGTCGCGTGAGCCACAGTGCAATACCCAGCGCCACCGCGAGGAAAGGCATCCAGTCGATGTATCGATCGATGGCAGTTCGCTTGTGGCCCAGTTCCGCCTCAGCTGCGGTCTCCCATTCCAGCAATCTTTCGCGTGTCACCAGGCCCCGCACCAGCGCACGCACCACAGCATCGAGCGACAGCAGAGTCTGATGTGCCAACAGCGTAAGCGTGAGCAGCACTGTAAAGTTGCTTGTAAGCAGGTTGCCAACTGCATCGCGTGCATCCCGTAGTTGCCCAGCCACGGCGGCGCGCGTCAGTCCGAACAGCAACTCCACCCACGCCGGCACAAACAAAATGCAGACTGCGGCGAACGTCCACAGCACCGGATGGTTCATCACGAACCATCCAAACAGAAGCAATGCAAACGTCGCCGGTTCCACCAGGCTGCGCCGCAGATTGTCGAAGATCTTCCACCGCGATACCAGCGAGATCGGGTTGGGAACCTGCGCTCCCGACTCGTCGGGCACCGTGTCGGTCAGCCACTGCACGATCTGCCAGTCGCCGCGCAGCCAGCGATGTTTGCGCCGGCTGTACGCGCTGTAGTGCGACGGATAGTCCTCAATCACCGCGATGTCGCTGGTCAGCCCCGCCCGCGCGTACGCTCCTTCAATCAGGTCATGGCTCAACAAAGAATTCCGCGGGAAGCGTCCATACAGAACGCGAATCATCGTGTCGACTTCGTAGATCCCTTTGCCGGTAAACGATCCCTCGCCATAAAGATCCTGATACACGTCGGAGATCGCCCGCGTATACGGATCCAACCCGGTTTCCCCCGCGAAGATTGCGGCCAGGCGCGACTGGCTCGTGCATTGCACGCTGATGTCGACCCGCGGCTGCAGGATCCCATACCCCGCCACCACAAGATTCTTCTCGGGATCGACAATGGCCTGATTGAGCGGATGAGCCAGCGCTCCGATCATCCGGTGGGCCGAGCCGCGTGGCAATTCCGTGTCGGAATCCAGTGTGATCACGAAGCGAATCGTCGGCAGGATCGAGAGATCCCCGATCTTCACCGGAAAGCTGTCGAACCTTCCCCGCAGCAGCTGGTTCAGATCAAGCAGTTTCCCCCGCTTGCGCTCCCAGCCCATCCATCCTTTTTCCCGAGGGTTGTAAATCCGATGCCGGTGCAGGTGAAAGAATGTGCCAGACTTTTTATGAGCGTACCGCTCGTTGAGCTCAGTGATCAGGTTCGAGCATACCGCCACCAGTTCGTTATCTTCCGGTGCCGGCTCGTGCGAATCGGGCAGGTCTGACACGATTGCAAAGTGAATGTTTTTATCGTGGTTGCCGAGATAGCGCACTTCCAGTTCTTCCACGAGATGATGCACCTGCGTCTCGTTGAGCAGTAGAGTAGGAATTGCCACCAACGTCGCACAGTGATTCGGCAACCCCTGCGAGAAATCCAGCTTCGGCAAAGTGGTCGGCGCCAGCAGGTTCGTCGTCAGATAATTCATGAGCTGCACCGCGGCTTGAGAGCTCGGCAGCAGCAACATCAACATCGAAAGAAGTACGGTCGGCAGCGGCGTCTCCGGGGGCGTGAGTAACCACAAAACTCCGGTGACGATCACAAATGTGAGAACGGCGATCCCTACCAGCAGGAACTCATCCGGATGGGCGCGCAGCCCATGTCGAACGGCTTCCCCGAACGTGCGGTGGTAACCGACTCTCTGGCACAGAACGTCGTCTCCATCGCCCACCAGATAGTAGCCAATGTGAGATTCGCGCTGCGCGATCCGTGAGTCGCTTGCCCCTCGTTTCTGCGCCTCTTTCGCCAATGTCAGAGCCGCCTCGGCGACTTCCATTTCTGTCTGGTCGGAACGCCGCGCAATCTGCGCCACTCGCTCCCGGTACCAGTTGCGGCTTTCAAAATCCATCGCTGCATAAGCTCCGGCGGGATCGCGCCGCAGCATTTCGTCGAATGGAATCAGTGATTCCAGATCCTCTTTCCACGACGCCTGAAGCACTTGCTCGAACGCGCGAACGTATGGCGCGATGCCCGGCGCGCTGCTCACTGCTGTCTGGCTCTCAAGGTTCTCTGCCAGCACGAGACCACCCTGGGCAATGCGCTCAAGCAGCACCATTTTCAGTGCCGGCACCAGCGATCCGATTTCGTGAAACAGCAGCGGCGTTGACTCTTCGAAAGCCATGCAGAACGCTGTGAATTCGCTCTTGGAGAAAGCCGCTTCCATCTGATCGAGGAAGGCCTGTGCAATGACAAGTACGCGTGGCTGGATTTCCGATTTGTTCGAGACCACAGGCAGCGTCGCGCCGCTGAGATCGCCGCAGATCGTGCGCGCTCCACCTAACAGCATGCGGATCGTGCCTCGCAGCACAATCACATCTTCCAGATCGGATGCACCCTCGAATCCTTCATCGACCCGATCCGATAAGGTCGTGAGTTGCTGCAGCAGTGCCTGGCACCGATTGGAGAATGTTTCCGACGAATCCCGGTCCGGCAGCCACGTCAGGATGGCAGCCAGTTCCGTCGCGGCGTTTCGGACAGGCAGCACCTCTTCTTCATTGCGAGCGCTCAGAAACTTCCGCTCTTCGCTTCCGAGGATGCCTTCCGTCTCAGTATGTAGCCCCATGCGTTATGAACCCATCCTTCACGAATCCGTGAATTACCGGTAACTGGCGGCCTGCAATTCGAACATCTCGGCGTAGCGCCCGCCCAGGCTCGTCAGAGTGTCGTGGTCTCCTTCTTCCGCAATGCGCCCGTTCTCGAGCACCACGATCCGATCAGCCATGCGAACTGTCGAAAACCGGTGAGAGATGAACAGAGCCATCTTCTCCGTTGTCAATTCGGCAAACCGCTTGAACACCTCGTACTCGCTGCGGGCATCCAGCGCGGATGTCGGCTCGTCCAGGATCAGAACCTGCGCATCCCGTAGATAAGCGCGCGCCAGCGCCACCTTCTGCCACTCGCCGCCTGAGAGATCCACGCCGCCTTCGAAGCGCCGGCCCAGCATCTGCTCGAGTCCCGATGGAAGTTTCCGCAAAACATCTGCCGCCATGCTCTTCCGGGCAGACTCCTGCAGGAGTTCCAGATCGTTCATCCGCTCGATACGCCCGACCGCAATGTTTTCCCGCGCCGTCATCTCGTAACGCATAAAGTCCTGAAAGATCACGCCGATTTCGCTATACAGATCATCCAGGTCGTACTCGCGCAGGTCGACTCCATCCAGCAAAACCTGGCCCTCGGCCGGATCATAAAGGCGTGTCAGCAGCTTCACGATTGTGGTCTTGCCCTCACCATTCTCGCCGATCAGTGCCACGCGCTCTCCCGGACGGAGATGAAAATTCAATCCGTTCAGAACCAGTCGCGACGAGCCCGGATACCGGAATGACACATTGCGAAATTCGAATCCCCGCTGAATCGGACGTGGCGCCGGCAGCGCATTGGCCTTCGACCGGATCGTGGGCTTCATCTCGAAAAATGCGATCAGATCCGTTAGGAACAAAGCCTGATCGGCAATCGTCGACAGCGTCGAAAACGTCTGCTGCAGATTCGAACTCGCTTCTCGAATCGCATTGGCCAACAGCGTCAGCGTGCCGAAGCTGAACACGCCCGTCACCGTCTGCCACACTGCATAGACGTATGCGGTGTAATAGCCCGCCGTGCCGATCATCGAGAGCCCCGATCCGGCGATCACCTTGCGGCGGGCCAGCGCGATGTCCTCGTGGTAGACCTGGTCCGACAGCGCTTTGAATCTCCCGGTGAGAAAATCGCGCAGCCCAAACAGCTTCAGTTCCTTTGCGGCTTCTTTGCTGCCGCCAAGCACACGCAGATAATCGAGTTGGCGCCGGATCGGCGTCTGCCGGAAATTCTTGGCATACCCCAGAAAAGCGAAGTGCGTCTCTCCGACGAACGCCGGTATTACGCCCACGATCAGCAGCAGCAACAGCCAGGGCGAAAACACAACGATCGAGATCGACAGCGTAATTGTCGTGATCACTTGCTGAATCAAGCGCCCGATCGCCTGGATCATGTACAGCCGGTCCGTTGCCTGTACCCGCGCCCGCTCCAGCCGGTCATAGAACACCGGATCTTCATAGGCCAGCAGGTCCAGGCTCGCCGCGTGCTCCATCACCCGCACGCTGATGTGGTTCATGTATCTCCCGGCGAGAAGCGCGTCCAGGTAATCAATCAACCGTCCTACCAGGCCCGTGGAGACCGCCAGCGCGAACTCTGCCGCAACCAGCCACCACAACCGGTGGGTGATCGGCTGATGCGTCGTTACTATGCGGAAGATAGTGTCAATGATGAACTTCGAAACCCAGAACAACGCCGGTGGCAAGATCGACGCAATGATTCTGGATACCAGTCCTAGAACGACGACCAGGCGCCCAGACTCCCACACAAAACGCAGCACCGCGGGCACATTGCGAAGGGCCGCGAGCCGGTCGCGCCAACCGCTCCAAAACTCAGGTTGCTTGTTCATTCCCTGATTCCACGCGGATCGGGGAGGAGTTTCGCCTCGGCACTGGAAGAGACCACCGAGGCACCCAGTCGAAAGGACGGACACCTGAATCTGGTCGATCAGTTCAAGGCAAACAGAGCAAGCTCCCCAAACGGCATTTGGATGAGGAAAATGCCTTAACGGTTGGTCTGCAAGGGGTCTGCGGTCTTACATCTACCAGTTCGCCGGAGCTCTTACTCCTTCTGAAAACCTGCTCGCTCCATGCCCCGCTGTGCCTCCGGGCTCTTCATAAACGTGTCCCACACGAACCCCGTTCGCAGATTCTCCGCCATCAGCAAAATGATCCCCGTGTCGATGCCGATTACGTCTGAATCATACCAGTTCTTCAGCGGATTGAAAGCATTGGTGAATCCGTATTTGTTCCAGGCAGAGGGGTACTTGTTGCGAATGTTCTTTAAGACGCGCAGGGTTGCGGCAGGCAGAAACGGCAGCGACCCTCCCGCCGCGCTCGGCACCACCGTACCGTCGATCGGCCCGCTCTCCGGAGGCCCGCCCCATACCACGTATCCCTGCTGCGAATCTGAGGCTGTGATACCCCAGAGGTCGTCGCTGTAGTCCGAAAACTCACGTCCTAGTTCAACGCAAAACCGACGGTGTACTTCCGTGGCAGTGATGGAATTCTGAAAGTAGTTGGCATATCTATCGCGCTTGCCACGGAAATCGAACCATGCCTGCGAATATTGGTGGATGAATAGCGGCGCGAACGATCCGATATATCGCATCCCATCGTATTCAAACGTCAGGCGCTTCCATGCGTACCAGGTCTGGGGATCAAGCGGATGGGCGCTCGACCCCATTCCCAACAGATACATCATCATCAGTTCGCTGTAATAATCCCACCGCGAGGGCAGGAACCCAACTTCCGGGCTCCATCCATGCGTGAGCAGCGACGTGTCCTCCGACAGCCATGTCCAATCAACGCGATTGAAGATGAGATTGGCAAGTTGCGCAACTGCGGGATGACGAAAATGCTGGCGGCAGCTAAGAACTCCGCAAAGCAGGATCGTCGTATCCACTGACGACACTTCCGAGTCGAACATCCGCTCGCCGGTTTCGGGATTCGCGAAGTGATAGAAGAAGCCGCGGTGGTTGGGCAGCTTTTTCCACAGAAAGCGCAGCGTGGCGAAGACACGCTCAAGCGCAGCGCTCGCGGGAATAAACCCGCGCTGCACGCCGATGCAGAGAGCCGTAAGGCCGAATCCGGTGGCAGCGATACTCGATGCACCTCCCGGCCGGTTCTCGCGAACATTGCAGCGGTCCTGCACCATCCCCGTGTTCGGGCTGCCTTGCTCCCAGAAAAACAAAAAGCTGGCACTCTCCACTTCATGCAGAAATTGGTCGTCTTCTGGCGATAAAGCCGGGTTGACGGGGCTGGCCGGGCCGGCAGTGCTGGCCGCCGTTTTTTGCTGCGCAGTGGCTTGTGCCAGCAGCGGCAGCATACGCGCAAAGGGCAAAGACAGGCTTGTCCCGGCAATCTGCCGCAGAATCTCCCGTCGCGAATGCAGATGAGGTTTCGGTTGGAACATGCCTTTCTGGTTTTCGATTACGCTATTGGGAGAGAAGAGTCAAACAGTTCTTTCATCTTGTGGCCCTAACGTGTACGTTTTTTAGGGATGCGGAAACGTCCAGTGTCTGTTGCCTTTCTGGGTGGAAACGTTTAAGGATTATCCGTCATCATACGCAAACAAGGCAAAATCGTCCGATGACTCGGGCTCATAAAATAGAGGTTTGGATTGCCGCCGTCGTTGTTCCATTGGTCACTGTGGGCGTCTTCGCGCTGATTCGCTGGCAGAAGCAAAAGCCGGTTACTCTGCGAGGATCGGTGATTGTGAGCGACGCGGACCCGCGTAAGCAGTTGCCCATCGGGGGAGTCCTGGTCTCCGCCGATGTTCTCAATTCTTCCACCTCGAAAACCGACTCCTCCGGCTTTTTTGCCCTCACTCTCCCGAAATCAATTCGCAGGGGACAACCCATCGTCCTTCACTATCGCCATACCCAGTATCGGCCGCTCGACGTGAAAGATTATGTTGGAAATCAGCTCTATATCGTCCATCTCGTTCCGCTCAATGACAAACCTGTTCCGAAAGATCAACCTTCCGCCAAGCTTGCTAACGTGCGAGTGCGATACACCGAGAAGACGCAAACAGAATTTAATGTTGGCAGCGCCGTAAAGACCTTCGAGGTCGAGAACAAAGGCAACATCCCCTGCCGGAAACAGCACCCCTGCTCGCCCGATGGAAAATGGAAAGCTGCGCTCGGTGCCATTACCATCGATGCCGGTGTGGGCAACGAATTTCGCGCCCCTCGCGCTTCCTGCATTGCGGGACCTTGTCCGTTCACCCGTATCGAGTCGAACCAGGTGTTGCAGGCCGGCCGCGTCCTCACTCTGACGGTGCGTGACTGGTCCGATACGGCAACCTTCCTGCTCGAGGCCGAGGTTTTTCGCCCCATGGTCAGTCAACGCGAGCACTGGTCCTATCCCGCGATCTTCGGCGAGGGCATGTCATTCACTCTTCCTTCATCCGCCGAGAGTGTCAGCATCGAAGCGGACGCAGATGGTCAAACAATTATTTTTCCCTTAGGCCCGGCGCTTCAACTGAGTTGGGCAACTTGCGACATGGAAACGAATGAAGATCAAGGACGAATTTACCGCTGCACCTTAAAGTCCGGCTACCGCTTCCAATAGGGACTCTGGCGTTGATCAGCGTGGCTACATGCGCCCGTTCAGTAAGGACCGCCGACTCAGGACACGGAGAGCCAGAAAACGCGATTGGGACTTCTTTGGAGAGTGCCCGGAACGTGATGAACCCAGATCCAGCCGCAGAGCGGTGCCATGTGAAAGCTCGGCACGGCAGTGCCGGGAAAGTACGCGAATGATGCACGAGTCCCGTAGGGACGACACCGCCGCCCCTACGCCGTCGGCAATGTAAACACAAACATGCTGCCATGGTTCAATTCGCTCTCGGCGCGGATCGACCCGCCATGGGCTCGCATGATGTGCTTGGCAATCGCCAACCCCAGCCCCGTCCCCCCGGATTCGCGGGATCGCGCTTTGTCCACCCGGTAGAAACGTTCGAACAGTCGGGGCAGGTGCTCGGAAGAGATGCCTCCGCCGAAATCCTTCACGTAGAATTCGATGCCGCGCTGCGCCGCTCGCGCTCCCAGTTCCACCCGCCCCCCGCCGCGCCCATACTTCATCGCATTGTCGATCAGGTTTGAGAAGACCTGGTGAATGGCTTCCCGATCGGCCAGCACCTGGGGCAGCGATTCCACCGATCCACTGCCATTGTGCGAGTCCATAATCTGCAGGTCGACCCCATGCCCGCGCGCAATCTCCCGGAAACTTTCTTCGGCATCGTGCAGCAGTTCCACTGGCGGCACCGGTTCCGTTTCAAACCGCGTCTCGCCCGATTCCACTCGCGCCAGCGTCAACAAATCCTCTGTCAGGCGCGCCATCCGAACCGTGTTCTTGCGGATAATCTCCAGAAACTCCCGCGTCGGCGCCGAATCGTCATGAATCGTATCCAATAGAGTTTCGGTATACCCCTGAATGGAAGTCAGCGGCGTCCGCAATTCATGCGACACGTTGGCGATAAAGTCGCGCCGCGTCTTTTCTACCCGCTCCGTCTCGGTCAGATCGCGCAGCACGGCGACCACCCCGCCGTCGGGCAATGGCGCAGCTGTCACATCAAACGCTCGCCCGGGAACAATCGACGTTGCCCGTGCCGTTTTCACGTCCTTGTTCGTCATGGCCGCTTTGACCGTTGTTAGAAAATCCGGATCGCGAATCGTCTCGACTACCGGCGCATTGAGCCGCGTGTGCTGCGGAACCAGGCGGTCCATGGACTGGTTCGCCCAGCGCACCAGTCCGTCCGGGCTCACCGCAATTACGGCATCTTGCATGCTGTTGAGTAGCGTCTCCAACTGCCGCTGGCTGGAGCGAACTGCTGCGAAACTTAGCTCAACCTGCTGGGCCGTCTTATCAATCGCCGCCGCTACTCGCCCGATCTCGTCCAGAGGAGTCTCATTCACTCGCGCGCGAAGATCGCCTCTCTCGATGCGCGCCGCCACGTCGACAATGCGTTGCAGCCGCCTGGCCATCCAGATCGAAGCCCCGGCCGCAATCAGCAGGGCCATCAGAGACGCGATGGCCGAACCCCAAAACAGCTTTCGCCGTACCTGCGCTTGTACGGCCTCAATATCGGAAAGAGGATAGGCCAGGCGAACCGCGCCCCCTGAGATCGGAGCGGCGACATAGAGAAACGGAATTCCCAAGGTCGTGCTCCGTCTCTCGTTCTCTCCGGTCTGGCCCGCCAGGGCGGCCGCAAACTCCGCCCGCTTGCCATGGTTCTCCATCTGCGCCGGATCCGATTCCGAATCGGCGAGAACCTTGCCCGATGCGTCAATAACCGTCGCACGCGCTCCGGCCGCCAGCCCTTCCTGGGCGGCAATGTCAGCCAACGTGTGCGTGTGGTCGATTTCGACGCGGTGAGCAAACAGGAGTGTCTTCTGTTTAAGGTTGCGCTCAATCTCCGTGCGTAGAGACCCTTCCCAGGCGTTGCCCAGCATAACGTCAAGAATGGCGGCCGTAGCGGCAATGACGATCAGAAAGACGACGAGCAGCTTGAAGAAGATGCGGTTCTTCAATTTCTCCTCTACTTATTTCGGGGCTTCAAAGCGGTATCCAGCGCCGCGCACGGTCTTCAGATACCGCGGATTCTCCGGGTCGGGCTCAATCTTCTCCCGGATACGCCGCACATACACGTCCACCGACCGCGGAGTAACGTATGCAGTGTCCCGCCAGACCGAATCGAGCAGGTGATCGCGGCTGAACACTCGGCCCTTATGTCGGGCAAAGTAATCCAGAAGGCGGAACTCAGTGGCCGTTGTTGGCACCATACTGCCCCGTACCATCAGCGTCATCGCCGATGGGTCAATCTCAATCTCGCCCACTTTCATCGGGCTCGGCGGAAGCGGCCGCTCAAAGCGACGCAGCACCGCCTTGACTCGCGCCACCAGTTCCCGCGGGCTGAACGGCTTCGCGATGTAATCGTCGGCCCCGAGTTCAAGTCCCAGTACGCGATCGGCTTCGCTGCTCTTGGCCGTAAGAAAGATCACCGGCACCGATGCCAGTCCGGGCGTCTGTCGGATGGTCCGGCAGATCTCCAGTCCATCCTTGCCCGGTACCATGATGTCGAGCACGAATAGCGCCGGACGCTGCCTCTCCGCGTCCGCCAACACGGTGGATCCCGTCGGATATACGCGCACCACAAACCCTTCATTTTCCAGATGGTGCCGCACCAGTCGCGAAATGTCAGGATCGTCCTCGACTACGAAGATGCTCGGTTTCACAGGAATATTGTAACGAAGAGAATTGCCCCTACCTAACCGATTCCCCGGGAGCGACCCAACATTCATCGTTTTGTAACAATCCTCGCTCTGGTTTTGTCATTCCGAACGGCGTTTCGCCGTGAGGAATCTGCTGTCGCTTGCGCCAGCGACGCTGCCGGCCGAGAGCAGATTCCTCCCTTCGGTCGGAATGACAACGGGACTTATTACTAGTTGGGAGATCCCACGTTTACGACTCGCGCCGGGTGGTCAATTTTCGTTGCCGGGCCGGAAGCGTTGGAAAGGTTGACCGGCATGTGTCCCGGGATCGGAATTTCCCCAAACAGCGCTTTCGCCGCGCTGATCTCCGAGACCGTGGCATTCGAGAATGTGCAGATGTAGTTCTGGATCGTGGGAAAGTCGTCCGTCAGGTAGGGAGTGCCCATCGCGAGAACCGCAGTCTTCGCGGTCGCGCGCGCAAGAATCCTGGACAATAACATCGCAGTTGCATCCGGCAGAGACGCGGAATTCTTCTGGCCGCGCGCTACGGTTCTCGTTCGCGCGGCGGACGGAACCACGTACACGGCAACGACTACCTTTTGCGCTCGGTCTGCTGCCTTCAATACTTCATCCGATCTATCCGCTGCCACGCGAGGATCTACGTAAACTACCGTTGCATCCGGCGACCGCTTTAGGACCTGCCGCTCCAGAACCCGGCCGTCCTCGGCGCGCACATTGTCACAGAGAATAATGACTAGCAGGGGAGGCTGCACTTTGGCCCGTTGGTACGCAACCCGCAATCTCGTGTCGGGCCGCCTGTCTGTCAGCGGAAACACTTTGCCGTTGTCGCGCACAAGCGTAATGGAAGCATCCGAGATCCGTTGACCAGCGGCAATACTCAGCGGATTCCCCACCAGTCCGGGGATCGCTCCCACATCCACCACCCGATTTTTGTCGAGACCTAGCGAGGCCTTGGCACGCAAGATTTTAAGCACGGATGCATCCAGCCGTTCCTCCCCAATCTCTCCCGAGCGGACAGCTTGCAACATTGCCCGATAACACGCATCCAGGCCGTACGGCATGGTGAGCACATCGTTTCCTGCCTTGAATGCATCCACGGCCACCCGTCCGGGATTCTTGGCATAAAGACCGACTAGCCCTGCCATATCCATGGCATCCGTCACCACGATGCCCTTGAAGCCGAGTTGGTTCTTCAGCAAACCGGTGACGACTGCCGGCGATGTCGTCGCTACGCGGCTGCGGTCCGGGTCAAGCGCAAGCACGCGCACGTGCCCGGTCATTACAGCATCGACGCCCGCAGCGATTGCCTTTTCGAACGGAGGCAAATCCACCGCCCGAAGATGCTCCAGATCGTCGGTGACGATCGGTATTCCCACATGCGAGTCGGTTGCGGTATTTCCGTGACCTGGAAAGTGCTTGGCCGTGGTCAGCATGCCGTTCGCCCGCGCGCCTCGGATATAGGCCGCCACCAGATCGCCCACCTGCTCCGGATTTGCCCCGAATGCGCGGGTCCCGATGATTGGGTTGGCAGGGTTGGAATTTACGTCGGCAACCGGAAACAGGTTCCAGTGCACGCCCAGAGCCCGGCTTTCCTGCGCGGTGATGCGCCCGAACTCCTCGGCATAAGCCAGGTTCCCGGCAGCGCCAAAAGCCATCGCGTGCGGGAACACCGTCGTTCCAAAAAGATGCGCCGGCAGGACTCCCCGCTCAAAATCCCCCGCGACGAGAAGCGGTATCTTGCCCTCCAGTTGCAACTGGTTGAGCAGTGTAACGACGTCATAACGACGCCGGATGTCACGCGCCCGGCCTTGCGGCGGTGCCGACATGGCCACCGACCCGATGTGATATCTGCGAATATTGTCTCGGAGTTCGAAGTAGCTGGGACTTCGCCCGTTGAAGTACTCGACCCGCAGCCGGACCATGAAGAGCTGTCCGACCTTCTCTTCCAGCGAAAGACTCTTCAGAGTCTTCTCTGCCCAGCCATCATCGACGCGTTCAACGCGTTGCGCTGGTGCTTCTTTAGATTGTGCCCGCGGTTCAGCCGCCGACCCTAAAAGCGTGAACACCGGGAGAAGCCATGCGAAGTTACGGAGCATCGTCAAGGCACGAACATACAGCAAGGATTCTAAAGGTCACGCCCCCGAGTTGAAAACAATTTCCAATCCAAGGCACCTACACGGAAGTAACTCACGTCGACTTCACATGTACTACTGTGTCAACCGTTTCATTTGACAAATCTGTCGGACCTCTAACTGCGTTTTTTGTTCCCGGGCTAATCTGTCGGTTTCTACGATCCCCAGCCGCATATGGGCGGCAAGCTGGGTTGCAACGCAGGATCGCTGACCTGGTTCAATTGCGATGAAACTTCTTCGGGTTGGTGGGCGACGTCGGCGAATGGATCGCTAGGCATGGTGGCGCAGGCAGATTGAACCATCGTCGGGTGTGCTACAGAAATACAGGAAAACCCCTATCCGCCCCCCACCCGGGCACTCCCTGACCAGGCGTATCTACTTGCAATCACAGCCGGCAACAGAGTTATCCCAGTATTCCCTGCAAGAAAGCGCTGTGGCTATATTTGCGCTCGGAAAGTTGTCAGCTGTAAGCATGAAAGCGTCACATCGCCGTGTATGACATCGAGCTGATTCGCAGGCTCTGCGCTGAGATCCGGGCAGAACAGAACTCGGAGAGAGAGCACGACTTGATCGCACTGCTTCAGGCCGTCATCAAAGACGACCAGGAAGAAACGCGCATGCGGCTGGCTTTCCTGACTTCGAAGTATGCCGTCATCTCCGATGCCAAAGCGGCAGATTGAGCTTCCGGCCGCGGCAAACTTTGCCTGCAAGCAGTGAACGTGACGATTGCAGTTTTAATGCAGAGGCCTGAAAGTTGGGCAGTTCGCTCCGGTATTGGCTTTGGCACCACAGTTGCACCTCTAGGGAAACGGATCAGGGTTTTGCCGTTCGATTTCTTTCAATCCGGGGGTTAAATGGCCGTGACACCCGAAGACCGCGAACAGATGAATTTGCTTTGCAAACGCATCCAGGACGAAAATGACCCGCAGAAGTTCGGTGGATTGGTTAACGAGCTGGACGAATTGCTGTCAACGCAGGAAGAACGCCTGAACGCCCTGCGGAAGCAGGAACGTTCCTAACTTTCGTCACCGCCTTCGCGTTTTTCTGATGCCCGGTTCATGCCGGCGAGCCGCATTTCTAAAGGCCCCGAGCGCGACCCGCCTCAAATCATTCCTCAGCCGACATTCTCTGCTAAACTACGCGGCCATGAAAACATGCCTCATTCGGACCCTTTGTTTGATCGTGTTCCTTGCCGCTCTGGCCGCCGCCCAGGAGGTCATTCCTCTCTATCCCGGCACGCCTCCCGGGTCCACGCCAGAGAACTATCCCGAGAAAGAGTACTTCTCGCAACTCTGGAAGACGGAAGTCGTCGCTAACGTTACCAGGCCGACCCTGACCGTTTTCAAGCCTTCTCCAGAGTCGAGAAACGGCACTGCCCTCGTCATCTGCCCCGGCGGCGGTTTTATGGCGCTCTCCATCACCAGCGAGGGCACAGATGTTGCCAAGTACATGGTCGCGAGAGGCGTGACCGCCTTTGTCTTGAAGTACCGTCTGGCTCACACCGGCGAAGACGCTACCCAGGAATTTACCGCGCTATATGCCGACAAGCAGAAATTTCATGACACGGTGGGGAAGGTCATCTCTCTGGCTGTCGCCGATGGCCAGGCGGCTGTCACCTACGTGCGCCAGCACGCCTCGGAATGGGGAGTTTCCTCAGACCGTGTCGGGATCATCGGATTCTCCGCCGGAGGAAGAATCACCGTGGGAGTTGCCTTCCACTACTCGCCGGAAGGACGGCCCGCCTTCGTTGCTCCGATCTATGCCGCGGCGGAATCGAAAGATGTTCCCGTCCCAGCAGATGCGCCGCCGATGTTTGTCGCGGCTGCGACCGATGACTCACTCGAGCTCGCGCCGCAAAGTATTGCTTTGTACGAGAAATGGGCGGACGCCAGGAAATCGGTCGAACTGCACATGTACGCCAAGGGTGGCCACGGCTTCGGAATGCACAAGCAGAACCTCCCCACCGATCATTGGATCGACCGCTTCGCCGAATGGCTCGAGTTCCAGGGTTGGTTGAAGAAATAACCGCGGCGACTCGGAACGAGCTCAATCTCGCGCGAAGGGTTGTTTGCTGACGTTTTGGACGATTCGATCGTTTCGGATAACACGCCTCCATCGCAATCGGATCGAGCCGCGAAGCGGCGGCAGGTGAAAGCTCGGCACGGAATTGCCGGGAGAGCATGCGCGCGATGCACTAGTCCCGTAGGGACGAAACAATGTCGCCCAGCGCTTTACGCGCTAGGTGGGTCTCAGAGCGTGAGCGGACGAAACGTCCCTCACCCACCGGCTGACCCGCCGAAATCGCACTCGGTAATCGCCCATGCCCATCCCCATGCTTCTGTCTGTCCGATGAATGGCATTCATCTGTACCGTATCGTGCATACAAACTAGGCCACTTCATCGTAATGTCGGGTCGTCTCGTTCCGCACAGTTCCTCGCGAAACCGGACAGCGTCCTCGCTGTTTACGGAGCCAGAGTGGCGAAAGGTTCGGCGGGTCGTACACAAAGGGCTGCTAGTCTATCGTCGGGCAGGAAAGATAGTGACGGACGACAGGTCAGGAATTTCATTCTGTCCACCCTTCCAGAAAAAGAATGGGCCCAAATTGACTCCTCCCTGGAATTTGTGCGCCTGAGGCTTCATCAGGTGCTCCATGAGACTGGGGAGACGATCAAATCTGGATATTTCTTGAACGACGGACTGGGTTCCGTGCTAACGACTGAGCCTAATGGAAAGACCGTCGAAGTAGGCTTAATTGGGAACGAAGGGTTCGTTGGCTTGCCGATCATATTCGGATTCAAGACCAGCGGGCTGCGAGTAGTCACCCAGGCGGATGCGACGGCATACCGGGTAGACGCGGCCACCTTGCTCAAAATCCTGCCGTAATGCCCCGAACTGGGAAAGCACCTTCAGCGTTTCTCCATGATCCTCGGAATGCTGTCCACCCAAATTGCCGCTTGCAATCGTCTGCATGGGGTTGTGGAGCGATTGGCCAGATGGCTGTTGATGAGTCAGGACCGGGTTGGCAGCGATATACTTCCCCTCACCCAGGAATTCCTCGCGCAGATGTTCGGTACTCGCAGGGCTAGTGTCACGGTCGCGGCTGGGACTCTGCAAACTGCCGGACTCATCAGAGGCTCACGAGGAAGTGTGGCTATTCTCAATAGAGAACAACTTGAAAAGAGAGCGTGCAGTTGTTACGACGTGATCGAACAACAGAAGAAGAAATGGCGGGACGAGCTTTTAAGCATTGACTAGGGTGATCTGATTCAGTACTTGTTAAGTCTCAAGTTCTAAACCAGGCGATGCTCTAGGTCATCGTATCGCCGAAGTTGTTGGGCGGAGAGCGGGATTTCCCAAAGTTACTTCTTTGTCAGGGCAGGCCTACGCGGCGGAGAAGATCCTTAAAACGCTCATCCGAGCGGTACCGGTCAAAAATCGGGTCGACCGCCAGGTATCCCATCCAAACAGCATGATCTTCATAGGCAGCTTGCAGCCATTTGAACGTTTCCTCTTTCCTATTCGACGCTGCATAAATCTGAGCCAAGCCGTAAGGGGAAACGTAACGCTTCCTCGAAATCACTTCCAGTTGGTGCGCGATTCGGAGTGCGTCGCCATTCCGTCCTGCAACCGCGAGCGCAATGGCGACTTGCGCGGTATAGAGTGGGCTGTCGCCTGACAGATTCGCCGCTTTCTTGAGCTCGTTAATAGCATCGCTGTGCAACCCTGCCCCACGGTAATCCTCTCCCAGCAGAAGGTGAGCGGCAGCGAAGTTCGGATCCAGTTCAACGGAATTTCGATTTTGATCGATTGCGCTGGAGTAGTCACGCGCCATGTAGTAGCGGAGTCCCACCCACGTGCTGATCATGAGGTTCAGAGGGTCAAGCTCCAGTGCATGCTTCGCTTCTGCAAGTGCCTCGCTATGGCGGCTCCTGATGGAAAGGTAATCTCCGTACCAGTGGTGCGCGTTCGCGTATTGGGGATCCAACTGCAGGGCGCGCTCAAACTCGGCCTCCGCACCGGTCCAATCCCAACCATGGGTCATCGCAAGGCCCAGGGACGCATGGGCCTCAGCCGATTCTGGATTGATCTCGAGCGCTTTGCGTGCCGCGGCGTAAGCTTTCGGGAGTGCCTCGGCCGGGGATTTAAATCCGTGCCACGTCAGGCCGCTGTTGCAGTCTGCCAGTCCCGAATACGCAGCCGCATAAGTGGGATCGCTGTCGATCGCCTGCTCGAAATATTGCTCCGCCTTCTGCATGCTCTCGCCGGTTCGCTTGTTCCAGTAATAGCGACCCTTTAAGTATGCCTCGTATGCTGCGGGACTAAGTTGCCGCGGCGTAGCTAAACGCTTTTCCTCCTCTTCAGTAAGAGCGATGTGAACCTGGCTTGCGATGCTGCGCACGACGGAGTCCTGCACAGCCAACACATCTTTGAGGTCGCGGTCGTAACTCTCGGTCCAAACGTCGGTCTGATCACGTGCCTGGATGAGTTGGACCGTGATGCGTACATGGTCCGCCGAGCGTCGGACGCTGCCCTGGACAAGATAGTCAGCGTTTAGTTCCTTCCCAATCTCCCTTGCAGCCAGCGTGCTTCCTTTGTACTTTGCAACCGAACTCCGTGCGACCACCTTGAGTCGATCCCGGTTCAATTTCCCAATTTGAGCGATCATCTCGTCAGTCAGCCCTTCACTGAAGAACTCTTGATCAGGATCTCGGCTCAAATTGTCGAACGGCAGCACAGCTAAGACTGTCATGCGCTGTAGCCCGGATGGGACGCGCGAACCTCGCCGGCCCCAAAATGCGAGGAGTGACAGAATAGATACAACCGCCAGCGAAGCTAACCCCACGAAAAGCCACGTCCGCGCACGCCGATGTAACAGTCCAGGAGCGGTTTCGGCGCCCGGTGCCTGCCCCGCGGTACGCTCTTGTTCTTGGTCCAGCCCCATGCCGCCGCCTTGCGGCCAGCTATCAGCCTCCGAAACGTAATTCTGCGTGCTTGTGGGGACGACTGATGCTTCAGGTTTGGGTGGCTCCGTGGTGTGTTCTTCGTCGGAAGGAATAATCGGCGCAATGAATCGATACCCTCGTCCGGTCACGGTCTGGATAAACCGCGGGCTTTCGGGGTCGTCCTTAAGAGCCTGGCGGACTTTGCGGATTGCACCCCTGATGCTGTTATCCGTGTCGAGGAAAACATCATTACCCCACACCCTGGCCACGATTTTCTCGCGACTGACAATCTCGCCCCGGTGCTCCAGCAGCAGGATAAGGATTTCCAGCGGGATACGTTCCAGCTTCAAGACGCGACTGCCGCGGCGCAGTCGCCGGGGACTCAGATCGAGTTCGAAGTCTTCACCGAACCGGATCGATTGCGGCAGTCCAATGGGATGGGAAGTCATGGCACGCCGGGGGAAGTTGAACGATTCTACACCACACCGGAAACATCGCCATAGGTGCAAACAATGTTTGTGCTTAGCGGGACACAAACCATAACGCCACGACACACGGTTCGCTATGGACATTCAAGTCCGAAAGCGCAATCATGCCGCTCGCACTCGGAGGACTGACAATGAAAAAGATCTATGGCACTCTCGGGCTCTTGAGCGTGTTGATGGTAAGTGGCTTGTTCGCAGCCGCAAGAGCTGATGTCGTTTTGGACTGGAATGCCATCGCGGTCAACACGGCGGTGGCCAACAAACAGAACCCCTTTGCCCAGGCGCGCTACGCGGCGATCGTACAGCTCGCTGTTTTTGAAGCGGTCAACTCCATTACACACAAGTACCAACCGTATCTTGGGACCATCACTGCGCCGCCGGACGCCTCACCCGATGCAGCAGCGATCGAAGCCGCTTATCAGGTCCTCAGCACCTACTTTCCAGCCAGCCGGGCGCCGCTGTATGCCGCTTGGACGAACTCCATGCAGTCCATACCGGATGGCTCAGCCAAGACCGATGGGAGCGCAACGGGGGACGCCGCCGCCGCGGCAATGATCGCTCTACGTGCTAACGACGGCTCGTCACCTCCGCAATTCTACACACCCGGTCCACCTGTTCCAGGGACATGGCAGGCAACCCCGAGTTGTTCCCCCGCGGGCGGGATCGCCTTTCAATGGCCGAACGTAACTCCCTTCGGTATTTCGAGTGCCAGTGACTTTCTCCTGGATCCACCACCAGCGCTCACAAGTAACGAATACGCGAAGGCCTACAACGAAGTCATGACTGTGGGCAGTTTGAACAGCACACAGCGGCCTCAAGATCGGACCAACATCGCCCTCTTCTATGCGGCTGCGTCGCCAACTCAGGTGTTTAATCAGGCCGCGCAGCAAGTCGCTGTGGCACAAGGCCGCTCGCTGTCGGACAATGCGCGTGCTCTCGCCCTTATCAACATGGCGATGAGTGACAGCCTGGTGTCGTCATTCTTCACCAAATACACCTACAACTTTTGGCGTCCTGAAACGGCAATCCATGGGGGCAATACGGACGGCAACCCGAACACGGTGGGTGATCCCAACTGGGCCCCGTTCATCACGACGCCCTGCTTCCCGAGCTATCCCTCAAACCACGGCAGTGCGGGCAACGGCGCGGCGGAAGTAATGAGACGCATTTACGGCGATGATGGACTTTCAATCACGTTGACCAATCCTGCGGTGCCCACCATCGTCTTGCAATACACCTCGTTTAAGCAGATCACCGACGATATCTCCGACGCGCGCGTTTACGGCGGGATACATTTTCGAACCGATCAGGTAGCAGGCGAGCACTTGGGAAAAGCAGTAGGGAAAGCGGTATATAAACACAACCTGCGTCCCGTAGAGGGTGACGACTAGTTCGTTACTGCGATAAGGCTCCCATTTGTGTCATTCGGTCGGTTAACTGCCGGCTCAAATGGCACAAGTGGGGGATCATGCGGTTCTCGAACGGTCTTCTGCTCCGATCCGAAAGGCCTTCACATTTCTTAGCGGATGACGGGTACGGGAAACAGCAGCAACTTAAGTTACCGCTTAATGGTGCGCTTCCCCGGGTGGCTGAGCAGGAGCGACTCTAGATTAGAAAATGACGAGATTCCCAACGTCATCAATCCTGAACTTCTTTCCCGGCGGGACGACCGTCGTCGCGCTGTATTCCGTCACGATCGCGGGACCCCGAAAGGTCTTTCGAGTGCCGAGTTCTTCGCGGGCATAAATCTGTGTCTTCACTCTCCCACCGCCGAAAACTACTCGGATTTCGCTGGCCGATCTCCTGCCGACCTTTCCGGCCAGCGCACCCGCGGCTGCATGCGAGCGCGAAGATTTCAAGATCCCCCGCAGACGAAGCGTCACGATCTCGATCTCGCGCTTTGCGTGCGTGTAGCCGTAACGCCGCTGATGCTCCCGCTCGAATTCTCGTAAGAGAGTCTTGGCCAGAGGAAGGTTCAGTTCGTATCCTTGCCCGCGGTAGCGCAGATCAACCATTCGGATAAACCGGGGCGTTCCATTCCAGCCTTCGCACTCAAAATCGCGCGCCGCCGTCTTCTCCAGCGTCGAAAACTCCTGATTCAATTTCGCCTGCGGAATCTTCCTCGACACGCGCCACAGCACGGTGCGCGAGTAATCCTTCACGACGTCACTCCAAAGTATTCCGAGCGCCGACAGCGCGCCGGAAAATGCAGGCACGATGACATGCGGAATGCTCATGGCTTCCGCGAGGGCACACGCATGCAGCCCTCCCGCGCCACCAAATGCCACCAGAGTAAAACGGCGCGGATCGCGTCCACGTTCGATCGACACCACGCGGATTGCTTTTTCCATCGTGGCATTCACCACCCGAACCACTCCCGCTGCAAACTTCCCGAGCGTCAGATTCGATCCGTGCCTGGTCAACCACTCCTGCGTCACCCGCCGCGTGCGCTCCAGATCGAGCGTGAACTGGCCGCCTAAGAATTTGGTACGCTGCAAGCGGCCGAGCAGAAGATTGGCATCCGTCACCGTCGGTTGCAGGCCTCGACCATAACAAATAGGCCCAGGATCAGCGCCCGCGGACTCCGGGCCGACGCGCAGAACTCCAGCAGCATCGAATCGCGCCAGTGACCCGCCGCCTGCTCCCACCGTGTGGATGTCGAGGATGGGCACGCCGATCGGAAGACCCGCGATCTGCGCATCGCTGGCGGTCTTGATCGCGCCCTCCACCAGCGACACATCGGTCGAAGTGCCGCCCATGTCGAAGGCGATGATGTTCTCGAACCCGCTGGCGCGCGCAGTCGCGGCCGCCCCTACCACTCCGCCCGCAGGCCCGGAGAGAACAGTCCGCACCGGCTCCCGTGCCGCGGCCACAAGCTCGGTAATGCCGCCCGAGGATTGCATGACAAAGATTTTCGGAGCGAAAGACTTGTCAGGCCCACGGGTACTCGGAAGTGGCGGGCCCGGAGCCTGATGTCTGACCCCTGCCTCCTGACCCCTCAGCGCCCGCTGCATGTTCTCGAGATAGCGCCGCATCACCGGCTGTAGATACGCATTGATCACCACCGTCGATGTGCGTTCATATTCACGGAACTCAGGCAGAATCTGGTGCGAGATCGATAACGGCACGCCGAGCGCGCCCAGGGATTCGGCGACGGCCTGCTCGTTCTTTGCACTGGCAAATGAAAACAACAGCGAGATGGCCACCGATTCCGGCTTGACTGCGGCGACTCGCTCTGCAAGCTTCTTTAATTCGGCTGCGGTGGGCTCGGTAAGAACCTCGCCGGTAGCCGCGGTGCGCTCTTCAATCCCGAAGCGCAGATCCTTGGCGACGAGAGGCTCGATGCGATCGAAAAAGAAATCGTAGAGCTTAGGCCGTGCCTGCCGTCCAATCTCGATGGCGTCTTCGAATCCCGCCGTAGTTACCAGTGCAGTGCGCGCACCTTTGCGTTCGAGGAGCGTATTCGTGCCAACCGTAGTGCCGTGAAGAAGAATGAACTCTGCTTCGGCACCGATGCTCCGGATCGCGTCGACGATTGCGCGTGACGGATCCGCAGGGGTCGAGAACACCTTGAGCATCCGCAGGCGCCGCGTCGAAGGATCGATCCACACGCAGTCGGTGAACGTCCCTCCCGTGTCGATTGCAATGCGCAGAGGTTCAGAGCGGCGCGGCATGGTTGCGGAAAACTAGACTAACATCCGCAAGCGAGGAAACCGATGCAGTTGTTGTCCCGTTTCGTTGTCAGGCCCTGCTCTGCGACCTCTGTGGTAAGAGCTTCTCCCGACCGCGGGAGAGACTTCGGTAGCTCAGGGATCCCCCTGTCAAGCAACCTGCGCCGATGACTTTGCCTTCACAGGCGCAGTTGACATGACGGGTCGCACGGTCGTGCGCTCTCCCCGTCGGATCAGCATAATCGCTCCCAGAATCGCAACCGAGGCAATCGCCACACGCGCTGTCAGCGGTTCGGATGCGAGCAGCCATCCCAGCAGCACCGCAACCACAGGATTCGCGTAGGTGTGCGTTGCCACCACTGCTGGCGGAACCCGCTGCAGCAGCCACGTGTATGCTGTGAACGCCACAATCGATCCGAATACGATCAGATATCCCAATCCAAAAATGGACTTGAGAGAGACGGCAGACCAGCGCAGCCCGCGAAACTCACCCGTGATTCCAGCGGTTGCCAGCAACATGACGGCGCCGCATACGAGTGGCACCGCGGTGCGCGCCAGCGCATCGGTCGGCAGCTTCAGTTTGGGAGAGATCACCACGCCGGCCGACCACGACAGCGATCCCAACAGTACGGCGAGCAGGCCAATCAGGCTCGCATTCTTTGCAGACACCTCTGCGCCTGTGAGAATCGCCACGCCCACCACGCCAAACACCAAGCCCAGCGCGCTGATCCGGCTGATCCTCTGTTGCCCGCTCAACCACGCGAGCACGAGAATGAACATCGGTTCGGTCGCGATCAGCAGTGCGGCCAGGCCTGACGCGACGTGCTGTTCCGCCCAATGCAGCGTGCCATGTCCCACAAAAAAGAAGAGCGCGCCGAGCACGATGCCCGCGATCCAGTGTTCGCGACGCGGACGATATCCGCGCGCGCACGCCCATGCCAGCAAGACTCCGCCAGCGATCGTGTGGCGAATGCCTGCGGCGACCAGCGGAGGAATGGTCTCGACTGCGTAGCGAATCGCCAGGTACGTCGATCCCCACACGAGGTAGATGGCCGCGAAGGCAAGCGCGAGTTTGATGGACTCGGCTCGTTGTAGTCGGATCGATGGTCTGGTTGACTTGGACACGATCACAGGCCTACCTCCTATATTAATGAGCTTTGTGCTCTTGAGTTCGCGGCTGCGAACCAGGGCCATGATTTGGGAGGGTTGATCGCGGAACATAAACTAACCTCCAAAAGCAAGTTCATAAGTTAGGTACAGGTTACCTCGTTAAATCTAACTTGTCAAGTGCATTTCAATGGTTAGATAATGGGAGAGGATCGGGAGGGTGAGATCTATACAGACAATCTGAAAAGAAGAAGACCGCCGCGTTTTGAATTAATGGGCGGGGCAGTGTGTCTCGATTTCGTGAACACGCTGGATGACCGCTTCTCAGCTGAGCCCAAGGAGTTGCTGAAGCATTACGTCGATCTGGCGCGGTTTGCTGAAGACACAGGCATCCTCGGTGACGCGCAAGTGGATCGACTGATGACGCGCAGCATGCAGCGGCCTGAGGAAGCGAAGCGCGCGCTCGCATCAGCGTTTCAGTTGCGGGAAGCGATCAGTGAAATCTTTTACGCGCTCGCCAGGAAGAAACCTGTGCCTGCAGCATCGCTGGTGATTTTGAACCAGCATATGCAGGAGGCGGCGCAACATCTGGGGCTGGTGGCGGGCCGACAGCATTTTGAATGGAAATTCGAATCGGATTCGTACGATCTTTTCGCGCCGTTGTGGCCGATTGCGCGCGACGCGGCTGAACTGCTGGCGTCAGATCGCTTGGAGTATGTGCGCGCGTGCGCGTCGAAAACGTGCGAGTGGCTCTTTCTGGATGAGAGCAAGAACCATCGGCGACGCTGGTGTGACATGACCAAGTGCGGGAACCGGGCGAAGGTGAAGAGGTTTTACACGAGGAGGAAGAAAGCCGCAGTGTGATATCAGGAACTCACAAGAATTGAATAGGCTCTCTACCAATGTACTTTCATGAGGTGACAACTCCGGTGGACGAGTCCGCCCACCGATACGCCAAATCAGCCATTCGGTAAGGGAGTACTCCCAAGGGGCCCACCGGTACACTGCGTGCACCCAGGGAATTTCCCGTCCACAACATGAAAGCCTCTCGCTGTTGTACGGTCCCTCACGGCGGCCTCGCCGCCGTTCAGGATGACGATCACAAGTGGAGAGTCATCCCGGTTCGGGAGATGCATTGGTTCATACGACGGTCGGACCACCTGCCCACTTTACCGCCTGCGGAGAGCTGGCATTCGCTTCTCGATAAAGGTTAACAGTCTTTTTACAGGCGAACTCTCTATATGTCCGCGAGCGTACAGACAGAGTGGCCGTGCGAACGTAATGTCGTGGCAATCCCTAAAAACCCTCCGCGACATGGGAGAGGTTCCAAATGGAAATGTCTTCTGTTCGTGCTGCCCAGTGCTGCTGGATTTGTGGAAAGCCGGTCTCGTTGGAAAATTGCAAAGTCGATGAACAGGGCTTTCCCGTGCACGGAGAGTGCTACGTAGTCAGGGTGGCATTAAACAGCATTCGGCCCGCAACCCAACGAGGTCGCTGCCGAAGTGCGTAAACCAATTGCGCGCCTTGGCGTGAATAACCGAGTCGTGTCCACTCTCCGGAGATTTATGGAAGGCTCGCAAAATGACCTCCGAAGAACGCAAGAGATTGAACGCGCTGTGCCAGCGTATTAAAGACGAGCAAGATCCGAGAGTCTTTAGCCTGCTGCTAAAAGAACTCGATGAACTGCTCGACGCAGCGCAGGATCCTCCTCCTCCTCCGCACCCAAAGACGAAAGGGAAAGCGGCGTGAGGGAATGATTTCGGGGGAATCGGACTGAGATCGCCCTCCGAGAATCCGACATGCCTATCAATATCCTGCGGATCCTGCTTGAGTCTTGTGTTTGCCTGCCGCGATAGAGGTTGCCGTTCGAAGCCGCCGTCGTTGATGCTTGCACCGGGTAAACTTTTGTAAATTCGGAAAGATTTTCATCACAACTCAACTTTGGCCGCCTAAGGTGTCAAGCCTCAGGAGGACAACATCCATGTCACAGCGGACTCTCCGACTGCGCTGCAAGCCGTCGCGCAATACGAATAAACCCATCCTCAAAGCACCGCTCGCCACCGTCATCTTGTTAGCCGCGCTCGTATCGGTCAATCTTGCCACCCCCGCCCTCGCGCAGGAGGGTTCACTGCTGGTTGTCAGTCGCGTTCAATATGACGGGAACACCTTTGGTAATCCGGCAAACTATCCGTACATTTTCACGGACCCCACGGTTTCCGGCGTTCAAGGCAGCATTCATTTGGACGTGTATCTTCCATTCCCGAACACGCCGGCGATTTGTTCGCTTCCTCTGACTGACATAACCACAAGCTTCAGTTCGAAGTCAGAAGGCGCGCTGACGCGGTCAGTCGATCGGCATTTCCTGACGTACATGGCGTATGACGGTCCTGACGGCGCGCAGGGCGTTTCGAATTCGTACACCACCGGGGCCAATCTGATTGGCAACACGAACGGGCTCTATGACCGCGAGGTCGCGATGGTCTCGGCGGTCGGGTCTGTGCTGTTGCAGCCTGAGGCCAACGCTTATAGCGGCGACAATCCGCGGGCTGTGATCAGCCTCGACGGCACTCAGTTCTACATGGCAGGGAACTCGGATTCGACGATCTACACGGATGGTACCGGGCCCGGCACCACGATCGGGGCGCGCTATGGGACTTCCGGGTCGAACTCATCGTATGAACTCGGCAAGTACTTCGCTGCGGACCGGCCTGACGAGACGGCCAAGCAGCACGTCAAGGACAGCAATTTCCGCGGGATCGGGATCTTCAACGGAAATCTCTATGTTTCCAAGGGGAGCGGCGGCAACGGGGATGACGGAATCTTCCAGGTGGAAAACGGGACTGGCAATGGTCTGCCCACGGGAACGGGCAACACCATCGTCAACCTCCTCGGTGCGCCGGCTACCGATCCCGTGACGGGCAACGCATCACCTTACACTCCGTTTGGTTTCTTCTTCGCGAATCCCAATACGCTCTACGTAGCCGATGAAGGGTATCCGAACACCGATGCCAACGGGAATCTGGTTCCTGACCCTCTGGCCGGACTTCAGAAATGGAGTCTGGTGAATGGCGCATGGAAGTTGGACTATGTCCTCACGGAGGGATTAAATCTGCTGCAGCCGGTCAACGTGCCCGGATATCCCGCTCCTACCTGTACCTATGGGCTCCGCAATCTCACAGCCAAGGTGAATGAAGAGGGTACGGTTACCATCTACGCCATTACGTCGCAGTACAGCATCTTCTCCGGCGGCGAGCCTGACCCTACCAACCTGGTGATGGTGACTGATCGAATCTCTGATACGAGTCTTTCCACGGGACATCACCACGGACTCGACCACTTCGTCACGCTGCAGAACTCCGGATACGGGCAGGTTTTCCGCGGGGTGGCTCTTGCCCCGGTGCGACGAGACGAATAGCGCCACGTGTGATGTAGGAGAAGAATGGATGCTCCAGCCTTACGAACAAAGCATAGAGTGGGGAACCCCATTGCTGATTGCTGTTTCCTCAGAGAAAAAACAGATGGTGCGGGTCTGGGTCGCTCTTAATTGTTTTGATTTCTTTGCATGCCGACAGCATTCCACACTTACAAACCTCAGTTTGGTACGTTGCAGTACAGACAAAAGTCGTGCACTGGACATACACTTTCGGAAACGCTCTGAAGTCTCCCCGATGTGGTGAGGTCCCAGATGGAATTGTCCTCCATTTGTCCTGCCCGATGCTGCTGGATTTGCGGCAAGCCGGTTTCGTTAGAGAATTGCAAAGTGGATGAACACGGTCTGGCGGTACACGAAGAGTGCTACTTAGCGAAGGTCGAATCGAAGTCCAAGAAATCGCAAGGTATCGAAGACTTGCACCGACGAAGCGGGTAATACAGTCTCGCGCACGACTGGACTTATCGCGGTAGTCGCTTTCACCAGGTCTGCCCGGCAAAACGGGAATTTTTCGCTCTTCAAGTCAAAAACCCCGCCCCTTTGACTTCGCTCAGGGCAGGCTCTGTCGCAAAAAACGCGACAAGGGTGCGGCACCCTCGGGATCGTGATGGTCCGACTATGTTCTCTGGGCTTCGCGTTTTAAGGCGCGCTGCAGTGTCTGGTCCAGGGCGGCTTTCGTCTTTTCGTACTCTTGTTGACTTATCTGGCCTTGTTTGTGTTCGACTTCCAGGTCGAAGAGTTCGTCTTTCAGGCCTTCCAGCAATTTTGACGAACTGCGAGGGGCAGGCGGTTCCGTGACGGGCGCGGGGCGTGGCTTGGCCGCGGGCTGACGCGTCTGGCGAGGGGGAGATGGGACTTCGAAATCCTCGGCATCTTCGATTTGCGAGAGTCCGGCACCGGCACGAGAGGCGCGAGCGGTGGCTTGCTGGCGCGAGGCGACGTAGACGCCACCAACGACAAGCGCTAGCGCGAACGCGCCGAGAATCCACCAGCGATATTTTTGCAGCGGGTCAGGAGCGTCGATCGGGGGACCAAGTCCACCACCAGGGCGGCTGTCACTCTGGGAGCCACCGCCACCGCCACCCCCTCCGCCCGGCGCTCCAGCATTTTCCTGACGAGCGCCCAGCGCGCCTTCGCCAGAAATCTGGAATGCGAGAGCTTGTCCCGCCTGAGCGCCGGAGGCAACCTGCACGTTCGCGTCAGGCTGCTGAGGATCGGGCATCTGTTGATAGTTTGTGCCGGATCCGGCAGAGAACTGCATACTCTTGGGAACGATGGCGACGAAGTGCTGGAGCGGATAAAGGCTCTTGGGATCGATGTTGGCTTTGCCGTCGTAGGGAAGCTGGTACTCGACCTCGAATTGCGTGTTTCCAGGGCGCAGGGGGAAGAGGAACGAGTAACGCGTCTTTTTGTCGTCTTCCGGAACAGGCATGGAGTTCAAGGGGTTGCCGTTTTGGGTCATGGCGGAGCCGCTGACGATCTTCGCACCCTCTGGTACGCTGAACTCGAGGTTGCGCTCGTTCATCTGAGTGCGTGGCGGCTTGGAAGTGTTCTGGACGGCGAAGATGCGCTGAACATCGAGTTGTCCCTGGCCGGCCTGGAAGCGCATGATGTCGGCGACGACTTCGAGGTTGTCGATCTGCTTGGCGACATCGTAAACCTCGACTTCGACGGAAGTGGTTCCGGGAGGCGCCATGCGGTGATACGTGACACCCTGATGGATGGCGCGCACGAGGTGCGGACCTTGAGCGTCGAGCTTGAACGAGAAGTTACCTTTGGAGTCGGCCTTGGTGCGTCCGGCTTCTTCCATGCCTTGACCGAGCGTGAGGAGAACGACTTCGTCTCCGGCGGCAGGTTTGCCGGTGGTGGAGTTCTTGACGGTGCCGGTCAGGGTTTGGGCGGACATGAGGGTGGAGACCAGGAGACTGGCGAGGAAAGCGATAAGGAGGGTCGCCTCGCGCTTATCGCGTCGCAAAAAACGCGATGCCGCGCAGTCCTGCAGTTGTTGGTTTCCGTACAGAGCAGTCGAGCTTCGCTCGACCGGACAGCCAAGGGCGGCTGTCCCTAAATGAGTCTTCATTGATCGGGTCTGGTTCATGATCTGGTTTTTCTCGGTGTCAGGCTAGCAATCGATTCCAGGCGCGCGATTTCGGCCAGGAGCGTCGCGGCCTCATCTTGCAGGGAGGCCTTGAGCGACAGATAATCCGCGTCGGGGACCTTGCCGGCTTTGTATTCGAAGTTGAGGTCGCGCAGATTTTCGTATACGACATCTTTGCGCTCGCGTAGGTACGAGGCACGGGTCTTTTCAGGGCCTAGATAGATGCGGTCCGGCAAGTAAAAGATGTATACAAGTGACCCGCCGGCGATCAGAAGAAAGCATGCCCCAATCAACAGGGTAGAGACGTCGAGCGTCATAGGTCAGTCTCCTTGCGCGCCTGTTCGCGAAATTGATCGAGTTCGGCGCCGCGCGCGGGTGTTAGTCCGTCGGCAAGAGCGGGCGCGGGTTTGTTTTTCCAGGAGCGGACGATATAGACGACCAGCGCGATGCCGGCGAGAAGAACGACGAAGGGCATGATCCATGCGGTGCGATCGAAGCCAGTGGTGGTCGGGGCGGCGAGGACCGTGGGGCCGTATTTCTGCACGAAGGCTTGTTGCACCAGGCTGTCGCTGTCTCCGCGGGAGACGGCGGCCATGAGTTCGTTGCGCATACCGTCGGAATCGGGGCAGCCCACGTGGTTGCATTCGAGCAGGATCTGGCCGCAACTGCAGATGCACATGAGCTGATGGCCGAGTTCGTTGAAGCGAGTGCTGGGATCGCTGGCGCCGGAAAAAGCGAAAACGGCGGCGGCGAGGACCGCGCAGTGTAGGACGCGGCGGAGGGTCGGATTTTGTTTGAACTTCATTAACATATACATTTCAGATTGCAATCTCAAATCGTCCTGTCCTCAGCGGCTAAAGCCGCAGCCTGGTTGTCGTGCTCTTTACAAGTTCCGTTCCAGTTCCCAAAAGCAGCCGCGCTCTGCGCGGCGGACAGCCGAGGGCGGCTGTCCCCACGTTCAAAACCCTAATCTCCGGCGGGAACTGGGGCGGCGTGCTCCAGTCTCCTCGGAACCGCGACGCGGACGGCGACTGGGGCGTTGGGCACCAGCGCGAGAACTGTGCCGCCGATGATGATCCAGACGCCAAGCCAGATCCACATGACCAGTGGATTCAGGTGCGCTTTCAAGATCGGGTGACCGTTGTCCTGATTCAATCCTTCGTAAACGACGTAGAGATCTTCTTTGAGCGACGAGCGGATGAAGGGCATGGTCGACGTCTGCTGACTGGCCTTGTAGAAGCGGCGCTCCGGCGTGAGCGTATCGATCTGATGGCCATCTTTGAAGACGTCGAGAACGGCCCACTGCGCGTCGTAGTTGGGGAACTCCTCGTCGGTGTAAGAACGGCAGAGCAGCGTGTAGGGGCCGAGGCTCATTTTGTCGCCATAGGCCATTTCCTGCTCTTTGTCGATATTGAAGGCGCCGCCCGCGACACCGATGATGACGACGACCACGCCGAAGTGGACGATATAGCCTCCGTAGCGGCGGGTGTTGCGATGCGTAAGCTGGACCATTGAAGCGAACATCCCTTGTCCGGTCTTTTCAGAGATAACGCGGCCGCCACGATAGAACTCGCTGGCGATGGTGAGGGTGCACATCACCGCGAGACTGATGGCCATCAGCGAATATAAATAAGAGATGTCCAGCCAGGGACGAAGGCCGAAGGCACCGCCCCAACTGGGAGGCGTAGCCATCAGGAAAATCGCGGTGATGACTCCGCCGACGGTGGGCCACATGAAATTGCGTTTCAGACTTTCAAACGATGTTTTGCCCCATGCCAGCAGCGGTCCAATGGCCGTGAGGACAATCAGGAGAAGCGCCACAGGAATCGCGACGCGGTTATAAAAAGGAGCGCTCACGGTGACCTTATTCCCCTGGATGAGTTCGGAAATCTTCGGGAACCATGTGCCCCACAAGACGGTGAAGCAGAGCGCGCAGAAGAGCAGGTTGTTGAACATGAAGCTCGACTCGCGGGAGACGACGGCTTCCAGTTTGTGCTCACTGCGCAAATGCTTATGGTTCAGCACAAAGAAGAAAACGAACACGGCGAATGTGAGGGCGAGAAACCAGCCAAACCATGGGCCGATGGAAGACTGCGCGAAGGCGTGGACCGAACTTATGATTCCGCTGCGCGTGAGGAACGTGCCGAGGATGGCAAGCCAGAAGGACGCGAAGACGAGCCACATGTTCCAGACCTTCAGCATGCCGCGCTTCTCCTGCATCATGACGGAGTGCAGGAAGGCGGTGCCGACGAGCCATGGCATCAACGAGGCATTCTCAACAGGGTCCCATCCCCAATAGCCGCCCCAGCCAAGCACGGCGTAGGCCCAGTGTGCGCCGAGAAAAATTCCGCAAGTGAGCAATCCCCATGTGACCATGGTCCAGCGGCGTGTGATGTGGATCCATTTGTCGCCGGGATACTTCATGATCAGCGCGCCCAGCGCGAAGGCGAAGGGTACGGTGGTTCCTACGTATCCGAGATAAAGCATGGGCGGGTGGATCACCATCTCGGGATACTGCAGAAGAGGGTTGAGACCAGTGCCGTCGGGGCGGAGCGGGCCTTCGAGCAAGCCGAAGGGATTGGCCGCGATGTTTACCAGCGCAAAGAAGAAGACCTGCACTCCGGCGAGAATGACGGATGCGTAAGCGAAGAGACGTGGATCGGTCTTGTAGCGAAGGCGCAGGATGAAGGCGTATCCGGAGAGCAGGAGCGACCAGAACACCAGGGAGCCTTCTTGGCCCGACCAAAGAGTAGCGAACTTGTATTTCGCGTCAAGATCGCGATTACTGTGATGGTAGATATAAGCGATGGAGAAATCATTGCGGAAGGCGGAGACGACGAGAACCACGGCGGCAAGAAGCACGGCCGGGAACACCACGACGCCGGCACGGCGGGCGGTCTCGCCGAGACGGTTCCAGTCAGGATCGTCCTTGAAAATGAGCGCGAGCAGCCCGACTCCGAACGAATAGACACTCAGCGCAAAGGCGAGAAGCAAGGCAAAACTACCGATTTGTGCCATGTGGAAGAGCCCTAAGTTATTTTTTCAGAAAGTGGTGGTGGTGGCAACCGCGAGAGTAGCGAAATAGGGTCACAGTAGGACAGTGGGGTAAAGGGCGAAGGAACTGGGAAAGCTGCGCCGGAAGACCGGAGACTTTCGTAAACGTTTCCGCCGCTGGACGGCGGCCGGGGCTCGGCCGCCAGACGGATGAGTCGAGCGCCCTCAGGCGCTGTACTGGTGGTAACGCTGGCGGATTTCCTGCTCCGCCGCGAACCAATCGTCGGATTCGTGGCCCGGCTCAAATCCGCGGCGCTCGGCCAACAGATAGGCGAGGCGCCGGATCTCGTCTTCCAGGTTAATGGGCACAATGGTGGCGCGCGAGTCAGACCTGACGATCTCCGGCTTGGCCTCGGTCTTCTTGCGAACCGTCTTCTTGGCGCCGCCGTTGAGAGCGTCGCCGTTCCCGTTTGCTTCTGCCGCGAGGACCTGGTTCGAGGAAATCTCGGCAACTGGGTTTACACTGGTATCATCGCTGATTTTCTTGGGTACTCTAGGTTTTGCCATATTTGCTTACTCCTTGAACTCCTGGTTAGGAATGATCGGTGATAAAGAGACGACATTGGTCGCCCCTCAAAGTTTCTGATTGTAGGTCTATATCTCTACTATATCGCCAGTCCCCTTGTGAACGGAGACGATTTGCACGAAATTTTTTAATTTTTACAAGCGGGAATTCCGAAAGGACACAGTACGAGGAGAGGATTGAGTTGGGGGGAGAGTTTTCAAACCCCAGAGGTCGCGGATGAAATTCACAGAGTTCGTAAAGTGAGCGTGTTGCGAGGCGCCGCGCGTGAGACGTATGCGAGGGTGGCTTGTTATAATCGTAATCTCTCGCCGCGTGGCGCTATCGTCTAGGGGTTAGGACGGAAGATTCTCAATCTTCAAACCCGGGTTCGATTCCCGGTAGCGCTACCACACCTTTTCCAACCTGCTGAATCGTAACGCTTTCCTGAAATCCTTCTCGCCCGGTGAACTACTTTGCGCCGAATTCATCGCACGCTTTGAAAAGCTTTTCCAATTCTTCTCGCAAGGAGAAGAAACAGTGGCCGCGGTCCGTGTGGCGCTGTTCATTCTTTCGCTGAACAGTTTGGCAATTCCCTTGTTCGACCTGGATAAATTCACCTTCGCCTGATTCGAGATACGACGAACGCAGCAGCAAACCAACGAGTGGCCAGAATTTTCCTCAAAAGTAATCCGCTATTTCTCCCGCAATAAGAATTCATAAGCCCTTCACACTGGTGTCAGCTGCATGTAATCGCTTGCGAACAAGATTGCTAGCAACTGCTACCAGAAACGCCACGGTAAAGGAGGACTTCGACGTTGCGATCCATCCTCATAGTGCTTTTGGCTGGGCTTGCGCTTCTTTGACTCGGTCCAACAGCGGCGATGGCTAGCTCAAAAGAATTTCATACCTTTCAGGAACTCGGCGATTTGCGATGGGTCGTGAACTTTTACAACGGAAGGGGGCTGCCCTTTACTCCAAACTAAATTCAATCGACGGTATGCAACCAGCTTCACGCAGCAGAACGGCGTCGAGAACAATGGCACTGGCCAAATGACAGCACAGCCAGCTTCGAATCCGCCGGCGCTATCCGGAGTAGTGGATGACAGTGCAAGTGGCGTAGGCACACTGCGCTTGAGCGACACTTTCGCGTTGCCGGATGCCAACGGTCATTTCACGGGCAGTTTTCTTGGAAGCAATGTCGCATACTATCTTATAGATTCTGGGCATGGCTTTTTCGCCGAAACCGATTTAGTGAATCCCGGATCCGGGCAGGTCGGCATTGGGTCCTTCGAAGTCCGTATCCCCGTTTGCGACGGTTGCCAATGATGGACAAACAGAACGCATCATTTTAAGACTGCTACGCCAAACTGCAATAGAGTCAGGCCTTCCTTTTTTGGGGATACGCTGTGTTTCCGTAGCGCTTCATCATTACCGTGAACGGTTGCGCAAACGGTAGAATCCTAGATTCGTGCCAAATCGCGAATGCGTGTTCATCGTCCTGAGCGGTGAATGCGCCACGTCAGTAACGAGTAGAAGCAGCGCCGTTTTTCGGATAAGGAGATTACAGGTGAGAAGGCAAAGGCCGGAGATGTCGCTGATCGTCTGGCGTTACATCAACAATTTTCAGATCGCCGTTGGAATCATATTAGCTCTGATCGTGGCAGCAGGTACGAGACTGGCGGTTGCGGAAAGCAAGCCGGACAAAAAACCTGACTTGGGGCCCAACGTCCTGATCTTCGATCCCACAATGTCGCAGGCGGCCATACAGCAGCAGATCGACAAGATCTACGCCGTCGAGCGAAGAAACGAATTCGGCTCCGAGCGCTATGCTGTGCTCTTCCTGCCGGGCGAGTACCACGTCGACGTGCCGGTGGGTTTCTATACGGAAGTCCTGGGGCTGGGCTCGTCGCCGGATGCGGTTCTCATCAGCGGCGACGTGCATGCGGACGCCAGCCATGACAACAACAATGCGACCACCACATTCTGGAGGGCTGCTGAAGGATTCTCCGTCGCGCCGACGGGTGGAACGATGCAGTGGGCCGTTTCTCAAGCCGTGCCGTTCCGGCGTATGCACGTGCGCGGCAATCTGGTTCTCCACCAGCATCGGGGGTGGGCCAGCGGCGGATGGATGGCAGACACTCTTGTCGATGGCAACGTCGATTCCGGATCTCAGCAGCAATGGATTTCCCGCAACAGCGAATGGGGAAGCTGGTCCGGTTCGAACTGGAACATGGTTTTTGTTGGGGTTCCCCATCCCCCGGAGGGGAACTGGCCAGCGCCGCCGTATACGAAAATCGCGGAGACGCCCGTCGTGCGGGAGAAACCTTTCCTGCAAGTTGATGGAAAGGGGAAATGGAGTGTCTGTGTTCCGTCGCTCCGTAGAAACAGCGCAGGCATCACTTGGCACGGCGGGTCCACGCCGTGCCGATCGATTCCACTCGAGCAGTTCTATATCGCGCGGCCCGGCACCGACTCCGCGGGCAGCATCAATGCGCAACTGGCAGCAGGTAAGGACCTGTTGTTCACGCCCGGAATCTACGACCTGAGTGAACCCATTCGAGTCATGCGACCCGACACGGTGGTGTTGGGTCTGGGATTCGCTACGCTCCGGCCGATTCATGGCACGGCCGCCATGACCACCGCAGATGTGGACGGAATTGAAATCGCTGGATTGCTTTTTGATGCCGGCCAGGAAAGTTCGCCGTTGTTATTGGATGTCGGACCGGGACCAGGCAAAGCGCGCCACGCGCAGAACCCAATTACTTTGCACGACGTGTTTTTTCGCGTCGGAGGAGCCGGGGTAGGCCGCGCGCAGACCAACCTGCGGATCAACAGCAACGACGTCATTGTCGACCATACTTGGATATGGCGTGCCGACCATGAGGAAGGTGTGGGCTGGACCAGCAATACCAGCGCGAATGGACTGGTTGTGAACGGAGATGATGTGACGGTGTACGGCTTGTTTGTCGAGCACCACCAGCAGTTTCAGGTACTTTGGAATGGAAACGGCGGCCGTACTTATTTCTATCAATCTGAGATTCCGTACGATCCCCCCGACCAGCCGAGCTACTCCAGTGCCCCGGGAACGAATGGATGGGCTTCTTACAAGGTCGCGGACTCTGTCATCAGCCACGAAGCGTGGGGATTGGGCATCTACAGTGTCTTTATCGAGCCGCAGGTCGTGCTCAGCAGAGCGATAGAAGTTCCACGGAAACCCGGAATCCGATTCCATCACATGATCACAGTTGCCTTGGGCAATCACGGTGAAATATCCAATGTGATTGACGATAGGGGTGGCCCGACTGCGATGCAGCCGCGCGTGACACCGAAAGTGGCGGAGTTCCCCTAATCGCCGACCAATTCGCCGCGCCCGAATCGCTGGTTTAAGTATTGCGGACTTGGCCCTCGTCTGAGACTCGATAGACACCGTCGTCTGGCGATGTCGCGCTATTACTCGGTCATACCCCACTTCGGGCTTCGCGACCATCATGATCCCGCCCTTTGGGCAAATATACCTTGACACGTATATGCTCTGTAGAGTATATAAAGAACGTGGAATCCGTTTTCGAGATCATTGCCGAACCGAACCGGCGCGCGATCTTGAGCCTTCTGGTCTCCTCGCAACAGTCGGTGGGAGAGATCGAGCGTCAGCTTCGTATGCCACAGCCGACTGTGTCGAAGCACCTGCGGGTGCTGCGCGACGCCGGTTTCGTGGAGTCGACAGTGGACGCACAGCGCCGCCTTTACCGGCTCAAACCCGAACCGTTTCGGGAGATGGATGACTGGCTGGCTCAGTTCCGCCGTTTCTGGTCCGGTTACGTGGATGCTCTCGAACGCCACCTTGATCGAATGGATCAGGACCGCATGCATCAATCCAACCCAGCGAAAAAGAAGTCAAAGGAGAAGACGACGCGGCCCAAACCGCGAACGTGATAAAGGAGAACGAAATGAAAATCAAAATTACCAGCGTGTACGTGGACGACCAGGAGAAGGCCTTGCGTTTCTATACGGAGGCACTGGGCTTTGCCAAGAAAACCGATTTCAGTCAGGGCCCGTATCGGTGGCTGACCGTGGCCTCGCCCGAGGAGCCAGACGGCACTGAGTTGCAGTTGGCGCTGAACAACAACCCCGCAGCCAAAGCGTATCAGCAGGCGATCTTTCAGCAAGGCCAACCCGCGGCCATGTTTTTCACCGACGACGTCAAGGGCGACTACGAGCGGATCAAGGCTCGCGGCGCCGAGTTCACGATGCCGCCCACGGATGTGACCGGCTCGACCATTGCGATGCTGAAAGACACCTGCGGCAACCTCATCCAGCTTACTCAGCTGACACGTTATTCACGCTAAGGAGGAGAAGATGGACGCTCGCAAACAGTACATGCCTGGTCTCGCCTGCGGGGCGCAGGTCTGCCGGTTCTGGTCCGCTCACGTGGATGCTCTCGAGCGCCACCTCTCGGCCAAGGCCTGGGCACTATCGGCCGTTACGGTGGTGCTGATCGCGTATCCGATTGCGCGGATTGTGATTCCCGCCGTGCTCAATGTCATCGTGCCCCATGTGGTTCGGAACGTCCTCAACGTGATCTGAGTTCGACTGGGGCACCGCGGCAAGAATCGTACGGACGTCGCTGGTCGCTTGTGAGGATCGTCGAGTTCAGCTCACGATTTGGCGCGCGCGATTAAGACAAGGAGAAGAAGATGACCGAGCAAGCGCAATACATACCGGGTCCGGCCAGCGGAGCGCAGGTACGTAAGGACGGAGATAAGTGGACGCTGATTCTCGTTCGACAATTGCGCCACTCGCCGGAAAAAGTCTGGGAGGCGCTGACCGACCCGGCGCAATTGCGCGAGTGGGCTCCTTTTGTGGTCGACGGCAGCCTGGGCACGGTTGGAGCGGTGAATATCACCTGGGTGGGAACACCGCAGCCGTTGGAAACAAAGGTAACGCGAGCCGATGCCCCGAGGCTGCTCGAGTACGGCGACATCCGGTGGGAACTCGAAGCCGTGGGCAGTGGGACGCGCCTGACGCTGTGGCACAGCATCGATCGCCGCTTCATCTCGTGGGGTGCTGCGGGCTGGCATATCTGCTTCGACGTCCTGGATCGGCTCCTCGAGGGTAACCCGATTGGAGCCATCACCGGCGTCGACGCGATGAAGTTCGCAGGCTGGCAGCGATTGGTCGCCGAATATTCAAAGCAGTTCGGCGCTGAAACGCCCGGCTGGTCGCCTGCGGCGGCTCAAAAGTCGTGAGTCGAGGGGATCGCAAAAACAAAAGAGACCGAAGACAAAATTCGAGGAGTGACATCATGGCCACATCAGCCAATGCAGCCAACATCGTGAACCGAGGCATCACACGCTCAATTTTTCGCTGGATTCACCTGGTGTTTAGCATTCCGATACTCGGCTATATCTATAGTCCGTTTGACAAAATTCCAAACTACGCTCCAGCTACCAGGTATCTCTTCGTTCCTGTCATGATCCTTTCGGGATTGTGGATGTGGAAAGGCCATGTCGTTCGACGACTGATTTCGAAAAGATCCGCGGCTGGTTCGGGTTCGTTTGCGAACCTGTAATCTTGGATCGGCAGATGATGATGACGCAGCATCACAGTTCTGGGGAGTCACCCGATGACCGCAGCAGACTTTCGCAGGATTGCACTGAGCCTCGAGGGGGTCGAAGAGTACTCCCACGCAGGATTGCCGGCTTTTCGTGTTGGAGGCAGGAAATTCGCTTCGCTGGCCTCGCAAGCAGAAGGCTACGGAAACCTGATGCTTACGCTCGAGATTCAGGCGACCTTTGTGGAGGAGGCGCACGAGATTTTCCTGCCGATTCCTGGTGGCTGGGGAAAGATGGGACACACACATATTCGCCTGTCGGCGGCGAGCGAGGATCTACTGACGGGCGCGCTCCGAACAGCATGGAAACTACGAGCTGATAAGAACGCCAAGACAAGCCGAAAAAAGAAGCATGTGGCGGAGCGCAGCGGAGTAACAGATAAGAAACGTGGAAAGCGACGACTATGAAAGCGACAACGGCGCGGAACGTCAATAGCAATAAAAAGGACTTGTCAGCAAAACAACGTGAACAACTACTCAGAGCATTGCAATCCCGTTTTGAGAAAAACATGAACCGCCATCAAGGTATTGAATGGGCCGTAATACAAGCAAAGCTGGAAGACAATACTGAAAAACTGTGGTCGCTCAATGAAATGGAAAGAACGGGCGGTGAACCGGATGTTGTTGGTCAGGACAAGAAGACGGGCGAATACATTTTGTATGATTGTGCAGCGGAGAGTCCAAAAGGTCGCAGAAGTCTCTGCTACGACCGCGAGGCGCTGGATTCAAGAAAAGAAAATAAACCAAAAGGTAACGCTGCGGACATGGCAGCGGTCATGGGCGTTGAGTTGTTAACGGAAGAGCAATATCGAGAGTTGCAGAAACTCGGACATTTCGACGCGAAAACGTCGAGCTGGGTGAGAACACCTTCCAATATCAGAAAACTCGGCGGCGCCCTCTTTTGTGATCGCCGCTTCGACACTGTTTTCGTGTATCACAACGGCGCGGAATCTTACTATGCCGCGAGGGGATTCCGGGGCTGGCTACGAGTCTAAATGGGACTCGGAGTACGTCTCGCTTGTTTCCACATTATCCTACCCCTTCCCCCCGGTTCTTTGGAATCATCGGTTTAGGGGAAAATTCAATTCTGATCCTAGGGCTGCAACAAGATGCGGGGAAGATCTTGGAATCAAACGAGTTGCGAGTAGCGAGTACTGAGCGATCCACGCCCGGCCTGCTCCTCGGTGGGGGCCGAAGGGCCGACTTTTTTTCCCGCATGCGGTTTTCAAAGATCGTTGATTGCTCGGCGCGATCTGGGTTCACTGGCACTTTACTTTCGCCCAAAACAAAGCCCCCATCGGACTCTGAGTCCGTGGAGGCTCGCCACACTTGTGGCTAATGTACTCTCGCAAGAAACATCCTGTGTGTCGGTGCTGGTGGTCACGGGACCGCGTGATTTTGAATACTCAGATCATCGCTTTGCTATCATCTGTTCCGCTGTGGACGACAGAATTGAGTCGATCTGAACATCCCCACTCAAGCCAAAGCCGGGCTTGGGAGGGCCCCGTCCGCTGGAGAATATCGAATGAAACAAAACCTCTTGTTAACCATCACGTCTCTGCTCACGATCCTGTTGCTGACGTTGCACCTGACGAGCGATACGATTCACGCCAGGGTTGGGACGCCCGAGGCCGGGGGTTCAACCCTCGTTGGGGTGCCCGTCCTGGCCCCTCTTGCTGTGCGGAACGCTGGTGCTCGGCGAGCGGCGGTCGGGATTAATCATCATGCTCGTCGGTTCGATCATCGGGCTGGGCATCCCTATCATCCACGTGATGGGAGCCGGAGGCATTTTTCACGGCCAGATCGCCAAGTCGAGCCCAGCCTTCTTGTTCGTCTGGACGCTGCATGCGCTGGGTGTGACTGGGATGTTCTCGCTCATCCTCGCGGTGCGCGCACAGTGGAGCCTGCGACGGGGCCAACCCCCTCAACAGGGATGAAAGTCAAAAGCAGATGGCGTCAGGAGTTGCGGAAACGCGAACTACCCCACTCAAGCCAAAATCGGGCTTGAGCGGGCCACCCGAGGGATTCCAGAAGAGTTTCGAGTCTCCACCAAGAGGAACTATGTCACGCAGCGAAGGAAACGCCAAAAAACGAAGTGTAACCTTGCACGTGGTTTCCAGTCTCGATGGTTTCATCGCGAAGAAGGACAACAGTGTCTCCTGGATGGATAGCCCTGGAAAAGTCTACGAAGCCGGGGTTTCTATTTCGGAGGAAGAAATTGCGACCGTCGTCAAAGCGATCGACTGTTATGTGCTGGGTTCCCGCACGTATGAACACGCGCTGGAACTGGGCTGGCCCTATGGCGATACTCCGGTCGTGGTAGTCAGCGGCAGAGAATGGCCGCCGGCGAGCGCGAGGAAGACCGTCGAGTTCTATTCTGGCGATCTCAAGACATTAGTTGACGTGAAACTCGCGCCTCGCTACCGAAACATCTGGCTCGTGGGCGGGGCCCTGTTGTGCCAGCGTTTTCTCGAACTCGGACTGGTGGACGAAATTCGCTTGACGATCGCGTCAGTCCTGTTGGGAGAAGGACTCCGGCTGTTCGATGGTTCCCTTACGGAGCAGAGGTGGAATTTGAAGAACGTGGTCGCTTACAAGAACGGCTTTGTCGAACTATCATACTTCGCCCCGACCGCGTGAAAGCCGGGGGCTCACGCATTCTTATTCCCTTTGACTTCTCCAACACGATCAAAACCGTTGAAGAACTGCCTATGAACTTTATGTAAATTAACTTGTTATTTGAAAGGAACTCCGATTTCTGCTTGAATGACCCGACACGGGGGAGGGTCCATCGTGAAAATATACAATCTCACGGGCTACTTGATTATCGTTTTGTACATGCTGGCTTGCATGTATTTCGCCCCAGCGCATTTGGGACCCTGGACTGGATTATTGATCGGCGGAGTCTATTTTATCTTTTGCTGGTTTTCTGGCGGCTTGTATTTGGCCGATGTTCTTCATTTGGGCATCGCTCATCGTTCACTCGACTACAAGGAATGGTTCATAAAAGCCGTCACAGTCGTGAATAACGTCTTCGGGCTCTATGTAGATCCGATCGCCTGGGTGAATCGTCATCGATTGCATCATAAACATGCGGACCATGACGGGGATCCCAATAAACTTGCAGGCGATGGTTTTTGGCGAACCTTCTACCTCTGCGTCATGCCGTATCGATGCATTGACAATATGGCTGGCGACGAGATTCTAAGGTCTCGGACTTTTCGGGTGGTGGCGCATCCGGTTTTTGCAATCGTTGCACAAGCCTTCAGTTTCTATCTGTTCTGGAAGTTAGTTGGAGACCTGAAGTTTGTGCTGGCGATGTGGATTGGAATTCGAATTTTTGCACAGTGGGTCAATATGGTTCAAAATTATTGGACCCACACCCGCACATTTGGATATCGGCGGTATCACGATGACGACGACAACGCCATGAACATTGGCGAGTGGCTACCGGTAACGGCAACCTTTAGCGCTTGTTTTCAGAATAATCATCACCACTACCCGCGTCTTTTGCGACTAAGCCACGACGAATCTGAATATGACTTTGGATTTATAACGGTCAAGGTCATGAAATATTTGGGCTTGGTGAAGGCAACGAGAACGGGCGAAGAAGTGCCCAAGGACGTTCCATTCGGCGCGCTGGATTTTTGACAGGCTCCGGAAAAACCTCTGGCGACCCGCATCTTGACCCCAGCGGCTAAATCCGCCATTAAAAACGAAACGGTTATCGCAGCGCTGAAGCGAGCGACGTGGTGCCGGCCACGAGCAGATTCCTCCCGTCGGTCGGAATGACAAGGTTTGGCGGACAATCCAGAAGGGGCTGCGCCACCTAAAATCGATTGACAGATCGACTGTTTCCGCACCCTTCTAAGAAGTTCGTTTTCTTTTGGTAAATGGTTCAATCGTTTGCCCGACGAAGCCATGGGCAATTTCTTCGCCGTCCAGGCCGTAACGTTCCGGCCACTCATCGGGATAGTAGTAAGTTCCAAAAAGCTTATCAATCCACGGAAAATGAATGGCAAAGTTCTTATCGATGCCCTCTTTTTGGGAAGTATGGTGCCAATGATGATATCTGGGCATGACCAGATACTTTTCGAGCCATTTCGCATTGGGGCCGAAATTGCAATGAGTCCAGGTAGCGTGAAGCGTAACAAAGATCAGATACGCAAAGATGATGGATTGCGAAAATCCAAGCATGAGAGGAACGAGGATAAATCCGCGTACCAGCGTGTCATCGACAAAGTGGGAGCGCGAGCCCGCGATCCAATCCAGTGCCTTCGAAGAATGGTGAACGGCATGAAAACGCCACAGGAATGGCACTTTATGTAAAGCCAGATGAATGAAGTATTCGGCGACGTCAGCAACCACAACCGCCAGCAAAAACTGGAAAAGCCAAGGTATTCGAGCAATCGAATGTTGAAGAGCCGGAACGCCTAAATACTTCACGGCTTGGGTTGCGGGCAATAAAACCAGAAAAGACAAAACCTGTATCGGGAGATGAGTGGACATGAAGTAGACCACATCCAAAGTCCATTCATTCCTGAAAGTTCCTTGCTCAGGATACTGGGGCCATAGTCTTTCGAGAGGCACGTAGATGATCGCCATCAAGAGCATATCAAGCAAAAACCAGTCCAGGCCGATGGCAGGTCCATCCCCCAGGTTCGGGTTGATCCGTACGCTCGAACCTCCCAACGCCGTCGCAGCGATAGCAAACAACGTTCCAGTCAACGCCAACGTCTTTTTCTTGCGGCGAATCGAAGCAATGATTCCGAACAAGATCGCGCCCACGATGAGGCATTGGATCAAAACGCGCATGATGTGCATCGGATAATGGGAACGCAGTTCAGGAGAGGTCAGTAGCTGCGCAAAATGCAGGCACAGGACTCCTCCGAATGCAAGAAATCCAAAAAAGGCCGACAATATCCCGCTCCACCAGCCGGTTCCAAAGCCAGTGGACTCGGCATCGCCAAAGAATTCATTAATTTTTTGCTCGATCATGATGGCTCCCGCAGGCTGCGGGAAAAAACTCTCGCGACCCGCACCTTGACCCCAGCGGCTAAAGCCGCCATTCAAAAAAAGTGGTCCATCGCAGCGCTGAAGCGCTGCGCCACCCAAAATCGATTGACAGATCGACTTTTTCCGCAGCCTGCTAGACTAGTTTACTTTCCCTCGACTCACGCAAGCTGTTAGAAAGATACCGATATGATGCTTTCGTTGAAAGGAACTCAGTGGGTTACTGACGTTCAGCGGTTTCGGCTGACCTTTAGTTTGCGGTCGTCATGCGTTCAACGTCGGTTCCAGTCATCTCTATCGAGCCGACACGCGGGCTACTGTCCGAATTGCTATCGAGCCAGAGAGACTTCCAGTTGCGGAGGTTGCAGGTTACGCGGAGCGCGGCTAAATTAGGTGCGAGAGTTTGAACCGTACATGGGAAGGAGCATCTCGATGGACCCGGCCTCTGCATTCATCGATGAGAAGGTTAAGGAACTTGGGGACTGGCGCGGGAAGACTCTCGCGAAAGTGCGCACGATCATGCACGAGGCAGATCCTGAGATCGTCGAAGAGTGGAAGTGGGCCAAACCGAAATCGCCGGGGACTCCGGTGTTTTCCCACGGCGGCATCGTCTGCACGGGAGAGACGTACAAGAACGTCGTCAAGATGACATTCGCCAAGGGCGCTGCGTTGAAAGATCCTTCCCGTCTATTCAACTCCAGCCTCGAGGGGAATGTGAGGCGCGCCATCGACATCCACGAAGGCGACAAGATCGATGAGGCGGCCTTGAAGGATCTAATCCGCGCTGCAGTGGCGCTGAATCTCAAGGGCACCAGCAAACCGAAGACCAAGCCGCGGAGAAAGTCCCCACTCTAGATTTCGCAAAGAACGCGAAATTTAGAATGGGGCACCCGCTCCGTTACCCGGCAGAAACCCCCGCATCCCGATAAGAGCGCTTTCCTTCTCGTCGCGAGTAGTGGTATGATTCACGACCATTCCCCTCGGGGCGGATGAACTGCTGCCCCATTGCTCGTTTCCGTGGAAGTCGACGGAAAAGAGACGGCCCCTAAAATCAAATTCCATTTGCCACGAGCTGAGCGCCGTGGCTAGGGCCCCCTTGTGGGGCGCCGTGAGAATTCATCGGGAGGATTCTATGCGCATCGATGGTATGAAGATATTCACTGCCGTAATTGCATGCTTTGTGGTTCTTGGCTCGGCGTCATACGCGCACGCCGCGACCTTTACGATCGGCGGCACAGTGTCGGGGTTGACCACTGGAAAGTCGGTGACCTTGCTCGACAATGGCGGCGATGCGCTTACGGTGGCGGTCAACGGCACATTCACCTTTAAGACAGCTCTGGCCACAGGCGCGACTTACAACGTCACTGTCGGCGCGCAACCCAGCGGCTTGAGGTGCACGGTCACTGCGGGTTCGGGCACTGTCGGCACAATCAATGTCACAACCGTCAAGGTCGTGTGCAAAATTCCGACCTTCACCATTGGCGGGACTCTCTCCGGTTTGGTCGCGGGCCGTTCGGTAACGCTGCTCGACAATGGCGCGAGTGCTCTGAAGGTGACGAAGAACGGTGTGTTCACCTTCGCGACGGCATTGCCGACCGGCGCTGCGTACAAGGTCACGATCAGTATCCAAGCCGTGGGGGAGACCTGTACGGTGACGGGAGGTACGGGCACAGTAGGCACCTCCAACGTCACGTCGGTTGTGGTCGCGTGTACGCCGAAGCCCTTCACGATTGGTGGCACAGTGTCGGGATTGACCACCGGCAAATCGGTGACCTTGCTCGACAACGGCACCGATTCTCTCTTGGTGGCTGCTAACGGGACATTCACATTCGCGAAAGCTGTTCTCAGCGGCTCTCCTTATAAGGTCACGGTGAAAGTCCAACCTGTGGGGGAGGCCTGCACGGTGACGGGCGGCGCCGGCACAGTAGTCGCATCCAATATCACGACGGCCGTTGTCGCATGCAAACCAAAGCTCTTCACCATTGGCGGCACGGTCTCAGGTTTAACCACCGGTGCTTCAGTGACGCTGCTTGATAACGGTGCTAATTCGCTTGCGGTTACTCTCAACGGGAAATTTACCTTCACAACAACAATTGCCAGTGGGTCCACCTACAACGTCACCGTCGGCACGCAACCGACGGGAGAGACTTGCACGGTAACGGGCGGTTCGGGAACCGTGGTTGCAGCTAACGTCACCACGGTTAAAGTCGTGTGCGCATCATCCAGCACCTTCACCATCGGCGGCACGTTGTCGGGGCTGAACACCGGTTCATCGGTGACGCTGCTGGATAACGGCAGTGACTCGGTGACGGTGACGGCCAACGGCGCATTCACTTTCAAAACAAAATTGGCAACCGGAGCGGCTTACAAAGTCACCGTGGGCACGCAGCCGACGGGGGAGACCTGCACGGTCACTAACGGTTCGGGCACGGTGGGTTCCGCCAATGTGACCAACGTAGCAGTCGCGTGCGCAGCGGCGAAGACCTTCAGTATCGGCGGCACAGTCAACGGGCTTAACGCCGGTACATCGGTGACGCTGCTCGATAACGGCGGCGATTCGCTAACAGTGGCGGCCAATGGAGCGTTCACTTTTAAGACGGCTCTGGCTAGCGGCGCGGCTTACAGCGTCACTGTCGGCACGCAGCCTACGGGCGAGACCTGCACGGTCTCCAATGGTTCAGGCACGGTGGGCTCCGCCAATGTGACCAACGTTGCGGTCGCATGCTCTTCAAGTACAGGCGGGGGCGGCGCGTATTGGATCCCATATTCGGCATTCCCGACACCCAACGTAACACCGGTGGGGAAGAACGGCCTGTTCCTGATTCCATCGGACAAGCTGAGTTCTTCACCCGCTCCAACCTGGGTGACCACTGACACGACCCAGCCGCTGGGGATCGGAACCCAAATTACGGTGACCGGCGGCGTGGCGACATACTCGCCCCAGGTCATGATGTATGCCGACACTGACTCGACCGGAACTACCAGGATCTTCGGGCTGACGCTGGCAGGCACGGGAACTGTGCCGACGCCGACCCAGATCAGCAACGTGGCTCTGCCTTCGGGCCAGCAGATTTGCTCGGTCGGGGCCTCGGCGGAAACCGACGTCACGCAGCCGACTACCCTGTTTGCGGTTCTCGAGGTCGGCACCTTGGCGCAGTGCGGCTCGGGTGGAGGCACCTTCGAAGTCGTGCATTACACGGATGCAAAGACGACGGCTCCGGTTGTGGTGAGCATCAGCACCACTCTGATCAATTCCGTGTACCAGAACGGCAAACTGGTTGGGCTGCTGCTGCTCGCCGGAAGTTCGCTGGATCTCTATGCGAATGACACGTTCACGTCGCCCGTGGCGAAGATTACGGGACTGACAACCGCCAACTATGTTGCGGGGGTTCTCAACGAGGCCACCTTGAGTACCAGCGCAGTCTATTACCAAGTGAGCACCGCGACGGCGAATGAGTTGTATCGCATCGACGGTTCCACGCTGGCGGCCACTCTAGTGCAGAACATGGGGACTGGGAGTATCGGCAACCCCGTGGTGCAGGACGACACGAACTTGTATTACACGGTCCTCACCCCCGGCGCCAGCAACACCGAGACCGCCACGATAAACCAGGTTGCTGTCGCGGGCGGAACACCCAAGGTTCTTTACACCTCGCCATCCTTCGAAGTGCTGCCTGGAACACTGGTGGATGGCTATCAACTCGTGGGCAGCAATGATTCAATTGTTGTCTTCGAGTTCTCTTCCTCCCCATATACGAGCGGGATCCAGGACCCGACCAAGTCAACAGCGACACTCTTCACTGTGCCGGTTGGAACAACAACAACGACCCCGACCACACTTGCCAACTACACCGCGGGCAACGAACTTCCTGATGTGTTCCTGGCTGCGCCAAGCGGTAGCGGCTATGCGGCGAACACCTTGTTCGCAACCGTTGAGCACTCAACCGGAACGTTTCCGCTGTATACGAGGGCTTTTTCCGCCGTGTCGATACCTCTGAATGGGAGTAAGGCTCCGGCTCCGATTGCAAATTCGGTGTACGAACCGCTTGCGATCATCTCATCCCATCTCACCGACAGCGTGTGGCAGGTGACTGGCATTACCGACACCAATGGGGGATATGGCGGCGGCACAGCCAATCTGGTGAATGTGAGTAACCTGACGGATACTCCGTTTACAACGACCGGTGGCGGGCACTATGTGTTTGCGGCTGGCTTCTCGGGATCGCTCGCGGCCATCTCGAGCAACAACATTGCGATCGGTATTATCAACAATTCCGCGGCGGTTCTTTCGGGTGGAGGTACGCTGGAGGAGGACGGCGCTGCGGCCGACTTGAGCAGCGACTTCCTGTATCAGATCCGCATCACGAATACCGAAGTCGTGCCGTACTAAACAAGTTAGAACGAAGTGGCCAGAGGGGACTCAGTGAAAGCTACGCAGCGAAGTAAACCGCGGGTATTGGCGGTCGCCTCTGGCCTGTGTTACCTGGGTTCGCGACAGGTGCGCGGATGTTGCTATAATTCCTAGGTGGGGCAGCAGTCCATGTTGCTACTGGAAAATCACCTGGGGAAGCGTGTGCTTCGGCGCTGGGAAGTGGCCGTCGTGGTGCTTGCGATCTGCGGGCTGACGGTGAGTCTGGCGACGCGGACCTTCCGGACGAGAACCTCCACCGGGACGATCGTTAAATCGATCACTGAGCAGCCAGTCCGGCAGCACATGGATAGTGACGCGGCGAAATGGGTCCCGCCTGTTTCGACGTTGACGGTGCAGGAAGTGCCGATTTTTTATCCGCGGTTCGCACCTGCTGGGCCGCCGCTGCCACGCCTCTGCTACGAAGAAAGCCTCTCTAATCGTCCTCCGCCCTTTCATTCCTGAATTCATCCTTACTAGGGTTCTACATTAGGTTTGATTTTTTCGGTTGGTGTACATCAAGCGTGTACCGATCAAGGATCGACGTTTTCAAGTCATAAGCCTGACTGGAACTCCGAATCGTACCTTTTCTTTTGAAAACTGGAGCCGGCGCGACCAGCCGGACAGGGGAGCGAATGAATTCAAAGCAGAGAATTGCGGCGATTACCGCGGTCGTGGTCGTAGGACTCATCGCGGCGCGCCTATTAACGAGACCGACCACGAAGGCGGACGCGTCCGATGAGACACTTCCGTCCGCCGCCGTGGCGCTGGTAAAGCGCGCCCCGATCGAGAATGCAGTGACGTTGTCTGGCGCATTTCACGCGTACCAGCAGGTGGATGTGCACGCCAAGGTGGCTGGCTACATTCGCAAGATTTATGTGGATGTGGGCGATCACGTGAAAACCGGGCAGACGCTCGCGGTTCTGGAAGTGCCGGAACTGAGTGCCGAGGTGACGGGAGCGCAGGCTGGTTTGAGACGCGCGAAGGATTCGGTGACGCGAGCGCAGAGCAATGTGCACAGCGCGGAATCTATTTATGCGGCGTATCACGCGGCCTACACGCGTTTGAAACAGGCTTCGGAGACGCGGCCTGGTCTGATCGCGGAGCAGGAACTGGATGACTCGATGGCGAAGGACAAAGATTCCGAGGCGAAGATTGAGAGCGACAAGGCTGCCTTGGCGGAGGCGCAAAGCCAGCTTTCTGTGGCGGAAGCGGACCTGCAGCGAATGAATGCGTTGGAGGATTACACGCACGTCACGGCGCCGTTTGCGGGCGTGGTGACCAAAAGATACGCCGACACGGGGACGATGATCCAGGCGGGAACTTCGTCGGATACGCAATCGATGCCGGTGGTGCAACTGGCGGAGTACACCAAGCTGCGGCTGGTGGTGCCGGTGCCGGAGTCGGCGGTGCCGGGATTACAGTTGGGCAGCGTGGTGCAGGTTCATGTGACCGCGATGAATCAGGATTTCGAAGGGAAGGTCGCACGCTTTGCGGATGCGCTGAACGACGAGACCCGGACTATGCACACAGAAATCGACGTGAAAAATGCGGACGGGACTTTGAAGGAAGGAATGTACGCGGAGGCGAAGCTGATTTTGAAGCAGCACAACGACGTGCTCACGGTGCCGATTCAGGCGCTGGACAGGAATAGTTCGGGAGCTTCCGTGTTGATTGTGGATGCACAGGGGCGTGTGGCGAAGCGGCAAGTCAGGTTGGGAGTGGAGTCGAGCGATCGGGTGGAAATTGTAGCTGGGCTGGCGGACAACGACCGGGTGATCGTGGGGAACCGCGGTGAGTTCCGCGAAGGAGAAAAGGTGCAACCGAAGGTCGTGAACGAGATGGCGCAGGGATCGGAGGGCGGAATCTAATGTCAGGATTCGCAATACGGTATCCCTTCTTCATTATTGTTCTTTGTCTGATGGTGGCGATTGTGGGCACGGTGACCCTGGTGCGAATGCCGGTGGACCTGTTCCCGCCGATCAACATTCCCGTAGTCGTCGTAGCGACCTTCTATTCGGGAATGCCGCCGCAACAGATCGAGACCAGCATCACGAATCCATTCGAAAGATTCTTTACGTTGGGGAGCGGGATCGATCACATCGAGTCGCGATCGCTGCCGGGCGTGAGCTTGATCAAGATCTACTTCCAGCCTGGAACAAACGCGGATTCGGATCTTAGTGTGATTTCGAATCTCGCGATGGCGGATCTGCGGAGGCTGCCTCCGGGAACTCTGCCTCCCGTGGTGCTCAAGTTCGATGCGTCGAGTTTGCCGGTGTGCCTGATCACGTTGAAGGGGCAAGGGCTCAATGAGACGCAATTGCGCGATCTGGGGCAGTACACGGTGCGCAACCAGATTGCGAGCGTGCAGGGAGCGTCGGTGCCGCAGCCGTTTGGCGGGCGCTACCGGCAGATTATGGTGTATGTCGATCCGCTGAAGCTCGATGCGCACGAATTGTCGGTGATGGATGTGGTGCGTACGGTGAACGAGAGCAACCTCATTCTGCCCGCGGGTGACGTGAAGATCGGTCCGATTGATTACAACCTCTACACCAACAGCCAGGTTCCGAACGCGGACGACATCAACGAGATGCCGATTAAGACGGTGGGGCAGGCATCTGTGCTGGTCGGCGATATCGGGCATGCGAAGGATGCGCAGCAGATTCAGACGAACGTTGTGCGCGTGGATGGGCAGCGCTCGGTGTATCTGCCGATTTTGAAGCAGGGTGGAGACAGCAACACGATTGCCGTGGTCAACGGAATCCGGGATGCGTTGGCGAAGTTGGTCGATGTGCCGAAGCAGTTGGTGGCGAAGGTGGTCTTCGATCAGTCGGCGTTCGTGAAGATGGCGATCGAGAACCTATTGCATGAGGGCGCCATTGGATTGGTGCTGACGGGACTGATGGTGCTGCTTTTTCTGGGAAGCATGCGGGCAACGGCAGCCGTGTTTCTGTCGATTCCCTTGTCGGCGTTGGCGGCTTTTATGGCGATCAGCGCCGGTGGCGGGACGGTCAACACCATGGTGTTAGGCGGGTTGGCGCTGGCCTTTTCGCGATTGATCGACAACTCGGTCGTGGTTTTGGAGAACATCTTTCGACATCTGGAGGAGGGCGAATCACCGGAGGTAGCTGCTGAGAAGGGCGGACAGGAAGTTGCGTTGGCGGTGCTGGCGGCGACGTTGACGACCGCCATCGTGTTCTTCCCGGTGATCTTTTTATACGGAGTGAGCCGGTTCCTGTTCGTGGCGCTGGCCGTGGCGGTGGTGCTTTCGCTGCTGGCTTCATATCTCGTCGCCATGACGGTGGTGCCGCTGTTTTGCGCCAAGCTGATCAAGAAGCATCAAGCGGACGAGGAATGCGGAGAAGGCGCGATCGGAGCGCGGTTCGGAGCCATCGCAACCAAGTTCAACCATTACTTCGAGAAGGTAGTGGGGAAGTACGACCGCACACTCAGTACCGCGCTGCTCAAGCCGGTCGCGACTACGGTTGGGCTGGCGGGCGTTTCCATCATGTGTCTGGCCATGTATCCGCTGATGGGCGTGGCATTTTTCCCGCGTACCGATCCTGGACAGTTTGTCATCAACTACAAAGCTCCGTCGGGAACCCGGATTGAACTCTCGGAGCAATATGCCCGCAAGATCGAAGACGTGGTTCGGCAAGTCGTGCCGGATGACGAACTGGGCATGACGGTTTCGAATATCGGCATCACCAGCGACTTCTCGGCGATTTATACGCCGAACTCGGCGCCGCACACGGGATTCGTACAGGTGAGTCTGAAAGAGGGTCACAAGGTAGGCAGCTACGAATATATGCGGCAGGTGCGCAGAAAACTTCGGGAGGAGGTGCCTGAAGTCAGCGCGTACTTCCAATCGGGTGGACTGGTGGATTCGGTGTTGAATATGGGCATGCCGGCGCCGATCGATATACAGATCAGCGGCAGCAGCCTGCGCCAGGGCTACGCGACAGCGGCACAGATTGCGTCACAGGTGCGGGCGTTGCCGGGGGTGAGCGATGTGCTTATTCCGCAGGACATCGATTATCCGGCACTGCAACTGAATATCGATCGAGAGAAGGCGAGTCTGGTCGGGCTGTCGCAGAAGGAAGTAGTCGACAACGTGATCACGGCGCTGACATCGAACGGCATGATCGCGCCGAATTACTGGATCGATCCGAAGAGCGGGAATCCGTACATGCTGACGGTGCAGTATCCGGAAGACGCGGTGAAGACCCTCGAGGATCTGAAGCAAATTCCGCTGCGGGCTGCGAAGGCCAAAGAGCCGACTACGCTCGATACGGTAGTCAGTATGAAAACCATTCCAACGCCCACCGAAGTGGATCACTACCAACTGTTTCGAGTGATTGATGTTTATGTTTCTCCGAAGGCAGAGGACCTGGGAAAGGTCACCGGACAGATTGACAAGATTCTGGCGAACACGAAGCTGCCGGAGGGTGTGCGTGTGGATCTGCGAGGATCGGTGCAGAACATGCGGTCGTCGTTCAAAAGCTTCGGGATCGGGCTGCTGCTGGCGATTGTGCTGGTGTATCTGATCCTGGTGGCGCAGTTTGCGTCGTTCCTCGATCCCCTCATCATCCTGTTGGCGGTGCCGCCGGGACTTGCGGGCGTTCTGCTATTCCTGCTGATCACAGGAACCACATTGAACGTGATGTCGCTGATGGGCGTGGTGATGATGGTGGGAATCGTGGTTTCGAACAGCATTCTGATCGTGGAATTCACGCGGCAGATGCGGCATCAGGGGAAGCCGTTGAGAGAAGCGGCGGCGGTGGCGTCGCGGCAACGGCTACGTCCAGTGCTGATGACATCGCTGGCTACGCTGCTGGGATTGATCCCGATGGCGTTGAAGCTGGGCACGGGCAGCGAGGCTTACGCTCCACTAGCGCGCGCGATCATCGGAGGTTTACTGGTGTCGGTCGTCGTGACGATCTATCTGGTTCCGGCGGCGTATTTGTGGTTCCACCGAAAGGAAGAGTCAACGGCACAGGAGGTGCAGGCGTGAGGTCGGGAATTTCTATCGGTCTGTTTTGCCTGATTATCTGGAGTTCTCCGTTGCGAGCACAATCGACTCCGGCTGCTCAGAATCCAACCCCTGCGCCGCCCGCCACACCGTCTCCGAGTCAGGAGACTACCGTGGGCAAGACGGATCAGCCGACGCCTCCGATCGTAGTTCGTCTTGCAGTCAAGGATGCGGAAGCGACCGCGCTGAAGAACAATCCGGCGATTTCAGTGGCTCGCTTGGACGCGCTTGCGTCGCAACAGGTGGTACGCGAAGTGCGGTCGAACTTCTGGCCACAGGCCTACGCGAATATAACGGCGGTCGATGCGCGGAACAATAGCCGCATCACTGCGGGAGCGCTGAACAATCCCATCATTTACACGAGGGCTGCCGGAGGTGCCACAGTCAGCCAACTCATTACAGACTTCGGCCACACCAGCAATTTGCTGGCGAGCGCGCGGCTGCAGGCCAGGGCGGACGAGCAGAGTGCAGTTGCGACCAAGGAGGATGTGCTCGCGGCGGTGGACCAGGCGTTCTACAACGCGCAGCAGACCCATGCCGTGCTGCGAGTGGCGGAGCAGACTGTAGCGTCGCGACAATTGCTCGCAGATCAGGTGTCGGCACTGACGAAGAGCAAGCTGAAATCTGAGCTTGATTTGAGTTTTGCGAACGTCAATTTGGCGCAGGCCAAATTGCTGTACCTGGACGCGCTGAACAACGACAAGGCGGCGATCGCAAGCCTGTCGGCGATTCTGGGGTATCCGACGGTGGAGAGCTTTGAGCTGGTGACCGATACCGAAGCATTGGCGCCGCCGCCGGCCGATGTGGATCCACTGATCGCCGATGCCTTCGCCAAGCGGCCGGAGATCCTGGCACTCGAGTTCGAATCGGAGTCGGCGGAAAAGATACATTTGGCGGACCGCGATCAGATGTACCCGACGATCAGCGCGCTGGCGGCGTACGGCGATAGCCCGGTGCGGGATGATCGTGTGTACGGGCCGTATGGCGCGGTTGGAGTCAACTTGCAGATTCCGGTATTCACCGGATTTCGGTACTCGGCTCAATCGCGGGAAGCGGAGCTACGAGCGCAGGCCATGCGCCAGCGACTGGCGGATCTGCGGAATCGCATTTCGCGGGACGTCCGTACGGCGTGGCTGACGGCGAGCACGGCGTTTGATCGCGTTAACGTCAGCCAGCAACTTCTGGGTCAGGCCAACCTCGCGCTTGACCTGGCACAGACACGCTACAAGCTGGGGCTCAGTTCGATTGTCGAGTTGAGTCAGGCGCAGTTGCAGCAGACGCAGGCCGAGATCGGGAGCGCGCAGGCGGAGTATGAGTATCGGCTGGCGCTGGCGCTGCTGCGGTATCAGACGGCGGGGTTGTGAAGAACGTCAGCCGTTTCTTTCGCCGCTGTGCGGCTCGGGCTTTTTTTACTCTTCACCCACGGCTTGCGCCGTGGGCTGTATTCTGACGCCGCTTCGCGGCTTGGCTCGGGAAATCTGACTTCCTACGTTCAAGCGCTTTGAGGCGAAGTCAAAATCCCCACCCTGTCTCCGCAAAAAACGCGGAGACAAGGATGGGGCACCCATTTTCATGATGGGCTCACCTTTCATAGGTTGAGAAAAGCCACGCTTCCCTTTTCGCTCAGGCATAATCTAAAGCAATAAACCTTACCGCGAGGATACCTATGCGTCTTAGCGTGACCCAGTTGTGCCTGGCAGTTATTGTTTCCGTTCTTCCGTTTGTGATTTTGGAGGCCGCCGACAATCCATTTCATGGCGCGCCGGCTTCGGCGAAAACTACGAAGAATCCACTTGCAGGTCAGCAGGCCGCGATTGATGCGGGCAAGACCGTGTACGCACGGAATTGTCTCTCGTGCCACGGGAAGACTTTGAAAGGGACGGGGAATGTGCCCTCGCTTATCGACGGGAAGCTGAAAGGCGTGACGGAGGGCGAGATTTTCTGGTTCGTCACCAAGGGCGATAAGGACAATGGAATGCCATCGTGGGCATTCATGCCGGAAGAGAAGCGCTGGCAGGTAGTGAGTTATTTGGAGGCGGTGCTGTCGGGCAAAGCGACGGCCGCGGGATCGAGTGCGGCTCCGGCAGCAGCATCCAGCAAAAGTGAATTGAAGGATGCGTCGCCGAACGCACCGTTCACCGATTACCGATATGAGAAGCCAGGGACGGTCCGCAAGATCAACGTGAGCGATTTGCCCAAGCCGTTCGCAACGCAGTCGGCCCAGAACGGCGCGGATGTTGTGTCGCGGCCGGAGAATGCGTGGCCGGTCGCGCCAGCGGGCTTCAAAGTCGAACTGTTCGCCAGCGGACTGGAGAATCCTAGACTTTTGCGCACCGCTCCGAATGGCGATGTTTTTCTGGCAGAGAGCGAGGCTGGGCGAATTCGCGTGTTCCGCGGCGTGACCTCGGATGGAAAGGCGGAGCAGTCAGCCATTTTTGCGAGCGGATTGAAACGGCCTTACGGCATCGCGTTCTATCCTGCGGGGCCTGATCCGCAATGGGTCTATATCGGCAATACCAACGAGGTGGTCCGCTTCGCCTATCACAACGGCGATTTGAAGGCGAGCGGAGGGCCGGAGCACGTCGCCGATCTGCCCAGCGGCGAAGGGCACTGGACGCGCGCGCTGGATTTTTCCAAAGATGGCAAGAAGCTTTTCGTGGCGGTCGGTTCGGCGTCGAACGTGGATGATCCGGACACGCATCCGGGAGAGAAGGATCGTGCCGACATTCTGGTTTGCGATCCCACGAGTTGCACGCTGAGCGTGTATGCCTACGGCATCCGCAACGCGGGCGGGGGAATCCGGGTCAGCCCGCAGACTGGGGAATTGTGGTGCTCGGTGAATGAACGCGACGCGCTGGGCGATAACCTGGTGCCCGACTACATCACCCACGTGCAGGAAGGGGGATTCTATGGATGGCCGTGGTGGTACATGGGGGCGCATCAGGATCCGCGGCATGAGGGGAAGCATCCGGAGTTGAAAGACAAAGCGATCGTTCCCGACGTGCTGCTGCAGCCGCATAATGCTTCACTGGAATTCACGTTCTACGAGGCGGATAGGTTTCCGGCGGAATATAAAGGCGACATTTTCGCATCGGAACACGGGTCGTGGAACAAGGCCACCCGCGTGGGATATGAGGTGATTCGGGTTCCTCTGCATCAGACGGGGCATGCCAGCGGGGAGTATGAGGACTTCCTGACCGGCTTCGTGCTGCCGAGTGGGCAGGTCTGGGGGCGTCCGGTGGGGATCACGCTGGCACCGGATGGATCCCTGCTGGTGAGCGATGATGGATCGAATTCGATTTGGAGAGTGAGCTACACCGGCAAGTAAATCGCCAAATCAAACGCCTTTCTAACAAACCGGTTAACAACCACGGGTGAAGGCTCCACATCCAAGGTGGGTGCCTGAACCGCTCAATCCGGAAGAGCTACCGAAGACTTCCTCGCTGCCGGCCGAATCGCCGGAAGAGCAAGTCGGGTTGTTCCGCGATGTTCTGGAAGCGCTGGAACGCCGCCGCCTGCCCTACGCGGTGTCGGGCGCCTTTGCGCTTCGTCAGCATACCGGGATATGCCGTCAGACCAAAGATCTGGATCTGTTCGTAACCGCCGCGAACTGCGGGGCCGCGCTGCAGTGTCTGCGGGAAGAAGGGATGGAATGTGAGGTGACCGATCCGGTTTGGCTGGCCAAGGCGAAGCGGGGCGAGCACTTCGTGGATCTCATTACCGGCATGAGCAATGGTTTGATCGTGGTCGAGGACTCGTGGATTGAGCGCGCGCAACCTGCCGTGGTGCACGGGGTGACGACCCGCGTGCTCGCTCCGGAGGAGTTGGTGGCGTCAAAAATCTTTGTTGCGCGGCGGGAGCGATTTGATGGAGCCGATATCGCGCACGTCATCTACGGGACCTGTGGCGCCTTCGATTGGCGGCGCGAGATGGAACTGGTAGGAGAGCATTGGGAGATGCTGCTGTGGTCTCTGGTACTGTTCCGGTATGTCTATCCCGCGCAAAGCCACTATGTTCCCGCCGAGATCTGGTGTGAACTGCTGAGGCGGTTTGAGGCCGAGATTCGAAACCCCGACTCGGAAGCGACATTTCGAGGCAGCCTGGTGGACGACAACATGTTCGCCATCGATGTCAATGAATGGAGGATGCCGAACCTGCTGGCGGAGCGTCGGGCGCAGCGGCTCGCTCAAGTGGATGAAACTCAGCCCTCGTGCAACGTGCCAACTCCTGATTGGACGAAGAAGAGCGCATGAGAATCGCAGCCAGCGCTGATCTGCATTTCACGCCACAGAGCTACGCGAAATTGAAGGATCAGTTCGAGCGCGTGCGGGACGACGCAGACGTACTGGTGCTGGCTGGAGACCTGACCAACTACGGACAGCCTGACGAGATGGAACCACTGCTGAATGTGCTGGTGCGGCTGCGATTGCCGACGATTGTCGTGCTGGGAAATCACGACTACGAGAGCGGGAAAGAAGAAGAATTGCGCAGGATGATGATCGCCGGGGGAGTGAAAGTTCTGGATGGCAGCGGGTACGAGCGCGATGGCGTGGGTTTTGCCGGGGCCAAAGGTTTTATTGGTGGTTTTGGGCGAGGCGTGCTGACTGCATTCGGGGAACGCGAGGTCAAAGATTTTGTCCGCGCGTCGATCGACGAGACGATGAAGCTGGAACGTGGAATTTCGCAGCTGCGCGCGCCGAAGCGGGTGGTCGTGGTGCATTACTCGCCGATTGCGGAGACGGTGGAGGGAGAGGCTCCGGAGATATTTCCATTTCTCGGGACGTCGCGGTTGGCGGAAGTGATCGACCGGCATGGGGCGGATCTGGTGCTGCACGGGCATGCGCATCACGGAAAGCTGGACGGCCATACGCGGGGCGGAGTGCCGGTGCACAATGTGGCGATATCGCTACTGCAGGCGCAGAATCCATCGAGGGTGTACCGGATCTTTGAGCTTTGACTCGAGTGCTTCAGCTCTTCGGGTCAGCAAAGGAGAGGACTACTTGCTGGTCGTCACCGGAGCGAACCGTTTCGAAGAACTTGCGCACGGCTGGGTAATACTCCGGTTTGAGCACGGGAAGATCGACCATCAGCGTGCGCTTCAGGCGAAGATCACCGTCTTTCTTTTCCGAAGTTAGATCATAGAGACAGCGCTTTTCGTCGTCGTGCTGAGCTTTCGGCAGTTCGGCAATAACCGTGCCTGCCGGTGGCGCGATGATGACCTCATCCGAATCGGAATAGGGGAAGTCGATGTAGACGGGATGAATGCGGTGAGAACTCTCGAACAGGTGCTTTTCGCCTCCTCCGAACAGCCCAACCGGCAGCAACATGCGGCGGCCTGCCATGGAGGCCCAGCCTGGCACTTTGAGCGTGTACTCGGCAATCAAGTTGGGCGAGGCTGAGTTCCAGTCAGGGGCGTTGGTAAGTTCGACTTCACCGGCAGCTGGTATATAGGTCTTGAGTTCGTCTTCCAGGAACTTCTTGCGTTGTGCGTCATCCGCACTGTGTTCGTCGACGCGGCGCCAAAGCGCGGAGAGACCCTTGAACGTGATAGAGACCTTACCCTCGAGATCGCCCGAGGCATTCAACTGCAGGGTAGCTTTGCGGTCCATTCCAGACTCAGATGCTTCAGGCAAAGGAGTCGTGACCCACAGGCCGAAGGCTGTGTCGAGGCGCAAACCGGCGACTGCGGTTTCATTCCAGGGAAGCAAACCGAAGGGTGCGAACGGAACCGACGGGTCGAGATAGAACTCTTTGTCTTTGAGCTTCACCAGCACGACACGGGCATTAAGGTCGAACGGGTTCATGAACTTGGGATTGAAGAAATGCTTGTCGCGAGTGGAAATGACCACGGGGCTGGCGTCGAATCCAGTGGCGCGGGTGAGGGCGAGAAAGAGCCAGGTGATGTCGGAGGAGTTGCCATACGAATAGTTCCACACGTCCTCGGCGGAACGAATTGGTTTCAATTTTTCGCGGCTGATTTCCTTCTGCGTCTTTTCAGTCTCATAAGTGAGGTTGCGAATCTTCTGGCAGCGATCGTATATCTTGTGGAGTTTCTGTTCCGGGCTGTCGGATTGGGAGATCATCGAGTCCAGCGCATGCTGCATCGCCTTCGGTTTATCAATGAAATCTTGAATGGGGGGATAAAGCTCGGAAGCCTCGAGACGCCAGAACTGGTCTGCATTAGTTTCAGCGATACGTGTATACATGAATTCCACGCGGTATTTCATTTCTTCGGGGGGAGGCATGAAGTCCTCGATTTGAAATGCAGGGACATTCTGGGTTTCGAGACGAACGGTAGTCTGTTCCTGGACGGGAGGGGATGTGCCCTCAGGGAGGCCGCGCGGCCAATGCCATTGCAGAGTGTAGTGCCGGTTTGGGCGTAGAGAGAATTTGGCACGCTTGGTGAAGAGCTCCTCACTGAGGATCCAGCGCGAATCGTAGAGTGATCGAGTGGTGCGGGTGTAGCGATACTCGATGATTGAGCCGGTCTGTACTTCCGACAAGGTGAAAGTCTTGGCCAGATATTTGAGGCCTTTTGCCTTCACGATTGTTTTTTCGAAGATGCTGCTGGAGAAGTCCAGGATCGTGCCATCGGGGCGGATCGTGCGTGCCTGGATGTCTTTGATATCCCATGCGCCTTTGAGGAAGGGGAGTTCGATATTTGCGTACTTGCGGCCTTCCTCGGTAAAGATTTTGATGCGGGCATAAATGAATTCACGGTTCTCAATGTCGTCGCGATCCACTTGACGGTACAGATAAATTGCAGGAGCGCCGGGTGCTTTCGGCTCGCTTGTCATTTTTAATTCTTCTGGAGTGATGGGAAGCCATTCCTCTCGTGACGAAGAACCAGCGAACAGCAGGGCGGGGTAGACCAGCAGCAGGAAAATGGCAATACGCAGAGTTAGTAGCATAGGGCCTTGGCGTAGCAGTGGGCAGTAGAGGAAGCGGCGTTGCTGGGGGGAAGGGGGCAGCCACTTTCTCAGAGAGACCGCGTATGTCAGAAAGAATCTAGTCTGGCGCGGAGCAAAGGTCAATCAAGAAGCGCAGGGTTTAGTGGAAGTCATGGGAGCTGGTTTCAGCTTTTGTGACGAAGAGTGGTTGCACGCGTTCGGCGCGGACGGAGATCACATTGTCCTGATTCTGCAGGATACCTTCGATAGCGAGGAAGCGCTCGCTGGTCAGCAGCAGGCGGTTTTCGTGAAACAGATCGGGGCGGACTATTGCGTTCGCTACTCCCGTTTCATCTTCCAGACTTAAAAAGACAAATCCTTTGGCGGTGCCGGGACGCTGGCGGGTGATGACGCATCCTCCGATGCGGATACGCTTGCCCGTGGGCAGGTCGCGCAGTGCGTCGGCACGGTGGATGCCCATGGCGTTCAACCAGTCACGCTTGTAGGCCATGGGATGTGGGCCGACGGTCAGGCCTGTGCCGTGGAAGTCGGCAACCAGGCGCTCTTCCTGATTCATGGGGGCGAGTGGAGAGCGTTCATCGGGCTCGGCGTGCTGTTCGAGTAATGGGCCGGATGGGCGAACGGCGCGTTCGACCTGCCAGAGGGCGTCGCGGCGGTGAAGGTGGAGTTTTGAGTTTCGAGTTTCGGGTTTCGAGTGGGAAGAGATTTTAGATTGTAGATTGCAGATTGCAGATTGATTGGGGATTGAAATCTGCAATCTGCAATCTGCAATCTGAGATCCGATTGCGTTTAACGCGCCGATTTCGGCGAGGGTGGTGAGTTCGTCGCGGCGGAGTTCGGGGACGCGGCGCGTCAGATCATGGATGGAGGTGAAGGGGGCGCGGATGCGTTCGAGGAGGAGGGAGCGGGCAGCCTCTTCGCGCAGGCTGCGGACATAGCGCAGGCCCATGCGGAGGGCGATGGTGCCGGCAGAGTTGGTGTCGTTCCTACGGGACTCAGTCCAGTCTTCAGGCGCTCTCCCAGGACTTCCGTCTTGGGCTCTCACATTGCGTCCCTTGTGGGCCTGGTCTAGTTGCGAATCGCTTGCGCCGAGTTGCGGGAAGGGGTGAGATTCCTCCGCCCCTCGCATTCGCTCGGGGGTCGGAATGACAAGGGTTTGGCTGAGGGCTGAGGGCTGAGGGCTGACGGCTTTTTGACTGAGAACTGGGAACTGGGAACTGAGAACTGTTTCCAACGTGCAATCCCACTCTGACTTTGTCACATCCACGGGTAGAAGTTTCAGGCCGTGGCGCTGGGCGTCTTTCACGATAGTTGCGGGAGAATAGAAGCCCATTGGCTGATTGTTGAGTAAGGCGGCGGTGAAGGCGGCCAGGTAGTGGCATTTCAAGTAGGCGCTGGCATAGGCGATGAGGGCGAAGCTGGCGGCGTGGGATTCGGGGAATCCGTAGAGCGCGAATGAAGTGATCGAGAGAATGATTTCTTCCTGCGCTTTAGTAGAGATTCCGTTGGCAGTCATGCCGGCGCGGAGTTTGGCTTCGATTTCTCGCATGCGGGCTTGGGAGCGTTTGAATCCCATGGCGCGGCGCAGGTCTTCGGCTTCGCCTCCGGTGAAATTGGCGGCGATCATGGCGATGCGCAGCAGTTGTTCCTGGAAGAGTGGGACTCCTAACGTTCGTTTCAGGATTGGTTCGAGCGACGGGTGGGCGTAGGTGACTTCCTGGCGTCCCTGACGGCGCTCTAAAAATGGATTCACCATCTGGCCGACGATGGGGCCGGGGCGAATGATTGCGACCTGCACGACGATGTCGTAGAAACGCAACGGGCGCAGACGCGGCAGGCACGACATTTGCGCGCGGCTTTCGACCTGGAACATTCCGACCGTGTCGGCTTGTTGCAACGTTGAGTAGACCTGCTTGTCGTCTTGCGGGAGATGCGCGAGGTCAACTTCTTCGTCGTAGTGATCGCGAATCAGTTCGATGGAATCTTTGAGCACGGCCATCATGCCTAAGCCGAGCAGATCGACTTTGATGATGCCCATGTCGGCGCAGTCTTCCTTGTCCCATTGCACGACGACACGGCCGGGCATGCTCGCGGGCTCGAGGGGGACGACGGAATCGAGTTGTCCCTGGCAGATGACCATGCCGCCGGAGTGCTGGCCGAGATGGCGCGGCATGTCCTGCACGGCTAGGCAGAGTTCGTAGTACTTACGCAGGCGGGGATGGTTGAGATCCAGTCCGGCGTCGCGGAAGCGGCGGTCGAGCGCGTCATTTTCATCGCGGAATTCCCAGGTGGCGACGGCAGCGGAAATCCTGGCGAGCGTTTCGGGATCGAAGCCGAGAGCCTTCCCCATTTCGCGGGTGGCCATGCGATTGCGATAGGTGATGACGTTGGCGGTCATGGCGGCGCCGCGCTCGCCATATCGCTTGTAGACGTATTGAATGACTTTTTCGCGCTCGTCGCCACTGGGGAGATCGAGATCGATGTCGGGCCATTCGCCGCGCTCTTCGGAGAGGAAGCGCTCGAAGAGGAGTTCCATGCCGACGGCATCGACGGCGGTGATGCCGAGCGAATAGCAGACGGCGCTGTTGGCGGCCGAGCCTCGGCCTTGCACGAGAATATTTTGCTCGCGGCAGTAGCGGACTAAATCCCAGACGATGAGGAAGTAACCGGCGAGTTTGAGTTTTTCGATGAGAGCGAGTTCTTTTTCGATCTGGCGGCGGGCTTTGGCCTGCATGTCTTGGGACGCGCGGCCGTAGCGGCTGCGGAAACCGATCCAGGCTTGCTCGCGGAGGTAGGAATTCATGGTCTCGCCTTCGGGCACGGGATAGAGAGGGAATTCGTAGCCGAGATCGTTGAGGGTAAATTCGAGGCGATTGGAAAGTTCTTGCGTGTTGGCGATAGCTTCAGGCAGATCGGCGAATAGTTGCTGCATCTCCTCAGGAGATTTCAGGTGACGCTCGGAGTTGCGGGAGAGAAGGCGTCCAGCAGTGGAAAGCGTACGGTGATGGCGGATGGCGGTGAAGGCGTCCGCGAGTTCGCGGGCTTTGGGGATGGCGTAGTTGACGCCGTTGGTGGCTAGCAGCGGAAGATGGAACGAGCGGGCGAGGTCGATGGCGAGGCGGTTGCGGGATTCTTCTTCGCGGTGGAAGTGGCGTTGGAGTTCGACGTAAACATTCTTGGGGCCGAAGATGGCGATGAGTTGGTCGATTTGCTTCCGGGCTTCCTCTGCGCCGCCTTGCTCGAGGGCTGCGGCGAGTGGGCCTTCGTCGCCGCCGGTGAGGCAGATTAATCCGTCGGCGTGTTCTTCGAGTTCTTGTGTCGTGACGGCGCCTTCACCTTTCTTGGCGCGCAGCTTCATTTTGGTGATGAGGCGGCAGAGGTTCTGGTAACCGGGGCGGGATTGAACCAATAATGGAAGTCGAAAAGGTTTGTCATCCCGAGCGGAGCGAGGAATCTCTTGCTTCTTAGAGGAGTGCAGGGTGTAGGGATCCTTCGACTCCGCAGGCGCTTCACTTCGTGAAGTGCCTGCTCCGCTCAGGATGACATGCGCAAAAAACTCGCATGCCACTTCGGCCCCGATGTGCGCCTTGACCTTGGCTTTATTTGCGGCGAGGTGGAAGCGCGGGGCGCCGTAGACTCCGTCAGTGTCGAGCAGCGCCATGGCGGGCATGTGGAGGTGCTGGCACACTCCGATCAACTCCTCGGGCAGAGAAGCGCCTTCGAGGAAGCTGAATGCGGAGCGGGCGTGAAGCTCGATAAACAAGTTGGCAGTTCTCGGTTCTCAGTTCTCAGTTAAAACCTCCGGATCCAGATCTTTTTGCTGAGAACTGAGAACTGGGAACTGAGAACTAGATTTCAGTCATACGTTCCTTCCACAAACCATCCGCCGTTGAGCAGGTCGTGTACGAGGCGGTAGAAGGCGACGGCTTCGCCGTTACGCAGGGCTAAGTCCCATTCGTCGCGGGACCAGGCTTCGCGCTCCCACCAATCGCCGGAGAAGCGCCAGGGGCCAGCCTTCCAGAGGACTTCTCCTTGCACGTCTTTTCTTTGACAAAGCAAATGCATGGGCTGGCCGCTTTCCAGCGTGACGTTCGCGAGCAATGGCGGGCGGAAACGGCGCAGGGCTGTGACTGCAGCCTGTGCTTCTGCCGCGTCGGGAGTTTTTTTCTGTGGTGCTTTGCGTGCGACCTCGGCGACGAAGCGGCGCATGCGGAATCCTTCGGGGTGATGCGTGTCGAGTAGTTCAACCGCGCCGACTTTTTGTTCGCCGACGATGCCGGCGATGCGAGCGAGTGTCAGTTCCAACTTTTCGGGTTCGGGAGAGGGAGGGAGGAACAGGCCTCCTTGGGCAGAGCGCGGGCGGGCGGGTTCGGCGGAGAGATGAATCTTTACGATGGGTGCCCCGGGAGGGTGTGCATTTAGGTCGAGTTGCAGCAGTTTCAGGAAAACTTTGGCGTCAAGCATGGGTAAGGGGAGGCTCAGTTTGCGAGTGAATTTTGGTTGCCGGCGGTGATGCAGCGGAGCTTCGCTCCGCTGGATAGCCGAGGGCGGCTGTCCCCACATAACCCCGCTTCTCTCGGTTCCCTCGCTCTCGCTGGGGATGCCGACGTTTACACATTCATCGTCGATTCCAGTGAGATTGGAGAGTTCCAGCGTTAGGCACAGTTCCTGGGTAGCGAGCGCGCGGGAGGCGAGGCGGGCGCAGAGTTGTTCGAGCAGGCGGTTGAGCAGGAAGGCCAATGGCTCGAGCAGGACGATGGGGTGCTCCAACTCGATCGCTTCTTCAAACGCAAGTGGCGCTTCGACGGGGACCAGTGTGCGGGAAGCGGTGCCACGCGCTAATTTCTGCAGATGCAGGCCTTGTTGTCCGAGGCGTTCGCTTAGCGCGATTTCAGGCAATGCTGCGAGTGCGCGCAGGTTGCGGATACCCCATCGGGCGAAGGTTTCGAGCAGGCGCTCGGCTGCTTGTTTGGGATCGCCTTGCAGATGGTCGTCAAACAACACTTCTACCGGCAACGGGCCCAGTCTTTCTGCTTCTTTTCCTGTTGGAATCACAATGGCCTTTGGATTTGGTGCGCTATTCGGTGCGGGGGCAGGATGCCCCCGCGACAGCCGGCAAGATGCCGGCGCTACGGCGGAATGACCGTGGGCAGCTAGTAGTGCCGCATCAGGATTGGAGGCTGCCGCGACTGTGACTGCGAGGCCGAGAGCCGCGGCGCGATCGGAGATAGCGTGGGAGATTTTTGTCAGCGAGCCGAAGAGAGATTCCATTCCTGCGAGATCGAGCAGAACCGTGTCGCGGGCGGTGTCTTCCACCGTGGGAGAGAAAGACTGGGCACAATCGAGCAGGGCGGAGTGAGCGGACGATTCCTGCAACGGAGAGCGCGGTCGCAAGACAATGTCAGAGCAGAGTTCGGCCTGGGCCTTGCTCATTCCTGGGGAGATGCCTAGCTCACGGGCCGTTTCATTCACCGCAAGAATTTGTTCCAAGGGAGGTTTGCCTTCGAAGATGGCAATAGCGTGCGCCTGCAGTTCCGGTTCGGGGCGTAGTGCGGCGGCGATGGGAAAGTTCGGAACGTAGATGCAGGCGAACGGCATGGAATCATTGAGTCATTCAGTCATTGAGCCATTGGGTCATTTACCTTTTATCCGGCCCAGGCGGTTTTGGTTTCGAATGTGATGGAGTGAGCGGGTTTGCGATCCAGGCGAGAGCGGATGAATTCGGCGTGGATTTCGAGTCCAGTTAGCAAGTGCGATTGGGGGGGATATGAAAATTCAGTCGGTGTTTCCGTGGTTGTACAGATTTTCTTTCGCTCCTCCGGGGCATGGCGTTCTTGTGGGCCTAACCCACGGCTTGCGCCGGAGGCTGTATTCTGTCGCCGCTTCACGGCTGAGGCATCGGCAGTCCCCAATTGCAACAGCAGAGACGAACAGCTGCCTGCAATCGGTTGTTGCTCGATCGCTAGCAGGATTGTGGGTTTGTGTTCGACGGCCCGGCGGAAGCGAAACCAGGTGGTCAGCGGGATTCGGCGCGCGGATTGGGGAGGAAGGTCGGCGAGCTCGAGGATGATGAGGCCAAAGCCTCCGCTTTCTAGCAGCAGGTCAGTGGCGCGGAGGACTTGCTCGAGGCGGTGTTCGGAGAGGCGCGTATTGCGTGCGAATTTCTCCAGGGACGAGTTTCCCTCGCGGAGGGGACTAGAGCGCTCGGCTTCGCTCTGCCGACAATCCAGGGGGCTTTGGGAAAGAAGGTCAAAATCCCCACCCTGTCGCAAAGTGCGCGACAAGGGCGGGGCACCCGCTGATTCTTTTGTTGATTTAGGAGCCTTTTGTTGGATGTCGTCTCCGCAGCGGACCCAGAGCAGGTGATCCAAATCAATTCCGGCGGCTGCTAGCGAGTGGGGATCGAGCGCGTCGCTGGCGTCGATTACGGCGCAGTATTCCCCCCGGCGGGTGGCGGCGGCCAGAGCCGCGAGGAGAACCGTGGTGCGGCCGGAAGACGCAGGGCCGAAGATTTCGGTGAGGCATCCGCGGGGCAGGCCGCCGGTCAGTGCGTCGAGCGCGGGGATGCCGCTGGTGACCATTTCCGGCGCGGGGCGGATTTCCAGGCGCGAGGCGGGAAGTATGTTTGCCAATCTGGGATCGTGAGAAAGTAGGAATCCTTCGACTCCGCGGGAAATGCGCTTCGCGCCTTTCCCGCTCCGCTCAGGATGACAACGCACTTCGGGCCCGGATTCAGGATCAAAAAGAAAAGGGCGGCCCAGGGCCGCCGAAGTGGAAAGCACTGCGGAAGACATAAAAGTACCTCAAGGGATTTCAGGGAACGCCGCGACTAGAGCTTGCGGAGGCGATCGTTTTCGCTTTTTATTCGCCTTTAAATATTCTGCTCGGGCGCGGGCTGATTGTCAAGCCCCTAGTGCTAAGCCGTGGACTGCAAGCCGTGACAAAAGAAAATCTGAGATCCATTTTACTCTCCCTCGGTACTGCGTAGCCCAGTCACCGAGCTTACCCGGATGCGGAAGAACAGCGGCTTGATCTCCTCGTCACGCAGGCGGATGCGGCGCTCGGCCATGGCGTTCAACCACCAGTGGTGACGTTTTTGCAAGAGAATGCGGGCATGAGCGCGCTCGTGTTCGAATTGTGGCTCGGGCAGCTCCTGGTACTCTCCGTTGGCGATGACGCTGACCCAATCGGATTGGCTTCCGATCTCGTCGATCTGCACGCAGACTTTGGGATTCGACCGCATCCATTTGATCTTTTGTCCCATGGTTGAAAAAACGTAGATGTAGTCTTCTTCGTATGCTATGCCGACAGGGACAACATACGGTTGATCGTTCAGCGAGCAGCCAAGGCGTGCGGAGGAGGCGCGAGAGAGGATCTCGCGGCATTCGGTTTCATTCATTTCATCGATTCGCATAATTCCATGTCCCTTTCCATCGTAACTTAACCGGACCCGCCAGGTAGGGTCGTGGTTCGACCGGGCCCGGCTTGGCATGCCGGTTGCAGAAAAGCTCGGTCTCTAAGACTTGGGGATTCTTGGAGGATCGGTCAGCGTAGGTCGCTGAGATTTGCTTGAACAAGGAAGTGATTTGATCGGCATGGTCCGTGGCTGCGGCCCGATACTTCCGGGCCGCATGGACAGCCGTGGCGGCTGCCCCCACACAATCTTTGATGAAATTCGGGCCAATGCGCAGTACGCCATAGCCCCGTTGCTTAACTCTGCTTACCTTGTGGCGGTCCGCTCGTCTAAGCGCAACAGCATCGGATAAGTGTGCTCAATTCACAAATTCCAGGTTCTAGTATAGCTGCCGATTGCGGTCGAGCAGATCCGGCGGCGCGGAGGAGACTTCCATGAAAAAGAGGTTATTTGTTGTGTTGGCTGGCGTTTTGTCAGTGGCCGGCTCGTGCTATGCCCAGACTGCCACGGGTGAGACCCTCATGCTCAACCTGCCGCGGGCGAGTCAGCATGCGCTGGTGACACAGCGGATCGGGATTACGGATATCACCATCAACTATCACCGGCCGCTGGCGAATGGCCGTCAGGTCTGGGGCAAACTCGTGCCTTATGGTCAGGTGTGGCGCGCTGGAGCGAACGAGAATACGACGATTCGTTTTACCGACCCGGTAACCATCGAGGGACAGGCGCTCGACAAAGGGATTTATGGCCTGCATATGATCCCGGGCGAAAACGAGTGGACCGTGATCTTCTCGAAGACTTCGACGGCGTGGGGAAGCTTCACCTACAAGCAGGACGATGACGCATTACGCGTCAAAGTGAAACCACAGGCGGCGGAGATGCATGATGCACTGGCCTACGACTTCGACAACGTGAAGTCGGATTCGGCCGTGGTAACCATGCGGTGGGAAAAAGTTGCGGTGCCTTTCACGGTTCATGTCAATGTGAATGATATTGTGACGGCGAGTATCCGTCAGCAGATTCACGGGATGAATCAGTATTACTGGGAAGGCTGGGACGATGCGGCCGGATATTTTCTGGCGAACAAGATCGATCTGGATGAGGCACTCAAGGACGAGGATCAGTCGATCCAGGTCGAAGAACGCTACGACAACGTGATGAACAAGTCGAAGATCCTGGATGCGATGGGGCGGAAGCAGGATGCGGATACGTTCCGCGCCAAGGCGCTCGACATGGCCAACGCGCTGCAACTGTACGTCTACGGGCGGCAGTTGCAGGGCGAGAAGAAGCAGGATGAGGCGCTGGCGATTTATCAGTCGACGGCGAAGAAGTTCCCCAACTACTGGACTACGCACCTCGGAATGGCCCGCGTGTATAGCGCTAAGGGGGACTTTGATAATGCGGTGAAGGAAGTGAAGCTATCGTTGAACGGGGCTCCGGATGCTAATAAGAATGCTTTGGAAGCCTATACGAAGCGGTTAGAGGCTAAGGACGACATTAACAAGTAGGGAGCGGGGACGGGGGCCGCTGGGCTTCGCCACATGAGCAGACTCGCCACTTAACAAACCATAGGGCCAGCTTTCGCTGGCCCTTCTATTTGTGTGCCGAGCATGTTCGACAGCTCGAGGGTGAAAGTCCCTTTGACAACCTGATGGAGGTGAAGTCATAGCGAAGCGTAAGGGGGAGCGGCCGACAAGGCTGCGAGTCTAGCGAGGTGAAAGTCCTCGCGCCGTCAATTGCCTGGTTTGGACGGCTAGTATCTCCGATGCATGCGAAGGTAACAACGCATGTTCTGCTCGGAGTTAAACGTCACAGACCGCCCTGCTGGAAACAGTAGAGGTGGAGAGCGACCAAGGTGGCTAGCAAACGAAGAGGCCTGAACATAACGAAATGGCTGCAACCGCGAAAATTCGCTCCGCTGAGAAGTCGCTTTAGCGGGTACTCACGGTAAGCCGACCTGGAACCCTTGCGGGGGAAGGCCAATGTTGCAGGGGAAGTAACAGGCAAGTGCAACCTGCAAACCGTCGTGGTAAGGGCCCAGGCATCTTCGGAAGGACTCGCAGAGATAACGTCGGGAAGGTCCCAGTGGCAGCAGGGGCTGGTAGCAACCTGGCTCCATGGGGATTACATCCGGGCCGAAATCCATACGAGCATTTCAGGAAATCCGCCTCGAACACCGCTTCCAAGATCCGCGCTACCGCTCTTTGCAGCAGGCGATCTTCGACTGTCGGAATTCCGAGCGGCCGCGTCCCTGCCTTGCCAGGTCCTTTCGGGATCTCCACTCGGCGCACCGGTGGAGCCCGATAGGTCCCTTGCTTCAAGCGTTCGCACAGTTCTTGAACGCGTGTGCCCAAGTCCTGTTCAAACTCCTTTGTCGTCTCACCGTCAACCCCGCTCGCACCCCGCCGGTTCATCTGCTTCCAGGTTTCCGTGAGGAACTCCGGTGTAAGCAGATGCGCTAGCGACGTGAAGCGTAGCTTCGGATTCGACTTCGCCTTCTTCGCGATCTGGTCCAGTTGTGTGGACATCCTTCTCCTACCTCTGAGTGTGCAGGGGATGTTTCCCTGAACCAGCAACTCAACCTGCCTCGCTGCTTCCCCATGTGCACGGCTTTCCCGTACTCCGAGTACTACCAGCGAGTCCGACTTCCACCGTCGCTTCTGTCTCCCTCAGGTTGATCCATTCGGTTGACATACTCGGCCCGTTTTCTACAGGCCAAGACGGCGGTGGATCTCCCAGGTGCCATGACGCTTCCGTTTCTGTCCATGCCGTGCGCTCAGACCCCGCCGGATTCTCCGACGACCTCGCCTCTATCGGTCGCCTACTGTGGCCTTCCAGGTTTTCGACCCTGTCGGCATCCGGATGTGTCACGAGGCTCAATCGCTTCACTTGTGTTACGGCCTGGACATCGTTCTGTCTACGCTTAACTCATGTCGTTGCCTTCATGAGCCCAAGACTCGATTCCCGGTGGGACGGCTCTTCCCTTTCCGGGGCGGGAGTCTCACCCGCTGAAAGCGCCGGGTTTATCCTGGCGCACCGAAAAATTTTTCCAAGTCGAGGTCCACCACCCAGCGGTATCCTTCGGCAATGTACTGCTGTGCCTCTTGCACCGCCTGCTTCGCGCTGCGCCCCGGTCGAAAACCGTGGCTGTGTTCGGAGAACGTCGGGTCCCAGCGCTTCTGCAGAACCTGCAACACCGCCTGCTGGACGAACCGGTCCAGCACACAAGGAATGCCTAACTTGCGCACTCCCTGACCGTCCGGCTTCGGGATTTCCACCCGTCTTACCGGCTGCGGTTGATAGGTTCCGTTTCGCAGCTGTTCCCCGATTTCCAGCCCATGCTGCTTCAGGTATTCCGGGAGTTCGTCGACGGTCATCCCGTCTATTCCCGGACTCCCTTTATTCCTCTTGACTCGTTGTAACGCCTGCTTGCAGTTTTCCAGCTCGCAGACTTCTTCCATCAATCGTTCAGTTCCAGCCAGGCTTTCTGACCTGCGCTTCGCCACCAGCGTTTCGGTCCCTTTCGCGGCGGCCTTCGGAGCATCACTCCTACTCTCCACCGGAAAGGCCAGCACCCCTTGTTCGGGCCGGTTTTTCTGCCGCTGTCCGCTCATGAGTTGCGCCGCTTACTTGCCTTTCCTTTATTCCCCTCGCGGGGTACCGTTCGGGCCTTCGGTCATCGTTCCCGGCTTGGCCTATCTGTTGCTCCGCCTTTCGGCATTGGAGTGCCTCAATATCCCCGCCGACTGCATGACCTATTTTGCCCTCTGCTGACTTCTGCGGCACGATCAGGTGAATCTCTTCACCCTCAGTCACGATGCCGTGACGTGCCGCAGATCTCCCGAGGTAAGTTCGACCGCCTTCGACGCGCAACCACCGGATTTACCACCAGTGAGCTTGATGGATATGGGCTTTGCAGTCACTTGCCCGCTCGCCCGCCACCGTAGGCCTCGTATCCGGTTCTGGTTCATCGGCTCGCGTCTTTGCTCCGCGCTTCTTTCAGGCCCCGCCTCGCGGCGAGTGTGATTGCAGTTGGGATAGAGCTCGGGCGCGCCGGCTGTCAGGTGGAGGGTTACCAGTCTCGCCCTTTCGGTATGCGAGGTGGGTTCACAGTTCCACCGTGGTCACGTTTCCCGAGGCCCCCCTATAATCCCGGACAGCCGGGTTTCCCAGGTCCGGTTCGGAACCTTGGCCTTTCTTCCATGGGCCTTCCCAGCTTGGTGAGGCTTAAGCGCTGGTTCACATGCACCTCAACTTCCGTGGTTTGCCCATAGCGTCGTTCCACCTCATGCGTCGGCGTATGCGCCAGCTCTGTGTCCGGCCACCGCGCTGCCGATGAAACCACCAAGTGTCCAGAGATCAAGAACGAAATGCAGGTAGATATTGGATAAGATCGGGCTGCTTACTCCCCGTACGCAAAAGATAACTTCGAATTTGACCGCAAGATCAAGTTGGAGCGTCGGACATGGTACCGCAAATGATACCTCCTCCAATCTTGCTATTTGTCGTATATGGTTGTATTTGTACGTCATATGCCTCGCGCCAGTGCCGCTCAGAGGGCACAACGCCTCAATCGCTCACGCGCCCTGCTGCAGCGTTGCCGTTCACTCTCCGCAGCAGTTCAGCAGCTTGCCAAAATGTGCTCCATTTCCTCTCGCCAGGCCTATCGCTATCTCCGGCAGGCCGAGCGCTTAAAGCATCCGGTTCCCGTCACCTCTCCCAAAATTGCATTTACCGTAAAGCTGCCGCTCCCTCTGATTGGCAAAGTCCGAAGGTATGCGGCGCGCACGGGACTCACGTTGAGCGAAACCGTCAGTCGGGCATTGATGGTAATGCTCGATCGAGGACGGAGGCGTGGCTGAACGGCGGGCAGCCACGCGCACGCTGCAGTTCGAATATCAGTTCGATCGCTTATTGGATCCCAAACTCAGTCAAGCATACGAATTGTTGGTGCCCGACAAGCGGTGGCCCACACGCGAATTGCAGGAGGTGAAACATGGAGAAAACGGCAGCCATTTACGCACGGGTCTCATCGGATCAGCAGAAAGAGAATCACACCATTCAGAGCCAGACTGCAGCTCTGATCGAGTACGCCAAGGCCCACGGATACGCAGTTCCTTGCCAATGGCAGTTTCAGGACGAAGGTTATAGTGGGGCTACGCTGTTGCGCCCTGGCCTGGAAGCCGTGCGCGACTTGGCCGCCGCGGGCCAGATCGCGGCGGTGTTGGTCTATTCGCCCGATCGCTTAAGCCGCAAATATGCCTATCAAGTCTTGTTAGCCGAGGAGTTCTCGCGGACTGGAGTGGAGCTAGTTTTCTTGCAATCACCTTCCGGCAGCACGCCCGAAGATCAGCTGCTGGTGCAGTTCCAAGGCATGATTGCCGAGTACGAACGAGCGCAGATTGCTGAGCGTTCGCGTCGCGGCAAACGGCACCGCGCCCAACAAGGATCGATCAATGTGCTTTGCGGAGCTCCTTATGGTTATCGTTATGTGAAGAAGAGTGACACTTCAGCCGCTTATTATCAGGTGGTGGAAGCCGAAGCGGAAGTGGTGCGTACCGTCTTTGATTGGTACACGCGTACAGGCTTCAGTATTGGTGCCATCACTCGTGAACTCAACCAGCGTCGGATCCCGACCCGTAGCGGCAATGGGCGTTGGGAGCGATCGACCGTGTGGGGACTCCTCCGCAACCCTGCATACGCAGGCCACGCCTGTTTTGGAAAAACGGAGCGGAGAGAGAGCCAGCGCATCACGCGGCGTATGCGACAACGGGGTAGCCGTTCTTCGCGCGCCGGTACTGGTCATGACCGTCCCCGTCAGGAGTGGATCGAGATTCCTGTGCCGGCCCTGATTTCAGAAGATGCTTTTGCTCTCGCTCAAGAACAATTGCAAAAGAATAAGCGATTCGCCAGTCGGCGAGCCATCCGGCCAACCTTATTGCAGAGCTTGCTGGTCTGTCACCAGTGTGGCTACGCGCTCTATGGCACGAGCGGTGGGAGAAAACCAAACAGCATACGTTATTACTACCGCTGCATCGGTTCCGACAGCTGGCGCCACCTGCACGGTTCCGTTTGCCAGAACCGACCAGTTCGGCAAGACTATCTCGATGACATAATCTGGCGCGAAGTGCTGCGCTTGCTGCAAGAACCTCAGTTGATGCAAAACGAAATCCAGCGCCGCTTGCAAGAAGCCAAGAAGGCGGATCCGTTGCGTCAACGCGAACAATATCTCAATCGCGAACAGGCGCGATTGCAAAGCAAGATCGAGCGGTTGGTAACTGCTTATCAGGAAGAGTTGATCGCTCTGGAGCAGTTGCGCCAGCGAATGCCGGAGCTGCGAAAACAGGAACAATCGGTACGCGCAGAGCTACAATCCTTGTTCATGGCCGCGCAAGATCAGTCTCGCTATTTGCGCGTGGTCGACAGCCTCAGCGATTTCCGGACACGATTACAAGGCAACGCTGAGCGCTTGGATTTGATAGGCCGCCGAAAAATTATCCGATTGCTGGTCAAGGAAATTTTGGTGGGCACGGACACAATCACCATTCGACATTCGATTCCTCTCACCAACCCCAAGCCTCAGCCCACCGGTCCAGATTCATCTGCCGCCGCACCCCAAGCGGGGCCGACTGAGCGTTATCGTTTGTGTACGGGGAGTACTGTCACGGTTGCTCAGTAATCTGGTGCTGGACGAACTGGACCGGGAGTTAGAGCGGCGTGGTCATCGCTTCGTGCGTTATGCCGACGACTGTAACCTCTATGTGGGCAGCGAACGAGCGGGACAGCGAGTGATGGAGAGTGTTACGCACTTCATCACGCACCGACTCAAGCTCAAGGTGAACCAGGGGAAGAGCGCCGTGGCTCGACCGGGGCAAAGAAAGTTTCTCGGATTCAGCTTCACCAGCGAACCAGAACCTCGGAGGCGCATTGCCCCCAAGGCCATCGCTCGCTTCAAGGAGAGGATCCGGGAACAGACACGTCGAACCCGTGGCATCAGTCTGACGCAGATGGTCACACAGATCGCGACCTACCTGCGGGGATGGCTCGGATACTTCGACGCTTGTCAAACGCCCTCGGTGCTGCAAACCCTTGAATCGTGGCTACGCCGTCGACTTCGGTCGGTGGTATGGAAGCAATGGCAGCGCGGACGGACACGGTTCCGCGAACTTCGCAAGCGGGGCGTCGGTCAAGACCTCGCGGCATCCACTGCCGGGAGTCCTCACGGCCCGTGGCGGATTGCGAACTCGCCCGCTCTCACCATCGCTTTGCCGAACGCCTACTTCGCCCAACTCGGGCTTCCACCCATGGTCGTGCGGTCCTAGCTTAATCCGCCGAACCGCCGTATGCGGACCCGCATGTACGGTGGTGTGGCAGGGGAGGCGGGGCGACCCGTCCCCCTATGCCGATTGCATTCCGGCAATGCACGGCTGGATTGCCTTACGGGTACTTTCAAGACTGACGGCGTCAGACTCGGAGCTTCGCTCCTCGGGGCGGACGAGGCGTCCGCCCTACACGAGCAGTCTTTTACCAGACCCGGCAGGCGTTGACTCTTACCATTTTCTGTCCAGACTTGCAGCCGAAGGCCTGGCCGAATTCCGGCATGTTGGAGATCACGTTGTTGATGCGGAATTCCGGAAGGGAGTGGGGATCGGTGGTTACGATAAGGCGCGCGATTTGCTGGCGGACATTGGCGCACCAGGAATAGGCATTGGAGAGGAAGAAGCGCTGGCGGTAGGTCCAACCGTCGTCACCCTTGTCGTCGAGCGACTTACCTTCCTGCTTCAGCGCGAATTCCAGCGCGGCTAGCGCCAGACGAATCCCGCCGTTGTCGGCCGTGTCTTCACCCTGGGTGAGCAGGCCATTCTGCTGGACTCCGGCTCCGGCGTCGGGAACTTCCTGCGTGTACTCGTCAGAGATGCACTTGCCGCGTTCGTCGTATTTCTTCGCATCGTCGGCGGTCCACCAGTCGCGGAGGTTGCCCTTATCGTCAAATTTGCGGCCCTGGTCGTCGAAGCCGTGGATGATCTCGTGTCCGATGATCATGCCGATGGCGCCAAAGTTCACGGCGTCATCTTTCGTGGGATCGAAATAGGGTGGCTGCAGGATTCCGGCGGGAAAGTTGATGGTATTCAATTGGGGATCGTAATAAGCGTTGATGGTGGGCGGCGTCATGGTCCATTCGGCGCGGTCGACGGGCTTGCCGATTTTGGCCACCCAGCGCTCGAATTCGAACGCCGTGGCCTGTGCGGCATTGTTCAGATAACTGTCGCGCGCGATCTTCACGGTGGAGTAATCGCGCCAGTGGGAAGGATAGCCGATCTTGTCTTCGATCCCTTTCAACTTGACGACGGCTTGCTGTTTTGTAGCGGGAGACATCCAAGCCAGGCTTTGAATATCGGAGTTGAGAGCCGTTTCGATGGAGTGCACCATCTGGATGGTGCGGGCTTTGCTCTCCGCCGGGAAGGCGCGGTCGACATAGGCCTGGCCGAGAGCGTCGCCGAGATCACGATCAGCAGCGCGCACGCAGCGACGCCAACGGGGTTGCTGCTCTTCGGCGCCGGCGAGGGTGTGCGCGAAGAAATCGAAATTCTCATCGACCATGGCTTTGGTGAGATAGGGTGCGGACCGGTGGATCACCTGCCAGCGGAAATAGGCCTGCCAATGGTCCAGGGGATGAGTGTTGATCAGCTTTTCCTCGGCGCGGAAGAAGTCGGGAGAGGTCACGATATAGTGATCGCTGGCGGGTGCATTCACGGCTTTGAGGTAACTGTCCCAATCGATCGAGGGCGCCAGGGTGCGAATCTGCGCCAGGCTCATTTTGTTGTTGATGTTCTTCGGGTCGCGGCGCTTGACGTTATCCATCTGGGCCTGCGCCAGGGCGGTTTCGAGTTCGATGACCGTGCCAGCATCGGCGGCGGCTTGCGATTCCGACTCGCCCGCCAGCACGAACATCTTCTGCAGATGTGTGCGGTATTTGGTGAGAATTTCTTTCGACTTGTCGTCGGTCTTCAGATAGTAGTCACGGTTGGGAAGGCTGAGTCCGGCCTGATCGATTTGTGCAACCACCATCGAGGCATTGTCGTAGTCCTGCTGCCCGGTGAAGCCGAAAAGCGGCGAGCTGCTTTCGTTGTCTCCGGGCTGCCATGCGCCAGGATAGACATGCTGGAGATGGGCGATCTCGAGCGTGATGTCTTTCTTGGTCTTCAGTGCCGCGACGCGCGCGAGTTCTGACTGGAGGGGCTTGAGTCCGGCGGCTTCGATGCCGCTCTCGTCCATGCAGGCGGCCCAATAGTCGCCGATCTTCTGCTGGACGGCGCTTCGGTTGGGATCATTCTTGCTGGCTGCCTCCAGCGTGTCGCGAAGCACTCCCTCATTCCACAGTTGAAGGCCGCTGCCGGTGCTCCAGTAAACCTGGTCGGCGGGAATCGGATTGGCGGTCAACCATTTGTTGCAGGAGTATTTGTAGAAATCATTACAGGGGTCGAGGGTCTTGTCGACCAGGTTGGCATCGAAATGCTCGAGTTTGGGGACGTTGGTTTCGTCGGCGGCGCTGGAGGCTGATGAGGTGCGGAAGCTTTGGGCCGGGATGGTTTGGGCGAGAGCCGCGGATGTGGCCAGACATAGCACGGCAGCGAAAAAGCGGGTGATTAGCATAAATCTCCTGGGTTGAGTTGAGCAGGCTACGCAATTGGATAGTACGCATTTGTAGAGGATCAAGTTCCGAACACACATCCGCCTGCGGGACAGCATAGTAATGGACGCGCGACCGGGCTAGGGGTTAGCGCCTGCAAAAATCCTTAACCACGAAGGACACCCTTCGGCTTCGCTCAGGGCAGGCTTAGGGTGCGATGGAAGACCAAGACAGCTTTTAGCCGGTGTTGTGCAGGCCAGCGGCGATTCCGTTTATGGTTGCTCCCAAGGGGTATTCCAACTCCGAAGTTTTTTGTCCCTGCTGTTTGCGGCGGAGGAGTTCAACCTGAATCAGGCTCATGGGATCGACATAGGGGTTGCGTAGTCGGATGGAGCGGGCCAGCACGCGGTTTCGTGCGAGCAGTTCGCGTTGTCCGGTGATGCGCAAGATCATATGCCGGGTACGGAGGAATTCTGCTTCGAGCATGGAGAAGACGCGCTTGCGGAGCGACGAATTCTTGACCAATGCGGAGTATTCGCGTGCGATCCCGAGATCGGCTTTGGCCATGCCCAGTTCGACGTTGCGAAGCAGGTCGGAGAAGATAGGGAAGCTGCGAGCCATTTGCCGCAGGAGTTGCTCGTTCGTGGCATTCTTCTCTGAGAAATGTTCAAGGGCGTGACCGACGCCGAACCAGGCCGGGACGGCGTGCCGGCTCTGCATCCAGCCGAAGACCCAGGGAATGGCGCGGAGATCCTCGAGACGCCGTCCTTTGCTGCGGCGTGCCGGACGCGAGCCGATGCGAGCGGAATCCAATTCATTCACCGGTGTGGCTTGCTCGAAATATTCGAGGACGTTGGGATCATTGGCGATATCGCGGCGGTAAACGCGATACGCTTCCTGTGACATCTCTTCGATTGCCTCTTCCCACGCGTCGTGCTGGCTTTCCCCGGCGCGCGCGGGACGAGTGAATGCTTCCAGGCTGGCGGCGATCATCAACTCAAGATTCCACTCGGCGAGAACGGGATCAGCATACTTCCAGTTCAGCACTTCGCCCTGCTCGGTGACGCGGATCTGGCCAGAGAAACATCCCGGCGGTTGGGCCAGGATCGCGGAATGCGTTGGTCCGCCGCCGCGTCCGACGGTGCCGCCCCGGCCGTGGAAGAGGCGAAGGTTCACACCGAATTCTTTTGCGGCCTGGTGGAGTTCGCGGTGGGCCTTGTAGAGTTCCCAGGTGCTGGTGAGCATGCCTCCGTCTTTGTTGGAATCGGAGTAGCCAAGCATGACCTCTTGCCAGCGTCCCCAGGAATCGAGCGCGGGCCGGTACTCGGGATTGCTCCAGACTCGGCACATTACCTTGCTCGCGGCACGGAGCGAGTCTATCGATTCGAAAAGAGGAACCGGCATCAAGCCGGGATCGTCCGCGGATGCCGCAAGCTGAACGCCGGCTGCTTTTGCAAGCCGGACTACGTTCATGACGTCGTTCTCAGATTCGGCGCCGCTGATGATGTAGTGGCGAATCGAGTGGCTGGGGTAGGTGCGCTTTAGCTCGGCAATGGTGCGGAATGTGTCGAGCAGTTCGCGGGCGGCCTCCGAGGTGGGTTCAGTGTTGGGCTCCTGTCCGAGTTCATTGACGACTTGCGCGTGCACTCGCGCATGCTGGCGGATATCGAGGGTGTGGAGATGGAATCCGAACTTGCGAACTTTTCGCAGCAGGGAAGAGACGTAGGTGTGGGCGAGACGCTCTCCGCGATTCGCTTTCAGGCTCATTTGGATGAGCACCAGATCTTGCTCGAAATCAGCGGCACTGCGATAACACGCAGGCGCGTCGACCGCTTCCCGAGTGTGCCGCAGTTTGTGAAAGATGTAAGAGAGAAAACGCCGGTAACTCTCGGCCTGGTTGTGTGGTCCCCAGGCAAGGTGCACGCCCGGGATGGTGCGCTCGTAGTGATGCAGACGAGCAAGAAGATCTTCTGAGATTGCCGTCTGGCGGCGCGAAGAACTGAGACGGTCGCTCATCGCTTCGACATCGTCGAGATATTCGCGGAGGATTACAGCGCGCGCCATTTCGAGGGCATGGCGGATAGAATGGGGCTTGACCAGGGGATTCCCGTCGCGGTCGCCGCCAATCCAAGAGCCAAAATGGACGATGTTGGGAACCGAAGATTCGTCGAGTTCAAGTCCGTAGACATCGCGGAAGGATTCCACAATCTCTTCGTAGATCCGGGGCAGGGTGTCGAACAACGACAGGCGGAAGTAACGCAGGCCCATGCGGATTTCGTCATCGACCGTCGGCTTCGTCAGCCGGACTTCGTCGGTTTGCCACACCGAGGTGACCTCGGCGCGAATGTTGTTTTCGCAGATCTCGGCGTCTTGCGGAGTGAGCGGCAAGCGGTCGAGACGCTCCAGTTGTTTGGTGATGCGGCGGCGCTTCAGAAGAACGGTCTGGCGGGCAACTTCGGTGGGATGTGCGGTGAATACCGGAGTGATCTGGATCTGGCGCAGGGCAGCGAGGGCATCCTGCGCCGACATGCCTGCCTCTTTCATGCGCAAAAGCGTTCCGCGAAACGAACCGGCGAGAGGAGCTTGATCGCGATCCAATTTGCCGGCACGGCGGCGGCGTTTCCGGTGATTGGTCTCGGCCAGATTCGTGAGCTCAAAGTAAGTCGCGAAGGCTTTGGTCACCTGATAGGCGCGGGGCAGGTCCATGTTTGAAATGAGTTGCTGCGCCTGGCTCATGAGTGCTTCGGAGGGCGACTCCCCGGGGCTGCGGCGCGTGCTGTCGCGCTGCTCAATCAGTAGACGGCGCAAGGTCTCGACGGATTCGAACAACTCCTGTCCTGCCTGCTCGGAGATCACTTGGCCGAGGATTGCGCCGAGTGAGCGTACGTCCCGCCGCAGAGGGTTGTCTTTCGCGGGTTCGTCTGATGGAGCGATGAGTTCCGCCAGACGAGCCTGCTGGTCGTCCACCTTCCACAGAGGTTTTGACTTGTTCGGCATAAAAAGGGAATGCAGGACAGAATAAATGACTGAGCGGCGTTGGGACAAAAAAGCATAACCGCAGAGAAGGCAGAGGACGCGCGGAGAAAGCGGAGAAAATAGTGGGGGTCAATTTTGAACTCCGCGCCCAGAAAAAGGCGTCTATTTGGGCACTTCGAAGCGATAGCCGATACCGCGGAGCGTTTTCAGATACTGAGGATGGCGGGGATCGCGTTCAATCTTCTCCCGCAGGCGGCGGATGTAGACATCGATGGAACGCGGGGTGACGAAGGGAGTCTCCTTCCATACGGCATCGAGCAGTTGATCGCGGGTGAGGACGCGTCCGCGATGCGAGGCGAGATACTCGAGCAAGCGGAACTCACGAACAGTGGTCAGGACATTGTGTCCGCCGACCTGAACGGTCATGCTTGAGATGTCGATTTCGAGGTCGCCGAAACGGAGCACCTCCGTTCCAGTGGACGAGTGACCGAGGCCGCGCAGTACCGTTCGAATTCGCGCAACCAGTTCGCGCGGGCTGAACGGTTTGGTGATGTAATCATCCCCGCCTAGTTCCAGGCCCTTGACGCGGTCTGCCTCCGAAGTTTTCGCGGTGAGAAAGATGATGGGGATGGCGGAGAGCGCCGGGGTTTGGCGGATCTGGCGGCAGAGTTCGAAGCCATCGGTGCCGGGCAACATCACGTCCAGCAGAAATAGAGAGGGTGATTCGCGGACCGCCTCGGTAAGAACAGAAGCTCCGCTGACAAAACTCTGCACTTCGAATCCGGCAGCCTGGAGATTGTGAGAGATGAGTCGAGCGATATCCTCTTCGTCCTCCACCACAAAAATGATGGGACGATTGGACACGGAGGCGGCACCGCTAAGACGTTCTGAGGGTTCTGCCGGCAAATGCATGTGGCTTCAGGGTCTTACTCAGCTAGACACTTCGGAACACGAATGAGATCGGATACTCAAGAACTCTATGGCGGGAATGTTGCGCGAATGTTTCGGGTTTGTTAACGAATGATGAATTTGTGGAAGAGCTATGAGCTATGAGCTAAAACCTAAACCCTAAAACCTAAAAAACCTGAGACCCTCGACCCTAAAGCCTGACGCAATCAGTTCGCGGCCTTCTTCTTAGGCATGTGCCGCAGGCTGCGGCCTTCGATAAGACTGTAGAGGTCTTCGGCGAGGTTGGTGGTGTGGTCGCCGGCGCGCTCGAGAGCTTGGGCCATAAGCAGGATTTCAAAGCCTGAGGTGTCGCCCTGCGGAACGGTTTCGGCCAGGTGTTTTTGGAAAAGAGCGTGGCAGACGCGATCGATTTCCTTGTCCATCTGCAGGACCTTGCGCGCGCATTCCAGGTCCAGGTTCGAGAATCCTTGATGAATCAGGTCGAGCATGTCCCGCAGTACCGCCGCCATTTCTACGAGCTGGCGCGAGTCGGAAGCCGGAATCTTTGCGGTGCGTGCCTGAACCCGCAAGGCCACGCTCATGACCAGGTCACCAATACGTTCGAGATCCGTGGTCGACTTGAGGCTGGAGAGCAGCTGCCGCGCGCGGGTCTCATTCACGCGAGTGATTGCTTGGGGCAGGCGCTCATCGATCTGACGCTCGATCAGGTCGAGTTCCTTCTCGCAATCTTTGATGGCAAGGAAGGCCATGCGCGAAGAGTTCGTAAGCAGGTCGCGGACGTTGAATGCGGCGTCACGGGCGATGAGGCAGGCTTTCAAGGCGAGGCTGGCAAGGTCGTCAGGGTCGCTCGGTGCCGGTGTTTTCGGACGCGGGCCTGCCGTCGACTCTTCGTCCGGTTTTTTGTGCGCGGGGGATTTGCGTGGCATCTCGGTCAGAGTTTTTCGCCTCGAAGTCTATTCTCCCAATGTGAAAGGATGGTTACAAGATTGCCGGGTTGCGGCGTAACGACTAGAGTACGCTGAACAGGGTGGATGGAGGGTGTTTTGAATCTTGCGGATTATTTGCGGAAGGATTTTGTCTATAACGCATGGGCAAACCATGAGGTTTTGGCTGCCCTCCGGTCGAGCGGTGGGGAGAATACCCGCTCACTGCAATTGATGGCGCACATTCTGGCGGCGGAGCGGGTATGGCTGGAGCGGCTCCGGCAAGTGCCGCAGAGCGTGCCGGTCTGGCCGGAACCAAACTTATCGCAGTGCGAAGCTGAGGCTGACAAACTGGGCGGGGAATGGCATGAGTACCTTGATCTGGTGACCGCAGGGGATGTGAACCAGACGATTTCGTATAAGAACAGCAAGGGCGAGGCGTGGACGAGCGCGATCGTTGATGTGCTGACTCACGTAGTGATGCATTCGGCGTATCATCGCGGGCAGATTGCGAGCTACATGCGGTCGATCGGGCAGACGCCGGCCTACACAGACTTCATTCACGGAGTGCGGCAGGGGCTGGTGAAGTAACGGGAATTTCGATCCGGGATCGTGGGTCTACATTGTTTTGCGGACTCTACCGCAAACCTTAACCGCAGAGGACGCAGAGAAATCCCGCGGAGTTCGCACAGGGCTGTCTTCGGGTGCGAGGAGCTTGCTTTGCCCCAGTTCCTCCGAAAGACGTAATATTGCTGCAATGAACAGACGCCTTGTGCTCTTCCTCCCTGTCGCGTTTTCACTTCTACTGCTGGCAGCCGATCAACCTAAGATCCCCCCCCTGCCGAACGCGGTTACCAGTAATGCCGTTGCTTCCCTGAGGGGCGGGCTTGACGTTTACTCGCTCATGGGGCTTGGGACCAAGAAGACCTGGGACGACGTGAGCAACAAGATGTACGTCCTGGGTCTGAGGTCGGGGAAGTGGATTGAAGGGCGCCCTGTTCCGGGCGTGGCCGGGCGGCTGGGGGCTTCCGCGCTAGGGGCGAAGGGGCAGGTCTTTCTTTTCGGCGGATTCACGATCGACGGGCAGGGAACCGAGTCCGTGTTAGGCGATGTGAATTCGTATGTTCCCGGGGAACATCGGTGGTACCGCGCGAAAGACGTACCAACACCTGTGGACAGCGCGGTCATCGGACTGACGCACGACCGCTACATTTACTTGGTCGGCGGCAGGTCGCGAAGCGGGCCTGTGAACAATGTGCAGGTGTATGACGTGGAGAAAGATACATGGAGTCAGGCGACGGCGTTTCCTGGCACACCAGTGTTCGGGCATGCGGGAGGAATCGCCGATGAGACGATCGTGTACGTAGACGGCGCAAAGAAAGACCCGGGCGGCGCGAAGTATGTTGCTTCCGACGAATGCTGGATGGGGAAGATCGACCATAAAGATCCGAACAAGATTGAGTGGAGCAAGTTGCCGGCTCATCCCGGACCCGGGCGGTTCGGAATTGTTGCGGGGGCGGGGGAGCACGACCACCGATTCCTCTTCTCCGGAGGCACCACGGCTCCGCACAATTACAAGGGTCTGGACAATGATGGGAAGCAGGCTGAACTCTCGCCGGTGACATTTGCGTTCGAGTTGCATGGAAATAAGTGGGAAACCATCACGGACGACACGTACGACGTGCGTGCGGATACTCGAGGGATTGTGTTTACGCCGATCGGTCCGTTGGTCGTGGGGGGCACGCTGAAGAATTCCGCGATCTCGGCGCGAGTATTAACTTTGGCCAAGAAATAGCTGGCTAGCAATCCGAGGGCAATGCATTGGTTTGTGAATCGATTCTAATAATCTGAATCGCGGTTCCCTCTATACCCTAGTGATCTTCCCAGGCAATGCGCCAAGCGTTAGGATGGCGTTGTTGCAGAGAGCGAACATCACTCATACCTCCTGAGAGAGCGGCGAAGGGACCTCCGACCTTCGCCGCTTTTCTACTTGGATATACCATTCCAAGTGCGGTAATATTTCGCCAACGCTGTTCGTTTCCCCGTGGGGACCCGCAATTCAAACGATCCGCGCTGAGGAACACCATGTTCATCCCTCGCTAATTCGCTCCCCTGCCCGCCCGGTCGTCGGGCTTCCCTGATTTGTCTTTCCTCGAAAGCATTGAGTCTGCGCGGTTGCGGACGCCATTGCAGAAAGTTCAAGGTTGGTATGGATACTGTTGCTGCGGCGGTGGAGCCCCGCCGCTCACTTTGGTCGTCCTTGGTGGAGGCGGTTCGAGGTTCGCACCAGGACTACACAGACGGCGACTTGAATCGCGCCATCCTGCTGCTGGCCGTGCCCATGGTCCTGGAGATGGTGCTGGAGTCTCTGTTTGCGGTGGTAGACGTTTTCTTTGTGGGCAGGCTGGGCGCGGATGCGGTGGCGACGGTCGGTTTGACCGAGTCGATGTTGAGCCTTGTGTTCGCGGTGGGGATGGGGCTGAGTCTGTCGACCACGGCGATGGTCGCGCGACGAATCGGGGAGAAGGATCCGGAAGGAGCGGCCGATGCAGCGGTGCAGGCAATTTTTCTTGGCCTGTTGATTTCGCTGGCCATCGGGCTGCCGTGTCTGTTGTTCGCTCCGAACCTTCTGCGGCTGATGGGTGCGACTCCTCAGATTGTGGCGGTGGGCAGCGGATACACGAGAATCTGCCTGGGAGGCAGCTGCGCCGTGCTGCTGCTGTTCTTGAACAATGCGATCTTCCGCGGCGCGGGAGATGCGGCGATCGCGATGCGGCTGCTCTGGGTTTCGAACATCATCAATCTCTTTCTGGACCCCTGCCTGATCTTCGGGTTGGGACCGTTCCCAAAATTGGGTGTGACGGGAGCGGCGCTGGCCACGTTCACCGGGCGGAGCATCGGCGTGATGTACCAGTTCTACCGGCTCTTCAAAGGGACGGAGCGCATTCGTGTGCTGGCGCGGCAGGCTCACGTGCACTTTAGCGTGCTGTGGCGGTTGGTCCGCGTGTCGCTGACGGGAATTTTGCAGTTTGCGATTGCGCATACGAGTTGGATCGGGCTGGTGCGGATTGTGAGCACATTTGGTGCGGCGGCGCTGGCCGGGTACACGATCGCAATTCGAATTGTGATCTTCGTGATCTTACCGTCGTGGGGATTGAGCAACGCTGCCGCAACGTTGGTTGGCCAGAATCTGGGCGCGGGGAAGCCGGATCGTGCCGAGGCCGCGGTGTGGAGGACAGGACTCTACAACGTGCTCTTCCTGGGTGCGGTCGGCGTCTTCTTTGTGATCTTCGCCGAGCCGGTGGTTCGCCTGTTTATCAGGGATCCCGAGGTTGTGCCTTTGGGAGCGGCGTGCCTGCGGATCGTCAGCTACGGCAACCTGGGGTACGCGTACTTCATGGTCATGATGCAGGCCTTCAACGGAGCCGGGGACACGATTACTCCGACAATCGTGAACTTCTTCGGCTTCTGGCTGCTGGAAATCCCGCTCGCGTATGTGCTGGCGAAGCCGCTGGGCATGAAATCGAACGGAGTCTTCTTTTCGATCGCCATCGCCGAGTCGGCCATGGCGGCGGCGAGCGCCATCCTGTTCAAGCAAGGAAAGTGGAAGCAGAAGAAAATCTGAATTGTTTGTCAGAAAAACTGGGGCAGGAGGAACGGTTTCGAACCGTCATCTCCGGGATGGAGCCCCGGCGCATGGCCGTGGTTATGCTACTCCCGCGTGTCCGAACTGATTCTCTCCGGACGTTCAAAATATTGATTAAGAATTTTCTGTCAACAAGGAAGAAGTCCAGAGGAATGGGGTTTGGGATGAGGCACGCGTGATTTACGCAATAGTGTTGATCTCGTTTATCGACCCATTCGGAACGACTTGTACGAAAAATCAAAAACCCCACCCCTTCGACTTCGCTCAGGGCAGGCTCTGTCGCACAGAACGCGACAAGGGTGGGGCACCCTCGATTCCGAAATTGCACTTATCGGGCTCTCGCCAGGACCAGCGTGACGTCGTCCGGTTGCTCTTTGTCGCCGATCCAGTCGTCCACGGCCATGGTGACGATCTGGCTGATTTGCGACAGTGGGAGATTACGGTTCTCGCGCACCAGTTCGATCAGGCGTTGCTCGCCGAACTCGCCGAAATCGTTCTCGGGCTCAGTGACGCCATCGCTGTAAGCGAGGAAGACTTCGCCAGGAACCATCACGACCGAGTCCTCCTCGTAAGTCATGCCATCGAAGAGGCCGACTACAGTGCCGCCAGCTTCGAGTCTGCGGACGGTGCCGTCCTTTCCGATCAGAATCGGCGGCAGGTGGCCTCCGTTGCTGTAGGTGAGGGTACGCGAGCGGCCATCGTAGATTCCCACGAATAACGTAGCGTATTTCTCAGGCGGGGTGCTTTCGAAGAGCTGATGGTTTAGAAGGCCGAGCAGCGCTCCGGGAGAGACTTCAATGCCCTCAGGCCATGTGGCCATGATTCTGCCCGAGCCGGCAACAGCGCCCACAGCGACAGGTTCGCGCATCTGTGGCAGGTTCTCGACGCTGTACGCTCGAACCGCTGAATGGATCGTCGCCATGAGAAGCGCGGCGGAGATTCCTTTGCCGCTGATGTCGCCGACGGCAAGGATCAGTTTGTGCGAACTGGCGGAAAGGAAATCGTAGTAGTCACCGCTCACGGTACGCGCGGGGCGGCAGAATCCGTGGACTTCCAGGGATTCGAGGCCGGCAGTTTGCCGTGGGAATAGTTGGTCCTGCACTTCCTGCGCGATTGCAAGCTCATTCTCCAGTCGCTGCTTTTCTCTCTGTTCCAGCATGAGCTTTTCGATGGACGCCGTCATGGAGTTGAACGAATTCGCGAGATCCGCCAACTGATCGCTCGATTTCACAGGAATGCGATGGCTGAAGTCGCCGCGGTCGACGTGGCGGGTGGCGACGTGCAAATCCGCCACAGCCGCGGTTACGGTGCGGGTCATGCGCGTGCCGATGATCAGCGCAATGAGTTCAATGATCGCGAAGAAGATCGCGACCCCCATCAGGATGTAGGTCACGCCACGAACGAATTCGCCGAGTGCAGCAAACAGATGGCTGTAGAGAACTGCGGGACGAGTCGTGACTTGAAGAACGGGACCGTACTTATCGGAAGTGCCATTTTCCCAATCGACTACGGGAAGTGGTGTACCGAACGTGATTTCCCGGTCGAAGCTGGCTGTGGATTCAGGCATCGATCCGACGGTGAAAGCCGGATGCAGGACCCGAGGACCACCTGGGGACGCGGCACGTTGATTGTCGTTGGCGTTGATCACAAATCCGCTGGTGCGTTTCGGGGTACTCGAAACTGGAGTTTTGTCCTTTACCCCGGCTGTTGCGGGAGCCTGCTGTTTCGGCGAACTTTGATCTTCGGCTGTGGTGTAGAGCGTGATTTCTCCAAGGCCCTCGGCGATCTTTCCCACAAGATCCTTGTCGAACGGTTCGCTGGTGACCACGGTCAGTCGGTTGGAACCGACCTCCAGCGAGGATCCCACTCGCAGGTGCAACCGCTCGTGATCACGGACGAGGTCTTGGAACTTACTTTTTATAAAACCGGGGAAGGCAATGGAGTCGCCGTGAAATTCGTTGCAAAGAGGGAGTGGCTTATCGCCGTACCAGGCACATACCTGGCGGCGACTCCAGGCTGGATCGCGTTTGACCAGACCGGCAAGAGACTCCGGTACAGGTTTTTCGCCGCGCTCCAGATGGGCCGCGAGTTCGCTGCTCACGGTGGCATTGACCGCCGCCAGACTCCGCAACTGGGCGTCGGTCTCGGAAGTTACCACGAAGACGGCGAATTGCCCGCCCAGTCCGTAAAGCGTGATGAGTCCCATCGCGACCAGCAGCACGGCGGGAATTACGCCGATGAACATATAGGTGACGATAAGGCGATTGCGCAAACGCCAGAGAATTCGGCGTTTGACCCAGCGGAAGCCCAGAATGAAGAAGAGGACGCAGGCCAGAAATGTGAGAAAGGTGACCCATCCACCCAGGTGCTCCCCCCAGGAGAGCGAGAAAAGGCCGAGCAGTTTCTCCAAAGCGAATAGAGTCACGGCGAGTGCGGCCAAATAACAAGCCAGGCGGGCCATTCGGCCCTGCGGCCAGAGATCTGCCTCGATCAGCTTGCGCCTCAGTTCTGGATAGGACCATTGCATACTACGTATCGGGCACCTGGAAGATTAGGAATTATACGGCTACAGAAAGGTTCAGTTTGACGAATCGCACCGAATCAGTTGGCGCTTTGTTAGCCACAGCCGATGACTAAATGCCAATGGATAACCGACTCGGGCGCTAGATCTCGGGATAGAGATCGAAGAACGCCTCCAGACTGGTACGAAGTTGCGTCTCGATTTGCTCTTTACTGCCCTCGAGGACGTGCATCGTGACGTGTGCCTCTCGTCCATTTGCGAGTTTCACTGGAGCCTGGCCGACCTCGACCACGTCTTCGGAGGGAAGCAGCCTCATGCCGTAGACCAATGTCAGATTCGCCATACTTTGATTTTACGACGTTCGCGGTGGCCTTCGCGACCATGCGTCGCTCTTTGAAATTTAGAATTCTGGGCGCTCTCATTTAGAATTCCGGCGTGCCTAGAATTTCGATACTCCAACTATCCATCAGCATGATCGCGATCCTTTGCGCGGCCCGGGTGATGGCGCAGCAGCAGCCCGAGGCGGCGGCCTCGCAGCAGCCTCAGGTCAAGGTCAATATGCTGAATGTCTGCACGCCCTCTGCCGAAGAGCAGAAGGAGATTGCGGCCGCGCTGGCGAAGATCCCGAAGCAACCGTTGTTCGACGCGGACTTCGAGGTGTCGCGCGGACGCTCGACCTTGACCGACATGCCCACCATGCTGGAAGCCGGAGCGGCCGGTCATGTTGCGGGTGAGCCCTCGATTGCGAACTATGTGCGCATCCGGCGTGAGTTCTCAGTGCAGGCAATGTTTTCGAGCGTGCAGTACTCATTCAGCAACGACGGCGTGAACATGATCGAAACACTGGTGCTGCATGTGCGTGATCCGAAGGACCTGATTCAGGTCTCGCTGGAGGACAGCGCTTCGGCGGTCACGAGTTCCACAACGATGCTGAGCCTGAATACGCCCGCCAGCCGCATGCGGTTGGAGCGGTTTGGCAAGCCTTCGGTGGCGCTGGCTCGCTGCCAGGAGACGGCGGCCGGACCTGCGCCCAATCAAAGCGCGTATGAGCCTTTGTTCCACAGCGCGTCGGCAGTGCTCGCGAACTATAGGACGCTGCTGGGAGTGAAGAAAGTTGTTCCAGATGAATTGGCGAAAATCAGCGCTGAGTCGAAGCCCGTTGCTCCGCCAAAATCCAAGATGATGAAGCCTACGCAACCGCAGAAGTGAGGCGCATAAGGAAAAGTTGCGAGAAGGCAGCTGTGCATCGTAATCGGGAACTTGCCATCTAATCTGCAAGCACGAAACTATCCATGAGCGAAACTCGGAATGTTGTGATTATCGGGTCCGGATGCTCCGGACACACGGCAGCCCTATACACCGCACGCGCGAACCTGAAGCCACTGGTCATTGAGGGCCACGAGCCGGGCGGACAACTCTCCATGACCACCATGGTGGAGAATTTCCCCGGGTTCCCCGAAGGAATTATGGGGCCGCAGCTAGTCGAGAACATGCGTAAGCAGGCGGAGCGGTTCGGGGCGGAATATCGCATGGCGCACTTGACCAGCGCCGATCTCAGCCAAAGGCCTTTTGTGCTACACCTCGGTCATCAGCAGGTTCACACGCAGACTCTGATCATTGCCAGTGGTGCTTCGGCCCGGTGGCTTGGATTGCCACACGAGCAACACCTGATCGGGCATGGAGTGTCGTCATGCGCGACCTGCGACGGTTTCTTCTTCTCGGGGAAAGAAATCGTTGTCGTCGGAGGCGGCGACTCGGCGATGGAAGAGGCGCTCTTTCTTACCAGGTTTGCGACGAAGGTGACGATTATTCACCGTCGCGATGCGTTTCGCGCTTCGAAGATCATGCTGGAGCGGGCGCAGAAGCATGAAAAGATCCAGTTCCTGCTCGACACAGTTGTCGAGGACGTATATGACGCCGGCAAGAATGAGGTGACCGGGCTCAAATTGAAGAATGTGAAGACGGGAAAGGTCTGGGACTTTCCCACCAGCGCACTGTTCCTGGGAATCGGACACGAGCCCAACGCCAAGATGTTTGCCGGCCAGCTTGACATGGATTCCGAGGGGTACCTGAAGACCCACAATTTTGTGTTAACGCGTGTTCACGGAGTCTTCGCGTGCGGGGATGTGCAGGACCGGCGGTATCGGCAGGCCATTACGGCAGCGGGCACCGGTTGCATGGCGGCCATGGAAGTAGAGAAGTTTCTGGAAGAGCACGGCAAATGAGAATTGTTCTTCTCTCGAAACCGTGAAAGTCAGTGAAAACAAAGCCATAGGCATAAGTGCCATTACTTCCGTGATCTTCGGCGAGAAGCTGCCGTTCATTAGACTGTTCTTACCATGAATCCCCTGATGCGGCGGGGTACCCTTGCGGTACTACTTATTGCTACGGTATTTGTTTTGCCTATCAGCGCCCAGGAATCCAGCGGTGGCTCCAGAAAAGTCCTCGTTCAAACTCCTGCAGTATACCCGACACTAGCCCATTCCATGAATATCCGTGGGACGGTGAAACTCCAGGCTCAAGTTGCACCCAACGGCAGCGTGAAGAAAATCGACGTTCTGGGCGGCCATCCACTGCTGACCCAGAGCGCCGTTACGGCAGTGGGGCACTGGAAGTTTGAGCCCGCGCCGCACGAAACGAAGGAAGCGGTAGAGATAAAGTTTGATCCTCAATAGCTGCAGGCGGGATCGCCGTTTGGTAACGTCCTGGTAACCGTAACTAGCACTTCGCGGCACGGCTGTAAGCCGTGCCTTTTCAAAGCAGGCTCACGCGATGCAAGAGTCACTCCTTTTTGCGTTCTTCCAGAGGTAGGCTGAGTCGGGGCGGGGTCGAAGCCTCGGAGTTACGAGACTCAACGAAGCACTCTCAGGAAACTTCGGGGGATCGCTACATGCGCGCTCGCTTGGTCTGTATTCTCATCTTCTGCTGCAGTCTGTTTGCACAACAGGCTTCTCAACCATCACTCACCATCTACAACCAGGATTTCGCCGTGGTCCGGCAAGATGTGCCGCTGGATCTGAAGTCGGGCGTAAACCAGGTCAATGCGAATGACATCTCCATGCACCTGGAGCCGGATTCGGTGATCCTGCGGGATCCCTCGGGCCGCCACGTCATCCATGTGCTGGAGCAGAATTACCGCAACGACCCGGTTTCACAGTTTTCACTGCTATCGCTATACGAGGGCCGCACCATTGATTTCGAGATGCCCGACCACTCGTTGGTGAAAGGAAAAGTGATTCGCAGCGGGTTCGTGCGGCCGGACTACTTCAACGTGAACGCGTACAACCAGGGCTATCCTGCGCAGGAAGAGCCAATCGTTGAGATCGGCGGACAGTTGCGTTTCGGTCTGCCCGGTATGCCGATCTTTCCTGATCTTACCGGGGAAACGATCCTGAAGCCGCGGCTGGAATGGGTGATCGCCAGTGATAAGGCGGGGAAGTTTCCTGCTGAGCTTTCGTATGTCACTGGGGGCATGAGTTGGAAAGCGGATTACAACATTGTCGCGCCGGAAAAGGGAGATGTGGTGGACATCGTGGGCTGGGTCACGATGGACAACCGCAGTGGGCACACGTTTGAGAATGCCCGCATCAAGCTGATGGCGGGCGATGTAAACAAGATTCAGGCTGGGATGCCAATGGCGGAGGCAGTTAACGGCGCACCCGCGATGAGATATGCACCGATGGCTCCGCCTGTAACGGAGAAGGCGTTCGATGAATATCACCTCTACACGCTTGAGCACAGTACGACGCTGCGCGATCGTGAGACCAAACAGGTGGAGTTCATTCATGCCTCAGGTGTTGCAACGAAGCAGCCGTACATCTATGACGGGACGAAGATCGATCCCAACCGGTACAACGGGTGGAACTGGGAAAATATTCGCAACGATCATTCCTTCGGGACGGAATCCAATCCCAAAGTCTGGGTGATGCGCGAGTTCGTGAACTCGGAGGCCAATCACTTGGGCATGCCGCTGCCCAAGGGACGAGTCCGCTTTTACCGGCACAATGACGACGGCCAGGTGGAATTCACCGGTGAGAACATGATCGACCACACGCCCAAAGATGAGACGATTCGCATCTACACCGGTAACGCGTTTGATGTGACGGGCGAGCGCCGGCGCACCAACTACACAGTTGAGAATTCAAGGACCACCGCCACAGAAACGTTCGAGATTCGAGTCCGCAATCACGAGAAGGAAGCAGTCGAGGTGCGCGTAGTCGAGCATCTTTACCGCGGCAAGAATTGGGAGATCACCGCGAAGTCTGACGAGTACAAAAAGAAGGATAGTCAGACAGTCGAGTTTCCAGTGACCATTGCGCCTGACGGTGAAAAGGTCATCACGTACACCGCACATTACACCTGGTAATCGGGCGATTGAGGCCGGCGGGAGCGATCCCGCCCGTGCTGCGATGGCATGAGCCGGATCGCACACCGTGAGTCCCGGTTGTGATACAAAATTCTGTGGTCTTCCTAATTACGACCAACTCCACCTTTCCTCTGTTGCACAACCCAATTCATTTCGAGGTGGCAGGGACTGCATGTTGAGGACCTTCTTCGTCCATCTTTCTGAGAATCGTTCTTTGCGCAGTTTCGCCGAGCGCTCGGCGATCGGACAACGCGTTTCCGGTCGCTTTGTGGCCGGAACAGAAATCGCCGACGCGGTTCGGGTCACACAAGCCGTCAATCGCGCCGGCATGAGCGTTAGTATCGACAATCTGGGCGAGAACGTTACCAATCCCGAGGAAGCGCGGCACAGCGCGCAGCTGTATCAGCAAATTCTCGAGGCGATTGCCGCCAACGGGCTCAATGCCAACATCAGCCTGAAGCTGACCCACATGGGGCTGGACGTGGATGAAGGGCTGGCTCGGGAGTTAGTGAGCGGACTGGTGGCGAAGGCGGGGTCGATGAATCCACCGGGATTCGTGCGCGTCGACATGGAGGGCTCTCCGTACACAGAGCGCACGCTCGATTTCGTGCACGAGTTGCACCGCCGGCCGGGGCATGCGAACAGCGTGGGCACCGTGATCCAGGCTTACCTGAAGCGCTCGGAGAGCGACGTGGAGAAACTGCTCTCGGAAGGGATTCGGATTCGTTTGTGCAAAGGAGCTTACAAAGAGCCGGCCAGCATTGCTTTCGAGAGTAAGGCGGATGTCGATGCGAACTACATCAAGCTGATGAAGACCCTGATGAAGAGCGGGATCTATCACGGCATGGCTACGCACGATGAAAACATCATTCGCGAAGCCCAGGCGTTCGCGACACGTGAAAAGATCTCGCGCGATGCGTTTGAATTCCAGATGCTGTACGGCATCCGCCGCGACCTGCAGCAGAGCCTGGTGCGCGACGGGTGGCGAATGCGGGTTTACGTGCCATTTGGGACGGAATGGTATCCGTACTTCATGCGGCGGCTGGGAGAGCGGCCGGCGAACGTGTTCTTTATTGCGCGGAATATGTTGCGGAAGTGAAAACGGGCGTCAGACCTCAGGTGTCAGACCTCAGACCTCGCACTACATTTCCCTCTAGTTTTGGAGCGTTAGTGCTCAGCACAGAATGCGCGGTCGGCAACGGCGCCCGAGAAAATCAGGATTGAATCGCCGAGGGCTGACGCCTGAGGTGCGACGCCGAGTTCTACTCCTGCGTTCCGGGCTGGTCTCCGCTGTCTGAAGGGGCGAGCGGAAGCCGGGTGGCGTCTCGCATCACGTCGCGTTCGTGGTCCGAGAACATCCCCTTGAAACGGTCCGAGTTAATGATTTGTTCCCGCTGATCAGGGGGCATCGCCCGCAAATCGTCAATGGCCTTGTGGACCAAGCGGCGCCGGTCGGGCGGAAGTTGCTGCATCTGGCCGAAGATCTGGCGCGCCTGCTGTTTCTGTTCTGGAGTCAAATGCTCCCAAGTTTCCATGCGGTTCAGCATACGAAGCTGCTGTTGCGGGGGCAGACTCGAGAAGTGCTGCAGCCGCTGCCGCAGTAATTCCTGTCGCGCGGGAGGAAGTTTCTGGAAGGCCGGGTCGTTCTGTAGCGCTTTCTCTTGTTCCTCTGGAGGCAGATCTTTGTAGCGTCGCAACCAATCGCCCGCGTGGCCCTTTTGCCGTGGAGCTACCGCCTGTGGCCGCGACATATGTTGCTGGGGCATTGGAGTCGGCTGCGGAGGCGCCGGGTGAGGTGCGTTCTTTTGCGACCAGCTGAGACGGGGGAGCATGATCGTTATCGCCAGCAGAGCGACGGCCAAGCGTCTCGTGATGTGTGCCTCCCATTTCATTGCTGTTCGGCGCCTCTTGTCGATGTGGGCACCGCCTCTCGCTAGTCGGCGTTCTGGGGAGTAGCTACGACATTCTGCTGCAGGTCCAAATCATCCAGCAGTTCGAAATCGGCATACATCTCGTTATTTTTTTCCAAAGTTTGCAAGTCGCTCACAGCGCTTCCGACGTCAGCAACTGGGGGCCGCGGAGGAACTGGTCCGTTGCCGCGCGCAAAGAACAGCCCAATCCCAACTCCCATGATCACTGTAAGCGCGGCGGCCAGTACGGGACGACGGAACCAGTGCAACCATCCCGCTTGCGGCTTGGCCATTTCTTCCCGCAAGCGGGCTTGAAGGCGCACATCGAAATACGGCGACGGCTCCGGAGTCTGCCACTCATCGAGCAGCGACATAGTGGACCGAATCGATTTCAATTGCTGCGCACATGCGGCGCAACTGGCCAGATGAGTGCTTTCTTCCTTGGTGGGCTCGCTGCGGCCAGCGGCCACATCAAGCACCCTTTCGCGAATCTCCTCGCATTTCATGACTGCTTCCCCTTCACGCTCTTCGCCAATGTCTCTTCGCACAAATCAAATCTTGCTAGATGAATTCTTTTAACTGGTCGCGCAAAGTCTCATACGCCCGGAAGAGGAGTGACTTTGTGGCCGACTCACTCTTCTTCAACACATCGGCAATCTGCCTGTAGTCCATCTGCTGGTACTTGTGCATGATGACTGCAAGCCGCTGCTGCTCCGGTAATGCCTCGACCTTCCGTCGGATCGCCAGCATTCGTTCGCGGCGCACCATCTGCTGCTCGGCGTTCAGCGACCCGTCCGGCAACTCCAGCGTGGTGCCGGTGTCGTCGTCCGGCTCGTCCAGGCTGACCTGAACCTCGGGTCGTTCGTGCCGCGAATCGCGGGCATGGTTGACTGCGAGGTTCGTCGCAATACGATACAGCCAGGTCGTAAATTTCGCACTCGCTTCGTAGGTCTCACGCGATCGATAAACACGCAGGAAAACCTCTTGCGCCAGGTCTTCCGCCGCAGCCGAGTTCCGTGCCATCCGGTACATGAAGCTCACCATCGGCCGGCGATATTTCTGCACCAGGTACTCGAAAGCCGACTGGTCACCCGCTTTGACGCGGAGCATGATGTCGGCATCGGTCTGCGAATCCGGTCCCGCGCCGGCGGAAAACACCGTCGGCATTTGCGGTGTCGCAGCCAACAACATAGCCCGATCAAGTGCGGCTGTGCTCACACCAGTTTGAACCCCGCCGGAGTCCGAAAGTTGCGCCTTATGGTTGTCGGCAGAATCGGACGAAGTCCCTTGAGATGAGATAGATACGGGTGGGCGCGGCGGCTTGGGCTCAAACGTCATGAAGAAACTGGGAAACCCACTGGAGGCGTCAATTCCAGAAAGGGTAGGCCTCGTTCGCACTAGGCTACCACGGGCCACGGCTGCTTCCAACCCTAGCGTCCCAAACCTGGGTTCTGAAATCCGACTCGGAACGTCCGCGGTGCGGGCTCATTCGCCCGCCTCACGAGCTCAGCCCCCCCGTCACTCCTCTCATTCTGCTCAGACTAAAGTGGTTGGTGTTTTACGATCAGGTCCCGAGGAGGCGCGAATCTTGACAATGAGAAGGTATCCGCCTAGCATCGCTGGCCAGACGTGAACTTGGCCGCGACGCACAGATTCCTGTCGGGCGGTGAAGCACAAAGCGAAAAATTCCCCCTTGTAACAGGTGAAGCGGCATGAAGTTGCTGTCGAGAGTAGTGTGGGCGGAGGGGATGTATCTGGCGCCCCACCATTTCCAGGCGCAAAACCGGTATTTCGAGGAGTCCGTCCACTTTGCTACGAGCAGCCTGTGGAAAGACGCATACGGCCTGGCCGCTTGCCAGTTGGATGCCGACGCGCTCCGCAACGGTACGGTAAGCCTGTTGCACGCGCGCGGAATGTTTCAGGATGGGCTGCCCTTCGATATTCCGGAGTGCGATCCACGTCCTGATCCGTACAACATCGTGGAGGAGTTTCTTCCGACCACTGACAGCCTGACTGTCGCATTGGCAATCCCGCGGTGGGTTGCGGGACAGCAGAATTGCGAGTTGGATCCGTTTCCGTCGGGAAATGCCCGTTATCTCAGCACGACGGAGCTGGTCCACGATGAAAACACGGGCCTGGAGCCGAAGCCGGTGCAGATGGGCCGCAAGAATATACGGCTGGTGGTGGTCCCGAGCCGCAATGAGAACCTGCTGACCTTGCCCATCGCGCGGGTGATGCGCGATCAGTCCGGCCATTTTGTTTACGATCCGTCCTTTGTTCCGCCATGCCTCCGTGTGAGCGCCAGCGAACGCCTGTCTTCGATGTTGCAGCGGCTGGTGGAAATCCTGGAAGAGAAGAGCACCGTTGTAACCCAGGAGCAGCAGTCGGGAGAGAAGTTTCAGACCGGAATGTCGGCCCGCCAGGTGGCGCAATTCTGGTTTCTGCACGCGATCAATTCGAGTCTAACCCCGCTGAGGCATATTCTGTTGGCGAAACATCGCCATCCGGAGGACCTGTTCCGCGAGATGTCCCGTCTGGCCGGAGCTTTGTGCACCTTCAGCCTGGATTCGAACCCGCGCACTCTCCCGGTTTATGACCACTCGGACCCGGGCCGCGGCTTCAGCGCGCTTGAGGAACATATCCTGCGGCATCTCGAGATCATTGTTCCGTCGCAGGCGATCGTAATCCCTTTGAAGGCTGCGGCGCGCTACTTCTACGAGGGCGAAGTGCGCGACGAGCGCTGCCTGGGGCCATCGCGCTGGATGCTTGGGATTCGGTCGCACGTAGGAGAAGCGGACCTGATTGCAAAGACTTTGCAATTGGTGAAGGTGTGTTCCTCGCAATTCGTCCCCGAGTTGGTGAGACGCGCTCTACCGGGGTTAAAGCTTGATCACCGACAAGTCCCGCCCGCGGCAGTCTCTGCGAAGGTGGATAGCCAGTATTTCGTGATCACGCGGAGCGGTCCCTGCTGGGAGCACATTATGCGCACGCGCAATGTAGGCGTGTACGTGCCGGGAGAACTGCCTTCCCCGGATCTGGAATTGATTGTTTTGCTTGAGAGTTGACATGAGTTCTACACAAGTCACGCCTCTGGGAAGTTATCGAGGATCGAGTCCGGCACTGGACCGGCGCGGCTGGAATCTCGCACTGGGATTCCAGGAAGTCTTCACAGCCGTGGTGCGGTTGCGGTACAACCGGCAGGCGGTGTCGGACGCCGAGACCTTCCGCGCGCAGATGAGACAGGCGTTGCGGGTTGCCGAACAAGAGGCGCGCAGCCGTGGTTGCAGCGCGGAGGACGTGAAGCAAGTCATCTTTGCCGTGGTGGCGTTCCTCGATGAGTCGGTGCTGACTTCGCGGAACCCGGTATTCGTGAACTGGCCACGGCTGCCGCTGCAGGCGGAACTGTTCGGTCATCAACTGGCCGGCGAGATTTTCTTCCAGGAGTTGCAGAAGGTGCTGAACCGCAGCGACTCCCAGGAGACCGCGGATCTGCTGGAAGTCTATTACCTGTGCCTGTTGCTGGGGTTCAAAGGGAGATACGCGGCGGGCGGAGACCTGCGGTCAGTGATGGGCGCAACGCAGGAGAAGATCCGGCGCATCCGTGGGCCACTGGGAGCACTGTCGCCGCGCGGCGCCATTCCAGCGGACGCGGTTCGCATGTCGCACACGGATCGCGTAAGTCGGGTGCTCGGTCGCGTGGCGCTGATTACGGCTGCGCTGGTTGTGGTGCTCTTTGTTCTCTACAAGTTTGTGTTGATGTCGGGTGCGTCGTCACTCTCGGCCGTGGCGGCTGGACTGCTGAAATAGGGGGTTGGGATGTCCTTGATGTACTGGGTGATCGGTTTAATTCTGCTGATCTACATGACCCTGGTGTTTCTGCTCGGCAGATGGTTACCCCTGCACGGCAATGATGTATGGATTTTGCGCGGTGCCCTGGCGGTGCTCGGCTTGATTGGTGCCGTGGTTGCGTTCTGGTACCAGCACAAGGTGAACAAGGCGAAAGAAGCAGCGGGGGAAGGAGAATCGGAGGAAAGCGCAACGGGCGATCTTGATGGGCTGGTTCGCGAAGCGATTCGCCGTCTGAAGCAGTCGACCCTCGGCCGCGGCACCGATCTCAGCGGCCTTCCGATTGTTTTCGTGCTCGGAGACTCAGGCGCAACTAAGACGACCGTACTCATTCATTCCGCTCTCGATCCGGAATTGCTGGCGGGCCAGGTGTATCGAGACAACGAGGTGCTTCCGACTTCAGCCGCCAACCTGTGGTACACGCGCCAGGCCATTTTCGTAGACCCATCCGGCTCCATGATGGGACAGAGGGACCGCTGGAGACGGCTGGTAAAGCTGCTGCAGCCAGCACGCTTCTCGGCGGCAGTGGGAAAGAGGGCGCAGGCACCGCGCGCGGCCATCGTGTGTTTCGACTGCGAAACCTTCTTACAGGGCGGGGCGAGCGCGGCCATCGTCTCAGCCGCGCGGAGATTGTCCACCCGGTTGCAAGAGGTATCGCAGATTCTCGGGATCAGCTTTCCTGTGTACGTTCTCTTCACCAAGCTGGACCGCATTTCGTTCTTCACCGAATTTGTCCGCCAGATGAGTAAGGATGAGGCCACAGAAGTGCTCGGTGCGACTCTTCCCATGCGGTCGTTGAGCGCGGGGGTCTATGCAGATCAGGAAACACAACGGTTGACCAAGGCATTCGACGAGATCTTCTATTCGCTCGCCGAGCGTCGCATCTTACTGCTTCCGCGAGAGAACGATGGCGACAAGCTGCCAGGGATTTATGAGTTTCCGCGAGAGCTGAAGAAACTTCGTACGCTACTGGTGCAATTTGTTGTCGACTTACTTCGTCCGACTCAGCTTGGAACGAATCCATTCTTGCGGGGCTTTTACTTCACCGGTGTGAGGCCGGTGGTGGTCGACGATGTGGTTGCGGCACCCGTGATGGTTGCCGAGCCATCCGAGGCTTCGCTGAATTCGGGAGCGACGCAGATTTTTCGCGGCGCCGGCTCGCAGCTCGCGGCGCCTCCCGCGATACGAGGCGGCGGCCCGCGCCGGATGCCGCAATGGGTCTTCCTGAGCAGTTTGTTTAACGACATCCTGGTGAAAGATCGGATGGCGCTGGCAGCCAGCGGCTCCAGTTCTCACGTTAGTCTGCTTCGCCGCATCGCATTGGCGTTCGCTGCTTTTCTGGGGCTAATTTTTTTTGCCGGCTTCACCATCTCATTCTTCCAAAATCATGCGCTGGAGAGCCGTGTGCAAGACGAAGTCACGGACCTGAGAACTCTGCAAACTCCGGCTGATCAGCGCCAGCCCGCCTCGATCGGCGATTTGCAGAAACTCGATCGCTTGCGCGCTGACCTGGTCGACCTTTCGGACTGGGAGGAGAACGGCGCTCCGTGGAGTATGCGCTGGGGGCTTTATTCAGGCCGCGAAGTTTATCGGGACGCGAAGCCGGTTTACTTCGACCGATTCCGCCGTTTGCTGTTTGGCGAGTCGCAGAAGCGGATTGTGGACAGTCTGCAGGCTCTTCCAGACGCTCCGCCCGCAAACGCGCCCAACGATGCTTATGAGAAAACGTACAGCGAACTGAAAGCGTATCTGATCACGACTTCATTTCACGAAAAGAGCACGAAGGAATTCGTGACACCTGTGCTGATGAGCCACTGGGTCGCGGACCGGGACATCGATAAAGACCGCAAGGACCTGGCATCGTCGCAATTCGACTTCTACAGCACGCAGCTTGCAAAGGAGAATCCATTCTCGAGCGGCAATTCTCCGTCGATGATCGTGCATACCCAGGCTTATCTCAACGGCTTTGCTGGCATCGATCGGTATTATGTGGGACTGCTGGCCAAGGCATCACCGAATAACCACGACGTCAGCTTTAATGAGGAATATCCGGACTCCAACGGCGTGATCATAAGCGCTCATAAGGTCAAAGGGGCCTTTACTCGCGGCGGATATCAGTTCGTGTTGGATGCTCTGAAGAATCCATCGCTGTACATGGGTGGAGAAGAATGGGTCCTGGGGAAGAGTGTCGCCCAAGGTCTTGATCCTGCGGTCGTTCGTCAAAAGCTGACGGATCGCTACAACCAGGACTTCGTGAATGAATGGAATACCGTCATGAAGACTTCGTCCGTGCCTCCTTATAGCGGGTTCCCGGAAGCCGACAAGAAACTGGCGAAGATTACGGACACCAAATCTCCTCTTATGGAGCTATTTTATTTCGTTTCGCACAACATTGACCCTGCGCCGGCAGATGTGAAAGCGCCTTTTGCTCCAGTGCAGGCAGTCGAGCCTCCGGGACCAGCGGACAAACCGCCAGATGTGCTGATTTCGAAAACAACGCAGGACTACATGAAAGCTCTCGGAGGGTTGCTGGCTGCGGTCCATGTTGCGGCCCAAAGTCCCGGCGCTCCCGATCCAACGGTATTAGCCCAAGTATCGACGGCGCAATCGAATGCCTCGGGAGCCGTCACAGGTGTGATCACGGCAATTCCCGTCGATAACTCGCAGCCGGTTGGTAACGAGAAGGAAGTACGACGGCTGCTTGAGGGGCCGATCACGGCAGTTGACGGACCGAATAAGCTAGCCCCGCTTAAAGCTGCTGGCGCCGCCGCTGCGGGATTCTGTTCTCAGATGAGGGGGATGTATCCCTTCGATCCAAATTCGTTGAAGGAGATGCCGCTCGATCAACTCTATTCGTTATTGGCAGGCGACGAATGGAAGAAACTTAACGATAGTGTGAAATCGTTTGTGCTCCCAATGGGCTCCGGTTTTACCCCAACTCCGACGGCAACTACCAAACTGTCCCCGGATTTCCTTCGCTTCTTGGGTAAGATGAAAGCCCTCGGCGAAGTGATGTATCCCAATGGATCGGCACCGCCGCATTTCTCCTACACGCTGAGAACGCTTCCCAGTAATCTGGAGGGCGTGGAAGTGACGATCGGAAGCGAAAAGCTCTCCGGCAAAGATGCGCAGAAAACGTTCGTATGGACGGGCGGTCCTGAAAATATTGATGTCTCCAAGAACGGAGACACCCTGGACTCGGCGAGCGGGCCGTGGGCCGTTTTCCATTTCGTGGCGCGCGCGCATCACCTGACCTACAACAATCTCGAGTGGGTCATCGATAACAACGGAAAACCGGTGATGCTGCCCAACAACAAGGTCAAGTCATACGACTATCAGTTGCAGGTTGCCGGACCGGCCAATCCGTTCTTTGATATGCCTGGGCTCAAGTGCGTCAGCCAGGTCGCAGGAAAATAGTCGAGGTGGATTGTTCGCGATGTCATCGTGAGGAGGGCGAGCCCTCCGAGGGACCGTACGAATCGCGCAGAGCCGCAATGCGGTCGGCGAGATTCCGTACGCCACATGCACCTGGGGCATTCCCACCCACAACATGTAAGCTTCACGGCGTTGTAGGGTCCCTCACGGCGGCTTCGCCGACGTTCAGGATGACATCCCAAACGAGTAATTCCAGTTCAGGTGGAACTCTTCTGTGCCGGTCCCGAAAGCCGGCCGAAGAATCGATCTTTCCACGATGGCGGTGTGGCCCGAATCAGCAGGCAAGTGATGTTGTCATCACTGCCGCCCGCTTTGGCAGCTTCAATCAAGTCGCTGCACGCCTTATCCAGAGACTCCTGATTTACAGCCTCCGCGATTTTGTCTTCTTTGACATAGCGCGAAAGACCATCGCTGCAGAGTAGCAGCACGTCTTCGGAACTGAACTCGTGATCGGCCAAATCGGGTTCGACCGTGTCGTCGGTTCCGAGGGCGCGCACGATGACGTTCTGCATCTTTGAATTTTCGGCTTCTTCCAGAGTCATCAGGCCGCGCCGGACCTGCTCCATCACCAGGGAGTGGTCCTGTGTCAGTTGAGCAAGTCCACTCTTGCGGATGAGGTAAATGCGGCTGTCGCCGACGTTGGCAATCGAAAACAGATTGCCTTCGACCGCGACTGCGACGATGGTTGAGCCCATACCGGCAATGGTGATGTCCCTCGCACCGGCTTCGTGAATTGCTTGATTGGCGAGTTGAATAGCCCCGGCGAGGTCGGCGGCGCGTTGCGAGACGCCTTCGAATTGCGGCACGCCGGCGCGCGTCGTATCGCCCGTCTCACGGTAGAAACCCAGGACCGTATCCACTGCGATCTTGCTGGCCAGTTCACCGGCCTGCTGTCCACCCATGCCATCGCAGACGACGAAGATTCCGTGGCGCAAGTCGTAGCCAAAGTTGTCCTCGTTGTTTTTGCGCACGAGGCCGATGTCGGTCATGCCGGCGGCTTGAATTACGTAGTTCATGCTGAGTCAGGGAATCCTAACGTATCGGTCTCTCACCGTAAACCCTGAAAGGCTGGACAGAATCGGAGGGGCCGAAGCTGTGCTGTGGAAAACGGCGACCAAGCCCGAACTCCGCGGTAGATTTTGTACCAATACTACTAACGCCGCGTCCTGCCCGCTTTCCTGCTGAGTGTGTGCCACTCGTTCTGCAGGTCTCTGCTGGCAAATTCGGCGAAGGCGACGACCGAATCCAGAGCCTTGGCAGCCTGTTTCTTGTCCCCGGCGTCGAAGGCGGCTCGGGCTCGGTCGATCGCCGACGACATCTGGCGATCAGCGACTGACTTGCGGCGCGACGCGAAGATGGGCGCGATTCGGGTGAGGAACGGGGATTTCGGATTGTCCTGCAGCGTGCGCTTTCCACCGTCCCCGTACTCGAGATCGGCGTATGCGGTACCGACCGCCTGCAGGGCTGTGGCTTCACCGGCACTGGCCTCGCGCACTGTCGCCAGGGCTTTCTGTACAGCTTGAGTCTGCAGGATAGATGGCGGCTGAGACTCGAGTAATCGAACGGCCTCAGCGTACTGCTCGTGGATGCGCAGTTCCTCAGCGGACTGCAAGGCAAACTCGATGGTTCGTTCGAAGGCTTGCAGGCGTGCTCTGGCATCCTCCAGGACGAACATCAACGAAGCTGTCTCCGGTTCCTGCCGGATGGCGCCCAGGAGATCGACCACTTCAGCGTAAGCTCCTGTTGCCATGAGTTCCTGAGCCTGCCGCATTAATCCTTGAATGTGGGTATTCTTCAGGCCGCGGTCTGCCTCCTGCCGGGCGAAGTCCATCAATTCAGCAATCTCGGGAGAGAAGATGCCTTCCCTCTGGCAGGCTTCCAGAAGACGCAGCGCCTCAGGGTATCTACCTGCGCTCATCGCTTCATGCGCGCGCTGCAGATACTGGGAACGGTTCTGCTCCTGGGTACGGTCGGAAATATGACCGACGATCGTGGATTGAAGCGCCAGCAGCCGCTCATTTCCAGGCGCTTCGTGCAGGAGCTGATGCACAAGCCTCAAAGCTTCTTCTGGAGAAGTCTCAATCAGGCTGCGGCAGCGCAGGGCGACCTCGTCGACGCGCCTGCGAATCTCCTCATCGCGCAGTTTGCGAGCAAGATTTCCCTTCAGCTTGATCAGGCTGGGCTCGTTGGGAAGGCGCTCCAGACCTTGCTCGACCAGTTTTGTAGCGCGCATCAATTCCTCAACCGTGGAAGCAACCGAAACTTCGTTCTGAAGTTGTTCGAGGATGCGCCGGCGCTGCTCCTGCTCGCGGCCTTGCCTGGCAGCGGACTGTAGCGTGATCAATTCAGGATTAGCGGGATCAACTTTTTCGGCTTCGGCGAGGGCTTCCATCGCCGCGGTGAAATGCCGGGCTCCGATTTCTTTCCGCGCACTCTCCAGCAGTTTCCTGGCTTTGGCCTGTCGTGTCGCTTCTTCGATCAGGCGCGCCAAAGTCACGTGAGCGACGCGAACGCGAGAGTCGTCACGATCGACCTCAAGAGCCTTGGCGATTACCGCCCCGGCAGCCTCCAGATCGCCGCGTTCGCGGGCGGTATCGGCTTCGCGCAGATATCCGTCGATCAACTCCCTGCGTCTCTTCTTTTGCCTTACCGATTCCAGTAGATCCGCAAGCTCCGAGCTGGACGGATCAAGCCCGCAGGCTTCTTCCAGGCAGTGAATCGCATCTTCATAGCGCTTGTCTGCCGACGCGTCCTCGGCTTGTGTTTTCAGTTGCCGGATTTGCTCGGCACGCGCCCTGAGATTGAGATTCTGCTGAACCAGCGCGATCATCTGCCGCGCTGTGGCCTGCTGGTTATCGACTTTCAGTACCTGCAGCAGGATGTCTCTCGCGGAGGTAAATTCTTCTTCCTGCACCAGCCGCTCAGCCTTTTGAATCCACCCGGTAACCTGCTCTTTCCTCAGTTCCTGCTCAACGGATCCGATTTCCCCGGCCATCTCGTCGGCGCTGGAGTAGCGGTCGTCAGGACTTTTGGCGAGCGCGCGGTCGAGAATAGCGTCCAGAGCGGGAGGATAGTTCTCGATATAAAGACTGAGCGGAGGATGCTTCTCCGTCAGGATTTTCTGCACGATGCTGTAGTCGCCGGTGAACGGGAGTTGCCCGGTCAGAAGCTGATACATCATTATGCCGGCGGAGAAGATGTCGGACCGGCCGTCGAAAGCAGCGTTTCTCAAGCGCTCGGGCGCCATATATTGCAGCGTGCCAATGACGTGACCGGTGCGCGTCAGATGCCCGTCTGTCTTTTCCTGCCGTGCAATTCCGAAATCGAGCAATTTCACGACGCCGTCGGATTGCACGATGACGTTGGCGGGCTTGACGTCGCGATGGATGACGTCATTTCGGTGGGCATAGCCCAGGGCGTAACAGACTTGCTCCACAATCTTCAGCTTGAAGGCGAGCGGCTGCGACTTGCCGGACTGAATCAGGCGATCCAGAGGATCGCCCGACAGGTACTCCATGACGATGTAGGGGAAGCCGTCCTGCTCGCCCAGATCGTAGACCGTGACAATATTTTGATGTTTCAGGGCCCCGGTCTTCGCGGCTTCCTGATAGAAGCGCTTCAGCATTTCCTCATCACCGGAGAATCCTTCGGTGAGGGTCTTGATTGCGACCTCGCGATTGAGCTGCCGGTCAAAGGCGCGATAAACCAGACCCATCCCCCCGCGACCGAGAAGATCGATCACTTCGTACTTGCCAATGCGCTTAATATTCGGAGTGGTCACGGAAGTAAGTCGCTTCGTCAGGGTGAAGCGGCACCCCGGGGAAGAAGTACATGTGCCGCGGGCCGGCTTTCTGGTCTGCCGGCCGATTTACAGCACTAGGATAATACAGGGCAAAACAGTTCTGCGCTAGGCGGTACCGCCCAGCCAAACCATGTTGAACTGATCGTGGAGGAACTTCCTGGCTTCATCGCGTTCCGGGGTCTGGCTATCCGGAGTCGAATTGAGGTACAGGATGTACTCCTCGGCGCTGCCGTCCGTATCCCCGTCCATGAAGCGCTTGCGCGCCTGGGCCAGAATCTTGCTGGGCAGGGTCTGCACCTTGTCTTTTACTTCTTTGATCAAATCTCCTCGCGCGCCAATTTCGACATCGCCGAGGAACTGATTCTCATCCGGCGTAGTACCTAGCTGTTTCACACCCTTGGTGTCCTCGGGTTTCACATTCTCCAAAACCATGAACTGCTTTTCCGCTTCCTTCTTGATGGAAGGATTGGTAGCAACGATACTGCCGCTGGCGTCGGTGATGCGAAATCCAAGTTCCACGACGGCGCTCAGATCGATCGTCTTCTTTGTGTAGCTGTACGGCTTTGTCACGTCGATCATTTTGGTCTTGGGGATGGAGTCGAGTTTGCGCCCCAACGTGTCCACTTTTTTCTGGGCATCATCGACCGCCTGCTGGGCCGTCGCAATGTCCTTCTTCTTGCCATGCGTACGTGTGGCCTCGAGAGTTCTCTGCGCTTTCTGAACGTCCTGGTTCGCAGCCTCGTACTCGCGGCTGGCTCTATTCCAGTCTTCGTTGGGTATGTCCCTGGTGCCCACCAAGTATTCTGAATCAAGGGACTCAATGCTGGGCTTTGTGACGGGGCGATGTTCGAGCACGTCGCCGATCAGTTGGAAATTCGGGTCGATGGGTGTCGAGTCCGCGGCGCGAATGATTCTGACCGGAAGTGCCGTGGTCTCCAGGCCCGTAGCAATCGCATCAGAAAGCTGATCCGCAAAGCCGGAACTGTCACGCCGCGAGGTCTGGTCGCGGAATACCACCTTGATGGAAAGGGTGGAACGAATTTTATGGATGGTGGAGTACTTGGTGCGCTCATCACGAATATCGTCGCGATTTGGCTGGTATTGCTGTGCCTCTTGAAGATACAACCAGGCCACACCGACACCGGATCCGAGGGGTTTATCCAGATAAGTCTTCGCCCGAGCCACGTAGTAATCACTCAGCGTTTGCGAAACGAGATCGCGCCGGAGTTTCAGGTTCTGATTGTCGGGCTCCAGAGTGCACGCCCGCTGAAGGTATGAATATGCCTGCTGGACACCAATCTCGTCGGCCCGGCCCTGAATCGGGTTGTGAGCGTCCATCAGGCGCTTTGCCTCGTCGGACGCGCTCTTCACATAGTTGGGCTCCAGCGCCTGTATGCGATCTTTCACCAGCGCCCGCTGGGTCTCCGGAAGATCAGCCACCACTTCGTACGCCTCGATGTATTTCTTGTCCTGCTCGAAAGCGTTGCTCTGCTGGAGAGCGTTATCGGCGGCCGCCTGGTCGTTCGAGGATTGCAGGCTGCCTTGGGCTTGCTTCAGAGCAGCCGTGGCTTCGGCGGTTGGCTTGATGGAGACTGCTCTCTGGTATTCCTGGACCGCGTCACGCCATTTCTGACTGGCGATATCGGCTTTGCCTTGCTCGAAGTGATGTTTGTAAGCCGTATCGAGAATCGCCCCAATGCGTGGTTCCTCGTCGGCAAAAGCGCGGAAGTCAGAGATTGCGGCTACAGCCTCATCGTAGTGCTGCGCCGCGATATTCGACTCTCCGCTTTGCATCGCCGCTCCAATTCGTTTCGTTTCCCCGCCGATTGCGTCTTCGAGAGTTTTACCCTGATCAAAATGGGGATCCACTCCCAGAGTCTGCTCCGTTAGCTGGAGGCTAATTCCCAAGTTCGCGTATCCCGTGGTGTGATTGGCCAATGCCTGGCGATAGGCTTGCAGTTCCGCGCGGATCTTATCCGCAACGAGCACCAGCTCGGAGTGCACGGCGTCGCGCAACTTGCTGACATCATCATTGGTGGGAATAAGTTCATGGGCCTGATCGGCGCGAAGATATGCTGTTCGGAGTTGAGCGTATGCGGGTGAACTCGACGAAGCGGAGCTGCGATAAGCGGTTAAGCCGTCGTTCCCGTCTTTCAGGAGCAGCGCCGCCAGACCTTGCTTGGCCGTATCTGTGTGGGCTGCTTTGGGGTACCGCCCCAGGTAATCCTGCCATTGTGCGATGGAGTGCGCTCGATTAGCTCGCAGATATTCAGCGAGTTCGGTGTCCGGCGATTGCACGAACACGATCTTTACCGTGGGTTTAAACGGAGGCAGAGCCGTCACACCCTTTTCGGAAGAACTCAGCACCTGTCCCGACAGGGCGGCGCGGTCCGCCAACTGTGCCGGAGTCAGGGATTCATCTTTTTCGAATTTCAGGTTGGTCGGCACCACGCATTCCGATTCGGTGCCACGGGTGAGAGTCATGGTCCCCTTGGCATCGCGCTCCAAGGAAGTCACCGACGAAGTGAGCGCAACTTTTGGCAGCTTGCCATAATTCGATTTGTTGATCTGCGTTACGCCAGTGCAACTGCGGACTTCTGCCTTTCCATTGATCAGCAGTCCCGTCAGTTGAACAAAGGCGGCGCCATTGGGACCGTCATAGAGTTCGATTGCGGTGATGGGCACATCTTTCGATTGGACCGCGGGAACCACCAAACCAATCAGGAGGAGTGAAAGACACAGTCTCTTCAGAAACGGCCGAAGACAGAAAGCAGCATGAAACATCGAACGTCGTGGCATAGAATCCCCGGGGTGACGGCTATCGTCATATGAATCAACCCTGTGTAGGTGCCCGTAATCATACTCAGTGTTGTGTTGAAGTCAAGCGTGCGCAAGGGGGATACGAGGGGCACGACAGTGCCATGGCAGTGGCGAGTAACTGCCGGGAAGTAGGCGAGTGAAATGTTTGCCACGCGCACCAATATGGCGTAACCTGTTGTCCCGGACGAATCCTCCTTCCCCCGCGTCCCCGAGTTCCCATGGTGCCTTTCGAACCGAAGACGGACAGCAAAGAGTTCGAGATCCTGAATCCCGAGCAGAGCCCGGCGACGGGGAGTCGAATTGCAGCGTCCGCAGCCGCGGATCTGACGATTCGAGTGTGGCGCCGAGATGGCGGTACTACCCCGCTGACCTGGCATAGCGAGAGCGTTCTCGTCTACATGATTGCTGACTTGGTTGCGGCGAGTCATGGCCGCACCGCGGGTGAGATGCCCGCCGCGATGGCCGCGCATTTCGACAATTCGCTCCATGCTCTGGTAGCCGCAAAGCGTATTGAGAATGCGATCCTGGAGTTTCTCGCCTGCAGGCCGGGCGATTACATGGGAGCGGCCGTATTGATCCATCCGCCCCTTGCAGCGGGCTTCAGTCAAGGGATGGCGCAGAGTGCGCTGCGGCTTGCCGAGCCAGGGCAAATCATTCTTTCCGAAGAAGTCTCGCGGCGTTTCCTGGATCTCCCCGGCATTGAGCTTCGCGCCGTGCCGGCGCTGACGACCGGTGGAACGGAACACGCCGGACTCGCGGAGTTGATCTGGACGTCACCGGAGCGGTTGGCCAGCCTGCGGAGTTCGGCTAACGTGGCGCCTCCAACTTCGGAGGTCGGCCCGCCGGTTGGGGCCACGATGATCGTGAATTCGCCTTTCGCGACACCTCGCAGTAACACGGCCAGTGGTTCACAGAGAATCGACACCGCTTCACGGAGGCCATCCGACGCTGAGGGATTCAAGAATCGAGAAGGAGCTTTCGAGGAAGGGCTCGCGGACTTCGAGGAACGGCGCTCGTTCATCACGCGTTCGAGAATGGTGATCGGGGCGGTCGCGATCGTGCTGGTGATTGTTGGGCTTGTATTGTTTCATCCCTGGTCTGGTCCCAATGTTCAACCTAAGTTCAATGACGCCTCACATGCCTCGCAGGGAAACGAGACGCCGACGGGTGCAACTGCCGCGACAACTGAACCGCCGGTAAATGACATTCCGCAGCCTCCGCCGGTAGTACAGCCGGTCAATAACCCACCTGCGAAGCCGGTGGTGAAGCCGCCCGTCAATAAGCCGGTGGATAAGACGCCCAAGGACAAAGCCAAGAAGCCGGAAGACACTCCCATTGTGGGGTTCGAAGGCAACAGTACCTATGATGGCATGACCCAGAAAGACATCCCGCGCCTGTTGCAGTGGGCAAGGTCGGACGCCGGCAATGGGAATTACGCGAAAGCTGCTCAGGAATATCGAGTCATCCTGCAATTGCAGCCGTACAATCCGGACGCGAAAGAAGGATTGCGCAAGATACAAGTCGCTCAGCAGCGGGATCAATAGACGGAAGTCGGGGCTGCCTCAACCCCCAAGGCTGCGTTGTCGCCAGGAGTGTCCATGTCAAACCGTTTTGATTTTGGTGGCGTCAATTTGCGAGCCAGCGAAGAAAGCGCCGTTGCCCAGCCCACCTCGGAGACGCCCTTCTGCATCGCGATTCTCGGCGATTTCAGCGGGCGAGAAAATCGAGGCGTGATCGAGCCAAAGACAGTCGGAGAACGCCGTCCGTATCCGGTGGACCGGGATAACTTCGATGAAGTGCTGTTAAGACTTCGCCCTGAACTACACCTGCCAACCGAACGTGGAACTCCGCTGGTGTTTCGGTTCTCAGAGTTGGACGATTTTCATCCCGATCGTCTTTTCGAGAACGAGGCCTTCCAGAAACTCAAAGCGTTGCGGGAGCGAGTGCAGGACTCGTCGGCGTTCGCCGAGATAGCTGACGAAGTTGGGCTCCGTCCTCCGTCGGCTCCACGCGAAAGCGGGAGCCCGCGAATATCGGCGCCAAGTCCGGCTCGCTTGGCATCAGGCAGCCTGCTGGACGAGATGATCGAGCAGACGGAAGCTCGCGTGGCATTGGAGCCTGCTCGCAAAACCGGCGAGATCCAGGAGTTCGCGCGCCAGCTCGCGGCCAAGTATTCCGTCAGCGCTCCTGATCCCCGCCAGCCGGACGTTGTGGCGGCGGTTGACCGGGCGATTGGCGACACTATGCGTGCGATTCTCCACCACCTTGACTTTCAGGCTCTGGAAGCCATCTGGCGGGCAACGCTCTTGCTCGTCCGACAGGTCGAAACAGGGCCGCAACTGAAGATTTATCTGATCGACATTTCAAAACAAGAGTTGGCGGCAGACCTGATGTCGTCGAACGATCTCAGCAAGTCGGGAGCCTTCCGGTTGCTGGTCGAAAAGGCGGTCGACACGCCCGGTGCGGATCCGTGGTCGGTTGTCGCGGGGAACTTCAAATTCGGATCGGGAACCGAAGACACGCAGTTGCTCGCGAAACTGGCGGCCGTCGCTCAGCGCGCTGGCGCTGCATGGCTCGGAGAGGCGGATCCATCCCTTCTTGGCTGTTCCTCCCTCGAAGCCGCGCCACATCCTCGCGACTGGAGCGAGTCAAACGCCCAGGATTCATGGAAACAGCTTCGTTTGCGGCCTGAGTCCGGGTCTTTGGCCTTAGCTTTGCCTCGATTCTTGCTGCGACTGCCTTATGGACAGGAAACCTCTCCGCTGGAATCGTTCGAATTCGAAGAATTTCCCGGACATCCATCCCATAGCGGATATCTATGGGGCAATTCCGCATTTGCTGTGGCCCTGTTGCTGGGCCAATCATTCAGTGAGGCCGGATGGGAGATGCGGCTGGGAAGCGTGTCTCAAATCGAAAACTTGCCCCTGCACACGTATCGGGTTGAGGGTGATGCCCACTTGAAGCCATGCGCGGAGGTGCTGCTGACCGAGGAAGCCGTCGAACGAATTCTCGATCACGGACTGATTCCGCTCGTCTCCTACAAGGGCCGGGATTCGGTCCGGGTGGGCAGGTTTCAGTCCATTGCTGAGCCAAACCGGCCGTTAGCAGGGCGCTGGCAAGCTTAATCGGGGGACGGATTGAGCTTCGCCCCTCGTCGCAGTGCGTAATACCTGGTGTCCATCGAGCGAACACGGTTTTTTTAAGGGCAGTGATAGAAAAATGTCCTGGAAATCGCTTTTCCAGATAGGAACTACGAAACGTTTCGAGGGGTCTGGAACACTATCTGTCATTGACGAAGGCGGTCAACGGATCGGTTATCGCGCCGGGTCGATAGAATTGCAGCAAATAAAGAAGCGGAAGACTTGACTGAGGTATGTGCTTGTGATAAACCCTTGTCCCACGGCCCTTAGGGCCATGTGGCAAATGGCCTAATTTCCTGTGAGGTTGGGCCACCTCAACCGCTTCCCCGGCGATTGCAAGTTTAAGAATTCACCTATAGGCACTTCTCCGAAAACTCGAGAGGTAGGGAGCTAATATGGCAAAACCGAGCACTCAGCATAAATTGGACCGCGTGCGTCCGCCCCGCGTTCAGATTACTTACGATGTGGAGACCGGAGGCGCAATCGAAATTAAGGAACTGCCGTTCGTAGTGGGCGTTCTTGGCGATTTTACCGGTCAACCGGAACAACCTCTGCCGAAACTCAAAGAACGGCGCTTTGTCGAGGTTACGCCCGACAACTTCGATTCCGTTCTGGAAAGCATGAAGCCGCACCTCTCGTTCGCGGTGGAGAACAAGCTCAGTGAGGACTCCAACGCGGGACAGATTCGCGTCGATCTGAAATTCAAGAGTCTGGAAGATTTCGAACCTGAGCAGGTGGCTCGTCAGGTAAAGCCCCTGAAGGAGTTGCTTGATTTGCGCACACGCCTCAATGACCTGAAGGGCACGCTGCAGACCAACGACAAACTCGACGAAGCTTTGCTCGACGCGGTGAGCAAGACCGACAAACTCGACAAGCTGAAGGCCGAAGTCGGACAGAAGGGGGAGCCCAATGCCTGAGACCCAGAAAACAGCCGGTAGTTCCGCCGTAGTAGAACAGGCGGCAGAATCGAGCCTTCTTGATCAGATTGTAGAGCAGGGCCGCTTTGCCGATCCTGCGGCTCGTGAGCGGGGCAAGAATCTGGTCAAGGAATTTGTCGCCCAGGTTCTTGAAGGGTCGATGACTCTTGGGCGGGATGCCGACCAGATGATTTCTGCCCGCGTGGCGCAGATCGATCACCTCGTCTCGATTCAGTTGAATGAAATCCTGCACAACCAGCAGTTCCAGAAGCTGGAAGGCACCTGGCGCGGGCTCAAGTATTTGCTGGATCAGTCCGAGACCGGCACCCAGCTGAAGATCCGGATCCTGAACGCATCGAAAAAAGATCTTCTGCGCGACTTACAGCGTGCACCTGAGTTTGATCAGAGCGCGATGTTCAAGAAGGTCTACGAGGAAGAATACGGACTCTTCGGCGGCGAACCGTTTGGCGCGCTGGTCGGCGATTACGAATTCAGCAAGCATCCGGAAGATATGGAGCTGCTGGAGAAGGTTTCGCAGGTCGCAGCGGCCGCGCATGCTCCGTTCTTGTCGGCAGCGTCGTCTGAACTGCTCAACATGGAAAGCTACACGAACCTGGATCAGCCGCGTGACATCGGCAAGATCTTCGATAGCACCGAGTATGCGAAGTGGAAGGGCTTCCGTGAGAGCGATGACTCGAAGTACGTTGCCCTGACCTGCCCGCGCGTTCTCATGCGTCTGCCTTACGGCCGCGATACCGCGCCGGTCGAGGGGTTCAACTTTGAAGAGGGCGTGGACGGCACCGATCACTCCAAGTATCTCTGGGGTAACGCTGCATATGCGCTTGCGTCGAAGATGACCCAGGCGTTTGCGACCTACGGCTGGTGCGTGGCAATTCGCGGTGTTGAGGGTGGAGGGTTGGTCGACGGAATGCCGTCTCACACCTTCCGGACGGACGAGGGCGACGTCGCCCTGAAGTGTCCGACGGAGATCGCGATCACTGACCGTCGCGAGAAAGAACTCGCCGATCAGGGCCTGGTACCGCTGGTTCACTGCAAGGGCACGGACAAGGCTGCGTTCTTCAGCATTCAGTCGTGCAACAAACCCAAGCTGTATGACAGTGACTCCGCCAATGCGAACGCGCGCTTGTCGGCGCAGTTGCCGTACATGATGTCGACTTGCCGATTCGCGCATTACCTCAAGGCAATGATGCGCGACAAGATCGGCGGCTTCATGTCGCGCGACGACTGCTGGCGCTTTCTGAACCGCTGGATCAGCAAGTACGTGACGCAAGATGACAAGGCAGGCCCGGTAACCAAAGCCAAGTTCCCCTTGCGTGAAGCGCGCATAGACGTGGAGGAGATCAAGGGTAAACCTGGAGCCTATCGCGCCATCGCTTATCTGCGGCCACATTTCCAACTGGATGAAATCAACGTGTCGCTGCGGTTGGTCGCTGATCTGCCGGCAGCGGCGAAGTGAGGATTTGAGTAGTAGCCCGGTTTTAAAATCAGACCTTACGAGGTCTTTAAATTCGTTGTCCAATAAGGAGGAACTACCATGCCAGGATGTGCGTATCTGCTGCTTGGAGATATTAAAGGTGAAACCCAAACCACAGGTCTTGAAGGCTACATCGAAGTGGATAGCTATTCATTCGGAGCCAGCAATCCGGCCGATATCGGCAGCGGGGGTCTTTCGGGTGGCGTAATCTCACTCTCGGACTTCAGCTTTACCTGCAATACCGATAAGTCAAGCGGCGATATGCTGAAGCAACTGTTCAGCGGCAAGCCTGTCGACTCCGCGACGTTCAAGCTGTTTGAAGCCAGTGGTGGGGATAATATAGGAGACCCATACGTCACGGTCACCTTCACAAACTGCCTCATGACTGGACAGTCCTTTGGCGGCGGCAGTCAGGGGAAGCCGAGCCAGAGCATCAGCTTCGCTTTTGAGCAGATTGTGTATGCGTATGGCTCACAGACGAGCGATTCCGGCGTCGTGTCCAATGCCGCGAATGCGGGCTTCAACGTTGTTAAACACGCGTCCGTGGGCTGATCGGGCAGCGCCTGAGGTAGATTTGACTGGAGGCACTTCGGACAGCCGCGAAAGCGGCTGAGGCGGAGTGCCTCCAGCCTATGCTTCTGCGGTTTTCTGTTAATCACGAGCTCGAGCCCTAACGGCTCGGTTGGCGAACTCTCTCTCGGTGCCCAATGAATCCACTCGAGCTATACCAGGCCGGACGGTTGATGGATGCCATGAAGGCCTTGAGCGCGGAATTGCGCGATAATCCCACCGATGCTCGCCGCCGTACCTTCCTCTTTGAGCTGCTGTGTTTCGCCGGAGAGTGGGAGCGGGCGGACAAGCAATTGGAAGTCCTGGGACAGGCTGGTCCAGAGAGCGAAATGGGTGTGCTCCTGTATCGCAGCGCCTTATTCGCCGAACGCCAGCGTCACGACCTGTTCCAGCGCGGCGAGCTTCCTGCGGAACTGGAAGATACGGGAGCGGAGCGCAACGGCATGGTGAATGACAAGCCATTCACCTACTTCGCCGACGCCGATCCGCGCATTGGCGCCCGCCTGGAGTTGTTTGCCGCGGGAAACTACCTGCTGCTCCCTATCGAACATGTCGCGTCCATCCAGATTCCTCCTCCGAAACGGTTACGAGACCTCATTTGGACACCGGCAGCCGTGCGCACCACTCCGTCGTTCAAGGGAAGCGAACTAGGCGAGGTTCTGCTGCCGGTCCTGGCGCCTTTCTCATGGCGTCATCCCGAGGAAGCCGTCCGCCTCGGAAGGATGACCGTCTGGGAGAAGACAGACGGCGGAGAATTCCAGGTTCCGTTCGGGCAGAAGGTGTGGCAGGTCGACGACGAGGATGTTCCTTTCCTTGAACTACGCGCGCTGGAGTTCAATTCCGCTTCCGTGGCCGCCTGATCATGCCCCTTCCCGACGATCTGTTGCAACCGATACCAGGCGAGAATCCCTCGGGCGCGAGTTTGCGCTATGACCCCGTTTACGACAAGATCAAGGAGGCCCGGCGCGAGGAAGCGCAGCCGCCGCCGGGCATGACCGAGCAGGACCGAAAGGTCGCCGACAATACACAGGTGATCAAGCTCACCACCGACCTGCTGACCAACAAGAGCAAAGATCTTCAGCTGGCTGCCTGGTACACGGAAGCATCTCTCAAGAAGAGCAGCTTTGCCGGTTTGCGGGACGGTCTGACTTTGTGTCTCGGGCTGCTGCAAAAGTTCTGGGACACTCTCTACCCCGAACTGGAAGATGGAGATGCGGAGTCCCGTTCCGCCCCGTTGGGTTTTGTCGGAACAAAACTCGAGATCCCCCTGAAATTATCGCCTGTCGTTGAGAAGCGCTACAACCTGGTCGACTACCAGCAGTCGCGGGAACTCGGTTACGAGGAACTGGCGAAGACAGACGACGCCAAAAAGAGCCGCGCAGCGAAGATCAAGGAGGGCAAGCTCGCGCCTGAGGCGTTCGACAAGGCCTTCGAGGAGACACCCAAGAAATTCTACGCGCAGGCGGAGCAGGACTTGGACGCTTGCCTACAACTCCTGACACAACTCAAGAAGGTCTGTGACGAAAAGTTTGGCAATGAAGGGCCGTCCTACGGGCCGCTGCAGAAGGCCCTGGAGGCCGAACGCCATCTCATCCACGTTTTGCTGCAGAAGAAGCGCGAGAAGGAGCCGGATCCGGTGGAGCCTGTTCCGGCCGCCGCTGAAGGCGCGCCCGGTGCTGAGGGCGAAGGTGGCGCCGCAGGGGCGGCTGCACCGGTTCGTACCGGCGTTCTGATCTCTTTCGACGGCTCTTCGGAGCCCCCCGACCGAGTAGACGCGATCCAGAAAGTGGCCGAGGCGGCAGCTTTTCTCCGGCGTCGTGAACCGCACAGCCCGGCTTCCTACCTGATGTTGCGTGGCTTGCGATGGGGAGAATTGCGCGCGGCGATCGAACTGGCGGATCCGACGAAGCTGGAAGCCCCTCCCACCGGCTTGCGCAGGCATTTGAAAAAACTGTTTTTGGAAAAGAAGTACGAAGAGTTACTTGAGGCGGCGGAAAGCGCCATGGCGCTTCCTTGCGGCCGGGCTTGGCTCGATATGCAGCGCTTTGTGGTCGAGGCATGCGAGGCGATGGGGAGCGGTTACGAGGCAATCGCGCGCGCCATACGCTCGGAATTGAAGGCCTTGGTGACCGACATTCCACAGCTGCTGGATGCCACTTTGATGGACGAGACTCCGGCCGCGAATGCGGAGACACGTGCCTGGCTGGTTTCCTTGAGCCAAGCGCCCGCCTCGGCAACTCCAGCGGATGGGGCCGCGCACGCAGCTTCCTCGAACGGACTCGGGTCGCGGTGGCCGGGCCAGCCTACCGACGCTTATGTTTCTGCGCTGCAGGCTCTGCGCGATGGTCAAGAACGAAAAGCGTTCGAGATTCTGCAGCAGGATATCGCCCGCAAACGTTCTGGCCGCGAACGCTTCCGCCGGCGGATGCAGCTGGTCGAGATCTGCGCGACCACAAATAAACCGAACGTGGCGCAGCCCATCCTCGACGATGTCGCGGCTGCCATCGAGAATCACAAACTGGATGAATGGGAAGATCCCGGCCTGGTGGCCAGCGCTCTGGCGACGCTGATGAAGATGAGCGTCAAAATCCAAGCAGACAAAGCCGCGCAGCAAAAGATTTTCGAGAGGATCTGCCGGCTCGATCCGGCCCAAGCGCTGGGAGACGCAAAATAACTTATGCCCAGGCGAGATGTTACCGGGCCAGTGACCCTTTCGGTGCTTGATCGCCTGATCGATCGAGATCCGAAGACACGCTCAGAGGTTCCGATTTCGCGCGCGCAATCGCTTCGTGAGCTGAAGTGGGCTCTGAAGCGTGATCTGGAGTGGTTGCTCAATACCAGGCGAACCATCGATCTCGCTCCCGAATCTGCCCGCGAGACCAACCGTTCCGTCTATCACTATGGCTTCGCGGACGTGTCTTCGAAGTCCGTGCTGTCAACCCGTGATCACGCTGATCTGGTTCGCGACATGGAGGCCGCGATTGCGACTTTTGAGCCCAGGCTCAAGCGCGCGCGTGTGCGCATGGAACCCGTGGAAGGCAGCTATCGGATGCTAAAGTTCGTTATTGAAGGATTGCTGTGCATGGATCCCGCCCCGGAACCGGTGCGATTCGACACAGTACTCGAGCTGGGCAAAGGTGAGTACGAGATCAAGGGAGCCGATCTTGCGTAATGAGCTGAGAGATTATTACGAGAGCGAACTCACCTTCCTGCGCCAGGTTGGAGCTGAGTTCGCCGACAAGTACCCGAAGATCGCGTCTCGCTTGCTGCTCGAATCCGATCGCTGCGAAGACCCCCACGTCGAGCGAATGCTGGAAGCCTTCGCGCTGCTTGCCGCGCGCGTTCACCTGCGCATTGACGACGACTTTCCGCTGATCACCGAGGCGTTGCTGAACATCCTCTACCCGCACTATTTGCGCCCGGTGCCGTCAATGACGGTGGCGCAGTTCCACACCGACCCAGAGAGCGGCAAGCTGACCAGCAGCCTGAAAATTCCGAAGGGAACCGTCCTTTATTCTCGTCCCGTCGAAGGAGTACCGTGCAAGTTCCGCACCGCCTACGACACAACCCTGTGGCCTTTCAAAGTCTCGCAAGCGCAATGGATGTCGCCGGACCGCATCCGGCCTGCCCTGCGCGCGTCTGAAGCCGCTGTGCTGCGGGTTGAGCTGGAATGCTTTCCCGACGTTTCGTTTGAGAAGTTGGACCTTGAAACGCTTTCTTTCTATTTGAATGGTGAGAGTTCAGTGGTCCACGCACTGTACGAACTGCTATGCCGGAACTGCGTGCGCATTCTGCTGCGTGATCCCGCCAAACCTAAAGCTCCGGTGCGGGAGATTTCCGCACGGAATCTTCAACCGATGGGATTCGGCCAGAACGAAGATGTCTTGCCGTATCCCCGGCGCTCGTTCACGGGGTACCGCTTGCTGCAGGAGTACTTCGCATTCCCGGAGAAATTCTTCTTCATGAGCCTGAAGGGGCTCTCGCAGTTGCAGCAAACTGGTTTCACCTCGAAGGCCGAGTTGCTGTTCATGATTTCTCCCTTCGAGCAGGACGGACGTCATCAACGCCTGGAAGTCGCCGTGAACGAACGGACCCTCCGTCTGGGATGCGCGCCCATTATCAATTTATTCTCGCAGGTTGCCGAGCCCATCCTGGTCGATCAGACGCGCTTCCAGTATCCAATTGTGCCGGACGCGCGACGCCGTCAAACGATGGAGATTTATTCGGTCGATGAAGTGGTCAGCACCGACGCCGAAACCCACCAAACGGTGACTTATCATCCGCTCTATTCAGAGCGCCATGCCGTGCAGGGAACCAGTCCCGCGTATTGGTACATCACACGATCAGTTTCCAATCGCAAGGGCGATGAGGGCACCGATGTGTTTCTGTCGCTGGTAGATATTTCAGCGCGCCCCATGCAGTTGGACTATGACGCTGTGACAGTGCGCTGCACGTGCACGAACCGTGACCTTGTAGCGCGTTTACCTTTCGGCAGTGAAGCCGGAGATTTTGAAATGACAGGCGGGGCTGCGATCAAGCGGATTGTCGCGCTGCACAAGCCAACCCGCACCCTTCGCCCGCCGTTGGATGGCAAGACGTTATGGTCGTTGATCTCGCATCTGTCACTGAACTATCTCTCCATTGTCGACGATGGAAAGGAAGCTCTGCAGAAGATTCTCGAGCTCTACGATTTTTCGGATTCCGCTGACATCAAGAAGCAGATCACAGGGATCGCTTCGGTGAGTTCGAGGCGGCATTTCACCCGGGTCGCTTCCGAACATGGGGTGGGTTTTGCCCGAGGCACGCGCGTTGAAATCGAATTTGACGAAGAGCAGTTCAGCGGCAGTGGCGCGTACCTGTTTGCGAGCGTGCTGGAAAAGTTCCTGGGCCTTTACACCTCGATGAACAGTTTTACGCAGTTGGTCGCTCGCAGTCGTCAGCGAAGGGAGGCGCTAGAGGAGTGGACACCGAGAGCGGGACAGTCAATCCTGATCTGACGAATTCCGAGCGTCCGGCGGGCTGCGAAATCGAAGAAAAGCTCCGTCGCGAGCCCTATTCCTTCGATTTCTTCCAGGCGCTTCGCCTGCTTGAGAGGTTTCATCCGGAGAAGAAATCGGTCGGGCAATTCGTCCATCCGGGCGCCGAGGTCGCACATTTTCGCGCGCATCCTTCCCTCGCTTTCCCTGCCAGCCAGATCCAGGACTTGGAGTGGCCCGAAGACGGTCCAGCACGAATGCTCGTTAATTTCATGGGTCTGATCGGCCCCGAGGGAGTTCTCCCAAATCCTTATACTTCGCTGATCATCGAGAGACAACGCGACGGCGACAACACCCTGAGCGATTTTCTCGACATTTTTAATCACCGGATCATTTCGCTCTTCTACCGCGCCTGGCGGAAGTATCGCGTTGATGTGGCCTGCGAGCGCGGCGAGCGCGAGCAGTTTTCGCGGCAGTTGCTGAGCTTGCTCGGGCTCGGCACCGAGGGCATGCGCGACCGGCAGACTGTGTCCGACGAGTTGCTGATTTACTATGCCGGCTTGTTGGGGCAGCGCCCCCGATCGGCCCAGGCTTTGCAGCAGATTCTGTCTGATTACTTCGACGTTCCGGTTGCGATTGAGCAGTTCTCGGGCGGATGGTATCGTCTCGATCGTGAAACGCAGTGTCGAATATCGGAAGAGAACACTGACAGCGGAGAACTCGGATTTGGAGCCGTGGTCGGAGATGAGATGTGGAATCAGCAGTCTCGTGTGCGAATCGTGATCGGACCGCTGTCTCTGGATCGCTACGCAGATTTTTTGCCGGATGGTCAGTCCTTCGAGCCTCTTCGAGGCTGGGTTCGTTTCTTCTCGAATGACGAGTGGGATTTTGAAGTGAAATTGATTCTCGAACGCGAGCAGGTTCCTGCTTGCACTCTGGGCGCGGATGGGGTTTCCGGGCCGCAACTGGGGTGGGTGTCATGGGTGAAATCGGCGCCGTTCCAACGGGATCCAGGTGACACGGTGCTGGCGCTCGAATCAACAAAGGGGTAGCGATATGAATCTCAAATCTTTGATCGGTAAGCTGAACGACTCGACCCGCGGAGCGTTGGAAGCTGCGGCAGGATTTTGCCTGGCCCGCACGCATTATGACATCGAAGTCGAGCACTATCTGAGCAAACTCCTTGATTCGACCGACAACGATGTCGCAGCCATCTTTAAGCATTTCGAGATCGACACGTCGAGATTCTCGAGTGAATTGGCGCGCGCTCTCGACCGGCTGAAATCGGGGAATGCTCGCACTCCCGCTCTCAGCCCTTCGCTCATGCGGATGCTGGTCGAGGCATGGACGATCGGTTCCATCGATTACAACGCGGGGCAAGTACGCACCGGATTCACCATTCTTGCGCTAGCGACCCATGAAGAATTGGTACGCCTGATGCGCGACATCAGCCGTGAATTCCAGAAGATTCAACCGGACGCCCTGAAGAAAGATTTTGCTTCGATCATCGCAAATTCGGGAGAGGAAGTGGAGGCCGCCGCCGCGGCTGCTAGTGCCGGCCCCGGTGCGCCATCGGCGGGTCCGAAGCCGGGAGGGAAGACTCCGAACCTCGACCAGTTCACCATCAATCTCACAGAAAAGGCGAAGACCGGAAAGATCGACCCCGTGTTGGGACGGGACTTCGAGATTCGGCAGGTGGTCGACATCCTGATGCGGCGCCGCCAGAACAATCCGATTCTGACCGGCGAGGCTGGTGTCGGCAAGACCGCCGTCGTGGAGGGATTCGCGCTGCGTGTTGCCGACGGCGATGTGCCTCCGCCGCTGCGCAACGTGATCGTCCGCACGCTCGATCTTGCCCTCCTGCAAGCGGGTGCGGGTATCAAAGGAGAATTCGAAAACCGACTGAAAGGATTGATTGAGGAAGTGAAAGCCTCGCCGATTCCGATCATCCTGTTCATTGATGAAGCGCACACCATGATCGGAGCCGGAGGGCAGGCGGGACAAGGCGATGCTGCAAACCTGCTGAAGCCGGCACTGGCCCGCGGTGAACTGCGCACGATCGCGGCGACGACATGGTCGGAATATAAGAAATATTTCGAAAAGGATCCGGCGCTCGCACGTCGCTTCCAGGTCGTGAAAGTGGAAGAGCCAATCGAGACGCAGTGCATGACCATGCTGCGCGGGATTGTGCCTTCGCTCGAAAAGCATCACAAGGTGCGCATTCTGGATGAGGGACTGACGGCAGCCGTTCATCTTTCGCATCGTTATTTGGCCGGACGCCAGTTGCCCGACAAGGCAGTCAGCGTGCTCGACACGGCGTGCGCACGGCTTGCATTGGGGCAAAGCGCGACTCCGCCGGCAATCGAAGACAGCGTTCGCCAGCTCGACGATCTTGCCGTTCAGAAGAGGATTCTCGAACGCGAAACGGCTACTGGCGCGGACCATCACGAACGGCTGCAAGAGATCGCGACGAAGAGCGCGGACATCGAATCGCGCCTCTCGACTTTACGTACACGTTTCGAAAAAGAACGCGATCTGGTAACTACGATCAGGGATCTTCGCACTCAGCTGGAAGGCGCTGTTGCCTCGCAGAATGGAAAGGGTAACCTTGGCGCGCCCGAGATTCCCGGCGTTGCCGCCGAAGCCACACCGTCTGCTCCAGCCGCAAGCGCGGTGGCAACGGAGACAGCGTCCGCCACTGCCACGGCCGTGCAAGAAGCGGCCAAGCCGGTTGATCCAGCGGAATTGCGCGCCAAGCTCGCAGAGGCGGAGTCCGAACTCGCAGCCCTGCAAGGCGAATCACCAATGATCCGAGTGGCCCTCGACGCACAAAGTGTCGGCGAGGTGATCTCAGGATGGACGGGAATTCCTGTCGGCAAGATGATGAAGGATGAAATCTCCACAGTCCTTTCTCTGCCGTCAGTGCTTGGCCAACGCGTCATTGGACAGACTCATGCGCTCGAAATCATCAGCCAGCGGATTTCGACGGCGCGCGCCCGGCTCGACGATCCCAACAAGCCCATCGGCGTTTTCATGCTGGTCGGCCCGAGCGGTGTCGGCAAAACCGAGACCGCGCTGGCTCTCTCTGATCTTCTTTATGGCGGCGAGCGCAACCTGATCACGATCAATATGTCCGAGTTCCAGGAATCGCATACCGTGTCGACCTTGAAGGGCTCGCCTCCGGGATACGTTGGTTACGGCGAGGGAGGCGTGCTGACTGAAGCTGTTCGCCGACGTCCTTATTCGGTGGTCCTGCTCGATGAAGTGGAGAAGGCGCATCCCGACGTGCTCGAACTCTTCTATCAGGTGTTCGATAAGGGCAACATGGAAGATGGCGAAGGGCGCGAGATCGATTTCAAGAATACGATTATCATTCTCACGACCAACGCCGGCACCGACACGATGGCCAGACTGTGCGCCGACCCCGAAACCGCGCCGGGTCCAGACGGTCTGGTAAAAGCGCTCAAGCCGGAGCTGAACAAGATTTTCAAGCCTGCTTTCCTTGGACGAATGGTGCTGATTCCTTACATGCCGATTCGCGACGAAAACATGAAGCAAATCATCCGGCTGAAGCTGGGTAAGATTCAGCGTCGTATCCAGGAAAACCACAAGATCGATCTAACCTACGATGTGGCATTGATCGACGAAGTGGCAAAGCGGTGTACCGAGGTCGAAAGCGGCGCCCGCAACGTCGACAACATTCTGACGAATACGCTGCTGCCTGACATCTCGCGGCAGTTGTTGACCGGCATGGCTGCCGGGGATGCAATGTCGCGAATTAATGTCGGGATTGGAACCGACGGCGGCTTTGTGTACCAGTAAAATCGCAGCACGTTGAGGATTCGGGCCAAGGCGCAGAAATTTTGTGCTGCTGAGTAATCCGCAACGAAGGGCGGGGTTGTGCCAGACGAAAATTACACGCAAGATCACCGGCTGTATGCCATAGATACTCCGCTGGGCAAGGACGTACTCCTGCTGCAGGAGATCACCGGCTACGAGGGCATTTCGCGCCTGTTCAACTACGATCTCGATCTGCTGGCATACGACAACAACTCAATTTCTTTCGACGACATCGTCGGGCAGAAGGTCTCGATCAGGTTTCAACTGCCCGACGGCTCACCCCGCTATATCAGCGGATACGTGAGTCGTTTCACGCAGGGCGAAACAGACGAGCGCACGTTCACCCACTACCGTGCGCAGGTCGTGCCCTGGCTATGGTTCCTGACCAGAGAGGCGGACTGCCGCATCTTTCAGAACATGGCCGTACCCGACATCATCAGCAAGATCTTCGATCCGTTCGGTTTCAAGGATTTCAAGCTCAACCTGAAGAGCAGTTATCCGCAGCTTGAGTATTGTGTGCAGTATCGCGAGACATCTTTCAACTTCGTCTCACGGCTTATGGAAGAGTTCGGCATCTTCTACTACTTTGACCACACAACCCAGAACAAACATACGATGGTTCTGGCCGATCAATCGAGCAATCTGCCCGCCTGCCCCAATTCTCCGATCAGCTACGACACCCAAGTTGGGGGCCTGGCCGACCCCGAAGTGATCGTCAACTGGCACGTGGAGCAGGAAGTAAAGACTGGAAAGTACACAGTCACCGACTACAATTTCACGACGCCTTCGACCAGCCTTCTCTCTAACGAACCCACGGTCGTGGAGCTTTCTGCCAGCCAGGATCTGGAGTTGTATGACTATCCCGGACTTCATACCACTAAAGATGAAGGCGACACCGTGGCCAAAGTACACATGCAAGAGGAAGAAGCCGGGCACATGGTCATCTCCGGAGCCGGCAACGCTCGCGCGCTCATGTCCGGATTTTCGTTCCAGCTGAAGAATCATTACCGCTCCGATCAAAACACGAACTATGTCATCACAGAGGTTCGCCACTTCGGGTCTGCCGGACAGAGTTACACGACCGCGGGTACCACGGGTGTAGGAACGTATTCGAATCATTTCACATGCATGCCTGCTGCGGTTCCATACCGGCCGCTTCGGGTCACGCCCAAACCTTTCGTGCAAGGACCACAACCGGCGTTGGTTGTCGGCAAGTCCGGAGAAGAGATCTGGGTCGATAAGTACGGACGGGTCATTGTGCAGTTCTACTGGGATCGCCTGGGACAGAAGAACGAAAACAGTTCTTGTTGGATTCGTGTTTCGCAGCCATGGGCGGGCGGAAACTGGGGAGCCATATGGATTCCACGCATCGGTCAGGAAGTCCTGGTGAGCTTCTTGGAGGGAGATCCTGACCGGCCCGTCATCACCGGTCGCGTTTACAACGCAGACCAGATGCCACCGTACGCGCTGCCTGACAATCAGACGCGCAGCACGTTCATGTCGCGAAGTTCCAAAGGCGGAGGCTCTTCTAATTACAACGAACTGCGCTTCGAAGATCTGAAAGGACAGGAACAGATCTTCATGAACGCCGAGAAAGACATGGACCTGCGAGTGGAGAACGACTCGCGGGAATTCATCGGCGCCAATCGCCATCTGATCGTGACCACCAATCAGCAGGAACAAGTGCAGGCGGACAAGCACCTGCACGTCCAGGGCAGCCATTTCGAGAAGATTGACACCAACTTGTCGCTTAACGTCGGCGGTAATCAGATGGAAAGCGTCACCGGCAACAAGTCGCTTTCAGTGACCGGCAATCAGAGCGAAAGCGTAACCGGCAACGTTTCGCTCTCGGTGACTGGGGGTAAGGATGACTCCATCACCATGGGATACGCCATGACTGCGATGAGTATTCATCTCACCGGACAGGCGGGCATCGTGATCGAATGTCCCGCCGGCATCACGCTGAAATCGGGATCTAATTCTGTCGACGTCAGCCCCGCAGGCGTTTACATTACCGGGACACCTATGGCATTCATCAATAGCGGCAGTATGCCCGCGATGACCAGCGATCCCAGCGGAGGCAGTCCGGATTCTCCCCAGGACCCGAAAGATCCGGATACAGCCGATGATGGCAGCAAGGGAACCAAGTTGAAATAGCTATGGGAAATACCAGTGACCGACGTCCAGCAGGACGAGACCCATTTCAGCCGCCGAGTTTTACCCCGGGACCCTTGGGTAAGAACGATGCCGGCGAACCGTTCTCCAATGTGACCGGTGATACGCCAGGGCCTGCGGGTACCGGTGGAGACCGCGCCCAACAACTCGCGGTTGACCCTGGCATGTCGTTCACGCCTGATGCAGGAGTACCCTTTCCCCTGGGCTCGAACTTGATGGCCTCCGGTCTCACTGCATCTTCCGCTACGCAGGATTCGAAACCGGACGGCAGTGCGGCAAAACTAAAGACCTTGATAGCGGCTCAAGACGATGTGATGAGCGACGAGACTCTGAAGCCATCCGGATCCACTACTCATTGCAGCGCGGCTAGCTTGAGAGTGGCGAAAGCAACCGGGGTGGAGTGGGACGGTATTCTGGGAAACAAAGATGGGAACTTCGTGGCCAACGACATGATCGCGAATCTGGCCCGGGCCGAGAAGGACAAGAAATACAAAGTAGTTAATGCAGAAGAGGCACAAACCCTCGCTAATCAGGGAGTAACGGTGTTCGCTACGCAGACAAATCCGGGCGGACACGGACACGTTGCCACCTGCCGCCCGGCAGGAGTGACAGGCGATTCTCCCCAGAAACCTTACGCAAAGCCGCTGCTTGCCAACGTTGGGGCTGCGGTCGGAGTTCGGGGTTATTTGGCGGATAAAGGTCATTACGGAGTATTCTTGCAGGATTCGACGCATCCAGCAGTGATCTTCTACGCACCTGCCAAATGAATTGGGAGTCGGATGATTCGTGGCTTCCCAACTCGATTACTCCTCCTCACATTGGCGGCGGGCTTTTCGGCTGCGCAAGCAACCACGCGTTTGGATGGGAATTGGTGGGCCTCAGTCTCTAAGTCTGAGCAAACTGGTTTTGTTTCAGGCTATATAGATTGCAGCGATGCTGAGGTACCGCATACTGATTTCCCGCAGCCATTCGAAACCTTCAGGCGCAACATCTCGGAGTACTACCAAGGCAACCCCTCAGCCCGGGATCAGTCGGTGGGCGAAATCTTTATGCAAGTGGCTGGCAATTTGAAACGGCCGCCTGCCTCGCCGGAGAAGAGTGAAACAGCCTCTCCTCATGAAATCCCCGAAGTTTGGACTCCATCCGAATTTTTTAATGGGCAATATTGGGCACAGGCGGATGACGAAGAGAAATTAGGGCACATCGAAGGTTATCTTTGGTGCCACGAACATCGCGCCAAGCGCCGCACAGGAGTGTTCTCGAAATCTGCGGTGAAATATCGGCAAATGATCAACAACTGGTATTTCGATGACCCTACTGGCGATCGCATGGGCCGCCCGATATCAAAAGTGTTGTATCTCTTTCAGGATCACGCCCGCGCTTCAAAGCCACACAGCCAGCCTCCCACGTAAATCTCAACCAGATGACATTTTGGGCCCAACGGTTCGAAGGTGACCCGAGATTCGGGGGCAGACACTTTCGCGATAGGTGTCGCTACTGTCCATCGGGAATGGACCGCGGCTACGGCACCATCACGGTGAACTCGCCCGGCGTAACAAAACTGATCACGCCGGCCCACATGCACATCAGCGTCGACGTGTTGTCGAGCGTGGGCATATCACCGAGCAGAACCGTCGGCGCTCCCGGCATCCACGGGGCTACCGTCATGGGAATACACGGCATCGGTGTCAACACGCCCATCGCGGCCGCCGTGGCCGCCGCGACCATTGGATTAGCGGGCGACATGCACATGGCAAACGGCATGATGTTTACCATGGGAATGTAATCCATGATGTTGGCGTCGGGAACCTCATCTGTCATGACCCGGTTGATGGGCAAAACGACAAGAGAACTCGGCGCCATGCCCATGGTGCACATCATCATCGCCCCCATACAGACTTGCATCGGCATAAGAGAAATCCTGGGCCGGGGAAAAAACTGCCGGGGCATTCTAGCAGAGCCACACCGGATTGCAACCGTCAGCTGGCTTTAGCAAGGTGGAGGCGCGCAGGCTCGCATACCGGTTCCGTACGGAGACTCCACTCTCGGGAAGCCGGAATTCTCGAAGGAGTAGAACCCAGACCCAGTTCGAGGACACTAAACCAAGGCCTGTCTATGCGTTGGCTCGGGAACCGGGGTACCCCTCCCGTTAACCCCCTAAAAACCTTAGTAACCTTGAAGGGTAACCACTCATCTAACACAATAGAGGATAAGACCTATAGAAGGGAGCCCCCTTCTAGAAAGTAGTGGTATGGCAAAGAGTAAAGTGACCTCGGGTATGTGGCGAATTGACCCGCAGAAATTGTCGCGGGTCGTGGACCGGTGTGGACTGCCGGTGGCGTCGGTGGAAGCAGAGGTGGAAGCCAATGCGAACGCCAGCCTTATCGCGGCTGCGCCCGACATGTTCGAATTACTCGAGAGCCTCGAGGTCAACGCCTCGATTCCGGACGATGTGGTCGATGAGATCAAAATCGTGCTGCGCCGCGCCCGCGGCGACTTCGGTCTTGCCATGTTCTCTCGGAGCGCCAAGCGAATCTTCCGCGCCCGAACGCAAGATTGGGAGAAGTTTATGGAAGGTCTCTGGAACTCTGACCAGAATCCCCCGGATTCCAACCGGGATTCCAAGAGCTAACTCGAAGCTGTCGAAATCCTTGCCCTTCACCGGGCATAGTCCCGTTTGCCCTTTGCTTCCTGGCTCAGGAATTGCTATCGTGGGCAGCCGTCTAAAAACGGCCTGACGCCCGTTTCCACGTCCGTGCCGGCACGCCGGATCTCATCGCATGAAGCAACTGAAACCAGTTCTCTGGACCAAAGGCACCTTTCTGACGCCGCAGCACTTGCAGGTCCAGGATCGCTTTCTTGAGGACACTCTCAACTTTCGGTTGCAGGCTTTGAAGTTCTGTCCTTGGGGATTTCGAGAGCTGGCGATCAACGGAGAGCTTCTCGCTGAGGGGCAGTTCGCCGTCACGCGCGCTGCGGGCATTTTTCCCGACGGTCTTTTATTCGAAGTTCCCGAAGCAGATCCTCCGCCGCCATCCAAATCGCTGGAGGAGTTTTTCGATCCGGGGACCAAGAGTCTCGACATCTACCTGGCGGTTCCCGATTACCGGCAACGCGGCCTCAACGTCTCCAGTGGTAAAGAAAGCGGCACGCGATATCTGGCGGAAGTCACCTCTTTTCGCGATGAAAATACCGGCGTCAGCGAGAAACCCATTCAGGTAGCCCGAAAAAACATGCGCCTGCTCGCGGACTCGGAAAATCGCGAGGGCTCGTCGGTCCTGCGGATCGCCAATGTTGAGCGGACCACCGCGGGCACATATCAACTTAATCCCAGGTTTGTTCCGCCACTAATCGAGATCGCAGCGAACGAATACCTGGTAGGACTGCTTCGAGGCCTGGTGGAACTGCTTTCGGCACGCAGTACCCAGCTTTCCGCGGGACGCCGCCAAAAGAATCAGAGCCTCGCGGATTTCACCGCTTCCGACATCGCGAACTTCTGGCTGCTCTACACGGTGAATTCCAACTTCCCGGTTTTCTCCCACCTGTATGAGAGCAAGAAGGGCCACCCCGAGGAACTCTATGGCGCGATGGTTGCGCTCGCCGGGTCTTTGACCACTTTCTCGCAAAAGTTGCGGCCTCGCGACCTGCCTGCGTATGTGCATGAATCTCTCGGACCAATTTTTGCCGACCTCGACGAAAAATTGCGTGCGCTGCTCGAGACCGTCGTACCCACGAATTTGGTATCACTGCCGCTGAAGCTGATGCCAGGCTCAAATTCGATTTACGCTACTGCCATTGAGCAGGACAAATATCTCGCGAACACGCGAATGTATCTCGCGGTCAGTGCCGAAACGACGGAAGAAAATGTCATTCAGAGAGTGCCGCAACTGGTCAAAACCTGCTCAGCTACTCACATCGAGCACCTGGTGCGGCAGGCTTTGCCGGGAATTCAACTTCGCCACTTGACGAATCCGCCAAGCGCCATCCCGGTGAAGCTCAAGTATCAGTACTTCGCGTTGAACCAGTCCGGGCCCGCATGGGAGGCCGTTAATCGTGCGCGTAACTTCGCGGCCTACGTTCCGGGAGAGCTGCCGAACCCCACACTCGAGCTCCTGATCCTTCTTCCTCAATCCAATTGATCTGTGAGGGTCTGTCGGTGCGTGGTGTGTTCTTATCCAATGACCGCCGACGAAGGCCTAACGACAGTTCCTATCAGGCTCCTTGAAAACTCCATGTTCGCTTCGGTTTGAAAGGCGCGTCTTTTCAGCCGCGCCTTCGTTGCGACCATGTCAATGGCGGCTTCAGCCACTGAGGGGAAGGACTTGGCAGAGGAACGCTTTCTCGGCGGATTTTTAGTGTCTCAGAACAAAAAACAGCACGAGTATCACCGCCAGAAAGAAAAGCACCGTCAGTGTGACGATTAACGGCCAGAGTGACACCGGCGGTGGCGCAGGGGCGTCGATTTTGGGAGCCTTCGGCGCCTGGGGTGCCTTCACTTTGGGCATGGCTGGAACCGGAGGAATTTTGGGCATCGGCGGAGGCGCGGCAAACTTTCCCGCGCCTGAACCCGCAGCCGGCGCGTGCCCGGCTTCGGCCTCTTCGCTGGCCGCGAGTTTCGAGCGCGAGATGATCTGCGTGTACGGGCTCGGTCCACTTGGTGCTTCTACGGGGACTGGTGTCTGCTCCACCGGAGAATGCATGAAAGCGCCAGTAGCGCCGTCTCCCGACAAAGAACCCGGCCGTTGAGGAAGAGGTCTCTCGTCTCGCACACTCGGGGATGGGGGAATCGCCGGTGTCGGAAGGTTGGGAATCACTACCGGAGCTGGCGACGCGGCGAAAACCGGATCCGGCACCGGAGTGGCATTCATTGGGGGCACAGTAAGCCGGGGCTGAACTGAAGGGGGCATGACGCCACTCTGCGGCGGTGCGGAGGCGCTGTTTGTCGGCTGGGGAGTCTCGAAGTCCTTAAACAGCCCGGTAAAACTTGGCCCCGTGGCGCCAGGTGCCGCGGGCGTTGACTTTGGAGGCGTTGCTCCACCGAACAGAGCCGTAAACTCTCCAACGTTCTTTTTTGGAGGTTCGATCGGCTGTGATGAGTAGGCCGGCATGTCCGAAGGCCCGTCTCCTCGGAATGGTCCCTGGAAGAAGCTGGTAAATTCGCCCGGTTTCGCATTGTCTCGAGCGACGGGATGCGACGACTCCGGAGCGACGGGCTTGATTGGTGCTGGAGGAGCGGGGAATGGAGGTTCCTTCGGCGTTGAAGCAGCCTTCATGCCCGAGGGATCCCAGGGACCTGCCGCATGCAGCCCAGACTCGCCCGGGAGACTGGTTGAGGGAGCAGGTCGTACCGGAGCGGCAGTAGACGGGGTAAAGGGTTCCGGCGCCTTGGATTTTGCCAATGAATCGAAATCGCGAAATAATTGCGTCATCTGACCGGGGGGCGCCTGCTGCGGTTCTTTCGGCGTGATGGGTGGCGCCAACGGTGCGGAAATAGCCGGACCGCTCGTTTCCCTCCTCAGCGCGTGAACCTTGGTCTCTTTCGTCTCCTCCGCCTGAAGTTCGTATCGCCGGACCCATGCCTTCACCACATTCTCGTCGGCAGGTTTGCTAACCACGTAAGCGTACTTCGCGCCACTGTACTTGCCCGTTTCAAGCACCGGTCCGGGCGGCTCGGGGGCGAGTCTGCGGAATGACTCCAGAACCCACTCCGCGGTGGCCTGATCCGGTTTCTGGGGGGCGCACTCCACAATGTGCACTAGCACGCGCTCGCCTCGGACCTTGTCATTGGCCGCGAAAGTCTCGACCGCGCCTGTAGTGAGCGATTCCAGAAGTTCGTACTTTTCGCTGAATTTCATTCCCCGATGGCTGTTCCCCTCAGCATTAAACTGGGTCTGATCGAAGCCCCCTTGAGGCAGGATTATACCCCGCATCGGCAGGAGCGACCCCGCCGATTCTTGAAACGACGCGCCTTTAGACTTGACTTGCTCTCCCGGACAGGACGAGAATTTGTTGGTCCCCGCGCCCTTGACCGAAACGAATCGCAAATTGTGGGGTTTTGCTCTTATGAACGAGCGCAACAATTTGCGAGCTGATGTTCGGTTGTGCGGCGCCTCCCCCCAGGTTCAAGCTTTGACACGTGAAGGTTGTATGCGAGATTCGCAGGTGAAAGTTCTGTGCGGAGACGCTTAATTTTTGTAACGCAGCCTCACCAGCCATCACTATTTAGCCAGGAGTTTGTCATGAATCCAGTTGGAAGCCGTGGGAAAGTGTTTCGGAGTTTGGTCCTGTTCCTTGTGCTGGCCGGATTGATTGCCGTAGCTGAGGGCCAACACGATAAGAAGGGAAGTTCATCGCCCCCGCCCAGACCCGCACCGGCGCCTCACGTGAGCGCCCCTACTCAGCATGCGCCCACGAATCGTCCTCCTACGAATACCAGGCCCTCTACCGGCATGGGAAACAGGCCGAACACCACCATGGGCAATCATCCGAACAACGACATGGGAAATCGGCCGAACAACACCACCATGGGCGGAAGGACGAACACCGGAGCCACGGGGAGACCTGGGTCGACGACTATGGGCAGACCCGGAGCCTCTGGAAACATGAACCGGCCCGGAACGGTGGGCAATTCTCATGGGCCGATGGGGAATGCAAACGCTAATGGCAGGATGGCGACCCGGCCGAACACTGTGAATCGGCCTCTACCCGGACGGCAAGTATCTCTTCGGGGCGGTGGATCGGCGGTGATTCGTCCGAACGGACAGATTCGCACCATCAATCGCAACGGGATGCAGATTAACCATGGGATGAACGGCAGCCGCACCATTGTCAGCACCCATAACGGTGCACGCGTCGTCACGACGGGTAGGAATTCTGGCTACGTCCAGCGCGCCTATGTCACTCGTGGCGGCAATACTTACGTATCGCGGACCGTGGTGGTCAATCACGTCACCTATACCAGCGTCTATCGTTCATATTCTTATGGCGGCTATTGCTGCTATTACGGTTATCATCCCGCGTACTACTACTCTCCTGTCTATTACGGCTGGGCTTACAATCCTTGGCCCGCGCCTGTGTATTACGGCTGGGGCTGGGGTGGTTCGCCCTGGTACGGATATTACGGCGGATATTTTGCGCCATACCCTGTTTACCCTTCCGCGGCATTCTGGCTGACGGACTACTTGATCTCCGCGAATCTGCAAGCCGCGTATGAGGCGCGGGCCGGGGCCAGGGCGGCAGCCGCGAACGGTGACAATGGAGAAGGCAGTGCAGGCGGAGACCAGCAACAGTCGCAGCCCTCGGGCAATGACAACTCCGCCTCGAACTCTGCCCCGGTCACTCTGACTCCCGAAGTGAAGGAAGCCATTGCCGAGGAAGTGAAGGCCCAACTCGCGGCGCAGCAAGCAGAGGCACAGCAGGCTTCCACGGGTAGCCAACAGGGTTCTGCCACCACAAATTCGCAAGAAGTTCCGGCTGCGCTCGATCCGGCCCGGCACACCTTCATCGTTGCGAGCGACCTTACTGTTTCATCGAATGGCCAGGAGTGCCAGTTAACCGCGGGCGACGTCATCAAGCGAACCTCCGATACTCCCGATGATGATCGGAAGGTGACAGCAACTGTTTCCGCAAGCAAGAAATCCGACTGTGCTACGGGTCAGGAAATCGCTATCGGTGTCGATGACCTGCAGGAAATGCACAACAAGTTCGAGGAGCAGTTAGACAACGGTATGAAGGACCTGTCCTCGAAACAAGGTCAGAAGGGATTGCCGAAGGCTCCTGACACGAAAACCGTACCCTCGGATGTTCCGCCTCCGCCTCCGGATAACAATGCGGCCAAGACGCTGGAAGAACAGCAGTCCGCTGCCGATCAGACCGAATCTCAGGTCGTGAAGGAGGCATTCAGTCAGGGGTCGTGACCGATCCCGACATACGCCTCTCGAGTGAAGTAATAAGAGGAGGATTGATCCATGGCAGAGTTCGCCGATTTCCGTAGCAGCATGCTCGGAAGCCGGACCAGCCAGGTAGAACAGCCATGAGACAACAACAGGGAAAATTCATTTTGTGTGATGTTCCGGAACTTGCGTCGTGGCTCGACGCATCTTCGTTCAGCCGCGTTATACAGCTCGTGCAGTGTCACCACACCTTTGTTCCATCATACGAGAACTTTCATCAGACCAATCATTTTGATCTTCTCGAGGCCATGGAACGAGCGCACCTGGAGAGAGGCTTCTCCGAGATCGCACAAAACCTAACGACGTTTCCCGATGGCACGGTCGCTGTGTGCCGATCGATCGATACCGTCCCTGCCGGAATCAAGGGCGCCAACCGCAACGGAATCTGCGTCGAGAATGTGGGCAATTTCGACGGGCTCGATTCCATGACCCCTCAGCATCGTGACTGCATTATTAGAGTCTTCGCGCTGCTATGTAAGAGATTCAACCTGTCCCCTGACTCGAACAGCTGCGTCTATCACCATTGGTACGACCTTAACACCGGGGTGCGCACCAATGGGACTGGGATCACGAAAACTTGTCCGGGCACGATGTTCTTCTCGGGCAACACCGTCGCCGCGGCAGAAGCAAATTTCATCCCCCTGATCGAGCAGCAGTTAGCGGCTTATGCGGCAGCCTCTCGCGGGCAGACCCCTGCGCCACAGGGGCTGGTCTTGTACACGGCGGAAGTGGGAGTCGACACGCTTAACGTGCGTGCTCAACCAACTACGAGTGCCATGATCAGCAAGCAATTGAGTCGCGGTGTAGACGTCAGCGTATATGAAGATCGTGATGGGTGGAGCGCGATCGATCCATCCAAAGCAAGTTGGGCGGACAGTCACTTCCTGACCAGGAACGGCGGGACGGCTAAGGCAGCCGCGCAATACGCAGCGCGGGTTACGGTCAGCGTGCTCAACGTGCGCAGCCTCCCCTCGTTGTCGGGCGTCGTTCGGAACACGTTGAATATGGGCGCGCCTCTTTATGTTTACCAGGAGCAAAATGGTTGGAGCAGAATCGATCCGGCTGATTCTCTTTGGGTCAACAGTAGTTATCTGGCAAGAGCCGACGTCGTTCCGGCCTGAGATTTATATCGAGACCCGGAGAGATCGCCCCTTCTCCTAAAAACAGCGCAAATTACGTGGAGGATTCCAATGAAAGTCCGAATCAGGCCTGCTTTGACTCTGCTGGTTGGCACTCTGTTGAGTCCGGCCGTGGCATGGGCCCAGCAACCCGGAGCGCCCGCTCCCGCTAACTTTGGAGTTTCAAGGGAAACGGTCTTTTGGGCAGCATTCTGTATCATGACTGCGATCTTAGGTTTCGCATTTGTGTTTACTGTTGTTGGACTGTTACGCAGCCAGAACTGGTTCCTCGGCGACGCTTTGTCAGAGGAAGCGGGCAATCAGCCCGATCCGCTTCCTCCGGGCGTCAAGCCCGTAATGGTCGCGAGTTCCAGCCGGCTCATGGCACTTTTGGGATTGCTGAATATCCTGGGTGTCTTTCTCGGCTTCGGCTATTACTTTCTCTACGCCGCGTTCGCGGGCACGGTAAGCCTGACGGACATGAAGTCTGTGATCTATTACGTGTTCAGCGGAGCTGTCATGTTCGCGCCTTACTTGGCGAATCAACTGCAAAGCGCTTTCAGTTCATTCGGTGGTGCCGTCGCCGTGCCGCAAACCGTCGTGCAAGCTATCCAACCAGTTGTGCAGCCCGCGCCGGTGCTGGTGCGGGGAAATGCTGTCGGCTAGGCTTCAGTAACGGACCGCCGCAATACTGAAAACTAGGGGCTTGCCGCATAGATTTCGTTAGTAGGATCGGGCGGCTGGGTTGTTGGCAGAAGGTGAAACCGTGTCGTCAAGATAGCTTTTCTCCGCGAACTCGGCGAGGGTTCTCGGCGGCCTCTGCGTTTTGGGATTTTAGCCAGACTGGGGAAAACAGAGGCTTAGATCGCGGAGGTCGCCGAGAAGGTCCGCAGAGGGCGCTGAGAAAAGCAAAATGCCTTTACCGTGGTTGGGTTTGTTGAATTTAGCCTCGTTCCACCACTAACGCTTTGTGCGCACAATCCACTAGCGCCGCTTCTTCAGCAACTCTTCTTCTGTCTTCTGTGCTCGCCGCGCGGTCTCAAGCAATTGTCTGGCGTTTTTGTTGTTCGGATCATTCGCCGCTTTTGTGAAGCAGTCGATGGCAGTAGCGTAATCGCCGACGTCAAGAGAGGCCATTCCTTTATTGACTAAAGAATCCGAACTTTCGGCGGTATTCCCATTCGGAGGCGGAGCTATGGGAGGAACCACCTGGAGCCGATTGTTGATCCGGGTAACCCCTGCAACCATGGCTGACAAAGATGCCGCAGTAGTCGAATCTGCCATGCTCGGCACGACTCCGTCGAGTATGACCTCGCCCGTGTCGGACACAGAAACCTTAATATGTGCAGCCCGGACGGCGGGCGAAGGTGCGTTCTTGAGGTTTTCCACCACCGCGTTCTCGATCTGCGTGCGCTGGACGGTCCGGTACTTGAGGTAGCCGACTCCCGCAATCACTGCAAGCGCCAGACACAGCCCAATCAGCACCAGTACGTTCCTCGCCTTGAATGTCCTTTGCTGGACGAAGACGTGTTGCGCGGCGCTTTTGGGCAACGGCGGCTGATTTGCCGGCGCGGAAGGGACGTAAGGCGCGGGCGTGACGTCCGGCGACTGCCGAACGACGGACCCGGAAGAAGGAGGTGGAATCGGGACTTGCGATGACTGGATTGGCGCCGGCGGCCCCTGTACATTCTGCGGATTCTTGCTAGCCAGGTTGGGCGCCACAGTCGAACCGCCAACAACGCGCACGCTGGATGTAGTGTCGCTTCCCACCTGATCAAGCGCAGCAATGAATTGCTCGGCATTTTGAAATCGCAAATCGCGCGATTTATCAATCGACTTCAGAATTACTTTCGAAAGTGCCGGAGGAATGTTCAACTCCGGCACCAGTTCATCCGGCGGACGGACCGTTCCCTGCATGTGCTGCATCATGATCGAGTAGAGAGTATCGCCCTCAAAAGGCAGTCTCGCGGTGACCATCTGGTAGAGAACTACGCCAAGCGAATAAAGATCGGTGCGCCCGTCAATCTCTTCGCCCGCCTTCTTCCCCATGAATTGTTCAGGCGACATATAAAGCGGCGTGCCGACAACCATGCCGGTCATGGTCATTCCCGTTTGTGCATCTCCTGCAGCCTGGCGAAGTTTTGCAATCCCGAAATCGAGGACCTTGGCCGTCTCTTGTCCTTGTTCATCGACGGTGAGAATAATGTTGCCCGGCTTGATGTCCCGGTGAACGAACCCAAGTTTATGCGCGGCCCCAAGTGCCCGAGCTGCCTGGGTGGCGATACGAACGGCACGCGGCACGCGCAAGGGTCCTTCGGCCTGAAGGATTTCTGCAACATTCCGTCCCTCCACCAACTCCATGACGATGAACGGACGGCCATCATCTGTGTAATCGAAGTCATCCACGCGCACCGCATTGGGATGTCGCAGTTTTCGGGTTACAACTGCTTCGGTCTGAAACCGCTGCAGGAAATTCGCATCGCCCGCGATGGAATCATTGACGACTTTGATGGCGCAGAACTCGTTGAATGTGACGTGCCGCCCTTTGTAGACAGCTCCCATGCCGCCAATGCCAATCCGCGCGAGGATCTCGTATTTATTGCGGATGATCATTCCGGGCTGAAACTCATGGCTACTCTGTAGCCCGGTTTGATCTGCCGGACAGACGTTGTAGTCACCCGGATAGGTTTTGTGGCACGAGGGACAATATTTCATCGGTTCACGCTGACAGATCCAGCCTTGGGCTGGCGAGCACGCAAGAAAAGAATGCTCATGCAGAACCCCGCACATGTCAAGAGCTTGCCAACCGGGCTTGCAAACGCAGAGAATGGCTTCGGTAAACGAACGTCATACCTGACTCATGCTTCTTCGGCCCAAATTCATCATGCTTGTCGCCTCCTTTGCCTTGGCGACCGCCTTGGTTTCGGCTCAGACGGCCGAATTCGATGCACTTCGCCACAAGGCCGAGGCGGGAGATGCCAAAGCGCAATTCGATTTGGCCGATGCCTATTCGGAAGGAAAAGGCGTCACCAAGGACTCCGCCAAAGGAATGGAGTGGCTAAAAAAGTCTGCACTCCAGGGCTATGCAGGTGCGCAGGTTGTACTGGGGTACTTTTATCAGAAAGGGATTAATACGGAAAAGGATCCCTCAGAAGCGGCGAAGTGGTACAGGAAGGCCGCAAAACAGAGCGATAAAGATCTCAAGCACGCGCAGACTGCCCAAAATCACCTCTCAGAGATGCTCGCCGAGGGCTCAATCTCTGTCAAGGAAGCAGACTGGCATGCCTCCGACCCATCTACGACAATCGCGAGACAGCCAAAAACGAACAAATCGCCGCCATTCTCAGTCGGCGAAGTGGAAACCGGACTTACCGGCGGGATTACCAGCAAACGCATGGCGAGCCTGGTTAACACCTACGGAGTTGATTTTTCGTTGAGCGCCAGCACCCGCAAGCGTCTCACCGACAAAGGCGCCGACGATAGCCTGTTGGCTACCATCGCCTCCTCCAAGCGCTAAGTCCGATTGTTCTCTCATAAAAAGCAAAAGGGTCGGCACCTACCGGAGCCGACCCCAAAAAATTCATTCGCGTCTTTCCAGACGGTGGTTTCGCTGGACTCTGCGGCTTAACTAGCTCTCCGTAGCGTCGGCAGGGAGGACTGGCAGGTCGTTGCTCGCGGTGGGCAAAGAAGAAGGGGGCCTCCGTCAGCAGAAGGCACCGGTTGAACGCTCGCTGCCAGGAATGTGCCGATCATTACGGCGGTCAGAATCGTGATTTTCGCTACCAGCTTTGCATTCATTTTTACCGTCATTGTCTTGCTCCTCTGGGACCTGGGGAATTCTTGCTCGGTTCAGACCGTCGCAAGTGACTTTAGTAAAGCAAGCAGTGTTCCAAATCCTTGACAAAGCAGCTCTTCTCTGTAACAACCGGAGGCTCATTGAAAAATAAGGGGTAATCCCCTCTGCCGCTTCCGCTCTTCGGAAAACTCCTGAGGTTTGGACGGGAAGTACCAAACAAAAACGTGAGGGCCTAACCTTTCTGTTAGGTGCGTTACGGCGGAGCCTGGGGCGTCCGAGTATACTCATGGCGTCATGGGCCACTTGGGCGAACAGGCCGCGGTTCCCGTCGGCGCACGGCTGGAGGCCGTCAGCGGTCCCCTGAAGGGGAAGGTCTTTTCGCTGGCTGCGGGTGAGCTTTCGATCGGCCGCGATCCCTCGAATGAGATATCCCTCCTTGACTCCCTGGTATCGCGTCGACACTGCATTATCCGCAAGGAATCCGAGGCCTTCCGCTTGCTGGATCTGGAAAGTCGCAACAACACCTTCGTCAGCGGCGTGCCCGTTCGGGAGAGAGTTCTAGTACCCGGGGACCAGATCCGGGTAGGCAACTCCGTTCTCGTGTTCCAGGGTCCAGGCGGTGAATCCAGCACCGACGCCTCTTTTCAGCTTGACGCAACGCCTGCCCCCGGAGCGGCGACCGTCATTTTGCGAAAAGAGGATGCTCTCTACCTGCAACCTCGGCGGGCCGAGTCCCTTCCTGCCAACGCCAGAACTGTCCGCGATCTGAATGTGCTGCTGGATTTCAGCCGAACCTTGAATTCGGTGCGCGGCCTGGCCGCTCTACAGGAAAAAGCACTGGAGGCTGTTCTCGAGGCTGTGCCGGCCGATCAGGCCGCCATTCTGTTGACTGAAGACGGCGTCGACGGATTCTCTTCTATCTTGGGTCGCGACCGCCGCCTGGGAGCCAACCAGCCGATTCGTGCCAGCCAAACTATCCTGAACCGCGTTCTCAAGGAAAGTCTTGCTGTGCTTTCGAGCGATGTCCAAAGTGACGACTCCTACCGCGAAGCGGAAAGCCTGCTTGAACGCCGGGTGCACTCGGTGCTCGCGGTGCCTCTTGAAGTGCGGGGTAAAGTGCTTGGAGTCATGTACCTCGAAGCCAGTTCTCCGGACTCTCGTTTCGACTCCGATCTTCTACAAGTGGCAACGACTCTCGGCAACATCACTGCGCTCGCTATCGAAAATGCCCGGCACCTGGAGAGGCTCGATGGCGAGAATCGCCGCCTGCACGAGGAACTGAATATTCATCACAGCATGGTTGGCGAGAGCAAGGCCATGCGCGAAGTCTATGAATTCGTTTCCCGGGTTGCCGGGCGGGATTCGACGGTACTCATCTCGGGCGAGAGCGGAACAGGAAAAGAACTGGTCGCGCGGGCCGTCCACACGAACAGTCCCAGGGTCGACAAGCCGTTTGTCGCCATCAACTGCGCAGCGATTACAGAAACACTCCTTGAGAGTGAGCTCTTCGGACACGAACGGGGAGCCTTTACCGGAGCGGTCGCTCAAAAGAAAGGGAAGCTGGAAGTCGCGGAAGGCGGGACCGTTTTCCTGGACGAAATCGGGGAACTCGCGCTTCCTATGCAGGCCAAACTCCTGCGTGTTTTGCAGGAGCGGGAGTTTGAGCGCGTCGGCGGTACACGCCCCATAAAACTCGACGTGCGGCTGATCGCTGCGACGAATCGTGACCTGAAAGAGGCGTCGCGCACCGGAACGTTCCGCTCGGATCTCTATTACCGTTTAAACGTCGTGTCGCTCCAGATGCCGGCCCTGCGGGAGCGGCGGGAGGATATTCCGCTGCTGGCAGCATTTTTCGCGGCACAGCACGGCGAGAAGGTGAAACGCCGGGTGGCCGGCATTTCCCCGGAGGCTCAGGCCTGCCTCGCGCGCTATGACTGGCCTGGCAATGTGCGCGAACTGGAGAACGCCATCGAGCGGGCGGTAGTGCTGGGCTCGACGGAAGTAATCCTCGCCGAGGATCTGCCGGACTCGATTTTGGAGGAAACTGCCACGTCAGGGCAGCCCGTGAATGCACTGGCAGAGGGCATTCGTGAGGCCAAAAAGGTGCTGATCGAGCGGGCTATCGAGCAGGCCAATGGAAACTACACCGAAGCGGCGAAAATCCTTGGTGTGCACGCCAACCACTTGTTCCGGCTGATTCGTACGTTGAACCTGAAGCCCAAGCGCGCGCGTTAAAATAGTTAAAATAGAAGGACAGGATCAAGATGACTTGCCCGCCAAAGGCACGCTCAACGAGTGAGCGATTAGGGTACCAACGCCCGCGCTGGCAGAACCACCAGTTGTCGCGAGGCCTGTCCTCGCTTACTTTGAGCCGGTGGGTTCGTCTAACCGATTCGCGGGTGCATCTTTCTTTGTTCTTCTGGCATCCAAGCACGGCAGTTTGTATCCAACGCCAGCCGCGGTAACAGGGATATGAGTAACCCTTCCAGCGTCGATCCGGACACGTTCCAGCAGCTTTTGGCCAACGCATTTGCGGTTCAGGAGAGTCAGATCAAGAGCCAATCGCTCTCCGCCGTGATGGAAATCCAACGGATGCTCAGGAACGGAGATCCAGACGTGGATGCAGCCATGTACCGCCTGGTAGAGTGTGCTCGAAACGCTGCCAACGCCACTGGAGTCGCAGTTGCCCTTCTCAACGGAGGCCAACTAACTTACCGAGCCGGGACGGGAAGTGCCGCAAGCTACGTAGGGCGGCAAGTCGCCGCCTCACTCACTGTCTCCGCTGACCTCGACAGAAGCCGCGAGATTCTCCGTGTCGAGGATGCCGAGACGGACACACGGATTGAAGCGGCGATTTGTCGGCAGTTCGGTGCCCAATCGCTTCTGATCTTGCCGATTTATGACGTCCGAGGCCTGGCGGGCGTACTCGAAGTGCTGTTCAGCGAAGCACATGCCTTCCAGCACGGCGAGGTGCGCACCTATCAACTGATAGCGCGACAGATCGAGGCGGCCATACTGCAAGCTCAACCGTTTGCACAGACAACGAAGCCGGTTACCCAACCGCCGATCACTCCGCAGGCTGTTGCAGAGGTTGCAGTTCAACGCGAGAGTTCACTGAACGAGATTGGGTCTTTGTCCGCCCCATCCCCCAGGAATTCCCTAGGCCCGCGATACGCCGCCGCCTTGGCGCAGGCCCGGGAATTACTAATGCGCAGCCAGTCAGCCATCCTCGCGATGAAAATGCAGATTGCGGAGGACGTTTCCTGGCACAAACGCCAGTTGAGCTTAGCTTTGGCATTTCTTGCTATGGCAGTGGGGTTGACTTGCTGGATTGCCTACAACGGTCGCCGCCCGGTTTCGTCCTCAGAATCTTCTGCTCGACCCGCATCAGCGGCTATCGATCTACCGGTTCCCTCGAAGGCTGCCGAAGCCCTACCGGAGAACGCCGCAACCGCTGTCGACCTCTCCGTGAAACCTGTGATGCCCAGGCTTCAGCGTGTGCAGGTAGGAAAGTATGAAGTCGATTACATCGGAGAAGACGTCACGGTCCGCTATTTCAACTATCCAGCAAAGCCGCAGCGGAAGCCAGTCGCTGGTCATCGCGTCGTCCATATCGGCGATGACGTTACGGTGCGTTATTTCGCACCCACGCCTGCGGAGCTACCCGGCAGGCAGTGAAATCCTGACATACCGGTTGACTCTGCCCACGATAGGTCCCGTTACTTCAGTCCGCGCACCAAAAACAGGTTCGCAAGATCGCGTTGGAAGGTGGCCGCGCATGCCTTGCCGTCCGCCGACAAAGCCAACGGTCCAAAAAATTGAGCTCCCGGTTCGGGAACTTTCACCACGAGCCAAGTCTCCTTGCGGTGCGTCGCAATCTCTAACCGGCTGATCTTGATGCCAGCAGCTTCGCGCTGCTGCAGGAACAAATAACGGCCATCCCCACTCCACCGCGCGACGCTCTCTCCGGTTTGCAAGTCGACGACAGTCTTGGAATTCCCGCCACCCACCGGCGTCAATAGGAGTCTGTGCGGGTCCACGGTGACGAACCACTGGCCGTCGGGCGAAACTCGCATCCCTCGCGTCCCTTCAGGGGTCACCGGCGACGTCTTGTTCGTCTCCAGGTCATAGATCCAGGAGCGTGTCGGGTGTCCCGTTTCATTGCCCGTGAAGAGAATCCGTTTGTTGTCCGGAAACCACTCCACGCCATCGAAGTGCATTCCGTCGATCTTTGCGAACTGCGATTCTCCGGGACCGGTAGGCAGCAACATCAGCCGGGAGCGCTCGAGTTCATGATGTATGCATGCTACCCATTTGCCGTCTGGCGAAAGGGAAGGCCTATTCCCGTATCCAAGTTGTACCGCGGGAGAACCGTCGGTCTTTCTCAGGTAGATGGCAGAGTTGCGGCCCTGACCATTGGACAGCTCAACGAAAACAAGTGACTGAGCGTCGTTCGAGAGTTCGTAGATCAGCGATGAATCCAGCCATGCTAAATCGCGTTCCGGTCCGCCATTCGGCGGCAGATAGAGAATTCCCAGGCGTGAGTTGACCGTACTCAGCAAGACGCGGCCGTCGCGGGCCACATCTTGCATCACGATAATTCCACCAGTCTGCGTGACCAGCCGCTGGACGCCCGAGAGAGTAACCGCGAAGAGAGCGGGATCGCCGCCGAGTTGTCCCCCAGAGAACCAAACCTCACGATTATCCGGAGACCAATTCAAGGCTCCGATGGCACGCCACCCGTGCGACAAAACCTGCCGCGGATGGCTCGAACCGACGATGCACAGAGAGTAGTCGCCGACTTCGACATCGAAATCGAAAAACGCCACCAGCTTCCCGTCGGTCGATACTCGCGGCATCATCGACGGGCGCTTCTCAGTTTCGTACAGCACGGTGCCGATGGGATACTCTAGCCGGAACTTTCCGCCGACTGCGCGCACCACAGCGAGCGAGTCTCCATCCGGGCCCCAATCCGCGCCACTCACGCCTTCCAGCACCTGTCGTGGCGATCCGCCACCAAATGGCACGCGCGCCAGTGTGCCAACATCTTCGCCGCCTAACAGGATTGCCATCTCCCCACTCGGCGAGATCGCAAGGACTCTCGCACTGGGCAGCGCCAGTGCCCGCGCTTCACGATTGCCAGGCTGGGCGGAAAATAGAGTGGATGGGGCGCCGTCCCACTCGGCGCTATAGACAACGGTCTCGCCCGGAGCGAACTTCGCCGAGGTGACGTCGCCGCGGCGGAACGTCAGGCGCTGGAACGAGGGCGGCTCCGCTGGCCGGGAGTATGCCCGCTGATACGAGATCTGCAGCGCAACTCCAAGCAGGACTCCAGCCAGCACGCCCAAGCCTGTCCAGACTCGTGCCCGCGATGTCCGGCGCACGGCGGGAGTTGGAATCGCATGTGCCAAGTTGCTGGAGTCCAATTCCTCGCGCAACTCTTCCAGCGCCACCTTCACGTCGGCCATCGTCTGCCAACGGCGCTCGGGATCCTTCTTCAAGCATCGCGCAATAATCCGATCAAGCTCCGGTGGGATGTCAGAAACAGCCTGCGAGGCGGGCTGGGGATCTTTGAAAAGCACAGCCGAGAGCGACGATAGCTTGGACCCGCCCGAGAAAGCACGTTGGCCTGTCGCCATTTCGTACACTACCGACCCGAAGGAAAAAACGTCAGAACGGCTGTCGACCTTCTTGCCGTCTGCCTGTTCGGGAGACATATAAGCGACCGTTCCAAGGATCGTTCCCTCCTCGGTGAGAGGCGATCCCTCGCCGTGCATGGTTTCGGCATAAGCATCGGCTTCGCCCGCTTCAGTCAGCTTAGCCAATCCGAAATCCAGGATCTTGACGACGCCTTGAGGAGTGACAATTACGTTCGACGGCTTAAGATCGCGATGCACGATCCCAGCAGCGTGAGCCGCGGCCAATGCGTCCGCGATCTGTATGGCGTATTTCAGGACATCGCGGATTCGCAGCCCCTTCTTCCCGATCAGTTGGTCGAGGGTCTCACCCGCCACATACTCCATCGCAATGTATTGCAGGGGCTTGCCATCGACATCCTGCGTATCAATGTCATAGATCGTGACGATGTTCGGATGGTTCAGAGAAGAGGCTGCCTTCGCTTCTTGAACAAAGCGACGTTCCCTCTCTGCACTGAGAGCGGCGGTGGAAAGGATTTTGATCGCGGCAGTTCGCCCGAGACGGGAATCAACGGCTTTGTACACCACGCCCATACCGCCGGCTCCCAACTTGGCCTCGATGCGATACGAGCGGAGTGACTTGCCGATCATGGGTCCCTGGGGGAGATTTGGTGGACGTGGCCGGGACGGCTGCCGGCCTCCATGCCATTTCTAACAACGCATTATAGCGGCGTGGCAGGTTAGCGGCGAGTTATCCATAACAATTAATTAGGCGCCTACCAATCGATTCCCGGGAAGGTCGGTTAAGCGGCGGTATCTCTCTCCCCGGAGATCATGATAGCGGCCTCCGTTCGCGCTCTTACGAGGCGGTTGGAATTTTAGCTTGCATCCATCACGGTGGCTTCAGTGTCGTTGACTTGCCGGTCCTGCTCACGTAACATTCCCGCCAATTTAAGGAGGGCCATTGCAGCTACGCCTGGAAACGCGGCCGATCGGCGAAGTCTTCGTGGTCCAATGCTGCGGCCGCCTCGTGTCCGGAAACGAAGTCTTCAGTCTGCACTCGCACGTGCAGGACGCCATTGAAAAATATGGCGATGTCGTGCTGCAACTGGAAAAGGTCGAGTTCATCGACAGCAGCGGACTCGGCGCCATCATGCGCCTCGTGCAGGCCGCGCGCGCCAAGGGCGGTGACCTAAAGCTCTGCGGTCTAACTCCAAAAATCCGCAAAGTCCTCGAACTTACCCACTTGATCTCACAGTTCGAAACCTACGATTGCATGGAAGAAGCCATCACAGCGGCTTATCTCGGTTCTCGCTACTCGCGCGGAAAAACCGGCGACGCTCGCCCCCGCGTGGTTTGCGTCTACGCGTCACTCGATGTCTGTGCTTTCCTGAGGGAAATTCTCTGCGGTGCCGGATTCAATGCCTTGACCACCACTGCGATCGACGACTCCCCCATCCTGTTGAAAGCGACCAAGGCGAAGCTGGCGGTCGTCTCTTCGCGCATACAGATCGTACGCGGTAAGCCGCTCCGTCAGGCTTTCCAGGAAATCGTTCCTGACGTGCAGATCCTTACACTGGATGACCACTTCGCCACCGAGGATCCCGGCGAAGCCGCTGAAAAGCTTCTAAAAGACATCAGCGCGATCGTGACAACCGCGAACTAAAGGTTTCGAAGTTCCGGACCGAAACTGCCCCCTGTCCCCTGCCCCCTGATCTGGAAGCCTTGCCTCTACCAGATCCTGACCCTCTCCTGCGGCGCCAGATATAGCTTCTCTCCCGGCTTCACCTCAAACGTCGAGTACCACGCATCGATGTTTCTCACCGTATCCGCACGATACTCCCCGGGAGGGTGCCCGTCGGTCATCACCAACTGGCGCAGCGTAGCCTCGCGTACGTTCTCCCCCCAGTTCTGCGCGAAGGAGATAAAGAATTGCTGATCACTGGTGAATCCATCGACCGGCGGAGCCACTTGTCCCGAAGCTTTATAACCGTCGTATGCCGCTGACAGTCCGGCCAGGTCTGCAATGCTCTCCCCTAGCGTCTGCTTTCCATTGACCGCCAAATCCGGAAATGGTTTGTAAGTGTCGTACTGTGCCGCAAGTTTCGCAGTCGCCGTTTCAAAGTGTTTCAGATCCTCCGGCGTCCACCAGTTCCGCACCCGCCCTTTCGAATCAAATGCGCTTCCTTCTGTGTCGAAGGTATGGCTGATCTCATGTCCGATCACCGATCCGATCGCTCCATAATTCACCGCCGCCGGAGCCTCGGGATCGTAAAACGGAGGCTGAAGAATCGCAGCAGGGAAGTTCAACGCGTTCTGCAGTGGCAGATTCACCGCATTTACCGTCTGCGGGGTCATCGACCATTCCTTCCGGTCGACCGCCTTCCCGAGCCGCGCCACCTGCCGCTGGTATTCCGACAGATCTCCCCGCCATATGTTGCCGAAAATATCGTCCGGCTTCACTTCGTAATTCGAATAATCGTGCCAGGTCTCGGGATACCCAATGCCAACGTACAGCGTCGAAAGCTTCGCTTCCGCTTCGGCCTTCGTCGACGGATTCATCCAGATGAGCACGTCAATCCGCTTGCGGAACGCCGCGATCAACTCGGCCACCATCTTCTGTGCCTTCTCCTTGGCCTCCGGCGGAAAATATTTCTGCGCGTATACCTGTCCAACGGCGTCGCCTAAGTATCCGTTGACAACCGATACACCCCGCTCCCATCGCGGACGCTGCTGCTGCACGCCCGACAATTCCTTCCCGAAGAATGCGAACCTCTCCGCCGCGAACACCTTCGGCAGAACTCCCGCATGCGCCTCGATCAAATGAAACGCGAGCCAATCCTTCCACGATTCAAGCGGACTCGACGCCACCAGCGCCGACTCTCCCTGAAACGCCTCGGGCTGCCACACGATAAAACTCTCCACACGGCTCAGCCCGGCGCCCTTGAAGTACTCATCCCAGTCGAGCCCCGGAGCCTTCGCCGTAAACTCCGCGCGCCTCCAGGTGTTGTTCGCCTTCTGGATGTCTTCGTTTTCGGCCAGCGTGCGATGCGTCTTCGCGATTGCGGTCTCGAGTTCCAGGATGCGAGCCGCGCGTGCATCCGCATCGGAAAATCCAGCCAGCTTCAACATGGCGGCTACGTGCGGCTGATATTTCGCGCGCACCTTCCGCATGCTCTCACTGTTCGAGGTGTAATACTCGCGGTCCGCTAGCTGCAGCCCGCCCTGCATCAGGTAGGGCGTGTAGTGGTCAGAGTCGTTGAACCCCGGCGCTACCCACAGCCCAAAAAGATTTGGAGTGTGATAGTTCGTGTTGTTCAGTGCGTCCACATCGGCGCGCAGCGTTTCTCCCAGCGCGTGCGCCAGTTGTTTCCTGTCGCGAATGGCCGCTATGGCATTCAGGTGCGGTTTTACCGGAGTTAGCCCCTTCGCCTCGATCGCCGCCTCATCCATATACGAATTGAAGAGGTCCGCCACCTTGCGCAAATTCGATCCTGCCGGCGGATTCGAAGTAGCAAGATCCTTAATCAGGTCCGCCGTGCGCTGACTGCTCAGATCATCCAGTTTCGTCCAAACGTTCATGACCGCCCGGTCCGGCGGAATCTCAACGCGCTTGATCCAGTTGCCATTCGCGAACCGGTAAAAATCATCCCCCGGCCTCACCGACCGGGCGATGTTTTCGACCGCAATCCCGTGAATCTCTTGGATGGACGCATTCTGTGCGACCGCATTTAGGGTACAGAAGACCAGACACGCCAAGACACTCTTTGAAAACGTTTCGATTCGTTTCATGTGGAACTCCAGGCAGGCAGCCAGAGAAATGACTGCGTTCGTTATCACAAATCTATGCCAGCTTAGACGTCTAACACCGTTATTGGTCACGTAGCGACAGCCGCCTCGGCTGTCGAGCGAAGGCGAAGCCGAGCGCACCGCACCTCAGACCGCGAAATCGCGCCGTCCTTTACAACCCCGGTATAACTCGCTTATGCCAAGCCGTAGCCTGCTCATAAGCATAAGCAAGTCGCAGTACCAGATCCTCGCGCCAATGAGGCCCCGCAATCTGCAATCCAATCGGCAACCCGCCTTGCGTGAACCCGCAGGGGACCGAGATCGCGGGCAATCCCCACACGTTAAACGGCCGAGTATTCCGCAACAGCTTCAACTCCGCTGGACGCAGCGAGTCCGCGTTAGCCGTCAGCTCCGCTATCGTCGGAGCCGGTAGCGGTGTAGTGGGCGTGACCAGCAAATCCACCTCGGCAAATACATCACGAATGTTGCGCCGGGCCACTTCCAACTCGCGCCTCTTCTGCATATACTCCGCCGCCGTGACCTTCTCTCCCGTTCGAATCCGTCGCACCGTCTCTGCCTGATACAACTCTGGATGCTTGGCCACATCTTCCGCGTGGTATGCGTACGCCTCCGCCGCCTGCAACGTCCGGTCGGTCGGCACCTCGAGCCGCACTTCCTTAATATGTGCACCCAGAGTCGCGATTCCCGTCAACACATGCTCCATCGCAGACGCCACCTCCGGATCAAGATCGTCAAAGAAATACGCCCTCGGCACACCCACTCGCAATCCTTTCGCGCCTTCGCTCAAGATGGAAACGTAATCTGTAACGGCAACCTCGGCCGAAGGGATGTCGCCCGAATCATATCCCGCGATCGCCTGCAACACGATCGCCGCATCCTCAACGCTCGCAGCCAGCGGCCCCACATGATCGAGCGATGTCGAAAGTGGAATCATCCCGCGGCTCGAAACCCGACCATGCGTCGGCTTAATCCCCACGCATCCGCATAGCGCCGCCGGTTCGCGAATTGATCCCGCCGTGTCCGTTCCAATCGCAGCGCACGCCATCCCCGCCGGAACTGAAGCCGCCGACCCTCCCGAAGATCCCCCGGCAATCCGTTTCACGTCCCACGGATTGTGAACATCCCCAAAATGGCTGATCAGAGAACTCCCACCATAGGCGAACTCATGCAGGTTATTTTTGCCAACGATCACCGCTCCGGCCGCGCGCAATTTTCGGACGACTTCCGCGTCTTCCCGCGGAACGCGATCCTTATGCAACGCACTCGCCGACGTCGTCCGCACTCCCGCGGTATCAATCAAATCCTTCAGCGCAATCGGAATTCCGTGCAACGGCCCCCGCCACTTTCCCTGTGAAATCTCTTCCTCGGCGTCGCGCGCCTCTGCCAGAGCCGATTCCGCCATCACCTTGATAAACGCATTGAAGCGAGGATTGAGCTCTTCAGTCCGCCGTAAGCACTCCCGCGCGACCTCGACAGGAGAAATCTCTCGCAGTCGGATCCGCTGCGAAAGTTCAGAAATGGTCATGGGAGCATTCATCGCCGGACAACATTGTAAGGGCACCAGTATTTCCTTTGTGAACCTTCGTGCCCTTCGTGGTTTCCGCCTTTGTTTCAGCTCAACCAAAAAGTCCTATAATGAGAAAAGTCGTTTTCTGGGAGCAAGTAAAAATGGCAGAGATGACGATCGCGCCTGTTGCGACTCACGGCTTCTTCGTGGACGGACGATGGCAACAGGACGGCGACCTGGTGGAAATCCGCTCCCCCTACGACGGAAGCCTGATCGGCCGCGTCACGCAAGGCCGCAAAGAACACGCCGAGGCCGCCATCGCCGCCGCCGTCAAAGCCTTCGGCACGACCCGGCGTCTCCCCGCTTTCGAGCGCCAGCGCGTCCTTCGCCAGATCTCCGCGTTCATGACTGAGCGCAAGGAAGAATTCGCCCGCACTCTCGCGCAAGAAGCCGGCAAGCCCATCAAGGCCGCCCGCATCGAAGTCGAGCGGGCCATCTTCACCTTCAACGTGGCCGCCGAGGAAAGTACCCGCATCTACGGCGAGTTTCTGCCTCTCGACTGGCAGGAATTCACGGCCGGACGCTGGGGCATCGTACGCCGTTTTCCACTTGGCCCCATCGCCGGCATCACTCCATTTAATTTCCCCATCAATCTCGTCGCTCACAAGGTCGCTCCGGCCATCGCTGCCGGGTGCCCCATGGTCCTCAAGCCCGCGCCGCAGACGCCGCTCTGCTCGCTGCTTCTCGCCGAATGCGTGCAGCAGGCCGGATGGCCCGACGGAGGCCTCAACGTCCTTCCTCTCTCCAACGAAGATGCCGGTCTTGTTGTCACAGACGACCGTATCAAGCTCATCAGCTTCACCGGCAGTGTCCCTGTTGGCTGGGACATCAAACGCCGCGCCGGAAAGAAGAAAGTGGTCCTCGAACTCGGCGGCAATGCTGCAGTCATTGTCCACAGCGACGCCGACCTCGCCTACGCCGCCGATCGCTGCGTCACCGGAGGTTTCGCCTACGCCGGCCAAACCTGCATCTCCGTCCAGCGCATCCTGGTCGAGCACTCCGTTTATGGAAAATTCACCGACCTTCTAGTAGAGGGCGTTAAGCAACTTAAGGCCGGCGATCCGCTCGACGAGTCCACTGACGTCGGCCCGCTCATCCGCGAAAGCGACGCGATCCGCACCGTCGCTTGGATCGACGAAGCCGTCCGCGCCGGAGCCCGCCTCCTTTGCGGAGGCCGCCGCAATGGCTTAGTTGTCGAGCCCACGGTACTGACCGGCACCAAGTCCGACATGAAAGTAAACTGCCAGGAGATTTTCGGCCCCGTCGTCAGCGTCGAGCCTTACCGGGATTTCGACCAAGCCCTGCGCCAGGTCAACAACACGGCCTACGGAATGCAGGCCGGCGTTTTCACTCGCGACGCCAAGCTGCTATTCCAGGCTTACGAAGAACTCGAAGTCGGCGGCGTCATTGCCGGTGACGTCCCGTCCTTCCGCATCGATCACATGCCCTACGGCGGCGTAAAAGATTCCGGCCTTGGCCGCGAAGGCCTCCGTTACGCCATCGAAGAAATGACCGAACCAAAGCTCTTGGTAATGAATCTCCGCTGACCGCATCCCGTATTTGTCATCCTGAGCGTAGTTGACATCCGCGAAGCGGTCGTCAACGAAGTCGAAGGATCCCTACGTTTCCGCCGCAGCATCAGGGTAGGGATCCTTCGACTACGTGTCTGCGTCGCTTCGCTCCCAGCCACTCCGCTCAGGATGACAGACATGGGTTCTTTGCTTTGCTCAGCAATGACAAGCCGGTGAGAGTTGAAAAACTCAACATTTTTTAGCAACATTCACTTCATACGCTTCATAATTTTTTTCTATCGCGAATTTTCAAAAACCCGCGACAAAGCTTCTCGAAATATTTATAATTCTCTGTTTCGCAACCAACTCGAAAACCTGTGGGTGGTTTTCTTACTCGGAACTTAAACTGACGCACTGAGCGGACGAGCCAAGCAACAGAGCTCCGCCGGGTCTCTTCGCTAGATCTTCATAAGAGAATGTCGCAGATCTTCCATCGCAGCACGAATACGCTTTCCCGCGCCACCATTTTCGGCGCAGTATTCATTGTTACGGCATTGGGCGGAGTCATTTACATCGTGCAGGGCTCTCCCTTTGTGACCTATGCCGGCGTCCGCAAGCCGCAGCCGGTCCCATTCAGCCATCAGCATCATGTCGCCGGACTCGGCATCGACTGCCGCTACTGTCACACCTCGGTCGAGACCTCCAGCTTCGCCGGAATCCCTCCAACCAAGACGTGCATGAATTGTCACTCTCAGATCTGGACCAACGCCGAGCTCCTTGAGCCCGTCCGCGCCAGCTACCGCTCCGGCGAATCGCTGCAGTGGACCCGCGTCAACCAGCTCCCCGACTTCGTCTACTTCAATCACAGCATTCATGTCACCAAGGGCGTCGGCTGCAACACCTGCCACGGCCCGGTCGACCAGATGCCCCTGATGTACCAGGCGGAATCCTTGCAGATGGAGTGGTGTCTGGGATGCCATCGCGATCCTGGCAAGAATCTCCGCCCACGCGATCAAGTTTTCAACATGCGCTACCAACCACCCACGACGGCCAACCCCGTCAGTGTGGACGGCCGGGTTTTCACCGATCAGGATTCCCTCGGCGCATACCTGATCACCAAATATCAGGTTCGCGACGGAAGAATAAAAACTTCCGACGGCCAGATCGGCGTCAGCGATATAACGAGTTGCAGCACCTGTCACAGATAGTTGTTCGGTTTCAGGAAGTCGGAGGTGTTATGTGGGGACAGCCGCCATCGGCTGTCCGTCGAACGAAGCTCGACAAGGTTTTGTGAGATGCTGCCGATGCAGTCGCCCGTTGATAGCGGCAGAGAAAAAGCCGCGAAGCGGCGAAAGAATACAGCCCACGGCGCAAGCCGTGGGACGCAAAGCAGAGAAGCGCAAGCCCCGAAGGGGCGAAAGAAGCGAAGTATGTCAGGGCAGAGCCGGCCCGACACGACCAAGCCGCATAGCGGCGAAATGTGAAAGCAGGGCACGGGAGTGCCGGGAGAGCTGCAAGAAATGAAACGAGTCCCGTAGGGACGGCACCGTTGCCAGAATGACGACAGACAACAAATCGCAGTTCGTCAAACTCGAAGATATCTGCCCCACCAAGAAGCTCGACTTGGGCACCGTCCGCGAGAGAATCGATGCCGCCACCGCTCACGACAAGGCGGAAAAAACCGGCCCCGAATATTGGCGCTCGCTCGAAGAACTCGCCGGCAGCCCCGCCTTCCAGGAAGCCCTGCACCGCGAATTCCCCAAAGGCGCTTCCGAATGGCTCGACACCGTCTCGCGCCGCGGATTCCTCAAAGTCATGGGCGCCTCGCTCGGCCTTGCCGGCATGACCGGATGCGTCAAACTCCCGCTCGAGCCCATCGTCCCCTACGTTCGCCAGCCGGAGAATGTCATCCCGGGCAAGCCGATGTACTATGCCACGGCAGTAACGCTCGGCGGATACGCCAACCCGGTCCTGGTAGAAAGCCACCTCGGACGTCCGACGAAGATCGAGGGCAACGATCTGCATCCCGCGTCGATGGGCGGCACTGACATCTTCACGCAGGCCTCGATCCTCGGCCTCTACGATCCCGACCGCTCGCAAACCGTTACGTCGATGGGCGACGTCCGCTCATGGCAAGCGTTCTTAAGTGCCATCCGCGGCCCGTTGAGCGCGCAAAAATCCCTGCAAGGCGCAGGCATCCGCATTCTCACGACGACGACCAGTTCACCCACGCTTGCTGATCAGCTGCGGAGTTTCCTCAAGATTTATCCGCAAGCCAAGTGGCACGTCTACGAGCCGGTCAATCGCGACAATGTTCTCGAAGGCGCCAAGATGGCCTTCGGACAGCCCGTTGAGACCCGCTACGACTTTTCGAAAGCCGACGTCATCGTCTCGCTTGATGCCGACTTCCTCTACGCAGGATTCCCCGGCAACACGCGCTACATCCGCGACTTCGCAAGCCGCCGCAATCCCGACAGCGGCAACATGAATCGCTTGTACGTCATCGAGAGCACGCCAAGCTCAACGGGAGCGAAGGCGGATCATCGGCTGCCGGTGAAGGCCAGTGATATCGAGAAGTTTATGCAGCTCTTGGTCGTGGGTGGCCATCCACTGCGCGAAGTGGGAAGTCACAATCCGGTCGTCACGAATGCCGGACTAACAGAGGAACAGTTCACCTTTATGGCTGCCCTTCAAGAGCAGCTTAAGAACCCTCGCGGCACAAGCATAATCATCACTGGCGATCACCAACCACCGACATTGCATGCCTTCGCTCAAGCGCTAAATCAGGCGCAGGGCAATGTCGGCAAGACTGTCTTCTACTCCGACCCAGTCGATGCGAATCCGATCAATCAGGACGATTCGATCAAAGAGCTCGTGGCCGACATGAATGCGGGCAAGGTTGACCTGCTGATCATCCTCGGCGGCAACCCGGCCTACGATGCTCCCGCCGATCTGAATTTCGCCAGCCTGCTGAAAAGCAACAAGGTTCCAATGCGGGTTCACTACGGCCTCTATCAGGACGAAACCGCCGAACTCTGCCAATGGCACGTCCCCGCCACGCACGAATTGGAATCCTGGGGCGATGCCCGCGCCTACGATGGCACGGTCAGCATCATCCAGCCGCTGATTGCTCCTCTTTACAACGGCAAGAGCGCCACCGAATTCGTTGCCCTCCTGTCCGGTCAGGCCGACGCTACGGGATACGAACTCGTCCGCTCCTATTGGCAGAAACAGCACACTGGCGCCGACTTCGAGCAGTTCTGGCGTAAGTCGCTGCATGATGGCTGGATCGAAGGCACGGCATTCGCGCCAAAATCGGTTGCAGCGAGAAATCCCGCGGAAACTGCCGAGACAAAAGCCGACCCCAGCGCCATCGAGCTCAACATCCGCCGCGACCCCACCATCTACGACGGACAATTCTCCAACAACGGCTGGCTCCAGGAACTCCCCAAGCCGATGTCGAAGCTTACCTGGGACAACGCCGTCCAAATCGGCCCCAAGATGGCCGAGCGCTTGCAACTCGCGGCGAAAGATGTTGTCGAACTCGAACTGAACGGCAAGAAAGTCCAAGGCGCCGTCTGGATCCAAGCCGGACATCCCGACAACTCCATCACCATCACGCTTGGCTACGGCCGGAAGCGCGCCGGACGCGTCGGCTCCGAGCAGGGCTTCAATGCCTACGAACTCCGCACCACGGCCGCCCCGTGGATCGCCTCGGGTGTAAAGATCACCAAGACCGGCGCCAAGTACGAACTCGCCTCCACCCAAGGCATGCAGTCCATGGAGACCCCCGACGGCGGCTACCGCCCGCTAGTCCGCGAAACCAGGCTCGGAAAATACAAAGGAGAGCCGAAGTTCGCGCAGGAAGAGGAAGTTGCAAAAGACGTCACGCTCTACCCCAACTACGAATACGAAAAAGAAACCTACGCCTGGGGCATGGCCATCGATCTCAACAAGTGCGTAGGCTGCAACAACTGCATCGTGGCTTGCCAGTCGGAAAATAACATCGCCGTAGTCGGCAAGGAGCAGACTCTCCTCGGTCGTCACATGCATTGGATTCGTATCGACGCCTACTATCAGGGCGACCGCGAAAATCCCAAGGCGTTCTTCCAGCCCGTCCCCTGCATGCACTGCGAGAACGCTCCCTGCGAAGTTGTTTGCCCGGTGGGCGCGACCAACCACTCCAGCGAAGGTCTCAACGACATGATCTACAACCGCTGCGTGGGAACGCGCTACTGCTCCAACAACTGTCCCTACAAAGTTCGCCGCTTCAACTTCCTGCTCTTTCAGGACTGGGATACCCCGCAATATAAGATGATGCGGAATCCCGACGTTAGCGTGCGCAGCCGCGGCGTCATGGAAAAGTGCACCTACTGCATCCAGCGCATCAACGAGCGCCGCATCGACTGCGAGACGCAGTCGGTACGAGCTGGCAAAGAAAAACTCATCGGAGACGAATTGCAGACGGCCTGCCAGCAATCCTGCCCGGCCGACGCCATCGTCTTCGGCAACATCAACGATCCCAACAGCAACGTTTCCAAGTGGAAAGCGCAGGCCAGAAACTACAGCCTGCTGGGCGAACTAAACACGCGCCCGCGCACCACGTACTTAGCAGAAGTTAGAAATCCGAACCCGGAGCTGGAGAGTTCCTGAGTTGGAGAATTAATAATGTCATCTTGTCATCCTGTGAGCCGGCGAAGCCGGCACGAGGGACCTTACGTCGGACGAACGCCAATTATGCAGTGGATGGGAAATCCCATGCTGCAGGCAGTGCGGACCTTCCCATCGACCGCATCCCGCTCGCGTAAGTCGTAAGGTCGCTCGGAGGGCTTGCGCCCTCCTCACGATGACATGATTTTGAAGCATGCATGATGAGCTTGATTTTGAAAGCATCACGATGACATTGATTGTGAAAGCATGAACGAGCAATACAAATCGTCGACCGATCTCGAACGCGCCCCGGTCATTGAACCCGGCCATACCTTCGGAACGGTCACCGAAAAAATCAGCGCCATTGTTCTCACGCGCCCGGCGACCAACGGATGGTTCATCGGCTTCGGCATCGCCTTCATGATGACGATGATGCTGCTCTTCGCCCTCGGGTACCTGTTCCTCAAGGGCGTCGGCATCTGGGGCGTCACCATCCCCATCGGGTGGGGCTTCGCCATTGTTAACTTCGTCTGGTGGATCGGCATCGGTCACGCCGGCACCCTGATCTCCGCCATCCTATTATTGCTGCGTCAATCCTGGCGCAACTCGATCAACCGCTTTGCCGAAGCCATGACGCTGTTCGCAGTAGCCGCCGCCGGAATTTTCCCCGCGGTCCACGTAGGCCGTCCCTGGCTTGCCTACTGGCTCTTCCCCTATCCCAACACCATGCGCGTGTGGCCGCAATTCCGCAGCCCGCTCATGTGGGACGTCTTTGCCGTCTCGACCTACGCCACCATCTCGGCTCTGTTCTGGTTCACCGGACTCATTCCCGACTTCGCCACGCTCCGCGACCGCTCCGAGAAGCGTTGGATCAAGATGATCTACGGCATGCTCTCGTTCGGATGGCGCGGCTCGGCCCGCCACTGGCATCGCTACGAGACGATGTACCTGCTGCTCGCCGGACTCGCCACACCGCTCGTGCTCTCGGTCCACACTGTGGTCAGCTTCGATTTCGCAGTCGGCATCGTTCCCGGATGGCACACCACCATCTTTCCGCCCTATTTCGTCGCTGGCGCTATCTATTCCGGCTTCGCCATGGTGCTGATGCTCGCCATTCCGATCCGCAAGATTTACGGCCTCGAAGATTTCATCACCGAACGGCACTTGCAGAATTCCGCGAAGGTCATGCTTGCCACCGGCCTTATCGTTGCCTATGGATACGGCATCGAGGCCTTCATGGGATGGTACGGCGGCGATCCCTACGACGCCTTCACATTGTGGAATCGCCTGCACGGGCCCTACGCCTTCTGGTACTGGTCGCTTCTCTCCTGCAACATCTTTATTCCGCAGGTGCTGTGGATTCGAAAACTGCGCACAAGCCCGATAGCCCTCTTCTTCATCTCGCTTGTCATTCTCGTGGGCATGTGGCTGGAGCGCTTCATCATCGTTGTGGTCAGCCTCCACCGGGACTTCCTGAACTCGTCCTGGGGCATGTACTATCCCACGCGCTGGGACTACATGACTTACTTCGGTACGATCGGCATGTTCCTCGCGGCCATGTTCCTGTTCCTGCGCCTGCTGCCGGCCATCTCGATCTTTGAAATGCGCACCCTCCTGCCCGAAGCGGAGGTGAAAGAATAATGGCGAAGCGCGATCCCATCTACGGCCTCATGGCAGAATTCGACTCGGCACAAGCCCTCGTCGATGCTGGCAGGAAAACTCGTGAGGCCGGTTACAAGAAGATCGACGCCTACAGCCCATTCCCGATCGAAGGCCTCGCCGAAGAAATCGGAATGCACTTCGACGAAATCCCGCTCACGGTTCTCATCGGCGGCATGATCGGTGGCTGCACCGGCTACCTGATGCAATACTGGATGTCCGCCGTCGATTATCCCCTCAATATCGGCGGCAAACCTCCGCACTCCTGGCCCGCGTTCATCGTGATCACGTTTGAAATGACAATTCTGTTCGCCGGGATCTCCGCCGTGCTAGGCATGCTGGCCTTCAACGGCCTTCCCATGCCGTATCACCCGGTGTTCAACGTTCCGCGCTTCGCTTTGGCATCGAAAGACCGCTTCTTCCTGATCGTGTTCTCGTCCGACAAGAAGTACAGCTCGCTCGAAACCCGCAGCTTCCTTGAAACCCTGGCCCCGCGCTCCATCTCGGAGGTGCCAAGCTAATGCGCCTCCTCCGTCAAATGGATCGAGCCAGCGGCAATGCCCGTGTAGCAGGGAATGAAAATGTGGGGACAGCCGCCCCCGGCTGTCCGGTCGAGCAAAGCTCGACAGCGGTTTCCTTTGCAGCGCTACTGCTCTTGCTTGCCCTCACCTCCGCCTGCCGCCTCGACATGCACGTCCAGCCGCGCCAGAATCCCCTCTCCTACAGCGACTTCTACTCCGACCACCGTTCCGCCCGTCCCTTGGTCGAAGGCACGGTCGCTCGCGGCCAGTTGCACGAAGATACCTACTTCTACACCGGCAAGATCGGCGACAATCCCGGCAACGTGATGCCCTTCGCGGTCACCAAAGAAGTTCTCGAGCGCGGACAGGAGCGTTACAACATCTATTGCGCTCCATGCCACTCCCGCGTAGGAGACGGTAACGGCTTCGTCCCGTCCCGCGGATTCGCCCGCAAGCCTCCGTCATTCCACATCGTCCGTTTACAGAAGGCTCCGCTCGGATACTTCTTCGATGTCATGAGCAACGGCTTCGGCATCATGCCCGATTACGCTTCGCAGATTCCCACGCAGGACCGTTGGGACATCGTCGCCTACATCCGTGCCCTGCAACTCAGCCAGGACGCAACCATGGCCGACGTGCCTCCGGATCAGAAGGTTCCCTCCGAGCCTCCGACATTCCGCGAACCCGGATCCGGGGCAACCCCGCCGATCCTCGCGCCGAAACAAGAATCTGAAATGAATAAAGAAGGTCAGAAGTGAGCGCCGCGCCGAAACAACTCGATCTCTCGGCGCCCCCGATCGTCAAAAGGATCGGCCAGCGAGCCCTCATCGTCGGCGTAGTCTTCAGCCTCGGCGCTCTTGCTCTCGCGTTCACGCGCCCCGAACAGTTCTACCGCGGCTACCTGCTCGGCTACATGGATTGGCTCGGCGTCGCGCTTGGCTCCATGGCGATCGTCATGATTCGTCACCTAACCGGCGGGGGATGGGGCACGGTCATCCGCCGCATCTTGGGTGCTGCCATGCGCACGCTGCCCATCATGGCGATCCTCTTCATCCCGATCATCATCGGCGTGCTGAATCACCAGATGTATCCATGGCTGAAGCCCCTCGATGCGATCGCAGATAAAAACATCAAGGCCCATCTCGAGAAGCACGCTTTTATCAAGGACGCATACCTTAACCCCTCCGGCTTCATAATCCGCGCCGTCATCTATCTTGCGATCTGGAACCTGCTGTCGTTTCTGCTCTCTCTGTGGTCGAAACAAACCGACAATCCCAATGCACCCGACAACACACAGAAATTCAAAGCAGTCGCCGGTCCGGGTCTGATCCTTTACGCCTTCACCATCTCCTTCGCCGCCATCGACTGGGTGATGTCGCTGGATCCCAGTTGGATCTCGACGATCTACGGCTTGATCATCCTCATCGGCGAAGTCCTGGCCGCCATGTGCTTCGCCATCGTTGTCGAACGCATTCTGTATGACTACAAGCCCATGTCTGAGATGCTGCGGCCCGACTTCGTTCAAGACCACGGCAAGTGGACACTCACCTTCATAATGGTTTGGGCCTACTTCAACTTCTCGCAGTGGCTCATCATCTGGGCCGGCAATCTGCCCACCGAAATCACGTTCTACCTGAAGCGCATCAACCACGGATGGGGTTGGGTGGCAGTATTCCTGGCTTTCTTCCACTTCGTCATCCCATTCGTCATCCTGCTCTCGCGCCCCTTTAAGCGAAACATTCGCAAACTCGTCTGGCTAGGGGGTTGGCTCCTGTGCATGCGCTACGTTGATCTCTTCTGGAACATCGAGCCAAATTTCTCGATCAATTTCAGCGTTACCATCGCCGATATTGTTGTGCCCATTGCCATCGGCAGCATCTGGATATTCTTCTTTTGTCGCAATCTTGCTGCTCTCCCGCTGTTGCCCGCTTACGATGTCTCGGCCAACGACGTTTTCGATCCCCATTCCACGCATCCGCCTGGAATTCCGGAGAACGCATGACGAACGACATCCATCCCGAGAAGACCAACGGACACGCCGACTACGAGCGCCGGGATATCGGTGTTCGTCCCGTCTACTATTTCCTCGGTGGCTTGGTAGTCGCCCTGGTCGTGACTTATCTCGTGGTCAACGTTTTTTTTCACGTCTTGGAGAAACGTTCTCAAGCCGATCAGACACCGGTGAGCCCATTAGCTGCGAAGGCACCCACCGACACCCGTCGCCTGCCGCCCGAATACAAAACGGATTCCGAAGGCGCCGACTACGAAAAATATCTCCGGAAGAATTTTCCCGAGCCACAACTCGAAACGAATGAGCGCACGGAACTGAATACGATTCGCCAGCACGAAGAAGATACTCTCAGCACGTACGGCTACGTCGACGAGAACGCCGGCACCGTCCGCATTCCCATCGACCGCGCCATGGACCTCCTGGCCCAACGCGGACTCCCCACCCGCACGCAGCCCGCGGACATGAGCGCCGTCTCGAATGCCGAGAACAAAGCCAAGGAAGCGGATAAGAAGTGAATGCCCTGAATAAAAATTCGATGTTAAGCATTGTTGCTGGTGCAGGCACCACTCATGTGGGGATAGCCGCCCCCGGCTGTCCGGTCGAGCAAAGCTCGACAGCCGCGGCAGGGAAGCGGCACTCAACCGACGTTACGCACGGTTCTCAGCGCCCTCTGCGAGGCCTCAGCGTCCTCTGCGGTAAAAGCTTTTTGCTGACAGCTCTACTCCTAACCTCCACGGTCTGGGGACAAGGCATGTCCAAAGGCATCATGTCCCCGCCCGCGAATGTACGCCCTCCATACCTGCAAAACGTCGGCATCGAGCAGCGTCTAGACGCCCAGGTTCCCCCAGATCTCTCCTTCGTAGACGACACCGGTCGCCCCGTGAAACTAGGCGACTACTTCGGGAAAAAGCCCCTGATCCTCAACCTCGTCTACTACAACTGCCCCATGCTCTGCGGCGAAGCTCTCGCGGGACTGACCGGCTCCATGAAGCTGATCAAGTTCGACGCCGGCAACGAATTCGAGGTCATCACCGTCAGCTTCAATCCCCAGGAAACTGCGCAACTCGCGGCTGAGAAGAAACGCGACTACGTCAAGCGCTACGCACGCCCAACCGCCGCCGCCGGCTGGCACTTCCTCACCGGCCCGGCTGACTCTATCAACGCCCTTACCCAGGCCGTAGGCTTCCAATATCAGTACGACGCCGCCAAGAACCAGTACGCGCACGCCACAGCCATCATGGTTCTGACTCCGCAGGGCCGCATTTCGCGCTATTTCTACGGCGTCGACTTCCCGCCGAAAGACTTGCGCATGGGATTAGTCGAAGCTTCGCAGGGAAAAATCGGCAACGCCGTCGACCAAGTTCTTTTGTACTGCTATCACTACGATCCCGCGACCGGCAAATATGGCGCGATCGTCAGCAACATGTTGAAACTGGGTGGCGCGCTCACCATCTTGTTCGTCGGCGCCCTGATCTTCGTTCTCCTCCGCCTGGAGCGAATCGCTCCGCGCAAAGGTTGGGATCACGCCAAACCGCATCAGGCAGGACTAAGTTAAACGTAAATGTTCGATAACTTTCCATTGTGGCCGCAACGGGCCTCCAGCATGGCGGGCAACGTCGATGCTCTGTTCATCTTCCTGCTCATCGTCTCCGGGCTGATGACCCTGCTCATCTTCACCGCAATCGTCTATTTCGCTGCCCGCTATCGCTATCGCAAAGGCGTTCCAGCCGAACAGATCGAAGGCTCCACGCCTCTCGAACTCAGCTGGTCGATCATTCCTCTTGGTGTTTTCATGGTGATCTTCGCCTGGGGCGCGGTCGTCTATTTCAAGGGCCGCACTCCTCCCAGCGATTCCACCGAAGTCTACGTCGTCGCCAAGCAATGGATGTGGAAGCTCGAACACGCCGAAGGCCAGCGCGAGATCAACGAGCTGCACGTCCCCGTCGGCCGCGACGTCAAGCTCATCATGACTTCGCAGGACGTTATCCACAGCTTTTTCGTCCCCGCGTTCCGCATGAAGCAGGACGTGCTCCCCGGCCGCTACACCGTCGCCTGGTTCCGCGCCACCAAGCCCGGCACGTATCACCTGTTCTGCGCAGAATATTGCGGCACCCAGCACTCCGGCATGATTGGCTCCATCGTCGTCATGGAACCCGCACAATACGAAGCCTGGATGAGCGGCGGCACCGGCGGTCCTCTCTCCGCGACCGGTGAAAAGATCTTTGCCGAACTCGGCTGCGCGACCTGCCATCGCTCCGACTCGCAGGGCCGCGGCCCCAACCTGCAGGGAATTTTCGGCAAGCCCGTGCAACTCGAAGATGGACGCACGATCACCGCTGACGAGAACTACGTTCGCGAATCCATCCTCGATCCCGGCGCGAAAGTCGTCAAAGGCTTCAAGCCCGTCATGCCGACTTTCCAGGGACTCGTTAGTGAAGAGCAACTCACCGCGCTGGTGGCGTACGTGAAATCACAGGCGCAGCCTGTCGCAGGCGAGACGAAAGCGCACGCCGCGACCGCGCCCCCAGGCGAGCCCGGCAAAAGAAATCAGGTGCAATAGTTTATGGCTACGGCTACTGTTCCATCGGTCGAACGAGAGAATTACCTCAACAAGCACTACGGTGTTGAATCGTGGCTCCTTACCACGGACCACAAGCGCATCGCGCTGCTCTACCTGATCTCGATCACTTTTTTCTTTTTCATCGGCGGATTCTTCGCCCTCCTCATCCGCCTCGAGCTACTCACTCCCGCCAGCGACCTGGTTCAGGCCGATACCTACAACAAGCTCTTCACGATGCACGGTCAGGTGATGGTCTTCTTCTTCCTGATCCCGTCCATCCCCGCGGTACTCGGGAATTTTCTTATCCCATTGATGGTCGGTGCGAAAGATCTCGCCTTCCCGCGCATCAATCTGCTGAGCTGGTACCTCTACATCATCGGCGGCATCATGATGGTCCACTGCATGTTGACCGGCGGCGTCGATACCGGCTGGACCTTCTACACGCCCTTCAGCACCGCCTTCAGCAACACGAAAGTCATTGAAGCCGGACTCGCCATCTTCGTCTCCGGATTCTCCTCCATCCTCACCGGACTGAACTTTGTCGTCACCATCCACCGCATGCGCGCTCCCGGACTGACCTGGTCGCGCCTGCCTCTCTTTGTCTGGGCGCATTACGCCACCAGCATCATTCAGATTCTCGGCACCCCGGTCATAGCCATTACGCTCTTCCTGGTCGTCGCAGAGCGCGCCCTGCACCTCGGCATCTTCGACCCCAAACTTGGAGGCGATCCTCTACTCTTCCAGCACCTTTTCTGGTTCTACTCGCATCCCGCGGTCTACATCATGATTCTGCCCTCGATGGGAGTGGTCACCGAGATTATTGCCTGCTTCTCGCGCAAGCGCATCTTCGGATACAGCTTCGTCGCCTTCTCCTCAATCGCCATCGCGGTCTTCGGATTCCTCGTCTGGGCCCACCACATGTTCGTCGCCGGAATCTCCGTCTATGCCGCGCTCATTTTCTCTCTGCTGAGCTACTCCGTTGCGGTCCCCTCGGCCGTCAAAGTCTTCAACTGGACCGCGACTCTTTATAAAGGCTCCATCCGCTACGATGCGCCCATGCTCTATGCCTTCGGATTCCTCGGCTTGTTCACCATGGGTGGATTGACCGGCCTCTTCCTCGCCGCACTCGGCATTGATGTGCATGTGACGGACACCTACTTCGTCGTCGCCCACTTCCACTACATCATGGTTGGCGGCGCGCTCATGGGCTATTTGGGCGGCATGCATTTCTGGTGGCCGAAGATTTCCGGCAAGCTCTATCCCGAAGGCTGGGCACGCCTCGCCGCCCTGATCGTGTTCATCGGATTCAACCTGACCTTCTTCCCGCAATTTATTCTCGGATATCTCGGCATGCCTCGCCGTTATGCCGACTACAGTCACATGCCCGAGTTCCAGATCCTCAACGTATTCTCGACCGCCGGCGCCACGGTTCTGGGAGTCGGCTACCTGCTCCCGATGATTTACTTCCTGTGGTCGATGCGCTACGGCAAGCCTGCGCCCGACAATCCGTGGAACGCCGCCGGACTCGAGTGGAAGACGCCGTCTCCACCCACGACTTATAACTTTGAGGAAGAGCCAGTCGTGACCTGGGAAGCCTACAACTACGACGAGATTGATAAAGGCCCTAAAGAGGAGGTCCAAGTTGCCGGATAGCCAAGCTGCCGTCCCTCACCACGACGGTCTCCACAACCCGGCTCTCCTCCATCATTTCGCTACCGAAGAGCAGCAGCGCGATTCCGCCAGCTTCGGTATGTGGATCTTCCTTGCGACTGAAGTCATGTTCTTCGGAGGCCTGTTCTGCGCCTACCTGATCTACCGCCGCTGGTATTTTGGAGACTTCGCCGCTGCCAGCAAGTCCATCAATGCGGCGCTCGGCGCCACCAACACGGCTGTCCTGATATGCAGCAGCTTGACAGTCGTTCTCGCGATCTGGGCCGCACAAACTGCACGTCGCGGGCTAATGATCCTCATGCTCGTTCTCACCATGCTGTTCGGCGTCGCTTTCCTCGGCATCAAGGGCATCGAGTACAAAGACAAATTCCGAGAGAACCACGTTCCGGGTGTAAGTTTCAGCTTCGACCACGAGCAGATTCCCGGACATCCCGGTCAATACGCCAACCCGCAGCACGCCCAGATCTTCTTCTCTCTTTATTTCATCATGACCGGCCTCCACGCCCTGCACATGATCGTGGGACTCGGCATCTTCACGTGGCTCCTGTCGATGGCGTGGAAGGGCCGCTTCACGCCACGCTATCACACGCCCTTAGAAATCGGCGGCCTCTACTGGCACTTCGTAGATATCGTCTGGATTTACCTGTTCCCGTTGCTCTATCTAATCGACCGTCACCCGTAACATGGATCGCACATTCAGAAAGACGATCACCGCCAGCACAACTAATCCCGAGGGTGCCCCATCCTTGTCGCGTTCTATGCGACAGGGTGGGGATTTTGACTTCCCAACCCGACCCGTCAAAGCGTCTGATGCGGTATGTCGTCCAACTTTTATGAGCACCTGAGATCATCGTATGCATGACCACTCCAAATCGTCACCGCTGAAAACCTACTTCGCCGTCTGGGGTGCCCTGCTACTAGGCACATTCCTGACCTACGAAGCCGCATTGATCGATCTAGGCCCTTTCAACGCCGCCCTAGCGCTCATCATCGCGACCACCAAGGCGCTCCTTGTCGCCCTCTTCTTCATGCACCTAAGAGGTGCCAGCGAGAAACTCCTGAAGCTCGTCGTAGCCTCGACAATTTTCTTCCTGATCCTCTTGCTGGCCCTCTCCATGTTCGACTACGCCACCCGCTCCTTCAGCTAGCTTGTGTAGGGACGGACGCCTTCGTCCGTCCCGCGAGCAAAGCGAGCGCCGCGTGCGATATTGGCAGCAGAACCGTTGGAAGAGTCCCGTAGCGCCGGCGTCCCGGCTGTGGAGGGGCGTCTCGCCCCGCGCGCCGCCCGCTCTCTGCAACAGTCTCGATTGCACGCACCCCGAGAACCGCCTCCGTTCGCAATGATGTCACCCAGAGCCGTGGAAGAGCGGCCCTTCAGGGTCGCGTCAGCCTCAAAAATCGAAGGGCCTTTAGGCCCCGTGTTCCACCTCAAACTCCACCTCGAATCCCCCCGCCTCCTGCGGTATACTCGCCCGTCAAGCTGATGCGCGAGGTGAACCATGGCATTCTGTAATTCCTGCGGTGCACCCCTCAACGAGGGCACAAAATTCTGCAACAAATGCGGCGCTGCGGTGAGTGGCGTTCCTGCTGCCGCTGCCCAGCCCATCGCTCCCGGCCCGCCGCCGTCCAAAGGCGGCAGCAGCGCCCTCAAGGTCATCCTGGTCATCGTTGGCGTCATCGTCCTGATCGGAGTCCTTGGCATGGTCACGTGTGGCATCGTCATTCATCGCGCTATCAAGAGCGCCCACGTCTCGCAGAAGGGCGACAATGTGAAAGTCGAAACTCCCTTCGGCAATATGGAGACCTCCACCGATCCCGAGCAAACCGCAAAGGATCTCGGTGTGGAGATCTACCCCGGAGCTGACCTGCGAAAGGAAGGTACAGCGTCGGTGACATTCGGCAGTCTCCACACGGTCACCGCCAACTTCGAGAGCAACGATTCCGTAGAAAAAGTCTGTGATTTCTACAAGCTGAAATTTCCCAGCGCCCAGGTCGCCAGTTCCGACCAGACTCATTGCAGCATCGTCTCTGGCGACAAAGGAACTTCGACGACCATCAGCGTCCAGTCCAGTGGCGACGGTTCCAGATTTACGATCGTCTCCATGACCAAGAAGTCCTAGGACTGAGAAGACCCCGGCTGATGTCAGACACAGCAGCAGACTCCGTGCCAGCCTCAAGATCATCACAGACCGATCCCTTGGGGCTGCACGAAGCCCTGCGAACTCAAGTCCGCGGCGACGTGAAATTCGACAATGGCAGCCGCGCCCTCTACGCCACCGACGGTTCCAACTACCGCCAGGTTCCGATCGGCGTTGTTCTCCCGGGCGACGCCGACGACGTCCTCGCCGCCATCTCCGTCTGCCGCGAGTACAGCGCTCCGCTGTTGTGTCGCGGCGGCGGCACCTCGCTCGCCGGACAATGCTGCAACGTAGCCGTTGTTCTCGACTTCACGAAGTACATGGGCAACATCCTCGAGATCGATCCTGAACGCCGCATCGCGCGTGTGCAACCCGGAGTAGTTCTGGATCACCTCCGCAACGCCGCCGAAAAACATCACCTGACCTTCGCCCCCGACCCCGCCAGCCACGACCGCTGCACCATCGGCGGCATGATCGGCAACAATTCCTGCGGCGTCCACTCCATCATGGGCGGCAAAACGGACGACAACATCGAAGCCCTGGAGATAGTCACATACGACGGCATCCGCCTAAGCGTAAGTCAGAACTCAATCCGCGCCATTGGTGTCCAAGATGAATCATGTGGGGACAGCCGCCCTCGGCTGTCCGGCGGCCTGGAAGTATCGGGCCGCAGCGCCTCCACTAGAGTCGACCAAATCGACTCCAGCCTGAAGCAAATCGCCGAAACCTACGCCGACCAAATCCGCCAAAAATTTCCCAACATTCCCCGCCGAGTCTCCGGCTACAACCTCAACTACCTGCTCCCCGAGAACGGCTTCCACATCGCCCGCTCGTTAGTGGGCTCCGAAGGCACCTGCGCCACAATCCTCGAAGCCACCTGCCGCCTCATCGAAAGCCCCCCATCACGTGTCCTGGTAGTCCTCGCCTATCCCGACATCTACCAATGTGCCGACCACATCCCCGAAATCCTCGAGCACAAGCCCATCGGGCTCGAAGGCTTCGATGACCTGCTCGTCTACTACGAGCGCACAAAAGGGATCAACACGGAAGGGCTCGCATTGCTCCCGGAAGGCGACGGATGGCTCATGGTCGAGTTCGGCGCCGAATCCATCCCCGGCGCCGAGATGCAGGCTCAGCGCCTGATCGACGCGCTGCGCCGCAGCCCCAGTCCTCCCAATGTAAAGCTCTACTCGGGAGCAAACGCCAAGCGCGTTTGGGAAGTCCGTGAATCGAGTCTCGGCGCTACTTCGCACGTCCCCGGCGAACCCCTCAACTGGGAAGGCTGGGAAGACGCCGCCGTTGCTCCTGAAAAACTGGGCGGATATCTCCGCGATCTCCGCAAAATTGTGGCCGCCTTTAACTACAAAGGCTCGCTCTACGGACACTTCGGCCACGCCTGCGTCCACACGCGCCTCAACTTCGACCTGCAATCGAAACAGGGAATCGCCAAGTACCGCCGCTTCGTCGAAGAAGCCGCCGACTTAGTCGTGAGCTACGGTGGATCCCTCTCCGGCGAGCACGGTGACGGACAAGCCCGCGCCGAACTCCTTCCGAAAATGTTCGGCCCAGAACTGATGGAGGCCTTCCGCAAATTCAAGACCGCCTGGGATCCCGACTGGAAGATGAACCCCGGCAAGCTGATCAATCCCAACAAACTCGACGAAAACCTCCGCCTCGGCGCGAACTACTCCCCCTGGGAGCCGCAAACTCATTTCCAGTTCCCGCAAGATCATGGCAGCCTCTCGCACGCCGCTCTGCGTTGCGTCGGCGTAGGCAAGTGCCGCCGCGAAGAAGGCGGTGTGATGTGTCCCAGTTGGCGCGCAACGCATGACGAAGAACACTCCACCCGCGGCCGCGCACACCTCCTGTGGGAGATGACGCAAGGAGAAGTAATCCGTGACGGCTGGCGCAGCGAAGAACTCAAACAGTCGCTAGACCTCTGCCTAGCCTGCAAAGGATGCAAAAGCGACTGCCCCGTCAGCGTGGATGTCGCCACCTACAAGGCTGAATTCCTGGCGCACTACTACGAAGGCCGCCTCCGCCCCCTGAACGCCTACGCCTTCGGCAACATCGATTTCTGGGCAAGCCTGGCGTCGAAGGCTCCAGGCCTGGTAAACCTGACAACGCAGCTCCCATTCCTAAGCGACATCGCCAAAAAAGTCGGAGGTATCCCCGCAAAGCGCCGCATACCCCCGTTCGCCCCGCAGACGTTCAAACAATGGTTCAGCTTGTGTAGGGGCGGACGCCTTCGCCCGCCCCGCGAGCGCCAGCGAGCGTGGGCGACAGCGTCCCTTGAACCAGACTCACCGAATCCATGGCAAGACAGCCCCGTAGGGGCAGTATGTGAAAGCCCGGAGCAACCGTGGAAGAGCCCCGATTCAGCGCCGCGTCAGACGTCCGAGGAAGAAGGGGCTTCAGCCCCCGAGGTTCTCCTCTGGGCCGACACCTTCAACAACTACTTCCTCCCCCAAACCGCCCGCGCCGCCGTAGAGGTCCTGGAAACCGCCGGATTCCGCGTCCTCGTTCCCCAAGCCAATCTCTGCTGCGGACGTCCCCTCTACGACTTCGGTATGCTGGATCGCGCCGAACGCCTGCTCCTGGAGATCCTCGATCAACTCGAGCCCGAGATCGAAGCCGGCATCCCCGTAGTCGGACTGGAGCCGTCCTGCGTGGCTGTGTTCCGCGACGAACTCACCAATCTTTTTCCCCACGACGCCCGTGCCCAAGCGTTAAGCAAACAAACGTTTCTGCTAAGCGAATTCCTCGAACAAAAACTAAACCCCGGCGCGACCCTACCTCAACTAAACCGCAAAGCCCTACTCCACGGCCACTGCCATCACAAATCGATCATGAAAATGACCGCCGAGGAATCTCTCCTGCACCGCCTCGGCATCGACTTCACGAGTCCAGCTCCCGGATGCTGCGGCATGGCCGGATCCTTCGGCTTCCACGCCGAGCATTACGAAATCTCCCAAACAATCGGAGAATTGGAACTTCTTCCCGCAGTGCGCCAAGCCCCTGACGATTGGCTCATCATCGCCGACGGATTCAGCTGCCGCGAGCAAATCGCCCAAAACACCAACCGGCACGCCCTGCACTTGGCCGAAGTCCTTCAACTGGCCCTCCACCCCAGCGCCCTAGATAAAGACGACCCGTACCCCGAATCACGAGCGATCCGCGAACAAGAGCAGGAAATCCGCGCCTCCATGATTCGCGCCGCAAAAACCACCGGAGCCGTAGCCGCCGCGGGACTAGTAACTTGGCTCCTAACCCGCAAACGCTGACATCTCAAAGCCAGTGTAAGGACAGCCGCCCTCGGCTGTCCGTCGACCGCAGCTCGACAACCGCCTCCAAATCAACAACTTACGCCGACCCTACCCCAATACCGACCTTTCTGGGACAATATATAAAGAGCAATACGCCTCCGCGCTATTTGTCCGCCACCGAGTCTGTCCAACAGAGAACTGGTAACTGGCAACCGAGAACTGCCCTATGGACCGCGACCTAACCACGCTAGTCTCGACTGACGTTGCCCACGCCCTCAACACCGAGGTCGAGTCGTGCACGCAGTCGCCCGTCTCCGGCCCGCTCCGCGGCTCTGTGCTAGTCCTGATCCAATTCGACGTCTGCGAAGAGATCCGCCTCGACGCCCTTCGCCAAATCGTCGGAGCCCGCACCGCCCAGGCCAGTTTCAAAAAGGCGCCAGCCTACGTCCGCTATCAGCGCCCTCCCGTCGAAGAGACGCTCGAGCCCTTAATCCTCGACTCCGGCGAGCGACTTAGCGGCGAGATCCAGTATTACGACTACGGCGTGGTCAGCCTGATCTTCGAGCTCTCGTTCTCTGGCGACTGGCGGAAGCTGATCGAACTCTCCTCCCGCTGGACTTCCGACACCAACTTCGAAAAGCTGGCCAGCCGCGTAGTCCGGCAAAAACTCGAGCGTGCCGCTCCCACACTGGTCAAGCCCTACGACGAAGACAGTTGGCTGCAAGAGGACTACTTCATCTTCCACGTCCGCGAGATCGAAGGATCCCCCAACGCCGAAGAACTCCTGGCCACGCAGCGCAACGCCATCGCCCAGGTCGTTCGCGGGGAAACCGCCACCCTCTCTGAAGGCGAGCGCCAGGAAATTTTCCAGTCCCGCATCTCCTATTATCCGACCGACCTCGCCGTCATCGGATGGAACGCCGCCTTCATCTACGACACGCCTTCCGGCGCCGAAACAGCCATCCAGCTCCTGCAATACGCCAATTCCCAGCTCTTAGAGTTCCGACACTACGACGAACTCCTCACCCGCGAACTGGAAAGCGTCTACGACTTCCTCGAAAAAGGAGGCACCGGCCTCTGGTCCCGATGGCGCACCGCACGCGCCGCCTCGAAACTCCACACCGTCCTGCTCGACGTCAACGAACTCACCGAGCGCGCCGACAACGCCATCAAGTTCCTCAGCGATATGTTCTCCGCGCGTCTCTACAAACTCTGCGCCCAAAAAGTCGGAGTCCCCGACTACAAAGACCTGGTCAAGGAAAAACTCGACACCGCCGAAGATCTCTACCGCTTCATGATCGAGCAGTTCAACCAGTCCCGAGCCTTTGTCCTCGAGCTCATGGTAGTAGTAATCCTGATCATCGAGCTGATCTACTTCTTCAAGGGCCATCCCATCTAGCCGGCAGCACGACGGACCCCCCGCCATCGGCACGGACCCTGTGGGGACGGACGTATTAGTCCATGCCGCGAGCGCTGTCCCCACTGTGCTTGCTCGGCGGCTTTGCGGGCTGGGGCTTCGCGGGCCAGGATTCTGGCACCTTCTTCGCAGCCCCCAGAAGTGGGGGGGCTCTACTGGTTTGTAGGGGGTCGCGGAGCCGGCGGGGGAATTCGGACTGCTGCGCGATGGCTTCGTGCTCGGGCGTGGGGGAGGGGTATTCGGAGACTTGCTTGACTGTGTCTTTGGTGTGAATGCCGAACTGAACGCGGGCGGCGTTTTTCACGGCGATGTGCAGGGGAGCGGATGATCAGCGTGGTGCTGCTTAACGTCGATATTTCGAATCGGGAATCCCGGGGGCGACGGGCTCACCACAGAGGGCACGGAGGGGCACAGAGGACTGCGGGGGCTTGGGAGCTAGGTGGTGCAAAGTCCAGATTTACTCAGGCAGGTTTCTCAGTAAGGGTTAGATGTCGCAAGGAAAAATAAATATGGGATGGGGCTGTGGAAAACTTTCGGGCCGAGCGGCCGGTGACTCATTCAGTCCGACTGCAGCTTTGCGGAAGGCGTTGGTCCCGCCCGTCTTTCAACAAATTCCCTTGCGCCCGATAGCTTGCCAGCGGCCACCAATCGCAAATGAGCAACGTGTTGTCGGATCAACAGGCGGAGTTCGGACAGGACCAACCACGCGTCTTCGTTCTTCGCGGCGGTCGCGAGCAGGCACAGGTGCCGAATCTTATCTTCTAATCTTCGATAGAACACATTACAACGTTTCTAATAGGACGAGTGGCTGCATTGCTATAGAGGAGAGGCCGTATATCCAGGTCTACGACCTTACGTTGAATACTGGTCCTTCGCGCCTGCGGAATGACTGTGAGGCTCGTCTTGGATTGGGCCGAGCTTCGACTCTAACAGGTCCTTCAATTCCTTTACGAGCCGCGCAAACTCCTGTGGGTTTGCTTCTGTCTGGATGAGTGCGCACAACTGATTTATTCGTGCCCGGTCTTCGGGTGTCATGTTTCTCTCGTGGATTACGCCCTCTAGCGAGTATTGGGATGGCCTTCACCATAGCAATTTGTATGGGGCGCGGCCATTATACCGATTACAACAACCGCTTTGCGGAAATGGGGAAGGGACTCTGCCGGCGCGAAGGGCAAAAGAAATACGTGGGCTTTGGTGGGCCCACCAGGATTTGAACCTGGAACCAACAGATTATGAGTCTGCTGCTCTAACCGTTGAGCTATGGGCCCTCAGATCAAGGAGACCCCATTGTAATTCAAGGCCTGGCGTGCGTTTCCCAAGATCTCACGCCGGCCAGCAGAAAGGCCGCATTGGCGGCTTGAGGTTACCAAGTTTTGCCGAGAATCGACGATGGATTTTAGTCTTCGCGCCTGCGCGAAAGCGGACTAGTGTTTCTTGTCCTCCTTCTTGCTCTTGTCGCGTGCCTCTGCCCGGTCGAATACTGCCTTGATTAGCAGGATGACACACAAAAGCGCGCCCGCAATTAGCAGAACGTGTCGCACCAGTAACAACGTATCGTGTCGCTACCGGCTAGTCGAATGGCGTCGGTAATGGCACTGGTAATACCACGAAAGTTGGGCCAGCGGGCCACCTTCTTGGGATGTTGCGGCAGACTCCAGTTTGTGTAGGATCGGGGAGTGATATACGGACTCACCATTCAAAAAGTAGGGAAGAGTTTTGAGCTTCGCTGCCCTGAATGTACCTGCCTAACGGGGAGACTCGGCCTGGTTCGCCAGGACGGCCCGCGCATCAGGCTCCACTGCCGGGTGCATCCGGAGAATTTCGGAGAGTGGCGTTCGGAACCAGACCTGGAAGCAGAAAAATTGGTTTTGGCGGGACGTATAGGACTGACGTGAGGGCGGAACTGCAGCACTGAAGAAGTTCAAACTAGCAATCGCCGGACCCTCGGTCCGAAGCCGGGACTACCGGGAAGTTGCCATCAGAAGCGAATCACGACGCCGGTCGAGATCCCGGCACATTGTGAATCTCTTCGAACCTTCGCTGATTGTCCAGCGTCTGAAATCCGTTGTGCAGCCAGTCCACTTGTCCGCGGAGCGCAAACCAATGGGTCAGCCCTACATCCACGCCGCCGAGGTCCGAGGGCCTACGCCGGCTTCTAGTGTGCCGTCGCTTTCTCCGCGCCCAGGCCGGTATTCGATCGCACCAGCAGTTCGTTAAATTTTTCTTGCGAGGTCCGTTCCGAACTGATCAGCGTCCCGATGATGGCGCCGAGGAATCCCAAGGGAATACTCAGGATGCCGGGATTTTCCAGCGGGAACCAGGCTTTTGCCTGAATCAGATGGCGCGCTGCTCCGGTGACGGCCGGCGGATCAATCCCCATCAGGCTCGGGCTCAACAGAATCAGCCCAATCGACGCGAGCAGACCGACTGCCAATCCTGCGACTGCGCCCGCCGTGTTAAACCGCCGCCAGAAGATGGACAGCACAATCACCGGCAGATTCGCCGACGCAGCCACCGCGAACGCCAGCGCCACGAGAAACGCGACATTCGCTGTCTGCAGTTTGATCGCTAACGCGATGGATACTCCACCGACCACAAAAGCCGAGATCCGGGCCACCAGTACTTCCTCGCCCGCCTTCCGCTCTACTCCGTTGTGGATGACGTTGGTCCAGAAATCGTGCGAGAACGAAGTGGTCGCGCTGATGGTCAATCCCGCCACGACAGCAAGGATCGTGGCAAATGCAATCGACGAGATGAAGGCGAAGAAAATATTCCCTGCGAGCGCCTGTGCTAATAGCGGCGCGCTCATATTCGTTCCACCGTGGCCCTTGATGAAATCCGGGCCGACGATCGTTGCCGCGCCGAATCCCAGGAACGTCGTCATGATGTAGAAGCTGCCGATCAGCACCATCGCCCACACCACGCTATGGCGCGCCGTCTTCGCGTCAGGCACGGTGTAGAAACGGACCAGAATGTGCGGCAGGCCGGCCGTGCCGAAGATCAACGCCATGCCCAACGAGATGAGTTCCAGCGGGCCGTATGGAGGCTTGTATCGCAGACCCGGTTGCAGAAAGTCCTGCACCACCACGGCGCCCTTTGCGTCGTGATAAGTCACGTGGCCGATGGCGCCGAAGAACTGTCCAAAGCTGAAGTGGAAGTGGGACATCACCAGAATGCTGAGCAGGATCGTGCCGGCCATCAGCAAGATGGCCTTGATAATCTGCACCCAGGTTGTCGCCAGCATTCCGCCGAACACGACGTAGACGATCATCAAGATGCCGACACCGATCACGGCCTGGTTGTATGTCACGTGGTATGTCGCAGATCCGCCGAGCAGCAACTTCACCAGTGCGCCCGCGCCCACCATCTGCGCGATCATGTAGAAGGTGCTCACGGTCAGCGTGCTCAGCGATGCCATCGCCCGCACGGGCCGCGGCTTCAAGCGATAGGCCAGCACGTCGGCCATGGTGTACTTGCCGGCATTGCGCAGTGGCTCCGCGATCACCAGCAGTACGGTCAGATAAGCGACCAGCCATCCTACTGAGAAAAGAAATCCGTCATAACCCTGAAACGCAATGATGCCCGCAATGCCAAGAAACGACGCCGCACTCATGTAATCGCCGGCGACCGCGATGCCGTTCTGCCATCCTGTAATCTGGCGGCTTGCCGCAAAGTATGCTGACGATCCCGCCGACCGACGCGATGCCCAGTACGTGATTCCCAGAGTGATCGCGATGAATACCAGGAACATGATTAACGAGATATTCATGACTTACTTGTCCCCCTTGTCGGTCTTGTCCAGAATGTCCTTGGCGAGCCGGTCGAAGTTATTCGCAGCCTTCACGTACAATCCAGCGATAATCCACGCCACAAAGAATTGCGAGAGTGCGAAGAGGTAAGCAAGGTTCACCTGCCCGACCTTCGTCGCCATGAACTTCGGGGCGTAGCCGACGAGCACCGGGAGCGCGAAATAGTAGACCAGGAAGAAGATGAACGCTGGCACGATGAATGTCTTTTTGGTCGCCATCAAATCTTTAAATTCCTGGCTGGCTGCGATGCGGTCCCAGACCGACTGGGACTGCGCGGGTTCCTGACCCGGCTTCGCGACCTCTAAGTTTTGGGCGGCATTCGCCATAGAGTCTCCTTCACGGGTGAGCTGCAAACTTTTGCACTGCACGGTGACGCAAGAGTTGTACCACGGTTGACGGACAGGTTACTCCCTGCTGTCAAGTTTCTGAACGGGTGGCGCGTCCTGGGGTGAGGGCGGCTGTGTGGACGGGACTGCTGGGCTTCGCCGTCGCAGGACAGCCGAGGCGGCTGTCGCTACGTAAGCGGAGATGGCGTCCCGCTTGGGACGCATTGAAAAACTGTGAAACCTTGAAAGCTACACCTTCGCCGACTTCGCCATCTTCCCGACGGTGGCCAGTTCCGCTAGCGAGGGGATCGATTCCGGCTCGGTCACCTTGCGGTCGGGCATCATCGAGCCGCTCTTGAATGCTTCGACCAACATTTCAATCGCCAAGTCCGTGTTCGGGCGAATGTAGATCGTCGCCGCCAGGCTTCCGTTTCGAACCCAGGCTTGACCCGTCTTTGGCATTCCGTCGCAGCCGGTTATCGGGATTTTCATCCAGCGCGCGCGATCGGATTCTGCAATCTCGCTGAACGCCTTGCGCGCTCCCATGGCCATGCTGTCGTCTTGCGCGCCGACCAGATCGATGCGGCTGTGCTGCGAAGTCTGCAGGCGCAACCACGAAGTCACTGCCTTATAGGAACTCTCCTCAGTCCAGTTCGCCCGGAGTGTCTTCACTTGAACGTTCGCGGGCTTGCTTCTGTTCATCCCGATCGACCGTTGTTTGGCTGCGGAGCTATTGTTCGGTCCTTCGATATATAAGACCGACCCGCCGTTCGGCAGGAGAGCAGCAAATTGCATTCCCTGAATCTTGCCGATTTCCTCGTGATCGGAGGTGATGGTGCACATTGGAACCTTATATTGGCGCCGCAGCTCCAGGATGTAATCCACATCAAAATTCAGCACCACCCAGCCAATGCCTGCAGACGCCGCCGCCCTCGCCACCTGGGGAAATGCCGTCCCGCCGGCCGGCTCGAACACGATTGCGTCCGGTTTCGCTTTGGCGGAGTCCTGCACGTATTGCAGCAACTGCTGGCTCTGCACCAGGGGATCATTGCTGGCGTGGATGATCTTTACGTCGACGCCTAGACGCCGCGCCGTTTTCTCCGCCGCCGCAGCCTGTTCCTGCTGATAATCGTTGTCGTCGTTCGTGAGGGAAATCAGAAAGCTGAGCCGCTGCATGGCGCATACCTCTTAGCTTCGATCATAGACCCGCAGCATCGCAGACTAATGTGACGAGAGTAACCGGAGTCTTCGTCAGACTCTCCGCGTTTCCTGATGACAGAGATTGTGAAAAACGAAAGGCGTCCCGCCAGGGACGCCTCAAATTGCCAATGGATGATTGCTACGCTCCCGCGGCTGCGCCCTTCGCGGTTTCGCCCAGGAACGTCTTCAGTTTTGCGTCGAGAATCTCGCGACTATTTTGGGGAAGATCGACAAAGCGGAAGGGCTGCATCCAGCCTTGGGTCGCCCACATGGGAAACAACATCTGCGCCTTGCTGCGAATCGTCGCCTTGCTGATGTGAAAGATCATTTCGACGTCCAGCTTTTCGTCGAGCGGCTTCTCCAGATGAATGACTCCACCGCTCGTCGAAAGCTGATGAATCGCAGCGCGCACCGCCCGCTTATTTGGCAGACGCACCAGCACCAGCACCGATCCGCGGAGCTTCACGCGGAACGGCCGCTCCACGGGCGCGGTCGGAGTGGCCGGGCTCTCCGTGGGCTTGATCTCTGCCACCGGCACTACTCGCGCTGATGATTGGAATTCGTCTTCCATACGCTTTGCCACAGTATGGCAGTCTGCCAACCCTTGGCGAAGTTACGGAAGATCAGTCACCGTTGTCCGTAACACATTGATTCTTAGTAGATTGTTAGCTTTACTAGTCGCAGGGAGCGCCCGGAGGCGGTATCGCGCAAGCCTCTGGTACAAAATGCAGGACAAAAGCGGGCGTGTAAGAGTTACTTCGGTAATCAAAACAATTATACGGAAAACGGACAAAATCCCTTGACTTAGAGCGCACGGCATGGTAGTTGACAGCCGCTATTTTTCATGGCATGATTCGACTGCCTGTGGAAACTGAATCACAATTACTGACCGCTCAACCGATCTTGGAGCCGCTGTACACCCCGCAGCAGATTGCCATTCGCTGGAGCGTGAGTCCCGACACGGTCACCCGTTGGTTTGTGGATGAGGACGGAGTTCTCGACTTTGGTCGGGGCGAGACCCTCCACACCAAGCGTTACAAGCTGCTGAGAATACCCCACTCGGTTCTTGTCCGCGTCGAATCCAAACGGTGCAAACGATGAAAGGTGTGCATAAACGACTCCTCCGTTCGGGAGCTCGCTGTGGTGTGCGGACTTTATGCCCAGAGAGGCAGCTCTATGAACTTGATTAGATTTAAAGGCGTGTACCCGATAGACGGGTGGGCGTACGGTCCTGTCACTTGGATCGCCGGAGTTCTTGATGGTGACCTTCACTACTCCAAGACTTCCGGGGGCGACTGGTTTTCAGTCACTCCCCGGCACTCGCACACCGCCGATGTTCCTGTCCGAATAACGGACGAAGCCCTCATCAAAGAACTTGAAAGAGTTATTGGTGAATAATCCCCAAGGGGTTACAGACAATTCGCGGGCCAATAGCTCGCTAAGTAAGTATCCCGTGGAAAGAGTTACACGGCGATTCCGGCTTACAAACATTTTACATATAGTACGTTTTCCGTATAGTCCTCGGGGCTCCGCAAACAGGACACTAGGTTACTCCAAGTGGTATTTATCTGGCATTTAGAAGGTAAGAGTGGAACGAAATCAACACATGCAACCAGCCGATGTAAGGCGTGTATCTATATGTTGTGGTTTGAGAAATTTGTATACCACAAGATATAGGGGTGCGCTCCGCAATCGTTCGTTGGTGGAACGAAAACCTAAGTCTAATGTTTTCACTAGTTACATACGAAAAAGTACTTAGTGGGAGAGGCTATAAACCCCTTGGGTAGTATGGAGTTAATATTTTCCCACCACCACCGTTGACGATGTATGAGAGGGCTTTATGCAATTGTCCGAGACCTACAAGAAGATCGTCCGGGCAAATCGTGAGGCTGAGTTATGGAATCGGCGGGCAATCTTGAGTCGGAAGACACGATAATACGGTTTCCGGATACGAAGCATAGCGGATAACTATGCTTTCTTGCCGATAGTAGGGACGCCCGAATTACCGAACTCCAAGATATAATCTAAATAGGACGTAGCTTTTCGTCCTGCTAGTACGATAAGTATTACGACACTTTTTCGCCGAGGGCATTTAGACGGAACCTCGGAAATCGAGAGACGACACTCCACGGGCCGCATCCTGCGGTACTGAAAACACTCCCGATCAATTTAGCAATACCGCTGGCAGGATGATTCCCTGCGATCATCGGCGGGCAATAGCTCGGGCTTGTAAGCACAATTTCTAAGACTTTCGTTCACTGCCCGAGCGAAAAACCCGCCGCGCCTTCCGACCTAATCACTCGGAGAGCGCGGCATTCTCATTTGTACGGAAAACGAATGACCGCTACCGGAAGAACCGGAGCGCCTAATCAACCCAACCGACACGATATGACGCTTAGTGGGAACAACCCAAAAGCGGAGGACAGATGACAGAGACAGCGAAAGTGGCGTTAGAGAAGGTTCTAGCGCTCAGGCAATTAACGCACGACAACCAGACAAAGACAACCCGAAGCCAGAACGCGGTTCTTCAATCTTTGTCCGAGACAGAACTAATTGAAGTCTCGCAAGCCTTGAACAAACACAAGAACCAGCACGGCTGGTAGAACAGAGAACTTTGATATGATGCGAAACGAAAACACCTCCTCCAACACGAATGACGGGCTTCTTGGTCCCAAGCCCCTAAGAGCCCTTCGAGACGTTATCGGCGGCGACCGATCCAGCGATGGACAACTAGTCAACCGTATCAGTCCTGCCCGATTTTCTAAAAGCCCCACCCGATTCTTAGAGAAACTCATCCTCATCGCTATCGCCAAGAACGCCAATCCAGATGGGACGGGGGCAGAGATTGCTCTTGAGACCCTCGCAGAACGGTGTCTAGCCGGACAGCAATCAATCAGCCGAGCCCTCAAACGCATGAAGGGGAATCTGCTTGAGATCGGATACAAGCAAGGGCGATTCGGGGCAAATACTTACCGCATCCTGTGGGACGAACCTACGCTACAGAGCGTGAGTACACATACGCCCCCAAGCGTGGGAGACCTACGCTTTCCGGAGTCGGACCTACGCTCCCCAGCCACTAGACCTACGCTCCCCAGCCCTTCTACCTACGCTACAGGGCGTGATGACCGTAAGACCGTATATACCGAAAAGATAGAGACCGAGTACTTCGAATGGCTTCTCTCTAAATTTGATGGCCTAAATCTTACGGGCAAGGAAAAAACTGCGGTCGAAAAAGTCGTGGCGTCCAGAGCCTTCGACTTGTCCGTCCTGAAACTGGCAACGTCGCGGGTTCTCGACTCTCTCGACGTGACAAACAGCTTCGACCACGCCGGGGACAAGCTGGCGACGAACCTAGAGTTTCAGTGCAAGGCAGTTAAGGCGGCTCAGGAGAAAGAACGCCGGACTCAGGCCCTGTTGGAAGAATCAACCCGTATCGAGCAGACTCGGGCCCGCCAAGAGCAGGAGGCCATGGAAGCCGCCCGCCAAGCTGAAGCCGAGTTGGAAGAGGACGAACTAGGCGACCCCGGACTTGTTGTACGGGAAACGGACGAACCCGAAGCCGATGGTGACTTCAGCGAGCTAGATGCTATTCCAGAACTGAACTTAGATAACGTTCCGGAACTCGATACGGTTGGAGGTACGGTCCTGTGAAGTATTGTGCACACCATTACCTCTTAACTCCCCAAGACGTAAAACTCCAATCCTCAACAGACTATGCAGCTTTCGGCCCCCTGTCTCCGTACTGCTCCGAATGCTGGAAAATGCGGGGACTCGAAGTTCCTGAACCGTACAAAGCTGAATTAGACAAGCCGTTCGCCCTCGGATTCTGCGACCTAATCTCCCAGGTTGCCCGTAAGCGAGGGTTTACGCCGTACTCCGATGCTAGAGCTGATGTCGAAAGTGATCTGCGCCTTCACTTGATGAACAAGCAGAGTGCTATCGAGAAAGGAATACGGGAGGAGGCCGCAGAGCAAGGGGTTGATCCCGGCGATCTTGCCCTGGCCCGAAACTACATACGAAGCGTTCTTCAGAACCTCTTGATCGACAGGCAGCAGAAGTCTCGCGCTAGCAAAGTCATTCGAAACACCACGCAATCGCTGAGCCCCGAGGGCTTGCCCGTACTCACTCGTATACAGGAGTCTCGCCAGCAGGCGGGCGAACTACTGACCGATCTGACAGGCGGCTGCACCGCAGCGGAGGACGATGACAATACGCTTGATCAACCCGACGCTCTTTTCGTAGATGGCCCGGACGGTGGAAAGACGAAACGAGACGGTCGGAGCGAGGAACGTCGATTATTCGACACCATGCTCGAACAGACTAGCAGCCAGATCAGCCATTTGACCGGAAAGAGGACGAATGGATTCGACGTCAACCTTGATCTGCGAAAAGCACTGTCAAAGCTGCCCAACGACGAGAATATCGTCTTCAGCTATCGCTGGATGGAGGACGGCGAGATTCTTGCCCGTCCGAAAACCTACGAGGAAGTTAGTCGCGATCTGAACAGAACAGTGCAGGAGCTACGGACTTTGGAACTACGGGCTGTTCAGAAACTTAAACCCATGCTCGGCCCTAGCTTCTTTAAGAAACGGCAGATCAGCTAACAAATTTTCCCGTTTTTGTCGTACTACATATTATAGGAACACACGGATAAGAGCGCTCTCCCGAGCCTAGTTCGTCCGTTTTCCGTATTTTCCGGCGTCCGCCGTGCGTTTTACCCGCCGTTGCTTGCGGTCGGGGTCTTATCGGTCTTAGGGACTAACAACCAATATTTGATTTTTCCTCCAGACGGGCCTAAGCAATCCGCCTGTGTCCCTAAACCGATGAGCCCCGATCTGCGGATTTTCCGTAGGTCGGGGTTTTCTATTTTGTGAGCCATTTTCCTCGGAGTTCTCAGTTGACCAATCTCGATCATCTCAGCACGCTGTCCGACCTCTTTACGGGGATGATTGTTTCTGTCAGCCCGCTGGCCTCGGGAGCGACGAGCTACGTCCTTGTGGACGATACGGGAGTTAATCTCGGGAATCGCCGACGATGGCTCGGACACTCTTCCGAAGTCACTCCTCCCGAACATCTTCACGTTGGGGATCGCGTCAGATTCCTGCCCGGACCCAAAAGAGGAAAAGGGAAATTGGCCCGAGCATACAGCATTTCGAAATTGCCTGCCGATGAACAAACTCAGTTCTCGCAGACAGACGCGGGCAAATAGCCTGTGGAATTCCCCGGTTCCCTCGGGCGGGCAATCTGTCACGGGCATGACCGATTAAACCCGAAGGGCCGGGGGCTTTGCCCAACAAATCACTAGGGTTACCAGACTTTTTGGGCAGAAGAAAAGGACAGGAAAAAATGCAAATTTCTTGGTGGCAAGGCGGACTACATATTGAGCCGGAAAATGCGGAGGACCGAAGGGCACTCATGCGTTTGTGGGAAGCGCCACGAGTACAGCCGCGATCCCCCGCCTCAGAATCTAAGCCATGCTCAACTGGCGAAGTCGGAATACAGCTTCTTAACGTCGGCATCGGAGATTAATAGATTTCTCCACGCGGCGTTGTTCTTTTGTTCTGATACGAGGATTCGGTCGTTAGAGTCAAGATAACGACTTAGATCGTCTCGAATCGCGGCGGTCGTGGTGTTGTTGTGGGGCAGAAGCCAATCGGATTTCAAGATTCGCTTCGCTCCCAATTGTTGCAAGCGTCGGATCAGGTCTGTGTAGTCCTGTCCGGGCTTGTCCAGATCGTATCCGATCCAATACAGGGCCATCTGGCCTCCTTTAGATCACGGTTGAAGCGCATAAGGTTGACAACCGCAGGAGGCATCCATAAGATCAGGGCGTTTGATCTTTGCTGGCTCCTGAAGTCAGCGACTACGAATTGGCGGGCCGCTCGGTCTCGGAAACTCAGCAGACCCGCCAATTCAGCGTTACATCCTCTCTACTCCACCACAAATAGCCCGCGAATAAAAAGAGAAAACACGATTTCTGTCGTGGAAAACCTGTGGGAAACTTCAGAAAACGGTTGATTGACGCGGAAATTCCCTACGCGTAGGTTTGCAACGAAATTGGTTCGTTTGTTGGGAAGGTATGAAAAAGACTCTAACTTTGGTAACTCGAACGTTTGGTCCTACGGGAATACCGTGGAAGTACGGTTTCCGTACATGGCACTCAAGATTCTGCAATTCATCTGGGCGTATAAGATTTGGACTTTTTTCCTCGCGCTGGTCGGGCTGGCCACGGGAGCGGGACCGATGATCTGGCGTTGGTACTTCTGGTATTTCTGCGACTACGATGTTCTCGATTTCCTAGATAAAAGACGAAGAGGAAAAACACAATACGGCGGACGTATTTTTCATCCGGCATCCATTCAGGACATTGCACAAGGCATTGAGAGAACAGAGCAGTCGGTTAAGCGTTCGTTAAAACGACTGAGAAAGGCAAAGAATGGAGACCCGTTGGTAGTAGAGATTCAGGGGGGATGGTACACAAAGGAAAACGCTCCGACAGACCTTGTAGAAAAAATCTAGCCTTCGATTATTGGATTACCTCTCGTTTCCAAAACACAGGGTTAATTCCTAGTTCGTACATTTCGTGAATCAGAAAATCCCGCCCGAACCGTCCAAGGTAACGATGCTCGCCCGTAACGACCCTCATTCCACTTTATCGAAGGCGGGCGATGAAAGTTGCCGACGTACCAGATTTAGCAATTGTAGTGTTCGACAGTCACGCTCCGTACCACGACCGCGATGTTTGGAGCATCGTTCATCAGGTCGCAAGTGACAATCGCGACCGCCTGAAGCTGTTCCTACTCGGCGGCGACAACATTGATTGCCGTTTCGTCAGCCGATTCACCGAAGGACAGCCCAGACTTCGCGGAAATATTAAACGCGATCTCGACAAGTTCGAAAAGGACATTCTTCGACCGTTGGACGCGATCTTGCCCGCCAGTTGTACGCGCATATCCCTGACGGGCAACCATGAATTGTGGTGCGAGAACTTCCTTCTGAAACATGAAGAGTTCCGGGGATTCTTAGACATTGAGGCTCCGTTAAAGAAGCACGGTTTCCGGATAATCGAGCAAGGCGGCAGCTACAAACGCGGGAAGCTCGAATTCACGCATGGCGACGTAATTGGCGGATCGGCGGAAACCGCTTGCCGCCGCGCCTTGGAACAGTTCTGCGGAAATATCTGTTTCGGTCACTTTCATCGCTCGGGCAACGCAACGAAGATTCTTCGCCCGAAGCGGAAAGACAAGTGGAATGCTTGGAGCCTTCCCTGCGCTTGCCGACTGGACGCCAGTTATCTCAAAGGGAAGCCGACCGGATGGTTGCCCGGATTTGCTGCTATCGAATTCTTCCCGGATGGAACTTTCAACCTGTATCCCATCTTGGTACTCAAAGGCCGAGCCGCTTATGGTGGAAAAATCTACCGAGCCCGGAAACAGCGATAAACCCCCGAGCCTCAACGAGTGGCTCCACAAGCACTATCGCTATTGGATCGGCAAATCGAGAAAGCCGTGGACACCGTTGCGCTGCGAGGGATGCGGGGAACTTCTCAGAAACCACAGAGGTAACGATACTTGTCGGACCAAGAAAAACGAGAGATGAATCCTTATCCCGAGACAACGGACACAGGATTAGTGTCCTATCTGAGTTTTTTGGGAATCAATCCGACGGACATTCAGTGTGTCCGGCGACCTGATAGCACGCGGCAAATTGTTTTTACGTTCGTCGCGAACAGGAAGTTTATCGACGCTCGGTGCGACTTTTATGCAGAGACTGAATGTAATTTATCGGCCCACGCGCTGATTAAGAAATACAGAGAGTTGACAAATATGGTTCGACAAATGAAAAAGGACACTACAAATGACAGGCAAAGTAAAGTGGTTTGATCTTCAGCGCGGAATCGGATTCATAGTTCCGGACGGAGGCGGACGCGAAGCATTTATTCATTACAGGGATATTGTGGCCGAAGGATTTAAGGCGCTCTACGAAGACGACATTGTGAGTTTCGAAATTGAGCAAACAGCCAAAGGCCCGAAGGCCCGCAACCTTCGAATTCTGCGGAGCGCCGTGCAATGAGTCGCCCGCCTCGGGGCAAGAGAATTATTAAGCTGCTCGATTCGTTGCAGGATGTTTACACAAGTCCTGACGCGAGTCCCGCCGAGCGGCTAGAAGCGTCACAGTTGGCAGCATCAATCTTGTCCGGAAAACGGAAAACCGCAACGACCCGCAAGAAGAGAAAGCCTGCGAAGCCCGTCGAGCCCGCGTTTACAGGGTCGGACTTAGTCCCCGTTAAATCGCCAGCCGACATTGCTAGATCGCCCGACGACATTCTTCGACAATTTCCAAACCTCGCGCCTGCCAGACCCATTTAACAGAGGAACCTAATGTACGATCTAGAACTCGTTGCGCAACTGCACGCCTTACAGACCGATCCTGCCGCCTCGCCAGAACAACAGCAGGAAGCCAGAGACAAAGTTTCGGCTATTTCCGATTCGGTTGTCGAGCAATATCTATCAACACTGCTGTGGGACTCAGACGGCGGGGCGTTCCTCGGTCAAAGAAGGGGCACCCGCAAATTCGAAAGCTACGAAGTCCTGTGGGCGAGAAACTGTCTGGAAGGTCGGTACGTCTACGGGCACGGCGGGATAGACGAATGCCCGCCCGTCGAAGACAAAGTTGGAAACGTTTTGTTTCACAGGCGATATACGCAGCGAAGTGAGTAATACAGTTTCCGTACAACAAGATTCCGCATTGCCTTTCTGACCAGTGCGGACGCCCGTCCATCATGCGGGCAAAGCGGGCGGTAGGTAAAGAATAGGGGCCTACCGTCCGGCCTTTCTAAGATGCTAAATCAAGACACATATAGGAGTGACACAATGGCGATCAGCCAACAGTACGTTGATGAAATCGGGGCCGCTTTGCAACAGAATTGCCCGACAGCATCGCTAGACGAAACAGCGATGAAAGAAGTCATGCACAAGATTGTTTTGTATGACAAGGAAATCGGAATTGCCCCGAGTGTTGGTATCGTCCTCAGGTGGGCGCAACCGCACGAAGAGAAATTGCGAGCGCCAATTGACGCGGAGAACGCCGCGTACGAAGCGGAACAGGATCGCATCGCTGCCCGAAAGAAAGCCCGCGAATATCATCTCGCCCCATCATCGGTAAATTTGGAGGAAATCCGGCAGGAGCGCAAGCAAGTCTTTGCGAGCCAGCCCGCTCGGTTACCGTTCCGACCGCGAAAGCAGTTTACGGACGAAGAAATCGAACGGATGGATTCGGCAACATACGCCCGAGAGGTTCTCGGCCAAGAGCCGCCGTCTGATCGGTTAGAGCAGGGCACGACGACAACCACATATCTGAAGCCTGAGAGAGCCGGAACTCGGAGAGTTCGGACCATCAAACTATCCCCCGAGGAACTAGCAGCCCGCGATTCCCGAGAACAGGTTATCGCCGCCGACAAAGATGAACGCAAGAGACTTCAGGCCGCTCTGGGGGCCGCCGCAAAGAAGGAAGGCCGCTAATGAAGGCGATTGATCCCGTTACAGCCGCTGCGCAGGCATTCGTCGCCGTTAATCCAGAGTATCGCCGGGATTCAAAGACTATGGAAGAAATGGTGGATTTCATGCTCGAAAACAATCTCCCGCAGACGGACGCCGAGTCATGGCAGAAAGCGTACGACGCGGTTTGCAGAGATGCTGTCGGGTATGACACAGGCGCATTTCTGTCTGACGGAAGTCGGGAAGTTTATCTGGATCGCGAGGCAATCGAGAAAATCCCCGCCGATGCGATGAAGGATCGGCTGAAAGACCCCATCTTTGCCCGTGGAGTGAATCTGATTCTGGGAGACAAGTAATGAGCGAGCAAACCGACCTTGATATCGCAGTCGAGATTAATAAGGAATTCCTGAAGAATCACCCGGAACTTCCCCGCATTCCAGAAGTGCTCAACATCATCGCGGACTACGTGGTGGATAGACAACTGACCCTGTCCGTATCCAATTTGGAATTTGCACTAAAAGCGACTCGCGGCGAAGTAGAGAAAGCTATCGCTGCGATTCCGGCAGACGAGTGGAAAGAGAAAGTGATTCTTCCGGAGTTCAAGAAGCGCCAGAAGGCTCCGCCCAGGCGACAGAGTGGCAAACCGTGGGGCGTATCTACAACAGAGTGGATACATTCCCGGTAAAGAAGGAACGAATTATGCCGATACAAGTTTTTCCCGCCGTGTACAACGATGATCGAATTCAGCCAGTCCCGGATTGTGCGGTGGACACTGCAGACGACCGCTCCTTGGCTGAGATGCTGGCTCGCATTGGGGGGCTAGAGAAGTTCAAGCCCGCCACGAGCAGGCTACTAGGTAATTGGAAGCCGCGAGAAGTATTGCGGGCCGCGAAAGAACGCGCCATCAACGGCGGGCAAGCGATGGTCGTCTGTGTGGACAAAACGACAGTCGGTCTCGTTTTTCTCAGACCCGAAGACGAGCAGTCCGTATATCGACTCGCGAATCTCGCGGCTCGTGGGTATGTCTTGGGTGTGATGGTCTTTAATCCGGATGGGAGCATTAATTGCTACCCCGAAGCAGACGAAGAGATGGAACTAAAGTCGCTTCTGTTGAATTTCTTTGCTCGAATAACTCAGAAGGTCCGAGCCCTCGACGCGGGCAATCCGCTGGCACTCGCTAGCGATGAGAACTTTTCCGTACAGAATGCCGAAGACACTTTGGATAAATACAGTTTGTGGGCAGATCAACAGCCTGCCGAAGATATCCATAAAGAAATCACGTACGGAAACCGTACAAGCGGGGAGTAATTCATGTCCGAAATTGACAACAACCAACCACAAGGCGCAACTCCGAGTCAGGATTCAACGCCCGACCAGCCGCAGACGAGTTTATTTCAACGGATGATGTCGGACCAGATCGCTCCTCCGGCTGGCGCACCTCAGAATCAACCGCCGCAGCAGAATCAGGCTCCGCCGACACCGACGCCCGATCAGGTACAGGCGGCGAAGGATGCTGCGCTACAAAATCATCCCGCTGTGAAACATGCGTCTGTGCTCCATAAAGTTGCGGAAACTCTCGCTGGTGGACCTAAGACGATAACTAGCTTCGACCCTGATACCGGGCAGAGGATCGAGACGAAGCAACCACTTACTAACAAGCAAATCTTACTCGGCGCATTAGCTAATGTTTTGGGTACTATCGGCAACGCGGCAGAAGGGTTTTCTGCCGGAATGCAACACCGCGCTCCCCGGCCCGCCCAACCCCTACCCACGCAGGCGGCGGATCAGCAGCAGGCACAGATGGCGGAAGAAGATTGGAATAAATTACAAAACCAGCGAGTCCGTCAAGCAACGATAATGCATTCTAATTTAGAGGCAATGCGCCTTTCGTGGGCCGCCCGTCACGAGGAAGATTCGTCGTTGCAGCAACTCGTCGATAATCATAAAAATGACCTTGAGAACTGGAATAAAGCCGGAGCCGTCGAAGCCTCGAATATCCCGTCTAGTGAGTTGTTGCAGAAAGGATTCGATAAGTCTAAGTATGTGGCGATTCCAGACGGTTATGTGCCAGTTTATGACAAAGATACTGGTAAACGAGTCATGAGTAAGGATGGAACTCCAGTGTCCGAACTGAGTTACAGCGTGGTAGACGGCACGACTCAAGCACCACTAACGCAAGAGAAGTACGATACTTTAGCCCGCTACGGACTTATGTCAACTAAGGAAGGGTTTAAGATACCTGATGGAGCTACGATTTCATCAGCGCAACTCTCTTTGATGAACCACAAACTAGGTCTCATTCAGCAGTCGGGTCGCGAAATCAACGAAGTGCGTGAAGCAGCAGGAGCCCCTCCCGTTGATCTAGCTAGTGAAATCAGGAAGAACAAGGGGGTTCTCTCGGCACTTGAGGCGTTCCACAACGACGGTACAAGCGATGATCCGGCCAAGCAACTCGTAAACCTTCGGGCAAGTAACAGTTCGAAAGCGCAAGCAGCGGTTGGCACTATGATTTCGCTTTTCGGTCAGCAGAATTTAGATCGTTGGATCGCCAAGAACCAACAGGCTCCAGACAAGATGGACGAAAGTTCAGCGCGACAAATCTTGGCTGACCCTCGCACCGATGTCAATTCTAATGCCTATAAGACGGCACAGGCTTTCCTGTCCGGAAAACGAACTGATAAGGCACAGGAAAAGCAGGATGAACTCAACGCCCAACGTGCGATTGAGAACGGCGATCTTGGTACGGCAGCACAGAATATCGTCGCTGGCAATGTGGCACAGATCAAAGACCTTGCTTCTTTCCGTGGAGATCAGAAAGCCAGACTTTACAACATGATTACGGACGCCGCGACCAAGGCAGGAAAGGACCCGAAGGATTACTCACCTGCAAAGCTGGAAGCAAAAGCCAAAGTCCTGAACGACTTCGCAGACGGCAAAGCGGCAGACAACATCATGGCGTTCAATACGTTCCTGCAACATGGTTCGGAAGCTCTGGACGCTACTGCGGCGATGCGTGCTCAAGCAGGCAGCCCGCTTATCAACCGCCCAATCAATTGGCTGCGTAAGAATGCTGCCAACGATGCGAACTTCTCCGCCTTCCAAACCGCTCTCGTTCCCGTCCGGAAGGAGTACATGAACTTCCTGAACAATAATCGGGCGGAACACGAAGCGGACTTGAAGGTCATGGACAAGGTCTTGTCCGACGATTCGACACCCGCCCAGATTGAGGCGTCATTGAAGCAGTTGGGAGAAAGCGCCGACGCCCGTCTCCGCGAGCTTGGCCGTAAGTATTCGAACACGATGAAAGAGGAATACCCGAATCTGATCGCGCCTGAAGGTCAGGCGGCATTGAAGAAGATGGGCGTGACGAGTTCGTTGTCGGCTAGTCCGCAAAACGGACAACCATCCGCACCGCATCAGGGCGCGGCTCCGGCTCCTGAAGGAACAATCGTCAATACGGCAAACGGACAACAGATAAAGCGCGACGGCAAGTGGGTCGCGTACACGGGACAATAACAATGGCCGATCCTCAGCAGTTCTCAGATTTGCCCGCAGGGGCGAGTGTTGTGTCTGTACCTAAACAGCCCGCCCCCTCAAAGGCCCAATTCTCGGACCTTCCTCCCGGAGCTACCGTTGTTCATGCTCCTAGTTCGACTCTGCCGAGCGCGGCTTCACCAATCGCTCCGCCCGCCTTTACCGTGGGCGCTCCGTCGAGTCAGCCGATGTCGGAAGTGGATGCTTCCGGAAATCCAGTTAAACCGTACCAGTTCATGGGTTCACCCGCCGCTCCCGATTGGGCTGTGCCTAGTGGTCCGGCAGCCGACGTTGCGGCCCATACTGCGACAGGCATGGTAAAGGGCGGGGCCCAGACTCTTCATACAGCAGCGGCGCTGACAAATGTGCCCGCGAGAATGGCTGGAGTCGGAGATGCTACTGGACTGCCAACGTCCTTCAAACCGCCGCAAGAATACCAAACACAGGGAGTCGCAGAAGGTGTTGGTGCTGGACTCGAAGGGATCGGGGAATTCTTGCTCGGAGATGGGGCTCTCAAAGGTCTGCCTCTGTTACAACGGGCAGAAGCCGCGTTAAAGGCAGAGAAGGCCCTGAAACTAGCTGCCGAACAATCTCCTCTGGTTCAAAAGATTCTCACCGTGGGGTTGAAAGCTCTCAGGGTTGGAACGGTATCTGGCGCTCAATCTTGGCTCCACGATCCGTCTACCAGTTCTGCTGCCACGGGTGCCGCGTTCGGAGTCGGCGGAGAGTTGACCGGAGAAGCCGCAAGATTCGGAGTCTCGAAACTGATTCCAAGGACGCTTGAAGCGATCAACTCTGCCGCCAAAGAAGGTGTCGAAGAAGCGGCTGGCCAGCGTCAAACCGCCGCCCGCGAGATAGGCAATATAGCAACTAAGGCCACGGGCGAGATTACAGGCAGCGCCATTCCTGATGCAGACAACTTCAGAGACGCGGCTAAGGAAATCAGATCGACCTTCAATCCGACTTATGACAAGATTCGCGAAGCCACGGGCGGCGTTCTCAATCCATCCACGGGCCGATACTCTGCCAATGCCTTTGACGACGCGACGCAACAGATTGCCCGATCCAAGAAAGTAATCTACAGCCCTAGCCCCGCCAGCACGCAGGCTCTCAAAGATGCAGAGAAAGAACTGGCAGAGGGAGAGACCAAACTCCAGACGTTGTTCGATAGCAACGCAGGCAGCAAATCCGAAATCGAGGCAGCTAAAGCCGGGTGGAGGAAGGCTGCGATCTTGGATGACCTTCACGGTTATTTAGACAAGGCTTTCTCTGAGCCCGCAGGAGTTCGTGCATCCTCCGGTGTGCCCGCTGAAATTGAGCCAAGGAAATTTATCCAAGCAGCCAACAAGGCGATTGACAAGATCGGTTCCGACAAATTGGCTGACGCAATGGGGCCCGAGAATTTCCGGGATTTGCAGACTCTCAGATCGCAACTTGCTGCTCGAATAGGCGAGCAAGAGTTTGGTAAGTCCCTTGAACAAGGGGCTCGAAAATATCTCGCGGAAGTTGGTACCTCTTCTCAGTCTCCCAGAATGGCGGGAGGCCCCCTCGCAGGAGGGTCCGTCGCGCTGTTGGCCCACCTATTGGGCGCTAGCAATCCGGTATCGGCAACGGTTGGCAGCACTGCGACTCTAATCCACTGGCTTTACACACACCCAGATCAGGGCGTGAAGGTGTTGGGGTACGTACAGAAAGCAGCTCCGGTCGGAGCGCAAGCAGCCAAACAAATGATCGGCAAAGACATCGCAAATTACGTTAATCCAGTAGCGCCTGCGGATCAGTAAGAGCCCAAAGAGTGTGTGAACAGCTCACGCCGACTTGGCACCCTCGGCGAGACTTTCCACAGCACTGATAATGTCGCATTCGATGTAGTTATTTATGGCCTCGTTGGCGGCTGCTTGAACTGATACACCTGTTAGCTGTTCGTACTGCTTCAAGGCCCTTTCCTGCTCGGCATTGAGTTTGATGTTCATTTGTCTCCCCCGATCAGAAGCATAGGCCCACATACATGCCCGCACAATTCCCCTTCCGTACCCAATTTAGTGTGGTTACTTTGATTGTCAATTTGACAAAGATAGCCCCCTACATTGCCTATGGCCGTGCGAGAAATAAATAGTTATGAAGACAACAGAGTGACGAGAAGGTTCTCTAACAAATGAGAAGAGAAGTAAGCCCTTTCCGCAGCATCCCGCAGTAAACCCCACAAGATTCTGATTCTTCAAGCCCGCCGTTGCGGGCGTCTGTACGACATCCCCAAAGAGGTTCTTTCATGGCTGGATCGCTTCAACTAGCAGGCGGGTCGCTGGATAAACCACCCCGCTTCGTTCCTTTGTATCAAAGCCGATATTTTACGGGACTCTACACGCAGAGAAGCCCGCTGCGTAGCGCAGGCAGCGCATACGAGGAGCGGTATCTCGGGAGCCGTGGCGACGCCATCATTGACGGCTCCAACTGCGAAATAACGCCGAAGCTCACGCTTGCCCGTCGTCCGGGCAACCCGGTCTACAACTCGAATACTTTCTCGGCGGTTACTGCTTTCTATTCCTTCCGGGAGTTCGTCCCTCAAGGTGCAAATTCTGAGCAGATTCGAGTGATGGCCGACACCGCGTCCGTCCTTTACGACGCCACTGCGGGCGGTCAGATCACGGTATTCAATAAAACGGCTGGTGCTGGACAGACCTTTATGCAGGCTGTCGAGAATACCCTGTTCTTTGCGAACGGTGTTGACCAGAAGAAATGGATTGAAAGCCTTTACACTCGCACGTCGAGCGCGGGTGGAAGCCCGAATATCGGCAATTCCGTAACGCTGAACTCTGCACAATTCCCGTTTATCAGCACGTACCTGATCGACTCTAACGGCAATCTCCAAGAGTTGCTCGCGACCAAGCAGACCACGGTCACGAACGTTGCGTATACCTCAGCCACGAATACACTGAGTTTGACCGTAGGCTCGATCTCAGGCATATCGGTCGGCAACCAATTCATCATCTGGGACGCTGTAACCGCAACTTGGCTGAACGGCATCACGCTGCAAGTTACGACTGCTCCAAGCGGAAGCACGGTTGTTTGCAAGCTCGTAGATGCAAGTCATGCGGATTACACTTCGGCTGCTGAGACCGCGACTCTGACCTTGGCCTCGGGCGGCACGCCTGTCACGGGCGGAAGCACCCCTACTTGGAACACTCAAGTTCCGAGTTCTTCGAATAATTTCCAAGGTGGCATCACGATTGACGGAACCGCTGAGTGGATCAATCGAGGAAGCCCGGTTAGGAATTGGGGAATTCAGGCTGGGACATCAGCACCGACCGTAGTAGTCGGCGCAAGTGGAACAGCTTGGAAAGCGGGTGCGTTCTTCTCATTGTCTGGTGCGGTTGTTGATACGCAGTTTGGCGGGCAAAAGAACATCTGGCAGGTAACCGTTGCCGGAAAGTCGGGGAACTCGAACCCATTTACCACCAATCCGACTTCCGGAACCACGACTGTCACGGACGGCACGGTAACTTGGAAGTGCGTTGCCAGCACGAACTCGTCGGATTCAGCGTGGGCCGCAAATACGGCCTTCGCTACTAATCATTTGATTGTTGCGAACGCGGGCGGCGCTGATTCTCTTTTCCAGCTTCAGGCTAATCCGTTTCCCGTATACAAACAGGTTGCGGGTGTCTACGTCACTGCGAATTTCTATCCGCACGTCCATTCGTTTGCCGGACAATGCGAACTCCGCAATCCAACGGATGGAACGAACAATCCGGGCTCCGGTTCTTATCCGCTCAGCGCGACAGCGAACGGGAACTCCGTTCTATTCAATCCTCCGCAATTCAACGGCGTAACGAACCCTCTCGTTCAACCGATCCAGTGGGGGACTCTGACAGGGGCGGGAAATATCTCGGGTTACACGCAGCCTTGGGTTGGTGCAACGAGTAACTACAATATGATCGTCACCGGGACACTGACGTTCCCGGCTGCGGGGCAATATTCGTTCCAGATCAACCACGATGACGGAATGTATTGGGGCATTGGTCCGTCTGGTGGAAATCAGCCGACCCGAATTAGCGGCCCCAACACCTGTCCTGCTCCTGTCGCAACCCTGACCGCCCTGAACGGCTACAACGTCATGGGTGCGAATAACATTTCTGGATACAACACCGACACCTATACGGTCAATATCCCGGCTGCTGGTGATTACCCGTTCGAAATTGATTATTGCCAGAGTCAAAGCGAGCAGTCCCTAAACTTCTACTGTCAGGGACAGACTCCGATTCCCGGCACGGCGACCACTGGATCGACTACTCCGACGTGGCCTGTATTCTCTACTTCCTTCGCTCCTAACTACGCGAGTGTAAGTGAGATCAACAATGCGAATCCTGCGGGATCGAATGGCAGCGGGCCTTTGAAATGGAGCAACCTTGGCCCGATCTCGGATGCAGTTTGGCAGGCGTCTATTACTTACACACTGCCAAATACGACCATAGTTGATCCGAACAACAACACCGAGGGTCCGTTCCGAGCAGGAGTGTCCGGAAGCACCACTCCAAAATTCGCAACAGGCTTGAACCAGCTTACAAGCGACAACCCGAACCTGATCTGGATCAATCAAGGCCCTGCTCCCGCGCCTGCGGCGGGAACGATCAGCGCATTCAACGGCGGGTATCAATACTGCGTTGCGCTGATGAACTCCGCGACGGATACGTGTTCAAATGCGTCTTCGCTCAGTGCTACTACCGGGAATTTCCCCTCCGCGAACGGAATAACGATCACGGGCGGCATTCCTGCAACTGCGAGCATAGACCCGCAGTCCGACTTTGTTGCCATTTTCCGCACAACGGACGGGCTTGCGACTCCATTCTTGATCCCCGGAACCAGCAACTTTCCTATCGGCACCGTACCTTTGCCCGAATATCTGGCGAATGGATATGTGGACACAACGAATGACGAGGGCTTGAACAATCTCATCGAAGGCCCTATCGCTGGAGAGAACACCCCTCCGGCTCTCGGAGCACAGAACCTAACATTCCATCTCAGCCGGATTTGGTTCTCGGTCGGCAATACCGTCTATTGGACGAGTGGGCCCGATACGCCGATTGGAAATGGCGTTGAGGGTGTGGTTCCGACCAATACCCAAACCTTCCCGTCTCTTGTAAAGAGAATCGTTCCTACGACCGTAGGCGCGTTCGTCTTCACTGTGTCAGACGTGTACATCATCGTCGGCCAAGGCACGGCCACCAGTCCGCTTCAGCCTGCATATCCATACGCTCCGGGCGTGGGGATTTTGAGCTACAACGCTCTAGACATTTTCGGATCGTCCATTGGATTCTTTGCTACGGATCAGACGTTCAACGTTCTCGATATTTCATCGGGCTTGTCCGAAGTGGGCTTCAACATCGGCGACAAGCTGCAAGCGAGTTCGTGGAATCCAGCGAATGCCTATGTTACGTGGCATTCCTCCGGAGAGGACAAGGCATGGTTCTTGTCTGACGGATCAACGGGGTGGTATCGAATCAGCGTCACTCCGTCGCCCGAACAGGGCGTCACGATCTCTCCCTTCGCGACTATCACGGGCGGCTGTAAGGCTGTCACGTCAATAGAAACATCACCGGGCAAACACCAGTTGCTCGTCGGACCGACGAGTTCAGGCCCAATACTTGCCCGCAACCTGACGAACTTTGAAGACAACACGAGTACCTACTCGTGGTTCGCCGTTATGGGTTCTATGGTATTGGCAAATCCCGGACAATTCGCGGAGATTCCTTTCATCACAACTGACTCCGCCGCTGTTGGTACGCCACTAGCAATGTCCGTGATTCTGGACGAGTGCGTACCGATCTACACGGGCCCATTCGAATCATTGCCTCAATTCGTCGAAGACCCGCCAACCCTTCCGGCTTCAACTTCGACCTATGCTCAGCGATTCTACCTCGATCAGAGTCAAGAGCCAGCAGTTTGTCGCCACCTACAAATTCGCTACGATTTCCCGGCTGAGAACGCGAAAAACGAGGTTTGGGCGATGTCCATTTACGGAGCGGTTAGATCGGAGCAATAATCATGCCGAGAATCGAAGATACCCTTAATATCGACCTGTCGAACTATACAAGCGTGCCTCCAAGCCCGCCGCCTCCGGAATCGATGCCGCATTCGGGCTTAATGCCGACGCGGAATCCGTTGATGAGGTTTGCCGCGCCATATCTCCCCGGAACCTTCCCGTCTTCGGACAACCTGACCGCATATCACATTGGCGGAAAGGCTCCACAGTACCGGATGCCCGTACCTGCCCAAGCTCCGGCGCAGGGCTCGGGCGCAACGAGCACGTCGTCCGTGGTAATTACTTCGTCTTCGACCACGACGAACAATCCTGCCACGTCGCAAACCACCTCCATCAGCACCGCTACGATTTCGCCCGGAGCGACGTACACGGGCGTAATCACGATGGCGAAAGCGTTTGTGTTGTTGAATCTCAGCGTGAGCGCTGCGGCGAGAATCGAACTCTACTCAACACTCGCAGCACAGACAAGCGATCTACATCGTCCCTCTACTGTCGGCCCCGGCTACGGAACTGAGTCGGGCATTATCACCGACATCGTGCTCGATACCGCTCCGTACGTTTGGCAAGCGGTCAACGTGATCGGAGCTAACGCCGATACTCCGCAGAGCCAGAATATTTATATTTCCGTGACGAACTTGTCCGCAGCTTCGCAGACATACGTCATATCAATTCAGTATGTTCCCGTCCAGAGTTAAGGAAGAATATGCCCAAGATTAAAGACCTACAAAATATTGATTTCTCCAATTACGAGCGAGTGCTGCCAGATAAGCCTATCAGTGCTCCTGACCAAGATGATCGGCTAATTGCAACCATCCGACAGATTGTCCGCGATGAGTTGAACGCTTGGGCAGCGCGTCAAGCCCGCCCCGCGACGTTAAAGAATCAAATCTAGCCTCTCCGTTTTCCGGACAAAGGATTTCTCATGCTTCTATTTGCGGACCCCTGCGCTCAGTTTTACTCAACGACCGCCCAAGCTGCGTCCGGGCTGTACTCAACCCTCTCGTGTGCGCTGGCTACTAGCGGTCTGCCTTCAGGAAATATCGGGAGCACAGCGCTAAAGAATGTTGGAAACGCAATCGTTCAAACGACGCAAACAAGCGGCCCGTACTTCTATGGAATGCGGTTTATTCCGGCAGCCGCGATTACAGGTGGGCAGAATCTTTTTGCTTGGCTGGACGGCTCAGGAGCGCCGCAGGTCACTCTCGTTACCAATGCAAACGGAACGATCATCGCAAAACGAGGGGGCGGAAACGGCACGGTGCTCGGAACGTCGTCTAACAGCGTCGTTCTTACACAGAACGTATGGTGTTACGTTGAACTCGGAATCAAATGTAACGGCTCAACCGGAACAATAGACATTCGGATCAACGGAACGAGTGTCCTATCGTTGACTGGACAGAACACCCAAGGGCAGGCATCCACGACGGTGGGCGGGGCCCAGATATTGGGCGCGAACATCAACAACTATGTGCAAGACATCTATCTCGCAGATTCAACGGGTTCGTACAATAACACTTTTTTAGGCGACGTTCACGTATCCGTGTACAACCCTACGAGCAATGGCACGTACACAAGCTACACTCCAAACGGCGCGGCTAGTTTGTATCAATGCGTGAATGCTTCGACGCCCGCCGATAGCACGATCTTCGCAAGCGACTCCACTCCGGGCGACCGGATGTCAGTCAATCTGGCTAGTTCGAGCGTATCGGGCACAATCGCGGGTGTGGTGAATGTTGGCCGAATGAAGAAGACGGATAGCGGTACGCGAACTTCGGCTCTCACTGTGACGAACAATTCGGTTGACTCCATCGGCTCTACGATTTCGCTCGGTACTTCGTACGCTTATTACACCCAAGTGCAGGAAACGGACCCGAATACAGGCGTTCCGTGGACGAATAGTGGGTTTAATACGGCACAGGTCGGCGTTAAGACTGTGAGCTAATATGACGGCGATAAACGTAGATCAGGAGCTTGGACTAATAGTAGCTCCGGGTTCCCCGAGCGTTGCCGCCGATCAAAGCCTTTCCCTGATCGTTGAACAGCGCCTAGTCCCAGCAATTATTTCTAGCTATATCGATCAGCAATTGGGGCTGCTCGTAGTCAAGAGAATCGTCGATCTCGTCCAGCTTGTCGGCGGTGGATATCAGGACTTCCTCGGTAATCCGCTGGCGAAGGGGTATCTGGTGATGAACATCAGCAACCCCGTCGAGATTTATACAGTGGGAAACGACGTTATCGAAGGCAACGATATCAAGTTCAAGATCAATCTTGACAGCAATGGGAACGTATCTACCAGCCCCGCACAGTATGTCTATTCCACGAGTTCCTTGACACCTTCTTGCACGTACACAGTACAAGGGTACGCGGCAGACGGAACGACCGCCACAGCGCCTCAGACGGTGACTGTGCCGAACACCAGCGTTTCGTATGACGTTTCAAATTGGGTTCCCAACTGGCCCCCATTCAGTTAATACGGAAAACGGATAATCATGGCTACCGATCAAACAATAACCGGAACCTTCCAAGACCCGCAGGGCAATCCCCTCGCGAATGGATATCTCGTGCTGCGTCTTTCACACGATGGACAATCAGGGACACCCAACCAAGTCGTGTCCGGGCTTACGCAGCGTGTAACCCTGAACAGTAGCGGTACCATCAGCCCCGCTGTCGCGATCTATTCGAATACCGGATTGTTGCCCGCAAATACCTTTTATTTTGTTCGCGTGTTTGCATCGGACGGTACTGAAGTCGTTCCGCTGTCCAAAATCACAATCCCGAATACACCCACGCCCGTGAATCTCGCAACTCTTACTTGGAGTTCGGCCAGCTAATGCCAAGACAATTTCCTGTTCCAGTGAGCTATGTTCCGGGCCTTCCTCCGAACAGCGGGACGCCGATAGTGGGAAAGCGCTTCGGAGCCCGAAAGAAATAACAACATGCCAATATTCGATTACATCTTCAACGGCAACCCCAATCCGCCACCAGTTGAATCCACCTTTCCGACAACGCCCGGTAGTCCGTCGAATCCACTCTTGCTCGTCTGGACGATCCGGAGAATTTTGTACATAAACACGGGCGGCAATCCGTTGTGGACACCGCTCGCCACGGTTGGCCCAGATTCAGTGATCCAACAGCTAAGCCAACCTCTGCTCGGCGCGGTAATAGCGAAATTGCAGGCCGACCCGATAAACGATCCGCTATGTCTGCCGTTCGCGAAGGTCTTGAGTCGAGGATTCTGAACATCCGGCCTGCATTACATTCGGCAATATTCTAAGCCGAGGATTTTGATTTCACTTCACAAGAAAGATCACAATGAAAAACCATAGCGAGAAAGCCAACCCTGCTTCCAAACCTTCCACCAAATCGATGCTCCGAGCGGGTCTAGACCGCGCCGGACGCCCTGACCACGCCGACGCCCCTATCAACGGTAACAACGAATACGTCCCGAGTAACAAATTCCAAAATCAGAGCGCTTCGCTTCAACGTCGCGGGGAAACCCGATACGCCGATTATCCCGATAAGCCGATGCCGAGCGATCACGAGTCTACTGGCAGTAATTGGGCGGGAACGAAGAAGGGAAGCCGATAGTCCGGAAACCGTATGTCCACTACCATTCTGTATCCGAATCAGCAAACCTACAACACCGTCGTGTCCGCAGTTCTCGCTGGGAACACGGCGGTTCTGTGGGTACTCAATAACCGCGTAGCGATCCAGTTTCAGCCGAGCGTGTCGGTTGGGCAAAAGGTCAACGTCACGAATCCCGCCAATGCCAGCACATTCAGCGGACTTGTTGTGATGAACGGAAACTCGGGTCTGGCTAGCGCCGTCAATGGCAGCTACGGTTTCGTCTGGTCACCGACTACGAGCGGACAAGATAACGCGGCCCAAGCTGCGGTCCTGAACCCCGCATCAATAGTTACATCCGCCACATTCTATCAAGTGTAATCACCACCACATCCTAGGAGCGTCAAATGAACATACAACATGATTATGAGAAAGACTGTCCATGTGAAGACTGCCTGCGAATAACGTTCGCGGCACGCTTCAGAAGCCCAGAAGAATATGAAATTATGTCGGGCAACGCGGAGGAACGCGCTTTGGGAAACGTAAGCACTGAGCATCAAGTCATAGGATCGCAAGGATCGGGTCCACGATCTAGCGGATACAACTAGACAATATTTGCCCAAGTAAGCGCGGTGCCCGCCGCCCAAGCCCCGCCGCCGCTTATTTCGTATGTGCTGGCTATTGCGGCGTATGTCTCCCCCGCAGAGTGTCTTTCTCGAATTTCTCGCACTATTTCCGGTGTCAGTTTGGTGATGGACCGGTTCTGAGTCTGTTCCGCTTTTGTCGCCCAACGGCAGTTAGATTCGTCTTGCCCGCAACAAGACCTGACGCCGCACAAATAGCCCAAGTTGTTGTTGATGCGGTCGAATGTATGGGCACGGCTCGGACGATTGCCATTCTCGGCCTGCCAAACTGTGAAATCCGTTGCCCATCTCGGACAGCACTCAATACCACGGCCTCCGTAGCGAGCATATTGTTGGTGGTTTGGGTTATAACACCGTTGTTTTATACCGCCCCAAATTTTATATTCCGATGAGCCCGCTTTTCCGTGTTTTGCGCTTTGACGGTTTCGTTGCGAGACCGTGTTTCGTAGCAAACATCCACAACTTCGGGCCTCGCCTCTTGCGAGGAGTGTCGCTATCACAGGTTTGAACTGCCCGCAATCGCAGATGCAGAGCCAACAGACGCGGCGATTCTTGCCTGAGTGACCGCACGGCCACATGGCGATAAGATGCCCGAATCGTTGATTAGTAATGTCTTTGAAATTCTGTCCACCGATCATCTAACAATTATACTATGTAATGGTAACAAATGCGCCTAACGGTCCAATAACGAGCAGCACCCGCGTTGCCGGAGCTTAGTACGGAAAATGGATAGCCCGTAATCTATGCGAGCACTACAGATTGAGGGAGAGCGGTTCGGACGCTTGATCGCTCTAGCCCGAACAGGAACGAAATACCGGGGCAACCTGCACTGGATTTGCCGTTGCGACTGTTGGAACTACACGGTCACGACGGGAACGCGACTCGTGTCCGGTCACACGCAGTCTTGCGGTTGTATCCGAAGTGAGTACGCCCGCAAGATGGGCAATACGTTCAAGCACCTGATAACGCCCGGAGATAACGAATACACAAGCCGTGTACGGAAAGCGGACAAACGGGCTGGCTAGCTCGGTTTGTGCTCTAGGTGGACTCGGTCGTGCTTAAGTTCCAGAAGATCGTTCAACTCTCGTACTAGCCCGTCGAATGTAATGGGGTCTTTTTCTTCTTGGATACGCGAACACAAATACTGAAAACGCTCTCGTTCTTCGGGACTCATGTTTCTGGCCTCCTGATCAGGGTGAGTGTAGCGATATTTTAACAAAATGGACCTGTTTGCTGTCTGTCAGGTAAACGACCAAAATGTTGCGCCCGTAAGCCACACTCCGAAGCCCGTGCCCTATCGTCGCCCGTTATAGACCTGCAAACGAAAAGGGCCCCGACCAACAGCAGGGAGGCGTGAAGGTCGGGGTAAAGAGACATCTCAATGGAGCCCGAAGTCTGCACCAGCACTCGGGGACGACAATCGGCAGATGGCTCGATACGGGCGACTACCAGCCCGGTAACTGCTTTTGGCAAACCCGAGAGCAACAAAGCATAGCTCAGGCTTGTAAGCGACTGCTCAGGAAGCTAGCCGCAGATTGCCCGGAACTGATCCCGGACTTCCCTTTGTACGGTTTACGGACAGCAAGCCCGCAACTAACTATCTAGCCCGTAAGGACACTATGAATCTCGAATCTTATGTAGGTCAGATAATCAACGACCTCAAAGTCCTGAAACTGCTTCCTCGGAACGCTTCGGGTGACTTCAAGTACTGGCTCCGATGCTCATGTGGCGAGGAGTTCGGCGCTAACGTATACAACGTCATCAGAGGCAATACCAAGTCCTGTGGAGCGCAGATTCACAAGATCGGCACGGGATTCAAACGTCAGCCGGACGATAAGTTGATTGCTGCCTATTATCGAAATGCGGCTGAAATGAAAGCAATCCGAGAGGCATTCGAAGCCCGTGGCTTAGCTTTGCCCGTTAGTACGGAAAATGGACAGAGTATATGACACCGAATCTAGATCAATTCCTAGGGCGGACAATTCACTATCTGACCATTATCCGGATAGAGCCTGATGGTGTGGGCTTGTTCCGTTGCAGATGTAAGCGCCGGGTCAGGGGCTCGGTCGCAGCCGTGGCCGAAGGCAAACTTAGATCGTGCGGGGAATGCCGCCCGAAGCCCGGATTGAATCCGCATCTAGGCCGCAAGCCCGAAAAGCTAGCAAAGATGATCGAGACACTCAATGAGGCAGTGCTGGCATGGGGATTGGCCGAAGCGCTTCAGGAGAACGACATCTCGCAGAAGCGGATTCGAAAACAGGTGTTTCCTGAATATCCGCTAACACCCGAGGATTGTACGGAAAACGGATAGCCCGTAAGCCGTACGGAAAACAGACAATGAGGTTAGGTAGATTTCGAAGGCTACCAGCGGGGCGGGTCAGAACTGATCTGCCCCTATTTTGTTTGTACGGAAAGCGTACGGTCGCCCGTAAGACCTTCGAAGCCCGTAACCAATCATTGTCCGTAAAGCGTATAGCCTAGGTCGCCCGTAACAAACATCGAGGACGCCCGAAACAAACCATGGGACTTTATAATAGTTAGTATGGATAGAAGTAAGTACAGGCTGTTAGTCAGGGCAGGACAACAAGCGCTTACAAGTGCCATAAATAACGGACACATAGAGCGGCAACCGTGTGTCAAATGCGGCAGGCATAAGAGTGAGGGCCATCATACAGACTATCGCGAGCCGTTACTGGTTGTCTGGTTGTGCCGCCGTCATCACAGAGCAGAGCACAAAGTTCCTCGCGATTATCAATTCCTAGGAGCGGATAGCGGAGTTCACGCGGAAAACTCAGCGCAACAGTGGGCTCGGACAAGATACGTTGAGAGTCTGTTGATTCGGCTTGGGTATCTCGTTTAACCACGCTTCGCCATCTCTCATCAGAAAAGTGGCTGAAATTCACCAGCAGTGGTTGAAATTAACCACTTTTATCCTCCCGAGATGCTCATTTAACAGGCAATGTAATCAATTAGTTACGATGGTTCAAAGGTCGCTCAATTTCTCACTCAGCTTAGGCAGCTAATGGCGCGTTACGAGCGCGTTATTGGCGTCCTTTGGAGCGTCCGAGTCGGCAGGTAAGAAATCTCATACAGTTAGCGGGCGATCCGGGCCCATCGTCCGGCCAAACGGACATAAGAAATACTGCTAAGTCGCCTAACTATTGTGTTGCAAAAACGACCGTTTGTGGTACACTGATTCTAGCTAATATGCCCGTTGATAACAGGTGGGTTACGAGCTAGGAGATAATACCCTTTATGAAACGAGTCGGCATCTACTGTCGGGTGTCCACGGACAAGCAAGACACGGACAATCAGTTGGACCAGCTTCGAGCGTTTGCCCGTCAACAGGGTTGGGAGATTACGGGCGAGTATCTAGATACGGTTTCCGGATCGGGCAAGAAAGCCCGCCCGCAGTTTGAAGCCTGCATGTTGGCCGCTAGCCAGCGTAAGTTCGATGTCCTGTTGTTCTGGGCTCTGGATCGCCTGTCTCGCGAGGGTGTAGGCCGCACAATTCAATACCTAGAGCAGCTACAGGCGTGGGGATGCGGCTGGCGTTCATTTACGCAGCCCTTCCTCGATACGGGCAACGAGATGACCAATAGCATCGTCTTGGCCGTCCTATCCGCTGTAGCGAAGCAAGAACGGGTTGTAATCAGCGAACGCACCAAAGCAGGGCTCGCCCGCGTCAAACGCTCAGGAAAGCGGCTGGGACGCCCGCAATCGCTGGAACCAAGCCGCACAACGCTGTGGCGCAGAGCTAAGGCCAATAAGCAGGACTACTTAGCTGACGTGTAATCCGATCATTGCCCGCTAACTAATTGCCGGAAGGTCACCCTCCTGCAACGATTTCTATTGCCTGAAAGTCTTGGGGGAAGAAACGCAGGGGGAGAATAGGCCAAACGACTTTGCTCGGTCCTGACGCTTCCAGTTAGAAAGTCTTCGAGTTCTCCTAAGTTGTTGAAAAGGGACTACTTATTCTGGAGTGAAGGGTACGCGGTCACCCCACAGTACCTTTAATCTCCCGCCAGCGGAGCGCGTGGCTGATTTTCAAATATCGTTGGGACCCCTGTTTCCAAGACATGCCGGGGCCTTCGCCCGTCGCTTGAGTCCCAATAACATCCTTTTCCGGAACAGGGGGCGGGGGTCTTCGATCTCATAGGTACCATCCGGCCCCATCTTAGTCACATACCGAGCCCGGACGCCCGAATCGGCTGCAACCATGGGACAATAGTTATAAAGGAAGTTATGAGCATAGTCGAATATCCGGGTCGGCCAAAGACTCGATTTGGTTTGTCTCGGACACCAGAGTATACGGCGTGGAAGTCGGTCCGTCGCGGATGGCCTGACTTTCAAGAGTTCCTAGAGGCGTTCGGGCTGCGACCAGAGGGCTGTAAGATCGGGCGGCTGGACCCGAAGAAGCCTCACGGACCCGGCAATACCGCTTGGATTCGGGGCTCGTCGCGTATTGGGAAGACTTTCGGACATCTATTGGTCCAATCCACTGTCCGTAAAGGCGGTAAGACGTTCTATCGGTGCCTCTGTAATTGCGGGCGTGTTATTGACCGCCGCAGGGCTCCCAGAGATGGGTCTCATTGCGGGGATAACGTCCATCGTGTGACTCACGGGCACTGTCGAGGCCCGAAGAACAGTCCGACACTCGTATCGTGGGAAAGGATGCTTACCCGCTGCTACAACCCCGAGTCTGACCGATACAAAAGCTACGGCGCGAAAGGAGTCCGAGTTGCGGATCGCTGGCAGGACTTTCAAACGTTCCTTGCCGATATGGGAGAGCGCCCGGAAGGAAAGACGCTAGGCCGAATTCTTGACCGTGGCAATTATGAGCCGGGCAACGTCTTCTGGATGACTCCCGAGGAACAGAACCTTGCCCGTAAGAATAATCGCGCTCTAAGGCAGTGGGAAGAGTTCCGGGCAACTGTTCGTAAGCCTCCCGTCAGTGCCGATCAGGAACAGCATACAGCTATCGCATAGGAGACTTATGGCTCAGACATTGGCCGAGATGCAAGCTGAAATGAAGTCGCGGGCGACGGGCGGTAAGTGTCCCCACGGTATTTGGAAGCCTGCGGGCGATCCGGTTGCTTACTATTGTTCTTTGTGTTGGCCGTCTGGCCCCGATGCTGCGTTTCGGGCGACCCCCGTCGAAGCTCCTAAGAAACCCCGCAAGAAGACTAAGGCCAGTACGGAAACCGTACAAACGTCCGAGCTAGGTCAGGCGGTCTAGAACACAGCGTAATCCCTTCACGCCGCTTACCCTGTTACTTATGGCGAAGGTTCTTCCTTAGATCGTCCCGCAGGTCATCCGAAATAGCCCGCGCTCTTAATCGATTCTAGAGCGATATTTGCCTTGTACGGAAAATGGACGGGCTAGTCCAATAGTTTCGGGCGACCGGGCGAGAGACTCCCGGTCAGGGTCGGAATTGACAAGACTGCGATTGCCTGATTACGGGCGACCTTCGGGGTACGGAAAGCGGACCATCGCCTTCGGACTCTTAGGGCTTGCATTCTGCCGATTCCGGTGTACACTGCCAGTCGATTCCATTTGCTAACTCCTAAATTTGCCCTGATTTCGGTCGGGGCGTTTTTCTTTTACCACCAGTCAGCAACACAGACATTACTTTGGCTCGTTGAAATTCTATGCATGACGTGCGCTGCCCCTATTGCGTGGAGGGAGACGGATTCAAGGTGATGACGGCCCGCGACGCACACTTAGTCTGCCTTGAATGCGGGCATGTCATTGTCCCGGATATCCCAATCTACGTGTGTACTTGCCAGAAGTGCATACAACTCAACCGCCCGATACACGCCCGGATGATGAGGTAGTTGGGGCGAGATCATTGACTGAGCTTCCGCTTGATTTCGGAGATCTGCGACTCGGCTTCTTCGATCAGGGCCTCAAGCATTACCCTTCCGAGGCCATGACCCACATAGTCGCAAATCTGCTTCATGCCTAACAAATTCGATTCCATCTGCGCGAAGCATTCCAGCACGGCTGCCTGTTGGATGTCGCCAACCGCGTCCCTTTGTCCGTCACTACGCAACGCCACTGAAAATCGCATCGACCTCAATCCCCCACTCCTTGAGTAGCCATTCCGGTACAAAGCATCGATTTCGGTTGAGTTCGCACCACCGCTTTAGCTGGGTTGATGCGACGTACTGTGCTTTTGACAGTCCTAGCCGTTCGACCTGCAATTCGAACTGCGTCAGCATAACGGGGAGGGCCGGGAACGGCTTACCCCAGTTCGGATTTCCGCGCCCCCGCTTCGTACCCGGCAGAACGATTGCTCTGGTCATTGGAGTGAACTCGCAACGCTGGAAAACGCATTGTTTGCGTTCGAGCCGACGAGACGAATCGTACCCACTACCAGAACAAGGATGACCGCCAGCATCACAGCGTATTCAGCGATGTCTTGCCCGTCGTCTGTAAGCCACAGCTTTCGAAGGAGATGACGCATGTTGCACCTCTACTGACTGCCGCTCATTTGCGAAACAGCAGCCTCAGTAACCACTCGCCCGCTTCAACTCCACTTTGAGGACGTAACAGTCTTCGTGAAACGCTCTGCCGTCCTCGTCCATCTTCGCTGTCTCAAGTGGAATCGGATGGTCACAGATTGGGCACAGCAATTCTGAATGGTTGAGTGATTTGGTTGTGTGAAGTGCCAGAAGCTCGTGTGTCACGATAGACCCTCATTTCCGCACAATAAATCGGGCCTTGGAGATGTCGAGCAGAATGCGCTTGCCGATAGCTTAGACCTTGCGGGCCGTTATGCAAGCCCAAAATGGAGCAGACGAGCTGGTCAGAAAGAGGATGCGCTTGAGGCGAGTCTTTGACTGAGCGAATTAAATTCAAGCCGGAATAGCGCGGTTGCAAGGATGAACTTCGAACAGTTTTACGGTCGTGTCGTATCGCGCCCCGGCGGGAAACTCAATTCGTAGTTGGCAGTTAATACACTCCAGAAAACGGCCTGTGGGACACATCAGGATACCAATGCGGTGTGGAACAAGCGTGACAGGACCGACGGCGGACATTGCATATTCCAACTCTCGAAATCCAAGTCCATCATACTCTCGACTGTCAAACGGCCCCGGAGCCTTCTGAACTCGCGGGGCCTTTGTTGCGACGGGGGATGACACTCGATACATAGGTTTGGTTTCTCGTCAGGCCCTCATCCAGCCTTTCGAGTCTTCGCATCCACTTCTCTCTGAATCTCGGCCAATTCCTTCGCTGCTGTCTCGGCAATCTGCCGTATCAACGTGAGTCGTCTTGCGTACTCAGTGCCCTGTTCCGTCTGTTCAATGAGAAGATCACAGTGTCCGGTAATCGCACCCAATTGATTAATCAGATGGTGAGCCACCATGTACACTGGTTGGTGACGTTCTCGCTTTGAAGACATTTCAAAATCATCATCCCTTCTCCCCCTCCATTAGGAGTCTGCGCCACCAAACGCGATTCGATGCTAGCTATTAAAAGTTTTACGAATTCCGAACTTAGTGCCGACATATCGGCAGTGTGCGTGGCAAGTGTCATCGGAGGGCTTCAGTCGAGAATCCGACCGAGGAAGTGGTATCCGCAGGCGACAGCGCCGAAGCATACGATTCCGCCGAGGAAGGCCAAGACGAAGATTTGAGTCCACCAGTATCCGGCGTTTGCCGCAGACGAGACGGCGGGTAACAAATAGTCGAGCATCTCCGAGAACTGATCCCAGACACAGCACAAGATTATGTACACGCCCGCCGCTGCCCAGATGGCATACCCGATCCGTTTCATGCTTTCAGGCTAGCATTCGGGGATACGGGCCGCATCGGGCAGGAGTGGTAATCCGGGGCAGGATTCAGGACTTGTCCGTTGGTCACGAGCGACAATGTGCGGGAAACGGATAAGTTTTAACGATTGAGTTCCCGAATAATTTCTCGGGCGAACTGGCGGGGTGACTCCAGCAATTCAGGAAATTTGCCTGTTTGTCTTAGAAACACGAAGAAGCTGGCGGCCCACTGTGCGGGCGCGTAGTGGTTGGGGTTTACTCGATCCGTCTCAATCGCTTTTAGCAGGTACGCAATTTCATGTGTGCTAAGGTCTTGAGCAGTTATCTTCTGCAACCCAAACTCCGTAGCAAGCTGACGGATGGCCTCGTGTTGATATGGGTCATTGTTCATAGAGCCACAGCCTTCCGGGATAGACCTCTATCAAGGTCAAACAATAGAACCGTGATTGAACTTAACCCAAAACACCATTTCTGAGAACGTTTTCCCTTTCAGATTTGGAAAGCTGGATTTCCGCACAACACCTGCTTCCAGTTTCACTTTCCCGTGTCTTCGATTCCCGTCCTCGTCTTTTATGACGATGTGGAATTGAGACCGGGATAAAAATTCTCCGCAGTTGCACGCCGGACAAGTCTCGTTCGGATACTCGGCGCATGTGTGAGAGTAGTAGGACAACATGCCAAATACCTCACGAAATCCAACACCACGGGAGTTTGAGCCTGACGCGGATTGAAGTCTAGCCGAATGCCCGGAAGTACATTACCAAGGTAACGAGCAACAAAAAGCCCGCCCGAGTTCTCCCGAGCGGGGCGTCTGCTGACTGCCTTGTTAACTACTCGTTGTCCTTAATGAACTGCTCTAGAGCCAAGCCCAAGATCGCGTCGGGCGTCGTCCCCTGTTCCGTTGCTGCCTGCTTGAGTTCCTCGAACTTCTGCTTGCTGATTGTCGTCTCGACCATTTGATTTCCCCCGTTTGAAGCTCCCCAACATACGGTCATGGCGGGCTCCTTTGTAATCTCAGATAGTGTACACCGCAGGTGCATCAGCAGTCAAATAGTCACTTCGCAATCGAGGATCGTACGGGCACACTAGGGGCATGGCCCACAAGAAAATCACGGTCACTGTGTATCACTGTGTCTGCGAGCGATGCGGCTATGAGTGGAATACAGAAGGGCTGGAATTACCCCTCAGGTGCTCGCGATGCAAGTCGCCATATTGGGACCGCCCGCGTCAGAAAGATGCAAAAGGGAAACACGTGAGGAAAGCGGACAAGGATTAGGTTTTCGCCGCCGCCTTCTTCGCCGCCCGAACCTTCGCCCACCGCGCTTTTTGGGCAAGCTGTATTCGCCGCCGTCCTTCGGCAGACATGTGGCCCCGTCCCCTTGGCCGTCCGGCTTTCTTGGGGGCTGTGCCGTCAAAGGCGTCCACGGCAGCTAGGAGCCTATCTAATTGTTCGATCCGCTTGGTTAACTGTTCACGTTCTTGTCTGAGTTTTCCGATGTCCAGTGTCCGCATAGTGGCGGAATTTTAACACGAACAATTTGTCACTTGCCCAATTATGAAACCGACCAGACGCGGGCCCCCTACCAATTTTTGACGCGGCCTTGTCCACGGTGCGATGCTTTACCAATACGAGGAGTCACTGCCATGGCAAACTTCATGATGTTCGTTGGTGAGCATGGCTACGAGCAGATCAACGTTGATCTAATTCGCAGGATCACTGAGGACATGGACGGCAACATCACCCTGCATTTTGATGCCACCGATAAGAGGGTGCTTGACGGTCAGGAAGCCCGACTGTTCAGGGATGAATTTGAGCGTGAGTGGCGGGAAAAGCTGAAGAAAGCTTTGCACACAGGCAAGAGTGGGCAGGCCGCGTGAGCAAGAGAATCTGAGTTTCATGCGCTGTTTCGTAATTGCAGTTCTTGTTTTGCAGTCTGCCACGGTCATTGATGTCGAGACAGATTCGCGGATCGTCACCCTCACAGTGCAAATGGGTGATGTGATCTATACGGGCGAATTCTCGCGGCAGACATTGAGCCCCGACATTATCCACGAGGGCGAGCAAATACAAGCCGAAGTGAAGCGCGGGAAGGTGACTGTTCAATGCAAGAATGGTAAGAGAGCAACCGCCCGCATCATTCGCGTCCAGCGAATTCTAGTTCACCCTCATCCCTGAATATGAAGCGCTATTCGAGCAACTAGAGCGCTCGCTTTGGAGGTTGCTGTTCGACACCGAGCGGGGAGATCAGGAAAAAGCAGCAGAATTGCTGGACGCAATCAGAAAGTGGGATGCAAAAATCAGCAGAAAACTGCTTGAGCCTCCGGTCCTAATCGCCCGAAGTCGTGGCGAAGTGTTCCGCACATAGTTATGATTCGGTCGCAGCCGGAACATCGAATGCGATTACGGTCACGAAAAGGCTTTTCGAAGAATCGGTTGCATTCCTGAAGATGAATCTGAATCCGGTTTCAGATGGATACCGCTCGGTAGACTTGTAATGCTTATGCTCTTTGGTAGTCTCTGGTATCTGTTTCAGAACTGCACCGAAGTTCTTTCGGCGATTGAAAATGATGATCGCCGTTTTTGTATCTCTCCAAGTGACATAACCCAACAACTGATCTATCGCTTCGTGATAGCCTTTAGGCCCCTCCCAAAATTTGCACTCGGCGATGAAGAGGTTCGCATTTTTTGCTCGTACCAAGATGTCAGTCTTCCCTTCGAGATTGAAAGTCTCACCTGTCGCCTGTCCCTGATAGTGCCCATTAAGGTTAACTAAAAGAATATCTCGGATATTTTCCTCGCCCATGTGAGCAAATGTCGCGGGGCTGCGCTCCATCACTTTGACCATACCCGAGATGACTTCTAATATGTGATCGTATTCTGCCAATTCAACAGTCGGCTCACTAGGCTGATCTGCAATTGGGGCGATAGAAGAGATCGGCGGCTTTCGGCGAAGTTCAGGAGCAGGATACGTTGGAGGGGATGTTTCCCGCTGTAGCTTGGGTATACCGAGTTCGTCGATTACACGCAAGTTGTTTTGAAACTTCGCTTTCCTTTCTGCAAGCGCCTGTCGCGCTCTGTTCCGAAGTTCGGTGTCAAAATGTTGCAGATCAATCGCCGCAAATCTGAGATTGACTTCAATGGCGTTCAAGCTACGGTCAATGTCCCCCAGTATTGAACGACTCTCCGAGCCCTTGTAAAGAATGCGAATATCGCTCCCAGTAATTTCAGCATCCGGAGAACCGCTTTGTGCGGTGGTCGGCTGGATGGCAAGCACTTCGGGCGAACCCTTGAAGGGTATAGCCAACTTAATGTAGACGCCTGTACCGTGTGCCCCCTCGTCCACGATTGTTTTTCCGTCAAAGTCCAGCACGGGCACTTCAAAGCGATGTTTCGATACGAGAAATTCAATCGCGTCTTCGATATCCAGTTTCAGCATGTATTCGCGGTTGTATTGTTCTACCTCCGAGATTAGTGCCTTCAGTTTGTAATTCTTGGCCGTGTACATGTGTGTGCCGCCAAACAGAATCATTGGTCATTCTCTCAGTTAGCTTCTCTCAACTATCGACAGACATCTCTGCACAAACGCGAACGCAGTCATCCCACAGGGAAAGATCGGGATTGGTTTCCCGCTCGCGGTTGAAGAGTTCCTCGCGGCCTTCCCATTGTGAATAATTCGTATTCCGGATTTTGAGCCAACTCGCCTGATCTGGAATGTACGGATCGAATTTCCGCTTCGCGACAATGCCTTCGAGATCGTTCTCGCAGACAAGACGGAATAGGCTCTCTCCGTCGCGCTCGACATGATCGCAGTACATCAGGCGCTCGCTGCCCTTCGGCAGAATCGACCGCAACTTCTGTTTACGCTCAGTGAGCGGGGAATGGCGTAAGTCTTGGCCATCATAAAACAGAAGATCAAACGCTATGAATCGGGGCTCACCGCGCCGAAACAGCAAATCCCGGAAGTCAGGTTTGCCCGCGTCATTCAGGCAGCAAATCTCTCCGTCGAGAACCAGAGACCGGACCTTCAACTCAGTCAGAAGGGACTCGCTCATTCTCCTAAAGGATTTGAATTCGTTTCCCTTTCTAGAGATCAGCCTGCACTTTCCCTGCTCGATGCGGACGAGCGAACGAAAGCCGTCGAATTTGATCTCAAAGAGATAGTCCGGATGTGAGAAGGGCGCTGGAGCGCGCCCGAGCGTCAACGGCTGGAATGTTGGGACAAGCACAACCCGGTATTGTAGCGAAGAGAATTCTTCGCTGCACCTTTCGCATTTTGTTCACCAATAAATTTGTGCTAGTCTCCTGCTATCAGGAGAGGTTCCAAAATGGGGGTCCTCCAAGATTCTCTCGAAGTGGTGAAACTGGCAGGAAGAATAGCCAACCCGGAACTATTGGAAAAGGTCACGTCTCTGAATGAGCAGATTTTGGAAGTCAGTAGCAAGAACGTAGAACTACAGCAGAAAGTGTCCATGTTGGAAAGAGAACTCCAAGAAGCAACGGCGAAACTGCATCTGATGGGAAGGGTTCAACGAAGGGACGGCTTCATCTACCATGAGGATGAACCGGACCCGTGCTGTTCTCACTGCTTTGACTCGGAGCGCATTCTCATTCGTATTGTTGAGGCGCATAATCCAAAAGCTGGACATGGATCGAGTCCATACTGTCCCCGCTGCAAAACACACTTCGGCGGATTTCGGCCCAAGGGCCTTCGAAGTAAGGTTATAAGCTAGTACGTGCAAAATCCCACCAAGAGTGACACAAACAGCGAAAGGTGCATAATCCGCTGATGCACAAGAACAAGATCAATCTAGAAAAGGTTATGGCCGCCCTGAACACTACTTGCCCGTCGTGCGGGTATTCGATTTCTCCGGCAGAGATTGTGCGGATTGATTTTGAGCGGATGAAATGCCCGAAGTGCGGAGAGATTTTCGCCGCCAAGTCTCAGGTCGTACGGAAAGCGGATTAGCCCGGTAGCTCCATATTTGCCCAAGCACCACGGACAGCAGCTTCCAGTTTTGCTTGTCGCTCGGGCACCCAAGCTGCATAATGCTTTTCGGTCACCGCCATTGACCGATGCCCCAACAATCTAGAGACCGTCTCCAAAGGCGTTCCAGCTATCAGCATTTCGACAGCAAAAGTATGCCGGAACTTGTGCGAATGCCCGTCCTTGACCTTGGCAGTCTCGAACACTTTTGTTAGGAATCTTTCGTACGGGCGAGTGATTTTCTTGTGACCATCGACCCAAGGGAAGAAATATCCCGGACGGTCCTCGGGCAACGATTGGAGCATTTGCACGACGGACGGTGGAAGTAAGACCGATGTGTGGGACTTCGTCTTTGTTCGCTTCGCGCTGATCCTGCCCTGATCGTCCAGCGCAGATCGGCGCAAGGTAACGCAATCGCGGATCGCCATCCCGCTCCAGCGCATCAGGAGAACAAGAGCCGTTACCCGCTTAGTCTTGGCCTCGTCCCATCCGCATTTCGGAACCGCTGCCAGAATCGCCATCATTTCGTCTCGGGTGAACGGCTGGACTTGCAGCGACGTGGCTTTGAACCCCTTGAGTTTGGCCGCCTCGTTTGTGGGAACCCATTCAAGAGTGTGGGCATACTTGAAGAACGCCGAGACGATGCACCAGTGAACTTTCCAGCTTGGCGACAGGCTACCGTCTGCATACTTCTTGAATTTCCACGACAGCCGCCAGTCCTGAAGATGGTCGGCTTTCACGTCCCGCAGGTACAAAAGGCCCCTCGACTTCGCGAACGCAGACAGGCGGTTCATCATGCCTTTCTGCTTCGCCATCGTGATCGGTTGAAGCCCTTCCGCCTGCTTGACCGCAAGATATTTAAGCACGGCATCGGCCACAGTGAGGGGAGCCGCTTTCTGTGGAGACTCTCCTGCTTCCAATCGGGCTTCCAGTTCCCGAGCTTTCTTCGAAGCCGTTTCCCAACTTCGGGTCTTGGCACTAGTCCGAATCTGTCGCCCGTTGTGTTGATATTGAAACCAGCGCGGGCAATCACAACGGCGGCTGTACCGATCATCCTGCTTCGGGCAGGTGACTGAGTGGCGGGTATAGATAAGAACGGTCACGGGGTACAAATCTAGTACGTTTTCCGGATGACAGCAATAAAAATCAGTGTTTATGCGGCTTCCAGAGGGTTACGAAAGTTACGGAAGAACAAGACCGAAATGGAGAAAAGTTTGTGTAGGGACGGACGCCTTCGTCCGTCCCCAGAGCGAAGCGAGGGTGGGAAGGCTTGCAGAACTGGTAGAACGCAGGCAAAAGGAGTTGAAGCCTCACCTTGCTTGTAACTTATTGTCCTTCGTGATGAGCTATTCTTGCAGAAGGGATGCTTTATTTTCGTCCGGGATGGACTTCGGCGCCTTCGGAGAAGACGTTATAAGGCCAGGATTTCTTCTGGACGGCCGACTTCGGCACGCTCGCCGGTTGCGGCTGCGCAGCGACGGGATCATTCTTCGCTACGACATTCCAGTCTTCGGGAGCGTCGGCAATGCCCCAGACATTTCCGTGATTGTAAAGCGAGGCTCCAATCAAGAAGCCATCATTTCCCAGCGGGAGACAATTGGCCACGCGGGCAGTTACGGTAGCTCCGCCGGGCAGATCGCCGATCATGACCGGCGTCTCCAGTTGCAGGGCGCGTGTGCTGCGGAATCCGCATCCTTGGGCGCTTACGACGAGCACTATGCATCGCTCGGCGAAGGGGCGCATGCGATCGAGACTCGTCACCGTGACGGGAATCTCGACCCGTAGCCGCGTGCTGCGCCGCGTCGTTTTCGGAGTGTGCACTTCCATAGGCGAGGAAATCGACCGGATCTCCTTAGCAATTGTGGCAGATTCATTCGCTGAGGGGACGGTGACGAAGGTAACCCGTGACGCGGCAGAGTAGTACTTAGTTCCCGTCGAGGCTTCTAAGTTTTCGGTCGACGTACGGTCACTCACGGCGGCTTTGCCGCCGTTCAGGATGACATCGATCGGCGACATCGCGGGTCACATTGCAACTTATTTCGCGTTTCGGCGGGCTTGCGCGATGCCGGCGGACACGCCCTTCCGGACGACGCGGGCATAGCCGGCTTGGTCCATCGCGGCCATGGTTGCCGCCGCGATTCCTCCGGGCGTAGCCGCTTCGTGCAAGAGTTCGTCGAGTTCCGACTTGCTCTCCCGCCAATAGGCGATGCCATCGCTGAGAGCGTGGGCTGCTGCGATCAATGCCGCTTTGGGATTTAACCCCGCCCGCCGTGCTGCTTCGGCTAAATTCGCCAGCGCATGATATCCGTGGGTTGGCGAGTGCGTGGCAGTAATCGCATCCATCTGCGATTCGGGCAAGTCGACGACCGGGCCTACCAGTGCGAACAATTTGCGGACTCGTGCGCAATCGCTCTTGGTGACGCCGCGGTCAAAACTCACCGGGGTCAGTCCCCTTCCGATCCGGCACACCGGGCTCGGCATGGCACGCACCCACCGCACCGGGGAGCTGAGCGACTTCCGCAGATTGCGGAAGGGAATTCCTGCAGCCAGGCTGACGCAGAGAATTGGGGGCGCAGTACCACAGGCTTCGACCTCGCGGAGCATCTCTTTTACTGACCCAGGCCGGACCGCGATGATCAGTAGTCCAGCTTGCGTGACTGCCGATCTCAAGTCGCGCGCAATCTCGACGCGCGATTCGCGGCGCAGCGCCTTCAGCTTTTCCGGGTGACGGTCGTAGACCACAATCTTGCGTTTATCTCCTGCCAGCCGCAGGCCGGCGCACAGTGCGCCGGTGATTCTCCCACCGCCAAGAAAAACGGTTGGCTTCATTAATCCGCCGTGCCTCCCCCATCCACTACCAGTGCGGCCCCGGTCATGAACGACGAGTCATCGGACGCGAGAAACAGCACGGCCTTCGCAATTTCTTCCGCGGTGCCCACACGTCCCAGCGGCCGCTTCGCGCACCCTGCGATGTAGTCGTCCCACTTCTGGCCGCGCATCTTTGCGTCCGCGGGAAGCATTGGAGTCTCCACGTCCCCGGGACAAACGCAATTTATACGAATGCCCTGTGCTCCATGATCGATCGCCATCGCCTTCGTCATCAGGACCACGCCACCCTTCGACGCGCAATAAGCCACCGCACGATCTCCGCCAACGATGCCCCATCCGGAAGCGTTGTTGATGATCACTCCGCGCCGCTGTGCAATCATCACCGGCAACACGAACTTCGACATCAGAAATGTACCCTTCAGGTTAATGTCGATCTGCTCATCCCACTCTTTTTCCGAACATTCCAGCGTCGTGTGGGGATAGAAAACTCCCGCGTTGTTGAACAGAACGTCGAGACGTCCGAACGCCTCCATCGTTTCTTCGACCACCCGGCGGCAATCGCCCGCCACACTTACATCCGCATGCAGGAAGACGGCCTCGGGCCCAATGTCTTTAATTCTTTGCACCACCGCCGCGCCGCGCTCACGATTCCGGCCAGTGATCGCGACCTCCGCACCCTCTTTCGCGAACAGCAATGCGGTCGCCTCGCCGATGCCCGACGTGCCGCCGGTGATCAGCACAACCTTGTTGTTCAGACGCATACTGTTTCCTTCCGGCCGAGAACGATGTCGGCTTGACTGTGGAAGAGCGGCCCTTTAGGGCCGCGTCAAGCGATACGAATTCCTCGGGCTTTCCCCCCGTGGTCGTTATTCCAGACTCATCGACTGGCCAGTCCTCCCGCTGTCTCGCCGCCATCGAGCGTGTACACCTGGCCGGTCGCGAACGCCGCGTCATCCGACGCCAGATACGCAAAGAGCGCGGCGATTTCCTCCGGGGAAGCGTGCCTTCGCAGCGGGATCTTCGCGTTGACCTCGGCCAACATTGCGTCGGAATATTCCGCACGCTGCATCGGCGTCAGCACATATCCCGGAGCCACCGCGCAGACGCGCACTTTTGGCGCCAGTTCCAGCGCCATCGACTTCGTCAATTCGATCACGCCAGCTTTGGTCGAGTTGTAGTCGGCGTAATACGGATATCCCATCACTCCATTGGTCGACGCTGTCTGGAGAATCACCCCACTGCCACGCTCCCACATGTGGCGGGCTGCGGTTTGCGCCACATAGAACACGCCGGTCAGGTTCACAGCGATCACACGATCCCACTCTTCCGGGGTAATGTCGAGAAATTTGTGCCGTATGCTGACCCCGGCATTGTTGATGAGAATATCTACGCCGTCCATCAACCGGATCGCTTCGGCAAACGCCGCCTCGACCTGCATGAGGTCGGTGACGTCGGCGATGATGGCCTCACCCAGGGCAAGGAGTTCATGCTTGATGCGCGCGCCGGCCGCGTCGTCGCGATCAAGCACGCATACGCGTGATCCTTCTTCCAGAAATCGGGCGGCAGTGGCAGCGCCGATGCCGCTGGCTCCGCCGGTGATTAACACTCGTTTGTCTTTCAATCCGCGCATGGGATCTCCTGTGCTCGTGTAGGGACGGACGCCTCAGCTTGCCCTGAGCGCAGTCGAAGAGTCAATCCCGCCGAAGCGAAGCGAGGCGTGTCCAATCCAACCTCCTCCGCATTTTCCCGATGCTAGCTCGCCTTGCGGCTCGCTCGACGGACGAATGCGTCCGTCGCCACATGGTTCATCTCAGCATGCTGCCGCCCGTACGGCTATCGTATTCGGCACTGCGCGCAACTGGGCCATCAACTCTGCGTCGCACCGGCGGTTGATGTCATAGATCGCATATCCCAGCGTGCCGCGCGTATTCAGCGATTGGCGCTCGATGTTGATTCCGCGATCGCCGAGAATGTCATTGATGGCGCGCAGAATGCCGGGCACGTTGTGATGGATATGCATCAGGCGGTACGATCCTTCTTCATATTCCAGATGGCATTGCGGCAGGTTCACGCTGAGCGTCGAATCGCCGCTGCGCACATAGTCGATCAGCTTCGCCGAAACGAATTGTCCGATGTTCTGTTGGGCCTCCTCGGTCGATCCGCCGACGTGCGGCGTCAGGATCACGTTCGGCAGTCCCTGCAGCGTGCTCACGAATCCTGCGCCGCTCTCCGGCTCTTTCGGGAAGACGTCGATGGCTGCGCCAGCGATCTTGCCGGACTTCAGACACGCCGCCAGCGCTTCGTGGTCGACCACAAATCCACGGCTTAGATTGAGGAAGCACGCGCCATCCTTCATCGCTGCGAATTCTTCCGCGCCAAATAGATTCCGGTTTTGCGGGTTGCCGTCAACATGCAGCGTCACGACGTCGGCCGTCTCGAGCAACTCGCGGAATCCGAGGCCGCGCGCGTTACCGCGCGCCAGCACGTGCGATACATCGTAGAAGACGACCCGCATGCCCATGGCCTCGGCCAAATCGGAAAGCTGTGAGCCGATTTTGCCGTATCCAACGATACCCAGTGTGAGCCCCCGGACCTCGTGGGCCCCCGCCGCCGATTTATTCCACACTCCACCGTGCATCTCGGTCGAGGCCTGAAACGTGCGCCGCAGCAGCACGATGATCTCTCCCACGGCGAGTTCGGCGACCGAGCGAGAGTTCGAGTGGGGATCGTTGAACACGGCAATGCCGTGCTCGCTCGCAGTAGTACGGTCAATTTTGTCGACGCCGATGCAGAACGCGCCCACGGCAGCGAGCTTCTCGCCGGCTTGAATCACGGCCTTGGAAACGGAAGTCTTCGAGCGCACGCCGAGAATCGCTGCGCCGCGAATCTCTTCGACAAGCTCCCGCTCTTCCAGCGCCGCCTTGTGCGACTCGACTTCGTATCCGGCGGCGCGAAACTGCTCGACCGCCACCGCGCTGATATTTTCCAGCAACAGAACCTTCAAGTCCCCTCCCTAGGGCCGGTTGAAAACAGAAAAACACCGACGTTCAGGATAAACAGCAAATGCGGTTTGCGGGTAGAAAGTTGTTGCATGGGCAGCCGTGTGAGGTCAATGACACCAACAACCGAGGCTGCCTTGATCTCCAGCGCGCTAATCAGAAGCACGAGAGGAAATGTCTTACGGCATGAGGTTCATGGTGAAGGTTCCGGTCGGAAACTGACAACCGGAAGGGATTCCGGATTCCAGGGTGTAGAGACCACCCCCACTCGTTGTCCCCAAGTCGCCAACCAAACTGAGTGCGTTCGTGGACGCCCCGGTGCCTGGCAACTGAATCGTAGCGTGAAAATTTGCGATCGCTTCCCCTTGCTGTGTCAGCTGCCCGCTCAGGATGGAACCGGACAGAGGAGGGTTCGCCGGGAAACAACTTGAGGGCTGCACGAGCGAGGTAAGGCTTCCGGTTAGTCCAGTGCCGCTCTGTACGAGGGAAACGGTAAATGTCGTCTGTTCGCCCTGTTGACCTTGCTGCGCCGTTGCACCGGTGAAGACCACATTCCAGCGGCCCGTCACGGAAGACTTTGAGGAAGAACCGCAGCCGAGCAATCCCGAACAAAGAGCCGCTAGACAAATCGCTCTCATCCCAATCAAGGTGGGCCTCCCGCTGCGCCGATTATCTCTCAAAGGCAGCAAAACGGAAACTGCGGTTCACAATCTGTCTCTATCTCAAAGCCACTTTAGGGTACTGCCGGACACCGTGCGGGTAATTCGACCTCGCAGTCCGTCAGCGACAAACGTTCGGATATGGACTGAATCGAAAGAAGTCGAAATCTGAGCGCCCCACTCCTGTTCTCAACATTATGTCTCGCTCCTTATCGTGCCGTCGCCGTTCTCGCTCTCGTCAGGGATAATATCGGCGACCTTTTGTTGTTTCGTACTCTGCAACAGTTCTTCGATCTGTTCAGGGCGCATGGGTACACCAATGACCGAACCTATCAAGAGTGGCAGGCACATCAATAGAGTGCGCAACCGATGCTTCATCGACACAAGGTCCTCCGGGCATTCGTCGCGCCACAAGCAGGGATCACTCCCTGCGAACGCGGCCCAATCATGTGAATTCAGGCTGTCTTACGTGGAGACGCTCAAATCACACGCCTAACGCTTCGGAGGGGCGCGGGAATCAACAACCGAAAGGAAGGGATATGCCGGAACATTGCCGCACTCGGACTCGCGGCACAAAGGAGCGATGATGACCGCAGCCACGAAGAGTAACAGCGGAAGGAGGATGGCAAAAAACAACCCCGCCGGAACCGGGGTTAGCGCTGCTAACAACACGGCCAGGAGACAACCAAAAGCGACCAGTCGATGCATCGAAAGCATGGTCACGACCTACTACCGATGATACACTTCGGCCTTCAGCCAGCACTCTTTTTTGAACAGCTCCTTTCCTTTCATTGTTGTTGCAAGATCGCGATTGCTCAAAATCCCTGTTTTCGACAACCATTCCCGCATTATTTCCAACATAAAAGCCCTGCAAGGAGTAGCCTTGTAGTGTCTCCTCTAGCATCCTTCCGCCGCGCCCTGCGGGTGACGGTTCCTTGCGAAAATCAGACAGCGTTCTCGCTGTTGCAAGGAGCCCTCTATGGTCAGGCTCTCACCAAATCTGGCTCCCAAAGACGGTGCGCCGACAGTACGTGTTCTTGTTGTCGAGGATTACGCACCCTTTCTTCAATACATCGTTTCGATACTGGCACGATCGGACGACTTGCAGGTCATTTGCGAAGCGTCAGACGGCTTGGAAGCGGTTCACAGGGCAGAAGAACTCAAACCGGACTTGATTCTTCTCGACATCGGACTCCCAACGCTGAATGGAATCGAGGCCGCTCGACAAATCCGCCAACTCTGTCCCGAATCCAAGATAATCTTCGTGAGTCAGGAATCCGATGCTGAGATTGTGCAAGAAGCTCTCAGCTTTGGGGCGTTGGGCTATGTTGTGAAAACAATGGCCGGAGTCGAACTACTAACGGCAATCAAAGCGGTGTGCGGCGGCAGGCTGTTTGTCGGTGGATTGTCGAGTCCGTGTAGTTGTTGAAACATCCCCATATCGCTCAATGACCAGCGGTCAAAACGTGTAGGGGCCTTCCATGTTTCCATTCCTACGGACTCGCTGTTTCTGTCGTATCTGGCCGGCATCGTCCACCACGCAATACCAGCTGTTGCGATCTCACAGATCCAATCCAATGGTCAGTTTCTGCTGAAAATATTTCTGTTCTGCATCGTCACCGCGGTGCTAATCTTCTTCATTGACGGTCTCCTTTTTATCTGTGCTTCGAGCACGTCGATAACTTGGGAGCGTACACCGCATCCCGCCGGAGACCGGCCTTTCATCCCATCTGCTTACGCCAACCTGCCGAACACCGCCGTAACCTCCCGAGCCGCCAGTGCCAAAAAGTAGTATTGAATCATGCTCTTTTTTCGATATTTCGTGCTCGCAATTTTGTTCGCTATCACCTGTACTGCTGTCGCTCAAAATGAGAGTAGTTCAACGTCCAAAATTCCCGAACCCAAGCTTCCTGTGATCGATAATGACGCTTGCCCGGGGAAGAGCGATCCTATCCCCAATGTGAAACTCGTTAAGGACGACGTAGTCTACTCATCACCGGTCAAGGGCAAATTACTTGCGAGACTGAGAGCTGGCGAGAAGGTAACGGTGCTCGCCGGGGCAAATGTGATATATCAGCCTGATAGAGCCGTGATCAAGCATGCCTGCCGCGATGACTCCAGTTGGCCTCCGCTCAATGTGGGGGAGATCGTCCTCGGTTACGGCTGGCATGTCGATGGAAACATGATGTTCTGGGCGAAAGGGGTCTGGTTTAATGAGGACCTTGAGCACGTCGCGGGAAAGCGTGCATGCGGTTTTACGTCAGGCTTCGGCCCCGAAGGATGCTCAATTGACATCATCAAGGGCGGTGTAATTGAGTGGTGGGTGAGGTCAAGACCAGCAACGGTGTCAGTGGCTGGGTCTTAGCAGTCAGGTACAACCAGGACAATCGTTGGTACCGTTGGTATGGCAATTTCTATGATGTTCTTCAGAATCACTGCAGCTTAGACGGAAGGTCTAGGTTGTCACACCCTCGTTATCTCACCGTCTCTGGTGAAACATCCCGTTAATCATCAGGTGCCGGTCATGGCCATATCATCGTTGTTCCCTTTACCGGCGTTGGGTATCAGCGGACATTTCTGCCTCGGCGGCATCGAAGAAGAAGTGCTCGGGCGGGCGTTGCACGGAGCGCGGGTGCTGCTCCTCTTTCTTCGTTGCAGATGGCTCTGCAAAGTGCCTCAGCGTGCCAGTAACTTTTACAGTCTGGCCCCTGCGAAATTGAGCATAGAGACTGTTTTCCTTTTCAATGCCTGATTTGTTGGCCGCATAGATATAGGCACCCCAATTGTTGAACGCGAGCCAAAAGCCCTGTTTCCCGTCGTGCAGGGTTCCCACGACCGTGATCTTCTGGCCGACCTTGGGCATCATCTCACTTTTGAACTTTGCGAAGGCTGGGGTATCGTTCTGTGCGGCAGCCGCTATCATTAGCGTCAGTCCGAGAAGGGCGGCTGGGTATCCGGCTGTTCGCGACATGGTGGGCATTGTAGCGCCGATCACTGTTGTGACATCCTCAATTACACTTAAGTGTGAAAATTCCCGCTTGCACGGATCACTTCAGCGGTTATTGAATGCTGTGCGTCGTGCGTAAAGAGGCGATGGTTCGCAATCCACCTTGGAGGGATTACTTCATGCACAGTGCTCGTTGTGGGACGGTTGCTGTTCTGTTGCTAGTCTTCGCAAATCAACTGCTTTCCCAGACGACAAAGGGCGCGGACGCGCATCTGGTCGTGGTGCGGGCGGCGAAGATGCTCGACGTGAAGGCGGGAAAAGTTGTGGTGAATCCCGTGGTCATTATTGAGGGAGAGCGCATTAAGGAGGCTGGTCCGGGGCTTGCCGTTCCGGAGGGCGCGAAAGTCATCGAGCTGGGCGGCGCGACTCTGATGCCCGGGCTGATCGATGCGCATACGCATTTGCTGCAGAACTATGATTTCGCGCTGGGTGGCGACGACAACAACATGGTGCTGACGGTGGCGCAGATGAGTCCGGCGGAGAGGGCGCTGCTGGGGGCAAAGATGGGGCGTGAGGATCTGGAGGCAGGAATCACGACAGTTCGCGACGTGGGGAATTCCGGCGTCAACGGGGACGTGGCTCTGCGGCGGGCGATCAGTCACGGATGGGTGAGCGGGCCGCGGATTGTGGCTTGTACGAGAGCCTTGGCGGCGGCCGGCGGGCAGTTCGGTAAGTTGCAGCACGACGCGCAGACTCTGGTGGAGCAGGAGTATGTGGAGATTGCGACAGTGGATGATGCGCGACGGGCGGTGCAGCGGGCCTTCTATGACGGAGCGGACTGCATCAAGGTGATCGTCAATACCGGTCCGCGGGTGGTGTCGCTCGAGGAAATGAAGGCGATTGTCGAGGAGGCGCATCGCGTCCAAAAAAAGGTGGCGGCACATGCGATTGGAGATGATGCGACGCGGATCGCCGCCGAGGCGGGAGTCGACTCCATCGAGCATGCCTACATCGTGCCCGACGACGTACTGAAGATGATGGCGTCGAAAAAGATATTCATGGTTCCGACCGATTATCCGGAGGAGATTTATACCGGGTTCACTCCGCCGGGCGCGACGCCGGAGGAGCGTAGAGAGGCAGACGCCGCGATGAAACAATTTGCGCAGGGCAATCACGACCGACTGAAGCGGGCGGTGGCGGCGGGCGTGCGCGTCGCCGCGGGTTCGGACGAGTACTACCAGATGGGAAAGCGCACCCGGGGCGAGAGCAGCACTCTGATTTATGAAGCATATCGCGACTCGGGCATGACGCCGTGGCAGATCATCCAGGCGGCGACCGTGAATGGTGCAGAATTGCTGGACTGGCAGGGCCGGATCGGGTCGATCGAGGCCGGGAAATTCGCCGACCTGGTGGCGACATCGGGAGATCCGTCGCAGGATGTGACGGAGTTGGAGAAGGTCAAGTTCGTGATGAAGGGTGGGGAAGTGGTTCGGAACGATTTCACCGAGCCGCCCAAACGATAATCTGGTCGCAACGCTTTACTGCTGAATTTTGAACAAGTTACTATTGTGAGACTTGGGGTCATCCTAAGCGTTGACAGCTTCCATAATCGGAACGTAGAGTCGGCGAAGGTTTTCAAACAAGTAAAAAGAGCTCGGTCAGGAGGCAGGTATGCGGTCAAGGCTATTCTGGACGGGGGCCTTGGTGTGTTTGGCTGCGGTTTTCAGTGGGGCACAGGATCCAACCAAAGTCGAGCCCAAACACTACAAGCTGGATTTCGAAAATGACAAGGTGCAGGTGGTCTCGATTCACTACGGGCCGCACGAGAAGTCAGCCCTGCACGAACATCCGGGCGGCGTGGTTGTGATCCTTACCGCGGCGCATCTTCGCTTTACCGATGAAAACGGCAAGACGCGGGAAGTTTTTTCCAAGCCCGGGGAGGCGCGCTGGTATCCGCCGTTTCATCATCGCGTAGAGAACCTGGGCGACACGGCATACGACGCCGTGTATGTCGGGATCAAGGGGATGAGCGCGTCGAATGGATCGAAAGATCCGATGGACGCGATGGATGAGGATACGAAGAAGATCGTCGCACAGTTGATGGCGTCGACTAGGCAGTAGACTCTCATCGGTACCGGGCCGGGACCTCCGGACGTCTCGCATGTATCTCCGGAACATCCTTCGGCGCGCCGGGACGGCCTGTGAGAAAGAAAGTCCAGAAAGTCAAAAGCCCAACTCTGTCGCATAAAACACGACTAGGGTGGGAAGCCCACTCAATTTTCATTCCCTTCTTCGCGTTGGACGCACTCCCGTTTAGAATTCGAGCCAGCCGTCTAGCAGGGATCGGAATGAGTGACGGGAAAAACTCATGATCGGTGCGGTCGATATTGGAGGAACGAAAATCGCGGTCGGCGTGGTCGATGACTGCGGGCGAGTACTTGCCCGGGCGGAAACACCCACGGAGGCGCATGACTATTCGAACGGGCTGGCAGCGATTGTGCGCATGTTGCGGGAAACTGCGCGCGTGGCAGGAACATCTGTTAGCGGCATCGGGATTGGAGCGACCGGGCCCGTGGATCCAATTGGCGGGGAGTTCGGCGACGTGGATTTCCTTCCCGGCTGGAGGGGCAAGAATTTGGTGCGCGACCTGGAGCAGAACTTTTCGGTGCGCGTGGCTATGGAGAACGACGGCGACGCGGCGGCTCTGGCCGAGGCCGGATGGGGTGCGGGCAGGAACCGGACGCGTTTTATATATGTGACGGTCGGAACAGGAATCGGCGGCGGGATCATTCTGGATGGGAAGCTGTATCGCGGAGTGGATGGGGCGCATCCAGAGGTCGGACATCATGTCGTCGATCCTTCTGGACCGGAGTGTTCGTGCGGATTTCGCGGATGCTGGGAATCGCTGGCGGCTGGACCTGCGATGGTGGCCTGGATGGGAAAGCACGCACCGTCCGGTTACTTGCACCGGCAGGGAATCACAGCGAAGCGAATCTGCGAATTGGCCCAGCAGGGAGACGAACTCGCGCAGCAGGCGGTCGAGCATGAGGGCTACTACCTGGGACTAGGGCTGGCGAATCTGATCAGCCTGTTTGCGCCAGATGCCATAGTCCTCAGCGGCAGCGTGATGAAGAGTGCGCCGCTGTTCATGGACCAGATCCGCGAGGTGATTCGTTCGGGCTGCCGCTTTGTGCCGGCAGATAAAACGGAACTGACACTGGCGTCGCTTGGTGACGACACAAATCTGATCGGCGCGGCGCGCGTGTGGCACTACCGCTTTTCGTAGGGTCGCCGTCTTCCTGTCGCGAGGGCATCCTGACCACGTTGACGGGGGCGAGACGCCCCCGCCACAGCCGGCGAGACGCCGGCGCTACCAATCTGATAGTGTTTCCAGTTCGCTTGTTTCTGTGACGCATGTCACAGACTTTGCGCGCTGCTCGGGAAAGGATTCCTACCCGGAGCAGCGCGCGATGTTTGCCGAGGTGCCGGGTTCATTGCGGCCACGGAAAGGACGAGAGCCCACGTGATCGTCGGAGTTCCGAAAGAAAGCTATCCCGGGGAACGGCGCGTTGCCCTCGTTCCCGTCGTCATTCCCAATCTCACTAAATCCGGACTCGAAGTGGTGGTGGAAAGCGGGGCCGGTGAGCAGGCCGGGTACCCGGACGCCTCTTACGTCGAGAAGGGCGCGAAGATTCTGCCCAGCCGTGCCGCCGTGTTCAGTGCGGCCGACATCATTGTGCAGGTGCTGTCCTACGGGTCGAACGACGTTACTGGCAAGGACGACCTTCCGCTTTACAAGCGCGGGCAGATAATGATCGGATTCCTCCGACCCTTCGGATCAGCCGAAATTGCGCAGCAGATCGCGCAGGCGGGAGTCACCGCATTTTCCGTGGAATTAATGCCGCGCACCACACGGGCGCAGAGCATGGACGCGCTGTCTTCCATGGCGACTGTCTGCGGCTACAAGGCAGTGCTGCTGGCTGCGGAAACTTCGCCCCGCATTTTCCCCATGATGACCACCGCCGCGGGGACGATTACTCCGGCGCGCGTGTTTGTGATCGGCGCCGGAGTCGCGGGCTTGCAGGCGATCTCGACGGCTCGGCGCCTGGGCGCTGTGTCATCAGCCTACGACATGCGACCGGCTGCGAAGGAGCAGGTGCAGAGCCTGGGCGGACGTTTCGTCGAATTGCCGATCGAGGCCCAGAATGCGCAGGACGCCCGCGGCTACGGCACCGCGCAGGATGAAACCTTCTACGCGCGGCAGCGTGAACTGCTGACGCGGGTGGTGGCCGAGAGCGACATCGTAATTTCTGCGGCAGTCATCCCCGGCAAGAAGTCGCCGGTGCTGATTACTGCCGACATGGTCAAAGGGATGGCGCCCGGGTCGGTGATCGTCGATTTGGCGGCGGAGCGCGGAGGAAATTGCGAACTGACGCAAACGGGTGAAACCGTCAAAGCCGGCGGCGTCACCATCATCGGCGCCATCAATCTGGCGAGCAGTGTTCCGTACCATGCCAGCCAAATGTATGCGCGCAACCTCACCAGCTATCTGACGTATATGGTGAAAGACGGCAAGCTGCAGATGAATTTGCAGGATGAGATTGCGCGCGAGACGCTGATCACCAATGGGGGAGAGATCGTGAATGCGCGGGTTCGGGAATTCTTTAAGCTGCCGGCGCTGGCGCCCGCGGGATTGTAGGGTTTCGTATGGAAATGTCATCCCCCGTGGCTGCTCCGCTTCACGGACCAGCCACTCCGCTGAGAATGACACACAGAGAACTGAGAACAGATAACTGAGGGGATTGCATGCATTCCGACCTGATCGACGCGCTGTTCGTATTCATGCTGGCGGCTTTCATTGGATTTGAAGTTATACGCCACGTTTCTCCTTTGCTGCACACGCCGTTGATGTCTCTCACCAACGCTCTGGATGCGATTGCGGTGGTCGGTGCGATCGTGCTGGTGGGCGAGAAGAAGAGTATGTTCGCGACGGTGCTGGGCGTCATCGCCATCATTGCTGCTACCAGCAACGTGGTCGGAGGATTCATCATTACCGACCGCATGTTGCGCATGTTCAAGACCAGCCGTCCTGCCAAAGCTCAAGGGACGAAATCCTAATGAATCCCGAGTTCGCTGGAAGCCAGTACGTCATCGAAGTCATTTATCTCATCGCCAGCGCGCTGTTCATTCTTTCGCTGAAGTGGATGAGTTCTCCAGCCACCGCCCGGCACGGCATTCTCGCCGGCGAAATCGGCATGGTGCTGGCCATCGGTGGCACGCTGCTGCGCCACGGCATCATCGACTGGAAGTGGATCATTATTGCGCTCGTACTGGGGTCGGGCATCGGCGTCCCGCTGGGCATGGTGCAGATGACCGCGGTTCCGCAGCGGACTGCATTGAGCCATGCGTTTGGCGCGCTGTGCGTGACGTTGGTCGGTTCCGCGGAATTCTATTTGCGCTCTCCCGACGTGCCGAAATTCATGATGTCTGTGCTGTCGATGGAAGTGATTCTCGGCGGGCTGACGTTCACCGGCAGTCTGATGGCGGCCGGAAAGCTGCAAGAAGTTTTGCCGCAACGGCCGATTACCTTCAAAGGACAGAATCTCGTCAACTTCCTGCTCTTCTCCGCTGCGGTCGGCAGCGCTGTGTATCTGGTGCAGCACCCTGGAGCGAAAGAACTCTTTCCATTCGTTGTCGGGATTTCGCTCGTCATCGGTGTCCTGTTGGTGATTCCCATTGGCGGCGCTGACATGCCGACGGTGATCTCGCTTTTGAATTCCTATGCCGGGCTGTCCGCCGCCGCTATGGGATTCGTGCTCAACTCGAAGCTGCTGATCATCGCTGGTGCGCTGGACGGATCATCCGGATTCATCCTTTCGGTGATCATGTCGAAGGCCATGAACCGGTCGTTCACCAACGTGTTGTTCGGAGCGTTTGGACAGGTGCAGGCGTCGGGGGCCGCGGGACAGGAAGCCAAGCCTGTGCGTAGTGCGACACCGGAAGAGGCCGCTGCCATTCTCGCAGCGGCGAACAAGGTTGTAGTCGTTCCCGGATACGGCATGGCGGTGGCGCAAGCGCAGCACAAGGTGCGCGAGTTGTACGACCTGCTCACCAAGAAGGGAGTGGATGTGCGTTTCGCGATCCATCCCGTAGCAGGGCGGATGCCGGGCCATATGAACGTGCTGCTGGCCGAGGCCGACATTCCTTATGACCGCCTTATCGAGATGGACGAAATCAATGGTGACTTCCCGCAGACGGATGTGGCGCTGATTATCGGTGCTAACGATGTCACAAATCCGGCGGCGCGCACCGATCAAGCGAGCCCGATTTTCGGTATGCCCATTCTCGACGTCGACAAGGCGCATACGGTCATGGTGATCAAGCGCGGAATGAGCCCGGGATTTGCGGGGATCGATAATCCGCTTTACTACCTTGATCGGACGCTGATGCTGTTCGGCGACGCCAAGCAGTTCGTCGGTGGAATCGTCAAGGAACTCGGCGGGCACTAGATCTGTCTTGCTGGGAGATAGTTCGACCCGTTGGCTCGCGCCGTGGGAGTAAACTTAGAGAGTTGGAGACTGTACTTTGAAGTCGTCAAACAACGTCATCATCCGCGATCCTGAAATTCTCGGAGGCACGCCCGTCTTCCGCGGCACACGAGTTCCTTTTCAGGCGTTACTCGATTATCTGGAGGGCGGGCAGACGTTGAACGAGTTCCTCGATGACTTTCCTACGGTGACCCGCGAGGCCGCGGTGCATGCTGTCGAGCACGCGAAGTCGCTTGTTGTCAGCGAATTGGGATGAGAATTCTTCTCGATGAGTGCATCCCCAAAAAACTCAGGAACAGTTTAGCCACTCACGAGTGCCGTAGTGTCCATGACGAGGGCTGGAGCGGCAAAAAGAACGGCGAATTGCGGACGCCTGCCAAGAGATCGGGTTTCCAGGTGTTCATCACTATCGATCGCGGTATCGAATATCAACAAAATCTCAAGCCCCGAAGCATCGCAGTTCTGTTGATCCGCACAAAATCTAATCGTTTGGTCGATCTGCTTCCCCAGGTCCCCGAGATTCTCAAGGTGCTGGGATCGGTGCAGCCCGGCCAACTTACCAAGGTAGGCCAATGAGCAGACTTATGAAAACATGCATTTCATTGATCGCTGTTGTCTTATTTTCCCTTCTTGCTTCCGCGCAGTCTCAACCACAACTCAACCTGATGCCCATGCCCGCCAGCGTGCAGCAGGGGAGTGCCACGCTGCCAGTTACACAATCGTTCTCGGTAAACATGACAGGCGCTCACGATCCGGCGCTCGAGGCTGGTGTCCGGCGGTTCGTCGCGCAGCTTTCGCGGCAGACTGGGATTCCGTTTCGTCCCAAAGCGGGTGTGGCTCCGACGCTGACGGTGCACACCGACAAAGCTTTGGAAATGGTTCAGAAACTCGGCGAGGATGAGTCGTACCAACTCACGGTTACCGATTCCGGAGCACAGATTACGGCGCCCACCACGCTCGGCGCGCTTCACGGCCTGCAGACATTCTTGCAGCTAGTCACGATCACTCCGAGCGGTTTCGCCGCCCCGGCCGTCACGATTAAAGATCAGCCTCGCTTTCCGTGGCGCGGAACTCTGATCGACGTCAGCCGCCACTTCATTCCAATCGACGTTCTCAAGGGCAATCTGGATGGCATGGCAGCAGTGAAGATGAACGTGTTGCACTGGCATCTCTCGGACGATCAGGGATTCCGCGCCGAGAGCAAGGTGTTCTCGAAGCTGACGGGGATGGGTTCAGACGAGATGTTCTACACGCAGGTGGAAATTCGCGACCTGATCACCTACGCTCACGATCGCGGAATCCGCGTTGTGCCGGAGTTTGATATGCCTGGCCACAGCCGGTCCTGGGTGATCGGATATCCAGAGTTGGCCAGCGGGCCGGGGCCATTCACACTGGAAGACGGCGATCCGATCCTCGACCCCACACGCGAGGAGACCTATAAGTTTCTGGAGAAATTCATCGGCGAGATGGCGAAGCTGTTCCCTGACGCCTACTTCCACATCGGCGGCGATGAGGTCGATGGCAAGCAGTGGGACGCCAATCCGAAGATCAAGGAATTCATTCACGCTCACGGGATGAAGAACAACCAGGATCTGCAGGCGTATTTCAACCAGCGGCTGGAAAAGATTCTTACCAAGAATCACAAAACCATGGTGGGATGGGACGAGATTCTTCACCCAAACTTGCCGAAGACCATCGTGGTGCACTCGTGGCGAGGGCAACAGTCGCTGGCCACGGCTGCGCAGCAAGGCTACCGCGGCCTGCTTTCCTACGGATACTACCTCGATCTAATGTGGCCGGCGGCGCGGCACTATGCCATTGATCCCATGAGCGGTGCGGCTGCGGCATTAACTCCCGAGCAGAAGGCGTTGATCTTGGGCGGTGAGTCGTGCCAGTGGGCCGAATGGGTCACGCCGGAAAATGTCGACTCTCACATTTGGCCACGCAACGCGGCCATCGCCGAGCGGTTGTGGTCGCCGCAGGATGTGACGGACGTGAATTCCATGTACGCGCGGATGCACGCCGTGAGTCTTGAACTCGAATCGCTCGGGCTGACGCACAACTCGACCCGCGATCGAATGCTGCAGCGCATGGCGGGAACCTCGGACGTCACGGCGTTGCGGGTCCTGGCGAATGTCGTCGAACCGGTGAAGGACTACAACCGGTGGAGTGATGAGAAGGGGCCGATAGATTTCCACGCTCCGCTGAGTCGTATGATCGATGCCGCGTATCCGGAAAGCGATGCAGCGCACGAGTTCGGCAATCTCGTGCAAGAGTTCGTGCAGAGCGGATACAAGGATCAGGCTGCCGAGGCGCAGATTCGCACCTGGCTGACGCTGTGGCGTTACAACGATGCCAAACTGCATCCGCTGCTGCAGCAGTCCGCGTTGCTGCAGGAGAATATTCCGGTCTCGCAGAATTTGGCGATGCTGGGCGCGGCCGGCCTGCAGGCACTCGACTATCTGGACAAGGGACAGGCCGAGCCCGATCTCTGGAAGGCCCAGCAGATGGCGGTGATCGAGCAGGCGAAGAAGCCAGTTGCCGGACTTCTGCTGATGGTGGTGGCGCCGGTACAGCAGTTGGTCGAGGCTAATGGACAGGCCTCGCACTGAGTCGTCAGAAGTGATTGGCGGCATCGTGTTAGCCCATCATGCATCTTTGGCGACACGGAACGTCACTCATTGCTCAGACATTCAGGTGACAATCATCAATCCGTGGGTCGCATGAAAGGCACGGCGAGCGTTGTCATTTCGAACGCGAAGCGGAGGAATCTGCTTCTTGAAGCGTCGTGATATGCTAGTAAGATCAGCTGCGCACCGTCTTGGCGGAAATTCCCCCGCGGTTCCTGAAGAAATTCAGAAGTCAGCAAGAGAGAAGCCACAACCATGCTTTCAGTCAGTAATGTGTCAATGCGCTACGGCGCCAAAGTTCTGTTTGAAGACGTTTCCACGGCGTTCACCCCGGGGAAGCGTTACGGCCTGACCGGCCCCAACGGCTCCGGGAAATCTACGTTCATGAAACTGCTCAGCGGCGAGATGGACCCGCAAAAGGGAACGGTAGTCCGCCCGCGCAAGCTTGGTGTATTGAGCCAGGATCAATTTGCCTTCGATGCCCACTCGGCGCTCGACACCGTCATCATGGGCAACAAGCGTCTTTGGGCCGCCATGCAAGAGCGCGACGCCATTTACGCCAAGCACGATATGACCGACGAAGACGGCATGAAGCTCGGCGAACTCGAGGGCATCGTCGGTGAGGAAGACGGCTACTCCGCCGAGAGCGAGGCCGCCATCCTGCTGGAAGGCCTCGATATTCCGGAAGCGCTGCACTCGCGCAAGATGGGCGAGTTGCAGGGCGGACAGAAGGTCCGCGTACTGCTGGCCCAGGCTCTGTTCGGCCATCCGCAAGCGCTGCTGCTCGACGAGCCGACAAACCATCTCGACCTGGATTCAATTCACTGGCTGCAGGGATTTCTGAACGTGTATGACGGCGTCGTCATCGCCATCTCGCACGATCGCCATTTCCTGAACAGCATCTGCACGCATATCGCCGACATCGATTACGAGACCATCATTACCTACACGGGCACGTACGACGATCTGGTGGTCGCGAAGACGCAGATCCGGTCACAGATCGAGGGGCAAAATGCGCAACGTGAGAAAAAGATTGCGCAGTTGAACGAATTCATTGCCCGGTTTGCCGCCGGTACGCGGTCGAGCCAGGTCCAATCCCGCCGCAAGGAAGTCGAACGCCTACAGGTTACGGAACTGGCGAAATCGAACATCCAACGGCCCTTCATCAAGTTTGAGCAGAAGCGGCCCTCGGGCAAGCACATCCTCGAAATCGAGCATCTCGACAAGAGCTACAGCGAGAACCACGCGATTCGCAACTTCACTGCTAGCATCGGCCGCGGGGAGAAGATCGCGCTGATGGGGCGCAACGGGGCGGGGAAGACTACGGTACTGAACGCGCTGTTGGCTAATTCCCCGACGACGCCTGAATCCGAACTGCGCAAGACCACCGGATATGATGGGCCATTCGTCGATTCGGGCAAGGTGATCTGGGGGCACGAGGCCTCGATCGGCTACTTCGCACAGGACCACCGCAGCCTGATCGAGAATGGTACGACGGCCATCGAGTGGCTACATCAATGGGACCCGGCGGCTGTGACTGAAGAACTCCGCGGGATTCTCGGGCAGATGCTGTTTGCCCGCGAAGAAGCTACGAAATCCACCAGCGTGCTTTCCGGCGGCGAGGCCGCGCGGCTGCTGTTCTGCAAGCTGATGCTGCAGAAGCCGAACGTGCTAGTGCTCGACGAGCCGACTAACCACCTCGATCTGGAATCAATCAACGCGCTGAATATCGCGTTGCAGCGCTACCAGGGGACGGTGCTACTGGTCACGCACGATCATGATCTGATCGACGAAGTGGCCACCCGCGTCTGGCACTTCGAGAGCGATCACAAGATCACCGACTTCAAGGGCACCTACGAAGAGTATCAGGCGGCGGTCGTAGCGGTGTAGCGATCAGCACTTAGCACCTAGCATTTAGCAATTGGCCAAATCTGCCGTGAGCATTTCGGCGGAAGGACTGCTCAATTGGCCAAATGCCAATTGCCAGTTGCCGGTTGTTGCACCATTTTCGTTGCATGTAAATTAACCAGGTTCTCCACAGCGTTTCACAGGGTTTGCAGTTGCGTTACGCTCGCAAGTTGAAGATAATTAACGCGAGCAGCCCACTGAAGGCTTCAGGGGGCATGGTGTTGTGTAGCCGTGTACAGTCGAGCTGATCTACTCAGGATTCTGCATATCACGCCGCGCCAGTTGGCGAACTGGGAGCGGAACGGCTTGGTAACGTCTGCTGAGGCCTACTCTTTCTCCGATCTGCTGGAAATCAAAAAGGTTCGCGATTTGTGCGCGATGAGCGTGCGGCCCAATGTGATTCGCCAATCCCTCGACGCGATGCGGAAGCAGGCAGCAGGGCTGGAGAATCCGCTTTTGGAGGCTACCGCTTCGTCCACGGCGAAGCGTCGGGTCGCCTTCCGTCACGGTGGCAAGTTACTGGAACCCATCGCGGGACAGTTCCTGATGGATTTTTCCGAGCGCGAGAAGGTCGTGACCAGCGCGCCGGTCGGTCGGCCCGGGCCGGAACCGGTACCCAACGAGAACGAGGTCAGTTCCTGGTTCGCGCGCGGCATCGCCCTGGAAGAAGATCCGAATACTCATGGTGATGCGATCGCCGCCTATCACCGGGTGCTCGATCTCGCTCCCAACCACGCGGCGGCCCACATCAACCTGGGGACGCTCTACTACAATCGCCAGGATTTTGGCCTCGCCGAACGCCACTACCGGCAGGCAATCGAAGCCGATCCCCGCTATGCGTTGGCCTATTTCGACTTGGGTAACGTGCTTGACGAGACCGGACGGGTCCAGGAAGCGGTTCAGACCTATAAGACCGCGCTGCAGTTAGCTCCAACCTACGCTGATGCGCACTACAACCTCGCGCTCGCCTTCGAAAAACTGCGCGAGCCCCGCAAAGCGCTGAAGCACTGGCAGGCCTACGTGAGGCTCGATACCTCAGGCCCGTGGTCGGTGCATGCGCGCAGCCAGATAAAGCGCATCCTTCAAGCGGATGGACTGCGTCTGGTCTACAAGCGCGGGTAGAGCCAACCCATTAACCACAAAGGACACGAAGGTACACTAAGGAAAAGCCCTATCTGGAAAGATCTTCCTTCGTGAACCTTCGTGCCCTTCGTAGTTAACGCCTTTGATCTTCCTTCCACGCGGAACCGTTCACGAAGCGTTTGATTCCGTCTTTGAGATGCACGACGTTGAAGCTGATCAGCAAGCCAATCGATTTCCCGCTGAGCTTGAGGTAGGAAATCACCTGCGCGTGATGCACGGGACAGATACCCTCAACCGACTTAATCTCGACAATCACGAGGTCTTCGACGAGCAGATCCATCCGATAACCGAGATCCAGTTTCGCGCCGTGATACACGACAGGAAGCCCGACCTGCGCCTCGGAGCGAATTCCTGCTTGGCGAAGTTCGTATTGCAGGCACGCTTGTTACGCGCTCTCCAGCAAGCCAGGGCCGAGTTCGGTATGGACCTTGATGGCTGCGGTGACGACTGCGTGACTCACTGCCTGGGCGCTTAAACGGCGGATCGCGTACGAAGCCATAGCATCTTCAGGAATAGAGCTTGACGGTGCTCGAGTCCAGTGCGCTGGTCACAATTCCTCAGCAAAATCTTCAAGAAAACCCAAATCGGCAAACCACAAAGGACACGAAGGTACACGAAGGAAAAATCGTTGCCCTTGGGTTTCCTTCGTGTACCTTCGTGTCCTTCGTGGTGAATGCCTTTGACGAGTGCTACCATAAAAGTTTGCTGAAAACTCGCTCACGAAGGTGTCTCCCATGCCCGAAACGCTGCAAGCCGCCTCACCCGCCCCGCTGACCACGCTCACGGAAGACGAAATTCTTTTCCGCGACAATATCCGGCAGTTTGCCGACGAGAAGGTTCGCCCGCTGGTCAAGGAGATGGACGAGAAGGGCGTCTTCGACAAAGACCTCATCCACGATTTCTTCCAGCTCGGTCTGATGGGCATTGAGATCCCGGAACAATACGGCGGCGGAGGTGCCAAGTTTTTCGAGGCCATACTGGCGGTCGAGGAACTGTCGCGGGTAGACGCTTCCTCCGGCGTGATCGTCGACGTGCAGAATACGCTGGTCAACAATGCCTTGCTGCGCTGGGGCACCGAGGAGCAGAAGAAATGCTATCTCCCGAAAATGGCTTCGGAGATCGCCGGAGCCTACGCCCTCAGCGAAGCAGGTTCCGGCTCCGATGCATTTGCCTTGCAGACGCGCGCTACCCTGAAGGGCTCAGACTACGTTTTGAACGGTCGCAAGCTCTGGATCACCAATGCCAAAGAAGCCGGACTCTTCGTGCTCTTTGCCACGCTCGATCCAGCGGCAGGCTACAAAGGGATTACCGCGTTCCTGATTGAAAAAGATTTCCCGGGATTCACCGTCGGCAAAAAGGAAGACAAGCTGGGCATCCGGGCGTCGTCCACCTGCGAACTGATTCTGGAAGATTGCCGCGTGCCCAGAGAAAACGTGCTGGGCGAGCCCAGCAAGGGCTACAAGATCGCAATCGAGACGCTGAATGAAGGCCGCATCGGCATCGGCGCGCAGATGATCGGCCTTGCCCGCGGGGCCTGGGAATTCGCCTGCAAGTACGCGGTCGAGCGCAAGCAGTTTGGAAAACCCATCGCCGACTTCCAGGGAATTCAGTTTCAGATCGCGCAAATGGCCACCGAACTCGAGGCCGCGCGGCTGATGGTTTACAACTGCGCCCGGATGAAAGACGCCGGCGTGAACTTCGTGAAAGAAGCCGCTATGACCAAGCTCTTCGCCTCACAAGTCGCCGAGAGCGTTACCTCGCTCGCGATTGAGATCTACGGCGGATATGGCTTCACGAAGGACTATCCCGTCGAGAAATACTGGCGGGACGCCAAGATCGGCAAGATCTACGAAGGCACGTCGAACATGCAGCTGGCGACCATCGCCAAGCTGGTGTTAGGAAAATAGCGGCGTCCCGGAACCAGCGTGGCTCCCGGACGCCGCAAGCCGTTAAGGCGTGAAGTGCAGTTCTACGCTCTCCTGCGACTCCGCACCGGGAGCGTATTTCCACTGGGTGATAGCAGTTTGGGCAGCCTGCATCAGAATCGGGCTCCCACCGACCGGTTCGACTTTCTTGACGCTTCCGTCGGTGCCGACTACTGCAACGACTTTCACCGTCCCTCCGAGTCCTATCCTTTTAGCGGCTAGTGGATACTCCGGAGCCACTTTGCGGACGACCCGTCGTCTGCTTTCGAGGGAAGCCTGTTGATTCTGGGCCCGAGCAACCGGCGCCAGAGAGTAAGAGAGGGCAAGAGCAATAACAATAGCGAACAAACTCTTCATAGGTTGGGGGTCCTGATATAAGGTAATTATTGTTCACAGCGTCTACGTAATAGGAATCTTATCGAACCGCCTCATCGATCGAAAAGTAACGCCCGTAACTTGGGGGATGAACGATCGTTCTCACCTGCTGTGTGCACGCCTCACGGATCCCTAAATCTGCCGTCCCGATCTTCGCCTTTTCAAGCCAATCGAGCTTGCTCATAATGTGCAGCGAGTTGCACTTGGGGAATGATTGGTGCTCTGCGTTGCATCCATCAAGTCATTCCGTATCAGCAACTTGCGCAGTTTTAGCGAATTGGTGTCCTGGGTGCAATTCCCAGTGCGCCTGCGTGCTTGAGGCAGATGACGGGGTGCACCTTGACGACGCTGTTCGGAACGATCGAATACAAAGAAGTCTCCGAAGTTGCTGAAACTCCCCGCAAGAAACATGGCTGGCTGCCATTGCTGACCGTGTTATTCATGATCTCTTATGGTCTGATGACGATGCTGATCGTCGAGCAGGGACAGACCATCGAATCGCAACGCGCCCTGATCCGCGAGCTCTTCCGCGACAGCACCGAACTATCCGCCACAAAGATGAAGGCTGTCGAAGAACACAACCACGCCCAGGCATTAGCGCAAAACCCGTCATCCCAGAACCCGTCGACCCAGGCTCCATCGATTCAGGCTCCAATGAAGCAGGCCCCGTCTTCCCAGGCAGGATCGCAACAACGTGCGCATAATCAGCTGAAACCGAAGGCAGATTTCCAGATGCCATCGAAGCCGGCGGCTGATCTGGCTGACCATCGTCGGTCTCTGATCACGATTTAGTGAAAGCACGATTCAGAAAAAGAGGAACGATAGCAGCGATTGCAGTACTTGGTTCTGTAGTTCGACACTAGGCGCAAGCGAGCAGGAAACAATGAAGGTACTGACCCTAGCCTTGTTGTTCAGTCTGAATGTGGGGACCCTAACCCCACAGAAGCCCTTGCGCCAACCCACCAGCCAACTGTCCAAGCGCTCCAAGGGCGGACGATGGTACTTCGCCGCCAGTGGACACGCCGTCTACTGCTACGGCCCCGTCATGACCGTTCCCGGCGCGAATGGCGAACTGCAAAAAGTAGCGACCTTCTGCCGTGACGGAAGCGCGGTTGTTCCTCTCAAAGACTAGACGGCGTGTCTCATAAATGGTTTAAAGGACGCGGCTTTAGCCGCGCCGTAAAGAGCCAGAAAAGACGCGGGCTTCAGCCCCTGAGGGAAGAACCTTAGGTCCAGCAACCCGATTTATGAGACTACTCTTGCTTCGCGAACTCGGAAACGCCTAGGTTTCTTAATCTACCCAATTAAGAAGGCCCAACTGCGTGCGGATTCGGGCTCTGCCCCGGTCTCCAAATCAACAAGAGAATCAATCCAAGCGCAAGAAGGCCGTTCGCCTGCCAATGCGGACCTCCAAACACGCGCAGGATCAATCCGTACCGGCCCACCGAGGTCGCAAATGCAAGTCGGGCAATGTTGCCTGCTCTCGAGCGGGTAAAGGGCATTGACGTCGCGGATCGACGCCGGCGGCCCTTTGATCCTCTTGGGATTGCACGCTGAACAAGAAACCCGTTCCAGGCGCACGAGAGAGCCAATGCGATTACGATCCACTGCACGAGCGTGCTGGTCTGAGGCACCCGGATCGTCCGTGCAACTCGAAAGCATTCAAGCAGCACGAGAGCAGAGCCCACCTGGACGATTCGGAGTTGACGTTCGGGCGCCATCATTGCCGAGGATATTGGGACTCGATCGGAGGCTCAAGTTACCTCACGGGATAAGACCGCGGGAAGTGTCGCTAACCGCCGTTCTGCCGCTGGACTCGGCAGCAGAAACAGGGCGACCTTCGAGTTCGCCCATTCTTTGCCCTAGACCTGTGGGGAGTGTCAATGTGCGTAACGGGAATGTTACGCCAACTATCCAAACCATTGCCCTTCTTGTTTTGGTCGCACTGGCAATTGTGACAGTCGACAAGCGTCTTCGGACGTTCTGAAATAAGGTGGGCCTAGTGTTCGTGAGGAGGGCGTGAATCACTCCGATGAGAAGTTGTTCGGCGACGACCGACAGAAACAAGCAACGAGGACAGATTACGACGACGAATTAGGCAAGCAGAGTACGCCTGTAGCTTCACGCTTTCCCAGTGACACTTTCGCCGGTCGGAGACACGACTTCAACGACACGATCAAGATCTCCAGGAGACACCATGCGCAAATGGATCCCGTTCACCCTAATCATGATGTTTGCACTGTGCGCTGCTGCGGCTACGAAGGAGAAGGGAAAAGTGGCGCTGAAAGACGTTCAGCCGGCTGGGGTAACTGACAAGAAGCACAAGCATCAGCAGTACGATTTGTCTTTTATCAGCACCGCTGGCAAGAACTACACCTGCCGAACCCCCGAGAACGCATCGGTAAAGGCGACTGATCTTGTCGTTGGTAGCAGCATTTCCTACGAGGTCAATGGTAATAAGGGGAAAATCAAGACTGAAGCCGGGAAAAACGTCGACTGTACCATCGTGCGTGTCTCCGATGCCTCATCCGCGCCCAAGTGAGGCGCTATGCCGCCAACTGATCAAACCTGAATGCTGAACCGTGCCCTCCCAACCCCATTGATGAGTCGACTTCTCAATTCCCCGGCATCCAACTCGAGAACTCCGGCCACTTGCTCATCGCGTCTTTCGCCCACGCCGCGTTCTTGTCTTTGTGGCATGACGTGCACGGATTCGGAATCCCATACTTATCCGTCATCTCCGGAGAGATGAACCGGAATGTGTGCGCGTGCACGAACGTCCCCGGTACACCCTCGCTTTCGATCGCCGGCATATGACAAGCAACGCACTGGCTTCCCGGGCTTCCTTCCTTGTGGTGTGTGTGTCCCTCAAGAGTGGCCGTGTGCGGGCCGTTCGGGCTCGAGGGGCCGTGACAATCCAGGCAGATCTGCTCCACGGGCTTTCGAAGCTGAGCATAGTTCGCGGTCCCGTGCACGTCGTGGCACGACGAGCAGGTGATCCCGCGCCGGTACATCACGCTCTGCGCAAAGTCGTTTCCCTGCATGCGATTCTTGTGCGCCGTGCAGTCGGGGAAGTAGTAGAAAGTTGTCTGGCCCAGCGTGCAGTCCTCCAGCTTCCAATAGTCAGCCAGCTTCAGGCCGACGTTGTAGCCGACTGGCCAGTCGTAGTATTTCCCCTCGATCGGACTGGTTCGCGGCTGGCCTTGCGAGTGGCACTGAATGCAGGTATCGCTGGCAGCCACCGCATCCATCAGTCCCGAATTCACAATATTGGTGCGCGATGGATGCGCCACGTGCTCGCTGCCCGGGCCGTGGCATCGCTCGCAGCCGACGTTCCACTCCGCCACCCGCTTGGTATGAATGTCGTAACCGACGGAGTGACAACCGTCGCAGGTCGGCCCGGTGGGGCGCTGCATATTGTCCGAAGGATAGAAGGCGGTCCACCAGTCTCCGCCCTTGTCGGGCACATGATAGGGACGCCAGGAGTGATCTGCGAAAACCCACTGCACAGGCAATGGAAAGTAGTCGTCGCCGACCTTGGTGAAGTAGCGCTGCTTCCACAGACTGCCGTACACGAATGCCACCTGAGCGCTCGTGAATTTCGCCACATTGTTCGTGGCCAGGTCGGGCGTGATGGCTTCCGGATGTTCGTGCGGATCGCGCACTACGTTCGCCATCGGCGTCTTCTTCCAGCGCGCGTAGATTTCCTGATGGCACTTCTGGCAGGACTGCGAACCCGTGTAGTGCGCCGTAGCCATGATGGTGGACTGCTGTTGCCGCTCCTCGGGATTGAGCGGGCCAAGGCTTCTCACGAAGAGGACTAGCTTCCATATGTCATCGTCTGATCCGGACTTGTTCCAGGCCGGCATCCCCGTGAGCTGCACTCCGTTCTCGATGATGTAGTGAATCTGCCCGTCGCTGAGGCGTTGCGCCGGCGCCGATCGCAGATCCGGTACCCGCGGATAGAGGTTCGACCCGACCGGCGTCTTTCCGCTCCCGTCGACTCCATGACAGGCCGCACAGTGAGTCAGGAATGAGTCTCGCCCATCTTGCAGAAACGTCGGACTGGCGGCGACAGGATTCGTCCTGTAGCGTTCCTCACCGGGGATCGACAGGTTCCGCACTCCTCGCGCCACCTTGACCTCCCATGGCGGTACTGGCGCGTTGGCGCGAAAGCCGCGGCGCATCAACAGATCGGCTCCGAAAGCCGCGAGCACAACGATCGTCAAAAACAGTAGAATCAGGCGTTTCCTCATGTATCTGCCCACTTTGGTGGAAAGTCGCTGTCCGTGTCAACTCCGGGGGCAGTGGCCCGACGTGCGTCCAATTTGCACTCGGGCGCATCAATATCTGCGCGTGTATAGCGATATCTCTGCGGTGTGAAAGGAAGTCCATGTCGATCCGTCCGGTGAAGCGCCTTATCAAATCCAAGCCCACGCTCGAAGGAGCCGGAGTCCATCTCCGCCGCGCGTTCGGCTTCGGCAATACGCATGAGTTCGATCCTTTCCTGCTGCTCGACGACTTCCGCAACGACGTTCCGGAAGACTATCTGAAGGGATTCCCCTGGCATCCGCATCGCGGAATCGAGACGATCACGTATGTTCTCGCCGGAACCGTCGAACACGGCGACAGTATGGGCAATCACGGCGCCATTTCCGCGGGCGACGTGCAGTGGATGACCGCCGGCAGTGGCATCATTCATCAGGAAATGCCCAAGGGCGATCAGACGGGGCGCATGCATGGTTTTCAACTGTGGGCAAATCTTCCGTCTGCGTTGAAGATGACTGCGCCGCGTTATCAGGAAGTAAAGACCGGTGAGATCCCGGAAGTCACCGACGATGACGGAACGCATGTCCGCATTGTTTGTGGAAGTTTCTGGGGTAAGAAGGGGCCGGTGGAGGGAATCGCTACCGACCCGATCTACCTTGATGTTTCAGTGCCTCCGGGGGAGAGAAAGACGTTACCCGTCGAGACGACACGTCATGCTTTCGCTTACGTCTTCGCCGGCGATGGTAAATTTTGCAATGCTTCCGGCCCCTTGGCTGTGCCGACAGAGAGCGTCGGATGGGCCGACACGAAACCGCCGTCCGATGCGGAGAATCGCGCGCTCGTCGTCTTCGACCGCGGCGATGAAGTCTCCGTGCAAGCGGGAGAGGACGGCATCCGTTTCCTCCTTGTTTCAGGCAAGCCGCTGGAAGAGCCGGTGGCCTGGTACGGCCCCATTGTCATGAACACCCAGGAGCAACTGCAGCAGGCGTTCCAGGAGCTACAGCAGGGAACGTTCCTGAAGAAGTAAAGACCGGCTTCACCACAGAGGGCACAGAGTTACACAGAGGAAGAGCCAGTCTTGGGTTCCTTCGTGAACCTTCGTGTCCTTCGTGGTTAATGATTTTCATCACCATGCCCGAACTTCCCGAAGTCGAAACCATCGCCCGAGGCCTAGCCAAGCGCGTCACCGGAGATGTCATCGAATCCGTCTGGCTAGGCCAGAAGAAGGAGCCGCTGAAATCCCCAGCCGCGGAGATCGCCATGGTCCTGGATCAGAGCCGCATAACGGAAGTCCGCCGCATGGGGAAACACATAATCTTCGACTTAGACCGAGTGGAGCAAGCTCGTGTGGAACAGACTCGTGTGGCACAGACAGGTGTGGCACTCTTGCCCGCGAATGGCCGGAGGACCAAACGTAAGCAAAAGAAATCGAAAGCGACCTTATCCACTGCGCACAGAGAAGCGGCCGGGAGCGCCCGCTCCGCACTTGCCAGCAAAGCGCAATGGATCGTCCACCTCGGCATGACGGGCCGCCTCCAGGTCTGCGATCCGCAAACGGAAATCGCCAAGCACACGCACGCGATCCTCAAGCTGTCTTCTGGCAGGGAACTGCGTTTCGTCGATCCGCGCCGCTTCGGCCGACTGAGCGTAGCCTCCTCCGCCGGATTCGACGCGACTGGAGTCGAGCCTCTCGAAGTCGATCTTGACAGATTTGTAGAATTGTTCCGAGGCCGTAAGACTCCGATCAAAAGCGCGCTGCTGAATCAGAAACTCCTGCGCGGCGTAGGAAACATCTATGCCGACGAATCGCTGTTCCGCGCGGGACTGAGCCCCCGCCGCCGGGCCTCATCGACCACCAACCAGCAACTGAGAAAGCTGTGCGTGTCAATCCAGGAAGTGCTGAAGGAAGCAATCGCGTTGGGCGGTTCTTCGGTTTCCGACTACGTAAACGCTGAGGGCGAAGAAGGATTCTTCCAGCTGCAACACCGCGTCTATGGCCGCGAAGGCGAACCCTGCCTTGTCTGCAAGACTCCTATCAAGCGCGTTGTAATTGCCGGCCGCAGCAGCCATTACTGCCCGAAGTGCCAGAAATAGACTTCAGATTGCAGATTACAGATTGCAGATTGAGGACTACCTGCGTCTCACGAATCTGCAATCTGACTGCAATCTGAAATCTCAAATCTGCAATCTGAAATCGATTTAGCACCTCGCCGTGTTACCCTCATTCGTTATGCCTGACTACGCAATCGGTGTAGACATGGGCGGCACCAATTTGCGGATTGCCGCCATCACCACGGAAGGCCAGCTCTTGGAAAAAATCACGCTCGGCGTCAAGGTCGCCATGGGCCGGGACTATGTTATCGGCGAGATGTGCGACGCCATTCACCGGCTCACCGAGCAATACCGCGGCACCGGGCGTTTTGTGGGCGCAGGGATTGGCGTACCGGGCATCATCGACATGGAAACCGGCATGATGCGCAAGTCGGCGAATCTGCCCGGATGGTCCGACTATCCGGTGCGCGATGAGATTGAGCGCCGGCTAGGAGCGAAGGTCTTCCTCGACAATGACGCCAATGTCGCGGCTCTAGGCGAGAAATGGCTGGGCGCGGGCCGCGATGCCGACAACATGGCGATGCTGACTCTCGGTACTGGCATTGGCGGAGCCATCGTCCTGAAAGGGAAGCTTTTCTACGGCATGAGCGGCATGGCAGGAGAATTTGGCCACGTTACGGTCGAGCCCAACGGCGTCCTCTGCGGATGCGGAAATCGCGGATGCGCCGAGCGGTATGCCTCCGCCACGGCCATTGTGCGCATGGCACGCGAGGCGATCGAATCCGGTGAGGCTCCAGAACTTGCGAAAGCTGCCAACGCCGATCCCGAGTTCAGCGCGAAGTCGATCTACAACCTTGCGATTCAGGGAGACGCCGCTGCCCAGCGCATCTTTCTTCGCTTCGGTGAGGTCTTGGGGATTCTTCTTGCGGATCTGGTCAATGTTCTCGACCTCGACATGTTCGTGATTGGCGGCGGCGTGGTCAGCGCGTGGGACGCTTTCGCCCCAAGGATGTTCGCAGAACTGCGGGAACGTTCTCTCGTCTACGCCGCGTCGGCGCCGGCAGATCTGCTGGCGAAAAAGGAAGGCGCATCCGCGCAAATCGCCAACTACACCAAAAAGAAAACGATCATCACGCAGGCATTGTTAGGCAGCGATGCAGGCCTCTACGGTGCTGCAAGGATTCCGGCGTCTTAGTAGCGCCGCCGTCCCCGGCGGCTGTGGTGGGGTCTCGCCCCCAGGTTTGTAAAATTACGCGACGCAGGTTTCAGCCGCCTTGCGAAGAGGTAGGTGCTAATATCCGTCGCATCGCTTCGAGAAATTGCACATTGTGCTGCGACGTGCCGATGCTTACCCGAATACAGGTCGGCGCTCCCCACGCGCCGAGCGGACGCACACTGACTCCTTCTTCCCGTAGACGAGCGCAGACTGCCGCTGCATCCTGCCTCAGATCGCAGTAGAGAAAATTCGCCCAGGTTGGCACAACTCTGAACCCAAGGTTCGACAGGTCAACTTCCAAACGCTGCGCCTGCTCCGCATTGTGCGAGACCGAGCGCGTGACATGTTCTTCATCGTCGAGTGCCGCAAGCGCTGCCGCCTGCGCAACCGATGACACAGAATATGTATCCTGCATGCGCCGGCAGTAAGACAGCAGTTCCGCCGGACCGAGCCCATACCCGATGCGCAATCCCGCCAACCCGTGCGCCTTTGAGAATGTTCGCAGCACCACCACGCTCGCGCCCCTTCGCAAGTACGTGAGTGATCGCGAATATTCAACTTTGCGTCCCTCGCCAAAATGCGCCGCGAACTCGTAATAGGCCTCGTCCAAAACCACCACCACATGGCCAGGAACTTTACTTATGAATCGCTCGAGTTCGTCCACGTCGAGCAGTGTGCCCGTGGGATTATTCGGGTTGGCCAGCAGTACGAGCCGAGTGTGATCGTTGATGGTACGCAGAATCGCATTGAGATCGAATCCGTCGTTCCGCGTCGGAGTTTCGATAAATTCCGCGCCGGTCGCGCGCACGCCCATGCCATAGACGATGAAAGATTGCTCGCTGGTCACCGCATTCAGCCCCGGAGCAAGCAGCGTGTGACACAGCAGACTGAGCATGCCCGTAGACCCGGCCGTCACCAGGATCTGCTTGGTGGGCGTGGAATGAAGCTCGGATAGCTTAGCCGTCAGCGCAGAGCACTCGTTGTCGGGATACGCGTGTGCCTCGGCCAGAGCGCGCCGTATCGCTTTCATGGCGCGTGGAGAAGGCCCGCGTGGATTTTCGTTCGAATCGAGCCCGATGAGATGAGGCTCAGGAGTCACTGATCTCGTCGGAATGCCCGGCTCGTAGCCGCTCATCTCCCGCGCCGGTTTGGTTACGAGATCGAAAAATTGGCTCATCCTCGGATTTCGCCTTAACGCTTTTTCTCCCCACCAGCACTTGCAGACTTCAACCGTTGCACTTCTTTCAGCGTCAGCGAGCGGTACTCCCCGGGCGGAACATCGAGCGTCAGCGGCCCATAACGGACGCGCTTGATCTTCTCCACGTGATGCCCCACAGCTTCAAACATGCGCCGAATCTGGCGATTGCGGCCTTCGATCAGCGTGATCTCGTACCACGGATTGGCAGCTTGCTTCACAATGCGAACTGCGGCCGGACCAGTTCTCACGCGCTTCCCGTCATCGGTAGCAATGGAAATACCGCCGCGCAGTTTGGCAATCGCTTCCTCGGTTGGTGTGCCGGCCACTTTGACCACATAGGTTTTCGGAACATGCGACGCCGCTTTCATCAGACGGTTGGCGAGCTCACCGTCATTCGTCAGCAACAGCAGGCCTTCGCTCGCGTAGTCGAGTCGCCCCACCGGATACACGCGCCCCTTGACGCCGCGGACCAGGTCCATCACAGTAGGCCGCTTCTCGGGATCGTTCATGGTAGTGACGTACCCCTTCGGTTTGTTCAGAAGCAAGTACACGTGACGTTGTTGCTCGCGCTGCAACAGCTTCCCGTTCACCCGAATGTGATCGGTTTCCGCATCGGCCTTGCTGCCAAGTTCCGTGATAGTGGTGCCGTTGACCTGCACGTGGCCGGATGTGATGAGTTCCTCGGCCTTGCGCCGCGAAGCAACTCCAGCAGTCGCGATGATCTTTTGCAGGCGTTCGAGAGGCATTTGAGAACCGTGTAGAACCGTGGAAGAGCGGCCCTTTCAGGGCCGCGTCAGGGAGAACTTAGTGACAGGGCTTTAGCCCCCGTTCAGGAGCGTCAGCCCGCTTTTTCTTCGGTTGCGTGCTCACTCGCCGTCTCCGCCGGCTGAGCGTTGTCTGACATGGGCGCTGGCTCGTTCACCGCAGCCGCGCTCTCCGCCGGGACCAACTCTTCCTGGAATGATTGGGCCACCAACTTCTCGAACTCCTCCATGCTGGGCAATTCGTTGACGTCCTTCAATCCGAATCGCATCAGGAATTCCTTGGTGGTCTTGTAAAGGATCGGCCGTCCGATCACTTGCTTGCGCCCCGCGGTGGTGATGAGCTTGCGATCAAGCAGAGTGCCGATAACGCCTCCAGAATCGACGCCGCGAATGTCATTGATCTCCGGCACAGTCACCGGTTGTTTATACGCGATGACGGCCAGCGTTTCGAGCGCCGGCAGCGACAACCGGACGGGTGGCTTGAGGCTCTTGGCGAACGCGCGCACAACTTCGTGTTGTTCGGGCTTCGTCGACATCCGGTATCCGCCGGCAACCTCGCGGATCTCCACCCCATGGTCGGGTGAACCATATTCACCGACAAGTTCCAACAGGCTGGAACGTACGCGCGACTTGATCTCCGCCAGGTCCGAAACGCGGTCTGCCGCAACGGAGTCCTTGACTAGCGCCGTGATCTGCTCCAGCGTGATCGGCGTTTCCGCCGCGTAGATGATGGCTTCGAGTTGAGCTTTGAGTGACATCAGTGATCAGTACCCAGTTCCCAGTATCGAGTCGAATCGTCGCCGGATTGAAACTGGCAACTGGCAACTGAGTACTGGCAACTGCTTTTCATCTCCAGTCGTCCCTTACCGCTGCACGCTCGTTCATCACTTCTTCAAAATGTGAATGTTTGCGAACCGCGATCTCGCCGAACAGTTTTTCCTGTCGCACCTGAATCGCTTGCAGTCTCACCAATTCCAGCAGTGCCAGGAACATGCACACCAACGCCTGCCGCGACGGAATGCGCATCAAAAGCTGTTTCAGCCGGATCGGACGGTCCTCGAGCGACAACCGCCGGTGCAGATAGTCAATCATCTGCCCGACGGTCACCGTCTCTTCATCCACATTGAGCACGGGACGAGTGCGTACCCGCTCGAGCACTTGCTGAAAAGTCTTGACCAGATCGATCACGTCGGCTGCGAGTTCGGGCTCCGTGCCGTCGGCCTCCATGAAATCTTTTAGCGCGGGATTGGTCAGCACCGCCTCTTCGATCTGCTGCTTCTGCAAGAGCATCTGCGCCGCGGACTTGAACTTTTCATGTTCGAGCAACCGGTTGACCAGTTCGCTCCGCGGATCTTCCTGCTCCTCTGCCGGCGCCATCGGATCGCGCGGCAGCAACATCTTCGACTTGATGTGAATCAGCACGGCAGCCATATAGATGAACTCGGCCGCCACGTTCACATCCAACTCGCGAATCTTCTCCACATACACGAGATACTGCGCCGTAATCTTGGCGATCGGGATATCGTAGATATCGATGTCCTGCTTGCGGATCAGGTCCAGCAGCAAATCGAGCGGTCCTTCGTAGACATCCAAGACGGCAACCGCAAAAGGGAAATCGCTTTCTTCTTTCTTAGCCGCGTCCTTCGACTTCGAATGGGCGGGCCCGGTCACAATCGCCGGCGAAACCGCCGCATGCCCAGTAATGATTTTTGCTTCTTCAGTCATCAAATCTACCCATCGAGGGTGCCCCATCGTTGTCGCGCATTTTGCGACAGGGTGAGGATTTTGACTTTACGTGCCATCTTGGCGATTACTTCCCGGCGCCTCGTACTCCAGCGACATCCCCATCGACGCGCGCACATCCTCCATCGTCTTACCCGAGACCTTGCGCGCCCGCTCCGAACCAGCTTCCAGAATATCCCACGCCAGCTTGGGATTCTCCTCAAATTTCCTGCGCCGCTCCTGCATAGGACTCAGCAACTGCAACAGTGAATCGGCCGCCCAACCTTTGCACTCGATGCACCCGATGCCCGCCGACCGGCAGCCCTCATTCACTTTCGCCATCGTCTCTTTGCTGCTGAAAATTTTGTGCAGGTCGCCCACCGGACACACATCCGGGTTCCCCGGATCCGACCGCCGCACCCGTGCCGGATCGGTCACCATGGTCTTCAACTTCTGCCGCACGACCGGTTCCGGATCGGCCATCATGATGGTGTTGCCATAGGACTTCGACATCTTGCGCCCGTCCGTTCCGGGCAACTTCGCCGCTGGTGTAAGCAGGCTCTGGGGCTCAGGAAACACGGACTTCGCCGCGCCATAAAATCCGTTGAACCGCCTCGCGACCTCCCGCGTCAACTCGATGTGCGCCACCTGATCTTCGCCGACCGGGACCACGTCCGCCTCGTAAATCAGAATGTCCGCCGCCTGCAGCACCGGATATCCCAGAAACCCATAGGTTCCCAAATCCTTATCCTTGATGTTCTCCCGCTGCTCTTTGTACGTGGGCACGCGTTCCAGCCAGCCCAACGGCGTGATCATCGAAAGCAGCAGGTGCAACTCCGCATGCGCCGGCACATGCGATTGCATGAAGATCACCGACTTCTCGGGATCGAGTCCGGCGGCCAGCCAGTCGAACACGACTTCCAGCGAATTCTCTTTGACCTTCGAAGTGTCGGCATAATCGGTGGTCAGCGCGTGCCAATCGACCACGCAGAAGTAGCATTCATATTGATCCTGCATCCCGACCCAATTTTGCAATGCCCCCACATAGTTGCCGAGATGCAACTTTCCGGTCGGACGCATGCCGCTGAGCACACGTTTACGTTTCTGCAACGAAGCGGTCATTTTCCAGGAAGCCCCACTTTCAGAGACACGATGACCCATGCAGAGATTCCGAGATCACTCAAATGTAGAAGTGTCATGCGGGGCTAAGTCGATACTACCATGCGGAAAGCCCGAAAATGTGAAAAGCCAGAATGTGGGGACAGCCGCCCCCGGCTGTCCGCCGTGCGCAGCACGGCTTCCTGGCTCGCGCCAACCATACCGATGCTTTATAATTCGCGCCGCTCCCTCTTATCAACCCAACCCGTGACTACTCTCGCCCGCAAACTGCGCGCCACCGACTACTTCACGCTGGGATGGGGCACCATGGTCGGCGTCGGCTGGCTCGTCATCATGGACGACTGGCTGCTGCGCGGTGGCTCCCTTGGAACGGCCCTAGGATTCTTAATCGGTGGCGCGCTGCTGCTTCCCATCGGCTGGGTCTACGGAAAACTCGTCATTGCCATGCCCGATGCCGCGGGCGAGGTCGCATACACCTCTGCGGTCTTTCCGCGCTCAATAAGTTTCGCCACCGGCTGGATGATGACCCTCGCCTATTTCATCGTCTGTCCATGGGAGGCCGTCGCGGTCGGACGCATCGCCGCTTATATTTTTCCCGGGCTCGATTCGATGGAAATTTATCGCATCGCCGGCCGCCCGGTATATCTTCCTCATCTGATCGTCGGGCTCACACTCACGGCCTTGCTCACGGTGCTCAACTATCGCGGCGTACGCCTGAGCGCTACCTTCCAGAACTGGACCAGTTTCGGCACGCTCGCGCTTTTTGTTGTGTTCGTCGTCGCGGGTGCAAGTCGAGGAAGCGTGACGCATTTCGCGCCACTCTTCACGCACGCTCCGCTGGTTTCGATACTACTGGTGATCCAAATCGTCCCTTATTTCATGACCGGATTCGAGTCGGTGGGCAAAGCCGCGGAGGAGGCCGGCCCCGAGTTCCGTGCTCCAGGATTCTTTCGAGCCATCTGGATGGCAATTATCATCGGCACGCTATTCTACGCCTGCATCGTCGGGGCGGTCGCTTTTGTAGCGCCGTGGCGCAAGCTGACCGGCGAGAAATTCATGACGGCGGTTGCGTTTGAGCAAGCGGTCGGCAGCCGCTGGATCGTCAACATCATTCTTGCCGCGGCTTTGTTGTCGTTGTTCAAGTGCTTCAACGGAAACTTCGTCGCCGCCAGCCGCCTGTTCTTCGCCTTGGGCCGCCGCGGCATGATTGCACGGCGGGCGGGGAAAGTGCATCCGCGATTTCAGACTCCATCGTCTGCGGTCCTCAGCGTCGGAATCGCAACCGGAGTGTGTATGCTGCTCGGCGATGCCATTCTCGTCCCCGTGACCGAAGTGGGCTCCGTCGCCTGCGCCATCGGCTGGGCAGCCGCGTGCGCGGCGTGTCTGGCATTGGCGTACCGGAAGCCTGAAGTAGTCCCATTGGCGGCGGCCCAGAAGGCCATTGCACTATTTGGTTTGGTTGTCGCTGTTGCGCTGGCCTTGATGAAAATCGTCCCGATAGTCCCCGGCCACTTCACGATGTATGAATGGTTGGCCCTGGGTGTGTGGTGCGTTCTAGGCGCCGTTGCCGGGTTAGCACAGTAGCGCCGCCGTCCCGGCGGCTGTGGGGTGGGCGTCTCGCCCGCCCTGCCGAAAGTGGCAATGAAAGAAGGTAGGATGTCATCCATGCTCTCAAAGCGAATCACATTCACCATACTCATAATCCTCATTTTCGCGTCGAACCCTGTCCGCGCCCAGGCCCCGAGCTCCTTCGACATCGTCATCACCAACGGCCACATCATCGACGGCACCGGCTCTCCGTGGTACTCCGGAGACCTCGGCATCCGCGACGGTAGGATCGCCGCCATTGGCAATCTCTCCGCCGTCCAGCGCCAGCGCACCATCGACGCTGCCGGCAAAGTAGTCGCGCCGGGTTTCATTGACATGCTCGGCCAATCGGAGCTGACCATTCTCGTCGACCCGCGTCTGCCATCGAAGATCTACCAGGGCATAACTTCGGAAATCACTGGAGAAGGGAACTCGATCGCGCCGCTCAACGACGCCATCATCGAATCCGACCGCATCGGTTACGACCATTACAAGATCAATCCCGACTGGCGTACGCTGCGTCAATACTTTGCGCGCCTTGAGAAGCAGGGAATTGGTATCAACTTCGCCACGTATGTTGGCGCGACGCAAGTTCGCCGCATGGTGCTGGGCGATGACAACAAGCAGCCCACTGCTGAGCAACTCGAACAGATGAAGGCTCTGGTGCGCGAAGCCATGAAAGACGGAGCTGTCGGGGTCTCGACTTCGCTGGAGTACGCTCCCGCACCCTACGCCAAGACCGACGAACTGATCGCCCTTGCTACGGAAGCGGGCAAATCCGGCGGAATTTATGCGACGCACATGCGCAACGAGAGCGACTCGGTCCTCGAAGCTATCGATGAAGCCCTGCGCATCGGCCGCGAGGCTCACGTTCCCGTCGAGATCTGGCACATTAAGGTCGCCGGCAAGAACAACTGGGGACACATGCCCCAGGTCGTTGCCAAGATCAATGCGGCTCGCGACGGTGGTGCTGACGTCACCGCCGACACCTATGCGTACACGGCGTGGTACAACGATTTCTCCGCCTTTATTCCCGCATGGGCGCACGATGGGGGCACCGCGAAACTCGTCGAACGGCTGAAGGATCCCACCACCCGCGAGCGCATTCGCAAGGATATGCTCACGCCTTCGCGCGACTGGGACAATGAATGGCAAGAGATTCCCGGACCCGACGCCATCATGATCGGTGCTGTCACCAATCCGAAGTTGGTTCCGCTGCAGGGAAAGCGCGTCTCGGAAATTGCCAAGCTGTGGAACAAAGACCCGATGGACGCGCTCTTCGATTTCCTCATCGAAGACCCGAACACCGGCGTCGCAGTTTTCGGCATGTCGCAACCCGACGTGACCCTTGCGCTGCAACAGCCGTGGGTCTCGATCGACAACGATTCTGAAGGCACTTCGCCGGAAGGAATTCTCGGCCAGGCGCACCCCCACCCACGCGCCTATGGCACATTCCCGCGCATCCTGAGCAAATACGTCCGCGAAGAAAACATTCTCACCTTAGAGGATGCAATTCGGAAATGCTCCGCGCTCCCGGCGCAGCGTATGCGCCTGACGGATCGCGGTGTGCTCAAGCAGGGAATGTGGGCCGACGTTGTGATCTTCGATCCCGCGACGGTGCGCGATCGTGCCACCTTCGACAACCCCAACCAGCTTTCGGAAGGGATGGATTACGTGTTAGTCAATGGAACGCCAGTCATCGAGCAGGGGAAGATGACGGGCAAACTGCCAGGAAAAGTCTTACACGGCCCCGGATATGATCGCTAGCTTATGTGGGGACAGCCGCCTTCGGCTGTCCGTCGCCCAAAGGGCGATTACTTTTGCCTGCGCGGCTGCCATGAAAGCAGTTCCTTCCTTGCTCGATTATGTTCTTTTATCTGAGCACTGAACTGACGGTGCAAGAAGCAAAGACGGCCGCTGGCGCGGCCGGACAGCCGAAGGCGGCTGTCTCCACAAAATTCCTCCTTATCTTTCGGAGTGCCGCTGTTACGGTTGAGGCTTCAGCCGCGCCTGCTCCGTACCGTTGATATGAGTAACGTGTGGTTCAGCAAGAGTCCCGGTAATCGTATAGGAACTGACTCCTGATCCCGCTGGAACTCGCGCCAATTTGAAATCAATTTCTCTACTCAACGTGGCAGTGCCGCTGACCTCGTACGTCCCTTCCGGCGAGTCCAGTCCGCCTTCGCTGACTTCAATTGTGCCGGCATGCAACTGAGCCTGCGCGCTGAACTTCCGGATCTTCAACATCTCGGAACTTTCCCTGAAGAGTACGTGGGGGAGGCTTCCATCCGCCACATTTACCTGCAGCGTCCCCTCGGACGTTTGCCAGAAATCAGCAGAGCATGGCCCGCGAATCTCGTAGCTCGCGCCGGCGGTGCCTTCCACCCAATCGTTCTTCATCAACCGGGAAATGTTCCCGAGGGAAATTCCCGTCAGACTGCCGCTTCCGAGGCACACGGCAGGTTTCACGCCGAAGTCCGCCTGCCATTTCCCACGATGCTTGCCGCCAAGCAGGTCTGCCTCCACCGACGTAACCTCCAGCTTTCCTGCATCGAGGCTGACATTCGCCGACAGTTTGGACGCCATGATGCCGCGCAGCACAAAGCGGTCGGCTGTCACGCGTCCGGATGCTCGCACGCGAGCCAGCAGCGACGGCACAGGCCGCGCAGTTCCCAGGCGATACCAGGGCCGGCTCTTCGGACTGGGATTCGCCCACTCGTTGGTTTCGTTCAGCGAGATCTCATCCGTATTGAGCTGGAAACGAACCTGACACTTCTCCGGACTTCCGCAGCCGCGCGGCATTTCCAGGGATCCTTTCCAAACGGTCCCCGCAGCCTTCAGGTTTAACTTCCCAACGCGCACGACGTCGGGCGAAAGTTGCATTTCGGCCGAAGAAATCTCTACCGGTTCTCCCGCGCCGCGAAGTCCGAAGCGCACATTCTTCAGTTTTGCCGATCCGGTGACTTGCGGGCCTGCGAATGCAGCCGTTCCGCCCTGGCCCATCCACGACCCTGCAATCTGCAGGCTCAGTTGTGCTGTGCCTTCCGCCGCCGAGTTTAGCGTACGAATTCCAAACATTCTCGCCAAACGTAAAGTCCTGCCTACTTCGGCATCGCCAAGAATGGTGAAGCCATATCCGGAGCGGTCGACCCAACCGCGAACGACCGCACCTCCCAAGCGCGCACGATCGAGTGCGAACGGCCCCAACTCCATTTGCGTGTGTCGCGACGACTGCGTCCTTGATCGATCTCTGGCAATGCTGGCCGTTGCGCCTGTCAGAATGATTGGAATCGTAACCGGACCCAGCTCAACCTTCTCGGATGTAGAACTCAGTCGCAAGCCTGCAATCTCGCCATGAGCTTCTACATGAGACTGGACACCGGTGGCGGCGTTCTCTGAGACCGTGAGCTTGCCCCCCAGCGTTCCCTCCAGTAGCAAATCCTCAGGCAGATCTTTCTTCGCCCGCCGTGCGAGTGCACCGATCGCGCTGGCGGGCAGATCCTGCGCGGTCACAGTCAGGTGATACTTATGCCTGCCGGGTGCACTCCCGTCCCCTGTGATGGTGAGCAGTCCCGCCCCAACGGGAGCCATGCAGGCGATCCGGTGAAGCTCGTGCTCCTGCGTGTTGTACTCCCCGTCGCAGCGTCCGGCCATGCGCAATGAGGTCCCGCTCGTGATGTCGTAGCGCCGGAAATCATCCGCAGAGACCGTGCTCGATATTTTCAGCAGCGCCGGAGTTCCCGTGACCGTAGCGCTGACTCGAATGTCCCCGCGCCAGCCCCGGTCGCTCCCGGTAAAGAATTGTGTTATCTGCCCCAACTGCGCCCGGGCCCACTCGACGTCGAACTGCACAGGAGTGTCGCCGAAAGTCCCAGCGCGTTGCCAGGTGCCGCTGAGCTGTAGCTGTCCTGTATCGTTCAAATTCATGTCGCTGCGGAACGGCAGAGCCTTAAGCCGGACGCCCCAGGTATCTTCTGACTCTTGCCACAACGAAAAATCCGCATTGGTCAGCGCGTAGGGTTTCTTCTCCGGGCCATTCTTGAAATTGATCCGCCCCGATGTTCCCTCGATGTACGGGAAACTCGGCCTCGGCTCCGACTTCATTTTTCCGGTAGGCGCCAGCGGCGTGCGTGCCGCGCGCTCCAGCAGGCTCTGAAGGTTCCATCCGCCGCCCTCGTGGTGCGCGAGGTTGAGACTCGGCTCGGTGAGGTCCAGTTTCGATACTTCCAGCCTTCCGCGCAGCAGCGAACGCAGCCGAAGGTCCGCCGTTACCGCGCTTGCCCGCAGGATGGGTTCGGAGCCGAACGCAGGATCGTCATACACCACCAGATTCTCCAAATCAAAACCCGGTTGAGGCAGCAACCGTATATGAACCGACGCGAGATCGACCGGACGCCCCACGGCCGCGCTGAGAGAGGTAATGATCCTGGATTTCAGGCGGGATGCGCCCGGACGCACGAGGAACAGCGCCAGCAGCACCAATGCTGCCGCCGCAGCCCAACGGCGCTTGGAGGAGAAGATGTTCACCGCGTTCTCACCGAAGATCCGAGCGGTTCATTGGACGACTTTCAGCGTCCGCTTCCAGCGTGTCTCGTCAAAGAAGTGAAGAACTACTTTACCGAGGAGAAACTTGACCCGATCGCTCCATTCTGTCTTGAGGTACTGATTATCCGGAGTTTCAAACGACCAGTAAATAAACATCGGCCGCCCGATAACATTTTCCTTGGGAATGAATCCCCAATAGCGGCTGTCCAGACTGACGCCACGATGATCGCCCATGGCGAAGTAATGGTTGGGCGGAACTACGATGTCATCGCCCTGAATGTACGATGGCATATCGATTGCCCAGTTCGACCAGACATTCGGATCATCGCCCGGGGGAATTGCCGGAAAATTGTTTCGGTAAACATCGGCCGGATTATCTCTGTCGGTGTCAAGATACTTGGTTTCATCCAGCGGTTGGCCGTTGCGATATACCACTCCGTTCCGCAGGTGGATTTTGTCCCCCGGTAAGCCGATGATCCGCTTCACAACATACAGCCCGGGAGTCTGCGGCGACAAGAACACGACGATGTCGCGAAAGTGCACATCGCGGTAGGGAAGCAGCGAACCAACCCACCCGCTCTTGGGCGCGAACTGGACTCGATTGACGAAAACGTGGTCGCCGATCAGCAGCGTCGTCTCCATCGAACTCGATGGAATCTCAAACGCCTGCACCACAAACGTAATGATGAAAAGCCCGGTCACCAGCACTGCCGCCAGTGACGAAAGAAACTCAACCGTAGTCTCTTTCGGCTTTTCTTCTTCGCCGTTCTTTTCTGCCTTCGCCAGCTTTTCTTCTTTCTTCGCCACGGTCGCTTTCATGTACTCGAGTGTTCCTTGGGTTTCGTGGAAGAGCGGCCCTTCAGGCTTGCCCTGAGCTTGTCGAAGGGACCGAGTCAGTCGGACCCCAAAAAGGGCTTCAGCCCCTGAGGGACCGATCCATCAGTGTACCAGCCGCAGAGTCCGGTTCCATCGCGTGATCTGAAACAGATGCGTGACCGCGTATGCCAGATGATAGATCCGCCCGCCCAAACTTGATGACGGATTCCGGTCCCAGTCCTGCACCGACCAGTAGATCACCAGAGGTCTTCCGATGATGTTCCCCTGCGGAACGAAGCCCCAGTAGCGGCTGTCCTGGCTGTCATCGCGGTTATCGCCCATCACGAAATAGTGCCCCTGCGGGATGATCAGTTCCCCGTCGTCCACCAGTTTCCGCATTTGCAGCCACCACGAGCCTTCCATATTCGCCGCAGGAATATCGGTTCTGGGGAAGTCGTCCCGGTAAAGATTGTTGGCCGGCTCCAGAAAATGTACGTACGGCTCGTCGATGGGCTTGCCGTTGATTAACACCTTTTTGTTCACCATGCGGAGCCGGTCGCCGGGGATCCCGATGACTCGCTTCACAAAATGCTGCTGCGGGTCCACCGGATAATGGAACACGATGATATCCCCGCGCGCGATCCTCTGATATGGCATCAGGTGATCGCCGAATCCAGACCCGCCGTAGCAAAGCTTGTTGACCAGCAGGTAATCGCCGACCAGCAACGTATTCTCCATCGATTCCGAGGGGATCTGGAATGCCTGTGTGATGAAGGTGATCACAAAAATCGCAATCACCACCGTCCCCATCAGCGACTGCAGCGAACCGATCAAGTCCGAGCCAAAGCTGCTGGCGACCTTGCGAGCGGGAACTGGCGCCGGTTGCGACGGAGAGGGCGAAGGAGCCTCTGTAGGCTCGCTCGAAGCGGCGAGTTCGACAGGCGGCTCCACCGGGGCCGGCAAGGCTGCGGGCTCGGGCTGCGAAACGGTAGGCTGGTTTAAAGAATCCATGAATCCTACTTATCCACCGCCTGCGCGGACCGTGACGTCTTCCCGTCCGCATCCTTCGGCCGTGATGCCAGGTAGGTCAGCAGTTGCCGCGCGGCATCCTGTTCAGCAGTCTTTTTGGTCGAGCCTTGCGCGCGTCCAACAAATTCCGGATTGCGGCTCTCGCGGGAATGCAGGCGGGCCTCCACGGTAAACGTCTTGCTGTGCTCCGGCCCCGCTTCCTCGACCAGCACATACGCCGGCTGCGCCAGCCCAAGGCTCTGCACTGCTTCCTGCAGCGCCGATTTGAAATCCGTAATAGGCAGGCTCCCGCCGCCGCGCTCCATCCGCTCCAACTCTGGCGCAATCACATTGCGCAGAACAAACTCGCGCGCCACTTCCAGCCCGCCATCGAGATAAATCGCCGCCAGAATGGCCTCCAATGCATCCACCAGCAGGGCCGTCTTGCCCCGTCCGCCGCTCTTTTCCTCGCCGCGCCCCAAGCGGAGATAGTGGCCTAACTCCAGCTGCTGTGCCACCTGGATTAAATGCCGTTCACTCACCAGATGCGCCCGCAGCTTCGATAGTTCCCCTTCTCGAAAATGCGGGAAGCGCTGAAACAATTCTTCACTGGTCACCAGGGCCAGCACTGCATCTCCCAGAAACTCCAATTGCTCGTTGTCACTGACCTTGTACTTGCTTTCGCCGGCCTGCTGCGCCTCGATTTCGCGCGCCTGCGAACTGTGCGTGACCGCCTGCTCGATCATCGCCCGCCGCCGGAAATGGTAGCCGAGCCCTTCCTCCAGCGCCGTGATTTCCCGTTCCTTCATAGATAGAGACGTTGCTTGCAACGTCTTGCTTCGAACGTCTCGCGCGAACGTCCCTTGGGGCGGGCTAGTTCTTCGGAGGTGTCCCAGCTTGGCCGGAGGTGCCGGTGGTCGAATACTTCATCAGGCGATCCTGCTCTTGACGCGCTGCCTTTCCCGCGGGCGAATCGGGGCTATCCTTCGTCAGTTCCACTGCCTGCTGCGCCGCTTTCAAGGCTTCCGGAATTTTGTTCTGGAAGTCGAGCGACAGCGCCAGATGATATATCGTGACTACGTCCGGCGACTGTGGAAGCGCGTCGATCGACTTCCTCAGATTCGCCTCCGCTTCCGGCCACTGGCTGGTCTTGTAGGCAGCCATCCCGATGACAAAATAGGCCTGCGACCGGATGAAATTCTTGTAGTTCTTGAGCTGCTCCTCCGGATATCCGGTCGTCGGCACGTCTGTTTCCACCGTCACCAGGCTGCGTTCGGCACCTTTCTTGGCTGCGGTGAGACGCTCATCCTTGTCCAGACTGTCGTCTTTGGCCAGGTCGACGTCCGCCAGGGCGACGGCTACCAGCGCTTCAGGATCGTCCGGATCGATCGCCAGAACTTTCTTTGCTATCTCAACCGCCTTGGTCTCATTGTTGGCCTGCTGATAACGCAGCATTGCCGCCTTGTAAACGATTGTACGTACCTCGCTGGCGGGATATTTCGCAGCAAAATCATTTGCCGCCTTCTCGCATTCCCCAGCGTCAGCTACTTTAACCGCTGCCTGGTACGCCGCATATTCTTCCTGGCTGTTAATTTTCGGCGGACGCTTTCCCTGTGGAGCTGCCGTTTGGCTCGCGCCCTGTCCGGCTGCCTGCCCGGCGGGAGGATTCTGCGCCGCCGGTTTGTCCTGTCCCCAACTCCAAACGCAGATTCCGAGCACTACTAAGATGATCGCTATGCGCTTCATGCGTTCTCCTCGACCCAGACGTCCTTCATGTTCATTGGAATCCTGCAACGTGCATTCTATCCCAGCGATAGCGCCCCTACGACACCGGCGTGCCCCATCCTTGTGCCGCCGTCCTTTGGCGGGATAGCGTGGGGATTTTGACTTTCTTCGGTAGCGCCGCTATGTCGTAGCGCCGTCGTCTCGCCGGCCGTGGGGCGGGCATCTAGCCCGCGCAGCGCTATTTCGCCGAGTCCTGCGGCTTCACCCTGGCCGGAGGTTCGTACGCCGCCTGCAGCCCGTGCTCGGCCGCAGCCTTTGCCTCCGGCAGATCTGCCCCTGCACTCAGCGCCGCCCGATACTCATTCATCGCGGCCTCTCGCTCCGGCGGATCCTTCATGTCCAGCATCCGCCCCAGATACACGTGCGACCACGCCACCACCTTCGGATCTTTAGTCGCCTCGATGGCCTTGTGGAAATTATTCGCCGCTCCGTCCGGATTCTTATTCGCCACCGCGACCTGTGCCAGGATAAAGAGCGCTCGTCCTTCGTCCCCGATCTTCTTATCCAGCGCCTGCTGCGCAAGTTCCTGCGCCCCCTTGGGATCGCCCGCTGCCAGGCGCTTTTCGGCTGTCACCAGCATCCGCCGGTCCTCCAGTCGCGACAGTTGAACGAGTTCGGGCGCGGTATTGCGCACAAACTGCACCTCACTCGCCGCCTTCTGCTGCTGCTTGATATCCATCGCATACAGGATGTCGGAATACGCTGTCCGCAACCCCGCCGGATCCTTCTCGAACGCCACGATCGCGGTATAGAAATATTTGGTCAGGATGTAACCCTGCTTCTCCGCATCATCCACGGCCTGCAATCGCATCGCTTCGGCAGTCTGCTTCGTGCCTGAGGTCCGTATCTCAATCGCCCGCACCAGGCACTCGGTGACCAGCAGCGAAATGTCCGTCTTGAAATTCTCGTCCAGAGGCGCCCGCTTAACCGATTGCAGCAACGGTTCCAGCCGCTTGATCGCGGTGAAATGCTTCTCCGCCATTGGATCGAGCAGGTAATGCAGGTACGTGTGCCGGATCTGCGGCATCTTCAGCGGATCGACGGTCGACGGGTCGGGCGAGGGGAATACCACGACGTAATAGTCAGTTCCGTAGTTTCGGGCGTTCGCTTCATTGGGATCGCCCATGAAATCGAGCAGGACCGTGAACGTCCTCCCCAGATATCCGCCGGATTGCAGCTTCAAATAGATGTCCGTATCGAAGACCATCTTCTGCAGCGGCACGTGATACCGCGCGACCAAAGCTGCATAACTCGCCCGGTGCGCTTCCCAAATCGAGTGCAGCGACGCCCTGTCGTAGAACCGCTCGAGCAGCGCCCCAAACCCGGCAATGGGCACCGCATCCGGAGGCATGTCGTCCTCCTTCACCCGCGGCAGAAAATGCGGAGGCCCCTGCATATAAAGCGCCAGCGACACGAACTGCGACAGATCATGCTGCGGATCCTTCCCCTTGTGCGCCACATACCAGTCGCACAGAGAGGTCAGCGACGCCTGCGCTTCCTCGGAGTTGCGAAGATTCCTCTGCACCTCGGCGCGCACGTTGAGCCGCTGCGCGTCGGAAGTATTCAGGCCCACGTCATATCCGCACGAGTTCATCGCGGTGAGCACGACGAACAGCGTCTCGCTCGTGTCGAGAGTGATCGGAGTCTGGCTCTGACTCTGGGGCAGAGCTTGAGGCTTCTGAGGCGGCGCTTGGGGCTTCTGGGCCGGCGCCTCGGGCTGACTCTCTGGTTGAGCTTGGTTCTGAGTGTTGCTTTCGGCCTGGTCCGGAGCCTGGCTTTGAGCAGGGCAGACAACTGCGAGCAGCCCTGGCAAAGCCGCGATCAGAAATATTCGAAGTCCAACACTGAGAAAACGACTCAGGAATCCCTCCCGCAGAATGGCCGCACGCCCGGCCAGTAGTGAAAGATAGGCGGAGAACACTAATAAGTTTAAGGGCTTGAGGGCAGAGGGTCAAACGCGAGGGGGGGTGGAAGGAAGGAACGGCAAAACTGCCACATCCTGGCGAGACCGTGGATTGGAGAAAATCGGAGTCTAGAGTTCAAGGAAGCGTCTGCGGGTAGCATCCGTGCGGAGGAGGCAGATGTCCACGCGACCTAAGATGTGGTACCGATTGCGAGCCAGTAGGCAGTAAACCCAGTCGCGCAACCTCCGAGGGCTGAGACGTAAGAGAACCCCTATTAATCGCCAGATTCCGCCGATGTGTTCCAAGACGAACAATATGGCATCGGACCGAGTAAGGACAGACTGAGCGGACTCGTCGCAGTTGAGGACCACATAGATCGTATCGAGGTCAACGGAGCTTAGGCTGTGACGACTGAGTATGCGAGCTGCTGCCGAGCTTTGCAAAGGAGCAAAGTGAAATTCTGGCACGCGCTCGCGGTTGAGAATAAACTGCACGAAATGGTTACACAGACCGCAGACGCCGTCGTAGAGGAGGAGGGGAGCGTTCATCCATTCTGCACAAAACTGAATAGCCTGTGAGGGCTATACTGTTAAGTTTTGGTTGTCTCATTCTGAAGTTTCAGGGACACAATAAATCGCCGAACTTAATGATCCAGTCTATTGCATCTTTTACTTCCTTCGGAACAAACGGTAATCCCTTTATAACGACAAGGATGGGTTTAATCTCCTTCCACTTTTGACAGATTTGAGAAGCCTGTTCAGGATGTTCCTCGCGAAAACGGCGCACGTCTTCTGGTGAGAGTGTGAAGTTAGTCATTCGGCAATTTCTCCACGTGACGAGAACTCAAAACGTCGGTATGATATACCCGTTCTTCATATCCGCCAAGACAGAATCCTCAAGAAATGGTTCTTTGAAAACACAAACCTGTGAGGCAAAACATGCCCTTGTTAAGCGAGGTCTGAGTCTACCACGTGCAGAGAGAACCGACAGAAAGTCCCTGCGAGGAAAAACTGGGACACCAATGTGACAACTATTCTAACGGCCACGGAGGTGTCGCAACCCTTTTTCTGAGCGATTCGAGTGCCAAGCTCAGAAGATAGATCTTACGTGGCAAACTGCGATCCGGCCAACCCCAACGCGTGAATGTGGCATATGGGTCCCCAGGGTACTGAATGCCTACTTCCTCGATACAAGGACGATCGGCTGGCAGCTCGACATCTCCCGCAGCGGTCTTTAGGATCTCGATGAGGTTAGTCTGTTCGCTAGGCAACAAAATACCGTCCCACCTGTGGTAGCCCAGGTCCAAATATTCTTCCACTGTCACGGCATCGTTCTGTGCGACCTCCGTCTCCCATCCGAATTGAAAGGGAATCGCGATATCACAGGGACTTCGGCCGGTGGTTCTCTGCATCGTCTGGCTATACACGATTGTGACGGTTGGGAGGGTTGGCTTACGAGATATCCTCTCACACTTCATATGTCACGACTCCTTTTCACCAGCGTATTTTGAACGAAGGAATCAAACGTGTATGTTTCCCAGAGGCTTATCGGATCGATCTAGCTTGCGCCGCACAAAATAGGATAGCGGGATAAGTAGCGACGTATGCCCAAAGAAACACGTTAAGCCCCATGTAAATAGCATTAAACACGTGGAATCCGATACCGAGGATCAGGATTGCCGAGGCCGCTCGGGTCGGCAGAATCAGGCAACAGGGAAATACGCACTCGAAGCCAATAACGCTCCAACATGCAATCTTCCTTAGCGCCATCGAACCACGAAGGAGCTCTGCCATTCGTTTCGAGCCGTAGGTCACAGTGTTTAAGATTTGAAACGTTGCATCACCACTTCTCCAGACCGCCGACCAGAGCTTGGAAATCCCGGAGGCTTCATAAGAGAGGCAACTTTGAAGCGCGATGAACCAAAGGCCGATGGATTTCCAGGGACTGTGACCGAGAACCAATCCAGCGTCGACCGTAAGGCTGAAGAAAATTATAGCGAGCATCTGATCGGAACCATCTGCCCCTAAGGTACATCGATAGTTCAGCAGTAGCATTGTCGCTAACACGATCGACAAAAGGACAAGCGAAAGGTCGATGTGTAGGTTTTTCCGCAAAAGAAAGAACAATATGATTAAGAGCGCTGTCAGTCTGAGGAAGAGGATTAGCAATGTGCCTTTACGACCGTAAAGAATATCCTTCGCCTTTGCCAGCGCAAGTGTCTCCTGTTTGAGATCACGCGTTTTAATCACAGACCATGCAAATATTCCGTTGTCCCGAAACTCCTTACCGAGGGCGATAAATTCTAGAGTAGAGATCGCAAGTCCCACGGTTGCGAAAAGAAGCACAACCTGACTCGTTACCTCAGATGACAATTCAATCGCTCTGATCGAGATCATGAAACGCACTCCTGATCAAGAGCTCCGGTTCCTTGTTTGGAAAGAAGCCGTGACTCTGGAAGATGATGAACTGCCGAGCGTTCGAGGACCCCGGCGCGTTGAGATGCGCCACATAATTCAAGAGAAGCAAATACGGAACACTTAACACAACTGCATTCTCTTCATCTGCTGAAGATGGCCGCTGTTTCACCAGGTTCTGAGTAAGATCTAACAAGCACTTCCGAACTCGTTTCTCCGGATTCCAGACGGATGCCAATATGCTGCGTTCCTGAACAATGTTAACTTCCGTCCATCCCGTCGGTATCGCATCGTCTCTCAAATCTCGATACAGAAGGTGGTAATCCGTATGTCCTGGGTTCGGGGCGAAGAAAGTCCACTTAGGTAACAGATGAAATAAATCGAACCGAGTCAGGCCCAATACCCATTTCGTCTGGAATTGATACAAAACAGACACAGCCCACCACGCGGCGAACCCTGCGGCGAACATTGCATCAAGAATACTCATAACAAATCTCCTCCGAGTGTCCACGATCAAAGTGGCTTCCCATGATGATCAATGCAATCGCAGAAGGATGTTGACACACCTCCGACAGTGGATTATAGTACCGCAGTTTCGGTTAGAGGGCCTCCCGTGAAACCCAAAATACGATTGAAACTCAAGGAGGGGTATGCCTAGCCCTGTAAAGTTAACACCAGCGCAACTTGCGGCTCTCGATTTTCTAATCGCTCGATCTGAGGAATTCGGTTTCATCGACGACGTTGTGCATGTTGCGCAAGCGGTCGTTCAGGTGGCAGGTGCCGTCGCGGCTGTCGCAGCTGTCGTTGCAGGCCCGGAAGAAGTCTTCGCGAAGGCTGTACCAGGCGGGTCATTACCTGATCTCAAGAAATTGTCAGTAAAACATCTGATTGACCTTCGGAAAAAAGCGGGCGGGTAACAGCGAGTCTTTCAGCTTGGAACGAAGTACGCCTTTGGAACCAAAAGGGCGAACCCTTCGCGTCTTCACAGACGAAGTTGCGCCGCAATCTTACGAAGAGTCTTTCTGCGAACGGGTTCGCCCTTCACAACCTTTTCTAAGGTGTGATGGCTCACTTTTCTCTCGCGCTCTAGTTTGCGGATTCCGGTCTTGAGAATCTGTCGCTTGATTTCGTCGCTCGCCACTACTTGTTTCGAGCCTTCGTACTCAACCACCCTGAATTCAACAAGACTGAAGTCTTCGCCTTGTTCCCATCTTCTATCGGTTTCTTTACCCACATATCGACGTGAAGCAGCTACAACGGAACATCGTTGCAACAATCCTCGCGTTTCGCACGTGCAATGACTTCCATCAGGAGCCAAAGACTTCGCTTCTGGATGTTTAGTGTAAAGGTACAGCACATGTCCGTACGTTCGCGGGATCACCTTGTCGAGCTTGCAGGTTTGTTCAAGAGCCAGTCGGTAGATTTCACCGTCGAAGATGTTCACGCATTCTGAGTTGAGCCACTCGCTTCTGTTTGATGTGTACGATGTGACGAGCGTTAAGTGATTGCCGTCCACATTCGCGGGAAGGCCGCCCTGGCTGTCAATTTGAGGAATCAAGAGAAAACTAAACGGACGGGGCTCCAGTCGCTGCAAGATGTTTGGCGTACTGATGACGATTGGCATCATGGCAGGAACATCTAGCCAAGTTGGGGCTGTGCATTCTAGACCAAGCTCACAGCGCAAGAGCCAATCCCAAGCTTCCGATATCCAGTTCCCTTCTTCGCCTTCTTTCTCTTCTTTCGGCGCAGCAAGATAACCAAGACCGTGAGCTTTTGGCTCGACAACTTTGATATCGTTAGCCGTCTTCTCATAGATTGCGTAACGCTTTGAAGACACTGAATATCCGTAAAGCTCTCGTCTCGGCTTGCTCGAATTAGAATCGACGTGGTTTGCCTTTACAAGACTCAAGATCGAGCCTTGAATGTAGCGGCGATCATAGGGATTTAAGCGTTCGAACTTGTCGATGATCTCTTGTACTTCGTCCCATGATAGGGTTCTTAGCCCTTTAGCTCCGGGGATGTGAAGAGGCTTGCTCTCTTGCGAACTGGTGATGCAAAGACTATCGGTGTCGCAAAACAAGTACGTTCCGTTTACATCTGCAACGCAGCGTTCGAGCATTGCGAGGAGCAAACGTCCGCCAGCAGCGATAAGGGAGCCCAAGATCGGGCTATACCACCTTCCTGCTTCTTCGATCTCCTTCGATGCTTCTTCATGTGTATGTTCTCCGGAGAAGACTCCGATTGGCGTCGTTTCGTCCAGTTCTTTCGGGTTTACTTCGACAAAAAGACCGTATGAACCGGAACTAGCGAAGATCTTGAGGAAGTACTCCATTGGATCGTCTTTCGGAAACTTCTTACGTTCTTCGACGACGCGACGGAAGAAATCTTCTTTCCTGGGATCGATTTCCACCATTCCGCGCAAGCTTGTTGGTCTAAGACCACGTTGTTTTCCGTGTGGAACAACGCGAATTGCTTTTTCGATTTGGAGCGGTCTGCGACTTTGAAGAGCGGCAGCGATCACGTCAGGACCAGCAAACCAGATCGGCTCTTCGGAAGTCAGGTAATTCGAGCCAATGTTCTGTGTCTTTCCGTCGTAAACCGTGCGAACGGGAAAGACGTTCTCTTCGGGTCGGACCAATGCGAAGAATTTGAAATCTCTCCACTTCTCTGCTTCAAAAGCTCGGTCGAGGGTAATGCTGTTGACCATTTCTCGAATGTCTTTTGTTGCGTCTTCGAAAGACAAGCGTTTGGCAGTGAGAAGTTCTGAGTTGCCAAGCTAAAGAGCAGACAGTCGCATACTGCGAAACAAAATCTACCGGAACGACGGGAACTTCAGTACGACGAACGCGACATTCCGCACGCCCACCGTAATAAGACTGCATAGCGATCCCTTGAATCTTCTCAGGGATGTCGAACTTTTGAAGAGGTGGAACTATGCCCATTGATTCCAAATAGCCTTTCGCAATCGTTGCTGGGGAGTAGGCCTTCTCTGGAAGCAAATCAATGGGATGCCGATCGAATTCCTTCTTCATTGCATTAAGAAGAGCTGTTGTGCACTTCACGTCCTGGCGCGCATAGTCGAGGTCTTCCCGCGTGACGCGTCCGGTTGGTGTGTGGTTCTTCTTTTGTTCAGAGGCTTTGAACTTCTTGCACGCTCTCTTGAGCGAATACGATCTGTTATGTAGGGCCCAGCCAAGAGTGCGAAGGTCGAGGAACCGTCCGATGGGCCAGAGCTGCTTATGAGGTCGTGGAAAACGTAGACTGATAAATGCAGTCTTGCTGTTGAGAGCGCTGACCACAATTCTTGGGCGGTATGTGTCTTCCTCAAGCTGGCCCGTTTTCGGATTCAGCCACTGCGAAAGCATCAGAGACCATCCACCGTCGGACGCTCTTCCCCAATCAACCGCGATTCGACTGAGGTCAAACGGTGCGTTGAATGTAACTATCAAGTTCCCACGCTGAATGGCCTTCCAAAACGCTTTCTTCAAGAACATCGAACGGGAGTAGAGCGCCAGCTTCAATCTAGGCGGAAAGGCCTTAATCTCGCTTCCTGCGAGTTCGGTGCGAGCGTAGTTCTTCAACACTTCCAGCTGATCTGGATCAAGATCGTCGGCATAGAAGAGGCCTTCCTCAGAGCAAAGATATTCGTCGCCTTTAACCTCGCAAAGCCTGTAGACCCCGAATAGCAGGTCTTGTTCAGTGTCGGTTGTAGTTTCCGTATCGAAGACCAGTACTTGTTCGGGCCACTTTGAAACTTTCCGTTTCTTGTTTTTCCGTTGCTTCTGAGCAGCAGCAACAGTATGTGCACGAAGAAAAATATCCTGAATTGTCATATTCCCAGCTCCTTGTTCTTTTCGTTTTGTGATCGAATAAATTCTTCTTCTTCCGTTTCCAAAAACCACAGCAACATGTAGATAGCTTTCCTCGCTCGGCGAAGTCGTTCTAGCCGATGTGGCGTGTGACGCATGTCAACACCTGCGGCTTCGATGTAGCGCGTTAACTTGACGTGATGCTCTCGGCAGAGCGGGATCGTGAACCAAACAACATGATTTCTTCCGCCCACATGATGTCGTTCGACGTGATCTGTACTTTCGCAAATAGTGCAACGCAAGTTTCCGGAAGATCGCCCAGCGCGAATCTGTACGGGCTTCGTGGGCTGATCTCCGGAGAATTGCGGATTGCACTCGTTGGTCATTGCTAGCCCACCAACGAGGAATAGAGCTGATCGAACGAGTCGCCTTGCTCAGCTTGTTCGGTCAGAAGCTTCGGATCGGTTACGAGTAGCTGTCCGCCAATCTTCTTTCCCTCAAAGCGTCGGAGAGCTGATTCATCTCCGGAACGCAGGAAAGCCGCTCTTGCACTGACATAGGCCGCAAGCTCACTTGCCGCTTTGCTCCCCTTAACCGTGACTTGGATCGGTCCGTCCGGCCCTGGGATCTGGAGATGACGGGTAAGACGGTCGGTCGCGACTGCTCGGATGCGACCGCCGATGTGATCCTGTCGAAGGGCTGACCCGACGTATTTCCGAATCGTCCTCTGACTGACACCTTCAGCTTTGGCTGCTTCAGCGAGGGATACTCCATGCCGAATCGCGGTCAGTGCGTGTAATGCTCTGTTTCTCGCTTCAAGACTCCGCGCTGAGAGTCTCCTCAGCGATGGCCCTGAGCTTCTGGATTTTTTCTTTCCGGTCATGTGCGCCTCCTAGCTCTAGGAATTGCACACGGCATGCCAAGAGATAGCCTTAAGTGTAGCCACTACAATCACTTAGCAGGATTCTCTGGCGGAGGTCAGAAATTCAATTTCAATTTTCTGGCACTCGACGGCGCGACAGCTAGAATTCTCTAGCACCGATTCTTGGCAGTGCTCACGTCTCGAAAGATGAATTCCCAAACGCGAGTGAGAAAATTTTGCAGCAAGTGGGAAAAATCGCTAGCCAACCCATGACTCAAACGGACAAGAAAACTTCGGCAGGTCGGCCCACGATAGACGATCCTTCACTCAAGCTTCACAGGGACCAAATCGTTTGGATGCTCTCGTGTTGGTGGGGAGAAGTCGGTTGGCAATTACCCAGAGCGACGACAAGGGATGAGCTTCTATCAGCGCTTGAGCCGCTGAAGGATCACCCCGACAGATATCGAATTAACCGCTTGTTGCTGCCGAGTTCCAAGTCCGCCACGGCAGAAGAAATTCGTGAACAAAGAAAGCAGAACGAATCAGCGATCGCAAAAATGTACGAGGATCAACAAAAACAGAGATCCGCCCTGGATCTATTCACCCAAACCCAAATGGCTTTGGGCCAAGCGTCGCCTAGTCAAGTGGAAGCTGTGAAAGCTCGCATAGCACAGCGAAAAGGCGAACTGGAAGCGGCGAGCGCCGCCTACGATGATTCATGCAGAATGCAACGAGATGTGGCGAATAAACTCGACGAAATCGAGGCTGGTTATGCACAGGATGAGCTCCTGATGTTTATCAAGACCAGATTCATCAAAGCGAAGAAAAAATTCGCTCGCAATCCTGAAAATCTTGCTAACGCGATCGCGGGACTGCCGCTAGCTCCAACGGTTCCATTCATGGGTGCATGGCAATCATATGTGCGATGTTCAAAGCTGGAGCGCGAGCCACACTACCGATTTCAGTTGTTCGAGACAATTCAATCCATTTGGAATAAGTCACGAGAATCCACACTGCCACTGCTGGAGTTCTTTCACGAAGAAATCAGTGCCCTACAAGAGAAAGTGACGGTAAAGAAGGCTGATCCGATTACTGGCGAAGAGTTCAAGGAGAAAGTCTTAAACATGGTCCGATACACTTTAAGAAATGACTGGCCAATCTGGAAGCTGGCAATCAGGAAGAGCTTCGAATTCCAAGTCGAGATTGATCGCGTGCCTTTTCTTATTTGTGCGAACTTCACAAAAGTCCAAAGAGATCCCGGAACACCAGTCGCTCTGCTCCTAGAAGAAATAGAGAACCCCAAAAAGTAGGCTGCCAACTCGTAAGTACTTCATTTATAATTAGTTAGGTAGCAAACGAGCTCGCCGACTGTTGGAAGCAGCCGACAAGCTCTGACCACCATCGGAGGATGCTCCAATGGCAGCTGATCAGACCGTATCTCAACTTAATTCCCACAATCAACACTTTGATGTGCTGACTCCCCGACACGGAGTCGTTACCCTCTTCGGCTACGGCATCAGAGTTCGTCTGGATCGAGGGCATCTGTTCCTTGAGGACGGCATAGGAGCGAATCGCCGTCGGTGCCGTCTTCCTCGCGTCGGTCACGGCCTTAAGCGTCTTGTGGTGATCGGCTCTGATGGAATGGTTTCGCTCGCAGCGCTTCGTTGGCTCGCCGATCAGGACGCGAGTTTCGTCATGCTAGAACGCGATGGGTCGGTGCTCGCTACGACTGGTCCGGTTCGACCTTCCGAAGCTAAGCTTCGACGCGCACAAGCGCTTGCCCATTCTTCGGGAGCGGCCTTGCGGATTTCACGTGAGCTAATCGGCAGGAAGCTAGATGGACAGGAGCAAGTCGCCCGTCACAAGCTTTTGGACACGTCCACTGCCGACACAATTGCTGGATTCAAAGCCGAACTCCCCAAAGCTGAAAGCATCAACTCAATTCGGTTAATCGAATCGCAAGCTGCACGCGCTTACTGGTCGGTCTGGAGCACATTGCCAATCAACTTCCCAAAGAATGACCTGCCTCGCATCCCCGACCATTGGTGCAGCTTTGGAGCACGCGTCTCGCCTCTTACGGGGTCGCCTCGTCTAGCAGGAAATCCGCCGAACGCGATTTTGAACTACTTGTATTCCGTGCTGGAATCTGAGGCTCGACTTGCTGCTGCCGCATTGGGACTTGACCCAGGTCTAGGTGTATTGCACGTAGACACATCAGCTCGTGACAGTCTTGCATGTGATCTCATGGAGCCCGTACGTCCTCAAGTGGACGCCTATCTACTTGACTGGATTACTTGCCAACCACTGAGGCGAGAGTGGTTCTGTGAACAAGGTGATGGCAACTGTCGACTCGCTGGATCGTTTGCTGTGCGCCTGTCAGAGACTGCACCGATCTGGCGTCGGGCTGTAGCCCCGATTGCAGAGTGGGTTGCACGTGCATTCTGGTCAACGATACGAAGACCGGAGACGCCTCTTGCTACAAGGCTGACTCAGAGCAACAAACGTGAGGCGAAAGGTAGGACTTGTCCGGCACCACGTCGTGCGTCAAGACCAGAAAACATCTGTCACGGGTGCGGGAAACATGTCACAAAAGAAAGCACGCACTGCGCCTCTTGTGCCATCGAAGTCTCACGAATGAAGATGTTCGAGGTCGCAAAGCAAGGACGGCTTGCTTCCAAGTCTCCAAAATCCAAAGCGCGTCTCGCGACAACACAGCGCCGTCAAGCAACTGCCCGTTGGCAATGGGACCCATCCACCAAGCCGGATTGGCTCATCAGTGAAACGTACACAAATCAGGTCCAGCCTCGATTGAAGGAAGCCACACTTTCGGAGATTGCTACAGCGATTGGGGTCTCGATTCCGTACGCGTCCGACATCCGCAAGGGTCGACGCCGCCCACATCCACGGCATTGGCAGGCGCTCGCGGATTTGGTCGGCGCTGCACACTAGCAGGGCGGCTGGTTTTAGAGCCCTACAGGTTGGATAATCGTATGAGAGAGTGTGTGAGCGATGCCCAAGAAGCAATGGGAAGTAGACGCGAAAGATAGATTTGTTGGTTTTCTGCGCGACCGTCACGGCCAGGACTACTCCGATAGCGCAGAGGATGTTGTCACGAATCCCCTGACGGGACGTGACTATGACTACGAACTCACGCCGATTACCCAAGAGTCTCCAGTAATTGCACTTGAGATTTTCCGCCTCGTCGGAGATGAATCAGATCTGGCTCACCACTACGCTTGGAACGACGTTGTACGCCGATTGCAATTTGAATTGAATTCGAGGGGGATCACTGGTTACTTGATAAGAACACCCCATTTCAACGTTCCAAAATCTAGGCGCAGGCAGTTTGCATCGGAAACCGCCGAATGGATTGCGGCTGCAATTGGCACTCACCCAGACCAAGAAGAATTTAACGTGGATGGCTATGTCTTTTATAGATTACCCGGGAATCCACCAGTCCGATTCTCCTATATCGGTGGGGTTCGTCAAATCAATCCCTTCGGCTCCATAAGCGAAGCTCTTGATGACTTGCTACCAAAGAAGAACGAGCAGCTTAATGCTCAGGGGCGTTTGCGTACTCTGCTGATCCTCAACGCTGGCTTCTTTCCGAACGAAGAGCATGATGTCCGAGAGTATTTCAGTACGAGAAATCTTGAGGAATTCCCAAATGTTGACAGAGTGTTCCTTGAAATCGCGCCAGGGAACATCGCCTTAGTCTTCGATAGGCGAGTGTTCGATTCCTATCGAGACGAGAGGCTACCCGAAGATGACGAGTTGGGCGGTCTGTTCTTCCCCTTTGTTGAACACCGCCTCTCATCTGGGGAGGCAAAAGCCTTTGGAATTGTTAAGAAGATAGTCGAGAAATTCGGCAACTTGGATCGCTTATCAGCCTACGGGAAAGATGCTCTCATCTCACGAGGCGAAAGGTTTGTCCAAGATGCCGAATGGCCTTCTGTCCTCTGGATCGTCGAGCACCTCAAGGATGACGAAGATCCGCCCTTCCCGAACTTTATGCACGATCGAATAACAAAAGGAGAGGATTACCGTCTCATCGTGTCTGTTCGTGGTCGCCTTTGTTGGTTGATACAAAAACTCGTTGTTTATAACCTGATCGAACACTATTCCTCGATGCTCGATATCTTGGAGGGTTACGCGTTTGGCCAAGATTTCTATATCCGCTCCCAAGCATGTGTGCCGCTATCTGAAATGGCCGTTCGCAGGCGTCAAAAGCTTCCGGACGGTCGCGCCTTCATGCCCGAAAACATGGCCGAGCGCGTAAAGGCGATTGCTTTTCACATGTTACGAGACGCTGGTACCAATCCCGCATTGCTCGGCGAAGTGAGCAACATTTTGGGAAGGATCGGAGATCTTACGGAGGAGCAGGCCACGGAGGTCATAGACAGACTGTCTAAGGCTGGAGACCTTAACGGCATTCACAATCGATGCTGTCTCCTCCTGTACTTTGCATTGTTTAGAGAAATTCAATTCCCTGATCTGCCTCCCTTCGAATCTGCAAGATTCAAAGATCGTTTGCATTTAGAGCTTCAAAACGGAGAGCCGAAGTTCCGATGTTCATTGATGTGGCAAATGGCAGGGGGTGCAGAAGGTCAGCCGTACGCATACGAAACGGTTCAGCCTTACTTGAACTCATTCGTTTCCGGTGAGTACCAGGACGCAGCATTTCTGCATATGCGCAGAATATGCGAGGTGCATCTCAAAGACCACAGTAATAAACTTTGTCCAATCCTTCTGGGAGCACTTTTGCGGATCGCGAATTACATAGCGGAGGAGCCGTGTGTTAGGGGATGGAACATATATGATCTCGATGAATTGTTCGATTTGCTGGCGGCACACGGCGAAGAAGATCATGTATTAGACGGCGTTGACTTGATGGCCAGTTACAAGTCCCGCGTCCCACAGATTTCGGGAGGGAAGCTCGCAGCGGTCTTAGCGAAGTATGAATCAGCTCGTGCTCAAGAACTCAGGGAGCGCCATCGCGACATGCTACAGCAGTAAGTTCTCCAATTCAAATCAGCTTGACAGGGCTCAGCCGCAGTCCTATGATCCGCTGTTCCTTCCCCTACGGCTCCTATGTTGCATTGTTTCGCGGCCCCACAAGTGGTCAGGCTAATCTGGGCGGTCCTGCAAACATCCTCGCCTGCTTGGACTGTAACCACGAAGGAGTAAGATCTATGTCGAAACTACCCGACCGCAGCATTATCCGAAAACTTGTGACAATTCTTGACTTTGCCGGCTCCGGTGGCGGTAGCACACCCCGGGATCTAGCCGATCGAGTTTTTTCCGAACGAAGGATTGAGTTTTCCTTTTTCAAGCCAGCTAGTGGCGGAAGGCACAAACTGGGATATAGCTCTGCGAGCTCCATTGCAAGCAAGGTGCGATTCGCAGTAGCTCTGAAAATTCTAAACGAGGATTGCACACTGGCTGCGCCTAAGAAAGAGTTTTCATCGGAACAAAGGGCTGCCCTTCTCTTTTCGGAAAGGGCCAAAGAACTACTGAGTGCGCGGGCTGCCGCCCTATCACTGATTCTCCAGAAATCTGTGGTCCTACTCAGCAAGAATCCTCCACAATTGCCGACGGCACAAAAGCTGTACGCAGAATGCAAGACTGATGAAATATCGTTTAAATGGTTCAGGCTTTGCCTCTCGATCCTACTCTATGAACCTGACGGTGCTCTTGGAGCGTCTGCACGGCGGATTTACATGCCTAGGAGCGGTGAGCATCAGCAGCCCGGAGAAATTGGAGAATAAATAAATGCCTTCGGACGTAGAGTACCTTTACTTCGGTCATCCCGCTGCCGGGCAGGATACATACCTCGACAAATATTTCATACCTACGAGTGCCTTCAAAACTATCTCTAACCTCTCAGACCCTCGATGTGTTGTTGTTGGGAAAAAGGGGTGTGGCAAGACCGCTTTGTTTACCAAGCTGGCTGAATCTAGATCGAAGTCGAGGCTCGTGACCAGCATTAACCCAGATACTCATCAATTAGGAGCTACCAAAGAATATTCCTACCGCCAATACGCCAACCTCTTTCAGTACGAAATTCTTCTAGAGGTACTAAAGACTTTCTGTGAAGACGGAGCGATATGCGACCGTTTTGATGATGGGTTTATCTTAAAGGCAAAGACTACTGCGGGCGAATATATACAACTTGTAAAGGGCCTTAAACGAAAACTCAAAGGCCTAAAGGAGTTTCAGATATTCGGCTGCGGGTTGGCGACGGAGGAGGACAAGGATGATGTTCTCCGTCTTGTATCGGCACAGAACTCTGAGAAGCTTAAGAAGCTCATCGCCGAGATTATGGCAAAAGGAATCGAAATTATTGTCCTTGTTGATGATCCTGATCTCCTATTCGGCGAGGCAGCCAGACCCATAGACATTATTGGCGGTCTCCTGCTAGCGAGCGTAGCCATAAGTTCGATGAAAGACAAAGCAAAAATTAAAGTGTGTACTTTGATCAAGCAGCATAAATATGAACAGCTTTCCTGGCAATTTGAAGATTTTGACAAGATTTCCCAAAATGCTCTGGTTCTGAGCTGGGAGGACATCGAGCTAGACGGACTGGTGGTGGAGCGGATCAGGTTTCGCGAAAACCTTCCATCCGAAGCGACCGCCCTAGCGTGTTGGTCCAAGGCGTTTGAGGTTAAGAATCAGGCTGATGTGAACACGTTAAGAAAATATCTTTACCCCCGGCTCACGAACGGGCCTCGTGACCTAATCACGTTTTGCAACTTGGCGATGCAGGCTGCCAAGGAACGGGGAGACAATCACATTTCGACGGAGATCCTCGCGAGTGTTGAGGGAGAATATTCCAAGGACTGCCTCAAGGAGGTGGGCCGGGAGTTCAACGGACCTTATCCAGGCATAGTCTCCGTTATCGTGAAACTGTTCGAGCACTCCAACCTCAGAAAAGGTGACAAGATTTCCAGGAAAGTGATGGAGGTAGCTCTTAGCGAAAGATATCGAGCGCCGGAACTTCAGAGTGAAAAGAGAGACAAGAGGTGGTTGGCGGAGGCTCATGGGCGTTTGCTGGTTGAGATCCTTTTCAAGGTTGGTGTGATTGGTTTTATGTCAAAACGCAATCCAACCGTGCCGGTGATGTCGTATTCACCCGGATCAATAGAGGACTCATTCCAGAACGCAACGGAATTCTTTGTGCATCCTGCATACCGAAAGTCACTGGGTATGTAGGCGGAGCCTCACATCCGCATCCGGTCTGCCAGGCTACGCGATTCGTCACGCTCTGACCCCCTGCGCCACCCTCTCAAACAAACCAGTGGGTGTGGCAGTTTTGCCGTTCCTTCCTTCCACCCCGTCAAACGCGAGGGGGATAGATATAGAGGGCGGCGGGAAAATTCCTACACCCCTCCCTCCCGCCACCGAAGTGGGGTTGACGGTTGGCCCGGGGCCAACTCGACCCCGCGCGTGCGTGGGGTGCAGGGTTCGTGAGTGCGCGGGAGCAAAGGGCGCTAGTATGGGGATGGGAATGAGGAAGTCCCTGCAGCGAATGTACACGGTTGTTTCCAAACTCTCGGAAGATGGTTCGCCGGAGTCTCCGGCCTGCTGTCGCGTACTTGGCAAGTTCAAGTGGCCAACTCTCCGAGAGCACTTTTTTTGGAAAAACTTGTTGGTTGGACTAGCTGCGCTGCTAATTGTTTGGAATCTCAACGGCACACAGAAAGCCCTTGCTCAAACGTCCAACTGGGATCAGTACGTCACCGGAATGACGGTGATAGGAAGGCCGAATGGGGGGCGCTCTTGTCCGCCAATGGTTTGGACAGTTGCGGCAGATAGTCCAGCTGCTAAAGTCGGCATCGAACCCGGTGATGTTTTGCTGAGCATTGACGGCCATCGGAATATCGATATCGGTCAGGCCCTGCCACTCCTTCGGACCACCGAAGCGAAGACCAGTAGTGTGGAATTAGAGGGCGAAAAAGGTCCTTACACCGTGGAGGTCGGGCGAATTAAAGCTTCCGAAATCTTTGTGAAACAAGGGTTGAAACAGGGTCCGGAAGGCTCGCTCTTCCCCTCAGACGCTACCGATCTGGAGATGCAGCGTGTCAGCAAAATCCAGTCCGAGCCACCCCGCGATAAAAAGGTCTTTAATGTAGGACATTACCCGGATGATATGGACCTTTATTATCCTGGCTTTGAACTATTCGTTTGGGATGCGCCGAATTCGATTATGGTGGGCGGAATTGAGGTTGGTCCTGCGAAGAAAGCCGGGATTCACTATGGGGACTCCGTGGTGTCTGTAAATGGGGTCAGTCCGAGCAGAAAATCTATCGCCGAACTCGAAAAGCTCTTTAGTGGCAATTCTTCCATCACTATGAAACTAGTAGTTGACCGAGACGGGGTTCTAAAGACATTCAACTTTCCTTTGGAGAAAGCAGAGGACATCGCGGCTGAGAATCACAAACGGAGATACGAAGGAAAGATGGTTCCCGCAATCATTCCTGATAAGTACCTCCATTGTTGGAAAACTCAGTAGCCTGGACCATCTATCCCCGTGAAACCGGAAAGATGTGGGGACAGCCGCCTTCGGCTGTCCGTCGAGCGAAGCTCGACGACGCCTGCAGAGATGCGGTCGGCGCCTGAGACCGCTCAAGTCGGCGCAGTCCTGAAAACCAAAGAAAAAGGGAGGCTCGATTCGAGCCTCCCAGAGTCTTCGAAAGAACAACCCGACTAGAAGATGAACTTCAGTCCAAGCTGCATGGTTCGAGCGTTGCTGGCGAAGTTCGTCTTCGCGTTGGCAAAGTTCGGATCGCTCGGGATGAAGTAGCTCCTGGCTCCGCCCACGTCGCTGATCGAGTTCACATTGTTGAGCGAGCCCGTCACCCACTGGGGATGGTTAAACACATTGAATGCCTGCGCCATAAAGTCGATCTTATAGCGCTCGGTGATCGCAATATGCTTCGCCACCGTAATATCCCAGTTGTTGATAGCAGGAGTTACTAAAGTGTTACGGCTCGAGGTAGCAATCGAACCTTGGCCGGCGGTGATGTACCGAGCGCTAGGGTTGTTTGCTACCCACCCCACGATGCACGGTGGTAAGCTGCAACTCGTGTTGTTGGTTATCGCAGTAACGTCACTGCCCACGTTACTGGTACCACTCGGATTGAAGATGGCACGGTCCGGCGCGGCGTCGGCATTCATGTTCGAATCCAGCCCGCTCTGAACCGTCCCCCACTGTCCCGATTCGTAAGTGTATACAGGCGCGATCTCCCAATTTCCGACAGTGTTCTTTAGCAGAGAACTGCTGCTGCTCTTAAACCACGGAGCGTCGTAAATGGCTGTAACGGTCAGTCGATGGGCATGGTCCAAAATGGAGTTAGCTCGCTCAGCCGGCAGATTTCGGAAATCCTGCGGGCGGCGCGGAGATATGTCAGTCGAGTGGAAGTCGGCCGTGCTGTTGTCAATGGTGTGGCTCCATGTGTACGCCACCTGAAACTGCAATCCATTGGAGAAGCGCCGGTTCAACTGCGTCTGCAAACCATGGTACGTTGACGAACCCCAGGGCTGAAACGACGTAATTGGTGAGAAAAATCCATCGTTCAAGTAGTGAGGGTCATAAAAGCCGCCCGGCCCGGTTCCCGTGTCGTTGTAGCCAACAAGCAACGCTTGATTTGGGAACGCGGCCGTGGGGAGCACATCACCAGCACCGGACGGGCAAGCGGGATTGAATCCGGGTTTGGTAGGGTTGGACACTCCCGTGTTGCAGCTGGGCGCGGCACTCCCGTAAACGGTCGTCAAGCCCGCTATGGTCGCCGCATCTGGCATGGTGACGTAGGTCGGAACGTTGAAGCCGGCAGTGGAATTGACGCCTGGAACGAAATTAAGAATGTTCTGGACGTTGAGATCAATACCGCGACTACCGACATACCGCACGTCGACTGTGTAGTTCGACTTGAATACGTGCTGAATACCGAGGTTCCAGCTCTCGGCATAGGGGTACTTCACGTTATTTGGCAAGTAGGACGAGGTATTGGCTCGCGCCGTTGGCTGATCTAGAGTCGTGATTCCGCTCGAGACTTGCGGTGCGATTCCACCGTTTGCCAGGAACGGATTTTGGCAAGCCGCGCTGGGACAATTGGCAGTCGAGCCGATTTGTGGTGGGCGTGAAAGCACACCAATATTGTCGTACAACACGTCATAGCCAAGGCCGAAACCGCCCCGGATGGAGGTGTTTCCACTTGTCCCTGGCGAGTACGCAAATCCAACGCGCGGCATGAAATCATGCCGTGGCGCTTGCGGTGACCCAAATGTAATCAATCCGGGATCGTCCGCAATCGAGTTGAGGGACTGTTGAGTCCACCCGTAAGGAGTGCTGGTGTACTCGTAACGCACCCCGAGGTTTAAGCTAAGGTTCGGGCGCACCTTCCAGATGTCATTTCCATACCAGAAGATGCCATACTGATCGCCGGAATATCCCACCTGCCCGAAACTCCGCTGGCCAAAACCCGGCACCTGATCCAGCGCAAAACCCTGCAGCGTCGAGTAAATGTAATCACCACGGGACCGCTGAATAAATTTCTGAGGCGAGATGTTCTTTCGCCCTTCAACCCCGAACTTCAGCGTGTGGTTGCCCTTTACATAAGACACGTTGTCGATTGCTTGATAGTTGTTCTGGATTGCATACTGCGGGGCGTTGGGGTCGGGGCCTACATCGAGTCCGCCCAGTTCCGTGATCGTCAAGTTCGGAAATGCATCCAGATTCTGGAATTTCGCAAGAGCACCACCGGGCACCGTAAAATTCTGTCCTGTACGGGTGAATCCCGCCCGGAACTCATTTCCCAGTGCTGCCGAGAAGGTGTGGTACTCGCTCAGCGAAACCAGGTGATACGGCTGCACGAATGGGGTATAGAACAAGCCCAACTGAGCGCCCGTATCCAATGTGACCTGTTTGTTGTAGATGTAGCGGCCCCGTATCTGGTCCTTATCACTGATGTTGTAATCCATCGAGGTGACGAGCGCTCGGTTGTTGACGAAGTTTGGCGCGATGATCGGAAGAATGCCGGTCTGAATCGTCGTCCCGCTAACGACAGACTGCGTGCAAGCCCCCGAAGTATCGGCTGCCGGAGCCTGCGCGTACTGTTGCAAGCCCTGAACATTGCTGGTGGAAACTCCAGGGACTCCTAGGAGAGTCGCGTATCCCGCCGCGGTCGGCGCGCAGACTACGTTACCCGGCGAAGCGGCTTGTCCGATCGGGTTGTATTCGAAATTCACAAAGAAGAACAATTTGTTCTTTACGATTGGCCCGCCTACCTGTCCACCGAAGCGGTTGTTGTCATATCGAGGCAGCTTCGTGATTCCCTGATTGGCCAATGAGGTATCCAGCGCATTCAGGTTGCGGTTTTGGAAATACTCATAGGCACGCCCGTGCCAGCTGTTCGTTCCACTGATCACAATGGTGTTGAACTGCCCACCATTCGAGTGTCCAAACTCAGGGCTGAATTGGTTCTGTAAAATGGAGAAGTTTTGCACCGCGTCATTGGGTGCGCCGACTAGTGGACCGGTGACACCCTTATCGTTGTTGTCAATGCCTTCGATCATGAAGTTGTTGTTTCGGGGACGCTGGCCGCCGATGCTCGGTCCAGTACCAGCTCCCAGTCCGCCTGAGCTGCCTACGCCAGCTTGCAGCAAGGAAAGGTTAAGCACTCCCAGGCCAATGGATGCAGTCGGCAGATCTTGTGTCTCGCGGAGTTCATAGGTCGACTGGATCTGCGCGGTCGTGGTGTCCAACGTTGGCGGCGTTCCTGATACTTCTACAGTCTCTGACGCTGCTCCGGGTTGAAGCGATATGTTGCGGGTGGCGGTCTTGCTAACCTCGACGTCGACCTGCTCACTGATGGTCTTGAAACCGGTCATCTTAACGCTGACGCGATAAGTGCCGTTCAACAGGTGGTCGAACCGATATTCTCCCGATCCATTTGTCTTCCCCGTTGCGGACACGTTCGTGGCAACGTTGGTTGCTGTCACTTCCGCCCCTACAACTGCGGCACCGCTGGCATCCGTTACGGTGCCAACCACGTTTCCGTCAATTGCCTGGCCTAGCGCGAGGATTGCGCCGAAGGCCACTACGCTGATCAGCGCGAATACAAATCCCAAGCTTCTGAAGATTCGCACGCCATTTTTCATATTCATTTTCTCCTGAACTCTCGAAGAACTTCGGGCGATCACAACAGCTGACATTTCTTAACAGCCGGTTGAGAGAGCATTCCTGGACAGCATCGGACAAGCACAGATAAACACTCCGCCTTCACATCTTCTGTGCAAGTCACAAACCAAAACACCACGTCTGTAAGCCGCTTGTTTACTGCAAGTTATGTCTTAACGGCGGGCACATCATACCAAAATACGGAGATGTCCTCATTAACAATATGATGATTGGTATCCGGTCGTTCCTGTAAGCCTCGTCCGGCACTCCCTGTAGGTGTGATCCTGCTCACAATCGTCCCAACGCTAACAATCGGTGAGTGTTTCGGTAGGTTGCCCAAACTGGCACTCCCCACCCTCTACCACACCCCAGCAAACTGCCAACCCCGAATGGAAACGGCAACGGTTATGGATGGCAGACGCTCAGCATAAAACCGTCGCTCGCCTCGCCAGTGAGACCGAATTCGATCAGAGTGTCGTCATGGCGGCTGCCGGCTTCCGGCACGTCCGGTGGTCTTCCTCGGATCTCTGTGCCCTGTGATGAATGTCTTCCGGCGCCGAGGCGTAATGTCGCCAACTCTACTTCCTCAAACTGCACCTTATCTACGGATTCGTATGCAAGCAAAGCCCACGCCTGCCGTGGGCGCACAGGAGGAATTTCAATGAGAAATAAATGGACTCGTTTGTTGTTGTGTGTGGCGGTGCTAGGTCTAACGTCGGCGTGGGCACTCGCGCAAGACGACACGAACAACAAGTCAAAAGGGGAAGTCAGAAGCATCACCGGATGCCTCACTAAGTCCGGCAGCGGCAATGAATATCTTCTGACCGCCACCGACGGCAGCACTTGGGAGATCCACGAGAACAACTCGGTGGACCTGGCGGCTCACGTGAACCAGACCGTCGACCTGCGTGGGGTGGTTTCTCATGAGAAGATGCACAACATGAAAGAAGACGCCAAGGACATGGCCAGCGACACTGGCGCGACCAAGCAGAAAGCCGAACACGGACACCTGAAGCCTACCAACATCCACAAGGTGAGCGATTCCTGCCAGTAAACGCGGTTCAGAAAAGCGAAAATAAAAAGGGCGGAACGAATGTTCCGCCCTAGCTTTTTAACTGAGAACTGAAAACTGAAAACTGCCTTACCCTTTCACGCTAATCTTCGAGAACGACAACACCGCACGGCTCGGCGTCGGACGTCCCATCGACAGCGCTGGACGGAACGTCGTGAAGATCAGCATCTGCTTCACTTTCGGCAGCACTTCTTGCGAATCGTTCGAATCCGAAAGGATCCGGTAATCCTGCACGCGTCCGTTGGAATCAACGTAGGCTTCGATCACCAGCGAATCGTCGTCGATGGTATCCATCGACAAACCGAACGTGCTCGGCTGCAACTCCGGCCCGGTGTTGACCATGACCAGCGGCACATCGTTATCGGCGCGCAGCGTCGATGGCGCCACGAAGTACACCATCGCGATCCCGAAAAGAATTACCGCACTGATAAAGCCGGCCGCTGCCGGAACCATGAACGCATGGAAGGCATTTTCCAGTCGCACCATCAGTCCTTCAAAGCGGGCCCCGCGTGCGTACGCTGCCTCGCGCGAAATCGCCAGCCGCAACTTCAGTCCAAGATCCGCCGGAGCCTTGGGCCGCTCCATGTTCACCAACAACTGCTGCGTCCGCCGCAGCGCCTGATACTCACCGTGGCACGTCGGACATTGCGCAAAATGATTCTGCAGCGCAAGCATCTCCGTGCCTGTCACTGCTCCGTCCAGGTATGGCGAGAGCAACCGCTTCGCCTGCGGGCACTGCAGTCCCATAGTTTTTTTCGTGCCCGTCTTTCCAATGCCAATCATGGCATCACCTCGACCCTTCTACCCCCTCCAGCTACCTGTGACCGCGGACCCTGTTCTTTGGGAGCAGTCAACCCCAGCTCATTTCCTACTTCGCGTACATACGGTGTCAGTCTCTGCCGCAGGGCGTCTCTGCCACGCGTAAGCCTCGACTTCACGGTGCCGAGCGAAACCTCGAGCACCTCGGCAATCTCTTCGTATGACATCTCTTCCAGGTCTCGCAGAATCAGCGTCGTGCGGTACGGTTCCGCCACCTTGCGCAATTCTTCGTCGACGCGCCGCTGCACTTCATGATGCGCGACACTGTCAAACGGAGAATCCGCGTGGTCCGTCAAGGCGACCTGGATCGCATTGTCCGACACACCGTTCGCCTCGGTCTCCGGCTCGATCGAAGTCTCCTTCGCTTTGTGCCGGAACCACCAGCGCCGCCGGTTCGCCGCCTCGTGCAAGGCAATGCGGTAGATCCATGTCTTTAAACTCGACCCACCGTGAAAATGCTTCATTCCCCGAAACACTTTCAGGAACACGTCTTGCGTGGTATCCGCCGCATCTGCCGGATCGTTCACAATCCGGTACACCAGCCCATAGACGGGTTGCTGGAACTCCCCGATCAGCCAGGCGTACGCGGTTTCTGAGCCCGCTTTGAGTTCGGCGACAATCGCCGACTCTTCTTGCGAGCGGACGCCTATTGCACTCGCTAAATCACCCAAGGTGGTTGCTCCCGCCATAGTGGCGCCCCTTGATTATAGGATTTTCCACCCCTTTGCGCCCTGAAAATTAAGGGTTCGCCAAGTCCAGCCCAACGGCCCGCGGAGCCAATTCCTTCACATAACATAGACTCCGCCCGGGTGTCAGGAGTTCCCACTTGCAAATCTTTTATTTGCATTCAGATCGGATCTTGGCATTGAAACCAACGGAGTACGGGCACTTGTTAGGTGTGGAAATGCCAAGTCAAGCTGTTACCTTCGGTTACTTCGGTCAGGGCCTGCGCCGCGTAAGTCGATTTCGCGCGCCGGGCCCTCATTATCATGGGCTGTAGCTCCGGCCTATCTCAAAGGTCGTGAGCGGCACGACGAACCGCATGTCTTTTCCGCGTATTCTGCAGCTTCGATGATGACGCCAACAAATACGGCTCCGTCATGGGATAGCGAAGGGGACCTCATAGTTCCGCGATACGGAATCCGTATCGCCATGATTCTGGCGCTGGTCGCTACAGGTTCTTTCTGCGTGTTCACATTTCTCGGGGACAAATATTGGCGTCAACACCATCCGGGGGCGCTCCCGACCCGCACAGACCCAATTGGGGTCATAGCCGTTTGGATTGCGCTCCCTCTCCTCCCCCTGATTTTTTCGATGTTACTGCTCTCGAGACACAGCGAGGAATCGAAAGCTGCTGGGGCGGGCGTAGCAGCCGGGCTATTCACTTGCGGGTCGCTGGCGGCTATTCTCGCTTTCCTGGCTCAGTTCTTTTCGTTTTTTCCAGATCCTTACGCGTTAGAAAATCTCATCGCAATACTAGTATTTGTTGTTTGTGCCGTCTGGATCGTTATCTCAGCTTTCCGGATTGCCGCGCAGGCAGGTTGGGGTGTGTTCTTTCTCGCCGGTGCCGCCACGCTGGTTTGCATGATTCTCGGTAGCCACTCTCTGGAGAACACCGAATACAAGCTAGACAAACAATATGACCAGCAACAAGCTCAGACCCTGACGGGCTCAGCGCAAACAAACCACGACGCCCACCGAGTCCTCGCCTTGCTAGCCAGCTGCCTGATCCAGTATCACGCCACCCATCCGGACGCAGGCTTCCCGGCATCTCTCAATGCGCTGCCACGCGATCTGCAACTTCCCCAAGGAACTGTCTGCAGCCCCTCAATCGCCGATGCCGGGTCGGTCCCCGGCTACACATTCACCTACAGCCCTGTTCAAGAATCTTCCGGTTCCGGTTTTAACGATTTTCTTCTGGTCGCTATGCCTCTTAAGAAGGGTGCTCCGCGCGTTGACCCCATGGCCGTTGACAGCCGGGGAAGAATCTTCAGCTATATAGGTTGGTCGGTGACCGATCAGCAGCCGGAATTTGTTCCCGCTCTGACAGAGATTCCCAATGACTTCGAGATATCTGGAGTCCTCAGTATTCGCGAGGAAATTCGATTGTTCATGAAAACTAACGACGGAGCTCCTCCTGCAATGCTGTCTAAGATGAGTGAGCATTCAGATAAGTCGGAATACAATGAAACGCTGACGGACCGTTGGTACCGGCTCGAATATTTCCCTCCACCAGCTGGCACCCCGAAAGCCTACATGCTTTCCGCTGTTTGCCAAAGCTACGGGGACGCGTGTATCCGCAGCTTTCTAGTCGATCAGGACGGCGAGATCCATCAGACTTCTGAGCCACGCCAACCCACGCCACAGGATTCCCTGATTCCCGACTGCGAAAAATACGCTCAGACTTGCCGCGACTTCGACTGGCCCCTGCCGTTAGTGCCGTAAGTTGCGTTCGGCAGAACTGGCGGACGAATCTCCTTTTGCCAGTTCGACCAACCTAATGCCGGTGTTCTCCAGCCCAGAACTTTCGGATGGCGGTGCATCGAAGGTCGTAGCTCGAATCAACGTGGCGTGATTACCAAATCCCGGCATCCGCGCGTGAAACGTTAGAGTGGATCCTGCGATCCGGTGGCTTCGTGCGCGCCTACTCCCGCCGGAACCTGCAACTTCAGCTTCCGCAAAATCCCCGCCAGGGTGCTCAACAACGTGTCGCACCGTTTATCCAGTTCCAGCACGGATTTCTCCAGGAATGCGCAGGCCCCATCCTTCTGTAGCCGCATCGCGTTCTTCTGCGATAGCCCGGTGAACGCCACCACCGGAACCCCAGCCGTCTCGGGATCTTTTTTCAGAGCCATCAGCACATCCGGCCCAGTCATTCCCGGCAGCAGCATGTCCAGCAGAATCACGTCGGGCTTATCAGTCTTTGCCAGTTCAATCGCCTTCGGTCCACCGCTTGCCGTGAGCACGACATACCCAGCCCTTGCCAACGCCCGCTCGGTGGCAATACGCAAGAACTTACTGTCATCGACCAGAAGAATCTTCGTCATGCATCCCGCCGCGCGTAATTTTTCTTACGCGAGTCCGAACATTTCTTCTATCGGCAGAATTGCGCAGTAGGCCAGCCCAGCAGGATCGATGAATTCACATGAGAGATTTCTCACAGTCGGCGGATTAGCTGTTTCCCCGGATGTTTGCTACAGGTGGTCTTCCCGGCACCGTCACGAATCTCGGCGATCTGCTGCCTTCAAAACCGCCCTGACCCCCGCCCGGCAGGCCTCTCGCAATGCCTCCTCATGGCCTTCCGGTATCGAGTTACTCAGCAGCAGCATGCACGTGCCATGTAGCAGCCCCCAAAGTGCGAGAGCAGTTTGAGTGTGATCGTCCGGAGTCCCTCCGAAAGTCTTCGCCAGCCGCTGTTCCGCAAAAGCGAAGTTCGGACGCGATTCTCGAATCGGCCGCGGTGCCCCGCGACTCTTTCGCGGTGACATCAAACTCCCGTAGGTGGAGAACAGTTCATATTCGTTCGGCAACTTCAGCGCGTACTCGACATACGCCTCCGCCATCTGCTCAAGCGTTTCGCCCTGTTCGAATTGTTGCCGTAGTCGGCCGACAATCCGCGACAGCAGCCCTCGAATCAGATCCTCACGGTTCTTGAAGCGACGATATACCGCCGGAGTGTTGGTACCGGCCGCCCGGGCAACCGCCCTCATCGTCAGGGCATGCTCCCCTCCTCGTTTCCACAGTCCATCGGCGGCCTTCAGTACGCGCTCTTCCAGGTCCGGATCCGGGTGCCGTGGCATCGTCCCTCCTGCCCCCATTATCTCCGCAGATTATATTGACACCGTACATATAACGCTGTTATAGGTAACTACACAAGTCCTCCCCCCCATCGATTACCAGGTCTGTCAGGAAAGGCAAGGCCGCCGCGAACATAACCGGCGGCCTTTTTGTTGTGTGCCGAACATGTTCAACAGCTTGGAGGTGCAAGTCCTCTACCCAACTTGATGGAGGTGAAGGGTCAGCGAAGCGCAAGGGCGAAATAACACTCGCCGCGAGGCGGGGCCTGAAAGAAGCGTGGAGCAAAGACGCGAGCCGATGAACAAGAACCGGATATGAGGCCTACGGTGGCGGGCGAGCGAGCAACTGATTGCGAAGGCCCAGATCCATCAAGTTCACTGGTGGTAAATCCGGCGGTTGTGCGTCGAAGGCGGTTGAACTTACCTCGGGAGATCTGCGGCATGTCACGGAATCGTGACTGAGGATGAAGCGATTCACCCTGATCGTGCCGTAGAAGTCAGCAGAGGGCAAAGTAGGTCACGCAGTCGGCGAGGATATTGAGGCCGACAAACGCCCTTGAA
>CAWILL010000010.1:0-73854 GCA_963836945.1 uncultured Acidobacteriota bacterium
ATCTTTTCAATTACTTGCAGACATCCCACTTTTCAGTTTGGTAGCATTTGGTAGCAAAACGCTCGTCCCGCGCGTGACCTCTTCCAAATTAGGAAGGAGTCGAAGCTCGGCACTGATGGCGTCGACCGTCTTCTGCACGCTCTCCGGAATCTCCTGCATGTAAACGTCAGTTGTCGTTGCGATGCGGGAGTGCCTGAGCACGCCTTGAATGTCCTTCACTGTCCCCTTCTTTTGCGCCAGCGTCGCAATCGTGCGCCGAATCACTTGGAAGGTCAGCTTGGGCAACTCAAGTTCCTGCGCCAATCCGTGCAGAACCCGATTCCGGTAGTTGTTGCTGTCCATGAACCCGCCTTTTTTGTTCGGGAAGATGAACGCATCCGGAGACGGGTCGGGGCAGCGCTGCTTCCAGAGCCAGAGATCGTCGGCCAGTTCCTTCGGAACGTGCACGGATCCCAAGCTCTTTCGAGTCTTACCCCAGGGTCGGATTTTGCCTTTGTATACGGTTTCCACGAGCCGCATGGTGCATTCGGTGTGGCTGAAACACTGCCAGCGGAGCGCGAACAGTTCGCCGGGACGGAGTGCATTCGTCATGTCAAGTTCCAAGAGAACGCGGTCTCTCAGATCTAGCTTTGAGAGCGCACGTCGCAACTGCAACCAGGTCAAGGTCGTCCGATCAGTGTCGCGCAGCTGAGTCGGGACCGTGACCTTTCGAGCTGGGTCCTTGACGAGAAAGTCCTGATCCACGGCCTCCGCGAAGATGTCGCGGAGGTAAGCCCTGATCTGGAGCACTCTGTCCTTGGAGTTGGTTTTCGCCAGATTGTTAAGGTGCACTTGCAGGGTGAACTTGTCCAAATTCTCCAGAGGAGTCTTGTCGAACGGATCGATGAGATCCCTTTGGATGAGGAGTTTTTTCACCTTTGCTGTTTCTTCCTTCCAGTGCGCCTCTTTGAGAGGGAAAAAGCGGTTTCGAACAAACCATCCGAACGTGACAGAGCTATCGTTCATCACTCTGCCGGCGTTTGCTCCGGACTGTCCGGTTTGCCTGGTTATTTCACGTTCGAGTACTTCGCGCGCTTCAGACGCTTTCATCTGCGACTTTAGCCCGAGAACTACGGAGATGACATCACTTTTCTGCTGATTCGTAGTCGGATCGAATACCGTCTTACGAAAGTACCCATACCACTTCTTTCCACGGGAAACGACCCAACCCCTTTGATACGACTTACCCATTTATTCCTCAGTTTTCTGCGGGGGAACAAGTGGGCCTGCACCCATTTTACGCGCGCTTGCGGCGGATTTGAGTCAGGCGCTCCCGTTCGTCGATGAACTCTTCAATTCGGCTCGCCCGATAGCGGAGAGTCCCATCACCCATGCGAATAACCGGAAGGTACGGGGCCTTACGTGACGAGTGGTCCCACACCCAGTCTTTCGTCACATTCAGACGCTGAGCGATATCCTCCGCTGTGAGCAGAGGATCCCCGTCTTGCCCGTACCCAGAGCGAAGAACTCTCTTTGGGTGTTCAGGCTGAGCGTTGGAGACAGCGCCCCGTTCGGCGGCCGGCATCGATGCAGTTTCAGTGGATGAGCTTGGGAACGGAATCGTGGAGTTGGCTGGCATAGATCGCACCTCAATTTAGCCAACTTGACCCAGTCCCGCGGTCCTGTCCAATAACTTTTCGGACCAACGTTATTCCCGTCAGGAATAACACATAGCAAGGAGCTGATTCTCACCTTAAATTCTCGGTGAACTCGCAAATTTGCGGAGCAATCGTCCTCAGAGCATGTAACTTACGGGGATGCCCATTATTTAAGAAAAAGTAACGGGACCTTGATGCACCACTCGCGCGACCCTTGGTCGTGGCCATGTCCTACCGATTCGGACGACGCCGCGAGTCGTTCCGACGCTGTGTGCGTAATCGAAACCTTAGCGAAACGATGGCTGTGATGTCTCTTGCCGAGAGGTGGATGAAGATTTCTGCTGCGAGTCGCGACAACAAGGCTGCAGACCGAATCACTCTGACTTAATTGTGTTATTCCTCGCAGGAATAACAGACTGCCAAGAATTCATTGGAACAGCGTGATCGAGTGCGATTAGCTTTGCGCCACAAATGGCCGTCTCTTTGGCTGCTCTGCCCAGAGGTGCACACGTTCATCACGCGGGCTCCAATTTAGCACAGCGAAAGCAACACCTACGTTGCTGCCAATCCGCTACGCACTGGCAATCGCAACCGCACCAAAGAGAGCATTGACACGGTGCGTCGTCGGCACCTTGATTTCGATATCGGGGAGGCCGGACTCAATTCGCTCGCGGCCTCCGGTACAGTTCCCACGTCAACCGCGATCCTGTCGACATCGCTCGGCAAATATCCGATCCTCTGGCGCGTTGTCCGCTTTACCTTCACACACCAGGAAAGCACGCTTACACTGCGCACCATCGTCTTAGGCAGCTATCTCGATTGCACCGGCTGCAACCGGATTCTCCGCCTGCAAGGATTGCCGAATCGCGAGTACGACCTGCCGCATCCATTTACCGTCGAACACCATTGCGATTCCAATCGGAATCCCGATAGCCATCGGTTGGATATTCCAGCGACGAACGCCATGCTTTCGTCTCGAGCAATCACATGCCGAAAGCGTCTCGGCGAGTACACGAATTCAGAACACGATTGGGGCGTGGATTCTGCACGCCCTTGCCCATGTAAATGGTGCGTCGGAGTGGTGGCCAAGGGAGCCTGTAGCCGGGGTGGAGTCCGCGGGTTCTACGCAGGTATTGAAGGCGTGATCCCGCATTCAATTTCGTGCCGGAACAAGAACGGTGCTTCGCACCGGGAGAATTTTGACACTCCACCCCTTCGAGGGTGCTGCAGAGCGCCGCCGGGAACTTATTTAGCTACTTGTTGAAAACATGTGGCTTGCGGGGCGGCGGGAGCTAATGGGCTCCCGTCGGACGCGGTGCCGTAACTTGCTGATTTTGCTAGGAACTCGGTTTCGGGCGCGTGGGTCCAAAGGCGGAATGAGATAAACAGCCATGCCCGGTTTACGCACGCGATCGGCAGGAGCGAAAGTCACCGAAGAAGAGTACGCGCAGATCGAAAAACAGGCCGAGGCGAAGGGCCAAAACGTCGGGGAGTGGTGCCGGAAAGTGATCCTGCCGGAGGTGGAACGGGGCGAGACTCCGAGTGCGGAAACCATCCTGGCGGAAATCATGGCGCTGCGGATGGTGTTCCTGGCCACGGTCCAGGTGTTCGGGCAAAAAGGCGATGTGCCGATCGAGCAACTGCGCCAGTTTCTGGAACGAGCAGACCGGGAAAAGTTTCGCAAGGTGGCCGAGCGGGTACAGCAGCAGTCGGAAAGGAAGAAAGCGCAGCGCGAAAAACTCGGTGGCCACGGGAACGGGTGATCTCCCATTTTTTTGCTGGCGAGTGTACGGAGCGCGGGAGGCCAGTCAAGGCTCTGGGCTTCGCTCCGACAGCTACGCGGCGCAACCAATGTGGCCTTGACTAACCTCCCTCTCCGCTCATGTGTTGCTTCCAGCTATCGAAAAAAAATGTGAGCAACAAATGGGAACCGAGGAAATGATCCGAGGGGGAAAACAGCATCCTCTGTGCCTTCGGTGCGCACACAGCCGGGATGCACAGTGCGTCCGGTGAGTGTCCGGTTTGTCCGGTGCACATCCGGTGTCTGTCCGACGTTACGGGATGTGTCTGGCGGTCGACCCCATTCGTGGTCTAATCGTTATGTTCGTTGAAATGGCAAGGAGCGGAACTCAAGTCACGTTTCACTATCCTTACATGCCGCCAGCACAGTGATTACGTCGACACCATCCGTCCCATTTACGAAGCGGACGAGATCGGCACCATGCTCGAACACGCGAATCAAGATGAAGGCGTATTTCTGAAATTTCTGCTCGCCTCTGGTTTTCGGGACCGGGAGGTTCGTCATGTTTATTTGGCGAGACATGGATTTTCGGAACAGTTTGGTGCTGCCGCACAGCAAGAGATCCAGTTACGTACGATCCGGAATCCCTTCGTGATCCAAAAGCATCGAAGCACCTTCGATCTACTGCGGTATCGAACGCCTCAGGAGGCAAGTTATGCCGGAGACATCAGAGACAAACAAACCCGATTTTAGAGCTGGCGCTCCGATTCGCGATCTCCGCGATGGCAGCATGATACCGGGCCAGGCCGACGGCGAAGAATTGGTTCTGGTCCGCCGCGGTGATGAATTCTTTGCCATTGCCGCTCACTGCACACATTACGGTGGCCCGCTCGCAGAAGGTTTAGTCGTAGACGATACCGTCCGCTGTCCCTGGCATCATGCCTGTTTCAGTCTCCGGAATGGCGAAGCGCTGCGGGCACCGGCTCTTGATCCGGTTCCTTGTTGTTGGCGAGTGGAAAAATTGGGCGACAAGATTTTTGTTCGTGAGAAGGTTCCACCACCGGCTCCCAAGCGTGGAGCAGAGGGTCCAAGCTCGGTCGTGATTGTGGGCGGAGGCGCCGCTGGTCTGGCTGCGGCCGACATGCTGCGGCGAGAGGGCTACGACGGTCCGCTTACCATCGCGAGTGCCGACGCCTCTCCGCCAGTCGATCGTCCGAACCTTTCCAAGGATTACCTGGCAGGCACAGCTCAAGAAGACTGGATTCCTTTGCGGCCTACGGACTACTATCGCGACCGCCGGATCGATCTTCTCCTTGAGTCGCGAGTTTCTTCGCTTGATACAAAAAGACGGCGGATAGTGCTTGAGAATGGCAAGGTGCTCGAATTTGGCGCACTCCTGTTGGCCACGGGAGCTGACCCGGTACGTTTGCCGATTGAAGGCGCGACTGATTCTCAGATCCATTATCTCCACACGTTCGCTGACAGCAAAGCAATCATTGCCAAGGCAACTTCAGCAAAACGTGTGGTGGTTGTTGGTGCCAGCTTTATCGGCTTGGAAGTTGCCGCATCGCTGCGCGCCCGCGGAATCCTCGTAGATGTAGTAGCGCCTGGGAGCCAGCCACTCGAACGCGTCATGGGAGCTGAGGTTGGCCTCTTCATCCGCAAACTTCACGAAGCTCACGGCGTAACCTTTCATTTGGGGGAGACTGTCAGCCGGGTGAATGGTCGCACGCTCACCTTAACCAGCGGAACAGCTGTGGACGCAGACTTCCTGATTTTGGGTGTAGGTGTGCGTCCATCACTGGCTTTGGCCGAGCAAGCGGGGATCGCGATCGATCGGGGTATCGAGGTCAACGAATACCTCGAAACCGGCGTGGCCGGAATCTTCGCAGCTGGCGATGCCGCCCGCTGGCCCGATCCGCATACCGGCGAGCGAATTCGCGTCGAGCACTGGGTGGTTGCTGAACGCCAGGGGCAAGTAGCGGCTAAGAACATTCTTGGCCGTCGCGAAAAGTTTGATGCTGTTCCATTCTTCTGGAGTCAACACTACGACGTGCGCATAAATTACGTGGGCCACGCCGAGAAGTGGGAGGCTATCGAGATCGATGGGAACCTCGATGCGCGCGATTGTACCGTGACGTACAAGAAAGGCGGGCGCACTCTCGCGATCGTAACCGTCTCTCGCGATCTCCAAAGCTTGCAGGCTGAGGCCGCCATGGAAGCTGAAATACGGCGACAAAGAAAAGAGGTCGCCTGAGCGACTCTGCGCCGAGTTCGACCGGACGTGAGCGTGTGTCGTGTTCTGCGTTCGTACTTTCAGTCTCATTGAATCTCCATTTTCCAGAATTCGTGGCTGAGGCTTCGGTACGAGCAGTTGTCACAGTGCGCCGCTCATCTCGGCTGCACCGCACTACGGATTACGCTACGGTTGTGCTCCCGCTACCGGGAATTTCCAACGACTTAGAGGTCGTCCGCCTCTTGTAAGTCCTTTAAGGTCGTGTATGGGCCGTTCTTTCACGGCGGTACCCACAGAAGAAAAGGATCAGTTGAGAATCGGACTGACACCTAAACGTGCGCTGTGTCCTTTTTGACTCCTTCACAATTAGATGCCGTTCGATTTCCCCAACTTTTTCAACGTTTTTGGAAGCCGTCCATGCGGGTCTTTTGGTGTTAAGTGATTGTGGCGACTGCAGTCGGTAACGCTGCAGCCGAATCTAGAACCATAACTCTTAAATCAGCAGATAAAGCTGGATTCCTTCCGCGCTCAGATTCTTCATCTTCTTTATGTGTGGCCACAAAGTTCTCGACCCTATGCCAACCCATACCAGGCGCCGCGACCTCTGCCGTGCATTGCCAGGTGGCCTTTTTCCAGAAGCTGGCGGAAGTGCTGCTTGAGAGTATTCCGACTTGTGCCGGTCAGTGTAACTATATCGCCGATGGTGACGCGTCCGTGTTCACGCGCATACTCGAGGATTTTCACGGACAATTCGGGTATGGCAGATAGAACAATTTTCTCTCTTTCGACTTTCTTGGCGAGCCGCTTCATCTGCTGTTGAAGCGCACGCAGGAAGAACAAGAGCCAGGGCTGCCAGTTCGGCGTGTCGGTTCTGATCGTCCCTTGCGTCTGGCGCAGCGCGAGGTAATAGCCTTCCTTGCTGTGTTCGATCACGCTTTCCAGTGAGCTATAGGGAACATAGGCGTAGCCAGCGCGCAACAGCAACAGGGTGGTCAGGATGCGGCTCACACGACCGTTGCCGTCCTGAAAAGGGTGGATTTCAAGAAATACGACGAGGAAAATGGCAATGATCAGCAAAGGATGCAGCTGCCGGCTCTCCAGTTGTTCCCTTGCCCAACCGACCACTTCCGTCATCAGGCGCGGCGTGTCGAACGGGGCAGCCGTTTCAAACACGATGGCGATCTGCTTTCCAGTATCGTCAAAGGCCGCGACACTGTTGGGTTGGGTCTTGTATTCGCCGCGATGATGCGCGTCCTTTTCGCTGTATTTGAGCAAGTCGCGGTGCAGCTGCTTGACGTGGTTTTCTGTCAGGGTGATCTCGTCCCAGGACTGGAAAATCAGCTCCATGGTTTCGGCGTAGCCGGCCACTTCCTGTTCATCCCGCGTATGGAAGGACTTGATTTCAAGGTTGGCCAGCAGCCTTTCAACCTCCCTGTCGGAGAGCTTGCTGCCTTCGATGCGGGTGGATGATCCGATGCTTTCAATGGTGGCTACCCTGCGGAGGGCAGATAGACGGTCGGGAGCCAAGGTACCTAGAGCCCGCCAAGCTCCTTTGAATTCATCGAGTTCGGCAATGAAGCCGAGAATTTCTGGGGTAATCTTGAGGCTGGCGGGCTGGATCATGACACCCAATGATACACCCAATTACACCCAATTCGTCAAACACCCACGAACACGCCCATTTAAACCCATTATCGAAAATTCTTCAGCTACACTTTCAATGAACAACTCACGTGAGTAGAAAAGGGCTGTCCCCCGCGGTCAGCCCTCGGCCCAAAATCAACTTGGTAGCAAATTGGTAGCACGTGTTTTGGTAGCATTTTGGTAGCAAAACACGCCGATTTTAGCGGTTTTTGCCGACTTGTCCGACTATTAAAGCCTTTGCCGTCAGCAAGTTGCGATTTTCTACGCTCCATGGCATGGAAGAGGTCGTCGGTTCGATCCCGACCAGGTCCACCAAAACCTTTAACAATTTAGGTAGGCTCACAAAACACAGCCCTCTGCGCTAGATCAATGCTGCGCCTATTTCACGCGGCATCGTCCGACGATTGCTGTATCTCGTGTTCGACAGGTTTGGCCGACTGGTTTGCCTGCTCGTTTAACTCCTCGAGTCGTCGTCGCATATCCAGCCCCCAGCATTCCTCGAGAGCCGCACAACGTCCGCAATCCTGGCTATGCAACCCCACGAAAGTGAGCGCTGAGCAAAACCCACGTCTCAGTGAGATCACGTGTCTCCTTCTCCAGTCGCCAACGAATGCTTTCCAAAACCACGCCCCTCCGTCTCTCCCCTCCGGACGGGCGTGGTTTGCTCTACTCGACCACCAGCGGACGCATCATGTCGTGTTCTTCATGCTCGAGGATATGGCAGTGCCAAACGTACTCTTTTCCACCGGTCCTCGGACTCACCGCATTGCGCATGGCTGCGGTCGGCAGGTTCGGCAGGTTGAACTGCATGATGACAGTTGCGATTTCACCAGGGTTCACGCGCACCGTGTCCTTCCACCCGATTTCATTCGGATCAGGAGGCATGGGCTGGTGGCCGGCATAGCTCCAATTCCCAGGATCGCCAGTGAAGGCCTGACGCTGAATCAGCTGCACGTTCACCAGGTGGAAGTGGATGGGATGCGTGTCGCCGGTGAGATTCATGATTTGCCACACTTCCGTCGAACCGGCCTTTGGGTTTTCCGTTGAGGCCGCCAGATATGGCAAGCCCCATGTGGGAATGCCCTGATTGTTCACGCCGTTTTGATCGAGAGTCCCCATGGTCTGGATCAGGCGCCCAAACTCATCGAAGTCCTCGTTCAGGGTCAACACCCGGTTGGCCACTCCGGTAAAAGGAAACGCCGGCACTGACGGATCGTCATTGTTGAACAGCAGCCCAGGTTGGTTTCCAGTGAGGAAGTTTGTCTTGAGCTGCACGTTGAGTTGCGCCAGCCACGATGGAGTTGAAACTGTATCCCCGTTGCCGGCCGCTACTACAATCTTCAGTAGCGTCCGCGTGTTGGGCCCGTGACCCAAGGCGGTCGATGGTGCTCCGCCTATAGAGGTCTGGTCCGCACATCCGGTGAAGTAGTCGTTCCTCGAGTCTCCGCCGGGGAATGGCGCTGGAGCATCGTTATAGAGAATGAAGCTGGACCCCGCGGCAACGCCGTTGAAGTCAATCACTACGTCGGCCCGCTCGGCGGGAGCAAGCAACAGGTTGAATGGCCCGTCCGGATTAGCGTTAGTCTCATCCGCTGGATTCACGAGCGGGATCGGTGTCTTGTTGTCATGGATTGCGACGGCTGGCAGGAATCCTCCTTCTGTCCCTACCTGATACATGACTGGACCCGGAATGCCTACTCGCGCTTCGCCCAGATTCGCCTGATCTTCAGCAAGAAGGTTCAGGTGATAGAAGCGAGCCTGAGATCCATTGAGCAAACGGAATCTCATGCGCTTGGGCGCAACACTGACTTTCGGATAAATCCCGCCATTGATAACGATGGTGTCGAAGAATGCCTCCGGGATCGCGCTCACATGCGGCAGCGGCTTCGTACCTTGCGAGGGCGGATCAGCCATCGTCCCCCAATCCCAGCGGCCTTTCGGACTAGGCCCACTGCGGAAATCGTTCACTTCATAGTCGTGCGGATACCAAAGGCTTCCCGGATCGCCCCATCGCCAGGTCGGATCTTGCCGGAAAATATTTCGTGGAACGAACCCCTTGTCCTGAATCACCAGCGGAATCCCGATCAAGTCGGGCAGAAGACCGGAACTTACCAGCCCGGTCTCAAAGTCGTCGACAATGATGTACGCGGAAGCGATTCCGGCATAAGCGTTGAGTCGCGTGATTCCGATCGCGTGATCGTGATACCAAACGAAGCGCGCACTTTGATCGTTGGGGTAGTAATAGCTTGCGGTGCCGGGGAGGACAGGAAATCCCGGCACGTTCATGAAACTCGATCCGTGTTTTCCCAGCGGTGTGAACCACTGAAACGGGGTTCCGTCGCTGAACCATGGCGTTGCCCCGCCATGCAGATGAGTCGCGATGCGATTCGTAGGTAGGTCGCCGACCATCAGTCCGTTGGGACCAGCCATGATTGTTGGATCGACTGGCAGAATGTGCCGTTCCGGCATCAAATTGGTCACCGTCATCAGTACGGGTGTACCGCGTTTGGCCACGATGGCTCCCGCGAGATATTTCTGATCGAACGTAAACAGGTCGGTATACCCAAAGAACTCGGTCCTTCCCGGCAAATCGGGATGCATCTGTTCGCTGAACTTGCCGACCGCAACGTTGTAAAGGTCAGTGGCCCTCCCTGCGAAGTTCACGGAATGCTTGGTCGCGAGCGGTATGTACTGGCCGATCTCATTCTTGGCTGACGGCCCGAGTCCAGGCACGGAAGTTACGAACTTGCGCAGACTCGTGGGGCTCTGGGCAAACGCCCATGCTCGTCCTTTACCAAGGGCTGGGTACAACGCCATTCCTGCACCGGCCACAGCAGCCTTCTTCAGAAAGTCCCGTCGGTTATTAGCCATATATTTCTCCAAAGCGAATCGAATCACTTCCGAACAGACCTTTCCCTTCTCTTCGCAGTTGCATTTGCGCGAGTGTGACCAACGGATAATCAGTTTGGCGCAGCGAGGAGTGCTTGACGAAATGGCACTCGGTGCTGCTCAACAACCATCAAACGCACGAGTTGTGCTGGAACAACATCTCACGTCACAACCCAAAAACGATGCTTCTAATTCTTACGAAGAAAGGGTACGCACTTACTCAGTCACGCACATTGCAGGGGGAGTACGGGGCCGAACCTCATCGCACTGCGGTAAAGAAAGGGCCTGGGGGACTGCCACAGTGCCGTTTCTGCTTATACAGGAAGTCGCGCTCAAAAAACCGTGATCGTCGCCACGGCTGCCGGTGACGATGATCACTCTGGGTTAGACAGTGACCACTTGCGACCCAGGACACTAGTGTTTCCTACTGGTACGCCAGCGTCAAATTGTCCAGATACACGTTGTACGAATCTTGCTTGTAGTTCCCGTCCATCTGAAAATTGAGCGTCACCCCGTACCATCCCGGGCTCGCTCCTTTGTCAAACGTCCAGTTCAGGGTCGCCGTCTGGCCGTTAAGGGTGATCGACTGGTACGTCTCATGATTATCCGACGTCCGCTGCACCTTCAGTGTCAGATGATTCCACTGACCGCTCTTCGGATAACAAGGCACTCCCGTCGGGATCCATTGACCCTTCGAGTTATCCCAGATGTCCCACTGGTTCCCGTTCGCAATCCGGCACTGGTGGCCATAAATGAAGCCCATGCCCCCGAAGAATTGGTTGATGTCGAACTCCACTGCCTCCGACAATCCCAGGTTGTCCCCGTAGAAGTCCACGTCGTAGGTGAAGTCGTGCAACGACGAACTCAGCGACTGGTCGGTGTCAAACAACCCCTGGGATGAGTCAGGACCAATCAGGTGGTTGTTCCAGAGTGCATCCGAATACGGAGTCGTCCCGCCAACATTGAAGATCGTGGCTTGCCCGCTCAGCGAAGGCGAAATCGCCCCCTGCGTCATCGAGAACGAAATCCCATCGCACGGAGAAGGTGAGCAATCCACGAAATTCGGCGGTCCCTGTCCGTACTGTCCCCAGCCGCCGGCTTTCTGTATGTTCGAGAAAGACGTTCCTCCGCCTCCGCTTGTTGGACTCGATGGTGGAGGCGTGTTCGGCGGCGGCGGTTGCGCGGGCGGCGGCGACGGTGGAGGCGGCGCAGCTGCCTGCCCTACGCTGATCTGCAAACCTTTCTCTTGAGACGCTCCCTTCGCATCCGAAACTGTAACGCCAAAGTTGAAGCTTCCGGTTGCCGTCGGTGTGCCTGAGACGTTTCCCGAAGTACGATCCAGGTTTACGCCCTGCGGCATTTGCCCCGAAGTGACCGCAAAACTATATGGAGATGTACCACCGCTCGCGGTCACGCTTCCGCTGTACCCGGAACCTTCAGTTCCGGTCGGCAGACTCGCGGAAATCGCCAAGTTACCGTTATTATTTGGGCTGAGATTGGCGGGTTTTGATGGACTCCCACAAGCGCTGAGAACGGCAATCGCGAACAAGGTCGCCATGAAAACCGCTCGGTTGGACGTAATGGTTCGGCAGACGCGCGTCTTCGGCGCGGAATGATTCAAATAAAGAAACATCATCAACCTCTAAGGATTTATTGGGCGGGATCTTGAGCGGAAGATTCCCTTGGCAACGGCTATCCGGGAAGACCCTAGGCCGGCGACGGCCAGAAGAGGTGCTATAGACTTGCTACACCTCAGTACTGAAGACGTCCAGGCGCTTGCTTTTCTGTAGCCTTTCCCAAGAACGTACCCCGGATCTAGTACCCGTAGTACAGTTTCCCAGGATGGAGCTACAGAAACCACAGTATAGTGATTGCCACATCTGTATTCAAACGGAATTTCAGGCCCCTGCTAGTTTTGTATTCGCCCATGACTCGGGCGCATCTTATAATCTTGTTTTGCGCTGCCGCGCGAACCACAAATAAACCGGCACGCCCAGCAGGATCACCACCACTCCACCAATCGAATCCCGAAGATTGCTCGCGAAGGTGTAGCACAGCAGTACGAAAGCCGTACAGATGAAGATCGCCGGCACAAAAGGATATCCGGCGGTACGGTATGGCCTCACGGCATCCGGCTCACGTTTCCGAAATACAAAGATCGTGCTCGCAGCCACCATGTAGAACAGCCACTCGGCGAAAATGGCCAGCGAGAACAATTCCCTGAAAGCCCCCCCAACCACAATCAGCAGGACCGCCACCGCGCCCTGAATCACCAACGCCAGCGCAGGCGTGTGAAATCTTGGATGAACCTCTCCCAGCGCTTTGAAAAAATATCCGTCCCGCGCGACCGCGAAGGGCACGCGCCCGCCGCTCATGACGGTGCCGTTTAGTGTCGCCAGCATCGAGATCATCATCCCGATCGAGACCAGCACAATTCCTAAATGCCCCAACGCCGCCTCGCTCGCTGCGGCAGCCGGCACTGCCGACTTCGCAATGGCTGCCGCCGGCAGAGCGTATTGAATCCCGGCGTTTAACCCCATATACAGCACGGCTACAACTCCGACGCCGAGCACAAGAGCGAGAGGAATGTTCTTCTCCGGCCGCTGAATCTCTTCGCTCACCATGTTCAGATCGTTCCAGCCGTCGTAAGCCCACAAAGCCGCGACCAGCGCAGCCATGAATCCGCTCACGCCACCAATCGCTCCCGGAAAACTAGTCCCAAAATTGCTCCACGAACCGGAAGCCGCAGTCAGTGCGATGACGGCAATCCCGACGATCATCACCACCTTAAGCACTGTGAACGCCAGTTGGAATGCGCCAGCCTTGCGGATTCCGATGTAGTTCAGCCCCGTGATAAACACGTTCGCCGCAATCGCCACCAGATGACCGTACGTGATAACGAGCACGCGGCTCGAAGTGATATGAAATGAGAAAAGAGTGTCTGGCAGAAAATGAAATGCCGAAAATGTCCCCAACACCCGCACCAGCCCCGCAGTTACGCTTGCGATGGATGCCGGCTTCGCAATCAAGAACCAAGTCCAACCATAAAGAAACGCCGGCAACGGACCATAGGCATCCCGCACATACACGTACTCACCGCCCGCGTAAGGCCGCACGGAACCCAATTCGGCATAAGTCAATGCGCCAAAAAACGAGAGCAGCCCCCCAACGATCCAAGCCAGGTAAACCAGTCCCGCCGACCCCACCGCCTGCATCATCTCCGCCGGAACGAGAAAAATGCCGCTGCCAATAATCGTCCCGGCCACAATCGAAGTCGCATGCCACGCATTCAGCCCCCGAATCAACTCAGGCGCCCGCGGTTTCGTCAAAGTTGCCGTAGATGGTGTCGACAGCGACATGTCAGAAGCCCCTAATGTTACACGCACCAACGCAGGCCCGTGCTCGTGCAGCGACCGACGCCCGAGTCCGTCCCCCAATGGGCTCATGTGGCGACAGCCGCCTCGGCTGTCCCACGAAGGCGAAGCCAAGCGGAACCTTCCCCGTCGCCGACATCACGGCCGAATCTCAATCGCCGTCCCATCCCCCACCGCCTTCCAAATCTCCTCAATCTCCTCATCAGTCACCGCGATGCACCCATCCATCCAATCCTTCGCCCGATGTGAAGCCCCAACCCACCCGTATCCAATCTGCAGTCCATGCACAAACACATCACCTCCAGGAGAAACCCCTCGGGCTCGCGCCTCCGCGCGATCCCGCGCATTCGGATACGAAATGTGGATCGACCTGTGAAATTGACTGTGCGCATTCCGCGAATCGAGCACGTAGATCCCCTCCGGAGTCTTGTGATCCCCTTGCCGCATCTTCGCCCCCACCGGATCTCCACCCAGCGCCACCCTGTAAGATTTGATGACCTGCCCCCCGCTCAACAACTGCAGCGTGCGATCCCTCTTCAGCACCACCACTCGATCCGCATGCAACGGCTTCGCCGCCATCTGCGCGATCACCATCCCGCACAGCATCCAAGCAGTAAGCATCCAGATTCGCATGCCCGGATTATAGCCAGCCCCAAATGCTACGCTAATACAGTGAAGCTTTTCGGTAACATGCACGGACTGACGAAGCCCCAACGGCTCAAGTGCATACAACAACTCATGTGGCGACAGCCGCCTCGGCTGTCCCGCAAAGGCCAAGCCGAGCGGCCCCGACCACGAACTCCTCCCTTTTGTCTGGGCTTGACATTGCTTGTTTTTAGCCTGCCCCTACATGCAGCCCTCCCCTGGACCATCCATTCCCAACCCACCCGCCTCGTCAACGGCGCTCCCGTCCTATTCCAGATAAAAGCCCCGACGAAGCTAGATTCCCTAACCGGCACCTGGCTAGGCCACGACCTGACTTTTACCTACGACCCCTCCACCAAAACCTGGTTCGCCCTCGCAGGCGTAGACATCGAAAGAACTCCCGGGAAATACCCACTCGAGCTAACCGGTCAGAGCGCGACCTCAAAAGCACCGCTGAAGTTCGCCTACACTTTTGCCGTAGCCCGCGCCCAGTATCCGAAAATTAAAGTAAATCTCGCGGTAGAAAAGAAGTTCACCGAGCCGAGCCCCGACCAGCAAGCCCAGATCGCCGAGTCCGTGAAGGTCAAACAGGACTATCTCGGCCGCGTCACCCCAGACCGCGAATGGAATGGCAACTTCTCCGGCCCCGTCGATGCCGCCACCTCAGACGTCTTCGGCTCCCAACGCATCTTCAACGGAGTCGCGCAGCGCCCCCATTTCGGCCTCGACTACCGCGTCCCCACAGGAACACCCGTCGCCGCCATGAACAGCGGCACAATTCTGCTCGCCCGCTTTTTATATTTTGAAGGAAATTGTGTGGTGATCGATCACGGGCAGGGACTGCTTACTTTGTATTTCCATATGTCCGAGTTGAAAGTGAAGGAAGGAGACCCTGTAAAACGCGGCCAACTGATTGGCCTCAGCGGCGGCACCGGCCGCGCCACCGGCCCCCATCTTCACGTCGCCGTCCGCTGGCAAGCCACCTATCTTGATCCCGCCCGTCTTCTAAGCATGGCGTTGCCCTGAGCATAAGCAGAGCGCGGGCGATCCAGTTTTGGCTCATAACTCATAGCTCGAAGCTCGTTGCTCGCCTACGCCGCTCCCCCCGACACCCGCCCTCGTCCCCTCAGCGCCTGATTCAACTCGTCCTTCAATCCCAGATTCCGAATCAACCGGTGCAGATAATTCGGATGCACTCCCAGTATTCCCGCCGCCTCCACATAGTTCCCGCCAGTCTGCTCCACCGCATCCAAAATCAACTGCTTCTTCAACTCCTTCACGCTGCCGTGATACTTCCCCTCGGTAATATCTTCCGGCGCATTCTGCTCCAGCAGCGACTCCGGCAGATCTTCCAGCAAAACCATGTCAGACGATCCCATCACCAGCGATCGCTCAATCGCGTTTTCCAGTTCGCGCACATTCCCCGGCCACTCGTAATGGACTAGCGCGGCCATCGCCTCGCGTGAAATCGGTTTCGCCTTCACCCCGCATCGCATCGCATATTTCTGCACAAAATGCCGCGTCAGCATCGGAATATCTTCCCGCCGCTCACGCAGCGGAGGCATGGTCATCTTCACCACCGCCAGCCGGTAATAAAGATCCTGGCGGAATTCTCCCTTCCGCACCGCGTCTTCCAGATCGCGATTCGTTGCCGCGATCAGCCGGATATTCACCTTGATCGGATGCGTCCCACCCACGCGCTCAAACTCCCGCTCCTGCAAAACTCGCAGCAGTTTCACCTGCAGCGCCGGAGCCAGTTCTCCGATCTCGTCCAGGAACACCACTCCGCCATCGGCAACTTCCAGCCGTCCTTTTTTCTGCGTTGCCGCCCCGGTAAACGCGCCCCGTTCATGTCCGAATAGATCGGACTCCAGAAGTGTCTCGGGGATGGCCGCACAATTGATCGCGACGAATGGCTTGGTCGCCCGCGGGCTGTTCCGATGCAGCGCCTTCGCCACCAGTTCTTTTCCCGTTCCGCTTTCGCCCTCGATCAGAACCGTCGAGTCCGACGGCGACACTCGCGCCAGGAACTGGAAAATCTCCTTCATCCGCGCGCCCTCTCCCACCAGGCTTTGGTCCTGCCTGATTTCCGTCAAGAGACGCTGGTTCTCCTGTTCCAGCCATTGCAACCGGCGCGCATTGTCCAGCGCCACCGCCGAAACTCCCGCCACGCCCGCCATCAGTTGCAGATGTTCTTCATTGAAACGGTTCACAGCACTGGTGCTGTCGAGATAGATGCATCCGATCATCCGTTGAAAAACACTCAGCGGAACGCATACCAGAGACCGGACGTGAGAAGCTACAAGGCTCTCCACCTCCCGAAGATTCCCGCTCGACGCGATGTCCACGCCTAGAATCGCAACATTCTCTTTCATCACCTTCCTGGCAATGGTTCGGCTCACTCGCACCAGTTGCGGCTGTCCGCCTTGCCGCGTTCGCGCGTAGAGCGAATTGAATTCCTGGCCCTCGCCGTCTGAAAGCAGAATCGCGCCGCGGCCCGCTGGTACGACTTCGAAGATCAAGTCCAGCAATTGCGCCTGCAACTCTTCCAGATCGCGGATCGCATGCAGCACCCGGCTGATCTTCAGCAGCGCATTCAGGTTTCGCCCCACCTGCGATGTCGCCGGAAGTTCCTTCAGCAACCGGTCCGGCTGCAGATACACCGCTTCCTTGGGATGAATCAGCCGCGTCTCCGCCATAGGCTGCCCGTCGTCGAACTCGACCTGGCTCGCGGATGCTGCTCGATCCTCCTCGTCCAGCAGGAACAGAAATAGTGAATCCCCGGTCGCAATCTCGTCCCCATGATGGAGATACTGCTCCTTCACCGGATTTCCATTCACCAGCGTTCCGTTCCTGCTCTCCAAATCCTTGATCGAAAACCGCCCGTCCTCTTCGCGCCGCAGCAGGCAATGTTTTCGGGAAACGGACGGATCGACAATCGCCACCACATTCGCCGGATCGCGGCCAATCGTGGCTTCTCCGTCGGGCAACGGAATGGTCAGGTCTTTCGAGGGTCCCGCAATCACCAGTAGTCTGGGCCGCAATCGAGTCTCCCAAGGGGTGCAGAAACTTCTATCACAGCCCGGCTCGAATTGCATGAGCCACATTCACCCTTTTCAATATCCGAACGGCTAGCCCGACTATCTATTCAGATAGTTCGGTTCATCGATGCATCTCCCCGAGCGGTACTGAGAATCAAACAGCTCCAAGCTAAGTCATTGCAGGATCACCATTTCCACCCGTATAACAAAAACATAGGCCACCCCACCAAACTGGAATACGAATTGCTATCTATCAGAGTGCGGATGCTCGGCAAAAGCGATGGGGGAAGCGCTTTTCGAGAAGTTCTAGCCGATCAACGCCAAAATCAGAGGCTCGGGGGACCCCCTCATCGAGCCTCTGTTTTTTTGTGCCGAAAAGGGGGACCATTAAAGCTAAAGCGGCGTTCGTGGAATACCCTGCCTCGCCGCACGATCTGCGAAGAGCCGCTCTTGATTCTGTGTAGAGATTCTGTGTAGAGATTCTGGCAGACGATTCTGCGTAGAAGCCGCTGCCGTTGTCCCGCCGCCCGACCGGGAGACGCCTGCCGGATGTGCCGTGGCAGAGCGGCCCTCTAGGGCCGCGTTGGTATCCTATAAAAGGGGCTTTAGCCCCAAGTGGTTACCCCGCCGCCTCGCCGACCACCGGATTCAACTCCGCCACCACCGCCACCCCATCCCGATAACTGACCGTCCTGCCCGAAATCGCCGGCACTCTTTCCCCCGGCACAAGGATCCCCACCAGATTCAACGGATCCGCCGCCGACAACGTAATCGTCTCCCCGCTTAACGGCAAGCTGCGCATGGACCGCACCGACTCGACTGCGACCGGCAGCGCGAACTGCTCGCCCAAAAATCCATCCACGAACCTTCCCCCCCGAATCTCTCCCCGATCTTCCAGTCGCCGGAAAGCCATTAACAACTCGCGCCACGACGGCAGATTCGCCTCCCGCGCCAACAAATCGCGAATCACGATCCCATACCGCCGCAACAGCATCCAGCACGCCGCCTCGACCGCCCGCGGACGCTCCACCGCCGCATCTGCATGCAGCAGCGCCCACCGCCCCGAGCTGTGCCTCGGACGCACGCTGCGCCCGCTCCCCTGTCCCGCCCTCCGCTTCGGATCGATCAGCGACCGCAGATTATCGAACCCATCGGCCGTCACCAGCCCGCCCGCCACCAACTCCCACAGCGCCGTCTCAATTTCTGCCTTCAATTTCCCAGTCCCGCGCACAATATCGGCAAAGAACGATGCCCCCCGTGCCTTCAGGAACTCAAGCACAACTGCCGCGCTGCTACTCAACCCGCGCGCCTGATGGGGATCATCATCCCAAGGGTGCCCCACCCTTGTTGCGTTTTGTGCGACAGGGTGGGGATTTTGACGTACCCCCATCCAATCCGCTTCCTCGCGCACAAAGAACGTAATCGGAGCCACACTGGTAGGAATGACTCGTCGCTGCCGAGGCACCGCCCCGTCCGAAGTCGCGCCCGTCTCCAGCGTAGCCGGATGCGGCGACAACCTCCCCCATCCCACCGCTCCCGTCAAACAAAGCTGATCCAGCCACTTCGGATCGTAATCCGTCACCCGCCGCGCCAGCACCTGCCGCTCCCACGCATTCGCCGGAACCTCAAACCCCTGCAACTGCTGCAAGACTTCCATCGTCCCGCGCTCGCCCGCAGCCTGCGATCCCGGAGCCACATGCTGCCACCGCAACAACCACCGCAAGAACTGCGCCGCCGTGACCGGCTCAATCTGCTTCCGCAGCATCCCCACAGTCAGCCGATGTATGCGAGCCAAAAGCCCCCGCTCACACCACTCAATCTCAGCTTCGTGAGAGGAATATGTGGGGACAGCCGCCCCCGGCTGTCCAGTCGAGCGAAGCTCGACAGGATTGTGTGGCGTGGGCGCTCCCGCCCGCGCACCGCCTGGGCCCGTAAACGACCCACGCAGCACAGTCCCAGCCGCCTCCATCCGCAGCAGCCCCTTCTCAATATCTGAACCCGGAAGCCCGAGCAAATCCCCAAGCTGCGAAGCAGTAGCAGGCCCAACAGCCGACATCCAACCCATGACAAGACACAGCAGCGCCTCATCCCGCGAGATCTCTCCGGTCTCCACCTCAGCCAAACTCTGCTCAAACCGAGCCCCCGGAAACAGCGCCTGAAACGATCGCGCCCGCTCCGCGGCCACCCAATACCGTCGCCCATCCGCCGAAGCAATCCCGGCCCGCCCCTGGCTAACTAATCTCTCGAAGAAGTGGTCCCATTCTCCACTGCTCGTGTAGGGGCGGACGCCTTCGTCCGCCCCGCCGAGGGAAGCGAGGCGTCCCACACTTGCCACATTCTCCGGCAGCCCCACCAGCGTATGCAGCACATCATGCAACTCATCCGCATCCCGCACATCCGGCCAGGCCTCACTCCGCACCTGCGCAATCGCTCCCGGATCCAGCCCGCCCACTTCCTGCAGCACCGACTCCGGCAGCACCCGCCGCATCTCCACCGCGCGCGCCCGCCGCTCTTCCAGCGGCGCGTCATCCAGATACGCATACGGATTCGCATTCAAGATTTCATGCGAGAACTGCGACGGAACCGGCGTGTCCACCGCCAGCACGCGAATCTCCCCGGAAGCCATCCCCCGCAACACCGTCTTCAATCCCTCAATATCCATCGCCTCGGTGAGCACATCCTTCATCACTTCGCCCACCAGCGGATGATCCGGAATCTTCCGCTCCCCTTCAATATTCTCGAAGCATGCCGCCGCATCGGGAAATACCGAGGCCAGCAAATCATCCGACCGCATCCTCTGAATCTGCGCAGGAACCTTCTTGCCATTCTGAAAACGCAACAACGCCAGCGCCCGGTTCGCATCCCACCGCCAGCGCGTCCCAAAGATCGGAGAATCCAGCGCCGCCTGCTCCAGAATCGGCTGCACCGTGTCCGCATTCAAAAAGTGAAAGACATCTCCTAGCGGAAAGCTGTGCTGCTCCGCCAACGCGATGTTCAGCCCGTTGTCGGTAGCTGCCGCCTGCAACTCAAAATTGAATCCCACGCAGAATCGCTTCCGCAGCGACAATCCCCAGGCTTTGTTGATCCTCCCGCCAAACGGCGCATGGATCAGCAACTGCATTCCGCCGCCCTCATCAAAGAATCTCTCCGCAATAATCGTCTTCTGCGTCGGCACCGCACCCAGCACCACCCGCCCCTGCAGGATGTACTCAATCGCTTGCTCCGCCCCAGAATCATCCAGCCCGCATTCTTCCTTCAGCCACGCAACCGCCGCCGCCACCTCCGACTGCGTCGCCGAAAATCCCACCGGTGAAGTCCGCGGCAGCATATCGCTGATCACCTGCCGCAGCTCTCCCACATGCTGCGACAATTCCTCCGTTCGCGCCGGAGCCTCCCCTCGCCAGAACGGCACGCTAGGCGGCGCTCCGTGCGCATCGTGCACCAGCATCCGCCCGTTATTCGTCTCGATGCGATGAATGATCCACGACGAATTCCCCAACAGGAAGATGTCGCCGCGATTACTCTCGACTGCAAAATCCTCATCGACGGTTCCGACGATCGCCCCATCCGGCTCCGCCACCACTGCATAAAGAGAATTGTCGGGAATCGCCCCGCCGCTAGTGATCGCCGCCAGCCGCGCCCCCCGCCGCGCCCGCAATCTCCTATTCACCCGATCGCGATGGATGTAAGCCCCATACCGCCCCCGCCGCGACGCAATCCCCTCCGACAGCATCTCGAGAATCGAATCAAACTTCTCCCGCGTAAGATTCCGATACGGATAAGCCCGCTTCACGAGAGCAAAGAGTTCATCCTCGTCCCACCCATCCCCTTCGTGTGCCGCGGCCGCTCCCGCCCGGGATTCCGTAGCGCCGGCCTCCAGGCCGGCTGTCTCGCCGCGATCTTGGCGGCGTCTCCCTCGCACCGCCACCGGCCCCTCCGCCGCGCAAGCCGCCACAATCTGCTGCGCCAGCACATCCAACGGCGACTCCGGAATCATCAGCCGGTCCAGATCCCCCAGCTTGATCGCCCGCACCAGCGCCGCTAACTCCATCAAGTCATCGCGAGTCGTCGCAAAGAACCTTCCCTTCGGCACCGCTCCCCGCCAGTGCCCCGACCGTCCCACACGCTGCAAAGCCACCGCAATTGCCCGTGGAGAATTAATCTGCACCACCAGATCCACGAACCCGATATCAATTCCCAACTCCAGCGACGCCGTCGCCACCAACACGCGAACCTGTCCCTCCTTCAGCTTCCTCTCGGCCGCCAGCCGCAGCTTGCGCGACAAGCTCCCATGATGCGCCGCGACATTCTCTTCCCCGATTCGCTCGCCCAACTGATGCGCAATCCGCTCCGCCATCCGCCGCGTATTCACAAACACCAGCGTCGACCGATGCTGCCTCACCAACTCCACCAGCCGGTCATAAATCGTGTCCCACATCTCGTTCGACGCCACCGGCCCCAACGGCATTGGCGGAACTTCCACCGCAAGATCCAATTTCCGCTTATGACCCACATCAACCACAACAGGATCAGGCCGCCCCGTACCCGTAAGGAAATGCGCCACCTGCTCAATCGGCTTCTGCGTCGCCGACAACCCAATCCGCACAAGTCGGGATTTCTTTCTCGGGTTAATCGAAGCCGACGCTGACTCCCCTTCCTTTGTCATTCCGAGGAGCGAAAGCGACGAGGAATCTGCGGTCAGCGCCTCCAGCCTCTCCAGCGACAGCGCCAGATGCGCCCCCCGCTTGTCATCTGCCACCGCATGGATCTCGTCAACAATCACCGTCTCCACATCCCGAACAATCGCCCGGCTCTTATCCGAAGTCAGCAGGATGTATAGCGACTCCGGAGTGGTCACCAAAATATGCGGAGGCCGCTTCAGCATCGCCCGCCGCTCCGGCTGCAGCGTGTCCCCGGTCCGCACCGCCGTCCGAATTTCCGGCATCAGAAACCCACGCTCCCCCGCAAGCGCAAGAATCTCCCCCAGTGGAATTTCCAGATTTTTTTGGATATCGTTTCCGAGAGCCTTCAGCGGAGAAACATAGAGGACTTCCGTCCGATCCGACAACTGTCCCGCCAGCGCCTTCCGCACCAGCCGGTCAATACACGCGAGGAACGCCGCCAGAGTTTTGCCCGACCCGGTGGGCGCCGAAATCAGCGTAGTCCGCCCCGCCAGAATGTGCGGCCACCCCTGCTCCTGAGGCTCAGTAGGCGTACCAAATCGCTGCACAAACCACTCCGCCACGAGAGGATGTGCCCAGGAGAGAGAGGCAGGTACAGACTGCATCAAGATATTCTAGTCCGAAACCCGATTTTCGCCAACCATTCGCCCATTGCTTATGTAGCCCCGGACGCCTTCGTCCGGGGCGCCCCAGCGCAAGTTCCTGGCGCGGGCGTAAAACAGGTCCGCTGTGAATACGCTCCAAGCGAACATGATCAAAGGAAATCCGGTTGACGTGGATGACGGAAGAAAGCGGAATGTGAGGACAGCCGGCCAAAACTATTTCGGCTCTGATTAGAAGGAACACCTATTTGGTCAGAGCAGGCGTAATAGTGAACTGAGTCCCATCCTCCGAGAAGAAGATCTGTCGGACCCCATGTCGCACGCAGCTTTTCGTGCAGGCCTTCATCTCAGGCTCTTCGATGACCTTCGTGCCATGTTGCATGTTGACGCAAACCTGCGCGCATTGACCCTCGTCCACCGAATGGCACATGCAAAGACAGCACAGTGCCCGCTCACGTTGCTGTGCGGGTCGCGACACTCCGGTCAGTGGCAACGAGGCAAGAACCACTGCGAGAACCGCGAATTTAGATCCCCTCATCATCGATGTTCCGAAAAAGTTACCCCAGCCAAATCAAAGCACTGACTGCTGCATTTTGTAATCTTCTCCCCCGCTTCGCCAGATAACGGTAGTAATAAAACCACCGCTTATTTTCGCCCTTTTTCGTCCCCGCGCCCCACTCGAAAGTACGACTTAAGCTGCCAGCTATTGTGATCGCCGAATCGATAATCTTCAAGACCGTTCAATGAATCTTGTTTCGTCTCCAACCCGGGTCCAGGACCAACATGACGCGGGATTATCGGTAAACCGATACTCCCTCCGGCGGACGAATAATGATGCCCAAATCGCGTAACAGTCAACGCCTTTCTAAACGCAAGCCCAAAATACCAACGGCATAAAGCTGCGTACTTGCACCCGGCTCTCCAGACTCCGGCGTCTGCAAGTACCGCCTCTCCAACAAACTCCCCGTGGGATGTGCGCCAATCAAAGGTGCGTACAGAAGTTTTTTGAACACTGCCCGCGTCGAGTCCCACCATGCTCGGCAATCCCGGGAAATTCGATACAATCCCGTCGATGCCCAAAAGACTCTCCGCTCAGGCTCGCGCCCGCAAAATCAAACTCCTCCTCTTCGACGTCGACGGAGTCCTCACCGACGGCAAGCTCTTCATCTTCCCCGCTCCGCCAGGCGCGTCACAAAGTGTTCTCGAAAAATCCGCCAACCAGGGCGGCCACGGCGGCTTCGGTTTTCAAAGCCAATCCCTGATCGAAGCCAAGGGCTTTCACGCCCACGACGGCACCTCGATCTCCCTCGCCCGCCTCGCCGGCATCAAGACCGGTCTTATCACCAAGCGCGTGTCGGAAACCGTCGCCCTCCGCGCCCGCGATCTCAAACTGGAATTCGTCCGCCAGGGCATACAGGACAAAGCGACGGCCTTCCAGGAAATCGTCAAAGAAGCCGGAGTCGCCCTCGACGAAGCCGCCTTCGTCGGCGATGACGTCATCGACCTCCCCGCCATGCGCGCCGGTGGCTTGGCAATCGCCGTAAAGAACGCCCGCGCCGAAGTAAAGAAAGAAGCCCACTACACCACTCCCCACGCCGGAGGCGAAGGCGCCCTACGGGACGCCGTAGAGTTCATCCTCAAAGCCCAGGGAAAATGGAAGAAGATCGTCGAAGCCTACATCGGCGAGCGCAGCCCCACCGTCCAATAAAAAGTGTAGCCCCGGAAGCCTCGTCCGGGGTTGCACGCAAGGCGCGCAATAGAACACCTCGGAACTGCACGACGCTAATATTTGATTGAAAGCTGAAGGCTGATGGCTAATGAAAAAACCCACCGGAAAGCTTGCTTGGGGCGTGCTCGGGTCAGCGTTCCAGTGGGCTACCGTTTCTCCTTACTCACCCTGTTGTTTTCAGGAGTATGTTGAAAAAATTAAACACCGTATCCGGAAGAAGTTCCGTCTATTTTTGTAAAGCTTTGTAAAACCTGGATGTTAACCTCGATTTACATTTCAAACAGACTATTTACATCAGTGCATAAACATTTCCATCCCCCCAGCACCGAAACAGACAAAACGACGCCTACGACCAGCCATTGAAGTCGATGTTGTGTTTGATCCCCCCGCCTCAGACGAGGCGAAAACATTTCTGTGAGACAAGACGATTGAGCAATTGGGAAATTAGTAATTGAGTAATTGAAGAGATACAACTCGGGGTTTTGATCCAAATTACCCAATGACCAAATTCCGCAATTACTCAATCTCTTTCACTCCGGCAGAACCGGCGTCTTCAACGCCATCAACTCCGTAAACCTCTTATCCTTCCGCAGCTCCGCAAACTCTTGATCCGTGTACACGTTCTTGAAATTCTTGTACCCCTCTTCCATCGCCTTGCGCAGATACTCCAGCGACCGCCCCGAAAAACCCATCTTGGCGTAGAGTTTCGCGACAGTGTAGTCATACAGCGCCCGATCTTCGGGCCTCGGCACCTGGGCCTGCACACCTTGCCGCGAACTCCGCTCGAATACATCAGGATCAAGCTCCAGCGCGCGCTGATACGCCTGGGCTGACTTGTCAAAATCCTTCTTCGCAAACAACGCCGCCCCTAGATTGCTGTAAAACGAAGCCGCGCTGTCATCCAACTCGATTGCCTTGTGATACTGCTTGATCGCCGCCCCATATCTTTTTTCCTCGTAGTACGCAACGCCAAGATTGTTGTACGGATCCGGCAGCTTGCGGTCGGCCTTGATGGCTTGCTGGCAGCTCTTCTGCCCATCGTGCCACCGCGTCATCACCAACTGGGTCCGGCAAATCTTGTTGTAGATCTTCGCCTGACGCTCTCCACTGATCTTCCCTAGCGCCGCCCGGTAATAATCAATCGCATCAAAATACAGCTTCTGCGCGTGCAACTCGTCCGCACGCGATTCCAGATCGGAGGCCGTCGCGTCCTTCGAAGGCGGATCGATCGTCCGCAGCAACGGTGGCTTGACTTGCACTGGTTCGGCCGCGTGTGAAACCTGCGCCCACGAAACGGACGTCAAGGTGAAAACGCAAGCAGTGAGGAGAGAAACGAAGAAAACTTTCGGGTAGAGTGCCATAGGCCACCCCCAGTTGTTGCAGCTATTCTGGCACAGTTCAAGCCGCCCCGGCGAGGATTTCGCTCGGCCCAGAAAATCAAGTTCATGGCCTTAAAACCTGAAGACTAGAGCCTGAGGTCCGAGGTCTAGAATCCAAGGTCCGCCTAGTGCGGCCCACTGTCCGGTGGTTTAGACACCGGAGTCGAGCTTTTGTCATCCTTAAAAATTCCGGCAATCTTGCCAAAGAACCCTTTTTTCTTCTTCGGGTCCGCATTCGCGTTCGGATCCTGCGCCGTCTGTGCCGGCATCACCGGCTTATCTCCCCCGAACATCTTGGTAAAGAAGCCCTTGATTCCCTGCTGCGTCTCGCAAGTATCGCGCGGCTCGGTCCCCGCCACAAACGCCGAAGTATAGTCATCGGTGCAGCTCGGTGTTGCCAGCCGGTTGGTAGCTTTGTCCAACTGCACATCCACAACACCCGACGGCTGCGAGAACTCCCTCATATCCGAGTACATGGGCAACGCCGCCGCCTTCTTCATGAACTCCGCCCAGATCGGCGCCGCGGTCTGCGCTCCGCTCAGCCGCAAGTCGCTGTAGTCGTCATACCCCACCCACACGATGCATAACAGATTCGACGTATACCCCGCGAACCACCCGTCGTGCGAACTCCCGGTCTTCCCCGCCGCCGGAGGCGTAAATCCCCGCAGCCGCACCGCCGTATATCCCAGCCCGTTGTTGATCACGCCCTCCATCATGTTCGTCATGACGTAGGCAATCCTCGGATCCATCACCGGCTTCTGATCCGTGTTGTAGTTCGCAATCACGTCACCCTTGCTCGTCCGCACCGACCGCAGCAGAATCGGCGACAGCCGGGTCCCGTTATTCCCAAACACCGTGTACGCCCCCGCCATGTCCATCGGCGAAGCGTCATACGACCCCAGTGCCATCGCCGGAGTCGCTTTCACCGACGCGATCCCCGCCGACCGTGCCAGGTCCGCCACCTTGTCATACCCGACTTGCTCCGCAACCTTCACGGTCGCATTGTTCAGCGACATCGCGAGTGCATATCGCAGCGACACCTCGCCGTGATACTCCTCTTTGTAGTTGCGCGGCTCGTAAATCGAATCCCCATACGCAAATGTCGAGGCCTCATCCACCACGGTTGACGCCGGAGTAATCACGTTCGGTGATCCATCCAACGCCGTATTCATCGCCGCCGCATACACAAACGGTTTGAAGATCGATCCCGTCGGCCGCTTCGCCACCGCGTGATTCAATTGGCTCCATCCATAGTCGCGGCCGCCCACCAGCGCCAGCACCGCCCCCGTATGCGGATCAATCGCCACCATCGCCACTTGCGCCTGCGGCCCCGGCTCCACCTTGATTTCAAACTTCTTCCCGACCTTTACCTTTTTCGTCCGCAGCTTCTTGACCTGCTCATCCACCAGCTTGATGCCCATCTCAACCGACTGCGCCGCCGCCTTCTGCAAGTCCGGATCGAGTGTCGTATAAATGCGATACGACGAGTCATTCAACTCGTTGTCACTAAATTTGCCGATCAGTTGCTCGCGCACCATGTCGACAAAATACGGCGCGTCGCTCGCCTCCACGTTCGGAGGCGCCAGCTTCAGCGGAGCCGCCTTCGCTTTGTCCGCCTGCTCGCGCGTGATGGCGTGGGTCTCCACCATGGTTTCCAGCACCACATTGCGCCGCTCCATCGCGCGCTCCGGATGCCGGTACGGTGACAGATAACTCGGCCGCTGAATCAGTCCCGCCAGAAGCGCCGCCTCCGGCAGCGTGATGTCCTTCAAATCTTTATTGAAGTAGGATTTCGACGCCTCGGCGAACCCGCTGATCGCAAACGAGCCGCGTTGCCCCAGATCCACCCAGTTCCCGTAAAACTCGAAAATCTGCTGCTTCGAGAACTTGTGCTCCAGTTCCTCGGCGATCAGCATCTCCGTAAGCTTGCGCTTGATCGTCTTCTCAGGAGTCAGGAAGAATCCGCGCGAAAGCTGCATCGTGATCGTCGACCCGCCCTGATCGTGGCGCCCGCGCATCACGTCGATCCATGCCGCTTCCATCATGCGTAGGTAGTTCACACCGCTGTGCTCGAAAAAGCGCCGGTCCTCGATCGCCAGCACCGCCTGCACCATCACCGGAGGAATCTCGTCGTACTTCACCACTTGCCGCTTCGACCGCTGCTCCGCGTCAAATAGCGCCGTCACCAGTTGCGGCTCCAGTTCGTAGGCCGAAAGCTCGCTGCCCCGGCTCATGATCTGCGACACTTGCCCGTCTTCAAAGGTGATTTTCGCCGGTTCCGGCGCGTGATACGACTCCGACCCGGGCGTGATCTCGATCGCGCCCTTCATCAGGTGGAACGTGCCTAGATTCGAATCGCCCTCTTTGTCGGAATAACCCGCCCGGCGCAGTTCCGCCGCAATCTGCTTCGCGTCAATCTTTTCGCCGTCGCGCACTACCCGCGGCAGGGCATAAATCTTCGCCGAATTGGCGAACACCGGCGTCCGGAACCGCTTCTCGATGATCCGGTCGTACTTGATATAGAAGTAGGAAAAAACAATGGTGAACGAGACCGCCAGCACCAGAAACGCCACCAGCGCCGCCCGCAATACCGGATCGCGCGGCAACCCGCGGATCGTCGTCGCTCCGCCGCCTTCCCCGCCACTCTTCGGAATTCTGATCTTGATAGCCACAGTTTCGACCTACACCCCAATCCTATTCAGACGATCCCCGCCGCAAAAAGGTTTAACCCCGTCGCGCAACTCAGTTCCAAGTAATTCGAATCCAAACTCGAGGGTGCCCCACCCTTGTCGCGCACTTTGCGACAGGGTGGGGATTTTGACTCTCGCTGGTAGTCAGAATACTCCGCGATCCAGCACAAAACTCCCACGCACAAACCCAAAATCCTTGTCATTCCCGCGAGCGAGCACCACCCAAAATCCTTGTAATTTCGACAAACGACCGTCACCCAAGATCTTTGTCATTCCGACAAGCGAGCGCAGCGAGCAAGGAGGAATCTGCTTCATCCCCCACGCCGCTCCCTCCCGGCACACCACTCCCAATGACGAATGTAGGCGGTCCCACCATTGTACCCCCGCCACCCCAAACGAAAAGAGACCCGCAGTACATGCGGGTCTCCAAACCGCCAACATCAGAACCTACTGTGCGTCCACCGGCTGCCACCCTCCCGGAGCCCAGCCCACAGTAGCAACTGGTGTAGTCAGCGCAGAACTGGCGCTTACGTCGTATGCGTCCAAAGCACTCGCCACGCCATTTGAGGCCGCGACTACAAAGAGATACTTTCCACTTGGGTCAAATTCTCCATTCGCACCGCTGGCGGTGATCCCCGCGATGGCAGTGAGAGCACCAGTTGATAAATCGAATTGGAAGCCCTCAATCGTGCCATTGCCGGTGCTGCTTGGGAAATCAAAGGCATAGACAATGTTCCCACCCGTGTTCGGCTGAACTGCCACGCCCGCCGGCACACCCGTGATTGTGGTGGTCGTCACGGTGAGTGCTCCTGACTGACCAATGGCCCCCACATAGAGGGTGTTATCTCCGTTGTTGAAGAAGAACCCGCCACTCGTCCCGATCATGAATTTGCCGGAGGCATCACCCTGCATCTGCCGTATCGGCGACGAAATTGGAGTGCCTACTGCCGCCAGCGCGCCATTACTTCCGATGCTGTAGGTCGCGACCTCAGTGGTGTTCAATGACACATCGTTGCTGACATAAAGGTATTTCCCCAGTCCGTCAATCGCCAAGTTGAACGGTTTGAATCCGGGGGGCAATGCCATCGGCGAACTGGTCGCGGGGGCCAAAACTCCGCCTGTGCCAATCGTATAGACATAAACCTGTTCGTTCGTCTGATCCAGCGCGAAGAGCAGAGTCCCGGCCGGATTCGTAATCATCGCTTGCGACCCGATCTGAAAATTGCCCACCAGGTAAGGGGCCGAAAGTGGCTGTACGCCTGTAATAGCGTTGAGTGTTCCACCCCCCGTGATCGACCAGCCGTAAATGGTGCCCCCGAGCCAAGTGGAATACCCAGAGTACATATACTTGCCTTGAGCCACCGCCATAAAATCGCTCTGCGGAGCATTTGTACTCCCTGAGGTTACCGAAACGGTCCCGCCCGGTATGGTCTTGATCGTCCCAGCCGTAGGATCCAGAACCTCTCCCTGAATGCCGCCCGCATCCGCCACGAAAAGATACACGGCTCCCGTGGTGTTGCTGCCGTTGCCATTGTTCAGCCCGCCGCTGCCCGCCGCGCAACTCGACGCCCCAAACGTTGCCCCGCAGTTGTAGTGGCCACACCCCACAAGCCACATCTCCGCCAGCATCACGATCCCAACCAACAGTGCCCGAGCCTTCATCGTCATGAACCGCCTCCACGTCAAATTACGCACACGCCCCGCGAATCCCATCTCCAATTCGCGCTCGAATTTCTCTTTGAGGAATCTCTTGGGCAGCGCCCCGAAGGAGCGCACAGAAACTCCGATCCCACGCCGATCCTAGGTCGCGCGTAACGTAGTGACAAGGTTACGAACGTCATTCCCCACCCCCAAAGTGCGTAGCCCCGAACATGTTTTGTGTACCCCGGCTTTTGTGTAGCCCAAAGTTGTTTGTGTAGCCCCGGACGCCTTCGTCCGGGGCGCCCCCAGCGCAAGTTCCTGGCGCGGGGCGTTCCACAGCGTCCAGTAGCGACGCACCCCACAGAAAAACAAATGCCAAAGAGAACAAAGATGGCGAAGAAGTAGATGCGGGCCAGCCGCCTTCGGCTGTCCACCCCGAGCCCAGTCGAGGGGGAAGCGAGCGCGCCCAAGTCCCGCTCAACTCGGTCAACAAGACCTCTGCACCACCGAAGAAGCGCGACGCTTCACCCCCCACTACTAGCCGCAAACCGAAACACCATCGCCACCCCGGCATCAAAACCCGCCGCTGATACCTCACCTCCGGAACCACCACCGGAGCCTCCACCGCCCCCGACCGCTTCACTGCAATCTGCTCCGCCTCCAACCCAATGTCATGCCCCGCCGCCTTCCGAATCACCGTCGCGCGCAAGTCATCATCCGACTGCTGCGCCGACAGCCCGATCCGCGCCCCACCCATCGAGGCAATATCTTTCAAATCGTCTTTGAGTTCGTAATTGGCTATTTCGCAGGACGCGACTTGCCACACCGTGCTCGCAATAAACGCAAACACGATCAGTGCGAGGATGATTTTGATGATTCGCACAAAAACCGCAATCAGCCTTTAGCTAAATGCCAAGTGCTGATTGCTAAGTGCTGGCTTCCTACAGCTGCCGATTTCCGCTGGAAGGTGTGAAATGCAGCGCGAAGGAATATCCCGGCAAACTCACCGGCACGCTGTAATCCGCCGCCACGAACACGGCCGGCGCGCCCGGAGTGCCGATACGCTGCACGGTGATCTGCTCTGGCGCCAGCGAGATGTCGTGCTCCCGCGCCTTCTTCATGATGGCGTCGATAAGTTCCTGGTCGGTCTGATGAGGATTCGCCCCGCCCACCATCGCGATGTTCCGCAGATCGTCCTGGAACGAGTAGTTCGTGAGCTCCGGCGGAATAATCTGAAAGCCGCAGTAGATCACCGCGATGATCGCGAGAAACCCGATGATTGCCTTAACTGTTCCCATGTCCCACAATCCGCTCCCGCGGGACCGGAAACTACCTTCATCCCGCCCGCCGGAGCACTCCCTGAAAATGTTCCACTATCGCCGAAATCGTAACATCGCGCACCTCGCGAGTCTCGCGTAAAACGACTTCCACAGTGCCTTCGGTAACCTTCTTTCCCACCGTGACTCTAAAAGGGATCCCGACCAGATCCGCGTCCTTGAACTTCACTCCGGGCCGCTCATCCCGGTCATCCAGCACCACGTCGAATCCCGCGGCCTCCAGCCGCTTGGCGATGTCCTCCGCTGCGTTCCTCACCGCCTCATCTTTCACGTTGACCGGAGCCACCACGACCTCAAACGGAGCAATCGCCGTCGGCAGCCAGAACCCGTCGTTGTCATTCCCTTGCTCGACGGCCGCCGTCAAAATGCGCTCAATCCCGATCCCGTAACACCCCATGATCGGCATCACTTCCTTGCCATTCTTGTCGAGCACCCGCAGCCCCATCGACTCCGAATATCGATACCCCAGCTTGAAGATGTGCCCCACCTCCACGGCGGTATCGATCCGCAAAGGCTCCCCGCAATTCGGACAAGCCTCCCCCGCCGTCACCGACCGCAAATCCGCATACGCCGTCGGATGAAAATCCTTCCCCGGCGTCAGATTCTTCAGGTGATAGTCCTCTCTATTCGCGCCCGCAATCAGATTCGCCCGCCCCTCCAGCGCCTTGTCGACAAGCAGCACCGGCTTGTCCGAATCTTTCTTGAGGTCCCGAGCCCACTCGATCCCGATCGGCCCCAGATATCCAGCCGGAGATTTGAACAGCGCCTTGATCTCCCCCTCTTCCATCGGACGGGGCAACGTCCCGGCCGTCGCGTTCAGCTTGGCTTCATTCAGCTGATGATCCCCACGCATCAACACCACAATCGGGCGCAACTTGCTCGTCTTGCCCGCCCGGTCTTTCTCCTCCGCCATATACGCCAGCGTCTTGATCTTGTTCTTCGGCGATACTCCTAGAAACTTCGCCACATCCTCAATCGTCTTCTGCCCCGGCGTATGCACGGGCAGCGGCTTGCCGTCACCCTCCGGCGCAAGATCGCCCCACGGCTCCAGCTTCGATGTCGCCTTCTCCATGTTCGCCGCGTAGTCGCATCCGTCGCAGCTCACAATCTGATCTTCTCCCGCCGGAGTCCGCACCATGAACTCGTGCGATTCCTTCCCGCCCATCGCCCCCGAGTCCGCCTCCACTACCATGTACTTCAACCCGCAGCGGTCGAAAATCCGGCAGTACGCCTCGTAATGCTTCTTGTAAGAAACATCCAGCCCCGCCGCATCGATATCGAACGAATAGGAGTCCTTCATCATGAACTGCCGTACCCGCAGCAGCCCCGACCTCGGACGCGGCTCATCGCGAAATTTCGGCGCAATCTGATACCAGATCTGCGGCAGCTGCTTGTAACTGCGCAATTCCTTCAACGCGATCGAAGTCATGACCTCTTCCTCGGTCATCCCCAGCGCCATCTCCGCGCCCTTACGGTCCTTCAACCGGAACAGGTTCTCGCCCATCTGCGCCCACCGCCCCGACGCCTCCCAAACCTCTCGCGGATGCAGCGCCGGCAAGTAATACTCCTGCCCGATCTTGTCCATCTCCTCACGCACAATGCCCATGACCTTGTTGAACGATCGGTTCCCTAAAAAGAGGTAGGAATAAATCCCCGCCGCAAGCTGTCGGATATACCCCGCCCGCACCAGAAATTTATGCGAAGCCACTTCTGCGTCAGCAGGCGCCTCGCGCAATGTAGGAATAAACAACTCTGACCAACGATGCATAGTTGAGTTCTCGATTGAAAGAAGAATCCTAGATTGTAAACGATGGCGCGAGATCGCCTCACGTAGCGACAGCCGCCTCGGCTGTCCGGCGGAGCAAAGCGAGCCGCGAGCTCAATATTGCAGGTAGGCCGTAGAGCACCGCCTAGCTTTCCTTAGTGAACCTTCGTGCCTCAGGGTTAAAGCTCTTTAGAACCTATCTAACCCATCTCATAAATCCGCTACCGGCGGTTTGCTGACTGCTCAGTATTGACCCCGCGACGGGGCCATAAACCGCGAGGTTGAGCCGTTTCGTCGACAACCATTTGCGACCGCATCTCTTCCCAGTATAGTATCTAGATTCGTCAACTTATCTAGACTATGCCTCTCAATTCCATAACCGATCCTCTGGGAGAGCATCGAGAACTGTACTCGGGCCTAATACGTTTACATGTGCTGCATCACGCTGTCCAAAAACCGATTTTTGGGCTCGGCATGATTGAAGAATTGGGACGCCATGGGTACAAGGTCAGCCCGGGGATGTTCTATCCGCTGCTGCACTCGATGGAGAAGAAGGGCTTGCTACGCTCCCGGTCGGGACGTACTCGCAACGATAGGCGAGTCTACCGCGCTACGGCAGAGGGCCGGAAGGCCTTGGCAACGGCAAAGCGGCGGGTACAGGAGCTATTCAGTGAACTCTTCGAGGAAAGAGTGGCTTAGAGCGAGCGCGGAACGCTGGCAAACGAGAGCGTACGACCTACGACAAGAAGGTTTCGAACCCTAAGCACGAGGGGGCATCGTTGTGAGGAGCAATTGTGGCGTCTGCATCCCGAGAGCGTCGGCGGTCGCACTTTTCCTCGTTCTTTTGATGCCCGCACGGTCGGCAGCTCAGACAACCAATTCCGGGCCAAGGGCGCTGACACTCGAAGATGCGGTGGGCTATGCCCTGCAGCACTATCCGGCAGTGCGCGCCTCACTTGAGGACCTTCGCGCAGCCCATGCCGGCGTGAGTCTTGCGCGAGCCCAGTATCTCCCAGCTTTAAGTGGTGTCTATCAAGACAGCCGCGCCACACAGAACCAGGTTCCCGGAATTTGGCTTGGCACCCCGATCACACCAACAGTAGAAGGTCCGACTGGCAGCTCAAGCGCACAAAGCTATTGGGGAAGCCAAACGGCCGCTCTGTTTTCCTGGGAGCCGTTCGATTTTGGACTGCGGGGCTCCATGGTGGGACTAGCGAAATCGGCGGAGGCGAAATCGGCAGCCGATGTCGCTCGAACGCGACTCGACGTAGCGACCGCCGTCGGCAACTACTACCTCATGGCGGTCGCGGCCCAATTGGCGACGAAAGCCGCGGAAGCAAACCTGAATCGCTGGCAAGTTTTCGATCAGTCGGTTCACACGCTTGTGGACAACCAGTTGCGGCCCGGAGTTGATGCTTCCCGTGCCGATGCACAACTGGCGCTTGCCAAAACTCAGCTCTATCAGGCGCAACAGGTGGAACAAAACTATCTCGCGACCCTGGCAGCGCTGATGGGAATAGCTGGGACGGAGATTCGGCTGGCCCCCGGAACTCTCGTCTCGCTTCCTTCCTCTGATTCGCCGTCGAATCTTGCTCCTGCTGAAAATCCGATCGCGCGCCAACAGATGGCAACCGTGCAACAGATTCAGGCGCAGGAAAAGGTCCTGAGCAAAACCGATTATCCAAGACTGTTCCTTCAGGGCGAAGGCTTCGCGCGAGGCAGCGAAGTACCGGCGAACGGGTCGCACATTGGCAATTGGAACGGTCTGGCTCCGGGCACCGGCAATTGGGTCGCCGGCGCCACCGTGCTGTTTCCAAACGTCTTCGATTTCAAGAATCTGAACGCGCAAAAGCAGATCGCCAAGGCGCACGAAAATTCCCAGCGTGCGCTGTACGACAAAACCATTCAGGACCTAACGGGACAAGCGCAGGCCGCAACGGCTGCGCTCAAAAGCGCAAGACTGATCGCAGAGCAGACCCCTGTTGAACTTGCGGCAGCGCGTCAATCAGAGAGTCAATCGAAGACCCGGTATGAAGCGAGTCTAACGACGATTGTGGAAGTGGCGGATGCCGAGGGATTGCTGGCTCGTGCGGAAAGCGACGATGCGATTGCTCGGGTGAACGTTTGGCGGAGTTTGTTCACTTTGGCAGCAGCACAGGGCGATCTGCAGCCCTTCTTGGACATGTTGAAGGCGCCTGCCCATGACAGCCCCTAGGCATGTGAATGACGTAGAGGAGCGAGTTCTATGTGGCTAATCCGGATGGCATTGCGACGTCCGATCACTGTAATTGTGATCGTGGCCGCGCTGGCGCTCTCTTCCATTCTCGCGCTGCTGCGCACTCGCATCGACATCTTCCCCGATCTCAATCTCCCGGTCATTTATGTGGCTCAACCCTATGGCGGTATGAGCCCGCAACAAATGGAAGGATTTCTTTCTTATTACTACGAGTATCACTTCCTCTACATCAACGGCATTGAGAACGTCGAGGCGAAATCGATCCAAGGTAACGCGCTGATTAAGCTGACGTTTCATCCCGGCACAGATATGAGCCAAGCATTGGCTCAGACGATTTCCTACGTCAATCGTGCACGCGCCTTCATGCCGCCGGGAACCGTTTCCCCATTCGTGATCCGCTACGACGCTGGCACTCTTCCGGTCGGATATCTCGTTTTTTCCAGCCCCTCTCGAACTCTAGGGGAAATTCAGGATTTGGCTTTGAATCGCGTGCGGCCCGTGTTTGCGACCTTGCCGGGCGTGTCTTCGCCTCCTCCGTTTGGCGGCAACCAGCGCACGATCGTGATCAGTGTCGATCCGAATAAGCTACATGCATACGGTCTGTCGCCGAATAGTGTTGTGCAGTCTTTGCTGTCAGGAAACAGCATTGAACCTGCCGGGAACGCGAATATTGGCAACTATCAGACGCTTGTCACGACCAATTCGACGGTGGATCAGATCTCGGATTTGCTTAATATTCCATTGCGAACGGGAGCCGGGCCTGCCGTTTATCTGCGGGATGTTGGCAGCGTGGCCGATTCTTCCGACATCCTGGCGGGTTATGCCCTGATTAATGGCAAACGAACCGTCTATATCCCGGTTACCAAGCGCCCGGATGCCTCCACGATTACGGTCGTAAACGAGGTTCGCCGCAGCCTGCCGAACTTTCAGTCACTGATTCCGGAAGACATCAAGCTCACCTATGAGTTTGACCAGTCGCAGTATGTGCGGGATGCGCTGTTTTCGGTGCTGCGCGAAGGCGCCCTCGGCGCACTCCTCACGGGACTGACACTGCTGCTATTTCTGCGCGATTGGCGCAGTTCGCTCGTTGTGGTGATCACCATACCCTTCGCCCTGTTGATTGCAGTAGTGGCGCTTTGGGCGGTCGGCGAGACCGTTAACATCATGACCTTGGGTGGGCTGGCACTGGCTGTTGGCGTTCTCGTGGATGAAGGCACGGTTCTGATGGAGAACATTCACGTGCACCTCGCGCAAGGAGAACCGAAAGCCCGGGCTGTGTTGAATGCCAGCGGTGAAGTTGCGATTCCGCGTTTGCTGGCGATGCTCAGCGTGTTGGCGGTATTTTTGCCGTCGTTCTTCATGACGGGCCCGGCGCGCGCCTTGTTTGTACCGCTCTCGCTGGCTGTGGGTTTGTCCATGGGCGCATCCTACTTGCTATCGAGTTCCCTGGTGCCGGTGCTATCGAACTGGATCTTGAATCCGCAGAATGTAAAAGCACACCATTCCGCCGATGAGCGCTTCGACCGTTTTCGGCAGAAATTTCTCGCAACACTGAGCCGGATCATGAAACGGCAGTCGCTCTTGCTTGCTGGTTATGGAGTGATCGCGGCCATCGTGCTGATATTCATCCTGCCGGGTTTGTCGCGAGAGATTTTTCCCTCATCTGCGGCCAGTCAGTTCCGACTGCGTTTCGACGCGCCCGATGGCACGCGCGTTCCGGTCACCGAGCAACTGACGCGACAAGTGCTAGACGTGATCAACCGTGAAGCTGGTCCCGGCGATATCGAGGCGACCCTCAGTTATGTGGGAATGCAGGGGTCCTCGTATCCCATTAATACTGTTTTTCTGTGGACCAGCGGGCCTCACGAAGCGGTGATGAATGTCGCGTTGCAGCCGGGTTCTTCGATTTCGTTGCGCGAGCTTGAGGATAAACTGCGCACCGTTTTGCCGCAGCAATTTCCCGGGTCGCATTTTTCATTCGATCCGGGCGACCTCATTGGTCAAACTTTTAATTTTGGCACGCCGTCGTTGATCGAGGTTGCCGTACACGGTCCCCAATACAACGATGTGGCGAATTACACAGCAAAACTGCAGCAAGAACTTTCTCGCGTGAGCGAGTTGCGCGACCTCGGGTACGAGGAGCCGCTGCTCTATCCGACGATTTCTGTGGACGTAGACCGCGTCATGGCTGGTCAACTGGGAACCACTGCCGACGACGTGGCGAAGGCGGTCGTCTCCGCTACGGCGTCGAGCCGATTCGTTGCTCCAAACTATTGGCGCGACCCGAAATCGGGCGTCAGCTATCAGGTACAGGTGCAGATTCCACAGCCGGAAATGACTTCCATCAAGGATATTCAGACCATTCCTGTCTCCAGTTCGAGCGGGGCTGATCCGCTGGTGGATCAAGTTGCTTCCGTGCGCTCCCATACCGTCCCGGGTGAACTGGATCGTATGAACGGACAATGGCAGATCGCGCTTTCCGCCAATCTCTCGAAAGTAGATCTGGGGCGGGCTAACAGTGCGATAAATAACGCGATTTCACGGGCGGGAGCTCCACCTAGAGGCGTGAGCGTTCAAGTGCGCGGACAAATCAGCGCGATGAGCCAGATCTTCGAAAATCTCGTTGTCGGATTGGGTGTGGCGATCCTCGTCATCCTTCTTATATTGGCGGCGAATTTTGAGTCCGTGCGCCTTGCGCTCATCGTAATATCAACTACGCCCGCCGTCCTGGTCGGTGTCGTAATCGTGCTCCTGATCACCGGAACCAGTCTGAACCTGGAGAGTTTTATGGGAGCGATCATGGCGATCGGCGTCGCCGTTGCGAACGCGATTTTGCTGGTTACATTTGCGGAGAAGAATCGCAAAGAAGGACAAGATGCGGCAACCGCGGCGCGAAATGCGGCCGGCGAACGCCTGCGGCCCGTTCTGATGACCAGCCTCGCCATGATTGCCGGAATGATTCCCATGGCGCTCGCCATAGGGCGAGGCAGCGAAGAAGTGGCGCCCTTGGGCCGCGCAGTGATTGGGGGATTGCTGTTTGCCACCGCCGCTACGTTGCTCGTTCTGCCGACGATCTTTGCTATTGTTCAGCGGCATGCCTCGTTAGAGTCGCCGACCTTGGACCCGGACGATCCGGAGTTCACTGCTTCGGCCCGGGGGTGAATGAATGAGGTTGCGTTGCTCGTTGCTTGCCATCGCCTCTTTGACCGCGATGATCTCAGTCGGATGTGCACGAACATCCGAATCGCAAGCGTCTCCGAAATCTCAAAGTTCAAGTGGATCGCCGACGGTGAACGTAGTGGCAGTGGAATCGCAGAAGCTGAACACCACGTTATCGCTTCCAGCGCAGACGAATCCTTACGAAGCGGTCGCGATTTTTCCCAAGGTGACAGGATTCATCGAGAAGGTTCTGGTGGATCGCGGATCGCACGTGAAAACCGGGGAGTTGATGGTTCAGCTTTCTGCTCCCGAGTTGCAAGCGCAGCGATCGCAGGCTGAGGCAAACCTTCAGATTGCGCAAGCGCATCTGGCAGCAGCTCAGGCGAAGCTCATTTCTGATCAAAGCACGTATGTGCATCTCTCGGCAGCCGCAAAAACGCCTGGGGTTGTTGCCGGAAACGATTTGCTTGGGGCGGAGCAAACCACAGCCGCCGACCGTGCCCAAGTGGAAGCGGCTCAGCACGGCGTGCTGGCTGCGAAAGAGGCCTCGCGTAGTGTGACGCAGCTTGAATCTTACTTGGAAATTCGAGCGCCGTTCGATGGTGTGGTCACCGAACGCAATTTGCATCCCGGCGCGTTGGTCGGACCTTCCTCCGGGCAAGCCGGAGCCCTACCAATATTGCGAATCGAGGACATCGGCCGGCTGCGATTGGTTGTGCCAGTGCCAGAACAATACGTTACTGGAGTTCGCGAACGAGAGTCCGTTGCGTTCACAGTTCCGGCCTCTCCAGGGCAGCTTTTCCATGCACCCGTCGCCCGGATCTCCGACAGCATCGATCAGAACACTCGCACCATGGCCGTCGAACTTGATGTGCGCAACGCGCAGATTACTCCGGGAACATTTGCGAACGTGCGATGGCCGGTTCAGCGCGATTATGCGACGCTGTTTGTCCCCGCCGCAGCCATCACCACGAATCTGCAGCGCACGTTCGTGATTAGAGTTCAGAATGGAAAAGCCGAGTGGGTGGACGTAAAGACGGGCGCGACCGCAGACGGGAAAACTGAGGTCTTCGGAGATCTCAAAGACGGCGATCAGGTCGTGCTGCCTGCAAGCGATGAACTCGCTCCCGGCACATCGATTGTGGTCCACGCGGCCAAGAACATCTCTTGAAATAGCGATTTGCGGCGGACGAGCGACTCGGACCCAAATCCAGCTAACTTATGATTGCTAGGAACGCCGTCACCGAGCGCTGCGTCGTGAGCTCGAACGGCATCAACACAGGAATGCCCCATCCACGTGATCTAACTGACGAACAGCAGAAAACCCTCGATGCGCTGATTCCGAAACCAAGGAGACGACGGGATGGCAGAGGCCGACCTTGGAAGAGTCGCCGATCCGTCCTAAACGGTGTCCTGTGGGTGTGGCGGACTGGCGCACCCTGAGCGGATCTCCCCGACCGATACCCGTCGTTCCAGACCTGTCACAGGCGGTTTCAGCAATGGGTTCGCTGCGGCGTGATGACGAGTCATGACTGCTCTTGCGCGCGAACTCACCGCAGGTGGAAAATCGAAAGGCTGTTTGCCTGGTTGCAGAACCTCCGGCGTCTGGTCGTTCGATATGAACGTCACGCCGAGAACTTTCTCGGCATGCTCCATCTCGCCTCGTCTCTGATCCTCCTGAGGTACTTATGAGATGGGTATGGGTTCCAGGCCCCGGAGCAAGACCCCAGGTGCTGCCCGACACCAGGAATTAAGCAGTCAGCTGCTTCAAAATCTCTTTCCCCAGTTTCTGCGCTTCCCCAAAAAACTTCTGATACTCCACAAACAGCCGATTCAGCTCGAGCGACTTGTCCGCTGTGAGTTTCCTGCGCAGAATCATATCCCGCACATGCACAGGATTCGGCAAAGTCGCATCCTCAGTGAGTTCTTCCAGCGCCGTATTGGGATCGTAATGATACATGCAGCCTATTGTAGCTCGCAACGAAATCCGCCAGCCGAAAGCCGGCAACATCCGTAGCGCCGGCGTCCCCGGCGGCTGTGTGGGAGGGCGTCTCGCCCTCCCACCCATCCTTATCCCCCGCTCACATCATTTCCGTTCCCCACAGATCATGCAGATGCACAATCCCTTCCAGCTTCCCTGCTCCATCCACCACCATCAACGACGTAATTCTCTTTTCCTCCATCACCGCCAAAGCCGTAGCCGCAAACTCCCCGGCCTCGATCGTCTTCGGATCCCGCGTCATCGCCTCCCCCGCCGTCAGATCCATCACAACCTTCCCCCGCTTCTCCAGCAGCCGCCGCAAATCCCCGTCGCTGATGATCCCCACCAACCGCTCGCCCTCAACCACAGCCGTCACTCCCAATTTCTTCCGCGACATTTCATAAATCACATCCGCCATGCGAGCCGCCGGGGTAACGCGAGGCAGGGCGTCACCGGAATGCATCAGTGCCTCCACCCGCGCCAGCCGCTTCCCCAACTTCCCCCCCGGATGCAGATTGGCAAAATCTTCTTCCTTGAATCCGCGCCGCTCACTCAAAGTAACCGCCAGCGCATCCCCCAAAGCCAGCATGGTAGTAGTAGAAGCCGTAGGCGCCAGCCCCAACGAACAAGCCTCCCTCGCCACCGAGCAATCGAGAGCGACATCAGCCGCAGAAGCAAGTGTCGAAATCCCCGAGCGTGCCCCACCCTTGTCTCGCGCGTTTTGCGAGACAGGGTGGGGATTTTGACTTCCGTCCTTCAACGACGCATTCCCGCAGATCTCATCCCCCGTCATCGAAATCAACGGCACCTGCAACCGCTTAATAGTCGCAAGTAGAGCCAGAATCTCCTCCGTCTCCCCCGAAGCCGACAACGCCAGCACCACATCCCCCCGCACCACCATCCCTAAATCCCCGTGCAACGCCTCCACCGGATGCAGATACAACGCCGGAGTTCCCGTAGAACTCAGCGTCGCCGCAATCTTCCGCGCGATCAACCCACTCTTCCCCATCCCCGACACTACCACCCGCCCCGCGCAGCAAAACATCAAGTCGACGGCCCGCTGAAACGCGCTCGCCATCGGCCCCGCAATCCGGTCCGCAAGCGCGTTCAACGCCAACGCCTCAATCCGCACCACGTTTTCGCCTGTATGTTTCATAGACCCGTGTTCAAGGAAGAGATCTTATGCCCCAGCATCCTCACGCCGCGCCGCCACAATAAAATGTAGCAACGTCCCGCCTACCATCGCCTGCAACCCACGAGCACTCCGCCACGTCGGATCCAGCCCATGCCCCGTTTCCGTCACGAACGCCAGTCCCAACAACAATGGAGCCGCCAATAACAGTAACGATCCCGCATACTGAATGCCTCGCTGCCACAACTCCCTGCGCGGCACCACATAAAGTCCGAGCAACACATTCGCGATCCCGCTTCCCAGCAGATAGATGTGCCGCGACCGGTACATCAGCCGCACATCATCTCCCAGCAGATGCATCGGTGGGACGTGCCGCAGCATCACCTGCCCGCTCGCAGCAAAGGCGGCCAGTGCCAAAATGCCCACAGCCAGGTGAATACGCCGCATCCAACAAATCCTGAGAAGCCGCAATGTTAGCACGCAGCTTCGCCGCGAAACCGCGCAACGAACGCACGCTGGCACCCGCAAACGTCGCTCTCGAAAGTAATCTAGATTGCGCTTTTCCCATCCGCTAGGATTTTGGAAAGCCATGAGCCATTCCTACGCGTATTTGTCGCAAGGCCAGCTCCACCTCAAACTCGGCGATGATCCCGTCCGCCCCATCGATAGCAAATTCGGAGAATCCGTCCGCGAGCGCGCCGCCCAGATTCACAATCGCAACTCCTGGAAGACCCAGGGCACCGGCGCGAAATTCATGTCCGGAGGCGTTCTCTGGGGACGCCAGCCCGGCGATCCCACCGACATCCGCGTCGACATTACCGGCATCAGCTCCGGCTGCAAGCGCGGCGAACTTTTCTACAGCCTTTCGACCGATGACATCGGCGGAGTCTTCCTTCTCCGCGATCGCGCCACCGACGAACTCCGCCTCCTACACACCGCCGACTTCCGCGTGCGCCGCCTCGCCGCAGGCCCCGCACAAGATTCTTTGGCGTGCGTGGTCCAGCGTAAAGGCGGCCAATCCTGCATCTCCGTGATGCGCTCCGACGGCACCGACATGCGCGACGTCACTCAAGGCGACACCATCGACGACGCCCCGCATTGGGTTCCCGGCTCCCTCCCCGAACTGGTCTTCCAGTCTTCCGCCATCGGACGCAATCGCTCCGGATTCGCCGTCACGCAAGCTCCATTCGCCATCCACAAACTCGATCTCGAAGCCGGCACCGTAACCACGCTCGCCGAGGACCCCAGGTTCGACCTGCTCACACCGCAGCTTGGAAACGACGGCACGCTCTATTACATCCGCCGCCCCTATCGCAACCCCAATCAGCCGCCCAGTCCGTGGCGCGCCGTTCTCGATCTCGTTCTCCTCCCGTTCCGTCTGCTCTACGCGTTCTTTCAGTTCCTGAATTTCTTTACCGTGCGCTACACGGGAAACACCCTGACTACCACGGGTAATGCCCGCCAGAAACACGCCGACATCCGCAAGATGATGGTCTGGGGCAACATGCTCGATGCCGATAAGGCCGCCGACCGCGCCGACGACGGCACTCCCGCGCTAGTCCCGAAAAGCTGGGAACTGATCCGCCGCCAAGGCTCGACTGAAGAAGTCGTCGCCAAAGGCGTTCTCTGCTATGACCTCTATTCCGATGGCTCCGTCCTCTACTCGAACGGCAGCGGAATCTACCGCGTCGACCAAAAGGGATCGGTAGAAGGCCTCGCTAAAGACGCGCTGATCGAGCAGGTCGTTGCCGTCGAGGAATAATGCCGATCGTGTCGCGCGTCTATGCCATCCCGCCAGAGCAAGTGAAACTTCAGAAGCACCGGGTCATCGCTGGCGTGATCACGCTGTTCGTAGGAGTTCCGCTCAGTACTGCGCTGGTGGGCTTCTGTTTTTTAGGTGGACACCAATCCCTTTCCGCCCAAGAGATGGTTAGGCCCATGGTTGGGCTCACAATCGTCTCCGCAGCCTTGTGGTTCCAAACATCCACATTGAAATCGCTTCGCATCGAACTCGACGATGAGCGCATCACCCAGACCCAAAATCGCCCCTTCGGGATGTCGCCCGCGAAGATTTTCTTCGCTCGCCAGGACATAGCTCATATCCGCGAAGTTCCCAAACACGGCCTGTACATTCACGGACGCGGCAGTAACGGCAAGTACATCGAACTGCACATTCCGCGCACCGTCGAAAACTACGAGGACCTCCGCTCCCGCCTCGCGGCCTGGCATCCCATCCGCGACTCCTGGCTATAACGCGTCCCGCTGAGACAGACCTGATCGACGTGTTTCTAGCCGTGCCGAACCGATTGCACTTTTCCACAGATGTAATTGTCATTTCACCTTCCCTTCATCCTTCTGCAACCCAAGCGCAACATTCGGCAGATATGTTTACTTTCCGCCCCGAAATCCGGAAACCGGTGCCCGCGCGCCGCAGGTGAGGATGCGTCCCTTCCAGGTGTTGGCCGGCGGGGCCCAGGAGAAAAAATAATGATCAAAAAACTAAACGCAACCCTTCGCAAGTCCGTGGCGATTCTGATGTCGTTGACGGCGGCGCTCGGACCCAGCACGCTGCCCGCATTCGCCGCTTCCAAGCCTGAGCAGAAAGCTGCATCCACCGCAACGCCCATCCAGCATCTCGTCGTAATCTTTCAGGAAAACGTTTCATTCGACCACTACTTCGCAACCTATCCGAACGCAACCAACCCATCTGGTGAACCCAGATTCAAAGCGTTTCCTGGTACGCCGACCGTCAACGGTCTGACTGGCGCTCTCCTGACCCGTAATCCGAATCTCAATCCGGCCAATGGTGCGGGAGCTTCGAATCCATTTCGCCTGGACCGCTCGCAGGCCGTGACTCCCGACCAGAATCACGATTACACCCGCCGAGCAGGCTGCGTTTGACGCTGGCGTGATGGATTTATTTCCCACGGACACCAGCTCGGGAGGCAACGAGGTAATGGGATACTTTGACGGCAACACCGTCACCGCGCTGTGGAATTACGCCCAGTTCTTCGCCATGAGCGACAACTCTTACAGCACCACGTTCGGCCCTTCCACGCCGGGCGTTATCAATCTGGTCTCCGGCCAGACCAATGGCATAACCGCAACTCTCAACCACACCAGCAACGAAGTGAGTGGAGGTAGCGACGGTTCGCTGACCGTAATCGGCGATCCCGATCCGATTGGTGATGCCTGCTCCGCCCCAACTCGCAACCAGATCACCATGGGGAGCAAGAACATCGGCGACCTGCTCAGCGCGGCGAGAGTGACCTGGGGATCGTTCATGGGCGGCTTCAACCTGAACATCGTCAACCCCGACGGCTCCACTGGATGCAACCGCACCTCCACCGGTCTTGCCGGACCTACGAAGGACTACATTCCACACCATTCCTTCTTCAATTACTGGACCTCCACCTCAAATCTGGCGCACACGCGTCCCGCCTCGCTGGCTGAGATCGGCAACGCCGGGCCCGCCAACCATCAGTACGACGTGCTGGACTTCTTCGCTGCCGCCTCCATCGGGAATCTTCCCGCCGTCAGCTTCCTCAAAGCCCCCGCTTACCAGGACGGCCATGCCGGATATTCCGATCCGCTGGACGAGCAGACTTTCATCGTCAACACAATTAACTTCCTGCAAGCGCTGCCCACCTGGAACAGCACCGCGGTTGTAATCATGTATGACGATTCCGATGGCTGGTACGACCACCTGATGGGTCCCATCATGAACACATCCACGGGACCGGCCGACACTCTCACCGCGCCCGGCGCCTGCGGAAATGCGCTCACAGCTCTTCCAGGTGTGAACCCTGCGAACCAGCACGCTCTCGGCCGCTGCGGTTATGGACCGAGACAGCCTCTGCTCGTAGTCTCGCCCTGGGCACGCAGGAACTTCGTCGACCATACCGTGACCGACCAGTCTTCGATCATCCGCTTCGTCGAAGATAATTGGCTCGGCGGAACCCGCATCGGCCAGGGCTCGTTCGACGGAATTGCCAACTCGATCTCGCAGATGTTTGATTTCACCAGGAACCGCGAAAATGGCGCCCTGTTCCTCAATCCCAGCACCGGCCAACCCGAAGGCGACCGTTAGGTCAAGACGTTGATACTAAAGGGAATAAGGGCATGCGAATGCATGCCCTGTTTTCTGCCCGCCACCATTCTGCGGAATATTTCAACATTTCCACAGATGATGCCTAGCAAATGGTGCGATGCCGCTTCTCCTCTCTTCACCTACGTGAGAGAATAAGGGCTATGACACAGACCAACCTGCCCCCCCGGCATGAGCAGCGCAAAGTTGAAGAACTGCTCCTGAGACTTTCCAAAATGAAACCGATCTCAGCGAAACCGGCCCCGATCGGGATTGGACCCTCTGCTCTTCGCCCAACTGGCACGGCGCATTCGCGCGTCTTTTTCTCGACATAGAGATAGGTTTGATTCCATCGCGCCCGCAGCGAACCTCGAGCATTTTCAGGCGAGCTCGCGCCCGTTAGCTGAGTCATCAGCGCCGGAAACTCTAACCCTCAAAAATGATCCAGATCCCCAACCTGCAACGTGGCGCGCGGCTTCTGCCCCAGCACCGCTAAACCTCGCGCCTGAATCAGCCGATCCCACGGCCCCGCCTGCCAGTTATCGCGCACCTTCTCCGGATGTTTCCACGGCGGTAAGTTCAGCATCAGATTCCGCGCCGTCGAGTGCACATAGGGCTCATACATCGACCGCAATTTCGCCAGCTTTTCCCGCCCATAGTCGTCATTGCGCAGTTTCAACCCGGCCGTCTCCAGCGCCGCCAGCAGCGTTTCATACTCAGCATCCGTTAACCGCTCCGGCGCCGCCGGGTCGTACCTCGCGTTGACTACCTGCGCCAGGTCTACAGCCGCATGGCGCGCCATCGCGAATGTCAGTTTCGCCTGCCCAGGATGTACTCCCTCAATCCCGGTAAGCAGCAGCGATGTCACATCCAGCATGGTCGTCAACGCTCCAACCCACGATTGATTGCTGTGCTGCGATCGAAAAAACGTGAGCACCGGATACGAAATCTGCGACTCCAGCAACTCCGCCGACCAGCGCTCCCAATCGCGCAGCACCTCGTCCAACACCAACTGATCCATCCCCGGATTTTCCGTTCGTCCCGCGAGCCGCACCAGTAACTCAACCGCCGCCGGTGGCGATCCCGCGCGCGCATCCAGCATCGAAATCTGAATCTCTCTCCGCGAGAACGACGCGTACACCACCGGGATATACCCGATCACCACGCCCAGGAAGGCAAACCCCATCCCCGCTTCCAGCACCGACAGCGCCCGCGCCCCGCCCGTTGTCGGCACAATGTCGCCGTATCCCAGAGTGAAAAACGTCTCCCCGCTGTGATAAAGAATCTTGCCGAAGTTGAGCCGCTCCCCGCTGAGCTGCTCATGACCCCCAATCCCATACTGAATGAGAGCAAATCCAAAGATCAGCCCCGCCGCCCAAAACCCCAGCAGCAAAATCAACGAGAGCGGTCCGAAATATCCCAGAAAATTCTGCTGCCGCGACGCCGGCTTGATGCGGCTCGCAATCTTGCGCCACGGAATCCACGTCCGCCGGTAGAAATACGCCGTCAGCCGGAAATTCCGCAGCACCCGCCGCGGCAGCACCACAGTCTCAAACGCATCCAGCAACACCGCCCAGAGGATGGCAGCGCCAAACACGATGGCGACAATGTGCACGTGAGAATTCATGACTTGCAGCACAGAAGATGCGCGATCTAGATGCGTTGGGAAGGTTACCAGATTCGCCCGATGTATAGCTCTCAGGGTTTCTTGAGAAGAAAGTCTCTCAACTGCCCCATCAGAGTATCGCGACGGTGCCCCATCCTTGTCTCGCGTTTTTTGCGAGACAGGGTGGGGATTTTGACTAGTCCGAGGTCCGATGTCCGCCGCCGACTCCTACTGCGGCTTACTCTGCCCCTGCTGCTGCGCAGGCGGTGTCTGCGTACCCCCCGCAGCCGGCTTCGTTCCCGGAGGCGTCGTACTCTTCGCCGCCGGCTTCTTCTTCGGCGCCGGTTTCTTCGGAGGCTCCGTGTCATCCACCACAATCTTCTTCGGAGGCGCCGCTTCCACCTGCGCCTGCAGCGTCTTCAACTGCCCCCGCAGCCGCGTCAACTCACCTTCTTTCGACGACGACAGATTCTCGATGCGCTCCGCCAGCTGCTTCCGCGTCCCCTCGAACGCGCTCAGATCATTCGACAGCGATTGCAGATCGTCCTTCGACCCATACGCTGCCGCGTCCTCAGTGACGTTGCGCAGCACGTCATACAACGCATCAAGATTTCGATAAAGCTTGAACGTCGGCGGCAAATCCTCCGGCGCATTGCGAAGCTGCGTAATCATCTCGGGCAGCGCTCCCTGCAGATTCCGCTGGATCGAATCCACGTTTCCCAGGGCTTGCTTCTTATAGGACCCGTCCGTCTTCCACCTCTCGATGCGCAGCTTCCCCAAATCCGTCTGCGTATCCTTCGACGCCGCTTCGATTTGTGACAGCAACCCGTTCAGCTGGGTCACCGACGCGTAAGAAACAGGTTGACCCTGCCCGCCATTGACAGGACTGACAACCGGAGCCGGCCCCGATTGCGCCAGCGCCGCCGCCATGCATGTGAGATACAGCCCGGAAGAGAAAAGAAGATTGCGTTTCATTGTTCGTGCTTCATAATCAGCCCATCAGCATACTACAAGCATCTCCCCAGCCGTCATCCGGTAAACCCCTGACACGAGTCTGTCCACGGCGGTCGTAGCGCCGGCCTCCCGGCCGGCTGTGGGGCAGGCGTCTCGCCTGCCTTGCTCTGCTGCGGAAGCGCGACGGAGTTTCGCGTCCGCAGGACGCCTGAAAATAGCCCGGCTCTTTCAGCGCCGGGAAGGCTCGTCAGACATCAGCCGCATCCCGGAGGGATGCCTGAAACGGCGATCCGAACGTCCACAATGGATTCGACTCCGCCCACGCCCAGCGCGATAATGAAACGAATGCTTCCCCGATTCACCTCGCTCGCGTTCGCCGTTATCATGTTGCTCGCCGCGTCCTTCGCCCAGGACACTCCCCGCCGCCTCATCCTCAAAGATGGCTCCTACCAGCTCGTCACGAAATACGAAGTGAAAGGCAATCGCGTCCGCTACTACAGCACCGAACGTGAAGATTGGGAAGAACTCCCCAACGCCTTAGTCGATTGGCCCGCCACAGAGAGATACGAGAAGGATCGCGTCGCCGAGGCCTCTTCGCCCGCCGCGGTCGAACTCGATAAAGAACTCGAACGCACCGACGTCCCCATGCCCGAGGTCGCGCCCGGCCTCCGCCTCCCGGAAGACTCCGGCGTCTTCCTCCTCGACAACTTTCAAGGCGAGCCCCAACTCGTCGAAATCAGTCAGACCGCCGGCGACATCAACCGCAACACTAAGGTCAACATCTTTAAGGGCACGATCAATCCCGTTGCCGGACTCAAGCAGACCATCGAACTCGATGGCACTCACGCCGCCATCCAGTCCCATGTTGACGTGCCCGCGATTTACATCAAGCTCGAAGACGTGCCACCCGAGCCCGCAGCTCAAGCCGATGCCTCCCACCCGTCCGAGCCACAAAAGCCACAACCACCTGCGCAGGCCGGGCAGCCACCCACAAGCTTCGATCGCTTCCTGATCCTTCACGTCGAAGTCAAAGGCAACAAACGCATCGTAGGCGGCGTCAAGCGCCAGGTCAGCGGCAAAATCTCCCACGAGCAGCACGCCGTCAAGACGACCGTCAACAACATCAAGGGCGGATGGCTCAAACTCACCCCCACCGAAGACCTCGCCCCCGGCGAATATGCGGTAGTAGAGATGGCCGAGAAGGGCGCCATGAACCTCTACGTCTGGGATTTCGGCGTGAACCCCAAAGCCCCGCAGAACCCTAATTCCTGGAAGCCTGATAGGAAGAACAACGAGACCAACACAGCCAAGCCCGCTCAGTCCCCGAATTAAGACTAAGACCTGGGCTGCCGACTGGAGGTAGCCTGACTACTCCAGAATGAGGTGGGACGCGCTCGCTTGAAATCCTTTTCCGCCCATGTCGAACGCTTGAAGGTGATACCCCTTCCACCGGTCTTCCGGTATCGAACTTGACAACGTTGCCTCCCCGTTCTGGTCGAGTTGCAAATATATTTTCCATCCACCGCTGGAGGTGAGAACCACAGAACCCGGCGCAGCTACCGTGCTTGTTTTTTCTGCGGTCACCTTTGCTCTGAGGCTAAACCCAATGGTCCGCGCTCGCCCCGGATGCTGCTCCGTCAAACTCAGAACTGTTCGTGTTTCCCGGTCCTTCGGATCATTCACGACCTGGACCAAATTGTCTGTGTCGCCCACATAAAGTTCGCTCGTATCAGCGACAAAGCGCGCTTGCATCGAATGCTCTCCGATCGACAAGACATTCGTAGCAACACTCGCGACGCCACCATCTGTGTGCAGGCGGTAAATAGTCTCTTTGCCGTCCGTAATGCTTACAGTCCCCCTGGGTGTGGATCCGCGGGGCACTGACACTCGAGTCGAGAAGGTTATCGGCTCTGCCTTGAGCGATGGATTTGGTAACGATTCGAGCTTGATCGTGGTGGGTTGGATCTTCTCAGGATCTACCACGTGCGAACTCCGTGACGGAGTGCTTGAGGCACGCTCTGGCTGCTCCGGAGTAAAGTTCCATTCACCGCGGTGGATTGGTAAACACAGAAGAAGCGTGCTCAAAACCTCTCTCCATCCGCTTAATCTGCGACGGAGCCAACAACATGAACGGATTGATGAACACCGTCCAGAGCGCCGGGAAAATCCCTATGTAAGCGCCTTTCACGGGAACGACGAAAAGAATCAAGGCATCGTACGCGATCTCCCAACCCGGAGCGGACCTTCCCCCTCCACTCCGATTCACTTTTGCAGCGGGAAGAAAGAAGGAGATTGCCCACGCAGTCAGGCAAATCCAGAGCCATACGCGAACAGATGTAGGTATGCTTTGAACGATCGGGATCGAACTCGAGGATTCCGCCGGAGAGTTGTTATGCACCGATTTCATCCAACTCGAAGCTGCATCGAACTCAGAGCCCTCAGCGAGAAGGGCAAACCTCGAATCGGAGCGCTGTGGTTGTAACTCTGAGGCCCGGAAATCCTACTCCTGCAGCATTCCCCGCTGCGCGACGCCGATGTTATCCCGCGTGGAATTCTTCACCATGTACATCATCCCATCGGCCTGCCGGATCACATCATGCGCCGACCGCGCGTCATGCGGATACGTCGCCACTCCAATCGATGCTCGCACATTCAGATTCAAGCTTTCTTCCCGGCAGAACGCACTCGCGCGCAGCGCATCGCGCAACCGCTTTGCCACCACCAGCGCCTGATCCTTCCCCGTCTGCGGCAGCAACACCACAAACTCGTCCCCGCCATAGCGGAACGCAAAATCGATGAGTCGCAACTGCGCTTTGATCAGATACCCGATCTCCGCCAGGAGCTTGCTCCCGATCAAGTGCCCGTGCGTATCGTTCACCGTCTTGAAATGATCGAGGTCAATAAAAAGGATGCTGAACTCATACCCGAATCGAGAAGACCGGTACACCTCAGTCTCAAGGGTCTTATAAAGATGTCGCGCGTTGTAGAGCCCGGTGCAATCGTCGGTGATCGTCAGTTCCTGTATCTTCTCGACCCACTTCGCGTTCTCAATTGCAATCGCGGCGTAGTCGCACAGCGATTGCAGGAAGAACAACTCCGGCTCCTTGAACCGCTCCATGTCGACATTCACCAACTGGATCACGCCCAGCACCCGCAACTTCGAGCGCAGCGGCACGCAGATCATCGACCGTGTCTCCCATTTGGTCGTGTCGTCCACCCGGCTGGCGAAATTCGGATCGTTGCGCACGTCCGGCACAATCCTCGCCTCTCCGTGTTTAGCTACCCATCCTGCGATCCCTTCGCCGACTTTCAGCCGGACGTTCTTCAGCGCCTCGGCCTTATCGCCCACCGCGATGGCAAAATACAGCTCGTCGTGCCCTTCATCCACCATCAGCAGCGACCATGTATCCGGACGGAAATATTCCCCCATCTTCTCCATGATCGTTTGCAGGATTGAATCAAGGTCCAGCGATGACGTGAGCGCTTTCGCCACGTCATGAAATATCGTCAACTCCTGGCTCTGGCGAGTCAATTGAGTGCCGGCCTCAGGCATGGAAATCCTGTCAATCCTCACTTGGTAGGGTGGCGTTCAAAAATTATAAGGGTCACTTTCGTGGTCGGGCAATGAACGTTAGTAACCCGTACCCCTAAAGCCAACTATAACAACCACTAAAAGACGATCCAGGTAAAAATACAAACCATGTAGCGACAGCCGCCTCGGCTGCCCCGCGAAGCGTAGCGAGCGGAACCTCATCAAGGCGTTCGGCGCCCATTCCCCGCGCTTTTTCGAAGACTAATGAACCTCAAAATTACGAGACCCCTCCGTGCTCCTCTGTGGTGAACGTCTGTGGGTGAACGTCATATAATCGCACCGATGAAGCGAATCCCCATCCTCCTCGTATTACTAACCGCGGCCGTCGCCCAAACGCCCGACCCCAAATCCGTCCCCGTAATCGACGGCGCCCTCGGCCCCTGCACCGCCGACTTCACCATCACCAGCCCAGACAACAAACCCATTTACCTGGCCAAACTCAAAGTCCACATCGCCTACGGATTCCTAAGCGCCCATAAACTCGACCTCGAAGTCAGCACCAACGTCGACGGCAAGGCCCGCTTCACCGGCCTTCCTGACCGCGTCAAGCACGGACTCTTCTTCGATGCCTCCGAAGGCGACCGCACCGGCAACGCCTTCGACGACCCCTCCAAAACCTGCCAGGCCCAATTCACAGTTACCCTGCGCAAACCAACCACGGCGCAACAATAGGAACTCTCCTGCCATTCGCTAACCCTGAGTGGCGCTTTTCCTTCGTCAACCTTAGTGTCCTTAGTGGTTAAAGCCTTTCGTAAGCCGCGGAGGCCACCCGAAGGAATCGCGCCAGCCCACTCCCGGTTACCCAGCCCCTGTCCGTCCGTCCCGTAGCGCGCTCTCCCCGGTTGTCCTATGATGTTGCCAACACACACCGAAGGGTCTTTACAACGTGGGCGAGTTCGGCGACAAATTCCGCAAAGCGCGCGAGAAGAAAGAGCTCTCGCTCGACGACGTTTCCAACGTCACCAAGATCAGCACGCGCATGCTGCAGGCCATCGAAGAGGAAAACTTCGAGCAATTGCCTGGCGGCGTGTTCAATCGCGGATTCATCCGCGCGTACGCCAAGCACCTCGGCCTCGACTCCGAGGAGGCAGTCAACGATTACCTCGCGTGCTTGCGCCAGGCGCAAGTCGATTCCCACGACGGATGGGATCTGGCCAGACCGCCCGCTCCGCTGCCGCCCGTGGCAACCAAGCCCAAACCAGCGCGCGCCGTTAAGTCGGAAGTCAATGCCGAGGCGCCGCCCGTCAACGTCGAAGAACTCCCCGAGTTGCAGCTTCCACGCGCCGAACATATCCGCCCGGCGAAAAAGGAATATCTCAGTTCTTCCTCTGGGATTTCCTGGTTACGAATCGCCGCCGCTGTTTGCCTGCTGATTTCGGTGTTCTTCCTGTGGACCCGCCATTCCCGCAACAGCGGAACTGCAGGGGCGTCGAACGGTTCCCCACACCCCGCGCCATCGACCACAGTCGCTGCAGCGCCGCCGGTAGCCCCAAGCACGCCGCCTTCTCAATCACCAACTCCATCCGCGCCCTCCAACTCCGCTCCGTCGCCGCAGCCTCCCGCACAATCGGAAGAATCCGGCGATCCTTCACCAGAAAATCCGCCGGTTGCCAAGAGGGCTCCTGCTCCTTCTCCTGCCCCACCTGCAGGAACCAGCGCAGATCAAAATGAGGTCAAGGTCGAAAAGAAGGGTGACGTGACCATTCGTTCCTTCGGCGCCGCGGGCACGAAACCCGCCGAGAAACCCGCAGCCACTCTCAAACTAATCGTGCGCGCCACCGAAAACTCCTGGATCTCCGTCACCTCCGACGGACAATTGGTCACCCAGGAAACTCTGATCGCGCCCGCCGCAACGTCCTTCCACGCCACGCGCGAGTTGGTAGTCAGGGTCGGCAACGCCGCCGGCGTCAGCTTCCTCTGGAATGGCGAAGAGGTCCAGCCTCAAGGAGCAGAATCCGAAGCGAAAACTTTCATCTTCGACGCCCAAGGCATGCGCACCAGCACTCCACCCCAACCCTAAGACGCCCAATCCCAAAATCTCAGAACTCGAGGGTGCCCCACCCTTGTCGCGTTTTGTGCGACAGGGTGGGGATTTTGACTTTCCGTTCCGAGCAACAACCATGTAGCCCCGGACGCCTCGTCCGGGGTTGCGCACACGCGCGATGTCACAGCCGCCACTGAGACATCCTCCCGTGGATAAATTCGCCGCCCTCTCCCCCTGAAACCTTTTCATTCCCTCCTCGTCGAACCTGTGTTTCCATATCAGCACAGGAAGCCGCCACAATAACAAAACTTCGGAGAGTCCCATGAGCACCACTCTTCAAACCGCCCCCGCCGTAGCAACTCCAGCTTCCATCTCCCGTATCCCTTCCATCGATATCATCCGCGGCGCCGTCATGGTCATCATGGCCATCGATCATGTCCGCGTCTACTCCGGCCTACCCGCCGGCGGCCCCACCCTCGGAATCTTCTTCACCCGATGGATCACCCATTTCTGCGCCCCCGCCTTCATCTTCCTTGCTGGAACCAGCATCTTCTTCTACGCCCGCAAACACACTGAGGTTTCGCGCTTCCTCATCATCCGCGGCCTCTGGCTCATCTTCCTCGAACTCACAATCCTCCGTCTCGCCTGGACCTTCAACTTCAATTTCGCACACTACGAAATGGCGGGCGTGATATGGGTGATTGGCTGCTGCATGATCCTGATGGCGGCTCTGGTCAAACTGCCTTTGCCTGTCTCCGCCGCGATCGGCGTAATCATCATCGCCGCTCACAACCTGATGGACCCCCACATCGGAAAACTCCTCGAAGGCATGGACGGAAACAAGTTCTCCGCACTCTGGAAAATCGGCTACATCGGATTCTTCGCAGGCCCAGTCCAGTTCGGACCCAATGGTCCGAACCTGATCGTGCTCTACTCGTTGATTCCATGGATCGGGGTCACGGCCGCCGGTTACGCCTTCGGCAAAGTGCTCTCGCTGGAACCCACCCGCAGAAAACAAATCTGCCTGCTGATAGGCCTTGGAGCCGTCGCTCTTTTCCTGCTGCTCCGTGGCTTCAATCTCTACGGTGATCCCCGCCCCTGGCATCGTTCTGTCATCTCCAACAACGGCGCGCCGCCGATGCCCGCATTCCTCTCCTTCCTCAATTGCACGAAATATCCTGCCTCATTCAATTTCTTACTGATGACCCTGGGCCCAATCATCGCGTTAATCCCGTTCCTGGAAAGCGCGCGCGGCGCTCTCTCCCGCGTGATCGCCATGTTCGGACGCGTCCCCTTCTTCTTCTACGTCCTCCACATCCCCCTGATCCACGCGCTAGCCCTAATCGTCTCCAAGATCCGTCTGGGCTACGTAAGCCCCTGGCTCTTCACCAATCACCCCATGGGCAACCCCGAACCACCCGACGGATACACATGGACCCTCCCTCTCCTGTACGCAATCTGGGCACTAACAATCATCGTCCTCTATTTCCCGTGCCGTCGGTTCGCCGAAGTAAAAGCGACAAGCAGAGCCATTTGGCTGAAATACATCTAGCCCTCGCGGGTGCCCCACCCTTGTCTCGCGTTCTTTGCGAGACAGGGTGGGGATTTTGACTTCCCATCCCGACCAACAAAAATGTAGCCCCGGACGCGCTCGTCCGGGGTTGCGCGCAATAAAACACCCGAAGCCAGCTCAATGCCCATGCAAGAATCGTTCTCCATACCGTTCCTGATTTCGTAGCCCGCGGGAACAATCGCAACGTGAAATCGGTCTATGTCTTAAAGCAGACGCGGCGAGATTGCAGAGATGTGCACGACCCGTAGTATCGCCGCAAACGTCCGCACAAAAATTCGACCCGCAGGCAACGTTTGCTACACGACTAAGTTCCAATCGCATGATTGCGGAGGCACCTATGCAGCGCCATCCTCTGGGCCCCGTGTCAGTTGTAGTGTGTTTGTCGCTAGTAATCCTGAGCGCCGTCGTCCTCTGGCCCAGCCAGCCCGCAGTTTCCGCTGCGGCTGACGAAACCGCCGGATCCTTAGCAATCATCGGCAAAGATGGATCCGTAAACAGTTCGTGCCCGCTGCGTCACACCGAAGTTCGCGCTGCCGTCAGCGGATTCCTCGCCCGCGTAACCGTCACGCAGACTTTCGGGAACCCTGCCTTGCAAAAGATCGAGGCAGTCTATGCCTTCCCTCTCCCCGACAACGCCGCAGTCGACGACATGACCATCCAGGTTGGCTCCCGCACCGTGCGCGGAGTTATCCGAAAACGCGAAGAAGCCCGCGCCATCTATGAAAAGGCCAAGCAGACCGGACACGTCGCGGCTCTGCTCGACGAGGAACGTCCCAACATCTTCACGCAGTCGGTCGCCAACATTCTGCCCGGCGAAGAGGTCACCGTCACCATCAGCTATCTGCAAATGCTCGAGTACGAGAATGGCGCGTACCAGTTCGTATTCCCCATGGTCGTCGGCCCGCGCTACATCCCGGGCGAAGCGATTGGCAAACAGGCTGGCGGCTGGGCGCCCGACACCGACAAAGTTCCTGACGCCTCGAAGATCACCCCGCACCTGGCACCGCAGGGCACTCGCACCGGACACGACATCTCTATTGAACTCGCCATTGATGCCGGCGTGCCCCTGCTGCAAATGCAATCCACCTCGCACGCAATCGTCGTCGAGCGCACCGGTGCAAGTTCGGCCACCGTGAAACTAAAAAATCTCGCCGAGATTCCCAACAAGGATTTCGTCCTGAAGTACGATGTTGCCGGCGAGCAGATCTCGGACGCCGTTCTCTCCCAAGCCGATTCGCAAGCCCTCTCTAGAGCCAAGGGCGCAGCAGGCGGATATTTCACTCTGATCCTGCAGCCGCCCGCTCAGCTCCCCGAGTCCGATATCACGCCCAAAGAACTCGTTTTCGTCCTCGACACTTCCGGTTCGATGATGGGCTTCCCCATCGAGAAAGCAAAAGAGCTGATCAATCGCGCGCTCGATGAACTCTACCCCGGCGATACTTTCAATCTCATCACCTTCTCCGGCGACACGCGCATTCTGTTTCCCGAGCCCGTCTTCCCCACAGCCGAAAACATCCGCAAGACGCGAGCGGTTTTGAATGCTCAACACGGAGGCGGCGGCACCGAGATGATGAAAGCGATCCGCGCCGCTCTCGCGCCCTCCGATTCGCAAGATCACCTGCACGTCGTCTGCTTTCTCACCGACGGATATGTTGGCAACGACCTCGAGATCATCGGCGAAGTGCAGAAACATCCCAACGCGCGTGTCTTTGCCTACGGCGTCGGCAACTCAGTAAATCGCTTCCTGATTGAATCAATGGCCAAAGCTGGCCGCGGAGACTCCGAGGTGGTTATGCTCAACGACAAAGCCGACGCCGCGGCACACCGTCTCTACCAGCGCCTCCGCGCGCCAGTCCTGACCGACGTCTCCATCGACTGGCGTGGCCTGCCCGTTGCAGACGTGCTCCCGGGAAAATTGCCGGATCTGTTTACCGGAAAGCCCTTGGTAGTCACTGGACGATACACGGCCGCCGCAACCGGATCGATCGTGATTCATGGAAAACGCGCCGGAGAAGATTTCGAGCGCGAGATCCCCGTTCATCTCAACAGCTCAGCGACAACCAACGGCATCCTCTCCACCTTCTGGGCAAGACGCAAGATCGACGACTTGATGTCACAGGATTGGGCGGGTCTGCAAACGGGCAACATCAAGCCCGAAGTGCAAAACGAAATCACACAGCTAGGACTGAGCTACAAGCTGATGACGCAATTCACGTCCTTCGTCGCCGTCGAAGAACGTGTCGTCACGACAAACGGCAAACCCACGCGAGTCGAAGTCCCCGTGGAAATGCCCGAGGGCGTGAGCTACGAAGGAATCTTTGGCAGTGGGGGCGACAGACTGTCTGCCTCAACCGCGTTCTTTTACCAGGCCACCCCGGGAAAAATCCATGGTGCAAATCGCGCTATGTACAAGCTCGTGGCGCCCAGTGTGGCGACTCCCGCCGCGGGCGTTGCCTCAGGATCCGGTGGAGGCATGGGAGCCTCGATCGGCGGCCCCATTCCGGCCCCTCCACCTCCCGCGGCCACAGTAACTACAAAGCTCCAAATGCAGCCGGAACCGTCTCCGATCCCCAATGCACCCACCGGCGACCGCGCCGTCCTCGAGTCGAAACTAACTCCCGCGTTACTAGCTCGTTTCGACTGCTGGAAGAACCAGGCCTCAGACTGCAAACTCGCCCCAGACGGAACAGCAGATGTCCAGTTGTTCCTAACCCAAGATTCAGCAGCATTGATCGACCAACTAAAGGCCCTCGGCCTTCAGATATCACAGATCAGAAAAAAAGAAGAAAGGTTGGTAATCGCCCGCGTACCACTCGACAAACTGACCGATCTAGCCAAACTGCAGCAAATAAAATTCATCTCCGAACCAAGACGCTGACCCCGAAGCAATCCGCGCAGATGAGTGGAACCTCGAGGGCGCCCCACCCTTGTCGCGCATTTTGCGACAGGGTGGGGTTTTTGACTCTCGTTCCAGGTCCACCAACTAATTCCACCTCCCACCAGTCCAGCCCGTCGCGCCGGCATCCTGCCGGCTGTGGCGGGGGCGTCCCGCCCCCCGCACCCGTCCAAGTCCCAACACCCGAAACAAAACACTTCACCCGATAAACATTCTCAAACTCCCCAGTACCAAATCCCCACCTCAACCGTCTATCCCTCCACGAGGACGCCGCCCATGCAAACTTTCCTGCAAGACTTCCGCTACACGCTCCGACAACTATTCAAGAATCCCGGCTTCGCCTCCACCGCAATGCTCTCCCTCGCCCTCGGCATCGGAGCCACCACCGCCGTCTTCAGCGTCATCCACGCCATCCTCATGGATCCTTATCCTTACGCCGCCTCCGACCGCATGGTCCACATGCGCCTCCGCGACGCCGCCTCCCAAGAACGTGGATTCGGTCTGACCGGCGCTCAATGGCAGGAGATTCGAAAATCCCCGGCCGTCGAAGACGCCTTCATGACCGATGACTGGAACCTCACCGTCACCGGCCACGATCTCCCCGAAGATATTCAGGGCGTCTACATGTCTTCGAACGGCTTCAACTTCATGGGCGTCCCGCCCACGCTCGGCCGCGGACTGATCCCTTCCGACTCAATCGACGGTCAGGAGCCCCAACCTGTCGCGGTGCTGGGCTACAAATTCTGGCAGCGCCACTTCAACTCCGATCCCACGATCCTCGGCCGCACCATCCAGTTAGTCCGCAAGAACTACACCATCGTCGGAGTCGCCGCCCCCCGCTTCACCTGGGATGACGGCGACGTCTATCTTCCCCTCAAGGTTTCACTCGATCCCGTCAGGGCGTACTATGTCGGCCTTCGCGTGAAGCCCGGCGTCACGCATGAAATGGCCAACGCCGCTTTAGCTCCCCTGATCGACCAGTTCGCCAAGGAAACTCCCAAGCACTTCCCCAGCGAACACTTTCAGTTTTATGTTGTCGGCCTGAACGACAACTTCGTTCATGATCTCGGTGGCACCTTGTATCTCTTGTTCACTGCAGTAGCCCTGCTGCTCGCCATCGGATGCGGCAACGTCTCCATCCTTCTCCTGGCTCGCGGCACGGTGCGCCAGCATGAACTCGCCGTTCGTTCCGCCATCGGCGCAAGCCGTTCGCGCCTCATACGCCAGCTCTTGACCGAATCCTTGCTGCTCTCCTTTACCGGCGCCGTTCTCGGCGTGCTCTTCGCCTATCGCACGCTCGCCATCATCATTCATCTCCTGCCGAAATATTCCTTCCCGCACGAGGCCGACATTCAGATCAACCTGCCCGTGCTCGCGTTCAGTGTCGCCATCGCCATGCTCACCGGCCTCCTCTTCGGACTCTGGCCCGCTCTACAACTCTCTCGTCCGCAAGTCAGCCAGGTCATGCAGTCCAGCACGCGCAAGATCGTCGGAGCGGTTTATGGACGCACCACGCACAGCCTCCTCACCAGCGCGCAAGTCGCTCTCACTCTCCTCATGCTTGCCGGAGCCGGAGCCGCGATGCAGGGATTCCTTCATCTGCTGCACACCCCTCTCGGCTACGACCCGCACAATGTGATGTCCGTCGGAATCCCGGTCCACGATGGAGCCTATCCCACGTGGAAAGCTCGCCAGGCGTATTTCGAAGAGTTGCACCGGCGCGCGACCACTGTTCCTGGCGTCACCATGACCGCTATCTCCACCAACGCCACGCCCCCTTCCAACGGATGGGGAACCGGAATCGAGATCCTCGGCCAGCCCCGCCGCGACGATCAAAAAGTTCGTGTGAACTTCGTCAGCCCAGGATATTTCCCGCTCCTGCGCATTCCCGTTGCCCAAGGAAGAATCTGGGATGAGGCCGAGAATCACAGCGCCGCCCACCTGGCGGTCATCAATCAAACCATGGCCAAGCTCTATTTCCCCAACGGTGACGCACTAGGACGCTCTCTCCGCGTCCCCGATATGAAAGAAGCGCTGCCCTTCGTCGCCACCGCACAGGACTCCGACTCGTGGCTGCAGGTCGTCGGCGTAATCGCAGACAAGCGTGACGATGGCCTGCGCAATCCCATCCTCCCCGAAATCTTCGTCCCCTACACTCTCTCGATGCGAGTCTGGACGCAGATTCTAATCCGCTCCGACGCGTCCCCCCTCAAACTTCTGCACTCCATCGGAATGCAAGTCAACTCCGTCGACCCCGACCAGCAGATCAACGGACAGGTTCAGGATCTCGATCACTGGATTAAGGGCCAACCGGAATACGAACAAGAACAATTAGTCGCCTGGCTCTTCGGAGCCTTCGCCGTCCTCGCGCTAGCCCTCGCCGCAGTCGGCCTCTACAGCGTCGTCTCGTATTCCGTAGCCCAGCGCACCAACGAATTCGGCATCCGCATCGCGCTGGGAGCCCGTCACGGTCACGTCCTGAAAATCGCTTTCTCCTCGACAGTCGTAAGCGTCGGCGCAGGAATCGCAGTAGGTGTCGCCCTGACGCTAGCCCTCAACAAACTCCTGGCCCGCTGGGCCGAAGGCAGCTCCCACGATCCCACGATCCTGCTGGCCGTCACAGTCTTGCTAAGCGTAGTAGCAGCCATAGCCTGCTCAGCCCCCGCCAGAAAAGCCATAGGCGTAGACCCCATGACCGCCCTCCGCTACGAATAAAAAGGGTGCCCCACCCTTGTCGCGCATTTTGCGACAGGGTGGGGTTTTGGACTCTAGTTCCAGAGTCACCTTTCCAACATTATGATGCGCCAATGGCCCCATTATCTGAAGCTGGCGTCGCCGCCGCTCTTAAGCGTTGCCTTGACCAACTGCGCGCGCAGAGCTTCGATGCTCCGCGATTTTTCGCCAACTGACGGCAGGCTCGAAAATCAATCGCGATTTCTAAATCGGCAATACTTCTCCGGAAGCTCGATTCCACATTTTTCGCAGAGGGCGGAAACATCTTTGTAGTCCTTTTCCGTCAATACATATCCGCTGTGGAATCTCACCATCCATTCAGGAGAGATGCAGCGCACTGGGTACCCCTCAATCGTGCCACCGCCGGTAAGAGAGTCTGCTGGATACATGATGCCCATTTCTGGCGGACGGTGGTTGCCGTTCCCTCTCTCATCGAGCGAGATTACGTGCACATCGATTTCCCGACCCTTATCGTCCGCCAAGACAAAGTTAAACGATCTTTCGATTTCCCGTTTCGTCCGACGGTAGCGCCGCGACGCCAGGAAATGCTCGAACCGGACTACATTCTGGTCTTCGATCGCGATATCCAAATCTTTATGAGGCCGAGTTTGCCAGCCATGCAAGGCATCGACACCCCATCCGCCATGAATCCAGATGTAAATGCCAAGCTTCGTCAAAGTCGAGTAGACCTCGATCACATCCGCCGATGTCATGCCGATATCCCACTGTAGGCTTTTGGATGACTATATCTACGGATACGATCTGCCGCTCTTTTCAGCGAGGGTGCGTCCTAAGACAGCTATCGCGAACAGGCTCATAGCGCCCAAACCCCCTTCCGGGCCGAGGCTGTTTCCTCAAATTGCGATTCGGCTCACAGCAATTCCGTTTCATTCACCCGTTCGACTGCAAATCGTAGGAACGCCGCCGCATCAGCTTGCCGCTTCATCTCGCTGCCATATGTCCATTGTTCGGCTTCTTCTATCAAGTTTCTCCACTGGGGATACGTTGCTTTGGCCCACTGACCAGCAACCTTTTTAGAACTCGGCTGGCCCTGAATAACGGTGTGCAGGGTGCGGCACAGATTCAGAACCAGATACGACTGGTAATGGCTATTCGCAAGCCACGCGCGGTCTTCAATCTTCGGCACCCACTCTTGAAACAAATCTCTGGCGCTGGCTTGTCGTACGGCGTGGATGTCAATCGGTGGTATCAGCTCGTTGAAATCCGGCCCCTCAAGCGCGATGCCATGCTTGGAGAGAAGGTAATGATTGATGATCCATTCATTCCCGGCTGGCGCCTCGGCATAAAAAGTGCCAAATCCCCACCACGGTCGCGATGTTGCAGGAGGCGTCAGTTCTCGCATGAGTTCGAGAGGAACATAGGAACACTCAATCCGGTCTGCCCATTGGGGACAGCGTCCCTCCATCTGTCTGTGCAACTGTTCAACCGATCTGAGTTCATCTTCCGTCAGTGCACTCCGAGTGACTGCCTGCAAATCTATATCACTTCTTTCCGGCACGAAATCTCCATAGGCCAGCGAGCCGGACAGATACAGCCCTACAATCTTCTTTCCGAGCATGCGCTTTAGTCCGTCCGCCCACTCGGTCAGCACAGCATTGATCGCAGGATATCGAGTTACATCGTTCATTCGCCAAGTCTGCCATACGAATCTTAGCCGCAATCGAAATGTCATCCCAAGCGCAGCCGCTTTTCAGGTGGAGCGAAGGATCCCACGTAGGCGAAATCTCAGCCGCTACGCCCCTTGGAGAAGAGGAATAAGGCGGCAATAATGGCCACCAACGTTAGCCCTTCAATCAGCAGGGCATAGGAAATCAGTCGGCGAGCACGCGCAAAGCGAGTCAGCCACCAGCTGAACATTAGGACCACGACCACGATAGGGATCGCGAACAATCGAAACATACAGGCATCGCCCCAGTAGCACTGATTGAGGCCCGGGATGAACAGTAAGCCGAGCGAAATCGGAGCCGTCAAGCTCAAGCCGAGCAGGCCTTTCGCATAGGCCGTATAGGCCGGTTCAGATTTCCTGATCACCAACACCAGAGCGACCGTAGGCACAAGAAAAAGGAAGCAGATGAAGACTTCGAGTAGAAGATCACCGCCCGCGTACATGCCACCCGCGGCCGCCACATCTTGCGGGTTACGGACATATCCCAGGTAGCGCTCATAGATCAGTAGAGCCGAAACGAGGGCGACCACCGCATAGCTTGCCTTGACGAGACGCAACTGCACGCGGGAAGGGGACAGTTCCATGCAGGGATTGTAGCTCCCCGATCCAGCCTGCCCCTCGGTTCAACGAATGTACTGGCGATATTCTGGTACGCCAACTGATTATCCTGACTAGGCGCCATGCAAATCCGACAAGGTCTCGTCCTTTGGTTAGCTCTCCCCAGTGCTCGCCAAAAATGGAAACAGGGCGGGTGAAGGGATTACACTTATCAGTAGTGAGTCGGCGCTATTCGCGCAGACTCTTAGGAGGGTGAGAATATGTCGCCCTTGGTTCGGCGCTTGATCGCCAAGAAATTCTTCATCGTCGTTTCCTGCACGCTCGCGGTTTGTGTTTCCACTACGCTAGCTTTGGCACAGCACCCCGCCCCCCACCCGGCTGTAGGACCAGTTCATACCTACGCTCCACCGATTTCTCACGTTCCGATTTCTTCACCGCCGATGATGCACGCCCCGACAATCCACACACCCGTGATCCATGCACCTACGATCTACGCGCCATACAGTCCTCGAATCCCGATAGCCCCGACGTCTGGCTCACTTGGCGCGGCGGGTTTTCTCCCTTCTCGGCGTCCCATCCGCCGATTTCCGCCGGTGTTGATCATTTTTGAATCTCCCGCTCTTTTTGGAGGACCATTCTGGGGATTGAACTCCTATTGGTGGGCGACCTGCGACCTCTTCTGGTCTTGGCCCCTGGGGTACACGACTGTCTCCTCCCCGGGTTCAACGAACTATATTTCGCAGACGTATGAGACTACGGTGAATGTCTACGGCGAAGAGAGATCGGATCTACCGCAGCTCTTCTTGAAAGACGGCACGATTCTCAACGTGACCGATTACTGGCTCGTCGACGGCCAACTTCATTTCACCATGATTGACCAGAACGGCACGAAACCAGCGGAACAGGTGATTCCTTTCGCCGCGCTGGATTTACAGACCACCGTTGATGCCAACACGCGAAGAGGCTTCCACTTCATGCTGCGCAACGAACCAGTCGACCAGTATTTGCGCGACCACCCCGACGCCCCGCCATCAACCGCAACGCCCCCTCGTTGAGTAGAGTTGGGTGGCCAGCCAAATTGATTTGATTTCTGTTGACACCATTCCTCAAAAGCCACGAAGAAAACGCGGGTGCCCCACCCTTGTCGCGTTTTGTGCGACAGGGTGGGGATTTTGACTTTTGATCGTCCGCAGCTCACCATTGCGCTCTTTGCGAAGGCAGGCATTCGGCGCTCTGCTCTTAGCGCATTTGCCGCACACTCCGAAACAAAGACCCCAACCCCACCGACTCCCCATTTTCCCCCATCCACCCTCCCAAATCCGCGATTCAATTCACCCTCAGCCACTTAGAGCCAATTCCATTGCCCTCTTGCCCCCCCTCAGCTATCCTTTTCGTCAGGACTTCCTCCCAGTGTGCCGCGCCGATTGCGGCCTGTTGGATTTCCGCCGGCCCGCCGATCATCGTTTCTTCGGACCGCGATGCGGGCTCCGCGCGTGATCGCGCAATATAAAGGAGACACACAACTTGCCATCCAAGACTCGTTACTTATTCACTTCCGAATCCGTGACCGAAGGCCATCCCGATAAAATCGCCGACCAGATTTCCGACGCCATCCTCGACGCCTGCCTCACCGACGACGCCATGAGCCGCGTCGCCTGCGAAACCCTCACCGCCACCGGCCTGGTCGTGATCGCCGGTGAGATCACCACCAAGGCCTATGTCGATTTCCAGCAGGTCGTCCGCGGCACCGTCGGCGCCATCGGTTACGACAACGCCGTCTACGGCTTCGACTGCAACACCTGCGCCGTCATCTCCAGCATCAACAAACAATCCGGCGACATCGCCATGGGCGTAGACACCGGCGGCGCCGGCGACCAGGGAATGATGTTTGGGTATGCGGTGAATGAGAATGAGGAGTTGATGCCGACCCCAATTTCTCTGGCGCACAAGCTGACCATGCGGCTCTCGCAGGTTCGCAAGAACGGCAAGCTTCCCTTCCTCCGGCCCGACGGCAAATCCCAAGTCACAGTTGAATATGATGCGAACGGCAAAGTCCTTCGTGTCGACGCCGTGGTCATCTCCACGCAGCACTCGGAGACCGTCGCGAACGACGAACTGCGCGCCGGCATTTTGAAGCACGTGATCCAGGCTGTGATTCCGCCGCAGCTTCTGGATGAAGATACGAAGTACCACATCAATCCCACGGGACGCTTCGTCATCGGCGGGCCGATGGGCGACACCGGCCTCACCGGCCGCAAGATCATCGTCGACACCTACGGCGGCATGGGACGTCACGGCGGCGGCGCCTTCAGCGGAAAAGATCCGACGAAGGTCGATCGCTCGGCGGCTTACATGGCGCGCCACATCGCGAAGAACGTCGTGGCCGGCGGGCTCGCCGACCGCTGCGAAGTGCAACTTGCGTACGCCATCGGCGTCGCTGACCCAGTCAGCGTGCTGGTCGAGACATTCGGCACGGAGAAAGTGGATCCCGCGATTATCCCCGACATCATCCGGGCGCACTTCAAGCTGACGCCTCGTGGAATCATCGACTCGCTGAACCTGCGCCGTCCGATCTATAAGAAGACTGCCGCTTACGGACACTTCGGACGCAACGATCCAGACTTCACCTGGGAACTGACCGACAAAGCCGCCAAGCTGGCGAGCGATGCCGGTCTGCGGGAGCCCGTAGGCGCTCGCAAGTAAACCCTTGAACCACAAAGGACACAAAGGACCGATTTCCTTCGTGAACCTTAGTGTCCTTAGTGGTTGATGATTTTGAAGTATCAGAGGTGCAATACCAGCGTAGTCCCAAAGCCGGATGATGAAAGAGATTTTGGCATCCTGACCAGTTCCCCAAACTCGGGTATTCTGCGAAAATGCTATTGGAACTCAATCACTTTCTGTTCATCAAACGATAATTTTTCTCCCGCTTTCCGCGCGCCACGAAGCCAAGCAACGAAGCGAAGAAGCTAAAAAGAAAAGGAAAAAGTATGTCGACCGCCGCAATTAACTGCGACATTAAAAATATCGAACTGGCCGATCTGGGCAAGAAACGCATTGAGTGGGCGAATCAGTCCATGAAGGTGCTGCAGATCATTCGCAAAGAATTCATCAAGAATCAGCCGCTGAAGGGCGTCCGCATCTCGGCTTGCCTGCACGTCACCGCCGAGACCGCAAACCTCGCGATCTGCCTGCGCGACGGCGGAGCCGACGTCGTGCTCTGCGCCTCGAACCCGCTGTCGACTCAGGACGACGTTGCCGCGTCGCTGGTGCGCGACCACAACATTCCCGTGTTCGCCATCAAGGGTGAGGACAACGACACCTACTACAACCACATCCTGGCCGCCATCGATCAAAAGCCGCAGATCACCATGGACGACGGCGCCGACCTAGTCGGCCTTCTGCACACCAAGCGTACCGACGCTCTCGAAGGCGTAATCGGCGGCACCGAAGAAACAACGACCGGCGTCATCCGCCTGCGCGCCATGGCTAAGGAAGGTGTTCTGAAGTTCCCCATCGTCGCCGTCAACGACGCCGACACCAAGCACCTCTTTGACAACCGCTACGGCACCGGGCAGTCGACCATCGACGGCATCATCCGCGCTACGAATTTCCTTCTTGCCGGATCGAAGTTCGTCGTAGCCGGCTACGGATGGTGCGGCCGCGGCCTCGCCTCTCGCGCCCGTGGCGCCGGAGCCGAAGTCATCGTCACCGAAATTGATCCCACGAAGGCGCTCGAGGCCGTCATGGACGGCTTCCGCGTCATGTCGATGGCCGAAGCCGCCAAACTCGGCGACGTCTTCTGCACCGTCACCGGCAACAAGAGCGTGCTGACGAAGGAACATTTTGCGTTGATGAAAGATGGCGCGATCATTTCGAACTCGGGCCACTTCAATGTCGAGATCGATATCCCCGCGCTCGAGAGCATGTCGTCCTCGAAGCGCACCACGCGCAACTTCGTCGACGAGTACTCGCTCAAAGACGGACGCAAGATCAACCTGCTCGGCGAAGGCCGCCTCATCAACCTGTCCGCCGCCGAAGGCCATCCCGCCAGCGTGATGGACATGAGTTTCGCCGACCAAGCCCTGAGCGTCGAGTACATGGTGAAGAACGCCAAGAAGCTCGAGCCCAAGGTCTACCGCGTCCCCGACGAACTAGATAAGCGCGTGGCCAAGCTGAAGCTCGAGTCGATGAGCATCAAGATCGACAAGCTGACCCCGGAGCAGGAAGAGTACCTGGCCGGCTGGAACGAAGGAACGTAGGAGCAGTACTCAGTACCCAGCAAGATCCGTGTAGGGGCGGACGCCTCGTCCGCCCGGCGGCCCGAAAGTTTCGGGCCGCTTTGATTTTCTCGCCGCGATGCTCTGGAATTTTCCCCCGACTCGCGGTACAGTGTCTGCGGCCGCTCCTCAGCCTCAGGATGGACTGTCCCCGCAGTTCTACCCTTCCCCCTCACATCGGAGTGGTTAGCCTGGCGCGAAAGCCGTAACCCAGGTTGGGCCTCTTGCCTTTCTCATTCAAGGAGGAAATCGTCATGACCGATCTAATGTTGATGCGTCAAACTCCCGTCTCTCTGCTCCGCGACTGGCTCGCGAAAAACACCGAGAGCTTGCGCATGATTCCCGAGCGCGACATCATCTTGCAGGCACGCCTGGGTGTGCCCGAAATCTCGCAGATGGATAACGGCGACATTGCCTGGGAAATCCACCAATGGGCCAAGACTCACAGTTTCTTGCCCGTGGACTTGCCCAGCTCTTCCACTTACGTTTCCGGCAGCTCCGGAGCCACTCCGGTACGCGCCGGTGATCCGGAAATTATTGATCGCCTGAAGAGTCTGTTGAAAACTCTGAAATCGGTCCCCACCGAAATCAAGTGGACCGGAAAGGACGCCAGCGCCGGCATCTCGGTCTCCGGAGTCACTGCCACTTTGGGGCCCATGGAGGCGACGGCCGGCTGGGATCGCACGCTGGAATTGAAGACCAGCGTTTCGGGCATGGAATTCTCAGGCCAGATTGATCCGGTCAACAAGAACTGGACCATGACCTTCACTATCGGCAACGAGGTGCCGAACCTGTCCGACGTCGCCAATATCTTCACGAAAGGTGAGGGCGCGCTGCGTGGCGTGGTCACGAATGCCGATAAAGTCGACCTCAAGAATCCGTCGAAGACTATAGCGCAATTCAAGCCCTACGTGGACCCGATTAAAGATGCGGTCGACGCAGCCAGCAAAATCGCCAAGCTGCGTCCCGGCGACATCAGCTTCGGAGTCTCGCTCAAAGGCCCTTTGCCGAACTCGCCAAGCCAAGGCGGAGTAACCGTAACCGCCCAGATCACGATCTTCTTCTGACCGTTGGCATGAACGAAGTGAGGAGCTTCGCCTGAGGTGGCAAACCCACGTAGGGACAGCCGCCTCCGCTGTCCAGCTTGTGTAGGGGCGGACGCCTCGTCCGCCCGCGGCCCGGAAGTTTCGGGCCGCTTTTTGATTTTGGGTGCGCGCCCCGCGACTCACTTCTTCGGAAAGTTCGGATCGTTCTTGATCTCGCGGATCTGCTGGATGTGCCGCTCGGCATGCGTGGAGATTTCCAGCATCCACTGCCAGCAATCGATCACCTCTCCATATTCTCCAAAGCTGTGCGCCCGCAAGTCGTCGCTGGTGGTCTTGATGTATTCGACCATGGTGCCGCGCAGCGCCTGAAACCTCCCGAGGGCGTCGCCCAGGTCCTTGTAGGTGTCGACTTTTTCGTGCCCGCCGCCGGTCTTGGTATGCACCACGCGATCGATGCCATACCACATAATGTCGGCGTCGGTAGCCGCCGATTTCTTCTCCTTCATATCCGGGGCCGCCTTGAGCGCTTTCTGAATCTCCCGCCAATAGTCCGGTTCGGCCACCGCCAGATGCGAAACGACTTCCCGGATGCTCCAGCGGTCCGGCGAAGCCTTGTACTCCAGTTGCGCCGGAGACAACCCGTGCACCAGTTCGGCCACCATCTGCGTGGTCATCTCAAAATGCACCAGCAGGTGTTCGCGGTCCATGTTGGTCATAGGAGCGGCAAACAGCGGCGCGGCAAACAGACACACCGCCACTGTCAGGGCCAGCAAACCTCGGAGAGTATTCCTTTGGAGCATGTTCATAGGCATGGTAGTAACCGTCGTCTCCAAACTATTCCCTTGGACGGTCGGAGGAGAGTTAGGTCATCACGCGCATGGAGTAGGTGTCCTGCTCGCGAGTTGCTAAATCCATGTTTCGCGCCCCTCGGGGGACAGCAGATTCCTCCCTTCGGTCGGAATGACAAAAAGGGGATGGGTTCGGAATAACAATAGCAGGGAGAATGGGCGTCGACGTACGCTTGGCTACCAGATTCACCGTAGCGCGGCGGGGGCAACGATTTGCATCTATCCAATCCGCAGTAGAAACCAAATCACCCTGTTGGAGGATTGGCATGGATGGTGTACGTTTTGGACGGATGAAATCCTGGATGTTGTCGATGGGCATCGTGGCGGCGCTGGCGGCGTCGAGCGCGGCGCCGCGAGCGTTCGCGCAGTCAAAAGAAGAAATCGATGAGCGCTGCCAGCGGCGGATCGCCCATGCTGACCACGAGTTGCATGAAGCGATTGAGCATCACGGGCGGGACAGCCGGCAGGCGGATCACGAACGCCACGAGTTGCGGGAAGCGCGCGAACAATGCTGGCGCGAGAATCATCGCTGGTGGGATGAGCACGAGCGCCGATGGCATGAAGAACGCGACTGGGACGACCGCGACCACGATCGAGACTGATTCGGGGTAGCGCCTTCAGAGGCGGCCTCGGTATCGGCTCTTCAGTGCGGAAGAAACTTTTTATCGGGGTCGGACACTTCGCCGGTGACGCCAGCGGCTTTGGCCTTGCGCCAGACGCTGGCGACGGCGATCGTCCAGAAGGGGACGAGATCGACGCCGGGCACGAGCTTCACAAAAAATGTCGGCAGGAATTCCCAGTGCCATCCCAGCAAACGCACCATCGCGGCTGCGATCCCAAAGTCGAGCAGATCGTCGGCGGGCGAGAGCGCACCTTCTACAAACGCGGGAAAAATCACAAGCTGAAGGGCATCCGCGACGATAGCCAGCAGCATGGCCAGGCGAAACTGCGGACCGGGGGAGACTGTGATGGGATCGTCAGGCATGGGGAAACTCGTTTCTTTATTGTAGACGTTCGCAGCCCTTGGTGCAGACGCGCCGCCCGGAACTAGCCATTCGCGAGATCAGTTGGTAGAAGCTAACGGCGCCCCTATTGTGTGTTGACTCGGTTATCGATGGACCAATAGCATTCGTTTCAGATAAGAGATCGTTGCAGATCCCAGAAGGTTCTCGTTTCTTTTTGGCTCCTAATTTTTCGCAAGGGCACGGAGGCCGGGGATGCACTGTGAGTGGCGAGGGTGGAGCTTGTCTGCGGGAGGGGATGGGGGCGGGCTCAGGAGCGCCCGGCAATCATGAGGCGGCGGATCGCACGGGCAGCATGGCTGCTGTTGGCTCTTCAAATCGGCGCCTTTCTGCTGTTCCGATCGCAAGAGCAGCGCTCGCTGGCGTCGAACGTCATTCAGGTACTTTGCTGTTTGACTGCGGCTGCTTTTTCCTTCTCCGCTGCGTGGCGCAGCCGTGATCTGGCGCGCACGTTTTGGGGACTGTTCGGCCTGGCCTTCCTGGCATACGGAACCTCCAACATCGTATGGACTTATTACGAGAACTGGCTGCATGCCACGGTGCCGTCGTCTCCGATCTCACAGTTTCTTTACCTGTGTTATGACGCTCCGATCGTGATGGCGCTGTTCCTGCGCGAAGGCGAAGATCCGTCCGGATTGGATTGGCAGCGGTCGCTGGATTTTGTGCAGATGCTGCTGGTGGCGTTTCTGCTGTATTACGACTTCCTGTTCCTGCGAGCGGTTGAGGCAGGGCCGCACAGCCTGGACGTGATGGAGCAGGTTACGACCAATGCGGTCAATTTCATTCTGGCGGGAGCGTTCCTCGCGCGCTCGTACTGGGGACGCGGTTCGCTGGTGCGGAGCCTGTCGCGCAGGATGGCGGTGTACTTCGTCCTGTATGCATTCGCGGCCAGTGTCGGGGACTACGCGCTCACTTTTATCAAGACGAACTCGGGAAGCTGGACGAGCCTGGCATGGACCGTGCCATTTCTGGTTGCAGCTACGCTGGGCGCAGGATACGAACAGCCGGCAGCGAGCTGCGACGAGGTTGAAATCGTCGATTGGAACGAGCGGCGCTTTCTGTGGAAGAGCATCGGACTCGCTATTGTGCCGCTGACTGTTTGGGCGCTCGCGCTGCGAGCCGGGGATCACGACCGGATCATCGCCTACGGAAGCGTGATCATCTCTCTCGCGTGTTATGGCGCGCACCTGACCATCAGCCAGCACCGGAAGCAGCAGAGCGTGGTCGCGCTGCGCGCTTCGGAGGAACGCTACCGGCTGCTGTTTCAGCAACTGGTGCAAGCGGAAAAGATGCAGGCGATCGGAAGACTGGCCGGAGGAGTCGCGCACGACTTCAACAATGTGCTGACCATCATCATGGGATATGCACAGCAGTTGATTGATTTTCCGGACGCGCAGCCCGACGTGGTGCAGAACAACGCGGGGCAGATTATTACGGCGAGCAACCGGGCGGCTGCATTGACGCGGCAACTGCTGGCCTTCGGACGGAAGCAGGTGCTGCAACCGACCATAGTCAATCTCAACGCGATCATTGTGGATGTGGACAAGATGCTGCGCCGCCTGATCAGCGAGAACGTGGAGATTGTCACGCGGCCAGCGCCGAGGCTGGGCGCAATTAAAGCCGACCCGGGGCAGATCGAACAGGTTTTGCTGAACCTGGTCATCAATGCACGCGACGCGATGCCGGGTGGCGGCACGCTTACCCTTGAAACTGCGAACGTGGAACTCGATCAGGCGTACACCGACGAGCACGCGGGGGTGCGTCCCGGGCCGCACGTCATGCTGGCGGTGAGTGATACTGGCGTCGGCATGGACGCGGAGACACAAGCGCACATCTTCGAGCCGTTTTTCACGACCAAGGAAACGGGCAAGGGATCGGGGCTTGGGCTGGCCACCGTGTACGGCGTGGTGCAGCAGAGCGGAGGTCACATATCGGTGTACAGCGAACCAGGACGGGGCAGCACATTTAAGGTGTATCTGCCACGAGCCGGGGATGTGATCGAACCGCAGGCAGTATCACCAGTGCAGCAGCCTGCGATGCGGGGGAAGGAAACGATTCTGGTCGCGGAGGACGACGAGCAGGTGCGGGATCTGGCAGTGGCGATCCTGAAGGCCTGCGGGTACATGGTTCTGGAACTCGAACATGCGAATGACGCCGAGCGGGTATGCGAGCATCATGGCGGGGAAATCGATCTGCTACTGACCGATGTTGTGATGCGCGAAGTGAGCGGTCCGGAGCTGGCGAGAAGGGTGCAGAAAGTGCTGCCCGAGATTAAGGTGTTGTTCATGTCGGGCTACACCGACAGCGCCATCGTGCATCAAGGAGTGCTGGACCCGGGGATTGCATTTCTGCCCAAGCCGTTCACTCCATCAACGCTTGCGGGGAGGGTGCGGCAGGTGCTGGATAAAGAAGTGCGGGTTAGCTCTTAGTCGCTGGTCGTTAGTCGTTCGTCGTTGGCCGAGCGGGATATTGGGACGGGGTTCGTTTTGGAACGGGAAGATCAGGGCGGCGGAGTGCGCCGCCCTGATCTTTTGCGTGGGGGGTGGAACAACTTGATTAGTAGCGGCCGTCGGCTACCCAGCGGACGACCTCGTCCTCGACTGAAAACCTTTCCGGCATGGGACGCAGGAACTTCGATGACAACGAGAACGCGTGCACTTCGAGCGGGACAGTAAAGTGGGTTTTGGTCTTGAGGAAGCCGTGCACCCAGAGTTCGGCGTAGCGCCGCAGCCCGAGAACATCAATCTGCACTGCGTGCACCAGGGCGTGAAACAGAGCGCGCTCCGACAAGCTTTGATTGAAGGCGACGATGTCGAGGAAGGTGACTGAATCCATGTGCGTGATCTGTGGTGGTTCAAAGCCTAGAGCACGGACCTTGGCGAAAAATTCCGGCACACGTACTCGCGCGCCACGAAGTTCGATGATGCGCATGCGGTCGAGCAGATCGGCGGAGAAAAACGGCCACATCCTCGCCTTCACCTCGTTGGTGAGAGGAGTAGCCATGGCGAAATAGTGCTCGCGCTGTTCCCGCAGGTAACCGGCAAGCCATTCGATGGCCTGAGCAACTTGCTCGGCGCTGGGTTCGGGAACTGGAGGAGCCGGAGGGGCGTAGGGAACCTTGTCTTCAATGGCGGCGTAAAAGTCGTGGAGTGAGGCGGCTGCCTCGGCCGACTTATGCAGAACGTCGCGGCGACCGAAGCGCGCGAGGTCATCGGAAGAATATCGAAGCCGAAGCTGATGAACGGCGCAGTGAGCACCGAGGAGCTCGAGCTGAGCATGCTCGAGATCGGAATTCATCTGCAGGATGGAAATTCGGTTGTCAGGATTTTGAAACGAGCACACAGCGAAGTAACTCCTTCATTCCAGCTGGAAAATTACAGGGGGGGCCCACGAGACGTATTTTTTATACATCAATTCATTAACACTGTCAACATTATTTCCCGCGAAT
>CAWILL010000011.1:0-19799 GCA_963836945.1 uncultured Acidobacteriota bacterium
GCACGACGCGCAACACGGAAGTTGGGAAGCCAGGCTTGCTGAAAGGCGGATTCGAGAAATCTAAAGTTCACGGGATCCCAATCTGGAAACATTGTCCCCGGTGTGTTTGTGATTGTAATCTGAATCAACTTTGCGCTGAGTTCTCCGGGCTGGCAATCATGGTCGGGTGACAATTGCGCTGGCGATTTCGAGGGCCGCGCTACAGCTTTCACGCTAGGTTAAAAACATGTCCCAGTCTACAAATCCAGCCTCGCCGCAGCCGGTGGCGCATTTGCTTGCACTGGCGACTAAGTTGCTGATGGCCGGGCGACCGGCCGATGCGATCGCGCCCTTGCGCGATGCAGCGTTGCTGCAGCCGTCCAATCCCATCATCCATCACGATCTCGGCCTCGCCTGCCTGGAGGTCGGCGGTGTCGCGGATGCCATCGCCGCACTCCAGCGTGCCGTCGCCAGCGACCCGCGCTACACCGATGCCTATTTCCGTCTGGGAATCGCCTTGGAGAAGCAGGGCAACCTCCGCGCGGCAATGGTGGCGTACCACCGCGCCACTCAGTTGCTTCCATCCCTCACGGAGGCGTGGTTCCGCGCCGGTGCCCTGGTCTACACCATGGGCCATCTCGACGAGGCAATCGGCTGTTTCCGACGCGCGGCGGAGACCGGCGGCAAGACCCGCTTCGGCCGCCTCGGCAAGGCACGGGCGCTGCTGACCGCGGAACGCAATCAGGAAGCTGAACTTGTGTTGCGACAGACACTGGCGCGCGATCCGGGCAACCCCATAGCGCACGATCTGCTAGGCAATCTTCTTTCTGAGTACGGCCGCTTTGACGAAGCTCGCGAATGCTTCCAGCACGCAATCGCGCTCGCGCCCCTGCTGGCAGGAAGCTACTACGATTTCGTCCGCTGCCGCCGCGTCACCAGCGATGACGACGGCCTGTTGCAACGGATGGAAGCCGCCCTGGCCACGCCGGGGCTGGAAGCAGCGCAACGACTGCGGCTTCACCTTGCCATCGGCAAGGCAGCGGACGATCTTGGCGACTACGCCTTGGCCATGCAGCATTTCGACGCCGCTGACGACGTGCGCCGGGGCTTTGGGTCGTTCAACTCTGACGCGTTTTCCACCGAGGTCGACCGCCTGATTGCCCGCTGCACGCCCGAATTGATCGCGCGCGCGCCCGAACTGGGCAGCAGCCATGCGACGCCGGTGCTCATCATCGGCATGCCGCGGTCCGGCACAACGCTAGTTGAGCAGATAGTCTCCATGCATCCGGAGGTCGGTGCCGGGGGCGAGTTGAATTTCTGGAACGAGCGCGGGGCGGCGTGGCACCGCACCGGCGCGGCGGCGGGGAACGAAATGCCGTTCCTCGCCAAGGCGGCGGCAGACTATCTTGGCGTACTGCGCGCGATCGCGCCCAAGGCAGCACGAGTGACCGACAAGATGCCGTTCAACTTCCTCTGGGCAGGGCTCATCCACTTGGCATTCCCGCGGTCAGTCATCATCCATTGCCGCCGCGCAGCGGTCGACACTGCGCTCTCAATCCATCAAACTCATTTCAATCCGGGCATGGCGTTTCCCACCGGAGGTACCGAACTGGTCGCGTATTTCCGCTGCTACCAGAGGGTCACCGACCATTGGCGGCGCGTGCTGCCGGCGGATCGCTTCATCGAGGTCGAATACGAGGAACTAACCCGCCAGCCCGAACCAATCATCCGGCGGATGATCGCGGCCTGCGGTCTGACCTGGCACGACGCGTGCCTGCGCCACGAGCGCAATCCGCGAGCGGTGAAGACCCCCAGCAAGTGGCAGACCCGGCAGCCCATCTATCGCACTTCCGTCGCGCGCTGGCGACGCTACGAACCCTGGCTGGGGCTCCTGCGCGCGCTCGTCGACGACGGGTCCGAACCGGATGCGAGTATCGCCCGGTCTTGATTGGGCTTGAGACCCCACTCAACGCAAAGATACGAAAACAAACTCCGCAAAACGGAGTCTGCTTAAACCGGCGCTGCGCGACGTTACCATCCCCAGCAAAAGTTCAGCCCATGTAACGGAAAGTTCACAGTGTTGTCATCAAGCCGTCACAGTTCGTTTGTTAAGGTTGCCGCCTACCACGACGGAGTGCGGGCCGCTGGTCGTATTTGCACCCCGACTCGCACGCCGGCCCGGTGGCGTGAGGAAAGAAATTCAAGGAGGAGAGAGGAGAACACTACATGTCCCGACAAAGGTCTTGGTCTCGAAACAACTCTCGAAAAAAATCTCGGAAGAAATGTCTGAGTCCGCTCGCCGGTCTGGTGGCGGCGGCGGGGCTGAGCCTTCCGGCGCTCGCCGGCGGTCAGTCCGTGCCGTACCCAACCTACGTCACCGGTCCGCAGCCGAACGGCTCGTGGGTCGTCGGCGATGGCCAGATCCTCACCCCGGCTGGCATCCAAGTCGACCTCGGCATCCGGGTCCGCGCGAAGGCGATTGCGCTGAACCCCAATCTAAAAAGTCACACCGCCGCCGTTCTCACCATGGGAGCGTCGGAGGCCGTCGAGGTGTTCGACACCGAAACCGGCGTTGTTCTGCAGGATTACATGGCGCTGGGACATGATTCGAGCGGCAGCTATACCGGGATAGCTTATTCGGCGGACGGCAAGCACTTGCTGTTCAGCCAGGACAGCAGCAATGTCACGATCGCAAACGTAACGCCCGAGGGCTTGCTGGAAGACAACGCCCAGGTCAGCGTGCCGCCGGACACTTCCTTCATCAATTGCTTTCCGAACAGCCCGATCGGCGATTACGGCAGATCCTGTGCCACGTTCTACAATCCGTACACTTCTTATCCTGGCGGCATCGCGCTCTCGGCGGATGGCAACAGCGCCTACGCTCTGCTGAACCAGAACAATACGCTCACCAAGATCAACCTGGCCGCGTCGACTCCGACGGAGGGTGCACAAATCCGCGTCGGCAACGCACCACACAGCATCGTGATCAACAAGGCCGGCACGACCGCCTATGTCAGCAATGAGGGTGGCCGGGAGGCTACCGAAGCGGACTTCCAGGTCTACTCCGCCGGCACGGAAATCGTCGCCGATCCCGTGGTTGGCGCCGCGATCACCGGCACCGTTTCTGTGGTAGATCTGCCATCGATGACGGTCACCGCGAACATCTCGACAGGTCTGCATCCAACCGGGATGGCGTTTTATGGAAAGTACCTGTTAGTCGCCAACGCCTATAGCGACACGATCTCGGTGATCGACACGAACACCAATACAGTCGCTTGGACGATCAGCGTTGGGCTGCCCATCGGCGTGCCCGGCCAGGGTTCGGCCTATGGCGCAGGCCCGAACTCGATCGCCGTCGATCCCGCGAAACACACTGCCTATGTCGCCTTTTACAATGCCAATTGTGTCGGGGTGGTCAACCTTGTAAAGGGCACTGCGAATCCCGTTGTCGGCATGATTCCGGTCGGCTATGCGCCCGCCTCGGTCGTGCTGGACAAGGCTAATAACACGCTCATCGTTGCCAATGACAAAGGCATCGGCACTCGTTATTCGTTCGAGTGCGACCACGGCGTCTGCGGCTACAACACCCACCAGGACAACGGCACCGTCAGCATCGTCCCGGTGCCGAGCACCGCGACCTTGGCCACGATGACGGACCAGGTTTTCGAGAATAACCACTGGGATCTCGCGCAAAATATCCAGTCTGCCTCTGGGGGGAGTCCGAAGACCAAGCCGGTCGCACTCCCCAAGAAAATCGGTGATCCATCGCTGATCAAGCACGTGTTCCTGATCATCCGTGAAAACCGCACCTATGATCAGATCCTGGGCGACGTCGCCGCCGGCAATGGCGACGCCTCGTTGGCAGTGTTCGGCGGCAAGGACACGCCAAACGCGCACAAACTGGTGAAGCGCTTCCCTCTCTTCGACAATTTCTACGACCCGAGCCGCCAGTCGGCTGACGGTCACCAGTGGATCACCGAGGCTATGGCGCCCTACGCCGACGACATTCAGTCGCCGGACTGGAACCGCAGCTATCCCGGCGGGAACGCCGGCGATGCACTCGCCTATCAGAACAAAGGCTTCCTGTTCTCGGAGGCGGCGGCCGCTGGTCAGACAGTGAAGATCTACGGCGAATACGTCGAGAACGATACATTCTTACAGCCGAACGGGTCGACCAGCGAGCCCAGCTGGAGCGACTTTTACGCCGACGCGCAGAAGTTCGAGGCTGGGCAGGAGTCGACGCTTTACTATCAGAACACGGTCCAGGCAGAGTCCTCTGTCCCGGCCGTATATCAGCACCTCATCAAGAACTTCCCGCAGTTCGATCTGGGCATTCCCGATCAGTTCCGCGTCGATCTGTGGGTGCAAGATTTTAAGAGTGACGTTAAGGCCGGTACCGTGCCCTCGTTGAGCATCCTGTGGATCATGGACGACCATACCGGCGGCCCACCGACCCCGGACGCGGAACAGGCCGATAACGACTTGGCAGTTGGGCGCATTATCGACTACATCAGCCACAGCAGGGTTTGGTCCAGTTCGGCCATCTTCATCGAGGAAGACGACGCGCAGAACGGCGTCGATCACGTCGACGGTCATCGCAGCCCAGGCTTTGTCGTCAGCCCATACGCTGTGCAGAACGGACCCACCGACCACACCTACTACACACAGGTCAATATGACTCGGACGATCGAGCAAATCCTCGGTCTGCCGCCCATGAACCAGTTCGACCTCGTGGCGACGCCGATGAGAACGGCTTTCCTCAAAGGCACGCCCTCCGCGGCCAACTTCAAGCCGTGGACACACGTTCCGAACCAGGTCCCGCTCAACGATGGTGTTGTAGCGAGCGCAGCCCCCACAACGGGCGGCGCCGCGGTCAAGGTCCTGAGAAAGGCTTGGCTTCAGAAGAAGGCGGAAATCTTCGCCGGCAAACTAACCAGGCCCGACTCCGAGGACCCGGACACCGTCAACCATCTGAACTGGTACCTGTCCACCGGGTTTACGCGGCCCTATCCCGGCGAGAGTAAGGTTCGCCCGCCGAGCGACTTCAATAACCCGGCACCCACGAAGGCTGACCAGGACGACTAAAAGACGTTTCGGCTGCAACAGCCCTCTCTCCGGTCACCGGGGAGAGGGTTTTTCGATTTCCAGAATCTCTAGCCATTGCTGGGTGTGAGGTCAGACATGCGGCACTCGAATCGTTTCGTCCGGCGTTTCTGCATTCAGATCATAGGATGCCTCTTGATAGCGTTGACTTGCGGCGGCGTCATGGCGCAGACAGCGGTCAACAGCGGCTTCATACGGGGGCTCACCGCCGACAGCAGCGGAGCGGTAATTGCTAACGCGACGATCACGCTCATTTCTCGTGCGACAGCCACGGCAGTGACACGCAACTCAAACTCCGCGGGCATGTTTGTTTTTCCGGCACAGCCCGTCGGCAGGTATTCGATGGAGGTAAAGGCGGACGGATTCCGTACTCAAGTTGTCAACGGGGTGGAGGTCGAGGTCGGCCAAGCCACTTCGGTGAACGTACGGCTGCAGCCGGGCGCCGGGAGCGAGTCGATGACAGTAATCGGTGAGTCTCCTCTGCTTCGCACGCAGGAATCGGACCTAAGTTCGGTGGTGAACCGAGAAATGCTGGACGGTCTGCCCCTCAGTGGGCGCCGGTTCCTGGATTTCGCTTTGCTTGTCCCCAACACCTCGCCAGACGGGCAACAGGGTCTGGTGACCTTCGCTGGGGAGGAGGGAGGCCAAGACACCGGATATGCCAATGCCAACGGCACCAATTCTTTTACGGTGGACGGCGCGAGTGCAACCAGCAATTACTTCGGAGCGGCCCGTGGCGGCGAGCGCGTCCCTTATGTTTTTGGTGAAAATACAATCGAAGAATTCCAGGTCGCAGTTTCGCCTTACCGCGCCGAATACGGTGGAGCCGCAACGGGTTTCGTGAACGTCGTGACCCGCTCCGGCAGCGACGGCTTGCATGGAAACGCTTTTTATTACAACCGCAACTCCGGAACCGGTGCGAACGATGCAGTAGACAAGGCCGCCGGCATCCCTCGGCCGGTGAATGTGCTGCAGCAATTTGGCGGCAGCCTCGGCGGACCGATCGTGTCCCATCACACTTGGTTTTTTACCGACTATGAGCAGCAAAAGCAGAAGAACCCGATCTCGGTAGTCAATCCCGCGTTTGCAGATGTCAGCCAGACTGATTTCCAGGTGCCCGCCAGCATAAAACTTCCCGCTCCGAACGGATCCTTCCCGGTTTCGGGAAACATCAACGCTCCAGATCCCTCGAACCCAATGTATTTGCAACAGGTGTCGAATGCGCTCAATGCTATCCAATCGAATCTAGGCGTGAGGCAACGTTTTCGGAATGACTGGTCGTTGTCCACCAGGATCGATTACCACGACATCAAAGACGACCGTTTCTATCTCAGCCTGAATTGGAACCGGTTCGATTCCCCAAGCGGAATGATCACGGCAGGCAACACGCCGCTGTTCGGGATTAGCGCTTTGGCCAATAGCTTCGTTCGGGACTACCATGCCAGCTTTGGCTGGAGTCACGCCTTGGGCAGCAGTCTGCTGAACGAACTGCGTTCCAGCTTTTCCCGCGATGACCAATTCTCAACGCCTACTGGGCTCGTCGCCCCTGTCCTCCCGAGTGTCGTGCTGCTGCCTACGGGCGGCGAGGACGCAGGTGGTAGCAATCTCGAACTGGGCAATGCCGGTTTTGCCGGCGGGCGTACCCATGAAGCTTTGTGGCAACTTTCCGATCATGTGAGTTATCTGCAGGGAAAGCACACGCTGAAGTTCGGAGCGGAATTCACTCGTGCTCACGTGACTGACTTGGCCTTTGGCGGCTTCGATCCCGATGCTCAAGCACAAAACGGAACCTTTCGCGGCACCTACAGCTTTTCCAGCTTGACCAACTTCGCCCTCGGGATTTACGACAGTTTCTTCCAAAGCACCGGCCAGCCGAAGTTTTCGTTCAACGTTCCCTACGTGGGTTTTTACTTGCAGGATACCTATCAAGTCCGTCCACGGCTGACCGTCGACCTTGGGGTGCGCGAAGATTTCCAGGTCTATCCGCAGCCGAGGGAAAATCCGGCGTTCCCGCTGACCGGGCAATTTTCGAACCAGTACGAGCGAATCGCGCCCAGGCTTGGATTTGCCTGGCAACTGCTCGACAAGACGGTGATCCGTGGCGGCTTCGGGATGTTCTATGAAAATTTCAATGGTCTGAACTATCGCAACGCAGTGGTGTCGAATGGATTGTTATCGCAACAGGCCTCGGTTTCTCTTGGGTACAACACCAACCTGCTGCCCGACCAGCAGATTGCGGTCTTTCCCCACCAGATCACCGATTTGTCGCAATTCTCTGCATCAGACATTTCTTTGGTGGATTCACACTTCCGCTTTCCCTACATCCTGCAAGGAAGCTTGCAAGTTGAACGCGAGATCCTGCCCGAAACCGTGATCACAGTCGGGACAACATGGACGCACGGAATTCATTTGATTTCTTCCAGCGCTTTTGATTTGAATCTCAATCCACCTACCGGGACGACCACTTACACCCTCTGTCCGGCAGGTACAACTAACGTGAGCCAGTGCGGCGCCGGCCGCTCCGTCGTGCTTCCCACTCTGGACTCAGGTCTTCTGACCGAGGGACGGCTTACCGCGAACTTGGGCCAGATCAATGCCCTGATTTCGCCCGGAGTCAATAACTACAATTCCTTTTTCGTACAGGCGCAGCGCCGCCTTCGGCACGGTGTAGCGTTGCAGATGGCCTACACACTTTCAAAAAACATCATGTCGCGCGGGGTCGATTTCAACAATCAATTTGATTTCAGCAATACACACGCGCCGTATCTCATTGATCAGCGCCATCGCCTCTCGATTGCCGGGATCTTCGAGCCTGCTATCGGCTCTCGCCTGCAATCGAGCATCTGGCGGGGCGCGTTATCGAATTGGAAGATAAGCACCGTGATGCAGTTTGCTTCCGGTCGTCCTTTTGCTCCCCTGATCGATGTTTCCTGCGCCGCCGATGACGTCAGTCAAGGCTGCCCTGATAATGCTCCACAGAATGCTATTAATAACACGGCAGCTCTCCAGGCCACGGCTAACTCAGCTCTTGGCATCAACGGCGGCAGCCCGAATCCCATGGTCGGCCTGGATTCGTTCTACGGTCCTTGGACGCAGCAGATCGACCTCGCGCTGGCACGTAGGTTCAATCTCACTGAGCGCCACGTGATTACATTTGAGGCGCAAGCCTTCAATCTGCTGAATCATCCCAATTACTATGTTCAGAACGGAACGGGCGTCAGCCAGATTCAATATGAGCCTTTCGGCTCAACCTGTGGAGACGGCGAAAGTCCAAACCAACACTGTTACTTGGTCCCCCGGCAAGGGTTCGGCTCACTGCTTGTCATCAACGCGCTCAATGGCCCACGGGTGCTGCAGTTCGCCATTCAATGGAGTTTCTGAAGACTTGGCGGAGTAGGTTGCGCACGCGAAGCGGCGAAGGGACAACAGATGAGGGAGAAAGCGAAGGCCACTCTGGCTCGATCCTGGGTTTACTGACGTGACTCTGGTGTCAGAAATGTTGAAGTCCTACGATGCGCGGCTGATGCGATCTTACCCGGTTGGCAAAAGCATCAATCAAGCAGCGAACGATGACGTCGAATGGGCGAAGCCGGTTGAGTTGAAACCGTCAGCCCGAGACCAGTTGTTCGTCTGAGGGTCGCTAATGAAAAGCCGACGATACGCGTTACGAAATGGCTGGGCGATGTTCCCGTGGAGGCCCGCTGGCAGCGAGAAGTGCGCGATTCAGCAGGAAGAGATTGCCGCTGCAGATTGAATTGAACCCTTGTCTACGGCATTTTGCCGGTCTGATGAGCTCCAGAAATCCGTAGTTCTCCTCTCCCGCTCTACCGATTCTAATAAATCATTTGTGCGCCTTCCTTGTTAGGCGCCCTTGTCAATCGGTGTCAGCAAGACTCGGGGCCGAGTGGTCGTCACTTCTCACCAACCGTTCGTCCCTAATTCCGCGCAGAAATGGATGCATGGAATTCCAGATGTACTTCAACACGGTGCAGCTGTTGCAAACCCGCCCGGTTGTGACGACGGGACTCTGCGTTGTTCTCAGGAGGGCAGTGATGAAACGAGGCATCTTCGCACGCAGCTTTTTGATAGCCCTGGCCGCGGCCGGCGTAGGGCTGTGTAGCCACCTGGCCCAGGGACAGGCCACCGATGGAAACATCGTCGGGACAGTGGTGGATTCGCAAAGTGCCGCGGTAGTGGGCGCATCGGTCAGCGCTACCAACATCGCTACCAACACGGTGGCCACCACCAAGACCAACGACTCGGGCGAATATCGCCTCGAGCACTTGTTGGTCGGCACTTACAGGATTTCTGCGAAGATGACCGGCTTCAAAACCACTATTGAAGAGAGCGAAGTGCATCTGAATACGACGGGCACAGTGAACCTGACGCTGTCACCGGGTGCGCTGGGCGAGACTGTCGAGGTTTCCGGAGCCGCGCCCATCATTGACACGACCACCGCCCAGTTGCAGGTTACATACGAAGACAAACAGCTGGCGGATTTGCCTACCACAGGACTGGGAGTGTCACCCGTGACCGGGCAGAATCTGGGCGTGTTGAACCTTTCGCTGCTCCAGGCTGGTGTAGCCAGCACTGGGGGACTGGGAGCCGGTACCGGGCCGTCAGTTGGTGGCCAGCGCCCGCGCGACAACAACTACACGATTGAGGGCATCGACAACAACGATAAAGGCGTTACTGGGCCGCTGGTCTATGTTCCCGCCGATGCAGTTGCCAATTTTACGGTATTGCAGAACCAGTTCAACTCCGAGTTCGGTCACTCCAACGGAGGCCAGTTCAACATCGTGGTAAAAAGCGGCACGAACAGCTTCCACGGGTTGCTATATGAGTACTTCCAGAATCGCAACCTCAACGCAATTGATCAGGATGTTGTGAATTCGACCCTCGCAGGCCAAACCCCCGCGAATCCCCGGTTCGACAACAACCGCTTTGGAGGCCAGATCGGTGGGCCGATTATTAAGGATAAGTTATTCTTTTTCGTGAATTACGAATATGGCGTACAGGGTCTGGCCGCCGTACCGGGTGCTCCAATTCTCGCCCCTACTCCGGCCGGATACTCCACGCTGCTCGCGCTTCCCGGCGTCTCCGCGGCCAACGTGAATGCGCTACAACATTACGCGGTCGCGCCCACCGCAACCGCCACTTTGTGCGAGGGATCGAGCGCGAACCCGTGCCCGGCCGCAAACAGTGTTGCCGTGGGAACGCTTCCGATTTCGGCGCCGAACTATACCAACTTCAAGGCCCTGACCACGTCGATGGATTACAACCTCAGCACGAGCGACCAGATCCGTGGACGTTACATTTACAACGAGAGCATCGGCCTGGACGCCGCGGCGCAGCTGCCCGCGTTCTTCACGCCTTTGGTTCAGCCCTTTCATCTTGTGAATCTGAGCGAATACCATACGTTTTCGGCAGCCATCGGCAACGAATTTCGTCTCGGTTTCACAAGAACCGCTTTCAACGTAACGATCAACAATCTGAAGTTTCTGCCAACGCTCGATGCCTTTCCCAATATCACCATCACGGAACTGGGAGGGCTCAACGTGGGTCCCGACCCGAACGGACCACAGTACGCAGTGCAGAACCTATACCAGGCTATCGACAATGTCAGCTGGGTAAAAGGAAATCACACGTTGAAGTTCGGCGTTGAAGGCGCGAAATCGATCGCTCCTCAGAAGGACATTCAGCGCCCCCGCGGCGACTACACCTACCAGACCTTGCTGCAATTCGCCAACGATCAGGTACCGGGTTTTGGCCAGCGCGGTTTAGGATCGGCCGGATACTCCGGGGACCAACCCAGCATTTACTGGTACGCGAATGACATTTGGAAAATCCGGCCAAATCTTAGTCTGACCTACGGGATCCGTTACGAATACACCGGCACAACCTTGGGAATGAAGCAGATGAGCCTGAACAGCGTGGCGGACGTTCCCGGGCTGATTACATTTACCTCACCCAAAGCGCCGAAGAACGACTACATGCCGCGTCTGGGATTTGCATACTCGCCAGGCAGAAGTGGTAACACCTCGATCCGTGGCGGGTTTGGATTGGGCTACGACGTACTCTACGACAACATCGGCTCACTCGCCCGGCCGCCCCAGATCGGCCAGACCGTTAACTGTCCCAACGCCATCTGCCAGAACCCGTTTCTGGCAAACGGCGGCATTCCAGCCGGGAATTACAGCGGGATCTCGACGCTGACTCCGGCGCAAGCCATCGCCGCTACCTCCAGCTATCTCCCCAACAACTTGAAATATCCCCGGGCACTTTCGTGGAACCTCGGCGTGCAGCGCGTGTTTGCCAAGGACTACACCATGGACGTCCGCTACGTGGGCACTCGAGGCGAGGACCTAAACGTGCAAAACATCCTGAACTTTGTCGCCGGGGCAAAGAATAGTCCGGGATACTTTCTCCCGACCTACATTCAGCCGACAACCCAGGCCACGGTAGACGGCCTGCCCACTGCGTGGGCGCAGTGTTTGCCGTCGGCAATTCAAACTGTCAATGGCCTGGCTGTCTGCAATGGTCTGCAAACCAGCACCAACGGCCCGTCTGGAGCTGGGGACATTCCCGGAACTCTGGCCTATGGCTACAACGATGTGGGGACGGGCCCCGGCGGCTTTTACGACCCGAGATATCTCAACGCCGGGTTTGTAAATCCTATTACGGCCTTTATGCCGTGGGGATCTTCAACCTATCACGGGTTACAAATGCAGTTGAACCGGCGCTTCTCCAACGGCTTGCAGTTTCAGGCAGCCTACACCTTCAGCCATATGATCGATAACAGCACGGCCGACTTTCACTCTACTGACGTTTCGCCGCGCCGCCCGCAGGACTTTCGGAACTTGTCTCTGGAGCGGGCCAATTCCATCCTCGACCATCGCCACCGGATCACGATTGCGGCCATCTACGACGCGCAATGGTTCAAACATGACTCCAGTTGGGTCAAACGCAACGTCTTGGGTAACTACGAAATCGCTCCGGTGTTTACGTGGGAGTCGGGACAGTGGGGGAGCGTGCAGAGCGGGGACGATGCCAACCTCAACGCGGACGCGGCGCCGGACCGGGCCATCTTCAACCCGAGCGGCCTGAGTAGAACGGGCAGCGACGTTGTGGGACTCGTGGCTACCACGGGCCCCAATGCCGGAAACATTGTGGCCTATCAAGCGGTGAATCCCAACGCGCAATACATCATCGCGCAGATGGGCGCACTCGCAACCTCAAGCCGCAACACGTTCGCCACCGCACCGATCAACAATTGGGATGTAACCGTTGCCAAACATCTCTTCGTCACTGAGCGATTCCACTTCGACTTGATGATGCAGGTTTTGAATACCTTCAACCATCCGGAGTTCACGACCGGCAGTGTCAACCAGGCTCTGCCGATTTCGGACGTGGGCTCGCAGAGAAACTACTTCATTCCGAACCAGCCGAACTTCGGGGTTAACAAGCTAAGCTTTCCCAGCAACGCGCGCAATCTGCAGCTTGCCTTGAGGCTTAGTTTCTAGCGCAGGGCGTCGCTTCCGCTGGAAGGCTCGGAAGAGCTTTCCAGCCATGGCGGCGAGGTCACTCTGATTGAGGAAGGAGAGGAGGCGGCGACTAGGGTCAGGAATTCTTCTCGACAATTCCTTGCAGCGCCGCCCTGTAGCCACGGCTACACGAGAGCTCTCTCCCACTCTTCAAAACCACGACATATTCTCCGCTGTTGACCGGAATGAGTTCTTTAATCTTGCGCACATTCACGATTGTCGAGCGGTGGATGCGAACGAAGTGATTGGAGTCCAGACGTTCTGCAATCCGGCTGATCGTCTCGCGGAAAAGATAGGATTCTTTCCCGACATTCAAACGGACATAGTTAGCCGCGGCTTCCACCCACTCAATGCTGTCCAGATCCAGGAAGACGACTCGTCCGTTGGCCTTAATCACCAGACGACTGTCCCGTTCCGTCGTGGGCGACGGCACCGATCTGACCTGCGACAGCAGGTTCAGAATCCGGTGTGTGATCTCGCGGTCGTGCGCCTTGCACAATTCCGACCGCGCCCTGGCCAAGGCGTGGTGCAGCCGCTCCTGGTCGAACGGCTTCAACAGATAGTCGAGCGCATTCGCTTCAAACGCTCGAATCGCATATTGATCATAGGCCGACGTAAAGATGACCACCGGCATTTCCTCCGGCGGAATCTGACTCAGCACCTGGAAACCATCCAAATCCGGCATCTGGATGTCGAGCAGCAGCATGTCGGGTCGGAGGGTGCGAATCGCAGAGACCGTCTGACGGCCATCCCGGCACTCGGCGACCACCTTGACGTGAGGTTCCGAATCCAGCAGGATGAGCAGTTTCTGGCGAGCCAGCCGCTCGTCGTCGGCGATGACTGTACGCACGACCACGTCCAAGGGCAGTTCTTGTGGCGGGGAAAAGGCTGAATCTGGGATCATGGGTCACCCACATTCGTCTAACAGATGGATAGACGCGAGTGAGTGAGAATAGTTGTGTCGGAGATGTCTAGAATTCAACCTCTTATCCCACCGGGATGGCTGGTAGTCCCTGCGAAGACCTCGTTCATCCCGCTCCCGCGTGTCGCGGTCCCCTGAAGAATGATCGGGAGCTTCGATGGTTGGCTACAAGCCATCAAAGTCTATGGTTTAAGGATCGCGCGATTTATTTGGCGGTAAATCGGTGCAGAAAGCCGAGCCACAATCACAGTGCACTGCGTGGCCACACAGTTCGCGGAAACGATCTCGTATGCCAGAACGGTCATAACAGTTGTCGGCCACACTGAACGTGTGATTATCGCCTCGCGCTAATTGAGGCGGAGCACAGAGTCCGCTTCGCAGCGTCGCGGCTCGCCCATCACCGTTCCGGCTTCTGCCTTTATGCCAAAGACCTCACTTCGCACTGACTGTCGGGGACCATCCGTTGTTCGAAAGGGACGACTAGGCGAGAAATCGGGACTGAAAGATTCCGGGATCGGTGCGTCGATCTCTGATTGCTCTCCGGCACAAGTTAGTCCATCATGTAACCCGCGGTCGTCATGGCAGAGGATGCGGAAATGAAAAAGGTGCGTCGTTAATGCGCCGCTCTTGCCAGAAATGTTGCTCCGCGCACTCCTGATATGAAAAGTGCTTGCGAAGGTTGCGGATGCGGGCTTCCAGTTGACAGCACAGCTTACGTGTGTTCTTACCAATGCACATTCTGTCCAGTCTGCTTCTCGAAGATCCACGGCATTTGTTCGCATTGCGGCGGTGAGTTGATGCGCCGCCCGCGCCGGACGGCACCGCGGAACAATGAGCCTGCAGTCGAAGAGGCCCCTACAAAGTTTCGCCCTGCGATCATTTGGGCGGCGAGTGTTGCCGTGTGGACGTTTGTTTCTGTGGCATACGCCATGACAATCTACGAATCGTATCGTTCGACGGGCTCGTCCACCAGCTTTCTCAGCGTTCTAGGCATGCAATCCAGTCAGGTTCTCACCTACATTCCGCTGACGCCGTTCGCTTTCGCGCTGGCGAATCGCTACCCGATACAGCGCAGCAACTGGGCAAGAAGTTCATTGGCCCTGCTAGCGGGCGGGTTTGTCTTTACCGTTGTGCAAGTAGCTCTGCGCGGCCTGACACCGTACGCGTTTTGGGATCCCCGAGTCCGGCATTGGGTTTCCGCGGTGTGGGACACGCAAAGCCACGGTCTGCGAATCCAGTGGTTCATGTATAAGCGGCTATTCTTCGACAACGTCGTCGACGACATTGTCACCACCTACCTGCCGATCGTTCTGATCGCCCACTTCGCCTCTTACTATCAGAGGTTCCGCGAGCGCGAACTGCGTACCTCGCAACTGCAGGCACAACTTGAGAAAGCGCGCATGCAATCGCTGAAGAGCCAATTACAGCCGCACTTTCTCTTCAATACGCTGAATTCAATTTCCGCGTTGATGTTGACAAACGTGGAAGCCGCAGACCGTATGATCACCAGACTGGGCGACCTGCTCCGAATCAGCCTCGAAACCGCCGCAACACAGGTGACGACCCTCAGCCGCGAGCTGGAATTCGTGAATTGTTATATCGAGATCGAGAAGGTGAGGTTCGAAGAACGGCTCAAGGTGACTATCGATGTTGCTCCTGAGACTCTCGACGCCAGCGTCCCTCATTTATTGTTGCAGCCGCTGGTGGACAATGCCATCAAGCATGGAATTTCCCGGCTCGTGTCTGGAGGGGAGATTCGAATCTCGGCCAATCGCGATGCTGCCGATCTTCTTCTGGAGGTGAGAGACAATGGACCCGGACTCAAGGAGTCAACCCACTCGCCGTCTGGCGGAGTGGGACTGAAAATTACGCGCGAGCGCCTGGAGACCATTTACGGCCAGAATCAAAGCCTGGAGTTGTTCAGTGTGCCCGATGGCGGCGTAGCTGCTCGTGTGTGTATTCCTCTCCGCTTGGCGACCGCCGGCACCGAACAACTCCCAGTTGCAGCCGCATCCGTAGCTCCAGCCTAGGAACTTCTGCTTGCGCTCGATGTGCTACGGTACTCTGCTGTCCAGAGCCAGGCCCGCTGCCCGCGATCTCCGGGCATGATGCTGGCCTCGCCGTACTTCGCGAGCCGGCCCAAAATCGTGTTGACCGTGGCCATAGGATCTTTGTGGCTGACCAGCAAGGTCGGCACGGTCCGTTGAATTTCATTGCAAACGTCGCGTGCACTCATTGGCCGCCGTGCTTCTATCAGTACTCTGCGACATGCAGCGGTGATGCCGGGCTGGCGGGAACCGTTTTTACGATCGACCAGATCCGATAGCGCATCATCCAAAATTCCGTCGCCAAAAAGCTTCGATAAACCCACGATCGTCTGCTTCACCGTGCCGATGCGTTTCGTGACGTCTGCTCGCTTCTGAAGCAACTGTCGCAACTCCTGCTCGGCCCGCCGCATCACCTCTAGCACGTGGGCGTTTGCTTCGCCCGGCGTGTTGGACACCAAGTTGTCTGAGATTGGTCCGTGATCCATTGGACCTACATAACACTCTTGCTGTCTCCTGAGAGTGGCGCCGGGACTGACACCGCCTTGTCCGGGACCAGTAAACAATCACGTGCCACAAACTCGCGCACGCGATAGAGAGAATTCAGGATCGTGCTCAGCTGTTTCCAGCGACGCTCGGCGATCCGGCAAGGGGAGAAGTACGTGCTCCAAAGTGGCAACACACGCCGCTAGGCAAGATGTGCTAGTTTGTGCCGTGTGCCTCAGGGCCCAACGCTAGTCCGGGAGGGAAGTCGTGGCCAGAACTTCGAACCCGAACCCAAACCCTTCTGCGCCGAAACCGGCTGCACCTTCGCGAAGCGGAACGCGGCTTCCCCGCATTCTGATGGCTGTGGGAGTAACCGCATTGCTCGCCCTGGCGTTGACGGGCTCCGCATCAGATAAACCATGGGCACAAGCCTACGATCCACTCGGCCATTGGTGGCTCTCGACTATTTGCGCCGCGCTCCCGGTCCTTGTGCTGCTCGGAACCCTTGCTATGTTCCGCATGAAAGCACACCATTCAGCGTCTCTGGGACTCGTGACGGCCATCCTAGTTGCCAACGGTTTGTTTCACATGCCGATCAAAATGGCGAGTATCACAGCCATATACGGCGCGTGCTACGGACTGTTTCCCATCGGGTGGATCATCCTAAACGTAATTTTTCTCTACCGAATGACCTGTGAAACAGGGCGGTTTAAGGTTCTGCAGCAGAGCATGACGGGAATCACACAGGATACACGCTTGCAGCTACTGCTCATTGCGTTCTCGTTCGGCGCATTTTTTGAGGGGGCATCTGGGTTTGGAACACCGGTCGCGGTCACCGCGGCTTTGCTCATCGGCCTCGGATTCCGGCCGCTGCAGGCCTCGGGGTTGTCACTCATCGCTAACACCGCGCCGGTGGCGTACGGAGCCCTGGCCACCCCGATCGTCGCTTTGGCTGCCGTTACCGGTTACAGCGAATTCTCCTTAGGCGCTCAGGTCGGCCGGATCTTGCCCTTCTTTTCCGTGCTCGTCCCATTCTGGCTGGTATCCGCGTATGTCGGCTTCAAAGGGATGAAAGAGATCTGGCCGGCTATCACGGTTGCGGGTGTTTCCTTCGCCATCCCACAATATCTGGTATCGAACTACCACGGCCCGTGGCTCACGGATATCATCGCGGCGTTGTGCTCGATGATTTGCCTCGTTCTTTTCCTCAAGATATGGCAACCCAAGCGAATTTGGGGACACGACGGACATCATGACGAGCAGCGGGCCGCGCGCGGCACCCACGGTTATGGGCGCGGCGAGGTCGTGAGGGCGTGGTTGCCGTGGCTGGTTCTCAGTATAACGGTCTTCTGCTGGGGCACATATACGGGCAAAAAGGTAATGAACACGCCCGAAAAGGTGTTCTCCTTCATGAGCACGTGGCATATTCCTCCTAGTGCAATCACAAACCTCCAGATACCGGTTGTCGGTCTCAACAAAATGGTGCAGCGTGTTCCGCCAGTGGTTCCGAAGCCCACGGTCGAGGCGGCGGTGTTCGCGTTGAACTGGATTTCAGCTACAGGCTCTGGAATCCTTATCGCAGCTGTCATCTCCGGTTTCATCATGGACCTGTCACTGCGACGGATGGTTGTCATGTGGTGGAAGACAGTCTGGCACGTGCGCTTCTCATTGTTGACGATCGCGGCCATGATGTCTGTCGGCATCCTGACTCGCTACTCAGGTCTGGACGCCACCATGGGGCTGGCATTCGCACGCACAGGACATTTTTATCCGTTCTTTGGAACGTTATTAGGTTGGCTCGGCGTGGCGCTTACTGGGTCAGACACAGCCTCGAATGTGCTATTCGGCAGCTTGCAGAAAATCTCCGCACAACAGATCGGCATCTCTCCCGTGCTGATGGCGGCGGCGAATAGCTCGGGTGGAGTAATGGGTAAGATGATCGACGCCCAGAGTATCGTGGTGGCGAGCACGGCCACCGAGTGGTACGGACATGAGGGCGATATCCTACGCTACGTTTTCTGGCATAGCATTGCTCTGGCATCCTTGGTGGGCGTGGTTGTTTACTTGCAGGCGTACGTGACCCCGTTCACGCGCTTAGTCGTGCACTAGGCGGTCATCCTAAAAAATCAGTCCGCACTGAATAGCGCTGTTAATTTGGGGGAAACGCCATAATCATCAGCACAAGAACTGGAGGAATATTCGGTGTTGTCGAACGGCCCATGCGCCGGTTTTTTTGTGTGCCACCAGGCGCTGAATTTGATAACACATCCTAAAATGAGAGTCGCGTTTGCGGCCCCATAAAAAGGAGCTAGGCCGTCTTCTTCGCCGCCTTGGTCCGCGCCCATCGCGCCCTCTGCGCAGCGGCGATCTTCCTTCGCGCAGCTGCCGAGAGAGTCCTTTTGCGGATCGGAACAAACTTATCGGATTTTCCCGCTTTCGCTCTGACTTTTGCCCACCGCGCTCTTTGGGCGGCTGCGATCCTCGCCCGTGCCGACTTGGACAGTATTCGTGTCGTTGTTCGCTTGCTGTACGTCTTTCCGAATGCTGCGAGCGCAGCACCGATTCCGCGGAGTTCCTTCGTCAACCGATCTTGTTCTTTCTTTAACAGACGCACCACTCCCGCTAAATTGGACATTAAGTTCCCCCTCACGCTTTTAGGTTGCCCGAGACGCCCAGAGAACAGTCTAGGTGTCGTAAACGATTCAGGGTGAGCTTACAGACGCTGGAGAACAGGAGTCAAATGGGCGGGGGGTATATGTGTATGTGATGTCGAGATGTACACACTTGCGAGGTGGGTGATTTCAGGGCAGAACATCCTTGATCAGCTCAGATCAGCTCATCGCAACTCAGGTCAACTGCGTGGATCGTCGCCTGATAGCTGGCCAGGGCGACAATGGGGAGTGCAGGTGGGCTGCTGCTACCGCTCGGAGATATTGCATGTAATAGAGATTTGACGACTTAATGAGCATTCTTTGAAAACGCGACTATACCAAGCGTCTAGCTAGTGCTGAGAATCCCTGAAGTGATCAAAAGCGTACAGCCTTGCACAACGTTGGCGGCGTAACAAAGAACTAGCGGGTCCAAACCGTGGAGTTCCGCTTCAGGAGGAAATACATGCAGCGACCGCATTGGTGTCTAGGTTCGCTTCTGCTGGGTGCGACCCTGATTGCGCCTGTGGGGCGTCCAGGCCAGGGATAGGCATGAAAACTGCTCTAACAACGGATACTACGACCGCGACCATAGGGATTGTCATACCTGGGACGAGCACGAAGGCCGTGCCTACCGATCCTGGCAGGGGGCTCGGTACAAAACACATCGGGAATACTCCAGGCTGAAGGCTCAAGAACGGTCGGAATACTGGAAGTGGCGCCACGAACATCCGGATGATGACCGGGACCGGCACTAGCTCATCCTCGCGGTATGCTGCCATCCCGGCAGCCACCGTGCGCACGACCGGTACCATTGCCTGAGCCGCACTATGCTCCGAAGATCACACCTTGAACCGCGCAAATGGCGAAACCAGCTCTGCGCCCTTCTTGGAATCGGACGATTTCCAAGGTCAATTAGCGCTATCGCGTACTGCGCCAATCGTGGAAGCGAGTCCCACCAAGGACGTGGTTCCATTTCCTCTGAGGGTCCTGTGAGCCTTAACTAGCCAGGTCGGTTTGAGCCCGACTTGCTAAAATCGTGCGAATGAAGGTGCCTATGACGAGAAAGTCG
>CAWILL010000012.1:0-396120 GCA_963836945.1 uncultured Acidobacteriota bacterium
CAGTCTTGTAATCGGGATGATTCCGGTCCTGAAATATTCGGGCATCAAAGCCACTACCGGTTTGCGTGAAGGAGGGCGCGGGCTCAGTCAGAGCCGTGAGCGCCATCGCGCACGCAAAACGTTGGTTGTGGTCCAGGTCGCGCTTGCGCTGGTCTTGTTGATTTGCTCTGGGCTGATGATTCGCACCTTCCGCGCACTCACCCGCGTTTCTCCAGGATTCAGCGATCCCAATACCATCGCATCTTTTGACATCTTTATTCCGACGTCGCAGGTTCCGGACACAAGCAGGATCGATGTTTTACGAATGGAGCAGGCCATTGCAAACCAGCTTTCCGCTGTTCCCGGAGTGACTTCAGTTGCCATTTCGTCAAGCCTGCCAATGATCCAGGACCGTTCTTTAGACCCTCTCTATGCCAGCGACCACCGCTATAAAGAAGGCGATCTTCCACCCGTGAGCATGGAAAAATTCATCTCGCCAGGTTTCTTTAAGACCATGGGCATTCCACTAATCGCGGGGCGCGACATGACCTGGCAGGAAGAACTTGAAAAGCGTCCCGTCGTTATGGTCTCGGAAAATCTGGCCCGCAAGTATTGGGGCTCCTCTGCCGCTGCTATCGGGAAACTGGTGCGCGTCGGCGCAACCGATCCGTGGCATGAGGTCGTTGGCGTGGTGGGTGATGTATACGATAACGGCGTAAATCAGGACCCACCGACTTCGGTCTATTGGGGCCTGTTTCAAGATAATTTCGTAACGCAAAAGGAACTCGTGCGCCGCTACGTGCACTATGTGATTCGCACGCCGCGCGCGGGGTCTGCTTCATTCTTCAACGATAGCGAACGTGCAGTGTGGTCAGTGAATCACGATCTGCCGCTTGCCTATAACAAAACGATCGGCGAACTGTACACCAAATCCATGGCGCGGACTTCGTTCACACTGGTTCTGCTTTCGATTGCAGGAGCGATGACGCTGTTGCTGGGCGTCATTGGACTTTACGGTGTAATCGCGTATGCGATCTCGCAACATACACGCGAAATTGGCATCCGTATGGCGCTGGGTGCGCAGCGTACGGCACTCACCCGAATGTATATTGGCGAAGGGCTGATACTCACAGGGATTGGCGTGATCGGCGGCGTTGCGGTTGCCCTTACAACGATGCGTTTGATGAATTCGCTGCTGTATCGCGTGAGCCCAGTGGATCCGTGGACTTATTTTGTAGCAACGGTCTCAATTCTTATTGTTGCGTGCATTGCGACATATGTGCCGTCGCGGAAAGCGGCGGTCGTGGACCCGATGCATGCGCTGCGGGCGGAGTGAAACCGTCCGAAGAGTTGCTAGGGAAGTGGCCTCGATCTTGTCGTGGTTCGAGGGGAGATGACACGGCAGAACCATCAATGTTTCGGCCACTTTCGTTGCGCTGTTCAAGTGATCACTCACCGTGATCCGTTTGTGATCCGTTAGCACTGCTTACCACTGTCTTCCATCGCTTTTACTGTGCCCGCCGTGTTCTCTATGTTATTGAAACTACGTTATTAGCGGGAGGCCCGGCCGATGGCCGGGGCAAAGCGGAAAGGAACTTGTCTTGGCCAGATCATTTCTGCATGCTTAGAAGGAGCGACAGGCAACGGAAGTAGGCCGATATTTTCAATGGTGTGTTGGTAGAAACGCCGATTATTAGCGTGGCTCCAAGTTTCGTGCGCAGAGCAGTGGTTAACAGTGGGGCGACCCAACTGATTCCGTTTGGAAGAGTACCTTCGATTGCGCAGCTTGGCCGTTGCTTGCAGCTCAGAAAGCGAGCAACCAGTGAACAAGAGACAAGGCGGTAACCTGCCATCGCGGAAATCGAAATCCAAGCGGCGGAGACGAAACAAGGGAATGTGTTTGGAAGACCGGCCGGTGTTGGAGCCGAATGCAGGCGGTATCGACGTTGGCGCACGAGAAATGTTTGTCGCCGTACCTCCCGGGCGGGACGAGAAACCGGTGCGGGTGTTCGCCACCTTCACCGAAGATCTGGAGCGGTTAACCGACTGGCTCGAGCAGTGCGGGGTGACGACGGTGGCGCTGGAATCCACTGGAGTGTATTGGATTCCACTGTTCGAGCTTCTCGAACAACGAGGCATACGCCCCTGCTTGGTGAATGCCCGCCACATGAAGAACGTACCCGGACGGCGCACCGACTGGCACGAGTGCCAATGGTTACAGTACCTGCACTCGGTGGGATTACTGCGAGCTGCATTTCGGCCTGGGCAGGACGTATGCGCTGTGCGGACCATACTGCGGCACCGGAACGAATTGCTAGCGGCGGCCAGTCAACACGTGCAGCACATGCACAAGGCGCTGACGCAAATGAACCTGCAAATCCACCATGTCATCAATGACATTACCGGGGTGACCGGCCTGGCCATTGTGGACGCCATCCTGGCTGGACAACGGGACGGCGCCGAGCTTGCCAATCTGCGCGATCCGCGCATCCGAGCCGACACCGAGACCATCCGAAAATCGCTGGAGGGCAACTGGCGACCCGAGCATCTATTTACCCTCGGTCAATCGCGAGATCTGTACCGTATCTATCAGCAGCAGATCGTGAATTGCGATCTGGAAATCGAGAAAATGCTGCCGGAGTTCGAGCCTCGCGTCGACCCTGCCGAACAACCGTTACCCTCCGACCGAAAACGAAAACGAGCCGGAACCAAAACGAGAAAGAAGAATGGACTTTCCCACGCAGGATTCGATCTGCGCACCGAAACCTATAAACTCTTCGGAGTCGATGTGACTCAGATTCCAGGCCTACAGGAAAACGCGTTGGCCCTGTTCAGTGAGGTCGGCCGCGACATGTCGCACTGGCCTAACGCAGGGCACTTTATCTCCTGGCTTGCACTGTGTCCAGACAATGACATTAGCGGCGGGAAACTGCTGTGGCGAGGAGCACGAAAGGTCAAAAACCGGGCTGGCCAGTTGTTCCGCCTGGCCGCCTATTCCCTCCATCATAGCCCTACGCCGCTAGGCAACTACCTCCGCCGAATGAAAGCCAAACTCGGCCCCGAAGCTGCCACCACGGCAACCGCCCACAAGATCGCCGTCATCTTTTACACTATGGTCAAAAAGCAAGTCGAATACGACGAGACCATCTGGGCCGCAAGAGACGCCCTGCGGGAGAAAAGGTTGGAAGCAAAACTTAAACGGCAAGCCAAACAACTGGGCTACGAACTTGTTCCCATCGAACCCCTGGCTGCATAGGAGCGGGTTCAGAGCGTCGGAGTTCCTTGGAAGCTTAATTCGAATCCCACTCTCTCCGCCATATTACTAAAAATAAACGAGTTATTAGATTTACAAGACCCACTCTCAGGGCCTCTTTTCGTCTTTGGAATGAGTGACATGCAGTCTTGCAAACCCAGCTGCGTGCCGTTAAGGCTAAAACCGACTGATTGGGAATCAGTTTTCGAGCACCCGCACCTTAATTATGGTTACGCAGTGACCAGCCACAGCAGGCAGGGGCAAACCGCGGATCGAGTGCTTTCGTTCTTCTCGTTTTCGGTGGTTTATCTTTATTATGTTCCCTGCCCCGAAATTGTGTTTGTGTCCCCATCCAGGAATGCATATGACCGGCGCCTCTGACGACAAAACTCTCAGCATCGCCTCAGTCCAGAGTTCCTTCTCCACCATTGGCCCGTTCCGGCTCGTGCAGATGGTTGGCACCGGCGGCATGGGGGAAGTGTGGCGCGCGGAACAGACCGCGCCCTTTCATCGCACGGTCGCACTTAAGCTGATCAAGGCGGGCATGGACACTCGCGCCGTGGTGGCGCGATTCGAGTCTGAGCGCCAGGCGCTGGCGCTCATGGAGCACCCTAACATCGCAAAGGTTTTCGACGCCGGGGCCACGCCAGAAGGGCGCCCCTACTTCGTCATGGAGTACGTGCCCGGCCTCTCCATCACCAGCTATTGCGACAAGCACAGGCTCAGCATTCGAGATCGTCTCCTGCTCTTTACTCAGGTTTGTGAGGGTGTCCAGCATGCCCATCAGAAGGCGATCATCCATCGCGACCTGAAGCCTTCCAATGTTCTGGTCAGTGAGGTGGACCAGAAGCCTGTACCGAAGATCATCGACTTCGGCCTGGCAAAGGCAACGGGACCGCGATTGAGCCAGGCTACGATGTACACCGAGGCCGGCGGAGTTGTAGGCACGCCCGATTACATGAGCCCCGAGCAGGCCAACAGCAGCGAACGCAACATCGACACTCGCACCGATGTCTACTCGCTCGGGGTGATTCTGTACGAATTGCTGGTGGGCGTGTTGCCCTTTAGCTCGCAGGGCGGCGGCCTGACGCCCTCCATACTGGAGAAGCTCCGCGCCGATGAACCTACGCTGCCCAGTTCCAAGATCAAAGCTCTCGGCGAATCCTCGGAGGAGTCTGCCGAGAAGCGTCAGGAGGAACCGAAAAGCTTGCGCCGCCATCTGCGCGGCGAACTCGACTGGATCGCAATGAAGGCGCTGGAACACGACCGTTCTCGGCGCTACGGCTCGCCTTCCGAGTTAGCCGCCGACATTCAGCGCTACCTCAACGACGAACCTGTGCTGGCTGGCCCGCCTAGCACCACATACCGCGCCTCGAAATTCGTCCGGCGGCATCGTTTCGGCGTAGCCGTGGCTGCTGCCGCCCTGATCCTATTGGTTGCATTTGCCGTCACTATGGCGCTGCAGGCGCGCCGGATCGCCAAGGAACGCGACCGCGCGAACCGCGAAGCCGCTGCCTCCGAGCGCGTTGCCGACTTCATGACTCAGATGTTCAAAGTCTCCGATCCCGGCGAAACTAGGGGCAACAGCGTCACGGCCCGCGAAATTCTCGACAAGGCTTCCAAGGACGTCGATAGCGGTCTGGCGAACGACCCCCAGTTGCAAGCCCAGATGATGAACACGATGGGTACCGTCTACGAGAATCTGGGGCTCTTCGGCCAAGCGGAGCCGCTGCTGCGTCACGCGCTGGAAATTCGCCGCCAGATACTTGGCAATAGCGACAAAGACACGCTGAAGTCGATGTATCAGCTTTCCGAGGTGCTCACCTGGAAAGGCGACGCGGCAGAAGCCGCAAAGCTCTGCCGCGAGTCCTTCGAAGGCCGCAAGACTGTTCTTGGGCTCGAAAATCGCGACACCCTGACCTCGATGAACTGGCTGGTGTGGATCCTATTCATCGAGGGACAGTATCCTGAAGCCGAGAAGCTGGCTCGTCAAACGGTCGAAACCACACGGCGAGCGCTCGGGCCGCAGGACAAGGTCACGCTAAGCGCTATGGGCCGGCTGGGAGTCATCCTGACGGAAGAACGGAAGCTCCCGGAGGCAGAAGCGATCCAGCGCGAAGGGGTGGAAGTCCGCAAGCGGACGCTTGGCGCCGAACACCCGGATACGTTAGCCGCGACGAGCAATCTCGCTACCCTGCTGCATGCCGAGGGGAAATTCGCTGAATCGGAAAAACTGAACCGGGATGCGCTCCCGGTATGGCAGCGAGTGTTCGGTACCGAGAATGCCAAAACACTGATGGTTGTAGAGAATCTTGCGATCGACGTGAAGGATCAAGGCCGGGACGCCGAGGCGGAAAAATTAGATCGCGGCGCACTCGAGATCGAGGTCAGGGAATTCGGCCCCGACAATCGGAGCAGTCTGATTACGATGACAAACCTGGCCGAAATACTCGCGGAAGAAGGCAAATATTCCGAGGCTGAGCAATTGCTGCGGCAGGCTGCAGATGGGAAGCGGCGCACCATGGGACCCGAACATCCATCGGTCTTCTACTCCCTGGACACGCTGGGCAATGTCCTGAAGAAAGAGAAGCGCTACGCGGAGTCTGAGAAGGTCTACCGGCAAGTGTTCGATGCCCGGAGCCGCGTTCTGGGCGCCGCCAATCCCGACACTGCCTTCAGCGCCTACGCGCTTGCTTGTGTTCTGTCGCTGGAGGGTAAGCGCGACGAGGCGTTCACCAACCTGCAGTTCGCCGTGGAACACGCGCTTAGTACGGACCAGCGCAAAGGACTGGAGACCGACGCCGATCTCAAGCCGCTGCGCGGCGACCCTCGTTTCGGCGCGCTACTGGCCACCGTGAGCCAATCGGCCGCATCACAAAATCCATAGCTGAAAAACTAGGTGGAACTGCGCCCGTTTGTCGCACAGGCCAACTGAGGAACTGAGGACGATGGCCATTCTCATGTCAGCATCACTTCCGAGAAACGCTCTGCGCTCACAAATTGCAAAGGTCGTCGATTATTGGCTATTCGGAAGTTGCAACTCTGACTCCGACGCCGGTCATAACAGAGTCGGACCTTCCCGGACAGGGAATGACACGGTAGAACATCAATAATTCCTGTCACCTTCGTTCTGCACACTTCAAGTGATCACTGACCCCGTGATCCGTTTGTGATCCGTTAGTACTGCTTACCACTGCCTTCCACTGCTTTACGTTGCCCGCCGTGCGCTCTATGTTGTTGAAACTACGTTTTCGAGTAAATTCGAATCCCACTCTCTCCGCCATGTTATTCAAAATAAACAAGCTGCTTGGAGTCCTAAGGTTCATCATGGCCCACTCGCAGAGCCCTGTTTCTTCTTTGGAATGAGTGACATGCAGTTCCGCAAGGCGCAGTTGCGTGCCGTTAAGGCTAAAACCGACGGATTGGGAATTAGTTTTTTCGATCGGGAAGGATGGGTGCGCCGAAGGCCGAATCGGTTAGCCAGCGAGGAGGACGGCCCTGCGAAGAGGAGGAAGGTCATGGTCTCGGAATGGGACTTGCGTGAGACATGATAAGCCGGATCGTCTCAACCCCATGAAACGTCAAGTTCGGGTAGTGCATCGGGGTTTGTCAAGATGTATTCATGACGATCGAGTTTCGTGCCATCGAGGCAACGTGTCGCCGCTTTATTTTCAACGCCTACCTTCTGGAATCCCAATTTCTCCACGATGCGCCGGCTGGGCTCGTTTCCGTCGAAGTAGCCGATGCTGATTGCCTTCGCGCCAAGGTGGCCGAACGCGTACCGAATAGCTGCGTTTGCCGCCTCCGTCGCCATGCCCTGTCGGGCGTATTTAGGAGCCACCCAGTACCCTGTCTCATAGACGTCTTGCTCATCGGTAAGATCCAATGCGGTTCGAACGACGAAATCTCCGTTGATCCGATGGAATCCGGCCAACGCGATGCCTGCTTGATTCTGGTAATCCATCACTCGCCGAATAGAATCTTCCATCGCATGCCGCGACCGCTGGTTGTCGAAGGCCCAGGACATCCAACGCTGCAAATCAGGCCACGCTTCCTCCTTGGCGGTCTGGATCGAATCCAAATCGCCAAGCGTTGGCGGACGCAAGATCAGGCGCGGCGTAACGATCGGCATCAAATGGCGCATAGAGCGGCTACGCTGGAATTGTAACGGACCTGGTGAAGACGAAAATGCGCATTGCCTGCATGCAGTGCTCCGCCCACGCACCACCCAGAGATCCGTATTTGGGTTCGCCGGCTCGAAACTTTCGGTTCTACTCGTGTCCAGGTTCTTGCCTGCCTCGAAAGTATGTCTGTGGTGTGGTTCCCAGCATCGTCCGAAACATTTCAATGAAGGCACTTACACTGTCGTAACCGACTCCGATCGCGACCTCCGTGACAGATTTCCTCTGTGCCAGCATCTCAAGGGCAGCAAACAACCGCGCCTGCTGTCGCCAACGGCCAAATGAGATGCCTGCCTGAGCCGAAAACGCACGCATGAAAGTACGGCGGGCCATTCCGGCAACATGCGCCCAAGCGTCCAGCGTGCGGTCATCTGCAACATCACCCAGCAGAGCATCTGCAACTCTGGCCAGTCTTTCTTCTGTTGGTATGGTCAAACGCAAGGGCTGCTGGTCAGGCTGTCGAATCTCATCACGAAGCGTTGTGATTAAGTGCTTCTTCGCTGGGTTGAGCGGTTGGCGGAGGTCCCAACCTACCATACGGTGAACTATGGCGAATAATAGCTCCGATGAGTTGAACATGCAGGGCGTCTTGGGCAGTCCGCGACACATCTCCGGAGACAAGTCCACCATCGCGCCAGCAGCGCCCCCGACAGAACGCGCCGCGTGCTTACAATTTGGTGGCGTCCATGCGCAACGCCGGGAGGGAAACATCCATCGTTCGCTTGCTGCTTCCACGATGAGCAAGCCCTGGGTCAGTGCGACGAGTTGCCCGCGCGGGTGGCTGTGCTCTGGCGTCCAGCCCTCGACCGTCCGCCTCTTGAAGGCATATGCCAGTACTGGCGTATCGCTGTCGTAGAGACGGCGCAGTTCTTCCATATTCTTCAGGGCTACGAACATGGATTTGCGAGATTGACCCTTTTCCGACATATATCGCCACTTTCCCGTTAGCGGAACAACCGAAACCCAGCTAGAGTACGCGGCAGAACAACGAAAGACAACAAGGGGGTAGTTCACAAGGGGGTAGTTCACATTCGAAAGGCGGAACGAAAATGAGCCCGAAGTTTTTGGAAAGGCAAAGTACACGGCGCGAAATGTTGCGCAATTCTGCGGCGTTCGCGGGAAGCGCCCTGCTGGCCCAACTGTTTCCAGCAAGTCTTCTAAGCGCCGGCGTTCCTGATCTTCGGCAGCAAGCGGCGACGGCTTCAACTGACCATCTGGCGGCGATGCGGGCGCAGATGGGTAGTGCGCCTATCCAATCGCAATCGCTGGCGGACAATCTAACGTTGCTTTCCGGGCCTGGAGGAAACGTTGTGGTGTTGAACGGGCCCGATGGCAAAATCGTGGTCGACACGTTTCTTATGCCGGCCTGGCCGAAGTTGAAAGAAAAGCTCGATGGGCTGGGCAATGCGCCGCTGAAGACGGTGATCGACACGCACTGGCATTTCGACCACACGGACAATAACGCCAATCTGCACGCCGCGGGCGCCACAGTGCTGGCCCACGAAAACACCAGGACGCGCATGGCAGAGCCACACGACAGTGCGGTTTTGGGTTTGCACGTTCCAGCATCGCCTGCGGATGCTTTGCCACAGCAGACATTCAGCATCAGCCAAAAACTGCAGGCCAACGGTGAAATCGTGATGCTGCAATATTTGAAGCCGGCGCATACCGACACGGACATCTACATTCACTTCCAGAAGGCCAACGTGATTCACATGGGCGATACTTTTTTTAACGGCTTTTACCCGGTCATCGACGCCAGCACCGGCGGAAAAATCGACGGGATGATTGTCGCCGCCGACAAAGTTCTGCCCTTGGCCGACAACAACACCAAGATCGTTCCGGGGCATGGCCCGCTGGGCAACAAAGCCGATCTGACCAAGTTTCGGGACATGCTGTTTGTGGCGCGCGATCGTGTGCAAAAACTGAAGACCGCCGGCAAGTCGGCCAGCGAAATAGCGGCGAGCAAACCGTTTGCGGACCTGGACGCCACTTGGGGCAAGGGCTTCTTCAACGGCGATGTTTTTGCGCAGGTGGTGTATTCGGCGCTTTGAGTCGCGATGCTCAGCGAGGCAAAGGCGCGGTCGTTCTGCGGTGCGCCCCCGTGGCTGATCCAAGTGAGGCTCCTATGAACTGCTGGTCGCCTTACTTTTTGAGCATCGTAAGTCAAACTTTCATGAGCGCGGGCGCGAGAGAGGGGTCAGGACAATTCAATGAGAAATGTAATCTACGCAATCAACCTTACCCTGGATGGCTGCTGCGACCATACCAAATTCAAACCCCCAGCCGATGACGAAGTACTTGAACATTACACGCACCTCTTGCGAGATTTTGATCTGCTCGTCTATGGGCGTAAAACCTATCAATTGATGGTTCCTTATTGGCCTGATATCGCAAAAAGCCAGTCCGAGACAAAAGCGGATATCGAATTTGCTCAAACCTTTGTCTCCAAGAAGAAGATTGTTTTTTCACGATCGTTGGCCAGCGCTGAAGATGAAAATACGAGAATTGTTCGTACGAACCTTCGCGACGAAATGCTTAAACTGAAGCAAGAACAGGGCAACAATATTTTGGTCGGCGGTGTAGATGTTCCTTCACAGCTTATAGAGCTTGGTCTGGTTGACGAATATCGTTTTGTCGTTATGCCAATCATTGCTGGAGAAGGCAGACGATTGATGGAGGGCGTCAGCCTGCCCGAGAAATTGCAATTGAAGCTGGTTGAGTCGAAGCCTTTTCAATCAGGATGTGTTGCGCTTCGTTACTTGAAACAGTGAGAGAGAACTCTGCAAGGCTCTGCCGGCACTCAGGAGACTGGCGTTTTCGCCCGCGGGCTGGCGCGCTTCTGCTGAGCCCAGGGTGACCTAAACTTTCCGGAGATGTTGGCATGAAAATCGTCGTGCTGATTGTGAGATTGCTGCTCGGGCTGGTGTTTTTCGTCTTCGGCCTGAATGCCTTTCTGCAATTCCTCAAGGGCCCTATACCGGCGGCCTCGCCGGACAGTTTCTTCAGGCTCTATTCCAGTCGCACTATGTCTTGGCGATCGGCGCAGTGCAGGCGGTTAGCGGCGCGCTGCTGCTGATCAATCGCTATGTTCCGCGGGCGCCGACGATTCTTGGACCGGTAATCGTAAATATTTTGCTCTACCACCTGCTGCTCAATCACGAAGGCATCGGGGGCGCGCCGATCGTGGCGGTGTTCTGGTTTGTGTTGTTCTTCCACTAGCGCCAGTACTTTTCCGAGATCTTTACCGCAAAGGCTTCGTCTGTGTCGTGACAGCGAATGCTTGCGGGTCTGCGAGGACCTCAGGGGCTGATCACTGAGCCGTGATCCGTTTGTGAACCGTTTTCGCTATGGAAGCCCTTGGTCTCCGCTTCGCGATATCAGGAGCACGAACATCGTTTACGCGTTGCCTGTGTTAAGGGAATACTAATTTGTAGCTGGCAGCAGTGGCATTTCCGCACTTGTGCCCAATGTCCGGCCACCTTCGTTGGCGCTTTTCAAGTGATGACTGAGTCGTGATCCGTTTGCGATCCGTTAGCAACTGCTCACCACTGCCTTCCATCGCTTTTACGGTGCCCACCGTGTTCTCTATGTTATTGAAACTACGTTTTTAGGCGAATTCGAATCCGACGCTCGAAGCCGGTCACTGAGCACCTGCCAGACGATGCAATGTTAAACGAAGGGCTGGAGAACGACTGGGTGTTCCACGTCACCAGTCCCGAGAGCGAATAGTTCGACGCCGTCCCAGTTGTAGCTGCGGTTAGAGTGATTGTGCTGCCGCTCAATTGTACCGTCACGGGAGAACCAGAAGCCGAGAGTTGAGTGGCCAGAGCGGAAGCGATGGAACTGGAGGTGCTTCCGCTTCCGTAGGTCGTGGATGCCTGGAAACCGCCAACCGTGACTGCGACGGTACCAGATTCGGAGGCACCGTTTTTGCCTCCTGTGAGAGATGCTGGAGCGGAGACCGAGACAAAAGGGCTCGAAAGAGTGTCAGCGTAACTGGTGGATAGCGCGTAATTCGTCGAGGCCCCTGTAGCCTTGGCGCTGATTTGAATTATTGTCCCGCTGCTGGTGGCGTTGACTCCTGCGGCGGATCCAGCCAGCGAAGAGGCCAGATTCGAAGCAATTTGCGCCAATGTCGGCGCCAGCGTGAAATTCCCGTATTGGTCACAGGTCCCGCCCCAACTTGTGGATCCGGTGGCGGTTTGAACGCCGTTGACGGTTGCTGAAACTGGAGCCGTTGCTAACGGCTGACCTCGGCGGGCGGCCATTGGGCTCTACGCCTGTGCGAGCCGTCGCGTGGTCCGACTCCAGCGCTCTCCACCAGCAACTGATAGCAAACAACTTGAATCAGATCCAGGTATCAGTTCGCCAGTATCACGCTTACATTGCGTACAGGGTGCGAGATTGTTTTCGGTCAGTCTCCGCTAGAAGTGCGCCTTCGGCCTATGGCGAAATCAGCAACTTTCTTGGGACTCTAGTCGGACTCAAGTTACCACTTTGTTCAGAAGAGGAGTGTTGGCCCGCCAACAAAACCGTCAGTTCTAGGGAACCGTCACTTTTATCGTCCCAATGTTTTTAGTCACGCCGTCAGCGCTGGCCTGAATGGTCAGGTCGAAAGAGGTACTGCCACCTCCACCGCCACCTCCGCCTCCTCCACCGCCGCCTCCGCCTCCACCACCGCCGGCGGATGAGCCTCCTCCGCAAGAGATCGAGAAAGCGAGGAGAACGAGAACACCAAGACCTGCCAGCACGCGGCGTCTTCTTGATGAAACAGTGAGGACGAGTCCTACAAGACCTACGAGCGAAAGCGCTAACGCCGAGCGTTGCTTCAGCATCCGGTTCGTGCCACGGTTTGCGGCTGGCTTGCTGGTCACCGCCACTGTGATCGTTGCCGGGTTGCCTCCTGAGGTTGGCGTAACGGAGTCGGGGTTGACTGTGCAGTTCGTGCCGGATGGCGCTCCGCTGCAATATAGACTCACAGGGTCGGCGAACCCGTTCTGACTCGTGACATTGACATTGACTTGTCCAGTTTGGCCGACAGGCACGGAAAGCGTAGTGGCGGAAAGGGCCGCACTGAAGTCTCCAATACCCAGAGTGGCTGAAGCAGAGCGGGTCGCCACGCCGTTTGAGAGTGCGACCGTAAAATTGTAACTTCCAATCTCAAGGCCGCTCGTCTGAATCTGCGCGCTCCAGGACGGGAATCCATTGACCGTGCATACTCCGGGCGCGGGAATTCCGGTGCACGTGCTCGTGAAATTCGCGCCGTAGTTGTTGATGGAAGTCACTTGAATGGGGAAGTTCGCTGTGTTGCCCAGCAGCACCGTTTGCGACGACGGGATGATACTGACGCTGTAGTCGCCTACATCGAGAACCGCCTTGAACTTCGACGTTATCACTCCGTCGGAAGCTAGCACGACGATCGGATAAACGCCCGCCGGGGTACTCGACGTAGTATTGATGATCATCGATGTAGAGTTGGCCCCGCCAGCAGGAACCGTCAACGCACTTGAACCGAACTGGCAGGACGCGCCAACCGGCAAGGCTTGGCAGCTCAGAGTGACCGTAGAAGCGTAGCCAGCCACGGAACTTACGCCTAATTGATAATCCGCGGTGGGCAGTCCGGGGAATGTGGCCTGCGCGGTCCAGTACAGGTAGACCGCAACACCATATTGCCCTTGCGCTGTGACCTGGGTTCCGTAAGCGACCGAAGAACTACCGTTCAGTGTTCCTTTGATCCAGAAAACGTGACTGGAGTTGAATGAACTGCCGATTGTGAAACTGACTCTCTGAGTAAGCGAACCAGCGGGAACACTCACGGTCGCCGGAATCGTGATCGCGGGATCACTCGTGGTCAACGCAACCTGAGTTGCCGTGGAAGAGACAGTAGCCAAAGAAACCTGGACTGAACCCTTGCTTCCAATGACCGGGTCCCCTGCCATCTGCAATGACAGGGGTGTACCTATCCCACCCGGGATCACCTGAAACGACGAGGTGAAGATGTCGTTCTCCACCAAATCAGCGCGACCGTCGCCTGTCAGATCGAACGCATTGGCCGGAAAGGAAGCGTTGAGATAGTACGGTACGTAGGTGGGAGTAAACGTGCCATCGCCATTACCCAGCAGGAATTGAACGTACGCCACAGTAGTCGCGGAACCGGTTTCCAGCTGTATCGCGGCAAGATCTATGTTTCCATCTCCGTTAAAATCCCCCAGCCATGCCGGACTGCGGGCGCCATTGGCGGTGCCAAGCGTCATATCAAAGCTTTTTTGTGCCCCATAAGGAGCGTATGTGTTCGTCAGCTTGAAGCTGCCGTCGGGTTGGCCCAGGTAGATGGTGAATTGCGCCGAAGCGGGGTTGGGATAGTTGGCTTCAGGATTGCGATTGTCAACTATGTCGGGCAAAGCGTCGTGATTCAAGTCGGCCACTGCCGGGCCGGTCAGGTTCTGAATCACCAGTTTCGCAGGCAGAAATGTGCCGTCTCCTTTGCCCAGCAGTTCGTACACGTCGTTGTTCTTGAACGGCACCACGTTCAAGTAGAACCACGCCAGAATGTCGACATTCCCATCCGCGTTGTAATCTCCTACCCATAGTCCCTGGATCCAGTGACCCGCGCTATTGGTATTGAAGGTGATCGGTGGCTGAGCGGTGAAAGTGCCATCTCCGTGGCCGAGGTAGATCGTGATCGTAGCGACGCCGGTCTGGGAAGCGTTAATTCCGACTGCCAGATCGAGGTTCCCGTCGTGGTTGAAGTCTCCTGCGGCGAGGGTTCCACTGTCGGAGATGGTCATAGTCTTCGGAAGCCCGAAGGTCCCGCCACCAGCGTTCGGCGCAAACACCAGCTGCGTGCCGGGTCCTCCCTCGCCAAAATAGGAGGCGATGGTCACGACGTCGGGATGGCCAGTATTACGAAAATCACCCAGCAGAAAATCGGTTACGTTGAACGTCCCCTCCGCGACCGCCGAATAAATCGGCGGACCAAGATGACCGGCGCCATCGTTGAGCATCACCGCGGCTTGGTTCGCGTCGGGGTACCCTGGTCCCAACAAGATCTGCACGAGATCCGGACTGCCATCGCCGTTGACGTCCGCTGAAATGAAGTTCGTCTGAGGAGCATTGACCGGCCCACTGGGAGTGCTGCCGCTGATGTATCCGATGTATTCGCCTGTCGGAGAGCCAAACCCGCCTTTGCCGTCGTTGAGGAAAATCGATGCGCTGTCGCTGTCCTGATTCGCCGTAATGAAGTCAGGATGTCCGTCGCGATTCAGATCGGCGACAGCCAGTCCAAAGGATGTCTCTCCACCACGAAATACGTGCGCCGAGCCAAAATGTCCTTTCCCATCGCCGAAGTGCACCGACAGCAGGTTGCCGGCGACTTGTCCATAACCTGTATTCGCGAAGATCCCTGAGTACACGAGATCCAGATGGCCATCGCCGTTCACATCTACCAATGCGGCCGCCCATGCCAGGTCCCCTTCGCCTTCGTAGAATGACGGTGGCTGGAATGTGCTGTCGCAATTCCCCAAAAGTACCGTCGCGATGCCTAAGCTGTTGAAGTCAACAACGTCAGGACATCCGTCCTCATTCACGTCCCCAGCCGTTAAAACAATAGGAAAGACTCCAGCCAGACTCACCGAGAAATCGATGGGCTGAGCTTCCTTGAGAAGTCCATTCCCGTCGTTCACATACATAACCGCGCCGATGCCCGGGTCGACGACCACTACATCGGGGCGGCCGTTCTTCTCAAAATCTGCCACCGCGATCGATTCCGGAATCTGCACACCAAAAACGAGATAAGGCTCAAACAGCGGAGCACCAAAGGAACCGGTTCCGTCTCCCAGCAGGGTGGCAATGGAGCCGGAGTTGGGAATGTTGGCATCCAGGATCATGCCGGCAACAATGTCGGGATGGCCATCGCCATTCAGATCTGCAACCGCCAGTGAAATTGGCGCACCCGGTACGAAGAAGGTCCTTTCGGGTCCAAACGTTCCGTCGCCATTCCCCAGCAGCACTCCAACACTCCCGCTGTCGGCCTCAGCCACAATGATGTCGAGTCTCCCGATTCCGCGCAGATCCGCGGTTACGACTGCAGTGGGAGATTGCCCATTCAAGGGAATGACGGTGGCCTGCGTGAACCCTCCGTCCCCGTGCCCCAGATACACCCAGAGATTATTGCTGCCGCCATTCGAGACGACCCAGTCGGGGATGCCATCACCATTGAAATCTCCGGCCGCAACAGCAGTCGGAATGTAGTCGGCAGGTAACAGCGGACGCAGTTGTAATCCCGCGAGGGGCGGAGTGCTCTGTGCAGATGCGAACCCGCTGTTGGTGCCCGGGGGCAACGCCGCTTTTGGATCCAACAGCGATTGCGCCCGCGGACGCGAAAACGCTTTGACATAATCCGGACCGCCCCGCGCCGCGTATTTCCATCCCAGGAAGCGCGTCGGCATCGCCGGAGTCATGGCGGCAGAATTCTGGCGTCCACCCAGAAACAGTGATGGTTGCAGGAACATCCGTGATTGAGGAAGGATCGTGAATGTCGCGACGTTCGAAGTTCCGCCTCCGGGACCAGTATTCTGCACGGTGATCTGAGCTGTGCCCGGAGTCGTGATCATTGTGTACGGGATTGTCGCGATCAACTGCGTCGAACTGAAAGACGAGCCGCCCCCTATCAAAGTTCCGTTCCAGTAAACGTTACAGTCACCAAAACCGGTGCCGTTGATCGTCAGGGAAAAGCTGAACGAACCTGCTGTCACTGAAGCCGGCGAAAGCGAACTGATAGTGGGGACTGGCGTAGTGAGAGGGAGGTCGACCGAGGTGGACATCCCACCTCCCGGCGGAGGGTTGTCAACCCAAACAGGTACCGAAAACGAACCATTTTGCGCGATCGCTTCGGCGGGAATCTGCGCAGTAAGTCGCGTGCTGCTGACGTACGTCGTCGGCCGGTCGAACAGATCAAAATTCACCGCCGAAGTCGGAACGAAGCCAGTCCCGTCGACTGTAAGCGTGAACGCCGGGCCGTTGATGGGAACGCTCGCTGGGGAGAGAGACGTAATTGTCGGAACGGGATTTGTGGGCGGTGTGCTGCTGCCGATAATCCACAGCAATGCCGACCCGCTGACGATTACTGGATTGTTGACACTCCACATTGTGCCGACGGTCGGCGAAATCTGTATGCCTACCGTTGCGTAAGAACCCCCAGCCTGGAAATAACAGTAGCCGCCGAATGAGGTGTTGGCGTATTCAAAAAGGATGTTGCTGCTGGATTCGGAGAATACAACCTCGAAGGTGACTGTGGCTGAGGCGTCGTCGTGGCACAGGAAGCTTCTCACGTTCCGCCACTCGACCACGAGTTGACGATTGGGCGCCGTTCCCACGACAGCCCAAAAAACGTTCTGGGCAGAACCCTTAACCGGATACAAATCCTGCCAGAACGGCGCCACCAGCGTGACCGGAACCGCGGCGAGTCCCGGAATAACATTATTGATGAATGGCGACAATCCATCTGTGAAGCTGATGGTGCCGTTGCTCCCCACTTGCAATTTGGCGAAGCTGCCTCCGCCGAATGGAATCGAGAATGGCGACGTAATCTGCGCGACCCCGTCGTCTCCCAGATTCAGGTTGGTTCCGGTGATGCTGACATAGTTGTAAGCCGTCGGCGTGGCCTCATAGTTGTTCAGCACTTCCGCCTGCACGGCATCTCCACCGGGGAAGGTGAGGGTGTAGCTGCCCAACGCGGCCGGAGTCCATTGCGCTGTATAGATGCCGTCTCCGGCAGCCTGATCCGCTCCTGAACCATCGTCGACCAGCGTGATCGCCTGACCACCTGGAGAAACAGTGACCTGCACGTTTCCCGCAGGTTGCGAACAATTGATGTTGAGCGCCTCGAGAGTGACTGGAGTACCGGCCGTCGCGGCGATGGCGTCATTCACCGGCTGCAGCCGGCTCCTTACAGTCTTGGCTGCGCACGTCAGCGAGCCGTTGAGGTTGAGACGCTTTCCCGTGACAGTTTGTGCGAGCGACGCTCGAGCGTCGCCGCCGGCGAGCAGTAAGTTCTTCAATCCGCGCCAATCCATCGACGGATTCTGAGCCGCCAGCAACGCAATGGCTCCCGTCACGTGCGGAGTTGCCATCGACGTGCCCGACAGCACTACATAGTTGTTGCCCGGCCATGTGCTCAGAATCTCCTGCCCGGGAGCTCCTAAATGTACGCTGTGATGGCCGATGTTCGAGAAGTTAGCCAACGCATCAGTGCGCGTGGTCGCCGCAACCGAAATGACGTTTGGCAGGGGCGTGTTCGCGGGGTAGGTGGGTAACACATCGTTGTCGCTGAATTCATTGCCCGACGCGGCGATGAATAGAATCCCGGCTTGCTCCTGCGCCTGGATCGCATCCGTCAGCGCCTGCGAATATTCAATACCACCCCAACTGTTATTGCTGGCTACGATGTTGTAGCCCTTGTTCTTCATCTGCAGAAGATAGTCGAGGCAAGCAATTGCGTCGGATGTCTGACCATAGCCACCGGAGTCCAGGAACTTGCATGACAACAGTTGCACGTTCCAGTTGATTCCGACTACACCTAGGTTGTTGTTGCCCGCCGCCCCGATTGTGCCTGAGACATGCGTTCCGTGACCGTTGTCGTCCAGAGGACTATTCGTATAGGAAACCGTCGCTATGCCGTAGCATCCGTTGGTGGCATCATTAACACCGTTGCAAACCGATGTGTCGTGAAACAAATTTGGAACTAGATCGGGGTGGGTGAAATCGATGCCAGTATCAATCGTTGCGACAACAACATTGTGGTCGCCTGTCGTCAGATTCCATGCCAGCGTTGCTCCGATGTCATCACCCGACGTGCCGCCCTGCTGTCCCGTATTCAGCAGGCTCCACATCTGCGCGAACAGTGGATCGTCCGGAGTACTAAGAAGATGGACGATATAGTCTGGTTCCGCGTATTCAACATCGGGCCGTTGCCGATATGAGCGCAGTGCGGTATCGACGTCGAGATTCGTCGGTAGCGCGACCGCTTCCAAGTTTTCGACCGCACGGAATTGCTTGACGGCTTTTACTCCCAGCAAGGCATGCAGGGCAGTTCGTGCCTCCGCGCTCGTTCCTTGTCGAAACTTAATCAGCAACCGTCCGGGAGCGTACTTTCTGTCAGAACTTGCCGAGATTGGCGTCGAATTGACTGCTTTTTGAGATACTCCCACGTTCACCAATAAGAACAGAATGAGGACGAGGGCGGTCGATGAGCAGTCTTTGAGCAGGAAACGAAGGAGCATTTGACACCAGACTTTCACGACAAAGGACAGCAAGTATCCTACGAAAGTCCCTACAGATCAAGGGTTTCGAGTCGCGTCTATATCTGTTTCTATTTCGTTGCCGCCACAATTTGCGGAGGGATCTCGGACAGCAGACGTTTAGCTACACATTCCGGATTTTTCTTACCGTGGAGCGAAGAAATGTTGGTGGCTGCACCACGTAAGAGGGTGTATCCACGATGCGGGCCGTATCAGGATTAGGGTGGTAAAAACTGAAACCGTACGTTTGCCAGAATTTACGTGTAGCACGCACACTTTTGCCAGCGGAGAATGCAGCTTTCTCCGCCACCGCAGCAATCGACTCGTTTTGGAGCTAGGCTATCAGTTCCCTGGTGCGATGCGCCCGTGAGTAACCGATTTTCTGCACATAGAAAACCCTCCGAAATTCGATTTCTAAGGTTTGCGCAGCGACTGCTCGTATAGAACCTCGGCGTCATTGGGATTGATTGACGCCGCCCGCAGGTGGTACGTACGTGCTTCATCAAACCTCTTGATGGCCATCAGGAACACAGCGAAGTTCTTTGGGTCGACCTCGAACGTCTCTCTGTCGTTGGCCAGCGCTCGCTCCGCGACTTCGTAGTTAGTTAACTTGAAGCCGTCGCAGTTCGTGCTGACGGCCTCTCGCGCGAGCTCAATCAGATCCTGATCACGCTTCCCTGCGACGTTCTCACCCCCGGTACCCAAGGTGAGGAAAATTTGTCCGCTAGCTACAAAGAGTTTCGCGGATTTTGCGGCGTGCCGCAGGACGGCACGGTCACCAAGTGTAGGTACCGCGGAGTCTGTAGTTCCCGCTTCCGCCTTCAGAAAATCGAATCCCTTTATGCCCGCATTATCGACGACGCCCACTGTCAAAATGAGCGGATCTTCCGTCTGCAGCCTTTTGAGATTCTCTTCAGCCGAACCCGCTGCTGACAGGAGAGCAAAAACGCACAGACTGACGTGCTCCTTGGTCGTTTTCGAATGGAACGGAACAACAACCCTGCCCCTCGCAGAGTTGGCCTAATCTCTAACAGATTGAGGGCGAGACATGCGTCGACTGCCGCAGAGGGCACGCTGAACCCAGGAACAGGGTCAAGATGAGTCTGAGCATTTTCTGACTCTCTAGAGGATTTCAACAGAACAGGTGCGACATTCTAACGCAGTTTTCGCTGCACATTCGGATTTTTTGGGGCTCGGCGAGATTAGTCAACCTTTCTGTAGACCGCTTCACTCTCGTATCCGCTTTTCACCGCAGATGCTCCATCTTTCTTTCCAGACAGTGAGGCTATCCGTGGAATATCCAGGAATTATTGTTTCTTTCCCCGAGCGTGACCCCGTTCCTTTGTGTTCATCGCGTGAATCAGTGAGGGCGGAAAACGGGGCAGCGAAAATGACCCCGATCCCCAGCCGAAAATCGCGTGATGCAGTGAGTACAAACTCAAAAGGAGGCGGTTATGAAAAACACGAAGAGATGGATCGGTGTTCTGTTGACGCTTGTGGTTTGCATGGGTTCGGCGTTCGCTGAGCACAAAGTGAACAAGAAAAAGAAATTGACGGTCACTGTTGAACAGAATGACAGCTGTTCTCAGGGAATCTCGGTTTCCAGTGAAGCATGGGGAGATCGCCACCTCTGCACGGATTATCCGCAAGGCGCGGGGGATCACTTCCAGAAATACGTAGGCGAAACGGTCGAGGTCGAAGCTCGATGGACCTTCGAGGGTAATCCGAAGTCTGCATCGCCAACCGCGATTTCCAAGGTTTACAAGGTTGGGCGCGAAAAGATCAACGACCCTTGCGCGATGGGCAAGGTCGGATTCCTCGCCGGGATGATGATGGTAGCTAATGGGGCGGATCCTGGGACGACCGTGTCGATGTTAACCCCAGGGTGCAATACCGGCGCATCCGATGCGGACAGCGAGGATCAACAGTGAAGTTGAAATAACCAAGAATTAAAAGAATAGAAGAATAGCGGAGGACGGGAGAACCAGCCCGTCCTCCTACTCAGTCTACAATTCGCTCATACTATTCCGCAGGATCTTGAGTTCTCGGGCGCACGAAAAGATAGTGGCGATTTCAGGAAAACGTCAGGCGATTCGATCGGGTCACTATTCATACACAAACGCACTCCTGAAAATCGCGTCCCATCACTTCTTACGTTTCTTAGCATCGTCGTTATCTACGACGCCTCCTTTCACAATTACTTTCGGGTCCGTGTGAGCGCATGTATGACCCCGACTGCAGTGATTAATCTCATATTGGTAGCACAGATCCCTGGGGGTGGTGTTTCGCGCCACAGTTGCGCGTGGTTGAATCTTATTGTTCCCTTGAAATACCGGGATGCCGCCGCCACCAGGGAGCGTCTTTGGGACAAACGGATGTGAACTTCCAAAGCTAACAACAAACGAGGAATCAGGCATTACTTCCTTGAAAACAACCTTCGTGCCTCCGTTCACGCACAAGTCGTCATTCGGTCTTCCAACGGGCTGACCATTGTCATCTAAAATCACAACCTGAGCAGTACCGCTACTCTCGTTTACCTGCAAAACGCATTGTTTCGCACCAACTAACCCGCATTTAGGTGTGCACGAGGCCGGTGGTGGTGTGCACATATCCGATTTTTGGGCACTCCCCGTTGCTACCAAAACGCCGAGAACCAACAGCACGATCTTCGACAGCTCTCCCGTGGCTTTGCTTTTCATCGGAGCGCCTCCGTAGTTTTAGTCTTTGAAAATCGCACGATTGCTTTTCATTTGTTGCAACCATTGCTGGTAGCGCGCATCGGAGCGCAATGCCCGCAGTTCAGGTTCGCTCTCGACCTCTTCGATCGAGTAGCCCGCTTTCACAGCTTGATCGATTGCGGCTACAGCCTTGCCGCGGTGGCCGCTAATCTCGTGCACCAAGGCCGATGTAAACAATACGTCACTATCTTTCGGAGCTAGTCTCAGAGCTTTGCCAATGGAGGTCTCTGCATCTTTCGTTCGGCCGAGATGAGCGTTGTAGAGCGCAATTCCACTCAGCACTTCCGGGCTATTCGGGTTGACCTTCAACTCGTCCGTCGCTGCTTGGAGAGCTTTTTGGTAGGCCGACATCGCCTCGGTGGCCCGTGACGGAATCTGGCGATAGCTGTCTCCTAAATTGCGCCACAAGATGTCGTTGTGGGGCTCGAGTTCCGTCGCCTTCTTCATCGCATCGGCAGCATCCTCGTATCGGTTGATGTACATGTAAGCAGCGCCCAAGTTTGTCCACGCGCTGGATGTCTCTTTTAAGCTCAAGCACCTCTTCAAGACGCTTATTGCGTCGTCGTAGCGGGCCATCGCAATGTAAGCGCCACCCAGGTCGTAATATCCCAAAGGATTGTCGGGTTGCAAATCTATCATCGCCTGAAACTGCGTGGCGGCCTTTGCAAATTCTCCGTGTGCATAGTAAAAAGTGCCCAGGCCGCTATATCCGAGCCAGTACCCCGGCCGGCGATTCACCACAGAAGTGAACGCCGCTTCTGCTTCGGCAAGTTTTCCTTGGCTTTCGTAAATCTCGCCAATGTGGTATTCGGCGCCGACAGATGTCGGATCGTTATCGAGAGCACGCCGCAACTCCGCCAATGCCTTGTCGAGTTCCCCAATCTGCTGATAAATGATGCCCAGGGTAACGTGCACCGGTATCAATCGATCGTTCAACTCGAGGGCGCGCTGCCCATTCCACTTGGCTTTCTCTATCCATTGAGGATCTTTTGTGAGCGCATATTTGGTCGCATACGCGGTTCCCAACCCGGCATAGGCGAGCGCATATCCAGGATCTTGAGCCAGAGCGTTCCTAAATAAATCGATGGCATGATCGATGCTTGCGTTGTCGAAGTGCTGGGAGTAGCCTACGCCCTGTTCATAGAGTTCATACGCACCCGGATACTTTGTTCCTCCCGCATTCAAGGTACGTGCCTCCTCAGAACTAACCTGCAGGTCGATCATGTCGGCAACGGACTCCCACACGCGGTCCTGCAATCCTTCCAGCTCGATTGATGCTGAGTGGATTATTCGTGCGGCCAGTTGCCTGTGATTTTTCAGATCGACTAGGCTCGCAGTCAGAACAACGCCGTTTCCACTGTGCTGAATACTACCCGTAATTGCCAGGGTAGCGTTTGTCTTGCGATATGCTTCGTCCAGGCTTTTCAGTTGCCGAGTGTCGCTGGAAGGAACTACCCAGAACGATTTTTGAAAACGCTCTAATTGCGACAGCTTACCTGTAAGATTCTCGACAACGCCTTCGCTAAATGCTTGGTTTGCAGCATCACCACCGATGCTCTGGAAGGGGAGTACAGCAATGTGCTTCTGGCTAGGAAGGCGGGTGAATGGGTCCGAAATTATACCGGCCCAGATGAGGGAAAACAGCGCGATTAGCAGAAACAGAATCGAACTGTAGATCAGCCGATAACGATTCAGTGCAGAAGCGAGCGATGTTATTAGGTTTCGACCTCCATCTACAGACAGGGCGTCCCAAACTTCGTCAACATCTCGATATCGGTTACTTGGCTCCGTTGCTAGACACTTCGCAATGATGCTCTGCCATCTCGAGCTTATCTTCGGGCGAAGGTAAGGTTGCACCGTTGTGCCAATGGCCTTGAAGGGGTTCTCCCGCGAGACCGGCAATCTTCCGGTAACCATTTCGAATATTACAAGACCCAACGCGTAAACATCGGTTTCCGTACTCGAGCACCCCCGAAACTGCTCGGGGGCCATGTAATCGGGGGTGCCCAAGACTTGGCCATACGACGTTGGAGATGTTTCTTCCGATTCCAGGCTTGTGGCAAGACCAAAATCAGTTACTTTGACAACTCCGTGAGTTGTTCCAGCCACCAGCATCACATTGCCGGGCTTGAGGTCACGATGGACAATCCCCAGGCCGTGAGCGACGGATAAGGCCAAGACCATTTGATGGATCAAAGGAAGTGCCTGGTCACAAGTCATCGGTCCTTGCCGACGGAGACGGACGGCGAGTGTCTCTCCTTGCAGCAGCTCCATTGTCAAGAACGTGATTTCGCCGTGCAACGGATGAATGTGGTGTCCGACGTCAAAAACCCGGCAAACATTTGGATGGGTCACCTTCCTCGCGAGTTGAATCTCTCGCTTAAACCTTTCCAAAACCCGTAGATTTGGGGCGACAGCCAAGCTAACGGTTTTCAGGGCAATCCTGGTCTGCAGTTCAGAATCTTCGACTTCATAGACCTCGCCCATTCCGCCTTTAGCGATGAAATGAAGGGCACGATATCTCCCAGAAATTACGTCTCCGGCGGCAAAGACGTTAATAAGGGGTTTGAGCTTCGGCATTATCCGCTCTCGATGTTTGGTTTCGAGGAAGTCGGTTGTGGCCTCCGCGTTGTCGATGAGGGCTTGCACTTTCTTTTGCAAATCGGTGTCGGCGCCACAGGCTCGTGCTAGGAAATCAGTTCGATCCTCGGGAGGCACGTCCATGAGTTCATCGAAAATGATCTTGATCCGATTCCAGTGTTCAGGCTGCATGGCTCGGTCGTTGCAGTGCTGTTCGGGTTGGGATTATAGTCCAAAATCCTCCACGGTAAGCCGTTCGAGACGATCACCCTCCAGAATCTCAATCTCACACAACAGAAAATGACCTCGTTTGCTGGAATCCGTCGCGTGTATGGATGAGGACGATGTACCAGGCTCGGAATTGCAAGCGGCCAACTGACCGAGCAGAAAACACTCGAAAGGAGAACTCCCATGCCGGCTAAGATTCTTGCATTCGACCCTAATCGTAGGATTCCACCTCGTCACTACACTCCGATCGCCATGCGCGGCCGATTGTTAATCATGCCATCTAAGCCCGACACTGCCGCTAAGGGCAATTCGATCGAAACCGCACCTCCGTCGATCCCGAACAACCGCATTCAGAAATGTGGGAAGCCGGTCGCCTCAGCTTCCCATGGACAGGATGCAAAGATTGAGTCCGGCTCTTTGAGATGGTGACTTGATGCCCATTAAGACTGGTCACGACTTTGGATGTTGCACCCAAAAAGACACGGAGTAGTGCGGACGTCGCCGCATGACTTCCAGCAGGACCTCCCTTCTCCCGTGAGACCTCGGCATCGCAGCCCGATACTAAGAAAGCACCGCGCCTTTGCTCCTGAACCACGCTGCCCGGGAGACGCAAGTTTGGAGACTGATACGCACCTAGCCCTTTTTCTATCACGGCGTAAGGCTACATCGCCTCCCTTCCTCTTCTTCAATCGATCACTCTCCTGGATTTCTTGAGTTATTGCCCGATTCATTGGAATCCCAACCGATTGAGCCTCCGATGACCCCGACACCACACGAAGATCGCGTTGATAAGTGAGTTCGACTCCAAGGAGGTGGGTATGAACAGTACAAGGAGAATGATCGGAGTTTTTCAATCCAACGCACGCCAAATCAAGCCAGGAGTGACTTATTCCAGACTCCTTCTCGCAGTAATCGGGGTACTGGTCGTTTCACTTGCCGGCTGCGGCGGAAACAACAACACAAACAACCATCCAGCAGGACTTTCGATTACAACGAGCGGCTTGCCAAACGGCGCGGTCGGCGCAGCTTACCAGCAGGCATTGGCGGCGACCGGTGGCACTCCGCCGTACACGTGGTCCGTAACCTCGTCCCAGAGTACGCTCCCCGCGGGGCTAGCTCTCAGTAGCGCCGGGATGATTACAGGAGTTCCAACGACCGCAGAAACATCCAGTTTTTCCGTTCAGGTCGCGGACTCCAGCGCTTCCATTGCCGAGGCTGCTCTCAACATCGCAATCACGTCCACCGCTCTCTCTGTGAGCACCACAGCTTTGAGTTTCAGTACATCGGCTGCTCAGCCCTTTACCGTAAGCGGCGGAATTGGCACAGTTACCGAGAGTGACAACTGCGCGCAACTTGGTGTTGCGACTGTGACGCCTCCGTCGTCTGGTGTCCTAGGAACTTGGACCGTTTCTCCGCTCAGTAATGGCGCCTGCGGCATCAGCCTCACCGATAGCACCGGCACGAGCGTTTCGGTGAGCGTAGACGTCAATATCCAAAGCGCAGGAACCAGCAATATGACGATTCAGATGGAAGAAAGCTCCGACTGCAACAACGTCACGATCTATTTCAGGTTCTTCGACGAAACCGATAACCTCGTTTGGCCGCCACCGCCGAATGACTACTACTTTCCGTATTCGAACCAAGTCTATGCGACAACCATCTCCTGCAAAACTGGGGCCAAAATTTGCTATGGCGGGAGTTTCTACACGAATACGGAACAACCCAACTATTGGGGCGTTGGGATCAACAATGACGAGTCGTGTCCCAACTGCTGCTACACGTGCGGAGACACCACGACCCCCGTTAACATCCTGAGTTGCTCAGCCCGCGCGGCGGCGAAGGTCGAACTGAACGACGCTCTCAGCATCAGCCACGGGCGTGGCCGACCCGCACCGGTGAGCCGCGGCCCGGTGTGGGACGGTGGAAAGGAGTCACTGAAATAGCACTGCAAGGTGTGTCGCAGATTGTCGCGGACCGCCCATACCAAGTTGGCGGTCCGCTGGCTTCAATTTCTGAGCGCAATGCATTTCCTGCCTTCGTTGTTGCCCCTCAGCTTCCTTTTTGTTGCCGGGCCGTGGCACCAGGGCTTGTCTTCAGATCTCCGTGGAGCCAAGCTTTGGCCACACTCCAGTCCCGCTTCACTGTCTTCGGCGAGATCCCCAGCACTTCGGCAGTTTGCTCAACCGTCAGTCCACCAAAGAAACGCAATTCCACGATTTTGCTTTGTCGCGGATCGAGGTTCGCCAGACGCTCCAGCGATTGGTCAAGTTTGACGAGCTCCGACGATTGTTCGGGAGCGAATACCAAGGCTTCATCGAGGGGGACCGGAATCACGCCGCCACCGCGTTTGTCGCGCAGATGTCCTCGAGCGTGATCCACAAGGATTCTCCGCATCAGTTGTGCCGCTATTCCGAAAAAATGAGCCCGGCTCTGCCAATTCACCGATCGCTGTTCGACGAGCTTCAGGTATGCTTCATGAACGAGCGCAGTGGGCTGCAACGTATGATCATTGCGCTCGCGACGCATGTACCCGCCTGCCAGCCTCCGCAATTCGTTGTAGACGAGCGGGATCAGTTTTGAAGCGACTTCTTCCTTTCCTTTCGCCAACTGTTCTAGGAGTACAGTGACATCCCCGCGGGCATCTTCCATCGCTTGCCTCATACCCTCAATGGTCGGCCATTCTACCTCATTTCAGACAGTCGACAGGGTTTAGAGAGGGTAGAGGTGGACCCGCGCCACGGTTTGTCTGGCAGAAAGGGGTGTGACCCCGTTTTTTGACCGGTATCGCGTATCTGATTGAGGACGCCCTACCGGTCAGGTGTGGAACGGTCCTCTACTTCAAGAAACTCGGAGGCCGCCATGAAATTCCAAACGAGATTTGCTTTCCCGGTTCTGGTCGCGCTATTGGCTTTCAGCGCAGTTCTTCCTATGCACGCGCAGAAAACGATGCCACGCTATGTTCCGCCACAGACCCAACGCTATATCCCGCCGCCGGTGCCTCGGACTGTTCCTCGGTCCACTCCTGTACAGTCACCGCCGGTCACCCAGCACCAGACCAACACCGTTCCCCAGCATCAGACCAACCCTGCCCCGCAGCGTCAGGCTCCGGTGACGCCACAACGCCCGGCACCTGCGCGGCCTGCGCCGCCCACATCTGGTCGAAGCCAGACGCCGAGTTCTGCCAACCAGCCGGCATCCAGATCGCAGCCGACCCCACCGCGGCAGGATCGCGCTCAGCAACAGCGCCAGCAGAAAGAAGACGCTCGCCAACAGAACGAGCGAACAAAGCAGGAGCAGAAGGCTCAGAAGGAACATGCTCGCCGTCAAAAAGAAGAGGCGAAACAACAGGAAAAACAGAAGAAGGAACAAGCCCATCAGGAAAAGGTGCGGAACAAGGAAAAGCAGAAGGCTCAGAAAGAGGAAGCTCGAAAGAACAAGAACAAAGGGGCAAAACCAGCAGACAAGGCCGCAGCGAAGGCGGCGACCGAGTCACCTCGCGAACCCCAATCGCATTCCGGTTCAGTATCCGCATACCGGACGCCCGACCCAAGCTCGATCTCGGGGAAAACGGCTGGCGGATCCATGACTCTGACGCACAGCGGCTCCGAATCCGTAATGCACCAGGTTAACTCGGCGCGTGCAAACATGACCGGGACGAACAGGAAGCCGCTTCCTGCCGGCGACGTGACCGTTCATCGCAACGGCCGCCTGACGCTTAACGCTCCGGGCGGACGCGAGTACGGAGTCCGCCGAGATGGGACGGTTGCTTCCTATCGTGACAGTACGAAGAGCATAAGTTTCGACCGCAATGGCAAAGTCAGTGCCTTGCGCAGTTCGAACCTCGAAGTTCGCCATGGCAGTCATGGTGAACGCAGCATCATCAGCCATGGATCGAACAACACAACCCTCGTCAGCACCGGGCGGCACAGTGGCTACATGGAACGCAACCTCGCAGTTGGAAACCGGACGTACATCCAGCGCACGACGGTCATCAATCAACGCATCGTCAGTCGTAACTACATCGTATTCACCTATGGTGGAGTCGGAATGGCCCGTTTTGTCACCCCGGTGTTCTTTGCCCCTGGTTTCTATGGATGGGCGTTCTATCCGTGGGCAGTACCAATCCACTTCTCATTTGGTTGGTTGGGTGCTCCCTGGTATGTTGGGCCGGATCCTTACTTTGCGGTGTACCCCGAGTATCCTGGTGCCGCTTACTGGCTGACCGATTATGCGATCGGCGACACGCTCTCGGATGCGTACCAACTGGATGCCGACGCGGAACTTGACGACAACGCGGATAATTCTGTGGCCGTCGTTTCAGGGAATGAAGATGAGGCCGGCCAGACCGATCGACTGACTGCGGAAACAGCCACTCCGATATCGGCGGAGATAAAAGCCTCTATTGTCGAACAGGTAAAGCAGGAGCTCAGCTATGACAGCGCCGCCAGCAGCGCCCATGCTGAGGAAACCGGTTATGACGAGGTGAGTTCCGTCCTCAATCGTCCGAACCAGTTTTTTATTGTCTCCAGCAATCTGGACGTATCCACCGTGGATGAACAGGTCTGCGGTTTGGAACCAGGCGACATCCTGCAATTGACGCCCTCCCCGGCCAGCAACTCTCAAGTGGTTCAACTTCGGGTTGCCAGCAGTAAGCGAAGAGACTGCCCGACAGGTGTGATGGTGACGGTTTCCATGGCGGACCTGCAGGAGATGCGCAACAACTTCCGGGCTCGCGTGGAAGCTGGCCTGGGCAAACTGCAGGCCGGTCAAGGACACGACGGAATCCCGGTTGCACCTGGGGGCGTCGATGCTCCGCCACGACCCAACATTGCTGCCGAAACGGAGATCTCAGCTCGCGAGATGAACTCCGCACTTGCGGCTCAACGTCAGCAAGCCGATGTTGCGGAGTCCGAAATCGTTGAGGGAGCGTTTTCCCAGGGGCAATGAACTACCGCTTTGAGAGTGTGGTTGCCTCGTATCTCATCGGCGGGAACACAGCACGGTTCGGAGTAAATTCTCCGAGCCGTGCTGACTGTTCTTAGCGATTTGTCGATCGATGTTCCATCCCCTACTTGTTGGTCAACATGGTCAGGCACCCCACTAAGGTGGAGAAAAAACTAAATCGCTAAAATACTGCTCTGTTGCTCGCCTGGTGATACACCAAGGTGATACCTACCTTCCCCTTAAGCCTTTGTCATCTGTTCTAGGCGGAGAAAGCTGCATTCTCCGTTTAGCTGCATTTCTCCTTGCACAAGCCACCGGTACTGATCACACTATCGGCGACACCAGCAGCGGTTCCAGTGTGCCGACCACTCACAATCTGGAGTCAACCGCATGTGATATGGCACGCACGGTCGGTGCCCGCCACCTGACGAGTGTTACACCGTCCGGGGAGGCTTTCCTGATCAGTCCCTTGCATGCGTTGCGGTGGTTGAGTACGCTTTGGAAATCCGGGGACCAAAGGGCGCTGACGTATGAAAAACTTCTGGAAGGAAATCAGAAGCAGGCGAGCTCTAATGCTCGTAGTGTTGTTGCTGTCTACAATTCTCTTCGCCTTGGTATCGCAGACGCTCGCCCAAGGAGCTCCTTCTGGACTAGGTGACATCAAAGACGCCACAAAGGCGTACGCTCTACTCAGGAGTCTCGCTAATGAGGCCGTGTCCTTCGATGCAAATCTTGGGCGTACCCGGATCTCGATATCCAATGGAATTGTTGTGTACGATTTCGCACCTGCACGCGATGCTTCAGTAGTCTCCCGGCCTGACCGCCTCACGAACGCGCTGGAAGTCATGATTCGTGCTGGAGTGCTGGATCGTGATTTTCGAATTTGCCTACCGGCCCAGATCTTTTGGGTAGCGTCGCTCGATCATATACAAAACCTCACGGAGAAAATCGTGAACGCTGCCTATGCCGCACGACCGGAAACAACGAGGCAGTCTGCCGAGCAGGACTACGACGCCCAGGTCCAGGAAGAGTTCGCCACGCTTGAAAAAGAACTTCTACTGTACGCGCATAATGCAGGCTTAAATGTCCGGGGCAGCCGTGGGTCGGTTGAGGGCTATAAAACTGACGTCCGCATTGATCCCGCTCAAGCGCGAGTAAGATTCATGTCCTTTCTTACCTATCGAAAGTGTGTCGTTTTCAAATTGGATCTCAACGACTACTGGCTCGATCTGACGCCCGGGAGTCACGCTTTGATTGGAAAGTACCACTATCTAGCCGAGTGGTCGGCTTCTCTCAGCACGCCGGTTGAGTCGAACTTCGATGTCGATCGCGAAGGAGAAACAGTGACGTTCTCACCGTTACCGAAAAGGAAGTGATCATGACGGATACAGGTTTGCGGGAGTTCCGGCAGATGCTCGCGAATTTTCGCGAGTTGGGCTCCTTGGCAGTGAAAGGAATCGTTGCGCTACCTCTGTTGAATGTCTGGCTCAAGTTTGGCCCGCCACCAGCAGCGGCAATGGCTGTTTGTACCTCAGCACTGCAATTTCTAGCATTAATGTGGACATTTCACTTCTGGCATAGCGCGCCCCAGAAGAACCTTGACCGCCGGATGAGAGTCTGCGCCGTTTTATTTGCGGTGGGGCTACTAGCTTCTGGGGTCTTGCTTGAGGATTTCACCCTACGTCCGGGACCGAACCGGGAGCGAGTCGTTAAAGGCTATGTCTTGCGAAACGACGTTCAGCCCTTGATTGGCCCTAATTTCGATACAACCACGGCTCTTCAGGCAGCTGGATATGATCCTGAGCAAGTCTGGACCGCTTCCTCCATCACCACTATTCATGTGCTGCTAGCGGTTTCCTGGATGATCGCGTTCGTTTCGATTGCGATGTTCATTTCGGGTTTCCTGCTGCAGCGGCGGAAACCGCGTGCTGCCGTCAGCGCCTCGCAAGATTAAGTTATTGGCGAAGGGCTCGTTTGAGTTCGGCGACCATACTGTTGCACAAAGCATCAAGATTGTCAGCAGGACCTTGGATCGTAGAGTGAGACAACTCCTTGCCGTTGATGGTCAAAACCAGTGTGATGCTGACTCGATCTCCTTCGATGTTGTAGTCGCCGGTTGGGCTGATCGCTCCATCAAAGTCGTCGTCATCGACGTAGGCAATTTTCAGAGCGTCGGAACCTGAGGCGTAACTCTCGTCTCTCAAACGATTGCGCAATGCATCGATCAGATGAAGGTTGTCCCGATGCAACTTGGAATTAATAAAGACCGGCCTGGAGAGGAACGGTCTGCTGCCGGCCAACCGGATCGCCCCGCGATCCTCATTGGACAACTCGCCGATATCGAAGCTGCCTTCTCCCTTACAATCACTGCCCGTCGCGCAGTCCTCCAGAGCCGGCATTAGAAGGCGCGGCTGCTGGATTCCTCCAATCCCTTTGGCAAGTTCTGGAACATCGTCGGCCACCTCATGAAACAGCATCGCTACATCGACAAATTTATCCTCACGTAGGGCTGGCCCTTTCATTCCTTTTAGCAGGGCATAAGTCAGCAGACCCTCTCCGTACTGGCTGGTCTCATAGCTGGCAGCATCTGCCGCCGAACCCATGAGCACATAAAAGCCGGTGCGGTCCTTGAGGCGGTCCATGGCGCGCGTTTGATCTCCCGGCACATCGCGCTTTTCGATGAGTCGCCTGGCGACCGCCCCAGCGGCGCACGTGTCAAGGATCAACGCCCGGTGCAATGCAGGCACTTTTCGCATCCATTGCACGAGTTCTTCGTCGGCTACTGCGGAATCGTGCAACACAGCCGGGTCGTTGAGATCTAAAGTGCGCGCTTCGCTGGTGGGATAGGCATAGCTATCGCGAATGGCGACTCCGTGCCCAGCGAGATACACCACGAAGACGTCCGCCGGGCCGGCCTTAGCGGCCACCTCGAAAGCCTCGACAAGATTTCTCTTCGTAGCAAGTTGCCGTCCGTTGGAAGCGGGACTGGTGAGCACCGTCAGGTGCACGCGGCCAGCCCCGAAAAGGCGATTGGCGCCAAGCTGAAGGGCGTGAGCGAAGTTTTCCGCATCCGTTGCGGCATAACGGAGATGAATATCGCTAGACGAATACTCGGAGATGCCCGACACAATGGCATAAAGCTCAGGAGGGTTCTGATTTTTGACGCCCTGAGCATTAAATATGATTTTTACGCCACCGCCGCTCGAAAGGTAGCCCTCAGAATTCCAGGCGACGACGCGGACCTCATTTGACTCGCCCGGTTTGATCGGGGCGCCCGCTAAGTCGGCTGTCAACGTGGCCTCCGTAGACGTAGCATTCAGACTGTCGCCGCGGGCATCCGCGAGCAGCTCTTGGCCATTGACAAACACCTGCACACGCCCAAACCCACCCCCTCGGTTCACCAGTTTTACCTTCACCTTGGTCGTGCCCGGAGCTGGAGGATCGACCTTTACTTCCGGAAACAGCTTGACTTCATGGAAGGCGGTTACCGGATGCATAGGCTCCTTGTTGTACCCCAGAACCTTCGCGAGAAGTCCCGGTTCGTAATAACGCTCTTTCAGCTGCGTAAGGTCGATTGGCTCCAATCCCACCACCCAGTGCATCAGGTTCATTCCGCCCGGGGATGAATCAAATCTTCCTTCCGGATCCAATGCGGCCCAGTTGCCGTTATCTCCGGGGAAGAAGGTTGCGAGTTCCAGGCCGTTTACCATATCCCAGAATGTCACCGTGCCGTCGGCGCCGACGCCGGCCAGACGGCTGCCGTCTGGGCTGAAAAACATTGACATCGCATCGGCCGTGCCTTCGAGGGTTTGCTTCTTTTGCCAGTTGTCAACGTCCCACAACTCGATCTTCTTGTCGTGATCTGCCACCGCCAAGGTTCGCCCGTCGGGGCTGAAGGCGATGGCTGACCCGTGATCCAGTTCCTGCAATGGCTTGTTGGTTGTAAGGTCCCAAAGTTTGAGCATGACGCCGTCCGACGATGCCAGTTTGGGTTCCGTTGGGCTGAAAACGAGGTGGAATGCTGGATTCTTATGACCATCCAACTCTGCTTTTTCGACGCCGCTGGCAACGTCCCAAAGTTTGATTGAGTCGTCCCAAGCGCCGGAAGCGAGCGTTCGTCCGTCCGGACCAAAAGCGACCGAGGCCACGCCTTGCGAGTGTCCTCTTAACATTCGAACCTGACGCTTACTCAAATCCCAGAGACCCACATCCCTGGTGCGGTAGCCGGCACCTGCAGCAAGCATATGTCCGTCCGGGCTGAAAGCGAGAGAGGTAGGGTAATCTGTGAAATCGTCCAGGGTAGTCGCCGTTAGAGAGTTCCAGAAAAGGAGCCGATAATTTCCGAAAGATCCTACCTGAGCAGCCAGCCCATCCTGACTCGTCGCGAAAGCATGGACGCTTCCTTCGAGATCGTTTGCAAGGGGCTTTAATCCGCGGCATTCGGCCAAATCCCACAGCGCAATGGTGGATCCCCTCCCGGCGAGCAAAATCCGCCAATCCGGGGTGAGGGCAAACGACGTGAACGGCAAAGTATCTCCGCGTACAACTCGCAACACCTCTCCGCTGGGAACGTCCCAGAGCTTTACCCCATTGGACGCGGCTGCCGCCATCGTCAAGCCATTGGGACTGAAGGCGATATTCTCAATAGGGAGCGTGTCTGTTTGAAGAGCAAACCTTCGCGCGTCTCCAGTCGCGACAGCGAACAGCTTAACGTCGCCCACTTCCGCAGCGGCCACCGATTTGCCATCAGGGCTATAGGCCAGCGCCAAAACCGGCAAACGGGTGCTAAACGAATTGATTTTCCTTTGACTGGCTATATCCCAGAGCTCGACTGCACCATAGAATCCGGCAGCAGCCAAGGTGGCACCATCTGGACCAAATGCGACGTAGATGGGGAATCCTTTGTCACTGAGCTGGTCGGGAAGAGTCCAAAGCTCGTGACCACTGGCGACATCCCAAAGTTTGGTCATTTGGTCATAGGCGCCAGAGGCGAGTTTAGTCCCGTCGGGACTGAAAGCGAGTGAGGTAATTCCCGCTGTGTGACCGGTTAAGGTCAGCGGCTCGCCCGATTTGCGCAAGTCCCATACCTTGATTGTCGTGTCGCGGCTGGCCGACGCCAATAACGTTCCGTCGCGATTGAAGGCAATTGAGGTGACACCGTCGGTATGGCCTTTGAAGGTCCGCAGACCACGCCCAGTGATTACGTCCCACAGCTTCACTTCATTCTTAGGGCTCCCGGATGCTAGTGTAAGGCCGTCACGACTGAAGGCGACGACAACGGACAAACTGGCCTCGCATACCGTCAGTGTCCGGAGTTCGCGTCCGCTGCTGACGTCCCACAACTTGACTTTTCCGTCTTCACTCCCAGTGGCTAGGATCTTGCTGTCAGGGCTGAAGGCGACGGATCCAATTTTGCCATAATGTGAAGTCTGCGCGACGAGTTCAGGTGTTTGAGCAACAACGAGCTGTTGGGACACGCTGTAGCCGAGGATCGCGCTCAGAAGGAATCTGGAAATGTGAGCCTGCATGAACAACTCCAGGTCAGCACAGAGGATTTTCTACATAGTGCGTTATTGCTGTGAATCGTTTCAGCGTTCTGGAAATACTTTGTGTCCCCCGGCTCCGTGCGCGCCATATTATAGTCGCAGGCCGCATATGAAAAGTTGGTATTCAGCGTGGTCTGAATGGATGCGTGCCGCATGAGCTCCTTCTGCACCGTGAGCGCCTCGCCATTGTCTCCGAGCCTCGCCCGGTAAGTATGGCGAAGTGTATGCCAGCCGATCGGTCCCAAGTCAGCTTTGACCGACGCCGGCCTCAGGTGGTTGTGCTGCATGTTCCACGGTGTGTAGGGCTTTTCTCCGGCCATGAAGGGCGATGCGAACACGAAGTCCGAGCCGGCGGAAAATTCGGTCCTCCGCCTCTACTCGAAAATCACCTCTGCCAGTGCTGGATCGAGCGGCGGGGGCGGCTCCGAGTATTCGGTCTTCACATCGTCGACACAACCGGCAACAATCGCGCGGCGAATATAGACGGAGAGATTTTCCCAATCGAAATCGCTCCACTTCAAGGCAACGAGTTCTGAACATCTCAGCCCGGTGCAGAGGGCCAGGATCACCATGGTCCGACACGGTTCCCGGTCGACCGCAGCAATGAGCTTTGCGAACTCATCGGGGGTGAGAATTCGCGGTTTCTTTCTCCGCTTCGAACTGCCCTCGATTCGCACCAGAGACATGGGATTGCAGTCCGGGGGCAGGTACTCCCATAACATCGCGCAATCGAAAATCCGGTGCATGAGCCCTTGATGTGACCTCTCGTTTTGTTGGCCAATGGACGCTTGCCCTTTTTGTCGAGGATTGCTTTGAGCCAGTCGCGCACGGCCAACGGTTTTACCTGGGTCAGGTAGAATTCGCCCACCTGGGACGAATGTGATTGTTGATGCAGGAAAGATAGGCATGCTTGGTTGAGAAACGCATGGGGATCTCTTCCTGGACATACCTCTCAAGGACAACGCCAAATCTCTCGTCTGGTCCTGCCGGTTGGTCTGTGTTGATCTTCATTCTCAGGTAGGCGACCTTCGAACACCGATCCACCGCAGACCTTGTTGGATATTCAATGGTTGCGCCGACGTTCTCTGACCTCCGCTTGCCGGTCGTATCACGCCAGCGGAATTGCCAGATTGCCGGACCTCGGGCGCGTTCTTTCGATTCAATGGTTCCATGTTGATATCTCGTCCTCACTGATTACCTTTCCTCAGAAGGACGCGAATGGCGTATCAATGCGAGCTGTTCCTCCCGCCATCTGACAATGGCGGAGGCGGAGGATTTCCAGCGATAGCCGATGCGGAACACGGGAATCTTCTCGGCCTCGGCAAGCCGTCGGCACGGCTCGGCTGAGCAGTCCAAAATCTTCGCGACTGCCTTTAATCCGATCGTCGGTTCGTACCGGCCATCGCATGGCTCGGGCTCCTCTCGCCGACCAGTGCCGGACACGACGGACAGTTGTGAATATTGGCTGGTTGACATGGCACACTCCACAGCGGCCGCTGATGCGGCCCGCGATTTCTCTTGCCCGGTTTTTATCCCGCTTTTCGGGTTCGGTCAAAGATGCCCTATTTCACGGATCAACGGGGTGCAGCTTGGCCCCGAATAGAGTCGCTCGGCTTATCGGGGAAAGTCTTGGGGCTGCAACGGTAACCAATCGAGCGTTGCCCCCTGGTTGTCGCGAGTGCCTTCCGAGAATGCGTTCTTACCGATTGCGGTTTGGCTGGAAGTGAGCTTGCAATGTTGTGGTTCGCAGGGGCTGCTGCAAGTCGGCCAAGTTCAGGCAGCGCATCTCGGAATCTCTTAGGCGAAAAAGCGACTTTTTCTGAAATGCGTGCAGAACATCAATTCTCGTGCCGAGTTGTACGGCCGTAACAACTCGGTAAGCGTCGGAGGCGAACCGCAAAGCAACGCCACGAGAAGCAGGAACCACTGGGCGGCGCGAGGACCTTCGCTTCCGACAAGATAGTCGCCAGTCAGGAATGACGCGTAACACGTTACGTGGATGAAATTCAAGCTCGTGCAGGGTTTTGGCGAAACACAGCCTCAAACCTTCCTGGACAGTGCCAACTGCTCTGCAATCTGGACTGCGAGCAATGCAATGTGATATATCCTTCGTGCCGATGCCCATGCGCACGCTCCGCTTCAACGAGAGCACGGATCTAACGATTAGAAATAATCGCAATGTCGCTGCTTCGTTTTTAGAACTCGTATTCTTCCAGAAAATCCGCAGGTTGCAGCGCATGAGTATTCGAAATGCCTACAGTTTTTCGAATGCTGATGTTTCGGACGCGTCGTTGTGCCCAAGAGCATTCCACAAGGTCCGGGTCGAGCCTTATCGAAGATAAAACTGGAAAGGACGGCTGATGCATTCGCTCGACATACTCGTCTCGCGATTTTATTCCGGGGCAGCCCTTTCTCTCCTATTCTTCTGCGCGTTCAGCGTTCCTTCCAGTTCCGCCCAGCAAGCAACCGCGCCACCGTCGTCAACCGCCGCAAAGCCGTCCCCGCCGACGTCCATTGAAGAAGGTTTTCCCGTAAAGGACGAGCTCGTCATCAGCAAGTGCGGCGCGTGCCACGCACCGGACGCAAAGGGAAACATGTCGCGCATTTCATGGATTCGTACCACGCCCGAAGGGTGGGAAGAAGCAATTAAGCGAATGGTGCGACTGAACGGCGTTCCGCTGGAGCCGGACGACGCCCGCAAGATTCTTCGTTATCTCAGTGACGAGCACGGCCTCGCCCCCGAAGAGGCTAAGCCTATCGAATATTTTCCCGAACATCGCATGGTGGACGAAAAGGTCCCAAGTGAAGACATCAAGCGATCTTGCGTCGCTTGTCACGCGCTGGCCAAGCCTCTTTCGTGGCGCCGAAGCGCTGAAGACTGGAAGATGCTCGTCAATCTGCACGTGGGTCTCTATCCGACGGTAGATTTCTTGAATTTCCAACGCTTTCCGCCTCCTCAGCCGGGTGACCCGCCACCTCCACCGGGAACGGACCTGCGGCCTCCCGTCGAGCAAGCGCTCGCGTTCCTGGCTCAGAGCGGTTCACTGCACTCTCCCGAATGGTCAGAATGGCAAGCCAGCATGCGTTCACCACGACTTGCCGGACATTGGCTGATTTCGGGAACGCAACCCGGCAAAGGGAAATTTTTCGGCACCATGGAAATCGAAGCGGTTCCTTCCGGCGAGAGTTTTTCGACGAAAACGAGAGTGATGTTTCCGGCGGACGGCTCAGCCTTGACCGAAACGGGAAAATCCATCGTCTACACCGCCTATGCGTGGCGGGGACGCTCTATCGCCGACAACGCGGGAACAGCGCCCAATGATCCAACGGTCACTCGCGAGGTCATGATGCTGTCTCGTGATCAATCGCAGATGGAAGGACGCTGGTTCTGGGGCGCCTATCAGGAATTTGGGATGGACGTTGCCATGCACCGTGGTAACGCCGCGCCAACGGTTTTGGGCGTCGACATCTCTGCTTTGAAAGCCGGAAGCGTTGGCAACGAAGTTCGCATTTACGGAGATCATTTCCCGGCGGATATCTCCGTGGGCGACGTGGATTTCGGTGCCGGCGTGGCTGTCAAGAAAATCATCAGCCATACACCCGACTTAATCAAAGTCACCGTCGACGTCGCTGGCGCAGCAATCCCCGGCAAGCGAGACGTCGCTTTGCAAAGTACCCTCGCTCCAGCTGCCTTCGCAGTCTACGATCACATCGACTATCTGAAGGTTTCGCCCGAAACAGCACTCTCACACCTCGGCGGAGAACCCCATGCAAAGGGATACTGCCAATTCGACGCCATCGCTTACGCAAACGGCCCCGACGGCAAGCAGGGAACACCGGATGACATCGAACTCGGCCCCGTGAAAGCAACGTGGAAGCTCGAAGAATTTGTGGCGACCATGGGCGACGATGATGTCGATTTCGTCGGCAGTCTCGATCCTGCGAGCGGTCTCTTCACACCAGCTCTGGACGGCCCCAATCCCAAACGCAGGTTCTCCCGAAACAATTACGGCGACGTTTGGGTGGTCGCGACTTTCAAGCCGGCTGGCTCCGACCAGCCCGTCACAGGCCGCAGCTATTTGGTTGTCGCTATTCCTCAATATATGCGGTGGGATCAACCGGAGGTTGCAAAGTGACCATGTATTCCTTGGCAGAGTCCCACAGATTTCGGGGCGCCTCGAGTGACTTTTTGTACCTCGTCCCGAGCGGTGGGATTTTTTCGCTGGATGAGTTGTCTTCCGCAATTCTGGACACGCTTTCCGACGGCCCGCTCGATCGCGAGCAGCTAATCAGCCGGGTCTCTCAGAAAGCGGGTTGCGGGCCCGTTGACGTTGCCAGTTGCATCCACGAGCTGGGCCAAGTGCGTGCCCTTTACGACCCTGCCGATCCCTTCATCACCGAGGATCCGCCGCAGCTGCCCGAGCATTTCCCGCTGCAAACGCTTGTGATTAACGTCACGAATCAGTGCAATCTCTCCTGCCAATATTGTTACGAGTTTGGCGAAGACAAAATCGCAACTCCCGAAGGCAAAAAGAAGTTCATGGACTTGGCGACCGCCAAGTCTTCGGTCGAATACCTTCTTGCCCAATCCGAAGGCCGCCGATCCGTTCACATCACGTTCTTTGGCGGCGAAACGCTCATGAATTTTCCGCTCTTGCGCAGCGTCGTTGACTATTCTCGTGAACAAGCCGGTCGCAAAGGAGTGAGCATTGACTTCAGCCTCACTACCAACGCCACTCTTCTGACCCCCTCTATCATCGACTTCCTGGCTGAAAATCGGGTGGGAGTCACCGTGAGTCTCGATGGCCCAAAGGAAATGAACGACAAGTTCCGTATTTTCGCGAATGGCCGCGGCAGCTACGACATCATCGAGCCAAAGGTTCGCGAATTGCTCGCCCGGCACCACACCAGGCCCATCGCCGCCCGTGTCACCATGACATCCCACGCGATGGACGTCTTCAAGATTTATCGCCATCTCAAGCACGATCTTGGTTTCCACGAAGTAGGCTTTGCCCCAGTGACCTCTTCTCCGGATCGTTTGTACTCCATAAACGAGCCGGGCATGGATCAAGTTTTCGCCCAATTCAGCGAACTCGCCCAGGAATATCTTCAATTCGGACTACGCGGCGAACTTCACGGCTTTTCCAACGTGAGCGACACTCTCGCCGAACTCCACCAAGGTGTGAACAAATCGCATCCATGTGGCGCGGGCCTTGGTCTGGTCGGCGTCGGACCATCTGGCGATATTGCTCCCTGCCACCGTTTCGTGGATTCCGACGAGCACGTTCTAGGAAACGTCACTACTGGTATCGACAAGAAAAAACAATCCGCTTTCCTCGATCGCGGCAACATTCAAGCCAAACCTGACTGTCATACTTGCTGGGCCCGCCCCTTATGTGCCGGCGGATGCCATCACGAAGCGTTCGTGCGCTATGGAGACACCGGCCATCCAAATCTTCACTTCTGCACCTGGATTCGCGGGTGGACGCACACTTGTCTTGAAATCTACGGCGCTCTCGCCGAGAAAAACTCTGGGTTCTTGGACTATTTTGCCGAAAGGAAGCCAGTATGAGGCATATTCGAGCCGTCAATCGCAAGGCACGGCGCATCGAGGAGCACGTCGCATCCGTCGAAGGCGATATCGTCGCTCTCCAACAGGGTCCAGGTGCGAAGCCGCACATCCCCATGGGATGCTCGCTGGTTTTCAACCCGGGATGGGAAGTTGATTCCGCCGGGGGCACTGCCGGTCTCTGTCAGCCGGTCGAACGGGACCTTTTCGACTGCTACATCACTTGCTTTTGGCCCGCTCACGTTCCCGATCATTTGAACAATTCCCCAGACTGGACCAGCAAGTGCGCCACCGGTACCAAAGATTGGCGCAATATCGACATCGTTTTTCCCTAGTCTCGATTTGGATGGAGGCTTAGTTTGCGATCAGTGCCCTGTTTCCTGGCCGTGGTTCTTCTTGCTTGGTCTCCGGCGCCTGCCCATGCCGGAGACGCCGGTCAGCAATTGCTGTACCTCGCGACCTGGCCGCACCAAATCGTCATCTTCGATGCCACTCAGGAAAAAGTCGTCGAGACGATCGACCTGAAAACGGACGTCCCTGACTTCCTGATACTTTCTCCAGACAAAAAGAAGCTGTACCTCGACACTGTGAATGACAACTCCATCGTCACCATTGATCTGGCCACCCGCAAACCTGCCTACTCTTTCAGTCTGAAATCCGGCAATCGCAATGTCCGTCTTATGGGGCTCACGCCCGACCCAACCGGCAAATATCTCTACGGCCTCGCCACGGTCATCACCAAGCAGCTCGATCACTATGATATCGATCCCCCGAGTTTCATCGTTATCGACCTCGCCGCCGGAAAGATTATCCGGACCGGCGAGTTTCCAAAGGACGAAGATAGGTCGGGAGTCTATGCTGACTTAAGAGTGTCCCCTGACGGGAAGCTCCTCTATCTTTTCAGCGAAAACATTCTCGTTGTCGACACGACGTCATTTCATGTCGTGAAGAAAATCGACCTCGCCAAGCCTCTGAATCCTGGCGTCGAAAACCTTTCCATGGATCTTCTCGACGACCCCAACGAGCTCCCCGGAAAGGTCACAAGCGTCTTCCACTTCTCTGATCCCCACGTCCACCGTGTTGTCTTTGGCATCGGTTCCGTCGACCTCGCAAAGCTGTCTTTTGATTTCTCGGCGGTGGGCCCAGTGGAAGCCGGTCGTCTCATGCCGCTCCGCCTCACCCCGGATCGCAAGGTTGGCTACACGGTCGCCATCAACGGCAGTCCCGGCAATCGGCGCTGCGAATTCTGGGCCTTCGACATGCCATCGCGAAAACTGATTCGCAAGCGCGAGTTCGATGGCCGCAACCGGTTTTCGTTCAGCCTGTCCGCCGACGGTTCCAAAATCTTTATCTACGGCGCCGGCTACGATATCGAGGTCTACGATACCAAAACGTTCGAGCTTCGAAACAAAGTCGTTCTTCCAGGCGATGTGACAAGCAATATGATAGTGATGCCGGCAGCCTCGACAGCAGTCTCGTCGCAGAGTACTCAGCCGTAGCAGGCTCGTTGCATTGCCTGTAGAAAATGCGCGGAGAAGACACTATGACCGTCACGCTTAAGCGCATCACTCTGATGGGCCTGCTTGCCGCGAGCTTCGCGCTCGCCTTTCGCGCCGAAACCGACGATCCTCTAACATGGAATAGAAAAGCCGCCGCCTCGTATCTCGATGCGAGGCAGACCTGGTGGATGAACTGGCCAGGGGCAGCTCGAGATCATCAAACGTTTTGCATCTCCTGCCATACGGTTGTGCCTTACGCTCTCGGTCGCCCCGCGCTCCGTGCGTCACTGGCCGAAAGCGCGCCGTCCGTCAACGAGCGCAAGCTCCTCGACAATGTGACCAAGCGCGTTCTTGCCTGGAACGACATGCAACCGTTTTACAGCGACGAAAAAGTTGGCCCGGACAAGACTCCCCAGTCGCGCGGCACTGAATCCATTCTCAATGCCCTGATCCTCGCATCTTATGAAGCCAAGGATTCGCAGCCCAGTGCCACTCTAGCCAAGGCTTTCGAAAACATGTGGGCGCAGCAACAAAGGTCCGGCACGAAGAAAGGCTCATGGTTCTGGCTGAATTTCCATACGCAGCCCTGGGAAGCGGACGACTCGCAATACTACGGATCAACCCTCGCCGCCATCGCAGTAGGAATGGCGCCAGGCAACTATCGGTCATCTCCTACCATCCAGCCAGGCTTAGAAGCCCTCCGCTCATTTCTCGAGGGTGGGTACAGCAGCCAGCCTCGGAACAACCTTGTCTTTCTCCTGTGGGCTTCCGCGAAAATGCCCGGCCTCCTGACGCCGGAGCAACAAAAGTCTATTATTACTGATGTCCTCGCTCTGCAACACGAAGACGGCGGCTGGAGTCTCTCCTCACTCGTCGGACCCTGGAAGCGCGGCGACAATACTCCGCTAGAAACAAAAAGTGATGGCTACGCCACTGGGGTGATCGCTTTCGTGCTTCAGCAATTTAGCGTCGCCCGCGAAAACGCTCAATTAAAGAAAAGCCTCACGTGGCTCGCAACCAATCAAGACAAGACGCAAGGCCTCTGGCCGGCCTATTCGCTGAATAAGCAGCGCGATCCCTCCGCCGAGGCATTTCCTTTTATGAGCGACGCTGCCACTGGCTACGCTGTCCTGGCCCTGACGCAGCCGCCAACCAACTAACATGCAAAAGCTCCACCCCGACACGAATGCGCCTAAAATTCCCTTCGCCCAATATCGCCGCGCGCTAGCCTTCGTCGCGCCCTACTGGCGCAGCCTGGCACTCGTCATGGTTCTCAGTCTTCTTTCCACCGCCGTCGCCCTTGCCCAGCCTTATATCTCGCGTCTGCTCATCGACGATGCTCTTCTACGCCACGACCTTCATGCCCTCGGCGTCATTGCCGCCGCCATGGTAGCCGTCACTGTCGTCGGCTTCGCCGTCAACATTCTCTCCAGCTACCGCTACGTGCGCCTCTCCGCCGAATGCCTTTTTGACATGCGGCTCGCCGTTTACCGCCATTTGCAAAACCTCTCTCCCCGTTTTTTTGCCAAAAGCAAGATTGGGGACATCGTTTCCCGCATCAACAACGACATCGGCGAAGTCCAGCGTATCTGCGCGGATACGCTCCTCTCCGTCCTCTCCAATATTCTTTTCCTCGTCGGCAGCCTCGCCGTGATGGCGGCTCTTAATTGGCGTCTATTCCTCGCCAGCGTTGCCCTGCTACCCGTTAGCGTCGTCGCTCTTCGTCACTACCAGGCGCGCCTCACCGTCGAAACGAAAAGGCTTCGCGAGCGCAGCTCCGATCTCGGCAGCTTCTTGATCGAAAGCCTCCTCGCCATGCGGCTCATCGTGGCCACCGGCAGCGAGGACCGCGAAGCCGAAGAATTTCGCCGCCGCAACGGCCGGTTTCTCGAATCCCTTCTCTCCATGCAGATGATGGCATTCCTTGCGAGCGGTCTCCCCGGTGCCGTTCTCACCGTCTCGACCGCCATCGTCTTCATCTATGGCGGCAAGCTAGTCATCGACAATCACCTTACCCTCGGCGGCCTGGTCGCATTCATGGCCTACCACCTTCGGCTGCTCGGCCCCGTGCAGGTAATGCTCGGCACGTACACCAATCTTCTCACCGGCGGCGTGGCTCTCGGCCGCGTCTTCGAAATCCTCGATGTTTCCGTCGAAGTTCGTGAGTCCCCATCCGGCATCGGGTGCGCCAATCTCCGCGGACAGATTACCTTCGATCATGTGCGCTTCCGCTTTTCGAATGATGTCCCGGTCCTCGAGGACGTTTCCTTTCAAATTCCCGCTGGCCGCATCTGCGCCATCGTCGGCGCCAGCGGCAGCGGCAAGTCCACGCTCGCGGATCTGCTCCTGCGCTTCTACGATCCCGATTCCGGCGCCATCTCCATAGACGGCCGTGACCTGCGCGATTTTCGTCTCCACGATTTGCGCAGGCAAATCGCCCTGGTTGAACAAACTCCCTTCCTTTTCCGCGCCACCATCAAGGAAAACATCGCCTACGGCAATCCCGCTGCAACCCTAGATGAAATCCGCGTATGTGCCCGCAGCGCCGCCATCGACGATTACATCCAATCGCTGCCCCTCGGCTACGACACCGTGGTCGGCGAGCGCGGCTGCACCGTGTCCGCCGGCGAACGCCAACGCATCGCCTTGGCTCGGGCGCTGCTCCGCAGTCCCTCGGTCCTCGTCATGGACGAGCCCACCGCTGCGCTCGATCCATCTTCGGAAGCCGCCGTCGCCCGGTCTCTTTCGCAAGCACGCCACAGCCGCACCGTCATTCTCGTTACCCATCGCATTTCTCTCGTCGAAATTGCCGACCAGGCTTTCGTACTCGAGAATGGCCGCATCGCCGAGAGCGGCGCTCCCCGCGATCTTTTGGCGGTGGGCACGGCGCTCTCGCGCCAATTCCGACTTGTCAATCTCCCACTTACGGAAACTGAAATAGTATGACTCGCCGCATTCGCATCGGCATCATCGACAGCGGCGTTCACGCCGCTCACCCGCACATCGGGAACATCACCGGCGGCGTCACCATCGCCAATGGCGCGCCAGACCCCTCGTGCTATGTCGATCACCTGGGCCACGGCACCGCCATCGCCGCCCTGATTCACTCCCGCGCTCCTCGAGCCGATCTCTTCGCCGTCAAAATCTTCCGCCACAAGCTCGTAACGAAACTAGACGACGTGCTGGCGGCCATCGACTGGTGCCTGCAAAACGAAATGGATTTGATAAACTTGAGCCTGGGAACAACGAACAGCACTCACCGCCGCGCATTCGAGGAGTCGACCAGGAAAGTATCCGCAGCAGAAAGAGGAATCGTATCGGCGTTTGAAATGGGCGGTATCGAAGCACTGCCTGGTTGCTTGCACGGCGTAGTCGCAGCCGTCGCCGATCCGTCCGAAGCTCCCGGCGAGCACGTAGCAAACACCGTTCGCGGGAAGACAGTCTTCACCGCCTGCCCGTTTCCCCGCGGCATCCCCGGCGTTCCCCGCGAGAAAAATCTTCACGGCGCCAGTTTTGCCGTCGCCCACGTTACCGCCACCCTCGCCAATCTCTGGAATCCTGCCTTCCGAATCACTGAGTGGGAAGCCGCTTTGCTCGAACGCGCGCAACCCGGGATCTCCCAGCGAAGGTGAGCCGCCGCCAGCTAGATCTTCTCCCCCGCGATTCGCTCCAGTGCAAAACCCACCAGCCGAAATCTGGGCCGCACCGCTCCGCGCAATTTCTCCTTTGTCCAGGCAATCCCGCTTTCGATCGAATTCAGTTCCGAAGCCCAAAACGCGCCCGCCCCGTCTCTCTGATAGAACTCACGGCAATTCTCCAGGTGCCGCAAGAAGCCCAGTCGCAATCGCAACGAATACCCCGCCAGAAGATCTTGCTCTGATCCTCCGCCAGCAATCGCCCGCACCACCGCGCAAGCTAGGATCGCTTCTCGCGCCGCATTTCCTACACCCTCGCCACACAGGGGATCAAAAGTCATCGCCGCCGATCCGCAAGCCAGCCAACCCGCTCCGCACAAGTCCACCGCTGTCCGCGGATACGCCGCCAATTCTGCCGGCGCGCCACACCTTTTTTTTACGTGTCGCCTCACCAGCCAACTTTTCGGCAGCAGCTTCTCAACCGCTCCGCCGACGCAAATCAACGATCCTCTTCCGCCGCCCGTCGCCAGCAAAAACAGCCACCCCTCCTCCACCGCCTCCACCCAACACGCATCCTGCTCTGCCTCCTCCCGAAGCTCTACCTCACTCACCAGCGCCATGCGCGAGCCGAAATGCATTTGCTCCGCCGAATCTCCCGGCGCCCGAGCAGTAACGATCGTCGAGTCCGGACCAGCCACACCCCGATCGACGGCCCACTTGTTCATATCCGCCATCCGCGCCCGCAATCGCTCCAGTAGCACGCCTTCCGAAACGACCACCGCCGAATGTGGAAGCATCACCGGCTCCCCTTTACCCCAAGCGACCACACGCTTCCGTATCTGCGGCAGCCCCTCAAACAAGTCACTGCTCTCGAAAATGTCCGCCAGCAGCTTCTGTGTGCTTTGGCTGACTAGAATCGCGGGCAAAGCAACGCGGTTCCCAGCTCCAGCATCCCCGCTTGCAACAAAGCCTCCGTGCTTGCGCAGCAGTTGAGTGCAGCAACTGGCAGCAATCCCCTCGCCCAACACCCGCACGCCCCATTCAGCCATGCCCAAGCATACGCCACCAACCGCCCTATATTGAGCACCTGGCCCGTTGTCTGGAACTAGCTAAGCTAGCTAGAGGCTTCCACAGCTAGTTCTTGAAATCATCGGCAATATCGGTTGAGCTGATCCATGAGGAAGGAGTTTTAGCACCTTACGCGGTTTGCTCAGTAGAGGTCCATCGGGTGTTGCAACAGGCGGCCGAGTGATTCTGATAGTTCCGAACACCCGTGCAAGCTGTGGAACAACCGTTTCGGCAGCAGCCCCAGAGAGATTTGCTGCTTCCGCCCTTATTCTGCCGCACGGTTTAGAGACTGACTCTTCGTGAGGGACGATCGGGAATGATATGACGGAATAACGAGGTAAAACCTCTTGCTGCCTGTTAGCCGCAAAGCCGCTCTGAGCCTACCCACAGTTGAGCCAGATCTCTGAGGTTGTGTTTGTATGTACGCGTTACCAAGTATTCCTTCCCACCTTTTACGCGCAGCCTGTACTCCCCCGTTGGTAAAGCTTGGATCTCCTCCGCGGCCGAAATATTCACGACGACCGAGCGGTGGATGCGAATAAAACCGTAGGGTTTAAGCTTCTCCGCCATAGAAGAGAGGGACTCGTGCACCAAATAGAGATTAGTTCGGTGTTGCAACGAAACGTAATTACCTTCGGCTTGCACGGCCAAGATGTCGGCTAAATCCAAGAGTAGGATTCTACCCTTTGCCTTGAACGCGATTCGCGGCGCCTGCCGTTTTGCTATAACCTCCAACTGCCGCAAGACTCGCATGAGGTTTGCAGCATCAACTCGGATTACCGGAAGCAATGCTCTATCTGCAGCTTCGCAGAACTCGTCCGCTGTCGATTCAAGAGGGTAATCCCGTCTACTCTTGGTGGAGCAAATCATAGCTCCCCGCAGTGGGCTAGCCGAAACGTCCGCATTAGCGCGAGCAGCTTGTCGAACAAACATCTCACGTGCAATGGCCTTCTAATCCTGAATTTCACGGGCGCCCACGATGGAACCCCTTGCTCTTTCGTTTCCTGGTACCCGAAGTGAGATGACGAGTGCAGTGCTTCTAGATGTAATGGTCCTACCTAACCGAAGCAGTGGATCCATCTGACCACCTGCCCACGGGAACGACAAACACGTCGATTGGGTTGAGCATCTTTGAATTGTGAATTCAGCATCACCAGTGATTTCGGCAGATAGGCACGCCACGCCTTGCCTTCCAGGCCCGTAGGTTACTTCTGCCCAGTGCTCACTGCTGACGGAAAGCTGGATTGCGCGCCGAAATAACACTCAATGGATTGCAACTTCCCTTTCTTGATTCGGAGATACTCCACGTTCCGGAACGATTTACCGTCCTTGGTGTGGCAAAGATACTTCACAAAAGCATCCTCCGCACCAGTGGTGATTCGCTCCAGGTCAAAATGTCCAATGAAATCGATCTGTGTTTCCCAGCATCGCGCTTTGAAAGTGCTCTTACTGATGTGGTCGTCGCCGGCCGCGCTTGTAAAGGTGAAGTTATCGGCGAGCAGGCTATCCACTGGGCCCCAGTCTTTCTTCTCCCAGGTTTTGTACCACTTCCGGGCTACCTCCTCGTTCGTTAAGTTCTGCCCTCCCCATGCGCTGGCACTTTCCGGTCCCGGCAGGCTCACGGCGCCAACCAGCGCGCAGGCTCCCGTTGCAAGAAGATTTCTGCGCGACACTGCGATCCTCGTCATTGTTCGTTCTCCTTGTCATGATGTAGCTTGAAACGCTTGCCCGATCGCGATGCTGATTGGTCAGGCATACGAACTGGTTGGTATGTATCAGCGTCAACTACCTCCGTAGGGGTCGATGCGGTCAGCCCCGCTTGTGGTTGTCCGTCGGCCGAAGAGACCTTAGCCAGCCCACGATATTTCTGATTCCCACGTTCCACACCTTCGCATCCTGAGCATTCTTTGCCAACACTTCGTAGCCTTCGACCATCGCGATCAGAAAGCTCGCAGTCTCTTGCGGAACCAAATCGCGGCGCACTGTTCGCTGCGACTGCCCCGTCCGCAACGCCATGGCAATGCCTTCTTGCCAGGCATGGAAGATTCTCTCCAATCGCTTGCGGAATTGTTCGTCGAGCTGAGACATCTCCTGCGCCAGATTAACCAGGGGACAACCGCGCTTTACGTCTCTTGGCCGATGCGGTATCGCCCGTACAATGCCGATCAAAGTATCGATAGGGTCCTTGTCCTTGCTCCGTTGCAGAGGAAGCATCCACCTGTCACGGGTGAGTTTTGCAATGATCTCTTCGATAATGGCATATCCCAGAGCTTCCTTGCTTTCGAAATGGTAATAGAGCGCTCCCTTGGTGACATTGGTGGCGGCCAGAATTGTGTCAATCCCGGCGCTCTGGAAGCCGTATCTGTAAACCTCCCGAAAGGCCGCTTGCAGCAGGTGTTCCCGCGTGCGCTCAGGATCACGGGTCTTTCGCGGCCTGTCCTTACTGACGGACATACAGACTAGTATGTATGTTAAGAGGATCAAAAGTCAATCGAGCTTGGTCGGCCGGAACCTTTGCTGCCCGGCATCTCGAATTTCGTAGCCTCCCGCCGATGTGTATGAAAAATTGGAGAACTATTCGCTCTAGGCGTTTCGGGTCCGTCTCAGGAGGTTGTTAGTCTGCCACTCTGGCTCGAAATCTGAAGTGTTTGGATTGTCGTGTCACGTAATCGTTCTGAACGTGGAACACCACATGCTCCCTCAGTTCTCGCTCAGCAGAAAAGTGTGAATTTGTGAGCCAATCCTGCTCTTGAGTGCACATGAACTGTCCGAGCGCCGAGGGGTACCTGACGTAAATCGCCAGTCATCTCGGCACCACGACTTTACCGGAGGAAAAGAGGAGATATGAGAACGCTCAGACAGTTGCGGAATTCTTGGATACCGTGGGTTACGACCATTATTCTGGCTTGCTTCAGCGATGCAGGCGCACAAGCCAGATACAGAGTTACCGATTTGGGCGCTGAGGGGAATGACAATCTGGGTTGTGCCATGTCCGTCAATAATGAAGGCTGGACGGAGATCATGGCTGGGAACCTGCCACCGGGGCAGCAGGATAACATTGGCGGGACACTTCTAAACGGACGCGCATTGATAGACGTCGACGGATTCAAGTTCGACCTCGGCACTCTCGGAGGACAGAACAGTTGGATGAACTGGGGCGAAATCAACGACTTCGGGCAGGTGGTAGGTGATTCCGAAACGGCTGTCCCAGACCCGAACGGCGAAGACATTTGCGGCTTCGGCACACACCTTACGTGTCGACCGTTTCTTTGGCAATTCTTCCACATGAGCGCTCTCCCGACGCTCGGCGGAAATAACGGGCAGGCGAGCGCGATCAATAACCGTGGACAAATCGTAGGATTTGCGGAAAACGGTGTCGTGGACTCCACATGCCCGTCTAACACAACTAATAATCGAATTCAGCTGCCGGTGTTGTGGGAAAAAGGCAACGCCCAAGCTCTTCCTACGGGTAGCGATCCAGACGGGGACGCATTTTGGATCAACGATCAAGGCCAAGCCGTCGGCGACACGGGAACCTGCGGCGGTGCGACGAGTCACGCCGCATCGTGGAAAAATGGCATCCTCACCACGCTTCAAGACCTCGGAACTTTCGCTCTCGCCTTCAGCATTAACGACCAGGACCAAATTGTTGGGTTCGTCGGCAGCCCCGACGGCACAACCCAATATGGCGCGCTTTGGCAGAACGACACGCTTACAGCCCTCGGTATTCTGCCGGGAGATTTTGGCGGCATAGCCAGCGGCATCAACAACAAGGGCCAAGTCGTGGGAAGCAACTTCGATTCGAAGTTCAACTGGTCCCATGCTTTCATCTGGCAGAACAACGTCATGACCGACCTCAACACGCTGTTTCCTGCTAGTTCCAACCTCTTCGCAGTCATGGCAAACAAAATCAACGAACGCGGACAAATCTCGGGAATGGCAATCGTGCGCAGCGGGCCGCATACCGGCGATATCCACGCCTTTCTGGCAACCCCTGTAAGGCAAAGCACAGGCAGGTCGGTTGCAGAGGTCGCACCTACACGCCCGAAATCTAATTTGCCCGCGAATGTTAGCGAACAGCATTTGCCGAGATTCGTACTCGGCCAATTCGAGCGATGAAGGGATTTTCGAAGCTTCCGCACCGGTGGAGTCGCGTACGCGTAGGTTAATCCAGGTTCGCGTCAAGAACCGACGCTAACCTGGGGCACCCCGCAGGAGGCGATATACCTTCCGACGTAGGTCGGGTTTGTGAACGCAGTTGATCGCCGTGCTACGAGAAAGGAACGAACATGAAACTTGCGAGATGGATGACGACGACTTTTGAGGGCCGCCTGTCACCAGGAAGCCCATGGAAACCCAGTTGCGCAACCAGCACACGAAACCCGCAGGCCCGTAAGTCGGGGCGGATCAGCGTATGCGGATGAATTTTCTTGCGGATACCCGACCGGCGGGCGGCTTTTTCGCAGGCGTGCCAGGCAGTCTTGGGGCTGATGTGACGATTACCGGTATGCGAGCGCCCGCCGGGAAATAACCAGTGTGTCGGTTTGCGTCTCAGTCCACGCCAGTACTCTCGCAAGGCTTCGAACAGCGTCGGGCTGAGCATGACGTCGCGATCCTTGCGGCCTTTTCCGCCTGGGATGTGGATGATCATTCGCCGGCTGTCAATCTCGGTGATCTTCAGTCGAGCCAGCTCCGCGCGCGCCGCACTCCAGTGGCATAGAGCGTCATCAACAGAATGCGATGAAAGGGAGTGAGAGCTGAGTCAATCAGCTGTGTGACTTCTTCCGGGTTCAGGATGATCGGCAGACGTTGTACTTTCTTGGGATACGGAGTCTCGGCGATGCTCCATGGTTTCCTCAGCGTCTTGATGTAGAAGAATCGCAAAGCGGCGAGGTGCTGCGTCACAGTGCTCGGTGCTACCTTTCGCTGGCCGAATAAATGAGCTTGATACTGGCGATGTGCTGCGGTCCTAACTGGTTCGGAGGGCGGTGAAAGTGAAAGGAAAACTCGGCAACTGCACGCAGGTAACAGTCTATGGTAGTCTGAGCGTAATTACGACGGTCGAGTTCCTCGAGCATCATTTTGCGAAGGTGGGTCATAGGTTTGCTCCTTATGACCCAACCTTATTCCTTCACACACACTCCTGACACCCGGCACGCGAAAGCGTCTGCCGCCAAGCGGCTTCGATCAAGTCGGCTTCGCGGAGATCATCCGCTGGTTTCCGCGAAGGGCGTTTCTCGCTCATGTCTGACTTTGGGGAGCTTGGTGCGGTTCAGGTGGACCGTTCATAGGGCAATCCCATTTGATCACCGCTTGGGTCGAAACGGCACTTAGCGACGATGAGAGTGATGTCGTCCAGCTGTTCGTGCCGAGAATAGCGACGCACTTCGTCGATCACTGCGGAAAGCATGTCGCTGGACGAAAGGTCTCGATGGAGCTCGAGACAGTTCAGCAGGCGTTGCTCACCGAACTCCTCACCGTTCGTACTGGCAGGTTCAGTGACACCGTCTGTATAAAGAGCCAGAGTGTCTCCTGCGAAGAGACTCGTTTCGGCAATTGAACATTCCCAGCACGGGAAGCGTCCTAGTACAGTGGCAGTAGACTCCAAACGTTCTAACTCTCCGCCAGCACGGACAATGAGCGGCGGCAGGTGTCCACAGTTGGCATAGCGCAAGCGGCCGGTCTGATCGTTATATTCTGAAAAGAAAAACGTAGCATAGGCGTTCTCGGGAGTGTTTTCGCAGAACAGCCGATTAACGCTTTGCATGAGCTGGGCCGGTTCGTCGAATCCCATGGCGCACTGGCTGCGGAGGTTCGCCTGAAGATTCGCCATCAGTAGAGCCGCGCCGATTCCCTTACCGGCGACATCCCCGATTACCAGGCAAAGTCGTTCTCGACCCGTGGCAAGAAAATCGTAGTAGTCTCCGCCGACCTGACGAGCTTGCTGACATATCCCGGCATATTCCAGGGTCTTCAGAACGGGCAGACCTTGAGGAAAAAGTCGAGCTTGCACTTGCTTTGCGATGTCGAGCTCCTGGGCAACACGTCGCTCGGCTTCATCTCGTTCTGCCGCGGCGCGGCGCTGAGCCTCGATCGACTGTGTTACCTCGTCTAAGCTGACAAGTGAAAATGAATTGCCGTCGAGATCCTTGAAATGGGTGAATACTCCACCCCAAACAGGCGTCTCAATCCCGGGCGGAATCGAGGTCCCGCTGACAGACTTCACTCGCCTCAGTTTTGGCGTGGACAAGAACTTAACTCCGCGGCGCGACCATTCTCGGTAGCGGGCGAGAACATCGTCAGTTACGAGGACGACATCGGTGGGTCGGCCGATCAACTGAGACAGCTTTGAGTCGGGTTTAGGAGCGATGAGCGCGAGCACTGTGTCCCCATCCGGCGGAGCGACGGCCAGCCAGCGTTCGCCGGACTGAAGCACGGTATCCGCGACCAAGCGAAAGCCCAGTTGGTCGACGTAGAACCGTAAGCTTTGGTCCTGATCACGGACGAAGACCTTAACGCAGTGAATACGAAGGATTTGATCCGGCGATGGCAATGGGTGCGAAGCCACTGCCGGGATTATAGCGGCAGATGCCCTGGGGATTGGCAAGTTGTCTTGAAATCGGGCCTTGTAGGAAATTGAAGCTATCTCCTGTGTTGGGCGTCGCCTAGGAACGAACCCCAAATCGCAGCCAGACTCTTTAACCAATTCTGCAGCCTGTCTATTAAGCCTCACTTGACTCTTTGGATCCTGGGACGTTCGTTCTTAGGGGTAAATGACGAAAGTAGCGCCGACTAGATCCAAATCTAGCTCGTTATCCATATGAACGCTGGAGCGCCTGAGAAAGACATTTACCAATATCGAAACCAGAGAAGCGGCGATCACAGTGCTGAAAAGTCCTGGGCTACCAGGTCTGAAGATCTGGCCTCTTGCCCGACCACAGATGAGAGCCCCCGATCTGCGTCAGCCCGGCCGCTACCACGATTGTAGTCCGCAAGGGATATCGAAATATCCAAACGACCATGGGCCCAAACCCGAAACCTCCCAAACGAAAGTGAGGAGTAGCATCGATCCCAGAAGCGGCGGATGGTTCAAAAGGACCGTGGGATTGAGCAACGTCCCAAGAGAAACAAAGAAGAGCGCGACTAAGGCATCGCGCAGCGGAATTATCTGGGTATGCACATCGTGGAGATCCGGCAAGCTGCTGATAGATACTCCGGCAAGAAATGCCCCCAGCGCTGCCGAAAATCCTGCTTCTTGTGTCAGCGCAGCCGTACCAAGGCAGATCGCGATCGCGACCAGCAAGAGCAATTCGGAATTGCATGTCATCTTGACTCGGCGCAACAGAGGCGGAATCACTTTGAATGCGGTAAAAACCAGCGGGCTCACCAAAAGCAGAGCCCTGCCCAGTATCCAGGCTGCCGCCATCCAGTCACCATTCTTGGAGTTAGCAAACACAGGAATGACGACCGTCATGCAAATGACTGCCAGATCTTCGACGAGCGTGATTCCGATCATCACGCGCCCGTAGGTTGTGGCTAGTCGCCCCGTGTCATTCCTGGTCATCGGGGAGAGGGCGCCGTTGCAGTCGCAACGTCTTTTAGTCGACCAGGTCAGCGGTCCTGGTGTCGGGTTGTTGAAATCGCTCGGGCGGCGAACCGTCTTCTCGCCGGGATAGGCTCGCTTAAACCTGCGTATAGTATGTGTGGTCGGAGGGTCCTCCGTGTGTGGAGAGTATAACGTCGCGGAAAGGCCTCAAACTGGCGTGTTTTGGAGTCCTACCGAAGCGCGGTGTATGAATGGTCGGGGATAGGGCGCCATAAAGAAACATCTTTCAGGGAGATCCACGGATGATCCCCTCGAAGCCGACGCATTATAAAAGGGCGCCCCTTTGAGGTAGATTTTGAGTGCGAAGCAAAACTCTACCGAAAGGAGCACCCGTATGGACATTAAGTATATCGGCATGGACATTCACAAGGAAACGATTTCGATTGCGGTGATGAACGGCGATGGAAAAGTGGTGATGGAGTCGATCATCGAAACCAAGGCGAGCACCATCCTGCAGTGTATCCAGGGAATACACGGTGACTTGCATGTGACCTTGGAAGAGGGGACCTGGGCGGCTTGGTTGTATGACCTACTGAAACCGCACGTCACAGAGCTAGTCGTGTGCGATCCACGGAGAAACGCGCTGATGAAGGAGGGAAACAAGAGCGACAAGATTGACGCGCGCAAGCTCGCCGATCTGCTGCGCGGGGGATATCTGCGCTCGGTCTATCATGGCGAGAACGGCCTACGAACGTTGAAGGAGCTGGCCCGCAGTTATCTGACGATCAGCAAAGATCTCACTCGGGTAATGAATCGAGTGAAGGCTCTGTATCGCAGTTGGGGGATTTTGTGTGGGGGGCAGCAAGTCTACGCCCCGCGTCATCGCCCAGAGTGGTTGAACAAGATTGGGGAAGCGGGCGTCCGCCGGCGGGCTGAGTTTTTCTACCAACAACTCGATGCTCTGCGAGAGTTGCGCCAAGCGGTGCGCAAGGATCTGTTGGCCGAGAGTCGCAAACAGAGCGCGACCAAATTACTGCGCCAGGTTCCTTCGATCGGCCCGATCCGAGCCGCGCTGCTCATCGCGCTAATCCAAACCCCTCATCGTTTCCGCACCAAGCGGCAACTATGGACCTACAGCGGTCTGGCGATTGAGACGCGCGACAGCGCGCAATACCGTTACGTGGGCGGACAGCTGCAACGTTCCAAGAAACCCCAGCAGCTGCGTGGGCTGAATCAAAATCATAATCACGATATGAAAACCATCTTCAAGAGTGCGGCGAGTATGGCCAGCAGCCAGGAGGGAGCGTTCCACGACTTCTACCAAGGCTTGCTCACCAAAGGCATGAAGCCAGCGATGGCTCGCCTCACCTTGGCGCGAAAGATTGCGGCGATCACTCTAATCCTGTGGAAGAAGGGAGCCCATTTCGACGCTAAACAATTGAAACCGCAAGCAGCTTGAGCGTCTCGGACCAAGAGTCCGTTCCATCCCTTGGGGATCATCCTTTGGCGGTGGCGAGTCGGGTTCTTCTTGAGACGCCCGGATCGAGGGAGAGTATCTAGCCAGAAGTTAGGCGATTTGTGTGCTTCGGCACCAAGTCTCCAAGCCGACCCTATGCCCCCTCGCATGATCCAACAAAGCTGTAGGCCACGAGTCTCAGATAGGACCATGGTTGGCAACTCTGCAACCAGGTTAGCTTGTGAGTTTCAGAGAACCGAACGGCGCCGTCATGACGAACATGAAACCCCCACAGGAAGGAAGAAACACGGGGGCCCCGTCGCTCCGCGGCCTACAGGGCCGCTCCGCGACCGGGCTGAACGGTCAAGCAGCTAAAGAAGAAGTGTCGGCACTATGGCGAGTGGGCTGGATGCCAGAAAATATTTCTGGCGTTCCGGCAGGGAGAAGTATTTTTCACTTGACATCCCCTCTCCAGAAACTTAATCCGCAGCACTGGATCAAGCAGTTTGGGCTTCGGCTTCCATTAACTGGAAACCGAGTTGGGCCGCCTTCTTGCGTAAGGACTGGAGCTGTTGGTTCCTATACCTCTGCTCGTAGTAGTCTCCCCCTTTGTCGATATATTGTTGACCGTACTTCAACATGCGATAGACGAGTCGGGCGATCCGATGGGCCATGGCTGTAATGGCCTTCGGGGCTCCAAGTTTGGTGCGCAAGCGACGGTATTGGGCGCCAAGGTAGGTCTGGCTACGCAGCAGCGCGTTGGCGGCCATGCGCAAGGCGGTGGCCGCACGGTTTACCACATGGCGTGTGCCTCGCCCCACTACCTTGTCGCCGGTGATGCGATTGTCGGGGCACAATCCCAGCCAGGAAACGAAGTTCCCTTCTGTTTTCCAACGCCCCATATCAAGCCCGATTTCGGCCAAGATCGTTTGCGCGACCATGACGTCGATTCCATCAATCCGAGTAAGATCCACTCCAGCAACCCGCTGCAGCTCTTGCTGCAGGTTGAACCGCGGAGCATTCTTAGCCAGTTTTTTGCGCTTGGCCTTTGCTTTTTTCGGCTGCTCGTCTCCTTGCGGTTCGGTCACCGGTGCAGCCGCTACTGCTGACGCCGCGCTAGCAAAACTGGCAAGCTGCTGTTTCAATTGCTCATCACACTCGGCAATGCGTTGCTGGTAGGTATCGTAGGTGTCTAGTTCCTGTTTCACCAAGAACAGCAACTCCGGCCGCCAGTTGCCCTGCAAGCTCTTAGCAACCTCATCCGTACTGGCGTGTACGCGCCGATCTCTGAGCGCAGCCAATTTCTGGGGATCCCGTTCCCCACCCACGATGGCGCGCACAATCAATTGCCCGGTTAACCCGCTCAGGTCGCTGATCACATTGGCCAACTGCACATTCATCTGCGTCAGGGCTTTCTGCATCCGCTGAATACAACTCGCCGCTGCTTGCACATGTTCGGCTCGTTGTCGCCAATAGGTCCGTAACACCCGGATCTGGCTGGTTGGCCGAAAAGAGTTGTTTAACAATCCGTACGTGTGCAGCTTCAATAACCACTGGCACTCCTGCACATCGCTTTTGCGCCCCGGCAGATTCTTGGTGTGGCGCGCGTTGACCAAGTACACCTCAAAACCGCGCTCTTCCAGAATGTCGTACAAGGGAATCCAGTAGACCCCGGTCGACTGCATCGCGATGGTCCTCACTCCACAACTCTTCAGCCAGTCCGCCAGCCGATGCAGATCGGCCGTGAAACACTCGAACTTGCGTACCGGTTCCAGATCTCGATCCGGACGCACCGCCACATAATGGGAAGCGTTACCTACGTCAATCCCGGCGGCCTGCGGGTGAATCACGTCCAGCCCCGGGTCATTGGACTGCAACCGTCGTGCCCATTCCTTCTTCTCTTTGCGAGTACGCCAGCGCCTGTCTGCTCTCATTCCGGCTCTCCTTAGTGGGAAAATGGGATCTGGTTCGGCCCGGTGACGATAAGGTTGAGGAATCTCTCCATCGGGGTCAATAAGAGGCTGTCGTCTCGACGGGCTCTCGCCACCATGTCAGTGATCGCCAGTACCGGAGCCATGCTTTTATGCGGGCGCAAGAAGCACCAGTGGGAAGTCGGCCTTAGCTTGCCGAAACCTGATCCTTGAGACAGAGTGCACCCAGCACTTAGCTCCATACAAGTTTCTGGTACCAGTGATCGTTCCGAAGGCACGATCGGATGCTTTTATAGGACTTCTGGCCCAGAACAACCTCCCCTTCGCCCGTGATCCGATCAGAACGGAGGAGTAGGGGACCAGCCGCGATTATCGGAACCAAGCTGCGCAGTTCTGAACTGCCAAAATGGCTCGGTCCCCTTGGCATGCCCCAGGTTCACACCTCGACTACCGCGGTGACGTAATGGCATCTGATGCTAAGCATCTGCGATTCTGGAGCCGGCTTCGTCGTGCTCCCACGCCTGTGCGGGCTCATTCTCAGGGGCCGGTCGGATGTCCGGATTCTGCATGATCACGCGCGCACAGGTGTTCCATCGCAAAATGGCATCGTCGTTTCCGAGCGTCGCAAAATTCATGGCCTTCTCATAGTCATCCATTGCTTCCCGCAGCGCATGATATGCGGATGAGCCGGCTCCAGTGCGACCATGGCGAATGCGCGCATTTCCCAAACGCTCCCAGATGATGCCCTGGTAGTAAGCCCGCTCGTAGTCGCCCTTGATTTGCGAAAGAACCTCTTGTGCGGCTTTCACATGCACATCAGAATCGAATTGGTCGGTGCGCGCGAGCAAAAGCGAAATCAGGGCCTGCTGGTGATTGGGCACGACGGCCAGAATATCGAGGCAAATGCTCTCCGCCAGGCTGGGTTCATTTAATAGTCTGTAGCGTTCTACCTTTGCCAGCGCTTCGGGAATACTCTGCTCGGAAATGGATTTCAGTTCGAAATGCATAACATCTCCTATCTTTTCGAATTGCTGAATACTCGGAACAGTTTCGACAGCGGATCGAAGAAGCGATCCACGACGCGCTCCTTGAGCGGGATGATCGCGTTGTCGGTGATCGTGATATTTTCAGGACAAACCTTGGTGCAGCACTTGGTGATGTTGCAGAGACCTACGCCAAATTGCTTTCTCAGAGCTTCGACGCGGTCGCCTTCGTCCACCGGATGCATTTCTAGCGCGGCCGCATAGACCAGAAATCGTGGGCCGATGAATTGTTCGTGCATGTGATGGTCGCGCAAGACGTGGCAGACATCCTGACAGAGATAGCACTCGATGCACTTGCGAAACTCCTGCACCCGTTCTACGTCTTCTTGGGCAATGCGCCAGGTGCCATCAGGCGCGTCGGGCTGCCGCGGCTGAAACTTTGGGATGCGTTTCTTAACCGCATAATTCCACGATACATCGGTGACCAGATCCTTCATGTGCGGAAATGCCTTCATGGGTTCGACGGTCACAGGCCTATCCAGAGGAAGCGTATTCAGCCGCGTCATGCACATCAACTTCGGCATGCCATTGATTTCGGCCGAGCACGAGCCGCATTTCCCCGCCTTGCAGTTCCAGCGAACCGCAAGATCGCCGGCCTGTTCCGCTTGTATTTGATGCACGGCGTCGAGAACCACCATGCCGGCGGAGACTTCCGTGGGGTAGTCCTGGAACTTCCCTTGGCCTTTTTCCCCGCGCCAGATGCGAAACGTGGCCGTCGCCATTACTTCATCTCCTGGATGATTTGCTGCAGATCTTCCCGCATCGGGGGAATGGGCTCGCGGGTGAGTTGCATTTCTCCACCGGCGCCTTTTTGCACCACGATGTTGAAGCCTTCGTAATGCTTGTCCTTAGTGGGAAAATCATCGCGGAAATGCGCCCCTCGGCTCTCTTTCCGTTCCAGCGCCGCACAGGTAACAATTTCCGATACGGTTAGCAGGCTGTGCAGATCGAGCGCCGTGTGCCAGCCAGCATTGTATTCCCGGTTTCCATCCACGCTGACCCGCTCGCTGGCAGCTTTCAACTCTCGAATGCGCTCCAGCGCCTGGAACATCTCCGGTTCCTGACGCACGATCCCTACCAGTTCCTGCATCACGTCCTGCAACGTATGTTGTACCGCGTACGGATTGTCGGAACCCTTGTGCTCGAACGGCTGAAGCGCCCATTTTTCCGATGATCCGAGTTCATCCCCATTCACCGCGACCAGCGAGTTCTCTTTTGCATAGGTCGCGGCGTACTCTCCGGCTCTCTTGCCGAAGACTAACAAATCGGAAAGTGAGTTTCCGCCCAGCCGGTTGGCGCCATGCAGACCTGCCGCGCACTCTCCCGCAGCAAACAGGCCAGCCACGTCCGACATTTGGGATTCGGCGTCCACCTTGACGCCTCCCATCATGTAATGGGTCGTAGGACCCACTTCCATCGGCTCCTGGGTAATGTCAATGTCGGCAAGCTGCTTGAACTGGTGATACATGCTGGGCAGCTTCTTCTTTATATGCTCCGCCGCGTTCGGAATTCTCTCCTTGATCCACGCGATGTCGAGGAACACACCGCCGTGAGGGCTGCCCCGTCCTTCGCGCACTTCCCGTCGTATGCAGCGGGCAACGTGGTCGCGGGTCAGCAGCTCGGGCGGGCGTCTCGCGTTCTTGTCACCCTGCGTATACCGCCACCCTTCCTCTTCCGTGTCGGCGGTCGAGTTGGCGTACAGCGGAGGAATATCTTTGAACATGAATCTCTCGCCATTCCGATTACGCAGCACCCCTCCCTCGCCGCGCACTCCCTCCGTGACCAGAATGCCGCGCACACTCGGTGGCCAAATCATTCCCGTGGGATGGAACTGCACGAATTCCATATCCATCAGCGCAGCGCCAGCATGGTAGGCGAGCGAATGGCCATCGCCTGTATATTCCCAACTGTTACTAGTGATCTTGTAAGCTCTTCCAATTCCTCCTGTCGCCAGCACCACGGCTTTGGCACGGAACAAGTGAAATCGGCCACGCTCGCGGTCGTATCCAAACGCGCCCGCGATGCGACTGCCGTCCTTCAGCAAAGTGACGACTGTGTGTTCCATGAAAACATCGAGGCCGAGATGGATGCCATGGTCTTGAAGAGTGCGGATCATCTCCAGGCCGGTGCGGTCCCCTACATGGGCGAGCCGAGGATACCGATGGCCGCCGAAATTCCGCTGCAGAATTCGGCCATCACTGGTGCGATCGAAAAGCGCGCCCCAGGCCTCAAGTTCACGTACACGCGCCGGAGCTTCCTTGGCATGGAGCTCCGCCATCCGCCAGTCGCTCAGGTATTGGCCGCCACGCATGGTGTCGGCAAAGTGAACGCGCCAGCTGTCCCGGTCGTCCACATTTCCCATCGCCGCGGCTACGCCACCCTCGGCCATGACGGTGTGCGCTTTGCCGAGAAGAGACTTCGAAATGACCGCAACCTTTACACCTGCGGCTGAGGCCTCGATGGCAGCCCTCAAACCGGCGCCCCCGGCTCCAATGATCAGAACGTCGTGTTCATGCGTGATGTACTCGCTCACTAGACGATCCTCCAATCCGTCCAGATACCCATCGAGCACATCCGCACATACAAATCGGAAAACGCGACCGAGAAAAGGCTGCACCACGCAAACAGCATGTGGCGCCGGTTCAGACAACTCACGCAATCGTAAACTCGCTTGCGGGCCGGCGCCCCCGCCAACCGATCGCGAAGACCTCCGACGAGATGACGAAGGGAGTGGCATCCCAGAGTGTAGGAACTCAGCAGGATGAGGTTCGTCAATAAGACGAGAGTACCGACGCCGATGCCCAACCGGCCGTCGAACCAGAATGCATCCCACACGTCCCGCGCCAGAATTACGAGAAACACGAGGGCCAGGTATAGAAAATACCGATGGACGTTTTGCAGAATCAAAGGAAACGATCGTTCGCCGAGATATGTCTTCCTCGGTTCGCCGACGGTACAGGAAGGCGGATCCGCCCAAAACGCCTTGTAGTACGCTCCACGATAGTAGTAGCACGTCACTCGAAAGCCGCCTGGTGCCCACAGGATGAGCATCGCCCCTGTAACCCAAACAGGCATCCAGCTTGGATTTCGACCAAACCAACCCTCATGACCAGGGCCGAACAATTCGGGCGAATACAACGGTGAGAGATAAGGTCCGAATCTGAAATGCTGCCCCTGCAGAGCAGCCCAGGTGGAGTAAGCGATGAATGCCGACAAACCTAGAAACACAACCAGTGGCTGTACCCACCAACTGTCGGCTCGCTGCGTCTGTCCGAAACCCGCGCGCGACAACGGAACGTCGATCTGAGCCATCGAGCCTCCTCACGCGGTGCCGACCTTGCATCCGCTATTAAGCGCCAGCTGATTGCGATTGAATACGGGCGGTAGCCATAATACAGCGAAATTCATTCCCATTGTTTTCGGAAACGATATCTCAAATACATGGTGGCACAACAATGAACCCGAAAGCAGGGACGGCGCACGCAAGCGATCTCAGGTGCGAGCGCGCTATGGTACAGTCTTCGAGAGCACCTGTTTGAAGACGTGCAGTCCAGCTGGAAGGAATGATGAGTTCAGGACGGGAAATTCGCAGCTACGACTATGTGAACCGTCCCTACGAGCGCGTCCGCGATGCTTTGAAGCAGAATGTACTCACCGTGTTTCAGTCGGCCACCAAGGCCGCTGCTTCCCGGGCACAATCAGTCGCTGCTGAACTGCACATCGACTTTGGCGGCATTGGGGTAAAGACCGACATCAATATCTCCGTGAAAAACATTGAGGAAAAGAGCACTGATGCCGCCTCAACTCCGAGTACGCGGTTGGTGCTGGAATGGGAGGCCACGACCATGCCGCGATTATTTCCTCTCATGAGGGGCGAGCTTTCCGTGTACCCGCTGACCTCGACCGAAACGCAGTTAGATTTCTGCGGTATTTACGAGCCACCCTTCGGCGCCGTGGGAAAAACCATGAACGCGATCGTCGGCCACCGCATCGCAGAGGTGTCGGTGCATCGCTTCGTTAGCGACGTGGCAGGATATCTCCGGCAGGCCCTTGCCTAGATAATCGTATCGGCAAATGGGTGTGCTTGGTTTACTCACCCTCACAGTCGATAATTCCGGAGCTTCGCGCTATGAATATGAATAAGAGGACCTTTATCAAGCTCTTCGCCGGCGCATTTGCATCTTGCCCGGTAATGCGCGTGCTGGCTTGGGCTGGACGGGAGAGGCTCAGAAACTGGGCCGGCAATGTTGAATACAGCACCGACCGAGTTCAGACTTTCGATTCGCTGGAACAACTGCAGGACTGCGTCAAGAAGGAAATCAAGCTGAAGGTACTCGGCACACGTCATTGTTTCAACAACATTGCCGACAGCAAAGACCTGCTTCTATCGCTGAGGCCGATGGACAACGTGATTGCCATCGATCCGACGAAGCGCACCGTCACTGTCGCTGCGGGTATCACGTATGGACAATTGTGTCCGTATCTCGACGGCAAGGGATTTGCGCTTCATAACCTCGCGTCATTGCCCCATATCTCAGTGGCAGGCGCCCTCAGTACGGCAACCCATGGCTCGGGTCAGAAAAATGGAAACCTGGCAACCGCAGCATCCGGACTAGAAATCGTGACAGGGGAAGGCAATGTTGTGAGCCTGTCGCGGGAGCGAGATGGCGAAACACTTAACGGAGCGGTGGTTGCATTGGGAGCGCTGGGCGTAGTCACAAAGGTGACTCTCGATATACAGCCCAGCTTCAAGATGCTCCAGCATGTTTACGAAAACCTGCGCCTCAGAGAGCTAAAAGACCACTTCGATGCCATCGAGTCCAGCGGCTATAGCGTGAGCTTGTTTACGGACTGGCAAAAGCAGCGCATCAACGAAGTGTGGATCAAGAGCCGCATCGAAGAGGGACAGGCTATTCACGCTACTTCAGAGTTCTACGGAGCGAAGCTCGCCACGAGGAATCTGCACCCGATTGCCGCACTGTCGGCGGAAAACTGCACCGAGCAGATGGGAGTACCCGGTCCTTGGTACGAGCGCCTGCCGCACTTTCGCATGGGTTTCACTCCGAGTGCCGGCAAAGAACTGCAGTCGGAATACTTTGTGCCGCGGCAACATGCAATGGAAGCAATTCTGGCGGTTGAGCGACTGCGCGATCAAGTCAGCCCAGCCTTACTGATTTCCGAAATTCGCACGATCGCCGCCGATAAGTTATGGATGAGCCCTTGTTACGAGCAAGACTGCGTGACTATCCACTTCACCTGGAAACCAGACTGGTCCGTCGTCCGCCAGCTTTTACCCGTCATCGAGAGGGAACTCGCCCCGTTCAATGCACGTCCGCACTGGGGAAAGCTGTTCACCATCTCACCGGCAGAACTCGAGCGAATTTACAAGAAGATGCCCGACTTTATCGAGCTCTGCAAGCAGTACGATCCACACGGTAAGTTTCGCAATGAATATTTGAACAAGAACATCTTTGCTGTATAACTTACTGCCAACGCCGCGTTTCAGCCGCTTGGAGTCCCGTGCCTGATTCATAAAAAGATGGTCGGCACAGGTTCGTAGAAAGCGCGCAGGCGTCCTTTACCGCTGTCGTAAGAATCGAGGAATTCCTTTTCCCGAAGACGGGTGAAGAACTCCTGGGTGAAGTCGGCAGCGTCTTCCAGAGCGATGTTCCACTGCGCACGTACTTGTAGACCGGCCTCCAGTACGCCGCGGCGATAGCTTCGATCGCCCGCGATCGTGTGGCGGGGTCGTTGCTTTGCGCAGCCACTACAAGAGAGTGGCGCGTCATGGGAACCTTCCGTTGGGTGAGTTCTGGAATAATCGAGTTGGGTTTTCGAGCGCGATGGGAATCGTAGTATCGTGTCATTCCCACCGAGGTGTGGCCACACCCGATACAAAGCCAGAAGCCAACCCGGCCCAGGGAAGGCCGAAGCGAGGTCCGAGCAAGCGCAAAGCGATATGGCCCCTTGCGGTGATCGACATGATCAAACTCACGATCTTCCAGACTGTACGAGGATTAATAGCGCTGAACGGACCAACATATCGATCGGAACCAATGGAAGTATCACCAGTGCAGCAGCCGCGAAGATAAGAGCATCGGTCAGTTCTCCTCGCTGAGCACATCACGTATGAAAAGGTGAATTCGGGTTCGAGCCATGAGCGCGATCGCTACTGTCACCGCCAGGGCTGAAGCGACTGCCTTGCGTTTATACGCTGATGCTTCTAGACGAGAGAACCGAAGATTGGGTAGTGGTGCAGTTTGAAATCCACAGGGCTAGCGCGGTGAGCTGCCCTGTGGGAAACTGTTGGCATGCTAGAGGGTACGCTCAGAAAGCTACTCCTCATCGCCGAGCCAATCCCATACGGTGTCTGTCGGGAGTGTGGCCAAAGGTTTGATCCTAACACGTCGCAGAGCGCTGGCTGGAGAGCGCAGGTCACTCAGCAGTACGATGCCCACCGCAAGCAGGGAACTTGCAAGCGTGAGGATGCCAGTCAAGCCGATTCCCGTATCGTGAGAGAAGCTACGGAGCAGGAGTAGATTCCATTCCTGTCCACAAACCCAAACGAGGGTTCGAATCCGACGCTCGAAGCCGGTCACTGAGCACGAAAGGACTTAGGCGGGAAATGGGTATCACAGGGCCGGTATCATGCTATGGCGTTTACTACTTTGATAGCGGTCGGATTCCAGCAAGCCGATTTCTGAGTCTTCCGGCGTCGGATAAGCCGGGAATTGTGCCCTAATTCGAATCTGTCGGTTTTGGGCGTCCGGGGATATCCAACAGGGCATGAGGTCGATCAGTCGCTCCTTCGATTTCGTATCTCGTCGTGCCTGTAAAGAGTTCACCCTTTTTGGGTTAGGTTGAGGAGGCTAGATTACTGGAGAGAAAACCAGTTGAAATTGCCTACCGTGTTGTAGTAGCCGCCGCTATCCATGACGAGTTGCAAGGTGTGGAGACCTTGCCGAAGTTTGACGGCAGGAACCTCGAGCGTCTGCCAGGTCTGCCATCCTTCGGTCTCCGGAACTGAGAGCCCGGGCGTCACCCTGTGGCCGTCGACAGCGAGATGGAAGACACCGCCACCAACTGCTGTCGCGACGCGCACTCGCAACGTATAGGAGCCGGACGAGGCAATATTGACAGTGTAATTCAGCCAATCACCCGGGTTGGTCTGGCCAACGTCGTACCCGCCGCCTGCGTCCGAGCAATTCTCGATGTACACCGTTTCGCCGGGACGATAATTGGCGCCGCCGCCGTTGCTCGTCGCCCCATTCCAGTAGGCGATGCCCTTCCCGCCCGCGTCGAAGTCTTCTGCCTGAATCAGACCCGGCACCATTGCCGGAGAACCCGGGGACGCGGTTCCTAGCGTAACGGGCTGGATAACGAACCAATTGAAATTGCCCATCCCGCCGCTTGGGCCATTCCCATCGAACGTGACCTGCATAATGTGTTTTCCTGCTTCGAGCATGAATGCAGGTGACACCTGGGTTGTCCAGTTCTGCCACCAACCGGTTGCCGGAACGAACAGGTTACCGGTCGCGCTCTTGCCGTCGAACGAAACGTGATAGTACCCACCCTGACCCAAGGAAGCGACACGCGACTGCAGGTTCATAATGCCTCCCTGAGTTACGTTCACCGTGTACCGTAACCACTCGCCTTCCTTGGTGTACCCAACATCGTATCCTCCGCCGATATCACTGGTTGGCTCGACCCCAACCGATGCGGGGGCTCGATAGCTATTACCGCTTGGGTCCGATGGATCCAGGTTGAAATATCCGATGTAGTTGCCGCCGTTGTCGAAATTCTCTGCCTGGACCTGACCAGGCAACGTCCACGGTGTTCCCCCGAAAGGCGCCTCCGGTTCGCCGACGTTCAGTTGCACTGTTGAAGTCTGATCGACTGCACCTTGCGTCCCGAGGATGGTGATTCGGTACGCTCCGCTGGTCAGGTTCGGCTCCGAGTTGATGGCGAGGGCCCATTCGGTCGTAAACGGGATGCGCTCCAGGCCTCCATCCGCCCCCGCAGGCAGGCCCTGCACTTGCAGCGCGACGGGAGCATGATTTGATCCGTAGTGATCGACGCCGACCTCGAAGGCCGTCGAACCTCCCGGAGCGATCGTTTGCGACCCGGGCCCGGCGGTCACGTCGAATGTGTTGCCGGTGTAGCCAGCCCACTTTAGTGTTGCAACGGCCCCCGCGGGCAGCGTGTAGCTCACGGTCTTGCCCTTCCAGTTCAGCGAGAAATCACTTGGCGTGGTGGCCGCGTTGTAAACGAGGATAGCAATAGAGCCGTCCGGATTCTTGAATGCGACGTCCTCAATGCTGCCGCTCCCGAAGCTGTTCGAATCAATCCGGTAGGCTCCCGTTTCCACAAATTTGGCAAGATGACCGAGCGCGTAGTACTCGACATTGCGCGAAACCGTCGCGGGAGTCGTGCTGGTGTCGATGGTCACGATGCCGCGGCAATTGCCGCAACCGTGCTGCACCGTCGGGCCGCCAGTGGGATCGAGCGCCACGTTCCACATCACGACGGTCTTTCCCCAGTTGCGCAGCACGTTGATCATTTGTCCCTCGACGTCGTTGCCGAGGTTCGTCGCAAAATCGGGAGCCCAGTTGCCACCTGTGCATTCGGTGAAATAGATCGGGGTTCCGGGATCGAGGTCGTGAACGGCGTTTTGTGCATCAGCTGCGTCGCCTGCGTAGCAATGAAATGAGACGCCGGCGAGATACAAACCAACCTTCGGGTTCTGCAGAAGGAATTCCGGATAGCGAGGATTATCCCAGTTGTGTTCATAGCCCAGGATTCCAGGCGTGGCGTCGCCAGGGTCCTCGTTCTGCCCGCTGAAGTTCCAGTTTTGGTTGCGAAAGTGACTGTTTCGAAGTTCCGGTCCGAGGTACTCGGCGATGAACCGGCCCTCATCAAGGGGATTCATAAACATGGTGGGATAGCCGCCTGTCTCGTAGAGCGGCTCATTTTGCACTGCGACGTAATTAACGGGGACGCCGTTCGCCTCGTAGGCGGCAATGAATTTGGCAAAGTACTTGGCAAGAGTTGGAAAGTTCGCGGTGTTGAATCCTCCCCCTCCCAGAGCGCCATTTGTCTTCATCCATGCTGGAGGTGACCAGGGCAGCGCCATAACCTTGATCTCGGGATTGGCACCCATGGCTGCGCGAATGGTCGGCAGGATGTACGCCTGATCGTGAGCGATTGAGAACTGGTCCTGATCCGGATCAGTCTCGCCGGGTGCCAGGTCATCGTAGGTGTAACTGCTCAGTGCAAGATCGGTGGCGCCCATCGGCTGCCGTAGAAAACTCAAATGAATGCCTTGTTGATTAAAGAGATCGTTCATCAACTGATCGCGTTGCGCAGGCGTGAGCTTGGTCCACACAAGGTATGCAGATGAGTCAGTAAACGAACCGCCTACACCTTCGAGCTTCTGATAGCGAATCGTGTCATTGATGTTGATCGCCAATTGTGCCGCGGTTCCGGAAGCAAAGGTCAATGGCGTCTGCGGGGCAAGCAGCGATGTTTGATCGGGAGTCGTCAAAACCACGCTAACCGATTGCGCGAAAGAGGGCGTGATACCCTTTGCGAACAACAAGAAAGAGATCACAAGTATTGGGAAACTGACAATCGCCTTGTATCGGGGGAAGAGGGAAGTCACCGGTGTCCTCCTGGAAGGGGCCTTCAGAGGAGCCCGTTTCGGGTCAGCCTCACCTTAGGCGATTATACGGACTGGGTGGATCACGTTCTGCGCCGCCAGCGAGATTTCCAGCCAAGGTGTTGCGGGGGCCGGCCAGCTCAATTCACGGCGATGCCACTGATCTTCGGTTGATCTGCGGCACCCAGCGTGAATTGGATTACCATCTGCCCCGCCGAATTAGCCGTCGCTGGGAACTGCTCCTCAATTGCCTTATTCTTCGCCCCAGTCGTGCCAACGATATCGAAGTTCGTGAGCACTTGCGAGCCATTGATCAGAACATTAAATTGTCGCTGGGTTGGTTGGCTCCAGTAGATCTCGTTGAAATACAACGTGACGGTATGCATCGATCCCGGCGTAAAACCGCCAATCGTGTAAGTGCTTGGCGCCCAGCGCTCACTTTGGAAAACCGCCTGCGGTGGAACCGGGCTGGAGATGAGCGAGGTGTCAACCGTCGCGAAGCTACTCGCCTGGTTTCCTCCAGAAAAGTCAGTGTCGGCGATGAAATTGCCGACGTCGCCACCGCCTGAGTCGAGAAATACCGGTCCACTGGTCGGTTCATTATCGTTGGTCTGACTGACCAGCAGGCCGCTGATGCGCGGTTGAGCGGGAGTGCGAGGAGTCAACCGGATTGCCATATTCCCATACTCGTCCGCGGTGGCTTTAAAGTTTTCTTCGACTGCTTTGTTTTTGCCGCCAGCGGCCGCAAAAATGTCGAAGCGATTCAGAAAAGTTTGACGATTAATGGTTACATCGAACAGACGCTCTCCCGGTCCATTGACCTGAGTTTCGGCGAAGTGTAACTGCAGGTTATACGGCGCCTGAGGAACCAAATCTGTAATCGTGTATCGCGACTCACCCTCACGCGCCGTCTGGTAAACAGCTTGCGGAGGTACGGGCGCAGGAATAAGCGATGTGTCTATTGCTTCATCCGTCGAAACCGTCTTGCCGCCGGTAAAATTGGTATCCGCAAAAAAACTGCCCTCCGAAACCCCGCCGGCGTTGATGGACACTGGTCCGGCGACCGGTGTGTGCGCTGCCCGATAGATTCGCACATAATCGACTGTCATTACCGCTGGGTTCGGCGTCGTGCCGTTTGTGTATCCGGGAAAATAGCCGCCCATCGCCAGATTCATGATCAGAAAAAAGTCATGATTGAACACCCAGTCGCCGGGAATGTCGTTTGTGTTCTGGATCGTAAAATAAGGCGCGCTGGGGTCGTCCCGATAGAACTGCGTCTGGTTCGGAGACCAAATAATCCCATACGTATGGAAGTCGCTTACTGTGCCATTGTTTGGAAACGTAAACGACGAGCCGACACCGTTTCCGCCGGAAAACGGGCCGTGAATCGTGGACGAAGTCTTCGAGGAGCCGTACTGCGGCACCCATTCCATGATGTCCATCTCGCCACAGAGGGGCCAGCCGGAGGTATTGATGTTAGATCCAAGAAGCCAAAACGCCGGCCAAATCCCAGCGCCCATGGGCAGTTTCATGCGGGCTTCGATGCGTCCATACTGAAGGTTCTCAATGCCCTCGGTCTTCATACGCGCTGAAGTCCAGGTGCCATTGTTATAGATAGCCGAAATGACCAGATTGCCCTCGCCGTCGAGAACCGCGTTCGGCGTCAGCGTGCCGCAGGGGCTGGCGTTGGAGCCAGCCGCACAGTACACTTCTTCCTCATTATTGCCCCATCCGCCACCCCCGACGTCGTAGGTCCATTTGCTGGAATCCGGCACAGAGCCCGCGGCTCCATTAAATTCGTCTGACCATACAAGTTGCCACCCGTTGCTACCCTCGGTGGTTTGGGACTTGGCCAGACTCGGATTCAAATGGAACAAAATTAGTATTGCAAGGAAGCCGTGGATTTTTCTGCATCCGCGCAACATGGCGTTCAGCTCCATTTCCATCTTCTTAAATCGGGAGGGTGAATCGTTTAAATCGAGTGGGTAAATAATTTAGAGAGTGAATAATCGCTTTCACGAGAGTTGCAGTAAATACAGGGAATTCTGTATTCCACCGCGCCAGCGCCGCTCTGACATCTCGGTCCTGACGCCCTTTCCCGCCGCGAATGTGGATTATCATCCGTTGGCTATCGATATCGGAAATTTGCAAGCGAGCCAACTCGGCGCGCCGTACCCCGTGCCATAGAGCGTCATCAATACCATGCGATGAAACCGAGTCTGAGACGAGTCGATGAGGTGGGCCACTTCTTCTGTGACTGCGAATCAGTCGGAATCTGCAGCTTTTAGCGACGCAGGTGGAAAATCCGGTGTACCGGCTGTGTGCCAGACTTAGAATTCATTCGGCGAGCCGGCTGTACATTTTTCCGCATTTGCGGACAGCCGAGCTGGCCAGACTGTCGGCATCTTTGGTTAATCGCCACCGACGATAATGATCCTCGATCGCGTGCTCATGGACCCTCCCGAGTGCCGCTTTTCTTGGGTCGACATAAGACCACAATCGATCTTGGAGCTAGTAGATATTTCGTCCGTTCTAAAGGGATTCCGTCGTCCAAGAAATCATCTGGACTGGGCAAGGCGGTGTCCACGATTCTCTTCCACTCCTGTGCTGTTCCCTCCTGCACATTGAACTCCAGCTCTTCCCAGTAGGCGTTGATCATTGCGTAGATGTCGTCGTCATCTTGAGAAGCGCCGTGCAGGCAGAATGCCAGGCTGTGCGAGTCGTGGGACAAATCGACCGTGGGTCCGACGCCGTACCAGGAAACGTCCTCCCGCCAGAACCTGCTCCGGCTCAACGAGGGATGATTTTTGCGGAAGGCAATCATGTTCTTGAAGAACCGGAAAGTGTCCTTATTAGATCGGAGCTGACTCCAATCCAGCCATCCAATTTCGTTATCCTGGTTATAGGGATTGTTGTTGCCAAGTTGCGTGTTCAGAAACTCGTCCCCAGCCCGAAACATTGGCGTGCCGTTCGATAAGAAGAGCAGACAGCAGAAATTCTTTACTTGCTTGCGGCGCAATGCGAGGACTGCCGGGGAGACAGCTTCATCCCCTTCCTGCCCACAATTCCAACTGTAGTTCGCGTCAGTACCGTCCTGATTATTATTTCCGTTTTGCCAATTGTGCTTGCGGTCATAAGAGACAAGATCGTAGAGCGTGAAGCCGTCGTGGGACGTTATATAGTTCACACTCTGGAACGCGTGATAAGCGTCGGCGCGGTTGTCGGGAAACAAATCATCGCTCCCATAAATCCGGCGCATCAGGTCAGGGACCATCCCCGGATCGCTCTTAACGAAACGGCGAATGTCATCGCGAAACCGCCCGTTCCACTGCAGCCACGTCAATCCTGGGAATCCTCGTCCGAGCTGATAAGCGGCTGTGTCCCAGGGCTCTGCGATCAAACGCACCCGCCCTAATTCCGGGTCAGCGGCAATTTCACTGAAGATGGGCGCTTCGCCCCAGTTGAGAGATCCGTCTGCATTGCGGCTGAATACCGACGCCAGATCAAAGCGGAATCCGTCGATATGCATCCCCCGCTTCCAATAACGCAGACTATCAATCACCATCTTGCGCACATGTGCCTGGCCGAAATTCAAGGTATTACCGGTCCCGGAGTAATTGGCGTAGGGGTTTGCCGGATCGGAGGAAAGCATGTAATAGCCGGCGCTGTCGAGACCCTTGAAGCTGTAGATCGGCCCTTTGTAGTCGCCCTCGCAAGTGTGGTTGTATACGACGTCCAGCACCACGCCGATATCGGCCTGATGAAAAGCCTTCACCATATTTTTGAATTCAAGATGCTGCTCATCAGCACGGTCTGTGTTCGCGTACTGAGCATGCGGCGCGAAGAAATTCAAAGGCATGTAGCCCCAATAGTCGCCTTCTTGTGGATCGCGCTGAAAAACCGGCATCAGTTCCACAACCGTCACCCCGAGTTCCTTTAAATAGGGGATCTTTTCCACGAGACCGGCGTATGTGCCGGCACGCGATGGGTCGACACCTGAGTTTGGGTTCTTCGTGAAACCTTTCACGTGAAGTTCGTAGATGACTGCATCCGACTCATGATACGGTGGCCGAGACCCCGCCCAGTCAAATGTCGATCGGTGATCAGTCAGTACTCCCAAAGGCGCGCTGCCTGCATTGGACCCTTCTCGCATAGCCAAATTCCGATCAAAACCGGGCGGGAAGAAAATGCATTTCGCGTACGGGTCGAGCAGAACCTTCTGCGGATCGAAACTATGCAGTTGAGGAATCGTCTCTCCTGATACGGAATACGCGTAATAACGAGCGGCACCAAGCTTTGTAACCGGGATCCGGCAGTGCCAAATCCGGCCCGACTTGTTGTGCAAAAAATCCAATTGAAGCGTCAGAAGAGGATTCACTAGATCGGCTGGAGAATAGAGCAACAGAGTGACGCTCTCCGCATGTTCCGAGTGAACGGCAAAATTGAAAGCTTGCTCCTCTTCGATCCACTTGACGCCAAGTGGCAATGGGTTGCCCTCTGCTTCCTCCCATGTCGGACGCCTGGTAGGTGGCGCCGCCACGGAATGGGCAGTGTCGGCTAAGTTGGCGTGCACTTCGAGGTTTGAATTGTTCACAGGTGTCTCTTTTTTCATCCGCATCCACTTGCTATTTCACATATCCGCCTGCCCCTGGTCAGCGGAAGCTCGTCGCACCTTCGCGGTCCACTTGCGCCCTGGCGGATGTTCGAGGACTGACCGAGCGCTTGCAACTCTCCGTCAAATCCTGCAGCCATTGAAAAGCCTGAGGGGATAGCATGTCTTCTCGGACGCGCCAACGCCAATTCCCATCGGCACGACCAGGCACGTTCATCCGAGCTTCGCTTCCGAAGTTGAGCAGATCCTGCAACGGGGCAATCGCGAGCGCCGCTGGTGACGACCATGCCAGCCGCATCAGCTCCGGAGCGGCATCCGCAGTGGTTCCCGGTGCACGCTTGAGGTAGCTCCAGAAGTTCTGCCGCTGGTAGTCGGGCAATTCCTCATACCATTGTCGAGTTGTGGCATTGTCATGCGTGCCGGTATAGGCGACTGTATTGTGGACAAAGTTGCGCGGCAGATATGGATTGTCCGCATGACCATCGAAGGCGAATTGCAGGACGCGCATCCCCGGCAACCGCAACTGGTCGCGCAGGTCTTGTACGTCGGGGGTAATCAAACCCAAATCTTCCGCGATGAATGGCAGATGGCCCAGCTCCGTTTGCACTGCCTGAAGAAAGCTGGCTCCCGGACCCGCCACCCACTGCCCGGACTGAGCCGTTGGCGCTCCGGCTGGAACGTGCCACGCAGCCGCGAACCCGCGGAAGTGATCCAGGCGAATCACATCGACGTGAGCCAGCAGAGCACGCAACCGATCGATGCACCACCGATAACCAGTCGAACGCACGGCATCCCAGTTGTAGACGGGATTACCCCACAACTGACCTTGTGCACTGAAATAGTCGGGGGGAACTCCGGCGACGAAGCGTGGCCGACGCTGGTCATCGAGCAAGAATAGTTCAGGGTTCGCCCAAACATCACCGGAATCAGGGGAAACAAAGAAAGGCAGGTCGCCGATCAAGCTCACGCCCTTGGCATGAGCATGCTCCTTGAGTTGATCGGCTTGGCGGAACAGCAGGAATTGCGCGAAGCGAACCTGATCGATTTGACTTGCTAACTCACGCCGCGCCGCGGCCAGGGCACCCGGAATGCGCTGAACCAACTCTGGTGGCCAGTCCAGATAATAAGCTTGGCGATACTTTTCCTTCAGTACGCGGAACAGAGCGTAGTCTTCCAGCCAATGCGCTTGCTTCGCGCAGAACTCGTCGTAGGCAGGCCGCAGGTCCTTGCCTCTGGGCTCCCCGGCTTTGAAGTTTGCCCACGCTGTTTTGAGCAGCCGCTGTTTGAACGGGATAACAGAGTCGTAGTCAACCACGTCCGCAGAGAAGTGAACCTGACTATCGCTCGCCTGTAGCAGTTCGTCCGAAATGAGGGAATCGGGACTGATCAGCAGCGTGTTGCCGGCAAACGACGATAGTGATTGATACGGCGAGTTTCCGTAACCAGTCGGGCCGAGTGGTAGCGCTTGCCACCACCCTTGGCCGGCATCATGGAGACGATCAATCCATGAGAAGGCCGACGCTCCCAGATCGCCGATGCCATACGGCGAGGGCAAAGACGTGACGTGCATCAGCAAGCCGGACGCGCGATATTCGGGCGGAAACGGCGGGATATTGGTGAGCCCACCGTTGCCGTTCATCGCCGGACATCGTCCCGAACAACCGAAGAGGAACCCAGCGCTCTGTTCACCATTTCCTCGGCTTCCCTCAAAATCGCGTTCAGGTGGGTCTGGCTCTTGAAACTCTCGGCGTAGATCTTATAAATGTTTTCGGTGCCGGAGGGTCGCGCTGCAAACCAACCGCTCTCCGCCACCACTTTCAAGCCGCCGATTGGGGCATCGTTGCCCGGGGCCTTGGTCAGCTTGGCGGTGATTGGCTCGCCCGCCAGGTCTGACTCCTTTACCGCGTCCGGGGTGAGTTTTCCCAACTTTGCTTTCTGCTCGGGTGTAGCGGGCGCGTCGATGCGCGTGTAGTACGGGATGCCGAACTCCGCCGTCAGTTCGCGGTAATGTTCTCCGGGATTCTTGCCGGTGCGGGCGGTAATCTCCGCCGCCAGCAAGTCCATGATCGGCCCGTCTTTGTCGGTCGTCCATACTGTGCCGTCAAGACGAAGGAAACTCGCTCCAGCGCTTTCTTCTCCGCCGAAACAGTACGAGCCATCGACCAGGCCCGGCACAAACCACTTGAAACCCACCGGCACTTCGCGGAGCTTGCGGCCGAGCTTTTTGACGACCCGATCAATCATGCTGCTGCTCACCAGCGTCTTTCCCACCGCAACTGTGTCACGCCACTGGGGCCGGTGGTTGAGCAAATAGCGGATGGCAACGGCAAGGTAATGATTCGGGTTCATCAAACCCGCAACCGAAGTTACGATCCCGTGCCTATCAGCGTCGGTATCGTTCCCGAAAGCCACCTGGTACTGATCTTTCAGACCGACCAGCCTGGCCATCGCATAGGGACTCGAGCAGTCCATGCGAATTTTGCCGTCGTGGTCAACGGTCATAAACGAAAATGTGGGGTCGACGATTGGATTGGTGACGACGATGTCCAGCCCGTAAATCGAGTTGATCGGTTCCCAATAAGGCAGCGAGGATCCTCCTAATGGGTCAACGCCAAGTTTAAGGTGGGCACCGCGAATCGCATCCATGTCAACGACATTTTTGAGATCACGAACATACGGCAGGACGAGATCTTCCTGGTGAGTGGTCGCGGACCGGATGGCCTTCGCAAACGGAATTCGCTTGACCCCTGCATTCTCTGCTCGCAACAATTGGTTCGCGCGATTCTCTACCCAGCCGGTCACGTCGGTATCAGCCGGGCCGCCGTTGGGCGGGTTGTACTTAAAGCCTCCATCCTCCGGTGGATTGTGCGATGGCGTAATCACGATGCCGTCGGCGAGATGGTCTTTCTCCTTGCGACCACGGTTGTAAACCAGAATCGCTCGCGAGATAACCGGCGTGGGAGTTATCCCGTCGTCCTGCTGAATAATCGTCGCCACGTTGTTTGCCGCCAGCACCTCGAGGGCGGTGCGCTGCGCGGGCTCCGAGACCGCGTGGGTGTCTTTCCCCAGATAGAGCGGGCCGTCGGTACCCTGCTCGTGCCGGTATTCGCAGATCGCCTGGGTAATTGCGAGGATGTGCGCTTCGTTAAATGTGCCGCGCAGGGGCGAGCCACGGTGTCCGCTAGTGCCGAAGCTGACTAGCTGGTTTCGATCATCCAGGTCGGGGCGCCGCTCGAAATATTCCTTTTCCAGGCGAGCCACGTCCACCAGCAACTCCTTCGGCGCTGGTTTGCCTGCCAGCGGCGAAATCTTAGGTTCACCTGTCAGCGACTGTGTTTCTAGAGTACTGGGCATGGTTCCACCTTCCAAATCTCGCTTGCATATTCCGCAATCGAGCGATCGCTCGAAAACTTCCCGGAGCTGGCGACGTTCAAGATTGCTTTCTGCGCCCACGCGGCGGGTTCCGAATAGAGCGTGCCGAGCCGGTCTTGTGCATTGCAATACGAGGTCAGGTCCGCCAGATGCATATAGTGATCGCCCTGGGTCAGAAGCGTATCGCGCAAGGGAGCGAATACTCCTGGTTCGTTGCGGCTGAAGTGGTCAGAGAAAATCAGGTCCAGGGCGGCTCGCGTCTCCGGCTCATTTTCATAGTGCCAGTGCGGATCATACCAAGCGCGGCTGTTCTCGACCTGCTCCACGGTGAGCCCGAACAGGAACATGTTATCTTCTCCGGCTTCCTCCGCCATTTCGATGGTGGCACCGTCGCGGGTTCCGACGGTTAAGGCTCCGTTCATCATAAATTTCATGTTACTCGTACCGCTGGCCTCGTAGCCGGCGGTCGAGATCTGGTTGGAGACATCGCTGGCTGGAATCAGTCGTTCCGCCAACGAAACGTTGTACTCAGGGAGAAAGACGACGTTGAGCCGGCCGCGCGCCGCCGGGTCGGCGTCAATCGTGTCCGCCAGGTTGTTGATGAGCTTTATGATGAGCTTGGCCAGCTTGTAAGCTGGCGCCGCTTTACCTGCGAAGAAAAATGTCCGCGGCACTATCTTCATGCCGGGATTTTCGCGCAGCCGGTTATAACAAATCACAATCCGCAGCGCATTCATCAATTGCCTTTTATATTCGTGAATACGCTTGATGTGGCAGTCGAAAATGGTATCCGGGTCCACGACACGCCCGGAGGTTGACTTGAGCCAATTTGCAAACTGCACTTTGGCCTCACGCTTTGACTTGAGGAAGCGTTCGCGAGCATTGGAATCCTCCGCGAATGGCTTGAGCTGTTTGAGTAGGTTAAGATCCGTAATCCAGCGATCTCCGATGACCTCCGTGATTTCGCGGGCCAGCGCGGGATTGGCCTCGCGCAACCAGCGCCGGGGCGTCACTCCGTTTGTCTTGTTGCTAAAACGCTCGGGAAACATTTCCGCGAGATCCTTGACCGTCGTGGTTCGCAGCAGCTTGGAGTGGACAGCAGACACGCCGTTGGTGCTGTGCGAGCCAACAATGGCAAGGTTGGCCATCCGGATTTTGCGCGGGCTGGCTTCTTCCAACAGGCTCATGCGCTGCACGCGCCCCTCGTCGCCCGGGAAGCGAACCCGAACTTCATCGAGCAGCCGACGGTTGATCTCGTAGATGAGCTCCAGGTGACGAGGAAGCAGTGTCTCAAACCATGCCACCGGCCATTTCTCCAGAGCCTCAGGCAGCAACGTGTGATTTGTGTACCCGAGCGTCTTCTTCGTCAGGTCCCAGGCCTGGTCCCATCCCAAGTGCACATCGTCGAGCAGGATTCGCATCAGTTCAGGGACTGACATGGAAGGATGCGTGTCATTGAGTTGAATTGCGGCTTTCTCCGGAAACTTTTCCCAATCCGAGTTGTGGCGCTGGAAACGGCGCACCAGGTCGGCCATGGAACACGCGACTAGGAAATACTCCTGCAGAAAGCGCAGCCCCTGCCCCTTCGTCGTAGAATCGTCGGGATACAGCACGCGGGTAAGCGACTCCGCTTGGAGAGTTTCGCCGAGTGCGCCCACGAAGTCTCCGCTGCCAAACTTCTCAAAATCAAAATAATCGGGCGCCGCCGCGGCCCAGAGCCGGAGCGTGTTGATCGTCTTTCCGCCATAGCCCACCACAGGGCGATCAAACGGGATACCGATCAGGCTTGACGGCCGGTCGCGGATGACTTGAAAATTACCCTCCTGCAACTTGAATGAGACGTTCAGCCAGACTTCCACCTTCTCGTGAAGCCGGGCAATCTCCCAGGGATCGCCGTAGCGGAGCCAGTTGTCGGGATTCTCTTTTTGCCAGCCATCTACAATCGATTGCTTGAACATGCCGTACTCATAGCGCAAACCATACCCGGTGCCCGGGAGTTGCATGGTCGCCATCGAGTCGAGAAAGCACGCCGCGAGGCGGCCCAAGCCTCCATTGCCCAACCCAGCATCCGGTTCCTGCTCGACCAGTTCAAGCCAGTCGATACCTTTCTCTCGAGCTGCATCGGGCAAAAGCGGATCTAGCAACAGGTTGGTGATGTTGTTGGCCAACGAACGTCCGATGAGGAACTCCATGGAGAGGTAATAGATGCGTTTGGCATTTTGTTGTTCATAAGTGTTCTTGGTCAGCACCCAACGCTGAGCGAGAATGTCTCGCACGGAACTGGAGAACGCCTCAAAGCGCTCACGCGCACTCGCTACTTTGGGATCGATCGCTCTGTCAAAAACCAGGTGCCGTTCATAAAAAGCGTTTTCCGTCCCGATAAACGGCATCGCGCCGTACCCGTACTGTTGCAGAATATCGGAAACATTAGGCGCGCTGGTGGTCAGGGGAACGACTTTTGCGGAGTTTGGGCGCACGACGCGATTGGTGCTCATAAGATGGTCCTTAGTTTTCTAGGTTGTGGAACGGTTCATGTTCAATGCTCAAAGCTACGCCACTCAAGAGTACAGGTCCTCGTCTGGCCCGAGCTCAATTCCTGAAGCCAGCAGGTACGCGCGCACGGTCTTTTCGGCTGCAAACCAATCAATTTCAGGCGAACCCAGCGGAGAGCCTCTTTTTTCCCAGAGCTGGTACGCGAGTTTTTGCACCAGTTCATGACGATCCTCGCCATAAAAATCGGTCAACGGCTTGGGCCGTTGCACGCGGTCTCCGCTTCTGCTTCTGGGCTGTTCAGTCATGGGACCCTGGTTTGCTCTTCGGTAGATCTCCCCTACGACTGTTTCGATTTACGGTAATACCTGATGAGGTTGTTGGTGGAACTGTCGTGCGCAAGCTGCGGTTCTGCTTTGCTCTCCAGTTCAGGGATGATGCGTTGCGCGAGGACCTTTCCCAGTTCGACGCCCCATTGGTCGAATGAATCGATATTCCAAATTGCGCCCTGAGTAAACACGGAATGTTCGTACAGCGCCACGAGCTTTCCGAGAGTTTCCGGCGTGAGTTTGTCAGCCAGAATCGTATTGGACGGACGGTTGCCCTCGAACACCCGGTGGGGAACGAGCCACTTCGGACTGCCTTCCGCCTTGACCTGCTCCGGCGTCTTGCCGAAGGCCAGCGCCTCGGTTTGTGCGCAAACATTGGCAATCAGCATGTCATGGTGCCGCCCGAGTGGATTGAGCGGCTTCGAAAAAGCGATGAAGTCGCAGGGAATGAGTCTTGTGCCCTGATGAATCAATTGGTAGAAAGAGTGTTGGCCGTTGGTTCCCGGTTCTCCCCAATAAATTGGACCCGTGTCGTGCCTAACCTTCTTCCCCTCAAGCGTGACGTGCTTGCCGTTGCTTTCCATCGTCAGTTGCTGGAGGTAGGCCGGGAAGCGTTTCAGGTATTGCTCGTAGGGCAGGACGGCGACCGTCTGCGCCCCAAAGAAATCGTTGTACCAGATCGCCAGAAGACCCATTAGTACGGGCAGGTTCTGCTGGAAGGGAGCGGTCCGGAAGTGTTCGTCCATTTGATGGAAGCCATTCAACATCGCCTGAAAATTCTCCGGGCCAATCGCGACCATGGTTGACAGGCCAATGGCGGAATCCATCGAGTAGCGTCCGCCAACCCAGTCCCAGAACTCGAACATGTTGGCAGTATCAATCCCAAACTTCGCGACCTCGGCCGCATTCGTCGAGACTGCGACAAAATGCCTTGCCACCGACTTTTCGTCCCCGCCTAGTCCAGCAAGAGACCAGTCGCGAGCCGTGTGCGCGTTTGTCATCGTTTCCAGGGTTGTGAAGGTTTTCGAAGAGATGATGAAAAGTGTTTCCGACGGATCGAGGTCACGGACCGCTTCCGCGAAATCAGTGCCATCAATGTTGGAAATGAAGCGGAACGTTATGGCTCGATCGCTGTAGTGCTTCAGCGCCTCGTACGACATGACCGGACCCAGGTCGGAGCCTCCGATGCCGACGTTGATCACGTTACGAATGCGCTTGCCGGTGTGTCCCTTCCATTCACCACTTCGCACGCGGTTGGAGAAATCCGCCATCCGGTCGATCACGGAATGGACTTCAGGCACCACGTTCTTTCCGTCAAGGACGATGGAAACGCCTCGCGGTGCACGCAGGGCAACGTGCAAGACTGCGCGCTTCTCGGTGATGTTGATTCTCTCCCCTTGGAACATGGCATCGATTCGCGCCCTCAGGCCAGACTCTTCCGCCAGTTGAAGAAGGAGACGCATCGTTTCATCGGTGATGCGGTTCTTGGAGTAATCCAGGTAAAGACCACCGGCCTCGACCGCCAAACGCTCACCGCGCTTCGGATCGTCTGCAAAAAGCTGCTTCAGATGCAGCTTTGAAACCGTTTTGTAATGTGACGCCAGTGCGCTCCACGCTGTGGTCCTCGGCGACTTCGTCAGAGGTTGGACCTGTGCTGCCATATGCATACTCCTTGTGCGCCGGTTAAAACCGGCGAGGTGTAGTGAATGAAAGAGTCATACGAAAGTGGATTAGCGACCCACATCGGCCCCGAGTCATGCGGAGCCGCTCGCGAGGGCGGCGTCGAAGCATTGACAAGGGAACGTGCGGGCCGGGTATTCAGCCGCGTAAGACAAACACTCCGGGACGCCGACGCCGTAAGGAGACGCGGAAGGCCCCATCCGGTGCACCGATATCGCGAGGTGCAACGGAGTCCCGCGCGGTCACAGACCCCGTGCACGTACGGAAGCACCTCGAACGGGAACCGGGAGATCCCAGGCTCGCCCAGGGCAGTAGTTGCCCTGGGACGCATCGGGAAGTCTAAGGACGCACGCCGATGACGAACGGACCTGGGAAGTCGGACAGACCTGAAGTACCGGAGAAGTCCCCGAACAAAGCCGGACAATCGGCAGCGGAGGGGATGGAGGGAAACGGACTGGCCAAAGGGAACTTGCCCCAGCAAAACGCGTCCCGGACACCGAGCCGGGAAGACGCGCTCAGTGCGTTGGAGCGGGTACGTCAAGCAGCAAGTAAGGATAAGAAGTTGCGGTTCACCGCGCTCCTGCACCACATCTACAACCCGGAAACACTGCGCAAGGCTTACTTCTGCTTGAAGAAGGAGGCTGCGCCCGGTGTGGATGGAGAGACATGGCGGCACTACGGCGAGACCCTCGAGGACAATCTCCAGGATCTTTCCCATAGGCTGAAGCGAGGAGTGTACCGAGCGAAACCGGTGCGTCGGGCGTATATCGACAAGAACGACGGGCGGAAAAGACCGCTCGGAGTTCCGGTGCTGGAAGACAAAATCGTCCAGCGCGCAACCGTCGAAGTGTTGAACGCCATCTACGAAACGGATTTCCTCGACTTTTCCTACGGATTCCGACCGGGGCGAAGCCAGCATAACGCGCTGGATGCGCTCTACACCGGACTGCTGACGAAGAAGGTGAACTGGGTGCTGGATTTGGACATTCGCGGCTTTTTCGATGCGCTGTCGCACGAATGGCTGGTGAAGTTCGTCGAGCACCGGATTGCGGACCGGCGCGTCATGCGACTGATCCAGAAATGGCTCAACGCGGGCGTGCTGGAGGATGGGAAACGGATACGTGTGGAAGAAGGGACGCCCCAGGGCGGCAGTGCTTCGCCGCTGTTGGCCAACGTTTATCTCCATTACGTGTTCGATCTGTGGGTCCAAGCGTGGCGTCAGAAGCGGGCGCACGGCGACGTTATCGTGGTGCGTTTTGCGGACGACATCGTGGTTGGATTTAACAACCAGGCGGATGCCGATCAGTTCCGGGAGGAACTTACGCGAGAGAATGAGAAAGTTCAATCTGGAACTGCATCCCGAGAAAACGCGCCTGCTGGAGTTTGGTCCATATGCGATCAACAACCGGCAGAGGCGAGGAGAAGGGAAGCCGGAAACGTTCAACTTCCTCGGTTTTACGCACATCTGTGTGAAGAAGAGGAGCAACGGAATGTATACGGTTCTTCGGCAGACGATCCGCAAAAGACTGCAGGCGAAGCTGAACGTGGTGAAAACCGAGCTTCAGCGACGCATGCACGAACCCATCCCCGATCAAGGCAAGTGGCTGCGGGCGGTTGGGGGTGGACACTTTCGCTACCACGGAGTGCCCATGCACCAACCGGCGCTGACGATGTTTCGGTTCCGAGTCGGCTGGCTTTGGCATCGCTCGTTGTCGCGGCGGAGCCAGAACGGCCGCGTCCTTTGGGATCGCATGCGGCGTCTCATCACTCGCTGGCTGCCTTTGCCCTCTGTCTGTCATCCCTATCCTCTGCGGCGTATGGGCGTTGTCACCTAAGGCAAGAGCCGGATGCGGGAAACCCGCTCGTCCGGATCCGTGGAGGGGGTCATGAGCAATCGTGATCCCTACTCCGACTTGTATTCGCGCGTTTTTACTCTCAACAGCTTCATACCTTTTGATTTAACTGACCGCCTTCAGGGTGCTGCTTTTGTTTAGCGAGGCATTTCTAGAAGAATCCCTGGCCGACCTTTCCGATCACTTTCTTGCCCGTCTGGAAGGCGGTGAAACTGTTCCGTGACGTGCACTTCCGGTGTTCCCAACCGCACTGCGCCCTTAGATGAAACCTCACCGACAGCCACCGTTTCTACGTCTGGGAAGGCTTCCCCTGCGAGGTGACTGAGAACATGGCCTGGTGGCATCTCGAAAAACAGGCGAAAGCCTAACTCCTCTTTTCAGGACTAGCTGGATGGAGAAAGCCGTATGCCTCAGGCATGAAGACACTGCAGTCGATACGAAAGTATGGGCAATACCATCATCCAATTGCTCAGCCCATTTTGTTCTGGCTGAATGGTGACAGCCATATGTCGCCGGGGTTTGCCTCACCCCAGCGACGATTTCGACTCGAAATTCTAAGTTCTTGAGATTGTCGACGGCTATGTGTGCATTTGTTACGACGAATCAACTACAGACGGCCGACGGCTATTGTCGGCTTTAATCAACCGGTTTCCCAGACTAACAAATACGGAGGGAAATCCCATGGCAACTATAAACGAACCTACCAAACTCACACAGATGAACGCACCTTCGAAACCGGCACAGATTCGCCTGGCCCGGCGGTCGCCCGCCTACTGGCGTGTCACGATCGACAATCCACCGATCAACGTCATGGGCCCGGTAATGGTCCAGCAGTTCCAGGAAGTCCATCGACGCTCTCGAGGCCGATGAGTATCTCAGGGTCGTGGTCTTCGACAGCGCGGTCGACGACTACTTCCTGCATTACTCCGATTTCATGGCCAAGCTTGAGGACCTGACGGCACTGCCGCCCGGTCCCAGAGGCTTGCCGCCCTGCCGGACTTTCTCGCGCATTTGACCCGCTTGCCAGTCGCCTCCATCGCCCTCATCCGCGGCCGTGCGACCGGCAACGGCAGCGAGATCACGCTGGCCTGCGACATGAGTTTTGCCAGCCGCGAGAAGGCCATCATCTCGCAATGGGAGGTGGGCGTGGGGATGGTCGCCGGCGGCGGCCCCATGGCTCGGCTTCCCGAACTCATCGGCAGAAACCGCGCCCTCGAGGTGCTCTTGAGCTCGGAAGACATCAGAGCAGACCAGGCCGAGGCCTACGGCTACATTAATCGCGCACTGCCCGACGCCGATCTAGATGGGTTCGTAGAGGCGCTCGCGACCCGGATCGCCAAGTTCGACAAATGGGCGATCGCCAACACCAAGCGCCTCGTCAACGCCAGCCTACCGCCGGACGTCGAGCTCGGCGCCGGGTGGGATGCGTGCATCGCTTCGTTCGGTCGACCTGCCGCCAAAGAGGCGATCAAGGCGCTGATCGCGCGCGGCTTCCACAAGCCGGGGGATGACGAAAATCGGCTTGGATACTACCTGGGCCAAATCGCGCGCTAGGCCGGCGCGCCCGACGTGGTTACCAACTCCCTCCGGAAAGACGAAACTCATTTATCTGCGCCATCGATCCGGCCGCGAGCTCCGGAGGCGAAAGAACGGTTCTTCGAGTTGTTCGGCCAGATATCAAAAGTGGTCGTTACCCACTTCGATCAGATTTCGAATGGAGGATTTCATGAAAGCAAACCGTGCGTTCACCTTTTTAGTTGCCGTCTTGGCGCTGGCGACCGCCATCCCTGGCATGAAGATCTCCGCCTCCCCCAATCCGCAAGTAAAGTCCGGAGTAGACCGCCTCTATGTGATCGACTGCGGCGACGGCAGTGGCCACGACCGAATCGCATTGGACGCCAGGAGCCAACGTCGGAACCCCGTCGACTTTCCCGGCCACTGCTACCTCATCCACCACACCCAACGGTGGTTCCTGTGGGACACGGGCATTGATGATGCTGTAGCACGGCTGCCTAATCATGAAAGGGTGTTTTACGAATGGGGAGCCGGCACCGGCCCGATTCTGGCGCAAACCAATAACGCTCGCGGCTCAGCTCGAAGAGATACAGGTTAAGCCCTCAGGCATCAAGCTGATGGCCGTGTCACATAGCCACCCGGACCACGCGGGGAACATCGAAATGTTTCCTAACACCCTGATGCTGGTGCAAAGAGTTGAGTACGAATGGGCTGGAAGCCGACAGGACACTGTCGCCTTTAACAAGAAGCACCCTGTAAAGCTCATCGACGGCGATTACGATATCTTTGGTGACGGAAGCCTCGTGCTGCTCTCCACACCCGGACACACGCCCGGCCACCAATCTTTGCTCGTGAGGCTGCCTAAAACTGGACCGGTAATTCTTAGCGGCGATGTTGCGCATTTCCAGACCAGCTTCGAACACCGCTATGTTCCTAGCAATAATTGGAACAAGGAGGCCTCGCTGCAGTCCATGGACAAGATCGCGGCAGTCATCGCGAAGGAACATGCGCAGCTCTGGATTAACCACGATCAGCCCCAAGCGACGCGCAGAAGAAGTTGCCGACGTATTACGAGTGATGGCCGTCTTGCCACTTGCCGGAAAGGGCTGATGGGCAGACTCCGTGGTGATTGAAGAACAACGCGACTTAACGAGCCGTACACTTCCGATTCCGCTAAAGCATTTAGCTCCTTGTCAAATTGGAGGCTCAAGATGAACGATCAACAAAAGAAGGTGCAGTATTCTGGAGTGCGGGATCAAGAGATTCGTGCGGCACTGGATCAGCATTGGGCGGCGTCCGATGCCGACGATTTTCAAACGGAGCACCTCATCTATCACGAGGACGCGGTGCTGGATTACCCGCAGTCAGGCGAGCGAACCCGCGGTCGAAGCAATATACAGAACCAACGCGCCAGTCAGCCGAGCACAAAGCGATTTACTGTCCAACGAATCATTGGCGGCGGTGATCTTTGGGTCACCGAATTCATCCTGACATATGACGGCAAACCGTCCTACACGGTCAGCATCATGGAGTTCAGGGGCGACAAGGTTGCGCGGGAAACGCAGTACTTTGCGGATCCATTCGTGGCTCCCGCATGGCGCGCTCAATGGGTCGAACGGATGGACACATAATCTCGAGGCGCGAGAATTCGCTCGCGACAGCGCCGTTTGCGGTTTGCAGCATAATTGTCGAGAATACATCAAGTCTGTGAATTTACGCCCGAGTGACGGTCGCACCTGGCGCGAAGGGGTCCTTTCCTTCAAGCACCGACGATGCAACGAAACCCACAAATATCATCGCGCTCAGCAATCCCACACGAGAACGACTGGCTTCCAGGGAACCAGAATGTACATGGCATGCCTCCGGGGACGAAGAGCGGCTCGCGATTACAGACTGTTATACTGCGCCCCCCCAGACTTTTCATGAACATCTTGCCGGCGTTTCTTCGCTCAGGAATTCGAAGGAGCGATGAAAGGCAACGCTAGAAAAGACCGGTTGCGCCGCGTCCACAGAAATGTCTTTGCAGAATGGAAAGGAAATGTCTGTGTTGGTTGAGCTGCATAACACCGGAAATGCCACGATCAGGACGGAAGTTCAGGTGATCGTTGAACACGTTCTGAGCGACCGGCCTGGCGAGTGGCGTGTGTCGATTGTTGGATCTCGCGCGAAGGAAGATTGGGAGATGAAGGTCGAAGGTCCCAACGGTTTTGAGCGATCGTACACACTGGCAGAAACTGCAGGAGAGCATCAACCTGTGGCCATCGGGAATCTGCTCCAGTAGCTGCTGCCCTCGAAGACGTCATAAACACAGCCACTTCGCGACGACAGCGCGAAGACTGAAGCGACTGTTCTTGGTCAGTGCTCAGATTCGTCGATAAGCACAAGTTCGATGACGGCCAGCTCGCCGGCATGAAGAAAACCTGCCAACAGCGTTGTTTTCTACGCTGAATCACAATTTAGCGTACTGCTACAACGACGCTCGAGTGATCAAGTTCGCTCACGCCGTACTCGGTTGGGGGACTGCCGAATGCGATCCGATTTCCCTTTATAGTCGGTGCCCATGCCTGTAAAGGTGCTGCAGTAGTGGCTATTTTGTTTTGCGCGTACCGTCCCGTGATAGACTAAGTCAACTGAACTTAGTCTAAGGAAACTTGTTATGAAAACAGTAAATATTCACGAAGCGAAAACTCAGCTCTCGAAACTCATAGAAGAGGCATCCAAGGGCGAATCGTTCGTCATTGCCAAGGCTGGCAAACCGGTAGTAAAGGTCACCGCCGTTAGCGCTCCAACCGGCGCTCAAGTCCGGAGGCTCGGTTTCATGGCCGGACAGATCTCTGTGCCTGACGACTTTGACCGAATGGGTAAGGAGGAGATCGAGCAAATGTTCGGCGGTGGTGCATGAAACTTCTGCTGGATACACATCTCCTCCTCTGGGCCGCAGGTGAACCCCGCCGTCTCTCAAAACAAGCTCGAACCCTGATCGACAATCCGGCAAACGAGATCCTATTTAGTGCGGCTAGTTTGTGGGAAGTGGCAATTAAACGCGGGCTGGGCAGGGATGATTTCAAGGTGGATCCGCGGCTACTGCGCCGTGGTCTATTAGACAACGGATACAGTGAGTTGCCAATTATCAGTGATCACGTGGTTGCAGTCGACAGCCTGCCGCTGATTCATAAGGATCCTTTCGACAGAACCTTAGTGGCACAGGCGACTGTCGAGGGGGTTACGCTGCTGACCATCGACTCCCTAGTTTCGCAGTACCCCGGTCCAATCAGAGCGGTGTAGGGATCCAGAATGCTGGTGCGGTTCCGCCGCCGTTCTTGAGTCGCAAGGTAGACTCTACGCAGCGAAACTGCCACCCGGAAGGGGATCGTCGTCGTCGCTTTCAGTATGGGTGTCTTTCTACATCGGAGCCATGCGCGCTGCTCACACTGGACTCGCAATCGGGCTATTGATTGCAGCATTCCTGGTCGGTCTTGCTACTGGGAACCTGCTCGCGATTCTTCAGTCGTGTGCAAGAACGGAAGCAGTTGGAACCTGGACTGGAGCTGAAGATTTTGCAGGGAACCTCGGCGGAATCATAGCTCCGGTCGCGGTAGCTTCTTGATTACCTCGTATGGTTCGTACGTACCGGGTTTTTCACTCGCCGAAATCGTTCTTCTTGCCGGAGTGCTCGCCAACTGGTTTGTCGTCGGTAACTGCAGCGGCGAGACTCGACGGGATCGCAGTGTTAAAGGTGTGAGGCTATCCGCACGTACGATTCATTCAAACCTCTAACGGACCTACATCCCAACAGCTTGAGACATCGCTCGGTGTCAGCGCGAAGTATCTCGATTGCCCGGGTAACGCCCGCTTCACCACCGGCAGCGAGACCGTAAGCAAAGGCACGCCCATACCGCTGGCCTTTTTGGAATTCGAAACTGGATTGAGCCGGCACATGATCGTGCGTGCAAGACGACGACTGCCGGTCCACGCTAGGTCGATTCAATGATTCAATGACTCAAGAATGCAGTTCGTAAGGTGCCCAGTCGAAGACAGTGATTTCGTAAACGAGTCAGTCCTGTCCTGCGCGCCCGGCGTTACGCTAATCTGCGTAATATCACCCAACTGGGAAATGCGTTCGTTCGCATCACCAAGCGTCTAATCCGCCTGAGTGTAATGCTGTTCCTCCCAGAGGATACGAAATCTTGCCGGTCCCGATGTTAGGCGTGTGGACTAAGGGGACAAACGCTCGCCGAGCATCCGCCACGGGAGCTGTGTCAGGACGATTGACCTTAGGTGAAGAACACTCCATTTTGCTCGCGTCCAAGAACAGAGAGGAGATTTAGCGCCGGGTTCGGCGGTTTCCGCTGACATGGGACACGTGTGACAGAAAAAAGGACCGGTCAGCTCGAGAGCTTGACAACGCTGTAGGTATTCAGTCAAAGGGGGCTGTACGTGTCGGCGCTGCGAGGCAACACCCTCAGAACTAGCGGGACAACAATGTCAGCGAACCTTTGCTTTGTGTGCGCATCCACCAAAATAACACTAAAAGTGATTTCGTTCGGTAGTTTCGAGGGTCTCGGAAAGTAGAGAAATCCGCTAGTTTCTGTACCGCGGGCCACGACGCCCTCAGACATTGCTTGCTTGAGCATTGACTCAGTCGGCAGTTGCTGCACTTCGACGTGCTTCTCAGCCTCAGAGTAGGCCCAATAGGGTTGCAGAGCCTCACCGCTGAAACCTCTTATTTGATCCGGGGGGATATCACTGTAACGGCGATCGCCCGATGCGATGAGTACAAAATCCTGGTATCGGATTGCCACGTCATGGTCGCTGTTATTTTGAACCGTAACTTTGATGGGAATGAGATTTCTGTCCAGAGTTCGGGGATATCCGTCCCATGCATCCGCTTGCAGTAAAACGGATACTCCCTGACTTGAGCCCTCCGCTGAGTTGGGTCGAGCGGCCAAGGTAGCATTGGGCGCTGGCACCAGCACCACACGTTTCGCCGTACATCCAATCATGCTGAAAACAACCACGAGTAGCGCAACGGCTCGGACGCGCCTTGCTCCGATCTCGACCGATGATCCGCAGTGCCTCACTGTAATGCTTCCTCGCATCGTGCTTCTATGTGCATCCCGAAGGCCAAATCATTTACGTGCGGCAGTTGCTTTTCTCCGGAACAAGTTGCGTCACGTGTCATTTCGATGCTGTGTGATGGCGAGAGCGCGAGGGCGTCGGGATGTTGACACTTTGCCCCGTGAGCACAAGTCACTACTCTGAATGCCCAGCCCTCGCCAACCGACATTCAGGATTACTCTTTCGCATGCGGTGGAAAATGTTCGAACATCTTCTCGACACCCTTGTCGAGATTCCTGGTGTTCTTATCTGCATTGTTGGAGAGTGTGTCGCTGGACGCGCCTCGCCAGATTAGATTCTTGCTCGTGCCGGCGAACAGATCGACCACCAGGGTGCCGACCTGGTACGTTTCAGTTGTTGTCGTTGCTTCTCCGAATCCCCCGAATCCTCTCCAACGCCAACCCCCTCCAAAGCCATCGTAAAAAGTGTTGAGAGTCTGTTGATTCCGGGTGATTTCGATCGCTACGATGCAGACGTCGCCACCGGAGTCGACCTGAGTCCAGCCTTTGGCTGTTAGAGCCGCATTCACCGCGTCCTTAATGCGATCGACCATCAGTGGGTCTTTCGTTTGGACCTTCTCCCAAGAGTAGGTCCTATACTGTCCGAAATTTGCCTTGTGATCGTAATCGGTCTTCACCTGCTGGGCGAATGACGCAGCCGTTAGGACAAAGAACATCGCGATCGAAACAAATACTGTGTTTTGTACCTTCATGATTTCTCCTTTTAGGTTTATCGAAAACGTGCCAGCGGGGCCGGTTCCGTTACTACGGCTGGCTAGCGCTCTTGGCGGACAGCGAGTGTTTTTCGGCGGCCGCAGCTTTGGCCGCATTTTGTTCCACCTTCGAGGGCAAAATCTGCATCTCGGATTTCCGTCCGTCGACCCAAATGGCACTCAGAAACTCGACGTTGCCGTATTTGTTGGAAGTGACATCGCTCTGAGCATGGGGAGTCTCCGAGTGGGCGATTACACACTCCACGAAGGCCCAGTGTGAGCCGCTGGCGTCTTCGATCGACAAAAGGTTGTCGTCTGGTTCTGGCTGAGTCACTCGATAACTGCCCGCAGGCATCTTCGCGTTTCCCGCGTAAAACGGGGAGGGTGCGTGAAACGTCACACTGTTAGCGATCTGTGCCATGCTAGGGATCGCGCAGAGGACCAATGACGAGGCCATGCACACAATCAATTCTCTCAAGTGTTTATTCTGTTTCTTCTAAGTTTTTCGGCGTGTCTGGGGCGTGCCCCAATAGGAATACCGCCCCCTAATCCTAATCAAGCTATGCATTGGGAATGCCAAACTTGAACGGAAGAAAAACTGGTGGCAAGTGATTGAATGTAGGAGAAGATAGAAAGGCTGCAACCGCAATTAGGTTCTGAGAAGCTTGCACTCTCTCCGAAGCCTGTGTCCCTCCTTCGACATCCGTCAGCCCGCAGTCACTTCGGGACAGTTCCATCATGGTTTTGTGTCTATGTTCTCGTTTCCTGGGCCGTGGACGTTCATTACCTCGCATCAGTTGAGAGTCAGCCGTATCAACACTGTTTTCGGGGAATCATTGGGAGGCAGGCTGGTGAACGCGATGTTAGGCGTCGCAGGGCGCGCCTGAGGACGTTTTGCGGGAGGCGCTGCCACAGCGCCCGCGAGCTCATGGAAACTCTCGCTGGCGACGGCACTCGAGCAAATGCGTCGTGAACTTTCCAATCAGATCGGCCAGGTGTGCTTCGCACAGTTCCTTCTGTTCCGACAAGCCCGATCGACTGAGGGCCACGCTCAAGGAGAGGGGTTGACGTTGATGGGCAACCTGCCCTTTTTCGTTTCTGCGGACTCGATCGACGTTATGGGCAAAACCGGAGCTTTTTCTTCTGGACGAGCAGCGTCGGCCACGTTTTGTCTCCGGTGTACGGCGATGTCCAGCAGTGTGCTGTGACACCTGAACTACACAAGCGATGGCGCATACAGTCATCACGAGGATGCCGCTTCTCAATCGTTTGCACAACACCATCGACAAGACCGTCAATATCGCGCCTTTGGGACGTATTTCAGTCTGTTAGTACGCTGCCTCCGCACCTCTTCCAGAAAATGTCTTCTCTATTTATCAATTACTTCCAGGAAGACGCGAAATTCCGCATTCTAACCGGTGCGGGGACCGGGTCGCAGACCATCTCAACGGCTGGTGTACCGAGGTTGCACGGTCCAACCTGTCAGTCATCCTTCATATATCGGGATAAATCGGGCCGAAGGTAGCTTCCGAACATTCCCTAGAATTACTGTTGGCACAGCAAATTCCCTCGATTGCCTGGTCCCCATCGCCTCGTCGCCGCGGTTGTTAATGAAATATGTGCGGAAAACCCGGTGGCCATCGCGGAAGAACACGTTGTGCCCGTGCCATTCATCAATGCCGAAGTCCTTGTCGAAGCCGTCGGTGAAGGTGTACCACGGCATCTCCCAGCCCATCCGCGCTTTCCGGCGCGCGATGTCGGCCTGCGGCGCGGGGTGAGACGTAGACGAGGGTAGTGTCGCGAGCGTTCAGATGGCCAAGTGCGAGACCTGATCGGCGCCCAGCGAGCAGCCGCGGCAGGCGTGCTGGGGCCAGCCGAATACCCCTGGCTCGAAGAAGGCGCGATAAACGATCAACTGCCTGCGACCCTCGAACACGTCGAGCAGGCTTATCTGCCCGTTCGGCCCGTCGAACTCGTAGTTCTTCTCCACCGCCGTCCACGGCATCCGTCGCCGTTCGGCGGCCAGCGCATCGCGAGAGCGGGTCAAGGCCTTCTCTTTTACGAGGAGTTGCTGCCGCGCAGCCTCCCACTCCTGCTGCGACACGATCGGTGGTTTGTTCATCGCGGGGTGTTCTTTCGACTGCTCCTTGTTCGTCGACATTTTCATCTCCTTGTTATTCAGATTTGGGCCGATTTCTTCTGATCCGTTCTTCTTGCGAAAAACTTTCACAGCCAACGCTGCCAGGCCGCCGGTAGAAACCGCCCCGGCGACGACTAATCCCATGGTTCCCGAACAGAACGGGCACATTGTTTACCTCCTCGGCGGCCAACTTGACCGTTAAGCTGCCACTATTGGGATGACGGGTAGGTTGGAGGGTATCTCGAGGGAAAAAACAAAAAAATTAGCCTCGCCCCCTGGAGCAGAAACTGCCTCACTGCGGGATCCTCGGTCAGACCAATCGCCCGGTCGAAGGTATCCAAGGCTTCAGGTGTTTTCCTTAGCTGTTGCAACACGTGAGTGCGAACCGCCAATAAGGCTGATAGGCGGAGACATCGTCCGGGGCAATCGCATCCAACGCTGCTTCGGCTCTCTTCGCTTCGGCTATGGCCGTAGCGTATCCAGTTTGTGTGCCGAGCCTGCCATCCACTCCCGCCGAAACCGAACACGGTGATCGAGCGGAGGTTCGGCAGTTCGCGCCGGAGCGAGACGTGATGCTCCTTCGTGGTCGCGATCCCTCTTGTCGCGGAGAATGAAAACGATTTTCTCCTCAACCTAGACCGCTGTGCAGCCAAACATCGGCCGCGTCCAGGGCTCGACACAGGCCAGCAAAACCGATGCCGATGCCTCACAAGCATGGATTAGAGATTTGTGGAACAGGTCGATTACCCTCATCGGAGTCGGTTACTTCAGGCGAAACCGAGCAGCTTCTTCATTTCCGTGTACTCCCAATAGCGCTCCCCCGGCTGACCGCTCGGAGGGCCGCGACAATCGAGCCAATGATGCAAAAGCTCATCAGGAAAGCCAGCGCGCTCAAACATAGATCGCCAAGCCACTCAAGCGCGCTTTCCAGCATGCGCACGTCACCTTCGCCCGTAATGACCTGTGACTGTAGTCCCAGGTCTCCGAATGCGACTCGCTGGTCTCTAAAGCACCCTGTGAGGCAACAGTTGCAGATTGAATGGCCAAACTCTCTTCGACGATCAAAAGCGCTTCGCAGGCAAGGAAAGGCCTTGCCTGCCAGGACTTCACGATCAGAATCGGAAAGCAATTCCAGCGGATGGTTGCGCCGTGTGCGTCCAGCTGTCAGTGTTGAGTGCCCTGACGCCAAAATCGACATCCTTGTAAACGTAGCCCCTGTACTCAGCGAGCAAAGACAAGTGTCTTGTCAGCGCGTAATTAACGCCAACGCCATATAGGAAAGTACCTTTCGCCTGGGTATCAGCGCCGGACACGAAGCCACCCGCATTGCCCGTCGGGTGAAACACCAGACTGCCCCCGCCGCCCAGGACATAAGGATTGAGCTTGGCTGTCCTGAAGGGAAGACCCACAACCACATCGGCTGTGGCTGTGTGCACATCGGATTGAACTCTGGAAAAACCACCCGCAGAAAAATACCTTTGGGTGTCGCGGTTATAGCCGTAGTTCGCTTCGCCGGAGAGCCAGCGATTGAAGTGGTAACGGTACCCCACAAGAAAGCCGCCCGTCTCTGTCGTTGTCCGTGAGATTCCTTGACCGTTTGTGTCCTGCGTGAAAAAGCCGGTCCCTTGCACACTGATTTCGGAGCGGTTTTCCTGAGCCGTGGCGCTAAGACTTAAGAGAATGATAAAACCTGCAAGCGTGATCGCAGTTCGTCGCATGATGTGATTTCCTCCGTGATTGAATGAGCGTCCGCAGTTATGGTCGCGGGGCATTGTCGTTGTCGCACCTATCAATGCAGGCATATGAGTTGCCAAAGCGGCGTGTGTCCTTGCACCTTCGTCAAATGCTTGAGCGAACGAAGGTTAGGCAAAAGCGGGCAGAGACTGTGGGAAGGGATTGTCGAGACTTTCGTCACACGATTCGCTAAGTGACGAGGGCTACGACATTTTGTCGAAGCTTTCTGCGTCTTCGTTACATCAGATGATGCGTATTCAGGAACCCGACACTCGTCGTTTCGTGGCCGGTGGTGGGTGGACGCAGAAGCGTCGCCGCGCGCGGCGACGCGATTGCCGTCTGCAGAAATCGCCACCGTGAGCTTTGCGAGGTTTAACGGATGAGCACTTCTTCGATAGTACTGGACCACTCACTCGATTCTCACGAGTCGCCGACCGCAAGACCGGAATTGCAACACGAGAGCGACCGCTTGAAATTGCTCCTGGACATGACAACTACATTGGTCTCGACTTTGGAATGCCGCGATCTCCTCCGCACGGTTTCGGTGATCATTCGGCAAGTCATGCATTGCGACATCGTTGGGGTCTGGCTGCCAGATGCGGAGCGCGTCCATTTGCGTCAGCTCGCCATGGACTTCCCAGAGAGCAAGGGATTCGCTAGGGAGGGTGCGGTGCAACCGATCGATGCGTCCCTGATCGGTTCAGTATTCAAGGCCGGCAGGCCTGTCGTAGTGGATCTGACTGGTGAACAACTAGCGCTTCATGTCTCTACTGAAATTCGCGCCGAAGCCCTCAAGGCGGGATGCGCTCTCCCCCTCATCAGCCGAGGTCGAACGCTCGGTGTGCTTACATTCGGTAGCCGGATCGAAAACTCAATCCGCCCGGAAGACGTTGATTTCCTTCTGCGTGCCGCCGGACAACTGGCGATCGCCATCGAGAATGCCTTGGCATATCGTGAGATCGCCGAACTAAAAGACAAACTCGCACAAGAGAAACTTTATTTAGAAGACGAAATCCGTGGCGAGCTAGACTTCGAAGGAATTGTGGGACAGAGTTCGGCTCTCCGCCATGTTTTGAATCTGGTGGAAACCGTGGCTCCCAGCGATTCGACTGTTCTTCTTCTCGGTGAAACCGGCACGGGCAAGGAACTAATTGCGCGTGCCATCCATGAACGCAGCCGGCGCAAGGATCGGACTTTCGTAAAACTCAACTGCGCTGCGATTCCCACCGGGCTATTGGAGAGCGAACTTTTTGGACATGAACGAGGCGCCTTCACAGGCGCGATTGCGCAGAAGATTGGACGGCTGGAGCTGGCTGATCAGGGCACGCTCTTCCTGGATGAGGTGGGAGATATTCCCATCGAGATCCAGCCCAAGTTGCTCCGCGCTTTGCAAGAACGTGAGTTTGAAAGGCTGGGCAACAACCGAACCAAGCAGGTCGATGTTCGCCTGGTGGCGGCGACCAATCGCGATCTTGAGAAAATGATGAAGGACCGCGAGTTCCGCAGCGACTTGTACTATCGCCTGAACGTGTTTCCGATCCGTATCCCGCCCTTACGCGAACGTCCTGAGGATATTCCGCTGCTGGTCCGATACTTCACCCAAAAGTACGGCCGCCGCATGCAGAAGCAAATCGAATCCATTCCTGCCAATGCTCTGAAGAAGCTCTCCAGCTGGCATTGGCCAGGAAATATTCGTGAGCTGGAAAACTTTATCGAGCGTTCGGTGATCCTCACGCGTGGGACAGCATTGCAAGCTCCGATCGCTGAACTCGGACACAATGGGACGCATGCCCCGGTGGCGGGCACCCGCGAAGCGAATGAGCGCGATGAGATTATCCGCGTCCTGAAAATGACGAACGGGCGAGTGGCAGGCCCTGACGGTGCGGCAGCACGCATGGATGTCAAGCGCACGACATTGGTCTCGCGCATGAAGAGGCTCGGGATCGACCCGCAGAGAGTAATGTGAGCCTATAATCAATTCCTTCTGCAAACGCTCCCAGGTGGACTCTTGCTTGTTCCTTGAACTTCGATCTGTATTCTTATCCGGCTGTCACCAATCGTCGCCAAGTGTCGAGATCGCCGATGAGATTTCCTGACACCATCCCGCTCCCGATCTATCTCCTCCGTTAAAGTCAGCGATTTAAGAGACGTCCTCGCAGCGCTTCGGTTTGGTCCTTCAATTGCCTTCACCCATTCGAGGTCGATGTAGCTCGTGGGCGCAAGGACATAATTGGATCATGCGCGTTTGCACGACACACTTACACAGAGTTTCACACGATCAAGGGGAGGGTCATGGCAAAGGTGATTGAGTTTTATATACCGAAAAACTTTCGGAATAAGCGCGTGCTTGGCGGTCAGCCCCAACCGGGAAAGGTTATCGAGTTTTGTCCGCAGTCAAAGAAGTCAGGGCCGAGTCAACCAGTAGGCGGTGTCCTCGGTTGGCTCCTGGCAGGGACAGAGTCAAACCATGCTGTAGGAAGCGAGTCGCCTTCACACCCTGGGGTCGCTTAGAGAGGAGGCACGTCATGTCGGCAGTAGCAATGTTCATTAAAGGGGAGCGAGCGGTTGCCAACGGTTCGCTTTACCGAGCGTGCTCAGGACCTGGAGGGCGTCGTGTCCCGCTACCTACCAATGTTTTACAAGAGGGCTTTTCGGTTCTTGGGGAACATGCCCGACGCAGAAGATGCCGTCCAAGATGCTCTCCTTTCCGTGTACGAGCATTTAGGCCAGTTTAGGGGCCAAGCACAGCTGTCAACCTGGCTGACGACAATCGTCACCAATGCGGCGCTGATGAAATTACGCCTCCGCGATAGCTATTTGTCGCTTGACGAAGACCAGGGAGAAGACGGTCTCACGTTCTTGGAACGGTTAGCTGATTCGAAGCCAAGTCCAGAAAATGTGAGTTCCGTAGCGCAAAGACGGGATCAACTGGTCGAGGTCGTTAGGCAGTTGTCACCAAAGCTGCGTAGAACCCTTCAGTTGCGTGATATCGACGGTTTGACGACCAAAGAGGCTGCGCTTGTTTTGGGTATTCCGTACGCGATGGTGAAAGCGCAGCTCGCGCGGGCGCGCGCCAAGCTTGCTCGAATCGCGCAGATGAAGCCCATCAGGCGGCAGCCTGGAACCGTTTCAACCAGTAAAGCTGCCCCAGCGAAAGGACCCTCGGAGCATTGGGCTTGGGACGAGGCCAGTAAAGCATCTGGTATTTCGTCTCTGCCAGAAGAAGCCAAATGAACGTTCGCATTGACGGGTTTGAAAAGTCCAGTCCAACAGGGAGAATCGCAGATGCCACAGGCAATGTTTCGAACAAGCGAAGAAATCATTTCCGACATTCGTAACTGGGTATGTCCCGAGTGCGGCGGACGAATGGGGGGTCGCACACAAGAGTTCAAGTGTCAAGGTGAATGTCGAACGGACTGGCGCGACGTTTGGGAAAGTGGATTAGCCAAACCAGGCAAGAACACAGATTCACCAGATTCACCGTGGGCTTTAGGAAAGCGGTACAAGGTCTACGCGACAGCCGAGACGGCGCGGGAGGTACCGCTATGAATACTATTGTCCAGCTTCTTGTGAAGCACGGTTACGCGGTTCTGTTCGCATCAGTGTTTGCGCGCCAAATGTGGTTGCCAGTACCGGCAATTCTGATTCTGATTGCTGCTGGGGCGTTGGCAGGCTCAGGACGGATGGTATTGGCTATCGCCCTCGGTCTTGCCATCATCGCCTGTTTACTGGCTGACATTCTGTGGTACGAGGCCGGTCGACGGTGGGGTGACCAGATTTTGCACTTCATTTATGGCTTTGCGCTAGACCCGGATGGGGCCGCTCGCCGGTCGAAAGAGACCTTCGTCCGCCATGGGCTTCGGACTCTCATGCTCGCCAAGTTCGTCGTGGGACTGGATGCGGCAACGCCTTCTTTAGCTGGGCTGTCCGGCATAAGCCGGATTCGCTTCATTGCCTTTGACGCCATTGGAGCCGGTCTCTGGTCAGGTACTTATGCCGGACTCGGCTATGTCCTCGGCAAAGACCTTGATCGTGTTGCTGCCTGCGCGGTGAGGTTGGGAACGCTTTGGGTGATTGTCGTGTTCGTAGCACTAGCTGTGTATGTTGGCCGCAAGCTTGTTCAATGGCGCCGCATTGTGCGCGAATTTCGAATGGCTCGGATCTCGCCAGAGGAGCTTAAACAGAAGCTGGACACGGGCGAAGAAGTCGTGATTGTTGATCTACACGGCCGCCGGGATGGTAGGCGAGGCCATCACGGCATTCCCGGCGCGGTGTGCATCGATCCACATAGGCTGGGAGAGGGCGATAATCCCAACCAGCGAGCGCCAATCCCTCGCGATCGCGAGGTCGTCCTTTACTGTACCGCTCCGCATGAGCTCACCTGCGCACGGGTAGCCCTTGAGCTGCGCCGCCGTGGATTTGAGCATGTTCGACCACTTGCCGGCGGCCTTCAGGCTTGGGCCGAACGGGGCTTCCCTCTGACTTCGGTAATGCTCTGCGGAGGCAGATGAACTGTGCCGCTCGAACCACGCTGTCTCCTTCGGTCGGTCCAAAACGTCTGTACCTCGTCTGCGGTTTTGCTTAGAGCCGGATCTCGCTCAGTAACTCTTTCGTGTGTGAATCACGCCCGAACAATTTCACGAAGAACACAGGCATCCCGAACTTGGAATGAGCAGATTTGATGGTGTCGGGTCGCATTTTAGACAAACTGAGTCTGAGTACTTGAGGAACGGCGTTCATGTGAGTGAAACCGTGGAACGGAGCTTATGTGATCGGACCAATTGCATTTGCGAGCGCTTGCGGCACCGCGGCCTTGTTCATGCTGGCATTTCTATGCGCTCTTCTGAGAGAGGCAAAGAGGACAGGTATTCGATTCACCGACAGACACAAGAGAACTCGTGTCACGCCTGTTTCGATTGAGCACACGTCGCCGCACTCGGATCGGGCCGCATAAATTCTCAGACGGCGAAGTTGAGTCATCCTCGCTGTCCCTAATGTTGAATGCGGTTGCTGCTGACGAAATGCAGCCCGACCATCAATGGCAGGCATCTCATAGGGATTTAGGCTTCGACTGTTCCGCCGCTTTGGGGTGTCGCCACACTCGACAATTGTCGATTCTGCCTTTGACATTCCCCGACACACCTCGTCGCCCTGTTTTCCGGCCGCCAATGGATTCAATAGTTTGCTATAGCGCCAAGGCACTGTGGCGAATGGCAACCCTCTTGCGATAGCCAGATTCGGCACGAGAGCAATATGTTCAGGATTTCCATTACCGACACGCCGTCACGGCGCACGCTAGTCGTAGAAGGAGACCTCACGGGACCCTGGGTTGCCGAGTTGGGCACAACCTGGAGAAATGCAGGCCGGGAGCTAGAGGGACGCGATTTGATCATCGACCTGAGGAACCTGACCGTCATTAGCCGCGCGGGAGAAGAAGCGATCTTCGGCCTGATGAAGAAAGGGGCGAAGTTTACCTGCGGCGGCGTCCTCACCAGGCACGTAGTGAAACAACTTGCGCGAAAGAAACAGCAGGAATCAGCACGGAGGTGAACATGTCTGGAGCAAAGCACATCACGAGCCCTATGCCATACGCGAGCACCGGTGATTTCGATCGAATCTTTCAGGAGGAAAAAGACAGCCTGTACCGGCTGTCGTTCCTGATGACCGCGGACCACGAGAAGGCTCACCAGTGCTTTGTTTCCGGGCTGGAGGATTCGGTGAAGGGAAACCCGGTGTTCAAGGAATGGGCCCGTTCATGGGCTCGGCGGACGATCATTCAGAGCGCCGTTCGAGTCATCAACCCACGACCGACAGAAGAGCATGATCGTGAGAGCTTCGATAATAATCGCAGGACGGAGACAATAGTTCAGGGGGAGATTGGGGCTGTTGTTGAACTCGGACCGTTCGAACGCTTTACATTCGTACTGTTGGTTCTCGAACATTATTCCGAGCACGAGTGCTCCCTTCTCCTATCCTGCTCACGGCGGGACGTAATTGCGGGGCGAAATCGCGCATTGCAGCAAGTCAGAAGTGCGATGGAGTTGCAGCTTGATGAGCAGGTAAGTGTCGGTTCAGAGAAGTTGGGCTCGCATGAGAACTACGGTTCCACGCTCGAAGACGTGCTCCACGTCTAGACACCTTCGCATACATCTACGAAAATACGGCCCCGGGGGCTATTGAATCAAGTCAAGGACGGGGAATATGTGAAAGAAGTCTAGCACCGCCCATAGTACATGGCTTCGTAGCCACGATGGGCTGCTCACAATCTACATTCCGGGCTCTTTGGCTTTTCGCGTGATCCGGCGGAGGATGAATTCCTGTGCCAGGTTGGCGGCCGCCCGCTGGCCGGTTGCGATAAGGAAATTCCCCAAAAACAGCCCGACTCCGCGATTCGACGCCGGATAATAGGCGTTCGCGATGGCAGCCGAGGCCAGATCGCCGCCTATGGTCGAGTAGTTCGGCTGCCGCTGTCCGTTATCTCCTCGAGTGACGAATGGAGTCGTGAGCGCGTGAAGAACACGGGACTTATTTGTGCCCGTTCCTTGGTAGAAGTAGCGCGGGTCCTGGTGCAGAAGTGATGGCAGGATGGCGCCACCGATCATGATGTCGGTAAAACCGTCCGTATAGACCGCGCCATAGCGCTCACCGAAACCTTTCCAACCCTGGGGGTAGTTAGGGTGGTTTCCTGCTTGCTCGGCGCCGGCGGTTATGCCTACGCCGAAAAAAGTGACGGGATCGAAGGAGACCTTGGCGGCGAGCTCGAACTTCAACTTGGTTGTGAGCGGCGCAGCATTTTGATCGTAGGATACGTAGAAATTGGGGATGAATCCGAAGATGCGCTGCTGCTCCTCGATCTTGACCTGCTCGGTTGCGGCCTCCTTTGCGGAATAACCTACAGTCACGGTAGTCAGCGCCATCGCAACTTGGAGCTTGCTGCCCTTCACGATTACGTATTGGCCTGGTTTCAGCGTGATCTCGGCTGAAGTCCAGTTCGCAAATCCTGGCGCGCTGATGGTCACGTGGTATGCGGTTCCCGGGTCGAGATCCTTGAATTCAAAGAATCCCTTGTCGTTCGATGCGACCGTGCGGTAATCGTTGACGACTGGACCTTCGAGATTGACTGTGGCGCCCGGAATGGCATCGTCGTTCACATCGACAGCAGTGCCGACAATAATTCCCGGCTGCGGCTTCGGCGTGTCGGGCAACAGAGTCAGTTGCTCCTGACCTTTAGAAATCCCTAGTCCGCAAAACCAGACGATCAGTACAAAGACACCCCACTTCATTCTCCGTTCTCCTATGCATGACGGAAAGCTTTAACGCGAATTTCCCACCTGCCGAGCAGGCAACTGAGGGGCCAATGCCTTGAGCTGGAGGGACAGATCGTAGATCGCTGACTTTAATGAGTAGCGACTCAATCAATCGAGGATAGTGTCGAGAGGTGTCGAAGGCATCCTTCGACATTCGTTAAACATGCTCAGAGTCGATAAGAAGAGATGAGCAGAACGAGCCCAGTGAACGGGGAGAGCTCCACAAAAGATTTCTTTGGTTACTGAGGAGATCAGCACAGGATTTACGAGGTCATAACTTTGGCAGCTTCCTTGCTGCACTTTAGCGGTAATGCCGACGGTTCGCATAAGCGAGAGAACGCCTCGTGCCAACCATTCCGAGGTGATTTCCGATGGCCAGAGACGCCAAGTTCTGCATCGACTTACCAATCCAACAGTTCCTAGTAAATTTCACCCCAGGCTCACCGACGCACTTGAAAACAAGAGGCCTCACGATTCCTGAACGATTCTTTCCGCAAATCGCGGAGCCCATGAACGGCCCAGACCCGGGGACTCCATCCGAGCAACGGAAGTCTGGGGCAGATGTCTACCTCACCTTGCGCAGATGCTTCTTTGCTTACGTCCGCTTGCGAGTTTTGCCGCGGGAGTTCGACAACAATTCCCGTAATGCTGAATTCGATCGACAGGCTCTGGCTCAGACTCTGGGGGCTTCGAAGGGACGACGGTTCACGTTAGCCCGAGGAGTCTCGCGGCTCTTGAGCATACTCCTCACAACGACGTTCCTTGCCAGTCTTGCGTGTGCCCAGGAGCGGGCCGCGAATAATAATGAATTTGGGGTCTGGTTCGAGGGTCAATTCGGGAACGGCCATGCCTTTGGCAGCACTACTGATAGTCGCATGTATCAAGTTGAAGCCCGATACAGCCGCCTCGTCCTCACGAATCGTTTGATCGCACTACGCTATGTTGCCGAAGTGGTCCCGCTATCGGTGGTAGGCGATCCGCAGGCGAATGGACAGCGCGTCTATGCCTACGGCGCTGGCGGAAGTCCCATCGGCGCACAAATCAACTTCCTTTATTCCCACCGGATCCAGCCGTTTCTCGCAAGCAGTGGAGGCTTCCTCTATTTCAACCGGCCGATGTTCGGCGCGACTCAGTTTAATTTCACCGCCCAACTTGGGGCAGGCGTGCAGGTGTTCACCTCCAGGCACCACAGCATCGACTTTGGTTACAAGTATCATCACATTTCCAACGCCAACCTAGGCCGCATCAACCCCGGCATGGACTCGCACGTGGTGTTCGTGGGAGTGTCGTTGGTCCGATAGGGCCGCAGATTCGTGGGAATGGATCTTGGGCTTCCGCACGGAATAGAGCTGCAGTGCACGGGCAGAACAATCTCAACATCCGGACGGGCGGCACCGTCGCTCCCTATTTTCCGGGTAGGTATGGGACGAAACTTTAACCGGGGAATATTGATCAAGACGGGCGATGGATTGTCCCGCAGATCGTTGTCTCGAGTGAAGGCCTCGATCAGGCGACGATGATGTCGAAGATGTCGAAGATGTCGATGGCATTCTTTCGACACTTGACGCTTGTACGTCTCCGATCAGCCCGTGGCTTTCCGAGTTACCGACTATTCCCCACCACTGACCAGTCTGAGAAAAGCTATCCAGCAAGCCCGTTAACGATGTGTTTCGAAGTCGACAACATGAGAGTTCCGCCAAAGTGTCAGAACATCGAATGCGGGTCCAACCTCAAGTAACAGAATCTTGAGAGAGTGTCAGAATTCTGTGAATACGAAAGACCTGAGCTACGGGCCGTTTGCTTATGCTGAGCTGTTTCATTTCCAAGTCTCCGCATCGACGGAGGAATGCCTAATTCGCCAGCCGCCCTATTTTGCCCAGCAACTCTCGCTGACTCTGGGCAAGAGTCCGCTTCGATGAGCTGCCCCCGATACCCTTGGGTCCGACTCGCAACCTGGCTCAATGACGGATTTCACTACGGCATTCACCCGACATGACTTTGGCATTTCCTTTGCATAAGTCTGGGCGGCAATGCCGACGGTTCACACCACTGAGGAACCGCCCCATGCAAACCTTGTCCGAGGTGATTTGCAATGGCCACAGCCGCCAAGTTCCGCATTGACGTAGCAATCCACGACCTTCTAGTGAATTCCAGCCAGCGTCCCCCAGCACCGGCTCAGGCAAAGGGTCTCACCCTTCCTAAGCCGGTGTTTCCCCAATTCCCGGAGCGCCTGAACAATCCCGGCCCGGAGACTCCGCCCGAGAAGCGAAAGTGGGGGGCGAAAGATGTGTACCGCTACTCACGCGGATGGCTGGGTCCTTACATCCGTTCGCGAGTTTTGCCCGGAGAGTTCCACCCCATCACCGCCTATCTGTTTGTCGAGTACAAGTGCAATCTCGATTGCTGGTATTGCTGGTCCTACGACAATAAGGTCAAGGGTATGACCGAGGAAGTGGCCCGCCGTTCGATCGACTGGCTGCACGACAATGGCTGCCGGGTCCTGGCGCTGATGGGTGGCGAGCCTCTGCTGCGGCCGGAATTCATTCATAAAGTCGTTTATTACGCGGCGAAGAAAGGCTTCTGGGTCTATATCGCCACGAACGGGCGTTTGCTCCGCCCCGACGTTGCAGACCGCCTTGGCGACGCCGGCGTGGCGGTATTCAATTTTGCGCTGGACTCGTGGGATCTGCAGCCAAGCTTGCCCAAAGCATTTGTTCCCTCGGAGAAAAATCTGGAACATATCCTGCGCAAGCAGTACGTGGACGGATACCTGGTTTTTTTCAACATCAATATTTGCCGTAATAACCTGGACGACGTAAGAAAGCTCACCGAATACGCCCACGACCATCGGATTGCTACCGACTACCACATCAATGAGACTCCAATGCTCGAACAGGATGACCACTTTAAGCACCTGTACGACAACCCCACCTACATCCGACCGGAAGACTGGCGCCAGATCGACTCTCTGGTCGATTGGCTGGTCGAGAAAAACAAAGCCGGGTATCAGATGGTGAATTCGGTGCCACGCCTGCAAGAGATCAAGGCCTTTGTGCGTATGTCTTCCGGGCTCGATCTGCGCGAGTACGGCTGGAATGGTGACCACAGCAACGGCAACGGACACCAAGCAGAAATGCTCGCCTCGATGCCTGGGATTGTGCAGGAGCCAAACGGCGGATTGCATTTTGCGGAGTGGAACTGTCGGGCTGGTCAGAACAACGTCATCATCCGCACGGACGGCACCGTCGCTCCATGCTTCCCGATGTACGGAGCCACCTTCGACTGGGGAAACATCGACGAACCTAAATTCGATCAGACCCAGTTGTCTGCTATGAAGTCAACCTGCCAGCGTCATTGTTTCTCGACTCTGAACCATAACCTCGCGTACTGCTACAACGATGCCAGGGTAATCAAGTGGCTTTGGACCAACGCCAAGAACAGATTCCAGGGTGGCGTGCGCAGCTTCGAGGACTAATAAGGAGTGGCCATCGTGCGAGGAAGAAACACCACAACGCCGAACCCGCGGATCAGGCTATTTTTTATTGATGCCGCATTTCTGGCGATGACGACGTTCGCCGTGAGTGCGCACGCGCAGCTGAATCCACAGAGCCAAACTGAGCTTACTACGCCGCTCGAACCTATGCGACCCGGCGTCACGGCGAGCCAGATCTTCGACGAGTTGCTCGCTCACAATGCCCTCCGGGCCGCGACGCTCGCAAACTATACCGCCTTCAGGACCTATCAGGTGGTGGATTTGAAGGGGAAGGTGCATGCCGAGGAGACCGGGCAGATGGAGTATCGGGCGCCGGACCAGAAGAAGTTCGTGGTCACGTCTGAAAAGGGGTCCGTCTTGGTTCGTCGTCTGGCGCTCAATGCGTTAGTCGCCAGTGAGATCGAAACCACGGCGGGTAAGCAGCATCACGACAGCGCTATCTCCCCTGCAAACTATTCTTTGGACCTGCTCGGAGAGCAACGGGTTGGACCCTACCACTGTTTCGTTGCGCAGGTGATTGCCAAACGGAGAGACAAATATCGATTCGAAGGCAAGGTATGGATTGACGCGGAAGATTACGCCGTTGTACGGATTGATGGCCATCCGGCAAAGAAGCTTTCTTTCTGGATCCAACGGGCAGACTTTGTGCGCCAATACCAGAAAATCGACAACTTCTGGCTTCCGCAACGAGATATGACATTTGTTGATGTTCGACTTTATGGCAAGAAGGTTCTGACCATTGATCACCACGACTACAGCGTGAATTTGTCGGTCGCGATCGATGGGACCCCACCGTGCAGATGCTGACTGCGCCCGGATGAGGTTCAGGCCTCAGATGATCCTTCGTCCACCGTATGAGTTCGGCTAGATGATAAGGAGTGTTTTACCCAGCCAATGGTGGCGAACTGATAGCTGGCCTGCGATGCGTTAGGTAAAACTTGGCTTCGGCGGCGCGCACACCGAGTCAAACCAGCGACTGATGTAAACCTCCGCGTGGGCTTCACCGCAGTAATGCCGGGCCCCCGGCGCGTTGGCGGTTTCAGAGTTCCATCGGTATACGGTAAGATCGGAATTCCCACACCGAATCACGAACCAGTGGATAGGACTCGTCGTTACAAGTCCGCACACTTCACATCTGAATTCCTGTAGCGTTGTCATGCGTTAGTTCCGGATACTCGAAGTTGATCCTCACTTCGCGATCGAAGCTGGTCGCAGATTTGGTGTGAGCACCGTTAACTCGCCGACTTGTTCTCTCTTGACGCTGTCATGAAGTCGGGCGTGATCCATCATCCAGAGCTCGGGAATGATTTCGCCGACCAGTTGGCCATGACAGAATAGTCGCACTACCGAACTTTCAGAAACAACAATGCCCACGGCTTTGGTAACCGCACTCATATTGGCGGCCGCAATGTGACGGCTGCCCAGTCCCAGCGGCACTTGCACTTGTGCGGCCACGGCGTCAAGGTAGCGGCCCGCCGAAAGAAAAATTCCGTCGTGACTCACCACGAACCCTCCGTCCAGCTGCGCTAACTCCTTGATGGTCCCGCGGAGGTTGAGATTGGTGACGCGCCGCGAAGACTCCGGATGCCCCAGCAACGGATCCAAAATCAACGGTCTGGATCTCGCGAGTACGGCATTCTCATCCCCGAGTATGAATAGAGTGCCAACGCGTCGTCCCTCTCGACCCTCGCGAGCAATTTCGACTGCGAGCTCAATCAGGGACTCCAGAACGTCAGGATCATATTCCGTTACCTGGCAGAGAATGCTCTCAAACATCCATCAACTCCTCGCTTTGGATACAAGCCCACCCGGTTCATGCCCGTAGGCTTGTCGACCGGTTTCTGCGGGCCTAAGGTTTCAGAAGTGATTTCCCGTAGCCGACCGGAATGGCGAAATTCGAGCCGCCGAACTCGCGCACCATGGCAAAATTAATTCCGATGACTTTGCCCTCATTATTGAAAAGTGGACCGCCAGACCCCCCCGAAGTGGTTTGGGCGTCATAGACAATCTTGTCAGGCAGCACGTCCCCGATGTGACCTTGAGTGGTGACAGGCCTGATCAGCTTGCGGCGCGCGAGTTCTTCCATCACCTGTTTCGGATCGCCTTTGGATGCTGTAGCGATGGACTGGAGCGTCTCGGCGCCGGCCCGAGCCAGGATTGCATCCAGCGCAGTCGGATATCCAAGAAGCACGACGGGGCCCCCGCTGACGGCCGAACGGCGGCTATCGGCAAGCGCTATCTGTTTAATTCCCAGTTCTGAAACGTTCCCTTTCACAACGGCAACGTCCGCGGCAGACGAAATCTTCTCGGTGTTGATGGCAATGCCGTGCGGAACACCTGGGAAATATGCGCTCATTTCAGCAACCACTGGCTCGATCCCCTGATCGACCATTTCCTTCAAATCATCGTTCTGCCACCAAGGCTCGGCCACGTGATGATTGGTGAGAATTTGTCCGTCGGCCGAGGCGAGAAAGCCGGTGCCAAAAACATCCAAGTGTACTTCTGGACCGCTCCCGGTTAGGCTCAAAAGCGGGTTGTTATGTTCGTCAGTCTTTGGCTCGCCACTGCTTGTCATTTCAGCGTAATGCAACCGTAATCCGGTTGTGTGGTCGCGGAAGGCAAGCTCAACATGGATGAGGCAGACACTCGGCTCGTAGGACTGGATGATCGTCTGCGCAACTCTGCCCTCGGTCTCAAGCTTCTGGAGGCGGCTGTCTACAGCAGCAAGTTGCCTTTGCAAAGTAGAGGCATCTTCTGTTTTGCTAGCTGCAATCTGCGACCTCAGGTCTTCGCTCTTCTGCTGAAGTTGCAGCTTTTGCGGGTCGCTCACCTGGGATGGACTGTGCCCCCGGTCTTCAAGGGCGGGATGCGAGCGTTCCCTCAACTGTTGTTGCGTCAGGACGCCCGTCTGCAATCGAGTGATGGCCGCATAGACACGGGTATTCTGTTCCTGTGTGCGACGGTAGAAGAACAGAAGGACCAGGGAAGCAACAATAAGGACGCCAACAGTTGCCAGTCCGCCAACCCGAAGCGTTCGCCTTTCTTCGTTGACTGCGGTCACCACCTGCTGGGCAGTGTTTTGACTTTCCTCGGCAAGGCGCAGCTTCTCGCGAAACCCGTCCGCAACAGATTTATCCCGCAGTTGTGAACGCACCCGCGAAAGCAATTCATGTGAGTCGAAGGGAAGTGACACCACATCGTCGGCACCGAGCTCGAGTCCCCGAGTACGCTCGGCGGATCCTCCTGGAGATAGCATCACAACGCGTATGTTCTGAGTTCGCTCAGAGCCCTTGAGTTCTGAGAGAAGATCACAGCAATCGAGCCGGGGCGGATCCGCCCCCATAACCACCGCGTCGGGATCGAATGCGAGAACCGCCTTGATTCCCTGCTCGTAGTCGGTCGAGACCTCATATCCCGCGTCGCTAAGCACCACGACGATTTGGTCCCTCAGACGGTCGTCAGATTCCACTACCAACAATCTCTCCGCTTTGGAACGCATAATGCCCACTTTATAGGATGGTGCGAGACCGTCACAGGGTTCAGTTTTGATCGAATCGGCGCCGGGTTTCCCTGGCGACCAAGGTCAACCAGAACGCGGAGCCAAGGTTGGAGCGTAGAGGTGAAACACCTCCCGGTACGGCTCGACTGGATAGCCCTTCGCCTTCCAGGCCGCCAATCCACCCCTAAGGAACTTCACCCGGAAGAACTGAAGTGCCAATGCCCGACGCAAAACGGTTCGACTGGTTTTGTCGCTGGGACAGGTACAGTAAACAACCGCATCTTTTTCTTTCGGAATTAGTGACGGCCTCTCTAGCACTTCATTGGGGGCGATCCTTTTTGCCTTCGGGATGATCTCGGGAAAAGCTAACAAGTCCAGCGGCTGGCGAACATCAAAAAGGAGTATCTCTTGGTCTGAAGCTAACAACGCGTGGAGCTCTTCCGCTGTAATGCTGTGCTGCTCCATTTCGCGTTCGCCCTTTCGGCGTTTCGCGCGAAGGACGAAAACTAGAGACATGGCAAGAACCGCAATACCCATCAGACTCAGAATCAAAGACATCCCGCTATTCCTCTCACTCTCCTTGATATCAGATTTCCCCTCGGCGTGGGAAGATTCAGCAGCGTCCCCCCGGAAGCGCTCACAAACCTTCCGACAATGCCGAGCCTGTTTCCACTCTCGACAATTGGCGATTTAGCTCGTCAGTCTTCGACACACGTCTCGCCGGCTTGGCGAGGCGCCATTAGATTCAACAGATTGCCAGGACAGCATCGATGTAGCTTTGGCAAACGTTTTGCACTCTCCAGGTTCGCGACAGCGCAACATGTTCAAGATATCCATCGCCGATACGCCGTCCCGGCGGACGCTTCTTGTGGAAGGAACCCTCATCGGACCGTGGATTCCTGAGCTTGCCACAACCTGGAGGAATGCCAGCCAGGACTTAGGCGAGCGCAACCTGGTCATCGACCTGACCAATGTGACCGTCATTGGCCGCGAGGGAGAAGATGCGATCTTTGACCTGATGAAGAGAGGGGCGAACTTTTCCTGCGGTGGCGTTCTCACCAAACATGTGCTGAAACAACTTGCGCGGAAGATACAACACGAATCACCACGGAGGTGAACATGTCGGAGGCAAAGCCCAGCAGGAGCCCTGCGTTATACGCGAGCAGTGATGATTTCCGCAGAGTCTTTCCCGAGGAGGCAGACAGCTTGTACAGACTGGCGTTCCTCCTGATTGCGGATCACGAGAAGGCTCAGCAGTGCTTTGTCTCCGGACTTGAGGATTCAGTGAATGGGAGCGCGGTTTTCAAGGACTGGGCACCCTCATGGGCACGGCGGACGATCATTCAAAACGCCGTACGAGCCATCAATCCGCGCCCGATGGAGGAATATGCCCCTTCCAGTTTCGATGGTGGTCGCACAACGCTGGCAGCTGAGCGAGTAGAGACTGCCGCGGTGCTTCGACTCGAACCGTTCGAGCGCTTTGTCTATGTCTTGTCGGTTCTTGAAAGCTACTCCGATCTGGATTGTTCCGTGCTTTTGGGCTGCGCCCGCCGTGACGTGCTTGCAGCGCGAAATTCGCGGGTCACAGCAAATCGAAATGCAATCGACTTTCGCGTTAGTCGCAGGGTAAGGGGCGAGACTCTGAATCGTGCTCGACCGGAGACTTGAGTTGATAATAACGGCCACAAAAATAACGCGGATTCTCGTGCTTGCGCTGTTGCTTGCTTCCGTCGTGAATTCAAGCCTGGACAGCGCGCGGTTCGATCTCGTGGTTATGACCGCAGCACTCGCGATCTTTTTATCGGGCGGACTGCGGAGCCCTTGAATGTGGGGCGCGCATTGCGGTGTGCTCTGGCCACAGCCCTCCTCCACATCGCAGGGCGGCCAGGCGCATCGTGCGCGCCGCCAGACGCCTGGGTCATCAGGAGCCGATCGGATTAGTCAGTGGCAGTGTGGAATAGGACTCACTGCCGAAGTGAGCTGTAGATGGGAGACCACAATGGCGGCGTCATCGACACACCGCCGTTCAATTTCCTATGTGGCCACCCGCACTGAGTGGGACAAGAAAAGGAACTGCATCATGAAAGCAACGGTAATTGTCAGCTTCCTCTTAAGCATTGTTACGGCATCAGAGCCAGCATTCACAACCGTACGAAGTAAGCTCCCCAACGACGAGCCGCCGCATCTAGCGACGGTGGGTGTCGCGACGGATAACGCTCATGTCCTGGCAGATCCTAACCCTTCCTCCACTGGGGAAGTTGTATTGGTCGCAATGCCATTTTCGTCCTTACTGCTAAGTCCCTCTTTGGTCGAATACCTGGGCCTGACCCGAACACAAGCCAAAGCTATCCAGAAATTGATGGACCATGAGCGGCCAACAACAGAACCGTTAATGGATGAACTGCGAACAGTTAGCGCAGGGCTGGGCGTCGCAACTCGGCAGAATCAGAGCAATGAAAGCGAAGGCGTTGCCCAAAGCCTTGCGGCTAGGCAAGCACGGCTACTTAAGCAGTTGATGAGGGCGAACTCGCGTCTCCAGCGAAGGATTGACGAAGTGCTTGGTCCGCAGCAGCGGAAGAAACTCGACGCCTTAAGGCACAAAGCCGAAGTCAGTGTGGTGCACGGCAGCTAGAGTTGAGTCGACAACACGTTCCACGAGCATGAACTGGCCGACGACTCAAGGAACGCAGCATGGTCCTATACACCCACAGGCAGGAAGTACGAAGCTTACTGCGCTTTCTTCGAGACACGAGCCACCAACTCGTCCGTTCTCGAAAGCAAAACCCTCAACATCGGCGAGTCGTTCGACTTTCTGTAGCCGAGAACCAGATCGACAGTCGGCGTATATCCCTTCACAGGGCGACTCGTCACAGACGCAGGGAGAAACTTCTGAGCATAAGCAGGTAATAAGCCACGCCGTGCGTCGACACAATTAAGGAAAGTCCCATGGTGACATTGTCCGCCTCGTGAGCGGGCGTGATATTGATTCCGGACCGCTTTCGATAATTCTCGATGACCGCACGCAATACAGGAGCAGTGCCCGAAACAATCACGAATGTCTCCCCTGCTAGATCCCTCGGGCTGATGGCCTTGAGCGCAGCGAGATGGTGGTCACTCGGCAAGATCACCATCAGAGGGCTCATTCACGAGAAGACGGAAAGCCAACCCAGGCACGCCTTTCTCCCGTCGAAGAAAAGCGGCGTCGATTTTCCCTTTGGAAAGGCCTTCCGCAAGCAGTGGGGAGTATTGACTCGATATCATCACGTCTATGTTAGGCAGCTCGTCGCGCAAGATCCGCAAGGCTTCGGGCATCCACGTCCATTCGTGTCCGGTCAGAAAGCCCATGGTGAAGCATGGCTTAGCGGGATGGACGACCTGACGTGCAGCTTCACCTGCCGCTTCTGCCTGAGATAGCACGACCCGGGCGTGATCGAGAAAGGCTCGACCCGCCGGGGTCAGTTCGATGCCGCGAGCTCTTCGCGTCAAGAGTTGGGCGCCGACCTCGTCTTCAAGATCGCGAATCTGCCGACTCAACGATGGTTGCGACGTGTGCAGCCTTTGCTCTGCTGCTACCGTCAGGCTTCCCGCATCCGCAACGAAGTAACGAAGATGGCGTAATTCCATCTTTCATCCCATGCTTGGAAAGCATCCGACGCCAGCTTAACAAAGTATGCTTCAAAAGGCGCTACCACAACCCTAACCGCGTAATCCAATGTGGTGATTGGGATGCCTTGGCCGAGCGATGAGATTGGCTCATGCCTGATGAGCATATGTCTAGTTAAGGGAGATGGACCATGTCAAAGAAATTGGAAGGAAAGGTTGCACTCATCACGGGCGGCTCGCGCGCCATTGGTGCTGCAATCGCTAAGCGTCTGGCTGCGGACGGAGCGCGAGTCGCCATTACATACACGAAAGGTGCCGACTCGGCTGCGGCGGTGGTTAAAGCGATTGAACGTGCGGGCGGAAAGGCGATCGCGATTCAGGCGGACGCCGCGGATGCCGAGGCCGGCAAAGCCGCAGTCGAAAAAACCGTTGCGACATTGGGCCGGCTCGACGTTCTCGTGAACAATGCCGGCACGGCCATTCCGAAAACGTTCGAGGAGACCACGCTGGAAGAGATGGATCGCGTCCTCGACATCAACGTCCGCGGCGTATTCGTGGCAACGCAGGCGGCGCTCAAGCATATGAAGGAAGGTGGTCGCGTCATCACGATCGGTTCGGCAGTCGGCGAGCGTGCCGTTGCGCCCGGGCTTGTGCCATACGCGGCCACGAAAGGAGCCGTCAAGATGTTCACTCAGGCGCTTTCCAGAGAGGTGGGGAGCCGGGGTATCACGGTCAACAGCGTCCAGCCGGGTCCGATCGACACGGATTTAAATCCCGCCTCCGGTGATTGGGCGGTGCCGCAGAAGGCCGCCACAGCTCTCGACCGTTATGGGCTTGTGGAGGAGATCGCCGCGATGGTGGCGTTTGTCGCCGGTCCGGAGGCCTCGTAGATCACGGGAGCGAATCTTACCGTTGATGGCGGAATGAATGCCTGAGCTAACTCCACACTCAGTCTACGGACCTGGGGTTGGTTTAGGCTCTACTGAGGGCCAGCAGATTACATCAGCGAAAGCTTAGAAGGCACCATCGAGAATGACGTTGACACACAGAACGTATCACTTCGTCGCGGTTATTGGAGGAGCGATCGCTGGCTCGGTCGCCGCAGAAATATTGGCGGATAGCGGGATTCACGTAGTTGTCGTTAAACAGAACAAAAGGCCGTATGGCAAGATTGAGGACGGCCTCCCCCGCTGGCACCTGGAGCAACGCCAACACGATTTGCGCTCAGTGGCGGAAATCGAGTCCTCCCTCTCCGCCATATTTTTGTTGATTCTAATCAGCTTAACGCCGCTGGATCTCGCCAATCTTGGCTTGTTGCCCTCGGATTAACTGCCCGAGATGTAACCGGTTTGAACAGAATGGGCGAGTCATCAATAGGGGTATAATCCATAAATCTTGGGGACGGCTCGGCGGAGGGTCTATGCGAGCCTTGAAATTACGATCCCTGCCCGTGCTATTCCTCGTGTGCTGCCCCGTTTGTCGGGGCAAGATCCGACAACGCTCAACGGCAACTGGCACCTGACCGCATTATGGGGACACTACCGGCCGGATGCAAGGCGATAACTGGCTGCTTTTTTTCAACCCAAAGAACACGCGGGCGTGACTTCTGCAATCGCAAATCAATTCAGCTGATTTCGGCAAAGGAGAACCTACGATGCTTGACAGCAAAATCTCACGACGCAGAATGATGCAATTAGGAGCTGGAGCCGCGACGGCAGGTGTCGTCCCAGTTTCGAAGCCATTGGCTTACGCTTCCGCCGTCGGCGCCGTTGGTCGTGATGGCTTGGATCTCCCCGGCGGTCCTGAACTTCAGCGCTCGACTAACGCGGCTTATGCCTTCCTCCGTCAGATGATGGATGCGTACGCTCAGGGTTCTACCGTACGCCTGTGCCAAAGTTATTGTGATCAGATCGCGGGCGGCACGTTCTTCAGCACAGCATTCACCTACGACAATGCTCTGCTGGCCCTCGCGTTTCTTGCCCGCGGACGCTCGGATGACATCGCCCGCGCAATCATCATCGGCAATGCTTTGCTGTACGCGCAACAAACCGATCCTGCCGGCGACGGGCGTCTTCGCCAGGCGTACATGGCAGGAATGCCTGACAGCCATGGTGTTTTCGTGACGCCGGGCCTCTCTTTCTTTCAGGGTAGCGCGGTCGGCGATGTCGCCTGGGCAGGGATTGCGCTCGCTCAACTTTATGCTCGCACCCACGTGCAGACGTTCCTTGACGGTGCGCTGCGTGCTGCGACCTTCATTGAGACCACGACACGGGATAATACGAATGTCCCGCCGGGGGGATACTTCTTCGGTAATGGCCAGACTAATAAATCGACCGAACACAATATTGACGTGTACGCTTTGTTCACGATGGTGGCGCAGCTCTCTGGGGATAACTTGTGGCTGGATGGTGCTGCCCACGCCAGAGCGTTTGTGGAAGCTATGTTCGATGCGCCCTCCGGACACTTCTGGACCGGCACTTCAGATCCGACGCACATTTTCTTCAATAACAGTCCGGAAGATGTTCAGACGTGGTCGTATCTGGCATTTCAGGACCCCAATTTTGCGGTCACGCTTGATTGGGTAAAAACCAATCTCGCGACCACTGACACAACCTTTGCGTTCAACAATGGATGGGGCGTCAACGGGAGTTTGCGGCTACGAGTGTCGGGCATGACCTATGCCAGCCTGAGCAAACTCGGAACCGTGCTGGGAGACAATACGGTGGATGCCGACGCGGTCTGGCTTGAAGGCACCAGCCACTTGATCGCCGCCTTGCTGCAACGCCGCTTGCCAGACAAAAGTGACATTCCAAGCTTTCACGGCGATGTGGCTCTCGCCGCTGCTCTGCTCGAGAATCTGCAGGTTGCGCAAAACAGCCTGGGCACGGGGCAGACAGCTAATGGCCAGCCGCTCGTTGTAGGCCAGGGCATCACGGCCGCAACGAGCATCCTGAACACCGGGTTTGGGTTCAACTACTTCCCATTCCTTCACATCGGAGCGACCTCTTGGTATGTAATGGCCGGGCGAGCGGCAAATCCGCTTCAACGCATGCCTGCTTTTCGCTAGGACTATTGATGGTAGCGTCGCGGGTGTAGTTCTAATGGCCCCTCGGGCGTCGACGTTTGTTGTCGAATAATATAGCCGCTCCCGTGGAATTTGATTTCATTTCGCCGAACGAATGTGGAGCGTTGACCAGATTTGCCGGGCATAGAACGCAAGGTTCAAAGCGCATACGAATACGCCTGCTACCGTCAGAACGGTGGGAGAGACATCCGGGTAGACAAGGCGGTCAAGATAGTGCAGCAGAAATCCGCCCTTGTATGGCTCGACGCCTGCCCTGGCTTCAAGCCAGTTCTCTAACAGAGTTAAAGGGCACGGCCACGGAAGCAGTTCCGTAAGGATTCCCCAGATAAGAGAAGCGATATGCAACCAGCGAAGGACCGGGCGTGAGCGTACCAGTAGAGCGCCGAAGATCACCCAAAAAATGAACAGCCCGTGCAGGAAGAGGACCGCAGTCGCAAGCGCAGAATAGAAATTCGAAACCACAAGGGTGGCATAACATCTTCTAGAATTTACGGCAAGCAGGGTCAACAAAGACGCGGCCACGGGTTCCTAGAGTGCGCGGTCGGGGTGTCGGTGGTTGGAGATTGAGGACGTCGATGCGGAAACTGGAGTAGAGTTCTCTGCTATGGTCAAGCGTGCACCGGCCCGGCGGCGGGCTCGCAAAGCCAAACCCGGGACGAAGGGCCTCGGCCCAGCCGAATGCCGACTCGAGCAGCCGACAGGAGCTGCAGCCGAAGCCGCAGAAGCAATCTCCAAAGCCGGCGGCTGCGTTGTTGGATCGTACAAGGAACCGCTTGCCGGTCATCCGGTATTGCTGTGCGTCCTGCCGATCGATGCGGTCGAACCAACGCCCTTCCAGCGAGATCTCTCCGACGCCCACCACAAACGGCTGGCTGATGTCATCAATAAGACAGGGCGTTTTCTCGATCCGATCATCGCAGTTCTCGCCCCGCGGGTCGGGTTCTGGACTCCCAACGGCCGGCATCGCCTCGAAGCGATGCGCCGCCTGGGGGCGAAATCAATCACTGCGCTCGTTGTGGCTGACCGCGAGATAGCATGGCAGATCCTCGCGCTGAATACGGAGAAGGCTCACAACCTCAAGGAACGCTCACTGGAGGTCATCCGCATCTACCGTGGTCTCGTGGACGAAGATGCGACGCGTCCCGAGTCCCAGTTCGCGTTCTACCTCGACCAGGCCGCCCTAGTTACTCTTGGCGTCTGCTATGAACGCGTCCCGCGATTCGGTGGTGGCGCTTACCATCCGATTCTCCGGCGGCTGGAGGTCTTTACCGATGAGCCGCTGCGGACTGCCGTCAAGGATCACGAGAAACGGGCCACGATGGTGCTCGACCTCGAGGAGAAAGTTGTGGCAGCGGTCAAGAAGCTGAAAGAACGTGGTCTCGTCAGCCCGTACCTGCGCTCATTCGTGGTAGCCCGGGTCAACCCGCTGCGTTGGATTAAGGGCGAACCGCCTCCACTCGAAGAGGTGCTCAAGACGATGCGAGAGCGGGCGGCGAGATTCAATGTCGAGAAGATTAAGCCTCAGGATCTCGCCGGCGCCGCAGGTCCGCCCGACGAAGAAACATAGGAGAAGGCCACGAATGACAACTTCTTCCAGCAGAAAACATGCCGGGCCTGGGCCAGCGAGCGACCAGCCTCCGGTCCCCGAGCCCACGTTCGCGGAGCGTGCGCGCACATTAATGTATTTGGGCCGCATGGGTAGCCTGTCAACCCTGTCGCGAAAACAGCCGGGTTTCCCGTTCGGTTCAATGATGCCCTACGGGCTGGACGATCGCGGCCGTCCTATCTTCCTGATCAGCACAATGGCCATGCACACGCAGAACTTGCAGGCCGACCCCCGCGCCAGCCTGCTTGTTACCCAGCAAGACACCGAGGGTGAACCGCTCGGCGCGTCGAGGGTCACCATAGTAGGAAATGTTCTGCCGGTACCGAACACCGAGTTGGCCGAGGCGCGCAAGCTCTATCTCGAGCGTCACGCCAATAGCAGGTATTGGGTAGATTTTGAAGACTTTTCGTTCTACCGCATGGACGTCATTGATGTGTACTACGTGGGCGGCTTCGGGGTGATGGGCTGGATATCAGCATCCGATTATGACCGCAGTCAACCAGATCCGCTTGCTGACTCAACGGGCGATATCATTCAGCACATGAACGCCGATCACAAGGATGCGCTTGTCTTGCTTGCCCGGACATTTGCTCGCATTGAGTCAACGGAAGCAACGATGACTGCAGTCGATCGCCTTGGTTTTCATGTCCGCGTGAAGACCCCGGATGGCTTGCGTGGTGCGCGAATCGCATTCCTGAGAGAGGCAAGCAATCCGGCTGAAACTCGGAAAGTATTGGTGGAAATGGTGCAACAGGCACGCTCGCAGGCCAGTTGAAACTGTGCATTCGGCACCCGGATTTACGAAGCCCAGCAAACCGAGGCTGCGTTACGCGGGGGTTGCCAGACCAGTAGGTCGAACTGGCAAATGCTCACCGCGCGTCTGCGACACAGCGGAAACCGAGAGCAGCCGAGCGATCCGTACTGGGAGACATCAGCAGAAGCTTGCCGTGCTCGTTCAGTTTGTACGTTTGAGGGAAGTACCAGATTGAGCCTTGCGGCTGATAATAGCTTCCGCCGCGGACGATCGCGGCGCGGGTGTGCTCATCGACGAACTCTTCGGTCCATTGCCACACATTGCCGACCAGATCCATCACGCCAAACGGACTCGCACCTTCGGAGTGAGCGTCGACAGCATCGGGGCCGCGCATGTTGCGGGATTGATCGGGAAACGGCACTGCTGCCGGCTGCCATTCATTGCCCCAAGGATAAAGGCGCGCATCTGGTCCCTGAGCGGCGTATTGCCACTCCCATTCGTGAGGCAGCCGCTTTCCTGCCCACGCGGCGTAGGCTCGCGCATCTTCCTGAGAGACCCACGTGACCGGCTTGTTTTCCCATCCGCTCGGATAGACTCCATCTTTCCAATCGCGAAGGAAATCAAGATCATCTTTCGGGTGATAGTGAGTGGCGTCAATAAACTTCTTGAAGTCGGCATTCGTGACCGGGAATTTGTCGACGTAAAACGAACTCACATGGATCGTGTGTTGGTGGAAGCGCCGGGGAGAGTCCTCCCAGGGATACTGAACGTCTACACCCACGTCGTTGAACCCTTCGATCTCGATTCCAGATACGCGAAAAGTAAAATCTGCTTCGGGGATTTTGATCATCCCGGCAGGAGCGGTGGTCGCCGCCTTGGTCGCCTGAATGGGAACAATTTGCTGAGGCAAGACTTTCCATTCGTGCGAGTAGGTCGAGAGGGTAGTGGCTGAGAGATTTTTCATGGTCGACATCAAAGAGACGATCTTTGGATCGGGCGCTGTGTTCGTGGCCAGCACGGCGCCGTATCCTTTCGCCTCAATGGGGAAGGTGAGCACGGTTCGTTCACCGGATCGGGTTTCGGGATTCAGCTCTACTCCGTGGTATAGATCGAAGTAGCGGATGCCAGGCGTGGCGCGAATCTCGATTTGATCTCCTTCGACTGGGTATTCATTGCGATTCACAATCGTCCAAACGGCTTGCTCTCCCATCGGCCAGCGGCTGGCGTAGACACCGTAGCGAAGCATCGGAGCCATGGGCTCCCAAATCTTACTCGCCAGGAAAGGCGCGATGGCTCGCTCGATGGTGGCGACACGGCGAGTCGCTTCGGCATCGCGCGGAGTGATCCCGTTCCAGATGCCCCAGATGTTCTCCCAGCTCTCCCAACCTACGCCATTGAAGAATGCAAACTGTAGATCGTCGGTTTTATCGCGCTTCCATCGATCAGAGATGTTGACCATATGGCGGGGCTCAAGCCATTTGTATTTGTCGACCAGAGGCGTAAAGGGAAATTGATATTGCCCCCAGGTCATAACGTTCCATGCAAGTGCTTCATCGGAGGGGCCGCCCTCCGGCTCAAAAACAAGGGGATGAGCAGCCTCGTCAGCGGCGAGTGAGAATGCCAGTGGGACGCCATCCTGGGTGTCGCCATTGATGCCGTCGGCGCCGATCTCCGCCATCAGAGTTGCAATAGCGTAGGGCCACGGCATTCCGGGATCGCGTGTTCCCTGGTCCCACATCATCATCGGAAAAAGAACGCGAACGCCTCGACGATGGAAATCGGCGATCATTTGTTTCACGCCGGTAACGCCGCCGGGCATGCTGCGAATCATGTCGTGCTGGTTGCGGTTATCAATGCCCATGTTCGGGTAGGTGGGCCAGATCAGCACGGCGTCGATCCCGCCGTATCGCTTCTCGAGATCGTCGAGATAACGATCCACCGTGTACTTGCCCGCGATGGGGTCATAGAAGTATCGGTCGTGCACCATCATCTGCGGCTGAATGAAGGAGGACTGGGTCCATTGCAGCGCGGGAAGATCGTAACGGGATCCGTTATAGCCGATTCGAATGCGGCGCTCGTTGCGCCAGTGCCTAATGTCGGCCAGCCAGGCCTCGTGCTCATTTTGTGTGCACGCCTTTGAGCCACCCTCCCACAAGCCTCGCATGGTCAAGCATTCCGGCACGGGAATCTGCTGTTCGGCGGGAGGAAATTTCGAATCCTGGGTCGAGGCAGTTGCGCTCATTGCGAATATCAGCAGGCTTAAGTACGCAACCTTCGATCTCATCACTTCTTGCCCTCTTGCGGCAGCGCGAAGGCCACGTAAACTCCGCCGGATCCCGATTTTGGGTCTTTTCCACCACCAGCAGCAATCACGATGAATTGTCGGCCGTTCACGGCGTAAGTGATCGGCGTGGCGTTTCCTGCAAAGGGCAGGGTGGTCTCCCACAGGAGCTCTCCCGTGGACTTATCGAACGCGTGGAATTTCTTATCGTAGTTGGTTGCGCCGATGAAGAGCAGGCCACCTGCAGTGACGATCGGGCCGCCGTAGTTTTCTGATCCGGTTTCTTTCATTCCTTTAGCCGCGAGTTCGGGATATTCCCCGAAGTTGATCTTCCACTTGTACTCGCCTGTGTTAAGGTCGATGGCGTTGAGTGTCCCCCAAGGCGGCGCGATGGCGGGGTAGCCGTCAGGATCGAGGAACCGGCGGTAGCCCGTGAGGCGGTATTTCATGGTAGGCTGCGGCGGGCCGGAACTTGAGAGTTCTTTGTTCTCGCCGGTCAGCAGCAATTCCACTAAGCCGTTGAGTTGGTTTTCGTAAAGATTCGGGAATCCCGGCATGCGCCCCTTGCCGCCGCGGATCGCCGCAGCGATGTCTGCGGGGCTCTTGCGGTTGCCGATTCCGTCAAGAGCAGGAATATCAGGCGGCGCGCCACGCATATTCTCGCCGTGGCAGACTGCGCACTGGCTCAAGTAGATCGCCTTGGCGCCACGTTCTCCTTTGTCTTCGAAGAGGGAAGCGGTCCATGCCATCTCATTGGAGTTGATGTAGATGATGTCTGTGTCAGGATCCACGGCGGGGCCTCCCCACTCCGCTGCGCCGTCAAAGCCGGGGAACACAATCGTTTCGGCTCCCACTCGGAAGGGAACGAACTGGCCTTCGTGAATCGAAGCTTTGAACCGTTCTGCAGCCCACTGATGAGCCTCCGGAGTGCGACTCGTCAGCATGTCCTCGGTGAGATTCTGCCGTGCGTAGGGCGCGGGCCAGGTTGGCAGACCCTGCTCGGCGGAAGCAACTTCACCCGGAAGAACGCTTGCGGGATACTTACGGTACTCGATCGGGACCAGGGACTTGCCCGTGGCCCGATCGAATATAAAAAGGAAGCCCTGTTTGCTTGTCTGAACGACAGCATCGACGGGCTTGCCATCGCGTTTCAATGTAATCAGCACTGGCGCGGAGGGGAAATCGCGATCCCATAAGTCGTGCCGGACCGCCTGGAAGTGCCAGACTCGTTCTCCCGTTTCTGCATTCAAGGCGATCAGACAGTTCGCGAACAGGTCGTCGCCTACGCGATCGGCGCCATAGAAATCGGACGCGGCCGAGCCTGTCGGAACGTAGACGATTCCCCGCTGACGATCAAGGGCCATGCCGGCCCAGTTGTTGGCGGCGCCGCTCGTCTTCCAGGCATCTTTTGGCCAGGTTTCGTAACCGAATTCTCCCGGGTGAGGAATGGTGTGAAAAGACCAGCGCAGCTTGCCGGTGCGAACGTCGTACGCGCGGATGTCCCCGGGCGGGGCAGGTAAGGTTTCAGGATTGCGGCCGCCGACGATGATCAGATCCTTGTAGACAATTCCGGGGCTGGTCAGAGAGATCGACTGGAATCGAGGCTCGCGCCCCAGATTTTCCTGCAGATCGACGCGGCCGTCGGATCCGAAAGATGGAATCGGTTTGCCTGTCTTCGCGTCGAGCGCAAAGAGGAAGTTCATGACGCCGACGAGGATCCGCTTGTCGTCCTTGTCAGTCCAGTACGCGAGTCCCCGGTCCGGTTGCATGCCCTTGATCCCCGAGTCGAACTTCCAGAGTTCTTTCCCAGTGGCGGCATCCACCGCAAAGATTCGTTGAGTCGGGCTGATCCCGTATAGCACTCCGTCGACCATCAGAGGACTGGTTTGCAGTCCGCCTTGCTCGCCGGTGTCGTAGCTCCAGGCGACCTGAAGTTGTTTCACGTTGGAGCGATTGATCTGGGCCAGCGACGAGTGGTGCTGGTATTCCGGGGATCCGCCGTACACAGACCAATCCCGCGCCACCGGCGAGGAACTGCTCTTGGGATGTGCCCACGCCGTGCGCAGAGCGAATCCTGATGCGACGATGATAGTAGCGAGAACAGGAAAAGAGAGAACGCCGGGACTCCGCATGCGCCTCAATTTATATTGTTTGGCTTTGTAGTTCCACTCGGAAGTCTTTTCTCGGACGATTCCAGAACCATGGCCATGGCGAAGAAGTGGCTTCCAGACTGCGGTCGTGGGTGATTTTAGTACAATCACTCAGACCTCAAGTACCCCAAGTCATGATTGAAACACTCTATAAAACGAAGATTCCTCAGACTACGGCCTGGCGACAGGAGTTCTACGAACTGAGATTGGGAGAGCAAAACGTCGATGGGCAACCTGGATACTTCGTCCGCGAAACGCAGTGCTGGTGGGACCCGAGGGCGAAGCGCACGGTTCGCGTGCAGTACACCCTGTCTCCACGCGAAGGCTTCTTGACCATCGAGGATGCGCGGGAGCGCTACGAACTGCAAAGAATGAATCGGGCCCGGCGCGGCTTTGTGCACTCCTTCAGCCCGTGTTACGAACCGACCAAGAAGAGTCGGTACGTCCTAATTGAAATAACCCGGGATGTGGAAGAGTGAGAACCGGCCGCGCGGAGTACTAACCCTCAAGCCTAATCGTTGCTGACAGCAGTCGTCAACTTGCGGACCACCAGTTCTGGCTCGATCACAATTTGCCCTGGATAGCTGTCGTCGTCGGGACGGGCGATTCTGCGCAACAACGCTTCGGCGCAATCGTTCTCATTTTCTTCAGTGGCTGGCGCACGGTCGTCAACTGGGGGCGATGATAGGCCGCGTTCTGAATATCATCAACCCAATCACCGAAACATTGCGTCCAGCGAATTCAGCCCTGATTACACCGCTGAATCCCGCCAATGGTCTGCCTACAATTCTCCCCAATCAAAGCCCACCGCATATCTATTCGAACCTGGCGCCATTCACATTCGGGAGCGCCTCGACCGTGGTCAGTTACTCCAGATTGCGGTCCGCCTATCTGCGCCACTGTCACGCCAGTGGCGAATCCGCTGTTCGGCACGGCGATCAATGGCTTGCAGGGCCGCGTGCTGGAATTTGCAAGCCCGCATGAGCTTCTAAGGTGCTATCTTTACTGGGGCGGCGATGTTACGACGTCGCCGCCCGAATCTTTTTAAGGCGCGGTGGGCCGTCGAGACAACCCGCATTCTTGATCTTATTTCCTCACGCTTGATTCCGCGCTAGACAAGGCTCTGATGACCAGACGACTTCTTTCATCTCTACTTTTGTCTTTAAGTCTTTCTCTCTACATTATTCCCGCGGCTGCGCAGGCGACAAAAGAAACGGTGACCATCGATGGCGCGGCCGAGGCCCATGCTCTTCCACATTTCTGGGAGCACATCTTCGGTTCGGGGCGCGCCATTCTTTCGCTGCGCGAGAGTTACCGGCAGGACCTGCGCGACGTGAAGGAAGTCACGGGCATGGACTACATCCGCTTCCATGCCATTTTTCATGACGAGGTTGGTGTGTACGACGAAGACGCACAGGGCAATCCCGTTCTCAACTTTTCTTATGTGGATCAGATTTACGAGGCCCTGCTGGCGAACGGAGTGCGTCCTTTCGTCGAGTTAAGCTTTATGCCCAAGAAGTTGGCCTCGAACAAGGATGCGCTGCACGCGTTCTGGTACAAGCAGAACGTTTCTCCTCCCAAGGATTACAGCAAGTGGGACGGCATGATCACCCAGTTCGCCAAGCACCTCGTCGAGCGCTACGGAATCGACGAAGTCTCGCAGTGGTATTTCGAAGTGTGGAATGAGCCAAACCTTGATTTCTGGACAGGCGAACCGCATCAGGCAACGTACTTCGAACTGTACGATCACACGGCCCACGATCTGAAAGGGGTGAGTCCCAGATTGCGGGTTGGCGGACCTGCTACCGCCCAGGCAGCATGGGCGGACGCATTCATAAAGCACTGCGCCGACAACAAGATTCCGGTGGATTTCGTTTCCTCGCACGTCTACGGGAACGATAAGGCTGAGGATGTGTTCGGTACGCACGAGCAAATTCCACGCAACCGCATGGTCTGTCGCGCGATCGGCAAAGTGCACGATCAGATTAAGTCGTCTGCGATGCCGACGTTGCCGCTGATCTGGTCTGAGTTCAATGCCAGCTACGGGAACGAGCCGGACGTCACAGATGCGCCCTACATGGGCCCATGGCTCGCGGATACGATCCGGCAATGCGACGGCCTGGTGAACGAGATGTCTTACTGGACGTTCTCGGATGTATTCGAGGAGCAGGGCGTCGTCAAGCAGCCATTCTATGGTGGTTTCGGCTTGCTCGCGGAAGATGGCATTCCCAAACCATCGTTCAATGCATTTCTGCTGCTGCACCGGCTTGGCGAGCAAAGGCTTGCCGCCTCCTCAGACGACGTCCTGGTTACTCGGCGCAAGGACGGGACCCTGGCGATTGCAGTATGGAACATCGCCGATCCGGGGACACTAGGACCGGCGAAGGAGGTGGAGTTGCGGTTTGCGCACGCCCGCGTTTCGAGCATGCAGGTGACGCATCTTGATCCAGATCATGGCGATGTCCAGAAAGCATATGAAGCCATGGGATCTCCGCGATATCCGACGAAGCAACAGATCGAGAAACTCCGGGCCGCCGGGAAGCTCGCTCCCCCAGAGACGCATGAAGTGAAGGATGCGTCGGTGAGGCTGCGTATCCCGTCGCAGGGGCTGGTATTAATCGAAACTAAACCCTGAGCAGAGTGGTAAGTCGTTGGGGAAGTTAGTGCCACACCATCTGCTAAGCGCAGCAAAGTTCTCTCAGCCAGCGTGCCGGCCCCCTCTGGACCGGGCGTTCTGGAACTGGAGTCGACCTCCGTAAGGGCCGGAAGTCACGCTCCATAGAAACGTTTTCCGTCTGTGTGTCGCGAAAGCCTTAGCGTGTTTGGTTGCGCCAGGTAACTCCAAGGGAGTGCAGGATGAGCGAATCCCTATACGTTAGAGCGCAAGGGTCATTGACGATTGCGTAGGCATATTGCACTTTGGGATCGCGGATTACGCACCAGGGCTCATGCTCAAGGGTTCCCAGGCAGTGTTCACACGGTGAGGTTGCGTTGGGCCGGCTCTCGCTGTGGATGAAGTCAGTGTTGTTCATAGGCTCTCTCCTTAACGCCCTGCCACAAAAGCGCAAATGTTGGATGGCCGACCCAGAAGCGCGGTTAGCGCATCCGGTGCAATATTTATCGGCATACTTCGAAAAAATATTACGGGTGGGTGATTCAACGAGTTCCGGATCGGGTGAAACTCGTAGCTGATTCGTCAGACGAGCCAGATCGGAATTGTTAACCTAACGAAACAACCCGAAAGCGATGGGTGATTATGCATCGGCGTTCTTCGTCTAATTTGTAGGGGGGGCAACTAACTCCTACACCTGACCACAGGACTGACAATGCCGCTTCGCCCGGACTCGATGCGACGCGGGGCATCTCGATTTCAATTCGCATGCATCAGGATTTCGAGTCGCTTCAGGGGGATTCTGAACAATATGATGGATCTGGCCCCGAGGTCCTTGTGCAGCCTCTTAGATCGGCGTGCAAACCGGGAGACATTGGGCCTTGGACCAGTCGTCTGTGATCGCGGGCACCCGTCAAATGGGCCAATTTTTAACGATATCACTGGCTTACCGAGTAAAACGATATGCTAACGATATGAAATTTATTTATTCTTTTCGGCAACTTTCTTACCGCAACTGCGTTCTACTGGCGAATCTAAGCAAGGGCGCCTAAGGGGGAGCGACCGTGCTACCGCGACTCTCAGAGGTTGATCATGAGTTCGTTGGCGATCGTGGACGTTTTCGTCCTCGCAGAGAACCGTCTTTTGCGCGAAGCGCTGCTACGCGTTTTCGCTAAGAAAAACGAAATCCGAGTGGTAGGGTCCAATTCCTATACTCCCGACATCCACGAGCAAATCATGGCCACCACGCCGGCCATCATTGTGCTTGATTCGATTGGACTCTCCCGCTCTAGTGCCCAGCTCATTTCCACTATCCGGTCAGCTATTCCAGATGTGAAGCTCGTTATGGTGGACATGGATGCCGATGAACTGACGTTCTTGCGAGCCATTCGCGAAGGAGTCGTCGGATATGTGCTGAAAGACGCGTCGGCAATCGAACTGGTGTCCGCCATTCGCTCGGTGGCCGCGGGAGAGGCAATCTGTCCACCATCCTTAACTGCGGCTTTGTTCCGCTATGCCTCCCGCCCACCAAACACCGTGTCCTCCATTTCATGGGGCACGGAACTCGGGCTCAGTCGCAGGGAACAGCAATTGATGACGCTGCTGCGTGACGGACTCACTAACAAAGAGATTGCCAGCCAGTTGAGCATCTCGGAGCAGACAGTCAAAAACCACGTCCATAACATCATGCACAAACTCGGCGCGCGGGATCGTCTCTCGGCCGTGCGCCGCTGCGAAGTCCTGCGCTTCGAGGTCACAGGCACGTAGCGGAGAACCCTCATTCGTCCAGACCGCATAGGTTGCTGTCACACGCGGAAGTGTGCGCACCGTCTCACTGATGTGTGATTTAAATCACAAGAGTCTTCCTTCCTCATCGATAAAAAGAACTTAGCCCGGCGAAAGATCGACTGATCCGCTGAAACCCCGCTGTTTTCGCGTGTTCTAGCAGATTCTTATTAGAGATCGCGCTTCCCCGGCTTACTAGAATGGCCGCGCACATGAATCCGAAGTGGAATGGACAATTCTCCTGCTTCGATCTCGTCGCCAAGACCGACGAATGTCACCGCAGTGTCGTTCAGGTCCGCGACATCGAGATCGGCGGCAGTGATTTCGTGGTCATGGCCGGACCCTGCGCTGTGGAGTCTGAGGCGCAATTGCTGCAGACGGCCGAAGCCGTCGCTCAGGCTGGCGCACGCATCCTGCGAGGGGGCGCTTACAAGCCGCGATCATCCCCCTACGCGTTCCAGGGGTTGGGCGTGGAAGGACTCAAGATCCTCCGCAAGGCGCGCGAAGAAACTGGCCTTGCGATCATCACCGAGGTGATGAGTGAGGAAGACGTCGACCTCATCGCCGAATACGCCGACATCATGCAAGTGGGCACGCGAAGTATGGAGAATTACGCGCTGCTGTGGGCTTTGGGCGGATGTGGAAGACCCGTTCTACTGAAGCGCGGCATGACTGCCACGCTCGAAGAACTTCTGCGATCGGCGCAGATCATCGCCATGGCGGGCAACTCGCAAATCATTCTGTGCGAGCGCGGTATCCGCACTTTCGAGACGGCGACGCGGAATACGCTCGATATCGCTGCCGTACCGGTTTTGAAGACGGTCTCGCATCTTCCCGTCATTGTCGATCCCAGCCACGCCGCGGGCGTTCGCAGCCTGGTGCCCGTGCTCTCGCGTGCAGCCGCCGTTGTCGGTGCGGATGGACTGCTGGTCGAGGTGCATCCCGTGCCGGAGAGCGCCATGAGCGATGGCAATCAATCCCTGAATTTCAGTGAATTCCGCCGGATGATGAGCGATCTGCAGCCCTACCTCGAGTTGCAGCAGGAATCCCGGGAACTCCGCCCGCAACTTCTCGTCGCAGGAGGAGCAGATTAGTGCTGCGTTGCTTCCTAGCTCTTATTCTCCTGCTTATCGCCTCCGGGCCGACAACGCCAGCGGCTGAGACCACAGCCACGGTCACTCCCTTTCTGTACACCGTCGCGAAAGTCTTTGAACCTATGGCTTGGCTTCATGGTGCGGACCGGTTCCCCTCCGGCGCCCAGATGTTCGTGAGCAATGAAAGCGGGCGGCATCTGCTGGCGCCGAATTTCGCCGCTTCGGCCGATCCATCTATTTCGTTCGACGGTGAGAAGGTATTGTTCGCGGGCAAAGCTCGTGCTAGCGATCACTGGCAGATCTGGGAAGTCGTTCTTGCAGGAGGATCGCCTCGCCCGATTACATCGTTTCCCGAGGATTGCATACGGCCGATCTATCTTCCAGAGGATCGTGTCGTCTATGCGCGAAAGATTGCTGGAAGATTCGTCATCGAGACCAAGGAACTGGGCAGTCATAAAACGCTCGACCTGACTTACAGTTCTTCCAACTCGTTGCCGACGGACGTGCTTCGGGACGGGCGCATTCTGTTTGAATCCTCCTACCCTCTGGGCTTAGAAGGCATTCCTGAAATCTACACAGTGTATTCCGATGGCAGCGGAATTGAGTCATACCGCTGTGACCACGGAGCATCTCGGCACGCGGCCAGGCAACAGAGTTCTGGTGACACGGTCTTCGCGACGCCGTATGGTCTGGCGAGATTCACTTCCGCGCGGGCCCAGCAAATTAGCGTCTCCGCACCCGCTGGGGAATACGCCGGGGATATTGCCGAAACCGCCGCGGGCGAATGGCTGATGGCATGGCGGCCCGACGCGAAAGCCTCATTCCGGGTCGTGCGATGGGCCCCGGGTGGGGGTGATCTGAAACCCGTGCTCGCCGAGGAGGGGGCGAGTGTCGTGGAGCCGCTTCTGCTTATGCCACGGCCCATTCCGAACCGACATCCATCCGGCTTGCATGATTGGCCGAATGCGAACCTGCTCTGCCTGAACGCCTACACCTCGAAATTCCAAATTCCTGCGGGTGCAATTCACTCGGTTCGACTCTACACGCGCGATGATTCAGGACATCCCCGGTTGCTCGGAACGGCCGCGGTCGAGCGGGACGGATCATTCTTTGTTCAGGTTCCAAGCGAGCAGCCTCTGCAATTCGAACTTATCGATGCTTCCGGCAACAGACTGAAGCGTGAAGCCGGATATTTCTGGATGCGCCGTGGCGAGCAGCGCGTGTGCGTGGGATGCCACGCCGGACCGGAGACAGCACCGGAGAATGCGGTTCCACAGATCCTGTTGAAATCTACCACCCCTGCGGACCTGACCGGAACCAGCGCCCAGAGCGCAGGAGGACACTAGCTTGAGGTTGATCTCAATATTGTTGCTCTCCTCCGTGCTGTTCGCGCAAGCGCAGCAAGCCAGCGCGCCGGCACCCATTCGATTCGAAGATGCTACCGGCACATCGGGTATTCAGTTCACGCACAACTTCGGCTCGCAGAAGCTGGGATCACTGCTCGAAAGCACCGGTGCCGGCTGCGTCTGGTTCGATTACAACAACGACGGGTTTCCCGATCTCTATGTAGCCAGCGGCAAGCCGCTCGAAGACGGCATTCACCCCTATCCCCTGAAGCAGCCACCCGCAACTCCGCCCCACAACCATCTCTACCGCAACAACGGTGACGGAACATTCACAGACGTCACCGACAAGGCCGGAGTCGCAGCGAACATCTATGGCATGGCCGCGATTGCAGCCGATTATGACAATGACGGTTTCATCGACCTCTTCGTCACCGGCTACGGCAAAGCCATTCTCTATCACAACAATGGCGACGGCACATTCACCGACGTGAGCGCCAAGGCAGGCATCCAGGTCGACGGCTGGTCAATCGGCTCTGCCTGGCTCGACTACGATCGCGATGGTTGTGTCGATTTGTTCGTCGGCCGCTACGTCAAATTCGACCCCAAATATCGCAACTTCTACTCTGCAGACAACTATCCCGGGCCACTGGATTATGCGGGTGACACCAATCGTCTCTACCACAACAACTGCAACGGCACATTCACCGATGTGACCGACAAGTCAGGAATCGGCGCGTACAAAGGTCGCACGATGGGCATTACGGCCGCAGACTACGACGGTGATGGCTTTCCCGACATCTACGTCGCGAACGATAAGACCGAGAATTTCCTCTTTCACAACAAGCGCGACGGAACGTTCGAAGAAGTAGCCGGGGATATCGGCGTTGCCTACGGCCAGAACGGCGAGAGCACCTCAGCGATGGGTCCGGTATTCGCCGACGTTGATGGCGACGGCCGAATCGATCTCCTGGTCACCGATTCCAAATACAACCGCCTGATGCGCAATACGGGACAGAACGGATTCGAAGATATCGGGCCAAGCTCGGGAATCTCTCAGGCTACCGCGCAGTACACCAGCTGGGGCACCGGCATCTACGACTTCGACAACGACGGCTGGCTCGACATCATGATTTTCCATGGCGGCCTCATCCACCTGGTTCCCCAAGAGCATTCGTTGTTTCGCGGACTGGGCAATGGAAAGTTCGCCGATGTCTCGCCTGACGGCGGACCCGTACTTGGCGTTAAGACCGTCTCCCGCGGCGCCTGCTTCGCCGACTACGACAACGATGGCAAGGTGGATGCCTTCGTCGTAAACCTCGGCGCCCCCGCCACGCTACTGCACAATGTCACTCAGAATAGCAATCACTGGCTCACCGTGAAGTTGAAAGGGAAGAAGAGCAACCGCGACGGCATCGGCGCGCACCTGGAACTGCTAACCGGTGGCCGCAAACTGGTCGCCGAGCGCTTCGCCGGCTCTGGGTACCTCTCGCAAGATGATGGCCGCATTCATTTTGGACTCGGCACAGCCACGAAAGCCGACAAGCTCACAATCCATTGGCCGAGCGGTCAGGAGCAGGTCCTGGAGAGTCTTGCCGTCGACCGTGTGCTCACGGTGGAGGAGCCCTAATGCCAGTGAGCACGATCAGCTTTCAGATCTCCCATGCTGCCTTCCGGCAGCTACCGAAGCTTGTGGGCATCCTCGCGGTCACTTTGCTCGCCATCGCGGCGAAGCCCGCTTCCAATCAATCGGGCGCGCTGGTGAAAGAGCGTTATCTGTCGCCCATCGAGATGACGTTTTCTCCAGACGGGCATTGGCTCTACGTGGTGTGTCAGGACAGCGACGAAGTGCGTGTTGTCGATCCCGCTTCCGCCAAGGTCGTCGGCAGCATCCATGTGGGGCATGTTCCTCGAGGCATTGCTCTCTCGCCCGATGGCCGTCGACTTTATGTAACCAACGCCTCGTCCGATTCGGTCTCAGTTATCGACACGTCCTCTCGCGAAGTCGTGCAAACTCTGCCGACCGGATTTGAGCCAGCCGGAGCGGTTCTCGACAAATCTGGGGCGACCCTGTACGTCGCAAACCGGCTCAGCAGCGACATTTCTGTCATCGACCTCTCGAGCGGAGTCGAAATCAAGCGCCTGCTTGCCGGACGCGGCGCCAGCTATCTTGCCCTTTCGCCAGATGGCAAATGGATCTACTGCACGCACATCTATCCGAATCCGGGCGCGTTCCGCAGCGAGCCTGATTCTGAGATCACAATCATCGACACCTCCACTCGCAAAGTGGTCGACCGCAAGGCCCTTCACAACGTGGCAGGCATGTTTCATGTGGCGGCCTCGGCGGATGGAAAGCTTGTTGCCGTGGCTCAACTGAGGCCGAAAAACCTAATTCCCCTGGCACACGTGGAACATGGCGCCGTCTTCGGCGACTCGCTGACCTTGTTTGGAGACGACATCGGCGGCATCGTCCAGATTCCCATCGACGAACTCGACCGCTACTATGCTCTCCCGTGGGGAGTCGCGATCACGCCGGACAAGTCGAAGATCTTTTTGACCACGGCAGGGTCTCAGAGCGTGACCGCGATTGACGTTCCCCAATTGCTCAAAACCGTCCGCACGCGCCGTCAATCTTTCGCCAATGATCTATCGGCCTCGGCAGAATATGTCACCGCAAGAATTCCAGTCGGCCACAATCCTCGGGGCGTTGCCCTCTCGCCCGATGGCAAGCGGCTCTACGTTGCCAATCGCCTGGACGACACCCTCAGTGTGATCGATATCGAAACGCAGAAGATGATCTCAACGATTGACCTGGGCGGCCCGAAGAACGTCGACGCCCTCCGTCGCGGTGAGCGCCTCTTCTACACAGCGGAGTTTTCGTTCCAAGGCCAATTCGGCTGCTCCAACTGCCACCTTGATGCCACCATCGACGGTCTGCAGTGGGATCTCGAGCCTGACGGCTTCGGCAAAGATATCGTCGACAACCGCTCGCTCGAGAACCTCGCCGGCACAGAGCCTTTCAAGTGGAATGGCGGGAATGCTGACATGCCGACCGAGTGCGGCCCGCGCACTGAGAAGTTCTTCTTCCGCTCGCAAAGCTTCACCCAGCAGCAACTCACGGACCTTGTGACCTTCGTTTACTCACTCCCCTACCGCCCAAACCGCAATCGACTGGCTAACGGGGAACTGACGCCGGACCAGGAGCGCGGCAAGGCTATTTTCGAGAGGACGACGACCAAGAAGCGCGAAGCTATCGCAGAAGCTAATCAGTGTACGTATTGCCACAATGGACCGAAATACACCAACCAAAAGCAGATCAATGTCGGCACAGGCAAGTTAACCGACCGCTCCCCGGTGATCGACGTCCCGCAGTTGCCGAACGTCGCGTACTCGGCACCATATCTTCACGACGGCTCCGCGAAGTCACTGGAAGAAATCTGGACGATCTACAACCCCAAAGACACTCACGGCGTCACCAACGATCTGACTAAAGATGAATTGAACGATCTCATCGAATATCTAAAAACGTTATGAAGACGAAATCGTGGTTCGCATTGGCGCTGTTGGTCACCGCATCCTTGGCGGCCGCCCAGGACATGCCGATGTTCCGCTGGGAGAACTTCACCACCGCCAATGGTCTTCCCGACAATCACGTCTTCTGCGTCCTCGTGGATAGCCATCGCATATGGGTCGGCACCGACAACGGTCTGGGGCTCTACGACAACGGCACGTGGAAGGTCTTTCGTCCCAACCCAGACGCAAAGGAACATAGCTTGGCGCACCAGGCCGTGCTCTCACTCACGCTCGACAAAAATACTGGCGACGTGTGGGCCGGAACGATGGGGGGCCTCAGCCGCATTTCGGCAGGACGCATCGATACCTATACCCAGCTGAGCTCCGGATTGAGCAACGACATCGTCTATGGAGTCGGCGTGCAGGGCGACTACGTATGGACCGCAACTGCAGCCGGTGCGAGCCGACTGAATACTCACACTGGTCAGTGGTCCTTGTATAACGCCACCAACACGCCCATGTACGAGATCTGGACATACGCCGTCAGTCCCGCGGAAGACAAGGTCTACTACGCGGTCTGGGGCGGTGGCGTGCTCGAGTATGACCAAAAAACCGAGCGCTGGAAGGACTACAACGATCCCGACGGCGAAACTGAAATGGTCGTGATGAAAGACCAGGGATTGATTCACGAAATCACGACTTCGGTTAGCTACGTAGACAAAATCCTCTGGGTTGCGACGTACTTCGGAGCGAGCCGCTACGATGGTCGCTACTGGCACAACTTCCTGACGAAAGATAGCGGCTTGCCCAGCAATTTCCTCAACCAGATCAAAGGAATTGATGCCGACCACGCCTGGTTCTCTACGGACAAAGGCCTTGCGTATTACGACGGCACGAATTGGGCGGTTTATCGTCCCGCTCTCGACACGCATAAGCCGGAGATGCTGGTGCGCGACGCGTCAGGCAATGAGAAGAAGATCGCAGTCCAGTCAGCCCCGTCGCACAACTACATTCTCGGCGTTGACTTTCAGGGAGACGATCTCTGGGTAGCGACAGCCCACGGTTTGAGTCATGGCATTCGCCAGAAGAGTTCAGTGTCCGTAGCAAAGGTGCTTAGCGGTGGAAAGGCAAATAGCAAGAAGTAATAAGTTCAGGGAGCGATCTTATGAATGTTCAGGAATTACTCGCAGAAGTAGTCACCGGCCCGGTCGTGAAGCGGGCGATCACCAATCACGCAGCGCTGAATGAAGCTTACGACTACGGAAGCGCCTTCTCTCGCGGCATGCGGATCGACCTGAACGGAGTGACCATTCTCCTAATTTCGGGTACGGCGAGCATCGACGAACAAGGCTGTACGGTGCACGTCGGAGATCTGCGCGCGCAACTCCGCCGCACCTACGACAACATCACCCAATTGCTGGCATCCGAAGGCGCCACCTGGCACGACATCGTGCGCACCACCTGCTATCTGCGCGATATCGAGCGCGATTATGAGGCCTTTAACGACGAGCGTACGGCCTTCTACAAAGAGCAGGATATGGATCCGTTGCCAGCATCTACGGGCATTCAGGCGATTCTCTGCCGTCCCGATCTGCTGGTCGAGATCGAAGCTATCGCGATGTTTCGTCGCGAATCGCCCGCGGAATAAGACTGAGGAGAAGCGCCATGCGCCTAGCGTCGGTTACCGTGATCGCTGCCGTGCTCGTGTGTGCAGGTTGGTCGCAGACCGCCGCACCATGCGCGTGCGGCAAGAATGCATCCGGTCCGCCGCCAACACGGTCGCTGAAGCCGTACGCCGGCGCTCCCGAGGATCTGCGTCCGTTCTCGAAGTTCACGAAGCCTTATTACGAGTATTACCAGGACCTGATCGAATACAACGGAGCGGCTCGCGAAACTCCCGATCCCGACCCGAAGGAGTTGACTGAGGTTCGCATTGGTTTCCTAGGCCCTCTTTACGACCATCCCGACCAGGTGCTGGGAAACCGCATGCTGAACGGCGCAAAGATGGCAATCGACGAAGCCAACGCGGGCGGCGGTTACGGCGGCAAGCCCTTTCGCTTTATCACTCACAACGACTACGACAACTGGCAGATCAGCAGCGCTGCCACCGGCGTGTCGAAGGACTCCGCCATTTGGGGCGCTGCCTCGAATGATGCCGTCCGCATGATCTATGAAGACAAGGTCTGGGCGATGTTTGGTTCGATCAGTTCAGAGTCTACTCACATTGCTCTGCGCCTTACTTTGAAGGCCGAGACGCCGCTGGTGAACAGCGCGTCCACTGACCCAACCATCCCGGAAACCATCATACCCTGGTATCACACGGTCATTCAGGATGATCGCGTCCAGGGATATACACTTGCCCGGCACATCTATACCGAACTTGGTCTTAAACGGGTGGCGATCCTGAGAGTCAACGATCGCTACGGCCGCTTTGGAGTTCTGAAGTTCAAGGATGCCTCCCGCCGCCTCAGCCATCCGGTCGTGATCGAGCAGAAATTCATGCGTGGCGATACCGATTTTCGCCCCCAACTCCAGGTCATCCAGGATTCCCGTGTCGATGCCATCGTTCTCTGGACGGATATCGAACCCACCGCCATGATCCTGCAGCAGATGAAGGAACTCGGGATGAAGCAGCGGGTCTTTGGCAGCCATCGCACGATTGGAGAAGAACTGATCAAACTAGCCGGGCCCGCTGCCGAAGGTTTCGAAGCCGTGTTCCCCTACGATCCGACACGGACCGACCCGCGCTGGCTCGAATTTAACGCGCAGTACGAGGCACTCTATCATGAGAAGCCTGATCACTTCGCCGCGCTGGCATACGATCAGATGCGAATCCTCTTGGATGCCATCTGCCGCGCAGGCTTAAACAAGGGGCGCATTCGTGATGCGCTCACTGGCTTGACCAGCTTCAAGGGAGTAACCGGCGACATGGTGTTCGACCCTAACTGCAAGAACATTGCGCCATTGTTTCTGGGGCAGGTACACAATGGGCAGATCACCTATCGCCGCATCACGATGGAGAAACCGTACGCCCAGGTCGGAGAAGGCGGCGTTCAGTTTGTTGGTCCATCTACTCCCGCGCAGAGTGCAACTGATTTGCGACTCGGCATCTTCGGTCCACGCGCAGACGAGGTTGTAAGATCACCCGAAATCGCCAAGCTCCTCAGCGCTCTGAATGCGAACGGCCAAAAGTTTTCACTGGTAGCGGTTTCTTCCGATGCTGCATGGGGCAAGGCTTCCAATGAACTGGTGAATGCCGTATACCAGGATCATGTGCTAGCCTTGATTGCGCTCGATCGAGCCTCCAGCCACCTGGCCGAGCAAATCGCAGTGAAGTCGTTCGTGCCGGTCATCGCCATTTCTTCTGATCGCGCGCTCACGACCAGCAATATACCCTGGATCTTCCGCCTCCCCGAGGGCACGTCTCTGGGGCAAGCCCTGAAATGTCTCTCTGCCGCAATTGCTCAGGCGGGCCCGAACCGTTCCAGCGTTCGCGAGATTCTTGCTTCCGGAAAACCCCTGGCAGGAGTTCGATTCGCATCGACCGGAGAAGTAAGACAATAGCTCGAGTGAGACTATGACTCTGTGGGGACAGCCGCCTCGGCTGTCCGCGGAGCGAAGGTCCGCATCGGGAGCGACGGCTTTTCTTCGTGAACCTTCGTGCCCTTCGTGGTAAACGCCTTTAAAAACTCTGAACCACAAAGGTCACGAAGGTACACAAAGGGTGACTCAGATACATTCAATGCATCGTGTGCGGGCCGAATACAATCTATCCCTGCAGGAAACTCAGTAGAGGACTTCATGGCACTCGACCTGCAACAAACCGTCGCCCTACTCTCGCGTACGCCTTCCGCCCTTAACGCCCTTTTACGGGATCTGCCGCAGACTTGGACGCTCAGCAACGAAGGCGGTAAAACGTGGAGCCCGTTCGACATCGTCGGCCATCTCATTCATGGAGAACGCACCGACTGGATAGCGCGTGCACGCATCATCCTGCAGCATGGCGAGAACCGCGCCTTCGATCCGTTTGATCGGCTAGCACAGGAACGAGAGAGTCAGGGCAAGTCGCTGGGAGAGTTGTTGGATGAGTTCGCGCGATTGCGCGCCGAGAATCTTGATGCTCTCCGCGCCATGAATCTGCAGCCGGAAGACTTCGAGCGCCGCGGACGCCATCCTGCCCTCGGAACGGTTACCCTTGCACAGCTGCTGGCGACCTGGGCCGTTCATGACATGACCCATTTGCATCAACTCTCAAGGGTGATGGCCTATCAGTATCGAGAAGTGGTCGGTCCGTGGAGTGCCTACCTGGGCGTGCTGCATTGCGAGGGGCACAGTTCCTGATCACAGTTCTTTCGCGAACGCCCTCAGGGCCAATGCCCAATGCGATGCGGGGAATTTGAGAATCTTGTGGAGACAGTCGGCTTCGGCTGTCCGGCCGCGCGAGCGGCCGTCGTGACCGCTGCGGGAAGAGCAATGCTGAGATGACGGATAGATCAAGCAGGTGCGCGCAGGGTAGGCCCAAGATAGTCGCCCTTTGGGCGAGGGACAGCCGAAGGCGGCTGTCCCCACAAAAACCTCTAGCTCGACCTGGTCGGCTCCGCAACGTTCGGCGACCATCCCTGCAGTTTCACCAGCCAGTTCGCCGGCTCCGGCAGGATGGCGAACTTGGGAAGATTTCCGCGCACCATCGCAACTTCATCGCAACAGTGGAATCGCGGACACGCATGGCAGTCCTTGTAGATCTTGTCGGGCAAGTCCTCGCGCTGTGCGACTGAGAATCCCTGGCCGGCGAAGAAGTCCGGCTTACGCGTGAACAGGCAAATGCAATCCACTTGATGGCGCTTTGCCTCCGCCATCAGCGCCTTGACCAGCCGACCACCGCCACCTTTTCCTTGAGCCCACGGCGCGACGGTGATCGAGCGAATCTCGGCAAGATGCGTTCCGTAGAGGTGCAGGGCTCCGCAACCAATGATGTGCCCGTCGTCTTCGAGAACGACAAAGTCCCGCACGTTTTCGCAGATTTCGGGCAGGGTCCGGGGCAATAATGTACCGTCACCGGAGTAAGCGGCGATCAACTCGTGTATGTGCTCAGCATCAGGCAAAATTGCTTTACGCGTGCGCATGGACCTCCTCGCGAAGAGACTCGATTTTCTTCCGGGCGGCCCCGATTGCCTGCCGCACCCGGCCCGGTGCCGTACCGCCTATGACATCGTGGGCAGCCAGCACCGCAGGGAGTGTGAGTGATTCTTTGAAGTCCTCGCCAAACTCCGGACTCAGTGATTGCAACTCCTGAAGGGACAAATCCTTGAGCTCGCAATTCCGCTCCAGGCAGATCTGCACAGCCTTTCCAATCCGCTCGTGAGCCAGACGCGACGGAACGCCTCGGTCCACGAGGTATGTGGCTGCCGCCCACGCGTTCATGAACCCAGAATCGGCCGCCTTCTGCATGGCTTCCAGATGAAACTCGACAGCTTTCATCCAGCCCGTAACCAGCGGCAGCATCTGCAGCAGCGCGTCCGCAGAATCGAATAGCGGTTCCTGCGTCTCTTGCAGATCCTTGTTGTAAGCGAGCGGCAAGCCTTTCACCGAAATCATGAGCGCCGTCGCGTTCCCGGTGATGCGCCCGCTTTTGCCCCGAACCAACTCCAGCAGGTCCGGATTCTTTTTCTGCGGCATTGCGCTACTGCCGGTGGAGTATGCCTCAGGCAGCTCAATGAAGCCGTATTCCTGAGATGAGAAGAGAATCATCTCCTCGGCCCACCGGCTCAGATGCAGCGCGAGCAACGACAATGCTTGGACGAATTCGATCGCGAAATCGCGATCGCTCGTCGCGTCGATGCTGTTCGCTGTCGGAGCATCGAAGCCAAGTTTGTCGGCCATCAAAGCACGATCGAGAGGGAGAGTCGCTCCCGCCACGGCACCCGATCCCAATGGACAGAGATTCAGCCGCTTGCGGACGTCGGCCAACCGGTGCGCGTCACGCAGAAACATTTCAACGTAAGCGAGCAGCCAGTGGCCAACCAGCACCGGCTCCGCCCGTTGCAAGTGCGTGTAGGCCGGAATAGCAGCATCACCAGCATGTTCTGCGCGATCCACGATTGCGCTACCCAGTTTGGCCAGTTCTTCCCGCAGTTGATCACTCGCAGCCCGTACGAACAGCCGCAGATCCGTCGCAATCTGCTCATTCCGGCTGCGCCCGCTGTGCAGCTTGTAGCCAACCTCGCCGATCAATGCGACCAGTTGTTTCTCGACAAAGTGGTGGACGTCTTCCGCCTCATCGTCCTCGAAGAAACCCAGGGCCCCCGCAGACTGCTTGCCAATCTGCTCCAGCCCCTGCAGGATGCTGATCAGCTCATTCGCCGACAATATCCCGGCATTCTTCAGCGCAGTCGCATGCGCGGCGCTCGCCGCAAGCTCGTATTGCAGCAGACGCCGGTCAAAGCCGAACGAGCGCTGCCAGCGCTCGAATTCCGAATTCAGCGGCTGCCGGAACCGTCCCGACCACATCTTCATTGCGCAACCTCAACTCGCGACCGCGCACGCGACCGCGACGGCAGCCCAAGAATGCGGATGAATCCCTCCGCATCTTTCTGGTCGTATTCCGCTCCCATGGTGAACGACGACAGATCGGTTCGATACAGCGAATACTCCGATTGACGGCTCGCGATGGAAACATTCCCTTTGTATAACGACAAGGTCACCGATCCCGTCATGTAGGCCTGGGTCTTTTCGACAAACGCGTCCAGAGCCTCGCGCAAGGGAGCGAACCATAGACCGAAGTACACCAGCTCGGCGTACTTCAGTCCGATATGTTGCTTGAAATGTGCGATGTCGCGCTCCAGGCACAATGCTTCGAGCTCCCGATGAGCTGTAATTAGCAGCGTCCCGCCCGGAGTCTCATAACATCCGCGCGACTTGATCCCCACAAAGCGGTTCTCCACCAGATCGACGCGGCCCACCGCATTGCGCGCTCCGATTTCATTCAGCAACTCAACCAGTGAAACGGGATCCAACTCCATCCCGTTCACCGATACCGGAACGCCCTTCACGAATCCAATGCTGACCTTCTCTTCCTTGTCGGGTGCTTCATGCGGAGACTTCGTGATCTGCCAAGTGGTGGGCAAAGGCGCGTTGCTGGCGTCTTCCAACTCGCCCCCCTCATGGCTGATGTGCCACAGATTACGGTCGCGGCTGTGAATCTTCTCGCGGCTCGCCGCAACAGGAATCCCATGCGCCTCGGCATAGTCGAGACAGTCCTCGCGCGACTTCAAGGTCCACTCCCGCCACGGAGCAATGATCTTCAACTCCGGAGCCAGCGCCTGATAAGTCAACTCAAAACGCACCTGATCGTTTCCCTTGCCTGTGCATCCGTGAGCCACCGCCGTCGCCCCTTCACGCAGAGCCACTTCGACCTGGTGCTTTGCGATCACCGGCCGCGCCAGCGATGTCCCAAGCAGATATTTATGTTCATAAACGGCGCCCGCTTTCAAAGCAGGGAAGACGTAGCCTGTCAGGAACTCCTCCCGAAGGTCCTCGACTATCACCTTGGTAGCGCCAGTTTTGTAAGCCTTGTCGACAACCGCTTCGATGTCATCTCCCTGTCCGACGTCGCCGACCATCGCAATGACGTCATAGGAGTAGTTTTCTTTCAACCACGGAATAATGATAGATGTATCGAGACCACCGGAATAAGCGAGAACTACTTTTTCAGGCATGAGCGCTCCTTACGGGCAGTCGAACCGCACCGCCCAACAGCAGATAAAGAATGGCTTTCTGAACATGCATGCGGTTTTCCGCTTGCTCAAAAATGACGGACTGCTCCGAATCCATGACTTCGTCCGTGACCTCTTCACCGCGATGTGCCGGCAGACAGTGCATGAACACCGCGTGGGGTGCGGCTTTCGCCATCAGGGCCCGGCTCACCTGATAGGACTGGAAGATCACTGCGCGTTGGGCCGCTTCGTGCTCCTGCCCCATGCTGGCCCATGCATCGGTGTACACGGCGTCGACTCCCGCCACCGCTGCATGAGGATCGGTGAGAATCTCAATTCGCGCGCCCGTCTGCTTCGCGATCTTCCGCGCATCCGCGACGAGCTGTGCATTGCACGCGTAGCCCTTCGGAGTCGCAATACGAATCGACGACCCCAGGCAGGCGCAAGTGAGTAACAACGAGTGCGCCACATTGTTTCCATCTCCGACGTAGGCGAGCGTGATGTCTTTGAAATCCCCGAAGCGCTCGACCAGCGTGAAATAGTCAGCCAGCGCCTGGCAGGGATGCTCCAGATCGCTCAGCGCGTTAATCACCGGAATGGATGCGTGCTGGGCCATCCCGGTGATGGTCTCCTGCGCAAAGGTTCGGAGCACGATTACGTCTACCCATCGCTCCAGGTTGTGAGCAATGTCGCTGAGCGTTTCGCGAGCATCGAGCCTGCTCTTGGACTGATCGACAAACATCGTCGTTCCGCCCAGGCTTGCCATTCCTGCTTCAAAGGTCAGCCGTGTTCTGAGCGAGGGCTTTTCGAAGAACATCACCATCTGTTTTCCGGCCAGTGCACGCGCGAACACCGACGGACGGGACTTCATCAGTTCCGCCAGATGCAGTACGGCCTCGACGCCCTGCGGTCCAAGATCGCGGGTCGAAACTAAGTCGGGACACCAGAAGATGCCCGGGAATGTCTCGGGCACCACCGCCGTCTTGCTTTGCAATTGCGTATTCAACTTGGATTCCAATTTCTACGTTCCTCTTTCTTCGTTTTCAGCGCTCAGGGCGCTGCTCATGCACACGTGACTTCCGTCCCACAATTCAGCTTCGTGAGATAAAACTGCGGCAATGCATCGGCCTCTGATGCGGGCAGAATGCGGACTCGGCCAACGCCTTGCTTCAGTGCCTGCGTGCAGGCCGCGAGTTTGGGCAGCATTCCGCCGCTGATCACCGAGCCTGCCGTAAGTTCCTGTGCTTGCTTTGTGCTCAACCAGGGAATCACCGTGCCTTGAGCATCTCTTACGCCCGGTACGTCCGTCAGGAAGATTAGCGCGTTCGCGTGGCACGCCGCGGCGCACGCAGCGGCCATCTCGTCGGCATTGACGTTGTAGTATTCGCCATCTGCTCCCAATGCCAGGGACGCAAGGACCGGAATCCCACCTTGCTGCCACAGGACTTCAATCCAACACGGCTCGGCAAAACAAATCTCACCCACAAATCCCAGATCATTTCCGTTCATGTGCTTGCGTCGTGCTCGGAACGTCATTCCATCTCCACCGCAGAATCCCACAGCAGGCATACCGGCGGCCTGGATGGCAGCAACCAGTTTCTTGTTCACCATGCCGCCAAGCACCATCAGCGCCACATCGCGAGTCTCGGCATCAGTAATGCGCAATCCGCTGACGAATTCGCTCTCCTTACCCAGTTGCTTTAGAACCCGTGTCAGAGCGCTGCCCCCGCCGTGCACCACGGCCACGCGGTGTCCATCCTGTGCCAGCTCTGCGACGGCGCGAGCGCACTTGCGCAACGTAGCCGCGTCTTCCAGCGCCGTTCCCCCAATTTTCACGACAATAATCATTGCAGTCCTTCTTCCTCACCCCATCCATACATCACATTCATGTTTTGTACTGCCTGTCCGGCTGCGCCTTTTACCAGATTGTCGATGCAAGAAATCAGCACCAGGCGCCGGCCGTCTTCCGCGAGGGCAAATCCAAGATCGCAATAATTGCTATGCAGCGAGAATTGCACCTGCGGAAGTTTCGGCGTTTCAAAGATTCGTACCCAGCGCTTGCCCAAATAGAAATTCCGCAAGCACGACTCTACTTCGAGAGCGGTCATCGCGCGATTCAGGTGGACGTAGATCGTCGACAAGATTCCGCGCGGTATGGGCAGTAGGTGCGGCGTGAAGATCAACTCCTCGTCGCCAAGCGCGAGCTGCTCGACAATCTCGCCCAGATGCCGGTGATTGAACACCGAATACGCGGAAAGGTTGTCAGCCACCGACACGAAATGCGTTTTAGCCGTCGGTTCCTTGCCGGCTCCCGAAACTCCCGATTTCGAATCGGAAACAATCCCGCGATTCCGGTCAACGACTCCAGCCTTCAGAAGTGGCGCCAACGCCAGAATCACCGATGTTGCGTAGCAGCCAGGATTCGCCACCAGCGCAGCGGCGGAAATGTGGTCGCCGTTCAGTTCGGGCAAGCCATACACAGCCCTATCGCTCAATTCCGCGGCACTGGCCGCATCGGAATCCTGGAATCCGTAAATGGCCCGGTGCTGCTCCTGCTTCAGCCGCCACGCTCCGCTAAGATCGATCACTCGCAAGCCTTGCGCGATCGCCTCTGGAACCAGGGAACGTGATACCTCATGCGGCGTGGCCAGAAAAAGCAGTTGCACCCCCTGCTGCTTCAATGATGGCCAGGAAAGCGAATGCAGCGGATATCCGCCGTTGCCAGAAAGGGCAGGGAACACATCCGCCAGATCCGCTGCGCTACCGTTGTCTGCGCTCCGGCGCAGCAGTACTGGCTTCTCCAACCGCGGATGCCGCAGAAGGATCCGCGTTAATTCCAGGCCGGAATATCCGGTCGCGCCCAACACCGCCGTTTTGAGTTTGCCCGCCATCTACGCCAGCATTTCCTCGATGCGCCCAGCGAGCGCCCGCGCCTCTTCCTTATCGGGACACACGATAAGGATCGTATCGTCGCCCGCGATGGTCCCGACCACCTCGCTCCAGTCGGTCTCATCCAGCGCCGCCGCAACGGGTTGCGCGCTTCCGACGATCGTCTTTACGACGAGCAGGTTCTGAGCGGAACGTATATCCAGAACAAATTCCTTCACCAGTCGCGACACCGGAGGCAGAGCTACTCCCAAGCCGTTTTCTCCATGGGGCAAGGAATAACCGTGCGCAGTTTTGCTCAGGTTCAGGTCGCGGATGTCCCGCGAGAGCGTCGCCTGTCCCACCTTGAAGCCTCGCCGCCGAAGATGGCGCTGAAGGTCCTCCTGGCTGGCGACAGATCCGTGCTTCAGCACATCGAGTACGGCCCGTTGGCGCAAGGTTTTATTCATAATGCATAAATATTCACAGTAATGAATAAATATTTTTTCTATCTTATGGGACTGGTTTGAAATGTCAAGAAGAAATGTCCTCTGGATGTAACTCCGGCGAGCCGTAGCGCCGGAATTCTTATTCGTCGTTCAGGAAAAATAGGCGAGTGCCGCCGCGCCTTGGTAGACTACTTCGCGGCTCAGATGCGCTGTCTCGCGCGGGAGATGCGATGACCTCAAAACCTGGTTTGACCGCGGAACTTCTCGCGGAGTTCCTTGGAACGTTTGTCCTCATCCTGTTCGGCACAGGCGTAGTCGCTATGGTCGTACTGTTTCCAACGAAAAATTCCGGAGAGGTCATCCATGGAGGTTTCACCAACATCACTCTGGGTTGGGGGTTGGCGGTCACTATGGGAATCTACATCGCGGGCAAGATTTCCGGAGCACATCTGAATCCCGCGGTGACGCTCGCCGTTGCCGTGTTCCGCAAGTTCCCCTGGTCCAAGGTCGTGCCGTACTCGATTGCCCAAACTGCAGGAGCGTTCGCCGCCGCTGCGCTGGTGTATTGGAATTATTCGCCGGCTTTCCGCCAGATCGACCCTCACTTGCAAACGACGGCTGGCGTTTTTACGACATTTCCCGCTTTCCCGGGGATGCCGCAGGCCGGATTTCTCGATCAACTGATCGGAACCGGCCTGCTCGTGCTCCTGATCTTCGCCATCACAGATGAATTCAATATGCCTCCGGGCGCGAACCTTGCACCTTTGCTGATCGGTTTGGTCGTGGTCGCCATTGGTATGAGCTTCGGCGGAATGCACGGCTACGCCATCAATCCCGCGAGGGATTTCGGCCCGCGCCTCTTCACCGTAGTCGCAGGCTTCCGAAACAACGGTCTGACCGATGGATCGCGGGTCTGGTGGGTTCCGGTTGCGGCCCCATTGCTCGGAGCCCTTATAGGCGCAGCCCTCTACGATTTCGGAATCCGCCGCTTCTTAAAGCCGTCGTAGCGACGTTACGTGCAACGTCTCTGCCTGTGCCACCTACACTGCAGGAGGTACCGTGAAGTACGTTCTAGCACTCGATCAGGGCACCACCAGCTCAAGAGCACTTTTGTTCGATGAAGAAGGCTCCATCCGCGCGGTCGCGCAGCTGGAGTTCGATCAAATCTTTCCCCGTCCCGGCTGGGTTGAGCACAATCCGGAACAAATCGTGTCATCTCAAATCGCAGTCGCAAGCCAAGCTCTTGCCAAAGCCGGAGCTAGCGCGGCTGACGTCGCAGCCATCGGCATTGCCAACCAACGTGAGACCACGATCATCTGGAATCGCGAAACCGGCGAACCCGTCCACAACGCGATCGTCTGGCAAGACCGGAGAACGGCCGATTTCTGCGAACAACTCAGGAAGGATGGTCACGCTTCCGTGATCCAGCAACGCACCGGTTTGCTGATCGATGCCTATTTCTCCGCCAGCAAGATCGCGTGGATTCTGGATAATGTTTCCGGCGCCCGAAGCCTGGCCGAGGCCGGAAAACTCGCCTTCGGCACCGTCGATAGCTGGCTTATCTGGAAGCTCACACAAGGCAAGGTTCACGCCACCGATGTCAGCAATGCCTCGCGCACGATGGTGTTCAACATTCACAGCCTCGAGTGGGACCGAGAGCTGCTCGATCTGTTACGAATTCCTCTCGCGATCATGCCGGCTGTGCGCTCATCGAGTGAGATCTACGGCGAAATCCGCGGGGTGACCGGGGCAGAGAACATTCCAATTGCTGGCATCGCTGGAGATCAACAGGCCGCATTGTTCGGTCAACAATGCCGCCAGCCTGGGATGACCAAGAATACCTACGGGACCGGCTGCTTCATGCTGCAGAACACTGGCAAGCGAGCAGTGCCCTCTTCCAATCAACTGGTCACGACCGTCGCTTGGAAGATCAAAGATACTACCGAATATGCGCTTGAAGGCAGTGTCTTCGTCGGCGGGGCAGTGGTCCAGTGGCTCCGCGACGGTCTGGGCGTGATTCGCAACTCACAAGAAGTCGAGCCTCTCGCAAAGTCTGTGCCCGACAACGGCGGCGTCTATTTCGTCCCTGCGTTCGTCGGCCTGGGCGCACCCCACTGGGATTCCTACGCACGCGGATCTATTTTTGGAATCACGCGCGGCACGACCATTGGGCATATTGCCCGCGCGGCAGTGGAGAGCATTGCATACCAGGTAGCCGACTTGCTCGACGCAATGCGCCGTGACTCGGGCGATGCTGTAAAAGAGATGCGCGTCGATGGCGGGGCTGCCGCCAACGACAGCCTGATGCAATTCCAAGCCGATATCCTTGGTGTTCCCGTAGTCCGTCCGGCCGTGACGGAATCTACCGCTATGGGTGCTGCGTACCTGGCGGGCCTGGCGGTCGGTTTCTGGCGCTCAGGCCTCGAGGCGCTGGCCGCAGCAAAAAGCCGCCGCTTCGAGCCGCAGATGCCGTCATCGCAAGCCCAATCGCTATGCGACCGCTGGAACGAAGCCGTCTCACGCTCCAAAGCCTGGGATCGTAGTACGTAGCCGGCTGGTGATGAAAATTACTGCGGATTTTGACTTTCGCCGAGTGATAATGACCGGGAGCAGGGTGTACATCCGCCGTCGCATCCGATCCCACCGACTTCCTAAGGCTCATACCAGAACACCGCCCCTCGCGTGATCGTGGGCAGCGAGAACCGAATCGAGTCTCCGTCCCGCTCTCCCTTTACCGCCTGCACCTGCCCCAGGAACGGAAGGAAAAATCCCTTTCCCTCCGCTTTTTCCTGCACCGCGACCTCTACTCCATTTTGTGGGGTCTGCACCGGATTCGAGCCTCCACGCAATCCGGCGAAGTTGGCAAAGAAGCAGTTGATATGTCCATCACTGGTGCGAGCAATCGAGGTCGCAATCTGCGGGGACGCCTGAATCCGCACCGCACCAGCCCCTTGCAAGGCGGCAAAGAACGCAGCCTCGGTCTCCGGCGAGTTGTGTTCAAAGTCTTTTTCTATCGCCGCGTTGTAGGCCTTTCCCGGACATTCCCGCAATCGCACGACGTTCGGGAGGTCACCCAGTTCTGTCGCATCCGTTCCCGTCACAACGAGTCTTTTCGCCGCGGCAAACTCCTTCAATCGCTCCTTCTCGCGTTGTCCAACCACACGCACATCCGGCAGTACCAGCGTCTTCCCCTGAAACTCAGCCAGCGTTCGCGGCGTCACAATCTGAAACTCAAGATGCTTCTGCATCAGCAGAATCAGGATTCCGCGGTACGACGCGAGGAAGTCCTCCGCGTATAGATTCCTGGTCTCCGGTGAAAAGTAAACTCCAATCGGATCAATCGGCGCGCGTGGCAAATAAAAGGTCTTCTCATGCTCACCGATCCAATCAAAAATCTTCTTCCGAGTCGGCAGATCATTCGATCCCGCCATGGAATGCCCGGGCGCATCCCAGAAGTTCGCGCCCGCCATGATCTGCGACATGGCAAGATTCATCATGGCTTCGCGCTTGTCAACGACCTTGTCGCCGTCCCACGAATAATTCAAAATCCAGGTCGCCTTCCCCTGCGCGAATGCGCGAAATGAATGCATTCCAACCTGATACCGGAACCAGTCCAGTGGCTTGCGCGAAGACGCCATGTGATCCCCACTGCCAAACTCATATTCGTGGGCAATCGCATCGACCACCGGATAGAGGCTGTACACGTCCGCTCCGACCCGCACCGCCTCCTCCTCGATACCCGGATAAATCTCAGGAATCGTCTTGATCTCCGGATTCACCGCCTTCGCCGTGTGATCGATCTCCGCCATAAAATCTGTGAACGTCTGAATTCGGAACTCCACCCACTTGCGAAAGCCCGCATCAGAGAAGTCCCCGATCTTTACGTCGTGCTTCGCATCCAGACCGGTCTTCTGCTTGAATGCCGCGACCGTGTAGTCATCAAAGCTGGCCCAGGTGTTCTCCCAGCCGTCGAAGTGCGTCATCCAATACGGAATATCGACATAGATTCCGTCAATCCCTGTCCCCGCGATCTGGCGCACGCGTTCCATATAGACTTTGCGCCACTCCGTCGCGTAAGGACTGACCCACACGTCCTCATCGCCCGGCGCGATCCAAAACGCGGTCCCGCCACCAAAAATCGCCGGTTCACCCGTAATTTTCCGTTGCAGCCAATCGGGATGATCCTTCGCCAGCGTGTGCTCCACTTTGTCTCCATGTGCCGTGATGCACTCCGTCCCGGCGATATAGACGAACGCGTGATTTCCCACCTTATGGGCCGCCTCCGCGACATCGCGAATCGCCTTCAGCTTCGCCTCGGGATGAATAAAACTCTCATAGCGGCCGGGGATATCGTTATCGACCTCAATCCCAGACACACCGCTTTCCTGCGCCCGTCGCACGATCTCAGCCGCATCGCCGCCCTTCAACCCATAGGCTCCGATTCGAACGTAGTGCGTCCAGTTCTGTTTTTCGGAAGGAGCGGCGATCAGCCCGCAAGCAAACAACATGAGAATTGCGAGTGACAATTTTATTTTCATGTTTGGTTTCCAACTATCGAAAGGGCTTTACTCCGGCCCGCGCGGCACGCCAGTCTCATCTTCTGCTCCGAGTCCAACAGTCTGCCTGAGGGTCAAACTTCCGTCGTCATTCAGCTTCTGTCGACAGCCCCACCGCACCGGATATCGCTGTCCCTTCACTTCGATTTCCGCCTTCAGCCGCAGCCCCTTCCATTTCGTTCCCTTGGGCAGTGCAAATTTCGCCTGTCGCACTTTCCCCGGCAGCGGATATCCCGCGTCTAGGCATCCTGCAACGTTGACCTTGCCGTCTGCGCTCACCACCGACACGCGCAGTACTCCCGGCACCGCGGCGATCCCGTCATTCACGAACCCAATAATCAGGCCCGGATATCCACCCTCTTCATACGTCCACACCCACGACGGGCGCACGCGATACCCAATCTGTCGAGCCAATCCATCAATCGCCTCGGGAAACTGGTGGTAGTAATTAAGAATGCGGTCCGCCTGAATGCGGTGCCAGTTCCACAGCGAGAAGTAGCATGCCCCCACGTCGCGCACGTGCTGCACCACGTTGTCGGTGTAAGTCACGCCTTCATCAAGCTTCAAACTCTTCGGCGAGCCGTCCGACATTCCCACTTCCACCGTCACTCCCGTCCACGGTGGACGATTGCTGAGCGCCTCGATCTGCTCATTCTCGATGAAGATCGTGTCCGTCCGCAGCCAGTTGCAACTCCGCACCGTGCGGTCGAGCAACTCAGAGTTGCCCACCTTGCTGAAGTCGGGCTGTGTGTTGGTAGCCATCGGAGTCTTTTTCCATCGTTCCAACTGATGCTGAAACATATTCAGGAACGTGTTCTCTGCCGTCAGCGAATCCGGAAATGGATTCGATTCGAATGGCCAGGTGTGACCCTCGCCCCAGAATCCGTACATGAACGTGTCGACGTACTCCACGTCCGGATGCCCGTCGTAGGAATCGGCGAGCAGATCCACCAACTCGCGAAAGGCCGCCTGAAACGCCGGATCGTCATAGCGTGGCTCATAGCGTGTGCGGCCCAGCCAGTCCCCGAGCTTGACCATCGGAACCTTGTCGCGCAGAAATTCCGGCAGTGGAGAATCCGGAATATCGGGATTACTCATCATCACGCGGAAGCCGATCGGCTTCTGGTATCTGTTAGCCAGCTCAAACGTCAGCTTCCAGTGCTCGCAAAGATCCAGACGGCCGGGCCGCTGCTGCACGTCCTTCCAATTCACGCGCAGATACAACTTCGTCCCCAGCGGGAGTTTCGCCACGTTCTCGATCGACTGAGCCAGCGTCTCTCCGTCTTTCTTCGCTGGCCCCACTTCATCGCAGACATAAGTGATGAGCCCCATCCCGTAATTCGGGACGACATCATGCGATGCCGTCAGTGCCATGACAACATTCCAGCTGGGGTAGTCGTCGGCAGAGAAAGGACCCTGATAGAGCCGGTCCGATATAGGCGGCCCGCCGCCGAAGTCATACTTATCGAAATTGTGCGGAGGAATCTTCGCTAGCAGGGAATCGGTGCGAAGTGCTGCTCCCAGCGCGATCGCGCCGCTGACCTTCAGAAACGATCGTCGTCGCATGTTCGTTCCTCGACACACCGAACAGAGCAGAGGAAGTATGCCCTGTTGCAGGATTCTCTGGTGGAAGGGCGGTCGTTCCCGCCGCGCTAAGTATTCAGACAGTGGGCGTGCCACTCTTCGCGGCCTTCGCGGAGGGTGGCGAATATGAGCCCCCTAGAATTCGAACCGTGCGCCAAACTGCATTTTTCGGTAGTTGTTGGTGGTGGAAAATACTCCGCCGAAGCTTCCGTCTCCCGATCCCGTATCAGGAAACGCGAACCGTTGCCGGTTCGCGACGTTGAAGACTTCCGCCCGAACCTGAAGTTTCGCGTTTTCGCGAACGGCGAATTCCTTGGAGAGAGACATATCCACGTTCCGAATCCCGTCGCCTCGCAAAGTCGAGAAGTGCCGGGGTGCATTGCCCGGAATGTTGTCACCCGGATTGGCAAAGCAATTCTGATTCAAGTAAGGCTGGCCGGTCCTCGCCGCTTCCTTGTAGCTGATGCCCGTTGTCAGCTGAGAGCAGATGATCTGGGGCCTTTGATTTCCGTCGGCCAGTAGCCCCGCGCTATCGTAGACCGCGATCGGTTGTCCTGATTGTAGCGTCAGGAAGGAGTAAAGGGACCATCCGCCAAATACCCCCTCCAAAAAGCCGTTCATATTTCGTCCAATCCAGCGATTCTTCCCAAACGGCAGGTCGAGGATGAACGCCGTTGTCAGCCGGTGGGTCGCGTCGTTCGAACTGATGCCCCATTCCACCCCTAGATTATCGAGCACCTGAGGGTTGTCCAGGCCCAAATTGCCGGTGCCAATCCATGCATTTCGTCCCGCCGCGGAATTGTCTTCCGACTTGGAAAACGTGTAGTTACCTTCGAAGCTGATGTAGTGGCTGGCGCGTTTCTGGAAGCGAATCTGCAAGGAGTTGTACCAGGAGTTCGCGATTAGCTTCGGCAACCCTTCGAAATTACCGTCATACTGCGGATAGGGGCGCAGCAGGTTGATGAGAGGAATCGTGTCGTCGAGGTAGCGAGAGTCCACTACGTCCGACGCGTTGAAGGTCGGGCTCGATGGGCACCACGATCCTGTTAACGCCGCCCCAGTGGTAAAGAAGCATTGAAACGGATTCGGAACTTCGCTGTTCAGGAATCCCGTGACATCTCCGCCGGGCGCTAGCGAGACCGCAAGATTACGCATCGGGGTCGATAGGAAGTTGCGGTCGCGTGTAGTTGGGCCACCCGCTGGGCTGCCAGTTCCCGCCCATGGCAGGTGCGTGCTGCGGTTCGCCGAGTAGTCCACTCCAATCACGATCTGACCGGGCAGCAGATGTTGAAAGCCGATGTTCCACTGATAGATCTCCGCATTGCGGGCCGTGCCCGTATCCAGGTCGCTGGCGTTCGTGAAACCCCACTGTGCCATCGAACCATACTTCGTTCCTTGAGGTCCCGAGAGCCCCGCCGGAAATGGTCCATTGCAATTCGGATTGTTCGAGGTAGTGGGATAAATCCCCAGGCAGGCATACTGGGTCTGATAGTTATCCTTCGTGAAATAGATATTTGCGGATTTCTGGAACGCCGGACCCGCGTACTGGAAGTTAGTCGCGACGTTCATTCCGTAAAATACTCCAGCGCCGCCGCGCACCACTGTGTTCGACGCCAGCTGGTACGCAAAGCCGAACCGAGGAGCGAAGTTATTGCGATCCACACCCGAATTCCGATGCGACGGTGTCGGGAACACGGTGGTCCCGATGACATTCCCGATCTCCGGGAAACCAGGAGCCGGAGAGACAGTAATAGGATTGATACCTGCGCTGGCCGTGAAATCACTGAACTGGAGCCGATTGAAGCGCTCGTTATAGGGAGTGCTCCACTCATAGCGCAGGCCAATGTTGAGAGTCAGTTTCGATGTAACTTTCCAGTCGTCCTGCACAAAGAAGGCGGTTTCTTTCGACTTGTCCGCCACTGACGGAACAATGTTGTACTGCCCATCTTGCGCGAACCCGGTCAACATCGTCGCAAACGGATTGCCTTCTCCGTTGCTCTCTCCCAGTCCCTGTCCAGGTTGTTGAGTGGTCACATCGCGAAAGAAATCGAACGTCCCAGTCGGATAATTCGGCTGCCAGAAGTTGTTCAGGAACACTCTCTGCTCGCCGCCGACCTTAAAAGAGTGCCGCCCTTTCACCCACTGGAGCATCGAGGAATAACTCGTTAGCGTGTGCGCAAAGTGCGTGTCGACGCAGCATTGCGTGTAGATCGAAAGAAATCCAGAGTCCACGTTGATGCTCGGAATTCGAGTGAGCCCGTTCTCCGCCAGAATCGGAGGCAACCCGACATCATTCAGCGTCGGATACTTGTTCGTCATTCCCGGTGCAACTACGCGATCCACGCTCAACCGGCTCGTCCAGAGCATCGTCGGTGTTACCGACCAGTTGTATTCGAGACTCCCGTTCTGTGGGGTCGTGGGGTAAATCACGCCGTCTCCAAAATCCCCGCTTCCAATTAGTGTCGGCACGCTGTAGGTATCGTGATGCCGGCTATAGCGCCCGCCGATGCGGTGCTTGGAGTTGAACTGGTGGTCCAACTTTATGTCAAACTGCCAGCCCGGGTCTGAGCTGAGCACAACCGCGCGGTAATTGGGGTCGGGGAACGTTGCCCCTGGAACATTCGCGTGGGGATACAGATTGAGGATTTTCTGCCCGACCGGATCAATCTTGTTGGCGGGAATCATGTTGTTTGAAAACTGTGACCGAGTGCAACTCGTATCCCCGGGATTTACCAGCACGCACGTCGAAGGATCAAAGATCCCCCCTGGCGTGCTGTCCAGACTCTGGGAGAAGTCTCCCGTGCGCTCCAGATCGGTTGGTACCACTCCCTCGATGTTGATCGGATCCGACTCCCGGCTTTTTTCGAAATCGACAAAGAAGAATGTCTTGTTATGCCGAATTGGGCCGCCCAGTGAGAACCCATACTGATCCCGCAGATGGTCCGGCCTCGGGCCAGTGTTGAAGTAATCCCGCGCGTCCGTGGCGGAACGCTGAAAATACCACCACCCGCTTCCGTGGAAGTTGTTGCTTCCCTGCTTCATCACCATGTTGACCACGGTGCCGCCGTTGTTGCCAAACTCCGCCGAAAAGCTATTGTTCTGGACCTTGAACTCCTGCACCGTCTCGACTGAGGGTTGGTAATACACATTGGAGTTGCCGCCTTCACCCTGTTCCGGCGCGCTTAGCGGACTGCCGTCCAGGCTCACTTCCGCCGTTGCGTTCCTCTGCCCGTTCGAGACAAAGTTTGTGCCCGCAGGATAGTTGTCATTGACCCCTGACCCGGTCGTTTCCGTTACTCCGCCTGCCAGGAATACCAGGCCGAACATGCTCCGGTTGTAAAGCGGAATATCGCGCACATATTCGTTCGTGACGTCGGTTCCGATTGAGGCACTCTCCGTATCGAGCAAAGGAGCGGCTTGTGTGACCTCCACCGTTGTGCTCACGCCCAGCGGGTGCAATTCGAAGTCGATCGTTGTCTGCTGATCGACCTGCAACACCACGTTCCTTTGCTCGGCAGCTCGAAATCCTGCGCGGTCTGCCTTAATCGTGTACACCGCCGGGCGAAGGCCGGTCAGAATGTAGAAACCGTGGTCGTCGCTGTGAGCCGTGGTCACGATACCCGTCGCGTCGTTGGTGATGGTGATCGTCGCATTCGTCACCATCGCGCCGCTCTGGTCCTTTACGACACCTCGCACCTGAGCGGTATAGCTCGCTTGGCCGAACGCGCCGCTAGCAACAGCCAGAAGAACGGCGCAGCATAATAAGGACGCAACCCATCCGCGGCAGACACGCATGGCAAACCTCCAGCTTTCGTATCATTACGAGTTAACACTATTACTTTCGTTTATCCCGGAAGTCAAGACAAATCGCAGCGAAAAACTACCGCCTCGCCAGCATCCATAGACCCGCGAAAACCAATGTCAGCAACGCCGTAGTGCAAGGCAGGAACCAGCCGCTCTGCCCGTGCATGCCATCGAATCCGCAGGATGAAATCGGTCAGAGGAAATAGATTGCGGAGATTCCCAGGGTGGGTGGAGACATCGATCAGGATGTGGATTGGGCATCCGAGTCGTTTTAGCATCGGAAGGCGCTTCAGCGCCCACACAAGTCCGCAGACCGCGCCAAACATGAGCAAGGTGTGACCGAAGTGATAGAGCTGCCAGAACTGAAAGTGTTGTGGGCTGTGCGCACCAACACGCCAGCAGGGCGGCACATTGGGTGAATATGACATCAACGAAAGTGGCACACTCACCGTCGCTGGGATGGCTGTGGTGCCGAAGTGACGTGTTATTCGGGATGCTGCGGCTCTTTTGGCAAGGGACAAGTCAGCTGAAACTGCGCGACGCTTCGCCTTCAGGCAGACTTCTTGGTAGGCAGGCAGAACTCGATTACTTTTCCCCGTTCGTGCAAAGGAATCCATTTCGCACGCCACCTGAAATGAATCGGGATGTAAAACTCAATCACTCTTGCCACGGCTCTGTCCTTCCAATCATCTGCTTTTTGGTATAAAAACCACATGCCACCTCGGGTTCTCATGGGTGGCCCAACCACTCCCACCCGCACTCGCAGCGGGTGGAATCGCTTAGCCTGAGCTTTCTCAGCAGCGCCTTACACAATGCACATGATCGCATCCACATCGTTTTGCTCCATTCCTCGCACACGACGTTTGACTCCGTCGTCGTCATTCCGGATGCAGTCCGGATGTCATTTGATTGTCAAACGAATCCCTTCCACTTTCCCGCATACCTCGGGCGAATGTGCCTTCCCTGTCTCTCGGCGTCCCCGACCACGAGCGTTCAGTTTCGCCACACTTTATTGTGTCAGTCGAAGCCAAACCGTTTCGCCGATTCGTATCAGGAATGCTTTTGGTGCCGCCTCATGGCGCTATGCGGTGTTTGACGTGCACCGCGGTATGCATACCGGCAGGGATAGAAGAGTCGCGGTAAGTCTGGCATCATGAAGAGGAAGCCTCCTCCCCATGAAAGCCGCCATTCTTGCTGCGCCTGCCCCCATTTCAGAACGTCCTCTTCAGATTGTTAATGTGGCCGATCCCCGGGTGAGATCAGGACATGTACTGCTGCGCGTGCGCGCCTGTGGTGTTTGCCGCACCGATCTTCATATCGTAGAGGGCGAGTTGCCACCGAAACAGGTGCGGATCATTCCCGGCCATCAGATCGTAGGCGAGATCGTCGATGGGGCCACGGCAGACATTCCTCTTGGCACACGCGTGGGGGTTTCGTGGGTGGGTGGCACTGATGGCACCTGCCCGTATTGTCTGAGGGGCTCTGAGAACCTTTGCGACTCACCCACGTTCACCGGCTATACGGTCGCAGGTGGCTATGCACAGTACGCCTTCGCACGTGCTGACTTTGTCTTTCCGCTGCCTGATTCGCTCGACGATCTTCATGCTGCGCCGCTGCTCTGTGCCGGCATCATTGGATTTCGCAGCCTGCGTGTGGCTGGGGTCCAATCAGGCGAGCGAGTGGGTCTGTTCGGCTTTGGCGCTTCGGCGCACCTCGCTATTGCCGTACTGCGCGCGTGGAAGTGTGAGGTGTACGTCTCAACGCGCGGCAAGTCTCACCGCGAACTGGCCGAATCATTGGGAGCTACTTGGGTTGGAAGCGAAACCGAGAAGCCCCCTGTGGAACTGGATGGCGCGATCACTTTTGCGCCGAGTGGTGACGTGGTGATCGCAGCGCTCGCCAGTTTACGCAAGGGTGGCGTGGTGGCAATCAATGCCATCCATCTCGATCGGGTGCCGCAGTTCGACTACGACACCTTGTTATGGGGCGAGCGGCAGATTCGCAGCGTGGCGAACATGACACGTGCGGACGCACGTGACTTTCTTGCGCTGGCCGCAGAGATTGGGTTGCGGCCCAAGGTGACTGTGTTCTCACTTGATCAAGCTAACGAAGCGCTGATGGCTGTAAAACGTGACGCGGTGGACGGAGCCGCCGTGATCGTGCCATAAGTCAGAGGGAATCTGTGTCATCGCTGCCTTGCCAGTATGAAGGTAGCAATCAGCAGCACGCAGAATGCGGTGGCGTGCTTCAGTTCACTCCAGCCCAGGCGGCGCACGACTAGCGGAGTCGGCTCCTGAACAAAGTAGAACCATCCGCGAAACAGGAGCGGGGCGAAGGCCAACGACCCGATTGGGGGCATCAGGCGCGCCAGGCAGGCCAAGGTGATGATCGCGGTCATGAGCGCCTGCCCAAGGGCGAACCCCCAGCCGTGAGTGAACTTCGCGCGGAATCCCTGGATCTTTGCGGTGTGGATGCGGAGTTGAACATAGTGAATCTGGTCGCCGGCGAACAGAATGTTTGCTAGCCACAGCATCCACGCGGTCGCGTTGAACTCTCCCGTGATGACGTAATAAGCGGCGGGGGCAGAGGCGGTGAGGCCGATCGTTCCCACCATCTCGGAGAGCATGCGAGTTTGCCGACCCAGTTTTTTCAGAACAGCTTGTCCAATGAAAGCGGCCGCCACGGCCGCCCCAAGCGGCCAGAGATCGGCGTTTCTTCCCGCCCACAACAGCCCCGCCAGTGCTACGGTTGCCACCCCTGCGAATAACGCAATAGCGGAGCGGAGCGTATGCGACTCTTCCCGAGTTTGGGCGCGCATGGCCGAAGTGCCCAGAAAGCTTTCGAGAGGAGTTCTCAGCCAGAACAGGGCAAGGGCGGCAGTCAACAACAGAATCAGCGGAAAGATGTGACTTGCCTGATGGAATGCCACTCCGGCTCCAGTGACCATCGGAACCAGCAATAGACCCCATGCGCCGTGTTCGCGAGGAAGGATCAAGGCGCGACGGCGTTCGCGGCGGACTTTGTCGAAAAGATTTTCCTCTGCCGAAAGGAATGGTGGATTGTGAGTTTGAAGGCTGGATTCCCGAAGGCTCAATCCTGGCGAATGAAAGAATGACACAACTCACCTCAGGGGCTAAAGCCCAACTCCTAGGAGCAATCTGTACGGCACGGCTAACGCCGTGCCGTTTCAAATCTTGCGACTCAATAATTCTTCAAGTGCGCAACACATTCCAAAGCCACCTTATCGCCATCCTGCCATGTGGATGTGGGTCATGCCCTTCACCGCGCGCATGTACTGGGCACGCTCGAAGGCGCCGGGATCGGGGCCGCGGACCTGGCTCATGCTGCCCTGCATCTGTTGGACGGATTCATATTCGTGCTCTTCCATCCATTCGCGCAGCTCGCGCTCGACGTGCCGCAAGTGATTGACGCCGTGGCGCATCAACGACGAACACAGCATCGTGACGTTCGCGCCCACCATCAGCAACTTGATCACGTCTTCAGCGGTATGGACCCCGCTTGTGGCTGCCAGACTTGCTTTGAGCTTTCCGTAAAGAATTCCGATCCAGGTGAGCGGCAGACGCAGAGCTTGCTGCGAGCTCAGCAGGACATTGGGGCGAATTTCCAGTTCCTCGAGATCGATATCCGGTTGATAGAAGCGGTTGAAGAGCACCAGTCCGTCGGCACCGGCATCATCGAGGCGGTGGGCCATGTTGGTGAAGTTGCTGAAGAACGGGCTGAGCTTGACGGATACAGGAATCGTGACCGTGCCCTTCACGGCGCGGACGATATCGAGATAAGTCTTCTCCACGTCCTCCGCTGTCAGCTTCGGATCTGTCGGAATGTGGTAGATATTGCATTCGATGGCGTCGGCGCCGGCGCGCTCGATCTCGCCGGCGAACTTAGTCCATCCGCCAAGGGTTGAGCCGTTGAGGCTGGCGATGATCGGCATGCCGACAGAGGCTTTCGCCTTGCGGATGTGATTGAGATATCCCTCGGGGCCGGTGTGGAATTCGCTCGCCTGGGGGAAGTAGGTGAGGGATTCCGCGAAGCTCTCGGTCCCGGCAGAAAGATGGAATTGCAGGTCCATTTCTTCCTGGCGCAACTGCTCTTCGAACAGGGAATAGAGGACGACTGCGGCCGCTCCGGCGTCTTCCAAACGGCAGATTCCATCGATGTCGCGCGACAGAGGGGAGGCGGAGACGACCAGGGGAGAGGGCAGCTTGAGTCCGAGATAAGTCGTGGTCAGGTCGATCATCAGGTTCTCCTTACTTCATCATTACTTCATCGTTCGGGTTCGGGAAGTCAAAACCCTCACCCTCTCGCAAAACCCGCGAGAAGGGCGGGGCACCCGGTTATTTTGTTGTTGCTACCGGACTCGTTTTCGCCGGAGCCGCTTTCACTGACTCTTCTTTTGGTGCAGTCGCAGATTCCTGCTTACGAGCGGCCAGATACTCGTACGTGCGGAAGCGGTTCTCGACATCTGTCTGTGCCGCTTTCCAGAGTCGCTCCGCGTCTTCGGGCTTGCTCTTGGTCAACATCTTGAAGCGCGTTTGCTGCAGTAGATACTCCTGTACTTTGCGTGACGGCGCGCGGGAATCCAGAACCAGCGGATTCTCGCCGGTTGCCGCTTTCTCGGGGTTGTAGCGGTAGAGAAGCCACTGACCGGATTCAACTGCGACTTTCTGATCGCTAATCGAAGTCGTCATGTCGATGCCGTGGGCGATGCAGGACGAGTAGGCAATGATGATGCTCGGCCCGTCGTAGGCCTCCGCCTCGAGGAACGCTTTCAGCGTGTGCTCATCTTTGGCTCCGATGGCCACGCTGGCAACGTAAACGTTGCCGTAGGTCATGGCCATCATGCCGAGATCTTTCTTGGGGCCGGGCTTGCCGCCGGCTGCGAACTTTGCGACCGCACCGCGCGGAGTCGATTTCGATGCCTGGCCTCCGGTGTTGGAGTAGACCTCGGTATCGAGCACCAGCAGGTTGACGTTGCGTCCGCTGGCCAGGACATGATCGAGGCCACCGTAGCCGATGTCGTAGGCCCATCCGTCGCCGCCGATGATCCAAACGCTCTTCTTTACCAGCATGTCGGCGAGAACAAGAAGCTGTTTGGCTTCCGGTCCAGCGAGCTTGCGCAGTCGCTCTTTCAGGATGTCGACGCGCTGGCGCTGATCGTAGATGTCGGCTTCGTCCTTCTGTTTTGCCGTGAGCAGAGCGGTGGCGAGATCCTCGCCAACGTTGTCAGCCACACGGCGAAGGAGCTCTTGCGCGAACTCGGTTTGCTTGTCGATGGAGACGCGGAACCCGAGTCCGAATTCGGCGTTGTCTTCGAACAGGGAGTTGGACCATGCCGGGCCGCGTCCGTCGGCGTTCTTGGCCCACGGTGTGGTAGGCAAATTACCGCCATAGATGGAGGAGCAACCGGTCGCGTTGGCTACGACAGCGCGGTCGCCGAAGAGTTGCGAGACCAGCTTCACGTAGGGCGTCTCCCCGCATCCGGAGCAGGCGCCAGAGAACTCGAATAGTGGCTCCTGTACCTGCTGCTGACGAATGGTTCCAACCTTGATCTTGCGGCGATCGAGATCGGGGATGTTTAGGAAGAATTCCCAATTCTCTTTCTCCGGGAAGCGCAGCGCAGGCTGAGGAACCATGTTGATAGCTTTGAGCCGGACTTCACTCTTGTTCTTGACCGGGCAGATATCGACGCAGACGCCGCATCCGGTGCAATCTTCTGGTGCAACCTGGATCGTGTATTTCATTCCCGCCCATTCCTTGTCACGCGCTTCGCAGGATTTGAAAGTGGCGGGAGCGCCAGCCAGTTCCTTGCTGTCATACACCTTGATGCGGATGACGGCATGCGGGCAGACCATGGCGCACTTGCCGCACTGAATGCAGATCTTCGAGTCCCATGCGGGGATTTCGAGCGCCAGGTTTCGCTTTTCCCATTGCGCGGTGGCGGTGGGGAATGTGCCATCGCACGAGAAAGCGCTGACCGGGAGATCGTCGCCCTTGCCGGCGTAAATTGTGCCGAGGACTTCGCGCTCGAACTTTGGAGCTCCCGGGAATACCGGGGGCAGTTCGATTTCGCTGCTCACAGCGGCGGGCACTTTCACTTCGAACAAGTGCGCAAGAGTCTCGTCGACCGCGAGCATGTTCTTCTTGACGACCTCTTCGCCCTTCTTGCCGTAGGTATTGCGAATTGACTTCCGAATGGCTTCAATCGCTTCATCTCCGGGAAGAACTTTCGAGATGGCAAAGAAGCAGACCTGCATGATGACGTTCATGCGCGATCCCATGCCGGCGTCGCGCGCGACTCTGTAAGCGTCAATCGCATAGAACCGGGCTTTTTTCGAGATCAGCTGCTCCTGCACTTCGCGTGGCAGGTGATCCCAGACTTCGTCTTTACCGAACGGGCTGTTCAGCAGGAAGACGCCGCCCTCGACCAGAGAGCTGAGCATGTCGTAGCGCTCGAGGAAGATCCATTGATGGCAGGCGATGAAGTTCGCCTTCGAGACCAGGTAGCTCGATTTGATCGGCTGCGGTCCGAAGCGCAGGTGGGAGACCGTCATTGCTCCGGATTTCTTGGAGTCGTAAACAAAGTATCCCTGGGCATAATTGTCAGTGTTCTCACCGATGATCTTGATCGAGTTCTTGTTCGCACCGACCGTGCCGTCAGCGCCGAGGCCGTAGAACATGGCGCGGATCACGCTGTCGGGTTCGGTGGAGAACGCCGCATCGTAGTCGAGGCTGGTCTGTGTGACGTCGTCTTTGATGCCGATGGTGAAGTGATCTTTGAGCTGGGGCTTCTTCAGGTTGTCGTAGACGGCCTTGACCATGGCGGGAGTAAATTCCTTCGAGGAGAGACCGTAGCGGCCGCCGACCACGGCTGGAACCGCTTTCAGCCGGCCGTATCCCAGTTTCAATCCTTCGTTCATCGCGCCTACGACATCCAGGTATAGAGGCTCTGCGATTGCGCCAGACTCCTTGGTGCGATCGAGAACTGCTATTTGGCGAACGGTCGAGGGGAGAGCTTCCATAAACGCCTTCACGCAGAACGGGCGATAGAGGCGGACTTTGAGCAGACCGACCTTTTCGCCGTGGGCCGAGAGATAGTCGACGGTTTCGTGTGCGATCTCTGCGCCCGAACCCATCACTACGACGACGCGCTCAGCATCGGGAGCACCGACGTAATCGAATAGGTGGTATTTCCGTCCGACGACTTCGGCAAACTTGTTCATCACGGCTTGGATTTTCGCGGGTGCATCGTCGTAGTACTTGTTCGCGGTTTCACGGATCTGGAAAAAGACGTCAGGATTCTGTGCCGTGCCGCGGAGCACTGGATGATCGGGCGAGAGGGCGCGCTGGCGGTGCTCGATCACGCGGTCCATATTGATCATGGCGCGCATGTCGTCTTCGTTCAGCATCTCGATCTTGCTGACTTCGTGCGAGGTGCGGAATCCGTCGAAGAAATGCATGAAGGGAATGCGGGTTTCGAGCGACGCGGAGTGCGCGATCAAGGCCAGGTCCATGGCTTCCTGCACGGAATTCGAGCAGAGCATGGCCCATCCGGTGGTGCGGCAGAACATAACGTCGGAGTGGTCTCCGAAAATCGACAGCGCGTGGGTGGCGATGGTGCGCGCCGTGACGTGAAACGCGGCTGGCGTGAGCTCCCCGGCGATCTTGTTCATGTTGGGGATCATCAAGAGCAATCCCTGCGAGGCGGTAAACGTCGTGGCGAGTGATCCGGTCTGGAGGGCGCCATGGACAGCTCCGGCTGCGCCTCCTTCGCTCTGCATCTCGACGACGTGCGGGATGCTTCCCCACGCATTGGGCACGGCTTGCGAGGCCCACTCGTCCGCCCACTCGCCCATCGGCGACGAAGGGGTGATGGGGTAAATGGCAATGACTTCACTTACCCGATAAGCGACGTGTGCGACGGCCTCGTTGCCGTCCATGGTCTTGAACTTGCGCTTCATGAAATCCCCCATTCCGTTATCGCGACGGGAACCACCGAGTGGTCCTGCGATAAATAGAGGATGCTCCAAGGAGGGGGTGGATGTCGGGACGTAGGTTCACAGGGCGGTGTGATTTGGATCACAACGCTGCGGAAAGCACCTTTTCTAACAGCGCTTTAGGCTCTGCCAATTCGGTAACTTCCGAAACAGTTTTTCAAAGACGACGACCCCAGGAGCGACCGATCGGTCGGAGCGGATAAGACTGGAAGCCCCATCTGTCGCCGAGACAAATGGGGCATCTTGAATTTGCATTGGGTCAGCAGCCTGGTGTTCACTCCAGATCCTTGGGATCGTTGAATAACACCGTCAGCTTGATACTGCCATGGCCATATGGGGGAAAGCTCCGCTTCGCCGGACTCTTCGGATCGAGTGTCGATGCGGTGTCATCCGGAGGAACCGTACGTCTCGATTGAGGTGTCGGCTCTACGGCCCAGTCCCGCCAGTGTGGCAGTCGGCGCAGTTGACTTGCGTCAGGTCTCCGATGTCGACAGGATGTTGGAAAGTAGGTGCGGGGGCCGACGCGGTTGCAGTGCCCTCGGCTTCCGACATCAGGGAGTGGCACTGGTTGCAATCCTTACTGATTACACGGCCGTCCGCGCTGACGTGCTGGCCGTCATGGCAGCGGAAACATCCCGGAAAATAGTAGTGCCCAAGATTGTTGGGATGCGTCTGCCAATTCAGCTTCATATCCGGGAAAGTTGTGCGGCTGTAGATCTGTTGAATCTCGGCCACCGCGTTGCGAATCTCCAGTCGCTTGCTCTTGGCTACATCCGGATATTTCGTCTCGTAGAAACCCTGAAGACCACTCGCGATGGAGCGCAACGCTTCGTCGTTCGTCTTGTAGGTCGCTGCCAAGACCGTAACCGCCTCTTGCTTGATGAAGGGCAGGGAAGAATCGATGCGGCGGGCGAGGAGTGCCTGATCGACCGACTGATCCGGGGGAACGTAGATGTGCGTGGGCCGGTTATGGCAATCGACACAGTCCATGTGATGGCGCGACGACTTCGCGATCTGGTCTTTACTCAGGCTTGAATCCTTCGCGTAGTACTCGGTGATGCGTCCCTGCAAATCTTCAACGTGGATGTAAGGGATCATCTGGCGTTTGTCGTCCGCAGCGACATAGTCGATCTTGTTGCCGATGTTCATGTGCCAGTGGATGCCTTCAGGCGCGCCGGTCGCGGGATCTCCGCCGCCGGTCTTGATCAGCATGCGAATCTGACGCAGGGTGTTCTTCTCATCGCTGCCGTAGTGCGAGAAGACTTTCAGCTGGCCGCCGTAGAACTTCTTCGGCCAGTGGCACTGCTCGCAGGTTTCCTGCGCAGGACGTAGGTTTCTCACCGGAGAGGGAATCGGGCGGGGGAAAGTGTTGAATATGGTTGCGAACACCTGGCGGCTGCCCGAAAGCTTCGACTTCACGAACCAAGTGGCTCCCGCTCCTACGTGGCATTCCGCACAGGCCACACGAGCGTGGGGAGAAAGTTGGTACGCCGTATATTCGGGAATCATCACCGTGTGGCAGAGTTGTCCGCAGAAAGAAGTCGATTCCGTGAATTCGTAGGCTTTGTAGCTACCGGCGGCGCTCACAACCACGAACACAAGTAAGAATGTAAGGAAAGAAATGACTGCGCTGCGCTGGGTCCGATCGTTCAGATCGATGCGCGGATAAAAAGCTGAGGGCGCGGCATGCTTACGCCGCTCCAGCAATACGCCGGCCAGCATCAGCAGCAAACCAAGAATGAGGAATCCTGGCGACACCATGTACGCAAGAATGCCGATGTAAGGGCTGGCCTTGGTGGCAATCTGATCAATCAGGAAAAAAATGAAGATGTTGGCCAGGCTGACGATTCCCAGCGCCACGCCCGCAAGGCTGACTGGATTGCGCAGCAGCATGCGCGAGCGATGCCAGGGTTCCACCGCAGGCGGTGGAGTTTGCTCAGTGTCCATGGTTAACCTCGGTTGGTTCGGCTTCTTCTGATGTCACTGCGTCCGATTCGTCATCGCTCAAGATCTCCATTGCCGGGTTGGGGTCGAGACCGTGTTCCTCCTGATAGTGGTGCAGCGTCATCTTTCCATCCCACCAGGCCCAGTTCATCGGATAAACGTCGGGATCAAGAAATACCTGGTAGAAATGCCAGACAATGATCGCGAGGGTTGCCAGCACCGCCTCGTAGTAGTGGATTGCGGTCGCGACATCGAGCCACCAGCGCGGCAGGTGATTGCCGAAGGATACTTTCGCCCACAACATCACACCGGTTCCAGCCATGACGAACATGCCCCAGACCAGAGCCCAGTATTCTGCCTTCTCCGCGTAGTTGAAGCGAGGGAACTCCGGCTTGATGTTAGAGAGGCCCAGATAGTACGACAGATTCTGCCATGCGCCCTTCAAGTCGTCTAGCCTGGGGAAGAGATCGCGGGCCAGGCGGCGTCCGTCGCGGGTCAGAAAGAGGTCGAAGAGGTGAATGGTGCTCACGCCGATCAGAATTACGGCTGCGACGCGATGGAGCAAGTGCCGCATGCGTTCGCCCAGGGACAGCATGGAGGCGAACCAGGAATCCGGGAACTTCAAAGCGAAGCCCGTAAGCACGAGCAGGATGAAACTCGTGAGCAAAGTGGCGTGCTGCCAGCGGAAGCGCCGCGGCATGCGGGTGACGAAGCGGTGCTCGAGTTTCCGCCGCGCGATCACCTTGGCGCGCCAGATGATGAAGTTATGCGCCAGCATGCCGCCAATCACCATGAAGATCAGGGCGAGATACGTCTTGCGAATCCAACGCACCGCTTTGCTGCCGATATCGGCTGAAAGGGGAGCGTCCACGTGCACTTTGGACGCGGTAAATTTTTCTGTGACTCCGGGATGGCACTGCCCGCAGGTGCGGGCAAGGTTAGAAGGATGGATTGTCGAACGCGGATCGCTCGAGGGAAAGATGCTGTGGGTTCCGTGGCAACTGGCACAATTGGCGACCACCTGCGAGCCTCCCCGCGAAGCTAACCCGTGGTAGCTGGCCAAATACGTGGTCTCGCGGCGGCCTGCGACGCCAAACTCCTGCGAGAGCCGCATTCCTTCATGGCAGCGGGCGCAGGTAGCTTGCGCCACATTCTGCGCCGATACCGGTGAGTTCGGATCCGTGTGGGCCTTGATGGAGTGAATGCCGTGGCAGTCCGTGCACACCGGCGCCTGCCAGTTTGCTTTGGCAATGGCCTGGCCATGAATGCTTTGTTGGAATTCCTTTGAGATCTGCTCGTGGCACTTGCCGCAGGTCACCGGCACGTTGAACTTAAAGATGGGAGACTTCGAATCCTTGGCGTCCAGAATTTCGTGGGTGCCGTGACAATCGGTGCAGACCGCCGCTTTCTCGGACCCGTTGGCGACGGCATGTCCGTGAACGCTCTGCTCATACGAGGAGACCGTCTGGACACGCAGGCCGCTGCCTTCCATTACGAACTTCTGGCTGTGGCATGCTCCGCAAGTCCCCGGAATATTGCTGTGATGGACGCGCGACTTGGGGTCGCTTGCCGGCAGCAGTGCGTGCGGACTGCCGTGACAGTCGACACAAGTGGCCGCATTGGCGTTCCCGCCCTGAACGGCCTTAGCGTGAAAGCTGCGCTCGTAAGCAGCTTGCTCGTCCGCGTGGCAGGTGGCACAGGTAATGTGCTGCGGAGGAGTTTCATGCGCGGAACTCTTTACGTCCGTGTGGCAATCCACACAGGTGAACATGCTGCCGTGGATGGAATCTTTAAACGCCTGAGGATCAACCTGCAGGCTCACGGTCTTGCCGTTGACCTCGTGGGACAGAGTAGCGTCGCCGTGGCAGGCGAGACATTCGTCGGCTGTGGGCTTGGGAGGGTCTTTCTTGGACACAGCGTGGAGAGCGCCAGCTGCTAAAAGAAGGGCGAGGGCAACTCCAGGCGCAAAAAGATTCCGTATTGTTCGCGTGGACATGCTCTCACCCGCCATTTCTCCAGAATCAAGCGATTTCTAGTTGGCGGCATTCCGGCCGCCTGTCCTTGTCAGTTCTACTTGGCCAGACCACGAATGTAAGTGACCAGGTCTTTGATCTCCGTATCCTTCAGCTTGCCGTTGTAGGCCGGCATCTTGCCTTTGCCCTTGGTGATGATGTCGGTCAACTGGGCATCGGTCTCAGCCTTAACTTCGGCCGAAGTAAAGTCGCGTGCGCCCATCTTCGTACCCACCGCCGACCCTTTGCCATCCGGACCATGGCACATGGCGCACTTTGACTTGTAAGTGGCGGCAGCGTCATCAGCGAATGCCGGCGACGCGCAGGCCGCGATCAGACCGCAAGCCAGCAAAGCTACTAGGGCTGTTCGAAAGGAGAGGTATTTCATTGTGTCAGCTTCCTCCTGAGGAAGATTTTTCGTTCGCACGATATCACAGAGCAGGGGTCGCCCGTTGCATCACTGCCACAGTCCGTTTTGAACTATCGTCCCGTACCCTGAGAACTCACACGCAGGCGTAGGTTCGCATGCCGGGGAAAGCCGACCTATGGCAGAAGTCACTCGGCCCTGTGACATGAATCACACAGTTTTCTCCAATCAATTGTGATGGTTATCACGGGTGAGTGTGCGATTCCGCACTGCCCGCTAGCACAGCACGTCCTAGGATGCGCGGCATGCCCACCGTACGCCAGTTGTCTGACAGAACCTCAAAGTTGCCAAAGGCTAGAGGCGAGCTCGTTTCGAGCACGATTGGTTCAGCAGCCGCACCAGGATTCAGACTGCGGCCATTGCAGGTCACCTGGGAGATGACGCGCGTCTGCGAGTGGAAGAATGCGTCCAGCCGCTCAACGAAGAGTGCGCCTCGCGAAGTCAACCACCTCTCCACGGCCGAAGCTTTTCATTTGATCGAGGAGGTTGCCGCCATGCACGTGCCGCTGCTGGCGTTGACCGGCGGCGATCCGCTGACGCGTCCAGACTTGTTTCCGATCATTGAATTCGCCTCGAGCCGCTCAGTGCGCACATCACTTACTCTGCTTCCCACGCCCAATCTCGAGGCGGGTGTCATCCCCGAATTGAAAGCATGCGGGCTGATGCGAGCGGGATTCTGGTTACACGGCACGACACCGACCCTCAACGACAACTATTGGGGAATCTCAGGGCTGCACCGCCGGACGCTCGACATCATCGGAGCTTGTCACGAAGTGCAGTTGCCGGTGCAGGTGAACACCATTGTGTCGCGGCGGAACCACCAGGCCCTCGATTCCATGATTGAGCTTCTGACCCGGCTTGATGTAGCGCTGTGGAACGTTGCGTTCTTCGTGCCGGCAGGTCGTGATGAAACGGCTGTGATGTTGAGCGCCAACGAACATGAGGAAGTATTTGCCAAGCTATACGCGGCTTCGAAGCACGTGCATTTTCAGATCAAGACCACCGAGGGGCAGCACTATCAGCGTTTTCTCCTGCGGCAGCGCGTGAAGGAATCGCATGGGCGGCTCACCGAGGCAGAGGCCATTCCTTGCCTGCCGAAGGGGGTCAACGACGGCAAGGGATTGGTATTCATCAACTATCGAGGCGAGGCCTTCCCCAGTCGGTATCTTCCACTTTCCGGTGGGGATGTCACTCGGCAGTCGCTTGGCGAGGTCTACCGTGATTCTTCCTTATTCGTCTCGCTGCGCGATAGTTCGAGGCTGAAAGGGAAATGTGGCCGGTGCCCGGTCCGCACCGTGTGTGGGGGATCGCGCGCTCGCGCCTATGCGATGACCGGAGATTTGTTCGCGTCCGATCCTTGCTGCGCGTTCCAGGCGTGAGGCACAGTTCTGACCAAGACCGCTGAGTAGTTCTTGTCGGGTGTTTGAAATCACATTGAGCTGTGATTTGCAACGGAGGTGGTTCTGAGCCAAATGCGCCTCCCGCGGGCGGGCTGGGGATAGGTCGAAAGTCGGTTGGAGCGCGCACTTTGCAGCCTTGAACGTGATTGAAATCACAGTCTCTTGTGCGTTCGGTCACGTGTTCCGTTCCGGGATTCTTTGAAAATTGGGGACATTGAGTGAACCAGTGGGTCGGGCGAGGCATTCTCGTGTGATTTAAATCACGATTCTTGGTGACTCAATGCACGGTCTTTTCGGACTTCCTCTGGCATTCTCAGTCGCAACTGAGGTGACCTATGGCTCAAGAGGATCGCGACATTCTCGAGATTCTGAAATTCGAGTTGAGTTTTTTGGAGGATGGTGGCTATGGGCGGTCTCCGCAGGCGCCTTGGCGCGCCCCGGCCATCTTCGAAGATTCGCCGATATGTCCAAACTTCTGCGATCCAGCGCGTCCGCATCCGTGCGAGAGTTGCCTGCTCGAACAATTTGTTCCTGAGGGCCAGCAGAAGGAAAGCATTCCTTGCCGATTCATCCGCCTGACGAAAGAGGGACAGACGGTCGAGGACCTTTACCGCACCGGCAGCCAGGCCGAAATGGAAGAAGCGCTAGCCAAATGGCTGCGCGCCCAGATCCAGAAAATCGAGCGGGAACGTGCTGTTTCTCCCCAGGAAGGTGCAGCCTAAACCGGCTGCAATTCTATCAAAGCTTGAAGGTTGTTCCGCTCCAGCCCAATTGAACCAAGGAGACGTGAGATGAATGAAGAGCACGCATATCGAGTAGCCGCATGGTGGACTTCCGGACGCACTGGGCTGGCCAAGTCCGATTCTGCCCCCAACGCCATCCACTTTACGGCACCAACGGAGTTTGGAGGCCTGGAAGGCCGCTGGACGCCCGAAGAACTTCTGCTCGCCGCTGTAGCCGGTTGCTATACCACAACCGTGCGCGCGATTGCAGGAGGCGCGCAATTCGACTTCACCGATTTGCAGGTGGAAGCCAGCGGTATTGTGCGCAAAGCGGAGTCTGGCTATAGCTTCACGCAGATTGTGCTTCGTCCGAATCTGAAGATTGCTTCTGCGGAAGAGCGTGACCGCGCGCTGGACTTGCTCAAGCGTGCCGAGAAGTTGTGCCTGGTCTCGCGAGCGTTAGGAACCACGCTGAAGTTCGAGCCGCAGTTGGAGATCTCGAAGCCGGCATCCATCGTCTAGAACGACAGGGGGTTGAAGCCCCACGTCTTGCGGGGCTGAACGCGGCGTTAAAACGCCGCTCTCCCACCGCGTGGCCAAACGGTGGCGATTCCACAGATTCTCTAAGGGGCAGTTCTCATACCTGGCGGTCAGTGTTCAACGTTATAGTTCCAGCAGCGCCGATACCGACGATGGATCTTCCATCGCGCGAAGCTTAAATCCAACTTTCTTGAAGATTGCCTGTGTAGGCAGATTGTCGCGCAAGATCTCTCCCGAGAGGCGTTTGAACTGTTCTTCGCGCGCGACACGCGCCGCTCCGGCGAGGAGTTCAGTTCCGAGCCCACGCCCCTGCCATTGATCGGACACGAGCACGGCTGCCTCGGCTTCGCCGCGATTGATCGCACTGAAACGTCCAACCCCTAATACTTCCTGCTGGCCGGTCTCGGGATTCTTGCGCTCGGCGACTAATGCGAACCCGCGTTCGTAGCTGCCGAAGCAGATGCGCACCAGGCGCTCATGCTCGACCCGTGTGGTCAGGCTCAGCGAGCAGAAATACCGAAGGTACACGCTGCGCTCGGAGAGCGTGTGATGGAATTGCACCATCAGGGGCTCGTCTTCCGGACGAATAGGGCGAATGGTGACCGGAGTCCCATCTTTCAGTTTCCAGTCCCAAATATATTGCGAGGGATAAGGGCGAATCGCCGCACGCGGCAGGCGATCGGCAGTCATGCCGGAGTCGTGAACGACGACACGCGCATCGAGCGCCAGCAGATGCTCGGGTGTGGCGAGCAGAGGATTGATGTCGATTTCCTTGATCCATGGTTGCTCCATCACGAGCTGGCTGAAGCGGACCAGCAGTTGCTCTAGCGTTGATAAGTCCACGGGCTTGCGGCCGCGCACGCCATTCAGGGCGGCGAAGATTCGCGTTTGCTCCATCAACCGCTGGGCGAGGGTGGTGTTGAGTGGAGGCAGAGCGAGGGCGCGATCGCGATACACCTCGACCATCACGCCGCCTGATCCGAACAGAATCACGGGACCGAATTGCGCATCGATGGTGCTACCGAGAATCAGTTCGTAGCCGTCGCGGCGAACCATGGGCTGCACTGTCACTCCGAGAAAGCGCTCTGCCCCCGCCTTCTCAGTGACGGAAGCTCGAATCGAATGAAATGCACCTCGCAGCTGATCTTCGTTCTGCAAACTCAGGCGGACGCCATCCACGTCAGTCTTGTGCGCGATCGTGTTCGACAGAAGCTTCAAGACGACTGGATAGCCGATCGCCGATGCCATCGCGACTGCCTCGTTTTCGCTCGCGGCTGCCCGAGTTTCCACGACCGGAATGCCATAGGAAGCGAGAATCTGCTTGGCTTCAAACTCGTTGAGCAGCGTTCGTCCCGAGACTCTTGCTTGCTTGACAGTTTCGGTGACCTTCTTGCGCGCATCGAGTGCCGGTTCGGGTCCATCGATCAGTACCGGAGTCTCGTAGAGCCCACGCAGGTTGTAGGTATAGCGCCACATGTACGTAAACGCGCGCGCGGCTGTATCGGGATACGAGAATGTGGGGATGCCGGCCGTATTCAGAATCGCGGTCCCCTCGGCGACGCCTTCGCCGCCCATCCAGCTTGCCAGCAAGGGCTTTCCAGACGTGTGTGCGTATTTCGCCATTTCAGTAGCGGCGGCGGTCGGATCGGCGAGCCCTTGAGGCGCGATGATGGCCAACAGGCCATCGCTGGCGGGATCTTTGGAAACAATGTCGACTGCCTTCACGAAGCGCTCGGCGTCGGCATCGGCTAACACGTCGACCGGATTATGACGACTCCAGTGGGAGGAAAGAAATCCGTCGAGTCCTTGCAGAGTGTCTTGCGAGAGCAGGGTCAACTCTCCGCCGGTGGCCATGAGCGCGTCGGTAGCCAGGACTCCTGGTCCGCCCGCATTCGTGACGATGCTAAGCCGCGGGCCGCGAGGACGAGGCTGCTTGCTCAGAGTTTCCGCCATGTAAAAGAGATCAGCGATGTTTTGAACCCGCAAGACGCCGCAACGGCGGAAGGCGGCTTCGAGAACGTCGTCGCTTCCGGTCAAAGCACCGGTATGGGAGGCGGCAGCACGGGAAGCGGCCTCGGAACGTCCGGCCTTAATTACGATGATCGGCTTGCTGAGAGCAATCTCGCGGGCTGCGGAAAGAAAGGATCGCGCGTCACCCACCGATTCCATGTATACGAGAATGCTCTTGGTGTGGGGATCGTCGCCGAAATAATAGATGAGATCACCCCAGCCGATATCGAGCATCGATCCGGTCGACACGATCGCGCTGAAGCCCACCTGCTCCTTCTGGCTCCAGTCGAGAATGGCGGTCTGCAAGGCGCCGCTCTGGCTGAGGAATGCGACGCTGCCTTTCTTCGGCATGGACTTCGCGAAGGTGGCGTTGAGGCCGATGATGGGATTCATGAATCCCATACAGTTGGGCCCAATCAGCCGCAGCGATCCGCGCAGCAAATGCTTCTTGATTTCATCTTCGAGTCGAGCCCCATCCGGGCCTTGCTCGCGAAATCCAGCGGAGATGACCACCGCCGATTTCACTCCGGCATCGACGCACTCGCCAATGATCTGCGGCACGGTCTGTGCCGGAGTTACAACCAGCGCCAGATCGACTCCGCCGGAAATGTCCGCAATCCGCTTCTGGGTTTTGATTCCCGCCACCTCCGAATGGCTGGGATTGACGGGATAAATCTTGAGCGGAAACTTGGTTTCCAGCAGATTCGAGACGACACTGCGCCCGACGGTGCCAAGCCTGTCTGTGGCCCCAATCACAGCCACGGATCGAGGCAGGAACAGGGGTTCGAGCGCTCCCCTCGCGGGTGAAGGTGCGGTGTAGATTTTCCCAACAGCAGACGCCACACCTGGGTTCGACACCTGGCTCACAGTTCCCTCCGCCGGATGCGTCATTGTTTCATGGGGATAGAGTTTGTGCGCATCCGGCTTCTCTCACACATCTTTGCAGAGTCTTCTATCCCATTGTGGGTCAAGGACATATCCACGATCACAGGGGCTTGTGATGGTGGTCACACCCAAAAGTGCGCAGCTGCACTCTAATCGAAAGGGAGGTGCAGCGAAATGCGCGCCCCTTACGGTCTTAATATTCTTGATAATTGCCTGACGTGTTCGGTCCGAGAAGAACATCTTTTTTGCAATCTCTCGATTCATGCCGGACAACGCCTTAACGAAATCAAATCAACCGCCGTGTATCCCAAAGGGGCGATGCTCTTCATCGAAGGGCAACAACCCCGGGGCGTATTCGTGCTGTGCGCCGGGAAGGCGAAACTGTCGACCTCGTCGCGCGAAGGCAAAACCATCATCACCAAGCTCTCGGATTCAGGCGACGTGCTTGGATTGAACTCGGTGATCTCCGATCGGCCGTATGAAGTCACGGCCGAAATGATGGAGCCGGGCCAGGCCAACTTCATTCCCCGCGAATCTCTCTTGCAGTTTCTGAAAGAGCACGGGGAAGTAGCGTTGCGTGTCGCCGAACAGCTTAGCCGGAACTATTACACTGCATACGAAGAGATCCGAACGCTGGGATTAGCCACCTCGCCGTCAGAGAAGTTCGCCAAGCTGCTGCTGTCGTGGTCCCCGAAGTCGACAAGTAACGACAATGGGACGCAGGTGAAGCTGACACTCACGCACGAGGAGATCGCCGAGATTATTGGCACAACGCGTGAAACGGTCAGCCGGCTGTTTTCAGAATTCAAGAGAAAACAGCTCCTGCAACTGAAAGGATCGACGCTGATCATTCGAAACCGTCCGGCGTTGGAGAAGATCGTGCAGTCTTGATTGCCTGGATTCGGCGATTCATTGCCAGTGAGGCGGCAGTGTCTCCGCACGAAAACCTCTTTAGCGGGTTGTCTCCGCCCGCCCATCTCTCCGCTGCTGCGGCAGAGAAAGTAATTCATTCCCGCGGCGATCCTGCCGATGCGGCTCGTTTTGTTCGAGCGCCCTTCTTCTGCACGTTTACCGGATCCGGCGATATAGGTACGACCGGCTGTGCAGGCAGAGGCACAAGTTTTGGCTCACTCCCGCCCCACACCAAGGTCATTTCCTTGCAGCACGTATCGCACAACCAAAACCGCTCGTATAGCGTTGGCGAAAAGCCTCCGCCAACCGCCTCAATCTCAGGGGTGGGCGTCAACTGAAAGATCTTCCCCTGGTGGAGATAAAGAAATCTTTGAGAACATGCGGGATTGGCGCATTTCGAAACCATTTGCGCACGCCTCCCGGCGATGTAATGAAAATCATAGCGCAGATCGGATAAGTCTGAGGGTGATACGGCATACGTTTGTTGGTGACGCTCGTCACTCGAGCGGGAGGCTGGAAGAGTCTGGGTTCGCTCTAGTTTAGAATCGCAAGACCACGCGCAATTTCGAATCCGCGAATCTTTCATGATGAATGAAATTTCCTGTGCCGCGCTGCTGTTCGACCTTGACGGAGTTCTGATCAATTCCACTCCGGCCGTAGCGCGTGTGTGGCGGCAATGGGCCGTTGAGCACGGCTTCAATCCAGACGAAGTGGTGGCTCGCGCCCACGGCCGCCCCAGCTTGACCACAGTTCGCGAATATCTTCCGAACGCTGATCACGAGGCGGAGAACCGTGAGGTCGAGCGTCGCGAGATCGAAGACCTCGATGGCGTGGTCCCGTTGCCTGGTGCGCTCGATTTGTTATCCAGTCTTCCTGAAAACCGGTGGACCATCGTGACCTCCAGCACGCGGCCTTTGGCCGAAGTTCGCATCAAAGCTGCCGGGCTTCCGTTGCCGCGAAAAATGATTACCTCGACCGACATCGAACACGGCAAGCCTCATCCTGAGCCTTATCTGAAGGGGGCCTCTGTTCTCGGAGTTCCGGCGGGGGAGTGCGTTGTGGTGGAGGATGTTCCCGCGGGCGTTCGAGCTGGGAAATCGGCAGGCGCGAGGGTCATTGCGTTCACGACGACGGTCCCGGCGCCGGCCGTGAAGGAGGCCGGCGCCGATTGGATCCTGCACAATTGCGCGGATATTCGGTTGCGGGATCGAGCGAAGGATCTCCGATTCGGACTCAAACTGCTCGATTAAATCGTGGAGCAAAAGGTTCTCTTCTACAGTTTCTGCGGAGACCTGTCGATGGCTCAGCCGGGCAAAGTCATCATTTCAGTTATTGGTTCTCCAAACATTCGCCTCCGAGAGAATGTTGCCGTCGCTTTAGAGTTAAAATCTTCAAAGCTTTTGGCCAACTAACAGTCTGGCACGAGCATCCACTAACAACTTGTACATAGCGAGGTCGAATATGAGAGTCAAATCGCTTGTTTCTCTCGGCACTCTACTTTCGCTTTTTTGTTTGAGCGCCGCCGCACAAGATACTCAACCTGGTCAGGCTTCTGCCAAGTCTCAAGACCGCATCATCAGGGAAGTCCGTCACGAGTTGCTGATGTTGCCATATTTCGGTGTGTTCGATTCCATTGCTTTCAAAGTGGATGGGGACACGGTCACGCTGATGGGCCAGGTCGTCAGGCCCAGTCTGAAGTCCGATGCCGAGAACGCCATAAAACATATTGAAGGCGTCGAACGCGTCAATAACCAGATCGAGGTGCTTCCTCCATCTTCCATGGATGACCAACTCCGCCTCCGCCTCTACCGCGCGATCTACGGATCGCCAGGACTGGAGAAATATGCTTTGGGAGTCCAGAAGCCCATCCGAATTATTGTCAAGAACGGTCGCGTGGCGCTCGAAGGCGTAGTAGACAGCCAGTCCGACAAGGATCTGGCAGGCATTCGTGCCAAAGGCGTGTCGGGCAGTTTCTCTGTGGACAACAATCTGCAGGTCGTGCCATCGAAATAGCGCAGGTGCGAGAGGACGGCACCGCCCTCTCGCATTCTTCTCACCTCTTCCATCCGACCCAGCCTCTGGCTTAGCAAAATCGTTATTCACGCGGGGCAGAGCTTGCACTTCCGCGTATAATTCTCTCCGGATTCTACTCCCGCCCCAACGGAGCATCGGAGGACACGTCATCATGAATTTTCATGCCGTCAATCGTCGTACGTTTCTGAAAACTGCAAGCACTGCCGCCGCGGTGAGCTTGCTGCCCAGTCGATTCCTCTGGGCGGCCGGCGAGCACAAGATCGATAAGGTCGGAGTGCAACTCTACACCGTCCGCGATTTGATGAAGAACGACTTCGAAGGCACCATCGCCAAGGTTGCTCAGATTGGCTATAAGGAAGTGGAATTTGCAGGGTACTTCGGCCGCACCGCGGACCAGGTGAAGGCCGTGCTCGAGAAGAACGGCCTGAGAGCTCCCTCCACTCACGTGCAGTACGACGAACTCGACGACAAGTTCCCGTCGGTGATTGAATTTTCGAAAGCCATTGGTCTCGATTACATTATTTGTCCGTGGATTCCTGAAGATCTGCGCAAGAATCCGGACATCTGGAAGCAGGCGGCGGACAAGTTCAACAAGGCCGGAGAGCAGACCAAAAAGGCAGGCATGCAGTTCGGCTATCACAACCACTGGTTTGAGTTCCTTCCGACCGATGGCAAGCTGCCGTACGACGAACTGCTTCGGCTCTGCGATGCCAAGCTGGTGAAGATGGAGATGGATCTCTGCTGGGCCACTGTCGCGGGTGCCGATCCGGTGAAGTACTTCGAGAAATATCCCGGACGCTTCCCGCTGGTCCACGTCAAAGACGTGAAGACGATGCCGAAGGTGACTTCGGGCGGCGCGCAGAACTATGGCGACACCGTCGACCTGACCGAAGTGGGCAGCGGCGTGATCGACTGGAAGCGCATTTTCGCGCACGCCGACCAGGCGGGAATCAAGCATTACATTGTTGAGCATGACCATCCCAAGCAGCCGCTCGAAAGCATCAAGGGCAGCTACGAGTACCTGAGCAACCTGCGCTGGTAAGTAGAGCTTGCAACACATGACACCGATCATCGCACCCGCGTCGGGCGCTTGCCGGCGGGCTTCTGCCGCGCTGTTGCTCGCTTTCCTCCTGCTAAGCACGTCATGCGAGAAGAAAGCAGTAATGATGTCGCGCTCGACACCGCTTCCTGAGCGCAGTGCCAGCAGAAACGCCACCATCCACTATATGAATACGCCCAGCGGGAGCGGTGGTGGCTACAGCGATCATGCAGATAGAGTAAGCGTCGCACTCGCGCCTTCGGGGCAAGCTGATACTCTCGGTACGCGCAAGATCATCCGCAACGGATCTCTCGATCTGCTGGTCAGTGACGTCGGACAATCGATCGTCAAGATCGGCTCCATCGTGAACAGCGTCGCTGGATTCATCGAGAAGTCAACCCAGACTAACAGTGGTGGGCACTCTGCATCGGTGACCGTGCGAGTTCCCGCCGTCGGGCTCGATCAAGTCATATCCCAAATCAAAAACCTAGCTACCAGCGTTGACCGGGAGAGCGTAGAGGTACGCGACGTCACGCGGGAATACATCGATCTGGATGCCCGTCTGCGGAATGCTCAGGCTGAGGAAGCGCAATATCTGCTGATTCTGAAACGGGCTACGACCATCAAAGATACCCTCGACGTCACAGAAAAGTTGAACGACGTGCGCGGACGCATCGAACAAATGCAGGCGGAGATGAAGTTTCTTACCGCGCAGATCGACATGTCAACGCTGGAGATCTCCCTTCATGCAGAAGCTGATGCCGCGGTTGGAGGAATCCATTGGCGACCGTTACGACAGGCAAAGATCGCTGTAAGTGAAATGGTTTCTGGTCTGACAGACTGGGTTGACTCGGTCATTGCATTCTTTATCAACCTGCCATTGATCGCTGTTTGGTTCTTGTCGATTGTTACATTGGTCGTGGTGGCAATCCGCATTTCGCGATTCTTGTGGCGGCGGTTCGGTCCGAAGCAAAGCTGGCGCCTGCCTTGGAAGCGCCCACTACCGCCTGTCGCCACACCGGGTTCGGTCTAAGGGTTAGACGGCACCTTACTTTTCTTGTCTTTTGGGGTCGCCAAAGGGCTGCCGCTAGGGAGATTCATGCAGGTCAAGCGTACGCCGAAAACCTATGACGTTTGCATAATCGGCTCCGGAGCTGCGGGGGGCACCGCGGCCAAAGTCCTTACTGAAGGCGGGCTGAGCGTGCTGTTGCTTGAGGCGGGACCTCCCATCGTTCCCGAACGCGACTACAAGGAACACGTCTGGCCGTATGATTTGCCGCATCGCGGCGTTGGCGTCGGCGGGCAAGCGCGCCATGACCTGGACAATGAATTTCTCGCACCGAATGGTGCTTGGGAAATCGACGGAGAGCCTTACGTTGCGGCTCCGGGATCGAAATTCCGCTGGTTTCGTTCGCGCATCGTTGGGGGACGTACGAATCACTGGGGGCGCATCGCCCTGCGGATGGCGCCAGTGGACTTCAAAGTCCGCTCCCATGACGGCATGGGCGACGATTGGCCTATCAGCTATGAAGACGTCGCGCCTTATTACGATAAAGTGGAGTCGTACATCGGGGTGTTCGGTAGTAAGGAAAACATTCCCAGCGCACCCGACGGCATCTTTCTGCCGCCGCCGAAGCCTCGCTGCACCGAGACCATTATCAAGAAGTCGTGCGACAAGCTGAGCATCTTGTGCATTCCTTCGCGGTTGGCGATCTTGACGAAGCCGCACAACGGGCGCCCCGCCTGCCACTACTGTGCGCAGTGTGGACGCGGATGCATCACGGCTTCGAACTTCAGTTCGAGTCAGGTGATGATTCCCCCGGCGGAGAAAACGGGGCGGCTGACAATGATCACCGCTGCCATGGCCCGCGAGTTAGTCGTGGGGAAAGACGGGAAGGTTATCGCGGTTTCTTACATCGACAAGGCGACAAAGGAAGAGAGGCAGCTGCACGCCCGCGCCTTCATCGTCGCTGCCAGTGCAGGCGAATCGGCGCGGCTTTTGCTCAATTCGAAATCGACGCTTTTTCCCGACGGTCTCGCGAATTCCTCCGGTGTGGTCGGCCGCAACTTGATGGATACGGTCGGCAGCGACGCAGGAGGGTATTTCCCCCAACTCGAGCGCATGCCTGCTCACAATCACGACGGCGTAGGCGGAATGCACATGTACCTGCCGTGGTGGAAGTTCGACCGCAAGAATGATTTTCTTCGTGGCTACCACACTGAGTTCGGGGGAGGCCGTGGCTTGCCAGGCGTCGGAGACTATGACGAACTCTGCGATGAGTTTGAAGGCTACGGACTCACGCTCAAGCGTGAGTGCAAAAAGAAATATGGCACCTACATCGGATTCGCCGGCCGTGGCGAGATGATTCCCAACGAGAACTGCTACTGCGAGATCGATCCGGCGGTCGTGGACCAGTGGGGCATCCCGGTGCTGCGCTTCCACTGGAAATGGAGCGACAACGAAATCAAGATGGCGAAAGATATGCAGGAAACATATCGCTCCATCGTCGAGGCAGCCGGTGGGATCTTCATTCCCTCGACGCAAGAGGACGCAGCTCATCCCCATGGTATTGCGGATGGCGGTGTCATCATCCACGAAGTTGGAACTGCCCGCATGGGAGAACGCTCCGCAACCTCCGCTTTGAATCAATATTGCCAGGCTCACGACGTGAAGAATCTGTTCGTCAGCGATGGTGCGTGTTTTGTTACCAATGCCGACAAGAATCCGACGCTCACGATCATGGCGCTTACTTGGCGCGCTTGCGATTACTTGCTGGACCAGGCGAAGAAGGGGAATCTGGGGGCGTAAGTATGGCGATCTCACGGCGCGATATCCTCAAATCGCTCACGATGACGGCGATCGGCGGATCCGTTTTGCGCGTGATTCCGCTCGAGGCCGCCGAATATGCGCACCGCATGGTGAAGGCCGAGAAGGCTGCAGCGGAAACGCACGCATATTCGCCGAAGTTTTTTTCCGCGCACGCGTACAAAACGCTGCAGAGTCTGTGCAACGCCATCATTCCTCCGGATGATGAGGCGAAAGGCGCGGTCGAGGCCGGAGCTCCGGAATTCATCGATCTTCTTACCAGCGAGAACCAAGACTATCAACTTGCGCTTGGCGGTGGGCTGATGTGGCTCGACAGCACGTGTATCGACCGGTATAAAAAGCCTTATTTCGATTGCACCGTCGAGCAGCAGAAGGAGATTCTCGACCTGATCGCCTACCGGAAGAGCGCGAAGCAGTATCCCAGCCTGGAGCCGGGAATTGAGTTCTTCAGCTTCCTGCGCAAGCTTACCGCCGACGGATTCTTTACCAGCGAAATCGGCATCGATTACCTAGGTTATGTCGGCAACACCTATCTTCAGGAGTTTCCCGGGTGCCCGCCGGTGCCTGAATAGCGCGTATCCAGTGCTTTCAGGATCGCAGCACAGAGGACATGTACTTGTGTCATGATGCGGTCGGGAACCTTTCTATGGCACCTTGAGGTGTGGGGAAATCCGACAAAGGTGATTACATCGACTGGGATTCGGGCCGCGAAGGCTACCTTAATTCCCAGAACCGTTTCGTTCCGGTGGTTGAGATTCCCAAGCCTGCCAAGAAGGCCAAAGGCCAGGGGGGCGGTCTCTCGGGTATTCGCGCAGAGGAACGCCTCGGTAGCCTGATCGCCGCCGGTGGCACCGTCTGGGCGGTATACGTCGCGACAGTTGACTACGCGAATCTATGGCGGATGCAAATCATGCCGCCCGGTCCAGTCGAAGTCTGCGCTCTGGGAATTCTCATTTGGCTCCACGCCAAGTGGCGGCGGTCTACGAAAGTCGACTAAAAACAGGAAATACTCTCAGCCCCATCCAGGCCCCAAAACCAAGAGCTTCAACCACGAAGGGCACGAAGGTACACGAAGGAAAAACCGAACCAGAATCCCTTCGTGTACCCTGGTGTCCTTTGTGGTGATAGCCGTTACCGTACGCGGAACGGATCTTCCAGCGAGGGAGTCTGCGGCGTGAACAACTCCGCGCCGTTTTCGGTGATGTGCATGTCGTCTTCGAGACGAACGCCAAACTCGCCGCGAATGTAGATGCCAGGCTCATTGCTGGTCGTGATATTTGCCTGCAACTTCGCTGGATTGCCACGGACAAGGTAAGGCCATTCGTGGCCATCCATGCCGAGGCCATGTCCAAGGCGGTGGGTGAAATATTTGTAGTCCGGTCCGTAACCCGCATCGATCACAATCTTCCGTGCCGCCGCATCGACTGAGCCGCATTCTGCTTCGGGCTTGGCCGCTGCCAGCGCAGCCGATTGGGCTCGATGGACGATGTCAAACACGGACTTCATTTTGTCGGAAGCTTTCCCTAATACAAATGTTCGCGTGATGTCGGATTGATATCCCTCGACGGCGCACCCGCCGTCCATCAGGACGATTGTGCCTTCGTGCACCACTTGTGGCGTCACTGAGCCGTGCGGGAAGGCGGAGAACTCGCCCACCTGTACATCCGCGCCGCCGTTGAAGCCCAGTTGTAGGTGCGCCTTTTGTAGAAGATCCTCCAACTCGGGCTGCGTCATTCCGTCTCTGACCGCACGATATGCCGCCTCGTAAGCGGCGAGGGTAACCTGCGAAGCCAGCCGCATCAACGCAATCTCGTGCGAACTTTTGATCATGCGACAACCGGCTGTCACCGGAGTAGCGCTCGCGATCGTCGCTTGCGACGCCGCCTTCGCGATGCCTTCCCCAAAGACAAACCGAACCGTCTCTTCCAGGCCGATCTTCCCGGTGGCGATGCCGCGATCCTGCAGTCCCTGAGCAAGCCGCTGGTAGGGGCTCTCGTCTTCCTGCCAGACACGTACGTCGGGGTGTTCGCCGTCGGGCGCACTCTTGATCTGTTCCCGCGCGCGTCCTTCTTCGAATGCCGGACACACATAAAATGCATTCCCCTTCGCGGGCAGGACAAACGTGAACATTCGTTCGCCGCCCCACCAGTGGATGCCGCTGAAGTACTGCAATGACGTCCCGGTCATAAGCACCATGGCGTCGAGCGAGTTTTCCGCCATCAGCTTGCGCGCGCGTTCCTGACGCTGTTGGCGTTCTTCGCGAGTAATGGGGGTCGCTTCGTCTTTTCGTGGCTTGAGGGCCGCAATCGAAGGAGGCAGGGGAACATCTTGTGATGTGGCGTGCAGTTTAGGCGCGGCCAGAGCGGCAACTCCTGCCGATGTCGCGCTCAATTCCAGAAACTTCCGCCGCGAGATCATGAAGCCTCCAAGGTGAGATTGCGAATCCGTCATTATAGGTGGAAATCGGACAGCCGTATTCAACCAACGCTGGGGTATGCTCGTCCCAACGATGGAATCCGGTTTCCAGTGCGCTTCCTGCGGAGAGTGGAATGTCACCGCGGTTGATGCATCAGCCGGGAGTCGGCAGTCCTATGTCGAAGACTGCCAGATCTGCTGCAAGCCGAACGTTCTCCGCATCGAGTATGACAATGCGTCGCAGGAGTTCTTTATTGTCGCTGAACTAGAATGACCCGCAGGGGCGAGCCGCAACCCTCAAAACACTCGTCCTCGAAGGCGGACCGCGCTATAGTCTGCTGTTCGAAGCAACGTGGCGCAATTCATCAATAGAGAGGACTCTTCTTTATGGTGACAGGCTACAGTGCAAGTAGATCGGTCAGTCACAACATGGTGACCACGCAGTTCGAAATCGATGGATTTCACGTAACCCGAACGCTCGGCGTAGTTCGCGGCATCGTTGTGCGTTCGCGTTCTATCTTCGGCACCATCGGCGCTGGGCTTCAAACGCTGGTTGGAGGCAATATCACCCTACTGACCAATCTCTGCGAGAAGACCCGTCAGGAAGCTTTCGACCTGATGCTGCAGCACGCCGCCGAGCTAGGCGCCAACGCGGTTGTGGGTGCGCGCTATGATGCGACTGAGATCATGCAGGGCGTGACTGAGGTGCTGGCATACGGCACCGCGGTCTTCGTCGAGCCCACCAAGTAAACTATTCGCAAGCGCAACCGTTGCACGAGCACTGCAGTATTGTCATGTCCAATCTGCCTGAACTGTCGGCCATTCGTGAAGCGCAGCAACTGCTCGCGAAACATTTTCCTCCGACTCCGCTGGTAAAGGCGCCTAGCCTGAGCGGTGCGGGCTCGGATGTTTATCTCAAGATCGAAACGGCGCTGCCTACCAGTTCTTTCAAGCCGCGCGGAGCAATGTATGCGCTCACCAAGAATCTGCAACGCCGCCAGATCGATGAGGTGATCGCTTCCAGCACGGGAAATCACGGCGCCGCCACGGCCTTCGCCGCTCGAACACTTGGAGTATCGGCCACCATTTTTCTGCCCGAGCAAGCGAATCCCGTTAAGCGTAAGAAGATTGAGGATCTCGGCGCCCGCATCGTTTGTCACGGCAACATCGATCTCGCAGGCGCATTTCAGATGGCAAGCGACTATTCGCGTCGGCCTGGAGTGTACTTCCTGAACGACGCCACAGACCTCGACTTACCAGCCGGCCCGGCTACGATTGGCTTAGAGATCATGGAGCAAAAGGCGGACCTCTCGGCCGTTTTCGTGCCCATGGGTGACACGGCTCTGATCCGGGGAGTCGGCGCTGCAATCAAGCAGCTTTCGCCGCAAACCAAGGTGATCGGAGTGCAAGCAGAGCAGGCACCGGCGTACGTTCGATCGTGGCGGGCCGGTAAACCCCTTCCGACGAATACATGTAACACCTGTGCGGACGGGCTGGCTACGCGAACTCCCGAGGCAGCAAACGTGGCCGCCATCCGCAAGGTGGTCGACGAGGTTGCCTTAGTCAGCGAAGCGCAGATGATCGCCGCAATCCGTCATCTTTTTCTACGGGAAAACGTGCTCGCTGAGCCCGCCGGGGCCGCCGCCACGGCTGCGTATCTGGCCCGTCCGATCTCAGGCCGTGTCGCCCTTCTCGTAACGGGCGCGAATATCGCCGACGAAGTGCGCCAGCAGGCGGGAATCGCACAGTGAAGTTATCGCAGCAAATTCGTTAGTCTTCGTTGTCGTTCGGCGAATGTGCTTTGCATTTGCGGCCAAATGAAGAATGCGTTGGCGATCGAGCCGAGGAATCCTAAGCCCACCTCATAATCGATCACGTCGCGCACCAGTGTTCCGCCCGCACCATCTCGAACTGCGCTCGCAAACTCGTGCCGGTGATTCCATCTCTTGAATGGACCTTCCTCCTGCACGTCGGCGAAGTAGCGGTTCCATTCAAATTCTGTGATCCGCGCCACCCACCGGCGGCGGATCGGCAAAAACGCGAACCCACGGAAAGACGTGACAATGCTCGAACCAACGCCTGCGGCCTTCTCGCTGGATACTCCGGCAACTTCGGGTGGAGGAACGCGGTTCAACGCAATCAATTGCGCGCAGCTCGACGCCGGCATGATGCGCGGCAGATTTTCCGGATTCGCGAAGAACGCGAATACGCGCTCCAGAGGGAAGGGAACCAAATGCTCGAACTCCATGTGGTGCTTCATGCCGATGGATCGAGCTTAAATCAGCAGGTAGGTGCCGGTGGAGTGAAGCCCAGTTTCGCGGTGACGCCACAATTTCCACAAAGGGCAGGTCTGATCGCCCCATCCGCAAATTTCCACAAGAAAATCCGCGCCAGTCGCGGAAAGCAAGAAAAATCTCAGCGAAAGAATAGCGAAAGAACCAGGAGCGTAAACGCAACCTCTTGTGGTCGCTCAATTGGTTAACCACAAGGCTTCGTATTTTCTGAATTCAGTCCTGGAGTGGAACGACCACCATCAAGTTCCTGCTTGACAATAAATGACTTAGAGATAAGATGTGGTACAAAGTGGTAGAAAGTGGCAAGCGGTAGAGTCCGTGGGAGTTAGGGAGCTGAAATCGAGGAGCCGGTGGAAATCCGACCCAGCAGCACGACAAACAGCCCGAATTGCCCGACTCTAACCATGTTTTGCGCCGCTTTTACCTCCTTCGTTGATGTGAGAACGCACCACCAGCGCCATGTTTCGCGGCAATCATCCAACCCGGGTCGACGAGAAAGGCCGTCTCAAGATTCCGGCCGAGTTCAAGCGGGTGATCGACGAGAAATACGGGCAGCAATTCTACATCACAAGTCTCGATGGGAGGGTTGCTCAAGTGTATCCCTTCGAGGAGTGGGAACGGATCGAGCAGAAGCTGGCCGCGCTCTCCAGTTTCAATCCCACCAAGAAAAAGTTCTTAGATCGGACGAATTATTACGGGCAGCAGGTGGAGATGGATGGGCAAGGTCGCTTGTTGCTGCCCCAGTTGTTGCGGGAATCAGGGCAAATCAAGGGCGAGGTAGCGGTTCTGGGGAATTTGACGTTTCTCGTCGTCAGGAACCTGGAGCTGTTCAAACGGGAGATCGAAGAAGAAAAGTTTACGCCTGAGGATGAGAAGACGCTCGACGAACTGGGCATCTAGTGGGCGAGGGATCTACAGACACCCCTCAGGGGGTTGGGCATGGTGGTGGAAGAGCGAGCCATGTTCCGGTTCTTTTAAAAGAAGCGATCGACTTTTTAGCCGTGCGGCGTGGCGGGACCTATATCGACGCCACGGTGGGCCTTGGCGGGCACAGTTACGAAATCGCAAGACGCCTCGGCGCACCGGGACATTTGATTGGGCTCGATAAAGATCCGGCAGCGCTGGAAATCGCGCGCAAGAAGCTGGCACCGCAGAGCGCGGATTGGCCGGAGATCACGTTGGTGCATAGATCTTTCGCAGAGATTGCGAAGGGTGAGCAAGCAGCAACGATCGACGGCATCCTGGCCGACATTGGTGTCAGCAGCCTGCAACTCGACGACGCCGCGCGCGGATTCAGTTTTCAGGCGGAAGGACCGCTCGATATGCGGATGGACCCGCACTCCGAGCGTACCGCCGAACAAGTGGTAAACCACCTCGACGAGCGACAGCTTGCCGATGTGATTTACGAATTCGGAGAGGAAAGGAGGTCGCGGAGAATCGCCAGAGCCATTTGCCGGTCGCGGCCGATACGATCTACCGCACATCTTGCGGACGTCATATCAGCCGCGGCCCGGCCAATGAATCAGGCTGAACGCAGAATTCATCCCGCGACGCGAACCTTTCAAGCTCTTCGAATCTTCGTAAACCGCGAACTGGACGATCTGAAGGCGCTGCTGGGCGCGGCGCCGCAGATCCTGAAACCAGGGGGACGAATCATAGTGATTAGCTTTCACTCGCTGGAGGATCGCATCGTAAAGGATGCCTTCCGCGACGGAGCGATGAAGGACATGTACTACCGCATTCTGACGAAAAAGCCGGTAACGGCATCGGAAGAGGAAAGCGATCGTAACCCGCGGGCCCGCAGCGCGAAATTGCGGGCGGCGGAAAAAGTTTAGCTCCGGAAAACCTGCCGGAGTCCCGGCACGAGCTGTGATGGCAGTGCCGGGCCTTAGAGATCAGGTTCGACCAACGCGGACGAAGATCCGCTGGGGCGGGAAAGAAAGACGGCGTCGGACCTTAGCCAGAAGCAGCTGAGGCCTGAAGTCTGAGGTCCGAAGTCGGGGTTTACGGGTTCCGTGGTAGGAATCCAATTTCGAGGTTCTAGCAATGTACACGGGCACACTCATCAACGATTTGATCGACACAGCTGAGCGGATTGGCAATGTGGCAGAGTGGCAGATGAAAGAGGAACTGCACGAGATCTTCACGATGCAGATCCCGGTGACGGGAAACGACAAGGTTTACCAGGGAGCGGCATAAATGGCGGCAGCAGCGGCGACAATTCGTGGTGCGGTTCCGGCCGCAGAACGGCGTTCGTTCTGGACAGGCACGCCCGAAATCTACTTCTCCAAAGCTATCGACAACTCGCGACTGGTGAAGCTCGAAGACCCGCGGCGCCACCGCGAGATGAAGCAGTTCTGTACCGCCATGGCATTTCTGTTTCTGCTTGTGTTTACGTATGCCTGGCAGCACTTTAAGGCGATCGAGTATGGGTACCAGATCGAATCCGCCAAGCGCGAGCTTGCCGGCATCACCGAGATGAATCACGCCCTACGCCTCGAAGACGCGTCGCTGCGTGATCCGGAAAGAATCGATCTGCTGGCTCGCCGCATGGGCTTAGTTCCACCGGAACCGGGACAAGTGATCCGCATGGAAGGAAGCGGCGCGAACGCGCAAGGCCCGGTCATGGCAAGCAATGCACCAGTGATGGTAGTAGCGCAATAGGTTTGTGCAGGGCGGACGCCTCCGTCCGCCCCAAGGCTAGTTGTGGGGACAGCCGCCCCCGGCTGTCCGCCGAGCAACGCTCGGCCGCTTTTCGCTGGCGGCCTTGTCTGTAACTAGGGCCGCCAAAATTGTCTGGAATCTGACTCGTAGTGTGATCTTTGTCATTCCGAGGAGCGAGGCGACGAGGAACCTGTTTGCTGTCGCGGAGACGAAGAGCAGATTCCTCCTTTGCGCTTCGCGCATCGTCAGAATGACAAGACAGAAGAATGACAAGACAGCAAAGCGATGGCGTCGACCACTTCCACTCCCGCTAAGAATCCTCGCCTCTACCTTCTCGGCGCCATGCTTGCTCTATGGTGCGTCGCCATCTGCGGCCGCCTGGTCTATCTTCAAGTATTCAGTTACGGCAAATTCGTCAAGCAAGCCGGACACCAGCAGCAACGTGCCATCCCTCTCGCCGCCAAGCGTGGAGTGATTTACGATCGGGCTGGCCACGAACTCGCGATGTCGGTGATGGTCGATTCCGCTTTCGCCGTCCCGACCGAAGTCAAAGATCTCCCGACAGCCGTCGCTCTGATTACCCGCATCACGGGTGAAGACTCCAACGTCGTCCTCGCCGATTGCCGAGCGCACAAGACCTTCTGCTGGGTCGCCCGCAAAGCCAACGACGAAACTATAGAGCGCATTAACTCCCTCAAGTTGCAAGGCATCCACTTCCAGAAGGAACCGAAACGCTTTTATCCCGCTCGAGATCTCGCGGCGCAGGTGCTGGGCTCGGTCGGCATGGAGGACAGCGGCCTCAGCGGGATTGAGCATGCATTCGACGATGAACTCCGGGGCAAGGCCGGCAAGATGTTCATATCCGTCGATGCCCGCAAGCAGTGGTTCTCGGACGTCGCAACCCAGCCGGACCCCGGCGACAACATCGTTCTGACGATCGACAAGAACATCCAGTACATCGCTGAAAAGGAGTTGGAACAGGCGATCCATGACACGCAGGCGATCTCGGGTACCGTGATTGTCGAGAACCCGCACACTGGAGAGATTCTCGCGCTCGCGAATCGGCCGACGTTCAATCCAAATCTTCGCAAGCAGATCAAGCCGGATACGCTGACCAACCGTGCCGTGAGCTATGTGTACGAGCCCGGTTCGACTTTCAAGCTGGTGACGATCTCTGCCGCGCTGGAAGAAAAGGTCACCAACCCCAACGAACTTTTCGACTGCCAGATGGGATCGATCGTGTACAACGGCATGCGCATCCGGGACTCAAAGCCGCATGGGATTCTGCCGGTGTGGGGAGTGCTTGCCGAATCGAGCGATGTAGGCTCGATCAAGATCGCGCTGCGGCTGGGCGAAGACCGCCTTTACAAATACATTCGCGCCTTTGGATTTGGTCAGCAGACCGGCATTGAACTTCCCGGCGAGACGCGTGGGCTCACCAAACCTCCCAGCCGATGGTCCAGGGTGTCGATCGCTGCCATTTCCATGGGACAGGAAATCGGCATCTCGCCGATCCAGCTGGCGGGCCTGGTTTCGACCTTTGCGAATGACGGTGTGTGGGTCGCACCCAGAATTGTTGCAGGCACTGTCGCACCGAAAGGCGCACCTCAGACGGTCGCGTTCCATCCGGGCGCCGCGCACCGCGTGATCTCTCCGTATACAGCCGCCGAGATGCGCTCGATGATGGAGAAAGTGGTCATCGAGGGTACCGGCCGCAAGGCCATCCTCGAAGGCTACAGCGCGGCGGGTAAGACCGGCACAGCGCAGAAAGTTGATCCGGCAACCGGCGCCTACTCGAAGACGAAGTACATCGGCTCCTTCGCGGGATTCGCCCCGGTGAACAATCCCCAGATCGTGGTCGCGGTCATTCTCGATTCGGCCGTCGGGCTTCACCAGGGCGGACAAGTATCTGCCCCGGTGTTTCGCCGCATCACCCAGCAGGTCCTCGAATATCTGCACGTCCCGCACGATCTGCCGCTCGCGCCAAAGCACCAGCTCCTGCTGGCGCAAGCGAAAGTAAAAGACAAAGACCTGGATGAAGGTACGCCCGATCATCCAGGACAGCCGTTAGAGACGGCAGAAGTGAACGAAAGCGCTGGCGAACCAGCAAAGCCCAGTGTGGCGCGGGCGCTCACGCCCGCGACTGCCGAGAGTACGCAACCGGTGGTCCAGGCAGCAATGCGAGAATCCGTCACAGAAGCGGTTCCGCCGAACCAGTCCAACACCTCGCAACCCGCGGCGGAGGCCAGACTTCCTATTAGCGGTACAGTCGTTCTTGACGTTGAGCAAGGCGGTATCGAAGTCCCATCTTTTGTAGGGAAGACGTTCCGCGGAGCGGTAGAAGCCGCCCAAGACGCCGGCCTCGAGTTAGAGTCGGTAGGCAGCGGGGTCGCCCGCCAGCAATCCCCCATGGCCGGCAGCCACGTACCCGCGGGCTCGCGGGTAACGGTCCAATTCGGACGATGAGGGCGGGAGTGCGTCGGATCCGGCCCCAGTTTTCCACTACCCCCCGACTTAGAATGACGCAATGAAGCGAATCTGCGTTTTCTGCGGTTCCAGCGCAGGGAGCCAATCGGAGTATCGAGCGTGTGCCCAACAATTGGGCAACGAACTGACCCGCCGAAAGATCGGCCTCGTCTATGGCGGCGGCAACGTGGGCGTCATGGGTGCGATTGCCGACTCAGTCCTCGAAGCAGGTGGCGAGGTGATCGGCGTGATCCCCGAGCATCTGATGACCCGTGAGATCGGACACAAGCGCCTCACCAAGCTTCACATCGTCCACTCGATGCACGAGCGCAAGGCTCTAATGGCCGATCTGTCGGACGCCTTCATCGCGCTGCCAGGCGGATTCGGGACGCTCGAGGAATTCTGCGAGGTCCTAACCTGGAGCCAACTCGGGTTGCATGCGAAGCCATGCGGCATCGTGAACGTGCTCGGATACTACACTCCACTGCTCGCCATGCTCGACCATGCTGTCCAAGAGCGTTTTCTGAAGCCTCAGAATCGGGCTCTGGTTCTAGCGCGCGATACGCCGGCGGAATTGCTAATAGCTTTCGACGACTGGCGCCCAGTTCACGTAGAGAAATGGCTAGACCGCGACACCAGATGAGCGAGCCTCTGTGCCCTCTGGGGTGAGTCCTTCTTCGTTTGACCCACAGAAAAACCGCATGTTACGGTAATCAGTCACACCATCCCGGCAGCCAGCCACTGCTCGCTGATTGAGGTCGATTTTGTCGTCGGTTCAGGCGCTTACCATCCGCAAAACTGCGCTGAATGCTGTCCATCGCCAGATGGGCGCGAAGATGGTGGAGTTTAACGGCTGGGACATGCCGGTTGAATATCCCGCCTCGATCGGCGGCGGAATCATTAACGAGCACATGGCTGTCCGCACCGCCGTCGGCATCTTCGACGTCAGCCACATGGGCGACATCCGCCTCGCGGGCCCACAGGCGCTAGCTGCCGTCAAGCATATCTCGATGAACGACGCGTCGAAGCTCGCCATTGGCCAGGCGCAATATTCCGCTCTGCTCTACCCGCAAGGCACCTTCGTCGATGACGTCATCGTCCACCGCCTTGCCGAAGACGACTACCTGCTGGTCATCAACGCCGGCACGCGAGAGAAGGACTTCAACTGGGTTCGTGACAATACGCGCCAGTTCGATTGTGCTGTCGAAAACTTGTCAGACGATTTCACCCAGATCGCAATCCAGGGACCGCAAGGCGTCAACCTTCTTCAGAAGCTGACCGACACCGACCTGAGCAAGGTGAAGTTCTATTGGGTTACGCAAGGCCAGGTTTGCGGGATACCCAACATTTTGATGGGCCGCACCGGCTACACCGCCGAAGACGGATTCGAAATCTACATTCCCGCCGACGAAGCCACCAGCGCCCGCGTCTGGAACGAAGTGCTTGCCGCCGGCAAAGACTTCGGCGTTGTCCCCTGTGGTCTGGGTGCCCGTAACACGCTTCGCCTTGAAGGCAAGCTTCCTCTCTACGGCCACGAGATTTCCGATACGATTAATGTCTGGGAGGCGGGCCTCGATCGCTTCTGCAAAATGGAGAAGCCCGAGTTCATCGGCCGCTATGCCCTGGAAAAGGCGAAGGCTGCTGGCATAAAGCGCACGCTAGTAGGTTTAGAGATGACTGAGCGCGGCATCGCCCGCGACGAATACAAGGTGCAGGACGAATCCGGCCGCCAGATCGGCTACGTCACCAGCGGATCTCCAGCGCCGTTCCTGAAGAAGAATGTAGCGTTGGCGTACGTGCCAGTGGAGAATTCAGCTGTAGGCACACAAGTAAGAATCGAAATCCGCGGCCGAGGCGTGGGAGCGGTGGTGGTGCCAACACCGTTCTACAAGCGTCCAAAAAAGTGAAGGCTGTAGAGAATGTGCCCCGAAAAACGGAACAGGCTAACGGCGGCACAGGTATTGCAAAAATATACCGATGACGGATTACCGGACTTTTTGGATCGCCCTATTCAGGATGTGAATCAGGTCGGGATCGATGGTGACCGCCCCATTCACGTGGCGTGTGTTCGTCGGAACTTTGATGATGTGGTCGCGCGGATTGAAGCGGGGCCGACGTCAACGCAGCCGGCGATCTTGGATATGCACCGTTGCACCTTGCCGCCTGGCGCGGACTTTTGGACATTGTCCAAGTGCTGCTGAGCCATGGAGCCGATGTAACTGCAAGAAACGAATTCGGACAAACGCCAATCGATCTAGCGAGTGGCTATACCTTGGGACCGCTAGAGTTGGCGAAGAAAGCCAGGAGCTAGAAGCTTTTATGCCCTATCCCACAGATCGCAAGTACACCAAAGAGCACGAGTGGATTCAGGTCAACGGAAACACCGCCGCAATCGGTATCACTGACTATGCGCAAGAGTCGCTTGGCGACATCGTCTTCGTCGAGACTCCCAAAGTAGGGGGAGAGCTCATGGCGGGGAAGACGTTCGGCACCGTCGAATCAGTGAAAGCGGTGTCCGACCTGTTCGCCCCGGCCTCAGGCACGGTGACCGAAGTCAACTCCGACCTGGCCACCTCGCCTGAAAAGGTAAATAAAGACGCCCACGGTTCCTGGATGCTGAAGATGACTCTGAAAAATCCGGGAGAACTCGATGCGCTTCTCTCCGCCGTAGACTATGAAAAGTTCGTCGCGGAAGAGGCAGGCCACTAGAAGATTACCTTCGTGTCCTTTGTGGTTATTGCTTTATTAGCGAATGCGAGCCGTCAGGTCATGAATTGTGAGCTGGATTCAAACGCTGCGATCACCACGAAAATCCAACGGACCCTGAGTCTCATCTATATAACTTCTTATGCGCTATTTACCTAAATCACCTGCCGACCGCGAAGCCATGCTGAAAGCGATCGGCATTCGTTCCGTCGATGACCTGTTCGCTTCCATTCCGGCTGAGTACCGCCTGAATCGCGACCTCAAAATTCCCCGCCAGATGGCGGAATCTGAAATCGTTGACTTCTTTCGCCAGCGATCCCGCGAGAACGGCGACGAATACACCAGCTTCCTCGGTGCCGGCGCCTATTTCCACTACCGTCCAGTAATCATTGATTCCCTGATCTCCCGCGGCGAGTTTCTTACGGCGTATACTCCCTACCAGGCCGAAATTTCGCAGGGCACCCTACAATCCATCTTCGAATTCCAAACGATGATCTGCGAGCTCACCGGCATGGAAGTAGCGAATGCCTCCATGTACGACGGTTCCACCGGGGCCGCCGAAGCGGTGATGATGGCCGTGCGCCTGACCGGACGCCGCTCGGTGGTCGTGGCTCGCAGCCTGCACCCGGAGTATCGCGAGGTTCTCGGCACTTACGCCACGCACCAGGGCATGCCGCTCGCGACAGTAGGATTTGCCGACAATGGTCGCATTAACCTGAAGGAACTTGAGCAGGCGATCGCGCCCGAGACCGCCTGCGTGCTCATCCAGTCTCCAAACTTCTTCGGGACCATCGAAGACGTGGACGCCATCGCCGAAATTGCGCACAAACACGGCGCGATGCTGGTCGTCTCGATTGCCGAAACCGTCTCGCTCGGAATAGTTGAGCCACCGCGGCAGGCCGATATTATCGCCATGGAAGCGCAGTCGTTCGGCGTACCGCTCGGTTTTGGAGGTCCCTATTGCGGCGTCATCGCTACCCGCGAAAAGTACGTGCGCCAGATGCCCGGACGCCTTGTTGGCCAGACTGTTGACAAGCAAGGCAAGCGCGGATTCGTGCTGACCCTCGCCACCCGCGAGCAGCACATTCGCCGCGAGAAGGCGACCTCGAACATTTGCACCAATCAGGCGCTGGTCGCGCTGATGGTGAACATCTTTATGACGGTCTACGGCAAGGTCGGACTGAAGGAGTTGGCGAAGCAGAATCTCGCAAAATCAGCCTACGCTGCCGCTCAATTCGCGAAGCATGGGAAGGTTTTATTCACAGGCTCGCCGCGTTTTAACGAATTTGTCGTTACCACCAGCGAGGACCCCTATGCAGTCAACAGCCGATTGCTGGGACACAAGATCGTGGGCGGACTGCCGCTGCGGAAGTTCTACCCGGAATTGGGCAATGCCGCGCTCTGGTGCTGCACCGAACTTACCACGCGCAGCGCGATCGACACCGCCGCCGGACTGATCGCCGAAAGCGAGCGCTCCGTGCGAACGGCGAAAGAGGAAGTCGAGGAGGTGGCGCGATGAAGCACCCAACCCCCAAAGCCACGCGTCACGTCAACCAGAACGAAGGTCTTATCTTCGAAAAGTCCTCTCCTGGAAAGGCTGCGTGGAAGCTGCCGCCGCTCGACGTCCCTGAAGTCGACACTGCCAAGCTCCTGGGCGACGCCGAGAGAAAAGACCTCGGCCATATGCCCGAAGTCAGCGAGATCGAGATCATCCGCCATTTCACGCGGATGTCGACGTGGAACTACGCCATCGATCTCGGCATGTATCCGCTCGGATCCTGCACCATGAAGTACAACCCACGTGTGAACGAAGCGGTTGCGCGCGTCGAAGGTATCGCCAACGGGCACCCATATCAGCCCGAAAAGATTTCGCAAGGCGCACTGCGCATCATCCAGACGCTGAGCGAGTGCCTCATCGAAATTACCGGCATGGACGCGATTACCCTCCAGCCCGCCGCCGGCGCGCACGGGGAGATGACGGGCTTGCTGATGGTTCGCGCTTATCAGGAGTCGAAAGGCAATGCGCGCAAGAAGATTCTGATTCCTGACTCCGCACACGGCACGAACCCAGCCACCGCTGCCATGGTGGGTTACGCCGTCGAGAATCTGAAGTCCGACTCTCGTGGCATGGTCGACATCGCCTCGCTGGAAGCGCAGATGAACGAAGATGTCGCCGCGCTGATGCTGACGAACCCCAACACGCTCGGCGTATTCGAACAGGACATCCACAAGATCGCCGACATCCTCCACGCCAAAGGCGGACTCCTTTATATGGACGGCGCCAACATGAACGCGTTGGTCGGCAAAGTCCGCCCTGGAGACTTCGGCGTAGATGTGATGCACCTCAATCTGCATAAGACGTTCTCCACGCCGCACGGCGGCGGAGGCCCCGGCTCCGGCCCGGTCGCCACGAAGAAAGTTCTTGAGCCTTTCCTGCCGAAGCCGGTTGTCATCACACATGCCGATGGCACCTTCGGCTTCGAGTACAACCGTCCCCATTCAGTCGGGCGCGTGCGCGCGTTTTACGGCAACTTCGGCATGTTCGTGCGAGCTCTGGCCTATATTCAGGCCAACGGCCCCGACGGACTGCGCCAGACAACCGAAGACGCCGTGCTGAACGCGAACTACATTCGCAAGGGCCTGGAAGGCACGTACGACTTGCCGTACTCGACGCCGACCATGCATGAAGTCGTTTTCAGCGACAAGATGCAGGCAAAAAAAGGCGTGCGCACGATGGATATCGCCAAGCGCCTAATCGACTACGGATTCCATCCGTACACAACCGCGTTCCCGCTGATCGTGCCCGGCGCCCTGATGATCGAGCCTACCGAGAGCGAATCAAAAGAGGAGATGGACCTGTTCATCGACGCCATGAAATCCATCGCCCAAGAAGTAGAAGAGGATCCCCAGACAGTGCTCGACGCACCGCACTCCACACGAGTCTCGCGCCTGGATGAAACCGCAGCGGCGAGGAAGCCAGTTCTGCGCTGGAAACCCGCCTGATTGCAGATCTCAGATTGTAGATTGCAGATTGAACCTGACTTGCATCAAGGTTTTCAATCTGCAATCTGAGATCAAAAATCTGAAATCTTCAGTTCCAGTGACTTCCGTGCTTCCCTTCCCGCTGTTCCTCTGTGTCCCTGTGTGCCCCCTGTGGTTAAATCGTGTCATTGCCGCCAAAAGCCAAACTTGCACACGAGCCGAAACCGGCCGCCCTCTTCGCGTCCGCTGAGAAACGCAATCCAATCGTGTGCCTTCTGCTGGCGGTAGTAACACTAGCTTTGTACAACCCCGTCAACCGCCATCCCTTCGTCAATTACGACGACGACCGCTACGTCACCGAGAACGCACACGTCCGCCAGGGCCTAAGCGGGGACACGATCGCGTGGTCTCTTACTTCGACGGAACAAGCCAACTGGCATCCACTCACCTGGATGTCGCATGCTTTGGACGTCTCGCTTTTCCGCCTGAATCCCGCCGGGCATCATCTGACCAGTGTTTTATTGCACGTGGTGAACGTGTGCCTGCTGTTTCTGCTGCTCATGTGGGCGACAAGGCGGCTCGGCCCAAGCCTCTTGGTCGCCATTCTCTTCGCTCTGCATCCCATCAACGTCGAATCGGTAGCGTGGGTCGCCGAGCGCAAAAATGTCCTTTGCACTTTTTTCTTTTTTCTTACTCTTTGGGCGTATGGCCGGTATGCGCAAAAGCCAAGCTGGAAGCGGTATCTCGCCGTGTTTGGATCCTTCGCCGCCGGGCTTGCTTCGAAGCCGATGGTCATCACACTCCCATTCGTGCTTTTGTTGCTCGATTACTGGCCGCTCGCGCGAGTGGAGAAGACTGGTGAGAACCAGACGCCATGGTCGCGACTGGTTATTGAGAAGCTTCCACTCTTCGCCCTCTCCGCTGCCAGCGCCGTTATTACCATGCACGCGCAGCAGACTGGTGGCGCGGTCCGCTCGACCACAGAATTCTCTTTCGGAATACGCCTCGCGAACGCGATCTACGCCTATGCGATGTATCTCTGGAAGATGATCTGGCCCAATCATCTGGCTCCGCTGTACCCACACCCCGGCGATTCGCTTCCAGGGTGGTGGGTGCTTCTCGCTGCCGTCATTCTCGCGATCATTACAGCGCTCGTCGGGAAATTCCGCAGTCGCCGTTACCTTTTTGTTGGATGGTTCTTCTTCCTGGGCACACTTGTTCCTGTAATTGGCCTGGTCCAGGTCGGCGAGGCCGCCATGGCAGATCGTTATGCCTACATCCCGCTCATCGGTATCTTCGTCATGATGGCCTTTGGCGTATCCGATATAGGCGAGCGAAAGGGTTGGGGATTTCTCCCTGCGATTCCGGCCGCCCTAGCACTGATCGCGCTCTCATTCGCGACCTACCGCCAGATCGGATACTGGCAATCGAATGAAGAACTCTGGTCGCACACGCTCGCGGTCACGATTAACAACTTCGTCGCTGAAGATAATCTGGGTGGAGCGCTGATCCTCGAGGGAAGGGAAGAAGAAGCTCACACGCACTTTGAGGCCGCTGCCCGCACCAATCCCAAAGACCCGATGAGCCACAGCAATTTGGGAACTTACTACGAAACACACAACCAGATGCGCGAGGCGGTGAAGGAATATGAAGCGGCGATCGCGATGACCTCCGATTCCGGCATGCTCGCTGCGACTTACGCCAACCTGGGCGCCGCCTACCGAGGTTTAGGCGATAACGACCGCGCGCAGACCAACTACAAACAGGCGCTCCAGTACAACCCCAACCAATTTAACGCGTGGCTCGGCCTTGGGCTGCTCGCACAGCAGCAGGGGAAGTATGTCGAAGCGATAACGAACCTTTCCCGCTCCGTGGAGCTACAGCCCACAGCAAGGGGCTACTTGGCGCTTGGCAACGCCCTGCAGCAGTCCGGGAGAACTCTCGAGGCGCTTACCGCGTACGAACAAGCGACAAGAATCGCTCCGAGCCTTGCGGAAGCGCAGCAGGCTGCCGACTCTATTCGGCAGCAGTTAAGTCACCCGCAGTTTATCTACTAACTTTTCTTGGACGTTACAGCAAAGAACGCGGCTGCTTCCTGCTCGACATTCTTGCTCCCGCAATGCGGGCACTTGGGATTTTCTTTGTCGTGTTCGTTCAGCGTGAGAACCGTTTCGAAGGGCTTATGGCAATCGAGGCAAACATAATCGTAGACGGGCATGAGTACCTCCCGCGGAATTCCGTTAGCAGAATTGTACGCTCGCCGGGAACTTTGGACTTTCCCATCGTGTCCATTATGCTAGAGAGGTATGACGCTCCTGGACGCGAAAGAGTTTGATCCGGAAAAAGAATCGAGAAAGAGGAAGCGCCTCGTTCTCATCATCACGGTCGTCGTGATCATTCTGTTTTTCGGATGGTGGTTCCGCTACTGGCCTGAGGAACACACGGTCGGTAGGTTTTTCGCTGCCTTGCAGAAGCAGGACTTCAAAACGGCGTATGGCGTCTGGATGCACGACCCCAACTGGCCGCAACATCCCGGCGAACACGCGAAGTACCCCTTTAACGACTTCTATCGCGATTGGGGACCGGGCGGAGAATGGGGACCGATCAAGACCGTGAAGGTGAACGGTGCGAGCACTTGCCCCGGCCCCAGCAGCGGAGTCTTGGTCGACGTAATCGTGAATGATCGCACGGAACACGCCCAGGTCTGGGTGGAGAGATCGGATCGCACGCTAAGTTACCCACCCTGCGAACTGATTTTTCATTAAAGTTTCTGGAGGGGATTACCCAGCGGCGAGAGAATGCTTCACGACTGCTGCGAAAGGCTCTCCAACGTCTTTGTCAGCGACCCCTCATCCCCAACGTTCAAGCAAGTCTTCGATCGATCAATCTGGCGCATCAATCCGCAGAGAACTTTCCCGGGCCCCACTTCGACGAACGTCCCCATCCCTTGCGCGATCAGCAACCGCATGCACTCATCCCACCTCACCGATCCTGTGACCTGCCGCACGAGCGTGTCGAGCGCCCGCAGATCATCGTCGACAAGTTCGGCATCCACGTTGCACGCCACCGGATATACCGGCTTGTGCATCGCAAGTTTCTTCAGATCTTCTTCCAGCCGATCCTGTGCCGGCTTCATCAACGAACAATGGAACGGGGCGCTCACAGGCAGCAACTTCGCCCGCTTCGCCCCGCGCTCGTCAGCCAGTTTCGCGGCACGTTCCACCGCAGCCGTGTTGCCGGAGATCACCACTTGCTCCGGGGAATTGATGTTTGCGGGGGAGCAAACTTCCCCCTGCGCTGCATCATGACAAACACCAGCGACTTTCGCGAGATCCATTCCCAGGATTGCTGCCATCGCCCCCACTCCGACTGGAACAGCCTCCTGCATGTACTTCCCGCGATTTCGCACGGTGCGCACCGCATCGGCAAAGCTGAACGTCCCGGAAGCGACATGTGCCGAATACTCCCCGAGGCTGTGTCCGGCGACCACGCAAGGCTTTGGCACCTGCGTCTCCAGCACGCGCAACGCCGCGATCGACGTGGTGAGAATCGCAGGTTGCGTGATCTCGGTCAGCCGTAGCTGGTCCTCAGGCCCGTCGAAACACAGTTGCGAAAGCTTGTAGCCCAGCGCGTCGTCGGCTTCCTGAAAGGTCTGGCGGGCAACCGGATATTTATCGGCCAGTTCCTTGCCCATGCCCACAATCTGCGAGCCTTGACCCGGGAAGATAAGTGCGATTCTGCTGTTGATCATGGAAGAGAGTTTCTAATTGGATTGCGCTGCCGTCTCGACCGGCGCCGGACGCAGCGACGCCAGTCCGCGCTCGATCGAGTCGTTAATCCCGCGCCGTGAAAACTCCGCCGCGACGCGGATCGCATTCTTCATCGCATTGGCGTTGGAAGAACCATGGGTGATGATGCACACCCCGCGTACGCCCAACAACGGCGCGCCGCCATACTCGGTGTGATCGAGCCGCTTCTTGAAATCAGTGAACGCGCTGCGCGACAGCAACGCTCCAACCTGTCGCGTAATCGTCGCCTTGAGCGACTCTTTCAAAGCGGTGCGTACCAGGTTAGCTACGCCTTCGGAAATTTTAAGCGCGACATTGCCGACAAATCCATCGGCCACGATCACGTCGACCTTTCCGTTATAGAGGTCGCGGCCTTCCACATTGCCCACAAAATTCAGGGGAAGCTGCTTGAGCAATTGGAAAGCTTCTCTGGTCAGATCGTTGCCCTTGCCTTCTTCCTCGCCGATCGATAGCAATCCCACCCGCGGTCCCTGTGTGCCCGGCCGTTTGCCGAACATGGCGCGAAAGTATACGTCGCCCATTACGGCAAACTGTTCAAGATTCTGTGGAGTGCAGTCGACATTGGCGCCGACATCAAGCAGCATCGCCGGATTCCCCGGCGCGGTAGGGAAGACCGCAGCCAGCGCCGGACGATCCAGCCCCGGCACCGCGCCCAGCACGATCTTTGCGGTCGCCATGGCCGCTCCGGTGTTGCCGGCCGTAACGAAGCCGTTCGCCTGTCCTTCGCGCACCAGCCGCAGCCCCACACGCATGGAGTTGTCGCGCTTGGCGCGGATCGCCTCCACCTTGTCTTCCATGGTGATGTATTCGCTGGCGTGGACTACTTCGATGGGCAGCCGCGCGGCTGTGAGATGCCGCTGCAGCTCTGGCTTGACCAGAGCTTCGGGGCCGACCAGAAGCACGCGCACGCCGTACTGGCGTGCAGCATGTATCGCGCCCTCGATCTCGGGCTTGGGCGCACGGTCCGAACCCATCGCATCCAGCGCGATGACGCTAGGCATGGCTGTCGTTAACTGGCTTCTTCGACGTCGACGACTTCGCGTCCCTTATAGTACCCGCACTTGGGACAAGCGCGGTGCGGCATTTTCTTTTCGTGGCAGTTGGGACATTCCGAGAGGCTGTGCGCCTTCAGAGCGTCGTGTGCGCGCCGCGTCGAGGTGCGCTTCTGGGAGTGTCGCCGTTTTGGATTAGGCATGTTGAGATTTCCTTTGCAGGGCAAATCGCCCCAAAAATGCAGTTAGCACTTCGCAATTAGCATTTGGCCCTCGGGGCCGCACCGACATGTGATGGCCCATTGCTAAATGCTAATGGCTGGTTTTCAGTGTTCCAACCGGTCCCGTACATCCTTCAACGCGGCCCACCGCGGATCTCCCACTTCGGTGGAGCAGGAACACTGTTCCTGATTCAAATTCTTGCCGCACTGGGGACATAATCCTTTGCAGTCTTCGCGGCACGTAACCTTCAAAGGGAGCGCTAGTAACACTTGCTCGCGCAATACATCTTCGAGCAGCAACCCCTCACCCTGATAGTACCCGATCTCGGCTTCAGCATCCGTAACTGAAAGCTCGTCGCGACCGGCATCGGCGCCCAGCGGGCGATATAGCAGTTCGAAATCCCGCTTCACATCCTGTCGTAACGGCTCCAGGCATCGGGCGCATTGCAATTCCAGACCCGCCGACAGCCGCCCACGCAGGCGTATGTCCTTGATTACCTGATGCTTGCCGTGGTGCTCCTCAACCACCTCGGCGCGCCCGGAGGCCTTCACGGACCCACGTAGCCGAGCCTCCCCGCCCAGGTCGATGACATCCGGCTGAAACTCCTCCGCAAATTCCAGCGGATGAAGTGCCAATTGTTTGATGTCGAGGAACATGGCGAAACCTCCGCGGCGATCGCGCCGAACCGGCCCGCGGGAGCACGCCAAAGAGGCGTAAGTACCGCAAGGAGCAAGACTTAGAATAAAGGCCGAGGACTCGAAGTGTCAAGGAATCCGAGCCTGTCCGACCGTGCCGACTCCGCAGATTCCGCAAATGAAGGCGTCCCAGATACTGAGAACTGCTACTCCTTCACCAGCCAGTCCATCGCCTCTTCCCGGCTCTCAAATGCAGGAATGTCCCGCTGTGAAAAGTTCTTGAAGTTCTCGTAGAACACGTGCGGCAGGCTTTCAGTGCCCACCCAGGCCGACTTCTTCACATACGGGCGGTCCAAAACCAGTACTTCCTTGATCTTGGTGGCCACGGCCTTGTCGACTTGCGCGCCGGTGAAGTCCCCCAACGTCAGCACCGATCCCGGCGCGTGCCTGGCAACGTCAGCCCGTACTTGATCGAGAAGCAGCAGAATCTCTTTGCCCTTGCAGTGGCTGAAGTCGATCAGAAAGATGGCTTGCCCTTTGTGCTTCACGAAGCGCAGCCGCTCCGGCGTGGCGCCACTAACCGTGTCGTCGTCCAGGTTCATGCGAGTAATCCCTCGACCACTCCGTAAGCCCCGTCCAGCGCGGCATCCAATGCTGCGGCATCCTTCCCACCCGCCTCGGCCAGATCCGGACGCCCGCCGCCCTTGCCGCCCACCTTCTTGGCGACAGCGCCGACCACTTTGCCTGCCTGTACGCGCGCGGTCAAATCCTTGGTGACGCCGACGATCAACGCCACGTTGCCGTCCGAAGCCGATCCGAGCACCACCACGCCCGACCCGATCTTATCCCGCAGTTGATCGACCAGCGTCCGCATCTGTGGGCGCTCCAGATTATCCACACGGTGCGCCAGCACCTTCACACCCTTGACCTCTTTCACCTTCTCGCCGATGTTCGCCGTCGACGATGAAGCGGACTTCATTCGCACCTGATCGAGTTCCCGCGCCAGCCGCTTGATTTCCGCGTCTTTCTTTTCAAGCTCCGCCTTCAGCGCGTCCGCTGGAGAGAAAGATTTTTCACCGTCGGAATCCGCCTCGGAAGTGGGTGCCCCATCCCTGCGCGTTTTTTGCGCAAGGGTGGGAGACACGAATGCAGACACCACGTGTTCCAGTTGATGATCTTTCCGAAAATGCTTGAGGGATCCCTCTCCGGTGATTGCATCGATGCGCCGGACGCCGGACGACACGCTGCCTTCCTTCAAAATCTTGATCAGCCCAATCTCGCCGGTCGCCCCGGTGTGGGTTCCGCCGCAAAGCTCGGTGGAGAAGTCGCCGATGCGAATTACGCGCACTTTGTCGCCGTATTTCTCCCCGAACAAAGCCATCGCATGGTACTCATTCACGGCAACATCGATTGGAACGTTCTCGATGACCTCAACCTTGCGGTTGCGCAGGACTTCTTTGTTAATGATGTCCTCGATGTCCTGCAGTTCCTCGTCCTCCACGGCGGTGAAGTGCGAAAAATCAAATCGCAGATGCCCCGGCGCGACCAGCGATCCCGCCTGCTTCACGTGCTTGCCCAGCACTTCACGCAGCCCGGCATGCAGCAGATGCGTCGCCGTGTGATTGCGCATCGTAGCTTCGCGAATCTCGGTATTCACGACGGCATCGACCCTGTCCCCGACTTTGAGGGTGGCCCACCCTACGTGCCTTTCATAGGGTGGGGATTTTTGTTGGGACTTCATCACAACCTGATGCGCCCGCACACCCTGCACCGGGTAGTAACAACCCATCACGTCAGCAATGACAGTATTGTGATCGTCCGAAAAGAGCCACCCGCGATCTCCCACCTGCCCGCCTGCCTCGGCATAGAACGGCGTGTGGTCAAGAACGACCTCTCCCGCTTCGCCAGCCTTGAGTTCCTTCACGCCCAGTCCCTTGTGAATGATGGCCAGAACCTCGCAGCCGTCAGACCGCGTTTGCCGATACCCCTCAAACTCCGACTTGGGCAATGACTGGTAAGCGGGATTCGCCGTCTGCTTCGCGGCTCCTTTCCAGGATGCTTTTGCCAACTGGCGCTGCTTCTCCATCGCCTCATCAAATCCGGCTCGATCAAACGTAATCCCCTGATCGCGCGCCGCATCCTGCATGAAATCGAGCGGCATGCCGAACGTGTCGTAAAGCTTGAATGCATCCTCGCCTGCGAGCGTCTCCGGAGAATTCTTGAGCAGTGTTTCCAGTTTCTCAAGCCCGACTTCCATCGTGTGTGCGAACCGTGTCTCCTCCGCGAGGACTGCTTTCGACACCCGATCCGCGGTCTCATTCAATTCCGGATACGCATCCCGCATTAGATCCCGGACCGCAAACACCATTTGATACAAAAATGGTTTCGTCTGCCCCAGCAGCCGCCCATGCGTGATCGCCCGCCGGATGATCTTCCGCAACACATATCCGCGCCCTTCATTCGACGGCAGCACGCCGTCCGAAATCAGAAAAGTTGCAGCACGCGAGTGATCCGCGATGACTCGAAGGGAAGCGGCGGACTTGTGGCTGGAAGAGCCCGCCGAGCGTTGCTCGGCCAGACCGCCGATGGCGGCCGTCTCCACATGTGTATCCTGCAGGTCTGATTGTGTGGGGACAGCCGCCCTCGGCTGTCCGGGCGAGCGAAGCTCGCCGGTCAAGTCCGCTGCCCGCTTGATCAACGGAGTAAACAAATCCGTCTCGTAATTCGAAATTACGCCCTGCAGCACCGCCGTTACCCGCTCCAACCCCATGCCGGTATCAATCGACGGCTTCGGCAGCGGCGTCAGCTTGCCCGACGCATCACGGTCGAACTGCATGAACACCAGATTCCAAATCTCCACATACCGCCCGCAATCGCACCCGAACTCACAGTTCGTATGTCCCTGATCCGACGCGATCGCACCCATGTCATAGTGAATCTCGCTGCACGGTCCGCACGGCCCCGTGTCGCCCATCTGCCAGAAGTTGTCCTTTAACCCCATCTCGTAGATGCGATTCTTGGGCACACCCTGCGCGACCCACCGTTCATAAGCCTCGGCATCCCGCGCGACGCCCCCCTCACCTTTGAAGATGCTCACGTACAGCTTGTCTTTATGAATCGCAAACCACGCCGGCGAAGTGATCAACTCCCATGCGTAAGCAATCGCATCTTTCTTGAAATAATCGCCAAAGGAAAAATTCCCCAGCATCTCGAAGAACGTGTGATGCCGGTTCGTGAACCCGACGTTTTCCAGATCGTTATGCTTTCCGCCCGCCCGCACACACTTCTGCGAGGTTGTGGCCCGCGAATAATCGCGCTTCTCGAGCCCCAGAAACACGTCTTTGAACTGGTTCATCCCCGCATTCGTGAACAATAACGTAGGATCGTTAGCCGGGACGAGCGACGATGAATGCACTTCTTTGTGCCCCTTTTGCACAAAGAAGTCCAGGAATTGTCGGCGGATTTCCGGCCCTGTCAGCATGAATCTCTAATTCTAAACGATGAATAGCAGCGTTCCGTTGTAACCGAAATTCGAAGGGCACAGAGACCAGGATACCCCTGTGCCTCTGTGCCCTCGGTGGTTGCTTTGTGTTCCGGCTATTTGATGGCGTCGACGGTCTTCTCTGTGCCCTTCTTGACGCCGTGTCCCACATCCTTGGCGCCCTTCTCTGTGCCCTTCTTGACGCCGTGTCCTACATCCTTGGCGCCCTTCTCTGTGCCCTTGGCTGTGTCTTTGGCCGCAGTCTTGGTGGCGTCGGCGGTCTTGTCGGCAGCCTTTTCGGTGCCCTTCGCGGTGTCCTTCGCCGCTACTTTGGTAGCGTCAGCGGTTTTGGTGGCAGCCTTGGATGTGCCTTTCGCGGTATCCGTAGCCGCGACTTTAGTGGCGTGGCCAGTTGTCGTTGCCGCCTTATCGGTTGCTTTGGCAGTGTCCTTTGCAGCCTTTGTGGTGTCGGTCGCCACGTCCTGCGCTAACGCGATCGGCAGCACGCCCAGCAACAAAGCAGCCAGAAATGCTTTCAGAATTGATTGCATAGATACCCCTCCTCAATTTGTGCCCGACTGTTCCTGCGAGTATGCAACATCCGTCGCGCGGAGTGCAAGGACGTCACCCGCTCACGCCGTCTCGCTGTCCAGGGTGGTCAGCGTCTCATCATCTACATCCCACTTTTTCAAGATGGTAAAGATCGTCTTCGTCCCGAATCCCGCCCGCGCCAGTTGCCGAAAAATCCGAGCCGTCTGCTTCTGATCTTTCGGCTTCTCCAGGCGTTTCTTGCGCAGATAATCGCGCGCCTGTTTTTCTTCATTGACACTTTCGTACGCCGTCTCGACAGCTTTCTCAATCACCGAAGCATGCACGCCCCGTGTTTTCAACTCCGTGATTACACGTCCACGCCCGAACTTTTGATTGTCGCGACGCATCGACGAGTAATATGCCGCATAGTTCGAATCGTTCAGGTAGCCTTGATCTTTTAACCGCCGGATCACCAACTCTACCAGCGTCTCCGCATACTCCGATTCCGGATCTTCCACACGCGCCCGCATCAGCCGCTTTAACTCCGAGACAGTTCGCATACGCCGCCCCAGCGCACCAACGGCGTATTCGTACATCTCTTCTTCGGAGTAAGTCCGTCTTTTCGGACGCGGGAATGCCATGACACGCCCACGATAGCGCACTTTCAGAACCAGTGGGGAGCTATTCGCGTTCCTCATCCGTGCCCAGCGTACTGCGGATGCCGCGCCGGTGCTCGCCGCCCGCTTTCGCGGGAGAGTTTTCGCAGCCACCGTAGCTCCGTGCGCAACTGTTCAATCATGAGGCTGACCATCCAGACCGCCTCATGATAGCCGTGGCCAACCTCCTGCCGGATCGCGCGCAATGTTTCTTCTTCACGCTTCATTTCTTTTTCCAGGAATTGCTGCCGCCGCCGCAGTTGCTGTTCGAAGACTCCAGGTCTCGCCTGCCAGGACAGAGCCATCCACGTGAGAAAGGGCGGCCGCTCCCTTTGCGTCGCCCATTCCTCGCGCTCGAGGGCAGCCGCCAGAGCGCTGCGCCCCTTCGCCGTTGGGGTGAAAACGCTGCGTTCCGGCCCGGCTGCCGGATCCACGTTCTCGGCAGCCCGAATCAGTCCCTGCCCCTGCAACTTCTCCAGCGAATAGTAGACCTGCGGACGCGAGATGCCCGCCCAGTCTCGTACCTGCCGCCGCTCCAGTTCCAGATTCGCCTGGTACCCGTGCATGGGACGCTCAGCGAGCAGGCTCAGCAGAACCAGGTCCGGCGTCGTCAGTTCACTTTTCTTAGCGCCGGGCATCGCGCGCTTTCCGCTGCCGGCTCCAATACCACCACTGGCGCTTTTCCGGAGGAAGCTTTGGATTCTTTGCCTGCGCTACCGCCGCCTGAAAGACATCCAGACAGCAGATGTCCTGCGCTTTCCCGATCTTGATACAGAGCTGCTCGTACAGTTTTTCAGGATTGCGGCGTGCCAATTGAGCCACCGACTGAATCCCCAGAAGTTCGAAGTCACGAACTATCGCCGGTCCCACGGAAACCAAATCCTGGAGACGTCGTTCTGCTGTTGCCATACAGAATTCTCCTTGACATGGATATCAGAACCATCATATCCTAGCAACTAGTCTAAATGAGACTACATCGCCCTGACAAGGAAAAACCGATGTGAATCGAAACTTTCGCCCGATCGATCGTGCTGCCTGGGACTGGCATGCCCTGGTCCCAATCCCGGCACCCGAAGGACATGACAAGTCAAAACCTGCGTGAGGAAAGGATCAAAAGGATGCACGTCAAGAGAATTACGCCCGTGTTGTTTGTCGAAGACGTGGAGCCCTGCGTGAAGTTCTGGGTAGATCGGTTCGGCTTCGAGAAAACTGCTGAAGTACCCGATGGCGACCACCTCGCCTTTGCCCTGCTGCAGAAGGGCAGCGTCGAGCTGATGTATCAGAGCTATGCCAGCGCGGACAAAGACGTTGCCGCAATCTCTCAGGTGGTCCGCAAGGGCCCCACGTTCCTCTATGTCGAAGTCGACAACCTGGACGAGACGATCAACGCCGTCAAAGGCACGGAAGTCGTGATGCCGAAGCGGAAAACGTTCTACGGATCAACAGAAATTGGCATCAAGGACCCCGCCGGGCACTTCGTTACCTTTGCAGAATTTGCAGTCCCGACGCAACCCTAGAGCCACACGCTGTCCCAAACGCAAAGAGGGCGCGACGAAAGTCGCGCCCATGATAATGAAGATACCCTACTGCAAATCGAAAGTCAGAAGCCTGGCAACTGGCCCCTAACCCCTAGCCCTATCTCCCTCCAAAGCCGGCCGTCTGCATCGACTGCCGCGAAATATCCGCCGTCGAAGCAATACCCTGCATGCGCAGCTTGAAGTCGTCGGCATTCGAGGCGTTCTCGAGAGCCGTTTCGTAGTTGACCAAGCCAGCCTGGAACAGATCCCAAAGCGATTGGTCGAATGTCTGCATGCCGTACTGTGAAGTACCGGCGGCAATCGCGTCACGAATCGACCGCGTCTTTTCCGGCACCAGCACGCACTCGCGGATGAACGCGGTATTAATCATAACCTCCACCGCAGGCACGCGTCCTTCAGCATCGCAGCGCCGAACCAATCGCTGGCTGACAATCGCTCGTAGCACCGCCGCCAACTGCATACGAATCTGCTTCTGTTCTGGCGGTGGGAAAATCGAAATCACGCGGTTGACGGTTTCCACGGCGTCCAGCGTGTGCAGCGTCGAGAACACCATGTGGCCGGTTTCCGCCGCATGCAGCGCCGTCGAGATTGTTTCCAGGTCTCGCATTTCGCCGACCAGGATCACGTCCGGATCCTGACGGAGAGAAGCTCGGAGCGCCGCGCCAAACGAAGGCGTATCCACTCCCACCTCGCGCTGGTTGACGTATCCCTTTTTGTCTCGGTGCAGAAATTCGATCGGGTCCTCGATCGTGACAATATGTTCTGCCCGCGATGAGTTTACGCGGTCCACCATGGCCGCCAGCGTCGTGGACTTGCCGGAACCGGTGACGCCAGTGACCAGCACCAGCCCGCGCGGCATATCGCAGATCTGCTCCACGACTTTTGGCAGGAACAACTCATCCAAAGCTCGAATCTTGGTTGGGATGACGCGGAGTACTAATCCAACGTTGCCGCGTTGCTGAAAGATGTTCACACGGAAGCGTCCCAGACCAGCGACACCATACGCCATATCGATTTCCGTGGTCTCTTTGAATTTCTGCTTCTGCCGCGCCGACATCATGCTGAAGGCCATGTTCAGCATGTCCTCCGCGCTGATGCGAGGCTGGTCGGTCAATGGCGCCAGGTCGCCGTCTATGCGCAGATGGGGATAATTTCCCACCTTCAGGTGCAAGTCACTGGCTTTCCGTTCCGTTGCAATTCGAAGCAGATCATCAATATTCATGCGAAGTTATTCCCATCGAAGCCCAAAGCTTCACCATCGACGCTCTCCAGCATCATCGCCCGAATCGTCACCTTACCCAAGATGACCTAGGTAATGGCCGCCGGCGTGAATCCGGACACTCCCCCTTGGATGTGACTGTTTCCTTTGCTGCTTCCTGGTGGGAGCCCTGGTTGAGCGCCGCTGAAACCCGCACGTACGCCGATTGGTGGCGTGTGCGGCCCGGTGGAACGACACTTCGGACTACGACAAGTGGGCCGTGTATGCGTGGAGGAGGCATGACTGGTGCCCTCGCCGTTCCACTTCCGCTCCAGCGCTTCCAGTTGCGTCAGCACCTTCTCGATGTCCTTCATCCGATCCGTAATGCCATATGTCACAGCCGGAGGAATCGTCTGCTCGTAATGCCGGAAGACAAATCCTGCGTGCTCGAGCGTCCGTAGACGCTCTGTCAGCACACGCGCGGAGATTCCCGCAAGGTTCTTTCGCAAACTACCGAATCGCATTGGCCCGTTCGTGCTGAGGGACCAGAGAATGTGCATCGTCCACGGCCGCGTCAGCAGCTCCAGCATTCCGCTGATCGCGCACGGAGACGGCGTTTTCGCGAATCGCTTCATAGTAGATAGATTCCTTTCTCAAGGAGTTCCACTGGCATCGGTTCTCGTTCCGCTTTCAGGCCTCATCGCGTTTTTCGGCGCGCTCTCCATCCTTCTCGGATACCGAGCTAGACTTGGAGCTTGGCTCATAGCAATTTTCCTGATCGGCGTCACCCCCATGCACAAGTTCTGGGGCATCCCCGACCCGATGATGCAGCAGATGCAGATGGTCATGTTCATGAAAAACCTTGCGATGCTGGGCAGCGCCCTCCTGATCAGCCGATTCGGATCCGGCCCCTGGAGCCTCGACGCCCACAAATAACAAAGCCGCCCAGAGCGGGCGGCTTGCGGCCAACCAAGCGCGGACTATGCGGCTGTCTCTCGAGGCACCGGCGGCACGAAGGGCTCGTCATAGCTGCCACCGTAGATCGAAGGGACCTTCGATCCCATCGGACGCAGGTAGGTCGTGAGTTCTCCGCGGTGATGAATGCTGTGATTGTTCAGAAATCCCAGATAGAACGCGGCGGGCAGGTTGAAGACACCGAAGAACTCAACTGGCGTCATCAACTGCTCAGGCGTCATCTGCGCTATGCGGGCGATGCCGCGCTTCATGTTCTCGTCGTACCAGGTAACCACTTCGGCAGAAGTCTGCGGTTTAGTCTCGGGTGATTCCATGCTGAACTTCATGTCGGCGATTCCGTCGAGGAATTGAATGTCGGAATTGGCGATGTGCCATGCCAGTTCCTTCGCGGTGCGAGCGTGAGGATCAGGACGATAGTCAGACTTCGCGTCGGGGACGGCGGCGATGACTTTCTTTGTGCATTCTGCTTCGCGCGCGATGCCATCGAGCATCATGGCGCGATAGCCGAGGATGAAATCCGGAGTTAGACCTTGGGACATAATTCTTCTCCTTCGTGACAGATGTTTTGTTTCGTTTTTCTTGCAGAGAAGCCAAAGGGGCGCGGGTGGTTCTGAAACGCCGCGCCCCTGGCTCGAATTGACGAGGGAATTATACTCCGACGGGTTGCTTGGTGCGCACCGGAACCGGCGTGAGCCAGCCGTGGCGGTCGCTCTTCTCGCCGCGGACGATAGCGTAGAACTCCTTCTGTAGTGCCTTTGTAATCGGGCCCATTCCGCCGATGCCGACTTTGATCTTATCGACCGATCGGATCGGCGTTACCTCCGCGGCTGTACCGGTGAAGAATACTTCGTCGGCAATGTAGAGCATCTCGCGCGGAATCATCTGTTCAATGATCGAAATATTCAGGTCGCGCGCGATTTGCATTACTGAATCGCGAGTGATGCCCGGGAGAACGGAATTGCCCAGCGGCGCCGTGATCAGCTTGTCGCGATGGACGAGGAACAGGTTTTCACCCGAGCCTTCGCTGAGGAATCCGTTCTTGTCGAGCGCAATGCCTTCGACATAGCCGTTGGCAATGGCTTCCATCTTGATGAGCTGCGAGTTCATGTAATTCGCGCCGGCCTTGGCCATCGCCGGCAGCGTATTCGGCGCCAGGCGCGTCCAGGAAGAAACACAGACGTCGACGCCTTCACCGTCACCGCTCAGATATTTTCCCCAAGGATAGTTGCAGATGTAAACCTCGACCGGGCAGTTTAGCGGATTGACACCGGCGTCGCCGTACCCCCGGAACACTACCGGCCGGATGTAACACGGCCACGCGCCGTTGTGGGAGATGGTTTCTACCATGGCGCGCACCAGTTCGTCGCGCGTGAAAGGCAGGTCCATGCGGTAGACCTTCGCCGAGTCCACGAGGCGCTGCATGTGCTCGACCGCCCGGAAAATCGCGGGGCCCGTGGGCAATTCGTAGCAACGGATGCCTTCGAAGACCGAAGAGCCGTAATGGACGACGTGCGACATCACGTGCAGCGTGGCGTCATCCCAGTTAATCAGTTTGCCGTTGTGCCAGATTTTGTCGGTCTTCTGGATACCCATCGAGACTCCTTACAGGTGAAAGTAGCAACGAGGGGAGCCATTCCTCCGGCAGGGAATATTCTGAGGCGCGAACCCAACCCACGTTACAGGTCATTATATCGTGTGGATCGGACACCCTTGTCCGCTGCTGCCTTTAACTATCTGCTTCGCCGAGTCCGCCTCGTACTTAACCCCAGAGGGAAAGGAAAAGCACATGGCCCATAAACGGCGTCCGCCCCCACATGTTATTTCGTCGAGTTCAGGGCGATGGTTGAACTCGGCAGTTCATCGCCCCGGAAATAACGCGGATCTTTCTTTCCTTCCTTGTAGTTCGCCGACTTCATCTCCGGCATCGCCGTAAAGGGTTTCGAATAGTCGTTGGCGGCGTTCCAGAACAAGAATCCGATGCCGCCTTTCTCTTTGGCGGTTTCCACCTGAATCTTTATGTACTCAGGTGAATAAGTTTTCGTGCGCCAGTGGAAGGCCTGCAGCCAGGGGCGGATGACCACGCCACTGCCCTTGGTGATGAGTTCGAACCGATCCATCGACTCGCCGATGAAATGAGCCGGCTCGTCGCCGGGGTGCGCGATCTTGTCCATGCCGAAGAAGTGCGACGGATAAATCATCGGGCTGAGCACATCGCAGTAGCGAGCCATCTGCACGATATCTTGTCCGGTGTGCGAGAGGTCAATCGGGCGTTGCCATGCCATCACGCCGAAGACGTCGAGCGAAAGCAGGACGCCCGTGGGATGGAGTTCGGAATAGGCCTTCTTCAGGAATCCGGCGATGACGTCGGACCGCTGGGGGCCGCGCGGCGCGTGGCAGGCTGCGTTTGTGCTGCCCTTACGGGACTTGGTCGCGTCTTTCGCGAGTGCCGCTGCATGCTTTTGCCCTTTGCCACCTGTGGTGGGCGCAGCGCTGGTTTCGCTCGATGAAGGACTGGTTGTGGTGCTGGCGGATTTTGTATCGGCAGTTGTGGTCGTTCCGCCTTGCTTCGCGTCGGCGGGACGGCCGAGGCGCCCATCCCCACACGAGTCGTTGGTGCTACTCGCATCTGTTTGCGCCGCTTCGGGCTGGTCTTTTTGGAAGATGAAGGCTGCGTCTTTCTGGTCGCCTTCGGCGGGGAAGCGGACGTAGTCGAACTGGATTTCATCGACGCCGAGCTGAGCTACGTGCTTGGCGAGGGCGATGTTGTAATCCTGAACTTGCGGATTGGAAGGATCGGTCCAGACCAGCTTGCCATTTTCACGCCACGCCGTTTTGTTCTTGCGGGACTGGACGGCGAGTTCGGGATGATTCACAACCAGGCGCTCGTCGCGGAAAATAGCGATGCGGGCGATGGCGTGCATGTTCTGCTGGTGCAGAAAATGGACGAGCTTGGGAACGTCGTGAACGTAGACGTTGTGCTGGCCGAGCAGCGGATGGTCGTACGCGATGGTTACGCTGCCGTCGGAGTCCTTGATATCGAATACGACGGCGTTGCCGCCGACCTCGCGCCAATGCTTAATCACGCGAATCCCGTGCTCGCTGCCCGCCATGAATCCTGTGAGGTAAATGGCACGGACTTCAAAATCCTTGCTGACTGGAATTGTCTTTTCGATCACCGGCCCGGCGAGAATTCCCGGAATGATGATGTTTTCGTTCGCCTTAAGAATGTTGCTCGAGTCGGTCTTGTGGTTGACGCCGCGAATCGCGTCGGCCAGCTCGGACGAAGTCAGGTAAGAGGTCCTGCTGAGGTAACGGTGGGCGATGGTGGGGATTGCTTCCCCACGCTTCGCCGTGTAGATTTCGGTGCCGGGCGCGGCAACGGGTTTGGGGTCAGGGAAGGAGGGCTTGGGGGTCGTTACGCTGGCGGTCTGCAGTTTGCCCGCATTCTGCCGAGCTACAGCCGGGGTGGCCGCCTGCGGCGTCTGCGCTTCGGCGACAAAGTCGTTAGTGGAATGCGGTCCAAGACGCCACGCGGCGGCGCCGAAAAGAAGACAAGAAATCCCCGTGAGAACGCGAACAGACGAGAGACGCAAGCGATTCCTCCCCCTACCGAATTTGATGTTAGAGGCAGGAGTTTTAGATCGCTAGTTACGGGTGGAGTAACACGGTCGGGCAGGGGACGTCAGGTTACTCGCTCGCTGCTTTCTGCCCCAATCTTTCCGCAGGGCGGTACATCTTCCTTCCGTGATGGTGCAAAGTATTTACATTATGTTCACAGAGGATAACTGGCGGGCTTCGCCGAACTGCCTGCAAGGCGCTCTAAGTCTATATTCGCAAAAGACTTGCGGTTAGACCCCTTTTTGCGGCGGTCGTGGCGAAGCGTTTGCTTATTTGAACGTAGCCGGATGCGACACAATTCTTGGGGAGCAATGGGGAACTTCCAGGATACGGGCCGGGGGGCTAGGCCTAAAAAGTCCGGAAACACATCTAATAGAAGAGCCTAAACGGCCGAAAGGGAATGTCCGGGTACGAGTGGACAACGATCTTATGAGAACGAATCTCGCAACCGTGCTCGATCCGAACCGTCGCAGCAACGATGCTGGAGAGTTTGACGCAGCCCTTCGCCGCCGAATTGTCGGTCAGGATCAGGCGGTCGAGAAAGTGGTAGAGATCTATCAGATGTTCCTGGCCGGGTTAAATGCGCCGGGACGTCCGGTGGGGAATTTACTGTTCCTGGGACCGACCGGATCGGGCAAGACGCGGGTCGTCGAGGCAATGGCCGAATCGCTGTTTGGAGATTCGCGGGCTTGCATCAAGATTGATTGCGCCGAGTTCCAGCACTCGCACGAGATCGCGAAGCTGATCGGATCCCCTCCCGGATATTTGGGACACCGGGAGACCCATCCGCTGCTGACGCAGGAAGCGTTGAACCAGTGGTTCACCGAGAAGCTGAAGCTCTCGATCCTGCTGTTTGACGAGATCGAGAAGGCGTCGGACTCGCTGTGGCAACTGCTGCTGGGAATTCTCGACAAGGCGACATTGACGCTGGGCGACAACCGTCGCGTGGACCTGTCGCAGTGCATCATCATTATGACCTCGAACCTGGGCGCGAGCGAGATGACGAGCCTGGTGGATGGCGGGTTCGGATTTGCCCCGAAGGCCGTCGAGGTGGACGAATCGTTTGACGACAAGATTCAGCGCACCGCGGTCGAGGCGGCGCGCCGCAAGTTTACGCCGGAGTTCATGAACCGAATCGACAAGACCGTGGTCTTCAAGACCCTACGCGATGCGCACCTGGCGCAGATTCTGGACATCGAACTGGGCATGGTGCAGCAGCGTGTCCTGATGGCGGCGGGCACGAACCAGTTCGTGTTCAATTGCACCGAGCCGGTGAAGGAGTATTTGTTGAAGGAAGGGACCGATCCGCGCTATGGAGCACGGCACTTGAAGCGCGCGATCGAACGGAACCTGGTATTCCCATTGGCGAATCTGGTCGCGACCGGGCAGGTGAAGCTTGGAGATTTTGTCCGAGTCGACATGGCTTCGGAGAACAAGATGATCTTCGTGAAGGAGGCCGAGAATGCGATGGCTCCTGTGCTGCTTGAGCGGTACGGAACCGGGGCTGCGAATCAGACGTCGGCGCGGGGAGCACGCGCAGCGGCCAATAACCGCCGGGATTTCGGGGCCCCGTCACCAGGAGTGGCGGAGAGCAAGTAGTTTCTGAACCAACAAGTTTTGTCTTCTCGCTAGACCGCATCTCGCGAGTCGTATCTCATAGGCGCCGGAAGCTTTTCCGGCGCCTCTTTTTTATCGCACCGAATCCTTGCCGGAGTCTTTTCTAGTGCTCTCCATGAGGGCAGCGATTGAGGCCCATGCCAGCCACATCAAGGGTGAGTCCATCACGCTCAGGCGGTGGTAACGGAGCAGTCGGGTGTGGAGAAAGGAGTGTCCCCATAGGAGCAGCAAGACGAACACGAAGATGTACAAGATCTCGCGAGTCAGCCTAGGCCATTGCCGCCAGAACTGGCGACGTTGCCACCATGACTTCGGGTGAGCGACCTGCTCATAACCGGCTTCGAAACACTGTTGGCACAGTGTTTCAAAGCCGGGGAGTTCTCGGTCGCAATAGGGGCAACGAGACATGTTCGGAACCCAACGGAAATTAGACCACTCCATCGGGAAATCTGCCGCTTACGGCCGTAACTCAACCGAGAGTTGTCAGTGCGAATGCTTTACGGCAAGGGACAACATGGCGATCGCGCCCAGGTTATTGGACTTGTCGGCCAGATCGAGCGCGGACTGGCCTTTGTTATCCCGAACGTTCGGGTCAGCTCCGTTTTCAAGTAGCAGAGGAATGGCATCAGAGACGTATCCGGCTGCCGCGTGCATGAGAGCCGTTCGTCCTTTTACGTCTTTCCGATTCACATCTGCGTGGTGCTCGATCAATACTTTGACACTTTCCTTGAGGCCATGGCCGGATGCTTTCATCAGAGCGGTCTCGCCCTCGCGGTCTACCCCATTTGTGGCGGCTCCAGCGTCGAGCAGAATCGTTGTGACAGTAGGATCAAGGAATCCAGTACTCAAAAGTAGAGTTACGCCGCGATGGTCCGGAGCATCGATCTTTGCTCCGGATTGTAGGAGCAGTTTCATGATGTCAAATTTCTTGGCGAAGGCAGCATCTGCCAAGGGAGTCCAGAGCGAGGTTGCCGAAGGGTTCACCGGAGCTCCGGCCTTGATGAGCAGTTGCACGATCTCTTTATTACCGGACCGGATCGCAGTGCGCAGCGCTTCCGATTCGCTGCCGTTCTTGCTGTCGATGCCATTTGCAACGAGAAACTCGCCGACCTTTTCGACGCACCCTCGCTGGGCGGCGCGATTCAGGGAGTCGGCCTCAGCACAAAGTTCGGCACGAGTCGGTGGCATGCAGTGCTGCTGGGCATTGCCGGCCTTCGCATCGCTAGTGGCGTCGAGGCGCGGTGAGAGTTCAAAGCTGCGAATACTCTCGACAATCAACTCCGCCGGTGCCGCGTTCATGTGGCCGTAGCCGAATGCACGATAGCTGCCGTCAGGGATGCAGGTGACGTGATAGTCGGAGCGCACTCGAAGCGTTCCCACAAAAGTGACCGTCCTGATGGCATCGGGCATACTCTTAAGATTCTCGTCTTTGCTGACCGCCGGCCATTTTGCCTGGTAAAGCTCCGCCGTCTCTTTCGAGTGATATGCGGGAACGCCAAGGTTGATCAGAACGGGCCAGCGATATCCGTCAGTGACGAATGCTCCCTGGCAGTTACCGCCGATCCACCACCCTTCCATGGTGCTGACAAATTCTCCTTGGACCGCGACGCGCTTTCCCTTCCAGTTGGACAGATTCTGAAAAAGGGAACAGATCGGGATTACTTCCAACGAAGCGGCGTCCGGCAGAGCTTCGACCTTGAGATTCTCAAAGGAATCGAACTCCAACTCGGCACGTATATCGCCTGTAGAAGCGAGACGGAGACGGCCCGAGAAGGTGGCGGTCGCACTGACAACCTTGCCTTCGCCGCCGAGTCGGTCGGCTTCTGCGGCGGCGTTTTGGATTTGCCGAAGCTGCCCTGGAGTAACCGCTGCAGAAGCACGGAGCAAGAGGGCTGTCGGCCAGACCCGTTGAATGCCGCTCAATGCCGACGTGTATTGGCAATCGCAGTCGGCGGCGCCGAGGATGGTGACATCTTTGGAGATGACTAGGTCGCCAGTGACAACGATTTGCTGGGCATCGGAACTTTCCAGGTGAGAAAAGAGATCGCAAAGCGATTCGTGCGCGCGGATGTCCGGGGCAAGAATCATTCCGGCGGCGGCCACGAGGAACACTGGCGTTCGCTTCATCAGAACCTCGGCTGCAAGTCTAGCGCATCTCCAGAATCGTACTGTGTCAGGCGGTACGGGCGGGGACATAACGCCCAGTGACAATCTGAGTCGATGCGGCCGGCGTTTGCGGGGATGTTAAGGACCTTGCAGGTGAAGTAAGGCGGCAGTTGCAAACCGCTCGACTTCGACTTTGCCACCTGTGCCGGCGCGATTGCCACGCCTACTTTGCTTGGTAGACCTTTTTGCCCGCCACCATTGTCCAAACAACTTTTGTGTCCTGCATTTCCTCGGGGCTTACTGTCAATACGTCGCGGTCGAGCAAGACGAGGTCGGCTCGCTTGCCCGGGGCGATCACGCCGATAGAATCCAGATTCAGCGCTTTGGCTGAGTTCCGCGTGTAGGCATAGAACATGGCCTCGCGTGGCATTGCCTGGCTTGCGTCCAGTACACCTTCTTTTCCTGTGCGCGTCTCCGCTTTGTAAATCGCACGAAATATATTCGCTGTCGATACCGGCCAATCGCTGGCGCCCGAGATCACTCCGCCATTGTCGAGGATGGAGCGCGCGGGATACTGCCATTTGTAGATTTCGGGGTCGACATACGGTTTGAGGATTTCGATCGTGTCGTTGCCGCCTTCGGCCCAGTAGAGTTGCAGGGCGCTGATGACGCCGAGTTCCCGGAAGCGCGGGAAATCTTCCGGGCGGATGAATTGCTCGTGGGTCAGCGTGTGTGGGAGATGAGAGTCTCCGTTCGAAGCGCGGGCGGCGGCGATTCCGTCGAGCGCTGCTTTCACGGCGCCGTCTCCAATGGCGTGGACGTGAATGATAAGGCCTTCTTTGTCGGCTGCTATGCAGAGTTGATTGAAGGTCTTCTGATCGAAGAGCAGTTCGCCGTTGCGTCCAGAATTCTTGTAAGGCTTGGTAAGGTGTGCGGTCTGCGAAGGAAATTCCGCCACTCCATCAGCGAAGATTTTGATTCCAGTGAGGTGCAGGTGGGGAATATTTCCGTACGTCTGCTGCTGCTTGTGTACAAACGCGAGTTCCGCACGAGGATCTTTGGCGAGGACTTTGGGGAAAGCGACGACCTCCGAATTCAACTCGCCGCGCTCATTCAGCATTTTGTAGGACTTCAGTGCCGACTCGGGAGCGCTGGGCTCGAGCCATGCTGTGATGCCGAGGCCGTAGTTGTATTCGAGAGCAGCGTGCCCGGCCGCGAGGATCTCCTTGTCTGTGGGTGGCGGCATCAGGCGGTCGACTTTGTCCTGCCCTGCATCCACCAGAAAGCCGCTGGGCTGCATATCCTTGTCGTACCCAAAGTAGCTGCGCTGGTCCGGCGTGAGAGTCTTCAGATAGTCGCTCGTGATGCCCGCGCGCTCGAGCATGGCGCGATTGGCCCAGGCGGTGTGGCCATCCATGCCTCGGAAGATCAGGCACTGCTTGTCGTAGCGACCGGCGCTGAAGTCCTGGTTCAGCGTGTCAGTGTGCGACCAGAATTTGAGAGGCAGCCCGAGAATTTCGAGAATCTCACCGTGCACGCCGCGTCCGGATTTCTTGGCGTCGGCCACAAAGGCTTGCAGTTCCTCGAAAGTATCGACCTTCTCGGTGGCATCAGCGTTGATGAGGTTGAGGCCGCCATCGATCGTGTGGCTGTGAGAATCGATGAAACCCGGGAAGAGGCTTTTGCCGTCGAGATCTGTGCGCGTCGCGTTGGGAGCGGCTTTCGCAACCTCCGGCAGCGTGCCCACTGCAAGAATCTTGTCCCCGCGAATAGCGACTGCTTCGGCGTAGGGATTTTGCGGATCCGCGGTGAAAATCTTTGCGCGGAAGAAGATTTGATCCTGCGCTTGGAGAAGAGTGGTGGCGGCGAACAGAAGCCCCAGGATTCGGCCCATCGATTATCCTTCCGAATGTGAGTTGTGACAGAAGGAACATACTATACACGGAGCTGTTACAGGATCTCACCCGGAGCTGGTTCCAGGAAGAAAGCGGCCCGGGAGGAGTCCGGGCCGCAGACGGTGGATTGGGTGTTGCATCAGAAGCGAAGTTGAGCTCGGATCTGGAGAGCGCGAGGGGAGGCATCGGCGCCCAGGAAAGCTCCGAAGATGCTGGTTGGGGTGGCGACGGTTCGGTTGATAAATCCAAATTGCGGATTGGCGATGTCGCCCACGGGTTGATCGAAGTTGGGATGGTTGAGCACATTAAAGGCCTGCGCGCCAATCTGGAGCTCTGCGCCCTCCCAGTGTGGGAAGCGAAAGTTCTTCATCACCGTAATATCGGTGTCGAAATAGTTCGGGCCATAGATCTGGTTGCGGCGCTGGTTGCCGAAACTGGCTACGCCACTGGCATCGATGGGCGTGGTGAATTGACTGGAATTCATGCACGGATTGGTCGTCGCGAAGTTGTTGGACACGTTGGAACCGCTGCAGGAAAGCGGTCCCACGTTGGCATTGGCGAAGAGAGTATCGCCGTAGTTGAAGCCGTTGAGGGCGCCCGTCGAAGCACCGTCGATCGCCGTGAAGGGCAAGCCAGACCGCACGAAGAGCGTGCCGGAGATCGTCCAATCCAACAACGTGTCCAGCAGAAGGTTGTTAAGCTTCGGGGTATGGTAAAGGTACGTGAGGTTGGCTTGCTTGCGGACGTCGTAGTCGGCGTTGCCATAGTTGTAGCGCCTCTGGTTGAAGGGGTCCTGCGGAGTGAGAATGCTTGTGTTCGTAGCGAGACTGAAGGGCAGGAATCCGCCGTTGGAAATGTCATCCAGTGCATGGCTCCAGGTGAAGGACGCCTGGAGTTGGAAGCTGTTGGAGACACGTCGGGTGAAAGAAGCCGTCAAGCCGTTGTAATTGGAGACGCCGTAATTGCCGACTTCGGTGATGGTGCTGAAGCGGGCATCGAGGGGTGCGGCCGGCAAGCCGACGAAACTGGTGGCTCCCAGCGAAGGGGCGCACACAGTCGGATCGCAATACGCGTTCAGTCCGAGATTTTCGGCTGAGAGATCATAGCCGTGATTTCCCACATAATTGAGGCTGATGGAATTCCTGGTGCCAATCGCCTGCTGCACTTCGAAATTCCACTCCTCGTACTTGGGATAGCGGATGTTGCGCGCCGAGGTGGTGAAGGCGGGCGGGCTGAAAGCCCCGGGCGGGAGTAAGGCCTGGATCTGGTCGAAGGTCAGGCCGGAATTGAAACCCGTAGTGAACGCTTGGTTCGAGGCGACAGCTGCACTTTGAGCACTTCCTGGAGACGTCGGTGCGAGCGGCCCACTTGTAAGGAAAGTATTCTTCAGTGGGGAGTTGGTGTCAAACAGTGTCGCCACCGTCCCCGGGAAGACGTCGGAGAATAGACCGAATCCCCCACGGATTACAGTGTTTCCTCTTCCAAAAGGTTGCCAGGCGAAACCCAGGCGGGGTTCCCAACTGATGCTTTCGTAATCGGGAAGCGCCTGGTTGAGTTTGGTCTGAATGGCCTGGTTGTAGGGCTGCGCGGGATCGTGCGAGACGTCGAGGAAAGAATTCGCCAGGCGCGCGAAACAGTTGGTCTGGCACACCGGGTTCGAATTGTGCTGGGCGCGCAGAGAAAGAGTGACCTTCAAATCGCGTCGCAGCGCCCACTCGTCCTGGGCGTAGAGTCCGAGGCTATAGAGTGCCAGCGGTTGCGTCGGACGAGTGGCAAACGCCTGCTCAAAGACATCCGTCGTGCCGCTGAAGAAACTGTTTTCTGAGGCGAAGAGGGCAAGAGGATTCGTCGCGAAAAATCCTCCCGGAGTGTAGTCGGTGAGATCATTACGGCGGAAGTTCACGCCGAACTTCATGTTGTGGGCGCCCCTCTGCCAGCCGTAATCGTCCGAGATCTGGTATTGGGTGACGTTGCGACCCTGCGGCCAGGTGCCGTAGAAAGCGCTGCCTGGAGTCGTGAAGAATCCTCCGGAGAAGTCGAGTTGATAAGGCGTCAGAGCCTGCGCCTTTGCCATATTCGGCGGACCAAATACCGCGCTGTACCATGACCCTGCCAGGATGAACTGATTGACGCTGTTGGCGCCGATCTGGTGAGTCTCCTGAATCTGGCCTTCGTACTGCGGTTGCACGCTCTGGGCGTTGAGGGCCGAATTGAGAGGATCGGTGATGGTGGCCTGCAATCCGTGATCACTGCGAAAGTGAATGAAGAACCGATCGCGGTTACCGATGTTCTGGTCGACCCGGGCAGTCATAAGCCATTCCGTCGTCAGGTTGTTGATGTTGGATTGGAACTTCAGCGCGCAAGGAGCGCCTCCAGCGAGCGTCACGGTGCCATCGCAGCCGCCGCCGGGAAGGCTGTTGGTGGCCGTCGCAGCTCCGCGAGCGTTGTTGAAAATGGCGAAGATCTGATTGTAAAAGGAAGTTTCCGAGGACGGGATGCTGGCCAACGTCGCGGCCTGAAATTGTGGGCTGGGAATGTTGACCGGCTGCGATGTGGGAATCAGCAAGCGCAAACCTTCAGTGTCCAGGAAGAAGAAGGTCTTGTCTTTCACCACAGGTCCGCCGATCGAGGCGGCCCACTGATTGGCGTTATCGAACGAACGCGGACTGCCGCTGTTATTGAGGAACCAGTCATTCGCGTTGAGTACGCTTCCATTCCAAAAATATTCCGCGTTGCCGTGGAACTTGTTGGTGCCGGATTTGGTGACGTAATTGACGTTGGCGCCTGCAAGTGTGCCATATTCGCCGGAGTAGCCGTTGTTGACAACCGTCGCCGTTTGAACGTCGTTCGCTCCTAACAGCAGGTTGGTGGCTCCAGAGTTGTTGAGATTGAGGAAAGGATCGTTCTCATTCATGCCGTCCACGGTGAACAGGTTCGACGTGGCCGAGATTCCGTAGGTCGCGCTATTGCCATACCCTCCCTGCGTGTTCATAGTCGCACCGGGAGCGGTCTGCACGTAATAACTGAGATCGTTGCCGGGATTAGGCATGTTTTCCACGATCTCGGGGCTTATTGTGCTCGACACATTGCCGTTGTCGGTCTGAAGCACCCCTCCTTGCGCCGTTACTTCGACGGTCGTCGCGGAAGCAGCAACTTCAAGTTTCACGTTCACCGTGGATGACTGTCCGACGGCAACTGACACGTTCTGATGAACTCCTGAAAAACCTGGAGCGGCGACAGAGACCGTGTAGCTTCCGGGATTCAGCAGCGCGAAGCGATAGGCTCCGGTGTCGTTCGAGGTAACTGACGCCGCGGCACCAGTGTCGTTGTTCTTCAACGTGACGGTAGCATTGGGAACCGCGGCACCGCTCGGATCGGTTACCGTTCCCGTGACGCCGCCGCTCGTCAAAGACTGCCCGAAAGCCGGGCAGGAAACGCCAAAGAAGCAAGCGGCCAAAAATGTCAAAGCAAGCCATAGGGAGAAGGCACACGACTTCATAAATCAAATCTCCTTAGAGTGACAGCTACAGGCAGGCAGAGCGGCCCAGAACGGCGCTGAGCGGGGGAAGACGTGGATATCATCGAACAACGTTCGGGATACATCGCTAACTTCTGGCGGAGAGCGAGGAACCTGTCGGGCAGGTGCCGCGCGAACTACTGGAGCGGAGAAACACAGGTGATCTCGAGCGGAGAGAGCCCGCGTAATTTGCGAGCCTGGTACCCGGTTTTGCGTACTTATTAGTTGATCGCCTTAGTGAATACTCGAATCATCTTCCATCCCTAACAAACATGGTATCGGGTCGATTCTGTACACGGGCTGTAATTTTTTTAATGTACGGGATAGATGGATTTTCGTGTGTGAGCAATGTTATGTCTTGGATATTCGCCCCTTGAGGGGCTGTCTTTTCAGCACGATAAAGGCGAGCGTCAGGACACCGATCAAGGTGAGGCCGGTCCAGAGATTAACCGGCCGATGAAGCGGATGAAGCCACGTTTGCAGCAACGAGACCGTCACAGCCAGGAGCCCGAATACGGATCCCCAAATCCCGAGTGGCGAACGCAATGGGAGTTTCGCTAATTCCGCAGGCGAGCGTCTACGCCGAAGGCTGATGTGCGCGGCAAGGGAGACGAGCCAGGACAGGATCATACCGGTGAAAGCGGCCCCAAGCATGTACCGAAACGCGTTCTGGGGGACCAAAAGTACCAATGCGAGTGCAAACAGAATTCCGAAAGAAGAGTGGAGGACGGCGTTCTGTGGAGATCCCTTGCGATTGAGACGCCCGAGGCTGGCCGGCGTCCATCCGGTCCGGGCCAAGGAGAAGACCATACGCGATGCGACATAGAGCGTTGCATTCGCACCCGAGAGCGCCGCAGTGAGGACGACGAAGTTCATTAGGCCTGAGGCGTGGGGGATTCGTACGGTGCGAAACGTCGTGACGAATGGACTCTCGCTCACTCCGGCGTGATTCCACGGCATGACGCCCAGAAGAATGACGATGGCGCCGACATAAACCACAGTGAGAGTGAGAAAGGTCATCCAGACGGCGCGCGGAATATCTTTCGTCGAGCGCGACTCGCCGGTCGTGACCGCAACCATCTCGACCCCACCAAAGCTATAGATCGCGCAAGTCAGGGCGACCACGGGCGCCCAAAAACCGGCCGGGAAGAATCCGCCTTGAGCATTGTATTGCGGCACGGCGCGTCCACTCGTGAGCAGCGCAGCCCCGATCAGGATGAAGGCGATGATCGTCGCCAGCTTAATCATCGAGAGCCAGAACTCTACTCTCCCATAGGAACCGACACTCCTAAGGTTGATCACAAGCAAAAGCGCGCCGAAGACGACGATCCACGCATAAGCTGGCACGGGTGCGAACCAAACGGACATGTAAGTTGCGGCGGCAATCATTTCCGTGCCTATCGCGAGGGCGAGACCGACCCAGTAGCCGGCGCGAGCAATAAAATCCGGCGAACGAGTTCAGGTAGAGCTCACCATAAACGCCGAACGATCCGGCCGCGGGATGGGTGCAGGCGAGTTCGCCCAGGGCCATGGCCACTGTCCAGTTGACAAAGGCGGCTGCGAGAAAGCTGAGGATGGCAGCGGGACCAGCAATCTCCATGGCCGCGCCGGACCCGAGAAGCAGTCCGGTACCGATCGAGCCGCCGACGGCAACCATGGCCATTTGCGGGGCGGAGAGTTGGCGGCGGAGCCCTTCTTCGTGGAATTGCAGAGGAGCGGAGGACTCCGTCGGCATGCAGCAACATAGCATGAGTGTTCGGGCACTACTCAATGTCCCAATGCCGAAGTCGGACTTCTTGTCTGGCTCGACGGATGGTTCACACGTTCTTGCGTGCGAGTTTCCGATACCTGAGAAACGCTATGGAGATGGCACTGACAGGTAACTGTTACGAAGGAGTAGGCATCTGGGTTGTACAGGGCGGGTTGACGTTCCGCGACGGCCGTCCGGCAAACCCGTGACCTTGGGAACTTGGGTGACTCCGTTGGGGTCTGTCAAAATTGAGTGGTGAGCGATTTCGGGCAGGGGATGAGACCGAAGATGAGGGCGAGTGGCTGTTTTCTCCGATTCGGCATCCTGGCGCTGGCTGTGCATCTGCTTGCGGCGTCGGGCCTTGCGCAAGAAACTGACGCCCAGTCACCGATAACGCCGGATGGAACCGCAAACTCCAAAACCGACGGAAACTCTTACAGTCTGTCAGGCACCGTGATCAATGCCATCACTGGAGAGCCGGTCCGGCGCGCGGCAGTCCAGGTTTCCGGCCAGAACGGAAGTGTGACGCTCACCGACGCCGGCGGGCACTTTGTGGTGGAGGGGCTGGCCGAAGGCAATGTTTTCCTGAAGGCGATGAAACCGGGTTTCTCCGAGGATGAAGGGTCGCGCCCATCATCTGCACGAGTCGGCAAGGATGCTCCGGCTGTAGTTCTGAAGCTGACACCGTGGTGTGTCATCAGCGGGCGCGTCACCACGAAAGATGAGCAGCCGCTCGAAGGATTTCAGATCCGCATCCTCGCGAAGCAAAACGTGGCAGGGCGGCTGATCTGGACTGATCAACCGAACCAGGCGCTGACGAATGAAGACGGGGAATTTCGAGTCGTCGGGCTGCAAGCTGGGACGTACTATGTCGCAGTCGATCAGAGTACGGTGACGACGCTGAGCCAGAAGGGTGTTCCAAACGCGCGAGAACAGATTTTTGCCAAGGTTTTCTTTCCCGGCGTTCCTGATCTGGGGTCCGCGACACCAATCGAAATCGCTCCGGGTCAGGACGCGGAGGCAGACTTCACACTGTCCCCTGAGCTTATGTACCAAGTTACCGGCACCTTGTCGGCCCCGTCGAATGAGGTTACGGGGCTGACCTTTTCGAGGAAAGCTGGGGACGACTCCGACTTCTCCCAAACTGCGGCCTTGCAGGGTGGAAAGTTCCAGGTAAAGGTGCCTGCCGGTGCCTATAGCGTTGGTGGAACGATGGGCGGTGGGGTCGAATTGACAACGCCCGGAGCGGCAGTCGTGATCCGCTCTGACGAAGCTGACCTGCACGTCCCGCTGCATGCGGCAACGACTATTCCTGTCGAAATCGAGAAAGAACAAGGCGCAGGGGGCTCGGAAAGGAAAGCGCCGATCCAAGGAATCATTCCCGGACTGATCTTGCAGCTTGTGCCGCTCTCGCAGTCGAGGCGGGGGACCAATTTCTGGCGAGGACAAGCCGGCGGGATTCCGAATGTCGCGCCGGGAACTTACAGGCTGGAGATCAATACGAACGGAGAATGGTGGGTGAAATCTGCGCAGAGCGGGAACGTCGATCTTCTCAGTGACGATCTCACACTCAGTGAGGGCGAACAACCCGAGCCGATCGAGGTGACACTGCGCGACGGCGCGGGAACGGTGAGCGGAACGGTCACACCGGCGGGGAATCCCGATCGAGTGCTGGTGTTGCTGGTGCAACCGTATGGCACGAGAAACATCGTCCACGCTGCGAGACCGATGCAGGGCTATTTCGCTATTCCCGGCATTCCGCCAGGAAATTATGAGATTGTCGCCTTGGACGGAGGCGATCAGCTGGAATATGCCGACCCGGAGATTTTGAATCCTTACCTTTCGGATGCCGAGCACGTCACCGTGCGGCCTCATGCGACGGTCACGGTCAACCTTGGTCTTACTTCGGTGAAGAGGTAGTGTCCATGTCACTACGTTTCCTTCCGCTTGTGCTGGTGGTTGCTGTCGCATCCCACCTTTGTGCCCAAAACGTCCCCGCGAAGTTTCGCGTCTCTGGCAAGGTCGTGAATGCGGTGAACGGGCACCCTCTGGCGGGCGCTGAGGTCTGGTTCGGAAAGGCTGAGAATTTTGAAGCAACACAACAGAAGCTGCTCACCACAGACAACGGAGCATTTACGTTTGAGGTTGCCGAGCCGGGGAAGTATCTGCTGGGCGGCCAGGCCAACGGGTTTAGGAGACAAGGCTTCGAACAACACGGAATGTACGCCAGTGCGATCGTCGTGGGATCTGGTCTGAACACGCGGAATGTGGTGTTCCGGCTGCGGCCCGATGCTCGCGTCCTCGGCGTGATCGAGGATGACGGGCACGAACCGGTTCAGGGTGCGACCATCTACCTGTTCCGCACGGACGCAAGCTTCGGATTGAGGGAAACCTCTCTTGCCGAGCAAACGGTTTCGGACGATCGCGGCCGTTACCGCATCGCTCACTTGGAGCCAGGCTGTTATTACCTGGTGGTTTCCGCGTCTCCGTGGTTCAGTGGCCTGCTTCAGTCAGGGGATGCTGCCGGCAATTCTGCACTCTCCCAAAAATCTGAATTCGATGTGGCGTTTCCGACGACTTTCTACCCGGGTGTCACCGATCCGGACTCGGCGTCGCAGATTGCTCTGAATGAGGGTGAGGACTTCACCGCGGATTTCACTTTGAATCCCGAGCCCGCGCTGCGTGTGCGTGTGAACCAGGTTAATGTCGAGCCACAGAAGTTCGCAGCGGCGACCCTGCAGCAGAAGGTCTTTGGCACGGAGATCAAGCAGGTCTGGCAGAGACAAGTACAGATGGACGATTCGCAGGAGATTCAGGGCGTGGCTCCGGGACGATACGTGCTGGACATTGTATCTGCCGACCCTAGCAGTCGGGCGAAGCGCGCGATGCTGCTTAATCTGACGGCGGATGCCGAAGTGGATCCTGACAGTACGTCCGCGGTGGCATCGATTCGCGGCGAAGTTCAGATGGAAGGTGGGGGATGGCCGCGACAGGGCATCGTAAGGCTCTGGAACAGCCGGACGGACGAAGTGCTGCAATCCCAGATTGGCGAGCGGGGGCAGATCCAATTCGATGCGGACTTCCTGACCCCAGGCACGTATTCGGTGTACGCGATGACCGGCGAGAACTCCATTGTGTCGAGCCTGAAGGCGAGAGGTGCGCAGGTGGTAGGACAAACAGTACAGATTGCCGGCGGGAAGCCGGTCGAACTGGAAATATTGCTGTCGAACACGTCGGCGAAAATTAATGGCACCGCCCGCGAGGATGATAAGCCCGTTGCGGGGGCAATGATCCTGCTGGTTCCTGAGAATGCCGAGATGAATCTGCCGAAGTTCCGTCGCGATCAAAGCGACAGCGATGGAACATTTACGCTGCGCGACGTCCTGCCAGGGCGTTACCGGATGCTGGCGATCGACGATGGTTGGGACCTCGAATGGGCGAATCTGTCCCTGCTGAAGAACCGTCTCGAGCATGCCCAGAAGATCGAAGTCCAACCAGGCAAAACCTACGAGACGAGCGTGAGCGTACAGTAAGCCCCAGCGTTCCGCCCAACGATTCGGCCTTGTGACAGCCGCCTGGACTGCCCGTTCGACTCATCGTGGGCTTCCGGGAGTCGCCGAACCGCGCTTCGCTTTAGCCTCCAGTGCTTAAACAGGGGGTGACCTTCGTAATCGCGCCCTGGCGTTACCGCATTGCTGGGGTTAGAGGGCGCTCCTAGAATCGGAGCAGGGTTTACTCCGCCCGATTCCGCATGCCTGAGATCACAAGACGACTGGACCGAGCCGAGGTCGGCAAGCGCATTGAGCGCGCGGAAAAACTCCTGCAAAAAGGCAAGACCGCTGAAGCCCTCGAAGAATACCTGCTGGTCCTCAAAGACGATCACGAAAACGACGTAGTACGGCAACTCACGGCGGACTTGTGCCTATCGCTGAGCCGCAACGCCGAGGCCGTGAAACTACTGGGGGAATTGTTTGAGCGGCAAGTTACGGCCGGAGATGCGACGCGGGCGAGCCTGACTTATAAGAAGCTGGCGCGGCACGGCAGTCCGACGTGGCAACAGAAGTTTCGCTTTGGGCAGTTGCTGGAGGGATCGAACAAGAAGCTGGCCGTGGGCACTTACGAAGCGGCGCTGCTCGATCTGACGAAGTTAGGAAAAAAACAGGAGGCCGCCGAGGTTCTGGATCGCATCGTGGCGATCGAGCCGTCGCAGGCCAATCTGCTGCGAGTCGCAGAACTGGCTTCTGAGCTGGGAAATCGCAAAGTGGCCGCCTCATCGTTCCAGCGATTAGCCGTCGCCGCTGCGGCGGAAGGTGGCGATCCGGCACAGTGGTATGAGCGGGCCTATCAGGAAGATGCAGCGGATCAATCCATCGCACTGGCCTACGCGAAAAGCCTGTTGGTGAAAGGCCAGGTGGGAGCGGCAATCTTCATTCTGGAACCCCAGATCAGTGCGGGGCCAGTACCGCAGGAATTCCGTGAAGCTTATGCCGATTCTCTGGTCGCCGCGGGCAGGTTTTCCGAGGCGGAGCCGCTGGTATGGACTTTGTTTGAGCAGAATCCGGCGCGCGTGCAGCAGGTTATCGGATTAATTGGAAGTTTTCTGGACGGCGGGCAGGAAGATGAGGCGGTGGCCTTGGCCCGCAAACTGGAGCAGTTCCAGAGGCGTCGCGGCGAGCGGCGGCAGTTCACCGCGATCATGGAAGACATCACCTCGACGCGCAAGCCGTCGTCGCAGATGCTTGAGTTCCTCAGCGAACTCTACAACTCGTCAAACCGTGAGAGCGATTACTGCAGTACGCTCCTGAAATTGTTCGATCTCTATTGCAGCACAGCAGAGTTCGCGAAAGCGGCGGAGTGCCTCGACCGGGCAGCGGAAGTCGATCCTTATGAGCCCGGACATCTGAAGCGTCTCGACATGATCAAGGGCAAGGTCGAAGATGCCCGCTTCAGAGTCATCGCTTCCCGATTCAGTTCGGCCGCAAAGGCTCCCGAAGAGCCTGTGCCGGTAGACGAACGGACGCTGGGAGCATCCACCCTGCAGGATCTGATGCTGCAAGCCGAAATCCTGGTGCAGTACGGGATGCGCAACAAAGCGGTCGAGCGGCTGCAGAGAATTCAGGAACTGTTTCCCCGCGAGGAAGAGCGGAACGAAGATCTGCAGCGGCTATATATGTCGGCGGGCGTGACGCCGCGGTATGCGGGAACGGCTCCTTTGCCTCCGGCTGCGACGCCATCGGCGCCGGTTGCGACCTCCAGCGCTGCACCTGCGGATGTGCCTGACCCGGCTGCCGACGTGCGGACGTTTACACGGGTCGCCGAGATCACGCGGAAGCTCTATCACCAGAGCACGGCTCCAGCGGTCCTCAGTACGGCTGTTAAGGAAATCGGAATGCAGTGGGAAGCTACGCGCTGCATCGCAGTGATGGGGAAAGCGGGAATGCCCCCGACCGCAATGGATGAGTTTTGCGCTGAGGGGACGAAGCGTATGAGCCCTGCCGCCATCGGCGAGTTGGTCACATGTCTGCACTCCGCAGCGCACGAACACGATCCGTTGGAGATTCAGGATCCGGCTAGATCGAGCCTGCTGCAGAGCGCCAAGAAGGTCCTCGGCGAGATCGGCGCCGCGGCGACGATCCTCTCCATTCCGCTAATGGACGGGGAAGAAAGAGCCGGAATCCTGGTGTTGATGCACAATCGGCCGCGGTCATGGCAACAGTCGGACACGGTAGTGTTGAAAACGCTGGCCGACCAGATGGTGATCGCGCTGAACAATGCAGGTCTGCGGCGGCTGGTGAAGAATCTTTCGGTGACGGATGAGAAGTCCGGCCTGCTGAAGCGGGCTTCGTATCTGGATTTACTGATGGCGGAGAGCAAGCGCGCCGTTCAGAATTCGACACCCCTGACTGTCGTCCTGCTGCAGTTTGGCAAGAGCGGCGCCATGGTCAAAGAACACGGCGACGTTGAAGTACAAACCTTGATGGAACGCGCGGGTCAGATGTTTGCCGCCAATATCCGATCGAACGATCTGGCGTTCCGCTACGATACGACCACGATTGCAATCCTGCTGGGCGAGACGGCTGAAAAAGAAGCCATGCTCGCGATCGAGAAGCTGCGCAAGATCGTGGCGAATCTGCGTTGGAGCGCCAAGGATGGAGCTGAGCAGGGAGTCACAGCTCTATTCTCAGCGGGACTCGCGGAGGCGGTAGTCCGCACCGAATTTGATCCCATCGACGTGGTCACTGAGGTTATCAACCGCGTGGAGCATGCTCTGGGCCAAGCCATGAGCCAGGGACTGGGTCGTGTCGTAGCGCTCGGGCCGACGGTGCTGGCCGCGGGTGCGGTCGCGTAGACGAGTTTACTTCAGACCTTCATTCCCTTCTTCCCCATTTTCCTCTCACCGTCCCATTGTGGTGAATTCTTCTTCCCACTGCTAGACTAACAAGTTTGGATAATGCACTCTGGCCGTGTCTGGTTAGGGTTCTGCGAGTCATTCATCATGTTAAAAGCCGGTGACATTGCTATCGTCAGTGGAGCGCGCACGCCTTTTGGGCGGTATTGCGGAAAGTTGAAAGATTTCACAGCGCAGGAATTGGGCGCAGTTGCGGGAAAGGGCGCGATCGAGCGCTCAGGCATCGATCCGAAAGAATTTGATCACGTGGTATTCGGCAACGCGCAGCAGACTTCAGGCGACGCGCTATACGGAGCGCGACACGTGGGATTGCGGGCTGGCATTCCCGTCGAAACTCCAGCGTTGACAGTGAACCGCCTGTGCGGCTCGGGCATGCAGTCGATCGTGAATGCGGCGCAGATGATCCAGACCGATGAGGCGAAGATCGTGCTCGCCGGCGGGATGGAGGCCATGTCGCAGGCGCCGTTTGTGATCCGCGGCCGCGATGGCTTCACGCTGGCGCCAGGCGGAAAGCTGGAAGATTCGTTGATGGTGGCGCTGCTCGATTCCTATTGCGGGTCATACATGGCAAACACCGCCGAACTGTATGGCTCGCAGCAAGGGATCACGCGCGAGATGCAGGATGAGTTCTCCCTGCGTTCGCAAACGTGCGCGGATGATGCTTACAAAGCCGGACGCATTCAGGAAGAACTCGTTCCGGTGCCACTGCGAAATCACAAAGGCGAACTGACAGGGGAGTCGCTCACTGAGGATGACCACCGGCGTCCGCAGACAACGATGGAAGGGCTGGCCAAACTCAAACCGGCGTTTGGCAAGAACGGGACCGTGACCGCTGGAAACGCTAGCGGTATCGTCGACGGCGCGGCGGCGGTTGTTGTGATGTCGCTGGATGAAGTCCGCAAGCGCAACATGGAGCCGCTCGGCCGGATTGTCGGCTGGGGCATTGCGGGCGTAGAGCCGAAGGTAATGGGGCGGGGTCCGGTGCCGGCCACGAAGATTGCGCTCCAGAAGGCGGGGCTGTCGCTGGATTACATTGATTTGATTGAAGTGAATGAGGCGTTCGCCGCGCAGTATCTCGCGGTCGAGAAGGAACTCGGGCTGGATCGCGAGAAAGTGAACGTCAACGGTGGAGCGATCGCGCTGGGCCATCCGCTGGGCGCGACCGGGACGCGTCTGGTGATGACGCTGCTCTACGAACTCCGTAGGCGCAAGAAGAAATATGGTCTCGCGACGGCTTGCATTGGCGGCGGCCAGGGAATTGCGATGGTGGTGGAGAATATGAGCTAGGTTCCCTTCCTCTGTATGAGCGAGTGCGCGCGAATCGCGAATATGAATCGGCGACAATATCTGCGGGTCGCGACCTTCGCGTCTTTCATCGTCCTTCTGATTCAACATCTCTGCGCGCAGACTCCGGTCGTAGTCCGGGTCGACGCCGGGCGAAGCCTCGGTCCGCTGAATCCGCTGTGGAACTACTTTGGCTACGACGAGCCCAACTATACCTACGTACTGCACGGGCGGGAGTTGCTTGCGGAATTGTCCGCGACTAATCCTGCTCGCGTCCAAATTCGAACTCACAATTTGCTGACGACCGGAGACGGCTCGCCCGCACTGAAATGGGGATCAACCAACGCCTACACCGAAGACTCCACCGGGCATCCGGTCTACGATTGGACGATCGTCGACAAAATCCTCGATACCTATCTTCATTCTGGCGCGAAGCCTTTTGTCGAAATCGGCTTCATGCCTCAAGCCCTTTCCACGCATCCGGACCCGTATCGTCATCACTGGCCCAAGGACGAACTTTTCGTGGGCTGGACCTATCCTCCGAAGGATTATGCCAAGTGGGATGAATTGGTCTATCAGTTGGCTCTACACTGTGTCGCTCGCTATGGTAAAGGCGAAGTCGCCGGGTGGCATTGGGAAGTCTGGAATGAGCCGGACATCGGCTACTGGCACGGAACTCCCGAAGAATACGACAAGCTGTTTGACTACGCGGTTGATGCCGTCCGGCGTGCATTGCCGGAGGCGAAGGTGGGAGGGCCGGCGACGACCGGACCCGGGGCTGCCAAGGCGGCCGAGTTCCTCCGGCAATTTTTGCGGCACTGCTCGAGCGGCACGAACTATGCAAGCGGAAAGACCGGAGCTCCGCTCGACTTCATAAGTTTCCATGCGAAAGGCTCCCCTGAAGTAAAAGATGGACATGTGAAGATGGGACTCGCTCATCAACTGCGCGACGTGGATGAAGGGCTGAAGACAGTTTCGTCATTTCCGCAGTTTGCGCACCTGCCGGTGATCCTGAGCGAATCAGACCCGGAGGGCTGCGCCGCCTGTTCGGCGAAGGATCATCCGCAAAACGCATATCGAAACGGCACGCTGTATCCGGCGAATACGACGGTAGCGATCCGAGAGATGCTGGATCTGAACGCGCGCCAGAAGACCAACCTCTCAGGAATTCTCACCTGGGCGTTTGAGTTTGAAGACCAGCCTTACTTCCTGGGATATCGAACTCTTGCGACCAACGGGATCGACAAACCGATCTTGAATCTGTTTCGGATGCTGGGATTGATGTCGGGAGAGCGTGTCGAGGTGAGGAGCAGCGCGGCGGTGGATCTAGACGCGATTCTAACGTCTGGAGTTCGCGGAAAAGCGGACGTCGACGGTCTGGCGGCTCGTGGAGATCATGAAGTCACGGTGTTGTTGTGGAACTATCAGGATGACGAAGCGGCGGCCACGGAATTGCCTGTGCAACTGAGCGTTATGGGATTGCCGACGGGTGCAGGAAGACTTCTGGTGAAGCACTATCGCATTGACCAGAACCACAGTAATTCCTATACAGTGTGGAAAGCGATGGGGTCTCCGCAATCGCCCACTGCAGAGCAATCTCAGTCGTTGAAAGCAGCGGGGCAGTTACAACTGCTGGAATCGCCCCGGTGGGTAGATAGCAAAGACGGCGCAGTCCGCATGGATTTTCCCATGCCAGGTGAGAGCGTTTCGTTGGTGGAGTTAAGTTGGTGAAGGACGGATCTTATTGAGAGTTGTCATCCTAGTGGCTTTCTTTTGCCGCGAAGGACTGTATGCAGTTTGCTGGTGTCGCGGAGTGCAGAAGTCGTTCGCTTCACTGAGGATGACAAACTGATTCCTTGAGGAAGCAATCATGGAAATCAAGAAAGTTGGAGTTCTGGGCTGTGGGCTGATGGGTTCCGGCATTGCGCAGGTTTGCGCGACGGCGGGGTTCGACGTCACGGTCCTTGAAGTCGAGCAGAAGTTCCTGGACAAGGGGTTTGCCGGGATTGAGAAATCGCTGGCCAAGTTTGCCGAGCGACCCGTCGAGAAGGGCGGGATCACCGCTGAGCAGAAGCGTGCCATCCGTGCGCGGCTTAAGGGCACGACCAACAAGTCCGATTTGGCCGATTGCGATATCGTCGTCGAGGCGATCATGGAGAACGTGGAAGAAAAGAAGAAGATGTATGCATCGATCGACGCTATCGTAAAGAAGGATGCGATCTTCGCTACCAATACTTCTTCGATTTCCGTGACCGAGCTTCTAACCGCGGTGAAGCGGCCGGAGCGGTTCATCGGACTCCACTTTTTTAATCCGGTGCCGTTGATGAAGTTGGTCGAGGTCGTCCGCACCATTGCTACCGCTGACGAAGTTTACGAGTCCGCGTACGCGTTCGCGAAGAAGCTAGGCAAGGTTCCCGTGCGAACTTCGGACAAGACCGGATTCATCGTGAACCGGCTACTGGTGCCGTATCTGCTCGATGCCGTCCGGGCATATGAAGAGGGCGTGGGGTCGATCGAGGACATCGATAACGCCATGAAGCTTGGCTGCGGCTATCCGATGGGGCCGTTCACGCTGCTGGATTTTGTTGGACTCGATACGACGTACTACATCACGCACGTGATGTACGACGAGTTCAAGGAGCGCCGCTTCGCGTCGCCTCCGCTGCTGAAGCGCATGGTAATGGCAGGCTGGTACGGCCGGAAAACCGGCAAAGGCTTTTATGATTACTCAGACCCGGAGAAGCCGAAGGCACAGAAACTGTAACTTCTTTTGCCACGGATTTAAAAGGGATCTTCACGGATTAGAAACAACGAGAACAATATGGGTAATCTTAATCCGAACGCGATCATCTTTGGGGCACTTCATTCCTACAAGAGGAATTGATCAGTCAGTTTTTCTGATCCGTGTTGATCCGCGTGAATCCGTGGCTGGGAATTTGAACTTATGAATTTCGAAAACATACTTCTCGAAAAGAAAAACTCCATTGCTTACGTCACCGTCAACCGGCCGAAAGTGCTGAACGCGCTCAACATGGCCACGATGGAAGAACTGCGGGCAGCGTTTCATGACATCAAGAACGATGCCGCAATTCGCGTCGTCATCTTCACCGGGTCCGGAGAGAAGGCGTTTATTGCCGGTGCCGATATAGGTGAACTGGCGAAGCAAGACGCGGTTACCGGGAAGGAATACACGCATCGCGGTCAGAATGTCCTGAATCTGATTGAGAACCTCGGTAAGCCTGTGATCGTCTGCATCAACGGCTTTGCGCTCGGCGGCGGGTGCGAGGTCGCGATGGCTTGCACCATGCGACTGGCCAGCGAGAACGCGAAGCTGGGCCAGCCGGAAGTAAAGCTCGGTATCCTCCCAGGGTACGGCGGGACGCAGCGCCTTCCGCGGCTCGTCGGCAAGGGAATCGCTATGCAGATGGTGCTCGCCGGAGAGATGATCACAGCGCAGGAAGCGCATCGCATTGGGCTCGTCAACGAAGTGCTTCCCGCTGCCGAATTGATTCCACGGGCCGAGGCGATTGCGGCGAAGATCGTCGCCAATGCGCCCTTGGCCGTGCAGTATGCGATGGAGGCCGTCAATAGGGGAATGGAGATGACGTTGAGTGAGGGACTCTATCTCGAGGCCGTCCTGTTTGCGGTGGCTTGCTCCACCGAGGATAAGACTGAAGGAACAAAGGCGTTTCTCGAGAAGCGTGCGCCGGTTTTCAAGGGGAAGTAACTTCTTTGCCGCGGATTAACACGGATTACGCGGATGGGAGAATCAAGATCTTTCACCACGGAGGACACCGAGATCACGCAGGAAAACAAACTGAAGATTGAATCGATGCCTGAGACGAGGCCTGCTTTGGAGGGCAAGCTCGACGCGTCCGGCAAACGGTTCGCGATTGTGGTCTCGCGATTCAATTCTTTCATTACCGAACGGCTCTTGCTGAGTGCTTGCGATGGGCTTTTGCGCACCGGCGCGGTGAAGAAGGACATTGCCGTGATCCGAGTGCCGGGGGCTTTTGAGATTCCTGCGGCCGCTCGTACGCTGGCTTCGACCAGGAAGTACGACGCGATCGTTTGTATTGGGTGTCTCCTGCGTGGGGATACGGCGCACTACGATGTCATCGTCAACGAAGTCACGCGGGGGATCGGGCAGTCCGCGCAGGAAACTGGAATCCCGCACGCATTCGGTGTGTTGACTTGCGACACGCTCGAGCAAGCCATCGACCGGGCCGGACTGAAGATGGGGAATAAGGGATTTGAGGCCGCGCTCGCGGCGGTGGAGATGGCGTCCTTGAAGGACGCTGTCGGCTCTCAGCTGTCAGCTTCCAGCAAAGAAGGCGTCAGGCGTCAGGCGCCGGACGTCGGCAAGAAGAAGTTGCGTGGATTGCGCAACGCAAAGCGCTCTCGTTCATGACGGAGTTTGCCAGCGTGGAACTCCCAAGTGTCTCTCACCAGAATTACTTCCATGTAAACTGATGAAGCCGTGGCTATGGTGTTTTAGCTGACGGCTGATCGCTGACGGCCAATGGGTACTCGACGAAAATCCCGGGAGATCGCATTGCAGATGCTTTTCCAGGCGGACATGGGAAAGCAAAATGCAGAACAGGTACGGCGGACGTTCTGGGCCGAGCATGGTGCCACGAGCACTGAGGTGCGCGGGTTTGCCGATGATTTGTTTCGGGTGGCGACGGATCGGGTGAGCGAGATCGACTCGTTGATCGAAAAGCATGCCGAGCATTGGCGCATGGAGCGGATGGCCGCGGTTGACCGGAATCTTCTGCGGGCCGCCGTTGCGGAGTTGCTGGCTTATCCCGAGACGCCGCGGGCCGTTGTGATCAACGAAGCCCTGGAGATTGCGCGCAAATTTTCTTCGCCCGAATCGGTTCACTTCGTGAATGGCGTGCTCGATAGTGTGGGCAAAGACTTGGGTGGCGGCCAGTAGTACTCAGTTCTATTCCTATTCCTGGGTTTTCTTCCCTCCCCTTTCGCCTTTGGGTTAAGAGCTCCGCTCGGCTTCGCCTTCGCGAGACAGCCGAGGAGGCTGTCCCTACACGGTTCTTTCCGATTCGGCGACTAGGGCCTGGCTTGCACAAAGTTCAGCGTGCACGGACCGGCGAGTGGAGTGAAGGAGCAGAACGGGTTCAGGCCGTTCGGGATGTTGGGGAACGAAATGGGCACCGAGTCGCCGCCACCCAGTGCCGTACTGACTTCATGCAGCATGCCATCACTGCCAGCGATCACGATGGTCCCCGCATCAGTCGACATGTCGGCGGTGATCGGCGTCGCGTTGTTCTGAAGCTCAATGCCTCCGATCACGGACCCGTTGATGAAGCTGTAGACAATGATGCTCGAACTGCTGGAGGAGACGACATAGAGCTGTGTGTCATCAGCGGAGTAGAAGAAGTTCACTGGCTGCAGTGTCCCCTGCCCTAATTCGATCCTCTGGACCGCAGGCTGACCCTGGTAGTCGGTGAAGGTTAATTGCTGCGGACACAATGTCGTTGGATCCAACGGCGGGGATATGACGGAAGTGACGATGTCGAATCCGGTGGAGTCAAGAATGAGTATGTGTATGCCGTCCGGGATCGGATGGCCAAAGGAGTCTCTGCCGTCAATGTGAAGCGCGGGCAGAACTTTCATCAGAAGTGGTGACGCGGGCAACCCGATACTTGCGGCGGGCTGGATCGGGGCAACGGCAGGATTGGTGCAATTGGCGAATGCGCTGAGATTGGGGGCACTCCCTGATTCCGCGATATAAGTGAAGGCGGCATTCGGCGAGAATGCTATGGCAGTGGCCGGTTGAGCCAGAGCAATCGGACCTTGCAGCGCCTGAAGCGAGGAGTAGACATACATCGAAGTCAGGTTCGATCCCGCGATGATAAATGTCTTCAACCCGTCAGGTGAAAAGCCAGCGATTTCGGTTAATGGAGGCACCGGACCAGGAATGCTGAGAGCAGTGGGTGAACCTGCGTTGGACACATTTGCGATGTAAACCTGATTCGGAACGTGGACGGTATCAGAAAAGGCGGCAATGTTCCCGTTCAGTGAACTCGCAAGCACATTTCCCGTCAATGTGCCGAGCGGAGTGAAGGGATTAGTTGTGCCGCCGAAATTGCTCGGGGTCACAATCTGTGCGCCGTACTTGCTTCCCATCCAGACTCTTGCCCCTGTCGGATCGAACAGAAATGAATTGGGCGAAACCGGCAGAGGGTTTTCATTGCCCGCAGAGTTCGTCGTCGAGACGAAATACCCCGACGTATTACATGTCGAAGGAGGTACCTGCGCGCATCCCATGCTCGAAGCGAACACTGTCGGTAAGGACGTAGATCCGGTGACGATGCCAGAGATCGCGGCTATCGGGGAAAGCGGCTGCGGCGGGTTCGGCGCATTGACGAAAACCGGAGACGCGTAAACCGGGACCGGAATGAGTTCCCTACAGTCTGCCAACAGCGGATACAGGGCTTTGAAGAAATTGGTGCAGGCCGTGATCTTGGTCTGATCGATCACTCCATCGGTTAGGAACGCGTTGGGGATAGTGGGGAATCCAACATTACAAGTCGGCGGCGAGCATGAGGCGGTCACGGTGGCGGAACCCGGAGTTGACAGGGACAGAGTGCAAGATTGGGTGCATCCCGTGGCAGGTACCCCGATTGCTCCTGGCTGCGACGAGGTCCAGGTTAGGGGAATCTTGCTGAGGACGATCCCTCCGTCGGTATTGGACAGGGAACTGATGCTCATGATGTCGGTCACCGTGGCGATGACCGTCTGGGGACCGGACGTCGATCCCTTGGGGACGTTGAATGTCGTTCGGCCGGAGCCCGCGGCGCCAAGTTCGAGCGCGATGTTCTGGATGGGGCAGGTCGCGAAGAAATCGAGGACTGGAGAACCCACGCCCTGCGCGTTGGTCAGTTGTGGCTGCTGAAACGAACTGCTGCTAACGCCATTGGCGGAGGCATAGATGTAGGTAATCCCCGGAGTGTTCGCCGTCGCCGTAGCCTGATTGGTGGCGAAGTTAAAAGCGTTGTTGGTCAACGGCGTTAACGACACGACGGATGCGTTGTTGGCAGACCAAGTGAATGGGCCCACGGAAGCGGTGATATCGGTGCCCTGGCTGTAGGCGTGAGCTTCGACAGTCATCGATTGGGTTTGCGAAAGGCAAGGCTCCTGCACCTGGGTACCATCTGGAATAACGCCGACTACCGTGATGCTTTCGATCGGCGGATGGACAAAGACATAGGTTGGAACGCTGCTACCACCCAAGGCGCTTGCAGTGACTGTAACGGGTCCCATGGCTCCCGGGGTGCAAGTGGTAAAGGCGACATCCCAGTGGCCCGCGCAGGCGACTCCATTCGGAGCCAGATTGAGAACGGCGGTATCGTTCGATGCGAATGTGACAGGAACGGCGAGGTTGGTTCCGGACGCGGTTTGGACGCTGGCCGTGAACGTAAGAGTGCCGCCGAGCACCATGGAAACGGCCGAACTTGGGTTGAGGTTAATGCGCCCTGGGAACAGAGGCGGGCCCGGGTGGGATCCTCCGCCACATCCGGTGATGGTCAAGAACGAAAGAAAGGCAACTGCCAGGCGCAGACTTAGCGAACGAAACCGACCCATGCACTCCTCTTTGTCCATCGCTGATGAGAGCCAGCCATACCCTGCGCCTCAACGACGCAGAGAAACTACTCGAATGAATTGGAAAACCTGTAGTGTAGAGGTTGAGGGCAGAATCAGCAAGCGCCCGAATCCCGCCCCGTCGTACAAGCCGTTCGATATCCCGTCAGTGGGATGCAAAAGAACGAGTTGACGATGTTTCGAACGACTTGCTATAGTAGTTTGGTTCCGCGAGTTCATCCAGGCTTGCTGTGTGCTGCGACTTTTTTGTGGCTGTGTGCGCAGAAGGTGGCGGTCGAGCTTTAGAGAAACAGGGTTTCCGGATGCAAGTTAGATTCGGAAGCATTCCTCGCTGAAACGTGCCTGCGGCGCCCTTCGCCCTTATGCGAGGGGATATGCAGGGCAAGGCTGACGAAACGGAGTGCCCCCGGAGTTTGGCCGGGCGCCACCGTCGGCGGCGTAAGTCTTAAAGGGAATCCAGAATCTCTCGTCAGCACGCGCATGCGAGTGACTGCGCGATAAGAGACGAGAAGTAATGGCTGGCTGTAGCCGGTCATGCCCACGGATGCGCTTCTAGACTGTAGATTTTGAAGCCGCCCGCCGAGTGCGAGTGTGCGGCTAAGGAGTAGCAAGAGTGCCTACGTTTAATCAGTTGGTGGCCCAAGGCCGGAAGCGGCCTCGTTATAAGACAGCGAGCCCTGCGTTGCAGGGGTGTCCGCAGAAGCGCGGCGTATGCACGCGCGTATACACGCAGACCCCAAAAAAGCCGAACTCGGCGTTGCGGAAGGTGGCGCGTGTGCGGCTCACGAACGGGATCGAAGTCACAACGTATATCCCCGGAGTCGGGCACAACCTGCAGGAGCACTCGATTGTGCTGATCCGCGGAGGCCGCGTGAAGGATCTGCCGGGCGTGCGGTATCACGTGATTCGCGGAACGCTGGATGCGGTCGGCGTTGCCAACCGCATGCAGGGACGCTCGAAGTACGGAGCAAAAAGACCGAAGAAAGGCTAGTGGCCAGTGGTCAGTGGCCAGCAAAGCTCAAGCTAGAAGCTATGAGTTAGGAGCTAGAAGCTGAATGCCTCGTAAAGGACATATCGCAAAGCGGACGGTGCCGGCCGATGCTGTCTATCAGTCGGACCTGGTAACCAAGTTCATTAACTCGATGATGTGGCAGGGGAAGCGGTCGACGGCTGAGGGCATCTTCTATGAAGCCCTGACGAAGCTGGAGTCGAAGGGTGGTGATGAGGCCCTGAAGCTGTTCAAGAAAGCCGTCGAGAACACGAAGCCGCTGCTTGAAGTGAAGACCCGCCGCGTCGGTGGCGCGAACTATCAGGTGCCGGTCGAAGTGAATGCCGACCGCCGGACGTCGCTGGCCATCCGCTGGATCATTAGCTATGCGCGGTCGCGCGGCGAAAAAGGAATGGTCGACAAGTTGAGCAACGAGTTACTGGACGCGGCCAACAGCCGTGGCGCGGCCATCAAGAAGAAAGAAGACGTCCACCGCATGGCGGAAGCAAACAAGGCATTCGCGCATTACCGGTGGTAACCAAATTGAGTGATTGAGTGATCGGGTCATTGAGTAATTGACAATGCAGTCGGTTTGAGGTTTTTCAATCTCCAAATCGCTCAATCGCTCAATCAAACTGAAGTTTGAGCCCCAGAAAGAGTAGATAAGAGTCGTGCCAAGAACAGTCCCATTAGAGCGTTGCAGAAACATCGGCATCATGGCCCACATCGATGCCGGGAAAACCACTACGACGGAGCGCATCCTGTTTTATACGGGCCGGACGCACCGCATCGGAGAGGTGCACGAAGGCACTGCGACCATGGATTGGATGGAGCAGGAGCAGGAGCGCGGCATCACCATCACGTCCGCGGCGACCACCTGTACCTGGCGCGATATCCGCATCAACATTATTGATACGCCCGGCCACGTGGACTTCACGGCTGAGGTGGAACGCTCCCTGCGCGTGCTTGACGGCGCAGTCGCTGTATTCGACGCGGTTCATGGCGTGCAGCCGCAGTCGGAAAAAGTGTGGCGCCAGGCCGATAAATACGGCGTCCCGCGTATTTGCTTTATTAACAAGATCGACAAGATGGGTGCTGATTTCGAGCACGCCGTCGATACCATCCGCAAGCGCCTCAGTGCCAAGCCCGTCGCGATTCAATTCCCCATCGGCCAGGAAGATAAGTTTAAAGGCGTCGTCGATCTGATCAACATGAAGTCGATCGTCTGGCAAGACGACACCATTGGGGCCGAATATCTCACCGAAGAAATTCCCGCCGAGCTGAAGAAAAAAGCCGAAGCCTTCCACGCACAGCTGGTTGAGACGATCGCTGAAAACGACGACGAGATTCTGCACAAGTTCCTCGAAGGCGAAGATATTTCTGCGGACGAACTGCGGAAGTCGCTGCGCAAGTCAACGATTGAATTGAAAGTATTCCCGGTTGTCGTGGGTACGGCCTTCAAGAACAAAGGTGTGCAGCCGTTGCTGGATGCTGTCGTGGATTATCTGCCTTCGCCGCTCGATGTTGGCGAGACGCATGGCAAGAATCCTAACAATGGCCAGGAAGTGACGCGCAAGCCGGACGACAAGGAGCCGTTTTCGGCATTGGCGTTCAAGATCATGGCTGATCCGTTTGTCGGCCAGTTGACGTTTATTCGCGTTTATTCCGGACAGCTCAAGACCGGCGATTCCGTACTGAACGTGCGTACGGGAAAGCACGAGCGCATTGGACGCCTGCTGAAGATGCACGCCAACAAGCGCGAAGAGATCCACGAGATCCTGGCCGGCGATATTTGCGCCGCGGTTGGACTGAAGAACGTTTCGACCGGCGATACGATCTGTAGCGAAGCTCATCCAATCGCGCTCGAGTCGATTGAGTTTGCCGCTCCAGTAATTTCGGTTGCGGTCGAGCCCAAGACAAAAGCCGACCAGGAAAAGATGGGCATGGCGCTCGGGCGCCTGGCCCAGGAAGATCCCACCTTCAAGGTTCACACCGATCCCGACAGCGGACAGACCATCATCAGCGGCATGGGCGAGTTGCACCTGGAAATCATCGTTGACCGCATGATGCGCGAGTACAAGGTCGAGGCCAACGTTGGCAAGCCGCAGGTGGCGTATCGCGAGACGATTCGCAAGCACGCCGAAGCGGAAGGCAAGTACATCCGGCAGACGGGTGGCCGCGGACAGTACGGCCACGCGAAGATTTATCTCGATCCCCAACCACCGGGGACTGGATACGAATTCGTCAACGATATTGTGGGCGGTTCGGTGCCGAAAGAATTCATCAAGCCGATCGACCAGGGCATTCAGGAAGCGCTGGAAGGCGGCGTGTTGGCCGGTTATCCGATGGTCGACGTGAAAGCGACGCTGTTCGACGGCAGCTATCACGATGTCGATTCAAACGAAATGGCGTTCAAGATCGCCGGGTCGATGGCGTTCAAAGAAGCGGCCCGCAAGGCCTCTCCTGTGCTGCTCGAGCCGGTGATGGCAGTCGAGGTAGTCACGCCGGAAGATTACGCCGGAACGATCATGGGCGATTTGAGCTCGCGGCGCGGCCGCATCGAAGGCATGGAGCATCGTGCGGGATCACAGGTGATCAAGGCGATTGTTCCGCTGGCGGAAATGTTCGGATACGCGACCCACATGCGTTCGTCAACGCAGGGCCGCGCAGAATACTCAATGCACTTTGCGCGCTATGAAGAGGCTCCGCGTTCCGTCGCCGAGGAGATCATCGCCAAGGTGCAAGGCACAGCGAAGTAGGTTTGAAAGGGCGCGGCTTCAGCCGCGCCGACCAGGCAATCATCAGACTGGGGCTTTAGCCCCTGAGGAACGGAAATGGCGAAAGAGAAATTTGAACGGAATAAGCCGCACTGCAACGTGGGAACGATTGGCCACATTGATCACGGCAAGACGACGTTGACGGCGGCGATCACCAAGGTTCTGTCGAAGCACAATCCGAACATCAAGTTTCGGTCGTTTGATTCGATCGATAACGCGCCGGAAGAGAAGGCGCGCGGCATCACGATCGCGACCGCGCACGTGGAGTACGAGACGGCGAACCGTCACTACGCGCACGTCGATTGCCCGGGCCACGCCGACTACATCAAGAACATGATCACGGGCGCGGCGCAGATGGATGGCGCGATCCTGGTCGTGGCAGCGACGGATGGTCCGATGCCGCAGACGCGCGAGCACGTGCTGCTCGCTCGCCAGGTCGGTGTGCCGTACATCGTCGTGGCGCTGAACAAGTGCGATGCAGTCGATGATCCCGAACTGCTGGATCTGGTTGAACTCGAAGTGCGCGAGTTGCTGAAGAGCTACAAGTTCCCCGGTGATGATGTTCCGGTGGTTCGTCTGTCGGCCCTGGGCGCGCTGAACGGCGAAGCCAAATGGGAGAAGCAGATTGACGAGTTGATGGCGGCGGTGGACAAGAGCGTGCCGCAGCCGGCGCGTGAACTGGATAAGCCGTTCCTGATGCCGATCGAAGATATCTTCTCGATCTCGGGCCGCGGCACGGTAGTGACGGGAAGAATCGAGCGCGGCAAGGTGAAGGTGGGCGAGGAAGTAGAAATCGTCGGCTTCCGCGAGACGCGCAAGACGGTCGTGACGGGCGTGGAAATGTTCAAGAAGCAGCTGGACGAAGGCATGGCGGGCGACAATGCCGGTCTCTTGCTGCGCGGTATTGGCAAGGACGACGTGGAGCGCGGCATGGTGCTGGCGAAGGGTGGATCGATCACGCCGCACACCAAGTTCAAGGCCGAGGTCTACATCCTGACGAAGGAAGAAGGTGGACGTCACACTCCGTTCTTCAAGGGATACCGTCCGCAGTTCTACTTGCGAACGACGGACGTGACCGGCGTAGCGGAATTACCGGCGGGCACCGAGATGGTGATGCCGGGAGACAACGTGAGCCTGGTGATCGAGTTGATCACGCCGGTAGCCATGGAAAAGGGCTTGCGCTTCGCCATCCGTGAAGGCGGCCACACGGTAGGAGCCGGCACGATCGCCGAGATTATTCAGTAGGGGTAGTGTGGCGCGGGCACTCTTGCCCGCGAGGTTTTTCCGGTGCTGCCGGCAAACGGGCAGGAGTGCCCGCACCACACAGGCAAAACAACGCGGCTTGCAGCTTGCCGCCAGCTCTTTCCTCCCGGAGACGCCGGGAGGGGTTAGGAAACGAAACAGTGATTGGAAAAGAGAGAATTCGGATCCGGTTGAAAGCTTACGACTATCGCATTCTGGATCAGTCGACGGGCGAGATTGTGGAAACCGCGCGGCGCACGGGCGCTCAGATTGCGGGACCGATTCCGCTGCCCACGATGAAGAACAAGTACTGCGTGCTGCGTTCGCCGCACGTGGACAAGAAATCGCGGGAGCAGTTTGAGATCCGCACGCACAAGCGGTTGCTCGATATTCTCGAGCCGACGCAGCAGACGGTGGATGCACTCATGAAGTTGGATCTGCCGGCTGGTGTCGACGTCGAGATCAAGGCGTTCGGCAAGGAACATAAATAGCTTCGGGCCTCGAGCTTTGAGCTGCGAGCAGAAGCGTCCAGCCAATAGCAGTCGTTAACCGACTAGCCATGCTGGTGGAGATGGAGATTATGGCAACGAAGGTCTCGGGAATTTTGGGCAAGAAAGTCGGGATGGCGCAACTGTTTGACTCGAAGGGCGATGTTCGCCCGGTCACGGTGCTGCAGGCCGGCCCTTGCGTGGTGACACAGCATAAGACCGCGGTAAAAGACGGATACGAAGCGGCGCAGATCGGCCTGGTCGAGTTCGTGAAGGAATCGCGGCTGACCAAGCCGGCGAAAGGACATCTGGCGAAGAACAATCTGCCGCCGGTGAAATTCATGCGCGAAGTGCCGCTCGAGACTGAGCCTTCCGCCGACGGCGACGGAGTGGTGAAGGTCGGCGACCGTGTACTGGTCGAGATTTTCGATGGTGAGAAATTCGTCGACATCGTGGGAGTAAGCAAGGGCAAGGGCTTCCAGGGCGTCGTGAAGCGGCATCACTTCGCCGGCGGTCCGAAATCGCACGGTTCGATGTTCCAGATCACCGGTTCCATCGGATCCTCGGCATTTCCGTCGCGCGTGTTCAAAGGCATGCGGATGTCCGGGCACATGGGTGATCGGCAGGTAACGACTCGCAACCTGCGCGTTCTGGGTGTGGACAAGGACGAGAATCTGCTGGTCGTCGAAGGCAGCGTTCCGGGACCCCAGGGCGGATACATCGTGATTACGAAAGCCAAGAAACCACCAAGAGAGCGTCGTGGATTCGCGGGCGCGGCGACGGTTGATCCGTTGAAGGCGGCCAAGAGAGCAGCGAAGAAAGCATAGTTCGTGTGGAGCGGGCACTCTTGCCCGCTGGTTTTGTAGTGATGGAGACAAGCGGGCAGGAGTGCCCGCCCCACACAGGTTAAAGAGAAATATATGGCAACGATTGATATTCACAATTTGAGCGGCGAGAAGGTTGGCACATTCGATCTCGCTGATGAGATCTTCGGCGCGGTGAATGAAGATCTGCTCTGGGAAGCGGTGAAACACTATCGCGCCGGGCAGCGCGCCGGAACGCACAAGACCAAGGGCCGCTGGGAAGTTTCCGGTTCGGGCAAGAAGCTTTGGAAGCAGAAGGGGACCGGGCGGGCCCGCATTGGATCGATCCGTTCGCCGCTGTGGCGGCATGGTTACACTGTGCATGGTCCGGTGCCGCGCTCTTACGACTACGCGTTCCCGAAGAAGAAATTGCTCGGGGCTTTGCGGTCGGCGCTGGCGGCGAAGTTTGCCGACGGCAAATTGATCGTCGTCAATGCCTTCGACCTGAAAGAACCCAAGACCAAGGAATTTAAGAAGGCGCTGGATGCGCTGAAAGTGGACAAGACGGTGCTGGTGGTCGAGGCGCCTAAGCACGACAATCGCAACCTGGAACTGAGCGCGCGAAACATTCACGGGCTCGAACTGCTGCGCGGGAATGAAGTGCATCCGTATCACCTGCTGAAGCATGACCGGGTGATCTTTTCCCATCCGGCGATCGAGAAGCTGCAGGTTTCGCTGCAGAATTCGGTTTCGAAAAAGCACCGCAAAGCAGGCAGCGGCGAAGACGAAGCGGCGAAGAAGCCGGTGAAAGAACGGCGCCGCCGGCAGCGCAATGAAAAAGCGGCGGAGGTGGCGTAAATGAAGAGCGCATACCAGATCATTCGCCGTCCGGTGATTACGGAAAAGGGCCTCGCGATCAAGGAGAACCAGAACACGCTGGTGTTCCAGGTGGCTCCCAAGGCGACCAAGACGGAAATCAAGGAAGCGGTGCAGTCGATTTTCAAAGTGAAAGTGCATTCGGTGCGCACGGCCACCTATCCGGGCAAAGAACGGCGTCGCGGAAAGTTCGCAGGCTACCGTCCGGATTGGAAGAAGGCTTATGTGCGGTTGCGTAGCGGCGAGAAGATGCCTGAGTACGCACAGAATTTGTAAGCTATCAGCCGTCAGCTTTCAGCTCTCAGCAAGAGCGACGGTTGAAAGTAACAAGAAGCTGAGAGCTGACAGCTGAGAGCTGAGAGCTACTATGCCAATTAAGACTTACAGACCGACGACGCAGACGCTGCGCTATCGCACCACGCTCGTCAACGATGACATCACGACGAAGCATCCGCATAAGCCGCTGGTTGAGCCTAAGCCGCGAACAGGCGGCCGGCGCAACTCGGGCGACACCACGATGCGGTTTATCGGTGGGGGTCACAAGCGCAAGCTGCGCATTATCGACTTCAAACGAGACAAGACCGGCATTCCGGCCACGGTCACGACGATCGAGTACGATCCGAACCGTTCCTCGCGGATTGCGCTGCTGGCGTATGCCGATGGCGAGAAGCGTTACATTCTGCAACCGGAAGGGTTGAAGGTGGGGCAGAAAATTGTCAGCGGCCCCGATGCCGACATTCTTGTCGGCAATGCGCTGCCGCTGCGGAACATTCCGCCAGGCACCGTGATCCATAACCTGGAACTGAAGCCCGGGAAGGGCGCGCAGATGGTGCGCTCGGCAGGCGGATCGGCGCAGTTGGTGGCGAAGGAAGAAGAGTACGCGCTGGTGAAGCTGCCTTCCGGAGAGACCCGCAAGGTCTCGCAAGATTGCATGGCGACCATCGGGCAGGTGGGCAATATCGATCACGAGAACGTGACGATCGGCAAGGCTGGACGGTCGCGCTGGCTGGGCAAGCGTCCGCATAACCGCGGCGTTTCGATGAACCCAGTGGACCATCCGCACGGCGGCGGTGAAGGCAAGACCTCAGGCGGACGGCATCCGGTGACGCCATGGGGCCAGCCGACACGCGGCTACAAGACGCGGAACAACAAACGGACCGATAAGTTCATCGTGAGCCGGCGAAGTAAGTAAAGCAGATTCCTCGCCGGCAAAATACGCCGGTTCGGAAGGACAAGGATTTTATAGCTGTTAGCTGAAAGCTGACAGCTGAAAGCTGAGAGCTGAATTTATGGCGCGTTCAACGAAAAAAGGCGCATTCGTCGATAGCTACCTACTGACGCGGGTGGAAGGCATGAATGCACGCAACGAGAAGAAAGTGTTGCGCACGTGGTCGCGGCGTTCGACGGTAGTGCCGGAGATGGTCGGGCACACGATCGCAGTACACAACGGGAAGAAATTCATTCCGGTGTATGTGACCGAGAACATGGTGGGACACAAACTGGGCGAGTTCAGCTTCACGCGCACCTTCAAGGGACACTCCATGAGGGCGGCGACGGAAGTAGCGGCGAAGCCCGCGGGTATCCCGGGTGGACCGGGAGCGATTACTCCCTCAGCGCCGGCGGGCGGATCAGCACCGGCGGCTCCGAAGGCATAGAGCTGCGAGGTTTGAGCCACGAGCTAGAACAGAGATTACGACTATGGAATTTCGAGCAGAAAAAAAATACTTGCGGGTTTCGCCACAGAAGGCGCGGCTGGTGCTGGATCTGATCAAGGGCCGCCGCGTGGAAGAGGCGCGCAACACCCTGCTGTTCACCAAGAAGCGCGTAGCCGAGCACGTCGGTAAGTTGCTGCAGTCGGCGCTCGACAACGCAAACTTTCTGGCGACCGAGAAGGGGCTGGATGTCGAAATTGACAACCTGTATGTGAAGAGTGCCGTAGCGAACGACGGTCCGCGCATGAAGCGGATTCGTCCCGCGCCTCAGGGGCGCGCGTACCGGTATCAGCGGCGCATTGCGCATATCGAGCTGATCCTGGCTGAGCGCGGAAAGAACGGGCAAGTTGCGACGGTGGTCGGCGAAGAATCAGCTCCGGCGGCTCCGGCCAAGGCACGGCGCAGAGTTCCGGCAGCAAAATCGGCTGGGAAGAAGAAAACGGCCGCGAAATAGATTTGAGCAGTCTGATTGAGGATTGGGATTAGGAGAAGCAATGGGACAAAAAGTCCATCCTTATGGTTTTCGGCTTGGATTCACGAAGCCGTGGAAGTCGCGCTGGTTTGCTGAGCGGGACTACGACAAGCAGTTGCATGAGGACGTAAAGCTGAAGACTGAGCTGAAGGAGAAGCTCAAGTCGGCGGGCGTCAGCGCAATTGAGATCGAGCGTCCGGGCAACAAGCTGCGCATCATTATCAAGACGGCGCGCCCCGGAATCATTATCGGGCGGAAGGGTGCAGAAATCGACAAGCTGAAGGCGGAATTGCAGAAGCGCACCGGCGGCAAGGACATTTTTGTCGACATCCAGGAAGTGCATAAGCCTGAGCTCGACGCGCAGCTGGTGTCGGAGTCGATCGCGCTGCAACTGGAAAAGCGCGTGGGCTTCCGGCGCGCAATGCGCAAAGCGGTCGATTCAGCGCTGCGCTTCGGATGTAAGGGTATTAAGGTTCGCGTCAGTGGCCGCCTGAACGGAAACGAAATCGCGCGGTCGGAGTGGTATCTGCAGGGGCGGTTGCCACTGCACACGCTGCGTGCCGACATCGATTTCGGATTCAGCGAGGCGCGCACGACGTACGGCGTGATCGGCGTCAAGTGCTGGGTGTACAAGGGCGAGATCTTGCAGCAGAAAAAGCGGGAAGCGCAGCCGGCTGCTGTGGGCGGATTCTAAGAGTTCGTAGAGACGTAGCTCGCTACGTCTCCTGCCGAAATCGGCAGTGAGCTATGTGGTGAGAGTGAGACGTTGCGAGCAACGTCTCTACAGGAAAATTCGTTATGTTGATGCCAAAGAAAGTGAAGTATCGGAAACAGCAGCGCGGGCGCATGACCGGCAAGGCATGGCGCGGATCGACGCTGTCGTTCGGCGATTACGGGCTCAAAGTGCTCGAGCCGGGATGGGTGACCGACCGCCAGATCGAAGCCAGCCGCGTGGCCATGACGCGTTTTGTGAAGCGCGGCGGAAAGATCTGGATTCGCGTATTCCCCGACAAGCCGGTCACCAAGAAGCCCGCTGAAACCCGTATGGGTAAGGGCAAGGGCGCCCCCGATCACTGGGTCGCCGTTGTAAAACCTGGGAAGATCCTTTTTGAAATGGAAGGCGTGTCGCATCAGGATGCGAGCGAAGCGATGCGGCTGGCGTCGCACAAGCTGGCGCTGCGTACGACGCTAGTGAAGCGCGAGGGAGCGCACTAAAAAAGGAGCCATCAGCTTTCAGCCGTCAGCTATCAGAAGGGCGACGGTGCAAGCTGAAAGCTGAGAGCTAATTTATGAAGGTAGATAAAATCAGAAACCTTACCGACGTTGAGCTGAACCACCAGGAGCGGGATCTCGCCGATCAGCTCTTCAAGCTGAAGTTTCAGATGAACATGGGGCAGAACGAGAGTCTGAAGAAGATTCGCGGGTTGCGCAAGGACATCGCGCGGGTGAAGACGATCCTGGGAGAGCGCAATCGCTCGGCTGCTACGGAGAAGAAATGATGGCGGAAACGACACAGAAGGTACAGGGCCGCCGCAAAGAAGTGGTGGGCGAGGTGGTCTCGAACAAGATGCACAAGACGATCGTTGTGCAGGTGACGCGGAAAAAGGCCCATCCGTTCTATGGGCGCGTGATTGCGCGGAATAAGAAGTTTTACGCGCACGACGAATCGAACCAGGCGCACGTGGGCGATGTGGTCCGGCTCGAGGAGACGCGTCCACTCTCGAAATTGAAGCGGTGGAAGCTGAAGGACATCGTGCGCAAGGCTGCGTTGGTGCCGGAAGCGGCCGTGGACGCGGCGAGTTAACGCATATTCCTGGCCGGGTTCGACGCCTGGAATGTCAAGGGATCAGGAGATTACGCCATGGCTGTGATGATGAGATCGATGCTGGAGGTCGCCGATAATTCCGGCGCGCGCAAGCTGCAGATGATTCTGCCGCTCGGTGGATCGACGGGATTGAATGCCGGACTGGGCGACATAATCACCGCGGCAGTCAAGGAGTCGACCCCCGAGGGCCAGGTGCAGAAGGGCAAAGTGGTGAAAGCCGTTATCGTGCGCACGCGCAAGGAACACCGGCGGCGGGATGGAACCTATATCCGGTTCGATCAGAATGCGGCGGTGCTGATCAACGAAGCCGGCGAGCCGGTCGGGACGCGTGTATTCGGTCCGGTGGCGCGTGAATTACGCGAGAAGAAGTTTTTGAAGATTGTTTCGTTGGCTCCAGAAGTCATCTAGTGGGTTTCAAGGTTTCAGGGAATTTATGAGAACAGTAAGCACCGAAAACAAGCGAGTGGATCTGCGGCGCAACGACACCGTAAAGGTGATCACCGGACGCGACAAGGGCAAGGAAGGACGCGTGCTGCGCGTGTTTCCGAATGACGCCAAGATTCTGGTCGAACACGTGATGATGGTCAAAAAGCACGTGCGGCCGAATCCCCAGCGCAATATCAAGGGCGGCATCGCCGAGCAGGAGAGCCGCATTGCGATCTCGAATGTGCAACTGGTTTGTCCGACGTGCGGACCGGTTCGAATTGGACACGAAGTTCGCGGCGACCGGAAGGTCCGCGTGTGCAAGAAGTGCGGAACGACGCTGGATAAGTAATTGAGTAATTGGGTGGTTACGTCATTGAGCGATTGAATGGCAGCATAGTTTGTCCAATCGCACAATGACCCGATGACACAATCAATCAATTCTCACGAACCGGTAACCACTCCGAAACCGTGAGAGGAAGTTGAAACGACATGGCAAAAGAGAAAAAAGGTCAGAAGGAATCGGCGGCGGAGTCGAAGGCCCCGGAACAGGCGCGGCACAGTGCAAAAGAGCGGCCGCGGCTGCGGGCGAGGTTTGAAAAGGAAGTGGCTCCCGCCCTGTTGAAGGAACTCGAACTGAAGAACCCGATGGCGGTTCCGCGGTTGCACAAGATTGTCGTCAACATGGGCGTGGGCGAGGCCACGCAGAATGCGAAGGTCCTCGATCCGGCGGTAAACGAACTGGGGCAGATCACGGGCCAGAAGCCGGTGGTTACTCGGGCGAAGAAGTCGATCGCCGCCTTCAAGGTTCGCCAGGGACAGTCGATTGGCGCGATGGTGACGCTCCGCGGAGACCGCATGTACGAGTTCTTCGACCGGCTGGTCAATATTGTTCTGCCGCGCGTGCGCGACTTCCGCGGAGTTTCCTCGAAGTCCTTCGATGGGCGCGGGAACTACACGATTGGCCTGCACGATCAGTTGATCTTCCCGGAGATCTCTTACGAGAAGGTGGATAAGTTGAAGGGTATGAACGTCACGATTGTGACGACGGCGGCGAATGACAATCAGGCGCGCTCGTTGCTGAAGCACATGGGCATGCCGTTCAGAGCATAGGGAACATTTGTAGAGACGTAGCTTGCAACGTCTCTGCCGGCGCGGGCGGTTGAGCATGTGGTGAGAAGAGACGTTGCAAGCAACGTCTCTACGACGTGAGATTTAGGAGCTAGAGTTTGGCAACTACAGCAAAACGAGTTAAGGACGCAAGAAAGCCCAAGTTTTCCTCGCGCAAGCACAACCGCTGCAAGCTGTGCGGACGTCCGCGCGCCTTCCTGCGGAAGTTCGGCATCTGCCGCTTGTGCTTCCGCCAATTGGCGCTGCGCGGGGAGATTCCAGGGGTTTCGAAGTCTTCCTGGTAAAGCGTTGTTGGTCGCTGGTGGTTGGTCGTTCGCAACGATCAGCGAGCAAGCAAACGACTGACGACGAACGAATGATGAACAAGCCGCTGCAGGTTCTCCGCTCGACGCGGAGCGAACGGGTGGCTTAAGGAGAAGCAGACGATGAGGTTGACCGATCCGGTCGCAGACATGTTGACGAGAGTGCGGAACGCACTCCAGGCCCGGCACCAGAAGGTGGATATCCCGGCTTCGCGGTTGAAGCTCGAGATTGCCCGCATTTTGAAAGAGGAAGGCTACATCTCCAACTTCAAGCCGACGGAAGAAGAGGGCCACAAGATTATCCGGGTATACCTGAAGTATGGCGCCAATAACGAGGCGGCCATCTCGAAGGTGGAGCGCGTATCGCGCCCCGGATGCCGTGTGTACGTGCGGCGCACCGAGATTCCACGCGTGCTTGGTGGGATGGGAATCAATATCCTGACAACGCCGCGCGGCGTAATGACCGGACGCCAGGCCCGTAAAGAAGGCGTGGGCGGCGAGTTGCTGTGCGAGATTTACTAAAGGCAGCTGTCAGCCATCAGCCGTCAGCGATCAGTAAAAGCGACGGCACCGGCAAGCAAAACTGATGGCTGAAAGCTGAAGGCTGAGAGCAGATCTTATGTCACGAATTGGAAAAAAGCCGATCGCGATTCCCAAGGGCGTCACGGTCAAAGTGGAAGGCAATACGGTCCTGGTGCAGGGACCGAAGGGCAAAGTCGATACTCCGCTGCCGGCCGGGATCAAGGTTGAGCAGAAAGACGGGCACATCCTCGCGATTCGCGAAAACGATTCGCAGTCGGCTGTGCATGGACTGGCGCGCGCACTGGTCAACAACGCGGTCGAAGGCGTGACCAAGGGTTGGACACGCGAACTGGAAATCGTCGGCATCGGGTATCGCGCCGAGATGAAGGGTAAGGCCATGGTCGTGTTCAACTTGGGATACTCGCATCCGATCGAGTATCCGCTGCCCACGGGCGTGGATGCCGCGGTCGATCCGAAACAGACGCGCATCACGCTGAATGGCATCGACCGGCAGAAAGTAGGCCAGGTTGCCGCCGAAATGCGATCGCTGCGTCCGCCCGATCCGTACAAGAACAAGGGCGTGCGCTACGTCGGCGAGCGCCTGAAGAAGAAAGTTGGAAAGACCGGAGCGAAATAAGCTATCCGCTGTCAGCTTTCAGCTCTCAGTTGCCTTGCGCGATAGTCGCGAGTTGAGAGCCCGAACTGATAGCTGACGGCTGAGAGCTGAGAGCTTTAATCATGCTTACGAAAATTACAAAAAACGAGAAGCGCGGACACGTACACGAGCGCATTCGCAAGAAAATGCAGGGAACGGCGGAGCGTCCGCGGCTGAATGTGTACCGCTCGTTGAATCACATTTATGTGCAGGTGATCGACGACCTGAACGGGAAGACGCTGGTTTCCGCCAGTACCGCCGAAGGCAAAAAGGAAGACCGGCGCACCGGCGGCAACGTCGCTTCCGCCAAAGCCGTCGGCAAAACCATCGCCGAGCGTGCGAAAGCGAAGGGTGTGACCAAGGTCGTATTCGACCGCGGCGGATACATTTATCACGGGCGCGTGAAGGCGCTGGCCGATGCGGCCCGGGAAGCGGGATTGAAGTTCTAAGAGCAGCTCTCAGCTGTCAGCTCTTAGCCATGAGCTAGAGCGACAAGCTGAGAGGTGAAAGCTGAAAGCTAGGTTTAATCAATGCCAACAGTGATTAAGAAACTCGATGCAGGGGCGTACCAGCTGAAGGATCAGGTGGTAGCCATCAACCGCGTGACCAAGGTGGTCAAGGGCGGAAAGAATCTTTCGTTCGCTGCGCTCGTGGTGGTCGGCGACCCGTCAGCCGGAGTGGTCGGCTACGGATCGGGCAAGGCGAAGGAAGTGCCACAGGCCATCCGCAAGGGAATCGAGTCCGCGAAGAAGAACCTGATGAAGGTGAATCTGACGCAGACCAGCATTGCGCACCTGGTGCTCGGTCGCTACGGCTCAGGGAAGGTGCTCTTGAAGCCGGCCCCGGAAGGCACTGGCGTGATTGCAGGCGGCGCGGTCCGCGCGGTTATGACTTCAGCCGGCGTACAAAACGTTTTGACAAAGTCGATCGGGACGACGAATCCGCACAATGTCATCAAGGCGACATTCGACGCGCTCAAGCAGTTGAAAAACAGAGAGAGCGTTGCGACTCTGCGGGGCAAGGTCGCGAACGAACTCTAGAAACAAGTGGCCAGTGAGGTTTTGAAATGACGGCGAAGAAAACGAATGCGGGCAGCGGGAAGATTCACCTGAAGTGGGTGCGATCAGCCATCTGCGCGCCGCAGAAACAGAAATTGGTGATCAAGGGGCTGGGATTCACCCGGCTGAATCAGGTGATTGAGCGTCCTGACAACCAGGCCATCCGCGGGATGGTCGCGAAGGTGCCCCACCTGGTGGAAGTCGTCAATTAGGTATTCGTAGAGACGTAGCTTGCTACGTCTCGGCCGGCGCGACGAGAACGCATGAGCAGGAAGAGACGTTGCAAGCAATGCCTCCACGAGACGAGACCATGAATCTATCCAATATTCACGCACCGAAGAAGGCGACGACGAAGCGCAAGCGCGTGGGGCGCGGTATGGGCTCCGGCATGGGAAAGACATCGACCCGCGGCCACAAAGGGCAGCGGTCGCGCACCGGATCACGCATGATCCGCGGATTTGAAGGCGGACAGATGCCGCTGCACCGGCGTATGCCAAAGCGCGGGTTTACCAACATCTTCCGCAAGGAATACTCGATCGTCAGTGTGGAGCGGTTGGCGGAACTGGGCGAGACTACGATTACTCCCGAAGTATTGCGCAAGGCGGGCGTCATCAAGACGAAGCATCTGGTCAAGATTTTGGGTGACGGAGAGCTAACCGTAGCTCTCACCGTCAGCGCGCATAAGTTTTCGAAGACGGCGCAGGAAAAAATTACCAAGGCGGGCGGCAAGGTCGAGGTCTTGCAGTAATGCTGGACAAGCTGGCAAACATCTTTCGCATTCCGGATCTTCGCAAGCGCATTCTGTTCACACTTGGGATGCTGTTTGTGTACCGGCTGGGCGGGCACCTGCCGACTCCCGGAATCGATACTGCCAAGCTGGAGTCGTTCTTTACCCTGGGCAGCACGGGCGGTTCGCTGCTGGGATTTGTAGATTTGTTCTCCGGCGGCCAGCTGCGGCGCATGACGATCTTCGCGCTGGGAATCATGCCGTACATCACGGCATCGATCATTCTGCAGTTGCTCACCGTGGTCTATGAGCCATTAGCCAAGCTCCAGAAGGAAGGCGAACTCGGCCGCAAAAAGATCACGCAGTGGACGCGGTACATCACCGTCATTCTGAGCGCGGTGCAGTCGCTGGGTATCGCCTACGGCCTCGAAAAGGGCGGCTTCGCATTGAATCCCGGCTGGGGATTCCGCCTCATGACGATGCTGACTCTGACGACGGGCAGTGCATTCATTATGTGGCTGGGTGAACAGATCACCGAGCGCGGCGTCGGCAATGGAATGTCTCTGCTGATCTTCGCCGGCATTGTCGTGGGCCTGCCGCGTGGAGTTGTCGAACTCATCGACAAAGCAAAGAACGGTTCTCTCGGTCCCTTTACGCCGGTGATTATGGTCTGCTTGATTGCCTTCATGGTCGCCGTGGTCGCGTTCATCGTTTATGTCGAGCGCAGCGAGCGGCGGATCCCCGTGCAGTATGCCAAGCGCGTAGTTGGGCGCAAGGTGATGGGTGGGCAATCCACGCATTTGCCCTTGCGCGTGAATGCCGGTGGCGTGATGCCTGTCATCTTCGCATCTTCGATTTTGACCTTGCCCCAGACCATCGGCTATGGCTTGCGCAATAACCGCTACTTTGGCCCGCTCTTTGATGCGATCAAGTGGGGCGAGCCGCTCTACGCGGTGCTCTATGCGGTCGGCATCATTTTCTTCGCTTACTTCTACGTTTCCATCGTGTTCAATCCGAGCGAAGTCGCCGACAACATGCGCAAATACGGCGGATTTATTCCGGGCATTCGTCCCGGTCGCAGGACGGCCGACTTCATCAACGAAGTCCTGACCCGTATCACGCTGGTGGGCGCTTTGTATCTGATCGTCATCTCGTTCATTCCTGAGTGGATGATCACCGGCATTCACCTCAACCACCTGTGGGGACCGATCGGCCGGTTCTTTGACAACTTACCGACATGGATCACCAGCGGCCTGGGTGTGACGTTCTACTTCGGCGGAACGTCGCTGCTGATTGTGGTCGGCGTGGCCATGGACACGGTGACGCAGATCGAAGCGCAGCTGATCATGCGGCACTATGACGGATTTACGCCGCGGAGTGGACGGATCCGCGGTCGCCGCTGGTAGTTTTGCGGCGGATGTTCGCGAACGTGATGGGGTTGCTGCACCTCGGCGGTCCAAGACGACGGTCGGGGGGAGATTGAGGTCGGGAGGCTTTGGCCAGCCGATGGCGCAGGAAACCTCGCGTGCAGTAGGTCCCGTGGTGCTGCTTGGACCGCCGGGTGCCGGGAAGGGCACTCAGGCCAAACGCATCATGGAGCGCTACGGAATTCCCCAGGTTTCAACCGGCGATCTCCTACGGGAGAACGTGGTGCGCGGAACCGAGTTGGGGAGGGTGGCCAAGGCGGTGATGGCCCGCGGCGAGCTGGTTTCCGACGACCTCGTCTGCACCATGGTCCGCGAACGGCTGGTGCAGCCGGATTGCAAGCGCGGCTACATTCTTGACGGTTTTCCCCGGACTGCAGCCCAGGCCGGGTGGCTCGATGCCTTGCTCGAAGCTGAGCTCTTTGACAATTCGCGTCCGACGCGAGCGTGGCCGATTGTGGTGCGCCTCGACGTCGACTATAATCAATTATTGCTCCGGATTACTGGACGACGTTCTTGTCCCACCTGTGGACGGATCTATAACGTCCACCTTCAGCCGCCGCGCGTGGACGAGTTGTGCGATGAACCCCACGCGACGAAGCTGGTGACCCGCAACGACGACCGGTTAGAAGTCATTCGGCCGCGATTAATGGCTTACGAGGAGCAGACTCGTCCTGTGGCCGATTACTATCAGCGCACGGGCAGGCTGATCTCGGTGAACGGAGATCTGCCGATGGACGAAGTGACGGCTCTGATTTTCCGGATCCTCGAAGACCATCACGCGTGAGAACGAAGCATGGCGATTGTTTGCAAGTCGGCGAGCGAAATTGAAAAGATGCGGCGTAGCGGCCACATCGTCCGCCAGGTGCTGGATCATGTGAAAACGCTGGTGAACCCCGGCGTTACGACGATGGACCTGGAGCGCGCGGCCGATACGAAGATCAAGGAGCTCGGAGCCAAGCCGGCGTTCAAAGGCTACTACGATTATCCGTGCGTGCTGTGCACGTCGGTGAACGAAGAGATCGTGCATGGCATTCCCTCGGAGAAGCGGATGCTCAAAGAGGGAGACATCGTTTCGATCGATTGCGGCGTAGTGCTCGACGGGTATTACGGAGATGCCGCGATCACAGTCCCAGTCGGCGATGGCTTGAAGCCGGAGTTGCAGAAGCTGCTGGAGGTTACGGAAGCATCGCTGTACCGCGGGATCGAGCAGGCACGCATCGGGAATTCGATCGGCGATGTTGGCGCGGCCGTGCAGGAGCATGTGGAGGCCGCCGGATTCAGCGTGGTGCGCGAGTTTGTAGGGCACGGTATCGGGACGCGTTTGCACGAAGAGCCCCAGGTACCGAATTTCGGGAATCGTGGGCATGGCGCCCGGTTGCGCGAGGGCATGGTGATCGCCATCGAACCGATGGTGAATTCCGGCAAGCCTGAGACGCGAGTGCTGGGCGATAAGTGGACGGCAGTCACCGCAGATGGCAGTTTCAGCGCGCATTTCGAACACTGCGTCGCGGTAACCAAAGATGGGCCGGTGATTTTGACGCAGTAGAGCAGCTAGGAGCGAATGAGCAAAGAAGACGCGATTGAAGTGATGGCAGTGGTTCTGGAACCCCTGCCCAATGCGATGTTTCGGGTCGAACTGGAGAACAAGCATCAGGTGCTGGCGCATGTCTCCGGCAAGATGCGCAAGAACTTCATCCGCATTCTGCCAGGAGATAAAGTCGCGGTGGAACTTTCGCCCTACGACTTGAATCGCGGCAGGATTGTGTATCGCTATAAATAATTACGTAGAGACAGCCGCCTCGGCTGTCCGGCCAGGGCGAAGCCCGGCCGCATGGGACAAGGAATTATGAAGGTAAGAGCATCGGTTAAGAAGATTTGCGACAAGTGCAAGATCATCCACCGCAAGGGCGTGGTGCGCGTGATCTGCGTGAACTCGAAACATAAACAGCGTCAAGGGTGAACCGCATGAGCGATGAGCTTTGAGCAATGAGCAAAACTGGCAGCGTAGGGTTTTGCTCACTGCTCATCGCTCACTGCTCACGGGCGAGCAATATTCGGAGGCATTGAGAGACTCATGGCACGTATTGCAGGCGTGGATCTTCCCCGCCAGAAGCACATCAATATCGCGTTGACCTACATATACGGAATCGGGCACCCGCGCGCCAGGCGCCTTCTCGATGAGGCGAAGGTTGACCCGATGAAGAAGGTTCAGGACCTCAGCGAAGAAGAGGTTAACCGGATTCGTACGGTCATCGAGGCCGAGGGATTGGTGGAAGGCGATCTGCGCAAGGAAGTTTCGATGAACATCAAGCGGCTCATCGAAATCGGCTCCTATCGCGGATTCCGTCACCGCCGCAACCTTCCGGTCCGCGGACAGCGCACGCATACCAATGCGCGTACCCGCAAGGGACCGCGTAAGGGAACGGTCGCTCAGAAGAAGAAGGCGACGGCGAAAACCTAGAGAACAGTTCTCAGTTCTCAGTTCCCAGTTCTCAGTTTTTCGAGCGCTGGCGTTTACTGACAACTGAGAACTGAGAACTGAGAACTCAGAAATGGCAAAACCAGCAGCAGCAGGCGGCACCGGAGCCGCGCCAGAGAAAAAGGGCAAGAAGAAAACCTTCAAAAAGAAGGAACGCAAGCACGTGCCGCATGGGCTGGCATATGTGCAGGCGTCCTTCAACAACACCATCGTGACCATTTCCGACATGAACGGCAACGTTCTGTCGTGGAAGAGTTCCGGATCGCTCGGCTTCCGTGGATCGCGCAAGGGCACGCCCTTTGCCGCCCAGCAGGCCGCGTCGAATGCCGCGAACATGGCGCGCGATCATGGTGTCCGCAGCGTTGACGTTCGCGTCAGCGGCCCGGGATCGGGCCGCGAGTCGGCGGTGCGTGCGCTGGCTGCCTCCGGAATCGAAGTGCGTTCGATCCGCGACGTTACGCCGATCCCGCACAACGGCTGCCGGCCCCCGAAGCGCCGCAGAGTGTAGCAAGAAGTTCTCAGTTCCCAGTTCTCAGTAAGATCGAGAAGCTGAGTTCTGAGGTTCAACGGAGAACTGGCAACTGAGAACTGAGAACTTGTCTTAACGTCCGGGACGAAGGGTGAAGCCAAACCTGTAAACCGGTCATCTAAAGGAGAAGAAACTTGGCACGTTATACCGATGCAGTGTGTCGTCTATGCCGCCGTGAGGGCATGAAGCTGTTCCTCAAAGGCGCTAAGTGCTTCAGCGATAAATGTCCTATCGAGAAGCGCAACTTCGCTCCCGGACAACATGGGAAGGACCGCAAGGCCAAGATCGTGGGCTACGGTCTGCAACTGCGTGAAAAGCAGAAAGCGAAGCGCATTTACTTTACGCAGGAAGGCCAGTTCCGCAACTACTTCGAGAAGGCCGCCCGCTCCAAGGGCGTCACCGGCGAGAAGTTGCTGCAGCAACTGGAGCGGCGTCTCGACAACGTCGTGTTCCGTCTAGGATTCGCCCAGTCACGGCGCCAGGCGCGGCAGTTAGTGCGTCACGGACACGTGGCCGTCAACACTCGCAAAGTCAACATTCCTTCGTACGAAGTCAGCGCGGGCGAGGAAATTTCGATTCGCGAGAACAGCAAGAAGCTGGCGGTACTGGAACTGGCGAAGGAGTTTTCCAGCCACGGCACGCTGCCAAGCTGGCTGGAAGTCGATCGCGACAATTACAAAGCGCGGGTGCTGAACTTGCCCAAGCGCGAAGATATTCAGCTGCCGGTGAATGAGCAGTTGATTGTTGAACTGTATAGCAAATAGTTCGAGAGCCGAAGGCCCCACGAATTCCTTCGTGATACTTCGTGTCCTTTGTGGTTGAAGATTTTTGTTTTTTGCCCATTTCGCACCAGATCAGCCTTCTCAGGGCACTTGACCGGGATTGGGCTTCCTGGAATGCCTTGGTTGAGCCAAATGGTCGAAGGAGAAACACATGCTTTGGAAGGGTTTTCAAAAACCGAAACGTCTCGCAGTAGACACCTCCACCCTCACCGACAAATACGGCATCTTCTGGGCGCAGCCGTTTGAGCGCGGATTCGGCACCACCGTGGGCAACGCCCTGCGGCGCGTGCTGCTGAGCTCGATTGAAGGCGCGGCCGTCACCGCGGTGAAAATGGAGGGCGTGCTTCACGAGTTCCAGTCGATCCCTGGTGTCGTTGAGGACGCGACTGACATCATCCTGAACCTCAAGCAGATTCCGTTCAAACTCGCGGGTGATGCGCCCAAAGCCATCTACCTGCGCGCGGATCAGCCCGGCGTCGTCACCAGCGGCATGATCGAAGCCGATGGCGATGTCGAAGTTCTCGACAAAGATGTCTACATCGCAACCGTCAGCGAGGGCGGCAAGCTCGACATGGAAATGCGGCTGAAGCGCGGCCGTGGCTACGTTTCCGCCGACAAGAATTTCGACGAAGATCTCGGCATCGGATTCATTCCGATCGACTCCGTCCACTCGCCCGTGCGTAAGTGCAACTACACGGTCGAAGCAGCCCGTCTTGGACAGATCACCGACTACGACAAGCTCACTCTCGAAGTCTGGACCAACGGCTCTATCACCCCGGCCGATTCAATCGGCCTGGCGGCGAAGCTGCTGAAGGACCACATGAACATCTTCATCAACTTCGAGGAAGAGATCGAAACCGGCACTTCGTCTTCCGACGATCGCAAGCCCGAGATCCACAACGAGAATCTGAACCGCTCGGTGGAAGAGCTCGAGCTTTCGGTTCGCAGCTACAACTGCCTGAAGAACGCGAACATCCAGACCATCGGCGAACTGGTGCAGAAGACCGAAGCCGAAATGCTCAAGACGAAGAATTTCGGCCGTAAGTCGCTGAACGAGATCAAGGAGATTCTCTCTTCGATGGGACTGAGTCTCGGCATGAAGATCGACGAGCACGGAAACGCCGTGCCCGGCCCGACATCGAACGTACCGTTGCCCGCATCCGCCTACGGACCGGACGACCAACTCTAGAGTGCAGGGGTTAGGGGCTAGGGGTCAGAGATCAGCAAGACCCGATGGCGGCTGACCCCTGATCCTTGGCCCCTGGCCACTGAGGTCTTGAAATGCGTCACAAAGTTGCAGGATACAAACTCGGACGGAACACCGCGCACCGGCGCTCGCTGCTGCGCAATCTGGTCACCTCGGTGATTGTGGAAGAGCGAATCGAGACGACCGTTCCCAAGGCAAAAGCTGCGCGTCCGCTGGTCGAAAAAATGATCACGCTTGGCAAGCGCGGTGACCTGGCTGCGCGCCGTCAGGCCGGCAGTTACCTCATGACCGACGAAGCCGTCGTGAAGTTATTCGACACCGTTGGCCCCCGTTTCGGCGACCGCAACGGCGGCTACACGCGCATCATCCGCACCGGGTGGAACAAGGGCGACGGAGCCGACAAAGCTTTTCTGGAATTGCTCGGCAGCGAGAAGATTCTCGACGAGAAGAAGGAAAAGCGCGCCGAAGCTCGCGCCAAGAAAGCCACCGAGGCCAAGAAGGCGATGGAAGAAGCCGAGGCACAGGCTCAAGCCGAAGGCGCCGCCGCGGAACCCGCCGAGGGCGGACAGAAGGACGAAAAGAAAGAGTAGCGACGGCTCACAAAGGTTCGTAAAGGGCACGGCATTTTGCCGTGCCTTCTTTTTTTCATCGTTCATTTGTGAGAACTACCTACCCGCTGGTTGCATTGACTTGTCCCAACAGCCCACGTAAGATTCGCCCGCGCATGATCGACCGGACAATTTCGCACTACCGCATTCTGGAAAAGCTTGGTGGCGGCGGCATGGGAGTGGTCTTCAAGGCCGAGGATACGGAACTCGGCCGCTTCGTCGCCTTGAAGTTTCTGCCCGACGAGGTCGCGCACGATGAACCAGCCTTGGAACGTTTCCGCCGTGAAGCCCGCGCGGCCTCCGCTTTAAACCATCCCAACATCTGCACCATCTACGAAATCGGAAAGCAAGAAGGCCAATCCTTCATCGCGATGGAGTACCTGGACGGTTTCACCCTCAAGCATCTGATAGGGAACCGTCCCATGGAACTGGATCGTCTGCTGAACATTGCGATCGAGACCGCGGACGCTCTGGATGCCGCGCACACCAAGGGAATCGTTCACCGTGACATCAAGCCGGCCAACATCTTCATCTCCAAACGCGGGCACGCCAAGATTCTCGATTTCGGTTTGGCCAAGATATCTTCCGCCGGAAGTTCTGCCAGCGCGGATTCACAGACTCTGGCGGACGTTGCCAACCTGAATCTCACCAGTCCGGGAACTGCGGTGGGCACCGTTGCTTATATGTCCCCGGAACAAATCCGCGGCAAGGAACTCGACGGGCGCACCGATCTGTTTTCATTTGGCGTGGTGCTTTATGAGATGGCCACCGGCGTCTTGCCGTTTCGTGGAGAGACTGCAGGAGTCATTACCGAGGCGATTCTCAACCGCGCTGCAACGGCTACCGTTCGTTTGAACCCTGATCTGCCGCCGGAGTTGGAGCGCATCTCCAGCAAGCTTCTGGAAAAGGACGCCGACCTCCGCTACCAGAGTGCCGCGGAAGTGCGAACCGATCTGAGGAGGCTCAAACGCGAACGCGATTCCTCGCGTATCTCATCTTCGGTTGCCACGGAAACGCCCAGCGGTTCGGCTGTTGCTGCGCCGTCTTCCGGGTCTGTAGACACGCGCGCGTCAAGTTCGACAAAGGCGGTGAAGATATCCCGTGCCGGCTGGCCTGTTATCGGTCTTGCCGTTGCCCTGATGACCGCGCTCGGCGTGATCGGATTTCTGCTGTTGCGTTCTCGGCAAGTCCCCGTCGCCCCCGCCTATCACCTTCTGACCTACCGCCGCGGCACGATCCGCTTGGCCCGATTCGCGCCCGATGGTCAGACCGTAATCTACAGTGCTGCCTGGGAAGGTGGCCCGGTAGAGATTTTCAGTACGCGATACGGCACGCCCGAATCGCGTCCCGTCGGAGTACCGGGCGCTGAAATTCTCGCAATCTCTTCCACCGGAGAGATGGCCGTCCTGCTGCACAGCCAGCAGTCGAAGTCGCAGGTGCACATCGGAACGCTGGCTCGTATGGCGCTTGGCGGCGGGGCCCCACGCGAGATTCTCGAGAACATCCAGTGGGCCGATTGGTCGCCCGACGGTGCCCAGCTGGCGATCGTGCGGGACGTGAATGGCCGGAACCGCCTCGAATACCCCGCCGGCAAGGTGCTCTACGAAGCTGACGGATGGATCAGCCATCCTCGCATCTCGCGCAAGGGCGACATGATCGCGTTCATCGATCATCCCATTCAAGGGGATTCGATCGGCGCCGTCTCTGTGGTCGATCTCGCCGGAAAGAAGCGTGTCCTCAGCCAGAGTTACGGAGGCGGTGCCGTAGGCTTGGCCTGGTCGCCCAAGGGAGACGAGATCTGGGTCACCGCCACTCTGATCGGGATCGACCGATCCGTCTTTGCGGTTCCTCTCACCGGCAAAGAGCGGCTCGTGGCGCGGGTTCCCGCCGACCTTACGCTGCAGGATGTCATGCCCGACGGCCGCACCCTGCTGGCTCGTGATAGTTGGAGGCGCGGGCTGATTGTTCACGCTGCCGGAGACTCCACCGAACACGATTTCACCTGGCTCGACTGGTCCTATCCGGTGACGCTGTCGGCCGATGGCAAGACCTTGCTCTTCCGTGAAGAGGGTGAAGCGGGCGGTCCCAGCTACGCCGTGTATCTGCGCAAAACCGACGGCTCCGCCGCAGTACGTTTGGGAGATGGCCAGTCTCTCGCCCTTTCACCGGACGGTAAGTGGGCTCTGGCCTGCCGGGGGGACAAGCAAACGGATTTGTATTTGTTGCCCACGGGACCAGGCGAGCCTCGTCCTTTGCAGGGGCATGACATCGTTCACAGTGCCGCTCGCTGGTTCCCCGATGGAAAGAGGATATTGCTCTCCGGAGCGGAGGCCAATCATGGCCTGCGGCTCTATGTGCAGGACGTGGATGCCGACAAGATTTCCGCCGTCACACCCGAAGGAACCAATGGCCTCTCCTTCGCCTTGTCTCCCGATGGACGCTTCGTTGCCGCTGTTGGACCGGACGACAAAAGTTATCTCTTTCCCGTTCCTTCCGCTGATCCCCGTCCGATCAAAGGAATGCAGCTTGGCGAAGTTCCAATTGAATGGAGCCCAGACGGGCGTTTCCTTTACGTGTATCGCGCCGGAGAGTTACCGGCGAAGGTCTACCGCCTAGACGTAGTCACAGGCAATCGAACGCTGTGGAAAGACTTGATGCCGCCCGACCCTGCAGGCGTCGAGTTCGTGGGCCCGATCCTGCCTACCCCCGACGGCAAAGGTTACGTATATGGCTATCGCCGCCTACTGTCGGACCTGTACCTGGTAGAAGGCCTGCAGTAAGCGTCTTAGACGGCTGTGAAGCCACGGTTCTCGATCGTCCCCACCGGATAATCCCACTCATTCGATTCTGGGTTCACGGGATTTGTTTGTCATTCCCCCTAAGTAATCTTGTGAACTGATAAGGCATCGGTAGTCTGTTCCTGAGAATTGACGATGACGCTCCAGGAAGAAAAAGAACTCCTTGTCCGGGTCGTAACCAGGCTCGCTGCAAAACTCATTGGGCAAGGCGGATTCGTCCCTTTCGGCGCAACTCTGGGCCCAGGTCGAAACGTGAAGTTGCTCATGCCAAAGGACTGGAAAGAGAACGCGACACGAGACGAACTCGAGGCATATTGGTCCCGTGAACTGAAGAAGGCCATCACTGAAGCCGAACGCAAGACTGTCTGTTCCTGCGCCGACGTGCGTGCGCCCATGGACAGCGGCGATCTGGCGCCGGGCATATTTATTCATCTCGAGCAGGTCGGGTCGCCAGCGGAAGACATTGTGTACCCGTACCTGAAAGACGGTACGGAAGCGAAACTTGGTACTCCGACGAGCGTTGAAACCGAGTCCCGCGTGTTTGACGCAAGCCAGACATAGCGATTTGCCGCACTCGTACATGTCCAACCGCGTCTCACGCCGGTAATCTTGCCCCTTGATCTGTCGCGTCCTTAAACTTCCTTAATGGTCTTTACTCGGACACAGATCGGCATTGCTGTCGGCGTCGGAGCCCTGCTCGTGTTCGGCTTTGTAGGCTATTTGTGGTGGTTGAGCAATCAGGGTCCGGTGCTGGCGCGATCAGAGGATCACGATCCGCTGACGGGCTTGCCGGTCAGCATCAAGATGAATCCGCTGCGCGATCGCTCGACCGAGAAGGCCGCAAACAAATTTCTGCGCGAAATGCGCGACGGGCATTGCGACCAACTTCTCGAAAAGTGGGAGCACGACTATCACAAGAAATATGCCCGTTACATCTGCAAGTCAGAATCTGAGCACCCGCTGCTTTCCTGGGAACTGGTGGACTGGGAAGACGCTCCTCCGCTGGTAGTTCTCCACTATCGCGGCAAGCGCCCCAGCAACGCCGGACCAGACCAGCCTGGAATCGACCAGAGCCTGTTTACTCTCACTCTCGAACACAGAGTTGGCGACTGGGCTGTAACCAAGTACGACGCCATGTACTGATCCCCGCTTAGCTAGATGTGGACGTCCTCATGATCGACATCGATGTTTTCTTCACAATCGTTCTCAGTCTTGTGATGATTTATGGAGCAGTACTGCATTACCAGGACTGGAGCCGGGATAATGCCGGGCTGCCGAACACCCTTTACCGGAGAAAAATCATAGGGGGCTCACTGTCGGCTGGTGGAGTACTGGTTTGGTTTTTCTGTTCTGCCCTCTATCTTTACTACGACCGCACGCGATCGAATATCGCAGATGAACAGGCGGGCACAATCTATGCGCTCACGAATCATGGGCACGTCGTGTACGTGACATGGATGGAGCGAAACTCTCTCCTTTTTTTGGTCGTTTCAGCCGGTTTGCTGTTTGTTTCCGGTTACCTGCTCGATCGGAATGTGCGGAAGGCCGCGGCGCGTGCCGGGCAGCAGAATCAATCGACTTAGTTGAGCTTAGCTTCGTGATAAAACTTTTGGATGCCTGTTCCAGCCTCTGAGACCCAGCCCTCCGCTGCGCGCAACCTCTACTCCTTCGGCATCACCTCCTTCTTCAATGACACGGCGACGGAGATGGCGTACTGGGTGCTGCCCGCATTTCTGATCTCGTTGGGCGCCGGTCCAGCGCAGTTGGGATTGATTGAAGGCATCGCAGAAAGTGTCGCATCCTTCGCCAAGCTTTTCTCGGGATATCTCACCGATCGCATCGATCGCCGCAAGCCATTGGTCGTAGGCGGATACTTCGTCGCAAACGCGGTCAAGCCATTGCTGGCAATCACAAGCGCGTGGTGGCACATCCTGCTGATTCGCTTCGCGGACCGGTTAGCCAAGGGAGTACGCGGCGCGCCTCGCGATGTGATGGTCGCGGAGTCGGTTGGGAAGGAGCGGCTAGGCTCGGCATATGGCCTAATTCAGTCGATGGATTCGGCCGGAGCCATCGCAGGGCCGTTGATGGCTCTCGCCCTGCTCTCGCGATATGGGATCCGCACTGTCTTTCTGGCAGCGGCGGTTCCCGGCGCGCTATCTGTCCTCGTGGCAATCCTCGGAATCCGCGAGACGAAGCGCCAAAAATCAGCAAGCGAGACAAAGACAGTGCAGGAGAAAAAGACGCCTGCGTCCACGAGCAGCGCCCTATCCACTTCGTTCTTTTTCGTATTAGGCGCGGTAACCCTGTTTTCGATCGGCAACTCCAGCGACATGTTCCTGGTCATGCGCGCGCAAAACATCGGTATCGGCGTCAAGCTGGCTCCGCTGCTTGGACTGGTTTTCAACCTGACGTATACCCTTGGATCCTGGCCCGCCGGATGGTTCAGCGATCATGTTTCGCGGCGTTGGATCGCGGCCAGTGGCTACGTGATTTTCGCGGCGGTGTACTTCATGTTCGGGCGAGCCCCATCAGCGCTGGCGATCTGGATCACGATGGCCGTGTACGGAGTCTACTACGCGCTGACCCAGCCTGTGCTGAAAGCGCTAGTCGTGGAAACAGTGGCGCAAGACATTCGCGGGCGCGCGTTGGGCATTTATTTTTTTGCAACGAGTGTAGCGACTCTAGCCGCTAGCCTCATTACGGGCGAATTGTGGAAGCACTTCGGGCCGAGCATCCCGTTCTACGCATCAGCAGGACTTGCAGTCGTATCCGCAGCGATGTTAGCGGTCAGCCCTGCGCGGAAGCGCTACTGACTCCTCCGCGCCCTGCGCAGATCTTCTCAGCGATTTCTGCGGTCAAAAGCAGTTATCGCAGAGACCGTTGAGAAACCCGCAGAGACCGCAGAGAAAAACCCAGCGGGAAGGAGCCCGTCACAGTGTGGGACTCTTCACGATCTGCTCTTCAGCCTTCGCTGTGCCATTCTTAATGGCCTCGTCCAGGAGTTCCTTCATTTGCCGCGTAGCCTTTTCTGCGATTTCCGCCTGCCGTTCGCCGAGCTTACCCTGCTCTTCGCCCAGCTTTCCCTGCTTCTCACCCAGTTCACCCTGCAACTCGCCCAGTTTGGATTGTTGGTCTCCGGCATGAGATTGAATCTCGCCGATCTTGCTCTGCAACTCTCCAATTTCCGATTGCAGATCGCCGATCTGCTCCATCGTCGCGCTGGGCCCAAGCTTCTGCAGCTTCGCTTTCAGCTTGTCGAGCGCGGCTGTCATGTCCGGCACATTCACGCGGACCTGCTCCATCTTCGAGCCCAGTTCCTCCTGCTGCTTTCCGAGGGCCTCTTGCTGTTTGCCGAGTTCTTCCTGTTTCTTTCCAAGTTCTTCTTGTCCCACCCAAAAGCCCCGTGCGCGATCAACCGTCGCTTGGTCGCGAATAACGTAAGACTTTTCGTCGCGCTGGAACCAGATGAAGTCACCGGGGATCTGCTTCTTGAGCTTCTCGACGTGCCGGGCATCTTGGCCTGAGCCCGACATGGTGAACGAGTCGCTCTTGCCCGAGACGATCACAAAGCGCTCCTCGTCATCAAATCCGTACGCATACGAGAAGCCCTTCCCAGAGCCCGTTCCGGAGGAATGGCCTTGCCCGAACCCGTTCCATCCAGGCGCTGCCGGCGCAAGCAGCGCCACAGGAGCGCTCGGGGCCATGGGTGCGATCGGCGCGGCTGGAGTCGGCGGCACACCGTGAATAGGAGCTACTGTCGAGATGCCGCCAACCGGAGGCGCAGGTGGCACCGTGGGAACGGCCGGTTCCTGCAACAGATCAGCATTCGAACCTGCAGGCCCCGCATTGGCGGGATGAACCGAAGCCGCGAGATAAACCACGGGAACCGCGAGAACAACAATCGCGATGGCTAGAGATCTTTTTAAATTCATGGTAACTGTTCCTTTCCAGGAGAGAATTCGTTCGAGTCGTTGTTCGGCCTGTCCCGGTCGCGCGATGGAAACCCCTTGCCACCGGATCCTTCGTGGCGCAGTCTGCAGCGCCTCGAAGAAACTCAACAAGGTTCGGGCGTAGTAGTTCTGATCCACTCCGCCAGACAGCGCAGCCTCATCGCTGGCCTGCTCGGCCAGTTCTGCCAAATGCCGGCTCATCCACCAGGCCAATGGGTTGAACCAGAAAATTGCGCGATACAGGAGCGATACGCGCTGCGTCAGCGCGTCGCGACGCACTACATGCGAAAATTCGTGAGCCAGAACGGCATCGAGTTTCTCCACGTCCCATTCGCGCCAGTCAGAAGGAAGCAGGATCGTTGGCCAAAAGGCGCCCACTGTCACCGGTACGTTGATGCACTCAGATGTCGCCACCCGAGGAGCCGGACCCAAGACAGAACAAGCGAACTTCCCGACCGCGAGACCCTCCGCGACCGATCGAGCACTGCGTACCAGCTTGCCTGACAAGATGATTCCGGCCACGAACCTCGCCAGGAGGAAGAGCGTTACAACTACATAAATCCACGCTGCTACGAGAGTCCAAGGAACAGTCGCCCACGCGAATGAGGACTTCTCTCCGGCAGCGCTTTGAGTCTTAGGGCTGGTCGGCTCTTGCGCGACTGGCGCGAGCCGATTGCTTCCTGAAAGCGGTTCTTTGCGGTTCGCTGATGCATCGCTTGCGAGTGTTGAGACGCTCTGTCTCTCTCCTGAGCTAGAAGCGGTCCGAGCAATTGCATGTTGCAGAAATTGCGGGGCGGAAACCTGCACCGGAGGCAGCAGCCATCCCAGAAGCGGCAGGGCAAGGCTTGCGTACAGGACTGCAGTCCACGTGAACAGGCGAAGGGACGTTGCCTTGGGACGAAAAGAGGCGAGTCCCGCGGCGGCCACTCCGGCAACCACGAAGGATCGTGCGCCCGAGGCCACCAGTTCCGACACCAGAGCAAGGATCGCGCGATCAACGCTCTGAATCATGGTTTTCTCTCCTTCCTTCCCGCGCCAACTTGGCCCGCAGCGCTTCGCTCCGCAATCTTGCGGGCCAGGCGTTCCAGTTGCCTGTGGTCCAGCACCTCGTTATCGACCATGCCGAGCACCAGTTCTTCCGCCGATCCGCCGCAGAAGCGGTCGATGATGTTCTTCACCGCCCGGGCGGCCACATTCTGGCGCCGATCAACGGCTTTGTAAATGAATGTCCGCCCCTCGACCTCGTGCCTGACATAGCCCTTCTCTTCGAGGCGGCGCAGCACGGTCCGAATCGTGGAGTCCTTCATCGGGCGGGCAGAGGCGAGCGCTTCCCGGCATGCCTCTGCCGTCGAAGGCCCGTGGATCCATATGTAATCCATCACGCTCTGCTCGACCTCTCCCATGTTCTTTAGACGGGGCTGACGTGTGTTAGTCATTGTAGCGTTACAAGATGTAACATTAGACGGGATAGCTGTCAAGCGGTAAGCAGGAATTGCGAATGGTGGGGTCAGAAAATCGCCCATGCATCGGTGGAGTTACTGCCAGCGATAGTAAAAGAGAAGCGCCAGCTGCGCCGCAATGCCGGCACAGGTGTCGAGGATTACGTCGCGCACTGTTCCCGTACGCGTCGGCAGAAAGCTCTGATGCCACTCATCGAGACTCGCGACGAGGCAAGTTCCCAGCACCGCAATGTTGGCCCAGCGGAACATCCATTTTGTGCCCGTCGAGGAAATCAGAGTCTCCCTCCAGGCGCGGAACAGAAGAATGCTGAGGAGCCCGTACCCGAACACGTGTCCCGATTTCCGGATGAAAACGTGATACGGCTCAAAGCCGGCTTCGTCGATCCCAAACAAAAAGTGCAGAACCGGATACAGAAAGTGGCTGGTGTTTTGCGCAGAGAGATAGGTCGTCGATTCGATCGCGATCACGATCAGCCAGAGGATCAGGGCGATCCAGGCTTTTAGGGCTTGGTGGCGATCGCTCGTCAAGCGGTCCAGGTTAACATCCAATCCTTGCCGAAAAGAACGCAGCAAGGATGGACCGTCCAAGGCTATTCGATAGCATAGTTGGGGGCTTCGCGCGTGATCATCACATCGTGCACGTGGCTCTCGCGCAGGCCGGCGCCACTGATGCGCACGAAGCGTGTCTTTTGCAGCAGTTCGGCAATCGTGGAGCAGCCGCAATATCCCATGCCAGACTTCAATCCTCCCACCATCTGGTAGATGATCATCGAGACCGAGCCGCGATACGGCACGCGTCCTTCAATCCCTTCGGGGACAAGCTTGTCGAGGCGGTTGCCTTCGCCCTCGGGCGCCGAGCTAGCGGTCGAAGAGTCTGCATTCGCGTTTTGGAAGTAGCGTTCGCTGGATCCCTGCGCCATCGCGCCCAGCGATCCCATACCGCGGTAGGACTTGAATGACCGCCCTTGATAAAGAATCAACTCGCCGGGACTTTCGTCGGTGCCGGCGAACAGCGATCCGATCATGACAGCACTGGCACCGGCGGCAAGAGCTTTCGTCACATCGCCGGAGTACTTGATGCCTCCATCGGCGATGATCGGCACACCTGAATCTTTCGTTGCACGGTAAGCTTCAGCAATCGCGGTGATCTGCGGCACGCCTGCCCCGGTGACGACGCGTGTGGTGCAAATCGATCCTGGGCCGATGCCCACCTTGATGCCGTCAGCCCCAGCCCTGGCTAATTCGCAAGCGCCGTCAAAAGTGGCGATGTTGCCGGCGAGCAGCTGCACCTCCGGCAACTTCGACTTCACCAGCTTCACCGCTTCCAGAACTTTTGAGGAATGTCCGTGCGCGCTGTCGATGGCCAGCACGTCTACTTTCATTTCCACTAATTCCTGCGCGCGCTCGAGAAAATCTCCCGTGGCTCCGATCGCTGCCCCCACTCGCAAGCGTCCTTGGGAATCCTTCGCGGCGTTGGGATACTTCAATTTCTTCTGGATGTCTTTGACCGTGATCAGGCCCTTCAGGTTGTAGGCGTTGTCGACGACGAGAAGTTTTTCGACGCGATGCTGGTGAAGAATCTTCTCCGCTTCTTCCAGCGTCGTTCCCACCGGAACGGTGATCAGATTCTTCTTGGTCATCACGCTGTCGATCGGGATATCGAAGCGGGTCTCAAAACGCAGGTCGCGGTTGGTGAGAATTCCCACGAGTTTGCCGTGTTCGGTGATGGGGACGCCTGAGATCTTGTACTTGCGCATGACCTCAAGCGCATCGCTGACTTTGTCGGTCGAATGCATCGTGACCGGGTCGACAATCATGCCGCTTTCCGAACGCTTCACCTTGTCGACTTCGTTGGCCTGTTGCTCGATGGTCAAATTGCGATGAATGATGCCGAGCCCGCCCTGCTGGGCGAGCGCGATCGCCATGTGCGATTCGGTGACCGTGTCCATGGCCGCGCTCACGATCGGAATGTTGAGGCTGATGTCGCGGGTGAGCTGCGTCTGCGTGCCGGCCTGCGTGGGAATTACGTCAGAACGCGCGGGCAGCAGGAGAACATCGTCGAAAGTAAGAGCCTCAGGAACGGGAAAATGAATCATAAATGTCTCGGATTGCCCAAGCGCTGTGGGTAAACTGTCATTCTAGAGAGAGGAGGGGGATTAGGGCAAATGCTGCCGGAGCGATGATGAGTGTTAACGGGAGTGGCTGTTGAAAAAGTCCAGCTTCCTCCTAAACAGCCAAAATTTGGAGGATACAAGGTTGCCCAGAAAATCAAAAAGATCGTTTCTAGGGCATCCTAGCGCAATTGTTTTCGGTCATTTTCCAGCGGTGGAGTTTTTCAGCAGCCACAGGATTTATCGTCAGTTGACGATGGGTCTACCGGGTAGGCAATCAGTCACGCCCAGTCTGTTCGAGCCTGAAGAACTTTACGGCCAATCGCAGGCTATTCGTGTCGAAGTGTCCGCATGGGATCGATTTTCGTTGCGTGGCGGGCGGGAAGAAAACTAGCGAAAAACGTAACGGCCACCAGAAGCGAAGAGACCATCGCTAGAGTGGGAAAATCGTGAGATTTGACGCCGTAAAGGAAGTCGGCCAGTAAGGGCGTGGCAGCAAAGGAACCTGCGAGGCCGATCGCTACCCCGATCAGTGAGAGCAGCATTGCCTGACGCAACACTAGTGCGAGAACTTGGGCGCGCTGCGCACCCAGTGCCATCCGCAGGCCGAGTTCATGCGTGCGTTCGCCAACGGAGTATGAAATCACGCCATAGATCCCGATCACGGCAAGAATCAGCGCGATCGCAGCGAACAGCTCAAATAACTGCGAGAGGAAGCGCCACGGTGTCGCCGACTTCGAGACTGTCCGCTCGACCGTCGTGATTCCAAAAACGGCAGACTCCGGAGCCAGTTCAGAAATTGTGCGGCGCACGTTTTCGACTAGGGTCTTCGACGTGGAGTGCGTTCGGATAATCAGGCTCTTGTGAATCCGCGCTTCGGTCCAGCCGGAGCGGATGCGAACTGGTGCTTGCCGATAGTCGATGTACGCCTCGGGTTGCGGATCCATCGTCAGCGAAAACTGGTGCACGTTTCCGACTACACCAACGATCTGTCGCGGTTTTTCCTCCGGTGAATCGTCGAACGTGATCGTGCGACCGATTGGATCGTGGTTTTGCCAGAACTTTCGGGCCATGGCTTCGTTGATCACCACGACCCAGGCGTTGCTCTCCGTGTCTTGCTCGGTGACGCCTCGGCCTCGCAGCACCGGAATCCCCATTAGCCTGAAGTAGCCAGAGCTGACAGCCTGCCGCAGAACACTGGGTTTTTCCGCAGCAGCCGACACGCTCTGCCCCGCGATGGTGAATCCGGGCCCTGCGTATTGTGACGCCTCCAGGAGCGGGAGCCAGTCCAGCAACGCCACGTCTTCAACCCCCGGTATGTTCCGGGTACGCTCCAGCGCTTGACGACAGAAGTTCCCCACGGGCGGAAGGATGGAACTAAAGCCGGTTGCATCCTCCGTTGATGCATCCATGTATCGGTCCCCGGTCAGCCGAACTTCCGCCGTCACGAGATGCTCCGGATTGAATCCTGGTGTCGTCCGCAGAATTCGTGTGAGCGTGTTGATCATCAGCCCCGCGCACATCAGAAGCACGAGCGCCAGCGCGATTTCAGCGACGACGAGGGCATTTCTCGTTCGATGACTCGAGACCGTTCCGGTGCTGCGTCCGCCTTCCCGCAAAAACTCATGAATGTAACTTTTGATGGCTCGATACGCAGGAACCAGCCCAAAGGCGATGCCCGTCAGAACACAGGTGCCAAAAGTAAACAGCAGGACCCGGCCGTCCACCAAAATGTTCAACTCGCGCGGCAGCCACTCAGGAGCCCAAACACTGAAAACCTTCACCCCGAGGACAGAGAGAACGAGGCCGGCCACTCCTCCAATCATCGAGAGCAAGATGCTCTCCGCGAGCAACTGACGCACGATTCTTCGTTTGTCTGCTCCTAAAGCAAGGCGTACACCGATCTCCTTTCGTCGTCCATCTCCTCGAACCAGCGATAGATTGGCAACGTTCGCGCAGGCAATCAATAGAACGAGTACAACGATTCCGAACACCGTGTAATAGACCTGCGCCCAGTTGCCGAACAGCCGGTTCCGGAGAGGCTCGACCCTGATTCCCAAATCTTTGTACGCTTCGGGAAAAGTCTGCGCCAAACGCCGCGTGGTGACCTCCATCGCTGCCTGGGCCTGCTGAATCGAAACGCCTCGTTTCAGCTTCCCAATTGCCATAAACCATCGCACATCGTCGACCCCGGAATTCGCCGGGTTTCCCATCCCGCCGATCTGATAAACCTCCGGAGTACCCGTCCCCAACAGATCAAACCCGGGTTCCAGCACGCCAACAATCGTTGCCGACCACGTGTCTACAAACATCTTCTGGCCGAGCACGTTGGGATCGCTCCCGAAATGGCGCTTCCAGAACTCGTAGCTGATCAGAACACCCGTGGAACCTTGTTTTTCACTGATGTCGTCGCTGGGGATAGTCCCCATGAAGGTTTTGACTCCGAGCAACGGCAAGAGCCGTGCACTCATATGTTGCACGCCGACGCGTTCGCCTGACCCCGCGCTCGACATCGCCACCATGTCCGCGTGGGATACAAACTCCAGTGTCTCGAACACCTGGTTGTCAGCTCTCCAATGAGCCACGTCCGTGCTTGAAACTGGCCACGACCATTTCGGCTCCTTCAGGTTAATATTCGACACCGCGACCAGTCGATCCTGATCGGGGTAAGGAAGCGGGCGCAGAAGGAATCCGTTGATGACGCTGAAAACAGCGGTAGTGGCGCCAATTCCAATGGCTAACGTGAGAACAGCGACTAAGGTGAAGCCGGGGCTCTTGCGCAGTCCTCGAACTGCATAACGGAGATCTTGCCCCAAAGCTTCAGTCCACCTTGTCATCGCGTTCCCGCACTCCTGCAAGTGGCCGGTCGCCAAACGCGGTCAGTCTACACCCGAACGACTGTTTCAAGACTCTCCGGCACGATGTAAGTGTTGTAATCAGGCGCTCCAAACCCAACTTGCCCACTTCCTCTACCCGGTTTGTCTTTTACCCCCTCCCGGCGTATATTAAGAATCTGAGAACTGCTGTGTACCGGCTTTTGGCGAAGCACACCAGTGGGCGCAAGCCCACTTTTTCGTTGGTAGGCCCCGTCGGTGATGCGGCCATCCGCCAGTAAGTTATTGGATTCATGGCGCTTGACGTTGAACGTGTGCGGGAAATTGCAGACCGGGTCGCCGCCTCCGACGGACTCGAAGTCCTGGACATTGAGTTCCTCGGCGGAGGCAAAGCGCGGATGCTGCGGGTGTTTCTGGATAAGCCAGCGGCAGGGAACGATCCGCTCGCGGGAGTGACGCACCAAGACTGTGCGAACTTCAGCCGCGAGTTTGGCACGATCCTCGACGTAGAAGACGTGATGCCGGGCTCGTACACGCTGGAAGTGTCGTCTCCGGGGCTGGATCGCAAACTGGTCAAAGCTGCGGATTTTTCGCGCTTCACCGGAAGCCGGCTGAAACTGACGACGCGCCAGCCGGTCAATAACACCCGGCACTTTGAAGGCCGCCTTGAAAGCTTTCAGGAAGGCCGCCTGACGCTGGATTTGAGCGTGGCCAGCCACAAGTCGCGCAAGAAAATGGGCGACACGGCCGGACAGAAAATTGAAATTGATTTCGCCAACGTAGAAAAGGCGAATCTGGTCCCAGAAATCTAGTACTCAGCACGTCTGAGAACTGAGAACTGGCAACTGAGAACTGATTTTTATGGCTAGCGAGCTTTACAACATTATCGAAGGCGTGAGCCGAGAAAAGGGAATCGATCCGCAGATTGTGGTCAGCGCGGTGGAAGACGCCATTGTTATGGCTACGCGCAAGCACTACAAATCGCAGGAGAACTTCCGCGCCAAGCTCGACAAAGAGAGCGGAAAGATCAGCGCCTATGCCGTGAAAGCAGTGGTGGAGACTCCCGAGCAGGTGGAAGACCCCAACCTGCAGATCACGGTGGAAGACGCGCGCCGAGTCGATCCCAGCCTGGAGGTCGGGGGCGAGTTGCTGACTCCCAAACCTATCGATGGCATTCTCGGCCGCATCGCCGCTCAGCTGGCAAAGCAAGTGATTTTCCAGAAGGTGCGCGAGGCCGAGCGCGACACAGTCTACAACGAGTACATCGGACGCGTCGGCGAGATCGTCAATGCGACGGTCAAGCGCGTCGAAGGCCCGGACGTGATCTTCGACATCGGCAAGGCCGAGGCCCGCATGCCTCGCAAGGAGCAGTCGCGGCTTGAGTCCTTTGCCGTGGGCGAGCGCGTGCGCGTAGTGATCGCGCGCGTTGAACGCGCTTCCAAAGGCCCAGGCGTCGTAGTTTCGCGCGCCGCGCCGGAACTGGTCCAGCACCTGTTCCAGACCGAAGTTCCCGAAATTTACGATGGCACGGTTGTCATCCGCGCGACCGCGCGCGAAGCCGGTGAACGCACCAAAATCGCCGTCATGTCGAAGGACAAAGACGTGGACGCGGTGGGCGCCTGCGTCGGCATGAAGGGAATGCGCGTGCAGTCGATCATCCGCGAGCTTCGCGGAGAGAAGATCGATATCATCGAGTATCACGAAGATGCCGTTACGTTCGCCGAGAAGGCATTGCAGCCGGCGAAGGTTAGCCGCGTCACGGTGGTCGACAGTGCGGAAAAGCATTTGGAAGTCGTGGTCGACGACAGCCAGCTTTCGCTTGCCATCGGCAAGAAGGGTCAGAACGTCCGTCTTGCAGCCAAGCTGCTCGGATGGAAGATCGACATCAAGAGTGAGGAAGAGAAGCGCCAGGAAGTCGAACTGCAGATGGCGGCGATGGTCCCGCAGGCTACCACTCCGCTCGAGAACGTTCCGGGACTGGGTGAAGGTGTGCTCGAGAAATTGACTGCGGCCGGCGTGACCACGGTAGAAGCCCTCGCTGATATGACCCCAGAGCAACTCGAAGCCATCGAAGGCATCGGGCCGAAGACAGTGGAAAAAATCAGCCTTGCGGTCAATAATTATTTCGCAAGCCTGGAAGCAGGCGCGGAGGGTGCCGTTGAGGCTGAAGCCGCTGAGGCAGAAGCCGCTCCCGAAGAAGCATCCGCCGAAGCTGCAGTCGAGGCAGGCGAAGCCGCACCGTCTGAGCCAACCGGCGAAACGGAATCCGTAAGTAATGAAGGTGAGCCTGTGCCCGATGAGGGTACAGCTCAAAAAACAACCGAATAATCATGGCACGCACACGAAAGTTCGATTGCGTGCGAGTCCAAGAAGCTGACTCCGTGAGGCTGCGATGAAGACCTAGCACAACGCGGGGAAACAGAAAGGCCGGATGAGTAAGGTTCGAATCAACGATCTCGCCAGGGAGCTGGAAGTTAAAAGCAAAGCCATTCTCGATGCGCTACCGCTCGTCGGGGTGACGGAGAAGAAGACCCATTCCAGTTCGCTGGAGGACCACGAAGCAGAAAAAGTGCGAGCCCACATCCGCGGCTCGTCGGAAGCGCAGTCGTCGTCTGCGCGCTCGGCGCGCACACTGCGCGGCGAAGAAGAAATCAAGACCAAGATTGATCTGTCGCACATTTCCCGTCCCGGCGATGTGCTAAAGGCGATCACGCAGAAGAAAGAAGCTGCGGCTGCGCCACTGGCGCGTCCCGTGGCGCCAGCGGTTCCGCCGAAGCCAACAGTCGTGGCTCCGCCGGCCAAGCCTGTCCAGGCCGCGGCTCCGCCCACCCCGCCAGTTTCGGTTTCCGCTCCGCAGCCGCCCGCTCCTGCTGCGCGACCCGTGGTCGTTCCGCCGGCGGCTGAGAAGCCTGCCGTTCCTGTTGCGCCGCCTGCGCCACCTGCGGCCCCGGCAGCAGCTGCGCCACCGGCTCGCCCCGTAGCGCCGCCCGCAGCTCTGGTAACTCCACCTGCACCTGCGGCGCCCTCCATGACGGCCTCTGCATCGCCTGCTGCTCCAGCGGCTCCGAGCGCGCCGCGTCCAGCCGCTCCGCCGGTTGCTGCCACGCCGCAAGCACCTGCGCCCCGCATGATTGTTCCCCAGACCGGACCACGTCCGGTTTATAAGGCTCCGCCTCCGCGCCCTGCTCCGCCGGCCCCAACCGCGCAAGCAGGAGCGTCGGTGGGAACAATGCGTCCTGCGCCCGGACGGCCCGTTCCGGGTCAGCCGATTTTTCAGCGTCCCCGGCCGCAGGGAGCGCCAGGACCTGGTGGAACGCGTCCGCCGCTTCGCCCCGGCGAGCGCCGTCCTATGCATCCCACGCGCTCGGCCCCGACTGGGCCGCGTCCGATTGGAGTTGGTCCAGGGCTTCCTCCACCCGGACCGCTTCGTCCGGGAAGCCGTCCCGGTGCGCCTGCGCGCAGGCCCGGACAGCGCTACGTTCCGCGCGGAGTCAAAGAAGGTCCAATGAAGGGCTACGTTCCGCCGCCGCGCATGGTGGTGTCGAACGAGCCGATGCCGATCACCCGCAATATCACGATCACCGAAGGCATCAGCGTAAAGGATCTGGCCGAGAAGCTCGACATCCGTGCGAAGGATCTGATTTCGCGCCTGTTGTCGCGCGGCGTATTCGCCACCATCAACCAGACGCTCGATGCGGAACTCGCCAGCGAAATGGCGCGGTTCTTCGGCGCCGACACCAATGTGATTACGTTCGAAGAGCAGGCGTCGAAAGACATCGATGCTGCCGCTGGCGGCGGAGAGGAATCCGCAATTGAGGCAACGCCGCGTCCGCCCGTGGTTACGATCATGGGCCATGTCGACCATGGCAAAACCACGCTGCTTGACTCGATTCGTCTAAGCAACGTCGCCGGAGGCGAAGCCGGTGGCATCACGCAGCACATCGGCGCCTACAAGGTGCGTATCACTGACACCGAGTCTCCCGCCTTTGGACGCGAGATCGTGTTCCTCGATACGCCGGGTCACGAAGCCTTCACCCGCATGCGTTCGCGCGGCGCCAAGGCGACTGACATCGTTGTGCTGGTTGTTGCCGCCGATGACGGTGTCATGCCGCAGACGCTTGAAGCCATCGATCACGCGCACGCTGCCGAAGTGCCGATCATCGTCGCCGTCAATAAGATCGATAAGCCTGACGCTCTGCCCGATCGAGTCAAGAAACAGCTGGCCGATCGTGGTTTGGTTCCGGAAGATTGGGGCGGCAAAACGGTTTTCGTCGATGTCTCCGCGAAGAAGAAAACGAATCTGAACCTGCTGATGGAAATGATCTGCCTGGTCGCGGATCTGGCAGAGTTGAAAGCCACGCCTGAGCGTGCTGCCACGGGAGTTGTGCTGGAAGCTAAACTCGATCGCGGTCGCGGACCTGTTGCCACCGTGCTCGTGCAGAACGGCACGCTCAACGCCGGCGATAACTTTGTCGTTGGCAACGTCTTCGGGAAGGTGCGCGCCATGTTCGACGATCGCGGCGCAGCCCTCGAATCGGCCCCGCCTTCGACCCCGGTCGAAATCTTGGGACTTGAAGGTTTGCCGCAAGCCGGTGATCAATTCGTAGTCGTGGCCGATCGCGACAAAGCCCGCGGCATCTCCGAATACCGCGAGCAGAAAGCCCGAGAAGCCGCGCTGGCCAAGAGTTCGCGCGTCTCGCTCGAAGGACTGGCAGAGCAGATTAAGACTGCCGGCACGAAGGAACTCAACATCATCCTCAAGGGCGATGTACAGGGCTCGGTGGAAGTGCTCAGCGACCTGCTCTCGAAGCTCTCGAACGACAAGGTTCGCTTAAAGCTGCTGCGTTCCGGTGTCGGCGCCATCACCGAAACCGACGTGCTGCTGGCGTCCGCATCGAACGCCATCATCATCGGCTTCAACGTGCGTCCGGAGCGCAAGGCGCAGGAACTGGCCGAGCAGGAAGAAGTCGACATCCGCCTGCACTCGATCATTTACGAGTTGCAAGACGAGATCAAGCGCGCCATGAGCGGCCTGCTTGAACCGACCATCAAAGAAACCTACCAGGGACGCGCCGAGGTGCTCGAAACCTTCCGCATCCCGAAAGTGGGAACGGTGGCCGGTTGCCGCGTGATCGATGGCCTCATCAAGCGCGATGCCGAAGTTCGCCTGCTGCGCGACAACGTGGTTGTCTTCAAGGGCAAAATCGGATCGCTCCGCCGCTTCAAAGACGACGCCAAGGAAGTTACAAACGGCATGGAGTGCGGCATCTCGATCGCGAACTACGGCGACATCAAGGCGCGCGACGTGATCGAGGCCTTCACCACCACCCGCGTCGCGGCGGAAGTGATCGCGTAACAGGCGTTCTCAGTTCTTGGTTCTCAGTTCTCAGTTTTACGGTTTTACTGAGAACCGAGAACTGGGAACTGAGAACTGCATGCCCATCGCGTTCCTCACCCTCGAACTCCATATCGAAGCCGCCCAGTCGATCAAAGACCGGCGCCAGGTCGTCCGCAGCCTGAAAGACCGTTTGCGCACAACCTTCAACGTTTCCATTGCCGAACTCGACGGCGCCGAACTGTGGAATCGCGCCACCATCGGCGTAGTCAGCATCTCCCACTCGCGCGACTATCTCGACGGCCTGATGAAAAACGTGGAACGCGCCGCCACCCGCATCGCAAACAATAACGGCGCAGAAGTTGCCGATTCCTTCCTGGAATTCTTATAAACCCACAATCACGTAGAGACAGCCGCCTCGGCTGTCCCGCCAAAGCGAAGCGAGGCGGAATGGCCACAACCCTCGACGCCCTAGTCCTTGTCGCAGCTCAAACTTCTGCTGCCTTTCTCAACACCCCCTAACACGTTGTTACCTCCGTACTTACCGCCTCCTGCCAAAACCGGTGGACAATAGCCTCATCCAGTTGCGCTTAGCCCAACACCGGCATCCAATTTTCTGATATTCTCAACCGTTTTACCTAAGGTGGAGTCGTGGAGAAGCGTGGGCTGAAGCACCATCGCGGACGGGTCGGCGAGGCCCTTCGCGAAGAGATCGAAACTCTGGTGGAAGGGGAACTGGCTGACCCGCGCATCGGCCTGGTGAGTGTGACCTCGGTCCACGTCGCGGACGATGGAAGATCCGCCGAGGTCTGGGTCAATGTGGAGGGCGACGACGCGGAAGCCGATAGGAGTATAGAAGGACTGGAAGCGGCGCGCGAATATATCCGTCACGAGTTGGTAGAGCGGTTGCGGATCCGGCGAGCCCCCGAGCTGTACTTCCGCTTGGATCGCGCCGAACAGGCGAAAGCTCGGGTCGAGGAATTGTTGCAGCGGGAAAAAAGAAGACGCAAGCCCCACAAGGAATCCAGCGGAGAGCAGGCCTAACAATATGCTCGAGGATGTACTCCGGCAGATCGGACAACACGAGCGATTCGTGCTGACGTCGCACGCCCGCCCGGACGGAGACGCAATCGGGTCGGCCCTCGCCTGCTGCCAGGTGCTGCGCGAAATGGGAAAGCAGGCCGATGTGGTGCTCCACGACGGCGTTCCCCGGATCTATCGCTCCCTGCCATTTGCCGATCAAGTGTTGCAATCAAGCCGCGTGACCGGCAGCTATGAGGCGGCGATCATTCTCGAGTGTGACAGCATCCATCGCACGCGGCTCGAGGGACTGGAAGATCGAGTCCTGATCAGCATCGACCATCACGTCAGCGGCCGTCCTTTTGCCCACGTGAACTGGATTGATCCCCATGCCGTCGCGACCGCCGAAATGGTGTTCCGCTTGGCGCGGCATGCGGGTGCGAAGTTCTCCCCGGAAATCGCAACCTGTCTGTATACCGCTTTGATGACGGATACCGGATCGTTCATGTTCCAGGGAACGAACGACAATACATTCGCTCTGGCCCGCGAACTCGTACTCGCAGGAGCCGATCCGGCACACTGCGCGCGCGGAATTTACTTCGCGCATTCCGTCGCCAAGATCCGGCTGCTCGGCGAAGCCCTGCGCAATCTTAACGTCGAGGGCAACGTTGGCTATGCCTGGGTAACGCGGAAACAAATGGAACGGTGCGGCGCCATTGAAGAAGATTGCGAGGGGCTGGTGAATTATGTTCTTTCCATCGGTGGCGTCGAAGTGGCCGCATTCTTCCGCGAGTTGCCCGATGGCCGCTACCGCGTCAGTTTGCGCAGCAAGGGCAAACTCGACGTAGCCCGCGTAGCCGAAAGCTTCGGTGGCGGTGGCCACGAGTGCGCCAGCGGATGTTCCCTCGACGGCCCGTTGGTCGAGGCGGTGCGTGCAGTAATTCTCCAGCTAGGTCGCGGACCTTCCGTACAATAACTCTCGATTGCAGATTCTAGATTGCAGATTGCAGATTGAGCCCATCGCTTATCGCTTTCAATTCTGAAATCTGCAATCTAGAATCTGCAATCTGAAATCTCATGACCGCTCGCACCCGCACAGACGTCCTGCTCCTCGCCGGCTTCTGCACTTTCCTCTTCTTCTACGGAATCAAACAGTTTGGACTGATTGGCGCCGATGAGCCGCGCTACGCCCAGGTTGCGCGTGAGATGCTGGAACAACGCGACTGGATCACGCCAACGCTGGGCGGCCACGCCTGGCTCGAGAAGCCGCCACTCTACTACTGGCAAGCCATGCTCGTTTACAGCGTACTCGGCGTGAGCGATGCCGCGGCGCGCATTCCTTCGGCGATCGATGCGACTCTCCTCGTCGTTGCCATCTACCTGTTCTTTCGAAAGTTTCGGTCTGCTGTGGCGGTCGACGCTGCCCTCATTGCGGCTTCCTGCGCGGGAATCATCGGCTATGCCCGCGCCGCCTCCATGGACATCACGCTTACGGCCGCGTTTGCGATCGGAATGCTCGTATGGTGGGCTTGGCGCGAGAGCGGCAAGCGAATCTTTCTTGCCGGATTCTACTTATTCATGGCCCTGGGAATGCTGGCCAAGGGTCCAGTGGCACCGTTTCTGGCTGCGGCTGTGATCGTGCTTTATTGCATCGCGGTGCGCGAGATACGACTGATCCTACGAACTCTGTGGGTCCCGGGCATTCTCTTATTCCTGGCAGTCGCGCTCCCCTGGTACGTCGCCGTCCAGATGCGCAATCCGCAGTTCTTCCGTGAATTCATTCTGGAGCACAATCTCGCTCGCTTTTCGACCAATCTCTACCATCATCCCGAGTCCTTCTGGTACTACGTTCCGGTCATTCTGCTGGCCTTGGTACCTTGGATAACCTTTGTGATTGTGGCGTTCACGCAATCGGTCCGCGTCTGGTGGGCAGAACGCAGAAGCGCACCCGACCTCGAATTGCAATTCCGGATCTTTGCCTGTTGCTGGCTGATCGTGCCGGTGCTTTTTTTCTCCATTTCCCGATCGAAGCTTCCCGGCTACATTCTTCCCGCCGTGCCGGCGGGCGTGGTCTTGCTCTCGGACTATCTCCGCCAGCAACTCGAGCAGCAAGCGCCGCTGCCGAAGTGGATGGCAATTCTGCACGCACTCATAACCTGTGCTCCGATCGTTCCAGCAGTTCTGATGAGCTATATCGTCATCCAGCATCGTTTGCCGGCCGGCCGCCCGTTATGGATCGCGCTGGCAATCGCGTTGGTGCTCACAATCGGCATTGCGCTAACCCTCGCGGGCCTGCAATGGCGCATGGCGCGCTTCGTCACCCTGATCCCAGTGGTGCTCGCGGTCGCAGCGGTGCTCAAGCTGGGGACGACCGCGATCGACCAGAAACTATCGACGCGTCCCGTGGTGGTGGAGTTGGCGAGTATGGAGACTCACAAGCTGCCCCTCGCGGTATGCGGAGTCTCACGCGAGGTCGAGTACGGACTGGAGTTCTATCGTGACCAGATCATCTCGCGCTACGAGACGGGAAACATTCCCGCCAGCGAGCATCTGCTTGTCGCCGCCCCAAACTGGAAGCCGAATGTGACCGAGTGGACCAGAGGACGGCGGGTTTCGTCGCTTGGCCACTACGCCCCCCAAAATCTGGACTATTACTGGATCGCTGCTGCTCCCGCCAGCCGTTAACTTCCCTGCCGATACGAGAATGGGGAGTTACAGAGGCATAAGCCTCCGCAACTCCCCGTAAGAGGGTCGCTGGCAGAGTTTCTTTTCCAGCAACCCTTTTCACCTGGGACAAACGATCTTTCAGCGATTAGTCGTCCCCGCCTCGGCCTCCGCTGCCGCTGCCAGACCGGCACTGTACCACAGTCGAGTTGCCACTCGTTTTGGCTGTGCAGGTGTAGCGAGCGGAAGGTATGGCGCTGGCCGGGATGCAGTTGATGCTGAAACTACCCTTCGCGCTCGTCAGCGAGCAGGCTGCTCCAGATTGTGTCACCGACACCGTTGCGCTTGCCGATTTCGTCGGATCCGACACGGATGTGGCTTTCACTACTCCCATGCCCGCCTTGGTCGCAGTGAACATCCCGTTTGTGTCCACTGTGCCCACAGCTCCGGTTACGGTCCAAGTGACACCTGACGACGAGCCTGTGACGTTAGCAGTGAACTGCTGTGTTCCTCCCACGCTCACGCTTGCCGTCACCGGGGTAAGGCTCACGGACACGCCACCACCGCCTCCACCACCAGACGTGACTGTGACCTGAGCGGTTGCGGACTTCGTCGTATCCTCGATCGAGGTTGCCGTGACCGTCCCTGTACCAGCAGTGACGGCTGTAAACAAGCCATTCTGATCGACCGTTCCAACGCTGGTTGAACTCCACTTCACGCCCTGCGTCGAGCCGGTAACAGTCGCCGTAAAGCTCTGCGTCTGTCCCGTCGCAACTGTAGCCGTGGTCGGCGATACGCTCACGCTAATGGCTGAGGCCACCAGGTTGCCTATCAGGTAGGTTGCTTCCATCGCCACTGCCGACGACGAGTGGCCTACGTTGTTGAATGCCGTTGTCGCGTCCTTCCCGCAATAGGGCGTGATCGGAGCCGCTCCGGCCGGGTGCACCGACAGGAAGGATGTCACGTTATAAACTTCTGTGCTGTTCAGAACGATCCAGCAATCGGTGGAAGAATTATGTTTGGCCACATCGGCCAGGGTGTAGTTGGGCAATTGCGCGGCCATGGACATCGAGAACGTCAGAATCAGCAATAAGGTCGCGAATACAGCTCTTTTCATTAATCACTCCTCAATTTGGGGGATATGACGACACCTCTCCCGAACCGCGCGCGACTCAGGCGGTGACGTTTTGCTACTGACACTCCGTCGTGAAACGGAATGTGTTTGGTGAGAAAGAACAGGTCTACGAGGGTCCTAGTGCCGGTTCCATGGATGAATGCTCCTTTCTTCGAAATCGCTATGCGATTTCGGAGTGGGGGACGAAGCATGTCGTCCAGGCAGTCAAACGCGGGCCCGGAAGCAGACGTGGCGAATCAGAAGTGGCGCTCAGTGATTTTCTAAAACACGACCAGAATGGAACAACCTGCGCAAAACTTATCGTGTCTCACCCAGTGGAGGCAAGTTCCACTGGGACAGGAACTACTAGCAACTAAGGTACACAGCCGCGACGCACCATGACGCGATCTGAGCCTCAGTGCTTAGGTTTTGAGATCTCAATCGAGAGCAGTGAGTGCGATCGTGCGGAAGTGTAGCAAGCAGATTCTGCCGCGCCTGCCAATCAACAGGGAACACAGTTGCACATCGTGAGAGCGGCGGTGGCTATTCTTCCGTCACTAGCTCTTCCAGTTCCGCCCTCGCAGGCGTCCCTGCCAGTGTTGTGTTGCCGTAATCGAATCCCTTTTCGAATGCCTTCAGATTCAATTCACGGAAGGCTGCCGGCACCGAGTCAGCCACGGCTTTGCGCACGCTATCCGCGCCGAGAAGCTTCGTAACTGCAGTGAAGAACCCAACCATCACTGCATTCAGCACCATCCGTTTGCCGAGTTCTTCCGCGAACCGCGTGGCTGGAATGCTGTAAACCTTCTTGTCGCGATTGAGGTTGGAGACGCGCACCAGATCTTCTTCAACGATCAGCAAGCCGCCAGGTTTCAGTTGGCCAGCGAACCGGTTGTAAGCCTCCTGTGACATGATCACCATCATGTCGGGCTGAGTCAGATACGGATACAGTACCGGTTCGTCGGAGATCACAAGCTGCGCGCTGCAAGCGCCGCCGCGGGCCTCAGGGCCGAAATTCTGCGTCATGGTGGCGAAACCGTTTTCATAAATCGACGCCGCCTTGCCCAGCACCACTGCCGAAAGAATGACTCCTTGTCCCCCGAAGCCCGCAACTCGAATTTCGGTCAGCCGCATACGCACTCCATTTCCGGTTCTTCCGGATCTGTCATCTCAACGTAGCGATCACCCAGCGATTCGACATACTGCGCGCGCATCATCGACTGATAGTCAGGCCGATCGCGGTCCACGAACTTTCCGACCGCGATCTCGCCGTTAAGCGTCAGTCCAACTTCACTTGTGGGCGCTCCGTTCTTCACCTTGCTCTTCTCTTTGTAGTACTTCATCGTGTCGAGCCCGTCCCCCATCTTGTTGCGGCGCTGGTAAAGCGTCGGACACGGCGAGATGACTTCGATGAATGAGAATCCTTTCTTCTGAAAAGCCTCGCTGATCGATCGTGCAAGTTGACGCACGTGAAACGTAGTCCAGCGCGCCACGTAGACTGCGCCAGCCGCCTCGACCAGGTGCGGCAGGTTGAAAGCCGGCTCGAAGGTGCCGTAGGGATTTGTCGAGGTCGTTGCGTGTCCCGGCGTCGTCGGCGCAGTCTGTCCACCCGTCATCGCGTAAATCAGGTTGTTCACACAGATGACCTTGAGGTCGATATTGCGCCGCGCTGCGTGGATCAGGTGATTGCCGCCGATCGCGGAGAGATCGCCGTCGCCGGAGTAGACCACAACATTCAATTTAGGATTTGCCAGCTTCAGGCCAGTCGCAAACGGGATCGCGCGCCCATGCGTGGTATGAAACGAGTCGAGTTTCACATAGCCTGCAACCCGCCCGGTACAGCCGATGCCCGAGACCAGGGCAAGCGACTCAAGATCGATTTGAGAATCAATCAGCGCGCGCGCAAACGAATTCACCGTTGTCCCAATGCCGCATCCCGGACACCAGATGTGTGGCATGCGATCGGTACGCAGAAACGGTTCCACAGGATTAACCGTGTCGTCGACAACATTCAGCATCGGCTTGCCTCCACGATGGCATTGAGAATCTCCTCGGGGTTATGGACTCCGCCTCCGGCATGCGGCACCGCGATCGTTTTTGCTTTACCCGCCGCGGCGCGCTCGACTTCACGCACCATCTGTCCGAGATTCAGTTCCGGCACGACAAACGCTTTCACCCGTGCCGCCAGTTCGACGATCTTTTTGTCAGGGAAAGGCCATGCAGTGATGAGTCGCAGCTTGCCCACTTTCAATCCGCGCTCGTGCGCCATATCAATCGCCCGCTGCGCCACCCGCGACGTGATCCCGTAAGAGACCACCACGACATCAGCATTTTCCAGCCTATCTTCCTCAACCATGCAGATGCGATCCGCTGCCACCCGAATTTTGTTCTGCAGGCGCTTCACCAGCTTGTCCTGTGTTTGCGGCGTCATATTGGGATAGCCGCGCTCGTCGTGCGTCAGGCCCGTGATATGAAACTTGTAGCCCTCGCCCGCGTGCGCCATCTCCGGCACCATGTCGCCGTTTGTGGCGTACGGCAGGTACTCTTCCACGGACTTGCGTGTGTGTTTGCGCGGCACAACTTCAATCTCATCAGCCGGCGGAATCACGACTTTCTCCGTCATGTGGCCCACAACTTCGTCCATCATGAACATCACCGGCACGCGGAATTCTTCCGCCAGGTTGAACGCCTTGATCGTCAGATCGAAGCACTCCTGCGGAGAGTTCGGGCAGAGCGCGATGATCTCGTAGTCGCCGTGCGATCCCCAACGCGCCTGCATCATGTCCGCCTGCGCGGGAAGCGTGGGCAATCCGGTCGAAGGTCCACCGCGTTGCACGTCGACGAAAACACATGGCGTCTCTGTCATCGCCGCGTATCCAATGTGTTCCATCATCAACGAGAAGCCCGGACCCGAAGTCACCGTAAATGCTTTGGCTCCTCCCCACACGCCGCCTTGCGAAGCGATCGAAGCCGCAAGTTCGTCTTCCATCTGGATGAAGCACCCACCCACCATGGGCACACGCGCCGCGAAACGTTCCACAACTTCCGTCGAAGGCGTGATGGGATATCCAGCCGCGAACCGCGCACCCGCCGCCAGCGCCCCCTCGCAGCAGGCATGATCGCCATCGATGAAATGAGTGCCCGTCAACACTCCATCAGGGTCAGCTTTCATTTCTCACCTCCGGCGGCGTCGGCAGACTTCGCCTCAGCCGATTTCGTCCCGTAAATCGCGAAATCCGGGCAGTACATCCCGCACAGGTCGCATCCGCTGCACTTTTCCGGATGCACCACGTGCGGTGGATGATAGCCCTTCGAATTGAAGGCGCCCGAAAGCTCCAGCACGTGGGTAGGACAAAACTCCACGCAGAACCCACAGGCCTTACACCGCTCAACCACGATCGAAACACGTCCTTTTGCCACGAGATCCCCCAGCTAGGAGTTACGATCACTCCGGGTATTTCAACTGCGGAGGATGTGATTATGCCGGGGAAGGACGTGGAGATGGTGTGATGGCAGTCACAAGAGGGGGTGAGGAGAAGCACGAGACTACTCTCTGCCGCACCAGTCACAACCACTGTATTTTCCTTAGGTTACGGACAATTCAGGTTGCCTTGCGTGCCCGTGATTACGCGCTGCGGAAGTCCTGGCAGTGACGTCCATCACAGCGAAGCGTGATCGGGACCGCGTACCGTGTCGGGCGATTGCTGCCTGTTGCTCCCGATTGTTCCCGTTGTTTGCCTCTGCCGGGGCGAACCATCTACACTCGATTTTCGCTGCGGTCTTTGCCGCTGTCTGCCAGCGCATGCCGCAGCAGGAGCCCTTTGGAGATCCTCGACCTCAGGCATTTTTCTTCCCTGGATTTGCGTCCCCTTCTCGATGACGAGACGCAACTCTGGTCGCGCCTCCTCTCCTGGGATTACACCAGTTCGGCGGAAATGATCCTTCGCTACGTGGACGCGAAGATCCTGCCGGGTTACGCGGCCGTGGACCGCGGTCGCGTCTTTGGTTATTCGTTTTTCGTGTACGAAGGCAGCAAGGGAGTCATCGGCGACCTCTACGTCACGAATGGAACTCGCCTGCCCGACGCCCGCAAGGTCGAAATCAACTTGCTGACCCACGTCATCGAGACGTTGCAGCAGTCACCCGGAATTCATCGCGTAGAAGCGCAATTGCTGGCTCACGAAGCGAATGTGGTTTCGCGTCCTTTCCTCGAAACCGGCTTCCAGCGCCATCCGCGACTGTTCATGGTTCTAGGTTTCGCAAAATCGACTCCGCCGAACCTTGCCGCCCATGCTGACGTCGAAATCCGCCCCTGGGCCGAAGCCGATTACCAGCCCTCCGCCGCGGTGATCACTGCAGCATACCGCGGGCATGTCGACGCGCAAATCAACGACCAGTACCACACACTCAGCGGATCGCTGCGCTTTTTGAATAACATCGTGCGCTTCCCCGGCTGCGGAGTCTTCGATCCAGAGTCGTCTTTCGTCGCAATCGATCGCAAGTCCAGAAGCCTGATTGGCCTCATCCTTTGTTCGCGCGTTCGCCACGATGTCGGCCACGTGACCCAGGTCTGTGTGTTGCCGGACTATCGCGGGCGAGGCATAGGAGAGTCGCTGCTGGCGGCGACGGAGTTGAATCTGCGCAAACGAAATTTCTTCATGCTCTCGCTAACGGTGACAGAAGCCAATGCGCGCGCCGTCGCCCTCTATCGCAGGTTGAATTTCGATTCAAAGAGAGTCTTCGACGCGTTCGTCTGGGAAGGCTAAGTGCAGGCGTCGGACCTTGGCCCTCAGCCCTAAGGGATCAAAGCTGACGTTAAGGATGTAGTCTGCGTGGAGATGATCTCTAAGGCTGAGGCGCAGGGCCGAGGTCCGACGCCCGAGGTCCGGTGTCCTATCTCTTCAAGACCCACATCGCCCACCCGGCCACGAGCACACCGCCGAGAAACATCACAAAGCAATATGCTCCGTAACGCACCATGTCGCGTGCATTATCACGATGCGTGATCCCAAACACGATGGAAGCGAAGAAGGAAAAGACAAGCGCCGCGCTGAAGTGATTGAGAGTAATCGTCACCGAATGAATCCCCGCGAAAAAGGTTGAGCTGATAGCTGACGGCTGATGGCTGAAAGCGTCTTCATTGTTTCTTCCCAATGGCAATGTGATACGCATCGGCGATCGCAATAAAGTTCAGCAGTCCCGCGACGATCATAAACTTCGTGCCGTAGTCCGCCGTCGCGAACGCGATGGCCCCCTGCCCCCAGTCCATCGCCAACGAAAGAAGGTAAAGCCCGCCCGCACCCACATCCCCAATAAATCCCAGAATATCGAGAATGTCCCCGCCATTTGCCTTATAAATCCGCCCCTGCATCGCCAGTCCCAGCAAGAAAAGGGTGACGATCGAGACGAGGAGCAAGATCCCGCGAATCCAGCGCTTCTGGATCATGTGTCCCGCGCCCGGGATCAGCCATCCTACGGCAGGGGCAAGCACGGCCATCGCTGTGATCTGCTCCGCCGGAGCAGCTTTGGATTTTTCAGTAGTGGAATTAGCCATTCAGATGGTCACAATCTCGCGCTGAATTTTTCCCGTGACTTCCGCCGATTTGGCGCGCACCAGCACGTTCACTTCAGTGCGTACACCAAACTCCGGAAGATAGATGCCGGGTTCAATCGAGAAGCAGGAATTTGGAAGAATCTGGCGCTCGTCATGGATCTCGAGATCATCCATGTTGGCCCCATTGGAATGGACGTCAGTCCCGATCGAATGTCCCGTGCGGTGAATGAAATATTCGCCGTATCCCGCCTTCTTGATGTGTCCGCGGGTAGCGCGGTCGACTTCCCACCCGGCAATGCGGCGGCCCGCGTTCACGGCGTCAAGCACGGTTCTCACTCCGGCATCGCGGGCATCGCGAACAATCTCGAACACTTCACGCATCCGCTGTGACGGCGCACCGCCCACAAAGCCCATCCAAGTGATGTCGTAGTACACCGCATTCGGGGTATTCTTCTTGCCCCAAACATCAAGCAGCACCAGATCGCCCTCGTGAATCGCCACCGGATGGCTGGCATGCGGCTCGTAATGCGGATTGCCGGCGTTGGAATTCACGGCCACGATCGGTGGATCGACCGTCAGCAGGCTCTCGCGCCCGAAGGCTTCCATGAACCACTGCTGAACCTCGTGCTCCTTCGTTCCCCCATTGCGCACCCGGCGACCGATCTCCTTGAACGACTCGGCAACAATGGAATCGACGCTGTCGCGGGCCGCATAATGTGACGCAATCTGTTCATCGCTCCAGGTGGATTCGAATTGCGCCACCAGGTCGGCGGAGCTCACGATATTTTTCCCCAGGCCGCGCAGCAGATCGATGGTTCCACCATCCACCAGCGAAATCGTGAATACGCTGTTGTTCGGCGAGTATTGCATCGCCAGATCAAGGTACTTGGCCAGGATCGACTTCAACTGGTCAAACAGTTCCTGCCACCCTGAGTACTGATGCTTCTTGCCGGGAAGGGAATCGAGATGCCCCGCTTCAATCTTGTGAACCAGTTTAACCGGCTCGCCCTCCGCCGGGATCAGGTAGAACCAGCGCCGCGTCACCATCAAACTCGTAGGCAGCCCGAGTACGCGATACGCGATCGGATCGCGGTGATGGTGGTCGTAGAACAGCCACGCGTCGATATTGCGTTCGCGCAGCGCAGACTGTATGGCCGGCAGGTTCATAGGCAAACCCCTATTGTAATCAAGAGAAAGGATTTGAGCGAATCGCGACGATCTGACGGAAGAATCAGCTCCGTCGAGAAAGACTTATGTGGGGACAGCCGCCTCGGCTGTCCGGTCGAGCGAAGCTCGACCCATGTTTTGAGCCAGCAAGATAGAGCCGAGTCCTGTCACGAACAGAACTCGGGTTATGTCTTCTCCGCAGCCAGAATCCTCCGCTTCGCCGCCATCGGCAATGTCTCGCACGCCGTTCGCAACACCAGCCGAGGTGCCCGTCCGCGAATCTTCATCAAATACGGCACCGTCCGCTTCGCATCGAACTTCGCCGTCTCCCGCAACAGCCATCCGAGCCCCTTCTGCACCATGTCGTCCTTATCGCCGAGCAGCGAATCGGACAACTTAACGATCTCGGGAAAGAACTTCTTTGCCCGGGCCCCGCGAATCAACGCCACGCAAGCCGCCCGTCGATGCCAGCGATCATCAGACTTTGCCCACCGAAACACAGATTTCGTCCGCGCTGCTTTTGCCGCCACCATCGGCGCAATCAGACAGTGCACAAGCCCGTCATGATCGGCCCAACTGCTGATCCGGTCCAGCCACGATTCAAACATCTCAAACTCGCGGTCATCGCATTGCGAGTCCAGCGCTTCGAGCAGAAACACAGCGGCAATCTTTTCCTCGAGTACGGAACCCGAGAACAGCTCGTCCGCCACTTCGGTCAGAAACGCAAAGTCGTGCTCGCGCAAAATCTCACGCCGGCATCGCCGAACCGCTCGCCTCAATGCAGCCGTATACCACCCGTGCGACTTGATCTCGTCTTTGAAGAACCACTGCACTCCCGCGGAGTGCTCGGCTGAGCCACCATCTTTCAGCGCACGGCGAATTTGTGTAGCTACTGCTTCCGGAGTTGCTTTCGGAGAGGGCATCATTCGCTGAAGTTATACCCAGACAAAAAGGCGGCCAGTCAAGGCCGCCGCTTAATCATCGAGGTTTGTCCCAACCTTACGCGGCACGTCCCGTCGCCGGACGATACCCGCATTCCTTTGCCTTGCGCAAAGCCTGCGTAGCCTCTTCGGGAGAGATCAGTGGAGTCGTCTGCACCGATTTGCAAGCTCCGCCCGCTGCGAACGCCATGGCGATTGCGGCGGCGCTCACGTTGTCGGGCAAATCAGCAATGACGATCACGTCGTAGTCTCCGAACGAAAACCACGCCGCTTCGATCTTGCCTCCCAGCTTCTCAATCGCAGGCCGCACTGCTTCTATTCGATTCTGCGGATTCGCAACCAGCGCCTCCCATCCTTGCTGAGAATACGCAACTTGCTGCAGGTAATGTGGCATAGAGCCTCCTTGCGATTCGCTAACTGGGGGCGAATGATGCTCCTTGGGTGTGAGGAAGTCAAGCCACTGCTCCCCCTTCTCGCCGTGCGAAGCGGTCATAAATCCATAGCAGGACTGCTGTGGTTACTCCGACCCCCGTCACACACCACCAGATCATTGCCGGCCGATGCTGTACTTCCCCGAAATGGTGGACGAGCGTTCCTCCGAACCAACCCCCGATCAGCGATCCAATGCCGATCGGCAGAAACGCGAAGCCCATGTACGTTCCTTGCTGCTCCTTGGGGGCTAGCCGCGAGATGTAATCATAGTAGCGAGGAGCTTGGGTGATCTCGCCCAGCGCGAGCACAAACAGAGAAAGAATCACGCCCCACACCGTCGGTCGCAGAGCGAGAATGACCCACGCCAAAGATGTGACCACCGTGCCCAGAATGACCGCTGCGAAGGCTGGAATCTTCCGTGTCAGCAGGCTCACCACCAGAGTCAGGAAGATGACAGTCAATCCATCCGTAATTAGGATCATCTCGACGTCGGCATTCGAATTGATGTAGCCATGAATGTAACCGGGCAGGCTGATGTACTGCTGCCAAAACACTACCCAGTACCCAGTGAAGATTACGAGGAACCACATGAAACGGCTGATGCCTGCGAGTGCTACAACCAGGAGCGCCGGCCAGATCCACCATGGGATGGACCACTCCGGCCTGACCCAGAGCGCAATTCGGAGGGCCAGTGCGACGGCAAGCGTGGGCAGTACAAGCTTGTAATTGCCCACCACCACGCAGAAATTACGGGCGACTTGCGAGATTGAGGGAGGAGGCGCGTCGCCGGGTTGCCGTGGTTCGCGGAAGAAGATCAGCACGACAAAGAACATCGCAAACACGCCTACCGCTACTACGCGGTAAACATTCTCGACGCCCAGATGACGGTGAGCCCACGACGCAAAGAACGGTCCGGCCGCCCCGCCGACATTGACCATCGTGTAATAGATCGAATAGCCGATGGAACGAACGTTCTCTTTTGAAGCCCGCGCCGTCGTGCCTACGACGCACGGTTTGACTAGTGAGATGCCGAGCGCGGGGAGAATCAGAATGAATCCTACAAACAGCCCGAGAGGGACGGCATTACGCATCGGCGCAAGCCATGATGCCCCAATCGATCCAATCAGAAAATACGCGATCCCCAGAATGAAATAGGCCACCGAAAGAGCGCGCCGAAAGCCAAGGCGATCGGCAACGGCGCCACCGAAAATCGCGAGAAACCAAACCATGCCGCCGAAAATGCCGGTGAGCGTTCCAGTCTGCTCGGTGGAGAAATTGAGCTTTTCCTGCAGGTACAACGCGAGCGATGCGAACGCTCCATAATAAGCGAGCCGCTCGAAAATTTCGGTGATATTGGCAACCCAGAATGGCCGTTCGAATCCGGTTAGGATCTCGTGGAAACGTTCGGAAAAGGTCAAAGTGGCTCCTGTAGTTCGTGTGGCGCGGGCGCTCCCGCCCGCGAGGTGTGGACCCCCCCCGCCCGCGATCATCCGCGCAACCGATCGATTACGTACTCCGGGCTCACGCCCGCAACGCGAATCACTTTATTCCGGCTCGTCTGACCGGACGCAATAGTAACGGAAGATCGCGGCACCTTCAAAAGTTTTGCAAAGAACTCAATGCAGGCATCATTCGCACGTCCCTCCACTGGAGGCGTAGTCAGTGACACCTTTAGCGCGTCCCCGAATTCTCCAGTGATGGCATCCTTCTTCGCGCGCGGATGCACCTTCACCGCAAACGAAACTCCCTGACTTCCATCCCGGACCTTAATCATGGTTCGACCCTGGCCCTTCCAAAAGCCTCATCGAGAGTTCACTTCCAGCCCGCAACCTGCCTCTACATTTGACCGTAGGTCCCACAATTCACAGCCCTATTCCTCAGCGTTTCCCGTTTTTTCCCAACGGCAACCTCTTATCCCTGAAGGCATCCAAGTTAGCGGCAGAACTGCAGCACCCTCCCTCCAGCCTCACTGAGCGGAGAGGGGTTGGAGGGCAGGGTCGCCGCGGTGTCTGCTAACTCAGGCAACGTATCGAGTCCCCACCGAATCACAAAAGAGAGTCGCCGTTGGTGTCCCTACTGCCGCCGCGATTCGATACACTAGAGCTATGAAGGTTATCATTCGTCTCTTCTTCTGCCTCACTCTGCTCACCGGCGGACTGGCGGTCGTCCCTGCCTCCGCTCAGGAGGGCCCGCTCGATAACGCTCCTCCGAAGGACACGACTCCCGACGAGATTATCAAGCGTTTCGCCGCGAAGGAGACGGAATTCGCCAAGGCCCGCGATCAGTACACCTACCGCCAGGACGTGAAGGTCCAAACCGTCGACGGCGACACGGTGGACGGCGAATATCGCGAAGTCTTCGACGTCATCTTTGATGATAAGGGCAAGCGCATCGAGAACGTCGTGTTTGCGCCCCAGTCGAACCTGCAGAAGATTTACATGTCGCAGGAAGACTTCGCCGACATCCGCCACCGCCTGCCATTCGTCCTGACCACCGAGGATCTACCTGAATACAACATCCTCTATGTTGGCCAGCAGCAGGAAGACGAACTGCACTGCTACGTCTTTGATATCGCACCGAAGAAAATTGAAGGCAAGAAGCGCTATTTCCAGGGACGTGTATGGGTCGACGACCACGATTTTCAAATCGTCAAGACCTACGGCAAGACTGTTCCCGACATTTGCAATGGGCGCCCCTGCAACGAAGTCAAGAAGCGGGGAGATCAGGAAAATCTCTTCCCCAAGTTCACCACCTGGCGCCAGCAGATCGACGGCCTCTACTGGTTCCCCGTCTACACCAAAGCTGACGACGAACTCCACTTCAAGATGGAAGACGTGCACATCCGCGAGATCGTCAAATACGAAGACTACAAGCGTTTCGGCTCCAACGTGAAGATTCTGTACGAGGGCAAAGAAATCCCCAAGTCCGATCAGAAGCCGGATGATAAGAAACCGCCGGAGCAAAAACCGCCCGACCAAAAACCGCCCGACCAAAAACCGCCACAGAAGTAGCCGCTCTGTGCTCGAGGACCCGCAGCCACGCTCGTCTTCTTCTTGCGAATGACACGCCGCGGTTGCGCGTCGGATGGTAGTCGTCGTAAAGCGCAACCACTCAGTCCGCCGAAGTAAGCGTCGTCATCCTGAGCGAACGTTTTGGCCGCGAAGGATCTATGCAAACGCCGGCAGCGCCTGGCAGGCTGCTGAAAAACTCTTTTCTGATCTTCGTTTTGAAAGGGCGCCGCTTCAAGTGTGTGCGTGAGATCTCGCTTTGGAGATTCAGAGTGGAACAAGGCCAGCAGTTTCTGGCCGCGAAGTAGCGAAAGAATACAGCCCACGGCGTAAGCCGTGGGTACAAGTGGGAAATGATCCAGCCCCCCAACGGGGCGAAAGAGGAGCTCTCACGCACACTCTTCAAGCCTCGCCGTAAGTCTCCCAGAATCATCGCGGCTTTAGCTGCGGGACTCTCGCCACGAGCAAACAGAGTCTTTCAACAAGCTGCTAGGTTGTTTCACATGTAACGAGGTCACGGCCGGGATGACACGCTGTTGGGTCTTAATAGAAGAGATACTTCCGCCACTTATCGTCAGACCGCCCCATCAACCGCATAATATGCCGACTGGTGTGCAGATTGAATGCGCGTGGTTCTCGCATCAGCTTCATGCCCGCCTCGGCAGGGAACTGATTCCCCTTGCGCCGGTTGCACGGATGGCAGCAGGCAACCAGATTTTCCCAGGTAGACGAACCTCCGCGCGAGCGTGGAATCACGTGGTCAAGCGTCAACTCGCTCGAAGGCAAAACGGTCCCACAATACTGGCAGGTATTCCGATCACGCAGCAGAATGTTTTTTCGCGACAGCGCCCGGCTCTGGTGCGGAATGCGCCGGTACTCCAGCAGCCGGATCACCGACGGTAAACGCATCGCGACCCGTGCCGAATGTAGAAAGTGTCCATTCTCCTCTTCCGTCATGGCCACGCCCTTCAGCACGAGCACCAGCGCCCGCCGCGCGGCGCAAACATTAATCGGCTCGTAAGAAGCGTTCAGGACAAGAACAGGAGAAAGCAGTGCATGCCCGTCTCCATGGCGGTGCGGAGCCGCCGGCGAATACATGCCGGCGGCATGCCGGGATCCTGGGTCGTGTTCCATCCGCAAAGACATAAATCTCAATTCATGCTTTCAGAGTTTCAAGGCTTTCGACCTCGTCAATCTCCGCTGCCTCGAGACCTTGAAACTCTGGAACGTTCCATTCCTCGTATTTAGATGCCAGTTTCAGAGTCCGCGCCACCGTCGCCACCCATACCTTGGCAGCTCCTGCCTTGCGCAGCACCCGGGCACACTCCGTCGCCGTTGTCCCCGTGGTATAGACATCATCCACGAGCACGGTTTCACGGCCAGTAACTTCTGCGGCACGCGCCACCGCGAAAGCTCCTCGCATGTTCTCCCGCCGCTGATGGCTGGTCAGTCCGATCTGCGACTGTGTAGCCCGCGTCCGAAGCAACGTATCTGTCGCCAGCAGCAATCGCTCGCCCCCCGTACAAGCCTTCAACGCGGCGTGAGCGATCAACTCCGCCTGATTGAATCCGCGCTGCCGCTGCTTGCCCTTGTACAACGGCACTGGAATCACAAGTATCTTCTCGGCTCCAAACTCACCCTCCAGCCCCGCGATGGCCTCCGCCAGAATGCGCCCCAACACACCGGCCGCAGGTCGCACTCCGTTGTAATTCAGCAAGTGAATCAGTTCGCGCAAACCGCCGTCATAACTTCCATACGCCACGGCCCGTAGAAACGGACGCTCCACGCGCCGGCAGACCGGGCATCGTATCATTCCGTCGGGATCACACTCGGCGTACGATGAGAGAACTCTCTCCCCGCAGATCGAGCACAATCTGCCGCGTATCGCATGAATTCCCGCCAGGCACTCAGGACACACCGGCAGACGCGAGATATTCAGCAGGGGCAAGCCGCAGAGGCGGCATTCGGAAGGAAATAAAACGGAGAAGAGACCCTCGGCGCCGCCGCGAAACCAACTCCGCGGAAAACTCGACCAGCTCCGCCCGGAGACAACAGAACGCCCAGCTTCTGCAGTGTTGGCCTGAGCAGCCCGGATTCGGTCCTCACTACTGCTGAAGACAGCCTCCTCGCACCTCCGCGGCGAAAACTCGATCCGCGGCCGATCCTCTCACAGTATAGCGGCGATTCGCATACCTAGGCAACGTTGCGATTGGCCGTGACCGTATGTTTCTTCGGCATCATCCGCGGCGTGTCCGACAAACGGTCACCGACCCGCGTGAAGATCAGCCGGTAATCCCGCCGGAAGCACTCACCACACCGTACGGGCTGCAACAGAAACAGCGGCAACAGATATCGCTCCGTCAAAGTCCGGCGCCGGGAGCGGAATCCCACTTCACTTCCACAATCATGGCATCGATAAGGCGGGGCAAAACGCGAATCGGGGGAAGGACTCATACACTGCACCTCAGAATTCGAAATACGAAGGGTGTGTACAGATTGACCCTATTTTACACCTCCAACCTCATCCGGAACCACCCTTCAATTCCCCGTCCCATGTTGGCGCAGGCCGAAGTAGCCAATCGTTTAAGAACCGGGTGCCCCACCCTTGTCTTCGCGGTTTTTGCGAAGACAGGGTGGGGGTTTGACCTTCTTTCCACCACCCGCAATTGGTCAGCCCCCGAAGTCCTCCCCTGTCCTCCACCTCCCCTGTCCTCCCCTTGTCACATCCCCTAGCCACGTGCTAACGTGCGCCGTTGCTTCGAATCCGCCTCATAAGGCAACACAGACAAACGTGATCCCATCCCACGCCCTAAAAGGATTCCGTCGATGAGCACCCCAGTCACCGAACTTCCTCCAAAAAAGAAACACGTCCCCTACGTCCCCGAAACGATGGAAATGAAGGAATTCACCCTCCGCGCCGTGCTAATCGGCGTGGTCTTGACCGTAGTTCTGGGATCAGCGAATGCCTATTTGGGCCTGCGAGCAGGAATGACGATCGCAGCGACCTATCCGGCCGCCGTGATAGGCATGGCGCTCCTGCGGCTGATGAAGGGTTCTCTGCTCGAAGAAAACATGGCCAGGACCATCGGCACGATCGGCGAATCGGTCGCGGCAGGCGCCGTGTTCACGATTCCCGCGTTCGTGATGGCGGGATTGTGGCCATCTTTGACTCCCAGTATCACAAGCCCGGAGTACTGGAAATCGGTTGCACTGATGGTGATCGGGGGCACCCTTGGCGTTCTCTTCGTCACGCTTCTCCGGCGCGTGATGGTGGAAGATCCCGAGCTCCCCTATCCCGAGTCGGTGGCCGCAGCCGAGATTCACAAAGCAGGTCAGCAGGGATCCAAAGCGGCAAAGATTCTGTTTGCCAACATGGGATTCGGGGCGTTCATGTTTCTGCTGGGCCAGCTCAACATCTTCAGCTATTCCAACACGTTTCACGTAAAGATCGCCGAACTAGGAAAGAAACTGTTACTCCGGACTAGCACGAATCCCAGCGTTGCGACAACAATCACGGGAGGCGCAACGCTATTCAACGCCCCTGACATCAGCCCCGCATATCTGGGTGTCGGCTACATCATTGGTCCCCGTCTAGGCGCGTTGAACTTTGCGGGGGGTGTGCTCGCATGGGGATTGCTGGTTCCCATACTGACTTTTATCGCAGGCCCGTACATTCAGGCGGCCCAACCGGGGAAGCCACTGGAATGGGGCCTGCTGGCGGGTGCCATCTATTTCTCGATTGTACGTCCCATAGCAGTCGGGGGCATGCTGGTCGGCGCCTCCTACACACTCTTCAAGATGCGGAAGCAACTAGCCATGGGCATTGGACGCGCCGTTTCAGACTTGAAGAAGTCGGCAGCTGCGCAAGCAGCAACCAATCGCACTGAACTCGACCTTAGCTCCAAGTTTGTTTTCGCAGGCGTCGCTATCACCTTCGTTGCCATGTTCTTTTTGTATCGATTTTTCATCAGTGGCGCAGGTAATCTCACCAGTTCCAAGGTAATTTCTGCCGCCTTGGTTGCTGCTGGCGTGATGGTCATCGTGGGCTTTTTCTTTGCCGCCGTTTCCGGCAACCTTGTCGGCATGATCGGATCGTCGAACAATCCCGTCTCCGGGTTAACTCTGTGCACCTTGGTGATTGCAGCGTTGCTCATGGTGGCGCTGGGCGTCTCGGGCAGCGGCGGCGTCGCGGCAGTCCTGGGAGTGGCAGCAGTGGTCTGCGTTTCCTCGGCGGTTGCAGGTGAGTTGCTGCAGGATTTGAAAGTCGGTCACATTCTTGGCGGAACGCCGGCCAAAATGGAGATCGGAGATCTGATTGGCATTGTTGTGGCTGGACTGGTGCTCTTCCTGCCTCTCTCGCTCATGGACAGCGTGTGGCATTTCGGTTCTACGAAACTATCTGCGCCCCAGGCAGGTCTCATGGCCATGCTCTCGAAGGGCATCGTCGGCGGCGATATGGCATGGCCTCTCGTCATCGTCGGAATTTTCCTCGGATTGGCCATGATCATGATCGAGGTAAAGAGCGTGATGCTGTTCTCGATCGGGATGTATTTACCGCTGGGTACAACATTTGCGATTTTTGTAGGTGGCATCATCCGCTGGATCACGGACCGCCTGCGTGACCGCCGCAACCTCAACGACGCCCAGAAGGCGCGGGTTGAAAATGCCGGCATTCTGACGGCCTCCGGCCTGATCGCCGGTGAGGCGCTATGTGGGATCGCGGTTGCTGCGGTCCTGGCCAGAAAGCTTCATCGTGATCCTGACGCCTTACCGCAGCTCTACCAATTCGCCAGCGGCAACCACCTGATCACCGCCGTGATTGCCCTGGCCGTGCTCGTAGCCGTTATGGTCCTGGTCCCGCTAGCCAACGCCGGCCGCCCCGAAGATCCGGCCCCGCCCACGGCAATCATGTAATCTAAAACTAAGAAGGACACGAAGCCCCAAAAAGGAGAGAGATTTTCCTTCGTGAACCTTCGTGTCCTTTGTGGTTAAAGGTTCTTATGTCGATCCGCGACAACATCGCGGCCGTTCAGGAGAAGATCGCCGCCGCAGCAAAACGCTCCGCAAGAAGCCCCTCCGAGATAGCGCTGATGGCGGTCACGAAAACGCATCCCCCCGACCGCATCCGCAAAGCCTACGAGTCAGGCCTGCGCCTCTTCGGTGAAAACCGCGTCCAGGAATTCTCCACCAAAGCCGGCACTCTGGCCGATCTCGCCGGCGCAGAATGGCACATGATTGGCCATCTCCAAACCAACAAAGCCGCGAAAGCCGCAGAACTGTTCAGCGCGATAGACTCGGTAGATTCCGTCAACCTAGCAGAAAAACTCGACTCCGCCGCCCGACCGTTCAAGAAGCGATTGCAAATCTTGATTGAAGTGAATGTAGGCGGCGAAGCAGCCAAGAGCGGTGTAGATCCAGATTCACCCGAATTAGAAGACTTGCTAAAAGCCGCTCCCCGTCTGGAAGCGCTGAACTTTCGCGGCCTGATGACAGTCCCTCCCTTCACCGAAGACCCCGAAGGCGCCCGACCCTACTTCCGCAAACTCCGCACCCTGCGCGATCAAATCGCCGCTCGCAACCTCCCCGCCATCACCCTGGAAATTCTCTCCATGGGCATGTCTCACGATTTCGCAGTCGCCATAGAAGAAGGTTCGACCTGCATCCGCATCGGCACAGCAATCTTCGGCGACCGCGAAAAGCCGTAACTGTGGCCCCTGCTCAGTCACCCCTGTGGTAGTGCTAAACTCATCCGTTTGCCGTAGAGACGTTGCTTGCAACGTCTTGCCGGCAGCGCCGATGCTGCCGGCGAAGCAAGTTACGTCTCCACGAATTGATTTGAGGAGCCTTCTCATGCGCCGTCTTCTCATCCTCTGTCTCGCACTCATAGCGTTCGCGTCGTCACTAGCCGCCCAATCCAAGCACCCCTTCACCTTCGAAGACATGATCAAGCTGAAGCGCGTCGGCGACCCGCAGATCTCGCCCGACGGCAAGTGGATAATCTTCAGCGTAGTCGACGTCGATCTAGCTGCGAATACAAAAACCCCGCACATCTGGATCGTTCGTGTAGGGGCGGACGCCTCCTCCGCCCCTGAGCGAAGCTCGGCGGGTTCCTCGGCAGCAGAAAGAATCCTAATCGCCGACCAGGACGCCGACCGCCCTCGCTGGGCCCCAGACGGCAAGCGCTTCGCCTTCCTGTCAACAAAAGTTGGCGGCTCGCAAGTCTGGATCGCGGACTTCGATGGCACCGCAGGAACAGTGAGCGCGACTCACAAGTTGACGTCGATCGCGACCGAGGCGAGCGGCGAACTCTGGTCGCCCGATGGCAAGAACATTCTCTTTACGTCCGATGTTTATCCCGAATGTGATGGTGCGCCCGAGGCGGAAGCAGATTGCAATGCCAAGAAGTTAGATGAGCATGAGAAGTCGAAGGTGAAGGCGCTCATCTTTGATCATCTTTTGTATCGCCACTGGAACGCCTACAAGGAAGGCAAGCGCACGCACATTTTCGTGGCGAGTGCTTGTGTGGGGACAGCCGCCCCCGGCTGTCCAGCCGGCGCAGCCCGCGACCTCACCCCCGGCGACTACGACGCTCCCGTCTTCTCCCTCGGCGGCCAGGACGACTACGCCTTTTCCCCCGACGGCCAGGAGATCTGCTACGCCTCCAATCACGACAAGAACCCAGCCGCTTCCACCAACAACGACCTCTGGATCGTCCCGGTGAATATAGGAGCGGGCGCTTCGCCCGCTCAGGTTTTAGCCAAGACCAAGAACATCACCGCCGACAACCCCGCCAGCGACACCTCCCCCCTTTATTCCCCCGACGGCCGCTACATCGCCTACCGCGCCCAGCAGCGTCCGGGATACGAGAGCGACCGCATCCGCCTCGTACTCTACGATCGCAAGACGGGGGAGAAGAAGAATCTGACAGAGGATTGGGACCGCTGGGTGGGAACGTTTACATGGGCGCCAGATTCGTCTCACATTTATTTCAGCGCTGAGAATGAAGGCAAGTCTCCAATTTATTCTCTTGCTGTGTCAACGGGAAAGCGTGTCGAGATCCCGACGATTATCATGGCTACGCAGGATGACTTAGTTATCGCTCCGAACGGTCAGGACATTTACTTCACAAATAATTCTCTTAGCGAGCCAAATGCTATTTATGTCTTCATGCTGTGTCCACATGGGTGCGATCCGCCGCCGCCCCCGCCGCTGAAGCTGAACCACTTCAACGACGCGCTCCTCTCGCAAAATCAAATGCAGCCGCTCGAATCCTTCTGGTTCACCGGCGCTCACAACGACAAGGTAGAGGGCTTCCTCGTCAAGCCCCCCAACTTCGACCCCGCCAAGAAATATCCCGTAGAGTTCCTAATCCACGGTGGCCCGCAGGGCGCCTGGGGAGACGACTGGTCCTACCGCTGGAATCCTGAACTCTTCGCCGCCAACGGATACGTCGTCATCATGATCAACTTCCATGGCTCGACCGGATACGGCCAGAAATTCATCGACGCCATCAACGGCGACTGGGGCGGTGCTCCCTTTGAAGACCTGATGAAGGGCCTCGACTACGCCGAGCAAACCTACACGTTCATCGACAAGACCCGAGAATGCGCGCTCGGCGCCAGCTACGGCGGATACATGGCCAACTGGATCCTCGGCCACACCGACCGCTTCAAATGCATCGTCTCGCACGACGGCATGTTCAACGCCGAGTCCGCCTGGGGCACCACCGAAGAACTCTGGTTCAACGACTGGGAGTTCAAAGGCACGCCCTACGACAACCGAGAAAGCTACCTGAAGTGGTCCCCGCACCAGTACGCGAAAAATTTCAAAACGCCCACGCTGGTAATCCATGGCCAGCGCGACTATCGCTTGGATGTAAGTGAAGGCTTCCAGCTCTTCACCACCCTGCAGATGGAAGGCATCCCCTCAAAGATGTTGTACTTCCCGGATGAAGGCCACTGGGTCCTCAAGCCACAAAATTCCCAACTCTGGTACAAAACCGTAAACGACTGGGTAGACCACTGGTTAGGGAAGTAAGCGTCAACATTAGAAACTCTTGACGGTGCCCCATCCTAACGTCGCGTCTTTTGCGACGTTAGGGTGAGGATTTTGATTTGTTTGGATTTCAAAACGAGTCAGATTAGCTGTGGTTTTTCCGGCCGCACCGACCGAAGATTATCACCTACGGTCCCGAAGGGACCACCGATACTAGTCCGCCAGTTTCACTGGCGGGTTCCAGCATCATTTTGACCTCGTGCCGTAAGCACGATTGAAACGGATCAATCCAGATCGATCCGCTGAATCTCCAATGCCCCAGCCTTTTTAATCCCCAATACAATCGGCCGCGGCGGCCCCTTGCGCGGAATCGTCGCCAGCACCCAGACCTCATCCCCCGTCTGAGCTCCCCGGGGATCCTTCGCCGTATCCGGAATGAAAAACAACAGCGGCTCCTCCAGTCGCAAATGCGTCACGCCATCAGTCGTACGCCAACGCGAGAGCTGTAGGTTGTCACAATCCCACACCAGGCTGTTATCAAAGACCACCACCGGCTTTCCATCGTGAGTCACGATCGAACCGCACTCTTGCCCAAAGCCCATCCACGCGTACCGATCCGTGACGCCGAATTTCTTCTCGACCTCCTCCGGTGACCGCGGATCATTCAACTCGATCTGCAATCCCAGATAGCGTCCTCGGATCGGCAGGTTCGGATCATACCGCGCCGTCTTGAACCATACCTGCGGACGCGTACTCCGGTCGTACAACAACTTCGCTCCGAGCGAGCACACGATCAGAACCTGGATCAACGCCACGACGATTGCCTGGGTCAGAGAATTCATGCTCAGCGGCTTCACGCGGCGCCTCCTGCTGGGGCCGCAGGTCTTGTACGCGCCACCAGTTTGCGACGAAGCTTCTCCAGTTGCCATCCACCCACGAGGAACAGAATGCCGAACCCGATCAAAGACGCAGACCGTCCCAGCTTGCCCATAACGGTGGAGAAGTAAAACACAATGATGGTGATCGCGAATCCGGCCACACCCAGGTTAATGCGTTCCCGACGAGTCTCCTGCAATCCCCGCATCGCCAGCCCAATCGCGGCGACTGCGCAAAGCGCGTAGCTGGTCAAATTCTGCGCAAGAACGTGGCCGTCAAGCCAGGAAACAACATATACCCAGCAAGCGTATCCCAGATTCCACACCGCTCCTTTTCCCCGCAGCAGAAATGCAGCCATCAAGGGAAGCACGAACGCCATAAGGAAGCCGACCGCATGCAGCCAAAACGGAAGTTGCGGCAGCGACCGATTCCCGAAGAATTCGCGTTCGCCCGAAGCGACAACTGCGCAGAGAGGCAGCACAGAGAGTCCTCCCGCCCAAACCAGCGCTCGCCGAAAATAGGACTCCTCCCGCCCGCGTCGCGCACTCAGGTAGGTAATCGCCAGCACCGCGAGAAACTGAAACAGGATTCGATCCACGCCGCTGTAGTGGCGCGCCCTCACGCTCCACTCCGATGCGATCCACGCAGGAATCAGAAGAGCGCTCAGCGTCGCTTGCAGCCAATCACGCAACACCAGCCAGGTGAGCAAAGCGCCAATCGCCCACAGCAGGATTCCTCCCGGCCAATGTTCTTGAAGATTGAAGATCTGACCAGCCAGAAAAATGCCGCAGCCCAAAACAACTGTGCCAATCGCGTGCAGTGCCAGCCCCAGCGGACGCAGTCGCGGCAACAGCGCTCCGCCTGCGAGGTGAAAGCCGGCAATCATCACGACCACAAGCAGGAAGCGTTGCGTAGGAGAAAGTTCGTCCCAGTGGGCTGCGACAAACAGCAGCACCCCGGCTGCAACCATGATCGAGCCAAACGCGATGGCCAGCACTACCGGCCAGCGCATGCCCGGGCCTTCACGTGCAGCCTCGAATTCGCGAATCCGCCCTGCCGCCGGTGAATCGAGCAGGCCGGCTTCGGTCCAGCGTTCCAGTTGTTGTTCGAGTTGCTCAGAGGTTGGCATGAGCCGTCGCCGACAACGTACCGCACTCTGACGCGGATGACAATAACGCGCTTGGTATCGGACCCTTTCCGACTTCCGCCATGGTGAGTAGAACGTGTCTCATAAATGGTTCTGTCTCCATTGACAATCACTTTGACTCCGCTCACGTCTTCAGCAAGCGAACCAGCGTTCGTCGCCGCCAGCGCCGCAGTCGGCACAGAAGTCCACACGCCGAACGCCCCCGCAACGAAGCTGTTCGCCGATGCATTGCGCAGGATCGGGCTCAGGTCCCCCTGATCGGTGTAATAAGTGATCTGTCCAAGCGGCCACGTCAAAGGTTGCCCAGTCGTGCTGGGATCGAAATAGCTCCTGCCCGCAATGCACTTCGGCCCGCCCGCCCGTGCGATATCGCAACCGAAAGAAGGATCCCTGCCGCCAAGGCCAGCCTGAGGAGGAATACGCGAGCCGTAGATGCCACGTAGGTTTTCATGGTCACCTCCTTCATCGCGTCATTCCTCCTCACCGGCGTGCCTTACCGCCAAGGCGAAGTCGCCAAAGCGTGCGCGCGACTTCCCACCCAGTACGGGATCTCTTCCACACGCCGCCGTATGCTGCGCCGTAAGCAGCACCCACCCCGAGCGGTCCACCGTAAAACGTCCCAGTGTTCCCCCGACACAACTGGTCAGCCCCAACTTACTAACTGGATATAAGAAGAGGAGAACCCTCTCCCCCTCGCGATACCGCTGTCCCGACGACCACAATCCGATCCACTGCGTAATCGTAAGGTCCTGCCCCGGCATGGCGCCGCGCAGCGCATTCTCTATGAAACGTCACCGCCACGGTCTCAACCGACTGCCCCGCCGTTGCCGGGCGCCGCTCGGTCTTCGTAACCCTTCCCGAGAAGATCATTCCAGCCGCTCGAACGAACGGGGGAAATCCGAACACTCTCAAAGGAGGGAGGGGAGTACGGAAAGGAGGGAGCGGCGCACGAATAGGAGGAACGATTCGCCCCGAGCGTATCTCACCCGATCGTGCGTCATACAAAAACCGCGGTGCCACTCGACCCGACGAATCCGCCTGCCCCGCGATGACCGCCGAACCCGACATCGCCACCCCTGCCACGAGCAGACACTAACCACTTCTCCCAAACATTGCGGAGACCTCGATTCTGTAAGTCTGCTCGGAGGGAACCGGGAAAACGTGTCAGAGTAATTCCACGCGACCGTCAAAAACTGTGACCGATGTCACAACCGCCTGTGAATTTCTAACCACAGTCCCATTTTGGCAAACCTCGTAGCGCCGGTATCCTGCCGGCCGCGCCGCAGCCATCGTGCCCGCCCAGTTCGAAAGTAGCGCCGACCGCCGGGTGCGGGTTGCAAAGGATGGGCATTCGATGCTCTCTCCTCGATAGCGCTTACAGCTGGGCCACAGTCCGAATCTTCATCACCGCCGCAAGCCATTGATCTTCACCACTACCTGCTTCCCCAAACACGTAACCCCTATAACTGTTCCATTCCCACAGTTCCGGCTCCGCCACAGTCCGCGTTTCGCCGGATTCCGATGCATCTACCACAGCTTCTCCACCCGCTTGCTCAACCTTCGGCTTTGTAAAGATACTCATACTCATCAGACTCAGGGTTAATTCCTAGCGTCCAGCCCGCAAGTTCTCGGTTCTGCAATTTGAACCCGCGCTCCTCCACGCCGAAGTGATCCGCCCCCAATATGGCATTTCTATTGTGGTTCACGTGCAGGAAATAGCCCTTCGTAATACGAGCAATCTGATCCAGGTATGTGTGGATTGTTGCCGGCGACATCTCCGCGAGGCTATACGAATTGAACGACACAGAAACCGATTTCGTCGGCATCTTGACAATCTCGAAACTCGGCAACAGCAGGATACCGGGACTTGCTAAACTCGTCGTCCACGGCTCCTCTTCTCCGTATAGACGGATCGAAACATTCGGCAATGAGCGGAACAGATAATAAGACGCCAGGGCTATGGTCTCGGGGAGGTCAAAATTGGCATAGGTGAATCCGGGATTGTCCCTTGCGACATAGAACCCGAGTCCTCCAAAACCACCGCCCAGTTCCGCCACCAATGCCTCTTGCTGGGAACCCACCAATTCTGCGATTGCATGGGCGTAATAATGCTGGTAGTCCGCTCCGCCGCGAACGAAAACACCATCCACAATGTATCCATAAGGATTGCCTACGAGAGGTGCCGAAAGCGCGGCAGGCGAGTATTTGCCTCCCGTTCGCTTTTTCCATTGGTAATAGCGATGCTGAACGTCGCATAAGATATATTCGCGGAATCTCTGCTTGATCTCACCACCGGAGAAGAGATTCGGGATATTGATTGGAAGGCCGACTAAACCCGTGCTGCATGAATCTCGGAAGAAGTTTTGGTACATTCGCTCAAGTGCGGGGACATTGCCTGACTGGAGTGCCTCCATTACGGGTCCAAGATTGCGCTCGTAGATCGGACGCCACTCGTTGCTGACATCGAATGCCTCGCCGTCCTTCTTCTGGTCCGCCTTTGCTTTTCTGTATGCCCGGATGATTCGCTCCAGGATTGGCCCATCATCGGCCGCTTCTGATACGCGGGGCACGAAAAACGTAGGCACCGCCTCGGGACGGAAGTTCGGATCGTTTCCGCGAAGGCTTCGACCACGCCGTAGCGCCCGGTTCATGAGTCGGCGCTGCACGAGCCTGCGTTTTACCCCCGCATACAGCCGCGGCGGATCAAGAATGGCTGACCAGTTCATGGAACATTTCTATCAGAAGCAAACGCAACTGTGCATGTTGCAAACTCGAAGGGCACTTCACCGGTAGGAGAAAAGGCAACGGCCACCATTACCGGCCCGCCCTGACAACTGCGTTCGAGAACTCTGGAAGGTTCAGAAAAATCTGTTGCGGTCAGGACCCCGCACGGGTATGCTCCCCTGCTAAGCTCAGCAAACTCAGCATTCATCCACAGAGCCAAGCGGTATTTAGGTTGCCGCTTCGATCCAACAGAAAACGGTGGCAAGAAAAATGAACGGTTCCAGAAGCGTCATGAACAGGCGCGTCTTTCTGAAAACTGGTCTATTCGCAGTGAATTCGGCCTTTGCCGGATTTCTGATGAGCTGTGATTCAGGATTCTCCATACCTTGCTTGGGCCCCGCGCCACCTCCGAAACCGGTTCCAGGAATGACCTACATCCGGGCATCGGAGATTGGCTGTGCATTGGACTGCAACTTAAGCACTGGGCGTAACAAATATACAGGTGGCGCCGCTACGGACGATGGGCCCCGCATCAACGCGGCGATGGCCGCAGCTGGTCCAAACGATCCCATCACTCTGATCATCGACGGGAGTGCGCTCATCTCGGGACTCTTCTTACCAGCAGCGGGAAACTGGTCGATTGCTGGCCTCGGCTGTGGTACAGGCTTCTTCATTCAAACCGGGGCGAACAACGATGGCATTCACAACGGACCGCCAAATGCCGCAGTACCATTTGACCCCGGGCCACCCGCGCCAATCCGAGGCGCAAACGTCTCACTCTCTAACTTTACCGTGAACGGCAATCAAGGCAATGGACATGACGGAGATTCGACCTTCGGATTGCGATTGGGCAGCTCCCAGGCCTTTTACTGCTCGGTGAACCTGATGAACCTTGACAACATCAGCATCGAGAAGGTTGTCGTGGTCAGGAGTCCCGCCTATCATTTTCGCTTCTCCAATGTCGGCAATGTCTCGGTGTCCGGGTGCATCATGAAGAGCCGCGGAGTCGGGACCGATGGGTTGCACTTCGATGGACCCGCCAATGACATTCGGATCTCAAACTGCTCTTTTAGTACCGAGGATGACTCGATCGCCCTCAATTGCCCCGAAGGCCATTCCGGGAATATATCGCGGGTTTCAGTCGACAACTGCACATTCGACAGTTGGTCGCTGATGCGGCTTTACACCACGAACTGGAACACGGCTAAATTCAACATCGACTCGGTGAGTGTGAGCAATTGCACCGGCAGGCTCAGTGAGGCCGCCTTCCTGATCGGAATCAGCGGCCAAAGCCATCCGAACTCAGTCGACCGTTTGAGCATCCGCGATTGCCAGCTGACAGCCCCTGCTATACTCGGACTCGCGGAAAATTTCGGCAGAATTACGCTCGAGAGGGTCACTCTTACGCCGTCGCAATCACGGGCGAGCTGGGTAGCGACGCAGGGCAACCGTACTTGCGCTTTTGCGCGGCCCTCGCCGCTATACGGCAACGTAAGCTTCGCAGGGGGCAGTTTGTCCTTCGAAAACTGCTCGATCGGCCAGCACGAAAACTCAGTTGCTGCCGTCGTACTGGAAAACGATTCCACGATTGACAATTTGATATTCAATGGCTTTGGCTTGCAGGCCGGTTCTATGCCAGCTCTCCTCGAGATGCCGGCAGGATCGATCGGCCAACTCCTTCTCAACTCCATGAACAGCAGCAATATCATGGTTCCGCTGCCTGCCAGCGAATTCTCCAATGTGGCCTCTGTCTCCGGAGCGGGCGTTCTGGCCACCGGGTGGGAGTTTCCCGATGCCGTCATGGCAGACGGAGTGCCCTACATCTCCGCAAGCACCGGGCTCCCTTCCATAAAGATCAACGGCAGCGCCCAGCCCTACCCGGGTTGAGTCGCTGCAAAAGTCGGACAAGACTCAAGCGACTCAACTCGAACGTGCTGGTTCCTACTTCCACTCAATCTCAAATACGCTCAGGTGGCCCATCCTTTGCGTTTTTTGCAAAGGGTGGGCATTCGATGCTCACTCCCTCTTGGCTCTTATAGCTAACTACAGTCCCGAATCTTCATCACCGCCGCAGGCCAGTGATTGATCACCATGCCCGCCTCTCCAAGCGCGTAACTCCGATAGCTGCTCCACTCCCATAGTCCCGGCTCCAGCACCCGTCCGCGCTTCCGCGGATTGCGATGCATATACCGCAGCTTCTCCACCCACGAGGCCGCTTTCTCATCGTGCATCGACCCCTTGACCGGGGCTTGAGTGTCAGGCTTTTTTCGTGAGGGTCGCGCGAATTCTCTGGCCCACGATCGCATCTTCACCGGGCTGCAACATCCAGACTCCAACCACGAGCGTGTTTGCATCCGCCGGGATGCCCTGGTTGGGTTTTTGGCCGGTGTTCGGGTTCAGTTCAATCGAAGGAGTCCCCGTGCGCAAAGCGTCGACGATCTGACCAGTAGTGACGCCAGTGACTGCCGGGTCGAACCGTATGAGCAGATGTGGAACATGGTTGGCGATCTTTGGAACCACCGTCTCCGTCCTGACCGAAGGGATGCCCTTCACGGCGCCGGCGATAAGATCGACTCGCTTCTGGTAATCGCCTTGCATTGACTCTTCCGTGTGGGAAAGAACCCAGTCGACCGCCGCCACCATGCCCACAATCTGTTCCTTCGCTACCTTCATGCCGCGGCCGATTCCGTCTCCCGGATTATTGTTCGCGTGGGCCAGGTCCGTCAGGACCTTCCGGCCAAGCAGCAGGCCCGCGTTTTGTGGACCGCGCATTCCCTTGCCTCCGGAAAAAGCCACAAGGTCGAAACCCATGCCAGTGTACTTCCATAGATTCGAGATCGGAGGCATGTCCGCGGCTGCGTCAAGGTGGCAGGGAATCTTATGCTCGTGCGCCACCCGCAGCCACTCTTCCCGGCCAATCTGTGCGCTCGCTGCGATCCCATCCTCGTCCTCCGCCGCGTTAAAAAAATTCGTCATCACCGCGTTGCCTGCGGCGCACGCGCGCTTATAGTCGTCGAGCGTGACCACCTCGGTCACCCGCGCCCCGCAGAGATACATGGCGCGGTCATACTCATAGCGGTGCGCACGCTGCACGATGACCTGATTCTTCATGCCGTCAATCGCCTGCGGCATGTCCAAAATGATGATGTTGTTTGCATACTGCAGGCAAGCGGCAGTCGCCAGGCTAATCGCTCCCGAAGCCCCCGAAGTCACAACCGCCCCCTCGCACTGCAGGCGACGCGCTATGTATTCGCCCGCCTTCCGCTGCAGATCGTGCAGACGCACAGGATGAAGCGCAGCCTTCTGCACCGCCGCCAAAACTTCCGGAGGCATGCAGGCAGCCGTTAGCGTGGTATAGGTGCCGGCGGCGTTGATAATCGTCGGCACCCCGAGCTTCGCATAGTAATCCTCACCATCTGACGATGCCATCGGCGATGAAAAAGCCTTGGCAGAGAAAACCAGAGGCGCCGCGCCCAGGGCCGCGGCCAGCGAACTGGCCCAGCCAAAGAAGCCGCGACGGGAAAGAAAGCCTCCTTGCGATTCAGTCGATCCTGACACGGTGGTCGCTCCTTATGTCTAAGAAACTTGAGGACAGAAACAACGTAATGTCGCGCCTGGCGGGCGGTCCTTGGGCGCGCACGATTGATCCTACGGGGATGGCACGCGACAGGTCAAAAACGCCGGAAGCATCGACCTCCCTGAAACGGATTGCTGACGATAAATCGCCGTCTTTACACTGTCGGTGGCAGTGGGGCATTTCACGCGCCCTTCTTGGCTCCTTATGTTAGAGGGCGGGTGGCCCATCCTTTCAGCCGAGACAGACGTTGGGTGGCCCATCCTTTGCGTCTTTTGCAAAGGGTGGGATTCGAAACCCTCTCCCCCATAGCGCTTGCAGCTAAGCAACAGTCCGAACCTTCATCACCGCCTCAGACCACTGATTGGGGTCTCGTGCTCCCGCGTGCCGAGCCATCTCTGTCAGTGATAACAAACTCAGACCCGCTGACATTCCGCCACCTCAAAAGCGAAAAACTCAGTTCAGACAAAAGAGTCAAGTCAAAATCCCAACTCGTCAGATTTGGGCTAACCCACTCTTTGCAAAAACCGCAAAGGATGAGCCACCCTAACTTATGCCAGCTTGAAAGGGTGGGCCACCCGCCTGCATGGCACCGTGGTCATGAAGCCAATTCAGTGCATGGCCCTGCCGGGAATCCGCTTTTTCGCCATTCGCTCTCTGAGATCTGCGCCAGGGCCGCGAAGTCATGAACTTGCACTGCCTCCCGACGACTACTGACGATTCCTAGTGTTTGCCACCGGGTGAGTAGGCGGCTCACAGTGAACTCCATCGTACCGGTCAGTTGAGCTAGTTCCGAGCGGGGGAGGCCTATCTCCGCATTTCCACTGGCGCGCCCCAAGTGGTTCGAGAGACGGATCAATTCGCTGCTGAGGCGGGAGCCGACTTTGTCAGTGGAGACCTCGCGAAAGCGCTGTTCCAGCTCTTGCAGTCGTTCTTCAAGAGCATGAACGATATTGCGTTGAAATGCCGGGAAGCGACCTGGGAAGCTTATCGAAAGTTGCCGCCTGCCAAACAAGAGCGGTGGAAGGTCGAATAGCTTGCGCCGTTGAACAATGGCTGCAGTTTGCACCCGGCTGGCAAAAGCCACTAACTATATCGCCAACTCCACTCAGTCGGAGAATGACTTCAGCGCCGGCGAAACCCAACTGCGTGGTCTTGACGCAGCCGGAGAGTAAGAGCACGACCTGTCGGACGGGGTCGCCTTCGAAGAAAATGGTCTCACGTCGCGTGAAGCGTTTTCCGAGAGCAGTAGAAACGATAGCGCGGCAATCAGCCGGAGAGACGTCTGAGAACAACCTCAATCTCTGAACGAAGGGGAACTTTTCCCATGGCGAAGTGGCAGTTTCCATAACCTACGACCTTTCTCGCAGTTATAGCGGTCGCAAATTGCACGGATATCCGAAAACAGCTCTCGGGGTCAGCGGGCCGTGACACTACTGTGCAGCAGATAGTCCGGTGAGGGACTTACCAATCGTAACCAGCGAGAAGCTAACACATCGCAAAACACTCGGCAAGCAGTTCGAGCCTAACTCCTTATTCCGGAAGATTTTGTGGGTAAGTCTTTCTTTGACAAGATTTTGCAGGCATCCACGCGATCAGAATCCCGCAAAGCTGCCTGTATTCAATTTTTTGCGAGTTTTCGATGCGAGAAATGGTTCTGTCTCGCACGGCAGAGACGAGCGCTAACTCCTTATTCCAGAATATTTTGCAAGTAAGTCCTTATATTAGAAGATTTTGCGAGCAATAAAAGAGGTCAAAATCCCCTAAGTGCCACGAATCCTGGATTTTGCAGATTTTGATTTGTAATATTTGGTCCACATTGATCGTGCCGTTTGCCGTTATCTTCTCCGGATGGGACAATACAGTTCTATGCATAAACCGCTCACCACTCTGGCGCTTCCATTGTTGGCGGCCATGCTGCTCGGACACGCTCCCGCGCAGGATGCTCCGGCCTCCACTCCACCCTCCAAACCCGCTTCCACGCAGTCGACACCCAAGGCTCCGGCCGCCAAGAAGCCCGCCACCGCGGCGAAACCCGCGACAGCCGCGGCCCCGCTGACCACGCAGAAACAGAAGAACAGCTACGCGCTCGGCATGAGCATCGGGCTCGGCCTGAAGAAGCAAGGCGTCGCTGACTCGATCGATTCCGCCCTCGCCGTCCGCGGAATGCGCGAAGCCCTTGCCGGCGGCAAGACTGCCATGACTGAAGATGAAATGAAAGCCGCACTCCAGCAGCTGCGCACCCAATTCCAGGCCACGCAGGAAGCCAAGGCCCACGAAGCCGGATCCTCCAACCGCAAAGAAGGCGACACGTTCCTCGCCGCCAACAAAGCCAAGGACGGCGTCAAAGTTCTGCCCGACGGCCTGCAATACAAAGTTTTGACCGACGGCAACGGCCCAAAGCCGTCCGCGACCGACACGGTCACCGTTAATTATCGCGGCACCCTGATCGACGGCAAAGAATTCGACAGCTCCTACAAGCGCGGACAGCCCGCAAGCTTCCCCGTGAACGGCGTGATCAAGGGCTGGACCGAAGCGCTGCAGTTGATGCCCGTCGGATCGAAGTGGCAGCTCTTCATCCCCGCCGATCTCGCCTACGGAGATCGCGGCGCAGGCGCAGACATCGGCCCCGGAGCCACCTTGATCTTCGAAGTGGAATTGCTCTCCATCGGCGAGCAGAAGAAGCCCGAAGCTCAGAAGTAAGAAGTCAGAATGCAGAAGTGAAGCCACCTCCACTTCACTCCTGCGATTTTTGCCAGGCATGGAAGAGCCGTCCGCAGCCGCGGGCGGCCTTTGTGTTTTTCAACCACTTCAGAAATCGGCGAGAGGTTTACAACGCGTTGCGAAGATGCTCCTCCGCCGAGAGGTGCGCTCCGGCCAGCAGCAGCAAGCCTGACAGAAAAGCCCAGAACATCATCGTCACCGACAACGCGAACGGTCCGTAGACTTCCTGAAAATTCAGCCAGGGCAGCGCCAGGATGTAGGCGTACTTCAGCGCCTCCGAGAGCAGTCCCATGATGATCGCCACCGGCAGCACCGTGCGAGGCGGAACTTTTCCATTTGGGAGCACCCAGTAGATCAGGAAAAAAATGGCAATGCTCGCCGCAATCGCGAATACCTTCATCACCAAAAATCCCACCACCCGCACGAACCCGGTTCCGTACCCATGCAGAATGAATTCCAGCGACGCGACCGGCACCGCTGTCATCGCGATCGAGAGCAGCGCCAGAGCCCCGCACGCGAACGCCAGTCCGAACGAAACTACCTGATTGCCCAGGTACGATCGATTGTTCTCGAATCGCCAAATACGGTTCAGCGCAACCTCGAGCGGCAGAAAAACTCCCGAGGATGTAACCAGCAGAATCACCAGCGACACGGCCTGCACCCGCTGCCGCGAATTGACCATCGAGTTGAGATTGCGGATCACGAAATCCTGCCCGGCCGGCAGATAGTCGCGAAGCAGTTGCACGACGACCTCATACATGACGCGTGAATGAAAAACGCGCCGGATAAGGGTCATCATCAGCACGACGAACGGGAAGAATGAAAGGATCGAGTTGGCTGCGACCGAGAAAGCGAAGGTGTGAACGTCGGTCCGCATCAGGTACTTGATGGTCGAGAAGACCAGCGAGCGGGAACTCGGCTGACGCCGCACCGCGGCTTTGACCGGCGTACCGTCGCCGCGGGCGGGCACCGTCGGATTGGGAGGCTGGGCCACTGGGGAAAAGCAAATCGTATCAGAATGAACAAGGAATTCTGCCACGAGCGCGGAACGGAAGTTCTCAGCGCGGTTACCGAGCTATTTCTTAATCTGCGTTAAAGTTATCATGAAATGACCTACGGTCATATTCCGATTGTTTCCTAATTTTTCTTGCGAAACGTTTCAATACTGCTTATTATCTTGTGCTCAACACCGGGGATTGGTCCGGTGGTGAGACCAGTAAGTTGGTTGACGTTTGTTAGGTGTGGTGGAAACGCGCCAAATTGTCGGGCTCCCGAATTCCCGCAGTAGCTGCTCAACTACTGTCGGATGCCGAGGAGTCTTTTCCTTTTTGGAAGTAATTCCCTCTGCACGTCGTAGACGCAACCGAAAATTCTACCGCTTCTCTGAGGGGGGCTTCGGTCGATCGAGGCGCGATCCGAGAAACGGGGAATCATTCTTCGCGATTAGTGAAAGGAGTTTTTTCCGTGAGAGAGAAAGGAACTGTAAAGTGGTTCAACGGGGCGAAGGGATATGGATTCATCCAGCGCTCTACCGGTGAGGACGTGTTCGTACACTTCTCCGCCATCCAGGAGAACGGCTATCGCACCCTGAACGAGGGTGAAACCGTGGAGTTTGACCTGCTCAAGGGCCCCAAGGGCTTTCAAGCGGCAAACGTAGTTCGCGCATAACCTGCGAACCAATTGGAAGCCCTCCCGGAACCCAGCGGGAGGGTTTTTTATGTGGCGTATGTTTTAAGCTCCTACGCGGAGGACCCGGCTCCGGCCGCATCGTCCGTCTCAATTCGCAACAACAACGGTTCTCACTTGAATGCTTTTTCTGACTCAACAAAAAACTGAATGGTAGCAGCGGTCAGATGGAGCATGTAGCTGGCATAGTGTGGCGGAACAGCCGTCAGCTGAACTTCGTGCCGCCGCCCAGAAAGCCTGTTGCTAACCGTGGGAATGCCGCGTGCCAGTGTTGCTCGGACACCTCGTATATGGGAGTGAATCAACGGTGGCGTCAGGCCATTTTTCAAGCACACATCGATTAACTCCTTGGCAGTGTCCTTGGACTTGAAAGCCCATTTCCTCTTTGTGCAAATCACCTTCAGCGTGCTCTCGAATGTCTTGAGGCACTCGTTCAGACACTCTTTGGTTTCGCCTTTGCGATAGTGCTCCAGCGCCTTCAGAAATTCGGCGTTGGCCTCGGCATATTCTTCGGCGCGAAGCAGTGCGAGTGCTGGCTTGACGACCTCGGCGTGAATGAACTGCGATTCGACCCTTACGATCTCCCCGTTCTCGTACTGATAGCCGATGCCATATTCGCGAAAACGAGCGTTCAATTCAGTCACTGCCCTGTCGAATTTCTCTTGGGGTACCCGACTCTGCCACTCAGGACTTAACCTCAGTCGAGTTAGCAGACGAAACGAGACTTCAACCAGGTCGAGAACTTTCTCTTGATCTCCCTCATGAAGCAAAAAATCAATCACGCGCACATCGGGAGTTGTGGTAAGGTCCGTGGGTTTCGTGGGCAAAATGCAAAGACCGTATTCCCCGCACAACGTTTGCTCGATTTCCCCAAATGCTTCGACACAACAGTTAAGGTCGTAAGTCACTCTATGACCAAAAAGGTCACGGAGAATATGGGCTATTTGAATCCGCAAAGAACCCGGTATTTGGGCGTACTCGTGGACATCGGGAACTTCTGGGCGAGTCTTCTGCTGCCGCTTCGAGAACAGGTCAGCGATGGTCATTCTAGCGGTTCTCTTCAGGACGCTGATTCTACCTTAGAAATCCAGGGACAAGAAAACCTGCGACAGGCGGAATGTTGCCCCGTCTTTCCGCGTTGCTGGTTGCTTTCAAAACCGGTGAACGTCCCCGTCTGTCCGCACATTGCTCCCACATTCCCCCGCCGATCTTTTCTTCGGCTTGGTGAAACCACAACCTGGGACATTTCTATTGTGGTATGACATTTCACCTTTTCTCCTTGACATGCAATCGGAGTTGTGGGAAGCTCACCCCAGTTCGGCCACGTAGTTCCCCACGATTTTCCCCCCTTACATAAGTCAGAAATAACTTCCTCGTTTCCCCTCACAGGCCCGTGCGTACCAACGCCGGCGCTCGAAGCTGGGCCCATCACTCAATCCGACTCTAAGAGGAGACTCGACATGAAGTACAAAGTGATTTTGATGTTTGTAGTTGCAGTAACGATCTTCGCAGCGGTTGCTCAGGCGCAGTACACGCCCTCTCTGATGCCGCCCCGGACGGCCCATCCGTCCGCTGGCGCAGCATCCATCAACATGAAAAGCGACTCCCTCACCCCCGCCACATCCACCTGCTCCTACTCCTTCACCGTTCCCGGACAGCTCAACAGTTTCCTGAGTTACTGCGTATCGGTGAACGGGAATATCGTGTCGCTCCAAAGCCCGAACGGCTTTGATTTTATTGCCCAAGGCGGTGTCGGCGAAGGCTATGGCGTTTGCGACGTCTCGACAGGGATTTCATACTACGACTGGGCATACGCCGATAGCGGAACCTGGAGCGCGCCGATTCTGCTTTCGAGCAGCGCCACCGCGGTAAAAATCGCCCGCACCACCACCGATGGTTTGTGGACCCTGACCCAGACGATTACTAAACAATCCGGAGTGCAACCGTTTGCCAAGATCACGATGGCGCTCAAGAACAACACCGCAATCACCAAGGACGCTTATCTGGTGCGCTACGCTGACGTCGATCCTGCGCGCGGACCCTTCACTGACACCACTTTCCTTGAATCCTTCGACTCCAGCCAGTACGCCGCCTGGGGTTACGGAGCACTGAACAATTCGGTCGGGGATTTTTCCCTCGGCTTGATGCTCGCGGAGATTGGGCAACCGAACGTACCTTACGGCTTCGAAGGCTTCGCCCAGAATACGAGTACCGGCCCGAATCCCTGCAACCCAGCTGCAAATTACGCCGGATATCAAGCGTCCGTCGACGGTTCGGTGGAATTGTTCTGGGTTCTCCAACTCGCAGCACAGAAAACCGGCACTGTGAACGCAAAGTACGAGCCGTTCTGAGGTGCGTTTCCCGTTCGCTTTGCCCCCTGCTTTGCCGGACCCTGTCCGGCAAAGCAGGGCGGGGCGGCGAAGAGTTGAGATGTCTAGTGCGAAATATCTCCCGCACTTGCGAACTTTGTGCCCTGAAGCTGCTGACAGCATTTCTGAATGCTATGATATCGAGCCTCGGCGATAAGTCTCGCCGCTTGGGGCGCGTCTCCGTGATGCATCCGACAAGGTCGGAATGCATTCGCTTCGGCTTCGCATCCGCAGTTTTCGAACGCGATGACGGTCCCGTCGCGGTCCTTCCGGAACTGCACGCGGCTGTATTGCATTGCTGGGAAGCGTGTCCCAACGGTTGGGCCATCAACCTGGCTTGCGTTTAGCGGTGAGCGGACACCCAAAAACGAGGAATTCAACAGCATACTCAGAACCCCGATTGCGCTGGAAGAAGTTAACCGCATACTCCTCCGAACCACGACCTCGATCAAGCAGTTTGGAAACCTGGGACATAACTAAAGTAACCTCAACTCGCCGCTGACCTTCCTGAAGGATGCAGCGAAAGGATAGGGCACCGGCTGGACCAATCTTGTGCCCAATGTTACGATGTACGCCTTCCCTTCAGGTAAGTCCTCTTCCCCTCATAGATCAGAGTTAGGCAAAGCTTTCGATGAACGCGAGCGCAAAGGAGGCACCATGGCCCTGTCCGATGACCTCAAGGATTACATCGCGAAGAACAGCGATACGAAAACCGCCATTCCAGATAAACACAGCGTGATCATCGTTGGAGAAACCCACGCTCCGACCGAGGATACGACTGGAAAGTCCGCGGTTCGCACCAACAGCTCAACCCGGCTGGTGCAGGAGCTTCTCTTTGACCCGAAATTTCGCTACTACGGATCGGAGTACCTGGATAATGCCGGTCCCGAGCGACGCAGCGTGCGTCAATTTTTACGCGACGGCACGCTGCCGCCAAAGTATGACCCCTCTAAAGACGCCGATATCGGTGCTGTAGAAAAGAAGCGGAGGATTTTCCTGAATCGACAGGCCCCCATTCTCGAAAACATCCGCGAAAATCCGCGCTATGTGCTGAACATCGCTACCGACGCAAGCGGATCCGCACGCGATGCCCGCATGGCGATGCATTTCTTTGAGGAGGTAAAGGACCGCAAGCTGAATCATACTGTTCCGGGCATTCTCCTCGTAGGCAGCTTTCACGCGGCGAGAACTCCGTACGAAACTTGGCCGACCATGCGGATGATCCTGGAGAAACACGGCTATCAGTGTGTGTCCATCCAGATCATGACCGACTACACCGCGACCGATGGGGTGCAGGACGACCGCGTCGTTTCCGTGGACACGAAATTGGACGACATTAAGCCCGCAGACGTCATTCGCCTGACTTCGCTTGTATCCAAGACACCCATCACCTTTCCAACGGATTGCAAATGGGACGGCAAGCAAAGTCCTTTCCTCAAGGTCACCCACGGTTATCAGAAATCGTCCATCGCCCAGCAATACGACTACATCGTGCTTGAGAAGTCATAAGAAAACGAGAGGCTGGTGGCCCACTCAAACCGGTTTTTGGACGGTGGCCCAAAGCTCGCTGAACATCCCCACTCAAGGCCAACGAGGCCTTGAGTGGGCCACCCTGTTTCAAAATGGGATTGAGTGCGGCGCTCGAAGTTGGCCCACTCAAGCCAACGCCGGGCTTGAATGGGTCACCCGCGAAGCTGAGTTTGCTGGAGAATGTGGTGCGGGCGGAGGGAGTCGAACCCTCACAGGCCTTTTGAGCCCTGCGGATTTTCTTACCGACCACGGCTTTCGCCGCCCGGATGCTGGAGGAAGGTTCCGTCTCCGGTTTGCGGTCTGGACTATACCTTCACCATCTCCCAGATGGTCTGGGGCTTAGGTGCTGCCCGTCTAGTCTCTACACCTTCCCGGCTAGCTTTCTGCCGGGCTTGGCTCGGGATTGCCACATGAATGAGGGTTCCCCGACTTTGAGCAGTTCTGCATCGCCGGTTTCCCAAGCGAGCACTCAAGTTTTTCTCAAGTCCGCTGCGTCTGCCATTCCGCCACGCCCGCGTGGACGTCTGACTGCCTTTCTATCATAGGGCAGGATTGCTCGGAAGACACGTCCGTTTCCTGGTCAGCAGGCTCCTCTGGAAAAAGCGCTCTTCATGCCAGGTACCAATCGTCGGCGAACATCCCCACTCAAGGCAAAAGAGGCCTTGAGTAGCTACGCTGTTTCAAAATGGAATTGAGTGGCGGCACTCGAAGTTGCCCACTCAAGCCAAACCCGGGCTTGAGGGGCCACCGCCCCCATCCTTGAAGATCGACGTCCGAGGGTGGCCCACACAACGCGAAGTTCGTCGTGTGGGTAACCGCAAGGATTCTTAACTGAGTTATTCCGGCGTTGGCTCTACTGGTCCCCTGCATCCCGACCCCAGCCAAAAAGTTTGAGTGGGCCACCAGCCACAACTCTCCCTCTTGTCGAGGGCCACCGGCGCGCGTTGGGACTGAGTTAGGGGCAGCCGACGAGCGGATACGCAATTGCAAATCCGCTTGCCCGAGGCTACAATCCCTGACCTGAAACGATAGTTTCCTCGGCCACATCATATAAGCAGCGCATGAGAGCAAAGGCGCTGGCTTACGGGCAATCGGTATCATTTGAATCGACGAAATCGCATTCTTCGGTTAGAGCGGTTTCGTCCCTACCTTGACGTTTGGGCCCAATAGAGCGAAATCCAACGGAGGTACACCACTATGACTTGGGTCACCGTTTCCTGCCCGGATGGCTTTTTCGAGATTGATGTAGACGGAATCACGCGGATCATCCGCTCCTACGCGTACGCGAAAGCTCTGAAAGAAAACAGCACAGTCAATGTCGAAACCCACATTATTGGCCCGGACCTCGAGACGGTTGACGTCGACTGGAAAGAGGTGTCTAAGCAACGGGAGAAAATTGCCACCCATACCGCCGAGGAGTTCTATTTTAAGCTCTCGACGAGGATGGACGGTCACGAGGCCATGGAGTACCTCGAAGGCCTCCTGGAGGATCGCGACGACTATACCGAGATTGTGCATGACATGCAGGCGGACGCCGGCAAACATACGATGGCAAACATTGATAAGAGTGTGGAACGAGGGGAATTCGGTGTGACGGCCGCCACCGCGATCCGCGACGCCTGCGCTGAGACCGAACTCGTGCTCGCCACGGGCGGAGCCGGAGCGCTCGGCTTGGAAGTAGGCTCCATCGGTGGAATCGCGATCAGCAGCACTCAGGCCGCGGTGGGGGGAATCACGGTGGGTTCGCTGATGAAGGGCGGATTTAAATGGCAGGACACCAAGAGCGTCGGCAAAGGCGTCGCTGAAGCCTCCATCGAACTGGTGATCAACCTGGCAACCTTCGGAATTGGGGGGATGATTCCAAGAGGCGCAGTGGGATCGAACACAGCACGTGTTGTGATCGGACTGGTCTTCGGAGAGGCGAAAGGCGCATTCAAGCTCGCTCCTGACTCCTATCTCAGTCCCGAAGACATCGCCAAGGGGACAAAACAGAAATCTACGGGAGAGTTGTTGATTCCAGCGGCCGCCAACATCCCGAGCGGTGTGGCAAGGCAGGTCATGGACGCCCTGATGAAGGACTCGGCATGGGCAATCCCGGCAACTGTAGTTTTAAAATTGGGTCTCCGCTACGGGGCGAAGTACATTTCCTCGCCCTCAAAGCCCAATCTTTCAACTGCTCCGGTCGCACCCATGAGACCGCAAAGGGGAGTTTTGCGCGACCTCGCAGTCATGGGTCGCACCAGTCTGAACTGCGCGGTTTCGAACGGATGGCTCGACTGTTCCAAGCCAGAAGAAGATTTCGTGACTCAGAGCGCCATGCGCGCGGAGGCCATCCTCTGCCGCTAAGTGGGGGGGCGCCGCTCCGGATCGTATCGAGTGCTGGGGGATCACGCTGCCCCGTGACCACCCTCACCGACATGCCGCCCATTTTCTGAGAGCGTAAAGTAGCCACCAAGTGTGGCTGGTGGCCCACTCTAATCGGTTTTTGGCTTGAGTCGGGGACGTAGAGGACTGGTAGAGCCAACGTCGGAATAACTCAGTTAAGAATCCTTCCACTTACCTACACAACGAACATCACGTTGTGTGGGCCACCGTCGGACATCGCGTTTTGGGGGCGCCCTCGGACCTCGACCTTCAACGACGGTGGCCCATTCAAGCCTGACCTTGGCTTGAGTGGGGCAGTGCGACGGCTAGGCCGAGCCTTCCCGCTGCTCGCTCGCGTTTGCGCGCGGTCCATTCGGACTCGATTTCAATTCGTCCCTCGCGCCCCGTTGCGTGATGGAGAAAGCTGCTCCAGGGCCAGTCTTCGGGGCGCTCACCGGACAGATCGAGCACAAAACCGCCAGCCTCCTTCTTTATGCGCTGCAAACCGCGAGCACCAACCTGCGTCAGACCAACTTCAAACCGTGGGTTCACGAAGTCATCCTCGACCCGCGCGACGCAGCCGAGAGCGTCCTTGACCAAACTCACCTCTGGGACGACGAAACTTCGAAGAAGAGGAGGAAGAAGAGGTCGACGAAGTCGAACAGGAAATCCGCAAGAAGGTCGAAGAAGCCGCCGAGAAGGCCCGCTCCCGAGCTATCGAAGGCCTACAACCAGGCCGAAAAAGCCACCGCAAAAGGAGAGCATAGCCACCGAAGCCGAAAAGAAAGCCACATAGCGACAAACCAAGGTAATGCCGCCTGTGATTTGCATCACCACTTCGGAACGGTTCCTGGAATGGAATAGTGCAAGAGCATATGCGCTTGTTCCGGCTTATGTTGTTTCCGGTTCTGTTCGTCGCCGTGGCGGTCCACATGTATGCAGCGCCGTTTACCCTGTTTCCCAAGGCTGGCCATCTGGCTTCGCCGGACGGGCGCTTTGAGGTGCGCGATGTAGATCTGCGAGAACCTGGTAGCGAGTTCTCCGGCATCTTTCATTCGCTGTGGTTGGTTGAAACTGCGACTGGGAAATCGCGCAAGCTCTGCGAATATGTGGGCGTTCCGGCCGTGGCATGGTCGGAGAAGGACTCTCTCATGGTCACGCAGTATCTGAGCAAGAAGACGTCGCGTGCGCTGATATTCGCGACCACTGCGACGCAGGACCCGGTCGTGCTCGACGTGCCGACCTTGATTCAGATGGTTCCCGTGGAGCTCCGTCCGGCGCTGCGGGAAAACGACCATGCCTTTGTTGAGGCTTCACGGCTGGAGGGAGAGCTCTTCTATTTTCAGGTGTGGGGATACGGTCAACACGATCGAAACGGCTTTCATTGGAATTGCGAATACGGCCTTGGCGCGGGGAGTTTGAACTGCGAAGCGAAAAAGACAGCAGGGCAGACTGCTCGCTAAATTTTCCATGGGTAGGGATGCTTCGACTGCGAACGAGTTCGCTTCGCGATCTCGTTCTTCGCTCAGCATGACAACGCTTTTCGAGCTTCATGGAAAATGGATCAGAAGGGAAGGCGATCCCGTCCGCTCAGCGCATTTCGAGCGAGACCAGATCTCCGCCGCCTCCGCTGGATTTGTAATTCGCGGTAATCGGGCGATCGCGCCATTCGCAGGAAAAATCATCGGCGCCGATGAGAAGCAGTGATTTGTAATCTGCGGTGCGGAGCTTGAGCGTACCTTGCTCGGAGTGGACCGTGAGAATCGCAATGGGCGAATTCGAGCAATCCACGGCAACGAGGCGCCCTCGCACAAACTTCGTAGCCCTCCGATCGCCGGGACTTCCTGAAGGCGGTGCATTTTCGGCGGCCTCGCGCTTGGCAGCCTCTTCTTCGAGCACATCGAAGGGCGTTTTCTGAGCCTCGTACTTCGGTTGGTTCGCCCCGGTGGAACTGGCAGAGATACCGTATTTCCGTTGGTTGCCCACCTGGCTTAACAGTTCTCGCGCCTGCGCTGCGATTTGCGGGTTGGCGCTGGATTTCAGGCGGTCGAGCAGGGAACCGGCCGCTTCCCATTTTTTGCTGGAAACGTAAATCTCGGCGAGATGGAAGACATACTGCTCATCCCGCGGGCTGAGACTCATGGCTGCGCGTTCCGCCTGCATCGCGGCCGCAGTACTTCCGCCGGAGTTGCGCGCCAGCGCCAGAAGATCGTAGGCGTCCGCCATTTCCGGATTCCATTCCAGAACAGCTTTCATATCGAGCATCATGTTGGCGAGTCCCATCATGTCGGCGTGTTTCGCCTGCGCCATGCGGAATTTCCCGACAGAAAGGTAATAACGCAACCACATGTCACGCGGGTTGAGGGAACCGGCATCGCTGATTTCGTTGAAAGCCTCGTCAAACTCGTTGTGTTGGATGTGGTCCCACGCAAGGAAGCGATGGGCCAGAGCATTCCCCATCGCGAAGCTGGGCAACTGCTCGGAATCTTCTCCCGTCTTTTTGGTGGGCTTGGATTCTGCCTTCTTGTCGGCTTCCGTCTGTGTTGTGGCGAGGTCTTGCAGCGTTTTCAGACCAAACTCGCGGCGCTCGGGAATGCGGAGTTGGACCGCGGCATAGAGCGCTCGCGCATCTGGTTCGGGAAACGGTTTGGAAGTGATCGCAGAATCTTCGGGGCCAACGGGAACAGGGAAGCGGTCGGTCTGGCCGGACCTGGCAACTGATGATTGTTCGGGATTGATGCTTGTCTTACGGGCGGCGTCAACCGCCGCTTGAAGTCCGCTCTGTGCGTGGAAGTAATCCTTTACTGCTTTTTCAAGTTGCGCGGAGCTCATGCCGTAGGCCTGCTGGATGGCATCCTCCACCGGCACGCGCTGGTTCAGGACGAGACCGAAATAAGCACCGGTCTCGGGCAGTTTGTGCTCGTGGATCAGGTAATGCATCACCATCCAGGATTCGGCGTAGTAGAGCGTGTGGCGCGTGCCTTCGTTGCGGGAGGGATCGTGCTTCACGGTGAATAGGTCGGGAAGGGAGAGCCAGACCTGCGCGGCGAGCAACTCGGTCAGCGACTTTGCAGCATGAGTGTCGCGCTGGTTTCCGATGAGGTCTTCCTTAAGCGAGGACTGCAGCTCGGGGTCGCCGCCGATCTCGACCTCCTTGTTATCCACCCGGATAGAGCTGAAATATTCGGCGAGGCCTTCGTCGAACCATCCTTGAGCAGGGGGATAGTTGAAGTTCAGCAGGCGGATCGCGAAATCATGTGCTACGGCGCGCCAGGGTTCTTCCTCAAACACGTTCAGCGCGATGAAATCCTGATCTTCACCTAACAGCAGGAATCCGGGAACATCAATGGGCTGTCCCTGGTGCAAAGGAGCGAGTCGGTAGTATGACTCATCGTTCTTGAAGGCGAGAATGGTAAGAGAGCGAGACTCATGGAGTCGGTCTTTGGCCAGGAGATTGGCGAAGACGGCGCGCATCTGTTCGAAGCGGAGTACAACCTCGCGGCCTTTCTTCTCGCCTGCGTTGGTAATTACGGTGAAATGCGTCGAGTGAACTTCGAGCCAGGGAGGCTCGGCAGCGGAAGTGAAAGGGACACAAAAGATCACGGCGACGAGGCTTACGCAGAGCGGGATAGGCAAGAGTCGAGACATGGCCGCCGCGCAAAGGGCTTTAAGGAAATGCTACCACGGGCTTCCTGTGAACGCTCCTCGGGAGGTTCGTTTGCAGGCAAAGGGAAAGGCCCCGCGATGCGGGGCCTGATACTCACAGTGCCAAAGATACAAAGCACGCTTGCCAAGCAACCTCAGATTACGGCGGCATGGCGTCGGTGCCAATGGTCCTAAAGTACCATTCGCAAGAACGAGTTGGACGGTCGCGCGGAGGATAGGGGAATCGAACCCCTCTGGCTGCTTCCAGCCGTCCAACGCTTGGCAAGTGTGCCCAGCACCCACACTGGGAGTGTCCTCTGAAGCATCGCCCGCCAAATCGGGATTCTAATGAGCACTGATTCGTGGGAGTTGTGACTACAAGCACAATCGATCAGATTCTTTCCTGATACGGTTCCAGAACAGGAAGCAGCAGCAGGCCGATATAATTTCATCTTCCTGTGTAAAAGATCATGCAAAGTCGTTCTCATAGTCTGTATTCATTCATCTTCTTGATGTGTATTCCGAGCGCGATTGCTCTGCCGAACACTGCATGGAGCGGACATCTCAGTGATAGTGCTGGCACGGCAGTGAGCGGCGCGGTCGTCAGACTTCATTCACTCGTGTCCGGGCATGAGTACACGACCACCACGAAAGTCGACGGCAAGTTCGCCTTCCCTGATCTTCCGCCTGATCGTTACGAACTTTCCGTCAGAGCGTCGGACAAGCAGTGGAAAGCGGAATCGCCGCTACTCCTTGAGAAGGCGAACGCGGCCACAGCATCGCTGCAGCTCACCTCATCAGGTCAGCTGCAGGTGATGGCCGAAGCGGCTGCGAGCGGACAAGGCGCGGCGCAGGCCAGCGGCGGCGAACACCTCTCAAGTTCGGAAGTGTCTAGCCTGCCTCTCAATGCGCGGGATTTCAGCAAACTGCTGCTCCTGGCCGCTGGCACGATGACTGACACGAATGGTGCTGCCAACTTCACTCAGCAGTTTGCCGTGAACGGACAGCGAGGGAGCGCCACCGTGTTCGCCACCGACGGATTTGATACGACCGATCCGGAGATGGGCGGCGCGACGTTTTCGAATTTCAATGTCGACGGTATTCAGGAAGTGCAGGCTGATTCGGGCGTCATGCAGGCTGAGGTCGGGCACGGCGCCGCGAGCTATACGAATGTGGTGACCAAGTCGGGTGTCAATGAGATTCACGGGAGCATGTTCGAGTTCCTGCGCAACGCGTCGCTCGATGCTCGCAATTACTTTGACTATAAGGATCCGACGGGCAAGAGGCGCATTCCTCCATTTGTGAGAAATGAGTTTGGATTTACGAATGGTGGTCCGGTGGTGTTGCCTGGAATCTACGACGGGCGCAATCGCACGTTTTACTTTGGTGAATATCAAGGATTCCGTCAGGTGCTGGGGACGACGCAGGTGATTCCGGTGCCGACGGCGGACGAGCGCCAGGGGATCGATACAACGGCCTATCCCAAGACCGCTACGGATCCGGGCGATACGTTGTTCGTCAGCGACGTTGATCCAAGGATCATGGCTGTGCTCAACGGTTATCCGTTACCCAATGAACCGAATGGGCCGATGGGGGAGCGGACATACGCCGCATCGTCGAAGGTGGTAACCCGCACTGATCAATTCTCGATACGAATTGATCACAAGATCTCGGAGAAGACATCGCTCGTGACACGGTTCAGCCTGAATCAGGTGACGGGCCCGCTAACCAATCCTGACCAGACGGCGATCAATCCGGATTTTGGCATACAGTTCTTCGACCACCAGCGCAATGCCGGCGTGCGATATACGCGGATGATCTCATCGCACATGACGTCCGACACATCGTTGAGCTATATCCGCAGCACGCCGTTTTTCCCGGCAGCCAATCACACGCAGCCCGGAATTACTTACGCCGATGGGTTGTACCAGCCTTACAACCAGCCGGCCGGATCGATCTTCGGGTCCTACAGCAACCTTTATCAATTCAAACAGGATTTTGCCTGGACACATCGATCCCATGCGTTTAGGTGGGGAACGGAAATTCGCGTCAATCGCGACTCGACGATCTTTGGAGTGAACCCCAACGGTCTGTATGAATTTGGCGGCGGCAAAGCTTATTCGCCGCAATTGATAAAGTCGGCAAGCGGCACGCACGACATTCTGCCGGGCGAGCCGCTGCCGGACTCACTCACAGGACTGCTGACTGCGACGCCATATTCCTACAACATTATGGCGGCGGCCAGCATTACGCCGATCGGAGGAAAGTTCAATGAGGCTGGCGTGCGGCGCGAAGCGTACAACTTCTACTTTCAGGATACGTGGAAGGCTACTTCGCGTCTTACGGCGAACTACGGATTGCGGTACGAGGTGAACAGCCGCATCCACGAGGCTACGAAGCGGACGTCACTTCCAATGTTTTTAGGAGCGGATGGCAAAACAGTGCCGTACTGGGATCGCACGGCGCACCAGTTGGAATTGATCAACCCGCAACCGCCGTACGATCAGGACTGGAACGGCTGGGGTCCGCGGCTCTCGCTCGATTACGGATTGAGTAAGCACACGGTGTTACATGCCGGAGCGGCGGTCACAACACTGGTTCCGAACTTGTGGCAGGACAATTCGCTGACGGCGGCGATTCCCTACGTTTTTGCGCCCTCGATTTACGCTCAGCCGACTGAGCCGATTAATTTCCAGAACCAGTTCGTTCCATTGAACCTGCCGACCGCTTACAACGTCCAGGGACAGCCTATTTTTGCGACGGGGCGAAGCCAGGACGTCCGGGCGAACACGGTCTTTGATTACATGCGCTTCCAAAACGACCTGAATGCGCTGGCGCCGGGGAACGTGCAACTGCTCAGCATCTCCGGCATTGCGAAGAACTTTGGCAACGGCTACATCGGAAGCTGGACCGCCGGCATCGATCACGATTTTCGCGATTTCAAATTGAGCGCCTCGTACGTGGCGACGGCGGGAATTCATCTGCCGAGGTTTTATGACCCGAACGGTTACGGTGGAGCTTGCGCCGGTTTCGCGCCGTTTACGCAATTCGATACCGAGTGCCATGCGATTGGCGGGTTCGGGCCAGAGACGATCATGACCGATGGTTCGCACTCTTCCTATCACTCGTTACAAACGAGCCTGACGAAGAACTCTGCCCGCCTTGGGCTGGGATTGCAGGCGAGCTATACCTATTCAAAGTCGCTGGACGATACCAGTTCTGTGCTGGGCGGGTTGCTCGGGACGTCGGGAACGGTGTTGCAAACGGGCCCGCAGAATCCGTTTGATCCATCGGCTGAGAAGGGCCCGTCGACATTTGATGTGAAGCATGTGTTTGCGGCTAGCGTGATTGAGTTGCTGCCACTCGAGAAAGTCAGCTTCCTGCGTCCTCTGGGGCGAAGCTTCACCCGAGGCTGGCAGATCTTAAATATCACGACCCTGACAACGGGATCACCGTTTACTGTCTATTCGGGGACTCAGCAAACCGGAGCGGGGCTGGGCGGCGGAGACCGTCCGGATCTTGTCTCGATGCCACATTTGTCGACCAGTCGGGCGGTGAGGGACGATTACTTCGGCCTGGGCAACGACAACATATCCTTCTTTAAGGTCCCCATCAATATTCGGGGCGGAACCGGGCCACTTAGCGGACGCTTTGGCACTCTCGGGCGCAACACCTTCCGGGGACCGGCCTTTCATGACTTTGATTTTGCACTCGTAAAAGATACTCCGTTTGGCAATCGTGGGAACGCGGAACTTGGGACCCTGGAGTTTCGCGCAGAGTTCTTCAACATCTTCAACATCGTCAATTTCGGATTGCCGTCGAACATCGTCAGCGGGAGCGGGTTCGGGATCATCAGCAAGACGGCTGGGTCGTCGCGGCAGATTCAGTTTTCGCTGAAGGTAATCTACTAACAGCTTGGTTACAACACCATCGGCGTGTCTCGGAAAAACTCGTTTTGTATGCGAACAACGTCCCTCAGCGGCTAAAGCCGTACTGATTTTGTGGAACTTAGCGGCGCGGCTTGAAGCCGCGCCCTTTCAAAACGGGTTTACAAGAACAGCATTTTTCCGCAAGCTGTTACGCGCCGGGCTGCATTATGTCGCCACTTTGCGACTGTAGTCGGGTGGCGCGAGTTGCGGGGGCTGAAGAGTGTGCTTGAGAACTCCTCTTTCGCCCCGTTGGGGCTGGATGATTTCCCACTTGTACCCCACGGCTTTCGCCGTGGGCTGTATTCTTTCGCCGCTTCGCGGCTAGAAACCGCTGGCCCTGCTCCACTCTGAATCTGCAAAGCGAGATCTCACGCACACACTGAAAGCCGCACCCTTTCAAAACGGGTTTACGAACTGCATTTTTCGCACGCTGCTAATGCATTGGCCGGTTACAGATGCGACTGACCGTCGGCAACAACTCCCTATGAGCTACGTCTTTGGACACGAAGGCATCGACCAGTTCTCGAGTTTCCTCTGGGATCTCGCTACTGGAGCACATCACTATGGGAGTCTCTGGTCGGAGACGCCTTATTTCATGGGCGAACTCTTGCCCACTCATCTCAGGCATCCAATAATCGACGAGGACTGCGTCAAAGCTGTAGAGGGTCGCAAGTCTCAGACCCCTTCGCGCGGACTCTACGGTCACAACAATGTAGCCCGAGTGTTCAAAGAGTCGCCTTTCGTATTCCAGGATCGAAGGGCTGTCGTCGATACAGAGAAGCATTTTCTGCGCGCCCCGATACTCTTGACTCACGGAACCTCCCCGCAGCGGGCAGTTCTACCAGTGGGGAAGGGCGATTGTTAGTATGAAGCAGGCAGAACTGCCCTTGCTTTTCTGCGACAAAGGGACCCAGCTGACATCCCCACACCCTTGGTAGTAAGTGTGAGCGCAGAAGTCGGACTTTGTCTGTTCAAAACTGCACATACTTGGCGAAGGGGGTCCTCCGAGTGTAACGGTTGGTAAAGGATAGGCCCTTGACTGCGCACTCTCCGATAATTCGTTGGCAGCGTCATAAGTCGTCGTGGCAAAATAGCACTACAACAAAAAAGCCTGTGTGCTAGCGGAGTTTCTTATGCAATCTCGTCGCCGCGTACCGACACAGCGAGCCACCAACAAACAGATCAAGCTTTTCGATCCGAAAGCCTTTTTGAGGAGTACTGGCGTGGGCCGAACGATTCTTCGCTATGGCCCGAAGCAACCCGTTTTCTCCCAAGGAGAACGTGCCAACGCGGTCTTCTACATCCAAGAGGGGAGGGTTAGGCTGAGTGTGATCTCCAAACAGGGTAAGGAAGCGACCATCTCGCTGCTGGGCCCCGGCGATTTCGTGGGTGAAGGATGTCTCGCCTCGGATCATCCGGTTCGCTTGTCAACCGCTACTACGGTGACGGAGTGCTCTGTCCTGAAGATTGGGAAGAAAGAAATGGTCCGCACGCTGCACAACGAACACTCCTTGTCTGACGTGTTTGTTGCTTATGTGGTGGACCGTTACAACCGCACACAGGCCGATCTAGTGGATCAACTGTTTAACTCCAGTGAAAAGCGGCTGGCACGAGCACTTCTCATACTGGCCCGTTTCGGAAAAGAAGGCGCAAGAGACACTGTGGTCCCACAAGTGAGTCAGGAGACATTAGCCGAGATGGTTGGTACCACCAGGTCCCGTGTTAATTTCTTCATGAACAAATTCAGGAAGCTTGGCTTTATTGAGTATAACGGCGACCTTAAGGTGTACAGTTCGCTCCTTAGTGTCGTCCTGCACGAGTAACTGGAGCTAGCACGTCTCTGCACGCGATCGTCCTTTCATCCAGCAAACCCTGCGCGCACTATTCATCTCTGTTCAATTGTTGACAGACAAACTCCCCAGGGGCTATTACCGTCGTCTGATTGTCGCAGGGGTCTAGGATGACGGGCTCTTTTGCACCTTATTGCGAGCTTGCGCGGCGGAGGATTTGAACCTCCATTGGGCGAAGGTTTACGCGAACTACGTGGAGTGGGCCGGTACCGATTGAGCCGTCTACTTCCTGCACCGTCGCTGCTCCTTGGGGAATCACGCGGACTGGTTGCGGAGCCTCCGACCCGGCCTGATTGCTGTACAAGACTTCAAAGGCATCGCCTTCCGCACTCAGCATGACTTCCACGATTACGTCGAGCTGCTGCGCCTGCGTGGGATTTGTGTTCGCCGCGACGACGACCTCCTGATCGTTGAGAATGCGTGAGAAGGCGACGACTCCCTGAGGGAACCCGGAGACTCCGAAAGTGACGCCATCGCCAGTGAGCGGACGAAAGTAGAAGCGTCCGTAACGCAACGCAGACTGTTGCGCGCGCACGGCGGCGATCTGTTGAATGTGCTGGTAGAAGTCGCTCTGTTCGTCAAAACCAGGGCCGCCCCACAGCGCCTCGCGCACGGCAGGGTCGCTGCCGGCGCCGTGCAGTCCCTGCTCGGTGCCATAGTAAAGACATGGGATGCCCGGGAGGGAGTACAGGCAGGCGAGTCCCAGAGTCACCTGATCATCAAACTTCGTAGGGTTCGCGGGATCGACGTAGCGGATGCGCTCTTTCACGTCGTGATTGTCGAGGAACGTCACGAAGTAACGAGTGGCGTCGCCGTGAGAGCTGAGCACATTCGCTTCAACATTCTTGCGGTTCTGGTACATGCCGACTACGGCAGTGGGCGCAGCGAATCCTTTCACGACCGGCTTGAGAGTGTTGAACAACGGATAGTCGAGCGCCGCGTCTACGCCGACCAGATCGCTCTGATCGCTGGTGTTTCGTCCGATGAATCTGGCGATGTCTTGTTCGGCGCTGGAATCGAAGACTTCTCCGAAGGTGAAGAAATTCCTCTTGCCGATGCTCAAGGCAAATTCGCGCATGGAATTGCCGAAGAGGCGGGGAAGATCGCCCTTGAGATAGCGGATGGTATCGATGCGGAAGCCGTCGATATCGAAGCGGGCGATCACATACTGGTAGGCGCGGATCAGGAAGCGCTGTGCATCGGGATCGGCCGTCACCAGTTGCTTGAGGACGCTGAAATCGCCAATGGTGTCGTCGCCATTGCCATCGGGAGTGCCTTGGCGACGGAAGAACTTATTTTGCTGCAGCTCCGAAGGCCACACGACTGAGTCCAGAGATGGGTTCGGAATGGTGGCGACGTCGGGGAAGTCGGGCCTCGCGGCGCCTGTTTGGTCGCGCCACTGAACCGGCTGGGGCGAAGCGTGAAAGCTGGACTGCGCTCCCTGGTTGTTGATGCAGAACTGGTCTGCAGGATCGCATTGGTAGGCAAAGGCGTTGCCCGTATGATTCAAGACGATATCAAAGATAACGAGCAGGTCTTGCTGGTGAGCTGCATCTACGAGCGCGCGGAGTTCGTTGTCAGCGGCGGCAGGATTGTTGGCGAAGCGGGGCTCTGCGCCGATGAAGTTGTGGATTCCGTAGCCGTGATATGTGTTGGGATCGAATTGAAAATTCTTTAGGACCGGACTCAGCCAGATGGCTCCGGCGCCGAGTTGTTTGATGTACGCGAGTTGTTGTTGCACGCCGGAGAATTTTCCGCCCTGGAATCCGAAGTAGTTTGGGTCGTCAAATGGCTGGTGGATTGGGGGCGTCGAAGCGTTATTGAAACGATCGAGCATCAGGAAATAAATCCAGCGGTCGCGCCAGTCTTCGGGCGAAGGGAAGGCAGCGACGGCGGGAGTGGGTGGATTGACGGCTTGGTCGAGAATCGCCTGAAAATCAGGAGCGAACAGCGAGGTCGGCACGACACACCTCCGGGAGGAGTTATTGATGAGGGGAGAAGTCGGAAGGGGCCCGTGGGGATACTAACTCGTTCTGAGCAAATGGCGCGGACTATTGCGTGATGTTCGGAAATTGGAACAGGGACGTTTTTGCGAAATTGCGGATTGCTTGCGGGGTCGAGCTTCGCTCGACGGACAGCCGAGGGCGGCTGTTCCCACAAAAAGCAAGGCTCTCTGGTACGAGCTAGTCGCCGCTGGCGTGGTTCTGGTTGGGGATCAAGACCAAGCGCGGGCGGACGGGGATTGGTTCCGGCTGTGACGGATGGCGGAACGTGCCCAGTATGCCGAACACTGCGATGTAGGCGGCGAGGACGCCGAGGCTGACGGAAGCGATCACGGTGAAGCAGAGGATAAGGGGCATCAAGAGCGAAATCACGGTCTCAATCCTTCGGTTTAAGGTCTGCTGCAGCTGGCCACTTCGTATCGGTGAGTCTCAACAGCGTTGTTGGTCGGCAGTCCCTTCGCTATGCTCAGGGCGGGCCAAAAACGATCGTTAGCAGGTCTTTCTCAGCTAACAACTAACGGCCAGCGACCGTCTTCAATCTACCTGCGTTGACGCTCCGCGCTGTTGACGATTAAGATACGGAGTAGAGCTGTGCATTCCTACTTTCGGACAATTCTGGTCACCTGTCGACATTACGGAAGGGACATCACCCTGGGCGAATGATGGCCATTACCAAGATCTCTGTCCGGGGCGCCCGGCAGCACAATCTGAAAAACATCAGCGTTGAGATCCCGCGGAACACGCTTACGGTCGTGACCGGGCTGAGCGGGTCAGGGAAGTCCTCGCTCGCCTTTGACACGATTTATGCCGAGGGCCAGCGGCGGTATGTGGAGACTTTATCGGCCTACGCGCGGCAGTTTCTGGACCAGATGGAACGCCCGGATGTGGATGCAATTGATGGACTTAGCCCGTCCATCTCGATTGAGCAGAAGACCACTAGCCGGAGCCCGCGTTCGACGGTTGGGACCATCACCGAGATCTACGATTATCTTCGCCTGCTGTTCGCTTCCATCGGGGTGCCGCACTGCCCCAAGTGCGGGCGGGCGATAAGCCGTCAGTCAGCGGACCAGATTGTCCAGAGGGTCATGGCCCTGACGCCGGAAGACCGTGTCATGGTCATGGCTCCAATTGTTCGCGGGCGCAAGGGTGAGTTCAAGAAGGAGATGGAAACGCTCGTCAAGCACGGGTATACGCGGGCGCGCATTGACGGCGAACTGGTCAATCTGGACGACGATGTCGCCATCAATCTTGACAAGCGGAAGAACCATACGATTGAGGTCGTGATCGACCGGTTGCTGGTGAAGCCGGGGATCGAACATCGGCTGGAAATGTCGATCGCCCTTGCCATGAAGTTGGCTGGCGGGCTGGTGCAGGTTGCAGTGGTGGGCGGCGACGAGCAGCTTTACTCGGAGAAACTCGCTTGTCCAGATTGCGGGATCAACGTACCTCAGTTGGAGCCGCGATCGTTTTCGTTCAACAGCATGTATGGGGCCTGTCCGGAATGTCATGGTCTGGGCAGCAAGTACGATTTCGATCCGGCGAAGGTGATCAACGACTGGTCGAAGCCGCTGCTGGATGGGGGACTTGGGCCGGGATCGGCGTCGCAGAATCTGATTCACCAGCTGCAGGTTGTGGCGTCGGCGTATGGCATCGATCTCAGCACGCCCTTTGAAAAGTTGCCGGAGAAGATTCAGGACTTCCTGCTCAATGGCGAGCAGGGGCGTGGGGGGAAAACTGGCTTCCATGGGATCTTTGGGTATTTGAAGCAGAATCTGGAGGAGTCGACTTCGGAAGGGTATCGCGATTGGCTGATGGATCATATGTCGGCGACGGACTGTCCGGCATGTCATGGGAAGCGGCTGCGACCGGAAAGTCTCGCAGTGAAAGTGAATGGGATGTCGATCGCCGACTTCACGGCGATGCCGGTGGCGCGTTCGTTGCAGACCGCGCAGGGGATCAAGCTGGCAGGACGGGAGGCGCTGATTGCGGGGCGCGTCATGCACGAAGTGATCGAACGGCTTCAGTTTCTGAATGCGGTGGGGCTTGAGTATATCTCGCTCGATCGTTCAGCGGCGACTTTGTCGGGTGGAGAAGGGCAGCGAATTCGGCTGGCGACGCAGATTGGATCGAAGCTGCGTGGAGTTCTGTACGTGCTGGATGAGCCGTCGATCGGGCTCCACCATCGCGACAATGGGCGGCTGCTGAATGCGCTGGAGAATCTGCGGGATCTTGGCAACACTGTGCTCGTTGTCGAGCATGATGAGGAAACGATCCGGCGGGCGGATTACGTGGTGGATCTCGGTCCGGGGGCGGGGCGGCATGGCGGCGCGCTCGTGGCGCATGGGACGCCGGAAGAAATCATGCGCGAGCCGAACTCGCTTACTGGAGCGTACATCTCGGGCAGGACGCAGATCGAGATGCGGCCGGAGCGGCGGCAGAAGAATGGCGCGGCGCTCGCGATTCTTGGCGCGAAAGAAAACAATCTCAAGAATCTGGATGTGACATTCCCGTTGGGCGTGATGACCGTGGTCACTGGTGTTTCGGGCTCGGGTAAATCGACGCTGGTCAATGACATCCTGTATCGCGCGCTGGCGCGGCAGCTTTACCGATCACGCGAAAAAGCAGGAGAGCATAAGGCGATCTCGGGCGCGGAGAATATCGACAAGGTTATACGCATTGATCAGTCGCCGATCGGAAGGACGCCGCGGTCGAATCCTGCGACGTATACCGGAGTGTTCACAGCGATTCGCGATCTGTACGCGATGTTGCCCGAGTCGAGGGAGCGTGGTTACAAAGCTGGACGATTCTCTTTCAACGTTTCGGGCGGACGCTGCGAGGCGTGCCAGGGCGAGGGGCAGCGGCGTATCGAGATGAATTTCCTGCCCGACGTCTATGTGTTGTGCGAAGTGTGCGGCGGGCGGCGCTATAACTCGGAAACGCTGGCGGTGAAATACAACGGGTACTCGATCGCCGACTTGCTGGAGATGCCGGTATCGGATGCGCTGCCGATCCTCGAAAACATTCCGCAGGTGAAGCCGAAGCTTCAGACACTGGTGGACGTAGGGCTGGGATACATTCATCTGGGACAGTCGGCCGTGACACTCTCTGGCGGAGAGGCCCAGCGCATTAAGCTTGCGCGCGAGTTGAGCAAGCGGCAGACAGGGAAGACGCTTTACCTGCTCGATGAACCGACTACGGGGTTGCATTTCGATGATGTTAAGAAGCTTCTGGACGTGTTGCATCGTCTAACGGACTTGGGAAATTCGATCATTATTATTGAGCACAATCTGGACGTGATTCGGAACGCCGATTGGATTATCGATCTGGGTCCGGAGGGCGGCGAGGACGGTGGCCGCTTGGTGGCGCAGGGTACTCCGGAGCAGGTGGCACGAGTGAAGAAGTCGTATACCGGGCAGGCGCTGGCGGCTTACTTTGGAAGGGCGGTTCCCAGTTCTCAGGTGTCAGTTACCAGTTAAAGGAATCTTACTTGCCGTCTCCCGACAATCCACAGCTTGAACGACAAGGTCCTGTTGAAGGCGAACTGCATTCTACGTTCGAGGACAACTCTTCTACGTTTGGCTTGAATAGGGATGGCCCCGCTGCTACTCAGGTGACCGTGCCCGCAAGCAGCGAAAAACCTGTTTGGAATGGGTGGGATGTCCTGCTGATCGCGGTTTTGACTTTTGTTGTGGTGGAGTTGCTCCGATTTGCGTTTGCCAAGGCTGCTCAGCTCCTGTGGTATCCGCGCCTCAACCTCGGTGAAGCTGCGCAAAGAGTCCAAGATCGGCCAATTCTACTGATCATTTTGCAGTTCATGGTCTACGTTCCGGTAGCAGCACTCATGATCGCATGGGTCGAAGGCAAATACCACGTATCCTTCTGGCAGTCGATACACTGGAACTGGCCGCGATCGGCATGGAAGCTGCTTGCCTTGGGAGGAATCCTTTTATTGGTGCTGAATGCATTGGAGAATGTGCTGCCAATGCCGAAGGCCACTCCCTTCGAGAAGCTTTTCGATCGACCTCTCGACTCTTATCTCCTCGCATTTATTGCGATCGCGCTGGCACCTCTGATGGAGGAATTGTTTTTCCGGGGCCTGTTGTATCCAGTGTTGGCACGGCGGCTGGGCGCGGCCTGGGCGGTCATTTTGAGCGCCTTGCCGTTCGCGCTGCTTCATCTCCCGCAATACGGATATGCGTGGGCGATAGTGTTGATGATCTTTATCGTTGGTGTGGTCTGCGGCGTTGTTCGAGCAACTACCCGGTCCGTGGCGGCCAGCGTGTTAGTCCATGTCGGATATAACGGTACCCAGATGCTGATCGCGATCTTTCTCACGCATGGCTTTACGCGTATGCCGAAGGGTGTATTGGAGTACTTCTCGGGCTGCTGAGAAACTCGCCTTGATCGTCGAAAGCGTCCGTCAGCGGCTAATGCCGCAATAATTTTGCGCGGCAGTTATGGCGCGGCTTGAAGCCGCGCCCTTTCAAAACGGATCCGAAACAGAAACGGATCCACAATGAGAACTTCTCTCTTTCGCCCCTTGGGGGCTGGATCATTTCCCGCTTACACCCACGGCTTACGCCGTGGGCTGAACTGTTTCGCCGCTTCGCGGCTGGCAACCGCTGGCCTTGCTCTACCCTGAATCTGCAACATGAGATCTCACGCACACACTTGAAGCCGCGACCTTTCAAAACGGATCCCATCAAAACGGATCCGATCAAATCCTGGACCCCGTCAAAAAAGCGGATCCGATCAGAACGAATCCGGTCAAACGGATCTACAACCCGTATTTTTCCCAAAGCTGCTATTAGAAAGACACTGACCTGTGTTCACTTGCCTACTCAAATAGAGTTTTCGAGTATAGTAAGCGGAAACCTCCGCGTGGGGCGGAGAACCAACCATTGTTCGATCCAGGAAAGGACATGCAGTCAGACCCGAAGATTGTGGCCGAAACCCTGCTATCTGCTTCGATCCTGGAAGCAATCCCGGATGCTGTAGCCGCGGTAAACCAGCAAGGCGTCATTATTCAGGTTAATTCCCAAACGGAGACTCTGTTCGATTACACGCGCGACGAGTTGATCGGCCAGAGTGTCGAGATGCTGGTGCCCGAGCGGCAGCGTCCGCAACACCATTTGCATCGCGAGAGTTTCCATTCAAGGCCGAAGATCCGAAGAATGGGATCAGGTCTGGATTTATATGGCAGGCGCCGGGATGGATCTGAATTCCCAGTAGAGATCAGCCTCAGTCCGGTGGCGACGGGGAACGGCGCCATCGTTCTGAGCGTCATCCGCGACATCAGTGATCGAAAGCGCATCGAGGAGGAATTGCGGCGGGCGAATGACGAACTGGAGCGGAGGAAGACCCGCGAGCTGCGCGATTCCCAGAACCGGTTGGCGCTGATTGTGGATTCGTCACAGGATGCGATTATCGGCAAGAATCTCGACGGCATCATTACGCAATGGAATAAGGGTGCGGAACAGATTTACGGTTACACGGCTGCGGAGATTATCGGCCGAAACGTTTCGGTGCTTTGTCCGGCTGAGCGGCCCGATGAGATTCCTGGGATTCTGGAAAAGATACGTCACGGCCAGCGGGTCGAATACTTCGAGTCAGTACGAATGACCAAAGACGGCCGCCGGTTGCATATGTCGATCTCGGTTTCTCCCATTTACGACGCGGAAGGAGGAATTGTCGGGGCGTCGGCGATCGGGCGCGATATCACCACGCAGAAAAAGATTGAGGATCAGCTGCGCCAGTCGCAGAAGATCGAGGCCGTGGGGCGTTTGGCGGGCGGCGTCGCTCATGATTTCAACAATCTGCTCGGGATCGTTACCGCATGCACGGAATTATTGCGCGGACGCGTGGATATCGAGAGCCTGGAGTATATCGACAACATTCGCGAGGCCGCAAACCGGGGAGCATCGCTGACGCGCCAGTTGCTGGCGTTCAGCCGGCGCCAACCGGTGCAAACAGAGATTCTGGACCTGAACGAACGGCTGAAGGAAGTCGGCAAACTGTTAAAGCCGCTAATGGGAGACGACGTGGAAATCGTGCTTCCATCGCGCTTAATGCCGGCGATTGTTGAGTCAGATCCCGGACAACTCGATCAAATCGTGCTCAATCTAGCCCTGAACTCGCGCGATGCCATGCCGCGCGGGGGCAAACTCATTATTGAAACTGGAGTGTCCGACCTCGACGAAGCCTTTGCGCGCGAGCATTCGATGACTCCGGGGCGCTACGTCATGATGGCTGTGAGCGACAACGGCATCGGCATGGATGAGGCCACAAGATCCCGCATTTTCGAACCATTCTTCACTACAAAAGAAAGCGGAAAGGGAAGTGGGCTGGGACTGGCCACCGTCTACGGCATCGTCAAGCAAGGCGGCGGGCACATATGGGTCTACAGCGAGCTCTCCCATGGCACCACGTTCAAGATTTACTTGCCGAGCGCGGAACACAAGTTGGGATCAGGCACCGAGGTGCAGGCCGAATCCTTGCCCGTCAGGCGTGAAGGGGCGACCCTGCTGCTGACGGAAGACGATGCCATCATGCGCAAGCTGACCCGCAAGATGCTCGAAGAGCACGGTTACAAGGTGCTGGAAGCGATCGATGGAGAGGCTGCGCTACATGTGATCTCCCAGAATTCGACGCGGATCGATTTGATCCTGACTGACGTTGTGATGAAAGGGATGAACGGGCCGGAACTGGTGCTGCGATTGATGGATTCACATCCGGAGATGAAGGTCGTCTACATGTCGGGTTACACCGGTGAACTCGTGGCGCACCAGGGATTGCAGAGCGGCATTCCACTTCTGGAGAAGCCATTCACAAGGGCCGCGCTGTTGAGGATTATTGATGAGGTTCTGGGTTAGTGTGGGGCGGGCACTCCTGCCTGCGATGGTCTGGGCGAGCAGAAATAAGGAGATTGTTAAACGTTCTCTCTGAAGCTGCGAAGAGTTATCGATAGGGCCTGGCTTTGTACTTCGTGGTTAGAGTTCGCGGGCAGGAGTGCCCGCGCCACACAAACCACCTGCGCCACACTAACCCACTTTTACTTGATCGTTACGGTCAGTAACTGGGCGCCGCTGACTACGTAGTCCAGCGAGGGGGTTGCGGTTTCGTCGACGTTCGATTCGCCGCTGACGATCATTTCCTGGTTGCCGCGCATACCGTCCATTACGTTCATGACTGAGATGGGTAGCGTGGGCATGACCTTGTCGGCGACGCGCGCCTCGGGATCAGCTTCCAGCAGCGAGACGTAGAGGCGGTTGTTGGCGTGCTCTTTGTTCAGCAAGGCAATCGTCGAAGCGAGGTCCAGCTTACGGCCGAATGCCGGGTTCGTGCGGTTCACACGATCGAGTGTTTCACCGTCGCTGACTAAAATGCGCAGATTTCCCTTGCTGGCCGAGGTCGGAATCTTGACCGCAATCTGGCGGACGACGCGCTCGCCGCGATACGGAGCCAGCACGGTTTCCACGATGATCTGATCCCCGGGACGCGCCTCGGTCACATCGGTGCGGGCGCTCTCCAAACGCGCCCAGCGGCGTTCACGGACGAGATCGAAATCGAGCTTCACGCTGTTCACCGCGGGAGCACTGTAGGGGTTGTCGTAAATGCGTCCGAAACGTTCCCCCAGGGAGAGAGCTGCGGCCATGGCAGCGGGCTGGCCGTTTTCGCCGGGGGTGAACATGTTCCGCAAACCGACTTCAGGAAAGCCTTTCACGTTGATGCTGGCGTTCAACCGGTAAGTAATCTCTTCGCCGTATTCGTTCACGCCATGCAGGGCGTTGAACACCGTAGCCATGATGGCTACAGGGCTGAGGCGAGGGTTGTTGAGTACTTCGTAATGGAATTCTTTCGCGCTGCCGCCGCCGTGAATGGTCAGCGTCACCGGAATCATTTCGGGCTGCTTGCCAAGAACGCCGAGAATTCCAGTGTGACGGTCCTGCACAAAAACTCCGGCGCGTTCCGTGGTGTTGACGATCTTGAAGGCGTTCAGCGGCGAGGGCAGCGTGGCCAGCACCTGCGCCTTATTCATTGGCAGATCGACGGAGCCGAATTGCAACAGCGGATGTCCGCAGGCCAGCAGGCGCTGAGGATCGATGTAGGTGACCGTGCAGGTCGCGGCGATATCCATATCGCCACGTACAAGCACCGCGCTGACGGCGGAACCGGCCTCGAGTGGCTCGGGCTGTTTCTCTTCACTGACGGAACCGGCGCCCATGACCGGCACGATTCCGGCGGACGCAAATTGCGGTGCGAATTGGCGGACCGCCTCTTCCGAGAATCCGCTGAATACCAGCGGCGTTTCGATCGGCTTCAGGTAGTTGGCGAGATTTTGTACGGAGCCCGAAAAGGAAGTTGCGTCGCCGGGTGCGGCAGTCTTTCCCGCTTCAGTTGTCACTACCGGTTTTACAGAAGACGCTTCTTCCGCTGGAGATTTATCCAGCGCATTGATCTCGAGCATGTCGGCGATCGGGGTCACGCCGGCGATGGGCTCTTTCGAGAATTCGCCGATGCGGAACGCGAGCGCGCCCGCGAGTTTGCCATCAATGTAAACCGGGCTGCCGCTCATGCCGGCGACCACACCGGTGTACTCGACCTTCGGTCCATGCAAGCGGATCAGGATGATGTTACCCCTGGGGCCGTTCACGTTGCGCAGAACTCCCAGGACCTCGAAGTCCATCGGTTCCGGCTTCACGCCCTGAAAAACCGTGTAGGCCACTCCCTGCATTCCGGCATGGATCTGATCCACGGGAATGGTGGGCTGAGCGGTTTGAGCGGTCAGGAATGTGGGTAGGGAAAGGCCAAGCGCGAAAAGCGTGAAAACGAACTTCCTCATTTTGAAGCCCCGACGCGGACCCGTGATTGGGCCCTGATAAGCTTAGATCCAGACCAACTGTGACACGTTGCACCGACTAGGGGACTGTCTGGGACCGGGCAAAAACATCCCAATTGCGAATCTGTGCGTCTATACTAGCACAGGGCCTTTAGTGGGTTCACCATGTTTAATTATCGTAAATTGAAGATTTCTGAGTGTTTTAACACCTTTGGGTTGTGGGCTTTAGTTGGCTGCTTGGCCTTGGTCGGCAGCAGCGTCCCAGGGCTGTCGCAAAGTCAGTCGCCCGCGGCTCAGACCCCTTCCCAGTCACCGGATAATGGGAAGCCCAAACAAGATGCCCCTGCGGAAGCCGGTGGGCCAACGGACAACGTGGGGCCTTATGCGATCCCGAAGAAGAAGATAGAAGAGGCACCGCCGCCGCCACCTCCGGTGGCCCCGAAGAAGGTGGAAGACCTTCCGGACTACTCCCTCAAGGTGAATGTTCCACTGGTGAATGTTGACGTATTGGTAACCACCAAGGACGGCGGGCAATTTATCCCCGGGCTGAGGAAAGAGAATTTCCGGGTCATGGAAGATGGGGTTCAGCAGCAGATCAAGAATTTCAACGTCTCGCAGGCGCCGATTACGGCGGTGCTGCTGGTCGAATTCGCGTCAACGAACTACGTCTTTATGACGCAGGCGCTGCAGGCTTCTTATGCCTTTGCGAATACGCTGAAGAAGGATGATTGGGTGGCGGTAGCCTATTACGACATGCAGCCGCACATCTTGGTGGACTTCACACAAGACAAGAAGGCGGTCTACGGCGCGCTGAATCAATTACGTATTCCGGGATTTGCGGAGACCAACCTGTTCGATGCCCTCTACGACACGCTGGACCGGCTCGACCGCGTGGAAGGCAAGAAGTACGTCGTCCTGGTGACGACCGGGATCGACACGTTTAGCAAACTCACGCTCGACAAGATCATGAAGAAGATCAAGGACACCAAGGACGTGACGATCTTCCCCATCAGCGTGGGATTCATCGTGCGCGAGTATTGCGACACCCACCCAGGCTCTTGTCGTAACGCGCATGGCATGGGAATTCCCGTCGGTCACATGGATTACCTGCAAGGCGACAATGAAATGCGAACCTTCGCGGCGATGACCGGAGGGCGGGCCTACTTCCCGCGTTTTGAAGGCGAGTTGCCAGAATTATTCGGAGACATCTCGAACGACATCCGCAATCAGTACACGATTTCGTATTCGCCAACTAATACGAAGCTGGACGGAACCTACCGCAAAGTGAAGGTTGAGGTGGTCGCGCCTGATGGCGGTCAGTTGAAGGTCAAGGACCAGAAGGGCAAGGATCACAAGCTGGACGTGGTGGCGCGCGAAGGATATACGGCGAAGCACACTGTGGAGTAGCACACGATATTGTGAATGGGAAATACAGAATTGTAGGCGCGGCCGGTCAGGTAGTAATTCCGGTAGAAATCCGGCGTAAGCTGCGTGTCAAAGCGGGTACTCGTGTCGCCTTTGTAATAGAAGCCGAGGGCGTGTATGTCCAACCGATCACCGACGAATTCATCGAAAGTATGAAAGGAATTGTCCTCGACTCTCGGCTGCCCTCAGACGTACTACGCGAAAATTGATTCTCGCTGGACACTTCAATGCACGTGGAACAAGCGGTCGAGCAGAAAAAACAGCGCGGCGCCGACGAAGACGAGCAGAGCCATTTTCATAGCGGGCTCCTTGTTCACTTCCGGAACGAGATCCGATGCGGCGACATAGATCGTGACCCCGGCTGCCAGCGGTAGTCCCGCGCCGACATGATGGCGGAAGATCGCCATCGTCAAAACTCCCGCCAGAGTCGATCCTCCCAAAACGACGGACGCGCCCCAAGCCGTACCCCGGCTGCGGCCGCTAGCCAGCATGACGGAACTTACGGTAAATCCCTCGGGGATTTTGTGCAGGAAGATGGCGAGGAAAATCAGCCAGCCGAGCACGTTCGAAACCAGAAATCCGGACGCGATCGCGATGCCGTCGAAAAATGTATGAATGATAAGCCCCAGCAGGACCGAGTAGCTTTTGTGCGAGTGAACGAACTCGTCGTGATGTGTCTCTTCACCGAAGTGAAAGTGCGGTGTAACCGTATGCTCGAAGAAGTGAATGATCAGGTAGCCAAGCAGAACAAGTAAGGCAGCCCCTCTTCCGCGCAACTCGAGACTCTCGGGAATCATCTCCACCAGCGCGGTGGCGAGCATGAACCCCGCCCCCAAGGCGACGAAGTAGCGAAGATAACGCCGCTCCCAATGCCGCTGCACGATGATCGCTCCGCCGAAAACGTTGGCGGCGGCAGCAGTGAGACCTAGCAGGATGCTGGTGACGATAGGGTTCATTCGCGGGCAGCGCGATGATATCAGTTCTCAGACGTGATGCTAGTTAGTACGCCTGAGGTGCTGGTTTATTAAAGGTCGACTTGGCGAGTTTGTCGCCGCTTGCGTTGATTAATGAGCAGTTTGCTTCTGCTGAGACCTGGTCTCATAAATCGGATCGCTGGACCTAACGCGCCTCCCTCAGGGGCTGAAGCCCGCGTCTTTTATGGACCGTTACGGCGCGGCTGAAAAGCCGCGCCCTTTCAAAACAATTTGTGAGAAACGTTCTGAGAACTGGCAACTGAGAACTGAGAACTGAGAACCTGATACTCATCCCGAATGGCGAATGTGCATCACATCGCCGTCCTGGACGATGTAGTCCTTGCCCTCCAGGCGCAACGTTCCCTTGGCGCGGGCATTCGCTTCTGAGCCGGCTTCCAGGAGTTGGTCCCAGCGGATCGTTTCTGCACGGATGAAGTGCTTCTCCAGATCGGAGTGGATGGCTCCTGCCGCTTCCTGCGCGCGCGTACGGGCAGGAATCTGCCAGGCACGGCACTCGTCTTCGCCGGCGGTGAAGAAAGAGATCAGGCCTAGCAGTTGGTATGTGGTGCGGATCAGGCGAACGAGTCCGCTTTCTTTCAGTTCATAGCTCGAGAGAAATTCAGCAGCGTCGGCGTCGCTCATCTCCGAGAGTTCGGCCTCGACCTTGCCGCAGATAGCCGTCGCGCCAGCATTCGGGCGGGCCGCGATATCGGTCAGCTTGTACTTGCCGACCGCCTCTTCGAGTTGTTTTCCCAGTTCACTCGATTCGCCGATGTTGAGCACGTAGAGAATCGGCTTCTCACTCAGGAACATGAAGCCGCGGAGGCGTTTTTTATCCTCGGGAGTCATCTCCATTTCACGGAGAGGCTTCTCGGAACCGAGATGCGCGTTGGCGCGCTTCAGCAGTTCGAATTCCTTCTCCAGATCGGGAGTCTTCATCTTCTTGAGATCTTTTTCCAGCCGTTCGAGCCTCTTCTCGATCTGGCCGAGATCGCTGACCATGAGATCAAATTCGACGTTCTTGATGTCGCGCAAGGGATCAATTTCGCCCACGTGCGGAATCGCGGGATCTTCAAAGACCCGGACGACGTGGGCCAGCGCATCGACCTGGCGAAGGTGGCCGATGTAGGCGGTCTCCTTCAGCGCGTCCTGGCCGATTGCGCCTACATCCACGTATTCGACCGAGGTGTGTGTGAGTTTCTTCGGGTTGTAGAGTGCGGCCAGGCGATCGAGGCGGTCGTCAGGAACCTTGGCGACGCCGATATGGGCCTCGCGAGGATTGGCCTGGGCGGAGAGATGGGCCTTGGTGAGAATTTGAAACAGAGACGTCTTGCCTACCTGGGGCAGTCCAATGATTCCAGTTTTCATAAAGGGTCTTGGCGATTCGCTGTAGTTTGTTGCTTCGCCGAATGAGGACAGGGTGATCTGCTGCTTCGGCGAGCATCAATCAACCTTTCAGATTAAATCATTCAGGCAGGTGGGGAAAGAACTGCTGTGCGAGAGCCTGCCGGCAAAAAGCCTAGCGTGCGGCGGCCACTGCCGCGGCTGTGGGGGTAGTAATTTTCACGGAATCAGGCTGGGTCCATACGGCTTTTCCGGTTGTCAGATCTAACCGGTTCATGGTGACCGTGACCTGCTGATGATCCACCTGAACCAGCAGGTAGTGATAATTCACTTGCTTGCTTTGAAAGGGATCGTCTGCAGCTCGCGCGATCGGGTAAGCGTGCGCCGCCCCGCCTCCGGTGACAAAGTACGTGACACCGCCATGCTCGTGTCGCTCGTAATTGTGGACATGCCCGCTGAACACCACCATGCGGAAATGTGCGCGAGGCTGCCGCTCCTCCAGTATTTTTGCTAATGCCTGTTCAGGGACGCGAGCCGAGTGTCCGCCACCGAATTTCTTGTCATCGGACGAACTGGTGTAGGGCGGGTGGTGGAACATGAGAAAGACGAAATCAACGTCGGCAGAGACGTGATCCAGTTTGTCGGCCAACCACTGGCCTTGCGGTCCAGCGAGTTCATCCTGGGAACTATCGAGCACCAGGATGAGAGTATTTGCGGCGCGAACCGAGTAGTAGCGGCTGTTCTTCAGCTCGGGGAAGCGCTGGAAGTAGTTGCCCAAGGCTACCTTTGGATCTCCATGTAAATCATGATTACCTAGCGCAGGATAGACGTTGATCTTCTTGTCGCGTAAAACGCTGGTTTCGTGGTCCCACACCTTCCAGTCATTTTCGTCGTAACCGTTGTAGACGATATCCCCGGTGAAGCAGAGGAACGCCGGATTCGCTTCGGCAATCGCATTTACGAGCGCCACCCGCACCGGGGGGTTAGCGGCTTCGGTGTCTTTGGGATCGTGAAAACGGGTGTCACCGTAGGCAACGAAGCTGAAAGGAGTCTTTACGTCCAGATGCAAATCTACGGGGGCAGAAGTCTGGACGGTCGACTTCTTCCTGCAGTTGGTGAGAAGGACCAGCGTCGCGGTCGCCGCAAGAGCGACCACGACGAATGACAGAGGCTTACGTCTGAAGTTCATAGGAAGGTTTTTCCAGAAGGAACCATTGTCCCACGACCAGTACCTCGAACTGGCCATTCTCTGCCATGGAGAGGGCGATTCAGAATTTAACGCGAACCATGAACTGAATTTGCCGCGGCAGACCTGTACCGGTATTCGGAGAGGCCGCGTTGTCATTATTATTGTTGAAATTGTTGGTCGTGTTGATCACACCGAAATCAGCCTTAGGAGTCAAGTTTGCGGCGTTTGCGCCGGGCGTGTAATCGAGCGTCAGATTGTCTCCATTGGGATCTGCCAGCTGAACGTGATTAAAAATATTGAAGACCTGGACAGCAAATTCCAAACTTACACGCTCGGTGAGCTTGGTGTCCTTGGTCAATGCGAAGTCGATCTGCCAGGAGTTCAAGGCGCGAATCATACCGTTGGTCTCGTTGCCGTAGCGGAGGAAGTTGCCGTTGGCATCGACCGGCGGGGCCTGGAAGGCGGCGATGTTGATCAACGGGGTGCCGGCAGAAGCCGCGGTGCCCGGGCGCGCGTTTGGCAGGGTCAGCGGAACTCCGGGGATCACGTCTGGGCGAACGCTGGTCTGATCGTTGCCGTCGGGCAGGAGATAGGTGCTGGGAAGGCCCGCAGCGCCAAACGGATTGTTTGGATTCGCCACGGTTCCACTGAGGTCCATTTGCACCGTCAGCGGATGGCCAGTGTGCCAGAGGCCGATGCTGCTCAACTGCCAGCCTCCAAGAATCTTCCCTAATGCCCCGGAGCGATTCAGGAAAGTCTTTCCTGGACCGAAGGGGAGTTCGTAGACGGCGTTCATGACGAAATTGTGCCGAACATCGAAAACGCTGGGCCCCTTGTCGCAGGCGAGGCAGCTGACGTTTTGCGGGCCGTTCGATTCACCGCCTCCGACCGAGCCGTCATTGATGGAATGGGACCAGGTGTAACGAGACTGGAATGACAGACCCTTGCTGAAACGGCGTTCCAGGGACAGTCCGAGGGCGTTGTAGGTGCTGGAACCTATGTCACTCTTGTAGTCAACCGAGCCGAACGGATTTCCACCAGGATAAAACTGGTCCAATGGCCGAACGCAATCGCTCCCCGCAGCGTTTAAGGTGACCGGCACAGAGCACAGGTCCACCGCGCCCCGGGAAAAGAGGCGCACCCCGCGGCTTCCGAGGTATTGTGCGGAGGCCAGGAAATTGGAGGGCAGTTCATGTTCCACGGTCAAGCCCCAGGTCTCGGCATAAAGATCCCGGCGGCCTTGTCGCTGCAAGGCGCGGGGATGGGAGGCTGCCTTCTGAACGCCAGAGAGTCCCGAAAGATCCGGAGCTAGTTGTTCATAGGCTGGGACCAGTGGACCGGGGTTGCCAACCGATACCCGAAACGTGTCGCTTTCAAGTCCGGCGTTCAAATCGTCGTTCTGTGCGGCACCATGGTAGATGCCGAAGCCCGAACGAAAGACGGTCTTTCCGTGCAAAGCACCGGGCGCCCAAGCCAGCGCCACTCTGGGATCAAAATTCCTGTAGTTGGGGTTGTACAGGGCTGGATTCGTAGGGCAAGGGGGCGTGTTAATCGGACCGGGGTTCGGCGCAACGTTGAATGAGCCCGATCCCAGACAGACACCGTGAAACTGATTCACGTCGAAGACGGTGGTGCGATTGGTCGCCTCATGCGCTACTCCGTAATATTCCCAGCGCAGTCCGGCAGTCAAGGTGAGAGTGGGAGTAGCCTTCCATTCATCCTGGAAGTACGGCATGTAGAAGTTGCGACGCAGTCCGTGGCAGCACCATGGTGCGATGTAGCTCAGCCCGGTTAGCTGACCGTCGATGAACTGCTGGTCTGTCCCGGTGCTGTCGGAAAAGTCGAGATTGTTGCTCGAGGTCTGTCCCTGATTGAGCCGGACACGGCGATATTCGATTCCTGTCTTGAATGCGTGTCGACCATGGGTCCAGATTACGTTATCAACCACACCAAACGTCGTGCCGACCTCGATATCCGCGCTATCGTTGTTGAGGCCAACGAACGTATTGGTGGTTACGGCGAACGGGAGCGCGCTCGATTGTGGATTGTGGTACGGCGCCCGGTTCACATAAAACTTAGTTTCGTTAAACAGGTTCGTCGAGAATGTATGTTCCAGGGCGAGTAAATAATTCGCAGGGTGATTGATGGTCTGAAGTGTATCCGCTGGGACGCTACTGCCGTTGGGCGCGGTTACTAGGCTTATGTCGCGCTGAGCCCGGCCATAAAGCAATGTTTTTTCATTCACTTTGTGGTCAATCCGAACCAGCCAGGTATCCTCGTGAACGGTCGTCGGAGCCGGAATTGTGAACTGGTCAGCGTTCGATGACAAAGAGACGAACGCGGCGTCCGGATACGCAAAGCGGGGGCTGCACGCGCCAATAGAACCGGTGGAATTCCGCCATGGGAAGGCCTGAAGAATAGCGCACATCTGGGGAGAGTTCGCCAGGGTCATCTGTTGGATTGAGGGTGAAGGCACGGTAACCTGGTTCGTCGTTGACTGCAGCTGGCGGAGGCCTTCATAGCTGACGAAGAAGAACGTCTTGTCCTTCTTGATCGGTCCGCCGAACGTCAAGCCGTACTGTCCCATGCGGAAAGGAGGGATAGCGGGGTTGCCGTTGAGGTCGTAATCATTGAAATTTCGGGCATCGAAGACAGAATTTCTGAAATAGCCGAAGACCGTGCCGTGCCACTCATTCGTGCCTGACTTCGTGACTACATCGATTTGGCCCCCGGCTTGGGTGCCGTATTCGGCGTCATACAAGGCGCTGTTGACGCGATACTCTTCGATCGCATCCTGAGAGATTTGCAAACGGGTCTGGGATTTTTGCGCTTGCTCCTGAATACCGCCCGCATCCACGCCATCGAAGGAGAAGTTGTTATCGTCGCGGGCACGACCGGCGAAACGGATGGTGCGCTGGTCGCCGCCACCGTCGTCCTGGGCGAAGGGAGCGAGCAAGGTGAAGCTGGCCCAGTCGCGGCCGTTGTTGGGAAGTTCGGAGATTTGGGTTGCGTCAATCACCGTCGCAGCTTCGGCCGATACCCGCTCTGCCGGTGCAATGGTGGCCTTGACCTCGATTTTCTCGTTGATGGCGCCGACTGCCAGCTGGACATCCAACGTGCGAGTCTGGCCCACGCGGACAACTACGTCCTCGACGACATTGGTCTTAAAGCCGTTGGCTGTAGTCGTCACGGTGTAGTTCCCGACTGCCAGCCCCGGAAAACGGTAATATCCCTTCGAGTTCGTGTGCTGATCTTCGCTGAGGCCGGTGTCGACCGCGAGCACTTTTACGGTAGAGGCGACGATGACGCTCCCGGACGCATCGCTGACCGTGCCTTCGAGGACCGCTCGGTCCACCTGGGCAGAGGCGGTTGGCGCACCAACGAATAAGAATGGAATGGCGGCCAGGAGTGCGAGTGAGAGTCGGACGGCAAGGAGGGAGTTTCCGAGCGATCGAGAGTGCATGGCTTGAGCTCCTTCAGGTATATGGAGACGCCGAATCGAGAAGAGTTCTCGTAATGATGAGGCGGCGCCGTTCGAGATTTGCATCTCTGGGCACATTCAGCTGAGGTTTGCTATGAAGAAGGATCCTAGAGCCGCACTGTGACGCAGGTGTGAACGTCAAGTTAATATTTCTTCAGATTGAGAAGCGCTATTTTTGGTCCTGAACTACACCTCGAACTACACTATGGGAAGAAAAATCTGATCGCTCTTCGGTCGGGCGTAAGCGAATGCGATGAAGCTGCTGATTGTGGAAGACGAAGTGCGAATGGCTGATCTACTTCGGAAAGGATTGACCGAGGAGGGCCATACGGTGATGTGCGCCTCCGATGGGGCGGAAGGGCTTGCTTTGGGCAGGGACTACGAGTTCGACGTGATCATTTTGGATGTGATGATGCCGAAACTCAGCGGATATGATCTGGCCAAGCGCTTGCGGTCCCAGCGAGTTCAGACTCCGATCTTGATGTTGACCGCGAAGGATTCCGTGCCTGACATCATTCACGGGCTGGATCTGGGGGCCGATGACTACATGACGAAGCCGTTTTCCTTTGCCGAACTGGTCGCGCGGCTTCGGGCGGTAAAACGCCGGGCCGTGGCGGCGCACGATCCGCACTTGCGGGTATCAGACCTGGTCCTCAATCCTGCCAGCAGGGAAGTGTTTCGCGGGGAAGAACACGTCTCGTTAACGCGCACCGAATACAGCCTCCTGGAGCGGCTGATGTATCGTTCGGGAAAGGTCGTGTCGCGGCGTTCGCTCATTGAGGCTGTCTGGGGCTTCGAACGGGAAATTGAGGGGAACACGCTGGACGCATTCATGCATCTTCTGCGCAACAAGGTGGATCTGCCGGGCCGGCCAAAATTGATCCACACGGTGCGCGGCGTTGGTTACATGATTCGCTCGGATGAGAAGGTATGAGAAGGCTTTCCATTGGAGTGCGGCTGACGCTCTGGTACGTGGCCATCTTTGCCCTGGGAGAGTTGGTCTTCGGCGCAAGCATGTTCCTCATCCTGCGTCACAATCTTTACGACCTGGTCGATGATGGCCTGGAGAGCCAAATCGAAGACTTACGAAACTTCCTCGGAGCGCAGCAAAAGGATGCCAGCACCGCAAAGCTCCGGGACGAGATGGCTGCAATCTACGAACATGAACACGCCGGCGATTTTCTTGCAATCAGTGACCAGAACGGCGAGCCAATCTACCGTTCCAGGTTCCTGCAAGCGCAGGAGTCGATGCCCTTGCAGCCCGATCAGGCGAGGCGCCCTCTAATCAGAACCCGGCGCATTCACGGACAACACTTCCGGTTCGCCTTCGAGAGGCTCAATGTCGATGGACGCGTCTACAACCTCGAAATGGGTGCTCCGGCCGAAGATGCCTTCGACACTCTTCAGCTCTTTCGTTCGTACCTTCTGATCTTTGCTCCACTGTTGCTCGTCGTGTCCACGGGGGTAGGTTATTGGATGAGCCGCAAAGCCCTGGCTCCTGTGGATGCGTTGGTGCGCACGGCGCGGGATATCAGCGGAACGAATCTCAATCGCCGGTTGCAAACTCTCAAGACCGGAGATGAATTGCAGCGGCTCACGGACACGTTGAACGAAATGCTCGATCGCATCGAATCGGCATTTCAGAAAATTACCCAGTTCACCGCCGACGCTTCCCATGAGCTGCGCACGCCGGTGTCTCTTATTCGCACGGAAGCGGAACTGGCGCTGAGACGGTCGCGTACGGAAGCTGAGTACGAAGAATCGCTGCGCCAGATTCTGCACGAGGCCGAACGTACCACGCTGCTGATCGAGCAATTGCTGGAGTTGGCCCGCGCCGATTCCGGCCGCGGATCCTTGATCATGCAGCCGGTGGATCTGCCGGCAGTCGTGCGCAGCGTTGTCAGCGGTTGGCAGCAGGTTGCTGCGGTGCGCAATCTCCAGTTTTCTACCGAAATTTGCAAACTGGATGCTTCCGTCATGGGTGACGCGACTCTTCTCCGCCGGCTGGCAGACATCCTTCTCGACAACGCCTTTAAGTACACACCCTCACCGGGTTCGGTGCGTCTTGCGCTCGAGGTGCGAGCAGAAACGGCTGTCATCACGGTGCAAGATTCCGGAGCGGGCATCGCCCAGGAGGATCAGGAGAAAATCTTCGAACGCTTCTACCGCGTCGACACCGCGCGTAGCCGGGCGCAAGGAGGAGTTGGACTTGGCCTGGCCATTGCGGAGTGGATCGTGTTGCAACATCGGGGCGCAATCTCTGTCGAAAGCCGGCCGGGCGAAGGCGCCACTTTTCGCGCAGAACTTCCGTTGATTGCTGTCGATGTGCCGAGTCCGTTGCTGATGAAGTAGGACTCCAAACGGAAATTCCTCGGCGCATCAGGCTTCGGCTCACCCGCCCAAGGACTTGCTGCAACAGCCAGTTCCGGTCCGGGCGACTCATGCAAAACGGGACATTGGTCGCGAAGCGATTTGGCCGATTTCAGGAGCGGACTTTAGCAGTCAAGCAGAACGCGCGTTCTGATGGTGTTTGACGCTTACGGCGAGACCGAAATGCTTGCGGTTCCATTGATTCCCGTTGCGTCAAAGATGGCTCCGGAGATTGTTTGATTACCCGGGGTTGACAACGTGAATCCGTTGGTCCAGGTGTGGGAACCTGCGTCAGCCGGGGTGAAATAGTAGTCGGTGGGAAGGACAGCAGTGGGATCGGAACTGGTGAAGTGGATGTGGCTGTTGATGACCGTGTCTGGTTTCCCCTCATATAGTACGTTCACCGTCACGGTGAAGGGAATGGCCGCCGTGGTCGTCGACGGAGCTACGAAGTCCAGTGTCGCATGCGTATTGCCACAACCAGACGTAATTGTGGCAACGAGAGCAGCGGTAAAAGCGCAAATTCGGATGACACCGAGAACCTGAGGTGAACTGAGACCCGAACGTGTTAGAACGACGGTGGACATTCTATTCCGCCCATCCCTCTATTTATCAAATGGCGCATCTCCAGCCGTTTGCTTCTGATCCCCGGCGTCACTGTGAGGCATGGCGAGCTTTGCCCAAACGAACGTCAATGCCGAACATCGGTCCGTAGACGTTGATGCCATAGTTCGAAAATGCCGGCTCCGACAAGTACAAATTCGAAATATGCATCCAATTCAATCCTGCGGAGACCGAATATCGTGGATTGAAGTTGTACCGTACTCCGCTACCCAAGTTCACAGTGAATGTGAAGTTTTGACCTTGCGCGAATAAAACACCGAGGGGTCCTTTAGCATCGATTTGGCCAAGTCCTAACCGTCCGTCGAAGTAAGGCGCGATCTTTCCGCGACGGGGAACAAAATTCCTGCGAATGCCCATATCGTAAGAGAAATAGCGGGTTTCTGGTCCCCTGGGAATCAAAGTAATCGAGCCGCTAACGGTCATATCCCAGTTGCCGCGGAAGATCCATGGGCCGCCTACATCATTAATGTGCCAACGCAGTGAAGCGACTAGAGGCACCAGTGTATAGTCCAGCGGTGCCCTGTTGTAGGCATCTCCGAGGAAGACATCGAAGACAAAAGGAATGTTGATCGGAAGCCATCCACCATCGAAGGTGAACTCCAACCTGTTGCGATAATAAACGCCATCGAGGTCGTGCTGGTTTGGGGGGCGAACGACCGCAACTGAAGAAGATTTCGAGTCTCCCCTAACGTCGTTGTCGACGTCTACGATTCCGTACTGATCGCAAATGTAACCGGCGATTAGTTGAGCACCAGGCCGTCTGCCACCGGAGCCTGTGAGCGGGCAAGACGCGGCACAATCGATTGTGTACCTTGGGCTGAGATTCTTGGCTAGTGCGCGTTGGGCACCGGGGGGTTCCACGGCACTCTCCGAATAGGCCTGAATTCGCGAAGGGTCGACAGCAGTTTCTCTTAGACGAGGGCCCAGATCATCTTGCGGACTTTGTTTCAGATCAGGTGTGGCAACCCAAGACGAGCATCCAGGCCCAGACTGAGCGAGACACGGCAGGCCCAGTAGCGCCACGACAAGTAGGGATTTCCAGAATTGGACGGTGTCACGCGTAGACATTCGCATCCCAAAGAAGTTGAACTTTACATCAACGGCTGAGTGAAATGGAAGCGCCGCTCTGGATCACGAAAAGCCCATTGGTGTGCCGAAATTCCGTTTTGACTCGCTGCGCATTCGTTTACTGTTTGTGAGGAGTGGGCCAGAAGCTGAATTGAAAGGATATAGCGACATTGGACTGGGGGCTTGTGGCAAGCAGAGGAATCAGCCAGCGCTCGTATTGGACATTACCCGTAAAACGAAAGCCCTGTCCGGCGAAGATGTCTGCATTGACCGCGACATCATTTTGGCTCCCGCCTTGAGGAACATAACCGGGATCGAGTATGCGGTGCCGAAGTTCTACGCCGATTTTTCTGCGTGGAGAGAGCCAATAATTCGCGCGGATTTGTTCCCCTTGTGCAGACCGTCCAATCCAGGTTCCGATCAGCCGTCCGTCATTGTTGTAGCCGCTGTTGTATTGACCGTTGTAGTAGATGCAAATCCCGCAGAACGCGATGGGGTTTGTATATCCTCCCTCCACCCGGAGATCCAATTTCGAGATTCCAGGAACCTTGGCCAAGTAGAGCCCAGCCTGTGACGCATTTCTTCGCATGTACGGTAAGGGCGAGGGTTCGTCTTCACTGAGAGTCTCCCCGTAGAACGTGAGCCAGTCGCGGAATCCGGGGACGCGATACGAGAAATCAGCGGTCGTGCGACCGTCTCCCAGGACATCTCCATGGAAATGCTTGCCGAAATTGCTATCCAAGAAAGTCGTGATGTTTAGGGGGTTCCCGGGACCGCCATACACCGTGGTTTTCGACATCCCGAATTCGAAATTGGGCGTCAGCTTAAAACTGATCTTTCCGCCACTAAGGTACGGCTGCGGGTGCAGGTTCTTTCCGTACTGTCCCAGGAAGGCGATAGAAGTTGTGCCGGTGTTAAAGGTTGTCTGAAACTCGAGTCCCGTCATGTGGCCGATAAATCCTTCGAATCGTATATCGCCGAGATACCGAAACACCCAGGGCAATCGGAAGGGGCTGACCCGGTCCACAGTGAACATGTTGTTCAGCGGGGCAGCGTTGTTCGAATAAATCATGGTGCCACCCTCACTCGGTCCCCACCACAAGCTGTTTCTCCCAAACGAGAACTGCCAGTTGCCAAGGTTGAGTCCGAGATAGGTATCGAGCAGGCGAAATCGGCTGATGGATGCAACGGGAAGTGCAGGACCGGTAGGCCAGCCATCCGTTCGATTGAAAAAATCCAGCATCGGTTGCGTGGGGGCGGAAGCAGAAGGTGCGTACTGATATTCACCGCGAACATAAGCCACAAGAGGTCCGGCGGTCGCATAGCCGGAGGCGCCGTCTACGGCATTGAAGCCCTCCTGGTACGGGCGCCCGTAGTCATTCAGCAAAGTCTGTCCGAAATGGTAGTTATCGGTTAAAGGGGTGCCAGAGATTCCCAGGAAACGAGAGTACGCTGATTCGAATTGGACATTGAGGTTACGCTCGCCATTCATCAAGTCGGATTCGTATCCGAATTCCTTCGAGAGCGAGTCGTAAAGCTGCTGGACTTCGGTAGGGGCCTCGGCCTCAGCGACGCGTCCGGAGGCTTCCTTCAACAGGCGAGTACATTCCAGGCGGGTCCAGGGGCGGATGCTCAGCGATTCGGACTTAATGTATCCGAGAGCAGCCAGCCGTTCCAGGGCTGGGTAGACCCAACTGTCTAGCGGAACATAGCTGGAACCCATAAACCGTGTTTCACCGAGCGCATGGGCTTCGTCGGTTTCCTCGACTTTGTGGAATGTGCCGTATCGCGCCATGTCAGCGTCGCTGTAATGAGAATGTGCCCGGTATACCTGCCGCCCCATATACCAACCGAGGGCTGCCCCTATGACAACATCCGACGCGAAGTGCTTGTGACCTGCCCAACGGGCGGCACTCACTCCGCCGGCTGCACCGTACGCGAATAACTGGGTCAGAGGACCGGGATATTCGTGAGCGATTACGCTTGCGATCGCCCAACTCACCGAAGAATGTTCGGAAGGAAAGGAGTCTCCTCCGACGAAGAACCGACCAGTGCCACTACCGGTGAAGGGCCGTTCTCGCCCAGCTGCATATTTGAAAACCTCGGTATCGGCCAGAACGCCAATGGCCGCTTCCCCGGCAAGAATGCCGGTCTCACGCTTTTGATCGTCTTTCTGCATGTGTCCCAGCAGGAATAATCCCGCGCCGGCGGCGCTCAGGGCTGCTACTCCCACGTTCGAAGCGGTGGCCGCATGAGAGACGGTGTTTTGGCTTGTCGGAGCGTGTTTCTCGACGTTGTTGTCGGCCTTAATGAGCAATCCTCCGAGGACTAGAGCGGGAGCCGTCCATTCCCACTGCTTCTGGGACATGTGCAGGGGAGCTGTCCAGAAATCCTTCTGATCGAGGAAGAGATTCTTAGGCAGGGATTTGAGATCTACCGAAGGCGGAGTGAACTGCAGCGGCTGCGACGGTGCGGTTTGGGGAGGAGCGTCCTTGTCTGCCTGAGTGTCTGTTGGCGTTTGTCCGTAAACGCACACACTGCACGCGCCGAAAAAAACCAGGAGCAAAACCCAGGAGACATTCGGGCCTTTGAAACGGAGTTGATATCTCGACATGCGAGAAGTACGGTGATTGACCCTCCCGAAGCACTTTGTTCCAATTATCGGCGCATCAAGAGAGATTCTGGTTACAAAATTCGTCATTTGGAACCAAAATCGAATCGGTATCAGCAGCATTAGAATGCCGGCGGGCTGGGTTCGGAAGACCTTGGAAATGGCACTCGCGCTTCTGATCATTCGCCAGCGGCTTTCGCAAGAGGCTGGGTAGTTCCCATCGCTAGCGTAGGACGATGGTCGACGGAGATTCTTCCGAAGGCATTGAGAAAGAAGAACAAAAAAAAGAGTGCATTTATTGGGAACACGATCGGGAAAGGCAGATTGAATGAGCCAAGCAGAAAATAGATGCCGAAAAGCAGTAGTCCAGCGAATACCGGCTTTGATTCAGGAGTAGATCTTACGTAAACGCGCCGCATTCCCACCAAAAGCGCTATCACCATAGCGAGATAAGCGACGAACCAGAGCAATCCGAAGTTGACCATTGCCGCCTGCCACCAGGATTCAGAGGGATTGTACTTCCAGTCTCCGAACATCGCCCACTCCTTCCATCGCGAGGCCCAAAACTCCCAAGGAAAAACATGCCCTTCGATGCTGCCTCGCTTGCTTTCCACTATCTCCAGAAGAAATCCTGTTTGAAACAGCGGCATCAATCGCAACGCCACAACGCCGATCACGGGCAGCATCGCGATAGCCACGATTGCCGTAGCAGGCCGTCTGAAAGCCCGCACCAACCCCAGGAGAAAAATCACTAGCAGGAAAAATCCGAGAGCAGTCCACGACTGTGTCAGAAATAAGCAGATCGTGAGGCCGACTAAAACTAGAAAGCGAGTTCCACTTCTAAATCGCCCATACGACCACCCCATCAGAAGAAACAGTATGACGGGGAATCCATTTGGGTCATCCAGGAATCCCCCAAACCGAACCGCATAAGTTCCCGCAAAAGCGAGCGCCGGAAGCCTGCCAAATGCGGCAAATAAAACAACTTGCACGAAGGTGGTTGCAAACGAGTACCAGAGCAGAAGGCGAAAGCAACGGTCAATCGCTGCTGTTGTTACGTAACCAACCCCTAACGCTAAGCTCAATCCGAACATCATCCAAAACGTAAGACCGACATATTGGTTGTCCTGTTGCTGCAGCACTTTTAGAGACGAGAAACTGCACAGGAACAACGCACAAAGCGCCACCGGCCAATTGCATACCTTCAAGGAACTTGACAGCCAGCGGAGTAAAGACAAGATAGCCAAGGGAGCAGCTAGCACAAATTTGGCCGCCTGAAAGACCGCTGGAGTATCTGAGTACGTCGGGCTTGTGCCAGAATCGTTTATTTGCAGAGGATATCGGTAGGAGAGGTATACCACGCACAACGCAACCCCCAGCCAGAAGATAGCATCCTTTTCGTCGTGCGCCTTGTCGTGCTCCAGGGTCGACATCGTGCCGAACAACAAGTGTATAATGCGCTCAGTTCCCCAGCCAAGAGATGATCTGGACGAAAAGCGACGAGTAGTGCAGCCATTATCTGGCAGAAGCAGCAGTTCGCATATCACTGGTTCGGCGGTGTCATAATCCTACAGTGGCAACTCATACCGACACGACAATTCAGACTGATTCGCTTCTGGCCGAAGAAGGACTTGTACCGCATCCGGCGGAAACAGAAACCTCACTGCTCGATATCGCGCTTCTCCTAGTCCAGCACAAGCGATTCGTCGTTCGTTTCGTATTGGGCGCTGCTCTGTTAGCAACCGTGGTCGCGTTGTTGCTCCCCATTCAATACGAGGCAACCTCGGTACTTCTTCCACCTACGCAAAGCACTTCCCTAGCTTCGTCGATCCTGGGACAGGGTGCAGGGATGGGCTCCGCCGGATCGCTAGGAGTTCTTGGAGCTCTGGCTGGTGGACTTGGCCTTAAAACCCAAACCGATACGTATATTGCTTTCCTGAAGAGCCGAACCGTTGAAGACGCAATGATCCAGCGTTTTGGGCTTTTGGGCGAGTACCGCCTCAAGCGAATGTCGGATGCTCGCAAGGAACTAGAGCGCCGCGCCACCATAACAGCAGGAACAAAAGATGGGTTAATTCGAGTCGCGGTAGAAGCCCGCGACCCGAAACGAGCTGCGGACTTGGCGAACGGGTGGGTGGAGGAATTCCGCCGGCTGTCTGCGTCTCTCGCGATCACGGAAGCTGCCAGGCGGCGCTTGTTCTTTGAGCTACAACTACAGCCGGCCAAGGAAAACTTGAGCGCCGCAGAAGAGGCGATGAAAAAGGTTGAGCAAACTACAGGTGTGATGCAGATAGATAGCCAAGCGCGAGCACTGATTGAATCCGCCGCGATGCTGCGCGCACAGGTAGTGGCCAAGGAAGTTCAAGTCGAATCCATGCGATCGTTTGCGGCCGAGGACAACCCGAATCTTGTCTTGGCGAAACAGCAACTCAGTGCGCTGCAAAAACACCTTAATCAATTGGCGGGATCAGAAAACGATACGGGGTCGGACATTATCTTGTCGAAGGGGAGGGTCACGCACGCGGGGTTGGAATACATTCGCCGATTTCGCGACTTGAAGTACAACGAGACAGTGTATGAGTTGTTGATGAAAGGGCTAGAAATTGCCAAGCTGGACGAAGCGAGAGAAGGCGAGATTGTCCAGATTGTCGATGCAGCCGTACCTCCCGACAGAAAGTCATCACCGCATCGGTTGATTATCGTCTTAGCGACGACCGTCTTAGCGTTATTTGTCGCTGTGTTTTGGGTTTTGACACGTCAAAGTTTACGCCGCTCGTTAGCGCTTCCGGAGAACCGTCGACGCCTTGAAGCTATCAAGATGCACTGGAAAGAACGACCGGGGCGGCCGCAGGTGGATGACGTCCTTTGACCTTCTCAGTTTTCAAATGCGGTATCTGGGTTGATCGATAAACTCTGGTTCACCGAGGGGCACATTCCGTTCGTTCTCTAATCCGCGGTGGTTGTGCAATCGTTACAAACTCGCGCTTCCCCGGAGCCGGTTATTAATGGTTCCACGTAACGCCTGGGTACAGGCTGGGCATGCGGTCTCCCCGATAAGCGGATTGGCCCACGAGATCCATTTGCCACACAATCTGTGGGCTCCCGGTCTGCGTGACCTCGATGATTCGTGAATGCGCCAAACTCGTCGGAGCAGTGCTATCAAATTCGACGTCACCATTGGAAAGCGTTGAGATGCTGCCTCCCCAATAAGAGAAAAATCCGGGGAGGTAATACCAAAGTAAAGTTGCCTGATGGGTGACCTCATCAATCTGGAAGATTGGCGCCCGGGAATAACAGGTCGCTGGTATCGCGCTCGGATCGCAAGCTGTGCCGGTCGAATCGATGCGATAGTTTCCGTCATCATAGACTGCTAGTGTCGTTTGCGTGCCGTTTGTACTGGTAATGTACGGATAATGCTGGGCGTAAAACCATTGGGCGGGATCGCTACCGGCCAGGTCGAAATCCCCATCTTGGCCAAGCCTCCACAAAATGCTTCCGGTCCCGGCCCCGTTTTGGTAATCAATTTTGAGGATCCAACTCTGGTGACGCATCGACAGGAGAAGATTTCCATCCTCCGTATAGACAATGGCATTGCTGTGAGTCCAGTCCGGCAATCCCTCAAGATGACGATTTATGTCCAGGTAATCAAATGCCGACCACGCCCATGCGACGTTCCCATTGAGATCGATGTCTACTAGCACATCTCCGACTACTGCTGTAGTTCCCGAGTAGCCAACCAGGTCGGTGTAGCTCTTTGTAATCTCGCCGAGAGCTATCCAGTGCCCATTCGGAAGCGCGATGGCATCGTGGTGAAAAACACTGATTGGTCCGAACGTGTAACCCTGCGTCTGCAGCGACTGGTTCACCTGGTCCAGGGTCACGGATCGGATCGAGTTACATGCCAAGTCCACCTCTTCAATCAATACGCTTTCCTGAAACAGGAAGTGGCCGTTCGGCAACGGTCGAGGCGGTATTGCAGCTTGGGGACAATACCAAATCACGTTGCCGTTGAGGTCGGTTACCACCGCTTGCAAGGTTTGCGAAGTTGTTGGGTTGGGGATCAAGCTAAGCAGTTCTACACCTGGCGCCGGTGAGGAACCGGGTGCAGGCTCGGTCACGGTGAGTCCCGGTGGCACTACGCCCGCGGGTAGCGCGCCAGTCGTGAAGGTACGGTCCTCGTCCACCCATTCGTCTCCGCCGGATCCATTGACGTGTGCCCGCATGTGGTACGTCGTCTGCGGCAACATTCCCGCAACCAGCACATTCAAATTCACGACAGGGGATGTCGAGGCCGAATCAGTTACCGGAGAGGTCTGCCTGCCGTAGTTGGTGTCGGTTCCGAATTCTACCCACGCTGCGGCGCCCGACTTGAGTTGCTTGATGGTGTACTGGGCTACCAACGGATTCGCAGTAGAGGACACTGAAACGTGATTTTGAGGATCGAACGACGGCAAAGAACCGCAGCCGATCGACGCAAGGAAAAGAATACCTACTGCACACGACAGCGAGATACGCAACCGAGGCAAGGTGACTCCTTTCAGGCTCGCAGGGGACATCTCTTATTGCTCAGAAACTATTGCGGTGTCAAGTTCCCCTGCGCACGACAGGGCAGTGCAGTGCAGTGCGGGGAACTCTCGAAAGCAGCAAACGCTCGTTCCCATGGGAGTACACGCGGGGCAGCCCGGACTACGTCGACGTGAAAGACGAACCCGCGTACCAGCCGGCCGTCCGTTGGATGCCTTCCGCCAAATCGATGGTTTCGCGAAGCCCCAGGAGTTCGCGAGCGCGATCGACGGAGGGTACGTAACGGCTTGGTGCGACAGTGGCAACGGCTTTTTGTGCGACGTGAATCTCCGTGCTTGGATTCAGGCACTTCGCCACCGTCTGTGCCAGTTCGAGGATGCTGACATCATTCGCCGATCCTACGTTAATCGGCACCATGGCCGGTGCGCGAAACAGAATCGTCCACAACCAGACCGCCAAATCCGCTGCGTACAAATAGGATCTTCGCGGAGTGCCATCACCCTCTATTTTAATTGGCCTGCCGGCGAGGACGTCCCTAATAAAGTTGCCAATCGCAAAATGCTGATCGAGTGGCAGATGCGGACCGCAAAACGCCCAACAACGTGCTATTTTGCAGTCAATGGCGCTCCTTTTTCCGTGGAGAGAGCAAAGGAGTTCCGCTGCTCGTTTACCTTCCGCGTACACGCTGGCGGAATCAAGGGGATCTGGTGCGCCGGAATAGTTTTCGGAGACATGGGTCATGTTGGGCGGCTGTTTGCCGTAAACCGCGCCCGAGCTTGTGAGAAGAAACTTCTTGGTGTCGTGGGTGGACGCGAATTCTAGAGTGCGGTCTGTGCCGGTAATAATTGTCGAGAGCATCTCGAGAGGAGCATCCGCAGCCTGGGTTGCCCTCGCCTCGGTCGCCGCGTGGATGATGTAGCGATATTCGCCATCCGGGAAGATAAAGCTACGGACGTCGCCGCAGACCAGCCTAACCGCAGGATCCGATGCCAGGTGGGGGCATTTTCGCGCGAATGCTTCCGGGTTGCGAGTCAGTATCGTTGCATGAGCGTTCAAACCGAGCCGACGGTTGATGAAACAAAAACTCTCCAGCAGCCAGCAACCGAAAAAGCCTGTTCCCCCTGTGATGAAGAGATGTTGGCCGCGTACCTCATCCCAAAGTGCGCCCGTTCGCTCAAGTATCAGTTCCAGGTCCTGCCTTGGTAGTAGGTTCAGTGGGCTCATCAGTCTTGAAGAGGCGGAATCAGCATCTCGGAAAGGAAGACCTCTCGCGGGAGCCTGGGCGCCATATCTTCCATGGGCAAACTCACAATAGTTCCATCCGCTCGGACTGAAGAAGTTGCCCTGGGTGCTGTTGTCTGATCGGACGACACGTTGACTGCGCAGACCACCGGACCCGGGAGATCCAGGACTGCTTTGACCCTGTCGCGAATGTCAGTGTGGTTCGAGATTTGGCAAGTCTGGATCCCATACGCTTCGGCAACCTTCAAGATATTGGGCAAGGTCAAATGACTTGATGGGTTGCTCCCTACCATTCTGCCTTGGAAATAGTTGCGCTGGGTTGCCATGATGGACGCATATGTGCCGTTGCAGAGAATGAAATATTTTATAGGCAGATTCAGACGGTGAACGGTCTCGAGATCCTGAATATTGAGTTGGAAGCCCCCATCTCCATTGACGCAGATTGTGCGCCTGCGGCCTGAGGCAAGACAGGTTCCGATCGATCCGGGTAAGCCGGTGCCCATAGCACCGAGCGAGGGAGAGTTCACCACTCGCTGACCTTCCTTTAGGCGGAAGCACTGGAGGAAAACATCGCTGCATGCGCCAGAACTACCGGGAGCGAGAACGTCTTCGGCGGCGCAGCAGTCAGACAGAACGTCGACGAGGACGTAGAGGTTCACGAATCCAGAGTCCTGCCGCCAATACTCCGGCAAAATGACGGGATATTTCCTGATCCAGCTCTTCGTTTTGTCGATCCAAGTACTCACGTCGGGCAGAGAGATATCCTGAAGCTGTGCCAAGAGCTCGGAAACGAAATCTGCGGCGTCGGCCACCACAGGGACGTCAATTGGCATTTCAAATTTTGCGACTTCCAAAGGATCGACATCAACCAAGACTTTCTTGGCGGCCCGTGCGAAGTTCTTGTGGCTGAATGCGATTTGTGGCAAATCAAGTCTGGCGCCAACCACAATCATGAAATCAGCGTTCTGCTGAGTGAAATTTGCTCCCCGGGACGCGACTGAACCCGGACGTCCTGCAAACCAGGGATAATCGTCCGGAAGCATATCCATCGATTTCCAGGTGAGCAAAACCGGAATTTGCAGCCGATCGGTTAACTTTCGGACGAGTCCCTGGTTGTGTGCTCCGCGCGCACCATTCCCGATGAAAAGCACCGGTCTGTGCGCTTGCATCAGCAGCTCGACGGCGGCCGAGACCTTCTGCTGCAAATCTTCTTTCTCCACAGAGAATCCTGCAGTAAACCCTCGCAGCTTCGTCTCATCAATCATCTGCGCTTGAACGTCAAGGGGAATGTCAAGCCAGACAGGGCCACGCCGACCAGAATTGGCGAGGTGCAACGCCGACTCTAGCTCATATCTAACATCATTAGGCTCAAGGAGAGTCTTCGCGTACTTCGTTAGCGGTCTAACCACTGACACAATGTCGAGTTCCTGGGGTCCCATCGAGCGGACACCACGGCTCGCAAGTAAATCAGCACGTTTGACCTGGCCAGAAAGGAAGATGCAGGGAGTCGAATCAATCCACGCGGCTGCTAAACCGGTAATAGTGTTTGTACCACCGGGGCCGGTTGTGACGAGAGCTGCAGCGAGATTTCCCGAGAATTCCGCATGGGCATGAGTGGCAAAAGCAACAGCCTGTTCGTGGAGGCAGCAGACGTACTCTAGCACCGGCTGTCGGCTCACGGAATCGACCAGATGCATGCAGCCGCCTCCAGTGAGCATGAAAACTCGACGGACGCCAGCTTCACTTAGGAAACGGATCACATAGTCGGAAAGTTTTATCAAGGTTATCCTGCCATATCGGACAGTTGACGAAGCAAATCCGAAACAGTTAACTGGCTGTTGTTCCACGGCTGTGCGGGCTGGAGCGTTCTCAGGCCCAAAGACTCAGCATCGCGAATGTTTTCTGTGGAATCGTCGACCATGATGTCTCCTTGGCTAAGCCAAGCCAGATATTGACCTTTGGTTTGATCGTAAATTGGAATTCCTTCCTGTAATCGAGTCGGCACAACCCCGAAACAACGAATCCAGGCGCCGAAGTGATGCATGACCCAATGGGCAACTTCCGGCGCGGTCGCCAATGGCCGAGCGGTCAAGGCGATGTGGCGAAACCGCGCCCCGGCCTTCCGAAACCATGCCAGGACCTCAGGATCAGGCGACATGTTGCGTGCCCGTTCAGTCTCCCTGAAGCAGTCCATGGACGCGAGGTATTCCGTTCTACCGATTCCAAGAACTTGGTGGGGCGGGTTGCTCGTCAATTCCTGATACGAGATCGGGCAATCAGGGTGCTGCACACGCCATCCATATACAAACCATTGGTACATCAGATCGTTTAGGACATCGTCCACATCCCAGACAACGGTCAGCATTTATTCGAGCCAGTGACTCACGAATGTTTTTCGGTTTTTATTGCTGGTGATTGCAGCATCGGAATAGAAGGAATCATCGGAGGAATAGCTCGATGAAACCTCCTCAATGACGGCGCCGCTTTTGGTCCAGAAAGAATGCTTGATGCCGTGGGGAATGGTTACAACGCTGTTTGCTTTGTGAGTGCGTTGATTGCCGTCGAGGTCCACCGTAACGTCACCGTAGAGAACGTGATAGGTCTCGTCTTTTGCGTTGTGCCATTGCTCAGGGTGTTTCTGGCCTGGCAACACCACCATCAGGCGCTTGCAGTACTCGCGGTTCACAACTGTAATGGCCGTAAGCCCGAATTCGCGAAACTTCTCCAGTCCATAGTGGTGTGATATTTCAAGCTCGCAATGGCCAGGTACCTGGACTTTGCTTTTCCGTATGAGCGCCTTCACGTCACACACAATCTTGAAAACGGCCTCTCGAGCATTAATGGCTTTTACCTGGTCCTGCAAGATGGCGCCATTCGCAGGAATATCCTGGTCCGCAACAAACTCGGAGTATTTCGAGAAATCCTGCGCTACCAGTTGGCCCTTCACGTTTGGCATGGCATAGAACACATTGGAGTGGCGAATCAGTTCACCGGCAGACACAGGTTCTCGGACGAACGCACCGCGGGCCAGGTCTCGCAGAGCCACTTGCTCTCCCGGAGGAGCTGGGTACCGTTTTGCTGCGTCGCCCATCATCGTTAAGGCGTCGGCGGCCGACTGCAGCCACTTGCGTACCTGCTCGGGATTGGCACTATAAGCATTCAAGGCATATTTTTCTGTCGCAACCCCAACGTGCTTCTCAAACATGACGGCGCCGAGCGCCAGAGCCATTCTGATTGCTTCGAAGTTGTCGGGACGCTCATGCGTTGAGTAACCAATTGGGATCTCGTGGTAGCGTTGCCGAAGCAATGCGATCTGGCCAAGATGCAGATGATCGTCCGGAGCAGGATATTCGCCCACGCAATGCATGATCGTTAGCGATCTATTCCTATGTTTGAAGAAGCTGACGACCCGATCGATTTCTTCAAGCGGTTCGCCTGCCGTAGAAGCCACGATTGGGAGATCGTATTTCGCAACTTGCTCGAGAAGAGGCCAGTCTGTCATGTAACAGCTGGGAATCTTCATGAAATCGAAACCATGCTCGACGATCTTGTCAACCGAGACTTCGTCCCATGGAGTGCACATCGAAAGAAAACCGGCTTCCACAATGGCTTCTTTGATCCGCCAATACTGATCCCAGGACAGACGTGTCTCCGAAAAGCGCTTGACGTACTTGAGATCGTAGCGACCCTGATAAGAGGGATGGATGCAGCTGGGAATATCGCGATACTGCAATTTCACGCAAAAGGGGAAAGGAAATCCTTCCGAAGCAGTCTTGAGTTCCCGGACGATGCGGATTCCATGTTCCACATCTCCCATATGGTTGTTGGCCATTTCATAGATGAAGAGTGGCCGACGATTGAGGTCCCGCATTCTCCGATTTCTCCTGTTCGAACCTAAGGTGTGCGAGCGGGCTCTGGCTCGTGGTATTTGGCTTTAGAGCGCGAGACGAACTCATCGATTCTTTCTACCACGAAGTCGAGCATCGGCGCCGTGAGTCCCGGATAAACACCCACCCAGAATACATTGTTCATCACAAAGTCACTGTTTTTCAGATGTCCAGCGATGCGGAAGTTGGCACCCAGATAAGCGGGCTGGCGAACGAGGTTGCCGCCGAAGAGGAGGCGCGTGCCGACTCGAGTCTCCTCAAGAGATCGAATAAGATCCTCACGCTTAAATGGCGCAGTCTCGCGAATCCCGATTGGAAACCCGAACCATGACGGATCGGAATAAGGAGTCGCTTCGGGCAAAATCAAAGAGTCTTCAAAGCTGGCAAGTGCCTTTCTGAGATGATTGTAGTTCTCCTTGCGGCGCACGATGAAGTGAGGCAACTTTGTGAGCTGCGAAGCACCGAGGGCAGCCTGCATATCGGTAGCCTTCAGATTGTAGCCAATATGCGAATACGTGTACTTGTGGTCATACCCACAGGGGAGAGATCCCAATTGCCACTCAAAGCGCTTGCCACAAGTATTATCTTTCCCGGGTTCGCACCAGCAATCGCGACCCCAATCGCGGAACGATTCAATCAGCGTTTGCAGATTGGGTTTATCGGTAAGGACTGCTCCGCCCTCCCCGGTCGTGATGTGGTGAGCTGGATAAAAGCTTAAGGTTGCAATGTCGCCGAACGTTCCGACGTTGCGTCCTTTGTAAGTTGAGCCGAGTGCATCGCAACAGTCTTCGATCAGCCACAGATTGTACTTGCGGGTAAAGGCGCAGACCGCATCAAGATCAAAAGTGTTTCCCAGTGTATGGGCGAGAAATACAGCCTTGGTTCTTTCACTTCTCGCAGCCTCGAGTTGACTGGTGTCGATTTCGTACGTCGGAACAGTGACATCGACGAATACCGGCACAAGCCGATTCTGGAAGATCGGATTGACCGTTGTCGGAAAACCAGCAGCCACGGTAATGACTTCGTCGCCAGGAACTAGCCTGCGATCGCCGAGTTTCGGCGACGTGAGAGCGCTTAACGCGACTAGATTCGCTGAGGATCCCGAGTTCACCAGCGACGCGGAGCGTACCCCAACGAAACGAGCCAGATTTCGTTCAAAGAGTGCGGCAAATCGTCCCGTCGTGAACCACGCGTCAAGAGCCGAATCAATCACCGCACTGATGTCGGCGCCGTCAATCACCTTTCCGGACACGGGAACGGGCGTGACTCCGGGGATAAACTTTCCGGAGTGGCAGGTTTCCGAGAAGTGCTCTGCGGCCAGATCGAGAATCTGGCGGCGAAGCTGAGAAGCCTTATCCGACATAGTCCTGAGCGTATTCGAAATGATATCACTCAGGACGTGGATTCCTGCGGCTCGAGGCTTATGATAAGCATGATTTCCGTGATCTTGCGCGGCGGAAAATCGTCGCTAACAGGCTTGAACAGGAGCGGAGAAATCTCATGAAAGCTGTGATTCTTGCAGGCGGCTACGGTACGCGTCTTAGCGAGGAGACCGCCGTGCGGCCGAAGCCAATGGTCGATATTGGCGGCAGACCGATCCTGTGGCACATTCTGAAATTGTATTCGTATCACGGCATCAACGATTTCATTATCTGTTGCGGATACAAGGGGTACATGATCAAGGAGTACTTTGCCAATTATTTCCTGCATATGTCAGATGTGACGTTCGACATGAAAGCGAATCGGATGGAGGTCCACCAGAGCGTCGCCGAACCGTGGCGGGTGACGTTGGTGGACACCGGCGATCAGACGGGCACAGGAGGACGACTCAGAAAGATCGTGCGCTATGTGCAGGATGAAGAGGCCTTCTGTATGACGTACGGGGACGGATTGAGCGATGTGGACATCGCCGCTAGCGTCGCATTTCATCGGCAGCACGGCGGTCGCGTAACAATCACGGCCGTGCAGCCTCCTGCGCGATTTGGTGCCTTGGGCATGAACGGAACGACCATCACTACGTTTCAGGAGAAGCCCGCAGGGGAGGGTGGATGGATCAATGGCGGCTTCTTCGTTCTGTCACCCGAGGTGTTAGATGAAATTCACAATGACGCCTGGATGTTCGAGCGCGAACCCATGGACAGCCTGACCGCACAAGGACAGGTGCAGGCATTTCGCCATCGCGGATTTTGGCAGGCCATGGATACTCTGCGGGATAAGCAGCGGTTGGAGGAATTGTGGGCAGGAGGAAAGGCGCCTTGGAAAGTATGGTGACGAATTGGAATGGGCGTCGAGTTTTTTTGACCGGCCATACTGGTTTTAAGGGTGGATGGCTTGCGTTGTGGCTGAGTCGGCTGGGTGCGAAGGTTCAAGGGTATGCACTCGACCCGTCGACTGAGCCAAACCTGTTTACGTTGGCGTCTGTGGGAGACTTTGTTGGCGATGTGCGTGGTGATATCCGCGACCTTGCAAAGTTGGAAGCCTCGATCGCGGATTTTGCCCCGGAACTAGTGTTTCATATGGCGGCGCAGCCGATTGTTCGCCGATCGTATTCCGATCCGGTTGGCACATACTCAACCAATGTGATGGGCACAGTGCATGTTCTGGAAGCGGTCCGCAAAACTCCGAGTGTTCGCGCCCTGGTTTGCATCACGACTGACAAGGTCTATCACAACCAAGAGTGGGTATGGCCGTATCGCGAAACGGACGCGCTCGGCGGATTTGATCCCTATGCATCCAGCAAGGCCTGTGCTGAAATTGTCAGCGCTGCTTATCGCAGTTCGTTCTTTTCTGTCGGGCACGTGCATGAGCATCGTGTTGCACTAGCGACGGCGCGCGCTGGCAATGTCATCGGCGGGGGAGACTGGTCTGAAGATAGGCTGGTTCCGGATCTGGTGCGCGGTTTCTGTTCCGGACGGGCGGCTCTGATCCGAAGGCCGAACGCGATACGACCTTGGCAACACGTGCTGGATCCGCTGCACGGCTACCTGATTTTGGCTCAGCGACTGCTCGCACAAGACAGATGCTGCGCGTCGGCTTACAACTTCGGACCAAGCAACGAAGGCAACTGGTCGGTCGAGCGCATCGCTACTAGGCTCGCCGAAATGTGGGGTGATAAGGCTTCTTGGACGCGTGATGGTGACCTCGGAGCACACGAGGCACATAGCTTAAGGCTCGATGCCACCAAAGCGCGCTCGGAATTGGGATGGGAGCAAAAGCTCAAGATCGAAACGGCGCTCGAATGGACGATGCAGTGGTATCGTGCGTGGCAGGAAGGCAAGAACATGGCCGAGTTCAGCATCGGGCAGATATCCGAATATCAGAACCTTTGAGCAACGTGATGATGTTCGGGCACATACTCCTCTGTCGCGCAATCGGTCGTAGATTGTGATTATCGGGATTTTCGCGCCAGAGCTCTTATGATAATTGCGTTGGCCCACCCGAAGTTGACTTCTTCGGATTGAATTTCCAGAGGCTCGAGCCCAGCCGTCCGCAACAGGTGTATCACAGATTTTTGGCAGTATTTGTTTATGTGTTCATGAATGTCGATCTTGATGCCAATGTCGCCGCCGTTAAGCCGGCGCATCTTGTCATCGTCCAGTTCCTGGGGAACTTCGATGTACAAATGACCTGAGTCATTCAGCAGGCGAGCTGCTTTTCGCGTTATTTCGAGAGGAAAAGAAACGTGCTCCAATACATGAGCTAACTGAATATAGGAATAGCGCCCAAGGTCGGATTCGTTTTTGATCTTCACGATTCCGTCGGCCGGAGCGACCGGCGAGATGTCGAATACGTATTTGCGTCCCGGAAAGTGAGGCAGGAATTTTCCGTCAGCCCCGCCATAGTCGAGCATCGAGAAATCCCGATCCAGGCTCAATTTTCCTCTCAGCCAATGTGTTAAGCCCTCAGTGCGCGCCTGAATTTCTTGTTGAGAACTACCGACGCTAGGAGCGATCAGTGCATATTCGGGCTCATAGTGGATCCTCTCCCGGTTGTAGGAGTCAGTTCGATAGTCAGCGTAGAGCTTCTCAATTGCTTCGTCGGGAAAAGGGACCGTAGTTTGAATGAAGGAACACGTCTCGCATATCTGTAGCTGAAGGAGAGTAGATCTACCGTAGATTTTTTGAGCGGCTCGGGACAAAAACGGCATTCTGCGCAGAAATCGTTTAACCGGGTGCGCCGACGGTGCCATGCCGCATTCGAGGTTCAGGACCCGCTTTAGAAAAAATGGCGCAATTTCACCGATAAAGCCCAGATCTTTCAGCGTCTGGGCACCGCAATTCCTGCACGCGTCCACAAGTCCTCCTCCCGGGATCCGAAAGTGCACTCTGTTTACCCGAAAAGTCCGTGCTGCCGTGGAGAAGATAAAGGCATGCAGAAAGACACGACGACACTACTACGGCGCACTTCGGACACAAGGATTTCGCATGGTTGCGCCGTGCTATATTGCTGGCATAGTAGGTTCATGAATCCAGATGGAACTCGAATTATACGCTGTATCGATTTAGCTTCCGGAGATGGAGAGAAGATTCGGAATGTGGACTCACGCAAAAGTCGCAGGTCGAGACGCAGTTGCCCAACGGTTAGATTTCCTGCTAAGCGAGTCCACTGAAGCTGCCAGGGAAAGGGAGCGCACCGCCTTTGATCGATTAGCATCCCCTTTCAGTGAGCGGATCGTCCTTTTTGGAGCTGGTGGCCTTGGCCGGGCAACCCTAACAAAATTGCGTAGCGTTGGGCTTCAGCCCTTGGCCTTCGCGGATAACAACCCGGCTTTGTGGGGAAAAACCATTGGTGGTGTGCCTGTGTTCGCGACGGGAAAAGCTGCTGAACAGTACGGTGATAATGCCGCTTTTGTGGTGACGATCTGGGGAGCACAGGCGAACGACCGAATGTCCGATCGAGTTCGTCAGCTGGGCGAGCTGGGCTGCACGCACATTGTTCCTTCAGGCTTCCTATTCTGGAAGTTCCCTGAGGTTTTCCTCCCTTATTTTCCTTTGGACTTACCGCATAAGGTACTGAGCGCTACCAGTGATATCGAAGCTGCTTTCGATTTATTACAAGACGAGTCGTCGCGCCGAGAGTTTGTTGCGCAACTGTCGTTCCGACTGCTCCTCGATTACGATGGTCTGACTTGTATCCGTGAATCCAAACACTACTTCCCGCCTGACCTCATTGAAATTCGCGATGATGAGGTATTGATTGATTGTGGTGCATTTGACGGGGATTCAATTGAGGAATTTGTTCAACGTAAAGGAGAGAAATTTCATCATCTGATTGCTTTCGAGCCCGATCCGGCTAATTGGAAGAGACTTCAGGACAAACTGAACACGTATCCGCTGGTCATCCGAAATAAGATTTCGACCGTTCCAAAGGCCGTTGGTTCCCGGACCGAAACCGTCTCGTTCAGTTGCGAGGGAACGGACCAATCGCGGATGGGGAAAGGCACGAGCTCCATAGAGTGTGTCACGCTGGATGAAGCGCTGCGCGATTTTCGTCCCTCGTTGGTCAAATTCGACATCGAGGGTGCGGAATTGGATGCACTTGCCGGAGCACGCGGCATCATTTCGCGATCTCGGCCGGTCCTCGCAGTCAGCGCGTATCATCAACAGGATCACTTGTGGCGTATTCCGCTCGCGCTGGCGCAACTCTGCAATCATTACTCTTTCTTCTTGCGTCCGCATGGAAGTGAAGGATGGGATTTAGCTTGTTATGCGCTGCCCAATGAAAGAACCATCTCGCACTGAAGAATGCATTTCGAGGGCGGACGCGGACAAGCAGGAGTGCTGAGCATTGGGCAGATCCGCGATCCACAAACCCATTTTACATACCCGAACGGGAAGTCATCTGAATACCTGGCCGCAACTAATCGTCCATCTTTCCTTGCACGTGTTCTTCCTTCTTGAGTCAACAACGTCCGCCGTCGCTCAACTCGAAATCGGCGGCGGTGAATTGAATGGCTGAGCGCCTTCCGGAAGCCCCTGAAGTGCGGTCGAGTGACTCTCATTCCACCAGAATCCGGTACTGGATTGGTGGGGTCCTCGGGCTTGACCGTGCTGTGTTTTTTTCGGTATTGGCGCGATTCTGGTCGAGCGCGGCCGGTTTTATCACGGTCACCCTCATTGCGCGCTTCCTCTCTCCTGTTGAGCAGGGCTACTATTACACGTTCGGAAGTCTCGTCGCGCTGCAAATCATTTTTGAGTTGGGCTTTTCATTTGTGATTCTGCAATTAGCGAGCCACGAGCGCGCGAGGCTCGCAATCTCGAGTGACCAGACAATCAGTGGTGACACGGTGGCCCACGGAAGGCTCGCGTCCATCGTCCAAAAATCCGTCCGGTGGTATTCTGTGGCTGCTTTGTTTATGGCCGCTACGTTGCTCCCGGCCGGTCTCTATTTTTTCTCAAGCCACCGGCATTCCGGTCCAGCGGTTCATTGGGAACTTCCTTGGTCTTTTGCCGTGTTGATGGCGGCGCTAAATTTTCAACTTGATCCATTGTTGTCGTTCCTGGAGGGGTGTGGCTACGTACCTGAGGTGGCGCGTCTTCGATTCTTTCAGTCAATGATTGGTAGCTTCTTAGCATGGGCGGCGCTGATCAGCCACCAAGGACTCTTCGCACCATCGATGATGCTGTTGGGCATGGCATCGGGGTCCCTTATATGGCTGCTTGGAAAGCGAAAAGTGCTGCTCGGATTATTGCGTCATAATGTCGGAACGGATCGCATTCGATGGAATCAGGAGGTTTGGCCCTTCCAGTGGAGAATCGCCGTCAGTTGGCTATGCGGCTACTTTCTTTTTTGGATTTTTAATCCGGTCCTGTTTGCATTTCGAGGACCGGTCGAGGCAGGTCAAATGGGAATGTCATTGAGCTTGGCAAATGCAATTCAAGCGATTGCCGTGTCTTGGGTAAGCACAAAATCTGCGCCGTTCGGCACCCTGATTGCCCGCAAGGAATATCAGTTGCTTGATCACACCTTCTTTCAAGCACTCAGACAAGCCGCCGCCGTTTCCCTTGCTGGGGCTCTGTTCGCGTGGATCGGATGTATTTATCTGAACGTACATCATTTTCGGTTTGCCCAACGACTGCTTGATCCAATTTCGCTCGGGATTCTCCTGGTATACATGGCAATTAACGTGATGATCGCATCGCAAGCATACTATCTTAGAGCTCACAAGCAAGAAGTGTTCTTCACTAATTCCCTCGTCGGTGCCGTTCTGGTCACGGCGTCCACTTTCCTTTTTGCGCGCCCGTATGGAGCGTCTGGTATTGTCGTGAGCACTTGCTTACTTAATGTCTTTGGACTCGCATGGGCGACATACAAGTTCCGGAAATACCGGAAGCTTTGGCATGTGGCCTAGAAGCCGCGTTTCCTGCGTAGCGCAAGTCACGCAGTTTGCTGACAATTGATAGAATTGCATATTTGACCAAGCGTGTTCTGTGTAGTCCGCCGGTCCGAATCTTCATGAGAAGAAAATTACCTCTCCTTGCGTTGTTCATCGTTGCGTGCGTTGCGGGATCTCGGTCACAATCTGTTCCCGGTGGATCACCCCAGAGTGGTTCGTCGCCGGGTTCTATGGACTGCACCGATCCGTTCCAAGCTGCGAGCCCAGAATGCGCTGCCATTACCCAGGGTACGACCGGCTCGCCAACAGGCCAAAACGTCCCTCTCCCTCCGCAAGTGCCGCAGTTAAAAGGCGCACCCGGCGCGGACGAGGGACATCCTGCTTTACCGACGACTCTGAACCCGTCGGAAGTAAGACCGTCGACGGTTCCCGCTTGGCCGCAAACAGAGTTCCAGCAGATGGTGGCGGATTCAGCGGGCAGGCCTTTGCCACTGTTCGGCCAATCACTTTTCAATCAACCTCCGAGCACCTTTGCGCCGTTGGACCAGTTGCAGGTTCCCGGCGATTACATCATCGGTCCCGGCGATGGGTTACAGATCAGGATTTGGGGGCAACTCGAAGCCGACTTGCGAGTGAGTGTCGATCGGTCAGGCCAGATTTACATTCCCCACGTCGGGCAAATCTCTGTGGCGGGTGTGCACTATGACGAGTTGGAGGAGCACCTGAGAAATGCGGTTTCGAAAACATTCAGGAATTTCAACCTTACAGTCAATGTGCGAAACCTTCGTTCGATTCAGGTGTTTGTGGTCGGCAATGCGCGTTACCCAGGAACTTACACGATCAGTTCGTTAAGCACGTTGGTCAACGCGATTTTTGCGTCGGGAGGACCGACTCCACAGGGATCATTGCGGCGCATCCAAGTCCGCCGCGACGGCACCACGATCACGGACTTTGATTTTTACGATTTGCTGATAAAGGGCGATAAGTCCAAGGACGTTCGTCTCCAGCCGGGAGATGTTCTATACATACCTCCGGTTGGGCCTCTCGCTGCAATTTCGGGTTCGGTGAATACTCCGGCGATCTACGAGTTGAAGGGGGCGTCCACACTGACCGATCTGATTGAAGCAGCGGGGGGATTCACCAGCCTGGCTGATACCGGCAAGATCACGATTGAGCGTGTGGTAGATCACCAGTCTCGCAAGGCACTGGAGTTTTCCTACGACGATTCGTCGCGCGGCCAGCCCCTGCAGGATGCGGACATTGTTCGCGTCCTTTCGATCGTACCGAGTTTCCGGGACACGGTGACGCTGCGTGGGAATGTAGCGAACCCAGGACGCTATGCGTGGAAAGAGGGTATGCACATCCGTGATCTCATTCCCAGCCCCGAGGCATTGCTGACTCGGCGTTACTGGCTGGACCGCGCTGCGATTGGCAGCGGTCATGCGACGGAGTACCCGGTTCGCCCTGGATTCAACGTGCGATGCCTTCCAACAGTTCGCCCATCCGGGGACGCGACGCAGAATGCAACACCAGCAACGGCTACATCGAGCGGAGCAAGCAACCCAGTCACAACGGCGAATCCTCCGAGCATTAGCCGAGCCAGTCCGGATTCGTCTGACGTAACCTATATTCCTTGCGAGCCGATCGAGCAGTCTTCGGATGAAAGAGCCAATGAGCGAACGCCACTCGGTAATCAGCAACGAGTAGGATCATCCGAAGCTTTGTCGACGATGCAGCGAACGGGCAGGAACGTAACTGCAGATCTGCGGCATTATGCTCCGGAGATTAATTGGGAGTACGCGATCATTCAGCGGGTGAACCCGACCGACCTCAGTTCGAAGCTTTTGTGGTTCAGCCCGCGTAAGGCGATTCTCGAACACGAGGAGAGTAGCAACCTCGAATTACAACCGGGAGACATCATCACGATCTTCTCGCAACGGGATATCAGCCTGCCCGAAGACGAGCGCGCCCGATATATCGTCATCGAAGGCGAGGTAGAGAGGCCCGGAGTTTACAAGCTGGAGAACAACGAAACCTTGCATTCCGTCCTGCAGCGCGCCGGCGGGCTGACTCCGAATGCCTATATTTACGGCTCCCAATTATTGCGCGAATCAGCGCGGATTGAGCAACAGAACAGCCTTGACCAGCTGGTAAATACCATGGAGGTCCAAGTTCGTCAGTCCGCACTATCCATTGCAGCTTCTGTATCTGGGGGGGATGCGCAGGGGTTGGCTCAGCTACAAGAGGGAATCATTTCACAACTGCGAGCTGTGCGCGCTACAGGACGAGTTGCGCTTCCGGTGAAGCCTTCCGACAAGAGCCTGGGAGACTTCCCGAATATGTTGCTGGAGGACAACGACCACCTGACTGTCCCTCATACTCCATCGACCGTGTCAGTGGTCGGAAATGTTTATAATCCCGGGTCGTTCATCTACGATGCCCACACGAACAGCGGAGCGTATCTCGAGATGGCGGGGAAAGGGAAGCCACAGTCCGACCTGGGACATGCATTTGTTCTGCGCGCGAATGGTGTAGTCGTGGCGGCCAATAGCGTCAATGGACTCTTCACAGGGTCCAAATTTCAGCGCCTCCGGCTGTATCCAGGCGATGAAATCGTGGTGCCCTATAAACTTCCAACCGGCAACTTTACTCGCGGCCTGCGGGACTGGAGCCAGATCGCATCTCAATTGGCTATAACTGCCGCCGCGCTGGCCGTCATCGCCCCGTGATCTACTCCGATCAGCGATGGATTGGAAACCACGGAATTGGACGGTTCGCACGGCACGTCCTTGCAAGTCTCGATTATCGACCTGTGCAGTTGAGGTCGAATCCCGCCGCACCGCTCGATAGTTGGTTTCTGGGACGGGCACTACGACACCTGGACCCCGCTGATCTTTTCTTTTCGCCCGGTTACAACACGCCTCTTTTCTGTACCGCGCCGTTTGTTTTCACGATCCATGATCTGACTCATATCCATTGCCCGGAAAGCCGAAGGCCTCACGTTCAACTGTACTACGCTACGGTGATGACGCGGGCTTGCCGACGTTCTGCTCGGATCATCACGGTCTCGGAGTTTACGAGAAAACAAATCATCGATTGGTCAGAAGTTGCACCAGAAAAGGTGGTCAATGTGGGGAATGGCATCGAGTCTACGTACCATCCTCAAGGCGATTCCTATGCACTTGGGTTCCCGTATCTGTTGAGCGTGAGCAACCGTAAGCCACACAAAAACGAGTTTCGGATTGTCGAGGCTTTTGCGAAGGCCGATTTGGACCCCCGAATGCACCTCGTCTTCACTGGCGAAACCACTGAAAAACTTAGTCATTGGATCGACAGCCAACAGGTTCGCTCCCGAGTGGAGTTTATGGGAAATGTACCCGAAGAGGGCTTGCCGTCGCTGTATCGCGGCGCGCAGGCGCTAATTTTTCCTTCGCTTTACGAAGGTTTTGGTCTGCCAATCATCGAAGCGATGGCTTGCGGAACGCCGGTTGTGACCTCAAACATCACGGCTATGCCCGAAACTGCAGGTTTTGCGGCATTATTCGTGAATCCGCGATCCGTGGAAGAGATCGCGAATGCAATGGAGCGAATCATAGGGGACCGTGCATTGCGCAATCAGATGCGAGACCAAGGAATCATTCGGGCTGGCGAGTTTTCTTGGGAAGCTACCTGCCTCAGAGTGGGCCAACTGCTTCGAGAGATTGTGGTTTAATTGAGTGAAGCCGACCGACCGATGCCTGGCAATTAAGATGGCGACAGCCATTTCCGACCTTTTTCGAGCCAATCCGTTTTGTATCGCGATGCTGCTAATTGCTAGCCGATCTCGGACGAGAATAAGAAGTTTTATGATGAGCCGTTCGCTCGATGCCCCTGGCTTACGTCTCGGTCCTGGATGTCGGATTATCGGCGGAAGGAACATCTCGTTCGGCAGAGGAATTTTCGTAGAGCGAAACCTTTGGCTCGAGGCCGTAACATCATACCGGTCCCAGGGCTTTGATCCAAAGATTGCAATTGGAGACCATGTTTGTTTCTCCGATGGAGTCCACATCTCTGCGACGTCGAGCATTACAATCGGAAGTCATACGCTCTTCGGTAGCAAGATCTACGTCTCTGATCACAATCACGGAATATACCGAGGAGAACGCCAGAGTTTTCCGGATGAGCCGCCAGCCCATCGTTTGCTAGGTGGTGGAGGTCCGGTCGAGATCGGCGAAAACGTTTGGATCGGTGACAATTCCGTGATAGTGGGCCCAGTGAGTATCGGAAGCGGCGCAATTATCGGAGCAAATTCGGTTGTTCGCGGTTCAGTTCCTTCGAACACCATCGTGGCTGGCATTCCCGCAAAGCCGATCAAAGTGTTCAATCCCGAAACCTCATCATGGGAAAAAGCGTGAACGGAATTCATAGGCTTTTTTCCATCTGTATTCCCGCCTACAATCGCGCCTGCTATCTTTCTGAACTTTTGGACTCGGTTCTGGCGCAAGACTTCCGCGATTTCGAGATCGTGATCTGCGAAGATCTGTCGGCAGAACGCCAGCAAATCGCCGCGATTGTCCACGCATATCAGTCCCGATATCCCGGAATCTTGCGCTACTTCGAAAACGAGGAAAATTTAGGGTACGATGGCAATATTCGCAACCTCGTGCAAAAGGCGGCGGGACAATTCTGCTTTTTCATGGGAAATGACGACATCATGTGTGAGAGTGCTCTTCAGAACGCAGCCAGAGTTATCCGACACTATCCGAATGCTGGCGTAATCTTAAAGAGCTACGGGCTGTTCAGCGAGTCTCCCCATAAAGTGAATCAGGAGATCCGGTGGTTTAAAGAAGAAAGAGAATTCCCCTCGGGGATGCCTGCCATTCGCTTTGCTTTTCGCCGGTCAGGAGTGATTGCCGGCTACATCGTTCATCGTGATTCCGCGAATGAGGCTGCGACAGACAAATTCGATGGAACTCTGTACTACCAAATGCATCTTACGGCAAATGTACTGGTTGATAAAACGGCAGTCTGTACGCCCAAACTCCTCGTGCTATGCCGAGAAGGAACGCCCGAGTTCGGGAATGCTGCAAAAGAGAAAGGCAAATTCGTTCCGGGGCGATACACTCCACAGGCTCGCGTCAACATGATCGGCGGAGTGTTATCGATCGTGCGAAACCTTAAGGAAACAAGAGGCATTGACGTCGTAGAAGATGTAATCCACGATTATGCCAACTACTTCTATCCGTACATCAAAGACCAGTTGAATCTGCCGCTGCGCGATTATCTTGATTTGTACCGCGCATACGGGCGCATGGGATTTGCCCGCTACCCTCTGTACCATTTTTACTTCGTGCTCGGGTACGTGCTTGGAGAGAAGCGATTCGACACCCTAACCGCGATCATTCGCCGGTCTCTGGGACGCAGTCCGCGATTGGGAAACTCGTACTAATATGCTTCGGAGCCCCGAGCATTTACCGCAGCATTTCACCTGCCCTATGCGACTCCCCATCGTAGTGTCACGCAACCGGCGGCTTTATCTAGCCGGTTGAAGATGCGTGTTAGGAAAAGCCATCCGACAGCGAGGTATGGGGGAAGCACAGCTATAGGGTACGCAAACAACCAGTACCGAAGGTTGTCTCGGTAGAGCGGAGTCAAAGCGTACTGAGGCTTCGTTTGGTCTTTGAAAGAGCTTGCGCACTTCTTGTATTCGAACAACATTGACGGCCAAAATCGCTGGACCGTTCCGTTGATCACAATCTGGCGTAACGATTCAGATTGCAGCCAAGTTTTCGTGAGCGTTGCCAGCGTGGATCCGAAGACCTGAAATAGCTTGTAGCCACCAGTGTTGTTGAGCCGGACACCGATGAGTTTCTCGCGAATGTAGAGCCCTCGGGAGAATCTGTTCAATGCAGTGTATGTCCACCCGAGCTGAATCAGGCTTGTTCCGATCAATTCGGAAAACGGCCTCTGACCAGCCGACAACACCGTGTCCTTATTGATGATGTTGCCGGATATGAACGTGAAAAAAACGTGGACTCGCGCTGCATACTCCCTGGGATCGAAGATATCGATCGCGTCGTAGCGGTCGCCGGCCGGTGTCCCGGTGTGCGCTTCTTCGAAGGGATAGTTGCTCAATGAAATGAGGTCATAATCAGCAGCTTCGCAATAGCTAACGATCTTGGAAACGCCGCCGGGAACGATTAGATCGTCGTCGCTGAACAGCCAGACGTACTTCCCGCTCGCCTGTTCAAAGCATTGCAGAAAGTTCGCATCCGGTCCGATGTTTTCAGTATTCCGGATATAGCGAACCTCCAGTCCGTGGTCGACGAAATCCTCTACAACAGTTCGCGTCTCGTCGGGAGAGGCATTGTCTGAGATTATGAGCTCTACTCGCGACTCGTTCTTGAGCTGGTCTGCAAGACCCGATAAGAGCTCTCGAAGGCAGCTCGCCCGGTTGTAAGTTGGGACCGCTATCGTGAGTACGGGCCTTGTGACGCGGGTGGATGACGAGTGCTCCGACATGAATTTCTCAATTTCCCGTTAAATCGTGAAAAGAGGAAGCCCCTGAAAGCTTAGCAGACGATGCTCTAAGTGGGGCGTGGCGCTATCTCGCGCTTACGCCCGTTGAGGAGATCAATTTCAATGCTTCCCTCCAACCCGTCGCTGCATACGCTCGCTTGAGAGTCTATTCTGCTGCCTCCCTGGAAATCCAAATTGTCGTACACAGGCCGGGCATTTGCCACAATCTCGCGCTTCGAACCATATCCAGGCTAGGCAGTGAATGAACCAGTGGGGCCTCTCAACAGGCCAGGATGGGTGGTCCCCAAGAGTGCAAGTACTTATCGCAGAACCCGGCCTCCTGACTAACGCGGATTGAGGATCTACAGTGCGCTCGTTCCGGGGAAAAGAGCTTGGAGTTCCGTGAGGGACAAAGAGCGAAAATCCTGGACGATTGGATTGGCTCCCGCCTTCCGCAGTGAATCGGCGCGACCATTGTGGGCGATCGCTGCACAACGGTAACCGGCCGATCGAGCCGCCTTTACTCCGGAGACCGCATCTTCCACTGCCAGGAGACGTTCCGGGAGTTCCTGCATCCGTGAAGCTGCCAGTCGGTAAACGGCTGGATCGGGCTTTCCAGCGGCTACATCATCGCCCGTGACAACGGTTTCGAAATAACGGGCGATTCGGAGCTCTTCCAAAGTACCCAAGGTTCGATGTTTGCCTGCTGAGGTAGCGAGCGCTACGCGAATGCCTGAAGTGCAGAGTTGGTCGAGGAATTCGATTACTCCGGGCATCGGCTCAAGCTTCGTGCAACGATTCCGCAGTATTTCGTCCTTCCTCTTTCCGTAGTCCGAAATCTGCTGAGGGCTCAGATCACCGAGGAAGTGCTTGAGGATCTCCTCTCGCTTCCCGCCATCGAGAATTATGTCCAATTCGGAGTCAGCAACTGTTGTGCCAAGGGCCTCAAGAAAGGCCTTCCATGCCGCCCGGTGGGCAGGATGACTATCGATAACCACACCGTCCATATCAAACACAACGCCACGTAGCATTGCCACTCACCCCGGATATGATAATCCAGGCCACGTCCTCTGGGCAGTTTGGTAATTTTCCATCGTCCCAATGTCGATAACGTAGCTGCCGATGCGGAATGCCTGCATGCGCCCGATCAATCGAGGCAATACATGAAAGCCGATGTCGGCAGGTCCGTTGGGCGGAATCATCTCGATCATTTCGGGTGCGGCGATCATCACTCCGGCAAAGGCCAAATTTCCGATCGGAACGGAAGGTTTTTCAACGAACTGTTGAATGATTCCATCGGCGTCCGTAGATACGATTCCACAGCGACTGGGGTCGGGCACCTCATAAACCCCAAGCGTTGCGGTTGGCCTCCTTCGAAGATGCAGTTCTAGCATTTCGCCTAAATGAGGCTGGCAGAGAACGTCCGCATAGAAAACCCAGAAGAGCTCTTCTGCTGCAATCCAACCTCGGTTGTGGCGCAAGGTCCCAGCACTTCCAAGAAGTTCCTCTTCTTCAACCACCTGGGCCCGAATGCCGTTCGCATTCTCTCTGAGGAAGTCGCGCACAACCGCAGCGTGCGCGTGAACATTGATCAATACCTCATCGATGCCGAATTTCCTGCATAGTTCCAGCCAGATGGAAAGTAAAGGAACGCCGCGGATAGGGACTAGGCACTTCGGAATCGTGTTCGTGATTGGACGCAGGCGAGTTCCGTGACCGGCCGCGAGCAAGAATGCTTTCATCGTCCCGTTATGATATCCGGCAATCTAGGTTCCGGTCTTTTCCGAAGCCGCCACTCTAGGCGTAAAAACCCAAAGCTTTCCAGCATTCTCATCGCTGTCGATGAAAGGATCGTTCACGACTACCTGGGCACCCTGGGTATCAAATCCGAATGTCATCTCGCGAACGCCCGCGGCGACCATAGCTTCTCGAACCCGGGATTGCTTTTCCGGCTCGCAAAATAGGAGGAGAAAGCCTCCGCCACCGGCCCCCGTAATCTTTCCGCCGAGTGCTCCGTTGCGGGTTGCCAGGGTGTAGAGTTCATCGATGTGTGGATTAGAAATCTTGCTCGAGACGCGACGTTTCGCCTGCCATGCTTCGTCAAGGAGTTCACCAAAGTGATGCAACTGTCCCTGCAACAGCGCGTTGCGCATCAGTGCCGCAAGACCTTTTATTTCATGTAGGGCTTCGACAGCCGGGCCGGTGTGACGTAGCGTGGAGGTCTCCTGCTCTCGCAAGATAATCCAGGAATTGTGGGCTGCTCCGGTAAAGAACAGCATAAGATTTGACTCAAGCTCGCGAATCAGGGCGGGGTCCTGCTCGATCGGTTCGACAAAAGCATTTCCATCCGGGTCAAACGTGATGTAATTCAAACCACCAAAGGCGGCCGCGTACTCGTCTTGCTTCCCTACCTGCTTCTTTAACACGCATCGGGCTATTCGAAACGCTTCCTCCGCCAGTTCATACTTCGAAATAGGTTGTTGACGGTAGGTCGTGAGCGTTTTAAGTATGTTTACACAGACGCTGGCGGATGAACCCAACCCGGTACCCGGTGGAATTTCGGAGGCAAGGAACAGGTCAACCGCGACATCACAGTTCAGTTCCTTGAGCACAGCCAGAGGAATCTCCAGCGCACTTCCACCGATGTCCATCTGGGAAATATCTTTCCAGGTCTCGCAAATTCGAAGATCCGACGAAATGACCTGAATCCGTCCGTCCGTCCTTTTTCCCAGGATCGTGTAGAAGTACTTATTGATAGCAACGCTAAGGACGGCGCCGCCGTATTGTTCATAATAGGTCGGCAGATCTGTCCCACCGCCACCAAAGCTAATTCGTACCGGACTGCGAACGATGAGCACTCGGGACAGTCTCCTCTGGCGCGGATGGCATCGGGAAATCGGCGCTGATAAGCGGCAAACCCGTCGTTCCAGATTTATGCTGGAACGATCGCAACAACAGTGTCGTTATCGTCTCTAGAAGCAATGATACATCGAGAAACAATGAGCGGTGCAGAATGTACTGAAGGTCGTAACGAGTCTTATCTTCCGACGAGTTCTGGTCCCGAAGCCCGTAAACTTGAGCCAAGCCAGTGATTCCAGGTTTTACGCTGAGCCGCTGGCGATGCCAATCGCTATAATGCCGCACTTTCTCGGGTCCCTCCGGTCGAGGCCCGACGAGACTCATGTCTCCAAGCAGTACATTCAGGAGTTGAGGCATCTCCGTGAAACTGGATTGCTGCATCACGAATTCGTGAAATGGCAAACGGACCGCATGCCGGTCGGAGTTTAAACGGTACATCATGAATGTCTGGCCATTTTGCCCGCATCGCGTTTCGGATGCAAAAGCTTTACCTTTCCGAATCCTGAACCAGGCCCCAACCGCCAGTATTCCGATTCCGGTAATAAGAAGTAGGAGTGCTGATAATGTGAAATCGAGAACCCGCTTCCATGCGGGTGTTCCACGAATTACTGGAAGACCTCCTAATTTGAGTAACGGCAGGCCATCCAGGTCCAGAAGTTTGGGCTCGGAGAGATAAAGCTCGTACGGCTGTGGGACCAAATGAATCCCAATGCCTTCATGCCGGCAGCGCGCAATAAGATCGACTATTTGAGAATGCTCGGTTTGGGGGACAGCGATAATCACATCGTCGATGCCCAGGGTTCGCAACGATTCGGCAATTCCGACGCTTCGCATATTGATGGAGCCGGCAGAAGGTCCCGGGATGGAAAGGCCGTCGGCGCTTTCAGCAGGGCACAAGAAGCCCGAGATTTCCCATAACATCTCTGGGTGAGAATCGATCTTTCTGGCAATCTCCGTCGCAACAGGACCGCTCCCTACAATCACAGCTTTTCGAACCGCCCCTGAGCGGTAGCGAGATTCGATTGAACCCCGAGAGATGAGCCGGATCGCTATTAATCCAAGAAAGAACAGGATACCGAAGACACTCAGGATGAATCGGGATGTGTACAAGCGGGCAAGATAGCCTCCCGCGAAAAGCAGCAGCATCAGCACTGCCACCGTGGGAAGCAACTGCGGCAGAATCGCCGAGAATCTCCACCCGCCGCGATATCCGTCCAGATGCAACCAGGAAGACAGCGCAGTCCAGAATAGAATCGCAAACAGAAGAAACGGCAGGAAAGCTGGAGCGGGAAGCCTGGCAGGATCCTGCCATTGCCACCCATAGCGCACGCCGTATGCCAACGCCATAGCTGTCACGGCCCAGCACAAATCGGCAATCAAAATACGGAAACGAAATGTCCTAAGGGTCACGGTACGACTCCCGTTAAGAGCTAACCTGCGGAGACCAGCACCGACTCAGGTTTTCGGCGATCTGGATATCCGTGTGGGTTCTTCTGTTTCCATTCCCAAGCCGTGCGGATGATGGTCGGCAAATCAGAGAAACGTGGCTGCCAGCCGAGATCTCGCACGAGCTTCTGCGGGTTCGCGCAAAGCACCGCCGGATCTCCGGGACGGCGCACTCCATTCTTGAGAGCGAGTTTCACGCCGACTTCCTTCTCCACTACCTGCGAGATCTGACGAACGGAATAACTCGTGCCGGTGCCAATGTTGTAAGCGGCAAACTTCGGCTCCGCAGGAACTTGGAGTGCGAGGATGTGAGCTTCTGCAATATCCAGAACATGAACATAATCCCGCAGGCAAGTTCCGTCAGGCGTTGGATAATCATCCCCGTAAATCTCGAAGAAGGGCCTCTCTCCTAAAGCAGTTTGAAGAAGTAAAGGGATAATGTGCGTCTCTGGTTGGTGACTCTCTCCCAGCGTAGCGGTTGCACCGCAGGCGTTGAAGTAGCGAAACGCTAACACAGTCCAGCCGTAAGCACCAGCGTACCAATAGAGCGCGCGCTCCAGTGCCAGCTTCGTCTCCCCATAAGAGTTGACCGGATCCTTCGGGTGGTCTTCCTCGATTGGAGTCGTGACTGGATTTCCGTAGACTGCCGCCGAAGATGAGAATACGAATCGCTTGATTCCTGCTGCCCGAACCGTCTCCAGCAACGCAATTCCTGAAGCGACGTTGGAGTCGAAGAACCTTCCGGGATTCGACACTGACTCCGGGATCAGGGCCTTTGCAGCAAAGTGAAACACCGCATCGAATCGTCCCCGGGCAAACAACTTTCCAAGTTCCGCGCGGTTGCCAATATCTGATTGACAGAAGATCGCCCCTTGTGGAACAGCTGCCGCGTGCCCAGTGGAAAGATCATCGACTACTGTAACTTCATGACCTTGTTCCAAGAGTCGTGAACAACAGACTGAACCGACGTAGCCCGCTCCGCCAGTCACCAAAACCCTGCTCATGATCAATACGCTCCCTTGCCTTTTATGACAGTCCAAGGAGTCCTTAGTAAGATGTTTAGGTCCAGACCAAGAGTCCAGTGGGTGATATAGTACATATCCATCTGGACGCGTTCTCTATAAGATACATCCTGCCGACCGCGCGTCTGCCAATATCCGGTGAGACCAGGCTGGACACTTATCAATACACTTTGATACTCACCGTATTTGGATAGCTCTGGAGCGGTGATCATGCGCGGTCCCACCAGGCTCATTTGGCCCCGGAGGACATTCATCAACTGAGGAAGCTCATCGAGGCTGTACTTTCTTAGCCAAGAGCCAACCCGCGTAATCCGAGGATCCGATTGCAGCTTAAAGTTGTGAGTGAACGCCTCCTGCAACTCCGGACTCGCTTGAAGCATGGCGTCCGCGTTGCGGCACATTGTGCGAAACTTATAAGCGTCGAAACTTTGATTGACTCCAACGACCCGACGCAAGTAAATAATTGGAAAACCATCCGTCACCGCGATGAGCAACGCGATGAAAAGCAACAGTGGGCACAATAGACACAGAAGGGTGGCTGAGCCCAAGACGTCGATTGCTCTTTTCAGGAAGCGTTGGTAGGCCGATCGCTGCACTGAGAAAGGAATCGACGGGTGACCGCTCGAGGTCAACGGCAATTGTGTAGACATTGAAGAAATTGGCGAAAAACAAGTCCAAATGGTTAATCAGCCATGACCGTGGCTGCTATCCGCTGGACCGGGGCCCCCTCGAACATTCTCCGCCGGATCACAGAAGAAATTGCGTGCGTCATACTCAAATGAAAGTCCTCGATAACTTCCATGTTATCGGAGGGAAGAATTACACACACATCACACAGGCTCTTCATCTTCCCACCTTCAAAGCCTGTGAGGCCGATTGTGCGTGCACCATGGCCTTTTGCGACTTCTAGCGCCCGGAGCACGTTTGGCGAATTGCCACTCCCACTGATTGCAAAGACTACATCGTCCGAGTCAACCAGGTTTTCGAGTTGCTCGGCGAAAACGTGTTCGTACCCATGATCATTCGCCCACGCGGTTATCAAAGGGACGTTATCAGTTAGCGAAATCACTCGAAAACGCTTCTTGCTCTTATGGTGGACCAGTGTTCCTTTTCCAAGATCGCAAGCAAAATGCGATGCCAAGGCAGCGCTCCCGCCGTTTCCGAGAGTGAAAATGCTAGCCCCGCGTTCATGAGCCGACAAGATCTCGTTGATTGCCGCGTTAACGTCCTGGTAAGGGAGATGCGCCGCAACAGACTGGTGAGCGGCGTAATACTCTTGTGGAGTACGGGCTGACAGCCTCAAATTTGATTGTTGGGCTGGAAAACTCAATTTATCCACGCAAAACATCTCCTGAGACGTCGAGTAGCGGTAATGCTCCTGGGCAATTTGCAGTGTTCAGTGGGTCTTTGCGGATTGTAGCAAAGAACATCCCATTTCCCTAGACAGGTTAACTTCTTTGGCAACGTCAACCTCAAACCCCACAGAAGGTCGATACACTCTCTTGCCGTTGTCCAAACTGCTCCATTTTGTCGATCACAAAATCCGCAAATTCGGCCTTGAATCTGCCCAGGCTAAAGCGTTCGACGCTACTGCGTATAAACTCTGGTCTGAATTGACTTTCGACCTCTTCGAATCGGCAGATCGCCTGGCAGAGCGACTCCTCCGTCTGGGACTGGAAGAACAAGCCAGTACATTTGGCGATATCGTCACCCGGCGAGTCAGCGATTATTGTTTCGAGTGCTCCTCCGCTTCCATAAGCGATGACGGGCCGGCCGTGGGACTGCACTTCCACAGGTACGAGCCCAAAATCTTCCTCTCCGGGGAAAAGAAGCGCGCGACAACGAGCGTAGTTTTCGCGGAGCGAACGCTCATCGAGTTTGCCTAAGAACTCGATCGTGGGACCAGCGATTCTCTTTAATGACTTGTATTGAGGTCCGGTACCAACGATATGAAGGCGACGCTGCAGTCGATTGCAGGCCGCAATTGCTAAATCGACGCGCTTGTACGGAACCAATCGGCTCACGACGAGGTAATAGTCGCCGATGTTGGAGCAAATGTAACCTGCCGAGATGTCCGTCGGCGGATGAATCACGGTACTCTCCCGGCGATAGCACTTTCGAATTCGCGCGGAGATATAGCTTGAGTTGGCTACGAAATGGTCAACCCTTGCCGCCGTGCTGAAATCCCAAAGTCGCAGGTAATGAGCCGTTGCGGAGAAGATGGCGCGGGTCAATGGATTCATGCTTCTGCGGGATTCGTGGTACATGTCCCAGATATAGCGCATGGGACTATGGCAGTAACAAATATGGCAGGTTTGTGGCGATGTGATTACACCTTTTGCCGGTCCCGACTCTGAGCTGATCACAAGATCGTACTTCGAAAAATCAAACTGCTCTAAGGCGAATGGATACAACAGCAGGAAATGGCGATACCAGCGGGTCGCGCCGGGAATACGTCCTACGAACGAGGTCGTCAGCTTGCGGCCGCGCAGGGCAGGTACCTCGGGATCTTCCGACGCCAACAGACAGAAAAAGTCCGCCTGAGGAAAGATCTCCGCCAAGGCTTCTACGACACGCTCGCCGCCACCATAACCGGTAAACCAGTAATGAACGATGGCTACTCGCAGACCCGCGAGCCCTGTGCTCGTACCAAACTTGCCCAACCCAGTTGCGGTCGGTTGCGCCGTCTGGAACTCAGAATTTGGCGGCATCGGCTCTCATTTTAGCTGCGATGAAATTCCAGCGATCTTCCACATCAACTCATCGATCCCGACTCTACGGAGCGCTCGATCCCATAGAGTGATGGGCGGCAGAATTCTTTTCGGACTACAAATCTGTCTTCCATGCAGTGCAAAGATTTCCGACGCCGGCTGTGGCCGGGCCGCATTTCTACGAGCAGTTGGCCGTTCCACCGTGAGCTATAGCTTCGCTTCATTCACTGATTCTTTGCTGAGCTGCCTCTTGCCTACGCACATGCTTAGAGACTAGACGACGCAACGAATGATGCCTAAATTCGAGCCAGCCCGACAACTTGGGGTCCCTGACGCATCGCGTTGAGAATTCCATCTTCCGAACTCTCGAGAGATTTGCTCCGAATGTCGATGATTGCCCAATAGAGAAGCGCCTGGTTCTGTTCCGGCGCGAGTGCAATGATCTTCATTTCGGGGTATCGTCCCAACAGGAATCCCGCCTGTTCACGATACTCTTTTTCGTCATCCATCGGTATGATGAGCACGTCGGGTCTAGTCTCAGCCACGGCCTCGGCCAGAACTTGCTGCTTTCCAACTTCACCAACTAGTTCGATGTCCGGTTGATCGGCCATCGTGGCGCTGATCAGTTCGCGCATGAGCCTGGGATGGTTCGCGATAAGCACGCGGATTCGGTTCATGATGCTCCATTCGGCTTTCTACTTTTCCGAAAGAATAACGTCCGACCCAGATTCAGAGCAAGATTCAAATGGGAGCTAATCGGGGACCAGTGTTTAGTACCACGGGAGTAGGAAAAGTACTGGAGGAAGGGTGCTACGGACTAGTACTACCCTAGTACCTTCGCTGCGGCATGAGCTGGATGCGAAATTGCCTCACAAAGACTTTCGAATGAGGTCCCGGTTCCGAACCAATGCCAGTCAGCGCGTTCCCAGATCGAATCTGTTTCCGCGAAGCGAACGTCCCTCACATCAGGAGCGAGGCCATAATTTAGGGACGGGGCGGTGAGTGCGCGCGGTAGTAGAATCTCCCACGGTACTCCTGGGCTGTGGCCGACCGGTGTCTTAGCCCGAGAAGAGCCGCGATCTGTAGAATCAAGCACTTCCACGAAGTGCCGGGATGGCGGGAACTGGCAGACGCAGCGGACTCAAAAGCGGATGCTATTTATCTTTTAAGTATAAGTAAATAAACAAGATAATTGCGTGACGGCAGACGCAGCGGATTTTGTAAAGCTTACTTCCTTGGGAAGACTGGCGATCCATAACTACACAAATTTCGGTGACTCTGAAATGGCAACCCCTGGAGCCGCCTCCGGTACGACACCAGCCGGGAAGATATAGAGAAAAAATGTACTTGTCCTACCTGGCTCTGGGCCCCACTTCGGCCCTCTCTCGGTGGTAATCCTAAGCACCCAGTATGTAAGGTTATCTTGTTGCTAGCGAGCATAAAACCTTGTATATTAGGTGTATGTTGCCCCTGTCCTTATTGGGTGAGCAGATCGCCACCAAGCGCAAAACGCTCGGCCTGACGCAGCCCATGCTTGCGACAAAAGCCAGGGTTGGACTCTCCACGCTCGACGCCCTGGAGAACGGACGGCTGGGCGAACTCGGATATTCCAAGATCACAAATATCCTCACGGCGCTGGGGCTGGAGTTGAAGCTCCACCAGGCAAGCGCGGGTCGGCCGACGCTTGAAGAACTCATCGAAGAGGCACGGGATGATCAAAGTCTGGACCGACGCCGCTGAAGCGGGACTTCTCGATCGTCACGGCGAGCGCGGCAGCACGTTTGCTTACCTTCCCGGCGCTCCGCCCACGCGCGATGTCTCGGTGACGATGCCGTTGAGGCTTGAGTCGTGGAGCGTGCCCTTTGGCCTACTTCCGGTTTTCGAGATGAACCTGCCCGAAGGCGTACTGCGCGAGCGGCTCCGCCTTACGTTTGCGAAAGCCACCGGCACCTTCGACGAATTCGACCTGTTGTCCATTGTCGGTCGCTCACAGGTCGGACGTATCCGCTACACCGGCGATAAGGAAAATCTGCACGAGGACGTGCCCTTCCAGTCGGTGGACGAGATTCTCGAACGCAGACGCGGCGGCGACCTGTTCCGGTATCTGCTGGAGAAATTCGCGTCGTTCTCCGGGATCAGCGGAGTGCAGCCCAAAATCCTGGTGCGCGACGAAAAAGCTTTCGCCGAGATGGAGCATACGGGACACCGCCTCTTGCAAAGCTACAAAGGAGCGACCCACATTGTGAAGATGTGGGAGGTCAACGAATATCCGCAGCTGGCGGCCAACGAGTATTTTTGCCTCACCGTGGCGCGCAAATACGGACTCGACGTGCCCCCTTACCGCCTAGCCGAGGACGGCATGGCGCTGGTCATTGACCGTTTCGATCTGCGCATGGACGGGACCTATCGCGGATTTGAGGATTTCTGCGTGCTGAACGGCCGCAGGACCGACGAGAAATATCGCGGCAGCTACGAGACCTCGGTCATGAAGCGATTCGGGCAGTTTGCAAACTCGACGCATGTGGGCGAAGACATGGAAAAGCTGTTCGTCCTGATTGTCCTGAATTGCGCGCTTCGCAATGGCGACGCGCATCTGAAGAACTTTGGGATTGTTTACGACGACGTTCAGGGAGAAGCAAGACTCTCACCCGTCTATGATCTTGTGACCACCTCCGTCTATCTGCCGAAGGACAGTATGGCCCTTACCCTCAACGGCACGACGAAATGGGCGACGGCGAAGGAATTGCGGCGACTGGGTGAGACGCGGATGGGAGGGACCCCTGCCCGCGTCCGAGACATACTCAAGCGCATAGAGGCTGCGATTGCGGACACCTCGAAGGAAGTACACGCCTACATGAAAGCGCACGCCGGATTCATGGAGATAGGTAATCGCATGCTCCAGCAATGGGAGCAAGGTGTCGCGCATTCGCTTAAGGCGGCGTAAAGCAAATCGTCCGCTCGTCTAGGTCAGCTTGCGCCGAAATCCAACCGCTGACAGATACACCGAGTCTTGCTGCAGAATCAACGCGAGCGCTCACAATCACACGCGGCCTTCACACTGTACCGGCTGCTCGAAAACGGATGTTCGACCCGCGATGTCTCCGGTTAATTTGCGACGAAGGCATTCGATATCCACCCGGCGAGCCGTTGCACAAAAGCCCTACAGGGCCTAGGAATAGATCCCAGGCGCCTCATGTCCAAGCTTCTGCACGTATTCAACGTACGACCCGGGATAAACAGTGGGATGGCGTTCCGTGCCACTCTCACCGCCCAGTTCCAGCACACGTGAGCCGAGACCGCGAAGGAACATGCGGTCATGCGATACGAAGATCATAGCGCCTTCAAAGTCCTTCAGGGCGTCCACCAGCATTTCCTTGGTCGCAAGATCCAGGTGATTGGTAGGTTCGTCGAGCACCAGGAAATTCGGCGGGTTGTAGAGCATGCGCGCTATTGCGAGCCGCGATTTTTCGCCGCCGGAGAGTGCGCGGATCTTCTTGTCCACGTCTTCGCCCGAGAACTGGAATGCTCCCGCCAGGTTCCGCAGCGACCCGAGACCGTCTTGGGGAAAATCTTGTTGCAACTGTTCGATGACGGTGAGATCCGGCTTGAGCACGTCCAGGGATTGTTGCGCGAAGTAGCCCATATACAGGCTGGCGCCGAGCCGCACGCTTCCGGTATCTGGAGCACTGGCCCCGGCAATCATCTTGAGCAACGTGGTCTTGCCCGCGCCGTTTCTTCCCATGACGGCCCAGCGTTCTCCGCGGCGGATGGTGAGGTTGAACCCTTCGTAAATAACACGCGGGCCGAAACTCTTGTGCAGATTCTCTAGAACGGCCACCTGTTCGCCGGATCGCGGGGGGAGACGAAACTCAAACTTTACCACTTGGCGTTTCTTCGGCAGTTCGATCTTCTCGATCTTATCCAAGGCCTTGATCCGGCTCTGCACCTGCGCCGCTTTGGCGGCGTGCGTCCTGAAACGATCGATGAAGCGCTGCTCCTTGGCAAGCATGGACTGCTGCCGGGCGAACGCTGCCTGCTGGTTGGTCTCCCGCACAGCCCTTTCGCGCTCGTAGAAGTCATAGTTGCCGGAGTAGGTGATGATCTCTCCGCCATCGATCTCCGCGATTTTTGACACCAGACGATTCATGAACTCGCGGTCGTGCGAAGTCATCAGCAACGCCCCAGGAAATGACTTCAGGAACTGTTCGAGCCAGATGATGGACTCGATGTCGAGATGGTTCGTCGGTTCGTCCATCAGCAATACATCCGGCATTCCGAGCAGGACCCGTGCCAGCGCAACCCGCATTTTCCACCCGCCCGAGAGGGCGCCGACGTCGCCGTCAATTTGATCATCTTTGAATCCTAGACCGTGGAGCACTTCACGGGCTTGCGACTCGAGCGCGTAACCGCCTAAATGCTCGTACTCCTCCTGAACGTGGCCGAAGCGATCAAGAATGCGGTCCATGTCATCAGCCTTGTCAGGGTCAGACATTTCCCGCTGCAAGGCTTCGAGCTCGTGGTGTAGATCGCCGACCCGTCCGCTCCCTGCGATCGCTTCATCCAGGACCGAACGGCCCTGCATTTCCTCGACGTCCTGGCGAAAGTAGCCGATCGTCAACTTCTTGGGGACTGAGACCGCGCCCTCGTCGGGAGTTTCCTCGCCGACCACCATACGGAATAGCGTTGTCTTGCCCGCCCCGTTAGGACCGACCAGCCCGACTTTTTCGCCAGGATTCAACTGAAAGGAAGCATCCACGAAGAGCAACTGCTTGCCATACTGCTTATTGATGTTTGAGAAAGAGATCATTTTGGAGGAGCAACTCGCGGCACGCTGCCTCTTCCAGTGTAGCCCGGCCAGAAAATTGCCGGCCAATGCAAACCAACAGGAGGACGGACGTTCAATCGGACAGTCGGAGTACGTCAATCAGGGCTGACAGAGCAGCGGATTGATTTCGAAGGCTTGGGTAGTAAAGAAAATAGCCCTGAAAGTGGACCTTTTGTTGCCGGGAGCCAGCAGCAGAGCCTTGCAGAGTTCTATCTCACTGTTTCAAGTAACGAAGCGCAACACATCCTGATTTAAAACGTTTTGACTCAACCAGTTTCAATTGCAATTTCTCGGGCAGGCTGGCGCCCCCCATCAATCGTCTGCCTTCTCCAGCAATGATTGGCATAACGACAAAACGATATTCGTCAATCAGGCCAAGCTCCATCAGTTGTGAAGGAACATCTAGACCGCCGACCAAAATATTTTTGCCTTGTTCTTGTTTCAATTTAACTATTTCGTCGTGAAGATTGTTGCGGATGATTCTCGTATTTTCATCTTCAGCGCTGGCCAACGATCGTGAAAAAACAATCTTCTTCTTGGAGACAAAGGTTTGAGCAAATTCGATATCCGCTTTTGTCTCGGACTGGCTTTTTGCGATATCAGGCCAATAAGGAACCATCAATTGATAGGTTTTACGCCCATAGACGAGCAGGCCGGCTTTATCTCGCAAGAGGTGCATAAAATACTCAAACGTTTCTTCATCAGGATTGAAATTGGCATGGTCGCAGCAGCCATCTATGGTGACGTTGATTGCGTAGATTAGATTTCTCATTTGATTTCCTCTTTAAAGTTTTGATTTTCCTCAAAGCAGCTCACTTTTTTTGATATTGGTTCATCTCCTGCGCCGGGTCCATCACCATCGGGAGCCCGAACGCCGGGAAATTTTCCGGCATAAACACCACGATCTCGGTAATCAAGCCGTCCTCGATTCGAAGAACGTCCAGCGCCATGGCCCGCCAGATGGAATCGCCGGGCCGGCACACGTAAGCGGCGACCGCGGGCTGCAGGTTGGCGTGGGTCACAACACAGCGGAGGCGACCAAACCGTTCGGAGCCGAATCCCGCTTCGACCCATAGGTTGAACATCTCGTCGCGGCCATCGGCCGCGCCGAAATCGGGCGGCATGCGGAAGGTCGCGTCCGCACGGATGATCGATTCGAAGGCGCGAAAGTCCGCCGATTCGCTCGCCTCGACGTATTTCTGTAGCAGGTCGCGCTCGGCCGCGCTGGCATCCACGTTGGCGGGCCACGGTGGCTTGCGAGACGGCAGACGCTCGCGGAGCCTGACCCGCGCGCGCTGCAATGCACTGTTTATGGCTGGGACGCTGAGGTCGAGCAGGTCGGCGGCGTCCTTGGCGGACCAGTCCAGCACGTCGCACAGTATCAAGGCAGCCCGCTGCTGCGGCGTGAGGAGCTGGATTACCGTCAGAAAGGCGATCTCGATGGTCTCTCGCGTCAGTGTCATCGCCTCTGGCGTCGTCGCTGGCGGGGTGGTTGGTTCGAGTACCGAGTTCGGAATCGGCCCCAGCCAGACGACATCCTCCGACTGCCCGGTCCAGTCACCCTGCTCCGCGGTCCTAGCGGCGAGGACCGCGCGCCGCTCATCGCGGGCAATCGCATCGAGGCAGGCGTTTGTGGCCACGCGGTAGAGCCACGGGCGCAGCGGCGCACCTTCCTTCAGGCTGTCGCGATACCGCCAGGCGCGAAGCAACGTCTCCTGCACCGCGTCCTCGGCGTCCGGCAAGGAGCCGAGCATGCGGTAACAGTGGACCAGCAGCTCGCGGCGATGACGCTCGACGTTGCTAGCGAACTCGTTCATTGTCCCCCCGTTCCAGCGACGCCGATGGATCAGCGTCGATTCTTACTTGTAATACCGGGGCGGAGTCAAAAACTCATCGCGCTGTAGCATTCGGAGTTTTCCCGAACGGCAGCTTATATCATCGGAATGCAAACGATTGTGTCACGCGCTTCTCAAGGAAAACGAGTTGCTGCACCAAGGGCTGCGCCCGATGGAGCTTCCGTCGGCTACTGACCGATAAGTCGGCGATTCGTTGAAAAGCCCCCTGGACAGCAAGGATTTCTTGAGTTCTTCCAGATAGCGAGCAAACCGGAAGTTGGCACGGCTCGGCAGGTTTGTTTCGAACTGGACGTTACCGTTTCTAGGAAGCGCGTCTGAGCCGTTCGGCCAGAAGAACGGAACATTAGCGGCTGGTTTCCTCTCCTTCTAGGCTAACCATGCATGGACAGAGTTGATCCTAAAGGCGGCTAGATTTTGATGCGTGGCGAGCCTGCCCAAGCGCCGCGAACCGTAGAGGGGTGCGAACCGAGCGGTTTAACTGTTGGGCCAAATCGGATTCGCTACAATAGTGGTAGAATTCTGTGCGGGTGCCCCTTTTAGGAGTGGGTCGTGGGCATCTAAGCCCGAGAACGAGTCGCAGCATTTCATCGGCAAAATGAGGTTGGGCTGTGCAAATCCTCGAAAAGCGCCACACTTTGTTACACAGTCTCGCATTTGTTGTTTGGGAGAAGAAAGAATAGAAACAGAGAACAGGCTGTAAAATCAATCACTCCCACGAAGTGCCGGGATGGCGGAACTGGCAGACGCAGCGGACTCAAAATCCGCCGGTACTTAGTACCTTGGGGGTTCGACTCCCCCTCCCGGCACCAACACAAATCAATGAAAAGCAATGGTTTACGCGCCTCGAATTGAGGCCCAGTAAACGTAGGGGATCTTCGATCGACGTTTTTGTCAAAAGCCGCATAATCTGGCAGTTTTTTGACGGACACGAGCGACACATAAGCGAACCATCGGCGCCGGCGCGCCCTTGAGGAAAAACGAATCGTGATGGGGGAGAAACGGTGAGGCGATAAAGGAATCGTTACAGTCCGTAACGAGTCACGACAAGACCAAAATCTTCCTTGCGTTCGGTTGCCAGAATCAACCACCGCTGCCGGACGGAAGCCGACAGATGCAACGCGTTTCTTCAGGTGTGCGACTCCAGGTATGGTTGTATCAGAGGAGATCGTGCGTTCAAGGTGTGATTCGTCGACATT
>CAWILL010000013.1:0-13345 GCA_963836945.1 uncultured Acidobacteriota bacterium
TGGTTCAGTTGGATTTAGCACCGCCCTTAGACCACATCAACTGGGCACGGGCGGCGAAGCTCCTGGGGATTGCGACAAATTCCCAAAACACACCTGTTCTGATCGTGATCCTTAACCCTTGGCCGCGCCGAGGTAGGGCAGATTGCGGTTCGTCTGTTCCACTGCCCCCAAGCCATATCCCACCAGGAACGTCTCGTCGACCAGAAACCCGAAATAGTCCGGCTGCAAGGGTACCCGACGCGCTGCTTGCCGATCGAGCAGCGTCACCAGTTTCACCGAAGCCGCTCCCCTGGCCCTCAAATCGTTCATTAGGAATTCGCTGGTCACGCCGGAATGCACCAGACCCTCCACCAGCAGGATGTGCTTTCCCGGGATATCCGGCTCATGACTGAAGAAGATCTCCATGACGTCACTCCCCGAGCCTGCTTCCGGTCGCGTGTACTTTGGCTTAATGAACTGGCAGACGACCGGCACCTCCAAAGCCCGCACCAGATCAGCCTGGAACATGAATGCGTTCTCCAGCACCGCCAATATCTGGATGGTCTGTCCTTTGTAGTCGTCGGAGATCTGCCGGGCCAGCTCTTTCACCCGCTTCTGTATCTGCTCGGCTGAAATAACCTGCCGCGGTGGCTCGACTCTGGTTACGTTCATGAAGCTTGCGCCTCTCCCGGCTAACGGCGTTTTTACCTCTCCTCAGCCTTATTCCCACTACTTTCGGCGATCAGAACAGCATCATGTCCCGGCTTGGCGCCATACTGCGCGTGGGTGTCAAATCCCCGGACCCACACAATCTCATCGCCGCTCAAAACAACCGGCCACAATCCACGCTCCGGCTGCGTCACGTGACGCTCCTGCAATAATTCCTTAACCTTCTTGGGGGATTTGGTGTGGGCCGGCCAAAACCGGTCTCCCGCGCGCCAGTTCCGCACCCTTAACGGTCCGGGCAAGGAATCTGTGTTCAGGAGTCGGTCTGGATTATACTCCGCGAGCTTCGCAGCCGGAACGCGCCGCGTTTCGACGACCGCCCCGATCTCAGGCACAACCGCACTCCCGGGCACAGGTAGTTCATGCTCGTAGTCCCGCGGCCACTGCTCTTCACGCAAATCGGGAGTCACAAAGAGTAACTCCTCCGTGTATCGCACGAGCTTCCACCCGAGAGGCAAGCTGAGCTCCCTGCCAGTAGGCCCACCCTCGGCTGCGAAGCGCAGGATCTCCTCCACATGCTTGAACTCCAGCGGAATCCCCGCTTGCTCGCCGATGGCTTTCACTACTCGCCGCTGCACTGCAACGGGCTCACTCAGAAACCAGGGACGGCTGACCGAGGCATTCGCAACCAGCCACCGGGCAAGATCGATCTTTGACTGAAGGTCGATGCCGCCGGAGTCATGTTGCCCCACCTCAGTGTGCCCCATTTCCAGCGCGCTGTTTGCGCGAGAAGTGGGGATTTTCAGCCCGAATCCATCCCCAAGACCGCCGATCTGCACAAATTCACTCGCATTCGCCCGCCCTCGAGCCCATTCCGGTTCGGACCAATGCGCGGCCGTGCCCATCCAGCCGGCAACTTCGCTTTCCCAGTACTCCTCTTCGCCGCGGGCAATCTCGGCCAGTTCCGCCAGATTCTCGGCGACCGCCGGATTGAATTCCTTCTCCAGCAGTGGAACAACCAATTTCCGCAGCCGGTTCCGCGTGAAGGCATCGTCGGCATTCGTGGAGTCTTCCCGCCAAGGCTGGCCGATGTCTTTCAGGTACTGCTCCAGTTCGCGACGCCGAGTGGTAAGCAGCGGCCGCACGATCTCACCGGAGATTTCCCCGTCATCGTTCTCAACCGGAATCCGCGGACGAATCCCGCTCAGCCCCGTCACGCCCGTGCCGCGAATGACCCGCATCAGAACGGTCTCTGCCTGATCGTCAAGGGTATGACCTGTGACGATCTTGTCCAGCGATGAAGAACGCTGCTTTGAAAGGGCGAGCCTTTCAGGCGCGCCGCGGGATTCATCAAGGAAGAGCGGCCCTTCAGGGCCGCGTAAAAGCGAACTGACTGCACTGGACTTTAGCCCCAGCGGGCCGTCTTTGGGTGGCGCAGCGCTTTCAGCGCCGCGATTCGCACCTTTGTCTTGATCAGGGGCTTTAGCCCTTGAAGGGCCTTCCTGTAAGAGGTGGCAGAAGAACCCATACCGCAACTTACGAGCCGCGGCCTCCAGACTAACGCCCTCCCGAGACGCATGCTCCGCCACGTCGTCGCTGTCGGACAGAAACTCCAGATCATGCTCCCGCGCCAGACCGCCGACGAATTGATCGTCCGCCTCCGACTCTTGCCCCCGCAGCTTGTGATTGAAATGAACGACGGAAATAACAATCCCGAGTTCGCCACGCAACTCAAGCAGCAGCCGCAAAAGCGCAACGGAATCAATCCCGCCAGAAACCGCAACTCCAACCCGATGCCCGGCATGCAGCAATTCTTCCTTCCGAATGTGAGACAGCAACCTAAGCCCCAGGGGATGCACGAAAACATGGTACAGCAGTATTCATGTGGGGACAGCCGCCCTCGGCTGTCCGGTCGAGCAAAGCTCGACTAGCTTTTGATTTCAGCAAATAAACCTTGGAGGATAGTGAAACTGGGCCTAACGGCCCAAGGACAGCCGAGGGCGGCTGTCCCCACATGAACCACGGCAAGAGCCCTAGTCGAGGGAGGGGCTCTTCTCCATAATCAGCTTTCCAATCTTCTCCACAAAGTCCGTCGCCGGCATGTCCTCAGTCTTCTCTTTGCCACGCGTCCGGACATTCACCTTCCCGGCCTCCGCTTCCTTGTCTCCGACCACAAGCAGGAACGGCACCTTCTGCATGGCGTGCTCGCGGATCTTGGCGTTCATCTTCTCGTTGCGTGCGTCAACCTCCACGCGCACGCCGATCGCTTTCAGCTGACCAGCGACTTTATTTGCGTACTCGGCATGCCGCTCGCTGATCGGGATCATCACCGCCTGCACCGGCGACAACCACACCGGAAACGCTCCCGCATAGTGCTCAAGCAGCACGCCGAAGAAGCGCTCCACGGAACCGAACAGAGCACGATGCACCATCACCGGCTGCTTGCGTGAGCCATCCTCGGCGACGTATTCCAGGCCGAATCGTTGCGGAAGGTTGAAGTCGACTTGCACGGTCGAGAGTTGCCACAAGCGCCCAATTGCATCCACCAGCTTGATATCAATCTTCGGCCCATAAAACGCCGCCTCGCCAGGGATGGTCTTGTACTCGACATTCTTGCGCTTCAGCACATTCTCAAGCGATTTGATGGCGTGGACCCATTGCTCTTCACTACCCACAAAATTCTTGCGATCGTCAGGATTCCACGTCGAAAGCTCGGTCTGGAACTTCTCGAAGCCAAAATCTTTCAATACGTCCAAGGCAAAATCCAAGCAACCGCCAACCTCATCCTCAACCTGCTCCGGCGTGCAGAAGATGTGCGAGTCATCCTGCGTGAACCCGCGCACGCGCAGCAAACCGTGCATCACGCCCGACCGCTCGTAGCGATACACCGTGCCCAACTCTCCCAGCCTCACCGGCAAGTCGCGATACGACTTCAGCGAATCTTTATAAATCAGAATGTGCCCCGGGCAGTTCATGGGCTTCAGCCGGTACTCGGCATCGTCGAGCTCCATCGCGTCGAACATGTTCTGCGAGTAATAGCCTTCGTGTCCCGAGGTGTAGAAGAGCTGTCGCCGTGCCACGTGTGGCGTATACACCAGCGAATACCCTCGCTTCACGTACTGATCGCGCATCCAGTCTTCCATCTCTTTGCGGATGATCCCGCCCTTGGGGTGCCAGAAAATCAGCCCCGGCCCAGCCAGTTCCTGAATCGAGAAAAGATCGAGCTGCTTGCCCAGCACGCGATGGTCGCGCTTCTTCGTCTCCTCAACATGCTTCAGGTAATCTTCGAGCTCCTTCTTCGAAAAAAACGACGTCCCATAAATCCGCTGCAGTTGCGGATTCTTTTCGTCGCCCAGCCAGTAGGCCCCAGCGATATTCTGCAGCTTGAAAGCCTTGATCCTCCCCGTCGATGGGATATGCGGCCCGCGGCAGAAATCGATGAACTTGCCCGTACGGTAAATCGAAATCTTTTCATCGGGCTTGGTGAACTGCTCGATGAAATGGCACTTCATGAAATCACCCTCTTTCTTGAACTCAGCCAGTCCCTGATCGCGTGGCACAAATTCGCGCGCATAGGGAATGTTCTGCTGCACCAGTTCCTGCATCTTCTTCTCGATCTTCGGCAGATCTTCAGGCGTAAAAGGAGTAGGACGATAGAAATCGTAGAAAAATCCGGTCTCGGTCGCGGGCCCGTGCCCCAGTTTGGTCTCCGGAAAAAGTTCCAGCACCGCCGCCGCCAGCAGGTGCGCCGAGGAGTGTCGGTATACCTCCAGCGACTCGGGATCCCTTTCCGTCAGCAGGCGAAGGTCGGTGTCCTTTTCCAACGGCCGGGTAAGGTCGATCAGATCGCCGTTGGTCTTCGCAACCAGCGCCGCATCCGCGAGACGCGGGCTGATCGACTTCGCAATGTCGAGCGCAGTCGTGCCTTTGGGAACTTCCTTATCGCTTCCGTCGGGAAGCTTCACATGAATGCTGTCTGCCATAGAGGGAACCCTGTAGTGATCCTGAATTCTTCAGTTTATGGGAGTAGATTCCAGAGGGTCAAACGTGCAGGTCTCACGAATCATTAGGGGAAGGCAACTGCGAGCTTACTCCGTTCCATGGATGGTCTGCGACCCCGCCTCCCGTTAGTCTGCCTCGGACAGGTGACTCGCCTATTCGGAGGGCCAGATCGATGCTTTGGACAATTGCAGTATTGCTTCTGATCCTTTGGTTGTTGGGAATGGTCAGCTCCTACACGCTGGGAGGGTTCATTCACATCTTGCTCGTCGTCGCCATTATTGTTGTCCTGATCCGCGTGATTCAGGGCAGAAGTCCGGTGGTTTGACGGGCAAGTTAGTCGGGTCCGAAACCAAGGGCGAACCTGCCCTTGCATTAATCGGAGGGAATCATGAATGAAGATCGTACCAAGGGAAAAGTAAAAGATATCGCCGGTCGCGTCGAACGTCAGGTTGGTGAATGGACTGGAGACACCGACGCTCAGGCGAAGGGAACGATGAAGCAAGCGGAAGGCAAGGTCCAGAATGCCTGGGGTAAAGCGAAAGATGCGGTGAAGCCCAAACCCCGCGCAGATGACAACGTCGACAACTCAAAGGACACTGAAAATGAAGATGAAGATGAGGAGTCCGTGGCTCTGCGTCGGAAGGCTAGCTAGACAGTGACTTTCAGAGCGGTATTAGGGGAGGGCCATTCGGCCCTCCCTATTTTCTTTCTAACTCACGTCCTTAACGTGGGTCGCGATGTACCACGTGTTCCCGAACGCGTCCTGCACAGCGGCGTTTCGATCACCGTAGGGTTGATCTGTCGGCTCCTGCGATGAGGTCGCTCCGGCCGCCAAAGCCTGCCGATAGACGTCTTCCATGTTCGGGACATAAAGGTAGAACATGGCCGGCATGGTCTCGTACTTCCCATGCGCTTCACCCATCTCCAGTACTGAATCTCCGACGCGAATCACGGCATGATGGACGACCCCATCCGGCGAAGCATATTTCGCTACTTCCTCCGCTCTGAAGGCGCGCTTCAGGAAGCGGATCAGCGGTTCGGCGCGCCGCGGATGCAGGTACGGATTTACGCTATGCAGGCCCTCGGGGACATGGCTTTCACCTTTCGCCGTTGCGATGTACCAATAGTTCCCGGTCGGGTCTTTCACAGTGCTGGAACGCTCTCCGTATTCCTGATCGCGGAGCTCATCGATGAGCGTCGCTCCGGCCGCCACAGCTTTCTCGGTGACAGCGTCCGCATCTTCCACGTAGATGTGAAGCGCACCCGGCTGCAACTTGCCCGCAAATTTCTTGCCGCCAATACCGCCGCCCATCATCAGCGTGGTATCTCCGATTCGCACTTCACCATGCACCCCGGAGGGCATCACGGCTCGCATGAGTTCCTCAGCCCCGAGACCGTTCTTGGCAAACTCCAGTAACGCGATGCCGTCTTCGGCGACCAGATACGGCGTCACCATGCGGAAGCCGTGAGGGACGGGATCGACGCCCTTTGATTCAGGAAGCTTCCCACCCTCGGGTCCCTCGGTCATTCCCTTCATTCGGCGGTGCATCTCGTCCACCGACATTTTCTCTTTCACGGTGTACACGGCCCACGTATAGCCGAAGGGATCCTGCAAGGTAGCGTCGCGGTGTCCGTAGAATTGATCTTTGGGTGGACGCACCAGCGTCATGCCTTCCGCTACGGCACGTTCCGCAAATGCATCCACATCTGGGACCTGTATGGACATCGAAATCGGCGAGTATCCCAGCGTCTCGACGCTGAAGCGGCCTCCCTCGGGCCATTCGCCGGCTATATCGATGGTCGAATCACCGATCACGATCTCGGCGTGCGGAATCTGCCCCCCAACCTCAAAGCGGAACGCTTCTTTGGCACCCAAAGCACGCTGGTAGAACTCGATCGCCTTGGCAGGATCTCGGAACGCCAACCTTGGTGATGCAGTCAGGCGGACGGTTGCTACGGGCTCGGCAACGGTGGACATACGCTTCTTGCCTCCTAATTCGGATTTCAATCGTGCCTTGAATGTCGCACTCGGCAGATTGCGCAAGTCCGCCGCGATGCGTACCAGTGGCTCGATCTCCGCCCCAGCCTTCGTGACCCGCCCGTCATTCCGCGCCAGCATCTTCTCGACAGCCTGATTGAGCTGCTCGATTTTCTTCTGGTCGCCGCCTCCGGGATGTAGAGAGCGCTTAGGCATCGGCACCCTCCATGCGCGCCTTCAATGTGCTCAGCGCGCGAAACTGCAACTGCTTCACTGCCCCTTCCGTCTTGCGAATTGCACTGGCAACTTCCTTGATGCTCTTCTGTTCTACGAATCTCAGGACGACTACCCGTTTCTGTTCGGCCGGAAGAGTCTCGACCAGCCGGAACAGTGTGGCCCGCCGTTCCACTTCCTCAATCTCCCTCGGACTGACCTGTGCCGATTCAATCACCTGGTCATCCGCCAATTCCCGGCCCGATCTCTGCCAGCGATCGGAGATCAGGTTCGCTGCAATCCGGAACAGCCACGCGGCAAACGGAATTCCACGCCACTCAAATCGCTTTAAGTTCGCCAGCGCCTGATGAAATACCTCCGACGTAAGGTCTTCCGAATCGGCGCGGTCCTGTACTCGTTTCACGCAGTAGGCATAGACGCGCTGAAAATTGAGCTCATAAAGGTCCGCAAAGCGAGCGGGGTCCTTCTGCGCAGCTTCGATCAGAAGCCGCTCGTCCGCTTCTTTCTTCAGAGCCTTCAACAAGTTCTCCGCGGTTTGGCCTTACACAAGAGTAAACGGTGGTCCTACGGAAAAGGTTACGCAACAAAGAATACCGAAATTCTTGAATTTTCCGGCGGCTCGGAGTAGCGTATCCGGCATCAAAGTCCCGATTTCTTGTTATCAAGGAGCAGAAAGATGGAATCGGTCACCGGAGTATTCAACACTCGCGCAGACGCCGAGAACGCCTACGAGCAACTGAAACGAGCTGGTATTCCCGCAGATAAGATCACCGTCCTAACCCCCGGAAGCCAGGATCATATGAATAAGGAAATTCAGACGGTCCGCACCGATGCTTCCGAGCAGCCTGGCATGGGTACGGCCGTGGGTGCGTTGCTTGGCGGCGGCGTCGGGATCACTGGAGGTTCGGTCCTGATGGCGCTTGTCCCCGGTGTCGGGCCCATCACTGCTCTGGGATTGCTTGGTGCGGCCATCTTGGGCGCCGCCGGAGCCACCGTCGGAGCGGTAGCAGGCGGCAAGATCGAGAAAGCCAGCTATGAAGGCCTTCCCGAAGACGAAATCTTCCTCTATGAAGACGCGCTGCGGAAAGGCCGCAGCGTGGTAATCGCACTCTCAGACGACGAGCCCTCTGCGGCTTCGGCTCGCGTCATCTTGAAACAGGCAGGAGCTGAATCGGTAGACGCCGCCCGCGAACAATGGTGGACAGGATTGCGCAGTTCCGAAGAGACTCGCTACGCAAAATCGGGCCGAAGTTTTTCCGAAGACGAGGAGTTCTTCCGTCTCGGTTTCCAGGCAGCCATGCACGCGCGAACTCGCTGCATGGAGTTTGATCAGGTTTCAGGCGAGATGAATGCAGCTCTGGAAGACGTCCAGAGTCGATATCCGGGAAAGCAGGTGGAAGAACCTTTTACCCAAGGCTATCGACGAGGCCGCGAGCACTATCAACAACTATGCGACGAACGAAGCAGGGCAGCCTGATTAACGAGGCTAGGATCTCTGTCATGCTGAGCGCAGAACGAGGTCGCGTAGCGAATTCGTTCGGAGTCGAAGCATCCCTGCCCAAAGCGACTGCTGAAGGTAGGGCTTCCTCGCTTCGCTCGGAATGACAGCCTCGGGAAAGCGCAAAAGGTTTTGGCTCACACGTTGCTTGCATTCCTTTAGAGCCCGGAATCCAGCCGGTAATATAAATCTTCGAGTGCCTTCTGCACTTTCGCCGATAGAGTTTCCATATCCCGCATCGTCAGCCCGGTGGTCGAGATGGGCTCGCCAACCCGCATCTCCAGCGGACGGCATTTGATGTGATACGTGTCCATGGGCAGCAATTCGTAGGTACCCACCAGTGCGACGGGCACAATGTCCACCTGCGCCTTGATCGCCAGAAAAAAGGCCCCGGGCAGAAACGGTTTGATTTCCCCGTCGGGCGTGCGTCCTCCCTCGGGAAAAATTACTAGAGGAAGTCCGGCTTTAAGGCCCTTCAACGCGGCTCGAATGCTGCTGATCGAATGGGAAGGATTCTGCTGGTCGATGCAGATTTGCCCGGACCGCTTCAGTTGCCAGCCGACCACCGGATACGACAGCAGTTCCTTCTTGAACGCAATCCGGAATTGAAACGGCAGATTGACGTAGAGCACTGGAATATCGAGCGCCGAAGCATGATTGGCCGCATACACGTGAGGCTTGGAAATGTCGATCTTGTCCAGACCGGTAACTGTGACCGGCGAAAAGATCGTCTTCATGATGAGCCACGACCAGGCGTAAGAGAACCAATGCAGTCGCCGTCCGCTCCGGTCCAGAAAACCACCCGGCAGCGCCAGCACCCCCAGCACGAGCGTGTACAGCCAAATGAGTGGATCAATGATCAGGTACGATCGCAACCGGCTCAGCCGGCCGTAGGTGCGCCCCGGAACCGCGTGTGGACTCTGTCGCGGACGAGCAATCGTCATCTCCTGTGGCCCGTCAAGTTCCACCTGCTCGCTTCCGACCTGATCGACTGATGAATTCACTTCCTTCACACCCATTCTAAGAAAGAATTTTGGACCCGTCTTCACGCCCTCGTCTCAAGCAGCCCGATCACCTCACCCACCAGATAAATCGAGCCAGTCACCACCACGACGGCCTTGCCCTCTGCGCAGGCGCGAGCGCGTTCCCAAGCCGCCTTCACTTCTGGCACGATCTCAATCTCCGCGCCCGTTCGATTCCCTGCCTGCAGGATCTCCTCAGGCGATGCCGCTCTCGGATTGTCAGGCCGCGTGGCCATCACCCGCAGGGCCAGCGGAAATAAGATCTCCGTCATCTCCGAGATTGCCTTGTCGCGCATCGCCCCGAAAACAAAAACCAGTGGACGGTCGTCATACAGCCCCGAAAGGGCTGATCGCAACGCCCACGCCCCTGCCGGATTGTGCGCCACATCGAGCACAATCTCCGGCCGACCACCTTCGGCGGGAAGAACTTGAAACCGACCCGGCCAGCGTGTCTCGCGAATCCCTCGCTCAATCGACTGCGGAGTAATCCCGGCAAGCCCCTTCTTGCTCAGTTCTTCGGCTGCAGCAATCGCCAAAGCCACGTTCCGTAATTGATGCCGCCCCACCAGCGGCGATTCGACAAGAATCTGTTTCCCCATCACCTGCAGCGGGTATCGTGACCGCAAGGAGTTATCCTCGGTACTCGCTACCCGGGACTCGGTAGCGCCCGGCGACACCGGCGGCACATACTGCACCGCGCTCACACCCACTGCGTTCAGATCGAGAATCGTATTGCCGATGACGTCATTCGCTTCCGGCTGTTGTGGCAGAGTCACGACGACTCCCCCGGGCCGAATGATGCCCGCCTTCTCCTGCGCAATCTCTCCCACCGTATTCCCCAGGAACTTCTGATGATCGAGCGAAATATCAGCAATCACACTTACCAGGGGCTCGACCACGTTCGTCGCATCCAGCCGGCCCCCCATCCCAACCTCGAGCACCGCGACATCCACTCGCTCGCGCGCGAACTGCGAGAAGGCAATGGCAGTCATCATCTCGAAAAAGCTCGGATGCCAAGGTAATTCTCCGACTTCCACCAGATGGTCGGCCACGCGATCCACCTCGCCATGCAGCCGGGCAAAGTCGTCGTCAATGATTTCCACTCCGTTGATGCGAATCCGCTCGTTGATCCGTATGAGATGCGGCGAAGTGTAGAGTGCAGTCTTCAAGCCCGATGCTTGCAGGATCGACGCCAGCGTCGCCGCGGTCGAGCCCTTGCCGTTCGTCCCGGCAATCAGCGCGCTCGGGAACATCCGCTCGGGACGATTCAAGGCCCGCAGCAGCACCTGCATGTGCGCCAAGTCGAACTTGTGCGACGGCGTCTGGGCTAGCTCATGCCCAAGCGCAAACATGCTCGCGACTGCGGTTTCGTAGGACATACGTCGGGCGTCAGACCTCAGCCCTTAGCTGAATCATCAGATTACAGCAGACGTGTTCGCAGCGAAAATCGGCGCAGGAAACCAGTCGGGAGGAAAGGGCAAGCTGGCTTCCCCGAGAACCGAAGTCCGAGGTCTGACGCCTGAGGTCCGACGTCTGCTTCACGCCGCCATGAAATCCAGCGCCCGCGCGATATAAGGCTTGAGCTGTTTACGCGGCACAACGGCATCCAGCATCCCATGCTCGAGAAGAAACTCGCTGCGCTGGAACCCCGGCGGCAGCTTCTGCCGGATGGTCTGCTCGATCACCCGCGGTCCGGCAAAGCCAATCAACGCCCCCGGCTCTGCGATGTTCAAGTCCCCCAACATGGCGAACGAGGCGGTCACGCCTCCCGTAGTCGGATCGGTCAGAAGGGAAATGTACGGGACCTTGGCTTTGTCCAGTTTCGCCAGGGCCGCTGCGATCTTGGCCAGTTGCATCAGGCTGATGACGCCTTCCATCATCCGGGCCCCGCCCGACGCCGAGACGATGATCAAAGGAGTGCGGGTGTCGGCGGCGCGTTCCACGGCACGGGTGATCGTCTCCCCAACCACCGCCCCCATGCTCCCACCGATAAATGAATATTCCATCACGCTGGCGATCACCGGGCGGCCCATCAGCTTGCCCTGCGCATTGATCACCGCGTCCTTCAGCCCCGTGTCCTTCTGTGCTTGCTTCAAACGCGACGAATAAGGCTTCAGGTCAACGAACTTGAGCGGGTCGGTCGACGAAATATCCCCGTCGAAGGTGGTGTACTGGTTGTCATCGAGCAGCTGCGTGAGCCGAGTACGCGCATCAATCCGGAAGTGCTTGTCGCACTTCGGACACACGTTCATGTTCTCTTCCAGATCCTTTTTCCATATGATCTGCCGGCAGTTCTCACACTTCACCCACAACCCTTCGGTGCGCACTTTCTTTTCGCCCGATGTATCCAGCTCTCCGGATTCGCGCTTAAACCAAGCCATAAGACAGTTCTCAGTTTTAGTTTCAGTTCTCAGTTCTCAGCAAAAAACGATTGCGCTCGTATTGCTGAGAACTGAGAACCGGGAACTGAGAACTAGTATTCAATTCCTCTCTGCGCCATCACGCCCTTCTCGTAGGCATGTTTAACCTGGCGCATCTCCGTAACCGTATCAGCGATCTCGATAATTGTCGGGTGCGCGTTACGGCCCGTCAAGATGACGTGCACCATCCCAGGCTTCTTTTGAAGACTCTCCACCACCTTGGCTGGATCGAGCATGCCGTAACTGATGGCGTAGTTAATCTCGTCGAGCACCACAAGATCCCATTCGCCCGACTGAATGGCCTTTTCGGCTTCAGCCCACGCTTCTTCGACCATCCGGACATCTTCCGGATCGGGCCTCTCGGCTCCGACCTTCACGAAGCCGCGGCCCATCTGCTTCATGACAAACTTGTCACCGAAAGCCTGCACCGCATCAAGTTCGCCGTAGTGCCAGGAGCCTTTCAGGAACTGCAGCATCAACACTCGCAGTCCCTGCCCGACAGCACGCAACGCGGTGCCCATGGCGGCGGTGGTTTTGCCCTTGCCAGGCCCCGTGTTGACGATGATGAGACCTCGACGAACGTCCGCCATGCTTTCCTAGAGGTTTGATTCTACTAGATCGATCTCGGGCCTGCCCGGAATTGAGACCTCAAGTTGACTATGAGTTGAGACCAACTTCCTGTCCACTACCGGACACTGCACACCGGGAGTGGACAGCTTGGTGGGAACAACCAGTGCCTTCGTGTTCATTTCTCAACCATTTAGTCCGGTTACAGGCTGGAAGTGAGCTTGCACCAAATTACACAAAATGGGGCCCCACAACGACTAAAAGACAAACAAATTACCGCTCGATTTAGTCTGTCATGTTAGAAGGCGGACTCGGGGCGAAGGGATGCGACGCTCGCCGGCAGTGGGTTATCAAAATGATTTATCAAATCAAGAATTTTTCCACGGAACTCTTGCATCCAAAGTTGCGTAGCTCGGTCCAGCGGATCTCTGTCCCCTCGCAAACCGCGGAGGTCTCATGGTAGTCAACAAGTGTGTGGCGTTTTTGTTCTGCCTTCTGGTATCCCTGCCAGCACTGGCAGCACAGCGCGTCTCAGCTCGTCCCAAGCCCGCCATGGATACGGGAGACCAGGAATCCATCCGGGAAATCATCGATATGGAGCATCAAGCGCGCGAGGCTAGCCTCCGCCGCGACGTCGACTTTTCGCAGAGAACCCTGGCTGAGGACTATGTCGCGATTACTCCTCTGGGTCAGGTCACGACCAAGCAAGACACCGTCTCAGCTCGCAAGAGCGGCCAGCTGAAATACGATACGATCAACGTCACCGATATGGTTGTCCGCGTCTACGGCGATACCGCTGTGGTGACCGCCCGCGCCGAGGTAAAGGGCCATCAACTCGGAGAAGACTTCAGCGGCCCCTATCGCTACACCCGAGTCTGGGTCCGCCGCACTGGACACTGGTTGGCGGTGAGTTACCAGGCTACAGTCACCCAATAGTCGCAAGCCGCTTTCCTCTGTGCCTCCGTGGTGAGAAATGAAG
>CAWILL010000014.1:0-1158858 GCA_963836945.1 uncultured Acidobacteriota bacterium
TCGACCCCCACTCGCTTCCGCCAACTTTGAACTCCTCCGACTCGATGGCTTCCAAGGTACCGTTTATGCAATCCAGGCGGTTGCGCTCAGCGGCTAGAACAGTTTCCTGAAAACTAGCGTTGCCAGACCCCAGGGCTAAAGCCCATCAGCAAAACAGAGGCTTTATCGCAGCGCTGAAAAGCGCTGCGCCCCCCAAAATCGAGTCTTTCAGCAAACGGTACGACCGAGTCAAAGCTGACTCGGGGCGGCACGGCTAAGGCCGTGCCCTTCCCAGAGCTATTTTTGAAGACAAGCTCCATTCAGCGCGACCTTTTCCTTTTCCTTTGGGCGGACAATTCTTCCAGGAGATATTTCAGGGACGCGCATTCGCGAATAACCGCCTCCAGCTTCGGAATCGTGGTTTGCAGTTCTTTGTCTTCCACCACACCATCTGCCAGGGTTTCTCCGACGCTTTCGAGCGCCTCGCCCACTTCGCGAATGAGGTTCGATACCGCAACTAACTCTTTACCGAGGTTCACATCGAGTTTTGGCAGCTTGAAGGCGATGCGCCCGGCCTGACTCTCAAGAAAGTCCAGGACTTCGTAGTTGTTGAGCAGGACACACATCTGCGGCAGAAGGTGCGCGGGGATGTGGCGCTCTCCGCGCATCCAGTACATGAGCGAGCGGTAGTTGGTTCCGAGCTGTTGGGCGAGGAGGCGCACATCGTATTCTGCTTTGGCTTCCACTACCCGGCTTATCAGAGATGCGAGATCGTCAGCAGGCACGTCGGGCCTCAAGGTAAAGGTATCGTTCAAAAATCGCGGTCAATTTGAACGGTAAAGACGCCCATTCTAGCTGAATTGATTGGGCTTCCGGGACTGAATAGAGTTGTTATCGTTCGAGCGGCAGCAGGGGGAATTCAGAAGACCACACCCGATCAAGAGTTCGGCTCCCCAAGCGTTCAGAAGTGTATGAAAACAATTGACAACCTGAAAGTCGAGAATTACCTTTCAGGGTCACAAAAAAATTGCATATCTGCGCAGTCATTGGCTGATCCGGCCAAACCGCCGAGAGGAGGCCCAATGTCGAAGAAGTGGTACAACTATATCGTTTCCGTTGACGATGACGCTGCTCAGCAGGCCCAGAATCGTCCGGGCACGCCTGCAAGTTCGAAGTCGGCGGCACAGAGCGTCGCTGAGATCGCATCGACCATCGCCCCGGAGCCGCAGTTCACGACCCCTGTTTCCGATCCGACTTCGTTTGAAGAGATCTATAGGGCTGCTGAAATTCCTCCGGCGGCGAAGGGATATTCGATTCTCAAAGTGTCGCAAATGCTGGAAAGCGAGCACATCCGCAATCTGCCGTCGGATGTAAGGAAGTCGTCGATTCTAGTTGCGCTGGATGCCGCAGGCGTAGAAATCAAAGATGTAATCCAGGATGCGATCCGGCGGGATCGCGCGCTCGATACCTACGAACGGGTGCAACAACGTGCGGCTGAAGAAATGGAATCCCGCAAGACAAAAGAGAATAGCGACATTCAGGCGCAGATTGACAAATACGTGACCGAACAGCGGGCGAAGATTCAATCCAACAATGACGCGATATCCCGCGAAAAAGAGCGCTTTACCGGCTGGCGTCTTAAGAAACAGCAGGAAGAGAAGAAGATCGCGGAGGCAGTCGGATATTTTGTCACCGAAAACCCCATTACTACGGGAGACGTGAATGCGGTTCCGTCCCCGTCTCCATCCAAAGCAACGCAGCGTTCGTGAGGCAGGAGGCCTTTTATGTTTCAACGATTGAGCAGAATGATCCGGTCGTTTATCGGTTTCTTCATCTCGGTGGCGGAAGATCCGGAGCTGATTCTGCAGCAGAACATCCGCGACATGAATGACCAGGTGCCTCGCATGAACGAGAGCATCGCCATGGTCAAGGCCAATGTGACCCTGCTCGAGAGAGAAGAAGCTAAGTACAAAACCGAAATGGCGAACTTAACGGCCAAGGTCAAGGCTGCGATTCAGGCCAATCGCGACGACATCGCCGGCACCTATGCCGCCCAGCTGGAGCAGATGAAGGGTGCTTTCGCCAGAAATCAAGGACAGCTGACTACCGCCCGCGCTGCCTTCGACAAAGCGATGGCCGTGAAGCAGGCCTTCATGCGCGAGAAGGACCGGAAGACGCAGGAGGCGCTCAATGCCATCGCCGACTATCGCCGCTCCCAGTGGCAGAAGAAGGTCGCCGATGCGATGGAGCAATTCGAGGTTGCCGGCATCAGCCAGACACATGACGAGATGGTGCGCAAGATTGAGGAGACGACTGCCGTCAACGAAGCTCGCATGGATATGGCGATGAGCAATGTCGACCAGCAGAAGGTCAAGATTGACGATGAGGCAGAGAAACTCCAGGCTAGTGAATTGGTGAAACAGTTCAAGATCGAAATGGGCCTGGCTGCACCGGAGGCGACTGCGGGCGCGGAGAAGACGATTGCGGCGAAACAACCGCAGAAGACGACTTAAAGTGATTTTCCGTATCGGGCACCCGCCCTCAGCGGCTAAAGCCGCGTGATTTTGGGACGGCGTTACGGCGCGGCTGAGAGCCGCGCCCTTTCACAGCACGTGGCGATCGGGTGTTTAGGTTATCAGCGTGGTTGAGCATGGAGGAAGGTTATGGCGGTCAAAATTGAACGAGGTGGATGGGTCCTTATATTCCTGATTGGCGCAGCCATCGTGGGCTACAGCCTGAATCGATATGGCTTGATCGATCTCAGCAAGTTCGTTCCTGGCAGCAAGAGTGCGTCCGCCAATGGCGAGGAAGTGGACGCGTCCAAGCCGCTGCTCATACCGGCGTCCTCGACGAGCAATGACGCCGAGGTCCGGGTGCGGGTGAATGTGTGGGTGGGATGCGCCGGAGGCCTGGTCGCGAACGGAGGACTGGATACGCAGCCGGACTCGATCTTCGGTAAGAAGGGGCTGAAGGTCAGCTTCAAGATCATCGACGATTGGACGGAAGGCGCGGCGGCACTCGCCACCAACAATGTTGATGTCATGCTGACGACTGCGGACGTGTATGCCAAGGATTACGCCCAGTTCAAGGAGCGGGGATTCGGGTCGCATGCCTTCCTCATGGTGGACTGGTCCCGCGGCGCGGACGGTGTGATCGGCAAACAGGGGATTAACAGCATTGAAGATCTCGCCGGCAAGACCGTGGCCTTTGCTCCTTACACGCCCTCGCATTTCCTGCTGTATAACGGACTCAAAACGTCCGGATTGGGCACGGAGCAACGCAACGAGATTTTCAATAAAGCCGTTCATACCAAGGATGGCATCGAGCCGGCGACTTTATTTGCGCAGGAAAAGGTAGATGCGGCAGTCGCATGGGATCCGGATATGAGCGATGCGGTTTCGAAGCGTGCCGGATCGAAGAAGATCTATGACACGAAGATCGCGAACCGGCTGATCGCCGACATCCTGGTAGTGAGTGACAGCTTTTCCGCCAAGCACCCGGACACAGTGTTGAAGTTCGCGCAGGGCTGGCTGGAAGGCGTGGAGTTCATCAAGTCACAGCCGGAGCGAGCGTACAACCTGATTGGCACAGTGAAGGACTTCAACATTCCTTCCGACTTGGCCAAGACCATGCTCGGCGGCGTGAAGCTTGCTGACTATGCCGACAATCGCTCGTTCATGGGCTCGGCTGGCTCCAATCCTGACTACGACAACATTCTGAGCATGGCGCAGGATATGTATCGCGAGCTCAGAGTCATCAAACACACCTTCAATCCGGAAGACAGTCTGGACCGGCGTTATGTCGAGAAGTTGGCGAACAACTTCTCCATGGCTTCGACCGAGGCGCCGATTGAATACAAGGAGCCGTCGAAGGGTGCGACGCCGATTGCGACGCAACATCGATCGATCTACTTCGATCCGAATTCTTCCAAGATGAGCATGGATTCGCGTGCCATCGTGGATGAACTCGCCGGCACCATGCGAGCGTACGAAAATACCGTGGTCGACATTGACGGAAACACCGATTCCACCGGTTCGCGGCCTTACAACATCACGTTGTCACACGCCCGCGCCGATGAAGTCAAAACCTATCTCATGCAGAAATACGGATTCCCTGCCGCGCGTCTGCGGACCGCCGGCAACGGGCCCGACAAGCCGATCGACAGCAATTCGACACCAGAAGGACGCGAGAAGAACCGCCGCACGGATATCAAGGTCTATGCCAACCCGTCGAGCTAGCGAAAAGGCGATGCGCGATGAGGATGCACGATGAGTGAGACAAACCGTTGGTTCACGATTCGCAAGGACGTCGCCCCTTGGGTCCGATGGGCTTTTCCATTTGTCAGCTGGGGCACAATCGTATTGCTCTGGATACTTGTGCCGTATTGGCAAGGGCCGCATGTTTCCTTGCTGCCTCGGCCCCTCGGTGTGGTTCGCGCTTTTGGAATGCTTTGGACAGACTACGACCTACTCGGAAACGTGTTCATGAGCTGGTGGCGGATTGCGCAGGCGTTTTTCTGGTGCGCAGTCGTCGCCATCCCCCTGGGCATTCTGATGTCCAGCTACCGTTGGTTGTTCGAACTCATCAACCCGGTCGCGGCACCCATGCGCGCCATGCCACTCACCGCGTTTCTTCCCGCCTTCATCGCTCTTTTTGGCATCGACGAAACCGAAAAGATCGCTTTCTTGTGGTTCGGAATGTTTTTCTACCTGTTGGCAGTGGTCGTTGAGGAGGTCAATCGGGTAGACAACGCTCTGCTGGAAACGGCCTACACTCTGGGGGCAAAGCAGCGGCAGGCGTTGTGGCTCGTGTTTCGGGCGTCGTTTCCGGCAATTTTCTCATCATTCCGGATCCTCTATGACATCGGCTGGACCTATGTGATTCTGGCGGAGATGTTGAATGCGCGTAAGGGCGTCGGCTACATGGTCGAGGCCGCTCGCAAAGTTCTGGATTTCGACAGAGTCTACGCCGGTATCATCGCCATCGGTGCCGCCGCATTCCTGTTCCGATTCCTGCTGACGTTTCTCGAGCGCCAATTGTTCCCGTGGCGCCGGGCCAGCGCAGCTTTGTCGGGTTCGGGAGCAGCCGTGCCAAGTGCAACGGCGCACCTGAAGGCGGCAAAACATGGAGCATAAGAAGTCCAAGATCACGGTGCGAAACGTAAGCCGAACGTTCCCCGCGGCTGACGGACAATGGGTCAACGCGCTTGAGAACATCAATTTTGAGATCGAGGATGCGTATTCTCCGGCAGGACGCGATATTGGAGAGTTCCGGGTTCTGCTCGGACCGTCGGGCTGCGGCAAGTCCACCCTGTTGCGGTTGATCGCCGGCCTGGACCGCGCGGATTCAGGCGAGGTCCTGGTGAATGATCAACAGGTGAGCGGACCGGGCAAGGACCGCGGTATGGTTTTTCAGAAATACACCTCGTTTCCCTGGCTCACCGTGGCTGGTAACATAGCTTACGGTCTGAAGATCAACGGCGTTCCGGGTGAGAGGACGAAGGAAACCGTGGCGCAGTTGATCCAGGCGATCGGGCTCAGCGGGTTTGAGAACGCGTATCCGGAAACACTTTCCGGAGGTATGCAACAGAGGGTTGCGATCGCGCGTACGCTGGCGCTGCGTCCGTCGGTGATTTTGATGGATGAGCCTTTCGGGGCGCTGGATGCGCAGACTCGCAGCGAGATGCAGCAACTCCTTTTGAAGGTGTGGGACGAGACTGCGAGCACGATCCTTTTCGTCACGCATGATGTAGAGGAAGCAATTTATCTGGCGGACCGGATCTTTATCATGAGCGCGCATCCGGGAACGATCGTCGAAGACGTGCAGGTGCCGTTTGATCGCCCGCGTGATCTGGGCTTGAAGCAGCGAAACGAATTTCATGACCTGCAGAACTACGTTCTCGGCCGATTGCGAAAAGCTCCCGGGAACGGGCAGGTGCGGGTGAGTGTCTAGATGCCTCTCGGCGATCCCCAGGATCAGCAGCCGGTCGACTCGACCAACTACGTCAAGGCTGCATTCCGCTGGCAATACAATTGGATCACGCTGGCCGGAGCGGGTGCGTTTGCCCTGATCAGTGGCACGGCTTTGCCGATCCTGCTAGCCGCCGGACTTGAGCTGATGTACCTCGCCATCGTGCCGCAAAGCTCGCGCTTCCGTCGGCTGGTGCGCTCCTGGCAATTCGCGGAAGAGCAGTTGAAACATCAGCAGAAACTCAACGAGATGCTGCGGAACCTGTCGCCGGAGATGCAGAGCCGGTACGTTCACTGCGCGCAGATTTGCGGATCGATCCGCGCAAACTTTGCTCAGCTGTCTTCGCAGTCGCAGATTTTTCTGCAGCAGATTGACACCAGTTTGCAGGGACTGCTGAGCGGATACGCCCGTCTACTGGTCGCCGCGGCGCAACAAGAACAGTACATGAGAAGTACGGCGAGGGATGAGATCAAACGCGAGATCACGGCGTTACAAAAGAATATGAGTGGCGAACCGCAGCGGGTGCAAGAGATCAATCAGAAACGCATCGAGATCCTGAATAAGCGGTTGGAGAAGTTCGACAAAATCTCTGAGAACTGCAAGGTGGTGGATGCGCAGATTGCGGCTGTTGAAGACGTGCTGTTGCTGGTGAGAGATCAGTCAGTCACCATGCGCGATCCGCAGCAGGTCAGTGATCGGCTGGATAGCCTGGTTCACGATGTCGAACAAACGGAGCAGACAGTTCAGCAAGTGGAAACGATTTTCAGTGACATGTCGCCGGATTTGAACGGGCTGATGTCGCTCGATGACACTACGGCATCTTCCGGGCCAAATCGCGTGCGCATTCAGAACTAAATGCCGGACAGCCCTACCAAAACCGGGAAGTATTTGGACGCGCTGCCTGCGTGGGCGCGTGAACTTTCCGAGAAGTACTATTCGCGCTCGTTCGCGGTGTTTGTGCTTTACGGGAACGTGCGTGACCTGGTGCCCTTGCGCACGCAGGATGGAGCATCCAGCTTTGTCTCTCTGGAGGATTTTTTATCACGAGCGCTGTTTGGCCAGCGCGACCTGATCTTGCACTATGACCGCGGTGGTTTGAGTTTCGGTAACTCAACAACACAGGCCGATTTCCGCCGTGCGCTGGAAGGGTACGACAGCTTTCACGGCACGAACTACTCCCAGGGCGGGCTGCCGCGAAATCCGGACGCGGTATTGAACCTGCTCGACAACTATCTACGGCTGCGCATTGCCGACGGCAAGAAGATTGGGCTGGTGATCGATTTCGCGGAGACGATCGCGCCGGCCGGCGATGTTTCCTCGATGTCGGCCGAGGATCGGAACTCTCTGGTGATTCTCAAGCGCTGGGCGCGGAACGCGGCGTTTCTCGACGCCGACGTCACCATTTGCCTCATCTCAGAGAATCAGATTGAGCTGAACCAAGGGATCGTGCAAAATCCGGGCGTTGCTTCTATCGCGATCCCGTTGCCCGATGATGCGGAGCGACTGGAGTTCATTCGCGCGCAACTGAAGTCGCGTGAACTGCCGTCCGGATCTGAAGTCAACGATGAGTCACTGGCCAAGTTGGGGGCTGGGCTGAAGAGGGTTCAGCTTCAAGGACTGATTTCGCACGCGGTGGAGAACAAGCAGCCGCTCACGCTGAAGTTTTTGTCGCAGAAGAAAAAGGATTTGATCGAGGCCGAATCCGGAGGGCTGCTCGAATTTGTCCAGAGCCGGTTCGATCTCTCGTTCGTTGCAGGAAACGATCAAGCCAAGCGCAAGCTGCAGGATGCCGCCACCGCCATACGGGCCGGCAATACCGAGGTCTTGCCGATGGGGTACGTCATCTGCGGGCCGGTCGGGACGGGCAAGACTTTCATCACTACCTGCTTCGCCGGCGAGGTAGGCATTCCGGCGGTGACGCTAAAGAATTTCCGCAGCATGTGGCAAGGCGTAACCGAAGGAAATCTGGAGCGGGTCTTGACCTTGTTGAAGGCGATGAGCCCGATTGCCGTGATCGTCGACGAAGCCGACGCCCAGCTCGGCGATCGCTCCAACTCAGGCGACAGTGGTGTAGGAAACCGTGTCTTTGCCCAGATTGCGCAATTCATGGGGAACACGGAATATCGCGGAAAGGTGATCTGGTTCCTGTTGACCTGCCGGCCTGACCTTTTGCCTGTCGACCTGAAACGGCAAGGGCGCGCGGAAGAGCACATTGCTCTCTTCTATCCTGAGACCCCGGAGGAGCGGCTTGCGCTCCTGCGCGCAATGCAGCGGAAGATCGGCATGAAAGCATTTCCGGAGGACATCGAGCAGTTCTTTCTCAATCGCGCCGGAGGATTGTCGGGTGCGGATATTGAGGCGGTACTCGTGCGGAGTCACATGCGCAGCAGTCTGCAGAACAAGGCCGTAGTCGATGCGCAGGACCTCGAGGCAGCGCTGGAAGATTTCATCCCACCGTACTATCCGACGGAAATTGATCTGCAGAATATGGTTGCCGTGCTGGAATGCACGAGTAAGAGTCTGCTTCCCAAACAATATAGGGATCTCGAGCGCGCCGAACTGATTCGGCGGACCAACGAGCTGCTGGCAGCTTCCCGGAGAATGTCAGATAACTAGCGCGAGTACGCACCTCAGGGGCTGAAGAGTGTGCGTGAGAACTGCTCTTTCGGCCCGGTGGGAGCTGGATCATTTCCCACTTATACCCACGGCTTACGCCATGGGCTTTATTCTTTCGCCGCTTCGCGGCTAGAAACTGCTGGCTTTGTTCCACTCTGAATCTTTAAAGCGAGATCTCACGCACACACTGAAGCTCGCGTCTTTTCTGGTGTCGATGGCGCGGCTGAAGCCGGCCCCTTTCAAAACCAGCGAAACTGCCTTGGTCCGACCTGAGTTGTGATCGAGTGCACAGCCATCTGTGATCGCTAACCAATGGATTTCTCAGGGTCCAGATCGTCTATTGCTTCCCTTGCAGAGGAGACAATCCTCGGACACGAGCCTTTGTCTGCGAGAGCAGAGGAGTTCCGGCCGCCTCCAAGTGCTTACTAAACCATTTGCCATCAATCAAATACGATTGCTCCAGCCGTGGACGGTGAAACTTAGACGGGCGGGTACCGCCACCGCGGAGACGACGCCCGCTCGTTCAAGGCATTCGGCGCCGATTGCTCAAATTTGTGATTTGAATCACATTCGTCTGTGATCGGTCATCCGGCGGAGTTTCCATCTGAGACTCTATATTTCTCTCATCCTTTGGTACGACTAGAGGCCACCACACCTCTAGGAACTCATCACTAGGAGGCGATTCGTATGAAGAAGCTGGGAATCCTATTGCTTGGCGTGGTGCCTGTTCTGCTGCTGCTGTCGTTCAGCGCAATGAATCCGCCGAGGGTGGAGGCGGTCCCAAGTTACGCGAGGCAGACAGGGTTAGCTTGCAGCGGCTGTCATTACACGCCTCCGGAGTTGAATCCGGCGGGACGGAGGTTCAAACTCCTAGGGTACGTCGATCGGGCCGATGAGACCAAGACGGTCAAGGCAGACGGAGGCAAAAAGCGCGCTGCGCTCGACTTGCTCGCTTCACTGCCACTGTCAGTCATGCTTGACACTTCGTTTACCTCTACCAAGTCCCCTATCCCGACGACACAGAACGGCAGCTTTGAACTGCCTCAGGATATCTCGCTCTTTCTTTCGGGCGCGTGGACCACGCACATGGGCAGCTTTGTCCAAGTGACCTACGACACCCAAGACGACCACTTCAGCATGGATAACACCGACATTCGTTACGCACGGATAACGAAGGTCGGCGGCAAGGAACTGGTGTTCGGCATAGACCTCAACAACAATCCGACCGTGGAAGACCTGTGGAACACGACTCCGGCCTGGAGCTATCCCTGGATCGCCAGCGATTGGGCACCGACCCCGAACGCCTCTCCTATCATTAATGGCGGGCTGGCCCAGGACGTTGGAGGGATTGGCGTCTATGGGATGTGGAACAACCACCTCTATCTGGACGCTGCGCTTTACCGTTCAGCCCACGTGGGCGCTGCTCAGCCGTTCACAGGAGGGGCCACAAACATCCGAGGGCTGGCGCCTTATTGGCGATTGGCCTGGCAACAACTGACTGGCAAGACGCAATATGAATTCGGCACCTACGGCATGCACGTGCGTTCCACTCCGGGCGCAATCACCGCGCCTGACGGTTCGACGCTTTCTCCGCAGGATTCATTCACGGACTGGGCAGTGGACACGCAAATCGACCGAACGATGTTCCGCACCGATGTGCTTTCATTTCGAGCCACCTATATCCGCGAGAACAACGACTTGCTCGGCACTCTGGCTGCTGTGGGCGCGGCACAGGGCGCGCACCATCTGAACACCGTGATGGCCAACGCCGAATATCACATCGGCAATAAGTACACAGGAACCTTCGGGTGGTTCCATACTACAGGCACTTCCGATATTGGCCTTTATCCATCCGGTGCAGTGACGGGCAACTTCAATGGCGACCCGAGGGGCTCGGGCTATATCGCCAATGTTACGTACTGGCCCTGGCAGAATCTGATGCTGGGCGCGCAGTACACCGGTTATACGCGGTTCAATGGCGCGGCCAACAACTATGATGGCGCGGGCCGCAACGCAACCTCGAACAACACGATTTATCTGGACGCGAAAGTCATTTTCTAAGATTAGGGAACTGGAGAAAAAGGAGAAAAGAAATGAAGACCAAGGTATTCGTACTCGCAGTACTGATCACCGGATTAGCAGTGGGAGCATGGGCGGGTGACATCGAAGGCAAAGTTGCGGGAATGAAAGGTAAGTCGGTGGTTTACGTCGATACCATCGCTGGCAAGACGTTTCCGGCTCCGAAAGATCATCCGGTCATGGACCAGAAGGGACTCATGTTTTCCCCGCACGTCATGCTAGTCCAGCAAGGCACGACTGTGGAGTTTCTGAACAGCGACACGGTGCAGCACAACGTGTTCTGGACAGCGATCGGCGGCGACAAGAAGTTGGGGCACAACCTGGGAACGTGGCCGAAGGGAGAGAAGCGTTCGTTTACGTTCGATAAGCCGGGCGTCGTGCCGGTGCTTTGCAACGTGCATCCGGAGATGGCGGGATACCTCGTGGTCAGTCCGACACCCTATTTCGCTGAGACTGACGACAGCGGCGCCTACAAGATAAAAGACGTTCCCGATGGAAGCTACACCGTGACGGTCTGGCACGAAGGCGCGAAGAATCAATCGAAGCCTGTCACCGTGGCTGGCGGCGGCAAAGCGGATTTCACCCTGACAAAGTAAAGAGCGAAACCTACGGGGAGGTGGGAAGCTCCCCCTCCTCTGTTTTCCGAGTGCGAAAGAGTTGACGTACCGGCCTGGGAGTAGATAGCGTGTCGCGATGCTGAAGCGATTCAAAAACAAGAAGGTTGACGCCGATTGGCTGCACACGAATTTTCCCTGCATGATGGCTTGTCCGGCGCATACCAATGCTGGACGCTACGTTGGCCTGATTGCGGAGGGGCGATTCGAAGAGGCCTATCGCCTGGCGCGCGACCCGAATCCGCTGGCGAGCATCTGCGGGCGCGTGTGCGCACATCCTTGCGAGACGGCGTGCCGGCGCGGAGAGATTGATCGGCCGATTTCCATCCGAGCACTGAAGCGATTCCTCACGGAGCAGTACGGGCCTGAATCAAAGCACCCCATCAATGTCAACGAAGGGCGCGGGCAGAACAAACTCCCCTTCAAGATCGCAGTGGTAGGCGGAGGACCGGTGGGGCTCTCGGCCGCCCACGATCTCGCGCTGATGGGTTATGCGGTGACGATCTTCGAAGCCGCGCCGGTCGCGGGGGGAATGTTGTATCTGGGAATTCCGGAATACAGGCTGCCCCGTGGTGTGGTCGAGGCGCAGGTGCGCGAGATTCTGGAGACGGGCGACATCACGCTGAAGCTGAATCACGCCGCCGGGCGCGACTTTACGATTTCCGAACTGCGGCGGCAGGGCTTCGATGCCGTGCTGATCGCCGTGGGAGCGCATCGCAGCCGTGATCTGAGCATCCCAGGCGTCGATCTTGATGGAGTTCACAAAGGAATTGACTTCCTGCTGAACGTGAATCTGGGATACAAGTTCACGATCGGGAAGAAAGTCATCGTCATCGGCGGCGGGAATGTGGCGATGGATGTGGCCCGCTCGGCAGCGCGCGAGGTTGTGAAGCAGCACGCGGGTGGAGTGGAGGATGCGGAGCCTTCCGCGGAGAATGTATCGGCAGTTGCGACCAAGGAGATGGTCGACATTTCTCTTTCTGCCTTGCGCATGGGGGCGCGCGAGGTGGATCTTGTTTGTCTGGAACGGCGCGAAGAAATGCCGGCCGCTCTGGAAGAAATTGTCGAGGCCGAAGAGGAAGGGATCATTATGTATCCCGGTCTTGGCCCCAAGCGGATTGTAGGGAGAGACGGCAAGGTCGCCGCGCTCGAAACACTCAAGACCAAGTGGGTATTTGATCAGAATAAGCGGTTCAATCCGGCGTTCTACGAAAACAGCGAGAGTCAGATCGAATGCGACACGATCATCATGGCGATCGGACAGGCTCCTCGGCTCGACTTCTTCACTCCTGAAGATAAGGTCGATATCTCGCCGCGTGGCTTGGTCGCGGTCAATCCGCAGACGTTGATGACGTCGGCTGCTGGTATCTTCGCCGGGGGCGATTGCGTGTTTGGACCACGGCTGATCATTGACAGCGTGGGAGACGGCAAGCGCGCGGCGGTTGGCATCGACGAATATCTGCGAGGCGGGAAACATCCGGACCCGGTGATCGAGGTGGAACTGCTGAAGCGCCATGCCATGCCGCTCGGATATCTGGATATCAACCGGCAACCCGTTCCGATGCTTCCCTTGGAGCGTCGCACGGGCGTGACCGAGGTTGAGGTTGGGTATGACGCGACCAGCGCAATGGCGGAGGCCCAACGCTGCCTGCACTGCTGGGTTAACACGATTTTCGAGGGAACGCCGGAAGACGGCAGCATGTGCGTCCTGTGTGGCGGCTGCGTGGACGTTTGTCCAGAGAAATGCCTGGAACTGGTTTCGCTGGATCGCATTGCGTTCGAAGCGGAGACGGTGAAGCAGATTCGGGATAACCAGGAATGCTTCGGCGTGGAATTCGATGAAGTTAAGGCTGACGAACTGGGTATTGTGACCGGCGCTGCCATGCTGAAAGATGAGACGCGCTGCATCCGGTGCGGGCTGTGCGCGATGCGATGCCCAGTAGGCACCATCACGATGGAATCGTACAACCTGCTTCCCGCAGAGCCGACCGGGCTGATTTCGATCGCTGCGATTGGCGCGGGATTGCAGAGGTGAAGTCCCAGCCTAAACGTCGCAAAAGGCGCGAGGTTTAGGATGTGGCACCCTGAGGGAGTTTATGGCAGAAGAGAAAAAGGGCGAACTGGGAAGCGAACTCAGCCGGCGTCAATTTTTCACCAAACTAGGGCTGGGGTCGTTGAGCATTGCCGCTGTCGGGACCGCAGCTTTTTCCTATCAGTACCTGGAGCCGAATGTGCTCTACGAGCCTTCTCCGGTGGTCAACGCAGGGAAGCCGGACCGATATCCGCTCGACTCGGTGACGCTCGACGTGAATAACGGGATCTACATCATCCATTCACAAGAAGGCTACTTTTCACTGAGCGCGGTCTGCACACATCTGGGATGCCTGACGGCCTGGAAGCAGGAATTGGGCATCATCGCCTGCCCGTGCCACGGCAGCAAGTTCGAGCAGAGCGGGAAAAAGATCGAAGGTCCGGCGCCCAAGCCATTGCCTTGGAAGCGCGTATGGCTCAACGATGAAGGCGATCTGCTGGTCGATCGCTCCACCGATGTTCCGCCACTGGCGCGGGATTCCTTCGTGAGGGTCTGAAATGGCAAAAACCGTAGACCAATACTTCGACGAATTGCAGCAGACACGAGTCTGGCGGTCGATCTTCCGCAGCGGAAGCGGATCGAGCACGCTGAAGCGCGCGCTGGCCATTCAGCAGAACGTATTCCTGCACCTGTTCTCGACCAAAGTGCGCACGCGCATGCTGAGTTTCAATGCGACCTGGTATCTGGGAACTCTCACGCTGGGAACATTCCTGATCCTGGTGGCGACCGGCATTCCGCTGATGCTTTACTACCATCCTTCGGCGCCGCAGGCCTATGCCGACACGAAAGATCTGCAATTCGTGGTGTCGTCAGGAATGTTTTTGCGCAACCTGCATCGCTGGTCGGCGCACGCGATGGTGTTTCTGGTATTCGCGCACATGTTCAAAGTGTTTTATCGCGGGGCCTACCGGACACCGAGAGAATTTAACTGGGTGATCGGTGTTGTGCTGCTCTTGATCACATTGCTTCTCAGCTATACCGGCTACCTGCTTCCCTGGGATCAGCTGGCTTACTGGGCCATCACAGTGGGATCGAATATCGCTTCGGCCGTTCCAATCGTCGGAGACAAAATTCATTTTCTTCTGCTGGGTGGAAATGCGGTGAATGCCAATGCGCTGCTTCGGTTCTACGTGCTGCACTGCATGATTCTTCCCCTGGCGGCGATCTTCTTCGTCGCAATTCATTTCTGGAGAATACGCAAAGATGGCGGACTCTATAACCATGCGAGTGAGCCAGCGACGGTTAGAGCTGGCGCGAGCAAGACGACTGCAGCTACGGAGGTGCGATAGTCATGGCGGATTCCAAAGACTTCATCGCCGGCATCGACTCGAACGCCAAGAAATCTCCGCGGCGGATTGTCTTTATCACACGCCGCACCTCGGCGCAGGTCAAAGCGGAGACCGAAGATCAGCTTCAGACTTTCCCAGAAGTACTTTTCCGCGCGGCAGTGGCGATCATGACTTTGGCCGTCGTGCTGATTTGGATCGCACTGTTGTTCAATGCGCCGCTTGAGGGACTGGCCGATCCGTCGCACACCCCGAATCCGGCAAAAGCGCCGTGGTATTTCCTCGGCCTGCAAGAATTGCTGCATTACTTTCCGCCAGTTGTGGCGGGTGTGCTCATCCCCGGCCTGGTGGTGATGGCGCTGATTGTCATTCCGTACTTCAAGGTCAACATCGAAGCGGACGGACTTTTCCAGAAGGACCGTGAAAAGAGACTCCACATCTTCTATCTGGTGGCCGGCGGGCTGTCTCTGTTCCTGCTGCTGTTTAAGTCGCGCTTGTACAACGCTGTGCTCGGGATTAAGGGAGAGGCAGAACCGCTCTATGCGGGCCTTATCCCGACCCTGATCATTTCCGGGCTGATGATTCTGGCGTCGAAGAGTTCGCCGCAATCGCCTTCGCCATCCCGGCGCTACCTGGCGGGCAGGCCGCTTTCTTATTGGGTGATGACTTGGTTCTTATTCGAACTGGTGGTGCTGACCGCCATCGGGACATTCTTCCGCGGGCCAGGTTGGGCGTGGGTCTGGCCATGGCAAGGTTCATAGAAATGAGCATAAGGGTGCAGCGATCATGAAAGAGAAACTTGGGTCGCTCTGGCAGAAATTGTTCGGAGACAGCGTGCGCGCGTTCGGCGTGGTCAGCCTGGTATTCCTGGCATCGATGGCGATTGCGCCGGCAAAGAATTTCTTCAGCGAATGGCGACATTATCAGCACGGCTATCTCGGCGTGATCCGCAACCGGAGCGAAGCCAACACACTGAGGCGACATTTTCAGGGAGGCATTCAGCAGATCTGGCTGCCCGATCTTGGTGTCGTGGACCGTTGCACCAGCTGCCACGTGGGGCTGAAAGAACCCACGTTGACCGATGTGGCCCAGCAACCTTACCGCAAGCATCCGGTCATTCCACACAATCTCGACCAGTTCGGATGCACCGTCTGCCACCGCGGACAGGGAGCCGCAACGACTGTTGCTGAGGCCCACAGCAGCACCTTGGCGTGGGAGCAGCCGATTCTGCCAGCAAAGTACATTGAGTCTTCGTGCGGGCAGTGCCATCGCGGCCCGCTGCCGGGAACGCCGCAACTCAATCTGGGACGCAACCTGCTTTCGCGGTCGGGGTGCGTACATTGCCACACGGTGAAGTTGCCTGATGGCAGCACGATGAAGGCCACCGATGATCCCCCATCGCTTTCGCACATCGCGGACAAAACAACGCGCGAGTGGATTTATGCATGGCTGAAAGATCCGCAGGCATACGCGGTGACAGCGACGATGCCGAATTTCAAGCTGAGTGACGCGGATGCACGCGACATCTCGGCGTTTCTCATCGCGAACAGCACACTGGTTCCGGGAGACAGCGTTACGCTCTCGGCGAAGGCGTCGAGCGATCCGACTGCCGGAGCCAGCCTGTACGGAGAATCCTTCTGCGCATCGTGCCATGCCGTGCAGAATGCGGCTGGAAATGTCGTTGGCGGCGACGTAGGGCCGGAACTTACGCGCATCGGCACCAAGGTGAAGCCGGAGTGGTTACAGGCCTGGGTGCGCAATCCACGCGTCTACGATCCGCCGACGGCAATGCCCCATTACCGGTTCAGTGATGTCCAGGTCGCCACGCTGACAGGATTCCTGCTGGCCAAGACAGATTCTGACATGCTCGCCAACGTGCATCTGGATGCGGCGACTCCCGAGCAGATCGCGCATGGAAAACGGCTGGTCTCAGATTATGGCTGCGCGTCGTGCCACGAGATTGCAGGAATTAGGAAGCCCGAGAACTTTGCACCGGAACTCAGCCGTATCGGCAGCAAGCCCATTACGCAACTGATCTTCCTGCAGGGGATGCAACATACCCTGCCCGACTACATCGCCGGCAAGATCAAGCAGCCACGCGCATTCGCGCCAGGGCTGAAGATGCCGCAGTACACCTTCACGCCGGCACAAATCGATGCGCTGACCACGGCTCTGCTCTCCTTGAACGATCGATCGTATTCACTGCCTCCGTCGCTGGCGGTGGCCGCATCTCCCGAGTCGGATTATCAACCGGCGGGTAGAGCCGGCAAGCTGATGACCGATCTTGCCTGCTTCAGTTGCCACCGCATCAACGGGCACGGCAGCGACATGGCTCCCGATCTAACTTGGGAGGGAAGTTCGGTGCAGCGGGATTGGCTGGTGCAGTTCTTCAAGAATCCGGGAACGCTGCGCCCGGCACTGATCCGGCGCATGCCGAAGTTCAACCTGACCGATGGTGAGATCAATGAACTGACGGACTACATCATGACCGTGTATCAGAGTCCGGCGGTTGATCCTGACTCAATGCCACTGGGCGGCTACTCGCAGGGACAAATCGAACTGGGGAGACAGCTTTACTATGGAAAGTATTCTTGCCAGGGCTGCCACATCGTCGATACCAAGACCGACAAGGGTTACATCGGACCGACCCTGACGCAGGTTGGATCGCGGCTGACGGCGGCGTGGATTTATCAGTGGATGAAAAATCCCCAAGCCTTGCGGCCGGGAACGATCGAGCCCAACCGTGCGATGAGCGATGAGGACGCTCGCGCACTGACTGCATTTCTCACATCGCAGAAGGGTGGCGGAAAACAGGAGGCCGCAAAGAAATGAATCGCTTCGCCTCAGGAGTTCTGATTTTGAGCGTTGCCGCGCTGGTTGCGTCCTGTTCACGGAAGGCTGACTCCGCGGCTCTGAAGCCGACTGCATTCGGTGCTGCAATGGTGGAGTCGAGCGGAGGAAAGCAGTTCGGGCAGGCAGGAACTCCCTTGCCTCAGCCGGTTGTCGTTCAAGTGAATGACGAGCAGGGAGCGGCCGTCACGGGAGCCCTGGTCGAGTTTGCCGCTGCACCCGGCGTGACCTTTGATCCTGTGAGCGCTTTGACTGATTCCAGCGGACAGGCTACAACCAACGTCGCGTTAGGCGGCATGGCTGGACGGTATCAGATCGCGGCTTCAACGCTCGACAAAACGCACAAGAAGGTCGAACTGAAGATCGAAGAGATTGCGCTGGGATACCAGCAGACGCTCGGACGGCGCTTCAATGAACAGTACTGCGACCGCTGCCACAATGCCGAGTCAACGGCGGAGCGGGTTTCAAACTACGATAACCTCGAAGTGAAGCCGCATCCGTTCACCGAAGGGGAGACGCTGAATAAACTCAGTGACGCAGACCTCACCGCGATCATCACTTACGGAGGCCCGGCGCTTAACAAATCTGCGCTGATGCCCGCCTGGGGAAACACGCTCAAGAAAGCTGACGTACAGGCGCTGATCGCATACATCCGCGCGGTTTCCGATCCACCATCCCAAAGCGCTCGTCCGGTGTATGCCAAGAATTAATTGACCGGGCTCTGGGGGGCTCGGCGGGTGTCGACCTCGGGGGCTGAAGCCCAGTATTTAGGGATACCTCGAAGGCGCGGCTGTAAAGCCGCGCCCCTTGGCAAAACGACTCTGTGAGACGAACTCCAACCTGAGTCTGCTGACGGACTAACCGCCCTGCGGGTAGAGAAGATCAGCACAAAGATTCCTAGTCGGCCGCCATGCCCTGGGCTTCCGGCTCCAGTTGGCCGATCTGAGGAGGTAATTCCGATCCGCCTTTCTCGCTGCGTAGCTCCGCTTCCAGAGCCGCCAGTTGTGCCTCGATGTCCTCTCCAGCTTTACGTTTGCGGATCACTTCCTCGCGGTAGCGCCGCAGGAAGTAGTCGATGGTCTCCACGCGAATCCTGATCGAGCCCGTCGGCTTGTTCTCATCGAGATCTTTGAAGCAGAAATACGGAGTACCCGACTGCTCGATGATGCCTTCGATGACGCCGTAGATTGGCGCATCGTGTCCGCACTTGAAGCTGGAAATCTCCAGCGCCACCAGGTTGGGATGCCGGGCCGTGAACTTTGCCGCCCATACCTTGTGGTTGGTGCTGCAGGAGTAAGAATTCTTCCAGGCATCAGTGATGTCGAGCGGGCTGGTGACTATACCTGCGCGCACTTCCTCGCCAAACAATCTCTCGAGGAGATCGTCATCCAGCGGCAGAGTGTTCTGGGAGAAGATGGGATAGCCCAGTTTCTGGAATTCATCGAGAATTTCGTGGTTCAAGCCGGGATCGTGATGATAAGGGCGCCCGAGCATGACGATACCGATACGATCCTCGCGCTCGAGTTGATCAATCACCTGACGCGCACGCCGGCGGATGTTGGCTTCGTAGTCTTTGAGCGCGGCGAATCCTGACTCGACAGCGCGATCGTTTTCTTCCAATGAGAGTCCGAGAACCGGCTGCAAGGCCTGCAGCATCTGGTGAGCAAACAATTTTCGGTCGGAGAAGTTGAGGACCGGGTCGATGTACTTCACATTGTGTTCGGCGAAGACATCGTTTTCCTTGGTGAATGCCGCCTTCACCGTTTCAGGAGTAGCGGTCACCGTGGGGCACGCATTCGCTCCAACAATCTTTACCAACGGCGAGTGCAGCACGTCGTACATCGGGAAGAAGATCGCATCCAGCGGCTTCTTGCGGTGCTTCTCCTGGATCAGGTTGTAGACGTGAGAAATTCCGATCTTGGCGGGGAAGCATGGATCAATCGCGCCCCGGCTCGCTCCTGCGCGATAAAGCTCGGAACTCGTGTAGTCGGAGTAAATGATGTTTTCCGGTTGCACACCGAGGCTTTCGAAATAGGCGTTGAACAAGGGAGCGTAGGTGTAAATGTTCAGCACACGCGGGATACCGATGCGGAGTTTGCCGCGATTTTCCATCAGCGCGCACCGCTCCTTGTCGCCCCTCTTCCAGCCTGCCCATCCTTTGGTCGGCAGTGGGTCAGCCACGCTCACCGCATTTGTCGGACGGAAGACCTCCTTCGAAGCGTAATCCACGAAGTTGGGATGCTGCGCGCGAATGGAGTCGAGACCGGCCTTGATCCCCTTCATGTCGTTGACATCTTCCACCGTGCCCTTTTCGCAGGTGGCGATGATCAGCCGCTGCTCGCCGTGCATGAGCGGGACCTTGGTGACTTTCTGAATGGGCACGAAGCTGAGATCGTTCTTGGGTTGCGTGCGAATGTCGATGAAGGTTCTCAGGCAATCGTTCTTGCAGAAGTGGCAGCGCGTCTCTTCGTTGCGCGTGGTGCGGTACTCGATCTTGCGAACAGCGTCGAGTCCGACGAACGTAGTCTGCTGGCCGTTGCGCCACAGGCGTAGAGATTCCTGGGCGGCGCCGATGGCACCGGACTCGCCGCAATGCTCGTGAACGATGATTTCTGGCTGTTTACCGGTTGCACGGAAGCTGTTGCGGATGAAATCGACCTCGGCCTTCACGACGGCAAGATTGTTTTGCGTGCCACCCTGCAGCACGAAGCGTGAACCCAACGCAGCGAGGTTTGGGATGCTAGCGACGTAGAGGAAGACGTTCTTCGGCAGCACGGCCGCCAGTCCGGCGAGGATTTCTTCAGCGCGCCAGCCTTGTCGCTGGAAGTTCACGATATCCGACTGCATAAACACGGCGCATCCATAGCCGAACACCGGCATTGCCTGCGCAGAAAAGGCGAGATCGGCGTACTGATTGACACTGAGTCCGAAGCCTTCGGCAGTGGATTGCAGGAAATAGCCGTTGCCTGCCGAGCACTGCGTATTCAACTTGAAGTCTTTGACGCGTCCGTTGTGCAGGATGATGATCTTGATGTCCTGCCCACCCACGTCAACAATCACGTGCGGATCTTCGTAGAACTTCAGGGCCGACTCGGTGTGGGCGACGGTCTCCACCAGTGCCACGTCAGCCTTGAGAACATCTTTCAGGATGTCCTTCGCATAGCCAGTGGTCGCGACGCCCAGCACTTCCAATTTTGCGTTCTGACTCTCGACCTGGGAGCGCAGGTTCTCGAACATCTCGATCGTATCCTGGATAGGATTCCCGTTTGAGAGTTGGTACGACTTGCAGAGAATGTCGCCGTTCTCGTCCAGCAACACAGCCTTCGTGGAAGTTGACCCGCCATCAATTCCGATGAATCCCGCAACGGTGCTGTTCTTTGCAAACACGGCAGGGGTGAATTTCTTGCCCCTGTAAGCTTCCTTGAAGACATCGAGATCTTCGGGCTTTTCGACCAGACCTTTTCCGCCGGACTTGGCCTTTTCTTCCTGGCGGCCGTAGTCGATGTAGTGGATCAGCTTCTCGTACCCGCAGTAGCAGCCGATGCAATCGTCCTCGCTCCGACCAAACTCAACCGCACCCAGAGCAGCGAAGTACTGCGCGTTCTGCGGAACCTTGATTAAGTCCTCGGGCTTGGCGCCATCGGGAATCTGGACCTTGCGCTCCTGCCACATGCGCGGGATGTTGGCCTGCCATGCTTCGCGCATACCGCGAATGAAGCTATTCGGGCCACCCAGCAACAGCACATGTGGGCGCAGCGTATGGCCGCGTGTGAGCACGCTGAGGTTCTGCAGCACAATCGCCTCAAACAGCGAAGCCATCAACTCGTCGGAGGGCGTACCGACTTTCTGCAGCCCATTGATGTCCGTCTCGGCAAACACACCGCACTTCCCGGCAACCTTGTGTAGCTTGATCCCGTGATATTTCTGCTCGGCCAGCAGTTCGGTAGGGATCTTCAGCTTCGCGTTAATTTTGTCGATGACTGCGCCAGTGCCGCCGGCGCATTTATCGTTCATGGATGGAATTTTCTTCTTGCGACCGGTCTCGTCGTCATCTTTGAAGACGATGATCTTGGCGTCCTGCCCACCGAGTTCGATGACCGAGTACACCTCGGGGTGAAGCTTCTCGACTGCCAGCGATACAGCTGTGACCTCTTGAACAAACTTGGCGCCGATCTGATCCGCAATACCGTTTCCGCCGGACCCGGTCATGAAGATACGGGTGTTGTGACGGCTGATGCCGGACTGGGCTTCCATCCGCTTCAGGAACTCTAGTGTCTTTTCCGGTTGCTTGGTCTCGTGGCGTTGATAGTCCTGCCAGAGAACCTTGTCGGTCGCGGCTTCGACGACGACGGCCTTGACCGTGGTCGAGCCTACGTCAAGGCCAACGAGAAACCTGGTCTTTTCGTCATGGCCATGATGCGCATGCCGGACTTGCTGGAGGGATGGCGGTGGCACCTCGAGCGGCGCAATCTGGATCAGTTGTGGGCCCTTATGGTCGTGCATGAATTCCTCATTCTTTCAAGAAGATCAAATGCTTGAACCGCCGAGATCGCGGAGTTCGCCGGGAAAAACCAGAAGAATTCTCGGCGACCTCGGCGGTGAATCGCCTTTAGTCTCCGGACATCGCAGGCGCGGCTTCCACGCGCACTCGCGAACGCTTCCAGAAGCGTGTGTCTTTATCGATCCGCTCGCTCACGTGCAGAACGAATTGCGCCGCGGTTCCGGCCACTCCGTCGCGGTGCGGAACGTGATAGAACGGGCGCTTCAGTTCGGGATGCTCGTCGATGTATTCGCGAATCTGGTTCATGGTCTTGCCGGTCGACTTGAGGCATTCCTCGAACTCCGTCTTGGCCTTGACCTTGGCCTCACCGAGCGCCATCTGCACCCGGCTGTGCGCGTTGACTTCGCCTTCGCCGGACGTTTCGATGGGCAGGAAGATCATGTCTTTGAACTTGTTGATGACCGCCGACTGCACACCGTCAGACTGCGAGGACGGCATGCATCCGAACGGTTTCAGCGCCAGCACCATGTGGCAAAGTTTGTGCACGGTGTAGTAGACGTTCTTGCCAACTTCGAGGTGTCCCTCGCCGCCGCGCGCAAACTGGTTGTAGAAGGGATGCGCTAGGTCGGCCAACTCGTTCTGCGGCGCCAGATGATGGGTGATTCCGCCCATGTTCTTCGCCGTGCGGTGATAGAAGAAACCCCACATCCGCTCGCCTGCGCCGATCCCCCAGAGCTTCTTGCGCAGGCCGATATAGTTCGCGAAATTCTTTTTCAACTCGTACCACTTCGGGTCTCGATGCGGACGATTCACCGGCCACTTCGCGATCGCATGTGCCTTGGCCTGATACATCAGATAGGCGACCCAGGTCGCAATCGGCTCAACCAGCACCTGCGCGCCCTCGCGCTCGAGGAATTCGAACATGTGGAAGTTGCCGTCGCCCTCGGTGAGTTGCGCCCAGAATTCGCCGGTGATCTTCACCAACGGTTTCACACGGGTGCGGTCCACCTCGATGGAATCCATCTTTTCGCGTGCGTTCTTGAGGGCATTTAGATAGTCCTTGCCCCACATGTGCTCGTGCCATTTGCCGAAGACGTTGAAGGTGTTGCGCAGGATCTTGTTGCTCTTGAACTTCGGCTTTGCCCAGTCGGGAGCACTCTTCTCGATCTCAAACGCCTTGCGATTCTTCAGGTCCTCGCAGAGCCCGTCGACCATCTCGCGGAAGACACGATCGGTCTCGCCCTTGTTCGCTTCATAGGGACGAATCTGATAGATGAGATCGTTGATGACATCGCCCAGGTGCATCGCATTCAGCATGCCAAAGCCGAAATCGACAGAGAATTTCAGCCCCGGCTCACCGGACGCAGCCTTGATGCCATCGCTGTCCTTGAAGAGCAGGACGCGGAAGCCGTCGAATCCGGCATTCTTCAGCGCGAAGCGGTATTCGGCCTCGTACATGCCAAAGCGGCACGGACCGCAAGAGCCGGCTGTGAAGAAGACGTAGTTATCGAGGATTTGCTGGCGCGTGAGGCCTTCCTTCTCAAGAAATTGCAGATACTGCACCAGATTGCCCACCGTGAAGTAGGTCGGATTGCACTGCCCATTGTTGCCAAACTCCTTGCCGGTTTGGAAAGCCGGGACGTCCGGTACCGGAAGCTTCTCGCAGCGGTATCCGCACCCTTGAAAGACAGCGCGGATCAGATCTTCGTGCTTCCAGGTAAAACCGCCGAACAGGATCGTAGTGTGAGGGCGTTGTTCGGCGGTAAAGGCCCGCTCCACTGGGCGGTGAAAGTGTTCGGGCTGGTCGAGTCCGGCAATCTTGCGCAAACGGGCGCGCTCGGCTTCGAGGCGCTGCTTGATTTCGGCATCATTCTCAATCTGGACGAAATTCGTCGTCGCCATATCTTCCTCCGGCGGTAGAAACTAACATGCAAGGATTTTGGTTGGTGAGGGGTGGGGGACAGTTTCGGAAGCGTGCGGGTTGGACGCGGACTCGGGCGGTCGAGACTCTCAGAAGAGCAGTTCTCCCGCTGACATCAGATCTGCTGGCGTACCGCATCCAAGCTCCAAAAAAAATGGCTAGGGGCCCGGAGTCGTGCAACTATGAGTGCAGACTCGATTGGGGTTTGTTTAAAGTGTCCGCGTTTAGAAACGGACAGCTGGGAGGCGGTTGCCTCGTTTCTTTTCCCCAAGCAGAATTGCAAGGACGAAGAAGCTTGATTAGGTTTTTTGTAGCAGAAACCCGGCTCCTCGGCAAGTCGGGAAAAGCGATTTGACCAATAGAGATTTCTCAATCCCGTCCGACTCAGCGCAGGTGTGGCTGATCAAATTTCGCCGGCATTCCATGCAAATCATTTAGAATCAATGCGATTTACGACGTAGGTTCGGGTGTCAGATCGACTTGGCCGTAATGGAATAAACCGATGTAGCGGCGGGCGCTATTCATGTCAAAACTGAACGTCAAAACAAAGAAACAGTGCAAGTGGGATCTTGTCAGCCTCGGAGAGGTGATGTTGCGGCTCGATCCCGGCGACGAACGTATCGCCACTACACGCCATTTTCGCGTTTGGGAGGGCGGCGGAGAATACAACGTGGCGCGAGGACTGCGCCGCTGCTTTGGCCTGGAAACCGCCATCGTCACCGCCCTCGCCGATAATCCGGTTGGACGCCTCGTCGAAGACCTCATGCTGCAAGGTGGCGTTTCGCAAAAGTATGTTCGCTGGGTGCCATATGACGGAGTCGGACGCACGGTCCGTAACGGGCTGAATTTCACGGAGCGCGGATTCGGGGTGCGCGCCGCTCTCGGCTGCTCCGACCGCGGACATACAGCCGCGTCGCAGTTGAAGCCCGGCGACATCGACTGGCAGCAGATTTTTTCCAAAGACGGGGCGCGGTGGTTTCACACCGGAGGAATCTTCTGCGCGTTGTCTGAAACCGCGCCACAGGTCGCGCTGGAAGCCATGCAAGCGGCCAAGCAGAACGGCGCAATCGTTTCCTATGATTTGAACTATCGCGCCTCGCTCTGGAAATCGATCGGTGGAAAATCGAAGGCGCAGGAGGTAAACCGTCGACTCGCGCCATACGTCGATGTCATGCTCGGCAACGAAGAAGACTTCACGGCTGCGCTCGGTTTCTCGGTCTCGGGCCTGGACGATCAGCACTCGAAGATCGAGACTGGCGGCTTCAAGAAAATGATCGAGGCGGTCGTAAAGGAGTATCCGTCGATGGCGGTCATTGCCACGACGCTTCGAAATGCGAAAACGGCTACCCGCAACGATTGGGGAGCGTTGTGCTATCACGACGGAAAGTTCTTCGAAGCTCCGCTGCGGGAAGATCTGGAGATTTACGACCGCGTGGGCGGCGGTGATTCCTTTGCGTCTGGACTCATTTATGGATTCCTGTCGGGGAAAGATCCACGATGGTCAGTTGAATGCGGTGCAGCGCATGGAGCTCTGGCCATGACCACTCCCGGCGACACGACCATGGCGACACTTTCCGAAGTTTTACAGACGATGTCTTCGCGGACGGCTAGAATCGAGCGTTGACGCGAAAGCGAGGCTGAATGCCAATTACCGAGCTGAGCATTGAAGACGTCATCCGCAAGGTTGGTGAAATCGGGATCATCCCCGTCGTGCGCGCGGCCTCTGTCGAAGAGGCGAACCGCGCTGTGGAAGCCATCTGCGCGGGTGGCATTCCGGTTGTGGAGATCACCATGACTGTTCCCAACGCGATTACTGTCATCCGCGAACTCGTGCAGCGACGCGGCGGAGACGTTTTGATCGGCGCCGGCACGGTCACCAATGCTGAGCAAGCGGAGTCATGCGTGCGCGCTGGAGCGCAATTCCTGGTGAGTCCCGGACTGTCCACTTCGGTCTTGTCGGTCGCGCGAGTCAACAACCGCCTGGCGATTCCAGGAGCGTTGACTCCAACTGAGTTGATGAATGCGCAAGAGCTTGGGGCTCGACTGATCAAAATCTTTCCCTGCGGAAACCTGGGCGGGCCCAAATATCTGAAATCGCTAAAAGCACCCTTCCCTCACGCTCAACTCATTCCGACCGGAGGGGTGAATGCCGCCAATGCCGCCGAGTTTATGGCTGCCGGGGCGTATGCCCTTGGAGTCGGAGCGGACCTGGTCGATGCCGCGGCGTTACGGGAAGGAAATCTAGGGAAGATCAGCGCAGCGGCGAAGGAACTGGTGCAAGCGGTTGCTTCGGCGCGACCGGTAAAAGCTGAGAAGAAGGCTGGCTAGACCAGCCACTCTCACTGATTGACGCCGCTGGCCAGCACTCCACCATCGACGGGCAGAATCACGCCGGTCACAAAGCTCGCGGCGTCGGACGCGAGAAAGACCGCCGCTCCGACGAGTTCCTCCAGTTCTCCAAAGCGATTCATGGGCGTGCGCATAATGACCTCGCGGCCTCGTCCGGTGCCCACAAGCAGTTTCTCGCTGAGAGGTGTTCGGAAATATCCAGGAGCGATCGCGTTCACGCAGATTCCGTACTTGGCCCATTCGATTGCGAGCGATTTCGTCAAAGAGGCTAAGCCCGATTTGCTGGCACTGTAGGCAGCCACCTCGAAAAGGCCCAGGAATGATCCCATGGATGCGATGCTGATGATGCGGCCGTATCGCCGCTCGATCATGTGCTTTCCGAAAACCTGACAAGTGCGGAGCATGCCGGTCAGGTTGGTGTCCATGATGCGGTTCCAGTCCTGTTCGGCATAATCAACCGTTGGCGCCCGCTTTGTGATTCCGGCAGCATTCACCAGGATGTCTACCTTGCCAAATGCGGCTACGCATGCTTGCAGCAATTTCTCGAGGGAACTGCGATCGGCCACATCGCACGTGATCCGCAAGGATCTGCGGCCGAGCTTCTCGATCTCGTCGGCAAGCGCGTTTACGAGATCCATCCGGCGCGCGCTCGAGACGACGTCCGCGCCGCCCTCGGCGAGCCCGAGCGCCACCGTCCTGCCGATTCCAGAACTGCCGCCTACGACGACCGCAACTTTCCCGGCCAAGTCCAGCTTCGTGTACATGGTTCCTCAATTTTTCTAAGGCGAGTTGCAGGCTTACCAATTAAACATCGTCCCATCCAGCTTGCGATTCACCGGCAAATATGCGCGCTCGTAGGGAAACTTCTCGCCCAGCTTTTCATGGTAATCGATGCCAAGTCCGGGCGCGTCACCCGGATACAAATATCCGGCGTTGAATGAATACGAGTGGGGAAACACTTCATCGGTCTCGGCCGTGTGCCGCATGTACTCCTGGATTCCGAAATTGTTGATGGAAATATCGAAGTGCAGCGCTGCGGCCATAGCTACTGGAGAGAGATCGCTGGCCCCGTGGCTGCCCGTGCGCACATGGAAAATCTCAGCCAGCGCGGCGATCTTCTTCAGGTGCGTCAGCCCTCCGCCGTGAACGACCGTCATGCGCAGGTAATCGATGAGCTGCTCAGTGATGAGGAGGTTCGCATCCCAGACTGAATTGAAAATCTCGCCGACCGCCAGCGGCGTGGTGGTGTGCTTGCGGATGAGCCTGAATCCCTCCTGCAACTCCGCCGTCACCGCGTCCTCGAGCCAGAAGAGATGATATGGCTCCAGGCTTTTTCCTAACCGCGCCGCCTCAATAGGAGTGAGCCGGTGATGAACGTCGTGCAGCAGATTTAGATCGTCACCAAACTTCAGACGAAGGGCCTCAAACAATTTCGGCACGTGCAGCAGATATTTTTCAGTGGACCACACGTTCTCAGGCGGCAATCCCTTCTCCGCAGGCTCGTAGAACATCTTGTCTTTGGCGACTCCGTATGTCGAGGGTAGCCCCGGAATGCCTGACTGGGCGCGGATCGCAAGGTATCCCTGCTGCTTATACTTCGCCACCTCGTCGACGGTCTCTTCGATATCGCGACCGTTGGCGTGACCGTAGACAAGGACTCCTGTGCGGCTCTTCCCGCCCAGCAAGTTGTACACCGGAGTGCTCAGGGCTTTGCCCTTGATGTCCCAGAGCGCCATATCGACAGCAGCGATGGCGGTCATTGTCACCGGACCACGCCGCCAGTAAGCGCCGCGATAGAGATACTGCCAAATGTCTTCGATCTGCGAAGGATCACGCCCGATCAGGCACGGAATAAGATGATCCGCGAGGTAGGATGCTACCGCCAACTCGCGCCCGTTTAGAGTCGCATCGCCTAGTCCGTAGATCCCTTCGTCAGTGAAAATCTTTAGAGTGACGAAGTTCCGTCCCGGAGAGCAGACGAATACCTTTGCATCGGTAATCTTCACAGCGTCTCCTTGACCGACCCACGAGTGTACCGAAACCTCAGATTCGGCGCACGAGTCCCCGCTCGGTAGCCTCGTTGTTCCGCACTAGCAGCAGGACCAGGACCATTCCGATGAAAGGCACGATCCCTGCGATGATCACAATCGGATCGAAGGAGTGCGTCCCCATGGCCTGCCGCGAGTCAGAAACGTATCCGACTAGCTTAAATGCAAGAATCGTGCCCACCCCAGTGCCGGTCCCGCCCAAGCCGCTCACGGAAGCCACCGATCCGCTCTCGAAAAGATCCGCGGGGAATGTGTTCGCCATGATCGTGAACCCTGCGTAGGTGAACGTAACCACGGCAAACAAGAAGGCGATGACGTACATGTTGGTGGTGAAGATCGTGAAAATCAGAAGAGTCATTCCGATCCCGCCGTAGATGACGGGGACTTTGCGCGCCCAACCGAGCGAGACTCCGCGCCGTATGAGATATCCGGAAAACCAGCCAGCAAAGAAGCTTCCCGCGTCTGCGGCGATAAACGGAATCGACAGCGCAATGATGCCGCTCTTTAGCTCGATCCCTTTCGCCACCAGATAGATGGGTAACCATTCGGTGATGAAGAAGAACACCGGGTCGGTAAAGGTTTTAGCGATGATTGTTCCCCAAGTCTGAGGCAATTTCAGAAGATCGAGCCAATGCGCATGAATCTCTTCTGCCTGAGTCTGCTTCGACTCACGCTTGTCCGCCAGGATCATCTCGCGCTCTTGCGCGCTGATTCGGTTGTGCTCTTCAGGTGGGTAGTACATCTTCCTCCACGCCATCAGCCAGAAAAACCCAAGCACCCCCGGCAACCCGAACGCAGGCCGCCAACCCCAGCGGAAATAGATCCATCGAACAAGGAAGGGAGCGATCGCGGCGCCGATGGACGATCCGCTGTCGAATAGAGCCGTTGCCAGTGCCCGCTCGCGCTTGAGAAACCACTCTGACACCGCTTTCGTCGCGGCTGGCCAGTTCGCTGATTCCCCTGCGCCCAACAGAAAGCGGAAAGTCGCAAAGCTGTAGAATCCCTGTGCCAAAGAAGTCAGCATCGAAATAACCGAATAGCAGACTACGGTGAACGTAAGCCCGCGCCGCGTACCGACACGATCCATCATCCTGCCGAACACGGTTTGACCGATCGTGTACGCAACGCGGAAGGCAATCGCGAGATTCGCGTAGTCGGAATTCGTCCAGTGATATTGCAGCTTCAGATAGGGTGCAAGCAGGGAGAGCGTCTGCCGGTCGATGTAGTTGATGACTGTGGAAGCGAACAGCAGGCCGCCAATCCACCAGCGTAGCGACGGAATTGGCTTCGGTGCGTTTGCCATCAGATAAGTGCTTACGTGTAAATCTCACTGCCGGCAGTACGATCGCACACGCTCGCTGACCTCACGGGGCGCACGAAGGCGTTCGCCCTACACGATCATTGAAGATGGTTCCGCAACGCCGGGCTTAGCAGCGACGAAGAATCCAGGTCCAGATAGATCGTTGCCTTGGGATGTCGTCTCAGAATCGACGCCGGAGCCATCGGACTAATTTCTCCCTCAAGACACAACTTGACGGCCTGCGCCTTGCGCTGATCGGGCACCACGGCGATGATCTCTTTTGCCTGCAAAATTTGCCTCGGCGTCATCGAGATAGCCTGCTTTGGAACTTGCGAGATATCTGCAAACCAGCCCTCGCCTACCTGCTGCCGGCGGCAAGCCTCATCCAACTGGACAACGATGTACGGCTCCTCTGTCTCAAAATCCGCCGGCGGATCATTGAATGCGATGTGCCCATTCTCGCCGATCCCAAGAAACGCCAAGTCGATCGGCGCCGACGTCAGTGGAGTCGACGCTGCGCGGATGGCTAGCGACATATCGGCAGCATCTCCCTCAACAAAGTGATACTTCGTAATTCCGGTTTTGTGGATGACCCGCTCCAGCAGGAATTTTCGAAAGCTGGCCGGGTGAGTCGTCGGCAGTCCGACATACTCATCCAGGTGAAACGCCTCCATCTTGCTCCAGTCGATCCCTGCCATCGTTGTCAAGGCTTCCAGGAATTGAAGCTGCGAGTTGCCCGTCGCAAGAATGACCCGGCAACAATCCTGCTCTTCGATAGCACGCCGCATCGCCGCTGCAGCCTGCTCAGCCGCTGCGAGTGCGAGCGAAGCGCCATCGCCGAATAGCCTCACAGACAAACGGTTCGGTTTCAAATCTCCGCCCTTTCCAACCGCGGCGCCAATATCTGCACGAAGACCAGCGCCACCAGATAAGAAGTGCCAGCGAGAATGAAGATCGGCACATAGGATCCCGTTCGCTGCAAGATGTATCCCACCATCTTCGCGATGCCCATTCCGCCAATCGTCCCCAGCAAAGTCCCGAAGCCGACTACGGAGGCAACCGCTCCTTTGGGAAACATATCCGAAGCGAGAGTGTAGATATTGGCAGACCATCCTTGATGCGCCCCAGCCGCCAGGGCCACGAGACAAACGGCAAACCACGCGTTGCCGGTCCGCGCAGCCAGCATGATCGGAGTTACAGCCAGCGCGCAGATCAGCATGGCAGTCTTGCGGCTGGCATTCACAGACCAGCCGCGCTTAAGCAGGCTTGACGACAGCCAGCCCCCGCCAATACTCCCGACGCTGGCACCGCTATAAATCACAAACAGCGGCAGAAGCATGCCGGTCAAATCCAACTTTAGATTCCGGCTCAAGAAGTCCGGCATCCAGAACAAGTACACCCACCAGATCGGATCAGTAAAAAATTTCCCCAGACCGACGGCCCAAGCCTGCGGCAGGGTCACCAGAGTCCTCCACGGAACTGGTGGCGTGGCCGGATCTGCAGGATCGCTCCGAATCAGGGCTAGTTCTGCGGGCGAGACCAGTTTGCTTTCCTCTGGCCGTCGATACAGAGCCCACCAGGCCGCCACCCATAGGAAACCCATCGCACCTGTGGCGAGGAAGGCCATCCGCCATCCGAATCGCAACGTGAGCCATCGCACGACGATGGGCGTGACAATCGCACCAACATTCGTCCCGGAATTGAAGATGCCGGTAGCGACAGCCCGCTCTCGCTTGGGAAACCACTCGGCGACAGCCTTAATCGAGCCCGGAAAGCTACCCGCTTCGCCAATGCCAAGGCTGAAGCGAGCTGCGGCAAACTGAGAAATCGACCCCGCAGCCGCATGGGCCATTGCGGAAAAACTCCAGAACAGTACGGCCAGTGCGAATCCAACGCGGGTCCCGAGCCGATCGATCAGTTTCCCGACCACTAGAGACCCAATGCCGTAGGCCAATGTAAAGGTGAAGATAATGTTGCTGTACCCAATCTCCGTCCATCCGAACTGCGCCTGCAGTGTCGGCTTCAGCAGCCCGATCACCTGCCGGTCCATGTAGTTCACGGTGGCGGCGAAGAACAGCAGCGCGCAGATCATCCAGCGCACTCGCCCGGGATTCTGCGGGATAGCGTCCTGAACCGCGTCAGGAGTCGATGTGGGGAATTGCGAGTTCAATGGATGCTGAAGACTTCGAAACTCTGCGCCGATGCTAAGCGCGAAGCGAAACTGATATATTCATCGCTTGAAAGACGCGGCTATGACGGCTTTTCTCGACGAAAACTTCCTGCTTTCCAACGACGTCTCGCAGAAACTCTATCATCATTACGCCGCACCGCAGCCGATTCTTGACTATCACTGCCACCTCCCTGTCAAAGACATCGCGGAGAACCGGCGCTTCGCCAATCTTTTTGAGATATGGCTCGACGGCGACCACTATAAATGGCGGGCGATGCGGGCCAACGGGGTCGCAGAAAGATACATCACCGGCGATGCACCTACCTACGAGAAATTTCTGGCCTGGGCGCGAACGGTTCCTTATACGATACGCAATCCGCTCTACCACTGGACTCACCTCGAACTGCGGCGCTACTTCGGAATCACCGAACTGCTCGATGAGAACTCTGCGCCATCGATTTGGGAGCGCGCCAACACCGCACTCGCGGAGGAATTGACAGCACACGGAATTCTGCGGAGGTTCCGGGTTGAAGTTGTGTGCACAACGGACGATCCGACCGACGACCTTTGTCATCACCGTGCGATCGCCAATTCCAGTCTGAATACCCGGGTTTTTCCGGCATTCCGTCCCGACAAAGCACTGACGATTGGTACCCCCGAATTCTCCCCCTGGACCGACAAGCTCTCGAAGGCCGCGAACATCGACATCGGCAACCTGAATGGATTCCTTGATGCCCTGCGCAAACGCCACGACGATTTCCATTCCGGAGGCTGCCGTTTATCCGACCACGGGCTGGATTTCTGCCACGCCACTCCCGGTACCGAAAGGACCGCTGCCGCTACCTTCGAAAACGCGCGCAATGGGAGAGCGATCAGCGGTGGAGAGGCCGCGCAGTTTGCTTCGTTCATGATGTTGTTCTTCGCCCGGCTCGATGCGGAAAAAGGATGGACCAAGCAACTCCATCTCGGAGCTCTGCGCAATGTGAACTGGGCCGCCCGCAAGGTAATCGGTCCGGATACCGGGTACGACACGGTGGGAGATTTCCCGCAGATCCGTCCGTTGGCCTCTTACCTGGATCTGCTTGCGCGCGAAAACGCCCTGCCGCGAATGGTCCTCTACAACAACAATCCTGCCGACACCTTTGCCTTCGCGACGTTAATCGGCTGTTTCCAGGAAGGCCCCGACCCGGGAAAGATCCAGTACGGCAGCGCCTGGTGGTTTCTCGATCAGAAAGAAGGAATCACGGCGCAATTGAACGCGCTCTCCAATGTAGGACTGCTGTCCCGCTTCGTCGGCATGGTCACCGACTCGCGTTCGTTCATGTCCTATCCGCGGCACGAATATTTCCGGCGCGTTCTCTGCGATCTCATTGGCCAGGAAGTGAACGCCGGTGAACTGCCTGATAATGAAGCGCTTCTCGGACGCCTGATCCAGGACGTGAGCTATCGAAATGCACGAAATTACCTGAACCTTCCAGACTCAAATTCCGCAACCGATCAGCTAAAATGATCGCGAGCCGATAGTTGCGCTTTCCTGAAATTCCAGCTGTGAGAGGGTCGTAGTGCGCTTCGCGGGAGTCATACCTCGGTGTTTCCATTTCCGATTCCATGCTGCCCTGATCCGTTTTCTCCTGATCTTCCTGCCACTTTCGGGTGCAGCCAGGGCAGAAAATGCTGCGTTCGATCTTATCGGTCCAAAAGTTGAAGTCCGGGTTCAGCGCGCGGGCGTGACCTTGCCCATCGCAGAGGTTCCAAACCTTCAGCCTGGGGACCGTCTATGGCTGCATCCTGATCTGCCCGACAGCCAGTCGGTGCGCTACCTGATGATCATTGCGTTTCTGCGCGGTGCGACCAATCCTCCGCCGGATTCCTGGTTTACCCGGGTTGAGACCTGGTCTCGCACCGTTCACGAAGAAGGAGTTTTCGTTACTATTCCTGAAGAGGCTGAGGAAGCCTTGATTTTCCTTGCTCCCGAGACCGGAGGCGCGTTCAGCACTCTGCGCGCGGCGGTTCGAGGCAAGCCCGGCGCTTTCGTCCGTGCCGCACAGGACCTGCAACAGGCCAGTCTCGATCGCCAGCGGCTGGAAAAGTACATGGACGTAGTTCGGGAAATCTATACCGCCGATCCGGAGCAACTCAAGGCGCACACAACAATGCTGGCTCGCAGCCTGAATATCCGGCTCGACCAGCAATGTTTCGACAAGCCGAGTTCCCAGCAGGTTCCCTGCCTCACGCAGAACACCGATCAACTAGTGCTAGACGATGCTCACAGCCAGACGATGGTGGCGACGCTGACCTCTGGCCCTTCGTCGGACCTTCTGGCCCAGATCAGCGCCACACCCACGGCTCGCGGCGGATACTACAGTCCTTACATCGGCGCGGTCGTTGATGTGGTCCGGATCCTCGGCACCGCCCACACAGCGCAGTACCAATACATTCCGGCGCTGGCGTTGCCCAAACAAAATGAACTGAATCTGCGTCTGAACAATCCACCGTCGTTCCGCAATCCCAAGTCCGTCATCGTGATTGGTCTGCCGCCGGTTCGAACAGCTCCGCCGCCGCCGCTTCGTGCGGTCGATGCGGCGCAGGTGCTGTGCGTCGGGAAGCCCTCGCTCCTGCTTGCTGCCGATGGCGCACCGCTGGTGTTCGCAAGCGAACTCGCGCACGACATGGTTCTGCACGTGGAGGCAAAATCCGGTCATCCCATCGAGCTCGAGGCTAAGCCGGATCCCGTGCTCGGAGGCTTTACCGTCGACACCCATGCACTCGAAGCGGCTGATCTCGATGGTGAAGTCGCCGGCACCCTGCGCGGCCAGTGGGGGTTTCACAGCTTCGACGGACCTCACTACCGACTGCGCACTTCGCGTCCAGCACAGTGGACCGTGGCGTCAAAGGATGCCAGTGCCCTTATTATCGGCCGCGAGGATACGCTCCATCTCCAGTCCCAAGCTGCCTGCTGCGTCAGCGAAGTGACTTTCAAAGACGAACAGGGAAAGATCTTTTCTTCCGACTGGAAGAACTCCAAAGCCGATGAACTCGAAGTGAAAGTTCCCCTGCAGAAAGCCACCGCGGGATGGCTCACCATGCAGATCAAGAAGTTCGGGTTGCATGAAGTCGATGAGATTCCTCTTCACACCTACGCGGAAGCAGCCCGGCTCGACACATTCGCCATTCACGCAGGGGATACAGATGGACTGCTAAAGGGCACTCGGCTGGATCAGGTCGCCAGCCTTGAGTTCAGCGGAATTGAGTTCAAACCCGATTCTTTGACCCGTGCCAACCAACAGGATGAGCTCAAGGTCACGACGGCGGATGTTAACGCCAGAACCAAGCTTCATCCGGGCGACCCCATTGTCGCGCACGTCTCGCTCAAGGATGGACGCATTCTCGACTTGAAGAGTGAGGTCGATGCACAACGCCCTGCGGTCAACGTTCTTACCAAGAGCATCCAACTTGATCCGTCTGGTCCCCCAGCAGTGCGGCTTGGCAGCCAGGAAGAACTCCCGCAGGATGGCCGCCTGAACTTCTTTCTAAAGACTCAGGTCCCGGAGACGTTTCCGGCCACTGAGAAAATCGAAGTTGCCACGGCCGATGAGTCTTTCCGCGTCCTGCTCAGCTTCAAGGAGGGCAATCTGACCATGCAGGACGCGAAAACGGTGCTGGCGGTTCTTGATCCCATGAAGCTGCTGGGACCTTCGGCTTTCGGTCCCTTGAAGATTCGCCCCGTCAGCGGCGATGGCATCAACGGCGATTGGCAGCCGCTCGTGAACCTGGTACGCATTCCCATGCTGAAGGCCGTTCATTGCGTACCGGACAAACAGTGCACACTGAGCGGCGACAAACTCTTTCTGCTGGACTCGGTCAGCGCCGACGCCGATTTCGCCAATTCGGTCACGGTTCCCGAGGGATTTGTGGAGGACGCGTTGGCGATTCCCCCTCCCAAAGGCAAGACCTTCTACATCAAGCTCCGGGATGATCCAGCAACCATCGATACCGTAGCCCTGCCTATGCCGCAACCCGAGCAATAAGCCGCCACGAGTCGTGTGGGGACGGCCGCCTTCGGCCGTCCCGCGAAGCGCAGCGAGCCGCGAGGGGCACAGTTCACGCCTCCGCGATATACTCCCGTGTCAATGGCCAACATCCTCTATGGAGTCAACGGAGAAGGCGCCGGCCACTCTACCCGCGCCAAGGAAGTCCTCACGCATCTGGTCAGCCAGGGCCACCATGTTCAGGTCGCTTCGTTTGATCGCGGCCTGCAGAACTTGAAAGATAATTTCAACGTCACTGAGATCTACGGGTTCCATTTCGCCTACGTTAACAATCGCGTCCGTTACAAACGAACGATTGCGAAGAATCTGATGACTGTGCCGCACGCGGCGAAGAGTCTTTCGCAGCTCAAGGCGATGGTGGAGGACGAGAAGATTAATCTCGTCATCACCGATTTCGAGCCGCTCACCTGCCACGTCGGTCATAAGCGGGGCCTCCCAGTCATCTCCATCGATAACCAGCATTGCCTCACCAACGCTGTGGTCTCGTATCCAAAGCAGTACCGGAGCGATGCCGCCGCTGCCAAAATCGTGACCAAGCTGATGACGCCGCGTGCCAACGCTTACCTGGTCATCTCGTTTTTCACCGCTCCCGTTCGCAAGCGCAACACGTTCCTATTCCCGCCTTTGTTGCGGCGGCAAATTCTCGATGCTACCCCTTCCGAGGGCGACCACGTTCTGGTCTACGTGACCTCGCCCGCACCGGCTTTGGCCAAGTTGCTGGGATCGATCCGCTGCCGTTTTGCGGCGTATGGCTTCGGGCGCGAGGGCACCGATGGAAATATCGAATTCAAGAAGCCTTCCCTCGACGGATTCTTTTCCGATCTCGTCAGCGCTCGAGCGATCATCGCCAACTCAGGGTTCTCGCTTGTGACCGAAGCGCTCCATCTGGGCAAACCCTATCTGGCGGTTCCCGTGAGCCATCAGTTCGAACAGATCTTCAACGCTTATTGGCTGGAGAAGTCCGGATACGGCGCCTACTGGGAGGAGTTGAACAAGGAGCGGGTGGAATCGTTCCTGTTTAACCTGCCCCACTACCGCCAGTCCCTTGCCAGCTACCCACGGCAGGGGAATCAGGCCCTGTTGCAGAAGCTCGACGGCCTGATCGGAGACTTCACAAAAGCTTAGCCGAGCTGCGCGCGAGTACGAAGGTAACTCGAATCGTCGCAGGCTCTTCGATACGATCTTCCAAGTACTCCGTGTCCCCAGACGGATCTGGGAGGCCTTTTTCGATGCGAAGATTCTTCGTCCTATTAGCGCCGGTTGTTTTTCTGTGCTCGATGTCCTATGCCCAGGACCAGCCTGCCCAAGATCAACCGTCCGGTGCCCAGGATCCACCGCCCCCTGCTCCTACGCTTTCCCTCGGCGAAATCGCGCGCCAGGTGAAATTGAAGAAGCAGCAGAGAGAAGCTCAACTGAAAGCGAAGGACGCCGCGACTCATGATGCGCAGGCCTCGGATGCTACACCAGCGCCGCCGGCCAAGACGGCTCGTCTCGTCACGAATGACGACGCTTCCGAGCGCGCTACTGTAACTCCGGTTTCGGCGCATCCGGCTTCCGCCCCGGCGGATTCCCAGGCCGACACCGGAGACCATCAGGCTAAGGCCGAGAAATGGAAGTCCCAGATCGTGAACCAGAAGAACGCGATCGCTGCGCTGCAGCAGGACATCAAGAGTCTGGGCGACTCCATCCATTTCGCGGGCGCAAACTGCGTCGCGAACTGCGCTGAGTGGAATGAGCGGCAACAGCAGAAACAACAGGAAGTCGACACCATGAAGGCGCAACTCGAGGAACAGCAGAAAGCGCTGGAAGAGATGCAGGAATCCGCTCGTAAAGAGGGTTTCGGCAGCACGGTGTACGATCCGTAGAAACCAGGCGTCCGTCGTCGGACCTCAGACCTCAGGGCGTGATCCCCCGTCTCCGGGGACATTCCCAACCCAAACTCTTGTCATTCCGACGAGCGAGCATAGCGAGCCAGGAGGAATCTGCTGTTTCCCTCTATGAGTACAATCTTTTTCCATTTTTCCCACTCCTCAAAACACCCGCCTCGTGCGAAATTAGTGCATGCCTCTCGTGGTTCGCCCCTCACCCATTCACGCGGTCGGCGTATACACGACCACCGCGATCCGCAAAGGAACCCGCGTCGTCGAGTATGACGGCGAACGCATTACTCCTGAAGAAGCCGACCGCCGCTACGACGGAGCGTCGCGCACCTACCTTTATGGCCTCGAAGACGGCAAGACCGTCATCGATGGAGAGGGCCTCGGCGCATACCTGAACCATTCCTGCGATCCCAATTGCGAAGTGGATGAGATCAAGGGACGAGTATGGATTTTTGCGCTCCGTGACATCGGCCCCGGCGAAGAACTGGTGTGGGATTACAACCTGTACGACGATGAAGACCCCGCTCCTTGCCACTGCGGTTCGCGAAAGTGCCGCGGTACCATGTACTCGCGCGAATGGATGGCCAAGATGCGCCGGCGTGAAGCCCGCAAGAAGAAACGGGCTCTGGCGGCCCCTTTGAATGGCAAGAAGAAACCTTCGGATTTTGTGGTACCCGCCATCGGGCTACAGAATGTAAAAGACGAGAACGAAAGCGCCGGGTAGCTCTCAAAAAGATCACCCAGTCCCGTGACGCGCCACAATCCGGATTACCTGTGCTCGGGCGCCCTTCCGTGCTCCCTCCACCCCTCGATGATCAGATACAGAACGGGAATGAAGAACAGATTCAATATGGTCGACATGATCATGCCGCCGAACACCGTGGTCCCGACCGAGTGGCGGCCGTTCTCTCCCGCGCCGGTCGCGACAACCAGTGGCACGACGCCGAGAATGAAGGCGAGTGATGTCATCAGGATCGGGCGCAAGCGGATTGTCGCCGCCTGTACCGCCGATTCGACGAGTGGCACTCCGCGCTCGCGTAATTGTTCTGCAAATTCCACGATCAGAATTGCGTTCTTGCTGGACAGTCCTACCAGCATGACCAGGCCTACCTGGCAGAAAACGTCATTCTGCAGTCCGCGAATCCACTGTCCACCCAGCGCGCCTAGCAGTGCCATAGGAACTGCCAGCAGCACGATGAACGGCAGGACAAAACTCTCGTACTGCGCTGAGAGTGTCAGATAGACCACCAGGGTTCCCAGTCCAAATAAGATCAGCGAAGTACCTCCGGCCTGCAACTCTTCGAGCGACAAACCAGTCCAGCTAAAGGAAAATCCTTGCGGCAGTTTTTTGGCGAGATCTTCCATCGCCGCAATCGCCTGTCCCGAACTGTATCCCGGCGCCGGCGACCCATCGATTTCGGCCGAACGGAACAAGTTGTAATGGCTGATCACCTGGGGGGTCGTGGTCTGGCTCACGCTGATCAGGTTATCGAGCGGAACCATGGCCCCAGCATCCGAGCGGACGTAGAACTGCTTCATATCTGTCGCGGTCGCACGGAATTGTTTGTCCGCCTGCACGTAGACACGGTAGGAACGGTTGTTGAAATCAAAATCGTTTACATACGCCGATCCCATGAACACACCCAGCGTGTCGGTAATCTGTGACAAGGGCACGTGCAGGCTCTTCGCTTTCTCGCGGTCAATCGTCACCAGGTACTGCGGATCGTTCGCTGTAAATGCCGTATACAGCCCCACCAATTCCTTGCGGCCGGCCGCCTGACGCATCAAGCCCTGCGTGGCTGCGGCAAGTTCTTCCGGGGTATGTGCCGCCAGGTCCTGCACCACGAACTGAAAGCCGCCGAACTGGCCCAATCCCTGAATCGGTGGTGGCAAAGTCGCAAATACGATTGCCCCTGAAACTCCAAATAGCATGGGGCGAACTCGGTTCACAATCGCTTTGGCGGAGTGCACTTCCCCCTTGCGCTGCGAATACGATTTCAGCGGAACAAAAATTAGTCCCTGGTTTGCCGCCGCCCCTGCAAAGCTGAAGCCCGCCACGGAAAAAGTTCCTTGCGACTCAGGAACATTGGCCAGAAATTGCGATACTTGCGCGCCGATCGACTTTGTATACTCCAGCGAAGCTCCTGCCGGCGCCTGGATCACGATGATGAAATAGCCTTGATCCTCATCCGGCACAAAACCCGTGGGTACCCGCGTGAACACGAGATAAGTCAGCCCCAGGCCGGCGAAAAACAGCACTACCATTACCAGTTTGTATTCCAGGACGTGATGCAGGAGGGCTCGGTACCCACGGGTGAGGAGGGAGACGCCGTCGTCAAACTTTCGCAGCAGCCACCACTTTTGCCGGTGGGAGTCTCGCAGAAAAATTGCCGCCAGTACGGGAGCCAAAGTGAGCGCATTGAAGGCGGAAATGGCGATCGAGAATGCGATAGTGAGCGCAAACTGGCGAAACAGAATACCGGTCGTCCCGGGGAAAAACGCCACCGGGACAAACACGGCAACCAGCACCAGCGATGTGGCAATGACGGCGCTCGTAATCTCGGTGGTAGCTGCTGTCGCCGCTTTGCGGGAGTCGTGTTCGCCTTCAGCCATATGGCGCTCAATGTTCTCAATCACGACGATTGCGTCGTCAACGACCAACCCAGTGGCGAGCGTGATGCCGAACAACGTCAGCGTGTTGATGGAGAAACCGAGCAACTTCACAAATACGAAGGTGCCGATCAGCGAAACCGGAGTCGCGATGAAGTGAATCATCGTCGTCCTCCAGTCGCCGAGAAAGATGAAGATCACCAGAATGACCAGCAGGATCGCCGAACCGACTGTGAAGACTACGTCGCGAATGGACTCGCCCACGGCGTCGGTCGTATCAAACGCAACTTTGTATTGCATTCCAGGGGGGAAGGTCTTCGAGAGCCGTTCCAGATCGGCGATGGCCCGCCGGTCGACATCGAGCGCGTTCGCTGTGGAGAGTTGCAGCACTGCGATGCCCACCGAATCCTGCCCGTTGAATTGAAGAGCGGAGGCGTAGGTCTCAGCGCCCAGCTCCGCATGGCCTACATCTTTCAATCGCACCAGCGTGCCGTCAGCATTTGTCTTCAGAATAATGTTGTCGAACTGTGCCGGTTCGCTCAGTCGGCCCACGGCCCGCACGCTGACTTGGTAGTTTTGCCCTGGAACTGCCGGTTGCTGCCCCACTTGCCCGGCGGCGACCTCAACGTTCTGTTCCGAGAGCGCATTCACTACGTCTGGCGCCGTCAACGCGCGTCCCGCCATCCGTACGGGATCCAGCCACAGCCGCATCGAGTATTTGCGCTCGCCGAAGATAATCACATCGGCGACGCCCGGAATGCGCTTCAGAGAATCCCGAACGTACACGTCGAGATAGTTGCTCATGAACAGCGTGGAGTAGTTGTGTTGTTTGTCCGAAAAGACCGCCGCGCCGAACACAAAGTTCTGCGATGTCTTCGCCGTCGTAATGCCCACTGCTTTAACCGCGCCGGGCAGGCGGCCCTGGGCCGTGTTCACGCGATTCTGAATGTCGACGGTTGCCAGGTCCGGATTCCGCGTCAGATCGAACGTCACCAGCACCTGGCTCGTGCCGTCATTTCCGCTGGTCGAGGTGATGTACTTCATCCCCTCGGCGCCGTTGATCTGCTGCTCCAGCGGAATCGTGACCGCACTCTCCACCGTCTGGGCGCTGGCTCCGATGTAAGCGCTGGTAACGCCGACCTGGGGCGGCGCAAGATTCGGAAACTGCGCAATCGGCAGCGAAGGGATCACCGCCGCGCCCGCCAGCACAATCAACAGCGCACAGACCGCCGCAAACACCGGACGTCGTATGAAGAAATTAACGAACATGAGAAATCAGTCCCTCACCTAACCAAGACCGCAGAGGACGCTGAGTAACGCTGAGGACTTAGAATCTTGCGTCTTAGCTATGGCGAGTCGGCCCGATGTAAAAATCCGACAATTCTCCGCGTCTTCCGCGTCCTCTGCGGTTTTCATTCGCAGCTAACTCATCGGAACTACCGGCGCTCCCTCCCGCAGAAATTGGGTCCCGGAAATAATCACTTTATCTCCGGGCTTGATTCCATCCCGAACCTCGTAATTATTGCCCACGGTTTCACCAACGGTCAGTGGCCTCTGCTTGGCTAGGAAGCCACCGCCGCTCTGCGGCTCTGCCACAAATGCGAAATACTGTCCCGCCAGTCGCGACACCGCCAGAATCGGAACCTCCGGGCTCTGATGCGTTCCCCACACCACCCGCGCCCGGATGAACTGCGATTGCCGTAACGCATCATTCCCATTCGGGATGCGCGCTTTCACCAGCACAGTCTGCGTTGTGTTGTCGACTTGCGGAGAGATGAAGCTGACTCGCGTATCGGCCAGCACCTTTCCGTTACTGTCCAAAACCTGCAACGGCAAATTCATCCTCAACTGCGACGACCGCTCGATCGGCACATACACGTAAGCCTCAAGGGTTCCCGGCTGATCGACCGTCGTGAGCTGAGTTGTGGTCGTGACTCGATCGCCCACCCGCACCGGGATATCACCCACGATCCCCGTACGCAGCGCCGTTACTTTGTAGTAATGCAGTTGCACCTGCTGCTCGCTCACCTGCGCATCGAGCGCCTCCATCTGCGCTTGAGCGGCTTCAAACGTGGCCTTGGCTTGATCGAGATCCTGCTTGCTGACCACGCCTGCAGAAGAGAGCCCCTGACTGCGTTCATACTGTTGTTTGGCCCAATTCAACTGGGCCTGCTGCGCCGCCCGCGCGCTCTCCTGGCTCTTCACTGTGGCCTGTTGCTTTAACGGATCGATCTCCATCAACGCGGCGCCAGCCGACACTTTATCGCCCGAATGCACGAAGATCTGGGTGATCTGGCCCTCGACCTGGGGCATAATCACTGCCGAATCGCGCGACTTCAAAGTCGCCACGTATTCCGAGGCGTCGTTCACGGGCTGGGCCTTGGCTTCCATGACTTTCACGGGCATGGCCTGCATCCCGGCAGCCTGCGGATTCTGCGGCTGGTTTTTGGAACAGGCAACGGTCGCTGCAAAGGCAAGGCAGAGCAGGCTGTTGATCACGATTTGGTGAAGCTTCATCTCCATGGCTGATACCGTTTCTTCGTCACTCGCGATGTGCGAACCTTTTGCCGGTCAGGGCTTCAAGGTCAGGATGCCGACCGAATACCCGTTCAGGTCTATGGTAATCTTCGCCGCCGGTGTCAGCGTTGTGGGTGCCGGGCCATTGGCCGCGCTGGTGTCTTTATCAATCAGCAACAGGTTGGCACTCGAAAAATTGCCCAGAGCAGATACGTCGACGGTCACGGTGAAGGGGACGCCTGGTCCGTTGTTTTCGGTTGCTGGACTGTTTACCGCTTACCGCGTGATTGGTCACCATTACAACCACACCGTGGCCAGTTCTAAGAATTTCATGACGGGGCATTGTATCCCGAAAATCGATTTTTCTCCGTGATCGGAAACCCTTGCCGAGGCTCGCATAGCTGGCCTAAGTGTCGACCACGTCCCGGTTCTTTTTGGCACAGGGTCGAACTTCGCTCGACGGACAGCCGAGGGCGGCTGTCCCCACAAAAACCAGAACTTTACTTCCTAATCATCTTGCCTAGAATTTCCTTTACGATCTTCGCCGCTACCGTTGCGGTCATGTCCGCCAGGTCGCGCACGGGGTTGTACTCGACGACATCGGCACCGACGATGTCCCCCTCAATCGCATGCAAGTGAGTGATCGCCTCGCGCACCGACATCCCGCCGGGCTCGCGATGCGAAACCCCCGGTGCAAAGGCCGGATCCAGTACGTCCATATCGAAAGAAACGTAGATTGGCCCGGCAGCTTTCAATTTCGCGTAAGCCGGGAGCCCTCGCATCTCAACCAACTCCACACCGAATCTTCGGGCCTGCTCCCGCTGGTGACCATTCATGGCGCGAATCCCTACCTGCACCAGCCGTTTTGCCAGTCCGGACTCCATAATCCGCGCAAAAGGACAGGCATGCGACAACCGGTTTCCTTCGAACTGGTCATACAAGTCCGGATGCGCGTCGAAGTGGAAAATCGTCAGCTCCGGGTACTTCTGCGCCAACCCTTTCACGATCGGATAGGTAATCGAATGATCCCCACCCAGCGAAACGGGCCTGCGCCCCTCAGCGAGCATCTTGCCGATACCTGACTCGATGAGTTCAAATGCGTTGTTCTCTGAAAACGCCAGATCGCCCGCGTCGTCAAAAGCACCCAGCGGCCCAAGGTCTACACCTGATTCGGTCCACTCATTGGAAGCAGTGCAGTGCATGGCCTCGCGAATCTTTGGCGGACCATCTCCTGCACCTCGCAGATACGACGACTGCCCGTCGAACGGGATGCCCAACAGCGTCGGGATACAAATCCTGCTTGCGATTGTTCTTTCGGTCATCCCATTGCCTGCCCGGTTCCCTGCCCCCGGTTTGCCCGGTTGCGCCTGGCCTCCTGTGGAAGTTCTTTCATCAACTTTTCACACTTGACATGGCACTCCTGGATATTTCATGCACATAGCGCTCGAGCCCATCCTCATGGCACGACCCGCCTGTGGATTTATTTTCACTTGCTGTTCACCTCGACCTTCGGCAATGCCAGCTACCTTCGCCTGATCAGCTTGTCTCTCAGGAGGAAACTTCATGACTAGATCAGCCATCCTGACTTCGGTCAGGCAACACCTAACGGTTGGCGCCAGCCTGGCAGCGCTCATGGCCAACCTCGGAGCGCCGTTTCCAGCCGCAGCACAGGACGGCCACCGGCATTCGACGGCGACTCCGATCAAGCACGTGATCGTGATTATCGGAGAAAACCGCACCTTCGATCACGTTTTCGCCACCTACAAACCGCGCCGCCACGAGAACATATCGAACCTGCTATCCAAAGGCATCGTGAATGAAGATGGAACTCCAGGCCCCAACTTTTCTCTGGCCAGCCAGTCTACAGCCAGCGATACCAGCGTGTACGAGTTGAATCCCTCCGGCAAAACGCCGTATGCGGTGCTGCCTCCGGTGCTTGCCGGCGGATACTCGACCGCGCCGTTTCCCGATGCGGCAACTGCCATGCAATTTGAGAATGGCTTGCTTCCCGAAGATTACGTCCTGCTGACCACCGGCGGCACCGGACTGTCTCACGGTGCACTCGACACCCGCATCCCCAACGCCGCGAACCTGCCCAATGGCCCGTTCCAGTTGACATCGTCGACCCATCCCTATGACATGTATGACAACAGCCCCGTGCACCGCTTCTACCAGATGTGGCAGCAGTTCGACTGCAACGCGGCGAACGCCACAGAATGGAATCCGAGCGGATGCAAGGGTGACCTGTTCCCTTGGGTAGAAGACACGATCGGCGCTGGTTCTAACGGGAATCCACAAGCGGCCGGCTTCACCGACATCAGCACCAAGGAAGGCTCAACCTCGATGGGCTTTTACAACATGCTGCAAGGTGACGCACCCTACCTGAAGTCTCTTGCCGATAACTACGCCATGAGCGACAACTTCCATCAAGCGGTGATGGGTGGAACCGGTGCCAACCACGTGATGCTGGGCACCGGCGATGCCATTTGGTTCAGCGATGGAAACGGAAATGCGGTTGAACCGCCGCACCATGTCTTTATTTCTGCCGGCCCTAACTCCGGCACGGTCGATGAGATCGAAAACCCCAACCCGCTGGCCGGCACCAACAACTGGTACACCGAAGACGGCTACGGCAGCGGTTCCTTCGGGTCCGCATCCTCCGGCGGCGGAACCTACAGCAACTGCTCCGACACGAGCCGCAGCGAAATCGCGGCGATCGGCAATTATTTAGCGTCCCTGAGCCAGCCCATCAAAGCCAACTGCGATCCGGGTCATTACTACTTGTTGAACAATTACAACCCCGGATACCTTGGTGACGGAACCAACGCTTACAGCCCCGCTGTCATGTCCGATTCCAGCCAGACGTTCTTCGCCATTCCGCCCTCTCCCCTGCGCGGCATCGGGGACGCGCTGACGGAGAAGAACATCTCGTTCGCCTACTACGGCGACCAGTGGAATACGTACCTGGCCAATCCCGACAACAACTACGTCACCGCAGACAACACCTTCTGCAACATCTGCGACTTCTTCCTGTACCAGTCCTCGATGATGAGCAGCGCCGCAGGGCGTGCGCACAACCTGGACACTATCGACCTCTACACGGCAATCCAAAACGGCACGCTGCCGGCCGTGTCGTACGTGAAACCGGACGGTTGGCTCGACGGGCACCCGGCTTCTTCGAAGCTCAATCTGTTTGAGGGATTCGTGAAGAAGATCGTGACCGGCGTTCGGGCCAACCGGGAATTGTGGAACAGCACCGCCATTATCGTCACCTTCGACGAGGGCGGCGGCTACTACGACTCCGGCTACATCCAGCCCCTGGACTATTTCGGGGACGGCACCAGGATCCCCACACTGGTCGTTTCGAAATACACCCGGCCCGGGCATATTTCCCATGCCTATGCTGACCACGTTTCGATTTTGAAGTTCATCGAGGCGAACTGGAAGTTGTCGCCGCTAACCGCGCGTAGCCGTGACAATTTCCCGAACCCGATTGCCAGCGAGCAAAATCCCTACGTCCCACTGAACCGCCCCGCCATCAGCGACATGATGGACGTGTTCAACTTCCACCACGATTGATAAAGCTGGCCGGGATTGACAGAGGCCCCGCTTCTCGCGCGTTTTGCGCATGAGGAGTGGGGCCTTTGACTTAGTGGTTCCACCCTTGAGCCCGATGCGCGTTGAAGCTTTTGGGTTTCGCCCGCATCCTTTATCCTAGAACCAGCACTCTTATGACCCCGAAAACGAAGCCATCCGGCGCGGTCGTTGATCGCGCCTCGACCAATGGTTCCAACCCGGAACGTGAACGAGTTTTCAACGCCTACCGTCAATGGGGATATCTCGAAGGCGACCTGGATCCGCTCGGCTTTCTGCGCCCCCGCCCCACGCCCGAACTCGAACGTGACGGCGCGTACCCCCGCGAGGCGCGCGCCATCTACTCCAGCACCATCGGCGTTGAAATCAACCACATCTACTCTCCCGAGCGGCGCCAGTGGATCTACGAGCGTATGGAATCCGAACCGCCCGCCGAGGATCAGGCCCGCATTCTCGATTTGCTCATCCGCGCCGACATCTTCGAGCAAGTGATGCAGCAGCGGTATCTCGGAAGCAAACGCTTCTCGCTCGAAGGCACCACTGCGCTCATCCCGTTAGTCGATGAGGTTCTGGATTCCGCATCACACCTGGGCGCGGTCGAGCTAGTCATGGGTATGAGCCACCGCGGCCGGCTCAACGTGATTGCGCACGTTGCCAAGCGCCCGCCGCAAGAAATCTTCGCTGGATTTGAGGATGTCGACCCGCGCAGTGTCCTCGGCTCTGGAGACGTGAAGTACCACATGGGCGCCACCGGCGAATACGTCACCCGAAGCGGCGGCAAGGTTCACATTCACCTTGTCTCCAATCCGAGTCACCTGGAAGCCGTCGACCCCGTAACGGTAGGACGGACGCGCGCCAAGCAGGACCGCACCGGCGAAGGCGGACGCGAGAAATACCTTCCGCTGCTGGTGCACGGCGATGCCGCGTTCGCCGGCCAGGGAGTTCTCGCCGAGACCATGAACTACGCCGACTTGCCGGGATACACCGTGGGCGGCACGATTCACGTCGTGGTCAACAATCTTCTCGGCTTCACGACGAGTTACACCGAAGAGCATTCGACGCGCTTCGCCGCCTGCATCGCGCGGCGCCAGTCGATCCCGATCTTCCACGTCAACGCCGAGGATGTCGATGCCGTCGTCCGCGTCGCCCGCCTGGCTACCGAATACCGCTATCAGTTCGGCACCGACGTTGTGATTGATCTCATCGGCTACCGCCGGCATGGCCACAGTGAGGTGGACGATCCCACCATCACCCAGCCGCTGCTTTACAAAAAGATTAAAGATCACCCGCCACTGTGGCAGATTTACGCGGATGATATCGGCGATGCGGAGGCGCAGGCAAAAGCCGACGCCATCCGCGCCGAGTTTGAGGCGGCACAGAAAAAAGCCGGCAGCATCAAGCACAAGCCGCTTCTGCGCGAACTCCCCAAGTATTGGGGTAAGTACTTCGGAGGCCTGCATCGCGACGAGTATGAAGTCGAGACCGGACTCCCTTCCGAAGAGTTGGCGGAACTCGCCACCCGTCTCACGACGTATCCCGAAAGTTTTCACATCCACCCGAAAGTGAAAAAGCTGCTGGAGCAGCGCGCTGAGATGGGAGTCGGCAAGCGCCCGGTTGACTATGGGATGGCAGAAGCTTTGGCTTTCGCGAGCCTGGTGAAAACCGGCACGCATGTGCGCATGTCAGGGCAGGATTCCCGCCGCGGCACCTTCAACCAGCGTCACTCGGTGCTGATCGACATCGAGAACGAAAACGAATACGTTCCGCTCGAAAACATCGCCGCTGACCAGGCTCGCTGTGAAATCTACAACTCGACGCTTTCCGAGGCAGGCGTCCTCGGCTTCGAATACGGATACAGCCGCGACTATCCCGAGTCTCTGGTTCTTTGGGAAGCCCAGTTCGGAGACTTCGTTAACGTCGCACAGGCGATCATCGATCAGTTCATCAGCGCCGGAGAAGCGAAGTGGAATCTCCTTTCCGGTCTCGTGATGCTCCTGCCGCATGGCTACGAAGGCCAGGGACCTGAGCACTCAAGCGCTCGAATCGAACGCTTCATCCAGCTGGCCGCGAAGCACAACATCCAGATTGCACAGCCCTCGAACGCTGTGCAGTATTTCCACCTCTTACGCCGGCAGGCGCTGCGCCATTGGCGCAAACCGCTCATCGTGTTCACACCCAAAAGCATGCTGCGCCACCCCGACGCGAGTTCTCCGATTGAAGATTTCACGCACAAGAATTTCCTGAACGTCATCCCCGACACGACGGTCGGAGAAGCTGAACGCATCCTGATCTGCACCGGCAAAATCGGTCACGAACTTCAGGCCGAACGAAAGAAGAGAAAAGACACCAGCACGGCGATCGTATTCCTCGAACAGCTCTACCCATTCCCCGAACAGGAAGTCATTGCCGAGTTCGACCGCCACGGCAAGAACGCCGACATCGTCTGGGTGCAGGAAGAACCCGCGAACATGGGAGCCATGTTCAACATGCTCCCGCGCCTAAAGCGAATCGCAGGAGACCGCCCAGTCCTGACAGTAAAGCGCAGCTCCGGCGCAAGTCCCGCAACGGGCAGTGCGAAGGCACACGAAGTCGAACAGAAGACGCTACTGACTCTGGCGTTCACGATCAAGTAAGAACAGGACTCAGGTAGCGACAGCCGCCTCGGCTGTCCGCCGAAGCACAGCGAGGCGAGGTTTTATGTGGCGAGGCTGGCCCGCCCCCGATGGACGGCGCTCAACGAACCTTTCCCTCACCGCGGCGGCCGCTCCGTCACCGGCTTCCCACTACCTCCCGGCAACTTCGCCGAAGGCTCGCCCCTCAACAACTCCTCCAAGCTTCCGTACGCATAAATCGTCGGCGCGTGATTGGCCATCAACCCGCCGGTATCCGCCGTGGGGCCATAGTTGCTGTGAATCTCCCGGCCCAGCATGCGAAGCATAGCCATCATCTGTCCGCGATGATGCGAGGTATGCGCAACCCTCCGCACCATGACCCACGCCCGCGAGCGTCCCACGTCAAAGAATTTGACCTCTTCCTCCCACCACCATTCATCTTTCGCTTGCAGCGCCGCCAGTCGCTTTCCGCTGTCTTGCACGTATCGCTCGATGAAGTCCGTCCGGGTCTCCTGCTTCGGCAACGGAGGCGCGCCCACATCGATCCCCAGCATGTTCCGAAACCACAAGTCTTCGCTAACGCACTGATGCACCATTTGCTCCACTACGCTCCGCCCCCGCGGGTCGCCACCCCTCGGCCGGACAGACAAATCCTGATCACTGAACTCGCTCCACACACTTACAACTTTGATCCGTTCTGTTGCGTATGTCTCAACCAGGAATGCATACCTCATAGGGATCGCCTCGCGTTTTCCTCAACTCCGGGCAGAGCAGAGAACAAGGTGACGCACTCGAGCACGATTTACAAGAGCGGAAACGGCATGGTCGGCGGAGAAAACTGTCGGCGGAAACTATCCCTTATGCTCGCGCCGTCTCAAATAATCGATGAACATTTGCTCGACCGGTTTGTCATAGGAGATGAGCACATGGCGGACGGGGCGTCCGCTCACGAAGTGGCAGACCTCTTCAGCAAGATTTTTCGCGTGGTCTCCGGCGCGTTCCAGCGACTGCGTCATAAAAATCACCTGCAGGCTCGCCTGCCGATGAATATTTTCCGGATTCTCAATGTGCCGCAGGAAGATGAGATTGCGCAGGCGGTCCATCTCTGCGTCGGCCCGCAAGACTTCCACTGCCGTGCTGACATCTCTCTTGGAGAACGCATCGCCGCAATCGGTGAGCATCTTCTCGAGTATCGTCGCCATCTGCGTAAGATCGCGGGTATCTTCCGAGTCGATCCGCCCGCTCACCGACTGGGCGCTGTTAGCGAAACTGAGCAGCAGATCGCCAATGCGCTCCAGACCGATCATGAACTTCATGCAGGCGAGCAACTCCCTCGCTTCCGCGGGTCCGACCTCAGTGATGGCGGTGGTCACGCCATTGTCGATTTCCAGGTCGAGGGTATCGAGTTCCCGCTCGCGCTGGCGCAGAGAATTCAGCAGCACGCTGGATCCAGTCGCAATGCCTTCGGCTGCCGCGCCCGCGGCTTCTTTGGCCATGTGGCAGGCCTCGACCGTGCGGCGCACGATGTAATGATGAGCCGGTTCAGGATTCGGGCTCTTGACTGCTGTACTCATGGATATGTCCGCCGGGCGAGAACGCGGGCGACGCGGTGCTCGTGCGGGGCCATCGCCGTTACTCTGCCAATTCTGGGATCGGATCGCCAACGGCTAAGCATAAACGGTTTGATCGAAGCTGCGGTTAATAGGCTGTGAATTTTGCACCATCTTAGCGACTGACGCCGGGTGCTCGAATCACACCCGCAAAATCGCTTCCGTGCTATCCTTCGCGGTTACATTTCCGTAAACGTTTACGGTGATCTTAGCCACTTCGGGAGACGAAGTCGAATGAAACGCGCCATCCAATTTTTCTTCTTACTCGCGACCGGAATCAGCTTTCTGGCAATGAACCACGCCGACGCCCAGTGGACCCCGATGAACCCGGTTCGAAAGGTTCAGCAGGAGGCCGACGGCGTTGTCTTCACCATGGGAACTGGAACGTTGAAGCTGCAAGTCTGTTCGGACTCAATCATTCGAGTTCTGTATTCGCCAACGGCAACATTTCCCAAGCGAACCGACTTCGTGGTGATCAAGGACAGTTGGCCCACGGCCAAGTGGAGCATGCAGTCCGGAGACGATGCAGTCACTGTCAGCACTTCCTCGCTCAAGATGACTGTCACGAAGAAAGACGGCGCCATCGTTTACGCCGATTGGAACGGGACTCCTCTGGTGCAAGAAGCCTCCCGCAGCATGCGAGCCGAAAAAGTAAACGGCGAAGACACCTACCGCGCCGAATCATTCATCAATGTGTACGGTTCGCACGAGGGACTCTATGGCCTCGGACAACACCAGTCCGGCGTGTGGAACTATCGCGGCGAGTCGGTCGACATCGTGCAGGACAACAGCAATATCTCCATCCCGCTGATGGTATCGAGCAAAGGCTACGGGATCTTCTGGAACAACATGTCTCGCAGCCGCTTCAACAACCGCTTTGCGAATTATCTGTACATCAGCTCGGAAGTTGCCGACGTCATCGACTACTACTTTCTCTACGGACCCGAGTTCGACAAGATCATCGCCGGATATCGCGAGCTGACCGGACAGGCTCCCATGTTCGGCAAGTGGGCGTATGGATTCTGGCAATGCAAGAACCGCTATAAGTCGCAGGACGAAATCCTGGGAGTCGCAAAGAAGTATCGCGACCTGCGCATCGCCGTCGACAACATCGTGCAGGACTGGTTCTGGTGGAATCGCAAGGGAGAATTCGTTTTCAACAAGAATTATCCTAACCCGGAGGCGATGATCGACGAGCTCCACGCCGAGAACTTCCACCTCATGATTTCCATCTGGCCTTTCTTCGAGCCTGGCTCGACGAACTACGATTACATGAACAGCAAGGGATGGTTCGTCGACAAGTTCAAGTATGCAAAACCGCCCTATCACACCGACGCAATGGCCGTGTATGACGCGACCAGCCCCGAGGCGCGCAAATATTATTGGGACCTCGTGAACAAAGGACTATCCAGCATCGGCGCTGATGCCTGGTGGATGGATACGACTGAACCCGAAACCGAAGGCCAGGAAGAAAATATTCTGCTGCACCACAAGCTTGCGGCCGGCAGTGGCGACCGGTATGTGAATGCATATCCGCTGTTGGATACCGGGGCCGTGTATCAGGGACAGCGCAGCGCGTCAGACCAGAAGCGCGTTTACATTTTGTCGCGATCCGCGTTTGCCGGTTCGCAGCGCAATGCTGTGACCGCATGGTCGGGCGACATCAACTCCGATTGGTTCAGCTATCGCCGTCAGATTCCGGCAGGATTGAACTTCGCGGTTTCCGGGATTCCTTACTGGACCACCGATATCGGCGGATTTGTATTCGGCAGCCCCGCTGATCCGGCGTTCCGCGAGTTGTTCGTGCGCTGGTTCCAGTACGCTACATTCAACCCGATTCTGCGCGTTCACGGCACGCGCAATCCCGACGAGAATGAACTATGGTCGTACGGCCCGGATGCGCAAAAGATCCTTGTCACCTTCGACCGCCTGCGCTATCGCATGCTGCCATACATTTATTCGCTTGCGTGGAAGACGACCAGCGAGAGCTACACGCCGATGCGGCCGCTGGTGATGGATTTCCGCACTGATCCCCGGGCCGACAACATCGGCGATCAATTCATGTACGGACCGGCATTCCTGGTGAATCCGGTGACCGAGCCCGCATCCACGACGCGACCTGTCTATCTGCCCCAGGCCAAGTGGTACGACTTCTGGACGGGCGGCACAATTGAAGGCGGCCGAATGATCAACGCCATTACTCCCCTCGATCGCTTGCCCTTATATGTGCGCGCTGGGTCGATTCTGCCCCTTGGGCCGGAGGAAGAGTGGTCCACGGAAAAACCTGCCGACCCCATCGAACTGCGCGTCTACTCCGGCGCTGACGGCGACTTCACCATCTACGAAGACGAGAACGACACCTACAACTACGAGAAGGGCGACTACGCGACAATCCCGCTTCATTGGAATGATTCGGCTCACAGCCTGACCATTGGCGATCGGAAAGGACAGTTCCCGGGCATGCTGGAGAATCGCTCCTTCCACGTAGTGTTTGTCCGTGAAAACCACGGCGTCGGCGTGAACCCCGCCGACCAGACAGACAAAGTTGTCGACTATTCCGGCAAGCAGCTAACCCTAACTCAGTGATGGAGTCCGTGAGGTAAACGCAACGTGTGGGGACGGACGCCTTCGTCCGTCCAGTGAAGCGAAGCGAGCGCCCCCGAGCAGGAACCCGTCCGCAAGGTCACCAACTCATTCATGACGGCCTCATACATGCAAGCACCCGGACGAAATGCGTCCGCGACCACAATGGTTCCTTTTCGCTTGACACAAATCCACTCCGGTGCCAATATGACGCTATACGACATGTCGCCAAAAGCCATAATCGAAAGCCTGCCCTTGTCCGAACCCGTCCTGCTGATTCTGCTGAGCCTGGCGGGACAACCCCAGCACGGCTACTCGATCCTGAAAGACGTCGAACGCATGAGCGACGGACGCGTGGTCCTCAGCACCGGCACGTTGTACGGCGCACTTCGACGATTATTAGACGATGATTGGATCGAGCGCTTCGAAGAGGAGGAGACTTCCAGGGGACGCCAAGCGTACCGCCTGACGCCACAGGGACGCCGCAACCTGCAGGGAGAGATCGACCGGATGAAGAACCTCACGCGGCTGGCGACTCTGCGAGTTGCGGCGAAAGAGAGTTGATGATGCTCACTGTCTACCGAAAGCTGCTGCGTCTGTATCCCGCTGAACACCGGGAACTATTCGGGGAAGAAATGCTGGCGGTTTTGCGCGAAGAAAGTGACGATCACACGAAGAAGAAATTGCTGGCGCGGGGCCGCTTCTTCGCCCGGGAAATTACAGGCCTGGTGAATGGCGCGCTCCACGAGCATTTTCGCGCATGGATCGAAATTCAAGATGGTCTATCCCTTGCAACCGGGAGGTTTAATATGCGCAACGGATTCCGTTTTCCAAAAACGACGATTGTATTCATGACCCTCATTCTTGCCTGTGTGGTGACGGCCATCAAGCAAGGCGAGGACATAGCTGCCTCGGTGCCCAACATTGATCCGCCGCTCCCCATTCACATTCAGCCCGTGCACTCGATTCTGTTAGGGGGACTCCCGCTATTCTTCGCGTTCTTCTATGCTGCCGGACTGATCGGGTGGGGGATTATGTTTGCCCTCCGGCGCTCCGGTACGCACCGCCTGGACAACATGTCCGCCGGACAAAAATAGCTGCATCCAAACTGCAATTCCTTGCTCTCGCTGGTAATCTCCAAACCGCCGGACCTGCGCATTCACTTGCCTGACGCCATCATTCTCTCTAGACTCGTTCCTCTATATTCGAAGCAGCAAGTTCATTCTGCAGCGGGCTGCGGGTACTCGAGGGCGCCTTGACTTGGTACTTTATCTTTTTTTTCCTGTCGGGTTTCTGCAGCATTCTCTACGAGCTGATCTGGTTGCGCCTGTCCATGGCGCAATTCGGCGTAACCACCGCGATGGTGTCAATCGTTCTTTCGATCTTCATGGCGGGTCTGGGCCTGGGCTCGTGGATCAGCGGCAAGTGGCTGAACGGTAATCGCTTACCTGCGCTTCGACTCTACGCGCTGATTGAATTAGTGATTGCTGGCTTGGGCCTAGCTGTCCCTTACGCGCTCGTCTGGAGCGGTCATACCCTGCAGAACACCGCCCTACATTCTTCTTCCGGCTACTATTGGCTCGCCGGTTTCCTGGTGGCGCTCACCCTGCTGCCGGGCTGCTGTTTGATGGGGACCACCCTTCCGGTTGGGATGCGCGCCATCCGGCAGACGCTGCCCAGTGAATCGCGCCGCTCATTTAGCTATCTCTACATGGCAAACGTTGCGGGCGCCGTGGCTGGAACCGCATTGCCGCTGCTTCTGATCGAGTGGCTTGGATTTCGCGGAACTCTCAAGACTGGTGCCGCCTGCAACGGGCTGATCGCCATTTCAGCCCTGGCACTCTCCCGAGGGCCTCTGACACAGCGGGTATCTCAAGAAACTTCACCGGTTGCGTTCAGCACTCCACCAATTTCGAATGCCGGCGACCGCGGCATCCTTGCGCTTCTGTTTTTGAGTGGTCTGACTTCGATGGCAATGGAGGTCATCTGGGTCCGTCAATACACGCCGTTTATGGGCACCGTGGTTTATTCGTTTGCTTCGATTCTTTCGGTGTACCTGCTGGCAACGTTTGTTGGTTCCCTGATCTATCGGCGATGGACTTCGCTGGAGTGGCGGGAAAATCCGGCAATATGGAGTATTCTCGCCGCCGCAGCATTGCTTCCCCTGGTCCTCACCAACCCGGACATTCAACTGTCGAGACTTCTTCGTTTAGTGCTAGGGCTCTCTCCCTTTACCGGACTGCTGGGCTTTGTCACACCCATGCTGCTCGATCGTTTTTCGGCAGGTAATTCCAGCAAGGCCGGGTTTGCATATGCCGTCAATATTGCAGGCTGTATTCTCGGACCACTGCTCGCGGGATTTATGTTGCTCCCGTTTATGGCGGGGCGCTGGGCGCTGATCGGACTCACTGCGCCATGGTTTGTCATCGCCCTCGCCCAATTGTTCCCGGCTCGCAACAAGGCGGCAAGCATCCGTGTGCCGATCTTCGTCTCTCTAGCTCTGGCATTTGTGTTGCTCACTGCAGGAAGGGGACTCGACGAAGAGACGAGCGACCAGAAAGTGCTTCGGGACTCAACTGCGACTGTCATTGCGTCCGGCACTGGCATGAACAAGCAGCTCCTGATTAACGGCTACGGTATTACTTCACTCACTCCAATTACCAAGATCATGGCCCACCTTCCCATGGCGTTCCTCAGCCGCCCGCCGGAGAAGGCACTCGTGATTTGTTTTGGCATGGGAACGACTTTCCGTTCCATGCGCTCTTGGAATGTTCCCGTGACGGTGGTCGAACTCGTGCCCAGTGTTCCGCGGTTGTTTGGCTTTTACCACAGCGATGCCGAACAGATTATGAGCTCGCCGATGTCGCACGTCGTAATCGACGACGGCCGCCGTTATCTGGAACGGACGCGTGACCAATATGACGTGATCACAATTGATCCTCCTCCGCCGCTCAGCGCGGCGTCATCGAGCTTGCTTTACTCAGAGGAGTTTTACCGGGCAGCACGGCGACGCTTAAAGCCTGAAGGAATCTTGCAGCAATGGCTTCCGGCTACCGCTGATGATGATCCGGTGGACACCGCCGCTGTCACACGATCGTTACGCAACTCGTTTCCATTTGTGCGCGCTTTTGCGAATGAGTTTGGCGTTCATTTCTTGTGCAGCGAGCGGCCTCTCCCCGTTGTCACCACGGAGCAAATCGTGACGCGTATGCCCACGAGCGCGCTCGAGGACTTGACGGAGTGGGCGCCTGCCGGTCCGGTAGGACTCAGTGAGAGGGCTTCTGCGCAGTTGGATGATCTGCTCCAGGGAGAACTGACTCTGGACTCGTTGATCGCCGCCTCTCCCGACACGCCGGCGCTCACGGACGATCGCCCCATCAACGAGTATTATCTGGTCCGCAAACTGCGCTACGGCCGGCATCCACAAACCGATTGAGTCGAGTCGAGTTCTTGTGGGGGGGAAGGAGAGAACGGCAAAACTGCCACACCATCCGCGCCGCAGCTTGACAAAAAAGCTTGCCCTAGAATCCCTCAAGGAATATAGAAATCAGTCAGGCATTTCGTCCTGGAGCGCGTAAAGATGGTGAGCATTTGGCACGACCTTCGCTGCGGCCTGCGGATGTTGGGGAAGAACCCCGGTTTTACGATCCTCGCCATTTTGACTCTTGCCCTCGGCATAGGGGCGGCAACCGTGATTGCTAGCGTGGTCGATACCGTCCTGCTGAACCCTTTCCCGTATAAGAGCGCTGACCGGTTAGCAACTCCCTCGATTTCCAACTCGATTACGCGTTTTCCTGTCCCCGTATTCCTGGATTTCAAAGAGCAAAACCATACGTTCGAAGATCTTGGTGCGCTTGCCTATTTCGGTGTCCGCTATAAGGGAAATGGGGTACCCACTCAACAATTGCTGGGCTGCTGGGTGACCGCAAATACTTTTGAATTACTTGGCATCAAGCCGTTCCTTGGCCGCCAGATTACGCTTCAAGATGGAAAGCCTGATTCACCCCCCGCGTTTGCGATGAGTGACACAGTTTGGGCCAGTCTCTTCAATCGAGATCCGAAAATACTAGGAGCTTCACTGAATCTCAACGGAGTACCTAGGACCTTGGTGGCCATCATGCCTCCGCGATTCCGATTCGGTGGCTGTGAAGTCTGGATTCCGACAGACCTAAACAGATCCAGTTTCATCAGTGGATTTGGCGCTCAACCTAACGAGTTGTTGACCATCGGACGCCTCAAACGGAATGTCAGCCTCCAAGCTGCCTCCGCTGACCTTGGCGCGATTGCGAAGTTGTCGGAAAAAGATTATCCCGCTTGGTTTCGCGCCAACTACAAGCTAGTGGTCAATTCCTTGAGGGATGACTCTGTTGGGCATTTCAAAGCAACTCTCTTTGCGATGGTGGCGGCAGTTTTCATACTGCTTCTCATTGCCTGCAGCAATGTTGCAAATCTTCTGCTCGCGCGAGCGACAGTACGTGAAAAGGAGATAGCGATCCGTGCGTCGATAGGCGCGACACGTTCTCGCTTGGTAAGGCAATTGTTGGTTGAGAGCGGCCTCTTGGCGGCTGGTAGTTGTATTTGCGGGTGCTTGTTCGCGTTTCTCGGATTGAAGGGGATGATAGCCGCGATTCCTCCTGATACGATCCCTGCCGAAGTGGCCATATCACTCCGATCAGAGACGCTGCTGCTTGCTGTGGGAGTGTCGGTTCTTGCCATTTTTGTCTGCGGTCTCGCACCTGCCCTCCATCTGGTAAGGCGCGACTTGTGCGTTGGCCTTGCGGGAAGCGCTAAGGGGGCAAGTGGCGGCTTTCAGCACGGGAAATTGCGCTCCATTCTGGTCGTTGTCGAAGTCGCATTATCGATTGTGTTGTTGACGGGTACGGGGCTCATGGTGCGCACACTCCGCGCTCTTGAACGAGTGGACATTGGTTTCAATCCCGCGAGTGTTGCTTATGCGCGACTATCCCTGCCTGAGGGCCGGTACGATACTGCCGACGCGAAAAGAGACTATTTTGAAAAAGTACTTGACCGAGTGGCGGCCATTCCCGGAGTCATCGCTTCTACTGAGGCTACCTCTTTCCCGCCTTATTCTTTCGGGTGGACCGAGATTGTAGTACCGGGGAAAACACATTCCGAGCCTTGGGGCACAACGTTTGACATGTGTAGTGAGGGATATTTTCAAACCTTGGGTCGACGCTTGCTACGCGGCAGGCTGCTTACGCGAAGTGAAGTCGAGTTAGCTCGACATGTGACCGTTATCAACCAAACGTTTGAACGCAATTACTTCGGGAACGAAGATCCCATCGGTCAGAGGATAAAGTTCACGACTCTCGAACAATGGGCGACGGATTGGCCGCGAGATGCTTATTTCGAAATAATCGGCGTCATCGCGGATGCGAAGAACACCGGCTTGCAGGAAGCGCCGAGGCCAGAAGTATATTTTCCTCATACGGTCAGTGGCACGGGGCCACGCGGGATCATGGTGAGGACAGCGGGAAGCGCAAACCTCGTTCTTCCAAGTCTGAGTCGCACGATAGCCGCCGTGGATTCAGAAGTTGCTATCTCCGAAGTCGGACCAATGGAAAACATTCTTAAGAGTTCGTATTATGCCGGACCGCAATTCAGTCTGATCATTCTCGGAACGTTCGGGATCACAGGATTGTTGCTGGTTGTGATTGGCATTTTTAGCGTCACGGCATATAGGGTTTCATTACAGACCCACGAGATTGGGATCCGATTGGCGATGGGAGCTCAACGGAGCGATGTTCTGCGGATGGTGCTTAAGAAGGGCTTAACTTTAATTGTCGCAGGCACGGTTGCCGGCCTGGCAGTAAGCAGTGCTGTAATGCGTTTAATGGCCAGCCAAATCTGGGGGGTTTCAACCATGGACCCCTGGACATTCTCTGTCGTCGCAACTCTAGTCGTCATTGTTGGTCTGACAGCATCCTTATTTCCAGCCCACCGAGCCACGAAAGTGGACCCACTCGTATCTCTTCATTATGAATAATTGATTTTGAAGAAGGCGAAGACCGGGTTTCGGCGTCAAACCTTCTCGTCGCGAGCTTTCGTCAACGAACGCCCTCCTTCCGCCCCATTGAGTTCTTGTGGGGGTGGAAGGAGGGAACGGCAAGACTGCCACACCCTCGCCATGACCGATTCCCCACGACCTTCGCACGAACGCACGAGGGAGCCTCCCGCTACTTCCCGATGCCGCTCAAACGTTGTTCCATTCCGAACGATGCCAAAGGAACTACAATTTGAACTCGTTAATTGAGGTGATTCCGCTCGATATCTGAGGAATTCGATCATGCTGAAATCGAAAAGATACCTGGCTGATTTTGGACGAGATATCACTCGATCCGCACGAGCTCTTGTCGCGTCTCCGGGGTTCACGGTGGTTGCGCTGCTGTCTCTAAGCATGGGGATCTGTATTGCGGCCTGCGCATTCAGCGAGATGAATGGCATTGTGTTGCGTAACTTGCCAGTCGTCTCGAAACCGGATGAATTAGTCGCGCTGGAATTGCCTGTCACTTATCCGGAGTTCAAACGCTACCGCGAACGCAGCGATGTGTTTGTTGCAGCCGCAGCCTACATCGCTCCGGTACCCTTCACGCTTTGGTTTGCCGGGCACAAGGAGCGAATCTGGGGGCATCTTGTCAGTGGTTCTTACTTTTCAACGCTTGGTGTCGCACCTGCTATTGGGCGCCTCTTCGGAGCAGCGGAAGAAGAAGTCGGGACCACGCCAGAGGTTGTCCTCAGTTACCGATTGTGGGAAGAACAGCTAGGACGTGCGGTTGTCGTCGGTAAGACGCTTCAGGTGAACGGACGCCCTTGCACTGTTGTCGGAATCGGGCCGAAAAACTTTCTGGGCGCATCTCCTGCGCTCTATGTCGCTGACATATGGATACCAGTCACTGTGGATAGCCAATTGGCTCCTGAGTTGGGAAATGACGCCTTAAAACGTAACGATCTAGCCCTGTTTCACGCAATCGGACGATTGAAACGCGGCATTAATAACGAGCGTGCCGAGTCTGAACTGGACGCAGTTGCGAAGCAACTTGAACTCGATAACGGTATACCGTCGAATCTGCACAAAGGGCGGCACGTGACATTGTCTGAAGGAGGAAAGCTTCTCCCGCTTCGCAAACAGGATCTCCCCTTCTTTACGTCCTTCTTTCTAATTATGGCGGGACTAGTCGTGCTGATCGCTTGTGCCAATGTGGCCAACATGATGCTCGCACGTAGTACCCAGCGGCGTAGAGAAATTGCGGTTCGGCTTGCTCTCGGCGCAGGTCGAGGCCGCATTCTCCGCCTATTAGGAACCGAGAGCATGCTTATTGCCACTGGTGCAGGCGCGCTCGGTTTCGCGATGTCGATCTGGCTGATGGATCTAAGTTCTCACCTCAGAATGCCGTTTCCTATCCCGGTCAGTTACGACATGCGGCCTGACTGGAGAGTGCTGTTGCTTACTCTCGCAATCACCGCTGTTGCCGGATTAGGATTCGGGCTGGTACCCGCAATCCGAGTTACCCAAGAAAACCTCGTACCGGCATTGAAGGAAGCGGGAACAGTTTTAGTGCCTCGTTTCCGGCGTCTGACAATGCGGAACGGGTTGATGGTTGCTCAGGTCGCCGGGTCGCTGACGCTGCTTGTGATTCTCGGGTTACTCTCGCTCGGTATCCAGACTGCGCTAGGGATTCAGGCGGGCTTTAATCCTCGAGGTTTATACCTAGTTTCGCTCGACCCAGTACGCGACGGTTACTCCGGAGATCAAGCCGCAGCTTTCCTTCATAAAGTCCTGGAGCGCGTTAAGACAATACCAGCCGTAAGCTCAGCTACTCTCACAGAAACCATACCGGTTTCTCTGGGCATCACCGGACTTCGCTTCTCCGAGCCCATCTCTGGAACAGATAATTCGCAGGCGGTACACGATGCTGTGAAATACACCGTCGGCAAAGACTACTTCGACACGACTGGCATACCGATTATGCAGGGCCGAGGGTTTCGCAGCGGAGATGACAACAACAATTCGACCGCTGTAATTGTAAGCGAGGAACTGGTACGCGAGTGTTGGGTTGGGCAGAACCCGCTTGGGCGAAGAATCCAGATCGAGAACGCCGAAGCATTTGCGCCCAAGATAATGCCGGGGTCTATGGACTACCGTCCCGCAGTGCCGAAGGATTCGCCGCGAACCTATGAGGTCATCGGGGTAGCCGGAGATGTTGCAAATGATTTAGTCATCCACAAGAGGCGTCCCGCAGTTTACTTCCCCTTGCGCAACGCAGATATTTCTAGCCCTTCACTGCAGGGAATAACTTTGATTGTGCACGCAGCTCCAGGAAATAACATTCTGGAGTTGCTGCGCCGCGAAATCTCGGCGCTCGATGCAAATGCGGTGCTGTTTGACGCGCGCAGTATGAACGAACACATCGCCGACTTCATCGCTCCCTTGCGCTCGGCTGCCTGGACATACGGGATTATTGGAATATTCGGGATTGTACTAGCTTCGGTGGGTCTGGCAGGGATGACGGCGTATTCTGTGGTGCAACGGCGGCGCGAGATTGGGATCCGCATGGCGCTGGGCGCTCGCAAGGGTGATGTGGTCACGACTGTGATGAAACAGGGGATGCTGCTAACAGGAATAGGTACGACCATCGGACTAGGTTGTGCCTGGGCAGGTTCTCGCATGCTCTCCGCGATGAATTCCAGCGTAGGGCAGGTAACGGCTTCCAATGCATCAGATCCCATCGTCCTATTCGGGGCGCCGCTCCTCCTGGGATCTGTGGCACTATTGGCATGCTATCTGCCTGCTCGCAAGTCGAGTCGAGTCGACCCGCTCTTGGCGTTGCGTGAAGAATAGAAGGCGTAGAACCGTAGCCCGTGCCGTGACCTGAACGGTCTCGCTCTAGTGTGCGAATCCGGTCTTGAGCACGCCTCGCCAAGAGTCACGCCCCATTTTCGTCCAGGGAATGTGGTGTGCAGGTTTGCCGTTCTCTCCTTCCACCCCGTTGAGTTCTTGTGGGTAGACGTCCTTTGTCTATAGACTCAGGACCACGTTGCCAACTTACTCCGTGACTCTGCGTCGATTCTTCTACCTTCCGATCTCGTGGTTTCTCTTTGCTTCCACGATTGCGTTCGCCCAGTCGCTCGATACCGCATCGGTCGAGGCCTATGTGAAAAGCGAGATGCAGCGGCAGCACATTCCCGGCCTGTCGCTGCTCGTTGCGAAGGGTGGAAAGATCGTTCTCGCCAAGGGATTCGGATTGGCCAATGTTGAATTGCAAGTGCCGGCCAAGCCCGAGACGATCTTTCAGTCCGGCTCTGTCGGCAAGCAATTCACCGCTTCCGCCGTGATGATGCTCGTGGACGAAGGGAAAATCGGCCTTGAGGACCCGCTCAGCAAGTATTTCCCAGACGCCCCAAAGGCCTGGAGCAATGTCACCGTAGGCGAGTTGCTGAGCCACAGCGCGGGCTTTGGCGACTATCCGGAGAAATTCGATTTTCGCAAGGACTGGTCCGAGGACGAACTCCTCAAGCTCGTCGAGAGCCTTCCGCTTTCCTATGAGCCCGGCACGAAGTGGGCCTACAGCAATCTTGGCTTTCTCACCCTCGGAATTCTGATTCACCGCGTCACGGGCGAATTCTACGGTGACTTTCTGCAGCAGCGGATCTTCCGTCCGCTGGAGATGAACTCAACCCGCATCATCAGCGAAGCCGACATCGTTCCCAACCGCTCGGCCGGATACCGGCTGGTGAAAGGCGAACTGAAAAATCAGGAATGGGTAGCGCCCATGATCAACACTACGGCCGATGGCAGCCTCTACTTTTCCATTCTCGACCTGGCCAAGTGGGACGCTGCGCTCTACACCGAGAAGTTGCTGAAGAAATCAAGCCTGGACCAGATGTGGACCATCGCGAAGCTCAAAGATGGTCAGCCCAACAAAGGCCACTACGGTTTCGGCTGGTTTATCGATGACCGGCACGGACATCGCTGCATTCACCACGACGGCGCGTGGCAGGGATTTCAAACTGCGATCGATCGTTACGTGGACGATCAACTAACGGTGGTTGCGCTTTCGAACCTCTCCGGCGCGGAACCAGGCAAGATCAGTCAGCATGTCGCAGAGATGTACCTCGCCGCCAAATAATCAGACGCGAGCTTCGAGGTGCATCCGCATCCCATGCTTGGGACGCAACGTGATCAGAGGCTCTGGCTCGACAGGGTGAGCAGGAACAAGCCTCAGTTTCCACTTCTGCCCCAGCGTTGCCAGCAGCAGCACTCCCTCCATCCACGCGAAAGACTCGCCGATGCACTGGCGGAATCCCGCTCCGAAGGGAAAGTAAGTGAACTTTGCGCGCCGGGCCTTCGCCTCGGGCGTAAAGCGCTCGGGGTCGAAACGCAGCGGATCAGGAAAGAAGCGTGGATCCCGATGGGTGATGAATTGGCTCATCAGAACCGTGGTCCCAGCTGGTAGGAAGAATTCGCCCAGTTGAAAATCATTGAGTGCGTATCGTCCCATCGCCCACGCCGGCGGATAGAGTCGCATCGACTCCGCCATCACCATCTCCACGTGGCGCAGTCGGGGAACGTCTTCATAGGCTGGCAAGCGCCCTTGCAACTCCCGGTCGATCTCCTGGTGGAAGCGGCGCTCGCACTCAGGATTCTGCGAGAGCAGATACCAGGTCCAGGACAGCGCATTGGCCACGGTCTCATAACCAGCGAGGAAGATGGTGATGACCTGATCGCGAAGCGACTTCTCCGACGCGGGGCTACGGTCAGGCGAGGCAGCCAGCATCAGGTCCAGCAGACTGCTTCCGTCCGAATGATGTTGGCGGTGCGCCTCAATCATGCGGTGAGCGACAGCGTCGATCCGTTTGCGGGCTCGCACGAACGCAGCCAGTCCGGGAGGTCGCACGTGCACCAACCACTCCGCCGCCGGCAGCATTACGAGGAAGTTGTACAGGCCCATGATGCGGTTGATGGCATCGGCAAGTTCGTGAACTTCGCCACGGAGGTCAGTCGCGAATAAAGTCTCCGCCACGACATTCAACGTCAAATGCATCATGTCGATGGCGATGTTCCGCTCTTCACCATGGCGCCACTGCTCCCGCACATGCGCCGCCTCTCGCACAATCGTGCCCGCGTATTCTGGGATGCGCTGCCGATGAAATGCCGGTTGTGCGACTTGCCTCTGCGCGCGATGTTGAGCGCCTTCGCTGGTGATCAGGCCCTCGCCCAACAGCATCTTGCTGCGGCGCACCGTCCGCTCCTTCACAAAATTGTCGTTCTGCACCACCAGCACTTCGCGGATGTAGTCGGGGTGATTCAGGAAGACGATATGGTTCCACCCGATTTTGTAATGCGCGATGTCGCCGTATGCCTGAACGAGATGCTGGAACAGCAGAATCGGATTGGCAGGTCGAAACCGCCGCCACGCAAACCACAGCAAATTGCGCTCAAAGCCGGGCGGAAAGCGGTATCCCGCCGGCTTGGCAGCAGGTTCGCGGACGTCATTCCGTGCGGCAGTCGCCATCTACTTAGAGTATCAGTCGGATCGGGTCCGGAGGGACCGTTGATGGTCGCCCGTCAGTTCCACTGGCGGGTCGGACGTAGGTCCTCCCGTTCGTGCCGTAGGCACGACTGAAACAGAACCTCGACCTTTCAGGCGCCCCTACAGGACGCGAGGCAACAGCCCTCCAGATCCCGGCGTTGGAAACGCCGGGCTATTGTCAGATGTCCCTACGGGACATCATTGTGCCCTTGATTTATGTACCTGAACTTACCTGCAGACTAAGGCTTCACCGTCGCCGATTTCTGCAGCGCATCCAGTTCCGCCAACACTTCGGCGCTATGGCCGTTTGGATTGACGCCAGTGTACCTCTTCGCAATCTTCCCATCGGGATCAATGAGGAACGTATTTCTCGCCGCAAACTTCACCACTCCAAAGTTGGTCAGCGATCCATACGCAGCCGTCACTTTGTGGTCCGTATCGGCCAGCAACTTGAAATTAAGCCCTTCTTTAGTGCAGAACTTTTTGTGGGAGTCGACGCTGTCGAGGCTGACTCCCAACACAACCGCGTCGCGTTCCGAATATTTTGGCTGATCGACCTGAAAGTTGTGAGCCTCGCGCGAGCAGCCCGGAGTTTGGTCCTTAGGATAAAAGTAAAGAACGACCCACTTGCCGCGATAGTCCTTCAGACTGACAGGCGTGCCCTCCTGCGATGGCAATGTGAAATCCGGAGCACTGGCGCCTTCGGCGGGTTTCACCGACCGAGACAAAACCCGCGGAACCAAAAGCACAGCAACCATCACGACCAGCACCAACAAGATGATCCGGAGCATCGAGGCCTCCCGCGGACGATACCGATTCTAAACCAGCGCCCGCCGCCTCCCCAGCAAACCCATAAACTACGAAGGACACGAAGTTATACGAAGGAAGTCGCCAGTCTGGGCTTTCCCGAGTGAACCTTCGTGTCCTTCGTGGTGAAAGCCCTTCTCCAGCAAGAATCCACGCGATTGAATTATGATGGAGTATTCGCCAATCCTTGGGGGAGAAATCAGACGTGGCTCAGACCGAAACTGACGGCCTAGAAGTGTTGGAAACCCGAGAGTGGGTAGATTCTCTCGACTATGTTCTGTCGCACGGAGGCCCCAATCGGGCCGGCCGTTTGCTGCAACAACTGGCGTTGCATGCCCGGCGTGAAGCTGGCGTCAACCTGCCCTTCACGGCCACAACGCCCTACCAGAACACGATTCCCGTGCGCCAACAGCCGCCCTTTCCAGGCAGCCAGGAGATGGAACGCCGCATCAAGAGCCTGGTCCGCTGGAACGCCCTGGCCATGGTGGTGCGCGCCAACAAGATCCAGGAAGGCATCGGCGGACACATCTCAACTTTCGCCTCCGCGGCCACGCTCTATGAAGTCGCTTTCAACCACTTCTTCCGTGCGCAAACGGAAACCGGCGACCGCGACATCGTTTATTTCCAAGGGCACGCCGCGCCCGGAATTTATTCCCGCGCGTATCTCGAAGGCCGCATTTCCAAGGAGAAGCTTCAGAACTTCCGCCGCGAGTTGAAGTCCGGTGGAGGACTGTCCTCCTACCCACACCCCTGGCTCATGCCTGACTTCTGGGAGTTCCCCACAGTCTCGATGGGATTGGGCCCGATTCAGGCGATTTACCACGCCCGCTTCATCAAATATCTGGAAAATCGCGGACTGAAGCAGTCCACCGGTGGCAAAGTCTGGGCATTCCTCGGCGACGGCGAAATGGACGAACCCGAGTCGCTGGGATCCATCACGCTGGCATCGCGCGAAAGACTCGACAACCTCATCTTCGTTGTGAATTGCAACCTGCAGCGGCTCGACGGCCCTGTGCGCGGAAACGGCAAGATCATTCAGGAACTGGAAGCGATTTTCCGTGGCGCTGGCTGGAACGTGATCAAGTGTATCTGGGGCTCGGATTGGGACAGCCTCATCGTGAACGATCGCGATGGCTTGCTGGTCAGGCGCCTCGGCGAAGTCAGCGACGGACAGTATCAGAAGTATTTCGTCGAAAGCGGCGCGTACTTCCGCCAGAACTTATTCGGCACCGATCCGCGTCTGCTGAAGATGGTCGAGCACCTTTCTGACGACCAACTCGCCCGCATGCGGCTTGGTGGACACGATCCCATCAAGGTGCACGCGGCCTATCGCGCGGCGGTCGATCATACCGGTGCTCCGACGATTATTCTCGCCAAGACGATCAAGGGCTACGGCCTGGGTGAAGCCGGCGAAGGCAAGAACATCACGCACCAACAAAAGAAGTTGAATGACGAAGAGTTGGAAATGTTCCGCTCGCGCTTCGGGATTCCCATTCCCGACGACGAACTGCACGGGGCGCCATTCTATCGGCCTTCCGACGACAGCGCCGAAATCAAGTACATGCAGGCGCGCCGGCAGCAACTCGGCGGATACATGCCGCAGCGGAAAGTAAGGGCGACCCCCCTGAAGCCGTTTCCCGACTCCCACTTCGAAGAATTCCACAAAGGCACCGAGGGACGCGAAGTCTCGACCACCATGGTGTTTGTGCGGCTGCTCGCGAAGTTGCTGCGCGATCCGGAACAGGGCAAATACATCGTCCCCATCGTTCCTGACGAAGCCCGCACCTTCGGTATGGAGGCCCTGTTTCGCCAGGTCGGAATCTACTCCAGCGTCGGCCAGAACTATGAACCCGTCGACATGGACACGCTCCTCTACTATAAAGAGGCGAAGAACGGACAGATTCTCGAAGAAGGCATCACCGAATCCGGCTCGATGTGCTCCCTGATCGCAGCTGGTTGCGCATATGCGAACCACGGCATCAACACGATCCCCTTCTTCATTTACTACTCGATGTTCGGATTCCAGCGCATTGGTGACCTGATCTGGGCCGCAGCTGACATGCGCTGCCGCGGATTCCTCGTCGGAGGCACCGCCGGCCGCACCACCCTCGCCGGCGAGGGCCTTCAGCACCAGGACGGCCACAGTCACGTGCTGGCGCTCCCCGTACCGAATCTGCTGGCGTACGATCCAGCATTCGCATACGAGATCGCGGTCATCATTCAGGATGGCATCAAGCGAATGTATGTCGATCAGGAATCGATCTTCTACTACCTGACCGTGACCAACGAACCGCTCCCCATGCCCGAGATACCTGCGGGCAATCAAGTTCGCGAAGGTATCCTGAAGGGTCTCTACCGCTTCAAAACTGCTGCAAATCCGAACGCCAAGCTGCGGGCGCAACTGCTGGGCAGCGGCACGATCATGTTCGAGGTGCTCAAGGCGCAGCAGATTCTGGAAGAAAAATTTGGTGTCGGGGCCGACGTCTGGAGCGTCACAAGCTACAAGGAGCTTTATCGCGACGCCAACGATTCTGAGCGCTGGAACATGCTGCATCCTGGAGAGCCTGCTAAAGTTCCTTATGTAACGCAGACCTTAAAGGATGCACAGGGACCGTTCATTGCAGCATCGGATTACATGAAGGTCTTACCCGAGAGCATCGGCAAGTGGGTGCCTGGACAGCTTGTGTCACTGGGGACCGACGGCTTCGGACGCAGTGAGAGCCGCGCGGCATTGCGCGACTTCTTCGAAGTCGATGCGAAGCACATCGTGCTGGCGACTTTAGTGGCGTTGGCGCGCGAAAAGAAAGTCGGCACGGATGTAGTGAAACGGGCAATCGGCGAGCTGGGAATTAATCCAGAGAAAGCAAACCCGGCGATCAGTTAAGCGACCGCAAGTCGTAGACACGTAGCTGGCTACGTCTCTGCTGACGGCACCGGTGAACTCCGGGCTCGCGGCGCTGCAAGCACAGACGTTGCAAGCAACGTCTCTACGATGCGATTAACGTGTAATTAACATTGCGCTTACAGGCGCCGTGACAAGATTCTTACAAAAGGAACCATACGCGGTGATTGAATTCAAACTTCCGGAGTTGGGGGAAAACATCGAGCAAGGCGACCTGGTACGCCTTATGGTCGCGCCCGGTGCGGCGGTGAGCGCCGGCCAGTCGGTCATGGAACTCGAAACCGACAAGGCCGTTGTGGAAGTGCCTTCGTCCGTCAGTGGGACCGTACAGGAAATTCGCGTCAAAGAAGGCGACAAGATCAAAGTCGGCCAGGTGATCTTCACGGTCGACGGCGCAGAGGCCAAAGCGTCCACCGCACCCAGCCAGGCTGCAGATCCGGCAGTCGCCCCCCCCAAAAAAGAAAAGCCAACCGCTCCGGCCACTTCGAAAGAGGTTGCAGCAGCACCGTCGCAACCAGCCACGTCCAGCGCGCCCTCAAGCACGCCAGGGGCAAGCGAATTCAAGCTGCCCGAACTCGGCGAGAACATTTCGCAAGGTGATCTCGTGCGTCTGATGGTCGCACCCGGCGCCAAAGTTTCCGAAGGGCAGCCCGTCATGGAGTTGGAGACGGACAAGGCCGTGGTTGAAGTTCCGTCTTCGGTCAGCGGGGTGGTGAAGGAAGTCAAAGTGAAGGAAGGCGAGAAGGTCAAAGTTGGACAGGTGATCTTCACGCTGGAAGGCGGCGCAGCAGCGGCCCAGCCGGCGCGGCCTCGGAGTGCTCCGGTCGAGCACGTTTCCGGACAGCACGGAGCGCGTCTAGCATTTCAGGCAGCCATTCGCGCAGAGGGCAAGACCGAAGAACAAGCCCTGCCGCCGGACCAGCCCCACCAGACTGTTCCGTCGTTCAGTATGCCGGCGCAACTTGGCAAAGTCGCTGGAACTGAGCAGCGGCAACCGGTTCCTGCTGCTCCCCACGTTCGCCGCCTCGCGCGCGAGGTCGGCATTGACATCTACGAGGTAAAAGGCACCGGCCCGGGTGGGCGCATCAGCGAAGATGATGTGAAGGCTCACGCCAAGGTACTGCTCTCCGCCGCGGCCACGGCAGCGGCTCCACCGCGCGCCGGACACTTCGCCCAGCCGCACCTTCCTGACTTCGCTAAGTGGGGCAAGGTCGAACGTGTTTCTATGCGCGGAGTTCGGCGGAAGACCGCGGAGCATCTGGCAGAGGCGTGGAACACGATTCCGCACGTCACCCAGCACGACCGCGCGGACATCACCGAACTCGAGCACCTGCGCGCGCGTTTTGCTCCCAAGGCCGAGGAAGCTGGCGGCAAGATGACCGTCACGGCGATCGCCCTCAAAGTCTGCGCCGCCGCTCTCAAGGTCTTCCCGCAGTTCAATGCCAGCATCGACATCGAAAAGGAAGAGATCGTTTACAAGCAATACATCAACATCGGGGTGGCGGCAGACACCGATCGCGGTTTGCTCGTTCCGGTGATTCGCGACGTCGAAAAGAAGAACATCGTGGAACTCGCGGTTGAGTTGTCGCAGCTTTCAAAGAAGGCGCGCGAAAAGAAATTGACCCCCGCGGACATGGAAGGCGGAACCTTCACCATCACCAACCTGGGCGGAATTGGCGGCGTCGGGTTCACACCGATTGTCAATTTTCCCGAAGTGGCGATCCTTGGCCTCTCCCGTTCGCGTATAGAGCCGGAATGGATCAACGGAAAATTCGAGCCGCGCCTGATTCTGCCATTGTCGCTTTCCTACGATCACCGTCTGATCGATGGCGCGGATGCGGCGAGATTCCTGCGTTGGATTTCAGAAGCCTTTGAGCAGCCTTTCCTGCTGTCGGTCCAGGGATGAAAACCAAAATCTTGAACCACAGAGGACACGAAGGAACACGAACGAAGTCTCGATCTAGAACGTTTCCCTTCGTGTACCTCAGTGCCCTTGGTGGTTGAAAGCCTTCATGTCCGAAACATCGAACCTGAATATTGCAGTGATAGGCGCCGGTCCCGGCGGATATGCCGCCGCATTTCTTGCTGCCGACCTAGGCATGACAGTCACGCTGGTCGACCCCGAACTGAATCCCGGCGGAGTGTGCCTTTACCGCGGCTGTATCCCCTCGAAGGCCCTGCTGCATGTGGCCAAGCTGTTGCAGGAGGCCCATCAGGCGAAAGATTGGGGAATCGAATTCGGTGCTCCGAAGATCGATCTAAGCCGCCTGCGTTCATTCAAAGAAAATGTCGTAAAGAAACTGACCGGGGGCCTGGGTGTGCTCTCGAAGCAGCGCAAAGTTCGCTACGTGCAGGGCCGCGCCGCGTTAGAGAACTCAACCACACTGAGCGTCACTAAGGCCGATGGTTCGCAGGAGTCTCTGACTTTCGATCGCATCATCATTGCCACGGGCTCGCGCCCGGCGATCGTTCCCACGTTGAAGCTCGACACTCCACGAATAATGGATTCCACCGGCGGACTCAATTTGGAAGACATCCCCGGGAGCTTGCTAGTGGTTGGCGGCGGTTACATCGGCCTGGAACTCGGGTCCGTCTACGCCGCTCTGGGCACGCGCGTGACGGTGGTCGAAATGCTTCCCGGATTGCTGCCCGGGGCAGACCGCGATCTGGTGCTACCGCTACACAAGCGACTGGAAAAGATGTTCGAAGGAATTCTTCTGAATACAACGGTCGCTTCGGTTAAGGATGAGGGCAATGGCATTCGTGCCACGTTGAAGCCACAGGACGGCAACACGCAGGAAAAAGTATTCGATCGGGTGCTGGTTTCCGTGGGACGCAAGCCGAACTCCGAGATTCCCGGCCTCGACAAGACGCGCGTGCAGTTGGGTCAGCGTGGATTCATTCAGGTCAACAAGCAACTCCAGACCGACGATCCTTCCATCTACGCAATCGGCGACGTCGTCGGCGAGCCGATGCTCGCGCACAAAGCGTCGCACGAGGGCCGCGTCGCGGTCGAAGCAATCGCGGGGCACAGAGTCGCGTTCGAACCGAATGCAATCCCGGCAGTCGTCTTTACCGATCCCGAGGTCGCCTGGTGCGGTCTGACCGAAACGCAAGCCCAGAAGGAAAATCGCGAAGTGAAGGTCGCGAAGTTTCCCTGGGCCGCATCGGGTCGCGCGGTCACCCTTGATCGTCCGGAGGGCGTGACCAAGCTGCTCGTTGATCCGCAGACCGAGCGAATTCTCGGAGTTGGAATTGTGGGCGTTGGCGCGGGCGAAATGATCGCCGAGGGCGTGCTCGCCATCGAGATGGCTGCTTTGGCCAGTGATGTCGCGCTAAGCATCCATCCTCATCCGACTCTATCGGAAACGGTGATGGAATCTGCTGAAGTTTTCTTCGGCACCAGCACGCACATTTATCGCCCAAAGCGGGGATGACTTCTCCGGGTGTCTAATTCGCGACTCCACTTCGATACAATGAGTGCCTACCGCGATCATGCGTTGGGCGACCCGCAAAGAGGTTGGCGGGAGAGGACCATGGTTTCTTTCCGCAAGATCTTAGTGGTATCCATCTTGTGCGTTGCCGCTCGCACGTTTTCAGCGGCACAGTCGACGCTCGCTCAAGCGTTGCAGCCTGCGCCCGCCAGCGGGTCAATCGTGGTCATCGATCCACTCGGGCGCAACACTCCTTCCAATTCCGTCCTGGGATTTCTAAAAGCGGCGACCTCCGGGGACTACAACATCGCAGCCCAGTATCTCCAGATGAGCACCGCGCGCCGCCAGTCTGAAGGCGAGCAGACCGCGACCAAGCTCAAGTACGTACTCGACAACGTGTTTGTCGGCAACTACAGCCGGTTCAACCAGCCTGAGGGAACTCCGCAGGACGGCGTCGCGCTCGGACACCAGAAGCTTGGGATCATGTCGGCGGGCGACGTGGAAGCTGATCTCGATCTGGTTCGCGTATCCGATCCAAGCGCCGGAAAGATCTGGCTGATCTCGGCCGATACGCTCGGCAAACTGCCGGAACTCTATGACCAAGCCAAAGCACGCCAGGTTGCGAGCAAACTTCCCGCGGTGCTCGTCAAGCATCAGCTTGGCGGCATGCCTCTCTGGCAATGGCTGGCTCTGCTGGTGGCGACGCCATTGGCGGCTGGTCTGGGCTGGTTGATTCTTTTCGTGATGGAAATTCCGCTGCGCTGGTGGGCTCGGCGCCGCGGACGGATGGACGTTGCCAACTGGCGTTCGGTGTCAGGACCGGCATGGCTGCTGGCCGGCACACTGATTCACCAGGTATTCGTCGTCTATCTGCACATGCCGCTATTGCTCCGGCATTACTACTTTCAGATCACATCCACCGCGCTGATTCTCAGCGCCGTGTGGATCATCTGGCGAGTGGTCCGTTGGTCGCTGTACCGCGTTCGCCTTCGCGCCCTGGCCCGCGGCCACGCAGGTACAGGATCGCTCATGCTTCTGGGTGAGCGAATTCTGAAAGCGGTCATTTTCGTGCTTGGCGCTCTGGCCGTGCTGGGCAACCTAGGCTTCAACATGAGCACGGCCCTGGCCGGGTTGGGTATCGGCGGCCTGGCCATCGGCTTCGGCGCGCAGAAGACGATCGAAAATCTCTTTGGTGGCGTATCCGTGCTGGCCGACGAAGTATTCCGCGTCGGTGATGTCTGCCGCTTCGGCGATCGCACCGGCGTTGTGGAAGATATCGGTCTGCGTTCAACCCGTATCCGTACCGACGAACGCACGCTGTTGGCGATTCCAAACGGTACTGTGGCCACGATCAATCTTGAGAACCTGAGTCGCCGCGACAAGATTCTGTTCAAGACGAGTCTTAACCTGCGCTCAGAGACGAAGGCCGATCACTTGCGCTTCATCCTTTCTGAGGTACGACGCCTGCTTTACAGCCATCCGAAGGTCGAGAGCACCACGGTTCGCGTGCGCCTCATCGATGTAGCCGGCGCCGCGCCGACTGTCGAGATTCTGGCCTACGTCCTGACACAAGACTTCAACGAGTTCGCTGCGGTTCGCGAAGATATCCTGCTGCGCATCATGGACATTGTCGACAACTCCGGCAGCGGCCTGGCGCTTCCCGCCCAGACGCTGTATATCGGGCGCGATACGGGGCTTGCGAAGGACAAAGCGGAGAGCGCGGTACAGAAGATTGCGGAACTAAGGGATGATAAGAAGTTACCCTTCCCCGATTTTCACAAGGAAGAGATCTCGTCGTTCAAGGGATCGATCGACTATCCGCCGAAAGAGTCGATGCTGCGGAAGAGTGAGGATGGATCGGGCAAAACGCGCTAGCCTTCAACCGCGAGTGCGAGACGCGCTCGCCACAACCGGCGGGCACCCTTCGACTTCGCTCAGGGCAGGCTGGCGGCGCTACCCGACTTCCACCGACCAATGAGCCAACTAAGACACAAGTGCGTCGGCAGATAGATGCACAATGGCACAACAACTAAGTATCCGAGTAAGTACGCCCACCCCGGCATGGCGTGTTGTTCGTGGAAGAATGGGCCTCGCGCCCAGTTCACATCCTGCTCGGGACGCCAGAAGTAGTTGATTGGCACGACGATCCACGTCGTCAGCGTCTGGAGTTTCCATCCGCGACTGTCGTATCCCAGCTTCCAGATCGCCCATAACAATAGCGGCGGAGTCACTACGTGAAACAAACTCAGGACGCGGACAAAAACAGATAAGTGCGGATCAAACATGTACTCCGTGCCGCCAATCAGGTGGTGTCCCGTCAGCAATGCGCCTGCGAGATCGATGGTGTAGAGCGACTGAAACAATAACAACCCGCATGTGGCCCATGAAAAAATCAGCGGGCTCTCCAGCCACAGCCCGATTCCGATCAGGACATTGCCGATATCGCAAAAAAACAGAAAATTCTGCGCGCCATATTGCCGCCAATAGACGGGAATCCATACGATCAGCCACACGGTCCAGCCGATCTTTAACCACAGCGGCAACTTGTTCATGGCCGCCATTTTATGCGAATTACCAGCGTAACTTGATGACCCTTACGGCGTTACCTACGATTACTCCATGGGTTACCAAGCTCTTCTCTTCTGTCCCGATGACAAGACGGCTCGCACAGTGACGCAGGTTCTCAGCGAGCTGGAGTTCAATGTCGAGGCCTGCATCGAGCCTTTCGCTGCAGTCAAGAAGCTGATGGGCCAACACTTCGACGCTGTCGTGGTGGACTGCGATAACGAGCAGAATGCCACCCTGTTGTTCAAGAGCGCACGCAATTCGACGTCGAACCAGACCTCACTTGCGGTTGCCGTCGTGGAGGGTCAGGCAGGGGTCGCCAAGGCGTTTCGCATTGGCGCAAACCTTGTCCTGACCAAACCCATTAACATCGAACAGGCCAAAGGAACGCTGCGCGTGGCGCGCGGACTTTTGCGCAAAAGCGATCCGACCAAGCCAGGTTCAGCCACGGCGACCGGCAGCTTCGCGGTGCCAACCCCGCCCCCGGCCGCGCCTACGCCCGCTGCCACACCTGCACCCCCAAAGCCTGCAGTACCGAGACCGCCACTAGGAGGGAAGGCCGCCGCGCCAGTCGCACCGAAACCGGTTGTCCCGACCGCAACGGCTGCCCCCAGACCACAACCTGCAGTACAGAAGCCGGCCGCACCGGCTCCGCCTGCGGCATGGCCTGCTGCCGCGGCAACTTCAGCAAAAGCGGTCCCTGTAGCTGAGAACGATATTCCAGCTGCACCTGCAGCGGAGAAGCCTGCGGCTCCGGCCGCGCCTCCACCGTTGTATAGCGCTGCTGTGGCGACGTCTGCCCCGAGAGTAGCTCCTCCAGCGCCGACGACGATGGAGTTCAAGACACCTGTTCTGAGTACTTCCAGTACGCCGATGACCAGGGGCGCGGCCAGCGCACCTGCTCCGGCCCGCGAGCCAGCGCCACCGAAGATCGAGCAAAAACCGCACGCCGCTGAGAATCTTTTCGAGAAGCCAGCAGAAGTCGCCGTCAGCGAGCCTTCTGCCTACGTCGGATCTGCCCCATCTTTCACATTTGGTGGCGCAACTGCCGAGGGTGAATCCGGCGGTGGCAGCAAGAAAGCTATCATCGGAATCGCCGCGGCGCTGCTTATCGTCGCGGGCGGTTATTTCGGATGGTCCCATTTCAAGGGGACTACCAGTTCGACGCCGCAGTCCGTCGCCACCACGACGCCGGTCTCAGCGCCCATTACAACTCCGGCGGCACCAAAGCCGACAGCGGCCCAGCCAGCTATGGCGGCTACAACACCCGCCGCAGTTCCACAGTCCGACATAACTCTTCGATCTTCGAATTCCTCGGCGGACGAGAACGAAGCTAGAACCGGAAGCAGCGGTTCGCCTGCAGCCGCCAAACCGGTGAGCAACTCTTCTGCACCAGCCAAGTCCGTTGTGGCAGACAAGTCCGATGTCGCAGAAAAGTCTGAAGCTCCGGCTCTGATCGTTAAGGGAGGAAAAGCACCGGTGGCTGGGACGAAACCGGCTCCCACGCCCGATGCTCCCGCTCCCAGCGTGATTGGAATGGGCGCGCCTGCTGCCGCTCCGCTTCCTAACCTGGAAACAACGGACGTCGCACTCAAGCCAGTGCTCCAGACGCTGAGCGTTTCCCAGGGTGTTTCACAGGGGCTGCTCTACAAGAAGATCGCTCCTTCCTATCCTCAGAATGCGCTTCGCATGCACATCGAAGGAAAGGTGGAGTTGCTGGCGACGATTTCCAAGGAAGGAAATATCACGCACATAAAGGTATCGAGCGGAGATTCGCAATTGGCCAGAGCGGCCAACGATGCCGTCAAGCAGTGGAAGTACAAACCATATCTTTTGAACGGCGAGCCTGTGGAGATTCAGACTCAAGTCACCGTCAACTTCAAGCTACCTCGATAGATTTCCGGAAACCTGCCGGGCGCGAACTCGCAGCGGTACGTTCTCGAGCAGGGGCTGACGCACTATTTGCGCAATGTGGTCCCCTCCCAACATCTGGTCCGCCCCGACGTAATGGCAGCATTTGGGAGGGTCGTGGACCGGAACCGCGATCTGCTCGATCGGCTAGCCAAGTAGATGGCCGACATTTATCTGACGGTCGCGGAAATCTACCAGATGCAGCATTTTCTCATCGATAGCTTCGGCGGCCTGCACGGCGTTCGCGATCAGAATGCGGTGGAGGCCGCTGTTTTCCGTCCCCGAACCGGCTATTACAATTCCATCGAGGAAGACGCCGCCGCACTCATGGAATCACTTGCGAACAACCGCGGTTTCATCGACGGCAACAAGCGGATCGCGTTCGCGGCGGCGGCAACGTTGCAGGAGATTAATGGATTCCTGTTGGAAGTCGATCCGCTCGACGGGTATGAATTCATCCACGGCTCACTGGATCGCCACGAATTTCGGTTTCCCGAGATCGTGGACTGGACGCGGCGGCAGACTAAGCCGCTTCGCTAATCTGCTGATCCGGAACTTCAAGACTTACGGCGATCTTTGAACGGAGCGGCCTTCTTCGCCAGACTCTGAACGGCCATCTTTCGCAGCCGGTCGGCGTGCTCGCGGAGAGCGGCCTTCAACTCCGAAAGGGTGGGTTCGTAGTCGTTTCCGTCCGAGTGCGCGACCTTCGCGCAGAGATCGCGTATGTGGTCGTCGATGCGACGGGATGGCACACGATAGAGTGCTCCAGGGTTTTGGTCGGTTGCCATACGTATTTCTATGTAGAACTTTTGACAGGGAGGTCATCCATGTGGACGGGGGCGCGCACGGGAGCTGCAGAATAACGTCCTTGCAAAACGCGAGAAGACTGGCTCCTTTCTCGGCGTGAAAGTGGGCCGCCGCTGCGGATGGCTGCCTCCGGTTATTATTGAGTTGCTGGAACCTTGAAACAACGTCTGTACCTCATTCTTAGCCCTGTGCCTAAGCCGCTCGGCTTCGCCGTCGCGGGACAGCCGAGGCGGCTGTCGCTACATGAGCGGGTGCGCCGGGCCGGGGGAGTTTGTCGCGTGACGCGTTTTATTGAGGAGGCGGATGAGCAACCCTCTGCGATTTGTTTTCTATGTTGCCGTAAAGCCTGAAAAGCTTTGGGACGGATTGTTTTCAGGGGAGTCGAACCGCATCATTTTTATGGGCGCGGACTTTGAGGCGGACATCAAACCCGGCGGTTTAATGAAGTGGATTGGGCCTGGTCCCGACGGCAAGCCCGCGACCTTGGTAAAGGGTGAGATCCTGCAGTCCGAACCGCCGAAATTGCTTCAGTACACGTTTCAACTGGGGCAAAGTCCATTGAAATCTCGTGTGACGGCCGAACTTGTGCCAGAGACGGAAGCCACAAAGCTCACGATCACCCACGATGAGTGGGACGAAGCGGATCCAGGCTACGCATTTTGCTCCGACGGATGGCCGCGCATTCTCTCTCGCTTGAAAACGCTTTTGGAAACTGGCAAGACCTTCAAGCCGCACTGAGCGATCTCTTACTTTGAGTAAGTATTGAAACATTGACCATGTTACGTCAGGTAAGCTTGGCTCGACCGTCGCCTGATTTGCCGATACAGTTTGTGAATGCGAAAAGTCATTGTTGCTATTTTCGTTAGTGTCGGGAAAGGGGTGGTGCGTGATGAACAAGCCTAGGGCTGTGGTTTACTCGTCGACAATGACTTCTTCGTTGATCCTGCGAGTACTGTTGCTCGGCTCCCTGTTCTCCACTTCCCCGGCCATGGTCTTTGCGCAAACTCTGGTGGAGCGGCTAGGATATGCTCCCGGCACAAAGCTCCTTATTGTCCATGCGGACGATCTGGGCGAAACCCACGCGGTGAATGCCGCTGCCATCAAAGCTCTGCAAGGCGGGACGATCAATTCGGCAAGTCTGATGGTGCCCTGCCCATGGTTTCCAGAGATTGCCGACTATGCTAAATCCCATCCGGACGCAGATTTTGGCCTGCACCTCACATTGACGAGCGAAAGAGTTTATTACCGCTGGGGTCCCGTGGCGCCTGTGGACAGGGTACCGAGCCTGGTGGATCAAAACGGATATTTCCATCACGACTGGAAAGAGGGCGAGCACATCGACGCCAAGGAGGTCGAGATCGAACTGCGCGCCCAGATCGAGCGCGCGCTCGCGATGGGCGTTCGTCCCACGCACCTCGATTCGCACCAGTACCGGCTGATCATGAACGGCAAGGAACTTTTCGACGCTATGCTGCGGGTGGCTCACGAGTACAAGCTGCCGGTTTTTGTTACCAGAGATTGGTTCGCCGATCACCCATATTTGCAGGCGAGCTTGGGTCCGAACGATATAGTGTTGGACCATACAGTTACGATTGAACCGGAAATTCCGTCCAAAAAATGGGCGGAATTTTACCTCATTGCGTTGAAAAACCTGAAACCCGGCGTGACGGAGTTCGTTATCCATCCGGGATACGACAATGACGAACTGCGCGCCGCCACCAGGGAACGCTCCACATGGGGTTCGGCCTGGAGGCAGCGCGACTACGATTTTTTCACAAGCGACCAGTTCCGGGAGATTCTGGCTCAACAGCAAATTAAGCTGATCACTTGGCGGGACCTGGCCCGCGCAGCCGAAGGAAAATGATCTCTTCCAGCAGGAAGCAATGCTAGTTAGCGAAAAATCGCGATTTCACCCAGTGACCCTGGGAATTGAGTTTTGACCGCTGACGCCCGTGAACAACCGGTGGCTTCGGTGGCCATACCCAATCGTGGACGATCAGGGGGACGACGCGAAGAGGGATTGCGAATCGGGACAACCTTCCTTTGAAACAGTGGTGCTGCAGCCGAGTAACGAGACCATGCATTGACCATCATCCCGCTGCAAACTGAACCAAGGGATGAATCCTTCTGTAGCTTTTCGTGCTACTGTCACAGCACAGCTGACAGAAAAGGCCTCAAAGCCATGGCTAATAAATTCATCAAGCGAATCCTGGAAATATTTTGCCGTCATCAATTTTCCTGGCCGCATAGCGGTGTATACGGGCAGGACTATCAGGTGTGCGTGCTTTGTGGGACTGTCTACGAGTATGACTGGGGCACGATGCGTCGCACGCGGCGGCGGGCGTCCGCACTACAGGGGCAGGCAGAATTCATAAACCAACACCGGCATGGCGACTAGTGGACTGTCGCGCAGAAAGCGTTAATGGCGGAAACGCGGCGGCCCTAATTTCAACCTCAACCACGGTAAAGTCATTTTGCCTTTCTCTGCGCTCTATGCGGTCGTTCTCGGCGACCTCCGCGATCTAAGCCTCCCGGTCTGGCCAAAACCCCAAAACGCAGAGGCCGCCGAGAACCCCCGCCGAGTTCGCGGAGAAAAATTATCTGGCGATACGGTTCACCTTCCTTCCAATCGAAATTACTCACTGAGGCTCTTTGTCAGAGCATTCAAGCCTGCTTCGAGCTTGAGCCGCCAGCGTTCGAGGGAAAGTCTCGCCAGGTGCCCCGTGGAGTTCTCGAAAGCCTGCAAAGCAGTCGCTGCCTGGCCCTTCAGTGATTCGGAAGTCGAGGCGACGATTCCATTCTGGACGATCTTCATGTTTTCGGTGGCTTCATCCAGCTGATCGCTGAGTGCTTTGATGCTGCGTGCTGTCAATTCCTCGAGAATCTCATTCGCCAGATTCTGGAATTGGCTGCGCGTGTCCTTTACGATCTCGCTGGACATCCGGCTCAGGCGATGGTCGAGGCCTGACTCCATGCAGCGCGTCGATTCGTCCAGTTTCGCGATGCGAGTGTCCAGGTATTCAACCTGTTCCTGCAACCGCGATGATTCCGACGCAACCGATGATCGAAGTTGTTCCAAGTCCCCGCGACGCGCCTCGTGCTCGGCATTCAAGTTATGTTGCAGGAACTCCAGAAGCTCTTCGCTCAGGCGTTTCAGCGAGTCGCCTCCCTGCAATAATCTCTGGCGATAATCTTCCAAGCCACGCTGCAGATATTCCCGGGTGTTTTCGGAGATGTACGCGGAAATGTCTTGTGCGCGTTTCTCAACGACCGTAAGTTCTTCGGCGACCCTGCGCAGAAAACGGTCGAAGCTTTCCGTGGTTCGCTGGTCGATCGTTGCCTTGGCTGATTCCAGCAAGTGCACGGACTGTTGGCGCGCCTCGTCCAGCACTTTGGGTTCGAGATCCTTTCGCAGGCGTGACTCGATTTGTCGTTCGAGCTCAGGAGGAATATTCGAGAGCGAAACTTCAAAGCGGCTGGGGTTCGCTTCTCGTTGCGCCAACCGCTCTTTGAGCGCCATGACCTCAGCCTGGAGCGGGCGTAACGATTCTGCAATCGTCCTCTTCACCTGAGCTTCCAGTTGCCGCGCGAAACGATCCATCGCGGCTTCCGACGGCTGGTTTCCCTGGCCGGACAACTGAGGGGAGGAAGTGTTCGTGGACTTCAGAATCTGGGGAGGCCTTGCCGGCACCACCGGCGCTGGAACGATCCAATCTTTAGGGCAATCTCTCAAGCCCCAGAAATTATCGGGTCGGTCGAGCTTCGCACCCAGTCTCCAGCTTCGGTGATCTGAGTCGACCGGCTGGCAGCTGACTACGTGAGCCTTAGTCTCGCGCCCGTCCTTGCTGTGAAGGTTCAGAGGGACACCTGTGTCGAGCTTGACTCGCGTCAGAATTGCGCAACCGTGTGCATTGACTACGAGGGTTTCACATACCTCTGAGAAGTGTGTTCCTTCCAGACTGGTAACCAGGATCTGGACTGCGGTCGGCACTCTCGAACTGCGCCGAAGTGCGGTGGGAGCTGCTCCGTTGTGCATGTCACTGTACCTTTGTTCGAGGATTAGGTGCCAGTCGGCCAGTGCAAGCACCACGCACTTCCCACCTTAACTCCAAATGGGTCTGTAACTGAAAAGTCGGAAGGAGGGTGGCTTGCATGACCTTTGGTAACGACCTGAAGGGAGATCGAACAGGCCGCACGTCAGACTTCCCAATCAGCGTATCGTGGTGGCCTTTTTAAGACCAACCTAGTACGTCGGAAGTGGTGAGCGTTACATGTTGCGTTTCGATCTGCGCGATTTGTGGTGTCCGGCGAGGAGATCAAAGACCTTAACCACAGAGGGTCCCAGGGGAAACCGGCGTCTCATAAATGTCGATCTGTTGGTCGCACTACCCTAGTTGACTCTGCCCACGCTCTTCTCCGAATATCAGTTTTCTCGAACGCTGACCTGTTCTGATTGTTCCAGTGATACGCTGTTGGTCGGGTTCGGGTCGATGATGCTGACAGAAATTGGGCATGTGGATGCGATTTTCCGGTATCCGGTGAAGTCCATGGGCGGGGAGCGACTCGAGGTCGCCGACATGGGCTGGCACGGGATCGATGGTGACAGACGCCTGGCGTTCCGGCGGATGGAAGACCGCAGCGGGTTCCCGTGGCTCAGCGCAGGCAAGCTTCCTGACCTGGTGCGGTATGCTCCGCTCCGACGTGACGATGATCCGGACGACCTTCCTACGCACATTCGCACGCCGGATGGCAAGGAGATGCCCGTCTTCGGCGAGGAACTGGCGGCGGAAGTCGGACGGCGATACGGGGCTCCGGTGCAGATGATGCAGTTGAAGCAAGGCATCTTCGATGAGGCGAGTATCTCGGTGATCGCTTCCGATACGGTGAACGAGATTGGACAGCTCGCGGGGCGGAGTCTGGATGTGCGACGATTTCGACCGAATATTGTGGTTCGTTTGTTGCGGCCGGGGGCCTTTCAGGAGGACGAGTGGGTGGGCGGTGCGCTCTCATTCGGTGAGGGGGACGACGGTCCCGCGATCAGCGTCACGATGCGCGACGTACGCTGCTCGATGGTAAACCTTGATCCGGACTCAGCTAGTCCGGCGCCAGAAGTTCTGAAGGCGGTGGTTCGGGCGAACCAGAATAAGGCGGGAGTCTACGGGACAGTCATTCGCGTTGGTCTAGTGGCGATCGGGCAGACTGTATTCCTGCGTGTGGAGGACGAGAAGAGGGACCTTGGGTAATCGAAGGTAGGAAGAAAAGGTATTCCATGCGGTATCCCTCACCGCCTAAAGGCGCGGCTAAAGCCGCGCCCCTTCAAGTCGGAAAACGAAAAGCGGGGACGAGGGGATGCTTCTACTGGAACCGACAAGCGGGTAGCACTCGACTTCCTTATTGCGGCTGCAGGGCTTCGTCGATTACTACCTTACCACTCTTGGTGGCAGTAATGACTTTGTGGATGGGGGCGTATCCGCTGAGCGTGATGTCGACGACGTAGTTGCCGGGATCGACCATGACGTCGACGGGAGCGGGCTTATCCAGCATGCGCTGGTTAACGGCGACCTGAGCCCCCTTGGGCTGGGTGTGTATGGAAATCGTTGCCTGGCCGGGCTGGCCTTTGCCGCCGAACAGACGCGACATCTTACTGCCCACGGTCTTGATGCTGTCGACGTTGCCCAGAGGTTGCAGCGTCGGGGAGAAGTTTAGGGTCTGGCCGAGCGTGAACTGGCCGTTCATGGTTTCGTCGAGATAGCCGGACATGCGTACCAGCACGAGGTGCTGACCCTTATCGACGCTGACCTGCGCCGGTGTTTTTGCGTTCATGTTGTGCCCGTCGACGTAGACGCTGGCCCCGGGGGGAGTGCTCTTGACCACCAGCGTGGCCACCAGCTGGGCAAGATGAATTTGCGTGGTCGCACGGTTCGCTGAGGTGATACTCACGGTTCGCGTATCGGTGAGGTAACCCGACTTGCTGACGGTGATGGTGTGCTGGCCGGGCTGAATATTGGTCAGAGTGAAGGGGGTGACCCAGCTCGGATCGGTGGCGCCGTCAATCTGCACTTGAGCACCCTGCGGCGTGGAGTCAAGGACGAGTTGTCCGGGAATGACGACGGGCGCTGTGCTGGCCTTTTTTTTGGCGCCTCTTGATTTCGATGGGGTGGCGGGTTGGGCTACCGCGGTGTCGGGTTCCTGGACTTCTTCGGGCTGAGCCGGGGCAGGCGCAGGCGCGGCTTCCGTCTTCGGAGCCGGAACTGCCGGAGCAGGTTGGGCTGGAGATTCGGAGACGGCAGTGGAACGTGGCGCTCCCGCATCATCGTCGCCCTGGCCGTGGATGTAGTACGTCACGCCAACTGCAATGAGCAGAATGAGAACGCCTGCGCCACCCAACGCATAGAGATATAGCTTGGGCGGAACGCCTTTGATTTCTTTGATCGCCTTTTGCGCGACTTCGCGCGGCTGGACTTTGGGTTTCTCGTCTGCTTTGCGCCCGCCTCGAAACGGCGCGACAGCCGCCATTTCCGATTGCACCGGAGCAGTCTCTACCGGCGGCGGAGGCGGAGGCGCGACGTAGACTTCCTTGAGGGGAGGGAGCTCGGAAATTTCGGAGAAGCTGGTGCCGCCTCCTCCGCCGGCGGGGCGGCCCTCTGCCATCATGGGGTCGACGGTGATTTTCGGCGTGGCGTGGTCGGATTGAGGCTCGAACGTTTCCACTTGGGGTTCATCCGCGACCGCGGCCGACATATAGGAGGAAGGCTGCTCAGCCTCCAGGTCGATCTGAGGTGCGCTGGCGACGTACTGACCCGAGAGATCGAGTTCCTGAATCTCTGCGGGAGCAGCGTTCATTTCGGGGAGCGCGACAGAATCGCTGGATCCAACGCCCGCGGCGGCAGCTGCGGCTTTCGGCATGGCCAGCTTTGAAGGCTTGGCTAAGGCTGAAGGCCGAGGCGCCGGCGGTGCAGAAGGACGCGCCAGCCCCGAGGGTGCGGACGCTGGTTTCGGGGGCGCGACCGGTGCTGGAGGCTTGGGCTGCGCGCCGTTCACAAATTTCGATTGTGCGGCGGTCTTCGCCTTATCCGGAACGGCGACTCCCTTTGGGGCTTCAGCCTTCTTGGCCGCTGCCGGTTTCGACTCCTTGCACTTCTCGAGGTCATCCAGCATTTCCCGTCCGCTCTGGTAGCGCTTGGCTGGATCTTTTTCCAGCGCCTTCATGATGAGATTGCTGAGCAGCGGGTGGATTTTGGAATTCACGTGGAGCGGTGCGACTGGAATGCTCTCCAGGATGCTTTGGCGGAGCGATTCAATGTCTTCCCGATCGAACGCTTTACGTTCGGTCACCATCTCGTAGAACATGGCGCCCAGGCTGTAGAGATTGGAGCGGCCATCGGTATCCTCGCCGCGCACCTGTTCGGGCGACATGTAGTGGAGGAATGAGGGCAGTCCCTGGCTGAGGTGCCGTGCGAACTTCCCTACGCTGGAGACGCCGAAGCTGAGAATTTTGACCGTGCCATCCCATCCGCACATGATCTTGGAAGGCTCGAGGCTGTAGTGCACCAACTTAAGCGAGGTCGAGTGATCGAGGCCGCTGGTCAGCTGGCGTCCGATGTCGAGCAAATCCCAGATGGAGAACCCTTCTTTGCGGGCCAGCATGGTGGCGATGCTGTTGCCCTGGACATATTCCATGGCGGCGCAGAACTGGCCTTCCATTTCGCCGGCGCCGAAGATCTTGCTGATGTTGGGACTGCTGAGAACATTGGTGCTCTCGGCCTCGGCCAGGAGCGCGTGTTCCAGCGCGTCGGCGTGATCTCCAAAGGCACTTAACTGGATCGCCTTCAGCGCGATGGTCTGATTGCTCTCAGGATCGTTGGCTTTATACACCGTGCCAGTCGGCGATTTCGCCAACTCACTGAGGATTTCGAAGTGGCCGATTTTCGTTGACATTGCTTCTTTGCTCCAGGCCGTCACGCGCGCTGTTTTTCTCTGGCGCAGCAATACTTGTGGCGGCGAACAACCGAGAACCGAGTAGCGTTAGGATATCGCCGCGGGCGTGCGGCTTCGAGTTACCAAAGTAAGCCGAAATGTGGGCGAACAACGTTGTGGAGCGCTCATAGATGCTCCGTACTTCAGGCTACGGGGACATGCGCGAATCGATATGTGACCCGTCGAGCCGACGCAACGGCGCGTCGGGGCCTCGAGCACGTTTCTCCTTGAGTGTTCGGGGCTTCGCGTGTGATCGACCCCGACATCGGCCATCCTCAAACGCTCGGATGTGAACTGAATTGAAAGAATCCGAAATTTAAGTGCTAAGGCCTTCGATGAGAAGGTCGTAAAAGTCAAGGCCGACTTGGCGGCCTTCCTTATTAATTGCTTTCCATTCCATCTTTCCATCTGCATCACTCTCCGGTGTTGACGTGGGGAGCTGTCAAGGGCGCCGCCGAACAGGGGACGTTCATCTTGACCCTCGACAGCTCCCCACGTCACTTACAATCGAGCTGGGAACGAAGCGCAATGCAGTTCAGTTGGGCTTCGTTCCAGGACTTCCGCGAGTACTTCTTTCGCATCGCGCTGCACCGGACCTCGCGCTTTCGTCCGCTTCAAGCTTGGCACACTCCGCTGCGAAGACTTGCTATGCTTCTCCAAGGTCGATCTCCTTTTCATCTGATTGCACGTTGAGTGCGTTGATCACCGCTAGCTTAACGCCATCCGTGATCGGGGATCGACCTTCTCATTCCATCTGGTTACGCCACTTGGAACCTTCACGTTGCCAGTGGTGTCCTTACGGTGTGGAGGCAGCAAGCGCGGGAGTCCGTTTCCCCTGAATGCCCGGAGATTGTTCTAATTCGTGGCAGGCTTATGGGTGTGAGTGGAGCATCGGATATTTATGGCACTCGACGTACTTGATGGAGCGCCTTGTTCTCCTGCTGCTTGCGCTCATGCTCGCACGTATCGTTTTCATTATCGTGCGCCTCTCCTACCTCCGAGTTCAACGACCAAAATCGACCGATACCAGCGGTCGTGCCCGGAGTGAATTGGCCGCTGAACTGTGCCTCAAGCTGCGCAGTCTCAGATCAATTTTCTCCACAGCCCCGTACCTTGGACTTCTGGGGACATCCCTCGGCATTTTAGATACGCTGAGTGGCGGCTTCACAGGCAGCCGATCGTCCGTTGTGGTGTGGCTAGCTTCGGGAATTGCGGCGGCATTTCTCTCAACTGCTGCAGGAATACTTGTAGCCGTCACGGCAACGTGTTTGCATAACTACCTCCGCACGCGTGCAGACTCGCTTGATAGCGAGTTGCCCAGTGGCCGCGTTGGGAAAACGAGACTACTGCTGAGGCCACGAGTCTCATCATTTCCATTCCCCCTGACCGCTGTACCCATTCTGGTCCTGTCCATAGGGGCGTTCATGGTATTTCCCTCGTTCTACGGGGCGAGGGGTTTGTGCGTTCGCCTCATGCCGACTGGCGCATCGAAGACGAAAACACCCTCGCTCGACCCGATCATCATTGCCGTTGTGAGTACGAAAACGGATGCTGTCCCGACTGTTTATGTGAACTCAAACAAAACGGCTTGGGACGAACTACGGAACAAACTGCAAAGTGAACTGGAAGTTCGCCCGCCGCATTCAATAGTGTACGTCCAAGCTGACAAGGATATTTTCTGGCAACACGTGATCTATGTGACCGATGTTGCCATACAACTTCACGCCGAGGTTGGGTTGCTCACAATCAAGCCTGACATTCGTCGTCCTCGCCTGTTGCCTCGATAGTGCTCTGGCCAGACTTTCGTCAATTTGGTGAAACACGCGATTTCACTCATTACCCCCTTCAATTATGATCTGTGCATGCCTGGCTTTGGACGGCTGCAGCCTTTCAGCAAGGTGCGGATGATCGTGATTGTTCTTCTCTTCGTGCTCGTTTTCGTTCTTGCCCGCCTCGGTTTGTTACGCTAGAAGCGCAACTGTTGAAATATCATGTTCTCGACAGTTGGCAGAGTGTTCTAGTCGCGGAGAGAATTGCCATGTTGAACCCTTGCATTCCTCCCTACAATCGGCAACGATTACTACCCGACGAGTGCAATTTTTGCCTTAGCGAACCTGGGAGCTCAATGTTTTTGATGAGGCGGATACGCCGTCTAACTTCGTGTTAACGGTGAGGTTAGTGCGCCCCATCAACTTTGGTTCCGCGGTTGCAAGTGTCAGGGCAAGTCATTGCTCAACTTTCCTCGTCACAAGGGGGCTCCGCCATGACCTTTTCTGTTCTGCACCATTGGAAGGAACCGACCACGCGGTGTGCCATCTGTGGCTGGAGCGTCACCCTCGAATTGAGCAAAACGGACGAGGGCGGCAAGGCTGTCCACGAGTGTTGCTACGTGCGTAGAACACTCTCAAAGCTTAGAAAGCCGATTGATGAACTGCCTCAAAGCTGGGCGATCACGCCCATTGATCCTGTGCGAACTGCCTCTGAACCGGCACTAGCCGGAATGCATTGGAGAGTCCTTGGATTGATTCGGTGGTAGCGGCAAAGTGTCGCCATCGCCGCCTTCACAACATCACTTTGGACTTTTGCACGGTTGGCGAAGAAACTCCATTTCACTCACTGACGCTGGACACTAGGCAACAATGCGCTAAGCGGCTTCCCGTTCTAGGAAGCAAAGCGAGGGCTGTAGGTCAAGTTTGTCTACTGCCGGCCTCACATTTATGTGGAATGACGCTCGGTCTCCAGCGAGCTTCGGGCCAATCACGCTGGTCAACCTCTCAACAGTGGTGCTCAAGTCTTTGGCGTGCATCTGCTGCAATTCAACCGCAATTGTGACGTCGAACAACCCAGTTTTGCTTGGGTGAGAGTGTTGTGCCTTATGCGCGAGCAAACTGCCCTCGAGCATCCGAGCAAGGCTCACGAGCGAGCGGCTTTTGCACGCGGGGCATTCGTCACCTCGACTGCTACTGATGATCTCGCAATCCAGGCAGAAGACTGCATTCAAGAGAGGGAGAACTCCTGCCCCCAGATGGTTCCTTGTTTCGGCGAACATATACACCAACTTCTGTCGCTGAGATGTGGGCAGCTACACTGAACAACAAAACTGCGTCATTCTCAATGTGTAAGCTGTCAAAGCTTCCAGTGGCTGAACCAACTCTAGCCCCAGGCAGGACAGTTCGCAACCCGGCCTACGAATTAGGGAGCGCATTGCTCCTGCGCTGGACTGTTGAAATAGCCCTATGTCACTCATCGTCCTCAATGGGCAGAGGCTTGAGTGTAACGGCCCGTGAGCGTCAACTACTTGAAATCTTTCATTTGAAAGACGTAGCGCATGACCACTAAGAACACCAGTAGGTACGCCACCACAAATCCGAACCTGCGCCTTTTTCTGACTTCGGCCACCATAACCAACAAGCCACGGATGCGAGAATGCCGGTGCTGTCAAGTAAATCTTGATTTTGTCTTTGTATTTGCCTTCCTGAGATTCATCTTTCTTCCTAGCGGAGAGATTTTGCAGAACCGCCCGGAGCGGTCAAGGGCGCGCCTGGTGTTGGGCGCGGCGCAGCGAACCCTTGACGGCGAGGACGGCTCTGCTATCGTCCGGTTAGGAAGGAAGGTGAGCATAGCGGATGGAAGGATGGCGACAGTAGTAGGGCGAACCAGGTGCTGGAAGGTCACAGAGTGTACTCAACCTCCAGTTCGTAATTTGTATCTCGGCTTGACCGATCAAACGCACCTTGCGCGCATTGGCCACGATCACTTCATGCCCCAACTCGCGGAGCAAGCGACTGATCCAGGGCGAATGCGTCCCGATTTCCAGTGCGATCCGACTGCGCGGCAGCGCGCCGAAGACTTCCTGCAACGCTTTCCCGGTCGTACGGACTCGCTGTTCCCGTTGTGTCCGGCCGGCTTCGTCCACCACGCAGTACCAACAGTTGCGATCAGATCCAATCCAATGGTCAGTTTCTGCTGCGAAATATTCCTGCTCTGCGCTGCTGCTCTGGTGCCAACCTTCTTCATTGCCGGTCTCCTTTTTATCTGTGCTTCGAGCACGCCGATAACTTGGGAGCGTACACCGCATCCCGCCGGAGACCGGCCTTCTCCTCCCATCTGCTTTCGACAGTTAACATTGCTGCAAGACCTTTCCGAAAGTTCGTTCAACAAATTGATGAGTGCGAGAAAAGCAATTATCCAGCCAATGCTGCTGGCGGTCTTAGTGGCTGGTGCAACTGCCCAAACCTGGCGCACTGGCACGTCCGCTCCAGAACAATCCGCACCAGAACAACAGGATACCTGCGGTGGAAAACACACAACGGCGGAGCATTTGACCTGCTACGTGACGTTTGATGGCGCTTCCGACCTGCCCCGGATCGAGGTCGAATTCAATCTTCAGGCACAAGGCGGCGGCAACTGTGTATTGCGAGAGAGCCGCAAAATTGACGATCGCACATATGCGGTCAGTGGGAGCTTAAGTACGTGTCCATCTGGCGCGTACACGCTCGCAGGTGTTATTGCCAGTCGCGGAAAAGCCTATCGGCTATATCAGGCCGGATTTGGTCTCAGCAGCCAAATGGCGTTAAAAATCGAGCCACCGGTTCTCGAGCAAAAGCCGGAGCAGCCCCCTTCAGCGCTTCTCGATCACCGTCGTTTTCGTCACAAAAGTGTCTCCCCCCCAAAGTCAATCCATGCGCCCCTGATCTCCCCGAAATAAAAACCATCCGGCCTGCACCACCCGCAGCGAGCACAGTCGGAAGGGTCACAAGGTGGTTCCGGCGAAGCACGAACCGTTGCGGCGGTAAACATGCGCCCGGTGATAGGCTAGCTTGCCATTTGCAATTCAGCAAAGCCACGGACCTTAGTGGCCTGACAGTCGGATTCGAGATGGACGACCGAGATCGCTCAGTCCCCTATTACCAGCGCCCGAAAGATCAACAAGGCCTCTGTACGAGTTTTGTCTTCTACGAGGATTACAAGAAGATTGACTCCCGCACCTACGAGATCACTGGACTATTGCCCGCGTGCGGGTCGGCACGCTATTTTCTCTCGGAAGTGACCGCATTTAGGGCAGGGGACGCAGATCTTAATTGTCCGAGCCGAAACTACACAAGTCCGGCTGACATCAAGAAACCTGTAACCTTTCGCCTCGAGAACTCAAATCAGACGCTGTTGCCTGATCTGATCGGAGTAAGCGGTGACCACTCGTAGCGCAAATCATTCGACACGCAACTGTCGATCGCGAGGGGGAGTCTATGGAACCTGCATCACGGCTGTCGAAGGTAGTCTTCCAAATCGCTTTGTGGCCAATTAACACAGCAGCCCTGCTATCAATGCTGGCTGGTATGAACCTGGCGCAAAGCGAGCCTGCAAAGCCAGCTGCGGTAAATAAGCAGACTTCATTGGTGCACCTCAACATGCCACAGTGGACTGAGGAAGCACCGAAGGATGGGGTGCGGTACTGGCGCGACTCGGACGGTGACATTCTTTCACTTGCGGTTCTTCCAAACAAAGAGGTTTACCCTTTGGCATCCGATGAGACGGAACAAAGGAAATGGTGCAGGAGCGCCGCAGAGCGTCGTGATGCGGGACTCATCGAGGTGCGCTCTGTGCCTTCCAAGATCAGACCTTCCGCCAGCTTTATTAACAAGCGACTGAAAAAGCCTGCTTATATCTACACGGGACAACTGTTTACTTGGGTCCATGGAGCCTCAGTGGTTTGGACAGTCGTGGCATTTGAGCGCGGTACAACGGGGGTAAGGGAGGCAGTCGTAACCGCCAATCTTATGAACAATGGCAAACTCACACTCGACGGTTACAAACAGTCGTGGGCTCAAGATCCTTATGATCCTGCTTACCATGGCGTGGACCGAAGCGTTCTCCGCTTCATGTCGGATGACGAAAGCTATGACGAACAATTCCCCAAACATCCACTTTCGAAGGTCAGGCGTGTTTTAGCCGCACTACCGGAAGCCGCGCTATATGAGTTCGACGAACCCTGAAGATTCGGATTCGCCGCAAGGGTCGATTGATTCTGAACTATGAAATCGTTGCTCGCGCAGTGATCGTCTGGCATGGGTTTGATCGCTGCCCATGTCACGTCAGTCATCCGGCGACGACAGAATAACCCCATGAAAACTGCAATCTATGGTCTTTTTCTGATGTTTGTACTGATAGGCGCAAGCGGCTACGGTCAGCACAGTTCTGCGAAAATTGATCACCGTGTCGCGGCGCTCATTGAAAAGATGTCGGATCAAAAGACGGAACAGCAAGCGTTCACCGATCTTGAATCGTTAGGATGTCCAGCAGTACCAGCAATCATTGAGCGCATGGACGATAGACGAAAACTCCCCGATCCGCGAATCTCACTCAGAAACAAATCACCGAAGGCATTCGAGGGGCTACGACATTACGGCCCGGAAAAGATCGTCGATGCCGTCGCGGCCATCCTGAACCAGATTACAGGCAAGGACTTCGGGTTCATCTATAACGGCGCAACCGACGCGGAGCGAGACAAGACGGTGCACGGATGGCGCGACTTCTTGCACACAACATCTGCAGCAAAGTTGTGTGCGGCTGGCTAGCTAGCTAGGATATCAACACCACTGTGGACCAGTTGTTGTAACATCCTGTTCTCATCAGTTGGGTTACGAGGTCCGCAAGCGGCGTTCGGAATAGAAGCGAATTGGGTAAAAAATCAATATTGCTGCCGCAGCTGCCATGGTTCCCTCTGCCACGTCGAAGCCCCACTGACTGCTTGATTTCGGAAATAACAGCAGCATCATGAGCCCCAACATCATAAGAAAAATTGCAGGCAAACAGAGAAGCGATAGACCGAGCAAGAGTGGCATCTTTTGTATGGCCTCTCGATTTAGGGCCGCGTAGTTCTCTTCGCCCATGAACCTGGCCAACATTGCCTCTGAGGCGTTGGACGCGGCAATCAGGAAGGAGGCCGTAAGTACTAGAACTCCACCATGAATTGAACGATACGGTATCAAGGCTATGAGCGCGGTAGCGAAGATATACCTCCAACCAAGCCGCCGCGCGATGGGGTTCGCCTCGACTCTCAACGTGGGAGAAACCAAATATGTTGTTCCTATATCTCCCAGACGAGAGATCAGGGTCGCGAACGCAACGATGTGAACGAGATGTCCCATTAAGAATTCATGCATAGATCGCTCCTTGGCGAATACCGGAACAAGAGAGGCAGCCCACCTGCTCTCAGCTTCCAGAATCTAACTGGCTTTCAATCCGTGAACCGATACCACGCCATCAGCACCAGCCCCACTCCCGCGATTGTGAAAAAGACTGCCAATAGATCCCAGCTAAATACGTGATTGACCAGATAGCGGTACGTGAAAAGAAGGTCGGCCTCGATGCCGCCGACGAGCCCAGCGATACATCCGGCACGCAACCTGTGCTTCCAGAAGCGTTCGTCGATTACCTTGTGGATAGCAATCTTCATTCTTTGTCCTCCCGCTTTTCGCCGTTCAACGTGAAGATCTCGTCAGTCGAACACCCGAACACCCTGGCGAAGGTCAGTGCCAGCGGCAAGCTGGGGACGTACCGGTCGCGCTCAATCGAGTTGATGCTCTGTCGCGACACGCCCACCGCATCGGCAAGCTGCTCTTGTGTCCAGCAGCGCGCGACGCGAAGTTCCTTGACCCGGTTTAGGATATTTGGTGGCATGTAAAGCTAACTTTCCACGCAAAGGTACGATTGAAACCTAAGAATGTCAAGTCGGCTTGTCATTAGGAAGTGGGATGGCAATGAAAAGTGAAGACGATAAGACGCCAGAGCCGCGTTCGGATCTGTGCCACTTCGGGGTTCGCGAAGGATTGTTGGCGAAATATCCAGACGGCAGCATGAAATCGAGAAACAAAGCTGGCCGCTCTGGAAAAAGCGATTGCATCGCTTGCAAAGCTGCCCGGGAGCCTACGGCAAGCGCAGATCGAACGCGTAAATCTCCTGCGTGCTGATGTCGCGGGGGACCAGCGGAGCTTCGCCAAGGCCGAGGCCGACCCAGGAAGAGCCTGTACCGCCGAATGGGTCGGGGAACACATGAATTTTTTTCAGGTCGACCAGCTTCTCAAGCTTCGAGTCGCGGATTCGCAGACGATAGTACCCGTTATTGCTGGCCAGCAAAGTGTCGAAGTAAAGGGATTCGCTGTCGGGAGACCATGTCAGATATCCGAAGAAGGTCGGTGTCAGGCTGGTGGCGACCTCCCGCCACTGCTGGCTCTTCACATCGTAGAGCATCAGGTGGTCGGCGGCAGCTGTAATGGCGGCAATGTAGCGTCCATCGGGCGACCAGCGGGAGCCGAAGAATCCTTGGGAGCCCGGCAACTGGGTGACGTCGCGAGTCTTGAGGTTGAACAGCTCGATGAACACATGCTGCGGCGCGATGTGGCCAAAAGCGAGGGTGTTGCCATCGGGTGACCAGGCGGGGTCGGTCTCCTGCACGTTTTCCGAAGTCAACGCCTGCGGGCTGCCGCCGTCCTTTGAAATCAAATAGACCTTCCACGGTTTGCCGACGGTAGATCCCGAGAAAGCGATCTGCTGGCCGTTGGGAGACCAGTGCGCCAGGGCTGCGTACACGGGGGGGTAGGTAAGCTGAAGCCGATCGCTTCCGTCGGCCCTGCTGCGCCACAGCGTGTAGTCGGGATAGCTGACATAGGTGACCCACTCCCCCTCGCGGGAGAACTCCACATCGCCGGCGGAGATGCCGCCAAGATAAGGAACAAAATTGCCGGACTTCGCATCGTACCGGACCAATTCCGCGCGCCGCTGCTTGCCAATCACGAACAGCGTTTTGCCGTCGCGGCTGAGAAGAGGATTGCTGAATTGCAAGGGTCCGGTGGTGAGCTGAATTGGTTCGTGAGAGACGTTCCTCCACCACTCCGAGCGCTCGGGTACGATCCAGATGTTGGAGGCACGATCGCGGTCGCTTTGGAAGACATAGTACTTGCCGTCGAGAGTCCACGAACCGCAGCAGTCGGCAGGAGGGTTGTCGCGGACCGGGAACAAAAGATGCATGCGGGTTCCGTCGGCGCTAGCTTCCCAGATTGCCGCCGCGTTGTCGCGGCTGGCCGTGAATCGGAACCGGGTTCCATCCGGGGAGAAGGCAATGCCGCTGGGCAAAGCCGGCGCGCTGGCAAACTTCCGGGGATTGGAGCCGTCGTGTTCCGCGATATAGAGATCGTTACCTCTAGCAAACACCAGTTTCCCTTCGGGTGTCCAGGTCGCGTCGTGTCCAGCCACTTCGCCGAGCCGGCGCGGGGAACCGGCTGGGACCGGCATCACCCAGTAGGGTGAATCGCCTCCGTCAAATCTCGGCTGCGTCAGCAACAGTTGGGAACCTTCAGGCGAGATATCGGCGATAACGGGATTGTCGATCGGCACGTCGAGGGGTGCGGTGTCGCCTCCGCCGGCGGATACCTGGGTGACCGAGAAGTGCGAAGGCGGATTTTCGGTAAAGAAGATTCGGTTCCCATCGGTCACGAGAGTGAGTTTAGGCAGTCCGTCGCTGGTGATCTGCCTCGAGCCTGTGATCCTCGGCGGTGGCAGCGGCGCACGCAGCCACAGAGCGAGCAGTGCCGCGAGGAAGAGCAGCGCAGCCAGCGGGCCCCATTTCCTCCAGCCTGCGTGCCAAGGCGACGAAGGTAAAGCCGTCGCTCCAGCGACCGGGATCGAGGCTTTGCCGGAATCGGTATCGCGCTTGAGGCGTTTCAGGTCGGTTTCGAGATCGCCGGCCGAGCGGTAACGAAGGTCGCGATCCTTTTCGAGAGCCTTGTTGATGATTCGTTCCAGTTCCCCGGGCAAGTCGGGATTCAGTCGCACGGGGGCAACCGGACTCCGGTTCAAGACCGCGTCGCAGATCACGGCGGACGTGTCGCCGCGAAACGGCAAAGCTCCAGTCGCCATCTCGTACAACACGGCACCAAAGGAGAACAGGTCGGTGCGGACGTCAAGTTCCTTCCCACGAATCTGCTCCGGCGACATGTAGGAGACGGTGCCCACCATCATCCCCGGACTGGTCAAATGTTCGTCGCTGATGGACTGTGTCTGGAGGTTAAGAAGGGCAATCTGGCTTGACGACGCAAGAGCAGGTGCGACCTTCGCCACGCCAAAGTCGAGAATCTTGGCGTGTCCGCGCGAGGTCACGAAGATGTTGCTGGGCTTGATGTCGCGGTGGACGATGCCCTTGCCGTGCGCGGCGTCGAGCGCGTCGGAAATCTCGATGGCCAGGGGAAGCAGGACTTCCAGATCCAGCGGCTGGCTGGCGATGCGGATCTTCAGGGTTGTGCCGTCGAGGTATTCCATGGCGATGAACGTCATGCCATTCGCTTCCCCGATGTCGTGAATGGTGCAGATGTTGGGATGGTTGAGTGCGGAAGCAGCCTGGGCCTCGCGCTGAAACCGCGCCAGCGCGACCGGATCGCGTGCCACATCGTCGGGCAAGAACTTGAGGGCAACAAAGCGGTGCAGGCGAGTGTCTTCGGCTTTGTAGACCACACCCATGCCTCCACCGCCCAGTTTTTCGACGATGCGGTAGTGCGATAAAGTCTGGCCGATCACAAGCGCGAATCTTACTTCGGCGGAGGGTGCCAGTCAATGAAAGCGGAGCCGTTAGGCAGGCTCAAACCGATCGTTGGCGATCATCCACATAGCAATCAAAATCCCAAGCTGCGGGGAATAGAGGCGCAAAGTTGTGACATGGCGTGGTTACAATCGTTATAGGTACCCGGGGCGGCTGTCCCTACGTCAGCTTTCGCGCGGATGGCTTGAGGACTTCACCACAGCAGTGATGCGTTCGGAGAGGTTGGCGAGATAGGTGATCAGTTGTGGAGGTTCTTGGACTTGGAAATCAACCCCGAGCCACAGCAGATGGATGGCGATGGACTCCCAGGAATGCGATCCGGTCGTCAGGAGGCAGGACGTGGCACCGGCTGCTTCCAGGGTCCCGGCGGCAGGAGGGACTCGCTTGGCGATCACCTCGATCGGGGCATGCAGAGTTACGCGTGCCCGGCAGGGATAGGGCACTTGCGAGAGAGATTTCGAGACGAAGGCGACGAAATCTCCCTCTGGAGGCTTGCGGGGCTTGAACTGTGTCGACGTCTTGATCTTGCCCTCGATGCGATCGACGCGGAAGGTGCGCCAGTCTTCCCGGCCGACGTCCCAAGCCACCAGATACCAGCGATATCCCGTATGTACGACTTTATGTGGCTCGACGACGCGCGCGGTCGAACTTCCGGTTCGGTCGTTGTAGCGAAACCTGATCTTTTCGCGGTCGCGGCTCGCACCGGCAATCGCGGACAGGCGGCCGGCATCGACTGTTGTCCCACGGCTACCTAATTGAACGATAGAACCGTGCAGCGCGGCCACGCGATTTCGTAAGCGCGGAGGCAGCACTTGTTCCAGTTTCAGGAGAGCGCGAACCGAGGACTCTTCCATTCCGCTCACGGTGCCGCTCGCCGCAGTGCGCAATCCGAGAGCGACAGCAACCGCCTCATCATCATCCAGCAACAAGGGCGGCAGGTTCGCGCCGGCTCCAAGCTGGTATCCGCCGGCCACTCCTGAGGTCGAGTGCACGGGATAGCCGAGGCTGCGCAGGCGGTCCACGTCCCGCCTCAGGGTTCGTCCGGTTACGTCCAATCTGCGGGAGAGTTCCGCTCCCGACCAGTAGCGTTGTGCCTGGAAGAGCGAAAGCAGCCGAAGAAGCCGGGCCGACGTCTGCAGCATGAAAATGATTGTGCCACGAATCGAGGACTGAAACTGTCCTCAATCGCTGATAGTGTGTCCGGCATCGATTCCGCCAACAGGATTAAGGTGGAGCGACTTGAGAACGGAGACGACCATGAAACTTACAGATTTCTTTCTTGCCGAACTGGATCGGGAAGCGGCCAGCAGCCGCCTGGCGCTGCAGCGCGTGCCGGAAGATCACAACGACTGGAAACCGCATCCGAAGTCGATGCCTCTCGGCTATCTGGCTTCGCTGGTGGCGACCATGCCGTCGTGGATTGTCAGCATGGTGAAGCAGGACGAGTTCGATCTGAAATCCCCAGCCGCGGCGAAATTCAAGCCTCTGGAGTGGCGCAAGCGCGACGAATTGATCGCGGCACTCGATGCCGCGGTCGCAGAGGCGCGCGAGGCTCTGCAGAACACTACGGACGAGCATCTGCTTACGTCTTGGAGATTTGTTGTCGGCGGTCATGTGGTCAGCGAGAATCCTCGTCAAACCATGATTGCCGATTCGGTCTTCAGCCATCTGGCCCATCATCGCGGACAACTCACTGTCTATTTGCGGCTGAACGATTCCTCGGTTCCGGCCCTCTACGGCCCATCGGCCGATGAGGGCCGGATTAATTAGCAGATGGCTTCGGGCGTGAAAGGCTTGAATCACGAAGGGCACTAAGGTTCACGAAGGAAATCGCTTTAACAAATGTGCTGGGACTGCGGCGTAACTTCACGGTGGTCTCAGCGGTTTTACTTGTGATGTGTGATTTGGGGTGACATTTGTCACCCGGCTTTGATGACGATCTCCACTTGTGGGCGGAGCGGGGTCCGGGAAGTATAGAGGCGTCACGGAATCGGCGGAAAGAGCCGCTTTCAGGTCTTACACACGCAGGTTGTCGATATGGAACGCGATCGTCTATCCTGTTTCCGATTGGCCGTACCCACCTCCTGCGGTCCGTCTTCTGCTTGCCTCGGAGTTCATCCATGACCTTGACGCGATTTGTCCGTAAGAATACCTTTCGCAATCTTCGGCGCAGCATCCTTACGGTGTTGAGCATCGGTTTTTCGCTGTTGCTGCTCACGCTGATGATGGCGATCTGGCGCAATTTCTACATGTCGAAGCCTACCGAGGAATCGGCGTTGCGCCTGGTCACGCGACACAAGGTTTCGCTTGCGTTCAGCATGCCGAGCTTCTATCGGGAAAAGATCCGCGCGATTCCTGGCGTGGCTGACGTTCTTCCCCAGAACTGGTTTGGCGGGGTTTATAAGGACGACAAGTCGGGGAACTTCTTCGCGCAGTTTGGCACCGATCCGGACGAGTTCTTCAATGTCTACAAGGATTGGAAAATTCCGGAGGATCAGCTGAAAGCATGGCAGCGAGATCGCGCCGGCGCGGTGGTAGATAGCAAGAAGGCGCAAGACTACGGCTGGAAGGTCGGTCAGAAGATCATCATTACCGGGACTATCTTTCCAGTGAACCTGGAACTGACGATTCGGGGGATCTTCACAGCGCCGCGACCCACTCAAGCTCTCTACTTCAATCAGAAATATGTGGAGGAGGCCGTGCCTTACATGAAGGGGCAGCAGGGCTTCTATACCCTCCTGGCGGATTCGCCGGAAGCGGTGCAGAAGATAGGTCCCGCAGTCGACGAGATGTTCCGCAACTCGCCCCAGCCCACGCGGACCGAGACTGAAGCGGCTTTTCAACTGGGATTTCTGGCAATGCTGGGAAACGTGAAGGCATTCATTCTGAGCATTTGCGGTGCGGTGGTTTTCGCGATTCTGCTGGTTTCGGCGAACACCATGGCCATGTCGATTCGTGAACGGACTCGCGAAGTGGCGGTGCTCAAGACGCTGGGCTTCACCCGCGCCACGGTTCTGAGTCTCTTCGTCGGAGAGGCGGTGGTGTTGGCTCTGGTGGGCGGCGTCGGAGGTTCTGTGGTGGCATACCTGTTGGGCCTGGGTGCCGCCAATGCCGGAGGATTTGCAGGGGCACTCCAGGTCAACGCACTCACGATGCTCACGGCTTGGGTCGTGGCGGCGCTGGTCGGGTTTGTCAGTGCCATCATTCCTTCCTACAACGCATCGCGTTTGGGAATCGTGGAGGGCCTGCGCCACATCGGCTGAGAAAAAATATGGCGATCCCAATCAAGTACAACGTTCGCAACATGACGCTCCGCAAGGGGCTGACCATCATGACTGCCCTGGGTATCGCGCTGACGGTAACGACGGCAGTCTTCATCATGGCTCTACTGGCCGGATTGCAAAAAGCTTTCAAGAGCACCGGCAATCCTTTGAATGTACTGGTACTGCGTAAAGGATCGACCAGCGAGCTGACTGGACCGTTCCCCCAGGAAGATTTTCAAACTCTGAAGACTCTGTCCGGCATTGCCAAAGATCAGAACGGTGAACCTCTGGTTTCGGGGGAGATCACGGTCGTGATTGTGTTGCCTCGAAAGGACGGTTCTGGCGAAGCCAATGTGACGGTTCGCGGGCTGATGCAGGATGGCCTTGAACTTCGGCCAACCGTAAAACTGGCAGACGGGCGCTGGTTCACTCCTGGTCAGCGCGAGGTCGTGGTCAGCAACAGCATCCGCAAACGCTTTATGCATTCCAACGTCGGGGACGCAGTGGAATTCGGGAAGGGCTCGTGGAAGGTGGTTGGCGTCTTCGACGCGGGTGGTATGGCGTATGAATCGGAAATCTGGGGCGACGTGAACCAGATGAGCTCGGATTTCGATCGCCAGGGTGTCTACAGTTCCGCGTACTTGCGTGCGACCGATGCGGTTGCGGCTGACGCCCTGAAGCACCGCGTCAGCGACGATCAACGGCTGAAGCTCGATGGGATGCTCGAGCCTGAATACTATGCCACGCAGACCAAGTCCGGTGCGGTCATTCAATTTATCGGGTGGCTGGTCGCGGCCATCATGGCCATTGGCTCCAGTTTCGCCGCGATGAACACGATGTACGCCGCGGTCGCTTACCGGTCGCGCGAAATTGCTACCTTGCGTGTCATTGGATTCTCGCGACCGAGTATTTTAACGTCGTTCGTACTAGAGGCGGTTCTGCTTTCGCTGCTAGGGGCGATCGTGGGCATCATTCTGATGTTGCCCTTCAACGGAATGACGACCGGCACGCAGAACCAGGTCACGTTCAGCGAAGTTGTATTCGGCCTGCAGATGACGCCTGGAGTGGTCACGGCGGCCATCATTTTTGCGGTGATTATGGGATTGTTCGGTGGAATCTTCCCAGCCTGGCACGCGTCCAGACGGGAAATTCTGGCAGCGCTGCGAGATTAGTTTCATACACAAGATAAGAAAGTCAGGTCGGGATTCGATCGATGCCAATTGATACAAAACATCAGGAATTGCAGGGACTGCGAATTGACCGGACGGAGCGTGGTGGTGAAGGAGAGCCGTCTCCGTGGGCGAAGCGGACGATCATCGTCGGCATTTCCGTGGTCGTCCTGTTGGGGCTGAGCGCTCTGTTGTACCGCCTGTTTGGGTCGAGCGCGCCCGAGGTGGAAACTGCCCGCGCCACGGTAGAGAGCAGCGGTGATCCAACCGCGGGCATCGTCCTCACCGCAACCGGATACATCGTGGCGCATCACAAGATCGAAGCCAACTCCAAAGTGACAGGCCGGGTTGCGTGGATCGGAGTGGAAAAAGGCGACCACGTCAAGGAAGGGCAGGTGCTGGTCCGCCTGGAAGACCAGGAATTCCGCGCTCAATACCAGCAGGCGGCAGGCGCGGCAGAGAGCGCGCGGGCGCAGCTTCTGCAATTGGAGCACGGATCGCGACCGGAAGAAATCCAGCAGAACGAGCACAACCTTAGCGAGGCCAAGGCTACGGCCGCCAACGACAAGATTACGCTCGACCGCACCAAGAGTCTGTTTGCCCAAGGAGTCATTTCGCAGCAGGCGCTCGATGACGCCACGGCGAAATATGAGGCCAGTCAACAGCGGGCGCATTCGCTGGAACAGAGCTATCAGTTGGCGAAGCTCGGGCCGCGAGCCGAGGAGATCGCCCGGGCGAAAGGCGCGCTGATGCAGGCGGAGGGGCAAGCTGGTTATGCCAAATCGCAGCTCGACGCAACCGTGATCCGAGCTCCCATCACGGGCACAATCCTCGATCGCAGCGTCGAAAAGGGTGAACTGCTCACCGGGCAGTTTGCCAGCGCGGCACGGCCAGTTTTTTCTCTCGCGGATCTGAAGGATCTTCAAGTCGAACTCGATATCGCGCAGGATGACTTCGCCCGACTTGGATCGAAGCAAAGGGGAATCGTCACTGTCGATGCTTTTCCGGACCGCAAATATGACGGTGTGATCGCCGAGATTTCTCCCGAGGCCAATCGCCAGAAGGCTACGGTGCAAGTGAAGGTTCAGATTCAGAATCCGGACGACTATCTCCGGCCGGAAATGAACTCGACTGTGAAGTTCATCGCCGACGAACCTTCCAAGAAATCCAGCGGGTCTGGTCCGGCAGGCGTCTTCGTACCTACGAATGCAGTGCGCGATCATTTCGGCAAGAAAGTCGTATTCATCGCTTTCAGGGACAAAGCCCTGCAGCGGGAAGTTCGGGTTACCGCGCAGCGCAGCGGTGGAGTGCTTGTGCAAGGTCTCACGGGAGGCGAGGACGTGATTACCGCTGGTCCGGCGGATTTGAAAGATGGAGACAAAATCAAAATCAAGGGGCAATCATGAGCACAGTTGCACAACCGAACGTTGCCACTAGCACGAAAGTTGTCCAGGTTCGCGGCGTCAGCAAGATTTTCAAGCGAGATGCGTTTCAGGTGACGGCGCTGGATGATGTGTCGATTGACATTGCCAAAGGGGAGTTCCTCGCGCTGATGGGGCCGTCGGGATCCGGAAAGACAACGCTGCTCAACATGATCGCAGCCATCGACCGGCCCACCTCCGGCGAATTGCTGGTGCAGGGGCAGGACATCTTTCGCTTCAACGACAGTCAGATTGCGCGCTGGCGCAACGAACACATCGGATACGTATTTCAGACGTTCAACCTGATTCCGGTGCTGTCGGCGTTTGAAAACGTCGAACTGCCGCTTTTGCTCACGAAGCTTAACGCGCAGCAGCGACGCGATCACGTGATGACCGCACTGAAACTGGTGGGGCTGGAGGATCGCGTTCATCACCTGCCGAAACAACTGTCGGGCGGACAGGAGCAACGCGTGGCCATCGCCCGCGCCATCGTGAGCGATCCCACACTATTGCTGGCAGACGAGCCGACCGGTGACCTCGATAGTCATTCGGCGACAGAGGTCCTGGAGATTTTGAAGCGGCTGAACGAGGATTTTCATAAGACGATCGTGATGGTGACGCACGATCCGCACGCGGCTTCTTACGCGCACGTGACCCGGCACCTGGAAAAGGGCATGTTACTGCCGCCGGAAGACGGTCCGAATCGTTAAGGATTTGAAGCGCAGGGGTATTTTTGCAGGGAACTGGGACTCTGATCGGGAAACCTCGGCCCGATACCTTGAGACAACGCGACTAGGAGACGAGCCCTACCTGGTCGCCCGTGGCGGGCGACGAGGGCACGTCGGCCACCCACCGCCATGCCCTTCTGCCATTGGACATTACCGCTTCTGCTTCGCCATATTCGACCAGACGGTTTAATACTGTCGTTACCGACGCCATAGGATCTTTGTGGCGCGCTAGTAAATCCGGCAGCTTTTCCTGGAAGTAGTCGCAGATATCGCGCGAATTCATGGCACGGCCGGATTCCATCAGAATCATGCGACACGCTTTGGTGAAGCCCGGCTGACGTCCATTGCTCTTGCGGTCAACCAGTTCCATCAATTCTTCATTCAGAACGCCATCCCCGAAGAGATTCGCCAAACCGGAGATAGTCTGTTTTACCGTGCCGATTCGTTTCATGATCTCAGCACGCTGTTGCATTAACTGCCGCAGTTCATCGTGAGCCTGACGGATCACTTCCTGCACGTGACCGATGTCATACCTGTCGATCGGCCTCATAGAGCCAGCGGTTCGTTCCACATTTTCCATACTTCCCCCAGAAACGTTGGACGCCTTCATAGCGCTGTCCTCGCGAGCACCAGGGACTCGTTGCCGCGGAAGCAGACGTCCGAAGAGCGATGCATCTTCATGCGGGCAAGCGCCCGCTTATAGCTCTATACGCACGATGCTGCTGTGGCGTTCCGTCGATCTCCGCAAGAATCGAGGTCCACCGGATTTAGGTGGTTAGACGCTGGGCGGGCAAAAGGGTTAACAAGGAAAGGGTTACATTTCGCACCGAATCTCTTTTGTTAACCGTTTTAGCGCAGGAGGATGACCAGCAAGCGGCCATCGGAATGGTAACCGTCTCCTGTTGCGTTTTTCGCGTCCTGCACCGGGTTTGGCGGGAGGTAATAACTAAACGTTTTGGACTTGTTAGATTTTTGCAGGCTGGCGCCGATGTTGTCACGTTCACCGTCGACGGCGGGATCAATCTTGTGCGTGACATTATTGTTGCGTTTGTCCTTGGCGAAGCCGATGTCGTGAGTTCCAGCGCCGACCCAGACATCCTGACCATTCCAGGTAAAGGGCGCCTTCCAGATGCGAAAGTGATGGCGGCTGGCCACCATGGCAATGGGCTCAGCCATTTCGTACCCGAAATCCTGCTTTCGGCCGAACAGGAAAAGTGTGCTCATCGGCATGGCGAGATAGTCCTTGCTGTCGTACGTTTGCATCACCGCATTGAGTGCTGCTCTTGTGTTATTGGTGTCAGCCACATGCCAGTCAGCAGCCGTGAGCGCAGACTGTACTTCCTGCTGGGAACCGACGATAACAAAATTCACCATGTCGCCGAGATTACTGAACTGATCGTTGACTCGGCGGGGAAGGCTATCGAGCTGTTTTCGAAGATCCGCATCCAAAGGCGTTCCGGAAACGTGAAGAACGGAAGCGGGAGAAGCTTCCGCGGCGGCCTCAGATGTCGCATTCTCGGAACTCGGTGCCGGTTTATCGACTCCAAATTGCCCAGACATGAACACCTGCGCGGCAGTCGCGAGTTGCGACTTCAGTTGGGCGCCGCGGGTGGTCTGCTGCGTACTGGAGGGATTGGCTGCTTCGGACGCAGGACTGGGAGTTTGAACTTTGACTTCGTATCCGCCCTGGCAGGCTGGCGTGCCCGACAGATTCATTCCAAGGAACAGGTGTGATGTCTTATCGATATGGAGTTCAGTGCGCGCGCCAACCAGAATCGGAGACGCGTCCGCCTGCAGCTTCAAGATGAGCGCGCCCGGACCCGCCTCGGGGAGCGGGAGGCCTGCGGCATGGGCGGAGCCGTTGGTTAGCCCTGCGGGGTCGCACCGCTTTGCGGCGCTATCGGATGGAGTCGAGGTCGCCGGGACTACTGCGATAGTGACGGTGTCTCCGGGCTGGAGATTTAGTCCGGTATCGGTCCAGGCTGGGGAGGATGATATCTGGAATGTGAGGTCGCGAGAGTTCGATCCGGACTGGGCGCTCACCTGAACCGCGACTGCGAAGGTAATTAATAAGAGGATGCAGCGATGCATAGGGCACTTCCTTGGAAGGGTTTAATTATGTCCCAACCTGACCCCCTCTTGGCAAGTCTCGATGCAGGTCGATGGTGAAAGGTAGTGAGTGCCTTCGGGGGAAATTTGCGGAGCGCTGCCTGATTCGGGATTCTTCAATCTCATCGGAATTTCTTCCTCCCTTGAGAGGTTAAACTTTCGCCCCCAGATTCCGATGGTAACCATGTGTTAGCGGCAGCAAAACCGGCTATGACGCCACTGCAGGGCCTCCTGGTGGGCGATCACGTTGAAGACTGCTTCCTGATTCGCGAGATGCTGGAGCGAAATCGAAGTTTGATCGCGGCCGGGCTGGAGCACGCCCGGTCTCTGGAGGAAGCCCGCGAACTGATGCAACATCGGCCATACCGCCTGTTGCTCTTCGAACATGATGCCGGGGACGACGAGGCGTCCGGCTTGTGACTGACCTGCTTCATGACGGCCGGCCGGTCCCTTTCATTCTGCTGACCGAAGATGCAGATGAAAAAACGGTGGCCGACATTATAGGGGGAGGCACATGGAACTGGCTGGCCAAGTCGCGTCTGGACGGAGCAACGCTGGTGCGCACGATTCACAATACTGTCGCTCTGCACAGCCTCCAAATGGAACAACAGAGCGCGGAAGAATCCTTGAGGAAGCTATCGCGCGCCGTCGAACAGTCAGCGGACACGGTCGTGATCACCGACTGCCACGGGGTCATCGAATACATCAACCTTGCGTTCGAAGCCTTGACCGGATATAGCCTCGACGAAGTGCATGGAAAGACTCCGAGGATTCTGAAATCTGGAGGAGCAAGGTCCAGAGATTTATCAGGAAATGTGGAAGGCGATTTTCGGCGGAGGGGTGTTTCGTGGGATCCTGAAAGAGGTGGATCGGAGACGATTCTGCTGGTCGAAGACGAAGCGGCGGTGCGGCGCGCCACGGCGGAATTTCTTCGGCTCCAGGGATACAACGTAATCGAAGCCCGGGATGGAGTGGACGCTCTTGCGCTGGCGCAAGAACAAGCGATGATTCACCTCGTGGTCAGCGACGTGGTTATGCCTCGCATGAGCGGCGGCGCTTTGGCGAAAGAGGTCGCGCGAGTGCGTCCCGATACCCAGTTTCTGTTTGTTTCCGGTTATGCGGGAAAGACGATCCTCGACCACAAGGTGGTGGATCTGGAAACGAACTTCCTGCAGTAGCCGTACACCCTGAGGCAACTGTCGTCCAAGATTCGCAAGGCGCTGGATATCGCGCCGGCTGGTCGATAGGCAGAGTGACCCTTCTGGAACTTTGGGTATATTCCTGGTGGCGGGCGAGACGCCCCCCGCCACAGCCGGCGAGGACGCCGGCGCCACGGGCGCCCTCGGTATAATACTGCCGGTTCGGCTCCATGTTTCTTTGCGCTGCGTGCGCCCTTTCCGTGATAGCTTTTCCAGTGCACTCAGGCCAGATTCTCTCCGGCGTCTTCCTCGCCGTTCTCTGCGGCTCGCTTGTTTACTGCTGCATGCAGATCGTCGCGGCATTGCGTTATCTGCAGGTGCGGCCTCCGACCCTGTTGGGGACTGAACCCATCAGCATCCTGAAGCCGCTCGCTGGACTGGATCTTGATCTGGAATCGAATCTGCGGACTTTCTTCGAGCAGGACTACCCTTCATTCGAGATTCTGTTTGCCGTTCGCAGCGAGAGTGATCCTGCTGTGCAGGTTGTGTCACGACTCCAACGAGAGTATTCGAAGATTCCGTCGCGTCTCGTCATCACGGGCGAACCGACGTATCCCAACGCAAAAGTCTTCAGCCTGGAACGCATGATGGCTGCGGCAGCGAATGATCTGCTGGTGATGAGCGACAGCGACATTCGTGTGACTCCGGATCTACTCCGCACCGCCGCCGCCGAGTTTCAGGATGCGCGGCTTGGCGTGGCCACCTGTCCTTACCGCGCGGTGCCTGGGGCAAGCTTCTGGTCACGGCTCGAGGCGACGGGCATGAATACCGATTTCTGGGGCGGCGCATTGGTGGCGCGGATGCTCGAAGGAATGCGGTTTGCCGTGGGGCCGACGATTGTTGCCCGCCGCCGAGTTCTACAGGCGATCGGCGGTTTCGCTCGATTGAAAGACTATTTGGCCGAAGATTTCGTGATGGGGCAATTTGCCGCCGGTGCTGGTTACGGCGTGATCTTGTCCTCTTATGTCATTGAACATCACATCGGAAGCGCGACCTTCGGTGAGAATACCGCTCACCGGCTGCGGTGGGCGCGCAGCACGCGTCGCTCTCGTCCCGCGGGATACATCGGACAACTGTTCACCATGCCCTTGCCGCTCGCGCTTATTGCTTGCGCATTCTCGCCGGCGTGGTGGCGGGTTCTGCCGGTCGCTTTGGTGGTGCGCACGGTCGCTGCCTACATGGTTTCGCTGCGTGTACTGCGTGCGAGGCTCAACTGGCCGCTGCTGCCGATCGAAGATCTGATGGGATTTTTCTTCTGGGTTGCAGGATTTTTTGGTAGTACGATTTCCTGGCGTGGGCGTCGTTACCGGCTCTCTGCCGATGGCCGTTTCGAATTGATCAGTGAACCCGCAGCCAACGGCTGAGGCTACGAAATCCGAATCAGCCGGCCTTTTCTCAATTCGAATCGATCGCCGCGCCAAGTCACGGAGTGACCCCAAAAACTTGCGATCCACACTCCAACCGCGCTGAGATCTCGCAGAGGCAACAGGAACAATTGGCCCGGCAGTTTGCGATCTTTGAGGACCGACTTTCCTACCACGAGCGAGACTAGAATCCGGAGAAGGAGCACTACTCCCAACACCGCCCACGACCAAGCTGCGGCCCGGGATAGGATCAGGGTCAGAAGCGCCCACATCAAGCCGAACGTTGTGGCCAAACCGATATATCCACCGAGCCGCGCGTCGCGCACGCCGCGGGCCCAACGCATCTGATGGGCGAGGAATCCGCCGAGGTCGTACGCGGGGAGATGCGTTTCGACCACCACCTCCGACAGCACGATCCTCAGGCCGAGACCGGCAATCCGGTGTCCGAGTTCGTAGTCGTCGGCTAAGAATTCGACAATCGATCTGAAGCCCCCGATCTGGTTCAAGTTTCGTCGGCGGAAGGCAAGTGTCGATCCCAAACCAAAGCTAAGGCCGCCTTCGATCAGCTGCGCGGCCAAAACTCCGGCGTTGAAATCGGTGCTGATGCCGAGCGCCTCCAGCTGCGAACCGAGAGTGGGGGCTGCGACTCCGCGATACAGGCACGTCACCATACCAACATTTTCGTCCGCCAGCGGTGCGACCACCCGTTGCAGGTAGTCACGTTCGACTCGAATGTCGCTGTCGTTGACGATGAGGTATTCGAAACGAGCTGCCTGAACCATTTGCTCAAGATTGCTCACCTTCAGGTTAGGACCGAGGATATTCGGGCAGACGACCAACTGGATCGCACGGTCGGGAAACTCCCCCTGCAGACGTTCCACACTGGCAACAGCCGGATCGGCGGGATCACTAACGCCAAAAACAATTTCGTATTCGGAATAATCCTGCAGACAGTGACTGCGGAAGCTCTCATAGATCTCAGGATCAATTCCCTTGAGCGGCTTCAGGATGGAAACTGGCGGGGCGTAGGTGGGGCGGGTGCGGGTTGACGCTCTGTTCGCGCGCAGGAAGGCGCCCGCGCCATGCAGACAAACGAGGTAATAAATGCAACTGGAAAGGCAACCGAGAATAGCAACGATCTCGAGGATTCCGATTATTTGGTGAAGCATGCACGAACGCTCGTCTATTCGTACCTGAGCGACTCAATCGGATCAAGATTCGCCGCTTTCCATGCCGGATAGATTCCGAACACGAGTCCCACCCCGGCGGCAGAGGCGAAACCAAACGACACCCAGAACATCGACATGCGTGCGGGGAGCGAAGGCCACACCATTGGTATCACCCATACAACCACGGCGCCGGCGAGAATGCCGATCACGCCGCCTACCGCGGTCAGCATGATCGCTTCCAGGGTGAACTGAAGAAGGATGTCGTTCTTGCGGGCGCCGATCGCCTTGCGCACACCGATCTCGCGTGTGCGCTCGGTGACGCTGACCAGCATGATGTTCATCACGCCGACGCCGCCCACCACCAGGCCGACACTGGAAATCGCGAACATGCCGATGAATAGCGCGCCGGTAAGCTGGTTCCACACGTCGGAAATCGAGTCCGAAGTCATTACTGCAAAGTTATCAGGCTTATCGAACGCAACTTTGCGCCGGCGTCGCAGCAGTTCCCGAATCTCGTCCATCGCTTTCGGCATGTCGTCGTGCGAAGTGGCCTTGAGGCTGATGACGTGCTGCTTCATTTCCGGATGCAGGGCTTTGAAAGTCTTCAGCGGAAGGATAACGCGATTGTCGTTGGGGTCCTTGCCTCCGCCGAAGACCGACTTGATCTTCGTCACGGTACCGATCACTTCGAACAGCTGGCCCTCGATGTTGATCTCTTTGCCGAGCGGATCCTGATCCGCAAACAACTCGTGCTGCGTCTCGTAGCAGATGACAACCACCGGCAGGTGGTGTTCGTCGTCGAAGTCGCTGAACCATCGGCCGCTGGCCATGGGCAAGTCGAAGACGTCCTTAGCCTCCGCCATGTCCCCTTCGAGGATGGTGTTCTTAACTTTTTTGTCCTGATACTTGACCGCGTAGGTGCCTACTCCAAGTTCGGGGCGGAAGAGGCGCAAACCTGCCGACACTGCTTTGACGTGGGGCAGATCGCGCATCGCCAGCGCATCGTCATAGGTAAGCTCCTTGCGGGTACGCATTTCATCGGTCATGCGGCCAAAGGTAAAGAAGTCCAAGTGGAACACAAAGATTACATTCGAGCCGATGCTGGCCACCAGTTGGCGGACATTTTCGTCGAGGCCGCGTCCGATCGAAGATACGCCGATCACCACCGCAACTCCGATCACGATCCCGAGTACAGTCAGTCCCGAGCGCAGCTTGTTGCTGCGGATGGTGTCGGTCGCCATGTGGACGATTTCGCCGAATTCGGATTTGCGAATCATGGAGAATTTGGTGATTGAGTGATTTTGCGATTAAGCGATTGGAAAAACGGCAGAACTGGTTTTGAACCTCAATCTCCCGATGGCTCAATCGCTCAATGACTCAATTCCATTACATCTCGAATCTTAACGCTACAATCGGATCCAGTCGCGCTGCCTTGCGGGCGGGATAGACTCCGAAAAACACGCCTACACTTGCCGCCACAATCAATCCGGCCAATACGGCCCAGAGCTTGATCGACGAAGGCATTCCGATGATCGCGGTCACGCCCTCGGCCAGGACTATGCCACCCAGAACCCCGATCGCTCCGCCCAGCAGCGCGAGCACTACCGACTCGATCAGGAACTGCAGCAGGACATCATCTTGCCGCGCGCCCAGCGCCTTGCGAATGCCGATCTCACGCGTGCGCTCGGTCACCGAGACCAGCATGATGTTCATGATCACGATGCCGCCAACCACCAGCGAGACACCGGCGATTCCAATGGTCGCCATGAAGAATGTGTTGCTGAGTCCAGACCAGATTCCCAGGAGACTGGCATTGGTCTCAATCTCAAAGCTGTCTTCCTGGCCGGGACGATCGTGCCGATGCGAGCGTAGCCCTACGCGCGCTTCGTCGATGGCCTGATTGAGCGGAATGCCCGTCGCCGACGCCTTCCCCCAGATTCCGATACTGTGATTGTGGGCTCCGTACTTCTTCAGGTACACAGTGATGGGAATCAGAACGTAGTTGTCAGCGCTCTGGCCCAGGGTCTTGCCCTTTTTCTTGCCGACTCCGATGACCTGATAAGTCCAGCCATCGACCCTGATTTCTTTTCCCAAGGGATCGCCGCCTGCGAGCAGGTGGTCAACAATGTCGGTTCCAACGACGGCGACTTGAATATGGTTGTTGAGATCCGTTTCGCTGATCATGCGCCCAGAGGTCAGGTCCGTATCGAGGATCGTGGCGATCGAGGGAGTGATGCCCTGGATGTTCGTGTCGTTAATTGATTGCTCGTTGCGCTTCACTTTGCCGGCGCCCTGCATCAGCGCGCCGACGTACTGGCAGTGCTGGCAGGCGTCAACGACGGCCTGGTAATCCTCCATGTCGAGGTTCTTGCGCTTTTCCGCTTCAAGGAAATGATCAACGTTCGTTTCCACCGCTGACATTTTCGCGACGATGAACACATCTGCGCCGAGATTGAATATCTTTTTGGCAACGTAGTCGTTGATTCCGGAGACGAAGGTCACGACCGCGATGACTGCGCCGACACCGATCATGACACCGAGCAGCGTCAGGACGGAGCGCAGCTTATTCGCCCACAGCGATTGCAAGGCCACGCGGATGGCTTCAATGTAATTCATGGAACAGGTTTTGGGCCTTAGGTGCTGGGTCTTAGGTCTGGCTGACTTGGCGTCACGTCGCCCCGAAATAAGTCTAACAGCCCCCAGATCATAAGAGGCCAAAAAGTCGCTATGACAATTGTGCTCGCCCGCCGGGGTCGTGCGCGTAAGACCCAGGACCCCAGCACCGCATCGCTTATAATCATTTTGTAGGCAGCCGGACCGGACGGCCGCTTCCCGCGTCTTCGGACGCGAGGAGAGGAAAGTCCGAACTCCGCAGAGCAGTGTGCCGGATAACGTCCGGGACGTCAGGTTCAAGCCTGATGGACGGAAAGTGCCACAGAAAATATACCGCCCCGGAAACGGGGTAAGGGTGAAAAGGTGCGGTAAGAGCGCACCGCCGCGGCAGTAATGTCGCGGGCAGGGCAAACCCCACACGGAGCAAGACCAAATAGGAAGGAAGCCCGCGGCTTTGGCCGCGAGCACGTGCCGGCTCGGTGCGTCAAACCTTCGGGTAGGTCGCTAGAGCCGGGCAGCAATGCACGGCCCAGAGGAATGGTCGTCCCGCGGCAGCAATGTTGCGGACAAAATTCGGCTTACAGGTTCGGCTGCCTTAACTGCTTTCTGCTTCCACGCACATCGCGAGTGTGAACGCCCGTGTACGTATCGACGTCACCAAATGCCAACGCGATCTTCAGGCTTTAGATACAATTTGTCGCCGGGAAGAGGAACCACCCTAAATATCGCTTACGCAGGAACGCAATCCCGTCATCTCGTGACTTCACGGGATCTCAACGCAATTCCCTACGGTTACGCGTTCACTGCGGCAGCCCAGGATCCCAATGCTTGCGGTTGGAACGGCACTGTAGGCACCGATCCTTATCTGGCGGGTTCGCCATATCAGGCTGCCGGGTACAGCTTCACAGGAATCTGCGTCTGGGACGCAACTCCTATACCGATGCTCCCCTGGTGCCGTTCAAGGGCTATGGGCAAATGTCGTATATGAAGGTCGATGGGACAGCCAACTACAACTCGCTGCAGACTCCGTTGCAACGCCGCTTAACTAAGCGCCTGACGTTGGGAGCTGTGTACACCTGGTCACACTCGCAACCACAGCGAACGCGGATCAAGACACGCAGGATCCGTTTAATCCACCTCCTCGACTACCCGTCTGCGAGTTGGCATCTTCGGCACGTCTGCGGTAGAAACCTTTCCATGGAAACAGTAGCGAACAAATCAACTCCCATCTCTTTCGAATTGCGTGTGTGCAACTTCAAACGAGCCCAACCATGACGAAAAAGCTGCGAATCGCAGTTCTGCTCTTATTAGTGAACCGCTGTCTGGCGCAGTCCGCGCCGCAGAAGCCAGATGTGGAAAGCCGTGTCAACTCGATCCTCGAAAAGATGACGGTCGAGGAAAAGATCGAGATGCTTGGCGGAGTCAATGACCTCTATACACGTCCCATTCCTCGACTTGGAATTCCCGCGCTGAAAATGTCGGATGGGCCCATGGGAGTTCACGACTATGGACTTACCACGGCGTACCCTGCCGACATCGCATTAGCGGCGTCCTGGGACGTCGACCTTGCCCACCGATTCGGCGTAGCCATGGGCAACGATGCGCGAGCGCGTGGGGTTCACGTCATACTTGCTCCCGGCATGAACATCTATCGCGCGCCCATGAACGGACGTAACTTCGAATACTCCGGAGAAGATCCCTTCCTGGCGTCGCGCATGGCAGTCAACGAGATCGAAGGAATGCAGGAGCAGGGGGTCATAGCGACGGCCAAACATTTTGCCGGGAATAACTCCGAGTTCGCGCGCATGACGCTGAGTTCCGACATCGACGAACGGACGTTGCGCGAAATCTATCTGCCCGCGTTTGAGGCGTCCGTGAAGGAAGCGAAAGTTGGCGCCGTCATGGACGCATACAACCTGGTCAATGGCGTTTACATGACCGCAAACAGCCATCTGAACAATGAAATCCTCAAGAAGGAGTGGGGATTCGACGGCATCGTTATGTCTGATTGGGGCGGCACTCACAATGGCGTAGCTGCGGCGAATGGTGGCCTGGATCTGGAGATGCCGTCTCCGTCGTTCATGAATCGCGAAGCGCTGCTGCCCGCGCTGAAAGACGGCAGGATTTCCATCGAGACGATTGACGACAAGGTGCGACGGATTCTGCGAAAGGCCATCGAGTTCGGATTCTTTGATCGGCAGCAGGTTGATACCAACATTCCCTTCTACAGTCAGGAGGGCCGCCAAGTCGCACTAGAGGAGGCTCGGGGCGGCATGGTCCTGTTAAAGAACGGCGGCAATCTGCTGCCGCTCGACGAGACCAAACTGAAAACGATCGCTGTGATCGGGCCTGATGCTTATCCTGCCGTCATTTCTGGAGGAGGCAGCGCGGAAGCCAAGCCATTCAGCGCCGTCAGCTATCTAGAAGGGATCAGCGACCGCCTCGGAACGAAGGTCAGAGTCTTGTATGACGTTGACGTTCCCGTTCTCGACCCGCTGTTTGAGAATTCCGAATTCGTGACTGCGCCTGGAGGCGAAAGCGGCTTGAAGGGAGAATATTTCGACAATGAAGATTTGAAGGGTTCGCCGGTTCTCGTTCGCACGGACCGTCACGTGCACTTCGATTGGGGAGAGGGCAGCTTTGCCCCGGGCCAGCCGGTGGATCACTTCGCCATCCGCTGGACGGGCTATTTCATTCCAAAGGAGTCTGGCGATTACCAGTTCTTTACCTCCGCGGATGACGGAGTTCGGCTGTATATCGATGATGAAAGAACGATCGACGACTGGCTGCCACATTCCCAGACACTGGATACGTGCAGCAAGCATCTCGAAGGCGGGAAAGCCTATAAGATTCGTCTCGAGTATTTCGACTCAGTAAGCACTGCCATCGTCGGTTTCGGCGTCACTCGAGCGGATTCATACGTGGGCAATAAAACCAAGGCGCTCGCGGCCAAGGCAGATGCAGTCATCATTTGCGTAGGGTTCGACGACAAGACTGAAGGAGAAGGTTTCGATCGGCGGTTTCAACTTCCCGGAGGACAGGATGAACTGATCCGCCAGATCAGCGCGGTCAATAAAAACACAATCGTCGTGATTACTGCCGGGGGTGACGTCGACATGACGCAATGGATCGACAAGGTTCCGGCGCTACTCGACGCCTGGTATCCAGGACAGGAGGGCGGCACCGCGCTGGCGCAAATTCTTTTTGGCGACTACAGCCCTTCGGGCAAGCTTCCGGCATCATTTGAACGCCGGTGGGAGGATAATCCTGCCTTCCACAGCTACTATCCCGCAAAAGGCGAGTCACGAGTTCAATATTCCGAGGGCGTGTTCGTCGGATACCGCCACTACGATAAGTCAGAGACGAAACCACTCTTTTCCTTTGGATTTGGCCTGTCCTACACGACCTTCGGGTATAGCAATCTTTCAGTGACTCCTGCTTCCGGCAACCTCGATCAACCAGTGATAGTCTCATTCGAAGTGAAGAACGTTGGCCGCCGGGAAGGAGCGGAAGTGGCGGAATTGTACGTCGGCGATCCGCATGCGAGCATTCCCCGCCCCGTCAAAGAGCTAGAAGGTTTTGCGAAAGTAAGCCTGAAGCCGGGAGAGAGCACGCGAGTGAGGATCAATCTAGATCGGCGGGCATTTTCCTTCTACGACATCGGGAAGAAAGATTGGAATGCAGAACCGGGGTTGTTCAATATCCTGATCGGAGGTTCCTCCGACAAGATTCAACTGCGTGGCACATTTACTCTAACGCGTTGATCTGCCCCGCGGCCACAATCGTGCCTTACGCGCTTATCTGGCCAGTTCCACCCAAGTCTGGGAGGACGAGAGTGGAATGACGTAAGCTCCACGATCCAATGGCGGCGAACCACTCACGTGAAAAGAACCCACTCCGGCAAGATGCGCCGGTTGCTCGATCCGGATGCGCGCCTGAGGCGTAAACCCGTCCTTTGGCGCAAGTGCGATTCGCAGTTTTCCACTCTTTTCATTCCAAACCAGACGCTCGAATTGGCCGGAGTCCAACGTAAGCCAGAGGGCGGCAGGGGCGAGATAGAACCTGGTGCGCGAGGCGTCTTTGGGTTCCACCGTAACCTCATCGCCAGAAACCGAGATGTTTCCCCCGAAACAGATCCATCCGAAATCCGGATGGTTCGCAACGTAAGTCGCGGTATTCCACGCGTGCCCAAAAAAGTTCGGCCCGTTGTCCCCAGATAAAGGATCGAAGCGCAGCATATCGGGAAAGGAATGGAAGGCGGGCGCGTCAAAGCCCTGCTCGTCGACATCCGTAAGGGTGCCCATCACGCCGCCGTAACCTGCGCGGAGCAGGTGAAAATCTTCAGGATGCTCGCGGTATTCAGCGAGCATAGGAATCGCATTGATGCCCGATCCATAATGATGAAGCTGGCGCTCGATGCGGCTATATTTTGCAGCGTAGATGAAATCCCAGTAACGGCGCGCGCTCCCGTTGTATCCCCAATGCGGAACCGTCGGCATATATCCGATGATTGCATTCACCGTGACTTCTGCCTTGTCGTTATATCCGAAGTATTTGCTCCAGGCGTAGACCTCTTCCTGCCCGGTCGAGTCCCAAGGCATCTCGCTTCCGAAAGGATAAGCCTCTGTCTTCCAATGGTCGGCTCGCGCTTTCATCGCAGCTTCAAGTTGGGAGGCTTGTTCGTTTTTTCCTTCCCCCTTGAGGTCAGTCAGGATTGCCACGAAGATGTCGCCTTCCATTTGACCGAATTGCGCCAGACCTTCTGCGAAATGCGGCATTGCCATTGATGTTTGATACGCCTGATCGAGATACCAATCCCACGGATGATGCTTTACTAAGTTCGGATGATTGCGCGCGAGGCGGTAAAGGACCCAATACGCGGCCGCCACGTGCGGATAATTGAACGATCTATCAATGGCCTCTGAAGCTTGCTTGTTCCAACTCGTCCAACTCTTCCAATCGAGATCAGAGCGATAGTAGTTCGCCGGGAATTCATCAGGCTGATAGTAGAAGAGACTTTTCCTCACCCCATACTTCTTCGGTCCATCTTTGAACTGTATGCCGCCCCAAACCACGTCATCCACAAACTGCTCCAGTTTGGCGACTTCATCCGGTTGTGGCTCCACAAATTCCTTCATGGCGAAGGCGAGCCATGATCCTGCTCCACCCTCATCGCTTAAACCGGCGATCCAGACACGACTGTCCTGGGTCACGATGTGGTTCTCTTCCCGGTCATAGGTCATCACTGAGGGTGCGCGGTGAAATGGATCCTTGGGATCGTCGAACCATTGTTCATGCGTGAGAAAACGACCCATATCGGCGACGGCCTCGGCCTGCGCCTTCATGACGAAATAATGGATCGACTGTGTGAGTCCGTCTGCATAGGTTACGGTCACTCGCGCTCGTCCCCATTGCTTGCCAGTCAGCACGTATTGGGTGAATGCGCGGTTCTCCGCTTCGCCTTTTTTCTGAATGTCGATCGCGCCGACTGGCTCCGCTTCGATCGATTTCACTGGTTCCAAGTAGCGCAAGAAGAGTTGAGCATGAATATCTTTCGGAAGCACGTAGCCCGGGATACCGACTGCGACCGGGCGATGGTTCTCCGCAAGAGCAGATTCAATGTTCTGGATGGAACTGACAACCACGAACTGGAAGCCTATGGTCCAGCTTTGGTTGGGCGCGAGGGTTTTCGATGTGGGCGGATTCCATGGTCGCGCTTTTTTCCATTCCTTCTCAGCGAAGGCTTGACTGACAACCATCCAGTCGTAGAAGCCCTCGAATGTTATTCCGCGAGGGGTTAAGTCCATGTAGATTTCTGGCTTTGGCTTCTGATGTTCACTCCAGCGCGGACTCAGAATCGGCTTGTAGGCTTCAAACGAGGTCTTGCCTTCTGGGATTACCAGCAAAGCAGGCCCGTGGCCGTTCAACCTGGTGATTTGAAGATAGCCTCCCTGCTGCCCGATGTAGGGATCGGAGAACGAGCAGATGGCATGTGCTTGCTCCAGAGTGCGCTCGTTCATGTCGTTGTTGAAGACCATGGGGACGCCAAGGCCACCGATCTCGATCGGAGCGCTCGTGTGATTCGCAAGGGTGAAACGCAGAGTGAGCTTGCCGTCGATGACGCCCCAGGCGCGAATTACCTGGAGCGGAATGGGGTCCGAAAATGCGCTGGTCAGATCCGCCGCCCCAAGGACGCCGCCCTCGTGTGGCATATTCCTTACGGGAGTCCGGCGAAGAGCTGTTGAGTAATCTTTCCACTGGCCTTTCTCGACTCTAAGGCGAACGTCGATGTCGCCCAGATGGTAGTAGCCGTCGTGCGAACGTTCCCCAAGGCGATCCCCCGGCGTGAAATCAAATTGCGCGTCGGTCTTGGGATGAAGGGCCGCTACCGTCTGCGAAGAACGTACCAGCGACAACTGAAAGTCTGGTGTTTCAAAGTTCTCGAGGCCATCGGCGAGCATCGGCCCCGGCTGCGGAGGGGGCCCTTTCGGTTCCTGTGCGAGCGCACCAATGCTCGCGGTAAGGAAAATTCCGGCCCAGCACTTCAATACGAGCAGACGCAACAGCGGACGTGCTTGGCTCATCATTGCGTATTGTCCTTGGTGTGAAGTCGCAGAACATTGAAGGAATAGGGCGCGAGCGAAAGAATTGAAGGCTCGCCGATCTTCACCGTGCGTGAGACCGGAGCGATTTTGGTAGGCTCCTCGAATGAGTTCTCGTCGTCGGCGCTCTTGGAGGTCAGAACTGTGAACTCACCCTCTGGCGCTAGATGGGTTGTGCCATCGAGCCGGACACTGGTCTCAACAACCCCACCGGTCGTGTTGAGAATCTTGAGGATGACATCACTCGATTTCTCATCTCTTCCTCCGATGGCGAGTACCGTCTCGGGAGAGGGCACGGTCACGTCCGAGATCAGCGTTCCATCGAGGTAGCAGCGCAGCCTGCGGCCGTCGACCTCGATCATGACGTCATACCAACGATCTGCCTCGATCTTCGCGACGACCGGAGTACCGACGATCGAGTCGTCCGTCTCGACCGCGTGCTGGTAGTTCCCCCAGCCTCCGAGATTCCACTGCACGCGGCGCCCCTGCGCACTGCCTACAGTGATTGCGAATCCTTCTTTGCCGTGAAGCTTTCGCGCCTTAGCATGCACCACGGTGTGGGAGCTGGTTGCTCCTGCGAGTGCGTCCTGGTCGAGATAAGTCCAGCTGACTGCTTCTTTGGACTGACGATAGACGCCGTGATCGGCGGTCCACTGTCCAGTTGAAGACTTCCAATTCGAAACATCATTGAAGTCCGCTCGATACATCACCTTGCCGTCGCGCTCAACATACACGTCCTTGAATTCCGCGGCGGTGTCGTACGTTCCAAACCCGAGTTGAAAGTGAATGGGACTTGGCGCCGGGATGAAGTCGACCTTCGTATGAAGGTTGTATGTCGGGAGATTCTCTGCGAAGAGTTTGTTCACGTAGTAGGTGGCACGCCCAAACACTCGGCTGCTGTCAAAGTGAATCATGTTCACTTCCCAATCGGGATGATTCACGTTTTCAAGCAAAGGAGCATAGCTGCCCATCTTCACCAGATCAGAATTCTTCTCGATGCTCATCATGTAGGCCGCGTCATTGAGCGCGGCCAGCAGATTGCCCTTACCAACTCCTCCGTTGGTGGCAAACTCGCCGATGTATAGATCCCAGTCCTTGCGCGGATACGAAGCAAAACTGTCGAAGTGCTCGACCGGCCAATACAAAGGCCGGTAGGCATGCTCATCCACGAGATCCACGTGTCCGGCAGCGCGGATCGCACGCTCGTCGATCCCCGAAATCCACGAACTCAAAACAACTTTGATTGGGGGATACTTTGCCTTGATTGCCTTCTCGAACAACGCCACACGCCCGCCGTAACGCGGACCTTGGTCCTCATTTCCGACTTCGATGTATTGGAGCGGGAATGGTGCGGGATGACCGTTCGCGACGCGGCGCGCGCCCCATTTCGAGTGCGCGGGACCGATCGCATATTCGATCGCGTCCAGAGTATCGTCGATCAACGGTTGCAGTTGATCGTCGGGAATGAACGTGCCGCTGCGAAACGCGCACGAGATTCCCGCGTTCGCCACGTAGAGCGCGTCCGCTCCAATGTCTTCGGCAAACTGCAGAAACTCGTGATAGCCAAGCCCGTCGGTGCTCCAGTATCCCCATGGGCTGTAGGTGCCAGCGCGGCCTTCTAACGGGCCAAGCGTGCGCTTCCACTGCGGGCGATCTTCGATGGTGATGCCCTCAACAAAACATCCACCAGGAAATCGAATAAAGCCGGGCTTTAGGTCGGCGATCATCTGGGCTAGGTCGGGCCGAAGCCCATTGGGTCGGTTATGAAATGTTTTCTCCGGGAACAGAGAGACGAAGTCGAGCCACGCCTGGCCCTCAGCGGAGAAAGACAACACGAGTCGCGCCTTTGCGTCGGTGGCCGCCGCGTGGAGGACGGTCTCATATTTCTTCCATTCAACACCGCCATCCGCTTGCACTCTGGAGTTCGCCAATACCGCGCCGTTTACGCTCTCCAGAGTTGCGACGATGGGGACGGGATTCCCACTCCCTCGCAGAAAGAACGACAGCTTATAGTTCTCTCCACTTCGGATCGCCATGCCCCAGTAGCCATCGTTGATGACCGCAACCCGGCCTGCCGGGCTCACCGTTCGAACCGTAACTTGCAACGAATGCGGAGTCGCCGCATTCAGCGGACGATCTTCGACCAGTTTGAACTCCGCGTCGTTGCCGCCTGTCACTTCCGTCGACCAGCCGGGCCACTCGCTGTCAACGTGCCACTCCATCTTCCAGTCACTGGCTTCCAGCTTCTTCCAGAAGTGCGGCGTTCGCGGTGGGATAAGAAAGTCTCCCTCTCGACGGCAGGCTGGCGGGAGATTGGCATCCTCGAAACCGCGATTCCTTACGAGTTCCGCATACAAGCCGCCATCTCCGGCGTGATTGATTTCCTCAAAGAAGATTCCATACAGACGGCTGGACACCGGCGCGCCTTGTTTCTTCAGATCGGCCGTAATCGTCGCCGACTCTGCAGAGATCGCACAGGTACTGAAGCTCACCGACATAAGAAGGACTGCACAGCAGCCTTGAAGCTCCATCAGTGAGCTACTCCCGAGTATCCATAAAGATGTAAAGAGAACGAGCTAAGGTGTTTGATCCGCTCGAACGGTTCGCACACCAAAGATGGCCCCGATATCATTTCCATCCGTGGCCTGGAAGCGGACCGTCACTTTGCTCTTACCCGCCATAAGCTCCGGCGGGATGACATAACTGGCATCCACGAATTGCTTTTCCTGATCGGGGCTGAGGTGCGGTTCTGCGTGATCGGCAATCTTCTTGCCTTCGACCACGATGTCGAGCGTGCTCTTTCGCCATCTGTCGCCGCCGAAGGTCACCCACAATGCGATTGGCCGCGAATTCTCAACCGGCATGTCGAATGAGAACCATCCCTTGCCTCCTCTCCCGTGTCGGCCTCGCCACAACAGTGGAGCAGAATCTTCACCTTGTTCATTGAAGTCGCGCTCCGACTGCATCTCGCCCGGTTGGGCAAGAGCGATCGTCGCATCCTGAAGCTTCTGCTGTTTCTCCTGCTCGGCTTTGTACTCGGCCGAACGCTTGTCCCACGCTTCCGGGGTGAAGACATCCCAGTACACGGCGTATTTCCGTCGCGGAAGTTCATAGAAAGGCGCAAACTCGATGTCCTGGCTCAGGCCGACGTCGCTCGTCTTAAACCATCCGGGCTTTCCGGTTTCCGGCTTGAGGAACTGCTCGACTGGCTTTTTCGCAACGACCAGCGCCGGTGCCGACGGAGCCGGCATGTTCTCTTCGTCCTCCTGACGAAAGTCGGGCCCAAGATCTCCCGCCAGCACCAGCGGCCCCCACAGAAATGCCATCCGGCCAGAATTGTCGGGCAGCGGTTCGCTACGCAACACCTTCGGGAGATTGAGTTCAACCGTGTCGCCTTGCCGCCAGGCTCGGTTGATTTTGACGTAGGAATCCGCCGCTGGAAGATCTTTCACCAGTTGACCATTCACCTTCACGCTGAAGCCGTCCCCGGCCCAATACGGCCTGCGCAGTGCGAGCGTAAATTGTTTGGCAACCTTGGTCCGAATTTTCACCGAAGCAAAAGAACCGAGTGGAAAGTCGGTCACCGTTTCCACTTCGACGCCAGCCGAATCCCACTTTGCGATCGACGGTGCGTACAGGCCGACCCAGAACTCCTCGGAACCTTTGTAATAGTAGATTCCCGCGCCGTGCAGTGCGTGGCTTTCCATGCTTGTGCCGACGCAGCAGGTGAAATCCTCAAACATGCGCTGGTATTCGTGCTGCACTCCGCGGCCGACGGGCAGCATGTAAGTTACAGTTCCGTCCTTCGGATCCTGCGACGCGAGAATGTGATTGAAGAGAGCGCGCTCGTGAAAGTCGGCATAGCGAATATCGGGCTCGATGGAGAAAAGCGTGCGCGTCATCTTCAACATGTTATAGACGTTGCACGTTTCGGCCGTACGGCCGTCCACCATGTCATTTAGCTTGTCCGGTTCTCCGAAGTACTCGTTCTTGCCATGGCCACCAGTGGCAAAGCTGTAGTGATAGACCACGCGATCCCAGAAAAATTTCGCAGCCTCCTCGTCAGCGGCATTGCCGGTGTAGACGTACCGCATCAGCACGCCATAGAGTTTCGGGACCTGCGTATTTCCGTGGGTGTGAGAAATGACATCTTTGTCTTCGGAGAGCGGATCGATCATCGCCTTCTGGTGGAACTTGTCGGCGAGGATGAGCCAGCGCGGGTCTGCCGTGTCGGCGTACAACTCGGCGAGAACCTCGTTCATCCCGCCAAATTCAGTGCCCAGCATGCGTTGCAGTTGATCGTCGTCTAACTTGGAAAGAATCTTTTCGACCCAGCCCGCAAACTTGATCTCGACCTGCAGAGCGGCTTCGTTGCCCGTGTACCTGTAAGCATCTCTGAGTCCGGCAAAGAGTTTGTGCTCGACGTACCACGGCGACCACAGACCGTTCAGATCGAAGCCTCCGGATTTAATGACCCCGTTGCTCAGATCGACGAAGCGTTGTTTTCCATCGACGCCCTGACCATCCTCGAGCGCTCCGATATATCCATCTCCTTGCGCGTCCTGAATCTCTTTCAGTTGGTCCACAATGTAGTTGGCGCGCTCCTTGAATCGGGCATCGCCGGTGGCGGCCCACATCAAGCTCACCGCTGATAGATAGTGTCCCGCGATGTGTCCCGTCAGATTGCGCTTTGGCCCATCCCATCCGCCGTAGCCGTCGGCCTTCGGTTTCAACCCGGCACGCTGGCGCAGGAAGGCAAGCATGCGGTCGGGCCGGAGTTCGAGCAGATACTTTGCATCGGCCTCCTGGGCTGCTTTGAGGGGGCCTCCTGTCAGCCTCACATGATTCAGCGGGAGCGGATTCAGCTTGACCGTCTTGCTCTCCGCCAATTGCGCAGGATTTTCATTTCTGGCCGCAGCCCGCAACCGCACGACTAAGCAGGCTGATAAACAAACCCAAAGCAGATTCCTCATCACGCGACTTCTTGAAACGTAGAGCAGAGCTTTCGACATTGCGGCACCTCGGGGCAATCTGAGCAAACGTTTTCTTATGAATCCATGCCACTTCCATTTTCGGCGGATACCTTTTTTACTTGCGCAGATTGCCGTCGATCATTCGCCAAATCCCTAGCGGATTGGCCTCTTTCAGTTCATCGGGCACAGCGTTATCGGGGAATCCCTGGTAGCAGACCAGGCGTGTGAAACGGAAGATCGCCTGAGTGCCCACGGAGGTTGATCGCCCGTCGGAGGTCGAAGGATACGGACCGCCGTGCACCATGGCATGCGTGACTTCAACACCAGTGGGAAACCCGTTAAAGACCAGCCGACCGACTTTCGTCTCTAAAATCTGGATGAGGTCCGCAAAGTCGCGCAAGTCTTGTTCCGTCCCGTGAATGGTTGCGGTCAGGTGGCCTTCGAGAGAGCGCGCGATCTCCAAAATCTGTTCGCGGCTGGAGTGGCGCACGAGCAGCGTGGTGGGCCCGAAGATCTCAGACTCCAGGTCGGAACCTAGAAACGCATCGGCGTTGGCCTCGAATACAGCGGAGTGCGCACAAAATCCCGCCGCGCCGGACTTCTGCTTTTCCGCAAGGACCGTCACCGCCGGATCAGCCTTCCGCTTCGCAATAGCCGAATCGTAGGAGGAATGGATGGCTTCAGTCAGAAGATGGAAATGCGCAGAGCCGGCCACTAACTCTGATAACTTGCCCGCGAATTTGTCGGCATCGGGGCCTTTACCAAGAAATACCATCCCCGGCTTGGTACAGAATTGTCCTGCTCCCAGCGTGAAGGAGGCGTGCAGACCGGACGCAATGTTTTCAGGGCGCTCGCGCAACGCTCCCGGCAAGATAAAGACTGGATTCGTGCTGCTCATCTCGGCATAGAAAGGAATCGGCTCCGGGCGAGACGCCGCCACGTCCATCAAAATTCGCCCGGCCGTGCGTGATCCGGTGAAACCGCCCGCTCGCACCAGGGGATGTTTCATCAGAGCGGTTCCAACCTGCGAACCGTGTCCGAACAACAGAGAAAAAACGCCCTCCGGCATACCGCACTCGCGAACGCTTTCCTGCAGTGCCCGCCCAACCAATTCGCTGGTGCCGGGATGAGCTGCATGCGCCTTTACGATCACCGTGTTTCCGCCCGCTAGAGCCGAGGCGGTGTCCCCTCCGGCCACGGAGAACGCCAGAGGGAAGTTGCTCGCCCCGAACACCACCACGGGGCCCAGCGGCCGCATGAGGGAGCGGATGTCTGGCTTCGGAAGCGGCTTGCGTTCGGGATCAGCGTGGTCGATTCTTGCGTTCACCCACGAGCCTTCTTCCGCCACCTGCGCAAACAAGCGAAGCTGTTGACAAGTACGTGCCGTCTCGCCTTGCAGCCGTGCAACTGGCAGCGCCGTCTCCTGCACCGCTCTTTCGACAATGTCGCCGGTGATGAACTCAATTTTGTCTGCAATCTTCCGCAGGAACGCGCCACGCTCACGGCCCGATGTGTGGCTGTAGCTCTTGAATGCATTGGCCGCGAGCTTTACCGCGTGGTCCACTTCCTCGGGCGTTGCCGGAACAAAACCCGGTTGGAATCGCTGACCCGTGGTGGGGTCGTGCGCATACAGGGGATCTGAAGAACCGGCGCCCTCGCGAAAGCCGATCAGCGAGCGCCCTGATAGTTTTGCCATCTCGCCCAACATAAAGTCACTTCCTATTCGGTAAGGCATACGAATTGACCGATTCCGGCCTCGTTCGTAATGCTTCACGGATGATTTTCTTCGCCTGCTCGAGTTCATTCCCTAGCAACTCCAGTCGCGGCGGCCGGACACGGGTGCCTCCCATTCCGACTTCAGCTTGCACTACTTTGATGAGTTGAACGAACTTTGGCACCGTATCCATTCTCAACAGTGGCAGAAACCAACGATACAATTCAAACGCTTTTCGATCTTCTCCCTGGATTCCGTGGTTGAACAGGTCTACGGATTCGTGCGGCAAGGCGTTCGCCAGGCCGGCAACCCATCCTGTCGCTCCCACGCCGATCGCCTCCAGCACCGCGTCGTCCACGCCCACCGAAATTTCGATCCTGTCATCGACCAGCGCACGAATCGCCGACACACGCCTGGCGTCGGTACTCGACTCCTTGACCGCTCTGAAGTTCTCGAATTCCGACGCGAGTTCCTGGATCTGCTCCGGCAGGAAATCGGTTCCATACGCCACCGGATTGTTGTAGAGCATGCAGGAAAGAGGCGTTGCGCGGAAGATAGCCGCAACGTGAGCTTTTATCTCACGCCAGTCACCGAGATATACATACGGCGGCAACACCATCAGCCCGGAACAGCCCAGATCGCTCGCAGCTTTCGCCATCGACACCGACTCCGAAGTCGTGAGCGACGAGATCGAGGCGACGAGGGTACCGCCGCCATTGAGTGCTTTTCCCAGCGTGTGCAGAATGCTCTTCTTCTCGTCGAACGACAGGGTCGCGCCCTCGCCCAACGAACCCAAGGCGACCACTCCGGCGCACCCTTTCTCCAGCAGCCAGCGGGAGTGCTCCACCAGGAATCCATGATCAACGCTGAGATTCTCGTTGAAAGGAGTTGTGATTGCTGGCGTGACGCCTTTCCAGTTCATTGGACTTCTCCTGTCACTTCTGAGATCGACTGCGGCTGTGCAGCCAGGTGTTCGACGCGTGCCGGGAAAACCGGCGGACGAACCGAGTCAGGGTTCCACTTGAAAAGAAACTGCGTTGCCGGTCCGCAAATTCTTCCCTGGCAAGGTCCCATTCCGCAACGCGTGTGCAGTTTGGCGGCGCGCCAAGACGTGTGCTCGCGAAGGCGCGAGTAGGAAACGTCTTCGCATCGGCAAATCAGAGTGTCCGCCGAAGGTAGGCTTCTGAGTTCCGAGCGCAGACAGAATGTCTCGTCCAGAAGGCGCGCAAACCGGCGGAATCTCCCTCGCTTGGGAAACAGCATTCGCGCTTCGGAAGCCTTGCCGGTCGCGGCTAGCCCGGCAATCTGTCCCTCAATAATGGCCAGGTCCATTCCTCCGATCCCTGTCGGTTCGCCTGCGCAGAAGATCCCTGGCACACTCGTTTGTTGCAATTCGTCCACCTGCACGTAGCCACAACGAGTCCGACACCCAAGCAACACAGGCAGCTCTGTGTTGGGTACAAGATGAAATCCGCACGCCAGATAGTCGCACTGTACCGTTTCTGATTTGCCCGCGCGCGAGATGGTCACCGCCTCGAGCGTTCGTTTTCCATGAGCTGCCACGGGCCAGCTGCTCGTAGCCAAAGGAATGCCCGCTATGTCTTTGCTGAGCTGCAAACCCTGAAAAATCTTTTCCGGATGGCGGATCAGCATCATGGCGAATCGCGCCAGCTTGCTCACGGATGCTTGCTCGCAAATCAAAGGGATCTCCGCGCCCTGTTTGTGCAGATACGAGGCCACTGCGAGCAGAAGGGGTCCCGTGCCCGCGACGACAATCCGCTTGCCTTGAATCGGCAAACCGGACTTCACTAAAGCTTGCAATCCTCCTGCGCCCATTACGTTGGGTAAAGTCCAACCGGGAAATGGCAGAAATCTTTCCCGCGCTCCCGTAGCCAACACCAGATTGCGATAGCTCAACTCCCAAACATCATCGAGTCCTTCCGCCAGGAGGATGCCGGCTTCGGGATGATGAAACACTCTCTTCCCCCAAAGCTCGATGACACCGGCTTTCTTCAATCGCACGAGCCAACTCGAAGCTTCAAAAGAATGCGGTCCCTCCGACGGCCCGCCACGCCAGATCTGGCCTCCAGGAGCTACATTCTCGTCAGCCACCCCGACGCGTGCGCCACTTTCGGCCGAGCGGACTGCGGCCGCAATGCCCGCGGGCCCTCCGCCCACGACCAGAACGTCGAATCGTTCTCTGGAATAGTTACTCATCCGTCTGCACTTCCATGTCGGGCTCGCACAAGAGCTGGCAGGTTCTGGAATGCGGTATTCCATTGACCACGGCACGACACTCGAAACAAATACCCATTCCGCACAAGGGACCCCGTGGTTCCCCGATCACCGAACTCCGGCAAGGCTGCCCGGCGATCACCATCGCGACCGCGACTGTTGCCCCAGCCGGCACGGAAACTGTCGCTCCGTTCACCCGCACTGTGAATTCGCTAGGCATGGGCATATTCCTTTGCAGTCCGCGAAGGCAGATAAGGCTCGACAGCGATCTCCGGTTTCGAGCCCGTCACCTGATCTACGAGAATCCGCGCTGTTCCAAGCGATGTCGTAATTCCCAGGCCCTCGTGTCCGGTGGCCAGAAACACAGATTTGTATCCGGGACACGGACCAATGAGCGGCAGTTTGTCAGGAGTCGCTGCGCGAAATCCCGTCCACACGCGCACCGCTGACATCGACCCCAGCGCTGGCATGTATTCCTGCGCACGCCGCACCATGCGCGCCAGCATCACCTGATCGACTTCCTTGTGCTCAGCCCCGTATTGCCGTGAGGAGCCGATCAGAATCTGCCCGGTCCGCCGCGGCTGCACATTGAAAGCTACTGAATCCCGAGACACCGAGTGCGCACTCTTCAGATACCCAAGTTCGACTAACTGATGACGAAGAAATCCCGGATAACGGTCCGTAATGACGAGATGCCCCTTACGCTTCTTGACGTCAATGTCCGCGGTCAGTTCTGCAGCATTGGCTCCAGCAGCATTCACGATGATGCCACCTGCGACTTCCTGACCATCGTTGAGCCGAACGCTGCTCTCAGATATCTGAACCACGGAAGCACCGAGCCTGAGTTGGGCGCCGCGTTGTTGCGCGCGGCCGATAAGAAATCGTGCGGCACACGGTGGATACAAGACCGCATCTCCGGAAACCAGCAGACCCCCCGCTAAACCTTCGCGCAGATTCGGCTCAGCCTTCATCAGTTGGTGCGCATCCATCACTTCCGCTGCGACCGCCCGTTTCTGGTAGTACTCGCGCTTACGCAATACCTCCGTCATTTCCTCTTCATCCGCTGCGACCCAAATGGTGCCGGCTTGTTCATATTCGACGTCGTCGGGCAGCTCCGGCCGCAGTTGCTGCCAGAGCCGCTGCGAGTAGTTCGTGAGCGCAAACTGGGCATCGGAGTCATCCATCACGACGATGTGCCCCATGCCGGCAGCCGTCGCTCCACTCCCCACAACGTCTCGATCTACAACCGCGACTCGTAGTCCTCGTCCGGCGAAAGCGTCCGCGCACGCCGCTCCCACAATCCCGGCGCCGACAATCACAACATCGTAAGTTTCTTTGTTCATGCGCTTCAGACGCGGATGCCCATGCAGAGAGGATCCTCCGGATTCAAAATCAGTTCCGCCTCTGCATTCACAAAAGCCGATCCCGTGATGCTGGGATAAACCTTGCCTTCCTTCACTCGTACCGTGCCTTCAAAAATGCTGCCCACGATGCCTTCCTGCTTCCAGACTTGGCCTTCCTTGATCTTTCCGTCGGCGTACAGGCAGGCCAGCTTTGCGCTGGTGCCCGTCCCACAAGGCGAGCGATCGTAAGCTTTGCCGGGACACAGCACGAAATTCTTACTGTCAACTCCCGGGATCTGCGATGGGGCAAAGAGTTCCACGTGATCAATTTCTTTTCCCTGATCGCCGGTAATCCCGCTTTCTCTAAGTGCCGTTCGTATGGCCCACGTGAAGGCCGTCAGTTCATCGACATTCTTCAGTGTCAGACTCATGTCGTGCTTGCGAACCAAAAAAAACCAGTTGCCGCCCCACGCCACATCGCCCCGTATTTCACCGTGGCCCCGCACCTTCACCGCGATGTCTGCGGCGCTGCGGTAGCTGGCGACATTGTTTACCGTGACGTTGCCATTCTCGTGCCACTCCGCTGACACCACACCCACGGGTGTCTCGATCCTGTGTTCGCCCGGAGTGATGCGGTTCATGTACGCGAGCGTTGCGACCAAGCCGATGGTTCCATGACCGCACATTCCGAGATAACCCACATTGTTGAAGAAGATGACGCCGGCTGCGCAGGCCGGATCGACAGGATTGCAAAGCAATGCGCCGACCACGACATCAGATCCTCTTGGCTCGTTCACCACCGCTGAGCGGAAACTGTCGTGGTGTTGACGGAACTCGTTCAACCTGTCGGCCAACGCACCGAGACCTAGGTCGGGGCCACCGCTCACGACCAGTCGCGTAGGCTCGCCCCCAGTGTGGGAGTCAATAACCTTAACGCGTTGCCATCCGTTGACTGCCATCACTTATCGGTTCGCTCGCTTGGGATAACAGATTTGGCTGTTAACCCTCTCCATCCCGGTAGGGGATATCTTATGGATACAATATGCAATCGTCAATCCTAACCATCCCTTTCCTCTCCATCAGTCCATAAAAATAGACTCCAAGCCAATGAAAATAATACCTTTTCTTGAACAGCATTCACTAACCGTTGAATCCCCTTTGCATACATTCTGCGGTATACTTCCTGCGAGGAGCTTGGGGCCGGCGAACATGGACCTAGAGAGCGCATCGTATTCCAGCATCCCCCGCCAGTCGCTGCCGTCTGCCGTAGCCGACAAGCTGCGCGATCAAATCATCCGAGGCGAAATTCCTGAAGGAGCTCAGCTCCGTCAGGACGCCATCGCAACGCAGTACGGAGTCAGTCGCATTCCGGTCCGCGAGGCTCTCCGTCAGTTGGATGCCGAAGGTCTGATCGCTATCGTTCCCAACCGCGGCGCGATCGTTCCGGCGTTGTCGCCGGATGACATTGGAGAACTGTTTTCCATCCGCGCCCTGCTCGAGCCAGAAGTCCTGAAGTTGTCGATACCTCATCTTACCCAAGAAGACTTCGGTGAAGCCGACAACGTGCTGCGTAAGTACGTGAGCGAACTGCGCAAGCAGGAACACGTTTCCGCCTGGGGCCGACTGAATTGGCAATTTCATTCCATTCTCTACTCGCGGGCGAACCAGCCCCGCTTTATGGCCGTCATTCGCAACGTCAATAACAGCGGAGAGCGCTACACGCGTCTTCAGCTTTACCTGACGCACGGCATGAAACGGGCGAACGAAGAGCATCACCAGATTCTCGAGTTGTGCCGTCAACGCAACGTTGTTGACGCCTGCGACCTGCTTCGAGAACACATTCGTCATGCCGGTCACTCGCTCAAAGAAGTCCTCGAACAGAAACGAACTGAAGCACAACACGAGTTAGAGACTGCCGGGCGGCGCTCGAAATCATGAGTATCCGTTAAGCACCCCATCCGTCGCTCCTAGCTGATCTGTCCGACAATTTCAAACTGCTTTTTGCCCTTCGTTTGGATCCTTACAGTATCTCCGTGAACTCCTGCAAGAGGCGCAGATTCACCGTCGAGGGTCACGCGTTCCAGACTCATTCCCGCAGGAAGCCGAAGCTTAAAGTGTAGTTCCTTTGGGGTTGTAGCTCCGGTGAGCTCAACGTGTCCGACTACAGATTTGTCCTCTTTCTTGATCAGACTGAAGCTGACCCGGCCCCAGCGCGTCGGAGCTTTTTGAATCTGGATCAGTTTTCCGGAGGCGACCCACTCTCGCGGAACACCTTTCGCCAGATACAGAATCTCGGCATCAGAGTCTTCCAGCACCAGCATCCACCGAACCAGCAGTGGAATGGTCTGCTGCGCTGGAAGACAGTAAGTCCCAGAATCGCCAGTGATGCCGGTTACTTCGCCGGCCGTCCAACTTCCCCGCGTGTGGGCATGATAGCGGTGGGCATAGAGAAACAGCAGAAACTCTTCGATTCGATCCAGGCGCAAGAGCATTTGAGCGTATCCGTAGGAGATGAAACCAAGAATCTCTCTCCCCTCCGGCCCAAAGCGCCACACGTTGGCGACCACTCCAAGAGTGGTTGCGCCGTGAGCGCGCATGCAGTCGATCACGAGGTTCGCAAGATTCGGAGGCAAGATATCGGCTTGCAGCAGTTCAGCATAAGGCCGATGCGGCCACTGCTGTGGACTGGGCTTCTCTTTCTCAAGCGATTCGCGGAAGGTGAGAGTTGTTCCTGGGAAGATCCCGATGTACGGCGGGGCCTTATCTCTTTGGATATTCTGTTCGATGCTCTTGATGGTCTGATCCTGCAAAGTCTTGCTGCGCTTGAGCCACTCGTCAGCCAGAGTTTGCATAGCAGGCGCCGAGTTAGCCCGGCCCAATTGCGTCCAGACCTTGGCTAGATCTTTGAAACCGCGCGCGGCAAACGCACTGTTGGCGTAATAAGGCTGCCAATACAGTGACGGCGTTGCGCTCAAGCAAGAATCCGATTCGCTCCATCCGCGGATCAGACCGTGCCCCGGATTGTCTTCCGGCAGTTGGAGACTCTCGTCGTGCATGTCCGCCAGCTGTTTCGCGGTCGCTTCGATTTTCGCTCTGTGCTTCAGAAGCAGCCGGGCGTCGCCGCTGTAATTGAAGTACCGCGCGAGAAGAGAGAGGGTCATGCCGAACTGCGCGGTCTCCGGACCACGCATATCGATCATGCCGTTGTCGTCGACGTATTCGGAAAAGTAGTTATCGATGAAGAGCCGTGCAGTATCCAAACGCCCCCATTCCATGTTGGTGTAGATGGCGCTGGTGAAGATGTCCTGAAAACCATCGTATTCTGAACCCGCGTAGTCGCGATCCACTGCGCCGTATTTCGGATAGACGCCAGCGGGGCGAGTCATCAGCTCTTTGACGAATGCATGCTTCGATAAATCGATCCAGTCACGCCGTGGCAAAGAAGCCTGAGAGCAGTCGTGCAAAAGTCGCTGCCAGTATTGGGCAAACTCGAGCCATGCGCGATAAAACTCCTCTGGCTTAGGATCTTGTCTCGCAGGCGGAAAGGCCGGGTAGCTGTGGCCATACACAACCTCGGCGATCTTACCGTCCTCGATACGCGCCGCCCGGTGCCACGTGTGGACGATGTATTTGTTCTTGTTTGGGCGCACGTCGCCGAACAGGACGATCTCCCAATGACCTTCGCTCGCAGTGGTGATGACTTTGCGTACGGCCGGCATCCAGCCACCCACGAGCCCATCGAAGATTTGCCCATGCTCGGTGGCTTCGCGCAATCGAGGAAAGTACTGCCCCGCGTGATAAGTGCGGGTGCCTCCGCCTCGGTAGACGGGAGTGACGTCGTAGGCTTCCTTTGTTCCTACAAACGTCGTCCACATCCGCGGATTCTTCTCCGCCGACGCCATGGGAGGAGCGGCCGTTCTGACTGCTTCTGGGTCGGGATCGCCATTTTGTAGGAGGCGATCCGCCAGCAAATCAGCGGACGACGTTCCGATATCCCGCAACGCCAGGCCTAGATAAGGCGTTCCCCCAGCCATGGAAGCCTCAGCGCTCTTACCCAGAGAGAACGTCTCTCCGGAAGACGACAGAAAGATCAGCGCGCCTTCCCGCGTGCGAAGATCTTCATAGACCTTCCACGAAGCGCTTTGCGAATTGAATTCTGAAACGAGAGTGCACCCTTCCACCGAAACAGGAGGACCGGAAACGGTGCTCGATAACGGATGCTTACGAGTCTGGGCTTCCCTGACACCGAGACCGTCGAGCAGATCGAGACCGGCGGCGCTCACCGCCACACTTTGCAGGAATGTTCTTCGGTCCATCGTATTTTCCTGTCTATGTAGTGCCTAACGACGTCGTCTTCTCGATCTCTCCGCGTCTCGATCTTCCTTAACCTCGAAGTTGGGCGGCGGGGTAACTCCGAGCAGGTGTTGCACCAAGTAATCCCAGCGCCGCCGCACCAGGTAGCGCGCGTGTTCCCCGCTCTCGCCGTGAAACATGTTGGGCACGAACAGCATGTCGAAATCTTTGTTGGCCTTCATGAGTGCATCGGCCAACCGCATGGTTTCTACCGGGTGCACATTGTCATCGATGTCGCCATGTTCCAGAAGCAGGTGTCCTTTCAAACGGCTCGCCATGGTAACGTTCGATTGCTCCATGTAATCGTCCTGCACGGGATATCCCTGGTAGAGTTCGTTCCACCAAGCCTTATCCAGCCGCGCATCGTGATCACCAGAAGTGGAGACCCCGACTTTGTAGAAATCCGGAAACGCCAGCATGGCATGAGCCGCACCATAGCCGCCGGCCGATGTTCCGAAGATTCCAACGCGCTCGACATCCATGTAGGGGTAACGAGACGCCATCTGCTTGATCATCGCCACATGATCTTCGAAGGCACCGCCCAGGTTTCGGTACGAGAACAGATGAAAGGCGCGTGATCGTCCGGACGTGCCGCGCCCGTCGATCATCACGACCACAAACCCCAGTTCGGCCATGGACTGAAGCCAGAACGTATTAAAAGTCTTGGGCACAAAAAAAGATTGCGGTCCGGTGTAGACAAATTCGACGATGGGATACTTCGTGGCCGCGTCAAAATTCGACGGACGCCAGATCAATCCATGCAAATCGGTTGTGCCGTCGGCCGCCTTCCCCTGAAATGGCTCCGGCGCTTTCCAGCCCATCTTCGTCAGCCAAGAGGAATCCGATTCTTCGAGAGTCCGCTGCTGTGAGCCGTCTTTCGCCCGCCGCAACCCTACCTTGACCGGCAGATCCGGACGTGAGTAGGTATCGATGAAGTAGGCGCCGTCCCCCGAAAAGTTGACGGAATGAGTCGCGTTCTCGGGCGTAAGCAACTGAAGTCCCTTGCCGTCGAAGCCGGCGCTGTACAGATGCGTCTGATAGGGGTCTTCATCCTTCTCGCGTCCACTGGCCGTGAAATACACGCGGCGACTCGGTTCATCGACATATTCAATCTGTTGAACCACCCAGTGACCCTGCGTGATCTGGTTCTCAAGTTGTCCGGTTTTGCTATAAAGATACAGATGATTCCAACCATCCCGTTCTGAACTCCACAGAATCTCGCCAGTGCCTTTTATGAACCGATAGAATGTTTCGCCCGGATCCACATACGGGTCCGACTGCTCGCGCACCAGGACTCTTTGCTCTCCGGTGGAGGCATCAACCACACGAAGCTCCTTCGCCTTGTACCCGCGCTCGTCGTAGTCGTAAAAGAAGCTCTTGCTGTCAGGAAACCACTCAAACCCGGGCCCCTCCTGAAACGGCAATTCGATCGAGCCAGACTTCACATCCGTACGTCGCCCAGATTGAATATCGAAGATGATAGGCTCCGCTCTGGCCAGCACCTCACCCGGCAGTGGATAGACGTAGGTGAATGCCTTGGGCCGGAGCTGGTTCGGCGGAACGAATTGCACGCTGGTGAAGCGCCCAGAATTTCGGGAATCAATGCGATAGGTGATCAGCTTGGAGGAGTCCGGCGCCCAGAACACCGCGGCAGGCTGCTTCACATCTTCAGTGCCCTGATCAACCATCAACCGTAGCGACGGAAGTGGGGTGGCATAGTCCCAACTTTTCACTCCATCCTGCGTCAGTTGCAACTCTGTGCCAGTGGAGACGTCACGCAAATAAAGATTGTGGTCTCGAACAAAAGCAGCCCAGCGCTTGTTCGGGGAGAGTTCTTCATTCGAGTGCTTCGGTTCGGCAGGATCGCTCTTGCACTCGTAGCCGGCAAGGGAACAGGTCCACTCTGCCCCGTCGAGTAAGAAGCGGATTGTCTTGCCGTCATCCCCGAACTCAAACTCTCGAAAAGGCAAGTCGGATGGGGAGTATTCCTGTTTATTCGCGTGAGACAGAGCGGCGGCGATGCGTGCATGGTCGAACGCGGGACCGGTAGCATCCCGCTCCGAGTCGACGAGAATAAATTCATTACCGCTGGTGGAGGACTTGCGATACCAGAATCGGCTCGTCTTCTGAATCCAGTGGGGGTTTACGTCGGCAATGTACAGAACATGTCGCAGATTTCCCGGAAGAAACTGCTGCGCTCGTTCATAGTCCTCTTGCTTCCCTTGCGCCGCCAATCGAGGCGCAAGAATAGACGACAACAGCGCGACCGGAAGTACCCAAGATCGGAGGTTAAGAATTGTCGCCCCCTCGAACGGATTCGCTAATTGCTAGCAGCGCCCCTTCCGGTCTCGCCCAGAGCCGACAGAGGCGCTCTATTCATGCGAGACAATCAGAATTCCACGTTCGCTCGCAATTCGATGACGCGCGCCCCCCCGTTCGGGCTGTTGGGATTGCCCGCGTTCGCATTGGAGAGGGTTCCATTGCTAAGCCCAAATCCCCCACTTTGAATGACGTTGAAACCAAAGTTCGCAGCTCCGTTGGTTGCTCCGGGACCAAAAGTCGGGTGATTGAATGCATTGAGCATCTCGGCTTGCAGGCTGAAACGGAGCCTCTCGGTGATCGGGAAGCGCTTGGTGATCGAGATATCGTCGAACGTATTATGCGGTCCGTAAAGCCAGACACGTTGCCCGATTGTACCGGGTGTAGTGTTCTGCGAAATAAACGCCGGATTGGCCCCTCCGCTGGGATTGAGGTACTTAGGATTGATAAAGGCAACGCTCGTCGTCCCGGGTATGTGGTACGAGCCCACTCCACTCTGCAACTGTGAAGCCGTTATGCCGTTGAGTACGATGCCGCCATCACCGTAGTCGTTAAAGGTATTGGTTCCCCCGATCAGATAAAACGGGGCTCCGGTCTGGAAGGTGAAGATCGTGCCCACCGTCCAACCTCCGATGATGTGGTCAATAACGCCGCCGCGATTCGCAAATTGCCTGCCCTTCCCAAATGGTAGATCGTAGCTCCCGCTGACGTGTATGACGTGTTTAAGGTCAAACAGAGCTGGTCCGTAGCTCAGGCGCATGTTGCGCAGGCTGAAAACGTTGGTTTGGCCTTGCCAATTGTTCTGAGTTCCCGTCCCAAGCGTGTGACTCCATGTGTAATTTGCGTCAAACTGCATTCCGTGCCACTGCCGTTGCCGGAAGTCGACTTGCATCGCGTTGTAGTTGGAGTAGCCCTCTGCGACCGCGTACGTTCCGCCCGGGCCGCCCGGAACAACGCCGTAGGGATTCGCGACAAAGAAGTTGATCGGATATCCCGCTCCCGGATTGGTTGAAGGGAAGCCAGCATTGTTGACGCAGGGAGCAAAACTTGCCCCGACCAGATTGCAGAAATAAGGCGCAGCGCCGTTGATATTAGCGAGCACGCCAGCCATGGCGCCTGCGGCTCCGTTATTTAATTGGGTGATGAATCCGCTGTCACCGTAGTCCGCTAACGGTATACCAGCTCCGCCAGATGCCTCACCCGCGAATGCGGCATCGAAAAGAGGCAAGGCCTGCTGGCCGGCAAAACCATTGTTAGCAAATGAAGTGATGCCGTTGGCTGCATTTATGGCAAGGTTCTGTTGCGCTGCCTTGAACTGGCTAAGAAAACCGTTCTCAAAGATGTTAACTTCATTTGGATTGACTGTGATCCATTGGCGCAGAGTACGACTGCCAACATAGCGCAACTCGAGAGCACGGCTTTCGCCCAGTTGACGCTGGATGCCCAAATTCCACGACTCAGTGTAGGGCTGTTGAATATCTGACTTAATCCCATTCAGAGGTCCGAAGAAGCCTGGTCCGCCCAGGAACGTGAAATCCGCTGCCGGTTCCGTCTTGAGGTAAGTCTGCGGCGAGCGTATGTAGGGTATTCCGAACGCAGTGGTGGGATCGCCGCCAGGAGTGAAATTGTCCATCGACAATGTTCCCGGCACAAACGTGCCCGGCTGCCCAGTGGCATTCGCGTTGAGAGCGAATATCTGATAATAGTAGGCCTGATAATCCGTAGCCTGGTTCCATACATATTGCTGGGGCTCGGTGAGTTTCCTTAACGAGAAACCGGCGCGAATCACGGTCTTGTCCCCACCAAGCCGCCCGCCGAATCCATTGTTGGAGGGATTCCATGCGATGCCAATGGCAGGTTGCGGGGATACATTCCAATTTTGGTAGGCTTGGCTGATCTGAATCACTGACGGATTCGGATCGCCCTTGAAGGAACCTGGATTGAAGAGATTCCAGACTCCGGACGGACCAAACATAGAACTGGTCGTCACCGAGTGATAGAGATTGGTAAGATCCCTGTCCGCTCGGGTAAAGTCCCAGCGCAGCCCAAAGTTGAGCGTGAGATTCGGCTTTATTCGATAGGAATCCTGAAAGAACAGGCCAGTGCCGCCAGTGACCTCATCAAGGTTGTACCTTCCCACCGCAGGTGTGTAGTCGTTGGTTGATGGGTTAAAGGCATAGCTTCCGCCCACACTCGCGATCCGAGCCGCAAGGATTGCGTAGAGTTGCTGCGCTTCGGCTTGGATATTCGTGTCGTTGGCAGTTGTATTCGGAAGTGTTCCACCAGCCGTAAAGGCGTTACGCGCAGGATCTCCGGTAGCCAATCCGAAATTGACTACAGGAAAGCCTTGCACAGGGTTGTAATAGTGGTTCTGCTCGCGCCACCACGAGAACCCGAAATTCATGGTGTGCGCACCATGCTGCCAGGTCATCGTATCGGACACATTAAAGATCGGATATAGAGTTTGGACACCCGTGTTGAAGACCGTCCCCGACATCATGGTGTTCTGCGGTCCGCCGATATTGGTGTAACTCCATCCCAGTTGCGGGCTATTTATGTCTAGCGGACTTGCGCCCGCAGCAAACTGCTCGGCGTGGTACAGGTAGCCCCCGCGAAAGTCGTTGACTATGGTCGGAGACAGTGTCCAATCGAAACCAAAGCCGGCGGTGTAAAACTTGGCGGCATACCCGGCTCCGGTCTTCGCCCAATCGGATCCCGGAAAGTCGGGTGGCGAACCGGGATCTCCTGAGCGGTTAATTTTGGTCATGTTCCAGGCGAGGTTGAAACGCATTTTCTGCGAAGCGTCGAAATCTACACGGACTGTGGGAAAGTACTGAGTGGTTGGATTCGGCACTTTCCAATTCAGGTTCTGAAGATTGGGATCACCTGCATTAGGACTCAGATTACCCGCAGACGCGGCGCTATTGGCAGCACTGAATACCTTCTGAGTGCTGTTTTGATTCACTTGTGTGGGCAAGGTTTGACCCTGCGCACATGAGGGGTTAGCGTTGCAGTTTGCTGCCAGCGTAAAAAGGTTGACGGTGTTCCCGTTGTAGCTGAAATTACCGGTTTGCGCTGCCTGGGTGAACAGGTAATTCAACGCGGTGTACGCGCCCGGTTGCTTGCTCTCAGCGTACGTTCCAAAGAAGAAGAGCTTGTCTTTGATGATCGGGCCTCCGACGCTCACTCCAAACTCGTTGAGGATCAGATGATTTTTCTTCGCCGGGTTGGTTGGATCGATCGCTGTGAGGGCGTCATTGAGCCAACTGTTTGCATCGAGAGATGAGTTTCTGAAATCCTCATAGACTCGGCCGTGAAAGGCATTGCTGCCTCGGCGAGTCACAAAATTGAGCTGCATATTGGACTGGCCAAACCCCTGGTCCAAGTTCAATTGCTCGGTCTGCACCGTCATTTCCTGCATGGATTCCAATCGCGGCTCTAAATCCGGAGCGTCATTTCCGCCAAATTTCATGCGACTCGTGCTACTGATGACGCCGTCGATGTTGTTCCCTTGCGCGATGGCCGGAAGCCCGTCGTACGTTCCGGATCCGTTGACGCCGCCGTACCCGGGCACCAGTTGCGACAGTGCTGCCAAGTTGCGGCCTTGCAGCGGCAGATCCTCGATCTGCTTCATGTCGATATTCGTTCCGATCGCATTCGTTGTCGTCTCCACGAGAGGGGCTGTGCCGCCTGTAACCTGCACCGTCTCGCTGATCGCGCCGACTTTCAAATTCGCAGTAATGTCAGTTGTCTTCGCCGCCTGGACAATCACATCAGTAAATTCCTGGCTCTGGAAACCTGCTTTTTTCACCGTCAGGCTGTACTTGCCGAGAGACAAGCTCGGGAACGTATGAATGCCTTGCTCCTGAGTAGTCGCTCTGCGGATGCTGTTGGTCGCGATATCGCGAAGTTCCAGATCGGCGCCTTGCACCACGCTGCCGCTCGGATCCAGAACCGTAATGGTGACTGTGCCCTCAGAGCCGTGCTGGGCCTGAACGCTCGGCACACGGATTACAAGGAAAGCCGCAAGGGCGATCACGACACATGCTGCAGATTTCGTGGCGAACTTCATGATTCCTCCTCACGATGCCTGGCGACTAGAACGTCCGGCAGATCCCGGGACTCCCCCGCACAGGGTTTCAGCAAACGTTTTCCCAATTGCGGGATTTTGTATACTTTATTCGCCGTCGTTGTCAACCTCAAAGTTTCTCTGGTGTCCGGATGCCCTTACAATGCCCCCGGAACCCCGATCGAAAGGCACCCGTGAAGCCGTCCGGCGTCTCCAGACGCGAGCTACTCAAGCAGATGGGCTATCTCTCGCTGGCGCTCGCCACCCCCGCTCGTGCCTTCAATCCAGAGAACCGGAGCCATGCCACCTTCGTTGACGTCGCGGCACAAGCAGGCATCTCCTTCCGCCACGACAACGCGTCCTCTGCGGAGAAGTATCTGATCGAGACGATGGGCTCCGGATGTGGCTGGATCGACTACGACCAGAACGGACTGCTCGATCTCTATCTGGTCAACGGCGCCGCCACCCGCGTGTACGCGCCGCAACAGCCGCTGCGCAGCGCTCTTTACCGCAACAATGGCGACGGCAGCTTCACCGACGTCACGGCCAAAGCTGGAGTCGGAGCCGAAGGACTTTTCGGAATGGGCGTGGCTGTCGGCGATTATGACAACGACGGCTTTCCCGACCTGTTCGTGCTCGGTTATGGCCGCTGCATTCTCTATCACAACAACGGAGACGGCAGCTTCACCGATACGACCGCTCGAGCGGGCGTACAGAACTCGGGATTGTGGGCATCGAGCGCGGCCTGGTTCGATTATGACAACGACGGAAAGCTCGACCTTATCATCGCCAACTATGTCGACTGGTCCCCCGAGCGTAACTTCTTTTGCGGCGACCGCGGCCCCGGCATGCGCAGCTACTGCCATCCGGATGACTTTCACGGCCAGCCTCCGACTCTTTACCACAACAATGGGGACGGCACTTTCACCGACGTCAGCAAGTCTTCCGGAGTCGGATTGAAGGGAGGGAACGGCCTCGGCGTGGTGACGTTCGACTACGACAACGACGGCTGGCAGGACATTTTCATCGCCAATGACCACATGCCCAACTTCCTGTTTCACAACAATCGTGATGGAGCTTTTCGCGAAGTGGGATATCTGGCCGGAGTCGCCGTCAGCGCCGACGGCCAGTTCGAGGCCGGCATGGGCACCGACGCTGCCGACACCACCGGAAACGGACGGCTCGATCTCATCGTTGGCCATCTGGATATGCAACTCGCCCGCGTCTACCAGAACATGGGTGACCAGACATTCGAAGATGCGACTCTCCGCTCGAAGCTCTCGTACTCGACGTATCACATGAGCACCTTCGGAGCGCGCTTCATGGATTACGACAACGATGGCTGGCGTGACCTGTTTCTGGCGAACGGCCACGTGCTCGATAACATCGAGCGCTACCACGCCGACACCAAGTACGCCGAGCCTAAGATGATGTTCCGCAACACGGGGAGCGGCATCTTCGAGAACGTCAGCGACCAGCTTGGGTCTGATTTTCAGCTGCCTCGCGTAAGCCGCGGCGCGGCCATCGGCGATTTCGACAACGACGGCGACCTGGATATCCTGATCAACAATTGCGGACAGGCCCCACAACTCCTGCGCAATGATGGCGGCAATGCGAACCACTGGCTGGAAATCCTCCTGATCGGAACCAAGTCGAACCGCGACGGCGTGGGCGCGCGCGTCAAAGTCACAGCGGGAGATCTCCTTCTCGATGACCAGCGAAAGGGCGGGATGAGCTACCAGTCCGCGCAGGATCCGCGGCTGCATTTCGGGTTGGGCCAGCGTTCATCCGTAGAATCGATTGAGATTGTCTGGCCCAGCGGCAGCGTAACCAAGCTTGCCAACATCAAAGCGGACCAGATCATTGCGGTGAAAGAGGGAGCGGGGATTGTGGAGCGTCCATTCCCTTGCGTTCGAGCCTCTGGCTGACGAGGCCTCCTGCCAAACGACTCACTGCGGCGAGGGAGAAGTGTTCCCGCCGTAGCTGATTTTGCGCTCGCCCGGCGCAGAGCGGATTCGCTCCGCTTGTGCCTGATTCAAACTCTCTAACTTTGCGAGGGCCTCCTGCGCGCGTTGCGGGTCTCCCTTACGCTGATATGCCTTGGCCAGACTCGCATAGATCGACGGCTGATCGGGTCTCATCTGCCGCGCTGTCTCCAGATGCGCAATGGCATCATCAAGGTGACCGCCCAGTAGATAGACCTGGCCGAGCGCAATTTGCGACGCAGGATCATTTGGATGCTGTGCGACTGACATCTCCAGAGCGTCCTGCGCTTCGACGAATTCCGGCTGGCCGGGCACAATCCCGGACCGCAGCAACGCCTTCCCCAGAATCACGAGGAGAGCCGGATTCTGAAATCCATGCTTCCTGCCATCGCGTGCCATTCGAATGGCTTCAGGAATATTGCCGCTGAGCAGATTCTCGTACGCCGCCGAGAGATATCCGATCTCGGTACCCTGCCCGAGTTTGCCGGCTAATTCAAAGTCCGCCTTGGCGCGGTCGAACTGATCCAGCTGGGTCAGGAACTGTCCTCTTTCGTAGTGCAGCCGCGCCGACTGCGGAAGATTGCGCAGCCCGATCTCCACCACTTTCAAACCGAGTTCAAAATCCTGATTGTCCGTACATGCATCCCCGACAAAAGTAAAAAGTTTTTCGTTCTGCGGTGAAATCGCAGCGCCACGTTCAAGGGCGGCCAGAGCATCGCTACGGTTGCCATTGCCGATATAAGCCTGCGCCAACAGATTCTCGATGTCAGCATTCTCATGGCCTTGTCGCCGCAGGGCGCCCAGAACCTCAACCGCGTTCTTGTACTCACCCGCTCCCACATAGCACAAGCTCAGGTTGAATTCGAGAGCGTATTCATTCCTCACATTTCCACGGGCTGCCAGCAGATGTGGGATCGCTTCCTTGAATCGGCCTTGGCGCGTAAGAGCCGTTCCACGCTCCAGGTCATCTCGCGCCTGCGCCGATGCAGATTGTAGCGACGTCGAGGATGCGTTCTGGTCAATGGATTGATTCGCGCGAGTTGGTGCGGAGACAGGCGGGCTTGCAGGTGTGACCTGACCAAGGCACGGACAACGTGGCACAAGGCCCATCACGATCACGAGTTTCCAGCAACTCGCCTGCACGGTGCTCATCACCACGCTTCCCCGCCTCACTGCGCTACTTCCACTTGCCCTCTCCCTCCACGATCGTGACGTATCTGTCGATCGGCAGATCAATAACCCGTTCTTTCTTCCCGCTCGGCTGCGGCCACTCTACTTCGAGCCAATCGATCTTCGTTCGCTTACCGAATCCAAGTACCATTCGCGGGTCGTGGGATGATAGATAGCTTCCGCCACCGACCTTGAACTTATGTCGCAGCAAATCACCCGCCTGGTATGTAATCTTCGCGCCGATTGGGTCGATGTTCGATTTCGTTCCCACCAAGCGAACTCCCAACCAGTGATTCTCTCGCCCCGCCAGGTTACGCAGGAGAATTGGCGCGCCGTTATTCTGGGAGATCAACAGATCCACCGCACCATCATTATCGAAGTCTCCGATCGCCAGGCCGCGCGCCGCGAGTGGCTTCGAAAAAGCTGGGCCGCTCTGCTGGCTGACATTCTGAAATCCCTTACCCGTATTGCGAAACAGCAACATCGGTTCCCGGAATTTTACCCCTTCGATTCTCTTCTCGACCGTGTCGTCGGGATGCCCGTTGCAAAGCAGCAAGTCAAGATCGCCGTCATTGTCGTAATCAAGGAACTTCAGGCCCCATCCGCTCATCAGCCGTGTAGCCACCCCAATGCCATTGGGATTGGAAACGTCGCTGAACACTTCGTCCTTATCATTGTGGTAGAGCGAGTACATCTCCTGATCAACATTGGCTTCGAACAGGTCGATCCACCCATCTTGATCGTAGTCCGCCGCGTCGACTCCCATCCCCGAGCGGGCTTTGCCAAAGCTGCTGACGCCCACGCCCGCAAGAATCCCGATCTCTTCAAATCGTCCTTTGCCCCGGTTGGCAAACAGAAAATTCGGCACCGTATCGTTAGTCACGTACAGATCCATTCGTCCATCATTGTTCACATCGGCGGCCACAACTCCCCAGGCCTTGGCACGCGACTGCGCAATCCCTGATGCCTTACTCACGTCCGTGAACGTGCCGTCTCCATTATTATGAAATAGCCAGCACGGCATGGCGTCGTAGATGCTCGGAATGCAGTAATGACGCTCTCCGGTGATCAGGTCGCCGCAGAACTTCAGCTTGGCTTTGCTGTAGTCGACAAATCGGCACACGAACAGATCAAGCCGCCCATCGTTGTCATAGTCGAACCATACCGCACTAGTCGCCCATCCGGGCGCCCCCACTCCCGCTTTGGCCGTAACGTCGGTGAAAGTCCCGTCTCCATTGTTGTGATAGAGGATGCTGTGGGGATACTGCGTGACATACAAATCCGGAAGGCCGTCTCCGTCATAATCCCCAACCGCCACGCCCATGCCATACGCATTTCCTGGCACACCGGCTTTTTGCGTTACATCAGTAAACGTGCCATCGCGATTGTTGTGGTAAAGGGCATTGCGCAGTGGTGTAGACGGCTCGTAAAAATCGCAGGGCCCGCTGTTTACGAGGTAAATGTCCATCCACCCGTCATTGTCGTAATCAACAAAAGCGCAGCCCGCGCCGACGGTTTCCGGCAAATGGGCCATCGGCGAACGGCCGCTGACATGCGTCCAGGCGATGCCGCTGGTGGTCGTGGGAATCTCTTCGAACGCGGCAGTCGATGCGACTGCATCCGCGGCCGAGAACAGAGAAGGCGCCCAGATTCCGCTTCGGAGCCCGGCAACCCCCAGCAACTGAAGAAATCTGCGGCGAGAAAATGAATGGCCCCGCGGCTTCCGACGTCTCATCATTCGGTCCCGATCGTTCTATTATTGTTGCGGAAAAGTGCGCGGCGCCTTCGCGGCCGTCTCCTGCTGCAATGCCATCTCTCTTTGCGCATCTTGCTTGCGGCCGGTCCGCGCATACGCCGTTGCCAACTGATAGTGACCCGCCGGATCATCGGGCTGCATCTTCACATAGTTTTCCAGCGGCGTGACCGCATCGGCAAACTTCCCGGCAGCGTTCATCGAGATCCCCAGAGCAAGGTAGGCCTCCACAAACCCTTCATCCAATTTTGTGGCTCTCCCAAAGTGGCGGATGGCCTCCTCCCACTGCCCTGCCTGTCGCGCAATTTCGCCCAGCAGAAACTCAGACGCGGCGCTGTCGGGGTCAATCTTCAATTCCTCTTCAAATTCCTTCTTCGCGTCCTCGGAATCCGGAGGAGTCTTTGTCAGAAACAATCTTCCAAGCCTGTAATGAATCCCATGGCGCTGCGGATTTTGCTCGAGAATTCTCTGGTACTGCGTGACCGCCTTATCCCAGTCGCCTTGTGACTCGAACGCCTCCGCCTCAAGCTGCTGTGCCTGCGCCGACGAGGGAGCCGCCGACGCCAGCTCATGCGACGCTTTCAACGCCAGCTCGGAATAGTAGTGGGTTGTGAGATACAGAACTTCCGGATCCTTCCGAAAGCTGCGGTTGAGCTCGAGCAACGTTCTGACGGCAGTCTCCGTCTGCTCCAGTCCCATGGCGCAGCGCGCTGTTGACATCAGCAAGTCATACTTGAAGTCCTTATTCGTAATTTCCGCAACGGCCTTTTTGAGGATCGGCAGTGCCTCCTTGCACCGCCCTTTCGATGCCAGGGAAATTCCGCGCTCTGCGGCGCTGGAACTGCCCTCCGCAGGCGCTTTCGTCTTTACTTGTGCACTCGTTGTGACACACATCAACGTCACTGCAGCAGCCATAAGAGTCCGATTGCGGTACCGCACAGAAATAGCCAACCCCGGGTCCATAGCGTTTGCGCGGAGTATATCCTCACGTGTCATCGATCGCCAACTGAGACGTCGTTATCGTTTGCTAGGAGGTTCAGCTGCGACTCCGGAGCTAGAGCGGACTTCCCCCGCCGCCGACAAAGGCTGACGCGAGAATTGACAGTTGGCACGCGATCAGATTGAATGAAATGTGTGTCTGCCTCCGGCTGTGAGCTGGGGTTCAGCCGCTTCACTTCAATTCAGGAATTCAGGAGCACCACATGTCCGCACCCAGCCGCCGGCCAGAGATTCGCCGACGTCGCACCCGCAAAGAAAAGATTGTTCAATTACGCAAGCGCTTGACTGACGCCAAAACCGACGCCGACCGCAGCCGCATCACCGCCAAACTGCACAAGCTCGCCATCATGTCCCCCGGCCAGCCGCTGCTGAAGTAGCCTGGCATTCCGCGGCCAACCGGTGTGGCCCACCGAAAAAGATGAACTGGTGAGGGTGCCCCATCCTTGTCGCGTTTGGTGCGACAGAGCCTGCCCTGAGCGAAGTCGAAGGGGTGGGGATTTTGATTTTCCAACGCGCAGATTGTGGAGACGAGGTGAGGGCCGCTTCGCACCCATACAACTCAATCCGCCGCGTGCGATCTCGACTCGGCACGCTCGCACTGCGCGACCTGCCGGTAGGCATCCAACACGCGCCGCACCGAACTCTCCCAGGAGAACCGCGTCACCTGTTTGTAGCCGCGCTCCTTCATGCGCTCCCGCAGCGCCTTATCCATCAGGACGCGGTGCAGCGCCCGCATGATCTCAAATACATTTTCAGGATTCACCAGCACTGCCGCATTCCCCACCACTTCCGGCAGGGACGTCGCGTTCGAAGTCACCACTGGCGTTCCGTGCGCCATGGCTTCGAGCGGAGGCAGACCAAACCCCTCATAGAGTGACGGAAACACGAAGATCTTCGCCGAGTCATAAAAAATACGCAGCACCTCGATCGGGATGAAGCCCAGGAATCGCACGTCGTTTTGGACTCCGCTTCTCACCACCGTCCGCCGCAGGTCCGGATTGCCAGACAGATCGTCTCCGATAATGATGAGCTTCAGGTCGGGATAAGCCTGGTCCCTTTCCAGTTCCGTCTTCAACGCTGAGAACGCCTCGATCATGCGCACCACATTTTTGTGCGGGCTGATGCGGCCAGCGTACAAGAGGAATGGATAGGTCACCTGATACCGCTCGGCAATCAATTCACGATCGGCTGGGCTGGCATGCCCGTGCAAGAAGCGCTCGTCGATGGCGTTGTAGACCACCTCGATCCGGCTGGACGGAATTTCGAATAGCTTCTCGATCTCGGTGCGCGTGAAATTTGAAACCGCAAAAATTCTTGCCGCGCCGCGCAGCACCTGCCGGGTCATCTGCATGTTCCACGTTCCCCAGAAACCAATCTGTTGGCGGGCGCCGGACATATGTTCGAACATGTCGTGCACCGTCATGACGTACGGGCACGGCATCATGCGCGGAACCGAAAACAGGTTGGGGATATGGACCAGATCGCAATTGAGCCGCTTCAACGCAGTCCGGAACTCACGATAGCCTTGAAACGTGCGCTCAGGCGCCTCAGCAGGAATGTGGTGGAAGTTCGCGGGCAGGGGCCCGATTTCCTGGACCTTTGCCGGAGGCCCAATCAGAAAATACTCGTTCTCCTGATCGAGCCGGCAAAGCGTCCGAACAATATTCCGGATATACGTGCCAACGCCGAACTCCGTCATCCGCCGGATATCGAGGGCGATCTTCACCGATGAAATTTAAACACAGAGAACCCAAGGAACACAGAAGAATTGCACGTTGAAAAGCTGTTCCCTAATCGTGAAGGTCAAACCGCTGTAGTAGGTAACTGCTTAAAGTCCACCTCGGAAACCCAAGCGAGATTGTAGAGAACCCGGCCGGGCATGTCGGGTGGCAAATCTCCTGGATTCGGCCATCGAGCCACGGCAGCCAGAGTCTCGGAAGCGCTGCGTTCGACAAAATGTGACCATGCTTCGCGGGACTCTCGTCTAGTCTCCCAAACATATACTCCCGGTGGTCCATGCCGTTGCGGGATGACGCCGGCCCAACTTGTGGAAGGCGTCCTGCACCCACCACCGTTGCCCACCAAGAATCCCCATCCCCTGAGAACGGAGGATGTTAACGGACGACCGGGACCTGCATGCGAATCCACCCGAATTCGCCATTGCTGGCGCGAAAAGCATCTTGCTCAAGCTGGGGTGGAAACATGATTAACTCCTAATGTGTCGTGCGCCTAAACCTCAGCCTGCGCCTTGGCCCGCCGTTCCGCATAGAGCGGAAACGCCTCGCACAGTTCGAGCACGTGGCTACGCACCTTGCTCAGCACGGCAGCGTCATTGCGATGCAGAAGGACCTCGGCGATCCAGCGTCCGATCTGCCGCATCTCAGCTTCCTTCATCCCACGCGTCGTCAAGGCCGGCGTGCCAATGCGAATCCCGCTCGGCTTCATCGGAGGATTCGTGTCAAACGGAATGGCATTCTTGTTCACCGTGATTCCCGCCTCACCCAGCGCCTTCTCCGCGTCGCTGCCCAGCATGCCCTTCGAGAACACATCGATCAGCATGAGGTGAGTATCGGTTCCACCGGAGATAATGCGGAAGCCTTCGTCCGCCAGCGTCTGCGCCAGCACCTTGGCATTGGCCACGATCTGCCGCGCATAATCGCGGAAATCAGGCTGCATCGCTTCCTGGAAGCAAACTGCCTTCGCCGCGATGATGTGCACCAGCGGCCCGCCCTGCATGCCCGGGAATACAACTTTATCGATGGCCTGCGCGAATTCGGCTTTGGACAGAATCATCCCCGACCGTGGGCCCCGCAATGTCTTGTGGGTAGTCGAAGTAACAATGTGCGCGTGCGGAACCGGTGAAGGATGCGCGCCTCCCGCCACCAGCCCGGCGAAGTGCGCCATATCCACAAGATAGAGCGCGCCGACTTTGTCCGCGATCTGCCGCATGCGGGCAAAGTCAATGATCCGCGGATATGCGCTGCCGCCGCCAATGATCAGCTTCGGCCGTTCCTTCTCGGCGAGCTTCTCCAGTTCGTCGTAGTCAATTGTCTCGCTCTCCTTGGTTACGCCATAAGGAACAATCTTGTACGTCTTGCCGGAAAAATTCAGATGATGTCCGTGCGTCAGATGTCCGCCATGCGCCAGGTTCAGCCCGAGGATCGTGTCGCCCGGTTGGAGCACGGCGGCATACGCTTCCATGTTGGCCTGCGACCCTGCGTGTGGCTGCACGTTGGCGTGTTCCGCGCCGAAAAGCTGCTTCGCTCGGTCACGAGCGAGGTTCTCCACGACATCGGTGAACTCGCATCCGCCGTAGTAGCGCTTTCCCGGATATCCTTCGGCATATTTGTTCGTGAACACCGATCCGGCGGCTTCGAGCACAGCTTCGCTGACAAAGTTTTCTGACGCAATCAGCTCCAACCCTTCGTGTTGGCGCCGCGTTTCGTTATCAATGGCCGCGGCAATCTGCGGATCGGCTTCGTACAGCGGACGGTACATCTTCGTGTTTTTCATTTCGTTTCCCTGATTTCGTATATATCGGCCCGGTGCAACTCCATGTAGCGGTCCGGCGCTTTCAGCGGTGTGAATCCAGACTTCGCGTAAAGCCCATGCGCATCCCGGGTCAGCAGAATCCATCGACGCAGCCCTTGCAGGGAAGGATGCTGCAGGATGCGCTCCATCATCCACTTGCTCAACCCGCGCCCGCGATACGTTTCGAGCACGAACACATCACCGAGATATGCCACGGTGGCGAAGTCACTGATCACCCGCGCAAACCCGACTTGGGGTGCCCCACTTCTAGCTGGTTTTGCCAGCAATGGGGATTTTTCGCCCACCTCATGATAAATCCCGAAGCACAACGAATGCTCAATCGATCGTTCCACCACATCCCGCGGAATCCCTTTCGCCCAATAACAATTCGTGAGGAATTCGTGGATTACGTCCAGATCAAGCCGGGCGCGGTCTGTACTGATCACAAACTCCCCGCGCCGGGATTCCATCACACCGGACGCGGAAATGGGATCGAACTCCATGCCGCAATTCTAACTGCTCTAACCACGAAGGACACGAAGTTGCACGAAGATCCAATTGTGTTCCTTAGTGTCCTTCGTGGTGATCGCCTTTCAAAACGCCGACCGCAGAAACGAAACCAACTGCCACCCATCCATGTACTTGTAGGGAGTCTCCCCGGTTGTGTAGTGACCACACGGCAGCACCGCCACCTTGTGCTCCAGCCCATGCCGAGCAAACTCCTCAACCACCTGCCGCGAAAATTCCGGCAGGAAGGTCAAATCGTATGCCGCATAGACAATCAGCGATTTCTTGGGCCAGCGCGAGAATTGCTCGAAGTACGACATCGGACTGATCGCCCGCCAGACATTCCGCAATTCTGCCAGATCAATCCTCTCTTCAATTCCCTGGCGGATGTGCCGGGTCGATTGCCCGTGCCACACGACATCGGCAAAATACGTGGACGCATGATTGAAAGCCGCCACCCGAATCCGTGGATCATGCGCCGCCGCAATGAACGCATAGCAAGATCCCAGGCTCGTGCCCACAATGCCGAGATTCGAGTAGCCCTGCTGTTCGAGCCAGTCGAGGCAGCAACGAATATCAATCACGCCTTGGCGTGTGGCGTCGAGAGTGCGCCCGATGTTCGCCGAAACCGCGTAGTCCGCGCGCCTGATTTCGGCCGGCATCCGAATGTCGTGATACGGCATGCTCAGCCGCAGAACGGCGATTCCAAGCAAGTTGAATACGCGGCATAGGCCGACGTAGGCAATCGCATCGGAATTCCAGTGCGGCAGCAGAACCACCGCTCGCCGTCCACGCGCGGGAAACCAGCGCGCATTCGCCACATTGTTTTCGGGATACGGCGTGCTTACCGGAGAGGTAAATCGCAGAAATTCCCCAAACGTCCCCTTGACCTTGGCTTCAACTTTCGGATCAGGCACTTCGCGCGTCGAGAAAACCTGTACTTCGCGCTGCTCCAGGCGGAAGTCGCGCGGTTTCGTGTAGGAATAGTACTCGTCACTCGAAGCTACGATGCGGCGGTTGTAATCCAGAAAGAATTGTTCGGGCTTCTCGGCCGCCTGCCTGGGAGAATGCCCGTTACGGCAGGGCCATTCCCCAGCCCACTCGACTCCCCACTCCAGCGGACGGACTACACGGTTGTTGTCCACCGACGTGAGCCGGTGCTCCCAGTCATACATCCACTGTGCGTAGCGGGAAGGCATAAGGAACCTCCCAGTCTAGCAAGCGAGCGCCCCGCATTTAGGCCAGATTCAGCCAACGGCAGCAATTCGCTGTCGACCTTGCTATTTGTCAACTTAGGCGGGCCGGTGGCTGGGGAACAGCGCAGCCCATTTTGGGACATGAATAGAAGAACTCCGACATCTTGTGACATCCGACACGGACCGTGCTTCGGGACCGTTTAATCATCAAGAAGCGATGCTAATTGAAGTGTAACTACATTTGGAGTTACAATGCGATTTGAGTGGGACGACGCGAAGAACCGCGTGCGAATGTTCGTAAGCACGGCTTTCATTTCGCAGATGCCACTGAAATGTTCGGTGGACCGTTCCTGGCCCGGCCCGATACTCGCGAAGATTATGGGGAACAGCGTTGGATCGGAGTTGGCATGACGAAGGGTCGCGTGGCTTTTGTGGCCTCCTCCGTAGAGTCACAGGAAACGATTCGAATCATTTCCCTAAGGAAAGCGAGCAATGAAGAGCACCAAGAACACGAAACTGCGATCAAGGACAGATTGGAAGCGAATTGACGCCATGGAGGATGAGGGTATCGATTTTTCGGATATCCCAGAACAGGGTCCCGATTTCTTTGCCAACGCCATTCTCTGGCCCGGACCGAAGCGGCAGATCACTCTCCGCCTAGACCCTGACGTGCTCAAATTTTTCCGGAAACAAGGACGTGGATACCAGACGACGATCAATGCGGTGCTGCGAAAGTACATGGAAGCGCAAGAGCGGAGAACCTGAGACTAGCTCACATACCGCCGCGGCACGCGCTTTGAGATATTGCACAGGATTTCGTACGGCGAACTGTTTGCCAGCCGCGCGTGTTCGAGCGCATCGACACTCAGCCCGTCGCAGGTTCCCAGCAGAATCACTTCATCTCCGACGGAGACACCGGGAATTCCGGTCACGTCGACCAGAGTCAAATCCATCGAGATGCTACCCAGAATCGGCGCATAGTGTTCGCGCAAAATCACGCGGCCTCGATTCGACAGTTGCCGATTGTATCCGTCGGCATATCCCACCGGAAGCACCGCCACATGCGCTGGAGCTTTGGTCACATAAGTCGCGCCGTATCCGAGGGCTTGGTTCGCCCCGAAATTCCGCAGCGACAGAATCCGTGTCTTCCACGTAAGAATCGGTTTCAGTGGCAACCGCAGAGTGCCGCCGCTCACCTCGCGTCCGGCGCGCTGAAACGGCAAATAGTACCCATACAGCGAAACTCCCGGCCGCACCATCGTGTTCCAGGTTTCACGCCGCGAGATCACCGCGCTGGTATTGGCGACGTGCACGAACCTGGGTTCAAGACCAGCGTCTCGCACCATGCCTCGCGCCGCTTCGAAACTGTGTTCCTGCTCGGCCACCGATGGCGCATCCATGATCTCCGACGATGCCAGATGAGTGGACAGCCCTTCGACGGTGAGATGCTTCGCCGAGCGCAAAACATTGAGCACCGTCGGAAGCTGATCGATCCCTACGCCCAGCCGACCCATCCCCGTGTCGACCTTCAGGTGCACGGGATGCTGCGCCACTCCAAGTCCAGCGGCCGCCTTGTCCAGCGACTCGATTTGAGATGGCTCCCACACGGTCGGCGTGAGATGCAGGCGCACGATTTCGCCCTCTTCACCGCGCCAGAATCCGGTCATCAGCAAGATATTCGCCCGCACTCCCGCGTCCCGCAGTGGAATCGCCTCGTCCAGCGAAGTGACGCCCAGCCACTGCGCGCCTTCCGCCTCGAGCGACTTTGAGCATTCCACGGCGCCGTGGCCGTAGGCATCGGCCTTGACGACAGCACACACGGTCACCGCCGCGCTCACATGCTTCTGCACTGTTCGGAAGTTTTGCCGCAAGGTTGTCAGCGATACGTCAGCCCACGTCGGACGCGTCGCCGCACGGCTCAGGATTTCTGCAGTCGTTGCCACTCTCGCGATTATAGCGGGAGCGCGCCGCGCGCCGAGGTTACGCTGGGGCTACTCCCGCCATCGCCTCCAGCAAACAAGTCCGTCGAATCTCTAACGTCCATCCAGCATGAAGTTCACCGTGATCTGCGTCTCCACCTCGATGACGTCGCCGTTCAGAATGTAAGGCCGATACCGCCACTGGCTCACTGCGTCAAGCGCCGCGCCCACCAGCATCGGATGCCCCGAAACCAGCCTCAGGTTATCAATGGTCCCCGCTTTGCTGATCACGGCCACCAGCACGACCGTTCCCTGAATACGAGCCTGACGCGCCAAGGGCGGATAGGTCGGTTCCACCCGGCGAATCAGGCTGCCCTGCAATATGCTCGAAGTGCGGAATATTTTGGTAACCGGTTTTGGAGCCACGGGCATCACCGGCCGCGTTCCCCCGCTGAATGGTATGGGCAGGCCAGGTCCCTCGCCGACATACGGACCGATGGGTAGGCCCGGATCACCGCTCGGGTCTGAGACCGGAGTCGTGTCCCTGTCCGGTTGAAATCCATGAGGGATCCGTGTCGGCGCCATAATGCGGCCGATGGACGGACCGATCGTCACTCCACGGGTCCGCCCGCCGTGCGGCTGCGGCGCTGGCCCAGGATCTCTCCTCCCCAATGTAATCGGCGTCGAGACCGCCGTCCGCCCCGAGGGCAGCCCCACGGTCGTCAGCAGCGGAATCAGCAACAGCAGTCCAACGATCACCGCCTGCAGTCCGAATGATGTCAGGGTCATCCAGCTGCGGCGTCCCCGCTCGGCCCAGGAAGTCTCCAGCAAGCTATCGGCAAACATGGTGTCCTCCAGCGTGAACTCTTGCCTGCTGCTATGGACACCACGAGAAGAAATGCAGGCGCCGCGCGCACAAAAAATAAAAGCCGCGTCGTAACGCGGCCTCGTGGAACTTTTCGGACACCCGGGGTGTCCGCTTGGGTTACTGTTTTGGCGGCTCGCTCGGCTTCGGCGTCGCGGGCTTCGGTGTCGTCGTGGCCGGAGCTCTCGGCGCGGGCTTTGTCCCGCCTGCCGATGAGGCCGGAGCGGCAACGCCCGATTGCACGTTGTAGCTATCGACCACGTTCTTGGTGATGTCTACCGCATCGGGGTTCCACCACAGCACCGGGCTCTGGGGCCACGGCTTGGACGTGTCGATGATCATCGTGTATCCGTTTTCCTGCGCGTATTTCACGATGAGCGGTGCCATCTTGGAAAGAATCCGGCCCGCAATCTCCTGTTGCTGATTGCCAACTTCTTCCTGCGCATCCTGCACGTTGCGGTCGAAGGACTTCTGCTTACCATCGATCTGCCTCTTCAGGGTATCCAGCGCTTCCGGGTTCAGTTTGTCCTGCTGAGTAGTAAGCTGTTTCTTGAGTGACTCGAGTTCATCGTTCTGATTCTTCAGCTCAGCCTGCTTGGGTTCATACTTCTTCTGCAGGGCGTCCATATCGCGACGGCCTTCATTGGAGGCGATAATCGCATCCTGAATGTTGATGGTTCCTACCTTCCCCGGTCCGGTGGGAACGGGGGCTGTTGCCGCAGGAGTAGAGGCCGGCGTGGATGTCGGCGCAGCCGCGCTCGACGGAGTGGCAGCACTGCCGGTTTGGGCAAATGCAGAGAACGTGAATGTCGCTGCTATCGCCAGTACAACGCTCAGAAACTTGCTTTTCATTGGATTGGTTGAACTCCTTGGAACATGGTTCCACGAATAACTTCGAATCTCGTTCTCGGATCGCTTCTTCAGTTAATGCTGGGCCGCACTGAATGAGGTCCCCGCTGCGGTAGCGGCCGCCATCGGACTAGGCGCACTAGACTCGCCAGCATCGCACGCCGCGCACACAGACGTGCTGTCCACACTTTGCAGCTTCACTCAATGGCGTGAATCATCAACATTATAGTGACCTCGCTCTGGCAGCGTCAAACCTGTTTAAAACGTGGTGGCCACCGTAAACCGGAAAGTCTTCCGCGGTTCGCGCAGCAGGAAACTGGGCGCGTACGTCTGCTTCGCCAGTTTGTAAGTGTAGGCTCCCGCCGCGGTCATCTCCCACTTTCCTGTCACCGGATTGATGCTGCCCGGGAACATCTCCGGCGTAATCGCGATCGGAGGATTCGCCGGCGTATCCAGCCGCAAAGGGTTATAGGCCCAGTAAATGCGAAACGGCGCATTGATCACCGGCAGGAACATCTGCAGTTCCAGTCCGGTGGACATGCGCAGTTTCCAGTTGGTGGCGTTCAGCACAGACAGAAACTGTGAGGGCTTGGGGTTCAACACATTGCCGCCAGCGCAATTGAAGCCGGTATCCAGCTGCGGACAGCCAAAGGGAGTTGATATCACCTGATCGTATTGCGCCTGCGCAATCTGCAACTGCGAAGGCCGGACGATGGAGTCGATACCTGCGTCGACGAACGGCGCCAGCACAACCGGCCCGGCAATCGTGTAGCGATATTCGAGGTTCCCCCAGGTGCTCAGGTCGCCGCCGGGGAACACGATCTGATCGACCGGAATCGGAATCGTCCAATTCCCCAATCGTGGGTTCGACGGATCCTTCAGCACCGGCGTATTGTCCGGGTTGGTCAAGGTGATGACGTTCGAACTCGGCAAAAACGCAACCGGCGAGATCGACCGGATATCGAATCCGCGGATATCGTTTTCACCGCCCATGTAGAAGCGCTGGAACGGCGGAGCGACCAGCCCTCCGAACCCACTGATGTACGATCCGTTCGCACTAAACCCGATGGCGTTTCGCCCCTTCTGCACTGGCACGAAGCGCTTGTATTGAACGATGGGCCGTATGGACCGCACCGTGCCGCCGATTCCAGCAAACTCCGCTCCCATTGTGAACTGGTGCCCGTGATGCGGAGAGATGCCGCTATCGAGCGTGTTGAACGAGAAATTGGGGAAGATCTTGCTGGTGATGATTCCGTTCACGGCATTCGGCCCGGAAATTCCACGGAACGCGATAAAGTCGAATAGCGTCTTCGACGCCGTGCTCAACGGCAGCAGCGTCGACCGGTCGAACGAATACGTGATGCCCAGCCGTTTGAACGAGCGTCGCAGCGGATAGCTTAGCGAAGTCGTGAAGCCCGCGCTCGATTGCGAATAGTTCTGCAGGTTCTGCAGCACCGCGCTGGGCAGGTTCAGGTTTTGTCCGCTGAAGATCGAGAGCTGCCGCGCCTGGTTGTAGCTGATCTTGTTGCCGAACACCGTAAATCCAAACTGCAGCGGCCGGTCAAACAGGTAGGGCTGCGTGTAGCCGAACAGCACGCTACGCGCCAGGTTCCCCAGGCTAATCTGCACCTGCAGCGTCTCGCCGCGTCCCAAGAAGTTGTTGGTAGAGTAGTTGAGCCCGATGAACGCTCCCTCCAGCCCGCTCACGCCTCCGTTCAACCCGATGCTGTTCTTGCCCTTCTCGTGGACATGCAGCGTCAGGTCCACGTAGCCGTTTTTCTCGTCCAACCGCTTTTCCGTCAGGTTCGGATCATCGGGCTTGAGCTGATCAAAATACGAGAGCTGATTCAAGCGCAGCAGGCTCAACTCCCACAAGCGCGAGTTGTAAATCCCGCCTTCTTCCAAGGCCAATTCGCGGCGGATAACTTTGTCGCGGGTCGTCGTATTCCCCTGGAACTCGATGCGCCGCACGTAGAACTGCTTGCCTTCGTCGACATCGATCTCAAGGTTCGCCAGCTTCTTTTCGTCATCAAATGTCGTCTGCGGAACACCCGTGTAGTTGATATATCCGTACTCGCCGTAGGCTTTCCGAAGATTCTCCAGGCCTTTCGCGATCTTCTCACGGCTGAAGATATCGCCATCTTTGAGTGGAATCATCGCCCGCAGCGCCGCCATATTCGAGATCGCTTTGTTGTTCTTGAACGTGATCTTGCCCAGCCGGTACTGGTCGCCTTCGTCGATCTGCATCGTGATATCGACAGCTTTTCCCGGACCCGACTGCACCAGAGGAATGTGGAACCCTTTGTGGCCCGTATCGTGGATGACTGTCTTCGGATCGGCCACCGCCGCCTTGAAGTATCCCCGGTTCTGATACTCGGCACGCACCCGCTCGGTGTCTTCCTCAAGCTTGGTCGCGTCGTAAGTTTTGGCAAAGAGGCTTTCCAGAAAGATGGAGTGAGGAATACCGATCGGCTTCAGATTCTTCATCGCGGCGCGCAGAACGCGGCTCTTGATGTTCTTGTTGCCCTGGAAAATAATCTTCCCGACCTTAACCTTCGGACCCTCCTTCACCACAAACGTAATGCCCACGGCCGCAGGAGGAACCTGGCGCACTTCGGTGCGAACCGTGGCGAATTGCCTGCCGTGTTCCGACAGCAGGTTCTTGATCGAGTTCTCCGCCCTTTTGATACGTGTCGGATCGTACTGGCTTTCCACCGTAAGCCCGACCTTGTCCTGCTTGAAGCGGTCCAGAATGTCGCTGTTCGAAACAGAACTTGCCCCAACATAGTCGATCGTGCGGATCGTCGGCTTTTCCTTCACCTGCACGATGATCCGCCAGCCTTTCGGCGTCTGTTCGCGTAGAAACTTGATGTCTTCGAAGTAGCCCGTATTCCACAGAGAGTTGAAATCGCGCTCCAGAGCCGCCGCGTCATATATGTCACCCGGCTTGCTGAAAATGCGCGATTTCACAGTTTCGGCGGGAATGCGCCGGTTCCCAGTCACATTGATCTCAGAGATCACATCGTTGTTCTGGGCATAGGCCATGCTGGCTGCTGCGATCAGGGCTGCCAGCGTCATTGCAAACGCACAGGCGCGCCACCCCCACTCTCTCCAAATCCGCTGGAATGAATGAGATGGCACCGCTGCTGCCCTCGTAACGCAGGGAGCCTTGGGCGCGACAAGGTTCTCCGGATGAAAGCGAAAAGGAATCGCTACGACCTCAGCCTCTGGGATGTGAGAAAACTGCAATTATACGGTAGACCAAGGGAAAGCGTCCAAGTTGCGACTCTCAATTTGCCATCCTTCGGTCGTCGCAGACGCTAGTACATTACACGGCAGTCGCGATCCCCGAGCATTGGGCTCTCGACCGGCCAAATCACTAATGGCTGCTTTTGGGCTTGGACAACTCTACTTCAACCAAGACGGAATAAAACGTAGCCGAGTTGCCCATGTCGGTAAGTTTTTCTGAGGTTAAGCTGTTGATACTCTGAAATCCGGGCGCCATCTTCGCCCAATGCAGGCTCGCGGAAACAACTCCTGCTTGCACTTTCCCGTCCACTCGCGCGACCAGTTCCACATCGCCACGATGATTAAAGACCCGCACCCGGTCGCCATCCGCAATGCCCCGCGCCTGCGCATCGACTGAAGAAATCTCCAGCAATCCCGGTTCCTCCATCTCTTGCACCGAAGGCACGTTGGAGAACGTCGTATTGAGAAAGTTGTCGGCCTTCCGCGCCAGCAACTCCAGCGGCAGTCCATTTTGCTTGGCGTGTCGCGATTCCAAAGGCGGCCGGAACTCCACCACCGGATCGAGACCCTGCGTCTTCAAGGACTCAGAATAGAGTTCGGCTTTTCCCGAAGGAGTCCGAAACCCTCCGCGAGCAAACGGAAGAAAGGGTTCGAATGTGGGGACAGCCGCCATCGGCTGTCCAGCGGAGCGAAGCTCCGCCGTCGGGTGCCCCACTTGTCCCTGCCTTTGGGAGAAGTGGGGATTTTCGCCAACGTCGGTTCCAGAAGCCGCAAACTTCATCCGCACCGCTTCCCGTTCCAGACGTTCGCGACTCATCCCCTCCATCCACGTATCATCCGATCCCAGCGCCAGATCGATCATCTCATCGACGCTCTCCCGGAAACATTCCTCCTCGAACCCCATGCGCTCCGCCAGACCGCGGAACAACTCCACATTCGACCGGCACTCGCCCAACGGCTCGATCGCCTGGTTCGATACCTGCACATAGTAGTGCCCGTAGCCCTTCTGCAAATCCTTATGCTCGAAGAAAGTCGTCGCCGGCAGAACGATATCGGCGTAATCGGTGGTGTCGGTGAAGAACTGCTCATGCACCACCGTAAACAGATCCGGCCGCAGCAATCCACGAATCACCGCTTGATGATTCGGACACACCGCCGCCGGATTCGAGTTGTACACGAACAAGGCCTTCACCGGCGGATCATTCACTTTGTTCAGCACACGCCCCAGTTCGACCATATTGAGCGTTCGAGCTTCGCGCCGGAGAGCGGCATTCATCAGGTCCGGACGCCTCAGGCCTTCTGAATTGAAATCCGCGGCACCGCTCAATGACATCTGCAACCCGCCTCCAACTTCCTTCCACGATCCGATCACGCACGGCAGCATCACGACGGCCCGCGTCGCCATCCCTCCGCCTTCCGAGCGCTGCACACCATAATTCAGCCGGATCACCGATGGCCGCACCGTCGCATACTCCCGCGCCAACTTCCGAATGTCTCCCGCCACAATCCCCGTCCACTGCGCCACACGCTCCGGCGGATACGCTTTCACTTTCTCCCGCAGTTGCTCGAACCCAACCGTGTACTTCGCAACATAATCAGCATCGTGCAGATTCTCGCCGATGATCACATGCATCATTCCGAGCGCCAGAGCCGCGTCAGTCCCTGGATTGATCGGCAGATACCAGTCGGCGCACTCCGCGGTCCGCGTGCGATACGGATCGATCACCACCAGCTTCGCACCATTCCGCCGCGCTTCCGCGATGAACGGCCACAGATGCACATTGTTCCCGTGAATGTTCGAAGCCCACGCGATGATGTACTTCGAATGCCGGAACTGTTCCGGCTCGGTCCCGAGTTTCACTCCCAGCACCGACTTTAGCCCAGCCTCACCCGCCGCCGAGCAAATCGTGCGATCGAGTTGCGAAGCCCCCAGCCGATGAAAGAACCGCCGGTCCATCGACCCGCCATTCAGCGCTCCCAAAGTTCCGCCGTAGGAATAAGGCAGAATCGCCTCACTGCCAGACTCCGCCGAGATCGCGAGAAAACGCGAGGTGATCTCGTCCAAGGCCTCGCCCCATGAAATCCGCCGCCAGACCGAAGAAGTGATTTGTGTGGTGGCAGCCGCCCCCGACTGTCCTGCCTGTGTGGCGCGGGCGCTTCCGCCCGCGAAGGGCCCTTTAGGGCCGACTCTCTTCATCGGATACATCACCCGGTCCGGTGAATACACCCGATCCAGATACTTCGCCACCTTCGCGCACAAAAACCCGCGCGTCACCGCATGCTCCGGATCCCCCTGGATCTTCGTAGCTCGCCCGTCCTCGACCGTAATCAGCACCCCGCAAGCGTCCGGACAATCATGCGGACAAGCGGCACGCACCACTCGCTTCATAGAGGTCGATTATAAGGGAGCGGCAATACGTGTAGCGACAGCCGCCTCGGCTGTCCCGCGAAGCAAAGCGAGCGGCCCAGAGACGCTGCACTTTGCCGTGAAAAATAATCGAGCTTCGCTCGACCGGACAGCCGAAGGCGGCTGTCCCGTCCCCACAAAAAATCGGGATAGGGGGACGATCACTCGTCCTCCCCTCCGACACCACCGTACATGCGGATCCGTATACGGCGGTTCGGCGGGTTGAGCTCGATGTGAGTAGCCGGGCTTGCGATACAACGCGTCGCCAGAGACCGATTCGGTCCCTTCGTAGACTCCCCTTGGAGCTTCACTCCGCCGGGAATCCGGAAGGCCAAACGATTGGCTTTTCGGCCGCGGGTCGTTCCTGAGAACGCGCGCTGTACTCGCCACTCCCTTCCCTTCGGGCCTTCGCTCATCGTTCCCGGCTTGGCCTAGCTGTTGCTCCGCCTTTCGGCATGGGAGTGCCTCATTATCCTCGCCGACTGCATGACCCACTTTGCCCTCGGCTGACTTCTACGGCATGGTCAGAATGAATCGCTTCATCCTCCGTCACGTTCTGTGACATGCCGCAGATCTCCCGCGGTAAGTTCGACCGCCTTCGACGCGCAACCGCCGGATTTACCACCAGTGAGCTTGATGGATATGGGCTTTGCAGTCATCTGCCCGCTCGCCCGCCACCGTAGGCCTCGTATCCGGTTCTGGTTCATCGGCTCGCGTCTTTGTTCCGCGCTTCTTTCCGGCCTCGCCTCGCGGCGAGTGTGATTTCACCGTTGCGCTTCGCTATCACTTCACGTCCATCACGTTGTGAAGAGGACTTGCACCTCCCAGCTGTCGACCATGCTCGGCACACCAAAAAAAGCGGACGGCCCAAAGGCCGTCCGCAGTAGTTCGCTTGGATTCACCTAGTTCTGCGGCGGGTCCGCCACCACTCCCGCATAGAACTGCGTCGTCCCGCTGACCGGGTCCTTCAGCAGCAATCCGCGTGTCACCAGCGGAATCGCGGTGGTCTCGGACTGAAGCTGGCTGAGCCCTGTAAGGTTGATGAAGAACGTCAGGTTGTAGGTATTCACTGTGACCGGCCCACCCACGGAATAGCCGACCAGCCCGTTGTTGTTCAGCAGGAAGTTTCCGGCGTTTCCGTTGGCGATCGTGACATGCCCCACGTCCAGCGTGCCGTACATCCCCTGCCGCCGCAGCGAGATCATCGCCGGAGTGAACACGCTATTCACAAAGCCGCCACCGATGAAGATCCGCTGTCCCACTTCAATGGACGTGTTGTCAAACAGCGCGTTGGTAAACGGATTGTCCATGAAGCAGATGTCATATTGCGTGACAGCGTTGATGTCGATCGTCTGGATCGTGTCCACCCAGCTGACCATGTCCGCGCCGGTTTCACCGATCCACATCGTCACCTGCAGATGACCAGAGCCGTTGGTACCAACCTGCAGCACGCGGCCGGACACGAACGACTGTGACGTCGTTACCACCTCCACGCCGCTAGCCATGAGGCTGCCATCGGTCTGGAATCGTCCCTGCACTGCCACAAACGCCGGCGTCGCAAGATTATTGATGTTCCATCCGCTATTGAACTGTGTGTTGCTGTTCACGTAAATCGTGAGTTGCCGTCCGTACGGCCCCTGCAAGACAAACGAATTGTTCCCCGCGCTGACCGAGACCAGTCCGCCCATCAGATCCGTGATTTCGCCATCGGGATCGCTGGCTTTCGTCGCCTTGGCATAAATAACCGGGGTCACGATCGCTTGACCACTGCCATTGAGCAGGATCTGTCCGTTAGCATCCACCGAGACGGACTTACGGATATCCACTTCCATCTTGAGTCCGGCAAGACCGTTACTCGCGACCACCATCGGCGTCGGGAAATTAACCGTGATAGTGTCCGGATTCTGCGGCAGAGCTCCGGTATAGGTGTTCAGCGCCGGCGGATTCTGCGTCATGTCGACGTAGGAAATCATCGGATTGGCGACGACAAAAGTCACGCTCGTGTAATTCCCTGGCGTAACCGAGTTGAACGCGAGCGGTGAGCGCAACCCTAGCAGCCGCGCAAAGTCGACTGTGGTTGGCGTCGAGAGCACCGTCGCCGTGCTGCCGCCCTGCTCGTTCAGCGTGATGGAATTAAGAGTGAGGCTGAAGCCCACGACCGAAGACAGCGGCGCGTCCTCACCCGTCACGAATACCGCGCCTGGCTGAGAGTTCGAGTTCTGTGATGAGGAATTCGATCCACATCCGATCCCCATCAAGCTGAGCCCGAGTACCAATGCAATCCCGATGAACTTTTTCATGGCTGACTCCGAAGTTAGTTTTTTCGTGAAGTAGGTCGTTCCGGGGGGAGCCGTGAGTAGCTTCACGGCAATGCAAACACAGGCTTTTCAGAAATGTCGCGTAACCAGTGAAGACATTACTTTGCCTGGAAAAGCCGTCGACACAGCGGCTATGTATCCAGATTTGAAGGATTTACGCGAATGCAGGGGAGATGCCAGGTTCCAGTAGCAGGGGAGATGCCAGGTTCCAGTACATGTACGTGCGTGAAAAGAATTATTAAAGACTCGAGGGTGCCCCTTCCTTGTCTCGCGCATTTCGCGAGACAGGGTGGGGATTTTGACTTTTTCGTAGAAAAATTCCTGATTCTCAGGAGAGAGAAAAGGGGGTTCCTTCGTGTCCTTGGCGGTTTATGGTTTCCGACTTGCGAGGAAGCGGTTACTTCAATTCCAGCACTTCCTTCTCTTTCGCCTTGCTCATCTCTTCCATCTTCTTGATCTCGCCGTCGGTCAGCTTCTGAATCTCATCCAGCGACCGCTTCTCTTCATCCTCAGTAATTTTCTTATCCTTCATCGCCTTCTTGATCGCGTCGTTGCCGTCCCGTCGAATATTCCGTACCGCAGTCCGATGCTCCTCCAACACGCGATGCAGATGCTTCACCATATCCTGCCGGCGTTCCTGGGTCAGCGGAGGCACGGGCACGCGGATCATCTTCCCGTCATTCATCGGATTCAATCCCAAATCCCCACTGCGAATCGCCTTCTCGATTGCCGGCAACTGCGACGGATCAAACGGCTGTACGGTGATCAACTGTGCCTCTGGCGCGTGCACCTGCGCCACCTGGTTCAAGGGCATCTGCGCCCCGTAGGCATCCACGGTCACGCCGTCCAGCATGTGCACCGACGCCCGTCCAGTCCTCGTCGCCGCCATCGCCTTGCGGAAGTCTTCGACAGCTTTATCCATGCGCGTCTTCAGTTGCACGTACGTATCTTTCAGTCCAGCAATTGAAGCCATCATCGCCATAAAGTCAGCTCCATTCCAAAACGTCGCATTATAAACCCCCAAAATCTCAGACCACAAAGGACACGAAGGAACACGAAGTAATCTTGCTTCGTGAACCTTCGTGCCCTTTGTGGTTCTCGCTCTTAAGCGCTTACCATCGACCCAATCTTCTCGCCCAGCACCACGCGCCCTATGTTCCCGTGCTGATTCAAGCTGAACACGACGATCGGCAGATTATTGTCCTTGCACAGCGAGATCGCCGTCGAGTCCATCACCTTCAGCCCCAGCTTCAGAACATCCATGTAGGAAATGTGATTGAACTTCCGCGCGCCATCTACCTTCATCGGGTCGGCGTCATAGATGCCGTCAACCTTGGTGGCTTTCAAAATCACGTCGGCCTTGATTTCCATGGCGCGCAGCGACGCAGCCGTGTCGGTCGAGAAGTAAGGATTCCCTGTGCCGCCCGCGAAAATCACCACGCGATTCTTCTCCAGATGCCGGATGGCGCGCCGTCGTATAAACGGCTCGGCCACCTGATTCATCTCAATCGCCGATTGCACCCGTGTATACACACCCTGCTTCTCCAGCGCGTCCTGCAATGCGAGCCCGTTGATCACGGTCGCCAGCATTCCCATGTGATCGGCCGAAACACGATCCATGTCCTTCGCTTGATGAGCGACTCCGCGGAAAAAGTTTCCCCCGCCCACCACGATTGCGATCTGCACGCCGAGCTTATGGACGTCGGCAATCTCAGCCGCAATCTCGTGAATGCGTTTCGTCTCGACGCCAAAGCCCTGGTTCGCCGCCAGCGCTTCACCGGATAGTTTCAGAAGAATGCGTTTGAACACAGGGGTTGTCATTTTCTAGGTATTCCAGGTACTTCAGTTCGAAGACCGATTTCCTCGCGACCGTGCCGGTCGGGAATGACTTTCCGCTAGGTTTTTGCCCTAATCAGGAGCAATCTTGCACCACGAAACAGCAAGATCGCAGCGATCACCCCAATCGTTATCAGAAACAATTTACGCTCTCTCGCATGCTGGGCGGTTGCCGCGCCCAGGGAGAGCATTCTAAGCCCCATGAGGACTTCTGCTACCTGAACCCGGCGACGACTTTCGAATCTACACTTATCACCGACCCCGCATACCACGCAGCCGCCAAGGTAATAAAGCCACCGCCGGCGAGACCTCCAACCATGACGGCAGCGATCGTGAGAATCATCTCGCGCCCTCGTGAACTACGGAGAGCTGCTCCTCCCAGCAAAAAGGCGCCCCGCAGGGCGCCCTGAAATTACTCAGCCTTTGGCTCTGAGGGTTTGGTGATCGCGATGGTCTCCCCCGCGTCCCCCACCTTGAACCGCGCAAACCGCCGTACGGCAATATTCTCGCCGAGCTTGCCGATCTTCGACGCGATCAGTTGCCCAATCGAGATGGTCTGGTCCTTGATGAAAGGCTGCTCGAGCAAGCAGACTTCCTCATAGAACTTCTCCATCTTGCCGTTCACCATCTTCTCGGCGATGTTCGCCGGCTTGCCGCTGGCGATTGCCTGCGCGAGATAGATTTCCTTCTCGCGTGCGAAGTCCGCCGCCGTAACGTCTTCCTTGCGCACGTACTTGGGATCGCTAGCCGCGATGTGCATGGCGACGTCGTGCAGCAGCTCCTTAAAGTCGTCCGTACGCGCCACGAAATCGCTCTCGCAATTCACCTCGACGAGCACACCAATCTTGCCGCCGGCGTGGATGTAGCTCCCCACCGCCCCTTCGCTGGTCACTCGAGTTGCCTTCTTCGCCGCCACCGAAACACCCTTCTTCCGCAGGATCACGACCGCCTGCTCCATGTCACCTTTGGCTTCGGTCAAAGCCTGCTTGCAATCCATCATCGGAGCCCCGGTCTTCTCCCGGAGATCCTTCACTTGCGCCGCTGAAATATTCACTGTAGTAGTACCCATAAGATTCCTTCTTCGTAGAGACGTAAGCTTGCTACGTCTCTTCTAGCCACATGATGATCTGCCGCTACCGGCAGGAGACGTTGCAAGCGACGTCTCTACAGAAACAACGACCCGCGCCGGACGACCCGCGCGGGTCTTATATCAATGCCCGGTTTGTCTCGTACCCTGCAAACCACATCCAGTGTGGTTTTAACTGAGAACTGACAACTGAGAACCGAGAACTGCTTCTACACCGTCTGGCTCTCCACCTTCGGCAGATCCGCGTCTTCGTTTGCCACCGGCTTCTTGTGCGTCCCCGGACCCAGCACTTCTTCCATGCTGATGTCTTCCGCAGGATCCACTGCAGCGGCTTCCTCGCTGTGGTACTCAGGGGCTGCGTCCGCAGCCGCCTGCGCCGCATCCGAAGCAGCCTGCATATCCGCAACCTGCTTGTCGGTCATCAACTGCGCGCCTTCCGCAATCGATTCCGAAATCTTCGACGTAAACAGCCGGATCGCCCGCAATGCATCGTCGTTGCCCGGGATCACGTAGTCCACTTCCGTCGGATCGCAGTTTGTGTCCACCACCGCGACCACCGGAATTCCCAGCTTGCGCGCCTCGCGCACCGCGATCTGTTCCTTGTTCGAGTCAATCACAAAGATCGCGTCGGGCAGACGGTTCATGTTCTTGATGCCGGCCAGGTTGGCCTGCAGATGCTTCCGCTCGCGCTCGAGCTTGATCACTTCCTTCTTCGGCAGCAGCTCGTAGCGGCCGTCCGTGGCCATCTCGTCGAGCTCTTTCAGCCGCTTCACCGATTTCTGCACGGTGACCCAGTTGGTGAGCAGTCCGCCCAGCCAGCGCTGGTTGATGTAGAACGCTCCGCACTTCTGCGCCTCTTCGGCAATCGCGTCCTGCGCCTGGCGCTTGGTTCCCACGAACAGCACAATCCTGCCGTCGGTCGCCAGATCCTGCACAAACTTCGACGCCTCTTTGAACATCTTCAGCGTCTTCTGCAAATCGATAATGTAAATCCCGTTGCGCTCTCCAAAGATGTATTCCTTCATCTTGGGATTCCAGCGCTTGGTCTGATGCCCGAAGTGAACTCCTGCTTCGAGCAACTCCTTCATGGTGATAGTAGCCAATTAACCTCCTATTTAGTCTGCATCGGGAACTCAATGTGCTTTCCCGATTGCCATTCCCGTCCCCGTACCGGAGCACGGGAAGAATTGAACACCTAAAATCAGCTCTCAGCTCTCAACAAAAGCCAAAACCCTTTGTCATTCCGAGCGTGGCGAGGAATCTGCTGTTCCTCGACGCCCCAGTACTAGCGCTTCGAGAACTGGAACCGCTTTCTCGCGCCCTTCTGTCCGTACTTCTTGCGCTCTTTCCCGCGCGAGTCGCGGCTGACCATGCCTTCCGACTTCAGCTTCTTGCGCAGTTCCGCGTTGAACTGCATCAATGCGCGCGCGATGCCGAGCTTCACTGCATCCGCCTGACCGCGCACGCCGCCGCCCAGCACGCTGGCGACAACGTTGAACGTAGCCACCGCGTCCGCCGATGCCAGCGGAGATTTCGCCGCCGAGCGCTGCGCCGGCGTTACGAAGTACTCGTCAAAAGCGCGTCCGTTGACTTTGAAATCGCCACTGCCGGGACGCAGATACACACGAGCGATCGCCGTCTTGCGCCGCCCTGTTCCGTAATATTGAACCAACTCTGCCATGTTTAGCTTCGAGCCATGAGTCCCGAGCTTCGAGCAACACCAGAAGCCCTTGTCCCCGACTCTTAACCTTTCAGATATGAATTTTCTCGTAGCTCGTAGCTCGTAGCTCGTAGCTCGAGGCTCGTAGCTCTCTTACGAAACCGCAACCTTCCGCGGCCGGTACTCACGCACTTCCAACTTCAAATCCTGCGGCTTCTGAGCCTGATGCGGATGCTTGTCGCCCTTGTACACATTCAGCTTCGACAGCATATGCGCCGCGAGCTTGTTCTTCGGCAGCATACGCCGCACCGCGGCTTCAATTACCGCTTCCGGCTTGCGGTCCATGCGCTTTTTGTACTCTTCGGTGCGCAGACCACCCGGATATCCGGTGTAGTGCTGATACAGCTTCTGCTCCGACTTCATGCCGGTCGTCTTGATCTTCTCCGCATTGATCACGATCACGTGATCGCCGGTATCGATAAACGGCGTATACCGCGGATTCTCCTTGCCCATGAGGATGCGCGCTACCTGTGAAGCCAGGCGCCCGAGCGTCTGCCCGTCTGCATCCACGACGTACCACTTGCGCACAATTTCCCCCTCTTTGGGGAAATACGTTGACATCGGAACTCTCCCAGATTTGAAAAAGGCTGCGAAAGAAAACCGCTCGTTGATTCCCCTGACGAGGACGCCAGGACCATCAGGCGGGCAACCACACTACTGCTAAAGACTTTAATGTACCGAACCTACTCGACCATTGTCAACGCCGTGTTACTCACCGGCTGGCGGTGGTAACGTATGCTTCGGAGGTTCCCCATGAAGTTACTCCCCAGACTTTTTGTCGTGTTCGCGGTTCTTTCTCTGCCCGCATGGGCGCAGCACGGCGGCCATGGCAGCCACTCGGTCGGCGGCGGCTATGTTCCGAAACACGGTCCACCTCCTTCTCATGGCACCGTTGCGCGCCCAGCCGCGCCCCAAGCCAGCTTCCGCGACCGCGAAGGGCATCCCGAAGCCCCCCATGTCCATCACAACGGAGAGTGGATCGGGCACGACTACGGACGTGATGATGCGCGCTTCCATCTCGATCATCCGTGGGAGCATGGTCACTTTGAAGGCGGCTTCGGCCCCGGTCACCGGTGGCGCCTTGGCGGAGGCGGTCCGGGCCGCTTCTGGTTCGGCGGATTCTTTTTTAGCGTCGCGGCTTTTGATGTCGGTTATTGCCATGACTGGCTCTGGGACAGCGACGACATTGTGATCTACGACGATCCCGACCACGACGGCTGGTATCTCGCCTACAATGTGCGATTGGGCAGCTACGTTCACGTCACGTATCTCGGACGATAGCTCTCCGGTGTATTTAGAAATCGAACACAAAGGCGACGCCAATTCTTGTCCGTCCGTCAATGGCAACAACGTTCGCATTTCTTCATCAGAGGTTGGCCATCCGCTGCGACGACATCGGCAGTGGTAACGTATGTCCTCGGAGGTTGTTAATGAAACTGTTTCCCGGAGTCCTTACAGCGGCTCTGATCCTCTCCCTGCCTGCCTTCGCCCAAAAAGATGACCACCACGACGACCACCACCACGACGTCGGTGGAGGATACGTTCCTCACCATGGGCCGCAGGCCTATCATGGCGACCAGCACGAAGGCGACCGCCGCGATGACCACCATGACGATCGGGACCGGCACTCTTATCAGGACCGCGACGGCCATCCGGAGGCCCCACACGTCCACCACAACGGCGAATGGGTTGGGCACGACGTGCGGCGGGATGACGACCGCTTCCACCTCGACCATCCCTGGCAATACGGCCGCTTTCAAGGTGGCTTCGGTCGCGGACATCGGTGGCGCATCGAGGGTGGGGATCCCCGCCGTTTCTGGTTTCGTGGCTTCTACTTCGGCGTCGCCCCGTTTGACCTTGCCTATGCCAATGACTGGTATTGGGACCGCGACGATGTGGTGATTTACGAAGATCCCGACCACGACGGCTGGTATCTCGCCTACAACGTACGACTTGGCACTTACGTTCACGTAACGTATCTAGGACGATAGCTGCGATCTAGAAGTTGACCGTGGCCATCTGGCTGCAGTGATCCCCGATGCCCGATCGTTTGTCGTTCATATTCCGTGAATTGTTGGACGTTCACAAGCCGCGAAGCGGCGATAGAATGCCAGCCCATGGCGCAAGCCATGGGTTTGCGATTTCAGGTCGAACCAGCCCCAATGGGGCAATGGGGCGAAAGACACTCTCCACAATTCCGAGGCATTCCATCATGCCCGCAGCGAAGAAAAGCGCGCCGAACGAAGCCCTCTACGACAAACTCATTGCCACAATCCCGGAGATCGAGCGCAAAGGCGACGCCAATCCCTACACCTCGTTGAACGGCAACATGTTCACCCTTCTCCATCAATCGAGGTTGGCGATCCGCCTGCCCGAAAACGAGCGCGATGAATTCCTCAAAAAGGTACCAGACGAACTTATTCGAAGCCTACGCCACAGTCATGAAGGAATACGTCGCCGTCCCCGACGACCTCTTACCCAAGACGAAGGAACTGAAGAAGTATCTCGAGCTAAGTTATTCCTATGCCAAGACCTTAAAACCGAAACCGACGAAAAAGACGAAGTAGTCTTTCCTTCGTGAACCTTCGTGCCCTTTGTGGTTACAGGTTTGGATTCCCGTGATACTATTTTCGCCGTTATGCGCCGCCGCATTCTCTTCGCGATCGTCCTGACAATCGTTGCGGGCGCCTCCATCGCCGTCGCCCAGCGCGATGAAACCGGCCAGCCCGCCCCCCGCTTCCGCGCCAAAACCACCGCCGGAGATCAGTTCAATAACGACTCCATCAAGGGAAAGGTCGTACTGTTCGAATTCTGGACCACGTGGTGCAAGTATTGCGAAGAGGAAGCCCAACTGGTCGATGACATTGCCAAGGAATATAAGAGCAAAGATCTGATCGTGCTCGCCGTCAACGTCCTCGAACCCGATCAACGAGTGAAGAAGTATGTGGTGGAACACCCGCGCACCGTTCCCATCGTCCTCACCAAAGACACGAACCTCGCCGCCATGTACAACGCGCAGGTGTATCCCATTTACGTAGTCGTCGACCGTGACGGTAACATCGCCGGCGAACAGCGCGGTGCTGCCGGAGAGCGTGGCCTTCGCCGCATGCTCCGCCGCGCCGGCCTCGAGTCCGAATAGCAACCCGCTCCACTCCCGGAGGTCTGATGACCAGACACACGTATGAGCTCGCCGCCTCTATTTGCGGATTTCTTGGTGGCGCGATCTTATCTCTTGACGCGCTCTTCGCGGTGCGCCGCGCCCGCTCGGAACGCGGTAAGGAAGCGGTGCGGGAGGCCGTTCAGAAGGCAAAGGGTGTGTACGTCGATGACCACGACAAGGTCCTGACTTCGGCTTATGCGTTGCAGCTATTATTCGCCCGCAGAGTCGCCGCCGCTGGCCGCATCGGTTTCGGCCTGATCACGCTCGGATTCCTGATGGATTTGATCTCGAAGTGGTAGCCGCTAATCCCGCTCTTCTTCAATGTTGAGCAGATCAAACAGAGTCGCGCCGGCAAAGTTGGTAATGTTTCGTCCGGCCTCGTCCTGCCCATCGGGTACCGACTTGTCAGGACGGAACACGACTGTGAAATGGCCGATGAGGGGAAGGCAGCAGGTTCCGTCAGTGGGATGATGTTCCGGAGACCGGGTGATACTGCCGTCGAGCAGCCCTTTCACCACTTCGTCAAGCCGGGCTTGCAGTTCCTTCTCCCGGCCCTCCAGCGCCTCAAACAGACTCGCCAGCTTGCGATCAAACCTGCCGGCGCTGCGTAGCTCTCTTTTCATGACGCTTGCTGGAACTCCGAGGTGTCTCCCCCAGGCTGGATAATAGCTTCATCAGCATCGCCTCGACTACCGTCTCGACGTCGTGACGCTGCGACTCGGTCAGGTGCTCCGCTTCCGGCTCAGCCACACTCGGAGCCTCGCCCTTGCGCAGCTTTTCCACGTGCTTGCGAAAATCACCCACGCTGCGAATCAGCGTGTACCGGCCCTCTTGAATGTCCTGTTTCGCGGCACTCTCTTCCTGCCGCGCTTCCGCCGAGCCGACCTTCACGATCTTCGCTGGGTGTAGCTGTACTCCACCCTTGCCGTTCGTGGAGAATTCCACCATATCGCCCAGGTTAAGCCCCATCTGTTCCACCACCGAAGCCGGCAATGTCACCTGGTTCCGTTCCCGCAGGCGAGCATATTCGCGTGCCATAGCATCTCCTACCTTTATGGAGATGTTAGCAGAAATCAGAATTTCGTACAATCAGAAATTCAGAACAACTACTCGTACGCCAGAGCATCAATGGGATCTCTCTGCGCCGCCTTGAATGCCGGATATAGCGCACCCAGCACGGCACCGACGGTCGCAATCGCAGTAGCCCGTAACACCCACCAATTGCTCCAGAACAGCCTCTGCACCGGACGCTCAAACATAATCACCCGCCGCGTCACCAGGCTGATGATGATCCCCGCGATGATGCCCACGATTGCGAGCAGCAACGTCTCCCGTAGCACGACATTCACGATGTACAACTTCGTCGCACCCAGCGACTTCAGAATCCCGATCTCGCGGGTCCGCTCCATCACCGCCGTATACATCGCTTGAAAAATCACCAGAAACCCAACGATGACGGCGATTCCAATCACAATTTCGATCGCCACATTGAAACCCGGCAGATTGTCCGGCGTCATCATCGACAAGTACTCCGCCATCGAACGGACCGTATACTGCTCCATCCCAGGCCGTTCCTTGATCGATTTCGCGACCGCATCGATGTTCGCTGGATCATCCAGCTTGAGGTAAAAGACTGACGCTCGCCTCTCCGCACCGATTATGTCTTGCATAGTCGTCAGGGGAAGAAACTTCCGTCCACCTTTTCCGTGCGGAACGATGCCGGAAATCCGGAACGAATGATTCAGCACCTCGATTGTGTCGCCGACCTTCTTGTGATTCATTCCGGCATAGAAATCATCTACGATCACGTCATTGGGGCCCTGGAAAGGACCGCCGGAGAGATAAATGAACTTGGGAGGGAGGCCATCGTAGGTCGCCAGGTCGATGCCGTAAACGATCTCCAGAGGTTTCTGGCTGAAGGCCCAGATCACCGGTGCGGCGACGTTAACGTGCGGCATCTGCTGCAGGATGTCTCCCACCTTCAGCGGAATAGCCGCGCCCGACATGCCCGGCAACATGGCCGACGATGGCGGGGTGACCATCACGTCCGCTCCTACGCCAAGCTGGCTCTCCTTTGACCCGGTCAGATAACCGTAGAAGACCGCGACCACCAGCAGGATCATCGCCACTTCGAGCGCAACCGCGCTCATGGTGATCAGCGACCGCGTCGGCCGGTGCACCAGATTCGCCACCACCATCTTGTTCATCATAGAAGTCTGAGGGTGCCCCATCCTTGTCGCGTCTTGTGCGACAGGGTGGGGATTTTGACTTTCATTTAAGCGAAGCTACTGCTGGTCCGGATGCTGTTTCTCCAGCGGCACCACCAAGGTCGACTGCGGACGATCGAGATGCACCACCTGCGCCCCGGCCGGCTGTTCCAGGACGAACTGGTCCTCCCGAAGCGGCACATTGATATCCAGTTTCAGAATGTTCAACGTGATGTCGTATTCCTCCTGCGGCCGGAAGATCTCAATGCGCGAGGGAAAGCTGAATCCGCCGTAATCCTTGTATTCGGCATACCGTGCGTCCGTGGCCACCTTGCCATCCTCGGTGTAAATGAACTGCTGGTGCGGCTTCAGATCCGTGCGCCCGAAAATGATCTTGCGCTCCAGGACCCATCCCTCGCCCGATTTCTTGATCACCGTCAGTTCGTAGTCCTCCTGCAAAATGCGGTGACCCTTAGCGTCGTGCATGGTCTCGTAGCCGTTCTCCAGGACAGCAATTTCATTACTCGGATCGATACGCCGAATCAGCAGCGCCTCATAAATATTCTGCGGACGAATACTCTCCATGGGCTGATCCGGATTCGTCGTCGCCACCTGATTCTCCCCGACCACAAACTTGTTCTTGGGAGGAATCCATAGCTTGAAATCCCGTCCATCACTCACCATGTCGAACGCCGTCGTTCGCACGAACGGCATCAGCCCGACCATGTGCAATTCGTCCGGTTTCTTGGCCAGCACGTATCCCCGGATCTCTTTGTAGTCGGTGACGTGCCCCTTTTTCATTCCGCCGGCAGAGCTGTCGATATCGACCGTAGCCTTCAGCGTGCGGATCGCCTCGGACTGCTGATTGATGGCGTCGATCAGGCCCTGTTGTGTTGATTCCTTTAAGGGTGTCTTCGAGTACCGGTCTTCTACCGGACGCGTGCGGAACAGGCACCCCATGGTAGGTAACAGCGCCAGAAACAGGGTCAATGACAAGAAGGGCGACTTAAGTCTCATGAATGTACGAACACTGCCTCAAATCATTTGAGTATACCGGATTCCAAAGGGTTCAAAACCGTCTTGGCTCACTTTCACTAGTGTCCTAGTTGAGGCAGCCCCCTTTAGATCGAACCAATTACGAGGGTGCCCCACCCTTGTCGCGTTTGGTGCGACAGGGGTGGGGTTTTTGACGTCCTCAGTGTCCCTCTGTGTCCTCTGTGGTGAGTTCCTCGGGTACTCCAGCCCCTTTCACCCAAAAGCCGTATCACCAACGTCAGCCCCGTATGTTTCCCCACCTCGTCTAAACTGTCCCTAAGGTGAGAAGGCTCGGCTGGCTAATCCTGATTGCGATCATTGGCGCAGGCAGTTGGTTTGCCTGGGCGGTCCTGACCCCGGTCGAGCCATCCGGCCAGACCTTTGTCATGCTCCGCCCGGGATATTCCACGCGCCGGATTGCCACCGAATTGCAGGGCGCGGGCATAATCCGCAGTAAAGAAGCGTTCATCCTGTGGCATTATTTTCGCCGCCGCCGCTCTCTGAAGGCCGGCGAGTACCTGTTCGACAAGCCGGCCAACACTATTGGCATTCAGAAGCGTCTCCGCCGGGGCGATGTGTACTTCCACACCGTTGTCGTCCCCGAGGGCTACACCACGTTCGACATTGCCCGCGCGGTCCAGGACGCGGGCCTGGGTTCAGCCGAGGATTTCCTGAAAGTAGCTCAGTCCGATACCGCTCTGATCGCCGATCTGGATCCCGCGGCCAAATCCCTGGAAGGCTATCTCTTCCCCGAAACCTACGAATTCACCCGCATGATGACCATGCACGATATGGCCGCCGCCATGGTCAAGCAGTTCCGCCAGGCCGCCTCGCAAGCCGGGTTGCTTCCCAACGCCGCCTTAGGTATGACGGAAGGAACTGATCCATCGCGCCCACTGCATGAGCTTGTCACCATGGCTTCCATCGTCGAAAAAGAAACCTCTGTCCCCGCCGAGCGTCCTGAGGTGGCCAGCGTCTACTTCAACCGCCTGAATAAACGGATCGCCCTTGACGCCGACCCCAGCATCATCTATGCGGAACTGCTGGCTGGCACGTACCAGGGGGCGCTCCATCACGCCGACATGAGCTTCTCGTCTCCCTACAACACCTACCGCAATGCCGGACTCCCGCCCGGCCCCATCTGCAATCCCGGACGCAGCTCCCTTGAAGCCGCCATGCACCCCGCCGCAACCGATTACTACTACTTCGTAGCGGATGCCCAAGGGCATCACCGTTTCGCGCGGACCATGGAAGAGCACAATAAGAACGTCATTGCGTATCGCAAAGCCATGCACGGTCATTAAAACTTTCAGCCTGTTGGCGATCGCAGAAACACCCCGCCCCTCTGCATTCCTCTATGCAATAGAAACTGCGTCACATACCGCATCCAACACTTTTTCGGATTTGGCACTCTAAATTTCAGTGCACGAACGCTACTTCAAGAAGCTCTGCGATGACCTTCGGGATTCGGAAGGTGAAGAAGATATCCGGCAGGCGGCCGCAGCCCTTCGACGTTATATGCAAGATCAGCAGTTCATCCTCCGTCGGTGGCTACTTCCTTACGTCGAAAAGGCGTTCCTGGCCACGCTTGAAGAGCGCGAACCCAGTTAAGCTACGCGACTGATACCCGGCCAAAGCGTCCCTGGATGGGCTGTATAATCCGAGCGCAACCATGGGGCTTTCCTCCGGCACAAAACTGGGACCGTATGAGATCGGAGCGCCGCTGGGCGTGGGCGGGATGGGCGAAGTGTACCGCGCCCGCGACACGCGGCTCGACCGCAGCGTTGCCATCAAAATTCTGCCTCTGCATCTGGCCGATAAGGCCGACGCCAGCGAGCGCTTCGAACGCGAGGCTCGCACCATCTCTTCGCTGAACCATCCCAACATTTGCCAGCTTCATGATGTGGGCACGCATGACGGTGTCCGCTATCTCGTCATGGAGTTACTGGAGGGCGAGACGCTGGCCGAGCGCCTGCGGCGCGGGCCCTTGCCACTGGAGCAGGTGCTACGCTACGGCGCCGAGATCGCTACGGGGTTGCAGGCAGCCCATCGCTGCGGCGTGGTACATCGCGATCTGAAGCCCGGCAACATCATGCTCACCAAGTCGGGCGCAAAGCTGATGGACTTCGGCCTGGCCAAGGGAATGACCTCCCAGAAGACAGTCTCGTCTGAACTGACAGCGACGCTCACCAGTTCGCACGCCACTCCACTGACGCAGCAGGGCACCATAGTCGGAACCTTTCAGTACATGGCGCCCGAGCAGGTGGAAGGCAAAGAGGCCGATGCGCGCAGCGACATCTTCAGTCTCGGCGCAGTGCTGTACGAGATGGTCTGCGGCAAGCGGGCTTTCGAAGGCAAGACGCTGGTCTCGGTGGCGGCATCGATTCTGGAGAAAGAGCCAGAGCCGATCCGGAACCTTCAGCCGCTGACCCCGGCATCGCTCGAGCGCGCGATCAAGAAGTGTCTTGCGAAAGATCCCGATGTACGCTGGCAGAGCGCCGGTGACCTGGCAAGCGAGCTGAAATGGATTGCCGAAGGATCTGGGTCGCTACCAGCTGTTGCAAAACCCGCGTCCGGAGGTATGCGGGTGAGCGAATGGCTGGCATGGATGTTCCTGGCAACGGCCGTGATCGCGGTCGTCGTTCTCAGTCTGGTCCTCGGTTTCTCGGGCGGCAACAAGCCGGTGGTGCGCACACAGATCGCTGCCCCGGAGAAAATGCAATTCAATTTCGTCGGTGACAATGGCGGACCGCCGGTGATCTCTCCCGACGGCAAGAACATCGTCTTCTCCGGCCGGGCGGACGGAAAGAACCAGCTTCTTCTACGGTCGATGGATAAGCTCACACCGCAGCCCATCGCGGGTACAGACGGCGCCACATTTCCCTTCTGGTCGCCGGACAGCCGTTCGATCGCCTTTTTCGCCGATGGAAAGCTGAAGAGGATCGATATCGCTGGTGGCGCGGCGCTCTCTATTTGTGATGCGCCCGCGGGACGCGGCGGCAGCTGGAGTGGTAAGGGCACAATCGTGTTCTCGCCACAATTCACGGATCCGTTGTTTCAGGTTCCCGCCATGGGCGGCAATCCGACTACGGTTACCAGGTTGTCGGATAACTTCACAACCCACCGCTGGCCGTGGTTCCTTCCCGATGGCCAGCACTTCCTGTATCTCGGGGCGAACCATGCGGCGACGGGGAACGCGAACACTGCCGTTGTATGGGCATCGCTCGATGGCAAAGACAATAAGGTGCTCTTTGCGAGCCCCTCGCATGCCATCTATGCCTCCGGACGTCTGCTGTACATCCGGGACGGTACGTTGATGGCTCAACCCTTCGACGGGTCGTCGGGAAAATTCAACGGCGAAGCAGTCGCTCTGAGCGGCGATGTGCAGGTCGATGGTACGGTGTGGCGGGGAACGTTCTCGGCATCCGAGAGCGGAACGCTGATCTATCAGCCGGGCAGTGCGGGGGCAGGCACGCGCCTGACCTGGTTCGATCGTACCGGCAAACAACTGGGCAGTGTTGCGGGCCCGGATTCCTATGCGCTGATGGAGCTCTCACCCGACGACAAGAAGGTCGCTGTTACGGTCGGCAATCCAGTGGGAGTGATCTGGATTTACGACGTGGTGCGCAACCTCCGTACACGATTCACATTCGGAGAGGCTTCAAGCACGGGTGCGATCTGGTCACGGGACAGCAAGCAGATCGCTTACCTCGAGGGGAACTCTTCGAACGCATATGCCCGCAAGCTTATTGTCAAAGCGGCAAATGGATCGGGGCAGGCAAGAGATATTATGGGTCTTGGGTCTATCCAAACGCTGCAAGAGGAACTGGACGACTGGTCACCCGACGGACGCTATCTGCTGTATGACGCGGGAACGATCGGACGCGAGAATGGCGTTGACATCTGGGCGCTCCCCATGTTCGGCGACGGCAAGCCATTCCCGTACGTGTCCGCGCCCGGCGACCAGGGATTCGCGCAGTTCTCCCCTGACGGGAAGTGGGTTGCGTATGCATCGAATGAAACCGGCCGCATGGAAGTGTATGTAGTCCCGTTTCCGTGGAGCGGGGCGAAGTGGCAGATCTCCACGAGCGGCGGCACGCGTCCCCGGTGGCGGCACGACGGGAGAGAAATCCTGTTTGAAGTTCCGGGCAGCGGCAAGGTCATGGCGGCGCAAGTCAACAGTCACGGGTCGAACTTCGCGCCGGAGGATGTGCGACTGCTGTTCGAGGGCAATAATCTTCCTCCCAACAACGCGGGATCGCAGTGGTCGCTGACCAGCGATGGGCAGCGTTTGCTGGCCATTACCATTGGCGACACGGGATCGGCGCCTCTGACCGTCATCCAGAACTGGACCGAGGAGCTGAAGAAGAAGTGAAGTCTCGCCCTGCAACTCTCCCCATAGTTTTGTCATTCCGAAACGGCGTCAGCCGTTGAGGAATCTGCTTTTTGCCGGCGGCGTCACACTACAAGCGACAGCAGACTCCTCGCCGTCGGCTTCGGAATGACAGAGTTTTCGTCGCAGAACCACAGCATCGTCGGAATCCTCCCTCTGCGTGTAAAATCCAGAATTCCATGAAAGCCATACAAGTCCAGCAAACCGGTGGACCCGAGGTGATGGAACTGGCGGAATTGCCGGTTCCCGGGCCGAAGGCGAATGAAGCGGTCGTGAAGTTGGCCGCTTCGGGCGTGAACTTCATCGACGTCTATTACCGCGAGGGTCGCTACAAGACGACGCTTCCATTTATTCCGGGCCAGGAAGGCGCCGGGCAAGTCGTAGCCGTTGGCTCGGACGTGAAGTCCGTAAAGATTGGCGACCGCGTCGCCTGGACGATGACGCTGGGTTCTTACGCGGAATATGTGGCGGTGCCGGCGGAGCGTCTGGTGCCGATTCCCCCCGGCGTGAGCGATCAGCAGGCTGCGGCGGCAATGCTGCAGGGGATGACCGCGCACTATCTGGCTCACGATACATATCCGCTGAAGCGCGGCGAGACCGCGCTGGTGCACGCGGCCGCCGGCGGCGTGGGATCGCTGCTGGTACAGATGGCGCACAACATCGGCGCCCGCGTACTCGCAACCGTATCGACCGAGGAGAAAGCAACGATAGCGCGCCAGGCGGGAGCCGACGAAATCATCCTTTATTCGCAGGTGGATTTTGAGGCCGAGATCAACCGGCTGATAGGTGGAAAGGGTGTCGACGTCGTATATGACTCGGTGGGCAAGACGACGTTTGAGAAAGGATTGGACGTGCTGCGTCCGCGCGGGATGATGGCATTATTTGGCGGATCGAGTGGCGCCGTGCCTCCGTTTGATCTGATCCAACTTTCGCAAAAGGGCTCGCTCTACGTAACGCGACCGATGTTGGGAAACTACATTGCCACACGCGAGGAATTGCTCGCGCGGTCGGGCGCTGTGTTTGCAATGATCGCGTCGGGAACATTGAAGCTGCGGATACAGCATACCTATCCGCTGGCCGAGGCACAGCGCGCGCACCGCGAGTTGGAAGGACGGAAGACGACGGGGAAGTTGCTGTTAATCCCGTAGCGCCGGCATCCTGCCGGCTGTCGCGTGGGCGTCTCGGCCATGCAGTGGCGGACTTCGGTCACGTTTGCAGTACACTAGGCGCGCACAGCGGAGGGCGAGACGCCCTCCGCCACAGCCGCCGGGACGGCGGCGCTACTCGGGACGGCGCTACAGGGACCATCATGAAAGCAATCCGTGTGCAGCACGCTGGCGGGCCCGAGGTGATGGAACTGGCAGAAGTAGCCGCGCCTCAGGCGAAAGCTTCAGAGGCAGTCGTCAAGGTCAACGTCGCGGGAGTGAATTCCATCGACGGCCAGTTCCGCGACGGCCGTCTGCGCACGCCGCTGCCTTTCATTCCCGGGCAGGAAGGCGCGGGCGTTGTGACCGCAGTCGGTCCGCAGGTGAAGGCGCTCAAGGTAGGCGACCGCGTGACTTGGAGCGGGACGCTGGGATCGTACGCAGAATATGTCGCCGCTCCCGAGGAACATCTGGTACCGGTGCCGCCGGCGATCAGCGACGACCAAGCGACCGCCGCGATGATGCACGGGCTCACCGCGCACTATCTGGTCACCGACGCGCACAAACTCAAAGCCGGCGAAACGGCGCTGGTGCACGCCGCGGCCGGTGGCGTTGGTTTGATGGTCGTGCAGATGTCGCACGCAATCGGGGCTCGCGTAATCGGAACCGCGTCGAGTGACGAGAAGGCGCAACTGGCACGCGAAGCCGGTGCTGACGAGGTGATCGTCTTCACTCGTCAGGATTTCGAGACGGAAGTGAAGCGGCTCACCAATGGCAAGGGCGTAGAAGTTGTGTACGACGGAGTCGGCAAAGCGACCTTCGAGAAGAATCTAAATGTAATGCGCCTGCGCGGGATGCTCGTGGTCTACGGCATGTCGAGCGGCGCCGTGCCCCCGGTGGACCCGGCGAAACTCTCAGAGAAGGGATCGCTCTACATGGCGCGCACAACGCTGGCGCACTTTACCGCCACGCGGGAAGAATTGCTCGCACGGACCTCCGCATTATTCAGCATGATTGCCGATGGCAAGCTAAAGGTTCGCATCGCCAAAAAGTATCCGCTAGCCGAAGCGCCGCAAGCGCACCGCGATATGGAAGCGCGCACGTTGGCGGGAAAGCTACTCCTGGTTCCGTAACCGTGAATCTCTCCAAAACGGACGAGGTGGACCCACAGCTGCGGAAGTCTCAGCTAAAAGATCTCACATCCCAAACCATGGTTTTGTCATTCCGAACGGCGTTTCGCCGTAAGGAATCTGCTGTCGCCTGCGCCGCCCACGCTTCCGGCAAAGAGCAGATTCCTCCCTTCGGTCGGAATGACAATTGATTTACTTGCGAACGTAATTTCTAAGATATTCCGGCACCTCTCGATTCGGCTCCAACGTCGGATCGGGAATCGCCTCCAGCGTCTTCACCTCCAGCGGCAGGACTCCAGCCCACGTGGGAAACGCTGAGTCCTCCGCGTCGTCAATCGGCGGCCCAGTCCGGACCTTGGCGGAGAATTCTTCCATCGGCACCCGCAAGACTGACGTGGCTTTCAGTTCGCGTTCGTTGGGCTGCCGCGCATCGTCCCAGCGTCCAGGCAGGATGTGCTCCGATAGAACGCGCAGGGCTGCAAGCTTTTCTTCCGCATCGTCCACCAGCGTCGCTTTCCCCAGGATCACCACCGAGCGGTAATTCATCGAGTGATTGAACACCGAACGGGCGAGCACCAGTCCGTCGAGCAACGTCACAGTCACGCAGACGGCGACGCCTTCCTTCATCTGGCGCAACATGCGGCTCGCCGCCGATCCGTGGATATAAAGGTTCGCATCTTTGCGGCCGTAAGATGTCGGGATCACAAACGGCTGGCCATCGACCAGGAAACCCACGTGGCAGATGAATCCTTCGTCGAGAATGCGGTACGCGGCCTCGCGGTCATAAACACCGCGCTCGGATTCGCGGACTACACGCGTCCGCTGGGTTGGCATCTGAGTTTCAGACATGGAGGAACGAACTCCGGGGCTAGCGCCAAGGATGGGTGAAACAAAAGTGTAACATCGGCCTGGGTGGCAGGCGTCAGACCTCAGACCGGAAACTCTGTCGCAATCCGGAGCGGCATGAACGTTTGTCTAGAGTCGAGCCCAAATCTGCTGCTCGAAGCCTGCCGTTCCAAACCCTGCCGTCGCGGCTAGAGTGTATTCTGTCCCTGCCCCAGCTCCGCTGCTTAGAAAGATTTATGCGTTTTCTTCTTTGTGCCCTCCTCATCCTCGCATCCGACGTCAGTCGTGCGGCTGAAATCAGGGGCAAAGTTACGAATACGCTTGGCGGAGAAGCATTGGGACAAGTGCAAGTCTCGGTGCTTGGAACAAAAGTTAGTGTCATCACCTCGCCCGCCGGTGAGTTCACGATCCCAAGTCTGGCTCCCGGAAAATACATTCTGCGGCTGAATGCAGTCAGCTACCGACTTCTTACCTTTCCCTTTACTCTCGCGACCGATGCCGACATCAAGGAATTTTCCATCACCCTGGTGCCCGACAACTTCCATCATGCCGACAAGGTGGAGGTGCGCGGAGATCTTTTCCAGGTTTCCGATTCTCCGGCGACCACGGAAATGAATCTGACCAGCTCGGAAATCCGTGAGACTTCGACCGTCTTTGCCGACGATCCGTTTCGCGCTGTGCAGACGCTGCCCGGAGTTTCCGCAGAGGGCAACAACGAGTTCTTCGCAGAATTCTCGGTGATGGGCGCGGCGTTCCCCAATGTCGGCGTTTATATCGATGATGTGGTTGTGCTCAATCCATTTCACGAGATCGGCAACTTCAGCGAGGGAGCCTCGCTGGGCGTGCTGACCAGTGAAGTGGTGGAGGAGATGAAGTTGCTGCCCGCGGCGTTTCCTGAGCGCTATGGAGACGCAGACGGCGCGGCCCTCGACATTCACACCCGCGACGGCAGCCGCAGCGCCCCATTGTTCCGAATCACCGCCGGAATCGCTGCCAGTGAAATTCTCGGCGAAGGCTGGTTCAACAGTTCGCGGAAGGGATCGTGGCTGGCTTCAGCGCGCAAGAGCTACATCAACTATCTGATCCATGGCCGGATACAGGACGCCGCCAACGTGGGATTCGAAGACGCGGACCTGAAGCTGAGTTATGACCTCACTCCCCGGCAGAACCTGAACCTGTTTGTCACCGACGGTCACACGACCATGTCGATGAACGATCAGGCGGCGCTCGAAAATGTTCAATACGCCAGTGGCAACAGCGATTTCACACTCGCTCGTGCAGGATGGCGTTGCGCTCTGAGCCCCCGCTTATTGTTGGACGCTCGCGCCGCCTACATTCGCGAGCCCGATGAGCTCTTCAACAACGTGAGCACCTTGCTCACCCAGACGGACCATAGGGAGTGGGTGGGTGGTGCGGGAGTGTCGTGGGCCTGGGCGCAGGATGACGTATTGCAGGCGGGTTTATCCGAGCGGCGAATCCGCGACAGTGAATATCAGGTTGGCATCAGCAGCAGCGGCCAGCTGCAGCCGTTCTCGTACGCCGGGTCCGGATTGCGCCAGACTGGGTACGTCGAGCAGGCTTCCGGATTGCTCCATGGGCGGCTGCATGTCCTGGGAAGCCTGCGCTGGGAGCGGTTTCAGGAATATCTGCCGCAGCAGTTCTCGCCGCAGATTTCGCTGGCACTGCGAGCGGCGCGCAACACCGAGCTTCAGTTCGCCGCGGGAAAGTATTCGCAATTCTCCAACTTTTCCTTCGGCCCGCCCCCGGGAGAATGTATAGCCGAAGCTCCGCTTCCGGTGAAGTCGGAGCATTACAGCGCAGCCGTCGAACAAAGGCTTGGCGAAAACGCGCGAGTCCGGCTCCAAGTTTTCGAAAGAAGAGGCTTCTTCTCCGTGGGCGTGACTCCTCCCGGCCAGTTGGACTCCACATCCTGCCCGGTCGTGCAGCCGGATTCGGGCGGCACCTTCAAACGGGATTTTGCGCGTGGCGCACAACTAATCCTGCAAAGGCGTAGCGCCAATCGCTTGTCAGGATGGGTCGGATACACGCTTCTGGCGGCCAGGGAGCGCGAGTATCAGATCGCGGTGCCGTTTCTGCCGTTTTCGCAGTTGTCGAATTCCAATTTTTACTACTCCACACTTGAGGACCAGCGACATTCACTGAGTGTGTTCGCCACCTACCGTCTGCGGCCAACGCTCAATCTCAGCGGCAAGTTCTTATTTGGATCGGGATATCCGGTGCCGAGCGGGACCTTCGCGCAGATCGGCAATGGGCAGTTCATCCCCACCGGGATCAACACCGCGCGGCTTGGCGCTTATCAAAGGCTCGATGTCCGCACGGATAAAGACTGGGCCTTCCAGCGATGGAAGCTCACGTTGTATGCCGAGGTATTGAATCTGACCAACCACTACAACGGCCGGTTCGCATACGAGTCTGGAATCGATCCGAACACCGGCAAAGTATTAGTGAAGACGCTGCAGGGATTGCCGATTACCCCAACCGTAGGAGTAGCAGCGCAGTTCTAAACCGAAGTCGTCCTGCCAGAGGTCGATAGAAGGTTAGGGTACCCCACCCTTGTCTCGCGTGCTTTTCGCGAGACCGGGTGGGGACTTTGACTCTCCGGAAGCCTGAGGTCCAACGTCGGAGGTCTCGTCTTCCTACCAGTTCACCTTCATCGCAAACTGGAACTGTCGCGGGTCGTAGGCAGCGGTGGCTTGTCCCGCATTAGTGAAGAGCGGGCTCACCGCCGCAACGTTGTACTTGTTGGCGATGTTGAACATGTCGACGATAAAGTCCGCGCTTAAGCGCTCGGTGAAGTACACGCGCTTGGAAACGCGCAGATCGCCGAAAGCAGTCCAGGGCATGATTCCTGCGTTCCGGCCGAGATTGCCGTCCAGTTGCAGCAATGTCGGGACAATTCCAGCAGCTACGAATCCGTTAATGCAGGGTTGCTGGAAATGGCCGCTGGGCGAGAATTTCGATGGATACACGGTGCTGCACGCTGGATCGACGGTTACGTTCGGACGGCTGGTGAGCGACGAGAGTTGTAGGTTGTCGCCGCCGCCGGTCAGGATATTGAACGGGCGTCCCGAAGCAATATCAAGAAGCGGAGCGAAGGTCCAGTCGCTGAAGACTTTGCTGGCGAATCCCCCGCCCAACTTCCCCGTCTGGTAGACGCCGCTGAACACGAAGCGATGACGCTGGTCGAACAGCGAAGTGGAGCGATCGACCCCGGGATAGTAGCTGTCCTGTGGTGTGAGCGTGGATTGCAGATCGGTCGAATCGTCGATGGCATGCGACCAGGTGTAGGAGGCGAGAAATTCGTAATGGGTGTTGAAGCGCTTGCGCAGGTTGGCGCTGAACCCGTGGTAGATCGAGCTGCCGTTGGAGTAGTTGGCATCCATGTCGCCAAAGGGGACGCATCCGGCGAAGGTGGCAGGATCGCAGTTGTTGAAACCGAGGGTGTGCGCCAAGGTTGCAGCCTGCGAGATGCAACCGAGCGGATCTCCGATCGAAGCGTAGGCGCCGATGATCGAGGGATTCAAACCGCCGGGCCGGAAAAAATTCATCAGCGACGAATCCACAAAGGGCTTCAGCTGAAGCGGTCCGCCTCCCGCGTTACATCCACTCACGGTGAATGGACTCGCCGGAGCCGGAAGGATCGCCGGGTTGTTGATGACCGCCGCGTCATAAAGCACCGCTTCAAAGTTCGCCACCATAAGATCGCCACGGATCGTATTCGCGTTAATCGGACGGTTCAGATGTCGTCCGCCGTTGAAATTGTAGGCCAAGTTGAGCGCGAATCCGCGGCCTAGGTCCCGCTCGATACTGACATTCGCTTGCTGCGAGTAGGCGTAAACGAAATTCCGCGACTGCGGATAACCGAAGGGCTGGAAACCGAGGGGCATAAACGTCGATGGATTCAGATAGTTCTGGCCGAGGAAGATCGACTGCATGGTGGATGCCACCCCGCAGTTCACGGCGGAAGTATTGCAAGAGAACGTTTGGTTATTGGGGGAGTAATTCAACAATCCGAGCACCGCACCGGTGGGATCTGACGTCGGCGAGCAGGGTGAAAGGCTCGATCCGGAGGCAGAGGGAATCAAGCCCTGAAATGCCTCGACCGCGTTCAGGTTCCCGGGGTTTCCTGGTCCCTGGCATGGTGAGCCTGGCCCGAACGCCAGTTGTCCGCTCGACGATCCGTCAGACGCATCGCCGAGGAAGTAGAGTCCGAGCAGCGGATGGTCGTAGAACATTCCATACGATGCGCGCACGACAGTCTTGCCGTCGCCCTTGGGATCCCACGCGACTCCGATACGAGGCTGGATGTTGTTCTTATCGGTCTGAATTCCCTTCTGCACACCAAGAATGTTGTAAGCGGGAAGAGCCAGTCCCTGAGGCGCTTTGAATTTCGGAGGAATCTCGACGTCATAGCGCACGCCGTAGTTCAGCGTCACATTGGGAGTGATGCGCCAGGAATCCTGCCAGAACGCGCCGATCGGAATGTTATGGAACGAATCGCGGGGGCTGCCAAGTCCCTGAACCAGTGAACCCGGCACGCCAAATCCGTAAGCCTGCACAGCATTCAAGGGAGCGATGTTGTTCTGCAACGCTGTCGGCAGGGCATTAAAGTCGGCTGTAGACATGGCATTGCTGGCTGACAGGCCACCGAAATCGTAGACGCCGCCGTAATTCACCGTGAAGACAGCTTTGATGGGCAGATAGTTGAGATCGAATCCGAACTTGGTGTTGTGCCGCCCCATCGTCCACGAGAAGTTGTCGGTGAATTGATACCGCTGTTCGGTGCGCTGGATGTAAGAGTAGGGTTCGCGCCCGATATAGGCATAGCCGGTAATGTTGACCGCCGGCGCGGATCCGGAAGGTATTTGGGTGTTGTAAAAATAGGAAAGGCCCCGCCGTGCGTACTGGAAGCGGAATTCGTTAACCTTGTTGTTCCCGATGGTCCATGTATCCTGAAAAACGCCGGTGACATCGCGATAGGTTTGCTGTGAAGTGCGGGAGTAGGCGTTTTGTCCGAAAGGCTGATCTTCACCGCTGACTTCGACGCCGGTTTGGGTGCTGGGGCTGACGTTTCCCCGTAGTGTCAAGCGATGATTGGTGCCTATATTGTGATCAAGTCGCAGCGAATAAAGGCTGGTTCCTTCGAATACGGGGAAGTTGCCCGTCTGCGACGTCAACGCCTGATAGGAAGCAGGAATAAAACAGGGTCCCGGAGGCGGACAGGTGCTAGGGAAACCCGAGAAGTTCGAGAGCCCACCACCGGTGAGCACCTGCACGAGGTGGGTGGGCCACGCGCCATTGACCGCCATACCTGAGGAGGCTCCAGCTGCCACGACATAGTCGGCGATGGCGGGCCCAACTTTTCCGGTTTGATCGGTCACGATTGCGGTAATGGTGGCCGGGTCCGTCAAAAACGTAATTTGAGCGGGCGTCAGCTGCAGATTCACAGTGCCCGGGGGCAGTTGCAGAAATGCTGACGCATCGAACGGCGTCAGGCCATAGCCATCCTGTCCGATGCTGGAGAATCCAGTTTCGTGCCGCCGCGTAATTTCGTAGGAGAAGAAGTAGTACGTCTTGTCTTTCTTGATCGGTCCGCCAAACGCAATACCGGCCTGCACGCGGGTATACGCGGGATCCGGAACGGTACTGAACGGGTTCACCGCCTGGAAGTTGCGGTTACGCAAAAATCCGAAGACGTCGCCGTGAAACTGGTTCGAGCCTGAACGGGTAATGATGTTCACCACGCCGCCGGCGGCGCGTCCATACTCGGCCGCGTAGTTATTGGTGATGATCTGGAATTCCTGCACTGCCTCCTGCGATACCGTGGAGCGAACGCCATTGACAGAATTATCGGTGGCGTCGGCGCCGTCGACGTTCACCAGGTTGGAACGCGCGCGCTGTCCGCTCATGTTAAGGCCCGAGGTGGGCGCAGCGCCGGTGTTGGGGGCATTGTCACGAACAACTTGCGAATCGGTGAGCGTGAAGTTGATGTAGTTGCGTCCGTTGATGGGGAGATTGTCGATGCGGCGCTCGCCGATGGTGTTCGTCGTCGAACTGCGCGACGTCTCGATCAATTCCGCCTGTGAAGTAACTTCCACCACTTCTTTTCCGCCCGCCACCGACAACGTCACCGGGAGTTCCACGAGGCCGCCGACCATGATCGAGACTCCGCTGCTCTGCACCTTGGTAAACCCTGGAACTTCAACGGTCACCGCGTAGGTACCCGGAGGCAGCTGGCGCGCGCTATATCCGCCTTGTCCATCGCTGGTGGCGGTTCGTTCCAGGCCTTTCGCGACATCCCGAGCGGTGACGGTCGCGTTGGTAACAACGCTCCCCTTGGGATCTTTCACGGTAACGTGCAGGTCGCCGGTAGCAACACCGCCCTGCGCGTTAGCCCTCACCGAAAGCAGCAGGACAAGACACGTCGACAGGACGACGTTGAATGTGCGGAACATAAGGTTCTCCCTTGCGCTCGCGAACGCGAGCAGACGGCACGACCCAGTGCCACGGCAGATTGTCGACGTACTCACTCGACAGTTCGACCTACTAACGCCCCGGTGGTTTTATAACAGAACCACGCTCGAAAACAAGTCAGGAATCGGCACGGGTCGTTTGTGAGTAAACGCAGAAACTGAGAATCAGGGGGCAGGGGCCAGGGTCAGTGAGAGCTGGTTACCGATCTGTTCTATTCATTGTTTGTAGAAGCGAGCGCTCCACTTGTAGCGGTGAATCGCAGCAGACACTATTCCCTGATCCCTGGCCCCTGATCCCTGGAATCAGTTCGCCGAGATCCGCACCGGGACTGCAGGATTCTGCAGGCGCCCGAGCAGCATGGCGCGGCCGTTCAACTGTTCGTATCCATGCAGCACCGGAGCAGCGGCGAGAGCTGAGTGCGGCCACGCGAGCGCGACATAAATTCGCAGCAGAGCGACGCTGGCATTGCGGCGCAGCAGAAGTGCGTTGTCGACGAGCTGGCGCGCTGCGTCGACGGTCGCGCCGTCACTAGCGTTCAGAGCAGCTTGCCCGATGGCGACCAACACTGCCGCGTTCCGTCCGGCAACGCGAATGTACGCAGCCGCCGCGCGTAAACGTTCCCGCTGCACCTTGCGGAACTCTGCTGGGGAAAGACGGCGCCGCAGATACTCATTCTCGGTTGGATCCACCAGATTGCGAAACGCCTCGATATCGACCGGTTCAATTTTTCGAGCGAGAGCGGAACCCGGGGAAAGCTGTAAACGTGTGGAGACGGTAAGGCCCAGGATTACGACCAGAGCAAGCGCAGCGACGATGACGAGAACCAATGCCAGAGTCATTGTTGTAAGAGACGCTCCAATTCGCGGTTCCAAACTGCCAGATTGTTTTCCGGCAACGGAACCACAGACTTCTTAACCACTTTTTGAGGAACAAGAACGTAATACAGCCAGATCAGCACGCAGAGGTGAAAGGCGCCCATGTCAAGAAAATCGGAGAGAGTCCGTACATGTTCGGAAGGGCTCGCATTCGCGACGATCGCCAACATTGCCAAATGCACACACGCGGAGACGCCAAACCCTAACAAGATGCCAAAGGACAACCGGTCCCACGACAAGCGAAAGTAGGATGCGAAAAGAAATAAGAACAGAATGAGGCCGGACTCAATGACGAAGACAGTTTGTTCGAGAAGATGGACTCCGGAAATCAAAAACCTGGAGTTGTCGCCGTGGGCAAAGCCCGCGATGACACCTGCCAGCAGGACCAGTGCGGATCCAAACACGCTGACCGCTACTCTGCTAACCCGGCTAATCGACGAATACTGAGTGAAGACTCTCGCGAAAATTTCGCCAATGACAAGGAACTTCAAAAGGCTCTCGAGGAAAAGGTTGGCCCATTCGATACGCCAGAAATTTGGAGCAGAGACGAAAGGCGCAAGGTCCGCTCCGAAGACGACCAATTCTCCCAAGGCGCCTAGGACTGCAAACGCAAGGAAAGCCGGAACTTGGCGTGATAGGCCGCGCTTCCAGATCAGGAATCCCAAACCCAGAAGAAACAGGTTGGGCGCGAGCCAGAGATAGTTCCACAGAAGTGAATGCGCCTGCAGCATGGCGATGGTGAGGCACTATATCGCGAATCGCTGCAGGCGGCAACGATGGTACGAATCTTGTTCGGTTTTCGTAAGAGTGGCGAATTCGATGCGCCACGACACTAAACCTGGTGCAAAATCTCTCAGTACCGGTTTACGGCTTGCACATACCGCCGCTGCAACCGGTGTTGGTTCCGCCGCCATCGGCCTTGACCAGGGTGGGGGTTACCAAAGTGGTAAGAAACAGTACGGCTGCTCCAAGAGTGAGTAGCACACGTTTCACGGTTATCTCCTTTTTTTTACTGCGAGTTGGACCGTGATCGTTTCATGGCTACCCCCGCTGCGGCAACGGCACGGAAGAACATGAATTGTTCGGAATTTGTAACAAAATGAGCCTTAAATCCGCTCTACAGGACATCAAGGAAACCACCCTTTCGGCCGTCTCCGGATGGCTGGGAAAACTGACCTACCTGGCGTCCCTGCGCGGCGGTCAGGGACGGTACCAACATTGGGGAATGGAGTGTGTGCACGGGATGGAGTCATCAGCGCGTGCTCTGCGTCAGGCCCACATGGAGGTCGTGACCAAGGTTCTGCGTACGCCCCTGCCTTCCCTTCTGGAAGACCTGAAGGAATCCAGCGAAAGTAGCGGGGTCCCGGCCTCTGTGTATGTGGAGGAAATGCGCGGGCGGTTTGACGACCTGTTGCCGGAGGGCCGTCAGAACACTCCGGTGTCAACTCACCTTAATTCAATACTGGTGGCACTCTCGAGCCTGGAGAGGAATCGAGGGCGTGCCACTCGGTCAACTTCATAGCCACCCCCACTACCTGGCCGAGCACCTCGGCTTCCTGAGGATGGCGGAGAATGCGAACCGGGACCGGAGAAAGCGGGTGAGGCTGCAGAATGATCTCGTCGCGGCGCATACTGCACCAGGAACAGGTATGGCCGTCGCGTGTTTCCACAAAATAAATGGGTCGTTCGTATTCGGAGCGCCATGAACCTTCGAGCACGCGGTTGCGCGATTCATCCACCTGTATAAAGCTTCCGGGCGGCAGGATCGGGTACATGGTGAAATCCTGCGTGCCTACGTAGCCGTAAGTGAATTCGCTGTTTGCGAACTGAGCAAGATACGCGACCGGAACGAGTCCCCACTTTTCGACCATGCGGCCCAGATTGGTGGTGCGGCGCTCGTCGAAACCGGGATCCATGCGCACCGGAACCTGCACCGAGGCGAGTCCGGCCAAAGCATCGGAAACATGCGATTTTGGCGGGGAAACCAGTCCCAGGTCCGCCGGGATGTTGTTCAGATCAACACCGTACCACCCCATGAGTTCGCGAAAGTCGCGCCGGTAAATGATCGCCAGCGTGTAGAGACGGTAGATGCTCGGCAGTATGCCCTTGGTCTCGATATCCGATAACCGGCTGGGCGGAATCGAGAATTCTTCATTGCGATATTTTTCAGCAATGCGCGCACTCGAGTGCTCGACGTCACGCATGGTGAGGCCGAGCTTTTCACGAAGAGTGCGAAGGCTTTTGCCAGCGGGTAGCATTCGAAATGCCTCGAATAAGTGACGGAAATGATATCAAAGGGCAGAGCGATTGTGTCTCACTTTCGGGAAAAAATTATGCACGCAGTTCTTGTTACGAAATCCGAACAGACTGAAAGGCCTGCCTCGTAAGGTGATCCAGCGACAACCGTGCGCCCTCGTTAGATAGGAAGCGTAGCTCCGCCTACTGTGCATAGTTTGCTGTTGTTCGGATTTCGTAACACGCCAGCTCAGCTTTTGTCATCCCATTCCTCGAGAGTTGCTGCTCGAGAGCCGTCCGATCGCCGTTTATTTCCCTGATCCTCTCATGTGTGGTCCTGCCAGCCAGCCCCAAAATTTCGGCGCTTTCTCCGAATGACATTTGTCACGCTGGTTGCGTGATGGTTGGCACTGGCGCGTCAATCGATCCTGGGCGACGATGCCACTACTGGATTCAAAGGGTCTTGAAATCGGCGTCCTGTACCGCGAGAGGTGAAGCAAATGATCGCAACCCTGGAGGAAGTCAGCACCACCAATTCCGCTGGCGCGGTTCAGGTGGTAGCCAGTCTTGAAGGCGTCAACAAAAACTATGGAGAAGTTCAGGCCCTCAAAGGCGTGAATTTTCGGGTGCGCGCCGGCGAGGTCGTGGCCCTCCTGGGCCCCAATGGCGCCGGCAAGACGACGGCGGTAAAACTCCTGTTAGGTCTGCTGCAACCGAACACCGGCAAAGTGCGCGTTTTGGGTGGAGACCCGACGAATCCTGAAAACCGGATGCGCACCGGCGCCATGTTACAGGTGGGACGTGTTCCCGAGACCTTGCGCGTGCGCGAGCACATCGACCTGTTCTCTTCTTACTACCAGAATCCCTTGCCCAGCGCGGCCGTTCTGGCCGCCGCCGGATTGGAGAATCTCAGCGAGCGCAAATTTGGTGACCTCTCTGGAGGGCAGCGGCAACGAGTGCTGTTTGCGCTCGCGATCTGCGGGAATCCCGATCTTCTTTTTCTGGACGAGCCAACTGTCGGCCTCGATGTGGAGGCGCGGCGCATGTTGTGGGAACAGATCCGGCAACTGGTCGGACGCGGGAAAACAGTTTTGTTGACGACGCACTATCTGCAGGAAGCCGATGCTCTGGCCGATCGCGTTGCCGTCATCAACAAGGGCGAAATCATCGCGGAAGGAAGTCCGTCGGAGATCAAGGCGCAGACCGCGGGCAAGCGGATTCGCTGCATCACCAGCCTCACGATCGACAGGTTGCGGCAGATTCCGGGCGTCACCGAAGTGAAAGAAGATCGCGAGGCATTCGAAATTCACACCCCTGAAGTCGAGCCGGTCCTGCGCGACTTGCTGGCGCGCGATGCAAATCTCTCGGGACTGGAAGTGAGCGCAGCGGGCCTGGAAGAAGCGTTTCTGGCATTGACGCAGGACAGTTCGAAAAACGGAAATCATTAGCAGAGTGCTTAAGAACACCCGCGCGAGTCTGATTTGAAAGGGCATGGCTTAAAGAGACTGCGTGAGAACTACCATTGCACGCAAGTGGTGGAGCAAGCAGCACCAAAACTCCAGCCGCGTAGCGGCGGGATGTGAAAGCCCGGCACGGAAGTGCCGGGTGAAGGGGAACAAATGCGCGAGTCCCCATAGGGACGACACGGGTTCTCACGCACACTCTTAAAGCCGTGCCGCCAAGTTGCCCCAAGAATCATCCCGGCTTTAGCCGCTGAGGGGCAGTCGGACGGAATCAAGGAGAAGCAATGAGCACCGCAGCCATGGCACTGAGAACTAGCCAGATTCAACGCTCACCAGCCCACACGGCGACGATTTACCTGAAGGAAGCGAAGTACGAATTCCTGAAGTATCTCCGCCTCCGCATGTACACCGTCTCCGTGCTGAGCTTTCCCATTATGTTCTACGTCCTGTTCGGGCTGGTGCTGAACTCCAACCAGAGTATCGGAGCAACGCGGGTGGCGGCGTATCTGATTCCCAGCTACGGCACGTTCGGCGTGATCGCCGCTTCGCTGTTTGGAACGGCAGCAGGCTTGGCCTCCGACCGCGGACTGGGATGGCTCGAAGTGAAACGCGCCAGTCCCATGCCTCCATTCGCCTACTTCGCCGCGAAGGTTGCGACCAGCTTGGTGTTCAGCACAATTATCGTTCTCGCCTTGTTCATTCTCGGGATTGCATTGGGTGGAGTGCGGATGCCCGTCGGGTCGTTCGCGCGGTTGCTCGGTATCTTGGTCGCAGGTTCGCTTCCCTTCTCGGCGATGGGTTTAGCTCTGGGATATTTCACCGGTCCGAATTCGGCGCCCCCGACCATCAACCTTATTTATTTGCCCATGTCGTTCTGCAGCGGCCTGTGGATCCCAATCATGTTTCTTCCGAAAGTGGTACAGAAGATTGCGCTGCTGCTGCCGCCGTATCACCTGTCGCAACTGGCGCTGGGAGTCGTGGGCGCCGGATCGCGAGAGTCCGCGGTTGCGCATTGGGAGGCCCTTGCCGCATTCACCATGATCTGCCTGGGCGTCGCCCGCATCGGCTTCCAGCGCGATCAGGAAAAAATGTACGGCTGACGTCTTTTGAATGTAGGCTCCTGAAATGGGCCGGAAGAGTGGACACCATGAACGTGAAGAAACACTACGGATCGACCATCGCGTTGCTCGCGTTAGGCATGCTGGCGCTCTACGGTGGACCACAGTTACTTGTGCTGCTGATTCCAGCGGCTGCGTTGGTGTGGTGTGCAGCAAATCCCAAGTTGCGCAGTGGCCGGAATTGACCGGCGGGGTGACAATAGAAGAAATGTATGGGCGGTCTTGACTATAACGCAGCGTGCGCAACCGGCAGTCCCTTCAAGCTGAAGCCGTGGCACATCGTCTTCAAAGACAAGGACCACGGCTGGAGTCCTCTGCTCTGGGTCGTCTATCTGGGCTTCTTCTTCATCCAACCGATTGCCGATCACGTCGGCCTTCGGTTGTGGCTGCTTCATGGCCTTGGCGCGGCTGTATTTCTCATTCTCTACTTCGGACTGTTTTTCCTGGAGCACCCGCGGGCTCTGCTACACATCGCCGGGATGATGCTGCTCGGACTTCTATTTCAACCGATCGACCACGGTGCTTGTACATTCTTCATTTTCGCGGCGGCGATGCTTCCCTTTTGCGTCGAAACGCAAAAGGCAGCAGTCATCGGCCTGGGCGCGATTGGAGCCATCGCCGCGGTCGAAGGATTGTTGCTGCACATCGATCGCTGGACTCTCTTCTTTTCTTCCCTCTTTCCTGTGATCATCGGTGCCGGGAATACTTTCTTCGCAGAGCGCAACCGTATGAACCACCGGCTGCGCAAGGCGAACGAAGAGATCGAACACCTGGCCAAAGTCGCCGAGCGTGAGCGCATCGCGCGCGATCTGCACGATGTGCTCGGGCATACGCTGTCAGTGATTACTCTGAAGTCGGAACTGGCCGGCAAGCTGATCGATCGCGATCCCGAGCGCGCCGGAAAAGAGATTCGCGAAGTAGAGGAGATTTCGCGGCAGGCGTTATCGGACGTCCGCGATGCGATTCGCGGATACCGATCCAAGGGACTGGTTGCCGAGTTGGCGCAGGCGAAATCGACGCTCGAGACCGCTGGCGTGGCGGTGCAGTGTGATGCTGCCACAAGTATGCAATTGCCTCCCATGCAGGAGAGCGTCCTATCGCTGGCGGTGCGCGAGGGGGTGACCAATGTCGTGCGACATGCGAACGCCCGTAACTGCCGGCTGCGGATCGAGCAGGAGAACGATATGTGCCGCCTGGAGATTGCCGACGACGGACAGGGTTTTGCCACCATGGAAGGCAATGGGCTCCGCGGGATGCGCGAGCGCGTCGAGATGCTCGGCGGCACACTCGATCGCCGCAATAAATCAGGCACGATTCTAACGATCACCCTGCCTCTCAAAGAAGTCGCGATAAAAGACGTCGCTGATAAGGAAGCGGTCGCAGAACAAGAGAAGGCGCACGAATTTGAATCCTCCCGCTAAAGAGACTGGCCGCAAGACAATTCGCGTGGTGCTGGCCGAGGATCAGGGCATGGTTCTGGGCGCGCTCGCGGCCTTGCTCGAAATCGAAGGTGACATTTCGGTAGTGGCGCAAGCGCGCAACGGCAGAGAAGCGCTCGCTGCCGTCCTGGCTCACAAGCCCGACGTCTTCATCACCGACATCGAAATGCCACACATGAGCGGTCTCGATGTTGCCGCCGAGCTAAAGCGCCAGCGAACGGGAACGCGCGTCGTCATCGTGACCACGTTCGCGCGCACGGGATATTTGCGCCGAGCGCTCGAGTCAGGGGCCTCCGGATATCTGCTCAAAGACATGCGCGCCGAAGAGTTGGCCGACGCCGTGCGTCGCGTGCATCAGGGCTTGCGCGTGATTCATCCCGAACTGGCGACAGAAGCCTGGGGCGAAATGGATCCGCTGACGGACCGCGAGCGCCAGGTCCTGCGCTTGGCTGGCGAAGGCATGGCCAGTTGCGACATCGCCGGCGAACTGGGATTGTCCGACGGCACCGTGCGGAACTATCTCTCGGAAGCCATCAGCAAGCTGGGCGCAAGCAACCGAGTAGAAGCGGCAAGAATCGCCAGAACCAAAGGCTGGCTGTAGGAACGAACCACGTAGAGACAGCCGTCTCGGCTGTCCCGGCGAAGCGAAGCGCGCCGGCGCGAGGGAGAAGCGAACCGGCGCCGAGCCGGATCAGTGCTTCTATGATGTGGTCGCCCGTTCGATCCCACTTTCCTGCTTCTTCACCGTCTGGTAAGCCCATGCCATGCGGGGCGTGTTGTGCGAGATGCCAATGTGGCCGTCGCGGTTCAAAACGATAATCCCCCCATGCCCATTCACGCGCTGCTTGAGATAATTCATCGCCTCCAGCGCGGACCACTCGGGTAGATTTCCTGCGGCGATGCGGTCAGCCGTCCACTTGGCAAGAACCAGCTTCATGATCGGCTCGCCCCATCCAGTGGTAGAAGCAGCGGCGCTCTCGTTGTCGGCGTAGCATCCGCACCCGATCAGCGACGAATCGCCCAGCCGTCCTGGAGCCTTATTCAGCGTACCTCCAGTAGAGGTCGCGGCCGCGATATTGCCGTTGTGGTCGAGCGCGACCGCGCCGACCGTGTCGTGTGAAATGGTCATATCGTTGCTCGGCGCGAACAAATCGTTTCCATCCTGCTTCGACGCGGCCAGTGACGCCTGATACTCTCGCAGGCGCTCGACTTCACGCGGAATGACGAGGTCTTCGTTCTTGCAGAGCGGAATACCGTGCTCAGCAGCGAACTTCTCCGCACCTTCCGCCACGAAATAAACGTGCGGGCTCTCGCTCAGGATTTTGCGAGCGGCGCGCACCGGATTGCGCAAATGCTCGACGCATCCCACGCCCCCGGCGCGAAGCGTCGCCCCATCCATAATGAGCGCGTCCAGTTGCACGCGCCCGTCGCGATTGAGAAAGCTGCCGCGCCCGGCGTCGAAGGTCTCGTCGTCTTCCATAATGACGACGGCCTCCTCGACAGCATCGAGCGCCGACCCGCCGCGTTCGAGCACGCGCCATCCCGCCCCCAGTGCGTTCGACACCCCGCGAATGTGCGCGTCGACCATGTCATCCGGCATAGCCCACGCGCCACCATGAACGACGAGTACAGGATCAGTCGGCAACAGTTATCCCCAGAATTGGTGATGCGACGGGATAGGATAGCAGGTCAATCGCTCTCAGGGGTGACACGAGCCGGTTACGCGGCTTGGCCTGGAGTTAATGCTACGGGCGGATCTTGCGTCCGCGTCCAGGTGTACCGCATGCGATGGATCACGGTGATCGTGCTCAGCACCGCGATAATCCACAGCACGGGAGCCATGCGGTTGAAGAGCGCCCCCAGAATGACCAGCACCAGGCGTTCGGGCCGCTCCATGAAGCCCACGCGGCATGAGCCAATCAGACTCTCGGCTCGAGCGCGAGTGTAGCTCACCATGATGGCGCTGATCATGACAAAGGCGCTGAGGACGACATAGGTGTAGCGTCCGCCGCGGGCGTAGAAGACTAATAATCCCAGAAACTGCGACGCGTCCGAATAGCGGTCGACGACCGAATCGAAGAACGCTCCGAAGCGCGTAACGCGATTTGTCGCGCGCGCGACTTGTCCGTCCACCAGATCGAAGAAGCCGGAGAAGATGATGACCAGTCCCGCGTAGATGAACATGCGCCTCTGGTTCGAGGCGTTGGCCGAGCCGAAAAGAATCGCCGCCCAGGTGTTGACCAGCAATCCCATGAACGTAAGGACATTAGGGTTGATGCGCGAAAGCGCAAGCCAGCGGACGATGGTATCGAGCAACACTCCGCAGGCGCGTCCGAACGCGGAGGTCCAGGAAGCGGTCATCGGGAAAGCACCGGAACCGCAAATTTAACCACAAAGGACACCCTTCGAGCACGCTCAGGGCAAGCAAAGGTACGCGAAGGAAATCTACCGGAGTTCGCCCTTTGTGAACCTTCGTGTCCTTTGTGGTTCATGATTTTGCCGCGGATTACGCCTGCGCTTCTTTGGGACCTTCGATTTCGTCGTGGATAGTGCTCAGGCTCAGGATTTCCAACTCGCGCTTTCCGTTGGGGCTCACTACAACGGCCTCATCCCCGACTTTCTTGTTTAACAGCGCGCGACCGATGGGGCTGGTAGTCGAAATCTTCCCCGCCGCGACGTCTGACTCTTCGCTGGTGACCAGCTTGTACTCGACTTCTTCCCCTTTGGTATTGTCGTAAACCTTGACTGTCGAGCCGAGGCCGACCTTGTCCCGCGGAATATTGTTCATGTTGACCATGGACAGATCGGCGAGCCGCTTACCCAGCTGCCGGACGCGCGCTTTCACGAACTCCTGCCGCTGCTTGGCCATGTGGTACTCGGCGTTTTCGCTGAGATCGCCGAGGGCAGCGGCCTTCTTGATTTCTTTGGGAAGTTCGTGGATCAATTCGTGTTCGAGCGCGTTGATCTCTTCCTGCAGTTTGCGTTTGATCGCGTCTGTCATCTTGAATTTGAAGCCGGATTACTAAGTGGCCGGGTCTACGACAAGGCTTTGGACATTATAACCCCGCGCCGGGCTTGCGGTATCCGCGCTCTGTTCTTTCATTTTGATCAGAAGGTGTCGATTTGGGACGGCTCGGTTCGACGTATGCTTAGGAGGACATGGCATGAACCACCACCACGATCTACTAAGCCTGATTTTCATGGCCCACCCGCTGTTCGGGCAGGTGAGCTTGCCCGTCCCGGTCAAAGCCGGCGAAGCATCCAATATCTCAACTTGCACCACGAAGTCCATTCCAGCCAGAGGCATAGAAGGCGAAATGACTGCAGGAAATCATGACAAACTTGTCGATTGCGCCACCCGTCGTTCGACGCACTCATAGAGCGAGGATTCCGAACCACGGCCCGCTCAAACCTGACAAATAGGAGAAGCCAAAATGCGAGTTATGGTCATCGTAAAAGCCACCAAAGATTCCGAGGCGGGCGCTCTTCCCAGCAAAGAATTGCTCACCGCCATGGGCAAGTACAACGAAGAGCTCGTAAAAGCGGGGATCATGCTTGCCGGGGACGGCTTGAAACCGTCGTCCAAAGGCAAGCGGGTTAGGTTCTCGGGAGACAAACGCTCGGTGATTGATGGACCATTCACAGAAACAAAGGAGCTGATTGCGGGCTACTGGATGTGGCAGGTCCGCTCGATGGATGAAGCCGTCGAATGGCTGAGGCGCTGCCCGAATCCCCACTGTGAGGACTCCGAGGTGGAGATTCGCCCGGTGTTTGAGGCGTGCGACTTCGGAGAGAACTTCACCCCGGAACTCCAGGAGCAAGAGCGCCGGATTGCCGAAAAGATTGCAGGAAAGAAGTAATGCGGTTTCAAGGTTCTTGTCATTCCGACGAGTCTCGTGGCGGCGCGTCATTCGGAGGCGAAGACTGGCCTGCTTTTGTCCGACGCGTTGCCTAAGCTGCTAGTCAGGGGACGCATGCCCCAGACTGCTTATCATTGCGACGAGTCGCGCAGCGACAAGGAGGAATCTGCTGTCCGTCAGCACCACCCATGCCGCCGGCGACAGCAGATTCCCCGCGGCTTCGCCGCTTCGGAATGACAAAATATTTAAAAAGCGCTGTCGATTTCGCAAAACCCGGTTCGACGTATTCATGAGCGCGGGAAATCCAAGGCAGAAGCCATCGAGGCCCGGCTCACAACTTCAATGCATATAAGGAGAAAGATTATGAAATTCCTCAGCATCTACAAGAACGTTGAGCGCAGCACTCCTCCCAGCGAGCAAGAGATGGCAACCATGGGCAAACTGGTCCAACAGGGCTTCAAAGAGGGCTGGCTGCTCGCCACCGAAGGCTGCCTGCCGAGCAAACTCGGCGCGCGCGTGCGGAGGTCCGGCACCAACATCAGCATCACCGACGGTCCGTTCACCGAGTCCAAAGAGGTCGTCGGCGGATTCGCCATCCTGAAGGCGAATTCCAAGGCAGAAGCGATCCAGCTCGCCAAGGACTTCCTCAAGGTTGCCGGCGAGGGCGAATGCGAACTGCGCCAGATTTACGAAATGGACTCCGCCGAGAACTCGGCTCCCTGCATTGAGCACGGAGTTGCGCTGAAAGCCTAGAAAATGTTGTGATCGGTAGCAGTGGGTGCTACCGAGACACATCGCGCCATCGAAGCCGTCTGGAAGATCGAGTCGGCCCGGGTGATTGCCGGGCTGACTCGCATCGTCCGCGACGTGGGCGTAGCCGAAGAACTCGCGCAAGACGCGCTGGTCGCGGCTCTTGAAAAATGGCCCGAGTCCGGGATTCCCGAAAATCCCGGGGCTTGGTTGATGGGTACGGCGAAGCATCGAGCCATCGACTTCCTTCGCCGCGGCACGCTGATCGACCGCAAGCACGAAGACCTCGGCCGCGAGATGGCCGAACGCGAGATGCAGGTTCCCGATCTCGCCGCTGCCATGGACGACAACATCGGTGACGATATGCTGCGGCTGGTATTCATTGCCTGCCACCCAGTGCTTTCCACGGAAGCCAGAGTGGCGCTTACGTTGCGCCTCCTGGGTGGACTCACCACCGACGAGATTGCCCGTGCCTACCTGAGTTCCGAGCCGACCATCGCCCAACGAATTGTTCGCGCCAAGAGGAAGCTCACCGAAGCGCAGGTTCCTTTCGAAGTTCCACGCGGCGCGGAGTTTTCGGGCCGGTTGTCCTCAGTCCTGCAAGTCATCTATCTCATCTTCAATGAAGGTTACTCGGCGACATCCGGAGACGACTGGATGCGGCCCGCACTCTGCGAAGAAGCACTCAGGCTGGGCCGGATCGTGGCCGAACTGGTGCCGAACGAGCCCGAGGTGCACGGACTGGTGGCGCTGATGGAGATTCAGGCGTCGCGCTCAAAAGCACGTGTCAATGCGTCGGGCGAGCCGGTGTTGCTGCTCGATCAGGATCGCGCGCGGTGGGACCGCCTGCTGATCGGACGCGGCCTGGCGGCGCTCGATCGCTCCGAACGGCTTGGCGAAGCGCGCGGCCCTTATGCGATTCAGGCTGCGATTGCCGCCTGTCATGCGCGAGCGGTAACGCCGGGGGATACCGACTGGGCGCGGATCGCGGCGTTGTACGACGAGTTGGGGCAGATCGACCCATCGCCGGTCGTAGAGTTGAATCGCGCGGTGGCCGTCAGCATGGCCTCCGGGCCTGCCGCAGGACTCGAGTTGGTCGATGCCCTGACGGATGATCCCACATTGACGAACTACCATCTGCTGCCCAGCGTGCGCGGAGATCTGCTCAAGAAGTTGGGGCGAAAGCATGAAGCGCGCGCGGAGTTCGAGAGAGCAGCATCGATCACACGCAACGTGCGCGAGCGGAACCTGTTGTTGGAGCGCGCGCGAAGTTGTGACAGTAGTTAAATGTGTTTGCGCGCAGAGTGATACCGCCACAGAACGCGAGGGTGCCCCATCCTTGTCTCGCGGTTTCTGCGAGACAGGGTGGGGATTTTGACTTCATTGAATGTCCGGCGCGAGAAAGTCAAAGTCCCCACTCCTTCGACTTCGCTCAGGGCAGGCTCTGTCGCACAAACCGCGACCAGGATGGGGCACCCTCGTGATTTTCATTACGTGTTGGACGATTTGCATCTGGCCATGATCAGCGTGATGTCGTCGTGCTGGTCGCCGGGGCTGAGTGCTCGCACTTCGTTCGTGATGGCTTCCACCGCCGCCTGGCACGGATGTTCGCGGTAGTGGCGCAGTCTCTGAATCAGGCTTTCTTCTCCGAATTCCTCGCCGCGGTCATTCAGCGCTTCAGTCACTCCGTCGGTGTACAGGGTGAGCAGGTCCCCAGGAGCCAGTTCGAATTCGGAGAACTTGCACTCCCAATCCTGAAATAGTCCCAGCAGGGTTCCGGTCGAGGGAAGGCGGCAACAGGCATCGTCACCGCGCATGATGATGCCGGAGAGGTGTCCACAATTGGCGTAGCGCAGCCGCCGCGACTCGTCGTCATATTCGGCGAAGAAAAGCGAGGCGTAAGCGCTGTCCACGGTGTTCTCGTAAAAAAGGCGGTTGACCGAGCGCAGGAAGAGTTCAGGATGCGTCAGCGCCAGAGCGCACTGGCTGCGCAAGTTGGCCTGTAAGTTGGCCATGAGCAGAGCGGCGGCAATGCCTTTACCCGAGACATCGCCGATCACGAGTCCCAGGCGCTGCTGCCCGAGGTCCAGGAAGTCGAAGTAATCCCCACCAACCTGCCGCGCCTGCAGGCACAGTCCGGCGTATTCAAGTGTCTTCGCCTGCGGACGAACTTGCGGAAACAGACGCGCCTGCACCTGCTTGGCGATTTCGATTTCCTGCGCGGCGCGGCGTTCGGCCTCATATTTCTTAACGAGCGCCCGGCGCTGGGCTTCCACGCCACGCGTAAGTTCGTCGAATCCCGCGATGCCGAAGGAGTTTCCGTCAGGATCTTCAAAGCGAGTGTGAATTCCGCCCCACACGGGAACCTCGGGTGGGTAGCGGAATTGGACGCCGCGTGCCTTCCATTCCTCGTATTTGCGGTTGACGTCTTCCGTGATGAACCATATGCGCGACTCAGGGCCAATGAGTTTCTCGGCGTCGTCACCGGGCTGAAGCAGCGCAAACCCGATGTGGGCATTACCGTCGGCCGGGGCGACTTCGATCCAGCGCTGGCCGTTATCGAACCGGTGATCCACTACTACCCGGAAGCCCAGCTTATCAACATAGAAGCGCACGCTGCGATCCAGATCGCGCACCCAGATGATGACAAAGTGGAGGCAGAGATAGGGGTCCGCGCTGTCGAGTCGCAGCAGAGATCGATCAATGCCGAAAGGCAACTCGTAGCTCCCCATCGTGCGAGATTATACGAGGTCATATACCAGCTTTGATGTCAGGATTTCCGAAACAGGTGTAGCCCCGGACGCCTCGTCCGGGGTTGTGCGCGAAGCGCACAATCCGACAGCCCGCCCCTTCGACAACCTCACGACACGCACTGTCGCACAAAACGCGACAACAAGGGCGCCCTCTGGATCAGTTGTTGATTAGGCTTGAAATTCTGAGGCTTCGGGAAAGCGCAGGTTGCACTTGGCGAGCGTGGTCGTCAGGAGTTCTTCCACCTTCGACTCTTCGCAGTTGCGAGCCATGGCCAGTTCGCTGACCAGCAGGTAGCGGGCGCGCTCCAGCATCTTCTTCTCGCGGAAGGAGAGCGGCTTGGCCTGATGAAGGGCGATGAGGTTCTTCAGCACTCCGGCCACTTCCAGCAGCGACCCGGTGCGCATGCGCTCGGAGTTTTCTTTGAACCGGTCTTTCCAGTCGCCGTTGGTGCCGTTACCGTTGATCGAAAGCAGGTCCAGAACCTTCTGGATTTCCCCATTCTTCACCACCCGCCGCAGCCCGACACTGCCGGCGTTCTGGCAGGGCACCATCACCCTGAGGCTGCTCGCCTTAATGTTCAGGAGGTAGAACCTCTCGACCGTCGCACCCACGGACCGGCTGCTGATCTGTTCGATGACACCGACGCCATGGTTGGGGTAGACGACTTTATCACCTATATGGAAATTCGAATCAGTAAGACTCATAAGCAGGCACCCAGTAGGCGGAGGGTTCGTGGGGAAGAGCACTGTAACTACTACTACAAACATGCTACTCCTGGCCCTTAGGGAAGGCAAGGGAGGAGGCAGGGAAGGCAAAGGAGGCGCAGGTTGTCAAAACTGACCGACTACCGAGGCGCGATCCCTCGCCGATACAATTTGTCATTCCGAACGGCGATAGCCGTTGAGGAATCTGCTGTTGCTTACGGCAGGTACGCAGCCGGCAAAAGCAGATTCCTCGCTTCGCTTCGGAATGACAAAGGGTGCGGGATCTGGCGTTTTACGTAGAGCTCTATTTTCCGCGGCTTTCCATCCATCCTTGCAAGATCAGGATGGCAGCCATCCGGTCGACCGCCTGGCCTCGTTTCGCAATCGAAAGGTCGGTCTCGCGCAACAGCCGGTTGGCTTCGGCGGACGTAAGGCGCTCGTCCCAGAGATGCACCGGCAACTTGAAGTGCTTGCGGAGATCCTCGGCAAACGCTTGAATCTTCTCGGCTTGGATGCCCGCCGCCCCTGACATCCGCAGAGGGAGACCAACCACGATCTCCGCGACTCCGTAGTCGCGAATAACCCGGTGGAGAAACGAGAAATCATATTTCTTGTTCTTGCGATGAAGCGTCTCAAGACCCTGAGCGGTAATACCGAGAGGGTCAGAAACCGCGATCCCAATACGGCGCGCTCCGACATCAAGGCCAAGGACGCGGTGGGACGAACCGGTGGAATTCGCAGGCACAGCCGAATTATAAGGGTACGAATACAACTAACTTCACAGCCCAATCCAAACGGGTGCCCCACCTTGTCCCGCGCTGTTTGGGGGACAGGGTGGGGTTTTTGACTTTCGCATCGGCCACCAAACTCATGGGGAGACAGCCGCCTTCGGCTGTCCCGCGAAGGCGAAGCCAAGCGGCCCCGTTACAGAAGCGGCCCATGTGCAGGAAACCCAGACTCATAGGAGTGCACTGAGTCAGGCTGCTTTTTGTTGCGATCCTGGCAATCATGCTCGGCGGTTTTGCCAAGAGGACTGCGGCTCCGTCACCCCGACGGTCTTTCCAGATCGCAAAATCCGTGGTATATCAATGGCCCAATAAGCCCAACCCCATTTTTGATCGTGTACCATCGGCCAGCAATCCCACGACGTCAGGAGTTCGGGCTTTGTTGAAAAGAGGTGGTATGCGAATTCGCCGATTGTTAGCGCTTCCAGTTGTTATTTGCTGCAGCCTTTCCATCGCCCCGGCGGCGTCCACGGGGCCTGACGATCGTCCAATCACTGACCCTAAGACGGTAATCTCATCGTCAAACTCAGCCGCCCGGCCGGCACCCATCGACGATCTTTACTACACAAAAAGTGTATTTGGCGCTGCCTGGTCGCCCGACGGGAAGCAAATAGCATTCACCAGCGACCTTGCCGGCCGCTTCAATCTGTGGAAGGTGAACGCCTCCGGCGGATGGCCGATTCAACTTACCCAGTCCGACGAGCGGCAGTACGGCGCTGCCTGGTCGCCTGACGGCAAATGGATCGTCTACCAGCAGGATCACGCGGGAGATGAACTCTGGGATCTGTACGCTGTTTCGAGCGAAGGCGGCCAGATCGTGAACCTCACGAACACTCCTGCGATTCGCGAGGAGAGTCCGCGCTGGTCCCACGATGGCAAGACCATCGCTCTCGGATATAAGCCAAAGGAAGGTTCCCAGTATGACATTGCTCTGCTCGACTGGAGCACCCGCAAAGTCCGGCTTATAACCCATGAACAGCAACCCGGTTACGCCTGGAACGTGGTGGCATGGAGCAGCGACGACAAGACCATCTATGCCGGCCGCGTGGATCCTCCCTTCACCAACGCGGACGTCTACCGCATTGATGTGGCGACCGGGAAAACCGAAAATCTCACGGCCCATCAGGGCACGATTCGTTATCTCGGTTCATCGTTATCGCCCGACGACAAAACGCTGTTGTTGAGTTCGGACGCCAAGGGCGGTTACATGAACGTCGCCCTGCTCGACGTCGCCACCAAAAAGATCACATGGGTCACCGACCTGAAGTGGGAAACCTACGCCGGGAATTTTTCGCCCGACGGCAAGCGTTTCAGCTACATCGTCAATGAAGACGGAGTGATCGACGCATATCTCGTCGATCGAGCCACCAACCGTGCGGAAAAAATAGATCTGCCGCATGGCCTGAACGCGTTCTCGGGCAATCCCAACGAGTTCGCGCCGCAGAGCGACCGCGTGATCGTTTCCCACGAGGCTTCCAATCAGCCCGCCGACATTTGGATCTACAATCTCCGCACCCGCCATGCTGACCAGCTGACTTTTACCGCGATTGCCAGCCTGCGTGCGACCCCGCTTCCACCCTCGCAGATAGTTCACTACAAAAGTTTTGACGGAAAAATCATCACCGCCTTGCTCTGGGTGCCGTTCAATCTGAAGCGCGACGGAAGCAGTCCAGCGATCGTACTTCCACACGGTGGCCCCACCGGCCAGATGGTCGACTACTGGAACACCGATGTGGCGGCTCTGGTTTCGCGCGGGTACATCTGCATCGCTCCGAACCCGCGCGGGTCCACGGGTTATGGTCTGGATTTCCAAAAGGCTAACTTTCAAGACCTGGGCGGCGGCGACCTAAAAGACGAGCTTGCCGGCGTCGACTTCGTCAAAGCGACGGGTTTTGTCGATCCCAAAAAAGTCGGCATCTACGGCGGCTCATACGGCGGCTTCATGACGCTGATGGCCATAGGCAGGATGCCCGATATCTGGGCGGCGGCAGTAGACGAGTACGGGATCATCAACTGGTCTTCGATGCTGAAGAGCTCTGACCCCTCGTTGAACGAGTATCTGAAGGCGCTTTTGGGCAATCCTGAAGAGAACCGCAAAATCTATGAGGAGGACTCGCCCATCACTTACATTCGCAGCGAGAAGGCGCCTTTACTCGTGCTGCAGGGCGACAATGATCCCCGCGTGCCGAAGGAGGAGGCGCAACAGGTTGTCGATATCCTCAAGAAAGAAGGCCGCGTCGTGGATGTGCACTATTACCCGGATGAAGGTCATGGCTTCGTGAAACGCGAGAACCAAATTGACTCGATCCGTCGCACCATCGCCTGGTTCGATCAGTATCTGATGGGAACCAGCCCCACACCATCGAACTAACGATTGGTGAATGATTCTGTCCTGGAACGTGAAGCGCCTCTGGGTGTCCAAAGCGGTTGATGGGAAGGTCTTGCGAGTGATCCTCACCAATACATCATTGAAACCGGACAGCTGCCACGCCACGCCGCGATTCAAGGCGACGGTTTCTATTCTCCCCCTGATTGTTATGGGCGCCTGCCTCACTGCCGCGTTCGGCCACGACGCAGATGGATCACAAAAGCACGGCGTCGCTAATAAGTCAGCAACCGACAAGCCTGCTACATCGAAGACGCTGGTTGCGACCGAGGGCGTGGAGCACCTTGAGAGGCTCGCGGTTGAAACGATGGTTGTCGAACTCAGTGACGGCACCCTCTTCGTGAGTGGGTATGACAACGATTCGGAAAAGAGCCCTGGGCTGTGGCGGAGCCGCGACCACGGCGCCACGTGGGAGAGCGTGAACGTCGGGAGCAAGACGGATGGCGCGATTGGCGACTCTGACGTCGATTTGGCGGCCAGTCCCGACGACACGCTTTACTTCGTCGCCATGACGTTCGATGTCAAGAAGCTAGAAGGCGTTCGCATCGCGGCCGGTACCAGCAAGAACGCAGGCGCGAAGTGGTCGTGGAAAGTTCTCTCCGAAAATCGTTTCGATGATCGGCCCTGGATTGGGGTGGCGCCCGATGGAACTGCGCATGTGATTTGGAATGACGGAGGCGGCGTCCGTTATGCGGTGGGCCAGGATAGTGGTGCGAGTTGGAATCTGCGCCCCAGGATAAATGAGCAGGGCGGCTCAAGTCATTTGGCGATCGGGCCGCATGGTGAAATCGCAGTTCGCATCACTCCAGGGTCCGCATCGGGCAAAAAATTCAACGCGGACGTCGACCTCATCGCAGTCAGCCGCGATGGAGGCAAGACGTGGCAGAAGCATCCTGCACCCGGCAAGCGCGACTGGAGTCCTGACTTTGACAAAGGCACTCCACGCTGGGTGGAACCGCTAGCCTGGGATTCAGACGGGGCCCTCTACTCTCTTTGGGGCAGTGCCAAGGGCCTGTGGCTGGCGCGTTCGGCGGACCAAGGTGAAACTTGGACGAGCTGGCACATCGTGGAGAGGGAAGAACTCTCTTTCTTCCCGTACTTGATCGCTCGCGGCCATGGCGAATTGGCAGCCACTTGGTCCTCAGGGAAAGGCGACTCTTTGCAGGCACATGTGGCCACTATCCACGTCGGCGACGGAAAAACACCCCCGCAGGTCACTGAGTCGCAGCCATTTCAGACTGAGGTTTGGGGATGGCATACGGAACATCGAACCACCGGGGGTGAGTACATACCGGTCATATTTCTCCGCGCCGGCGGCTTGGGCGTTGTCACTACGATTCAGAATCGCCGCGAGAAGCGTCTTGGATTTAAGTGGTGGAAATTCGTGGAACGCTGAAACAACGTCGCTTGAGTGGCTAGCCCTGGCTTGAATCCGGGCACGGGCCGTAGCTTAGAAAATCTTTCTGCCCCTTCTGCTACACTTGCGCCTTCCTCACGCCAGGAGGCTCCCATGCCCCAGCAAACTGCGCAGAACTACGCCAACCACACGCGCTTCGATCCGGCATTTCATTTCTTCCTAGGCCCGGTCTTCATTCTCGGGCTGATCCTGTCGCTGGTCCACTTTTTCTATCACCTGCGCGAGGGCGACCTGCGCGACAACTTCCACTCGTTCCTGCTGATCGTGCTGGCCGTCGCGATGATCACCCTGGTCTTAAAAGTCCGCCTCTATTCGCTCAAGCTGCAGGACCGCATCATTCGTCTCGAAGAGCGCCTGCGCCTGACGCAGCTTCTCAGTGAACCACTGCGCTCGCGCATCCCCGAACTCACCGAAGGCCAACTCATCGGCCTGCGTTTCGCGTCGGACGCCGAAGTTCCCAAGCTGGTCGAGCGCGCCCTCAACGAAAAGCTGAAGCGCAAGGACATCAAGAAATCAATCCAGAACTGGCGCCCCGATTACTGGCGCGTATAACTGATCTCTTGAATTGGCATCCGGGTGCAGGAGTTCTTTATGGACGTTTACTGCGTGGTGACCGGGCAGAACGAATCGGGTAAGTCCGTGATTGTGCGCAACACGGCCGTAAAGCCCGTGAGCCTTGCGCTCCTTCCAGGCTACGAGTTCCATCGCATTTGGGGAAGCGACTCTGTCCCCGAACTTCCCTCGGACGGGACTCCACCCGCGCAGCCGAGCTATTTCCCTCCCAAGGACGGCTTCCGCTTTGCGTTCTTCACCATACCGCCGGATACGACCGCTCGCGTGGATCAGATCGACATCGCATCGGCTCTCGAAGAAATTCAACAGAAGTTGCCGGGGATGATGGAAGTCCTGGAACCCGCTCATCCGGGCATGCACACCACTGACACGGTGGACTTCGACGTGATTGTCTCTGGCGAAGTCTATCTCGAATTGGACGACGGAGCTGAGGTTCGTCTCAAGGCGGGTGACTGCGTGATTCAGAACGGAACTCGTCACGCCTGGCACAACCGGTCCTCGGAGAAATGCATAATCTCGGTGGCGATCGTCGGCGCAGAGCGCAAACCGTAGTCCATCCCAGCATCCAACAGCGTTACAGGCATATTGTTGGCACGCCGGACAACTCTTTCGCCATATCACCGCATGCCTCGAAACCGGGTCAATGCGTGCTAAGGTTGGTAACGAAAATTGAAGGATCGAGGGGGCAATTAGCGAATTGCCGGAGCGGATTACGTCAAGCGGCTAGGAATAATCATTTCTCTGTGACCATCACGTTGCCGGATTGTAATTCTTGCTCCAGCACAGATTGGTTCGCTCGTTAAAGTCGGTTCGAGCGCTCGGAATAAGGTCTCCGCATCGGCGCCGTAGAAAATCATCGTAGTGCTCTCAGGAATTGTTAAGTGACCAGCGTACCAACCGATATCCTTGGCTTCGAGATTCTTGGCTTCGAGAACTTCCTTTAGTTAGCCGCCTCCCTCATTGCACATCTTCGCGCTTTCCACCGAGACTGCGTTCCCGGATGCCAACAGTCAGTTCGACAAAGACGGCGCATTGCACTGGTTCGTTGAGGGCACTGAAGTCGCGATTGACCTGGGGAACAGCTTTCATGGCGGTATGCACCGATGCCAACCTGGCTTCGGCCTCTTCCAATTCGTCCGCTCTGCCGAGCCTTTGCAGGGCAGCAATCTCGCGGTTCAAGTCGTCGGCGACAGTATCCAAGTTCGGGCTTGGCACTGTTTGGTGATGCTCGTACGCTCTTCTAAGCCACTCAACGGCTTCCGTGTCCTTTCCCTGATCTAGAAAGATCAAACCGCGCGTTCCATAAGCTGACGCTAGCTCCGATCCTCGTTTGTCCTGCAAAAGATCAATTGCCCGAGACACGGCCGAGAAGGCCTCCTCAAACTTCCCCATCCGCCGGTAGCAATTCGCGATGTTGTTCAGCGTAATCGCAAATGCGGGGATGGGTATGCCAGGAGACTGTTCCCGTATTCTCTGGACTTTCTCAAGGTACTCTAACGCCTCAACCTAACGACCTTGCTCGGAACATAGAATCCCAATGTTCCCCCAAGCCGGAGTTGCAGACAAGAACTGCCCCCTCGCGACATGCCAATCGGCTACCTCGCGGTAGCAAGCCTCGGCTTCCGCAGGACTGCTCTTGCGCAACGCGTTCCCCAAGGTAATCAGAGCGGCGGAGAAGCGAGGGTCCTCGGGATATTTACGGAAGATCTTGATGGCGGCACGCAACGGGATCGCAGCGTGGTCTTTCAACCCACTCCGGTTGTAGCATTCTCCGACCCGAGCTAGCATGTGTGCTTGGTCGATCGGCTCCTTAACATCGTCCAGTTGGATAGCCTGCTCCCAGAACGGGATCGCCCGTCGATTCTCGCCAAACTCCATCAGCGCGTTCGCCATTGAAAAATGAAAGAAGGCATTCGGCAAGCTGGGTGGGTTCTGTTCGAGTTGCGCCACGGCCTGTTCCCGTAATTGTCGAGCATCGTCCTCACGATCCTGCCTTTGGCGAAGCCGACTCATTTTCAAAAGTACGAGTGGGACTAGATTGCGCCCCTGGTCAGCAGGCGCAGCTTTCGCGCCGATCTACGCTTCGCTGGGTCCCTCGCGGTAGCAGCGCAAGACTCGAGGCCAAGTGGTTCGCTACTCCTTTCTCGTGAGGCTCCTTCCTCCTCTGCTTCATGCCGGTTTATCCCGGCGCACTAGCATCTCGATTACACGTATCGCCCGGTTTCTCCCAACTCCCTGCGCTCTTTCCTGCCGAAAACATGCACTTCTGAGGGTTACATCTTTACTTGCGTTCGGCATCTAATCCTCACAATTTGTCGGGCCAATCACCGAAGCCGTAGGAATTGTGAACGGAAGAGTTCACTGGTCTCGTAACTTGCCGTGACCACCGCGCACGCTGCTCCTGATTCGTCGGGTTTTTCGGTGCTTGTCGGCCCCTGAGACCTCTGGCCGGAGGTGCACATTGGGATACACATTGATCAACATCGACAAGCAGGACGAACCGAGCGAAAAGTCGTACTGGAAGCTGTGGCTGGTCGGCCTTCTCGCCCTGCTGACTGTGGGCTTCCTCCATTGGGGTGGTTATCTCCTTCTCGCGGGGGATTCCGCGCCCGAACACGTGGATGCGGCCGTGGTCTTGCAGGGATCGATAGCCAGTGAGAACGCGCGAACCGCCGCCGCGATGGCACTGTTGCAGCGGGGTTCCGCCAACCGAGTCGCAATCAGCGTGCCGAGGGAATCGTATTGGGACCAGGAAATTCCTCCCATTGCGCGCCCCTACCTGGAAAAAAAATATGGAACCGACTTGGCCGGGAAAGTGGATTTCTGTAATACGGAGCCGGACATAACCTCCGCCCAGCAGGAAGCACAGGCGCTTAGCACCTGCATCCAGGAACATGGGTGGAAAAATGTTGCGCTGTTGACTTCGAACTACCAGAGTCGCCGGGTGGGAGTGATTTGGCGAAAGACTCTGCCCAAGGCTGACCCTTCATTTTACGTCTCCGTAGAGGGTGTGCCAGATCCAAGCTATCAACCGCGTGGATGGTGGCGACAACGACTCTACGTGGAAACTTGGCTAAGCGAATCTGCCAAACTCGCGTGGGCCAGCCTTTAGGCCGATCTTTTGCCGGCCGCCACGATAACCTTCCGCCTTTCGCGGACGAGATTTATCACTGGAAGAAAAGCATTGACGATGATTTGGTGTCGATGAAGCGGAACAGTATTTCCCCGGAGATTTCCGAACAAGGCGCGAGCGACGACAAGGCTCAGACTGCTCCTTAGAGCCTTGCAAGTGGCGCATCCTCGAAAACAACGCCCAACCGGCTCCTCATCTATTGTCGACGGCGAACTCTACACGGACGTCAACCAGAAGGCATTTATTTCCAATTCGAGCGAGACTTATGTGACTCATTTCGAAGCGGGAACGGAATTTGCCGTGGGCGTAGAGCCGGCAGATGCGTTGCTATCCATTGTGTGCGAAAGGCTCTTCGCCCTCAGATTGGGACAGCTCAGTACCTGGTACGTCTCTCGCCGCCCTGCACAGGAAAACTGAGAACATCCCGCAGGCACGATGAACGGTACATCAGGGTCCAAATCCGAGACAGCACTGAAACCCGGCCCGTTGTACGAAGGCAGCGCGCCCGTCGATGGAAACTGGAGCTGAGAACAACGCGGATCATCCGCTCGGCGATGGTGAGTGCTCGCCGGTTTCGTGGTTTGCGAAGCGCTTAGCGCTCCCAGAGCAATCACCGCAACGAGAACCAGAACAACCTTCATTTTCAGCCCCTTCTGATGCACACAATCTAACGTGATCCACCGCTTGTTCCTACTACCAGGACGCGTCATTACTACCCCACGTACGTGTGGTTACTTTCGGTTTGTTCGATTCGTGGATTATCAAGAAATCGCAACGTAACTCGTTGAACCAAAATGAGGAAGCGAAGAAAGCGTGCTGCATTTTAGTTCAATTCTGGATGCGGAATCGTTCCAGCCATCTCGGCTCCGCTTCGTGAACTCATGATCACTTCAGTCACATCGTCGCAGTGACCCAAGTACGTTGCAGCTCCATTGGAACAAATGTAGTTTCGGGATCAATGGAAACGCGAAGACTATCAAGACACCGCTCGAATCCGAGCACCTCGACCGATCTAGAGGCCACTCGTAGAGGGAATCGCGCTCAACTGGGAAAACGGAGGAGCACTCGGATTGCACTGACCAGCCCAGTGGGACTGGCAGGTGAAGATCGAAACAAATCTTCCTTTACGATGCCTGCCATGGCTACCAACCTCAATAAGCATGGGGCGGCCGTCCAGCTGCATCGGGAATTGCAGGTCGGTTCGATCGTCTCAGTGAAGAATAAGCGTGGGGTCCAGATCTCCGCGCGTGTGATTTCGCAGATGGTCGCACGGCATGGGGTTCCCACCTACGCCATTGAGTTTGTCGAGCAGGATGATAAGGCCAAGGATTTTTGGGGAATTTCCTTCCCATCCGCTAACTGACCACGGGGAACTCGTGCACATAGTCCGCGCAGAATCGCTGAACGCTATCTCCGTCTTGTAGCCCACCGCCGCAGTTGCCGGACACGCCGTACAACAACTTGATTGAGTCGCCTCGTTTGGAAGGCGAGGGAAAACACGCTTTCCGGATGGCCCGGGTTCCGCAGGATCTACCCCTGTGGATCTTTTACAGATCATCTACAAACTGCTGACAACACCTTGACACAACTCGGTCCCCGCCTGTGTACGCTGTTTGTGGATTTGAAACACGCGGCCAGGCCGTGCCTGCGTGAGTTCCCAGCATCATGCCGTGCCACAGCCAGTCACTGCTAAAACCCTGTCGTTAGAAGATGGACGTCTCGCACTTGGATTCAAACATCAGGTGATCTGAATTGTCGGCTTTCTAGGTACAGATGCCCAGCAAGTCACGCCAGTCGTACAAAACTTTTGAAACCTCAAGAATTTAATGATTGGAGATCGTGTGTCTTTATCACAACTTACTAACTCTACTCAGGTCGAATACGCTCTCGGCCATTCTTCTCGCGAACTGGACCGCCTCTCTTTTCAGGGCAGTGTGTTCGCACCCTTCACTCGGCAGCTCTTCAAGCAAGCAGGAATAAGACCTGGCATGCGTGTCCTCGATGTCGGTAGCGGCAGCGGAGACGTGAGCTTTCTGGCTGCGCAACTGGTCGGCGAGGCTGGGCATGTCCTCGGAGTAGATCGATCCGCGGAGGCAGTGCAAAGGGCGAGAGTACGTGCCATTCGCCGCAACCATGCTAACGTTACTTTTGCCGTGGGCGATCCTCCTACCATGTCGTTCGATCAGCCTTTCGACGCTATCGTCGGCCGCTTCGTGCTGATGTATCAGGACGATCCCGTCTGGAGTCTGAGAAGGATTACAAAACACCTTCGCGCCCATGGTGTGCTGGCCTTTCAAGAGCTGGACTCGAGTGCATGCCGCTCCCGTCCAACGGTTTCTGTTTTTGACGACGCAGCCCGATGGCTGCAAGAGGCACTCCGGGGCAGCGGTGCCCGGCCCGACCTCGGACCGGAAATGCATTCTTTGTTCCTCGATTCCGGACTGCCGGCACCGGAGATGCGCATGGATGCCGTAGTCTCTGGCGCGGCAGAGAGTCCCGTGTACCAACTACTGGCCGAAGCGGTGCGGAGTCTGGTGCCGACTCTGCAAAAACTCAACATTGCTTCGCCCGCGCAAGTACAGATTGACAGCTTGGCCGATCGCATTCGCGACGAGGTCGTGGCTAGTCGAGCAGTCGCTGTGTCTTACGGATTAGTTGGAGCCTGGGCCAGAAAACTAGTGGTTGAGAACACCGGGAAATAATCGGGCGCGCCCGAAAGGAGCGCATTTTCCCCGCAAAGATCACGTTGCAGGGTGCTGGCCCAGTTGTTCGAGCCCATACAAGTTGTCCCATTCCACCCATGCTTCGGCAATGCGCCCTCTTTCCAGGCGATAGATAGCAAGAACGGTTGCGGAAAGCACCTTATTGGACGGAGAGTACGAACCCATGCTACCAACCTGCGTACCGCGAAATTGAGAGCGGACTGCCACGCTCTCGCCCTCGGCGACCAGATCCAGCAGGGTTTCCTCCGCATCGGGAAACGTGACGTACTCGCCTTTCAGATAGGTAATCAGTTCCTCGGCGGAACGAACCTGCGCGGCCCCAGCGGCGTTCGTGTGTCGGATAAAGTTTGGAACAAGCCGGATGCGTAGTCTGTCCCAATTCTGCGCGTTCACAGAGTGAACGAAGCTGCGAATCACCGCTTTGTTCGTTTCGGACATGGAAAGCCGCCTCGACAATTCTAATTTTGGGCCTATTGAGTATATGCACGCCTGCGTGATCCTTGGCGTAACGCGGCCATTCCAGCGACGAGCAAAGGGGATGTTTCCGTTTTGCGGAAACATCCCCTTCTTTGCCCAGCATGTGTCTGTTGCTCAACTTTCAGCGACCACCAAAATTCACTGAGTGAACGTAAACCAGTGCCAGGCACTCGCGGTCGAATTACGATAGCCGGTCCCCGCAAGCGTGGTGACGCGCCACTCGCCTGGCTGAGCGCCAACAAATTCAAAGGTGTAATCGGACTGTAGTGGATCCGTGATCGTGACAATGGGGTAACTCACGCATGTAGTCCTGGTTGAATCGCAGTACGCTATCTCCAGGTTGTAGCCCGCCGCCGCTGGGACCATCTTCCAGGACAGCGTGAGCGCCCGTGGATAGTGGCCGAAGATTTCGTTGTTCGCAGGATTGGTCTGAATCGGTGTCGCCATCTGAGGCGTGGTGTTGTACGAGAACGTCCACCACGCGCTGGGGGATGAGTAGACCGTTCCATTGAACGCAGTCACCCGCCAACGGCCTTTCTGGTCGCCAACGAAAGCGAATGTGTAGTAGGAATTGCTGTTGCCAGTGACGGTAACCGGTGGATAGGCAGTCCAGGTACTGCCAGACAAGTATGCTGCTTCCACCACATAGGCGGTCGCGGTGAGTACCGGCTGCCATATCAGGGTTGTAGTTCTCGGGTAATGGTAGAGCGCGGTCCCGTTTCTGGGCGACACCAGCACCGGAGCGCCCCAGGGTGTAGCCGGGAGAGTTGTGCCCGGGACGACCTGTTCCGGTTGCGGAGTTTCGACGACGGCTTCGCCTCCTGCCAGCCAAACGTTGGCTGAAGCGCCGGCGGCTAATACTTCGGGCCTCGTTTGACCCAAAGCACATGGAACCAGAGTGCAGAGTGTGCCGATTAGGACCGCGATCATTCCTAACCGAATAACAAATTGTTTTCGATCCCTCATGCGAATCATGTTGTCTCCATTCAGCGTGCTCATGATGAATGAGCTGTTGAGGGGAAGACGTGGGATTATCTTGTGTCGGGGCCTGCGTCTCAACTGGCGGGGGAATTCGCCTCGGAGGGGAGAGACGCGCCAATTGAACACCTAAGAGAAGCTAATGTCAATGACAATGGAGGCGCGTAAGAAGGCGAGTAAGAAGAGGAAAGCCCGAGAGTCAAAATGAGAGCCACTACAGTTGTTGACGGTTGCTGATACACCAAACGGAAACTTGGGTCACTTCGCTTCCTTTAAAGCCCTAGTCAACTCTCACGCGCGGGGCTACTATTCTGAAGAACATTCTTAACAGGGATGAGACCTGACTGCGTTCCACGAGGATTTGTGATGCGATTCAATAGGTTTGCTCTCTTAAGTTCGTGCCTGGTCGCGCTCTTGCTTCTGCCCGGCTGCAATGCGCTGAATCCCCTTTGCGGGAGCGCCCGTCCCTCGCCGAGCCTCAGTTCGATCTCTCCCACAAACATGGTCTTTGCACAACTGCCGCCCAGCTTCGTGCTCACCGCGACGGGCGGTCATTTCGTGGCCTCCACCGTTATAGTCTTCAATGGCGCCACCCTTGCCACGACCGTCGTCAGCAGTTCCCAACTCACGGCCACCGTCACATCCTCCATGATCCCTGCAGCTGGAAGCTTCAAAGTCGAAGCCCAGACGCCCTCCGGTAATTCCGGCAACCTCGGTTGCTCTAGCGGCGGCACAAGTGGCGCCCAAACCCTGACCGTTAACTGACCACCTCCAAAGCGAATCACTTCTGAGCCCAACCCAACACGGGCCTTCACACAAGCCGTGCGTAACGGTCTGAGGGATCCCCAACGGCTAAGCAAGGGAGATCCATGTAGTTCGAATTCCTCTTTCTCCTTGTTTGCCCAGCGAAAATATAACTACGGAATTCTTCCTCGCCTTCTCAGGCAGCGAATGTCGCCACTACGTTATTCACCTTAAAACCGCCGGCGGCGGAGGCATCATCTGACGGCGACGATGAGACCAGATGACCGAGAACGCATGTACCAGCTGTGCGCACTGATCGAAAAGGAAAAGGACCACCACCGTTTTCTACAATTGATCGAAGAGCTCAACAACCTGCTGGAACGCCAGGAGCAGCGCCTGGAAGAGAAGCCGAAAAGTGAGTACACATGAACGGCAGCACGTCTTCTGGCATCTCATAGTCGTGCTTGGGAGTCTTTCGAGGGGGGTGTTTTTTGTGGACGGTCTTGGTCGTCGATGACAACCCGGCGGTGCGCAAGTTGATTTGTGAGCTCTTTACCCGTGAATCCGACTTCAAAGTCTGTGCCGAAGCCGAAAACGGGAGCGAGGCTCTGTCGAAGGCGCGGAGGTTTGAGCCCGATCTCGTCGTCACCGACCTCTCTATGCCACAGATGAATGGTCTGGAAGAAATCCGCGCATTGAATAAGCTGAGGCTCACCACACCAGTCATCCTTTACTCTGCCCATATGGATTCATTTGTGGAAAAGGAAGCGTTCGCCGCCGGGGCCTCCGCGGTGGTCCCGAAGATCAACGTGGTCGCGGTACTGATCTCGACCGCTCGCGCGCTATTAGAGCGTCTAGCCGCTTGACTAGCCGCACTTGGGGTCCGCCAACCGTCTGGGGCCCCGCGGCATCCCATTTCAGAGGTCAGAGGTCAGAGGTCAGAGGTCAGAGGTCAGAGGTCAGAGGTCAGAGGTCAGAGGTCAGAGGTCAGAGGTCAGAGGTCAGAGGTCTCCGTATTGAGGTAACCTGACCCCACCGGTCCGAAAGTAACCATCCCGGTTCCGTTTCGGCGATTGACCCTGGCGCCGCCCGCAGGTACGATTTTTGGTAGAATTCAGCGGAATTTAACACTCGGAGAGGTGACCGTATCCCATTCCGTAATATGCGATTCGTCAACCTCTATCTCCGGACTGCCACGCTTGGTGCTCTCATTCTGGGAGTTTCCGCTTGCCAGTCTGCGCGCAAGCCCGCCACCTTAGTTCCTCCTGCCAAGGCCCCCGCGCTGAAGCCTGCGCCGGCAGCCGCTCCACAGGCTGCGTCCGCGTCCGCGCCCGCGCAAACTCCAGTGGAAAAGCCGCAAGAAGACTCCTCCGCCCAGAAGGCGGTTGAAGCTCCACCGGCAGAAGCTCATCCACAATCCGATCCAATCGGGGATCTGATCGCGAAAGCAGAGAGTGAATATCAGACAGGCTTGGCCAACCACCATGCAGGCAAAGTCGAAGACGCCAAGCACAATTTCGATACCGCGCTCAACGCGCTGCTGAGCAGCAACTACGACATCCGCTCCGACGAACGCCTGCAGAAGGAATTTGACCGCATCGTTCAGGGGGTCAACGAACTCTATCCCGGCGGCACCACGCAGGAAGCGGACGCATCGCAGGAGCAACAGCAGAAATCCGAGCCCGCGCCCATCGATACCACCAACGAAATTGCCCCTTCGGCCGACGCGGGCACTAAGGCCAAGGCCGAGGCCGACTTAAAAAAGACCAACTCAGACCTGCCATTGATGATGACCGACCAGGTCGCCGGCTACATTGCCTACTTCTCCAATTCCAATCGCGGACGTGGCGTCTTCGAGCGCGCCTACGCCCGCTCCGGCCGCTACCACGACATGATGGTATCGACGCTCAAACAAGAAGGTGTCCCGCAGGATCTGATTTATCTCGCGCAGGCCGAGTCCGGGTTTCTTCCGCACGCAATGTCTCGCGTGGGCGCGCGCGGCATCTGGCAGTTCATGGCAGGCCGCGGGGTGGGATACGGCCTCCACCACAGCATGTATGTGGACGACCGCCAGGATCCCGAGAAATCCACCCGCGCCGCGGCTCGCCACCTGAAAGATCTCTATAACCAGTTCGGCGACTGGTATCTCGCCATGGCCGCCTACAATTCCGGTCCCGGCACGGTGCAGGCTGCGGTCAAGCGCACGGGGTACGCTGACTTCTGGGAACTCTACAACCGCAACGTCCTGCCCAGAGAGACCAAGAATTACGTTCCGATCATCTTGGCCGTGACCATCATGACCAAGAACCCGTCGCAGTACGGCCTCGACAGCGTCGTGATGGAAAAGCCATACGACTACGACACGGTCACACTCGACTACCCGGTTGATCTTCGCCTGGTCGCCGATTGCGTGGGCACGACCAGCGACGAATTGCAGGATTTGAATCCAAGCCTGTTACGGCTGAGCACACCGCGCACGGGATCGTTCCAGCTTCACATTCCCGCGGGAACCAAAGAACAGTTCGAAACCGCCATCGCCACCGTTCCGCCCGACAAGCGCCTGTGGTGGCGATATCACACGGTCCAATCCGGCGAGACGATCATGGCGCTGGCTCGCACTTATCACACGACCGCCAAGCAGATCGAAGAAGCCAACCACCTCGACGGCCCCGAACTCGAGCAAGACGCCAAGATCATTATTCCGGTCTCGGCGGGCAAGCATCCGAGTGACTCCGCGACCTACGCCCGGCACATCACGCGCTACAAAGTTCACAAGGGAGATACAGTCGAGAGCGTCGCCGAAAACTTCGGCGTCTCCGCGCAGCAACTTCGCCGCTGGAACGGCATTCGCGGCAGCAGCCTCACAGGACGCCGCGTGCTAGCGTTGCACCTGCCGATCTCACCCAGCATCCACGACGCTGAAGCCGCGTCGGCGCACTCAAAAACAAAGAAGACCGAGACCGCCAGCACCAAGCCTCCAGCGACAAAGTCCGCCGAAATCGAGCGCCTGAGGACGACGAAGGCGGAAACCGCGGTCGTCCACCACAAAGTAAAGTCCGGCGAAACCCTCTACTCGATCGCCAACCTCTACAAGACGACGGTCACCGCCCTAAAACGCGACAACCGCAACGTAGCGGTAATCAGGCCAGGCATGATCCTGACCATCCACTTCGCCAGATAATTTCGGAAAAGAGAACGCCGAGGGTGCCCCATCCTTGTCGCGGTGTTTGCGACAGGGTGGGGTTTTTGACTTCCTGTGACGTTTCCCGTTCTGAAACGCTCCAGTAAATTTTCTTCCGAAGATCGCGGCAAGAAGTTTCGACAACGTCTACCCTCATCCCATGCCCTGGAGTCTTACCCGCTTCCAACAAGCTCGCTGTCTCCACTTCATCACCTTCAGCTGTCAGCACCGCGACAAACTCCTAAACACTCCCCAATCCCGCGACACGTTCCTCGAGATCCTCGAACGAACCCGAACTTGGTACGACTCTTCATCACGGGATAGGTAGTCGGCCCGAACACATCCATCTGCTAGTGAGCGAACCTCAACGAAGTAAGCCCGCGGTCGTTATCCAGATGCTGAAGCAAAACGCCGCCCGCAAGCGCCGCCCGGTCGAAGGCGTACCTTTCTGGGAGCCGCGTTACTACGATTTCAACGTCTGGAGTGAAGCGAAGAGAGTGGAGAAAGTGCGTTACATGCACCGCAACCCGGTTCATCGCGGACTGGTCGAACGACCTGAGGATTGGTTGTGGAGCAGCTTCAATCCTTACGCTACCGGAATCGAAGGACCCGTTAAGATCGAATCTCAGTGGACCGCATGAAAACGTGAACGAGACGGAGTCGTCCAGAGAATTGGTCCAGGAAGTCAAAAACCCCACCCTGTCGCACAAAACGCGAACCAGGATGGGGCACCCTCACGAGTAGTATTACTTTTTCGTGTACAAAACCACCTTCGCGTGCAGACCTCGTGCGGCGTCGATCACGTTTGCGATGTACTGGAAACTGGTCGCGTCGTCTCCACCGACATAGACCACCCAATCTCGACGCGGCCCAATTTCCTGCTTGAGGGTTTTCTGCAGATCCTCCCACGCAACCTCTTTCGCGTTCACAAACAACTTAGGAATCTGGTATGGCCCAGCGTCTTTCACTCTCACGATCAACGGTTCAGTCCAGGCATCGCTCTTCGCTGGCTCCTGCCCGGGTTTGAGCACATGAACCCAAAAACCCACGGGGATGTACTCGAACCCTGCCGTCAGCAGCATCATGAGAAGCGCGAGGAGCGCGAACACCATTCCACCGAACAACCCGAACGCCGGCAGCCCCGAAATCGGACGCCGCAGCGGCAGTCTCCGTGCCCACTGAAAATCCTGGCCGACCGTCACCGAATCCGTAACCCTGGCAATTTCCTCTCTGGAAACAACAGCGCGGACCGACAGAAGAAACGCCAGCAGAACCACTCCGATAAGTGCGCTGACCGAGGCTGCCAGTTTCAGCAGAAACGCGCCATCCTCGTATTCCCCGGTCTCAGCAGATACCGAAAGCCGCGGATGACCTTTGTCCAAACAACTGAAATCGGACAAGACTTCAACGTCAAGTTCATACTCACCCGGAACGGCATAAAACGTCGCGAAGTGGGAAGCCTCCCTGACCCGCATATCGATCACTTTGCCCTGCTGATAGAGGACCGGCCGCGTCAGCAACCGCGAGTACTGATCCGCGCAGGCCCGGCCCGTACTCCACCATGCCCCCGGATCGATGCTGACCCAGTAGCTCGTCTTCAGGTTGAGACGAAACGGTCCAGTCCGAATGTGCCCAGCCACGAGCGAAACCGGCATGTCCACCGGGTGCACGATCCTCGTGTCCATCCAACGTTGAACTGCGATGAAGGTAGTAAGCCCCGCGACAAATAGGACCAGCCCAAGCCCGGTGACCTTCCAAGGCACCCGACGCCCCATAACCCTATTTAGACACCAGAGGGTTGTGTGTTTCGACGTGCCGGAAGTCACCTCTGCTCGAAGGGGAAAAACTCACTAGGCACTCCTCTCGAGCGCGTCTGAGACCGGGAGGGTGCGGACTTTTGCATCAGAAACTGGGTTTCGCCAGGCCCACAAACTGACGTGAGCGAAATCACATCAGGCGTTTACCTCGGGAGGTACAATTTTCGGTTGGTTGGGCTGTTGCTGTTGATTATTTCTGTACTCATCACTGGAGGAGCAATCTCATGAGACTTACCCAATTCATTGTTCTGTTCGTTATCTGCTCGCTGGCGATCTCGATCGCAATCCCGGCCTTCGCCGCCGACGGCGCCGCCACCTACAAGGTGAAATGCGCCGCCTGCCATGGCCCTGAGGGTCAGGGCAAAGTCGGCCCGGCCGTAAAGGGCGCCACCTTAACCGCCGACCAGATCACTGATCTGCTGGCCAAGGGCAACGACGCCAAGAAGGCCCCGCACAAGAAAGCCATCGCCGGTGTCTCGGCCGACGATGCCAAGGCCGTGGCTGATTATGTAAAGACCCTAAAGTAGGAGAGCCGTCTTCCGCACGCGCAAGGGCGAAAGCGCTCCGCTTTCGCCTTTTTCTGTGTAACATCCTTTCTTTGTTGGATATAGAGGTTCAAGCGCTCAGACCTGACGCCGTTCCGTGATCAGGGGCCTACCCGTGACTACCGCGCCGGTGCTCGCGTTCGACACTCGTAATACGTGTTCATGGATTGCCATCTGCAACTGGTGGATGGTGACGCTCCATGCCGGTTCTTTCTCATAAAGCGCTCGTGCACACAACTCGCGAATTCGATCTTCCAGACGTCGGGTCGGCATAAAGGGGGGAGGTGCTCACGTGGGCGCGACCCTAAGATGCCACGAGTTTAGCCCACGGTTGGATACCCTACATTCCCTAAGGATATGCCTGAGTTCGAACGCTTCACGATACGGTTGGCCAAGATAAGTTGGCGCTACGCCGGATTCCATTCTCGCAACTCACGGCTTGCGCCTTCGTGTCCAGAGTCCTTGCAGTCCTCACCGAATGTCGTGCTATAATCCGGCGCCGTTACAGCAAAAGTTTTTGTTGTCCTTTAATTCTCTCGTGCCCGCAGCCAGGGCGTATCAGCACCCGGCCGCCACTGAAATCAGGAGGAGCAATGACGTTTTACGACCCCACGCTCTATGGACGTGATGAAGAAGAAGAATTCGGCGATAGCGGCGCGTATAGCGAGCCGCTAGAAGAAGATTTCGAGGAAGAAGAGGAGGAGGAAGAAGAACCCGGCATGCCGGCGTCGGAGTCAATCGAATCCGAACCTGAGCGGGCCCCCGCTCCTCCTGCTCCGAAGCCAGCACCGCCCTCCGGCGGTGGAGGAGCCCCCAAGAAAGCGCCTGCGAAGAAGAAGAAGGCCGCCAAAAAGAAACCCGCGCCCAAGAAAAAACCGGCCAAAAAGAAAGCGGCCAAAAAGGCTCCCAAGAAGAAAGCCAAGAAGGCCGCCAAAAAGCCCGTCAAGAAAAAGGGCAAGAAGCGCCGTTAAGAGTTACTCTAGCCGCGAGCGCCTCCCGCTCTCGACAAATTCAAACCGCGCCCGCAAGGGCGCGGGTTTGTTTCTTCACTTGTTTCTCCTGGCAGCGCACCTTCTGCGACCTTATGCCTGGGTAGACCAACGACACGCAATCCGCCGTTGTATAATTCCCGCGCTTTCCCCCGAGGCTGCTCATGAAAATCGCCCGCCGGTCGCGAATCCTCCTTTTGTTCGCCGTCTCTGCCGCCGCGCAGACCGCCTCTCTTCCGAAACCGCCGGATACACCCAAGCATCCTGTTGTCGACGAATACCAAGGTGTCAAGGTCACTGACGACTACCGCTGGCTTGAAAACTGGGATGACGCCGCGGTTAAGCAGTGGAGCGCGGCCCAGAATACGCGCACGCGCGAATACCTCGATCACCTGCCCTCGCGTCCCGCGATCAAGGCGCGGCTGAAAGACCTCATCGGCGCCACTCCGCCTACCCACTACTACCTGTACTTCCGTGCCGGCATGCTGTTTGCCATGAAGGACGAGCCACCCAAGCAACAGCCCATGCTCGTGGTCATGCACTCGGCCGACGATCCCGGCAGCGAACGAATCATCATCGATCCGAATGCCTCCAGTGCCAAAGGATCGCTCTCCATCGATTTTTACGTACCTTCGCTGGATGCCAAGTACGTCGCCGCCGCCATGTCCGAGAACGGTTCGGAAGATTCCTCGGCTTACGTGTTCGACGTCGCCACTGGCAAGCAACTTCTCGACGTCGTTCCCCGAGTGAACTTTGCCACAGCCGGCGGAAGCCTCGCATGGAAGGCCGACAGTTCGGGCTTTTACTACACACGCTTTCCGCAGGGGAACGAGCGCCCGCCGGAGGACGCGAACTTCTACCAGCAGGTCTACTTTCACAAACTCGGCACCGACCCAAAGCAGGATACGTATGTGATCGGAAAGGATTTTCCCCGCATCGCAGAAATTCAGCTTCACACCAGCGACGCCGGACGCTGGCTTCTCGCCTCGGTAGGCAATGGGGATGGCGGGCAGTTCGCCCACTACGTGATGGATTCCGGCGGCCACTGGACCCAGATCACCCACTTTGAGGACGGAATCGTCTACGCCACGTTCGGTAGCGGCGAGAACGGTGATGACAGCTGGCTCTACCTGCTCTCGCGCAAGAACGCGCCCCGCGGACAGATTCTGCGCCTGCCCCTGACCAGACCCGATCTCACCCAGGCCAAGGTAGTCGTGCCGCAAAGCCCCGGCACGGGCCCGGACGAAGCGGCTCGCGGTTCCGTCGACTACTTCGTGCCTACGTCAGGCCGCCTCTTCGTGGTCGACGTTCTCGGCGGACCGACGCGCGTGCGCCTGTTCGACCACCAGGGCAAGACGCTCGAGGCACCTGCTGTCCCGCCGGTCTCTGCGATTGGCCAGATCGTTCGGCTCGACGGCGGCGATATCCTGTTGAATGCGTCCACGCACCTGGAACCGACCGCGTGGTATCGCTTCGAGGCAGCCAATGGCAAGACCACCCGTACCGCCTTGTTCCAGACTTCTCCCGTGAAGTACGACGACACTGAAGTGGTGCGCGACTTCGCCACCTCCCGCGACGGTACTCGCATTCCGCTCAGCGTCATTCGCCGCAAAGGCACGACTCTCGATGGCACGCATCCGGTCCTGCTCACCGGATACGGCGGCTTTGGCATCAGCGAGCAGCCCTATTTTTTGGGGTCATTCGCGCGCCTATGGCTCGATCTCGGTGGCGTCTATGTTGACACCAACCTTCGGGGCGGCAGCGAATACGGCGAGGAGTGGCACACTTCCGGCAATCTCACGCACAAGCAGAATGTCTTCGACGACTTTCTGGCCTGCGCGCAGTACATGATCGACCACAAATACACATCGCCCGCCCATCTCGCTATTATTGGCGGCAGCAATGGAGGCCTGCTGATGGGCGCGGCGCTCACGCAACGTCCGGACCTGTTCCGTGCCGTGGTGTCTTCCGTGGGCATCTACGACATGCTGCGCGTAGAACTCGACCCCAACGGCCAGTTCAATACCACAGAATACGGCACCGTGAAGGATACCGCGCAGTTCAAGGCGCTCTACGCCTACTCGCCGTACCACCACGTCAAGGACGGAACTGCGTATCCTGCGATCCTGATGCCGACCGGAGAGAACGATCACCGGGTAAACCCCATGCAGTCCCGCAAGATGATCGCCCGGCTGCAGGCAGCCGAAAGCTCGGGCCATCCCATCCTGCTGCGGACTTCTTCGGGTTCAGGCCACGGCATCGGCACCGCCCTCGACGAAGCCATCGAAGAGAACGCGGACATCTTCAGCTTTTTGTTCGATCAGTTGGGAATGGAATACACCGGCGGAGAGAAGAAATGAGGAGGACGAAACGATCCGGCTACCCAGACACGTAAGCTCTACATCTCCCCCGTCACGCCCGCCGCTTCTGGATGAAGGAGCCGACCCGGCCTCGGTCACTCGTTGCGTCCTCTCATCGCAGTCGTTGCCGGCCTCGCACAAAAGGTTACTGACTATGAGCTACTTCTTCCCGCTGACCGCGCCCAAACACCTGCCATACAGCTCGAGCAGCTTGTCAGCGTAGTCTTCCGGCTTGGCTGCGGATCCCGAGCCGGAGAATCCGACGCCGGTCGAGGTCGTTCGCCCGTAGCCGGTCGTCATGGCGACAAACTTCATCAGATCGAGTGCGATGTCTTCATTACGGCGGGCAGCGCCCGAACCCGTGGCGGGTGCTTCTTCCATGATTCCTTCTCCTCTTCCGGAAATAACGGGGATCTCGTCGTCTTCGTCGAAGTCCTGCAGCCTGCAAATGATTGCCCGATTCATGACGACGTTGGATGACTCTCGTAGCGATGATAGCAGAGCAGCAGACCTCGGACTTCGGACCGCAGACCTCGGGCGTTAGACCACGGACCTCGGCGGCGTCTCACTGTTGCGAGATTTGTAACGGCCCCTTCACGCTTGTCATCCTGAGCCGCGGCTTTGGCGGCGAAGGATCTCTACAACTACTGGCAGCCGATGGTGTCGAAGAAAACTGCACAACCCTTCGCACCAAGAAGCGCTGCTCAGGACGACAAACGGATTAGAGCGGGGGATCTGGAAGCCGTCTTCCACAATCGCACCATCAGCCACACCGATCCGATGAAAATCCGATGAAAAGCAGTGGCGAAGAATAAAATCCCGGCGCCGGTCGCGCGACGGGCACGCTTGCAACCGTGTGCCCGAGGATCGTCACCGCGGTATGTCCGAGGCCGTTGAAGAACATGACAAGCAGCGTAGAACCATGCCAGCGGACGAAGCCATCGGGCATCGCGCGCGGCGAGTGGAGTCAGCGCAAAACAAAGCGCTACGCCGGCGATCAGCCCCACCAGCCACGCGCGAAATCCGAACGTGGGCATGGGAAACAACGCAAAGCGCGCCCGCATTGCGGTCACTGTGGGGTTGTAGATGTTGAGAAATCCGGTCGAAGCTTCGTCGAGGACATGCAGCACCAAGGCGACCGTTAAGGCGAACCAAGGTCGTCCAAAGCCGGACGCCTCCCGGACGTGGCCTGCATCATGGCGCCCACCTCTGGCGATCATTATGCGCCACCTTCGCCGCATCCACAGCATTGTCATCCTGAGCCGCGGGTTTTGCGGCGAAGGATGTGATCTTGCTGTCAGCGCCAATGCTGGCCGCAGACAGCAGATCCTTCAGCCCGCACAAAACGCGGGCTTCAGGATGACAAAGCTATGGAAAATTTCGAATGCTAGTGTTTCACTTCGCTCATCAGCGCCAGCAGATTGTCTTCCGTGTCGTGGAAGAACGTCATCCACAGATCGTGATCCGCCATGCGCGCGATCATGTGCGGCTCATCTTCGAAGCGCACGCCCTTGGCTTTCATCCCGGCGTGAGCGGCTTTTATGTCGGGCACGGCGAAATAGAGGATCGAGCTGGCATGATCGAACTCCGGCTTGTCCGGATGGTCCAGCATCAACCGGACTCCGCCACAATCGAAGAACGCCAGTCCGGGCGGCGCTTTGAACAACAGCTTCAAACCCAGCACCTTTTCATAGAACTCCGCGGCACGCTCCACATCATGCGTCCTGATCTGGATCTGCCCCAGCCTGGTGATTCCCGGGCCTTCACTCATGGTCTTGACCTCCGTCACTAAATTAGTTAGCATAGCTAACTATATTCAAGAGTGAATGTCAAGTGCTTTGGTTGGAAAAATTTGATCTTAGGGGGTAGAAAGAACTTTAACCGCCGAGATCGCTGAGAAAAGCCGCAGAGGACGCAGAGAAAGGTACTCTAAGAAATAAACTCCATGCCACGCCCCTCCCCAATCAGCAATCGGCAATCATCAGTCAACAATGCCGTCCTCAGCGTCGCCGACCGGCTGCATTCGGCCGCCATTCATCTGCTGCGGCGCGTGCGCAAGCAGGACATCGCCACCGGCGAAGGACCCGCGCGTCTTTCCGCGCTATCCGTGCTCGTCTTCGGCGGACCCAAGACGCTAAAGGAACTGGCCGCCGCCGAGCAGGTCAAGCCGCCCACGATGAGCCGCATCGTTTCGGGCCTGGCACGCAGCCGCCTGGTCGAGATCACCGAAGATCCCGAAGATGCGCGGCGCCTGCGCATCGTGGCCACTCCGAAGGGCACGCGCCTGCTGCAGAAAGGCCGCGAGATGCGCATCGCCTACCTCGCCTCGCAACTCGAGCGACTCACTCCCGACGAACTTTCCCAACTGGGCGATGCTGTGGAAATCCTCAGCACGTTGCTCCAGAATTGGGGCTAATTTCGGCCTTGCGGTAACCATTCGGTCGAGTACCATGGGCACATGCATTAGAGGATGCGCGGTCTCATACTGATAGGTCTTCAGCGCCTAAGGGCGTGCAACTTCGTAAGTAAGACAGTTCGAACATGTTCCGGGATTCCCCTCCGGTCGGCCATCAGTACAAAGATGACCCTGTCTCGTTCACGCATCATCGTGGCGGTCGCGGCCCTTTTGTGGCTGGCCCACGTAGTTGTGTGTGTCACCCTCGGCGCCAATAGTCCGGGGCCATTCCTCTCGGACCTGATTCAGTTGGTGCTCGGCGTCCTGGTGATCGGCTCGATGCTGCTGGCCGCAGATCGCTCCGAGGGGATGGCGCGCGCCTTCTGGCGCCTGGGTGTAGCCGCCTACGGACTTTGGGCGATCGCGCAAGGGCTCGGCGTCTACAACGATCTCGCGCGCACTCCGGTCGTTTCCTGGGTCGCCAATCTCTTGTTCTGCTTCTGGTTTGCGCCTCTGGCCATGGCGCTATTCCTCGATCCCGAGCACGAAACCGGGCGCATCGATGCCATCCGTGTACTCGATTTCGTGCAGGGGATGCTGATCTGCGTCGCGGCCTACGTGTATTTCTTTTACCTGCCCAAGTCCGAGTCTTCCACTGGACTTTCGCATGAGGTGTGGGCGCCGTATTTCGGAGGGTATGCGCTGGTCGCGCTGGCGTTTGTCTTGCGATCGATCTTCGCCCACTCGCGCGATGTCCGGGTGCTCTTCGGATCGATGGGACTATTTCTCTCGCTCTCGGGATGCGCCGATGCCCTCTACTACTACGGCCCCGGGGAGAGCCTGAAGACCGGACAGTGGTTCGATTTGCTTTGGAGCATTCTGCTGGTGGTCCCGATGCTCATCGCGACCGCGTGGAAGCAGGCTGAGGCTCCGGTGATTCCGCTGGAACCGCCCCAGCGTGAAAAATGGATCTCCGCCGAGATCTCTTACCTGCTCTACCCCGTGCTGGTGCTGATCATGTCGCTGCGCATCGCGCAACAGCGCCTGATGCTGGCGGCTTTGGTGGTACTGCTGTCGTTCGTCACTTCGAGCGCGCGGATGCTGGTGACGCAGAGCCGGATGATGCATGCGAAAGAGGCGCTGCGCCGTGAGGCCTCGCGCGACAGCCTGACTAGCTTGTGGAATCACAAGGCGATCCTTGAGATTCTGGAGCGCGAACTGCTCCGCTCCGAGCGCGATCATCAGCCTGTCGGCGTGATCATGATCGATGTCGATCACTTCAAAAAGGTAAATGACAGCCGCGGACACGCCGCCGGCGACGCCGTCTTACGCATCATCGCCAGTGGCATTGCCGCGATGGTCCGACCGTATGACTCCGTCGGACGCTACGGGGGAGAGGAATTCCTGATCATTGCTCCCGGCTGCGGACTGGGAGAAACCTGGGAACTAGCTGAGCGCGTCCGCACGCACGTCGCTAGCTGCAGCATCATGGCGGGAGGCGCACCCGTCCAAGTCACGCTGAGCCTGGGGGTCGCGACGGGAGAAAACTCCGCCGATCTCGAAAAGGCTCTGAGCGGCGCCGATGCCGCCCTCTACCGCGCCAAAGCCGCTGGCCGAAATCGCGTGGAGCCCAGCCTGGGCCACGCCGCAGGCGCCGGGCAAGGCAGCGCCCCAACCGCCGAGCGCGACTTCTGGATCTGATCGCGCAATTTTTTCTTCACTGCTACTGCTCGCTCAGCACGATTGCCGGATCCACTTGCATTGCACGTCGCGCGGGCACGATGCATGCCGCGAGCGCAACCACCGCAAACAAGATTGCGACGCAGCCCAAAACCAACGGATCGAGGGGAGCGACCCCATAGATCTCGTTCTGAACCACCGAGCGCAAGGAAATCGAACCTGCGATACCTAGCATCAATCCTGCCGCGACCAGAACGAGTCCTTCGCGCAGCACGAGCTTCACGATCCCGGAATTTGTGCTGCCTAACGCAACTCGAATCCCGATCTCCTTCCGCCGTTGCGCTACCAAATAAGCCAGAACTCCGTAAATTCCGAAAGCTGCGAGCAAGAGCGCCAGCACGCCGAAGGCCAGCCCCAGCAACATCGAGGTCCGCCGTGACGACAACGAAAGCTCTTCACGCTGCGCCATCGTCCTGATATCGAACAAGGGCATCTCCGGATCGATGGCCGCAATCCGGGTGCGGATCGCCGGTAATACGGAGGCGGCGGCGTTTCCTGCGGTCCTCACAACTATCGTGTAATTGTTCGAGGGACGTTGGAAATAGGGAAAGTAATAAGCGCCCTCTTGATTCCCCTTGCCGGAAAGGTCCTCCAGTCTCACCGAGCGCACGACGCCCACAACGGTAAATCGAATGGTTCGATCACTGATGACAAGAGCGCCGGCATCTGGTTCGAACATTCTTTGTCCGATCGGATCTCGACCAGGCCAAAAGCGTTTGGCGAGTCTTTCGTCAACGATAACCACGCGGGGCGCATTGCCATCATCACTGTCGCGAAAGAAGCGTCCTTGCAACAACGAAATCCCCATTGTCTCCAGGTATCCGGGCGTAACCGAAAGACGAATGGGAGAAATGACCGATTCGCCCGGTTTCATGGCATAGCCTTCGGCCAGGATCACGCTGTTATCGTATTGACCTCCCAGAGGAACGACTGTGCTTGCTCCTGCCGCGGCCACACCCGCAATTCGCCGCACGGCCTCGAGCGACCGACGCACCAGCATCTCCAGGTGCGTGTCGTCGTACTTACCCGTCGGAGCACTTAGCGACGCGGTCACAACGCTGTCCGTTCTGTAGCCCGGATCGACTTTCAGCAAGTGGCGGAAGCTCGCCAACAACAATCCAGCACCCACCAGCAAGGCGAAAGCGAATCCGATCTGTGCCACGACCAATACCTGGCGCACCGGCCGTGCCTTCGCACCTGTACCGGTTCTTTCGCTGTCGCGCAGAAAGGTGTGAAATCTTCGAATGGAAATTCCCACGACGGAAAGGCTACTGAGTAGTATGCTGGCGGCCGCCGCCATCAACACGGCAACCCAGATGACCTGGGAATCGATGCGCACTTCATACGCGCGTGGAAAGCGATTCACTCCGATCCACGCTATGGCGCGCAGTGCGAGGGCGCCTATCATCACTCCGCCCACACAACTGACCACGGCAAGAAGCAGATTCTCGGCCACGAATTGCCGCAACAGTTGCAACCGTCCCGCACCCAATGCCAACCGTGTCGCAAATTCCTTCTTTCGTAAAGTCAGCCGAGCGAATGCCAAATTTGCCACGTTCAATACGCCGATGAGCAGCACGAATATCGAACCGGACCACAACAGATACAATCCGGACCTCACATCCCTGACTACCATCTCCTGCAGCGGTTCGACAGAGCTATGGAAGCCCGCATTGATCAGAATCTCTTTGAACTTGGGGAACTTCTCCAGATTGGCGGCATTGAGCGCATTAATTTGCGCCTGTACCTGTTGAATCGTTGCTCCTGGCTGCAGGCGGCCGATGTTGTACCAATCATTGTTGTGATGAACAGTCTTCTCCTCATCGGTGAAGGCTGCCGGAATCCACATCCGCACTTCCGGATCGACGAACACAAAGTTCTGAGGCATCACACCTACAACAGTGAACGGGCGTCCGTTCAACCGAACTTCGCTTCCCAGGCACCCAGGATTGCCTCCGCAGATCTGTTGCCACAGCCCATAACTCAAAATGATTTTCTGCTCCGCCCCGATCGCTCCCTCCGCCTCGCTAAACGTACGGCCCACGAGCGGGGCGACTTGCAGCAAATGAAAGAGCGATGGTGTTGCGGTCATCGCCATTTCCCGCTGTGCTGTGCCGCCAATGTCGATCGTCTTGTTGGAGAACCGGAAGGCAGCCTGCTCGGTCAAGGCTGTGACCCTCTCGCGCCTGTCAAAATAGTCCCCCGAGCTACTGATAAATTGTTCCCCGACTCCGGCCTTCGGATACCGATTCGACATCAGGACAATATTCTCTGAATCAGGAACCGGCAACGGTCGCAGTAGAACAGAGTGGACGATCGCGAAGATGGCGACGTTGACCCCGATGCAGGCCGAAAGCGTTGCCACGACTGCACATGAAAAGCCCTTACTTCTGATAAGAAATCTCACGCTGTACTTGAGATTACGGATCAACATGCCCATCTCCTCCGGTCAGCACTCCGGCAAACCTAAGAAGCTTGCAGTCGCTCCGCCAAAGGCGAAGTCTCTATCTAATTGATGCATTTCTCCCGCAGTGGGAATAGGGGCCAGGAATGTGCGGTTGGCTGTCCGGTATTGGAAATATGGTGTTCGGAGGTGGACATTGAACGCTTCGCATCACAATAGTCCATGGTGTGTCTTTTTCTGTTAAACAGAACCCTCAGCTCACGCCCACTGTCGCTTCAAGCTTTACGTTGCGCAGGAAGTCGGCCGCCTCTTCGGGGATCACGGTGTTGATGAACATGCCGGAACCGAGTTCGAATCCTGCGGTGCGGGTGAGACGCGGAATCACACTCATGTACCAGTGGAAGTAGCGGACGCCGACGCACTCGGCGGGCGCGGTGCGGATGGTGAAGTTGAAATCGGGATTCTGCAGCCCGATGTAAAGCTTGGCCAGCACGGTCCGCAGCACGCGTCCCAGGTCTAGGATCTCTTTCGCGCTCACATCGCTGAAACTGGCCATGTGGCGCCGAGGATAGATGTGCGTGCAAAACGGGGCGGGCGAGGCAAACAGTTCAACCGCGACGAAGTGTTCGCTGGTCAGCACAATGCGCTTCTGCTCCTGGAGTTCTTCGTCGATGATCTGGCAAAACATGCAGCATCCGAAATCGTCAAAGTGCTGCATCGCCTCCTGAAAACGCTGCCGCACCTGGTAGGAGATGACGGGCGTGGCGATCAATTGCGAGTGCGGATGCTCCAGGCTGGTGCCGGCATCCGTTCCGTGATTCTTGAAAATGGTGACCTGGGCGATGCGCGGATCAAGGCTGAGCTGGTCATGACGGATCTTATAAATGCGAAGGATGTCAGCGACCTGCGAATCGGGCATCATCGCCATGGCCAGGGAGTGATCGGGCGTCTCCACGATAACGTCGTGCTCTCCGAATCCGCCCATCGAGCGGCGCGAACGATGGATGGTGCGCTCGGGCAGGACGTCGGGAGAGAGTGCCGCGAACTTGTTGGGCACCACACGCGCTTTCCATCGCTCTCCGTCGGGCAGGCGCAGGATCTCGGGCGGCGTCTGGCTTTCGTGGCCGGGGCAGAATGGGCATTTCTCGGAAAACGAAACAGCCGGTTTGGATTCGCGGTGCATCGCCATCTGATCGGGACGTTTGGCGCGTTCGGTGGCAATCACGACCCACTCTTTGGTCATGAAATTCTGGCGAAGTTCCGGCATGAAGGTACCTCCAACGGAATAGTGTGCGCCTAAGATGGCGGGGGCGGCGAAAGAATCTGCGCCAACCACGCTCTGAGATTTCCCAAATTTGTACGGACGCGGTTTTGTCCACAAACGGGAAAAGCGATGTTCTTGCTTGCCGAGTCCTATGTTGGTATGGGGCCGGTAAGTTTCTCCGCGATCTCAGCGGCAGTTCTGCGCGAACTCAGCGGTAAAGATCTCACCGCAGGGTTCGCAGAGAAGATCCCGCCGAGAGCGCAAAGAAAAGCCGAAAGTTCATCCTCCGAGCCGGCGCTCCCAGGCGGCCATTCATACTTCGGATCGCGCCCATCCCGGAGGCCGAAATGAAGAAGGCAATCCTCAGTCTTGCGGTCCTCCTTCTGTTTCTTGTACCGGCGCAAACTCCGGCACAGCCGGTCACGGCGGCGCGGTGGATATCGCGGTAGAATGCTGCCGCACTCCACGAGGACCAATCGATGAATCGCTGGCGGCTTTCGGCAATCTGCATTTTCCTGTCTCTCGCAGTTTCGGTTTCTGCCCAGGACCTGAGCAAAATCAGCCGGCCCGAAGAAGCAGGATTCTCTTCCGAGCGCCTGTCACGCATTACGCAGTTTTTCCAGTCGGAGGTGGATCAGGGCGCGATACCGGGCGCAGTGCTCGTGGTCGCGCGCAACGGCAAGATCGTCTATCGCCAGGCGATCGGCTATCAGGACCGGGAGAAGAAGATTCCGATGAAGCCCGACGCCATCTTCCGCATCTTTTCGATGACGAAGCCGGTCGCGTCGGTCGCAGTAATGATGCTCGTGGAGGAAGGCAAGATCGACGTGATGGCGCCCGTCGCGCAATATCTTCCTGAGTTCAACGACGTCAAAGTCGGAGTCGAGAAGACGGACCCGGCTACGGGGAAGCCCACGCTGGCGCTCGAAGCCTCGCTGCGGCCCATGACCGTGCAGGATTTGCTGCGCCACACATCCGGTCTGGTCTACGGTCCGTTCGGAAACACGTTGGTGCATCAGGCCTACAATCAGGCGAACCTGTTCGACCACGGCCAGACGCTCGCAGAATTCGTCACCAAGATTTCGAAGCTGCCTCTGGCGCACCAACCGGGGACAGCCTGGGAGTATGGCATGTCAGTGGACGTGCTTGGACGCATCGTGGAAGTAGTTTCCGGGATGCCGTTCGACCGCTTCCTCGAGGAGAAAATTACCAAGCCGCTCGGCATGCCCGACACTGCGTTTTATCTGACGGCCTCGCAGGCTCCACGCGTCGTCGAACCGCAGGTGGAAGCGGCAACGGGCAAGCGTCCACAGTTTGGGGAAGTTGGGGACTTTACCAAGGAGAAGCTGAAATTCTTTTCGGGTGGAGGCGGGCTGCTCTCTACGGCGTCCGATTACGCGCGTTTCTGTCAGATGCTGGTCAATGGCGGCGAACTGAATGGCGCGCGCCTGCTCTCACCGAAGACGTTGGCAGTGATGAGATCGGATCAAATTCCGCCGGGTGCTTCCCGCGTCGGACTGCTCGCGGCGACGCAGGATCTGTCTCCGCTGCCAGAACTCGGCCAGAGCTTCGGCTTGGGATTCGCCGTACGGACCGATTTGGGACACACGGCCGTGTCGGGGTCGGTCGGCGACGCGTTCTGGGCGGGTGCCGCTGGAACGTACTTCTGGATCGATCCGCAGGAAAAGATGTATGCCGTCATGATGTTGCAGATGCCGTTCGTGCAGGCCGGACATTATCGGCGGGCGCTGAGGGAAATGGTGTATGGGGCGTTAGTGCCATGAAACGGTTGGTCTGAGGCGCCTCCCCGGGCTGTCATCCTGAGCGGCGACTTTTGCCGGGAAGGATCTATGTAGCCGATGGCAGCATCGATACTGCCGGCAGGTGCAGCAGATCCTTGCCTGCAAAAAACGCAAGCTTCAGGATGACAAGCGTTTTGCAACAACCGGCTTGTCCGGCTTTCGTAACAACTCTGCTTCTTCTTTGATCTTGCTTCCGTCCCGGTCTAAGATTCGGCGGATTTCTTCCCCTCTAGCTCCGGTCCCAGTTCATCGGCACGTATAACACGCTGGGCGCGTCCGTTTTGTGAAAACCACCGGGCGTGTCTTTCAAAAAGGAGAATCTCGCATGGCTCTGCGGAAGGTCGATTTCAACGTCCCCGACTCGCGCAAGGATGTCACATTGCGCAACGATCCCACGCGCATCGATCCCCAGAAACTGAAGCTGGGAAAGCAGGTCGCACGGCATGATCCGCGCACGCTGCTGATGGCTTCTTACATTACGCCGGCACTGCCGACACCTCCCGCCAGCTTCGACCTCAGCGGCAAAATAAAAACCTGGGGGATGATGGACAACGATCAGATCGGCGACTGCACCTGCGCGGCGGCGGGCCACCTGATCATGGAATGGACCGCCAACGCCGGCAAGAAGATGGCTACGCCCAGCGACCAGCAGGTCGTCGCGGCGTACTCCGCTATCACCGGTTACAACCCGACCACCGGCGCGAACGACAACGGCGCGGTTGAGATCGATGTCCTGAACTACTGGCGGCAAACTGGCATCGCCGGACACAAGATCGGGGCCTACGTCGCGCTCGAGCCCGCCAATCACAACCACATTATGGATTCGGTCTACATCTTTCAGGGCTGCTACATCGGCCTGCAGTTGCCGATCAGCGCGAAGGCGCAGGTGCAGAACAATCAGCCGTGGTCGGTGCCACCGGGCGGCACGACCGGCGACGGGGCCAAGGGATCGTGGGGAGGACACGCCATCCCGGTCGTGGCCTATGACTCGCGCGGGGTCACGTGCGTGACCTGGGGCGCGCTGCAGAGCATGACGTGGTCGTTCTGGGAGGCATATTGCGAGGAAGCGTACGCGATCCTCAGCCCCGATTATCTGACGAAGAAAAAGCAGACACCGCAAGGCTTCAACCTTCAGCAATTGCAGGCTGACTTGCAGGATTTGAAGTGAGATTTCGTTTCTAAGGCCAACAGGTGCCTTTGTTAAAACGCTCAGGAGGAGAAAACGATGGCGAAAACCAAGACGACGACCAAGACCTCAGCCCGGAAGACTCCCATCCTTCGCTTTGCGCATCCCTTTTTCACCACCACGCCGCCGGAGGCTCGGACGCCAGTGCCGGGTGTCGGCAAACAGCTTCTCAATTACATCCAAGGGAATCTGCAGCCCATTCCAGCGGCGAAGCGAACGCCCACCATGAGGCTTGCGGATGTGATTGGAGCGCAGGGGGAAACGGATGTCGCCAGTTCGGGCTCCATCAGCTTTCACGCCGTAGGAGACACAGGAAAGGGCGCCAACTCACCGCAGGGAGCGGTCGCCGAAGCCATGGCCACCGACTTCAACATTAGTGCTCCCGCCAGTTCCCCGGCATTCTTCTTCCATCTGGGCGATGTGATCTACGGCCCAAACAAGGATGTCGGCTACCGCCAGGAGTTCTATGAGCCGTATGTGCATTACCCGGGCAAGATCATTGCGATCCCGGGGAACCACGATGGCGAAACGTTTCCCAAGACAGATCCGACCACCTGCAAGGCGTTCCAGGCGAACTTCTGCGCGCCTTCGCCATCCGTTCCGCCGATCGCGGGAACAATCTTTCGGCAGACGATGAACCAGCCCGCAGTGTACTGGCTGCTGGATGCTCCCTACGTGCAAATTGTGGGCCTGTACTCGAATGCGGCGGAGAATCCGGGATTCATCTCGGGGACGATTCCGGGGCAGGCGCAGAAAACCTGGCTGCTGGCTACGCTGAAGGCGCTAGCGCAACAGCGAAAGAGCGGCCCGCGGAAAGCGCTGGTGGTTGCGACCCATCATCCGCCGTTCAGCTCGGGAGGACACACGGGCAGTACGCAGATGCTGGCTGATATTGACGGCGTCTGCCAACAGGCTGGGATCATGCCCGATCTGTTTCTCTCTGGGCATGCGCACAGCTACCAGCGCTACACGCGCCAGCCTGCTGCGCACGCGGGATTACAAATCCCATACATCGTTGCGGGAACAGGCGGCATTAACGACCAGGTGATCATCCCGGCTACCGGGCAAGTCACTGGCGATCACACGTTCGTGAAGTCGCTGCAGGGATATGGCTATCTGCTGGTGAAAGTCGCCGGGGCAGCGGACAAGAAAACTGCGACGACGCTGACGGTGACCATGTATCAGGTAGATCCGACTAGCCAGAAGAAGTCGCAATACGATCAGGTTACCGTGACTCTGGCAACGGGGAAAGTTCACTAACGTGGTGAGGTTGAAAATCTCACACTCGAGTTCCCGGATAGAAAAGTCAAAATCCCCACCCGGTCGCACAAAACGCGACGAGGGTGGGGCACCCCGATCGTTTTCGCTTGTCCTTCCTACGTTCGGATACAGGGAACGCTGTAGTGTTGCCGCGAGAAGCGCGAAATAGACTCGGCTTGGAGTTTCAGCCGAGTGCGCAAATCCGAATCCAAGGTCCGTAATCGCAAGCGGCGGAGGACCGAAGCCACTCCTTCGAATGGCAGGGTGGCCGGGCACAAGGGTCGCGGTACCAAGGACGCGGCACCGCGTCTGGGCGAAGAATTTCGCGTCCGCGAAGAGCGCCTGTTATTCATACTCGAATCGGCGGGGATGGGCACGTGGGACTGGGACGTGCTCAGTGGGGAGTTGGTGTGGTCGGAACGTTGTCTCGAGATGTTCGGCATCCCTGCCGGCGCTGAGATGACGCATGATCGCTTTTTGAGCGTGCTCCATCCCGAAGACCGCGAGACCGTCGATCAAGCCGTCCAAATGAGCCTGTCGCAGAATCAGGATTACAGCATCGAGATGCGTGCTGTATGGCCTGACGGCAGCATCCACTGGATCGTGTCGCGAGGGCAGGCGTACTTTGACACAGCCGGAAAGCCGGTGCGGATGAGTGGCGCGGCCATGGATGTCACGCGGCTCAAACAGACGGAAGAAGATCTGAAACAGGCGCGCGGCGAGGCCAAGGTGCATGCCGACGACATGACGGCAATTTTCGATGCCGTGCCGGCCGCGGTCTTCTTTTCCCACGATCGCAAATGCGAAAGGATCACGAGCAACCGCGCCGCCTACGAACTGCTGCGGATGCCGTACGGTCCGAACTTGTCGCAGTCTGCGCCTCCGGAAGAGCGTCCACACTTCCGCGTCTTCGAAAACGGGTGCGAACTCGCGGCGGAAGAACTGCCTCTGCAAGAAGCAGCCATGACAGGAGAACCAGTCCGCAATAAAGAATTGGAAATTCGTTTTGAAGACGGCAGTTCCACCTACGAGTTCGGGCACGCGGTTCCTCTGTTTGACGAAGATGGAAATGTTCGCGGAGCGGTTGGAGCATTCCTCGATATCACCGATCGCAAGGTCATTGAAGAACGGCTGCGGTCTGCGAGCGAACGTTTCAGGGTCGCCCTGCGGGGCACGCCGATCACGGTTTTCAACCAGGGACTCGATCTGCGTTACCGGTGGGTGCACAATCCGCGGGGCATTCACAACATTGTTGAAATCCTCGGCAAGCGCGACAGGGACCTGCTGGAGCGCCCGGAAGACTGGAAGATGACGGAGGAAATCAAGGCGGAGGTCTTGCGCACAGGCGTGAGTTATCAGGGTGAAATGACCGTCTTGCTGAACGGCAGGCCTTGCCACTATCACGTCAGGATCGATCCGCAACGCGATGCCTACGGGCAAATCGTCGGCGTAACCGGCGCGACGTTCGATCTGACCGAAAGCAAACAAGCGCAAGCCGAGCGGGAGCGGCTGTGGCAGCAGCGCCAACTGGCGCTGGACGCTGCGCAGATGGCGTGGTGGCGCTATGACGCCACTGCGAATAACGGCAGTTGGGATGACACCTTCAAAGGAATTTTCGGGATCACGGCGAATTCCCTTCCGACCCAGGAAATCCTGAAACACTTCCATACGGACGATCTGGCGCGCATGTCGTCGGAGTTTGAGGCAGACTTCAACAGCGCGGAGCCGAGGACGCATTTCGGGGAATACCGGATTGTGCTGCCCGACGGGTCGGCGCGCTGGGTGGAAATATACGCGGCTGCGGAATTCGAATTCGACGGCTCGGCAAAGAAATTTGTCGGCTGCTCCGGAACAGTGCGGGATGTCACGGAGCGCAAAGCGACCGAACTCGCGCTGCGCGCCAGCGAAGCCCGGCATCGGGAACTGGCGGAGAATCTGGACCGCGTGGTGCAGGCGCGGACGCTGGAGTTGCAGAAACGCAACCTGGAAATGGCGCGCACTGCGGAACAGGTGAGATTGCTTTCCGGGCACCTGATGCAATTGCAGGACGCCGAGCGCCGCCGGATCGCGCGCGAACTGCACGACAGCTCGGGGCAGATCCTGACTGCGATCGGGCTCGAACTGGCGAACCTGGGGGAACAGGCGCAGAGCGGGAAGATTCGCGAGGTAGCACCGGAGCTTGCCCACCAGGTGGAAGAGAGCCAACAACTGGTGCAGATGCTTCATCAGGAATTGCGGACGACTTCTTACCTGCTGCATCCTCCTCTGCTCGATGAGGCGGGAGTATCGTCGGCGATCGGCTGGTATGTGCAGGGAGTGTCGGAGCGCAGCGGGATCGCGATTGACTTCGATATCTCAAAAGAATTCGGGCGATTGCCGCGCGAACTCGAGCTGGTTGTGTTCCGCGTGGTGCAGGAATCGCTGACCAACATTCATCGCCATTCCGGAAGCAAGCGGGCTTCGATCCGGATCGCGCGCGCGCCGAAAGCGATCACGATGGAAATCGAGGACTCCGGCAAAGGGATTTCCCGGGAACACCTCGCGGCGGTGCAGGCGGGAGCGTCGGGATTCGGCATTCGCGCGATGCGGGAACGGCTGCGTCCGTTTGGCGGCGAATTGGAGATCAGTTCGTGCGAGGCCGGGACGCGAGTGCTGGTGAGCATTCCGCTAAGTCAGCCGGATGCATCGGAGCAAGTCGAACCGGTGCAGGCCGCGATGTAGTTCCTTCTTTTCGTTCGTCGGGGGGTGCGCGAGCGGGACGCCCACGCCACAGCCGGCGGGACGCCGGCGCTACCAAAACGGCCTGCAGTTGAAGCAGAACCGCATCTCTGTTTTTCACGCTGTGAAAATCACACATTCCTGCGCGGGGTGATTGAGGCGGAACGAATCCCGGCACTAGCACTCCTACATCACAACTTTCAAGAAAATAATTGTATTAAATCGTTTCTTGCGTGCATTTTTGCTATGGCGCGGGAAGCGAGGTTTGTGTAGGATGGCGGCGAATAACCACCGCAAGTCTTCCGTGGCTGTGTCAGCTTCGATCGCACATTAGGAGGGTCCCATGCCAGCATCCGTCTCGCTTATGCGAAAGACCTCACGCTTCGTGCTCTGCACGTGTCTCGTCGCCATCGCGCTTGTAGTGCCCTCGCTGGTTTGCGCGCAGGCTTACTTCGGAACGGTCAGCGGAGAATTGACCGACAGCACCGGCGCCCTGGTGCAAGGGGCGACGGTGGTGCTGACCGACCAGCAAAAAGGATTCGAATTCAGAACAACTTCTGACAGTAGCGGACGGTATTTGTTTCGTTCGATCCCGCCGAGCACATACACCGTTACGGCACAGGTGCAAGGCTTTCAGAAGGTCATCAGTGCCGCGTTCAAGGTAGACATCAACGAGAACCGGACGACGAACCTGACGTTGAAGGTGGCAGGCATCAGCCAGAAGGTAGAGGTAGGGGCGCAGGCGCAGACCATCCAGACGGAGGACGCGGAGACGGGGCAGGTGGTGAATCGCAGGTTCATCAACGATCTGCCACTGATCGACCGGAATGTGGTTGAGTTGACCTCGCTGGCGCCGGGTGTCACCGAAATGGATGACCAGTGCGACGTGACTTGCACGGGGACGAACTTTGTCTCCAACGGCAGCCGCGGATCGACTGCCGACATTCTGACTGATGGCGCCTCGGTAACGAATTCTGAACCGAACGGCGGCATAACGGAGGTGACATACCTTCCGTCGCCGGAGGCGGTCGAGGAGTTCAAGGTAGAGCAGACGAACTTCAGCGCCGAGTATGGTTTCTCCGGTGCGTCAGTGGTCAACGTGATCACACGGTCAGGGACGAACAAGTTTCACGGCAGCGGTTACGAGTTCTTCCGCGACGATAGTCTCGACGCGAACGACTGGTTCAATAACCGCCAGGGCAATCCCATCCCGCCGCTACGCCGGAACAATTACGGATTCACCCTCGGCGGTCCCATTTTCAAGAACAAAACCTTCTTCTTCGTGGATTACGACGGCGTTCGCTCTAAGGGATTGAGCACATCGAACGCGGCCGTTCCCACCGATGCGATGCGCACCGGCGATTTTGGGGAAGTGTGCGGCGCACAGGGAGGAACCTTCGATGCAAGCGGACTGTGCTCAGTCGCGGCCGGCCAGATCTGGGATCCCTATTCCGGTACTTACGATGCCAATGCCGGTGGCATCGTGCGGAGTACGTTTATTCCCCGCAACAACATGGGAACGTACATCAGTCCGGGCCCGGCTTCAGCCGTACCGGGCAATCTGATGGATCCGGTGGCGTTGAAGATGATGGCTCTGTTTCCAGAGCCAAATGCCCCGAGTGGGGGCATCTACAATAACTGGTTCGGTTCTGGTTCTAACAGTAGTGCGAATGACCAGTTCGACATCAAGATCGACCATCGCTTTACGCAAAACAATCTGATGAGCGCGAAGTTTGCGTATCAATACACTCCCGCCTACAAAGGTCTGGACTGTTTCAAGAACTTCGCCGATCCATGCCAGGGTGGGCCGGGTTGGACCAACGCGCATACGTTCGCCATTAACGATACGCATACGTTCAGCCCAAGCTTGCTGATGAATGCGACGTTGGGGTTCACGCGCGGAGTCTGGCACATCGATGCATACAATCCTCACGGAGTGAATGATCCTCTGGGCACCCTTGGATTTCCCTCGTACTTGCAAAGCAACGGCTTCAAGGGAGTCCCGGCGATCTTCATCGATCAGTACGCCAGCGCCGGCTATGCCAACATCGGCACCGATCCTTATGGCAATTACCGGCTCGGTCAAGACACGGGACAACTCTCGGTCATGCTGGACAAGGTGCATGGTTCCCACGAGTTCAAGTTCGGGTTCGACGGCCGGATTCACCAGATCAATTACATACAGACCAACGCGCCTGTTGGCTTCTTCACCTTCAATGCCGACGGCTCCTACGCGTGTCCAGGCGGTCTGGACTCTTGCGGTGGCGATCCCATGGCGAGTTTTCTAATGGGTCAGATGACCCAGGGTTGTGGCGGGAACGGATGCGGTTCGTATTACGAAATCCAGTTTCGTCCTGCGACCACAAACTATCAGTACGGCTTTTTTGGGCAAGACAACTGGAAGGCAACTCCAAAACTGACCTTGAACCTCGGCCTGCGTTACGACGTGACCAAGCCGCGCACAGACCGTTACAACCGTCAGGACTGGTTTGATGCGAACGCAACGAGTCCGTTGAACGGCGGAAGCGTCGGGTATAACGATCCGGTGACTGGCAATCCGGTGACTCTCAACCTGAAGGGCGGCGAAGTTTTTGCCTCGTCGGGCCAGCGCACCAACTATGTGACCGATTGGCACGACTTTCAGCCGCGTTTTGGCCTTGCGTACCAGTTCACTCAGAACATGGTGGTACGCGGGGGATATGGGATCTATTACGGACAATCCCGGTCGGGAGTGACCGGTGTTGCGCCGTACGGAAGTCAGGGTTTTAACCAAACCACGAACGTGATCACCGCTAATCCCGTCGACCACGCGAGTCCCTACGCGCACCTGACGAATCCTTTTGTCAACGGACTGATTCAGCCCCCGGGAAGTGCGCTTGGGCTCAGGAATGATGTGGGCTTCACCGCCAACGGCCCGTTGCGCACTCCAGGCGCGAACCAGACGCCGTACGAGCAGAGCTGGAGTCTGGGGATCGAGCGGCAACTGCGGAGCAATATTCTGATCAACGTGGAATACATTGGGAAGAAAGGAACGCACCTTCCTTTCAGTGGGTCCAACTACATCAATCATCTAGGGCCGTGGGTGGAGGGTTTGCCGGTTGGCGATCCCAATGCGTCGAATCCGTGCCAAAGCCTGACGATTGCGTGCATCAACACCCTGGTGGACAATCCCTTTGCCGGATCGATCACCGACCCCAACAGCACCATCGGAAGCAGCTTCGCACAGATTCCGTATCTTCAGTTGTTGCTGCCGTATCCGCAGTTCACCGGAGTTACTACGGAACCGCAGATGATTGGCAGTTCCATTTATCACGGGTTGCAGTTGCTCGCCGAGAAGAAATTCTCCAACGGGTTGCAGTTTCTTGCTACCTATACGTGGTCGAAATCGATTGATAACGCGTCGCAAGCCGACGACAACGTAACATGGCTGGGAAGTTTCTCTGGCTTGCAGGATCCCAATAAGCCATGGCTCGAGCGCAGCCTCTCGACGTTCGACATCCCACATGTTGTTCAAATCAGCTACAGCTACGATTTGCCGATTGGGCGTGGACGGGCATTGTTCGGGAACATGCCGCGATGGGCCGAGACGCTGATCGGCGGATGGAAGACGAACGGCATCTGGCGTATCGCCGATGGACGGCCGCTAACCTTCAACGTCGCAGATGGAAATCCAATTCCTACGTATGGCACGCAGCGACCCAACATCGTGGGAACGCCCCAGCGCAATCACGGGTCGGATTTCGTGGACAACTACTTTGTGGACAACACCGTTTTCCAGCGCCCGGACGATTTTACGCTGGGCAACGCTCCGCGAGCGCTGGGAAGCGTACGGTCGCCGTGGCACTTCACGACCAATCTGTCATTGGGGAAGCAGTTCCTGATACGCGAGGAGATGAACTTCGAAGTTCGCATCGAAGCCCAGAATGCATTGAACCATCCCGTGTTTCAAGCACCGATCACGTCGGTGGACGATCCGAACTTTGGGAAGATTCTTTCGACGTCAGTGGGGCCGCGGCAGGTGCAGTTGGGATTCAAGTTCAACTTCTAAGGGCGCTTGGACACTGAATCGGTGGCCCTCGCTTCGCTTCGGGCGACGGACGAATGCGTCCGTCGCCGCACGAGTTCTATGTTCTCCAGGAAGTCAAAATCCCCACCCTGTCGCACAAATCGCGACAAGGGTGGGGTACCCTCTGGGTTTTCTTCTGATAGATTCTGCGGCACTACACGAACCTTACGCTTCTAGGCTGATTTGGCACACGCGGCCTACTACGTAGTCCTCGGGGGATTTGCCGTCGGCGATGGGGAGGACTTCGAGGGGAGAGGACTGGTTGTGGGGGCGAAGAATTAGATGCCTCCCGGCGACTTCGACGTAACGGATCGTGCAATTATCGTTTTTCAGAACAGCGTACATATTAAATTCGCCCTTGCGATAAGGCTTAAGTGAGTTGTAATGGCGGTCGATCAGGAGCGTGGCTCCGGGGAGCAGGCGGGGAGACATAGCCTGGGCGTCGCGGGCATCGAACTTGATCAGGACGAAGCGCTGCCAGCCGGAACGTGCGCCTTCGGTTTCCGGCTTCAGTTTGTGCAGGAAGGATTTCTTGAATTTGAAGATGTCCTTGACATGCATGCTGGGGATGAGGGGTTGGGTGGCGGCGGTGGAGGAATCGGTGAGGATGACGTTTTCGAAATCGTCGGCGCTGGGGGGAACCACGGTGGCGCGCTTGTTGACCTCGGTGGGATCGAGCAGGTCGAGGACGGAGAGATGCTGGACCTGGAGGACCTTGTCCATGCCCTCGATGCTGAGGCCGCGCTTGCGGTTGAGGAAGTTGGAGATGTGGGCCTGTTTGAATCCGGTTTGCTGTGCCAGGCGGAGGCCGGTCAATTCACCTGCTTCAATGCGATCCCAAAGGATTTTTCGGAGATTGTCTTGCAGGGCCTTGAACTTCATTAGCCGGAGTATAGCACTGGGTTATGAGGGGTCCGGAAGGGGGTAACCCCTGTAAAAGGTTTGTAAAGACGGGGGTTAGCGACTGCTCGGTGGGTGGACGCCCGTAGGGAATCGCGATGGGTGGGTGAGTTAGAATCCGTACTTTTCGAGAAGGGTGTTCTCGCGCGAAGGGAAAGTAAGAGCTTGAACCACGAAGGGCACGAAGGTACCAGAAGCAACCAGCCCCCGATCTCTTCTCGGTGCATGAATGAAGAAACGAGCAAGAAAAAATCACGCGTTTTTGGCGACAAGATACTGAAACTGCAAGGGAAAAATCTTCCACAGGCAAGGGATGTTCACCCAAGCTTGCCTGAGAAAATTCACAGCTATAGGATCGCGGCATCTGAGAGACCAATACGCTCTATGGTAAAAGGCCATGATGAGTCAACCAGATAACTTCAATGAAGAGAGGTGCTTCGGTGAATTTCGGCGGAAAGTGAAGGCCGCCGAGGTCTTGTCGGCATCCATGGAGCGCTTATTGTTGTCGCTTCGCTTCACAGGGAAGGTGAGCGTTGTGATGCAGAATGGGGGCGTGCTGAAGTCGGGCTGCGAGGAAGGATACTTCCGGCAGTGGGACAGTGCGGTCGTAGACGACGACATCACGCAAAATCTGTGAAAGCGGAGGGAGGTCCACGGCGAAGGTCGACGTGCAGATTCTGAAAGTCCCCACGTCTGGAAACATCGGCCAGAAGTGGGGCACCCAGTAATCATTGGGATCCAGGAAAACTAAATAGCTGACGGCAGGTCATCGTGAGAGAAACGAGCCCTGCGTTCGGTTCCCGCGAACAATCGCGCGGGAATCTGACGCGGGGCTTTTTCTTTAGCCACGAGCTATGAGCCTCGAGCTTCGAGTCAGTGGATGAGGGTTTGGGAAGTAATTGCAATACGCGAAGGAAATCATTCTGAATTTGTCGGAGGAGTCATGAGCAGTCATCGTCATAACAATAACAGCGGTGAAGTACGGGTGGAGAGCGAAGAGAAATACGGCAAAGAAGCCGTTGGATCCAGCGAAGGTCAAAGAAGACATCGCGGGGATCGTGAAGGCGGGAGCGAAAGGCATCATGAAAGCAGTGATGCTTCAGGCAACGCAAGGACAACTGGCAGCGGCCAAGTATTTGCTGGAGATGGCAGGGGTGTACCCACTGTCGACGGACGAGAATCAGACGAGCAAGGATGAAGACTCTCTGGCGGAGACGCTGCTGGACCGGTTGAATATTCCGAAGCGTCCGCTGGTGCATGATGAGTTGCAGAAGGAAGAGGACGAGGATGTGGTGGTCATCCAGCTGAAGACAGAAGCGGGTGAGGGTTCGGAGGAGAGCGGCGATGAGAAGACGGTGACGGTGCTGGAGGTGGAATAGGGAGCGATCTTCGTTGGTCGCTGCGATGGTCTGCGACCAGGACTCACCACAGAGGGCACGGAGGAACACAGAGGAAGTCAAAATCCCCACCCTGTCGCACAAAACGCGACAAGGGTGGGGCACCCTCGGGAGTTTTGGTTTCCGAGGGCGCATAGAGGCACGGCGAAGTTCGGCATACCTTAGAATTGTGAGGGCACGTGGAGCGGGAGCTGGTTTCGGTGTGGGTGGGGCCGCGGAAAAGGCCCTCGCTACGCATCGGGGGACGCACGAAGGCGTTGGTCCCTACACGGACATGGGCGGAAAGACGGATGGATATAACCTGGCTGACGGAACGGATTGCGGTGGGGGGAGGGATCTGGAACTCGGAGAATATGGGGAAGGTGGCGCGGGAAGGGATCACCCACGTCATCGACATGCAGATCGAGTTCGATGACACGCCGCTGGGGCGGGAGCATGGGGTCGAGGTGTTGTGGAATCCGACGGACGACGATTTCTCGGAGAAGCCGGCGGAGTTGTTCGAGCGCGGGGTGGATTTCGCGATGGGAGCGCTGCAGAGGCCGGAGGCGAAGGTGTTTATTCATTGCGCGGCGGGGGTGCATCGGGCGCCGATGATGGCGCTGGCGGTGTTGGGATCGATGGGGTGGAAGGTGGAAGACGCGGTGCAGATGATTGAATCGCGGAGGCCGGTGGCGGATTTCGCAGATGTGTACGTGGAGAGTGTGGAGAGATTTTTAAATCATCGGTGACTCGAGCTCACCACAGAGGGCACAGAGGAGCAGGGAGGCACGGCTGGATCCTTCATGGATCTTTGCCCTGGCTTCGCTTCGGGGGACGGGCGGATCGAGATTTTGGAGGATTACGATGCGTGATGCAGGCCGCCGCCCTATAGGGCGGCTTCTTTATTGGGCGCTGATTTTAGTGATGGGCACAGGGCTCGCTTCCGGTACACCTGTTCCGCCGCAAAGTGGGGCGAATACCACCACGGTTGCGGAAGTTCGCGCCCATGATTATGGCGGGGGGGCGGCGAACGATAGGAATCTGCCGGGAAGATTCGGCACGCAGGCGTTTACCTTACCCGGGTTCGTCAGGACACAGAATTACTTTCTGCGCTTTTATGACGCCTCTTCCCCACCGAGGTATTCGAGGTATACGGCAGCGCTACATTTGGATTATCCGTTATGAATGACGACAACATTTGAGGCAGCGCCATAAGGCGATGGAGAGGGCCACGCTGGGCAATCCGTACAGCGCGAAGGATTTCCAACTTGAAGTTCTGGATCGTCTCGCGGAGATGCGGAGCTTTGCTGAGGCTTTGGACCAGTCCTGGAACAAGAAGCTGCAGGCTGTAAAGGAGCAGAGGCTGCTGAAGTTCGACAGCCGGACGTTGAACGCGTTGGCGGCAGTCGCGCTCTCGATTACGGGGTACGTGGTCCAGGATGCGCGAAATTCCTCGAGACAGGATACGGAAATCGAGGCGACGAAGGCACGCGTGCAGCGACTGGAGCAGATCGCGGCAACCAACACGGAGGCACGGATTCGCACGGAGGTGCAGTTGGGCGAACTGCGCGATGGGCAGAATGAGATCAAGACGCTGATTCAGGCGCATGACAGTGCGAGTCGGAAGGGGAACGGGAAGAAGTGAGGGGGCAGTTCTCAGTTCTCAGTTCTTGGTTCTTGGTTCTTAGTTTCGAGCTTGGGTTCATCGGGGATGAAATCTAAATTTGTTCTCATGGGCGAATCTTACGAGTCTTAAAGGAGAAGGCATGATCTTTTTGAATCAATTATTGCGGGGGATTTCATTTGTGCCGGCTTTGGTCAGCGGGATCGAGCAGATGTTTGGCGGCAAGTCGGGATCCGAGATGAAAGATGCGGCGATGTCATTTCCTGAAAACGCGTTGGCTACCGTGGATGCGGTGGCGGCGCGGGAGATTGTGAATGCGGAGAACTTTCGTGAGGGTATCTCTAAAATCATCGATGGCACGGTCCAGTGTCTTAATTCGTCGACTTGGGCTAAGGGTGGGACTGCAACATCTTCCGGCGCAGCTGCTTCGGAGTAGGAAGTCAAAATCCCCACCCTGTCGCAAACAACGCGACAAGGGTGGGGCACGCTCGAGAGTCAATCCCGTTTCAACCTACTTCTTCGCTCCAGGTTTCAAGGTTCTTCTTTACTTGCGCCATGAATTGGTCGGCTACTGCGCCATCGATGAGGCGGTGGTCGTAGCCTAGAGTGAGGTGGACTACCGAGCGGATGGCGATTGAATCGGCACCATCTTTGTCGGTGATCACCATCGGCTGTTTCGTGATTCCGCCTACGCCCATGATCGCGGAGTTGGGTTGATTGATGATGGGGAGCCCGAAGACTGCGCCGAACTGACCGGGATTCGTGATGGTGAAAGTGGAGCCTTCGACATCCTCGGGCTTGAGCTTCTTGTTTCTCGCGCGCTCGCCCAGATCGGTGATGCCACGCTGCAGGCCGAGGAAGTTCAGGTCTCCCGCGTTCTTGAGGACAGGGACGATGAGTCCCCAGTCGAGTGCGACGGCGATGCCCATGTTGATGTTGCGGTGGTAGTGGATGTTATCGCCTTCGATGTTGGCGTTGATGATGGGCCACTGCTGCAGGGCCATGACGGCGGCACGGACGAAGAAGGGCATGAAGGTGAGGCGGGCGCCGTGGCGCTGCTCGAATCCAGATTTGAGTTTGTTGCGCAGGTTGACGATGCGGGTGAAGTCCACTTCGTACATGCAATGAACGTGCGCGCTGGTGCGGCGCGACTCGATCATGTGCTTGGCGATCAGCTTGCGCATGTTCGACATGGGCACGAGATCGCCCGGATACGGCGCAGGGGCTGCTGGGCGCGGCGCCGGAGCGGCGTCTGTGGGAGTTGGAGTCGCCTCGCTTCGCTCGGCGGAACGGACGAATGCGTCCGTCCCCACACGAGATCCCTGGTTTTCGATGAACTGCATGATGTCTTGCTTGGTGATGCGGCCGCCGAGTCCGGTGCCGGTTATTTGCGAGAGGCCGACGTTGTGCTCGCGAGCAATCTTACGGACTAGCGGGGAGGAGCGGGTTTCTTCTTCGTCGTCTTTAGCTGGGGGCTCGGACGCTTGCTGCTGTGTCTCCGGTGCTGGGGTGCGAGGGCGAGACGGCCCCGCCCCAGCCGGCGGGACGCCGGCGTTACTCTCGGGTGCGGCTTTGGCTGGGGCGGCAGGCTTCGCTGTCGCGGCTTCGCCATCGACTGCGATTGTACCTACTACTGTGTTCACGCCTACCGTGGTGCCTTCGGTGACTTTGATTTCCTGAAGGACACCGGAGGCGGGCGCGGGGATTTCGGCATCGACTTTGTCGGTCGAGATTTCGAAGAGAGGCTCGTCGCGCTGGACCTTGTCTCCAGGCTTCTTGAGCCACTTGGTGATAGTGCCTTCCACGATGGATTCACCCATCTGCGGCATGACGATGTCAGTTGGCATGATGCTTTCCTTGAGGCCCACAGTTCTCCATACGAGGTTGGGCGCAAACGAATATTATAGCGTTCCCGGGTGGGCTCCGGCCGTCAGCGCTGCAAGCCGAGAACCTTACCGCAGAATTCACGGAGAAATGCCGCGGCGTACGCTTAGAAACCCTGTTGGAAAAACTTCTCAGGCCGTCGCTCGGCTTTGCCTTCTCCGGACAGCCGAGGCGGCTGTCTCTAGGCCAGCCGATCGACTGGCCTAGTGGGGATCGTGATCAGCGCTTTTCGATGGTTCTTTCTTTTCGGGCTCGGGTCCGGTGCCGAAACTCGTCTTCCAGTATTCCTGAACGGCGGGCGGAAGTTTGTCCATGTGAGAAAGGAACATGGTGATCTTCCACATGTCATCGTTGGTCAAAGTTTTGTCCCAGGCAGGCATGCCGGTGTAACGGACTCCAGTGCGAATGGTGTAGAAGATGTGCCACTCGGGATCATCGGGCGGATCGGAAACCAGATTTGGCGGTGGCGGGTAGAACGAATTGGCGAGCGTGGAAGGCTTGTGGTCGAGGGTTCCGTGGCAAAGAGCGCAATTCATCGTGTAGAGCTTGATGCCCTGTATCAGGTTATCGTCATTGGGCATGAGCGGGTTGGTGACGCGCGGAGCATGGCGCTCCATGGAAGCGTCTGCGGCGCCCATCGCAAGGTGTTGCTCCCAATGCGGAGGTGCGACGTTGGCCGCAGTCGGATAGAAACCGAGCAGGGCGAAGCCGAGTCCGCCGAGGATGAGAACCAGGAGAGTGACGACGCAGCCCAGAAGAAATTTGCTCATGAATCCTCCGAAGGTATTGTTGCAGATGGGCGGGGCGGGAGGCTAGCTAGCGGGATGGCTAGTGGATCCCCTGCTTGAACCAGCTGAGCGCCAAGGCGAGAACGGCCGTTCCAACGAGCGTCGTCATGAGGGATGCGGCGAGGCGCACGCCACCTTTGAAAAATCCTGACAACTCGGCAGAGCGCAAGCTGATCGTCCCGAAGAGGATTGCGACGGTTGCAGTTTCCAGAGCGATGAAGCTCCAGCCATTGAAAGAGGCATTAGCACCAGCTGCTTTCCACTGCTCGGCCAATTTGGGGATGCCATTCCATGCACTGTAGCAGGCCGTCCACCAGAGGTATTTGAGGAAGCAGTTGGCGGCGAGTGCCATCAGGGCGAGTGCGGCTGCGAGCCTAGGAATCCGCGAAGTGTCATCGGCCATAAATGACATATTACCGGCTCTCAACCTCTTGTTCTTGGTTGGAGCAGCGTCGTGGGTTGCTCCGCAGGAGAATCGACCAAAAGTCAAAATCCCCATCCTGTCGCACAATTCCCGACAAGGATGGGGCACCCTTCAGTACGCTTTCAGGCGACGGGATTCGCGAACTACGTCTTCCACTTTCGGCAGGTAATGATGCTCCTGCGGAGGCGAGAACGGGATCGCGGAATCCAGGCCAGCGATACGGACGATTGGGCCGTCGAGATCATCGAAGGCTTCTTCGTTGATGATGGCGGCGATTTCTCCGGCGAGGCCCCCGGTGCGGGAGTGCTCGTGGAGGATGATGACTTTGTTGGTCTTCTTCACGGTTTGCACGATGGCTTCGCGATCCAAGGGCGAGACGGTACGGAGGTCAACGATTTCGAGGTCGATTCCCTCTTTCTTCAGAATTTCCGCTGCTTCCAGTGCGGTGTGCACCATGGCCGCGTAGGTGATAAGGCTCAGGTCTGTGCCTTCCCTCGCCACCCGCGCCTTTCCGATCGGAACGACGTAATCTTCCGCGGGGACTTCCTCTTTGATGCGGCGGTAAAGATATTTGTGTTCGAAGAAGACGCAGGGATTGTTGTCGCGGATCGCGGCTTTGATTAGTCCCTTCGCGTCGTAGGGCGTCGCAGGACAGATGACTTTCAGGCCGGGATTATGGACGAACCACATCTCGGGATTCTGCGAGTGGAAGGGGCCGCCGTGGACGTATCCGCCACTGGGGCCGCGCAGGACCAGTGGAGCGGGCGCGCCCCAGAGATAGTGCGTCTTCGCAACCATGTTGGAGATCTGGTTGAAGGCGCAGCCGATGAAGTCCATGAACTGAAATTCGGCGACTGGACGCATGCCGGTGAGCGAGGCTCCGAAGGCCGCGCCTACGATGGCGGACTCGGCGATGGGAGTGTCGATGACACGCTCGGGGCCGAAGCGGTCGATGAACCCGGCGGTGACTTTGAAAGCGCCGCCGTAAATGCCGATGTCCTCGCCGAGACAGAAAACGGTGGGGTCACTTTCCATCTCTTCCCAGATTCCCTGGCGGATGGCTTCGAGGTAGGTGAGTTGCATAGAGTCAGTTCACTTCTTTGCCGCGGATTTGCGCGGATGAACACGGATACTGCTATTTCAAGTGCACGGCGGCTTCAGTTGCTTTGTAACCGCCGGTTCCCTTCTTTGCCTTCGGCAGGCTGTATTTCGGTTTGATTTCGTGGCAGCCATTTTCACAGAACACTCCGCCTTCCGCTGACTCGGGCGTTGGCATCGGGGAGTTTACCGCGATCTCGCGCTCTGCTTCGATTTCTTTCTCGACTTCCGCGATCAGCGCTTCATTTTCTCTCGGGGTCAGCCACTTCTTGTCTTTCACCAAGTAGTTCTCGAATCTGGACAGCGGGTCGCGCTTTTTCCAGAATTCAAACATCGGTTTGGGCACATAGCTGGCGGCGTCATGGATGGCGTGGCCTTTCATGCGCATCATCTTGGCTTCGATCAGCGTGGGGCCTTCGCCGCGGTGGGCGCGTTCGACCGCTTCGTGAGAGGCGTCGTAAACCTGGCAGGCGTCTGTGCCGTCGACGATCACGCCGGGGATGCCGTATCCGATGGCGCGCTCGGCGAGGTCTTTGCAGCGGTACTGCATTTCTGACGGCGTGGAATAGGCCCACAAATTGGATTCGACAAAGAGCACGAGGCCGAGATTCTGAACTGCGGCGAAGTTGATGCCTTCATAGGTAACGCCGGTGGACTGGCCTCCGTCGCCGATGTAGGTCATGACGGCGATGTTGCGTCCCTGCAGGCGCGCGCCGAGAGCGACGCCGGACATGACGGGGATGAGATCGCCGAGCATCGAGATAGGCGAGACCATGTTGCGCTTTTCGATGTCACCGAAGTGCGAGGTGCCGTCGCGGCCTTTGGTGGGCGAATCGGCTTTGGCCATGTACTGCATCATCGTGTCGCTGGCGCGGAAGCCGCGGACTAGAAGCGATCCCTGGTTGCGGATCATGGGGGCGAACCAGTCATCCTGGTGGAGCGCGTAGGCGGAGGCGCAGGAGCAGGCTTCCTGTCCGAGTCCGAAGTAGACTCCGCCGACGACTTTGCCTTGCTTGTAGAGATTTTCCAGGGCGATCTCCATTTTGCGGTTGAGCAGCATGTAGCGGTAGATCTCAATGGCTTGCTGCTTGTCGAGATGCTTGGAGTCACGGATGGGCGGGACGGGGGCGTCGAGGTCGCCGGTGACCTCGTAGCGGACGTGCTCGTGGCCGGCTTTGTCTTTTTCTGTCAACTGGCGGACGGAGAATTGCGGCTGTTCCAATCGGAAGTCGGGGATTTCGTAGGTGCGTAGGTTCTGGTTGGGAGAGCCTGTCGAGCTTCGCTCGACCCGACGGCCGAGGGCGGGCGTCGCCACATGGTCTCTTCCCACATGACGGCTGCTGGGCCGCGATCCGTTACGCGGACGATTGCCGTTGGAGCTGGCTTTAGACTTCTTCTTGTTGTTCCCCATGTAAGGCGGCACTTAGGGCGCTTTTCTTGATGGTATCGCGAGAGTAGGGAAAGTGCCAGCGCGGGGGATCCGAGAGCGCCTTGCTTCGCTTCGGCGGACAGCCGAGGCGCTGTCCCTACGCGAGTTGTGTCAGCACGTACGTCGTGTTAGGCCCGGGTGGTGTCGTCTTCCTTACGGAACTGGCGCAGATTGGCGGGCGGCTTCATCGGGACACCGACCGTGCGTCCGAGGAGCGCGTCTAGCGTATCGACCCATAGGACTTGGGATTGGAAGACTACGCCGAAGTTGCGGGAGATTGATTCGGAGACGGCGTTCAGGTCGAGTTCGCGGCCGAGTTCTCTCTGCATCGAGGTGACCGGCTTGCTGGTGATGCCGCAGGGGATGATGAGGTTGAAGTAGCTCAGGTCCGTGTTCACGTTTAGGGCGAAGCCGTGGGAGGTGACATAGCGCGAGATGTGGACGCCAATGGCGGCGAGCTTGGCTTCGGGGTGTTTGCTTGTGGTTAGCGCTTCTGTCGAGCTTTGTTCGACCGGGCGGGCGAAGGCGCCCGTCCCTACACGAGCATCGCTTTCCCCGGCATTGGTCCAGACACCTGTTAGACCTGTTACTCGCTTTGTGGGGATGGCGAAATCGGCGCAGGTCCGCATAAGGACATCTTCGAGGCGGCGGACGAATTCGATTACGCCTAGAGTTTTGCGCTTGGTGCCGGGGCTGGCGAAGCTGCGGAGATCGAAGATGGGATAGCCGACGATCTGGCCGGGGCCGTGGAATGTGACGTCGCCGCCGCGGTCGCATGCGAAGAGCTCGACGCCGCGGTCTTTCAGAAATTCCGGAGAGGCTACGACGTTTGCGGCTTTCGCATTCCGGCCTAGGGTGATTACCGGCTTATGTTCGAGCAGGAGGAGGACGTCGCCTATCTTTTCCTCTTTGCGGAGCGCGATCAGTTGTTGCTGCAAAGCCAGGCCTATGGCGTAGTCGACGGTGCCGAGTTGGATCAGTGAGATCAAAATCAAAAGCTCTCACCACAGAGGGCACGGAGGAACACAGAGGAAGCGCATTGATCCCTGTTCATCCGGGTGAATCCGTGGCCATTAAGTTCAGGCGTTAATTGCCATTCCATAGACGCTGTTCGAAGCATCGAGCATGGCTTCTGCCAGCGTGGGGTGCGCGTGGATGGTCCACATCAGGTCCTCCACGGTCGCTTCCAGTTCCATCGCTGCCACCGCTTCCGCGATCAACTCTGTGGCTTGCGGGCCGATGATGTGGACGCCGAGAATCTCTCCGTAGTCGGCATCGCTCACGATTTTGATGAAGCCTTCGTGCTGGCCTACGATGCTGGCGCGCGAGTTGGCCGTGAAGGGGAACTTGCCGATTTTCACGTTATATCCAGCTTCGCGGGATTGGGTTTCGGTGAGGCCTACGCTGCCAATCTCGGGATGGCAATACGTCGCCCCGGGTATGCGCTCGCGATTGATTGGCTTGGCCGGTTTGCCGGCAATCTTGGCGACGGCGACCAGGCCTTGCATGGCGCCGACGTGCGCCAACTGCGGCGTGCCCAGGACGATGTCGCCTATGGCATAGACTCCCGGTTCGGCGGTTTGCATCCATGAGTCGGTTTTGATGAATTCGCGTTCGGGCTTGATCTTGGTATGTTCCAGCCCGATGTTTTGCGTGCGCGGCTTGCGGCCGATGGCGATCAGGATCTTTTCGGCTTCGATCTTCTGCTGTTTGCCGTCGACGGTGATCGTCACTGAAACACCGGTTTTCGTCTTCTCAATCTTGTCAACCTTTGCGCTGGTGTGGAAGTTGATGCCTCGCTTGCGGTAGACGCGGGCTAGCTCTTTGCTCACTTCCTCATCTTCGACCGGCACAAGCCGCGGGAGCATCTCGACGATTGTGACTTCGCAATCGAACGAACGGTAGATCGAGGCGAATTCCACACCGACTGCACCCGCTCCAACGATTACCAGGGATTTTGGAATTTCCTTCAAACTGAGGATTTCGATGTTGGTCAGCACGCGGTCGCTGACTTCCATGCCAGGAATCAGACGGGCCTCGGAGCCGGTCGCGAGGATGATGTTCCTCGCCTTGAGATTGCTTGACTTCCCGTCATTGCTAAGTTCAACCGTGTGAATTCCGTTCTGCGCGGGGCCGGTCAGCTTGCCGTAGCCTTTGATGGTCTCGACTTTGTTTTTCTTCATCAGGAATTCGAGACCCTTGGTGTGCTTGGCAACGATCTTGTTTTTCCGGTCCTGGATCGCGGCCCAGTTGAGTTTGCGGGCATCCACGCCTTCGATGCCGAATTCTTTAGCTTCTTTCAGGTGATCCCAGAGTTCGGCGTTGAACAGCAGGGCTTTTGTCGGGATGCAGCCGACGTGCAAGCAGGTGCCGCCGAGAAATCCGTCTTTTTCGATGAGCGCTGTTTTCAGGCCGTATTGGCCGGCGCGGATGGCAGCGGTATATCCGGCAGGGCCGCTGCCGATGATAGTTACGTCGAAAATTGTTTCGGGCAAGGTCGTCCTCTATAGGAAGAGATGTTGAAAGGCAGACTTAAGATTCTAGAACAGGGTGGGCGGAGTCGTCCAAGTTCGTGCACGCTCCGCGGTGAAAGGCTTGAACCACTAAGGACACGAAGGTTCACGAAGGAAAGCAACAAAGGCCGCCTGCTTCAGGCGGCCTTCTCAAACCTCAATGGCTTAGTTGCCTTCGTTGCTGGCGCGCTTCCAGTTGATCAGCTCACCGATCGTGGAACTGGTGCTCGACACCGGCTGCTTGTAGGCTTCGACTTCCGAGCGGGAGGCTTCTTCACCAACCGCGCGGATGCTGAGGCCGACTTTCTTCTCCTCGGGATTCATCTTGATGATCTTAAAGTCGTGCTCCAGTCCCGGCTCCAAGTGCAACGGCTGTCCGTTTTCGTCAGCGGCTTCGGACTTGTGGCACAGGCCTTCGACGCCCTCGGCGATTTCGACGAAAGCACCGAATGCCGCTACGCGCAGGACTTTGCCGTGCACTACGTCGCCGATGTGGTGCGCCTGGAAGAAGGATTCCCAAACGTCGGGCTGCAGCTGCTTGATGCCGAGCGACAGGCGGCGCTTGTCAGGCTCGATCGCAAGAACAACAGCCTTCACGCGGTCGCCTTTCTTCAGCACTTCCGACGGATGCTTCACGCGCTTGGTCCAGCTCAGGTTGCTGACATGCACCAGGCCGTCGATGCCGTCTTCGATCTCGACAAACGCGCCGAAATCGGTCAGGTTGCGAACGCGGCCTTCCACCGTCATGCCGACCGGGAATTTCTCATGCAGCGAGTCCCAGGGATTGGACGCAAGCTGGCGCATGCCGAGTGAAATGCGGCGCTCCGTGGGGTTCACGTTGAGCACCACACACTCCACTTGATCGCCAACGTTGACCAGCTTCGATGGATGCTTCATTCGCTTGGACCAAGTCATCTCGCTGACGTGGACCAGACCTTCGATGCCCTGCTCGAGCTCAACGAAGGCTCCGTAGTCGGTGACGCTGATGACGCGTCCGCCGACGTGCGCACCTGTGGGATAGCGGTGTTCGGCGTCGAGCCACGGATCGGGCGTGAGCTGCTTGAATCCGAGGGAAACGCGCTGCTTATCTTTGTCGTACTTCAGAACTTTGACCTGAATCTGGTCGCCAACGTTCACCAGGTCTTTGGGGTGAGTGAGTCGTCCCCAGGACATGTCGGTGATGTGCAGCAAACCGTCGAGTCCGCCGAGATCGACGAAAGCGCCGTATTCGGTCAGGTTCTTGACGACTCCGGTCAGGACTGAACCTTCTTCCAGATGCTCGAGCGTCTTGGAACGCTTTTCATTCTGCTCGCCTTCGAGCAATTCCTTGCGGGAGACGACGATGTTGCCGCGCTTCTTGTTCAGCTTGATGACCGCGACTTCGACGATCTGACCCTTCATGCCATCCAGATTGCGGATCGGGCGCAAGTCGACCTGCGAGCCGGGCAGGAACGCGTGCGCGCCATGGATATCGACCGTGAGCCCGCCCTTGATGCGGTCGATGACGACGGCCTTGATCGGCTTCTTCTCGTTGTAGGCCTTCTCAATTTCTTCCCAGGCATGGATGCGCTGCGCCTTCTGGAAGGAGAGATTGATGTAGCCTTCCTCGGCCTCGCCCTTGGAGCGCATGACCTCGATTTCGTCGCCAGGCTTGAACTTGGGCTTGCCCTCGTGATCAAGCACTTCCGCCAGCGGAAGCATGCCTTCCGACTTGGCGCCGATATCGACAACCACGTGAGTGCCGGTGAGCTTTAGAACGGTGCCCTTGATGACGCGATCTTCGCTGACCGCCTCTTCCGCCTCGGTGGTAAACGTCTCGAGTGCGGAGGCGAAATCCTCGGCGGGCGCGGCCTTGTCCTCAGGCGCAGGGACTGGTTGGGGCGCGGCCGTTTCGCTGAACGGTTCGCTGGTGTGGGCAGACTGATTCTGCTCTGGCTGGTTTTGCTCCATCGTCGGCTCGGCTTCGGTGGCAACAGCGGAGGTGGAGTCTGAGTTGTGAGCGGTGGTGTCGTCGAACAAGGTTATGCCTCTCTGGTAACGGGATGCGGGACTTGCGTTGCGGACTGCTGGACGAGTCGTTTGGTTGTGGTGGGCCCACCCTGGCGGGTGAGCTTGGACAATCCCAGCTGTCGGACGTTTTACAAAGAACCCGCGTCCAATGGGAACTCTTCGACTATAACAACCGTGCGCGAACAGTGTCAAACCCAAATCCCGCGCAGGTTACAGCAATGTTTCAGTGCTACAGTTTCCGAACAAACCACGCATCTGCTACCCTGCCGTGCTATGGATTATCTTTGGACGCCTTGGCGGTATGCCTACGTTTCGGGCACGGAAAAGGCCTCTGGATGCGTGTTTTGCGAGGCGGCAAAGGAGAAAGATGACGCCAAGGCCCGGATCGTCTATCGCGGGCAGCACTGTTTCGTCATTCTAAATACCTATCCCTATACGCCGGGGCACGTGATGATTGTGCCGTACGAGCACCTGGACGAGTTACGAAAGTTACCGGCGGGGGCGGCGCAAGAGATGATGGCGCTTTCGCAGAAGATGGAGACGGTGCTGCGGAACCTGTACCGGCCGGACGGGATCAATTTGGGGATGAATATCGGGAAGGCTGCGGGAGCCGGGATCGCGGGGCATATCCACATGCATGTGTTGCCGCGCTGGGTGGCGGACGCAAACTTCATGTCGGTGGTAGGGGAGACGCGGGTGCTGCCGGAGACGCTGGAGGTGACTTGGGGGAGGATGCGGGAGGCGATGAAACGACTCCCCTAAGCTGGAAGAACAGGAGGCCGATCAGCCGTGAACTTAGCGCCTTTGCTCGATGCTGACAAGGTTCAAAGACTTGAGCCGTTTGGTGACGATACCTGGGATCTTCTGCGCGTTATTCAGGAGTCCTTCGGTATCGAGTTCACGGCGGACGACTTAATTGCAGCGAACACCGTTGGAAAACTCGGTGAATGCATTTCGAAGAAGTTGACGGGCCCGCCTACAGATCGATGTTTAGGGGCAGTGGTATTTCACCGATTGCGGCGGGCCTTTGTTGATTTGTACTTAGCGCCACGAGCAAAGATTCGCCCAGACACGGGGCTGGATGAGCTACTTCCATGGCCAAGGCGTCTAGGCCGATGGGAGTCACTGCGCCGCCAGTCGAAGCTAATTCTGCCGGACCTCGCCTACCCAGGCTGGCTGGTCGGCGCTGTGCTTTTGGTATCTACGGCTGGCGCCTGGACCTTTGTGGGCTGGTTTCGGAAGATTCCAAGAAGCGAGCTCGCAACAGTTGCGGGACCGGCGACGCTTGCGGTCTGGATTTTAAACTTTGTGTTTCTAATGCGGCTTGCGCGGCCAATCGCGCAAGCTTTTCCTCATTCTTGCGACAGCATGCGTGATCTAGTGAAGGTCGCGGTTGCGCAGAACCATGCAAAACTCGCGCACCAGCTTGGACCATGTTCGTCACGCGAGTTGTTTTCCGCATTGCGTCAGCTGATCGCAGTCGAAACTGGATGCAACTCCGAGAACATCTCGGAGCAGACTGCGTTCCCGCAGGGATTGAATATCGTCGAGTGTCGTGACCGCGGTGCCGTCCCCTACGGGACTTGTTCCGTTATCTCGCAGCTACCCAGGACTCACGTCCTGGGCTAAGATATTCCGCCCCTTCGGGGCCGGATTTCAGCAGCTTGAAGCAACCATTCACCCGGCGAGTTTTTCCATTTCTTTTTCATCGATCACCGCGACGCCCAACTCTTTCGCCTTGTCCAGCTTCGATCCGGCATCGGACCCAGCAACTACGTAGTCCGTTTTCTTGCTGACTGAGCCGGTTACTTTCCCCCCAGCGTCCTCGATCATTTTCTTGGCTTCGTCGCGTGTGTACTTTGCCAACGTGCCTGTGAGGACGAACGTCTTCCCCGCCAACTTGGTGCCGCGTTCTTTCTTCTCCCCCGTGAATTTGAGTCCCGACTTTTCGAGGCGCTTCACCAATTCACGATTGGCGGGATTGCTGAAGAACTCGGCGATGCTTTCCGCAATCTTCGGGCCTACTTCGTTGACGTTCTGCAACTCTTCCACCCCGGCATCGGCCAGAGCTTCCATTGATCCAAAATGTTCTGCCAGAAACTGCGCCGTCCGCTCGCCAACCATGCGGATACCTAGGCCGTAGATTACTCGTTCCAGCGGCAGTTTCTTGGAATTCTCGATTTCGTCCAGGATGTTCTGCGCGGACTTGTCGGCGAAGCGCTCCAGGCTGAGCAAGTCAGCCTTGGTGAGCTTGTAGATATCGGCGACGTTCTTAACCAAGCCGCGCTCGGTGAGTTGCGTGACCAGAGCCTCGCCCATTCCGTCGATATTCATCACGCCGCGCGAAGCGAAGTGCAGGATCGTGCCGAGGAGCTTCGCAGGACAGTTCGCGTTGACGCATCGGTGGTCGACTTCGCCTTCAGTGCGGACGACCTTCGTACCACAGACGGGGCACTTCTCAGGCGCTTCGATTTCCTGTGTCCCGCGCGGGTGGTCTTTGTCGTCGATGACCTTCGCCACTTTCGGGATGACGTCTCCGCCGCGCTCGACCTGCACGTAGTCGCCGATCTTCACGCCAAGGCGGCCGATCTCGTCCATGTTGTGGAGGGTTGCGTTGCGAACCGTCGTGCCGCCGATGGCGACGGGCGCCAGCTCCGCAACTGGCGTCAGCTTGCCGGTGCGTCCGACCTGCCAGCGGACATTCTCAAGTTTCGTGATGCCCGCCCTAGCCGCGTATTTGTAGGCGATCGCCCAGCGCGGAGCTTTGCCAGTGAAGCCAAGTTCATCCTGCAGAGCGACGCGGTCCACTTTGGCCACGATGCCGTCGATTTCGTACGGGAGCGAATCGCGCTTGGCCTCCCACTGCTGGATGAAGGCCCAAACTTCGTCCATGGAGTGAACGAGCTTGCGGTTCTGGTTGACCTTGAACCCGGCCTTGTCTAGCGCGGTCAATGTTTCCCAATGACGTTCGAAATAGGTGCGTCCGTTCGACAAAAGAATGTAGGGAAAGAAATCGAGGCGCCGTTCTGCGGTGACATTCGCATCCAGTTGCCGCACGGTTCCGGCGGTGAAATTGCGCGGGTTGGCGAATGTTGGTAGGCCGTTGCGCTCGCGTTCTTCGTTCACCTTCTTGAAGGCCGCGGTAGGCATCAGCAACTCGCCGCGGGCTTCGAAGTCAGGGGGGACGCCGGCCTTTTTGAGCTTGTCCCGATCGATGGAGAGCGGAATTGAACGAACGGTGCGGACGTTGAGGGTCACGTCCTCTCCCGTCGTTCCGTCGCCGCGGGTCACGCCTCGGACCAGCGTGCCATTTTCATAGATCAGCGCCAGGGACATGCCGTCGAGTTTCAATTCGCAGACGTAGTCGACATCCTTGCGGCCGCTGAGTTCATGGACACGGCGCTCCCAGCTGCGCAATTCCTCCTCGCTGTACGTGTTATCGAGGGAAAGCATGGGCGAGGAATGGCGGACTTTCACGAATCCCTCGCGCGGCTTGCCGCCCACGCGCTGAGTGGGGGAATCGGGCGTGAGCAGCGAGGGATGCTCGGCTTCCAGGTCTTTGAGTTGCTGCATCAGCCGGTCAAAATCCTGATCGCTGATTTCTGGATTATCGAGGACGTAATAGAGGTATTCGTGCTGGCGGATCTTTTCGCGGAGAGCCTCGATCTTCTTTTCGACGTCTTTGGCGGGGGGCATCGGCAAAGATTATATGCGGACGAAACGCGGAGAGACGGATGGCTCGTCAGTCCGACGTAAGCGGAGCCTCGCAAAGGGTGCGCGCAGTCAGACGCGGACTTCGCCGCGGGACGGACGAAGGCGTCCGTCCCTACATTTACGCTTGGCTTCGCCCTCGGAGAGACAGCCGAGTCGGCTGTCGCTACGTAGGATGTGTTTCACACCAAGTCATCTAACTTCAGCACATGTGAACTGCTTTTCCACGAGGTGTCGAGCTGCTTTTTGACGAATCCGGCATCGTAGTCGCGCTTCTGCTGCAGCAACGATTGCTGCAGGCCGAAGAGCGAACGCGGGTTCCGGGGATTGTGATCGAGATCTTCGCGGAAGACTTTCTCCGCACCAGGGGCATCTCCGCTCATCAGCATCGCGCCGCCGAGGTTTTCGCGGACGGGATAGAACCAGTCAGGCGGTTCGCCGTAGTTGAGCTTGTCCTGGATTGCAACGGCGTCACGGAGCTGCGAGATCGCACCGGCCGTGTCTTTCTTGGCCAATGCGATCTTCGCTCCCAAAACGTTCTCGGCAATTTTCATGATGTCTTTCGCCTTATTGTTGATGGGCATCTGGAAGATCACATCGGGCGGCGTGGCGGCTTCGGCCTCGGAGACGAACCGGTATTCCTCCTCCGCGCCGGCGATCTTTCCAGTCCCCGCCAGTGCCAGGCCGCGGCCGAAATGCCAGAAGACGGTCGCGGTCTTCATGGACGGATCCGGGGCCGTCATCTTCAGAATTTCGTTCCAGTGGTGGAAACGAATCTCGACTGCCACCGGAATGGTCATGAATCCTTCGAGCGGCGGCATGTCTTTCACATGCGGGCCGACGTTGGCGATCAGCAGATCGGCGTTCTTGCGGGCTTCCGTATAGCGCCCGTTCATGGCGCCGCACATGGCCACGAAATGCAGGTTGTGGCTGTAGTACATCATGGGATAAATGCCCTGCGCGCCGGACTCCTTGATGTACGTGCGATCGATTTCCGCGGCTTTCTGGTTGGTTTGCACAGCGGCTTCGTAATCGCCGGTGCGGATATAGATGTGTGCGGGCATGTGAACAATGTGTCCGGCATTCGGCGCAAGGGCGGCCAACCTATTCGCACCAGCTAACGCACGCTCGGGATTGTTCGAGGCCTCGACGGCATGGATGTAGTAGTGGATCGCGCCCAGGTGGTTGGGATCACGTTTGATCACCGACTCGAGCGTTGAAACAATCTCTTCCGTGCCGGCTTGGGGCGTGCCGTCCTGATGCCAGAGTCCCCAAGGATGTAAATTCATCCCGGACTCGGCGAAGAGCGTGGCTGCATCGAGATCGTCGGGAAATTGGCGCGCAACTTCGCGCATGGCGTCGCGATAGTCTTCCGCAGCCTTCTTCAAATCCGAGTTCGGATCGGCGGGAAAACGCTTTGCCATTGCCTGAATGTAGGCCTGCTCGCTTGGCGAAGCGGCAGGGGAAAGATCGACGGCCCTTTGTACTGCGTCGTGGGCTCGCTTGTAGCGGTCGGGATCGGCGGGATCGTTATAGTTCGGTCCCACTGCCTCAGCGACTCCCCAGTAGGCCATGGCGAGTTTCGGATCGAGTTCCGTAGCGTGCTGAAACGATCGTCCCGCCTCATCGTGGTTGAAGGCGTAAATGAAACGGAGTCCTTGATCGAAAAACCTTTGCGCTTCCAGATTATGTGTGGATACAGGATGGTGCAGGTCGCCAAGACCCGTGACCAGTGAAACGGGATGACTCTGCGTGTGGTGGACATGATTTTGCGCTGCCCCGGGCATGCAGAGCAAAAGACCGCACAATGACTGCGCCAGAATCTTCATCTGGACGGCCCTCCTCGAATTGTTAAGTGACAAGCCCCAAAAAAACAGAGAAACTGCGCGGAAAGCAACCCTTGCAAGCGTGCCCCAGCTTATGCCAAATTTAACCGCTTTGCCAAGTCGCTGGAGAATGAACCGGAATGCCTAAAGCACCGCGCGCCAAGTCTCCGGACGAACCCTACTCCACCCAACTACCCCTGGCATTACTGAATGCACTCGACACTAACAACCGCATCAACCTGTACCTCATCGAAAACTTGCCGCCGGCCGCATGGAACTCGAAACTTCCGGACGGCAAGGGCCGGACCATCGCCGCCATCGTGGCGCATATGCACAATGTTCGAGTTATGTGGTTGAAGACAGCGAAGGCGCAGGATATCCCCGAGCAACTGGATCGCGCCACGGTCACGCCAGCTCAGGCAACGCATGCTCTGGAGAGCACCCGGGCAGCGTTGCACGAGCTATGCCGACAGGCGCTGGAGACCGATGGCCGGATCAAGGGCTTTCGTCCAGATGTTGCGGGATTCGTCGGATACCTGATCGCGCACGATGCGCATCATCGAGGGCAGATCGCCATGCTCGCGCGGCAACTGGGACATCCGCCCCCGCAGAAGGCGATGTTTGGGATGTGGGAGTGGGGCAAACGCTGAGTTTCGCTGCGGATCTAAAGACCAGTTCAGCCCGGCAAAGTCAAAGGCCCCACCCTGTCTCCGCAAAGAGCGCGGAGACCAGAGTGGGGGCACCCTCCAGATTTTCGTCTCAGTTACAATCACGCTTCGAACCTATGCGGAAGGCGGCGTTGCTCTACAATCCGGAGTCGGGCGGCAGCAAGCGGAGGCAACGGGAACTGCAATCCGCATTGGAGATCCTGAAAGCCGGTGGGGTCGAGGCCGAGTTGTTCGCGTCGGATTCGCGCGAGCAGGCTGCCCAGTTGGTGCGGCAGGCAATTGCAGAGGGCTGCGATACGGTCTTGGCGTGTGGCGGGGACGGGACGATCAACAACATCGCCCAGGTGCTGGCGAAAACGCCGGTCGCTCTGGGAATTCTGCCGATCGGTACGGCTAATGCGCTGGCTCACGACCTTGGTCTTCCATTGAGAATCCCGGCGGCGGCAAAAACCGCCTTGAATGCCGAGCCGCGTCGCATTGCTTTGGGTCAGATCACATGTCCGGACCTCAGCGGTGTTCAAAAGACGCGTTACTTCGTGGTGGCTGCGGGCGTCGGCGTGGATGCTCACATGTGCTACAAACTCCTTACAAGCGCGAAGCAGCGTCTCGGCATGGGCGCGTATTATGCCAAAGCGTGGCAGATGTGGTTCACCTATCCCATGACGCGTTTTCGTGTCGAGTACATGACGGCGGATGTCGACGGGCCGAAGAGTGCGGCGGTCACAGAACTGATGGCGATACGCATCCGGGATTTTGGCGGGGTCGTTCGCGAACTGGCTCCCGGCGCGTCGCTCGATCGCAATGACATACGGCTGATCCTTTGCCACACGGATCGGCGGCTCGCTTATCTGGCATACGTAACGCGGGCTCTTCTTCGGCGGAAGTGGACGATTCCCGGGATCGAGCTCGCTTACAGCACCCGTGCGGTGTGCGATTACGCAGAGCCGCCAGCTCGCAAGATTTACGTCGAGGCCGATGGAGAACTGATCGGAAGCCTGCCGGCTGAAATCTCAATTGTTCCGGACGCCTTAACCTTGCTGGCCCCGCGGCGGGCGGAATGAAGTTTTGCGTCGTTACGGGCGAGCTCGCGTCAAAGTGATTTTGACGTGAGGCTTGAGGCGGTCGCAAAGAGTTTGCTGTGAAAAATAGTTGTCACGAAAGAGAATTCAGATCACCGCTTGGAACCCTTCACTCACTTTCTGACTGGCGCGTGCCTGGGCCGCGCCGGGCTCAATCGCAAAACGGCGCTTGCCACGCTCACGCTGACTCTGGCGGCCGAGGCGCCTGATCTCGACATTATTAGCCGTTTCTGGGGACCGGCAGTTGGGTTCGCCCATCATCGTGGCTTCACGCATTCTTTCCTGGGCGTCCCACTGGATGCCGCGGTTGTGGTCGCTTTCGTATATCTGGTATGGAGACTGCGCGGCCGAAAGACCAAGGATTCCCAATTGTCGCCGCGATGGGGCTTGCTTTTTTTCTATGCCTGCCTTGCCGGACTCAGCCACATTTTGCTCGATTTCACCAATAATTACGGCGTCCGGCCTTTCTGGCCATTTTCAGAGAAGTGGTATTCGTGGGATATCGTGTTTGTTGTTGAGCCCGTGATGCTGGTTCTGCTGATTCTTGGCTTGGTTGTTCCATCGCTGTTTTCCCTTATCGATAAAGAGCTGGGCGCACGGAGCCGCGGTCCTCGCGGCCGGGTGGCTGCCACGTTGGCGCTGCTGGGCGTGGTTCTGATGTGGGGATCGCGGGATTACGAGCATCGCCTGGCGGTGAATGCGCTGGAAGCCCGAACGTACAACGGAGTAGATCCACTGCGAGCGTCGGCCTATCCCACGATGGTAGATCCAATTCACTGGTATGGAGTGATCGAGACGCCTGCTTTCTTTGCGCTGCCTTCCGTGGATTCTTTTGGACCTGAGGTTGATCCCGAGGGACGCATGGATATTCGTTACAAGCCGGAGGAAACCCCGATCACCCTGGCGGCGAAGAAATCCTATGCCGGGAGGGCGTTTCTGGATTGGGCGCAGTATCCTATCACGGAGACAGAAGTGCTCGAGCCTCCCGAAGAGGGCTATATTGTGCACTTTCAGGATTTACGCTATGCGCAGCTTCCGAACATGTTCGGTCGGAATCGTGGGAGCTGTCCACTGTGCGTGGGAGTGAAGCTGGATAAGGATCTGCACGTGGTTGGGGACGTGTATGACAACGGGAAGAAGCGAATTGTCGTGCCTGAGCCGGATCAGCGCTAGGGCCAAAGCCTGCATCGGCTCGCCTCGCTTCGCTTTGGCGGACAGCCAAGGCGGCTGTCCCTACGTGGGGCTTGCTCTTGACGGCAGTCTCGCTAGCGCCCAGAATAAGAATTCCTCTTCGAGGTGATTATGCTGCCCTATCTCTTCGTGCTGCTCGCTATCGCCGTCCGGTTCTTTCCCTTTCTTGGGCTGAACTTGCCGCATGCCTGGCATTTCACTCCGCTGGCAGCATCGCTGCTGTTTTTCGGAGCTCGCGGCTCACGCCGGCAGATGTGGATCCCGCTCGTGTTGTTGGCGGGCACGGATGTTGTGCTGACCCGCTACGTATGGCACTACCCCTTCACTTGGGACACTCTGATCACGTGGGCGTGGTATGCAGCCATCCTGTGGCTGGGAACGAATCTTAAGGAAAAAGCCGGGTTCTGGCGCGTAGTTGGTGCGGCAGCAGCAAGTTCTGTGTCTTTCTTTCTTGTCAGCAATTTTGCCGTTTGGGCAGCGTGGCCACAGATGTATCCCAGGACGCTTGCGGGATTAGTCGCATCCTACGATGCGGCGATCCCGTTCTTCCGGGGCACCGCGGCCAGCGACCTGTTCTTTTCTCTCGCCATGTTTAGCGTTCCCGCTCTTCAGCAGGCGATCACTGGGCGGTTGCGGAGTGCCGGCGACCATACCGCCGCGGTCTAGTACTAGTTCACGGAGTGCTGAGTTTTGACGCCGTTCTCCGAAGGGGGAACGGCGTTCTTCTTTGATCTCCTGGTCCTGGCCAACAACCAAAGAATCAAACCTGCCTCCAGGATCGCTCCCGAAAGCAACATCCAGTGGTGTTTGAAAATGCCACCGAAGTGGCCGATGATCTGCGGGCCGAAAAAGATCACCAGAACCGACAGAACCAGGAAGCGGACAAACCGCCCGGCGAAGATTGCGAACAGGAAATCGCGGAACCTCATCTCGAATACAGCTGCACCGAGCACAAATACTTTGAAGGGCATAGGCGGCGGAAGCATGCCGGGAAACATCAACGCCCAGAACTCATTGCGCTCAAACGACTGATGAATCTTTAGAAAGCGCTCCTCGCTAATCCGCTTGCGGAGAACCTTTTCGCCGCCCAGATACCCGATGATGTATAGGGGAATGCTGCCCAGGGCCGATCCCAGCGAAGCCATGGCAACGTAAAGCAGCATTCGCCTGCGGTCCTGGTACACGTAGCTGGCGACGATGAAATCGACCGGCATGCCCAGCAGGGCGCTGTCGGCAAAGGCGATCACGAAAGGCCCCCAGAGTCCGAGTACCTTCATCAGCCCCAGGATCCACGCCGTGTAGCGAGCCAGAATGTGTCCGATGCGTTTCAAACCGAGCATTCAGTGTACGTGATGAAAAGAAGCCCGTCAGTCCGCAAAGCGCAAATCGCTGACTGCTGCTTCTTTCCGGTGATCCGTTTCTGTCCTGTTATCATCGCTAGCTTTGGAGCGTCTATGCGCACGATTCGTTTGGTTTGCCTGTTGTTGTTCAGCACATTCGCAGTCGCCCAGCAGTTTGATATCGTGCTCGCAGGCGGCCGCGTAATGGATCCTGAGACTGGCCTTGATGCCGTTCGAAATGTGGGTATCCGCGGCGGCACGATCGCGCAAATCTCTACCGAGCCGTTATCGGGACGGCGTGTCATTCATGCGGCCGGACTGGTTGTCGCTCCCGGATTCATCGATCTGCATCAGCACGGACAGGAACTCGCGAGCCAGCGAGTAAAGGCTTTCGACGGGGTTACAACCGCTCTCGAAATGGAAATCGGCGTACCGGACGTTGCACAATTTCTTAAGTTCAAAGAAGGCCAATCGCTCATTCACTATGGCACCACCGCGAGCCATGTGGCGGCGCGGGCGCTGGTCTTCGGTGCGCCGCTTAACCCGGGGAATATCGGGCCGCATGCGGGCATTCCGGAAATTCTGCCAAAGAGCGGCCCTGCAACCGACCAGAACGCGACACCAGAGCAGATCGGCAGAATCAAACAGCGCTTGCAGCATGAATTGCACGCCGGCGCGCTTGGCATCGGCATGGGCATTCAATACACGCCCGGCGCAACCAGGCTTGAGGTCATCGATATCTTCCGCTTCGCCGCCCAACATGAATTACCCGTTTACACGCATCTGCGCAGTTTTGGGCGCAAAGAGCCCGGCTCGGCGATCGAAGCCGTTGAAGAGGTGATTGGAGCAGCGGCGATCTCGGGAGCTCCGCTTCACATCGTTCACATCAACAGCACATGCCTGCTGGACACGATCGAGTGCCTGTCCCTCGTTGAGGGAGCCCGCGCCCGCGGCCTGGATGTTACGACCGAGGCCTATCCGTACATCGCCGGAATGACTGCTATCAATTCCGCCGTGTTCAATCCCGGCTGGCGCGAAAAGCTCGGCATCGAGTACAGCAACCTTGTCCTGCCGAACACGGGCGAGCATCTGACGAAAGAAAGATTCGATGCACTGCACAAGAGCAGCGAGGGTCAGGATGTCATCATCTTCGCGAACACTCAGGAGATGGTGGACGCCACCATTCCGAACCCGCTCATCATGATCGCGAGCGATGGAGCGGACGGACACCCGCGGAATGCGGGAACTTACTCGCGCGTGCTGGCGCAATATGTTCGTGAGAAGAAGACGCTGAGTCTGATGGATGCACTGCGCAAGATGACGCTGATGCCTGCGCTGATGCTGGAGAGATCAACTCCCGCCGCGCGTCACAAGGGACGTTTGCAGGAAGGCGCTGATGCGGACATTGTGGTGTTTGATCCGGCGACGATCAGCGACCGGTCGACATTCGAGAAGCCGATGGAGCCTAGCGTGGGTGTTCACGAGCTGCTGGTTGGAGGGACGCTGGTGATCGATGATGGCAAGCTAGTGCCCGATGTTTATCCAGGGCGGGCGATTGGGGGGCCGGGGAATTCCACAAGTCATTAGAAAGGGCGCTGCCGCGGCAAAAAACGTCGCGTACGGACCGCCGGGGCGGCTGTCCCCACATGAGCTTTATTCGTGCTCTGTTTTGCCGCTCAGAAGATCGATGGCGTGCGGCAAAAGAGCCGTTACCGCTTCCAGCGACTCCATAGCACCCCTTGGGCTCCCGGGGAGGTTGAGGATCAGGGCCTTTCCCTTGACGCCACATACTCCACGGCTCAGAGCGGCGAATGGGGTCTTCTTCATTCCCTCGCTGCGCATCTGTTCCGCAACGCCGTCGAGCAAACGATCGCAGACTCTCGCGGTGGCCTCGGGTGTGACATCGCGGTCGGCAATTCCGGTTCCCCCGGTCGTGACGATCAATCGCACGTCGCGAGCCAGGCGGATCAGCAGATTTTGAATTTGGATTTCGTCGTCGGGGACCACTTCCCGGGCGACTACAGAGAACTGGAGTTTTTCAAGGAGTTGCGCGACCGCGGGCCCTGACGCATCCTCCCGCTTGCCGCGGGCACAGGAATCGCTGACGGTCACAACCGCAGCAGTCAGAACGGTCTTGAGATCAGCCATCGAGAAGAACGTCTTCCTCTTCGTCTTTCCTGCGGCTCACAGGGACGGAAGGCGCCGTAGCGGCGACCGGGGCCGAAGTAGTCTCCACGGTCGCAGCTTCAGGCTCTCCGCCGCTGTCCCGGGACGACTCATCGAGCAACCGCAGCCCTTCCATCAGAAGGCCTTGCGTATTGAGTTGCGTGGTCTCCTGGTCCGTCTTGCCCTCGAAGTTGAGCTGGAAGTTTCCGCCGGTCCAGCGCAGAACTTTGAACACCGCCTGATCACCGACGAGGGATCCGTAGGTGGCGTGCTTGACCTGACCCTCCACGAAAAACACTTCACACTTGTCGCCTTCGTAGCTGAGCGAAAGCTGGCAGCTCTTGCGGCCCATCTCCAGCGACTGCATAAGATCGATAACGTTCATCTGCGAGAGATTGCCGCGCACGACTCCATCGGAGGGAGCGGTCTTGGCCATCTTCTCGAGCGCAATACGATCGATCAGGCGCTTGATGCGGCGGGTTGCCTCTTTCAAAAAAAATGGCTTTTCGAGATAGTCGTCGGCGGCGTCCTGGGGAGAAAGACGCTCGGCAATATCGACCTTGCTGGCCATCAGAACCGTGGAGAAATTCGCAGTCGCGGGACGGCTCTTGAGCTTTTCGACGAGTTGGCGGCCATCCATCCCGGGCATGCGGTAGTCGCAAACGAGCAAGTCGGGAACATCATCCACCGCCTTGAGCAGAGCGTCGGCAGCATCCGTGGCCGTTGTGACCGTAGCCAGCGACGATAAAGCCTGCTGCAGCATCGCCAGCACCATCGGGTTATCGTCTACCAGCAGCAGTTTGAGGTTATCGGCCATGAATCCGTGTGGTCGCCGCTACTTCCGGCGGCGGTAGTCTCCACTCTTGCCTCCACTCTTGCGCTCCAGCACAATTTCGCGAATCTCGATACCCTTATCAGCGGCCTTCAGCATGTCGTAGATGGTCAACGCCGCTACGCTGACGGCGGTCAGGGCTTCCATCTCGACGCCAGTCTCGGCAGTCGTCGCGACTTTCGAGGTGATGGCGAGGCCATTCTCGCACACGCGCACCTCGACATCAACGAGCGACAGCGGCAAGGGATGGCACATCGGAATCAATTCCCACGTGCGCTTAGCCGCCATGATGCCTGCCACGCGCGCTACTTCGAGAGGATCTCCCTTGGGGTTCGAAGGCAGCGTGGCGAGAACGGCGGGGCGGATCGCAACGAAACCGCTCGCCTCGGCTTCACGCTTGGTCGCGGATTTGCCGGAAACATCGACCATGCGTGCACGTCCTGCGCGGTCGTAGTGGGAGAGCTTGTTGGGCATGTCGGACGCGTTGAGCGTCGTAGATATCTTACATGGACGGCGTTCCTTGGGTTCCGCTCTCACCGCAGCATGATGGGTACGAATTCTCCGGACGTGATGAATTCACGGTCCGGAGGAATGACGATGTAGCAGTTCGCGCGTGCGGTTGCTGCGATGTCTCCGGAGCCCTGCCAGGGCACTAACTCCACTTGCGAAGCCTCGAACTCGCCCGAGAGGATCGCCGGCAGGAAACGCTTCAGGCCGGGCTTCACACGGATTTCGGATTTCAGCTTGGCGTAAGTAAATTGCAGTTTCCGCGGCAACAGGCCGGCGAGCGCTTCCAGCATGGGGCGAGCGAAGAGTTCGAACGTCACCATCGTCGAGACTGGGTTTCCCGGTAGACCGAAGAAATGAGTCCCTGTGTTTTCGTGGGCGGGAGCACCCGCGCCACACTTGCCGAAAACGACTGGACGACCGGGCTGAATCTTTGCTCCCGTGAAGAAGAATTCAGCTTTCATTTCTTCGAGAACTTGCTCGACTAGGTCGTATCGGCCCATCGAGACTCCTCCGGTCATCAGCAGCAAGTCCGATTTGAGGCCTTCTTCGATCAAGGTCCCCAGCTTCCGCGGTTCATCGGGAGCGATGGGCAGCAGAACGGGCTCGCCGCCAGCATTGCGAATCTGGACCGCCAGCGAATAGCTATTCGAGTTGCGAATCTGGGTGGGACCGGGGGTAGCGTCGATGGCGACAATTTCGTCGCCTGTTGTGAGCACTGCGACTTGTGGACGCTTGTAAACGTGCATCCGCGATTGTCCAGCGGTGGCAGCCAGAGCGATCGCCGCATCGTTCAGGCGCACGCCACGCTCCACCAGTACGCTGCCTTGCTGGGCTTCTGCGCCGGAAGGGACAATGTTCTCTCCCGGTTTAATGCTCCTTGTAATCTCGACCCGCTCGCCTTCGCGCGCGGTGTATTCGACCATCACCACTGCGTCGGCGCCACCTGGAACGGGCGCTCCCGTCATGATCGACACGGCTTGCCCGCTTCGGATGAGTTTTGGAATATTCTCGAGGCTCTCGCCGGCTTTGATTTCGCCAATTACATCCAGAGTCGCGGGAACACGGGCCAAATCGGCGGCGCGCACTGCGTACCCATCGCGAGTAGAGCGAGGGAACGGTGGAAGATCACGATCCGCCGAGATAGATTCAGCCAGCACTCGACCACTTGCAGCGAGAAGATCAACGGACTCGGTCTGCCATTGACGTACTTGTGACGCCTGTTGTTCGACGGTACGTCGAGCATCTTCAAAGGTCAAAACACCGGGAACCTGTGCAACTGGCATGAAACGATCATAGAGGATGAAGAGGATGTTGGTGGCGCGGACAACAGCCCTAATCAGCCGAGGGGCTGGTTTCTATTCGTAGCCAATGGATTTGTGCTTACCGGGCGAGTTCCTGCCCCAAAGCGCCCGGATTGGTGGCGAACGACAGCCCGGTCTCGAGATCAACCACCCGGTCCTGCACCAGTTGCGCGATCTCGGAGTCGAAGTGCTGCATGCCCTCCGACTCTCCGGCCTTAATCGCGTCGAGCAAGCTGTTATTCTCGCGCTCGCCCTTCTCGACGCACTCGCGGGTGCGCGAGTTGGCTTTCATGATCTCGAAGACAGCCACGCGTCCGCTGCGATCCGCTTTCGGCATCAGCCGTTGGCAAACGATGTAGCGGAATGACTTGGCAAGCCGTTCGCGAACCAATTTCTGCTCCGCCGGGGAGAACGAACTGACGATCCGCTCCACGGTCTTAGATGCATCCATGGTGTTCAGGCTGGACAGAACCAGATGCCCGGTCTCCGCCGCCTCCAGCACGATTTCCATGGTCTCGCGGTCGCGCATCTCGCCAACCAGAATCACCTTGGGCGCTTGCCGCATGGCCGAACGCAGCGCATGCGCGAAGCTGGGCGTATCGCTGTGCAACTCGCGCTGGTGAATGGTCGAGCACTTGTGGTTGTGCAGAAACTCGATGGGATCTTCAATGGTGATGATGTGGTAATACTTCTCGCGGTTGATGGCGTCGAGCAGCACAGCCAGCGTGGAAGACTTTCCGGAGCCGGTTGATCCGGTGACGAGAACAATCCCATCCCTAAGCTTGGTAATTTCGGTCAATTGCTGCGGCAGCCGGAGCGCGGCAAAATCCGGAATATTTGTCGGGATCACCCGCAACACGACTGCACAACTGCCACGCTGAATAAAGACATTAACCCGGAACCGCGCCAATCCCGGCAACCCGTAGGAAATGTCGCAGGATCCGTGTTCGCGCAGGGTATTGATGGCTTGCTTGTTGTCGCCAATCAGGTCCGCAGCGATATGACGCGTATCGTCAGCGCTAAGGACCGTGAGCCCATGTACCTGCACAGGGATCATCTGCCCATAGACTTGCACCTGTGGCGGGCGACCCGGAGAGAAGATCAGGTCGCTGATCTTTTCGGCCGCGCCCAGCATGGCGCCCAGCAGAGCCGGAGTGGCTACCCGGCCGTTTCCAGAAAAATCTTCAAGGGCAACGGAGATCGGAGCAATTGTTGGTGCTGCCATTCGTCCTCACACACGGGAATCGCACGCACCACAGATTGGAAGAAAGCTGATGAATCAACTCTACAGCGCGCTGGCTCGCCTGCGAAGGCCATTAAGTCCATAGCCCTTCGTAACCAGCGTCAAAACCCGCAGGGACGGCTCCTGCCGTCCCTGTTAGTTCCTGTCTAAGCTGTTGTTATTAAACAAGATACAGCCCTACTTCTTGGCTGGCTTCTTCTTGGTGCCGTAGCTGGTCTCGACCGTGGATCCAATGCTCGTCAGCAGGTCCTTCGCGCTCTGGGCGTTCGGGCCAGTGGGAGCGATCTCCAGATATTTCTGGAAGGCTTCGGCGGTTCCCGGAGGCGCAATGGTCTTACCCCCCTGGAGCGTCGCTTTACCGAGCAGGTTGACCCCCTTCTGGTAATAGGCCTCGGCCCGTGTCGGGTCGGCAACGATGGCCTTGTCGAACGCGGCATTGGCATCGTCCACACGGCCTGCATTGGTGTAAACGGCACCGATGTTGAAGTATGCCGCGCCGGCCTGGGCCGGGTCAGCCTTTGCTGCCGCCTCGTAGCTCTTCACCGCATCATCGACCTTCTGCGACTTGGCGTAGGCGTCGGCCATGTTGATATAGAATCCGGCGAGCTGCTGGTTCGCTTTGGCGGTGTCTTTCTCTTTGCCGTTTTGTACCGCATCCTGCTTCAGCTGGATTGCTTTCTGGTAGGCGTCTACCGCCGACTCGTAGCGCTTCTGCCTCTCTGCCTTATCCGTTTGCGCCACGGCCGACAAGCGATAAGCATCACCGAGGCGATACCAGAGAACGTCGCGGGTCGCGTCCATCTGATTGGCTTCGGTCAGCGCGGCGATCGCGGTATCGTAGTCCTTCGCAGTGATGGCCTGGTTGGCCGCGTCAAGCTTAGCCTGCAGATTCTTGACAGTATTGGTTTCTTTTTGCTGCTTCGCCTGCTGTTCTTGCATGGCCTTCAACTGCTCCGGGGTGAGGCCTTCCCCTTTTGCCTGCTTCTCCTGCTCTTTCTTCTGATCAAAGTCCAGTGTATTTTCGTCAAGCTGAACCGGAAAGCCCTTTACGAAGTCCAGGGTTTTGTTGGCCTTCATATCATCGGCAGTCTTGTACAGCGAGACGTTGTACTTGCCGGGGGTGAGTCCGAGAGAGAAATACTCACCTTTCTTGTTGGTCTTCAGCTGGTATTTCTGACCGTTATCCTGATTGGCAAAAATAACGATCGCGTCGGCGATGGGATTACCTTGAGCATCCTTGCATGTTCCCTTCACTGTTCCTGAAGCCTGCGCGAAAGCCGCAGGGGCAGACAAGGCGGCGGTTAATAGAGTGATCAAAACAATTGAAAAATGCTTCTTCATATTGCCTCCCGGCAACAAAAAATTTCCTATCGGGCCGCGTAGGGAATCGGGTCCTGGATTCCCGCGGCCTGGAACGCGCGCAGGCGCAGCACACAGCTATCGCATACTCCGCAGGCCTGATCCGCGTGGCTGTAACACGACCAAGTTAAATCGAAGGGCGCACCCAATTCAAGGCCGAGGCGCACAATCTCGGCTTTCCGCATGGCGATAAGAGGTGTGACGATTTCGATGTTGCCTTCCTTCGTGCCCGCCTTCACAACCTCATTGAACGCTTTGTAGTAGGCGGGACGACAGTCCGGATATCCCAAGCTGTCCGGTTCCACAGCGCCAATATAAACCTTCTGTGCGCCGAGCACCTCGGCCCAACTGACGGCCGCCGCCAGAAAATGCGCGTTCCGGAAGGGTACATACGTGATCGGAACATCGTGCCCGACTGCCTCCGAGCGGGGCACGGCAATCGATTCGTCCGTAAGGGCAGATCCGCCGATCATCCCGAGCGCCTCATTCCTAATGATCAGGCGATCTTGAATTCTCAAACGATCGCAGACGGCTTGAAAGCTCTGTCGCTCACGGGCCTCTGTACGTTGCCCGTAGCGGACATGCAGAGCAGCTGTGTCATGATCACGGACTGCCAAAGCGGCGCAAACGCACGAGTCCATCCCGCCACTAAGCAGTACGACCGCTTTCGAACCCTTCCGCGACAAATGCTTCAAACCCCCTTCGTCGCCGGGTCCCATATGAATTTATGCAATTGCAGACCCAGCCGGGCTGGGACATTGTCGGCGATCATCCATTCCGCAAGCTCTTGCGGATCCAGCAGGCAGTGTGAGCTGTTGCGAGCTCCACTTGCCTCTTTTCTGAATGCGGGAGAAAACAGAACTGCGTTAACCTTCTCGCCGAGCCTGTGCCGGGCAACAAATTCTCGGGCGAACTCATAATCGGCGCGACTGCTGAGGACGAACTTGACCTCGTCGCGATCGGTCAGCACCTCGAAGGTCTCCTGCCGAAAGGTGCCCCCTTCGCCGGAATCCGGGCATTTCACATCTACGATTTTCACAACACCGGCTGGAACGCGCTCCAGCGGGCGCTCTCCGCTGGTTTCGAGCAACACAGTGTAGCCATGCTCAAGTAATCGCTGCAGCAACGGCACGAGTTCCCGCTCCTGTAGCATCGGCTCGCCGCCGGTGATCTCCACCAATCCCCCGCCGGGACTGAGCTGCAGCACTTCATTCAGCACTTCTTCCATCGACAGCTTCCGGCCGCCGAAAAACGTGTACTCGCTATCGCACCAGGTGCAGCGCAGATTGCAGCCCGTCAGGCGCACGAACACGCAGGGCATACCCGCATAAGTCGACTCGCCTTGCAGCGATTTGTAGATTTCGGTGATTTGCATGCCAGCGCCGTCGGCAGATATCTGTTCGCGCTCCCGTCGGAAGACTACTCGGAATACTTTGCCGTCGTCGTGTCGGTCTCGAAAACGGTCACGTCTTTCACACGAACCCGGCCTTTGGTGACGGACTGCAAACGGGTATTCGACTCATCGTAGAAATATTTGGCCAGGTTTTCGGCAGACGGATTGATCGCCGTGAAGGGCTCTATGTCGTTGATCATCTGATGATCGAGCCTTTCGATCACATGCTTCATGACTTCGCGTAGATCTTTGAAATCAAGTAACAATCCGGCCTTGTCGAGCTCTGCGCCCGCCAGCGTGACACGGATCTTGTAGTTGTGGCCGTGCGGATTCTCGCACTTGCCCTTGTAGTTGCGCAGGTAGTGGCCTGCAGCAAACGAATCTTCCACCGTGACTTCGAACATGATCCCTCGGCGCCGGGCTCTCGCTCCGGGCACTCCGATTCCAAGCGTCTATTTTACAGCCGGGGTCGAATCTGTGCGTCTTTCCCCTGCAGTTGATCAACTGCTAAGGACCGGGAGCTTGTTCGTTGACAAGCGTCCACGGTTTTCGAGAGATAGTGGAAGAGTAGTCCATTATTCCTTGCTTTTTATACTATTCCTTACTATAATGTAAGGACCAATGGCGACGGCGACGCTCACATCCAAGGGACAGGTGACGATTCCAGCGCGAGTCCGGCAGGCGCTTGGGCTGGGTGCCGGGGACCGGATCGAATTCGTCGAAATTTCTCAGAACGAATTTGCCATTGTTCCTGCCACCGGCTCAGTGCGAGAACTTAGAGGACTGTTTCGAGGCCAGCCAAGAAAGCCCGTTTCGATCGAGGAGATGAACCGGGCGATAGCGAAAGGCGCTTCACGCTCGCGATGATCGGGCTCGACACCAACGTGCTGGCTCGCTATATCGCCGAGGATGATGCCGCGCAGAGCGCCGCTGCCGCCAGAGTCCTAGAGTCCCTTTCAGCCGAATCGCCCGGCTTCGTTCCTCTCGTGGTCATTGCCGAATTAGTCTGGGTGCTCCAGTTTTCCTACCGATTCAACAAACGTGAGGTTGCGGATGTTGTTGAAAAACTCCTGCGGAGCGCGGAACTCATGCTTGAAAACGCCGAGATTGTTGCCCACGCGTTGCGCGAATTTCGCCGCAGCCGCGCTGATTTTGCTGATTGCCTGATTGAACGCTGCGCTCACGCTGCCGGATGCCAACACACAGTGACGTTTGACAAGCGAGCGGCGTCCCTCGGCGGCGAGCGGCTGATCCAGTAATCAGACCTCTCCGCCCACGCCAAAGAAGCCTTCCACCACACGAAGGTCCGTCGTTCTCTTATAGTTCGGCAGGCTATCCACGAAAACGCGCCCGTACTGCTTCTTCAAAATGCGGTTGTCAAGCAGCACCAGCAGACCACGGTCATGCAGCGAACGGATCAGCCTTCCAAATCCCTGCTTCAAGGTGATGACCGCTGCCGGCACCTGATACTGAAAGAAAGCGTTGCCCCCACTTGCGTCGATCGCCTTGACGCGCGCCGCGACCACCGGATCACTCGGCACAGCAAACGGAAGCCGATCGATAATGACGCAGCTCAATTGTTCGCCCTGCACGTCCACACCCTGCCAGAAAGAAGACGTCGCAAATAACACGGCATTTGGCGTCAGGCGAAACTCCTCCAGCAGCGCGCTCTTCGGAGCATCGCCTTGCCGCAGCATGGGGAATTCCACCTCCCCCAAAAGCCGCTGGTAGATGTCATGCATCTGCGCGTAACTGGTGAAGAGCACGAAGGCGCGCCCGCGGGTGATCTCGAGCAACCTGCGGATGCACTCGGCCGCTTTGACGCCGAATTGCGGCGTTCGCGGATCGGGAAGATCCGGAGGAACATACATGACTGCCTGGCTCTGGTAGTCGAAATGCGATGGCAGCACCAGATCACGTGCGTGTTCGAAGCCCAGCCTCTTTCGTATGTAGTCGAACCCTCCTCCGACCGCGAGCGTGGCCGACGTCAGCACGGCGCACTCCAGTTTCGACCAGAGGCACTCGCGCAGGATGGGTCCTACATCGATCGGGGTCGCCTGTAGAAACACATGCTGCCTTCCCTGAGGCCCGTCCTTCTTGTCCCCCTGTCTCGGTGAGAACGCTCGGCCCCGGCGCTCGATCCAGAACACCGTATTCGCATCTTCTGCTTCGAGCGCAAACCCGAGTTGCATCTGAATCTCCTGCGCGCGACGAACGAAGTTGAAGATCTCTTCCGGTTTCTGCGGCAAGGCCTCGAGCTCCCCTGCCAGTCGAGTCAACGCCTGATTCAAAGCAACAAACTCATCGCCATTCTCCTCCAGAAATTCACGGCGGCCGTCGAAGGCAAAACGCCCGTCCCCGGACGGTAGAACGGAAAAGAACAGTTGTGACCGATCACGCAGATTTCCCAATGCGCCAGAGAGAGATGCCGACAGCATTCGGTGGTGCTGCATCGAATGCTCCACGTCGCGGGCGAGATCCTCAACGCGAAGATTGCTCACTGAAATCCCGAAGTAGTTCCCCGCCACATCTTCCAGCTCGTGTGCCTCATCGAAGATCACGGCGCCGGCTTCAGGGAGAATGCCCGCATCCTGCGCCCCGTCAGCCTGCAGCTTGATGGCGAGATCGGCAAAGAACAGGTGATGGTTGACGATAATGATGTCGCTCTCCATCGCCCGCCGGCGCATTTCCGTGATGAAACATCGCTCCCACTCGCTGCACTTTTGCCCTGAGCAGGCATCGGCGCGGGCGTCGAGTTTGTGCCATAAAATGCTGGCCTCAGGAAGTTCCGCCAGCTCGGCCCGATCGCCGGTCGAGGTTGTCTTCTCCCAAGCCGCAATTGCACGGTACTGCTCAATCTCTTCCAGGCCGCTGAGCACCGGTTGATCGGTGAGGTCGTAAAGTTTCTTCCGGCATAAATAGTTGTTGCGCCCCTTCATATAACAAACTGAAAGAGCCGAAGAGCCATTGACTGCAAGCGCCTGCTCCAGGAAGGGAACGTCCTTATAGAAAAGCTGCTCCTGCAGATTCTTGGTGCCGGTCGAGATGATGACGCGCTTGCCGGAACGAATCACGGGGACAAGATAGGCCAGCGTCTTCCCCGTACCCGTACCAGCTTCCACGATCAAGTGACGCTTCTCCTCAAGCGCCTGCTCAACCGCCTGTGCCATCTGCAATTGCCCCCGGCGAAATTCGTAGGCGGGATGCGTACGCGACAAAATACCGCCCGGGCCAAAGAACTGATGCAGAGAGGCATCTTTGCCGCTGGGAGATGGGCGGGTGGAAGGGGGCGAGGCGGGATGGGAGGGAGTGGACACCGGAGTCTCTATAATAGCGGCTTGAGCCAACCCATTTACAACTCGAGCGACGCCGCCGCGACCGGGGTTCCGATAATCGCGATCGTAGGCAGGCCTAACGTAGGCAAGTCCACGCTCTTCAACCGTATCGTCGGTTCGCGGCGTGCCATCGTGGGCGACGAGCCCGGCATCACGCGGGACCGCCTCTACGGGGACGCAGAATGGAGTGGCCGTCGCCTTCGCGTGGTCGATACGGGTGGCATCCTCCCTGAAGAAAAAGACTTCATCCCTGCAGAAATCTTCCGCCAGGCCCGCGTGGCGCTGGATGAAGCTGCAGCCATCGTCATGGTCGTCGACGGTCGAACGGAGATCGCTGGCCCGGATCTCGAACTTGTTCGCCTACTGCGGAAGGCCAACCGTCCTCTTTTCCTGGCCGTCAATAAGGTCGATAGCGAGAAACAATCTTCGCTCATCCATGATTTTCACCGGCTAGGTATCGAAAAGATGTTCCCCGTCTCTGCCGAGCATGCCCGAGGCGTGGACGATCTGCTGGATGCCGTTGTGGCCGTGCTTCCAAAAGCTCTCGCCACAGAGGACACGGAGGTCACAGAGCCAACGACCAATGACCAACCACCCACGGCGGAAGTTGAACGACCGCCCGTTGAAGTGAAGGTCGCCATCATCGGCCACCCCAACGTCGGCAAATCGACGCTGCTGAATTGCCTTACCTCGTCGGACCGAGCTATCGTCTCCCCAATCCCCGGCACCACCCGTGATGCTGTCGACGAAGTCATCGAGCACGATGGCCAACGCTTTCGCTTCATCGACACGGCGGGCATCCGGCGCAAAGGCAAGACGCACTTGATGGCGGAAAAGCTATCAGTGGTCATGGCGCGCAAACATCTGGAGGCGGCTGACATTGCGCTCCTGGTCATCGATGCAACCGAAGGTGTGAGCCAGCTCGATGCCACCGTCGCCGGCTACGCACATGAGAGCGGGCGATCGATCATTATCGTGGTCAACAAGTGGGACCTGATGATCAGCGGCCAGAAGAAATCAGGGAGGCCGACGAAGTCCGAGCGCATGCGGGAAACCAAGCGGCCCGGTGACCGTGACGCCTATGAAGAGCGTCTACGCTACGAGCTAAAATTCTTGAGCTACGCGCCCGTCGTCTTCATCTCAGCTCAAACGGGAAAAGGCACCGAGAAGATCTTCCCTCTCCTCCAAGAGGTCGCTGCCGAGCGCCGGAAGCGAGTGACAACATCAGAAATGAATCGCTTTCTCGAGCACGTCGACTTCGAGCGTGCGTCGGTCCCCATGCGCCAGCGCGTGAAGATTCTCTACATGACGCAGGCTTCCGTTGCTCCACCGACGTTCGTGCTCTTCACCAATCGAGCCGTGAAGCTGCACTTCGCATATCAGCGGTTCCTGGAGAACCAAATTCGCGCCGCCTTCGGCTTTATGGGCACCCCGATCTGGATCAAGAACCGGGCGAGGGACTAGCGCAATTCAGCTACCTATGGAAAGCGGCAGAGCGCCGCTGATCTACTAAGAAGGCAATGCGACGGATGCCGGCGGCGTGAACGCCGTCGAGAACTGGTTTGATACTGCCCCACCTCGCGCGCGTGTCAGCAACGATGTAGACCTTCCACTCGACTTGTGGGTCCTTCAAACGATCCGAAATCTTCTGCGGGAGGTCGGAAGATCTAACTTGCTCCGCCCCAAAGTAAACCTTGCCGTCACGAGTGATGGTGACTCTCATTGCATCTTCGCGGGCGGCGCCGGGCATGGAAGCTGGATGAAGAACTTTAGGTACATCGACGGCGTTCGTATGGTGCCACGTGGGTGCCGTCAGAAATACCAGGAGAACGACGAACACCACCAAGCTCATGACGCTCGCGAATTGGGGCGTATTGAAGTCGCCGAACAGCCTTGTTGGTTTGCGCCACGTCTCGAACATAACCGAGTCTGCCTGCTTTCATTTCATCACCCTGAACGCAGAACGAAAGGTTACGGTCGTTGCCGTTTTACTCTTTCGTTAGCGAATCACTACTCTTCGGCAAGCGCTTGGTTCTGGGTCATCAATCCGACTCGTTGCACTCCAGCGTGGTGGGCAAGATCGATGACATCCGCCACGTACTGGAAATCAACGTCCGCATCGCCGCGAACAAATGCCACCTTTTCCACACGCGAGAGATAGATCCGCGCGAGCCGGGATTCCAGATCCGTCCACGGAACATCTTCCTGATTGATCTTGACGGTTGGGGGTTGATCTTTTGCCGTCCAAACTACCTCGATTACCACTGTGCGCGGTTGGGGCACCGCAGGCGTTTCGGTTTGATTCGGTTGCGGAATCTGCGCTTTTTCTCCATATTGCGGATCCATCGATACCACCAGCATGAACATGATGATCAGCGTCAGCAGTACGTCAATCAGCGGCGTAACGTTGATCTGTGGTCCAGACGCACCTCGGCCTGCCATTGAGAAAGCCATCGGGAATTGCTCCTCTCGGGCACGCGTGTCTTTAGGATCAGACACCTGATCGACCGAGGGAGTTCCCAGCCAGATGCGGTGTTTGCTTCTTTCCCGCCCCACCATGCATCATGGAATGGCGGTGCTGCGTATAAGCGCACCGCATCCTGAACTCATGCTCCGCTCGTTCTTGTTGGCACTTCTGTTATTACTGGCCCTCGCGGTCACAAGTAACTACGTTCGCGCGCAAGACAACTATGAAATCCAGGTGTACGGCTCAGACACGGTCAATCCGCGCTCGACGATGGTTGAAATTCATTCCAACTTCACCATAGACGGCAGCAAGACCGTGCAGGATGGAATGCTGCCCACCAATCACGCCATGCACGAAACCCTCGAGCTTACGCAGGGGATCAATGACTGGGCAGAAGTCGGTTTCTACGTTTTCTCCAGCATTCAACCCGAGGGCGGATGGCAATGGGTGGGCGATCACATTCGTCCCCGCGTGCGCGCGCCTGAGAGATGGCACTGGCCGGTAGGAGTGAGCCTGTCGACGGAGTTCGGCTACCAGCGCGCCGCATTCTCGCCGGATACATGGACCTGGGAAATTCGACCGATTATCGATAAGAAGATCGGTCCCTGGTACTTGAGCTTCAATCCCGCGCTGGACCGCTCGTTTCACGGCCCGGGCGTCAACCAGGGCGTAACATTTTCTCCCAACGCGAAAGTCAGCTACGATTTCACCAAAAAGATTGCCGGCGGACTCGAGTACTACGCCGCCTACGGTTCACTCAACGGATTTGATCCGTTGCGCGATCAGCAGCAGCAGTTTTTTCCCAACATCGACATCGACTTCGGCCCGCAATGGGAGTTCAACTTCGGAGTCGGCGTCGGAGCGACGCGCTCCACCGATCACCTGATCGTCAAATGCATCATCGGGCGCCGATTCTCCTGGCCGCACCGGACGCAGACCGCGCGGCTGAAGCCGCAATCACCCTGAACTGCTACATTGCGGGGTAAGGTGGGGGCGTTAGGGGAGGCGGTGCGCCTTGCGGAACCGCCGACTGTGGCGCCGAAGAGTAGAGCGCCAGGCTCAATGGTTGGTACCTAGCTGCAAAAAAGTAAATCGAATACGCCGGGAAGAACACGATCGCGGGCACAGAAATCAGCGAGACCAGGAAGAAGAAGATCACAAACAGGATGCATCCAGCCGCTGCAGCGGCGCTGATCGTGAGAAGATTCCACGTCAGCCCTGCAGTCTTGCCCGCGATCACCGCTGCCGCTACCGCCCCGATCACAGGAATGGCAAGGATCAAGCCGAGGATCAGCGTCACAATTCCAATCGCGATTCCCACAACAATGGTCAAAACAATCTTCATGGCGATATAAGCGGCGTATCCCTTCGTTTCGGCCTGGATCATGGGCCATAGCCTGCGCCACGCTTCGAGAGCGCTGATTCCTTCAAAAGCCATCTGGGGAACAATAAAATCTTTGGTCAGCACGTGAACCAGGGCCAGGCCAATTACAAAACCAACGAACAAAATGAACACAACAACGCCGGTAAGCACCAACTGCACGAGATGGGCTCGAGGAGGTTGAAACCACCCCATCCCAAAGGCAAACGCCGCGGGTCCGCCGACCAGGACGAGTGCTCCTGCAAACGTCGCCAGCAAAAGGCCCAACTGCCACAGGAAATACTTCCAGCCGTTCTCCTGCCGCCGACCCCAGCCTGCGCGAAGGTGACACTCGCTGGTTAAGACGCTGTCGAACAGAATGAAACGCATCACGCTGCTGATGTAAGCCATCACAACCATCAGCACGATGCCCGTGATCACCAGGACGGTGATGACGCTGGCAAGAATCGCGGGATCAATCTTGTGATAGATCTCGCCGAGTTGTGGAATGGCCGCGGGTTGAGTGCCGTGCGACGACGGATTGAAGTTGCCGCCGGAACCCAACTCGCCTGCAAGCAATCCGACAAAGGCGAGACGCACCCACTGACCAAAGCGGAATGGCTTGAAGAGTTGGCGCTTCGTATGCTCAAAGGCGAGCGTAATGGAATCTGTGGCAGAGATCGGCACCGTGCACCCCCGCGTTGGTCCGTCAACACCAAGTTACTGCGAACCGTAGCGCCAATCAAATGACATTTCGTGGAAAATCGGTATCTGGTGCACCCGCTGGCGGAGAGACTTACTCGTATCGCAGTGCTTCCACTGGATCGAGTTTCGAAGCCCTCACCGCCGGCACCAGGCCGCTGATCACGCCCACGAAGAGCAGCGCCGCAGTCGACAGCAAAACGGTCATGACGGATATCCTCAAGTGGATATCCCCCTGACCGGAGTCATCTTCAAAGAGCGGACCCATCATGGGCAGCGTACCGACCGCCCACGCTATCAGATACGAGAGGAGCACGCCAATTGTTCCCCCTAGGAGCATGATCAGCAGAGTCTCAGCCAGGAACTGCAGCCGGATGTGGCGCTTGCGGGCGCCCAGGGCGCGCCGGAGACCAATTTCGCGAATACGTTCATCCACCGAGACCAGCATGATGTTCATCACGCCCACCCCGCCGATCCCAAGAGTCAAGGTGCCGATGAAGGTGAGAAGCACTTGAAGACCGATGGTCAGCGCATCGATCACGGGACGAAACTCGTCACGGCCGAACATCTGGAACGCCTTTGGATCGGTCGGCGAGAAGTTCTGCCGCGTCGCCACTGCAGCCAGTACCTGCGCCATCGCCTTTTTCTCGAACTGCGGCGCAATCGGCTCAAAGACCATGACGGCCGCGTAGCGTGTATTCCACAAATCTCCTGCCGCCGAATACGGAACCCAGGAGGAATCGTCATCGCTCGAGAAGTAGTTGCTGAGTTGGATCTTCCTCGCCATCACTCCGATCACGGTGAAGCGTACGCCGGAAACCTGCACGGTTTCACCGACCGCGGGACGGCCGCTGAATAGCTGCTCCTTCAACCGGCCGCCGAGAAAGATCACGCGCCGCCGCTCCATTTCGTCTTCGGCATTGATCCAGCGCCCTTCCGACGGAACTTCGTTCCGCATTTCGCCATATTCCGGACAGACTCCGCGCACCGGCGCTGTCCCCACCATGCGATCTCCGTATGCAATCCCGGGCCGGCGCACGGTTTCAAGGCACACGTGTTTCACCAGCGGAGCCGTCGCTTTGACCATATCGAGATCCGACTGCTCCAGCACGACTTTTTTCCCAGCGCGCTGTCCACCCGGCTGCTCGCTGGTCTGCTGCGGCCAGCAGATCACTACGCTCTTGCCGAAGGCATCAAAGCCATGCACCAGGATGCTGCGAAAACTGCTGCCATACGCGATCAAGAGTGTGACGGTGGCGATGCCCCACACGATCCCCAACATTGTGAGCAGACTGCGCGTGATATTGCGCTTCAGCGCGACCCCAGCCTCGGCAATAATCTCAATCAGCATTCGCAAAACCTGAAACCACAAAGGGCACGAAGCTTCACGAAGTAAAGATCTCGGAATTCCTTCGTGTACCGTAGCCTGCCCTGAGCGCAGTCAAAGGGTGTCCTTCGTGGTGAATGATTTTCATCCGCCAGCCTCGTACCGCAAAGCCTCGATCGGGTCAATGGACGCAGCTCTCCGAGCCGGATACAGCGCAGCACCCACAGCAATCGCGCCGAGCAGCCCCGCGGCAGTAAGTCCGGCACTCCAACTCGGAATGAGCCCCGCGAAAAAGTCGGGCATTGGCAGCAGATTGACCAGCGCACAAAATCCAAACGCCACGCCCAGTCCGATGCCGCCGCTCAGCAACGCAATAATCAAAGCTTCCATGAAGAACTGTCGCAGGATGGTCCCCGCCGGAGCGCCAATCGCCTTGCGTACTCCAATCTCCCGCGTCCGCTCTCGCACCGCGACGAGCATGACGTTCATCACCCCGATGCCACCCAGAAGTAGCGTCACAATCCCCACCGCGCCGAGAAAGAATTTCATTCCATCGGTCATGGTCTTGAACGCCTGGGCTTCTTTGACCGTATCCCAGATGGGACAAGCTTCCTTGTCGTTGAGATCGTAATGATGCATTCGAGCCAGCGCGGCTCGCACTTCGTGTTTGCAATCTTCATGCTGCGCCACCGATCTCGGAGTAACCAGAAGTTGATCGAAGGTGGTATTGGTTCCCGGCGGCTTGTCGGGAAAGTCACGCCGCATCGCGGAAAAAGGCAGGAAGACCTTGTTGACGTCCCAGCCGTCGTAACTGGAATCCTGCTTCTTCTTCGCCATGACACCAATCACGGTGTAGGGAAAGTCGTTCAAGTAGATGGTGTCCCCCACGGGACCGCGTCCCGGAAACAATTGCTTGGCAGCATCAGAACCGAGGAACGCAACGCGTCTTGCTTCACGCATGTCGTCCCAGTCGTAAAAACGTCCCGAGCCGACGTCGAGCGTTCGGATGTAGCCGAAGGGCGGATACGATCCCGTTACCGTAAACGCTGCATTGTTGTAGTTCGAGTGCGTTCGCACGGTATCTTGTTCCAACTCCGGGATCGCATACTCACAATCGGGCGACTCGGCCTGCACGACGGCGACATCGTCGTCTTCCCAGTGCACAACACGGCCCGCATGCATGCCGCCCGCCTGCAGGCTGGTGCGCCCGTGGAAAACGATCATGATGTCCTTGCCGAGATTCCTGGCCTGCTCTGCCTGCCCTTTGCGCAGGCCCTCTCCGGCCGCCACCATCAGCACAATCGAGACAATGCCCCATGCGATGCCGAACATCGTCAGGAAGGCTCGCAGCTTGTGGGACCACAAGGTGCGCAGCACATCGAGAAAGAGATCGCGTAAGGTCATGCCCGTGGATTGGACGAGCCGCGGCGAGGAACGTAATCGCCTCGGCTCCTAACCAGAGATACGCATCCGGCGAGGCTTTTGTTGCAGGTAATTGCGGCCGCGAATCGCGGAATTACACAGATTCACCTAGGTAAACTCAACGTTGGGCGGGCGCTGCAGCCGTCTGGGACAGCCAGTCTTCAAACTCTCTTAGCGCCAGTTCGCACTGCGCACGATGACGCTCTTTGCGGTCTCGAATCGTCTTATTCAGGGGCGGAAGCAAATCGAACGTTATATTCGCCGGCTGGAAATTCTTCGCATTGGCGTGGGTCACGTAATTGACGAGCGATCCAAAGGCAGACGCACGTGGGGCCGGTGCGATCTCACAACCTGACATCAGCGCTGAAGCGTGCATGCCCGCCATCAGTCCGGTTGCGATCGACTCTACGTAGCCTTCCACCCCGCAAATCTGTCCCGCAAAAAACACAGGCGGATGTTCTCTCATCTGCAGCGTCTCGAGGAGAAGGCTGGGTGCGTTGATATAGGTATTGCGGTGAATCTGTCCATATCGCAGAAAACGTCCGTTTTCGAGCCCCGGAATCAGCCGCAGCACCCGAGCCTGTTCTCCGAACTTCAAATGATTTTGGAACCCCACGAGGTTGTAGGAATCCGCCCGCAAATTTTCCTGCCGCAACTGAACTACCGCATACGGCATTTTGCCGGTCCGCGGATCCTTCAGGCCCACCGGCTTCATGGGGCCAAACCTCAGAGTATCGCGCCCACGCCGTGCAATCTCTTCTATCGGAAGGCAGCTTTCAAAATAGTTGAGCTTCTCCCAATCCTTCTCCTCCACCGATTGAGCCGCCACCAGAGCATCATAAAACCGACTGTATTCCTCCGGCGTCATCGGACAGTTGATGTAATCCGCCGATCCCTTGTCGTACCGAGCCGCCCTATAGACGCGGGACATGTCGATTGAGTCCGCCTCAACAATCGGGCTGATCGAATCGTAAAAGTAGAGATGCGGATTCTCTGAATGCTCTGCCTCGCCCGACTTCGTCGCGCCGAGACGCGCAATTTCGCCTGCCAGCGCATCGGATGTCAGCGGCCCGGTAGCGATGATGGTGACATCGCCACTCTCATCCACGCGAGTTACTTCTTCGCGACGCACGGTAATGCGAGGCTCGTGGGAAATCACTTCGGTTACCCGAGCAGCGAACATAATACGATCCACCGCCAGCGCATGACCCGCAGGAACGGCGCATTCGCGTGCGATCTGAAGAAGCAGCGAGCCGGCGCGCCTCATCTCTTCCTTCAGCAACCAGGGAGCCGTGTTCTCGCTGTCGGACTTGAGCGAGTTGGAGCAGACCAATTCCGCGAACTCGCCAGTCTGATGCGCCGGCGTCGAACGCACCGGCCGCATCTCAAACAACTCCACCTCTAGACCCCGCCGCGCACATTGCCACGCGGCCTCTGATCCAGCAAGCCCCGCCCCGATGATCTTGATCCTTGACATACGCAGCTTATTTCGATCTTCCAGCTTGCCGGGCCAGCCGGTGTAGAGATTCGCCAGTGAGGAGCACGGGCCTCCACTGATCACGAAACTCAGCTCCCAGAGCCTTGTACAGCTCGATCGCCTTCGTATTCCAGTCGAGCACCTCCCAGTGTATCCCGTAACACTGCTCCTCGACCGCGATGCGCGCGACCTCCGCCAGGAGTGCCGTCCCGATACCCTGCTTGCGAAATTGTTCCCGCACAAACAGATCTTCGAGGAACAGCCCCCGGCCGACCCAGGTGGTGGGTAGGGACGAGTCTTGCGACAAGGTCGCTTGTGCCCGTCCCCCCTCGCAGAACCCGCCGAGCGGATTTCCCGCAACGGGCTCCCCAGGTTGCGCTCGCGAGGTTGGCAGTCATACCGTCGCATGGAGGGTTGACACCGCATAAGGTAATTCGAACCAGGATTGCCTCTTGAGATAGGACCAGAAGAGTCGGTGTCGCTGACTCCTTCGTCTCAACGTACGGGCCCATTGCCGGTGTACCTCGCGCCGGACCCTATCGAGTTTCGGCTTGCAGTGATGCAAACCAAAATACTGGTAGAAGCCGCGCAGCATCAGCGTAAGTTGCTTCTGCTGATCCCGCCGCTTCCAATGCCTATGCTTGCTGAGCCATTCCTTGGTCTTGGCTAAGAACTTTCGGCGGCTTTTGTCGCATGGGATCCGCACCAAGGCGAACTTGCCGCCTCGATCGGTGCCACAGACATGCTTGAAGCCTAGGAAGTCAAACGTTTCCGGTTTCTCTCCGGTCTTCGCTAGGTCCGCCCGGACAAAGCGTCCGAAGCGCATCACCCGCGTCTTTTCCTCCGCCAATTCCAATCCGAATTTCCCGAATCGATCCGTCAGGTTCTTGTGGAACGCTTCCGCATCGCGCCGGTATTGGAAGTTCACCACGAAATCGTCCGCAAACCTGGTCAGGTACGCCTCCCCCTGACAGCTCGGTCTGATCTTCTTCTCGAACCAGAGATCAAGAACGAAATGCAGGTAGATATTGGATAAGATCGGGCTGATTACTCCCCGTACACAAACGATAACGCTCAGTCGGCCCCGCTTGGGGTGCGGCGGCAGATGAATCTGGACCGGTGGGCTGAGGCTTGGGGTTGGTGAGAGGAATCGAATGTCGAATGGTGATTGTGTCCGTGCCCACCAAAATTTCCTTGACCAGCAATCGGATAATTTTTCGGCGGCCTATCAAATCCAAGCGCTCAGCGTTGCCTTGTAATCGTGTCCGGAAATCGCTGAGGCTGTCGACCACGCGCAAATAGCGAGACTGATCTTGCGCGGCCATGAACAAGGATTGTAGCTCTGCGCGTACCGATTGTTCCTGTTTTCGCAGCTCCGGCATTCGCTGGCGCAACTGCTCCAGAGCGATCAACTCTTCCTGATAAGCAGTTACCAACCGCTCGATCTTGCTTTGCAATCGCGCCTGTTCGCGATTGAGATATTGTTCGCGTTGACGCAACGGATCCGCCTTCTTGGCTTCTTGCAAGCGGCGCTGGATTTCGTTTTGCATCAATTGAGGTTCTTGCAGCAAGCGCAGCACTTCGCGCCAGATTATGTCATCGAGATAGTCTTGCCGAACTGGTCGGTTCTGGCAAACGGAACCGTGCAGGTGGCGCCAGCTGTCGGAACCGATGCAGCGGTAGTAATAACGTATGCTGTTTGGTTTTCTCCCACCGCTCGTGCCATAGAGCGCGTAGCCACACTGGTGACAGACCAGCAAGCTCTGCAATAAGGTTGGCCGGATGGCTCGCCGACTGGCGAATCGCTTATTCTTTTGCAATTGTTCTTGAGCGAGAGCAAAAGCATCTTCTGAAATCAGGGCCGGCACAGGAATCTCGATCCACTCCTGACGGGGACGGTCATGACCAGTACCGGCGCGCGAAGAACGGCTACCCCGTTGTCGCATACGCCGCGTGATGCGCTGGCTCTCTCTCCGCTCCGTTTTTCCAAAACAGGCGTGGCCTGCGTATGCAGGGTTGCGGAGGAGTCCCCACACGGTCGATCGCTCCCAACGCCCATTGCCGCTACGGGTCGGGATCCGACGCTGGTTGAGTTCACGAGTGATGGCACCAATACTGAAGCCCGTACGCGTGTACCAATCAAAGACGGTACGCACCACTTCCGCTTCGGCTTCCACCACCTGATAATAAGCGGCTGAAGTGTCACTCTTCTTCACATAACGATAACCATAAGGAGCTCCGCAAAGCACATTGATCGATCCTTGTTGGGCGCGGTGCCGTTTGCCGCGACGCGAACGCTCAGCAATCTGCGCTCGTTCGTACTCGGCAATCATGCCTTGGAACTGCACCAGCAGCTGATCTTCGGGCGTGCTGCCGGAAGGTGATTGCAAGAAAACTAGCTCCACTCCAGTCCGCGAGAACTCCTCGGCTAACAAGACTTGATAGGCATATTTGCGGCTTAAGCGATCGGGCGAATAGACCAACACCGCCGCGATCTGGCCCGCGGCGGCCAAGTCGCGCACGGCTTCCAGGCCAGGGCGCAACAGCGTAGCCCCACTATAACCTTCGTCCTGAAACTGCCATTGGCAAGGAACTGCGTATCCGTGGGCCTTGGCGTACTCGATCAGAGCTGCAGTCTGGCTCTGAATGGTGTGATTCTCTTTCTGCTGATCCGATGAGACCCGTGCGTAAATGGCTGCCGTTTTCTCCATGTTTCACCTCCTGCAATTCGCGTGTGGGCCACCGCTTGTCGGGCACCAACAATTCGTATGCTTGACTGAGTTTGGGATCCAATAAGCGATCGAACTGATATTCGAACTGCAGCGTGCGCGTGGCTGCCCGCCGTTCAGCCACGCCTCCGTCCTCGATCGAGCATTACCATCAATGCCCGACTGACGGTTTCGCTCAACGTGAGTCCCGTGCGCGCCGCATACCTTCGGACTTTGCCAATCAGAGGGAGCGGCAGCTTTACGGTAAATGCAATTTTGGGAGAGGTGACGGGAACCGGATGCTTTAAGCGCTCGGCCTGCCGGAGATAGCGATAGGCCTGGCGAGAGGAAATGGAGCACATTTTGGCAAGCTGCTGAACTGCTGCGGAGAGTGAACGGCAACGCTGCAGCAGGGCGCGTGAGCGATTGAGGCGTTGTGCCCTCTGAGCGGCACTGGCGCGAGGCATATGACGTACAAATACAACCATATACGACAAATAGCAAGATTGGAGGAGGTATCATTTGCGGTACCATGTCCGACGCTCCAACTTGATCTTGCGGTCAAATTCGAAGTTATCTTTTGCGTACGGGGAGTAAGTGGCCCGCCTTGTGGCGATCCTTCTTCTGTTCGCGTAACGACTCCTCCCACCATGAATCCCGCGTTCAGCCATTTGCCGATCAGGCGCAGGATGAACGGGTCTGCGATACGATGAGCCACCATCTTCTGCAGCCATTCATGCTGGATGTGGTTAAAGTAGCCGCGGATATCAGCCTCGAACAAGTGTCCAACCTTCTTCGTGACAATAATCCCGCGTAGCGCCTGTAGGGCTCCATGGGGATTACATCCGGGCCGAAATCCATACGAGCATTTCAGGAAATCCGCCTCGAACACCGCTTCCAAGATCCGCGCTACCGCTCTTTGCAGCAGGCGATCTTCGACTGTCGGAATTCCGAGCGGCCGCGTCCCTGCCTTGCCAGGTCCTTTCGGGATCTCCACTCGGCGCACCGGTGGAGCCCGATAGGTCCCTTGCTTCAAGCGTTCGCACAGTTCTTGAACGCGTGTGCCCAAGTCCTGTTCAAACTCCTTTGTCGTCTCACCGTCAACCCCGCTCGCACCCCGCCGGTTCATCTGCTTCCAGGTTTCCGTGAGGAACTCCGGTGTAAGCAGATGCGCTAGCGACGTGAAGCGTAGCTTCGGATTCGACTTCGCCTTCTTCTCGATCTGGTCCAGTTGTGTGGACATCCTTCTCCTACCTCTGAGTGTGCAGGGGATGTTTCCCTGAACCAGCAACTCAACCTGCCTCGCTGCTTCCCCATGTGCACGGCTTTCCCGTACTCCGAGTACTACCAGCGAGTCCGACTTCCACCGTCGCTTCTGTCTCCCTCAGGTTGATCCATTCGGTTGACATACTCGGCCCGTTTTCTACAGGCCAAGACGGCGGTGGATCTCCCAGGTGCCATGACGCTTCCGTTTCTGTCCATGCCGTGCGCTCAGACCCCGCCGGATTCTCCGACGACCTCGCCTCTATCGGTCGCCTACTGTGGCCTTCCAGGTTTTCGACCCTGTCGGCATCCGGATGTGTCACGAGGCTCAATCGCTTCACTTGTGTTACGGCCTGGACATCGTTCTGTCTACGCTTAACTCATGTCGTTGCCTTCATGAGCCCAAGACTCGATTCCCGGTGGGACGGCTCTTCCCTTTCCGGGGCGGGAGTCTCACCCGCTGAAAGCGCCGGGTTTATCCTGGCGCACCGAAAAATAGTTGAAGATCACAGCATAGCCTGCGGGCTGTCCGTTCCATTCAGCAATCAACGAGCGAAAACGCGGATTCTCGCCAAAGCCATCGCGGGCAAGATCCTCCTCGCGAATGGTCACCCATTCGAGTTCGCGCTCGTACTCCGCGAGCTCGCGAATCATGGTACGCAGCAGCTCCGCGTCGTTGATCTTAGCAGGACGTATGCGAAGCATCGTTGAATCCGCCTCCCCCAACTATCTTACTTCGTCTATTTCTGAAGCCACTCGCCAGGGCGTGACAAAGCTATAATCGTTGCCCATGAATCTGGAACAAAAAGTCGAAGAGTTGAAGCGGCGGAACCAGTTAGCCGAAGACGGCGGCGGAGCCAAGCGCCGCGAGCGCCAGCATAAAGAGGGAAAGATGTCGGCGCGGGAGCGCATCGAGTTCCTCCTAGATGAAGGCACGTTCGAGGAGACCGACAAGCTTGTGACTCACCGCTGCAATGATTTTGGCATGGCTGAACAGAAGATTTACGGCGACGGATTTGTTACGGGGTACGGCCGCATCGAGGGCCGCCTGGTCTACGTTTTTGCGCAAGACTTCACGGTTTTCGGCGGCTCTCTCTCGGAGGCCAACGCTGGGAAGATCGTCAAGATTATGGATCTGGCGGCCAAGATGGGCGCGCCCGTCATCGGGCTCAATGATTCCGGCGGCGCCCGCATTCAGGAAGGCGTGATGTCCCTTGCAGGCTACGCCGACATCTTTCTGCGCAACACGCTCTACAGTGGAGTCGTCCCACAGATCTCGGCGATCATGGGCCCATGTGCCGGCGGCGCCGTCTATTCACCTGCAATTACTGATTTCGTGCTGATGGTCGACAAAACCTCGTACATGTTTATCACTGGCCCAGACGTCATCAAGACCGTCACGCTGGAAGAAGTAACGAAAGAACAACTCGGCGGTGCCATGACACACAACGAGACCTCCGGCGTAGCGCATTTCCTGGCCCACGACGACACCGAATGTCTGTCGATGGTGCGAGAGCTGTTCAGCTTTATCCCCTCGAACAATCTCGACGAACCGCCGCGTAAGGCGTGCACCGATCTTGCGGACCGCGCGGATGCGGCTCTCGACAAAATCGTTCCATCGGAGTCGAACAAACCGTATGACATCAAAGACGTGATTCATGCCGTCGTCGACGACGGATATTTCTTCGAGGTGCAGGAGCACTATGCAAGAAACATCGTCGTGGGATTCGCGAGGTTGGACGGGCGTTCCGTCGGCATCGTGGCGAACCAGCCGTCGATCCTGGCCGGGACCCTGGATATCAACGCGTCAGTGAAGGGAGCTCGATTTGTTCGTTTCTGCGATTGCTTCAACATTCCGCTGGTGACCTTTGAAGATGTCCCGGGATTTCTACCCGGAACGGCGCAGGAGTATGGCGGCATCATCAAGCACGGAGCCAAGCTGCTCTACGCCTTCGCCGAGGCAACGGTTCCAAAGGTTACAGTCATCACGCGCAAGGCCTATGGCGGCGCATACTGCGTCATGTCATCCAAACACATCCGCACCGACGTAAACTATGCCTGGCCGACAGCCGAGATCGCCGTGATGGGCCCCGAAGGCGCGGTCGACATCGTCTACAAACGCGAGCTCGATTCGGCCGCAAATCGCGAACAAGTCCGACAAGAGAAGATCGAAGAATTCCGTGACCGCTTCGCTAATCCCTACGTGGTGGCCGACCGCGGATTCGTCGACGCGGTAATCCAGCCGCGTGATACGCGAAAGAAGTTGATTCAGGCATTGGCAATGCTGGAAACGAAGCGTGACAAGAACCCACCGAAGAAGCACGGGAACATCCCGCTGTAGCCGTAGAGACGTAGCAAGCTACGTCTCTACAACTTTCCAGGAGAACCTAGCGATATGAACAGGCCCGTCATTCTGTACCTGGTTTGCCTATTGACACTTCCGCTGATTGCTCAGGATTCCTCAGCGTGGCTTTCTTCCCTTCCTCAGCCCAAAGACTACGTCCAACATCGTTCTTCGAGCTACGACCGCAGCGGAGGAAACGCCGATGCCCGTCCTGTAGCTCCCGGAGAAACCCTGACTCTGCTCGACGAAGCCGGCCCCGGCCTCATCACTCACGTGTGGGTCACAATCGCCAGCGACGATCCCAATCATCTCAAGGCGCTGGTCCTCCGCATGTACTGGGACGGCGAATCCTCGCCCAGTGTTGAGGCTCCGATTGGCGACTTCTTCGGCCTGGGACTTGGCGACTATCACCTGTACCAGTCGATCCCCCTGCAAGTTGGATCCGACAAGGCCCTGAATTGCTTCTTCCCCATGCCGTTTCAGAAGCATGCCCGAATTACAGTAACCAATGAAGGTGCGATCAAGACCGACGCGTTCTACTTCAACATCGACTATCGCGCTTACAGCATGCCCCTCGCCGCAGATCAACTCTATTTCCACGCGCAATACCGTCATGCCGCTCCTGCACAGGGTTCGACCAATCAGTGGAAGTCAAATGGCGACATGGACAGCAAGAAGAATCTTGCCGGGGAAGGCAACTACGTTTGGATGGAGGCTTCCGGCCGCGGCCACTTCGTCGGCGTAACCATGTCGGTGCTGCAGAATCAGGATAAGTGGTGGGGCGAAGGCGACGACATGTTCTTTGTGGACGGCGAGAAGCTGCCCTCGATCAACGGAACTGGCTCGGAAGACTATTTCCTTGGCGCATGGGACTTCGGCGGTCACCCCTTCTCCTATGGACTTTACGGAGCGCCCGTGGTCGGGCAGGAAGTGGCGGGAGGCCGCTCGTCAGTCTATCGATTCCACCTCGACTCGCCAATTACGTTTACCAAATCTCTGCGAGCGACCATCGAACACGGTCACGCAAATCACCGCTCAGACAACTACTATTCGGTTGCCTATTGGTACCAGACGGAGCCCCACGCGACCTTTCCTGCGCTGCCGGGTTTAGAGCAGAGGATTCCCCGGATTTATCCGGTGGGCGGACCGGGAAATGCGGGAAAGTAATTTGGGCCTCGGGTGTCCTTAATCTCCGTTCGGGAGGTTCTGATGAAAGCTCTGTCCAGCCCTCGTTTCCTCGCGATCTACTCTGGAGTGGTTACGCTCGTCTTCGCGGTGACGGTGTTGTGTGGCTTCGCCGCGATGCGAGATCCGAAGTTCGGCATCCTCACGGCACGTCGCATCAACATCGTGGAACCCGATGGTACGGTGCGACTCACCATCTCGAACCGCGCGGACTTCCCTGGCGGTTGGATTCACAAAAAGGAATCACCGCGACCGGATCGCCGGGACGCTGCGGGAATGCTCTTCATGAGTGAAGAGGGCACCGAACAGGGCGGCCTCATCTGGGGAGCAAGCCAGCTCCCTGACGGAACAATCGAAAATCATGGGCACCTGAGCCTGGACCAGTACGAGGAGAATCAGATCTTTGCTCTGGACGCGGGCCAGGAAGGAAAAGACAAGTTTTCGCGCATCACAATTGCGGACCAGGGGGACTACCCGGTCGAGGAGAAGAGAAAGGCCGAAGACCAGATTGGAAAACTGTCGGCGGACAAGCAGGACGCTGCTTGGGAAGCATTCTTTGCCGCCCATCGCCATGATGTGAAGCGACTGGTCCTCGGGCGGGATCCGGATGGGTCGGTGGGCTTGAATCTTCGAGACGGCAATGGCCAAGTCCGGATCGTGCTCGAGGTACAGTCCGATGGCAAGGGAGTACTGCAGTTTCTCGACGAGAGCGGCAAGGTGGTGAGTGAGTTTACGGGGCAGAAGAAATAGTACAAAAAGTAAGAGAGTTCCGAGGTGGTGTAGGATCCATTCGTCTCGGCCAGTAGCTCGCGTTTGACCCTTGCTGACCTGCTCTCGCTGCTTCCCTTGCGGGGCTGCTGCGCGCGATCTCGCTCGGGCTCCGGGCTCACCGCCAACCGGATAAACCTACCCTACGCCTCGGAACTCTATCCTGCCTTCAACATTTCTTCCCGGTTCTCCTCAACCAGCGCTTTGCTATAGACCCTTACGCGCCCTCCATCTCAACCTTTCGGCTAAGACGGTGACTACGCTTGAGCCCCGGACGCCGCACCAACTGGAAAAACTTAAGAAGCTGTCAAAGAACGATCTTGTTGTACTCCTTCTATTTTTTCAGTCAATCAAAAATACGCCTTTGTAAGTACATGCATTTTCAATCGAGTGCACGCCGTTCACAGCCCGATGACCGGATTTGGTGCAATTGCCTGAATCGTTTTCGCGAAAAGCCACACCCAGCGCGGCTTTTCGCAGAATTGCCGCACGGAATCACGGTGCGCATTAATCCACGTGCTGCACGAATGAGTTGTGAAAATCCTGCGAATCCCGCGTCACATCACGGTTTGAGGGGATTATTAAAAGGATCTCGGGCAGTGGACCAGGCTATGTGACTTCGATTTTCTCGTCCTGCAACTGCTTGTCTGCCTCGTCTGTTCCAGACAGTTCGAACGAGTTCGTGATGGCGGCTTTACCCTTCTCCACGCTGGTGATCACGTACGAGCAGCCGAACCAGTGCGCTTCGGCATGATCGGTCTTAGACCACTGGGCCGGGTGGTCAGGGTGGGAATGATAAAAACCTATGATGTCCTGTCCTCGTTCGCGTCCTTCGCGCTGAATACGCACCAGTTCCTTGGGATCGATGTTGTAGCGGTTATGGGCGGAGTCCGTACGTGTGTTCCCGCAGCGCGCGCTGCTCGTCACCACCCGCGCGCCATCGTCTTCAAATCGTCCGAGAAGGACTCCGCAACACTCATGGGGATAGGTCTCTTCGCCGTGGAGGCGAATCGCGTCGTAATCAGAGCGGGAGAATTTCAACATGGGAAGTCTTTCGGCTTGAAGGTTTCAGACTTTAGATCGCAGCTTTAAAAACCAACGTGGTGGCTGATTCGAAGCAGAGTTACCATCTGCAATCTGAAATCAAAAATCTGAAACAGGTCACCCTTCGCTCCAGAATCGCTCACTCAGATACTTATCCCCGGAGTCGCAAAGGATCGTAACGATGACCGCTTCCTGTTCGCGGTGCAAAGGAAGCTCGCGCGCAATCTTAAGACATCCCACGACTGCGGCAGCTGCAGAAATACCAACCAACAGACCGGCGCTCCGCGAAAGTCGCCGCGCCATGTCGTATGCGTCTTCCGTGGCGATTTCAATGTTCTGGTCCGCAATCGTAGGATCGTAAATCTTTGGCACAATCGCGCTCGCCATGTGCTTGGCCCCTTCAATTCCATGGAACGAGGAGTCAGGTTGGAGAGAAATGCACTTTATTGCGGGATTCAGTTCCTTCAGCCGCCGCGTCGTTCCCACGAATGTGCCGCTGGTGCCCAGCATGGCAACGAAATGGGTGACGCGCCCCTGGGTCTGCTGCCAGATTTCGTTCGCAGTCATGAAGTAATGCGCTTTCCAGTTCGCATCATTCGAATATTGATCGGCGTAGAAGTACGTGTCGGGATGTTCCGCTGCCAACTGGCGCGCCATCCGAATGGCGCCATCGGAACCGTCGGCCGGATCGGTATAAATGATGTTCGCGCCGTAGCCCTGCAGGATCTGCTTGCGCTCGCGCGAAACATTTTCCGGCATGCAGAGCGTGACCGGAAAGCCTTCCGCAGCTCCCAGCATGGCATAGGCAATCCCAGTGTTCCCGCTGGTGGCATCCAGGAGAATCCTCCCGGGATAAAGCTGCCCCCGTCTGCCGGCTTCGGCGACGATGCTGGCAGCCGCGCGATCCTTTACCGACCCGCCAGGGTTGTACCATTCGGCCTTACCCAAAAGTGTCACGCCCGGAAGTTCGCGAGTGACGGCGTCCAGCCGCAAAAGCGGAGTATTCCCGATCCGCTCCATCAGGCTGTGACCAAGCGTTTCGCCCAGTCCCGCGCCTGTTTCGCGCGAGTCAGCAGGGGTCGCGGATGATGAAATCGCCGCCGTTTTGCTTGAGCCGTAGGTCATACTTGTAGTGGATGCCGTGACCAACGTAATGTGCTATGAGATCAGAAACACGGTATGTAGTACTTGGTTTAGATGAATCAGAATCATCGGGCGATGCAGGCTCTGTAAAGTTGCACTCAATTCTTATCATTCCGCATCCAACAAACGGGCCAAGGCCGCCAACGAAAGGTTGAAGCAAAAGAAAATGGCAAAAACAACAGAAGGCCGAACCTACGAAGAAGCGCTGGCCTGGTTGCGCGATAACGGGTTCGACATGACGGATGCGCCCGGCACCAACAACCGCGTCTTCCTGCGGAAGTATAACGTATCGGCTGCCATCGAGAGGACCTCAGGTGAGGGGGTGAAGATTTTTGCTTATCCCGGCTACCTGATCGGTAGCGAGATCTCAAAACTGGTAAACCGGGGATATCAGCAGTTTCTGAAGACTTCTAAGAATGAGGTTCCGGCAAGCGCCGAGCAGTTGAAGGCTCTGCAGAATTTCTCGGAAGAATTGAAGATGGCGCTCGGCTTGCCCAGCCTGTACAACGAATCGCTCGGAACGGTGAGCGAGTCCTATCACTACGACCGGATCGAGAATCGCGACAAGCCGGTGCTGGACAGGCCCAAACGTCCCTGGGAAGTCGCAGGCAAGCAAGCGGCTGTGGCGGCGAAAAAGGGCCGGGCGTAACCGTCTCTCAATTCTTGTTCTTGTCAGGCGGCTCTGTAGCTGCTGCCGCAGGCATCTTTTCAGCAACGCTCTCGTCGGCCTTCTTCCGCAGTTCTCGAACTTTTGCGAGCTCCTTCTCAGCCTCAGCTTTTCTTCCCGTGGCCTTGTATAGCCTTCCCAGCTGATAGTGCGCATCGGGCTCACCGGGCTCGAGCTTGATGGCTTGTAGAATGGCGGGCTCGGCCTGTTTGTAGTCTTTCTGAGCAAGATAGATGGCTCCCAGCTCCACATAGGCGAGACGAAACTTCTTGTTGGCTCTAATGGCCTGCTGAAGCAGGGGCAGGGCCGCGTCGGGATTGTCATTCTTCCACTCAATATCCGCCAGTAAGGTCAGCGCCTGCTCGTGGTTTGGATTCAAAGCCAGTTCAAGCTCGAATTCTTTCTTGGCCTCATCGTACTGCTGGGCTTTCCAGTGCATGTTACCCAACGCGTAATGAAGGTTCGGCTCTTTAGGAGCGATGCGTACCGCGGCCTCAAGTTCAGCGATCGCCTCGTCCGGCTTTCCAAGCGCATCGAGTGCCTGACCCATCAGAAAATGCGTCGGGGCCGAATCCGGACTCTGCTGGAGAAGCATCCGGAATTCTTCCATCGCGCACTCGGCCTTCTTGGCCCACAGGCAGCTCTCGGCCAGCCTCTGGTGAAGCTCGGCATTGGCAGGGTCGGCTTTGCTGGCCGGCTCCAGATACTGAGCTGCCAGCTCGAACTTTCGCGAGGCGTAGTAGCTCATACCGAGCAGGGTTTGCGCTTGTGTGTTCTTGGGGTCAGCAGCCAACGTGGCGCGGAATGCCGCTGCGGCAGCCTCCCAACGCTGCTGTTTGTACTCCGCCAGCCCAAGGTTGAGCTGGATCCCTGGCAAGCGCGGATTGAGCTTGAGGGCCTTGCGATAAGCACTGGCCGCCTCGTCGTATTTCTGCAAACGCGCGAGGTCGACGCCCAGTGCGGCGAATGCTGCGGCATCATTCGGATTCCGAGCTGTCACAGCCTTCCACGCCTGGGCGGCTTCGGTCCATTTCTGTTCCTGCTCGAAGGCAATGGCATCAGAAGGCGTAGGTTCTTGCGCGAGCAGGATCGTGGGCAGGAGAAACTGGGCGACGACGAGGCTTCGGAGCCACCTGTGCAGGCTCCTGCTGCTGAAGGGTCTGCTGAGGATAGAAATCGGAAAAAGGGGGGAACGCACTGAGAGTTTCGTTTTGGGAAACGGCTGGGATTGTGGGGTATATCCCCCTCCCCCCTGGTCTATTGAAATCATCAAGTTAGGGGAAAGCCGAAAATAAAATCTTGGGGCAGAATAGCTTAGAGGCAAAATCTTGAGCCCCAAGGAGTTAACCCTAGCGGCACGATTGATTCCTACACCGCTTTCGCCTTGGCTATGCTCTGCTTTTTTCCGATTGCGCGCAAGTGCAGATGTCACACCTCCGGCCTGTGGATGTCTGTGGAAATGTGCTTGGGGTGTCCAGCAGACCCCACTTCGAACCTCGGACCGCCGGGATTTCAGTTTGAATGGATCTTGCCATTTTTGGCGAGGCCATCAAGCCAACGTTGAGCGGTGGGGGCCTCGGGCCGACCGCCGTAGTGCTTCAGGAAATCGCGGAGAGCTTGCGCTGCATCCTCGTACTTCCCAACAGCGGTGAGTGCCTGGGCAACCAGCAACTCGATTTCCGGAGCTTTGCCTTTCGACTCTGTCAAGGCAAGTTGCGAGGTTGTCAGCGCTTGATCGTACTGCTGGCGGTGGTAATACGCTTGTCCGAGCACGTAATGTGTTTCCCAGCTGGCAGGATCGAGCTGCAGAGACTTCTCCAAGGGAGTAACCGCTGCGTCATACTTCCCTTGGTCTGCGAAAGCCATTCCCAACGCTGAAAAGGCGCGCGCGTTGGTGGGATCCATCTGCGAGGCTTTCTCCAGAGCGTTTTGCGCCTGCGCCCAGTTTTGCTGCTTGAGAAGTAGCACTCCCTGGACATAAAGAACGTCGGGGTGGCCGGGTGCAAGTTTCGCTGCTTCGTCCAAGTGCTTTTCGGCATCGGAGAGCTTGCTGGCGCTCAGAGCCTTCAGGGCTTTATCCAGTGCTTCTTTGGCCTTGGGAGCCAGGAGGGGCTTGGCCGATGCCGCCGCGCCTGTGTTGTCCGGCGAGTCCGGCTGGAGGGTAGCGTCGACCTCATACCGCATCGCCACTGAGAGATTCACATCCTTTTGGATCGGCCTGAAACCAGTGGCCTCGACCACCAGCGTGAAGTCTCCGAAGGAGAGCGGTCCGAAGAAGGCGCGTCCGCGTGAGAGGCCGGTCTGGTCTGTGAGGATCCCGTCGTGCAACAGCTTTACCGTCCCTGCAGTTTTGATCACTTCACCTGCGCTGTTCCGGACCGTCAGGGAAATCTGTGGCCTGTCAGCGCGAAAAACTGACGTATCGCTCGAACTTTCTTGAGCGTAAGCGGAGACGAGCGAGAGCAGGACAGTAAATGCGAGAAACCCGAGAGATGGTCCGGTGAGAGAATGCTTTTGCAGCTTGGCGGAACGCATAAACCCCACCCGTTAGGCACAAGGCTAATCCCGCTGCGCACAAGCGTCAAGCAAGAAGCACTTCAAGGGTTCAGTGCGCGAGGGAAGGGATTCCGTCCCTCCGGGACTCGGTAGAGGACTTGCACCTCCAAGCTGTTGAACATGTTCGGCACACAACAAAACGCCCCGCTCTTTTCGAGCGGGGCGTGAAGTTCTCTTTGCGGAGAGGGTTAGAACGAAATCTTTCCGCCGAGCTGGACGATACGCCCGGGGAAGAATCCGTTGGGCTGGCCGAAGTTGGAACTGCCAAAGCCCGTTGGGACGCTGGAGATCTGCGGATGGTTAAACGTATTGAACGTCTCCAAACGCAGTTCGAACTGGCTGCCGCGAGCTTCACTGAACACGAAGTTCTTGAAGAGCGACAGATTCCAGTTGTCACGACCCGGGCCGTCGATCGCGTCGTAGCCGAGGTTGCCCCATGCTCCGGACGTCGGCAAAGTAAACGCCGAATTGGTCATCCACTGATCCTTGGTGTGCGGCGCGACCAGACTGCCCGTTTTGTCAGGCCGGTTCTGTGCACTGGGCAAGCCGTTACCACCCTGGGGGCCGGAAATCGTGACGTTGAGCGGCAGACCGGACTCAATCGTGACGATGCCCGAAAACTCCCAGCCGCCGACAACGGTTCTAACGAAGCCATTGGTGGCGTTTCGCAGGAATGGCAGGGAGTAAATGAAGTTGGCGGAGAAATTATGCAGACGGTCATAACCCGACCGTCCCACATCGTACTGCCAGCCGGCATACGGGTTCGAGATTGCTACCAGGTCCCCGCCGCCGCCACCGCCGTTGGTCTGGTTGGACGGATCAATCGAACGTGAGAGCGTGTAGAACAGCCGCAAGCTCAGGTCCTTCTTGATCTGGGAATTGAGGTCAACCTGGAGACCATTGTAGTGAGCATTGGCTCCGTCGGTGGACATGCTGAGCGCATTGAAGCCCTTGTACGGAACTACGTTGTTGTATTGGAGCGTCCCCGCGATCAAACCCGGAAGATTGGATTCAGCCGGCAGGTTGATGTTCTGGTAGTAGTTCTGCTGGCGGCTCTGATTGCCAACATACATAACAGCCAACACTGTGCGGGAAGACAGCGAGTGCTGCACCCCAACGCTGTACTGATAAGCTACAGGCAGCTTGTACTGATTCACCGCCAGGCCGGTGATGCTTGCGACTGTAATGGGCGCGACAGCCGTCAGACCGGTATTGGTGAACGTCTCCGCGTGGTCCAACGACACGTTGTTGAAAGTGACGTTGGTGCTGAAGGGAATGTTTGGACCGGCGTTATACATGTCGTTGCCCTGGATGCGCTCATACATAGTGCCGAAGCCGCCGCGCAGAACGGTTTTGCCTGACCCGGTGAGGTCGTAGGCAAATCCAATTCGCGGACCGAGGGCTGCCCAGTTCGTGTTGACCAACCCCTTGGGAACACCCGGAGTCGTGCCCGGAATGCCGATACCATTGAGGTAGAACTGAGTGCCAGCAGCCTTAAGGATGGGGTTCGGGCTCGGGCCCAGACCTGGACTTGCCGACGCGCACCCGGGGTTCGTACCAGCGACGGGATTGGCAGCCCCGCTACAAATGTTGCCGTTCGAATCCAGCACGGCAGCATTCGCCGGGTTGTACAGATTCGGATAGAAGTTGCCCATCCGGTTGTTGGCTTCGTAGGTGTGCGGCACGCCGTCCCAGCGCAAGCCCAGATTCAGGGTCAGGCGCTTGTTCACGCGCCAGTTGTCCTGGAAATAGAGTGCCCAAGAAACGTTGTTCCAGCGGCCATAGTCCTGAACACCCAGTTCACCATAGGCATTGGATAGCCCCAGAAGATAATCGGCAAAGTCAAGCCCGCTGTAGGCACCGTTGAAGGTGAAGTCCCCCTGGGTGTTGCCGAACAGTTGCTGGTATTTCTTGTAGATAGCCCAGCTTCCGCCGATCTTCATCTGGTGTGCGCCTTTGGTCCACGACAGATCGTCGCGAACCTGGTAATCATCGGCCTTGTTGGTCCACGGCCAGCTGTTGTTGCCGAACTGCGTGCCCGTCGAGCCCGCCAGATGGATGTTCGGAATTCGATTGTCGCTGTTCGGGCCAGTGAAGATGCGGCTAAATGTGAAGCTCGACGGAGCGGAAATCAGCCCTGTGGGAATGATGTTGATGCGGTTGCCGTTGTAGTTGAAGGCGACCTCGTTCAGCAGCGTGGGGCTGATGGCGTAGGTCGTGTGAATCACGGCGCTGTAGGACGGGTTCCCGAAGGAGGTGCCCTGCACCGGAGTGTTGGACCAATTCCACAAGCTGGTGCCGAACGCTTGACTCACCGATTCGTCAACGAAATGTCCGAACACCGAGAACTTGCTGTTGAAGTTGTGATCGACACGGACAATTTCTTCCCTCAGGTTCGTGGGAGAATTCGCGCCGCCGATAAAGTTGTTGCCGCTGTTGGGCGCCGGGAAGATACCGCCGTAATTGCCGCCGGCAGTCAGCAGAGCCTGTGCGTTGGCACTCAGTAGAGACGCCGGAATCTTGTTGTTGACAGCATGACTGGTTGGATCCACCCACGGTTGGAAAACGGGTTGCGCGCCGGTTGAGTTGACCGCGCACCCACCGCTCGGATCCGGAGTGCTAAGCGTCTGACCCGCCGCCGCAAAAGCAGCGATCAGCGTAGCGTTAGTACCAAGCTGGTTCGAGCAAGGCGTATGCAGCCCGGAGTGAGGGACGACGGTTCCAGCACCGTCTTTCCCGTCCGCCGGAGTATTGGCACTGAAATCTCCCCCATACCAAGAAGTGTACGGAACCGTCTGCTGCAGGGTTTGACCGTTGATGTACTTCCGCCATTCCATGTTGTAGAAGAAGAAAGTCTTGTTCTTGTCGGGGTTATAGAGCTTCCCAAATGTTACGGGACCTCCGACGTTGAACCCGAAGGTGTTCTGGCGGAGTTCGGCGACCGGGCTCGGAGCCCGATTGTTGTACGTACGGGAATCGAACGCGTCATTGCGGTTGAATTCCCAAGCCGCAGCGTGGAACTGCTTGGTTCCCGACTTCAGAACCAGCGTCATAGTGCCGGCCGACGAGAGACCGTAGTCAGCACTGTAGTTGGACGTGAGCTGACGAAATTCAGCGATCGAATCCAAGGACGGGGCAATGCTCATGCCGCCTGCGCCACCGCGGTCATCGTTCTCGCCGCCATCCAACAAGTAGATGTTGTGATTCTGGCGAAGGCCGTTGAATTCGACGCCAGCGCTGCCGCCAACCGGAGTATTGGGAGCCGTGACGTCAATCTGGCTCGAAGCACCTGGCGCCAGTGCAGCCAACTGGTAGATACCACGTCCATTGACCGAGAGGTTGTCGATCTGCTGCCCGGTGATGACGTTGCTGACTTCGCCGGTATCCGCCTGCACGGCAATGGTGTTGGCTTCCACCGTCACCATTTCCTGCTGACCTCCAACCTCCAGTTGGAAGTCCGCGCGAGCGCGGTCACCGACCTGCAAGACCATGCCTTTTCGCTCTGCAGTCTTGAATCCGCTTGCTTCGGTTTTAACGTCGTAGTGGCCAATGTGAATGTCCACCGCGGTGTACTGGCCTGAATCGTTAGTGTTGAATACTTTCGCGAGACCCGTTTCCAAGTTCGTCAGCGTCACCTTGGCGTTCGCGACGGCCGCGCCGCTCGGGTCGGTCACGGTTCCAACGATGGTTGCTTCTTGTGCCAGGCCCTGTGCCGCGAAGAGCACAACCAAGGCTCCGAGCAGTAGAACCAAGCGTAGATCAAAGCGCTTCAGGGATAGGCCGAAACTCCCGGCATGCGTGGGCGAGAGGGATTTCATTTGCCAGCCTCCAAAATTGCGTTCAGTTGGGACAGTTCCTCTGGGACAGAACAAACCCTTCTTACGTGAACGTTGACGGTTTACTTTGTTATGTAAACCGTTGTCAAGAACAAAATCGATATCGTAAAGGCATTTTTGAGGCTCGGCCCGAAAACTGAGCCTCGAGCATCCCTCAACTGCCTCCTTGACCCTGTGATGTCTCTGTGCTACAAGCGACCGTCACCGTAATCGTTAACGGAAAGTCTTTTTAACTCAATCAGGTGCGCACCCGCAGGCCCAGGCTAGGCTTCGGATACGCCGGAGGATCACCTATGGAAAGTCATTTTCGGACGATGATTTTAGCCCTTTCCGCCCTTCTTATCGTCATTTCTTGCGCTGCTCAAACCAACGCTAACCCCCCTTATTTGGACCCTTCCCAACCCATCGATGCCCGGGTCGACGACCTCATCAAACGTATGACTCTAGAGCAGAAAGCCCAACAATTAGTGAACCAGGCACGGGCCATTCCCGACCTGCAGGTACCCGCTTACGACTGGTGGAGTGAGGCCCTGCATGGTGTTGCCAATGCTGGTACCGCCACCGTTTTTCCCGAGCCGGTTGGTCTGGCCGCCACCTTTGACGATCCCGTTATCCACGAGATGGCAATCGTAATCGGCACCGAAGCCCGGGCCAAACATAACCAGGCTGTTCGCGCGGGACGCCGCGACATTATGGAAGGCCTCGACTTCTGGTCCCCCAACATAAATATTTTCCGCGATCCCCGTTGGGGACGCGGCCAGGAAACTTACGGCGAGGATCCCTTCTTGACGGGAAAGATGGGCGTGGCCTTTGTGACCGGATTGCAGGGCGACGATCCCAAATACTTCCGCGTGATCTCGACACCCAAACACTACGCGGTACATAGCGGTCCCGAACCGACGAGGCACACCATCGATGTCCAGGTCTCCAAACATGACATGGAAGACACGTATCTGCCAGCGTTCCGCGCGACCGTAACCGAGGGCAAGGCCGAGTCCATTATGTGCGCCTATAACCGCGTCAACGGTCAGCCCGCGTGCGCCAATACATTTCTGTTAAAAGACACGCTTCGCGGGGCGTGGAAGTTTAACGGCTATGTGGTCTCCGATTGTGATGCCATCGTCGACATCTTCCAGGGCCACCACTTCGTCAAGAGCCAGGCCGAAGCCGCAGCAGCGGCGATCAAGACCGGCATGGACAACGAGTGCGCCGATTTCTTCAGCATCACCAAGGATGACCACGACTACAAGCCTTTCGTCGATGCCGTGAAGCAGGGCTTGCTTACCGAAGCCGATCTTGACACTTCCCTGCGGCGCCTGTTCACTGCCCGTATGCGGCTGGGAATGTTCGATCCTCCGGAGATGGTTCCTTATGCCAAAACTGCAGACTCGGAAATCGACAGCGCGCCGCATCGCCAGTTGGCCCTGAAGATTGCGCGGGAGTCGATGACGTTGCTGAAAAACGACGGCACACTTCCGCTGACACCGAGCGCCAAAAAGATTCTTGTGGTTGGTCCGCTGGCGGAATCCGTTCAGGTACTTCATGGCAATTACAGCGGTACAGCCTCGCATGCGGTAACTGCATTGGAAGGCATACGCAAACAATTCGGCGGAGTTCAAGTGACGTACGAGCCGGGAACGAATTTTCTCCGCGAATTGCCGCCCGTTCCGACTTCGGCACTCACAACGGAAGACGGAAAGCCCGGGCTGAAGGCAGAATATTTCGCCGGCGATCTTACCGGAACTCCGCAGGTCACGCGTATTGACCCGATCGTCGATGTGCAGAGGTTCGCCTTCATCCCAGATCCGCAGGCGGTCCCTGCTCCTGAGGGGCTGAAAGAGTATTCGGTGCGCTGGACCGGATTCCTCACTCCCACCGAGTCCGGCACATACCAGATCGGCCTGGCCGGCTCGAACGAGCGCATGTGGCTCGATGGCAAGGCAATTGTCGATGACCCGGTCTTGCACGATCCCAACGTCCAGACAGCTAGCGTTTCTCTGACGAAAGGGCATCGATATCCGGTGAAAGTTGAATTCCTCAAAGGCGCATTCAGTATCAAGATGGTCTGGCAGCCTGTCGGAAAGGATCCGCTGGTCGAAGCCACCTCCGCCGCGCAGAAGGCCGACGTGGTGGTGGCTGTGGTTGGCATCACCTCGAAGCTGGAAGGGGAGGAGATGAAGGTCGAAGTCCCCGGATTCCGCGGCGGCGATCGCACCAGCCTCAACCTTCCCTCGGAAGAAGAAGCCTTGCTCGGAGCCGTCAAGGGAACCGGCAAGCCTCTTGTCGTCGTCCTGATGAACGGCAGCGCGCTCGCCGTGAACTGGGCCAACGATCACGCCAACGCCATTCTCGATGCCTGGTATTCGGGAGAAGAAGGCGGGACGGCGATCGCGGAAACGCTAGCCGGAGTCAACAATCCTGCTGGACGGCTGCCTGTCACTTTCTATAAAGGCACCGAACAACTGCCCGACTTCGAAGACTACAACATGAAAAACCGCACCTATCGCTACTTCACGGGCGAGCCGCTGTATGGCTTCGGCCACGGCTTGAGCTACACCACCTTCGAATACAGCGGGATGAAGCTATCGAACCTACAGTTGCAGGCTGGCAGTCCGCTGGAAGTCGAAGTGGACATCAAGAACACAGGCAAGCGCGACGGTGACGAAGTGGCTGAGCTGTACATCAGCTTCCCGAAGGTAGCGGGCGCGCCGCTGAAAGCCCTTCGCGGATTCAGGCGCGTTCATCTCAAAGCCGGCGAGCAACAACATGTGAAGTTGACGCTCGGTCCGCGGGATCTCAGCTATGTCAACGAGGCTGGAGACCGGCTCGTCGGTGCCGGAGACTATCTCATCACCGTGGGCGGAGGACAACCGGGAACTGCGGCGCCCCATGCGGATTCTCATTTAACAATTCAAGGAGAACAGAAACTGCCCGAGTAGATCGAACGCAACTGCTTCAACCAGGACACGAAGGTGCACGAAGGAAATCCCATCGCCACCTTCGTGTCTTTCGTGTTCTTTGTGGTTCAATAAAGATGTCGGCCCGATATGATCATTCGCGGTTTCCTGGCCTCATTTCTTCTGATACTTGCGAGCGCTCTCGTAGTGGCGCACCCCGAAACTCAGTCGGGTGACACTCCTAAAGCAAGCGCGTCTGACAGGCCCGTCCGCTTCACCTTCCAGCCTATCGATTTCAAACTCGACAGCAACGAAAGCCCGGAGCACCACGCTCCCGAGACGATGGCGGGCGGCGTGGCCGTCTTCGATTACAACAACGACGGCAAGCTCGACATCTTCTTCACCAACGGCGCCGACCTCAAGACGCTGAAAAAGGATTCCCCCAAGTACTACAACCGCCTCTTCGAAAATGACGGCAAAGGACACTTCACCGACGTCACGGAAAAGGCGGGCCTCAAAGGGACAGGCTATGACACCGGCGTCGCGATCGCCGACTACGACAACGACGGATATGAAGACATCTTCGTAGCCGGCGTCTATCGCAACACGCTCTATCACAACAACGGCGACGGAACGTTCACCGATGTCACCGCCAAGGCCGGCCTCAACAAGCCCGACCCTGAGTATGGCCCGCTGTGGGCCGTCGCCGCCGCCTGGATCGACGTCAACAACGACGGGCTACTCGATCTGGTCGTCATCAACTATCTGAAATGGGATTTCAACAACGAACCTGTCTGCGCTGGCTTCGGTCACAACGACTACTGCCATCCCAAGATGTACAAGCCGACGCCCAACCAGTTATTCATCAACAAAGGCGACGGGACCTTTCGCGATGCCTCGGCAGAGGCGGGTTTCCGCAAGCATCCCGGCAAAGGTATGGGCATAGCTGCTGCCGACTCAGAACTCACCGGCCGCATGGACCTGATTATCCCCAACGACAAGCTGATGAATTCTTTCTACCGGAGCCAAGGCGGCGGCAAGTTCGAAGAAGTCGGCTTCGAAGACAATGTCGCCCTGCGCGAAGATGGCGTTTACATCTCCGGCATGGGCGTCGATTTCCGCGATCTCGACAACGACGGCTATCCCGACATCGTGATCGTCGCGCTCGATGGCGAGACCTTCCCCATTTACAAGAACACCGGCAAAGGAAGCTTTACAGAAGTTACGCGCGAAAGCGGTATGACGAAGCTAAGCCTTCCCATGTCAGGATATTCACCGACCATCGCCGACTTCGACAACGATGGATGGAAAGATATCTTCGTCGCGCGCGGCCACGTGCAATCGCTCGCCTCGACAAACTTGGTAATCGAGCAGCCGAACACGGTTTTTCGAAATCTCGGGGGGATGAAGTTCGCCGCCTTGACCGCGGAGGCAGGTCTCACCGCACAACCTCCCGCGCGTCATCGAGGATCGGCGGTGGGAGACTTGAACGGCGATGGCAAGCTCGACGTGGTCGTGAGCGCGATCAATGCTCCCGCTGAAATCTGGATGAACCAAAGTCCCGGCCCAAATCACTGGATCGAATTCAAGCTGCAGGGAACGAAGAGCAACCGTGACGGCATAGGCGCACGAATCAAAGTGGTCACAAAATCCGGCGCCCAATACAACCACATGACGACCAGTTGCGGATATGCGTCGTCAAGCGCGGGACCGGTACATTTCGGACTTGGGGCAAATGCGTCAGTGGATCTGGTGGAGATTCACTGGCCGGCAGGAATTGTGCAGACGATGAAGGATGTTGCAGGGGACCAGGTCGTCGCAATGAAGGAACCAGCGAGGTAGACACACAGATCTAACGTCAGGCGCGTTTAGCCGTTCACTGCTCGGCCCGAACCTCAATCTGAATCCGGTTGCTGCATATCTCACAGCAGACGAGTAGAATTGATTCTCTTTTCAAGGAGCCTGTGAATGCATTTCCGGCTCTCCTTCGCTGCCATTCTTATATTGGCAGCTTCGCCTCTGTGGTTTGCTGTTGCGCAACAATCGCCCCAAACAAGTGCTTCGATGTCTGACCGTGACAAATCCGGCCTGCGGGGGCCGGTCAAGACAATGATCGACGAAACGACCTTGTCGCTTCCCGACGGCGAGCGGGTGCTCATGACGACCAAGAAGTACTCGCCCGGTGGCAGGATTCTGGAAGACCGAACCAAAAACACTGACGGCTCGGAATGGGTAACGAGCTACACGTATCACTCCGACGGACGTCTCCTCAAAACCGTTTCCGGCAACGCAGTATCCACCGACAATTCTGATACGACTTACCTGTATGACGACGCACGAAGGCTGGTTGGAGTGAAGTCGGGTGACAGGATCGAGATCAGCTACCAGTACGACGAGAAGGGGCGCAAGTCCGCTACCGAAAGGTTCAATACCCAGCCTGTGGCTCCAAACACGGCCTACGCAGGAGGTTGGGAAGGAACCGAGTTGGGGTTTGGGCCTACCTCTGGCGGTAAGGCCACTACGTTGTACAACGGGCAGGGAGTGGCGACGGGGGCGCAGTTCTACGATGCCGAGGGAAATCTCGTCGGCCACATCGTGCGCAAGTTCGATGCGGAAGGTCGCATCATCGCGGAGGAACAGGCCTCGGATGCACCGCAGATGCTAACGCTTCCGGAAGAAATCAGGTCAAAGCTCAATCCAGAGCAACTCAAGTCCGTGGGCGCTCTTATGGCTGGAGCGCAAAACAGATCGATCTTCTACTCCTATGACGCTCAAGGCCGCGTGATAGAACAGCGCATTAGTGGCGGAGTCTTGGGCGAGCAAGTGACGGTCACAACGTATAACGACCACGGCGACAAGGCTTCGGAGCGTGAAACGACGACCATGAGTCCGGAGGCAGGCAGGCAATACAGCCTCACCGAAGCCGGAGCTTTCATTCCCTCTGGGCAGCCTAAACCTGCACCACCACCCACGACCTCCGAAACACAATACACCTATCAGTACGATCAATATGGCAATTGGACCGAACAGACCATTGTCGGCCGATCTCAGCTGGACGAAGCGTTTCGCCCCGGCACGGTTATTCGCCGGAAGCTGACTTACTACTAAGGTCGGAGGAAATCTGTTATCCCTCGCCAGCGCCTCAGCGCTATGTAACCCCCCGCAGCGCCGGATAGATCTTCCGGTAACTCCAATACACACTCTGCATCGTCGCCGAGTCTTTTGGATTCGGCGCAATCCGCTTCGCCACCCGCACAAGCGCATCGCATGCCTGCTCTACCGACGACCACTCCCCCGCTCCCGTGCCCGCCAGAATCGCCGCTCCATACGCCGCACCTTCTTCCGCGGCGACGATCTCCACCTCGCGCCCGTAAACATCAGCCTGAATCTGCCGCCACAACGGCGAGCGTGCACCGCCGCCGCCCAACCGAATCGAGGTCACCGGAATCTTCATCTCCTCAAAGATGGTGAAGGAATCTTTCAAACTGAAGGCGACGCCTTCCAGAATCGCGCGAATCACATGCGCCCGCGTGTGCGACGCCGTCAGGCCCACCAACGCCGCCCGCGCATTGGGATCCAGATGCGGCGTGCGCTCGCCCATCAGATATGGCGCCCAGAGCGCGCCTTCCGATCCCGGGGGCGCAGCAGCGGCTTCCTCGGCGAACACATCGTAGGGATCACGCCCGTCCTTCTGCTGCATTCCCGGCGACGCTGCTCCAAAGTTGTCGCGATACCAGCGCAGGGACAATCCCGCCGCCTGGGTCACGCCCATCACATGCCACCGTCCCGGAATCGCATGACAGAAAGTGTGTAGCCGTCCGGCAGGATCCATCGCCGGACGATCCGTCGAGGCAAACACAACACCGGACGTCCCGATCGTTGCGCTCACCGCACCGACGCGCGCGATGCCCATGCCTACCGCGCCAGCAGCTTGGTCCCCCGCCCCCGCGACCACTGGCGTCCCCGCGCGCAGCCCGGTAGCTTCTGCGCCCGCAGCAGAAACCTTGCCGCACACCTCCGGCGATTCGAACAGCGATGGCAGCAAACTCTCCTTAATACCGGTCTTGGCCAAGACTTCCTTGGACCATCGCCGGTTCGCCACGTCCAGCAGCAGCGTGCCCGAAGCATCCGCCATGTCGATGGCGCGTTCCCCTGTTAGCCGAAACCGTACGTAATCTTTTGGCAGCATGACGTGCGCCACGCGCGCCCACGACTGGGGCTCGTTCTCGCGCACCCAGAGAAACTTGGTCAACGTGAAATTTGTCAGCGGAGGATTGCAGGTGAGCCGAATCAGCGCCTCACGCCCAAAGAGCTTCTCCAGTTCCACGGACTGAGGCTCACTCCGCTGATCGCACCAGATCAGTGCCGGCCGCACCACTTCATCCGAAGCATCGAGCAGCACTGCCCCATGCATCTGCCCAGAGAATCCCACGCACGCAATATCTTCCGCGCGAATCCCGGAGGTTTCGAGCGCTTTCCGCACGGCCGCGCCACACGCCTGCCACCAGTCCCGAGGATCCTGCTCGGCCCAGCCGGGCTTCGGGCTGGCAAAGTGTTGATGCTCCGCCGATGCCGAAGCCACAACATTTCCGTGCGCATCGATCACCAGCGCCCGCGTTCCCCCGGTGCCCACATCGATGCCTAAATAAGCCATGATTCCGTCTGACCTTTCGTTGGCTTGATTCAACTGGCTTGGCTAAGCGAGATCCTGCACCAACCTGCGAGATTCCTGTCCGTTTTGCCCGTTCTTGCTTGCGGATTCCTGGGATTGCCGGCTCAAGAAGAAATCCAGATTCCCTCGCATCACCAGGTGGGGAGCCAGCGAAACTTGATTCGACCGCCGTCCGCCCTCGGCAAGGAACTCATGCAGCAGCCGGAGAGCCATCTGCCCCTGCGCTCGCGGGCGTTGGTAAATCGTGGCCGCCACTGCGCCCGAACGTATGTAGGGGACCAGATCGGAGAACAAATCCGTAGTGATGACCGTAAGCCGATCGAGCACCTTCGCGTCGCAAGCCGCGTTCAGCACGGGTATCGACGCCTCGGTGGTCACATAAATTCCGGTGAGGTCAATCCGCTCTTCAAACAGCTTGCGGCACTTGCGATACGCTTCCCGTTCCACATCGTGATCTTCAATCGGCTTGAGCAGCTCCAGATGGGGATAAAACGATTTCAGCGTGGATTCGAAGGCTCCGTATTTCTCCGCGTGCTCGGTAATCCCCATGTCAAATACCGTGATGCCGACCGATCCGGTCCGCCCTCCGAGGAACCTTCCCATGAGATCGGCGGCAATGGCGCCACTGGCCAGAGTATCGATCGCGACGATTCCCAATCTCCCGCTGTTGGGCGCATCTGTCGCGACGCACACTACCGGAATATGCGAGCGCGAGGCGCGGCGGATCCATGACCGCAAAGTTTCCGGGCGGCTCGGAAACGTAATGATGCCGTCAACCTGCGCGGCGATAGCTGCCTCTAAAGCCTCCTCTTCGCCCTCTCCGAGGCTGGGGGATGTGCGAAATTCCACTTCGACATTTTCAAGAAGGATGCCCGCAGCTTCTTCTCGAATCCCGGCGCGCACTTCATCCCAGAAAGAGGTTGTACCCTGCAGCGTATTCACTGAGATTCGCAGCGTCTTTTTCGACGACAGATACCTCGCCGCCAGGTTCGGCCGGTAGCCCAGGTTCCTTGCCATCTGCAAGACTCTGGCTTTGGTCGCGGGGCTTACTCCGGGATGGTCGTGGAGCGCGCGGTGAACGGTGCCGATGGACGTGCTGAGCGACTTCGCGATGTCGCCGAGAGTGGCGGGAGGCTTTCCCATCTTTAGGCCTGCGTCGGGGCCGGCCATGTACAGCCAGCCAATCTCCGGAGGCAGTTGAGCACCCAGCCTCCGGAACCGTAAACGTTAACGGAACTCCGCAAAATCCGCAAGCCGGAGGGCGCAAAAACCCGAATTTCCTGGATAAGTTCCCGCGCTAAGGCTGAAATTGTCCTTTTTGGTCCGGGATTCCCGACAAACCATACATCCAGTTGCAGATGGTATCCCGCCATTTCACGGCCTCTCCAGCCTGAAATTCGAAGCGAGCCAGGATGTCGCGGTATCGTTCGGGATCGACCCGACCCTCGAGCGCCTTCCATTGGGCGACGAAACCGCGGGCGCGTTCGGCTCCATCGTGGTGCGAGTCATATACGTGTTGAGTGACAGTTTTTCCCGAGTGCAAAACGTACGTGTACGGGACGTGATGAAAGAACAAGAGCAGGTTGTCCGGACAATCCGCCAGCGATTTGTACACCTTCTGCACCTCAGGCGGATACTGCCCGATATACCCGGTTCCGGTGGCCATGGTGCGATCCATGCCGATCCCCTGATGGTCCGCCCGATGCCACTGTCCCCACCCGTTTTCTTCCGATGACTGGGGTCCAGGGTCATAGTGATTTCCAACAATATTTGTCAGGGTCCCGGCGCCGAGCGGCCCGGTGTAGCTTTCATATACGAGCCACGAATTTAGCTGCAGATTCGCGATTGTCTTGACCACCAGGGGCTCGCTGCCGAAGGTAAGCCGCGTCCATTCATCAATAATGGTTTCACTGCTGAGATCCGGATTCCACGCCAGCCGTCCAAAACCATAAAGATTCGCCATGGCCAGCGGGCTGCCCAGCCAGGTCGCGTCGAGACCAACGTTGGCCACACCCACAAAGCCGCCGACCGGACGATGAAAGACGCGTCCGCTGACCAGATCTTTCACCGGCGTCGATCCACCGTCTACACGCATGTCGAAATCCAGCACTTCCTTCCACATGGGAACTAGGAAACAGAGATGCTTCTGCTGCCCGGTGTATTCCTGCGTGATCTGCAGTTCGATGGCCTCGTTGGTGCTGCGCAACCCGGCAAACAGAGGCGATACCGGCTCTCGCACCTGGAAATCAATAGGGCCATTCTTGATCTGAACGATGGCGTTGTCATCGAACTTTCCATCGAGTGGATGAAAATTGTCGAACGCCGCCTTCGCGCGATCGTTCTTCGGATCATGCCAATCAAGATGATGGTTGTAAACGAAGGCGCGATAGAAGACCACTCCTCCATGCGGCTTGAGGGCGCGGGCAATCACATTCGCGGCATCGGCGTGAGTGCGCCCGTAAGCAGACGGTCCCGAGCGTCCTTCGGAATCGGCCTTCACCACAAAGCCGCCGAAGTCCGGAATCTGCCGGTAGAGGCCATCGACTTTCTTGCGCCACCACTCCGCCACACGCGAATCAATCGGATCGAACGTGTCCAGTCCCCCAATCAACTTCGGGCTGCTCAGATCGACCGACAGCGAGATCTGCACACCCCACGGCCGGAACACATCCGCAATTCCCTTGGCTTGCGCGATGAAGTCATCTTCGAGAACACCCGGCGCGGCATTCACGTTGTTGATCGTGCATCCGTTTATGCCAATTGAGGCCAGCAGCCGCGCGTACTCCCCGGCGCGCGTCAAATCGCTGCGCACCTTCCCATCCGCGAAAAATATCGATGGCCCGCCGTACCCTCTCTCAATGCGGCCGTCGAGGTTGTCCCATTGATTGACCCAGCGGATTGGAGCATAAGGGTTCTGGACTTCGTTGATGGCGAGGACGCTTTCTCCGCGGGCGATCTTGGTCAGCAGCGCAAACACCCCGTAAAGCACCCCGCGATCATTCGCGGCAGCGACGATGAGGCATTCGGAATGGTGAATCTCTGCATGCGTGATCCAGAACCCGTCGCCTTCCAGCGGGTGTGGCGCCTCCAGCGATGGCGCGACGTTGTGCAGATCGCGAATCGTGCCCAACACGATGGCGCTGGTCTTGATGCCGCCGCTCGATTTGAGAGCACGGCCCAGTATCTTCTCCACGCCAGTCGCCAGTTCCCGCTGCGCGGTCTGGAGAACCGGAGACTTGCCGAACAAAACCGACACTGTCGGCAAGGTCTCGTAACTTGAAACCGCTTTCGAATCGAGGGGCGCATAACCCAGCCACGCCGCGGTTTCACTCCCAGCAGTCGCCTGAGCGAACACCGGCATTGCGAACAGGAAAAGGATCAACTCTGCAATAACAATGCACAGTATGTTGCAGCGGTATAAGGGGGATCGCATCAGGCCGCCAGGGGAAAGGCGATAATGGTGTCCCCGCGACGTTCCGTGCTCTTCTCAGCTTCCTTGAGCAAGCGCGACTCCAAGTCTTCTGGATCGGGGATCATTTCACATGCGGCAATCTCTTTCTCAGAAAAGCCATGGTAGCAAAGCTCGCAAACTCCCAGACCGCCTCCTTCTATGCGTACCGGAGGGCCAAATGTGCGGCAAGTCATGGGACGCGAGTCATACAGATCGCAGGTACCCTCTTCCGGGTCAAGCGCGGGGCAGGGTTCCTCATTGGCAAAATCTTCGAAGCGGCGGCGCTGATCTTTTGTCTTCCCGAGTAGACCGGTGGCGGGATCGCCCGGGAAGTCGCGAGACAGCTGCGCGACTGAATCCCGAGCACGTTGCCGCACAGCCGCCGCCCGATCGGGGTCCCGTGCCGCAAGTTCTGCCAGACCTCGCCGTAATCGCAGTGCATCGAGCTGATTGATGGCGAACACGCCCATGCAGCACGCCGTACATCCCTTCCGGCAGACAAGCCCACTTTTGCTTCTGCCGGCCGCATCTGCTAGAGCGGCATCGACGATCTGAATCAACTTCTGATCGCCGGAGGATGGAAAACGAAACGCCATATCGATGAGGATACCTCATCCCGAAAAGTGTCGTGCAACTGCGACGATGATCATGAATCGTTACCATGGAATTTTTGCGTTGGACTAATAAGCCTCCTCTGACGCACAGTGTTTGTGCTGGTTCTGCAGCGTGGCAGAAAGCAGTAGAGACCCGCGTTTGGTTCTCCCGCGAGGGAACTCCAGTCGTACATCGATCCGGGATGTTCCAACAAAAATCGCTGCACCCGTTTCAACACTTGTCATTCCGAACCGCGTTCGTTGCGGTGAGGAATCTGCTTTTTCAGCGGATGCAGCGCACTTTTTTAAGGGGAGGCGCAATGCTGCCTGAAAAGAAAGCTGTGAATCTGAAGACTGTCGCCGCGCGAGTGGGCCTTGCCCCCTGCTCCGTTTCTGCCGTTTTGAACAACACAAAAGCGGCGTGCGCTATCCCGCAAAAAACTAAAGACCGCGTCTATCGCGCTGCCGCGGAACTGAACTATCGTCCCAACATTGTGGCGCGTTCTTTGCGCACAAAACGTACGCGCATGGTGGCGGTTATCGCGCCTGGGCTCGGCCGCTCCGGCGTCGCGCACGTGGTTGCGGCTGCACAGCGCCGCTTGCATCAAAGCGGTTACTTGCTTGTCCTCGCCACCTCCGATGGCGACGGCCCCAACCATCTCTGTGCGCAATTTCAGCAGAGAGGAATTGAGGGCGTTATCGCGATTGACGCCAATCTTCCAGCCCAGATGAACATGCCGGTCATTTCCGTAGACCTCGGTTACAAGACGTCGGCCACCACAGTCTCAGCTGAAATGGAAGTCTGGCTTCCCGACCTTGGTAACACCGCCGCCGAAACCATCATTCGTCAGATCGAGAACCCCGACCGTGAGGACAGCAGCCGAAAAATGCATATCCCGGCGATGCCTCCTGCATATGTCGATCTGCCCAGTATGGATCGCGGATTCTCAGCCGCAGAAAGCGCGTGACTCAGGCGGCCAGGCTGAGTTGTCCTTTTGCCTGCTCCAGAATTCGAAACAGCAGCAGCCAGCGCTTCACGTTGGTGGTCATCAGGAAGTTTTCCTTCACGTGCTCGCGCCCGCTCGACCCGATGCTCCGGGCAAACTCCGGATGCGTCAGCAAATATCGGATCTGAAAAGCGCATCCCTCGACTGAGTGCACCAGCACCCCGGTCAGCTTGTGAATAATCTGATTCGGAATACCGCCAACCGCACTCGCGATCGTCGGTTTGGCCTTCCATAGCGCCTCGGTAACCGTAAGCCCGAATCCCTCTTTCAGCGACTTCTGCACGATGATCGTCGACGCTCTCTGGATCGCGTTGATCTGCACCGCGCACCACGGCGGAAGATCCAGAATGATGATGTCAGGATCGTTCCCCGCAGCCTCTTTCACTTCCTGCAGCACGGCCGCACCCTCGGGATCGTCGCTCGCCCCGCCTCCAGCCAGCACCAGCTGGCAATCGACATATTTCTTCGCAAGCTTGTACGCCTGTACCACTCCAACCGGGTCTTTCAACCGGTCGAAGCGTGACACTTGCGTCACGATGGGCCGCGACCGGTCGATGCCAAACTCGTCACAGATCTGTTGCACCTGCGAGTCGGGCAGTTCTTTGTTCTTCTCCGATAGGGGATCAATACACGGATAAAACAGGTACTGCCCAATCGGTAGCTGCTGCGTAAACGACTGGGAAGAAAAAATCGCAGCGTCGTACTGTGCAACGAATGGCCGCAGGAACTCCCACACTCCCGGATTCGGATTCGACAAGTCGATATGGCATCGCCACACCCAATGCGCCGGCGTGTGCGGCCGTGACAGCACCAGCCCCACGGGCTGTGGATCGTGAATTACCACCATGTCTTCGCCAAACTGCATGCGGCGCCGGTTTTGCTCGTTGTACATCAGAAAAATGTCTTTGGCGGCCTGCGTCAATTGATACGGCGCTCCGTGCAGCGCGTTGTGAAATGCCTTTGTAATCTCGAAGAAATCGTTGCCGCCCGTGATCACGTCCCAATGTGCGGGAACTTCCAGTTCCGACAGGAGCGGCACCAGCCGGTTTAACATTTCAGCGACTCCTCCGCCCACGGCGGTGGAGTTCACCATCTTGATCGTCTTCCCCTTGAACTCCTTCGCCAGATACCGCAGCGTATCGAGCTGGCTCTGCCCCACGATCGCTCCGTAATCATCCAAGTGAGGCGGCGGAGGGGGAGTTGGCGGCGTCAGCACGCTCGCCGGCAGCGGCCGGTTGTTCCCGCGGTCGCTCGCCCGGCGCGCAGAATGGGGCGACCGGCGATCAACGTCACGCCTGGGGACTTCGGTGTGTGCTTGCGCATTGACGGTGGGATTGGCAGAAATGCCGCGCGGATCGTCAGAACTCATGCTTCTTCTCGGTCTTATTCCTAATGTATGGATTGGGAGACGATGCGCGCGATCTGCCGCCGCACCCCCTCCATGGTGTTCGCGTAGATGTCGATGCGCTCGATCGCATCAGCCCTTTCCCTAAGCCCGATTTCCGATTCCAGCCATTGCGAGAAGTCGTTCGACATGCGATGTAGACGCAATCGAGCTTCAATGAAATGGTGATGGATGGAATGAACGCTCACCTGGTTAAGGCCGTCGAGAAACGCCTTAAGCGTATCCGCACAAAAGGCCGTCGGCAGTACGACGATATCTGCGGCACAGAAATAGAACGGCTCATGCGCCGGACGCGAACCGCTCATATTGTGCGATTGCAGGAACTCGTCCAGAATCTCCACCATCCGCCGTCGCAGCCCTTCAATCGCCGTAAACTCTCGAACGTCTACACTGGCAAATTGCTCGGCCAGTGCTGGTTCATTGCACGCAAACAGACTCCAGTGCGCGAAGTCATTTGAAAAGCCCTGTCGGATAAAGTGATGTTCCTGCAGGGTGCGGAAGGTGTGCTGAAAAATGCAGTCGTCAGGAACCGTCTGCAGCGCCTGCAGCAATTCCGAAAGATTACTCGCCCTCTGCCGGCCAATCCGCAGCAGATGTTCCGAGGTATTGAAGTAAAAAGGCTTCTGCGGCTTCCGCAGAGCCGGCTTCTCCGCGATGTTCTCAGCCGTAGCCATGGTTCTTACTAGGTAGCACTCTGCACCAGCCGGGTTGCCTTTCCGACCTGTTCAGGATTCTTATGCCACCGTTGAACTGGCCCGGAACTGATTATCCCCCGCGGAGTCCAGACGTACGTCGCAGACTTCTCCAATCAAACTCGCCGCCCAGCGATACACGTTTTGCTCCCGAATCGTCTTTCGCATTCTCTGCATCCGCTGTTGCTTCTCTTCCGCGTTCATCTCCAGAGCCGTCCGGATCGCCTCCGCCGTCTGGTCGATGTCATAAGGATTCACCTGCAGCGCATCGCGCAACTCCCGCGCCGCTCCCGTAAAGCAACTCAGAATCAGTACTCCCCGCTCATCCTGGCGCGTGGCGACAAATTCCTTGGCCACGAGATTCATCCCGTCATGCAGCGAAGTCACCAGGCACAGATCGGCCGCCCGGTAATAAGGCTCGATCTCTTTATGGCTGTGCTGGCGTTCCAGCAGCACGATCGGCTTCCACTGCTCCGAGCGGAATCGCCAGTTGATTCGCTCTGCTTCAGCCTCTATCTCCGCTTGCAAATCGTGATATCGCTTGATATGCGTCCGGCTCGGCGCTCCGATCTGAACAAACGTGAAGACGCCCTGGTACCGCGGATATTTCTCCAGGAATCGCTCGATCGCCAAGAATCTCTCCAGAATCCCCTTGGTGTAGTCCAGCCGGTCCACGCCCACTCCCATCACCGCCGCTCGAACCCCGAGACTTTTCAGCAGCGACGCCCTCTCCTCGTAGGCCGACTCTCGCAGTAGTTTTGTTTGAGGATCAGCCGAATTCACACTGATCGCAAACGGATGCACGGTCGTCCCGTGGTCGAGGCGCTGCACCGTCGAGTGATCCCAGTCGATCCGCGACTCCACAATCCGGTCGACAGTCTGCAGAAAGTTCGAGCAGTGCGCCTGAATATGGAACCCAATCAGGTCGGCACCCAATAATCCGTCAATCAGCTCTTTCTGCCACGGACATATCCCGAACGCCTCCGGATTGGGCCATGGTATGTGCCAGAAGATCGCCAGCCGCGCGTCCGGCCTGCGTTCCTTGATCATTCGAGGCAGCAGCGCAAAGTGATAATCCTGCACCAGCACCACCGGGTTGCTGACGCCTTCCATCTCTTCCAGCAGGGCCTTTGCGAATTTTCGGTTTACCTCTTGGTAATGATTCCAGTCGCTCGCGCGAAACAGCGGACGCGTGTGCGCGATATGGCACAGAGGCCAAAGCCCTTCATTGGCAAACCCGTAATAGTAGCCTTCCTCCTCTTCCTTCGACAGCCACACACGACGCAACGTATAGTGCGGATCGTCCGGTGGAACCAGCAATCGATCGTGCACGTCCACCGTTTCGGTGTCGGCATCTCCCGATCCATGCGCGACCCAGGTTCCGCCACAAGCGCAGAGCACCGGCTCCAGCGCCGTCACCAGACCACTTGCAGGAACGTTAACCTCGATCGATTTACCCTTCTGCACGTGGGTATAGGGTTCGCGATTCGACACTACAAACAACCGGCCGTCCGCCAGGCGCGACCGGACGTGCACTGCAAGCCTCTCCGCGGTCCAGATCGACTCCCCGCTGTCCCTCAATCGGGCTTCGCGTTCGGCCGCTGTACGCGCCGTGTTCAAGCTTTCAGCCATGGTCGCGACTTCGCGCGCCAACGGACGGAACAGTTCCATATCCACCGGCTTGATGCGCGCCGAAACCGCTCGCCCTGTCCGCAGCGCCTTGATCCAACTGGCAGTCCGCGCGATTGGCCCGGCGATGCTCCAGCGCACAATTAGCAGAGTGATCAGAACGATCAGCACGACGTGAATCAGCGCGCTCAGAAATGTCTCGCGCCAGATCCTCATGCTCTCCGCCCGGATATACCCCGAGTCGTGAACAATCGCCAGGCTCCCCACCAGATCGTCGCCGTTGTGCAACGGCATCGCATAAATGTGGATGGAAGCAATCCCCATCCGAAGGAACGCTCCCGTGGCGTGATTCTGCTTCAGCGCCTGCAGCACGATTGGCGGAGCGCTCTTCATCAGCGGCTCAAGATTGGTTGTAACGGCGATCGGATGGCCTTGCGGATCATAGACCGCGAGTCCGGCTAAGTGCTCCCGGTTCGCGAACTGCTGAACCGTCCGCTGCAGCCGGGTTTGCGCATCCCTCTCCAGATCTCGCTCCACGTTTCTTGCCAGACTCTCCCCCAGCACTTCGGCGCGCCGTTCCAGATCTTTGCGCATGCTCCTGTTTTGCATCAGGACCTGGTAGTACGAAGTGCATAGGGACACAAGGGTGATGCCGACAATGAGGGAGACGATGAGTCTGGCGCTGAAGAGTCTCATCTAGGGGGCCTGGCACAAAAGATGCAAGAGTGATAGCGCTCCTGTGGCAATCTTATTCCGATCACACAAGGTTCGCACATCAAAACGGTACGTTTTGTAAACACCCTCCTGCGCGATTCCCAAGGCCGCGCCAGAAAGACGTGGCGCACAGACGAGTGGCTGAGCATATGGTCTGCAGACTCGAAAGAATGCAAACCTCCGCATGCCGCCGACCAAAAACGGCAACTCTATGAGGACGGTAATCTGGAAAAGGTTGCAAAGCGGTTGCCAAACCCAAAGCTCTTGTATTTCAGCGGATTGAGTTCCGGAGCGAACCCCAGGGATGTAATTCTTCCACGGACTTCCACGAGTCGGCGGCAGCGAATCTGCGAGAGAGCGCTTCAGCTTCAAAAAGAAAGACTACTGACAGAACCCGCCTGCAAGGCAACCTCCGCCACCTTGCCCGCCACTTTGAGCTGCACACTCTTCGCCGCACCAGCGTTTGTCAGCACCAGCACCTTGCTCCCATCGGGATTCTCGAAAGCAACATGATCCACTCCCTCCACTTTGCCGGTAGACTCAAACCGCCTTGCCCCGCGTCGAACATTTCGCGAAAAATGCGCAAACGCCCAGTACTGGCCGCTACGTGTGATCTCCTTCGTCTCCGAATGGATCGTCACCATCCCGCCGCAAGGGAAGGGTCCAATGTTCGGCCGGCCCTTCTCGTCCAAGGCAAGGTTCCAGCCCGTAATGGACTGCCCCCAGTTGCGAAGGACTTCTGTGAATGTCTTCGCCCAATTGGCCCAATCCGTCGCATAGTCCGGAGCTGTATAGTCGGGGCCGCCTTCAGTCCAATAGATCTGAGCATCCGGATAAGCTTCGTGAAACTTGCTCATCTGATCGGCCGAGCCGACATATCCATGGAAGGCGACCGCGTTACAGAATTTGTGCACAGCGGGATCATCGAGCTCGGCCACGGCCCGTCCCCAAAGGTTGTAATTGTGGTCGAGGATCCAGATCTTCGTCGAGAGGCCGCCTTGCTGCAGCGCCGGTCCCAGGTGATTCTTCACGAAGCCCATCTCGTACTCCTGCCCCCACAAGCACGCCGGCATTCTGCCGTCCTGATCGGTGTCAACTTCGTTTTGTACCGTAACCGCCTGCACGGGCACGCCCTCCGCCGCGTACGCCTGCAGGAACTTGACGAAGTACTTCGCATAAGGAGCAAAGTTGTGCTGCCGCATCGATCCGCCCAGCATCGACCCGCCGGCCTTCATCCATCCCGGCGGACTCCACGGCGATGAGAAGAGAAATAAATCCTGATTCTGTTTGCGGGCCTCGCGCATCATCGGCAAAACATAAGCCTGATCATGCGCAATCGAAAACCGCTTCATCTCGGGATCGGGCTCGCCTTCGTCGTAGCTGAACACTTCGGTGGAATAGTCGCTCGAGCCAATGCAGGTACGGCAGACGTTGATTCCCATCTCTGCAGGATGAAAAAGCTCATGGAAGAGCGTTTCCCGAGCCGATGGCTCCAGCCGGTTGAATGTGTAGCAAGCCGCATCGGTGAAAGCCGCGCCAAACCCGAGGATCTCCTGAAATTTTTTGCCGGGATCCAGCTCAATGACGTTGCCGCCCGCCTTGCCGGTTTTCCACGCCACCGGCGGCTCGGCATGATAGCGCAGTTGCCCGCTGGTCACGCGAACCGAAATATCCCCGGATACCGCCGGGGTGGCGACCGGTAACGCTCCCGCCAACTCGGCTGCGCTGACTGTGGCAACTCCGCATGCGGACAACTTCAGAAATTCCCGCCTGGTCTTTTCGCTCGACACGTGAGTTCTCCTGGCACCAAATCGAACCAGTGAGTATAGTGCCAACGATAGTCAATTTCACACAAGTCCAGAGGGTGCCCGACCGCTTGTCGCGTTGTGTGCGACAGGGTGGGGACTTTGACTTCCCCGCGGGGTTCTTTACCGCGGAGTCTCGAGCGAGCCCATCCATGTTCACCAACTCACGGCGGTTCCTAATTCTCGCGATCTTTTTTAATCTGTCTCTGTTCTCGCCGGCACAAACTACACCCGAATCTCCAGGCCGCCCCGGATGGAAGCTGGTCTGGAGCGATGAATTCAACAGTCACGACGCTTCCCCAGTCGACACCACCAAGTGGGTCTCCGAATCCGGAGGCAATGGTTGGGGCAATCAAGAGTTGGAGTACTACACCTCTCGCCCCGAAAACAGCTTCGAGCAAGGCGGGAATCTCGTGATCAAGGTGTTGCAGGAGAAGTACACGGGCGCCGACGGAGTGACGCGAGACTATACTTCGGCGCGCCTGAAAACCCTGGGCAAACTCGCACAAAAGTATGGACGTTTCGAAGCCCGCATCAAGATCCCTCAGGGACAGGGGATCTGGCCTGCGTTCTGGATGCTCGGCGATGACATCGGCAAAGTCGGCTGGCCCAAGTGCGGCGAGATCGACATCATGGAGAACATCGGCAAGGAGCCGGCGACGGTACACGGCACAATTCACGGCCCGGGATATTCCGGTGACCAAGGCATCAGCGCGCCCTACAGCCTGCCGCCCGATCAGCACTTCGCCGACGACTTTCAGCTCTATGCGGTCGAGTGGGAGCCCAAAGCGATCCGTTTCTACGTCGACGATCACCTCTACGCCACTCGCACTCCCGCCGATCTTCCCAAGGGCACCAGGTGGGTCTACAACCATCCATTCTTCCTGTTGCTAAATGTCGCCGTCGGCGGTGGCTGGCCCGGCAATCCAGATGCGTCTACCGTATTCCCTCAAATGATGCTGGTGGATTACGTGCGGGTTTACCGGCGCGCGAGTCGCGCTCCCAAAGGACAGTGATTTCGCTAGCCCTTGACTGAGATTTGACTCCGTAACCATCTCAGTTAAAATTCGGTTCTATCCTTCAGGCTGTTGTTTTCCAGGACAGAATACTTGAATCAAGGAGTTGGCATGAGCAAAGTTCGAGTTCTCGTGGGGACGCGCAAGGGAGCATTCATCCTCACCGCCGACGGCAAGCGCGACAAATGGGAGGTCAGCGGGCCGCACTTCGCTGGATGGGAGCTTTATCATCTCAAGGGATCGCTAGCCGATCCCAACCGCATCTACGCGTCGCAGACCAGCGGGTGGTTCGGACAGGTCATCCAGCGCTCCGACGATGGCGGCAAGACGTGGCACCAGCCCGGCACTCCTCCCGGGGAAACGACGGGCCCCGGCGGCATGCCGAAAGGCGAGAGCAACAAGTTCGTCTACGACACCGCCGGCGCTCCGCTCACCACGCATCAGTTCTACGACGGCACACAGCATCCTTGGGAATTCAAACGAGTCTGGCATCTCGAGCCGTCGCTTACAGATCCCGATACGGTCTATGCTGGAGTGGAAGACGCGGCGCTGTTTCGTTCGACGGATGGCGGAAAAAATTGGAAGGAACTCTCCGGCCTGCGCGGCCACGGCACGGGCCCGAAGTGGCAGCCCGGCGCCGGAGGCATGTGCCTGCACACCGTCATTCTCGATCCCAAAGATTCCAACCGGATTTATATCGCGATATCCGCGGCTGGCGCCTTCCGCACCGACGATGGCGGCAAGACCTGGAAGCCGATCAACAAGGGCCTCTACTCCAAGTACATTCCAAACCCCACAGCCGAAATTGGACACTGCGTGCACCACGTCGCTATGAATCCGAAGCGCCCGGGCGTTCTCTTCATGCAGAAGCACTGGGACGTGATGCGCTCCGATAACGCCGGGGATGAGTGGACGAAGATCAGTGGCAATCTGCCCACGGACTTTGGATTCGTCATCGACGTGCATTCGCACGAGCCCGAGACCATCTACGTCATCCCAATCAAGAGCGACGGCGAGCACTACGTCCACGAAGGAAAACTGCGTGTCTTCCGCAGCAAGACCGGCGGCAACGAATGGGAACCCCTCACGAAAGGTCTACCGCAAGAGAACTGCTACGTGAATATTCTGCGCGATGCCATGGCGGTGGACACGCTCGACAAGTGCGGCCTCTACTTCGGCACGACAGGAGGCCAAGTCTACATCTCGCCCAACGCAGGCGACTCCTGGTCGCCAATCGTCCGCGATCTACCAGCAGTGCTATCGGTGGAAGTGCAGACGCTAGCATAATGTAGCCTCGGACGCCTTCGTCCGGGGAGCCCGCGTGCGTTCTTGGCGCGGGCGTGTGGTTCGACTCTCACAGGTATCGGTTCGTGAGCGTAGATGTTAGTTCCGTTGAGGAGAAAGCATGAAAAGAACGTTGGTTGCGGTTGCAGCGTTGTTGTTGTCAATCGCAAGCACAGCAGCAGCGCAGCAAAAGCCGCAAGCAATCAAGTCAGGAACCGTGCCTCGTCAACTTGAAGCGCAGGTGCGCAAGCTTTGGGAGGCCTTCAAGAACAAAGACAAACCCACTCTTTCGGCGCTGCTGGCCGACGATTTTCACCTCTTTGAAGAAGGGCTGAGCACAATCGGCGACAAGAAAACGGAAGTCAACGCCGTGGATGATTTCCAACTCCTCAGCTATACCCTCAGCGACTTCACCGTCAAATCGACCGCGCCGAACACAGCGTTAATTACCTACATTGCGCAGTATGAGGGCAAAACCGGCGGCGAAGTCTCGAAGGCGAAAAGCGTCTTCGGAGAGGTCTGGATTCGTACCGGCAATGAATGGAAAAATCTTTATATGCAAGAGACGTACATAAAATGAAGGTGCTCTTGAGATGCCAGTAACCATTCGGGTTGAGCTTCCCCAACATCTTCGTACGCTGGCGCATGTCGGCCATGAGATAGAGATTCAAGTGGCAGGTCCTGTGACGCAACGATCTGTGCTCGATGCGGTCGAGGTAGCCTATCCCATGCTGAAGGGTGCGATCCGCGATCATGTCACCAAGCAGCGTCGCGCTTTCCTGCGCTTCTTCGCCTGTCAGGAAGATCTGACGCACGAATCACCGGATGCTCCCCTGCCCGAAGCCGTCGTTTCAGGCAAAGAGCCGTTCCTGATCATCGGAGCAATTGCAGGCGGGTAAAGGCTCAACCAATTTATCCACCGGGGATGCGTACAACTCGCGTGGTACCATTTTCTGGTGACACGCGACACAACGCTCGAAGCATCGGAAATCCAACTCAGGGCACAACAGGGAATGACTGGAGAAGAGCGAATTCTTCTCGCACTCGACATGAGTCTGTTCTCCCGCGAGTTGGCCCGCGAGCGGGTACGGTGCGATCATCCCGAGTGGAACGAAGCAGAGGTTAATCGAGAATTGCTTCGACTCGCCTTCCTTCCCGACCCGCTGCCGTCAAGCCTGCGATGAGCACGGCGGAAGTATTCCGGAAACTAACTTCGGCACTCAATGGTGCCGGCATAGCCTACATGCTGACTGGATCTTTCGCCAGCGCGCACTACGGCACGTCGCGGTCAACACAAGATATCGATATTGTGATCGACGCTACGGTTGCGCAGCTCCGAAGATTCGCGCAAATTTTGGAACCCGATGATTATTACGTCGACTTGGACGCGGCCCTTGAGGCGCACCGGCAGGAATCCATGTTCAACGTCATTGATCGGGGAACGGGTTGGAAGATTGATCTTATCTTCCGCAAGTCTCGCCCTTTCAGTAAAGAAGAATTCCGTCGTCGTCAGGCCGTCACTCTCCAAGGGTTGCCGATTTTCATTGCCAGTGCCGAGGATGTGATTGTGGCAAAGCTCGAATGGACCAAGCTAGGCGGCTCGCAGCGGCAAATTGAGGACGCTGCGGCAATCGTGAGGGCCCGAGGGGAAGCGCTAGACCAGTCCTACCTGGAAAAATGGATCGCCGAGCTGGGACTCACGAAACAATGGATTCTGGCTCGACAGACAGCTGGAATGATCGACTGAGCCACCCCGTGATTCATCAGCCTCTCGCAATTTGGATCAGCTTCGGCAGAACATCGCCGAATGGCGATCGCTCGGGATTGCCGAATTCGAAATAGATCTTGCGGTAGAGTTCGTACAGTGCGGCATAAATAGCCTGCGTCTCCGGCTGGGGTTCGTAAACCGTGTGCCTGGGGCAGATCTTATCTTGCGCTTCACCGATCGTCGTGAATGCTCCCGCGGCCATGAACGCGAAGATGGCCGAGCCAAGTCCGGTTACCTTGCCGCTCGGAACAAGCACCGGGCGTCCGAGAACGTTGGCGTAGACCTGGTTCAGCACTGGATTGTTTTGCGGGATGCCGCCGCCGTTGATCACACGTTGCGTCGGAGCGCCGTACTCGCTCATGCGGTCGAGGATCACACGTGTGTGGAACGCCGTACCTTCGATTGCCGCGAAGAGTTCGTCCTGAGCGGTATGAACGAGATTCCAGCCGAGCGTCATGCCACCCAGGTTCGGATTTACCAGCACGGTGCGGTCGCCGTTGTCCCAGGTCATACGCAGCAAGCCAGTCTGACCTGCACGATATTTGTCCAGTCCCTTGCTTAATTCTTCAACCGTGGTACCCGCTCGGCGCGCGATCGCGCTGAAGATGTCACCCGTCGCCGAGAGGCCTGCTTCAATTCCTGTGAACTGCGGGTGCACGCTTCCCGGCACGACGCCGCAGACGCCCGGAATCAATTGCGCCTTAGGCGCGTAGGCGATGATGCAGGTAGAAGTGCCGACCACATTCACAACGTCGCCTTGTTTCGCGCCCGCGCCGATCGCGTCCCAGTGGGCGTCGAAGGCGCCGACGGGGATTGGGATCCCCGCGCGCAGGCCGAGTTTCTCGGCCCACTGCGGCGCCAACTGTCCGGCGATCTGGTCGGAAGTGGCATACTCCCCTTCCAGTTTGTCGCGGGCTCCGGCCAGCAGAGGATCGACTTTCGCCAGAAAGCTCTCCGGTGGGAGTCCGCCCAGGGACGCATTCCACATCCACTTATGGCCCATGGCGCAAACGCTACGCTTCACGCGGCGGGGATCGGTGATTCCGCAAAGAGTGGCGGCGACCATGTCGCAGTGCTCGAACGCGCTGGCGAATTTCTCGCGTTTGGAGGGGTTGTGCCGGAGCCAGTGCAGCAGCTTGGCGAATCCCCACTCGGAGGAGTAGATTCCGCCGCACCACTCGATGGCCTCGAGCTTTTCGATTCTGGCGAGCTCAGTAATCAGCGCGGCTTCGAGCTTGGCGCGGTGATCACACCAGAGATAGTAGTCGTCAAGTGGCACCATGCCTTCGCCCACAGGGATCACGCTTGAGCCTGTCGTGTCGAGCGCAATGGCGGCAACCTGGTCGCCCGAGATGCCCGCTGATTTCACCGCCTGGCGCGTGGCCTCCGCTAGAGCCCGCATGTGGTCTTCGTGGGACTGGGTGGCGAAATCGGGATCTTCGCGTTTGCGATGAAGGGGATATTCGGAAACGGCGGACGCAAGAAGCCCGCGCTCGCTGTCGACGATCGAGACGCGGCCGCTAAGGGTGCCGAAATCTACTCCCGCTACGATAGCCATGTGGTTCTAACACCCCGGCGAAAGCCCTATATCATTTTTCGCGACTAACGCGGCCCTTAAAGGGCCGCTCTTCCACGGTGGTTGCCTGCGGCGGTCTATAGGCACGACAATTGCCGTTTACCACAGAGGACACAGAGTTTCACAGAGCCTTCTCCTCTGTGCCCCTCCGTGCCCTCTGTGGCTCAAAGAAAGCATCCGGAATTTAGGCTCTATGCCTGATTGCCGTGCCAGTACATTTGCCAGCCCAGGTAGCGGACGCCGGCTTCGTGGACGGCGCCCGCCGTGCTGGAGAAGTTCGCTGCGACGTGATGCTCGAATCCGTTCTCGCATATGTAGTGCAGCAGCTTCTGTAATTGCGGAATCTGCACCACACCGACTCCGCCGAAGGTATTCAGCGAATCGCTGGTGAATTCTCCCTGGCCAACGTAGCCTCGCATGACGCCGGCTGTGTCGTCGGTCGAGAAGCGCGCGAAACTCATGGCGCCGGGCTTCACGCGACCGACGACTGTGCCAAATGTATTCTCTTTCCCAACAGTTCCTGCGATGATTTCCTGGAAGTCCATGCGGACATCCTGGAAGAAATGCTTCGGCAGGTTGCTACAGTGGAAGCACACCGCCTTGTTGGGATCGTCGCCGTAGTTGTTGTTCCAGTCGAGCAGAGCGCTGGGTGTTTCGGAGGCGAGCGCGAGCGCGTGCATGCTAAGCGTGCCGACGACGTCGACTTCGCAAGCCGCAGGCAGCAGCCTGTTGCTCATCATACTCATGATGGTGCAAGGCACGACGCCGAAGTATTCTTCCATTGACGTCCAGCACTGCACGGCAGTGATCTGCACGTCGGTTTGCTTCATCCATTCATCGACGACGTAGCCAAGCTTGGCCATTTTCATCAGCGCGGCATCGGGGACGCTTTGCGTGGTGACGTACTTCTTGATTTCAGCAAGCTTACCCTGCACTCCCGGGTTGTCGTCTTTCGATTTCGCAATGCGGCCGAAGACTTCCGACAGGTCGAGTGTCTCGACTGAAATTCCGTTGTTTTCGAGCAGCTTCTCGCTGTACCGGACTGTGTTGAACGCGGTAGGCCGCGCCCCGAGGCTGCCGATGCGCAGATTGCGGAAGCCGTTAACGATGCGGCATACGGCGGCGAACCACGCCAAATCATTCTGGAAATCCTGCGAGTCGGGGCTGACGGTGTGCAGGCGGGTCAGCGAGTAGGGGATTCCGTACTGGCGCAGATTGTTGCAGGCCGACATCTTTCCGCAGAAGCTGTCGCGGCGATGCAGGATGGTCATCTTCGACGCATCATCGGGTGTCGCCTGAATCAACACTGGAACATCAAGACGTGCCAGACGCAAGGTGTCAGCGATAGCGCGCTCATCGCCGAAATTTGGCAGTGAAACGATCACGCCATCGATCTTGTCACTATGCTTCTTGAACAATGCCGCGCAGCGCTTAGCCTCCTCGTGCGTCTCGACCGCACCATGCTTGCTATCTTCTGGACCGAGGACGATCGCATCCATGCCCGCCTTGGCGAGCGCCTGGATCATCTCTTCGCGTCCTGACTTCGCCAACTGATCGGGAAAGAATCCACGGTTCCCGATGATCACGCCCATCGTCATTTTCTTGGCAGCCATATAAGTCCTTTTCTCAAATTAAACGTTTTCTCGTAACAAACAATAAAAGCAGGGGACGGAATCCCTGCTGGAAACTACTGCTTCGCGACGTTTCTTGCCCGTTCCCGCGCCGGAGAAAACTTCAACGAATAGATCACGCCCACGACGAGCAGAAAACCGCCCCACCAGATGTTGGCGTGCAAAGCGTAGAGCACGACCTTCTCTGCGGGAGGGTACATGGCCTCGTAGATTCCCCTGGCGAAAATCAGAGCTCCGTTCACACCAAGGCACAACCCCACAAAGAACCAAATCGACAAAGATCCGCCGGATTTCATATGTCGCTCCTACCAGAAGATGATCTGCAGAATCACGAACGCGACAGCCACAATTACGCCCCAAAACACTGGGCTATGAAACATAGATACGTGATCGTCTTTCGGAATCGGCGTCAAGCCATAAACCAGGTCTTTCAACTCCGATTCCGGCTTGGGTTTTGTCATGTAGCTGACGACGACGGTCACGATTACGCAAATCAAACAGCACCATAGAGCGCGGAACATGTTCTGCGCCTGGTCCTGCGCTTCCATGGAAAGCGCTACGTACCGCACAGCCCCCGGATCGAGTTTGACCCAGACGTACATACCGACGGAAGACAAGGTTCCAGCCAGCAGACCCGTCCAGCCACCAGCCGGCGTGGTGCGCTTCCAGAGCATGCCCAAAATCACTGTGCCAAACAGCGGCGCGATGAAGAAGCTGAAGAGCGCCTGGACGTAGTCCATGATGCTCTGAGCCTGCATCACCAGAAACGCCGTTCCGATGCTGATGATTACTCCGATCACAGTCACCCAGCGACCCATCCTGACCTTGGTTTCATCTGAAGCGTTCTTGTTGATCAGGGTCGCGTAAATGTCATACGTCCAGACCGTGGTGAAGGCGCTCACGTTGCCCGCCATGCCTGACATAAAACCGGCAACCAAAGCGGTGATGCCGAGGCCGAGCAGGCCGGGACCGCAGTAGCGCGCCAGCATCAGAGGCAGAACTTCGTCGTATCCGTGCAGCCCCTGCGCTTGTCCCGCGGGTGACCAGGCGAGGTCCGCTGGCACGAGGCGCAGCAGTTGTCCTTGCGGATCGCGCAGGAGCGCCAGGCCAAGCAGGCCGGGAAGAATGACGATGAGCGGCACCATCATCTTGAAGGCGGCTCCGATGATGGGAGCGAGCTTTGCGGAGCGCAGGTCTTTTGCGGAGAGAACGCGCTGGACGACGAGGAAATCCGTAGTCCAGTAGCCCATCGATATCACCGCACCGAGCCCGAACACAATTCCGACCCAGTTGATGCCCATCGGATTATCGGTAAAGGTGCCCAACGTCGACCATGCGTGGGTATACGCGCCTGGGTTGGCCACGTGCTGTTCCGTAAGGTTCTGCAGGATCTTTGCCTTAAGCCCGCTCCAACCGCCTGCCTCTATCAATCCTAGAATCGGTATCAGCAATGCCCCAGCCCAGATCAGGAAGAACTGGAGAACCTCATTGAAGATCGCCGAACGCAGACCGCCGAGGGCCACGTAAATCATTACCGTGATCGATGAAATCAGGATGCTGAAGGTAATGTTCCAGCCCAGGACAACTCGCATTACGACGGCCATCGCGTACATGTTGATGCCGCTCATCAACACCGTCATGAACGCGAATGAAATCGAGGAGATCGCCTGCGCGCCCGGGCCGTAGCGCAGCTTGAGATATCCCGGAACAGAGTGGGTTTTGCAGATATGGTAGAAGGGCATCATGACCAGGGCGAGAAAGAGCATTGCGGGGATGGCGCCGATCCAATACCAGTGAGCCGCGAGGATTCCGTACTTGTAGGAATTGCCGGCCCAGCCCATCAATTCGAGTGATCCCAGGTTCGCGGAAAGGAATGCCAGGCCTGCGACCCAGGCGGTCATCTCGCGCCCGGCCATGAAGAAGTCTTCGCCCGTATTGGCTTGGCCTTTCAGGTAGAGCCCAATGCCCAGCACCAGGGCAAAGTAGAAAATGATGATAGCCAGATCGACTGGCGACAGATGCACCAGGGTAGAAGCGCTCAGCAGCAGAGCAAGATTCATTGTGTCTTGACCTGTCCGTAATAGGCGTTGCGGCCGTGCTTGCGCAAGAAGTGCTTGTCGTGCAACGCGCGGGCTAGCGGCCGGGATTCAGCGTTGATCAGAAGCGTGTGCGATGCCATGCGGGCAACATATTCGAGAATGACGGCATGGTGAGCGGCATCGGCGGTACTCGGTCCCCAACAGAAGGGAGCGTGCCCAGCAACCAGCACCGCCGGAATCGAATCTGGATCAAGTTTGGAGAACGTGCGGCAGATCGCTTTGCCGGTCTCGAGTTCGTAGTCGCTGGCAATTTCCTGGGGACTGAGGGGCTCGGTGACCGGAACTGGTCCGTGGAAGTAATCGGCGTGGGTGGTGCCAAAGCACGGGATCGGAGTTTCAGCCTGAGCCCAGGCGGTAGCAAATTCCGAGTGTGTGTGCGCGACTCCGCCGATGTTGGGAAAGTGCCTGTAGAGCTCCAGGTGTGTGGCCAGATCAGAGGACGGGCGGAGTTTGGTTTCCACTATCGAGCCCTCAAGATCGCAAACAACCATGTGCTCTGGCTTGAGTTCCTCGTAGGGAACGCCGCTGGGCTTGATGGCGACGAGGCCTTCATTGCGGTCGATGCCGCTGGCGTTGCCGAAGGTATATACAACCAGCCCGCGACGGACTAGTTCCAGGTTTGCCTCGAGCACCTCTTCGCGGAGTGTCTTAAGCAGCATGGGACAGATTGGGCTTCTACGGCCTGAGACCGATCAGGAGCACCTTTTTGCGTAAACGTTTACGCACGGAACATTAAACGGGCATGCCCTTCTTTGTCAAAGTGTTTGCGCTGCGGCGAAGCAAGTACTCGTCAGGCCCAGGTTCGCACTCCAATAAAGCCCCAATACACCAGGTAGGCGGTCGCGATCAACAGAGCAGCCGACACAATGATGGAGAACCTCCGCACTCCTCGGCGAACAGCGGGTGCGGGACTTTGCCAGGAGTAGAACGCGCTGGCGATAGAAGTGACGGCAAAAATCAAAGTCAGCCCCCAGAGAGCGGCAGACCAGAGGGTGAGATTTCCCAGCCGACCAATCAAGTCATCGCCACAAAGGATGACAAGGCCCACGATCGCGACAAGGCTAAGCACGGCAAGCAATGGCCACAGTCGCAGGGCTCGCTCGGCAGGACGACGGCGCCGCTTGCTGATGCCGGCGAGAATCCAGAAAGGCGCGTACACAACGATCGAGACGATGGAGAGCGCCACCAATGCCGTGGCGAGGATTTCTCCCAAGGCCATCCACGCGGGAATCTTCTTCATGGTGGTTTGTTCCACCTGAATGAATCGGCCCTCGGGATTGAGGCTCAGCAGTTCAAGCGTGGGAACGGGGTCCGGAGCATCTTTTTTTGGCACGTGGCGAAATTGCATTCCGGTAACGGGCAAGAAGGTTTCGTTCCCGCCAAGCGAGGAAATAATAAGTTTGCCGTCTTGAAAGTGAACCCTGCGGAGACCGAGCAGGCGTTCGAGAAAGTGGAACAGTTCAACGCGTGGCGAATCCGGTTCATAAACTCCACTGTAGTCGGAGGCGTTCGCCGGCAGTGCTGCAACCGGTGGCAGAGCAGGTTTCGGCAGCTTGTTCCCAATGTAGGCGCGGATCGCTTTACCGACTTTTTCGAAGGCATCGCCGCTGCCACTGTTGATGCTGAAAAAGTAGCCGACGCCATAGTCGGCCATGTACGCCATCTCGGTCAGGCCGCCGTCCACACCGCCATCGTGCCCGTGATAAACGAAACCGTCTGCGATGGTCACGTAGTTGCTAAGGCCGTATCCGAGCTTCAGGCCGTCTTTAGCGGCCCAGGTACTGGCAGGAATTTCCATGCGGTCGATATCAGCCGCGGGAACGACTTGCTTTCCCCCGACTGCGCCGCGGTTCAGATAGAACTGAACGTAGGCGGCCATGTCATTGGCGGAAGCATTAATCGATCCGGCCGGGCGCAGCAGGATGTGCCAGTAGGTGTAGGGTGTCTGGCCATCGCTGTGATAGAGCGTGGTGGCGGTGCCCGGCGCCGGTTCGAAGTAGGTGGCGGTCTTCATGCCGATCGGGCTAAACAGGTTCTGTTGCACGAAATCTTCGAAGCGCCGACCGCTGAGTTTCTCGACGATGTAAGCGGCGACGGGAGGACCGGAGTTGCAGTAGGCCATGCGCGTACCCGGCCGCCAACGCGAAGTGCGGGAGTGGTGGTCGTAGTCGAGGCCCTCGCGCACAGTCATTGTGTCCGGCGCCTGCTTCGCATATTCGCGAAGATGCAGGTCATCCCAGCCGGTGGTGTGTTCGAGCAGGTGAACGACGCGGATGGGATCCGTCGATTCCCAGCGATTTTCGAACCAGACCTCTGGAGCCAATTTGTGGACGGGATCGTCCAGAGAGAGTTTTCCCTGATCAGCCAGCATGAGGATCGACAAGGATGCAAATGCCTTTGATGTAGATCCAATGCGGAACAGGGTGTCCCCGGTGTTGGCGCGATTCGCCGCGACATCTGCCAGACCAAGGCCTGCTATCCATTCCGCTCCATCTTTGTGAACGATCGCCACTGAGACTCCGGGAGTGTGAGTCTCTTTGAGAATCTTCTCCAGCTGCTGGCGAAGTTCGTCGATGGATTGTGCCGGATTTGGCTTCTCGTCTTTCTTGTCAGCTGCGATGCCAGCGGGAAGAATAAAGAGAAAGAAGAGAACGGTCGAGATGATCCTTTTCACCGTGCGGTCCTCCGCGTCAGATGGACAGGGACGGATCATCTTACGTCCCAGAGCTTAAATCTGGTAGTCGAGATCGTCCATGACACGCTGCAAGGATTCAGGCACGGGCTCTGTGGTGTGCTCGGTGCCTTCCAGACGCTGGACGCGCTCGCGGAGTTTGTTGACTTCACTTGCCACTGACGCCAGGGCTTCTGAAAGGGGATCGTTGATCTGCTTGGGATCAGTGATAACGACGCGCTTGCCTTCCCGGAAAACGATGTGACCCGGGACGCCAACGACGGTCGAGTTCTCGGGCACATTGCGCAGCACGACCGAACCGGCGCCGATGCGGCAGTTCTTGCCGACGATGATGTTGCCAAGAATTTTTGCGCCTCCACCGACGACGACGTTGTCTTCGAGCGTGGGATGACGCTTGCCGTGTTCCTTGCCGGTGCCGCCGAGAGTGACGCCCTGATACAGAGTTACGTCATCGCCGACGACCGAGGTCTCGCCGATCACGACTCCCATCCCATGATCAATAAACAGGCGGCGACCGATTCGGGCGCCAGGATGAATCTCGATGCCGGTCAGCCAACGCGCAACTTCCGAGAGCCATCGCGCGAGCAGGAATAGAGCGTGGTTCCAGAGCCAGTGGTTCATGCGATAGAGCCAGACGGCATGCAGGCCCGCGTAGCAGAGAAGAACTTCCAGGCGGGACTTGGCCGCGGGATCGTGATCCATCACGTTGGTCACGTCTTCGCGAATTAGCGATAGCAGGTGAGGCATGAGAGTTCATCAGGCCGGCGGCGGTAGTTCTGCGGTCGGAATCTGCAGCGCCTTTTCCCGCAACTCCTGGAACAGGATGCTGCTGAGGTAGCGCTCGCCGAAAGACGGAATGATTACGATGATCATCTTTCCGGCATTCTCCTGGCGCTTTGCCACCTTCAGGGCGGCGACGACCGCGGCACCAGAGGAGATGCCGACAAACAGTCCTTCCTCCAGCGGAAGCCTGCGCGCCATGGAGATTGCTTCGTCGTTGGTCACAGTGACGACTTCGTCGATGTACTCGCGGCGGAGAATGCTGGGAACGAAGCCTGCACCAATCCCCTGGATCTTGTGCGGCGACGGCTTTCCGCCGGACAAGACGGGACTATCGGTAGGTTCCACCGCGACTGCTTTGAACGATGGCTTCTTCGGCTTGATGTACTGGCAAACGCCGGTGATGGTGCCGCCGGTGCCCACGCCGGAAATCAGGATGTCAGCGCGGCCATCGGTGTCGTTCCAGATCTCAGGGCCGGTGGTTTCGAAGTGAATCTTGGGATTGGCCGGATTGTCGAACTGCTGAAGCATATAGCCGTTCGTCGTATTGGCGAGGATCTCTTTGGCCTTGAGAATGGCGCCAGTCATTCCACGCGGCCCGGGGGTGAGGACTATCTCGGTGCCGAACGCGAGCAGAAGCACGCGACGTTCCAGACTCATCGTGTCAGGCATGACGATGATGAGTTTGTAGCCCTTCACCGCGGCGACGAAGGCGAGACCGATTCCGGTGTTGCCGCTGGTCGGTTCGATGAGAACTGTTTTGCCTGGATGAATCTTGCCAGAGCGCTCGGCTTCTTCGATCATGCTGACGCCGATGCGGTCTTTGACGCTGTCCAGAGGATTCTGGCTCTCGAGTTTCGCCACAACCTCGGCAACGCAGCCCTGCGTAACTTTATTCAGCCGGACCAGCGGTGTGTTGCCGATCAACTCGGTGACGTCTTTCGCGATCTTCATGTCTGCCTCTTCCGCTCAGAATAGTTGACCCGCTAATACTACCAAGATGGTAGACATGGTGGGAGCCGAACGCGAGCGAGGAGTGACTTGCCGGAACTATCGATGCGCCAGGTCGTAACCAACCGCACCAGCGGAAGAGCTGATATTAACGAGAGAGACCCAGCGTTCGAGTTTGTGGTGACCTGTCTTGTGGAAGAAGTAGCTTACGGACATGACTCCCGCCGTTTCTCCTGCAAAGTTGACAGCGAGCCCCGCAGTCGAGCGCCCAAAAATCCGGACTACAGGATTAAGTTCTCGTCCTCCGCCCTGCAGATTGGATCGAGTAATGGCGAAGTCAGCTCCATGCAACGCGGCAGCCGCGAAGAAGAGCACTTTGTTCTCGCGGTCCCAGAACTTGTGCTCGCTTGTCATCGGCTGAGGCAGTGAGACGAACGCAGATGCGTGTTCCACGGCCGGAATTGGCGTTGGCGCTTCGGGCAGCGGACCTTGGGCTACGGAAATCGGGCAAATGCCGAAGGTAGAAATCAGAACTATCGCAACTGCCAGGCTAGAAGATTTGCTAGGAATCATAAGTGCTCGCCGGCTCGGCGAGCACTATGGAAGGGGGCAATCCAACCACCAATGAACCGATTCGGGAATCGTGGCAAGCTACTCAGGATTCGATGCTTAGCTTTTGTTTCTCATTAAAATTGAGTGCGATTGTGCACTGTTTTGCAGGTATGTGCCCGAGCGTTTTCTATTTTGGGAAGGACCTACTTTTTGTAGATCGTGCCACCCTTCATCACAAATCCAACATTGGTGACTGCTGAGATGTCCGTGAGAGGATCGCCTGTGATTGCGATCACATCTGCCAGATAACGTGGCTCAAGCGCGCCGATCTGTCCTTCCCATCCCAGGAGTTTCGCGCCATTCAGCAGGTCTGCCTGCAAAACGGCGAGTGGAGACATGCCGTACTTCACCATCAGCACAAGTTCACGCGCCTGCGTTCCGTGCGGAAACGGGCCCACGTCCGAGCCGACGGCCATGGGGATCCCGGCGGCAATTTGCTTCTTGAACTCTTGCACCTTCAAATCGAGGATCTGATGTTCATGCGCGCTCTGCTGGGGCGTTGCGGCGTGTTCCGCAAAATATTCGAAAATCGTAAATGTGGGGACGGCGAAGATCTGCCTTTCCTTCATGAGATGCATGGTTTCTTCGCTCAGCTGATCGGCATGATCGATCGAAACTACGCCGGCCTGGGCTGCATAAAGCGTTCCCGGTTCTCCTGTCGCGTGAACTGCCACACGTTTACCAAGGCGAGCGGCTTCCTTGACTGCTACTTCCAGTTGGGCCTCGGTGTATTGATAGGGGGTTGAAAGCTTGCCGTCCCGGATTGAATCGGCTCCGGTCTCGTAGATCTTGACGAAGTCGGCGCCTTCTTTGAATTGCTGGCGAATCACCGCGACCAACTCGTCGGCGTTGTTGGCATAGTCGGCATTTGCAAGAACGTGCTGCGCCGGGTTATAGCCAATGGCGTCCTCATGTCCGCCGAGGATGTTGATCGCGTTTCCGCTGATGCGGAGACGCGGGCCAGGGATGCGGCCCTCGTTGATTGCGTTGCGGACTGCAGTATCGGCCGAACCGGCGCCCTCGGTGCCCATATCGCGCTCAGCGGTGAATCCAGCCATGAGATCATCGCGCGCCGCCAGCGTCGCGGTGATCGTGCGTTCCGGGACAGACTCCTGTACGGTCTGCAGGTCTTCAGCACCAGGATGGAGGAAGAGATGAATATGGGCGTCGATGAGTCCGGGCATGAGCGTGCGATCGCCGAGATCGAGGACCTCCGTTCCGGCGGGATGTTTCACGGTAGAACCGACCTCGACGATGCGATCTCCCTGAATGAGAACTTCGCCTGGCTTGATCAACTTCCCCGCCTTGATATCGAGCAACCTGGCGGCATGCAGCACGATGGGACTAGGCGAGGGGGCTGGAGCCTGACCGGGCGCGCTCAGCGTAAAGGCCAGAGAACAGGACAGTGCCAGCAGAGAGGTTCGTTTCGTCATATGGCCCGCGATGGTAACACTTGGAAGAGGCTGATTCCAGAAGGGCTCTGACCCATCAGTGATCACGATCACAAGAGTTGGTGTGAAAGGTCACGCCAAAATTTGGGAGTGATCGGTCAGACTAGGTTCTGACCATGAAAGCCTTTGGGGTTCTCACCAATCGAAAGCGCGCGGCAATCGCTCTGATTCACTCGATGGTGTTTCTGGGGATTGCATTTCACGGATTCGTTTCGCCAAAGGCTGGCGTTCTGCACCGGTCCGGAGCGACGGGTGACTTCATTGTGATTGCGATCTACATGGTCGTGGCTTCGATCCTTATGTGGCTGGTGAGCATTTCGCGCGGTCTCGCGGAACGCGCTTATTTCGCGCTATGTGCCATCAGCGCAAGCTCTGGACTGCTGCGCACGATCTTCGGAGATCATGCAGTTCCCCCCGCGCAATATCTGCGGGCCCTTATGCTCAGTGCTGCCGTCGGCCTCGGCATCTTGATCGTCCGTTCTCATTCACGACCTGCCAATGTGGCGGTGGCGCTTCCTTCCGAGGCATCGGATTGATAAAAAGCCGCCCGGATTCTTTCCCGGGCGGCAATGTACAGGAGGTTGGGCGAGGCTTATCCTCGTCCTGGGTCTACGAAAGGAAGAACTCTTTGGTCAGCGTGGCCCAGTCTTCATTGGGCAGGTGCGCGGTGATATCGTCGACTGCGACCCCGCCATCCTGCGCGAGCGCGGCGGCCATGGCGACCGGCATTCTCTTGCGCAGCCGGAGTGCGGAATCTTCCGTCCACATGCGCGCCAGCGCTCCACCCAGAAGGTTGCGGAAGTTGACTTTCGAATCGGGCGCCTGCACCGTCATGATCCAACCTTCGCCGTAAGGGTCTTTCAACGCGAGATTCGGATTCTTCACTACGGCTTCATTGACATCGCTTACTGTGCCTTCGATCGGGGAAACCATGTCCACCGACTTGCCATCGCGGAAAATCGTCCAAATCTTCTGACCCTGGCGAACCCAGCGTCCGCGCTGTGGCAGAGCAATGCTCTCGATCTTGCCGACAAGCTTGGATGCGAAATCGTCGATACCAACGCGCACCAGTTCGCGGCTCTCGCTCAGCGCCCAGGTGTGCCCGGAGTGGTAGCGAACATTCTCGGGCACCTGGAATCCTGCAACCATCGCCGGGACCACATGAGAAGGCACTTCTCGGACAACCGGTTGCACCGCCGGCTGTTTTACCTGATGTTTCTGACTGCGCACATAATCGATCAGTAAGAAGATTGCGAACGTCGCCAATACCATGATGACGGTCATAACTCACCTCGCCCGAGTGGCTGCTTACATGTCGTCCACTCACATTTCACTAAAGGCAATTGCCGTGCCAACGCGAATCGCTGCGCATCCAGCTACATCTGGGAAGTTGCATGTCGTACTTGGGTAAGGAGATGCGCACCATGCAGGAGCTTCATCGCACAAGGTTGAGTAGAATCGCAGCGTTGTGGTCCGGTTAAAGATCGCAACAGTAAACAATTGAATCGATGGCGCTAGCCCAAGACCGAAGTCCGCTTTCCGCAGGTCTTTCAACGAGTTAGCCAATTTGGCGGGATTGCTGAATTCCGCATCAGCACCTTGATGTGAAATGCATCTACAGTCGTGCCCAGGCCGAAAAAAACCTGTTGACCGCCATCACTTCGAACCGTGATACCAGTCACGGCTGAGAGTTTATTAATCGTTAAAACTCTTAGGTGTCTGAAGCTGCTGAATTTCGTGACAGTCTCTGATCTGACGAGGTAAGCAGCTTGCGGTTCTTGCGGTGGTTACGCAGGTTATCGCCCCTTCTTCCTCATTCAGCTCAGGCGTCGGTCGAAAGGATTTCGGACGGGTTTTGCCGGTTCCGTCCGCAGAGATCATTCATGAGTAAAGCACTCCTATATGATTCGACTCTTTGTATAGGTTGTAAGCAGTGTGAACAGGCCTGCGCGACACAGAACAATCTCCCCTACAACGATTCGGTTGCCGCTGAGGAATTTTCGTCCGCCCATAAGTTCACAGCGATTCTCACGCACGGCGACAAATTCATGCGGCGATTGTGCATGCACTGCGAGAATCCGGCATGCGCTTCCGTCTGTCCGGTAGGGGCCTTCCACAAAACGAAGGAAGGCCCGGTCGTATATGACGTGTGGAAGTGCATCGGATGCCGCTACTGCATGGCCGCATGCCCGTTCAGCACACCCAAGTACGAATGGGGGTCGCTAAATCCGCGGGTCCGCAAGTGCACTATGTGCCCGGACCGAGTCAAGGCCGGGCAACAAACGGCGTGCGCCGAGATTTGCCCTACCGGCGCGACGAAATTCGGCGAACGCGATGCTCTGATTCGAGAAGCGCAAGATCGGCTCCGACTGAATCCCTCGGCTTACGTGCCCAGCATTTACGGACTACACCAAGTCGGCGGCACGAGCGTGTTCATTCTGGCAAGCGTCAAGGTCGAAGAGTTCGGCTATCCCACATCAGAAAAGCTCGGCGAGGTTCCTCTGCCCGAGTACACGGGCAAGGTGATGGACAGGATTCCAGACTTCATTCCCATATGGTCGCTGGTGCTGGGCGGCATCTATTGGATTTCTCATCGCCGCGCCGAGGTGGCGGTCGCCGAAGCAGAAGAGAAAAAGAACGGGAGCGCGCGATGAAGATCAAGCTTACGTTTTGGAGAATTGTCTTCCTGGTGATCATGGCCCTGGGGCTGTACTCCACCTACGTTCGCTACCTCCACGGACTGGGCGCAGTTTCGAACATGACCGATCAATTCCCCTGGGGCTTCTGGATCGGATTCGACTGCCTGTGCGGCGTGATGCTGGCAGCCGGCGGATTTTGCATGGTGGGGGCGGTGTACCTGTTCAATGTGGAGAGCCTCTACAGCGTGGTGCGGCCTGCCGTGCTGACGGCTTTCCTTGGCTACCTGCTTTTCATCGTTGGGCTGTTGTTCGACCTCGGGCGGCCGTGGTTCATATGGCACCAACTGATTTACATGAATCCGCACTCGGTGATGTTCGAGGTTGGTTTTTGTGTCATTACCTATACGGCCGTGCTTTTCTTTGAATTCCTTCCCAACGTCCTCGAGAGATTCAATCTGAAGACGCCCATCAAATGGATTCACAAAGTCTATCCAGTCTTGATTGTGCTCGGCATTTTGCTTTCCACGCTGCACCAGAGTTCCCTCGGGTCGCTGTATCTGATCATGCCGAGCAAACTTCATCCCTTCTGGTATTCGCCGGCGTTGCCGTTCTTCTTCTTCGGTTCCGCGGTGGCGGTGGGCCTGGCTATGACTATCTTCGAGTCGACGCAGAGTGCGAAGGCTCTGGGGCGTCACCTCGAACTGTCGGTTCTGGTTCGCTTGGGCGGTGCCTTGCTGGTTGCCCTATGGGTCAATGCGCTGCTCCGATTTGAGGATTACTTCCATCGCGGACTTTTGCGCCAGATCCTGCGGCCCAGCTATGAAGCCTACTTCCTGTGGTTGGAACTTGCGCTGTCGTTTGTGATCCCGATAACGCTACTCAGCTTCAAGAAAGTACGGCTGTCGGCAAACTGGCTTTATCTCGCGTCGGTGATCAGCCTTTTCGGCTTTATCACCAACCGATTAAATGTCAGCCTCATTGGGTTTGAAACATACGTCGGCCACCACTATCTGCCCAAGTGGACCGAGTTCTCCGTCACTTTGATGATCATCGCGATGGGCTTCGCCTTGTTCCGCGTGGCGGTGCAGTACTTGCCGATCTTCCCGAAAGACGACCTCGTCGTGCAAAGTGTGCCGCCCGTGCGATCCACCATGGCGATAGTTACGCCGGTGCTGGAGCATGCAGGAGACTGAACCAACCCGGGCCCGCCTCCTGCGGGCGACGCAAACCCTGAGCGCCAAGCTCAACATACTTCTGCTCGGCGCGATGGTTCTGATCTTCGCCCTGTTGGGATACCTCAACGTTCGACTGCACCGCCAACACCTTGAGCAGAACACGCTGCTCTCGGCCGAGCGTATCAGCGACGTCATCAAGCAGGGCACCACCGATTACATGCTGCGGAATGACCGCGAGGGCCTGTATCGCTCGATTCAGACGATGGCATCCGAACCCGGGATTGAGAAGATCCGCATTTTTGATCAGGAAGGAAGAATCACGTACACGACGAACTCGGCGGAACAGAACCATGTTGTCGATAAAACGGCGGAGGCTTGTTATGCCTGTCACGCACAATCCCAGCCCTTAGCGCGTCTGAACCGACCCGACCGCTTCCGCATTTATCGCAACGCGGCCGGGGCGCGGGTTCTTGGGATCATCACTCCGATCGAGAATCAGGCATCGTGTTCAAACGCAAGCTGTCACGCGCATCCGGCAGAACAGCAGATTCTTGGCGTTCTCGACACGAACCTGTCACTCGCCAAGGCAGATGTGCAACTCGCCGAAAGCAGCCGGCGGATGATCGCGTACACGGGCTGCGCCCTTCTGCTGATTGCGCTACTGAGCTGGTTCTTCGTGTGGGAAGTAGTAGGCCGACCGGTAAAGGCTCTGGAACGGGGCACGGAGCGGCTCGCGGCGGGAGATCTGGGATTCCAGATCGACGTCCGCTCCAACGACGAAATCGGAGAACTCGCGCACTCCTTCAACGCCATGAGCAATCAGCTCAAGACGGAACACAACGAAAACGTCGCATGGACGCGAACCCTGGAGCAGCGCGTCGAGCAGAAGACGCGCGAGCTGAAACGGGCGCACGAGCATGCGCTGCACACGGAGAAAATGGCGTCCATCGGAAAGATGGCAGCCGTCCTGGCGCACGAAATTAACAATCCACTGTCCGGCATCCTCACTTACGCCAAGCTGCTGCACAAATGGGTGAGCGGCGAGGATGGCGGGAAAAGCCACAATCGTGACATCTGTGACTCGCTTGACCTGATCGCCAGCGAGAGCCGCCGCTGCGGTGATCTGGTCAAGAACCTGCTGACATTTTCCCGCACCACGCCGATCAACCTTCAGCCGACCAACCTGAACCAGGTAATCGACCGGGCACTGCGGCTGATTCAACACCAACTCGATCTCGGGGCCATCCAGGTTCAGCCCGATCTCGACACCGAACTCCCACTGGTCATTTGCGACGGTGCGCAGATCGAACAAGTCCTGCTGGCGTTGATGATGAACGCCCTGGATGCGATGCCTCAGGGCGGCAATTTGTGGGTCGCAACCAAGCTGAGCCGGGAAGATAACGCCGTCAGAATCGTGGTGCGTGACGACGGCTGCGGCATTCCGCCCGAGATCCTTCCCCGCCTCTTCGAGCCGTTCCTCACAACGAAAGAGACCGGACGTGGCGTCGGACTCGGACTCGCAATCAGCCGCAGCATTCTGGAACGGCACAACGGCGATATCGAAGTGCAATCGGAAGCTGGGCGCGGAACAAGGTTCACAGTAACTCTGCCGTGGGATGGCGATGTCGAACTCTCTCCGGCAGAGGAAGTTACCGCTGCACGCAGCGGGAGGTGAGATTGGTGGAATCACAAGGAAAGCTGTTGATCGTCGACGATGAACTCAGCGTTCGGGATTCTCTCGGAAAATGGTTTCGAGAGGAAGGATATGAGACCGGGACGTCCGAAAGCGCCAGCGATGCGCTGACCCGCATGGCCGAGAACAAGTGGGACCTGGCCCTGCTCGATATCAAAATGCGCGGGACCGACGGAATCGAACTGCAACGCCGGTTGCACGAGATGGACCCTGACCTGATTGTGATCATGATGACCGGCTACGCGTCGGTGGAAACTGCGGTCACTGCGCTGAAGAATGGCGCGTACGATTACGTGAGCAAGCCGCTCGATCCCGATGAGATTGCGCATCTGGTAAAGAAGGCCCTCGCGCACAAACGGGCTGAAAAAGAAAACATACGTCTGCGCGAAACGGTCGCCGAAGCGACGCGTCCCGGCGAGCTCGTGGGACAGAGCCCCGCCATGCGTAAAGTCTATGAGGCGATTGAAACGGTGGGACCGACGGATGCCAACGTTTTGATTACCGGTGAGAGCGGCACGGGCAAAGAACTCGTGGTGCGCGCCATTCACGCCGCCAGCATGCGCCGCTTTCACCCTCTGGTGGCAATTCATTGCGGCGCGTTGACCGAAACGCTGCTCGAAAGCGAACTGTTTGGGCACGAGAAAGGGGCGTTTACCGGCGCACAGTACCGCAAGAAAGGTAAGTTCGAGATTGCCGAGGGCGGCACGGTTTTTCTCGACGAGATCGGCGACATCAGCTTGAAGACGCAGACCGATCTCTTGCGAGTCCTGCAGGAGCGCGAGATTACGCGAGTAGGGGGCAATCAGGTGATCAAAGTCGACTTCCGCTGTGTCGCCGCTACGAATAAGAATCTCGAGGCGATGATTGAGGAAGGCACGTTTCGGCCCGACCTGTATTACCGGCTGAATGTGTTCCACATTGAGCTGCCGCCATTGCGTGAGCGGCGCGAAGACATTCCGCTGCTGGTGGAACATTTCGTGCACAAGTTTGCGCTGGCGATGAACAAGCACATTACGCGCGTTGCCCCGGCGGCAATGAATCAATTGCAGCAGCAGCCATGGATGGGAAACGTTCGCGAGCTTGAGAATGCTGTTGAGCGCGCGATGGTGGTTGCCCAGGAGCCCGAACTACGCGAGCAGGACTTCATTTTCAAGCAGCAAAGCGTTGCCACGCCGGGTACGACGGGCAGGAGTCTGGACGAAATCGAGCGCGTACACATTCTTCACGTGCTGGAGGAGTGTGGCTTTAACCAAAGCCGGGCCGCCGAGGTGCTTGACATTGACCGCGTCACGCTGCACCACAAGCTGAAACGCTACGGCTGGACGCGCGCTACGGCGGAGAGCCGGAACTAGGATCGACGCGAGCTGGCCTCAATGAATCTCGTTCATCTGCTGCCGGTCGGTAAAATTGCCGCTTCTTTGCTCGATGACTTGCGGGCTGCGATTCCTAAGAGGTTGCCGGTTCGCTGCGAGATCCTCCCGCCCACCCTGGACCCAACTCCCTCCTACCACGCCGAACGTCAGCAGTTTCATTCTTCCGAAATCCTGCTGCGCATGCAGAACCTCGTTCTGCCTGGGGGCTGGCGATTGCTCGCCGTGACTGAGGTCGATCTCTACATTCCGATTCTGAAATATGTTTTTGGCGAGGCGCAGATGGGCGGGCCTTGCGCCGTGGTCTCGACGTTCCGGCTGCGGCAGGAGTTTTACGGTTTGGATCAAGATGACTCCCTGCTAAAAGAGCGGCTGCTGAAAGAATCCATTCACGAACTTGGGCACACCTTGCACCTTCGTCATTGCCAGGACTATCAATGTGCTATGGCATCGTCCCACTCGGTGGAGTGGATCGATCTGCGGGAGAACCGGATGTGCGACGCCTGCCGGTATGAACTCGAATCGAATGGAGCTCTGCGGTAGACGCGGCAGGTCGGCGCACATCACAAAGCGGCCCTCCCGTAGTACACTCTTCGCCATGATCCCAAGACGGCTGATCCTTGCGTGTGCTCTTGTTTTCATCACCGCCATCGGCGGATTGCTCTTCGCACAAACATCTTCGAAACAGAAATCCGGAGTCCAACAGCAAGATTTCGGCACGCGGGACGGGAGGCCCATCATCTTGTACACGCTTACCAATGCTCACGGTGTTGAAGTCCGCGCCATGAATTATGGTGGCATCATTCTGTCGCTTCGCGTTCCCGACCGCAAAGGGCAACTTGCGGATATCGTTCTCGGCCACGAAAAGGCCGAAGAGTACATGCCGAACCCGCCTTACCTTGGCGCCATCGTCGGACGCTACGCCAACCGCATCGCCAACGGAACTTTCACCCTCGATGGGAAGACATACTCGTTACCGAAGAATGACGGGCCTAATACGCTGCACGGCGGTGTTACAAGAACATTCGACAAGGTCCTATGGGACGGCGAGCCACTCAAAGGAAAGAATGGCGTGGCATTCACCTATCTCAGCAAGGATGGCGAGGAAGGGTTCCCTGGCAATCTTAAAGTCACAGTCACTTATACCCTGACCGACTCGAACGAACTCGTCATCGACGACCAGGCTACGACAGACAAGGCGACACCGATCAACGTGAGCCAACACAGCTACTTCAATTTAAAGGGCGCAGGAAACGGCGACATTCTGGATCATGAAATCATGATCAATGCCGATAAATTCACTCCGGTGGACAAGAACCTCATTCCTACTGGCGAACTCCGCGCGGTCAAAGGCACCCCGTTCGACTTCACCACGTCGACCAAAATCGGCGCCCGCATCGAGGACCCGTATGAGCAGATGGTGCTTGGGCACGGCTACGACCACAACTTCGTTTTGAATCGCAAGGGCGCTGGGCTCAGTTTGGCTGCGCGTGTCTATGAACCCACAACCGGGCGTGTGCTTGAGGTCTCAACCACTCAACCGGCGGTTCAGTTCTATACAGGCAATTTTCTCGACGGCTCCGTCACGGGCAAGGAGGGGCACGTCTACAAGCGCCGCTATGGCTTCTGCCTGGAGACGCAGCACTATCCGGATTCGCCGAACCATCCTGATTTCCCGAGCACGATCCTGAAGCCCGGGGAAAAGTTCCAGCAGACGACGGTGTTTAAGTTTTCGGCGAAGTGAGGAAAAGTGAGCCGGGTCTTTTCGCCGTTGAGGTTGTCGGCATACTTAGTCCTGGTGTTGATAGTCGCAGCGGTCGCATTATGGATGCTGTTCTCGAAATCGAAGCCGGCGATCAAGAACGCGCGTCCTGAGGACACTCGAATCAACGAGACATCGTTTCGTTTAATTCTGCCAGGCACGTGGACACCGGCTCCTTCGAATGATCTTGCACGTCGCGACTACCATACCGACTCCGAGCAATTAACGGTGTCAATCTTCGGTTCCCTATTTGGAGCCCCAGGAGCGATGAATCATGACGCGAAGGTGGCGACGTTCATGCGTTTGCTTGACAAGAGAAGACCAGAGAAGAGATGTCGAGACCAAAGTGCCCGGATCCGTCGCCATTACTGTTACAGAACCTCTGTTTGGTGAATCGGGCGGAGTATTAGCAGCAAGGTATAGGGGATTTGATGCAGGGCGCCAACGACGACTTCACTGCATGATGCTGGCGAGTGTCTCGGCCTTTGAGATCTTTTACTATGAAGCCGTGGACATGACCGAAGCAGCAGCGGAGGATCGCGCCAAAGCCATATTTAATTCGGTCGACATTCCCAGGTAAAGGTTATTCCGCTTTCAACTCCTGTAGCAACGCCTTCTCAACATGCCCCTGGTGCTCGGGCTTGAGCTTCTTTCCGCCGGACGTGAGATAAAACGTGTCGATCGCCATCTGTCCTTCAGTATCGATCAGGGCGATTTCGATATTGCACTTCTGGTCAGATAAACACGAGGCGATCCGGTGTAAGAGCCGCGGCCGGTCCTGGGCGATCACCTGAACCAGCGTTGTCGTTGCCGAGGACGAATCGTCGAACTCAATCTTTGTCTCCACTTTCACTTTCGCGATTACGCCCTTCTCGGAGCGTTGGCGGTTGCGCAGCATCTTCTCGAGATCGGCCTCACCCAGCATGACGCTAACAACACTGTTCTTGAACCGCGCCCATTCGGATAGGTTCAGCTCCAGTGTGCGAAAACGGTCGGTGAAGTGAAACGTGTCAACCACGACGCCAGCTGCATTGGAGAATGCGTTGGCTTTTACAATATTCATCCCCCAGGCGGCTAGAACACCCGAAAGAGTCGCGAAGAGAAACGGGCGATCTTTCGTGACCAGTGTCAGATCGTACCAATGACGGCCGCGTTTCAGGTCTACGAGCACCGGATCATTTCCGAGTTCCTCCGCCATCTGCATGTGGCGCATCACTTCTTCCGCCGTATGCACGAGGAGATATCTTTGCGGAAATCCTTCGAGGAACGCCTTGAACTTGCTGCCGGTAACGGGCGCCAGCGAACGCAGTCGCGCCAGCTTTTCGTCGTTGACCTCGGTGTGCACTCGCTGATCGGCGCTGCGGTTCAGGTAATTGTCCGCAGCCATGTAGAGTTGCCAGACGTTCTCCGCCTTCCACGGAGTGAGCGCCTCAGGATTCACCGCCTTGATATCCGCATAGGTGAGCAGCGCGAGCATTTTCAGGCGCTCGGGCGTGCCCATTTTCTCTGCGAAGGCAGCAACCGTTCCAGGATCAAAAATGTCCCGTCGCAGCGTTGCCGACAACTCCAGATGATTCCCGATCAGAAACAACACCTCAGCGCGTTCTTTCGGATCAACATCGAGGCGATCCATGGCTTGATTGGCAATGTCCAAACTCGTCTGGACGTGATTTCCGTTCGATACTCCTTTTCCCGTGTCGTGGAGTAACAGCGCAAGGTAGAGCAGTTCGGGATCCTCGAGTTCACCGAGCAATCCGCCGTAGCGCTTATCCCATTCCGATTGGGACGTCTTCAGGCGATGCAGGGACTCGATCGCGAGGAAAGAATGCTCATCCACGGTGAAACGATGATAGAAATCCCGCACCACCAGCGAGTCGATCACCTTCAACTCGGGCAGCAGCAGGGTGAGCAGCCGCAACGAGTGCATGGCCCGCAGAGCATCGGCAGCATAGGGCTGCAACAGTGTCTCCTGCAGATACAGCCATAATTCCGCGCCCCGCGGTGGAGTCGCAGCAAGCGCCGGAAGCGCTTGTTCGATGCGGTACTCCGTTGTAGCACTCAGCTTCAATCCGTGGTGCGCCATGAAGTGAAATAGCCGGAGCAACACCTCGGGATCCTGCAGCGCGGCTGGCTGCTGCAGGAAGATGAGGCCGTCGACGACGGAAAAGTCCGCCGTCGTGAGTCGCGATCTCCAGCTTTGCACCTGGCGATAGAGGGCCGACCACGCTTCCGGAATCTCTTCCAACAATTGCGTGACTGTGCGTTGCACAGAGCGGGCATGCCCAAAATAAATCCGCATCCAATCAGCCGCCGAAAGTTCCTCAGCACCCGGCGCTCCGATTTTGCGTGCAGCCGCTTCATCCTGCGCTTCCCAGCTCAGGGCATTGTCATCGCGTCCGTGGCGGAAGTGAAGAAAACATCGTGCAGACATCAAGAAATCGAGGGCTGCATCGAGTTGCTTGCGAACTGGCGGACGCAGCGAACTGGCTTCGGGCCAGTCCCGCAGCTTGTCCATGGCGGAAATCAGCGCGAGCCAGCTGGCAACATTGCAGTCGCGTAGCCCGCCCGGAGCCTCTTTCAGATTCGGTTCCAGGTGGTAAAGAGTCATCCCATATTTCGAGTGGCGTTCGCGCGTCACTTCGGCCAGGCCTTGAAGCAAGACCTTCGATTCCTTCATGACCAGCTTGGGAATCACTTTGTCGTGGAGCTTGCGGAACAGGTCGCGATCCCCCGCTAAGTAGCGGCAATCGAGCAGGGAGATTGTGAACTCAGTATTGTTGGGATCGTAGCGCTCGCACTCCGAGAGCATGCGCGAAGCCGGACTCAATTTCAGCCGAAGATCCCACAACTCCTGCGAGAAGCGCCGGACCGGATCTTTGAAAGCTTGCTCCGCATCTCGATCATTGAAAAGGAACAAGAGATCGATATCGGAAAAGGGAAACAGCCAGCCCCGGCCAAAACCTCCCGTAGCGACGAGAGTGAAATTCGCGGGGCGAGATTCGTCGGACGAGACGATGTCGCGCCACAGCTTGGCAAGAATCTCTTCCACCATGCGTGTGCGTTGGGACACGCAGGCCCGCCCGTCTCCGCCGGTCTCAAACTCTCGCTGGATGCGTGCCGATTCGTCGCTGATAGAGCCCCGAAGTTCGCCGATCAATGAGGACGCTGCCACCATGAAAGATTCACCCCGCAGCGCCTGCCGCCGGGTGCGTTGCCTTTGAATCTCATCCCGGCAAGATTCCGTTCAAGCCGACGCGAAGTCTACAGCGCCCCTTCCCCGCGCTCGTCATTGCGGATGCGGATGGCCTCATCGACGCGCGACAAAAAGATTTTGCCATCTCCGATCTTGCCAGTGCGTGCCGCTCCCAGAATGGCCTGCACCGCCTTCTCGACTAGCGCGTCAGGCAGGACCATCTCGAGTTTGGTCTTGGGAATAAGATCGACGCTGTACTCGCGCCCACGATAGACCTCGGTATGCCCCTTCTGGCGGCCGTGACCGCGCACTTCGAGCACGGTCATACCTTCAACACCGATTTCCTGCAACGCAGTTTTGACTGCGTCCAGCTTGGAGTTTTGAATCACCGCTTCGACCTTTGTCATGATATTGGCAAGTCCTATCTTCGAATCTGCTCGCCGACTTCAGTTCCGGGTTGTGAGACTGTGACCAACCCTCAAGCGGGCGTTTCCCAATAGTAACCCTCTTCTCCGTGCTGAGAGAGATCCAGCCCTTGCAGTTCTTCCTCCTCAGAGACTCGCAAACCAATGGTCAAATCCACCAATTTCAAGATCGCGAGCGTGCCTACGATGGCGATGCCCCACGCAATCCCGACGCCCATCGCCTGATTCAACAACTGGGCCGGATTTCCTTCAAGCAACCCCGACGGAAGAGTATGGGCCTGCGCATCTTTAAAGATTGGATTAACGGCGCTGACAGCGAAAACTCCTGTCAAGAGCGCTCCAAGCGTGCCGCCCGCGCCGTGAACGCCGAATGCATCGAGCGAATCGTCATAGCCGAATTTCGCCTTGACCATTGCCACCATCCAATAGCAGAACACACCGGCGATGAGACCAATGATCAATGCGGGCATGGGCTTCACGAATCCCGCCGCGGGAGTGATGGCCACAAGTCCTGCCACCGCGCCCGAAATTCCGCCCAGCACACTAGGTTTGCCAGCACGGATCCATTCCGCCCCAGCCCAACCCAAAGCCGCAGTGGCGGCGGCGAAATGCGTAGCTACGAATGCGCTCGTGGCGAGGCTGCCTGCTCCCAGAGCGCTTCCGGCATTGAACCCGAACCATCCCACCCACAGCAGGCACGCGCCGATAAAGCTGAGCACCACGCTGTGCGGCGGCATGGCTTGCTTGGGATACCCCAGCCGCTTTCCCAAATAGAGCGCGCAGACAAGCGCCGAGACTCCCGACGTGATGTGAACGACGGCGCCGCCCGCAAAATCCAGGGTCGGGAAACGCCCGCCCAGCGAGGCATTCAACAGGCCTCCCTTGCCCCAGACCATGTGCGCCATCGGGTCATACACGATGATGGACCACAAGATCATGAACACCAGCATCGCGCTGAACTTCATGCGCTCTGCAAACGCGCCTGCGATCAAGCCTGGCGTAATGATCGCGAACATCAGCTGATACACCATGAAAGTCTGCGCCGGGATTGTGGCGGCGTAGTCGGGGTCGGGCGCAGATCCGACACCTTTCAGGAAGAGGTTCTGAAAGCCTCCGATGAAGCTGTTGCCGGAACCGAACGACAGGCTATAGCTGAACAGACCCCATAAAACCGTAATGACCGCCATCAGAGCAAAACTCTGCATCATGGTGCCGAGCACGTTCTTTTTGCGCACGAGGCCGCTGTAAAACAGGGCCAATCCCGGGCCGGTCATCATAAGAACCAGAGCTGCACTGGTCAGCATCCACGCGTTGTCGGCAGAACTCTTGGCTTCGGCTGTCTGTTGCTCGAGCTTGGCAAGCCGCGCAGCGGTATCGGTGGACGGGCTTGGATGTACTCCGCTGGTTTGTGCGCACACCACTTGCGCGAACGTCAGGATCAAGACAGCTGTCACCGCAGTGGCGATCAGCTTTTCTCGCATGGACACTGTAGGAATGTTCTCCCGTAGACGGAGTCGCGTCGTTGCATACTCATCGACGACGCCTCACTGTAACGTCCGCCATCCCTTCCCGGAAATCGAAACTATTTATCGTCCCTATCAGGTTTTGTTATTGAATTTTGCGCTCGGAGAACGCATTCAACCCTTAGAACTTGAATTGCACATCGAGTTGCATGCGGCGGGGAGGCTGGGCGGCGACCGGCTTTCCGAATAGCGAAGACGATACAGCCCCGATATAGGTCACATAATTCGGATGGTTGAGGACATTGAAGGAGTTCAGCGACAGCGAGATCACTTTGGTTTCCTTCTTTGCCTTGGAAAGAGGAAAGTCATGCGACACATTTAGATCGAGATCAATCATTCCCGGGCCCGGCATCGTGTTTCGGGAGATTCCTGCAGGGCGATCGTTCACAATGCCATCATGATTGTCATCACCGCCGGTTGTAATGTTGACCGGCTTTCCGGAATAGACCGACAACGCAACGCCCAGAGTAAAGAACTTGATCGCCTGGGTCGATGCGAGCAGGTCGAACTTGTGCAGCCGGTCGTTGTCTGATCGCCCCCAATCGGCCGCGGCGTTATAGCTGCTGGCGGGAAAGAAAGTGATGCCGCTGGTGTTATTGTCGGTGCGGCCGGTTGTGTATTGCACCTGCCCGGAGAAATACTGGTTGAGCTTGCCGCGGAAGGTAAGTTCCAGAGCATTCCCTTTTAGATAGCCATCCGACTGCATTTCCCTGACCTGTCCCACGGTCGGATTAGGACGGACCACGCTAGCGGGAAGCGGCGCATTGGCATCGATGGATCGAAAAACATCGATCCCCCGGTTGCCGATGTAGACAGCGCTAAAGGTCGTTTTCGCGGTGATCTGCCGCTCGACGCCGATGCTGTATTGCAGGGCATAGGGAATGCGCGTTCGCGGATCAAGCGTCACGACACTCGTCGGGACGCCGGAAAGGTCGCCCGGTTGTACGGGGAAGTGGGCGGGAGAATCGAGAATAAACCGAAGCAGGTTGACGCCATTAAAGTGAAGCAGGTCACCGATTGGACCGGGACCGGTTCGGTCGTAGAAGATTCCGGCACCGCCTCGGATCACCGTCTTGCTTTTCGCACTAGGCGCATAGGCGAAACTGATACGCGGCGCAAAGTTGTCGGGATCGTCATGAAAATAATTCTGCCAGTAGTAACGGACTCCCATGTACAGCGAGAAATTTGGCGTCACGCGAATGTTGTCTTCCACGAATCCACATAACACTTTCTCGAGAAAGGCAACGTGGCCCTGGCCGGTCTGCACGAGATACGTGGCTGGTGCCGCTATCGAGTAGTCGGCGGCGCTGGCGAAGGTGTAGGTGCCGCCGCGGTTGGTGAAATCATCCAAGCCGCGTCGGCTGATGTCGGGAATGTCAATGCCGAAGCTGAGCTGGTGCTTGCCGTTAGCGTATGTGGCAAAATCGGTTCCGTCAAAGTGATACTCGGTACGCCGCGAATCCGCTTGCGCTCCGCCGGCGGTGAATAGGCCTGAAAGTGCGATCTGGGCATCAGCATTGACGCTCTGAACAGAATTGTCGTAGTGCCCTACCAGGAATCGAAGCTGGTTCAGCCAGTGTGACGAGATCTGGTGCAAGTAGCTGACGTTGATCTCGTGCTCCAGAAAATGTGTGTTCGTTGCCGCGCTGGGAAGCGTATTGCCGCCGACGTTCTGGTTCTCAGAGGATCGATGTTCGTAGGAGTAGCCGATCCAGAACTGGTCACCGTTAGCCAAATCGTGAAAGACGCGTCCTGAGCCGAAGAAATGATGGGTGGGATTGGGAACAGTCTGCTCGGTAGGTCCGAATCCCAAACGCTCCGCCTCCGCGATGGCACTGGGCGCGATGATGGCTTGTTGATCATTCAGATCTTCATCGAGAGACAGCAGGAAACTGGTGCGCTTGCTGTGCCCGATGGGGCCGGTCACGGAGCCTTCGTAGTACTGCCTCCGCTCCGGAGGTTTCACGACTGCAAACGCGTTGCTCGCATCGAAGACGGAGTCTCGGAAAAGGAAGTTCAAGGAACCGTGATAGTCCGCGGATCCGCCCTTGGTGATGATTTCGAGCCGGGCGCGTCCGGGACGGGAGAAACGTGCCGAATACGGATTGTTGTTGATTCTGACTTCTTGCACCGCTGACGGCGTTACACCGGGTCCATTGGCTTCGATTCCGTTCACCACCAGGGTTACGCCGTTCGTCCCAGCGGCATTGTCGTCCAGAAACCGTGACATTGCGGTGATGTAGTCCTGGTCGAACACGGGGATGCGATCGAGCGCATTCCGGTCGATGGAATTCGTATTCTGATTGCTTTGGGTGTCTGTGCTGACGAGCGGAACGTTCTCGCCAGTGGCAACTGTCACGTTTTCGGTCTGGACCAGGATCGGCAGCACGACTCGGAAAGCCGATGTTCGCCGGGCAGTGATCGTCGCCTGCACGTGGATAGTGCGAAAACCCTCGGCTTCCACCTCGAGGTCGTACTTTCCGGTGCGAACATTGTCGAGGCGAAATGCACCAGTTGCGTCCGTCTTGGTTTCAAGGGCGGCACTGGCCTCAGGCGTTCGAAGTACTACGTGTGCTCCTGCAATAGAAGCACCGGAAGGGTCCAGGACGACACCCGCCAAAGAACGCGCGACGGCGGACTCAGCTCCCGAAGCGGCCGGCAACTGGTCTCCTTGAGCCCTGAGCAGGCCAGGATGCACGGACCCCGCCAGCATCAGCAAAGTTGGAAGCAGATGGCGCAAGATGAAGTCCGATGAAGCTTTACGAGTCGATGACAGATCCCTAGGAGCATATCGAATCAATATCAAAATCTCCTGAAAGGCGATTTCGACGCCATGCCCCTACAGGATTCTACTTATGGCACATACAGCCAAAATAGTAGATCCTTAGCGTTCCACTCGTCTGAATAGATCCCAGAATTCCCCGCCTTGCGGGTTCCCCAAGGGAGGGCCAGGTGTCAAAGGGTAAAGCAAAAGCGGCTACTACACTTCCCGGTCGGGTCGAAAAAGTCATACGTCCTCACCCACAAAGCGGGGAGCCTGAAAAGGCGCAGATTTCCGTCGAGGGTGCGGATCACTTGTACAAAGAGATCCGAGTCCCCAATCGACTGGTCGACGACAACGGACAGAAAGTAAAGCTAAAGCCGGGAGCCGAAGTCGACATAACCATTGAGGCCGAGCCGGCAAAAGACACTGTTGCCACGACGGACGAGGGCAGCTAGGCCGATTCCGTGACTGAAGTAGTTTCTCTGCGCCGTTGCGTTTCCTCTATTTTGCTGTGTTTTTGGGCGGCTCTGGAGCAGCAGGCGGCTTGGCGAATTTGGCATCGTCCACCGGGACGTTCTGCGTCAATTCGTTCAGCTGAATTGTGAACCGTCCACTTGGCCGGGCCAGCGTCCAGCGGTAGGGGACCTTCACTCCATCCACATCGCGGTAGTCAGCATAGTCGATCTCCGTGGGGAGCCACCCCAGCGCCGTTTCGCCGAATCGCACCAACCGGACGAGCAGCCCGTTCTGCTTATCGAAATACAGGCGGATCGGCGGCTTGCCCTCCCGTTGTCCTACTACGACATAAGCGTCATGATCGCCGATTTTCTCAGTCCCCTCGGTCCGTGATTCGCCAAACATCTGCTTCAAGTGTGTGGCTAGATGCAGATCGGCATCGATCGCCGCGCCATCGAGATCGCTGCCGTGCATCTCCCGCAAAGGGTGCCCGGACATCCCCAGCCAGCCATCCCGGCCGTCAAATGCAGTGATATTGTCGCCCTCGGCCATGTGAGTGAACGAGATGCGTTTGAGTGGATCTTTCGCATAGATGTCGATCGGCAGTGACATACCGCCGAAGTCGATCGTACCCTTCATGACGCGGCTGTTGACGTTTTGGATCGCGGCCTCGCCGCCTGCGGCTTGCACATATTTGTCGAGCAACTGCGCACCGGTTGGGCCCTCATTGCTTTTCGTCTCTTCCGGCTTTGGCCCCGATTCCATCCCATGCGGCCCTCCCGGTTTGCGGGGAGGTTCGTCAGCCATTACGGCTGGAATGGCGGCCGGATGGGCATTCCCACCATGACAGGAATAGCAGGTAACTTCGCGATGGCCGTCGAAATTATTCTTGTTGATCGCGTACATCATCTCCATCATTTTCCGCGCCGTCTGCTTTGGCTTCTTGTCGTCTTTGTCGAAAGCGTTCTTGACGTGGCAGAACTCGCACTCAACCCCCAACGAAGCCGTGATGAACTGCATGGTTGGGAATACCTGCTCGGCTGGAATACCCTTGAGCACCTGTATGTTCTTGAATTGCTCCTCGGCCTTCTTGGGGACAGTGGCCCCGGCCTGGCGCGCCGGAGCGGGGATGAGCAGCCGTGATTTCCCTATACCGATAACGGGCGCGCACAATGCCATCAGCAGCGCGACTATGGACAGATGCATTGGTTTCAGATTCATCTCGGTTATTTGTCTCCTGCAGAGACTTCAGATTCTACGCGAATGTGCATTACGGTCTGTTGCTGTATACGTACTTTCCAGATTCCTCTGCCACCACAATGCGGTTAGGCAGTAGAGAATCCACTTTCGCCTTCAGATGCGCCGGCACAAAGAGGAAAATCCGGCTGGCGCCGCTCCAATCCCGCTGCAGATCAGTATTGGTCAGATAAATGTGAGGAGCATCCGGGAAGGTCGAACCGAACCACATCGACGTCGTGCGTCCTTCGACCAGCTTTATGGGCGTGTCCAGATAGAACAAGAGCGACGAGCCGAATGCCTGATCGCCATAGATCATCACGGAATCCCCCGGACGCTCTTGAGCAGCGATCTTTTGCGCGAGACCCCTCGACGAAAGATACGGTCCGAATCGCCCTAAAGCGATGTGCGCGGCCACAAGAAACAGTGTCATGGCCAGTGCCGTCGCAAAGGTTGCGGCGTAATACCGGCGACGAATTCTCAGCAGGAAGGAATAAGCGGGCACGATCAGCAACGTCAGAGCTGCAAGCGCGGCCGGCAGCCTAAGCGCCGCGAAAGATTCGTAGCTTAGATCGAGTATGTGAGAAGTAGACAGCGTATCGGAACTCATATCGTGCTTCGCTAGCACGTTACCGATATCCGGCTCAAAAGGAAGGTGTCGCGACTGCCATAAAAGAGTCAGCAGCAGCACCGCGGCCGCGAGTCCCACGACGGCCAGGACTCCGGAAGAAATTCGAAGCCATCCTTTTCGAACCCCGCTCTGGTATTCACTCCATTCACTGCGCGCCACACCTTCTGCGATCAGCATCATCAAGGGAAGGTAGGCGGGGAAAGTGTAGTACTCCTGATTCGTAGAGATCGCGAAGAAGACGAGAACGAGGCCTGCCAGTATCCAGCAAAGCATTCGCGTGCGGGCCGAGAAGTCGCGCCGGGGGGCTTTCCGGACATCGATTATGGTTCGAACAGCCGCGGGCAGATACAAACTCCAAGGGAACAGCCAAACCAGGTGCAGAGACCAGTAAAGCGCCCAAGGAAGCTTGTTGTAGTCGCGTGGATAGCGCCTTCCGAGAAATCTCAGGAAGTGTTCATTCACAAAGTAAAACCAGAAAAAGCCGTGACCACCCTGTCCCCCAGTATTGCGAAGGCCGGCCAGGATGTGCCAGGGAGCCGCAATCAGCAAAAACAGCGCCAGGCCTGAGCCCAGGTGAAATTCGCGCCATCGGCGCCATTCTCCAGTGACTGCAAGATAGATGAGGGCCGCGCCACCGGGAAACGCGAGCGCGATCAAGCCCTTTGTTAAGACTCCAAGCGCTATACACGCGTATCCGGCATACCAGCGCCAGCGATCTGCTTGAGATTCGAGAGCGGTCAAGAAGAAATACAAGGAGGCTGCGACCAGCGCGCTGAGCAGCACGTCGGGAATCAGGATTCGCGTAAACAGAAAAACTCCCACAGCCGTGTACACAAACAGAGCAGCATAAATTCCGGCGCGTTCGCCAAATGCGCGGCGACCCCAAATCAGCGCCAGGACGCCCAGCAAGAGCACAGAAATGGCCATGGGTAGGCGCGTAGAAAATTCGTTGATGCCAAACAAGTGATAGCTGCCCACTACCAGCCAATACGGCAATGGCGCCTTTTCCAGATAGCGAACGCCGTTTATATGCAACGTCACATAGTCGCCGCTGAGGAACATTTCGCGGGCAGCCTCGGCATGCGTGCTATCGGCGTCATCGAGCAAGGGTGGAGAAAACAGGGATCCCAAAAACACTGCGGCGAAGACGACAGCCAGCATCCAATAGGATGCGGCGCGCAATCCTGCCGGTACGCTGGCCTGAGTTTCACTGACTTGGACTGTGGAGGTAGCGCTCAAATGGAGTGGACCCATACAAGGGTACAGAGGATGGACTAGGACCCGCAAGCGGAGATGCTTTAACGAGTCTTCGAGTCTCCATTTCTCTCAAAGAACTTCCACTTGTCCATTCCCGCGGGTACCGCCACGTCGAAGAAGCCGACCATCATCTCGTCGGAAGTCTGATCGCCCCACGTCACGGTCTTCGTGGGATCAGGATTGTGCGGATTGTTCTTCGAATTGTCGTACCAGGCGATCGCGCGCAATTTCGTTCCCGCCTTCAGCAGGCGCGGCTCGGCCAGCCGGTAACTCAGTTGCCAATGGAAGTGATAGTTCACTCGCAGCAACACTTCCACGCGGCGGTCGTCATGCACAATGTCGTACTCGAAGCGCTTTCCGCGCAGATGCATGTGAGGAAAAAGGCTGAGCAGAGTCGCGTCGTTGGGAAGAGTGCCCTGAACTTCCACCCGGAAATCATCGGCGCCGGGAGGAATGATCAGAGCGTGATTGTTCAATTGCAGCGTGATGACTCGTTGCTTGGGCGGAGTTTTCGCAAAGACCATGCCGACGCCGGTTTGATCCTCGGCTGCGGTGCCGTTGGTCGTGTAGTGCATTTGAAAGACCAGGTCCGAGCCTGCCGGAACGAATTTCGCCATTCCATCCGGCCATTGATCCGGTGAACTGCCAGGTGCGTAAACCAGAAGCAGGTCGCTGGTCGTTTCGTGCGCTTGGCGCTGCTCCAGGGGATCCTTGAGCGTCGAAGCCGTGAACGGCTCACCGATCGGGGCATGCCGAAGCCACGGCGAATCCGGCGGCCGGATATACACCACCGCGTGATGCAGGTGCGCCGGACTTCCCGGCCGAAACTCCGACATCTGGACCCAGCGGTCCTCGGTGAAATGCGTGGGCACGATCTCGTAGGTATATTCGACTTCGCCTCGCGCCGGAATCTGAACTGATTTCGGCATTCCCGCCACAAGGTCAGGCTGAGCGACGTTCCATCCTTTGGCCCACTTTTTTGCCGGCGGGGCATCCAGCGAATTTCCGGCAGGCGCACCCGCCGCAGCCCAGGCAGAAATCGAGCTGATCTGCTGCTCCGTCAACGATGGGTCGTTTGCAAAACGGCCGTACCGTGGATCGGCGAACCACGGCGGCATCATCTTCATTTGCACTTCATGCGCAATCGCGCCTGCCCACGGGCGCGTCTGCTGGTAGGTGACCAGCGGCATGGGTGCGACTTCTCCGGGACGATGGCAGCTCTGACAGTGATCCTGGAGAATCGGTAATACGTCCCTGTAAAAAGTCGGCGCTGGTGCAGGCGGAGAAGCTCGCTGGAACCCAAGACTGGAGCAGACGACCAGAGCGATGATTCCCAGGATCCCGGCAAACTTCGCCATACAGTAATTCTAATTCGATCACCCGTTCCGCAATGTGCGCTCGCGTTTCTCTTCCCTGCGCCAAAATGCTACATTCAAAGATTCATGTCCGCCCCAAATTCGATCTTTGTTCGCGCTTGTAAGTCGCAGCCAGTCGACCGCCCACCGGTGTGGTTCATGCGTCAGGCCGGACGCTACATGCCCGAGTATCGTGCGATCCGTAAGCAGCATTCATTGCTTGAGATATGCAAGAAGCCCGCATTGGCCGCGCAAGTCACGATCGAGGCAGCGGAGATTCTCGGGGTAGATGCCGCAATCATCTTTGCTGACCTGCTCCTGCCGCTTGACGTGATGGGCCTGCCCTTTCACTTTTCCGCTGGCGAAGGACCGGTTATAGAAAAGCCTGTTCGCAACAAGGAAGATATCGCGAACCTGCGCACCGACCGCGCCGCCGAACTCGGCTATGTTTCCGAGGCCGTGGCATTGGTGGCGAAGCATTTTGCCGACCGCGTGCCTGTCATCGGATTCTGCGGCGCTCCATTCACGCTGGCGAGTTACATGATTGAAGGCGGAGGCTCCCGCAACTACGTCCACGCCAAGAGGATGATGTACAACCACGCCGGCGAGTGGGACGCGTTGATGGCCAAGCTCGTGTCGGTAACGACGGAGTACTCGGCGGAACAGGTGCGCGCTGGTGCCGACGCCATCCAGATTTTCGACAGCTGGGTGGGATGCCTGAGCGTTGAAGATTACCGGCGCTATGTTCTCCCACATGTCAGCGGCATGGTTAAGAAGTTAAAGAAGACCGGGGTGCCGATCATCTACTTCGGCACCGATAGCGCGACGCTCCTGCCCGCTATGAAGGAGAGCGGAGCAGATGTCATCGGCCTTGACTGGCGCATTCCTCTCGATGAAGGCTGGGAACGGCTCGATTATAAAGCCGCCGTGCAAGGCAACCTCGATCCCGTCCTTCTATTCGCCGATTGGAACCTATTGAAATCGCGCGCGGAAGACATCCTGCAGCGCGCGGACGGACGCCCCGGCCACATTTTCAATCTCGGGCACGGGATCCTCCCGGAAACTCCGGTCGACAACGTAAAGAACCTCGCACGTTTTGTACAGGAGTACTCGCCGAGAGGAAACGGTAAGCTCGAGGCCGGACCTCGCCGGCGATGACCCGCATCGCCATCATCGGCGGAGGTATTTCCGGCCTGTCTGCTGCCTTCGACCTTGAGCAGCGCCGCCAGACAGCGCACGACGTTGAATACACTCTCTACGAATCCTCTTCACGACTGGGCGGCGTTCTGCGCACGGAAAAAATCCACGGGTGCGTAGTCGAGGCCGGACCAGACTCCTTCGTCTCCGAGAAGCCATGGGCTGCCGATCTGTGTCGTTCGGTGGGCCTCGGAGACCAGTTGATCGGCTCGAATGACGCTGACCGCAAGACTTACATCCTGACTCGCGGCCGGCTCGTCGAGATGCCCGATGGACTGATGTTCATGGTTCCTACGAAGATCCTGCCGACAGGCCTCTCAGCGCTTTTCTCATGGAAGACCAAGCTGCGGATGGCGCAGGAGCTGTTTCATCCTCCTCGAGCGGTGGACCGCGACGAGTCAGTGGCTGACTTTGTGGAACGTCACTACGGTCGGGAGATGGTGGACCGCCTCGCCGATCCCCTCCTGTCAGGCATTTACGGAGGAGAATCCTCGTGCCTGAGTGTGCGCGCGGTGCTTCAACGATTCGCTGAGATGGAGCGCACGCATGGCAGTCTCGGACGAGCGATGCTGGCGGCGCGCAAGAAAATGTCGTCCGGGCCGCGAAAGCCAGTTCCTCCGCTATTCACCTCGCTCAGGAACGGCATGCAATCGCTGGCCGAGACAATCGTGTCGCGGCTCAGCCCGGCGTCTCTTCAGACCAATACGCCTGTCAACGCAATTCAGCCAGAATCGGGAGGTTGGACTGTTTCCCTTGGCGCACTGGCCGAGCGCTTCGACGCTGTGATTGTTGCGCTGCCTGGTCCGGCTGCCGCCGCCGTACTGCGCGATGTGGGCAGTGATCTCTCGTCCGAACTCGGCGCGATTCAATACAGCTCTTCCATCACGGTGGCTCTCGCATACGACCTCGAGGTACGGCAGGCGCTTCCTCCCGGATTCGGATTTCTTGTTCCACGCAGTGAAGGGAAACGCCTCCTCGCCGCAACTTTTGTGCCCAACAAATTTCCGCATCGCGCTCCCGAGGATCGGGCCCTCCTTCGATGCTTTTTCGCGGGCAGCAATGCCGAGAGTGTTTGGGATCTCACTGACGAGCAGATCCTTTGCGTGGTTCGCGAAGAACTGCAGCAGATCCTTGGCCCGCAGATCCGTGGCCTGCACGCTGAGCCTCTCTTTGCCCGTGTCTACAAGTGGAAGTCTGCCATGGCGCAGTATGGAGTGGGACATCTCGAGCGGCTCGAGAGAATTGAAACCCTGCGCAAGGCGATCCCGGGACTAGCCCTGGCGGGGAATGCATATCGTGGAATTGGCGTTCCCGACTGTGTGCGTTCAGGTCGCGAGGCCGTAAAGCAGTTGCTTGCCTAGGCCGGTACCGATTTCTTCTGCGATTGACTGCGCTTCAAATGAGCCAGCACCAGGCGGATTTCATCGTACGTGATTTCAGGCGGGAGCACATCTTTCAAGGGCTTCAGTCTTTCAATATTCTCGAGTCCGGCACGAATGCAAGCTGCCTCGATTACCGAGTACCGGGTGCGATCGATCCAGCTGGATTGGTACTCGACCTCACCCGTTTCCACCAAGGTTGCCACCGCATTCACAACCGTTCTGAGTTGCCGCCCGCGAATCTGGGCAATCTCCTGCAGAGTCTTTCCTTCGGAAAGGAGTTGCAGAGTCTCCGATGCCGGAACGGTTTTCTGCTGTGGCAGCTCCGACGCGCGGGCACCTTCGCTATAGCGTTGCAGAGCCACAAGAATCTCCTGCCCGTAAGTGGCAGCTTTACGCTCGCCGATGCCGGTGATGGTCCGCAACTGAGCAATCGAGGAAGGTCGAATCCTGCAAATCTCTTCCAGAGTTGTGTCATGCAGTACAACATATGCGGGCATGCCCTGTTCTTTGGCCGTCTTCCGTCGCCATTCGCGCAAATAGTCTCGCAAATCGGCGTCCGGCTCCATCGCAGCCGGGGAATAAGAGGGAACCGCAACGGCCTTTCGCACCGGCGCTTGACTGGCCGCGATGGTCATCCACTCGGGAACACTGGCGCAGACGTCGCACGCTCCGCACGAGGTCCATTTCGGAGTCTCGCCGAAATGAGTGCAGATCTGGCGATGGCGGCAGTGGTTCGATTCCGCGAAGTCTCGGATTCTGTAGTATCGCTGCCAGGCACGATCGCGCTCGGCAGCATCGGTAATTTGATTCGCAAAGAAACCCAGCAGCCCGGCATCCTGCTTGCGCCACAGCAACACGCAATCGGCCGGATTCCCATCGCGCCCAGCACGCCCTGCCTCCTGATAAAACTGTTCGACCGACTTTGGCAGGGCCAGATGGATCACCGCCCGAACCGTAGCCTTGTTGATCCCGAGGCCGAACGCAATGGTGCCGACCAGCACTCGCACTTCGTCCGACATCCATCGTTCTTGATTTCGGCGCCGCTCGTCCGCCTGCATTTTGGCGTGGTACGGAACCGCTTCGATGCCCTCGCCCGCAAGGAAATCGACCGTCTCCTCGACGCGACTGATGGTCGGAGAATAGACGATCACGTTTCCCTCGCGGTAATGGCGTAGCGCTGTGACGAGCAGAGAAGTCTGGTTGGTGTTATCGCACGCACGGACGAGATACCGCAGATTGGGCCTGTGAAAACTGGCGATGTATTTATCCGGACTCTTTAACGCCAGTTGCGCAAGGATGTCATGCCTCACCTGGCGGGTCGCGCTGGCTGTAAAGGCGGCAATCGGCCGGTCGGGAAACTTGTTGCGCAGGCGGTTCAGTTGCCGGTATTCGGGACGGAATTCATGGCCCCATTCCGAGATGCAGTGGGCTTCGTCGATCGCAAAGAATGAGACGGGCACATGCTGCAACCACTCCAATGTGTCGCCCCGTTGCAATCGCTCGGGAGAAAGATAGAGCAGACGGAATGCGCCGCGGCGAGCCTCACGCACCACGCGGCTTTGTTCCTCGCTGCTGAGAGTGCTGTTGAGAACTGCCGCCGGGATCCCCATCTGAGCAAGTTGGGCCGCCTGATCTTGCATCAGAGCAATCAGCGGGGAAATCACCACAGCGGTCTTCTTCGACATGACTGCCGGCAGCTGATAGCAGAGCGACTTCCCGCCGCCGGTTGGCATCACCACGCAGGCATCATGACCGGCCAGGAGGCTGCGAACGATGCGTTCCTGTAAAGGCCGGAATGTACTGTAACCCCAGTAGCGGCGCAAAGGAGTGAGCAGATCCGACTCTGGGGTCATGCGTTCAGTATAGGGTGTGCCGTTGAGATGAAGTGCTGGCACTCCACCATTCTCACCGTTTGGCTGCCAAAACAGGAAGGGCGCAAGTCTGTTGACGCGGATTGGCGGCTGACATCAATCATTGGGATGATGAGGTCCGGGATGACCCGGGATAAACCGCTCAAAAGCAGCCCAAACCAGGGTGATCACCGCGATGCATAACAAGCTACCCTCAGGGCCCACGGAGCCTCCCGTCAGCCAGGCCGGGCCACGCAGCGAGGAACTCAATAGATGTCCGGGCCAAACTGTCCCGCTGTCAGGAACCGAATAAAAAAAAGTCTCTCCCCAATCCCAGGCAGCATGAAATCCGATCGCAAACCAAAGACTTCCCGTGCGCCGCAGCGTTAAGCAGAAGAAAAGCCCGATGAGAATAGCAGTCAGAACGCCAGACCAGCGCTCCCCTTCGTTCCCGCGATGGATGAGTCCGAAGATGCATGAAAGCACGAATGCGGCGGGCCAGAATCCGATACCTCGCGCCAACGTGAACTGCGCATAGCCGCGAAAAAGGAAATCCTCAAACAGACCGACAAGCACGAAATAGATCGTCCAAAAGGCAATGAAGCGCAGCATCCGTTTTCCATGCAAAACGATGTGACCGAAAGAGAACGCGTGCGCGCCGTACAATCCAACGATCACCACACTAATTGCGACAAACCCCCACAAAGCGCCCATCCAGAACCGACGCCCGAAGGCTTGCCTCCCCGGCAAGCCGTAGGCGCTCCATGGGCGGCGTTCGACTCGAATCAGCACTACGGCTGGGATGACTGCTGCCAGAAGATCGCCAACTTCCTCGAGCATCCTTGACCAAAGATCACTGTCGCCGAAGTCGTGAACCCAGGCGAGTTGCACAGCAAATTTCTGGATCGCTAGGAAAGCTACAAGATAGAACACGAAACCCCAGCCCGGCCGAAGACCGTCTGGTCCAAAAAAGAGAGTCTGCGCATACGACGGTTCGGTTGCGGCGGCAAACTTCGGTTCTTGCGGTGATCCCGCGCCGGGATGGCCTTTCGCGTCGATTTCAAGATCGCTCATGCGTGAAACTTCGCTTTGCTAGCCTCCGACATGGTAAAACACTCGGCTTGACCTTATGGGCCCTTATTTCACACGCGAGCGTTTTGGACGCCCTCAATTTCTTGCCGCATTGCTCCTGCTGGCATTCCTGGCACAAGCGTTATGGCTGGTTCAGGTTGAGCTGGGCAGCGCGCAACCCATGGATGGGGAAGAAGCGCTGCGTATCGGCGAGGGGCTGAAACAGTGGCGGGGACAAGGCATAGCGAGCGCTCCACTGAGCGATCCCCTCGACGATCCGTTCATCCATCTATCCCAAAGCAGTGAAAATGGATTCGACACCGAGCACTCGCCCTTGCTTTCTCTGGTTTCTGCGGCTCCGCTCCTAGTTTGGCCAAGCCATCTAAATGCTGAGTCGGCGACTTACTGGCGATGGCTTCCGAAGCTCCCGTTCCTGGCGTGCGGTTTGTTTCTGGGTGCGTCGCTTTGGTACGTTGCCCGCCGCCTCTGCGGAAATACCGGCGGGTTCATCGCCCTCACCCTCTATGCCTTCTCTCCCTCGCTAATCCAAGCGGCCGCCGTTTGGCACACCGAGCCCGAGATTGTCGCCGCATGGGGAGCGTTCGGAACGATCTTCACCGCCATCGCTGTAGCGCATACCCTGTACGCCCCACGCGAAGTGGTGCTGTGGAATTGGCGGCGGATCGTGCTGCTCGGAGTTTCGCTCGCGATCGCAATCGGCTCGCAATTTTCCCTGATGATTGTCGCGCCGATGGCTCTGATCTTCCTCCTCTACGTCGCTCCGGTACGCAGGCGAGCCGGGCTGGTCATCTGGATCGCAGCCTGCGTCGTCGGACTGATCGTCCTCTTCGGAATTTACTTCTTCCATCTGAGGACGTTTCTTGAAAGCATGCGCCACGCTGTTTTTCTGGGACTCACCTGGCGTGGATTCGCCGTACTCCCGGTGTACAAGCAAGTGGCAATCCGGCTCGGAGCAGCGTGCCCCGCCTTTGTGATACTCCTGCCGATCGCTCTGACAACTTACTGCCTTTGGCCGCGGTCACGGTACTTTGGCAATACAGCACCGTTGCTTGTAGGTGTCCTCTTTGTGGTCCTGGCAATGGCTACTCCACACACCGGTGGAGCAGGATTTCTGCTCGCCGCAATTCCATTCTTGTTTATTTTCGTTTCCGGAGTGCTGGCTGACTTGCTGGAGACAAGCTACCGTCCTGTGATTCTCGCCGGCATCGTGGCCCTTTTGATTACGTACATGGCGCGAACTCTGCTCGCGCTCGCCCAAGTGTCACAAAGCTGAAGGCAATGAATCAACCATGCACAACCGTCCCCTGTTCGGCCAATTGGCTGGATAAAAAGTCCAGATACTCGGTCATGCCCTCGCCGGTCTTGGCCGAGAGACGGAAAACCTGCATTCCCGGTCGCACGGATTCGATACTCTTCCGCGCCGCGTCCCAATCAAATTCCACAGCGTCGGAGAGTTCGTTCTTCGTGATCACTGCAACGTCTGCGCTGTTGAAGATCGTCGGATACTTCTGCGGCTTGTCCTCACCCTCGGTCACCGACATCAAGACCAGACGTAGATTTTCTCCGAGGTCATACGAGGATGGGCAGACCAGATTGCCGACGTTCTCGATGAAGAGAAAATCAAGTTGATGCAGATCCCAGTCTTGTAGCGCATTTTGAACCATCGCCGCTTCCAGGTGGCACAGTGTTCCCGTTGTAATCTGCTTGACAGGAGCCTTGCTGCGAGCCAGACGCACAGCGTCGTTCTCGGTTGCCAGATCCCCGACGAGAGCGGCGACCCGATAGCGCGGTTGCAACTGGATCAGTGTCTTCTCAAGAAAGGTCGTCTTTCCCGAACCCGGGCTTGAAACCAGGCTCACGACGAACACACCGGCAGCGTGGAACTGATCCCGCAGAGCGCGCGCGATCACATCATTTTGCTTCAAGACATTTCGGCGTACTTCAATCAGACGCGGTTCGCTCATTCCTCTACCTCCAGCGCAAAGACCTCTAATTCTTTCCCCTGAAGTACATCCCCCGTCGGCGAGGCGCACTCTGGACAACTGAACGACTGCACCGACTCCAGCACGCGCTTTTCTTTGCACTGCGGACAAAACACCATGACAGGAATTTCCTCGATCAAAAGTCGAGATCCTTCGAGAGGCGTATCCTGGCACGCTACCTCATACGAGAAGAGTAGCGCATCTTTCACCACCCCAGACAAGGCACCCAGCCTGAGATGCACGGCGCTCACCTGCACGTTGCGCTGCCTGGCCTCGTCCATCGCAGCTTCCACGATGCCCATCGCGATCGAGAGTTCGTGCATTCGTGTCCCTGCGGCCAACCTTACACAGCAGTGTAACGCTTCTGGAGTGACGAATTGACCTTAAGCAGGTGTCAGCAAGCAGGTGTCAGCGCGCGAAATGGATGATTACGGATTGCGAGGTGTAGGATTCAGCCTCTCCTTGAGGCATTTGGATTTGCAGTTTCCCGCTCCTGTTGAGGGTTCCGCCATCGACGGATGATACCTGGCCGGCATTCCAAACCCCCAGTTCGTAGCGGCTTCCCGCCCGCCCTGAGACTTCTATCGTTAACTGGGTTCTGGCGCTATTCCACGTTTCCGAAATCACACGCAAGGCTCGACTCGCGCTCCCAAGCGGCGGCAATTCGTTTGTCACCGTCAGGCCGAAGTCATTCTTCACGCGAATGGTGAGGGTATTCGAGCTGCCAGAGACGGGGAAACGAACCAGCAAGTGCTGGTCATTCTGATTCGGCTGCACTTTGAACGTGAGCGGCCGCCCGTTCAGTTCTACGCTGACGACCTCGGCGCGCAAACTTAGGGCGGGCGAGAACTCAACCCAACAGTCGCCGGTCCCGCTCCGCTTGGCTTCGAGCGTCACATTGTCTGCGGACTTCTTATAGTGAATATCCAAGCCGGCGTCCCCAACGCGGACGTTGCGAATCGTAAAGGAGGTCCAATCCGCCGGAATGTGCGGCGCCAGCGTAACTTGATGCTTCTCGGCATCGACCTGCAGCCCAAACAAGCCGCGCAGAATTGGGCTGATCACCATGGCGGACGACCATATCTGGTGAGGAGAACTAGTTGCGAACGATTGGTAGTAATCTCCCGACAACACTTCCGTGAAATGGCCGAGAGCGCCATCAAAGCCAAGCAAGGCGTTCGCCCGCAAGTTCTCATAGGCCGGGAACGCGCGATGGTAGCGGTATTCGCCGACCGATGCCCAGCCAGTAAACAAGGGCCATACCGCACCGTAGTGATATCCCGAACCGTCGTAGACCTTGGAATGGTTGGAGATGATCCGCATGCCCCAGTCCGTTTGATGATCCTCGGCCGCGAGTTTCGAAATGGTGTCGTTTGCTTTATCGGGTTCCGCCAAACCAAACCACATCGGTACGGTCGTAAGCACACTCAGCTCATCAATCCGCTGATTATTCTGATTGAGCGCAAATGTATAGCTCTTCGCCTCCGGAGACCAAAAAGCACGATCGAGCACCATGCGGCTCTTCTCGAACTCCGCGGCCAACTGCTTGCTCACGTCATCCTTTCCAGCCAGTCGAGCCAGATTCGACAACGCATGCAGCGCCTCAACTCCGAGGCCAGCCTGGTAGTACTCATTCTTGACCGGAAGCAGAGGCCCACCCTCGACCCAACCGTGGCCAACGCCTGTGTTTTGCGCCAAGCCGTTCGAATCGTAGGTCGAACGCAGGAATTGATAGGCGCGCCCGAGGTTGTCCCACTTCTCGCGTACGAAGGCAGTGTCCCCACTCTGGACCGCATAATCATTGACCGCAATGATGAACAGTGGTGTTGCATCGGCTGAGGCCCACGCGTAGGGAAAGTCCTTGAACCAAGGAACCAGGCTGGCGCTTTGCGAGATTTCGTGTGGAACCTTGCCGTCGTCACGCTGAAACTTGCTGATGAAATCGAGCGCCGTGCGGCTGGTTGCGAAATCTCCTTCCGCGTTCAGGGCAAACGAAGTCCACTCCGAATCGCGCCCAAAAAACCATGCGAATCCCGGACGCTGACTGACTCCTGAAGTTCTGTACCCGGCAACGAGTCCCGTGCCGAGGTACGGATTGTTTATCACGCCCTGCACCGTACTGATGCGCGCCCAATCATAGGCTTGCTGCAAGGCCGCATCCGGCAGTTCAAGACCTACAGTTTTGTCCAGATAAACGCGGTAGTAATCCGAGGACTCGCGCTCCAAGTCCGAATACGGATTCAACAGATGCTCGTATGTTTTCTTTGCGTCTGCGAGCCCGGAAACAGATGCCGCGATCACCACAACCTTCGTCTCTTTCCCCTTGGGCGTGATTCCGAGGCGCATCGAGTCTTCGTCTGATGCAGAGTAGTTCGTCTGGTATGCCGCATGGGGTGCCTCGGCAGTTGGAGATCCCACGAAAGCAGCGTACTTGCGCGCTTCTTCGCCCACGAAGAAGGCCCGCTCCTTCGCATCCCATGTCGAGTAGGTACCGCCGAGTCCTGCCGGCCACTCGAGTTGGAAGTCCGGGGTAAATGCCGCCTCGATCTCAAGCGGTTGCTCCGTTTCGACCTCCAGCAAAATCACAGCTCCAGGTTCTTGGACCGGCACGCACAAAGTCTCGCGTACTCGGAAAGAATCCCCGACAAACAGAATCGAGGCCGACTCCGGACGAACCGTCAGTGTCCGAGCCAGACTCTCCGCAGGAAGAGCTCGATCTCCCACGTGAAACGTGAGGTGAAACTCACGGAAGATCTTCAGGGGGTAAACCCACGCCTCGACTCGGCCAGTCTCGTTCCCGAACAGTCCCGCGCGAGTTCCCACCACAGGCAGAAACTCCCAGGTGCGAATCGTGCGCGTTAACTCCAAGCTCTGCTTTGTTTGGGCCTGGGACTGCAGACAGGGAAGGCATACCGCTGCCACGTAGGCGCCCAAAATGCATCGCCTCATCAACGAGCACCGAAAGATCCTGGAATGCAGCGAAGTTGTCTTCTGCATGAGGGATTTGCTTCCGCTGACGCTTGCCAACTCGCGGTTCCCTTGCATATAAGAGGGAAGGGCGAATCTTAGCACGACCAAGCGAGCCAGGTAGCAACCTCTTGTCTTCTTCACGCCGCGCGTTTCTCAGTTCACTCAGCCGTTCCGCGCTGGTTCTTTCTTTGGAAAACGTACTCGCTCTCGCGCGCCCGCGATGGTTGTCGGGGAGTCCGCGCCAGATTGCGAGTCCACCGAAAGAACAGAGTGCCGATCTCGGCATCAGCTTTCTCAACGTAGCTCGCGAGTCGGGCCTGAACGCAAAGACCATCTTTGGCGGAGAGCATAAGAACAAGTATCTGCTCGAAACGACCGGATGCGGAGTCGCTTTCTACGATTACGACAACGACGGCTGGCTCGACATCTTCTTGGTGAATGGAACCCGCCTCGAGGGCTTTCCCGCTGGCAGTGAGCCCGCGTCGCATCTGTTTCGCAATAATCGCGACGGCACCTTCACCGACGTAACTCTGAAAGCAGGCGTCGCTCATTCGGGCTGGGGCCAGGGCTGTTGCGTCGGCGACTATGACAACGACGGGTGGGATGACCTGTTCGTCACCTACTTCGGCAAGAACGTCCTGTATCACAACCATGGCGATGGTACATTCACCGACGTAAGCCAAAAGGCAGGCGTAGCCGGCAACGGCAAGCGCTGGAACACGGGTTGCGCCTTTGTCGACTATGACCGCGACGGCAAGCTCGACCTTTTCGTCGCCAATTACATCGACATGGATCTAGCTACGGCTCCCGTGCCCGAGTCCGGCCCGTGCCTCTACAAGAGCGTGATGGTCGCTTGCGGCCCTCCCGGACTGCAGGGAGGCAAGAACATCCTCTACCACAACAACGGCGATGGTACCTTCACCGACGTTTCCGAGGCAGCTGGAATTCTCGGCGCAAGCGGCACGTACGGATTGGGCGTCCTCACCGCCGATTTTGACAACGACGGCTGGCCCGACATATACGTCGCCGACGATTCCACCGCGAGTGCCCTCTATCAGAACAAGAAGAACGGAAAATTCCAGGACATAGCCATCGAAGCCGGATGTGCGCTCAGTCCCGACGGCAAGCCGCAGGCTGGCATGGGCGTCTCCGCCGCCGATTACGACATGGACGGAAATCTCGACATCGTCAAGACAAACTTCGCCGGTGATACGCCTTCTCTCTACCGCAACCAGGGCGGCGCGAATTTCGAAGACACAACTTTCACCGCCGGACTCGGAGCGCATACGCAATTCCTGGGATGGGGCTGCGGCTTCTTCGACATGGATAACGACGGGTGGCCCGATATCCTGATCTGCAACGGACACGTCTATCCGGAGGTCGAGCAATTGAAAACCGAAGCCGGCTATGCCCAGCGAAAACTTCTCTACCAGAATCTGCGGAACGGCCACTTTGCCGATGTATCGTTTCAGGCCGGGCCCGGTATTTCCGAACCGAGCCCGTCTCGTGGCGCGGCTTTCGGAGACTTCGATAACGACGGCGACATCGATATCGTGGTCAACACGGTCAACGATTATCCGCAACTCCTGCGCTGCGATTCGAAGCTCGCGCATAACTGGATCAAAGTTCGCACCATCGGGACTAAGTCAAACCGCAGCGGCATAGGAGCGCGCCTCACGTGTGTCACCCAGGTACCTGGAGAATCCAAGCCGCACCGCCAGATCGATGAGGTCCGCAGCGGCGGCGGATATTTTTCACAGAACGATCTACGAGTTCACTTCGGATTGGGCAAGGCCGAGAAGGTGGATTTGCTCGAGATCCGCTGGCCGAGCGGCCAGATTGATACCGTAAAAGACATCAAAGCTAACCAAGTCATTTATGTGAAGGAAGGCACAGGAATCGCCCGCACGATGGACTTTTCCAAGAACTCCAAGACCGGAAAATAATGGAATGCAAAACTTCTAACCACAAAGGACACGAGGGTGTACCAAGGAACTTCTCATTTTGCTTCGTGAACCTTCGTGTCCTTTGTGGTTCATGCAGCGCTATTTCTTGGAGTCTGGTTCGACTGGTGTGCCTTTACTCTCGGTAAGCGTGTGAATCTGATCCACGGTTAAGTTCGAAAATCGCTCCCTCAATCCGCTGGGCCAGCGAATCTCCGCCCATTCGACCTTGTCGACCTTGCCCAGCCCGAAGTGCACGCGCATATCGCTGTTCGAGATGTAGCTGGAGCCGCTGCGCACTTCGTCCACAAGAATGCGCGAACCGGCCTTCACTCGAATCCGCGCCCCAATCCCATCGCGATTCGACTTCGTCCCGACAGTTCGAAACGCAACCCAGTGGTTGGAGTTCTTGACCTGATTCGCCAGCAGACTTGGCGCTGCATTCATGTTGTTGATCACCGCCGATATCCGGCCGTCATTCCATAGATCGCCCACGGCCATGCCACGCGAAGATGCTGCTGTAGTGATGCCAGAACCCGCCGACGCCGAGATGTCGCTGTACGTCCCATCCCCGTTGTTGTGAAACAGAATTCGCGGCTCTTTGTAGCTGCTGCCCAGATGCTGGCTGTCGACTTCCGGGTAAACGTGGCCGTTCACCAGCAGCAGATCGGGCCAGCCGTCGTTGTCGACATCGAGGAACATCGTTCCCCATCCCAGGTATTGCGTGTAGAGGCCCAGGCCGGCGGCAGAAGTTGCATCCGTGAAGGTTCCATCGCCATTATTTTTGTAGAGCGTTGAAGTATCGTCGGAGAAATTCGTCTTGAAGATATCCAGATGGCCGTCGCCGTTGTAGTCGGCAATCGTCGATCCCATGCCAGCCTGCTCGCGTCCGTCCTCGTTAAACGCCGCTCCTGCGGTCACAGCCACGTCAGTGAACGTCCCGTCGTGGTTGTTGTGGTAGAGGATCGCGGGGGTGCTGTCGCAGGCGATGAAGATGTCGGGCCAGCCGTCCTCATCGAAATCAAAAGTTGAAACGCTGAACGCGTAATGACCGTCGGTGCGAAGGATATGTGCTTTTGTCGAGACATCTTCGAAGGTTCCATCGCCCCGATTGTGGTAAAGAATGTTTTTCGATCCCGCAAGCCCTCGAGGTCCGCACATCACAGGAACGCCCTTCCAGAAGCACGTCGGCCGGTCTCCAGGCGCCGGCGCGGTGGCAAGATCGAAATCCACATAGTTGGCTACGACCAGGTCTAGCCGGCCATCGCGGTCGTAGTCCACAAACGCGCAACCGGTTCCCCAATCCTTGCCTGATCCAGCGACGCCGGCCTTCTCAGCAATCTCGGTAAACACGCCGTGATCGTTGTGATAAAGGCGATTCTTGCCGTAATACGTGACGTAAAGATCCTCCCAGCCGTCGTTATCGTAATCACCGACGCAGACTCCCTGCCCCCATCCCGTTCCCGTCAGTCCGGCTTTGTCGGTCACATCCGTAAATGTGCCGTCATGATTATTGCGGTAGAGACGATTGGTCGGCGATTTCCCGGGGGGAAATCCGTCGAGCCTCGTTCCATTGACCAGAAAAATGTCGGGCCAGCCATCGTTGTCGTAATCGAAAATCGCGACACCATTGCCCGTGGTCTCGATGATGTACTTCTTAGTGTCGACGCCCCCAAAGACGTTCTGCGAGGTAAGGCCCGCTTTCTCGGCGATGTCGGTGAAGTTGGCGATTGGAGAAGGCGGAGCAGCAGCACTCTTGGATCGTTGGGCGCAAACCGTCAATCCCGAGCACAGGATGAATCCGAAGGCGAATGCGGTCTTGATAGTGCGACGCGCCCAGACGCAAGGAATTTTAAATCGCATGGACCCCACTCGATGTTAGGGGTGGGCCTGCCCAGGGTCAAGCGCTCGAGCCTCACTAAGAACTGACGGCCTCCGCCGCGTCTACGCATTGATCGGATGACGCACCATGTGCGCTCCCCACGCGTCGCAGGCAGCAAAAAACGGCAGGGCCGACCCCCTGCCGTTCGCAAACCTGTCTTGCATCAGTTATTTCTTGTTGACTGCTTTCTTGAGTTCAGCCCCGGGGGTGAACTTCGCGACTTTGCGGGCAGCAATCTTGATGGTCGCGCCAGTTTGTGGATTGCGCCCATTCCGGGCCTTTCTCTGCGACACGGAGAACGTGCCGAAGCCAATCAACGCCACGCGATCTCCTTTGCGGAGGGCAGATGTAACGCTCTCAACGGCGGTATCAATGGCGGTCGTAGCCTGCGCCTTGCTGATTTCACACGCGCCTGCGATCTTGTCAACCAGATCGGCTTTATTCATAGTTTCTCCTCGCAGGTCTCTTTCATGCCCAGCCCAGGCCGGGAGGCAAACTGGCGAGGGCTGAGTTGGGAAACCTGACCGCTAGGTATTGTCCTCCCTCTGCGGCGAATGTCAACTGTGAAAATCCGCGCCGGAAGCCTGTTTCGCACCTGCCCGGCCCGAATTGGCCCTAGAGGAGCGGCTTTTCAAACCTAGGGGCGGGATTTCCTCCGCCCTCCACAGGTGCTCGGCTTCGTTCACAGGTTGTACACAGCCGGTCGTGCAATCCAGCTTGCACAAACGCAGCCCTCCGGTGCAAAGTCAGATCAGACGATTGTGTGGGGGCGGACACCTTCGTCCGCCCCGCGAGCAAAGCGAGCGTCCGGAGAAACTGCCTATGCTGAAGAATCTCAACTCCCGGATGAGGATGCCCAGTTGATCAAGGCCCCAGTTCAGGTTTGCCCATTATGTGAAGGCACCGGGTGGAAGGCCGTTTCCGCAGGCGGCAGCCGCAGCATCAACGACCGCCGTGTCACTCGCTGCGATTGCCATTTGCGGGCACGAGCGGATTCTTTGCTGGCAGCAGCCCGCATTCCCCGCCGTTACGAGCACTGCGAACTCACGAACTATGACACCGATTTTCCCGGAGCCCATCCGTCGCTCGCCGAGGCACACTTCGTCGCATCGAACTTCGCACAAAAATGCGACCCGCGCGGCGACAAAGGCCTATTGATCATAGGCACAATCGGCACTGGTAAGACGCACCTGGCTGTGGGAATCCTCAAAGAACTGATCGTTACCCGCGGCATTCCGTGCCTCTTCTACGATTATCGCGAACTACTGAAGGAAATTCAGAACTCCTACAACTCCACGGTTCAGACCACAGAGCTCGACGTGCTACGCCCGGTATTCGAAACCGACGTCTTGGTTCTGGATGAACTGGGCGCCGTGAAACCCACCGAGTGGGTCTGGGATACGGTCAGTCTGATCCTGAACACGCGCTATAACAACAACCGCACCACGATCATCACGACAAATTTCGACGACCAGCCGGCCGCGGCGGTAGCTGGTTCGTTGTCTCCCGCGAGAGCCGCAAGCCGTAACGAAACGCTGGGGGACCGTATCGGCGAACGCATGCGCTCCCGATTGCACGAAATGTGCCGCGTCGTGACGATTGACGGAACGGACTTCCGCCAGAAATTCCGCAGCGCCAACTTCCGATAATTTCGTAGCGCCGGCGTCCCGCCGGCTGTGGCGAGCGCATCTTGCGCTCGCTGTGTCAATCTTGTCGAAACCGTCCTGCAATGAGACTGCCGCGACCCAAGCCGATGGGCTAACTCCGCTAGAATTGAAGTGTGCTAACGGACCGTATCGAATTCACCCCGAACCGGGATGCCGATATCTTCTCGAGCGTTTCTGCCGGCCCTGCGGTCTTCCTCCTGCGCGGCGAAGGCGCAACCGCCGAGCCCTACGTCAGCAAAACCGCCAACCTGCGTCGCCGCCTGCAACGCCTGCTCGGTCCCGTCGAAGAGCGCACGAAGAAGCTGAACCTGCGCGATCGCGTGCGCTCGATCGAATTCACGCCAACCGGCTCCGACTTCGAATCCGGATTCCTGCTCTACCGCATCCTGCGCGAAGCTTTTCCGAAAACCTACCAGCAGCGCTTGCGTTTCCGGTTCGCACCGTTTGTGAAGCTTCATCTCGAGAACGAATACCCGCGCGCCTCCATCACAACGCGACTGGGGCGTCTCACAGGGCACTCTCTTTACTACGGACCATTTGTTTCCCGCGTTGCTGCTGAACAATTCATGAATGATTCCCTCGACTTCTTCAAAATGCGTCGCTGCGTCGACGACCTGCATCCCGACCCCAAGTTCCCGGGCTGCATTTATTCCGAAATGAAGATGTGCCTGGCTCCGTGCTTTAAGGGCTGCACCGACAAGGAATACGAAGCGGAGGTAACACGGGTCCAGACCTATTTCAATTCTCGAGGTAACTCACTGCTGCGCCAATTTTCGGATGAGCGCGAAGCTGCCTCGGCTAGTCTGGCCTTCGAAGACGCGGCGGCCATTCACGCGAGGGTAGAGAAACTCAAACCTGTTCTGAGCCAACTCCCAGAAATCGTGCAGCGTCTGGACCAGATGTCAGCGCTGATGATCCAGCCCAGTCACCTCGATGGATCGGTTGTGCTTTTCCGAATCACCTCCGGCCGCATCTCTGGCCCCATCCCCTTCACCATCCAGCCCGTGGAACACGCAAAATCACAATCGATGGAAGCGCGCGTCCAAGAAACGCTGCAGGCCTTTCCGGCCGACATCCCAAAATCAGCAGGGGAAACAATGGAACAAGTGGCCGTGCTGAAACGCTGGTTCTACCGCGGGGCCCGCACGGGAGAAATCTTCTTTGCCGACGCCAAAGGAGAACTACCGATGCGCCGCATCGTCCGGGGAATTTCCCGGGTTTTTCGTGGCGAAAAGCCCGAGGCCCCGAACCAGTTGCCGTCGGCCACGCAGGAAAGTCAAATTAACCTTGCGCCGAAACCGTAGTGGCTTTCGATCCAAACCACCGCTCCCCGATCCATCGCGTGAGTCGCAAGGCTACTAAGATTCCTACCAAGATCGTTCCCGCCCACAGCAGCACGGCTGGCAAATAGAATAAGACCGTCGTCATCGCCGCCGCATAGGTCGCAACACTCTCCAACCCGTCGTGCAGCGCGAGTTTCAACTGGTATCCCGGGCGCCAGTTCAAACCGAAAACCTGCGCCTCCGACTCCGTGCGAAGCGAAATGGCAATCGCAACCGTTTCGATCTGCCGCGACAACGCATTGAACTCAGCCTGCTGTTGTTCAATCTGCCCTCGCACTTCGCCCAGCCGCTCGCTCACCGCCATCATGTCTTTTACGGTTGCGGCCTGCTTCAGGATCGTCAGAAGCTGCACTTCTTCGGCTCGGAGATTTCGGATCCGGGCGTCCTGATCCACGTACTGCCGGGTCACGTCCTGCGCATCGACCTTCTCGCTTTCTACACGCAGACCCAGCTTGCGGATCTCAGCCCACGCCTCTTGCAGTCGCGACGCCGGCACCCGAATCGTGAGCGCCCCTGAGGTTGCATTCTGGCCGCCACCACTGGCCGTTTCGAGATATCCTCCCATTCCCTCGGCGATCGCAGTGATCTTCTCCGCAGCATCCGCCGGGCGCTGTACAACCATTTCCAGCGAGCTTGTGCGGATGATCTTTCTCTCCACGGTAGCGCCGGCCGCAAAATCCTTTGCGACCTCAGACCTGACAGCGTCCGCTTGCGCTGCTGGGCCCGCCTGCCAAGTTGTCGCCGGCGTCGGCGCATACGATTCTGTCTTGGGCAGCGAGTGGATCAAATCTGGCTCTCGTCGGTTGAACGCCGTCGAGGCTACGAAGATCCAAATCAACAGGATCGCTGCTCCAATAGCAATCCATTGCCAGGCCTTGTTGATCTCTCCGAGTGGCTGCACCAAAGTCGTCATAGTTGCCCCTCTGGCAAAAGAACGATGAGCACAACGCGCCTTGCGGATGATTTCTTCACCCCGTGGGGACGTCGGTAACCAAGTCAGTCCTGTTAGCAGTCTGCTGAAGACTCAATTAATTAGGTGGCGCAGCGCTTTAGCGCCTGAGGTTTGCTTTTTTGGACGGGCGACCCTTACCGATTCTGGACTGTAGTGACTTTATACAGCGAGCTCGCATGCGGTCGCAAACTCACGTGAACCGCGTCAACCGCTTCGATGGACCTCCGGCCCCATAGGTCGTGCATTGCGGTCACCGTGCCCGGAACCTTCAGATCGCCCCAGGAAATACTCACCTGCTCCGTAGCTTCTCCCAGATTAAACACAGCGATGTAACGCTCTCCGGCATGCTTGCCATCGGCCACCCACGCACGAATATTTCCTCGCTCCAGCACCTGATGTCCGCCGTGGCTGTTCTGATCCACATCCAGGACCTCTTGGTTCGTAATCAGCGCTTCGGTGGCGCGGTCGGTGCTCGGCAAGTCGCCGCCAAAGATCAATGGCGAACGAAAGATGCTCCACAAAGTCATCACGGTCTGCTGCTCATCCGCCGTGAATTTCGTCGGTGAGCCCCCACCTTCCTTGCTCGTAACCCGCAGTTTGCCCAAAGGAAGCATGTCCGCATCGGGCCAGGTATCATTCTTCCCGACGAACTGTGCCCAGTCGCGAGTGAAATCGAACTGCTGGCGCAACAGTTTCCAATCGTCCCAGAAGTCATCGGAGATGCGCCACATCTGCGCATATTTTTCAAAGAACTCCGCTTCTGAGATCGGAGCCGGGCCAGGCGAAATGCTCAACACGATCGGCCGGCCAGTCTTTCGAATTGCCATGCTCAACGCCTTCATCTCCGCCGGCTGATAGAGATGGCTGCCCATATCATCGGCCTTGATGAAATCCACTCCCCACGACGCATACAGGTCCGCAATCGAATCGTAGTACGCCTGCGACCCCGGCGCCGTTGTATCTACGCCCCACATATCCGGATTCCAGCGGCAGGCGTTGTCTTTGTCCGCGATGTCGGCTGCGTGATAAGGGGTTCCTTTGATCGGAACGTTCTTCTCGACCGCCTGCCGGGGAATGCCGCGCATGATGTGAATTCCGAACTTCAAACCTTTGCTATGAACGTAATCTGCCAGAGGTTTAAACCCAGCCCCGTTGGCAGACGAAGGAAAGCGATTGACCGCCGGAAGCAGCCGTCCGTACTCATCCATCGTGAGGGGCGCGCCGGGCTGGTAGTCATGCCCCTGCGCATTGGGCTCGTACCACTGAATATCCACGACAATGTACTTCCACCCATATTTCGCGAGATGCTCAGCCGTCCAGTCAGCGTTAGCCTTTACCTGCTTCTCGCGCACCGTAGTGCCGTAGGAATCCCAACTGTTCCAGCCCATCGGAGGAATGGGCGCAGGAGACGACTGTCCGAGAAGCGAACTGCTTAGGCAAATGATGATCAGTAGAAAAGACGGCCGCATGTATTTCATGGTCGGAATTGTAGCTGCCGGATGATGCGCGCAGGTCGAAAAGAAAATGGCGGCCGTCAAGGCCGCCATTAAGCTTCGTATCCGTGTTCATCCGCGTAGAAGAAGTTAAATGTCCAGGTTCTTCACATCCAGCGCATTCTCTTCGATGAACTTGCGTCGCGCCTCCACATCTTCCCCCATCAGCGTGGTGAAGATCGCTTCGCACTCCGCAATATCTTCCAGCCTTACCGACAGCAGAGTACGCCGCTCGGGATCCATCGTCGTTTCCCAAAGCTGCGGAGCGGTCATCTCGCCCAATCCTTTGTAGCGCTGGATGGAGAAGTCTTTGCGCCCCTCATTGATGACGTAGTCACGAAGCTCGCGAACGTTCGTCTTCTCGACCACTTCGACTTCCTTGCGCTTCGGAGTCTTGGCTGCTGCCTTCTTCTCGGCCTTGTCCTCCACAGTCGCCAATGTCTCGTCCTCGAGAGCATCTCCGTTGGTCGCTGCCGGGGCTGTCTTGGCCAGGGTCTCGACGACAAACGGCGGTTCCATGTAGGGCTCGATCTGCTTGAACTTGGCAATCAGCTGCCGGCATTCCGCGCTGGACGACAGTTCCCAACTAATAACGTGTTCGGCGCCATGCTTGTTTACGAAGTGCACTTCCCACAGATTGTGCTCTTCGTCGAAGCGTGCCTCTACGCTCTTGAAGCCTTCGTCCTTCTGCATCTTGGTAAGTTCTTTTTCCAGGCGCTCGATCTTCTTCGGCGGAGCCTTTTTGTCGCCTTCGAAATCTGCCCGCTTCGCAAGATCAAACTTGGGAATCAGCTCTGTGACGCGTTCATTGCGCACGCGTTTGTCGAGCTTGTCGAAGAATCCGAGATACTCGTCGAGCACTGTCATGAATTTCGCCAGCTCTTTGCCTTCCAGCTTGGCCGCGCCTTCTCCGTAGCGGATGATGAGCCCGTCGGCTGCGCGCTTCACCATGACTTTCACGAATTCGCGCTCGTCCTTGATGTATTGCTGCGACTTGCCCTTCTTCAGCGAAAACAACGGCGGCTGAGCGATATAGATGTTGCCGCGCTCGATCAACGGCTTCATCTGCCGGAAGAAAAACGTCAGCAAGAGAGTGCGAATGTGGGATCCGTCCACGTCGGCGTCGGTCATCAAAATAACCTTGCCGTAGCGAAGCTTTTCGATCTCTACATCGTTGTTTCCCACGCCCATCCCGAGCGCGGTAATCATGGCGCGGATCTCTTCATGGGCCAGAGCCTTGTCGATGCGAGCTTTCTCGACGTTAAGAATTTTCCCCTTCAGCGGAAGAATCGCCTGGAAGCGCCGGTCGCGGCCCTGTTTCGCCGTCCCGCCTGCGGACTCACCCTCGACCAGGAACAGTTCGCAGCGATTCGGATCACGCTCGGAGCAGTCCGCCAGTTTGCCCGGCAACCCGCCGGAATCAAGCGCCCCCTTGCGGCGCGTCAGGTCGCGAGCCTTGCGGGCGGCTTCGCGAGCCCGTGCAGCATCGATCGCTTTGTTGATGATCTTCTTCGCGACCGTCGAATTCTGCTCGAAGAACGCTCCCAGCCGCTCATTCACAAACTGCGTGACTGTCCCCGCGATATCGGAATTCAGCTTGCCCTTAGTCTGGCCTTCAAACTGCGGCTGCGACAGCTTCACGCTGATGACCGCCACCAGGCCTTCACGAACGTCATCGCCGGTCAGGTTTTCTTTCACGTCGCGGAACAAGCCCATCTGCTGGCCTGCATAGTTGATCGTGCGGGTCAAGGCCGTGCGGAAGCCGGAAAGATGTGTGCCGCCATCAACCGTGTTGATGTTGTTCGCGAAACTGAAAATCGTCTCCGAGTATGCATCGTTGTACTGCAGACCGATTTCCATGTGGACGCCGTTGCGATCGTCCTCCATGTAGATCGGCTTGTCGTGCAGTATCTGCTTGCCCCGGTTGAGATGCTTGATAAACTCGGCGATGCCGCCGTTGTACTTGAAGTCGGTGTGTTTTGCCTCGCCGCTTTTCGCGTCCGTCGTCCGCTCGTCGGTGAGCGTGATCAGCAATCCCTTGTTCAGGAACGCCAACTCGCGCAGTCGCTGTGCCAGCGTGTCGTAGTTGTACTCGGTGACGGTGAAGATGGTTTTATCCGGCACGAAATGAACTTTCGTACCCGTCTTGACCTTGGCCACGCCGGTCTTCTTCAGCTTGCTGGTGGGATCGCCCTTCGAGTAGGTCTGCTGCCAGGTAGCGCCGTCTCGCCAGATTTCCAGTTCCAGATCCTCGCTGAGCGCATTGACGCAAGATACGCCGACACCGTGTAGCCCGCCGGACACTTTGTACGTCGAGGAATCGAACTTTCCTCCGGCGTGCAAGGTCGTCATGACGACCTGCGCGGCGGAAACTTTCTCGCCATCAATCTCCATGTCATCCACGGGAATGCCGCGGCCGTCGTCCGTCACCGTGATGGAGTTGTCGATATGAATCGTGACCTCAATCTTCGTAGCAAATCCGGCCAGCGCCTCGTCGACAGAATTGTCGACGACTTCATATACGAGATGGTGCAGCCCCAATTCGCCGGTCGACCCGATGTACATCGCCGGACGTTTGCGCACAGCTTCCATGCCGCCGAGAACCTTGATCGAATCGGCGTTGTAGTCGTTGTTACTGGTACCGTTGCCTCCGTCAATCGGAGTCACATTCCCGTTTTTTGTCTTGGTCTCTGCGATGGGAGTATTAATCTCTTTGGTGGCCATTCCGCTCCGCGAAAATGTCCCGAATTTGTTGTTTCTAGCGCCCTGGAATTTGGCTGGAAATTTCGCTCCGACCCAACCGCTCTGAAGTCCCACGAACCAACTTCAAGTTATTGAAATCTAAAACACTTAGGATCGGTTACGACTATAACAAGTATAGCACAATTCGACGGCAAAAATTGCCTCGAAACCTGCCGAATCGACTCAGTAACAGGCCGAATTTCAGAGGCTTACAGGTGTGGCTTGATCGCTGGCGCGAGGCAATAAAATGGGCGGCCATCAGGCCGCCCGTAAGGTTCAACACCAACGATTCTTATGCTGTCGCTGGCCGCTCGCCACCCTTAGCGCGTCCGGGTTGCAGATCAGGCTTAATGACGTGCTGCACACCGTCATCAGGCTTTGATGCCGGAGGCGGCATCGGTGGCAATTGCTTGCCTTCAACCAGCAGCTTGATCTCGTTCGCGTCGAGAACTTCCCGCTCAATCAGCGCCCGCGCGATGCTCTCGAGCGTGTCGCGATTGTCCGATAGGATCTGCTTGGCCGTGGTATAGCCATTGTTAACCAGCTTGCGCACTTCCTGATCGATCTTGATGGCCGTATCTTCGCTGTAATCGCGATGCTGGGCGATTTCGCGGCCCAGGAAGATCTGCTCTTCCTTCTTGCCGAAGGTCAACGGCCCAAGCTCGCTCATACCCCATTCGCAAACCATCTTGCGAGCCATATCCGTAGCACGCTCGATGTCGTTGCCTGCGCCGGTGCTCATCACGTTCAGGAACATCTCTTCCGCAATGCGCCCGCCCATCAGGATGGCGATCTGGGTTTCGAGATAATTCTTGTAGTAATTGTGACGGTCGTCGGTAGGCAACTGCATCGTAACGCCCAACGCCATGCCGCGTGGAATGATGGTTACCTTGTGAAGAGGATCGGAGTGCGGCATCTTCGCCGCTACCAGGGCATGCCCAGCCTCGTGGTAAGCGGTATTCTTCTTCTCTTCGTCGGTCAGCAGCAGCGACTTGCGTTCCACGCCCATCAGAACCTTGTCCTTGGCAAGTTCGAAGTCGTACTGCAAAACGGCCTTGCGATTCTGCCGCGCCGCTGCCAGAGCAGCTTCATTCACCATATTGGCGAGGTCAGCGCCGGAGAATCCCGGAGTGCCACGAGCCAGCACGGAGAGATCGACATCCTCCGCAAGGGGAATCTTACGGGTATGCACCCGCAGAATCTCTTCGCGCCCGCGCACATCAGGCCGGCTCACTACCACGCGCCGGTCAAACCGACCAGGCCGCAGCAGCGCCGGATCGAGCACATCAGGCCGGTTTGTTGCCGCCATCAGGATGACGCCTTCGTTCGATTCGAAGCCGTCCATCTCGACCAGCAACTGGTTCAAAGTCTGCTCGCGCTCGTCGTGTCCACCACCTAGGCCTGCGCCACGATGACGTCCGACAGCGTCGATTTCGTCGATGAAGATGATGCAGGGCGCATTCTTCTTGCCCTGCTCAAACAAGTCGCGGACGCGACTGGCGCCCACGCCCACAAACATTTCGACGAAATCAGAGCCTGAGATGGAGAAGAACGGAACGTTCGCCTCACCCGCGACAGCCCGCGCCAACAGCGTCTTACCGGTTCCGGGAGGCCCTACCAGCAGCACTCCTTTCGGAATCCGTCCGCCGAGCTTCTGGAACTTCTGCGCTTCGCGCAGAAACTCGATAATCTCCCGCAGCTCTTCTTTCGCTTCTTCTACCCCAGCCACGTCTTTGAACGTGACCTTCTTCTGCTGCATCGAGAGCAGCCGTGCGCGGCTCTTTCCAAACGACAACGCTTTATTCCCGCCGGTCTGCATCTGGCGGATCATGAAAAACCACAGCGCACCCAGCAAGATCAGCGGCGCCCACGTCCCCAGCAGGGTCAGCGGAATGCTTCCGCTGTTGATATCGCGGAACTTGATTCCCACGCCCTTACTTTGCAGGCCCTTCAGCATCTCTGGAGTGAAGTAATTCGACGGCGCCGTTGTGTGGAACTGCTGACCATCACGGTGGTGCCCGTGGACTTCCATCCCGTTGACTTCAATGTCACGAATATTGTTTTGATCGACGTCACCCATGAACTGAGTGACGGATAGCTCTTGATCCTTCTGGCCGTCCCGGGCACTCTTGACTACCTCCCACAGCAGCAGGGCAGACACCCCAATGAGCAGCCAGAACAGCACAGTCTTTACCGTTGAATTCACCTAGAAGGCTCCTAAATGTCGACCACTGTCCGCACCGCGGGGTCGCCTAATGCGATTAGATGCCCGAGGGTACACTTCGGATCGGCTAATTTCCCAGTCTTACCTCATTCTACATATTCCAGCGTAAAAACATAGGTCCGAACGAGCGTAACTGAAGTCACTGGTTCAGTTGGATTTAGCACCGCCCTTAGACCACATCAACTGGGCACGGGCGGCGAAGCTCCTGGGGATTGCGACAAATTCCCAAAACACACCTGTTCTGATCGTGATCCTTAACCCTTGGCCGCGCCGAGGTAGGGCAGATTGCGGTTCGTCTGTTCCACTGCCCCCAAGCCATATCCCACCAGGAACGTCTCGTCGACCAGAAACCCGAAATAGTCCGGCTGCAAGGGTACCCGACGCGCTGCTTGCCGATCGAGCAGCGTCACCAGTTTCACCGAAGCCGCTCCCCTGGCCCTCAAATCGTTCATTAGGAATTCGCTGGTCACGCCGGAATGCACCAGACCCTCCACCAGCAGGATGTGCTTTCCCGGGATATCCGGCTCATGACTGAAGAAGATCTCCATGACGTCACTCCCCGAGCCTGCTTCCGGTCGCGTGTACTTTGGCTTAATGAACTGGCAGACGACCGGCACCTCCAAAGCCCGCACCAGATCAGCCTGGAACATGAATGCGTTCTCCAGCACCGCCAATATCTGGATGGTCTGTCCTTTGTAGTCGTCGGAGATCTGCCGGGCCAGCTCTTTCACCCGCTTCTGTATCTGCTCGGCTGAAATAACCTGCCGCGGTGGCTCGACTCTGGTTACGTTCATGAAGCTTGCGCCTCTCCCGGCTAACGGCGTTTTTACCTCTCCTCAGCCTTATCCCCACTACTTTCGGCGATCAGAACAGCATCATGTCCCGGCTTGGCGCCATACTGCGCGTGGGTGTCAAATCCCCGGACCCACACAATCTCATCGCCGCTCAAAACAACCGGCCACAATCCACGCTCCGGCTGCGTCACGTGACGCTCCTGCAATAATTCCTTAACCTTCTTGGGGGATTTGGTGTGGGCCGGCCAAAACCGGTCTCCCGCGCGCCAGTTCCGCACCCTTAACGGTCCGGGCAAGGAATCTGTGTTCAGGAGTCGGTCTGGATTATACTCCGCGAGCTTCGCAGCCGGAACGCGCCGCGTTTCGACGACCGCCCCGATCTCAGGCACAACCGCACTCCCGGGCACAGGTAGTTCATGCTCGTAGTCCCGCGGCCACTGCTCTTCACGCAAATCGGGAGTCACAAAGAGTAACTCCTCCGTGTATCGCACGAGCTTCCACCCGAGAGGCAAGCTGAGCTCCCTGCCAGTAGGCCCACCCTCGGCTGCGAAGCGCAGGATCTCCTCCACATGCTTGAACTCCAGCGGAATCCCCGCTTGCTCGCCGATGGCTTTCACTACTCGCCGCTGCACTGCAACGGGCTCACTCAGAAACCAGGGACGGCTGACCGAGGCATTCGCAACCAGCCACCGGGCAAGATCGATCTTTGACTGAAGGTCGATGCCGCCGGAGTCATGTTGCCCCACCTCAGTGTGCCCCATTTCCAGCGCGCTGTTTGCGCGAGAAGTGGGGATTTTCAGCCCGAATCCATCCCCAAGACCGCCGATCTGCACAAATTCACTCGCATTCGCCCGCCCTCGAGCCCATTCCGGTTCGGACCAATGCGCGGCCGTGCCCATCCAGCCGGCAACTTCGCTTTCCCAGTACTCCTCTTCGCCGCGGGCAATCTCGGCCAGTTCCGCCAGATTCTCGGCGACCGCCGGATTGAATTCCTTCTCCAGCAGTGGAACAACCAATTTCCGCAGCCGGTTCCGCGTGAAGGCATCGTCGGCATTCGTGGAGTCTTCCCGCCAAGGCTGGCCGATGTCTTTCAGGTACTGCTCCAGTTCGCGACGCCGAGTGGTAAGCAGCGGCCGCACGATCTCACCGGAGATTTCCCCGTCATCGTTCTCAACCGGAATCCGCGGACGAATCCCGCTCAGCCCCGTCACGCCCGTGCCGCGAATGACCCGCATCAGAACGGTCTCTGCCTGATCGTCAAGGGTATGACCTGTGACGATCTTGTCCAGCGATGAAGAACGCTGCTTTGAAAGGGCGAGCCTTTCAGGCGCGCCGCGGGATTCATCAAGGAAGAGCGGCCCTTCAGGGCCGCGTAAAAGCGAACTGACTGCACTGGACTTTAGCCCCAGCGGGCCGTCTTTGGGTGGCGCAGCGCTTTCAGCGCCGCGATTCGCACCTTTGTCTTGATCAGGGGCTTTAGCCCTTGAAGGGCCTTCCTGTAAGAGGTGGCAGAAGAACCCATACCGCAACTTACGAGCCGCGGCCTCCAGACTAACGCCCTCCCGAGACGCATGCTCCGCCACGTCGTCGCTGTCGGACAGAAACTCCAGATCATGCTCCCGCGCCAGACCGCCGACGAATTGATCGTCCGCCTCCGACTCTTGCCCCCGCAGCTTGTGATTGAAATGAACGACGGAAATAACAATCCCGAGTTCGCCACGCAACTCAAGCAGCAGCCGCAAAAGCGCAACGGAATCAATCCCGCCAGAAACCGCAACTCCAACCCGATGCCCGGCATGCAGCAATTCTTCCTTCCGAATGTGAGACAGCAACCTAAGCCCCAGGGGATGCACGAAAACATGGTACAGCAGTATTCATGTGGGGACAGCCGCCCTCGGCTGTCCGGTCGAGCAAAGCTCGACTAGCTTTTGATTTCAGCAAATAAACCTTGGAGGATAGTGAAACTGGGCCTAACGGCCCAAGGACAGCCGAGGGCGGCTGTCCCCACATGAACCACGGCAAGAGCCCTAGTCGAGGGAGGGGCTCTTCTCCATAATCAGCTTTCCAATCTTCTCCACAAAGTCCGTCGCCGGCATGTCCTCAGTCTTCTCTTTGCCACGCGTCCGGACATTCACCTTCCCGGCCTCCGCTTCCTTGTCTCCGACCACAAGCAGGAACGGCACCTTCTGCATGGCGTGCTCGCGGATCTTGGCGTTCATCTTCTCGTTGCGTGCGTCAACTTCCACGCGCACGCCGATCGCCTTCAGCTGACCAGCGACTTTATTTGCGTACTCGGCATGCCGCTCGCTGATCGGGATCATCACCGCCTGCACCGGCGACAGCCACACCGGAAACGCTCCCGCATAGTGCTCGATCAGCACGCCGAAGAAGCGCTCCACCGATCCAAACAGCGCGCGATGCACCATCACCGGCTGCTTGCGCGAGCCATCCTCGGCGACGTATTCCAGGCCGAAGCGCTGCGGCAGGTTGAAGTCGACCTGCACGGTCGAGAGCTGCCACAGCCGCCCAATCGCATCCACCAGCTTGATATCAATCTTCGGCCCATAAAACGCCGCCTCGCCAGGGATGGTCTTGTACTCGATATTCCTGCGCTTCAGCACATTCTCAAGCGATTTGGTGGCGTGGACCCATTGCTCTTCACTGCCCACAAAATTCTTGCGATCGTCAGGATTCCAGGTCGAAAGCTCGGTCTGGAACTTCTCGAAGCCAAAATCTTTCAGCACGTCCAAGGCAAAATCGAGGCAAGCCGCCAATCTCGTCCTCAATCTGCTCCGGCGTGCAGAAGATGTGCGCAGTCATCCTGCGTAAACCCGCGCACGCGCAGCAGACCGTGCATCACGCCCGACCGCTCGTAGCGATACACCGTGCCCAACTCTCCCAGCCGCACCGGCAAGTCGCGATACGACTTCAGCGAATCTTTATAAATCAGAATGTGCCCCGGGCAGTTCATGGGCTTCAGCCGGTACTCGGCATCGTCGAGCTCCATCGGCGTCGAACATGTTCTGCGAGTAATAGCCTTCGTGCCCCGAGGTGTAGAACAGCTGCCGCCGCGCCACGTGCGGCGTATACACCAGCGAATACCCGCGCTTCAGGTACTGATCGCGCATCCAGTCTTCCATCTCTTTGCGGATGATCCCGCCCTTGGGATGCCAGAAAATCAGCCCCGGCCCAGCCAGTTCCTGAATCGAGAACAGATCGAGCTGCTTGCCCAGCACGCGATGGTCGCGCTTCTTCGTCTCCTCAACCTGCTTGCAGATAATCGTCGAGATCTTTCTTCGAGAAGAACGAAGTCCCATAAATGCGCTGCAGTTGCGGATTCTTCTCGTCGCCCAGCCAGTAGGCCCCAGCGATATTCAGCAGCTTGAATGCCTTGATCTTCCCCGTCGATGGAATATGCGGCCCGCGGCAGAAATCGATGAACTTGCCGGTGCGGTAAATCGAAATCTTTTCATCGGGCTTGGTGAACTGCTCGATGAAGTGGCACTTCATGAAGTCGCCTTCTTTCTTGAACTCGGCCAGCCCCTGATCGCGCGGCAGAAATTCGCGCGCATACGGAATGTTCTGCTGCACCAGTTCCTGCATCTTCTTTTCGATCTTCTCCAGATCCTCGGGCGTAAACGGAGTCGGACGATAGAAGTCGTAGAAGAATCCGCTCTCGGTCGCCGGCCCGTGGCCGAGCTTGGTCTCCGGGAAAAGTTCCAGCACCGCCGCCGCCAGCAGGTGCGCCGACGAATGCCGGTAAACCTCCAGCGCCTCGGGATCCTTTTCCGTCAGCAGGCGCAGGTCGGTGTCTTTTTCCAACGGCCGGGTGAGGTCGATGAGATCGCCGTTGGTCTTTCGCAGCCAGCGCCGCATCCGCCAGCCGCGGGCTGATCGACTTCGCAATGTCGAGCGCAGTCGTGCCTTTGGGAACTTCCTTCTCGCTCCCATCCGGGAGCTTCACATGAATGCTGTCTGCCATAGAGGGAACCTGCAGTGATCCTGAATTTTTCAGTTTATGGGAGTAGATTCCAGAGGGTCAAACGTGCAGGTCTCACGAATCATTAGGGGAAGGCAACTGCGAGCTTACTCCGTTCCATGGATGGTCTGCGACCCCGCCTCCCGTTAGTCTGCCTCGGACAGGTGACTCGCCTATTCGGAGGGCCAGATCGATGCTTTGGACAATTGCAGTATTGCTTCTGATCCTTTGGTTGTTGGGAATGGTCAGCTCCTACACGCTGGGAGGGTTCATTCACATCTTGCTCGTCGTCGCCATCATTGTTGTCCTGATCCGCGTGATTCAGGGCAGAAGTCCGGTGGTTTGACGGGCAAGTTAGTCGGGTCCGAAACCAAGGGCGAACCTGCCCTTGCATTAATCGGAGGGAATCATGAATGAAGATCGTACCAAGGGAAAAGTAAAAGATATCGCCGGTCGCGTCGAACGTCAGGTTGGTGAATGGACTGGAGACACCGACGCTCAGGCGAAGGGAACGATGAAGCAAGCGGAAGGCAAAGTCCAGAATGCCTGGGGTAAAGCGAAAGATGCGGTGAAGCCCAAACCCCGCGCAGAAGACAACGTCGACAACTCAAAGGACGAACGAAGACGAGGAGTCCGGGGCTCTGCGGCGGAAGGCTAGCTAGACAGTGACTTTCAGAGCGGTATTTGGGGAGGGCCATTCGGCCCTCCCTATTTTTCTACCCGATCTCTTCCAACTTACATCCTTAACGTGGGTGGCGATGTACCACTTGTTCCCGAACGCGTCCTTCACAGCGGCGTTTCGATCACCGTAGGGCTGATCGGTCGGCTCCTGCGATGAGGTCGCTCCTGCCGCCAAAGCCTGCCGATATACGTCTTCCATGTCGGGACATAAAGGTAGAACATGGCTGGCATGGTCTCGTATTTCCCATGAGCTTCACCCATCTCCAGCACTGAATCTCCGATGCGAATCACCGCATGATGGACAACCCCATCCGGCGAAGCATATTTCGCTACTTCCTCCGCCTCGAAGGCTCGCTTCAGGAAGCGGATCAAGAGGTTCGGCGCGCCGCGGATGCAGGTACGGATTCACGCTGTGCAGGCCCTCCGGCATATGGCTTCACCTTTCGCTGTTGCGATGTACCAATAGTTCCGGCCTTGTCTTTCACAGTGCTGGAACGTTCCCCGTACTCCTGATCGCGCAGCTCATCGATGAGTGTCGCTCCTGCCGCCACAGCTTTCTCGGTGACAGCGTCCGCATCTTCCACGTAGATGTGAAGCGCACCCGGCTGCAACTTGCCGGCGAATTTCTTGTCCGCAATACCGCCGCCCATCATCAGCGTGGTATCTCCGATCTGCACTTCACCATGCACCCCGTTGGGCATCACGGCTCGCATGAGTCTCTCAGCCCCGAGACCGCTTGGCAAACTCCAGAAGCGCGAAGCCGTCTGCGGCGACCAGATACGGCGTCACCATGCGGAAGCCGCGAGGAACCGGATTGACGCCTTTTGCTTCATGGAACCTTCCCACCTTCAGGCCCTTGGTCATTCCCTTCATTCGCCGGTGCATCTCGTCCACCGACATTTTCTCTTTCACGGTGTACACGGCCCACGAATAGCCAAAGGGATCCTCCAAGGTAGCGTCGCGGTGTCCGTAGAATTGATCTTCGGCTGACGCACCAACTTCATGCCTTCCGCTACGGCATGTTCTGCAAATGCATCTACATCCGGGACCTGGACGGAAATCGAAATGGGCGAGTATCCCAGCGTCTCGGCGCTGAAGCGGCCTCCCTCGGGCCATTCGCCGGCTATATCGATGGGGGAATCGCCGATCATCAGCTCGGCGGCGGGATGCTGCCCCCCAACCTCGAAACGGAACGTTTCTTTGGCACCCAAAGCACGCTTATAGAACTCAATCGCCTTGGCAGGATCTCGGAAAGCTAATCTTGGTGATGCAGTCATACGGACGGCTGCTACGGGCTCGGCAACGGTGGACATACGCTTCTTGCCTCCTAATTCGGATTTCAATCGTGCCTTGAAGTCGCACTCGGCAGATTGCGCAAGTCCGCCGCGATGCGCACCAGTGGCTCGATCTCCGCCCCAGCCTTCGTGACCCGCCCGTCGTTCCGCGCCAGCATCTTCTCGACAGCCTGATTGAGCTGCTCGATCTTCTTCTGGTCGCCGCCTCCCGGATGTAGAGAGCGCTTAGGCATCGGCACCCTCCATTCGCGCCTTTAACGTGCTCAGCGCGCGAAACTGCAACTGCTTCACTGCCCCTTCGGTCTTGCGAATTGCACTGGCAACTTCCTTGATGCTCTTCTGTTCTACGAATCTCAGGACGACTACCCGTTTCTGTTCGGCCGGAAGAGTCTCCACCAGCCGGAACAGTGTGGCCCGCCGCTCCACTTCCTCAATCTCCTTGGGACTGACCTGTGCCGATTCAATCACCTGGTCATCCGCCAACTCTCGGCCCGATCTCTGCCAGCGGTCAGAGATCAGGTTCGCTGCAATCCGGAACAGCCACGCGGCAAACGGAATCCCTCGCCACTCGAATCGTTTTAAGTTCGCCAGCGCCTGATGAAATACTTCCGACGTAAGGTCTTCCGACTCGGCGCGGTCCTGTACTCGTTTCACCAGTAGGCATAGACGCGCTCAAAATTGAGCTCATAGAGGTCCGCAAAGCGAGCGGGGTCCTTCTGCGCAGCTTCGATCAGAAGCCGCTCGTCCGCTTCTTTCTTCAGAGCCTTCAACAAGTTCTCCGCGGTTTGGCCTTACACAAGGTTAAACGGTGGCGCGACGGAAAAGGTTACGCAACAAAGAATATCGAATCCTTGAATTTCCGGCGGCTGGTAGTAGCGTATCCGGCATCACAAGTCCCGATTTCTTGTCATCAAGGAGCAGAAAGATGGAATCGGTCACCGGAGTATTCAACACTCGCGCAGACGCCGAGCAAGCCTACGAGCAACTGAAACAAGCCGGTATTCCCGCAGATAAGATCACCGTTCTAACCCCCGGAAGCCAGGATCACATGAATAAGGAAATTCAGACGGTCCCCACCGATGCTACCGAGCAGCCTGGCATGGGCACCGCCGTGGGCGCGTTGCTTGGCGGCGGCGTCGGGATCACTGGAGGCGCGGTCCTGATGGCGCTAGTCCCCGGGGTCGGCCCCATCACCGCCCTCGGATTGCTTGGTGCGGCCATCTTGGGCGCCGCCGGAGCCACGGTCGGCGCGGTAGCAGGCGAAAAGATCGAGAAAGCCTCCTACGAAGGCCTTCCCGAAGACGAAATCTTCCTCTATGAAGACGCGCTGCGGAAAGGCCGCAGCGTGGTAATCGCGCTCGCAGACGACGAGCCCTCTGCGGCTTCGGCTCGCGACATCTTGAAACAAGCGGGAGCGAGTCGGTAGACGCCGCCCGCGAACAATGGTGGACAGGATTGCGCAGTTCCGAAGAGACTCGCTACGCAAAATCGGGCCGAAGTTTACCGAAGACGAGGAGTTCTTCCGTCTCGGTTTCCAGGCAGCCATGCACGCCCGGACTCGCTGCATGGAGTTTGATCAGGTTTCAGGCGAGATGAATGCAGCTCTGGAAGACGTCAAGCGTCGCTATCCCGGAAAGAACGTGAAGAACCTTTACCCAAGGCTATCAGCGAGGCCGCGAGCACTATCAACAACTATGTGATGAAAACAAAAAGGCCGCCTGATTCGACTTTAGCCGGCGGTAGTACAGATCTTCGAGTGCCTTCTGCACTTTCGCCGATAGAGTTTCCATATCCCGCATCGTCAGCCCTGTGGTCGAGATGGGCTCGCCAACCCGCATCTCCAGCGGACGGCATTTGATGTGATACGTGTCCATGGGCAGCAATTCGTAGGTACCCACCAGCGCCACGGGCACAATGTCGACCTGCGCCTTGATCGCCAGAAAAAAGGCTCCCGGCAGAAACGGTTTGATCTCGCCGTCGGGCGTGCGTCCTCCCTCGGGAAAGATTACTAGAGGAAGGCCAGCTTTAAGGCCCTTCAACGCGGCTCGAATGCTGCTGATCGAATGAGAAGGATTCTGCTGGTCAATGCAGACCTGCCCGGACCGCTTCAGTTGCCAGCCGACCACTGGATACGACAGCAGCTCTTTCTTGAAGGCAATCCGGAATTGAAACGGCAGATTCACGTACAGCACCGGAATATCGAGCGCCGAAGCATGATTGGCCGCATACACGTGAGGCTTGGAAATGTCGATCTTGTCCAGCCCGGTAACCGTGACCGGCGAAAAGATCGTCTTCATGATCAGCCACGACCAGGCAAAAGAGAACCAATGCAGCCGACGCCCACTCCGGTCCAGTAATCCACCGGGGAGTGCCAGCACTCCCAGCACCAGGGTGTATAGCCAAATCAAAGGATCGATGATCAGGTAAGACCGCAACCGGCTCAGCCAGCCGTAGGTGCGCCCCGGAACCGCGTGTGGACTCTGTCGCGGACGAGCAATCGTCATCTCCTGTGGCCCTTCGACCTGATCGACTGATGAATTCACTTCGCTCACACTTCCATTCTAAGAAAGAATTCGGGACTCGTCTTCACGCGCTGGTCTCCAGGAGCCCGATCACTTCTCCCACCAGATAAATCGAGCCCGTCACCACCACGACGGCCTTGCCCTCTGCGCAGGCGTGAGCGCGTTCCAAAGCAGCCCTAACTTCCGGCACGATCTCAATCTCGGCGCCCGTTCGATTCCCGGCCTGCAAGATCTCTTCCGGCGATGCCGCCCTCGGATTGTCAGGCCGCGTGGCAATCACCCGCAACGCCAGCGGAAATAAAATATCCGTCATCTCCGAGATTGCCTTGTCGCGCATCGCCCCGAAAACAAAAATCAGTGGACGGTCGTCATACAGCCCCGAAAGGGCTGATCGCAACGCCCACGCCCCTGCCGGATTATGCGCCACATCGAGCACAATCTCCGGCCAACCACCTCTTGCGGGAAGAACTTGAAACCGACCCGGCCAGCGTGTCTCGCGAATCCCTCGCTCAATCGACTGCGGAGTAATCCCGGCAAGCCCCTTCTTGCTCAGTTCTTCGGCTGCAGCAATCGCCAAAGCCACGTTCCGTAATTGATGCCGCCCCACCAGCGGCGATTCGACAAGAATCTGTTTCCCCATCACCTGCAGCGGGTATCGTGACCGCAAGGAGTTATTCTCGGTACTCGCTACCCGGGACTCGGTAGCCCCCGGCGACACCGGCGGCACATACTGCACCGCGCTCACACCCACTGCGTTCAGATCGAGAATCGTATTGCCGATGACGTCATTCGCTTCCGGCTGTTGTGGCAGAGTCACGACGACTCCGCCGGGCCGAATGATGCCCGCCTTCTCCTGCGCAATCTCTCCCACCGTATTCCCCAGGAACTTCTGATGATCGAGCGAAATATCAGCAATCACACTTACCAGGGGCTCGACCACGTTCGTCGCATCCAGCCGGCCCCCCATCCCAACTTCGAGCACCGCGACATCCACTCGCTCGCGCGCGAACTGCGAGAAGGCAATGGCAGTCATCATCTCGAAAAAGCTCGGATGCCAAGGTAATTCTCCGACTTCCACCAGATGGTCGGCCACGCGATCCACCTCGCCATGCAGCCGGGCAAAGTCGTCGTCAATGATTTCCACTCCGTTGATGCGAATCCGCTCGTTGATCCGTATGAGATGCGGCGAAGTGTAGAGTGCAGTCTTCAAGCCCGATGCTTGCAGGATCGACGCCAGCGTCGCCGCGGTCGAGCCCTTGCCGTTCGTCCCGGCAATCAGCGCGCTCGGGAACATCCGCTCGGGACGATTCAAGGCCCGCAGCAGCACCTGCATGTGCGCCAAGTCGAACTTGTGCGACGGCGTCTGGGCTAGCTCATGCCCAAGCGCAAACATGCTCGCGACTGCGGTTTCGTAGGACATACGTCGGACGGCGTCAGACCTCAGCCCGTTAGCTGAATCATCAGATTACAGCAGACGTGTTCGCAGCGAAAATCGGCGCAGGAAACCAGTCGGGAGGAAAGGGCAAGCTGGCTTCCCCGAGAACCGAAGTCCGAGGTCTGACGCCTGAGGTCCGACGTCTGCTTCACGCCGCCATGAAATCCAGCGCCCGCGCGATATAAGGCTTGAGCTGTTTACGCGGCACAACGGCATCCAGCATCCCATGCTCGAGAAGAAACTCGCTGCGCTGGAACCCCGGCGGCAGCTTCTGCCGGATGGTCTGCTCGATCACCCGCGGTCCGGCAAAGCCAATCAACGCCCCCGGCTCTGCGATGTTCAAGTCCCCCAACATGGCGAACGAGGCGGTCACGCCTCCCGTAGTCGGATCGGTCAGAAGGGAAATGTACGGGACCTTGGCTTTGTCCAGTTTCGCCAGGGCCGCTGCGATCTTGGCCAGTTGCATCAGGCTGATGACGCCTTCCATCATCCGGGCCCCGCCCGACGCCGAGACGATGATCAAAGGAGTGCGGGTGTCGGCGGCGCGTTCCACGGCACGGGTGATCGTCTCCCCAACCACCGCCCCCATGCTCCCACCGATAAATGAATATTCCATCACGCTGGCGATCACCGGGCGGCCCATCAGCTTGCCCTGCGCATTGATCACCGCGTCCTTCAGCCCCGTGTCCTTCTGTGCTTGCTTCAAACGCGACGAATAAGGCTTCAGGTCAACGAACTTGAGCGGGTCGGTCGACGAAATATCCCCGTCGAAGGTGGTGTACTGGTTGTCATCGAGCAGCTGCGTGAGCCGAGTACGCGCATCAATCCGGAAGTGCTTGTCGCACTTCGGACACACGTTCATGTTCTCTTCCAGATCCTTTTTCCATATGATCTGCCGGCAGTTCTCACACTTCACCCACAACCCTTCGGTGCGCACTTTCTTTTCGCCCGATGTATCCAGCTCTCCGGATTCGCGCTTAAACCAAGCCATAAGACAGTTCTCAGTTTTCAGTTCTCAGTTCTCAGCAAAAAACGATTGCGCTCGTATTGCTGAGAACTGAGAACCGGGAACTGAGAACTAGTATTCAATTCCTCTCTGCGCCATCACGCCCTTCTCGTAGGCATGTTTAACCTGGCGCATCTCCGTAACCGTATCAGCGATCTCGATAATTGTCGGGTGCGCGTTACGGCCCGTCAAGATGACGTGCACCATCCCAGGCTTCTTTTGAAGACTCTCCACCACCTTGGCTGGATCGAGCATGCCGTAACTGATGGCGTAGTTAATCTCGTCCAGCACCACAAGATCCCATTCGCCCGACTGAATGGCCTTTTCGGCTTCAGCCCACGCTTCTTCGACCATCCGGACATCTTCCGGATCGGGCCTCTCGGCTCCGACCTTCACGAAGCCGCGGCCCATCTGCTTCATGACAAACTTGTCACCGAAAGCCTGCACCGCATCAAGTTCGCCGTAGTGCCAGGAGCCTTTCAGGAACTGCAGCATCAACACTCGCAGTCCCTGCCCGACAGCACGCAACGCGGTGCCCATGGCGGCGGTGGTCTTGCCCTTGCCAGGCCCCGTGTTGACGATGATGAGACCTCGACGAACGTCCGCCATGCTTTCCTAGAGGTTTGATTCTACTAGATCGATCTCGGGCCTGCCCGGAATTGAGACCTCAAGTTGACTATGAGTTGAGACCAACTTCCTGTCCACTACCGGACACTGCACACCGGGAGTGGACAGCTTGGTGGGAACAACCAGTGCCTTCGTGTTCATTTCTCAACCATTTAGTCCGGTTACAGGCTGGAAGTGAGCTTGCACCAAATTACACAAAATGGGGCCCCACAACGACTAAAAGACAAACAAATTACCGCTCGATTTAGTCTGTCATGTTAGAAGGCGGACTCGGGGCGAAGGGATGCGACGCTCGCCGGCAGTGGGTTATCAAAATGATTTATCAAATCAAGAATTTTTCCACGGAACTCTTGCATCCAAAGTTGCGTAGCTCGGTCCAGCGGATCTCTGTCCCCTCGCAAACCGCGGAGGTCTCATGGTAGTCAACAAGTGTGTGGCGTTTTTGTTCTGCCTTCTGGTATCCCTGCCAGCACTGGCAGCACAGCGCGTCTCAGCTCGTCCCAAGCCCGCCATGGATACGGGAGACCAGGAATCCATCCGGGAAATCATCGATATGGAGCATCAAGCGCGCGAGGCTAGCCTCCGCCGCGACGTCGACTTTTCGCAGAGAACCCTGGCTGAGGACTATGTCGCGATTACTCCTCTGGGTCAGGTCACGACCAAGCAAGACACCGTCTCAGCCCGCAAGAGCGGCCAGCTGAAATACGATACGATCAACGTCACCGATATGGTTGTCCGCGTCTACGGCGATACCGCTGTGGTGACCGCCCGCGCCGAGGTAAAGGGCCATCAACTCGGAGAAGACTTCAGCGGCCCCTATCGCTACACCCGAGTCTGGGTCCGCCGCACTGGACACTGGTTGGCGGTGAGTTACCAGGCTACAGTCACCCAATAGTCGCAAGCCGCTTTCCTCTGTGCCCGCCTCCGTGGTGAGAAATGAAGCCCAGAGGGCGCTCCCCATGAACTGGATGAATAGGCGGTGTGCGCGAAGCGTCTACCTCGCGTCTCTGGTGGGCGCTATGTTCCTTTGCGCCCTCGTATCGCAAGGCCAAGACCAAACACTCTCCCCGGAAAAGCGTAGCCAGATCGAGGCGGCAGTTTCCAGGTTCATGGCCTCGACCCACGTACCGGCCTGTCGGTCGCGGTGGTCGAAGACGGAAAGTATGAATGGGCCGCAGGCTTTGGGTTCGCCGATCTGGAGAACAATATCCCCGCTAGCGAATACACGCTGTTCCGGTTGGCGTCGATCTCGAAGTCACTCACCGCGGTCGGAGCAATGGAGCTCTGGGAACACGGAAAACTGGAACTCGATAGTCCAATCCAGAAATACTGCCCGTCTTTCCCGCAAAAATCCGCTCCGATCACGACCCGCCAGGTCATGGGACACCTCGGCGGCATTCGCCACTACAAATCGGAATCGCAGGAAGACACAGAGGTGGGCAATACGAAGCACTTCGACAACCCGATCCAGGCTGGCCTCGACTTCTTCAAGAATGATCCCTTGGTCGCAGATCCTGGTTCCCACTTTCACTATTCGACCCAGGGCTACACGCGTGGTGGGTTGCGTTATCGAGGGAGCGTCCGGCTCCAGCTACCTCGACTACATGCGTCAGAAAGTTCTCCTGCCGGCCGGAATGGAGCACACGCAAGCCGACGATCGATTCGCCATTATTCCGTACCGCACGCGCTTCTATCAGAAGACAAAGTCAGGCGCGCTCCAGAACGCCGATTTCCTCGATTCCAGTTACAAAATTCCCGGCGGCGGATGGCTTTCCTCGGCAGAAGACATGGCACACTTCGAAGTGGCCATGCTCGACGACAAGCTGATCAAGCGCGCCACCCGCGACCTGATGTGGACTCCTCTAAGCCCACGGATGGATCGAAGGACAACTACGGCCTGGGATGGGGAATTGTCGAAAAGGATGGCGTTCGCGGCGTTGGCCACAGCGGCGGCCAGCAAGGGACGAGCACCTATTTCATCATGGACCCCGAGCACCGCGCCGGAGTCGTAGTGCTAACAAACATGGAAAATCTCGACCCTGACCAACTTGCCCTGGAAATTATGAAGGCGCTAATGGGCAGAAACGCGTGGGCCGCCCGCGAAGTGAGACGATAGCCTCTACTTAACACCTTTCTCCGGATTCCACGACCCCTGTTCTTTGCGAACAAACACAATTTGCCCGACGTGATACGCATTGTGCGTGCCGATGCGAGCGATCTCCGGAGCCCATTTCTGCAACTTCTGCTCGTCCGCGGACTCGACCAATTTCTCTAACTCGCTCATGACCTGGTTAAGCTGCTTGACCGTATCGTTCCACTTCTTGATGTCAAAGTCGTTGAAGGTCTCGTCGTTGTTCCCGCTGAACTTCTTTTCCGGCTCGCCCTTGAACTTCTCCAGCTCCCGCCGATTCCAGAACAGCAAATGATAGGTCAACTGTCCCACCGAATGATTCCCTTTGCCATCCGTCCAGGTGGCCTGCTCGGCGGTGACGCCGTCCACCGCTACATCGATGGGCACGAACCAGTCTTTCTGATCATGGGTTGTGTGCAATTGCTCCAACAAGTTGCTTCGCAACGTGACGGGCTTGGAACTTTGCCCAAAGGCAGGAAACGACAGCAACACAATCAGAGCCGTAACGACACTTTTCATACCCAGAATCCTCCAGGAGTACTTGATGTGGTGTGTCAAACCGATCGAAATTTATCAGTCGCCGGCTTCCCCTGTGATCCTCTGTGCCCTCTATGGTTAAAGCCTTTGACCTGCTCGCCGGACACCACGGATCACTCAATGCCCCGAATGATACGGATGTCCCTTCAAGATCGTAAGGGCCCGGTACACCTGCTCCAGCAGGACCACGCGCGCCAGCTCGTGCGCCAGCGTCATCTTGCCTAGCGAGATCACGTTTGCCGCAGCGGACCTGGTCTCTGCGGAAAACCCGTCTGCGCCTCCGATTGCGAATACCAGCGGCAGAGGATTGCTGACCTGATAGTCCCCCAGAAACCTCGCGAACTGTTCCGACGAGAATTCCTTGCCCCGCGAGTCCATCAGCACCAAGGTTGATTTAGTCGCGGTCTTCGCATCCTTTCCGAACTTGGCCAGCAGATCCGTCTCGTCGCGCAAAGTAAACCCCTCGACTTGCGCGTAGCGTGAAATTCGCTCCAGATACTCGTCCGTCAGGGAAGCGATCGCAGGTACCTTGGTCTTGCCGATCCATACGATCCTGATCTTCACGGACCCTTCATCTCCTTCCTGAACCCAACACCACGGTCGCCCCGAAGGCGATTTTGTGGCCGTCAGAATACCGGTTCACAGCCTCGTGCACTGCGGCATGAATCCGAGGCCAGAGGTCGGCAGGAACACGCTCCAGCATCGCACGAAACGGAACGCTCACCGATTGCGCGTACTCCCATACCTCCTCTGCCGGACCAGGCCACTCCCAGGGCAACGTCTGGTTTTCTTCCGTCACGTCTCGAAAACCCGCGCTCCTCAGGATGGCCGACAGGCTGCCGGGCTCGGCGTAGCGAAAGGGGTTGGGACCGTCGGAGGGAAGAAGCGGACCTCCCACGTGCCGATGGACGACGCCCATCATGCTCTGCCAATAAGGTTGTTCGAAACTGCCCCACGCGATCAGACAAGCGCGAGCCCCGGGACGCATCACACGCAACAACTCGCGAAACGCCAGTTCAGGATCGCGAAAAAACATCACGCCAAACCGCGAGGTAGCAAGATCAAAGCTGCTATCTGCAAACGGCAGCGAATGAGCATCGGCCTGTTGTGTAGTGAAGTTGGTCAGCCCACGGTCGCGGGCGCGCTTTTCCGCAATCTCGAGTAGGTCAGCACTCAGATCGAGCCCGATTACCTGCCCTTGTGCCCCGACACGACCGGCAAGCGTAATCGCTGGCTCGCCAGTGCCGCTGGCCAGATCCAGCACCCGCATTCCAGCTTGTGGCCGCGAGAATTCCACGAGGGCGTCGGTGACAGCCCGCCCCATCGCTGCCGACTTGGCCTTCCACTTTTCGGAAGCCACGAGTCGGTATTGCGATCCCCAACTAGGCTCAGAATGAGGCTTGGAGGTCATAGGGCAGAAGACGTTTCGAAGAAGTGCTCGTTCCAGGCTAAGAGAATGGCTTCCGTGCCGACAAACGGAGAACTGAGAACTGAGAACTGAGAACTGAGAACTGAGAACTGAACCCAATCAGGCCTTCACTCTTCTCTTCTTTTTCGGCGCCGCTTTCGTCGCCGCTTTCGTCGCCGCTTTGCCTGGGCGCGGCGCCGCCTTCAAGTCGGACGGTTCAAGCCGCTTCGCCGACTTCCAAAGCCGCTCCAGATCGTAGAACTTCCGCGCCTTCTCGGAGAATACATGCACGACGAAATCGACGTAATCAACCAGCACCCATTCGGCCTGGTTGTACCCCTCGACGTGGGTCGGCCGCAGACCCATCTTCTTCAACCGCAGTTCGACTTCATCGGCTATGGCCTGCACCTGCCGCGGGTTGGTCCCGCTGCAGAGCACAAAGTAGTCGGTAAAGGCTCCCGACCCCTTTTCCATTTCCAAGATGCTGAGTTCTTCGGCCTTTTTTTCGAGGCAGGCTTGAATGGCAGCAGTGATTTGTTTCTTCGTTTCGCTCTTCTTCATTCGCTCATCGGTCGTCGGACGGTGGTCGTTCGTTGAACTTCAATTGTAATCGAGCTCGGTGTCCCGAGCGGGTCGCTATTAGTGACCGGACTTCTTGGATTCTGCGGCTGCACGCTCACGCAGTTTGGCCATGGTTGCCGCCGACGGATCCTTCCGCTTGCCGCTCTTGTTGCGGCGTTTGGTTTTCGTGACGTAATGGTTTTGAGCCATGAAATCTCCTCAATACGGTCCTCGGCGGTTGGGGACGCCAGCCCTTGATTGTTTGACTTATCGCCCAAGGCGAGGTGGAAAGTCTGGAACTATCATAACTGGTGGGAAGCGTCCGCGCCCTGCAGTTACCGACTATTTATAGAGACCCATCTTCTTGATGTACTCCGCAATGGCAGGCTCTACAAACCGTCCCAGTGGCTTACCCGAGCTCGCCGCCTGTCGGATTGCAGTTGCCGACGCCGATTGATGCAGGTCTTCCACCAAATGAAGGCTCACCCCAGGCAAAACCAGGTCTCCGGTCGCAACCTGTTTGTGAAAAGGCTTCGTCACTTCCGGTCGTGGGCGTAACTTCTCCGGCAAGGCATTCGCCACATCCGCTAGCGAAAACCCCGGCCGTCCGGCCACGATGAACTCGCACTCTCGAAACAGCGATTCCGCCTGATGCCACTGCGCAATCTCCGCGAAGGCATCCATACCAATCAACAGAAACAGCCGGTCACTGCCCTTGCATGACTGCTTCAGTCGCCGCACCGTATCAATGGTGTAGTTCGGCTTGTCTTTCTTCCTGCTCTCGCCCTCTTCTGGCGCTTCCAACAACGAGGGCACAAACGCTTTCTCGTTCGCGGTGGCCAACGCCAGCATGGCAAACCGGTGAACGAACGGTGTGAGGGGTTGTTTCTGTTTGTGCGGGGGACTATTCGCTGGAACGAAGTAGACCCGGTGCAGCCTGCAACGCTCCGTCGCGGCTCGGGCCAATGCCACGTGCCCGCGATGTACAGGATCGAACGTTCCTCCGAATAGTCCGATATTCATAGCGAGGCGGCGCTAACATCCTCCCAAGTCGATCTAGTGTGCAGATTCTGACCTTTCCTTGCAAGCCCGATAACTAGGGTCAGGCACGGTTAGCCCTGGTCGCGCTGGCCATTGGACTCGCTGCCCTTGTCCTCTCGCCGTAACAAGATGAACTCCTGTAACTATCCTGTTTCCCAATTAGGTACTAGGATGGCCGTTATATGCGAGTAACCCTCCCCTTACTCCGCATTCCGGCCGCTCGTGCACCCATCCTACGGTATGGGGTAGCTGTGCTCAGCACCGCCTTGGCGCTGATCCCCACAGTCCTGCTGGCGGATGTTTCGGAAAGCCGCCTCGCCCTTTTCGGCGTCGCCGTTATGGTGAGCGCCTGGTATGGCGGCTGGAAGCCGGGGGTTGTCGCTACCGCATTTGCCCTGACCGTAAGCGCCTATTTCACGCTGGTAGGCGAACATTCGCCCGAACAGTTGCGGACGGCGATCCTCCGCTTGTCCCTCTTCTTCTTTGTGGCCATGCTGATCTGCTGGCTGAACGCCGCCTTGCGCGCGGCCCAGGAAAATCTGCGCCGCTCTGAAGCGAACTTCCGCTCCCTCGTTACCAACGCCCCGTATGGCATCTGCAGCTGCGATTCCACCGGCAAGATCCTCGACGCCAATCCGGCTTTCCTCGAACTGCTCGGCCTGAGTTCCGCCAACGATGTGATCGGCCAGCACATTTTCAGCCTTTATGCCGATAGCGAGCAGTGGTTCGACCTCGCCGATTACCTGCGCTCCTCGGTGCCCTTTCATGGCTTGACGGCAGAATGGAAGCGCAAGACGGGTACGACCGTGGTGCGGGTTTCTGGCCGCGCTGTTTCCAATGGTCGCAAAGACGGTGTGGTATTCGAGATCTTCGCCGAAGACGTGACCGAGCGCCGCGCCCTGGAGCAGCAACTCCGCCAGTCGCAGAAGATGGAAGCCGTCGGACGTCTTGCTGGAGGCATTGCCCACGACTTCAACAACCTGCTGATGGTGATCTCCGGGTACTCGGAATTCCTTCTCGAGCGTCTCGGCGGCGAGCCTCATCTGCGCGGCCCGGCCCAGGAAATTGCCAGCGCCTCGGAGCGCGCCTCGTCCTTGACTCGCCAGTTATTAGCGTTCAGTCGAAAGCAGATGCTCGCACCGCGCATCATTAACCTCAACGACATCGCCACCGAGAACCTGAAAATGCTAACCCGCATGATCGGCGAGGACATCGACCTGGTCATGACCCCAGGGAAGAGTCTATGGTCGGTCCGCGCCGATGCCGGGCAGATCGAACAGGTCATCATGAACCTGGCGGTGAACGCCCGCGATGCCATGCCCTCCGGCGGCAAGCTCACCATCGAGACCGCGAACATTACACTCGACGAGGAATATGCCCGCGTGCACGCACCGCTCCACGCCGGAGACTACGTCATGGCCTCGATCAGCGACACCGGAGCGGGCATGGATTCGGAAACGCAGTCGCACATCTTTGAACCCTTCTTCACCACCAAGGGAACGAAGGGAACCGGTCTGGGGCTATCGACTGTGTACGGCATCGTCAAGCAGAGCGGCGGATATATCTGGGTCTACAGCGAACTGGGCCGTGGCACCACCTTCAAGATCTATCTGCCGCGCGTGCCCTCGATCGAAGAGCCCGCGGTGCATGCCGTCACGGCTCCTGTTCGGTTTCAAAAGGTTGAACCGGGCACAGAAACTATTTTGTTGGTGGAGGACGAAGCCAATCTGCGCTACCTCGCGCGGCAATATCTTGAGAAGCAAGGCTACAGAGTGATCGAGGCCGCTGACGGCGCCGTCGCCATGCAAATCGCGGTGGCGCATGAAGGAATAATCCACCTGCTGCTGACCGACGTCATCATGCCCGGCATGAACGGACGTGAGCTCGCGCAGCGCATTTCTGAAATTCGCCCCAACGTGAAAGTGCTGTACATGTCCGGTTACACGGAAAACGTAATCGGGCAGGACGGCACGCTGGATGCCGGTGTTCGCCTGCTCCAGAAACCCTTTAACCTTCGCGACCTCAAGAGCAAGGTGCGCGAGGTGCTCGATGCAACTCCAACTCCCCCGGAGGCCGTTATGTCCATGCAATCTGCTGAACCTCAACCCACCACGCGAACCCGGCAAGCTCCGCCAGCTCGCGCGCAACGATTCCAGCTTCACTTGCCGTTACGTTATCGCCGACTCGGCGAAACACAATGGCATGTAGGCAAAACCGAGAACATTAGCCGTTCTGGACTGCTCTTCCAGAGCGACGACGTGTTGCAACCCAATTCTCAGTTGGAAATTAGCCTGGTATTGCCCGCCGAAATCGCCGGCCTCTCCGGCACCGAAGTCGTTTGTCGCGGAGAAGTCGTCCGCACCGTGGAACGGCAGGGCGAATCAGTCAGTCCGGCACTGGCCGCACGGATTCTGCAGTACCACTTCCAACACGGCCCTTTACCGAGGGCGTAAACTGATCGCTGGGTTTTGTGGGTAAGTTCGATCTGGGAGAGGCGGCCTGCGGGCCGCCTTTGATTCTTCGTCTGGAAGTACACCAAAAGCTTTCACCACAAGGACACGAAGTTACACGAAGGAAGACCCAAGGGTTTCCTTCGTGTAACTTCGTGTCCTTCGTGGTTTAGGCTTTGGAGTCCTATGAAGCTTCTTGCTCTAGGTTCTTGAGGCTCTGCTCGCGCAATTTCTGGACTTCATCGGCGATCCCGTACTTTAGCTCCTCGATGCCTTTCCCGGTCACCGCCGATATCTCATAGAGTATCCGCTTCTTTTTCTTGGCATACTTCTTGAGCGCGGCCAATTTATCTTTGTTCACAACATCGATTTTCGACGCGACCATGATCATGGGTTTGTCTTCGAGATGGGCGCCGAAGCTGGCCAGTTCCCCAAGAATGACCTCGACATCTTTCGTCACGTCGTCGCGCCCGCTCGAGTCCGAAACGTCCACCAGATGAACCAGAAGCCGGGTGCGTTCGATGTGCCGCAAGAATTGGGTGCCCAGACCGGAACCGGTGTGCGCTCCTTCGATCAAGCCAGGGATGTCAGCAACCACAAAGCTGATCTCGTCTCTCGCATCGCCGACAGCGACTACGCCGAGATTCGGTTCGAGGGTAGTGAACGGATAATCCGCAATCTTTGGGCGTGCCGAAGAAATGCGTGAGATGAGGGTAGACTTGCCAACATTGGGATAGCCGACGAGTCCAACATCGGCGAGCAATTTCAATTCAAGCCGGTACGTATGCTCCTCGCCCGGCCTGCCAGCCTCGTGTTCCCGAGGAGCCTGGTGCACCGAGGTGGCAAAGCGCGCATTCCCGCGCCCTCCGCGGCCTCCGCGCGCGATCACGAAGCGCTCATCGGCCTTCGTAAACTCGAATGCCTTCTCCCCAGTCTCATCGTCGTACACGATCGTGCCCACAGGAACCTTGAGAACTACGTTTCCACCTTCGCGCCCTGTCCTGTTCGAGCCTTCGCCGTGGCGGCCGCGCCCTGCAGTGTGCTCAGGGTTGAAACGGAAATGGACGAGCGTGTTGTGGCGCTCGCTCGATTCCATAACGACGTCGCCGCCCTTGCCCCCGTCGCCGCCGGAGGGCCCGCCACGAGGCACAAACTTCTCCCGGCGGAAGGCCATGCAGCCGTTGCCGCCGTCGCCGGCTTTGACTCGAATTTTGGCTTCATCGATGAACATTGAAAATCATTCTCAGTTGCCAGTTCTCAGTTGCTAGTTCCGCTCATTGCTCAGTACCGATGCTCGGCCGTCCCAGCAAAGAAAAAGCCTCGTCCCGGAGGCGAGGCCGTGTGGCGCGGGCGCTCCCGCCCGCGAATGCTTTAAACCTAGAGACCTACTTCGCTTCAACGGGCTCGACCATCACAAACTTGCCCATGGATCCCTTGTCCATGAACTTGATCCGGCCCGTGATCTTGGCAAAGAGAGTGTCGTCCTTGCCCCGGCCGACATTGAGCCCGGGCTTCACCCGCGTGCCGCGCTGCCGCACAATGATGGTGCCACCGGGCACGACCTGCCCGCCAAATGCCTTGAATCCAAGCCGCTGCGAATTCGAATCGCGGCCGTTTCGTGAGGTGCCTTGCCCTTTTTTATGCGCCATATCAGTTCTCGGTTCTCAGTTGTCAGTTCCCAAATCCCGAAGCTGACGTCTGGATGAAATTATTTCTTCTTGGCTGCTTTCTTCGCAGCCTTCTTGGGAGCGGCCTTCTTCTTGGCCTTCGCCTTCGGCGCTGCCTCGTGCTCCTCCGCCTCAGCCGCTTTCACCTTCTTCGGCTTCACTTCTCTGTTCGGCAGGTCCGGAGCCTTGAAGCTCTGTCCGCCAAAAGCAATCTCGGCGATGCGCACCGACGTAAACGCCTGCCGATGTCCGCGCAGTTTCTTGTACTGCTTCTTGCGCTTGTAGTGGAAGACAAGAATCTTTGCGCCGCGGCCCTGGCCGACGACTTCGCCGACGACGCGTGCATCGGACTGGTTGCCGACCTGACCTTCTTCGCCGGAAACCGCCACGACGGGAAACTCAACTTGACCGTCGGTCCCGTTCAGTTTCTCGACTCGAATCACATCGCCGGGCGCCACCCGGTACTGCTTTCCACCGGCGCGGATAACCGCGTACATACGTCTGCCTCCGTCAAATGTCGTGTGAAATCAGCCCGTGATCGGCACCTGAAAACGACCCTGCAGCAAATCCCCGAAGGCGCACACCAGCGCTGCCCGGGGGCCAGCTGATTTCCTGTGCTTGCTGTGTTTCCGCCCCGGCGCTTCAGCAGCCAAGGCAGGCGTCCCCAGAACGGGTCGGCGAGTACAGTCAAACTTGATTATTTTATCGTGCGTTGTGGAAATCGGTCAAACGGAACGATGCAAGTAGCCCTTGCAAACGCCTGCTTTTCCTATAGCATGCTGCACACAAGATGGCAGAAATTGTTCTTCCCACGGAAGTCGAGGTGGCGCAGGTCCCCTCGATGGTTTCGCCAATTTCACGCCGCCGGCGTCTGTTCGCTCTCGGAGTTGTACTGTCCGTCAGCCTCCTTCACTTCGTTTTCGCGTCTTTCTATTACTTGCTGGGCGGAACCGTACCTCTCGACGCAAATCAGCACGCCTTCCGCCTTGTCGGTGCTTTCGTCGCCGAATCCACGTCTTTGCTGGTGTTGTGGTATGTGCTCTCCGACCGCGGGTCGGGCTGGAGAACCATTGGTTGGACCCCGGCTTGGAAAGATCTTCCTGAGGGATTCGGCCTGCTCATCGTGGGCTATCTGGCTACCATTCCGCCGGTGCTCGTCTTTCAGGCCGCTTACCGTTCCTCCGCAGGACACTACCTGCACGCGAAGTCGCTCGAGCCGATGCTTGGCTTTGGGATCTCCCTGCTCTCCATCGTATTCGTACTGTTGAATCCGTTCTTTGAGGAACTCATCGTTCGGGCGTACACGATGTCGGAAGTCATGGACCTCGGCGGCAGCCGCCTACTCGCAATCCTAATCAGCGTCTCTCTTCAAATGAGCTACCACTTCTACCAGGGAGTGTTGCGGAGTATAGCGATCGCCGCCACCTTCACCGTCTTCTCAATCTACTTTGCGAAGACGCGGAGGATCGCACCGATAATTCTGGCGCACTTCTGTTTCGACGCCCTCGCGCTCGTCAAGGGAACTTTCTAGCTTTGTGCTTCGTGCCCATAATGTGCGAGAATTCCGCCGGATTCCCGGAGGAAACTAGAATGCTGAAGCGATTTCTGACCGTTTCGCTTTGCCTGTTCGTGATCACCCTGTCCGCCGCGGCACAAGCCAAGAAGCCCGCTGCGAAGAAGTCTCCTGCTGGCCCTGCTCCCGACAAAACCCACCTTCAGAAGATCTGGGATGGCTGGTCGACTTTAGATCCCGCGAATACCGCCAAGTTTTACGCCACTGGCCCGCATACTTTTTTCGATATCGCTCCGCTGAAGTACAACAGCTGGGAAGAATATGAGAAAGGTGTAAAAGGCGTGCTGTCCGGATACAAGAGCGCGAAGTTCACCGTCAACGACGACGCCGAAATTCATCCCCACGGGGACCTGGTCTGGGCGACCGCGACGATCCACGAGGAGATGACCAGTAAGGCTGGAAAAGTGGAGATGGGAAATTTCCGCTGGACCGTAGTTTTCGAAAACGAAGACGGCAAGTGGCTGATCGTGCACGAGCACGTTTCAGCCCCGTTGCAGTAATGCAGGGGCTAGGGGTTTGGGATCAGGGGGTCAGCAATTACTCGCTAGGTTCAAATTTCACTAGCCGCTGGCCCCTAGCCCCTGACCCCTGATCCCTGATCCCTGCTTTTCAATACGATTTCCAGAAGAAGTACACGGTCATTCCCGCGCCGACCAGCACCACAAACCAGCGAATCCAGGCTTGCGGCAATTTCTGTGCGTAATGTGCACCCAGGTATCCGCCACAAATTCCGCCGAGGATCATCACCATGCCGTGTCTCCAGTAGATGGCACGGGCAAGGATAAACGTCACCACAGCGACGCCGTTGATAACCGAACCCATCACGCTCTTGAGAGCGTTCATCGCGTGGATATCAGTCATGCCCAAAGCCGCCAGCAGCGCCAGCATGACAATCCCCATGCCACCGCCGAAGTAGCCGCCGTAGACAGCGACACACAGCTGAAAAAAACTTGCCCCGGCCAGTGCAAGCTTGGTGGTATCGTGCTCGATTACGGATTTCCGTTCACCCGCGATCTTCTTTCCGAAGGCAAATAACAGAGTCGCGCCCAGCGTGAGCCATGGGAGAACTCGCATGAAAGTATGAGCGGGAGTCTTGAGGAGGAGACATGCGCCGGCAACCCCGCCCGTCAGGCTTGTGGCCAGCAGCGGGATCAGCACGCGACGTGGAACATCCAGGTGCTTGCGATACGCGCCTCCACTGGCTGCGGCGCCCGTCCACAGCGCAATTGTGTTTGTGGCATTCGCCGGAATGGGAGGCACACCGGTGAATAACAGCGCGGGAAATGCGATGAAGCTTCCCCCGCCAGCGACAGAATTCAGGGCTCCGCCCAGAACTCCAGCGACGAACAAGAAGATGACTGTGTGCAGAGTCAAGCAGTAAGGTGTACCAGAAAGGCCTTCGCACCGCCAATGGACGAACCTTTGTCCGAGCACCGCGTCTCATGCTGGGGCGACTCTATGATCCGTATGCTCGCGGTCCTTTCTCTCGCGGCGATGACCCTTGCACAACTGCACGCTCAACAAACATCCGCCACTCCACACGCCCCCTGTGCTGCCCCACAACAGAAACAGCTCGACTTCTGGGTTGGCGAATGGGAACTCACCTGGCCAGGTGAGAAGCCTAGCGAAACCGGCCATGGCATCAACAGCATCAAGCGCATTATGGACGGCTGCGTGGTGCAGGAGAACTTCTCAGGCGGCGATTCGCTGCACCTGCGCGGCACCAGCGTCTCAACTTTCGACGTGCGCTCCGGCCACTGGAAGCAAACTTGGGTTGACAATGAGGGCGGCTATCTCGATTTCACCGGCGATTTCGCCAACGGACAGATGATCCTGCAACGCGAATTCACTCAGAAAGACGGCACCCGAGTGATGCAGCGCATGGTGTGGAAGAACATCAGCGCGAACGAAATCGACTGGAGTTGGGAAGCATCGCGCGACGGGGGAAAGACCTGGCAGGTGAACTGGCCGATCCACTACAAACGCAAAAGCTGATCTACGCACGAATTACTTCTGTAACCAATCGTAAAACCGGCGCCATTCCCGGAACATCTCTGCCCCCACGGTGTTCATATCGTGTGAGATCGTTGTGGGGGGAATCATGCGCCATTCATTCCTGATGTTCGCCGCTGTCTTGATGTGCAGTGGCGCCTGGGGGCAGACCCCACAGCCAGCGAACGCGCCATCCAGTCAGCCGTCCACACCGGGCAACAATATGTCAGGAATGTCCCATGACATGTCGAACATGAAGGACATGCCGATGTCCAGCGATAAGGATGACAGCAACGCCAGCGCGCATGTCATGCACTCCATGGAAGGCCACATGGACATGGGCCCGCACATGAAGATGACAGCTCTGCGCCAGCCCAAGCCGGGCGATGCAGCCCGCGCACAGCAGGTCGCCGAAGCCGCTCGCCAAGCGGCGGAGAAATACAAGGATTACCACTCCGCGCTCGCCGACGGTTTCAAGATCTTCCTGCCGAACATCCCGCAGAAGATGTACCACTTCACGAACTATGCCTATGGCATGGAAGCTGCCTTTCATTTCAACGCAGAACATCCCACGTCCCTGCTCTACGAGAAGCAGGGCGATGACTACAAACTGATCGGCGTGATGTACACTGCGCCGAAGCGGCTCACGGAAGACCAGCTCGACGAGCGCATTCCGCTGAGCGTGGCCCAATGGCACGAGCATGTGAATTTCTGCGCTCCCCCGGCAGGCAGGAGGAGCGAGATGTTCCAGCCACACACCAAGTTCGGCCTCAAAGGATCAATCACCACGCAAGAAGCGTGTGATGCAGCCGGAGGAACTTTTCGCCCGCTGGTCTTCAACTGGATGGTGCATGTCTACCCGTTCGAAACAAATCAGGCGAACATCTGGTCAGTTGAGCGTCAGCACGGTGACGCAGACTAGCTCATCGACATAGTTCAATATGCTTTTTCGCGTGCCGCATCTTGCGGGATTGCGCACTCTTTTTCCTCACAAAACATCGCCCCCATGTTCCTTGCCGCATTCATCGAATGCATTCAAAGTTTTGCTACCGGAAGCACTCACACATCGTCCAAGTAACAGCATCAGGAAAGCAGCAAAGAAGGGAACTTCAACCGCGGGAAGCACGTATTCCTTGCAGCGAGTAGACGGCCAGCAGGGGTGATCTGGCCGAAGTAGATTCAATATCGATTGCGGGGTCTGGGGATTCTCTCACACTCGGTTTGGCGGCCCAGGTGAGAAAACCCCCAAAGCGGAGGCGCGGGCCTTGTGGCCTTTGCGCTCAACCCCGGCGGCAGCATTGTAGGCGATTCGCGGCGAAACACAAGTGTTTTCTCGCGTTGTTCGCGAACGGGCCGCCCCTAACCAATTCCGATTTTTCGGGGAACAAAAAGGAGCTGCTATGAAGTTCGCGACCGTTACGAAAAGTTTGGTAGTGGGGTTGGCTTTGACGCTGGCCTCCAGCGCGTTTGCCGCCAGCAAGGCAAACCTGACCTTGAACAATCCAACCAGCATCAATGGAACCAGTCTCAAAGCCGGCGAGTACAAGCTGCAGTGGGACGGCAACGGTCCCAACGTGGAAGTCAGCATCATGCAAGGAAAGAAGGTCGTCGCCAAGGTCCCGGCAAAGGTCGTCGACCTGAACCAGTCTTCTGCCAATGACGCCGCTCTGCTGAAACAAAACAGTGACGGCACTACAACCCTCGCTGGAGCGCGCTTCCAAGGCAAGAAATTCGCCCTCGAACTGGGCGAGGCCAGCGACGGCATGCAAGCCGGATCCAGCAAGTAGATCTTGCGCCCACAACCTCGGTACACAAAAATGAAGGGAGCACTGGTGTGCTCCCTTTTACTTTGTTACTTCTAGAGGGCCCAGCCACATTTGGTCCCAAAACGCAGATGCACAGCAATTTCCCGTTTTGACAAAGGCGCAATAGAAATCTCTTTCGCTGTGACCCTGCGCACACCAAGCAATTCGATCTGGGCGTAGAGATTCGTATCAGGGCACGCCTTCAGGCGTGCCGCAACCCAGCATCGAAAAGGACACGGCATTAGCCGCTGAAATGGGCCATACCGATTCGTCATTCTGACCCTCGCTCATGTCATTGCCGGAGCACGAACTTTCTTTGTCACGTCATCAATTGCCGGAAAGCGACGCTTGCTGCAATCAGATCGGTCGGCAGGGCTATTCCTACGGGTCTTGTACGACTACCGAGAACAAGGCAAGTTCCGCTTGCACGAGTTCGTGGTTATGCCTGACCATTTTCATCTCCTATTGACAGTTGGTTGCACTGCAACCATCGAGCGCGCAGTTCAGTTCGTCAAAGGTGGATTCGCATTCCGGGCGGGACGGGAGCTTGGGTTCAGGGCGCCGGTTTGGCAGAAAGGATTCTCAGAGGTGCGCATTCTAGACGCCGAAGCGTTCGACCGAGTCAGGAAATACGTCAGGAACAATCCGGTAGCTCGACAACTTATCGGCAAGGCCACGGAGTTCCCGTACTCTTCGGTTCAACCCGGATATCAGCTCGACCCGGCACCTCAGGGGCTAAAGCCCATCTCTTCGGCTGGATCGTATGGCATCGCTAAAGCAATGCCCTGATACGAGGCATATCCAGCGGCTCAAATCTCTGATGCACTACTAGATTCCACGATTCGTATCAGGGCACGCCTTCAGGTGTGTGCCGCACAAACGCTCGAATATAGTGACCCGGCTTTAGCCCTTACGGCTGTCTCTCAGTACTTCGGCACCTTCGGATCCACGCGATCCGACCAGGCGGTAATTCCTCCAGTGAGGTTGTGGACCTTGGTAAATCCTGCCTGCTGGAGGAACGCAACCGCTTTCGCGCTGCGACCGCCCATTTTGCAATGGACGACGATCTCGCGGCTGGAGTCGAGTTCGTTCACACGCTTCGGCAGATCGTTCAGCGGGATCAGGTATCCGCCAATGTTGCAGATCTGGTATTCGTGGGGCTCGCGGACATCAAGTACGAAAAGATCGTCTTTCGCGTCCAGACGCCGCTTCAGTTCTTCGACTTGAATTTCGGGGACTCCGCTGCTCACAGGTTTTTCCTCCCCACGAATGCCGCAAAACTCGTTGTAGTCTATCAGCTTCGTGACCGTGGGATGCGTGCCGCACACCGGGCAGTCGGGATTCTTGCGCAGCTTCAGTTCGCGAAACTTCATACCGAGCGCATCGACCAGCAAGAGACGGCCGATCAAAGGTTCTCCCACGCCCAAGATGAGCTTGATCACTTCCGTCGCCTGCATCACGCCAACCAGTCCAGGCAAAATTCCCAGCACTCCGCCTTCGGCGCATGAGGGAACCAGTCCCGGCGGTGGCGGCTCGGGATACAGGCAGCGGTAGCACGGTCCATCCGCGGTAGCAAATACGCTCGCCTGCCCTTCGAAGCGGAAAATCGATCCGTAGACATTCGGCTTGCCCGTCAACACGCAAGCATCGTTGACCAGATATCGTGTCGGAAAGTTATCGGTGCCGTCGGCAATGATGTCGAAGTCACGGAACAGTTCGAGCGCATTGGCGCTACTCAGCCTGGTATCGAAAGTCCGCAGATTAAGGAACGGATTGATGCCCTTCAGCTTGTCAGCGGCGGAGTCAAGCTTCTTGCGCCCAACGTCGGCGGTCGAGTGAATGATCTGTCGCTGCAGGTTGGTGTAATCCACCACATCGAAGTCGACGAGACCGAGGGTGCCGACACCAGCGGCCGCCAGGTAGAGGGCCAGGGGCGATCCCAACCCTCCAGTGCCGATGCACAGCACGCGCGCGGCCTTCAGCTTCTGCTGTCCTTCCATGCCCACCTCGGGCATGATCAGGTGCCGCGAGTAGCGCAGGATTTCGTCTTTATTGAGAGTGATTGGAATCTCGGTAGTGGTAGCCATAAGTCCTCGTCAAATCTTCCTTCGTGCCCTTGGTGGTTAAAGATTTTTAATTTCTCAACCGGGGGAATCGTCGGCGCAGACTACCAACAGGAAGGGCAACACTTACAACAGCGCGTTGTATCGGCAGGCTTCAATGCGAAAATCCCGAAGTCCCCAGTCAGGCTACGCCCCCGGCGATCGAAGGCACGATGGAGATGTTATCACCGTCTTTCAGCGCGGTTGCTTCTTTCTGTAGATACCGTATGTCTTCGTCGTTGAGGTAGAGGTTCACGAAGGCCCGCAGCTTTCCTTCGTCGGTGTAAAGGTGCTTGCGCAGTTCCGGATGCTGCGCTACCAGCGCGTTCATGGCCTCGCCGACGGTCGCTCCCGTCACGTCCACCGAAGCCTGTTTCCCGACATACTGCCGCAAAGGCGTAGGAATGTGAATCTTGCTCATAGGTTAATTTTAAAGCAATAACTTGCGGTACTCGTACAACGGCATACCAAAAAAGTCTGCCATCCGTCCGGATGCAGAATACCCGTTTTTCGCATAGAAGCGAACAGCCCGGATCAAAGGTTCCGTGGTGTCGAGTGATACATAGCCGCAACCGTTCTTCTTCAACTCAGCTTCTGCTGACTGTAGCAGCGCCAGCGCAACTCCGGTTCCCTGCCAATCTGGCAACACTGCCATGCCGCGCAGGTGTCCTTCCGATCCGCTCACCGAACAACCAATGGTCCCGACAATTTTCTCGTCGGGAATGGCAACGAACAAGCACATTTCTTGCAAGCGCTGCCGGACACCATTCGAATTCAGCACTGTGTCCGCGAACGCGCCAGCGGTGTATTCATCCCGATGCCGGGCAAAGGCCGCGCTTAAACAACCCGCAATCGCCTCCGCATCCGTGACCTGCGCCCTGCGGATTTGAACCGGGTCTTGTCGGACACCTCTCGTTGCCATCGGGCCAGAGTTCTCACTTTCTTGCCTCACCCATAACAGATGCCTGTGCAGTGCGGCAAGATTCACCGCCGGCGAAGCCGTCGGTGCGGTCCGAGCGAGGCCCCGCGCCTCACAAGTCACTTATCCTCTGAAGAGTCCCGCCATAAGATCTCTCAGGGAGAAACTTCAATGGCGATCTTCGATCCAGCCAGAACCAGAGTCATCGACGCGGGCGGCCCCGGCGGCGGCATTTTGCGCCTGATCGGCCTCGGAATCATCGCATTCGTTTTGGTGATCTTGCTGTTGAGTTCGGTGACGCGCGTCGGGACCGGACACGTGGGCGTGCTCACACTATTTGGCAAGGTTCAGACCGGCGAAATCCTAGGCGAGGGCATCCATCTCATCAATCCTCTGAAAACCAATAATGAGATGTCTGTCCAGACTCAGACCCTCAAAGAATCAGCCAGTGTTCCTTCGAGTGAAGGCCTGATGATGAGCCTTGACACTTCACTCATCTATCATCTCGACCCGCTGCGCGCCGCCGAAGTCTTCCAGAAGATCGGGGCCGACTACGAGAACATAGTCGTCGAGCCGACTTTGCGTTCCGCCATCCGCGAAGCCACCGCTTCGCATACCGCCAACGCCCTTTACACCGGCGAACGCGAGATGGTAGCCAAACAGATCCTCGACCAGATCACGACAGAGCTCAACAAACGCGGAATCACCGTTGAGAATGTCCTTTTGCGCGATATTCAGCTGCCTAGCACGTTGAAGGCCGCCATCGAGGCCAAGCAGCAGGCCGAGCAGGAATCGCTGGCGATGAACTTCCGCCTGCAGAAAGAAACGCAGGAAGCCCAGCGCAAGCGCATCGAAGCCGCCGGCGTGCGCGACTTCCAGCAGATCGTAGCGCAAGGCATCACTCCGTCTCTGCTGGAGTGGAAAGGCATCGAAGCGACCGAAAATCTAGCCAAGAGCCCCAACTCCAAAGTGGTAGTAATCGGCAACAACAAAAATGGCCTGCCGCTGATCTTGGGCCAGTAACGGCGAAACCAGGTGTATGTGGGGACAACCGCCCTCGGCTGTCCGTCGCCCAAAAGGGCGACTTCTTTGTCCTGCTACCATGAACCGTGCCTTCCCTGCTTGACATTCGCCATCTCAACATTGAATTCCCAGTGCAGGGGGCAAACTCGGCCGCTCGCGCGGTCGGACAGCCGATGGCGGCAGTCTCCACAGAATCATTGCCTGCAGTCCGCGATCTGGGCTTTTCGATTGCTCCCGGCGAGGTTCTCGGACTTGTCGGCGAGTCTGGCTCGGGGAAATCGGTCACATCGCTGGCGATCATGCGTCTGCTGCCGCCCCCAGCTCGCATTTCTGGTGAAATTGTATTCAGCTCAAATGGAGCCGGGCCGCGCGAGCTGCCGCGGCTCGACGATGAATCGATGCGCCAATTGAGGGGATCGCGCATCGCCATGATCTTTCAGGAGCCGATGACCGCGCTCAATCCCGTAATGCGTGTGGGCGAGCAAATTGCCGAAGCGGTCCTGGCGCACAACGGCGTTTCAAAGAAAGAAGCCCGGAACCGCGCTGTCGACGCGATGAACGACGTTGCCATTCCTGACGCGGCGCGCCGCGCCCGCGACTATCCCCACCAGCTTTCCGGCGGGATGCGCCAGCGGGTCATGATAGCGATGGCGATCGTCAACCGCCCGCAGTTGCTGATCGCCGACGAACCGACGACTGCTCTCGATGTCACGATTCAAGCTCAGATTCTTGAACTGCTCGCCGAACTGCGCAGGAAGTTCGGCTTAACGATGCTCTTCATCTCGCACGATCTGGCCGTGGTCTCGCAGGTCGCCGATCGCGTAGCGGTGATGTACTCCGGCTGCCTGGTGGAGCTTGGTTCGAAGCGTGACATCTTTCAGTCTCCCGCGCATCCTTACACACGCGGGCTTCTTCATGCCGTGCCCGATCTCACGACCGATCGCAATCGTCCTCTGGAGACGATCGAAGGCACCGTTCCATCTCTTCAGGCCTTGCCTCCGGGATGCGCGTTTGAACCCCGGTGCCAATACCGGATTGATGGGTGTGCGGCAGATATGCCCGCGCTGGTCGAAGTGACAGCGGGACACTGGGCGCGGTGCCCGGTCGTAAATCGCTAGGGAATTCTCTCCAACTGATCGCGATTCACCCACAACAACAGCGCGAACAGCGCTAGCAGGACGAAGCCGACATAGAGTCCATAGTCGGAGTATGTCCCGAGCCAAGGCTGCACAAAGTAAATTGGCCCGCCGCGGACACGAATTCTATAGGAGTGCACCAGGTCCGCTTGAATGGACGCCCAACGCGCAATCCAGTAAGCGGTCGCAATCTGCAGGAGAATATTCAGCACGAGCACTCCTGCCAGGACTTTCGCCCACCCGGGTGTTTTGCCTTTGAATTGCCACTTCACGTCTCGGATTCTACATCGCCCGCCTCCGTCCGATACACGAAGCCCGGACATCAGTCTATAATCGGCAACTTGTCCGGTGATTCGTGCGCATACTGCTGCTCAGTGACATTCACGCCAACCTGGAAGCCTTGGACGCCTCGCTGGCGGCCGCACCCTCATTCGACACCATTGTGAACCTGGGCGACATCGTAGGCTACGGCGCCAGTCCGAATGAGGTGGCGAATCGTTCGCGTGAATTGGGCAAGGTCTTCGTGCGCGGGAATCACGACAAAGCCGCCACGGGATTGATGGATCTGGACGATTTCAATCCTATGGCCGCGGCGGCCGCGATCTGGACGCGTGAAACGCTCACTCCTGAGAACTTGCAGTGGCTGCGGGAGCTGCCACACGGGCCCGTGCCCTTGCCGGATTTTCCCGACATCCAGTTGGTTCACGGTTCGCCCAACGACGAGGACGAATATGTCGTCTCGTTGGGAGATGCGCTGGCTCCGCTGATCACCTTGACGATGCCGCTCACTTTCTTCGGACACACGCATCTGCAAGGAGGCTTTTTTGCGAATGGATCGTCGGCCGACGGATTCCGTCCGGAATATCGAACGGTCGGACAGGCAGAATCTGTGGCGTTGCACCTGAAAACCAACGCGCGCTATCTGATCAATCCGGGATCAGTCGGGCAGCCGCGCGACGGAGACTGGCGCGCCGCGTTTGCTCTGTATGACAGCGAAGCGAACGTGGTTCACTTCCACCGTACTCCTTACAACCTGAAAGCAGCGCAGGACCGCATCTTCGGAGCGAAGCTCCCACCTCGGCTCGCCACGCGGCTCGCTGCAGGACGTTGATCTCTTCGACCAAGCACTTTGAGATTCATTTTTCACCACGGCGGGCACAGAGAAACACAGAGGAATTAGACTCTCATCATGCCAGCACCTCACTCCCGCAGTTTTTTCGAACCTCATGACAATCCACCCGCCCACTATCTGATCGCTCACAGTGATGGCGGTGCGCGCGGCAATCCGGGGCCGGCAGGCTACGGCGTGGTGATCAAGGACGAGTCCGGACGAACGGTGGCGGCTCTCAGCGAATATCTTGGCCACCAGACCAACAATTTCGCCGAGTATCAGGGATTGATTGCAGCCTTGGAGTACGCGCTGAAGCATGGTCCGAAAGCGCTGAAGCTAATCAGCGATTCGGAGCTGCTGGTCCGCCAGATCAAAGGCATTTACAAGGTCAAGAACGCGACCTTGCAGGACCTGCATGCGCGCGCGAAAGAACTGATTAAACAGCTCGACTGGTTTTCGATCGGTCACGCACTGCGGCAGCACAATCAGGAGGCCGACCGTCTGGCAAACGAGGCCATGGATCGCGGCATGGGGCGGAGTGGGGAACGTGTGGCCGCGGACGACCCGCCGCCGCGCCCGACCGCACGGTCACTGCCCCAGGAATTTGAGGGAATCGTCCGGCAGGGGAAAGTGGAACTGGAGAGTGGCAATCTGCCCGACGGGACGCGGGTGCAAGTGAGGGTGAAGAAGTAAGCGCCGCGACCTATTGCACACAGAGCGAAACCACGCCGCTTCGCGGCTGGACAGCCGATGGCGGCTGTCCCCACATAAAACCTATTCCGCAGCAGATGTGTGGTCATGGATGATCTTCCATCCCTCTGGGAACTTGCGGAAGATCAGAGTGAAGCGGCCATGGGGCGTTTTGCCGTCCGACATGGTGAGTTGCCACTGGCCGCGAACGAATGCCGCCTCCGGACCGAGAACTTCGACCCGTAAATCCGAAAAATCCAGCTTCCCCATTTCGTGGCCGGGGCTGGCGTAAGTCGCCCGATAGCGGTCGATCGTAGCCTGCCATCCCTTGGACTCTTTTGCACCGGAGAAGAACGTCAGATCGGGAGAATTCCAGTAGCCCGTCATGAAGGCGTCGAGGTCGTGATGGTTCCAGGCATCCTGCTGGGTGAGCAGGATGTGCTCGATCGCGGATTTCATCGGCGCATCGCCTGCGTCTGGGCGTGATGGCTGTGCGAACACGTTTGCTACAAACGCCAGAACAGCGACAAAACAGAAAGACAAACCACCACGCATAGAGCCCTCCAACACTCGATTCTGATCGCCCGACCCTACGGTCCCAGCAGCATCGCCGCGAGCGCATCGCCATAGGCGGTTCCATCACCCGCAGTCGGGATTATGTGACTTCCCTCCCCGAATTCATTCCAGGCTTCGATCAGAACCAGGGGCGGAGTTGGAGCAGCCTCCGGGCGGAGCTGCGGATTCGCGGCGGTCCAGGCAATGGCATCCTGTACAAACGTTGCCACGTCCTGCGGCGTTCGGCTGTACCACATCAAGTCTCCGCTAATGGGCTCGACCTCGTTCCACGGGCGTGGATCCCAGCCGCTCATCGCCGTCGGAATGTAGGGCAACGGACTGCTGAGGGTTGCTTCGTCCCACATCCAGTGACCGGCGTCGGAAAGAGCCGAGAAAGGCAGCATGCCGTTCAGCGGTGGAGGTGCGAAAGGATAGCCATAAAACGCAATCGCATCATAGCCATCGGATTGCGCGATGGAGAACCCATCTCCCAGGGAATGCTGCCCCATAGTCCCATCGGGTGCCCCGAAACCTCCCACAATGTAGACACCGGGAAGTCCCTGAGCCTGGGCAGCGGCGCGCAATTGCCCGAGCGCGGTCGCTACGGCAGGAGAAGTTCCCCAGACTTGCCGCATCGATCCTACATTGATGATGAAGAATACGGGTTCGCCATTCACCTGCGCATAAGCCGGATCGGTCATGTAGCTCACCCACTCGTTCACGGCTGTGCTCCAATCGCCTGGCGCCACGTCAAAGGGAGGTCCGGTTACGTAGAGAATGGCGAACTGCATTCCGTGACGGTCGGGAAGTGCGCGCATGATTTGGAGCGCGGAGTTGAGATTTTCACCTGGATCAGTGACCGCGACGTTGAAGTACCAGTCGAACACGAAGAAGTCGATGCCGAAGTTGTGCGCTGTTGCGAGTTGCTGCTCGACCGCGCAGGGCGAGCTATCCTGCCAGGCCGAGAAGGGCTGGCGATCCTGGTAGGGCCCAAGAGGCAATTGCTGAAAATGAAAGTTGGTGAGCGGGCCCGACCAGCCGTCGAAATAATAGGCGCCCACGCGAGCCTTGGTTTGGCTCGCGGCCGGTGCCGGCGGAGGAATCACGCACGGCACGGAAAAGCTCAGGGAGTTCGATGTGCCCCCGCCCGGATCTGGGTTCACAACATCGATGGCGTATGGCCCCGTGCCCGCCACCGCACTCGCGGGAATACTGGCGGTGACTAAATTGCCGCTGGCTACAGTCGTCGGCATGCCGCTTCCAGCCCACTGCACGGTAGTGCCCGAAAGAAAGTTCGAGCCGACCACACTCAAGGTAAAGGCTGCGCCTCCCTGTTCACTGCTGTTCGGAGATATCGCCTGGATGGTCGGAGGATTCGGCGGGGGCGGGACGACTTTAGAGCCGCCGCCGCACCCAAGTTGAACAACTAGAGAAATCGCAAGAAGAGCCCAGAGCGAACCACTGCGGGTTGGCATATCAAGTCCCCCTTGATCGAACTCAGAGCGGGAACCGACTTAAACGGCGCTGCTTAGCAGCGAGGAGTTTATATCGTCGAGGTGGTTTGTCAATCCCGCATTGCACTCCGGCGAAGATGCGGGTCGAATGGAACGTGGCTCACAAAATGGTTTTGACAGGGCGCGGCTTTGCGAGCCCGTAAAAAGCCAGAAAAGAGGTGGGCTTCAGTGTGTGCGTGAGATCTTGCTTTGCAGATTCAGGGTGGAAACTAGGCCAGCGGTTTCTAGCCGCGAAGCGGCGAAAGAATACAGCCCACGGCGTAAGCCGTGGGTACGAGTAGGAAATAATCCAGCCCCAACGGGGTGAAAGAGGAGTTCTCACGCACACTCTTTAGCCCCCTGAGGGAAGCGCCCAGCAACCCGATTTATGAGACCAGCTAGCTCTAGTCGGTCTCGCTGCCATGAGGACGTAGCCCGAACGCTCGCCAGATCCGACTGACCGTAGACTGACTGAGTCCCGTTCTCGACACCAATGCTCGACTGCTCCAGTGGGTGGCTCCTTTAGGAACCTGCTCTAGTCGTGAGACGTACTGCCTGCTCGACCCGGTCATCACCGATCTGGCGCGGGGCCCCCGGCCGCGCTTCGTCGCCGAGCTCCACCATCCCACCCGTGATAAAACGATTCCGCCACATTCCCACCGTAAAGCCTGTGGTGCGCAGTTTGCCAGCGACGGCGGCATGGTTCTGCCCGCTGGCGCACTCCAGAATAATGCGGGCGCGAAAAGCGATGGATCGTGAGTTGCGAGGTTGCTGGACCAGCCGTTGCAAAGTGGCCTTCTGTTCGGGGCTGACGACCAGCTTGCGCTGGGTGGGACGACCACGTGGATTCGACATGATCCACCATACGCCACGCTCATTATGCAATCTATTTATGACTCATTAGACTAGTGCGATTCTTCGGTGGCTGGGGCAGTATCCGGCGTGTCGACTTTTTGTGCTGCGTGCGACGCGATCGGCGATGGCCGGAAATCGCCGACGTCCTTGCCGTTCATCGCAACCGTCATGAAGTTCGCCCAGATCGGCAGCGCGGCGTGGGCGCCGGTTTCTTTTGCCCCGAGCGATTTCTTTTCGTCGAAGCCGACCCAGACCCCGCACGTCATGGTGGGCGTGAATCCCACGAACCAGGCATCGGTGAAATCGTTGGTCGTGCCCGTCTTGCCGGCGACAGGAAACGGGAGTTTCGCGGCGGCAATACCGGTGCCGTGCAGCACCACTTCGCGCAGCATAGAAGTCATGATGCGGGCGGTGCGTTCGCTGATCACATCTTTGACTTCGGGAAAATCTTCCTCCAGCACGCGCCCTTCGTAGTCGGTAACACGCGTGATGTAGCGCGGGCTGACGCGCACTCCATCATTGGGGAAAACGCTGTAGGCGGAGGCCTGCTCCAGCAGCGTGATTTCTGCCGATCCCAGCGCGACGGGCAAGTATGGAGGCAACTTCGACGTGACGCCGAAGCGTTCGGCGTAATCGATCACGCTCTTGATGCCGACCTTGTTGGCAAGTTTTAGCGCCGGAATGTTGCGCGACTGGGCGAGCGCCCGCCGAAGAGTGATGATCCCTTCGAATTTCTCATCATAGTTGTGCGGAGTATAGGCACCGGAAGGCGTATCGAAGCTGACTGGTTCATCTAGGATAGTATCGTCAGGGCTGGCCCCACCGTCGATCACCGTCGTGTAAACGTAAGGCTTGAACGATGAGCCAACCTGGCGGAGAGCCTGCGTGGCGCGATCAAATTTCGAAGTGTTGAAGTCGCGCCCGCCAACCATGGCCTTGATCCCGCCGGTGGCATTGTCGATGGCAATCAGCGCCGCTTGCGCGCCCGAATCTTGCTCGAGGCCGACTTTCGCCGCGCCGTTCGCACCGAGAGAAACAATTTTGACGTAGCACACGTCGCCGGACTTCAGGATGTCGGCGAGCTTGTGCTTGGTCCAGGCGACATCGGCCTGCCCAAGAGCCGCGGTATAGCGGCCGAACTTCAATGTGGCGATTCCCGGACCGGCAGAGGTCACCAGTGCGTGAACGTATCCGCTGACCTCGGGTTCGTCGTCCCAATCGGAGTGCGAGTACTTCTGGAGAACTTCGCCGTCGCCCACGACGTTTTCTAGATGGCCCTTCCATCCGTGACGGCGCTCGTAGGCGGCGAGACCGTCAAGCACAGCCTGGTTAGCGGCCTTCTGCATTTCTACATCGAGAGAGGTATAAACCTTCAACCCGCCTTCATGAACCTGATCGGTGCCGAACTTGCCCTCCAGGTAGCGGCGAATCTCTTCGACGAAGTACGGGGCCAGCGAGTTCGGGTCGTGTGCGAGCCGCAGCGTAAGCGGAGCGGGACGAGCGTCGTTGGCCTGCGCGGCGGTGATCTTGCCGTCCTCGAGCATGGCGTTGATCACCAGATTGCGGCGCTTCTGCGCGCGATCGGGATGGTTGATCGGCGAATAATAGCTCGGCCCTTTGGGAAGACCCGCCAGCAGCGTAGCCTCGGGCAGCGTCAACTGCTTCGCGGGCTTGCTGAAGTAGAACTCCGATGCAGCTTCGAATCCGAACACCCCGTGTCCGAGTGCGATCTGGTTGGCGTACAGAGTGAAAATCTGCGGCTTGGTAAAACGCCGTTCGATCTGAATGGCGAGCATCGCCTCTTGCACTTTGCGCTGCCAGTGGCGATCGGGCGAAAGAAAAAGGTTGCGCGCGAGCTGCATGGTCAGCGTGGACGCGCCCTGGACTTTGCCTCCGGATTCGATATCACGGTAGGCAGCACCGACGATGCGCCAGAAATTGATCCCGGAGTGGCGGTAGAAATCTTTGTCTTCGATCGAGACCAAAGCGTCGCGGAGCACCGGCGGGAAATCGTCGTACCCCACGACTACGCGGCGCTGCAGTGCGAATGAGCCGATGACTTTTTCGTGATCGTCGTAAAGCTCGGTAATCGAGCTGGGGCGATACGCTTCGAGCGCATCCACCTGCGGCAGGTCGGTGGTGTAAACGAGCAGCAAGCCACCGGTTGCGCCAACCAGCATCGCGATCAGGAGCAGTAGGCCGAACAGGACGCGGCCAACGAGCTTGCGCCCGCCGATTTCCACCTCGGGGAGGTTTTCGTAGAGAACCTTCATGGCGCGCTGAGGTCAGGATAGCACTTGCAGGAATCGTGCACCGTGGACTGGGACGGGTGGGGCGGCGAGACGCCGGCGCTACGAATTTGCGACCGGCTCCGGCACGACGGACAGCTCTTGTTTCACGGTAGCCGAGCGGCTCAGGAAGATAGCGGAGCCCAGGTAGAGGATCGCGGCGAGGATCGCGAGCGACTTTAAGCCGAACCAGAGCGATGCCGACTCCAGAAGGCCGCCAATCAGGGAACCGAAGAGGTTCGAACCCAACGCGCTGCCACGGAAGCCTGCGCGCGCGAAGCTGGAGACGAAGATGATCCCGGCGAAGAACACTGGGGTGCAGAGAGCTAATGTGGCCACTACCGCGCGCAGAGACCACGACTCGAAGAACAGCTTCTGCATGGGAACGACGTACATCACCGCGAGAGTCAGAAAAAGCCCTGCATAGGCCGCTACGAGCGGAATTCGCGGGAATGCTCCGTACAGCAGATTGGCCCCGACAATCAGGCACAGCAATCCCGAGACGACAACGGCATTGACCACCCATGTGGTGCCGAACAGTAGTGCCATCTTGCTAACGATCTGGGCTTCGAGCAGCATGAATCCTGCGCCTAACAGCAAGAAGTGGAAATCGAGGCGTGTGCCTTCCCCGCTGGTTTGGCGAAGAAACCATCCGAAGACCACCAGCACGGCGATCGAAACCAGAATGACAATGATCGGTAAACCGGGCTCGTGCTGATAGAAGTAGGGCCAGTCGTCCGTCGTGACGCGGGCGGATTCCATCGGCATATTGCCGTGCGAAGCGAGATACGCAGCGAGCGCAGGTTCGGCGGTGGCTTTAGCGAGGCGCTCCGGCGATCCAGAGACGAAGAATCTCCCGGAACTGTCATAGCCCCCAATATCGGTCTGAAATTGGATCGGATCCTGATTGAACGTGTCGTGCAACAGCTTGTGAAGACGTCCGGCGATCCAGGGAGTATCGACCTGGAACTTTACGATGAAGAGTCCGTCGGGCTTCAGCAACTGCCGGGCGCGCTGTAGTGCCTCGCGCGTGTACACGTAGTTATCGATACGGATGTTCGTGAAATGCGACGTAGTCGTGTGCGAATCGAGCAACGAAAAGACAATGAGATCGAACTGGTCGTGACTGTTCTCGATGTAGCTGCGAGCATCGTCGAGAGTGACGTGCACCCGCGGCGATTGGTATGGATGCTCGAAGTGCAGTTCACGCCCGAGTTTTAGGATCAGTGGATCGATCTCAATGGCCTCGACCCGTCCAGCGCCGTTGCGAAGAGCGGCCGCGACGTCGTTGCCCATGCCCGATCCCAGCACGAGAACTGAGGGTGGCGCGGGATAGAAACGGTAGGGCATGTTGTAGGAGATCTGTTCCAGGGGATGACGCTGAAACGTGGCGGCATGGGACTGAACGAACTCCGGCGAGAAATTGAGAATCTGCTGGTACCAGGCGTCGTTCGTGTTAAGCAGATAGGCAGCAATTTGCCCGTTGGCGTAAAGCGGCTGCAGAGTCAGCTTCTGATACGGCGACCAATACGTCATTGCGTTGGGAGTGTCTGGAATTGCGAGGAGGTAGGCGCACGCCACGAAAGTTGCCGCGAGTACATTCCGCACACGCGGATTTCGCCAGAACATCAGCACGCAAAATGACCCGGCCACCAGAAACCAGACCCACGGCGGCTGATGAAGGAAACACAGCAAAGTGAATGCCGCAATTCCGGCGAGGCTGGCGAGGACATTGACACTGTACGCAGCGACACCTCTTGGAGAGTTTTCCAGATACCAACCCACGAATTGTCCGAGGGGAATGAACGTTGTGGCAATCAACGCGAACAGGGGGACGACGAAACAGAGCGCGAGAAGCATGCCCGTCCAACTGGTGGGCAGCGCCGGCACTCCCCATACGTGGACTTCGACCGTTGCCCCCAGCAAGGCGGGAAGGGCTGAAATAGATCGGCGCAACGGGGAGATCGGCGCTTTCAAAATAAGTGTCAGCAACAGGAGCGGCGTGACCATCGCCAAGAGCTGCACGCGGCGGCGGCAAAGATAGCAGCCCAGGCCGAATCCCAGGAAACACGCGACCAGGACGAAATTCTTGAAGTAGGCAAAGATGCGGATCTCCGAACAGACCCAGCGGATCATCAGCATCTCCACGAACAGGCTGAGCACACTGATCAGGACCAGTTGGCGGTAGCTGAATCCGCCAAGCTCCTGAATATCCACTTCCAGGCGACCGGGCGTGGCCGGTGCGGTTCGAAGGCGATGAAAGAGGCGGTAGACAACGAAGATCGCGAGAGCGGAAATGAGCAGAAGGCAGGTGAGCGAGCTGAACGATTGTCCGATTGTCTCCATCGAATAGGCAGCCTCGATGACGATACCAGAATTGAATCGCGGAAAAGAACGCGCTGCGAATGCAACGAAGAATCAGGCTGGGATCTTGCTTCGGCGTTCCGATTCTTCCGACAGCTCGCCAGAATGGGCGAGTGGAAGGACTACTGCCAGCAGCGTTCCGTGGGGATCGGAATGGATCGTCATATAGCCGTCCAATTCGCGGACTCGTTCTCGCATTCCGGCGACGCCGACGCCAGTCTTCCCAGCGCCTTCGTGCAACTGGCGCAGGGTCTCGGGCGCCATGCCGTTTCCGTAATCCTGCACTTCAAGCCGAACCTGATTTCGCTCAAGAGTCAGGCGGATATCTGCTTTTGGGCTGGCCGAGTGGCGGTGGACGTTAGTCAAGGCCTCCTGCAGCGCGCGAAACAAAGCGATTTCAATATCACTGCTCAGCCGCCCGAGGTCAGGCGGCAGGCTAAGGTCGACGGCGACGCCGCTTCGCTGGGCGAAACCTTCGACGAACCAGCGGGCGGCGGAGCCGAATCCGGCTTCATCGAGTAAGGGCGGGTGCAGAAGGTGCGACACGGTACGAGTTTCGGTGATACACCGATCGACGATCTCGGAGGCATCTGAGATCAAGCTGGCCTGATCGCCGTTGGACATCGACAGGAGGCCGAGCTGCATTTTGAGAGCCGCCAGGTATTGACCGAGGCTGTCGTGTAAGCCGCGCGCGATGCGGCGGCGCTCGTCGTCCTGCAAGCTGAGGATGCGTCCGCTGAGACTCCTCGCGGCATTCTCGGCGCGCTTGCGGTCGGTGATGTCAGTATTGATCTCCATCCATCCGACGGGCCCACCGGATTCGTTGCGTAACGTGGTCCAGCGGCTGGCGACAATAATGCGCCTCCCGTCGCGTGTGGTGTGCAGAAGCTCACCCTCCCAGACTTCGTGTCGTTCGATATCCGCCAGCGGAATGGGATAAGAAGTGCGCAGCAACTCCGCGGGATTCTGGCCGAGCGCCTCGCTGGCAGTCCAGCCGTAAAGCCTTTCGGCCCCCTTGTTCCAATAGGAGATCGCGTCTCCTGCGGTCTTGGTCTTTATAAAAATTGCGTCGTTCGCCAGATCGAGCAGCGTGGCTTTCTCGACGACTTCAGCGGTCCTTTTCTGCAGGTCGGCGGTTCGCTCGCGCACCCGCTGCTCGAGTCCCTCCTGGGCTCGAAGCAGATCTTGCTCGGCCTTCTCTCGCTTGGCGATACTGCGACGTGTCGACTCGCCGAGAGAAATAATCACTGCCGAGAAGACTAAGAAACCGATGAGTCCGGAAATCTCCGGTACAGCCTTGCCACTGAGTTGATGAATCGGCGGAAGAAACCAGTACCAGATTCCGGCAGCCCCAATGATGACGGTTACGATGGAAGGACCCAGGCCGCAATACCAGGCCGAGAAAACTACAGCCAACCATGCGGTGTGATAGGGATTGCGTTCACCCAGGAATGGGCTGAGGAAATCCCTCAGCAGCAGTGAACCCACACCGGCAAGGATTCCAAGAATGTAGCGGACCACGAGGGACGCAGTCGGAGAAAGAGAGGTAAGTAGCGCGGATTTGGGTGAGGTCGCTGTCACGGTAGTGCTCCGTGTGCAATCTACGCTGGCGTCTACTTCAAAACGTGTAACTGCGGAATGGCCGGAGGAAAGTAACCCCGTATGCCTTGTCATTAGGATATACGCTCGCAGGGCGAAAGTGAATCAGCTGGGTATTAAAACCTAAGCGCGGATCCTTTGTTTAGCGGGCACGGAGGAGCAGGACGGGGACGCGGATGCGGTGCTGGACGCGGGTTGCCGTGGTGCCCAGGAACAGATCGCCCAGAAAGCGATGCCCGTGGGTGCTCATGGCGACCAGGTCGCAACCTTTGTTCTCGACCCATTTGATGATCTGGTCCGCTGGTTCCCCGTAGGCGAGTTCGGCCTCAGTAGGAATGTCCGCGGCCTGCAACTCGGATTGGACTTTGCGGAGATAAGCGGTGTCGTCGACGATTTCCTGACTGACCGCGTCAGGACCATAGGTTCTGGCGGCCCATCCATCGGCGACATGGAGCAGCACCAGGCGGCTGTGGGCGAGCTTCGCCAGATTTTTTACGTGTTCAATAATGGCCCGGTCGGTCGGAGTGCCATCGAGAGTGACGAGGATTTTGTCGTACATGGTTTCCTATTCGGCAGTAATCCAGAGGCTGCCCCATCCTTGTCGCGCATTTTGCGACAGGGTGGGGATTTTGACTGTCCCACGTGTCGGCTGCAGATCGCCGTTAAACCGCACGTTCCGCCTTTTCATCGACCACCACTGATCAGCTGCCAGGCAGTTTTCAGCGAGTCGGGCAGCCCATAGATGTCCATGAAACTGATCAGGATAGCACTGGCCCATCCGGCCGCCAGCAGGAAGAATCCGTTCTTCCATTTACCCATCCGCTTTGGGGAACTGGTGAAGTGAAGCAGCGGGAACATGGCGAATGGAAGCTGGAGTGCGAGTACGACCTGGCTCAAAGTGAGCAAATCGGTGACGCTGTTGTCGCCGCGGAGACCAATGATCAGTACTGCCGGCAGGATGGCCAGGGAGCGAGTGATGAGTCTGCGCACCCAGGGCTTGATCCGCCAGTGCATGAAACCTTCCATGACAACCTGGCCGGCGAGGGTGCCGGTGATGGTGCTGCTCTGCCCGGCGGCCAACAGGGCAACCGCGAAAAGCGTGCTGGCGGCGGTTGCTCCGAGCAGAGGGGCAAGAGTCAGGTAGGCGACGCGGATCCAGTCGCTTTCGGGGCTGAAGGCGATAAACCTGCCTCCCGGGACAGTGATTCCAGACTTGCCGAAGAAGACCGTCGCCGCGAGAACCATGATGGCCGCATTGACGAAGAAGGCCACCGTCAACGCAACGGTGGAGTCGAGGGTATTGAACTGCAGGGCGCGCCGGATAGACGAGTCGTCTTTCTGCAGGCGGCGGCTCTGCACCAGGGCCGAGTGGAGGTACAGGTTGTGGGGCATGACTGTGGCCCCAACGATGCCAATGGCGATATAGATCATGCCTGACTGGTGCAAGTGGGGAAGCAGAAACGCATGCCCGAGTTCCAGAAAACCAGGCCGGGTCTGAGGAAGGACGAAGATCTCGATGAAGTAGCAGGCGCCAATCGTCGCAACCAGTAACAGCACGACCGCTTCGATGGTGCGCATGCCGAAGCGCTGCAGGGCAAGAAGAAGAAGTACGTCGAGTCCGGTAATGATCACTGCCCACAGCAGAGGGATGTGGAACAGGAGATTAAGCGCGACGGCGCTGCCGAGCACTTCGGCCAGATCACAGGCGCCGATGGCGATTTCGCTCATCAGCCAGTTGGGCCAGCGCGTCCAGCGCGGGGCCCAGTCGCGGCAGCATTGAGCAAGATCCTTTCCGGTAACGACGCCGAGGCGCGCAGAGATCACCTGCATGAAGATGGCCATGAGGCTGGCCAGACCGACAACCCAGAGCAAGCCGTATTTGAACTGCGCGCCGCCCTGCAGATCGGTTCCCCAGTTGCCCGGGTCCATGTATCCGACGCTGACCAGGATGGCTGGGCCGACGAAGGCTTTCCACTGTTGCCAGAAGCCGGCCTGATGATGGGGAACCTCGATGGAACCGTGGACATTTTCCAGAGAACGATGTCCGGTGGCCGTGACCGCGTCGGCGGCCGCGGAGTTCAACGGCGAAGACTCGGCGGCTCCAGTGAATCGGTCGTCGCTGCTCATGAATTTACAGGCATTTTCCCAGATAGCAGATGTTAACGAGTATACACCAGAATTAGTTAACTACAGTTAACTATAGCAATCCGCAACCAGCGCGAAACATGTAGCCCCGGACGCCTCGTCCGGGGTTGCGCGCAAAGCGCGCCATGCGGGTGGTGGTAGTGTTGCAACTTCCGAGGCGATCGACGCCGACAGCACGCCTCGCTTCGCTCGGCGGGGCGGACGAAGGCTTCCGCCCCTACACAAGCGTGTTCAACGGTGCGCCAGGGCGGAACTCTGGCAGGAAGCTCGGACTTCCCTTCCTAGATGTGAATCCAGTTCAACAGAATCAGTGCGAGCGTGGCGCTGCCGACGATGATCCAGAGTGTGAGGCCCTGGAGCAGCGGGCGGATGCCCACCTTCTTCAGCGTCTGTTGGTTGAGGCCGGTGCCGATCAGGAAGAGGGTGACGGTCAGTCCGATGCGGCCCAAGCGGCTAAGCGCGGCGAATGCCGGATTCATCACCGGGAGCATCGTGTTCAACAGGGCCGCGATGCAGAACAGCAGAATGAACCACGGCCACTGGACTTTGGCTTTGCTCTTGAGGGCAACAGCGGTTGCGATCGAGAGTGGGACAATCCACAGAGCGCGCGCGAGTTTGACTGTTGTACCAATGGCGAGCGCGGCAGTACCGTAGCGCGCGGTGGCGCCGACAACGGAACTGGTGTCATGAATGGCGAGCGCGGACCAGAGGCCGAATTGCGATTGGCTCATGTGCAGCGCGAAGCCGATCGCGGGGAAGAGGAAGAGCGCAACTGAGTTGAGGATGAAGACTGCTCCCAACGAGACGGCCATTTCCTCTTCGTTAGCATCGGCAATGGGGCCGACGGCGGCGATGGCGCTGCCTCCGCAGATCGCGGTGCCAGCGGCGATCAGGAACGAGGATTTCTTGCCCACGCGGATCAGATAGCCGAGCGCGAGGCCGAGCAGCATGACTGCAGTGATGCTGACGGCGGTGTAGAGAAATCCGGAGCGGCCGGCATGGACTACCTCGTGCAGGTTCATGCCAAAGCCGAGTCCCACGACGGATGCCTGCAGAAGAAATTTTGCAAGGCTCTTGCTCTGAACGTTGAACGGGTGCGTCAGGACCAGCCCGTAAACGAGACCTCCGAGCAGGGCAAAGGGCGGGGAGATCAGGCCACTGGCGGCGAGAATCAGTCCGACAAAGAACAGTCCCTTATTCACACGCTGAGTGTGACTCGCGGGCGGCAGCCCAGTCCAAGCAGTAGTTTCAATTGGCGATAAGTTTGGCTTATCGGGTGGAGGGGCTCTGGCGACGCGGCTTTCCTGAGTTCGACTGAAGCTTGCCGCGGGTGAGCGCGAACCAGCGGAAAGCTTCCGTCAGGCCGTGCTGTGTGGGGCCGGTGCGCGTGACCAGGGAGAAGTGGCGGGCCATGGTCAGTCCACGGACCTGTGCAACTCTCAGCGCACCTAGTTCCAACTCCTTCGAGATCGCCCATCGTGAGACGAAACCGACGCCGAGTCCCGCTTCGACGGCGGACTTGATGGCTTCGGTGGAGTCGAGATCCATCACGCTCTTGAACGACTTCAGCTTCAGTCCGGATTTTTCGAGCGCGGCTTCGACGACGTGGCGGGAGCCGGAGCCCTGTTCGCGCATCAACAGGCTCGAGGACAGAAGCTGCTGAGCAGAGAAGTGGGACGGATCGGAATTCGGCGGCACGATCAGCACGAGTTCGTCGCGCATGAAAGGCTCGGTGTGGACTCCGCGCTCGCGGGCGGGGCCTTCGATGAGTCCGATAGTCACGTTGCCGTCGAGGACCAATTGAACCACCTGTTCGGTGTTTCCGCTACGCAATGCGAGTTGCACGCGCGGGTGTTCGTCGAGGAAAGCACCGATCAGGCGCGGCAAGACATATTGTGCAATGGTCGTGGAGACGCCCAGGGAGAGTTCTCCGGAGAAGTGTCCGCCTTCCGCGCCGAGTTCATGTTCGGCTTGTGCTGCCAGTGCCGAAATCTTCCTGGCATACCGCAGGAGAACCGATCCGTGAGGGGTGAGCGCGACTCGATTGGCCGAGCGATCGAACAGGCGCACTCCAAGATCGTTTTCGAGCGCTTTGATCTGGAGCGTAACGGCTGGCTGTGTCAGGAATAGATGTTCGGAGGCTTTGCGGAAATTCAGGTGTTCAGCGACCGAGCGGAAGACTTTGAGGCGAAAATTCTCCAGTTGCGCCACGGGGAAAGACTATCGATCAGGATCGAGTCTGTCACGCAGCATGGGCAATTAGCCTAAGGAAAGATTCCAATCTGGGAAATACGTTCGCAAATAAATCCCCTTTGTCATTCCGACCGAAGGGAGGAGTCTGCGCTCGGCCGACAGCGTTGGTGGCGCAAGCGACAGCAGATTCCTCACGGCGAAACGCCGTTCGGAATGACAAGCATTGCTAGATAGCGTTACTAGACCAATACAAGCATTCCTAGACAAAGATGGCTGCGGCTGGGGGATTTGAAGGCTCCACGTCTGCGGGTCTGGGTACAGTCTGGGTATAGCCCAGTGCTTCAGTGTGTCGGGTCAGCGATATGCTCACTCAATTTTTCGTCCGGGCGGTCGTCGACAGCCAGACTCGGTTGGAGGCCGCGGGACCCAGAGAGACGGTGCCGGCGGGGGTGGAGAGCGTAAGGGTCTGGTCGTAGTTGCGTGCCAGGACCCGCAGCTTTGCGCCCGGCCGGATGCCACGGTGCTCGAGGAATTCGAGCAACCCGCGATCGCGTTCATAGATTCCGCTGACCACGTAATTCGTATCGACCTCCGCCTCCGATAGCAGGACTAATCCGCGGCGACGGCGGCTGGCGGAGCTTTCCACCTCGCTAAGATTCCCGTGCGGGCAAGCGCCGCTTGAGCCTAGCTTCGCCAGGAGCTTGGCTTCGAAATCGGGCGAGACGGCATGCTCGAGGCGTTCGGCCTCGTCGTGCACTTTCCACCATTCCATGCCGAACATTTCTGAGAGCATGCGCTCGATCAGGTGATGGCGGAGCGTGAGCTTGCGGGCGATCTTGCGTCCGGCGGCGGTGAGGCTGACCTCACCTTTCGCGCCGACGCGGACCAGGCCGTCTTTCTTGAGGCGGCGGAGGGCCATGGTCACCGCGGGCGGCGAGACTTTGAGGAGATGAGCGAGGCGTGCCGAGATTACGGCTTCGCCTTCGGTCTCGGCTTCGAGGATGGACTTGAGATAGTCCTCCTTGGAGACGGTGATCATTCACGGGATTATACGATGGAGAGTTAATTGTGGTTAATATGCGGATCAAAACCTGTGTCGCCGGCGCGCCGCGCACGGGCGAAGGCGCCCGTCCCCACACAATCAAAGCCATACAAGCAAAAAGGACAGTCCGGAGCCCCCGAGACTGTCCTCCAAACCCTCCCGGTTAGAAGGGCATCTTGATGACCCTACGGTACTGCTGAGATGTTGCAAACGGATTGCGGAATGATGAATATCTGGTGAATTCGATGCTGGGGGCGCTGCTATATTAGTCGTTTGCGTCCGAGACTTTGACATCTGTTTTCTCGCATGTCGAGAGGAATTGATGCCTTCCACAACCTTGCGCAAAACCGAACAATCACGGCGTCTGCAACAGCGGGCAGAAAGCATGATCCCGGGGGGAGTGAATTCGCCGGTGCGGGCGTTTCGATCGGTGGGCGGAGATCCGCCGTTTATCGTGCGCGGCAAGGGTTCGCACATCTGGGACGCGGACGAGAACGAGTACATCGACTACATCGGGTCGTGGGGGCCGCTGATCCTCGGGCACGCGGAGGCAAACGTTCTCGATGCGATTGTGGGCGCGGCCTGTAATGGGACCAGCTTCGGAGCCTCGACGCCGTCGGAGGCGGACCTGGCGGAGTTGGTGCTGGGCGCGTTTCCCAACATGCAGAAGCTGCGCTTCGTGAGTTCGGGGACCGAAGCGACGATGTCGGCGATCCGGCTGGCGCGCGCTTACACAAAACGCAAGTACATTGTGAAGTTTGAAGGCTGCTATCACGGGCATGCGGATGCACTGCTGGTAAAGGCGGGATCGGGCGTGGCGACGCTCGGGATCCCGGGATCGGCGGGCGTTCCAGAAGAATTCACGATGTTTACGCTGGCGCTGCCGTTCAACAATCTGCCTTCGGTCGAGTATGCTTTTCAAAAATTCAAACATCAGATCGCGTGCGTGATTGTCGAGCCGGTGGTCGGCAACATGGGATGCGTGCCTGCGGCGGATGATTACCTGGTGGGGCTGCGGTTGATCACGCAGCGCGAACACTCTGTGCTCATCTTTGACGAGGTGATGACCGGGTTCCGCGTGGCGTTCGGCGGCGCGCAGGAGTTGTACAACATCAAGCCGGATCTGACGACGATGGGCAAGATCATCGGCGGAGGATTGCCGGTGGGGGCCTACGGCGGGTCGAAGGAGATTATGGATCTCGTGGCGCCGCTGGGGCCGATGTATCAGGCGGGGACGCTGTCGGGGAATCCGCTGGCGATGGCTGCGGGATGCGCGATGCTCAAGCAGTTGCGCGATCGCAAGGACGAGATTTATCCGAAGATCGACAAGCTCAGCGGAGAGTTAGTCGATGGCGTGATGGCGGCTGCGAGAGACGCCGGAGTATCGCTGTGCGCCAATCGTGTGGGATCGATGTTCACCTGGTTCTTCCAGAAAGGGCCGGTCATGGATTGGGATTCGGCGTCGAAGTCGAACACGGAAGCGTTTGCGAAATTCTTCCACGCGATGTTGGATGCGGGAGTGTATTTGCCACCGTCGCAGTATGAAGCTGCGTTTCTGGGAGCCACGCATTCAGAGGAGGATGTGCAGCGCACGATTGCAGCAGCCAAGCAGGCGTTTGCGGGGATGCGAGGCTAAAGCAGCGGCCTAAAGTGGTTGGGACGTCACGTCCTTACCCAACCAACGCAGGGACTCGGTGTTGGAGAAGTCATCGAGCGCGGAGACAGCGAGTAAGTTGGGCTGCAGGAAGCGGGATATAATCTCGCGAATACCGTCAACGCTGGCCACAAAAGGTGGAAGTCCCATGCTGAGAACCCTCTCCGCTCTATGCTTCATCCTGATAACCACAACTGCATTTCGCGCCTCAGCCCAAGTGTATCCGTATCGTGACGGAACTCCCGGGATCACCGGATACCGATCGGAAGTCATGGCCGAAGTCATGATTCAGGAAAGCGAATTCGTTCGCCTTGCCGAGGCCATCCCCGCTGATAAATACCCATGGCGTCCTTCCGCGGATGTTCGCACCATTGCCGAAGTTTTCCTGCACGCCAGCGCTGCCAACTACAACCTTTACAGGCTCGTCGGCACTCCCATGCCGGCGGGGGTCGATACGAAAACCTTGGAGCAGTCCACCACCGACAAAGCAAAAATTATCGCTACGCTCAAGGCTTCCTACGCGCATGCCAAGGGGGCTATCCGCGCCATGGCCGAGTCGGACCTGGAAAAAACTCTGGACTGGAACGGAGGAAAGATTACCGAACGCGGAGTCCTGCTCTACATCGTTCAGCACATCGCGCAGCATCTGGGTCAGCAAATCGCCTACGCTCGCTCCATCGGCGTCGCGCCACCATGGACAACAGATCCGCCGCGGAAGAATTAAGCAGGCCGTTGGACGTTAGTTCGCAATGCTGAGGCTTTCTTAGCGGGGTAAAAACCGCATCCGCGACCACTTCTCTCCAGTCTCATTTGTGCGAGGGCAGAACTGACCAGATCTGAGGGTCTTCTGCTCCGAGTACCCAGGAACAGAATCCTTGCAGGCCGCGTTCGTGCACCAGATTGAGGCGCTCCTGGAATCCGCGCTTGTCGGTGTAGAACGCCCAGTCGCGCACGTCGTCGCGATAGAAGTAAAACCACGACACGCGATCGGCCGCGTCCCATTCAACCTGCGGATGATAGGCGGCGATATATCCATCAATCTCTTGTTGCCCGATGTATTCCGCGGTTGGATTCGGCTTTTCATCTTTACCGGGATCGCCGGCGAACCAGTGATATCCGTAGACAGGAATTCCCATCGACAGTTTTTCTTTGGGCACGAACTGCAACGCGTACTCGACGTTCTGCACCGTCCACGGATAGCCGGCGACCGGCCCGGGCATGGTCCAGCGCGTGTTCTGGTCGTAAGTCATGAGGCAAATCAGATCGACACTCTGTGCCAGGGCTTTCAAATCGAAGGAGCCTCGCCAGTTCGCGTACAGCCAGTGGGAATAGGGACTCTTGCCAGGATATCCGGGTGCGTTGGGGACGGTCGCAATCGTAAGTTGCAGGTTTTGCTTGTGGAGAGCGGCGGCGGTTTCGGCAACCAGGGCGGAGAGCAAGTCGCGATCGGTCCAATTCACGTTTTCGAAATCAATCTGGAAGCCGCTATATCCGCTCTTCTTGCACTCGCCAAGAAGCGCGTTGATGAATGCTGTCTTGGCCGCTTCAGAGGTGAACAAGTTGTGGAGTTCAAGTTGCTTCATGAGAGCAACGATGGGCATGACGGGCACGTGGTGACCGGCAGCCGTCTTGAGCACGTCAGGATTCGGACCTCCCCAGACGAGGCCATTGCCATCGACTGAGTACCAGGCGGGCACGAGGATGTCGATTTTGTCGGCGTGCTCGGTGAAGGATTTTACCGAGTTAGGAGTTTCAATCATGTAAAAGAGCGCTTTGGGCTGGGCGGCGGCGATGGCAACAGTCGAGAAGAGCACTAGCAAGAGGCGCATGATGGAAACTCCTGGAATTTAAAATCCGAATCAATCCCGACTCGTTGACAGAGCCTGCGTTCCTACGAGCATTTGCTGGATCGTTAGGAAATCGTAGTCTTCCGATTTGTAGCGGGTGATCAGATGGTCCGTCGCTAATACCGTCTGTGACCGGTCTGCAGCCATTTGCTTGTGGCCGCCGTCATGAAGAAGGATTACGTCGCCACCACGGATCTGGCGGGAAACTTTCTTCTCAATCACCACAGCCGGCGGAGCGTTCCAGTCGTAGCCGGTGACATTCCACATGATGGGCTCGAGGCCCAGCTCGCGGGCGATGCGCAGGACCGCGGGGCGTCGTCCGCCGAAGGGAGGACGAAAGAGATTGGAATGCTTGCCAACGGCGTCTTGAATCGCCGAGCGGCAGTCGGTGAGTTCCTTACGGGCTTCGGCGGAGCTTTTGAACGTTAACAACGGATGCATGAACGTGTGGTTTCCGATGACGTGTCCCGCCTTCACGACTTCGCGAACAATTTCGGGACGTTGCTGCACATAGCGTCCGATCAGGAAGAAAGTCGCACGGACGTTGTGCTTTGCCAGAACCTCAAGTAGACGCAGTGTATGCGGATCGTTCGGGCCGTCGTCGTAGGTGAGGGCGAGTTGCTTTGTGCCGCGCGCGAGACTGGTAAACGTGCGCCCGTACCACTGGCCGGTCGGCGCCATGGACTGGTAGCCGGCGGAGAGTGCAGCCGCGGAGACTGCAACTCCGGCGAGCCCGATTGCTAGCATGCAGAGATTCTAAAACGATTGCTGATTTTAGATTGCAGATTTCAGATTTACGCGCGACCGGCTGCCAACGTAGTCAATCTGCAATCTCAAATCTGCAATCCGAAATCTAGAACCGTTTTCCTCAGTGTTAACTCATCGCACAATTGCCAGTGAGACGCATCCGGGATATCCTGCCACTTCCGAGACATCGCACGAGCCCATGGCCAACCTTTTCGAGCTTCCCCGTTACATTGCTGTGGAGGGACCCATACGAGTCGGCAAGAGCACGCTGGCGGGCTTCTTAGCCGAGCGCTTGAACGCACAGCGGGTGATAGAGCCGGACGCGAATCCGTTTCTGCGTGCATTTTACGAAGGTGAGCGCGGGGCGGCATTTCAGGCGCAGTTTGCGTTTCTGGTGCGGCGGTTTGAGCAGTTGCACGCGCTCGATCTGGGTGCGCGATCGAACAAGACCGTGGTGACAGATTTTATTTTTGAAAAAGACAAGTTGTTTGCCTGTCTGAATCTGACCGATCAGGAACTCGACACCTATAACCGGTATTACAACCACTTCCGCGAACAGTTGCCGACGCCGGACCTGGTGATCTACCTGCAGGCAACGCCCGAGGTCCTGAGGAAGCGGCTCAAGAAAAAGAACGCTCCGGGCGAGAAGGCGGTGAGCGATGAATATCTTGAAGAAGTGGTGAAGGCCTACGAGCACTTCTTCTTTCACTACACGTCGTCGGACCTGCTGATCGTGAATACGTCGGAGATCGACTTCGTGGACCGCAACGAGGATCTGCAGGAGTTGCTGCGCAAGGTGACGGAGCCGATCAAGGGCACGCAGTATTTCCTGCCGCTGGGCGGGCAGGAAGCTGCCAGCGCGTAGCCTTCAACGCTTCTCCCGCATCGGCTCGCGTTTTCTCTCCCCGAACCACGCTTCAAAAGCGGACAGCTCACCGGGGCTGGGTCTCAGAGAACCTTGGATTTCGTCGAGCAATCGCTTAATCGGAGTTAACCCAAGGCGACCGTTTTCCTCTCTCAAGTCGACGAGGGTTCCGGGCTTCAGTCGTAATCTCTTGCGCATTTCCGAAGGAATTGTGATGCCACCTCTGGCAGTTACTGCGCGCGATCTAATTTTCATCATCTCCATAATCATCTCGCAAAGCGTCCAAGCTCGTAGACGAAGCAAACAAAGATAAGACTTCTGAGCAGAATTTTTTCGCAGAGTGAATCGAATGCGTCGATACGCCGTTCTAAGTCGAGATGTGCCTTCCCTTGCATGTCATCTCTTTTGAGTATTCGTCGGGTTCGGGTAGCCGAGCGTCTGAATCGGTCCCACCCACCGGTAGGCCATCACAGCACTTCCCCCTGGATTGCGAGAAGCTTCAAAATCTTCAATGACCTCCCCCGAAAGCTTAAGGCGTCTCAAGACTGTGTATACGGACGCCAAGAGATTAGCTTGTGAGGGCACGCCCAATCTCAGCACTCCGTCGCGCACCTCAATCGGAAGCAGCGGTCTTCCAGACGCTCTCAAAACAGTGCGGCAAGCGTCTGTGACCCCGTCTACGAGTTTCACAACCTTGGTGCCGTCGTTGGACTCGACGAGTTCCTGCAAAGCGGCGACTTTTCTCTTCTGCCTCGCAATTTGGGCCTCAAGGGCCTCACGGGAAGCCATCAACTGGTTCAACTCGGCGAGTGCCGTTGAGAGGTCGTTCTCATATTGTTGCGTCACGTTTCCTATGCTGACATAATGTCAATATAAATGTCAATACAGATGTCACGAAAGAAGCGTCAGCGAGCAGGCTGCTCGACTCCAGCGTTTCATACGGCAGCAAGTGGCCGAAAACTCATCGACTCTCTTGTTATTTCCAGCTAAAATACCGCTTAGCGTCATCCAAAGGTAGAGACGCCACGATGCGTGCACAGGCTCTATCCGGCTAGCCGGAGGGGCACTGGAGGACATCATGAGTTTGACCCCACTCGGGGGCCGTCTGTTTGACGGTTCCGGCCATCAGGTAACTACCACCTCTCTTCGCGAGCAGAAACTCCGCCACGATCCCATTACCTGCCTTACCGCTTACGACTACGCCACGGCGCGTCTGGTCGACGAGGCTGGCATCGAGATGGTGCTGGTGGGGGATTCCCTCGCGCAAACCATGCTCGGGTACGAGAACACGCTTTCGGTCACGATGGACGAGATGCTGCATCACGTGAAGGCCGTGCGGCGTGGCGTGAAGAATGCGCTACTCATCGCTGACATGCCTTACGGGTCGTACCAGGTTGATCCCAAAGACGCCATTCTCAATGCGGCGCGCTTCGTGAAAGAAGGCGGCGCCGAAGTGGTGAAGCTGGAGGGCGGCGAGCGGCGGGCCGACTTGATTCGACGAATCATTGATGCCGAGATCCCTGTGGCGGGACATATCGGGCTGACTCCGCAGTCGGTCAATGTGATGGGCGGCTACAAAGTACAGGGGAAGAATCTGGGTGGAATCGAGCAACTGATGCGCGATGCGGTGGCGCTGGATCGCGCGGGAGTGGCTTGCCTTTATCTGGAAGGTATTCCGCGGGAAGTGGCTGCCATGATTACGGCGGAGGTGAGCACGCCTACGATCGGGATCGGCGCGGGGCCGGAGTGCGATGGGCAGGTGCTGGTGTTTCACGACATTCTGAACCTGACGTTTGGTCCGCCTGCGAAGTTCGTGCGGCGGTATGGGGATGCGGCGGCTTTGGTCACTCATGCTGTGCAGGCGTTTCGGGCGGATGTGCGGTCGCGACACTATCCTTCCGATGAAGAGTCGTATCATCTGCCGAAGGAGACACGAGCGGCGCTGGAGACGGTGCTGGCGCGGAAGCGGGCGATGGGGCGGTGACTTCGGTTCCGCGGACTGCGCGGAGGAACGCGGATTTAAGGCTTTACACTGGCCCGGTGAGGGTACGATTTCGCTTTCACGCAAAACTTTTGGATGGGTTCGCTACGAAGTCAAAATCCCCACCCTGTCCCGCCAAAAAGCGGCGGGACAAGGATGGGGCACCCTGCAGCTATTTTGGAAACAGAAATTTCACTTCGCTGCGGAATTGGAACTTGAGCGGATTGTTTTCCGTATCATTCCCGTGTGGTAATGGTTTCTTTCGTATCCCTGATTCACCGAGATAACGGTGAGTGCTACGCTATTGGGAGGTAGCTATGGTTCTTGCACACTTTTTCTTTTTCCCGTTCTTTGGCTTCGGCACGTTGATGTATTTTTTGCCGTCAATCGTTGCGCTGGCGCGGAGCAAGCGCGATCTGCTGGCGATCTTTCTGCTGAACCTGTTTCTGGGATGGAGCGTGATCGGGTGGATCGTGGCGCTGGTGTGGGCGGCGAAGAGTGATGTTCCCGCAACCGCGAGGTATTACCGATAGTGATCACCCGGCGAGCGTTGTGGCTATTGATTTTTCTGTCCGCTTTGGCCGGGTGTACGAAGCAGCCGGAACCACAGGAGCCTGATCCTCAGACCATTCTGCAAGCGATCCCTCCGGCAGACTCCGCCAAGTACGAGCACATTCGGAATATGAGGAACTGGCGCAATCCTTACCTGATCGTGCGCGCGGATGGAGTGGCGCTGTTCGATGTAGCCGACAGCGCGGAGATCGTGATGAAGCCGGACGAGTTGCTGCCTGCGCTGGCGAAATTGCCCGCTTCGAATTGGCCTTATGGACGCGTCGTTGCGGCAGCAGAAGCTGGCGTGGTCCGTTCCGAGCGGGATAGTGTGGCGATTCGCCGCAATAAGGGCATTGTGGGCGGATTGCTGCAGGGGGCGCATATCGCGATTGAGTGGGTGCCGGCGGCGTGATGCGCCGCCGCTTTACTCACCATCAGCCAAAGGCACGTCGAGCTTTGCTCGACGGACAGCCGAAGGCGACTGTCCCCACATTCAAACCTTGAAAATCTTTTCGACGATTGACGAGATGAGGGCTGCTTCGCGGGGGGTGCGGCGCGACGGAAGGCCGCTCGCATTGGTCCCTACGATGGGGGCGTTGCATGAGGGGCATTTGTCGCTGGTGCGGGCCGCGCGGACGGCTCGCGGTGCGGTGGCGGTTTCCATCTTTGTGAATCCTACGCAGTTTGGGCCTAGTGAAGATCTCGCGAAGTATCCGCGGTCGTTTGAGCGCGACTGCGAGATGCTGGAGCGTGAGGAAGTGGAGTTCGTGTTTGCGCCGTTGGTGGAAGAGATGTATCCGGCGGGCGCGGTGACGTGGGTGACGGTGGAGGAGTTGAGCGGGAAGCTGGACGGGGGCTCGCGGCCTGGACATTTCCGCGGGGTCACGACAGTGGTTGCCAAGTTGTTTCACATCGTTGAACCTGACAAGGCGTTTCTCGGGCAAAAGGATGCGGCGCAGGTGGCGATCATCCGGAGGATGGTGCGGGATTTGAATCTGCCGGTGGAGATTGTGGTTTGTCCGATCGTGCGTGAGGCGGATGGGTTGGCGATGAGTTCGCGGAACGCTTATTTGAGTGCGGAGGAGAGGAAACGGGCGCTGGCGCTGCATCGCTCGTTGGAGCGCGTGAAGCATCTGGTGGAATCGGGCGAGAGGGATGCGGCGCGTCTGGTGGCCGCGGGACGCGAGGAGTTTGCGCAGGAGAGAGCGGTTCGGCTGGATTATTTCGAAGTTGTGGATCCGGATACGCTCGATCCGGTGGCGGATGTATCGAGTGGGGGGCTGGTGGCGGTGGCGGCTTATGTCGGAGGAACGCGGCTCATCGACAATGTTCTGGTGGGGCCGGCTAAAAGCGATAACCACGAAGGGCACTAAGGATCACGAAGGAAAAAACCTCGAGAGCTCTGGTGCGGGTGAAAGCGGTCTCGCATTAAGATCGGAGGAAATCTTGTCAATAGGCAGAAACTACACGATCGGAGTTAAGTGCTTGGAAAGACTCGGAAAATAAAGTTTGGAATTTTTCCGGGTAAATACGCCTAATTTGCTATTTTGAAAGTAGAGAGTAGAAATTTGAAAGGCGCGGCCTTTAGGTCGCGCCTTTTCTATTGCTCAAACGGGCAGGGAGGAGCTCAGAGTGTTGGATGGCGCGAACAACGACGCATGGATTCCACGTTGCTACGCGCGGCTATACCGCTCCACCGCTAGGCTAAATGCGTGTATCCACAAGCCGACACGGCCCTCTTATCCTGGATAGGGATCAAGGACATAGGCCGCCGAGACATCGGCGTAGATCCAGGGGTTGTACCAATAGGAGGGCCATGCCCAGAATGGACCCCAAGAGGCCCAGCCGATTCCCCAGCCTCCCCAACCCCAACCGCAGCAACCCCAACCCCATCCCCAGCCCCAGTTCCAGCCGGGCCATCCCCAACCCCAGCCACCTCGCCAGCCTCCGCGCCATCCACCCCAATTGTTGCCGTGCCAGGCGAGATTGCTGGAGACCAAGCCGGCGCGGTTGAAGGTCGTGGTTGTGGACGCACGAGCAATCTCGGTGCGTGGTGCGGCGAAGGAGTGCCATTGTCCGTCGGCTACAGCGGAGTGAGCCGGCATGGTGGCAGACCTTGCTGCCATGGAGGAAGCGCTGGACCGGGTCGCAGCGCCGCCCACTCCTTCCCGACCTACCGTCCTGGAGTTGCCGGACGCGAACTGATGCCATCCGGGAGATGTGTCACGGGAGCTGTGACCTTCCCAAGACCATGGATGTCCGGCACTTGCACCGCCTGGGACACGGGAACTAACGCCAGGCCCGGCGGACGATCCCCGACCGCTGAAGCCGGAAGCACCGCCATGATAGCCGCCACTATAGCCGCCGTGGTAGCCGCCAGAGGAGGGGCTGCCGCCGTGGTAACCTCCACCGCCCCCGGCGTGCGAGCCTCCGCCACCGCCACTGTGACCACCGCCATGCTGAGCGAAAGCGGACGCGGAAAGGAATACGAGACCAAGGAACGTGGTTCCTGAGAGAAGGGCTTTCAGCAAGCTGGATCTGTTCATAAGGCACCTTCCGCCGGCAATGTCAGGATGGCTGGGTTGCCGCAGGGGTAATCCTATACTCGTTGAGAACCCGATTTCAGGTTAAAAGTTGCACGAATCGTTTCTAGGGCGCTGCCAGAAACTCACTCGTGATAGCGTCCCTCGGCGGCTAGAGCCGGGTGACGTTGCGGCCTTTGGTGGCACGGCTGGAAGCCCTTTCAAATCGGCTCGCGTTGACATTTCTCAGTACCTGGCTATCTAAGGAGCGGGATTGGCGGCGAGGCGGCTGGGTTCGGGCGTCATGCGCTCCAGGACGAGATTTTCGACCTGCGTCCAGATGTGGGGATCGCATTCGGCCTGCATGTGACTTGGGGTGATGATGCGATCGAACCAGGAATATCCTTCGCAGCGGACGGGCGTCTGCCGGTAGTCGAAACGATAGGTCCCGAGGATCCGGGTTTTGGAATCGTCCGCAGCCTTGATTGTGGAGCGGCCATGGATAATTCCGTGTGGCTGGTAGAAGTTGACTGCTGCCGCCACGTTTTCAGGGATGACGGCATCATTCTGCCAGGGCTTGGCGACGCTATCGACCTGAACGGTCAGCATCACTGGGACGCCGAGGCGATTCAGTTCGCGCGCGAGAATCACCGCGGCAGAGCCGCCCCAGCTGTGGCCGACGAGCATAATGTGCGCCGCGGCCTTTTCATCGTCGCTCAGCACGCCGTCATGGTTTGCATCAAGCAAGTAAAGGATCGTTTTGAGCGCTGTCTTGCGGTGGCGGTTCTCGAAAACTTCGATGTAAGCTTCTTTGGGTGAATTCTGCTGAAGAAGCCGTGCGACCTTAACGGGGTTGTGGTGCGCATTGTCGTGGCGGAGGAATCCGCCGACGAATCCGACAAGGATGTAGGTAGGAGGCTGCGGATTGCTGACGCTTCCGCGTTCGGCTGCGAGGACCGCTGGAGTCGAAGCCGCGATCAGGAGGAGCACCGAGACAAGAGGACCGGTTCCAACGAAACGATGCACGCGGAGTTTCCTGACCGATAAGATGACGCATCTTCGAGAAGGGATGCGGCTAAACCCGAGGCGCAAGCTGAATCGGTTCCCCAAAAAAGCGATCTCGCCACAAGCCTTGGCCGGCAAGGCTTGTGGCCTGTTCCAGCCCGAACGCAAGTGTACACCTGTTGTCAAGGATCATCTTTGCGCCGGAATGGTCTTAAGTCCGCAGGGATGGAGACGGGGGATCGTTTGGTGGCGGAGACGAATCGGTTTCCGGCGATGAAATAACGCAAAGGCATGTCGGCGGCTTTGGTGATGCCGATGCGAGGGGTCACCGCAATCCGGCGCGGACGGCAGGCATCGTCGCCGATCCAGAGGCCGGCCTCTGGAGATGTCAAATCGCGATCGTTATCGCGCAGGCGCGTGATGCCGAAGGCCTGGCAAAGGCGACCGGGACCGGCGGTGAGTTTGGGCCAGTCTTGGGGGCCCCGAAGTTCGATATGTCGAGATCGTGCCATTTCTTCGATTCCTGAGAGGGGCTCCAGTGCGCGGAAGAGGACGCCTCCCGCTTTGCCTTCGGGTTCGCAGGAGACGTTGAGGCAGTAATGATTTCCGTAGATGAAGTAGATATAGGCATGGCCGGGAGGGCCGAACAGCACGGCGTTGCGCAGAGTGCGGCCGGCGGCGGAGTGAGCAGCGGGATCTTCGGTGCCGAGGTAGGCTTCGACCTCGACGATGCGGGCCGTGAGTTTTAGAGCCGGGAGGTCTCGGATCAGGATCTTGCCCAGAAGGTGGCGGGCTACGCGGCGGGGGTCGCGAGTGAAGAAGGCGCGGGGGAGGGGATGGATTCCGGTTGGGGCGCTCGGGGGTTTCGAACGGGGCATGCAGGGGAAATGGTAAATGGGATGACTGGGGCTTGTCCGCCGAGCCACACCGCCGCAGAGTCGCTCTGGGTTGCTGATTCAACTCCGCATGCGGTCGAACGCGGGCTTTGCCCGCGGGACGGACGAAGGCGTCCGTCCCTACACTTGCGCTTGGCTTGACGGCCGAAGGCGGCCGCTCCTAGCGGAGTATTCGTTGCGCAACGGTAGACCACGGTATCTTTTCAGCAAGATCAGAGAGAAGTCAAAATCCCCACGCTGTCGCAAAATGCGCGACCAGGATGGGGCACCCTTTGGACTCTTGTCGGCTCAAGACTTGTTCTTTACTGACTCTTTCAGGTATGCCAGGACCTCTTCGGCGTGGATGTTGGGCTTTACCTTTTCGAAGATGTGCTGGATCTTGCCGTCGGGGCCGATGATGAATGTGGTTCGGGCGATGCCCATGACTTTCTTGCCGTACATGTTCTTTTCCTGCAGAACGCCGAAGGCGATGGCGACTTTTTTGTCGGCATCGGCCAGCAAGGTGAACGGCAAGGCTTCCTTGTCAGCGAATTTTCTTTGCGCCGAGGACTTATCCGGGGATATGCCAAGCAGCACGGCGCCGGTCTTTTGAATCTGTTTATATGAGTCGCGGAACCCGCGAGCTTCTACCGTTCAACCGGGCGTGCTGGCGCGGGGATAGAAGAACAGAATGACGGTTTTACCGCGCAGGTCTTTCAGCGATACATCTTTGCCGTTCTCGTCCGGCAGAATAAACTCAGGGGCTTTATCATTAACTTTCATGACAATACCTAACGCCAGATCAGAAGTAAAAATCCGAACCAGCCAACCAGTTATGGGGCGATCCGCTTTCTGGAAGATTCTACAACGTCGAGTTGCCGGGGGCAGTGCGGTACTGGTTACGCTTGTCGCGTGTGTTGCGGGTAGCAAGATTGTGACGCTTGCGCAGGAGGAGCGGCCGCAGATTATCCCGGGAGAGAGAAAGGCTCCGAAGAAGAAAGATTCCGGTCCGCGGGCAGTGGGAGTGCTGCAGATGACTGCGAATGGGAAGGCATCGTTGGTGCCGGTGGCGATTTTGATCAACGGGAAGTTCTGGGACGCAAGCGCATACAAGGCAGATCCGGTTCCCATGGCGCTGGACTCGGGCACGGTCTATGAGGCGGAGCGCGCGGGAAATTCGCTGGGATTGTTCACGGTGTCGAGCGCGCTGCACAGAAATAGTTCCGCGCCGGGCGCTTTGGCCTCTTGGCTCGGGACGGGGGCATTTCGTCCGAACGGATCGGAGCCGGACACGAAAGCTGCGAAAGCCGAACCGGTGCCGGTCGGAATCGATAGCAGCGAGGGACCACCAAGATTGACGCGGGACCCGTCGGCGAAGGATAAGCCACCGGACAGTGCAGCGCCATCGTCGGGGAATGCGCCAGCGGGATCGGGCGCGCCTGCGAGTGCGCCCAAGTCGAGTGGGCCATCCAGTGACGAGCCGCCGCGGTTGAGCAAACCGGCGTCGGCCCCGGAGCCGCCAGCCGATTCGGGGCCAGGTGCAAAGCCGTCGGGGTCGGACAGCGAGGCCAAGGCTGGTGATGCGAAGGCGGGTCAGTCTAAGGCGGACGATAAGGCAAACGTGCCGGCATCGGACAGCGGAGCCAGTGAAGCGAACCGTCCGCGACTGCGGCGCGGGAAGCCGCCGCAAGTGGTTGCGGATGAGGATGTGCCGGGATATAGCAAGGTTGGCGTGAAGTCGACATCGACTGATTTGAGCAAGACTGCTGTCGCTACGCAGGGAGATGTGCAGCTGATCCCGGCGATTTCCGATGCACGCGGACCCGAGATCCACTCGTTCGTCTTTCAGTGGTTGAAGGGGGAGGAAGATGATCGGCGCAAGCAGATGACGGATCTTGCGAAGGAACAGCTGCGCGGCTACATCGCGGCCCGAGCGAAGGCTGACACGGCGGTGAAGACGGTGCGCCCGGGGGCAGCGAAGAATACGGTGAAAGATCCGATTCTTGAAAACGTGCACATGGTTGCGTATGATTTGTGGCTTTCGAATCAGCCGGTGATGGTTCTCACGGCGGAGGGGCACAAGGCTCCGCCAGCGGCGGGAGTGGCGCACTCGGAGGTTGAATCGGAGATACAGTACTCGGTGGTGCTCGTGGCGTATCCGGATATTTACGGGAATTTGCACAAGCTGCATGTGGGGATTACGGATAAGTTCCATCTGGATATGACACCGCGGCTGGAGCTGATTGACGCGCTTGATGCCGACGGAGACAACCGCGGTGAGTTACTGTTTCGGGAGACTTCCGATCAGGGGACGGGATGGGTGATTTATCGGCCGACGGCGGACAAGTTGTGGAAGATGTTTGATAGTTTGAGCCCGGAGTAGGAAGTCCTGCAAAGCGTGCCCGCGGAAAGCGGACTTAGTTTGCTCCATTTCCATTTTCCCGGCACTGCCGTGTCGGGCTCTCACATTCCGCGCTACGCGGCTCCTCCGCAGTCTGTGACGCAAGGCTAACGCCGCCGTCGCACGATGGAGAGGCTGTGCCATCCTCAAGCAATCAAGGCAATCCTTGGTAGTTGCGGAACTTTCCATTAAAATGCCCGGCTGACTCGCCAACCGAAAGAAGGTTCATGCGCGTGGACAAAGTTCGGATTGTGCTCATCGCAGTGGTGACGATGGTGGCCCTGGCGGCCGCTCAGGATCAGGACTTCAGCAAAGTGCAGATCAAGGTCACGAAGGTGGCGGGGAACGTGTACATGCTACAGGGCGCGGGCGGAAACATCGGCGCGTCGGTTGGTGAAGACGGCATTGTGGTGGTGGACGATCAGTATGCACCGCTGGCCGACAAGATCCAGGCGGCGTTGAAGGGGATCACGGCTCTGCCGGTGCGATTCATCATCAACACGCATTACCACGAAGATCACACGGGCGGGAATGCGTACTTCCAGAAGCAGGCGCCGATTATTGCGCATGACAATGTGCGCAAGCGGCTGGAGTCGGGCGGTGCAGCCGGGAATGGCGCATCGGTTCACTTTGACGCGAAGCCCGCAGCGAAGGAGGCGCTGCCGATCATCACGTTCGATCACGATGTGACGGTGCATTTGAATGGGGAGGATATCCGGGCACTTTATTTTCCGGCGGGGCATACGGACGGGGACTCGGTCATTTTCTTTCCGAAGTCGAATGTCGTGCACATGGGCGACGACTTTGTGACGTATGGATTTCCGTTTATCGACGTGGATTCGGGCGGCAGCATCGATGGCATGATCGATGGCGTGGAGAAGGTGATTGCGCAGGTACCGGCAGACGTGAAGATCATTCCCGGGCATGGATCGATATCGAGTGTGGCGGATGTTCGAGCGTATCTGGATATGCTGAAAGGTACGCGCAACGTTGTTGCGAAGGCGATCAAGGACGGCAAGACGCTTGATCAGATGAAGCAGGCGAAGATGCTTGATCCATGGAAGAAGTATGCGGGGGACATGATCAACGCGGATGTATTTCTGGAGACGATCTACAACTCGCTAACGGGGCAGAAGAATGGGAAGTTCATCAAGCACAATTGAAGGGGATTCGCTCCACGTGGGCATTTCGGATTTTTGATTTCAGATTGCAGATTGAGTTGCGAATGAAATCTGCAGTCTGAGATCCTCAGTCTGCAATTGTCTTACTTCCCCTGCATCACTAGTTCGCCGTTTTCGACCTTCATGGTGCCGACTCCGTCGGGGAGTCTCAGGCGATCGCGTTGCTCGGCGAGTTTTTTCTGGAGTGCGGGGTTCACCAGCGATACGGGTACATTCAGATCTCCGACTTTGAATTCCGTGGGATCGAAAGTGGCGTAGCCGTCTTTTTCCCCAATGTGGCCGGAGATGGTGATCCAGACATCTTTGCCGCCGATTTCGGTGAGGAACTGGCCGTGGACCTGGTCGCCATCCATACTCACCTGCTGATCTTTAATGACCGGGGCGCCGCTGCCGACGTTGGAGGTTGGGGTGAGTCCCTGGGCTCCTGCGCTGCCTAGCGTTTGCGCGAGCACGGCGCTGACTTCGTCGGAGTTGATGTGGACCTCGGGCTTCGCGGCGAGGGAGGCGGGCTGGGCAGGATCTGGTGTGAAGGATGGCTGCGCGTTGGTTGATTGAGATTGTTGGGTGGCCTGCTGGAAATCGGCCATCTTCTGGTCGAAAGATTGCGCGTGTTGGGCGACGGCCGCGGGAGCCTGGGGCTGGGCCACGGGCGCGGGCTTCTTTAGGACCAGGATGATGGCGACCAGGGCTGCGATCAAGGTCGCGATGCTGATGATGCGGTCGATTTTGAGTTTCATGGCAAACCCCAAAATTAGTTTGTCGTGGCGTTTCTTTCGCTCCTTCGGAGCTGGCTCATTTTCCGCTTCGGACCGCTTGCCTCCCCACGGCTCACGCCGTGGGCTGCATTCTTTCGCCGCTTCGCGGCTGGGATCAGGGTTGCATTGCATTCCCAACCCGTCCCTGCTTAAGACGAGACTCCGAGGGCCCGCATGGAGACAGTCGGGTCCAAAGTCATGCTATCGGGATGCGGGAGGGAAGATCAGATGACCAAAGTCACAGGGACGGAGTAATACTGGTTCCTTTGGAGCGGTTGTGATCAGATGGCATTCCGTACTGGGGCTGAAGCCCGCATCATTTTGAAGCCCCTAACGCGGCCCTGAAGGGCCGCTCTTCCCCGAAGCATCCCCGCGTTCGTGATTATGGAAACTCAAGCGTGCGCCAATTATCCGAGCTTCTGGGCCAGCAACTCATTCACAAGCTGGGGGCTTGCTTGGCCTTTGGAGGCTTTCATGACCTGGCCTACGAAGAAGCCGAGCATCGTCTTTTTGCCGGCACGATACTGTTCGAGCTGTTTCGGGTTTGCAGCCAGGATTTCGTCGATCACCTTTTCCAGCGCTGAGCGATCGATGGACTGCTGGGGGCGGCCTTCTTCCTCGTAGACTGCAGGGAAATCCTTGCCGCGCTCGAACGAGAGGTCATAGAGGTCTTTGAGCATCTTGCCGGAGATGGTGGCGGCTTCGACGAGATCGGCGGAGGCGGCGACGCCTTGCATGGAGATGGGTGACTGCTCGATGCTGATTCCCTTGGCTTTCAATCGGCCCATCAATTCGCCTTGCACGAGATTGGCGACGCGCTTGGCATTCTTCGCAGCCTTCGCTGCCTGCTCGAATTGATCGGCGAGGGACTTGGAAAAAGTTAGAACCTGCGCGTCGTATTCGGTGATGCCGTATTCCTTCACCATGCGGGCCCGGCGGGCCTCGGGGAGTTCGGGGAGAGCGTTGGCGATTTCTTTCTTCCAGTTCTCGTCGACGACTAACGGCAGGAGATCTGGTTCCGGGAAATATCTGTAATCGTGCGCTTGTTCCTTTGAACGCATACCGTAGGTCTTGCCTTCGTTGGGGTTGTAGAGACGCGTCTCTTGCATGATCTTGCCGCCGGACTCGATGACGTCGATCTGGCGTCCGATTTCGTATTCGAGGGCTTCGCGAATGAAGCGGAAGGAGTTTACGTTCTTGATTTCGGTTTTTGTGCCGAACTCTTTCTGGCCGTGGGGACGCACGCTGATGTTGGCATCGCAGCGCAGGGAGCCTTCTTCCATGTTGCAGTCGCTGACGCCGGTGTAAAGGATGATCTCTTTCAAGCGAGTCAGATACTCGTAGGCTTCGTCGGGCGTGGAGATGTCGGGCTCGCTGACGATTTCGATCAGGGGGACACCGGTGCGGTTTAGATCGATCGCCGTCTTCTCTTCGGCATCGGGAAATCCCTCGTGCAGGCTCTTGCCGGCGTCTTCTTCGAGGTGGACGCGGGTGATGCCGATTTTCTTCTTGCCGGCCTCGGAGGGGACCTCGATGAAACCGAACTCGGCGAGTGGTTTGTCGTATTGCGAGATCTGATATCCCTTGGGGAGATCGGGATAGAAGTAATTCTTGCGGGCGAAGATGGAGGTTTCGTTGATGCGGCAGTTCAGGGCCATGGCCGCCAGTGTGGCGAACTCGACTGCTTTCATGTTGAGAACAGGCAGGGCACCGGGCATCCCGAGACAGACAGGGCAGACGTTGGTATTGGGCGGAGCGCCGAAGCGAGTGGAGCAGGAGCAGAAAATCTTGGTCGCCGTCAGGAGGTGGACATGAACTTCCAGTCCGATGACGGGCTCGAACTTGGGGTGAGCGGCGATGGATTTCTCGACGGTGGTGGCCATGGAAGTAACGATTATAGCGGCTCGCTCCACGTTGCCGGACAGCCGAGGCGGCCGTCTCTACGCGGCCTAAGAACCATTAACCACGAAGGGCACTAAGGTACACGAAGGAAAAACGGCAAACATCACCGCTTCGTTACGGATTCATAGGGGCGTTTACGTAGTTGTCCATCGGGATCTCGAAGAATAGGAGCTCATTTCCTTTTGCGTCTGCTAATCCCGAGATATCGATCGTCGCGTTGCGCAGCGGGGAGTTTAGGTCGGAGACATCGAAGAATACGAATCCGGATTGCGTGGTGTGGGGTTCGACGGCGCGAGCGGCGAACTGTGAAGATTCGATCTCATCCATTTGCTGCTTGGTGACACCGCCTTTCACCTTGCGCGGAAATGGAAGCGGGTTGTTGGTGCCGGTCTTGGCTTGGGGATTCGACAGGCGACGGTAGAGATCGTCGGTACCAATGGGCGTGAGCTTGGAGCGGTTAGCGGTGATCAACTTGATTTGCATGCGGACGATGGAAACGGGTTGATCGCCGTCATTGGTGACGATGAAGAAGATGGGCAGGAATCCGTGATCAGCGAAATTGATGGTGAAGATTTTGGCTTTCTCGGGATTGTCGTAGGGGTCGGCGGCGATAGAAACCTTCTCGTCGCGATGAAGGTCGTGCGCGGGATAGTTGAATGCGGTCTTCGCGACCGGCTTCACAAAGCTCTTGCCGGCGATCAGCAGAATCGGAGCTAGCAGGGTGAACACTGCGACTGCGGAAATGCGACGGATCGAACGCAATGACATGCGCTGCATGCGCTCATTATAGAAGGCAAGCCGTCATGGTGCCGAGGGCGCGGTTTAGAATGGCTCAACTTGAGTTACCTCTTCTACAGTCTGGCCCTGGCGCTGGCGATGCCGCTCAGCTTGCCTTTTTGGCTCTACCAGATTTTGCGCTACGGGAAGTATTGGCGCGGATTTTCGGAACGTATGGGGAAGGTGCCAGCGAGGTTGAAGAGTGGCTCCGGGCACCCGACCATATGGATCCATGCGGTCTCGGTGGGCGAGGTGCTGGCCGTCGGTGGGCTGGTTGGGCAGATACGTCGTCAATTCCCGCAGTGGCGGGTTGTGGTCTCGACTACGACGGACTCAGGTCAGGATCTGGCTCGCAAACGATTCGGCGAGGAGAATGTTTTCTACTTCCCGATGGATTTTGCGTTCGCGATCCGGCCGTATATGCGGGCACTGCGGCCTGCGATGGTCGTGCTCGCTGAGACCGAGTTTTGGCCTAATTTCCTGCGGATCGCGCACGGCAGCGGAGCGCGGGTTGCGGTGGTGAACGCTCGTATCTCCGACCGGTCGTGGCCGCGGTATCAGCGATTCAGGTGGGCTCTGCGGCGCATGCTCGCAGGTGTGGACCTATTTCTGGCACAGACCGAACAGGACGCGGCGCGGCTGAAGTCGATCGGCGCCGATGCGGGACGCGTGCATGTTTCGGGGAATTTGAAGTTCGATGTCAGTTCGCCGGCACCGCCAGCGATTGTTGAGACGCTTCGGCATTCTTTGGCGGCGGAGGGAGCGGGGCCGGTGCTGGTGTGCGGAAGCAGCGTAGAAGATGAGGAGCCCCTTCTGTTGCGGGCGTTTGAGAATTTGCTGGTGAGTCATCCGCGGGCGGTGATGATCCTTGCGCCGAGACATCCCGAGCGGTTTGAGGCGGTTGCTTCTTTGCTGCAGGAAATGGGAATCGCGGCGCACCGGCGATCGCGGTGGCAGGGAGAATCGCTGGCGGGCGGAGTGTTGCTGGTCGACACGATTGGGGAACTCGCGGCGCTTTACGCCCTCGCAGATGTGGCGTTTGTGGGGGGAAGCCTGGTGCCGCGCGGCGGGCATAACATTATCGAACCGGCGCAGCATGGGGTGGCGATTGTCACCGGAAATCACACGGAGAATTTTCGGGACATTGTTGGATTGTTCCAGAGCCACGATGCGGTGCGGATCGTGGGATTGGCAGAGTTGCCGCTTATGTTGATGCACTTGATGGACTCCGACGCCGAACGGACGGCGCTGGGACGGCGCGCGAAAGAGACGATACTTTCGCAGATGGGTGCGACATCGCGAACGCTGGAGGCGCTGCAGGGCTTGCTCGCACTGCATGACGACTTCCGGGTAACCACGCTGCGGGCAGCACATAAAGATTGAATCCACTCTCCAGCATCTACGGAGTTGCCGTGCGGGCGCGCAACGCGCTCTACGACCGCAAGCGGCTGCCGGCTCGGCGCCTCAACGGACCCGTGGTCAGTGTGGGAAATCTCTCGGCCGGCGGGTCGGGCAAGACTCCATTTGTGATGCTGCTCGGGGAGTTGCTGCAATCGCGAGGGGTGAAGTTCGACGTCCTCTCGCGAGGGTATGGGCGCGCGAGCCGGGGAGTGCTGCTGGTGGATCCGGCTGGCCTGCCCCAGGAGTTTGGGGACGAGCCATTGCTGATCGCTCGCAGGCTGCAAGTTCCGGTGATTGTGGGTGAAGATCGATATGAGGCTGGGCGCTTTGCCGAGGCCAAGTTCGGGGCGCAATTGCATTTGCTGGATGATGGGTTTCAGCATCGGGCACTGGCGCGGGATTTCGATATCGTGCTGGTTACACCACAGGATGGGAGCGACCGACTGCTTCCGGCAGGGCGGCTGCGAGAACCGCTAACTGCATTGGGGCGGGCGGATACCGTGGTGCTGGCGAGTGGAGCTTCCGAGGAAGCATTTTCACTTCAGGGGAAGCTGGTGTGGCGGGTGAAGCGTGGGATTGTTGCCGAGGGTATACCGGCGCGACCGGTTGTCTTTTGCGGAATTGCGCGGCCGCAGAACTTTCTTTTGCAGCTGCGGGCGGCCAATATCGAACCGGCGGCGCAGGCGTTTTATCGGGATCATCACGCCTATAACGAGAAGGACGTGCGCGAAGTGCTCGAGCTCAGGCAGCGAAGCCAGGCGGGAGGGTTTGTTACCACCGAGAAGGATGCGGTGAATCTGGGACCGTATTTGTCGGCGCTGGAGCCGCTGGCGGTGGTTCGGGTTCGGATGGAACTTGTTGATGCGGCTAACGGCGTAGATACCATGCTGCGCAAGATTCAGGAGCGGCGGAGCGGCGCATGAGAGAATTTGGGCTGCGGCCGCTTTGAACCGCGCGCGGGCGAGAGCGCCCGCGCCAAACAACACTACGATGAAGCATCCGAAAGAAGGGGAACGGCTCCGGAAGATTGTTGAGGGGTTCCCCAACATCACGATCACAGTACTGGCGGATCTTGTGGCGGACGAGTTCGTGTTCGGCGAGATTTCGCGCGTCTCGCGGGAGGCGCCCGTTTTGATCTTGAAGCACCGCGAGCGGACGATTGTTCCTGGGGGCGGAGCGAACGCGGCGAATAATCTGGCGGATCTGGGAGTGAATGTCCTGCCGGTGGGCATCGTGGGTGACGATGAAGCGGGACGACTGTTGATCAAGTTTTTTCGGCATAAGCGGATTGCGGTAAGCGGCGTGTTGAAGGATAAGAGCTACACGACCGTTACGAAAACACGGATTCTCGCGGGCATGACGCATACGTCGCGGCAGCAGGTGGTGCGAGTGGACCGGGAACCGGAGGAGGCGCCGAACAGCCATCTCACACGCGAGTTGTATCTTGCGGCGCGCAATTATGCGCATGCCTCTGACGCGCTGCTGGTTTCCGATTACGGATATGGGGCAGCGACGCCGGCGATCGTGAGCACACTGCGCGGGAAGGGCAAGTTGGGATCGGTGCCGATCGTCCTCGATTCGCGCTACCGCATGCTGCAGTATGAAGGTGTCACGGCCGCGACTCCAAACGAACCTGAGGTGGAAGAGGCGTTGGGGATTCGGATCGGACAGGACTGGAGCAAGGTGCTGGCAGCGGGGGAACAGTTGATGGAGCGGATGAAGCTGCAATCGCTGGTCATTACGCGCGGCCGCGACGGCATGGCGGCGTTCAATCACAAGCACAAGCCAGTGGATATTCCGATTTATGGCTCGGACCAGGTAGCAGATGTGACGGGTGCGGGCGACACCGTGATTGCAGCGTTCACGGCGGCACTGGCCGCGGGAGCGACGACCGAAGAGGCGGCACAGGTGGCCAACTATGCGGGTGGAATCGTGGTGATGAAACGGGGCACCGCGACCGTATCCCGGGACGAGTTGCTGCACGCGATTGAACAGAGCCCGCCGGCCACACGATCTCATTGAGTACAAGAAACAAAATCCTGAGCCGAAGCGAGCTTCGCCAGCGGGTGGAGCAGTGGCGGCGCGCGGGCGAACGCATCACGCTGGCTAACGGGAATTTTGATTTGCTGCATGTGGGGCATGTGCGTTATCTGCACGGGGCGAAGGCGCTGGGTGGAAAGCTGGTCGTGGCGATAAATTCGGATGATTCCGTGCGGACCCTCAAGGGCGAAGGGCGGCCCGTGATGCAGGAGCACGAACGTGCAGAGATTGTGGCAGCACTGGCGGATGTGGATGCCGTCGTGGTGTTTCCGGAGCTTGATGTCCGCGCCATCATTCGAGAGATTCGCCCTGATGTGCAGGCTAAAGGCACCGATTACACGGCCGACTCCGTTCCCGAACGCGACATCGTGGCTGAGTGCGGGGGGAGAGTTGAGATCGTCGGCGATCCGAAAGATCATTCCACCAGTGAAATCCTTCGCACGCGTCTTTCTCCGAGGAAAGCTTGAGCTTCGCCGATGACGGAAGAATCGGGCGCCTGCTCATCGTGCGGCTGAGCGCGATGGGAGATGTGATTCATACGCTTCCGGCGGCGCAGGCATTGCGTGAGGCTTATCCAGAGGCAATGATCGGATGGATCATCGAGGAACGGTGGGCGGAACTGTTATGCGCGCCGGGGGCGGCGAGACGCGGAGCGCGGTCGGCGCAGCGGCCACTGGTGGACTGGATGCACACGGTTAACTTAAAAGGATGGCGCAAGTCACTCTTTCCGTTATCCACGATCGAGCAGATTGCGCGGGTCGGGAACGATGTGCGTGCGGCGCACTACGAGGTCGCAATCGATCTGCAGGGAGCGATCCGGTCGGCGGTGCTGGCGCGATGGTCGGGGGCTCCGGTTGTTTACGGCACGAGGGAACCGCGGGAGAGTGCTGCGGCATTGTGGTACACGCGGCAAGCGACGGCGCGGGGGAAGCACGTGATTGAGCAGGGTCTGTCGGTGGTGGAGTCGCTCGTGGGTAAGAAACTGGTTATACCAGCGGGTAAATTTCCCCGGGATGTGGGGGCTGAGGAAAGAATTGAGCATACGTTGCGGGAGTTTGGAATTGAGAAGTTTGCGATTCTCAATCCGGGCGCGGGTTGGGGAGCGAAGCGGTGGCCAGCAGAGCGGTATGGGCACGTGGCGCACGCCATGGCGAAGTGCGGTGTGCAGTCGGTGGTGAATTACGGGCCAGGCGAAGAGGAGCTTGCGCTGGCGGCCGAAGCGGCGAGTGAGGGTGCGGCTCGGGCGTTCCAGTGTTCTATCAGCGAACTGATCGCACTCACCCGAAGGGCGAGGCTGTTCGTTGGTGGGGATACGGGGCCGTTGCATCTGGCGGCGGCATTGAGGGTTCCCGTGGTGGCGATCTTCGGTCCGACGGACCCGGCGCGCAACGGGCCGTACGGCACGCGAAGTGTGGTGCTGCGAAATCCGGCAAGTATGACGACCCACGCGCGCAATCCGCGGACGGATGAGGCGATGCTCGGAATTAGCGTCGAGGAGGTTGTGAGAGCCGCACAGTCTCTGCTCGACGGAAAAACCGCGGAGGTCGGGCGTGGCTGAGTGGTCGCGGGTCGCGCGCAGGATTCGAGTGCCGCTGGGATTTGTGTTTGCGGTGCTGTACTTCTGGCTGGCTCGGCCTACGTGGCGATTTCTTGGGTTCGGCGCGGTGCTGATTGTGCCGGGGCTTTTAATTCGTGCGCTGGCATCGGGTCACGTGCGGAAGAACGAAGTCTTGGCGACTTCGGGACCGTACGCCTATACACGGAATCCGCTGTACCTGGGGTCATTGCTGATCGGAATTGGATTTGCGGTCGGGGCGCGGAGTTGGTGGGTAGGCGCGCTGCTGCTCGTGATGTTCTTTGCGATTTATGTTCCGGTGATCCGCGGCGAGGAAAAATTCCTCAAAGAGAAGTTTCCTGAATTCGAGGGGTACGCGCGGCGGGTGCCGCGGATGCTGCCTCGCTTTACGCCTGCACGATGCGCTGAGGATGGGGGCGGCTTCTCGATGGGACTCTATCTCAAGCATCGCGAGTGGAACGCACTTCTGGGCAGCGTGCTGTTGGCTGGGGCGCTTGTCCTCAAGATGAAATTCTTCCCCTGAGTTCCGAGGTTCAGCGCCCACGTTCGAATGGGAAACCGTTGAGCAGGACGGTTCGGGCGTCGCCGTTGGGAGCGGCGTCGATGATGCACGCTATGGCCTGGGTGAATCCGTTCTGGAAGAACAGAATCATGCTGCCTTTATGGACTTCGTAGGTTCCGGAGCCGTGCGCGGGGAAGTTGGGGCTGACGATTTCACCTCCCATGGTGACGTTGACGCCATCGCCCTCAAAAGTGCCGTTCTCGTGCAATACGATCCATTGAGAGCGCAGACCTGCTTCCATTGTTCTGACGAAGGTGCCTTCCAGGCGCTGCCCCTCGACGAGTTGAAAGGGCGTCCAGCGCTCGCCCTTGCCTTCCAGAGTGTTCCCCTTTTTGGCTAAATCGGTGGGTCCTCCGATGTTCCATTGGATGTGAATCGTGTCGCCGATGTCGGTCCAGTGACCGTAGGGTGCGCCAGCGACAGCAGCGGGGTTGGCGACGTCCAGGGTAGCGAAGCCTTCGGCCTGGTGATGTCCGGCGAGGTTGTCGCCTTTCAAATCTGCCTTGGCGACGATACCGTTGGCGAACAGCAACAACAATTGCTGTGTGGCGCGCTGGCCCCACGTCATGGTGGTACCGACGCCCCCGTAGGAAGGACCGAATGCGTAGCCCACAAAAACATACACGCCCTTCAGCGGCACATCGCGGTCTTTGGGGATGATCGCCTTGGCGTGGTAGGTGAGATCGATATCAGTTTTTGGGCGCAAGCCTGTGGCCGGTTGTTCGGGCTGCGTAGCGGCCGTGGGGGCTGTGGACAGCTCGAATTGTTGCGCGGCGAGTTGCTGCACGTATTGGTTGGCCGTTTCGAGGCGAGGATCCTGGTCGCCGACTTTCGGCGGGATCATCAAAATTGGAATCGAGAAACCGCGGGCTGATCGGTATCCGTAAAAGACCATACGGAGCTTCATGTGATTCTGATTCTCGACCTGAACCACTCGTAAAAGGATTCCTTCCTGCTCGGTCACCTCGGTAGCGCCGAGAGTACGGCCTGATTCTTGGGCGAGCGCCAAAGCCTGATTGCCGAACCAGGACTTTACGTTGCCGATGGGACTTTCTGGCGGCAGCAGAGTGAGTGCAACTCGCGACGACGGTTCGCCGGGTGAGAACAAAATGGCGGCGCTGGCGGTGTTCTGGACGGTCCAGCCCGGGGGAGGAGTCACTTGAGCAGCGCAGAATGCGGCGAACGCGAGAAGCACACAGAACAGCCAGCCGATTCGGCACATGAGCGAGTCTCTCAGTTGGGTAGAGGTAAAGAAGGAACTGCCCCAAGGATGCGGTATTCTCCTGCGATCCAGAGAGCGCGTCAAGTCCACAAATCCGATCCTTCTACGTTGTAGCCGGGCGCCTTGGGACAACCCGTCCCACGCCCATTGTGATGGGACAAGGTGACTCGTGATCCCGTTTCGGGGTCGACGTAAAGACTTTGTAATGAGCACCTGCGTTGGCTCTCACCTTGCAATAGAAGCCTGTTACTCAACCGTCCCCAAGACAGAGAGCGTGCCATTGATGGTTTGCAAGCAGAACTCAACTACGCGCAGAAAGCGCAACGAGCGCCACAGCGCAGCTTGGGGAAAGCGCCTAAGCCTCGCGGTACTGCTGTTGACCGGAACCGTATTCGGACAGCAGAACGCCGCCAGCCTGCGGCGAATGAAAGCGTCGGACAGAGTCGATCCGGAAGTGGCGAGAATCATGAGCCGCTTTGCTGCGCGTCCGAGCCAGCAAGTGAAGGTGATTGTGCAGTACAAGCAGACTCCGAAGACGGCCGCATTCTCGCGAGTGCAGAATATGGGCGGCAGAGTCGGGCATCATCTGGGCCTCGTCAGAGGAGCGGCTTTCACAGTGCCCGCGGGTTCGTTGCAGGCGCTGGCGAACGATCCGGAAGTGGCATTCGTAAGCCTGGACCATCCGCTGAAGAGCATGGACGACTACAGCGACGCGGCCATGAATGTGACTGCGGCGGTGAACGCGGCCTACGATGGAACGGGCATCGGGGTTGCTGTGATCGATAGCGGGGTCAACGATACGCACGCGGATCTTGCCAACGGAAATGTGTCCCGCGTTCTCTATCATCAAGACTTCACCGGAACTACGACTTACTTGAATCACAAGCAGGTGTGGGATCTGTACGGACACGGCACGCACGTGGCGGGCATCATCGGGGGAAATGGGAGCAAATCGAACGGGCGATATGCGGGAGTAGCACCCAACGTGAACATGATTGATCTGCGTGTGCTCGACGCCAACGGCGCGGGCAGCGACAGCGAAGTGATCGCCGCGATTCAGCAGGCGATTGCGCTGAAGAACACCTACAACATTCGAGTCATCAACTTGTCTCTGGGACGAGGCATCTTCTCGCGCTATGCGCAGGATCCGTTGTGCCAGGCGGTAGAGTCGGCGTGGAGAGCCGGGATCGTGGTGGTGGCAGCCGCCGGAAATTACGGGCGCATCAGCCTGAATGGCAGCAATGGCTACGGAACCGTTGCGGCGCCGGGGAACGATCCGCTGGTGATCACGGTCGGAGCGATGAAAGCGATGGGGACATATTCGCGGACGGACGATCAGATCGCAAGCTACAGTTCGAAAGGTCCGACGACGTACGACCACGTGGTAAAGCCTGATGTGGTGGCTCCGGGGAACCTGGTGGTTTCGACGGACTCCCGAGGCAGCACGCTGGAAACCCTGTTTCCGAACAACGCAGTGGCAGGCAACACATCGCTGCACGATTACCTGAGTCTGAGCGGCACCAGCATGGCGACTCCGGCCGTTGCCGGCGGCGCGGCTCTGATGCTGCAGCAGAATCCGAACCTTACGCCGGACCAGGTGAAGGCGCGTCTGATGAAGACCGCGTACAAGACCTTCCCAACGTATTCGATCGCGACTGACCCGGCGACCGGTCTGACGTATCTTTCTTCCTACGATGTGTTCACGGTGGGTGCCGGTTACGTCGATCTGGGCGCGGCCTTGTCTAACACTGACCTCGCGCCTGCGAACGTCGGGGCGGCGCTGTCTCCTACGGCCACGTACAACAGCCGGACTGGGATGGTGACGGTTTCGAATGGCAACGGCACCGTGGCCTCGTCCGCCGTGGTATGGGGCTCGTCGGTCGTGTGGGGCTCATCCCTGGTTTGGGGGGCGAACCTGTCGGGCAGTTCGGTGGTGTGGGGGAGCTCGGTGGTATGGGGCAGCAGCACCGCGACCGGATTCAGCGTGGTGTGGGGATCGTCGACTGACTCGGCCAGTAGCGTGGTCTGGGGCGCTTCGTCGGACTCCAACGGGGCATTTTCCGCGACCGACACGGAAGAATAACTTCCGTAGCTGCTTGTTTCTACGTCCTTTCTGCGAAGCTCGAGTAAATCGGGCTGCGCTAAAACCTTGCAGAGTTCGCCGAGAAAAGCCGCGGAGGACGCAGAGGAGATTCGTAACCGGCTCCCAACTGGGTAACGCCTTGCTCACATCTGCCGCGCTGTGGAAGACTACATAGACACAGTTCCATAAAGGGGAGTACGGGCCAATCGCCCGTTCCACAGCCGGCTGGATGCCGGCGCTACTATGACGCGCACATTATTCGAAAAAATTTGGGATGCACATCTGGTTGCGACTCCGTCGGGCCGGTCGCCGATTGTCTACATCGATCTGCATTTGGTGCATGAGGTAACTTCACCTCAGGCGTTTGATGGACTGCGGGCGGCAGGGCGGAAGGTGCGGCAGCCTGCTCGCACCGTTGCGACTGTCGATCACAATATTCCTACCGAGCCGCGGGGAACTCCGATCACCGACTTGATTGCAGCGAAGCAGATCTCAGCGCTGCAGGCGAATTGCAAGGAGTTCGGGGTCCGGCTGTTTGATATGGATTCGCCGGAGCAAGGGATTGTGCATGTGATTGGTCCGGAACTGGGGCTGACGCAGCCCGGAATGACGATTGTGTGCGGCGACAGCCATACGTCGACGCACGGAGCATTTGGCGCGCTGGCGTTTGGCATTGGGACGTCGGAGGTAGAGCATGTGCTGGCAACGCAGTGCCTGGCACAGCGGAAGCCGAAGACGATGAAGATCGACGTGCGCGGGAAGCTTGCCGACGGTGTGACCGCAAAGGATCTGGCGCTGGGGGTTATCGGGCAGCTTGGAACTGACGGTGCGACGGGGCATGTGATCGAATACATGGGGCCGGCGGTGCGAGCGCTCTCGATGGAAGGGCGCATGACGCTATGCAACATGAGCATCGAGGCGGGAGCGCGAGCGGGGATGGTCGCGCCGGATGAGACTACGATCGCGTACGTGAAGGGGCGGCGGTTTGCTCCGACAGGGACTGATTGGGATAAGGCTGAGGCTTACTGGCGGAGTTTGCCCTCCGATGCAGGTGCGGTGTTCGACAAGATCGTGGAGATCGATGCGGCTCAGCTTTGTCCGTTTGTGACTTGGGGGACAAATCCTGGGATGGTGGCGCCGGTGACGGGGCGCGTGCCAGAGATTGGTGCAATGGAAGAAACTGACAGGCGGGCGACCGAACTCGCACTGCAGTACATGGGACTGGAGCCGGGCGAGAGGATTCAGGATATCGGGATTGACCGGGTGTTCATTGGGTCGTGCACGAATTCGCGGATCGAGGATCTGCGAGCGGCGGCGCGAGTGGCCAAGGGACATCAGGTGAATTCGAAAGTTCGCGCGATGGTGGTGCCGGGATCGCAGACCGTGAAGCGGGCGGCGGAGCAGGAAGGGTTGGATCGGATTTTTCGCGATGCGGGATTTGAGTGGCGGGAGTCAGGATGTTCGATGTGTCTCGGGATGAATCCCGATATTTTGCAGCCGGGGGAACGCTGCGCGTCGACGAGCAACCGGAATTTCGAAGGGCGGCAGGGGCGCGGGGGGCGGACGCATCTGGTGAGTCCGATGATGGCGGCGGCTGCGGCGATTGAGGGGCATTTTACGGATATTCGGAAGTGGAAGTTTGAGTAGGAGTCAAAATATCAATAAGGATGCGAGCCAGACGCGCGATTTATGCGTCGCAAAAAACGCGACGCATCGCGCGGCTCGCCCAGATCCTTCGGCGCCAAAAGCGGCGCCTCAGGATGACAAGTGAGGGGAGATCATGAAACCTTTTACAGTGCATCACGGGCGGGTGGCGCCGCTGGATCGGGTTAATGTCGATACCGACCAAATTATCCCGAAGCAGTTTTTGAAACGGATCGAGAAGACCGGGTTTGGACAGTTTTTGTTCTATGACTGGCGGTTTGGCGCAGACGGGAAAAAGAATCCTGATTTCGTGTTGCACGAACCGCGGTACGAGGGCGCGACAGTGCTGGTGGCCGGGAAGAATTTCGGGTGTGGATCGTCGCGGGAGCATGCCGTCTGGGCGCTGGCGGATTTCGGATTTCGCGCGGTGATCTCGTCGTCGTTCGCTGACATCTTCGCCAACAACTCGACCAAGAACGGATTCCTGGCGGTCCTGATGAAGGACGATGAAGTTGCCAGGGTGATGAAGCGGGCGCAGGACATCGATGACTACGAAGTCACGATCAATCTGGAGAAATGCGAGGTAAGCGACGATCAGGGATTCTTGGCCAAATTCCCGATCGATGAATTTGTAAGACATTGTCTGCTGAATGGGCTGGATGACATTGGGTTGACATTGCAGCATGACGCGGAGATCGCGGAGTATGAAAATCAGCATCCGGCGCCTGCTCCGCTCAGAGTTTGACGAACAGTCAAGACAAGTAAAAGTATGTAAAACCTCTGCGCCAGTATTGACCCGCCATAGGCGCGCAGTTGATCCTATATTGGCGCGGTTCTGCCTATTGGTGGAACTGTGGGGCGTCCTCTCTGCTTCCACAGGCGCGGGCAAAGGTGCCCACGCGACAGCCGGCTGCTAGCCGGCTCTACCCAGGTCAAACAGCGAGTTGCGGCAAACCGAGTCTTAATGCTTACGTCTAATACCCTGGGTTCACACCGGACCCGGCTCAAAGATGGTGACGGACTAACCTTGTGAAAATCATTGATTGTCATAAAAAACGACGCCAGCTGCGGAATGCGCAGAGCCTGGCGGCGATTATTGTTCTTGCGGCAGTTGGCGCGATTTCCCTTGGCTGCAGCAGTGCGGCCGACCCCAAGTCGAAAGCACAGGCGGCGGGTCCGGTGCGGGCAGTTTCCGTGGCCGTGGCTCCGGTGCAGAAGCAGGACGTCCCGGTGTATCTGTCTGGGCTCGGAGCGGTGACCGCGTTCAACACGGCCAATATCAAGAGCCGCGTTGACGGGCAAATCATGAAGGTGAATTTTCGCGAAGGGCAGGACGTCCGCCAGGGAGAGCTTTTGATCGAAATCGACGCGCGGCCTTTCGAGGTACAGGTGGAGCAAATGCAGGCGCAGTTGTTCCGCGATCAGGCACAACTGCGGGATGCCAAGCTCAACCTGGAGCGATATACGTCACTCATTCCCTCGGGCAGCATCGCGCAGCAGCAGGTCGACACGCAGAAGGCGCTAGTGGATCAGCTTGATGGAACGGTGCGCAACGACCAGGCGCAGATCGACTCGGCGAAGCTGAACATCACGTATTGCCATATTACGGCGCCGTTCGCCGGGCGGGTCGGATTGCGGCAGGTGGATTCGGGAAACATCGTGCATGCTTCGGACGCTAATCCGATGCTGATTCTGACCCAACTGCAGCCGATTGCGGTGATCTTTACGCTGCCCGAGGATGTGCTACCCAACGTTTCGCAGCAGATGCGCCGACGGACGCTTGAGGTGGATGCTTTCAGCCGCGATGACCAGACGAAACTGGCGTCGGGGAAATTGCTGACGATCGACAATCAAATCGACCCGTCGACCGGGACGGCGAAGCTGAAAGCGGTATTCGACAATAAAGACAACCAGCTGTGGCCGAACCAGTTCGTGAACTCCGACCTGCTGCTCGAGACACGCAAGAACAGCATCGTGGTGCCGACGGCGGCGATTTTGCGCGGACCTCAAGGCCCGTTCGTATATACGGTCAATCCCGACAAGACGGTGCAGGACAAGGCCGTCACGATTGCGCTGACGCAGGGCGACGTCACGGTGGTAACGGATGGCGTCTCTCCCGGCGACACGGTGGTCACCGACGGACAGGACAAGCTGCAGAGAGGCTCGCACATTGAGCCGCGAGGCGGTCCGCCGAGCAAGAACACGACGGCGCCAGTCACGGGAGCGGTGGAGCGTCCGGCGGCTGGGCCGGGAGGATCGAGCGCGGCGGAATCGGCGGGACGGCGTTCGCATGGTACATCGGCACCTGGAGCAGGCAGCAATTCAGCTCCCGGCGACTAGGCCTCATGAATCCCTCACGCATATTTATTCTCCGCCCGGTTGCAACCACGCTGTTAATGGTGGGAGTGCTGCTGGTGGGTTGGGTTGCGTTCATGCAGTTGCCAGTCTCGGCCCTTCCTGAAGTCGACTATCCCACAATCCAGGTAGTGACGTTCTATCCCGGCGCGGACCCGGAGGTGATAGCGTCTTCGGTAACCTCGCCACTGGAGCGGCAGTTCGGGCAGGTGCCCGGGCTCACCCAGATGACGTCGACGAGTTCATCTGGCAGCTCGGTCATCACGCTGCAGTTCGGACTCGATCAGAACATCGATGTGGAAGAGCAGCAGGTACAGGCGGCGATCAACTCGTCTGGGACATATCTGCCTGTCGATCTGCCCAATCCCCCGATCTACAACAAGGTAAATCCGGCAGACGCGCCGATTCTAACGCTGGCTTTGAGTTCCGATTCGCTACCGCTGTCGAAGGTAGAGGACGTGGCCGACACCTCGCTGGCGCAGAAGATTTCGCAATTGCCGGGAGTCGGGCTGGTGTCGATCAGCGGCGGACAAAAGCCGTCGGTGCGAATTCAGGCGAATCCGACGGCGCTGGCTTCGTACGGCCTGAGCCTGGAAGACTTGCGGGCCGCGTTGGGGCAAGCGAACGTGGACCAAGCGAAGGGCGTGATCGACGGGAAGCGGCAGTCGTACACGATCGGGGCGAACGATCAGCTCTTCTCCAGCGAGCAATACAAACCGATCGTGATCGCCTACAGGAATGGCGCGCCGGTGCGGCTGAGTGACGTGGCGAACGTCATCGATGGCACGGAGAACAATCAGCTCGCGGCGTGGATGAATCTGACGCCTGCGGTGATCGTGAATATCCAGCGGCAACCGGGCGCAAACATCATCAGCGTGGTGGATCGGATCAAGAAACTGCTGCCGCAGCTGCAGGCGTCGCTGCCGAGCGCAGTCAAAGTGCAGATTCTCACAGACCGGACGACTACGATCAGGGCGTCGGTAAAGGACGTTGAGTTCGAACTGCTGCTGGCCATCGGGCTGGTTGTGATGGTGGTGTTCCTGTTCTTGCGGAATCTTTCGGCGACGGCGATTCCCAGCGTGGCCGTGCCTCTTTCGCTGATCGGAACATTCGGCGTGATGTACCTGCTTGGGTACAGCTTGAATAACCTGACGCTGATGGCGCTGACGATCTCCACTGGATTCGTAGTGGACGACGCGATCGTGATGATCGAGAACATCGACCGGTACCTGGAGGCCGGCGATTCGCCTCTGGATGCCGCGCTGAAGGGAGCGGGGCAGATCGGGTTCACCATCGTCTCGCTGACGGTATCGCTGATCGCGGTGCTGATCCCGTTACTGTTCATGGGCGACATCGTGGGCAGGCTGTTCCGCGAATTTGCGGTGACGCTGGCGGTGACGATTCTGGTTTCGGCCGCGGTGTCTTTGAGCTTGACGCCGATGATGAGCGCCAAACTGCTCAAACATCGCAAGGAGGGCGAGAAGGGACGGTTCTACGAGGTCACCGAGGACTACTACAACCGCATCATTGCGTTCTACGGGCGGTCGGTGAAGTGGGTGCTGAAGCATCAGACGGCGACTTTGCTGGTCACGGCGGCGACGCTGGTGCTGACCTTGTACTTGTACGTGATCGTGCCAAAAGGTTTTTTCCCCGTGCAGGACACCGGGGTGATTCTGGGAGTCTCGGAGGCGCCCGATTACGTTTCGTTTGATGCCATGGCGGAGCGGCAACAGGAACTGGCGAAGGTTATCCTGCAGGATAAGGATGTCGAGAGCTTGTCGTCGTTCATCGGAGTCGATGGAACCAACGTGACTCCGAATTCGGGACGAATCCAGATTAACTTGAAAGCGCGGGATGAGCGCTCCGATGATGCATCGGCGATCATCCGGCGGCTGCAACCGGAGTTGAACAAGGTGCAGGGGATCACGTTGTACATGCAGCCGGTGCAAGACCTGACCGTGGAAGATCGAGTCAGCCGGACTCAGTTTCAGTACTCGATTGAAGATGCGGATGCGCAGGAGTTAGCGCAGTGGACGCCGAAGCTGGTAGCCAAGCTGCAGAGTATTCCTGAGTTGCGCGATGTGGCGACCGACCAACTGAACAACGGACTCAGGACAAACATCACGATTGACCGCGACACCGCTTCGCGGTTGGGGATCTTTCCGCAGGCGATCGATAACACGCTGTACGACGCATTTGGACAGCGACAGGTATCGACGATTTTCACGCAGCTGAACCAGTACCACGTCGTATTGGAAGTGCTGCCGAATTTTGCGCAGACTCCCGAGAATTTGAATGACATTTACATACGGCCAAGCGTGGTGACGCCGAACACTGGAGCGCCCTCGGCGAATGTGGCGGCGGTCACTACGAACGGAGCACCTGTTCCGATCTCGGCATTTACCCGCATGAATTCAACAAGCGCGTCGCTCGCCGTCAACCATCAAGGACAGTTTCCGGTGGTGACGCTGTCGTTCAACCTGGCGCCGGGGGCATCTCTGGGGGACGCGACGAAGGCCATCCAGCAGGCGGAGAAAGATATTCAACTGCCGCCCAGTATTCACGCTTCCTTTCAGGGCACTGCGGCGGCGTTTCAGAATTCGCTGTCGTCGGAGCCTTTCCTGATTCTGGCGGCGGTGATCACGGTGTACATCGTGTTGGGAGTTCTGTATGAGAGTTACATTCATCCCATCACGATTCTGTCGACGTTGCCTTCAGCGGGCGTAGGGGCGATTCTGGCGCTGATGATTACCGGGAACGATCTGACGGTGGTGGCGCTGATCGGAATCATTCTTCTGATCGGCATTGTGAAGAAGAACGCCATTATGATGATCGACTTCGCGCTGGAGGCGGAACGCGAGGAGCATAAGCCGCCTGAGGAAGCGATCTACCAGGCGTGCCTGCTTCGTTTCCGGCCAATCATGATGACGACGATGGCGGCGCTGCTCGGTGGATTGCCGCTGGCACTTGGTACGGGCACAGGTGCAGAGTTGAGGCGGCCACTGGGAATCACGATTGTCGGTGGGTTGCTGCTCAGCCAGTTGCTGACGCTTTTTACGACGCCGGTGGTGTACTTGTGGTTTGACCGGCTGGCGCAGAGGTTCTCGCGATACAAGATCGGGAACGAGATTCCGCGGGAAATGCCTGCGGATTAGATCTACAGGGCTAGAACAGGAGTCACCAGTAAAAGCGAAGCAGCTCAGCGACTATAAAGCCGCATTGAAAGCTGAGTGAGTGATCGCGGTGCTGAAAGCGCTGCGCCACCCGCACGGAGCGACGCTCCGCCGGACAGCCGAAAGCGGCTGTCCCCATATTCGACGATGAGCATCTCGGGTCCATTTATCCGGCGTCCGATTGGGACATCACTGATGGCAGCGGCACTGCTGCTATCGGGAATCCTTGCCTTCAACTTCCTGCCAGTGGCTTCCCTGCCGAAAATGGACTTCCCAGTGATCAGCGTCGGGGCGGGACTGCCCGGAGCGGATCCGCAGACCATGGCGTCTGCAGTGGCCACGCCGTTGGAGCGACAGTTCGGGCGCATTGCGGCAGTAAATCAGATGACTTCTTCGAGTCAACTGGGATCCACCGGAATCGCGCTGCAATTCGATCTGAACCGGAATATTGATGCTGCTGCGCGCGATGTACAGGCTGCCATCAATGCGGCCCGGAGCCAGTTGCCTGCGAACCTTCCAAGCAATCCGAGCTATCGCAAGGTGAATCCGGCGGACGCGCCGATTTTGTTGCTGGGGCTAACGTCGGACACCATGACGGTACCGCAGATGTACGATGCGGCCGATTCGATCCTGGCGCAAAAGCTAGCCCAGGTTGATGGCGTAGGGCAGGTTTTCGTGTGGGGTTCGTCGCAACCGGCGGTGCGTGCGGAAGTCAATCCGACTTTGTTGAACAAACTCGGAGTAGGGCTGGATACGGTCCGAAATGCGCTGAACGCCGCCAACGCGAACCGCCCGAAAGGCAAGGTATCGAACAGCACGACGACGTATACGTTCAGCGACACCGACCAACTGTTCACCGCAGATCAATATCGGCCATTGATAGTGGCCTATCACAATGGAGCGGCGGTGCGACTTGGGGATGTCGCGGAGGTGACGGACTCGGTGTCGGATGTGCGCAATCTGGGCCTGATCAACGGCAAGCATGGAATTGTAATGCCCGTTTTCCGGCAGCCGGGCGCGAACATCATCGAGACGGTGGACCGGGTGCGGGAGCTAATCCCATACCTGCAATCGTCGATCTCGCCGGCGATGCAGCTTTCGATCGTGATGGACCGGACGACAACGGTGAGAGCTTCGGTCAAAGATATTGAGAGGACACTGCTCATCTCGATCGCACTTGTGATCATGGTCGTGTTCGTGTTTCTGCGCACGGTACGGTCTACGATCATTCCCAGCATTGCGGTGCCGCTTTCGCTAGTGGGAACGTTCGGGGTGATGTACCTGCTGGGATACAGCCTGGACAACTTGTCGCTGATGGCGCTGGCCATTTCGACGGGCTTTGTGGTGGACGACGCGATCGTGGTGTTGGAAAACATTACACGCTACATCGAGCACGGCATGGGTGTCGTGCAAGCGACCTTTAAGGGGGCGGCGGAGATTGGATTTACCGTCCTATCGATGAGCACTTCGCTGGTGGCAGTGTTCATTCCTCTGCTGCTGATGGGCGGGATCGTGGGACGACTGTTCCGCGAGTTTGCGGTTACTCTGAGCGTCGCGATCGGAGTATCGCTTCTCGTCTCTCTGACCACGACTCCGACATTGTGTGCAAAATTTCTCCGACCCCCGAAAAAGGACGAGAAGCACAACATTTTCTACCGAGCCAGCGAGTGGGTGTTCGATCGGTTGCTGGGGTCCTACACGCATGCTTTGAAGTGGGTGCTCCGGTATCAGGCGGTGACGGGCATCGTCACGATTCTGGTGGCCTTTCTTAGCATCTACCTCTATACGCAGGTGCCGACGGGCTTCTTCCCGCAGCAGGATACGGGGCGCATTTCGGGGGCAGTCATCGGAGCGCAGGACATCTCGTTCCAGTCCATGGCCGACAAAATGAGGCGCTATGTGAAGATCGTGATGGCGGACCCAGCGGTTGATACCATGGCGGGCTCTACCGGGGGAAATACCGCGCTGAATCAAGGGCGCTTCTTCGTGATGCTCAAACCACTGGAGCAGCGGGGTCCATGCCAGAAGAAACATTTCTGGGACCCATGCGGGTACCCTAGCGCCGACGACGTGATCAACCGACTGCGCGGGAAGCTGGCGGTGGTGCCGGGCGCAACCCTTATTTTGCAGTCGGCGCAGGAGCTTACGATCGGCGGCCGGTTCGGCAACGCGCAATATCAGTACACGCTGCAGAGCGGGAGCATCGAGGAATTGAATTCATGGGCTCCGCGTTTATTGCAGAAATTGAGGGAATTGCCGGAACTACGAGACCAGAATTCGGACCAGCAGGATAAGGGGCTTCAGGCCAGACTCGTGATTGACCGCGACACGGCGAGCAGGATGGGGATCACGCCGCAAACGCTGGATAATGCTCTTTACGACGCGTTCGGCCAGCGGCAGGTTTCGACGATGTACCGGGCCCTTAACCAGTACCACGTGGTCATGGAGGTGGCGCAGCAATATCAGCAGACTCCGGAAGCGTTGCAGAATATCTATCTAAAGTCGACGACAGGGAGCGCGATTCCCCTTGCCGCCTTCACTCATTTTGAGCCTTCCAATACAGCGCTCGCGGTAAATCACCAGGGACAGATTCCTTCGGCAACGATCTCGTTCAATCTCGCTCCGGGTGTATCCCTGGGACAAGCGACGGATGCGATTGAGAAAGCCGAGCGTACGATCGGGTTTCCTCCGACGATCCAAGCGAGCTTTCAGGGCACCGCTGCGGCGTTCCAGGATTCGCGCTCCAACATGCTGATCCTGATCATCACTGCGCTGGCTGCGGTCTACATCGTGCTAGGGATACTCTATGAAAGCTACATTCATCCCATCACGATTCTTTCCACGATCCCATCTGCGGGGGTGGGGGCGCTGCTGGCGCTGCTTTTGACGCATAACGAGTTGAATGTCATTGGAATGATCGGGATCATCCTGCTGATTGGGCTGGTGAAGAAGAACGCGATCATGATGATTGATGTGGCTCTGGAAGTGGAGCGCAACGAAGGGAAGAAGCCGGTGGAGGCCATTTATGACGCGTGCATCCTGCGCTTCCGGCCGATCATGATGACGACCATGGCGGCTCTTCTTGGCGGTTTGCCGCTGGCCTTGGGGAGGGGAACAGGATCAGAGTTGCATCGGCCGCTCGGCATCACGATTGTGGGAGGGCTGATAGTGAGCCAGATGCTCACGCTGTTCACCACTCCGGTGGTGTACGTATACCTGGATCGCTTTAGACTGTTCCTGAAAGGCGAAGCCGATCATGCTCTGCCGGACACGACGGCAGGGGCGGCCCGACCCAGTCCGGCGCATTGAGAACAGCAGGTTCGCCTGCTGCAATGCAAAACCTCAGCGGCTAAAGCCGCGTTGGAGCGCGGTAGGCGATCGCAGCGCTGAAGCGCCACGCCACCCAAAATCTCGTTGCGGCGAGACGAAAACAATCCGGATGGAATGCCTGGGACGTCTCCGACACGGCAGTTGGCCCGGGGTACAACCTCGCCCGAGAAATCCTGCATCGCAGAGGAGAGAAACCCAACGGCTGCGCGCGGAACCGCTTGTCCCGTATGATAGGGGTTCACGAGTAGAGCCACCTGGGAGCGACCGGTGTTCCAGGCCGCCGGGCAGGCCAGCGTTCCGAATTTCGTTTTCAACAAATTCCTCGAGGAGTTACGGATGCTAAAGAAAGCAGCGGCTCTTTTGCTGGTTTGCGCAAGCATAGGAGCATGGTTGGGTTGCGGCACGACGACCAGTCGATTCCTGTTTGCGGCGATTCCCAGTGGCGCCGGAGGAGGCCAGATTGTTGCCTATCGCGAAGACCCGAATGCGGGAGTATTGAACCAACTGTCGGGGAGTCCGATTGCCGCAGGATCAGCGGTTGAGGCGTTAGCGATTCATACTTCAGGAACGTATCTGTACGCCGCCAACTCGGGCAGCAACAACATTTCGCTGTACACGATTTCGAGCACGGGAGGTTTGACGGAGAAAACTCCTAACCAATCTGCAGGCACATCACCTACGCTACTGCTAATGGACCCATCCGGGAACTTCCTGTATGCGGCGAATTCGCTATCGAATGACATTTCTGTGTTTTCGATCGGGACGGGCGGCGTGCTGACTACGGTCCAGCAAACTGGTGGCGCGACTGCACCCATCGGCCTATCGGCCATGAACATGGCTTTGGCGCCCTCGGGAAATTTTTTATACGTCACAGGACAGGAAGCGCAGGGTTGGATCGAAGCATTTCCCGTGAGTCAGGGCGTGCTGGGAACTCCGACGGTTACTATGACTGGAAACAACCCTTTCGGGTTGGCCATTGACTCTGCAGGATCGCACTTGTACACAGCCAACAAGCAAGACAGCAGCATTTCGACATTCACGATCAATTCGGACGGATCGCTTACCCAGGTCGGCACGCCGCTGGGCGAGACTTTTATCGGGCCCGTCAGCTTGCTCATCGACAAGTCCGGCAAGTATCTGTACGTAGCAAATCAGGGATCCGGCAATGTGTCTGCATACTCGATCGGGTCTGATGGCGGGCTGACTCTGCTCACCACTTCGCCCTTCGCGACTGGCTCACAGCCGAGTTTCATTGCCTCAGATTCGAGCGGCAAGTATTTATTCGTAGGGAACCAGTCCAGCCCTGTGATTCAATCGTTCAGCCTGGATACGGGCAGTGGAACGCTGACATCGATAGGGTCGTACTCCGTTCCGGCAACGCCAACGTCGATCGTGATTACTCCTTAGAATTAGGTCGCAAAAAATGGGCACAGCAGTTCACACGGGTGAATCGGAACACGTGTCAGCGCGGTACGCGCAGCATGTTAATCCACAATGGGCGCGTCTGCTCGGATTGCTCGAGATGGACGTCCGCTACGAGAGGTGCGTGGGAGCGGAGCTGTTTACAGCCGACGGCCGCAGGATTGTCGATTTTCTGTCCGGCTATTGCGTTCACAACGTTGGACACAACCATCCGGATGTCGTAGAGGCGCTGCAACGAGAGCTAGCACGCTGCGGCCCCGCGATGATTCAAACCCATGCAGCTGACCTGGCGGGGGAGTTAGCTGAACGGCTGTGTGCCAGGGCTGGCGGACGGTTGAGCAAGGCCTTTTTTGCTTCTTCGGGGAGTGAAGGCGTAGAGGCGACCATCAAGTTTGCGCGAGCGCATACCCGGCGGACAAAGATACTGGCCGCAAAGCATGCGTTCCACGGCCTGACCTGCGGAGCGTTGTCGCTCATGAGCGACGAATTCTGGAGAGAAGGCTTTGGACCGTTGTTGCCTGGAGTTGAGACCGTTCCTTTTGGCGCGCTGGAGGCTCTGGAGCGTGAGCTCAAGAGCAAGCAGTTTGCGGCATTCATTGTGGAGCCGATTCAATCCGAAGCCGGCGTGCGCGTTCCTGACGCGGATTATCTCCGGAACGTCGAGGCCCTGTGCCGGCGCTATGGAACGCTGTTTGTATTAGACGAAGTGCAGACAGGGATGTATCGCACTGGAACATTTCTGGCCGCGCATCAGTTCGGGGTCGAGCCGGACATAGTCGTGCTCGCGAAAGCGTTGAGCGGCGGGTTGGTGCCAGTTGGCGCCGTGTTGATGTCGGATGAGGTGTGCGATTCCGTTTACTCTTCTCTTCCCCGCGCGTTTGTGCATACATCGACGTTCGGCGAGAACAGTCTGGCGATGCGCGCGGGATTAGCGACTCTCGAGGTTCTGGAACGTGAAGGATTAGGCGAGCGCGCGATCGAGAGCGGGAAATATCTGCGTGACCAACTGACCGCAGGGCTGCGGGAATTTGAGATGGTGAGAGAAATTCGTGGTATGGGGCTGCTGATGGGAATCGAATTTAAGGCACCGAAGCAGCTTCGACTGCGAATTCCGTATGAGGCGTTTGGAGCGGTACACGGGGGGATGTTTGGGCAGATCCTCGTGATGCGTCTGTTTCGTGATTTCGGATTCCTGACCCAAGTCTGCGGGAATAACTTCATGGTGCTGAAAGTAGCACCGCCGCTCGTGGTTGAAGAGGTCCAGATGGATGCTTTCGTCGCTGCTGTACGGAGCGTCATGGAGCTCGCGAATTCCCCCGGTGTGTTCTGGTCCGAAGCGCTTGGCCTCGCGCGACGGGCATTCCGCAGCTAATATCTGGGATATGATCGTGTTCAATTTTCTTAACGACAGCTGTCAAGTTTTGACGATCGTATGACAATTGTGGCTCGCAAGATCAGCACAATATAACCACGGCAGGTAGTGCACGAGTACAACCCGTATTCCGCGCGCGGCCATCTAACTGCTTATTCACGAAGTCCCGCGGGTGTACGGCGCTGACTCTTCGCCGGGACTGGGGATTCAGACCAACATGCAAATAGCCAGCGCCGCGAGCGCCTTTCCCAAGCATTACTACCCTCAGAAATTCCTGCTGGAACAACTGCAACAATATTGGGGTGATCAACTGAAGAATCCGCTGATGCTGGCGCGGTTGCACCGTAATGTTGCGGTTGAGGGACGGCATCTGGCGTTGCCGTATGAAAAATATTACGACTTGAAGACCTGGGGCTGTGCGAACGATGCCTGGATTCAAGTCGCGCAGGAACTGGGGGAGCAGGCGCTGTGCCGAGCTCTGCACCATGCAGGGGTTGATAAAAGCCAACTGGGCGCACTCTTCTTCACGTCAGTCACCGGCATCTCGAGCCCTTCGATCGATGCTCTACTGATAAATCGGATGGGCCTGCCTGCAAATATCAAGCGGCTGCCGATTTTTGGCCTTGGCTGTGTGGCGGGTGCGGCGGGAATCGCACGCGCAGCGGACTATGTGCGCGCCTATCCATCGCAGGTTGCGGCGCTGGTTTCGGTCGAGCTGTGTTCACTGACGATCCAGAAACAGGATCTCACGGTGGCTAACCTGATTTCGTCGGGACTGTTCGCGGATGGCTCGGCGGCGGTCGTGGTCACAGGAAGCGAGCTGAATGCAGATGGGCCGGAGATTGTGGCGACGCGGTCAGTTTTTTATCCGGACACGGAAGAGATGATGGGCTGGAAGGTGAGTGAAAGAGGCTTCAACATCGTGCTGTCTCCGAAAGTCCCGGTGCTGATTCGCGAACATTTGGGGCACGATGTGGATTCGTTTCTGGCGGATCACGGCCACAAGAGAAGCGACATCGGGAGTTGGGTACTCCATACCGGAGGACCGAAGGTTTTGGAAGCGACGGCTGCCGCACTGGATCTGCATAACGGGCAGCTCGACGCTTCCTGGGATTGTTTGAAGAGGGTGGGGAATCTGTCGTCGGCCTCGGTGCTGGTCGTGCTGGAAGATGTCATGCGGAACCGGCGCCCAGAGCCTGGAACGATTGGTGTGCTGGCGGCGATGGGACCGGGATTCTGCTCAGAGCTCGTTCTTTTGAAATGGTGAGGATTTCGATTTGGTGAACTCTACGGACGTTTTCGTGGTTGGCGGTGGACCCGCAGGATTGGCAATGGCCATCGCGGCGCGACAGCGAGGACTTCGCGTGACCGTCGCGGATGGCAGGCAACCGCCAATCGACAAGGCGTGCGGAGAAGGCCTGATGCCGGATGGGCTTGCTGCACTGGAGCGGCTTGGCCTTCAGTTGCCTCTTTCGGAGGCGTATCGGTTTCAGGGCATCCGGTTTCTGAGTCGCGAGTTGTCTACAGATGCTTTGTTTCCGGCCGGCGGATTCGGGCTTGCTGCACGGCGGACGGTCTTGCATCGCATAATGACCGAACGCGCCGCACAGGTTGGTAGTGAGTTGCTTTGGGGCACGGCGGTGACGGGCGTCAGCGCGGATGGAGTCCATGTCGGAAAGGATGTTGTGCGGGCGCGCTGGATTATCGGGGCGGATGGATCGAACTCGCGTGTTCGGCGGTGGGCAGGTCTAGAGGCAGGCTACCGGCCTCGACTGCGTTATGCCTTCCGGAGGCATTATCGCGTTGCGCCGTGGACAGATCACATGGAAGTGCATTGGGGCGAGCGCTGCCAAGGTTACGCGACCGCGGTAAGCGATGAGCAGGTGTGTGTTGCGATGGCGTCACACGATCCCAGTCGGCTGGAAGATGGTCTGAAGGAATTGCCATGGTTGAGTGCGCGGCTGGAGCGAGCGGAGGCGGTGACGAAAGAACGCGGAGCCGTGACAGGCAACCGGCGGCTCAAGCGCGTGTGGCGTGCCAACGTCGCGCTGATCGGTGATGCGGCAGGCACGGTGGATGCGATCACCGGAGAAGGTCTAGGCTTGGCGTTCAGCCAGGCAGTAGCGCTGGCCGGATGCATCGAAGCGGGGGACCTGAGTCCGTATCAGAAGATTCACGATCGACTCGCTCTGCGTCCGCTGCTGATGGCGCGGCTGATGCTCACGCTGAATGGACGACCACGGCTACAACATCGGACCTTGCAAGTCTTTCGGAAGCGCCCGGAATTGTTTCGGCGACTGCTGGCTCTGCATGTGGGAGCGTTGCCGCCACGAGATTTGGTATGGGACGGATTGACCCTTGGATGGGGGCTGATCAGCGCTTAGCCATGGATAGGATCTATAGCTGGGTTCGCAAACGAATTGTCTTAACCGCCTTGCTCCTGCCTGTTGGCACCGTACTGGCTGCGGCTCAGGACGCTGACTACAGGGTCGATCCGGCGCAGAGTTCTGTGAAGTTCACCCTGGGGGATGTGCTTCACACTGTGCGCGGAACCTTCAATTTGAAGCAAGGGGACCTTCAAGTCGAAGCGGACGGAAAAGTATCAGGACAGGTTGTGGTGGATGCCGCGAGCGGGGATAGCGGCAGCGGGATGCGCGATCGCAAGATGCACAAAGAGGTGCTCGAAAGCACGCGCTACCCCGAGATTGCGTTTCGCCCTGACCGGATCGACGGGGCGGTTGCGAGTTCCGGTAAGTCCTCTGTGCAGATTCATGGCATGTTCAACATCCACGGGACGGACCGCGAGATCACTGTTCCCGCGCAGCTGGAAACGAGCGGGGAGCAATGGACGGCAACCGTTCACTTCACAGTGCCCTACCAGAAGTGGGGAATGAAAAATCCCAGCACCTTGTTTCTGCGGGTCGGCGACACGGTGGAGATTGATCTGGTGGCAACGGGGACAGTCGTGAGACACTCGGCGCACGCCGCTCAGTAACGATCCCGCGGGACAATTCCCTTTCCTTCGGTGCAGTCGTAGGCACGGCCCGCAGCCAGATTTTTAAATTCTTCCGTTCGTCCGCTGGGCCAATCAATTACGGCGCGATCGATGCGATCGCGCTTCTCCAAGCCGAACGTTACGGGTAGTTCTGACTGCGACAAATAGCTTGAACCTCCCTTGACTACGCGCGACTGCTCAGTGCCGCCGGTAAAGATGCGGACGGTGGCGCCGATGGCATCACGATTGGATTTCGTTCCGACGAGTTGGAAACGAATGCTGCGGTTCCCAGCAAGCTGGTCGTTGCGATAGAGGTAAGCGGGGCCATTGTTGGTCGTGATCAAGAGGTCTAAATCGCCGTCACGATCGAAATCGCCGTAGGCAAGTCCGCGGCCGACTTTGGGACGGTCGAAGCCGTCACCGGCATCCGCGGCGACTTCGCGGAAGGTCCCCTTGCCGCCGTTGAGGAAGAGTTGCGGCGGCTGAGCATATCCGACATTGCCGCGAATGTTGCGAACGGTTTCGTCGATGTGTCCGTTGGCAACCGCGAAATCCAGCCAGCCGTCGAGGTTGACATCGAGGAAGGAGCAGCCGAATCCGAGGCTGTTGCGAGAGGCAATGCCGACTCCGGATTGCGGGGCAATGTCTTCGAAACTCTTTCCGCTGAGACGATACAGGCCGATCATCTCATTGTCGAAATTGGTGATGGCGACACCCGGCGTGCCGGAGTTGTCGAAATCGGCGACATCGACGCCCATACCGGCGCGCGCTTTGCCTTCACTGCTGAAAGCAATTCCCGCCTCGACTGCAGCATCTTTGAAAGTGCCGTTTTGCTGGTTGCGATAGAGCTTGTTCGGCTGCGTGTCGTTGGCCACCAGGAGATCGGGCCAGCCGTCATGGTTTTCATCCAATAAGGCCACGCCAAGGGATTTGGAACTGCTGTCGAAGATCCCGCTGGTCGCAGTGACATCTTCGAAGGTGCCATTGCCGCGATTGTGAAACAGCCAGCAGGTGGCGCCGCGATACGCTTCTGGCGTGCAGTACGACTTATGCTTGCCGTCGAGGCTGCAAAAGATGTCGGCTTCGAGAGACCACTTTACGTAGTTGCAGACGAAGAGATCGAGAAGTCCGTCGCGGTCGTAGTCGAACCAGAGAGCAGAGGTGCTGAAGCCTTCCCGCTTGCTGAGACCCGCGGCGTTGGTGACATCAACGAACGTTCCTTTTCCTGTGTTACGGAAGAGGCGGTTCTGGCCAACGCACGTGACAAGGATGTCCGGATATCCGTCGTTGTTGTAGTCGCCCACGGCTACGCCCATGCCATAGAGCTCGACCTCAAGGCCTGCTCGCGAGGTTACATCGGTGAAGGTGCCGTCGCTGTTATTGTGATACAGGTGAAGCGTGCTGCGGGATTTCTTGTGGCCAGGCCAGTCAGAACCGTTGATGAGAAGGATGTCTTGCCAACCGTCGCGATCATAGTCGAGAAAAGCGCATCCGGAGCCGAGAGTTTCCGGCAGGAACTTCCCGCCGAAGGCGCCGCTATTGTGCTGAAAATGGATACCGGCCTGGCTTGTGACGTCCGTAAAGCGGAATCCGATGGCATTGTTCGCGGCGGATTGTACCGCGAAGGATTGCAGGCGCGAAAGCTGCGACCACGTTGCCAGTCCCGCCATTCCTCCCAGGAAAGACCTGCGATTCACGGAACGTTCACCAGCCCGGCGCGGATGGCATAGACGACGAGTTCGGCGGTCTTATGAATGCCCAGAGTGTTCATGATGTTGGCGCGGTGAACGGCGACGGTGTTCGCGCTCAAGTCGAGCGCCGTGGCAATCTCTTTGTTTGATTTCCCGTCGACGATCAGTTGCAGCACTTCGAGTTCGCGTTGAGTCAAGGCTGCGTTACGCTCCCCGCGGAGGGCGGTCTTTTGCTCGACTTTGGGGTCGAAGACTGTTTCTCCGGCAGCGATTTTGCGGATTGCGGGGCCAAGCTCCAGATCCATTGCGTCTTTTAAAACATATCCTTTAGCGCCAGCTTCAATGGCCTGTCGAACCCACGTGCTCTCGGTGTGCATGCTGAGCATGAGGACGGCTGTTTCGGGAGAGTCTTCGATGATCCGGCGTGTGGCGTCGAGTCCATTCATACCAGGGAGAGCGCAGTCCATGATGACCACTTGCGGATGAAGTTGTTTGGCGAGCTTGACGGATTCCTCGCCGTCTCCGGCTTCGCCAACGACTTCCATGTCGGGCTCATCTTCGAGCATACGGCGGAAGCCGCGGCGGACGAGGCTGTGATCATCGACTAGCAATACTGTGATCTTCTTTTGCATAAGACTCCGCTTTCTCCCGGGGAACCGTCAGGTGTACCAAAGTGCCGCCGTCACCATCCGTGGGGCGCGTGACGATGAGTTGTCCGCCCATCAATTCGGAACGCTCGCGCATGGCCACCAGGCCAATGCCGCGCCGGTTGAGTCCTTCGGCGAAACCTGTCCCACGGTCTCGAACCTCCAACTCAAGTTTCTGCGGCAGGAAGCGCAATCGTACCCACGCCTGCTTGGCCCCGGAGTGGCGCGCAACGTTGTTCAACGCTTCCTGCAGAATACGATATACGTGAACACCGGCGGCACCATCGACTGGAAAGGGCTCCCCCTGCTTCTCATAGGATATGGCAATTCGCGTTTGTCTTTCCACGGTGGGGATGTACCAATCGAGCGTACTCTCAAGTCCGGCTTCCTCAAGCATCACCGGATGGAGAGCTTGGGAAAGGCTGCGGACTTTGTCGAGGGTGGACTGGACAGTTTCGAGAACCTCCTGTAGATCGGCGCGCAAAGACGACCCTTCGGGGGCATGAGTTCCGGCGCGTCGGAGCATCGATCCTATTGCAGTAAGGATTTGGCCGAATTCATCGTGCAGTTCGCGGGAGATGTAGCGCAGTGTGGATTCCTGAGTAGAGATCAGCTTCTGGGCCAGTTCGCTGCGGCGCTCGGAAATTTCAGCGAGACGGCCGAACAGGCGACGGTTCCAACGGATCAGCGACAGGCCATTCAGCAGGATGGCAAGAAGCGTGGCGACAAGAAAGAAATAAACCTGGCGCTGCACCCGGTCGTAAATCTGGACGATTCGCTGGCCAGCTTGCTCTTCGTTTTCGGTGTTCTGCACCAGGAAGCGAGCAACGGCGGTGCTCAGTGCTGCCTGGCGTTCTTGAAGCGAAAGCTGGATTTGCTTGCGAGCTTCATTCTCCTGGCCATCGCGGGCAAGGGCAAAGACACGGTCAACGGCATCCCAGAACTGGGTCACGGATCTGGTCAGAAACGCGCTTTGTTCAGGAGTGCGACTGGCAGCAGCGAATCCGGCTTCGAGGCGCATGGCATCGTCGAGGTCGGTACGGATGCGCTGAAACTGCGCGGACCAGGCGGTCAGAGGGTACGGCTCGTCGCTGCTAACCATGTCGCGCATGGCTACAGCAAGCAGATTCAGATCGTTCTGAATCCGTAGGAGCTGCAGGGAATCCTTGCGATTGCGGTCCACCAGATTGGTCTGCAGTTTTCGCAGTCCGGTGACCTGCCATGTGATGTACGCCGAGTATGCCAGCACGGCAGAAAAGGTGATAACCAGCCCCAGGACGAGGCCAATGGTCGGTGAACGGTCCGACGGAGAGGGACGGGACACGCCCCGAGCATACAACGCGGGGATGGCGCGTGTCACAGGCTGAACGTCGCAGAGAGGGCTCGATATGTGTGACAATGCTGCGGTAATAATGAAGCCAATGCGGTTGTCACGGAGTCAAACAGTAAGTTGAGTTCCTCAGACAAAGAAACCCCGAAGCCGGCCAAGATCGAGAGACTGAAGGCAGTCCTGCCGGAGGTCTGGAAGCTTATGCGGCCGCGGCGCGGGTTGCTCGCCATCGGCTTCGTGCTGATGGTGATCAACAAGGTTGCAGGCTTCGTTCTGCCGTATTCTTCGAAATTCCTGATCGACAACGTCGTTTCGAAAAATCAAGTTTGGATGTTGCGGCCTTTGGTCTTGGCTGTTTTGCTGGCGACGCTGATTCAGGGCGTTACATCTTTTTCGCTCACCCAACTACTTTCTAAAGCGGCACAGCGCCTGATTGCAGAACTCCGCGAGGAGGTGCAAAAGCACATTTCGCGGTTGCCGGTCGCCTTTTACGATGCCAACAAATCCGGGGCGCTGGTGTCGCGCATCATGAGCGACGTCGAAGGCGTTCGGAATCTTTTGGGAACGGGGTTAGTTGATTTCATCGGCGGCCTGGTCGCCGCGAGCATTGCCTTGGTGCTGCTACTCCGTACCAGCGTGCCGTTGACGCTGATCGCCGTCGGCTCGTTGACTTGCTTCGCATTGGTGCTAGGACGGGCGTTCAAAACGATCCGCCCAATCTTTCGAGAGAGAGGCAAGATCAATGCCGAAGTGACTGGACGTCTCACGGAATCGCTTGGCGGCGTGCGCGTGGTAAAGGGATATCACGCAGAGGAGCGGGAAGAGAAGACTTTTGCCACCGGAGTCCGGCGACTGCTGGACAACGTGATGCGCACTTTGACGGCTACCTCACTTATGAGTCTGTCGGCTAGCGTCCTGCTTGGGTTTGTGGGCGCAGCGACCATGTACGTGGGTGGGCGCCAGATGGTAGGCCACGCGTTAACCCCAGGTGGATACATTTCCTACAATCTGTACCTCGTGTTCCTTGTCGCACCCATTCTGCAAGTAGTCTCGATCGGCACTCAGATCACTGAGGCGTTGGCGGGGTTGGAACGGACGCAAGAAATCATGCGTGAGCGGCCTGAGGATCAGGATCCGCGGCGCTCAGTAAGCCTCGAAGATATTGTGGGCACAGTCGAGTTTCAAGATGTGAGTTTCAGTTATGACGGGACTCACGAAGTGTTGCACGATATCTCTTTCACGGCTCAGCCGGGGACGGTGACGGCGCTTGTGGGTTCGTCGGGATCCGGGAAGTCAACAACCATCGGACTGATCTCCGCTTTTTATGTGCCCACGAAGGGAACTGCGCGTGTTGATGGGGTAGATCTGAGCACGGTGCGGCTCGATTCTTTCCGGACAAGGCTCGGCGTGGTTCTGCAAGAGTCGTTCCTGTTTGACGGGACGATTCGTGAGAACGTCGCTTTTTCGCGTCCCGACGCAACCGAAGAGCAGATCATGCGCGCCTGCCGGATTGCCCGGGTGGACGAGTTTGCAGAGACCTTCGCTGACAAGTACGACACTGTCGTTGGCGAGCGCGGGGTGAAACTGTCCGGCGGACAACGGCAAAGAATTTCAATTGCGCGAGCTATTTTGGCGGAGCCACGCATCCTAATTCTTGACGAGGCAACTTCCAGCCTGGACTCAGAGTCGGAACAACTAATCCAGCAGGGGTTGTCGTATTTGATGCACGGGCGAACAACGTTTGTCATCGCTCACCGGCTTTCGACCATACGCCGCGCCGATCAGATCATGGTCATGGAACAGGGCAAGATTGTGGAACGAGGGACGCATGCGGAGCTGTACGCAGCGCGGGGACGATACTACGACCTGTACACGCGTCAGCACGGAGTCGAGGAAAACCTGTTCCTGGCTCCGGGCGAGGGAGATGCGGTTGTGGTGGATGGAAATGGCGCGCGCGGGAAGAATGGCGACGTGAAAGCGACAGACGCGCTGCGTGTCCTTCGAGGAGAGATCCGCTAGTTCCCATGACGACTGCTCCCACAATTCCTGCGGCGCTTGGTACCGTTGCGATCCGAAGCGAGAATCTGTGCCGTCATTACCGCATGGGTGAAAGCGTCATTCGCGCGGTGGACGGTGTCTCGCTAGAGATTCGTTCCGGGGAGTTTGTCGCATTGCTCGGCAGCTCCGGGTCCGGTAAGTCTTCGATGTTGAATCTGATAGCGGGACTGGACCGGCCAACGTCGGGTAGCGTGGTCGTGCAAGAACGCGATTTAGCCAAGCTGTCTCGCGAAGAACTGGCCAAGTACCGGCTGCACGTCGTGGGGATGGTGTTCCAATCTTTTAATCTGATTCCCAGCATGACCGTGACCGAGAATGTAGAACTCCCATTGCGTTTTGCGGAAGTCGATCGCGGGCGGCGTGACTCGCTGGCTCGCGAGTCACTGGAGCGGGTTGGACTAAAGGCACGCATGAGCCATCGACCGAGTGAGCTTTCCGGGGGCGAACAGCAAAGGGCGGCGCTGGCGAGGGCGCTGATCAATCGACCGCAGCTCTTGCTGGCAGATGAGCCGACTGGAAATCTCGACAGCCATACAGGGACGGAAATCATGGATATGGTCCGTGATTTCAATCGTGAACTAGGTATGACAGTAGTGATGGTGACACATGAGCGCGCGCTGGCGGAACGGTACGCTCAGCGAATGATCTTTCTGGCAGACGGGAAGTTGGTGGATGATCGAGACAATGGTCCGTCGCTTGGTGCCGGAACAGAAGGAGGGCGGGCTTGAAGTTCCCGGATCTCACCGAGCTTGCATTGCGGAATCTGCGAGAGTCCTTGTTGCGGAATTCATTGACCACGGTCGGGATTTCCGTTGGGGTCGCCTCGCTGGTAGCCATGCTTTCCTTGGGGACGGGCTTGCAGCAGATGCTTTCGCGACGGTTGGAGAAGTCTGGATTGTTTGACACGGTTTTTGTTTCCTCCCGCCGCGATCTGCGCAGTGGGCGTCAAGAGGAAAGGAGTGGCCCAACTCCGGGCGAAAGCCGGGTTCTCGATGAGGCAGCGCGGGTAGAAATGGAGCATCTGCCGAACGTGAAGGAGGTTTTCCCGGATATCCGCTTCTCGACGGAGTTACAGTTCGAGGATAAGCCGCACTTGACCATGATCTCCGCTCTCCCTTTGTCAGCCAAATCGAACGACTCGTTCGACGGCATGCAGGGCAGCTTCTTTTCATCCGATACGGCGCCCGAGGTGATTCTGCAGAAGTCATTCGCTGAAGAACTCGTGGGAAAAACGCCGCCGTTGGGCGAGCCTGAGCCGAGCGTCGTGGAGTTGGCAAAGCCGCTGTTGGGGAAGGAAATCACGATGCGCTACGCGCAGCGCGGCGAGAGTGCAGATCAACCACCTGCCCAAGGACCCGAGAATAAAGAGAATGAACCGGCGGGCGCTTCGTATTCCGTGGTATCGCGTGAGCAGAAGCTGAAGATTGTGGGGATTTTGGATCTTGATCCCGAAAGCATGCGTGGGCCGATGCGGGCGCGAGTGTTTCTTCCGATACGATTTGCTGAAAACCTACACGTGATGCAGTTGGTTGATTTGCGTGAGATCTCACGGGCAGCAAGCAAAGAGCCGGTCTATTCATCAATCAGCGTGCGCGTGAAAGATCCGTCGCGGATCGAAGGCGTCGAGGACGCGATCAAGAAAATGGGGTTCACTACTTTTTCAATTCTCGATGCGAGCCGCAGCTTGCAGCAGGTTTTCAGGGTGTTGTACGCGTTTCTGGGTATTTTCGGAAGCTTGGCGTTAATCGTGGCTTCCATCGGAATCGTTAACACGCTGGTGATGGCCATTCTCGAGCGACGCCGTGAAATAGGAATTATGAAGGCGATCGGAGCCAGCGACGGTGACGTAAAGAAATTGTTTTTCGCCGAGGCGGGCGCGATGGGAATTGCGGGAGGAATCATTGGAGTTGTTCTTGGCTGGGCTATCGGTCAGGTCATCAATTTTGGGACCAATGTTTACCTGAAAAGCCAATCCATTCCCCCCGAACACTTCTGGGCTGTGCCTCTGTGGCTGGTTGGGTTTGCCATTGGTTTTGCTTGTTTTGTCAGTCTGGTCTCTGGACTCTATCCCGCTGGGCGCGCGGCTAAACTCGACCCGGTGCAGGCTCTACGTTACGAATAAAACGAATGTCTCCACTACCACGATTCTGGCTGGCTCTTTCAGCCGCCCTGTGCCTGATCGTGGGCTCGGCGACCGCGCAAAGCCGAATTGACTGCAGTTCATTGAACAGTCGTATCCTGAAACGACCCGTCCGTTATTGTGTTTTCATTCCTTCCGGGTACGACGCGAGTGTGACTCAGAAACCTCCTCGGCGGTATCCGGTGCTCTATTTCCTGCATGGCTTGGGAGACAACGAGCAGACGCTTTTTAATAGCGGCGGGTGGACCCTTCTGGATGGTTTGCGCGGCCAGCGTAAGATGGGGGACTTTCTCATCGCGGCACCCGAGGGACGGCGAGGTTTCTACATCAATTCTGCGGACGGATCGGAACGATACAGTGATTTCTTCTTCCAGGAATTCATGCCACGAATTGAAAGCAAGTATCGGGTTCATGGTGGGCGAGCGGGAAGGGCAATCACTGGAATATCGATGGGCGGGTATGGGGCATTTCGGTTCGCATTCGCGCGTCCGGAACTGTTTTCAGCGGTGAGCGCACAAAGCGCAGCGTTGATCACAGAAACTCCCCAACAACTCAATGCGGCTTCGAACACGGGCTTTCCTTTTCTGGCGGTGTTGAGTCCGGTTTTCGGTAGGCCCGTCGCCGAGAAGCACTGGAGTGACAACAATCCCTTTGTGCTGGCGAAACGAAATGCCGTAGGGGTGGCGAAACTCGCGATCTACTTTAATTGTGGCCAGGAAGACAATTATGGTTTTGAAAAAGGAGCTGCGGCGCTGGACCACGAACTCTCCGAGGGGCACATCAAGCACGAATACCACGCGTATCCTGGCGACCACAGCATCACCTATTTTCTTTCTCATTTCTCCGAAGTAATGGAGTTTCATTCCAAAGCATTTGGATCACTGGCGCAGCCGTGATTTCACCTGACCTCTCATCAACTCATCGACGCAGGGGAAAACATGGTTGGGTCATGTAAACTAATGAAAGCAGGACCGCTCCCCAGATCACGAAACAGGCCTTTTGGCGACGGGCGCCCCATTACGGAGAGGTGGCCGAGTGGTTGATGGCTCCGGTCTTGAAAACCGGCGTGCCCGAAAGGGTACCGGGGGTTCGAATCCCTCCCTCTCCGCCATGCTTTTAGTTTGTTATAGTTAGACTGCTATGATACTGTGGTGATACTGAAAAAGGTCGCCACAGTGAACCGATCTGTAAACCTCACCAAGCGAATCAAGAGTCCGGACGGGCTGCGGTTCTGCCCCGTCGCCCGCTCGGTCAATGGCCGGATCAAGGCAAATCTCGTCCTGATCGACGGACAGGAAGAGCAACATCCCGAGGGCTCCTACTACATTGAATGGTATGACGGCAGCAAACGCCTGCGCCGATCCGTAGGGAAAAATGCGCTTGCGGCAGAAGCAAAAAGACATCAGCAAGAACAGATGCTCGCCGCGAAAGCTGACGGTCTCAAGGCGGGCCTGAGGTTTGCGGAGGAGTCAGATAGCCTCTCGCTCGTTGATGCGGTGACGGCTTACCTCGCCGAAGTACAGCTCACAAAAAAACCGAAGACCCTGGCGGCGTACACGACAGCGCTCGACTACTTCCTGGAGTCGTGCAAGGCGCAGCATGTGGCTGACATCGAGCGCCGCCACATGCTGGAGTTCGCAGCATATCTGAGAGAGGAAAAGGAACAAGCGCCCCGCAGCGTGTACAACAAATTCGAGAACGTGATGACGTTCCTCAAGGCCAATGGCATTCGCGGCATCGTCGGCAAGAATGACTGGCCGCGATACACCGAGGAAGAGCCGGAGATGTACGAGCCAGAAGAACTGAAGAAGCTGTTCAAGGCCTGCAATCCGGAGGAGCGGCTATGGTATGAGTTCTTCCTCATGACTGGAATGCGCGAGCAAGAAGTGATGTACGCCTATCGATCCGATGCGAACTGCTCAGGTTGTATCGTTCGCGTTACCTACAAGCCAGACCGTGGCTGGACGCCGAAGGCATATAAGGAGCGTGAGATTCCGATTCCGGCTAAGCTCGCCGCGAGTTTGAAGAAGTGGATGGCGAAGTCTGACAAGAGTTGCAATCTGCTGTTCCCTACTGCCGGATGCAATCCCAAGCTGGACTTCCTGGATTGCCTGAAAGTTTGCGCGGAGCGCGCGAAGCTCAACAAGAATAACTTCTACCTGCACAAGTTCCGCGCCACGTTCGCTACACGTTGCCTGTGGGCTGGGGTCGATCTGCGTACCGTACAGCAATGGCTCGGTCACTCGGACATGGAATCGACGATGCGGTATCTCAGGCCCTCTCGCAATCAGGCGTGCGAGACAAAGTCAACGACATTTTCGCTTAGCCGTAGATCGGAGTAGTGCTGTAAGCAAATATTGATACCTCGAACGGAGGTGAGTCTAAAGACAAGCTTCTAGGCGAGTCAAACCGTTGAGGGGAGAAGGGAAAGAGATGGTCCAGAGACACCCCCCCTGTGATCATGTTTGGATGGGGACTGGCCCGACTCATCTCTGAGTCTGCCTCAGATAAACCTCTTCCCAGCTCAGCTCATTTGTGTCTGGATCGTGCGTCCCTTTGCTGTCGAGGTGCAGGGCGCGAGGAGCGGGGCACGAGTGGATCTGGAGTTGGGAACAGGAGGCTCCGTGCAGACGCACAAACACAATGCGAAGAGCCCCCCGAGCGGTCGTTCATGCCTGCTACTGCAAGGTGACAAGCACTTGGATGACACCCGTCCCGCGCTGGAGTGGTTCCCACGCCTTATCTACGATCGCGCCCAGCATGCGACTGCGATCCGTCCCGCGCATGGCATGCCCCGGAGTCGAGAAAGTGACTAGCAGATCTCCCACCCGAATCGGTCCATTCTGTGCGGTGACTTTGCAGGGCACGATGCCGACCGCCGCCAGCGGAACTTCGTCTTTCGCGGGTGTCTCGTCGACCCGCCGGGTCGAGCCCAGCATGCCCGGCTTGGTGGAGTAGATTCCCGCAACTCGCGAAGAATAGGGTCTCTGTGCCCGGGCAAGGTGCCGCTTGGCGGTTCGCTCGATGACAAGTAGGTCCCCGGCCGAATACGTGTTGCGATCGCCGACGACTGCCATCGACTCAGCAAAATCCGCACCGCTCGGTTGAAAGCCGTTCGAAGACTTCGAGTTTTACCTGATGGCAGCCACATTGCATTTGAATTTACCGCTGCAGAACACAGCGAGATTTATGCGGTCGCTGTGGCTGGCGGTCGTCCTCGCCCTCTACCCACGCTTCCCGGCGCGGACAACGTTGCCCCAAGCTGGTCGCGGGACGTGCGCGCAGGGAAAACGAAACAGCCATACTGCTTCGAAGTCAACGACGGCGAGTTGTTCGTCTTCGCCGGACTGTGGGAGCGATGGAAAGACCCGAGCGGCAAATGGATCAAGTCATGCTCGATCCTGACCACGACGCCGAATGCGGTCACCGCTGAAGTTCACGACCGTATGCCGGTCATCCTTCATCCAGACACTTATGATCCTTGGCTCGATCCTGGATTCAGTGACGTTGCCGCGGTGTCAAAAATGTTAAAGCCCTACGATGCGCTGCTGATGAGATCTTACCCGGTTAGCACTCGGATCAACCATGCCGCGAACGATGATCCGGACTGCAGCGCACCCGTTGCCGTAGAATCCCCCTCGCAGGGCCAATTGTTCTGATGAGAGTACTCGCCTAAACGAGGTTGTTGCTTTCCGCGCACAGTGGAACGTGATGTTCTGCCTCGGGGCATGTAAATAGTCCGCAACAGAGGCCACAAGTCCTACTCCCAAGCCTTTCTGTCGGAACGTATGTCTTCAGTTACGGATCCACTCCAATCAGCCGAGTCATCCTTCATGGAAATTGCCGTCAGAGCCGGAATGCTGCGTATTGAAACAGCCTCCCGCCGTGTCGTCACTGTTCCTTCTTTCTCCCATTGAGTTAGAAGGCGACTAACCGTAAAAATCGTTGTGCCGGTCAATTGCGCCAATTCCCGGTGCGAGAGGTTCACGTGAACGCCCTCACCTTCTTGCTTCCCTATCTGTTTTGCTACACGTACCAGTAGACTACTGAGACGCGATGCTGCGTTTTCAGTGGAAACTTCACGGAACCGTTCTTCGATCTCGCACAACCGTTCGTCCAGAATCCGCAAAACATTTCGCCGTATGACAGGAAAGCGGTTAGCGAGTAGTTCGAAAGTGGCTGAATCCCAAACCAAAGCGCGACAATCCTCCAGAGTCTCTGCCGTGCAGCACTGCCTTTCCTTTGTGCCAAATCCACCCAGTACATCTCCCAACCTACCTAGCCTGAGAATAACCTCCATGCCTGTCTGCCCGATCTGGGTTATCTTGGCCGAGCCTGAAAGAAGCAGCACAACCTGTTCAATTCGGTCACCTTCGACAAAAATCGCACGCTTCTTTAAGAAGCGCTGTTGCCGTGCGGCAGAAATGATCTTTCCATAGTCGACATTAGAAATGTCAGCAAATAGCGCAGATTGTTGGATTGCGGTGTCTTGGAGCGCAAATGTGTGGGTGATGTTGGAATTCAAATGCCGCCTCCTCTTGCGCCTGCGAATCTAGCGGGGGGGCCTAACTTCAGCGGACAGGTCTGAACAATCTGGCAGGGGAGGATATTGCAGGATTGAAATTAGGTTGACTTGCAGCTCTTGTCAGTGATTTCAATCACAACAGGAAAGACACATAAAATGCGCGCATTAACGCCGCTAACAGGCTGGCGGGGCTATTGGCTTCGGTTCCCGGAGAGGCCAACAGATCAAGTCCGGTCACGACGAATCACAAGCAGCGTCATTGATGAGATCGAGCGGATTCGAGAAGAACTGTTCGTCGTTCAAAAAGCTCTGGAGAAACTAGACGTCGCCACATCGATCCCGACGAATGGGGGCAATACTCGAAAGGTTGGCGCGAAAACGACCTGACCACACGGTGAGGCGCTTCTTACCAAGGTGATCGCGGTCGCGCTTACTTGCTGGCCTTCGCCTTTACCCACCTGGCTCTCTGTGCCGCCGCGTGCGGACAATTACATGCTAGGGCGCGGCATTTAATCCCGTGAGCATAGAACTGCAGGCAGGGGGCGGACAACCGTTCCCCGGTTAGAAGTCTGCGATTTCTGAGGGGGTGGAGTGCCCGCCCTTAGAACCGAAATCTCGATTCCACGCGTTGCGTTGGGAAGAGTTGGTCAGCGGCTCTGGACTGAGAATCGCTGGCGTGAATCACCCTTCCCGACGAAAGAAAGTCTCACCGACAATTACTGTTCTCAATTCGTTGCGCGATGGTGACTGCCGTCCCGAGCCGTTCGTGTGCTTTTCCGCTGGAGAATCTCTCTTATCTTCTGCAGGAGGTCGTCGAGATAGAAGGGCTTCTGCATCCACGTTAGTTCGCCGCTCGAGCCCGGAATGGTTCCCAACTTGTCGTCGGCGTAGCCCGACATATATAAGACGTCGATATTGCCCCGCACATCGACGAGGCATCTAGCCAATTCCGGACCGCTCATCTGCGGCATAATCACGTCCGTGATCAGGAGGTGAATCGGTCCGTTGTGCCGTTCGACGAGTTGCAAAGCATCCACTCCGTTGGAAGCAGCCAGCACCTGGTAGCCCCTCGATTGCAATCCCTCGCACAGCAACTCGCGGAAAGAACGCTCATCTTCAACGACGAGGAGCGTCTCCGACTCCGGCAGGAGCCCTTCTTTTTTCGCTACCGGCGCAGAAACCAATTCCACAGGCAGGTCGACTTGAGGAAGATAGACGTTGAAGGTCGTGCCTTGGTGCAGTTCACTATCGGCGAAAATGTATCCGCCACTCTGCTTCACGATCCCGTAGACCGTGGCCAGGCCTAAACCCGTGCCTTTCCCAGGAGGTTTCGTGGTGAAGAAGGGTTCGAAGAGACGTTCCCGAGTTTCCGCATCCATGCCGGTGCCAGTATCACTCACGGAGAGCATCACATAGTCTCCGGGGGGCACGGCAACGCCGTAAAAGCTGGTCGCGTCCTCGAACTTGATGTTTGCTGTTTTGATCGTGAGTTTGCCGCCATGCGGCATGGCGTCGCGGGCATTGACCGCAAGATTCATGATGACCTGTACCATCTGCCCTGGGTCCGCTTTGGTCTTACCTAGTGCCGGGTCGAGCACCACCCTCTGTTCAATATCTTCTCCCATGAGGCGCTGAAGCATTTTTTGGGTTTCCGCCACCAGAGAATTCAGGTTCAGAACTCTAGGCTGAAGTACCTGGCGCCGGCTGAAGGCGAGCAGTTGTGAGGTAAGAGAAGCGGCGCGTATCCCGGCCCTCTTGATGGTTTCAAGGCGCGCACTGGCCTTACCTGCAGAGCCCCAATCGGCAGAGAGTAATTCGGTGTATCCGATGATCACGCCGAGGAGATTGTTAAAGTCATGGGCAACGCTGCCAGCGAGTTGTCCAAGTGCTTCCAACTTTTGCGCATGACGCAGTTGTTCCTCCAGCAGCCTGCGAGCGGTCACGTCTTCAGCGATGATCTCAAGAATATCGCCTCCGTGCTCCGGACTCGACATGCGCCTACCGCTCGCCCGTGCCAACACCGGCTTACCGTCCTTGCGCTTCCATGTAAACTCCACTGCGCTGAAAAAGTCTGCCCGCGTCGGCTGCGCCCGGAAACCGCCTGCTTCGGCTTCTGAATACAAATCGCGCGAGATGGTAAGAGCGAGGACTTCGGCTTCTGACTGATAACCAAGCATTCTCACCAGAGCCGGGTTGGCGTGGAAAAACCGGTCCTGTTGTACGCTGATCGCCCCGATCCCGTAAGGAGCATTCTCAACAAAAGATCGTAGTTCCGCTTCCGATCGCCGAACAGCCTCCTCTGCCTTTTTCGTTTCTGTCAGGTCAATTCCGACGGCTGCTAGATAAGGTTTGCCCTCCAGTTCCACCCGTACGATTGTGAAATAGTAAGGGGCGGTAGCATCGCCCTTAAGCAACAAGTCGGCTTCCAAGTGGCTTGAGCCACGTTCGAAGACCTCGTCCCTGGCCTGACGCGCGGCCTCTTTGTATTGGTCGGCCACGTTACCGAACTCCTGAATGTCAGAAGGGTCTTTGCGTAGGAACCGTTCCGCGTTTTTATTCCACCTCAGGTTCTTACCTCGCCGATCTTGCAGCACAAAAACTCCCGGCAGGCTCTCGATTACGGCGTCCGCCAGGGCCTTCTCGTGCCGAAGCGCCTTCTCCGCGAGTCTTCGTCTTCGAACGCTGAGCAAAAGAGCCAAAATGAGGATCGTTTCGAGAATGCAAAGCGAAATCACCGCTACGATCAGGTAACGGTAGCGCTCCCAGAGCGAAGGCTCACGGAAGAGTTCGATGGTCGCTGCCGGAAGGCGGGATTCGCTGATGTGCCAACGCTGTAGTTGGCGCCAGTCGACACTATCCTGCGCCGAATTGTCGAGCTCGATCGGAATCCTTGCCGAGCTTTCACCATTGAGAACACGAATCGCAGACCGCGCAATTTTCCTCCCGGCATTCTCCGGATTTGTCATTCGGCCGCCAATCGCGCCATGCCCGATATCGGTGGAATAAATCGCATATACCGGCGCGCGAGCGGCACTGGCCACCAGATCCAAGGCTTCCTGTTCCAAAAAAAACTGCCCTCGCGCATCTTCGAAGAAGAAAGTATTCAGGACTATGCAATGAGGAGGCAGCGCTGCGACTTGCTTAAGTATGTCGCTCATCGCGACGTCGGTCAGGAAGTCGATTTCAACCGTGTGACGATAGGGCAGAAAATCCTGCTTCAGTTGCTCAAGCCAGTATTGTTCCAGCGGCGAAGATCCCACTACTACGACGACTCGTTGTGTATCCGGCTGAAGCCGCAACGCAAGGTCCAGCGTCCGGGAGGGCTCGTCGGCACTGGCAACTCCAGTGATATCTCGTCCTGCTGTCCCGGTTGAGATGCGGCGCTTCACTTCTTCCAATCTTCTAGAGTTGAACAGCGCTACAGCGGGAGTCCCGGGGAACAGTTCCTTTCCTTCTTCCAACAGAAACTTCATCGCCGAATAGGAGACGGGAATAATCAGATCGGGCTTCTGTTCCGAGAATTCCAGCTTTAACAACTTCACGAGATTCGACGCATGGCCCGGGCCTGGAAACCTCACCAAGTCCAAGTATTCGGTGTAGAACTCCACCCGGTCGCGCAGTCCTGACCGCAGTTCCGACCGTAACACCTGATCGAAGCCGGAATACATCCCCTCGTCGTTGTCGAAGGAATAGAGAAGCAGGACTCTCTTAGGCTGATTGCCGTAGTCTTGGGCCGGAGTTCGGACCGGGCTCAGCAAAAGCGAGGCCACACATAGAACAGCGCATCGCGCGGCAAGAAGGCTGCGTCGGCAAAGAGGCGAGTCAAACATCAACCAACCACCTACTTTTTCGCGAACGCCAGTGTTTCAGGACGGCCAGTCCGGACCAGAGCTGCGGGCCGATCCGTGAAAACAACAGGGAGTGCCGATATTAGATCATTTCTTTGGGTTCTGACCAATATCTTCTGACAACACGATATCCTCCGCCCCGTATAATGTCGCCTCGAAGAACGAAACTATGTATCCCGCGTTCGCGAGCCGAAGAATTCTTCTGGTGGAGGATGATGAAGAACTGCGTTTCGCGTATACCGCTCATCTGACCGCCAATGGTTTTCAGGTGGAAGAAGCCGGTGATGTCGCTGCCGCGCAACAGAGTTTCATGGCTACCCGGCCTGACGTTGCGGTGGTTGACTTCCGCCTGCCGAGCGGCACAGCTCTAGATCTTCTTCCGAAATTCAAGGAACTTGAACCTACGGTCCCAATCATCATCTTGACCGGTTTCGGGTCCATGGAGTTGGGAGTGGCGCTCATACGAGGTGGCGCCGAGCAATGTCTCGCCAAGCCGGTGGAAGCTGGCGCCCTGCTCATGATCGTTTACAAACTGCTGGAGAATTCGCGAAATCAGCAGAAGACATTGGCGAACAATACCCGGCGGCGCCGCGTAGTGCTCAATCCGTTCCTCGGCGAAAGCACGGCCATTCGGCGACTGGCTGAAGCGGCGGTCAAAGTAGCGAGCAGCCAAAGCCCAGTCCTGATTCAAGGCGAGACCGGGTGCGGCAAAGGGGTCCTGGCCACCTGGCTTCACGAAAACGGACCTCGCGCGGATGAACCCTTCGTCGACCTCAACTGTGCAGGCCTTACCCGCGAATTTCTGGAGTCGGAGCTGTTTGGCCATGAAAAGGGCGCTTTTACCGGAGCTATCAGCGCCAAGCCTGGGCTGTTGGAAGTCGGGCATCGCGGCACTATATTTCTGGACGAAATTGGGGACATCGATCCGAATGTGCAACCCAAGCTATTGAAGGTGGTCGAGGAAAAAAGATTTCGCCGTTTGGGAGACGTTCGCGATCGCTTTGTCGATGTGCGGTTGATTGCCGCAACTCACCAGGACCTGCGTCATTTGATCGAAACGAAAGCATTTCGCAGTGATCTATATTTTCGAATCAGTACCGTGCCCCTGGCGATTCCGCCCCTGCGCGAGCGGCAAGATGACATTCCAGCGATCACTCAATCGCTGCTGAACCGCATCTGCTCCGACATGGCGCGTCCCCGCGCCGAGCTTTCACCGAAGGCCCTTGAACGCCTGTGTGCGTACTATTGGCCGGGAAATATTCGCGAACTTCGGAACGTTCTCGAACGTGCCCTTTTATTTACCGATCGAGCAGTTCTCGAGCCCGGGGATCTCACGTTCGAATCCGAGCCCGGCCAGCGCTCGACCTCCTATAAGCCCGATTGGACGCTTGAGGAAGTGGAACGATTTCACATCTCGGAGGCCTTCTCGGCCGAAGGCCAGAACGTAGAAAAGACTGCCAAGCGATTGGGAATCGCCAAGAGCACGCTGTACCAAAAGCTCAAGACGCTGCACTTGATCTGACTTGCAGTTCGATTTCCGTAATCGCTTTCTGGAAATCAAACGCCGCGCATTCCGCGCACCTGCCCAGCACCTTTCCAGAAGGTCTTAACTCTCAGCGTCTTACGGACGATGTCCCCGGCGAGCGAATTGGCCCGTTAAATGCCATGACCTGTGGGTAATTGAGATGGGACGCAATACCCCCCACACACTGGACGAGTAGAGGTCAACGAATGTCGAAGAAAGTCTTACTGGTGGACGATTCGAGCACCGCACTGATGATGGAAGAAATGATTTTGAAACAACGCACCACCTATGAGTGCGTGACCGCCAAAGATGGGCTCGATGCTATCTCGCGTGCCGTTGTCGAAGCGCCGGATCTTGTCCTAATGGATGTCGTCATGCCCCGCATGAACGGATTCGAAGCCTGCAAGCGCATGCGTCTGGAAAGCACTCTGCGTGAAACCCCAATCATTCTGGTCACAACACGCGGTGAAGAAGAGTATGTCGAAGCCGGATTTCAAAGTGGCTGCAACGACTACATCACCAAACCGATCGACAGTTTCGAACTGGTCACGCTGCTTCACAGCTATCTCGGGGAATAGAAGGATCCCACTGGAAAGGATGTCTTCCAAGAACACATGAGCAATATTTCCAACTCGCCCGGGGAATCTGAACGCAACAGTTCAAACGAGGACATCGGTTCTCAGGCCAAGGTCTATGCCGCAAGGATGCGTCTGCAAAATGCCATCGATCAGGCTGACGCGTTGGACGCGATTCGTGAGATCGCAGCGAACCTGATCGGCACAGAGGAAGTTGCGGTTTTCAAAGTGGACAAGAAGCGCTCGGAACTCTGGCTTTACTGGTCGTTTGGCGTCGACCCCAACAAGCACTCTGTTCTGGAAGTAAGCCGCGAGCCCAAGCTGAAGTCGGTGCTTAGCGGCAAGTCGGTGTACCGGCTCAGGCTGTCAAACGAGAACCTCCTTTCCACGGACGATCCGGTAACCGCGCTAGTGCCCATTCTCGTGGACGGCAGCGCGTCCGCAGTGATTGTGTTGTTCCGCCTGTTTCCCCATAAGACGGGAATTGAAGCGGTGGATCGGGAGATTTGCGATGTGCTGTCGCATTGCGCCGGCCGGGCAATTGAGCCCTATCGTGCACGCTAAAACATCGAAGGAATCGGATATGACTTTCAAACCGAAGACGCAGACTTTCAACCCGGCGGTGTTGCCTATGGAATATTTGCCGCGTGTCCTGGACGCCTCCGACGACAAGCACGCGCGCCACTACCTGATTCCAGGTAAGATTTTCGCGGCTGCGCAACCGTTTGCGATCAGCACCATCGTAGGCTCCGGCATCGCCCTCTGTTTGTGGGATTCAGAACGCAGAATCGGTGGCGCCAACCATTTCATTCTGCCCGAAGGCCCGGAGGACAGCGTCAACGCCAACCGCTACGCCAACGTAGCGAACGCGGCACTACTGAAGCGCATGGTCGATCTCGGCGCTCATCTGAATTCCCTTGAAGCACGAATTTTTGGCGGCTCCTTGCCAGCCGTCACGTTCAGTAGCGGCGGGGATTGTTTGGGTGAACGCAATGTCCACGCCGCGACGCATTTCTTGAAGATGAGCGGTATTCGCCTCGTACAGAGTGAAGTAGGCGGGACCAAAGGGCGGAAGCTGGTTTTTCAAACCGATGACGGCCGGACTTGGTCGGAGCCACTGTGATGGCTTTGCCACACCTACGTTCGGGGCAGTCAGCTTCCGTTGGCGCATCCTCATCCCTGCCCGCAAGCAGGCCTCCCCTTGGAGAACGCCGGAGCGCGTATCTGCTACCCGGGGAGCTCCATGCGAGCGCGGACCCGTGCCAGATCCGCACCATCCTGGGCTCTTGCGTGGCGATCTGTCTCTGGGACCGCCGGCTTCATGTTGGAGGCATGAATCATTTCCTACTTCCGGCTTCGAGCGAAGGTCACCCTGCCTCCTCGCGTTTCGGGGATGTAGCAACCAGGACGCTACTGGAAGCGTTGCAGTCACTCGGGTGCCGCATCGCGGATCTCCAGGCCAAGATCTTCGGGGGCGCATCCATGTTCCAGAAACCGGACCGCCGAGTCATGAGCCTCGGGGCTCAAAATGTGGCCGTCGCGCTCAAACTGATGAGAAGCTGGGGAATTACAGTGGCAGTTCAGGAAACCGGTGGCACCCACGGCAGAAAAATCATGCTCAACACCGACGACGGCGACGTATGGTGCCAGCGCATTCAAGAAGAAAGAGCGCGAAGCAATGGACTTTGATCGCGAAAAAGTCGTAGCCGCATTTGTGGTGGAGTCTGAAGAAGGTCTCGAGCGCACAGAGCAGCACCTGATTGCCGCCGAGACTGATCCGGACAACCGCGAACTGCTCGACGAGATGTTTCGCGTCGCGCACACCATCAAGGGCAACGCCTCCGCTCTGAATTTTCCGGGTCTGGCTGGTTTCGCGCATGTCATGGAAGACCTGCTGGAGGCCCTTCGCGAGCGTGAGCTTGCAATTTCCCGCGAGCTGATCTCGCTTCTTTTGCATGGAGTCGATGCTCTCCGCTCGCTCGTTCCAGCGGCGGCAGAGGGCAATGATCGTCTCAGTCCGTCTCATCAGGAGCTGAAGAAAGCAATTGCCAGTCACGCCTCTGGCAAAGGAATCGTGACGCGTGAGGCGGCTCTCGGTTCCGACCAAGTGTCCTCCCCCATAGCGGTTCCGGGCCTCGCACCTCAGGGCGCCCGGAACCGCACGCTTCGCGTCGACACAGACAAACTCGATCACATGCTGAACCTGACGGGAGAGATCGCCATTGCCCATGGGCGCCTGCGGCGCATGATCGAAGATCTAACGACCGATGCGGGGCGCAAGGCGCTCGAGGTACATCGCGAGATCGAGGGTCTACAAAAGAACCTGCAGGAGCAGGTCATGGATGTACGCCTCGTACCGGTGGGACCTCTGTTTCAGCAATTCGCCCGTTCGGTCCGCGATATTTCTCAGAGCCACAACAAACTCGCGCGACTGCAGATCGTAGGTGCTGACGTGGAGGTCGATACTCGTGTCCTCGAGCACCTCAAAGATCCTTTGCTCCATATGATCCGCAACGCGGTCGATCACGGCATCGAAGCACCCAAGGTCCGCCACTCTGTCGGCAAACCACCGTGTGGTTCGTTGACCCTCACTGCATTTCATCGTGCAGGAAATATCCTGATTCAGCTTACCGATGACGGCGCGGGCTTCAACCGTCAGCGCATTCTGGCCAAGGCTCGCGCGCTCGGTCTTGTGCCTGAAGGCGAAAGGATTAGCGACCAGGAACTCTTCAACCTGGTATTCAAAGCCGGATTCACGACGGCGGATACGGTCACTGATCTGTCAGGCCGCGGAGTTGGTATGGATGTCGTTCGACGTAATATCGAACTTCTGCGCGGCAACATTGAGATTCAGAGTACCGAAGGCCAGGGTACGACGATTACGATTCGACTCCCGCTGACCCTGGCTATCATCGACGGTTTTTCAGTCATTGCCAACAATGAGACGTACGTGATCCCCCTCGAGATGATCAGTGAGTGTCTTGAAGTTCCCCACGACCAGATTTCCAGCGATGCAGTGGGCGTACTAAGCCTGCGCGGTGAGCCGTTGCCTTACGTTCGGTTGAGAGAAGTATTTGGCAAGCCGGGCCGGCGTCCGGAGCGGGAAAACGTAGTGGTCGTCCATCGCGACGGCGGGTATGCGGGAATCGCGGTTGAAACTTTATTGGGAGAATGCCAGGCCATCATCAAGCCGTTGAATCGTATTTTTCGTGACGTGCCGGGAGTATCCGGCTCCACGATCCTCGATAACGGCCGCGTGGCACTGATTCTCGATGTCAACGCCCTGCTGCGTGAGATCGTCGCCGAACAGGCCCAGGCAGTGAACTAGTCAATCCGAAGAAGATTTGAGTGCCGGCGTTTCGCGCTCGGAAATTTTGAAAGTGAAAGGAATACCCGTATGTTGAAGAAGTCGTCGATTGCAAAACGTCTCGCCCTCGGATTTGGAATCGTTCTGTTTCTGCTGCTTGTCGTTGCAGTGGCGGGCTACTGGGGCATCGAATCCGTAACGCGCGAGACCGTCTCCATGTTACGTGGAGATTCCAAAATCTCCCAACTGGCTGATGAAGCCAAGATCACTACTCTCGAGCTGCGCCGCTTCGAGAAAGACACTCTCCTCAACATTGATAACAAGGCAGTCATGCAGAGCTACCAGGAAAAGTGGAAGGCCCAACTAGCGCAGCTTCGGTCCACAGTAAGCGAGCTTGACTCGCGTATTTCCTCCGACAGCAGCAAGCAACTCGTCGCGGCGATGGAGCGCGAGATTGCCACCTACGAACGCGGCGTGGACGCCGTGGTGGCTGGCATCAACGACGGCACTATTAAGACTCCCCAGCAGGGGAATGCCAAAGCCAGCGAAGTGAAAGACGAGATCCATCGCATGGAGGCCGCAGCCAGCGATCTTTCGGAAAAGCATCGCAAGATCATGGCAGATAAAGAAGAAACGATCACCGATTTCGCGCGCCAGACCGCGCTGGTTATGTTCACTGTGGTCCTGGTTACATTCATCGCGGCAACATTCGTGACTCTATTTGTTTCGCGCGGCATCACCCGGCCCGTCCGGTCAATGGCCGATCACCTGAGCGAGATGGCCCAGGGCAGTGGCGACCTGACTAAACGCATTGAGATTGTTTCTCACGACGAAGTCGGTCAGATGGCGAACTCCTTTAACGCCTTTGTGAAGAAGCTTGAAGAGATTATCAGTGAGGTTCGTGTGAGCAGCGATGGCGTCGCCAGCGCCGCGTCGCAGGTCGCCGCATCAGCCGCCTCCCTTTCTCAAGGTACGAGTGAGCAGGCCGCTTCCATTGAGGAAACAACGTCAAGTCTTGAACAAATGAGCGCCTCTATCACGCAGAACGCTGAGAACAGCCGGCAAATGGAGCAGATGGCGGTCAAGGGCGCCCGCGATAGCGAGGAATCCGGCGGTGCGGTGCGCGAAAGCGTCAGCGCGATGAAACAGATCGCTGAAAAAATCTCCATCATTGAAGAGATCGCCTATCAGACCAATCTGCTGGCGCTCAATGCCGCTATCGAGGCCGCCCGCGCCGGAGAGCACGGCCGCGGCTTCGCCGTGGTTGCGACCGAAGTTCGCAAGCTGGCCGAGCGCAGCCAGACTGCCGCACAAGAGATTGGAGGCCTTGCCGCGAACAGCGTTGCCGTCGCTGAACGCAGCGGAGAACTGCTGCGTGAGCTGGTACCTGCCATCAAGAAAACATCCGAACTGGTGCAGGAAGTCAGCGCCTCGTCAAGGGAACAGTCTTCCGGCGTTGTCCAGATCAACAAAGCCATGTCTTCCGTCGACACCGTCACCCAACGCAATGCCTCCTCGGCCGAGGAGCTTTCCAGCACCGCTGAAGAGTTGGCGGCGCAATCGGAGGCGCTGCAGCAGCTCATGGCCTTCTTCCGGGTGGCTGGAGAGCGAATCACCTCTGCGACGAGACGACCGGCGCAGGAGCACAAGCCGTTCCAGTACGTGGCCCCGACTCCTTCGCTCCCACCCAAGAAAGTGAATGGCTCAGCGGCTGAACACAGCTTCACCCGGTTCTAAGAGGACGAGGATCCCATGCAGATTACGCGAGAAGAAAGCAAGCGCGATCTCGAGCAGAACGTACAGCAGTACCTGACGTTCATGATCGGCGGCGAGGAGTACGCGGTCAGTCTCCTCAAGGTGAAAGAGATCATCGAGTACAACACGGTTACCCAGGTTCCCAAGACGCCAGAGTGGATTCGCGGCGTGATCAACCTGCGTGGTAGCGTCGTGCCCGTGATCGATCTCGCCGTGAAACTCCGGCAGCCCCCCAGCGTCACCGGAAAGCTGACTTGTATTGTCATCACAGAGGTCCAGACTGGCGATGATGCGGCGGTGATGGGAATCATGGCGGATTCTGTCCGCCAAGTGATCGACCTGAAGCCCCAAGACATCGAGGAGCCACCCACTTTCGGCACTCGCATCAAGGTCGACTATCTGCTCGGCATGGCGCGTTCCGGCAAGAAGTTCTGCCTCCTCCTCGACACGGAAAAGGTTCTTTCCGCCGACGAACTTTTGGAGCTTCCTGACTCTGTCGAGCAAGAAGAGGAGCACTCACAATCCGAGCCTGAAATTGCCCCAGACCAGAGTGCTCTTGAGCCTCCGGCAACTGCAAAGGCGTCACAAGACATGAATCAGGAGTAGACCACGAGGATGCCCCGGGACCCGACAGATCCGCATTTCCACGCTGGTGCGAGTAGTCGGCAGCGTCAGATGGCCGATCGTTCCACTCTGCCTGCGGGTTTGTTCAGCAAGTTTCAGGAACTGATCTACAAGGAGGCAGGCATTTGGCTCGCAACACACAAACACGCGTTGCTGACTGGCCGACTTGCCCGCCGTTTGCGCCTTCTCGGCCTCAGCAATATGCAGGACTATTACCAGTTGGTGGCGCAGCCCGATCAACAGCATGAAAGGGCAATAATGATCGATTGCATAACCACCAACGAAACCCATTTCTTCCGTGAGCCTCGGCACTTCGATTTTCTGGAGCGAGAGGTGTTTCCTAAGTGGCGGCGGGAAGCGGTTGACGGACGGCGGCCAATGCGACTGCGCGTATGGAGTGCAGGTTGTTCCACGGGCGAAGAGCCCTATTCGTTGACCATGCTGTTGCTGAAGCACTTTCCCGAGGCCCAAGGATGGGAGCTTGAAGTCCTTGGCACCGACATCTCGACTCGAGTTCTCGAAAAAGCACGAGCTGCAATTTACCCAATCGAAAAATCGAAGGACATCCCTGCCGAATATCTTCGCGCGTACATGCTGAAAGGCAAAGGCGAACACAGGGGAGTAATGAAGGTCAGCCCGGAGTTACATCGCATCGTGAGATTTACCCGAGTCAACCTGCACGGCGATGCCTACCCTCTCATCGGCTTTTTCGATCTCGTTTTTTGCAGAAACGTGCTCATCTACTTTGACCAAGAGTCTAAGATGAAAGTGATCAGCGGAATCCTCCGTCATCTATCCCCGTCGGGCCTACTCTTTGTCGGCCACTCTGAGCACCTTGGGGCCATCGCGCCCAACCTTAAGACCGTGGCGCCAACCATCCATGCACTAGCCAACTCGACCGACATCGCGCCCCAGATTCGAACTGCAGATGTGACCGTCAGCCATTCCTGACTCCGAGCGATCCTGTGTTCTCCTACACGAACAAGCCGAAAAAGCCGGATGGGAGCATTCACGTGCTCGTGGTTGACGATTCGGCCGTTGTGCGCCAGGTCATGCAAGGCATACTAGGTGCTGATCCAAAGATCAAAGTCAGCGTCGCAGCCGATCCGATCATCGCATTCGCGAAGATCGAAAGAGATACACCCGACGTCGTCATCACCGACCTGGTTATGCCGCGCATGGACGGTCTAACATTTCTACGAAAAATCATGGCTGAGAAGCCGCTTCCAGTCGTTGTTTGTTCTGAGGTTGCCCATCGCCGCACAGAAGACGCAATCTCTGCCCTGGAGCTTGGAGCCGTCGAGGTGATAAAGAAACCCAAACTCGGCGTCCGCGATTTTCTCCACGAATCCGCAGTCATGCTCATCGATGTTGTTCGCAGCGCCGCACAAGCCAAATTAACCCCAGCGCCGTTTCCTCCAGTTTCCCCGCGAAATACCGCGGACGTAATTCTCCCGCTAGGCCCGCTGCCGCACCGAAAACCTGCCTGCGGTAAGATCATCGCTGTGGGTGCTTCAACCGGAGGCACGGAAGCCCTCCGTGAATTCCTGCAGTCGATGCCTCACAACTGCCCCGGCATTGTCATCGTCCAGCACATGCCGGAAGTCTTTACGCGTGCCTTTGCCGAACGTTTGAACCGGGATTGTACGATCGAGGTCAAAGAAGCTGCCAACGGCGACGGCATCTACAACGGTCGGGCTCTGATCGCCCCGGGAAATCATCACCTTCTTGTGCAAGGGAGCGTATCGGGTTATGTGGCAAAGGTCGAAGATGGGCCACTGGTCTCGCGTCACCGTCCCAGTGTGGACGTGCTTTTTCGGTCAGTCGCAAGATCGGCCGGATGGCACGCCGTCGGGGTGATCATGACAGGTATGGGCAATGACGGCGCGCAGGGTTTGCTCGAAATGCGAAACGCAGGCGCACTCACCGTCGCCCAAGACGAGGCCAGTTGTGTGGTCTTCGGAATGCCTAAAGAGGCAATCGCCCGCAATGCTGTCGTAGAGGTTGTCCCGTTGTTTCGACTTGCCGAAACCGCATTGAAGATGACGGATTAGTGCCCCTTTGCGGTGCTGCACAGGTCAAAACAGGCAAGACTCGACGCTCAATGCAGATGATCGTGCGCGTTCCGCGCCGTCGCTTTGGCTTCGTCCAGCCTGTTGAATCGCAGATAAAGCGCTCACGAGATTCCCGTTGCGCTGTGGCGGCGAATATGAACCGACAAACTCTCACAAATTTCCGATTGAATTTCTGCTGACGCCAGCCGGCAAGGGCTAGGAGGGCATTGGCACGGGACGCGTGCCGGGAGCGATCCGAATGAGCTCATCAGTCCTGAAAAGACCGACAAAAGGCTGAACTTCTCTAGTGAAGCTCCCACACCTGCCTAGGGCGCGGGTCCTCGCCACACCGAGGCGAGCTCGAATCCGGAGAATCGGGCCCTGTTTGAAAACTGAGGAGGTAGCGCGCCGGCTGCACTCCCTCCTCTCATCCACGCCTACTCACTTTGTGAGGGTGAAATCTGCTTTACCTCCGCCTGACACCATCACCGGCTCGGACTGATTCTTTGCGCCTTCATGCCACACGGTCACGGTGTAACTACCGTCGGGAACGTCTTTGATCTTGTAATTGCCGCTGTCGTCCGTCTCTGCAAAAAATGGAGTGGGGCTGACAATTATATATCCCGCCATTTCCGGATGTACGTTGCACAAGACTGGCACGACGCCGGGCTTAGCGAATGTGAAAGGACGTTTTTCACCTTTCGGCCAAGTTCCGAGGTTGCGCCCCGCCTTTTTATCGCCATTAATCGCGGTCCAAAAGGCGTTATGTTGCACGGTGTCGCTGTTCAGGAACTCCACCGTTGTGCCCTGCTGAACGACGAGGATGTGTGGCGCAAACATCAGGCCCTTTTGATCCATGACTGGATGGTCCTTGGGAGCAGGAAACGTCTTGCCAGCAATGGTGTCTACGTATACCACTGACTTCCCCTTGATGCCCGCAACCTTACCTTCGATGTCGCCCGCCCATGCCGCCAAGTCCAAAGCTGCGACCAGTAATAGTAATACACATGCTCTCAATGTCATTGTGCTTTCTCCATTTATAGATATTCGCGTTAGTTAGAAAAGGAATCTCGCCACTAGATAGACCGTGTTATTGCTCTTAGCATCCCGGCCCGCGCCGTCATAGTTAAGCGCGGCACCATTGAATCGCGTGTACCCAGTGTACTGTGCGGAGAGTTCCAGGTTTTGCCATGGCCAGTACGAGAAGTTCGCGATATAGCCTGCGCTTCTCGGGTCACCATTGGCGCTTCCGCTCACATCACCTGGTGCATAGAGAAGCGGATCAACTGTCCCGTGTGTATCGAACCAGCCGAATGTACCCGACGCGCGGTTGCCGAAATGGTATTCGGCATTCGCCATGATGGTATTCAGATGATGGCTGCCCGGTGAAGCTGCTTCCAGAGCCGCCATGGCTGCTAGATTCGACTTTTCACGGATGTAGGTGCCACGCAGAGAAAGCACGTCGGTCCTGAATAGCGTCCGATCAATCTGCGCGTCCACCGCCCAGTCGGTGAAGTCATCCTCAAGGCCGGTGATCGCGCCTGGACTGGACCGCATGTGCATGCCGTAAGCGCCGAACTCGTATTGGGTTTTACCCGTGAGTTGCTGATAGGCCACACGCCAGTACGGTGCAAGACCGCGGACGTTAAATCCGAAATCAGTGCCGGAATTTGGTTGCGAAGCCCCGACATGTTGCGAGCGATACACCGTCGCGTCCAGGTAAAGGTGGTTATTCCACATCGCATATCCACCGAAGCCCGCGACATCCTGACCGAGGCTCGCGATGATTGGGGAAGCGGCAGGAGTGGGAGCCCAGTCATCGGCGACCCACGAATAACCCCACGCTGGGGTAGTGTTCCACAAGTCCTCTACCGTAGGGTTGTTGTTGACGTTCAGTCCGAACACCAGTTCTTTGCCACCGAGTGCGGTCTTGTTCGCGTAGCGGACGTCTGTGTTATCGATGCCGAAATGATTGTCTTGCGTGTCGTAAGTGATCTGAACGAAACTGCCAACATGTGTTGTCCAGGCGCCGGACAGAAACAGGGAGATGTCTTGCGGGAATTCAACGCTCCCATTTTGAGTTCCCGGAACCGGGGACTTTGTTGAGGTAAATGAAGTTTCGAACATGGCAGAAAGAGGCAAAGAAGCAAGAAGGTCAAGCGCCGCCCGCTTCTTCCCACCATCGGCTTTTACAACTTTTGTCTCATCCGCTCTGTCTACATAGCCTAGCAGCTTGAACCTTCGCCCAGCTGGATTCAGTTCCGGTGGGGTGTAATGACAGCCGCTGCAAGGTAAGCCTGTCTGCCGCGCAAAGCTTGGAACAGCCATAACGCTCGGTGGATTCACCGTCGCGAACAACACAACCATGAAAGGAACTGACAACACCAATAACGCGGTCACTTTCTTCATCTGATAAATCTCTCCTTTTCGCGTGTTTCCCTGTTCTGTGTTTGACACGCCGGTAGTCTGTCCGCTCCACAGTTCCACCGACGTGTCGTGATATCAGGACTTATCCCTTACAGTGTCTAGCAATTTGAGAAGCGAGCCTAGAGCGAACCCGGTTGACACGGCTCCCGAACGATCGGATAGCCTCCGGAAAGCAAACTACGCACCGCATTTAGACGGTATCGGTTATCTCGCAGGGTATTACAGGGGAGACGATCCTAAACAAACAGGAAGGGTCAACGCAGTTATGCCACAGGCTGCGTCTAAGATCAACACGCAATGCCTAGGAATAATGTAAATAACTTGTAAGATCATGGGCAGACCGTGATATTTGTGAATAGCTTGTTAAAGTGGAAGCGTCTACCGTGCATATCACAATTAGGTGATCATTATTCTAGTTTCTCTTGCCTGCTTTTCTCTTCCGCGGAGGTTAGTGCCCGCATACTACTCGAGAAACACCGCAAACCTCGATCCCGAACCAATTGATCTAACGTCCGCTGCTATCGCCGGAGCGTAGGGCTCAGAACCTGCTCCGATGAATGCATTTGCGATGACGCCTAATCGTTCTCGCGCAACATCGACCCGAATTTACAAGAAATTTACCACTTACAAACATGGTCTTTGCGGCAGAGCAAGAAGATAAAACTCAAGTACGTTAGTGTGCACACAAAACGTGCAGGTAGCGCGCAGCGATTCCCAAAATTCATCCTCCTTAGCTCGCGCGCTCCAGGAAAGAATCTCAGGTGATGAAGAGTTTGGTACTGGTTTGGTTATTAGCAATCTCGGCGCTTGGTCAATCATCTGGCGCGAAAACGGTTCAAGCAACCCCTGTGGTGGGCGAGAGCTGGCTCAAACACCTCCATCGGACCTTCGAAGAAACCAGCATGGGCAAAACCGGCCGCTTAGGACCTCCGCGATCACTCGGCGGGGAGGAAACTTCTGACTGGCAAAAGCCGTTATCAGCAGACTCCACAAATCAAACCGTGACCCTGCACGGGTCGGATCTCTACCGGCTAAATTGCTGGGGATGTCATGGCGAATTCGGCCTGGGCACACCCCCAGAAATCAACTCTGTCATCAATCCGACGAGAGCGATGTCCACCCAAGTCATCCTGGAACGAATGAAGAATCTAGGTATGGACATGAGTCGGGCGGACGCGGCAGTGCTCGCCAATCAATCAAAGGCGGCGTTGCTGGAACGACTGCACAAGGGGGGCACCGACATGCCACCGTTTCCACACCTGAGCGAACCGGAGGTCCGTGCAATTGTCGCCTACCTGAAGCAGCTGGCTGGAGTGCCCGGCGCAGAACGCGAACAAGCAGCGGTCGAAGAATCGCGTGTACGAGTTGGCGAGCATGTCGTGAAGTCTACCTGTCACATCTGCCACAATGCGACCGGAGAGAACCCCAGCCCTCAGCAGATCTTCAACGGGGCGATCCCCCCGCTCAGTACTCTCACAGCACGGACAAGTCTGCCCGAGTTCGATCGAAAAATCAGAAGCGGTGCACCGATCGTGATGGGAACGCCGCCATCACCTTTCAGAGGCAGGATGCCCGTGTTTTACTACTTGGGTGAAGACGAAGTGGCGGATGCCTACTTGTACCTGCGGCTCTACACTCCTGATGGGACGGTCCCTGATCCAGAAACGCCGGCCACCGAGCAGAAGCGGGCAGCAAACAAGGCCGTGCAAGTTGAATTCAGTACCGAGCCGACCGCGGTTGGGCCGCCAAACAATGGGCGTGACCTGACAGTGATCATCTTTCCCGTTGCTGCGGCCCTATTGCTCGCAGGGGGCTTCTGGTTCACAATGCGGGAAATCAGAAGGCTGACGGCGGTCAGCGAGACTCGCAAAGCATTAGTGATGAGCGACGGCAGTGTCGCGCAGCATGCAATTCTATCGGCGTCGAACAAGTTGCGGCCCAGGATGCACCCAGTGACGCACCCCAACGACAATGCCGGAGAAGTGGCAGACCATGATGACGAGCCTTCGTTTCACCACGATGACTATCACACCTTCGAGAGCTCGTGGTTGACGCGGTGGCTTGAACGAAAGGATGAGGCGGCCTAATACCTGTTGAGACAGACGAGCACGCCGGTGATGCCGAGGGTCAAACTGAAATGATCGACTGTTTTAGTTAGTAACATGGTGCATCATCTCATGATGTAACCATCCAACAGATTGAGATACAAACGAGTAGATAACGATGGATCTGCCTTGTCGACCTTCGCACATCGCTTGCGATTAGAGTGGTGAATGAGACGGTAGTCCGATCGATGGACGATAACTAGCAAATTATCTATCATGCGTCAGCGATCGGAGTAATCCGTGCGAGCGCACTCCGCGAGGTTCTCGCAATATGAGCCTCGAGGATGGCGCTACTTGACTATCTTTTGCTCGACGACTTGCCCCATCTTTTCGAAAGGTGTGCACTTTTCAGGCGCGGTGAACAACTGCGCGGCCGGAGTCTCCAGTGAGATATCGCGGTAGACGGCCGACAAGGTGAATTCCCCGATACGAGACTCGATCTTGACTGGAATGCCTTTAAGATCTTGCGCCTCCCAAACCTTGGATTCAATGGTCTTCCCGTCCGGCCGCGTCACGAGCACGTTCTCAATTTTGCATGGATGTCCATCCACGACTTCGGTGCCAGCGGCGGTGCGCTTGATATCAGAGCCCTGCAATAGTTCGAGCGGGCTGGGCAGCATTTTCGCTTGTTCCGGCTTCATCACCACACATTGATGGCTGTGGTCTGGGTAGGTCGTCAGGTTATAGACCTTGCTCTTCGAGGGCACGTACAACGTCGAAAGCGCGCCGCTTCGTTCAACTCGGACACTGCCCCCTTCGAGGTATACCTTCATCGAGATGTCTGCCTTTCGCGATTCTAGAACCTGCGTCGCTGAGAAATCGGGAAAATTCCAGGCATCCTGTCCGTGAGCGATGAGGCTGGATGTGAAAACGAAAGCCGTAATAGTAACCTTGCTGAAAAGTTCCTGTAATTGCATGAATCCTCCGAAAACCGTAGGTTGACTTTTGGACATAACACGCGAAGAGGTCCCGCGGCTTGCGTGGGACCCCTCCGCCACTTATCTTACACAAACAGAGACGACTTACTTACCAAGGCCTCCGCGCGGGCTACCGACGCCCGTGCAGTAGTCCCACGACGCCACGGCCGAAACTCCGTTGGAGCCGGTCTTAACGTCGTAGAAGTTGCTCTTGTAGGCCTTTGCCGTCGCCAACTGGGAATACAACAAGTTGTTTTCCCAGGTGCTAAACCAGTCGCCTCCGCTGGTTGCCGGCGTGAGGAAAACCGAGCCCAGCTTGTTGCCCATGCGGTTGACAATGCCGGCGAGCGCAGGCGAGGACAGGCTTGTGCCGCCGACAACTCCCCATCCGCCCATGCCGAAGCCACTGAAGACCCATGCGCCCGAAGCGGGATCCGCATTGAACGAGAGGTCAGGCGTTCTGCGATTGGACTGCCCGAAAATGGGGTACTGGAAGTTGGCCCAGGGACCGGCGTTGCCGCCAGACCAAGACGTGGTATAGGTCTCAACCGTGCTCTCGCCGCCACCGGAACCTCCCCAGCAGGATTCGGAAGTCATCTTGAGAGTGGTGGAACTGCGGAGGATGGACGTGCCCCCGGCCGAGATTACCCATGGATTCGTGCTGGGGTAGCCCACGCCGAAGCCGCCGTCACCGGCAGAGGCAAAGGCCAGAATCGGCGTTTTGTAGCCGTCGGTCCAGTTGTAGGTGAAATCGGCGAACAATGAGTCATCCGCGATCTGACCGGCGAACTCACCGCCCTGCCAACTGTTGGAGACCTGTCCGCCTGCCGGATAGTGGGCGACGATGTAATTGAAGGCAACCTGCTCGGCGTAGAGAAGGTCGGTCCAGGAGCTCGAGCAAGCCTCGACCAGGATGATCGCGGCGTTGGGGGCGAAGACATGCGCGTACTCGATGTCCATGGACGACTCGACGGACCAGCCAGCATCCGCCGGAGGTGTGGTGCATGAACCGTTGCCGTTCGCATAAACTTTCACGAACGCTGGAGCGAGCAGCCCCCAATAAGAGTCAAAGGCAGCCAAGTCGGAAGCCGCATTCGGATTGTCGAAGGCATCGACCAGCGCAATCGCGCCGTATCCGGCGGCCGTTGGTCCACCGGAACCTGAGCTGTAATTTGGAATGCATCCAGCGCTGGCGGGGCTCGCGACATATAGGCAGCCCAGCGACTGGGGCGTTTCGGCCATTTCGGTTGTGGCGAGCGGCCCAACCAGGTTCAACGCGGCCGGACTCAACGCGGACGGAGACTGAACTACGAGGGGCTTGCTGCCGTCGGTGCTGCGCAGGACGTACGTGGTGTGGACCCGGCCCGCTGGTTGCGGCCTGCTGCTTTCCGGCCTGAAGATGGACCCGGCCTGTGGGGTAGCCTCGCTGGTTTGAAGCGCCAGAGGTTGCCCACTGCCTCGCGATGTTTCTTGCGCCAGGGCTCCCAGCGCTAAAGAAAACGCCGACACTGCTACGACGATACTTTTCATTGAATTCTCCAGTTTTGTTTGGTGTTTGGTTCGGAGAGATTCGCTGCGCGGGGAGCCACTGCGCTTTTCCGACCAACAGAACAATGGTGAGAATTCTGGGCAAAACGTATCAAAGAGGTGCAAGTGCTCAGCAATCGATACTCACCGATCGGTTCCGAATGCGAAGAAAACTCGAGAGCTCACCACAGAGGACACAGAGGAGCACAGAGGGTCCATTCGTCCGACTTGAAGAACCGCGCGGGCGAGCTCAGGAACCGGTGTAAAGCTGAAAGGGTGCCCAGTAAAACGGTTTACGGAATGCGGTACTGGATCGAAGCAGCTTGAGCTTGGCATTCCGGAGAGCGGCGTCGGGAGTTTTTCCTGTTGCGAGTTGGCCGTAGAGTTCGTCCATGAGTTGGGGAGTAGAGACGTCGCTGACCTCCCACAAAGCTCCGATCACATTGTGCGCTCCGGCGCGAAGGAACGCCCACGAAAGTCCGACGAGGCCTTCGCCTGTATAGGCGCGGGCGCCTGCTCCGTAGCATGTGGAGATCGTGACTAACTCAGCATGGAGTGGATGATGAATGATGTCCCGGGCGTAGAGTTTGAAGGAGTCATCTTCGGGGCCGGCTTTGGACAACACGATGGCCGAGTCGAGCGGACTGGTGCGGCTGGCAGTCCCATGCGCAACGAAGTGAATGTAGGAGAACTGCTCCGGCTGGCCAGACAAATATGCGGTTGGCGTCGCAGTTTCGCGCGCGAATATTGTTTGTTGTGGTTGGGAAAAGTTTTTGGCGATGCTTTCCATCTCCGCAGCCGCTTTCCGGAGCTCGGGATAATCTGTGTTTGGAGCAACGGCGTTCCCTAACAGAAGCAGATTGGGATTGCGCCGCTTAGCGCTTCGTGGGATTGTCAGCAAACGGAGGGAATTCGCGTCCGTGATGGTGACGTCTTCAATCCAGTAGTGCGGAGTCGGGTCGGGAACAAGCAGGGTCTCGAAGTTGAGAGTGTTCAGGCTGCCGTCGGGAATGATGATGACTTTGGCATCTTTTGCGAGCGAAGGTTTCGCCGGCATGACGAGCGTGCGGTAGAGGGTGCGTCCATCGTCATCGGCTGCTGGGAGGAATTCCTGTTGTTCAGAAAGCGCCTTTCGATAGCGGCGTACAACCGGGTCGATTTCCGATTTCGGAGGGAGCGTGAACAAGCTGATCTTCTGCGCGGTAATCGTCCAGAGGTAAGACTGCTTCTCGCCGAGCCAGTAGAAAAGAATCGTGCCGCCGGCGCGCCGTGCGATCTCCTGCGGGTTCAGAGCGACCGGCTTGAATGTGGTCGCCTTTTGCAACAGACCCAATCCTTCGGCCAAGGTTCGACCACGACTGTATTCGGCCACTTGCAGAGCCTCTGCGGTCTTGCCCTGGCTCGCGAGGAAGTGGATGTAGTCGTCGTAGATGCCAAGAGCGTTTGAGGGGAATGGAAGCTGCAAATCCTCGCCCTTCAGCGAAGATCGAGCTGTTTCGAAGGTGCTGAGAGCGGCTCGATATTCCCGGTCTGCAGGCTGAGGTTGGTTTTCATCTTCGCAGAGCTGGGCGAGGGAGTGCTCGGCCTCCCATTTCAGAAATACGTGGCTTTTAGGATCCTGCTCAATTTCGCGATAAATTTTTTCTGCTTGCTGCGTGTCGTGCATGCGCGCGGCGACGTGACCCTTAACCAGCATGGGATAGAGCACATCGAGACGGTTGCCGTCCTTGGGAACCAGGGCGATGGTTTTGTCGGCGTAATCGCGAGCTTGATCGAGCTTACCGGTACGCTCGGAAACGAGAGCGAGAGACACGAGGGCATCGATGACGTCTTGCTTATTGGTTTGCTGTGCTAGGCGGAGAGCCTCCTTATAGGACTGCTCTGCCTTGTCGTATTTGTGCGCGTCGAGGTAGACGTAACCAACAGTTGTCAGCCATTTAACCTGGTCAGTAGCGTCGCCAAGATGAGTGGCCCGGTTCTCCGCTTCGACAAAGAGTTCTTCTGCCCGTTCCGCTTCGCCCAGTTTATAGTAGGCCCAGCCGAGATTCCCCAATGCATTTTGTGCAAGGTCATCAGCATCTAGGCTTTTGGCGATCAGGTATGAACTCTCAGACCAGTCGAGCGCCTCATCGAAATGTTCTTGGCCAACTGCGGATTGGCTGAGACTCAAGAGTGCATTTGCTTCGAGAAAACGATCTTCACGTTTGCGAGCCAACAGCAACGTGTGTTCGAAGAGGAGCTGTCCCTGGGCAAAACGTCCGCGCGCGGTTTCTAAGCCACCTCGCTCAAAGGTTACGGTCAGGCAAGACTCCGAGTCCGAAATTGAGCACAGCCGCTCCGCCTCATTGAGCCTCTCCTCCGCCTTGGAGAAATTGCCCAAGGCCATGTACGCCGAACTTTCCAGCCTAATTTTTTGAACTGCCAGATCACCGGCAGAAGGGGGCGACGGTTCAGAAGCCAGCATGTCAAGCGTTCGCTCACCCAAGCCCCGCCACAATAGGGAGTTAGCTTGGAGCATTCGGAATTTCCAAGCCCACTCTTGGCTGACTCCATGGAACTCGTTGTAGCCCTTTTCCGCTTCCTCTGCAGCGGCGGCCAAATTCCCGTGCCTGAAGGTTCGAGTGGCATGATCGAACGCGGATTGAGGATCCCGTCGTACCGAGCACGCGAATAGACCACTTAGGACAAGAGGGATCAACAAACAGAGTGGAAGCTCTAAGGGCCCGGCGGTTTGCGACCACCGTTTACGTTGCACGTCGCGATCGACGCGCTGCCGTCCGCTATGCAGCCGAGTTCCAGGCGGATCATGGTCAGGTGGAAGGAATTGTGGTTCACCTTCAGTTCGGCCAGGAAGATCGTTCCGAAGTCCGGGACGTGGATCACGTGGCCGAAGCAGCGCGCCGGAGGAGGAATCATAATTGGCTTCGGGGCATTCTTGATTGGGATCTTGATGTCCTCGATCTCGACGTGTTCTACCAGCGAACATGTCACGCCTTCCCATTTACCGCCGTTACCGTTCGACGCTTTAGCGCTTTTAGCGGCAGCGTCTTTCGCATCTTGCTGAAGCTGCCCGTAGTTGAAATCGGAGAATTTATGATACTGCTTCGAGAACCAGCTGTCGTTTACATCCAGACGTTGGAGATATTCATGTTCTAGTTCTTCTTTGACCTTTTCGAAATCGCTTCGCAACTTCCGGTAAAGCCTCTCAGCTGAGGCCATCAGCCCGGTTTCCTTCGTTGCCTGCGTCGGATAGTAGGCATCTTCGCCTACCGGAGGTTTGCCAGCAAGGGCAAGATTCACGACGGGCTCGGTTTTGTGGCGGGCAATCCTGAGATTCTCGAAATGGGTGCCAAGGAACGTGACCTGCGGCGAATACTGGTTTGGAAAATGCGTCGTTGAAATCTGACCCACAACCCTGTCCGCAGTGACCACATTGAGCACGTTCAGGTTTTCGACTGAGGAGGTAGCAAGTGTGACGAAAGCCGTGGGGTCCTTCTTGCTTCTGTGGCCCGACACCTGGGTGTGGGCAGCAGAGTACGAAATGATCCCCTCCAGCCGGTAGTTCTTGGAGTGTTGCGAGAGATAGTTCTCCTGCGCCCTTTTTTCGTTAAGAGGCTTTTGATCCCCTTCGAGAAGCAGCTTCTCACTATCGCCCTCCAACTTCACGAAGGCCTGCTTCTTGATCTGCTGTTCGAAGGGAAGCTGGAGCTTTCCGCTCAAGGCGTGAGCTTCCGCATGGAAATAGTGGGAGTTTAGATTGTCTTTCATGGGTTTCACTCGATCAGGGCTCGAAATTGCTCTGCCCCGGCGCCTTACTCCTCAGGGGCTAAAGCCCCGTTTGTCTATGGCCCCTGACGGCGCGGCTGTAAGCCGCGCCCTTTCAAAGCAATCCCCGATTTCAAATCGACCGACTTGCGAGTTCAGATCGATCTTAGCCAGGCCCTTAATTCTGAATTTGCACGTCAATCGGATGACGGCTGAGTTCTTTGCTCTCGCCCCCCGGGGTGATGCCATTTACGACGAGAGTGTAGGTTCCAGATTCAAGATTATGACCCGGAATGTAAATCTGCCGGGTCTCTTCGTGGGAGGCGGTTGCAATCTGCCTCGACCACTCTTTCTTCCCGGCGGGATTATACAGGTCGGAGGTATAGGAAGCGAATCCATCTTCTGGAGGAAGATTGACGAGGACTCCGAAGCCTTCGCCCTTGTGCACCTTCATGGCAATCGCAGTTGTGCCGCGAGTGCTGACGTTGACGGAAGCCCAGGGGCCGACCTGAGGTTGATTCGCGGTGGTTACCAAGCTCGGATACGTAACGAAGCTCTGGTACCCGATCACCGCCAGGAGCAAGGCGAGGACAGGTACGGCGAATGCGGGACGCATCCAGGCAAACCACCCTGGCTTAGCGGCTTCTGTAACCGGAACACGGGACACCGAAACAGCGGGAGGCTCCGCCAGAATCACTTTTGTCTGTTCGACAAACATGGCGCCGGCGCGCAGATCGAGCGCACAATCCTGGCAGTCAAAGAGGTGCTCCTCGAACTGATCCCGGAGTTCAGGATCGAGCTCATCCAGCAGGTATCTCTCCGTTGCGTTTTGTCGGACCGCCTCATCATGGTCCATGTCGATTCCCCTCATAACCAATAGTGCGTTGCGGCACAAAATCGTTTCAGCGTTTTCCGAGGGCCACAGCACCCGGCGGTCGAGCCGCAACATTCTTTAAATACAGGGACTTAAACGACTGTTTTGCCCGGTACAGCAGCACCCGGAGGTACTCGCGGTCGACGCCAAAGTCTTTGCACACCTCGTCTTTGTCTCGTTCCTCGAGGAAGATCTCCCGCAACAGCCTTCGATCTCGCTCGGGCATCTCCTCCAGGATTTCGCGAATCTTCTCTCCCATTTGTTTGGCAGCAACGGCGCCAAGGACGTCCACATTCGTAGCAGGAAAGTCTTGCTGCTCTTCGTCGTCCAGCGAACTGTCGCGCGAAGACGCCCGATAGTGTTCGAGTAAGACGTTGTTGCACATGGAGTTGACGAAAGCGCCGAGACGTTCGGGCTGACGAATTTTTCCGCCCCGCAAGGCAGCAAAAACGCGAGTGAACGTTTCCTGTCTGACGTCTTCAATCGCCTGTGGCGAATGCAGGCGGGAGCGCAGTTTCAGCTGGATCAATTCGCTGAAATAGGCGACGAAGTGTTCTTGCGTTCGGAAGTCTCCTGCCTGAAGACGTTCTACATAAGATTCGTCAAAGGACTGGAGTTGCAAGGAAACGGGCCTCGCGGATGGTTGAGTGGCAGCTAGTTTAACACTTCGAACAAAACGCGGGGAGCAGATTGGCCTCGTGTAACGAAACGGCCGAAAACGCCACTATTGTCAAAGAAGGCGATGAGACCCAACACCACAACTCGAGAACGATCGGCGCCTCACGCGTGTTCGCTACGCGCCAGAAGACCCGCTTCAGGTTTGCAGCGGCCAGGTGTGTTCCAGTGCACGATCCTCAGGGCGCTTGAGTTGCCCAAGGCTCATCGGGACGTCTTTCTGTTGAAAGAGATTCAGGGACACACCCTGACGGAGATCGCGGCCTTTCTCGGAATCAGCATCGACACCGCGCGGGTGCGATGGAAGCGCGCCCGCCGTGAAATCGGTCACCGGGGAGATTCCGGCGCCATAGGGCGTGCGCAATGACCGGTCTTGCGCATTCGCTCCAGCGAATCTGGCCCGCGAAAAACCGCGTCCCCCATCAAACCAGGTGGGGGACAAGCGGTTCCCTGCCGAACTGGGACGGGGAAACCACCCTGTTTGGCTCGGCGCGTGACTGCGTTCTCGTCATTACTGAATTGGCGTGGCAAACTAGTCCGACCATTCTTTTGATTGTCTGGAATATCTTCCGGTAGTTCCCCTCCTCAGCATCCCTCTGCATCCAACGAGACCCTCCGACGTGCGGCAGAAGTAGGCCCCTTCGCGAGAGCCTTGCGACTGTCATTGATCCATAAATTGTTGTAAGGAGTAAATCAGAACGGCGGGCTTTTGTGGAAATTCTAACTGCGGGGACGTCTAAAAAGGCGGATTAACGAAAGGTACTTGTTGGTGGAAAAAACCCCGAAGATCGCCGGAACCGCTTCCCCGTTCGGTTCCGGCGATCTGAAGAGCCCAAGCTTCCCCCCGGTTGCCAAAGGCCTTCCATGTCGGGATTTCGTGAGTGAGCGGCAGGTGCCACAAAGTGACTTCTGCTGCTCATTGGAGTAGTGCAGCAACCTAGCTTTTCGTTTCAGGAGAAGCAGGAATTTTTTCGAACGTGAGGAGGCCTTCGGTGACTAAGGATTCGCCCTCATATCGCTCGATGTTCCTCCCGCCGCGGGAACGTAGCATTTGAGGCTGTAGTCCATGACCATGCGGTCGGCGTTAAAGCGCCAGCCGAGGGTGCGGATAGTGCGCTTCATGCGCTTGATCCAGCCCCGAGGAAGACCGTCGCGGTCGCGCTGGTAGTAAAGAGGGATCACTTCGTCGCGGAGAGTACGCATCAGATCCTCACCGTCGCGGCTGTCGTGAACGTTCATGTTGGAGTGCGTCTTACCAGTGCCGATGGCGAAGCCGTTTACCCCGTCATAAGCCTCGGCCCACCAGCCATCGAGAACGGAAAGATTCAGCCCGCCGTTCAGGACTACTTTCTGACCGCTGGTGCCCGACGCTTCGAGCGGTCGGCGGGGATTGTTAAGCCACACGTCGACGCCCTGGACAAAGTGCCGGCCGACGTCGATGTCATAGTCTTCGACAAAAACGAACCTGTCGCGGAATTTGGGATCGCGCATGAGATCGGCGATTTGCTGCAATACCCGCTTGCCAGGCTCGTCGAGTGGATGGGCCTTGCCTGCGAATACAAACTGAACGGGGCGGTTGGGATCATTGACCATGGCGGCGAGGCGCTCGATGTCGGTCAAGATCAGATTGGCCCGCTTGTACGTGGCAAAGCGGCGCGCAAATCCGATGGTCAGAGCATCGGGACTGAGCACGCGTTCAAGGCGCTGCAATACTTCGCGCGACTCTCCGCGGCGCTCCGCCTGTTCAACGGCGCGTTTGCGAACAAACTCGATCAGCTGCGACTTCAGGTTCAGGTGAGTCTCCCAGAGTTCGCCGTCGTCTACGTTTTCAATGCCGAGCCAGATCTTGGCTTCGCTGCCACGTTGGTGCCAGTCGGTGCCGAGGTGACGATCGTAGAGGCGAAACATCTGTGGGGCGAGCCAGGAAGGGACGTGGACGCCGTTGGTGATGTGCCCGATTGGAATCTCGTCTTCCGCTTTGTCTTTGAAGAGTCCGGTCCACATGGCGCGCGAGACCTCGCCGTGCAACGCCGAGACAGCATTGGCGCGCCGCGAAAGACGAAGGGCCAGGACCGTCATGCAGAAAAGTTCGTCGTTGTTGGAGGGATTCTCGCGGCCAAGACCCATCAGGCTGTCCTGAGAAAGCCCAATGGCTTCGCGTAAGGGGCCGATGTGTTCTTCGACGAGGCGGGCGTCGAAACGGTCATGTCCGGCGGGAACGGGTGTATGGGTGGTGAATACGACTTCGCGGGAAATCCGCGGGACGGCGGCTTCGAAGCCGATTCCTTCGTCTTCCATGCGCATCCGAATCGCCTCCAGCACGGCGAAGGCGCTATGGCCTTCATTCAGGTGAAAGACGCCGGGAGAGATCCCAAGGGCTTTGAGGGCGCGCAGTCCACCTACTCCGAGTAATAACTCCTGGCGGATACGAATGCGAAGATCGCCTCCGTAAAGGCGCGAGGTAAGTTCGCGGTCTTCTGGAGCGTTGCCTTCGACATCGGAATCGAGCAGGTACAGATCTCGGCGGCCGACTTTTACCCGCCAAACTTTGGCCTGCAGGCTGCCGCTTCGTGTCTCGATGGAGACAACCACGGGGCGGCCGTCCTTCCCGATGGCGGCCTCCATGGGTAATTGGTTGACGTCGGTTTCGAGATACTCCTCGCGCTGCCAGCCGCTCAGATCGAGATGCTGGCGGAAATATCCTTGGGGATAGAACAAACCAATCCCGACCAGAGGAATATCCAAGTCGGAGGAGCTTTTGATGTGATCCCCGGCAAGCACGCCGAGGCCTCCGGAATAGATAGGCAACGATTCGTGCAATCCAAACTCGGCCGAGAAATACGCGACGGGGTGAGGCCGCAGGACGCCGGCGTGGCGAGTTCCCCAGGTGCGGTCAGCCTCGAGGTATTCCAGCAGGCGACGATAAGCGTAATTCACCCGGCTGTGGAGCATGAGTTCCGTGGCGCGCGTTTCGAGTTTCGCCAACGGCATCTCGCTCAGCAGGGCAATTGGATTATGGTTGAGCTCACTCCAACGGGCAGGATCCAGGTCGAGAAAGAGACTTGCGGAGTTGTGATCCCAACTCCACCACAGATTGCGTGCGAGCGTCCACAAGCGTTCCTGCAACGGAGCAATGAAGCGATCCAGCGTACGAGCTTCGCTGACGATGGGCGCGACCTGAGAGGCCGCCTCGGCCAGCATGCGAATCTCATCGGTGCCGAACGTCCTGGCTTCGATGGTCTGGACCACGAGGACGCCCTGGAGAATTCCCCGATCGATCAGGGGAACACCAAGAAAAGACTGGTAGGCATCTTCCCCTGAGTCTCGGAAATATTTGAACCGTGGGTGGTTCTTAACCTGGCTGACGGCGACCGCTTGCACTTGCTCGGCGACAAGTCCGGTCAATCCCTCATTGACCGCCATGCGCAGATTTCCAATGCATTCGCGGCGCAGCCCGACGGTTGCGGCCAAAACGAGATTGGCGCGATCCGGCTCGAGCAGATAGGCCGAGCAGACATCGGTTCGAAACCTCTTTGCAATCAGCGCGACGACGTTCATGAGGGTCTCTGCCGACTGGCCACCCTCGACGGCTAAATGCTGAATCTCTTCCTTAGTCAGGACATTCCTGACTTCACCCGTGCGCACTGCTTGATCCATAGCTTCTGTGGTATCGTATCCGCTCAATTCCTTGTCCTAACCTCCGCAAACCATCCGATGGGATGGTCGTTCTTTGATGATGTCACAATTGGGAGGATTCCGACTATTGTAAGGTGTAGATATAAAATCGCGGGCTCAGAATTATGCTTGGGAACATCGCAAAACCCGTTTGCTTGCTGGCGGGAGGAAAGAGTAGAATTTCGGCCACACCAGCCAACTGGCGGAGACCGACGTCCAATTTCCCCCGGTTCAACCGAGTTGCGCGGAAAGGCACGGCGATCGAGCTTGCGGCCTGAGCGCAACTCACTCTAGCAACACAGGACGAATACAGCGACGGGAAACTTTCGCAGGTGCAGCCCGCAGAACCTCTGGTCTCGCGAGCCGTGACAGGGCGAGCCATGGAGTCAAAACAATAATGAGAGGGATTTGCGCGCGATCGCTCGGGTATTGTGCAGGACAAGGTCTGCCCACGGATTGGAGCCACCGACATGTCATCTTCTCGCAGCCGTCGACGGATGCCCAAGCTGCGGCCGTAATGCATGACCCGCGGTACTGGCAGCAATGGAACCGCGCGCACTTCGCAAGGGCTGCGGGTGATCTTTGCGAACGTGCTGATGGTGCAGAATCTGCGGGATTACCAAGGAGTGAGAAAGCTGGCGGAGGACCTCGGAGTCGAGTGCACTTTGGACCCGACGATTACACCGATGATGGATGGCGATCGCTCGGTGTTGAGTTTAGGAGTGGATCACACAGCACTGCGTCAGGTCTTTCGTGATCAGGCGCTGGTCGGGGGATGCTGAGGAGTTTTGTACGATCGCCACACCTGTAGACGAGAATGCACTCTCCGCTTCGCCGTGCAGTGCGGGCCATACTGCGTGTGATGTATCGCCGTATGGCGATGTGTTCCCGTGCGTCCAGTTTCCACTTCCGACTGGGAAATGTGAGGAGAGAGCGGTTTCTTGATATTTGGCGGTATTCGGACCAGATGAACGATGTGCGCTCGATTCGCCTGAAGGACCTGACGACCTGCACCTCTTGCTCTCGCGTCGGGAGTTGCACGCGGTGTCCAAGGCTGGCGTTCATGGAGGGCAATATGCGCGGGCCGTCATCGCAGGACTGCGAAAAGTCCTTTGCCCGCACCGGAATTCCGTCGGCTAACATGCTGGCGAAGAAAACGGCGTCACGCGATCTGGTTGAGATACGCATAATGCCGGACAACTCGGCTCAACCCACCGGCGCAATTGCATGAGCAGCTCTCAGCGGCAGTATTCCGATCGGAAATATGCCAGGAATTTCTGCGCCGCTTGAGACCGACTGGTCTTTGCTGCGGGCTGCGTGTGGCGAAGTCTCTCCTACACAGAAAACTGCCCGCATTCGTGAGCTGTTAGGTTTTCAAGTGCGCTGGGATTCTCTCCTTAGTCTCGCGGAACATCATGGGGTGCAACCGATTCTTGCACGCTCCCTGATGAGTTTCGAGGATCAGATTCCTACCCAAACGCTCATCACTCTGAAACAAAGTTATCAGGCAAACCTTCACAAAGCGCTCCTGCTATCAAGTGAATTTGTTCGTGTTGCGGACAGCTTGTCGCAGGCTGGTATCGACTTCATTCCCTATAAGGGCCTAGCCTTGGCGGAGACTGTCTACGGCGACATTGCGTTGCGCCAAGCCGGCGATATCGATCTCCTGATTCATGCGACAGATCTGAAGCGCGTCCAAGAGGCGATGGGGAAGATCGGCTACGTGCCGCATTTGAATTTTTCGGAAGACGAAGAAGCGGCATACATAAAGTCTGGGTACGAGTGCGCATTCGACGGTGCAGCAGGAAGGAATTTGCTGGAGGTTCAGTGGGCGATTGAGCCGCACTTTTATGCGGTGGATCTTGATCTTGAAGGGTTATTCCGCCGTGCGCAGACGGTGCGGGTTATGGGTTTAGAGGCAAAATCGCTGTCACCGGAGGATCTTTTTGTAGTATTGGGTTTGCATGCGGCGAAGCACGTATGGGGACGGCTGATCTGGTTATGCGACCTGGAGCGGATCAGCAGGCTGGCACTCAACTGGAAAAGGATCTCTGAACACGCGCAGCAGTTGGGTGTAGTGCGGATTCTCCGCGTTACGCTACTGCTTGCAGAAAGACTGCTAGGTTCTCCTTGCCCGACATTGGCCGCGGAGAATCTTCCCGAGGATTCGGCAGCTGAAACATTGGCGGAGGAGATCGAAACATACATTTCAACCGCTAAGACATACGATGTTAAGTCGCTCGCGTACTTTCGCCTGATGCTGCGATTGCGAGAACGGCGCATCGACCGTTTCCGATTTGTTAGCCGATTTGTATTTACGCCGGGGCCCAGCGAATGGGCGGTGATGCGACTCCCGAAGCTTCTATTTCCGCTATACCGGGTCGTGAGAATTACTCGCCTAGCCGGCAGAATAGTCAGTGGCCGAGTCTGAGCGAGTCCAATTTCGCAGATAAAGGACGTACATCAGCGCGCATCCCAGCAGCGGCACATAGAACCCAGCTTTCAAGGTACCAAATCTTGTGGACGAAACACCGACAAGCCATGGTAAAAGGCCGCCTCCGATGTTGGACAGAACGAACATGAGCGATCCGATCCGGGGGGAATCGAACTCAGGGGAGAGAAGTGAAATTGTAATGGGGTAGACGTATGAGAGACCCAAACCCCCGGCGCAGGCGCTGGCAGCCACTCCCGGCAATTCATGCGAGAAGATCAGTCCTGCCATTCCGGCACAAGCCAAAACTAAGCCTGTTTGGACGAGACGGATTTGGTCAATGATCTGGAGCAGAGCGGGTGCCAGCATTCTGCCGAGCGTCAGCGAGGCATAGAAGAAGGAGGGAATCGCCAAAGATGTCGCCAGTGTTAAGGTTCCCAGACTCTTCCCATAGGACGCCAGCCACTGGCCAAATGCGTTTTCCACCCCGACGTAGAGAAAAAAAAGCAGTGCGAGAATGGAAAACAGATGGCTACGCGCACGTATCAAAGACAGGACTGGCCGTCTATCCAATGTCACAACCGGTTCGACGATCCGGTTGCCGGTTAACGCAATGCCGATCACAACCGAAATCGAGAAACCGGAGACGCAGAGCAAAAATAGCGGAATATGTTGAGTCTTGGCAGCTGCGGCCACCAGGAAGGGACAGGCTACCGCTCCCGTGCTCCAGAAGAAATTCAGCAGATTTAGCGCGGCGCTTCTGCGTCCCGGATTCACGGCGGCGACCATCAGGTTCGCCGCAGGAACTGCCAAGCCGAGTCCGAAGCCATTGGCTGCAATGCAAAGAGTGGCACACCATTTTGGACCGGCAAGCAAAAAGGCCAGTCCCATGGCGGTGAGAAGAAGCCCAACCTTCATTGCGAAGCGGTAGCCACGCCACGAAGCCAAGACTCCTGAGAGGGCAACAGCGCAAGTCGAAGCAACATACTGGACGGGGAAAAACGCCCCCACCTGTGAGTAATTCAGTGACCAGCGCGCCGAAAGCGTCGGCAGCATCGGACCGAGAATGACGGTGGCGATTCCGATGGGAATAAATGAGATATACGCGGCATAGGTGAGAACGCGGGCAGAATCGGGCGCGGTGCGCGTGGCGGCGGTAGGCATGAGGGGGGCGACTGCGTCCCCGGGCAGACGCAAGATCGTGTTGATCCTAGCAGGAGGGGGGTGCGTTTGCCGTAGATTCCCGCACGACGAGTTCAGGCTCGATCGCAATCTCCGAAGGGTATTCCTTCCTGCCCTCAATTCGATCCAACAGGGTTTGGGCGGCGACTTCTCCCATACGGTTCAATGGCTGCCGCACCGTCGTCAGGCTCGGAGTATGAAAGGCCGCTCCGGGGATGTCGTCAAATCCGAGAACGGATATATCCTGCGGTACCCGGAGGCCCTTTTCCATGAGCGCGCGGATCGCCCCGATTGCGGATATATCGTTATAGGCGAAAATTGCAGTGAATGGCTTCTGACGAGCGAGCAGCTGCTTGGTGAACGGGTAACCCAACATCGGCGTTGGGTCGTCCGTATCGATCTGCACGATCAGCTCAGGGTCAATATTGATCCCGATCTCTGCTGCCACGTTACAGATCGCATCCCAACGGTCCATTGAATCGGAACTTATCGGATTGCCCTTCATGAACGCGATGCGTTCATGGCGCAGATCCTTCAGGTGGTTGAGCGCCAGGACAGCTGCTCTCTTGTGATCGAGCACGATGTTGGTGATGCCCTTCAGTTTCTTGTGACCTGCGATCGCCACAGTGGGCAACATAGGCGCTTCCTGAACCGTCGTATCAACGGTGATGATCCCCTCGACTCCGCGCTCGGAGAGAAGTTGCGAATAGCGGCTCAACAGAGCCTGATCGTGCCGATGGACGACAGTCAGGAAAAAATAGTCGCGCTTCCTCAGATACTGCTCGATGCCGCTAATGATCGGAGAACTGTAGGAATCGCCGATCTCCTCCGCGATCACACCAATCGTGTAAGTGCGCTTGTTGCGGAGAGTACGGGCAAAGAAGTTTGGCCGATAATTGAGCTCCTTGGCGGCCGCACGGATGCGGTTCTTGGTCTCCTGCGGAATGGACCGGGCAGATGGAGAATCGTTGAGGACGGCCGACACGGTGCCTGGGGTAAGTCCTAAATGTTGCGCGACTGCTTTGAGCGTGATGACTTGCGGCTTTTGGCCGGGTTTCTTGACTTGAACCATGGGCTTTTGAATCGTTTTAACTATGCCGGCTGCTGAATTTCCACACCATCTTAACTGCACAACCAAATCGTGTCAGGGATTGCGCACACCCTGTAGTTTTGAATACTTCTGCACAACTGCCGCGTCGTGAAGTTATACCTTCGCGTAACGCTCGCTGTTCGGCTTCGACCCCCTCAACGCAAAATACAAAATGTACAGGTAACAAACGACCGGTAAGAAGAATGCGTGATGAATGCCGATGTGGTCTGCGATCCAACCTTGCGCTACCGGAATGATGGCTCCTCCGACGATAGCCATAATCATGATTCCGGACCCATCTCCAGTCAGGGGCCCGAGTTCCGCCACGCCCAGAGTAAAGATGCTGGGGAACATGATGGAGTTGAAGAATCCAACCAGAATGATGGTGTACATCGCAGTATGGCCGTTCGTCAGCATGGAGACCGCGACGAGACCTGCCGCGCACACTGCACAAACACCGAGCAGAGCTCCTGTTGGCGCGACTAAATGGCCTCCACGAAGCGCAGTGGCGATTGCGAGGAGTGCCGCTACAACTGCGACCAGCGCGAAAAGCGGGCGGGCAGTAACCATGATATTGACGACCGCCCAAAGCACGGCTACTACGCTGAAATGGACTGGAGGCGCAAGCTTGTCAGCAAATGTAGTGGCAACCCAGGACGAAATCAGAAACAGTAGCACTCCACCGACCGACGCAAGCGCCATATAGGCCGCCTTTGCCCCGCTCAGTAGCGCTGATCCGAAGAAACGACCCACCATTGCGCCGCCCCAGTAGAGTGCGACGAAGCCGGCGGCAACCTTTTCTGTTAGACCTCCAATTTCAGGCTGGCCGAAGTAGTTCACCAAAAAGCTGCCAATGGAAACCTCAGCGCCAACATACACAAAAATGGCGATCGCCCCGAAGATCAGATTCGGATGATTCCAGATTGAGTCGTTAACCTTCTCACCTACCTTGTGCTGCGCGTGCTCGATCTTGGGCAACCTGAAGCTGCCGATCGCGATCGACAGCAAGACCAGCGCGATGCCCAGTCCCACATAAGGCAGCTTGACCGTTGCCGCTTCGTGCACGCGATAAGCCTGCAGCGCATCTGGGGCCAGAGCTCTCACTTCCTCGATCTTTCGTGCCGCGGTCAGGATGAAGAGGCCGCCGAAGAAGGGGGCAAGAAACGTCCCCAGTGAATTGAACGCTTGCGTCAGGTTAAGCCGGCTGGATGCGGTCTCTGGTTTTCCCAGCACAGTGACGTACGGATTTGCGGCAACCTGAAGGCAGGTGATTCCAGCAGCCAGGACGATAAGAGCGCCTAAGAACAAAGGAAAAGATGGAACGCTGGCTGCGGGCACAAACAGGAACGCACCCAGTCCCATCGTAAGCAAGCCGACAACCATGGAACGCTGATAGCCAATCCAATCGATGACCTTGGCCGAAGGGATCGAGAAGAGAAAATAGGCGCCGAAGAAAGCGAACTGAATCAGCATGACCTCTGCGTAATTCAAATCAAAGATCGACTTCAGGTGCGGAACTAAGATGTCGTTCAAACAAGTGAGGAATCCCCACATAAAGAAGAGCGTAGTCACCGTGGCCAACGGAGCACCGTAGCTTTGGCCGGAGCCGGGTGCGGTGGCCTGGCTTGCAGTATTGGGGGTTGCGATCGCCATGAGTTCGAATCCACCCTTCGAGGGGTTATGAATTGCGTGATCGCCGCAATCATACATCGGGGAGGAGCTATTTTGCGCATTTTCTTCTGGGAAGGAATCGCGCCCGGGCCCTACAAAATCGATTCTCTAGCTTGACAATCGGTTGCGGTTGCCCGAGACTCAGTCGTTTCCGGCAATCATCTTTTCTTATGGGTCCTACTTATGCGTAGAGCAATTCTGTTCGTACTCCTGACTGCCGTTGCCCTTGGCAGCAAGCCTGTCCTGGTGGCACAAAGCGAAGCGAAAGATGTGGTGGTGTTCAGCGAGCCGGGATTTCCGGCCGCAAACTCAGCTGCTCCTTCTGCACAGCAACGGGCAAACTTGTTTGGGGATGTGAGAAACGTAGGCGCAGAGCAATTACCCGCAATCCTCTCATCACAGTCCTCTCACATTTTGGTGCTTCCTTATGGCTCAGCCTTCCCTGAGGAGAGTTGGCCGGCGATTAAGAGCTTTCTGGATCGCGGAGGCAATCTCCTGGTGCTCGGCGGCATGCCGTTTACGCGTGCGGCGTATCGCGACGCCCAGGGGTGGCATCTGCGCGATTACAGCGTCAGGTTCATCCGCCCGCTGATGATCGATCAGTACCAGGAGACTCCGGGATCGGATGGTCTTCAATTCCAGAACAATCCCGAGTTGACTTTGAAAGTGCCAGCGTTCTCCTGGAAGCGAGCGTTCAGCCCAGTGATCAGGCTGAGTGCTGTGGATCTTTACCATCGGGGTGGCGCGGCAGGTTCACTCGATGCACGGCTAGAGGCGCTCGCATGGGGCACTAAAGACGGGCGAAAGTTGTCTGCACCTGCGATTCAGGTGGATCACGACCGGAACGGGTTCGACGGTGGACGCTGGATTCTGGTGAATGCAGAGCTTGGGCGCGAGTTCTTCGACAACAAGGAACTGATCCAGTCTCTGCTGAATCGGGCGCGGGAAGGCGAACTGCAATTCGCCGTGCGTCCTGTGTTACCGCTCTATTTTCCGGGCGAGCCGGTAGAACTGCAAGTAGACTGGTATGCAGCGCAGCCGGCGAGCGGGCTCTCGGTGAACGTCACGAGCTTCCAGGAGTCCGATCCTTCGAATCGCACGACCGCGACTGCGGCGCTCCCGTCGACGGCGCCGATCATACTTCCGCCACCTCCGGGCAAGGGACTCATGATCATCGAGGCGGAGTTGGTGCAGGGCGACCGAGTGCGTGCCATCTATCACTCGGGATTCTGGATTCGCGATGAGGCTTACCTTCGATCCGGCCCGCATCTGAGTGTCAATCACGATTACTTTGAACTCGATGGCCATCCTCTGGCGATAGTGGGCACGACATACATGTCGAGCGAAGTGCAGCGGCTGTTTTTCGAGCATCCCAACGTTTACGTGTGGAGTCAGGATCTCGGACAGATCCATGACGCGGGATTGAACATGATCCGCACCGGGTGGTGGACCGGCTGGGACAAGTTCTGCGATGAGAATGGGCAGCCTTACGAGCGGACGCTGCGCACGCTAGAAGCCTATCTCATGACGGCGCGTAAATACAGTTTGCCAGTGCAGTTCAATTTCTTTGCATTCTTGCCAGATGTTCTCGGGGGCAACAATGCGTTTCTGGACCCAGCGGCGGTAAGAAAGCAGCAAACCTTGATCTCCGCGGTCGTCTCGCGCTTCCACGAAGTGCCTTTTCTGGCTTGGGACCTCATTAATGAACCTAGTTTTTCTCAGCACTTGTGGACGATGCGCCCCAATGGCGATTCCATTGAGTTGGCGGCTTGGAACGAGTGGCTGAACAAGCGCTACCCGGATCGTGCAAGACTCGCTGCAATGTGGAACGTTCCGCCGCAATCCCTTGCAGGAGCGATCTCTGTTCCCAGCGAAATGGAATTTTATCCCCGTGGAGTGTACGTCGGCGTCGACTCTCTGCGGTTGAACGACTACGTGCTCTTTGCGCAGGAGTCATTCGCGCAATGGGTGCGTACCATGCAGGAAACCATCCATGCTACAGGCTCTCAACAGCTGGTCACGGTCGGTCAGGATGAAGGCGGAATCCAAGACCGCCTTTCGCCAGCGTTCTGGGGTTCGTCTGTCGACTTCACGACGAATCACTCCTGGTGGCAGAACGACTACATTCTTTGGGATTCGCTCGCGGCGAAGCAGCCGGGTGAAGCCATGCTCATCCAGGAAACGGGGCTGCAGCGGGAGTTGAACCTCGATGAGATCGCGCGGCGTACTCCGGAGAATGAAGCTGCTCTCCTCGAAAGGAAGGTCGCATCGTCATTCATACAGGGATCCGGAGCCATCGAATGGCTCTGGAATACGAATTCCGATATGACAGAGAGCAACGAGACACCGATTGGGGCAGTGCGTACTGATTACACCGAAAAGCCAGAGGCGACGTTGTTGCGGAAATTTGCTCAATTTGCGCCTTCGCTGCAGGAGCATCTTCGAGATCCTCAACTTCCCCCGATCGCCATCGTCACCTCGCAGGCGTCGCAATATTCCGTACTGGCCGATTTCCAACTGGAGGCACAACGGCGAGCCGTGCGCGCTCTGACATACCTGGCCAGGTTGCCGGTTTATGTGATCGCTGAGAACCAGATCGAACGGCTCGGCAATCCAAAGCTGGTTATTCTTCCATCGCCGCAGGCGCTCAGCGACGCGGCCTGGGCAGCGCTGGTGAAGTATGTAGATGCGGGAGGAAATCTGCTTGTTACTGGCCCGGTCGAGAGGGACGAGCACTGGCAGCAGAGACATCGAGCGCTCGAACTCGGTGTCAAGGCACATGCCGAGCCGCTGGTCTATCACGATGCCGAATTGAAGCTTGGTGAACGCCGGATCTCGCTAGCGTTCGGGCAGCAGCAGCAGAATTGGCTCGACTCACTCCACTTCGACGATGGCTCAACTCTGAGGGAAATATCGCATGGCAAGGGTCGGATCTACTGGGCCATCTATCCGGTTGAGCTGGCTGAAGAGCTGCAATGCGCCGCTGAACTCTATTCCTTTGTCGCAACGCGGATCGATATCGCACCGCCATTTAGCTCACTTACTCCACTACCAGCCGGAGTGTTGGTGTTCCCGACCGTGATGGCAGACTCAGTTTTGTACGTCATGGTTTCCGATTCCGCTGAGGACGCCTCCATCAACATTCGTGATCAAGCAACAGGAGCGCCTCTTGCATTTCGCCTGCTGACACAACACGCCGCAATCGCTGTCATCGGAAAGAAGGAGCGCCGAGTCGTCGCCAAGTACGGCTTCTAAGCATCGAAACACAATCGGTTGCAGCAAATACCCGATTCTATGGACCTCGTCGGGCTGATATTCATTTTAATTTGGGTGCTCCTTCTACCATTCTCTCCAGGGCCCCTCGATCGATGTTGGTGTCGATGCGGGGTGGACGCCGGTCCCGGAAGTGGCGGTGGTTCCTTGGGATACTGCTCGCGTTTCTTGTAACTATTTCAATCTGCGTGCCAATTATCATCGTCCGCGCGCAGCCAATCTTGCGCAGTCGAGTGATCGAGACGCTGTCTGCTCGTTTCAAGAGTCGCGTGGAGCTTGCGGAGCTTCACGTTTGGATCGCGAATGGGCTTCACGTTGCGGGTAAAGGACTCCAGATCTATGGCGCGACTGATCCCAATCCCGGAGAGCCGGGCGTTCAGCCGCTGCTCAATGTTTCGGAATTCCATTTCCATACTTCTCTGCGCAACCTGTTTCGTAAGCCAATGAAGTTGGATACAGTCTACGTAAGCGGGCTTATCGTGAATATTCCGCCTAAAAAAGATCGCCCAGAAATGCGCAGTCTGCGCCGCCAAAGTCACAAGATGAGCATCGCGGTCGGGCACTTTGTCCTTTCGGATACAAAGCTGATTATCAATACCGAGAAGCCGGGGAAGGCGCCGCTGGAGTTTGATATCAGTGACCTGCGAATGAGTGACATCGGACCAGGACGGCCGCTGCGATTTGACGCGACGCTGATTAACCCCAAGCCGGTCGGCAATATTCATTCCGTAGGGAGCTTTGGTCCACTGAACGAGTTGAGCCCTCGCGATTCGGCAGTTGAAGGCGACTATTTCTTTACGCACGCCAATCTCGGTTCCATCCGGGGCATTGCCGGCATTCTCACTTCTACCGGCCGCTATGGCGGTACGTTAGGCCGGATCGAGGTTATGGGCGAGACCGATACTCCCGACTTCTGTTTGGATGTCAGCGGCCATCGGGTCAATCTGCATACAGACTTTCATGCAATCATCGATGGGACTGATGGCGATACCTACCTGGACCCCGTTCGTGCTCGTTTCCTGGGCACGAGCTTCACTGCCAGCGGAAAGATCGTGCGGGTGAAACAGCCCCACGGCCACGAGATCGATCTCGATGTTGCGATGGATGGAGGCGCCATAGGGGATCTCCTGAAACTTGGTGTCAGGACCGATCCACCGATTATGACGGGTCCGATCCGGCTGAAGACGAAGTTGAACATATCGCCCGGTGACCCCGACATTTCGGATCGCCTGCGGCTCGCCGGCACTTTTCATATTCCGGCTGGCTATTTCACAAATGAAAAGCTTCAGACGCGCATCGATAACATGAGCTTGCGGGGCATGGGGGAACCGAAGCTGATTGGCAAGGAAGATGTAAACATGGCGACCGACCTGGAGGGAAAGTTTCTGTTGCAGGATGGCATCTTGTCCTTCTCGCTACTGCACTTTCAAATCCCCGGCACTCATGCCGATATGACCGGAAAGTACAGCCTGGATGGCGCCACATTTGAGTTTCATGGGCTACTGAAGACGGACGCGAAACTTTCTCAAATGACAACCGGCTGGAAGTCAATTCTGCTGAAGGCGGTGGATCCCTTTTTTCATAAACACGGGAGCGGGGCCGAGATTCCGTTCAGGATTACGGGTACGCGGTCCGAACCGCATTTCGGCCTCGATTTTGGCCGTGATTACGGCCGGGACGAGCGTTTCCACCAGCCAACTACTCGCCAATAGGGAGCGGCTACAGCATCTGAGGTATTGTTCGGCTTGCACCAGAAAAATACTTTCGGGGTATTAGACCAGCCTAAAGTGCTCCGCTCATCGCTTCATCGCTGGGAAAAGCAGAACCAGTAAAAAAGGAGGAATGAGATGCCAAAGGGTACGCTGAGGGAGCTTTACATTGATGAACTGAGGGATCTCTATAACGCCGAGACCCAATTGACAAAAGCACTGCCCAAGATGGCGAAGACATCTTCGAACAGTCAACTACGGCAGGCATTCGAAGAGCATCTCCGGCAGACATCTGAACACGTTTCACGCCTTGAACAGATATTCGACATGCTGGAGGAGAAGGCGACGGGCAAGAAGTGCCTTGGGATGGAAGGTTTGGTGAAAGAAGCTGCCGAAACAATCCAGGAAGACTATGAGAACGCGGTAATGGATGTAGCCATAATCGGCGCCGCTCAAAGGGTGGAGCACTATGAGATTGCCGCCTATGGGACAACGAGGGAACTCGCCCGACTGCTAGGAGAAGACGAACACGTTCCCCTTCTGGAGCAAACGCTGAACGAAGAAAAGCAGACGGATGAGAGACTCACTCAATTAGCAGGGGAGATTAATTCGCAGGCTCTGGAAGCTGGCAAAGGAGTGGGAGACTCGCAAGGCGAAGAGGGAGAAGGAAAGAGACGAACCAGGAGTTCATCCCGACACGCAGCTTAAGCGAGCCCGGCGGAAGGTCGCCCGCCCTTCCAAAAACTCTCATCCTGCATCTGGAGAATACGGCAATTACAGTATGGGCCAGCCTCAATTACTGGGGATATGTTCTTACGGCAAATGCTTGTCCACTTCGTTCGCCGTGAGGATTTCAGATGAGCGAGTACTCCAGTAATCTCCATTCCTCTGGAAGTTCCAGCGCCTCCTGGCACTCTTTGTATCAAGCTGCTTTATTTGAGACTGATCGGGAGTTGATACCTGCCAGAATTGCCAAGGCGGAAAAGGCAATTCTCGATCGCGTAAAGGAGCTCTTCGGCGTTGATTCCGACCACATTGAGGAAGACCAGATTCTGGATGACGCACTGTACGCTCTACGGGGGTTGCGGAACTGCGTGGTATCGGAAGCAAACGCCGCATAGGCGTTGCCTTCTAGTGCCGATCCCGGGTCCACCGGTTCTAGCCGACAATTCCTAAGTGAATGCAGTGCTTCTAGTTAGGGCAACGCTGTATTGTTGGCGTTCGGCGGTCGTCTTAGAGTGCAAGAAACCAAGAAAGTCGAGCTGCCCTCTAATGGCGAGCAAACCGACAACGCAGGTTCCATCCGCGCAATTTCCATCTATGAACATCCATCTAAAACACACGTTTGAGAATGCAGTCCGTGACATTTATCAGGCCGGAATAACCGGGAAGACGTCCAATCATCGCAGGCCCATCGTGCAGCGATCGCCCGCGCCCTCGGAATCTTCGGCTAATGCACAAAAAAAGGCGCTCTCTGACGCTGCTAAGGCTCTAGCCCAACTGTGGAAAGTTGCGCCGAACTCCAGTCGTTGATATTCCGGGGCGTGGCCTTCAAGAGATTGCAAGAATCACCACGGAGGGGTGAAGCGGTGGTTCTTTCGCAGGCGCAGTCCTCTTGCGCAACGAAACGATGGTGGTGACAATAATTATCATCAACAACAGCGCGACGGCGGCGGTTGCAGCTCGTTTTCCAGTTTTTGGATTCCCAACGATCATTGCAGCTAAAACCATGCGACGAAGTGCGCCTGTTTTCTAGCTCGCTTCTATGCTTCTATGAGTATTGGTTGATGCAGGCTCTCGGGCAATCGGCCCTTCCCTGTAGGGTAAAAGATGGGGGAGCCTCAAATTCGCCCTGGATCTTCTGGATCTGGTTCTCTGATGGGGACGTCCGGGTTTTCCGGTGGATCGACGGGATCCTGGATTGGCGATGGATATGGCTCTGGCGGGGTCCGCAACCGGTACTGGAATCTAGGATCTTCGTCGGGATGCATGCCACTCTGATGCTGGCGAAGCGGCAACGGCAGCCTTTGATTATGGAAGGGAAGATCAAGGGATCAGTTCGATACTGCTCACTTGGATGGTGCTGCTCTTCTCCCGTTTGCCCATGACCTTTACCCGCTTGCCGATGAACTTCTTAGCTGTCCCATGGTCGTCCAATTGGTAGTTGAGTTTTGTCACTGGATCCTTCAACAAGAGACTTCCTTTTTCTTGTTCAATGCGCCCGGTAAATGCAAGTTCATCCTGAGTCTGATTCGAGGGAGAAGACGACACGCCGGAGCGTGGGGTCTGTGTCTCTGAGGAAGCGGAAGATGGTTGTGCTCTTCCGGGCGGCGTTGCGTTCGTCGGTGTCGCATCTTCGTCTGCCTGTTGACCGTGTGCCGACGAGGAAAGAGCGAGTGCCGCCAAAGTCAGAGCCGCGGCTACCAGCAGTCGAAAAAAGATCTCTTTCATTTCCTCGCACCTCGATTCACATTCAATGCATTTCGAGCTGAATGGAGTCGACAGTTACACTCAACTCTCGGAAGTTATGGAAGCAACTTTGATCGTGTTTCCAGTGCGCGTACCGACGACGCGAGCGCGCTGGCCCGCCAGCTTCTTAAATAAACCAAGATCGCCTTCGAGGAGGTAGACGGATTCGTTATCAATGAGCGCGAAAGTTGAGCCGCCATGAACACAGACGCGGACGCAAGTACTTGCTGAGCGGTCAAGAGCGGGCTGATGTCTTGCGCCACAGTGGGAACAAGTAATCATACCTTCGAAGGACCGAGCACCTTCCGGTGGGCTTACGCGCACCGTCTGACCGACAGCGACCCCTGCAGCCGCTCCCAAGCTGGCCAGAAGCAGGGCTAACGCAAGGGCGACGGCGGTTCCGAGCAAGATGATTTCGCACACGTGTTTGGTCTTCATGAGGATCTCCCGGTAGTGCGACAGTCACGGATGCACGGTTCGATCGGATAGTCGGCGCAATAGGAGTAGCACATGGCTTGCCATTCCCAACGAAAACCGGCTCTCCGCTTTCCTTTTCAAATGGAAGTGCAAACGATGAATGCAACCGCAACACCGTTGCGGTGTTGAGAAGGGAGCAAGGTAGAAATTTCTTGCAGGAGTGCAGTCTTTCCGGTCAAGTGCCCGATCGCGGATTAGGCCGCCGCCGCGGCGGCTTGAATCGCGCCGAGACTTGCTGCTTCCTGGGCGCCGGCACCCCGCAGAAGCTCGATCGCGCCTGTCGCTTTTGTCTTCTCCGCACACGAGACATACACCAATGCACCTACATCGCAGAGTTGGTGTCCAAGCCTTTGCGCATCGTCGGGAGAGAATCCGAGATCGACCAAGGTTCGAGAACCCCGTGAAAGTGAAGATGAATTCTTCTCTGTGAACAGCGCATTCAAGAACGCTTGAGATCGAATGAATACGCCAACGGTGGGAATCACCACGGCCCCGAACTTTGAGAACCAGCGAATCATGCGCGTGGTCGTTGCACTCTCGACTCCTGCAACACAGTTCGTCGAATCATGGAAGATTCCCGCGTCGGGATGCGCGGGTGAAAGAACCATACAGATGTTCTCATTGTGGTAACCAGCCCGGTTCAGTGCAGAAACGACCTCGGCCAAGGCCACGTTGCGCGAGTACATTCCGTAAGCTGCGGTTCCGCTACTGATCATGACTGAACTCCGAAGCCGGGCTATGCGGAAGGCGGTGTAAATCCTTCTACGGCGCAGGCAAGTTTGTAAAAGATACAAAGATTACCGATTTGAGGCACTAGGGTGAATCATGTAAGGCTCCGTGAGGCTGGACTAGAGCACTCTTGCTATGGCGAAGGCTCGATTTTCAGGACCCTGATAGACCTAACGTGCGGACGAACGTTCCCGACGACTCTGACGCGGTGATTTGCATAGGCCTCAAGGGCTTCATCGGCTTCAAGTTGGTACGTCGCGCTGTCCTGCAATTGGAGCACAAACCCATTCCCGTTTTTGATGATTTCACCCGCATAAGACTGGGCGGGTTCCTGCTGGTTTTGCGGATCGGCAGGCAACTTCGCTTGTTGGTCTTGAGGTTGCTCCAGTTGCGGAACGGAGGGGTTCCTGGGTGGCAATGGCTGGGGAGCCGGTTGTGGTTTCTGCAGCTGAGACCACGCAATCAAATCGCGGCTCGTGTATGCATCTTCGGGAGTCTGGAGCGTCGATTGTTGAGGAAAGGCTCCTGGTGCGAGCAGCAACAAGAGTGCGATAAGCGTCGTCATTCGACCCATGATTACGTCTCCGAAAGACGAAGCTTTGGTTCGGATATGTCGACCCTTAGGTGCTCTGAGTTAGCGCGTGACCCAGACAGGCATCGTCAAAGGCGGTTTTACGCGTCGCCCCACAAAGGGTCCATAGAGTGTTCGCGGTACCGCGAGGCGAACAGTTCTGCATGGGCTCAAAAAACGTGAACAATACCGTTCCGCACGGCATAGCGCGTCAGATCCGCGACGGAATGTAGACCTAGTTTTCGCATGAGGTTTGTGCGGTGTGTCTCAGCGGTCTTGACACTCAGGTTCAGGGTCACGGCCACTTCCTTGCTTGTCCGCCCTTCGGCCAGCAATTGGATCACTTCCCGCTCGCGTGCCGTGAGGAGGTCACCGGAAGGATTAGCTACATCTTCGATCTCGGAACGTTTCTTTTCGCGGTTCAGAAACCCGTCCAACACCATCTGGCTAACGCGCGGCGTGAAAAATGTCTTCTGGCTCTCGAGAGCCTCCACGGCGGCGACCAAATCGCGCCCGGCATCGGATTTAAGAAGGAATCCGCGAGCGCCGGCCCGCAACACCTCGCGAATGACGTTGTCCGAATCGTGCATGGTTAAAATCAGGATCGCTACATTCGGACTGGTTGCCAGAATTTGCCGGGCGGCTTCCAACCCATTTAGATTTGGCATCCCTATATCAAGCAAAACCAAGTCAGGCTTCGTGCTCGTCGCCAGCTCGACTGCGTCACGTCCATCCTTAGCCTCGGCGCACACATCCCATCCCGGGTGACTCTCCAGAAGAGAGCGAATGCCGCGCCGGGCAACTTCGTGATCATCTGCGATAAGAATGCGGAGCATTTTTCCACCTCCGAGATACCGAACGGAGCCCACACGGGGTCCGTGCTGTAAGTTATTCGGAATCAGTCATTCAGACGCTTGGAAGCATTTACTCTCTCGCTTCAGTAGCACATCTGCTGCCAAACGCCTATCCTCTTGCTCCCGAATAACAACACCGAATCCGCGTCTGTGACTCTGTGTAACTTTTGCCAAATGACATTTTGATTGCGAGGGGCAGTGAATTCCTACCATGCGTGTAATGTTGCATATACAGCGAACACTGTAGTTCTTCACAGCAGACCCGGTTCTCCCAAGCAGATCCCTCGTCACAAAATGCGTTAACCGAGCGTGTCAATCTTGCATCTGAAAACATTCACGGGAGGGCTGGCGCATGTGTGCAAATTTCACATCTCATCTCCACTCATTTCTACGGCGCAGTTTTCCTCTCGCTGCGTTCGCGGTTATCTCGTGTGGCTGGGCAGCCTCTCAGGACGACCCGATGGCTTTACCGCCGCGAACCTCGCAACCACCCGCTTCTGCGCAGCAGGAGTCGAACCCACCGCAACCCGCTGACCAGCAGCCAGGCGGGCAGTCGATTTCTCCGATCCAGAGCTCTGAAGATCAAGGCCGATTCGTCTTCAGGAAGCAGGTACAGGAGGTCGTTCTACATGCAACCGTTGCCGATGAATACGGAAGGCTGGTCACGTCGCTAGATCGCACAGCTTTTTCGATCTATCAAAATGGACAACCGGAAACAATTACGTCTTTCCGCAGAGAAGATGTACCGGTTGCAATCGGAATTGTGATCGATAACTCCGGTTCGATGCGCGACAAGCGAGCAAAGGTAAATCAAGCGGTATTGAACCTGGTCCGCGCGAGCAATCCCGAAGATCAGGTGTTCGTGGTGAACTTCAGTCAAACACCTTATCTGGATCAGGACTTCACCTCTGACGTGAATCTGCTCCAGACCGCATTGCATCAGGTTTCGAGTCGCGGAAGCACGGCTCTCTACGATGCCGTGGTTTCATCGGATTTCCACTTGCGGAACAATCCAGGGCTGGATAAGAAAGTATTGCTCGTGATCACGGACGGGCAGGACAACATGAGCCGTGAGACGTTGCAGGATGCGTTACGGAAACTGCAGTCGAATAAAGGGGCGACGCTGTATGCGATCGGGTTGACGAACCCAGGAATGACGCGCTCCGGCCGTGAAGCATTACAGAGCCTTGCAGCCAGTACCGGCGGTACGGCATTTTTCCCGCAGAATTTGGACGAGGTGGATTCGATCACTCGATCAATCGCACACGATATTCGGAGCCAGTACACGGTGGCATACAATCCCGGAGGCAATATTGGGAACGGATACCAGAAGATCCGGGTGGAGGCGAGAGGCCCGGCCCACAGCCACCTCATCGTTCGCGCCCGATCCGGGTATTATCCCGGAGAGGCCGTGAAGTGAGAAGCCGGACGGATCAAGCCGCGGTCGGTCCTGTTGGTGACTTGGGCGGAGGCGGCAATTCAATCTGGATCAGGTTGTTCTTGATCGCATAGACGACCAAATCGCGAATCGAGTGGAAACTTAGCTTCCTCATGATATTGCTGCGATGAGTTTCCACAGTCTTCGTGCTTAGATTCAGAAGTGACGCGACCTCCTTGGAGCTGTTCCCTTCGGCAAGCAGTTGAGTGATCTCCCGTTCGCGGGCCGTTAAGGTCGGCAGCTTCGGGGCTTCGTTTCTCGAAACCTTCTGGCCCTTTTCCAGGAAGCCGGCCAGTACCAGGTCATTTACGCGCGGAGTGAAGAACATACGTTTGTTCTGTAGAGCCTCCACGGCTGAGACCAGATCCCGCGCGGCGTCCGATTTTAGGACGAAACCACGAGCACCCGCATCCAGGGCTTCGCGGATCACCTGATCCGAGTCGGTGATGGTAAGGACGATGACCTTGAAGTGCGGATCATGCTGGAGTAGCTGCCGTGTAGTATCCAGGCCATTCAAGTTAGGCATGCCGATGTCGACGATGACGACGTCGGGTTTCAGCTGCAGAGCCTTGTCCACGGCTTCGCGACCGTCGCTCGCCTCGCCACAGACCTCCCAGCCTTCGTGCTTTTCAAGGAGCGCGCGCAAACCTCTGCGTACAATTTCATGATCGTCTGCTAGAAGGATTCTTAGCGCCATAAATCTGCCCTTTCCCCAAAAGTCCGGTTAGAACAGGCCATGAGGCCTAGCTCACGTGCGGATAAGTTCGTTCATTGAGAGCGGTAAACACGCGATGCTGACTTACGGCTTCTACGGCTGCCAGCAAGTCTCGAGCTGCGTTGGATTTCACAACGTAACCGCGAGCACCCGCCTCCAGTGCTTCACGCATCATCTGGGGCGAGTCATGCTGCGTCACGAAGAGAATCTCCAAGTCAGGATATTGCCTTCGCAACAAGCGACACGCCTCCAGGCCATTCATCCGTGGCATGGTGACGTCCAGCACCATCACATCGGGATTTAATTCCCCCGCTTTTTCCAGGGCCTCGGCTCCATCAGACGCTTCCCCAATTACTTGCCATCCCGAATGCCCTTCCAGAAGGGTTTTCAGTCCCTGTCTCACAATCGGATGATCGTCGACGACAAGAATGCGAATTGTCATTCGAATTCAGTTCCTCGGGGGAGACCGACCAGACGATTTGCCACATTTTATCCCTGAATGGATGTGACAGCCTGACCAATAACCAGTTAGTTTCCACGCTACAAACTCAACAGAGGGGAAAGCGCCCTAATATCCAAAGCAGAGGCTAACGTTCGAGTCTCGCAGGACCAATACAGGGAATCCTGTATTTCGCCGATCTTCAACGGAAACCTGGAGCCCCATCAAAGTCCGCCGGGCGTGAGTGGGAAATAGGTGCGGTCATGCAGTAACAAGTCAACGGCTTCCACGACAGCACCGATATCCTGCTTCGCACAAGCCCCGCGAACACCGGCTTCGCGCGCGGCGTCCGCAAGCTGTCTGGAAAGATGTAGAGTGACCATCAGAATCGGGATTTTTGGGAACATTGCCGAGATCTGCTTGGCAACGTCGACCCCATTCAGATCGGGCATCTGATAGTCGAGAACGACCAAATCGGGGGGTGATTCCAAGACCTGGTGCAACGCCTCACCCCCGGTGCGTGCTTCTCCAGAAACTCGCCATCCTTCCTGCTGCTCAAGGATGGCTCTCAGATAGCGTCGGACTGCGGGATTATCGTCAACAACCAGGATACGGATCAACCGAAAGCCTCCCCCGCTGGCCAATAGCAAGCACGAGTTAGAGCGGGTAATAAGAGTGGCCCTTTTCCGCAAACACCAGAACCCGAAAGTAGAAATCCCGTTGGTCGACCAGCAACTCCGATCACGGCTCCCGGCTGACTACCTTTTGCCGGCTTTTCTCAAGAATTGCTTCACTCAACCTATGGGAGGGGTATATGAACCACAATCCAGTGAAAGCAGTAGAGTTGCACAGAAATCATGGGCTTTTGTTCCGACTTGTATCTACCAAATGCCTTTATCGCTGCCAGTGATCTTCAGCTCGAGTGCGGCCGCGGTGGCCAAGCCCGGCAGCAGGCTCAGACGGAGCGAGTTTCGAACTTCGCCTCGCATTAGAAGTGTCTTGAGCTCGCTCGCGTAGAGATTCATCGAATGCGGCAAAATGGGTACACGCAGAAAGTCTCGGCGATAGTGAACCTTTTCCACGCCGAACTTTGCGGATCCTGTCACTAGCGCTGGTAATGCGATGCCGTGGCCTCGAAACGACTCGACATAGCCAGAGATGACTGTGAGATAAGTGGCGATTCCTTCCCAGATTCCTGCAGCCGATCCCAAACTGTGGAGATAGGTAAAGTCGACACACTCGGATTGCAATAAGAAGGCATTGTCGATCACGTCACAGAGACGAATGTAAAAGTGCCGATACATGCGTTGCAGCGTGCTGATGATGATGCGATCTTCGGGTGCCAGCACGCGAAACGAATAGTGCCCGATGTTGATTACGCGACATCGGCGCGATAGCGACTCTGTCACCGCAGTTTGTTCGCCGGTCTGACCCAGGCGCCCAATGTGTACCTCGACGAGCTCGGGCAATCCAGGCACGATGAAGTTCCATTTGTTGGCCAAGCGATCGCCCCAGCTTCGCTGGTCGACCTTTGCCCCGAAGTTCGCGACCATTACGTCCACCACGCGAGCTGGTGGGGCATCCGTGTACAGATCAAGATCGCTTCCAAGATCCGGCCAGTGATCCAGCGATTTGATCACGATAACGGAGCATCCGTTCTCTTCGAGAGTGGCGCAGATACGATTGAGGAAGCCGAGGGCATGACGGATGCGAGAATTCTCTTCTTCGACGGCGAGCGACACACAGTCTGTTAAGTGTGCGCTTCCGTTCATTTTCAGAAGCTGGCTTAATTGGGAGAGTGCGCGGATGATGACATGATTCTTTGCAGCGAGCTCCACGATAGCGTCAAATCGGCCTGGATTAAGATCCCCAAGAGTTTCGGCGATCTGATTCGTGGGCACCGACGAAGCGCCATCGGTGAGCACGAGTTCAGATAAAAAGTGAAAATCGTTTTCGGGTTGGCGCGGCGTCAGCATCGGAGAAGGACTCCAATTTAAGGCTAAGGTAAATTGCCGAGGCGTTTGGATGCTGTTCGATGGAGATGGGTTGGCGGAGCGACTCGTTGGATCACTGACCTGCGGAAACAGAAGAAGAACTGTTCTGGCTACACTTGACAACATTGAGCCGCTCGACTGCCGTGCCTTCCTCGTAGTCGTTCCAAGTCTCGATCATAACGAAGGGAAGCGGATGAACCTCGTCGAAGTAACGGGTGTACAGGTGAAGGGTGTCTTCGAAGGTCTTGCCGCACCGACTCTGCATGTGACGATTCAGTCCCCAAGTTGCCGATGAGTCGTCGAATCCCGGCCAGGCAGCTCCGACAATGATCTTGTCGGGATGCTTGTCGCGCATGTTCTTGTAAAAATCATCCAAGTACTGTTCGCCCCAATTGCTGCCATCTGGAGTCCACCCTTTTTGTCCAGGCTGTACCCAGGCGTACATTCCAGCGAAGTCCGAGGCGTACTGCGGAGGCGGTTCATCTTTGTAGATCAGGATAGGAGACGCCTCCCATGACTGGCAGTGCTCAACCACCCGGTTCCAGTCGACGCGGCCCCGCTTCGGAAAAATGAAAATCATCGGATGTCCGTTATAGGTCAGATAGGAACTGCGATGAGGCGCGCTGGGACCGATATAGGATTTATAGGCCTTATCGAAAGCTGAAATTGCGGCGTCGGTCGCTTGGGCGTCATCATCCGCAGGCTCGTTGTAGAGCAGCGCTACCTGAAAGCGACTTTCGTCCGCAGCTTCCTGCAGCAGTGCAAAATTGTGATCTGAAAATGGGGCTCCTTCTCCGTACCAATCGACGACAAACGCCGAGATGCCCATGTGTCGAGCCTGTTGGATTTGTTTTCGAAGAACTGCGGGATCGTAGCTGGCATAGCCGACGTCCAGGTGTTGCCGATCGCCGAACCACGGCATGTAAACGGCGAGAAGCCTGGGCCCAGTGTTCGGAGCCTGCAGATTGCGATCCAGCGCGCGATGCATGCCGGGCGTGGTGCAACCCGTCCCTGCCATAAAACACACGATCGCCAGTGCTAGCAGTTGGTTAGACAAAGAAAGGACTCCGGTTTGCGATGAGCTTTGGATGCCACGCCTGAGGGTGTGGGTTGGTGGCCAAGATCCTTCAGAACTGCGGGACTGCCTGAAGCTGGCGGATTAACCAACGGTCCGCACCAGGGGTCATCAGCACGACATAGTGCACAATCGCGTGCTCATTGTGGATGGTCCTGCCGCCGTCGTAGATTTCAAAGTCGTACTCGGCAGTGTCGTGCAATTCGATCACATCACCTACGGGAGCGTAGAAGACGGCCTCGAGTTTATGCCGTTGGTTGGAATATCGCGAGGTGATGCCGCTTCGTTGCTGGCTGCTTACCATCTCTCTCAGCCAGTCATTCGCGCTGCCGGCAAAAAGGCCGTTCAGGGGGCCGGTTGAGTTCGATTCCATTGCTACATCGAGATTGGCCCATGCGAACTTGTAGTCGCGCACGATAGCGCGCTGCGTCAGGGCCTCAACAGACCGCGGGCTCGTTTTGCTCGCGTCTAGTGTGACCTGGGGAGAATTGTCGGCCGCGAAAAGAGCAGACGATGAGAGCAATACCAGCACAATCATGCCGCTGACTCTCAACCGGACATGATGCTTCATGTGACGACAATCTGCGTTCATCTCACTCCTTGCTTCCGAGCCGAAGTTCGTTTCCTGTCGCGACTCCGGACGCCGCCGAGACTACGACAGGGCCTTTGGCGACCAGCGTAGCGCGGGCGATATCCTGCTTAACCGGAGCATCCACGAAGCTAACCTCGTGGCCATCTTTCGCAGTAAACGTCACGATGGTTCCATCCGGCACCGGATTACCCGAGCAGTCGCGCACCGGTTCAGTCTCGACGAGAATGCCTTTCGCTGTTTGCTGTCCCTTAATTCGTAGATTGCATGGGTCGGAGGCGACCTGCTGCACGACCCTGCGCGCGACTAAGTCGCTGAGCGACGCCGAAATCTGTAAGGCACCAGCCGACTTTCCCGAACTGGTGCGAAACCAGGCGACGCCATCGTGAGTCTGTACATTACGCGAGGAGGGAGCAGAGCCCTTGGCGGTCAATTGAAACTGAATCGCGGAGGGTGTCAGAATCAGATTATGAAATTGGTCGAAGGGCAGCGCTACACCGCTGATCACATCATTCACTCCCACCGGAGCGCGCGATGGGTGGACCAGAAACGTAAGAACGGCCGGTTTGCCGGGAGCGACAAAAAATCGAGCACTGCTGCAACTGCCGGTACATAGAACAGCCACATAGTCGCCGGCGCTTTGAAGCTCTTTTGCGCTCAGCTCGATATTCTGTCCTAGCACCACATCTCGCTTGAACGAGATTGATGGACCTCTAAGGTAGAAGGTGGCCGAACCATTCCCCGTGGTTGCGATCGACGCTGCCTGCCCGGCAACGGCGTTGGAAGGAACAGGGAGTGATGCGTCCTGCCCCGCAGCAACCATCGCCAAGCAGATGAAAACCCCTGCGACCAGAGCGCCATGCAGGTTATGACTTTTGCAGGCTGTATTGATTGACGACGACATGAAAGTTCTGAACCTTTCCGGCCACGGATTGTGGAATCTCAACCGCAAATGACTCGGTTGACTGCGGAACCAAGGCTTGTTCTACGTATCCGTCGGAGACCCAGACGACCTTGCCACTGTTATCGTAGAAACTCGCAATGACGTGAGGGATGTTGACTGTCTGCCCACTCTCATTCAGCAATTCTCCATGCAGTACCGAATGACCTTGCGCATCCGTTTCAAGCTTTTGGTTCATCACTCCGATAACGGGGTCGGACGACGCGGGGACAAGCGTGGCCTTAACATCCATCCGGACATTCTTCACCTTGCTCAGGCTGAGGTGGGGGAAATCGATGCGATATGGAGTAACCTGCTTGGGCAGCAACACGTGAAGAATCTTGTCAAAGCTGCTTTCATCGTCGATCGCGCTACCGGAAGCGTCGACTAGTGTGGCATTCACATTGACGAATGCCGGAACCGTATCTTCATTCACGACTTCGCCCATAACAACGGCGCCTTCGGCGGAATCGACGGCATTCATGGAGACGATGCGCACATTCGGAGCATCGACATTGTGCGATCCCCATTCCTCCCCTGCGGATCCTGTAACCAGATCCCAACGCAGGTAGTTAACCGGGACGATTTGGGCGGGCACATTTGGCTTTGGTGTTTCATCCCAAATCACTTTCCAAACATCGCCTCGGTGAGCGAGACGGAAATCGCGAATATCCTCGACTGGCCCTACTGGAGTACTCCAGTGCAAGCGTGTCCGCATTTGAGCTTCGGAGTTCGTGGCGTGAAGCGGCCGCGTATCGAACCGCTCCAGGCTGGAGAACGAGCGTAACCCGCCGTTGGAACCAACCCACTCCTGGATGAACCCCTGCTCGTTTAGAGTGTCGCTGGTGCGTTCCACACTCGAAAACGCTCGATCCCAGTTTCGCCGTTGGACGTCAAGCAGGAAATTGTTGAGGGCCTGTTCGGGGTTAGGAGCACTGCTGTTGAAGCCAGGTAAAGCCGCTCCCGAGGCAATTCCAACGGTCCCCGCGGATCGGCCTGTGGACAATCCAATAAACATCAGAACAACCGTGACAGCGACAATGAGAATGACAATTGGCAGAGTTCGCATCATTCCATTTTCCTCAGGCTACGTAATCACGCGCCGGTTCCGAATACTCTCTCTGCGGCTCGATCGCTTTTCGTACATTCTGTCTCGCCGGTAAGAGGAGGACCAGGAAGATCGCCAACACGCTCACTCCGATGGGGAGCGTACCCCACAGCAATCCCATCCAGGCGGGCGGAATAGCATCAGAGTCAATGCGGTGGGCAGGAGGAACGTCATCTTTCGACCACGCTGTGATCTCGCCGTTGTCGAAGGTCTCCGTCTTTCGCCAGCCGACAAAGGTCAGCAGCGGTTCGTAATAAGAATCATGGACAAACACGTACTTCAGTCCGTACCGATTCGCGTGCTCGAGCATGGCGCGAAGCGACGCCATACCCGCAGAGCCATAGAACTTGGCATTCGTTAGCTGCGCCGAGCCGTAATGAGTCATCTCGGGCAGAAGCCTGGCCGAGTTGTAGTCGCCGTCGACGCTGCTGGCGTTGGTATAGGTAGAAACTTGTGCGAGTTCGCTGCCGAAACCAAGAGTGAGATAGCGATAAGCGTCGTGGCCATCACGATTGAGAAATGCGATCACGGGATTCACGTTTACAGTCGCAGCCGGGCGGTAGGGATTCGCTGTCAGCCAGGCGAGAGCCGCGCCGACCGTCGCCACTGCAGCCAACGACAACGCGACGGCAGCTTTCGCACGAAAACGATCGAGCAATTCGACGGCTAACAGACCCACAATCGGCATAGCCATCAACGTCGCCCAGAATGTAAAGCGTTCGAAAGTTAGAACGTCAAACGCGCGCCCTAGTAGCCATCGAGGCAGCGGGGTGGTGCCACCCAGCCCAAAAATGAGGGTGAGCCAGAAACCGAAGAGAAGTGGTCTAAGCCTTCCTACCGAGGCGCCTCGGATGACGATGAATGGCAAGGCCAGAATGAGGGCTCCGTACGGAATCACAAAATAGTTGATCGCCGTAATGGAGTTCAAGAGGAAGTTCGCGCGACTGTCGTGGGGGATGGGAATCTGATGGATGGGATGCTGGAGCAAAGTCATCCAATAAGGGAGGAGAACAGCTCCAACCCCGATACCGACGAGGACTGCGAACACCGCGGCGCGTGAGACCGACGCGACTAGCGAGCCTTTTGTACGGCCATCTAGTGCATCCATACAGATCAGCCAGAGCACAGGGCCCGCAAACAGGACCGTACCAAAGATCAGCGTCACGTGGTGCGCTGCAGCAGCAGCCCAACTCACGGCGACGCCCTTGAGCAAAGCGCGTCCAGAACCTTGGGCCGACCATTCGTAAAAATACGGCAGCGCGTTCAGGTAGAGGGCAGCTGACGTGATGGTTGCTAATTGACCGGCCTGGTAGATCAGAAATGCGAGTGCGCCGAGAAAGATGCTGCCTAACGCCGCATACGAAGCGGAACGCTCATCGACCCAAATGCGGGCAAAACGGAACACGCCGACTGGCAGCAGAAGGACGCCAACCAACTGCACAAGCATGTACGCCATTTTCAGGCCGGCGACAGTCGAGACCAGCGCTATCCACTGGTGGGTCAGTGGAGGATAGGTCGTCTGCGAAAAGCCTGCAAACCACTTCTCGTTCCAAGGATTGAACCAGTGATGCGCATAGTGCGAAGCGAGAAAAATATGGAAGTTCGCGTCGAATGAACCCGACGGAAGTTGCATGAGTAAGAGAGGCCCGTGAACGGCTAAGGCCACCAGGACGATCGCTAGAAGCGGAATCGGACGGGAGTAGCTTTCGTTCGGCGTCATTCAATACACACTCCTGCGCTAGGCAGCCAAATTTGATTCGTTAGGAGTCCGTAAGGTTTGCGCAATTTATCGCTCCCGACCTCTACAGGCCTAGCTTGAGGCAAACCTAATTGTTCCCATCGCATCTGAACAGGGCCGCAGAACTTCCCATACGGGAGACACTTTGCGGGAATTGTTCCAGACTTCATTCGTATACGTGGTGACTTCGTGAAAAGCCGGTTTCCGCTCACTAGCTTTTGCCTTGTTACGGTTTTGATGCTCCTGGGAAGGGGAGCAGGGCAGACATATGATCTCGGTTCGGGCAAGAAAACGGACCAACAAAGCTCCAGCGGTAACGATTTAAGCTGGGGTGCGGGTATTGAAGTCGCGCGGCAAGCGCGCGCTGCCGACGAGGCACTCAAGCGGAACGACTTTGCAGGGGCGGTAGCGCACGCCCAGCAAGCCGTCAATTCAGCTCCGCAGGATGCGGAATTATGGTTCTTGTTGGGATATGCGGCTCGCTTGAACGCCCAGTATGGGCTGTCAGTGGACGCTTACAATCGCGGGCTAAAGCAAAAGCCGAGTTCTGTCCGTGGGCTGGCCGGGTTGGCTCAGACATACGCCCGGATGGGCCGAGACAATGAAGCAGAGCAACTGCTTCGCAAAGTCATCGAAGCCAATCCTAAAGACGCCAACAGTCTACAGCTCGCAGGCGAATTGCTCCTTAGCACGGATCCGAAAACCGCATTAACCCTTCTCGAGCGAGCCGATGCCGCCCAACCGTCAGCCCACGGAGATTTGCTGATTGCTCATGCCTACCAGAGACTGGGGCAACCGGATGAAGCAACACGTTATATCAACCAAGCCAAAAGCCGCGGACCACATGATCCTGACGTTCTGCGGGCAGTAGCCGAGCAGTTCAGAAGTCAGGGGAAATACGACGAGGCAATCGCAACCTTACAGGCGATTCCGAGCAAGAATGCTGATGTGCAAGCGGAGATGGCGTACACCTACGAACTTGCCGGCAACCCCCAAGAGGCCGCGGCTCTGTACTCACGCGTTGCCAAAGCTTCGAAGGGAAACATTGGATTTCAATTGAGCGCTGCGCAAGCGTTCATCAGTGCCGGGAAACCAGAAGAAGCAACGCCTTTCCTCGATGCCGCACGCTCGATCGAGGGCAACAACTATCGCCTCCATGCGATCCTGGCGGCTCTTGCGGAATCTGAAGATCGTCTTTCCGACGGGGAGCAGGAATACAAGACCGCACTGAGCAATCTGCCGACGCACGTGCAAGAAGGACCTCTTTATCCGATTGAATTGCGGCTGAATCTATATGAGACCTACGTACGGCTTGACGATGACGCCAGCGCCAAACAGCAATTGCAGGCCGCTGCGACCGCTATTCAACAGGTTCAGGTTCAGGATTCAGCTCGACCGGAGATGCTCCGCCTGCGTGCAGCGGTAGAAGCTGCGTCCGGGAACCTGGATGCGGCCAACCGCGATTTGAAAGAGGCGCTGGCTCTCGCACCCGGCAACGTGAACTCGATGATGAACTTGGGAACGTTGCAGTGGAAAATGGGCCAAAAAGGCGCTGCCCGCGAAACATTCTTGAAGGTTATGGAGTTGGACAAGAATAATCGCCAGGCGCTGTCAGGTCTCGGATATCTGGCGCGCGATGCCGGCGATACGAAGCTGGCCGAGTCGTACTTCTCTCGTGCCATTGCGGCGCACCCGAACGATTATGCTCCACACCTCGCGCTGGGTGACCTCTACACAGCCGAGCGCAACTTCCATGCAGCAGAAACGGAATACGAAAACGCTTATGAGCGGATGCCAAGTAATCCTCTGACCGTGGCCGGAGGCGCAAATGCCGCGTTGGAATCGCACAATATTGACTTGGCTCAACGCTGGCTGGAGCGGGCGAACGAAAAGATGAGCGCCAACGTGCAAGTACAGCGCGAACGCGAGCGCTATCTCACTTTCCGAGGGCAATACGCAGAGTCCGCTCAGCTCGGCCAGAACGTCATTGCCAAGCTTCCAAACGATCGGGAGGGCGTGGATTATCTTGCATACGACCTTTATTATCTCGGCCACTACGACGAGGCGCTCTCGTTAGCCAAGAAATATGAGCCGGTCCTGGCGAGTGATAAGGATCTTCCTCTGATTGCGGGCAATGTCTACGTTCGCAATCACGATTTGCAGGCTGCCCTGAAAAACTTTACACGCGCTCTTGAACTCGATCCAAAGATGGCTACTGGATATGTGAATCGGGGTTTCGTATGGAACGATCTGAAGCAAGCGGCGAAGGCATCCAAGGATTTTCAAACGGCCTTGAAGTTGCAGCCAGACTACGGCGAAGCTCATCTTGGATTGGCTTACGCTAACCTGCAGCTGCACCGGCCAAAACCTGCCCTCAAACAGCTCGAGGCTGCGCAGAAGATCTTGGGCAAGTCACGGCCATGGCATCTGGCGCGAGCCGAAGCCTTCCGCCAGGAAGTGGACTATCCGCGTGCCGCGGCCGAGTACCGCACTGCATTGGCTGAGGACGGCAACGATGTTACCACTCAACTGGCGTACGCCGATGTTTTGTCTCGCATGCGGCAGTACGGTGAGGCGATTGCTGCGTTGAATGACGCTCTAAAGCTCGCGCCATCGGAACCGGCGATTTACGCTTCAATCGCGCAGATCCACGCGAAACAAGGGGACCGGGAGCAGACACTTCGGGACATTCAGGCAGCAGACCGTCTGGGCGGAAATCGTTTGGAGATTCTGACCGCCACGGGCAATGCGCTACTGACGTTGGGTGATCGCGACGCTGCGATGCAACGATTCTCAAGGGCGTTGGAAGTCCCGGGAGGAAACCGAATCGGGATCCGCCTTGCACTGGCCCAGATTTTCCTGCGCCAGGGTCATGCGGATGAAGCTCGCCGGCAAATTGCACTTGGTTTTGCGGAAGCCCGGATGTTGCCAGATTCGCCAGTCAGCGGGCAGGATTTCGCCGATGCAGGGAATCTATTTCTCGCGATGCACGATTTTGATCTGGCCGAGCAGTATTTCGGCCGAGCTCAAATGGCAGGGGCGAACAACCGTGCAGTGGCCATCGGTCTCACCAATACGTACCTTGCCGAGGGTAATACGCAGAAAGCAGGCTCGACTCTAGCCGGTCTGGGACCGGCGAGCGACTTCCAGGACGATTACGACTACATGATGGCGTCGGCGAATCTCTATCGCCAACGTCAAGACCCACTGCATTCGCTCGCATCGTTTGCCCAGGCCAGCACGATCGCCGGGCCGGAAGATCACGGCGAGGCAGAAAGTTCGCAATACATTGAAGCCGAGCAAGAGGGCCGTCAGATCAGCGACAAGACCAGTTTTGTTGCGGAGGAATTGTCTGCTCCTGCTTTTGAAGACATCAATGTCTATACTTTAGACGCAAGGATTCTCAAAGTAACCAATCCCACCTTATTACCGCCACCGCGTCATTCTTTTCAGAATTTGATCGAGTCTCACTATCGAGTGCAATTAGGAAAACTCCCTGTAATCTCGGGCTTTGTGGGTCAAAGCTTCACCACCGGACGATTGCTCTTTCCCAGTGTCGGGGTAGTTCAAGATCGCAATACGTTCGACACGATCATCAATGGAGGAGTCAATCCAATCCTGCATTTCGGGGCAAACTCAATCACGTTCAACGGAGGACTTCAATTTACGGTTCGACGCGATACCGTGTCCCCCGTGTTCATGAGTCAAAATCTGTTTCGGCAGTTTCTGTATGTGTACACCAGTTCATTTTTCAACTGGGTCTCGTTTACTGGAAGCGCTGAACGAGAAGCTGGACCGTTCATCGATCGAGACCTGCACTCCCGCGACGCCTTTGCCAACATCGAGTTCACCGTCGGACGTCCGTGGGGTCGCACTTCGCTGATCACGGGATACTCAGTCCGAGATTTGCTATTCCGTCCGATGGTCGAGGAGTATTTCAACACATCGGTCTATGCTGGCCTGCAACACAAGTTCGGCAATCGCCTGACCGCAGCTGTTCTTGCGGAAGATCTGCGTTCCTGGCGCGTACAGGGTACTCAGTATGCGATCGCGCAGGCGCTGTTACCCGGGGGACGCTTCGAGTTTCGAGCGACTCCACGGTGGAGTGTGCAGGGCTCCGCTGTGATCTCTCGAGGATCCGGCTTCCACTCATACGACAATGTCCAGAGCCAATTTCTTCTGTCCTACGTGCGTCCTCTGCGAGGACGCGTGAAAGATGGCTCAATGGAGACGCCGGTTTCTTTCCCGCTACGTTTCTCGATCGGCGTGCAGCAGCAGAGCTTTTACAATTTTCCAGGTTCGAGCAGAAACACTGTGCTTCCAGTTGTGCATCTCACTCTGTTCTGAACCGGCTTTGCTCACTCCATGACTCTTGTCGGACAGTTTCGCATACGCGATACATCACGCAGCACTCCTCCAAGCACGACTCAATCTGAGGCCAAGGCGCTACGACAGAAGCTGCTGGGAGGCAGCCTAACGCTGCTAGCTGGATCGGGCCTGGTGGGCGTCGCCAATCTGGTTTACAACGTCATTACGGCGCGAATGCTGGGCCCCACAGGCTTCGCCCATGTGACGGCAGTCTATACACTGCTGATGCTTGCTTCCGCGATCACGCTCGCGTTCCAAGCAGTCTGCGCAAAGTATGTTGCCAGTCATGAGTCCGGTGAAGATAAAGCAGCGATCTTTTCCTCGTTGCATTTGAAGTCGTGGATGGCGGGTGTCGGACTTGGCCTGCTCCTGTTCCTATGCAATCGGGTGATAACAAAATACTTGAATTTGCCGGATCAAGTGTTGATTTCTCTGCTCGCACTAGGAACGGCTTTTTACATTCCGTTAGGCGTCCGGCGCGGTTACATCCAGGGTGTGCACGCTTTCAGTTCTTTAGCTGCGAACTTCATGGTGGAAGGACTGGTGCGTCTAGGAGGAGCCTACTTCTTAATCAAGTTCGGCCTCGGGGTTAAGGGCGCGGTGCTGGCCAGCGTAATCGCCGTTGTCGCTTCGTACATCCTGGCTAAGCCACATCCCAGACTGGCATCGTTTACAAAACTGAAAATTCCTATCGCTTCGGGCGAGGGCGTACAAGCAATCGTGTTCTTCGCCGGACAGGGCGCAATCAACAATTTCGACATTGTTTTGATGAACCACTTTTTTGTCCCAGAACAGGCGGGGATCTATGCGGCCGTTTCGCTCGTAGGACGGCTGATCAACATGTTCGCCTGGTCTGTCGTGAACACGATGTTTCCGGTCTCAGCGTCCGCTCGGTCGAGCGATCGCGAGGCGCGGCCGGTGTTGTTCATGTCGCTGACCATGGTCTTCCTCATCTTATCTGCGCTGATCCTTGGCCTTTGGGCCATTCCCAGCTTCTTGTGGAGGACTCTATTTGGAGCGCACTTCGAAGTGGCCAACTCCGGCGGACTCGCCACACTATTGATCCTTTACGCAGTAGCGACCGGAATCTACTCCCTCAGTTCTGTACTGATCAGTTATGAGATGTCGCGCAAGATCGCGAACACCAGTTGGGTTCAGTTGGCGTTTAGCGGCGCATTGATCTTGGGAATCTGGGGATTGCACCATTCCCTCTCGCAAGTCATCTACGAGCGTCTGTTTCTAATGGCGGTACTATTTGTCGCCGTCGCGTTGCCCCTCTTGCGCCGAGAAATCACACCAGCAGAGAACCTGGAAATTTACCCTCCATTAGGCCTGGTTCGACCGTTGAACGAGCAAGTCGTGATCGCTGAGTTTCTCCGCAGCGAGTTTCACCACCCAGAATTTGAAGAGTATCGTCGGGAGTTCGCTGGATTGGTGGAAGCACCAGATCTGCAAAGCGACCGCGAGAATGCGCTCCGGCGGGCCCTGCTGTTTCTTCGGCGCGGAGCAATGTGGCGGGAGCTTCCGGAAGACACGCAATGGTTCGAGGTAACGCTCACTCGCGAAGAGTTGACTCGGGTCCGCTTCTTTCCGCGCGCGCAGTGGCGACGAGTCGCCGAAGGAAGCTTCTACATTACCGACGTAGTAACGTGCCTGCGTGAGAAGTGGCAAGAGTCACCCGAGGATGAATTTGTTCGAAAACTACGCCGCATCAGCAACCCCGTCCAGGAAGGTCTGGTGAGCCGCACCGTATTGCTGATCGGAGTGGACGCTCACAGCCCCTTAACGATTCTCGACGGCAATCACCGCATGGCAGCGGCCATGCTCGCCCAGCCTCCCGCGGCGGTGGAAACCTTTCGGTTCATTTGCGGTCTGTCGCCTGCGATGACACATTGCTGCTGGTACCGGACGAATGTAAACACGCTTTCGCGGTACTTGACGAACCTCGTGCGGCACTTATTCTCCGACCCGGAGACGGACCTGGGGCGCTTCCTTGAAAGCGGTTCTTGAGAGCGAACCTAGGGCTTTTGTTGAATTGAGCCTGGGGTCGCGGATGGGACTGAGTCCTCTACAATGCTGTTATCGCGGCGACGCAGCGCGACCGGTCCTTCTTGGCGTCGTAACGTATCACGTTCCTGGGCTACCTTGGTCTGAACGTGTGCGTCATTGTCTTCAGCAACTGCGAAAAGCTTCCTGCCTTCGGCAACACGACTAGTGGCGACACCTACCGTCACATCGGCTCCGCCGGCTTGTCGCGCTTGCTCATAAAAGAACTCGGCGGTTTCACGGTCTCCTTCAAGTTCGGCGACGTAGCCGATATTGTTCAGCGTAAAGGCGTTGCCAGGATCGAGAGAGTAGGCTTTCCGAAAATCGGCGTCGGCTGTCCGCAAGTCGTTGCGATTGACCGCTGAGACACCGCGCAGATTCAATTCCGCAACCTGCTCGGGCAGGTCTTGCTCGTGCGACAGGTGTTCACGTAAGGCCTTCGCATTCTCTTGTGCCATATGGCTGACTTGACGTCCTCTCCAGCTTGGATTGGTGGTCACTACCGCCGTTGCCTCGGAGCCCGCTTTGGAAGCTTCGTCGAAATATCGCAAGGCGTCCTGCTCTTCGCCTTCCATTTCCTTGGCGGCGCCCATATTGTTCAGCGTGAATACGTTGTTAGGATCGCTCCTGAGTACCTCGTGGAGAAGCAGGTCGGCTTCGGGCGCACGCCCCTGTTGCAGAAGACGCACGGCTTCGACATTTGCGTGGTTGACTTGAAGAGGCTCGTTGGTTACTGATAGTGCGGCTTTCATAGGCTGACCGCGCAACTGGTTTCTGCTCGACAGATCAACCACCGCATCGCTGGATTGCTCAGCCGCCAATGAGTAAAACTGTTGCGCTCGCTCGATCTGCCCCTGCAATTCCGAGATGTATCCGAGATTGTTCAGCGTAAACGCGTCGTCAGGATCAAACAAATACGCTTTGTAGAATAGTCCTTCCGCCTTTCGATAGTCATGCTTTCGGACTGCTTCCACGCCCTCGCGGTTAAGCCGCTGAACGGGCGTAAGTTTGCTACGCCTCGGAATCGTTATTTTGAGATCTCCCGCATGGGCGTATTGAGAAGTCAATTCGGCTGCTGCGATCAGAGTTAGCCCTAGTAGCCACCGTTTGGAAAGCATGCAGACGTTTTCCTCGTGAGTACGAATAATGTTGTCTGTGGTACTGCCAGACGACGGTTTGATGCTGTACAGGCAGATTTGTTTGCCGAAGGATACGGCAACTCGCTGTCAATTCCGACCACCTAAGAGCCAGGATCGGCATCTAATTGCGGCGTGAAACCTGCACTCAGAATTTGCGTCGCACTTTCTTGCGCCACGATGGCTGTGGGCTGCTCGCTTTTCACCAGTTCTGCCCTGGCGCAAAGCGCCAACGAACCGTCCTCATCGGCAATAATCTCGCCGAAGTCAGAAGCTACAGCAGATGCCGCGATTGAGCCCCGGAAACCATCCATCATAGAAGATTCCGAGGACGGCTCGATTGAAGTCGATCCTTCTGCGCTTCTTCCGGAGCTGCCACCGGTTCCCAAGGCGAACGCAACGCTGATAGGCGGAACACTCGACAAAATCGATATGGTTCGGGACAGAGTTACCGTTCGTTTGTTCGGAGGCGGGAAAGAGAGCTTTTTGTTTGATCCCCGGACGCAGGTTTATCGCGGCAGCAAGGCCGTCACGGTCGCTGACTTGCATGAGGGAGAGAGGATATATCTGGATACGATCCTCGACGGCAGCACGGTATTTGCCCGGGCTATACGCCTCACGGCGGCCCATGCGACTGGAACAAGCCAGGGCGTGGTGCTCAAATTCCGGAGTAATGGAGACGAACTTGTTCTCCGCGATGCACTGTCCCCGAACCCAGTCGATGTTCGCGTGAATCGTTCCACGAGGGTTATGCAAGGGGACCGGCCAGTACCTATCAGCGCCGTTGTTCCTGGAACTCTGATCTCAATACGTTTCAGCCCAGAGGGGAGCTCACACAACACCGCGACAGAGATCTCAATCCTTGCGCAGCCAGGTACCCGATATACGTTCTCCGGACAGGTGGTTCATATCGATTTGCGTACCGGACTGCTCGTGCTCAATTCGTCGACCGACCACAAGACGTACGAGGTCTACCTGCTGTCGTCAATTAATCCTGATGAGAACCTGCAGCCGGGCGTCATGGTACAAGTAGTGACTGACTTCGATGGAGAACGTTACGTCGTGCGAAACATCACCGTCAATTCACACTAAGTTCCTCTGCAGGCGGAGACTTCGGCCTGCTCAATTGAAGCCTCGGTCGCAGCAAAAATTCCTGACCGACACGAACGGTGAGAGTCTCTTAAGGGCCTGGATACCCCAGATTCTGAGGATTGCAGGTCCCTCCGGTGGCCTGCGCCGGGGGCGTCGGAGGCGTTGCCCAAGGTATGTTCTGGAAGTCGAAGAACTCGGTCATGTCCATCTGCGCTGCGTCCCGCTTAGTTAACGGTGAAACCTCAAAGCGGCGCTCAATCAATGCCAGGATGGCCGTGTAGTCCGCTACCGTGTGGGAGACGTAATTCTTTTTGGTAAACGGAGAAATAACGATCAGCGGAACGCGGAATCCCGTGTAGTTAAAATCACAGTTCGCGCCTCCCCCTGAACTACAGATGTCCGTGGGGAGGAGGTCGACCGGGGCAATGCCATCAGGGTTAACCGTCGCCTGCGGCGGGACGTGGTCATAGAGTCCGCCACCTTCGTCATAGGTGAGGATAAACACGGAGTCCTTCCATGAGGGGCTGTTCATCAGACCGTTGATCAGACTCGATACATACTGCGCACCTCCTTGCACACTGCTGTCGGGATGTTCGTCGAGGCCCGAGCTATATCCCCCTTCGATCATTGCCACTTGAGGAAGCGTTCCCGCCTGCGCGTCCGTTAAGAACTGAGAGGCCGGTACGACGTTTGCCGGAAGTGAGCCTGATGCATACGGAGCGAACATCGTGAGATACGTCACACCTGGATCAGTGACGTAGACTTTCCATGAAATTCCCGCCTTCTGCAGTGCATCGAAGATGGTGGGCGCAGTCAGCGGGCCTGAATCGGCGGGAGGGTTGAATCCAGGGGGATATGCGTATCCTTGCGAGGTCGCAGCCAGCAGATACATTCGATTGATAGGAGTGCGATCCATGGCTGGCGAAAACCAGCGGTCCGAGGTCGCAAAATTAGATGCCATAAAGTAGTAGTAGTTGAGATCCGTTCCGTCGTAATAACCCATGACGCGAACACCCGCGGTATCGCTATAGGGCGGGTTCGCGCCGTTGGCATTCGAATGGATAGCGAACGAAGCCGCGCTGTAGACGAATCCATCCATCTTCGCCGTGCTGTTAGTAGGGAACTGCAGATTCCAGTCTTCATGGCTTTCATCCCAGGAGGGACTCAGATTCTCGATGCAATCGGTAGCGAGGTGAAAGGCGTTCACCTTCGCAGGTCCTGGAATGGTGGTTCCGTTATAAGCGGGATTCGAAGCGTTCGCAGGTAAACCGTCAAACGGAGGCTGCTGCGAGGCCTGGGGATATCCGTTCGCCTGCCAATAAGCTGGTAGCTGCCCGAAATACGTGTCGAAAGATCGATTCTCCTGCGCCATGAAGACGATGTGATTGATGGAATTGATACTGGCGTTGTTCGGTGGCGGAGGAGGCGGGTTCGTTACTGCCGATGGTAGGCCCTGGCAGCCGCAGAACATGCTTATGAGCCCAATCAAAACTACAGCGGAACAAGCGTGGAACTTTTCCACAGAAGTCATTCAGTCACCTGACAATATTTCTTGACGAAGAAGGACCTAACAAGGACTAACGTTGGATGAACTCGCCCGCTGTAATGTTGGTTTGCAGGTTTGCGACAAGAGTTTAGTTTCCACCCGCTATTCCGCTGAAAAGAAGAGCGTAGTTTTCTCCGGAATAAACTGGAGATCAAGCGTAAGATCCTCGGGTGTAAGATCCTCGGGAATCTTTAAAATCACCCTCGATGTGACCTCCCAAAAGGTCGCACACTAAAGGCACTTGTTCCCGTCTCCATTTCGCCATAAACTCCCTCCGTCCCAGAAAGTTCAAGGCTGGTTCAGAGGAATCCACGGGGTGGCGTCCTCCCTCCGGAACCAGGAAAAGCAAGCGCAAGACCTCGGCAACTCCGCTCCTGAGGGCAGATGTGTCTTAAAAATTGGTGTGCTCTTGTACTGCTCCTGTCTTGGACAGGTGTATGTGAGGCAGGAAATTCCCTTGTACCCACCACCACATTGGCCGCACAGACGGCAAACAACACAAGTGCAGCCGACAGCTTTTTGGCCCAGAGCAATGGGAACGCCGCTGCCGTCAGTGTGAGTAAGGTCGACATTCATAATCTGCTCTACCCTGGCGCGACCACCAAGGTGTACGCCCATCTACTGCTATGGTTCGGGGGTTCGAACCACATGAATGTCGGTTACAGTTCCACGGACGCAAACCAGATCCACCGGCAGATCACAGACATGATCAGCCGCGGAATTGACGGAGTGATTGTCGACTGGTATGGCCCGAACAATAGCATCGACCAGGCCACGAAGCTGGTGATGACCGAGGCTGAAGCTCATCCGGGCTTTACATTCGCAATCATGGTCGACCAGGGTGCGATCAAATGGAATTCCTGTTCCGGTTGTTCGCCGCAACAGGCCCTTATCAGCCAACTGCAATACGTGGAGCAGACCTACTTTCCGTCGTCGGCTTACATGACCCTGGCTGGAAGACCGGTTGTCACTAATTTCAATATTGATCTTTCCTATTCGATCAACTGGGATGATGTAAGCGCTTCCCTGTCGACACAGCCTGCGTTTCTGTTTCAAAACAATGGCGGCTTCACGCATGTCTTGAGTGAAGGCAGCTATTCCTGGATCATGCCGACGACTTCTGACTATGGCACCGGCTATCTAAAGAGCTTTTACGACACGGGAATGGGGCTGGGCAACGAACAGAGCGTGGGTGCCACTTATAAAGGATTCAATGACACGCTTGCGGCTTGGGGTTCGGGTCGCATCATGGGCCAGCAGTGCGGCCAAACGTGGCTGCAGACGTTTTCCGAAATCAATAGTCTCTACAATTCGGGCAAGCAACTGTCGGCACTGCAACTGGTCACCTGGAATGACTACGAAGAGGGTACCGAGATCGAGTCAGGGATTCTCAATTGCCTAAGCGTTTCTGCTTCAACTGCGAACAATTCATTACAGTGGACGGTTAAAGGGCAAGAGAATACGGTCGATCACTATATCGCATTCGTCAGCACAGACGGTAAGAACCTCATGTCTGTCGGTCAAGCCAATCCGGGCGTTGGATCGCTGAACCTCTGTAGTTATTCGATTCCGGACGGAACCTATACCTTCTACGTGCAGGCCGTTGGAAGACCGGGCATCACGAACTACATGTCCTCAGCAGTGCAGGCAAAACTAAACTGCTCGACGGGAAACAATCAGAGTTTGAGTCTCAAGGTTAATCCCACAACGATGACCGTCGACTCAGGAACCTCCGGCACCTCGACTGTAAACGTCACGCCACAGGGAGGCTCGTTCAACAGCGCCGTGGCGCTGACTTGTTCTGGACTTCCCAGCAACTTGCAGTGCTCATTCGCTCCCGCTTCCGTCGTTCCAGGAGCCAATACGGCCAGTTCCGTCCTGACCGTTACTTCCAGTGTGGCTGCTGCTGCGAATCACGGTGAAGCTCGCACTTTCTTTCTTGCCGATTGCCTGCTCGGGTTCGGCCTGTTCGGAGTGGTGATCGTGGGAAACATCGACCGTGGGCGCGCGTTCAAACTTGTAGTAGCCGGCGTCCTGAGTACTGCCATTGTCGGTTCTGTCTCCTGCGGCGGAAGTACTGGCGCGGCGCAGAGTTCTTCCATCCCGAGCAGCTATACCATTACCGTTAGCGGGAATACTGGATCCATTCAGCTTTCCACCAACGTTACCGTTATCGTGAAGTAGCGTTACGGGCGGTATATCGCTCCATGACGTATGTAGAACGACCGATCGCCTTGCCCAGCTCAGTGAGTTACGAGTGAGCAACCGCAGGAGGAGAGCTTTCGACGGGATCCAGCGGGGCAACCGGCGGACGCGCGCGATATATTTGAGCGTTTGAACTCGTTGCTGAAGCTCGAAGTGTCTCAGATACTTCTGCACCACGTTGGGCATGGTCATGCGCAAGGCAGCAGAGAAGTTCTGCGTCGCCATGGCGTATTGTTTTTCAGGATCTTTCAGCAGGCGATGCAGGCAATCAGCCAGTCCTGCAGCATCCCCAGGCGGATAGAACTCTATCGCCAATTCTTCACTTTGTGCCATTTGACGGAAATCCGGAAGATCAGCACTCACCATGGGCACGCTAAATGCGCATGCCAGATGCGCCACACCGCTGCAACCGGTGGAGGACGAATATGGCATCACCGCAACGCTCGATTCCTGGAATAAGTCCGCCAGTTCGTCTTCCGGAACGTACCCTCTGAATTCAATGTGAGGATTCCCTGCATTCTCCTTCCTGACGGATTCCACATAACCTGCCGCCTGCGGATGATCTCCCCCGGCAACAACGAGTTGGGCCTGCGGTACCTTCGGAGCCAGCAATTTGAAAGCCTCGATCATGAGTTCCAAGCGCTTGTATGTGCCCCATTTTCCGAAGGCCAGAATACGGTGGGTTGGAGTTCCACGACGCGAAAAGTCTGGGAATTCGGGGCGGCGAGCCAGCAGTCCGTGGGCGCGAAGATGAACATTGTCGCGGCCGTATTTATCATTCAGGATCTTGCGATATCCCGGCATGAGAACAGACACTGAGTTCGAAAGCAGAAGCATCCTCGTGGCCACTGCACCAGCGAATCGATACAAGCGTTCATGGCGCACGCCTGCGTCCTTCAATTCCACCGTATCCATGAGGTGGTGCAGAGTCACATGTGTATATCGTCCACCGAGACGGGCGAGCAACGGAGACATGAGGCCGCTGAAAGCGACGAGTGGGTTTCTGCCAAAGGTGCTGAACAGCAGATTAAACCAGACCACGTCAGGCTTCAGCCGCCGGATGGTTCTGATCAGCCGGTAGATCGTTGTGGGGTCGTCGAACGACCAGCACCTCAATACCGTAAAGCCCTCCCGCTCCTCAAGAGCAGCTGGAAGTTCATCCGCAAGCACAGTAAGACTCAGGAAAGGATTTCGCTGCAATTCTTGCGCGATGTGAAATCCGTATTCGCTCAAACCTCCGGTACTGGGAGGGAAGGTTGTGACCAGACAAATCTTCATGAGCCTCCTGCGTCGCTCGGCAGCAGCAGATTCGATGTGCTCTAGGGGAAAGATGTTGTAGACGAGAAAGGACTTTTAAGCGCTGGGCGTTTTGGCGCTGCTCGCTGGGAGAGCATCCTGGGGAAGAGCCGCCGCGCTTGCCCCGGGCTTAAGGCTCGCGAGGGAGTTTCGGATGGCTTCAGTCGTTTCCGATATGGAAGACGGCGCCAGGACAGTTAATCCTGCGATATTGGCAATTTCGAGATAGGCATTCCGGTTGCGGTGCACGAATTCCAGTGGATATTCGGGCTTGCGCAAAACGGCATTTTCGGGGTCGGCGTCGAGAAGAAAAGCTAAATCCGGCCTTGGAACGGTGCGCAGGAGCAGCCGCACGTAGAATCGCACCGGCCAATGCTGAAGAGGTAAATTGGCCAACTCGTCATAGATGTAACGGTCAAAAATCACGAACTCAAAGTCTTTAGCGGGTTGTCTGGACACCAGCGCGGACAATCGAAGTGCGTCCAAAATGTAAAGAAAGAGCCGAAGCAAGACCATGTACCAGGAGGTCACATTCTTATCGCGGCGCGCAATAGGCCGATCTGGACTTCCGACGCCTTTTTCGCCTTTGAAGACACGGAGGGTTAGGTGTTCGCGATATTTTGAGAATGCAACGACATCGTCCCAAAATGTATATAGCTTAAAGCGCTGCCCACGGTCTTCCATGCAGCGCAAAAGCGCGTCGATCTGTGTGCTCTTCCCAGCCCCATCGATTCCGGAAAAGCTCAGGAGTTTGAACTTTTGTGATTTCATTTTGCGCTTTGTCGCTTCAAGAACACGGCTACGCGTTAGTGAGCACCGGGCGGTTTGCTAGGCGTAGCGGCAGTCAAGGCAACTACTGTCCCGATAGCGGCGCCGGCTCCCAGGATCGCACCGACTTTGAGGACGATGGTACGTACCCGCCTCTGCTTCGCTGGAGCGATCGCTGCTCCCGCGGGTTGGGCAGCAGTCACCCCTGTTACCCTTGGGCCCTCCGCGGCCGCGGTTCCGACAGGTCTTTGCAGCTTCTCATCCTGCTTGTCCGTGGCCTGGGAATCCTGCTTGTCCGTGGTGTGCGAATCGGATTGCGAGCTGGTCGATTGCGCCGGCGGACTCTGCTGGGGAACATTCTGTGATTTCGCCCACATTACTCCCGGACTGTCGGGCAGTTCTTCCGAGGGTGCGGGAGCAATTGAACGATCGGGGCCGCTGGTTTGTGCCGAAGTGCCGGCTGCATTCTGCGCAACCATATTGGCAGAACAACCAAGAGCGAGTGCACAGAGTGCACCGAGAAGAAGACGAGGATGAAGCGGTGGCATCTGAATCTCCTTTTTCAGTTTCAGTAGCGCGAGCCCGGGCGGCGAAGCTAGCTCGCTTGCTTGACCACACCGAGCTCACTGAACACGTCAGAGTACCAAGGAGTGTTCTGGGGCACTGCGTCGGCTGGAATAGCGTTGAAACTCCGAACAGCATCCTCACAGGTGTGAAATGTCTCGAACACACGAGCGACACGCATCAGTTCCAAAATCACCTCGGCCTCTGGAGAAAGAGAAGCGAGCTTCAAATCGCCGTCGCGCTTCAATACCTCTTCGAGACAACGCAGCAGCATTTCTACTCCAGCGCTTTCCATCGAACGTACCTGCGAACAGTCGAGGACAATACGCGGCCGATTGGACTCGAGCAGTGGTCCCAGTTCGTCCATGAAATTACGGACTTCTTTTACGTTTAAGACCTCCGGCACTTGCATCACCACCACGGGCCCACTGGTCAGCATCTCGGATACCCCTTTTTGTTTTAACTATGTTGTAGAGTTCTTTTTCAGGCCTTCCGGCCATGTCTATTCGGCGGAGGAAAGTGCCATGGGGCCAGCCTCAATGCTCGCCCACGATTGCCGATGTACTCCGCCTACGGTGTTTTGCCGCATTACTACAGGATCAGTAATCTCAAGGTTTACGTTGTGCCGAAGGTTCAGCAGATTACGGCCATCCACGATGGAATGGGAAAGATCTAAACCGATACCGACATAACTGTTTGGCAGGATCGTACTGTCTTCCACTGCGGTTCCGAAGTCCACACGAGAGTTGCTTTCCACATTGCTCCCTCGCGTGATGAGACATTCGGCTGAAATGTAGACGTCACGTCCGATGAACGCCGGCGCCACCACTCGTGCGGAACGCTCGATCTGCGCTCCGTCGCAGCTCCAGATCCCGGGCTTAATTTCCGGGCCTTGGGGGCGGAGACGGCAACGCGAATGAAAGCTGTCGAGCACAAGCCGCCGGAATTCACGCGCAGTGCGCAAATGATTTACGTATCCCTGCGAGTGATACATTGCCGGCGTTGTGCGGAGCAGAGTAGAAAGAGTGGGCACGTGGTCCGGCAATCCCGAGGGATCGACCATCCAGATATCGAGCGGCGCATGCTCACTAAATGCGCGCGTTACTCCCACACCCCGTACCTCGTGGAAGTTGAGCATTTCTGCGACGTCAAGTTCCACATAAGAACCGCATTGTACGATCAAGACCGTGCCCAGCCCTTCTCGCTTGTAGTCCTCAAAACGGTCAGCCGCGAGATCGGCGATCGAGCCTTGGTGAGTCACGTTTCCATGTTGGCTGTCTCGCTCATTCGAGATCAAAGACACAATGTCGCAATCCTTCTTGAGGTCTTCGGCAAGTCTGGCGATTGGGGACTTTCCCAGAAGCTCCATGCTCGCCCATGGCGCCTGGTACGAACAAAAGCGTGAAGGAGAATGTTTATCCTCCATCGCGCCGGTCTGATCACCGATGATTATTGCCCCGACCACTGATTTCATTTCCTTTCCCGCGGTGCTACGCGAAGGCCAAAGTTTCAACGCGACTGTCTTGCGGCCTTAACCACGGCGATGAATTCGTCTCCGACGCTGGCCATGGGTTTCGCTTGCCGGCGGCGAATCTTCGTCTTGGGGAACAGAAGCGAGCGCATCTTCAGTTTCGCTTTGTGGAGTTGAGACTTTGAGTTGCCGATCGAGCAATCGAGGAGTTGGGCAATTTCATGGTGCTGGTAACCTTCAACTTCGTGCAGTGCGAAAATACGGCGGCAGCCTTCCGGCAATTCCTGAAGGGCCCGGCGTAACGCGATGCGATCAACCACGCCGCTCAAGTCTGGATCATTCTTTCCGAAATCGCGATGCAGTGATGGAGACTCGGAGTGTACGGGCTCATCCAGAGACACCGTTGGCGGCGATTTGCGGCGGCGCAGTTTCATCAACACGGTATTGACCGCTACGCGATACAACCAAGTCGAGAACGCGGCATCTCCCCGGAACGATCCGACTGTACGAAAAACTTGCAGAAAAGCTTCCTGGGTCAGATCCTCGGCCTCCGCTACGTCCTTGGTCATCAGAAGGCAAACCGAATACACCCGGTTCTTGTGTTGCTGAAAGAGCGTGGCAAATGCCTGTTCGTCGCCTGCCTGGGCACGCTTCACCAGATTAATCTGGGAGTCGTCACGGCCTTTTGCGCTGGTCGAGGGGATCACATTCGCTTCTGTCGCGGAAATCGCACAAGTTGCCACGTTTGGCCTCCTTACACCTGCATGAAATTTGTCCGCACCAAACCCCGCGAACATGGTCTGAGAGTAGGGAATGAGGGCTTTTCCTTCTATCGGGTCACATCTGTAAAGGGTTGCCGGAGAGTCTGTAAGGCTATCGATTTTTTGGAGAACCCTGATCGGAAAAATAAGAAAAAATCCGCGCGGGGCGCGGATTGTGGAACAAAAGATTCAATTGTAAGGCAACAAACGGATTGACAATGGTGGCTCAGTACAAGTGGAATTCCACCTCAACGCTAATCTGCACATCAACAGGCCTTCCGTCTTTAAGCGCCGGTTGAAACCGCCATTGCTTCACAGCTTCGAGAGCTTTGGCATCGAGCCCAAATCCCAGACCGCGAATGACCCGAAGGTCACGCGGATGTCCGGCTGAGTCAACGATTAGCCATAAGATACATGTTCCCTGCTTCTTGGCTCTTCGCGCTTCTTCGGTGTAGTCAGGATCCGGGGCCGAAATCGCAGTAGGAGCGGAAATCCCTCCGCCTACTTTGTAAACTCCGCCGCCAAAACCACCGCCGCTGCCGGCGCCCACGCCCGATCCGTGTCCAACTCCAACACCGCCTCCAGAACCGGAACCAATTCCTCCTCCAGAACCTGTGCCATTAGATGGTGGCGCAGCAGGCATGGCGGGTGCTGCAGCGGGAACTCCGAGATTCGGCATGTGGTTTTCCGCCAGGTGCACTTGCGGTGGCGCCACCACTGTCGGTTGTACGGCAAGTTTGGGTCTCTCATTGCGCATCACGATCGCAGGTGGAGTGATTTGTTGCAAAGCTGCCTTGGGAGGGCGCCCTTTCGGAGCAGGAATGGGATCGCGATCACCACCCCCTCCGCCTCCGCTGATTACTTTTTTGGCGACCGGAAGGGCGTAAGACTCGGGAGAGGGCGCAATCAGTGTTACTGTCTGACGCGTTTCCCTCTGCGTAATCTGATGGCTGACAAACACGCCACTCAGGAGCAATCCAATGAGCACCACGTGCACGATAGCGGACACCGTCACACCGCTCGCTCGATAATTGTTGTATTGGCCCCAGATTTGTTCGGGTGGACGCGAGGCTCTCAGGGCCGGGCGTGCTGGCCCGGCATAGCGCCGGTTATTCAAAGTTCGCGCCGGCACCCGCAACCATTGTTCGCTGTTGTAGGCAGAATTGTGATGACTCGACATGATTGCTCCTCAATACGTACATCACCGCAGGTCTCGAATAGATGCATTTTGAGGCGGACGGGTTGAACCCGATAGCGGATGCGGCTGTTAATTCTCTCCATTGATTCAAACAAAATGGTGGGATATAAGCCTCCCACCATGTGTTTTCAGCCAGACCTTAACTTGGCAAAACTCGGCCGACCCGCCGTCACAAACGACCGGCGAGAAGAAGGACAATGACCACGATAACGATTAGACCCAATCCTCCGCTGGGGTAATACCCCCAGGATCGACTGTAAGGCCACGTGGGCAATGCACCGAGCAGCAAGAGAATCAGAACGACAAGAAGAATTGTGAACATTTCACCTCCAGATTTTAACGCTCGCGCAAGTTAATCCTTTTTGACCGGCTCACGGTCAGTCGCTGAGCGGTTAAGCCTCTGCTTAAAACACATCGCTACTTCGCAGCTTTTTCCGTTGCGCCAACCGTTTCCCTGCGGCCCGATTCCCGGCTCTCCTCCGAATACCTCTTCACCGCCGTGAGGAAGGATTGGGCAACAGCTGGGGGCTGCACTTTTCCACTCAGAATGTCGGAAAAGGGAACGAACTTGCCGTACAAGAGATGAGTCTCGTCTTTATCCTGGGTCACTGCAGCGCCGTTGAGATCGATTCCCGCGAACAAACCGCGTGCGCGCGAATACGTCAGCACCTCGGCTTTCATCTTGATGTCGGTGTCGGCTGCAGCGTCACGGCCGACAGGTCCCGCGGCAGCGGACGCATCAGCACCCAGCTTAAATTTGCTGGAGAGCAGATGCTGCATTCCTTGCTCGTTCGTAACCACCATAACCAGATCAACGGCCTGTCCTCCCAGCTGCAAACCCCAACTGCCGCCGGTGATTGTCATCGGCGCCGGGGCGCTCCATCCATTTTCCGTACGACAGGTCGCTACCCCTTTGCCGTGACTCCCGCCAAAACCGATAGCAATTTTGACCATCGACGGAATTACTGCAATGCACTTCGCATTTTTCATAACTTTGTCGGGAATGGCCTTGTCTTTGACGGCCATGATCTCGTCCAGAACTTTAGCGGACGCGTCGATTCGTTTGGCAATGTCGGACTGTTCCTTGTCGTCGGCGGACCAGCTCACACCGGCCAAGAGGGAACAGAGGCCCAGCACAAGCAGAAATCTCGGGACTCTGGAAAAAACTCGTTTCATGGTTGTCCTCTTCTGTGCTCCTGCTCCGAGCGAGCACCCATTCATGGACTGCGAGGATAAGCTATCTTGCGGCAGGACAACGTTCTATCCGGGGGAGGCAGTAAAGACGGTCAGGAGTTTCCGCAGAAGAAAGATATGGCTATAGGATTTGCTGAGCCGGGGCCAAGTACAGGTTTCACCCTATTGTGGGTATTACGCCGCCGAAATAATCTGCAATCTCTACTCGACACAACGCCCCCCAAGCGGGTGCCGGTCCTCTGGGACGGACCGGCACCTGCTCCTTCCAGAAACTGACTCTAGGCCTACAGCCAGCCATCCGGCTGAATACGGCATTACCGGGATGGAGTGACGACAGCAGACTCTTTATGCTCCGTGGGAAGTCCCACACGGAGGCGAAGATATGCTTTACTGGGCTTTGGTGTTCCTGGTTATCGCGCTGATCGCAGGAGTTTTAGGCTTCACTGGAGTGGCAGTCGCTTCAGCGGGTATCGCGAAGGTGCTATTTATCATCTTCCTGGTACTGTTTCTGGTTTCCCTGATCTCGCATTTGGCCAGAGGACGCGTTTAGAATCTTAGTAGACGACCACAGGACGGCGCTAAAGCCGCCCTGTATCTTCATTCGAGCAAATAACATCAGTTCGAATAGCCAGAGTGCCCACTTGAACGGACCCGCCGGACCTCAGACTCTCGCAAAACATATTCGATCGAGCAATCCAGCATTAGGACGAAACGAAGTTGTGGCTTTGGGGCTTCAAGTCGCTTGGCTTCTGATATTGGGTGTACCGATCGCCTGCGTGGCATGGACGGTGACCCATGAGGAAGTTCTTCGCGAACCGCGCCAGTATTGTCAGAGGGAATGTGATTGCGCCCGAAGCATTCTGATTCGCAAGTTCTCTACCTTTTCACTTGTGAATACTGCTTCAGCCATTACGTCACCGCAGGGTTCTTGCTGCTCACCCGCTTCAGGCTCCTTTTTCAGGATTGGCGCGGTTACATCCTCTCGTTCTTTGCATTAGTCTGGGTGGCGAACCAGTACATGAGCATCTACAACCGATTGCGCCTCGATATCAAGCACGAGCAGGTAGAGATCAAAGCCGAAGAGGGAACGGTGAAGCAAAGGCAAGGCGTCTTAGCTCGCGCAAGCTAGGCAGAGACTGGAACCCCACGCGAATCTTGACGAACGGCAGGAATGATCACTTCAACGATGGTTCCAGGGTTGGCATTCGCCAGGCGCAGACTGCCTCCGAGTTCGGTCACGCGCTGTCGCATGCCCCCGATACCAACACCGACGCTTTCTGGACGTAACTGAATGACCTGCTCCTCAATGCCCTTTCCGTCGTCCCGAACCGTGACCACGATATTCCCGTCCTTCCGGATCAGGGTTACGCTTCCGTTGCGAGCTCCAGAGTGACGGAACATATTTGTGAGGGCCTCTTGGACAATGCGGAAAATTGCAGTTTCGAGCTCCGACTTGAGACGGCCCGGATCCGGAGGATCGACTTCTAACGCCATATGGATGCCACTGCGTTCCGACAGACCTTCCAGAAACCAACGAAGCGCAGAGATTAGCCCAACTTCGTCGAGCAGTGGCGGATGCAATAAGTGAGAGATCGTGCGAACCTGCTGGATCGCTCGGTCAATTAACTGACTCGCTTCCACAGAAGCCTGCCGCATCAAGGGTGAAGAGTCTTTAGCCAGAATGCCGTCCAGAATCATCTTCGCAGCAGCGAGTTCCTGACCGAGACCGTCGTGAATTTCTCGCGCGATCCGGCGACGCTCCTCGTCTTGCATGGTCATCATGCGATTCGAGAGACGCCTGAGCGCCGCAGTCCTACTCTCGACCATTCGCTCCAGTTCGATCGCGCTTTCACGAATCGATTGTTCTAGCAGTTTGCTATCGTGAACGTCAGAACAGGTCCCGTACCACTTGACGATGATTCCGTGGGAATCACGCAGAGGCACCGCTCGGGCACGAAACCAGCGATACTGAGAGTCGGCTCCGCGCAGCCGATAGTCGCAGTCATAGACATCGCCGGACTGCACACTATTCAGCCACTTTTGGTGACTCTGTTCGCTGTCGTCGGGATGTACGTAGTCCAGCCAACCGAATCCTTTCCCGATATTTGGTGGGGCTCCAGTGTATTCGTAAAAGCGACCGCTGATGTAATCTCGGCTACCGTCAGGATTCCGGCTGAAGATGATGTCGGGAGCAGTCTGCACAATGGCATCCAGTTCTTGATTCCGCTGGGCCAACTCTCTATTCAATTTGTGCAACGCGACGGCTTTTTGCTCCAGCTCGGCAGTGCGTTCGGCGACCCGTTGTTCAAGCTGGCTATTAAGCCGCTCGAGTTGCCGATTCTTGCGGTGCAACTCGGTGAAAACCTTTACCTTCGCGCGCAGAACTTCCGGAACGATGGGCACGGATAGATAGTCGACTGCTCCCTGCTGGTAGCCTTTGAGACGATCAAGATCAGTGAGGTGCACGGCGGAGATGAAGATGATTGCTGTCTTTTGGAAGCGCGGATGCTGACGGATGATCTCAGCGAGTTCAAAACCATCGATCTCAGGCATGCTCACGTCCATCAGCACGACTGCCACGTCGGTCTTGAGTAGTTTTTCGAGGGCTTCTTTGGCAGACGAAGCCTTGATAAGATTCTCGCCCAAGTCCGAGAGGATCGCCTCATAGGTCAACAACTTACCCGGCTGGTCGTCGACCATGAGGATATTCACGCGATCGTCGGAGGTCGGGTTCTCGGACGGCTCACGAACCGGATTTGAGGTAATTTCTGTGCTCGAACCTATACTCATCGATGCAACCACATGCGCAAGGCAGAGAGTAATTGTTCCGTGTTTACAGGCTTAGCCAAATATTCTGAAGCGCCCGCTTCCAGGCATTTCTCGCGGTCACCCTTCATAGCCTTGGCGGTCAATGCGACGATTGGCAGCCGGCGGAATGAAGGGTTCTGACGGATTACTTGCATGGTCGCGTACCCGTCCATCTCAGGCATCATGATGTCCATGAGAACGATCGCGACATCGGGAGTCGACTCCAACATCGAGATGGCTTCCCTACCTGTTCCTGCGGTAAGCACCGCCATACCGCGACGTTCGAGCACGCTGCTGAGCGCAAAAATGTTTCGCATATCGTCGTCGACAACTAGGACCTTCTTACCGACGAGCGCCTCATCCGATCGATGGAGGCGATCGAGCATCTTCTGCTTTTCCTGTGGAAGATCAACAACCACACGGTGCAGGAAGAGAGCGGTCTCATCCAGCAGCCTCTCAGGAGACTCCACTCCTTTCACTACCACACTGCGCGCAAGAGTGTGCAGTCGCGCATCTTCATCAGGCGATAACTCTTTGCCCGTGAAGACTACGACGGGCAAGTCCCGGACGCTGGGCATATCCCGCATGCGTTCGAGAATGTCGAAGCCGCTCATATCAGGCAGCCGCAAGTCGAGTACTGCACAGTCAAAAGACTCTTCCCCGACCAGCTTTAATGCGTCGGCTCCGGTGGCAGCGACAACTACATCAATGTCGTCGTAACCCAGAAGTTCTCGGATACTGAGCTGTTCGGCCGGATTATCTTCGATAATTAGCAAGCGCTTGCGGCGTGGGGAGGCATATTCTTTGATGCGGGTTAAGGCTGACGCGAGTTCGTTCACATTGGTGGGCTTGGTTACGAACGCGAAGGCACCGCGGGCGAGGCCGTGTTGCCGATCTTCGTCCAAGGTGAGCATCTGCACTGGTATGTGCCGCGTCGCTGGATCCTGTTTGAGATGGTTCAGCACGGTCCAACCCAGCATGTCGGGAAGGAAAACGTCCAGCGATATGGCACTGGGGTGAAATTCGCGTGCAAGAGCGAGGGCCTGCGCGCCACGCAAAGCCACTAATACTTTGAAACCCTTGTCCCGTGCCAGGTCGCACAGCACACGAGCATAGTGTGGATCGTCTTCCACGATCAGAAGCACGGGATCATCGGCCTCCAAGTTGTCGCGGTCGTCATCGATTTCCTCCACTGGATGCTCTGCCACCACCATATTCGACAATTTGAGAGGAACGGCTGGTGCCTTCCAGTCTCCGGGCGTTAGCTTCGAGGCCGACGGCCCGACATAGGTGAGGGGTAGATAGAGCGTGAAAGTGCTGCCCGCACCGGGGGTACTGCGAAGCTGAATTTCACCACCCAGAAGGCTAGCCAACTCACGGCTGATGGCCAGGCCAAGCCCGGTTCCGCCGTACTTACGGCTGGTGCTGGCGTCAGCTTGCTGGAAGGCTTCAAAGATGATGCGTTGCTTATCGGGAGCGATTCCTATGCCAGAATCAGTCACTTCAAACGCCACCACAGATGCTGCGCCGCTCAGAATCGGATGATCTGGGCTCCAGCGCTTGTCAGCAATGGAGACCGACAAGCGGACAGAACCGTGTTCCGTAAATTTGAAGGCATTGGACAACAGGTTCTTGAGCACCTGTTGTAGCCGCTTTGAGTCCGTGACGAGACTGCGTGGAAGATGCGAATCCGCATTCACCTCGAAGGCAAGTTTGCGATTTTCCGCCTCGTGCCGGAATGGCCGAGCCACCATCTCCAGCAAATTCGTGAAGAAGACTTCCTCGGCCTCAACGGACACCGTTCCGGACTCGATCTTGGATAGGTCGAGAATGTCGCTGATGAGATTGAGCAGGTCCGTTCCGGCAGCATGGATCGTGCGCGCGAACTCCACCTGCTTAGGCGTCAGATTGTGATCTGGGTTCTCGCTGAGTTGCTGCCCGAGAACCAGAATCGAGTTCAGCGGTGTGCGTAACTCGTGCGACATGTTGGCAAGGAACTCGGATTTGTATTTGGAAGTCAGAGCGAGTTCTTTGGCCTTCTCTTCCAAGGCGCGACGGGCCTGCTCGATTTCCTGATTTTTGCGTTCGACTTCCACATTCTGTTCAGCAAGCTGTTGCGCCTTTTGAGCGAGCTGCTCGTTGGTCTGCTGCAATTCCTTTTGCTGAGTTTGCAGCTCCGCCGCCAGCTGCTGCGATTGTTTGAGAAGACCTTCGGTCTGCATCGTGGCTTCGATACTGTTCAACACGATGCCGATGCTGGCCGTCAATTGCTCTAGAAACGCGAGGTGTGAGGCGGTGAAGGAGCTTAGAGACGCCAGTTCGATGACTGCCTTGACGCGATCTTCGAACAACACCGGCAGCACGATGACGTTTCTTGGAACCGATGCAAAAAGACCTGAACGGATCGGAACTGTCTTGTCGGGCAGATCTGTGATCAACATGCGCCGTTTTTCTGATGCGACTTGTCCGACTAGCCCGTCGCCAATCTTCAACTGCCGCAGATGGCCGTTTTCGCCATCGTCGGCGAACGCTGACAACAACACCAGGCCAGCCGATTCCTCTGTTTCCATCTGATAAATCACGCCCTGTTGTGCGTTCACCAGTGGTGCAAGCTCGGAGAGCAACATGCGGCCCACAGTAGCCAGATCACGCTGCCCCTGAAGCATACCGGTGAAGCGAGCCAGGTTCGTCTTCAGCCAGTCTTGCTCGGTGTTGCGATCCGTAGTGAGTCGCAGGTTGTCGATCATCGTGTTGATGTTGTCTTTCAATTCTGCGACTTCGCCGCTAGCTTCGACCTGAATGGAACGGGTCAAGTCGCCCTTGGTGACCGCGGTTGCGACCTCCGCAATGGCTCGGACTTGGTTCGTCAGGTTATCGGCCAACAGGTTCACGTTACCGGTGAGATCCTTCCACGTGCCTGCGGCGCCAGGTACGTTGGCCTGACCGCCGAGTCTTCCTTCCACACCGACTTCGCGGGCGACAGTGGTCACCTGATCGGCAAACGTGGCGAGAGTACCGGTCATGTTGTTGATGGTTTCGGCCAAAGCTGCAATCTCGCCCTTGGCATTCACGGTCAACTTCTGCCCAAGGTCACCGTTGGCAACGGCAGTAACGACTTTGGCGATGCCGCGCACCTGTTCGGTGAGGTTTACCGCCATGACGTTAACGTTGTCGGTGAGGTCCTTCCAGATTCCCGCGACTCCGGGGACTTGCGCCTGACCTCCGAGTTTCCCGTCGGTGCCAACCTCGCGTCCTACGCGGGTCACCTCGGCCGCGAACGCATTGAGCTGGTCCACCATCGTGTTGATGGTGTTCTTTAATTCAAGAATTTCACCCTTAACGTCGACCGTGATTTTGCGGGACAGGTCGCCACGGGCCACGGCTGTCGTCACTTCGGCGATGTTTCGGACTTGTGCGGTCAAGTTACCGGCCATGGCATTGACCGAGTCCGTGAGATCCTTCCAAGTTCCGGCGACACCCGGGACGTTGGCTTGTCCACCGAGCCGGCCCTCGGAGCCCACTTCGCGAGCCACGCGCGTCACTTCGGCAGCGAACGAGCGCAACTGCTCGACCATCGTGTTCAGCGTCTCTTTGAGCTGCAGGATTTCGCCGCGCACATCGACCGTGATCTTGCGCGACAGGTCGCCGCTGGCAATCGCTGTTGCGACTTCAGCAATATTTCTGACTTGCCCTGTCAGGTTGCTGGCCATGAAGTTCACGTTATCGGTGAGGTCCTTCCACGTGCCGGCGACGCCGGGCACGTTTGCCTGCCCGCCGAGTCTGCCTTCCGTTCCCACTTCGCGTGCCACGCGCGTTACCTCGCCAGCAAACGCGTTGAGCTGGTCGACCATCGTGTTGATGGTGTTCTTCAACTCTAGAATTTCTCCCTTAACGTCTACCGTGATCTTGCGCGATAGGTCTCCGCGAGCAACGGCGGTCGTCACTTCCGCGATATTCCGCACTTGCGCCGTCAGGTTGCCAGCCATTGAGTTCACCGAATCGGTGAGGTCTTTCCAGGTTCCGGCGACACCGGGCACCTGCGCCTGGCCGCCAAGCTTTCCTTCCGTGCCGACTTCGCGCGCTACGCGCGTCACTTCCGCAGCGAACGCGTTCAGCTGGTCCACCATCGTGTTGATGGTTTCCTTAAGCAGCAGGATTTCGCCGCTGACGTTCACCGTGATCTTCTTCGACAGGTCACCACTGGCGATGGCCGTCGACACCTCGGCAATATTTCGCACCTGGCCAGTCAAGTTGCTGGCCATGGAGTTGACGGAATCGGTCAGATCTTTCCACGTTCCGCCTACACCGGGCACGAGCGCCTGGCCGCCGAGCTTTCCGTCGGTGCCGACTTCGCGGGCCACGCGTGTGACTTCAGATGCGAACGAGCGCAGCTGATCCACCATCGTATTGATGGTGTCTTTGAGTTCGAGAATTTCACCTTTGACGTCAACCGTGATTTTGCGTGACAAGTCGCCGCGAGCCACAGCCGTCGCCACTTCGGCGATGTTTCGCACCTGGCCCGTAAGGTTGCTGGCCATAAAGTTGACGTTGTCGGTAAGATCCTTCCACGTACCCGCGACTCCAGGCACCTGCGCCTGGCCACCGAGTTTCCCTTCCGTACCGACTTCGCGAGCCACACGCGTCACTTCGCCAGCAAACGCGTTGAGCTGGTCCACCATCGTATTGATGGTGTTCTTGAGTTCGAGAATTTCGCCCTTTACGTCGACCGTGATCTTGCGAGACAGATCGCCGCGAGCAACCGCGGTGGTCACTTCTGCGATGTTTCGTACCTGGCCGGTGAGGTTGCCGGCCATCGAGTTCACCGAGTCAGTCAGATCTTTCCACGTACCAGCAACACCCGGAACGTTCGCCTGACCGCCTAAGCGCCCTTCCGTACCGACTTCGCGGGCCACGCGCGTTACTTCGCCAGCGAACCGGTTGAGCTGATCCACCATCGTGTTGAGCGTTTCTTTGAGTTGCAGGATCTCGCCGCGCACGTCGACCGTGATCTTGCGCGACAAGTCGCCGCTGGCGATCGCTGTCGCCACTTCCGCGATGTTTCGAACCTGGCCAGTAAGGTTGCTCGCCATGAAGTTTACGTTGTCCGTGAGGTCTTTCCAGGTACCGCCAACGCCGAACACCTGCGCCTGACCGCCAAGTTTGCCTTCCGTACCGACTTCGCGGGCCACGCGGGTCACTTCGCCGGCGAACGCGTTGAGCTGATCCACCATCGTGTTGATGGTGTCCTTCAGCTCGAGAATTTCTCCTTTCACATCAACCGTGATCTTGCGAGACAAGTCTCCGCGGGCAACTGCGGTTGTAACTTCAGCGATGTTTCGCACTTGAGCGGTGAGGTTGCCAGCCATCGCGTTCACCGAGTCCGTCAAATCTTTCCACGTGCCGGCCACTCCGGGCACCACTGCCTGTCCACCGAGTTTTCCATCGGTTCCGACTTCGCGAGCCACGCGCGTAACTTCCGACGCGAACGACCGCAGCTGATCCACCATCGTGTTAATGGCCTCTTTGAGCTGCAGAATCTCGCCGCGGACGTCGACTGTAATCTTGCGGGACAAATCACCGCTCGCCACGGCGGTGGCGACTTCGGCGATGTTACGAACCTGGCCTGTAAGGTTACTGGCCATCAGGTTCACGTTGTCGGTCAGGTCTTTCCACGTACCGGCAACGTCGGGAACCTGCGCCTGTCCGCCGAGTTTGCCTTCCGTTCCCACTTCGCGGGCGACGCGCGTCACCTCGGCGGTGAACACGCCGAGCTGCTGAATCATCGTGTTGACGAGATTGGCAGAACGCAAAAACTCGCCTTCCAGCGGACGGCCATCCACGTCCAGGCGAACAGTTTGAGTCAGGTCGCCCTGGGCTACGGCCGCGATAGCGCGCGTGACTTCTGCTGTTGGGCGCAGCAGGTCCTCGACCAGTGTGTTGACCGAGACCTCCATCTCACCCCATGCGCCCCTGGATTCGTGAAAGCGGGTTCTTTCGCGAGTCTTGCCTTGCTTCCCGACCACATGGCCCACGCGCTTCAGGTCTTGGGCCATATGTTGATTCGTTGCAACGATGTCGTTGAAGGTATCGGCGATCTTGCCCGGCAGTCCGACCCACGTGCCTGGAAGACGCACGGTGAAGTCTCCATTTCGCATACTCTGGAGAGCAGCGAGAATCACATTGAGATCAAGAGACTCGTCGTGGGACTTGGATTTTCCGTTGTTTTTCGGGAGCGATGCAATTGCCTCATTGGGGGCGGGTGCAGCTCCGTTGAGGTTCGACCTCTTCATCTCGAATCTCCCCAGGCCTAAAAAGGACGCGCTGCGACCTCATTATTCCCACTCGGTCGGAACAACGCCCGGCCAACGCGTCCTCGCCCAAACGGAAGAATTCGACGGGTATGGGGAAATTGGGCCCTATGCGCAATCAAGCGCGCAGAGCTTTGCGCGCTCAACGGCGATTGGACCATGTTCAGGTACGGGAATCCCTAAGGTAATTCCTGTATATGCCCGGGCGGGGTGCCGAAATCAAGCCACCCCCCCGTTCACATGGCGAGAGGCAAAAAGGACCGTTCAGACGACCCTTCTCCCCATAACGAAATGCAAAATAAGGGAGATGATCGCGAACACCAACAGCAAGTGAATCAGTCCGGAAGCGACGTGAAAAACGGTGAATCCGCCAAGCCACGCGATCAACAAAATGATGAATAACACTGTCCAGATGCTCATAATCTCTATCTCTCCTTCATTCTCATGAGGTTACAGAACCGTTGCCAACTTATTGTTTACGCTAGCCCTCGGCTTGGCGCCTGTCAGTAACGAGAAGTTGGTATCTGGGGGGAATTGTGTCTGTATCGGCGCGCAGGACCAAACCCGAGCAGAATTGCCACCGTTTCCGCATTTCCAACAACTTGGCCAACCTTGGGTTGGTCTTTGCAACTAAGAAAGACCCCAATTGGCCTTTAGAGGGAGAGAGGAGATCATATTGAAATTCTGACCGCCTCGGTACAGTTTTCCAATTCCGAGGTTTTGAATGAGTCTCTATGACAACTTTGTCGCAGCGTGTGTTGAGGACAGCCATCGCTCTTGCACTGCTGGTCGGACTCCCGGCCGGTTGCGGCGCCTACTCAGTTCTCACCCATGAACAAGTTGTCGATCTGCTTTGGAAGGACGACATTGAACCGCTGCTGACTAAGCGCTTCCCCGCCGCAAACGCCGATGATCTTAAAAAAGCGCACGCCTTCGCCTACGGGGGATCGTTGGTCCAAGACATGGGCTACTATCCTTTCGGCAACAAGTTCTTCAGCGATCTCACGCATTACGTCCGCAGCGGCGATTTCATCGTCAACCTCATTAACGAATCCAGCGATCTGAATGAGTACGCATTCGCCATGGGTGCCCTTGCACACTACTCGTCCGACAATATGGGCCATCCTGCTATCAACGAATCTGTTGCCCTCTTGTTTCCGAAGCTGCGCGCAAAATATGGCAATCGGGTTACGTATGCGGACGATCCGAAAGCGCACATCCGAACGGAGTTCGGATTCGATATGACCCAAGTGGCCAAAAATAACTACACCTCAGATCGATACCATGACTTCATTGGCTTTGAAATTTCAAAACCGGTGCTGGACCGTGCGTTTCTGGACACCTACGGTGTTCCTCTGACTATGGTGATCTCGAATGAAGACATGGCGATCGGAACTTTCCGCCGGGCGATCAGTAAAGTCATCCCCGAGATGACCCGCGTAGCGCTGGTTGCGAGGAAGAAGGAGCTGGTTGCGGAAACCCCCAACTTCAATTCGCGGAAGTTTCGATATTATCTGTCTCGCGCGAGCTACCAGCGCGAATGGGGAAAGGGGTACCGGCGACCGGGAACGGGCACCCGTATACTGGCATTCTTCTTAAAGTTTGTTCCGAAAATAGGACCTTTCAAAGCGCTAGACTTCACAATCCCGACTCGCAAGACCGAGGACTTGTATATTGCCAGCGTGAATCGGACTCTCGACAACTATCGCACCTTACTGGTCGAGGTGAGAAAGAAGGATGTTCACCTGCCCAACACGGATTTTGACACCGGGCGCCTGACGCATGCTGGTGAATACCCACTCTCCGACGAGGCATATGCGCGTTTGCTCGACTATCTGGTTCGCGGTGACTTTCTGGGGCTCACTCCGGAACTGCGGGAGAACATCCTAGCGTATTACCGTGACGAGAATGCGCCCCTTGCTACCAAAAAGAAGGCAGCCGCGTGGGAAAAGACGCGCCAGGAGTTGGAACGGCTTAAGTCAGTGACTCCTTCCGAAGTGCCCGCAATTCAGATCACGGAAATACACTGAGTGTTCTGGCTGTCTCTATGAAGCTCCGACGATTTCCCAACCCCGGGCCGACGGTTAGCAACTAAGCAGCTGTGTATTCAAATTCATTGAGTGCGCTGCGACGCGCATCCACAGGAGGGTACTCATGGCAGACGATATGGAGAAAAACCGGCAGCAAGGTGGACAGACAGGTCAAGGCGGACAGTCTGGTCAACATGGCGGCCAGTCCGGTCAGCATGGGCAAGGTCAGACGGGCGGGCAGCAAAGCGGACAGAACCCCCAGAAGAAGGGCGGCCAGGGCACGGAAGAAGACGAGAACGAGAATTTGAATCGCCAGCGACGTGCATCCTAGCTGGACCTGCGAGGAAAGAAGTGAAGTCCCGGCCATCGGGCCGGGACTTCTTATTTTATGGTTCGAGTGCGATTCCTAGGCGCCTTCTCCAGAATGCAATACTCGGAACAAGTTGCCGCCATTGGACCACACCAGGACGAGAGCATCTTCGCCTTTGCCGACACTGGAAAGACCTTGCTGAACGTCAATCGCGGACTGAACCTTATGGCGGTTCACTTCGAGAATGATGTCGCCCTGCTGCAATCCCGCGATATCTGCAGGACTTCCGGGCTGTACCTGCTCGATCACGGCGCCGTGAAGGTCACGTGGCGCCTGAAGCTGATCGCGCAGTTCCGGCGTCAGGTTGCCGAGTCCCAGCCCCCAACGCATCTTCCCATTGGTCTCGCCGGGAGCCGACGTGCCTTCGCCATTGTGGCTACCCAGTTCCTCCAGCGTGACCGGAACCGTCATCGTCTTGCCGTCGCGGAGAACGGTGAGTTCGATTTTCGTTCCGGGCTGCTTCTGTCCCACCACGACCTGGAGTTCTCCGGCATCATTCACTTTGTGGCCGTCGATCTCAGTGATCACGTCTCCAATCTGCAGGCCTGCTTTGGCGGCCGGGGAGTCGGCTTCCACCTGGGTCACGACGCCTCCCATGGCAGCTTTGTCGCCGAAGAATTTCGCATTTTCCGGTGTGACGTCAGCGATACCAATGCCCATGCGTCCATGACGGACTTTGCCATCGCGAATCAGAGTCTCCACTGTCGGTCTGACGATTTGGGTGGGAATCGCAAATCCCATTCCCGAGAATGTACCCGATGGCGAAATCAGGAACGTGTTGATGCCCACAACCTCACCCCGCGCATTAACCAAAGCTCCTCCGGAATTTCCGGGATTGATCGCAGCATCGGTTTGAATAAATTCCCCAGGCTTGCTGGGGTTGCTGGGATCAGGATTCGCGCGGTTCACTGCACTTACAATCCCGCGCGTGACGGTGAAACGGAATCCGTAGGGATTACCGAATGCCAGCACCGTTTGACCGGGCCGCAGTTCTTTCGAGTCTCCCCACGGCACGCTGGCCAGGTCGGGCGCACTGACCTTCAGGACAGCGAGATCGGTCAGCGGATCCGCTCCGATGAGCTTGGCCTTGAAGACTCGGCGATTGCTCGTGGTAACGCGAATATCCACGGCTCCATCGACCACGTGATTATTCGTGACGATGTATCCGTCGGGAGAAATCACCACGCCGCTACCCATTCCGTGTTCGATTTGCGGCTGGCGACGGCCGTGAGGCCCGAAGAACTGTCCGAACGGGTTCGACTGTCCGAAGAACTGCTGCATGTCTTCCGGCATTTCCCTTTCGGCATTTTCTGTCTTTGCCTTCGAGGTGACCGTTACATTGACCACCGCCGGCGTTACATGTGCCGCCAATGTTTCCATGGCTTTGTCCAGAGCCATGAGTGTGCTTACGCTGTCTACGTCAAGTGGCGGCGCCGCCGGGGTGGCGTTGGCGGCATTTGCTGCTGCTGGCTTGACGAATTCATAAGTTACGAACGATGCGACCAGAGCGATTGCCAATAGAGGCACCATCAATTGCCGCATCAAGATCCTTGCGTTTTCTTTCCACCTTCGAACATCCATGGCTTTCATCCTCCAAATGTTTTACAACTAATTCATTAGTTACCAATTGAAGCCGAACACCCGTGAACCCAACCTGCCTGATTTACGTTTCCTTGTGGGGGATTGGATTAGAGGGTGTGCTGGTCACACTTCTAAGAACCGTCACACGCCACATCTGAATTTGTTGAACCTGCTGCTGCGCGCGAGTCGAGCCACTGCTCTCGACCACGATCCAGAAAGTCTCCGTATATGGAACCGCGGTGGTCGCGGAACCGGTCAGATGGACCGGTGATTCCTCCGCCGCTTCGGGGGATTCGGAATGCAAAGCAGCGGTTCTCACTACATTCGCAGTTTTCGTTTTGGTCCTGTGCGTGATCGGTCTCTGGGCCAGCTTCACGGGAGTTACAGCCAACCCCGGAATCGGCTCCGTGGTTGGCAGGGAAGGAGTCACCGAAGAGCGTGCGATTTCGTACGCCTTTGCCCGCGGAGATCTCTCAAAACCGACCAACTTGGGGCTTCTCGAGTAAACTACGGCGCACGCCATTGCGAGAACTGCTACCAGTGACACTGCGAGCCGCGAGGTATACGCAGCCGGCGCCGGCCTGTTCACGTCCAGAATTCGAGCGACTCGAGCTGATGTTTGACGGACCTTGCCCAAAACCGACTGCGCAAGCGCGATGCCACGGGTCACAAAACTCTTCTCCGCCAAACGCGCCAGGCATTCGGCGTACGCTCGCGGACTGGCGGTCTCCCCAAGAACCGCGTCATCACACGCCATCTCCCTCTCGAGACCGAGTTTCTTCTCGATCCACCAGACGGCTGGATGAAAGAACAGAAGCGCTGTCAGAGCTTGCTGGATCAGATTGGTCCAGTCGTCCCATCGCCGGAAGTGCGCGAGTTCGTGCAAAACAATCTGATTCAGCTCGACGGGCGAGAGCTCGCACATCAGCGAATGCGGAATCAGGATCGCCGGCTTCACTAGCCCGACAGCTGTAGGAACTCGCACTTGCTCTGAAGTACAAAAAGCGATCCGTCGTCTGCCACCATGCCGTTGAAGGGTGTTTTGCAAGACCGCATCGAGTGTAGAAGGATCAACAGGGATAGAGCTTTTTCGTAATGCATTCAAATGGCAGATCGCCCGTCCTACTCTGAGAGAGAACCAGAGCGCAAGAATCCCCCACGCCGCCAGGAAGTAGATTGCCCAGGATTTCGGAAACGTAATGGCCGCGTGTCCCGCGGCAGTATTCGCAACGCCTGTGTGCAGCCATGCTCCGTTGACCCATGGCAAAAACGCAACGGCCACCAAGGCCGAGAACCAGACTGCAAATCGAGTGGCCGCGTTCTGCCGTGGGACAAGACGCAAGATCAGCGCGGCGCAGAGGCAGATGACACTCCCCTCAATCAGAGAGTCGAGCAATCGAAGCGCGAAGATTTCTGCCATCGGGTTGAGGCTTACGCTCATAGATGTCGCTATTTGGCCCTTTCCAGCAATTGACGCACACGTGCCAGTTCCTCGGCATCGATGCTGCTTTCTTCCAGAATATTCAGCAACAGGCGTTCGTGGGAGTTTCCGAAAAATCGACTGACCAGATGCCGCACTTCAAAACGGGTCGCGTCCTCACGGTCGATCCTGGACATATAAATGTGAGCACGCTTGTCTTTGACGTGCTTCACGTAACCCTTCGTCTCCAAAATCCGAATAATCGTGAGCACCGAGTTGTAAGCCAGATTCGGCTTTGACGGGAGAGCTTGTAGCACCTCGTGGACTGTCGCCGGCCCCTTGTCCCATAGCACGTTCATGATGCGTAACTCGGCCTCGGTCAGGGTTGCGGACTTGCTACGCGCCAAAATGCTCCTCCTTGTGCGCTATTGCTTCGACGTGACAGATTCCTGAACGTCAACTAATTTGTTAGTTGCATGCGCTAGTTTTTACGTTGCCCGCACCCGCCAGCCAGCGCTGCGGGCCATTTCTTGGGCTTAGCACTTACGATTCGTAGTACATAGGAAATACTGCGTTTTCCCTTTGACTCTCCGGTGAAGCCTGTATAGATTGATCACCTCCGCTCAATGAGTCCGCTTACGTCCCAAGGTTCGCTCGGGGAGGGTCGGCGGTTGCAGAACGATCGAGGGTATTCCTGCCTGATCGGCGTATCCCTCTGAGCTGTATAGCTTTACCCAGCACTACTGGTCCCAGACCAAGAAATCCCAACCGGAGAAAATAGTTCAAATGCAGAAGCATGCCCTGATTCCAACGGCCGTTGTCGTCGTTTTTCTTGCCGCCACGTCAGCTTTCGCAGGGGTCACTGTGTCCAGCCCCTCGAATGGGAGCACGGTGGGTACGAGCGTCAAGTTTGTGGCGACGGCGAGCACCTCGTGCTCAAAAGGTATCGCCTCCATGGGGGTCTACCCCTCTGCCAATTGGCTGGTATATACAGTCGGCGGTTCCAACCTGAATACAAGCGTTAATTTGAACCCCGGCACGTACAACGCGGTCGTAGTGGCCTGGGACAACTGCGGTGGCGCGTCTACGGCCGGTGTGAAGATCACGGTACAGTCGGGTTCCGGCGTTCACGTCGTATCTCCGTCAAGCAATAGTAGTGTCGGATCGCCGGTAAACTTCGCTGCCACCGCAACGACCACCTGCCCCAAAGGGGTGGCATCGATGGGAATTTATACCGCACCCTCTCAGCTAGCCTATGTGGTCGGCGGCGCGAGTTTGAACCACAGCCTCTCGCTGAGCCCCGGAACCTACCACACAACCATCCAGGAATGGGACCATTGCGGCGGCGCATCGACTGCACCAATAACGATCACGGTCGGTTCCTCCGGGAAAACGTTGTGGAACGTGCACAGTAGCGGGGGGTGGAATTCCTATGCGCAACAGCCTCCCAATTATGGAGACTGCACATGGTGTACCCCCAGCGGTCCGCAGACGACCTGGGCGACGTACCAGGGAATCAAAAATCCGACTATTTCGGGGAATTCAACCCAGTACAACCTCGGCGGTACCGAAGCGTACACGGACGTGCTTTGGAACAATCACCTAATCGGCGATTTGTCCTCTCAGGGACTTCCGGACACGAGTCACATGCTGGTGCCCACATTGCACAATTTCACCTATGATGTGTACTTCTACGGCAGCAATCTTGGCGCGTCGCAAGCCATGGAGTTCGATATCAACCAGTTCTTCGGAGGCATGGGCTTCACCTGGGGCACCGAGTGCCGCGTTGGTGGAGGCAATGAGTGGGATGTCTGGAACAGTGTGAAGTGGGTCCCGACCGGCATTGCCTGCAATCCCCTCAACAACTCCTGGAACCACCTGGTGATTCAGGTGCGACGAACTTCGGACAACAAATTGACCTATCAATCGATCACTCTGAACGGGCAAACCCACGTTCTGAATTGGACCTACAGCCCGTTCTCGGCGCCGGGCTGGTATGGGATCACGGTCAATTACCAGATGGATGGAAACTCCAAACAAACTCCGTACACGGTTTACGTCGACAAACTGAACTTCACCTACCAGTGAGATGGGCTGCGCTCTGCCGCGCTAGATGGTCCCGGGCGGTCAGAATACTGACTGCCCGAGGCCAGAGTTTTTTCCGCGCAAGATCTACCAGCTCTTAATTCGCGTGCGAACTCGTTCGAATTCGTAGCTTCCTAACCCCCGTTTAGCCGCAAGTTTCAGGTAAGGAAGCGCGTCGACGTCCAAATTCCAAAAAGCCTTTGCGACGTACGCGTCCACCGCGACTGGATCGGTCGACGCAACAAGAGTCTTCTTCAAAAGGACGTCGTCGAGATTCCCGCCGGTCGGACCATTGCGCGCCAATATCCTGTAACAATCAATCACGGTCAGTGTCGGACGGACGAAGTCCGCAAGATCCACAAGACTCTCGTGAATCTGCTGGTGGAGCTGGTTGCGTTGTCCGCCGAGCATTCCGTACCAATTCTTCATTCCAAGAGTTGCGCCTGTAAGAGCGTGGTGCTTCGCAATCGGCACGTTGATGACCTTGTCCACATGCAGAAAGGGATCGAACACCTGCCATTCGCGCAGGACTTCTCCCTTGAGGTCGACATCTTTGAACCGTGAGGGGTCGGGCAAGATGATTTCCGCACCGGCGCGCTGCGCGTCTTCGGCGATGCCCGACCGCTGAAAACAGCGGCGCGCTTCGTTGCAGCTTACGTCGGTCACAATGACTCGCTTCGCTCCTGCACCCAGGCATTGGCGGACGATTTCGGCTACGACCTCCGGATTCGTGTTCGCGGCCTGTTCCGGAGTTCGGTCCCACCCGATGTTGGGTTTCACGAGGACAACGTCACCGCGGCTCACGAACCGGCGCATCCCTCCTAGTTCTTCGACTGCTTGCCGGGCTAGCAACGCAGGATCGTCCCCTTGAATGATCGCCATTTCGGGCAGCGCTGGATCGGTCGGCACTCCATGACCATGTCTGGCGGTCGTCGCCAGAGCAACCTCAGGCCGCAGACTGCGCCGGCTGAGCCATACGCCAAGTCCAGCAGCTCCAGCACCTGCTCCGGCGACGCGCAGCAGTTTGATCAATGCGTCTCGACGGTTCAACGTGTTTTTTTCGTCTTGCATGAAGCCCCTATGCTTTCCTTCGATTCAGAAGGATCTGATTGCTGCGCGAGCGGCTTTCTCCGACGCTCGTGACATAAACAGCTGGCCGGTCCTGGACTGGGCAGGCGTGTTCACAAGCGCCGCAGCCCACACACTTCGACGGATCAAGGTAAGGTTGCTTCACCTGCTTCACATCCCCCGCGGCATCGATCACTTCTGCTGGACGTAGGTAAACAGCCTTGGGAGACGTCGGACACCACTCCTCGCACACAATGCAGTCGGTGGCCATTGCCCAGGGCAGGCAACGGCCGCGATCATAGAAAGCCGTTCCCAATCGCACAGGCTTTGCAGCGCTTGAAATATCCACTGACCACCCTTTTTCTTTGGCCGTGATCTCCCAGATCGCACCCGTTGGACAAACCTGCGAACACAGGACGCAACTGGTCTCGCAATAACCGAGCCGCGGCACCAGAACCGGGGTCCACAATCCTTCGATGCCAGCTTCGGTGAGTGCCGGCTGAAGCGCGTTGTTGGGACAGACTTTCATGCACTCCCCACAACGGACGCAGCGTGAGAGGAAGAACTCTTCATCGACGGATCCTGGCGGCCGCAGCAAACGCTCATTCCTCTCCGCTGCGAAGCCTGGAGTACTGCGCATCAGGGGAACCAATGCCGCGCCTGCAGCCAGCCCGGTCAGAACCTTGCGTCTTTGCAGATTCGTGCCGGCTGCCTTCTGAGCGGGAAACAATTTGAACTGCAACCCGTGTTCAGGACACTCGTCCACGCAGTTCAGGCAGAAATGGCATTCCGGTTGTCGCCACGGAGCTCCGCCCATGGGATCATCGCCTCCCTGGCACCGCAGCAAGCAACGATTGCAGCCGTTGCAATGTTCAGGATTCTTAACGAGCCCCAGTACCGACCTGCGGGACACAATTCCGAGCAAGGCTCCCAGCGGGCAAAGCGCACGGCACCAGAACCGTGTAACACGAAAATTCAGCGCCAAAATAAACAAGAAGAGGAGCCCGAGCCAAATCCCCTGCCGGAAATATGGTTGCTTGAAACTGAGCAACTCTGAGCCCAGGATGAAGTGCAGCACCCCACCAATCGTTTGAACAAACCCAAACCGGTTGTGCTCAAGTGCTGCCAACGCTGCCTGCAGTGCGTAATTTGCAGCCGGCAAAATCGACAGGCCGATGGAGCGCACGAGAAAGGAAAATGGATCGAGCCAGCCGACCACACCCGTGCCGAGAAGGGCCGCGATCAGGGCGGCGGCAAGGACGTAGTATTTCGTGGTCTGCCAGCGCTTGTAGCGGTTCGATTCCAGCAGCTGCTTTCCTCTTTTTCGCTCGGATTTCAGACTGCTGAAAAAGTGGTGAATCGATCCCAGCGGGCATATCCACCCACAGAAAAAGCGCCCGATAAACATCGTGGGGATCAGGATCAGCAAGCACCAGAGCAGCCCGCGATACAGTGCGTGGCCCGCCAGCGCGTTCGATAGCCCGACGAGAGGATCAAGCTGGAAGAAGAGACCGACGGGATAAGGAATCCTGATTTCGTTTGCCGAATTGCGAAACGATCCGTGAAATTCTGTGCGAAGCAGGAGAATAAGAAATAGCGCGAAGAAGAATATCTGAGAATAAAGGCGCAGCCGTGTCGGTTTAGGAAGACGCACGAGTGTTCCTCAACTGCGAAATCGGAGCCACGGAATCTTCCTTGCGCTGCGCGAATCGAGCGACTTGGCACCCGGCACTCTATGTTGGGTCTCAGCTGCTTTCTCATCTGTGATTGCAATCACGGCGTTCTGTGTTTTACCGAGCAGGCTTGGGGAGCCCTTAGAGCGAGAGGATATAGGGACGCCTAATTAATTACTCAGTGGTGTAGTTGATCTCCATCCGTCGAACCTGGACACTCGACACGAATAGCGCCAGGAGCGCAACGACGAGGATTCCGAGAATCGCCAAGGGCGGCGACACTGGATCGGCATTGGAGATCAGTAGCGCGAACAGACCGGGCGTACCGGGCGAAACTGGAATTTCCACCGGGCAGAGCGATTTCAGGTAATAGATCACGCTGAACTGTTTCAACAGCGCCGGCAGGAACGGATTAATTCCTTCCCAGATCAATACGGCTGCGGCCGGAATGATCGGGTTCCGGAACAGCATCCCCGCAACCAGGAAGAAAGCTCCATATCCGACGCAAGCCAGCAATGTGACTCCCACATACACCGCCGCATGTTCGAGCCCGTGATTGTGATAGAGATACAGATCGCGCGCCTGTGGATTGAAATGCCACAAGAAAGCGACGGTCTGAAGCAATTCGCTGGTGACAAAGATGGTGCAGGTCGCCAATAGTCCGGCCAGAAATTTTCCGGCCATAAGCACTTCGCGACGAATCGGCGCTAGGAAGTAAAAATGCAGACTCCGGTCCAGGACCTCGCCCCGGAATAAGTTCATGAAGATTCCGAGGCAGCCAAAGAATATTGCCAGGCGCAAAAAGAAGAATTGGAAGACGCCGGCGAACATCACAGCGTCCCCACCGAGGTTATAGCCCTCGTGAATATGGATGCTTACGACTTTGCCATTTGCCAAGCCCAGGTATAAATCGTTCTCTCCGTCAGAGTAGTGCAGGTCCTCGTGAAAGATCTCCACGGTGGAGTCTGGGCCTATCGGGCGACGCTCATTCCAGTGAAAAATCAGAGGCGGCTTTCCGAGAATTGCAGTTACTTCCTCCTTCGTCATCCCTGATTTGATCGCGACCAGGTCTTGATATGCCAGCCGCTTTTCGCCTTCCTGCGCGATCTTGGTGGTCTGATGCTGATCATGGGACATCGCCACTGCGTAGGCGATAAAGAGCAGGACTGGCAACGCGGCAACTACATAAATCCACAGGCCACGTTTCGCGAAGAAAGTCTTTTTCAGTTCCAGACGAATCACCGCTTTGATCTGTGTCCACCAGAGTCGCGTCATCGAACTACCTCTTCATTGCCGATCAGGTACTCGTAAACGGAAAGGACGTCATCGTCCGCCGGAGCGATGGATTCGATCTGCAGGCCGTTCAGAGCCAGTTGATTCATCGCCAGATAGAAGCGGTCGGCATCCCGTGTCTTCAAAAGCAATCCGCGCCCGTCGTTGTGGATGGAAGCCTCGATCGTGTATTCCGATTCAAACAACTTGGCGGCAAGCTCTCTGGGGCGATCACAACGGACCAGGATTTGCGTGGGATGCTCCTGAATTTCGTTGCGGACACTCTGGATTTGACCTTCTGCCACTACGTATCCATTGCTCAGAAGGATGACCTGATCCGATATGACATCGACCTCGTGGAGGATGTGGCTGGAAATAATGACGTAGGAACCCTCCGCGGCCGACGCGCGAAAGAGCGCGATCATCTCCGATCGCGCCAGCGGGTCGAGACCATTCAGCGGCTCATCGAGAACCAGCACTTTCGGATTGTGGGCCAGGGCCTGTGCGAGCCGGATTCTCTGGCGCATCCCTTTGCTGTAAGCCGCAACCTTTCGCGAGGCGGCGTCAACCATGTTGACGCGCTCGATCGCTTGCCAGGCGGTGCGTTCGGCATCTCGCAGGGGCATGCCGGACAGGCACAGATAAGAGTAAATGAACTGAAATCCGGTGAGGCCTTTGGGAAAAGCGTCGAACTGCGTGGAGTAGCCGACGAACTTGAACAGATTCTCCGGGTCATCCGTCGGGTGGCCGAGCACCTCAATGCGGCCGCGGGATGGCTTTACCAACCCGGTCATCAGGTTCATGAGCGTTGTCTTGCCTGAACCGTTAGGACCAACGAGGCTGGTGATGCCCGGCGGGATCGAGAGATTGACGCGGTTCACGCCCAGGATCTCTGCGTAGAACTTCGAAACATCCTCGAAGGTGATGCGATCGCTCACCGGATCACCTCGTAGGCTCGTACCTTGCGCATGAGGAGCCAAAGGCAGATGCAGCAGTACACGAGGAGAGCAATCAAGGCCGGGAATGCGGTAATGGAATTCTCCGCTTCAACTTTGAAGAGGCCTATCCAAATCGCCGCCATAAGGTAGGCTACATCGACGAAGTGTCCTGAATCAGTGTGCATAACGGCGTTGATCGCCTGCGCGAAGCCTGCGCCAAAGAACATCACCGCGAGCAGTAAAGCGCCAGCAACGATTCTCCACTTGACCCATGCGGAAAGGGCCATGGCCAACAGCGAGAGAATTGCGATCCAGATGAGGGAGGCAACCACGAGACTGCCGGCAATCCACAAGTTGTTCCAGGTCCAAGTCGCCCCCGCGAAGCTGGCCTGAATCGCGAACAGAACCAATCCGGGTATCCAGGTGATTTGCGAAAGCAAGATGCCGAGGACGGACGATTTCCCCAGCACATACTCAGCTCTTGAAAAAGGACGGCAGAAGTATAGGGGCAGAGCACCGTTCGCGAGATCGGCAGAAATCAGGCCGGGCCCTGCAAATGCCGTCATCAGAAACGCCAGCACGCCCTGCACGCTGATATATCGGAAGAAGAACATGTTGTCGATGGAAATGAGCTCACTGGGTACACCCAACTTGGCAAGAAAGCTCGCGCTGTGTGCAAGGTAGATCATCACCAGGCAGGCAATCGGATAAAAGAAGCAGAGTACGAAGAAACCAGTCTGAATTTTCGAGCGAAAGAGATTCCGCCGGGAGTAGCGAAAAAGGACAAGAAACCGCGACCACTCCGCAGTCTGTGTGCCAGAATACGGTCGATAGTTGCGCCTGTAAACTGCCATCCCTGCTCCTCGCTAGCTTTCCATTGCTTTCAGGAAAATGTCTTCCAGCGTGTCACGCCGAAAGTTCAAACGGCGGATCCGCACCTGCTGCTCGGCGGCGATCCGGAAGATATCGCGGGTCTCGACTCCATCCGCCAGCACCATCTTCATGCGGTTTGCAGCAACTGCGCACTCACAACCCAGCTTCTCGATGGCCGCGGTGAAGTCACCGTTCGCTCCGTAAATCTCTAATTCGACGAAACGTTTGTTAGAGCGGCGCTCCTCATCGAGATCGGAGTAATGCGCAATCTGCCCTTGCTTGAGAATCAGCACTTCATCACAAGTGTCTTCGACATCGCGCAAAAGATGGGAGCAAAGAACGATCCGCATTTCTCGACTATCTCGAATCTCGCGGACCATGCGGACCATGCGCTGTCGCGCCGAAGGATCGAGCCCATTCGTCGGCTCGTCGAGAATGAGCAACTTGGGCCCGTGGACGATCGCCTGCGCGAGCTTCGCCAGTTGCTTCATGCCCAGCGAGTAGGTCCCCAGTTGCCGGTACCGCGCTTCCGCCAAGCCAACGTAGAAAAGGGCTTCATGGGCGCGCTCCAATGCCACTCTCGACGGGAGGCCGGAAAGTTCCCCCATCATCCGCACGAACGACACCGCATTCATCTTGGAGACGAATGCGTCATTTTCAGGCATATAGCCCACCAGGCGGCGAATGTTCCTGAGATTGGTGCCGATGTCTTGTCCGAAGACTTTGGCGGAGCCGCCAACCGGCTTGTAGAAGCCGAGGAGAGTGTTGATGAGTGTAGATTTGCCGGCGCCATTCGGACCCAGCAATCCGATGGCACGCCCGCGAAGCGATGCGGTCAGACCGCGGAGGATGTCTCGATTTCCAAACCTGACCGTTAGGCCGTTGAGTTCAATGAGAGGCACGGACGGAGCACCGGTCGGCAAGCTACTACTCTCGCTGACTGATGCTCCGGGTTGTGTCATTGTGCTCACTGCAAAGGTGGTGTTGAATGCGTGTTAGTAACGCTGTCCCCAAGAAACATTTGCGGAAAGAAGGGCCCATTATGCCCCATCGTCAGCAGCGTTCCCAGATCAAATCCCATGAATCCGGTGTTGCTCGCAACCACGATCCGGTTGGGTTCGCCGTAGGCATAAATCATGCCTGGAGCGGAGTTGGCCGTCAGTGCGTCTACGGACTGGCGTTGTTGAGCATTCAGCGCTCCGCTGGCCTTCAGTTGTGCAGCCAGCGGGCCAATGACCGGTCCGACATTGTGATAGAAGATCGCCGAGAAATTGGTGTAGCCATCGCTCGGCAGCAGCGCCCGGAAAGTCGAGGAGTGAGTCAGAGTGTATCCCGCTTCCCGAGATTGGATGGCCCGCGAAATGGTACCCATGTCCGGCGCAGCAATCAAGTAACTATCCACGAAGGTGTAGTCAATTTCGCAGTTCGGCTGGCTCGGGCTGCTCAGGCTAAAGTACACGCGCGGACCGATTTGCTTCTTCGTAATTTGGAGCGCGTATCCCTTGTTATTCTCACGGTTGTAACTATCGACGAGCTTCTCGATGGTCGACTGCAGCGTCGTTGGATCGTAGACCTCAAAGATCAGCTTCCAGCGCGGAGTTGGGATCATGGACCCGTCGAACGCCATCGTGACTTCGCCACCGAGTGGCGCGGCGATGTCATTGAGGACATTTACTCCGGACTTCGCCTCGAATTCAGTGAGGTGCTGGGCGAATTCAGGGTCGCCGCTTCCAGCCATTTTGAAGATTTCTTCCATGATGCTTCTCGGATTCTTGATCACCGCCGACGTCACCATGCTGGCCTCCGGAGAAACAAACTCCAGCGACCCCATTGAAGCCGGCGCCGCCAGCCATGAAGCCACTCCTTGCCGCTCGGAACCGAAGGTCAGATCAGCATGGCTCTCGCTCTTGCCGGCGACGTCACGGTGTTCCATGGTCAGATATCTGACATCCCCGATTCCCGGTGGAAGATCGTGACGATTGCTATCAGCTTGTACGTTCTGGGAAACGATTTGTTCCATGTCCACGGAGAAAAGCCACTCCACCCCCTGCGGATAAGAGCTGGCGATCTGCTGACCGAACTGGCTTCCCACGAATTGGCTGTTACCGCTTTGTTTTGAGCGGCGCGCAGCCAGCTGCAGCTGGGGCAAATCCGGACTGGCAATCAACAGATCATCGCTCAAATAAACCAGTAGAGGATTGTTGGCCGCTGGCGTCACAGACCACGGGTCGCGGACGATCTGCATCTCCGTCTGAGACGGATTTGTACTAAGCCGCTTGATTTCCGACTGGAGGAAGGTATCAAGCCCTGGCTGGCGGACTCTAGCGAGAACGACCGGAGCAGTATATGTCGCTCCTTCCTTCCCCGCGGCCAACACGACCTCATCGCCAAGATAGCTGCTGAAATTCTTGACTTGGTCGAGAACGTCTTCCAGCTTCGGGCCCTTTCCCTTTTGCTGTTGCTTCCACCAGTCGCGCAGAGCGGGGCTCTGCTGCAGCCGGTCGTGGAAGAGACGGTTGGCCTCGCCGATGGTGTTCGTCAGGTTCGGGATTGCCGCATAGACGACCGTGTGATCGGGAACAAGCGGAAGAAGGTCTGAGCTGTAGCGCAATCCGGGTCCCGGAATGGCCGCGATCTGCTTCTGGAGGACGGCAAAGTCACCCAGCAGAGCCAGATATTTGGCAGAGTTCCGGCTCCACGCAATCTCATTCTGCACTGGAACTTTAGACACCGCGGCGCTCGACGTAGCCTGCTCACCAGCAGTGAGGTCCGTGGTGTTATTTCCGAAATCAACCCGGACCACACCCTCGACGACGGCCACACGCGAACCCTTAATTCCACGATTCACGGAGAAGATGGTTCCTTTTACCGAAACCAATCCGTCATCCGTGGCGACGTAGAGTCGGCGTCCAGCATGCTGCTTTGCGGCCTGCACGATGACTTGCCCACCCTGAAGATGAACAGTGGTGCCACTCCACTGCCGTGATACCGCCAGATCAGCCCTTGGTCCCATCTCAACCAAAGAGCCGTCGAGAAGGCGAACCACTGCGGTGGACCCTTTTGCCGTGCGGATCTCATCGCCATTGCGGACTTGATATCCGGCAGGAATCAGTTGCATGTTCGCCCCGTTCACGGCATACAACGAGCCATCAACGGCCTGGACCTCAGCGCGAACTGGATGCTGCCCGGGAAGAAGCCCGTCCGAGAATGCGAAGGCCACGACGAGAATTACCGCCGCTGCCACCGCTCCCATCGCCCAGCGCCAAGGCAGCGCGCTCGGCCGATTGGTTTTGAGTTTCCAAACCTGCTGCCGCTCTCCATCTCTCGCACGCTCCATCGCATGCCGACAAGCAACACAGGAATGAACATGGTCTTCAAATAGCATGGCGCGCGCGGGTGCGACTGCCTTTGCAAGATAAGCTGGAATGAGCGCCTGGAAATCATCGCAGCTTCGCAGAGTGTGCCGATCTGGCTCGGCAACCGGCGCGGACTCGGCCATCGACTTCCAGACCCGGTCGCTCGCCTGGGCGACAACCTTCTCATCCACGTTTTCGTTCCGGATGGTCGACAGCAATCGATCGAACTTCTCGTTTTTCATGACCTGTCTCCTAGATACTTTCCGAGCTCCTTGCGGAGCTGCTGCCGGGTGCGATACACCGTGACCGCCACCAGCACTTGTGAAATGCCAAGCGCGCGTGCGATCTCAGGATTGCTAAGTCCCTCGATAAAGCGAAGGGTAAAAATTTCTGCCGAACGGGGCTGGAGTTTGCTGAGAGCTTGTCCCAGCGCTTGCCGCAACTCAGTGACTTCACCTTCTGAGCTACGCGCGGGAACCTCAACCAGCTCAACTGTCCGGTCGGATTGACGCGAGCGGATCACGTCGAGGGATGCATTGATGGCAGCGCGGCGCAGATAGCTCTCTTCGTTCTCCATCGCGTCGGACTGGGACGCCCGGCGGAGCAGACGCAGAAAAACGGTTTGCAGCACGTCTTCGGCATCTGCCGCATTGCCCGTGACCCGGTAGGCGGTGCGGAAGACCAGGCCGTGATGCGCCCGAAAAGCCCGCTCGAGTTCTTGCGGAATGGCGATTGCCGGTTCCTCTATCAATACGCTTCGCAGGGTACTCCTCCGTCTGGGTGCTTACACCTCTAAAGACGGAGGGGACGTGGGATTATTACAGGAGGTGTTACTTTTTGTTTGCCACACAAAATACAAGACTTATGAGGTGAAAGCGATCCGGCTCGCTAGCTCACCGTTGTGATTTGGGAGTTAAGCAGTCACACCTGCAGGTTGTGCAGATAAGGAACACTATCCTTCATCATGTCGAGCTTCATCTCGACGAAGTAGTTCTTAATGCCACCGGTCTTGGCCGCCGTGAAAATCTTCTTCCAGTCGAGGGAGTCTTGCCCTACTGGCATTATCTTCTTTGTTCTCGCTGACCACCCCTGCACGTGCATCGAAACGAAGCGGCCAGGGTACTTGTTGAAATATTCGGCGGCATCGAAGCCCTGGCTAATGGTGGAAACCTGGAACTGGAACTTGACGAGTTTGGGATCAAGAAGTTCAAAGAGAATGTCGTAAGTGCGTTTGCCGTCAACCGTGGACGTCTCAAACTCTTCGTTATGCAGACCCTGCTGGATGCCAGCCTTCGCTGCTTTCTCACCCATCTTGTTGTACTCGTCGGCGGCGCGTTTCACGTCATCCATGGTCGGCTTTTTTGGGCCGCCGAGGCTGGCGACGAGCATCTGCGTCAGGCCGATATCGGTTGCCCAGGCGATGCGGTCGTCCTGGTTCTTGCGAAGTTCTTCCATGCTGAAGTGTGCGCTGACGCAGGTGAGACCAGCATCGTTGATGATCTTCCTGAGTTCTGCTCCTTTGTACTTGGCGAGGCCGCCGAAACCATACTCGGTGTAACCCGCTGGAGAGCAGAGTTCAATGCTCTTGAATCCCGCTGCAGCAAGCTGCTTCAGGGTTCCCGTAAAATCCTTGCCGATCATCTCCCGCACGGGCCAAGTCTGACAGCCAATTGGTAGCCCCAGTGGGTCCGCGTGCAGCTTCAGTACTCGGGCGGAAACCAACCCCGCCACGGCGGCCGAAGTTGTAGCGGTTTTACAGAACTCTCTTCTCGAGACTGCAGACATGGACCCCTCCTATGTTCGACTGAACGGGCTACAGTTCCCATCCCTTGCGGCGTTCCGGGCGAATGTATTTCTGTGCGAAGTCGGAGTTGTTGGCCTTCAAATTCGCGTGATCCCAGGTAAGCTTCTGCCCGGTAAGGACCGCCACATTCCCGAGCAGCAGGGTCTCGGTGACCAGATCTTCAAATTCGAAATTCCCACCTGGCTTTGTCTTGCCGCCTTTGCAGGCATCAAGCCATTCACGCTCGTTACCCGGTGATCGCGGCAGGGTCTTCGGCGGTTGTTTGTAAGCGTCCATTTTGCTCTGAGGAATCAGCCTTGGATTCTTTCCATTGAATCCGCAGAGAATCTTTCCGCGATCTCCTACGAACAGCAGGCCCTCGTCTTCGTCAGGTTCTCCACGGAACGGACGGTTCTCCTCCAGTTCCGGCGGTCGCGCCGGCTTGAGACCGCCATCGTACCAAGTGAAGCGCAAGGGCGGCATGTCACCGCGGGCATCAAAGTCATAGCGAATGATTTCAGCCTGCGGATAGGTTTCCTCGTAGCGATCGGTCGAACTTGCTTCGACACTGACAGGTGTTTCGAGCCTCATCACGCGGAAAATCGTGTCGTAGCTGTAGCAACCCATATCCCCGAGCGACCCGCAACCGAAGTCGGTCCACCCGCGCCAGACAAAGGGCAGGTACGCATGATTGAAGGGACGCTCCGGAGCGGGGCCCAGCCAAAGATCCCAATCGAGACCTTCCGGGACAGGCTCTGCCTCTTTGGGACGCTCGACTGCCTGGGCCCAGAATGGCCGGCTAGACCAATTGATGACCTCGCGCACGGGTCCAATGGCGCCGTCCCATATCCACTCGCAGAGCAGCCGGGTATCTTCCGAGGCTTGATTCGCAACTGCGATCTGTGTCGCTACCCCGGTCTCGCGCGCAATTTCGGCTATGCGCCGTGATTCGTAGATCGTGTGCGTTAATGGCTTCTGGCAGAAAACGTGTTTCCGCTTCTTCATCGCCGCAGCCGAAATCGCTGCATGCAGATGATCCGTTGTGCACACCACTACAGCATCTACATCCTTCTCCTTATCGAGCAATTCGCGGAAGTCATTGTAGGCCGAGCATCCTCTATATTGACCTGAACGCTTTTGCGCACCGTAGTAGCCTTCCACGATCTTTTGAGCAGGCTCGCGGCCGGCCGCGCCGCTGGTGACCTGGAGCGAGTGGGTGAGCTGAATGGGCTGATTGGGGCTGAGCCACTCCCAACCGCTTTCGACTCCGAGTAACTTGCGCACAGAATTGCAGAACTCGTGGTCGCTCCATTGCGGGTAACCGGCGCTGCCTTTGTTTACGTCGCAGACGGCCACGCCTTGCACGTCAGCCTCGCGCAGGAAATGAAACATGACCCGTAAGCCTTGAGCCCCTACTCCAATGAAGGCGATGTTGACCTTGTCGCTCGGTGGAACATATCCAGAACCGCCTAAAACATGGCGCGAAACGATGGAGAAGCCCGCGGCAGCAGTTGCGCTTTGGGCCAAAAACTCTCGTCGGGAGAGCAGATGCGATGAATGAGACCGCTTGATGGGATTCACTGTTCCTCCTCACGCCCTTGGTCCCGGCTGCATGAGAATCTGCGGGCGCTGCGGTGCGAACAACTCGGATACTCTAAACCAGAGGATCGTTGGTAACAATGGCGGAAATCACTTCTGTCGCGGACTAGCCGACTTTCATGGCGAAAGAGCGAGGGCAGACGCGGTCTGCAGATGTCGCAGTGTTAGTATCGATGCGCACACTTACTCTCTCGAAGAATCAACCGAATCGCACTGTTGACCCATGCGCGTTGACGCTCACCAGCACTTCTGGAAATACAACCCGGCCGAATACGAGTGGATCGACAACTCGATGGTCGCGATCCGGCGAGACTTCCTGCCCGAGGATTTAGAGCCTCAACTTGAACGCAGCGAGTTCCAGGGATCAATCGCCGTTCAGGCGCGACAGACGCGGGAAGAGACTCGCTGGCTACTGGAGTTGGCGGACCGGTCATCCAAAATCCTTGGAGTGGTTGGATGGGTAGACTTGCGTTCTCCCGACGTGCGTTCTCAGCTTAGCGAGTTCACCAGAAATCCTAAGCTGGTAGGCATCCGTCACATTGTGCAGTCGGAACCGGACGATCGCTTCCTCTTGAGCTCGGGTTTTCTTCAGGGCATCGCAGTGCTGGAGGAATTCGATCTTGCCTATGACATCCTGATCTACACGAAACATCTTCCAGTGGCGGCAGAATTTGTTGAGCGATTCCAGCGCCAGCGTTTTGTGCTTGACCATCTGGCCAAGCCTGCGATCAAGAGTCGAGAGATTGAAACATGGGCTGCTGGAATTCGGCGTCTGGCGGCTTTTCCGAACGTGTTTTGCAAGCTCTCGGGACTGGTTACCGAAGCCGACTGGCAGCGCTGGAAGCTGGAGGACATTAGACCCTATCTCGATATTGCTTTTGAAGCTTTCGGGGCTTCGCGGCTGATGATCGGCTCCGACTGGCCTGTATGCCTGGTAGCGGGTTCGTACGGTCGAACCATGGATGTCGTAAAGAAGTATCTTCAGGGACACCCGGCCGAAACTCGCGATGCTGTGCTGGGTGGAAATGCACACCGCTTCTGGAGACTGAAGGCATAACGGTGGGTTGGTATTGCACTTAGCCCCAATTGCGGCTCATTCCGCGAACGTTTACACTGCCCAGCATCGAATATTAATTCGGATTGTCTATTCGCGCATGAGATCCCGCGTACTGCAACTCGATTCCCGCGACAATGTCCTCGTTGCGTTGACGGACCTGAAACGAGCCGAAAGTGTCGCATGGGGAGGCCGACAGCACGTTTTGAAGTCCGATGTCCCGGCGAAACATAAGTTCGCCATGACTGACGTCGCGCCCGGCGATCGCGTTGTGATGTATGGAGTCCTGGTGGGACAGGCTGTCAAGCCGATTGCTGCCGGGGAGCTTCTGACCGTCGGCAACATACGTCATCAGGCCGCAAACTTTCATCAACAATCGGAATCGTTCCGCTGGTCGCCTCCCGACGTTTCGCAGTGGAGTCGCCAAACGTTTGCCGGTTATCAGCGATCCGACGGACAGGTCGGGACGCGGAATTACTGGCTGGTTGTGCCCCTGGTCTTTTGCGAAAACAAGAACATTCAGGTGCTGAAGCAGGCCTTCGAAGAGGAATTGGGATTTGCGGCTCCGCAGCTTTACCGGCAGCAGGTCGCGGAACTGGCTAAGCTCTATCGCGAAGACAAGCTCACAGAACTGGGACAGCACGGTATTGCGGAGCAGCCGAGGATCTCTCCTCACCAGCGCCTATTCGAAAACGTTGACGGCATCCGCTTTCTGCTGCATGAAGGCGGCTGCGGTGGAACGCGGGAAGACTCCAACAATCTCTGCGGGCTGCTTGCGGGATACATTCATCATCCCAACGTGGCTGGAGCGACAGTCCTCAGTCTGGGCTGCCAGCATGCGCAGATCGAAATACTCCAATCGGAGATGGGCAAGCGCAATCCGCGATTTGATAAGCCCCTGTTCATCTTCGAGCAACAGAAGAGCGGCTCCGAGTCTGCGATGATGACCGACGCAATTCGGCAGACTTTTCTGGGGCTGGCGGAAGCTAATAAAGCACAGCGCGTCACTGCTCTTCTTTCCAAATTATGCGTGGGATTGAAGTGCGGCGGCTCTGACGGATTCTCCGGAATCTCAGCGAACCCCGCGATCGGGCATACTTCAGATCTGCTCTCAGCTTTGGGAGCGAGAACCATCCTTTCTGAATTCCCTGAGCTGTGCGGCGTAGAACAGGAATTAATCAATCGCGGACGGAGCAAGGAAGTCGGCGATCGATTCATGAAACTGATGACGGATTACGCGGCGCGAGCCGCCGCTGTGCGCTCAGCTTTCGAAATGAATCCATCTCCCGGCAACATGCGAGACGGACTGCTGACGGATGCGATGAAATCCGCTGGAGCGGCAAAAAAAGGCGGCAAGTCTCCGGTCAGCGCGGTGCTCGACTATCCCGAATATTCAACCGAGCCCGGGCTCAACCTGCAATGCACCCCTGGAAATGACGTCGAGTGCGTTACGGCACAGGTCGCAGCCGGAGCAAGTGTCGTATTGTTTACGACTGGCCTCGGCACCCCTACCGGCAATCCCATCACTCCGGTGGTGAAACTTTCGACAAACTCCAGCCTTGCCCAACGCATGCACGACATTATTGATGTCGATACTGGGGCAATCATCGAAGCCGCGCAGACGATTGAGCAGATGGGGGAGACCATACTCGATTTCGTGGTGAAGGTTGCGAGTGGGGAAGTCCATACGAAAGCTGAGATGAAAGCGCAGGAAGACTTCATTCCCTGGAAGCGAGGCGTTTCCCTCTGAGCGACAACAAGGATCTCGGACGCGAATTCCGGCTCGACGGCAGAGTCGCCGTGATCACGGGCGCGGGAAGTGGAATTGGCCAGGCCATCGCGTTGAAGTTTGCCGCACATGGCGCGAGCATTCGCATTCTGGATGTAAACGAGGAAGGCGCCTCGGCCACTAGCCAGCAGATTAGGAAAAATGGTGGTGACGCCTCGATGCTAGTTTGTGATGTGACCGATCAAGCGCAGGTAAGAGTCGTTCTGAACGAGTTGTTCAGCCACGAACCGATCCACATTCTGGTGAATAACGCCGGCGTCTCGCACATCGGAACGGTCGAGAGCACGACAGAAGCGGATTTTGATCGCCTGGTCCGAGTCAACATCAAGGGCTTCTATAACTGCATGCACGCCATCGTGCCGCACATGCGGGACAACGGGGGAGGGGTCATCCTTAACATGGCGTCGATTGCCGGCTCGGCGGGTCTAGCTGATCGCTTTGCCTACTCGATGACCAAGGGAGCAGTGATCGCGATGACCTACTCCGTCGCGCGCGACTATCTCGCACACAACATCCGCTGCAATTGCATCTCTCCCGCGCGAGTGCACACGCCGTTTGTGGATGATTACTTGAAGAAAACCTATCCGGGGCGCGAGCAGGAGATGTTTGGCAAGCTGGCAAAGTCGCAGCCCATCGGAAGGATGGCCGAGCCGAGCGAAGTCGCGTCCCTCGCGCTGTTCTTATGTTCTGACGAAGCATCCTTTATTACTGGCGCGGACTATCCGCTCGATGGTGGCTTCTTCAATTTACGGGGTTAGAGCATGGACCTGCAATTAAGAGGCAAGGTCGTGATCGTCACAGGCGGCGCGAAGGGTATTGGAGCAGCGATCGTCCGTATGTGCGCGAACGAGGGTGCCGTGCCGGTAATTGTGGACCGCGACGCCAAGACCGGCGAGAAACTGCAGTCTGAAATTACAAGTGGCGGCTCCAGGTGTGGTCTGATCAGCATTGATCTCGACACTCCGGACAATTGCGAGAAACCCGTTGCTCAAACGGTGGAAGAGTTTGGGCGGCTCGATGCCCTGGTGAACAATGCAGGACGTAACGACAAAGTGGGCCTCGAGGAGGGGAGCCCAGCAGAATATGTTGCCTCGCTCAATCGCAATCTGGTGCATTACTACAGCATGGCTCATTTCAGCCTCCCGCATCTGAAAGGGGCTCACGGATCAATCGTAAATATCGGCTCGAAGACGGCGGTTACAGGGCAGGGCAGCACATCTGGTTATGCATCATCGAAGGGAGCGATTATGGCGCTTACCCGCGAGTGGGCTGCGGAACTGTTGCCTTATGGAATCCGTGTCAACACGGTGATTCCCGCCGAGGTCATGACGCCGCTTTACCGGAGTTGGCTGGACACCTTCCCGAATCCCGAGGAAAAGCTGAATGTCATCCTTTCTAAAATTCCCCTGGAGAAGCGAATGACCACTACAGAGGAAATCGCATCGATGGTTGTCTTTCTCCTTTCGTCAAAGTCGAGCCACACGACAGGACAACACTTGTTCGTCGATGGTGGGTACGTGCATCTGGATCGTGCTCTGACATAGAAACTCCAACGAGAAACAGTTAACGAGAAACAGTTCATGACGAAATCCGCGCCAGTTACGGAACGCCGATACATCGTACCGCTCGCGATGGTGACGAGTTTGTTCTTCGTATGGGCCATTGGAGTCAACCTGAACGATGTGTTGATCCAGCATCTGAAGAAAGCGTTCGGATTGACCGACTTCCAGTCATCCCTGATTCAGTCGGCATTCTTCGGCGGGTACTTCCTGGCGGCGTTGCCTGCGGGCTGGATCATGCAACGGATCGGGTACAAGCGTGGAATTTTGATGGGACTGGCGGTATGCGCGACGGGAACGATTCTGTTCATTCCAGCTGCATCAGTACGGGTCTACGCCTTCTTCCTATTTGCACTCTTTGTGATGGCATGCGGTCAGTCGGTACTGGAAGTGGCCGCCAATCCATACGTCACTACTCTTGGTCCGGCGGAAAGCTCTGAGCAGCGCCTGAATCTGGCGCAATCATTCAACGCGGCTGGCGCTTTTCTGGTTGCGCTGCTCGGTTCGAGATTCATACTCTCCGGCATCGAGTACACATCGGCGCAACAGGCAGCGATGTCGCCGACGCAACTGCTGAACTATCGCGTTTCTGAAGCGAACATGGTGAAGACGCCTTACCTGGTCATCACGGCAATTTTCCTTCTTATCGGTGTTCTTATTTTTTTCACGAAGCTGCCGGAGATCCACGAGACGAGAGACGAGGCCTCCGGTGAGGCGAACGTCAAGCTCAGTGGGACATTCGCGTTCCCACATCTGATCAAGGGTGTGGTAGCTCAGTTTTGCTATGTCGGCGCGCAAGTCGGAGTCGCCAGCTTTATCATCCGGTTCAGTGAGTTCACCTTGACGGGAACACATGAAAAGGTAGCGGCTCACTATCTGCAGGCCCATTTGTTTGGTTTCATGCTCGGACGGTTCTCCGGTTCGGCAATAATGCACAAGATCGCCCCAAGCCGGTTGCTCAGCATCTTTGCCGCCTGCTCGTTGCTGTGTCTGACAATCATTCTGCTGGGCTCGGGCGTGCCAACCGTCGCGGCCATCGTGTTGCTGGGCTTCTTTCACTCAATCATGTTCCCCACAATTTTCGCCCTCAGCATTAGAAATCTCGGACCTTACACCAAACTCGGCTCGTCCCTTCTTGTCATGTCGATCATTGGTGGTGCGGTCTGTCCCGCAATTATGGGACGCATCTCCGATGCGTGGAACATTCAGGGTGCTTTCTTGATCCCACTGGTGTGCCATGCTTACGTGCTCTATTTCGCAGTCCGGGGATACCGGCCTTCTCCTGCTACCACCATAGAAAACGCTGCGCCAGTACCAGTCGGAGAGGTATAAATGCATCGTCGATTCTGCCTCACTCTCGATCTTAGGGACGATCCCCAACTCATCGCCGAGTACAAGCGCCATCACGAGCACGTCTGGCCCGAGATCAGCCAGAGCATCAAAGACTCGGGCATCCTGGACATGGAAATCTACCTGCTCGGCAGGCGCATGTTCATGATTATGGAAGTCAGCGAAGACTTCTCGTTCGAAGCCAAGACTGAAGCCGATCGCCGCAATCCCAAGGTACAGGAGTGGGAGAACCTGATGTGGAGATTCCAGAAAGCTCTCCCGCAAGCAAAGCCAGGAGAAAAATGGATGCGGATGGATAGAATCTTCAAGCTGCAGGTCTGATCGGTGCTTTCAAGCTCGACTCGGAGATCGATTCCCCTCACCACACGATGGAATCGGCAGAGTAAACACATTCTTATCCGATCTACCCTGTCCTTGCACACGAATCCTCGTTGAATAGGGCTTTCCGAGGGCGTTTGGGCGGTTTGTTCGGGATTCGTAACGTAAAACGATCTTTGGCGAAAACCCCCTGGCTCTGGGCGACAATCTTCGGTAACACGAGGGGGAGAAGGAGTGGCTCCGGAAGACTGCCCGAACTGCGGCGGTTCTGGATATGTTGCGAAGCCCGTGGACTTGAACGGGAAGTCCGAGGGTGTCGCGTTTATCCGGATGAAATGTCCCGCATGTGGGGGCACCGGCCGGAAGCGCCCGATCTCACCTACGACCGCCGGCTGACCGCACGGCCTGCGGTGCTTGCGAAACGTACGGAACCGGACCGTCACACTTCCCGTCCAACGGTCGACGGTCCGGCCCGCACGTAACATACTCAGTCGTTCGGAAACTTCCTAGGCGATCCCAGCTGCTCTTGTGCGCACGCGCCGCTGCGAAGATGCGGCGGTCTCGACCCGGTTTCGTCCGTTTGCCTTCGCTCGGTAAAGCGCCTTGTCTGCGGATTCCAGTACCGTCTCCGGACTGGATCTTTCTGCTGCGGCGGTGGCTACTCCGATGCTTATAGTCACTGACAGCACTGAAGACGGCTTGCCTTCAGCTAGCCGTCGAATGGCATCTCCCTTTCGAGCACGAGCACGATTCCGCTGGTTACGACGATCGGGTCCGCGCGGAAGCTGCCGCCGGTCATTACCGCGCATGCGAAATTCGGACTTCGCAACTGTCACGCGCAACTTCTCCAGATGTGGCAGGACTTCGGCAGTCGTTTTGCCGGGAAAAAGAATGTTGAACTCCTCGCCGCCGCAACGGTAAGCTTTGCCTCCGCCAGTGACACTCCCCAAGTTGGTTGCGACCATTCGTAAGACTTGATCACCGGTGTCGTGGCCGTACGTATCGTTGAAACGCTTGAAATGATCGATATCAACCACCGCGATCGAATAGGGAGACTTCAGCCGCAGTAACGCATCATTGAATGCGCGCCGCGACGGCAGCGTGGTCAGTTCGTCATGATACGCCAGCAAGTAAGAATTCTCGATGACGGCGGTTGCAAGGATACATGCTGTGGCAAGCCAGTACGCCATAGACGTTCGTGTAGCCGGGGCAGAGCGTAGCGCCAGAAAGAAGGAGGCCAAAGACCACAGCAACGCACTATCAAGTGGCTTCCGATTCAACAGAAATCGCACACTCAAGAAGATGGCACCCGCGGCCGCCACCGCTAAGGCGTAGCGCGGCAGGATAATCGGAATCGACAGACTATGCACGCGAACCGCAGCCCCGCAGAACACGGTCACGGTTAAGGATTCCACGAACAGAAATAAAGCCACGGGCGCCACCGATTCAACGGTAAAACCCCGCTCATGCATTATCGTGATGAAAACGAAATTCACGGGCACAAGAACAGCGAGCGCTGTTAAGGTGGCCGGGATGAAGGGCGGCTGTCCCGTAGAAACGGCTGCCGCTTGCTGCGCCAGAAAGACTCCCAACAAAGACAAGAAGATGCGACTGGAGTGAAATCTCCACGCCAGCAGCATTCCTCCGGCAATCGCGCAATAGTACAGAAAGCTGAGCACAGGCAAGGCGACGGTCAGCCAACCGGAGTAGACCAGTAGCACCGCCCCCAGCAACCAGATTCCGCCCGGCACAAACAGGGATTTCAGAGTCCCTGCACTCAAAACACGCAAGCGTTCACTCCAATGGGCATACACCCAGCATGAATTATCCACGTTGGGTCAAGGATGAAGCTATTGGCCGCTCAGGTTCGGATGACAATCCGACACGTGCGACTTGGTTCCCGATTCGAAACAAAGGCCCAATTCCGCTAGCCTATACCTTCGTGTGACGCAGTATTCGGCTGAACTTGAGTGTTTTCTAACTAGACTGGGCTGTTCGATTAAGGACGGTTCACTTTTATGCGAATTCTTATTGCAGAAGATGATGAAGCCCTGGCCAAGTTCGTCCGGTTACACCGTGGATGCGTTCAAGGATGGTGAGCAATCTCTGTCCGCAGCCCTCGCTTGCGACTATGAAGCGGTCATCCTCGATCTCAATCTCCCAAAACTCGATGGCGTCGCCGTGTACGCACTCTTGGATTCACGCATTGCGAAAGCGGATGTTTGCTGGCCGAACGCTGGGGACTTGCGCCCGATCTCCGTGACACCGTTGCGCTCCACCACACAAACTATGCAGCCGCCGAGCATGCAGGATTAATCGCTTTAGTAGAGCTCAGCGACCTGCTTTGCCGCATGAGTGGATTGAATCACGGCTATATCGAAAAACGCGAGGTCCACCTGCTCAAGCAAACCGGGTTTGCTGTGCTCTCGAAACGTCATCCTGACTTGAAAGATCTGGACTGGGCTCGCCTGACCTTCGAACTCGAGTCGTATTTAGACGAAGTGCACTCGCTCGTTCACGCGATTTACCGCAAATGAGCTTGAACTTAGACGATAGTCCTCGAATTCGCGTACTGGTAGTCGATGACAGCGCTTTCATGCGTACGGCGCTGGCGCGAATGATCTCCTGCGAGCCGGACATGGATGTGGTAGCGACCGCATCATGTGCGTCCGTCGCCTGCGAAAAAACCCCGACGCTCGATCCCGACGTTGTCGCTCTCGACGTCAACATGCCCGGACTGGATGGCCTTGGCACGCTAGGGTGATCATGAACCAATTTCCCCGCCCGGTGATTATGGTCAGCCCTGCCACAGAGAAGGACGCAGAGACCACACTCGAAGCCTTGAGTGCCGGCGCTTTTGACTACGTACCCAAGCAGATGTCGCAGACTTCGCTTGAAATCGCGCATGTTCGAAACGAACTCATCTCCAAGATCCGGGCCGCGGCCCAATCGCGGCGTAATCGATTTAGCCGGGTGGGCGCCGGGAAGCCGCCGCAGGCCGCCCGGTTCGAGCTGGGTAAATCGGATTCGAAGCCAGCCATCGGTCTCGACAAATATCCTGAGGACGCAATTCCCGTCCCTTCGGTGGACGTTCTTATGAACTCCGTCGCGCAGGTCTTTAAGAACCACGCTCTCGGTGGAATCATGACTGGAATGGGTTGGGATGGAGCTGCCGGCATGACCGCCATCTTCCGCCAGGGCGGCCTTACGTTCGGGCAAGACGAAGCCAGTTGCGCAGTCTATGGCATGCCCCGCGTCTGTGCTCGACTCGGCGTTCTGACGCATGTGCTGTCACTGCCGGATATTCCCGCATACATCATTCGTGCGACCCATCGCCGCCGAAGCGCTTCGTGCAATCCTTCGCATAATTCCGGTCACCAATGAATCGTCACCTTTCAATCCGCCGGCCAACTATTTCGGACGCGACAAGACTGTCTCGTAAGGATCCAGCACGATTTTATGTGCGCCCGCCGGAGCCGATAGCCGGAACGAAGACTCATCGCCATCGGCAAAAACGCGTCCTAGCAGCACCAATTGCTTTCCTCCGAGCGCTGCATATACTGGCACGGAGGTCACCAGATCCTGCGGTGCATCTTTCTGCAAGATGGTGCCGGTGACAATCGAAGAGGATCCTTTCGCAGTAAACTTCACTCCCTTCAACTCCAGGGTCGGAAGAGAAGTGCCGTTGATCCAGCCATCCAGAAACCAGTCCAAAGACTTCTTGCCTTCGTACCTCAGGGCTGGCGGAAGGTCTTCTGCGAAGATGTCCAACAGTTCCCGTGTGCTGATCATTCTTCCTTCGTAGCGTTGCCGAACTTTGCGCAATGCTCGTACGAAGGGCTCGTCGGCGCCCACGCCGCCGCCCGACTTCTCCTGCCGTGATGAATCGTTCAACATGGTGCGCAACATATGGAAGAGCCACGCTCCGCGCCCATAACTGATCGCTTCATATCCGCCGGGAAACCTGGACGACAGCAGCCGCGTTCCAAGGGTCACCGGTCCGGCATCCATCGGCGCAATGCTGTCGCTGTTCTTCTCCACCAATTGACGCCGGTACATTTCCATCACTTGACGGAAGCCTTCAGGATTTCTCTCCTGGATCATCATCAGGGCGCAGTAATTCGCCAGCGCCTCCGAATACCATTGATCGCGGTAACTGGCCCAGGGGATTAAATCTCCCCACCATTGATGGGCGGTTTCGTGCGCTGGAACGGACTCTATCAGAAGCATCCGTTGCGGAGAGTAATGCAATTGTTCGCGGCCCTGCCGGTCCAGAAATGCATAGGAGGAAAGGAAGATAAGACCCGGCCACCCTTGGCTTTCTCTGCCGGGCATCTGCGTCAGTGCGAGGTGGCTGTAAGGAAACGCGCCAAAGCGGGCGCTAAAGTATTGAACCGCGTGAGCCGCCGCCTCGCCCACAGTAACTTCATTCAGCGCCGGAGTTGGTTGAGAGGGAACCAATAGCTTCGGCGCATGCTGAGTCGGATTCGGACGCATCGGCTCGATGACTTGGATCGGCGGCCTCGGAAAATCTCGCTCCACACTCTGGGTTGCGTAGGTATCGACCTCGACGTCTCCCGCCTTCGTAATGGCTTCGCGGTATTTGCCTAGATTGAACCCAGCCACCGGAATCAGACGATCAGAGATCCAACGCGATGTCTGCTCGCCAGTCGTACTTGCGATGCTCTCAGTGGCGAATGGCGCCTCTTTCCCGGTCGCGATCAGGGTCCAGCCTTGCGGATAGCTGAATTGAAGATCGAAGGACGCCATTTCCAGTCCACGGTTCGGATACCAGGTCCCCCTGGCGCCGACATAAAGCAATCCGTTGCCGGCCTCCGCCAAAACTTCTCCTGCATAAACAAATGTGAGCTCGAATTTCTGTCCCGTCTTCAAAGGCTCGGGCATGATAACGGCCACAACATCGTTGCCGCGGCGCGCCAGTTGCGAGCCTTCCAGCGCCGGATTGTGAATAAACTCTACGGGTTCACCATTGAGCGCAACACTTTCGATCTGCAGGAATCGAGACAGCTCAAAAAGGAGTGCCCGCGCACCGCCCTCCCGAACTTCACATTGCACAACCGCCCGCGCACGAATCTGCTTGGGCGGCAGAACTTCCGTCGTGATCGCGAATCGCTTCAGCGCAACCCGATCGTCGTGGGCGCTCGCTCCCTCTTCTTGTGCGGCATGCTCGCGTTGCGACGGCCTCGCTGTCGGCGGTGTCGGCGAAAACGAAGTCCATACATCGTAGTAGGCTTCTCCGTTTGCGGCGGTTCTTGCCTGGCCTGCCAATATTTGTTCTCCGGCAGTCGAATCAAAGAAGACGTCGAAGACTCCCAGCTTGGTTCCCTGCAATCGAGCGTGAAGGAATCGATCCGGCTTTGCGTCGCTTGCGATGCCAGTTCCCACTTCCGGAGAACCGCCATCGGTGGGAAGCATCCGGCTAAATGTGAGCAGGAGCCGCATAGCGTCTCCGCTGGCGAGATTCTTTGCAGTCTCATCCCAGCGATCCACAAACTCCTGCTTGTTTTCGGTTTCGCGCAGCTCCGGTTTCAACTCCGCTGCAGTTTCATCGTTAAACCTGAAGTATGCCGTCGCGAACCGCTCCTCCAGAATTGCCATGCTCGTGAACAAGCTCATCGATCTGCGTTCGACTTGGTTGGGAGGGCTCAACAGAATCTCTCCCTCTCCATCAAAAAACGCCCCGGTGATCCGGCCCATCAGATCTTGCGTAAAACCAATCGTCCCGTCTTCCAGGCTGATCTGTACTGCTCCTCGGCTCAGGGATGCGCCGCGCACCTGGTAGACGCGCGACGGATCGAGCCCGACCCGCCCCAGTTGCAGATAGAGACTCTCGGCCGGTTTCTCGGCCGTAATGTGGGTCGTGGCAACAACGCTTCGTGGGCAAGCAGCAATCCAAATCGCCGTTGCTAATAGGGTTCGAATCGTGAGTAGTACCTTCGTCACGTAGGTTGCGGAGCCCTCCATTGCTAGAATGCGCCTGAATGCGGCTACGTGTCATCTTCTTCTTAGTAGGGTGTGCTCCGGGCCTGGTCTGCGCATGGGCTGACACCATTCATCTCAAGAACGGCCGCACCATTGTCGTCGATAGTGTGCGCGAAAACGGCAACCGCTACGAATATGAGATTGGCGAGGACACGTACGCAATCCCGAAGTCTTCTGTCGACCACGTCGAGGCGGGCGGGTTACCGACGCGCTCATCGGGCGGCGCAAAGGTTGCTGATCTGCCTGCCTTCGCACCACCCGACACCCTGGGGAATGAGGGAGACCTCGTTGGCAAGATAGTCAAGGATGGCAAGATCGATACCGAGTCGCTCTCCAAGTTGGAGACCAAGGGAAATCCCGAACTGAGCGCAACGGCCGACTTCATCGCCGGCAAATTTGAATTCGATCACGGCAACATCGCCCAGGCTCGGCAATACTTTGAAAACGCCCTCCGGTACCAGGCGGAGAATTCGACCATCCTTATTTATTACTCTGCCGTCCTCGTTCGCACCGGGAACGCTAGTCAAGCAGTACCTTACGCGCAGCGCGCCGTGCGCTCTGCCCCCGAGTCACCAGACGCCTATACGATGTTAGGTTATGCGCAATTCGCCTCCGATCGCACCCAGGAGGCCATCGTCTCCTGGAAGCGTTCTCTCGAACTTCGACCCGATACCAAGGTGCAGCAGTTCTTGTCGAAAGCCCAGCGAGAGCAGAATGCCGAATCCGAGTTTTCCCAAGGCGAGAGTGTCCATTTCACCCTGCACTATGAAGGCCATCAGACCTCCGAATCGCTGCGTGCCCAGATCCTTCAGGCGCTCGAATCTGACTATGACGACCTGGTCCGTGATCTCGGCAATCCGCCGCGCGATAGCATCCTGGTCACCCTCTACACCGAACAGGCATTTTTCGACGTTACTCATGCACCGACATGGTCTGGAGCAATGAACGACGGCAAGCTGCGCATCCCTATCAGCGGCCTCAGTTCACTAACTCCCGAACTCGCGCACGTGCTTAAACACGAACTTGCGCACTCGTTCATTACCCAGCTTTCTGCCGGGCGCTGCCCGCCATGGTTGCACGAAGGCATCGCCCAGTTTCTCGAACCGAGAAGCCTGGGTGGGGCGGGTCGACAACTCACGCAGTTGTTCAAGGCGCAGCACAACATTCCCCTAAATGTTCTGGAAGGCAGTTTTCTGCAGTTTTCCGGTGCGCAGGCCTATGTCGCTTACGCCGAATCGCTGGCGGCCGTTTCCTACATTAACGATTCGTACGGCATGAGCGACGTTCAGCGAATTCTGCAGCGCATCAGCCAGGGCAGTTCCACCGAGGCTGCTCTTCGCGCGACCATCCATTCCGACTACGGCCAACTCGAGTCTGACCTCACAAAATACCTGGCCGACAAATACGGCGAATAAACTTAAGGGATCGGCTGAGCCGCCGATGAATCCAATGGCGGGTATGGGGCCGATGGTTGTCGCCCTGTCCTGCGTATGCTAGCTTCGCCCTTGAGCCTTTCTGCCATGCTTTCCCGCTTCCGCTCCGACGCTGCTACCCCCACCCTAATGGAACCGGTTCCAACCGTCTTCCCCACGATCGCAGGCGCCGACATCGCTGCCTTGTTCGTCGGAAAACGGATCGCCGGAGATTTCTACGACTCCATTCGCGTCAGCTCTGAACGCGTTCTGATCGGCCTGCTCGATGTTGCCGGCCGGCGCGAGGACAACCGCAGCCTCCTGGTCGCTGCTCAAGAAGTCTTCCGCACTGTCGGATTGGAGCTATTTTCACCGCGTGACATCAACGAATCCGATGCCATGACCGAACTGTGCCTTCGGATCAATCGTCGATTGATTGATGTGTGCTGCGGCGTCCACTCTTGCCCTGCCTTCATTGCCTGTTACCACGAGCAGTTCGGAACGCTGTGCTACACCAATGCCGGACACACCCCCGGCCTTCTCCGCGACGCTTGTGGAATCGCCGAATTGTCCCCCACGGGACTCCCCCTCGGACTCTTCTCCCACGCAACCTGCGAGGCCCCAACTGTGGGCATGGCCAAACAAGCTTCTCTGCTCCTCGTCTCTCGCGGAGTAATCGACTGTGAGGGCCACGGCAATGGTCATTCTGCCGGTTTCGGCCTCGAAAGGGTTAAGAATGTCTTCCAGTCCGTCGCGGCTCATGCTGCCCGACCCCTGTGCGACTCGGTCCTGGAAGCTGTCGCCGAGTCTTCAGGAAAAGGTCCCGTCTGCGACGACCGTACTGCCTTGGCTTTAATCCGCACCGTCTGATCGATCCGGCCAACTTACTTGACTGTGTTCGCGTCATAGTTAGGGGTTGGCCTGCGCCTCGAAGAAGTTTACCCGGGAGGGTGATGGCCACGGTGGGATGACCCGACCAATATCCGCCTAAAAGATGTAAAATACCGGCATCGGCCGAGGCCCACCTTTCTAACCCGCAAGCTCAGCAAGCGTGGCGGCCCGGATACTCTATGAAAAAACTTCCACTGACCCTAATTGCTTTGACTTGCATGCCCGCTTTCGCGGCTGGCCAAGTCGTCGAAGAAATCGTTGCTCGGGTTAACAATCAGATCATCACCAAGTCTGAGTTCGCGCGCAGCAAAGACCAGCTCCGCGATGAAGTTAAGCAGCAGGATGCCAATAACGCGGACAAAGTTTATGCCGAGCGTGAAAAGGACGTGCTTCGGGATCTCATCGACCAACAGCTCCTGCTCGAAAAAGGCAAGGACCTGGGCATCAGCGCCGACACCGACTTGATCAAGCAACTCGATCAGATGCGCAAAGACATGAAGCTTGACTCTATGGAAGCGTTGGAGAAGGAAGCCGAAAAGCAAGGAATCTCCTGGGAAGATTTCAAGCAGACGCAGAAAAACCAGATCATCACCCGAAAAGTGATCGGCGAAGAAGTCGGAGGCCATCTCGCGATCAGCAAAGAAGAAGAGCAGAAATTCTACGACGACCATAAAGACGAGATGCAACACGCCGAGTTCATCCGGTTGAGCGAAATTCTGATCACTCCGAAGGCGATAACTCCAGCGCCAGACCCCAATGCTACCAACTCGGGATCGTCCGCCCAAACGCCGCTGGACGAAACAGCCAAGCAAGCGGCCGATGCTGACGCTCTCAGTGCGGCCGAGACCAAAGGAAAGGACATCCTCAAGCAACTCCGGGACGGCGCCGCTTTCGAGGACATTGCGAAGAAGTATTCCGACGGGCCGTCCGCTGCCGACGGCGGTGCGCTCGGAACTTTCGAACGTGGCAAACTTGCGAAAGAACTCGAGGATCGGACTTTCGCCATGAAAGCGGGCGAGATTACCGATGTCATTCGAGTCAAGCAGGGCTATGCCATTCTTAAGGTCGATGATCATCAGATGGCGGGCGTACCGGCGATGAAAGACGTTCTACCCCGTATTCAAGACGCACTCTATTACCAGAAGCTGCAGCCTGCGCTTCGCGCCTACCTCACCAAGCTCAGAGAAGAGGCGTACATCAAGATTGCACAAGGTTACGTTGACAGCGGTAGAAGCGCGAATCAGACCGAGCCCGTGGAAACCGCGACTGCCAAAGAGGCCGACGCGAAGAAACTCAACAAGAAAAAGAAGAAGCTCGGCATCCTCTAGGACAGCGCATCCAACTCGTCTGTGCCGGTCCCATCGTTTGGGATGATGTGCGTCAGCGGGGTCGTACACTTGCCGTGCGTTCTCGCTGCTAAACGATTCGGGGCGAGATGTCATATACTCAGACATCTGATGAAGGACTTCTACATTTGCGATTGCGCCCGCCACGAAAATAAGATCGTTACTTCAACTTTTGTCGTTGTCGCCAAGCAGATCAAGCCCAAGAAAACCGGGGAGCCTTACCTCGCACTCACGCTCGGCGATCGCACCGGTCAAGTTGAAGCCAAAATGTGGGACAACGTAGAAGAAGTCCTTGAAGCGTTCGAACAGGATGACTTCCTGAAGGTCAAAGGCCTCATCAATAAGTACAAACAGCGTTTCCAGCTCACAATTCATAAGCTTCGAAAACTGGGTGATTCGGAAATCGAGTTTGCCGATTATCTTCCAAAAACGACGAAAGACATTGATGAGCTATGGAGAACTCTCTCCGACTTCGTCTCCGGATTTCAGAACCAACATTTGAAGACTCTGGTTCAAGCTTTCATGGCCGATCCGGAAATCGCGGCAGCGTATCGCAATGCTCCTGCCGCGAAAACTCTGCATCATGCCTACATCGGAGGCCTGCTCGATCATGTCGTCTCGCTCTTCCGCTCCTGCGATCTGATCTCGAGGAACTATCCCCAGATCAACCGCGATCTCCTGCTCACAGGCGCATTTCTGCACGACATCGGTAAAATCCACGAGCTGACTTATAACCGGTCATTCTCCTACACAACCAAGGGCCAGCTTCTGGGCCACATGATCATTGAGCTTGAAATGCTGCAAGCCAAACTTTCCCACGTCCCCGGTTTTCCGGAAGAACTAAAGACGCTGGTTGAGCACCTCATCATCAGCCACCACGGACAATACGACTTCGGCTCGCCCAAACTTCCAATGTTTCCCGAAGCGCTCATGCTGCACTATCTCGATGATCTCGATTCAAAAATGGAGGCCATGCGCGCCCACTTCGAACGCGAGTCTACTCTTGATGGACCCTGGACCAGTTATAACGCCTCGCTGGGCCGCCCCCTCCTCAATACCGAAAAGTTTCTTGCCCCGAAGAAACCCGCGACGGCCGAAGAGCCCGCGTCCGAACCGGTGAGCGACCACCATGAATCTCAGGCTGCTTCAGCCAAACGAACTCCCACCTTGCCCGGCGTGGTATCTCAGCGCTAAAGTACTCAACCGCACGACTCAACAGGCGGGGACATGAATCCGGTCCGCCATCCGGCTCATGTTGTGACAGCCGCCTCGGCTGTCCCGCGCAGGCGAAGCCGAGCAGCCATGGGCAAGGTCGCCGCGAGCCCACTTCTCCGCGCACTTCTGTGCAAGAAATGGGAGCTGTGAATTTTGATTGGAGGTGAACTCATGCCGAAAACGAAGCCCCCGAAAAAATCCCCGAAGCAGCAGTCAAATCCCGAAGGCTGTACCGTGGGCCTTCCACAGGTCCCCCCGCTCTATGGACTGAAATCTCCACACAAATTCCTGCTCTTTAGTCACGCCCAGAAGCGGCTCACTAAATCCCGCAATTACTGGATCTGTACAACCCGGCGCGATGGCCGCCCGCACTCCATTCCGGTGTGGGGATTCTGGATCGACGGTAGCCTTTACTTCGGAACCGCGCGCGCTACCCGCAAGGCTCGCAACCTCGCCCATAATCCCGCCATCTCCATTCACTTGGAATCCGGGGACGATGTTGTCATCCTTGAAGGATTCGCCGAGGAAGTTGATCTCACTCACAAGCCAACTCTGAAGAAACTCGACGCTGCCTCCCGTGCCAAATACAATATGCCGCTGATGGTCATTCCTGAGAGTGTTTTCTATTGCGTTCGTCCCCGCGTGGTGCTGGCGTGGACCGAGAGTGATTTCCCGAACAATGCCACCCGTTGGCAATTCATCTAGCTCAGGTAGAAAGGCCTGCCTCGCGTTTCTGCTAGCTATGCGGCGACGGCCGCCTCGGCTGTCCCGCGAAGGCGAAGCCGAGCGGCCTGGAGCAGTGTCGCCGAAGCGGCCCATTCGCTTTCTGCTCGAATTCCGCGCCTTAGCCTGATGAACCTTCGATTCCCGTTCCAAACTCTTCCCGGTTGTTACTAGCTGCCGATTTCCCTTACGATTGCCGAAAACCTTGGAGGCGTCTTATGCGTTCACTCGTTCTATTCCTCTCGCTTTGTCTGTTCATTGCATTCAATCTGACAGCCTGCAACAAGCCTGCAAGCGACAGCTCCAGCGACACCGCTACCAACGATACGCAAACTTCCGGCTCGAACGAAAAGTCATCCACCAAGGACGCTCGCGAACACAAAGAGCGCGAGCGCAAAGAGGCGAAGAAACAACCACTCGTGGTGCCGTCCGGAACCGCCATCACCATTAGTCTCGGGTCTTCGATCGGCTCCAAGCTCAGCAAGCAGGGTGACACCTTCACCGGCAGCGTCGCGAAAGACGTAACCGTCGGCAGCGCAGTCGCGATTCCGCAGGGCGCAGCCGTTACCGGTACCGTTGCAGACGCCAAGCCGCTGGGCAAGTTTAAAGGCGGAGCTGTTCTGCAGGTCAGCATTGATTCGATACGCATCAACGGCGCTGACGTCCCGGTTCAGGCCGCCGCTCGCAGCTTCTCTGAAAAAGGCAAGGGTAAGCGCACCGCTGTACTCACCGGTGGAGGCGCCGCTCTTGGCGGGATTATCGGTGCCCTCGCCGGGGGTGGCAAGGGGGCTGCGATCGGCGCCGCAGCCGGCGCAGGCGCGGGCGCGGGCGGCTCAGCATTCACCGGAAACAAGGAAATCGTACTGCCTGCGGAGTCCGACCTGACGTTCGAGCTCTCGCAACCCCTTGAAGTACTTCAATAGTCAGCCAGAAAAACCACCATGCTTCGCGGGGCGAACATGGTGGGAACTTTTCTGTGTTCTCGAGTGTTGACGGGACACAGGTATTAAGCCTTCCGCATCGCGGTCTGAAATAATAGCGATCATGCTCGACTTCGGTCGCTTCGAGATCGTCACCTTCGATTGCTATGGAACCCTCATCAACTGGGAGGCCGGAATTCTGCCGGCGCTCCACCGCATCTTTTCAGCGCATTCCAAACACATCGACGATGCTGCAATCCTCAAGCTTTACGGGGACTTCGAACTGCGTGCAGAGCATCCGCCGTTCCAGCCCTACCGTGAGGTTCTGGGCTCCGTCGTTCGCCAGTTCAGCGATGAACTGGGATTCGCTCCCACCGACGAAGAAGTCCGATTCCTCGCCGACTCTCTTCCGACCTGGAAGCCATGGCCGGATACCGTCACCGCTTTGCGACAACTGAAAACGCGGTTCCGACTCGCCATCCTTTCCAATGTCGACGACGATTTGTTCACGAGCACCCGACCTCAACTCGAAGTCACTTTCGATGAAGTCGTCACCGCGCAGCAAGCGCAGGCTTACAAACCCTCGCTCAAACTCTTTGAGCTGGCACTCAGTCGGATCAACGCGCCAGCCCATCGAGTCCTGCATGTAGGCCAGAGCATCTATCACGACGTCATTCCAGCGCAGGCTCTCGGCCTGGCGACAGTCTGGGTGAACCGCCCGTCCTCACGCCCAGGTGTCGGAGCCGTCAGATCTGCCAACGGTAGACCCGATATGACGGTCACCAGCCTCGCAGAACTCGCCTCCGCAGTCGGCCTGTAGAATCCTCCGACAAACAATGGTTCACCCGGCGAGGAAGAAGCGTGACCTCCCGAGGGTAGCCCATTCGGACTGCGCATCACGGACTATTCAGACGTCTGATCCGCCTGCCGGCCAGTCGTTTAAAACCGCACGCTTCGACCATCCCCACAGTAACGAATCTGCGAACTCCGTTCGGTCCATGATCTGCACTGTCGAACAGCGTTGGGATGATCCAAGGTTAATCGTTCCTTAATCAACGCAACGTCGCCATCGACAGGTGGAACGCCTCAGCCGAGCACGTAATGGATCGCGACCGCCTGAGGACTCGGGCGAGAGCGGGAGCAAGGCAATGAATTTTGTTTTCAAAGCTGACCTTCCACGCTCTCTCACGCTCTGGAGTTTGCGGGTGATAAATAAAGTCCATTGCAGGCAGGGCCGATGGACGAAGCATGTGGGTGATGCGGAGCGAACCCGCCCTTGAAAGACGACCATCAACGGAAAACGCGGCGGCGATTTGCTTGCCCCAACACAGCGACAGCGATCGCGGGGTGTGAGAGGCAATGCGTAAGCATTGAAATTTCGAATGAACGATGATGCCGCAATTATTAAAGAATTCTTAGTCGAAAGTTACGAAAACCTTGATCGCCTGGATCAGGATCTCGTTGTGCTCGAAAAGGACCCGGCGAATCGCGATACCCTGGCCAGCATTTTTCGAACGATCCACACCATTAAAGGCACCTCCGGCTTCCTTGCATTTAATCCGCTCGAAGCAGTGACCCACGCCGGAGAGAGTCTGCTGTCGCGCCTGCGGGATGGCCTGCTGCCCCTCACCGCCGAAATCACCACCGCATTGCTGGCGATGGTCGACGCGGTCCGCGAGATGCTGAAGAGCATCGACGCTGCGGGCAAGGAGGGTGAGCGCAACGATCAGGAGCTGATCTCGAAGTTGGCTCGCCTGCTCGAGCCGCCGGCCGTCAGTCCTGCATCGGAAGTGACGCCCTCAAAGATCGAGCCGGAGGCGAACTTATTCGAACAGCCGGCTCTGAATCTTGGCGAGATTCTCATCAAGCGCGGCGTCGCCAAGGCTAGCGAGGTAAATGCTGCTGTCGAGCACCAAAAAGCCGGTGACCCTCGACATGTCGGTGAGATCCTGGTCGAAAGGGGAGCCGTCGAACCGCAGGACATTGTCGAGGCCCTGAACGCCCAGCAGCAAGCCCGCGGGCAAAGCGCCAGCGACAGTACGATCCGCGTCGATGTCTGCGCGATTTCGAGACCTGCCTGTCGCAGGGAACGCTCTACGATTTTTCGCATGACGGACGAGTCGTCCACGATGAGCACGGTAATAGTATCCATGATTTGCTCGAACCGCCCTTCTTGCAGCTCTATCGGCGCTAGCGCAGCAGCCGATTTTCTTTCTTAGAACCCATCGGTTGTTAGAGAGAACAACTTTAGCCCGTGCCAAACACTGTGCGGTCGCCGCAACGGCGATCGCACCATTACTTCCGGCGCTTCTTTTTCGGGTTGTCAGAGGCTGGATCGGAAAACGGCTAAGTTACCGGCAGGAAGATTCGCTTGCCGTCCTGGAAATGTCTTTTTACCATCCGGCGCCTCCCCCATCAGTTCAATAGGGTCGTGCGACGAACGTAATCTGCCATACGACGGGAAATACGGCGATCCTTGATCGAGTGGTTGCACCCTGATCCGGACTTGACCCGAACTTAATGCTGACTGAAGCTGCCTCCGAGTTATCGACGACCCGAAGCCAGGTAGTTAGGCTCGTCTGCAATAGCCAGTCTCAGAAGTCTTCCTCTTACCTTTCCCCGCAACGTTTCGACTCATGACATTCGCATGCCCGACAAGCGTAGATGAGCAGCTCTAACGGGCGACAAGATGGAGAATTTATCGTGAAGTTTATCCTCCGCTTCTTTGTGTGCGCGATCCTGACAGCATCACTCTCATTTGGCCAGGCCCCTCCGCTTGCTGTGCCATTCATCGACCAAGTATCTCCCGCGAGCTTGGTGCCAGGGTCGACGAGCCTCACTCTTAGCGGAGCAAACCTCAATCAAAACGCGATCGTCACGCTGGTTGGGCCGGGCGTGGGCTCTGTACAGGCGACGTCCACGACCGTGAATTCTTCCGGGACACAAATAGTGGCTTCTTTTTCTCCATCCCCCGTTACTTCTACCGAAGGGACATTGGGCGTTACGGTGACGAATCCGTCGGGCGAGATTTCGAACATCGTCTATCTGCCGGTGACTTCTCCTACCCCGACACTGAGTGTGCACAGCAATTCTAGTTTTCCGTTGAGTGCCACACCGACAGCCGTTGTCACGGGCGACTTCAACGGTGATGGAAGCATAGATTTTGCAATTGCCAATCAGTCTTCGGGCAGCGTCTTGATTCTGCTCGGGAACACAAATGGAACCTTGTATTCAGGGAACAGTTACCCGGTGGGGAGAGCCCCCGCCGGGATCGCATCGGGCGACTTTAATGGTGACGGAAAGCTCGACTTGGTGGTCGCAAATGGACAAGATCAGACGCTCACCATCCTGCTAGGCAATGGAGACGGTACCTTTACGGTAAGTCCCTCTACTCCGACCACCGGTGCTTATCCCGCATCCATCGCGGTCGCTGACTTCAACGGTGACGGTAAGCTCGATCTGGCTGTCGTAAATATGTGCGGCAGCAACCCGTTGATGTGCTATCCGGCAGCAGCACCCCAGGGGCCCTTTGTGCTCACGATTTTATTGGGCAATGGGGATGGGACCTTTACACCCACGCCGACCTCTCCCACGGTCGGAAATCAACCTTCCTATATGACGGCGGGTGACTTCAACGGCGATGGCCTGATCGATCTTGCAGTGAGCAACATGGGCGACGGCACCGTCACCATTCTCATGGGCAATGGAGACGGCACGTTCACCCCAACGACGAATCCGCCGACCACAGGCACGGAACCGCAGGGGCTAGTCGCCGCCGACTTCAATGGGGACGGTGCACTTGATCTCGCGGTTGTCAACCAAATCGACGGGACCGTTTCAATCCTGTTGAACCAAAACTGTGCCACCGTCACGCCTTTAAATTGCACCTTCGCGACCTCTAAGTCTCCGACGCGGGTGGGCAACAGCCCGTTGGCGATTGGGACTGCGGACCTCAACGGAGACGGCTTTCTGGATCTCGTGATCACCAACTCGGCGGACAATACGATAAGCGTGTTACTGGGTAATGGATCAGGCGGTTTCACCGCAGTGGTGCCGCAGAATCCTCAGAATTTCGCGACGCCGCCGCGTCCGATTTCGCTGGCTCTCGCGGACGTCAACCGCGATGGCAGAGTCGACGTGGTGACTTTCGGAGGCGGATATTCCGTAATGCTGCAGTCCACGGTTGCTGCCATGGGGTTGACGGCAAGCAATCCACCAGTGATCTACTTTGGTCAGCAGATCTATCTCACAGCTACAGTCTCGCGACCGGCCGCCTTTCCTTTCCTACCGACCGGGACAGTCTCTTTCATGGATGGCGCGACCTCGCTGGCCACGGTTTCCGTTGATAGTTCCGGCCATGCCGTGTATCAGACGTCCACGCTAAGCACGGGCACTCACCAGATCACCGCAGCCTACAGTGGCGATTACTACTATGTGGCCAACACCTCGGCTCCTCTGACGCAGACCGTTTTGCAAACGCAGTCGTACACGGTTTTGAGTTCGAGCGCCAACCCATCAGGCACAGGGCAGGGGGTAGCTTTCGCAGCGACGCTTCAGCTTCCTTCTTATTTAACCGCGACGGGCACTGTTACATTTCAGGACCTCAGCACAAACACAAGCTTGGGGACAGCGACTGTTTCCAACAACAGCGCCCAGATTGTAGTGTCAAATCTTTCGAACGGCACGCACACCATTCTGGCTACTTACAGCGGCGATGTAAATTTCGCCAGCAGCACTTCGCGGCTTAGTCAAACCGTAAGTCAGGCAACGGCTGCGCTATCCCTTAGTTCGAACCTCAGTACTTCTTCTTACAGCCAGGCCGTCATTGTGACCGCCACCGTGCAACCGTCTTATGCCGGCGGATCCGCGACCGGCACGGTGTCTTTTTACGATAACGGGACGTTTTGGCAAACAGCTCCGGTATTGAACAACGTGGCCCAGATCTCGGTAACGGGATTTGCTGTTGGTTCGCATTCTCTGACTGCAACCTATTGGGGCGATACAAACTTTACGGGCAGTTCCGCGTCCGCCATTTCACTGGTCGTGAACCAGGCGGCCACCACAGTTCGTCTGGTCACGAACGCCAATCCATCAGTCTACGGTCAGCCGGTGACGTACACCGCCACCGTGGGCCTGTCATTTAACGGTTCCACCCCGAGCGGCGCGATCACGTTCTATGACGGCGCGACGGTCCTGTGGAGCGGATTTCTATCCAAAGGATCGGCGCAGGTCTCCATCAGTAATGCGACGCCCGGAAGCCACTCGATCACCGCACAGTATGGCGGCACCACGAACTTTACGGCCGGCACGTCGCCTGTGTTGACTCAGACCGTCAACCAGGCGCCGACCACGCTCACAGTCTCCTCGAGCGCAAATCCGTCATCGTATGGTCAGGCGGTGACCCTCTACGCGACGCTTCAAACGAGTTACAACCTCTTGTCGAATGGGGGTACGGTTACCTTCACCGACAACGGCACGCAATTAGGCACTGCCACGATCCAGGGATCGGCCACAGTGAGCATTACGACCACAACGCTCGGGGTGGGCGCGCGCACCATCACGGCAAGATACAGCGGCGACTCGAACCTGCTGGCTAGCACCGGGACCTTAGCTCAAACTGTTAATCCCGCTGCAACCACGACAACAATTGCTTCCACTTCTTACACTCCGGCGTTCGGACAGTCCATAACCCTTACTGCGAATGTCAGGCCAACCCTCGGCAACACACCGACTGGCACAATCACTTTCATGGACCGCACCACGACTTTGGGAACGGTCCCGCTCGCAAACAACACAGCATCGTTCTCCATTTCGACTCTGAGCGCTGGCACTCACTACATCAGCGCGCAATACAGTGGCGACGCCGATTCGGCCGCAAGCACTTCGGGACAGACCTTGGTGACGGTGAATCCCCCTGCAACCACGACCGTGCTCACTTCGAGCGTGAATCCGTCTTCCTATAATCAGCCCGTGAATCTTACGGCCACACTGCAATTGACGTCCAGCGGCACCCCGACGGGGACCGTGACTTTTTATGATAGTTCGTCTCAGATCGGAAGCAGCACTGTCGCCAACAACAGCGCACAGCTCACGATCTTAGGCTTCCAGTTGGGAACCCATTCCATCACCGCCACGTATAGCGGCGACACCAATTTTGCCGGCAGCACGTCAACCGCGGTCAGCCAGGTCGTGAATGCTGCACCCACGACTACGACCGTAACGTCTTTGGATAACCCCGGCACAGTGGGCTTTAATGTTCGGTTCCTGGTTGGAACCACTGCCACCTTCGGAGGGGGACCAGCCGGCAGTGTCACGCTCTACGATGGCGCGACCGTAGTTGGGGTCGGAAACCTTCCAGGGACCGTGAATAACAATTCCGTGGAAATCGTTGTCTCCGGGTTGGCGGCCGGGTCGCATTCCATGACCGCCAAGTACGCGGGATCCGTTTACTACGCGGCGGACACTTCGTCAGTCGTGACGCAGGTGATGAATTTGCCCGCGACCAGCACCTATTTGTCGGCAGGGACTAACCCGGTCTCTTTTGGCCAAACTCTCGCGCTTGTCGCTACGGTACAACCCCCACCGCCGGGCACCGGCTCAACAACCGGAACAATAACCTTCCTCGACGGTGCGACTACGATCGGCACCGTGAGTGTTACCAACAATCTCGCGCAGCTTAATGTTTCGTCCCTGAGCGTGGGTTCACACACTCTGACGGCTAAATACAGTGGAGATTCCAATTTTGCGGCCAGCACTTCAACCCCTGTCACGGAAACGGCCAACCAGGCCGCGACTACCGCTACGGTGTCTTCCAGCGCCACTCCATCTGCGTATAACCAGTCGGTGACGTTTTCGGCCAGCGTTGCGCCCGCTTACGGCGGCAGCGCTACAGGGATACTCACTTTTCTAGATGGCGCCACTTCATTCGGTACGGCAAGCGTTTCTAATAACTCGGCTCAGATCACCATCTCCACACTGTCCGTCGGCACTCATTCCGTCACCGTGAAATACAGCGGCGACTCGAACTTCACCGGGAGCACTTCTGCTGTCTTGTCGCAAACCGTCAATCCGGCCACCACAACCACGACCCTTGTCACGAATCTCAATCCGTCTACGTATGGTCAGCTTGTTTCGTTCTCTGCGACAGTTCAGCCGCCAACCGGAACGACTGTGACGGGAACGGTGACATTCCTGGACGGTTCGATTTCCCTCGGAAGCGCGACCTTGGCAGCCAACTCTGCGCAGCTCAGCATTGCCAGCTTGGGTACAGGCAATCATTCGATCACTGCCGTCTACAGCGGCGATTCGAATATGGCTGCCAGTACATCGGCCGCAGTCACTCAGCAAGTGAATCGGGCGTCCACCACCACCACGGCCAGTTCCAGTGTGAATCCATCTGCTTTCGGTCAACCAGTGGTGTTGACAGCCACAGTTCAGCCACCAATCGGGACCACTGCGAGCGGAACGGTGACGTTCCTGGACGGCTCCGCTTCCCTCGGTAGCGCGACCTTGGCAGGAAACTCGGCGCAGCTCAGCATCGCCAGCTTGGGCACGGGCACTCACTCGATCACCGCGGTCTACGGCGGCGATGCAAATATGGCTAGCAGTACATCGGCCTCAGTCGCTCAGCAAGTCAACCAAGCGTCGACCGCCACCACTCTCAGCTCCGGCGTGAATCCATCCGTCTTTGGTCAGACGATTACCTTTACTGCAACCGTTCAGCCGCCCGCGGGCACCACCGCGACCGGAACAGTGACATTCCTGGACGGTTCGGCTTCCCTCGGTAACGCGACCTTGGCAGGAAACTCGGCGCAGCTCAGCATTGCCAGCTTGGGCACAGGCACTCACTCGGTCACTGCCGTCTACAGCGGCGACACGAATATGGCTGGCAGTACATCGGCCGCCGTCGCTCAGCAAGTCAACCAAGCGTCGACTGCCACCACTCTCAGTTCCGGCGTGAATCCATCTGTCTTTGGTCAGACGATTACCTTTACTGCAACCGTTCAGCCGCCTGCGGGCACCACCGCGACCGGAACGGTGACATTCCTGGACGGCTCGACTTCCCTCGGTAGCACGACCTTGGCAGGCAACTCCGCGCAGCTTACCGTCTCCTCACTAACCGTCGGGACGCATTCCATCACTGCGCTGTATGCGGGCAATGCAAACTTGCTCCCGAGCACCTCTGTTGCACTTTCGCAGACGGTCAACGGCGAGGCGACGACCACTGTCGCGACCTCCGGCACGAATCCGTCCTCGTTCGGTCAGTCGATCACGCTTTCGGCTACGATCCAACCTGCTCTTGGCGGCAACGCAACCGGAACCGTCACATTCCTGGATGGTACGTCGACCCTGGGCACCGGCAGCGTCTCGTCCAATACCGCGCAGCTCTCAGTTTCGTCTCTTGCCGTTGGCGCGCATTCCATCACCGCAAGATACAGCGGAGATACCAATTATCTTGCCAGCACGTCCTCTGGATTTACCCAGACTGTCAATCAAGGAGCTGCAACGACGAGCGTTTCCTCCAGCTTGAATCCAGCGGTATTCGGACAGTCCGTAACGTTCAGAGTGTCGGTTCAAGCGACTTCGGGAACGCCGACCGGCACGGTTACCCTGATGGACGGCTCGACCTCGCTCGGGACAACATCGCTTGGCGGCGGGACTGCGCAGTTCACGATTGGCGGATTGTCGCTGGGCTCTCATTCAATCACGGCTACTTACGGCGGTGATGCAAACTTCGCCGGCAGCACTTCATCCGTGCTCACCGAAGTTATGAGTCAAGCCGCGACGACAACGTCGCTAAGTTCCAGCGTTAACCCGTCCTCGTACGGTCAAGCAGTTACCTTCACTGCATCGGTGTTGCCGTCATCGGGCGGTTCACCCAGCGGCTTGGTAAGGTTCTTGGACGGGACAGTACAAATCGGTTCTGCATCTCTTTCCGGCGGTATCGCGACCTTCACTACATCGGCCACGGCACTCAATGCCGGCTCGCACTCCATCACTGCCAGTTACAGTGGCGACACTAATTTTACCGGCAGCAATTCTAGCCCGTTCAGCCAGACTGTTAATTCAGTGGCAACGACCACAACGCTGGCTTCGAACCTGAATCCTTCCGTCGTAGGCCAGAACGTCACGTTCACCGCCACCGTGTCTTCTAGCGTAAGCGGCGCGCAGAGCGGAACAGTCAATTTCTATGTGGACGGCACGACGCCGGTCCAATCGTCCTCCGTCTCCGGAAACACGGCGACATTCTCCACCAGCTCTCTGAGTGCGGGCAATCACACGATTAGCGGGGCATTTGTTTCTTCCAACCTGAATTTCACCGGAAGTTCCTCGACGACGTTGACACAATCCGTCGAAGATTTTTCTATCTCGGCTTCGCCGACGTCGCGAACAATCTCGCATGGGCATTCGGGAACGTATACGCTTACTTTGACGCCGGTCAACGGCTTCACAGGAAACATTTCTCTCTCCTGCAGCGGCGCGCCAACCAATACAACTTGCAGCGTGTCGCCGAGTCAAGTCACGCTGAACGGCACGAGCTCGGCGCAGGCGACGGTTACAGTCACCGTGGCGAAGAACGCAGCCAGCGGCTCACGCACGTTGATGCTCCAGGGCACATTGGGATCCGTCACTCATAGCGTCAACATAAGTCTCACAATTAACTAATCTGCTCACCGCCGTCGCCACACACGCAAAGTGGAGCAAACCGATCAGATGAAGGCCGAGAAGACCAAATCAGCGATCTGTTTACCATCCTCGTTTCTTCTTATTGCACCGTCAGTTGAATGACGACTTGCTTACTGATCGGAGTTGCTCCGGAGCTCGTAGCCGTTACAGTGACCGTTGCTGTGACGGGCGGAGGCGGCCCGGTCGTGCCGGTCGATCCGCATGCCGTCCAGAACATGATGGAGAGAGCGAGAGTAGCTAGCGATCCTAAGAACCGCGCGTTGAGCAGGATGCGTTTCCTCTTCGTGGAAAGAATGCCCAGGCATCCGGGCAGCAGCACTGCATAGAGCAATCCGTTGCTGTGTCCCGACGATGCGTGCTCCATTCGCGCAGCAGAAGCGCTTGTCTGAATAGTGAGCGTCGTTGCGATTGACGCTCCGTTGGGGGTGAGGCTGTTCGGACTAAAGCTGCAACTCGATCCCGAGGGCTGCCCCGAACAGCTGAACGTGACAGTTGGGCTGAAGGTCGCGAGCGGGCTGGGGGTAACGGTGAGGCTCGTTTGGACGCTCTGCCCATGGACTACCGAGAGACTCGACTGGCTCGCCGTCACAGTGAAATCGACCACCGCCAAGGCGACAGGTGATGATGAGGAGCTAGCATAATTCGTGTCTCCGCCATAAGCGGCAGTAACCGAATAACTGCCTGCGGCCAGAGAACTCATCGTGAGGACCGCTATGCCACTCGACAACTGTATCGCTCCCAATGGCGTCGAGCCATTGTTAAACGTTATGTTGCCAGTGGGCATCGGATTCGCCGAAGCCGGCGAAACTTTGGCAGTGAACGTCACGCTGGATCCCAGGTTGGCCTGTGTGGAAGAAACAGTCAGCGTGGTTGTCGTAGTGTTCGCTTGCGATTGAAAATTCGCACTGACTGACTCAGAAGCGGTCATGGAAATCGAGCACGCGCCGGTGCCAGAGCAGGCTCCTGACCACCCGGCGAATGTTGATCCCGCAGCCGGGTTCTCGGTCAAAGTGACCGTGGTCCCGCTGTTGAAATTCGAACCGCAGGATCCCGGGCAGTTAATGCCAGCAGGACTGCTAATGATGGTGCCATTACCCGATCCCGCTACCGTTACGCTCAGCGGGAAGCTATTGCTGACACTGGACTCGTTCAGGTAGGCGGTATCGAGTGCGAAGTCCGTGCACATACTCGCGCAGTTGGTAAGGCTAAAGGTCAAAGAAGTAATGTTGGGACCGGTCTGATCCTGTACTCCGATATAGGCCGGATCGCCGTTCGCGTCACTCGTTACGCTGAAAGTGCCCAGAAGGGTGGCTCCGTTGTAAGCCTGGATCTGCGCTGTGAATTGACCTGGCGCGTCGGCCTGAATCAGCGCACCACCTCCTGCGACGCTCTTGCCGAGGGCTAACGTAAGCGGCCCATTGCCTCCGTTTGCGGCATCCGATGTCCAGATGAGCGTATCGCCTGCAGGGAAACCAGCGCCCGTCCAGCTACACACAGTGACGGCACAAACAACTGAGGGCACGCTGTTAGGACCAGCGAGAGATCCGGTAACTGCGAGCGCGTTCACCGACTTGGCAGATAAGCTCGCCGCAAGCAGCGTGCCGTCGGGGCCTAACTGGTTCCAGTTCACCGAGTCGTTAGCGCCTTGCGCAGCCTGGCTTGTAACCAGTGTGAGGTTATCTGTTCCCATGACCACGCCCGTGCCGCTTAGGCTGGCCGTCTGTGGACTATTGCTGGCATTGTCAGTAACGGTCAGCGCGCCAGTTCGCGATCCTGAAGCTGTCGGCGTGAACGTAACGCTGATCGTGCAACTCGTGTTGACGGCGAGGGAACTTTGGCAAGTGTGAGTCTGCGCGAAATCGCCCGCAGCGCCAATGTTTGTGATGGACAGGCTTGCCGTGCCCCCGTTGGTCAAGGTCACCGTTTGCGCCGCGCTGGTCGTGCCAATGCTCTGATTGCCGAACGACAGGCTGTTCGGGTTCAAGCTCACGCTGCCGCCGCCGCCTCCACCGGACACCGAGATAGCCCCGGTGACGCCTGTAACAGCGGCGGCTACGGTGTCGGTCGCGGTGATAGTTTGGGAGCCACTGGTCTGAAGCGTGACGTTGAAGGAGTGAGTTCCGCTGTCGCCGGTGGCAAACGTGTAATCCGCAGGCAGAGTCGCGGAGGGATCGCTGCTTGTGAAATGAACTTTGCCGGTGTAAGCGGTGAGCGTTGCTCCGGTGTTGTCTTGCGCAGTAAGAGTGATGCTGAACGAAGTGCCGGCGGTTGCGGTCGAAGATGTGGTGACCTGAAATTTCGCGGGCCCGTCGACGCAGGCATTTTGCATGTTCGACCACAGCAACTGCACACTGTAGCCCGAGGACGTAACATCGTTGCCGTTGCAGATGTCTCCGATCTCGCCGTCATTGTTGTTAGGGTCATACCAGGCTAATGGGGGGCCCACTGTGCCTGCGAGACCCACTCCCAAATCAGTTACTGCTTCTGCCAGTTCGTGGGATGATACGGCGGTTACGTTCTCAAATTGCGTTCCATTCCCGCATCCCAAATCGCATCCGCTTCCCGCTCCAAAATCGGGCATTACGCCATAGCCAAGCTCTTTAGCGTCCAAGTTGACCGTTCCGTGATACCCGCAAAACTGCACACAGCTCGTCCCTCCCCCCTGGGTGATGACCACCCCGGGCGGGAAATAGATCATGTACAGGGTGTTGTCGTTGCCAGCGGCGTCGAGCGTGGGTTGCGGCAGGTGGCCAGCATTGATCTGGGCGACGACCTCGGGACTAATCTGACTATCATCGATCGTGCAGTTGGAGGGACACACGGAGGGCGTGATGGTGTAGCTGTTCAAATACGTACCACGACCTATTTTCTGGTTGGTGCTTGGGGCCCCCCCGGTAACGGTTGCGCCCGCCGTGCTGTATTCGCTCAGCAGGTCGAAGTAGGTGCTCTTGGTGATGGTCTGATAGAAGCCTGCTATTCCGGAGGTGACGGTGGGGTCGACGTTAGGTCCCCAAAATACGACTACGACCTGGACGTTCGAAGCCACCTGGCCACCGTAGTACGAGAGCTGGGCTCCCGGAGGTCCGGCCACCGTGACCGGGCCGACGACTGCAGAACGTTTCTCCCCCGACCGCGGAACCATCGGCACAATGTGGATCGGAGTATTGCCAGTTTGCCCTATCTGCGCGGCCGAGACGTGATGAACGTCCTGCGGGGCAGTCTTTGGAGCTTGCGCACGTATCGGAAGACAGAAACATAGTAGCAACGACGCAAGCAGCCTTGACTTTGATGTGGCGAAGTATGATTGAGTGTTCATGCTAGTCTCCAGACCATCAATTCTTGTGAAATCGATTACTGATACCCGAACAAGCACAGGTCCGACGCCCGACCTAATTTGTTCCGCCGGGGGGGCAAGGTTTGGCGAAGCCGATGAAGGTCCCGTGATCTGAATAACCGCCGCCGGCGCCGAGTGAGGGGCTCTGGCCGAAGTACCACGAAAAGAACGTAAGCTCTTGTAGCGTGTAGGTATTCCCGCCCATCTGCACAGAGAAAGGATTCGTCGGAGTGCTGAAGCCGGGGCTCAGCGGGTCACCCACCTCGAGTGTCGCCTGGCACTTGGGAGGATTAGGCGGCGCGGCGTAAACCTGCCCTTGCTGTCCCCACGCGGGAGTTGGGTTGACGGCGCTGGGATCATCCATCCACTCGGCAACTTCATGGCTCATGACTGAGACGTCGCCGCCGAATCCCCCCGAGGTGTCGTACGCATTCGTGGAGTAGCTCTGGAATACCCCGTTGTTCATATACGCGGAGTGGAAGCCGATGGCACAGCAACCACCGTTAATCGTTTCGACCACACTGTCGGTGATGAACTGTGGAAAGTTGGCGGGGCCTACGCCTTGCGCAGCCAGCGCCGGTATGATGGTGTTTTGCACATAGTTACCCCACCAATCGATATCCATCTGCCCGGAAGGGCCGCATCCGGCTTGCAAGGTGCTGCCGTTTGCAGCCGGTACGGTGACATTAACGACAGGCAGGACGGTAGGCGAGGAGCTGAATACTGTGTGATAAGGAGTTCCGCCGACTTCTCTCCAGAAGTTTCCCCGCTGAAATGCGTCGAGGTATTGAGTGCTGCCGACATCGACGCCATTGATGATGAAGTCAGAGTCCTGGAAGATTGGAGACGACAAGATCAGGCTGTCGACGGAGGCGCCACCTGGAGCGCAAGGATCAGGCACAGTCGGGTCGAACACAGTGCCGGAGTCCGCAAAAGTGAATCTCACCGGGATCAGGTAGGTGGGGATTGTGGTGACGCGGTGCCCATGGAAAAACGGACTGCGGCCCACCATCATACCTTGATAGGTGTTCCCGTCATCAGCCACGATACTGAAATTCCACATCGGAATCGTGGCTCCAGCAGCGGCTTGCCGCCGGATCTTCGCGACGGTTGTGCTGTTGAACTTGTTAGAGGGGACGTAGTACTTGACATTTCTTTTTCCGCCCGCAGGATGGGACAAGCGGTCCTCCTGCCCCAGTGCTCCTGGCGCGACCGCTATTACAATCAAGAGGCACAACAGTGACATCAGACGACGATTCATTTGGGAACCTCCTACATAGGCTTCATGCCGCGATGCGTTAACGGGTCTTGCATCCCACACAATTTCTGCAACACTCACTGACGCGACAAATACGACGAGAATCGATCAGCTGTCCGTCGGCTGGACCTATTTATTGCTTTCGATCGAGGGAGCGAACAAGAAAAAAGGAACGACAAAGAAGTCCAACCCTGCGGTCACGAAGTAGCTGAGGGATACTCCGGTTGAAGCGTATTGCACTGTCTGCGCCGCTGTTTCTTTCCGATCGCAGGGCGCGAGCCACCGACCTAGTCGCGAGGAGTATCAGACATCATTGCAAGAACACTTCGATGCACATTGCCAGACGGCACACACGTAAGCTACGGGGGCAGCGGCGAGAGCCCGAAAATATCCTGAGTACTTCTGCGCCGGCAGGCAAGACAGCTAGAGAGTTGTGCCGTATACATTCGGTTCGGAAGCGGCACGCCTACCCGGCCGGCTTGCTGTAGAACGAGCAGGTCAACGTGCCCAATGCGTGGATCGTCGGCGCCCACTCAAACTAATTGCCGTGTCTTCTGGCCGCCGCTTCGCCAGGTTTTAATCAGCTTCTTTAATAGGGCTCGATTCCCAATTTCCCGTAAAAAGCAAATTTCCTGATCAAGTCTCCGATCGCTTGTCGCGTCAGTAGATGCAGGACGTTGTGAGTGCCGCGGGGCACAGGGTGGAAAGGGGAATACATCTTGAGTCTCCGCGGTACTCGCCTATCTCAGCCTAGGTTCCGTTGGACGGGCCGGACGCCCATCGGAACCATTTCCGTGACCGTAACCGCGGCCGGATCGATTCGCAGAGGACAACCATCCCGCTGAACCTGCCGTATCGAGGGCGAGGACGGGTGTTCGCGCCCGTCCTTCTATTTCTCGAATAAGGAGACACAAAATGAATCGCAAAAGATCAGCGCAGTGGACGTTGATTTCGACATGCAAGGCCCTTCGCGCGATGATCGCGCTCATGGTTGCTTTGCTACTGGCCGGAGCACAAGCAGATCTGCAGGCACAGGAAGCCGCCGCAGCGTACGTCGAGTTGGGCGCCGAGCAATTAGATCAACTCGTGGCCCCGATCGCTCTCTATCCGGATTCGCTGGTTGGTCAAGTATTGACTGCATCCACGTATCCCGACCAGATTGGCGCCGCGAACGCCTGGCTGAGCGAGAACATGGGACTGCCTCCGGATCAGCGGGCATCCGCGGCGGATAGCATGCCATGGGACCCGGCGGTGAAAGCTCTCACGGCGTTTCCGTCCGTCTTGGGCAATCTCGCGAAGAACAGCGCGTGGACGTCGCAGCTCGGCAACGCCTACTACAACCAGCCCGGAGACGTGATGAACGCTGTCCAGGCCCTGCGTTCGCAGGCACACGACTCGAACAGGCTGGTGACCACGGTGCAACAGCGCGTGGTGGTTGCCGAGGGAGTGATCTCCATTGTGCCGGTCGCTGCGGAAGTGGTTTGCGTTCCGTACTACAACCCGTGGGTGATTTGGGGACCCATGTTCGTTGCCTATCCCGGCTACGTTGCGATCGCACCTCCTTCGGGAATCGTAGTGGGAGTCGGTGTTGCCTTTTTCCCGGGAATTTCGATTGGCATCTACGGTGGCTTCGGGTGGGGTTTCGCCGCATGGGAGCCGGTGTGGGGCGGGGGAGTCGTAATGTTTCATCACGGCACTTACATCTCTAGCAGCATCACGGTCGTGAATCACGGCCATTTTGGCGGGCACGACAGAGGAGCATTCGAACATCGCGGTCGTGGCGTCCCGGCTGGCTACCATGCCACCGCGCACGCCGGGGCTGCTCGGACGGCAGCGGCCCACAGTCAGAACCGGAGCGGCAACGGAGCGGGAAGCGCTCACCCGGGTATGGGCAGCGGGACGCAGGCGAGAGGCAACAGCCCGTCGCACGCGGGCGGGGCAGCGCAGTCAAGGAGCAGTTTCGCTTCTCAGTCTAATGGCGGCGCGCACGCCAAAAACAACTTCTATTCCTCGCAAACGAATGGTGGGGCGCAGTCGCGAAACAACTTCTCCTCTCACCCAAACAGCAGTACGCAGGCAAGAAACAGCTTTTTTTCCGCACGGACGACTGGCGGGGCGCAGTCGCGAAACAACTTCTCCTCTCGCGCGGCAAATGGGGGACAGACCAGAAGCAGCTTCTCCTCTCATCCCGCGCAAGCTGGAAACAACTTCTCGTCTCACCTTGGCAGCAGTGCACAGACCAGAAGCAGTGGCTCCCCTCGGATGGGAGGCGGCATGCAGGCACGGAACAACTTCTCCTCCGCACGGATGGGTGGAGGCGGCGGGGGACGCACGGGCGGCGGTGGCGCCCGCATGGGTGGTGGGGCTCGCATGGGCGGCGGCGGCAGGAGAAGGTAGAGCCTGAACGAGGCGCGGGATCCACGCGAGTTGTATCGAAGGATCTCGCGCCGATTGCGACGACTAACTCGTTCGCGCAAGAGGGGTGTTATGAGTTTCTTACGTCTCGAGGCGTGGCTGATCCTGATCGTCTGGTTGCCGAAAGCCCACGAGACTGGTTGGCAGCTGAAGATCGGCGCGGCGCTGAGGTTACGTTTCTGTTGATCGCACAGCTTCGAACGCAAGAGGAACGCGCCGGGATGCTTCAATTGTTGATTCAATTGTTGATCTTAGGCAACCTCAATTCGCTTACGCCCTTGCATGGTCGTGCGGTGGAGCAGTTGCCTACGACAGCCATGGCATCCTGAGTCGCCTTCGAGGCGTGGATCGCCTCGGCGTCCTGCGGACGAAGACGCAGCAGATCTTGAAAATTGTCGAGGGCAGTGTTGAACTCTTGCTTCGCTTCCGGATACTGCGCGGCACGCGCGTGCACGAGGCCCAAAGCGGCGTGAAGCTTTGCGATATTCAAACGGGATTCGAGATCTCCGGGATCGTGGTGGGCGATTTCCGTGGCAGCGGTGAGGGAGCGGGTATATTGTTGCACCGCTCCAGGAAAATCTCCCATAGAACAGAGAATCTCACCACGGTAGGAGTATCCAATCAACAAGAGGTTTTTGTAGAAGAGCTCGTAAGGGTTGTCCGCCAGCATCTCCTCGCCGATCTTGATGGCTTCATCGAGCTTCTTCTTGCCGGCGAGGACATGACCAAGCCGCGCCTCATCGATGCCGATTGTGCCGAGCGCGCCGGCGGTATTTATTCTGTTAGTAAGATCGTGCGGGTCGTCTTTCAGCAGAGATTGGCCTAACTCCCAGCTCTTGCGGTTATCCTTGTCCGCGCGAACATAGTCCGCTATGTCATCGAACAGGCGCGCCCGATGATTGTAAAAGATGGCTTGCGCCCCGTCGGGCAAGCCATGCAATCCGCTGGTCTTCGACCAGATGGCGTCGTAGATCTTCAGAGAGGCCTCGAATTCGCGATTCTTGCGAAGGTGGTAAGCGAGGTCGAGAGTGGATTGCAATAGCCCCATCAGGGCTGTGGAATCGGCCGCTTGGTTCGCCAAGGGGCCGAGCAATTCGATGGCTTGGCGGTCGTGCCGCATCCCTTCTGTCAATTCCCGAGTACTGCTCGAGGATCCGTTTCCTCCCAGAACCCAACCCATTTGAATGTGAGCGCGGGCTTCATCCATAATGCGGTCGCGATCACTCTGTTGCTTCTGCGCGACCAGTTCCGCGATCGCGAGTTGTTGCTTGGCCATGCGCAAGGCCTCTTGCGTATTTCCGGTTACCAGCAAGGTGCGAACATAACCGTGCAAGAGGCTAATCTCGGATTTGAGGTCTGCTGGATCGTTGCCGGAGGCGGCGGCCAAAGACTCACGAATGGTCCAGGCTTTGCTATAGCTTTCCAGGGCTGCGCCGGAATCTCCAATACCGGGGCCACTAAAGTTTCCCTGCAGATCGCCGATTCGCTGGTAACCGGCGGCGAGTTCACGCATAATTTCGCGGTCGCCGGCCGCATCGTGGCTTAGCTTGTCCAGATATCCAAGCGTGCGCTGAATGACGAGGTGCCGGGCGGCTGCCGAGCCCGGTAGATTCTGAATGGCGTCGTGGAATTCTGAAAGATTGGATTTCGCCAACGTCCGCACATCGTCGAACCGCTGTTCCGCGCGGGCTCGTTGCTGGCGCGCGATCTTCGCTTCCCGCAATGCAAAAGCCAGACCAACGGTCAAACTGAGCACAACCAAAGCTGCGGTCGTCACGCCCGCGGTATGGCGTCTTACAAACTTGCTGCTGCGATAAACAAACGTGTCGGTTCGGGCAACCACCGGCAGACCTTCAAGATGGCGCCGAATGTCCTCTGAGAACTGCTCGACGGAGGCATAGCGGCGTAGCGGCTCCTTTCGCAGAGCCATCAACACGATGTTGTCCAGGTCGCCGGACAATCGTCGCCGCAGTTTCTCAGGACTGCTTTCCCTCGTGCTGCTTCCGGTTTGCGGCGTCCAGTGGACGGATTCGCCTCTTATGTCAGAGCTCTCTTTCACGCGCACAACCGCTGCGCTTGGTTTTTGTGGTTCGCTTTCAATCACCACTCGCGCAATCTCATCGGGCTTCCGGGTGGTAAAACGATAGGGTCGCTGGCCGGTCAGAAGTTCGTAAAGCACGACTCCGAGAGAGTAGATTTCGCTGGCGGTCGTAATGGGTTCATCGAGCAACTGCTCCGGGCTTGCGTACTCGGGCGTGAGCAGCCGGACCATGGTCATGGTCTTCGCAGATGAATCGCCTTGGTCCGCGCTGAGAAGCTTCGCGATTCCAAAATCGAGCAGCTTCGGGACGCCCTCCACATTCACCAGAATGTTGTTGGGCTTGATGTCGCGATGGATGACGAGATTCTGATGAGCGTATTGCACCGCCGAGCACACCGTGCGGAAAAGGCGGAGCCGTTCGGTGATCGTCAGCTTGTGATCGTCGCAGTATTGATCCAAAGGCTGGCCCTGGATGTACTCCATGACGAAGTACGGCTGGCCATCTTCCGTGCTGCCGCCTTCCAGCAAGCGAGCAATGTTGGGATGTTCGAGGTTGGCGAGAATCTGCCGTTCGGCTTTGAAGCGAGTCAGCGCAAAACGGGTGTCGAAACCGCTGCGCACAACTTTGATGGCTACCTGTTTCTGGTACTGGTCATCGACCCGCATGGCCCGATAGACCGAGCCCATTCCTCCTTCGCCGATCTCTTCGATGACCTGATACGGGCCTACGCGACGGCCCTTCCAGGAATCAGCTTCGCTCCCTACGAGCACCTCGGCGTGGCCGGCGAGCGCGGGCTCATCCAGAAACTCACCGGCTTGCTGGTAAGACAGTACCAGGGATTCGACGTAACGACGCACCGCCGGGTGCTGGCACGCCTGATCCAGGTATGGACTTCGCTGCTCGGGCGGAAGGTCGAGGACCGCATCCACCACTTCCCGAACTTGGTCCCATGGGATGGTCGGCACGCCTCACTCCTTGGCTTTGAGCTCGTGATAAAGCCAGGCCCTTGCGCCTGCCCACTGCCGGTTGATCGTCGCCGTCGACAAGTCCATAACGTGGGAGATTTCTTCGACCGAAAGTCCTCCGAAAAATTTCAATTCCACGATCTGCGCACGTTGCTGGTCCACGATTTCTAGCCGGCGCAGGGCTTCATCGACAGCGACTAAATCCATATCGGGAGTCTTCGAAAACAGCGCAGGCTCCTCGAGGGTCACCTTCACCGCTCCTCCTCCTCGTTTTGCACGTCCGTGGCTCTTCGCGTGGTCGATCAAGATCCGGCGCATCATTTTGGCTGCAATTCCGAAAAAGTGAGCTCGGTTCACCCAATTCGCGTCCTGGCCGAGAAGGCGCAGATACGCCTCGTGAACCAGCACCGTAGTCTGCAGCGTGTGTCCGGCGCGCTCTCTGCGCATGTAGCTTCTAGCCAGGCGCCGAAGCTCGTCGTAGACTACGGGCATCACCGCATCCAGCGCCTTTTGATCGCCGTGACTCGATGCAAGCAGGAGTTGGGTCAAAGTGTTCGGGGCAGTTGATGCCATATTTACCTCGCTGGCAAAACCACGCCAATGATTGCGGTTTTGCTAACCAGGACAGTCAGAATAAATAACAATGAGCCCGGAGATACGAAGCGTTGTAGGAGTCACGCCCACCCGTGACTCGGGAAAGAGTACCATTTTTTGGGCAATTTGCAATCTGGCCGAAATGGTCACGCCCGCGGCTTAGGAAAGAGAAAGCGGCCATGCGGAATGCGGCCAAAAACATGGTTCGCCGATCAAGTTTCGTCAGATCTGTCGCGTTACTGAGTGGGGAAGAGACTGCAAGCCGCCTGACCGGGGGGTTGCGAGAAGGTCATGCAACCAGCAGCGGAAGTTCCAGTGCTTATAGTCGTCTCTGCCCAATTAGGAGGAAAAGCCAATGAATGCAAAGGTATACAGTAAAGTGATGCTTCCGCGAGAATTCTCGCAGATCGATTTTCACCGCTCGCCACTATTTCACCTTTTGCCGTTGGTCTTGCTCATCACCCTGGTGTGCGTTCCCGTGTCGGCGAAAGGTAAAGAACGAAGTAGTCCGCAAGGTCCTTATGCTACCGCTGAAAATGAAACGGCTCCGACCGTCAACGCGGCAGACCTTGCATATCACTCGATATTGTTCGAGGAGTTCAGCGTGCCCGCAGAATATGAGAAGGCTGCGAGAGGGCTCGTGAATGCCACCGAAGATCGAGCCATCAGCCGGCTGGACGGTACGCGCGCCTTTACAAAAATTGCGAGAAAGGAGACTCCGTTGCCGCAAGATCCGTATTTGCTCGTGAAGTGTACGCTTCTGAATTATCGGATGGTGAGCAAGAAGGCTCGATTCTTTGGCGGCGCGTTTGCCGGTACTTCCTACATCACATACCGCGTGCAAGTCTCCGATCAGAACGGCACCCAGCTGTTCCAACGGGAGATTTCCACCGAGAACAACCCGATCGCCGCGGCGTGGTCTTTTAACGATAAGAACCTTCCCAACTTTTTGGGAAATGTCCTAGGTGACTATCTATCGCTCCGCGCCCGAAAGGACATGGGAGCGAGTGCCTTTCCCCTAGAGAGTGCGGAGCATGTCGAATCGCCGGTCGGCACACAAAAGCCGGCGACCCCCGCCGCACCCCCGAACTAGTTAAAATCATCCGAAACACGCCGAGCCCCAATCCCCGTCAGTAGCTTCTCCGGCGTAAGCCGCTCAGTGGCTTCGCGGATGCCGACGGGAGGACTCGTTTTTGTAGCAGTGGTGCTCATCCTGAACATCAAAGAGCCTCGTTGCGGTGGTTGTCATCCGTCCACATCCGAATCACCGCGCGAAGGGCCTGCAGTGGAGTCATTTTCTCCCAGAGTCGCGGCTCATCCAGCCTGATTTCGAGGTTAACATAGGCGGAACGGGGGGATTCGAACCCTCGGTAAAGGGGTTAGCCGGTACAACGGTTTAGCAATACTCAAGTGGGTTCTGCGCCGTTAGGAAAATTCTTTACTCTATTCCTCTTTTCAACGGGTCACAAATCATTCGATTTGATCCGTTCTGCTTGGAAACGATCGGATATGATCGTGCGACTGCAATTTCATGACAGGTCTCTAGCGACTCGCGGGCGAAATGTGAAGAGAGGCGCGTCTCGGTAACTTCATACCTCGGGGCCGCTTCGGTGGAAGGGCGGCGGCGCCGCATGGCGAAGACCTCATCGGGCGTGCCGAAGCCGCGATCATACGCGGCCTTCGAGACTCTATAGGTTTTCATCTCATCCCACCTCCAGTGGCTGCGCACGGGCGTCGTCGCGCAGGAGCAATACAGCGTGTACTCCTCGAGTGAGCCACTAACCGTCGGAATGAGGTAAGAACCGTTGTAATACGGGCTGCGGGCGAGGAGATATCGCGTCCAGCACTTTGGACATTCCACGCAATGGCGGATGCGATGGCCCATAGGAATTCGCAGGCTGCGCTCCCGGATTCCTCAAAGGATCGATAAGACCACCTTAAGTCGCGATCGTACCCGCATCGCAGGGGAAGCGCGTCGCTGGAGATTCGACGAGCATTCGGATGACCACAGGCTTCACTGGTTCGAGGACCAACCAACGGGCATGGTGAAATTGGGAACGAACGTACAAGCCCAGTCCACGGACGGACGTGATTTGTGAATTGGTGCAAAGCGTTGGAGTGGTTGAGTTGACGAGGGAATCTACCAAAACAGAGAGTTCTATTACCGATGCCTACAACAAACCGAAGGGCGATGCACGCAGCCACGTGATAGATCCCGTTCTTGACGCCATGAGGGTTACCGTACATACTGGTTGGTATGTTCAGGGCACGCAAGAGTCTCAAACGTAGATCTCCGAAGCCGCGCAATCCTGAGCGCACTCGGGAACTCATGCTGCAAGCAGCTGCTCGCGAGATCTACAGATCGGGCTTCCGGAGCGCCGGGATCGATACCATCCTGGCCGCCACCAACGTCACCAAGGGAGCACTCTATTACCATTTCGAGAGCAAGGAAGCTCTGGGATATGCCGTCGTCGAAGAGATCATCGCAAACCTGACCCGCGACAAGTGGTTGCGTCCTCTGCAGGAGGGCAAGGAGCCTATCGATACTTTGATCGGCATTGTTCAACGTACATCCGTTCAGCCAAAGGACGTAGAGGGTGGTTGTCCCCTGGTCAATTTGGCGCAGGAGATGTCTCCGCTGGACGAACAATTCCGCAAGCGACTGGAGAGGATCTTCCGAGACTGGCAAGAAGGCATTGCACTGGCTTTGCGGAGGGGACAGTCTCAAGGATCCGTCGGCCGCGACTTGGTTCCAGAAGAGACTGCCGGGTTTCTGATTGCGATGTACGAGGGCTACACCCTGCTAGCAAAAAATGCTCAGGATGCGAAGGTGTGGAACGTGGGAATCAGAAATATCGTGGAGTGGCTGAGGTCTCTGCGCGCGCCGGGCAACCGCAAGCGGGGCTGATCGCATCGGTTCCCGTGGATATTTGACAAATCGTTACATACCATCCGGTTCGTATGCTTGGTGAGTTTGCATCGACTGCTGGCGCACCGAGCCGAGAGCGGACGGAGGGACTAATGGTAAGGAGAAGAAACAATCAGATCCGTTGCCTCTGAATAGCACAAACTGCGAGATTCAGCCAACACAGGAGGAAGTAATGAACCGAAAGAGCTTCCCAGCGATTGCCTCTCTTATCTTCGTACTGATTCTTACCCTGGACGCACGGGCGCAGGGTGGTCCAATGTCGTATCCCAATATGGCTCCCATCGACCAATACCTTATGACGGACCGCAATGCTGAGATCGCCTTGGCACGAAGCGCGGCCCCAGAGTCCATATCCCGCGACGCGAAGATTATGGTCCTTGGAAGGCATGGATACGAGAGTGCTTTCGACGGCAAGAACGGTTTCGTATGTGTCGTCGAACGAGCGTGGATGTCCCCTTTCGACTCGCCACAATTCTGGAACCCCAAGCTCCGAGGAGCGGTCTGCCTCAATCCGCCGGCTGCAAGGTCCGTTTTGCCGATTACTCTCATGAGGACCGAGATGGCACTGGCAGGGCGAACGAGAGCTCAGATCATGGAGGGAACGAAGACAGCATTTGACAAGGGTGAACTGCCACCGCTCGAACCTGGTGGGATGGCCTACATGATGTCGAAGGAGGCCTACCTGACTGATGCTGGTGACCACAATGTAGCCCACTTGATGTTTTATACGCCATCCCTGGATGGTGCGGTCTGGGGTGCAGACCTGCCCAATTCACCGGTTATGTTGAATCAACAGTTCAAAGGCGCGCAACCGATCGACGTGTTTATTGTTCCTGTGGGTAAGTGGTCAGATGGAACGGCTGCGCCAGTAATGTAGGACACTACGATGAACACTCTGAAGATGGCTGCCCTGAGTCCAGAAGGCGCGAGCGATTCTCTCGTTGAGCGCGTGGCGAAGCATTCGCGTGCAGCCTTGGTCAGAGCACGCGATGCGGGAGAACAAACAGCGAGATCGATGGAGACTTTCTCGAGGTCGCGGGCGCCAGCGAAGCCCCAGTCTCTCCGGGTAGCCATCAAAGTCAGGGGAAGGATCCTATTTATCAGTCTGGGCGACGTGATTTCCGTACGGGCTAAAGGTAAATGTGTTTGGCTCCAGCAGAACACGAGTTCCTACCTGCTGCGGGAGTCTATTTCGGTGGTGGCAGAAAAGCTCAAAACCAACGGATTCATCCGCATCCACCGATCTGTGCTCGTGAACACTTCTTTCGTAGAAGAAATCAGGCCGCTTTCGACGGGAGAATACTGCCTTCGAGTCGAGGGCGGAAAGGAATACACCGTCACCCGCACGTACAAGACAAATCTCAAATCCCTCGCGGAGTTCTGGATCGGCACCGGCGCCTTCTTCCCTGGCTAAAACCGGCGATCGACAGGGCCAAAAGTTGATGCACAACTGAAATGTTTAAGGATACTCCGTCCTGTGAGAAGCATCGTCATTGCGTTGCTTTAATACTGCGCCGGAAGTAACTTATCGGAATTTGGTAGTCAGTTGGTAGTCAGGTACTGTAAATAGTAGAAATCAAAGGTCTGGCGGAGAGGGAGAAATTCTATTATCGCCATTTCTGCTATCTCACTGTGATCCCTACACTTACGCGATAATAGACTCTCTTTCAGCGTGTTACAAGCGATTTCAATCGTAGGCTACAGTTTCTATAGTTTCTCCTATTCGCTGCAGTTCCGCGGAAAACGGTATCAGCGGTATCACTACTCCAGCGCCCACCTATGTCAGTCTAAGAATCAGACCTTTACCCGATCAAGTCCAGCCTGTTGGAGTGGAGAGGCCGTTCCCAGAACTTCGCCCGCTGTCCTCCCCAGTTTATAGACCCAGACAAAGAAAGTGATCCTTATCATTCCTCCCGAACAAAGACGGCAGTTGTTAGGGCCGCTACCGTTGCGGAGCCTGCTTTGGAATTGAAGGTGGACTGCCGAGTGAGAGTGTCGGTGGAATGCTGCTGGACCGGGTGCAAGTGCATGCGTAGACCCGCAAGACTGGTATCGGTGAACGTCAATGGCTGATTCGTCGCGTTGAAGATCACCACAATGGTTTTGTAATGCCCGTAATCACCCCCGTTTGCATCCAGCTTCATGACGATGACGCCTGGTACCTGATTCGGTCCGGTGTTCAGGAATGTCAGATTCCCTAGTATTTCATTGAAACTTGCCAGGTGAAACAGGGCAGAACTATAGCGGATTTGCATCAGTTCCAGAAACGCTCGACGACTGTAATCGATGTTCTGTGGCTGCGGAGTGTAGGCTGGATCGCTCAGCAGCGGAGTCATGATCGACCACTGTCCGCCGTTCTGGCTGGCTAACGGGAGTCCGATATCCCAATTCGCAGTAGCGCCACTCCAGTCGATTTTGTTGAACCAATCGCCCGAGTCGTAGCTGTTCTGGTCCATGTCCTTCGAACGCAGCATGTCATCGCCTGCCTGGAAGAACGGAACGCCTTGGCCCAGCGTGACCAAACTCATCGCCATCACGTGACGCCGCGCGCGTACGGCAATACTGTCGGCGAAGCTCGACTTCAGCTGTACGGCATCGAACAAATCCTGATTGTCGTGAACTGAACAGTAATTCACGGATTCGATTGGAGTCGCCGTATATCCGGTCGGCTGACCGTTATAGTCAATCTGTGCTCCGGTGACCGTGTTTCCCTGGCTATTCACAAAGGTGTAATCGCGCAAATTTCCGGTGAGGCCCACGCGAATCCAGTCAGAGTATTGCAGGAGCTGATTCTGCTGCCCGGACTGAGGCGAATTCTGATTGGTGAAATCGCTCGGGTCTGTAAATAGACCCGTTGCGAATCCTTGCACCCGCTCATCGGTAAACGGACTGCCTCCGCGAATGCCGTCGCGAATCCGATCGTTAAATGTGCCGATTCCGAATCCATACAGATTAATCTGACTCGCGTTGGGACCAATCTGGTTGTTGGCGGTGTCGCCAAAGTTGAAGCCTTCTCCGTAGAGATAGATCTTCGAGCCGTCAACGCCGTCATGTCGTGTTGTTAATGCGCTCAGGGCCGCCTGAATGTGCTGCATGTTATAGGTGAAATGGAAACTCATGATGTCAAAACGGAAGCCGTCGATCCTGTACTCGCGCGCGTTCAGCACCAGAGTATCGATCATGAGTTTTTCCATCATGCGATGTTCGCTTGCCGTGTCAGGACAGCATGAGCCGGTCTCGATGTTCCCGTTCGCGTCCAGCCGGTGGTAATAGCCCGGGACGACTTCATCAAGGTTCGAGTTCGGTGCTTCGCCGTAGGCATTGGTGTGGTTGAAAACGACGTCCTGAACGACGCGCAGGCCGGCTTTATGGAGTCCCGCGACCATTGTGCGATACTCGCGCACGCGGTTATCCGGATTGATCGCGTAGCTTCCTTCAGGTGTCATGTAATGGACCGGATCGTAGCCCCAGTTGAAGGCGTCACTGCCTTGAATTGCTGCTACGGCAGCCTGTTGCTGCTGACCGTCAGGAGGAAACTGCGACAGGTCGCCCGTTGTTTTCCAGGTCGACTGATCCTCATTTACGCTGGCGAAATGGAACGATGGGAGTATATGAACGGCCTTTAAACCGCTCTGTGCAAGCTCTCTCAAGTGGCGCATGCCATTCGAATTCTGATCGTCAAAAGCTTCGTAAAATCCTCGCTGGGGCTGCGGTACCGTCGCGTCATTCACGCTGAAATCGCGAATGTGCAACTCGTACAGGCTCAACTCAGTGAAATCATGTAACGGTGGAGTCTTTATTAGATCCCATCCCTCGGGCTTGGTTTCGTTAGAGTCAAGATCTGTGATGCGGCTCTTTGTCCCATTCACAGCAATATCAACCGAATAAGGGTCGGTCGTGAAGTTGGTATCGAGCGCAGCATCGAGTGGCACCCATACATTGACGCCGAACAGGTAATACTTGTCTTTCCAGTCGGGTGTGCCGGCCGCTGTCCAGACTCCGTCGCTTTCTTGCATCGGGATGGTGGTTGAAGGCGTCGAGTCGTTAGCGTGATCGAAGATCAGCAATGAAACCGATTGCGCCGTAGGAGCCCATAACTTGATGCTATCGGGCATGCCATGGCGGAAGACGACACCTAACTTTCCGGGATAGTAATAAAGATCATCCAGAACCCCCGCGGTTTGAAGGCCGGTGGCATACTGCAAGGTGCCGCCTTGACTCACGACTGAGAGCGCGATTTCGCCTTTCAGGGCCTCTTTGATCGTGTTGAGATCTACACTTGCGGGCAGTTGAAGCACGGCGTAGCTTGCCAACTGCGGTGATCGCGCGAGTTCGTCGGGCGACAATGTTCCGCCCACTGTCAGTGGAATCTGCGTCCCACCGCTAATTCCCGTGTTGGTCAGATTCAATCCACCAGTCAAGCTCGTGGTCAGCGCGTAGCTGGCACCGCTCTGGATGTACTGTGGCTGTATCGCCAGATGCGTGCGATCAACCCAATACACCTGTTGAATACTCAGGATGGCATTGGCGATCTGCTGCTGCGTCGGTTGAGTGATGAACACGGTTGCATCTGCATGGATCACCCAGGCCTCGTTGTACGTCGTGATTTGCAGGTGCTGGTCCGGGCCGGGATCTTTAATCTGGCCGGCTGCACAGTTGTTGATGATGAATCCCAGATCACCCGGAGGATTGCCCTGAGCGGGATTCACGGTTACGTCGAAATAGACACCGTAACTGTCGGTACCGGTAACTGAGACCTCGTTTTGGCACCAGATTGCGTTCTCTGTCGAGGCATTCCACGTATACAGGGCCCAACCCGAGTAGTTGCCGTCAGGCCGGAAGTAGTGAATGCGCACTTCCCCGGAAGGAATCGCCGGATCGGAAGCAGCCCGCGCCGGAACACAGAGTAGCCACATCAGGGCAGTGGCAATCCTGAACAGGGTCTTAACGTAGCGAAGCATACGATCGATGCGGTACATCATGGTAGGAGCCCTCCTTGATAAGTTGTGAGGGTTAGTGTGGAGGGGACAAGACTGCAACGCTTGGAGGCGAACCCCATCCTCCGGCAACGCGGTTGTCATCGTAGTAGCCTCACACGCCCTCGTCAACCGGGAAGTCTGCCGAGCTTAGGACTGACCGGTCGTGCAAAGCGGAATTCGTCTAGTTCATCCGACAATTGTGTTCTCCCGCAGCGATAGTCGGCTCCAGAGCACGGGTTGAAAATCTCAAGAACTCGCGAGTCGAGAAGGCATAGCGAATTTTGCCTTTCGGCCCTTTGCTTGGGAGGCGCAACGCGGCAATACCTGTCACCAAAGGCGAGCGGATGGAATCGGGCCAACCGGAGCGGCTGAGCGAATACTCTACACGGTAACGCCCTGTTGCGCGTGTCCGTACAAGCTCGAAACATGCAAACGTGAGCACCACGGCAACGTATTACATCAAGACTGCCGCCGGCGATGTTCGCAAGGCGATGACGACGCTTGAAAAACCACATCGCAGCGGCGGGACAGGCTCAATCGGAAAGCGAGGCATCGAGGAGCAACTCGCCGGCGGACCTCTCCATGATTCAGTACAGGCTCAGTGCGAGTGCCGCTTTACGGATTCCTCCGATGGTGTTTGGTGCGCGACTCATTGGTCACCCATTTTGGCTGACGTCAAATCCTTGATCAATTCCGACTCCAGGACGCCCTAAAATCGCTTTTCGGCACTCCTATCATTGCCCAATCCCGTTCCGGATCCATTAAAACACGGGTGGGTCCGGAACCTGCGGTACCCGCAAGGGTTACGCGGTGCTCGAGGAGAGCGAACCAGTTCTCACCCATTACTGCTGGCTCCTGGCATTCCAGCGTTTAGTGCACGTTTCAGTGATGCCTTCGTGCTGTCGCTCATGGTTTAACTCCTCCCGTTGGTTGGTGTACCCGGTGTACCGAATCCGTACCGGGTTGGTAGGTAGAATTATCGCCTGTTTACTTGTCACTCGAATTCCCCCGGCCATTACCCGAGCGGGCGACGTGCAGAACCGCAGCCCGTCCGGACTCTTGATTCGCTTGGTGAGGTTTACAGATCGGTTTACTGTGGCGACCTTTTTAAGTATCACCACAGTATCATAGCAGCCTAACTATAACAAACTAATAAGCATGGCGGAGAGCGAGGAATTCGAACCCTCGGTACAGGTGTTAGCCCGTACAACGGTTTAGCAATACACAGGAGGGTTCTGAACCGTTATGAAAATCTTCTACTTTATTCCTCCTTTCAACGTCTTGCAAATCAGTCGATTTGATCCGTTCTGATCGCAAATGATTCGTTCTGATCATGCAACCATTACAATTTCATGACAATTTTCACGAGTCCGTCCCGTCAACGCCTCTACTCATGCGACGGAGACGATGACACACAGCCGAGGCAAATGAGATGGGATGAGAAGGTCGATCCCCGATCGCGGATGGCGTTAAGCAAACGCACTCGACGGTGCAATCACAATAGATAAGGAGATCGACCTTGAAGCACGAGCCACCCCGTTGGGGTGGTTATGTGACCCTGATAACTCGGTCGGAGCTCGATGGTCTGTGATACAGGTGCGGACTTGGCGCAGCTACAATTTCAGTCACAACCTGGCTCGGCAACTAAGGCCGCAATTTCTTTGGAGCGTTTCTGCCCGACTTGAAGCATGGCTCCGGTATGGGCGATTGTGTAGATGGTGGCGGCGTTGTCCTGAAAAAGACAACGGCCCGACCCCGCTGGGGAGAGTGAGTAGGTTTCGCCAACCGGGCCGGGCCACGTTGAATTCAACGTGGAGAAGTTAGCATGAAAGCAAAGCCACCGGAGAAAATCCAGAAAGCAACGAACCCTTCAACGCGCGGCCATTGGAATGAGATGAACCGCAAGCAACGGCGCGAGATGATGCGGCAGATCCAGAGTGAAGATATCAGCTTAGAGGTGGTACATCCCGATGCCGCCGGCATTGATATCGGCAACGAATCCCACTATGTAGCTGTACCGCCGAGCCGTGACAACCAACCGGTGCGGTGCTTCGCATGTACCACCGCCGAGCTGAAAGCGATGGCGGATTGGCTGAAGCAATGCGGGATTCGGACCGTCGCCCGGGAGACGAAGAATCTGCCAGGGCGCAAAAGCGGCGTTCACGCAAAAGCGGCGTTCATTGACTTGCTAGACCAAGAGCCGTAACATTCGGCACGGGTGATTGCGCGAGCCAGGTTTGGCGTTCGGTTCGTTGGCGGACTCTACAATAAGGTGCAGAACTCGCACCTGGTAACCTGAGAAGAAATAGTGACGTTTCCTGTGTGCTGCGCCGACAAACCGGCGACTCCGGAGCCGTTCGGATTCCGACATGACCAGTTCCGCACCCAATCCCACTCTCCTCGTTAAATCGAAGTTCCTTGCAGGTCTGGACGATACTGCGCTTCGGGACATCCAGGCTGCGGCCCAAATCCGCCGCATCGTGTCCAAGACAAACGTTACCATCGGCGGAGAACGTCCAGATCATCTATTCCTGCTGCAAGCAGGACGGGCCAAGTTTTACAATCTGACGGAGTCTGGTTCGGAAGTCCTCCTGCTGTGGAAAGTCCCGGGGGACATCATCGGATTGGTATCGTTGCTCGCAAACCCTCCGGCCTATATGGCGAGCGCGAAAACTGTTTCCGAATGCGAATTCCTGGTCTGGGATCACAGCACCATCCTCCGCCTGGCAAAGACATACCCGCAGCTTACCGAGAACGGTTTGCGGCTGGCGCTGCATTACCTCAACGTGTACATGAACCGTCACGTCAGCGTCATCACCAAGACTGCGGAATCGAGGCTCGCCGAAGCGCTGATCCACCTTGCCACCAAAGCGGGGAAGGTGCAACCATCGGGAGTGGAAATCGATATCACAAACGAACAGCTCAGTTCGCTTTCCGACATTAGCCCCTTCACCGCCAGTCGGCTCCTCTCCAAGTGGGAACGGGATGGGAAGCTTTCCAAACAGCGCGGCCGGGTCACCCTTCGAGCTCCCGAATCCCTTATGATCGCCTAGCATGTTTGCTGAAAAACTCACTTGCACGTCGGTTGGCGTTCCGCAGCGGCTGAGGCTGGGCACTGATTCTGCGGCACTTGCGGCATCGCTGAAGGGATGCCCTGATACGAATCGTGAGTTTTCAGCAAAATGCTAGGATCGACAAGAGGCGTCAAACTGGTTGTCTCTGAGGAGTCTGAGGATACTCCTCGTTTTTCCCCAGACCGACTTGTCGGTCCCTCATTGCCCCGACGCAACGACAGCTGCTCAGTGCGAGTGTCATTATCGTCTTGCATAGTCCCGCCTTGCTTAGTCCCGCCGTGTTCCCCCATGGAAAACGCCTGACTCATGGGCGCGAATCTGAAATCAGGAGACAAACTGTCTAATGAACGATCGATGGTTTTTACGAATACCTGTGTTCTGCATTCTTTTGCTGAGCGTTTCTTCTGTGGCCTGGGGTCAGACGCCGACCTTCCAGATGCTAACCAACCCCACCGGCTCCAGCACCTGGATAAACTATGCCCTCTCCCATGATGGCAAAGTGATGGCAGCGAACTACGGCGGCTCCATCTATCGTTGGAGTCCGGACACTCCGAAGTTTCCCTTCGGCGGATTCAGCTTCATCGGGCCCGGCTATTTTCTGAACTCCGAAATCGGAATTTCGAGCGATGGAAACACCATCATCTCCTCCCGGGTCGGCCCTGACACCAACGTGAACCCGGCATTGTGGAAACGAGGAACAGGCTGGACGGATCTGGGCCACCCCGCTAACGGCTGCAGCCTGGACGGCCAGTGGGGCGGCGGCTACGGCGTAAACGGTGATGGCACAGTGGCGGTAGGACTGGCTTGGTACTGCCCTGGAGCCGAGGGCTTCGTTTGGAATCGAACAAGCGGCATGACCGCGCTTTCGCATCCTTCTGGTCCCGCCGGCACGAGCAGTCGAGCGTCGGCAATCTCCGCCGATGGCCGGACGATCGTAGGCTTCTCCGAGGACCCGCCAACGGGCGTTCGTCGCCCGGCTCGCTGGTTCGGCGGGAAAACCTATTTGTTCGCAGGAGCTCACACTCCCGGCGAAGCTACCGGCGTCAACTCAGACGGCTCGCAGATTGTCGGACAGGTGTGGGATTTCACAAACTACAGCTCATATGCCTTCCACTACACCGCAGGCCATCTTGTCTCTCTGGGGACAGTCTCTGGAATCTCGTCCGATCAGAGCTACGCGAATGCCGTTGCCGACAACGGGACGACAGTAGGGTGGAGTGGTGATCCATTCGGACTAGGTATCCAGGCGTTTATTTGGAGCCCCAAACTGGGGATGCAATCCCTCTCAAAGTACTTGCATCAGCGAGGCGTGCTCCTCCCGTTCGGTATTACCCTCACCTCCGCACTCGACATTTCGGCCGATGGATCGACGATTGTTGGGGTGTGGCAAGACGCGAACTACAACCAGGGTGGCTGGATGGTTCGACTCAAGAACTAGCCAGCTGGGACCGTCGAAGCTCTGTACCACTGTTGCTTCGGACCTCTTGCATAAATACAAACAGAAGAAAAGACTACAAGGAGAAGTGAACGATGAAAACCGCTCTACATAAGTTTGGAACTCTAGCCATAACCGCTGCATTGTCTTTCGGCGCGGTGACCTTCGCGTCGGCTCAAGCGCAACACCGCGGCGGACAGGTCACCATTCCCGCATCCAGCACAGAACGCAACGGCGATATAGGACTCCGCGCACACACAAACATTAAACTCTTTACGCCGACGGGTGGTCTGCCCAAGGCGTCCGCTGCTGTCTCCTCTGGCCCTCCGTTCGCCGATTATCTCTTCGAAACCCCGGGCTCTCTAGCCTGCATCTACAATCTGGTGCCCCAGTCGGCGGGCTGCGATCCTAACACCGTAAGAACAGTTCCCACCGGCGGCTCGAGTGCCATCGCCATCGTCGACGCCTACGACGACCCTGGTGCCGCGAAGGATCTGGCTAGGTTCTCGAAGCAGTTCGGTCTGCCGCCAGCGACCTTCCAGGTAGTATTCGCCACGGGCACGCGACCGCTCAATGACCCGGGATGGGAAATCGAGGAGTCACTTGATGTTCAGTGGGCCCACGCCATGGCTCCCAACGCGAAGCTCTACCTTGTGGAAGCCGCATCCAACAGTTTCTATGATCTGTTAACGGCGGAAACGGTAGCAGCATCAATCGTGGCGAACGAAGGTGGTGGCGTCGTCTCCAATAGCTGGGGCGGTAGCGAGTTTGTCGACGAGACTGCCTACGACTCCTTCTTCTCGTACCCAGGTGTAGTCTACGTCGCTTCCGCGGGCGATGGACCGGGCGTCCTCTATCCCAGCGCGTCTCCCTATGTGGTTGCGGTGGGCGGTACGACCCTCAGCCGCAGCGCCAACGGCGCCTATATTTTCGAAAGCGCGTGGAACTCCACTGGAGGCGGCCTCTCCCAGTACGAAAGCATCCCGTCGTACCAGAAAGGGGTCACGAAGGTCGTCGGCACGCAGCGCGGCGTTCCTGATGTCTCCGCGGAGGCCGATCCAAACTCTGGCGTCTGGGTTCTCGACAGCGGCAACGGCGGCTGGTACATCGTCGGCGGCACCAGCGCTTCGTCCCCGATCTGGGCGGGCATCGTCAGTGCCGCCGGAAACAACTCGGGATCAAGCTCGGCCGAACTCACAACCATCTACAAGAACCGTGGCAACAAGCAGGACTTCAACGACATCAAGTCGGGTGTCTGCGGTCCATGGAATGGCAACCTCACCGAGCCAGGTTATGACCTGTGCACGGGCGTCGGCAGCCCCGTGGGCTATGGTGCCAAGTAACAACGAAGTGTGATCACTTTGCTGCGCGCGGCCCCGGTGGAGAGCGGGGCCGTTTGCATTCTCCAAGAACGCCCATGAGCATCCGGCCGTTACTCCCTCGTAGCTCTGCCAACCGACAATGCCTTCACGAAGCCCGAGATGGAGTTGGTGATGATGTCGATGCTTCGGTGTACGGGGTTGGGTCAATCTGCCTCGGCTCGACTTACGAAACCAGATGGGATGAGAAGGTCGATCGCCTTAAGGTCCGCGATGGGTTGACTCCAGTCGATCAACTGAACGAACTGGAGTTCGTGGAAGGACAACTATTCGCCAACGTGTGGCACAGCAATCGCATTGCCCGGATCTCGCCGCAGACCGGTGATGTCGTCGGGTGGATTGACCTTACAGAGATTCTGAGTCCAGTTTATCGTCTCGACTCAGAAGCCGTTCTGAACGGCATCGCTTACGATCCAATTCAAAAGCGCCTGTTTGTCACTGGGAAATTGTGGCCCAGCGTCTACGAGATCAGGCTCGCTCCAAAACATCGCAGGTAGTTGGCATAATATCTCTATTTCGCCTTTCGACAGGCATTCCGCTGCTCCAGCATTAGAAAACTACACCTTTCTAACGTTCGTGTGTCAGGCCTCAGAGCCCAATGTTTACGCGGTTTCAAAGGTGGTGACTTCGAAGGGGTTTTCTAACGTCTTGAATATCCCGAGGGATAGCAAGCAATCCAGTCGGAGGGATCGTAAATCTTTGAAAGGAGGCGAGAAGAGAATTGAAGAAGGCCCTTGGTGTGAGGGCCGTCAACTCGTATATCGACGTCCGTCTATATACACCTAAGCCCTTGATTTCAAACTGGCGGAGAGGGAGGGATTCGAACCCTCGGTACAGGTGTTAGCCCGTACAACGGTTTAGCAATTCTCTGCTCTGACGGGATGCCACGGTATCCCAACCACTTACGGTCGTACCGCATGACAAAAAGCCACCTGAGGTGACCTCATTCGGCAGTTACAGGACACCGTTCAGGACACCGCCCGCCCCGACCGCTATTGAACGCCTGCTGCCGCCTCTTCTGAGGCTTGACAGCGGAAACTGCGTGCTCGGGAGACGGAAACAGGCTCCGCGCTCGTTCGCCACTAGCTCTTGAGCAGCAACTCCCTAAGTTCTGTATATTCGGTGGGACCAACGCCAGCCACCAAGAATCTCCACTGCCCCATCAAGATGCGGCTCATCGAATCTCCCAAAGCGAACTGGGTCGGCTGTAGATGCAGCGGGAACACCGATTGCAACTCGGGGTGACCATCAGATCACAAGGTCAAAAGAACAGTGAAGAGAATGCGTTTTGCCCCACCGCCCGTGCTGTTCAGACCGTCCAGTTGACCCGGTCCGGGCCTACCCGTACCATTGCCGCCCATGGCCACTCCGTCACAACCTGAGGGGCAGACCATTTCCCATTACCGCATCTTGAGCAAGATCGGCGGCGGAGGCATGGGGGTGGTCTATGAGGCAGAAGACGTGAGGCTCGGTCGCCACGTCGCCCTAAAGTTTCTTCCCGACGAACTCGCCCACGATCCCCAAGCGCTCAGCCGTTTCCAGCGGGAAGCCAAGGCCGCATCCTCTCTGAACCATCCAAATATCTGCACGATCCACGAGGTTGATGAGGCTGATGGGCGAACCTTCATCGCAATGGAGCTGCTGGAGGGGCAGACGCTCCGGCACGGTATTAACGGTAAGCCCTTGGAGATCGAAATGGTGCTCGACCTTGGCATTCAAATCGCAGATGCACTCGATGCCGCGCACGCAAAGGGCATTGTCCATCGTGACATCAAGCCTGCGAATATCTTCATCACAAATAGGGGGCAGGCGAAGATTCTGGATTTTGGACTTGCAAAAGTCTCACTTAAGCCGGAAAGCGTTGGGTTGAGCGACCCAACCATCGAATCGGAGCAACATCTCACCAGCCCCGGCTCTGCGCTTGGCACGGTCGCCTATATGTCGCCCGAACAGGTCCGCACCAAGGAATTGGATGCCCGCACTGACGTGTTTTCGTTTGGCACTGTGCTGTATGAGATGACGACCGGAGTTTTGCCCTTCCGAGGGGAGAGCACAGGAGTAGTTTTCGATGCCATCATGAACCGGGCACCCGTTCCCGTGGTGCGGCTGAATCCCGACGTGCCCCCGAAACTCGAAGACATCATCAACCGGGCGCTGGAGAAAGATCGAGAGCTCCGTTATCAGCACGCCTCCGAAATGCGTTCCGCGTTGCTGCGGCTGAAGCGGGACTCCGAGAATGGACACCGCTCTGCGGCAAGCTTAAGCACGGCGGCGGTTGGAGAAGCCCCGGCGGGGGGTGCCAAGCTCTGGAAGTTTGCGGTTCCCGTCCTGCTCGTCGCCTTGCTCGCAGCGGGCGGGCTTTACTATGGCGCGCATCGAAGAACGCCCCTAACTAACAAGGACACCATAGTTCTCGCCGATTTTGGCAACAGCACTGGCGATCCGATATTCGACGACACGCTGAAGACCGCGCTCAACGTCTCCCTGCGGCAGTCGCCTTTTCTGAGTGTGCTTTCAGATCAGCAAGTCACGGAGACGTTGAAATTGATGACCCGTCCTGCGGACACGAAACTAACGCCCGCAGTGACCCGCGAGCTTTGCCAGCGGGCGGGCAGCAAAGCTTACATTGCGGGAACGATTGGCAGTCTGGGCAGCGAATATGTGCTGGGGCTGAAGGCGGTGAATTGCCAGAGCGGAGACACACTTGCACAGGAGCAGGTGACGGCGGCGTCCAAAGAGAAGGTGTTGGACGCGCTGGGCGAGGCGGCATCGAAGCTGCGCACTGAGTTGGGCGAATCGCTGGCTACGGTGCAGAAGTTTGATGTTCCGCTCGAACAAGCCAGCACGTCTTCGCTCGAAGCTCTGAAAGCGTACAGCTTTGGCTTCAAGGCGCGTGGTGAGAAAGGTCCTGCCGCAGCCTTGCCATACCATCAACGCGCCATCGAGCTTGATCCGAATTTTGCCATGGGCTACAGGACATTGGGCGCGGACTACATCAGTCTCGGCGAGGTAGGGCTGGCCAGCGAGTACTTCACCAAGGCATTCCGGTTGCGGGAACATGCCAGCGAACAGGAAAAGCTGCAGATCACCGGCGGCTACTATATGAACGTAACTGGGGAACTGGATAAAGCGGCCCAGACCTATCAGGAGGAGATTGAGAGTTACCCGCGGGACGCCTTAGCGTACAACAGGTTGGGAATAGTGTTCTCCTCACAGGGGCAGTATGAAGAAGCCGCGAAGATCACGAGGCAAGCCTTGCGCCTTGCACCGGATCGAGTGTCCTTGTACGAAAATCTCGCCAGCTACGCCATGGCCTTGCAGCACTTTGACGAAGCGCGGCAGTTGATCCACGAGGCGCAGGTGGGGAAAATTGATGCTCCACATATGCACGAGGTTCTCTATGGTCTTGCCTTCCTCGGGGCGGACGCCGCCGCCATGGGGGGACAGCAGCAGTGGTTTGCGGGCAAGCCCGAATATGAGAACTCTGGACTGACGCTCGCATCCGAAACCGAGGCGTATAGGGGGCATCGCGCGAAGGCGCGGGAACTGAGCAAGCGGGCTGTGGACTCCGCAGTACGGGCTGGCCAAAAGGAAAGCGGAGCAATAACGCGGGCGAATGCTGCTCTGCAACAAGCGGCTTACGGCAATCCGGCGGAAGCGCGGCAGATAGCGGGAGAGGCTTTGAAGTTCGCTCCCACGAGTAGAGCGGTCGAGGTTGAAGCCGCTCTTGCGTTTGCGATGGCGGGCGACACCGCGCGAGCCGAAGCATTGGCACAAGATTTAGGGAAAAGCTATCCGCTGGACACCCAGATGCAGTCGCTTTGGCTGCCTGCGATTCGGGCGCAACTGGCGCTGGATAGAAAGAACCCGCCTGCCGCCCTGACAACGCTGCAAGCCGCTTCACCCATCGAGTTGGGGCAAATCGAATTCGTCTTCAATAACTCCTGCCTCTATCACGTGTATGTGCGCGGAGAGGCATACTTGGCAGCCGGACAGGGTAGTGCTGCCGCCGCCGAGTTTCAGAAGATTCTCGATCACGGCGGCATCGTCTGGAATTGCTGGACGGGAGCGTTGGCGCGTCTGGGCGTAGCGCGTGCGAATTCGTTACAGTCGAGAAGATCACAAGGTGCCGATGCCGATGCCGCTCGCGTTCGAGCGCTCGCCGCCTACAAGGATTTCCTGACCCTTTGGAAAGACGCCGACTCTGACATCCCCATCCTCAAGGAAGCCAGAGTCGAGTACGCGAAGCTGCAATGAAAGTCATGCGCAAGATTGCCCACGAACAATTCGATACGGCGTGGCTCGAAATTATGAGAGCATTGACTTTGATAGGCCGGGAGGGATATATGGCGTTCGATCCAAGCATCGGCAGGGCAACGCAATTTCGGAAGGGGCAGAGCGGAAATGCAGGTGGAAGGCCGAAGAGCAGGCTATTGAGTGAGGCGCTTCGTAGTCGGCTTGCCGAGATGAAATCGAACGATCCGGCTGGCCGTACTTACGCGGAGGTCATCGCTGAGAACCTTATTGAAATTGCCTGTTCGGAAGGGCCGGGCGCGGTCCATGCTGCTAACGAGATCGCAGACCGGATCGAGGGTCGCTCGCGCCAGTCCATCGAGGTCGCGGACATTACGGGAGAACTCCGCAACAAGTCTGACGAGGAATTGCGATTCCATCTGCAGCATGATCGCTGGCCGAGCGACGAGGAACTGCTGTTACTTAGACAACCTGTCGAACCGACTGAAATGTAGGAGCGTGCGGTTGTTCTTTCAGGAGGGAAGCAAATATGGGCGGTTCGGTCGCGCGGGGCTTTCCGAATCAGGGCACAAGCAGTTCGTTCAACAGAAATCAAAACCTGCAGAAGCCAGAGGGAATTGCCGAAGGACGACGTAGTATGCTCGGTGGCCCGCTGCTTCCACGGTTGCCCCGTAATCCTCTCGCTATATCAGGACGGAAGATGGTCGCCCGGTCAATTCCCCAGCTGCCGCGTTAAGCCTCCCCTCATGTTCTGACTGCGGAACTAGACCTATCGGAATGGGAAGGTGACCCCATTCGGGGGCATTTTGAGATGGGATGGCGATTTTTCACCAACAGTCTTGAAACTGGCGAGGATGTAGTCCGCGTCACGTGTGGCGGGAATGATGTTAATGTGGCACCACCAACGCTGTGATGGTTCCGTATCTTCCCACCACGGCCTATACTGAGGGTCAGTCCGACCCTTGGGCTGTTTTCCGTGATGTTGAGATGTTGAGCAGAGCATAATAAACCGCGTGCGCGTCGCCGGACTTGCTAATACGAACCGAGCCTGACGAGCAAAGCCAACGAAGGAGCCTGAAAAATGAACCCGACGCTACGAATCTCCTTGCTCCTCGTCGGTCTAGCTGCTGTCTGTCAGGCTCAAATCACCCGCTTCCAACACATTATCGTGGTATTCCTGAAAACCGCACACCGGATAACCTGTTCTACGCTTTGTGCGACAGCAATCCCTGCAGCGCGACGCCAAACAACACGCAGTACAACATTCAAACCGGGCAATGGCTGGACGGGTCTTCCTCTACCGGCCTTTATACACCCGTTGCCGCGCCTCTCGCCAATGGCTACGGCCTCGATCACAGCCACAGCGGGTGGCTCAACGAATGCGATCCGCCGCACCCGACGCAGCTGTTCTCCTGCAAAATGCCGAGCACTTTGTCGCCGACCAGTTGTCTCATGGATGGCGCTTCATGCACGAGTGCTAATCACGGCGCCTACATTTATGTAGACAATTCCACAGGAACCATTACGCCGTATCTGACGCTCGCCACTTCCTACGGATGGGCGAACTACATGTTCCAAACTAACCAGGGACCTAGTTTCCCCGCCCATCAGTTCATCTTCGGCGGTACCTCGGCGCTCAGCGCAACCAGCGACGCTGAAGGCACGTTCATCTCCGAGAACTTTAATGGCGCTTCTGGATACAGCGGGTCCGGCTGCTATGCACACGATGGCGAGTCAACAACACTTATCGGCCCTAATGGCAAAGAAACTTTCTATCGTATTGACCATGCCACCGGCAGCACCGTCTGCAGTCCGCCTCAAAACCAGGGTGGCCGAAGCACCATGGCCGATCTGCTAGATCGTGCTGGCTGGAGTTGGAAGTACTACAGCAGCGGGGGCAGTGGAGCCGACTTGGGTGGCTCGATCTGGACCGCTCCCAACGCGCTTAGCGCCATTTGCGTCCCCAACAGTAGCTTCGACGCGTGTACTGGCGCCGAATGGAAAAGACACGTCGTCATCAACCCATCACAAGTACTGACCGACATGGGAGCCAAGGGGGGCACTTGCAACCTGAAAAATGTTAGCTGGGTCATTCCTACAAGCGGTAACTCCGATCACCCTGTTAAGTCAAACGGCGGACCAGATTGGGTAGCAACTGTCATCAACACACTGGGTGAAAGCACCTGCAAGAACTCCGACGGCTCCAGTTATTGGAACACTACCGCGGTCATCGTCACTTGGGATGACTTCGGCGGCTTCTACGATCACGAGCACCCAATCATTGAGCATTCTCCCGAGGGTGGTTACCAACTGGGCTTCCGCGTTCCCATGATCTTCGTGTCCGCCTACACGAGAGCGAAATACATCAACAACGACCGGCATGACTTCGGATCTATCCTGAGGTTCATCGAGCGCAATTTCGGGATCACGGAAGGTGCTCTCGGCTTTGCCGACGCACGCGCTAAGACGGATCTCGCTGGCTTCTACCATCTAAATACACGACCCAGGGCCTTCGTCCCCATCCCTTCCTCAAAAACCGCCTTAGATTTCATCAACGATAAAACGCCGAACGGCGTCGTTGATGACGACTAGAGAACCGACTCCAGGATCGCAGCTAGAGAATGCTGGGAGATATTGTCGGTCACCTTCTGATTAAGGCTGGTGAAAAGCTTCTAGAACTCCTTGGAAGGGGAGTTGGCCGTCTTGACCTTTGGTTCGAGCGAAGGTTCGGACGCTGGGTTTTGAGTGAAATGGCCTTCTATGAGAAGGTCGTAAAAGTCAAGGCCGACGTGGCGGCCTACCTTATTAATTGCTTTCCATTCCATCTTTCCATCAGCATCACCCTCCGGTGGTGACGTGGGGAGCTGTCAAGGGTGCCCCCGAACAGGGGGCGTTCATCTTGACCCTTGACAGCTCCCCACGTCACTTACACTCGAGCTGGGAACGAAGCGCAACGCAGTTCAGTTGGGCTTCGTTCCTTTAGTGGATTCGGTTTTCAGTTCGTATTGCACGCCTTCCGCGATGCTTCCGAACTTTGTCTGCCTCGATCATTCCCGTTCGTTCCCAGAAGTAGACGCCCCGCAGCCGAACTCGTGCGGCTCGACGCCCTCGACGGCAATCGCCCACAACTTGCGAACTTGCATCATCCGTTCAAACATGTATCCCTCCTGCTTCTCCTACCGTCTGCGTCTGTGCGAACAGGCTTGTGTATCGCAATGGATGTTCAATCTCATCAGGGAACCTTCCCTCAGGATTCATGCCCACTGTTATTGCCTGATGTGCTGCGGCGTCGTTCGCCTGCTCGACGACTTTGTCTTGCTCAATGACGGCAAGTTCAGCCTTTGCTTTCGCGGAACCCGTCAACATGTTCATCTGGCGGCGCAATGATTTGCGTTTTTCCTTTTCGTCCTTGAGTACCGTCAGTAGTCTGGTCAACCTCTGTTGCGGAGTCTCCTCCTCGACTGGCCGTGGGGCGACGCCGTGAGCGAATTGGTGTTTGAACGACTGTGTATTGAGAACTGCCTTGAGGTTGTAAAGTCCCTGCAACGCTCTCCGGCGGAACGTCGGATTGGAGAGCGCAAAGGTCACCATCGACCTCGCCTGCTGGAGACCTCCGGCACGATGTAGGATTCTCGCGGCGTTGTGGTGGTCTCGGAACTCATACGTCTTGGCTCCGACGCCCTTGCGATTGCGCGGTCGGATTTCGTTCTTGTTGTCACGTTGAATCGCATGGAACCAACTGGCGAAGTCCTTCGCATCTTCGGAGACCTCGACCTTGATTTTGAGATGTTTGAGATATTCCTTGGTCAGGGTGAACTCGTGCGCGTCCCACGGGCTCGACGCTTGCGTGACCCACTTGTGCGTGACAAGGTCTTTGATGGCACGTTTGACCGTGTCTTGATGGCAGCCGCACATCATACCGAGTTCGACGAAACTGGTTTTCAAGCCGTGGTCGTCCGCACCATGAACGATGAGGACGCCGATGACCGAGACGGATGTTGATGACATCCAATCGGGCTTGTCGGACGTGAGCCATCTCGCGGCATGGGCTGCGGACTGAGGGTTGATTTCTTTCTGGTCTTCCATCTTTACCTCCCGGTACTACTTCTCCCGCGCTAGGCGCAGGACGACGAACTACCCCATGCAAATTGCAGGGGATACATTCGCTTGATTCAATCGGGTTGTTGCCGCCGTCTGGCATAGCCAGCGGCACCCCGACCTCGACACTTTTCTTCTGCCTATTACTATGTAATCTCCTGCAAATTGCAGGGGGTGCAGATTACATGGGCAACCTCGACAAGTGCTCACAGGTGAGCGACCGGACGGGTACGCCCTGTAGGTCTCAATTCAATTGTGTGATTGTTTCGTGCGATGTGCGGTCGCAACCCGTCTGGCGACGGTGCCGTTGCATTTTACGAATGGACGGCCCACTCGGGGAGAAAAACCTTTCTCCCACATACAAACTTACCAAACTCGCGTCACACGAGTCAAGAGAAAAGTGCGTTTCGACCAATGATTACGCGGGTCAGACGCGCTTCGTGGCGCGTGGTCGAGGACACGACTCAACTTCCCTAGAGCAATTCCGTATACGAGATAGCCGACGCCGCCTGAGTCTCAGACGACGCTCCCCTATTAGGACGGCGGGACTCCTGACACCCTTTAAGGGACTCCTGCCCTCGGTCGTCGGTCGTTGGCTGGGCCAACCGACCGAGAGGGTGGTCGTCCCCGGCGGCTCCCCGGCGGTGCGGCCTCGACGGATGGTCTTAAAGACCCCCTATGCGGAGTCCCAGATTGAAGTGCAGAGCGAGATACCCCTAATCTCTCCCGGACGCGTTTTCAGCGGCCTTCGAGCGCATCTCTGCGCGATGTAGAGCCGCGTCGGCGGTGGTTTGCAGCGGTCCGCCTGCCTCTTGTCTACGGACTGGTTGCAGCAGGCTGCTCCCACCTGTAACACTGTTCCTTCGGTGGGAGAAGTACAACCAATGAGTATGGACACAAAGACGCTGGTGGTTGGTCAGAAAGTCTGGATGCAAAGCGGCGACCAATACAAAGAAGTCGAGGTGGAAGAAATTACCGAACAGTATGTGCGGGTGTTTATCGCCCCATCGGGGCCTTTTACGAAGTGGTTGCCGAAACCGGGAGACCCGCCGCCTTCGAGACAGGTCGAAATTCCGTATAGTCCCGAAAACGAAAACGGGTATAGCATAGATTTTCGCCACGACGGTACTCAGTGTGGAGTGTGGGGATGGATTGACGCTTGGTCTCCTCTCCCTCTTGGCACTGAGTTCGGGCCGTGGAAACTAGTGGCTGAACGGTCAAATCCCGACGCCTAAGCTGCCAGACCGCGCCCCGCGAGAGCCGGATAAAAGCCGTCTCAAAGGGTGCGACTATGCAGTCCTCATGCAGTCCAAGAATCGCGTCTCCCGAAGTCATTCCGATTCAGTAGGTTGCAGCGGGCAAATTTCGACCACGGTTGATTGAACCGCCGCACGGTGACGCGCACATTTCAGTCTGGACAATATTTTACCTGTCTCAAGGTGAAGCGACCGATTGGGCGTGGCTGCGGAGCGACGTCGCTTAGAGCAAAAGCAGAAAACTGATTGCGTGCCGGTGTGAAGCAGAGCACAATTAGCCGCATGAAGCGGGGCATTCCCTTCTTGGTCTTAGTCGTGGCACTCTCTGCAAACGCCGGAGAGCGGTCGTATCGCACGGGCACGCTACTGAAGGTTGACGTCAAAGATGTCGCGAGTGCAATTGCCATCCCGACTTCTACGGGGCAGAACGTCTCGATTCCGCTTCCCTTGGGGATAAACTACCAGTTTCAAATCAAGTCCGACATCATCGTTTACGTCGCCAACTGCTGGTCAAAGGACAAGAGAAACTACGGCTCCGACTGGGTTGTGAATGACCCGGTTGAGTTTCGAGTCGAGAAGGATGAGTTATTTCTCAAGAAACCCAGCAAGGGCGAACTCCGGCTTGCTCTGATGACACGATTGCGTGTGATACCGAAGCCCGACGAGACTGGCACCTCGTCACAATCTGTTGAGCCGCTGCCACCCTTTGCAACCAGACAGACCATTCCGGAGTGTCGATGAGGTTAGGTGATGCACTCTACTTGCTGCTCGGCAGAAGTTTGAAGTTTATGTCGCTGCGCGCTTCGCCATCGCCAAGGTCAATCGGTATCGCTTGTTCTCGGCTGGGCACACCCGGATAGTAAACGCGCAATCGCCATTTGGCTATCGTGTTGGCAAGGACGCCCTCGCCGACGATGTAGCGACCGGGGTCCTGACCGCGAACTTCAAAATGACCCTTACCGTCCGTCTGGACGGTGAAGTACTCATGCCACGGGGAAATGCGAAGAATGGCGACTTGGACGTTCGACGCTGGTTTCCCGTCCGCCGTCGTGACCGTTCCGGAAATTTGACCATCTGCGTGCATTGGAAAATCGACATCCGCGCACTGGGCCCACGGGGTCTTTGTCACAAACGGGTCGCGTTCAGGAGCCCACGAACCGTGCTGCGTGTTCGCGGTCACTTTGTAGCGGTCCGGTGGTACCTCGAACTCGACGTGGCCATTGGTGTCAGTCAACGTTTTATATTCGATTCCAGTTGAAACACTCTTCGCGATTAGCGACCAATCGGAAACTGGAATCGAGTTAATTTTTGGGTCCTTCATCTCCATGCGAGTGACATACCCAGTGATAACACCAGCATCAGTCAAGCGAGCCAAGTGCCGCAACGTCGATATTTCCTCTTGCGTCGAAGCCGAGTTGAGCGGCCCACTTCGGCTGTCGTACGGCAGAACTAATTCCTGCTCCTGCCCATTCTGACCCTGACGCCACGGAGTCTGAAGGTAGAAAAGCCACTTGTCTCCCGCCTGAATTTCCGGTTCGTTTTCTGGCATGCAGGCTTGGTTTACAGTGGCTGTGACTTCGGCTGCGGGGCCAAGGAAAGTCTCGTCTGGAATCAGTTCAAGACGCTTATCTGTGTCCGATATTTCAGTCGCGGATTTCACAGTGCCTGTGAACACGCGAGCATAGCCGTACGTACCACAAATCTTGCCTGCGGAACTGTGAAGTCCGCTATGCATGCACTGAACTTGCTTACCGTGATACATCCGCAACTCGACAATGACCGCCGAGAGAGATGGTACGACGCAGACCACGGCGAGACAGAACAGGCAAGTTCTCAATCTTCGGGACGGCAGCATGAGACACCTCATTGTAATCTCGACGTGGAGCCTGACGTAACACCTGCCGTTTGCTGCGATGCCGAGCACGCCAGAACGGATGCCTGTGCCCAAAGCCCCAACCTCTACGCGACAAATCGAAATATACTTCCTTCGTGAAGAATGTGTGGATTGGAGTCGTGAGCGTCTCGCCGGAGGACGGCTGCGAATTGTTGTCTGTGCATAAAGGTGCGTATGTGAACTTCCTGACTCTGGCAGGAGATGAGGCGGAATATCGTTCTAAAGTTGCATCCGCCTTGGCCCACTATCGACTCGAACTCCACGGACTTGAGAACGTGCGGCTGTTCACTTTGTCGGACAATCCGGCGGAAGAATTGATTTCTATCGCAGAGGAATTGCAGCGTGACAACAATCCTCAACACGTTCGGTTCGGCACGTTTCACACTTTCGAACGAGTAATGTAAGTTGTCGAAACACTATGGCGTTTTCCCTTGAACTCGGTGAAGACGTTTCAAATATCACCTGCAATTGCTGCGGAGAGCAGTTCAAGAGTGTCTGCGGCTTCATCAAGAAGGATGACGACGCCTATTCGGTCTACTTCGCCACTCTGCACACAGGCCACAGCGACATCATGGTTGGCCTTACCGTCAGCGTTGGAAAATGGTGGGACGACACGGCTCTCGACGAACGACACTGGATTTGCCTCACAGTGAAGCCGTCAGATTCGAATTTCAATATGCGTATTGAAGAGCCGGAAGTGTCGCGTCACAAAGACTTCAAGTCTCTAGGCATCGCGCTGAGTCGCGAGGCAGCACTGGCAAGCGACTTGAAGGATGAGTTCTTTGCGGTTGCTGACTATGTTGTTGTTGAAGACCCTGCGGTTAATTCGTATCTTCTCGGAAAAGAAGTGAACATCCGTGGGAGAGTCCGCAAGCATTAGGGCACAGCACTACTGCTCTTCGCAATCAACGCGGCAATGTGGTTGCGAGGGATAACCACTCTGTGTTGACTCGCCGCACTGTTGACCATTATCCCTTCGCAGTCCGGGTTCGCCCATGCCATCCTTAGTAAGGCGACAGCACCCACTTCGGCGTTGAAGGGCTGTTTGAAGCGTTGAACAAAAACGGCACGGTCTGCACAAGCGAGGAGTGTCTTCTTGCCATCTGGTGCGATGCTCATAGCCGCCTGCAACTCATTTTTCCCCGCCTTGTACTCTCCTGAAACACCTTGCGGAATGCCTGTCAGGATGACTCCCAACTGAGAGCCTAAGAAGGCACGCAGGAAGGCTTCGTAGTTTTCCGGGGTGCCTTGTGCGGCATACCGGGAAATGCAATCTGAGAGCGGGGTCGAAGAATCCGGCACCGCGACAGATTAGCACGCGTATCACGTCGCGTAGCCGAGTGCCTTCTGGAGATGAAAGACGATTCCCCAACGCCGGATGCTGTTCAGCGCAAACGTGCGCCTGAAAGCATGAGGACATCGCGGCGAGTCTACGAAATACAAAGGCTGGACGCGGGGTTTCGCTCCATGATGATTGCATATTCGATTGCATAATCGGGCTGTGGGCTGGCCAAAAGGTGCTATATGAGGCGGCTCGGAGTGGACAGTAAAATGGAAGGACAAGGAAGACGGTCTCTAACGTGTTGAAATCAGGACGACCGAACCGGGGAAACTGGCGGAGAGGGAGGGATTCGAACCCTCGGTACAGGTGTTAGCCCGTACAACGGTTTAGCAAACCGCCGCATTCGGCCACTCTGCCACCTCTCCGTGAGCACGTGAATGCGCTTTGGTCACACGTAGTTTATCACTTCTGCTTCCAACCCAGTTCAGGTTTCAGGTCATCTCTATGATGCCAATTCTCAGGGCGGTTCGATGGGAAATCGGGGTTTGCACCAGCCCTTTTACGGTGGGTGCCGTATGTTCCCTATTTCCGCGATCTGGCTAAATGGAGCTACAGTAGTCACCCGTGCCGGCAGGCTGCCGGTGCCTCTCCGCTTGCTCTAACCCGTCCGACTTCAAATGACACACCAGAGGTGTGACCGAATGACGCGTGTTTTCAATGGCCGCTCTGATGCAAGTGCGACAATTTTCCGATTGCCAGTCCTTATCTGCCTTGGCATCCTGATTTCGGCCGCTAGCTCCTGCGGCACCAGCAGAACAAACACCCCTCCCCCCGCGCCATCGCAGCCAGGTTATCCGTCTACCCCACCCGTCCCGATTACCTGGTCTCCCTCGTCAAGTCCACTCCCAGCTCCGCCCGCTCAGGTGCCGCCGCCGTCAGGCTCCAACGATTTCCCGCTCTCCGTCTCCAGTCCCACAGATGGAGCCACGGTGACGTCGCCCGTGACCGTAGTTGCATCGGCGACCCCGCAGAATCCCATCTTCTTTATGCGCGTCTACGTCGACCAACTTGCCGTCTACTTTACCTTCACCAGCTCCATTAACACCCAACTCTTCATCGCTCCGGGTCAGCACAAACTCGAGGTCATGGCGGAAGACAAACAAGGTTACATCTCTGCCACCATCCTGAACATCATGGTGACTTCACAGTCGCAAACCACAATCAGCAACATTCAAAGCATGCCCGGATGGCAATCATGTTCCGCTGTCTTTCCTACCGGGTCCGGACGCGACGGACAAATCTGCGCCGCAGGCTTGGGAAGTGCGCAATCGACACTGACCCAGAATCAATCTACTCCCGCTATGGACGGCCAATCTGCCAAATTCAGCATGGAAGGGTCGACTGCATACTCGAATATGCTCTACTTCAACGCGGTCGCGGGCGGGGATAACGTAAGCCACTTCACTTATGATCTCTACTTCTACATCGACAATCCCAATGCATCGCAAGCTCTGGAATTCGATATCAACCAGACATTTGGCGGCAATCGCTGGGTCTGGGGATCGGAATGTAACTTTAACGGCTCGGGTAAATGGGATATCTGGGACGACATCAATGGTTGGCAGCCCACAATCTATGACTGTAAGCCCTTCCCAGCCAATACATGGATTCATCTCGTATGGAACGTTGAGCGAGTCGGCAATCAGGTGCACTACATCAGCCTCACCGTCGGCGATCAGACCTATAATGTCGATACCTTCTATCCCAACCAACCCGACTGGACGTTGGAAGAAATCGACGTAGCTTTTCAGATGGACGGAAATTACAAGCAGGAGCCCTACAACGTATGGCTCGACCAGGTGCAGTTAACCGCGAACTAAACCTCTGACCAGAATAGTTGTGACCGCATTTCCTGACCGCTCGCAGGTGCTGGTCTCGAATTAATGGAGCAGGCAGGCATTCGAGGGGGAAATGCGAAGTATGTTATGCCGATTCGGCGCCCAACACGTCGCCTTGATCGTAGTGGTTGTCACTCTCGCTGGGTTGCTGTTGGGGTTTGCTGGATGTCAGGGACTGCCCAGGAACGTGGCTAATTGTGCTATCACTCCAACTCCTCCAGCAGATCTTACCGTTGTTCCACCCGCGCCCGAACCGCCGTCCCCGGCTCTCTGCGGCTTCCCGCTGACCATATCGAGTCCAAATACCGGAGCAAGTGTCAATTCACCGGTCCCACTTGTGGCCACTGCCACACCGCCGGATCCCATTTACACGGTTCGAGTGTACGTCGATGGCCAGGCAGTTCTATACACTCCCAATACCGCCGTTAACCAGTGGATCTGGATGGCTAACGGTCAGCACACCTTGGAAGTCGTCGCAGAAGACACCGCCGGCTACATCGCTACCTCATCGATTCAGCTCAACGTAATCGGACAAGAACCAGGCGCCTTGAATATTCAGGATCAGAACAGTTGGGTTTCATGCTCGGCCACGATTTCCAACTCAACCTGCGCCGCCGGTCTTGGCACGGCAACCTCGACTCTCACTTTGCATCAGTCATCGCCTTCTCTGGACGGATCGGCCGCCAAGTTCAGCATTGCCGGGAACCACCCTTATTCGAACGAACTCTATTGGATCCCTCTGGGTGGAGGCAACAGCGTCAGCCATTTCACCTACGATTTATGGTTCTACGTCGATCAGGGTGATGCCCCACAGTCTCTCGAATTCGACGTCAATCAGGCGTTTGGCGGCACGCGTTGGACGTGGGGTTCACAATGCGATTTCAATCAGACCCATCAGTGGAACGTATGGGACCCTCTGCACGAAGTGTGGGTCCCCATTCCGGTACCTTGCAATCATTTTCCCTCGAACACATGGATCCACCTTATCTGGTCGCTCGAGCGTGTCGGAAACCAGGTGCATTACATAACGCTGAGCGTTGCCGACCAAACTTATAACGTCAATGCCTACTTCACCGCTCAGCCCAACTGGTATCAGGAGGAAATCGACATCGCCTTCCAGATGGACGGCAACTATAAGCAACAACCTTTCAGCGTCTGGCTAGATGAGGTGAATCTGCTGGCCCACTGACTCTTTGCCGTCACAGTAAATGGTCCAACATGTTCTCTACAGAAAATGTTTTTCCCTCGTAAAGGCAATCGCGGATGCCCGTTGCGCCGCACCTGATACTACTCTCTCGACAAAAGGAGGTTTTATGCCGGAACGAGAGACCATCGAACGTGCGCGTGAGGACGCGCGTGAAGGCAAGTCGCCCAGCACCCAAGCCGGCGAATTCGTGCGCGAGGAGATGCATCACATCCGCGAAGGCAGCGATGGCGCAGTCTCTACGAAACAGGCGATCGCTATCGGACTCTCGAAGGCTCGTCGCTCAGGCGTCAAGTTGTCCCCGCCGCGCGAAGGTAAGATGTCCGCCAGCACCCGCCAGAAAGCCGAGAGCGATTACCGCAAAGGACAAAGCCAATCACACCGCAGACCGTCCGCAAGACGGTCCAGCGCCACCTCGAATGCTCTAAAGAAGAAGGGACATTCTGCCGCTTCCCATGCATCCCTCTTCAACCAAGCTCGAACCGCCGCTCGCAATCGAGGATCAGCTTCACGGCGAAGTGCTGCGAGGAAAGCAAGCCGCACGCGCAAGCACGCAAGAGGGTAACAGGAAAGCAATCAATCCATACCCGCAACCCGCAAAGAGCATAGAAAGGCTCAGCCTTGAATATCAACGATTCTGCCTTGCTTAGTGATTGGCCTTGAAAGGGCGCGGCTTCAGCCACGCCGTCGAGGTCATTCATAGATAATGGGCTTCCGCCCCTGAGGTCACCACGCCGGTCTGCGCTTCATTCTTCACAAATCATCTTCGTCGCGCGTATCTACAACATCGATTGTTCTAATTCAAACATTGCCTTTGACTCTCCGAACAAGATAAGTAACGATCACTCTGACTCGGGAAGTAGGCGACGCATACTTGTGTCCGCAGCACCGACCACGTCGACGGTGCTCGGCTGTTCGCCTCCGCAATCGGAAATTTGAACAAAAAAACGTGGCGAGCCGCGGAGGGTGGAGTGTGCTTGCAGGGAGCTTTCTTGTTCTCAGGAGGAGTTATGAGCAGGACCCTTTGCCTTAAGTCCATTGCCGTGTTTCTCTTCGCATCAGTGATCTCTATTTCGACAGCCCACTCGCAGGCCACCACCTCTCTGCGCGGAACTGTCACCGATCCCACCGGCGCGGTCATCCCCGATGCTACGGTGACCATCAAGAATTTCGAGAACGGCTCTTCCCGCAAGATCTCGACCGACGTCAATGGTGAATACAGTTTTCTGCAGGTCGCGCCCGGAGACTACAATCTGGTCGCCGAGAAGCCTGGCTTCGCCATCATCACCAACGCCCACATCAAACTCCTCGTGAACACTCCCGCCACGCTCGATCTTAAAATGTCGCTGAGCGCTGCCGGAGAAGTTGTCAACGTCGCCTCCGAAGCCTCCCAGGTCAACACCACCGATGCCAGCGTCGGCAATCCCTTCAGCGAAGCCCAGGTCCGCCAGTTGCCGCTGCAGACACGCAACGTCGTGGAACTCCTCAGCCTTCAGCCTGGCGTCACCACGAGTGGCGAAGTCCTCGGATCCCGCCGCGATCAGAACAACATCACCCTCGACGGCGCCGACGTCAACAACAACCAGAATTCCGGCCTCGTCCCCCAAGCCACCGCTACCGGCTTCGGCGGATATCAGGGTTCCAATGCCAACGGCGTCAATAACAACTCCGGATTCAACGCCGTTCTCCCCATCCCGCTCGACTCCGTCCAGGAATTCCGCGTCACCGTCGCCGGCGAAGGCCCCAATCTCGGCCGCTCCTCCGGAGGCCAAGTCTCTCTCCTCACCAAGAGCGGGACCAATCAGCTTCACGGCTCTCTCTACGAATACAACCGCAACACCTTCTTCGCGGCCAACTCCTGGTTCAACAACAACGCCGGAGTTCCGCGCACGCCTCTCGTTCGCAATCAATTCGGGGCCTCCGTCAGCGGAAAAATAATTCCCAATCGCATCTTCTATTTCTTCAACTACGAACAGCGCCAGGACGCCAGCGCCGTCCCAGTGGTCCGAGCCGTCCCCTCTGACACTCTCCGTGCAGGAACCTTCCTGTTTTCTTCAGGTGGCCAGACTCAAACGCTGACCTCCCAGGACATCACGAATGTCGACCCGCTCCATTCGGGGCCGAACTCAAGCATCCTGACCGTGCTCCAGCAGTATCCGCGCGGCAACAGTCCTGCTTACGGTGAAGACGGTGGACTCAATTTCAGTGGCTACCGCTTCAACGCACCCGTCCATCGCAGCGATCACGCTCTGGTCGGAAAGATTGACCTTCACATCGACGGCGCTGGGAAGCACACCGTCAGCCTCCGCAGCACCTTCGCCCGCAACACCGACGATCAGATTCCCGCTCAATTCCCCGGACAGTTACCTGCTTCCACTCTGCGCGACAACAGTAAGGGATTCGCCGCGCAATATACCGGAGTCCTCAGTTCGAGTCTCATCAATGTCGTGAACTTCGGATACACGCGCTTCGGGCAGTCCTTTAGCGGACAATCGGGTCCGCTGCTGTTTCAGACCAGCGTCGATCCGCTCTTGAATCCTTACGCCCGTCCATCTTCTCAGGTCCTACCGACCATCAATCTCAGCGATGGCATTACGTGGGTCAAAGGAAAACACACTCTTACCGCCGGCGGCGGATTCAGCATCATTCACGACAATACGAGTTCCTACGCCACCTCCTTCGCACGCTACGGATACGGCTCCACCGAATTGATCGGCCTCGGTGCCGACATTAACAGCGCCATAACCCAGTACACCGGACTAGCTCTCGATGACCCAACCTCCGCCGCCAACGGCATGGGCGTCGTCCTCGGCCTGGTCAATGACAACTTCCACACCGACCTCTTCGATCGCCAAGGCAACTACCTGGCCGCCGGAACTCCGCAGGTGCGCTCTTTCATCGAGCACGATTACTCGTTCTACCTGGGCGACACCTTCCGCGTCACTCACTCCCTCACTTTGAACTACGGCCTGCGATACGAAAACTTCCGTCCGCCGTATGAATCTCACGGGCTGCAAGTCACCTCCACCGTTCCGCTCACCAAATATTTCGCCGAGCGCAACGCACTGCAGGCGCAAGGCATCCCTCAGAACCAGATGCCCAATGCCACGCTGCAGTGGGCGCTCAATGGTCCCGTCAATGGCAAACCCACATGGTGGGGTCCTTCCAATCTCAACTTCGCCCCGCGCATCGGAATCGCTTATGCCCCATCGAAGACCAATGGCCTCCTCGCCAAGATCTTCGGAGAACAAGGTGCACTTCGCGTCGGCGCAGCGATGGTCTACGATCGTTTCGGCAGCGACCTCATTACCCAATACGACCAGTACGGATCGATTGGCATGGCCACGTCGGGCAATTTCCCGACTTCTTATAGCTTCTCCACCAGCCCGCGCTACGACGGTGCTGCTCCGGTTCTGACTCCGCCTGCCGCCGAAACTTTTCCTGTGACGCCTCCCAACATCGCCGCCATCGCTGGCGAGTTCATGGGCGTCGCACCCAACCTGAAGCCTCCTTATTCTTATGTGTTCAACGCCAGTTTCGCCCGTGAGCTTCCGGGCAAGATCACCTTCGAGATCGGGTATGCAGGACGCCTCTCTCGCCGCCTCCTCCTTGAGGGCGACGTCTACACTCCGCTCGAGTACTTCAAAGATCCCGGCTCCGGCATCACCTGGGAGCAGAACGCCATGACCGTCCGCAAACTGCACGATGCCGGTCTAACCACAGACGCGGTTAAGAACAACCCAAGTCTCGTGCCCACTCTGCCCTTCGTCGAAAACATGTGGCCGGGCCTCGCCAATCTTGATTTTCCCGGCAGCGCTTCTTCGAACTACTTCAATTGCGTCTACGCCGACTACGGCGGCAGCTATCTTGACTGCCTCCACGCTCTCGACCGCAACACGGCCAGCACCTGGTCGAACACGGCCAACCCCGTTGGCTGCGATCAGATCTCCGCCCACGGCTGTTACACCTTCTTCCCGCTGCAAGGCAGTTCGATGCCCACCTGGATGAATGCCGGCACTGCGGCGTATCACTCACTTACCTTCTCGGTGCGCCGCGGCCTGTCCAGCGGGGCCATCTTCGACTTCAATTACACCTGGTCCCATGCCATTGACGATGGTTCAGCCGCCGAATCCGGCGCCGGACAGCAAGGCGCCGCCATTCAGAACATCTTCAACACCCGCGAATTTCGCGGCTCCTCCGACTTCGACATGCGCCACAACGTCACCGCCAACGTTCTCTATCCCCTGCCCATCGGCCACGGTCGCACCCTCCTCTCCGGCGCTCACGGATGGCTCGAAGAAATCGTCGGTGGATGGCAGATCAGCAGCCTCGTCCGTTATCACTCCGGCGTGCCCACAACCGTTGGAGGCGAACTCGCCTACAACGCCAACTACTGGCTGAGCTCGCTCGCCATCGCAACCGCCCCAGTTTCCTCCGGTGTCCACACCGACGAGCGGCATAACCCCAGCATGTTCACGAGTACCTCGGTCTCCAACAACTTCGTCGACGAACTCCCCGGACACACCGGAGGGCGCGCCGTCCTTCGCCTTCCCGGAATGCTCCTCAGTGACATGGCAGTGGTAAAGCTCTTCCCACTCCCCTGGGAAGGACAGCGCATTACGTTCCGCGCCGAAGCCTTCAACGTGTTTAACAACGTGAATTACTCGAACCCAAGCCTGAGCCTCCAGGCCCCCGGCACCTTCGGAGAATTCCAGGCCGTAGGCGACCCCCGCGTAATGCAGTTCGCCCTCCGCTACGAGTTTTAAGTTGAGCTGAGTGAATCGCGATCTTGGCCGGAAGCTAACAAGAGCCATGTGGGGACAGCCGCCTTCGGCTGTCCAGCGAAGCAGCGAGCTCGTGGCTCCAAGCTCATCGCTCACTGCTCATTGCTGAATCCTACGCCGTCGCAAACACCGGTACTTCCGGCGCCCGCGCACTCCCCGATGCATGTTCCAGATGATGCACCAGCATCGGGATCTGATGTTCATGACATGGCTCCGGCACCGACAGGTCCATCGCCACCTGCGCCCCCGCATCTGAACTCTCTTTCGCCAGCACAATCACCCGGCTGCCCAGGTAGAGCGCTTCCTGCGTGTTATGCGTAACGAACAGGACGGTGACGCCCGTATCGCGCCACAGCTGCCGGATCAGCCGCTGCATATCTTTCCGCGTCCCCGGATCAAGCGCGCTGAAGGCTTCGTCCATCAACAGAATGCGCGGATGCGTCGCCAGCGCCTGCGCAATTGCCACGCGCTGCTGCATACCTCCGGAAAGCTGGTACGGATATTTCCGCGCGTCGCGTTCATGTAATCCAATACGGTGTACATAGCGCATTGCCTCGTCCCGGATTTCGCGTCGCCGCCGCACGAACCGCGGCGTGAACCGCGTGAACATGTTGAACTCGCTCACCTCCGGCCCGAACGCGATGTTGTCAAGAACGGTCTTGTCGGGAAACAGCGAATATTTCTGTGGCACATAGCCGCGGGTTCGATCCGGCTGCTTGTGCTCGACGCCGTCGATCAGAATGCGACCACCCGCCGGAGACTCGGCGCCAAGAATCATCTTCAGCAGCGTCGACTTCCCGCATCCCGTCTGGCCCAACACGCAGACAAATTCACCTTCCTCGATCGTTACATCGATATTCGTCAGCACTGGTCGCGATGGCGTTCCGTAGGCGACCGAAAGAGTTTGGATTTCAATCAGCGCCATCGGAATCAAGCCTCCTGAAACCAGGGATGAAGTTTGCGGTTCACCAGCCGCATCGCGAGATCAACCAGGAACAGCAGCAATGCCACCCAAAGCACATACGGAATGATCACGTCCATCCCCATGTGCCGCCGCAGCAGTGCAATCCGGTAAGCCAGCCCGTCGGTCGACGCGATCATCTCCCCCGCGAACAGGAAGAGCATCACCGCTTTCAAATTCAGTCGAATACTGTTGAGCACCCGCGGCATGATCTGCCGCAACACCACCCGGTACGCCACGTCAAAGTCACCCGCCCCGAGAGTGAAGGCTTTCACTACCTGCTCGCTGGGCACTCCTTTTGTCAGGTTGAACGTATCCAGGATGATCGTCGGCGTCACGCCAATCACGATCAGCATGATCTTCGACAGCTCGTCGATCCCGAACACAATGAACAGAATCGGCAGTAGCGATAAAGCCACGATCTTGTCAAAGAACAGGATGAACCGCAGGAAGAAGACGCCGACGTAAGGAAACAGGCCCATGTGCAGCCCGAGTAACACCGCCGGAATCAGCAGCAAAATGCTGTAGATGAATCGCCGCGAAGTCGCGAGTGTGTCTTTCCAGAGCATGCTCGCAAAGAACCGCTGCCGCAACGAAGCTTTGTCGGGCAGTGTGGAATCGTCGTCTTCCGCAGGTTTCGTCGAAGCATCGCTCATCCCGTGAAACATCTGCGTCACAGTCGGCATAATGCGGTCTTCAGGATTGTCCTGGTGGCGCTTCTGTGAGGTGTAGAAGTAGAGCCCGAGGCCCACGGCGAACAGCATCCACGAGAACACAATCGTTGTGACCCGGTTCGGTTTCGCGTGCACGAGTTGGAAACTGATCGACATGAAAGGGTGCCCCACTTCTGGCCGGTTTTGCCAGAAGTGGGGATTTCGTCTCCTACAACTTGCTCTCCGCGGCCATCTGCATGTACGCGGTATCGAAACTCAGCCGCACCCGGTTTTGCTTGCCCTGCACGCTGCCATCCGGATACCGAATCGCAACATCGTCCACCGAACCAATGTTCTTGCCCAGCAATCCGTGGTCAAAGCAGAACTGCCGCACCAGCGCCATCTTCTGTTTCAGATCGCCCGACTTCCCGAACGAAGCGGCCGCTTGCGGCTGGAAGAACATCTTGGTCGTGCTGAGCTGTTCCTTATAAGATGCGAGCGTATCGCTCGATCCTTCCGCAATTGCACCGAGAACTTTGTCAGCCGCCGGCCCCTGCGCCGACATCAGGGCCATCATCTCGTACCACGCGCCCGCAAGAGCCATCGCAAACTTTTTTCCAGATCCGTCCGGGCGGTCCAGCACGTCGTTACGCACCACAGTCAGATCAAGAATCTCCCCCGGAATCTGCGACGAGTTGAACAGCGAACTGATCCCTTTCTGCTGCGCAATCTGCGAGACCATCGGCTTCCACGTCACGACAGCTGCAACGCTGGAATCGCTAATGAATGCCGACTGAATGTCGGAGTCCGACGTATTGATCATCCGCACTTTGCTGATCTGGTCGCGCAAGGAATTCAGTGTGAGCGCGCGGTCAAATAAATATTCCGAAACGGTCTTCTCGACCAGCAGCATCTTCTTCCCGGCGAGATCCTTCATCTGCACACCATTGCGCACGAGAAGAGCATCGTTCCCGTTGGAATAGTCCCCGATCAGGATGACCGTGGTCGGCACGCCCGATGCCGCTGGCATGTCGAGCGCTTCCATGTTGGTCATGGTGCAGGCATCGATATTGCGCCCAACGAACGCGTCAAGTGACGGCGCATAATCAAACCGCTGCACTCTAATCGTGATGCCATACTTGTCAGCCCACTTCTTCAGCAGGCCCGACTTCTGCATGTAGTGATATGGGGTCCACCCCGCGTAGATCGACCAGCCCACAGTAAAACTGGGCTTCTGGGCAAAAGCAGGAATTGACAGAAAGATGCAAAGCAGAAGAATGCCGCGTCGCATGGTCCTTATGAATCCATCCATGGTGCTTGGATTCTAGCGTTCCGCCGGAACGCGAATCGAAGGCAAATTTTGCATCGCTTCGATTCAAGATTTGGCAACATGCGGAATTTTCAATCGCCAAGATTGAAGATTTCGATGGATGCCTGGTATGCCCGCCATCCGCCGAAATGCGTAATCTCTTTCGCGCCTGACAGGGCATCAGGCTCACACAAAAAGCATTCCACTGCAGCGCCGTTGTCGAGCGTAACCGTGCCAATCCGAAGCGGCGGCGGAATCGCTGCCACGAAACCTCCGAAACGGCCTTCCGGCATCGCCCACACTTCCACCTCGATTCCCGGCCCGCGGAAGTTCCGGTCGCGAATCAACCCAGGCTTCGGCGGCACACTTCCCGCTAGCGCATAGAGACGATAGTCCGTCGCCGTGCGGCAGGTCTTCTGCAAGCGCGCTCCTCGCTCAGTCAACTGCGAATTCAGCAGCTCTCCGCTGAGGTGCGCCCCGACCACCGCGACCTCCACACACCCCGGACACTTTTCAACCAGCGGGGAGATCCCACCGAGATAACGGTGGGCAAGCGCGAGCAGGGCTTCGTCGCAGAACGCAGGACCTATGAAGGAAATCCCAAAGGGCAGTCCATTCGAACGAAAGCCTGCCGGCACCGCGACAGCCGCCAGATCCATCAGGTTGACGAAGTTCGTGTAGTAACCAAGATTGGTATTGAGCTTCACCGGATCGGCGGCAATTTGCTCGTGCGTATAGATCGTTCCAGTCGTAGGGAGAACGAGAACATCCATTTCACACCACTGTTTCTCAGCTTCCATGCACAGCTCACGCAGCCGATATTCACCCTCATACGCATCCACCGCTGACTGCTTGGCAGCCCCACCAATGATACCCCGAACCACCGGATCCATCTCCCCGGCGTGATCGCTGAAAAAGTTCTTGACTGCCGCCAGCCGTTCGGCTACCCAGGCTCCCCCGTACAACAACTCTGCACATCGGCGGAAGGGAGTGAAATCGATCTCGATCTTCTCGCCTCCCATCTTTTGCAGCGTTTCGACCGCGTCCCAGTAGAGCTGCTCGGCTTCATCATCTCCGAAGAATTCCAATTGTTCACGCGAGGGCACACCGAATCGAAAATCAGAATAGAGCCAGGGCGCAGCGCCTTCTCCCGAGCGAGGTACACGGGAAAACGGATCTCCCGGGTCCAACCCCTGAGCCAAACGCCAGATTTCATGCGCCTCCGGGCAATTCCCCGCAAAGATCGACACGCAATCGAGACTCCGGCATGCGGGAACCACTCCGTGCGTGCTCAGCAATCCGCGAGTAGGCTTCAATCCAATCAAACCGTTGAAGGCCGCCGGCACGCGACCTGATCCTGCGGTATCCGTTCCGAGAGAGAAATCAACAAGTTTCTTCGCAACCGCGACGGCAGACCCCGCACTCGAACCGCCCGAAATGTAACGCGGATCGAAGACGCTTGAGCAAGCGCCGTAGGGCGTGCGCGTTCCGACCAGGCCGGTCGCGAACTGATCCATATTCGTTTTGCCGATCAGCAGCGCTCCAGCTTCTTGCAGCCGTCTGACTACGCTCGCGGTCTTCTCCGGTCGATAACAGTAAGCCGGGCATCCCGCGGTCGTCGTCATGCCTGCGACGTCGAAGTTATCCTTCACCGCAAAGGTCTTCCCCGCCAGCGGCCACTCCGGATGATTTTCGATTTCCCGCGCTCGCTCCAGCGCGACCTCTCTCGGGACGATGGAGATCCAAACAGGATTGAGAGGTTCGGCGTACAGACGATCGCAGAGCGCCGCGATCGCCGTTGAGAAGTCGCCTGCCTGCCTCACGCTGTCCCCTCAGCCAGCAACAGTAACGTCTGCCCCGCCCAAACCAGAGCGCCCGCAGCGCAGGCCAGGCTGTGGATGATGCCTGCCCTGGGCGCGGTCACTGCAATTTCCGTTTTCATCGCTTCGAGAATCATGAGTTTTTGTCCCGCCTCTACGCGCTGCCCCGCCTCCACCGCGACATTCCACACGCTCGCCGAAATCGGCGACCGCACCGGCGAACATCCCTCCGGAACATCCGCCTCAGGTGCGGGGCCGGCCGCTTCCGGCGGCTCGATGTGCTCGGCCTGTCCCGCTGCCGCCCACCGCTCGCGTTCCGCCTCGAATGCCGCTTGTTGCTGCTTCTTGAACGCCTCAGCTTCCGTTTGGATCGATTTCAAAAACGCGTGATATTCGCGTAACCGGAACTCCCGCAGCTCGATCCGCAATGGATACCGCCCTTGCGGAAACCCTTCCCGAATCTCCAATAACTCCTGCGCACTCACCGGATAAAATCTCAACTCATCAAAGAACCGCAGCAGCCATGGCGTGCCAGCTGGAAACTCCGTAGTCGAATGAAACGTGTTCCACATCTGCACCGTGCGTCCGACGAATTGATATCCGCCTGGCCCTTCCATCCCGTACACACACAGATACGCTCCTCCGATACCGACGGAATTCTCCGCGGTCCACGTACGCGCGGGATTGTACTTGGTCGTCACCAACCGGTGGCGCGGATCGACAGGCGTCGCCACTGGAGCGCCGAGATACACGTCACCCAGACCCAGTACTAGATAGCTTGCACCAAAAACAATTCGGTACACGTCATCAATCGAGTTGAGCCCGTTGATGCGCCGTATGAACTCGATGTTACTCGGACACCACGGCGCATCCGGCCGCACACTCTGCATGTACTTTCGGATCGCCAGCTGTGTTGCGGGATCGTCCCACGACAGCGGCAGATGCACCACCCGCGATTCGACGGTGATGTTGTCGAGATCCGGGATCCGTCGCTCGCAGGCATCCAGCGCCTCGAGCAGTTCCTCTCGCCGAACGCGCGCGTCGTAGTGTATGTGCAGAGAGCGAATGCCCGGAGTAATGTCGATGATCCCCGGCAGATTCGCGGCCCTCAGGCGCTGTTCTAACTCGTGTACACGAAATCGCAAATTCAGATCAAGCACGTTCGGACCGTACTCAATCAGGAGATAACGATCCCCGGCCGCGCGGCATACGACTGCCGGCGTGCCATTTGCAGCAGGCTTATTGCTGATCACTGCATCTTCGTTGATACGCTCTGGCAAATTAGGGAGAGATCCCGAGAGCGTTTCGACGCATCGCTCAACTTGCACTCGTAACTCTTCTGCCTGCTCCGCCGAGAGTCGCCGGAATCGCACCAGGTCGCCCGCTTTGAGCTGCCCCATCTTCCAGATTTCCGCCTCGACGATGGTTGCCGGGCAAACGAACCCACCCAGACTCGGCCCATCCGGGCCAAGAATCACTGGCATGTCGCCAGTGAAATCCACCGTGCCAATCGCGTAAGCGTTGTCATGGATATTAGACGGATGAAGCCCCGCCTCTCCTCCGTCTTTCCGCGCCCAGCGCGGCTTTGGACCGATCAGCCGCACGCCCGTGCGATCGGAGTTGTAGTGCACTTTCCACGCCGTAGAGAAAAATACCTCAATGTCTTCCGGAGTGAAGAAGTCCGGCGAGCCGTGTGGCCCGTACAAGACTCCGATTTCCCACTCGCGGCCATAACTTGGCGTTGCATTTTCCGAGAGGGTGCGCAACTCCCGTGGCACTGAGCCTGCACCGCAGAGGTGCAGAACATCTCCGGCATGCAGCACGCGCCCTTGCCCGCCGAATTTTCCGAGGATAAAGGTCGCCCGACTGCCGAGATACAACGGTGTGTCGATTCCACCCGCAACCGCAAGATAGGCTCGAGCGCCATAATCCTCAGCGCTCTCCAGTTCGAGCACTGAATCCGGTTTCACGAGAACTGCCTGCCATCGCGGCACCGGATCCCCATTCAACCGCGCACCGAAATCCGCACCGGTCAAAGCGATGGTCGCTTCGCACGCAAAACGGAGCGTCGGACCCGTAAGAGTCATTTCCAGTCCGGCAGCGTCATCGCGATTTCCCACCAGCCGATTGGCCAGCCGGAAAGCCAGCGGGTCCATCGGCCCTGAAGGCGGCACGCCCACATGCCAATATCCCAACCGCCCCGGACAGTCCTGGATTGTTGATTGTGTCCCCGGTTCCACAACATCGATCGCGTGCCTCTGATATCGGAAGCTCTTCAGAAAAGAGGTGGTGAGCCCGCCGGCGGCAAAGTCTTCGCTCTCGCAAATTTGTCGTAGATACGAAAGGTTGGTCTCGATCCCGAAAATCTCAGCTTGCCCAAGCGCCGTACGAAGCTTCTCGATCGCTTCGCCCCGATCTGCTCCACGCACGATCACCTTTGCCAGCATCGGATCGTAAAACGGCGTGACCTCAGTCCCGGAGTCCACCCACGTCTCAACGCGCGCGCACTCCGGCCAGCGAACATGCATCAGGCGGCCCGCACTCGGCTGAAAATTCCGAGCGGGATCCTCCGCGTAAACCCGCACCTGGATGGAAGATCCCTTCGGTTGGATCTCGCGACTTTCAAGTGCATGCATGTCGCCGGCAGCGAGTTCCACCATCCATTCAACGAGATCGACGCCAGTGACTTCTTCAGTGACTCCGTGCTCCACCTGAAGCCGCGTGTTCACTTCAAGGAAATAAAAGTCGCCGCCGGAATTATCGTAGATGAATTCCACTGTGCCTGCAGACTGATACCGCACCGCCTTCCCCAACCGTATCGCAGTCTCCAGCAATCTCGCGCGAATGTCGTCCGGCAGCCCAGGCGCGGGAGTCTCTTCGATCACTTTCTGATTGCGTCGCTGAATTGAGCAGTCACGCTCCCCCAATGCAATCACCGATCCCCGCCCATCACCGAAGAGTTGCACTTCAATATGTCGTGCTGCCGTAACGAAACGCTCAAGATACAAGTTGCTGCTGCCGAAGCTGGCCTGACTCTGCCGCGAGACCGCCTCATAAGCCTCTCGCAATTCTTCCGCAGATGCGCACAACCGCATTCCGATACCGCCCCCACCCGCCGTGCTCTTCAGCATCGTCGGATATCCCACGCCTTCGGCCGCCTTGAGAGCCGCATCGACGTCCTTCAGCACGCCGGTTCCCGGCAACATCGGCACACCGTTCTTCCCGGCAATTTCCCGCGCCGTATGCTTCAGTCCGAAATCCCGCAGCTGCCGCGGAGTTGGGCCGATGAACACAATCCCATGCTCAGCGCAGGCCGCCGCAAATTTCGCATTTTCGCTGAGGAAACCGTACCCAGGATGAATCGCCTCAGCTCTGGTCTCCCTGGCTGCTTTCAGGATTGCCGGAATGGAAAGATAGCTTTGCGCCGCCGGAGGAGGACCGATGCAGACAGCTTCGTCTGCCTGCTCCACGTGAAGAGAATGGCGATCCGCTTCGGAATAAACAGCAACCGAACCGACGTCCATTTTTCGGAGAGTCCGAATCACGCGGCATGCAATGGCGCCTCGATTCGCGATCAGAACTTTGTGGAACATTATGGCTCCGCGGCCCAGATCATCACTTCAACTGGTGTGGGATTGTACGCATTGCACGGATTGTTCAGTTGCGGGCAATTGCTGATCAGCGCCAGCACATCGGTTTCGGCTCGCATCTCGACGTACTTGCCCGGGTCCGAAATGCCATCTTCAAAAGTCAGCTTGCCCTCCGGCGTCACCGGTACATTCATAAAGAAGTTAATGTTGCTGGTGATATCGCGCTTCGACATCCCGTGATCCCACTCAGTCACCGCTTTCAGGAAGCTGCTGCGGCATGCATGCATGTGGCGCTTCTCGATCGCGTAGCGAACCATGTTGCTTTCGTTCGCGCACGCCCCACCCAGCGTGTCATGACGCCCGCAGGTATCGGCAACGATCGTCAGCAAGACAGTCCCCGTCGTCGACATCAGCTTCGTCCCGGTAGTCAGATAGATATTGCGTTGATGTTGAATCGTGTCCTGCGCGCTGTAGCGGTCGGAGTAATCGTGCGCGTTGTAAAAGAGCGTATCGACCGCCTGGTTGCCATGCAGGTCAACGATACGGAAATACTGTCCCTGCTTGATCTCGTAAATCCACGGGTCACCCGGGTTGATCACATGCCGGTAGATCGCCGCTTCCGGACACAGTTTGCTCTCAACTAGATTCTTGCCGGTCGCAATCGTGGCGCTCATCGACGCCTCCTCACATGAAATATCGCTCGGTCAGGGTGAAGCCTCGCCCGTTTTCAGGCCGCGAAACCCGGCACAGATCGTCCATCGCCGGAGTCGCTACCTGGCGAATCGAAACCTGCACCGGCTTCGGCTGATACTTCGGATTCGGGTCGAGCGGATGCTGGCAAGTATTCAGAATGACCAGCACGTTCATCTCGGCGCGGAGATCAATAGAGTCTTCAGCCTTCGAATTTCCCGGCGCGAAGCTCATCGTTCCCTCGTCGGACACATCCACACGGCTGAAGAGATTCAGGTTTGCCACAAGGTCGCGAGGTCCGAGTCCCCACTTGCCGAGTTCCACCAGGAAACTGTCCCGCCCATTCTTGTGATAGTCGTTACGATCTTTTTGATAGCTGGACGGTCCATACTTCGCTTCGACCAACTTCCGATTCGAAGTCCCGCCAATCGGATCGTGCCATCCCACCGTGTCCGCCATGACCGAGAGCAGAATGCGCCCCATATCCGAATACAAGACGAACCCCGAGGTCAGGCGCGCGATGTGCTGCGCCTTTAGCGTGTCGGGCATGTTGTAGCGCTCCGTCGGGCATTCGAAGTTGTAGAAGATTCCGCCAACGTTGGCGTCGCCTTCAAGGTCAGTCACGCGCAGCCCCGTACCGCGCTTCAATACGTGCGACCACGAAGCTCCCGGCTGAATAGTCTCTTCCCAAAGCACAGTCTGGTTCATCGGACACCTAACCCTGAATGGTTTGAAATGAACTACAGATTTGAAATGAACTACAGAAAAGGACAGAGCTATTGCTCAGCAGGTGGACCGCAGCAGACGAACATGCGGGTCAGGCGAAGATAGACGTCAAGCGTAATGTTTGCTCGCGGCCGTCGCCCTGAGGAATCACACATGCGGCGTAGTCTTTCACACCGCTATCAGCAAGGCCAATCACTAATTCAACTGGGAGCCATCTCTTTCTTCGATGATCGCTCCCAGGTCGAGTGTAGATCGGGTGCCCCACTTCTGGCCGGTTTTGCCAAAAGTGAGGATTTCTTTCGACTTCAGTGTAGCGTTATCTCTTGCGCAGTGGTAGATCTGGCGACGAGCCTCCTTACCATCACGGAGTAGGACCCAGGAACCACCTTCGAGCAATCCGTTCTTTCGTCATAAATGCTAAGCCGTTCGCGGCTAACGGAGATGGAAACTTGTTGGATCCGCCCGGAGCGAGATCCACCGTTTCTCTCCGCGTTCTCTGCGGTCCGTCTCAGCGAACTCTGCGGTTAAGCCTTTGCAGTTCTCGCGAAAGGCCAAACCGCGGACAACCCCGAGTTAAAAATCCACCGCCGAAGAGAACTGTACATACGCTAAGAAAATAGACTTCGCGGGTGCCCCACCCTTGTAGCGCGGCTTCGAGTCACGCCGTGAAGCCAGCCATGAACACCGGGCTTCAGCCCCTGAGGTTACACCACGCTGGCCAAGCTATTTCCTAAGTCGAAGCCTAGCGGTTGAGTCGACTTTCCCACGCCTGGGGCATTTCGACAAACGACCGATCGAGTGCAGAAATCGAACAGCAACCAAGCAGCCGCAAAGTCCGCTCCACATCGCCCTTCAGAATCTCCAGCGCCCGCCGGACACCCGGCTTTCCGGCAGCCGCAAGCCCGTATGCGTAACCGCGCCCGATAAGAACAGCCCGCGCCCCAAGGCAAATCGCTTTTACAATGTCGCTGCCCCGCCGGATGCCGCCATCCATCAGCACTTCGATCTGCCCCTTCGCCGCCGCGACCACCTCAGGAAGCGCCCGCAGCGTCGATGACACCGAATCCAGCTGGCGCCCGCCGTGGTTCGACACAACTACCGCCGCCGCGCCTTCGTCGATCGCCCGCCGCGCGTCATCGCCGATCAGAATTCCCTTCACGATGATCGGTCCCGACCAGTGCTCTCGAATCCACTTCAGGTCGGCCCAGGTAACCGTGGATTCTGACAATGCCGCTCCAACGTCCAGCAGTTCCATCGGCCCCTTGCCCGGGATCACGATGTTCTGCAGCTTAGGAACTCCGCCATCCCGCAGAAACGAAATCACCCACCCTGGATGCGCCAGGATGTCTGGCAAAAAGGGAATCTTCGCGAACGGAGAACCTCCCAGCAGCTCTTTCATCCCATTGCGCGGATCGCGTTCCCGCATGCCTGCAACCGGAGTATCGACTGTCATCACCAGCGCCGAGAATCCCGCCTTGCGCGCCCGTTCCAGCGCCGCCTCGGCTGCTCCGCGTCCGCCCAGCAGATACAGCTGATACCACGCCGGCCCGTTGGTCGCTGCCTTCACATCCTCGAGTCTGTGCCCGGAGATGGTCGACAATATATATCCCGTGCCAAACTCCCCGGCGACACCAGCTGCCGCAACTTCACCTTCCGGATGCATCAGCCGACTGTACCCAACCGGCGCCAGCATAAACGGAAGCGACAACTCATGCGCCACCACGTTCGTCGAGAGCTTGCACTCAGAAACCGACACCGCTCCCCGCGGACGGAAGGTCACGTCGCGAAACGCTCGACAATTTTCGTTGAGGGTCAGTTCAGACTCGGCGCCACCATCCAGGTAATCGAAAACCGATTTGGGGACTCGCCGTTGCGCCATCTGGCGAAGGTCTTCTATGTTCACTACTTTCGTCGAACTTAGAGATCGCGCTTGAGCCGTCATCTCGTATCGCGTGGGCACCTTGCTGAGCAGCAGGGTAAGCTACTCCCGCGCAATTGTCGAACCGTTGTTCACGAAATTTCGCAACGCCAAACAGTCCGCGCAACGCCAAACAAACCAGCAACGATCTCTCTTATCTGACGGCGATCGGTCTCACAGGCCCAGGACTCTCATCCGCAATCGCGAGAAGCCCATCGACATCTTTAATCACGACTCCACGGTTTTCCGGATCGATCAATCCCATCTCCGTCCACTGGCACAGCAGGCGGCTCACCGTGAACAGCGTCGTTCCTGTCATCTGCCCCAGTTCTTCACAGGTAAACGTGATGGGTGCATTCAGGCCCTCGCAGCCCTCCTGTTCCGCCAGCCGCACCAGGGTTCGAGCCAACCGAGATGGCACACGCAGCGTGGCCATCTCGCAAAAGCACTCCTGCAATATATGCAACTTGTCACTCATGATCTGCAGCGCATTCCATTGCAGTGCCGGATACCGGGCGCATAGCCAATGAAAATCTTCCACCTTCCAGCTCATCACCTTGCACGCTTCCAGCGCCCGAATTGTGGATGAATGACTCTCTCCTGGCAACATCCCCAGGCCGCCAATCACTTCGCCACTCCCCTGTACCCGTAGAATTACCTCATCGCCGGTTTGGCTGACTTGGCTGACTTTCACCCGTCCCCACAACACCATCAGTACCGCTCGGCCCTCATCCCCCTCATGCACGATCAGCTGACGGCCGGCGTATTGCCGCTGCGCTGCGCTCGAGACAATTCCCTGGCATTCAGCCTTCGAGAGATCCTTGAAAATGGCAGCCGATTGCCACGGGCTCTCCGCCGTGACCGTATCTATTTCCGACCCAGCCCCTGAAACGGCTCCGTCAATGGCCGGGGTCGATTGCAGCAGACGATCATTCAGATCTTTTGAAGTGATTCGACGGTAGCCTGGGCGAAAATCGGCTTCCGTGACAATCTTGAGGGCATTCCCCATCTGAACACCTCCTGGCGTGCACCCCTTTTCGAATCTGGGATCGCACGTGCGCTGAGTTGTACTGCAAAGGCGCAATGATCTCTACAGGTTGCGGACCAGCAGCCACTCCTTGGGTGCGTCACTTAAAAAAGCAGGGGGAGAACAATCAGAACCTGCGTTTTCCGAGCAAAACGCGGGATACCCGAATACGGTGGAACGAGTCGCAGGCGCTTGCGAATTCGTCTGCTCCCTAACTGAAAATACCTGTTCTTTGTTCCTGGCTCTGTGTTCCCCGTCACAAGCAGGCGTGAGCACGCTCACGAGGTGGGCGCGAGTCCGCTGTCACGCCCTCCGATTCCGCGATCCCAACCGTTTCTCTCCGCGTCCTTTGCGGTCTGTCTCAGCGCACTCTGCGGTTATGCTCTAGCAGTTCTCGCGAAAACGCTGGACCGCAGAGAACCCCAAGGAAGGGTCATGCCGAAGAGAACTCTGCCTACGTTCAAAAAACTTCGCGGGTACCCCACCCCTTGTCGCGTTTTGTGCGACAGGGTGGGATTTTGACTTTTGCGGAGTCGCGATTGTGGCTCTCGTCGACGTAGATATCGACTGTGCGACGCGAATACCAGCTTCTAGAAATTCACCGGCAGCTTCACCACTCTTTTCTGGATCGCCCACATCACCAGCTCTGCCTTATTGTGAATTCCCAGCTTGCGCATCAAATTGAATTTGTGCGCGTCCACCGTCTTGATGCTCAATCCCAGAATACCGGCTACCGACCGCACCGTACGGCCCTCCGCCAGCAACTTCAACACCTCGTGCTCTCGGGCCGTCAACGTCCGCTTTCCCGATGCCAGCGCTTCGATCGGCAACTCGCTCACAGCATCAGTGGCAACGAAAGGCGCACCTGTCGCGCCCCTGACCATCGTCACCAACTCGTCTGCAGAAGTCCGCCGCACCGCACATTTAGCGCTGCCCGAAGCAGTCGGCCACGCCTCATCCTGATTAGGACTCGGCAAAAAAACAATCCTGCTGGTTGGGGATTCCTCGAGAATCATCTGTTCCGCTCGCGCCGGAGCGCATCCGAACAGCGCGACGTCTGCGACCACTGCCTCGGGCCGGTGCTCCAGAATCTGCCGTAACGCCTCAGCGCCATTCTCCGCCTCGGCCACGATATCCAGATCTGGTTCGTCTTCCAGCAGCCGCCGCAATCCTTGCCGCACCAAGGCAAGTTCATGCGCCAGAACACACCGAATCGTCTTATAGTTTCGGATCTGTGCGTGGGGGCACACAGTTCCTCCTACCTTGGTCGGCAAAACTTGGAGTAGCGCAGTCCATTTTGATGACCGCGCCGAATGCCGACGTCAATCCCACCATTGTACCGCTCTCGCAGCGTTCTCTGCCGGTTTTCTCCTCCTGTCCGAGGGTTTCTCAATGTTCTCTGCGGCCTTTCTCCGCGTTCTCCGCGGTTAAGAACCGGTTTCCTTGCAAACCCGTGAAAACCGCGATCCCCCCGGATTTCCGCTCTAATCCTGTACAATCAAAAATTTAAATGTTGCGCTACTTCACCGCCGGAGAATCCCACGGAGAGGCCCTAATCGCCTTCCTCTCCGGCGTCCCCGCCGGCCTGAAAATCGATCAGCCATTCCTCGACCGTGAACTCTGGCGTCGCCAGCAAGGATACGGCCGCGGCGGCCGCATGAAGATCGAGACCGACACCGCCCACATCCTCTCCGGTGTCCGTCACGGCATCACCATTGGATCGCCAATCTCTTTGCAGATCGCAAACCGCGACTGGAAAAACTGGCAGGAATCCCTCCCCGTCGCCGATGGCGATCCCGCCAAACACAAGCGCGTCGCCTCGCCCCGTCCCGGGCACGCCGACCTCGCCGGCGCCCTCAAATACAACTTCCCCGAAGCCCGCTACATTCTCGAGCGCGCCTCCGCCCGCGAATCCGCCGCGCGCGTCGCCATCGGCGCCATCGCCAAACTCTTCCTCCGCGAACTCGGCATCGAAGTCTTGAGCCACGTCGTAACTACCGGCAGCGTCACCGTGACTGACCAAGTCTCCTGGGAAAAAATCTACGCTCTTCAGGATCAGCAGGAGATTCTCTTAAACTGCGCCGATCCCGAAATCGAGCAGCGCATGAAAGAAGAGATCGACAAAGTTCTCCGCACTGGAGATTCTCTGGGCGGCATCTTCGAAGTCGTAGCCCATGGCGCGCCACCCGGCCTCGGCACCTACGCCCAGTGGGATGAGCGCCTCGACGCCCAACTCGCCGCCGCGGTCATGTCTTTGCAGGCAGTCAAGGCCGTCGAAATTGGCTCCGGCGTCGCCGCTGCATTCAGTCCCGGTTCCCAGGTGCACGACGAAATCGGTTACACCGCCAAAGACAGCTTCACCGCTTTCTCGCGAACCCACAACAACGCCGGAGGCATCGAAGGCGGCATCTCCAACGGGGAAGAAATTCGCCTGCGTGGTTATCTGAAGCCCATCTCAACTCTGCGCCGCCCGTTGCAGTCCGTAGATTTCGCCAGCCGTGAGCCGGTGAAAGCCGCCTACGAACGTTCCGACGTCTGTGTGGTTCCCGCCGCCGGCGTCGCTGCCGAAGCCATGGTCGCGCTCACCCTGGCTCGCTGCGCCTTGGAAAAATTCGGCGGCGACTCGATGACCGAAACCCTCCGCAACTTCCAAGGCTACTGCCAGCAACTCAAAACCTTCTGATGATCTACCCCATCGTAAAATTCGGTAACCCAGTTCTCGAAAAGCCCGCCGAGAAGGTCACCGTATTCGACAAGGATCTCGAAAAACTCATCGAAGACATGTTCGAATCGATGTACGAAGCCCACGGCGTCGGCCTGGCCGCCCCGCAAATCGGCATCGGACGCCGCATCGCCGTCATCGACGTAACCTTCAAAGAAGATCCCAACGCGAAGTTAGTTCTCATCAATCCTGAAATCATCCACACAGAAGGGAAGCACACCCAGAGTGAAGGCTGCCTGAGTATTCCGGACTTCCGCGAAAACGTCACACGCCCCAACAAAGTTACAGTCCGCGCCCAGGATCTTCACGGCAAGGTCTACGAAAAAACCGGCGAAGAACTGCTAGCCCGCGCCTTTCTCCACGAGACCGATCACTTGAACGGCAAGCTCTACATCAGCCATATAAGCGCCCTGAAACGCGACCTCATGAAACGCAAAATCCGCAAACTCCAAAAAGCCGGAGAATGGTAGGAATCGGGTGATTGGGTGATTTAGTAAATTGAGAAATTTAGAAATTGGGTAATTGGGAAATTGAGCGATTGGATTGATTGAGTTCTTGAGTGAGTAGCCGATTGCTAGCCGCTCACCTTGTTGTCATTCCGAAACGGCGTTAAGCCGTTGAGGAATCTGCTGGTCGTTTGCGGTGCCACGCCACCAGCCACAAGCAGATTCTTCCTTGCGAGGCACTGCTTGCCGCTGCGTGCTCGCATGAGGAACCCGAACTGTAACCGTTCCGTGGAGGAGCGGCCCTTCAAGGGCCGCGTAACTTGGCCGGAAGAAATCGGGCTTTAGCCCCCGTGGTCGTTTTAGGTTTTCAATTACCCAATGCCTCTCTCTCTCATCTTCTGTGGTACCCCGCGTTTCGCCGTCCCCTCGCTTGAGAAACTCGCCGCCGGCCACCGCATCCATCTCGTCGTAACCCAACCCGACCGCCCCAAAGGCCGCGGCCTCGAACTCGTCCAATCATCCATCAAACAATCTGCCCAAAAACTGAACCTCCCCATCACCCAACCCGACCGCATCAAAACCAACGACGAATTCCGCTCCAAACTCTCCGCTATCAAGCCCGACGCCATCATCGTAGTAGGCTACGGCCGCATCATTCCCCAATGGATGCTCGACCTCCCGCCGCTAGGAAACATCAATCTCCACGCCTCGCTCCTCCCGAAATACCGCGGAGCCGCTCCCATCCAATGGGCCATCGCCAACGGCGAAACCGTTACGGGCAATACGACAATGCGCCTCGACGCCGGCCTCGACACCGGCGACATCCTGCTGCAACAGCAACTCCCCATAAACCCCGACGACACCGCCGAGACCCTGGCCCCGCGCCTGGCCGATATGGGCGCCGATCTTCTAGTTGAAACTCTCCGCGGGCTAGAAGCCGGCTCAATCCATCCCCGCCAGCAAGACGACACGCAAGCGACTCTAGCCCCAATCCTGAAGAAAGAAGATGGCCTGATCGATTTCTCCCGCCCCGCACGAGAAATCCTGAACCGTCTCCACGCCTTCCAACCCTGGCCCGGTGCCTTCACCAAATTCCGCGGCAAAAATCTGCAGATCCTCAAAGCGCAGGCTGCGAGCGAACCCGTCCCACCATCCGAACTGAAAGCAGTTGGAGATCGCCTGCGAGTAGGCTGCGCGAAAAAGACGGCGCTGGAACTCCTCGAACTCCAGCTAGAAGGAAAGAAGCGCTCCTCAGCCCAAGCCTTCATCAACGGCTACCACCCGAAGCCAGGAGAGACGCTAGGCGTCTAATCCGCTCACGTAGCCACAGCCCCCTCGGCTGTCCCGCGAAGGCGAAGCCAAGCGTAAGCGTAGGGACGGACGCCTTCGTCCGTCCCGTGGGCAAAGCCTGCGTTAAACAGCTGAAAGTAAATCGACTCTCGAGATAAGACCCGAAGATCCCATCGCCGTGGAAGAGCGGCCCTTCAGGGCCGCGTTAGCCATAGCAAAGATGCGGCTTTTAGCCCCCGTGGCCGAACGCTGACGTCACAAAAGCCCGCCGCCCTCCCCATGCCCCGCATTTCCGTTTTCCGTACAATCGAAGAGCATGCCCGCATCCCCCGCCCGCACCGCTGCCTTCGACATCCTCTTCAGGGTCGAATGCGAATCCTCCTACGCCTCCGAACTCCTCCACTCCAACACGTACGAGGCTCTATCCACCCCCGACCACGCTCTGGCCACCGAACTAGTCATGGGAGTTCTCCGCTGGCGTTCTCTTCTCGATGACAAGATTTCAAGTGCCTCTTCGCAGCCCCTAAAAAAACTCGACCCAGAAGTCCTGATCGCGCTGCGCCTCGCTCTCTATCAATTCCGCTATCTCGACCGTATCCCGCATCGCGCCGCCCTTCACGAAAGCGTCGAACTGGTGAAACGCGCCCGCAAAGCTTCCGCCGCCCCCTTCGTCAACGCCGTCCTCCGCAAACTCTCCAAAGATCCTCTGTGTTCCTCTGTGCCCTCCGTGGTGAGCGATTTTTCCCCGCAAGCCATTGCCGATGCCTGCGCCCATCCGGTCTGGCTGGTAGAACGATGGACACAAGCATACGGACTCGAGGCCACCGAACAAATTTGCCGACACCACCAAACGATCCCCCCCACCACTCTCCGCCTACGCGCCCCCAATGCAGCAGAAGAACTCGCCGCAGAAGGAATTTCCCTCAAACCGGGGAATCTCCTCTCCGCAGCCCGCCGTATCAACTCAGGTGATGTCACGAAGACCGAATCCTTTCGCCGCGGCCACGCAGTCATTCAAGATGAAGCCTCGCAACTGATCGCCGCCCTGGCTGGTCCGGGCCACGAGCAAGTCTTGGATTGCTGCGCTGCCCCCGGTGGCAAGACGCTTGCCATCGCCGACCTGAATCCCGAAGCCACCATCACCGCCGTCGAGATCCACCCCCATCGCGCCCGCCAAATGCAAAAGCGATTCCTTGCAGATACGAAGGTTCAAACTCTCGTCGCCGATGTCCGTACTCTCCCCATCGCGCAGCCCTTTGATCTCGTCCTGGCCGACGTCCCTTGCACCGGCACGGGCACTCTAGCCCGGAATCCCGAAATCAAATGGCGCCTCAAGCCAGAAGATCTCCCCGAACTGCATGACCGTCAGCTAGCGATCCTCCGCTCCGCCGTCGCCCAACTCGCCCCCGGCGGTCGCGTGATCTATTCGACCTGTTCCCTGGAGAAAGAAGAAAACGAAGGCGTGGTAGAGCAAGCTCTTACGGAAGATCCGAGTCTCAGCCTGCTAGATTGCCGCGCCGAACTCGACCGCCTGCGATCGACAGGAGTCCTGACCTGGCCTGATCCCCCATCGCTGACGAAGGGCCCTTACCTCCGCACCATCCCCGGCATCCACAACTGCGACGGCTTCTTCGCCGCCATCCTGGAGCGAAACTGAGATACACGAAAAAGTCTGATGGCTGGACGGTAGCGGGTGCTAACACCGTCGAAGGTAGCGCCGGCGTCCCCGCCGGCTGTGGGGGCGGCGTCTCGCCGTCCCACCCGTCAACCTCCGAAGTCCTAATTCCTATTCGCAGCGTGGAACGCTTGTTATGAGACAAAGGATCGACCACGAGCCGAAGCGCAACCGTTGTGCCAGCCGTGAAGCGGCAGAATGTGAAAGCCCGGCACGAAGTGCCGGGAAAACGAACTGGAAAGAAATCGAGTCCGCTTCAGCGGACGACACAGTCGTACGAGACTATTTGAGGAAACTGCTCTAGAAAGGCCGAGCCACCAGCACGTACACAAGCACCACAATGCAGAGAGTCAACACCAGCAGCGACAATTTCTCAACCCTGAGGCTATCTTTTCTGTTGGTAGATTCTTGCGCCATACACCCACAGTCTCTACTACGAACTCAGCATTGAAAATGGCTCTGCCGTGGCTGGCACGCCAGTAACCTCTCCAAAGTCACTAAGGGTGCCCCACCCTTGTCGCGGTTTGGCGACGGGGTTGGGGATTTTGACTCTTCTTGCCTTTTCTTCGTGTACCTTCGTGCCCTTAGTGGTTCAAGGTTTTGCTCGCCCGCACCCCACAATATCCCTAAAACCACGGCCTCTACCGCAATTCCTGCCCCAATTACTGTCCCCTGGTCCCACCGATAACTATCTAGATTCCCTCCGCGAAATCCGCACCGAGATCCCATTTCGAAACGCCGGACTCGTAATCGTCCTCTCCCCGCCCGCATGCTTGAACGTCCCACCATCCTTGTTCACCCCCGAAACCACATCGATCCACCAAACTGCATACTCCCCCGCCGGCAAACTCAAACTCAATTTCGTCGGCCCATTCCCATCCAAGTACATCGCATACTCACCGCGCCGCGAAGAAAGCGCATGCGTCACCACTCCCTCAGCATGCTTCACCAAATCGAAATCGGGCCTGAGATCCACCAGCGGCAGCTCGTTCAAAAACTCGCTCAAGATCTTCAACCGCCGCCGAAACTCCGGACTTCCCCCACCCGGTCCATTCGCCTCCACATCCGTCCCGTCCTCATGCCCGACTGTAAACGAATAGTCCAACCCGTCGAACACGCTCCCGCCCGCCAACATAAAATTCCAAGCCTGCCTCGTGTACACGTCATCACTCTGCCCCAGGAACCCCGTCTCGTCATACGACAGAGCCTTCCCCAACCCATAATTCAGCGTCGCCGCCTCCGGATACGCGTAGTGAAAACTCACCACGCTCACTCCCGGCAGCACCCCGCGCACCGCATAGCGAAAATTGCAGCAATCCTGCGCGATCATGTGCTTATTCGGCAGCCCTGCCTCTTCGTTAGTAATCCACTCGACCACCCGCGCCTGCCACGCCATTGTCGCCTCATCCGGCAAATCCACCGAATTCGGATACTGATCCCGCCCCGTAAACAAATAAGGATTCACCACATCCGTCAGCACCGGACGATCCGACCACGGCTCATTCGCAATCTCATAGATCACATTCGGATACGCACTCGCCTCCTGCACCACTTTCCGCACATACTTTTCCTGATACCCCAGAATGTTCCCGTTCTCCAGCGTATTCACCTTCTTCCAATCGATCGCGTCCGTCCCGTTCACATTGTTCTCCCGTTTGAACGGAGACAGATTCCACTGCATTTCCCCATACTGCGAAGAGAACAGCCCAATCTCCACCACGATCCCCCGCCGCGCCGCCTCACCCAAAAAATCATGCAGCCGCGAAAAATATTCTGGATTCCACTTCGCCAGATCCAGCTTGTTCCCCCCACCCGCATATCCCGCCACTTCACTCCGCGCCCAGGGAGCCACAAACTTCCCCGCCTCGGGCGCCAAATTATTCCGACGAATCCCGAACGATTTGCCCGGCTCCTCCACATACGACCCGCCAAACACGCGCGTGTAATTCATCCCCGCAGCATCCAAAGCCGCAAGATACTTGTGATAATCAAACTCACCGTTGATCACAGCCCCGTAATGCCCCGCGCTAGTCACCAAAGCAACAGCTTTCCCGCGATACAAAAAGTAATGCGGATTCTCCGGATGCAACCTGATCGGTTGCTCCTTCTCCTGCGCGCACGCAAATCCGACCAACAGCCCGAAACAGATGAACGAAATGATTTTCGGTTTGAAGTTCATACGCCTTTTCCAATCATTGTCATCCCGACCGAAGCGAGCAAATGCGAGCGCAGTGGAGGGACCTTGCGTTTGGAGCACATCGCCGATGGGTGCCCCTCCGTGCCCTCTGTGGTGAATGTATTAATCTTAGTCAAGGTAGCTCAGGGTTTGTACTCCGTCACCTTCCCGTCCACCACCGCCGCCACATAGTTCTGCGTCCCCAGATCGCGCACCTGCACCACCCTCCGCCGCTCCCGCGCCAGCTTCCCCCGCCGGCTAGGCCTCTCCGGATTCTGCTCAATCGCCTGATACTCCTTCCCGCCCATCACAAACCGCAGCGTTCGCAACCGCTGCCCCCCAGCTCTCGAAACTTGCACCTTCCGCCCCTCGACCGTAATCTCGTGCTCTCTCATCATCTGCTCCGCCACAGACGCTAATATCGCGTGATCCAGCATCTGTACCTCAAAAGCCATCGTCCGAACCAGAGTAGTTAACATCAAACTAAAGAGTGCTGGTCTAGCCCACGAGCCTCGATTCTCGACCCCGCCTTGTTTACTCACACTGGAAAAAGCGGTGAGATTCTGCTCTTCAATTCCCACTTTTTACAAACTTGATTCCCGATCGCTCGAAGAGAATTTTTGTGAGGAAGCCCACGGACGACAGCCGCCTCGGCTGTCCCGCGACGGAGAAGCCAAGCGCAAATGTAGGGACGGACAAACCCCCGACCGCGATTCGATGCCTGCCACAGTGCAAAGGCGAGACGACCTATTGGGAGAGGCTTCAGCCCCGCTTTCCACCCAACGAAAAAGCCCGGCGCAAAGCCGGGCTTCCATCCAAATCGACAACATGTCCACTCACCTACCGGTGCGGATCAAATTCCAGCCGCTCCGTTTGCCGCGTCTTCGTCTTCCCCGGAGCGTACTTCCACTGCTTCACCGCCGCGATGGCCGCCTGTCCCAGAATCGGATTCCCCCCGAGCAGTTGTGCACTCTCCACGGTCCCGTTCGCCGCGACATCCACCTGCAGCCGCACCACTCCGCCGATATACAGCCGCTCCAGCGTTGGCGGATACCTCGGCTCCACCCGCGTAATCACTTTCCGATCACCCGCGCCGTCTTCACTTTGCGAAAACAGTGGCACGCTCACAACACACGCGAAGAGGCACACCAGCAAGCCCGTTCGCGCGACCCACCGAGCACTCCCATCCGTGAACAACTTCCCGAGGCGGCTCATTTCGATACCCCTAGGTTGAGGCTGTACACCTCTTGTGTGCTTCGGTCCCGCACGAACATCCACGAACCATCCGGCGCCTGGCCAACCCAGTACCCCCATGGCCCCAAATACCGATCAATGTGGCGCAGAGCGTAAACGCGTTCTGCATGATCCTCGCCCAGCTTCACCCGCCGGATCGTCTCCTCGTCCGTCACCATGTCGTCGAAGTACAGATACTTGCTGTCACTCGACCACTGCGGATAACTCACCGACCCCGCCGCATCCGTAAACCACGTCGACCACTTCTGCGTCTGGAAGTCGAACCGCATCACCTTCGTGAAATCCAGCGACAGTGCCACAAGGTAGCGCGCGTCCGGTGACCACCGCGGACTGAACAATCCGTCCGAACCGGCAACCTTCGTGATCTTGTGTGTCTTCAGGTCGAGCATGTTGATGCTCATGTCCGGCGTTCCAAACACATACCCGTAAATCATCCGCTTTCCGTCCGCCGACCAGTTCGCATCGATCTGCCCGTGCTTCTCCGCGTACACCGGAGTCGCCTTGCCTCCTTGCGGTCCAATAATCACGATCTGCGAAGGCTGTCCCGTCCGGCTGCTCACGTAGGCGATCTGCTTGCCATCCGGGGCCCAACGCGGCAGTGCGGCCCGCTCTGGCGCGAACGTCAACTGCAGCCTCTCGCTGCCGTCTGTCCGGCTCCTCCACATCGTCCCGTCCGGAATCAACACATAGCTCACCCACTTCCCATCCGGAGAAAAATCCATGTCGGTCGCCGAAATTCCGGAAAGAACTTTCTCATAGTTCTCGTGCGCGGCATCGTACTTGACCAGTTCCGCCGTCGGCTTTACACCCAGCGCCCATATCTTGTCGTTCTCCGCCGGCCACGGGTTCCCAAACGACATCGGACCATCCGTCAGCTGCTGCGGCTCGACACCGCTTTCCGCCAGGACCCACAACGTCGTGATCGGTGGCCAGCTCTGCGTCGCCTGGAAGATGTACGACTTCCCGTCCTTGCTCCAAACTCCACAGCACACCGCGTGCGCCTTGTCCCATCCCGCCAGCATTTCGTGGGGACTCGATCCATCCGTCCCCACTTCCCACAGCGCCGAAGTGTTCGTCTCCACATCGCTCACGCTGAATCGAATCTTCTGTCCGTCCGGGGAGAACCGCGGACTAAACGGCCGCCCCTTCACCGCCGCCAATTTTTTCGCGTTCGTCCCTTTCGCCGAAGTGATCCAGATCTCGTTCCCTTTCACCGAGACCAGCTCTTCCGCATTCGGCGACCATGCCGCATCGTCAGCTGCCAATTCTCCCAGCCGCGTCGAGGCCACTTTGTTTAACGGAATCGTCCACAACTCACGGTTCCGTGCCCCGGCGTGCGCCGGTGACGCTAACAGGCTCGTGTGATCCGGTGAGACATCCATCGCCCGCACATCGGCAAACGGAGCCGCAATCGTTGACTGCTCCCCCGTGCCCGGAACGATCTTGGAGATGACCTGATGCCCGTCCCTCTCCTCCGCCACATAGAGCGCCGACCCGTCGGATAGCACCGCCGTTTTGGCTAAACCGTCATGTGTGATTTGATTTGCGGTTGCAAAGCTCGGCGGATTGGCAGGCGCCCCGCCATCATGCAACCAGAAGCCCGCGCAGATCAACACCAAGCAGGCAAGCGAAATACACCCGACACCTCGCGAAACCCTCATTCGGAACGCCCCTCTCTGAGACCCGCATTCTCGTCCCAGTTCCGACAGCTTCGCTGATATTAATAAAGATTCCCCCCGCCGCCGCCCCCTCAGGTAACACCCGCCAAACGAAAGTAACGCGCAACGTCTCGTGTAGGGACGGACGCATTCGTCCGTCCAGCGAAGGCGAAGCCAAGCGCCCCTCCACACTCACCCATCATGGACCATGTGGCGATGGGCGCCTCGCCCGTCCCGCCGAAGCCAAGTAAGGCGGAACTGCCCCAACCGCCGAACTCTTATCATTCCGCCAACCCCTCATTCCGGCCAACCCCCACCATCCTTGTCATTCCGACGAGGCGCGAAGCGCCAAGGAGGAATCTGCTGCCCACGCCCTCGAAAACCTCTCGCTTTCGTCAGGGAGTCGAAGAGCGTAAACCACTCCAGCGCCTACACTCCTTCCTCTGAAATCGTCCTGAAGACCACTCCTTAACTCCCGGGCCTACTGTAAACCCCCTACACCGTTAGGGGAATTTTCCCGATGCCCGCTTTATTCCTATGACTGTCACAATGACAAGTTACCTTGAGTATTCCTAAGGGAAATTTGCGATCGAGAGAAATGTCCCAGGCGAGAATTCTTCTAGTCGATGACGATGCCCGCGTCCGCCGCGTCATCTCCACCATGCTCTCCCGCCACTCAGGCTGGGAAATCTGCGGTGAGGCTGGCGACGGCCAGCAATCGGTCGAACTCGCCCGCGCTACGAACCCCGACGTGGTCCTCATGGACGTCAGCATGCCCGGCATGAACGGCCTCGACGCCGCTCGCATCCTCCGCCGCGAGAGGCCACGAGTCGACGTCATCCTCGTAAGCCAGAACGATCCCAAAATCATCTCCCACCAGGCCGCAGAGGTCGGCGCGCGTGCCTTCTGCAGCAAGTCCGATCTCGCCCGCAACCTGGTTCCCATCATCGAGCGTACCCTCGAAGATCGCCACAGCAAACGCACCGGCATGGCCTTTCAAGTCTCCGAGCCCGGCCCCAACGCTCAAGCCGGCAACCTGCTCGCCGCCATCGTAGACTCTTCCGACGACATCATTATCAGCAAGAACCTCGACGGCATCATCACCAGTTGGAACAACGCTGCCCAGCGCGTCTTCGGCTATTCCTCTAAGGAAGCCATCGGCGCCCACATCACCCTCATCATCCCCAAAGACCGCCTTCCCGAAGAAGACACCATCATCTCTCGCGTCAGGCGCGGCGAACGCATCGAGCATTTCGACACCGTCCGCCAGCGCAAAGATGGCACCCTCATCGATATTTCCCTCACCATCTCCCCGGTTCGCGACTCCTCCGGACGCATTGTTGGTGCCTCCAAAGTCGCCCGCGAGATCACTGACCGCAAACGCGCCGAACGCAGCACCGCCCTGCTCGCCGCCATCGTCGACTCCTCCGACGACGCCATTGTCAGCAAGACCCTCGACGGCATCATCACTAGTTGGAACAAGAGCGCCGAGCGGATATTCGGCTACCTTCCCGAAGAAGCCGTAGGCAAGCACATCACTTTGATCATTCCGCGCGATCGCTGGAACGAAGAGTCCAGCATCATCGCGCGCATTTGTCGCGGTGACCGCGTCGATCACTTCCAGACCCTGCGCTGCCGCAAAGATGGCTCTCTCGTCGATGTCTCCCTCACCATCTCCCCTGTCAAAGACTCTGCCGGAAACATCATCGGAGCTTCCAAGGTCGCTCGCGATATCACCGCGCAGGTTCGCGCCGCCGAAGCTCTCCGCTGCAGAGAAGAAGAATTCCGCCGCCTCTCTCAATCCCTCGACCACCAGGTCCGCTCCCGTACTCGCGAGCTGCAGGAACTCTCCTGGCAACTCATGCGCCTTCGCGACGAAGAGCGCCGTCACGTTGCCCGTGAACTTCACGACTGCGCCGGTCAGTCCTTGGCCGTTTTGGCGATTGAAGTCGACCAGTTGCTCCAGAGGGCCTCGACCTCCCCGGAACTCGCGGCCGACATCGAACAAATCCGCGAGACCGTCCGCCAACTCCACGGTGATATCCGCACGACCTCCTACCTCCTTCATCCGCCGCTGTTGGACGAAAGTGGATTGCAGGCTGCCATCAGCTGGTACGCCGGAGGCATCACCGAAAGAACCGCTCTACACATTGATGTCGAAATCTCAGACGATCTCGGGCGGCTTCCCCGCGATCTGGAACTCATGCTCTTCCGTTTCGTCCAGGAAGCCCTCACCAACATCCATCGCCACGCCAGCGCAACGAAAGCCTCGATCATCATGTCGCGCTCGCAAGTTCACGTTACAGCCGAGGTCCGCGATAACGGATCCGGCATGTCCGCCGAACGCCTCCGCCAAGTCAGCTCTGGAGGATCCGGCCTCGGCATCCGCGGCATGCGTGAACGCATCCGCCAATTTCAAGGCTCCATGGAAATCCACTCCGATTCCACCGGCACAAAAGTGTCCGTCGAAATCCCCAGCCCCCTCGATCAAGACCCAGCCCAACCCCAAAATCTCCAGGCCGCACTCTAAATCCCATGTGGCGATGGGCGCCTCGCCCGTCCCGCCGAAGCGAAGCGAGGCGGAACCCGTCCAACCGCCGAATGCTTCTCTTCCCTACCACCACCGAATCTTTGTCGACCCCGCCCCACCCCCAAACCCCTTGTCATTCCGACGAAGCGCGCAGCGCCGAGGAGGAATCTGCTGTCTTTCGCCTAGAAGAAGCCTCGCGGGGCGTCGCACTTGGCCCAATCTACATCCCCGCTCAAGGAACTAAAACAGTAACCCACCCGAAGCTCCCACCCACAAGCCAAAATCACACCAGCCTTCCCCCGTCCTGCCCACCAAATCTGCCTGAACAATCACTCCCCACTCTACCTATCAACGACCCTGTTCCCCTAAAAAACAAAGGCGGCCACCAGGCGGCCGCTTAGACAACTGAGAACTGAGAACTGACAACTGCCTACTACTTCTTCCCCCTCAACATCTCCACCACCCTCTCATAATCATCCACCGTCGAATACTCAATCACGATTTTTCCCTTACCCTTGCGATCCCGAATCCGCACCCGCACTCCCAGCAACCGCTCTAGATCCACTTGCGCCGACCGCACATTCGGATCCACCCACCGCGCCCCGCCGCCGGTTTTCTCTTTCTTCACTCCCGGCATGTCGGGCAGAGGATCGAGCAGCCCATCCATCCGCAGAACCAGCATCTCGATCTGTTCGATGTTCATCCCCTTCTTCACCGCATACAGTGCCGCTTCCGCGATCCGGTCATTGTCTCCCAGTTTCAAAAGCTCTTTTGCCTGTGAGAAATTGATACGCTTCTCCGCCAGCATCTCCATGACTTCCCGCGGCAGCTTCAGCAGACGCATATAGTTCGCCACCGAAACGCGGGACAAACCCACCCGCTCGGAAATCTGCTGCTGCGTCAGATTGAACTGGCTGCTGAGGACGCGAAACGCTTGCGCCTGCTCCAGCGGGCTCAGATCTTCGCGCTGTAGGTTTTCGATGATCGTCATCTCAGCCGCCTGCTGCTCCGAAATTCGCCGCACCAGCGCCGGAATGTGCGTCTTCCCCGCCTTCTTCGAGGCGTGCAGTCGACGCTCACCCATCACCAGGATGTACCGCCCCTGCTCCGTCGCAGGACGCACGACGATCGGCTGCACCACCCCATTCGCCTTGATCGAATCCGCCAGCTCCTCCAGCGCGTCGTCATCGTCCACATACCGCGTCTGAAACGGATTCTTGTCGACGTCTGCGATGGCCACGTTCACGACCAGATTCGAAGGCATTCGCGTATCCGCCACAGCCTGGATCTCGATCACTTCACCCTTCGGCGCATCCCCGAAGGGATCGTAGTCAACGGAACCAGTAGCAATCGCCGACTCTGCAAGAGCAGTAGCACCATGAACCGCCGGTGGAAGGTTAGCGGCATGAACGCCCGGTGAAGCACTCGCGTGCGCAACCGCCAAGCCAGAGGAATTTGCAGGCACAGGCCCCATGCTGGAGGGGTTTGCAGGAACGCCCGCCAGGTTGGAAGGGTTTGTAAGAACAGCCGCCGGGTTGGAGGGAGCAGCCGCCAGGCTGGAAGGGTTTGTGGGGACAGCCGCCATCGGCTGTCCGGCCGAGCGAAGTTCGGCAGTGTGCGGCGCTCGATCCCCCGGATTCGGTTCCACTGCCGTCGCCACGGTGGAAGAGCGGCCCTTCAGGGCCGCGTCAGTACCACTTGAGCCCGGGGCTTCAGCCCCTGTGCTAACTCTCGAAACCGGAACAGCGCTCGCCGCTGCCACATCCAGCGCACTGTTTGCCTGCGGTGGTCTCACCACCCGCGGCCCCGGCAATAACGACTCCAACCCTCTCCCCAGCGCCCGCCGCTTCTCCACCTTCTCTTTATCCTTTTCCGGATGCCCCGCCAGATGCCCCGCCGTAGCCGTCGTCACGATCTCCGTCCCCTCTTTCTTGTCCTCCTGAGGCCTGCCTTCTTTCGCAGGCCGAAGGATCTTCGCATTTCTATTTTTGTACATCGATATCCATCGATCTATCATATAGACGGTCGTCAATATACTAAGCGCTCTTGTCCATCTCCGCCGGCGCGATCTCCTCAACGGCCGCGTCCCCTCTGTGTTCCTCCGTGCCCTCTGTGGTGATCGGCTTTTCTGAGGCCTGAGGTCCCACGCCCGGGGCCTGCCCTGACGCAGCCAGGTTCTCAGCCGGCTGAGGTGTTACAGCCGCCGGCTGCCTCTCAATGATCTCCTTCGCCAGCTTGATGTAGCTCTCCGCGCCCTTCGATCGCGGATCGTAGACCAGCGCCGCCTTGCCATGGCTGGGCGCCTCGGCCAGCCTGATGTTGCGCGGCACGGTCGTGTGGCACAACTTATCGCCAAAATAGTTCTTCAACTCAGTCATCACCTGCTGCGCCAGGTTCGCGCGCTTGTCAAACATCGTCAGCACCACGCCTTCGATGTCCAGCGCAGGATTCAGTGCGGCACGTATCCGCTCAATCGTATCCAGCAACTCGCTGATACCTTCCAGCGCAAAGTACTCACCCTGCATGGGAATCAGCACAGCATCAGCAGCAACCAGCGCGTTCAGCGTGAGCAGGTCGAGCGCAGGCGGACAGTCCAGCACGATGAACTGAAAGCGATCGCGTAGTGGCTCAATTGCGTCACGCATCCTGAACTCTCGCCGGTCAGCGTCAACCAGTTCAAGGTTTGCGCCGATCAGGTTCTTGTGCGATGGAATCAGCCAGAGCTGCTCGAGCTCTGTGGTGAGCAGCGCCTCTTCACTAGTCGCCGCCCCCATTAGGAGGTGATAGGAACTGACGCGCTCAGGATCTTTCGCGAACCCTAAGCCGCTGGTGGCATTCGACTGCGGATCGCAATCGACGAGCAGCGTGTTCACTTCAGCAGCCGCAAAGGAAGCGGCCAGGTTGATGGCAGTCGTAGTCTTACCGACGCCACCCTTCTGGTTGGCAACAGCGATTACGCGTCCCATGGAATTGTTAGGAGAAGCAGAGCCACACGCAGCATACTTCTCTTCAGAGATCAATTCAATTGATAAGTGTTGTGCAAATGTGCAAAACCAGTCCAAATGTTCCTGCAGGAACATTTTATAGATTAGAAACCAAAAAGTGTTCCTGTAGGAACACTTTGCGCGGTCATGGATCAGGATACAGCGTACGACCGGATCACATGACGCGCTATCCGGCCTCGCTATGGAAGATTTCGGTCCGAGTGTTCCTGCAGGAACACTTCTTCGGATTGGCAATTGCTACCCCGGCCGACGTGAGAGCAGTCAGGAACAAGAACTAATTGGGTGGAAAATGTTCCTGCAGGAACATTCGTGCCCTCGCTATCCTTCGCACTGTAAAGTGTAAAACCTGAGAAGTGTTCCTGCAGGAACACTGTGGAAAACTGAAGACTGATCTGTTGTAATTTTCAACATATAAATAGCTTTTCCCACTTTATAGGCAATCCTAGGGTATTCGTGGCCGCTTGTGGCTCGATCTAAGCCTGAGCCTTACAGTTCATCCCACTTAGTTCCTTGTTGGATCGACGGGAGCGCCCTACACGCCTTCAGCGCTTACACGCGATTGTAAACACACGGGACCGGGATGCAGGAATCGCGGTGGGATTGGACCAGCTCAGGGTTGGAAGGGCCGATTGCGCTTGCGGCAACTGCGTCTTGCCTATGAGGAGAGCCAGACGGCCATCTGGGGCGACGAGGTTGGCTGCCACTGGCAGGATCGACTGGAAGCGCTCTACCGCGCGGAGGGTCACCACGGCGAACGACGCGCCGGCCAGGGATTCGGCGCGGGTGGATCGTATATTGACGTTCGTCAATGTAAGGGCGCGAGCCACCTCTTTGAGGAATGTAGCCTTTTTCTGGTTTGATTCGATCAGGGTTAACGAGATTTCAGGGGCCCAGAGTTTGATGGGGATGCCGGGGAATCCGGCGCCGGAGCCTACGTCGGCCACTTCAAAACCTTTCACCACAGAGGGCACAGAGGAACACGGAGGAAAAAGGTGGCGTGCGGCGAAGAGGCTTTCTCCGAAGTGGCGGGTGACAATCTGTTCTTCGTCGCGGATGGCTGTCAGGTTGATGCGGGCGTTCCAGCGGCTAAGTATATCGATGTACGTCGATATATATCGTAGTTGGGTGGGGCTGAGGACAGCAGATTCCACGGCGCTTCGCGCCTCGGAATGACAAGATACGAATGAGAGGGTTGATGACGCAAGAAACGGTTGCAGCAGTTCGGCGATGCGATCGGGGTGCATGGATCACAGATTTTAGATTGTAGAATGCCGCTCGAACGAGACATTTCGTCCGAGCAGAAGTTCTTCGTCTGACAGGCATTCGGCGCAAAATGGGGGCGAGTTCCGCCTCGGTTCGCTTCATCGGGACGGCGCCTTCGGCGGCGCTCCGGGCAAGCTGCGTCGGTCGCGGCACGGCTTGTGGGATGCCGATCAAAAGTCAAAGACCCCACCCCGTCCGTGCAAAAACGCACGGACAAGGATGGGGCACCCCGAATCGCTTCGTGGTGAAGACGGGGACAGCAGATTCTTCCTTGGCGCTGCGCCCTTCGTCGGAATGACAAGCATTCGACAGTTGGGCATGTTCCGCCTCGCTTCGCTTGGGCGCGACAGCCGAGGCGGTGGTCTCTACGTGGTTCGTCGTAATGAGCTCAAAACCATCGAGGTTGTCAAGGTGGGATCGGCAAATTTATGAAAATTTAACGGGAGTCCTTCGGGGGGGATTCTGCATCCCAATCCGGTATGAAGCCGAAGAATCGGAAAATCTTTGACGAGGATTATCGAGTATTGGCTGTTGAGAGTCAGAGACTGACCATTCAAGGGGTGCGTAGCGGAGAGGTGCTGACCATCGTGACGCAGAACCCTGAGGCTCCGCTCAGCGCGGCCGATTACCCGCCCGGGAAGTTGATTACGCTGAGCGATCCTTCGAATGCGCCGCCGAACTAGTGTGGATGCCCTTGGGGAGTGAATCTATCGTCCTCAGATGCGCATCGGCATGACGATGTAGCGATACTTATAATCGTCGCCCTCGGCTGGCCGCAGTTGGCCTGCTGACTGGGGATCTTTCAGCTCCAGGCGCACCTCGCTGGTGCCGGCGGCCTTCAAGAAATCGACCAGGTACGCGGCGTTAAAGCCGATCGTGAGAGGATCTCCGTTGTAGGGAGCTTCCAGAGAATCTTCGGACTCGCCAGCTTCCGTCGAAGAGGCCGAAAGCTTTACCTCACCCTTTTCCAGGCGCATGCGCACGGCGCGCGAGCGCTCGTCGGCGAACTGGGCCACGCGGAGAATCGCTGCATTCAATTCGTCGGCATTCAAGGCGATCACCTTGCTGTTGTCCTTGGGCAGTACGGCTTCGAAGTTAGGGAACTGGCCGGTCAACTGGCGCGAGGTGAGCAGGCGGGATCCGATGCGGAAGAACAACGTGGATTCATCTTTCGCGAACTCGACCGTCTCGGCATCGGTGGAGTCGAGCAGAGATTTCAACTCGTCCATCGCCTTTTTAGGGACCAGGGTCTTCATTTCGCCGGAGACGCCCTCGAACTTTTCGCCGGCGCGTTCGCAATGTGCCAGGCGGTGGCCATCGGTCGCGACCATTGTGATCGATTCGGGCTTGAGCAGCATCAGCGCGCCGTTCAGGGTGTAGCGCGACTCTTCGTTGGAAATCGCAAAGCCGGTGCGGGCAATCAGGCCACGCAGGACTTGCGCCGGAATCGTGATGGCGCCTGAAGTGGGGAAGACGGGAAGGCTGGGGAAATTGGATTTCGCCATGCCCACCATCTTGGTATTGGAGCGGCCGCAGCGGATGCTGACCCAGTGGTTATCCAGCAGTTTGATGGTGATATCGGCATCGGGCAGCAGTTTTACATAGTCATGCAACTTGCGGGCGGGGATGGTGCAGGAGCCATCCTTCTTGACCTTGGCACTGCAGGAGGTTCGCAGGCTGAGATCGAGATCGGTTGCCGTCAGCGACAGACGGTCTCCAGCAGCCTCGAATAAATAGTTGGACAGGATTGGAATGGTGGTCTTGCGCTCGACCACACCCTGCGTGGCGGTCAATTCTCGCAGCAACTCGAACTTGCTGACCGTGATCTCCATGGTACCCGCGGCAACGGCGGCCTCCACCGGCATAAAGTTCGTCTCCCCTGCGGCGCGCCTAAAGCGCCCTTTCAAACCTGCTACTTCGATTACTTCCTTATATCAAATACAAAAGCTATAAAACCAGCAGTAACAGTAGGCGGTGCGGAAATGTGGAAAACTTTATCAACTATCCCGTTTCCACCGACTTCCCACCGCAACCTTGATGTGAGAAATCGGACAACTTCACTTCGGAGCCCCTACTGTAACTTGCCGCTAAAATCAGTTTCACTCTGTTGATTCACAACTTCCACATCGTATCCACAAGGACCAGCGAGGAAGACTTGATGAACTAGTGGAAATCCCGCGCAGCCCCGCGATCTATCCGCCTAATTGCTCGGTCAGTTTATTGATCAACCTGTTCAAATCTTTATCGTTCTTGCGGACCTCCTCGATCTTCTCGACGGAGTGGAGCACCGTCGTGTGATGCTTGCCGCCAAACTGGCGTCCGATTTCCGGCAGTGAAGCTTCCGTCAGATGCTTCGCCAGGTACATCGCAATCTGCCGCGGATAGACGATTGCGCGCGAATTGTTTTTCGCTTTGATCTCGACCAGGCGCAGGCCGAACTGCTCGGCAACCATCTTCTGGATCGATTCGATGGTGACCTTGCGGGCTTGCGAGTCGATGAAATTCTTGAGCACCTGCTGCGCGTAGGGGAGCGTAATCTCGGCGCCGATCAAAGAGGAGTGGGCGACGAGGCGGATCAGGGCTCCTTCCAATTCGCGAACGTTCGAGCGGATGTTCGATGCGACGTATAGCGCTACGTCGGTGGGCAGCGTGACCTTCTCTTGCTCGGCCTTCTTCTGCAGAATCGCGACTTTGGTTTCGAGGTCGGGCGGTTGGATATCGGCGATCAGTCCCCACTCGAAGCGGCTGCGCAGGCGGTCTTCAATTTCGGCGAGCTCTTTGGGGGAGCGGTCGCTAGCGATGACAATCTGCTTCATCGACTCGTGCAGAGCGTTGAAGGTATGGAAGAACTCTTCCTGGGTGCGCTCCTTCTGGGCGAGGAACTGGATGTCGTCGATGAGCAGCACGTCGACGTTCCGGAACTTGTCGCGGAAGGTGGTCATCTTGTCGTAGCGCAGCGAGTTGATCATGTCGTTGGTGAACTTCTCGCTGGAGACGTAGCAGATGGCGGCGTGCGGAGTACGGCGCTTGATCTCGTGGCCGATCGCTTGCATGAGGTGAGTCTTGCCCATGCCGACGCCGCCGTAGAGGAAGAGCGGATTGTAAGCCTTGGAGGGACGCTCCGCCACGGCCTGGCAAGCGGCGTGGGCAAACTGATTGCCGCTGCCGATGACGAAGGCGTCAAAGGTATAGCGCGGATTCAGTTGCGCCGCGCCATCCCAGTCGAAGCGGGATTGCGAGGGCCCGGCTGTCGCGGATCCGGACGTCAGGCCGCCATCATGCCGTATGGGAGTTGCCGCGGGATCATCTTCCGGGGTCACGAACCTCACATCGTTGAATCCGAGCCCGAGAACGTCGATGGCTTCCTGAATAAGGTCGGCGTACTTGTCACCGGCGTGACGAAACTCCACGGTGGGAACACGAACGAACAGAATGCCTCCACTCGAGTGACTGTAGCGAGTGGGTTTAAGCCATGTGTCGTAAGAATGACGGTTAATCTTTTTTTCCAGAGCATCGAGAATGCGCGCCCAAGGGTTCGGGGAGAGGGTCGTTGTGCCGGTTGCTGACATATATGAATTTCACCAATGGGCGTCCCGTGGCTGGGTGAGAGCGCCTGTTAAAAACTTCCGTTGATCAGGAGCTGGAACCGCTAATTTTACTGCGGAATGCGCCAGTTTTAACCGTTGCGGCAAAAAATTTCGCGAAGCGCAAAGCAGGACCAGTCGTGGATACTAGCACAAAATTTTTTGTCGTGTGGAAATCTTTCGGCTGGATTTCATCGCGAGTCTCTATTCAGAACTCCATCGCATCGCTTGTCAAGTACCGCGCGAGTTAATGTCGCGCGCGCGGTGCAAATTTTGATTGCTTGAGATCGCGAAGAGAAGGAACATACTGATGCACTCTGAAGTGTTCTTGCCACGCTCGCCGCTGTCTCGACCGTGTCGGCGTCGCCGTGAGCATCGGCAGGCAGGGTCCTCAACCCAGGGTGCAGCCTATATAACGACCGCAGGAGGCACATCCCATGCTTCGCAACGCCAGTTTCCGCGCCACATGCGCGATCGCAGCCCTCGCGTCACTCTCGCTTCTCGGCATCACTTGCGGCGGCTCGAGCCACACCCTTTCGCAAGCACAGGCGCAGGCAATTTCCCAGGAAGTATTCACCGCGCTAAACTCCGCGATGGTGGCCGGACTTACTCCAACCGGCACGAGTACGGCGGCAACGCGACCGTCTCTGGGAGAGATTCTCGAGCGCGCCCAGCCCGCGCAATCGTCTGGATGCACCGTCACGAACAGCGGCGAGTCGTGCAATATTCCGATTACGTACCAGGGCCCTTGTCCGAACGGAGGCACCATCAGCGTGAGCGGGGATTTCAACTACACGCTGGACAATTCGGGGAACGGTAGCGACAGCTCTACGCTGACGGTCACACCTGCAGCTTGCGCGGTCGACAATGTGACGTTCAACGGAAATCCCAGCGTGACGTTTGCGACCCAGCTCAATCTGCAGAATTATGGGCTGGCATTTCCGGTTACGTTTTCGGGAATGGGCGGAATTTCGTACGGGCCCAATCCCACGGGAAGTTGCAGCATTACTGTGAAAGCGACCGCTGCGTCGATAGGCTCGTGTAGCGTCAGCGGGAGCATTTGCGGAAGGTCCGTCAGCGGCAGCTGCTAGCTGAACGTTGATATGGCAGTTTTGCCGCGTAGAGAAAAGAACCGTGCCGTCTGCAAAAGCGCCCTCGCCACCCTCGCCACTAGACACAATGGTTGAACGCGGTGTGATGCGCGACCGACATTAACGACGATTGATCACGCGTCAGACCGGTAAGGGTAAGAACTCATTGCGAGGTGGCGTCGTTCTCCACCAGCCATCCCAGCACAGCCGGCAGGCAGAATCCCACCGCGTTCAGAATTCCATGCGTGCGCGCCATCTGCGGAATCGGCAGGACAACACTCCCACGGAAATCGGCTACCGCGTATGCAGTCGAGAGCACCATCCCGGCGAAGACGCTCGCTGAGGCGACGTAGAGCAGGACACGAGCCGTGCGCGAATCGAGCCTCTTGGCGCAGGAGCGCAAAACCACCGCCAGGCCCGCGACTGCGACAGAGAACACCGCAGCCGCTCCCAGTTTCAGCTGCGGAGAGATCACGAACCCGAGTGCGACGATCAAGGGCATGCCTATTACGACAGCCACGAGCCAGCGCAGCCACCGATAGTCTTGGCGCTGGGCAGCGAACTGCAGCATCGCGGCCGCGATCATCGCCGTTGCGAATCCTGCATAGTGAAAGTGTACCGCTGTCAGCAACCCGATCGGCTCCTGAATCCCCATCGGCCGCAATCCCAAACGTGAAGCCACAAGCCAGGCTCCGCCGACACCCAAGTCCAGTTGTGCGACGGCAACCGTAATTCGCTGCATTGTGGAACGAGTGCTGCTCTCGGGCTGCGACTTGGGGAGGGATGAAAGATCAATGATCGCGGCAATAGTCATCGACAAGCAAACGACCATCCACACGCAAGCCAAAGCGCCGGCCGGTCGTCCCGGCGGGAGCCACAATGCGGCGACGGCGAGCGCGGCCGCAAGCGGCTGAATCCTGCGCGCAAAACGGGTAAGCAGAGTGTCGCTGCCCATTACGCGCCCCAACTCTATCCCCAGCGGAACGATGACCAGGGGAGCAAAGAGGAACATCAACTCGATGGCTCCAATCGGCGCGACGCCGATTCGCGCGAGCAGCGCGACCCCGGCCCAAATGACGGCGCCAAAGACTGCGCACATCTGGGGCCATGTCCCCTCGATGGTTGTCGCCTTCATCGCTAACGAAGCCCGATCTTGTGAGTTCATAAGATCACCATGCACAGGGGCCGCAATGCGGCCACGCCAAACACCGCTACCAGCACAACCAGCGCTACCATGTACAAGGCGTCCAGGGCCCGGTTCTGGCGCCGGATTTCGCGATCGTAGTAGAAAGCCTGCAGGCCAATCCGCAACAACCAGAACGCGGCCATGAAGGCGCTGAGGAAGCGGCCCATCGCGGTGGCTCCCGCCAACTCACGCGCGAACCTGAAACACAATGCCGCAAACATTCCCAGCACGATCACGATGTAAAGCCAGTGCACGTAAAAAATCTGACGCACGAAGCGGGGCACTCCTGCCAGCCGCTGACGGACGCGCAACCGGCCTGGCAAAGGAACATTTGCTGCGATGATGCCCAAGTGCACCGCGCCCGCTCCCCAGATTGCCCGCGTCATCCATTCCGTATGCATATGGCCTCCGGTGACTTATGCGTCAGACATTTCTGTATACACAGAACTACACCACCAAAAAAATTTAGCTCGCCTTCTTTCTCATTTTGGTTCCCATGCGCAACAGCTTTCTGACCGTTCCGGTGGGCAGGCGTTTCATCTGATCGTGCAATTCGGTGACTGCCTCGAAAAATCCGGCCATAGCCTCCAGGCGTTGGCGCGTGTAATCGGCCCCGGGTTCTTTTGGGTCCAGTTCAGCCAGGCATCGGCGAAGCATCTCGCGCGTGGGATCGATCTCGCGGCGTTTTCTCTGCTCGATGACGAGGCGGAACATCTCCCAGACGTCTTTCATGGACTCGTAATGCTCGCGGCGGTCGCCGAGCACGTGCACGGCGCGGACGATGCCCCAGGTCTCGAGCTCGCGAATGGAGGTGCTGACGTTGGAGCGGGCGACGCTGAGGGTCTCGGCGATCTCCTCGGCGGGCACCGGTTTGGGGGAGAGGTACAGGAGCGCGTGAATCTGGGCGACGGTGCGGTTGATGCCCCACTTGGTGCCCATCTCGCCCCAGTGAAGGATGTACTGCTTCTGCAATCCAGTCAGTTCCGCCATATCGGTTATTTCAGTACAGACAGAATATACTGAAGGTGCGTTCGTGTCCAGTAAAAAATTCCCCAGAGTATGCACGCTGGGGTTAATGTCAGGAGCCCGAGGCGGAGCTGTCTCTGGCTGCCTTCTCGGATAATCGCGGTGAGGTTTCCCATGGCCAGAATTGTGTTGGGCGCCCGGCTTCGCCATCGCTTGGACGGCCGAGGCGGCCATCGCCACCTGCTCTCCCATTGCCGAATTTGCCGGGGGTCATTTGCCGGGGGTCATGCTTGACCGGGGGGCGAGCGTGACTTACATTGGCGGCACTTCAATTTCGGAGGGGCTAGGTTATGCTCGACGGATTCAAGAAATTCATCCTGCGCGGCAATGTTGTGGATATGGCGGTGGGCGTGGTGATTGGCGCCGCCTTTGGCGGGGTGGTCGGTTCTTTGACAAAAGGCTTACTGACGCCATTTATCGGAGCTCTTGTGAAGTTGCCGGACTTTTCGAATCTTAAATACAACGTTCGGGGCAGCGATTTTCTCGTTGGCGACTTTATCAATGCTGTCATCTCCTTTCTGTTGATTGCGGCAGCGGTCTATTTTTTTGTCGTGGTACCGGTGAATTGGCTGCTGGCGCGCATGCACAAGGCCGAGCCCGCGGCGGCACCCACGACCAAAAAGTGCCCGGAGTGTTTGAGTGAAATTCCGATCGAGGCGAAGCGATGCGCGCACTGCACGCAGGTTGTGATGGGCAGGGCAGCATAGAATCTCCGGGCGGGAGCGCACTGTTCGGCTTTGTTTTCATCGACAGTCCGGAGGCCCGACAGTCAAAATCCCCACCCTGTCGCAAACTGCGCGACCAGGGCGGGGTACCCTGTGGAGTGAGTGGGAGAGAGTCGATTGCCGCTCGACTTCTTGATCTGTAAATCTCGCGTAACATGAGTGCATGAGGTTTTATCAGGGCAGGGCTTTAATCTGCTTCGTGCTGGTTGCTGTGTCGGTGGCTGCTGTGGCGCAGGGCTCGGGGGCGTCTCAGTCTTCCCCTTCTTCTTCCTCAAAACATACGAAGGGCTCGTCGGCGCGGCTGGTGGCGGATGTCGATGCAGGCACGGTGGCGGCTGGGGTTTATCGGAATCGGGCGCTGGGTTTGTCTTGCAAGGTTCCTGCGGGGTGGGTGCTGCGGACTGAGGAGATGAATGTGAGGGAGGACGACCCCGGGCCAGGGTCGGCCGCGTCGGAAGAAAAATCGTTACCACAGAGGGCACAGAGGTCCACAGAGGAAGAACCAGGACGCGTGTTGCTGGCGGCGTTTTCGCGGCCGCCGGACGCTAAGGGCGAGGACGTGAACTCGTCGATCGTGATCGCGATAGAGAAGGTTGTGACTTATCCGGGGCTGAAGGAGGCAGCGCAGTACTTTGGGCCGGTAACCGAGGTGGCGAAGGCCCAGGGTTTCATCGTGGATGAAGAGCCTTATGAGATGGAGATGGGGACGAAGGTTGTGGTGCGAGGGGATTTTCATAAAGATGTGGGCACGCGGGTGATGCGGCAGTCGACGCTGGCGTTTTTGGCACAGGGGTACGCGGTGTCGATTACGGTGATTGGCGGGACCGACGATGAGGTGGAGGAGTTGATGGATGGGGTGGGTTTTGGGAAGTAGGTGCGAGCTTTGAGTGAGAACCGCTTTATCAACCTGTCTGACGTGCAGAGCGTTCCGGTCGGGCAGTTGTGACTACTCGAGCGGTTCGGGGTGGAGGCTCAAGTCTTTTTCGCCGCTGGCTTTTTTCTCGGCATATTTTTTCATCCAGGCTTCCCAGGATCTGCCGGCGGCGGTGTCGCGTCCGGTGAAGGCCAGGGCAGCGATGTCGGCATAGGAGATCGCGACCTTCTCGTTCGAGTTTTTCGGGTAGAGGCGGACTACGGAGTCTTTCAGCGTTGCCGCGGTGCGACGGTCGAAGAGGTAGCCTTCGATTTTGGATCCATCTTTGCGGGTAATAGTGATGTCGCCGCGATAGTCGAAGGCTTTTTCCAGGGCTTGGCGGAGGTCTTCGTCGCTGGCTACTCTCGGGATCCAGCCTTCCAGATTTTCGTGTTGAGTGCCGGGAGCGACTTCCAGCGCGTCGGGGTTGACGTGCGGGGGATGTTGGTCGATGTGGCCAGCTTCTTTGCCTGTCATGGTTCCCTGTTTCTTTCAAGTCCAGCCGGCGAGGTTGAGTCCAGCAACGCCTTAGGGACCCAAACGCGCGCGTTTACTCATGCTGCGTTGTCGGTGTTGCACAAGTCCACATCCCTTTCGGGATCGTCGTAATCGAAGTCGAGTGTTGCGACTTCAGCAGCTCTTGAACTCATTTGCGTCTTATCATATTCCGACGCGGGAGAGTATTCGTACTCTTCAATTGCTTTCCCAAGATATTGCCGCTTCAGTTCTACATCTCCGGCTTCTTTGGCTATCATTGCGTGTCCTTCAGCTTGGGGCTTTGAGGCATGATCGGGGAGCAAGACGTTACTCAAAGCCTCCCGCAGTTACGATTGCCGAACATCGCGGCATTGCAGGGTGGGCACGGCTTCCTTCGCTTGGACGGCCGAGGCGGCCATCGCCACATGATCCATTTTCAGGCGCGCGTTTCCTGCAGCGTGTCGGTTGGAGGCGCGATTTGGATTAGCGGGTTGACCGGAGCCTGCCGTTCTTCCAACATCCTCAACGCCTCTTTGTCTTTGTAGGTCGTGAATAGTGTCGCTTTCACTGTGGCGAGAAATCCGCCCAACGAGCTGAATGTGGCGTTCACTGCGCTGGCTTCGTAGCCGCTGTGGACCATGCAGTTGGCGCAGGCGGGATTGCCTGATTCGGTGCCGTAGTTCTGCCATTCTGTCGTCGATAGCAGTTCTGAAAAAGTTTCCGCGTAGCCGTCTTGCAGCAGGTAGCACGGCTTTTGCCAGCCGAAGACGTTGTAGGTCGGCATTCCCCAGGGAGTGCAGGGGTAGGTGCGCTTGCCCATCAGGAATTCTGCGAAGAGCGGCGAGAGATTGAACTGCCAGCTCTTTTTGCGGTTCGAGAGGATCGCGCGGAACATGCGACGGGTGCGGGCGCGGCCGAGAAAATGCTTCTGGTCAGGAGCCTTGTCGTAGGAGTATCCCGGGGAGAGCATCATGCCTTCGACGCCGAGGTCCATCATTTCGTCGAAAAAGGCGCGGACGGATTTCGGATTCGCGCCGTCAAAGAGCGTGGTGTTGGTGGTCACGCGGAATCCGCGGCGGAGAGCCTCTTTGACAGCGTCGACGGCGATGTCGTATCCGCCTTCGCGGCAGACTGCGAGGTCGTGCTCTTCGCGTTGGCCGTCGAGGTGAACACTGAACGTCAGATATTTGCTGGGCTTGAAGAGGTGAATTTTCTCCTTCAGCAGCAGAGCGTTGGTGCAGAGATAGATGTACTTCTTGCGGGCAACCAGGCCCTCGACGATCTTGTCGATCTCCGGGTGCATGAGGGGTTCGCCGCCGGGAATCGAGACCACGGGGGCGCCGCATTCGTCGACCGCGCGGAAGCATTCTTCGGGGCTGAGGTCTTTCTTCAGGATGTGAGCAGGATATTGAATTTTGCCACATCCGGCGCAAGCCAGGTTGCAGCGGAACAGAGGCTCGAGCATCAGGACGAGCGGATATTGCTTGCGTCCGGCGAGCTTTTGGCGGAGGACGTAGCTCGCGACGGTCCACATTTGAGAAACAGGTACTGGCATGTGTTAGGGAACCCCTTGCGGGTATTTTATCAGGGAATGAGGGTCGAGTTGGGGCGGGATCGGAGTGGGCACGGGCGAGATGAGCAAGGGGGCTAAAGCCCTGATTCTTTAGGACGCTTAACGCGGCCCTGAAGGGCGGCTCCTCCACGATAGATTCGGGCCACTTTTGCGCGATAGACTCCGGCGCTCTTCCACGGTAGCTTCAGAATCTCTGTGTGGCTTTCTAAGACGAGGTTCGTGGCTGGGGTGCTTGGCTTCGCCTTCGCTGGACGGACGAAGGCGTCCGTCCCCACACGGGGCTTGCCCTCGGCGGCCCTCACTCCGCGGGCGGCAACAAAGTCTGCAACCTCGCGCTCGGTTGATCCGTCTAAAGGTGATGATCTTTCGCTTGTTGGTACGGACCAAAGGTCCCTTGTTCCGTGGCGGAAAACCCGGTACCCTGAAGTCCGGCCGTTTGTATGTTTAACCCCCATCCGAACCTCGCCGATGAAGTGAACCGAGGGATCATCCAGTCGGAGATTGAAGGCGGCGTGTTTCTGAACGATCTGCCTCCGTCGACGGTACTGGAGATTCAGACGATGCATCATTGCTACAAGGCGGTGCTGCTGGGTGGGAGCGAGGCGCTGCTGTCGGGGCACCCGGAGTTTTGTCCGGAGCCGGTGCAGGTGGCGATCTCGGGGTCGACCTGGGGCGGGTCCATGCTGAAGCTGCAGTTTGTGGGGCGGGGGATGCATCTGGAGTTCCGGCATCCGCAGTATCCGATGCCGATCGTGACATCGCCCATTCAGGAGATCAGGGACAACGTGGCGCTGCCGGCGGTGGAGTTGGACGGGCGGGCGCACGGGGCGCATTCCTGACGGGCGGCTGAAGCTTCGATATCTTTTTCTTCCTTTCTTTCTCGTTACGCGGTAATGAAGCGGTTTTCTTGGGCTGAGAATCTCCTTTGAGAATCGTGGTGACGGACGCTACCGAACGCGGGCTTCGCCCGCGGGACGGACGAAGGCGTTTCCCCACATTCTCAGTGAACCGCCGCGGATGGTGCTGGCTAGGACATTGACTTGCCTGGGGGGAGGCACTACTATTCCGGCCAGCGGGCGTGTGCCCGTCCTTCATGCCGCTACTTATCAAACCACGGGAAGTCGCTCACGTCACCATTCTCGACATCCGCGGCCGCATTGTACTGGGAGAAGAGATTCATCTCCTGCGCGACGCAGTTCGCAACCTGATTGCCGAGGGCAAGAAGAAGATCATCCTGAATCTGGCAGATGTGGACTACATCGACAGCTCGGGAGTTGGTGAGTTGGTGGGAGCGTTCACCACGGTGCGCAATGCCGGGGGAGAGTTGAAGTTGCTGAACCTGACGCAAAAGGTGCACGACGTGCTGCACGTGACCAAGCTGTATACGGTGTTCGATATTCGGGACGATGAGTTCACGGCGGTGAAGTCGTTCGACTATTACTTTGCGAAGTAGTTCCTCGGGCCTAAAAGCCCAATTGTCGTGCCGATCTTACGCGGCGCTGAAGCGCCAGCCTTCCCCCCGCTGGTATCGGTCCCGTTTAGAGTCGATTCACCAGAGGTGGCCTGGACACGGGCTTCGCCTGCGGGGACGGGCGAAGGCGCCCGTCCCTACACTGAACCGTTTTTTGGTAGTTTTCAAGCCCCGGGGCACGCGCTACCATTTATCTCAACAATTATCGTGGGCCACGCTAGTCGTTGGGTGCGGGAGTGGCTGAGTGGCGAATTACGGCAGTTCCGATCATCGGTCGCTGCAGGAGAAGACTGCCCGCGAATTAATCTGGACTTCCAATCGTACATTTCAGGGATGGACGTGCTCGCAATGCGAGTGGAATAGTCCGCTGCCGACTTTGCTGAGCGAGGCCGACGCGCGCACGGCGTATGACCGTCTGGCGGCGGCGAAGTTTCGCGAGCACAAATGTGCGGACCATTTGGCGCGGCTTGACATGGTCCAGGAACAGGACAGCTTTACGGGGCGCATCCGGAAACTGGTCACGCAGGGGTTCAAGCCGAAAGATGCGGTCGAGTTGTTTTTGCAGGAAATCGAACTGGAGTATCGGAATGACCCGAAGACGTTGGCTCGGGCGAAGGCCGAGGGGGAAGACTTCTTGCGACGATTGAAGACGGGGTTGATTTGAGGAGCATTCACCAGACGGCACAGAGAAGCAAAGAGGAGGCGGGGCTTGATCCGATGGAGGTGGGCAGGACGCGGGCTTTGCCCGCGGGACGGACGAAGGCGTCCGTCCCTACACAATCAGTTCGTGATTCCCATCTGGGTGAGGATGTAGGCGTAGTCGAAGGACGCCTCGTGGAGGCGGTCGTATCTTCCTGAAGCGCCGCCGTGGCCGGCTGGACTTAGGTTCGTCTTGAAGATCAGAGTGTTGTGATCGGTGCGCGTGGCGCGCATCTTGGCGACATATTTTGCGGGCTCCCAGTACATCACCTGGCTGTCGTTGAACGACGTCTTCACCAGCATGTTGGGATACGCCTTCGCCTCGACGTTGTCATATGGCGAGTAAGTGATCATGTAATCGAATGCCGGCTTCTCTTTCGGATTTCCCCATTCTTCGAACTCGCCCACTGTAAGCGGCAGACTTTCGTCGAGCATGGTGTTCATCACATCGACGAACGGAACTTTGACCACGGCCGCGTGAAACAGGTCGGGGCGCAGGTTAAGGACGGCGCCCATGAGCAGGCCGCCGGCGCTGGCGCCTTCGATAACCAGCTTGTCTTTCGATCCGTAGCCACGCTTGGTGAGGTCTTCGGCGACGGCCGTGAAATCGGTGAACGTGTTCTTCTTATTCATCATTTTGCCTGCGTCGTGCCAGGCCTTTCCCATCTCGCCTCCACCGCGGATGTGGGCTACGGCATACGTGACTCCACGATCGACCAGGCTGAAGATATTGGAACTGAACCACATGTCGAGCGAGATGCCGTAGGAGCCGTATCCGTAGAGATAGAGAGGGCCGGTGCCGTCGAGTTTCGCGCCCTTCAGATGCAACACGGAGACTGGGATCTTTGTGCCGTCGGAAGCCGTGGTGTAGATCTGCTCGACTTCATATTTGTGACGATCGTATCCGCCGGGAACTTCTTTCTGCTTCAACAACTGAGAGGCGCCGGTTTCCATGTCGTAGGAAAAAACCGAAGCCGGAGTGATGGGAGACTCGTAGCCGTAGCGGAATTCCGTGGTGTCGTACACGCGATTCGTGTAGGGCCGGACATCATAGGCAGGCTCGGGGAATGAGAGGCGGCGGGAGTGCCCGTTGCGCAGGTCGACGACGCGGATTTGCGGCAGGCCATTTTCGCGCTCGTACAGGACCAGGAAGTTCCTGAACAGATCCATTTCATCGAGCATGATGGCCGCATTGTGCGCCATGACCTCATGCCAGTTTTTGCTGCCGGCATCGGTGACGGGAGCGGTCACGAGTCGGAAGTTGCGCCCTGTGTCATTGGCGCGAATGTAGAAAGAATCGGCGTTGTGGTCGGCGTAGTATTCAACGCCCTGCTTGCGCGGCTCGATGGTTTTCCAATCCGCTGCGGGATCCTTGGCCGGGATATAGCGCGCTTCGCTCGTCGTGTGACTGCGCAGCTCCATGATGATGTACGTCTCGCTCCGCGTCTTGAAAGCGCGAACCGTGAATTTCTCGTCGGGCTCTTCGTAGACGAGTGTGTCGGGGTCTGATGATCCAACGATGTGGCGATAGAGGCGATATTGGCGCTTGGAAGTGGCGTCTTCCTGCGTGTAGAAGATGGTGCGGTTGTCGTTGGCCCAGACTACAGAGCCGACGCGCTCGGCATGATCGACGAGCGTTTGACCGGTGCGGAGATCTTTGACTGCGAGATTGAACTGGCGGAATCCAGTGTTGTCGTAGCTATAGGCCAGAAGATTTCCGTCAGTGCTGACCGCAAAGGCCTGCACCGTCATGAAGGCCTGACCCTTCGCCAGTTCATTTACGTCCAGGAGAACTTCTTCGGAGGCGTCGGCGCTGATCTTCTTGCGGCAGCGGATGGGGTACTGCTTGCCGGCTTCGGTGCGGATGTAATAGAAGAAGTCGCCCTCTTTATAGGGAACTTCGACGTCGGTTTCTTTCACCCGGCTTAGCATCTCGTCATAGAGTTTTTTCTGTAAGGGCTCGGTGGGCTTCATTACCGCGTCGGTATAGCCGTTCTCGGCTTCGAGATAGGCGCGGACCTCTGGGTTGCTCTTCTCGCGCAGCCAAAAATAGTTGTCGACCAGTTTGTAACCGTTGATCTCGGTCACGTGGGGGATCTTTTTGGCCACGAGAGGTGCGGGGAGGTCGTCGGCGGCGGTGAAGACGAGTATCGAGATGAGGACGAGTGCGAGCAAGTGATAAAGGGTCATAGATAAGCTCGAGTTTGGTCTCGAACCGGAGTTCGGGACAAGCGGGAACGATAATACGACGGCACGGGGGAATGCAACGTTCAGCCCCAGCACGTGTCAGCCCTAGCACGTGTCAGCCCTAGCACAAATCCGTGTTTCAAAGTAATGGTTTGAAAGGGCCCGGCTTCAAGCCGAGCCATAGGTCCGTCAAACATCCGGCTTCAGCCGCTGGGGTAAGCTGCGCGAGCGCCCCATCCTCTTTGTGCTTTGTGCAAGGACCTCAAAGTTTCAAGGCGAACCGTTAAGAGATAAGGCCCGAGGGTTCCCACCCGTGCTTAGAACGCGAGGGCAGGCCAACCGTTCGCCAAGACGGTAAACTGCCGCTGGGTTAAGATGCAGTCCAGCGAAGACTCTTCTCCGCACGGAGTGCCCGATGTCTGCCAACTTTCCGATCTATCCGGCCCACACCGCCGTCCTTAGCATGGATTGCCAGAGCGGCATCGTTTCGGTCTACCTCAAAGACGACAAAGACACGTTTCTGGGCCGCATCTCAAGCGTACTCAATCATGCGCGTGTCGTTGGAATGACGGTTATCCATGTCCAAGTTGGCTTTCGGCCCGGACTGCCGGAGGTTAGTTCCCAAAATGTTCTCTTCGGGGCTATTAAATCCTCTGCTCAGCACCAGAAACTGTTTGAAGGGCCGCTCGGAGCGATCCCTCCTGCGATCGCTCCCAAAGAAGGCGAAATCGTCGTTACCAAGCATCGCGTCAGCGCATTCGCCGGAACGGACCTCGCCATGATCCTCCGTGCCAATGATATTGATACGCTGGTACTGCTCGGCATTGCCACCAGCGGCGTCGTTCTCTCGACGTTGGTCGAGGCTGCCGATGCCGATTTCCGCCTAGCGGTTATCAAAGATTGCTGCGCGGACCTCGACTCCAATCTCCATGATTGCCTCATTAACAAGTTTTTCCCCTCCCGCGCAGCGGTACTCTGGGCTCGGGAATTTGTGGAGACCCCCGGCTCTAGCGGCGGATTTTGAGTGAAATGGCGATGCTCCGCCGGCGCTTTGGATATCCTTCTATTTTCAATTGCGCAGTGAGTCCCGTACGCTAGTCAACAATGCCCGCGAAGGTGCGAGATCCCTGAGTTTTGCAATCTCCGACAATGCTTTGTCAATTTCCGCATAGCCGCAACGATCCATCCATGCTGCAACCAGGATCGGCGATCGGTTCATGCCCTCGCGGCAATGCACCAGCACGCTGCCTCTCCGCACGCCTATCGCCATGGCGTACAAGATGTCTTCCAACTTTTGCGCAGAGATCGGAGCCGCGTCCGGGATTGGAATGTGGATGTAGGTGATCTTCGGTGATCGCGGAACAGCCTTCTGGCGGCAAAGCGAAATGACGGTCGCGATACGCCGCGGATTGGAACGCGCCAGTTGTACCGCATCTTTGAGACTCCCGACATAGAGCCTTTCCCAAATCTTTGTCACTGGTCTCCCGGCCTTGTAGACACATGCATGCCCATTGTTCTCCCACCGTACCCTATTCGAATACAGGAAGCGAACGTCGTGATTCTAAGACAGGCCGATATCTACGCTAACTGGGTCAATGAGCGAAATCGGGAGGTTACGACAGCTATTCGCTACCGCATTACAACCTCGCCAAGCAACATCCAGATACACACGCCAGAAAGGATGATGGCGGCAACTTGTGACAGACCCGTGACCGGCAAACCGAATATTGTGAATGCAATAATTACGCTCCCGGCTAGGTCTCTGACCCCGCTTAGAGCGTATCTGCCATGAGGGTTCCCGAGTAATCCAGCGGCTACGGGGATGAGAGGAGTCCATGAAAGCAGGAGGCCCCACATGAGCCACCTTCTGGCGTTATCATCTCGCTGGTTTTCCATTGATTTCTCACCCTCATTGTCGTTCTGTTTTTGTGTTTGGAAAGTGACGGTCGTTATCACGGCCCGGTGGCCCATCCTTGCGCGTTCTTTGCGCAAGGGTGGGATTCCACGGACCCAAACCTCTAGCATCGTCGAGCCGGAATTACGGCAGGCTACCTCACCGGCGCTTCGCGCCCGGGGCGGACGAAGGCGTCCTCCCCTACACAAAATCTGGCGAGGTCTAGAGGGTCGTATGAGTCCTTGGTTCGAGCCTTCCTTAATTGACCCCTTACCGCGTTCTACATTCTCCAGTTGATAGTTGAGACCGGCTGCTCTGCCCAAGATGGCAGAAAGCGCTCGGATCAGCCGGATCGGGGTGTCGATCAGCTCCGCCGGAAGAGGGGAATAATTATGAAATCACTCAATAGCTTACTGATAGGAATGGCGCTTGCCATTACTTTTGCCTGTACGAACACAAAAGCTCCCGATGTTATGGACCACATCCGTCATGCCTTGGACGGTGCTGGACTGTCGGATGTGCGCGTGAGCCAGGATCGCGACAAGAACGTGGTGACGTTGTCGGGCAACGTTGCGCCGGATGACGAGAAGGCGCACGCGGAATCGATCGCCAAAGCACAGGCTGGTTCGGCCGTCGTGGCGGACGAGATCGGAGTACGTCCGAAGGGTGACGAAGGCACGGCCAAGAAGGTTGACTCGGAACTCGATTCCGGCATCGCCAAAATCTGGAAGCGATGCTCGTGCAGCACAGGATGAATCGGGCTGTCCGCTATGAAGTGAATAACGGAGTCGTGACCTTGAAAGGCGATGTTCCTTCTCAAGGCCAACGCTCGAATGTGGAAAAACTGGCGCAGCAAGTACCGAACATGAAGCAGGTTGTGAACGAGCTCGAAGTCAAAAACCAGAGGACAACTTCGACCAAGTAAGAGTGAGTCTCGCGGGCTTCGCGCCGGAGCGGACGAAGGCGTCCGCCCCTGACACAAAACCGTCACTATTTTGCAGGAATCAAATCGAACTTGCCTGAAGACTCTTCGTAAAAAATTGCCCCTTCCTTCTTGTCTCCGCCGCTCCAGTGTTTGTGTCCTCCGGGCACTCGCAAGAAGTCACCTGGGCCGATACGCTTCTCGCCCGCTTCGTCTTTGTATAGATACGCGCCCTTGACTCCGACAATCCAGACATCGTTGGTGTGAGTGTGCATACCCGCATCATATCCGGGCGCGAACTTGCTGAATGTTCCGTGCGCGCCAGCGGTGGCGTCTCCCCAAACAGCCGCTGCGGTAACAGCCGGGTTACCGGGTTGCATTGCTGTGTAGTTTGCCTTACTTGAGGAAACGAAGATGACTTTGTCACCTGGCGCCTGTCCCTGAAGCCGTCCGATGGACCAAGCCCCGATTATCCCCACAACGATTGCAACCATCAACAGTGAACGTTTCATTATTTCTCCTTTGTGGCAGTTCGCCCCTTGCGAATGGAGCCGACGCATTCTACATGGCAGACGGGAAGGAGCCAAGGAGGATCGAAATGCTGGCTCTGCGATGGGTGCGGCTGAAATGCTCTTGCACGTTGCACTCGACGTGGCCCGGTGAGAGGACAATCGCGTTTCGCGCCGGGGGCGGACGAAGGCGTCCGCCCCTACACAAACCTACTGAATCAGCGTGCCGCCGTTGCCTCCGTTGGTTTCTTCCTCGGGAGCGATCACTACTGCTGCGGCTACGCGGTCGCCGGGTTCCATCTGTAGCAGTCGGACGCCTTGCGCGTTGCGGCCGGATTCGCGGATCGTGGTCGAGTCCATGCGAATGATCTTGCCGTAATGGCTGATCAGCATGACTTGCGAGTTTTCATCGACCTGGGCGATGGCGACAACTTTGCCGACGCGTTCGGTCGTCTTCACGTTGATGACGCCTTTGCCGCCGCGATTGATTAAGCGGTATTCGTCGGCTGGAGTGCGCTTGCCGAAGCCGTTTTCGGTGACCGAGAGGATCAGGTCGCCTTTGACAGCTACATCGATGGCTTCCGGCTCGACTGGGCCGCTCGCTTCGCTTCGCGGGACAGCCGAGGCGGCTGTCGCTACGTGGTCCGTGGCGGCGCCAGGCTTCACCGTGGTCGCCATTCCTACCACGTAGTCACCCTTTGCCAGATCGATTCCCCGGACGCCGAAGGCGGAACGGCCCATGGGGCGAACGTGGCTTTCGTCAAAGCGGACCGCCATGCCTTCGTGGCTAGCGAGGAAGATGATCTGGTTGCCGTCGGTGATGCGGGCGGCAACGAGTTCGTCTCCCTGGTCGATTCCGATGGCGTTGATGCCATTGGAGCGGACGTGCATGAATTCGCGGACTTCCGATTTCTTGACGGTGCCGTTGCGCGTCGCGAAGAAGACGTACTTGTTTTCTTCCTCGAGATTGCGGACAGCGACGAGCGTCTTCACCGTCTCGCCGGGCTGCAGGCCGACGAGGTTGCCGATGTGCTTGCCTTTTCCGGCGGCGCTGACGTCCGGGACCTCGTACACCTTCAGCCAATAAACCCGGCCAGTGTTGGTGAAGATGAGGATGTAGGCGTGCGTACTCGCGATAAAGAGATGCGAGACGAAATCTTCGTCGCGCGTCTTCATGCCGGTGCGGCCCGTGCCTCCGCGGCGCTGCATGCGGTAGGTGGAGATGGGCGTGCGCTTCAGGTAGCCGGAGTGGCTGACCGTGACCGCGACCTGCTCGTCGGCGATGAGATCTTCGAGGACGATTTCTGCCGCTTCATCTTCAATGCGCGTGCGGCGGTCGTTGCCGTAGAGCTTCTTCACTTCTTCGAGCTCTTTGATGATGACGCCGCGCAGCTTCTTCTCAGAGCCGAGAATCGATTCGTACTCGGCGATGTTGTCGCGAACTTCCTTCAACTCGTTCGAGATTTCGTCGATCGAGAGCTTGGTCAGGCGATGCAACTGCAGTTCGAGGATGGCATCAGCCTGCTTGGCGCTGAAGGGCTTTTCGGGATCGACCCGGGGCGCGCGTCCGGTGGTGTTGATGTCAATCTTTTTGCCGCCGAAGTACGCGATCAAATTCTCGCGGGCATCAGCCCGGTTGGCGCTGCCGCGAATAATGACGATGACGTTGTCCAGATGATCGAGGGCCTTCAGGTAGCCTTCGAGGATGTGCTCGCGGTCTTTCGCTTTGGCGAGCAGGTAGGCGGTGCGGCGGCGGACAACGTCGACACGGTGCTCGATGAAGTACTTGAGTGCCTGAATGAGGCCCATCTCGCGCGGCTGTGCGTTGACCACCGCGAGCAGGATCATCGAGAAGCTCTCCTGCATTTGCGTGTGCTTGAAGAGCTGGTTGAGGACGATCTGGGGCTCGACTCCGCGCTTCAGTTCGATGACGATGCGCATGCCGTCGCGATCGGATTCGTCGCGCACGTCGGAGATGTCCTCAATGTCCTTGTCGTTGACCAGTTGCGCGATGCGCTTGATCAGGACGGACTTGTTGACCTGATAAGGAATCTCGGTCACCACGATGGACTGGCGATCTTTGTTGATGCTTTCGATGGAGGCCTTGGCGCGCATCATGAAGCGTCCGCGCCCGGTGCGGTAGGCTTCGAAAATTCCCGAGCGGCCGTGGATGATGCCGGCGGTGGGGAAATCGGGGCCCTGGACGAACTTCAGGATTTCTGCGAGCTGGGCGTTGGGGTTGTTGACCAGCGTGATGGTGGCGTCGACGATCTCCGTCAGATTGTGCGGCGGAATTTTCGTGGCCATGCCGACCGCGATTCCGTCGGAGCCGTTAATCAGCAAGTTCGGAATGCGAGCGGGCAGAACATCGGGCTCGACTTCGCTGCCGTCGTAGTTGGGATGGAAGTCGACCGTGTCTTTATCGAGATCCTCGAGCAGCGCGGTGGAAACCTGCGCCAGCTTGGCTTCGGTGTAACGGTCGGCTGCCGGAGGATCTCCGTCAACGGAGCCGAAATTTCCCTGACCAAAAATCAGCGGGTACCGCATCGACCAGTCTTGGGCGAGGCGGACGAGAGCGTCGTAAACGGCGAGGTTGCCGTGCGGGTGATACTTGCCCATGACTTCGCCGACGATGCGGGCGCATTTGCGCGTGGCGCGATTCGGATACAGGCCCATCTGCTGCATCGTGTAGAGAATGCGGCGATGCACGGGCTTGAGTCCGTCGCGAACGTCGGGAAGCGCGCGGCCGATGATGACCGACATCGAATAGTCGAGATACGACCGGCGCATCTCTTCTTCGATGTTGACGGGTTGAATGTTCAGCGCGCCGGGGCCGGTACCGTCGCCACCCGGCGGAGGAGTCAAGGGGAGTTCTGGATTCTGATCGTCAGGCATATGAGCAATGAGCTTCGAGCAGTGAGCTACGAGCTAAATCAAGTTCCGATTGAACGGGCATTCCGGCCACTCTTCGATCCATGTAACTGGTTGTTTCTACAGGATGTTATGTGCCCTGGGAACTGTTGTAATTATAGCACGATAGCGGGAGAAATGGGGCTGTCGGAGAAGCGTGTTTAGTGTGGCCGGTGATTCCACATTCAAGCTCTTCACCGCAGAGAACGCGGAGAAATGCCGCGGAGGACGCAGACACTGCTGGTTGCCGATTCTTGGTTCAGTTTGCCTGGATCGTCTGTGGCAGTTGGAACGTCACGCCGCGCTCGTCGTTTTGCTTGCGGGTGGCCTCAAGGTCCAGATCCATGATGGCGAATTTGTGCCGGCGTCCGGGCGTGAGGTCGAACAGTGTTTGGCCGAGGATGGCGTAATTTGCGACTTCCACGGTGCGCCCGTCCTTGAAAACCAGAAGCGTAGGCGGCAGCGGGGGATCTGGTTCTACGGCCGGAGCCTCTTCCCTGGTACGTTCGGCGGTGTGCGCGGGCGGAGTATCTTTCACCGGCGGCACGTACGATCGCGGACCGGAGCCGCGGCGATCGAACACTGTAGGACCGCCCTGGTAATCGGCGTCATCGTCGGCGGCTTCTTGTTGCTGGTCGTCCGCGGGGGCGCCTTCAACGGCGTAAGGCACGGGAACCGCGTACCAGGTCGGACCGACAAAATTAGAGTCCTGGCTGCGGTGATGATGGCCATCACGGTCGCCGTCGTGGTGAAAGCCATTTCCTGCCGATGTCAGCGGGGGGTGATGTTGCGGAGTGTAGCCCTGAGGTCCGAGCGACGTTACGCTGGCGGGCGGGCCGTTTACAGCGTGGCCTCCGAAGCCCGGGGAGGTTACCGAAGCGGGTGCGCCGTTGATCTGGGCATTGGCGGGCAGGGCAGCGAACAGGCCAACCGCTAAGGCAGTCAGAAAAGCCACCGAAAGTGAGAACGAAGGCCGCACGGGGATATGATACTCGGAAAACTGCGTCATGGCGCACCTCATGGGTAGAACGCGGCTACTCATATAAGATTGCAATCGAGGCATGGCGGATGCATGCGGAATATATAATTCCCATAGAATCACGGGGCTAACGCCCGTATTCGCAGGGACCCAGTTATGCGCCTCTAAAGGGCCGCTCTTTCTCGGTTTCCTCACGACTCAAGCGGTCCAGAACCCCCGCCGTTCAGCGTACATACGAGCACGACTTGCTCGAAAATACAAGCAAGGGCGACAAAGACGCGATGAAATCTGCTTTTCAATTGGCGATGCTGGCGCTGGTGCTGATCGTGGTGGCCATGCTGTCGGGGCTCACGGCGATGCGGTTTGCCATTCACGGGCAGGAGGTGGCGGTGCCTCCGCTGGTAGGGCTGACGCCGCCAGAGGCAGAGCGCGCGACCTCGGGGCTGGGACTTCAGATATCGATCGAGCGGCAGTATTACAGTCCGCAGATCCCTGAGGGGCGGATCATGTCGCAGCTTCCTCTACCCGGAACCAAGGTGCGGCGTGGGTGGCAGGTGCGCGTGGCGCAAAGTCTGGGTCCGACACGGGTCGCGGTTCCCGATGTGACGGGACAAAGCGAACACGCGGCGGAGTTGAACATACGGCGTCGCGGTCTGGAGATTGCGTCGATGGGCGAGGTGGAGACGGCAGGGATCCCGGCGGATCAGGTGCTGGCGCAAAACCCGTCCGCCAATGCCACGCAGTTGGTGGCGCCGAAGATCAACCTGCTGGTGAGCAGCGGCGCCGAGCCGCAAGCATACGTGATGCCGAGTTTCGTAGGCCAGCCGCTGGGTAGCGCGAGCCGCACGTTGCAAGATTCGGGATTCAGGTTAGGGAACGTGAGCGTGGCTTCGATCGTGGAGGTGCCTGCGGATCAGAACGGCGCGGGCCAGACCGCTCCCGCGGCTCCTGTGCAGCCTTCTCCAGCGAGCATTATTGTGTCGCAGGCTCCGGCGGCAGGACTGAAGGTCACAGCGGGGTCGACGGTGAGTTTTGAGGTGCGATGAAACCTCTTCCACAAAGTCAAAATCCCCACCCTGTCGCGAACTGCGCGACAAGGGTGGGCACCCTCGAGATCACCTTCTACTAGCGGTTCACTAACGCCATCATGTGCTCGGGATAGCGTTCGCCGGCTGCGGCGTCTTTGGGGAAGACTTCGTCGAGGCGGGCAAGGTCTTCTTGCGAGAGACGGATCTCGACCGCTGCGGCGTTTTCTTCCAGATATTTTCTACGCTTGGTGCCGGGGATCGGCACGATACCGTCGCCTTGTGCCAATACCCACGCGAGGGCGAGTTGCGACGGCTTGCATCCTTTTTCCTTCGCGATCTCTTCCACCTTGCGGACCAGGTCTAAGTTCCTCTGGAAGTTTTCTCCCTGGAAGCGCGGGGAATTGCGGCGGTAATCGTCCGGGGCGAGATCGTCGAAGGTGCGGAATTGGCCGGTGAGGAATCCACGGCCAAGAGGGCTGTAGGCGACAAAGCCGATGCCGAGTTCGCGGCAGGTGGCGAGGACTCCATTCTCTTCGGGATCGCGGGTCCACAGCGAGTACTCGGTCTGCAGTGCTGTGATGGGGTGAACTTTCATAGCGCGACGAAGAGTGTCGGGACCGGCTTCGGAGAGGCCCAGGTAGCGGACCTTTCCGTCCTTGACCAACTGCGCCATGGCGCCAACCGTGTCCTCGATTGGTGTGTTCGGGTCGACGCGGTGCTGGTAATAGAGGTCGATGGTTTTGACTCCGAGTCGGCGCAGGCTTGCTTCGCAGGATTGGCGGACGTAGTCGGGCTTGCCGCTGACGCCGCGAATGTTGGGATTTTTTGGGTCGCGAACGATGCCGAACTTCGTGGCGAGAACGATTTCGTCGCGGCGGCCTTTGATGGCGCGGCCCACGAGTTCTTCATTCTTGTGAGGGCCGTAGACGTCGGCGGTGTCGAGGAAAAAGATTCCGAGGTCAAGCGCGCGGTGAATCGTGGCGATGGATTCGGCGTCGTCGAATCCGGAGTAGAACTCCGACATGCCCATACAACCTAGACCTTCGGCGGAAACTTCGAGGCCAGTGTGGCCAAGATAGCGAGTTTTCATGATGACTCCTTGGGGGATGAAGTCGGGCCGGAATCGTACTCCTCTATAGATGCCCTAGGATTGAAGGATGGTGCGCGGAAAAGCCCGTCGGTGTAGCCCCGGACGCCTTCGTCCGGGGCGCTCCTCCGCGCGCGTCTTTGGCGCGGGGCGTGGCTGATAATTGTTCACCGTATGACGCGGATGCGAGGTTTGGCAAGAGCAAGCACTTCGCCGATTTGGACGGCGGGGACTCCGGCCTGGTTCAGGGCTTGCGTTAAGGCTTCGCCGTCGGGAGTGCAGATTAAGAGGCCCCCGGCAGTTTGCGGGTCGTAGAGGATGGTGCGGAGGTCGTCGGGAACTCCGGGATTGTATTCGACCAGGCATTCGGCGAAGTCGCGGTTATTCTTCAGGCCTCCGGGGATATGGGCGGCACGGATGCAGTCCAAGGCGCCGTCTAGGATCGGGACTTTGCCGGCAGAGAGAGTGGCGGAGACGTTCGAGGCAAGCAGGATTTCGCGGAGGTGACCGATCAGGCCGAAGCCGGTGATATCGGTCATTGCGTGGATTTCGAAGGGCTGGAGTCTTGCTGCTTGCGGGGAAGGCGCTGTCGAGCTCTGCTCGACCGGACGGACGAAGGCGTCCGTCCCCACATGGCCAGCTGCGCGGCCGGCATTCGCGATCACTTCCGCGGCGCGCTTGTTCAGTGTTGTCATTGATTTTACTGCGGCGTCGATCCAACGCTGTTCGGCTTTGCCCTTCTTTATGGCGGTTGAGATCACTCCTGTGCCTAGGGCCTTCGTCAGGATTAGTTTGTCTCCGGGTTTTGCACCCGCGTTCTGGTAGATCTTTTTCGGATGGATTACGCCGGTGACGGAGTAGCCGAACTTGGTTTCTTCGTCGCGGATGCTGTGGCCGCCGATCACTGTGCATTCGGCTTCGATCATTTTTGAAAGGCCGCCAGCGAGGATGCGCTCGAGAATTTCCAGATCGGCTTTGTCAGGGAAACAGACCAGGGCCAGCGCAGTGAGCGGACGGCCGCCCATCGCGTAGACATCCGAGAGGGCGTTGGCGGCGGCGATCTCCCCGAAGGTGTAGGGGTCGTCAACGATCGGCGTGAAGAAGTCGACGGTTTGGACCAGCGCCTGCTCGGGCGTCAGTCGATACACGCCGGCGTCGTCGGCGTGGTCGAAGCCGACCAGAACATTCGGGTCGTGTTGCCGGGCTAATTTCCCAAGCACTTTGTCCAGCGCCGCTGGACTCAGCTTGGACGCTCAACCCGCTGCTTTCACGGACTCCGTGAGGCGGAATGGTTTTACTTCAGGCATCCGTTCATTTTACGCGCTGAGAAAGAACTCTCACCACAGAGGGCACAGGGGTACACAGAGGAAGAGGATTCGCATTCAGCGCTGTCTGTGGAAGTCGAACGTCGTGGTGGTGCCTGCGTCTTTGTTCTCGAAGATGACGTGGAGGGTTTTGCCATCGGTCGCAACGGACAGGCGGGCAACGCTGACGATCTTGTCCTTGCGCTTGTGGGTGAGTTCCACTGTGCTCGGGTTGAGCAGTTTGGCGGCGACCAGGGTGTGGCCGGGATCATCCTCCACTGGATAGAACTTGCCGTCGAACTTGGCGTCGAATTTCTCGCCGAGTGGAGTTTCGCCACTGAATCCTTGTGACGTGCACTTGTAGGTGATCAGCGATCCGTTGTTGGAACGGTTGACCTGGTAGGCATGCCAGGAGCCGGAAATCAGGTGCGCGTCCGGCGGAGCCTTTTCCATTCTCCGTGCGAGGGTTTCGATGGTGACGGTTTGGGCTTCAGTCGTGTCTTTGATCTGCTGGGTCAGACTTGAGCCGTCAGGGGAAACGGACGCGATTTCTGTAAACATCGTCCTGCCCGCCTTCTTCGCGATGATCTGCACGGTTCGCGCATCCAGCACCCGAACGTTGAGGGTGTCCCAGTAGTCCCCTTCCATGACTTTGTGATCGAGGCCATCCGCTGTGACTTCGACATCCGCCCAATCGGAGGAGTGAAAGACCCCCTGGACGAGGGAATGCACGATGGGCTTCTGCGGGATGGGAGGATCGAGCACCCATTTGCCGTCGAAGGGACTCTGACCGAAGGAGCCGGGAGCCAACAGCAGCAGGATGAGGAGCGCTTTCATCAGATTTTCGCCCTCGTGGTCGTTATGATATCGCCGATTGCCGGATGGATGCCTATTTCACGGTGACGTCTGTGATCTTGAGGTCGGGGTATTGGTGGCTCCACTGGGCGGAGATGCTGTCGAAGGTGAGGCGGAAAGGTTCCGACTGGCCGGGTCCTAGCGGGGCGACGTTGAGATCGACCGGTTCGTTGTAGGCTCCGTTGTTGCGAAAGAGACGCAGGGGGAGTTCTTCTTGCTGCGCCAGCTGGCCCATGGAATCCAGGAAATTTACTTGCACGATGACGCGGGTCACGGTCTTATTTCCCGTGTTCGTGATGGTGCCGTCGATGTAGCTCACTGTGGCTCCGATGAAATTCTCTGCGGCCGACATCTTGAAGTCGGAGAGCTTGAGTTGCGCGATATACGGCGAGGGCGCCACGACTTTTTTCGGCGGCTCGCGCAGGAAGAAGGCGGCGGCGAGCGCGAGTCCGATGACAACCACGACGGCGATGACGATGATCAGGCGGCTGGAGTCGCGTTCTTCGGCGACGGGGGATTGCTGGCCGAGGCTGTCCATGGAGGAATTGTAGGACGTTGAGATTTGAATGTCGATTTCAGGACGCCGAGACAAAGGGCATGAACCACTCAGGGCACGAAGGAGCACGAAGAAAAATCTTCCGTCAAATGGAAGCATCCAATTCCTCAGAGGATTCGATGCCCCAAGACACGAACGCTGCCCTACGCCAACATCTGGTTGAACTGCTCACCGGAGGCCATGCCCACGCCACATTTGCAGACGCCATCAAGGGCCTGCTGCCCACACTCTACGGAGCCAAGCCCGCGAATTTTCCGCACTCCGCGTGGATGATCCTGGAACACCTCCGCATAGCACAGCGCGACATCCTGGAGTTCAGCCGCAACGAGAAGCACGAATCGCCGAAATGGCCCGAAGGCTACTGGCCAAAAACCGATACACCGCCTACAGCGAATGCATGGACCAAGAGCGTCGAGGAATTCCAATCAGATCTGAAAGCGCTGCAGGACCTGGTCAAGAATCCGAAGACGGATCTGTTCGCGAAGATACCGTGGGGTGATGGCCAGACGATTGTGCGGGAAGTGCTGCTGGTGGCCGATCACAACGCTTATCACACTGCGCAGATCGTCGACGTGCGGCGGTTACTGGGAGCGTGGAATTAATGACAGGGTGGGGATTCTGACTTCCTCTTAAGATTCCCGCAGAGGCGAATGAAGATCTGCTGAACTCTCACGCAACCACAGACACTCTCCGCGTCTCGTTTCCTCCGTGGTGAGCGGTACTACGCTTGCGGAACACCACCCGTACATGCTCTCTCCAGCGCTCGTCAATCCCAACGGAGGCCCAACGAAGGCCCAAAGAAGGCCCACTCAATCTTCGGAGAGATATAGCGCAAAATCACATCGGTCGACGGATGCATATGCAGCGCCGGAGCGACCAGGAAGAGAAGAGGCGAGTCCTCCGAGAACACACGACCGCCGAAATATCCGAATTTCAAAAACTCCCCGCGTCCGTGATGCCACTGCACGCGCGCCCAGTAGTCCAGACCCCGCAGCAGCAGGTGAATGTCCTCATCCGCTTTCAATTCCAGGACTGCGAGCCGTCCATCGCGCGTCAGCGTCAGCACGTCGATCATCGCCCGGTCCGCCGCCGAAAATGCAGGGACCTGCGAATATACGGACTCGGTTTCAAGCCGCTCGTCGATCACGCTGACGTCGGTACGCACCAGCGACTCCAGCCAGCGCGCGGGATGCATTCCAAACAACCGGTCGTGGCGCGGCCCGTACGGATGCCGGGTATTCCGCAATGCGGTGAGCAACTCGACAAACAGAGCCCAATTGCGGTCTTCCAGTACGCGCTCTTCCGTGCCCACGCCGAACACAATTTCCTGCCGGCTGCGAAAGGTGACGGCCTCGGCGCCCATGCGCGCCCGTGCAAACTCGAGCCCCGCCAGCGAAAGGCAAGCTCAGCCGGAGAGAGCACGGCGACTTCGCAGTTGGGCAGAATGGTCTGAATGCGGGAGATCGATTCGCCGAATCGCTCCAGCGCGGCGGTTTCGTTAGTGGCATGCACCAACCGGGTCGCAATGTTGCCGCGATCGCTGCAATCCATCTCGATCAGCGAATCGTGCCGCTCGTCAAATTCGAAGAGACGCCACTTGGCCGCCGCTCGATTCAGGTTCGCCAGGCGTTCGCGGACCAATGACGAGGATCCCGCGGGAACAAAAAGGACGAGCCCTTCAGCCAGGAATTTTCCAGCAGAAGACTCCCGGCACAGATCGAGCCACAGAATCCCGAAGGTCAAGGCCGCATCGATCGAGCTCTGCGTCTCGGAAGCATTCACGCCGAGGAGGGCAAAGGCGGTCTGACCTTGCCGCAGCAAGCCACGCGCGTAAATCGGGCCAAACGATCTCTCCAGATCAACTCGGGTGGTGAGGCGGGAGATCGCGTACCCGGGAAAATGTCTTTCGATGGCCCGTTTCAGTCTGGCCTCGTAGGCTAGCCGCGCCGCCCGCTTCGCCGTAGGAGAGCGCCGGTCGCGCTCCCGGCAGATTTCCAACTTCGTAGGCTGCGACTGGCCGAGGCGCTGCACGGCAAGGCGCAATGTGCCGCTTTTCACCTCCGCGTCTACGACACGCCGCACGGTATTCCGCTCCGGCGACCACAGATGGAGCAGGCACTTGTTGGTGCTCGCCCGATATCGAATACTTCGACTGCGCCAGGTCGAACATCACTGGCGCCATCTTCGATCACGACGGCGCCCGAGGCCTCGCCCAAGAATTCCTCCAGCGTGTGTGTAAGCGACTCTGCATTCATACTCGCAATTGTCGCGAATTGCCATGGCGCAAGTCTGTGACGAATGAACATGCGCATGTGGAAATCTCTGGGGGAACCGGTACCCGTGTGGGGACAGCCGCCTTCGGCTGTCCGGTCGAGCGAAGCTCGACAGCCCCTCCGCCAAGTCCGGCTTTGACCTGGCGTGGGCATCAAATCCACACGGCCTCAGCCGGTATGGGATAATGGTCCTTCGGAGCTAGCCCGAGTCCGCACGACACTCGCCGGCATCTAAACAACGTGGACAAATATAACGATAAAGCTCGCTTTTTCTTCGAACATTACGGCCTGGCTGAGCGTGACCTGGAGCGGTACCTTGCCGCTGCACTCTCAGCCGGAGGCGACTACGCCGACCTGTATTTCGAGTATCTCTCATCGACCGCGCTCTCGATGGATGAGTCGATGATCAAGTCGGCGAGCCAGGGGATTTCCGCGGGGTGCGGGGTCCGCGTGGTCAGTGGCGAGCGCACTGGATACGCCTATACCGACGATCTTTCTTCCGACCGCATTCTGCACGCGGCGAAGACTGCGGCGCTGATCGCGAGCGCTCCGGCCAGGGCAACCGTGGCTGGATTTCAGAAAACCGCGGCGCGCAGCCTCTATCCGGTAACGCTGCCGAGCGTTGACGCCGAGATCAGCGCCAAGGTCGAGCTATTGATGCGGGCTGACAAGACGGCGCGCGCGTATGATCCGCGCATCAAAGAAGTCCGCGCCAGCTATGGCGACGAACTTCGGAACATTCTGGTTGTCGCCTCTGATGGTACTTTCGCCGAAGACTCGCAGCCGCTTGCGCGCATGAACGTGAGCTGCATCGCCAAGACTGAAGGCAACTCGGCCCGGGGCACATCCGGTGGCGGAGGCCGCGTCGCCCTCGACTTCTTCTTCGGCGACAAGAACCCAGAATTCTTCGCCAGGGAATCCGCCCGCCAGGCGATCCTGCAACTCGATGCTCGCGAAGCGCCTGCCGGAGAAATGGAAGTCGTGCTCGGCCCGGGATGGCCCGGCGTCCTGTTGCACGAGGCCGTGGGCCATGGACTGGAAGCAGACTTCAATCGCAAGAAGACCTCGGCGTTCGCCGGCCTGATCGGCAAGCGTGTCGCCAGTGAAAAATGCACCGTGGTCGACAACGGCACCATGCCGTGGCGCCGCGGATCGCTCAACGTCGACGACGAGGGCGAGCCTACCCAGGAAACCGTCCTGATCGAAAAAGGAATACTGAAGGGATATCTCAGCGACAAGCTTTCATCGCGCTTGATGGGCATCGCTGACACCGGCAATGGACGCCGCGAGAGCTACGAGCACATCCCAATGCCACGCATGACGAACACGTACATGCTGGCTGGGAACGATAATCCGGAAGACATCATCCGCTCAGTGAAGCACGGAGTCTATGCCGTCAACTTCGGCGGGGGCCAAGTCGACATCACCAACGGTAAATTCGTCTTCTCGGCGAGCGAAGCTTACATGATCGAAGACGGCAAAATCACCGCGCCGATTAAAGGCGCCACTCTGATCGGCAACGGGCCAGACGTGCTGACGCGGGTCTCGATGGTCGGCAACGATCTGAAGCTGGATGAAGGCGTTGGCACCTGCGGCAAGGATGGGCAAGCCGTGCCGGTTGGCGTTGGCATCCCGACGCTGAAAATCGATCGTCTGACGGTGGGCGGCACCGCGAGGAAGGATCCCGGCGGCTTCATGCAGTAAGCCTTTGGCTGACTTCAGATTTGCGATTTCAGATTTCAGATTGGAGTCGCCAACGTTGTTCAATCTGAAATCTGCAATCTACAATCTGAAATTTTCTTATGTCCCCAACTGAACTCGAACCTAAAAATACGAAACTCCAAACTGATCTCCGCGAAGTTGCCCAGGACATCGTGTCCCGGGCTATGAAAGGCGGCGCATCTGCCGCCGAATGCGTCGTGCGCGAGGGTGACGAATTCTCCACGCTTGTCCGCCTCGGCCAGGTCGAGACGCTGAAGGAATCCGGCTCGAAATCCATCGGCGTGCGCGTGTTCTTCGGACAGCGCGCCGCCAGCACTTACTCGAGCGACTTCTCGCGCGAAGGCCTCGACCGGATGGTGAAGTCCGCGCTCGAACTCGCGAAGATCACCTCAGAAGATCCCTTCGGCGGAATTCCCGACGCTTCGCAACTCGGACAACTGCTGGGCAATCTCGATCTCTATCACGAAGACGTTTACTCGCTGCCCGGCGGCGCCCGCATCGATTACGCCCGCCGCACCGAGAAGGCCGCGCTCGACTTCGATCCGCGCATCAAGAACTCCGAAGGCGGATCGTTCGACGCTGCCACCGGACACAAAGTTCTCGCCAACTCGCACGGATTCGTTGGTGAATACTCGCGATCGTATTGCTCCGTCGCCGCGGTCCCCATCGCGCAAACGGAAGAAGGCGCGATGCAACGCGATTACTGGTACTCGGTCGCGCGCACGCTGAAGAAACTCGACGCTCCCGAAAAAGTTGGACGAATCGCAGCCGAGCGCACGCTCCGACGGCTTGGCGCCAAAAAAGCACGAACGGCGACAGTGCCCATCGTTTTCGATCCCATGGTATCGACCTCGATTCTCGAGCACATTTTCGAAGGCATCAACGGAGACTCGGTTTACCGCGGTGCAAGTTTCCTTGCGGGCAAGCTCGGCCAGAAAATTGCCGGCGATAACGTCACGGTGATCGACGACGGCACGATTCCTGGTGGATTCGGCACGGCTCCCTTCGACGGCGAGGGCATCCCTACGCGTCACACCGTTGTTATCGAGAACGGTGTGCTGAAGTCGTACCTGCTGAACACGTACACGGCAAAGAAGCTCGGCCTGCAAACCACAGCGAATGCCTCACGCGGACTGGCGGGTACACCAGGCATCGGCCCGGGAAATTACTTCTTGCAGCCGGGCGCGAAGAGTCCGAAAGAATTAGTCGCAGGAATCAAGGAAGGCTTATACGTGACCGAGTTCCTGGGCCAGGGCGTGAATCTTGTCACTGGAGATTACTCGCGCGGCGCCTCCGGCCTCTGGATCCAGAACGGTGAACTCACCTACCCGGTGGAAGAAATCACGGTCGCGGGGAATTTGAAAGACCTGTTCTTCAACATCTCAGAAATCGCAAACGACCTGGAATTCCGAGGCTCAGTCGCAGCACCGACAATCCGCATCGACGGCCTAACCGTAGGCGGCGAATAGCTCTTGTGTGGGGACGGACGCCTTCGTCCGTCCCGCGAGCAAAGCGAGCGTGTCGAACCCCTCCCACAAATCATTTGCTGGGGAGCCCCCATTTCAGTTCATGACATAGAATGCATTGTCCTCTGCCCTCGCTGAAGAACGAATTCACCACAGAGGACACAGAGATCCGACAGAGGATCACTGCCGAGGTGCGCTCATGAAATTCGCCAAAGCTGTTTTCTGGATTGCTGCGACCTGGGGAGTTTTGGTCATCACGCCTCTTTATTTTCTGTACGACACGATCGGCCGTCAGGACCCGCCTCCGATCACGCATCCCGGGTTCTATTACGGATTCGCGGGGTGCGCCCTTGTCTGGCAGTTCGCCTTTATGGTCATCGCGGGAGATCCGGTCCGTTTCCGCGCGATGATGATCCCCTCCGTTTTCGAGAAATTCAGCTTCGCCATCGCGCAGTCTGTGCTCTATGTTCAGCACCGTCTTCACCCGTCGGACCTGGCTCTCGGCGGAATCGACAGCCTTCTCGGAGTATTGTTCTTGCTTGCTTTTTTTCGGACTTCGAACAGGACGCCTTCGCTGGATAAAGCCTAATCTCACCGGGAGCACTCATGAACCGCCGCGCATTTCTGAAATCCGCCAACCTCGCTGGACTCGCGATCGCTGTTCCTTCTGCTGCGTTTGCGGCTGACGAGAAGAAAGCAACTCCCGCGGACGCACCCTCCGATCCCAGGACCATTCTTCTCAAAGACTATCGGCCGCGCTCGATCTACAAAATTCCGGTCACACGCATCGAGAAGGCAAAGTTCTCCATCATCGACATGCACTCCCACCCTGAGCCCAAGACGGACGCCGAAATCAGCACCTGGATCAAGAACATGGACGAAGTCGGCGTGGAAAAGTCGATCGTCCTTACGATGACCACGGGGAAGCCATTCGACGAGATCTACGCGAAATATTCCAAGCACCCAGACCGGTTCGAAGTCTGGTGCGGCCTTGATTTCTCGGGGCACAGCACGCCTGGATTTGCCGACAGTGCCGTTCAGGAGCTAGCGCGCTGCCACGATGCCGGCGCGAAAGGCATCGGCGAGATTCACGACAAAGGCCAAGGTCTGCGATCCGGAAAATCCACCGCGCCCGGCCTGCATCCCGACGACCGTCGCGTGGACGCAATCTGGGAAAAGGCGGCCGAACTGCGCATGCCCGTCAGCCTGCACGTCGCCGACCCTATATGGATGTATCAAGCGATGGACAACCACAACGACGGGCTGATGAACGCCTATCAATGGCGCTTGGACAATCAGACCAACATCGTCAAACTCCCGGGCATGATTGAAATCCTCGAGCGCACCGCCACCCGGCATCGGAAGACGACATTCGTTGCGTGCCACTTTGCCAATCTTGATTACGATCTCGCGCACCTAGGCGAGGTTTTCGATCGCAACCCGAATCTTTATGCCGATATCTCCGCCCGGTATGCCGAAACGGCGCCGATTCCCCGCTTCGCCGCGCAGTTCTATGCGAAGTATTCGGACCGCTTGGTTTATGGCACCGACATGGGATTCGATACCAAGATGTATCGCATCACCTTCCGCATTCTCGAATCGCAGGACGAGCATTTCTACGAAACTGAGCAGTTCGGGTATCACTGGCCGCTTTATGGGCTGGGACTCAGCGATGAGATTCTCGAGCGCGTGTATCGCGGGAACGCGGCTAAGATTTTGGCGGCGCGATCCAGCTAGAACTGATTCACGCGGGACATAGACTGCACGCTCGCTTTGCTCGCCGGACAGCCGAGGCGGCTGTCCCCACATAAAACCTCGACGGACGAATACGTCCGACCCTACACCACCAAACTACTGGTGCGGCGTCGCGGCGGCTGACGTCGCCGGCCCGGACGATGGGGCGTCGAAGGAATTGCCGATGGCGTCGCCGGAGAGGACCAACTCCACGCGACGGTTTTGCTGGCGGCCTTCCGGGGTGTCGTTGGACGCGATGGGAGCGGTCTTACCGAAGCCGTGCGCTTCAACCGCGCCCGAGGCAATCCCCTGCTGCACGAAATAGTCGCGAACCGCCTGCGCGCGCAGCTCTGAGAGACTCTGGTTATATTCGTCGCCGCCGACGCTGTCGGTGTGTCCTTCGACCGAGACGTGCAGGCTGGGATATGCGAGGATGATGCCGGAAACCTTCGCCAGGCGCTCGCGGGCTCCGGGAGCGAGCTCGTAGCTGCCGCTGCGGAACAGCACGTCGGACATATTAGCAACAAGTCCGCGCGCAGAGTCGCGTGTGGCGAGAATCGAGTTGAGCTGCTGCAGAAGGCGTTCGCGAAGGTCCTGCTTCTCGCGTTCGGCCTGCTGGCGTAGATTTTCTGACTGAGCGGCAGCGGCGCGAGCTTGAACGGTCTCGGCTGCGAGCGCCTGCTGTTGCGCGACGGCATCCGCTTTGGCCTTCTCAGCTTCTTCTTTCTGGCGGGCGGCGTCCTGGGCTGCGGCCATGGCTTCCTGCTTCATGCGCTCGGCTTCCGCCCTGGCTTGTACGGCTGCAGCGCGATCTTTTTCGGCTTGAATCCGCGCCTGATCGGCGGCTTGGCGCGCGGCTTCGGCATCAGCGCGGCGCTTGGCTTCCGCGTCGGCGTCGGCGCGGGCCTTCGCCTCACGTGCGGCGGCAGCAGCTTGCGCTTCTTCTTCGGCCTTCTGCTTTACAGCCATCACGCGCGCTTCTTCGGAAGTCTCAGTCGCTTCTTTTGCGGCGATGGCGACAGTCTCTTTCTTTTGCTTCTGACGATAGAGCTCTTCGGCGTGCATCAACTGCTGGCCCGCCTTGGAAAGGATCGAAGGGGCGTACTTATCGGCGCCGGCGATATGTGCGATGCGGACGGCGTTGCGCGCTTCAAACAGTTCGAGAGGAGTTTTCGAGTCGATACCGAAGATGGCGTCCTGAATGTGGGCATTGGTCGCGGAATAGGTGCCGCGAGTGACGAGTTCGTACTTGGCTTCGATGTTCTCGGTCGCAGCGCCGCTGATCGACGAGCTTTCGGCGACGACCATGTTGCCGGGTTGGGTCACCGCGAAGTACGGCTCCGCGGTAACGATCATGCCGAAGCTCTGCAGGTCGGTGAAGGCCTTGACCTGCGCGTTGCCATGATGATCAAGCGTAAGCTCGCCCAGGTTCACCGGACGTCCTTGAGGCGAAACCGCCCAAAGCACGTAGGTCAGATACTCGAGCCCGAACTTGGTGGCGTCTTCAAAACCTTCGAACTTGGCTTCAATCTGGAAATTGGTCTTCTTGCCTTCGACCTTCGCTTCGCCGGTGGCGCGCTGCATCAGATCGCTGCCGCGAAAGTCGACTCGAGTCGATCCACCCTGCAGCCGATAGTGCATGGCTTTGATGGTGCGCATCACCGTAGGCGCAGGAGCAGCGTTGAGTACGCCGCTCGAGGTGGTGGCGACCGTCGTCGTGGTGACCGTTTGCGTGGTCGTGGACGTCGACGGAGCTTGGGTTTGCGCGGACGCGAGCACCGCCGCGGCAGAGAAGATTACGGCCAGACACAATTTTTTCACAGTGTTTCTCGATCTGGGGGAGATAGAGATTTCTAATCTTCTATATGGTGCGGGATAAGCGTCTGAATGCAAAGGACAAGAAGGGTGGGGACTTTAGTAACCGGTCGGATTGCAATCGGCAAGGTGGGAAGATCTTTCGGGGGAGATGCCTAGTCCCGGGTTCCGCTAAGTATTGCATTCCTCCACGGCTACGCCGTTTCGGGATGACAAAGCGTTCCGGAATGACAAGGGTTTAGGAGTTGCCATTCCGACCGAAGGGAGGAATCTGCTGTCCTTACCACGCGCATCACTGCTGGCCCACCCCAACCTTCCGCCAGGTCCTCCCAAGGCGGATTACGTTCCTCGATCAGGGCGATCTTCTTCTCGCGCCGCCATTTCTTTAGTTCCGTTTCGCGTGCAATAGCGTCTCCGACGTTGTGAAAGCTTGGGAAATACACCAGACGATGGACGCGGTAACGGCGTGTGAACTCTCCGCCTTCGCCCGCGCGGTGTTGCAGCACTCGCTGCATGAGAAATCCTGTCACGCCGATGTAAAGAACGCGGCTCTTGCTGGCCATGATGTAGACGTAGTAAGTGCGCTGTTGAGCCATGAGTCTTGCCCCTTAGTTCTCCGCCCAACCTTGTCATTCCGACCGAAGGGAGGAATGTGCTCGTGGCCGGCACGGCGGCGCTGCAGGCGACAACAGATCCTCAACAGCTACGCCGTTTCGGAATGACAAAAAGGAGGGAACTATTCGGCAAGCATTTGGACTCAGGGAAGCACCGCGATGGTGCCTTTGGGGCCGACGACCAGCGCTCCGCCTTCTGGAAAGGGGCTGACTGCGTTGAAGGCGAAGCCTTGCTTCTTCTTCCCGTTGATGCGGCGGGGATCGTTCGGCGGGCGGAAATCAAAGATGAAGTCTTCCCCGACGACGAAAAGACGCTGGGGCGCGACTGGCTTGGTCAGCTTTTTCCCGATCCCTTTCGCGGGTTGCTCCTCGGCTTGTTGGTGGAGTGCTGCAGCATTCACCTGCTGGTCGTAGGCGACGGCTGAGAAGTACGCCTGCGGATGCAGGTCGGAGAGCGTCCACGTCTTGCCGCCATCCTCGGTGAAAGCCAGGTTGGGGTCGTCATCGTCAGGATGTTTGTAGTCGCCGCCGGCGATGACGCCGTGATGCGCGTCGCGGAAAGCGATGGAGAAGATGCCGGCAGATTCGGGACCGTAGAGGATAGGAGTGTTGAAGGCCTCCCAGGTTTTTCCGCGGTCAGGGGAGTGGAAGACGCGGGCGGCTTTGCCGCCGGTGGCGAACCAGATGTTGGGATCGGGGGCTGAAGCGCCGCTAACGCGCCGCTCCTCCACAAGCGCGATGCAACTATTGCTGGCTGCGAAAGCGCCTTCGCCTTCGAGGGCTTCAGGCAATTGCGAAGGCGGGATGGCATGCCAGGATTCGCCATCTTCGGTCGCGAGCAGTTCGAATTTCGGTTTCCCCTTTTCGTCGGAGATAGGATCGCCGAGGACGATGCCATGTTTTGGAGCCCAGAACGCCATGGAGTCGAAAAATCCCTTGGGATTCGAGTTGGTGAACTGCAACTGCCAGTGCTGGCCGGCGTCAGACGTGTGGTAGATGCGCGATTGGTCACCCGGGCCCGCGGACATCAGAAAAGCTTCGTTTGCCGAGAACGCCACTACGGCTCGAAAGTCGAGCGTCGTGGCGTCGGCGACCTGGCCGGGAATCCAAGTTTGGCCGCCGTCCGTGGTGCGGAGATAGGTGCCGTGCGTGCCGCTGGCCCACGCGACCTGCCGCGAGACCGCACTCACACCGCGGAGATTCTCAGTCGTGTGGGAAGTCTGGACTCTAGGACCGGCCTGGGCGATGGCGATCGCCGAAAGGAACAGCCACACAAAAGAACGCATGAAGGGGATTGTCGCAGGTCGCGTTCTAAAACCCAAATTCTGGAAACCACAGTCGGGCCCGACGGAACGTCGCTGATCGCGTTCATAAATTCGTGCCAGACTCGGCCAGAATCGGTACTACAATTACAACCAATCTTTGCTAGCTCACTTCATAGTTGAAAGCCAGGGGTTTTCGCCACAGTCGTAATTCCGTTCACTGTGAGGGTTCAACCGCGGATTCCTATCCGACCGATTTCGCGGAATAGCTGAAGTTCCAGGGTATCGAGGGGTTCTTATGTTTCACATTGGTTACAAACCCGCACTTTGGAGCGGGTTTTTGCTCTTGGCAAGTTTGTGTTGGGGACAAACGCTAAAAGTGCGTTCCTCCGAAACGACGGTCAAGGACGAGCCTGCGCCGCCACCCACTCCGGTTCCGGTCAAACTTGAAATGAGCGTACCCGCCGGTACTCCGATCAAGGTGGCTTTGGATTCAGAGGTGCGTATCCGGAAAGTGGGGCAGCCGATCCACGGCAAGACGATGGAGCCAGTGTATGCCTTCGATAAGCTGCTGATTCCGGTGGGAACCACGGTGACTGGGAAAATCTCGGGAATCGACGCCGTTGGGAAAAAAAGGACAACTCTGGAAGCAATGGACGGGAACTTTACACCTGAGCGGGCGGTGCATGTGCAGTTCGATGAGCTTGTCATGGGCGACGGACAGCGGCTTCCGATTCAAACCGTGGCGTCTCCGGCTCCCAACGGAATCTTGCGCTTTGTTCCCGCCAAAGCGGAGAAAAAGAGCAAGGTAGAAGATGCCGCTTCCAGAAAAGTCAGCGAAGCACGCCAGCGGGTGCGCCAGCAATGGAGCGACCTAAAGAAACAGATTCACCAGCCGGGAAAATTGCACAAGCTGAAGCGGATGGCCATCGCGCAGCTTCCGGTGCGCCCTCAATATCTGGATGCGGGGACAACTTTCAATGCGGACTTGCAGCAGCCACTCGATTTCGGTAGCGAATCGATCACGCCGGAGAATCTTAGCGAGATCGGCACTCCGCCTCCAACCGGCAGCATTGTGCATGCGCGCCTGATCACAGCGCTCAGTTCGGCAACGTCGAAGAAGGGCGACACAGTCGAGGCCATGATTACCGAGCCGCTGGTGGCCTCCGATCATTTGATCTTGCCGGAGGGCAGCGTGATTCGCGGATCGGTGACGCAATCGCAGCCTGCACGCCGGCTGGCGCGTAACGGGCAACTTCGAATCCTGTTTCATGAAGTCGCTCCGCCGAACGGAGTCGAGCAGAAAGTTGTGACCAGCCTGGAAGGCGTGGCGGTCGCTAACGGTCAGCACCTGAAGCTGGACCGGGAAGGCGGCGCTCAGGTCACAACGCCGCGAACGCGCTATCTGACGACTGGCATTCAAGTCATGCTGGCGGCAGCCTCGGCCTCCCCGGATGGAGATCACGACTTGCACCGCGGAGGTGGCGGCGGCGATCTTGGCGGGAGCGTGGCCAATGGCGCTTCCGGCTTTCGCTTTGTAGGAATGGCAATCGGATTAGTGGCGCGGTCTCGAATCGTTGCCACTGGCTTTGGAGCTTATGGAGCCGCCAATTCGATCTACTATCATTTCCTGGCGCGCGGACACGATGTGGTCTATCCGAAACACATGGGGATGGTGATTGGGTTGGGGACACGCGAAGCGAATCACAATGCGGCGCAACCAGCCCAGCCTGAACCCGCGCAGCCGCCTGCGGGAGCGGGGAGTTGAATCAGTGTCGGATTTTGCGGGCGGGTACTACTCGGCTGAGATGCCGGCGTCGGCGACTGAATTCGCAGACTACTTTGCCGTGAAGTCCACGAAGGACGCAGTCTTGCCGATGTAAATACGCAGACTGCAACGGTTGCCGACGTGGGCGAAGGCGACTTCCAATTGCTCAGTGGCCGATTCCACCTGAGCAGTTTCCATCTGGGCGCGAGCCACGTCTTGCTTCTCGTCATATGCCGATCCCGCGGTGACGTTCTTGTTCACGGCGATCGACCAGTTGCCGCGGGCGGGAATCGGATAGACGGTGTACGCACCGATAGGAATCACCGAGCTCCCCAGCGACAGCTGCGCCTCCGTAAACAGCGTCATCGGTGTGCCGCCCGGGGCCCACGGTTTGCCGTTGGAAATCCTCTCTTGTTTCGCCGAGACGGGGGTGTAGCGAATATAAACCTGGCGCCCATCTTCCAGATTGCAGGTCGTAGTGGATTGATTGCCGCCATTTTGCGCGGCGACGCACGGAGCCAACAATAACGATATGAGTACTGCTCTCCAGACGATCGTGGCCGACATGTGGAAAGCCTCCCGCGCAGAAGTGTATAGCCCAAAGGGGTTTTTGGGGAAGGGATTTAGCGGGCGAATTGCAATCAGCTGGCCTGAGAGGCTTGAACCACGAAGGGCACGAAGGTACACGAAGGAAAGAGCCTGGCTTCAGTCTCGTTCGTCATGGACCTTCGGTGACGTTTAACGCCGTCTGACCCGTTGCTACCGTCATGGGCAGGTACCAGTGCGTCAGGTGCCAACGAGGACGGAGTCAATGGCGAAAGCAAAACTAAGAATTCTTTATGGCGAAGGCGATGGGGACGTTTTAGCGCAGCAAACCACGGCATTTGAAAAGGCCGGACACGTGGTGCAGAAGGCAGAGGGGCGCAAGAACGTGGACGAGGCTCTGAAGAAGTCTACGTTCGACCTGGTAATTCTGGGATCGACATTGAGCCGAAACGACAGGCATCACCTGCCCTACATGGTGAAGAAGGTGAATGCCGAAACCAGCGTGCTCGTCATGCATGCCGATGGAAGCCGCCATCCGTATGTGGATGCTTGCGTGGATACCGGTTCGAGCATAGACACGGTGCTGAACCGGATCGAGACCATGAAGATTGCAGGAATGATGCCGCAGGCGGCAGCCGCCGGGGCGGGAAGGTAAGAGCAGTACTCAGTACCCAATTGAACGAAAGGGTGGCTTGGCGGCCGCCCTTTTTTCGTTTCGTCGCCAACTGGAATCACCGTGGGTACGAATCAACTTCGTTAATGGTGGAATGAAAGAGCCGCTTCGGGTCCAAATCGATGCTTGCGATTCGCGATGCGCGGTGAAGTGGAAAGAGTTTGGGAAATTTCGCGATGAAGTCAAAAACCCCACCCTGTCGCACAAAAAGCGACAAGGGTGGGGCACCCTCAAGATTATTGGAAGAGATCGATTACGGAAGAGTTCGCGGGGCCTGCTTCCCGGCTGCACCCTTGTAGTCCTTTGGGTAAACCACGAGACAGCGATTCGAGCCTTCGCCTTCGCTTTCAGTCTGAAGATCGGCTTCGTCGCGCAAGGCCAGGTGGACGATGCGGCGCTCGCGCGAAGACATGGGGCTGAAGTGGTACGGAGTCCCAGTCTTGCGGACTTTCTCGGCGGCGACGTTGGCTGCGGTGCGCAGTTCCTGAATGCGCATGGAGCGGCGATTCTGGCAGTCGAAGCAGACTTTCTCGTGCTCCCCGGAAGCCAGGTGCAGCATCTCGAGCGCGAGCAGTTCAAGGGCGCGCAGCAACTCTCCGCCGCGATCGAGCAGAAGTGCGGAGTCGGGGCCGGAGAAGTCGACGAGAATTTCAGGCTTCTCCCAGTCGCGATTCTCCGGGAGAGGCGGGTCGACGATGATGCGGTACTTGAGGTGAAGACCGCCGTGAGTGACAACGGCTTGAAGGAATTGGTTGATCTGATTGGCGGCAGCGACTTTGTCCATAAGGCAGCTTTCAGCTATCAGCCGTCAGCTTTCAGCGAACGGCTCAGCGGTTTTTCTATCCAGTGTGGGGAATCACTCCCCAAGGGCTAAAGCCCCGATTCATACTCGCTCGGACGCGGCGCTAAACCGTCGCTCTTCCGCAAAACCCAAATTGCACGCCGCCAGCAAGGCGATCTTTCAATAGTTCTCATCTGCAGCGGTCCCTTTCACTGATGGCTGACAGCTGGGAGCTGAAAGCTTCCTGCTACTTGTCTTTCTTCCTGGCGCGCTTGGCCATCATCTCGCGCATCTCGCGGCCGAGCGACGTGCGGTTCATCACGGCCTGCTGGGCGATCTGGATCAAATTGCTCATAGCGTAGTACAAGTTCAAACCCGCCTGCAGCCGGAAGAAAATGAAGCCCATCATCAAAGGCATCATGACGTTCATCATGCGCTGTTGTGCGGGATCCATGCCGGCCTGCGGCGTCATGCGCTGCATAACTAAGCTGCTGATGACCATCAGAATCGGGATTATGTAAATCGGATCGGGAGCTGATAGATCCTTAATCCAGAGCCAGTGCGCGTGCCGCAGATCGAGGGCCGTCGACAGCATGCGGTAATACGCGAACAGGAACGGCATCTGGATCAGCAGCGGCAGGCATCCGCCTGCGGGATTGACGCCCTCTTTCTTGTAGAGCGCGGCGATTTCCTCGTTCATCGCCGCCTTGCGCGGGTCGCGCAAGCTGTACTTCTTGTATTTCTCCTGAATCGATTTGATCTGCGGCGCCACGCGCTGCATCTTCAGCATCGATTTCATTTGCGTGATGCGCAGCGGTAGCAAGGCCAGGCTGATGATCAGCGTCTGGAGAACGATGGCCCATCCCCAGTTGTGAATGATGTGATGGTAGGTCCAGCGCAGCCAGACGAAAAGCGGTTTGGCGATGATGCCCAACCAGCCGAAGTCGACCAGGCCGTTGAGATCGTTGTCGGCACCAGAGACGCCGGGAACAGGAATTTTCTGCAGAACCTGCAACTCTTTCGGGCCAGCGAACAGCCGCTCGGAGGTTGGGCCGTGCAGGTTGCCGACGGCAGCGCCGATCACGTCAACATTGATTGTGTCCTGGGGCTTCTTTGGGTCCTTCGGAATCGCCATGCTGTGATTCAGGGTGACCATCGAAGCGGCGACGGGATCGTCAGGAATGAAGACGGCGGCAAAATATTGATCAGTGGGTCCGGCCCAGTGGAATGGGCCGGGCATGGTTGCTCCGCCGATCACCTGCGTGCATTTCGAGAACAGAGAGAAAACCCCTCCTCCGCAACGGGGGGATACTCGTTCGATGTTCTTGTTGAACTGGTAGGCGAGAAGCGAGCTCGCATAAAAAGCGGGCGAGGTCTGATCACCAAACCCGGAGGGCCACGCCAGGAAAGCTTCCTTCGGCGACCCTTTGTAAGTTACGCTAGCGTCGACTTTGACGACGTAAGTGTCGTCAAACTTGAAGACCTTGCGGACTGTTAGATCCTGGTCAGAGTATTCGAAGGTGATCTGCCTGCCGTCTTGGGTCGCAACGTAGAGCGCCGAGTTCAGGCGTCCGCGAAGCTCTTCGTCATAGGTCCACAGCGAGAGCGGATATCCATACTGCCCGGCGGCACTGGGATTGACCAAGTCGAGCTTCCCGGTTTCGGCATCGTTGTCGAATTTCTTGAGAATCCAGGATTTGACCTGTCCCCCGCGGTTCGTGAATGTGACGCGATAAAGGTCGCTCTCGATGACAGTCTCTGTCTCCCCGGCGGCTTGTTTCGTGACTGCGGGCGCTGAGGGGGTAGCGGCGGTGTGTGAGTCGACTTTTGACGCCGGAGGAGCAGGCGGGGTCTCTTCCGTCTGAGCTATCTTCTGCGGAGGCGGAGGAGTGGGGAAGTACTTCTTCAGCAGAGGCTGTGCCAGCAGCATGAAGACGAAGGAGATCAGGAAAATCAGCAGCAGTCGCTTTTCGCTGCCCGGCTCGGTTTGAGGATTGCGATATTCGGCCAAAGTATTATGAGTTCCGTTTCAAGGACGACCACCAGGGCTCAATCCCGGCGAATTCCGAGTGTCTGACGCGTTCCCAAGGCCGCTCTTCCATGGGGCTTCGCTGGCCCGTTTTACCACCGGATCGTAACCACCCTTAGCGAATGGATGGCAGCGCAGAAGACGGGCCGCACCCATCATTCCTCCGTGCAACACACCGAACCGCTCGATCGCTTCCATCGCATATTCCGAGCACGTGGGCGTATAGCGGCAAGACGGTGGGAACATAGGTGAGATGGCCCACTTGTAGGCCCGCAAGATCTGCAACAGTCCGCGTTGAACGACTTTACGCATTAATTATTGGCTTCCGGCATCGAACTTCCGCGACCTTTGCGGGCGGCTGCGACCGAACCTGCTTGACCTTTCGCCGACTTCCTCTCTATGACTACGAAAGCCTGGCTCACTTCGTTCAGCAGGGCATCGAACCTTATGGTTGACAACACCTTCTTCGGATTGATCACCACGTCCGCGCTTGGGCCCGGAAACGGCCGCGTGAGGCGAACTGCCTCCCGCAAGCGACGCTTCAAGCGATTTCGCTGAACGGCGCCTCCCAAAGCGCGCCCCACGGTGAATCCGACGCGCAGACCCGAAGTTGCCGGAACTCTAGCATCCCCAACGGCTTGCCGGTCCAAGTAGAAAACAGTCATAGATGCCGAAAAATGCCTGCGCCCCTGCTTGTACACACGCTCAAAATCGGCGTGGCGTAACAACCGAGAGCTGCGGGGAAACGTGGCTTTCGCCGTTCGCGGCTCGACACCTTGATTCGATGCTCCGGGCACACTGGCGGTCACAGTGCCTCTACACTACAGAACGCTGTTGCGATTGACGCAGTCGCGGCCGAAGGCCCTTCGATTTCGCTCAGGGCAGGTCCGCGCCACACTATTCGCGGAAACCTGGTTTCACTGAGACCCGCTTGCGCCCCTTGGCGCGGCGGCGAGAAAGAACCTTTTGGCCGCCTTGGGTCTTCATGCGCGTGCGGAATCCGTGCTTCTTGGATCGCTTGCGCCGGTTAGGTTGGAAAGTACGCTTAGGCATGAAAAGTAGCTGCTCCTGATTCGTTCGACGGTCTTAGGGCAAACTCAAAGTATAAATCAGGGGCTGGTTTCGCGCCAAACGCTAACCTTATGCCAGCTGAGGCAAAGTTCCTTATGCACGAAGGACACGCAGTAACACGAAGGATTTCCTTTGTGGACCTTAGTGCCCTTAGTGGTTAAAGCTTTTGTTCGGGAATTGGAACGCCGGAAACGTTGTCAGGAATCATCGGCGGAATATGTACACTATTGCAGTGCGGGCTTCGAACAAAACGGGTTGTCCCGCGATTTCTTGACGCAGTCTAAATCTGATCCTGAAAACCCAAGCGCCGCGATGGCGCACCAGAGCGCGGAGGTGTCCACAACTCCGGATGCCGATCCTCGTCCGGCCGAGGTTAGCGCCAGCGATCGCGACAGCGAGGTCAACAAGGAGCTTAGACGGCTCAATCGGGCGCTGCGTGCCCTGAGTGCCTGCAACCAGGCGCTCGCGCAGGCGACCAGCGAACAGGAACTGCTGAACCAGATCTGCGGAATCATCGTGCAAGTAGGCGGGTACCGTATGGCTGGCATCGGCTATGCCCAGCAGGACGAGCAGAAGACGGTGCGCCCCATGGCCCATGCCGGGTACGACAGCGGCTATCTGGAGACCATAGAGCTCAGTTGGTCGGATACTCCGCCCGGTAGGGGCCCGATTGGGACAGCGATTCGAGAGAACCGCATTTGCATCTTCGGCGATACGGCCAATGATCCGCTATTCGCCCCCTGGCGGCAGGCGGCGCTCGAGCGTGGCTACGCAGCGGTGATCTCCTTCCCTCTTCGAGTGGCCGGCCTGCCCTTCGGCGTGCTCGCCATCTACTCCGAGCAAGTACACGCGTTTGAGAAATCGGAAGTCGAATTGTTGACCGAGATGGCTAACAATCTGGCGTTCGGTATTACCGCACTGCGCTCGCAGGAAGAGGGCCGGCGGGTGACAGCAGCGCTGCAGGAAGCGGAAGCCAAGTATCGACAACTCGTCGAGCAGGTACCGGCGATTTCGTATGTCGCCGAGGCCGGGGCCTTCGGTCCATTTCTCTATATGAGCCCGCAGGTGACGACCATCCTGGGCTACAAGCCGGAAGACTGCCTCGCCGATCCGCGCTTTTGGTGGGAACACCTGAATCCCGAGGATCAAACCCAGGCCCTACTGGAGGATACGTGGGAAGAGGGCCGGCTCTTTCACATTGACTACCGGATGCGGCGGAATGATGGGGAGGAAATCTGGGTTCGCGACGAGGCCATCATCGTGCGCGACCCGCATACCGGCAAACGCCTGACTCGCGGCCTGCTGGTGGATATTACTGAAAGGAAGCGCGCCGAAGAGGCTTTGCGTGAGAGCGAGGAGCGCTACCGCAATTTTGTAGGGCAAAGTTCGGAGGGCATCTATCGGATGGAGTATGACCCGCCAGTACCCTGCCACCTGACGGTCGAAGAACAACTCAAGCGGGGCTACAAGGCCGGATATATGGCCGAGTGTAACGACGCCATGGCAAGAATGTACGGGCGCGCATCATCGCAGGAGCTGATTGGGAAGCCATTCTCGGATTTTTTGATCCTCCACCATCCAGTCACGCAGCAGTTCATGGAGAGATTCATTCGCGGAGGATATCGGATCACCGATCAGGAATCCATCGAGCTCGACGCCCAGGGGCAAAGAAGAGTCTTCCGCAACACGATGGTGGGAACCATTGTCGATGGGCACTGGGTGCGCACCTGGGGCATCACGCGCGACGTTACCGAGAGACTTCACCTCGAGGAACAACTGCGGAACGCGCAACAGCTCGAGGCCATTGGACGGCTGGCCGGCGGGGTAGCGCACGACTTCAACAACATCCTCAGCATCATCATGGGACACGGAGAACTCCTGCTGGCGACCGGCGTGGATGAGCGGTCGCGTGTTGGGCTGGAACAGATGCGGCGCGCCGCCGAGCGTGCGGCTTCGCTCACGCAGCAGCTGCTGGCCTTTAGCCGAAAGCAAGTACTGCAACCCAAGGTGCTTGACTTGAATGACACAGTCGCCGACGTGCAGAAAATGTTGTCGAGGGTGATCGGCGAGGATATCGAACTCATCGCGAGGCTGCATCCATCGCTGATGGCGGTGAAGGCAGACCCGGGCCAGGTCGAACAGGTGCTGATGAACCTGGCGGTTAATGCGCGTGATGCCATGCCACACGGCGGAAAACTCGCGATGGAGACATCGAACGTGGAGTTTCAGGCTGACGAAGCCCGCGACCTCGATCTCGCAGCCGGCCTCTATGTGATGCTCAGAGTCACCGACACCGGCAACGGCATGGACGCGGTCACGCTAGCGCACATCTTCGAGCCCTTCTTCACTACCAAGCCGATGGGAAAAGGAACCGGCTTGGGCCTCTCCACGGTTTACGGCATCGTCAAGCAAAGCGGCGGAGGGATTCAGGTCGAAAGCGAGCCGGAAAGCGGCACGGCGTTTCGCATTTACCTGCCCGCTACCGAGGGCAGCAGCATCAAGCAGGGGGGCCGCATGACGCAGACGCACGTTGCGGGCGGGTCGGAGACAATTCTTATTGCCGAGGACGAGCCAGACTTGCGGGAACTGAGCCGAATCTTCCTGGAGAGTTACGGCTACAAAGTGCTGGAGGCCGCAAGCGCGGAGCAAGCCATTCGTACGGCCGAGGAATTCGGGGCCCGGATTCACTTACTGCTGACCGATGTGATCATGCCGGGGATGAGTGGGCGGCAATTAGCGGAAAAGATCCTGCAAAAAGATCCGAATACCAAAATTCTCTATATGACCGGCTACACCGATGACATGGTCGTGCAGCACAAAGTGCTCGAGCCCGGAGTGCAGTTGCTACAGAAACCGTTTACCAGGACGGAATTAGCGGTGAAGGTGCGTACGACTTTGGATGGAGGATAGGTCAGGGGTCAGGGGATAGGGGCCAGAGGTCAGGAGCCAGGGGCCTGGGAAGGCCTTATTAGTCAGGATGGCCTACGCGTCAGATCAACAATTTTCACTACGCAGGTCCCCGGGTTGCTGACCCCTAGTCCCTGACCCCTGACCCTTCCCTCTTCCGGTAAAATTTCTTACAGAAACTTTCATCCAAAGGAACCGAACTCATGACGCAGGAGAGTGGCGGGGCTGTGCGCGACACGAAGAAAATCTGGGTATCGCTGACGGGTTTGCCGCTGACGGTGAAGCTGGATTGGCCGTTTCATCCATCGACGTCTGGCGCTGATTTTTGGGTGCTGCACGGGGATATCCGCCTGGAAGGTTCTGATGGACTGCACGCGCCGGTGGCCGTGAACCTGTCGCAAACGGTGAAAGAAGTCATGCCGTCGCTGGAACCGAAAGATGCGGAAGCCCCAGTCATCAATGCACTGAGAAAAGAAGTAGACCGCAGGCAGATCGAGTTTCTGAAGTCGGGGAAGCTGCTGCCGGTGCCGTTTTCCAGCCGGCACTACGATTTCAAGCGCCAGCAATGGATCTTTGGCAAGGCGACTGACGACGCCATGGCGGAATTTATCGAGCGCAAGGTTTTCTGGCAGACGAGACTGGTCGGCGAGCCACGCCTATGGATCGGAGATCCGGCCGAAGCCCAATACGTCCAGACCACACCGGCGCATCTCATCGAACTCGCAGCCCGTTTGGTCGCTGCCCAGGGCCTGATCCGGATCGAAGGCGAACACGCCGAGGCGACACCGGGCCTAATGAACCAGGCCGAGCGGTTTGAGAGTACGCGTCAGGCGGCGATCGAGGAGTTGGAGAAGAAGCACGCGTTCGAGAGGGGATAGCCAGTACCGAGTACCGAGTTGCGAGCGCCTAGCAAGACCGCCGCACCGCTAAGACTGCTGCTGTGGTTCTCTAGACTTCTTCGAGAATAATCCCCAACAGAAGCGTGGCGCGATTGCGTAGTTCACCTGCACCAGCACAATTGCCGCGATCGCGTAATACGTATTGATGAAGCAGAGGGTAGCTCCTGCTGCGTACATTGATTGCGCAATCACGATCCGCCGGACTAGGGCCGTATGAACTTCCTCAGGCACATCATTTTCGAGGAGGCGACTCCGCGTGGCGTAACTCCAACTCCAGTAAAGCGACACGCCGAGCAGGAAGATATTGAGCCAGTAGACCAGCAGCGCTATGCGGTAGTGAATGAACTCGGCCAGCAGCGACGTCGAGAACGGGATCAAACACACGGCGCACAGAAACGCGATATGAATCCAAGCGACGTTGCGGTCGGCGCGGGCGAAATGATTGAGCTGCGTCTGCTGCCCGACCCAGAAAATGCCGAGCGTCATTACGCTCATCAGAAAGATCAGCAAGCGCGGCGAAAGTGCCAGGAGAGCGTGCCAGAGATCGCGCTCGGAGTGAACCGCGTCACTGCCCGGCACGCGAAGATCGAGCACGAGCAGAGTCATGGCGACGGCGAAAATACCATCGCTCAGCGCGGCCAAACGCTCGACACTCTGTGCGGCAACGCGGTTGTAGGTGGAATGCATCGAACAGAGTCTAATCGGATGCAGGCACGTCGGCAAAAGCCAAAGTCGTGACTCGCCGCTCACCTTGTTGTCATTCCGAAAGGGCGTTAAGCCGTGGAGGAATCTGCTGGTGGTTGCGGCGCCACGCTACAGTTACAAGCAGATTCCTGCCTTCGGTCGGAATGACAAGGTATGGAAGCGGTTCTTTCTTCGGCAGAATGAGGTCTCACGATTGCTAAAATCTGAGGGGATAGTTTGGGGAAAGCAGAAAACGCATTCGGTGTTGTGCTCATCTCGGCCGTGTTCCTGTTGCTGAGCGGGGCAATCCGCGCACAGGACCAGTCCGAGCCACCATCTGCGCCTTCATCGTCCAATCCTCAGCCGGACAAGCCAACGGGGAATCAGGCTCCAGCAGGAGACGAGCCAGCGCCAGAAAAGAAGGATAGCGCCAATCCAGCGCGCTACGCCCATGAAGCTGCGGACGCCACGATGCGCGCCGGGGAGCTGGCATTGGTTAAGGCCCGGAATTGGGAGAGCGGGTGGTTTACGGGAGTGTTCGTGCCCAAGGGCCAGACCATGACTCCGCTGACATCCGCACAGCGGCGCGAGGTCTATCTGCAGCAGACGCTGACCACTCCCGGTGCTTACCTGAAACGCGTGTTCGTGGCAGGAATCGATCAGGCGCGCGGTTCTCCCTCGCAGTGGGACGATGGCTGGGGTGGGTATGGGGAACGGTTCGCTTCCCGCGAAGGACAATTTATTTCTGCCAATAGTCTGGCTGCCTTGGGGAACGCCGCCCTGAGATATGAGCCGCGCTACGACCAGTGTCAGTGCAGGGGCTTGTTCCCTCGCACCCGACATGCGATCTTGCGCAATTTCCTGACCTATAACGCCAGCGAGGCCCACCTGCGCCCTCAGTGGGCCCTCTACGGCGGCGCTTTCGGAGGCGGGATGATCTCGACCGCTTGGAAGCCGCATCCCCGCAATGCCTTCGCCGAGGGCGGCCGCGCGATGTTGGGCCAGGCGGCCTATGGCACGCTGCTGAATTTCTTTATTGAGTTCGCCGGCGACATTAATCGCAAGATCGGCGCCAAGAGCCCCAAAGCAGCCGAATGAAAGAGTGAATCTTTGACTAGGCCGGAGTGGGCTTGCGTGCAAAGCTGGAAATCACGGCGCTCAGCGTCAGCACGGACATTACACAGATGAGGCCGAGCGAGATCACACAGTACACGCACCAGACCCCGAGTAAGTCCTTCTCAATGTGGGCCAGGTAGAGCGAAAACGCCAAGCTCCCAAACGTCAGAAGAAGCAGCCAGCGATAGGAACGGCGAAATGCCACCGCGGCCATCAGGATGTATCCGAGAATCCCTGCCGTGGCGACCGGCATTCCGCTGACGATCGGGATGTGACTGTGAATGCCCATCTGATCAAACACCCCGCCCAGCACGGCAAACGGGCTGTGATTGACCACGCCGCAATCCCAGCGCTCGTTGATGCTGCACGGCGAGTCGCCATATTCGCGATAGTGTTCGCGCAGGGCTAGCGAAGAGACAACGATACCGAGCACGGCCAGAATCAGCAGGACATATTTCATGATTTCCTCTTATCGAAAGCGATGAGTGAGCTATGAGCAATAACCATTCACTCAGGACTCGCTGCTCATTGCTCGCTGCTCGGCGGCGTCCTTTATTAAATCAGAAACCTGCCAGTCGCCGCCGTGGTACCACTTCACGATCTTGCCATCGGGTCCGATCACCGCAGTGCTGAGGCTATGGGTGATCATCCCGCCCTCCGGCTTCACGGTGAGCGCAAAGAAATCGGCGATCTTCGGCAAATCGGCCGCCTTGGGCGCCGCGAACTCCCAGCGGCGAAACAGTGCGGCGTCGTGCGTGTGAGCCACCGAGAATCCGTAATTGCGCAGGACCTTCGGCGTGTCGTGCTCCGGGTCAAAGCTGACACTCAACAATTGTGTCTCGGCCAGTGACGCGTTTGAGCCAAGCTGTTTGTAGATCTCACCGAAATTGCTGCTCATCCGCGGGCAGAAGTCGGGAAACGGGCACCGCGTATAGACAAACGTTACCATCAGCGTCTTCCCGCGAAATTGATGGAGCGAAATGTGTTTCCCGTCCTGATCGATGAAGGCAAAGTCGGGGACTTCTTCTCCCGGCGCGGGCATATGAAACGCCTTGGGGCCGTTGGCCGGCGGTTGTGCGGCGTGGCCGGTGACCTTGACATTTTCCAGCCAGTAGTCCGAATCGGCGTTCTCGTCGCGCGGGTCGTGGTCGACCACTACGATGTCGGCGGAAATGGAATCGCCGGGAGAGAGTTGGCGCAGCATGGATGCCGGCTTGATCTTGTACGACATCACCATCGGCTCCATGAATCCCTGGATCAGGTCGCCGTCGATACTGGCGGATTGCGCCTGGTTATCAATGGAGATGATCCGGCCGGTAAAGTGATAGCGCTTGCTGGCCTGCGGTTTGGACCGATGGCAGGAGGTGGCGAGCAAGGCCGAGAAGATTAGAAGAATGACGAAAAAGCGACGTTCGATTCGAATGTTCACGTTGTTAACACTTTAACTCGTATGGAACGCGCTTGGCCATGCGGAGAGGAATGTTTCCCAAGCCAAGATCAAAACCAAAGTCAAAATCCCCACCCTGTCGCACAAAACGCGACCAGGGTGGGGCACCCTCTGGATTTCTTCATCCGTGCTGTGAAATCCTACGCGGGATTTTCCATGCGGAGACTCTCTCAATGGCATGCAATCCCGAAGTTCTGAAACATGTCCCTCTGTTCGCCCTGCTCGATGAAGAAGAGACGGCGGTGCTGGCCGGCCAGGTGCGGCTCAAGACATTCTCGCCGCGGCAGCGTATTTACAAGATCGGCGATTCGAGCGGGCAGGCGTATGTGGTGGTGTCCGGACGCGTGCGCGTGTCGACCGTCGATCAGGACCAGCAGGAAGTAGTCATCGACGAACCGTCGCACGGCGAATTTTTCGGATTCGCTTCCATGCTGGAGCAGACGCCGCACCAGACTCAGGCCGAGGCGATTGAGCAGGTGGAATGTCTGGAGGTGAACCGCAACGACATCGCCGTGCTGCTGCAGCGCAAGCCGCTCGCAGGTATGGACATGCTGACGGTACTGGGGCGGCAGTTCCACGCCTCGCAGCAACTGGTGCGGCTGCGCGCGAACCGGCACCCGAACGAGGTCATCGAGAAAGACGCGACCGTCGGCGAACACGTGGCCGACATCGTTGCCGGGTTCGGCGGATCCTGGACGTTCATCATCCTGTTCAGCATCATCCTCGCGATCTATATGACCCTCGATGCTGTGCTTGGAAAGCGCGCCTGGGATCCCTATCCGTACATTTTGCTGAATCTATTCCTGAATATGTTGGCGGCGTTGCAAGCGCCAATCATCATGATGAGCCAGAACCGTCAGGACACCAAAGACCGCCTGCGTGGTGAACTCGATTACGACGTGAACCGGCGGTCCGAAGTGGAAATCCAGGGTCTGGCGCGCAAACTGAATCTGCTGGGAGAAAAGATTGGAGACGTGGAAGAAATCCTGCGCGAAAAGCTGGCGCGCGGATAGGCGTTCAGTGAGATATATTTTGGGAAAGAAGCTCAAATGCAGATTCCTCCCTCCAGTCGAAATGACAACTCCTAAACCCTTGTCATTCCGAAACGGCGCAGCCGTTGAGGAATCTGCTGTCGCGTGCAACGCCACAGTGGCAGGTACATAACCAGACGCAAAGCTCTAAGGACTCATGTCTCGTCTCGATTCCACTCGCCGGACCTTTCTGCAAGCAGCCGGAGCGACGGTCAGCGCTGCTGTGTTGTCACCGCTGGCGCTGTCGAGTCGGTCCATGGCCCTGGGAAAGGGCCAATCCCCTCCGCGGGATGATGGACCGGCTGACTACACGTTCACGATCGCTACCAAGCCGATCGAACTCGCTCCGAATCGCATCCTCTCGGTCCCCACGTATAACGGACAATTCCCCGGTCCGCTGCTGCGCTTGAAAGAGGGTGAGCGAGTCACCATCGACCTTCGCAACGAGACCGACACTCCAGAGCAACTGCACTGGCACGGGCAGTTCGTTTCTACCGATGTGGATGGAGCGGCGGAAGAGGGCACGCCTTTCATTTCGCCGCACGGCAACCGCAGAATTTCTTTTGTGCCAAAGCCCGCGGGTTTCCGCTTCTATCACACGCATGCTCGCGCCGGGGCCAATCTGGCCGCGGGCCAGTACAGCGGCCTGGTCGGACCCGTTTACATCGAGCCAAAGCAGCATGCCGGAAACTACGACCGCGAAGTCTTCCTCATACTGAAAGAGTTTCAGCCCACGCTAAGCCGTGGCGGAGACATGGCGATGAATTTCCTCTCGCCGACTCAGCTGGTCCCTGCACTTCGAGATGCTGGCGAGAGCAGGATGAAAGCATCGCTGGCCAAGGGCATGCCGCACGGTTACGAGGTCGGCTACGATTCCTTCACCATCAATGGACGAATGCTCGGCCACGGTGAGCCGGTGCGCGTGAAAGCGGGCGAGCGGGTCTTGTTTCACATTTTGAATGGCAGCGCGACTGAGATTCGCAGCCTTGCGCTTCCCGGTCACAGCTTCAACCTGGTCGCGATGGATGGCAATCCACTGCTCAAGCCGGCCCGCGTGCCGGTCCTCTGGCTCGGAACCGGGGAGCGAATTTCGGCCACCGTGCAAATGAACCACCCCGGTGTTTGGGTCATGGGAGACCTTGCCGACGACGACCGCCATCACGGCATGGGCACCGTGATCGAGTACGCCGGTTACAAAGGCAAGCCGCAGTGGCTTCCACCGCAACCTTTCAAATGGAACTACGCGCACTTCGGCAATTCTGGCGCCAGCGGCACGCAGCAGCCCGACCAAGTCTTTGACATGCTCTTCGAAAAGCAGAACGCCGCGGTTGAAGGATTCAATCAGTGGACGATCAACGGCGTAGCCTATCCTCGAGACCAGATGACAACGACTCCCACTTTCCGCTTGCAGGAAGGCAAACGCTATCGCATTCGCATGCGAAATGCGAGTGATGACATTCATCCGATTCACTTGCACCGGCACAGCTTCGAACTGACGCGGATCGCGGGACAGCCGACCTCAGGCGTGGTCAAAGATGTTGTGATGTTGGGTGGATATCAAGAGGCTGAGATCGATTTCGTGGCCAGCAATCCCGGCCTTACCCTGTTTCACTGCCACCAGCAACTGCACATGGACTTCGGCTTTATGGCACTGTTCGCCTACGACTAGAACCGGCGTTCGCACTAGGAGGCCTGACCGATGACCGAACTATCTCCGCGCCGGGTCGCATGGAGCTTGCTCCTGCTCCGCCTCATGGTCGGCTGGGTTATTCCTCTCGGAAGGCATCCAGAAATTCCTTCTCCCCCTGCTCAGGGCATTGGCCGATTTGTGAAGATCGGCATTCTCGCTCCCCAGTTCTTCGGGCCATTCGTTGGCGTCACCGAAATCGTGTGCGGAGCTTTGCTGATCGTCGGCCTCTTCACGAACTTGGCGGTGTGGCCTCTGTTGATCGATATTCTGGTCGCGATCGCGACCACCAAAATTCCAATGCTCCTCAAGCAGGGTTTCTGGGCTGCGATGCACGAGCCACGGACGGACTTCTGCATGCTCCCTGGGGCTCGTCGCGATTGCTCTTCTGGGCGCCGGTGCAGCGTCCCTGGATAAGCGCAGACGCAACAAATGAGTTGCACACTCCTGACCTTCGCTTAATAGTGAAAGCGGTAGCGAAGTTCAACGAAGATCTCCCGCGGATTGTTCCAATGGAAGCCGCCAAAGGTCTGGCTGTTGTCGAGATCGACGCGGCGATTTGCCACGTTCAGCATGTTCAGCGACGCGGACAAGCTTTCGCCGAAGTCCTTTCCCAACGTCAGATCAAAGGTTGTGTGCTGCGGCAAATGATCGCCGGGATAAGGCTCCCCGGGGAAAGCGTTGCTAAAGCCGGAGCCGTAATAGATGTTGGTGGATGCGTAAGCGTGCCACGGCAGAGTGAGGTCGCCACCTAGATTGAGAGTATTCCGCTGGTCATGATCGAGCGGGAAGAGGTCGGTGGGGGGCGCAAAATTCGTCAAGCCGCCGGTGATGGGCAGTTTGCCTTCGGCGATTTGGTTGGAGTACGCGAGATGAATTTGTCCGCGATGAGCGACGCGCGGGGAACGGAGGGTCAGTTCCCACCCGCGGATTTTTGCGCCGTCAATGCTGATCGGCAAACACAATCCTGATCCAATGCAGCTATGGTCAAAGAAATTACGAGCGTTGGTTTGGAAATTGTCGACGTCGAGAACCCACCCGCGATAAGGAAGGGTGACCCCGAACTGATGTTCCTCGTCGCGCTCTCCCCTGAGCGGGAGGAACCCGCAATTGTTGGTTGTACAAAATTCTTCCAACGAACCTCCCACGGTGAGTAACGGTGGTGCCTGGTAATAGTGTCCGTAGAAGGCGCGGAAGGTCCAATTGAGGCGCGGGATGTTCAATGCTGCGCCGAAGCGTGGGCTGATGGCGTTCTCTGTGATTCCGCCACCGAAGTGCGTGGGGCGCATTCCGGCGGAGAGAGTCAACCAGGAGAATGGTTTGAACTTGTCATCGAGAAAAAAAGCCGCCAAACTGCCGGAGGCCAGATCTCTCTCAGCTAAAGGCTGGGTGCCGCTGCCGTCGTTGTAGATAATCCCGAAGAACTGGTTGTCGTTTTGGTGAAAGCCGTAGAACCCGGCCTGAAGGTTGTTCTTGCCGACGTTGGCGCTGAAACTCACCTGTCCGCCCGCATAGGTAGAGGTGTGGTGGTCAGTCGTGGCGAGAGAAACATCGGCGGGCGAACTGTCATAGTTGGCGCCGTTGCGATGGTAGAAGGGTGAGACGGTCAGCAGCACCTTGGAATTAAACGTGTGCACCCAGGAGAGATTCGCCAGGACATCGGATTCGTGATTGCCATCGCGAAGACCAATGCTGGGATACTGTCCGTCCGTCGGATTGTTCTCAATGTCGTTGGGAAACGGATCGTAGGGGATCTGGTAGTAATCCTGGCGCGCCGAGGTCACGAGACGCAGTTGATCGGAAGGGTCGACATTGAAGATAAACGACCCGAAGCCGCCGAAGCCATTGGCAGTGTCGTGCACAACTTGCGGCACTGGCGGTTGCAGGCCGAGATTGCTGCGGTTGCCGTTCACGCTCGCGTAGTAGGCAAAGCGCTCGGTGTGGCTGCCGAAGCTGAGCTGGTCGTTGGTCTGATAGAAATTTCCCGCGCTCAGAACGAGTTCAGCCTGGCGATTCCGTTCGAAACCCGTGCGCGGAACGACGTTGAAAACGCCATACGTGCGGTCACCGAATTCCGCGCCATAGCTCCCGCGGCTGACTTCGAGGTAGTCGATATCTTTGGGATCGAACTGCGGTCCGAGGTTGGATGCGATATTGGTGTTGGGGACGGGAACGCCGTCAACGAGCCAACTGGTCTGGTGTCCGCCGCGGACGTGAAGCTGGTCGTGTGTGACGTAGGCTCCGGGTACGAAGTCCGTGATCATGGCCAGGCTGTTGGATCGGGCCGCGCCGGGGGTCCGGGCAATTTCCAGCCGGTTGACCACCGTGGTCGGAGTAGAGGTGTCCGTTGACACTTCCTCCGTCGCTCCAGAGACGTTGATCGTCTCTTTCGCGCCGGCAACGCTGAGCGCGAAATGAAGGACGGGATTCGAACCGGAGATGACCATCACGTCTTGCTGGCCCTGTTCGAATCCGACACCCGCCACAGTCACGGTATATTCCCCGAGCGGCACCGCGTTAAATACGAAACTGCCGCTGGTATCCGAGTTGGTGCTGGTGTTCCAGTCGGAGTTCTTCGCCTTGAGCATGACCATGGCGTCCTGTACGGGACGGTGCTGCGGATCGTGGATCACCCCACGCACCGATCCGACGACCGATGCGTAGACGGCCAGAGGCAAAAATAATGTGAACAGCGCAATGCGAACGAAACCCATAAAAATCTCCAATGGCACGAGGAACTACAGGCCACAGTCGCAGCGCTGCCCGTCCACAATCGTTTAGGACGCAGCGCTCTTTGAGCGGATCAGGCGATGGAGACTAGCGGGGGGCCGCGGGTAGAAAGGGATGCGAGGAACCGCGCACAGACAACAGAATCGTGCGTATCGAGTGAAACTTCGTGCGAGAGTTCCGATGAGATCGCGCCGGTTCGGGGTTGTGGATGCGCCCACCGGGCGGTTGTGACTGTGCGAGAGCAGTCGCCGTGGCAGCACCCGACGCCGCCGACGACGGGCTTTTGCGGATTCGTGTCAGCCCTATCGTGACAGTGATGCGCGGCTTGACGCCGGCAGCATGCATGTTGGGGCGTAGCCGTAGCCTGCAGCGCGGCCGGAAGAATCGTTCCGACAAGCGCGAATAACAGCAGGAATCTGGCGGTCAAACGCTGCATTATTTCCTGGTGAATCGGAACCCCAAGTTCAGTTGAGCATAAATCAGAAGGACTGGAAGGGCAAGGTTTGGCCGCAACAGAGACAGGAATTTTGCTTTTCGAACAAACGTCAAACCCTCTGATCGCTCAGACCGCCTGGGCAGCAGTTAGCCAAATTCAACCACCCTGCGCGAGCGTCAGGCTTTGCCGTTGATCTTGGCCCACCACCAGCGCACGCCGACGAACAGAAATCGCCAGTCATGGAAGAACTCCGGCGGCTTACCTTCAAAAGCATGACCGATGAACTGCAGCAACCATCCGAAGACGAACAGGGCGAACGCCCACCACCAGAGGCGGTGACGAATGAATCCCGCCGCGAATATGGCCACAGAGATCAGGATGGTAGGGATGCCGTAGGTATGGCACAACCGGTTGACCGGGTGCTGGTGGCTTCGCTCGTATTTCGCGACCCACTCTTCGCTGGTTTGTCCGCCGAACATGCCGCGCACGATGATACCAGAGGGTGTGACCGGCTTGTTCGGTAGACCGGGATGCGGAAGCGATGGTTCAGACAAGGTGGGCTCCATTGATTTCTCCTGACGGAATTAACTACCGGGCAACATTCCGTTCTTATCGCTGTCTTGCCTGTCTTGTTTCTTCCCGGAGCGGCGGAAGAAAGCTCAAGGGTTTGTTGCTCCCGCCGAGCGGGAGGTTGCGCCCACTCAGCAGTACACCCGCGTCAGGTCCACCGCCCACACCCAGCTTGGGCCGGTTGAGGCGTTCGCTTCCCACGTGTTAGCATCCTAGGTTTTGGCAGGTGATCTCGGGCTAGCCACGTCCTGTCCTAATTCCCGTCTTCATTCGTAGGCCGTTCCTTCCCGCGCCTGCCTGGAGGAGCCCAACTTGAAAGTCTATTCTGGAGCAAACATCCGTAATGTCGCGATGGTCGGCCACGGACACGCCGGCAAGACGTCCCTGGTATCGGCCATGCTGTACACCGCTGGGGCCACCCAGCGCCTGGGCCGAGTCGATGACGGCTCGACCACCACTGACTACGACGACGAGGAAGTCGCCCGCCAGATGTCGATTTCGACCGGCAGCGCGGTCGTCGAGTGGGGCGGATCCAAGATCAATATTCTGGACACCCCCGGTTTCAGCATGTTCGTCCACGAAGCCAAGATGGACCTGCCCGTGGTCGACGCGGCCATCGTCGTGGTCGACGGTGTGGCTGGCGTGGAAGTCGTCACCCAGCGTGTGTGGAATTACTGCGAGGAGTACAAGACTCCGCGCTTGATCGTGGTCAACCGCATGGACCGTGACCGGGCGAACGCCGCGCGCGTCATGGAATCGTTAACGGCGGCCTTTGGGCGCGATGTGATTCCGATCGAGCTGCCGATCGGCGCCGAGAAGAGTCTCTCCGGCGTCATCGACCTCGTCCGCATGAAGGCTTACACCTATGACATGGGTGGCAACGGCAAGGGGAAGGAGACAGAGATTCCAGCCAATCTGAAGGCTCAGGCGCAGGAAGCGCACGAGCGCCTCGTCGAGTTGGTGGCCGAAGGCGACGACAAGCTGATGGAGAAGTTTTTCGAGGCAGGCACGCTCGGGGAAGAAGACCTCGTTCCGGCGCTGCACAACGCCATCCGTGAAGACAAGATTTTCCCGGTCATCTTCAGTTCCGGCCTGGGCAACATCGGCGCCGACCGGATTATGGACTTCATCGTCGACTACACGCCGGCGCCTTCCGAACACGAGTGGGTGCAGGGCGAAGTTGCTTCCAGTGGAAATGGCGACGCTCCCAAGCGTCATGAAACCGACGAAGAGCCAGTCTCGATCTATGTCTTTAAGACCGTTTCTGACGCCTTTGCAGGCAGGATTTCTTACTTCAAAGTCTTTTCAGGCGTCCTGAAGAACGATGCCACGCTGCAGAATTTTAGCAAGGGCACACAGGAAAAACTCTCGCACATCTCGGTCATGCAGGGGAAGACCGCTGTCCCTGTCAACGAACTGCACGCGGGCGATATCGGAGCAGTGGCGAAGCTGAAGGACACTTTGACCGGTGACACCTTGGGAGACAAGTCCGCGCCGATTCAATATCCACGCGTCAAACTACCCGAGCCGGCGATCACCTTTGCCATCGAGCCCAAGTCCCGAGCCGATGAAGACAAACTGGGCCCCGGCCTGCACAAGCTCATGGAAGAAGATGCCATGCTGCGTTTCTTCCGCGATCCTCAGACGCAGGAGTTTCTGATTGCGGGCACGGGACAGCAGCACATCGAGGTCGTGGTGGCGAAGCTGAAAAAGCGCTATCACACGGAAGTGGTTCTGAAAGCGCCTAAGGTGCCTTACCGGGAGACCATTCGCGGAAAAGCTGATGTGCAAGGCCGGCACAAGAAGCAGACAGGCGGGCACGGACAGTACGGCGATTGCAAGATCAAGATGGAGCCCTTGCCGCGAGGCGGTCAGTTTGAGTTTGTGAACGACATTTTTGGCGGGGCCATTCCGAAAAACTATATTCCGGCGATCGAAAAGGGCATTAAGGATGCGGCGGCGCGCGGTTACCTGGCCGGATTTCCAGTGGTGGACTTCCGCGTCGTGCTTTACGACGGGTCGTATCACGACGTGGATTCGAACGACATGTCATTCCAGATGGCGGGCCGCATCGCCTTCAAAAAGGCGATGGAGGCCGCCAAGCCCACGCTGCTCGAGCCCGTCATGCACGTCGAGATCACCGTTCCCGACGACTTCGCGGGATCGATCATGGGCGACCTCAATAGCCGTCGCGGACGCATACAGGGCATGGACAACAAGGGCGGCAACACCATCGTGAAGGCCGAGGTGCCCATGTCCGAGATGCTGACCTACGGTGTCGAACTGACGTCAATGACGCAAGGCCGCGGCAGCTTCAACATGGAAATGCACCACTACGACGTCGTGCCGGGCCAGTTGCAAGAGAAGATCATCGAGAAGGCCAAGTCCGAGCGCGGCGAGGTGAAGGAAGAAGAGGAATAGTTCCGTCGCCCAGCTCCGGCCAACGTCCACCAAAGGACAAAAAGGAACACGAGGCAAGATTTCCTTCGTGTACCTTAGTGTCCTTCGTGGTGAATGATTTTGACGCTCAATCCACGATAATCAACTCCAGCCGAACTCCCGGATATCGCAAGCTGTATAGCCAATACTCGTCATCGACGTAGTCGATGTAGTAGTCATCATCGTCATACGCCCAAGCTACCGGCCAAGGCTCAACCAGCGCGAATACAAATCCGCTGTAGGTGAACTGCGGCCTGCCGCCGTACACCTGCACGCGTCCCGGCGCGAAATGGTGCCCGCGTCCGAAATGCGCATGGAAGTCAGCATCTGGGATCCGCCGCTGATTCCCGCCGTGCCCTTCCGTCCGGCCCTGTACCTGCCCTTGAGGCCGAGCCTGCTCGTGGCGTCCTTGCTCCCGTTCCTGCGGTTTTTCCATGTTCGGCCGCTCTTGCGGCTGCTGCATCGGCCGGTCGTTCTCGCGCGTTTGTGGATTCCGATCTCCACTCTGCGGTTCCTGATTGCGACGGTCATCGTTGCGATGATCTTCGGGCCGAGCCTGTTCCTGCGGCCGAGCCTGCTCCTGCCGATTCTGCGGCGGTGCACTCTCTTGCCGATCATTCTTGCGCTCGTTGTTGTGTCTTGCTTGCGCTCGTCCTGCTTGTGCTCGTCCTGCTTGTGCTCATCCTGCTTGTGCTCATCCTGCGCGACGGCCATCCCCGCCGCTCCCAACAGCAACGAAGCGCAAATCCCACCCACGACTGAAAGTCTTTTCATAGGCTCCTCACTCGCGAACTGTGAATTCGAAAGCGTTCCTCCCGCACGATAAGCATTCGCGGGGGGCTTAATCCAGATGCGGACGGGGAGGTTGATGTTGCCGGAAAGAACTGATCGCGTAACGCCTTTAAATAGAACTACGCTATTCCCCCTGGGATTTCCAGGACTCCCCTATGGAACCTACCCGGTCCGCAGGGTGTCTCTACCTTGTGGCCGACCAGAAGCAGAACCCGTGGGTCGTCTTTGTCTGGAAAGTGCTCTTCCGCATCGCCTTCGCGGGAGTGATGGTTGTGCAGGTTTGTGGTGCTCGGCGCGCTGGTAGTAGTTGCATCCGAGCTCATTCCGCAGGACTACTACTTCCTGCAAGTCACCCTTGTCACGGTTTTTCTCCTTAGCCCCTTCGCGATCGGTGCCTCCAGCTATTTCGTGTTCCAGCGCTTCACGCGTGTGCAGTACACTCTCGCCGAGTCCCAACGATGGGTAGCCGAGCGGCGTAACAAGGACGCTCGCCGAATCCAACGGCGCAACCGCCTGCGCCGTTGGGCCGTGTGGATTCCTGCGTCCTCAGTGCTGCTCTTCTGCCTGTTTTTAGATGAAACCTGGCCGCCTGCCACCCACCTGCTGTATCCGCGCTCGGGAAGACCGGTTGGCTAAAGAGTGTCAATTCCACTTAACTGGGCAATTGTTCTCAGCCAGACAGCCGGCTCCGATCCCAATCGCTCATATGTGCGGACGTTTCGTTCGCGAAGGTTGTTCCGCGGCAGAGTTGAGTTCTTCCTGCGAGGCAGATCTTCCGTCTCGGTCTCTACCATGGACTTCTACGGCGATCTACCTCGATACGATACGCAACTTCGTTGGCGGCCCGAGGGTCAACTGCCAATAAGCAACCGGGCGTTTCCAGTTGGAAACACGCTTCTCGGCTGCGAAGAGTTTGCTTTGGGACACGACCAGGCGAACAACGCGCTGGACATCCGGTGTGCGACGAAGCGAGGCGAGCTCACCGATCGTTTCACGGGCGACCGAAACGAATCCGCCACGTTCTACAGAGTCGTGCAAGGCATAAGAGCCGAGAAATGACGAGACCGTCTACGACTTCCCCTTTGGCGTCTCTTCCTGAGCCGCCACTTTCTTCACGTCGACCGGGCCGCCGTCATCTCCTGCGCTCCACGTCCCCGACAACTTGTCCGCGGCCAATTTCAGGGTAATCGTCCCAGTCGGTCCTCCCGCATCGAACTCGAGCGTTACATCCTCTCCATGATGAGTTCCGCCGGTGACGGTGAAATCCCCGTGGTCGGAGCGGATCATCCCCGACATCGCACCTTCCTTCTCGGTCAGTTCGAACGTCACGTTGATCACTTCTTCGGCTCGGTTCTTGGCGGTTCCTTCGTAGCGCCCCGCAACCGACCCTTTCGCCGAAGTGTTCTTGCCCTGCTGCGCTGTGGCGACGCACAAGGGCGGCAGAACGAGGCAAAGAACCAGCATCCGCCGTACGATTGCTATTTCACCAAGCCGTGCGAATTTCTTATGGGATGTTTTCATTTGGCCTCCTTGGCGACCATTTTCCCCGCTTCGTCCTTCTCGATATACGCCCACGGCACGTGAGGATCGTGTGTGAAAACTGTGAGCCACTTTTCGGGAAGTGCCCGAGCATAATACTCCTTTTTGCTCTCAATTGTGTCCAACGGATACAGATCAAATCCCATCCCCCAGGTCAGATCAATGTGCGCGGCAGTAGGCATGAGATCAGAAATATAACAAGCCGTCGGCGCAAGAGGTGAACCCGGAGATGAATCCGGAGGGTGCCCCACCCTTGTCGCGCTTTCTGCGACAGGGTGGGGTTTTTGACTTCCTCGAACAATGATCCCCTGCATGCAAGCCGTGTGCCCGCGAAACGTCTCCACCGAAATCCCCGGCACAATTTCCTCGCCCCCCTTGAGCAGCGTCATCTGCCCGCTCTCCACCAGCGAATCGCAATTCTCCGGAATGTAACTGATCGCATCCCGCTCGCTAGGCTTGCGCGCGTACTGCCACTCACCCTCCGGTGCGTAATACTTTGCTCGCGGAAACGTAGGCACGATCTTCCCATTCTTGTCGCGCACGGTATTCCATCCGCAATGATCGAAGTGCAGATGCGAGTTGATGACGACATCGATATCCTCAGGCGCAACTCCAGCGGCCGAAAGATTTTCCAGCAGCTTCGCCGGCTGTCCGAAAAACTTCTTCATGCGATCGGAGAGCTTGTTGCCCATCCCGGTTTCGACCAGCACGGTTTGCTTTCCAGTACGAATGAGCAGGGAGTTCAATCCGGCTGTGACGTAGTTCTTTTCGTCGGCCGCGACCTTCCTCGACCACATTACCTTCGGAATCACGCCAAAGAACGCTCCCCCATCCAGCAGATATGTCCCATCCGAAAAAACGCTGAGTTCAAAATCGCCAAGCGTCAGCCGATGCATGCCTTCAGTGTGCCACAGCGCCGCGCAGCGCCTACATCTAGCTTGGAAAGGTGTCGTCATTCCGACCGCGCACAGGTGTTGTCATTCCGACCTTGAAGCGGAGGAATCTGCCTCCTGCCGGCAGCGAGTTCAACGCCGGCGACAGCAGATTCCTCACGGCAAAGAACGCCGTTCGGAATGACAAAGCCTGGGTGATTACCTTTCAGTGAATAGAAATCCACAGGTAACCTCGCCTCGTGGTGACATCTGACCTTGTGCTCCACAGGCAGTTCTGCCATCCTGCGCATCGGCAACGCTGTGCTCGCCTAAGAGAGGAGCTAAGGGGCCGAGCTAAGTCTTTGCCGCTCAAGATTTTGCCTCTAAATCATTGAGCGCCAAGATTTTGATCCGCAAATCCCGCCAAGTTGATGATTCCAAAGATCCAGGGGTAAGGGGGTGGGGGTACTAAGCAGTAAACTTCCCCGGTCTAAGCGACCAGCCAACATTTCCCTCTTTCAGAAAAATCCCTCGCCCCGCCCCTCCGTCCAGCCTGAATCCCTCGCTCATCTAATAAATATCGGTTGATTACTGGCAGGAAGAACGGAGCAAGCCATGATTCAGATTCGCCCTAGTGCCGAACGTGGTGGAGGAAACCACGGTTGGCTCGACACCAAACACACTTTCAGCTTCGCCGACTATTGGGATCCCAAGTGGATGGGATTCCGCTCGCTGCGCGTCATGAACGAAGATCACGTAGCACCCAATACGGGATTTCCCACGCATCCGCACCGCGACATGGAAATCATCACCTACGTTCTTAAAGGCAAACTCGAGCACAAGGACAGCCTTGGAACCGGATCGGTGATCCTTCCGGGTGATGGACAGCGAATGACCGCAGGCAGCGGTATTCGCCACAGCGAGTTCAATCCGTCGACCACTGAGCCCGTACATCTTCTGCAGATCTGGATTCAGCCGGAGAAGGCTGCGCTGCCACCGAGCTACGAGCAGAAGACTTTTCCGGAGGCCGAAAAGCGCGGCAAGCTTCGCCTGATCGCGTCGCGCAATGCGAACGATGGATCGGTCAAGATCAATCAGGATGCGAAGCTGTATGTCTCGCTGCTGAAGCCCGGAGAAGAAGTCGGTCACGAGTTCAACGCAGGTCGCTACGGTTGGCTGCAGGTCGCGCGCGGAGCAATCGAACTGAACGGCAGTAAACTCAATCAAGGTGACGGAGCGGCCATCAGCAACGAGAAGCAGTTGTCCATCAAAGCCACGGAAGACGCTGAAGTCCTGCTGTTCGATCTGGCGTAAAACGAATCTCAGCAGTCTTGTCATTCCGAAGCCGAGCTTTATCCGGCGAGGAATCTGCTGTTTGCCGTAAGCGAGGGAAAGCAGATTCCTCACCGTTCTCGCCGCGCGTTTCGCGCCGCTGCGAACGGTTCGGAATGACAACGCTTTGTCGAAGCCCTGGTTCTTGCTACGCTCGTGCATGCAGCGTCCGAAAGGCCTAACGGCGATCGCGTCACTGTTTGCTCTGGTTGCAGCTTATCTCTGGGCCATTGGCGCGATAAAGCTCGCGGCACCAGGCGCAATCTCCCTCATGGCGGGAAGACATTTCCTCTACGGACTGGAACTCGCCGGACCGTACATGATGCTGCTCGGAGGCAGTGTTTACGCGCTCGTAGCGTGGGGACTGTTTCGTCTGCAGAATTGGGCGCGCTGGATTGCGATGCTGCTGATCGTGATCAGCACCGCATCGCTCATCCCGAAGATTTCCATTGCAGAACTCGGTGTTCCGATTCTCTGGTACGGATTGCAGATCGCGCTGCGTGTCGCGGTGGGATGGTATCTGGCGCAAGCCCCCGCCGTAATCGACGCATTTGCCGCGAAGCCTTAGCCACGGATCAACACGGATTTGCAAGGATATTTCTTTCTCGGTTTATCGGTGAAGATCGGTGAAATCCGTGGCGCTTTTCTTACCGCTTCGTTTTTGCCGGTTCTTTTTCCCCGACGCGCCTGCTGACCGCGAGCGTCATCTTGCCGGCTTTCTTGTCGGCGTCGACGACCACATGGTCCCCGTGCAGGATTTCCCCGTCGAGGATCTTCAGCGCCAGCGGATCCTGAATGAGCTTTTGGATGGCCCGTTTCAAAGGGCGCGCACCGAAGTTCGGATCGTAGCCCTGCGTCAAGAGCAGGTCTTTCGCCGCATCGGTGAGCTCGAGCGAGATCTTGCGATCGGCCAGCAAGCGGCGAACATCTTCCAACCGCAGCTCGATGATCTTGACCAGCTGATCTTTTCCGAGCGGACGGAAGACAATGATGTCGTCCACGCGGTTGAGGAACTCGGGCCGGAAGTTCGCGTGCAACTGGTTCATCACCTGCTGCGCGGCCTTCGCGAAATCCTCGTCGGAGCGCAGACCCTCAGCCTGCAGGAACGCCGACCCGATGTTCGACGTCATGATGATGATCGTGTTCTTGAAGTCGACCACGCGGCCTTTGCCATCGGTCAACCGGCCATCGTCCATGATCTGCAGCAAAACGTTGAACACATCCGGATGCGCCTTCTCAATCTCGTCGAACAGCACGACTGAATACGGACGACGACGCACTTGCTCGGTAAGCTGTCCACCTTCCTCATAGCCCACATATCCCGGAGGTGCGCCGATCAGACGAGCGACCGAGTGCTTCTCCATGTACTCGGACATGTCGATGCGGATCATCGCGCGTTCGTCGTCAAACAGAAATTCCGCGAGTGCGCGTGCCAGTTCGGTTTTGCCGACGCCCGTTGGACCCAGGAAGATGAACGAACCGATCGGCCGCTTGGGATCGCTCAGTCCAGCGCGGGAACGTCGAATTGCGTTGGCAACGCGTTCTAACGCTGGATCCTGGCCGATGACTCGCCGGCGCAGGCGCTCTTCCATCGTGACCAGCTTTTTCACCTCGCCTTCCAACATCTTGGAGACTGGAATTCCGGTCCACTTGGAAACGATGCGGGCGACATCTTCTTCGTCGACCTCTTCCTTGAGCATGCGCTGCTTGCCCTGGCTCTCGATTTGCCTGCTGAGCTTGGCGAGTTCTTGTTCGGCCTGAGGAATGAGCCCATAGCGGATCTCCGCGACGCGCTCATTGTTGCCCTTGCGTAACTCGGATTGCTCTTCGACCTTGAGCTGCTCGATCTTTTCCTTTAGCGCCCGAATGTGCGCGATGAGATCTTTTTCCTTTTTCCAGTTCGCCTTGAGGGTATTCGACTTCTCCCGGATCTCAGCCAGTTCCTTCTCGATGACCGCGAGCCGTTCCCTCGAATTCGGATCGTCTTCCTTCTTGAGTGCCTGCTTCTCGATTTCAAGCTGCGTGGCTTTGCGTTCGAGCTGGTCGATGTCGGTTGGCAAAGAGTCGATCTGGATACGCAACGAGGCTGCGGCTTCGTCGATGAGATCGATGGCCTTGTCCGGCAGAAATCGATCGGAAATGTAGCGGTGCGAAAGCGTCGCCGCCGCGACGATCGCCGAGTCTTTGATGCGAACGCCATGGTGGACTTCGTACTTCTCTTTGAGGCCGCGCAGGATCGCGATCGTGTCTTCAACGTTGGGCTCTCCAACGAAGACGATCTGGAAGCGGCGTTCGAGAGCCGCGTCTTTTTCGATGTACTTGCGGTATTCGTTGAGCGTGGTCGCGCCGATGGCGCGGAGTTCTCCGCGAGCCAGCGCCGGCTTCAGCATGTTCGAAGCGTCGATGGCGCCTTCGGCGGCACCGGCTCCGACCAGCGTATGCAACTCGTCGATGAAGAGAACGACCTGGCCTTGCGAGTCTTCGATTTCCTTGAGAACAGCTTTGAGGCGGTCTTCGAACTCGCCGCGGTACTTTGCTCCCGCCAACATCGCCCCGAGATCGAGCGCGACGACGCGCTTGTTCTTCAGGACTTCCGGCACATCACCGGAAATAATGCGCTGCGCCAGGCCTTCCACGATGGCCGTTTTGCCCACACCAGGTTCGCCGATCAGCACGGGATTGTTCTTCGTGCGGCGTGACAGAACCTGGACGACTCGCCGGATCTCTTCGTCACGACCGATGACGGGATCGAGCTTGCCGCGACGCGCCAGTTCGGTCAGGTCGCGAGCGTAGCGCTCCAGCGCCTGGTATTTCGCTTCGGGATTCTGGTCGGTGACCTTCTGCGATCCGCGAACGACCGTGAGCGCGTTCAGGATCGCCTCGTGGGTCGCGCCGTGCTGCGCCATGATCTGCTGTGCCTTATCGCGCTTCAGGTGCGTGATGGCCAGCAGCAGATGTTCGGTGGAAACGTACTCGTCCTTAAAATTGCTGGCTTCTTTGAAGGCCTGCTCAAGCAGCTTGTTACTCTCGTTCGAGAGCGTGGCCTGCGAGGCCTGTCCAGAAACCTTGGGAAGCTTCTCGATTTCGGCATTGACCGCACTCAGCACGGCCTGCGGCCCGATTCCGATCTTTTCGAGCACCGGCGGAACGATGCCTTCCTTGTCTTCGAGCAGGGCTGCAAGCAAATGGATCGGCAGCAGTTCGGGATTGCCGTGCTCGGAGGCGAGCTCGTTCGCGCGCTGCACGGCTGCCTGCGCTTTGACGGTGAATTTGTCCCAACGGATGGGCATGACTTAAACCTCGATTTAGTAATTGAGTAATTTGGTCATTGAGTATTTGGAAGAGATTTCGGCGGTTCGGGGTTCAAATTACTCAATGACTAAATTTCACAATTACAAAATGAATGGGAGGCGGCCACCTCTGCCGCCTCCCGTTGTCAGGGGCTAAAGCCCGCATGCTCTGTTGCCTCTCACGCGGCGCTGAAGCGCCGTTCTTCCACGATGCTTCAGCCGCCGAGCGCCTTCTCACAGCACCGCTCGGCTTCGCCTTCGCGGGACAGCCGAGGCGGCTGTCCCCACATGGCCTTACTGGCAACTGATCACCGATCACTGGCCACTGCCTTACGCGGCTTTGCTGGGGCCCTTGGCTTCGATCGGTTTTTCGGAGCCGATGTTGACCTTAATCTGCTTCGGCTTTGCTTCGGCCTTCTTGGGCAACGTGATCTTCAGGACGCCCTTTTCGTAAGTCGCCGATACGTTCTCGGTGTCGACGGTCTGGGGCAGAGTGAAGGTGCGGGTGAAGTTGCCATACTGACGCTCCACACGGCGGTAGTTCTCTTCCTTCTCTTCCTTTTCGATCTTGCGCTCGCCGTGCACGGTCAGCGTGTTGTTTTCCACGCGGACATCGATGTCCTTCTCGTCGATTCCGGGCACCTCGATCTTCAATGTGACCTTGTGCTCGTCTTCGTACACGTCAACGGCAGGGGCAAAGCTCGAGGTGGTAAGGGACTCATCGCGGCCAGCATCGTTGTAAGACTCGCGGAACAGGCGGTTCATGCGGTCCTGCAGCGTGCTGAATTCACGGAATGGCTCCCAACGGGTTAATACGGTCATGGCTAAATCCTCCTTCAAAAATGGTGTTTGATCAGAACTTGAATTTGTGACCGGCGTGAAAAGCAGGGGCTAAAGCCCACGTCCTAGGTTGTCTAGACGGGGCGCTGAAGCGCCGCTCTTCCACTCATTAGAGACCGCTTCACCGATCGCTTTTGTTTAGACGCATAGTTAGCGTAAAAGAAGCATAAAAGTTTAGTGTATCATTGTCAACCAATATATTGGCTTATTTTGCTTTAGGTTACGTGTCCTATGACACACTTCAAATATGCGGTTTCGGGGACGTTGAGCAGGACTGGATGATCCTTTCCCTGGCCTCGAACCTCAAGAAGGCGCAGGGTTCGATGTGCGTCAACGGCAGCCGAGGCCAGCATTTCAAGGAACGTGGACTGGCTGACGTGATAGGAGCAGGAGCATGTAACGAGGATTCCCCCCGGCGCCAGCATCTTCAGAGCACGGACGTTCAGTTCCTTGTAGCCGCGTAGGGCAGAATCGAGATCGCGCTTGGTCTTGGCGAACGCAGGTGGATCGAGCACGATGGTGTCATAGAGGTGGCTGGATCCCGCATAGTCCTTCAGCAGGTCGAACGCGTTGGCCTCGATCCATTCGATCTCGCGGTGGTTGAGGGCGGCATTCTGATCGGCGACTTCCAGCGCGGGACGGGAGCTGTCAACACCGGTGATCTGCTTGCACCGCGGCGCGAGGTGCAAGGCAAAGGCGCCCTGATAGCAAAAGACATCGAGGGCTTCGCCATGGGCATACTGGGCGGCAGCGGCGTAGTTTTCGCGCTGGTCGAGGAAGGCTCCGGTTTTCTGGCCTTCAAGGGCGTCGAAATGGAACTGCACGCCGTTCATGGTAAAGGTGGTTGCGGTCTTGTCTCCGTGTACGAGGCCGGAGGCGCGGGGTGGAAGGGTTTCGAGTTCGCGGACGCGTGGATCGACTCGCTCGATCACCGACGCGGGGCTGAGTTGATTGACCAACTCAGAGATGACAGTTTCGCGGACAGGGTTGGCGTCGATTGCCTGGGTCAGAATCTGAAGGGAAAGAATGTCGTTATAGCGGTCGACGATAAGGCCGGGGAGGAAATCGGCTTCGCTGAAGATGAGCCGGTAAGCGTTGGTGTCGCGGACAACCTTCTCGCGGTAGGCGACCGCGTCGACGATGCGTCGGCGCAGCAGCGCGGGGAAATCTGAGACGGGCTCGTGGGAGATCATCCGTATCGCAATCTGTGAGGAACTGGAGTAGAGGGCGGTGCCGAGTGGTTTCCCGCGCTGGTCGGTGATGGCAATGAGGGAGCCCGGAGGAGTGCCGTCGGCATCGAGCACGTCAGAGCGGTAGACCCAGACATGTCCGGATTTCAGGCGGGACACGCCGCGGGGAGAGACGTTGACTTTGGGGAGATCAGACCGTGCGGGAATCGGTGGCATGGGGACATGGTAATGCCTGGGGATTGTAACGCCACTGAATCGGTCAGCCCCACATGTGGTCTATAAGGGCTATAGCCTGACTACGCCACCTACGATAACCGGGTGGCGACGTTTATGGGGTGGGCGGTGCGTACGCATAAACCGTTCCCTCTTGTGTTCCAATATAGAGCAGCTCCCCATCATGAGCGATGCTGCGAATACAACCTTTGAGGGAATCTCTCCACTGTGATGCGCCGTCAGCGGCACGGTAGGCTGCGAGTTCTCCTCGGCAGTTGCCCGCGATGATGAGGTCCGCCCGAATGTGAGGCTTTTCTGACGGCCATTCGCGTGGCGATGTCTGTGTCCACATCGTTTTTTCGAACTCGTCATTGAAAGCCAAAAGTACCCCGATTTTTTTCCCATTCTCGTCACGGATTGCGAATACGTATTCAAGCTCGCTGTCTCCAACGCTCGCCCAAGCGAACGCTCCCTCTGTTGTGGCATCCAGCTTCAGTTGGGAAATCACCTTACCGTTCGAGGGATTAACCCCGTAGAGGTGATCGCTGGCTCCAAAGTACAGAACATCCTTGTAGGAAATCAGACTGGTCGTCACCGGCGCAGGCGGAGTGTAGGTCCAGAGTGATCGACCGGACGGCCGAAGGGCATGCAGACTGTTGTCGTGAGTGAAGAAATAAACGTCGACGCCATCTGTCATGAGTGACTTGCGAGATTCGCATTGCGGATCGGGGAACGCCGAAGAGAAGGTCCAGTTGATTTTGCCGGAGTGGGCGTCCACTGATTCCCATTCGTCTTGGGGAGTACCGAAGATGACCGAGGTCCCGAGGCGAACAAATCCGGTGGATGGGCCTGAGGCAGGCACCTTCCACCGTAGCTTGCCAGACTGCTGATCCAAGGCGTAAACGGAAGCCGGTGTTTGGACCGCAACCACGGTCAGTAGTAATCAGAACGACACCGTCATACAGGAGCGGATCACCATGAAAACTACGTGGTCCGCCATCTATTCGCGTGTCGTAGGACCACAGTTCTTTACCAGTGACCTTATCAAGGGCGTAGAACTTGCCGCCACAAGAGCCGATAGAGAGCTCATTGCCACTGACGGTGGGTGTTGAAAAGATTCAGCCACCCGCTTCGAATTGCCCGACGATACGCGCCTTCGCAGTCCTCGGCGCGGACTGTTGCGCGGCTGCCGTGCCAAAGCCGACCAACAGGACGAACACAGCCCTTAAAACAAAATGGGACATTGCATCCCCCTGCCCTGCGTGACAACTCACATTTTAGTTGACGACGCGCTGGAATGGTTTACGTAAAACGTAATTGGCGAAAACATTCCCGACAGCACCTCAATTAGCTGAGGAATTCCGCGCGATCGTTTCGGTGGGCTAGAGTCGAGCTGCGCTCGACGGACAGCCGAAGGCGGCTGTCCCCACATTGTTCTCTAGTTAGTGGGTGGCGTGTTCGGTGGGGGCGGGAACTGCCGGTTTCGCGTGCGAGCCGGAGCTGGCTTCGTGGCGGGCGGCGTCTAGATCCGTGCGGAGAGAGTCGAGGATCACCATGGGAAGCTCTGCACCGAAGCCGTCGAGATCTTCTTCCGACCAGTTGCCGTTGAGTCGCGTGGAGCCGGTAATGTCTTCGGGAAAGGCCTGGCGGAAGTCGCCTTCACGGATCAGGATGTCGCCGATCAGGCGTCCAGTGTGAATGTCATAGACTCGGCGGCTGGCCTGGCCGCTGGCGTTGGTCAGGCAGAGGAAAACCTCGCCATCTCCGGCGAACTCAGGACGGTAGTACCAGGCTTGCGGGGCATCGATCTTGGGGTGATGGCGTTTCGGGCGGTGGGTCGTGGGCTTTTGCTCAACTAGCTCTTCTTTAGGATTGAAGTAGAGAATGCGCTGGCAGGAGTCGCACACAACCGTCTCTTTGCCCGACCGGACTTCGTTATAGGTCTGCGGGCGCAGCATCACCTGGCAGGCCATGCATTTTTGATCGCGAACTTCGGAGATGCCGCTGCCGCGGAACTTGGATACGCGCTCGTAGTGCCGGAGCAGGTCTTCGCGGATGCCGGTACGCAACTGATCGCGCTTGGACCGGGCTTCAGCTAGTAGCTTTTCGTCCTCGGCGGTGCGTTGGCGGGCCTGCTCTTTCTCTTTGTCGATCTCCGCCATTTCCGCCTTCAAATCCACCTGGGCGGCTTTGACTTCCTTGTCGCGGGTATCGGCGTTGACCATCAGTTCGAGAATCTTGTCTTCGTTCGATGTGATTTCCTTTTCAGCGAACTGGATTTCGTGCAGGAGAGCTTTGTACTGCTCGTTGGTCTTTACGTCGAGGGACTGGTCGCGGTATTTGGAGATTTTTCCCCGCAGGTCGCTGATATTGGTTTCGTACTTGCGGCGGGCGGCCTCGTCGGCTTTGACGGCGGCCTGGGCTCTATCGAGTTGGGCTTTAGTTCCGGCGAGTTTCTGCTCGATGACGACAACGCGCTTGGGGAGTTCGGCAACCTCGTCGTGCAGGCGCCGAATTTCCCTGTCGACATCCTGGAGTCTGAGCAGATTTTCTATGTCTAGGAGCATCCCGTGTACTGATTTTAGCATGCGCCACGACTGCGGCCCCTCGACGCACATCGAAGGTTGTAATGCCAAAAAGGCATCAGCCACAAAGGCCAGGAAGGGCCACAAAGCGAGAACTTGGCTCGCTCACGCCGTGCGGTGGGGCTTCCGCGGTGTACACTCAAACGTTCGCCTGTGGGTTCCGTTTTCCATTTTTCCCGTCGAGGTTACCCAGTGAAACTAGGTACACGTCTGCTCATTTGTCTTGTTCTTTTTGCCTGGTTGGGATCAATTCCGTTTGTGGCGCAGAGCGCGCCGACCAAACCCCTGAACATTGATGCCCTATTTCAGCCGGGAGGGCTGGCGGGGCGCGGTCCGGAGACAACGGAGTGGAGTCCGGACGGGGCGAAGCTATCATTTGTGCAGCGCGATGAGAAGGGTGAAAAGGGCGAATTGTGGTATGTCGATGTCGCCACGGGAGAAAAGAAGGTTCTGGTCAGCGCGGCGAAACTGGCGTCGCTCGATCCCGATGTGAACAAGGTGAAAAACGAGCGTGAGAAGGAGCGGCTGACGCGCTATCACGTGGCGGCGTACCTGTGGGCTCCGGATTCGAAACACCTGATCTTCGATTCCCAGGGGCAGCTCTGGCTTTACGATCTGGGCAATGAGACGGCGGTTCAATTCACGTCGGCGGGCGATCCCAGTGGAGATCCGAAGTTTTCTCCTGATGGAAAGCACCTGGCGTATGTACGCAAACACAACCTGTACGTCAATTCGGTGAGCGGGAAGAACGAGAAGCAGCTCACCAAGGATGCGGGCGACAATCTCTTCAACGGCGACATCGACTGGGTCTATGCCGAGGAGTTGGCCGTGCGCAGCAACTACTTCTGGTCGCCGGACAGCAAAGAGATCGCGTTCCTGCACATGGACGAGACGAATGTACCGACCTATCCGATCACGGACTGGATGCCGACGCATCCGGCGGTCGAGCAGGAGAAATATCCGAAGGTGGGTGATCCGAATCCAGTGGTAAAGCTGGGCGTGGTCGATGCAGACAAAGGCAAGGTGAAGTGGATCACCTTGACCAGTGCCGAAGATTTCTACATCCCGCGATTTGGATGGGTGAAGGATGGCGTCATCTGGGCCGAGGTGCTGAACCGCACCGAAGACAAGATGGATTTGTATTTCGTAGACACGAAGTCAGGGAAGCCGCGACTGGTGCTGACCGAGACGCAAGAAGGCGCATGGTTCGACTTTGAGCATACCGAGATACAGTTTCTCAAATCGAGTGGACAGTTCCTGTGGCCGAGCTGGCGCGATGGCAACATGCACATTTACCTCTACAGCTTCGACAAGCAGAATCCGATGGCGGCGGACGCGAAGCTGGAACGGCAGCTGGAGAAGGGCGATTACGAAGTGCTGGGCATTAAGGGCGTCGACGAGGCATCGGGTACGGTGTTCTTCGAGGCGAATAAGGATGATCCGCGGCAGACGCACATCTACTCGGTTCAGCTTGACGGATCCAGCTTCAAAGCCATGACCACGGAGGAAGGGTTTCACCTCGCGAACTTCAGCGACGACGGCAAGCACTACACGCATATGTACTTCGGCCCGCAGGCCTCGCCGGTCTTGTCGCTGTGCGCCGTGGGAGGAGCCTGCAATCCGGTTTGGAAAGCGCACGATGAGATCGCTGAGTACGGACTGAGGGCGTCGAAGTATCTGGAGTTCAAGGCCGATGACGGGACGGTTCTGTATGGTCGGCTGTTGCTGCCTCCCGACAGCGCGGCGAGCGGGAAGATTCCTCTCATCATCAACATCTATGGTGGTCCTGCGGGGCAGACGGTGCGCAAAAGTGTTCCCGATCCATTCGACGAAATCCTGTCACGCAGAGGGTTTGCCATTTTCTCGGTCGACAATCGCGGCACGCCGGGGCGCGATCGCAAGTTCCAGACCGCGATCCGGCATGAGTTCGGAGCGGTTGAGCTGAAGGATCAGCTGACGGCGCTGGATCAGTTGTTGGCGCAGTATCCGCAGCTCGATAAAGACCGAATCGGGATTTGGGGATGGTCAAATGGCGGATCGATGACCCTCTATGCGATGACCCACTCGGACCGTTTCAAGGCCGGGGTGGCCGTGGCGCCGGTGACGAGTCAGCTGAACTATGACTCGATTTACACCGAGCGCTACATGGGGCTGCTCAAGGACGACAAGTCTGGATACGAAATGTCGGATGTGACTAAATCAGCCGACAAACTGCACGGCGCCCTGCTCCTGGTACACGGAACGAGCGACGACAACGTACATTTCCAGAACAGCATTCAGATGATCAATGCGCTGATCAATGCGGGGAAGCAGTTCCGGCTGATGATTTATCCGAATAAAACACACAGCATTGCGGGGAAAGATGCGCGGGTGCATCTGTTCACGATGATTGCGGACCACTTTGATCGGGAGTTGAAGAACCAGTAACCAGCGGTCAGAAACCAGCTACTCGCGAAGACGAAGCCGCTCTATTTGTGCCGGCCAGACCCTCGGCGCGGACCTTCCTTGGAAGAGCTCTCTTTCGAGGAGTCCTTCGACGAGCCTTCCTTGCTCGAACTCTCTTTAGACCCGCTATCCGTTTTGGACTTGTCGTCTTTCTTGTCTTTGGAGCCGGAATCGCCGCCGGAAGAACCCGGCGAAGTGGATTTCTTGGCGTAGTCGGTGACGTACCAGCCGGAGCCTTTAAACTGAACGGCTGGGGCGGAGATCATCTGTTCGACCGGCCCGCCGCAGTCAGGGCACTTCTTGACCATCTTGTCGGAGAACTTCTGGATTTTTTCGAAGCGATGGCCGCACTTCTTGCACTGATATTCGTAAAGTGGCATGTCATGTGAGACGGTTGTGAGGAACAACTCCGTTTCACATTGATTTTAGGGGCGAAGCAGCGAAGCGTCAATTTGATCGGCTTCTCCCGACAGCAGAACCGACGCTCAGTTTGTCTCACCTGGGGGGCTTCTCACGAGGTAACGGTACTGCAAGCGCCGGATCAGGCGCCTCTTTCGTCGTTACTTTGGCGGCTCCAGGCGTTGCCGGCCAGGAGAAGGCTTCGCTGTCGCAGCCTGAGAGTCATTCCCGTTTCCAGACTCGATGTTCGTGGACGGCGTGGCCTTTGCTTCCACTTCGGCACCCTTGTACTTGGGTTCGCTCACGTAGCCGTGGATATGGTCTTTGCTGATCTTGTTGATCACCAGTTCAGCGGGCGTCTTCGAGTCCGCCGGGTAGAAGAACACCGGCTCATAGATGTTGACGTGCTTCTTCGACACCCGGAGATCGTCGATCAGCATGTCGAGATCGGCATACTCGTGCTTGGTGTTGGCCTTGCGCAGTTGCACGCCCACCGGTCCCTCACGTTGGAACTGCTTGGTCTTGTCGAGGTCAAACTCGTAGTAACTCCGTTCTCCCTTCTTCTCCAGCAACACGAGTTCCTCGTGAGTGGTCGCGATGGAGCCTTGGAGTTCAGTGCGGGCGCTGGTCAGATCCTGACGAGTGGCATCGATTTGCTTGGCCTGGTCGTCCAGCTGGCCCTGCATTTTCTTCCAGCGCGGGTCATCGATGCGGTGACGCGTAGCCGCGGCCATCATCGGCTTCCGATAGACCCCGGGCTGCGAATGGGTTGAGGTCTCGGCCTTGTCCGCTGCCCGTTCCGCAGTCATCGCATCGAACTTGGTATTGAGAGCATTTACCTGATCGCGGGTTGCGTTCAGCGTGGAGGTGACGGCGCTATTCTGCTCCACCAGTTGCTTGGATACGTTGTGCTCATGGAAGGCGTAGCCGCCGGCGGCGATCACGAGGGCCGAAAGCCCCGCAACCACGGACCGGAATCGAACGATGGAACCTGCCACTGACACTAATTCGGGCATGGGGAGATCTCCTCGTGACCAGTTGGAGCAAGTGAAGTACCACGAGGTGTCGCGCTAATCTGTTGAACAACAAGGGATTATCGTTTCCCTTCAGCCCATCCGACTGGCCCAATTTTCGCGCCACTGTGAAATCCTTGCCTCTACGCGCCGTTCAAGGCTCCAGGAGGCGCCGCGGGGCTGTGTTGCGCCAGGCGGCTGCAATGGCTTTGGCTAGGACTTCTTTCTTCGCGGCTTTGAGATGAACGCTTGTGGCACCTCGGCGTCCCCAAGTGCCTTTTACCGGGATGAATACGGCGGCGTAGTCCTTCGAAAAGTAGTGCTGATCTTCGGGCGAGAGCTTGACCATGCCGCGAGTTTTGTCGGGGTAGCCAAGCGTGGCGAAAATCTTTCCGGCGACTCGGAAGTCGGGATGGTTCATGTGCTGGCGCTCTTCGGTTTCGGGGTGCGACAGGGCTAGTTTGCGGAAGGCGGCGGGGGTCATGGGCGGCTCCTTAAGGGATCGCGCTAGCATAACGTGCCGAGCGATCGAAACGTTACGGTGGGTGATTTCAGATTGCAGATTGGGAGTGGCACTGCAGTCTGGAATTTCTTGTTTTTAATCTGAAATCTTCAATCTGAAATCTGCAATCCCCATGCAGTGGTAGACTCCGGCCATGACGGACGCTGCAAGGCCGGCGTTGTATCTGGTGGCGACGCCGATTGGGAATCTGGAGGACATCACGCTGCGGGCGGTGCGTGTGCTGAAAGAAGTGGACGTGATCGCATGCGAGGATACGCGGCAGACGCAGAAGCTGCTCAATCATTATGCGATTTCAACGCGCACGACCAGCTATCACGAGCACAATGAGATGACGAAGTCGGCGGAGCTGGTGAAGGAGCTGCAGGAGGGCTTGAGCGTGGCGCTGGTGACCGACGCTGGGATGCCGGGCATTTCTGACCCGGGGTACCGGCTGATTGCGCTGGCGATTCGGCATCATGTGCCGGTGGTGCCCGTGCCGGGGGCGTCGGCATTTCTGGCGGCGCTGGTGGCGAGCGGGCTGCCTACGGATTCATTTCGCTTCAGCGGATTTCTGCCAGCGAAGCGTGGGGAGCGCCGCACCCTGCTGGAGACGGTGAAGAGTTCTCCGCGGACGCTGGTGTTTTATGAGGCTCCGCACCGGATCGTGGAGACACTGACGGACGTGGTCGAAGTCTTAGGTGAGTCGCGGCATGTCGTGATCGCGCGCGAGGTGACGAAGATTCACGAAGAGTTTCTGCGCGGGCGCGCGAGTGAGGTGCTGGAAACGCTGAAAGCGCGGGAGACGGTAAAGGGCGAGATCACGCTGCTGATCGGGAGGGCGGAGGAGGGCGAGGTTCGTGGGGAGACGGGCGCTCTCGCCCGTCCTTCGGTCCGGCAGCGGGTGGAGCAGATCATGGCCGCGGGGAAAATCGATGAGAAGGCCGCGCTGAAGAAGGTGGCGAAAGAGCGTGGGGTATCGAAGAGCGAGGCGTATCGAGAGTGGCAGAGGGGCGGGTGAAGCGGCTTCGCCGGACAGCCGAGGCGGCTGTCCCTACGGGGACATCGCTACTTCCCGGCTAACTCTTTCTTCACCATCTCACTGACCACTTTTCCATCCACGCGCATGCCGGCCGCGTTGAACTTTGCCATGGCGTTCTTCATGACCGTGCCCATGTCTTTCATGGTGGGAGTGCCCATTTCGGCGATGGTGGCTTTCACTCCGGCGGCGATGTCGGACTCGCTGGCTGCTTTCGGCAGGTAGCTCTCGATCACAACGATTTCGGCAGCTTCTTTATCGGCCATCTCCTGGCGTCCGCCTTTGGTGAATTGCTCGATCGAATCTTTGCGCTGCTTGATCAGCGTGGCGAGCACTGCCTGGGACTCCTTGTCCTCGAGCGGGGACATCTTTTCGACGGTCTTGAGTTGCAGCGCGCTCTTCACCATGCGGAGCGTGGAGAGGCGGGCTTCGTCTTTCGCCTTCATGGCGGTGACAATGTCTTTTTGAATCTGATCGACTAGGGGCATGGGGGGATTATAGATGGTGGACGTGAGAGACAGCTGAAGACACTCAGAGCACGCAAGAACCCGCGTCGGTCGAACATAAACGGGTGCTTGAAAAAAGCTGAAACCACGAAGGACACGAAGGTTCACGAAGGTCTTCCCGATGTTCCTTGGTGTACCTTCGTGTCCTTTGTGGTTGATTGGTCTGAGCGCCGTCCTACCTACTCGATTCGCGGAACAAAGATTGACTCTGGGGCATCAGATACCCATGGAGGAATCATCATGAGCAAACTTGCAATTTGGGCGCAACTCGAAGCGAAGCCGGGCAAAGAGAGGGAGCTTGAGGAATTCCTGAAGTCTGCCGAACCATTGGCCGAGCGCGAGCCCGGCACCCTGACCTGGTACGCGATCAAGTCCGGGAAAATACGGCATCTTCGACACCTTTGCCGACGAGAACGGGCGCAACGCCCACCTGAACGGGGAGATTGCGAAGGCGCTCTTTGCCAAGGCCAAAGACCTGCTTGCTGAGGCGCCGAGGGTTGATAAGCCAGAGATTCTTGCCTCGAAACCGGCTCGCTGAGCAACTCCCGGAGTCGGAATCGTCGCAAACCGCTGCGGGGCGCCGTCTCCCAGGGCATATTGCGTGACCGCGATCACTGCATAAAAGCGCAATTTGCGCTACAGGTCTGGTCGCGCAGACGTGCTCTGCGCCGGGCCTTCCTATAAACTAAAAGACTATTCCTACACCCAAGGACTCCGCTTATGTTGCATAAGAATCGTCTTTTTACTCCTGGGCCGACGCCGCTGTTGCCGGCGGCGCAGTCGGCCATGGCTTCGTTTACCGCGCATCATCGCACGGCCGATTTCAAGGCGCTGTTTCAGCGTGTGCTCGCCGACATGAAGGAATTCATCGGCACAAAGAATGACGTCCTGGTGCTGGCCTGTTCGGGCACCGGTGTGATGGAAGCTTCCGTTTCGAATCTGACCTCGCCGGGGGACAAAGTACTGGTGCTGACCGCGGGCAAGTTCGGCGAGCGCTGGACAGGGCTGGCCAAGGCTTTTGGCTGCAACGTCGACGTGCTGAGCGTTCCTTATGGAGACACGTTTTCCCTGGAGGACATTCGCGCCCGTGTAACGCCGGACGTGCGCGCTGTCTTCGTGCAGGCGACGGAGAGTTCGACCGGAGCGCGCCATGACGTGCACGGGATCGCGAAAATTGTGCGGGCTCAAGGGGACGGCACAATTCTGGTTGTGGATGCCATCACGGGACTGGGTACGACGCATCTGGATGTCGATGGCTGGGGCGTGGATGTGATCATCGGCGGATCGCAGAAGGCGTTGATGATGCCTCCCGGGCTGGCGTACTGCGCGGTCAGCGAGCGGGCGTGGAAGCGGATGGATGCCACGACTTCGCCGCGGTTCTACTTCGATCTGCGCAAGGAGCGGAAGTCGGCGGCAAAGGGAGAGACGGCTTACACGCCGGCGACGTCGTTGTTTGCGGCTTTGGGAGCAGCGCTTGAATTCGTGCGTGGCATGGGTAAAGGTGATCTCGCCAAAGGCCGGGAGGAACTGGTCAACAACGCAGAGCTATGCGCGGAGATGACCCGCGCTGGAGCTAAAGCGCTCGGGTTGAAGCTTTACGCCTCAGTCCCAGCGGCCGCGCTCACAGCGATCTCGGCTTCCGATGGAGTGGATTCGGGAAAGATCGTGAAAGAGTTCCGCGAATCCTTTGACGCCGTGGTGGCGAACGGGCAGGGCGAGATGAAAGGCAAACTGTTCCGAATCGCGCACATAGGGTATTACGACTATCTCGACACGATCGGCATTCTCGGCGCACTCGAGCATGTGCTGGCTCGGGTTGCGGACAAGAGTGTCGAATATGGCGCGTCTGTGCGGGCGGCTCAGCAGGTGTACGCCCGCAGTCACGAAGTAGCGCTGGCGGCCCGGTAGCAAGCCTGACTCTCGGCGGCAGCTGAAACCGGGCTTAGTTGATCGTAAAGGGCATCGCGGCCGAGGTTTGGGCAGGTGTTCCGCCACCGTAAATGCCACCACTGCTTGTCGCCGGGTTCGTAACCGTGATCTGGACGGTTGCGGCAGTCGCGACTGCCGATGCCGGGACCGAGATGCTGAGTTGCCCAGCCATGCTGGCGGTCGTCGTCTGAGCAGTTCCGTTCCAATTAACGGTGGCCTTCGAGGCGAAATTGGTACCGGTTACTGTCAGCGTGAATGCGGGGGCTCCGGCAGTCGCGCTCGTGGGATTCAGTGTCGAGATTGCGGGCATGGCTCCCGCCCCCGAGCCAGAGGGTTTGGAGTAGCCGCAGGCAAGAGTGACGGCAATCAATGTCCCTAGCAAAATCGTGTTGACGGTTTTCATAGTGTATCTCCCAAGGGCCGGGGCCCATTGGGACAGAGCTTAGAAAACGAGCGTGGCTGGATTGTCAGCAGCGTGTCATTTTCCCGTCAAATGTTATGGTTGTCGCATTTTCTCCAGCAGCCTCATACACATACAAAGGAACGCACTCATGAAGATCATTGTGGCGGAAAAGATCTCGTCCTCAGCCGTAGCTCAGTTGCAGGAGCCGGGATGGACGGTGCTGACCGCAGACCAGTTAGACGGGAAGCTCGCTGAACATCTCGAGTCTGCCGATGCGTTGATCGTGCGCTCCGCGGTACAGGCCGACGCCAAGCTGCTCGCGCATGCGAACAAGTTGCGGGTGATTGGCCGTGCTGGCGTGGGAGTGGACAACATCGATCTGGAAGCGGCCACGCACAAGGGCATCGCGGTGATGAATACGCCGGGGGCCAATGCAGTGGCGGTCGCGGAGCAGACGATCGGGATGATGTTAGCCATGGCCCGGCACCTGTGTCGCGCGGATGCGCTGATGCACGCCGGGAAATGGGAGAAGAAATCTCTGCAGGGAACCGAGCTGCGCGGGAAGACTCTGGGAGTTGTCGGGCTGGGGCGAATCGGGATGGAGGTGGCGCGGCGGGCGCGCGCGTTTGGGATGGATCTGATCGGGCATGATCCGTTTGTCTCCGTGTCGGTGGCGAAGGAGCAGGGTATCCGGCTGGCGGAACTCGATGAAGTCTACGCGGTCGCAGACTACATCACGCTGCACGTTGGGTTGACACCGCAGACGAATGGGATGATCAACCAGACCTCGATTGCGAAGATGAAGAAAGGGGTCCGGCTGGTGAATTGTGCGCGGGGCGAGTTGGTGAATGAGGCTGATCTGGCGGCCGCGCTGAAGGATGGGCGCGTCGGAGCGGCGGCGATCGATGTGTTTGTTGAAGAGCCTCCGAAAAACTCGCCTTTGCTGGCGCTGGAGAATGTCATTCTGACACCGCACATCGGCGGTTCGACCCATGAAGCGCAGGAAGCGGTTGGAGTGCAGATTGCGCGGCAGGTGAAGGAATATCTGAAGCACGGCGTGATCCAGAACGCGGTGAATGTGCCTTCGGTATCCGCCGACGAATATGCGGTGATGCAGCCGTACATCATTTTGGCTGAGCGGATGGGTGCGTTCCTGGCGCAGGTTTCCGAAGGATCGCTGGAGGAGATTTCGATTCGTTACAGCGGGCACATTGCCGAATGGAAAACGGAGTTGATACGGAACGGAGCGATTAAGGGGATCATGAACCAGGCGCTCGAGGAGAAGGCGAACCTCGTGAATGCGGCGACGATTGCGGACGAGCGCGGGCTACGGGTTCTGGAATCGCACAAGGCGAAGGCTTCGACGGGCGGCGCCGGCAGCGTGCTCTCGATTTTTCTGAAAACCTCGACCGAAGAGCACATGGTTAAGGGCGCGGTGCTGCATGGAGAGGCTCCGCGGTTGCTGCATGTGGATGGCATCGACGTGGAGGCTCCGCTGGAGCGCAATCTGATTTACATGCGTAACCGCGACGTGCCGGGCGTCATCGGGAAAGTGGGGACGATCCTGGGCGAAGAGTCGATCAACATTGCGGACTTCTCCCTGGGGCGACGAGCCGGGGAGCAGACTTCCGATCAGCCGCGCGAAGCGATTGCGGTCGTACACGTGGACGGTGCCGTCTCGGACGTGGTGTTGACACGACTGCGCGGGATACCGGCGGTGCAGAGAGCGAAGGGAGTGCGGCTGTTCTAGAGCGAATGCACACCGATTTCAGATTGTAGATTTTAGATTGCAGATTGAACCGCATCCTTAGTGCGGAGACTCGAAATCCACCTCGGTTCGTCTACAATCCAGATTCTGTCTTCTGAAACCTGTACTCTCTGAAATCTGCAATCTGAAATCTACTCTGAAATCTCAGGATTCCGATTCGTCCCGGCGCAGCTTGCGGCTTTCGGCCAGCAACGACATCGAGTGCATCAGGTTCTGCAGGGTGACGATGCCGACCAAGCGCTGATCTTCAACGACCGGGATGATGCTGGAATTGCGCACGGTGAGCTTGCGGAACGCCGTCCCCAGTGAATCCTGGCGGACGGAAACCTCGAAGATCTTGCTCATTACGGCCTGAACGTAGCCATTGCCTTCGGCGCGGAGCGCTTCAAGAATGCGCTGGCGCGAGATCACTCCCACCATATCGCTGCCGCGCACCACCGGAAAATCGTCTTGCAGGGAATGGACCGCTTTTTCCAGCGCATCTTCCAACGTATCGGCCGGCGAGAGCGTGGCGAAGTCGGTGAGCATCACCTCTTCGAGCCGGACGTTATCGAGCACGGACTGGAACACGAGAGCCCGTTCTTCGAGTTGTGCAGCGGAGAAGATGATCACGCCCACCATGGTGAGCCAGGGATCGGTAAACAGGCCGGCGAAGATCAGGACCATGGACATGGCGGTGCTGATGGTGACTGCGCGGCGCGTGGCGGCAGAAACATCCATCTTGCGCGCGAAGGAGACGCGCACCAGACGCCCGCCGTCCAGCGGGTAAGCGGGCAGAAGATTCACAAACGCCAAATAGATGTTCGCCCACACGATGCTGCGGGGCAGGTTCGACCCGAGCAAGAAAGGCCACTTCCATAGTTCAATCCCACTGTTTGCGGCTGTGATGACGGCGGCCGCGAGACTCGCGAGGGCTAGATTTACCAACGGCCCCATGAGCGCAATCCGAACTTCGCGCTTCCATATCAGGGTCACGGCCTGCTTCTCCACGCGCGACTCGTCATATAGAGCGACACCAGTGAGCGGAAGCAGGATGACAGCTTTGGGGATCAGACCGTAACGCCGCGCCGCCAGCATGTGTCCGAACTCGTGGGCTGCCACGCAAGCGAGGATGATACCGACTAACGCCAGATCGCGAGCTCCATTTGCGTTTTGCTGGCGGATCGCGTAGTCGGTCCAGTAAATGAAGACGGGCAGGATCAGAAACGTGAGATGGATGCGGATGTCCACCCCAAACATACGTCCAACGGAAACAGACCAGCTTCGCATAGGCCTCGCTACTCTTATTTTACATGCTTGGATATAGTGACTGCGGCATCCAAAAGTGCAGAGCCATGCGAGTGATTGCGGGAAAATACCGAAGCCGGCCACTGCGATCCCTGCGCGGCATGGATATACGTCCGACCTCGGACCGCCTGCGCGAAACTCTGTTCAATGTGCTGACCGCCGGGAATCCTGAGGCGCTGTTGGGAAGTGTGTGGCTGGATCTTTTTGCCGGAACCGGAGCGATCGGCATCGAGGCCTTGAGCCGAGGCGCGAAACAAGTACATTTTGTGGAAAATTCGGATACGGCGGCTCAGGCAATTCGGAAAAATCTCCACAGCCTGGGAATCGTTGAGGGCTTCAAGATTGTGCAGCAGGAAGTGCCGCAGGCCTTCTGGTCCATGGAGCGGGACCGGGTGGCGGCCGATGTGGTGTTCATCGATCCGCCATATCGGATGAAGGACGCTTATACGCGAACGCTGGGAACGCTGGCGGAATCCTCACTGATCTGGGTAATGTCGGTGGTGATTGCCGAACATGAGAAGAACTTCGATCCCGGGCAGGAATTCGGTGCACTGCGGAGATTCCGGCGTCTGGTACAGGGGAGCACAACGCTTAGCTTCTATCGGTTGGGAGGCAGCGCTGACGTGAGAGGGTAAATTGATTCCGCGGGGCTTCGCCCACGCGGGACAGCCGAGGCGGCTGTCTCTACATGATCAGTTCATCGGCCTTGCGAACGATGGGATGCTGCATTTCCTGGAGCTCGTTCTTCACCATGTTCAGTCCGGCCACGCATGCTTCGAAATTCCGCGAGAGGTTGGCAAAAAGGGGTGCGACCTTGGCGTATTCGAAGTGCTCGAACTTGGAGACGATGTAGTAGCTCTCCTTGCCCGCTTTCATCCAATCCACAAAATTCTCGAGGCGCTGGCGGCGGAGGCGAAAGTGATTGATGCTCTCGGGGAACATTCCGGCGAAGAAGAGCGTGTAGTCGCCGATGTGTTTGCGCACCTGGCGCTCGTGGTCAAATGAAGGAGCTGGGCCGTACACCGGATCCGATTCGAGCAACATCTCTCCGACGTCGCTGAGCGGACGATTGAACGCATCGCGAAGTTTGAAGAGTTGCTCGGCGTCGCAAAACTCAGACAGCAGGTGAGAGACGTAGGCCACAATCTGCGGATCGCGGATACCGATCTCCTCCGCGTAATGACGTCCGACCAAATCTTGAAACAAGTCCTGCAACGGATGCGATTCCGGTATCATCTAGGTCCCCCTGAACTCCGCGACAAGCACGGAATTTCAGCCACCCTGCGTCTCTACATAACCCAGTTTGCTGTTTAAGCGCAAGTGACTTTTGTTTATCCGTACCATTGATTTCGCTAATGAGTTAAAAGCGAGCGTAGGTGAATCAAGTTGTGCATTCAGAACATCACAATGAATGTGGGGTGCGCATGATTTCTGCGCGAAATCTCCTGTAGTTTGCTGGCACTCGAAAGCGAGGGCTGCCAACCGTCACCTAAATTTTGCTCGGAGTGTAGAATTCGCGGGTCCACGGAGAACGATGCATGGCAAGACAGAACATAGCAAGCGGCGTCAAATGGGAGCCCATCGTTGGTTACTCTCGTGCGGTGAAAGTGGGATCGCATGTGCACGTCTCGGGCACCACGGCGACCGGCGCCGACGGAAAGATCGTTGGCATCGGCGATGCATATGCGCAGACGGTGCAGACGCTGAAGAACATCGAGAGCGCACTGGGGAAGGCTGGAGCGGGCATGAAGGATGTCGTACGAACGCGCATCTACGTAGTCAACATTGCGGAATGGGAGAAGGTCGGTAAGGCCCATGGGGAATTCTTCCGCGATATTCGTCCGGCAACGTCGATGGTGCAGGTGGCCGCACTCATCTCGCCCGAGATTCTGGTGGAGATCGAAGCCGACGCTTTCGTAGGATGAGCGTCAGGGCAGCGGCTTCGACATGTTCACAAAGTGGCAAGGCAGCTTGGTGTCGAGGTCGGAAGGAAACGGTTCGGTACCGGTTTCAACGTAGCCACGGCGTTTGTAGAAAGCGTGATTATCCCTGCGCAGGTCGATGATTCGGAGGTCCATGAAGCGACAACCGACCTTAGCGCAACGCAGTTCGGCCTCGCACATGAGTATGGAACCGACGCCTGCTTGCTGCCGCGCGGGATCGACGGACAGCAAGCCCAGATAGGCTCGTTCACCCCGAAGCTCCAGGTAGACACAGCCGGCGAGCGCATCTTCGTCATCGGCCACGAGGAACTCTCCTTTCGCCAATAACGACTGAACCGCCTTAAGATCAACGCGGTCTCGGTCGATAATGAAGCTCTCAGCCTTGCGGAAAGCCACATTGATCAAGTCCATGAGCCCCTCGGCATCTGAATTTCGAGCAATCCGTAATTGCACAGCATCGACCTCCGGTCGAGAACGCCCAGGCGGGTCCAGTGCTTCTTAGGATAGAATCCCTCCCGCGATTATCAGACGAAATCCGTCGTAAGACCAGGCGGCGACATCGCGCCACGATAACTCGGGGAGGAGCCGTGAAGAAAATTTCTTATGTCGTGTTTCTCGCATTCGTGCTGGATGCGGTTGCTCAGGAGCCAACCGCTCCAACGGCTCCATCGGTTACAGTCATTCGCGCCGGCACGCTGATTGACGGGAAGTCGGACAAGCCGCGGCGCGATCAGGTGATTGTGATTCGCGGCAACCGTATTGAGAGCGTTACCGATGCGGCGAGCGCGAAGACGCCTGCCGGCGCGACTGTCATCGACCTGTCGCAACAGACGGTTCTTCCGGGTCTGATCGATTCGCACACGCACATCTTTTTGCAGGGAGAGGATCCGGCCAAAGGCGGCTACGATGCCAACATTCTGAATGCACCTCTGGCGCTACGAGCCGCCCGCGCCACAGTCGCCGCGCGCAGAGCGCTGGAGCAAGGCTTCACCACCTTGCGCGATGTCGAGACCGAAGGCGCGGGCTATGGAGACGTCGGCATCAAGCAGGCGATCAATATGGGTTACATTCCAGGGCCGCGGCTGATCGTCTCGACGCGAGCGATTTCGAGCACAGGTGGCTACAACCTGGAAGGCTATGCGCCGGAGCTGGAAATGCCGAAGGGAGCGCAGATCGCAGACGGCCCGGTGGAGGCTCGCAAGGCGGCGCGTGAACAGCTCGAACACGGCGCGGACTGGATCAAGGTCTACATGACGCATCGCTCATGGGTGGGTAAGAACGGTGAACTGGTTGCGCAGCCGACGTTCACGGTCGAGGAACTTCGCGCCATCGTCGACGAGACCCATGGTTGGGGTAAGAAGGTCGCATGTCATGCCTACGTCGGCATCGGCTTGCATCGTGCCCTCGACGGCGGCTGCGATTCCATCGAGCACGGCTTGGATCTCGACGATGCGGCCATCGCACAGATGCTCAAGCAGGGGACGTGGTATGTGCCCACGTTGAGCGTCTATTACACCGATTGGGCGCCGGCCGATACACCGGACGGAAAGCGCGACCGCTTGCGGGCTTCGGTGCATGAAGTGTCGTTCAAGAAGGCGCTGAAGTCGGGTGTGAAAATCGTATTCGGCACCGACATGGGGGGCATCCCCTGGACGGAGCCGATCGCGCAAGAGTTCTTCCGAATGGTGGAGTTCGGCATGCAGCCCATGGATGCCATCCAGAGCGCGACCTCGCGCGCGGCGGTGATGCTCGACCGGGAAGGCGAGATCGGCGTGATCACGCCGGGCGCGTTCGCGGATATCGTCGCTGTCCCGGGCGATCCCCTGAAGGACATCAGGGCGCTGGGGAACGTTCTTTTTGTCATGAAGAATGGGCTGGTGTTTCGGGGCAAGTGAAGACTCACCACCGAGGACACAGAGGAGCACAGAGGAGCACAGAAGAAAACGATTCCTGCCTGATTTCCCTTGACATCGGCTGGGCTGTGAGCATAATGCGTCAATCCAGTCTCCAGGTCTTTCGGATCGAACAGGTGTCGGAGGTGTTTATGAGCGTGCTGGAGCTTTGTGACCGGGAAATCGCCGCGGTGGGGCTTGACGCAACCGTTGCTGACGCCATCAATAAAATGCTCGATCACCATGTTGGAGCGGTCGCGGTGGTCGACAGTGAATATCGGGTGGCTGGAATCTTCACCGAGCGCGATGTGCTGCGCAAAATGTCGCTCAGTCGCCAGGATCCGCAGACCACTTCCGTTCGCGAACTGATGACTACGCCGGTGGAAATGGCCACGCGGGGCACGGGAGCAGGCGAGGCGCTGAGCATCATGCTGGAGCGGCACTTCCGGCACCTGCCTGTGGCCGACGATAACGGAAAGTTGCTGGGGATTCTCTCTATCCGCAACTTGCTGGAGTGGCGCGTCGATGATCTCAGCCACGAACTGGATTCGCTGGAACAGTACATGACGAATGACGGGCCCGGGGGCTAGAACTATCCCTGCTCTCCCACTCCAATCACAACTGATGGCTAACTCTCCCGCCATATCCAAGACGATTGCCGTCGTGCGCATGGCGACGTCTGTGTTTTTCCTCCTTTTCGGCGAATACAAAACCGCCAGGCCCGAGTTTGCCCACGGCGGATTCCAGACTTACTTGCAAGATTACATTGCCAACAGTGCCGTGAGTTTCTACAGGCCGGTGCTGTCTGGACTTGTGTTACCCCGTGCGGTCTTCTTCGGATACGTCGTTGGAATCGTCGAACTGGCGGTCGGCATTTCCTTGTTGATCGGACTGTGGGTACGTCCAGCCTGCATTCTTGGCGGGCTCTTTTTGTTGAATATGCTTCTGGCGACCTGGTGGGCACCTGGACATGGGGTGCCGGTCTGGCGCTATTTCGGCAACGAACTGGATCATCTTCCTTTGTTGTTACTATTGATCGTCTTTTACGCCGCGGATGCGGGCCGCACCTGGGGTCTCGATGGGATGGTGCGCGCGAATCGCGGTTATCGCTGAGGCAATTTTTGAGAAGAAGGGAAACCGGGGATGAGGAAGATCTGCGCGTTTTTGGCGGTTGCGTTGTCGTGTCTTGGTGCGGCGGAGGCTCAAACGCGGCGGGTGGCAGTGCATGCGGGACACGTGCTCGATGTGAAATCGGGCAAGATGCTGGCAGATCAGACGATTCTGATCGAAGACGGGAAGATCATGAGTACTGGCGCTGCGGCAGAGGCGAAGGTTCCTTCCGACGCAATCCGAATTGAATTGCCGAAAGCGATCGTGCTTCCTGGATTGATTGATGCACACACGCACCTGACCATGGATCCCAAGTTCGGCTACGAGCGGCTGGCGATCTCTGTGCCGCGGGAGGCGTTGATCGGCGCCAAGAACGCGCGGGCGACACTGCTCGCGGGTTTTACCACCGTGCGAAACGTGGGAGCGTCGCAATTCACCGATGTCGCGCTGCGCGATGCCATCAATGCAGGCGATGTTCCCGGGCCTCGCATGCTGGTCAGCGGACCTGCGCTCAGCATCACGGGCGGGCATTGCGACAACAATATGCTGCCCTTTGAGTATCACGCCACCGAGGACGGAGTTGCCGATGGCATCGCCGCCGTGCAACACAAGGTGCGCGAGAACATCAAGTACGGCGCGGATTTGATCAAAGTGTGCGCGACCGGCGGCGTGCTTTCGCTCGGCGACAACCCGCAGCACTCGCAGTTCACTCTCGAAGAAATGAAGGCGATCGTGGCCGATGCGCACCGCCTGGGGCGCAAAGTAGCGGCGCACGCGCACGGGGCGGAAGGGATTCGGTGGGCAGCCGAGGCGGGCGTCGATTCGATCGAGCACGGGTCGTACATCGACGATGCGGGAATCGCCGTCATGAAGGAGCACGGCACATATCTGGTGCCGACGCTCTACCTGGGCGATTGGATGATCGACAATGCAGGACTCACACGCCTGCCTCCGCCGCTGTTGGCCAAGGCGCAGGAAGTGATCCCGGCCGCGCGCAAGAACATTGCGCATGCCTTTGCGAGTGGAGTAAAAGTTGCACTCGGCACCGATGCGGCGGTGTATCCACACGGGATGAATGGCCACGAATTCGGCGTCATGGTGAAATTAGGTCTTACGCCGCTGCAGGCGATCCAGGCGGGGACGATGAATGCGGCTGACTTGCTGGGCTGGGCGGGCAAAGTCGGAACTCTGGAGCCGGGAGCGTGGGGTGACATTGTTGCAGTGGATGGCGATCCGCTGAAAGATGTCACCACGCTCGAAAGAGTCAAGTTCGTGATGAAGGGCGGCGAAGTGGTGAAGAACGACTACGCCCGATAATGAAAATTCTTGGGCCGTTTACCGCAGCTGCACGGAGGCAGGCTGCTGCGAGACACTCCTGTTTTTGCGGATATGTTTCAGCAATTCCCAGAGTTGCACGGCTCCCCCGATACATAATCCTACCCAGGTGCACACCAGGCTGATCAGGAGCGCCACGTTCACAATGGCGGCGATCTTTGTGAAGCGGACGTATTGCTCCGATCTGCTCAGGCCATCCGCGATCGTCACGAACGGATGCCAGTCTCCGTGCACGGTGTAACCGGCTGCTTGAATCATGTAGTGCACCAGGATCAGCGATACTGCCGTCTGCAGAAGCTGCGACCAGAGCGGGAAGGCCGTCCATTGCGAGCGAGCCAGGGTGACGGCCAACCGCACGATGACTGCTACGGTAAGCAACACAACCGGCACGTAGAACGTGTGCCAGATCGTTCCGAGCTTCAGGAAAGCCGCGGCTGGTCCAAGAATCAGAAAAGGATGGTTCGGAACCAGCAACAGCCACACCAGGCCGAAGACGTTGAACGCGAGCTCGCACATTGTGTGCACGAACGAAGTCTTGCGCTCAGGTTTCTGCAGGGGAGGCAGGCGGCTCGGATCCCACGTGCAGGCCATGTCAGCGATCGCGTGCGTGCGTTCCAGGATCGCAAATACGAGCGTGATGATTCCCGCTGCGACGAATGCCCCAGACCAGAGATTCCCGATTGTGACCAGCACGGTCTTGCCCCAGTCGCCGTTCGTGCTGGCCAGCGTCGCCGGACCCACAATGAAGATGAACACCGGAACCAGGATCCAGAGCAGCACCATCTTGAGCACAAACTCATAGACCGGGAAGAGCGTCGGGCCGATGAGGTGACGCCTTGGCCCCAGACGGCTGGCGACCAGCATCGGCGCTCCGCACCTTTTGAGAATCTCTGAGATATCATCCTGGCCGAGAGCGTGGCCAAGCTCGGATTCCTTGTCTTCAATTTGCGACCGCAAGTCTTCCCCGAGCTCGGCAAGGAGGTCCTCCTGGCGCCCGGTCTTCGGCAGCCAGAAGCGAACGGCCTGCAGGTATCGATCAACAAGCTCTAGGGGATTACGGCTGGATGATGTGCTCATGGGCTATGCCTCTTGAAGAATCTTGCTCAGCGACGTGTTAATGCGCTGCCATTCGCCTAATAGCTGCTCGAGAATGTGTTCTCCGACCGGGGAGAGACGGTAAAAGCGTTTGTTGCGCTTGTCCTCTTCCCGCCACTGGCTGACCAACAGGCCTTGGCTTTCGAGACGACGAAGCAGCGGATACAGCGTGCCTTCGTCGATTTCCAGGCCGTCGTCAGACAGAGCCTTGCGGAGCGTGTAACCGTAGCGCTCAGTCCGGAGCTGGGTCAGGACCGCCAGGGTTAGGCATCCGCGGCGGAGTTCCAGCTTCAGGTTCTCGAAGACTTCGGTCGTTGCTTGGCTACCGTTCGACATATAGTATGTGACATACACTGTATCTCACACAGTATAATTACCTGTCAAGAGCTTTCCCGGCAGAACTGTTGGCGGGGTTAAATGTATGATTATGTGCAAGATAGCGAACGTTGTCATTCCGAACGGCGCCTTTTGCTGTGAGGAATCTGCTGTGGATGGCGCCGTACCCGCTGCCGGCAAAAAGCAGACTCCTCCGCTCCGCGGTCGGAATGACAAAACTGCAGGAGCGGAAGATATCCACTCGGCTATTGCAGAGGCGACCAACTGCGGCACTCGGCAGCCCTAACCGGTGAAGTAAGCGGGGGCCCGGGCTGAAAGCGAACCACTGCGTCCGAGGTCGAACACAAGTTGCGCATCCCGCTGCTGGTGTTGACAGGTGTGGCAGTGACGACATACTCGCGGCACTTCTGCAACTTGCAGGCGGTGGTAATGGTGAAGCGATATCCAGATTTGACGCACCAATCACCGGCGGTGCAGCTCGCGCCGCCCAAGGTAGAGTCGATGAGGCTGGCATGTTTCTCAGAGATGTCGTTTGGTCCGTTGGGATTCGGACCGAGAGTTGCGAGGTCGCGGGCATAGCCATTCTGCGGGTAGGTATTTGAATAGATGATTTGCCCGGTGTTCAATGTGCGAACGCTTGCCGCGGCACTTCCCTCATTCGCTGCCATTCTTGCGCGCAGCAAATTGGGGATGGCAATCGCCGCCACCACCATCGCGCCGCCGAAGTCGACGCCGCTGCTGTGGCTGGCTTCGCGCAAGGCGGTCTCCTCTCCGTAGACAGCAACCACTGCGGGCTGATTCTCTGCAGTCGACTTCAATAAGGAATTCGCCAGATCCGGCGAGACGTTCATCAGACCCAACGCAGCCATGGCTCGCGGATCTTCGTAGAGCAGCGCGGACACGTCCCCGGAATTGCCCGGCGGCAGCGACGCGGCCAGCATCCCTGACTTGGCTAGCGATTCACCGCTGCGATGCAGTCGGATAGCCTCCGCCACGGCTGCATGGCTCGAGGCTAGGATCAGATATCCGTCCACCATCGCGTAGCAGACTTCAAGCGGCTTTTGTCCTGGAATCGGAAGCCTGTAGTACGTGATTCCATCTTCGTCCAATTCCGTAGGCGTCACCCTGGTCGCCACGAAAAATGTCTTCAGCGTCGCCAGCAGGCCGCGCGGATCCCTGACTCGGAGCAGAACTTTCCAGATCGGTTCCTGTGGCGGGAGTGTGTCGAGTTCCAGAGTGATCTCTCCTCCCAATCGGGCGAACAGATCGTCTTTCAGGCTGAGTTTCAATCCCTGTTCCATCTGCGCCAAGGACGCAAGGGCATTGGGATTCGAGGCGGTGGCCAGATCTGCAGCCTCGGCGTAGATTTTTTTCGGGTCCTTGAGCAGGATGCTGGCTGCGATTGCCGCCTTGGGGGAAACGAAATCGAGACTGCCCATGGGACCGGGTGCGGCCACCCAGGAAGCCACACCGCGGCGCGGGCCAGCGAAGCTCAGTTCGAACTGGCTGGTCTCCTGACCGTTCACACTCTTGTGGTCCCACACCAGATACTTCATGTCAGAGAATCCGGTGCGCTCAAGCATTGCCCGGCTCTGATCGTCCTTCGGGCCGTCTTTCTTCAAAATCGTCTGCACATCGAGTCCGGCAACGATGGAGGCGCCGCCTTCATATCCCTGCGCCAATCTCCGGCCGAACTCTGTGGAGGCGAAGCCCTGGGTATTTTGTTCCAGGCGCGCACTGAAACGGCGAAGCGTGGCCAGGTTCTCGCCAAGAACGACGAGGTCAGGGCGCGCCAGAATCACTGGTTGGTCCGAGGAATGGGCATCCTTGGCATTGGCCAGTTCGGCGACGTCCAGCACTCGAATGGGCGGGGCAGATTTGTCGGCAAAATCTTTGAGTATCTTCGGCAGGAAGTCCTTCAGGCCAGGCTTCCGCACTTCGGCAACGATCACGAACTTCGGATCCTCGTTGCCTGTACTTGGCGCGGCTCCCACAACAATTTCGTCCCCCAGATACTGCGAGAGCTCATAAATCTTTTCGAGGGCGTCCTCAATTTTGGGACCTTCTTTGGCCATGTCGCCCTGCTCCCACCAGGCGCGAAGCTTGGCATTCTCCTTCAGTTCCTGATGGAACACAGCCAGCGCCTGATGCGAAGGCTCACCATAATTAGGGAATCCGGCATACAAGACGGTCGACTCGGGGAGCAATGGCAAGAGCCTGCTTTGGCTGCGTGGCGCAGGAAACTGGACGTTCCTGTGGATCTTCTGGAAGAACTGACCCAACTCGGTCAGCACTCCCGAATATTTCTTGAGATCATCGGGCGAGAACGGCTGCTGCGCGTTCGCGGCTTGTGCGACGGCGGCCGCCGCCAGCAGAAAAGTAATGGCGATGATGGCGAGTCCCTGGACGAAGCCGCCGAGCAGGCGCGGATGGAGCGAACGTGCATATCTCATTCGGAACACCCCGTTCAAAGGGCAGATGATATGCGCCTTTCCCGCTTTTCGCTATGACGCAACGCGCGGCTGAGGTGACGACAGTCATCAAGTCGTAACGCCGGCATCCTTGCCGGCTGTCGCGGGGCCCATCTTGTGCCCCGCGTGCTTGGAGGCCAAGATGGCCTCGGGACAGCCGCCGGGACGGCGGCGCTACAATTACACGCCCGCCGAAACAATCTGTCCTGATGAGCCACGCGACATGGCAGCTTGCGCCAGCTTTTGCCGGTATTGAACGTGGCGCCATCGGGTCATCTCAACTAAGGGCTTCCATACCGGGTTGACGAGGTCGTGCTTGATCAGCAGATGCCAGAAGCGGTTCGAGCGTTTGTAGAGATAGGACATCGCAATGTACAGCGGAACCGCCTGCCACTGTTCGGGCCTGCGACGCCAGATCGAGGCGTGCGAAAACAAGCGCTGATAGATCCATGCGTATCCGTGTTCGAGTTCCTCGGGAGTCATGTGCTTCGGCTGGAAAACTGCGTGGCCCGTGTCGTAGAGACTCCAGTCGCGATGCAGGATGCGTCCTTCAGCTTCCATCTGGCGAAACAGTGGCGTGGCTGGATACGGTGTCAGGATGTGGAACGTGGCGCACTCCAACCGGTTCTCCTCGATCCATTCTGCGGTGCGAACGAAGACATCTTTGCGGTCGTGATCGAATCCCAACACGAAGGATCCGTTGACCTGAATTCCGTAGTCATGAAGCAGGCGGACACGCCGCGCGTAGTCGGAAGTCTTTGGCGTCTTCTTATGCGAATCAGCAAGGTTGTCGTCAGTGAGCGACTCGAATCCGATGAAGACACCGGTGCAGCCCGCCAGCGCCATGTTCCGGATGAGGCTGGGATCGTCGGTGACATCGATTGTGACCGCAGCGCTCCAGATCTTGTTTAGCGGGCGCAGGGCAGTACACAGCGCATGTAGATAGTCACGCCGCGATCCGAGATTGTTGTCGATAAACACCGCATAGGGCTGATCGTCAGCCTTGAATTCTTCGACGACCTGTTGCGGGTGGCGCATGCGATAGGGCATGCGCAGGCCATCGGTCGCTAGATAGCAGAAGCCGCAGCGGTTGTGGCAGCCGCGCGTGGCGATCAGGCTGGTGGTCGTTAGGAAACTGCGACGCGGAAGAATGGAACGCCGCGGCGAAGGATCGTCGCAGTAATCATTCTCGTAAGTGGCGACGTAACGGGATTGGAGACTGTTCGCCTCGATGTCGCGCAGAATTCGCGGCCACAGTTGCACGCCGTCTCCAAGAGCAAGAGCGTCGCCGTGAGGGGCGCATTCCTCGGGACACGACAACACGTGCAGTCCACCGAGAATAACTTTCGATCCGCGGGCGCGATACCAATCGGCCAGTTCGTAAACGCGCCGCGCGAAGGTCAGATGTACCGTGATGCCAACGACCTGGGGCATGGGATCGTGCGGGGGCCGTCCATGGAGCAAGTTCTCGTCCCAATATTCGACGCGCCAGCGTGCAGGCGTGGTGGCGGCGAAGCTGGTCAGGGCCAGAGTCGGAGTCAGCACGTGCTTGCCAAAGCTCGCGTTGGCGTCCTTGGGATAGAAGGGATTGATCAGCAGGGCGTAGCGCCGCTCCATGAATCCACGGGGCTCGGAGTGATCGAGAAGGGGTGCCTGCACCATTTCCGGCGGGATCCACCGCTTGGGAATGGTGCCGATGAAGGGTTCAAGGTAGTCGCGCATGCAATGTACTTTATATTATAAAGTACATTGCGTCAAGGCAAACTAAGTGTCCGGTGTAGCACGCCCATAGTAAAATCGGCTCGTTTGCATCATCGACCCCCCGGATTCTTGCGTTCTTGGAGGCTCCTGTGAAGTTCTTCACTCGGTCGATTCTGATTCTTCTTGCCCTGTACGGCCTGCTCTTCGCAGTCGGAGATCTCTACCTCGCGCGGATTGGAATCCCGATGTGGGGAGCCATGGTGTTCGCGCTCGTCTTCGTTGCCTTCCAGTACCTTATCGGCCCGTGGCTCATCGAGGTTGTCGTTTCCATTCATTGGGACGATCTTCATCCCGCGCTGCCCGCGCGAAACCGTGAGTTCATTGAGAAGCTGTGTGTGGAACGCGGTCTGAAAATTCCACGGATCGGGGTAATTCACAGCGGCACGCCGAATGCATTTTCATTCGGCCACACTCCGGGGGATTCCAGGGTGGTAGTCACCCGAGGTTTGCTCGACGTGCTTACCGTCGATGAAGCCAATGCGGTGCTCGCCCATGAAATTGGGCATATCGAGCATTGGGATTTTGTGGTGATGACGGTCGCAGGTTTGGTTCCGCTGTTGCTTTACCAGATCTATGCTTTCAGCCGGAATATCAACAACTTTCGCGCGGTCGCGTATGGCGCTTATGTCTGCTACTGGGTCAGCCAGTTCGTCGTTCTATTGCTCAACCGCACTCGCGAGTATTTTGCCGATCACTACGCGGCTGAGGTGACGCACACACCGGAGGCGCTCTCGTCGGCTCTGATTAAGATTGCCTACGGCATGGTGAAGGCCGATGGCCAATACAAAGAAGCTGTGCACAGCAAGAAAGCCGACGGGAAAATGCATCGCGACTACAGAATCGCGGGCTCTCTGGCCGTAATGGGAATCTCGAACCTGCACTCTGGCGCCGCGTTTGCTCTTAGCGGCGCGGATCCCGCCAGCGCGGCTGCGATCATGCGATGGGATCTGATCAATCCATGGGCGCGCTTTTACGAACTCAACTCCACCCATCCGCTGACCGCGTTGCGCGTGAGAGCATTGAACGAGTCTGAAGATTCGCATCAAGCACCGCAATATCCGCTCCCTACAGATCAACGGATCGCCTGGGGGACATTTCCCCTCCAGCTACTGGTGTGGGGTCTGCCCCTGATGAGTATCGGCGCTCTTTTTGCGGTGCTATGGGTGCCTGAATGGTTCTCTTACTTCGGAATCGTTCTGCCAGCAAATGCCAAGCCGATTCTTCTTATTGTCAGCGGAATCGGATGGCTGCTTCGAGTGGCTTATCGATATCGCGGCGACTTTCAGGCCGCATCGGTGACCGGGCTGCTGGAGGACACCGAGGTGTCTCAGATGCGGCCGCGGGCGGTCCGGCTCAGGGGCGAGATCGTGGGACGCGGCGTGCCCGGAGTCTTCTGGAGTCCGGACTTGGTCCTTCGCGACGCCACGGGAATGATCTTTATGCTTTACCGGCAATCGATTCCCTTCGCTCGTTTTCTCTTCGCCGTCGGGGCCGCTGATACCCTCATCGGTCAAACGGTCGACGTCGAAGGATGGTTCCGACGTGGGCTAAAGCCTTACGTTGAGATGTCGCGCTTGACCGGCGAAGACGGATCGGTCCACAGAACCTACTCGCGCTGGATACAGTGCGCACTTGCCATGACAGCTGTCGTCAGCGGCTGGTTCTGGTTAATGGGCTGATCTTCTGATCACTGCGAGATGAGTAAAAAGGGACTGGGAGACTTCCCAGTCCCCTCTTGTATGAACCAGCGGAAGCTTTGTGTCTGCTCCAGACGGTTTCGACCGGCGAGATCTTCCCGCATGCGGTTTGGTCCCCGCTAATTTGCCCGTCTACAGCCACCGGATTTGGCTGAGCTTCCCGCTTAGCCGATGGCTACGCTTAGTTGCCCGAGGCGGACGCCTTGGCAGTGAAGCTGGAGGTCTTCTTGCGGACTTCCTGAATCTTCGAGGCGAGGTCCTCGGTAGAGAATGGTTTCGGCAGGAGAGCGACCTCGGTCCCGATGCGCGCGCGCTCAAGGGCCAATCCGTCCGTGTAGCCTGACATGAAGATGACGGCGAAGTCCTGCCGAGTTTCCTGGAGCTTTTCAACGAGTTCGGGCCCGCTCATGTGCGGCATGACCACATCGGTGACGACTACATCGATGGGATTGATGTGCCCCTGCGCGATCACGATGGCTTGCACTCCGCTGCCGGCTTCAAGCACTGCATACCCGAGGTTTTTCAACGCTGTCACTGCTAGAGCGCGCAAAGCCGGCTCATCTTCCACCAGCAGGATTGTGCCATTGCCCTGAACAGATGCCGCGGTTCTTCGAGCGCTTGAGGTAGAAGCTGTACCGGCTACCGAGGGCAGATACACCTTGAATGTCGTTCCGGCGCCGACTTCGCTCTCCACTGCGATGTAGCCTTTGCTCTGCTGCACGATGCTATCCACCGTCGCCAGTCCCAGGCCGGTACCCTTTCCCAGTTCCTTCGTGGTGAAGAACGGCTCAAAAATGTGAGCCAGGGTCTCTTTGTCCATACCGCAGCCGTGATCGGTCACGGTAATCAGGGCGTAGTCGCTGGGCGGGACTTCCCGATTGGCAGCTGCGAACGGCTCGTCCAGACGGTAAAGCCTTGTTTCGATGACGAGTTTGCCACCTTGCGGCATCGCGTCGCGCGCATTCACCGCGAGGTTCATGATCACCTGTTCGAGCTGTCCCGGATCCATGAGGACGCGCAACATCTCGTCGGAAAGATTCGTGACCAGTTCGATATCTTCGCCAATCAGCACGCGCAGCATCTTTACCATGTTGCGAACGCTCTGGTTGGGATCAAGCACCTGCGGCTCGAGAATCTGTTTGCGGCTGAACGCCAGCAATTGGCGGATCAGGCCGCTGGCACGATCGCCGGCCTTCTTGATTTCCTCCAAGTGTGGACGCGATTGCACAGGGACAGCGTCCATCAGCATGTCGCTGTAGCCCTTGATGATCATGACCAGGTTGTTGAAATCATGGGCCACGCCGCCGGCCAGCCTCCCAACTGCTTCCAGGCGAGCGGCTCGCAGCATGCTCTCACGCGACTTTTTCAAGCTGTCGCGCATGTCTTTGAATGCACGTCCGAGGTGAGCAACTTCATCGCTTCCTCGAATCGGGATCTGGAAATCGAAGTCGCCCTTCTTTAACAGGCGCGTTCCGGCCACAAGTTGTTCGATCGGACGGGTGATCTGCCGTGAGATCAGAAAGGTTACGAACGCTCCACCGAGCACCGCCACCGCGCCCAGCAGCGCGAGCATCCGATTCAACTCCCGCAGGAAACTCGTAGCCTGGTCAAACGACTGGAGGCAATAGAGGCGAACCGGGTGATCGCCCGGCAGCTCCACGAAGCTCGCCAGCCATCGCTCGCCGCGCGCCTGAAACACTCGTTCCGCAGTCGAGGAGGCGGCGTCGCGGGGCAGTGCCGATTCGAACTCCTGCCAGACGTCGGCGGGCAATGAACTGAGTAACACATGTCCATCACGCTCAAAGGTGAAGGCTGATTTTCCGAAGTCGCCACTGCTGAGAATGCTTTCGCGGCGCATCTCCCTGCCCAGCGCCATGCGGCCAAGCACGCGCTCTTCTTCTCCGGCGCCGGCCACAATGGGTACGAGATTTACGTCGTACAGATGTCCGCTGATGTACCACCAGTCTTCATCGCCGTTCGTGGCTTTCAATAGCGGCGTGACGCTGGCGGAGGTCACGTCTTCCGACTTGGCGTGCACAGCCAGCGCAGCCCCACTCGGATTCTCGAGGATTAGCAGATCGGCATGGCTGGCCGGAAGAATCCACTGCGAACCGTCTTGCACAGTCAGTCGATCGTTTGTGGACATCAGGGCCTTAACGCTCGGCTGGTGCGCAATGAACGCTGCGCTCTGCTGAACCTGTTCGCGACGGACACTCTCCACGCCGGCGTGAACGCGAGTCTGCGTCCGCAAGGTAGAGGCGAGGTCCGCGCGTATTTCGGTGCGCATCCTTGCTTGCACCAAAGCCAGGACCGCCGCGGTCAGAAAGAAGACGACTGCGACCATCGAGACCAGAAGCTTTGTCCGTAAGTGGGTGAACTGATGCAGCACGCCTGCATGACAGACTATAGGTGGAAATGTTTAGCGGGCCAGACACTTTGGTAATCACCCACACCGTGTTGGCGCCACTAGTAACCTTGCCGTAACTCCTTCCGGGTAATGAAAATCTTTACAACCTCAATGACAAAGTTCCCTAAGGTTGTCGGCGCCCTGGTGTGGGCCATTGCCAGTTGGGCGCTGGCGCAGGATGCGGCGTCTCCCAGCCCCGATGTCGCGCAGTTGAGCCAGCAATTGCAGCAGACCCGCGCGGAACTTAACGACTCCAAACGTCAGATCGAAGAACTTCGTCAAAGTCTGGAAGAATTACGGCGACAGGTGCAGGCAGGTCACCCGGCTGAGCCGGCCCCGGCGGCCGTGGCAGAGCCAACCGTTTCGGCCGCCGACCGGGACGTGGGTTTTTTGGCGTCCAAGATCAACGAAATGCATCAGGATAAAGTGGAGAGCGCCAGCAGATATCCAGTCAAGCTTTCCGGCCTTGTTCTGTTCAATTCCTACTGGAACAAAGGCATTCTCGACATTCAGGATCTCCCCAGTCTCGCTTTGCCGAACTTCCCCGGCGCTTCCCTGCCCAGCATTGGCGCTACGCTGAGGCAAACTACCCTGGGGATCGATGCCACCGGTCCGAGAATATTGGGAGCGAGAACTTCCGCGGGCGCAGAGATCGATTTTGCTGGCGGCAATCCCACCACATCTTTTGGCGTGACCGCGGGACTGCTTCGCCTCCGCACCGCGAAGGTCAATCTGGATTGGAACAATACCTCACTTACATTCGGACAGGACAATCTCTTCTTCTCTCCACTTTCGCCGACCTCTTACGCGACGGTCCTGGAGCCCGCTATGTCGTGGTCGGGAAATCTCTGGGTCTGGACTCCCGCAATCGAGGTCACACATCGCTTCGATCTGAACGATGTGTCATCTCTGGTGCTGCAAGGCGGTGTTCTTGATCCGCTTACGGAAGAAGTTCCGGTCTTCCAGGGCCGGAATCCCACGGCCGGCGAAACGACCCGTGCGCCGGCAATCGCGGGGCGGATCGCATTCGATCGCTCCAAAGGCGAGACGTTCCCATTCACCATCGGTTTCGCTGGATACCGCGCGAACCAGCAATACCAGACGTTCCCAACCGTCGAGAGCTGGACGTTGAACTCTGACTTCAAAGCTGGTCTCGGAAAGCGCTTCGAAGTCTCGGGCGAATGGTATACAGGACAAGCGGTGGGCGGCCTCGGCGGAGGGATTTGGGCCAGCGTCGTTTACCCGGAGCCGGTTGGACCTCACACCGCGGTTCAACCTTTGCGCTCGACGGGAGGATGGGTCCAGTTGAAATTCACTCCCTCGGTACGCGTGGAAATCAATGGCGCATTTGGTCAAGACGAAAACTACGGTAAAGATCTCCGCGTATTTCCGTTCTCCTTCGATGCCAACGGTTTTCCCGCCATGCAGAAGAATCGCACTGATCTTGTGAACTTCATCTATAAACCGAACTCGTTTCTTCTGTTCGCCCTCGAATACCGCCACCTTTTCACGCAAGTACCGAATAACGCTGGCGCAAAGGGTGATCAGGTGAATCTTGCCGCGGGGGTTCGTTTCTGATGCGAATGGTGAATGTGCTCGCGGCGATAGTCTTGAGTTGCGGCGCCCTCGCGGCGCAGGACCTGACGCTGCGCGGGAAGGTTACAGTCGTCCATCGCTCCAGCCACAAGTCGGGTAGCGCCGACGTCGTAGTCTGGCTGACTCCGACCCATCCGGTGGACTCCGCGATCACGGGTCCTGCAGCGCGCCTCGTCCAGAAAGACAAACGATTCTCACCGCATGTCATCGCTGTCCGTGTCGGAACCGAAATCGAGTTTCCAAATCAGGATCCTTTCTTTCACGACGTCTTCTCGATTTATCGTGGAAAACCCTTTGACCTTGGCCTCTATGAAAGCGGTACGGCACGAAAAGTGAGATTCTCGCAGCCCGGCGTCTCTTACATCTTCTGCAATATTCATCCAGAAATGAGCGCGGCCGTCATCGCGTTAACCACGCCGTATTTCGCGATGACGAACGGCGATGGTATTTTTCAAATCGGTCATGTTCCGGCGGGACACTACAAAGTGGAATTCTGGTATGAGTCTGCCTCTGAGGCTGAGCTCACTTCTCTCGCTCGCGATCTGGAGTTTGGGCGGGACACTCAGGTACTCACCTTCACTCTGCATTCTTCCGATCCACCGCCGCGACATCTGGACAAGTACGGGCAGGAATACGTCCAGGAAACATCAAAAAGCTACTAATACAAAAATCACGACCACAAAGGACACGAAGTTATCACGAAGGTATCTCCTGTTAAGGTTTTCCTTCGTGAACCTTAGTGTCCTTCGCGGTTTACGCTTTTCGGTCCTGATCCCAAACTCATCGTCAAAGCGGCCCGGAAGCGCGCCCGTCCACTGATTATCAAGCTCACGTGAGCGCTCTCATCCCCGGGGTGTTGTAATCCCATCAGGCCAGCAAGCGGATCGCGCTCTCGACGCGTGACAACGTCGCATCTTTGCCCAGCACCTCCAGCGTCTCAAACAACGGTGGCGCGTTCTTGCGCCCGCAGACTGCGACACGAATGGGTTGAAACATCTGCCCGGCTTTCACTCCGAGCTCCTGAGCCGCGGCGCGCAGCGCATGATCCAGAGGATCGTGCTTGAACTCGACGTTCGCCAGCACAGCTTGCGCCTTCTGCAGAACTTTGAGAGCCAGCGCCGCTTCTCCCTTTTGTGGGATCAGTTCTGCGGGGTGGTAGGGCGGCAGCTTGTCGACAAAGAAAAAATCTGCGGCGGTGAGCACATCACTCAACAGCTTAATGCGCTCACGGATCAGCGGTGTAATCTGCGCCATCTTCTCAGGTGTAACGTTGAATCCCGCGCGGCGCACGATCGGCAGCAACTGCTGGCTGAGATCTTCGATCGCTAATCCCCGTATGAACTCCGCGTTCAACCACACGGCTTTCGGATCAAACCTCTCCTCGGGCGTGGTTGCCGGTTCTTTGAAGTTCACGACGGCGTTCGCACGATTGATTCCTTCCAGGGAAAAGATCTCCGTCAACTCCTGACGGCTCATTTTCGTGCGGTCATCTTTCGGCGACCAACCCAGCAGGCACAAGAAATTAATGAAGGCTTCCGGCAGGAATCCCGCGTCCCGATAAGTCGTAACACTGACGACCGGCCCATGTCGGCGCTTGGAAAGCTTGGTTCCATCGGGCGCGACGAGCAGGGGAAGGTGGGCAAATTGCGGCGGAGTGTATCCGGCGGCTTCGAAGATCAGTACATGCTTAAACGTATTCGAAAGATGATCCTGGCCCCGAATGATGTGGCTGATGTGCAGATCGGCGTCATCCGCGCATGAAGCCAGGTGATACGTCGGCATGCCGTCGGAGCGCAGCAGCGCGAAATCCTCAATGTCGGCCCCGGCTTTCATTTGCTCGCCATAAACGGCATCCATGAAACGCACGACCTGCCCCGCCTCGCGCGGCACACGGAAACGCAGGGCGAATGGCTCTCCCGCGGCTGCGCGACGGTCACTTTCCTCGCGAGACAGTTCGCGCATCCCGGGATTGAACAGCCATGTTCCCTGCGCTCCTGACTTCTCGCTGTCACCTGTATGCGCGGGGGTGAAATCACGGTAAGCCAGGCCCTTCTGGAAGATCGCCTCGGCCATCCGCCGGTGCAGCGCTCCGCGTTCCGATTGCTTGTACTCCTCGTCCCAGCCAAGGCCGAGCCATTTCAGGCCCTCAAAAATCGAGTGCACCGAGGCATCTGTGTTCCGCTCGACGTCGGTGTCATCGAGCCGCAGGATCATCGTTCCGCCATTCCGGCGGGCAAACAACCAGTTGAATATGAAAGTTCGTGCGCTGCCCACATGGAGAAAGCCGGTAGGCGAAGGCGCAAAGCGCACTCGAAGATTTCCTTGTGAGGAAGGGGTCGGGGAGTCAGACATGATCGAACTTTCGATGGTACGGGGCGGAAAAAGACATCGTCAAGCTGGCTTCGCCGCCAAATGGTTTGCCTGCAACCCTTTGACACCTAAAGAAATCGAAGGCGGGCACTGTACTTAAATTCTGTTGAGTTCGGATGCACGGTTGTGAAATCATAGATCCACAGGTTTTCCCCCGAAAGCGAGCCGGCGACTCTGGCCAGCTGTAAACGCCGACCCTATGAATAGTGTTGTCATCACAACGGCGGTCGTCCCAGGGTTCGTTTCCGTCCTGTTGTTCCTCGTCTTCACATATCTGCACGAGCAGAGCCGTCAACCCTACTTCCGCGCCTGGCAACTGGCATGGGCTGCCTACTCTCTGCATTACGTCCTGGATACGTTTCCGTCCTCCTCGGTGGCGTTCTTTATCAGCCAGCTTTTCCTGGTCGCGATGGCGCTGTGCATTTTCGTTTCGACCCGGTTGATGCGTGGCCCTTCTCAATTCCGCTGGTACGATGCCGCCGTTGGCGCCGGCGGGGTGATTCTGGCCCTGCTCACATTGCACGGGCACATCATCTATGGGGTCTTTCGTCCGGACGTTCAACCCGCCATCCAGCTGGGTATCGGACTCGCCGCCATCCTGTTGTACTCCTCAGCCGTCTTCTATGTGAACGGCCACAAGCGCGGATCACTGGCCTTCCAGGTGCTGGCCTTTGCGTTGGCTCTCTGGGGCGTGCTGATGGGAGTCGGACATATCCAGAATCCGCTGATGGAGATGTTCGGCAACGCCAGCCGGCTTTTCGGCCCGGTTCCGCAGATGCTGCTGGGCATTGCCATGGTCATGGTTTTGTTCGAAAACCAGCGCAATGCGGTGCAGGAGAATACGCTCGCGCTGTCGACCATAGGAGCGGATCCGCGCCGTCTCCTGTTTGCCGAAGATCTCGTACCGAACATGCAAGCCGCGCTGGAACGGCTGCGAACGGCCTTGCCCATCGACCGCGCCGCCATCGTGATCAGCGAGCGCTGGCGTGGCTTGCTGCCGTCGGTACAACAGAATTTTCCGTCCGGTTTTGTGGAAAGGCTCGAGACTACCGGCGCCGGCGATTACATCTCGGAACTGGCCTTCCGCCACAGCGGCATCTACACCGTCCATGACGTGGCGGAAATGACCGAGTCGCTTCCCGTGGGATCCCACGAGGCATTTGCTGAATTCAAGCGCATCCTCGCCGAAGCCGGAGTCAAGCATCTCACAGCCGTCAACCTGCAGACTCGCGAGCACAATTTTGGCGTCATCCTTTTTCCCCACGCCGAACGTCGTGCTTTTGGTTCATCGGGTCCTCGCCTCATGGTCGGATTGGCGCTGCAGCTTGGCCTCACGCTCGAGAACTACGTCCTCAGTCATGATGCCTACCGGCGCACGAAAGAATACGAATTGCTGACCGAGATCGGAAAGGCCATCAGCTCCCGTCTCGATCAGGACGAGATTCTTCGCACCATCCAGATCGAGCTGGGACAAATCTTTGACACCAGCCACTTCTACATCGCCTTCCAGGAGTCAGAGGAGATCCGCTTTGAACTGGAAGTGCGCGACAATCGCCAGCTTCCCAAGCGCACTCGGGAATTGCGCAACGCCTTCACCGAATACGTGATCCGGACCGGAGAACCGTTGCTGATTCGCTCCGATCTGGAAGCCACGCGCCAGCGTTTGGGAATCAGCCACGTCCCCAAGCGGCCGGCAAAATGCCTGATCGCAGTGCCGATTTTTCTGGGGAACAAAGCCTCGGGGATCATGGTCGCCATGAATCCCGACCGCGAATTCGTCTTCGAGCAGCGCGACCTCGACGTGCTGGTAACCGCCGCCGGGCAAGTCTCTGTCGCGGTGGAGAATGCGCGCCTGTTTGCAGACGAGCAGCGCCGCTCCCGCCAATTGGCATTCCTCAACAACATTTCCCGGACTGCCATCTCCAGCGACGATCCGGTTCACATGCTGACCGAGATCGCCAATGAGATTCAAAAGAATTTCAGCTTCGATCACATCGGAATCGGCTTGTTGGACAAGGGCACAAAAGAGGTCGAAATCAAAGCCGAAGCGGGCGCGACGGCTCACGCCATGGGCAAGTGCATTCCGCTAGGCACCGGCATTCTGGGCCGGGTCGCGCGCACGGGTGAGCGGGCACTCGTCCAAAATGCCCTCCCAGGGAATCTTTCGAGCATCCTTCCCGATGCGCGCGCCGTACTTTGCATCCCGATCACCTACGGTGAATCGCTGCTCGGCGTGCTCAATGTCGAAAGCCGCAACGAGAATGCGTTCTCGCCGCAGGACGTACTGATCCTGAATACGTTGGCGGACTTGCTCGCCACCGCCCTGCACAACGCCTTCCACTTTCAGAAGCTGCAGCAGCAGTCCATTACTGACGGCCTCACCGGAATCAAGACGCGCCGCTTCGTCTGGGAAGCGCTCTCCGCGGAATGGAAGCGCGCCTCGCGCTCAGGTCGGCCATTCTCGGTGGTCCTCATCGACCTCGACAAGTTCAAAGAGGTGAACGATACCCTGGGTCACTTCGAAGGCGACCTGGTGCTGGCACGCGTGGGACGCTTGCTCGAACAGAAATCGCGCCAGTCCAACGTGGTCGCTCGCTATGGCGGCGACGAGTTCATGGTGCTCATGCCCGAAACCGGGCCCGAACAGGCGCAGGTGCTGGCCGAGCGCCTACGCCAGTGGCTGGCTAGTGATCCCATGTTGGCCGAACATCACATCACGGGCAGCTTCGGCGTGGCCAGTTTCCCCATGCACGGCTTTTCCGTCGAAGACATCATCCGCGTCGCCGACGCCGGCATGTATGTTTCCAAGCGCTCCGGCGGCAACCTGGTCTCGACCGCCCAGGAGTTCGTCGAAGGCGAGGAATTCGCCCGCCAGCGCCAGCAGATTTCGGCCTACATCGAAGGCTTCCTGCAGCGCGAACGCACCGGCCCGGAGCAACTTGAGGAACTGACCTCCACGCTCTACAAACTGTGCGGCGGGGACCACGACTGCAAGGTCCAGTTGCTCAGGGAAGCCATCGAGTCGCTGAGCCGTGCCGCTGAGTCCCGCGAAGTAGCTACCGCGGGGCATGGTGACATGGTAGCTCGCTACAGCGAAGTCATCGCCCGAGCCTTGGGATTGTCCTCCGAGGAAACTGCCGATCTTGTCTTCGCCGCACGTGTTCACGACGTAGGGAAGATTTTCGTGTCGGAGCAAGTCCTCAACAAACCCGGACCGCTCAATGACGAAGAATTCTTTCAGGTCAAGATGCATCCTCACATCGGGGCGGAAATTGTAGGAAAGCTCCCACACTCCGACATGATGCGAGAGGCGATCGAGCACCATCATCAGCGCTTCGATGGCTCCGGATATCCGGATGGACTTCGCGGCGAACAAATCCCGCTCTGGGCGCGCATCATTGGCCTTGCGGACGCTTATGCCAACATGGTCACCGAACAGTCATTCTCCTCTGCTCGGACGCCCGATCAGGCCCTCGACGAACTCTCCAAAATGAGCGGCACCCGCTTCGACGGCATGCTCGTGCGCTTGCTGATTCGCGGGCTGAAAGCTGAACGCACTTCCTCAAGCCCTGGCGTTTGATGGCAAAGCATCAGATGCCGCCGCTCCGCGCAAAAAATGGCCGAACAGCTCCTTACATTCTTGTCATTCCGAAACGGCGTTAGCCGTTGAGGAATCTGCGGTCGCTTGCAGCGCCATGGGTGCCGGCCAAGAGCAGATTCCTCCCTTCGGTCGGAATGACAAACGCAGTCATGGCAGTAGACCCACATGGCAGTAGACCCACATGGCAGTAGACCCACTAGTTCCCATCGTGCCCGATGCGGTAGCCTAGTCGGTCATGTCAATCCCTCTATCCCTCTCCGGTAAAGTCGCTCTGATCTCCGGTGGTTCCCGTGGGATCGGCGCCGCCACGGTCCGCATGTTCGCGGCCGCCGACGCGAAGGTCGCCTTCAGCTACCGCAGCGCCCGCTCTCAGGCCGAGGCCTTAGCGAAAGAGTGCGGTCCCAACGTCTTTCCGATCGCCTCCGACTTAAACAATCCTGAGGCCGCCCGTTCCCTCGTAGCGAAAACCGTCGAGCGTTTCGGACGCCTGGACATCCTCATCGCCAATCACGGCGTCTGGCCGGTTGAGGACGTTGCCATCGACCGCATGTCGGACGAACAATGGCGCTCCACAATGTCGATAAACCTCGACGGTGTCTTCGGCTTGGTGAAGCACGCGGTCGCAGAGATGAAGGCCCAGCCGCGCACAAGTGGCCCCGCCGGACGCATCGTCTTGATCAGCTCGACAAGCGGCCAGCGGGGAGAGGCCTATCATTGTGACTATTCCGCCACCAAGGGCGCGCTCATCAGCATGACGAAGGGCCTATCCACGGAGCTGGCATCGGCAGGAATTTACGTCAACAGCGTTGCACCCGGCTGGGTCGACACCGAAATGAGCGCCGAAGCTCTGGAAGATCCGAAAAGCGGGGAGGAAATCCTGCGCACGATTCCCCTGGGACGCGTGGGCAAACCGGAAGAGATTGCCGCCCCGGTGCTCTTCCTGTGTACCCAATACGCCAGTTTCATCACGGGGGAAGTTTTCAACGTCAACGGAGGAGCGGTCCTGGCGGGTTAGCTTTGCGCATGCGATTGCGAGAGGTGTGTGGGTTTTTGACTTCCTGTACGCTGCCTATCACTCGTCAGACCCGCGCTGCAGGTTTCGCGAAAATGTCGTCCCGTCTTATCGATGCCATCCGAGAGATCGGATCCAGCACAGAAAATTAGCCGCATCCAGCTTGCTTTCCCCAGTGTTTCTGCATCCAAGGGTTGAGAGGAGTATCGATAGTCCGCAGCCGAAAATCCACAGAAAACGCTACAATTCTGATTGCGTGATCCATCCCTAAACGGAATGAAACTGTTCTTCACGATTCTGGTGTTGGTGTGCTCGGCCTGCTCGCAGAGCGCAGCACAGACGCAGAATGCTGCCACTCCTGCTCCCGGGCCGAAGGACGCAGCGAAGGCCTCGCTCTCCCCGTCGATCACGCTTGATAAAGAAGCTGTGCAGAATTCCGACAAAGCCAAAGCCATCATCGAGCAGGGAATTCAGGCGCTGGGCGGGCAAATTTATCTCACCATCCGTGACCGCGAGCAGCAAGGACGTGGTTACGGCTTTCATCATGGCAATCCCACGGGAGGCGGCGGACCGTTCTGGAGTTTCAGCGAGTTTCCCGACAAAGAGCGAGTCGAATTCACGAAAGAACGCGACATCGCTCAGGTGTTCGTGGGCGACAAAGGTTACGAGATCACGTTCAAAGGTCCGCATCCGGTCGAGCAGAAAGATCTCGATGACTATCTTCGCCGCCGCCACTACTCACTGGACCGCGTCCTTCGCACTTGGATAAACGATCCTGGCGTGGTCATGCTTTTCGAAGGTAACGCCATCGCGGCGCAGCATTCGGCCTATCAGGTAACTCTCGTCAATGCGCAGAACGAGAGCGTGACTCTCTATTTTGATACCGACTCGCACCTTCCCATCAAGAAGTCATTCGAGTGGCGCGACCCAGTCGACAAGCAAAAAAATCTGGAAGAGGAAGTCTACGACAACTATCGGCCGGTATCCGGCATCATGGCTCCCTACAACGTCACCCGTTATTTCAACGGCGACATGTCCAACCAGCGCTATCTGACTTCCGTGAGCATCAATCAGGGTCTTGACCCCGCCATGTTTGACCCCAACTCCGGCTACAACCCCAACAAACAGGTGAAATCGAATAAGTCAAAGAAGTAGTCTCCCCAGGCCATCTTTGCATTTGTCATTCCGGACCGGAGGGAGGAATCTGCTCGTAGCGGACATAGTGGCGCTGCAAGCGACAGCAGATTCCTCTACGGCTAACGCCGTTTCGGAATGACAAGAAGGTAGAGATTTTCGGGATTTGCCGTGGCAGAGGTCACAATCGGCTGTGCCACGGTCTTCCGTTCGTCGGGGTGCCATCTTTGCATTTGTCATTCCGACCGGAGGGAGAAATCTGCTCGTGGCCGACACCGTGACGCTGCAAAGCGACAGCGGATTCCTCTACGGCTGCGAGTTTCGGAATGACAATAAAGTAGAGATTTTTATTTATGTATTTATTTTCAATAAGTTACGTCGATCCGTCCTGGGGATCCAAACCCGGTAAAGGTTTACCATTGCGCGATGAACTGTGGCTGTTTTACCACAGACAGTTTTCTGAACTTGGCCTTAGTCTGTTACCTTACTCGGCAATCTTAATACCCCGTGATGTACGAGCAGACAATTCGCGCGGCTGCGGCTTGCAGCGGCACAGGTTTGCACAGCGGCGCACCGGTTTCCATGCGCATTCTGCCTGCTTCGTCAGGGACGGGTGTCGTGTTCCGCCGGGCCGACCTTGACGGCTTCGAGATCGAGGCCGACAGCCGCAATGTCGCCCGCGTCAGTTACGCGACGAGTCTCATGAAGAAGGGTGTGCTCATCTCGACCACTGAGCACGTGCTCTCCGCATTCATTGGCCTCGGCATCGACAACGCCATCGTCGAGCTCGACAACCTTGAACTTCCCATCCTCGACGGCAGTGCTCAGCCTTTCGTCGACATGATCCGCAAAGTCGGCATTCGCAAACAGCGGCGGCCGCGCAAGTATCTCAAGATGCGCCGGGAAGTTGAGATGCGCGAGGGCAACAAGTTTATCGCTGTCTACCCCGCTGATTCGTACTCCGTTTCTTACTCCATCAACTTCCCGCATCCTCTGATCGGAAAAGAGACCTTCCAGGTGGAACTCACAAATGGAAGCTATCTGAAACACATCGCGGCGGCGCGCACCTTCGGCTCGCGCGAAGACGAACAGGCCATGCGCAACATGGGACTGATCCGCGGCGCGTCGCGCGAAAATTGCATTGTGCTTACTCGCGATGGAATCGAAAACGGACCCCTGCGTTTTTCTGACGAATTCGTCCGTCACAAGGTCCTTGACCTGGTTGGTGATCTGGCGCTCCTGGGAAAGCAGCTCCTGGGGAAGGTGGTGGCCGACCGCGCAGGTCACGCTATGCATACCGCGCTGGTCTCGCGCATTCTGCGCGACAAGAGTTTGTGGGACGAAGTCACGGTTCCGGAAGAACCTGAGGAGCACGAAACTCATCAGCGGTCAGAAGCCGCTGCGGGAAACTCTCTTTAATATTCCATCTTCGATACTTTCCAGATTAGTCCGCCGGTTCGCAGGGAGCTTCGCTCGGATCGTTCTGGTCGTTCGGCCGTTGTTGCAGTAGTTTCTGTAGTTCGGCCCGGGTCTGGTCGATCATAGCCGCCGCGAACCTCTTGGCCGAGTCCTGCCGTTCTTTCGACAGCTCCTTGACGCGCATATTCAGTAAAGGAATGTCCTGCTCAAACCAGTGCAGCGTCTTTTGCACCCTAGCGATGCGGAATTCATTTGTCGGCATCCGATTCTCCCCCAGTTCATCAGCTTTGCGGATGACGGCAAAACGCACAAGTCCAAAAGAAGGTTCTCCCGGTATGGCGTTCTGGGAATTAGAAAGGATCACTGCAAGGATCCGGACTCGGCCATCCGGTCTTTGGATCCCGGAAACTCGGCTTCCATACGGTCGTCAAGCCACTCTTCCAGTTGCGCTTGCGCCGTCTTGGGCATGCCGTGAAAGCGCAGCCCGGCAAGGCCTTTCATATCAGCCCACGCAACTTCGGCTTCGACCTCGATGTGGATGTTGCTTTCAGGCAACGAGAACTGCACCTGCGGAGTCGCGCCTTTCGGCAGAGCCTCGCGCAACAGCAGGGCGATGCCGCCCTCGCTGATGTTCGTGCTGTTCGCAGTCAGAGTCTTGCCCTCGAGAACCACTTTGACTTGCATCTTCACTGGCTGCCGGAAGTAGCGCCGACGTTCTTTCAACATGAAGTTCAGCGCGGCGTGAAAGCAGCGCGAAGCATTCAAGGTACTGATGGGTTTTTGCAAGACGAAATTCGCACCCATACCAAACGCTTCCTGCGTGGTCGTACGCTTACCGTTCAAAATGGCGAACGCAACGGAGTTCTTGTTACTGGGAGTGTTTCTCAAGCCCTGCAACAGCGCCAGGCCGCCCGTCAGATCGTCGCAGTCGACAACGACGGCATCGAACTTGTCGGAGATCAGGATGTCGGAGCCCGCCCGCGCGTTGTGGCAGACCTCTACATCAATCGACAGTTTTTCAAGCGTGGGCCGGATGACACGCACCAACTCCGGGTCCTGGCTCAGGAGGAGTGACTCCAACGTCATGCTTGTGATTCTAGGAGGTCATTACAGATTCACGATAGTGACCAAGGTGATGGGTCCTCGGTGGGCGGACTTTGCATGTCGCTCAAAACACTGACTCTGCAAACTCGGCAGATTGTGCGCAGCATTCCTCCCGGAGTACAAATGATTTCCACACTCGTATGCCGCATCTTGTCTATCTTTCGCTGGGATCGAACCTCGGAGATCGCGAGGCTCAATTGCAAGAGGTGATCCGGCGATTGGAATCGACTGGAACGCTGCGATCGGTTTCATCGATCTATGAAACCGAGCCTGTCGAGTTCACAGATCAACCGCAATTCCTGAACTGTGCGGTTGCCCTGGAGACCTCATCAACGCCCGAGCAACTCATGCTGCAGTTGCTTACGATTGAAAAAGCAATGGGCCGCCAACGAATCCAGAAGAAAGGCCCGCGGACGATCGATCTCGACATTCTGTTTTTCGGAGACGAAGTAGTCGACACACCCGGCTTGACGATCCCCCATCCGGCAATGCAACACCGCCGCTTCGTGCTGGAACCGCTCGCGGAGATCGCGCCTGACGCAATGCATCCCGGGCTGAGGAAGACGGTTCGGGAACTACTCGAGGAACTACCGTCGGGACAATCCGTTCGCCGGATGGAGCCGAAGGCCAACGACTAACGACAAACGACCAGCGACGGTCTCACGGCAGAATGATTCGGCTCCCAACTTCCTGCGGCGTAACCACCGCCGATTCCTTCTCAGGGAACTGCGCAAACAGAAATTCCACGAAGGCCCGCGACTTCGGACGCCCTGACGTCCTTCCGTGCGCCAACCGAATCAGAAACACTAACGCCTTCAGTATCTCGGAATCGCGCAAACTCGAGTAGCCCATGTGCTTCTGCTCGGCCTCGCGGTACTCCTTGACCATGTTCTCGACCTCAACGACCGCACGCCGCTGAGAATCGCTGGTCAGTGGCGGTTCGTAGTGGAGGCCGGAGTTCACCCGCCGTTCGTAGCTCTTCCCCAGCATGGTGAGGGCGGCAATCAGATCCTGGTCGTGCAGGCTCCGGTCCGCCTGGGCCGATTTTGCCAGCGCATAAGTCAGTCCCATGAGCAGGTGTTCCTTCTCGTACATGAACTGGTCCGAGACTTCGATCTGCAGGAACAATCCTGCAGGATCGATCTGTTCCGCCGCGCGCGGCTTCTCGTGCTCGCGGGCCTGCTGCAAGTACGGGCAGTCGCTCGGGCAATCGAGCGTCACCTCGCGCTGCTCGCCGCAACATTGCGGGCAGATGCGTCCGTGCACGGCCGGACAAAAGCGCTTCTCTTTGCGGATTTCACAGATAACGCAGCTCAAGACGGCTCCTGCACTCATTATTGCATTGGCATCGGATTGGCCGCCAATTTCAGATTTCAGATTGTAGAGTGCAGATTGAACTCGCTATTTAAACCCCGAGTCCAATCTGTAATCTGAAATCTTCAATTTGAAATCGTGGTCCCGATGGGCATGTTAGGCCCGTTTCCGCGCCCCTAGCGGTGTCAAACCCTGTAAAGACGGGCTTGTGCACGTTCCCAAATGGTAAAACCCCCGTAAAATATGTGTTTTTCCACAGCCTCATGGGTATAAGATAAGCCCCGCATTCGAATTAAAACGATTTTTAAGGAGGCAGTATGGCTTCAGGTCTGACCAAAACACAATTGATTCGGCAACTCGCCGAGAAGACTGAACTTCCCAACAAAACCGCGGCGGCGTTCCTCGAGCACCTCGCCGACACAGCTATTAAAGAAACCAAGAAGAACGGAATTTTCGTAGTTCCCGGACTCGGCCGACTGGTGAAAGCGCACCGCAAAGCCCGCACCGGACGGAATCCGCAGACCGGCGAACCCATCCAGATCAAGGCGAAGACCGTCGTGAAGTTCCGCGTCGCCAAAGCGGCGAAAGACGCGATCGCCCCCAAGAAGTAGTTTTACTTTTTTTCAACTAAAGGGCCGGCGCCTAAGTGCCGGCCTTTGTTCTTGGAGGCCCACGTAGGGACAGCCGCTTCGGCTGTCCGGCGATGCGAAGCGAGCCGCCTAACCTCGGAACGTCTACTCCCCGTGCGAAACTACTCCCATGCTGAACTGGATCGTCATCGGAATCGGCGACATTACCTGCCGCCGTGTCATCCCCGCCATTCAAGCTGAAAGCAGAAGCCGCCTCTACGGCGTAGTCACTCGCAATCCCGCGAAAGCCGCCCACTTCGGCGCGAAAGCCTGGACGTCGCTCGAGGAAGCCCTCGCTGATCCCGCAGTGCAGGCTGTGTACGTCGGAACGCCGGTATTCCTCCACGCTCCCCAGACGATTCAAGCCCTGCGCGCCGGAAAGCACGTCGTTTGCGAGAAACCCATGGCGATGAACGAAGCGGAAGCGCGCAGTATGATCAGCGCCGCAGACCAGAGCAGCAGGCTCTTCGGCGTGGCTTATTACCGCCGCTTCTATCCTAAAATCCAACGCGCGAAACAACTGCTGGAAGCCGGCGCAATTGGCAAACCGGTATTTGCCCAATTGACCAATCACATGTGGTTTGATGGAACTGGCGAACGTAGCTGGCTTTTTGATCCTGCGAAGTCCGGCGGCGGGCCGCTGTTCGACATCGCCTCCCACCGCATCGACGTGCTGAATTTCCTTTTCGGCAAGCCCGTGCGGGTCGCGGGCCAACTCTCAAACGTCGTGCATCACTATGCGGTCGAAGACAACGCGACGGTCATGATCGAGTACGAAAACGGAGTTCGCGGAATCGTGGACGTTCGCTGGCATTCGAAGATTAATCGCGACGAATGCAGAATCCGAGGAACCGAAGGCGAGATGGAAATGTCGCCGCTCAACGGGCCCGATCTGAGCTACCCGAGCGGGCGCGAGAGCCTGCCCGCGCATCAGAACCTTCACCAGCCTCTCATTGAGAACTTCGTCGACGCAGTCGAGGGCAAAGCCCCGCTGTTGGCAAGTGGCGCTACAGCCTACCTGACAGACTGGATCACCGGGCAAGCCCGCCACGTGCCGTAAGCGACGCCGTTCTCCGCGCTCTCCGCGGAAGTTCTCAGCGTTCTCTCCGGTTCAAAGCTGTTGTTTCTCGACCCGCGAGGCGCAGTCCCCACCTTCGTTTGCGGTAAGATCAAAGATTATGACAACGCCTGCAGGCGCGCCCGAGCCGGGCGCAAACCCCGCTCCGGAGTCGCGCCCTTCTAACTTTCTCCGCGACCGGATCGCGGAAGACCTCAAGACCAACAGGTACGCCGGACGTGTGCAAACCCGCTTTCCTCCTGAGCCTAATGGTTATCTTCACATCGGCCACGCCAAGGCGATCTGCCTCGACTTCGGCTTGGCGGATGATTTTGGCGGCCATACCAACCTTCGCTTCGACGACACCAATCCTGAGAAGGAAGACGTTGAATACGTCGAATCGATCAAAGAAGACATCCAGTGGCTCGGCTTTCACTGGGACGGGCTTTTCTACGCGTCGGATTATTTTGGCCAGCTCTATGAGTGGGCAGTCAAACTGATTAAAGAAGGCAAAGCGTACGTCGACGACCTCACGGCGGATGAGATCCGCACGCATCGCGGCACACTGACGGAACCGGGCAAAGACAGTCCCTATCGAAATCGGTCGGTTGAAGAAAATCTCGATCTGTTCGAGCGCATGCGCGCCGGTGAATTCCCCGACGGCTCACGCGTTTTGCGCGCGAAGATCGACATGGCATCACCGAACTTCAACATGCGCGATCCGGTCATGTACCGCATTCTTCACGCCGAGCATCACCGCACCGGCAACAAATGGCCCATCTATCCGATGTACGACTACGCCCACGGACAGTCCGACTCGCTCGAAAAAGTCACGCACTCGATGTGCTCGCTTGAATTCGCCGACCACCAGCCGCTCTACCAGTGGTTCATCGAGCAGTTGGGAATCTTCCCTTCGCAGCAGATCGAATTCGACCGTCTCAGCCTGACCTATACGCTGATGAGCAAGCGCAAGCTGCGCCAGCTGGTCGAGCAAGGAACCGTCCGCGGATGGGACGATCCCCGTATGCCTACGCTCTCAGGCCTGCGCCGCCGCGGCTACACGCCGGAGGCGATCCGCAATTTCGTCACTGCGGCGGGCGTCTCGCGCACCAACGGTATAGTCGAACTGGCGATGCTTGAACACTTCTTACGCGAAGACTTGAACAAGCGCTCCCCACGGGTCATGGCAGTGCTGCATCCATTGAAGGTGGTCATCGACAACTACCCCGAAGGCCAGGTCGAGGAGATGGACGCGACCAACAACCCGGAAGACGAGAGCGCAGGAACACGCAAGGTCCCGTTCTCGCGCGAGCTCTACATCGAGCAGGACGACTTCCGCGAAGTTCCTCCGCCGAAGTATTTCCGCCTGTCGCCGGGGAAAGAAGTTCGTTTGCGCTATGGCTACTTCATTACCGCGAAGAGCGTCGTCAAGAACGACAAGGGGGAAGTGGTCGAAGTCCACTGTACCTACGATCCGGCGACGCGCGGTGGCAACGCTCCCGATGGACGCAAGGTGAAGTCAACGATTCACTGGGTGTCGGCACCGCATGGGGTCGACGCTGAGGTGCGCATCTATCAAAACCTCTTCACCAAAGAGAATCTGGGCGACCTGGACGAGGGCAAAGACCCTCTCGACTATTTGAATCCGAACTCCCTTGAAGTAATCCCGCACGCCAAGCTCGAACTATCGCTGGCGAATGCCGCACCCGGCAGCCGCTACCAGTTCGAGCGCCTGGGATATTTCTGTGCCGATCTTGATTCGAAGCCGGGAAAACCAGTATTCAATCGAACCGTAGCGCTGAAAGATACCTGGGCGAAAATAGAAAAGAAGCAATCGTAGAGACGTTGCTAGCAACGTCTCTGCGGGCGGCGTTCGAAGGCTGGCAAGCGTACGAAGATCGACACTGTGAATTGGTGGCGAGAGAGACGTAGCGAGCTACGTCTCTACGCCTACTTTGATGTTGCGCTTGCCTTCGCCGCCATCTCCACTCCCGCCAGCATCTTGTCCAACTCTTCGCGCGATAAATACCGTCCATTCACAATCACCGCTGCAATCTTCTGGGTATTTCGGATGTCTTCCAGCGGATTCGCATCGAGCAGCACCAGGTCGGCGAGCTTGCCTTTCTCAATCGTTCCCAGCCGGTCTTCCAAGCCCAGAAACTTCGCCGGATTCCGCGTCGCTGTCTGCAGCGCCTCCATCGGAGTAAATCCTGCCGCGACGAATCGCTGCAACTCTTCGTGCAAGCTGAAGCCGGGAAAGATATATACGCCGGGAGGAGTGTCGGTTCCCGCCAGAAAATGAATCCCCGCGCGATGCATCGCGTTGACGACTTCAAGCTCTTTCTCCACGAACGCTTTTCGCGTAGCCAGATCGTCGGTGTTGAAGTCGTGCTCGACCTCGTCCGTAAACCGCTTCCACGTCACGTCCTTCCAGTATGCCGGCACATACTTCGCGCGAGTGTCGTGAGCAAAGTCGGTCTGATCGATCAAATTGCCGCCGCGCTCCCACACCAGCGTCGGACACTGCCACGTCTGATTCTTCGCCAGGAGAGAGAAGAGAGCCTCAGCCCGCTTCGGGTCATAGGTGGAAAGAAATTGCTTTTCGGTCTTCGCTCCTTTGATGAATTTATCTTCGAGTGGCGAGCTGCCTTCGAAGATCCCAATCATGTGTTCGAAGCTCCTCTGTCCGACATTCGACGCTTCGGAAGCGCGGACCGCATCAGGCACATGGCCGACGAGCGAAATGCCTTGTTTCTTCGCCTCATCGGCGATCGCGAACACCGCATCCCGCGGAATCAGCGACTGCAACTTGATGAAATCTGCCCCGCGACGCTTTAGATCGTCGACAGCCCGCCGCCCATCCTCCGGCGTCTTGATGGCAATGGAACTGGGGAAGCGCGGTTTGGGCCCGTCGAGCATCGGCCCCGACATGACGATCCGCGGTCCGATCAACGTGCCGGCAGCAATTTCCTTGCGCCACTGCTGCAGCACCTCCAACTCGCCACCCATGTCGCGCAAACCCGTGATCCCGTTTGCGATGAACATCGGCAGTGTGACCTCTTTTCCAAGCGGGAACCAGTCGCCGAATACCATGTGGACGTGCATGTCCCACAATCCGGGAATCAGGAACTTGCCGGTTCCATCGACATGTGTGCCGGGCAGCTTTCCGCCAAATCCGTCGCCGGAGCTGTCGATGGCGTCAATCTTTCCGTCGCGCACGATGACAGTCTGATGCGGCTTGGCTGGGGCGCCTGTGGCGTCGATGACGGTGACGTCATGAATGATCAAGGTAGAAGACGTTGTCGATGGTGCAACACACGCGGCGGCGATCAGCAGCACGCAGAGCAGGGCGCGTTTCATAGGTAGGAAATCTTAGGGATCGACTGCGCATCCGTCAAAGCCGGCATCTTCTCAAATGCCGGAAAACGCGATAAAGTTCCTCCCACTTCCCCGGGACATAAATTACTAATAGGAGAAATCCATGGCACGCAGAGCTTTCCTCACCCGGATGGCGCAGCTCGCGGCACTACCTTTTCTGACCGCAAGCAGCGCCTTGCAGGGACAGTCCAAGAAGCAACTCAAGATTCTGATGAAGAGCGCGTGGGGTTCCGACGATCCCACCAAGGCCGCATTCCCCTTCTCACACGGACTCGCTTTGTCTGAAGCTGGGCATGAAGTTCAGATCTACCTGCTCGGCGAGGCAGTTGTACTGATGCGCAAAGTCGTGGCCGATGCCGTCATGCCGGTCGGCTGGCCAGCTGTCGGAGAGTTCCTGAGTAAGCTGAAGGCCAAAGGCGTTCAGATCTACGCCTGCGGCGCCTGCTCCCGCGCACGCGGCGTCACTGAAGCGGACCTTACCAATTACGGAGCCAAGTTCGGCAGTCCGCCCGTCTTTGTCTCACTGATCGAGTGGGCGGATCACATCATCACCGAATAAGCCGGTTCGAAATTCTTAAACCACGAAGGACACGAAGTTACACGAAGGAAATACTCTGGGCAAAACCACAGTCCTCACTTTTGATCAGCGCCCGCCAATCACTGCTGCAAAACTGTAGGGGAAGAACTCTGAGTCACAGCGGCTGTTGTGGCTGCGAACTAATGGCCGGTCGCATGGATTTCGTTAGTAGGTTCGAGCGGTTGGCTTGTTGGCAGAAGGTGAACCGCGTCGTCAGATAGCTTTCTCCGCACACTGGGCGAGGTTTCTCGGCGGCCTCTGCGTTTTGGGATTTCGGCCAGACTGAGGAAAGCAGAGTCTTAGATCGCGGAGGTCGCTGAGAAGGTCCGCACAGAGCGCTGAGAAGAGCCAGATGCCTTTACCGCGGTGGATGAATTTAGCCGCGTTTCCACCATTAACGCTTTCTGCACGACAGTCCACTAGCCGTGTACGTGCGGACTCTGCCCGGGATTGTGGCGCGGAGCGGCCGGTTCTTTTACGACCTTCACATCAAAGTTGACAGGCAGGGTCTTCGGCGGGAAGCATTGCGCATTGTCGCAAGCCTGGTACCGAAGCACGCCGCGCATCGCGTACTTTCCCGGTACCACTGACGCCAATGGATGCACCATCAGGTTGATCGTGAAATCGCCGCTATAGACGTTCAGCTTCGTGTCGGGCGAAAAGGGAAAGCTCACATCTACGCCATCGGGATATTCAATCTTTCCCAGTACGATGTCGGTCGGCGGATCCATCTTCAGCGCCGTGGGAATCAGGAACTCATCTTTGGGAGTGTTGGAGTTGATGTGAAAGCCGTGGGCTACACGGAAATTCAGGGTGATCTTCGACTGCTTCGCGCGTTGCGCGGTGACCGGCCCTACCGGCGCCATCGAAACTGAAGGCCCTTTTCCGGATTGTCCCCACCCACTGGCTAGCAGAAAAAATAAACAGACGATCTTCGAAACGCGGTTCGGCGAAATCATCCGTAAGACTCCGGCAAGCCCTATCCAAATACTAGTCGCGCCAGGGTTCGCTTTCTATTGTCAATTCTGGGGCTTCACGTCGGGAGCGTGCGTGCAGAACTCCCGCTGTGCAAAGTTCTTACCCCGCACAAACGCTAACGGCTCAAGCAAGGGAAGCCAAGGTTACTTGGGGCCAATGAGGGCACTGACGGTTGCCGGACTCGCAGCCTGCGTATTCAGCGCCTTCTTGATGGCATCCTCGATCTCACTCCTGCCCTCGAGGCCCATGATCTTGTCCACGATCTTGCCGTCTCGGCCCACGAAAAAACTTTCCGGCAGGTACGACACTCCGCCGTAAGCGTCGCCCACAGCTTCCTTCCCAAGCGCTACCGGGTAGTTCATGCCCATGTTCTTGGCGAACCTGGCAATCTCATCCTTGCCGGAATCATCCATCGCAACGCCGACAATCTGCAGGCCCTGCGCTCCGTACTGGTTCTGCATCTCGACCAACCAGGGAGTCTCGATCTTGCACGGCCCGCACCAGGTTGCCCAGAAGTTCACCACAACGGCTTTCCCACGTAGTGACGACAGACTCACGCTCTTGCCGTCCAGGGTCTCGAGCGTGAAATCGGGAGCCGGCGTTCCGTAGCCGAGCACGCCGGGAAGATGTTCTGTCCCCGAACGCCGCGCCATGTGGAATCCGAAGTAAAGCATCCCCGCCGCCACCAGCGCGACTACAACCAGCGCGATTGGATTGCGGCGCCTGGGCAGAGTCACCGGTTCGACGGGAGCAAGTGCGGAAGGTTCCGGATTGTAATTGGTCTGAAGCGCCACCAACGGCGCCCCACACAGCTCGCAAGTGGGAGTTCCGGGAGCGGCTTCAGCCCTCGATGCGCCGGCGTCCTCGAGCGATGCCCCACACTTCGGACACCATTGCGTGCTCTCAACCTTCGTCTCGTTCGATTCGTCACCCATCGGCATAGATCTAAGACCTCACAATGCAAAGCGATTCAAAAACGACAGCCAGCTAGAAATCAGCGTGAAACGGCCGATCACTAGCAAGATTCCCAGAGCAATCAGCAACCCGCCGGATGCCACTTCCAGCGCGTGCATATGCGAACGGAAGCGGCTATAAAACTTCAGGAAGCGTTCCATGAGGAGCGACGTCATCAGGAACGGCACTGCCAGGCCCAACGAGTAAACTCCGAGCAGTAGAATCCCCTTGACCAGCGTGTCCTGCTCGCTCGCCAGGGTGAGGATTGCAGTCAGAATCGGCCCCAGGCACGGCGTCCAGCCGAAGGCAAACGCGAATCCGATCACGAATGCCCCGATCGGCGTGCTGCTGCCCTTTACGCTATGCAACCTCGCATCGGTGTAGAGCGCCTTGATCTTGAAAATGCCGGTGAGGTGGAGCCCGAAAATAATGATGATCCCCCCGGCGACGCGGGCCAGCGTGTGTTTGTACACCCCAAGGACCTGGCCGAGCCCGGTTGCGGCTGCTCCCAGCGCGATGAAAACGATGCTGAAGCCCAGGATGAATCCGACCGAATTCACCATCACCCGGCGCATCAGCTGGGCCTGAGGAGACTTCAGTTCCTCTACCCCGGCGCCCGATACCAGCGAAACGTATCCCGGTACAAGTGGTAGCACGCACGGGGACAGAAACGAGATCAGGCCGGCGATAAAAGCTCCGGGAATAGTGGCATTGGTCATCGGTTTTATTGTACCTGCTAGACAGCGTTCACCTGAATAAGACGCGCTCGAAGACGTTTAGTTGCAAGAAGGAACTAGTCTCCTGAGTCATTGAATTCTTACATATGGTTTGGGCTGTGCACGGCGAGGATGCGAGAGGCGAAACGGCCAATGCTGCTGAGAATGGCATCGGCGCTCTTGCTCCATACAAAGGGCTTGGGTTGCAGGTTGTGAACGGCGATGAACTCTGCGATGGCAGCTTGTAATTCCCGCACGCTGGAGTGGGAACCGCGCTTGATCTGACGTTGCGCTAGCAAGGCGAACCAACGCTCCACCTGGTTCAGCCAGGAGCTGTGGGTGGGAGTGAAGTGTAGCGTGTAGCGAGGGTGATGCAAGAACCACCTCCGAATCTCCTTGGGTCTTATGGGTAGCGTAGTTGTCTAAGACCGGATGGACAGCCAGATCGGCGGGGACGGCACGATCGATCCCCGCTAAGAATTTGCGGAACTCGACGGCTCGATGGTGTGGCCAGCACTTGCCGATTCCCGATCCCGTGGGACGACCACGTGGATTCGACATGATCCACCATACGCCACGCTCATTATGCAATCTATTTATTATGACTGATTAGACTACAACCAGTCTCATAAACATTCTGGAGGGCTGGAAATGATGCATGCTGAGTGACCTGTGGGACTCCACCGGCAAGGTACCCGAACGTTAGGAATTGATCGGCTATCCCCGCCGGTTGTGCAGAAGCACGACGACGCCTGTTTCGCTGTGAGGATGTGATGAAGCCTCTGCTTTTTGCTCTTGGTCTTGTGCTTGCGTTTGGCGGTATGAGCGCGCACAAGCCTGTATGGCAGCCATCTCTCAGTCATGCGCAAGTGCCGATATGGCCGGGAGCTGTGCCTGACGCGCAGCCTGTCGATGGGAATGAGACACTTACCACAGAAAACGATCCGCTCGTCGCGGGACGGCCGTGGTTATACGTGAGCAATGTGTCCCGGCCGACGATAACGGTTTATTCACCACAGGGGAAGAACACTGGTGCGGCAGTAGTCGTATTTCCCGGCGGCGGCTACAAAATCCTGGCCATCGACCTCGAAGGCACGGAGGTATGCGATTGGCTCACATCACGAGGCATTGCCTGCGTGTTGTTGAAGTACCGGGTGCCGGGTGAGCCGGGGTATCCGAAACCCGCGCCGTATCCGAAATCAGGGCCGTATCCGGAATCACCGATGGCGTTGGAAGATGCGCAGAGGACGGTCGGGCTGGTGCGCTTTCACGCGACGGAGTGGCATATTGATCCGCACAAGGTGGGTGTGCTTGGGTTTTCGGCAGGCGGTCATCTGGTGGCAGCGATGAGCACGCATTTTGCGAAGCGTTTGTATCCGGCCGTCGATGCCGCCGACAAAGAGAACTGCCGCCCCGATTTTGCAGTGGCTGTCTATCCGGGCCATCTGTCGCTGTCCGCGGCGCAGTGGGATGCAAAGCAAGGCACCAAAAAATCTGTGATTCACTATCCCGCGACTGAATCTTAACTCCTCGTGAGCCGCGTAAAGAAGCAGCATCCATGCGCCCTGACTCCTTGTCTCTAACTTCCAGGCCGCTCATCGTATGCAATCCCAGAGCACCTATTCGGAAATCATCCCGATCGTACCCAGCCATATCTCCACCAACCGAGGCCATCCGGTTATCGGGAGCTTCGTGCGCCGCAGTCCAAATGCATGCCCGCCCTCAGCCTCGGAATACCACTGACCCCTGACCCTAGCCCCTGACCCCTTAATTACCGACGTTTCGGCTTCACCGGCCTTTCCAGTGCCGGCTCCTGCTTGGTCTCCGGGGTTTCTGGCGCCAGGGTAGGAATCTGATCCGGCGACTCCGCGATCCTCCGCAGAACCTCCGTCGGCACCGTCGCCAGCAACACGGCCCGGCTGTCCTCCTGCCTCACCTGCAGGCTGTCGAACAAGGCCTTCACGTCTGCATCTGTTCCCGGGGATCCGACCGACACTTCGGCGCTATGAAACAAGGCCAAAAACACATTTGCCTTGTCGGCAATGACACGCGCGTCTTCCTCACTGCCCGCCCACGCTTCCGCCCGGACGTGTATCGCCCCGGCGCGAAACGGCAGGTGCAGCGGATTAAAGCTGGCAGAGATCACCACATCCGCGGGATGGGGCAGGAAGTTCGATGCTCCACCGAATTCGGGAGAAGCAGGATCGAGATGTGCCACCAGCCAGACCGGGCTGGCCAGTTGCACGCGCTTGTAATAGCGTCGCAGCAGGGCCGGGCCTCCGAAAGGGGATGCCAACCTTCTCGATCGGTCGACTATGCCCCGAATCACCTTCGGGTCGTCATGGTTCGAGGCTGCAACCGCATCCACCCCCAGGGCGGCGATCCTGAACGTCCGCCCGTAGATCGGGATCGTAAAAATGTTGATGGAGTTATAGCTCTCGACTGAGGTCGCCATCCGCTTAAAATACGCAGCGCAGCGATCCGTATCGAATCGGCCGATGAAGACCTCTGAGAACCGGGGTTCCGGCGCCTTCCCGCCGGTGCCTCCCCCGGGCCAAGTCTCCGGATTATGAATCGCAAACGCGACCGAGTCCAGGTCCCGCTCGTAGTCGAAGCCGGTATCCTGAATGAATTGCTCGTATTCCGGATCGTGTGCGACGGGCTTCAACGGCTTGCCGTTTGCCTTCCGCACCCAGCTGTAATCGACGTAGAGAAATCCGTCTGCTCCAGGCAGAAGCCGGGCTGGCTCCGGCGGGGCGTGCTTGCGGAGTTGAACGGCCAGCACTACCGCTCCTGCGATCACTACAACTGCAAGAACGAGAGGGAAAGTGCGTCGTATTCGCATGAAATCAGGCTAGGGCTGAAATGATAGCATTACAGGGCCGGGGTCCGTCTGGCCGTTGTTGCACCCAAACTTGGCCGTGTGGTACTTTATATAATTGTCCCGGACATCTGGAAGGGATCCGTGGGATAAGTTTGCGCGGAGGCGCGCCTTTCCCCAGTTGCTGGCGTAGCTCAGTCGGTAGAGCATCTGATTTGTAATCAGAGGGTCGGGGGTTCGATTCCCTTCGCCAGCTCCAGAGTTGAGGCGGTTTGCGGGCGTGAACGTAGCGGGAACCCGCAGCCGAAATCCCGAGCGTTTTGTGCGAGGGAACTCAAGGTACTAGGTGGATTTCGGAAGCAGCAATCGGCAGGCGGCGGACGGTGCAGTAGCGCGACAGGTTTTTCCAAGGCACTCCATTCGGATCTTTTCCCGGCGTGCAGTGATCTTCGCGGTTGTCTTTTTGCGCGACCCTGGTTTCCCTGTTTGGCGAAATTGAAGGTGTGTGATTTGTGCTGCGCAGAGGTCTGTGGAAATCAACGATTCTGCAGACCGAAAACGCGGTCTGCCGGACGGAGCGCGACGACCGCATCGCCCGAAAGTTTTTGCACAGGTGGGTGAGTGGTTAAAGCCAACAGACTGTAAATCTGTCCCTCCTAGCGAGGTACGAAGGTTCGAATCCTTCCCTGTGCACCAGTTGAGCCGTCTAGCGGGCGTGAAGCCAACCCTGAGCTTGTCGAGGGGGAGGTTGGGAGCCAGCTGGCGAAGTCCTGAGCGTTCTTTGCGAAGGATCTGGCAGTGAACATGAATCGCCTAGCGGTAGCTTTGATCGCCTACGTCGTTCTTGGAGTCTTGACGTGGACGACGATCAGCGATGGGCGGATTCGAGCGGGTACGCTAGTGATTCTTGGGCTGTTCGCCTTCAAGAGCTGGGTGCGGCGGAAAGATGTGATGCATCCGGACGGCGAGCGCGACGCAGAGTAGGGAAGCTTCGAGCCGATGTAGCTCAGTTGGTAGAGCACTCCCTTGGTAAGGGAGAGGTCACCAGTTCAATCCTGGTCATCGGCTCCAGAAATTGTTCGGACGGTATGAACGGCTGGTTTTGAAAGGGCGCGGTTTCAGCCGCGCCGTTGGAGTTGGAAATTGAGCGGCTTTAGCCGCTGAGGTTTTGCTGACGGCTGAAAGCTGACAGCTGATTTACCGGGCGGGAGTAACTCAGTGGTAGAGTCACAGCCTTCCAAGCTGTTGGTCGCGGGTTCGATTCCCGTCTCCCGCTCCAGATTTTGAGGCGTCTTGCGAGCGGAGCGGGAGCCCGCAGCCGAAATCCCGCGCGTTCTTTGCGAGGGACCTACTTTAATGTTTGGGAATGACAGTGACGTTTGAACAGGCTGCCATCAAGGTTGAAAAGGCGCAGGAATTTGCCAGGCTGCAGGTTGCAATCGAGCAGGCCTTCCAGCCCGAGAAGGTGGAACGGTTCCTGAAGCAGATGGATCGCAAGGGAATCCGCATCCGTGACTTCGATGCGGTGCTGGCGCAGCGGGTGCTCGACGGTGACACGGCGCAGAACTCGCAGCAGCTGTATCAGTCGCTGGTGCTTTCCGATCAAGCGCAGATGCGCGAGTTTTACCTGTCGAAGATCGAAAAGGTCGACACCGCGCTGCGGCACAAGTTTAAGAAGTTGTATCAGTATTACTGAGAAGGTTTAAAGGCCACTGAGACGGTTTGAAAGGGCGCGGCTTCAGCCGCGCCGACCAGGCAATCATCAGACTGGGGCTTTAGCCCCTAAGGAACGGAAATGGCGAAAGAGAAATTTGAACGGAATAAGCCGCACTGCAACGTGGGAACGATTGGCCACATCGATCACGGCAAGACGACGTTGACGGCGGCGATCACCAAGGTTCTGTCGAAGCACAATCCGAACATCAAGTTTCGGTCGTTTGATTCGATCGACAACGCGCCGGAAGAGAAGGCGCGCGGCATCACGATCGCGACCGCGCACGTGGAGTACGAGACGGCGAACCGTCACTACGCGCACGTCGATTGCCCGGGCCACGCCGACTACATCAAGAACATGATCACGGGCGCGGCGCAGATGGATGGCGCGATCCTGGTCGTGGCAGCGACGGATGGTCCGATGCCGCAGACGCGCGAGCACGTGCTGCTCGCTCGCCAGGTCGGTGTGCCGTACATCGTCGTGGCGCTGAACAAGTGCGATGCAGTCGATGATCCCGAACTGCTGGATCTGGTTGAACTCGAAGTGCGCGAGTTGCTGAAGAGCTACAAGTTCCCCGGTGATGATGTTCCGGTGGTTCGTCTGTCGGCCCTGGGCGCGCTGAACGGCGAAGCCAAATGGGAGAAGCAGATTGACGAGTTGATGGCGGCGGTGGACAAGAGCGTGCCGCAGCCGGCGCGTGAACTGGATAAGCCGTTCCTGATGCCGATCGAAGATATCTTCTCGATCTCGGGCCGCGGCACGGTAGTGACGGGAAGAATCGAGCGCGGCAAGGTGAAGGTGGGCGAGGAAGTAGAAATCGTCGGCTTCCGCGAGACGCGCAAGACGGTCGTGACGGGCGTGGAAATGTTCAAGAAGCAGCTGGACGAAGGCATGGCGGGCGACAATGCCGGTCTCTTGCTGCGCGGTATTGGCAAGGACGACGTGGAGCGCGGCATGGTGCTGGCGAAGGGTGGATCGATCACGCCGCACACCAAGTTCAAGGCCGAGGTCTACATCCTGACGAAGGAAGAAGGTGGACGTCACACTCCGTTCTTCAAGGGATACCGTCCGCAGTTCTACTTGCGAACGACGGACGTGACCGGCGTAGCGGAATTACCGGCGGGCACCGAGATGGTGATGCCGGGAGACAACGTGAGCCTGGTGATCGAGTTGATCACGCCGGTAGCCATGGAAAAGGGCTTGCGCTTCGCCATCCGTGAAGGCGGCCACACGGTAGGAGCCGGCACGATCGCCGAGATTATTCAGTAAGGCAGCTGTCAGCTATCAGCTGTCAGCAAAAAACCGGGTTGTTATGCCCGAAGCTGCAGCAGCCCCGAAGGGGCGGAATAATTTAGCCCAGGGCGTAAGCCCTGGGTAAGCCGGGAAAACGAAATGCAGAGGTCCTTCGCGAGACAAAATGCGTCTCGCTCAGGATGACAAGGATTAACTGAAAGCTGACAGCTGAGAGCTGACAGCTAGAAGCAAGGAGCTGTTGAGATGCCCCGAGAAATAGTGACATTACAGTGCGGTGACTGCAAAGAGCGGAACTATTCGACGACGAAGAACCGCAAAACGACGACCGAGCGACTGGAATTCAAGAAATTCTGCCGCCGTTGCCGCAAGCACACCGCCCACAAAGAAGTTAAATAAATTGAGCGATTGTGTGATTGGTGATTGTGCGATTGAAAATCCCTCAATGACCCAATCTCGAGATCACTCAATGGCAACAGGGGCGTAAGCTCAACGGTTAAACTGTCGGTCTCCAAAACCGAACTTGGGGGTTCGAATCCCTCCGCCCCTGCCAGAGTTTTGGAAGAGGAAGAGAAGGAACAAGGCCAGGAGTAGTGATGTCAGTCGAGACGAAGAAAATGGCAAATTCAATTGCGGCAGGCGGTGGCGACTTTCTCGAGCGGTTGAAGTCCTGGCCAGAGAAGACCAAAACCTTCTACAACGACGTGCGCTCGGAAATGCGCAAGGTGACCGCGCCCACGTGGAAGGAAGTTCGCGGCACGACCACGGTGGTCATCATCACCGTGTTCATTTTCGCCGCGTACTTTGGCATCATCGATTTCATCATTAACAAAGGTGTGACGGCGCTGTTTGGCTATTTCAGGACGCACTAATTCGCAGAAACGCGCCGCAGCAACTGGCCTGGAAGAAGCAACCTAATTATGCTGGACGAAGAAAAAAACGAAACACAGCCGGGCGGAGAAAACACGCCTCAGCCTCCCGCGGAAGGCGTCACCGCCACCGCCGAGGCGCCACGCAACCCGAACATGAAGTGGTACATTATCCACTCCTACTCGGGGTTTGAGCGCAAGGTCAAAGAATCGCTCGAGTCGCGTGTCGCGGCTTTCGGGCTGCAGGACAAGATCGGCAAAGTGCTGATCCCGACCGAATCGGTCACTGAAGTTCGCGGCGGCAAGAAGTACACCTCCGAGCGTATGTTCTATCCCGGCTACGTGCTGGTTGAAATGGACATGGACGATCACGTCTGGCACGTCGTAAAGTCCACGCCCCGCGTTACGGGATTCGTCGGTACCGGCCAGCAGCCCACGCCTCTCTCGGATGAGGAAGTGCAGCACATCGTTTATAAAGTCGCTGACAGCCGCGAGAAGCCGAAGCTCAAGGTCAAGTTCGAGAAGAACGAGTCGGTCCGCATCACGGAAGGTCCATTCGCCAGCTTCACCGGCGTAGTCGACGAAGTGAACGAAGATCGCGAAACGCTGAAAGTGATGGTCACAATTTTCGGCCGCTCAACCCCGGTGGAACTCGAGTTCAATCAGGTGGAGAAGGTCGCGTAGTTTTGAAAGGGTGCGGCTTTAAGCCGCACCGTCACAAGCCCGGCGAGATTGGGCTTTAGCCGCTGGGGCTGCAAGTCTCGAATAAAATGTGCAGAATGCCGAGCCGAAAATCCTAGACTCGCGCTGCCGACGGAAGAGAGATTATGGCAAAGAAAGTTACAGGTTACGTGAAGCTGCAGATCGCGGCGGGCAAGGCGACTCCGGCGCCCCCGGTGGGCCCGGCGCTCGGCCAGGCGCAGATCAACATCATGGAGTTCTGCAAGCAGTTCAACGCCAGAACCAGCCAGAAGGAGATGGAAGGTCTGATCATCCCGGTCGTGGTGTCTGTTTACAACGACCGCTCGTTCACCTTTATCACCAAGACGCCGCCGGCGTCGATCCTTCTGAAGCGCGCCGCCGGCATCGCCAAGGGTTCAGGCACGCCGAATAAAGATAAGGTCGGCAAGGTGACCGCGAAGCAGGTCGAGGACATCGCCAAGCAGAAGATGCCCGACCTGAACGCCGCGTCGGTCGAGACTGCGATCAAGAGCGTCCGCGGCACGGCAAGGTCCATGGGAATTGAAGTAGTTGGCTGAAGAGGGTTTGTGTGGGGACGGCCGACTTCGGCCGTCCAGCGATGCGCAGCGAGCGTGGTTTTTGCCGGCTGCTTCGATGTGGTTGGATTTCGCGGGCAAGAGTGCCCGAGCCACACAGAGAGTGTTTAGTCGAAAACACCACGGCTCTCCGAATCAACGGTTAGCGGTGGGAGACAAGGAGCAGTAATGAACAAAAAAGAAGGAAAGAACATTGCCAAGGCGCACGCTGCAGTCGAAAAGCGCCCCTATGTGCTGCAGGACGCAGTTCCTCTCCTGCAGAAGGTGAAGTACGCCAAGTTCGATGAGACCGTCGAGGTCACGATGCGGCTCGGAGTTGATCCCAAGCACGCCGACCAGATGGTTCGCGGCACGGTTGTTCTGCCGCATGGCCTCGGCAAGTCGAAGAAGGTTCTGGTCATCGCGACCGGCGACAAGATTAAGGAAGCCGAAGCCGCGGGCGCCGATTTCGTAGGCGGCGAAGAAATGGTCGAGAAGATCACCAAGGAAAATTGGACCGACTTCGACGCGCTGATCGCCACTCCCGACGTGATGAAGTCCGTCGGACGCCTCGGTAAAGTTCTCGGTCCCAAGGGCCTGATGCCCAATCCGAAGACTGGCACCGTGACCTTCGACGTGGGTAAGGCAGTTCAAGAAGTAAAGGCCGGCAAGGTCGAGTTCCGCACCGACAAGACCGCGCTCGTCCACTGCCCCGTCGGCAAGATCTCATTCACGCCCGACAAGCTGATTGAGAACGCCACGGTGCTGATCACCAGCGTGATCAAAGCGAAGCCGTCGGTCGCCAAGGGCAAGTACATCAAGGGTTGCTATCTGAGTTCGACGATGGGGCCCGGTATTTCGTTGGACGTAACCCCGATCGAGGCCGCAGCGAAAGCATAAGTTCTTATGTGGGGACAGCCGCCATCGGCTGTCCGCGTTGCGAAGCAACGCTTCATGATTGATCAAGACTGACAAGATTCGAGGATTTGACCAATGGCGGTTACCAGAGCGAAGAAGAAAGAACAGGTCGAGAAACTGAGCAAGGACCTGAACAACGTCTCCAACATGGTCGTCGCGACCTACACCAAGATGACCGTGGCCCAGGACTACGAGCTGCGCAAGGCTCTGCGCGGGGCGGGCGCCAAGTACCAGGTCGTCAAGAACACGCTGGCCGAAAAGGCCGCGAAGGGCACGAAGGTCGAAGGCGCGCTGAAGGATCTGGCGGGAGTGACCTCGATCGCCTATACCACCGGCGATCCGGTCGCGATGGCCAAGGCTCTGACCAAGTACGCCAAGGACGCGCCGGAATTCACTTTCAAGATCGGTGTCGTTGAAGGCCGTGTCATCAATATTAAAGAGATCGAAGCGCTGGCCACGATGCCGTCGAAGGAAGAGCTGATGTCGAAGCTCCTGTTCCTGATCAATGCCCCAGCGCAGCGCCTGGTCACGGCAATGGGCGCGGTAGGCCGCAACCTGGCAGTGGTTGTCGACCAGGGCGTGCAGCAGAAGAAGTTCAAGGAAGCGTAGGGGCAAAGATTGTGTGGGGACGGCCGCCTTCGGCCGTCCAGCGAGCGGGGTTTAGCTGGCTGTCGATGTGGTTAGATTTCGCGGGCAAGAGTGCCCGCGCCACATAAAACAAGTTTGGTTGGCTGCAGTTCGGGGGTTGCGCGGTCGGTTCCAAACGTTGTCTGGCGTGAGGAACTCAAGACCCGGTCGCACTGGAAACCTGGCCTGTGGGTGACGAAAGCAAGAGACTAAATACTGGAGAATCAACATGGCTGATCTGCAACAGATTGAAGACTCGATCGTAGGACTGTCGCTTCTGGAAGCGGCAGATCTGGTCAAGAAGCTGGAAGCGCGTTTGGGCGTATCGGCGGCGGCAGCGGCTCCCGTGATGGTGGCGGGTGGCGGTGCGGGCGCGGCGGCAGCGGCCCCGGCAGAAGAGAAGACCGAATTCACCGTCGTCCTCAAGGAAGTCGGTGCCAACAAGATCAACGTGATCAAGGCCGTCCGCGAAGTCACCAGCCTGGGCCTGAAAGAAGCCAAGGAACTGGTCGACGGAGCGCCCAAGAACGTGAAAGAGGGCGTCTCCAAGGAAGAGGCCGAGACCATCAAGAAGAAGTTCACCGAAGCTGGCGCTACGGTAGAGGTAAAGTAGCTAGATCTGGTGCTGCTTGTGTGGGGACGGCCGCCCTCGGCCGTCCGCCGAGCGGAGCTCGGCAGGTTTTTGCTGATCCAGGCATGGCGACCGCATTCTTTCGTCGCTCCGCGACTGGACAGCCGAGGCGGCCGTCCCCACATGGCACTGACTCATGAGTCCCGGGCTGCACCGTAAGGAGTGCAAAATCGTTTTTCTGGTCCGTTCCTACTTGTGAAGCTTGGGCGACGATGTTAGCATCTATATAACATCGCTTCCTAGGTACATCGTGCGCGAGCGAGTCTCGCGCGAGGAAGTTTCAGGCATGCTGCTCTGCGGGCAGGCAGAGCGGAAACAGGCCGAGATACTGGCGCGAAAGAGTTCAAATCAGAAATGGCGAAACGCCTTGAATGGCGCTTGCGGGAACTACTGTCCCTGCTGGCGTCCCGTCGTCTTTTAGGTTCTAAGTTGTTCCGGCTCTGCACATAAGCAAGTCCCGCGGGGCGGTACACGCCCCACATTCCGCGGTTTGAGCGCGACCTTCGGTTGCGCGTGAGATTGGGAGTTTCTTAACGATGAAAAATGCCTTCCGCAAACGCTTTGATTTTTCCAAAATACCGGCCACTATTCAGATTCCGAACCTGATCGAGGTTCAAAAACGTTCGTACGACCGTTTCCTGCAGATGGACAAGCTCCCGAGCGAGCGCGAAGACGGCGGCTTGCAGGCGGTGTTTCAGTCCGTCTTCCCGATCACCGACTTTCGCAACGTATCACAACTTGAGTTTGTGGATTACGCCATTGGTAACTGGGAGTGCAAGTGCGGACATCTCAAAGGTCTGCATCACCTTCGTACCACTTGCAAGAATTGCGGATCTACGGTCATCACCGACCCGTTCCACCCCGGCGAGGTCCTGTGTGGTAAGTGCGGCACCTACAACGCCAACACGCCTGACTTCTGCAACAAGTGCGGCGACCCGGTCGGCCTGCAGTTGAAATACGACGTGGCGGAGTGCGAAGAGCGCGGCATGACTTACTCCGCTCCGCTCAAAGTCACGATGCGTCTGACGATTTTCGACAAAGACGCTGAGACCGGCAACCGCTCCATCCGCGACATTAAAGAGCAGGAAGTCTTCTTCGGCGACGTTCCCTTGATGACCCAGAACGGGACTTTCATTATCAATGGAACCGAGCGCGTGATCGTCAGCCAGTTGCACCGTTCGCCTGGCGTCTTCTTTGAGACCGCCAACAACCGCACGTACTTCCTGGGAAAGATCATTCCCTACCGCGGTTCGTGGGTCGAGTTCGAGTACGACCAGAAGAACGTGCTCTACGTGCGCATTGACCGCAAGCGCAAGTTCCTCGGCACGATCTTCCTGCGCGCCCTCGGCCTGCGTTCCGGCGAAGACATCCTGAAGACTTTCTACACCACTGACCGCATCGCGGTCCGCGACAAGAAGCTCTACTGGACGCTCGATCCGACGGCCGAGAAGCCGACGAACCTGCTCGGCATGAAGCTTGCCCACAGCATCAAGAGCAAGTCGGGCGAAGAAATCGCCCACTCCGGCCGCAAGATCAACGCTCAGGTTCTGAAGGAAATTCAGAAGGCGAAGATCACCGAGATTGAGGTGGACATCACGGACCTCGAGGGCGCGTGGACTGCCGGAGATGTAGTCGACACCACTACTGGCGAAGTCATGCTCGAAGCCAACTCCGAGCTGACGGCCGACAAAGTCTCGAAGATTCTTGACTCCGGTGTCGTGGAAATGGCGCTGTTCTTCCCCGAGCGCGACGACGTGGGAACGGTGATCAGCCAGACGTTGAAGCGCGATTCGATCAAGACTCCGCAGGAGGCCCTGATCGAAATCTACCGCAAGCTGCGTCCCGGCGATCCGCCGACGCTCGACACGGCCACGGCGCTCTTCCACGGAATGTTCTTCGACCCGCGCAAATATGACTTCTCGCGCGTAGGCCGCTTGAAGTTCAACATCAAGCTGTTTGAGAACCAGGAAGCGACTTCGCTCGAAAAGCGCACGCTCGATCCCGAAGACTTCTACGCGACCATCGCGTACCTGCTCAAGCTGCGCAAGAACATCGGCGCGGTCGACGACATCGATCACCTCGGCAACCGCCGCGTCCGCGCGGTCGGCGAGCTGATGGAGAACCAGTTCCGCATCGGCCTGGTCCGCATGGAACGCGCCATCAAGGAAAAGATGAGCGTGTACCAGGAAATGTCGACGGCCATGCCGCACGACCTGGTCAACGCCAAGCCGGTGATGGCCGCGATTCGCGAATTCTTCGGATCGTCGCAGCTCTCGCAGTTCATGGATCAGACCAACCCGCTCTCCGAGATCACGCACAAGCGGCGTCTCTCGGCGCTTGGGCCGGGCGGTTTGTCGCGTGAGCGCGCTGGATTTGAAGTCCGCGACGTTCACCCCACGCACTACGGACGTATCTGCCCGATTGAGACGCCGGAAGGTCCGAACATCGGCCTGATCTCGTCGCTGAGCTGCTACGCCCGCATCAACGATTACGGATTCATCGAGTCGCCCTACCGCAAGGTGAAGAACGGGCGCATCGTGGACTACGTCTCCATCGTGAACGTCGGCGACAGCGACTACAAAGTTGGCGATCATCTCGAGAAGCACGAAATCGAGAAGATCAACAGTGAGCTGAAAGAGAAGCGCAAGAAGCCCGCGCAGATTGACCCGTTCTCGTTCTACCTCTCAGCTTGGGAAGAAGATCGTCACACGATCGCGCAGGCCAACGTGGAACTCGACGACAAGGGCCGCATCGTGCCCGAACTCGTCAACGCCCGCAAGGCCGGCAACTTCGTGCTGGTGAGCCGTGAAGAAGTCGACTACGTCGACGTCAGCCCGAAGCAACTGGTGTCCGTCGCCGCCTCGCTGGTTCCGTTCCTCGAGCACGATGACGCGAACCGCGCGCTGATGGGCGCGAACATGCAACGCCAGTCCGTGCCGCTGCTCCGCGCACAAGCGCCGATCGTAGGCACCGGAATGGAAGGCGTTACCGCTCGCGACTCGGGCGCAGTCGTTCTGGCCCGCCGCAACGGTATCATCGATTCGGTCGACTCCGAGCGCATCATCGTGCGCGTCGAAGGCGAACACCATCCCACGCAGTTGTCGCGTGAAGTCGGAAGCGACATCTACCAGCTCACCAAGTTTAAGCGCTCGAACCAGAACACCTGCATCAACCAGAAGCCGGTGGTGAAGAAGGGACAGCGCGTTTTGAAGGGCGAGATCATCGCTGACGGTCCTTGCACCGATCACGGCGAGCTGGCTCTCGGACGAAACGTCCTGGTGGCCTTCATGCCATGGCGCGGCTACAACTTCGAGGACGCGATCCTGGTTTCCGAACGCATGGTTAAAGACGATTACTACACCTCGCTTCACATCGAGGAGTACGAGATCGAAGCGCGCGACACCAAGCTGGGTCCGGAAGAAGTCACTCGCGACATTCCAAACGTCAGCGAGTCGATGCTCCGCAACCTGGACGAAGCGGGCGTGATTCGCATCGGCGCCAGCATCAAGCAGGGCGACATCCTGGTGGGCAAGGTTACGCCGAAGGGCGAAACCCAGCTTACGCCGGAAGAGAAGCTGCTGCGCGCCATCTTCGGCGAAAAGGCCGGCGACGTGCGCGATGCTTCGCTCTACTGCCCGCCGGGCATCGAGGGGGTCATCGTCGATGTGAAGATTTTCTCACGCAAGGGCCAGGAGAAGGACGAGCGCGCGAAGGCCATCGAAGCCACACAGATCGCGAAGTTGGAAAAGAACCTCTCGGACGAAATCCGAATTCTGACCGACGAGCGGTTGAAGCGTCTCGACAACATCCTGGGCGGCAAGGAAGTGCAGGCCGACCTGCACGACGAGCGCACCAACAAGCGCCTGCTGACCAAGGGCACGATGCTGACTCGCGAGGAGATCGAGCGCATCTCGACCCGCAATCTGAAGCGCATCAAGTACGCCGATAAAGATCCGCGGGTGAACGAGCAGATCGACGAGATCGAAGAGATGACGTCTCGCCAGATCGACGTGCTCAAGAAGATCGTCAACGAGAAGAAAGACAAGCTGACCAAGGGCGACGAACTGCCGCCGGGCGTGATCAAGCTGGTCAAGGTCTACATCGCCATGAAGCGCAAGCTGAGTGTCGGTGACAAAATGGCCGGCCGTCACGGCAACAAGGGCGTCATCGCACGCATTCTGCCCGAAGAGGATATGCCTTACCTCGAGGACGGAACACCGGTAGAAATCGTCCTCAACCCGCTCGGCGTGCCTTCCCGTATGAACGTGGGCCAGATTCTCGAAACCCACCTCGGATGGGCTGGCTTCGTTCTTGGCGAGAAGATCACGAAGCTGCTTCAGGAGAACACGCGCACAGAGGCGATCCGTCGCGAGTTGAAAGCGTTGTTCAAAGACTCTCAACTTGCCGACATCATCTCCGAGATGAGCGACGAAGAGCTCGAATCCGTAGCTCCGACGCTCACCAAGGGAGTGTTCATGGGATCGCCCGTGTTCGACGGCTCCAAGGAGGGCGAGATTAAGGCGTTGCTCGAACACGCCGGACTCCCAACCTCGGGCAAGACGAATCTTCGCGACGGCATGACCGGCGAGAAGTTCGAACAGCCGGTTACCGTGGGCTACATCTACATGCTGAAACTGTCGCACTTGGTGGACGACAAGATTCACGCTCGTTCCATCGGCCCGTACTCGCTGATCACCCAGCAGCCGCTGGGCGGTAAAGCGCAGTTCGGCGGACAGCGCTTCGGAGAAATGGAAGTCTGGGCGCTGGAGGCATACGGTGCAGCATTCATCCTGCAGGAGCTGCTGACGGCGAAGTCTGACGACGTATACGGCCGAACCAAGATCTACGAGGCCATCGTCAAGGGCGAAGCCGCCATGGAGCCTGGCGTGCCGGAATCGTTCAACGTGCTGATCCGCGAGTTGCAGTCGCTCTGCCTCGACGTCGAGTTGATCAAGGCGTCAGAGAAGAAGCCGACCGCCAGCGCGGCAGCAGACTGAAAAAGCAGTTCTCAGTTCTCGGTTCTCAGTGAGAGCTGAGGCTGGAACGGGGAGCTGAGAACGCCCAAAGAGATTTTGAATTACAGCCACAGCGGCATCCGAGCTCAATGCCGCATGAAGAGGCTAAAAGTTCGATCTCGGTTTTAACTGCGAACTGAGAACCGAGAACTGAGAACTTGTTTTAGAGCTCCGTCAGCGGACGCGTCAGGACCGCAGGAAGCGGAGGAACACCTTGTTTCGTTCGAGCCCATTCGAAATGGCAAATGTGATCGCGGACTTTGATGCCATTCGCATCTCCCTGGCCTCTCCGGAGAAAATCCGGAGCTGGTCGCACGGCGAAGTCACCAAGCCCGAGACCATCAATTACCGAACCTTTAAACCCGAGCGCGATGGACTGTTCTGCGCCCGCATCTTCGGCCCGGTCACCGATTGGGAGTGCCTCTGCGGCAAGTACAAGCGCATGAAGCACCGCGGCGTGATCTGCGACAAGTGCGGCGTGGAAGTCACTCTGTCAAAAGTTCGGCGCGAGCGTCTTGGCCACATCGAGCTGGCGTCGCCCTGTTCGCACGTGTGGTTCTTCAAAGGATTGCCCAGCCGCATCGGGCACCTGCTCGACATCTCGCTGCGCGACCTTGAGTCCGTGCTCTATTTCGAAGCCTACGTCGTGGTCGAACCCGGCGATGCTCCGGTAAAAGAGCGCGAGGTCATCAAGGACGAAGCCAAGTTCCGTGAGCTCGATCAGCAGTACCGTCCGGCCGGATTCAAGGCCATGATGGGCGCTGAGGCGATCAAGGAACTGCTCAAGCGCGTCGACACCGACGGCCTGTCCACAGAACTCCGCGAGAAGATGAAGAATGAGAGCTCGCTGCAGAAGCGGCTCAAGTATGCCAAGCGCCTGAAAGTCGTCGAGGCCTTCCGCAAGAGCGGCAACAAGCCGCACTGGATGATCCTCGATGTCATCCCGGTCATTCCGCCGGAGCTCCGTCCGCTGGTTCCACTCGATGGCGGGCGCTTCGCTACCTCGGACTTGAACGACCTGTATCGCCGCGTCATCAACCGCAACAACCGGTTGAAGAAGCTGATGGACCTGCACGCTCCCGAAGTCATCGTACGCAACGAAAAGCGCATGCTGCAGGAAGCCGTTGACGCTCTGTTCGACAACGGACGCCGTGGCCGCGTGCTCCGCGGTGCGAATAATCGCCCGCTGAAGTCGTTGTCCGACACGCTGAAAGGCAAGCAGGGCCGGTTCCGCCAGAACCTGCTCGGAAAGCGCGTGGACTACTCGGGACGCTCCGTCATCGTGGTCGGCCCCGAACTTAAGCTGCACCAGTGCGGTCTGCCCAAGAAGATGGCGCTCGAACTGTTCAAGCCGTTCATCTATCACCGGCTCGAGCAGACGGGCAACGTCACGACCATCAAGCAAGCGAAGGAAATGGTCGAGCAGCAGGAACCGATCGTGTGGGACATCCTCGAAGAAGTCATTAAGGATCACCCGGTCCTGCTGAACCGCGCTCCTACGCTTCACCGCCTCGGCATTCAAGCGTTCGAACCGGTACTCGTCGAAGGCAAGGCCATCAAGATTCACCCGCTGGTCTGCACGGCGTTCAACGCCGACTTCGACGGCGACCAGATGGCGGTTCACATTCCGCTGTCTCCGGAAGCCCAGGTTGAAGCCAGCGTGCTGATGCTGGCCTCGCACAACATCCTCTCGCCCGCTTCAGGTCAGCCGATCACCGTGCCCACGCAGGACATGGTTCTCGGTCTCTATTACCTGACCAAAGCGAAGCCGGGTGCCAAGGGTGAAGGGCGCGCTTTCGCCAATATTGAAGAAGTTCTGATGGCGCTCGACGCCGGTGAAGTCGAAACGCTGAGCCCGATCCGCCTCCGCTACACGGGCGAGTTGATCGACCTGACGACCGCGTACGACGATCAGGACATCATTCACACCGAGCCGGTACAGATTGAACGGGCGTTCATCAACACCACGGTGGGCCGCGCCATCCTGAATGACAATCTTCCCAAGAACGCGACCGACATCACGGGCCGCGTCCGCAGCATGCCGTACATCAACGGCTTGCTCAAGAAGAAGGGCATCGGCGCGCTGGTGAACTTCGGCTACCTGCAGTTCGGCCTCGAGACCACGGTCAAGATGCTCGACGAGGTTAAGTCGCTCGGCTTCCGCTTCGCGACTCGCGCCGGATTGTCGATCGGCATCGATGACATGGTCATCCCGGACAACAAGAAAGTCCTGGTGAAAGACGCTGAGAAACAGGTCGTCAACGTTCAGCAGCAATACCTGGACGGCGCGATTACCAACGGCGAGCGCTACAACAAGGTCATCGAAATCTGGTCTTCGATCACGGAAAAAGTTGCTGACGAAATGTTCGGTGAGATGCAACGCCGTGACAAGGAAGGCGAACTCAACCCGATTTACGTCATGGCCGACTCCGGCGCTCGCGGATCGAAACAGCAGATCCGTCAGCTCTCCGGCATGCGCGGACTTATGGCGAAGCCCTCGGGCGAAATCATCGAGTCTCCCATCACCGCCAACTTCCGCGAAGGATTGACGGTGTTGGAGTACTTCGTCTCGACCCACGGCGCCCGCAAGGGATTGGCCGACACGGCGCTCAAGACGGCCGATTCGGGCTACCTGACTCGCCGCCTGGTCGATGTCGCGCAAGACGTCATCATCAGCGAGTACGATTGCGGAACCGTCGACGGCATCTATGTGCAGGGCATCGTCGAAGCCGGCGAGATTATCGAGCCGCTGCGTGACCGAATTGTCGGCCGCGTGTCGCTCGAGAAGATCAAAGACTACGACGGCAACACGATCGTCGACATCAACCAGGAAATCACCGAAGACCTCGCGGGAGCGATTCAGGCTGCCGGTATCGAGCGCGTGAAAATCCGCTCGGTGCTGACCTGCGAATCCAAGCGCGGCGTCTGCGTCATGTGCTACGGCCGCAACCTGGCCTCCGGACGCCTCGTCGAACTCGGCGAAGCCACCGGCGTCATCGCGGCACAGTCCATCGGCGAGCCTGGAACGCAGCTCACGATGCGTACCTTCCATATCGGCGGTACGGCGTCGCGAGTTTCCGAACAGTCGCGCCTCGATGCCAAGAACAACGGCACCGTGCGCTTTGTCGGACTGCAGACTGTCAAGGCGAAATCGGGAGATTTGGTGGTCATGAACCGCCAGGGCTCGATCGCGGTCGTCGACGATAAGAACCGTGAGCGCGAGCGCTACTCGGTCGTGTACGGCGCCAAGTTGAAGGTCAACGAGGGCGACGCGGTCACGCTGGGCCAGGTGATGGTCGAGTGGGATCCGTACACCTTCGCGATCCTGACTGAAATCGGCGGCACTGTGCAGTTCAAAGACTTGCAGGAAGGCGTCACGCTCCACGAAGAAGTGGACGAAGTCACCGGCCTGTCCCGCCACGTAGTCGGCGATTCTCCCGACGAGAAGCGCCAGCCCGCGATCGTGATCAAGGGCAAGGCGAGCAAGCGCTACCTGATGCCCTCGCGGGCCCACCTGATGATTCAAGACGGCGACACCGTTACTCCGGGCGACGTGCTGGCAAAGATCCCGCGCGAAACCACCAAGACCAAAGACATCACCGGTGGTCTGCCGCGTGTGGTCGAACTGTTCGAAGCCCGCAAGCCGCACGAGACCGCCGTCATCAGCGAAATCGATGGCACGGTCAAGTTCGGCGAGGTCTCCAAAGGACAGCGCAAAATCTACGTGGTCGCCGACAACGGCACCGAAAAAGAATACTCGGTTCCGCGCGGCGTTCACATCAACGTGCAGGAAGGCGAGCGCGTCAAGGCTGGTGAACCCTTGATGGATGGCCCGCTCAACCCGCACGACATCCTGGCTGTGCTCGGCGAGAAAGAGCTGCAGGCTTACCTGGTGAACGAAATCCAGGAAGTCTACCGGCTGCAAGGCGTCAACATTTCGGACAAGCACATCGAAGTGATTGTTCGCCAAATGATGCGCTGGGTGAAGGTCGAAGACGTGGGCGACACGCGCTTCCTGCTCGAAGAGCAGACCGACAAGTTCGCCTTCCGCGAAGAGAACGAGCGTGTGATTGCGCAGGGCGGCAAGCCGGCCACTGGACGGCCGCTGCTCCTCGGCATCACGAAGGCTTCGCTCTCAACCGACTCCTTCATCTCCGCCGCGTCGTTCCAGGAGACCACGCGCGTGCTCACCGAAGCCAGCATCAACGGCAAGGTCGATCACCTGCGCGGCCTGAAAGAGAACGTCATTGTCGGACGCCTCATCCCTGCCGGAACCGGCATGGAGTACTACCGCAACGTGCGCCTCTCGCCAGAAATGGAAGAGGCTGCCGCCAAGGTACAGGCTGAAGTCTCGGCTGCTTACGAAGAAGCTGAGCGCGCTCTCGAAATGATGCGTCACGAGGGCGAGAACGAAGAACTGGGCGCGGAATTGCCCGCGGCCGAATAAGGTGAATGAACTAAGGGTCCGGAATCCCAAGTCTAGGGTTTCCGGGCCCGCTTTCATATTCATCCAATAACAAATGCACGCTACCCCCCAGCGAGTGCGCATTGAGGAACCCACCCGAATTCCTTCTTTGCGGGTGATGCCCTCAGGCCCTAAGCTAAGTCAGCGTATGTGGCGCTTACTTCGGCTTCTCGGAATATCGTTCGGCAACGCCTTTGTCCATGATGCCTTCGCCATTGCCAAGGCGTCCGCCTATTCCTCCATCCTTACCTTCTTCCCGGCCTTGGTCATTCTAGGTTCGGTGCTGGTAAATTGGCGCAAAGGCGCACCATACCTGCGCGAGATTTCTTACGCTTTAGGCAGCATTCTTCCCGTGGGTGACAAGTCCGGAGTGGTCCTGAACTATCTCACAGGAGCGCCCAAGCATCGATTCGGATTTCTGTTTACTACGTCGGTGGTTACTCTGTGGACGGCATCCGGCGTGATGATCTCCTGGATGGAAGGTTTCCGCCGCTGCTACGAACTGCCCAAGAGTTGGGGACTCGTCAAGGAGCGCCTGATCGCTTTTATGTTGGTGATCTTCGCGCTCATCCCCATGACATTCTCCACATTGCTCGTCGCCGTGGGCAGCAAGTTCGAAACCCGGCTCCTCCCTTATATTGATCCCGACTTTAGCGCCTATGTGCTGCTGCTGTGGGGAATCATTCGCTGGATTATCGCCACTCTGACCGCCATCTCCGTGATCGCGCTCATTTATCACAACGCCGTGCCCCGGACGCAGCCGTGGCACAGTGTCATTCCCGGCGCGCTCTTCGCTACCTTCGTCTGGTTTACGGTGACGGTTGGCTTCCGCTATTACCTGCAGCATTTCGGAGACTTCACCACCATCTACGGATCGCTCGGCGTCGGCATGGCCCTGCTCGTCTGGATGTACCTGATTTCCCTTGTGGTGCTGGTCGGCGCCGAGTTCAATGCGCTACTATTTCCCCGCGCCATGCTGGGCAAAGAATTGACCGCAATCAACAGTTCCAAGGCGTAGAAACCAGAATCCAGCCGCGAAGCGGCGGCATGAGAAAGCCCGGCACGGAAGTGCCGGGTGTGGTGCGGAAAAATGCGCCAGTCCCGTAGGGACGGCACCCATTTCTTCAGCTACAAGAATTCCCCGTCGAGGAATATTTGAAACCGAGCCATCCAAATTCTGAGGAGACGCTTACCCATAACGCTTCCGTCTCCCGCCGCGCCAAAATCATCTGCACCATCGGTCCTGCATGCGGTACCGAAGCCGCCATGCGCGACCTGCTTCGCCTCGGCATGGACATCGCCCGCCTCAATTTTTCCCACGGCACGCATGAAGATCACGCCCACAACATCCAGCGCCTGCGCCGCGCCGCCCAGCGCGAGGGACGCACCGTCTGCATCCTCCAGGACCTGCAGGGCCCCAAGATCCGCACTGGCCTGCTGGAACAGCGCAAGCCCGTCTTTCTGAAGACCGGCTCGATCGTCACCATCACGCCCGACGAAGTCGCTGGAAATGCGACCCGGATCTCCACAACCTTCCCCGACCTAGCCCGCGAGCTCACCACCGGTGCCCGCATCCTGCTCAGCGACGGCCTGATCGAACTCCTCGTCCGGGCCATCCGCGGCAAAGACGTCCTCTGCGATGTCATGAATGGCGGCTTGCTCGGCGAACAAAAAGGAATCAATCTCCCCGGCGTCGCACTCTCGATTCCGGCTATGACTTCCAAAGATCGCAAGGACCTGGAATTCGGCTTAAAGCACGGCGTCGACGCCGTCGCTCTCTCTTTCGTCCGGACCGCCGCCGACGTCACCGAAGTCAAGCGGATCATCACGTCGCACAAAAGTGACGTCCCGGTCATTGCCAAACTCGAAAAGCCGCAAGCCATCGATCATCTGGAAGAAATCCTCGAGGCTGCCGACGGAGTCATGGTCGCTCGCGGCGACCTGGGCGTCGAGATGGCGCCCGAAAAGGTTCCGGTGATCCAGAAGCACGTGATCCGTCGCGCCGCCGTCTGGCGCAAACCGGTCATCACCGCCACGCAGATGCTCGAATCGATGATCGAAAACCCGCGTCCCACGCGCGCCGAAGCCAGCGACGTCGCCAACGCCGTCTTTGATGGCACCGACGCTGTCATGCTCTCCGCTGAGACCGCCAGCGGAAAGTATCCGCGCGAGTCGGTTGAGATCATGTCGCGCATCGTGGTTGAAGCTGAATGCAATGTCTCCGACCTCGGTCCTGGTCGTCGCCGCCGCGAGCGCCGAGGACTCTCAGTCGCCGAAACCATCTGCGAGTCCATCGCACACGCCGCCGAAGATCTTCCCATGGGTGCGATCGCCATCTTCACCGAAACCGGCAACACCGCCCGCATGATCTCGAAGTACCGCCCTCCCGCCCCGATCTACGCCTTCACCCACGTCGAGACGGTCGTCCACCGCATGAATCTCTACTGGGGCGTCCACCCCGTGCGCTGCCGCCAGGCCCGCTCCGCCGAGCAGATGGTCATCATGGCCGAGCAGGACTTGGTCCGCCGCGGTGTCCTACAACCGAAAGATGTGCTGGGCGTAGTCGCCGGCACCCGCCAAGCCTCCGGCTCCACAAACCTAATGCGTCTGCATATCGTCACCGAGCAGGAAGCCGAGAATATAGTCCACCCCAAAAAGCATCGCCGTTAGCTCGTGTAAGGCGCAGCGAGCGTGTCTGCGTCCTCCGCGGCAGTTCTCTGCGAACTTTGCGGTTTAAGATTCCCAGCATCGAAGTATAATTCCCGCTATGGCACAAGAGATTCTCTCGGTGGCCATCTGGGAACCCCTCCCCGAGCACGAAGCCGCCGCGTTGGAAACCTTCCACGAACTCACATCCATCGTCGCCAGAAAAGGTTACGGCCGTGATTTGCTCTACCGCGACCGCGAACATCACTATGTTTTCTTCCGCTACTGGAAGTCAGAAGACGCCCGCCGCACCGCACAAGAAGACCCCGAAATGCTCCGCTGCTGGGCCAAGCTGGGCAACGAAATCCAGATCGTGAAAGTGTACGAGACCTTGGCGGAAGTGCCGTTGGAGAAGGGGAAGTAAACGCCTGATAGCTAGGAAGAAGTGGCCTCAGGCATCTCACCTGTTAAACTCTCTCCCATGTCGACGTTCGTCCTTGTCCACGGTGCATGGCAGTCGACAGGAACCTGGGATCTTCTGATCCCGTTGCTGACAAAGCACGGCCATAACGTGATAACGCCGGTTCTCACTGGTCTTGGCACAGACCAAGGCCGTCTCTCTGCACAAATCACGCTAACCCAGCACGTCTCCGATGTTGCGCTGACGCTCTCTGCGTTGCCGGAGAAGGTGGTCCTTGTAGGTCATAGCTACGCGGGCATGATCATAAGCGGCGTGGCAGAGACGACGCCCAGTCAAATAAGCCGCCTGGTTTTCCTCGATGCCTTCATTCCAGATGATGGGCAAAGTGTGTTGGACCTGCTTCCGTCTGAGACTGGCGCCTATTTTCGCAACGTCGCACGAGAGCATGGAGACGGTTGGCGGCTACCGGGCGCCGAGGGGCAGCTGGATCTGTGGGGATTGACGCCGGGTGAAGCGCGTGATTTCGTACGCTCGAGGCTCTGTGACTTCAGTCTGGGCTGCTTTGAGGAGCCCCTTCGTCTTGCAGCCGATCGCAGGGCCAGCATACCGGCTACTTTCGTCGCTTGCATCGCGGAAGGATATCCGGCTAGGCCGTTCTTCGAGCCTTTTGCCCGCAAAGCGCGTGCCTCTGGTTGGGAGGTTGCCGAGCTGAAGACCGGTCACGACTGCCATGTCGAACGCCCAGACGAGGTCGCGAACATATTGCTGTCAGCCGCGTCATCTCGATGAGCGTTACCCGTTCAATTGACTCTTTCCTTGCGGCCCGACGGATATAGTCTGGGTGCGCGGTTTAGAATATTTCCTTGCCCGACTCCTCCATCCGCGAATTCGCTGACTCCACCGTCGATCCACCGATCCGAGGGTTTCTGCACGCCCCCGAAACTCCCAACGGAGATGCTCTGGTCCTGACCCACGGCGCCGGAGGCAACGCCCAAGCCCCGCTGCTCCGCGCGCTAGCCGACACATTCGCCAACGCTGGCTATACAGTGCTGCGCTGCAACCTACCCTACCGCCAAGCGAGATCTTTTGGCCCGCCCGGCCCCGGCGACGCCGCCGGCGATCGTGCCGGCCTGAAAAACGCCACAGCAGCGATGAAAACGATTCCGGGTGCCCCACTTCTGCCTGATGTTGGGAGAAGTGGGGATTTTAGTGGCGGCAGCAACGAAACGGCGCGCACTTTTCTCGGCGGCCATTCCTACGGCGGACGGCAGTCCAGCATGCTCTGCTCCGAAGAACCAGATCTCGTCTCGGGACTCCTGCTGCTGTCCTACCCGCTCCATCCCCCACGCCGTCCCGAGCTGCAGCGCACGCAACACCTCCCCGACCTGCGCACGCCGACACTATTCGTCCAAGGCACGCGCGATCCCTTCGGCTCGATCGAAGAAATCCAGCGCGCGATCAAGATGATCCCGGCCAAAACAAAGCTACTGACGGTCGAAGGCGCCGGTCACGATCTGGGATTCAAGGGAAAAGCAAAAGAGGGAAACTTAGCGGCAAGGATACTCGCGGAATTTCAGTCGCTGGTGGCTTAGAAGGGAATCGCAGATCTCAGATTTTAGATTGCAGATTGAAAACCCAAATACCTCTCAATCTGCAATCTGAAATCGAAAATCTGCAATCCTAGTTCACCCACCCCGACTTCCCCCCGCCGTTCCCTTTGCGCGAGTCGTCCGGTGGAACATAGTTCCCATGCTCGTCAAAGTGCACTTCCTGATCGTGCTCTCGCATGTAGACTTCAAACTTCCTCGCCGCCCGCCGCCGTTTCCAGCGATAGTACGAATTGCGCATGCCGAAGTAGCGCTCGGAGAGTCCAACATTCACCAGTGCGGGCTTGGGCCCTCGCCTAACATAGAGCCAGCCAAAGAACAGGCCACCCATGTGCGCCACATACGCGACGCCTCCCCCGCTGCCCATTGCCAGAGCAAGGGTCACTACAACCAGAATTCCGATAAAGTATTTCGCCTTGATCAGGAACGGAAACGGAAACATCATAATTTCGTTTTCGGCAAACAGAATCCCGAATGCGATCAGCACGGCGAAAATGCCGCCGGAAGCGCCCAGAGTTCGTGTTAGCGGATCGCCTAAAATATGTGCATAAGAGAACGCAATCGTCGTCACTGCCGCGCCGATCACGCCAATAAAATAAAGTTCCAGAAAACGACGCGTCCCCCAGGCGTTCTCAACCGCTGCCCCGAACATCCAAAGCGCGATCATGTTGAAGAGCCAGTGGGTGAAACCGGCATGCAGGAAGCTATACGTGAGGATTTGCCAAATCCAGCCGTGTTGAACCACGTCAAACGGCCTTAGCATGCAGTACAAACCGACATACCCGCCTATGGGAAGCCGCGCCAGTTCAAACAACTCCATAAGCAGAAAAATCGCGGTATTGATTCCAATCAGCCACGTCACCGCCCGGGTGAACGGCGGCAGGCTCAACGTCATGGGTTCCCCAGTTCGACGCACAGACAGATCCTCGTTCCCAATTCTACTAGCTTGACGACCGGAACACCTTGCTAGCGTTCCGGCGTCGGCAGAACCACCAAACTCCGATGTCCCGCCGCATCTATCGCCCGCACGGCGAAAATCACATTATCTTTGGAAAGCTTCAACGTCGCCCGCGTCGCATTTCCGAAATTCTGTGCGTGCTCCCACTCAGGGCTCGCCGTCGCTCTCCACAGCACCTCATACCTAGCGGCCCCGGGCGAAGCATCCCACGTCAGTGTCGAATCATTCTCCAGGTCTTTGGTCAGGATATGCACGTTCGCCGGAGGAGCCGGCGCCGCCGCCAATGATGCCAGCGTCGCAGCATTCAGTCGCGCCACATGCGCCACGTACTCGTAATCCACGAACTTCGGCAAGTCTCCATACTCAATCCCATTCTCGTCCCGCACATTCTGATGCTGATGATGAAAGTCTTCGCGGAACTCTGTCAGACGCACCGCCGAAATTCCCTGCTGATTGAACGCTGAATGATCCCCACCGCGCAGATATCGGTCTAGGCGGAACACCAGTATCGGCTTCACTCCGGCGTCATACGTGCGCCCAACTTCAGCGATATACCGCGCCACTTGCCGCGATCCCGAATCACTCTCGCCGCCCAGACCACGAATACGCCGCACATCCTGCTCTGTTGCGGTAATCGGCAGGCCCTCGGAAAACACGCGTATCACGGAATGATCCTGCTCCGCGCTCTGGTCTCCGCCAACGATGTCGTTATTGAGCACGGCCTCCAAGTCCCACCCCTGCTCCTTTGCCATCTTCGCGAAATGGCGGCTGCCGTTGAGCCCCTGCTCCTCGCCCGCGACCGTAAGAAAGACAATCGTCGCCGGGAACTTCATCCTGCTCAACACGCGCGCGCACTCCAGGCTCACCGCTGTTCCGCTGGCGTCGTCGTTCGCTCCCGGAGCGTCGCCTTTTACATCTAGCGTGTCGCTGTTTCGCGAATCGTAATGCCCCGTTACCAGCACGCTGTGTTTGGCCTGCGCCGGATCGGTCCCCTTCAACACCGCATAAACATTGGAGATTTCGGTGGCCACGGGAATGCGGTCCGCCGGCGGTTCGGTGAAGCTGTCGGTCTTCACCTCCAGGCAGCCGCCACAATCTTTCGAATATCGCTCGAACTCCGACTTGATCCACTCCCGCGCTGCTCCGATGCCGTGCCCCGCCGCAATCGACGATGGGTCTTGCGCCGACAGAGTCAATCGCGTCCCAAAGCTCACCAGCCTGTCAATGTCTGCTTGAACGCGTTGCGCCGAAATCTGCTGCAAAGCTGCTGCAATCTGCGCATCTTGCACCAATTTCGGAGCATCCTGAGCCGGGCTAATTTGCGTCATCAAACTCGCCAAAGCAATCAAAACAAGCCTGCGCATCGTCTTTTTGTGGTTTCGTGCTTTCATGGTAGTCAGAGATTCATCCGGAAAAACAAGTAGACACGCACCAGGCCGCGTCGGAAAATTCTCGCCCCCACAGCTCCCACCACTTGACCAACCGCCGGGGAGAATCTAAATATTAACAGGAGGCTCTAATAGGCAAGGGAGGCCTTATGGTGCTCTGTCCGGAATGCGAAAACAATCTTGACTTCGAAGAGGAAGAGGTCGACGAGGGCGAAGTCATTTCCTGCCCTGAATGCGGCACCGACTTCGAAGTCGTTACTGTAAGTCCGCTCGAGTTGAAAGCCGTCGAAGAAGGCTACGAAGAGGATGACGACGAAGAGGAGGAGACCGAAGACGGTGACTACTCCTAGCCTTCGGTGGGTGCAGCTTTATCGGAAGCTGTTCGTAATTGGAATCGCCGTGTTGTTTCTCTTGCCAGCCCTCGGTTCTCAGAGTGGCCTGCTCACTGCCCAAAAATCCCGAGGGAAACCCTACGCGCTGATCGCCGGAACCGTCTGGGGACCCGATGACCACCCCGTCTACGGCGTTACCGTGAAAATCCGCAAGGGCACCGATAAAGCGAAGAAAGTCCGATGGCAGCTCTACTCCGATCACATGGGAGAGTTCGCCCAGCGCGTGCCCGCCGGCGATGCTGACTATATTCTCTCGGCCGATCTGAAAAACCTAAATTCCAAAGACGGCAAGCCTCTCCACCTGGTTCAGGAAATTACGGTACACGTCTACAATGACGAACGCCAGGATGTAGGCCTCCATCTGGCGTACTAGCTCTTCCTTATCAACACCGCGCCAGTAAGCGTGTTTTAGAACTCGATCTGAGTTGCTTGCGCTCAAGTGGCTTTGATAGGGCAAACCTCGGGCCGCGTCGCTGGAGCCAATGAAAAACGGGGCTTTAGTCCCTGAGAGTCGTCCGTGAGACAATAATTACAGCTATGAATCACAACCGCTCCGTGATGAAAGCTGCGGCTGCCTGCTGTCTGGTTCTCATCTCTTTTTGCGCCACGCTTTGTGCCTTCCCCGACAAGAAGGGGGATAAGCCTGTCGGCAAATTACTGTTCGGCAAAGTCCTCGACGGTGACGACAATCCCCTTCCCGACGCCGTTGTCTATGTGACGAATACGCGCACCCGCGCTGTTAAGACCTACATCGTCGGCAAGGATGGAGCCTTCCGCTTCCCGGCACTCGCCAGCGCGGTCGATTATGAGGTCTACGCCCAGTTCAACGGCCACAAGAGCGATACCAAGTCTGTCAGCCAGTTCGACGACCGCTCCCAAGTCTCCCTGGTCCTCAAAATCAACACCCACTGAACCAATGTAGGGACGGACGCCTTCGTCCGTCCCGTGGGCGAAGCCCGCGTGCAGGCCGCATGGGGTCGAATCGATGTTCAACGGCCACAATCGCGGTGTAACGCCGTGGAAGCGCGGTGCTTTAGCGCCGCATCAAATCGGATGGACATTGTGGGTTGAACCCCGGTTGGGAAGCTCCCCGCATCTTTTCGTGCAACTTTTCCACCGGCACCCGGTTCTACCTAGTACGGATATCTGTATGGAGGGCACTGTGAACGGATCGCGCACTTCTTATAAGGCAATTCTGGCCTGTGTTGTTCTTCTCGGTGGAGTGTTGGCCTTCGCGCAAGGCGGCTCCATGAGCCCCTATCAAAATGAAAAAGACGGCGTGAGCGCCGGCGGCAAATGGATGATGTTTCAAGGCGAGGACAAAATGACGGGTGCCAAGCGGGTACGCTTCGAACTCCTCGCCGAGAATTACTTCCGCGAAGACCCCGACTACAAGCCGAGGGTCGAGCTGGTCTGTGAAAACGGGAAATACAAGCTGGCGAGCTTCAACCCCGCCGTCAAAGTCCCACCCAATCGTCCGGGATTCTGGGGGCAGCCGCAATTGGAAGCGGAAGTCCGTGTCGATGAAGTCCACTACTTCAAAGGCTGGAACTGGGAAGGACGTGGCCGCTTCCTCTCCATGGACAAAGGTACCGCGCGCGGCGTAATGCAGTCGCACGTCTTCAACATCGCCATTCCCACCCGCAGCGGCCGCCAGATCGCCGAATTCCAGCCCGAGGGACTGGACGTTGACCAGGTCCGCAAAGCCTGCGACCTCACGCCAAAGAGGCCCAGCAAAGACTAATAGCCGTGGATCGACAGCGGTCTACGTAGGGACAGCCGCCTCGGCTGTCCCGCAAAGGCGAAGCCAAGCGCAAGTGTAGGGGCGGACGCCTTCGTCCGCTCCGCGGGCAAAGCCCGCGTTCCACCACTGAGACCGCGAGTGGCGCCAAGTCCGCGAGAGCCCATAGCGAGCCAAAAGTGAACGTCCGCGCTTCCTTACTTCCACCCCGACAAATCCCGACTCAACATCTCTTCCAGTCGCTCCACCTCCGGCCGGAACAACTCTCGCAGCATAGCTCGCTGCACGACTGGCACTTCCGGAAACGCCGGACCGCCCCCAACAAAGAGCCGCAAGCCCCCTATTCTTTTGGCGGCGGACACAATTCCATCCAAGCGCCGCGCCTTCGACCACTCTGCCAGCCGCAGTGCCCCCCGTGTCCAGTAGTAGCTGCGCGGCTGAGTCAACGCTTCCGAAGTGAGCACGCGCTGAAGATGCTGGTGCTCTAGCGTCACGGGAGCCGCTCCCACGAACTCGACAATCCTATCCAGATAACCTTGTGGATCTGTCTTCATATCTTCGTGCACTGTGGCCATGACTTGCGCCTCGCCAAACATCCGAATCCATTCCCTTAAGTGTGCAGCGTAACGGCTCGAATCCATCAACTCCGGATCGCGCCAGAGCGCATCTTCGAGGGTCCAAGAGATCCATCCGTAAGCCCGCTTCAAACGGTAAAGCGACAGAACACGCTCCACAGGATCGCGAAACGTACACACGATCTTCGCCAGCGGAATCACCTGCGCGATCCGCTCTCGTGCTTTCGCCGATGCAAAATACGTCGGCGCAACTTCTCCCACCGCTCGGCCATGGTTTGCTCGCTTGTAATGCGACCGATACCATGGCAGCCCGCGATCGAAGTACTTATCGAAGAACCGCGTCTCTTTGGTTGGATGCGACAGCCATGCGCATTGGCTTAGGACTCCATGCAGCCAGGTTGTCCCTGTCCGCGGAGGTCCTACGATGAAAAACGATGGAAGTATGTCGTGCTTACCGTTGCCGTTTGCAGAAGATGTTGTGACGACGCCATTGTCGTGCATCAGAGATCCCTCTGGATCTTGCCGGCGGGAACTCTACTGCGTCGATGCTACTTGCCTCGCCGAGCGGGAGAGTTGCGACGAAATGGCGAGAAGTGGATGCTCATGGGGAGCGAGAGGTTGTTAGGGAAATGGAGGTTCAATAACTGATCAGGAAACCAAACTCGCGAAGGCCAAGCCGAGCGCGGGCGAAGCCCGCGTTCCACCGCATGGTTCGAGTCGACTCTCGACGGGCCATGATGGCAGTGGAAGAAGCGGCGCTTCAGCGCCGCGTTGGGCGCTCCACGCTAAGCCAACACCCGAGCCGCATCCTTCGCGAAATAAGTCAAAATGATGCTAGCCCCCGCCCGCCGAATGCTGAGCAGCGACTCCATCATTACGCGCTCGCGCTCGATCCATCCATTGCGCGCGGCCGCCTCGATCATCGCGTATTCGCCCGAAACCTGGTACGCCGCCAGCGGCAGATCGAACCGCTCACGTGCCGCCGCGATCACATCCAGATACGGCATCGCCGGCTTCACCATGATCATGTCCGCGCCTTCTTGGATATCCGCTTCAATCTCCCTCATCGCCTCGCGCACATTCGCCCCGTCCATCTGATAGGACCGCCGGTCTCCAAACTGCGGCGCAGAATCCGCCGCCTCGCGGAATGGCCCGTAAAATCCCGAAGCAAATTTGGCGGCATAGGAAAGAATCGGTGTGTTGGTGAAGCCGGCTTCATCGAGCGCGCTCCGGATCGCCGCCACTCGCCCATCCATCATGTCAGAGGGAGCGATGATGTCGATGCCAGCTTTCGCCAGCGAAACCGAGGTCCGAGCCAGTAGCTCCAGCGACGCGTCGTTCACGATTTCATATTCACCCAGCGTCCGGTCGGCGACAATGGATGCGAACTCTTCCATCGCCTCCTCTTTTTCCTCGCGGCTTCGCACCGCAACCGCGCGAACCTTGTTCATCGCATCTCGCGCGGCTGCCCCCAGAGACCGTGGCGCAGCCTTCACAATCCCGCAATGTCCGTGCGACATGTACTCGCACAAGCAGACATCTCCCATCAGAACCAGGCCCGGCACTTCCCGCTTGATTGCCCGCGTCGCCTGCTGAACGATCCCGTTATCCGCCCATGCGCCTGTCGCTACTTCATCTTTCTTATCTGGCAGCCCAAACAAAATGACGGAGGGTACGCCCAAAGAATGCACCACTCGCGCCTCTTTCACTGCCTCATCCACCGACAGATTGAACACTCCCGGCATCGACCGTACTTCCTTGAGCACCCCTTCCCCGGGGCATACGAACATGGGATACACGAACGCATCCGGAGTCAGTCGGGTCTCAACGACCATGTTTCGCAGTTCTGCGGTGCGACGTAGGCGACGAAGACGTGTAACGGGAAAGGCCATCGAGATCACCCTAAGGGAGGATTCACCCCTCCCTTCCTCGATTCTAGTCCATTCCGCCCGCTTTCTTGGACAAAGGAGTTGCGCTCCTGAGCCCTGCGGCCTAAGCCTAAAAGGCCCTGGCTGAGAGCTGAGAGCTGAGAACTGGCAACTGCCAACGCACCTATGACCAAAGTAACCACCTTCATTCCCATCGGTCCTCGGCTTCCGTAATCAACTCCCATAAAATGAGCGGCATGGGTCTCGTTCGTCAGCACCGCTGGTTCATCGCGGCGGCCGGAATCACTCTGGCCTTTGCCGGGGTGTGCTTCAAATCTCATGGACCCAATCCCGCGCTTACTGCCTTCGCCGATCTTACCGGCTTGGCCGTCATGCTCGGCGCGCTCGCAGTTTGTGCCGGCAATGCCCTCGCACGCCCGCGCCCGGAGCGCAGCTTCTGGGCGCTCATGGTCCTCGCATTCCTCTTGTGGACCGCCAATCAGTTCGCCTGGTCCCTTTGGGAAATCGTTCTTCACCGCCCTATTCCCGATCCTTTTCTTTTTGACATCGTCCTCTTCTTCCACACGGTGCCGATGATCGCCGCCGTTGCCTGGCGGCCAGATCTCCTCGCCAGGCGCGGAAAGATCCTGCTCAGCCTGCTGAATTTCCTCATGTTGTGCGGATGGTGGATCTTTCTCTACGCATTCATCGTTTTCCCGCACCAGTATGTCGCGCTCAATGTCGCCAAATATAACGTCTACTATGACGGGCTCTACGCAGTTGAAAACGCACTGCTGGTCGGCGTTCTGATTCTCGGCGCCGTGACCAGTTCCGGAGGATGGCGGCGTCTTTATCTTCACATTTTGGCCGCTTCTGTGTTGTACGGTGTCAACTCGCAGCTTCTCGACCGCGCCTCAGCGGATAGCACTTACTACTCGGGCAGTCTCTATGATGTCCCTCTCGTCGGAACCGTAGCCTGGATCGCCGCTGCCGCTATCTCGTCCCGCGGTTGGGAACTAAAATCTATCGAGTTTCATCGGGACAGCCGCTGGAAGAACCTCATGCCGCAGCTCGCCATGCTGGCTATCCTGTCCTTGCCTGTTCTCGGGCTATGGACAGTCCTCATGGATCCCTCGCCCGCGGCCTCGAGAAACTTCCGCATTTTCGCCGTCCTTGGCGCCATGTTGCTGCTGGGATCTTTCGTATTCCTGGGTCAGTATCTGCAGGACCAGACGCTGATGTCCCTTCTCCGCGAGTCGCGCCGTGCCTACGAAAGCCAGATGCAGCTCCAGAGCCAGCTCGTGCAGAAAGAAAAGCTCGCGTCTCTGGGTAACCTTATTGCCGGCGCTGCCCATGAAATCGACCATCCTCTAACAGCTGTCATGAGCTACTCGGAACAGCTCTGGTCCAAAGAGAAGCTCACCGACGATCAGAATGCCCTTCTTCGCAAGATCGTGAATCAGGCGCGCCGCACGCGTGACCTCGTGGCCAACCTCCTCAGCTTTGCGCGGCAGGCGCCGGGCGAAAAAATTGTCGTCGATCTGGCGCTTCTCCTCAATCGTGCGGCTCAGTTGATGGAACCCAGGCGTCAGTCGAGCAAGGTCAAGTTGCAGGTTTCCGTCGGGCAGCATTTTCCTCCCGTACGCGGCAATCCCAACCAACTCTTCCAGGCTTGCGTCGAGATCATCGAAAACGCAATGGACGCGATGAGTGAAGCTGGCGGTGGGACGCTCGAGATCTCCGCGCAACGTCAGGAGGGAGACGTGGTCCTCCAATTCTCTGACACTGGACCGGGCCTTCGCGATCCACAGCGCGTTTTCGACCCGTTCTACACAACGAAAGCCGTGGGCAAGGGTACAGGGCTCGGCCTGAGCGCCGTCTACGGCGTCGTTCAGGACCATGGCGGACAGATCACCTGCCGCAACAAGCCCGAAGGCGGCGCACTGTTTGTTTTAAAGCTGCCCGCAGTCACCGAAGCCGCCGCCCAAACCGCCGTCGCCGCCGGCTAAGAAGACCCACGTAGCGACAGCCGCCTCGGCTGTCCGGCGACGCCAAGCGAGCCGCCCTCTTCCAAGAGCCGTAAGCACCTCGCACGCCGCCCCTGCTGTAACATAAAACTGCCGTGCCGAACGAACTCCTCCACAGCTCCGCGCGAGTGCTCGAGTTCGATTCCCTACGCGAACTCCTGCGCGGATACTGCTCGTCCCCGCTCGGCCTTGCCGGGGTGGCAGCGCTTGCTCCTTCGACCGATGCGGAGTGGATCCAGACGCAACAAGCTCTAGCGACCGAAATCCGCGAGTTCCGCCGCGTTGGTGGACGCTTTGATTTTTCCTCCCTCACCGACGTCGGTTCGTTGGTCGAGAAGGCGCGCATCGCTGGCGTGGCCCTGGAAACCGTCGAGATTCGCGATGTGATTCTGGTCGTCGATCGCGTCGCAGAGTGGCGCGAAATTTCGCTGCACCCGCCCGCGGCCATGCGCTCGGATTGGAAGGAAGTGCATTCCCTATCCGCGCGCATCATCGATTTCGGCGAGTTCCTTCGCTCCTTCCGCAACAAGATCCAGCCCGACGGAACACTCGAAGACAAGGCCTCGCCCGAACTCGCCCGCATCCGCCGCGAGATTGAAAAGCAACGCCGCGCCATCCAGCAGTCGTTGCAGGGGTACCTCCGCCGCCTCGCCGAAGGCGGAACGGTGCAGGACGAACTCATCACCATCCGCGGCGAACGCTTCGTCATCCCAGTCAAAGTCGAGCAGAAGCGCCGCGTGCAGGGCGTAGTCCATGGCGCCAGCTCCAGCGGCCAAACGGTCTTCGTCGAGCCTCTCGAGACGATCGAGCAGAACAACGAACTCGTTCGCCTCCTGGAAGAGGAACTCGCGGAGATTCACCGCATCCTCATCGAAATGACGCAGCAAATCGGCGCTCAGGCCGAGCCAATCCTCGCTGCGGTCGAAGTTCTGTCAGAGCTGGAACTGCAATTCGCCAAAGCCAGATTCGCCGAAGACTACAACTGCGTCGAAGTGAAGCTGAGCGGCAGCCAGCAAGAACTATGTGGGGACAGCCGCCTTCGGCTGTCCGGCGAAGCGAAGCGAGCCGCCTCTCCCGAGAGCCAAATACCGGGAGCCGCCAGCCTCCTTCTCCACAACGCCCGCCACCCACTGCTCGAACGCAATTTAAAAGCAAAGGGCCACTCCGTAGTTCCAGTCAGCGTCGAACTCGAAGGCGCCCGCCGCCAACTAATCATCACCGGCCCAAATACCGGCGGCAAAACCGTCACTCTGAAAACGGCCGGCCTCCTGGCTCTGATGGCTCAATCCGGCCTCCCAGTTCCCGCCGATCGTGCCGAGCTTCCCGTCTTCGACGCGGTGCTGGCCGACATCGGCGACTACCAGTCCATCGAGCAGAATCTCTCCACATTCTCCGCGCACGTCACCAACATCGACTTCATCTCGCGCACCGCGACTGCGCATTCGCTGGTGTTGCTCGACGAACTAGGCTCCGCCACCGATCCCGAAGAAGGCGCTGCTCTCGCCGTCGCCATCGCCAGCCACTTCGGACGCGCGGGATCGATGACCATCATCTCGACGCACCACACATCGCTGAAGGTCTACGGGGCGAACACATCCGGTGTGCTCAACGCCTCCGTCGGGTTTGACGAGCGCACGTTGCAGCCCACTTACGAATTAAAAGTCGGCGTGCCCGGCGCGTCAGCGGGTATCAACATCGCGCAGCGGCTCGGATTGAATCCCTCCATCATCGAGAGTGCGCGTGCCCGTCTCGGCACGCAAGCCCGCGACGTTGGCCAATTTCTCGACAAGCTTCACGCCGAACTGCGCAACGCCGAAGGCGAGCGACTGCGGCTGAAAACACGCGAAGAGGAATTGGAGCGGGAGAAGAAGCGCTTAGATGCGGAAGGAAAGAAAGACCAGCAGGCCAAGGTCCGCGAAATGGAAAAGAAACTCGAGAGCGTGCTGCGCGATTTCGAGTATCACGCCCGCGAAGCGGTCAACGCCATCCAGGATCGCGCTGCCGCACAAAAACTTTCTAAAGACGCCGAGCGCCGTATTGCCAAGCTGCGCCGCGAATTTCGCGAACAGTTCGACTCGACGGTCGTAGCGCACTCCACTGGCGCGGATCATGGCGATCCCCACGCTCAGCCGCAAGTCATCAAGCACGTGCTCGAGGGCGACACCGTCAAGCTGAAATCCACCGGACGCACCGCCCGAATCGCCCGCAAGATCGACGACGCGCATTTCGAAGTCGAGATGGGCGCCATGAAAATGAAGATCGCCCGCGATGACATCGCCGAAGTGCTCTCGAGTATGCGCGCAGTCGAGACGCCAGTGAACGCGGCGCGATCCCGAGGCATCTCGGTGCAGCTCGAGAGCGAAGGCACCAACATGCCGATGGAAATCAACGTCATCGGCCAGACCGTTGACGTCGCGAGCCGCGAGGTTGAAAAGTTCGTTGACCGTGCCTTTCTGGCCGGGCTGCCCCGCGTCCGCGTAGTCCATGGCAGCGGTATGGGCATCCTCCGCAAAGCTCTCCGCCAGATGCTGCAACAGCATCCCCACGTCGCATCGGTCACCGAGGCCCCGCAGAACGAAGGCGGCGGCGGAGCGACGCTCGTCGAACTCAGTGTGTAACCCATTCGCTTCGTAGAGACGTGGCTTGCAACGTCTCTGAAGAGCGGCCCTTCAAGGGGGCCGCGTTAGTCAGATCGAAATGAAACCGGGCATCAGCCCCAGTCGGGGTGAAGCATCAGGAGATGATGATGCTGTTTCCCAACCCGTTTACATCTGCAAATGAGAACTTTCGTCGCCCTACCGCGCACGAATTAAGCGTAAATCGAGCTGATTCTCTTTTCCCAGCACAATGTGAATGAGAGTCGAATCCTTCTCGTAGACTTTCAGGTCTTCCCATCTCGGCTTGTCCACGGCCCCACAGCTCCACGGCTCGATGTAATGGGCAACCGGCGGGGCCTCCATCGCAAAGATTCTGTAATCGCCAGGCGGAATGTTGTAGAAGTAAACGTCCCCGTTGGGATAGCTGCACTCCGACTGGTAGCGGTGCCACTGCATTTTCATTTCTTCAACCGGAACTACAAGCACGACCACCCGCGAACGCGGTTTTCCAGTCTCATCTCGCACCTTTACCTTGATTCCTTCCGGGCCAGTGGCGATTACGATCGACGCATCGGTGATCTCCTGCCCTGCTTTCACTTCAAAACCATCTCGCAACAGATCGTGGCCCGCTAGGTTCCCTCCAGCGAGATAGATCGCCGCTTCGCCCATGGGAGGTCTTTTTATCCACATTTGTCCCAACCAGCCGATCCGGTATTTCCCCGGCGGCAATTCGTGGAGGACGAAGTGCCCGTCGGGCTCAATTTCCAAGGCGTCCAGCGGCAGCTCCCGGCCATCTTCAACGGTGCGCGTCACATTGCGGCCGGCGTCATTCACCAACGTCAGGACCAGATTGCCGGCTTTGAATATTTCGCCGTTAGTATTGCGGAACTGCCCGCTCACTCTTCCGTTTGGTGCGAGAATCAAATTCTCCGTGACCACGTCGTTGTCTTTGACTTCAATCTGCGCGGTAGCACCCCATTCCTTCTTGATGTCGGCTTCGCCAGGATTCTTCCTGGGTTCACGCTCGCCCGTGTCGGCAACCACCGCGATTCTGTATTTGCCTCGCGGAATCGCGGCGAGATCGAAATTTCCCGAGCTGTTGACCTGCGTGTGATAGCCGATGGATGTGGAACTCCCGGCGTTCACATGGCTTGCCACCACAAATGGCTGCAGCAGGTTTTTGCCTGACGTCAAGACAACGTGTCCCCGCACGTGGTGCGTGGGCGAGTCGCGCAGTACGAGGTCTAGTTTTTTCACAGCACCCGGCGTGATGTGTACCGGCTGAGATGCTTCCTCCTCCAGCACATTCGGATAAAAAGTCTGGACGTAATCCTTTGACAGGGGTTCGGTACCTGCCTTGTCGCCGAACGTCCGCATTGTTCCCCGGGAATTTACAAAATACGTGCCCTCCGGCACGTTGCAGAACCCGTAGTGGCCGTTGTCGTCAGCTTGGATCGTACCCACGTCGAACCACTTGTAGGTCTTCTCTCCTACTCGAACGCGCTGCGTCAGGGTGATGTCTCCTTTCGCCACGCCTCTGCCACTCTGGTTCTGCAATACACCCTGAAGGACTCCCCCGCCCTCCACTTCAAATACCGCGCCAGTCTTCTGCTCCCCGCGTGCAAACGAAAGGGTTCGTCCCCGCTGGAAGTAAGGCGGGAGCATGCGTCCCTGGCACAACAGAATCCCCAGAGAGATCCCGTAAATGTAGTCGCCTGCCCAGGGAACATTTGCTAGAAACGTGCCGTCCGGCGCAGTCGTCACAGAAATGTGAATACCCTTCGGATCGCTCAGTTGGCCCACCGGGATCAACTCGACGCGCGCATCGGCGAGTGGAGTGCCATTCTTTGTCTGCGCCTTCCCGCGAATAGACATTTTTGACGTGGTTGAATGGCTTGAAGTGGGGCGGCTCGAGGACTTCGTGCCTTGCGGAGTTTGCGCCGGCGTCCGGGTTGCGGCCACAGCGACTGCCGCGGTCGCAAACATGAAGCGACAGGCGAACGTCAACCCTTTTATCATGCCTGGATTCTACTCAGAAACTGTCTCACAGATGGTTTTGGGAAGGGCATGGTTTTGGCCGGGCCGCCTTTCTGTGGGGGTTTTCAAAACCCGATGAAGTCCTTATTTCATTGACACCGAACGCAGTCATGAAGTGCCGGTCGAGTAGGGCCTTTTGTCAGCGAGTTCGGCTGGCTCCGGCATTGAGGTCAGCGATATCGCTTTGGCCCGGTGGCTGCTTTTCCATAGCACTCAACCGACAACCCTCGTTTTCCACAGCTTCTCCACAGCATTCGATGTCCGCTATATTCAACTCAGCCGCTTTCTAGCTGACAATTCTTACGGAGAGTTCTGTCTCGCAATGGCGAACCCTGGCGATTTTGCGTACACGGTCAAGCAGCAGGCGGATATCGTCCGAATCATCGGCGACTACGTCAAGCTGAAGAAGGCCGGCGCGCAGAACTTTTCTGGACTCTGCCCGTTCCACGGCGAGAAAACGCCGTCGTTCTCCGTTCACGCCACGCGCCAGTTCTATCACTGCTTCGGCTGCGGAGTCTCCGGGGACGTCTTCAGCTTCGTCCAGAAGATCGAAAACATCACCTTCCCGGAATCCATCCGTCTGGTCGCGCAAAAGCTCGGCATCCCGCTACCCAAGGCTAGCTACTCCACTCCCGGCGAAGCCAAGGAAGCGCGTCTGCGCGGTGAGTTGCTCGACGTTCACGAGCGTGCCGTTGCTTTCTTCCAGGAATGCCTGCGACGTCCCGAAGGCGCCCGCACCCGCGAGTATCTGCTCGGCCGCGGCCTGAACGACGAGATGATCGCCAAGTTCCGCATCGGCTACGCTCCAGATTCCGGCTTCCTCCTGCGCGATCGTCTGAAGGGCGAGTTCAGCGAAGAAGTCCTGCGCGAAAGCGGCCTGTTTTCGTGGAAGCAGGACGATGGCCGTCAGACCTCAGACCCCAGACCTCAGCCAGACCCGGGTGCCCCGTCCTTGTCCGTCCGTTCTTTGGACGGACAGGGCGGGGATTTTGACTCAGGTTCAGCGACCGAGCCTTCGCCGAGGTCTGAAGTCCGAGGTCCGACGTCCGCCTCTATGTACTCCAAATTCCGCAACCGCGTCATGTTCCCTATCTCGAGCGAAGCGGGCAAAGTCATAGCGTTCACCGGGCGCACTCTCGCGACCGACGAAAAGTCCGGGCCAAAATATCTGAATTCCCCCGAGACCCCGATCTACTCGAAGAGCCGTGTCCTGTTCAATCTCGACCTCGCCAAGGAATGGATCAAGAAGTTCGATTACGCCATCCTCGTCGAAGGCCAGATGGATTGCATCTCCGTCTTCGCCGCCGGATTCCAAAACGTCATCGCCAGCTCCGGCACTGCCTTCACCGAGTTGCAAGCCAAGCTGCTCGGCCGCTTCAGCAAGAATGTCGTCGTGAACTTCGACCCTGACACGGCCGGAGCAAAGGCCACCGAGCGTACTCTGGGCCTGCTCATCGAAGAAGAATTCCAGATCAAGGTCCTGACCCTCGAGCAGGGATTCGATCCCGACCTCTACATCCGCCGCAAAGGCAAGGACGCCTACGGCGAGGCCCTGCGCCACTCGCAAAAATACTTTGACTACCTGATCGAGCGCGCCCGCACGCAGTTCCCCATCCGCAGCGCCGAAGGCAAACACAAGGCAGTGAACTATCTCCTGCCGCACATCCAGCGCGTCCCCAGCCGCATCATGCGCGACGAACTCGCGCAGGAGATCGCGCAGAAACTCCAGGTTGACTCCGCCGTCCTGCGCCAGGAGCTGCGTCATGCGGCCAGCACACGCTCAACCTCTGCAGTAAAGGCTCCTGCCGAAGCTCAGGTGACCGAAGCCGAGAAGGTATTAATCCGCGCCTTGGCCTCGGCCCGCCAGATTCAGACTGCGGAAGAGCATATTTCGACCCGCGACGGCGCCGAAGAGGAATTCGATCCAGCCCGCCAGGCTCAGTTCGTCCTGCGGAACGAAGGCCTGCACCTCGGTCTGGCAACCGAAGCACTCGCCGAATGCCTGCTCAATGCCAGTCCGGAGGCTCCAGACATCCTGCAAATCCCCGCGTCCGAGCCTGACCGCCGTGTGCTGGCCGCTATCTTGCTGAAAGAAGAAGAGGACCTGACCGCCGAGGTGCTGGAGGCTGCCGTCCGCGCCCTGCGCCGCGTCCATCTGCGCCGCCGTCAGGAAGAGGTTCAGCGCGAGCTCAAGAAGCCGGGTTTAGCAGCCGATAAAGACCATCTGCGGCTGCTGTTGGCCGAACTGGAGCGCATCAGCCGCGCTCTGCGCGACCCCAGCCAGCCGGAAGAGGGCAAAAAGGCTTCGTAGAGGGGTCCAAGGGCGAAAACTGCTTGAAACAAAACAGCTTTGATCGCCATCTAACTATTTAAGAGGATTGCGGATAGGAGCGGAGAGAAGGAATAGAGGGGGCGTTCGATAGACAGGGGGCACCAGAGGTGCTAAACTCTGTAAGTTTGTGCCAGCTGGCACAATCCCGCTGGACCCAAATTCCCACCTATCCGGAATGTACCACACGCACCCAGCGTGAGTGAAATTGAGTTTTCAGAGGACACCTTTTGGCTCTAGACGATAAGTTCGACGATATAAAAAAGCTGATCGACACAGGAAAAGAGAAGGGATATCTCACGTATGACCAGGTCAATGACCTCATACCGCATGACGTGCACAGTCCCGAAGACCTCGACGATCTGCTGACTACAATTGGAACGCAAGGCATCGACGTTCTCGAAGGCCCTAAGCTGCCTTCCGCGGGACTCGATAAGAAAGGCTTCGAAGAACTGGAGGAAGGGGAAGACGTCGAACTCGACCTCACCCCTGGCGCTCTCGAAAAAACCAACGATCCCGTCCGCATGTACCTGCGCGAGATGGGAACTGTGCCGCTGCTCACGCGCGAAGGCGAAGTGGAAATCGCCAAGCGTATCGAGCGCGGACAGATTCGTGTGCTCAAGGCGCTCTCGCGTTCACCCATCGTGATCCGCGAGCTGCTGACCCTGGGCGAAGACCTCAAGAAAAACGTCCGCTCGATCAAGGAAGTGGTCACCTTCGACGAAGAAGAGATCACTGACGAGATCCTGCAGAACCGTCTCAACGAGTTCACCGGCAAGATCGACGACATGGCCAAGCTGTACAAAAAGGCCGGGGTGCTCGAAGAGAAGTTCAAGGAAGTTTCGCAGAAGAAAAATCCGCGCGATCATCGCCGCACCCGGCGCAAGTTGGCGCGCGCGATCGTCGCTACTTCGATCGCGGTTCGCAAGCTCGGATTTACCAACGCCGAGCGCAAGAGGCTGATCGAGCGGCTCAACAAAACTGTCGACGGCATGCGCTCGCTCGACCGTCAGGCGACGAACCTTGAGCGCAAGTCGGAAGCCACTCGCAGCGAAGAGCAGAAGAAAGAATATCGCCGGCAGGCGCGCGCGATTCGCGGCGAAGTCGAAAAGCTGGAACTCGAAACCGGAGTGTCGTTCCCGGAGCTCAAGCGCACACAGCGCGAGATCATTCAGGGCGACATGGACGCGGAGCAGGCCAAGCGCGAGCTGATTGAGGCCAACCTCCGCCTGGTGGTTTCGATCGCCAAGAAATACACCAACCGCGGACTGCAGTTCCTCGACCTGATCCAGGAAGGCAACATCGGACTGATGAAGGCCGTCGACAAATTCGAATACCGCCGTGGCTACAAGTTTTCGACGTACGCCACGTGGTGGATTCGGCAGGCCATCACCCGCGCGATTGCCGACCAGGCGCGTACGATCCGCATCCCGGTGCACATGATCGAAACGATCAACAAGCTGATCCGCACCTCGCGGCAGCTGGTGCAGGAACTGGGACGCGAGCCCACTTCGGAAGAGATCGCCAAGCGCATGGATATTCCGGTTGCGAAAGTGCGCAAGGTGCTTAAGATCGCGCAGGAACCGATCTCACTCGAAACCCCGATCGGCGAAGAGGAAGATTCGCACCTGGGCGACTTCATCGAAGACCGCGCAGTGGTTTCACCGGCGGAAGCGGTAATCAACGTGAACCTCAAGGACCAGACAGGACAGGTCCTGCGCACGCTGACCCCGCGCGAAGAGAAAGTCATCAAGATGCGCTTCGGCCTGGAAGACGGTTCAGAACACACGCTGGAAGAGGTCGGGCAGAGCTTCGCGGTCACCCGCGAACGCATTCGCCAGATCGAAGCCAAGGCGCTGCGGAAACTGCGCCATCCATCGCGCTCCAGAAAGTTGCGTGCGTTTATGGATGGGGTGCGGGACTAGCAAGGTTCTTGTGAACACTGCTCATGTGGCGACGGCCGCCTTCGGCGTCCGGTTTGCACCACAGAGGCACGGAGCCACTGAAAAGAATCGAAGACAATGAAAGGCACGGCTTCGGCCGTGCCTTTTTCTTCGCATGGGAGAATCAAAGCGTTGTCATTCCGAGCGCGGTCTTTGTCGCGCGAGGAATCTGCTTCCCGCTTGCGCCGAGCCGGACATTCCGGGTTCAGGAAAAGTCCACCGCCAATGGAGCCCCCACAATTCCTCAATCGCCCAATCACGAATCTCATGCTTACTCAAGCTCACTATTCGTATCTCAGCGCGACCATGGGGTCTACCTTGGTCGCCCGCCGAGCAGGAATGTAGCACGCCAGCAGCGCAGTTGCGATCAGGAGCGCGATCACCGCAGCGAACGTGAGCGGATCGGTGGCGGTTACACCGAAAAGGAGCGACGACAGCGTCCGCGTCAGCGCGAAAGATCCGACCATGCCGATGGCAATGCCGATCCCGATCGTGCGTATGCCCTGGCTGAGGATCATGGCGAGCACGTCTCGCGAGCGCGCGCCCAGCGCCACGCGGACTCCGATCTCGCGTGTGCGGCGGCTTACGGAGTAGGCCACCACGCCGAAGACTCCGGCGGTCGCGAGCAGGAGTGCCACGATTCCGAAGAAGGCGATCAGGATGAGGTTGAAGCGGCGCGCGCCTAGCGACGCGGAATAGACCTGCGCGAAAGTCCGGAAGCGAGGAGGAATCTCCGGATTGAGTTCCTGCAAGATACTGCGCGCGGAGGTGGTGACCAGTTGCGTGTCGGCGTCGGTCAACATGGTGATTGTCATCCAGGGTACGGGACGCTGGAAGAGGTTGACGTAAACCGTCGGAGGCGACGGGGCCTCCAGACCGTACTGGTGAACGTCACCGACGATACCCACGATGGTCAACAGGCGAATGTCGCCATCCATGTTTCCGAATTCGATTGTCTGGCCAATGGGGTCCCGGCCGGGCCAGCGCGTGTGAGCCAGGGATTCGCTGATAACGGCAGCGTGGGGAGAGTCGGGGGTGTCACGATCGTCAAACAGTCGTCCGCGACGAAGAGGGATCCCGAGCACCTGGAAGTATCCGGTAGTAGCAACTCCGAATTCGGCGTTGCCCTGGCGGTCCTTTTGCTTAAACAAAATATCGAATTGCCGAGACAGTTCCTCCAGGTTATCTGAAGTTTTGGGGAGTTCGTCGGGGTTCATGAGCAGGAACATGCCATCGGGAAGGCCGCCGTTCATGGGCAGCCCATTCATGGCGCCGACCTGGTGCACGCCTGGGATCTGCCTGAGCCGATCAATCAACTGGGCGAAGAAGATCGCCTGGCCGGCCTTGCCTTTCTTATCGGCCCAGTCCAGCCAAGGCAGGTTGACGTCCATGGTGACGATCTTATCCACACGAAAGCCTGGGTCTACTTCAAGGACTTTCTTGAGACTGCGGCCGAGGAGTCCCGCACCAATGACGAGCACGAGCGTGATGGCGACCTGTGCCGCAACGATGGCGCGTCCAACACGCTGGATGCGCTGTGAGCCAGATTGCGAGCGGCCGCCTTCGCCGAGAGCCTCGCGAACATCCCCCGCGGTAGCGCGTACTGCGGTGAAGATACCGAGTCCGGCGGCGACTGCCGTGGAGAGCAGGAATGCGAAGACGAGAACTGGGATGTTGATGGAGATGGTGTCGAGGCGCGGCAGGTCTTGCGGAGCTAGTGCGATCAGGCTCGATACGCCAGAGAACGCCCCGAATAGTCCGAGGACGCCCGCGATCAGCGAGAGTAAAAGTGACTCGGTAAGGAATTGGCGGACCAGGCGCCCACGGCCGGCGCCGAGCGCGCTACGAACAGCTAGTTCGCGCTGGCGGACCGAAGCTTGCGCGAGCAGAAGGTTCGCAACATTCGCACAAGCCACCAGGAGAAGAAATCCTACGGCACCGAGAAGGATCAGCAGAGTAGGTCGGACTTTGCCGATCATTGATTCCTGGAGTGGGATGACGGCAGCGTCTTTGAGGAGATAGTCGCTCTGCTCGGTTGAAGAATCGTGAATGCGGCGGGCGATGGTGCTGATCTCGGCGTTGGCCCGCTGCGGCGTTACATTATCGCGGAGACGCGCAACGGCGTTGTAATTATGCGAGCTACGGCTTGGATTTTCGCCATCACGGTCGGCGGGAACGATGACCTCGGTATCGGCGGGGAATTGGAAATTGGGGGGAAGAACGCCGATCACCGCGAAGATGTCTTTGTCAATTTTCAGATGGAGCTGCGCGAGATCGGAGGAAGAACCGAAATACTGGTTCCAGTATGCGTAACCAACGAGGGCAACGGGAGCGGCGCCTTTCTTAGCGTCAGCAGCAACGAAATCGCGACCAATGATTGGCTGAACGCGAAAGATTTTCAGGAACTCGGGAGTGACGGCTGCGACCATGGTGCGCGTCGGCTGCGAGCCGCCCGATACCGACACGATGTTCGCGCCGTACTTCGCCATAGCTTGCAGAGTGTGATTCTGGTCGCGGAAGTCGTCGAAGTTCGGGTCGGCGAGGCGCGACCAAGTGCCCTTAGTATTGACCTCGAATACGGACACGATGTGGTCGGGATCGTTGTACGGCAGAGGACGCAGCAGGACTCCGTAGACCACGCTGAAGATGGCAGTGGTGGCGCCGATGGCGAGTGCCAGCGTGATGACCGAGACAGCCGTGAAACCGGGGCTGCGCCGCAAGATGCGGAAGGCGTGGCGAAGGTCGTGAAGTAGCGCTTCCATGGCAGTATCCGATCGATGATTCAGTGCAAGTCCGATGCCAACCGCTCAAGCCGTAATCGGTTGCAAAGGAAGGCGGTAGGTTGCATTCGACGGGGAATCTTGACCATCGGCGGACCAGGGTGTACGGAATCGGACAGGCGGGAAGAGCCTTCCGGTTGATTCTATGCAAGGTTGAAAATTTAGATTATGAAGGTTGTGGAACTGGCGGCTAAGGCAGGGGTCAACATACAAGCGGCCGTCTTTCGCTTCGCAGCCTTGGTCCACCGGGTGGAACTTCTACTCCCGCGCAACGGTACATGTCCTCGCGTTCTTCGATCGCTGCTCTTTCGGCCACCTCGGTAATCTTGTTGCGGTTACGCACCCACCCTAGTCTGAATGGACATGGCCTTGCGCTGCTTCCTGTTTTCCTCTGACGAAGGGACGTCAGACCTAATCCGCCAAGTCTTGACCGGCCTCGGGGTCGAGGGAGAGTGCTGCTCCCAGGCGACCACCGCCGTTGAGAAGCTTGCGCAGGAACTGTTTCAACTCGTTGTCATCGACTGGGACCAGCAGCCGGAAGCCGGAATGCTGTTATCGGCAGCCCGCGAGCGGAAAGCCGCGGAGCGTCCCCTGATTCTCGCCATCGTCAGCGATGATGCCAGCGCACCCAAGGCGCTTCAGGCCGGCGTCAATTCCACTCTCCGCAAGCCGCTGATTTTGAATCAGGTTACTGACACTCTAAAAACCGCCCGCGATCTTTTACGCTCGCGCCAGGAGTCGGTGACCCCCGCGACGCTCGCGGCCGCCGCTGCTGCTGCTTCTTCGGCTCCCGGCGGATTGCCAGTACCAGCTTCCCTGGGTGGAGAGTTTCTGCATTCGACTCCAATACCCACCGGCGGTCAGTTCGAAACCGACTCCGCCGTAGCCTTATTCAAGGAACAATCGGCCGCAGAACAAACCAATCCACTGAAAGACTTGGAGCCGGTGGCCTCAGCCATGCCAGAGCGCCTCTCCCCGCCACAGCCTTCTTCATCGGATGAGCCCAGAGGTCTCGAATGGTATTTGAAAGCTCGTGGAGTCTCACGGCAGCCCGGATCCGTTCTGGGAGCTACTCCGGCTCCGCCTCCGCCGGCTGGCGAAAAACCTGAATTACTTGGTTACGATGCGCCTTCGCTCGCTGGCGAACCTGCCTCCCGCGAACCTGGATTAGCCAAACGCAGTCCGGCCGCTGAGATCGAGCACGCTGCAGCCCAGGAAAAGCAGGAGAAGAAAGAAGAAGCGCAGCTCTTTTCCTACATCGCGGGGGAGCATCCGGAAAAGTCCGGACAGACGGAATCGCGATTTAGAATTCCCAAGGGCGCTATTATTTTCGCTCTCGTTTTGGCGGCCGGTGCGATTGTGGCCGCGCCTCAAGCACCCTGGCACGGGAAGCTGGCAGGCCTGACCGGCCGCGGGCGGCATGCGCTCCACGGCTGGCTCAATCCGCAGCCCGTGACCGCCGTGGCCCAGGCGCCCACCAGCCACGAAGATTTCGGCCGCCCCGGTGACGAGTACAAGCTCCCTGTCGCTGAGAACATTCCTGACGCCACTACCGATCCATCGCAGATCAGCGTCGTCCCGGTGGTAGATCCGACGGCTAAGAAACCCACGACGGTCGACGCAGGCTCCGAGCAGACCGCAGGAACAAACACCACTTATGCTCCACCGGACACAAGCCAGCCCGGCACCGCTCCGACTCCCGCGCCTCAGCCCGCCCAAAGCGCGCCGGACCAGGCTCAGCCAGCCACAACTTCAACCCCAACCTCCGCGGCTCCGGATGGATCCGCTCACCCCGACGTCCCGGCTCCAACTCCCGCTCCTCCAGTCTCAGTTCAGCCAGTCTCGGTTCAGCAGCCGGGGCCCCCTGCACCTAGACCGCAGCCAACGCAGTACACGCCCGCCGCCCCGGCAAAAGTTCCATCGAGCCTCAAGTCGCAGATGACCACCATGGTGCCCGACGCGAGCGGCAACAAGCCCGCCGATGCTGCGCTCCCCTCGATCGAACCTGTCGATGTTCCGGAACTCGCCGAGCGCGCTCTTCTCACTGATCAGCCACCCTTGGCGTATCCGGCGAACGCAGCTGGCAAACAAGGCACTGTGACCCTGCAGGTTCTCATCGGTCGCGATGGCACAGTACAAGACGCGAAATTCCTGCAAGGCTCCCTGGCCTTTGCCCGTGCAGCCATCGACAACGTACGGCAGTGGAAGTTCAAGCCCTACGCCATGAACGGCCGCCCCGTCTCCGTCGAGACCACCCTGACCCTGAAATTCGTCCCCGGACCATGATCGAACGAGCACCCGAGTGGATCGTGTGTCCTGCGCTCGTTTTGAAAAGGGCTCGCGCTCCGTTTTGAAAGGGCGCGGCTTCTAGCCGCGCCGCAACAAGCCTTCGATAGCGTGTGAGAACTTCGTTCACGGCTCGAACGGCACCGTTGATGCAGCCCCAAAAAGCCGTGACGATTCAGCCGCTAAAAAGCGGCGAAGCGGCGGAAGAATGTCCATACCGAAAAGTGAGCAAGCCCCCAACGGGGCGAAAGAAAAGTTCTCACACAAGTCTGCTGTCTGCGTCGCTCAAAAAGAAGCGGAGCGAGGCATCCACTCGAAACATATGCCTAACTCCATTGTTATGTTGCAAATGCGCCCCTCCCGCACATTCCAAACTCCCCCATGCCCGAAAAAACTAAAGAAACCACCGAACCACAAACTCCAACAATGTCCCATTTGCATCTAGAGATATAATAGGAGCAGCTCACAGGAAGTAGTTCGTTCCTTCCGGAAGAAGATCACGAAAAGATGTCCATGAAAATTAAAGCAGCGATTCTCGTCACCTCCTTTGCCGTATTGCTCTTCGTCGTCGTTGGATCGATGGGCGGCGTTCACGCCTCCTCGAGCGACGGCTCTTACCGCCAGTTGCAGGTTTACAGCGAAGTACTCTCGCGCGTGCGCACTGAGTACGTCGAAGAGCCCAACATTCCGAAGGTGACCGACGGAGCTCTGCACGGCCTGCTCGAATCGCTCGACTCCAACTCCAGCTATCTCTCGGCGGATGCCTACAAGTCATTCAAGGCCCACAAGGCGGAAGGCAAGGCTGATATCGGAGCCGTCGTCTCCAAGCGTTTCGGCTACGCCGCCGTCGTCGCCGTGCTTCCGGGTTCGCCCGCCGAAAAAGCCGGAATTGAAGCAACTGACATCTTTGAATCGATTGAAGGGCGGAGCACTCGCGATATGTCTCTTCCCGAAATCCGCAACCTCATCATCGGCCCGCCGGGATCCACCCTGAATGTTCAGGTTGTCCGCGCTCGCAAAGCCGAGCCGCAGAAGGTTGTCATCACCCGCGACATCGTCGGCGTTCCTCCCGTCACGGACAAGATGATGGACGATGGCATCGGCTACCTGAAAGTCGAAGCGCTGACCAAGGGCAAGTCGCAGGAAATCGCGTCGAAGATCAAGTCGCTCGAAAAATCCGGAGCGAAGAAAATCCTGCTCGACGTTCGCTATTGCGCCGAAGGTGACGAGAACGAAGGCATCGCAGCCGCGAATTTGTTCCTGAATCACGGCACCATCACTTACTTGCAGGGACAGAAGTATCCGCGGCAGGCATTCAATGCTGATCCCGCGAAAGCAATCACCAACCTCCCCGTTGCTGTGCTGGTAAACCGCGGCACCTCAGGCCCCGCAGAAATCATCGCGGCCGCTATTCTCGAGAACGCCCGGGGCGACATTGTCGGCGACAAGACGTTCGGTGATGGCTCCCTCCAAAAGACTCTCGAGCTTTCCGACGGCGGCGCGCTGATTCTCTCCATCGCGAAGTACTACTCGCCGAGCGGCAAGGCGATTCAGGACACCGCGATCACTCCCAACGTAGTAGTAGCAGACGCCATCGACGATGGAGTTAGCCCCGATGACGATGGTGGCGCAGCAGCTACTCCTTCAGACGAAGACGCGAAGCCGAAGAACACCATCGACGAGCAGTTGAACAAAGCCGTCGAGGTCCTAAAGAGCCGCGCCAGCTAGACAATTGAAACCGTTGGTGCCCCACCCTTGTCGCGTTTTTTGCGACAGGGTGGGGTTCTTGATTTCCGTTCGATCCGCACGAACCCGCACAACCACCGTCCTCGAGCCCTACTAATTCCCCCTCCCAACGCATTACACTATTAGGTTGCAATCCATCCCAGTCATCCTTCAAGGAAGGCCGTCATGTCGTTAAACAGTTTCAATAGCCGCGCGTCCTTAAAAGTTGGCAATAAAGAGTACGAAATCTACAGCCTCGACGCGCTCGACAAAGCAGGCATCTCCACCCAGCACCTGCCCTTCTCCCTCCGCATCCTGCTCGAGAACCTGCTGCGCACCGAAGATGGCCGCAACGTAAAGAAGGAAGAAATCCGAGCCCTCGCCGCATGGAACAGCCAATCGAAGCCCGATAAGGAAATCGCCTTCACCCCCAGCCGCGTCCTCCTTCAGGATTTCACCGGTGTCCCTTGTGTAGTCGACCTGGCCGCCATGCGAGATGCCATGAAACAACTCGGCGGCGACCCCTCGCTGATCAACCCACTTCAGCCTGTGGAATTAGTCATCGATCACTCCGTTCAAGTCGACGAATTCGGCACCGCGAACGCCTTCGACATGAATGCCCTTTTAGAATTTCAGCGCAACAAGGAGCGTTACTCCTTCCTCCGCTGGGGCCAAACTGGATTCCGCAACCTGGCCATCGTCCCCCCCGACACCGGCATCGTCCACCAGGTGAACCTCGAGTATCTCGCCCGCGTAGTCTTCGTCCACGAATCTCCCGAAAAGCGCCAAGCCTACCCCGACACGCTAGTAGGCACAGACAGCCACACCACCATGGTGAATGGGTTGGGGGTTTTGGGGTGGGGAGTGGGTGGGATTGAAGCCGAGGCTGCGATGCTGGGGCAGCCTGTTTCCATGTTGATTCCGCTGGTGGTAGGCGTGAAGCTTACCGGACGCTTGCGCGAAGGAGCGACCGCCACCGATCTTGTACTGACCATCACCGAGATGTTGCGCAAGCACGGAGTTGTCGGAAAGTTCGTCGAATACTTCGGGCCGGGGCTGCGCGACCTGCCTCTGGCGGATCGCGCGACGATTGCCAACATGTCTCCCGAGTACGGCGCGACCTGCGGAATCTTCCCCATCGACAAAGAGACGCTGAAATATCTGAAGCTGACTGGACGATCCGAGGAACAGATCGCGCTCGTCGAAGCCTACGGCCGCGAGCAGGGATTGTTCCACGACGACAAGACTCCCGAGGCGCAGTATTCCGAATTGCTCTCGCTCGATCTCGCGACCGTTGAGCCCTCGCTCGCCGGTCCGAAGCGTCCGCAGGATCGCGTCGTGCTGTCGCAAGCCGGAGAATCGTTTACCAAAGCATTGCCTTCCCTGATCAAGCCCAAAGCCGCGGCGAAAACCGAGGCCCCTTCCGTGGGTGCCCCACTTCTGCCCGATGTTGGCAGAAGTGGGGCTGTGGCTACCACGAACAATGCGAAGAGGTGGGAATCCGAGGGTGGAAGTCCGGCTGCGATTGGCGTCGAGGATCCGAATGTTCACGAGCACGTCCCCGCCTCGGTGAAAGACTCGCTCAAGCACGGCAGCGTCGTCATCGCCGCCATCACCTCGTGCACCAACACATCGAATCCTTCGGTGTTGATCGGCGCCGGATTGCTCGCCAAGAAAGCCGTCGAGAAAGGCCTACAAGTTCCGCTCTGGGTCAAGACTTCGCTCGCCCCGGGCTCGAAGGTCGTTCGCGACTACCTCGATCACGCCGGACTCATGCCCTATCTCGAGAAGCTGAAGTTCCATCTGGTCGGCTACGGATGCACCACCTGCATCGGCAACTCCGGCCCGCTTCCGGAAGAAGTTTCGAAGGCGATCGATGAGAAAGAACTGGTGGTCGCCTCGGTGCTCTCCGGCAATCGAAACTTTGAGGGACGCATCAACTCCGAAGTCCGCGCCAACTACCTCATGTCCCCGCCGCTCGTCGTGGCCTTCGCGCTTGCCGGACGCATCGACGTCGACCTTCGCAAGGATCCTCTTGGCAACGGACGCGACGGCAAGCCGGTATATCTCGCCGACATCTGGCCAACGTCGCGCGAAGTCGAAGATGTAATGCAGCATTCGATTACCTCTGAAATGTTTTCCAAGTCCTACGCTGAGGTTTTTGAAGGCGACGAGCGCTGGCGCGGTCTCAGCGTTCCTAAGGGACAGACGTATGTCTGGGAAAAAGATTCCACCTACATTCGCCGCGCCCCGTACTTCGACGACATGGCGGTGAAACCCTCGCCCGTCGGGGAGATCAAAAAAGCCCGCGTGCTGGCCGTTCTCGGCGACAGCGTCACCACCGACCATATTTCACCCGCAGGCTCGATCAAGAAGGACAGCCCCGCCGGAAAATATCTGCAGGAACATGGCGTAAAGCCGGCGGATTTCAACTCGTACGGCTCGCGCCGCGGCAATCACGAAGTGATGGTTCGCGGCACCTTCGCCAACGTTCGCCTGCGCAACAAGTTGGTCCAGACCGAAGGCGGATTCACGCGCCACCTCCCGACCAACAGCGAAATGTCAATCTTCGACGCCAGCGAAAAATATCGCGTCGACTGCACCCCGCTCATCATTCTCGCCGGCAAAGAGTACGGCTCCGGATCGTCTCGCGACTGGGCCGCCAAAGGCCCCGCGCTGCTGGGCGTCCGCGCCGTCATCGCCGAAAGCTACGAGCGCATCCACCGCTCGAACCTTGTCGGCATGGGCATCCTGCCCCTGCAATTCCCCGCAGGACAAAATGCCGACTCGCTCAAACTGTCGGGTGAAGAAACGTTTGAGATCGCCGGCATCCGCGAAGTAGTCGACCACTTCGCCGCCGGACGCACCGTGAAGGTGAAAGCCACGCAAAAAGGCAAAGACCCGATCGAGTTCGATGCCCTGGTGCGCATCGACACCCCGCAAGAAGCCCTCTACTACGCCAACGGCGGCATCCTGCAGTACGTGCTGCGCCAGTTGCTGGCGACCAAACCGCTGCCGGTAGGAGCGTAGATGGATCCAATCCGCGCACCACGGGATTTAGGTGCACGTAGTGAAGCTTTTCAGCCATCTTCGGCTGACTGTAAATGTTGAAATCGTAATACCGCTTCATCCACAGATGGTGACCATCATCCGTGCCCGGGTGCCCCACTTCTGGCCGACGTTGCCAGAAGTGGAGATTCTCAGACAATACTCGTCGTGTGAACCCCAGCTTCACCGCACAGATCGCGCGAGAAACATTCCCCATCAAAGGCGCGGACACGAGCAGGTGTACATGCTCAAGCATCACAACAAATCCGACCACGCCAAACCGATACCGATTTCGCATCTGCTCCAGAACCTTAAGTAGAAGGTCGCGGTTCTCGGGTGTGCCCAGCCAGGGTTGGCGATCGCAGCAACTCCAGGTGATGAAGTGCAATGCTCCAGTCTCATGGAAGCGCTTCAAGGCCCAAGGCATGCGTACAAAATACAGTCGAGGGGTCGGATTGTCAGTGACTCCGACATAGAAAAACGGAGTCGGTTCCCCAATGCGGAAATTCTCAGCAGAGGTCCTGGATTTCGCTCTTGGAACTCCCTCGTGGGTAGGGACGCGCTTGCATGCCCTCGGGACAAAAGACAAAATCCAACCCCATCGACTAAGGACGAAGCCCAACTGAACTGCGTTGCGCTTCGTCCCCCGCTCGATTATGCAGTGGCGTGGAGACCTGTCAAGGGTCAAGATGAACGCCAAAAAACGGCGCCCTTGACAGCTCTCCACGCCACCGGACGCAGCGTCGTCGATGTCGCAGAAAAAAATATGGAGGGCCGCCACGTCGGCCTTAAATTTTATGACCTTCTCATAGAAGTGTAATCCCGGTTACACTCATCAGAGCACTCGTCATTTCATGATGTTCAGGGACACCTCCACCCTGAAAACTTTCCCACTCAGGGGATCCGTGGCAAACGAGCTTTCTACAGTTTGGCCATCGCGCAGTGTCAGGTTTAACTCCGATCGAAACTGCCGCACAATCGGTTCTGAAAATTGCCCCGATGATTGCGGCGACGCACCGGAATCAACAGCAACGGGCACATTGCCCTCAACCCACGATCGCTCGAGGCTCAGCCTGAGGTCGAATTTATTGTCCTTTTTGCGGGACGCCTGGCAGTCGATATTGCTGCCAACGTCCAGATATTGCATCCCGTGTTCTTTGCCCGTGTAAACCGGAACGCGGCTTCCCATCTTCATTACCGACTTTCCGTCCGCGACCACAACCAGCGTGTAAGGCAAGCTCTTTACTTTCTTGTCGCCCTCAAACTCTGTAAACGTGACCGATATCTTCAACTCTATCGTGTCCGTTTGACGGGCATCGATGGCTGCGTCCTCGCTTTTGGGTTTTTCTTGTGCCGAAACCCACGGTGTTCCCATCGCCAATGCAGCCAGTAGAAATGCTGCGTTCCCTGTTTTTCCCATTCTTCCTCCTCCGCCTAAGTGTGTGGAACTCACTCTGAACTGCCCGTCTGGTTGATCCATTCTTCTTGTCCCGCTCGGCCCAATTGGAGATCGGCGATATCAACTGAAGGTACCTGAGGCAGTTCCGTGTTTCGGTTAACGGTTTTGTTCGCAGCGCGCGTCACAACCGCTTGCGCTATCGCGTCGCGCCCGGCGACGCAAGCCACGAATTGCGCAAAGGCTTTCTGTTCGTCTGGGGGCACCAAAACCTCCGGTTCCCGCGGGGCTGCGCTTTGGACCGCAGGATGCTTGGAATGATGGCGGGACCGCACCGCGAAATCTTCACGAGCACGAACGCATTGCGTTATCCGGGCACTCTGCGCCACTCTGATCGTGGGCGTCTCCAAGTTGCTTTGGAAGCCTGATTGTCGCGCATTGACCAAGGGATAGAGCGCTGCAGTAAGAATCAGCGCCAAGGCCGCTCCCGCGACGTGCCACACGCGATTCGATCCAGATCGGGCCGTCAGCTCCTTCGAAAGCTGGAGGCGTAACTGGGCCAGAAAAGCAGACGGCGGATCTTCGTTCACTTGCGCGCGCAGGGTACGATCGATTCGTGAGAACAATTCCCTCTTCGAGTGCAAAGTCATGCGGCAGGTCGAACAATGCTCGAGGTGCCGAGCAAGCTTCGCATCCAGTTTGTCATTGCTAGCTGCCGCTAGCAGCACCGCATTCTCGTATTTGTCGCAGGTCATCGTAATTTCTCCGCAAGTTGCTTCCGTGCGGAATGCAGACGCGATTTCACGGTGCCGACAGGCAACTGTAATAGCTCCGCCACTTCTTCGAGCGAGTGACCATCCATGCTTGTGAGTAATAAAACAAGCTGTGATTTTTCTGGCAGTGCCCTCATCGCCTTTTGTAAGCGCCGGGCGAATTCGTTTGACGCGGCAATGTCCTCTGCCGTCAGCTTCGGCAGGTCGGCGGCCCACGCAGTTTCCCGTTGTTGCCGACGGTGCATGGATCGTCCATGATCCAGCGCGAGTCGGAAGCTGATTCGAACCAGCCATCCCGGAACCGCGAGCGGTCGCGCAGTCGGGCAAAGCGACGGTACGAACGCAGCATTGCTTCCTGTGCGACATCTTCTGCATCCGCCGCATTACGCAAGACTCCGCGCGCAACCCGGAACGCCAGCGTGCCGCACTCCTCGAGGCGCTGTTCAAACTCGCGCCTGAGGGCGCCTTTTTCAAGATCGAGCGCCAACTCAGTCTCCGCCGTGCGACCGGGCCAGGTGAATTCCTGCATCTGTTCTCTCCGTACAATTGCCAGACGCCACGGCCTGGCTTTGAGTTCGACCAGAACCCCCAATTTTGTGAACGCTCCAACGATTAAATCTTGTATCCGGTCAGTTGCGCATCTGCGGGGAAGGTACAACAGGGGTCATTCCAGGAGTTTCGTTTCCAGCGAGAAAGGAGATCAAGGTCCCATTGAAATTGGCGGCGAAAAGCAACCCCAACTGGTAGTTCGATAAGCTGCGAGCCTGGCGTATTCTGGAGAACTTCGTGTCGATTGGCCGGATGCCCCACCTTGACGTTCTGTGTCAAGGGTGGGATTCCACGGTTGGCGTCTGCGTGTGTTTCCCTGACGTTCCGAATCGTGCCCAGGCGCTATATGAATCGTGCGTTGATTACCTACTCTGCTTTTCTGTCGTCCCTCCGGGCAAGCCGCTGGACACCTCGCCTTGCCCACCGCTCCGTCACCGACGCCCTAGGCCGTATGCACGACCGCTACACCGCGCCGACGAATGAAGCCCTCATAGCCCTAGCCGTCCGCCTTCAGTGGATCACCCTCGCTATCGAATGCGCCGACACTGACCAAAGTTAAGCTCTATGTAAAAATAGAAAACGGCTGGAGTCTTCCCCAGCCGCCGCGTCACCGTCACTTCACGAACGTAAGCAACTGCTTGACGTGGTGAATCGCCAGTACGACATAGGCGACCGCGAGAATTCCGTCTATAAAAGCGACCACGCTTCACCCCTCCTTTCCGCGACATTGACTAGGCTATCGGCAGGCGCAGGTCGCGGAAGGGTGCAAATGCCAGCCTTAGCGTCGCAGAAAGAGGCTTCCGAACTCATACAGCGCGCGGTTCGAGAGAGAAGTGTCGACCGTCACCCATCCGCGTGCTTCGACTCAGCGCTCGCAAACCCCTTGACACCGGTGCGCACAATCACTGACAACGCAACCTCTCTTGTGTAAGGTGCCCGCAAGTGTAGATGTCAAAAATGGGTGCGGAGTCCCTTTATGCGGAAGGAGACTTGCAGTAAGAAAACCATCTGTGTGATTTGCGGGAAGCCGATCACCAAGGCTGATCGCCCCTCTGTCCGAATGCATCCCGGCAAAGAAGCCCACATGGAGTGCTTCGTCAAACGCGAGCAAGCCCAACTGACGACCGCCCGCACCGGAGGCTGAGGGAAAGGCGTGGTTTCAACACGTACCTGCGCTTTCCCGTGATACCGGCGGCATCTGGCTGATTTGAAAGCAGAACGCTGGCACTATTGACAGTTGCCGAACCACGGCGCCCGTATTGAAGTGAGAGCGTTATTGAAGCCCGCCCCATGCTTGAATCCATCTTCGATCTCCCGTTGATTATTACCGGACCGGCCATCGTCGGATCACTGTGCCTGTTTGCGATCGGCGGATTGCTCTTCGTTCGCCGTTACGTGTTGCCACATCTGCGGATTGATCACGAGGACGCCCACTTTAGCGGAGCCATGGTGCATAGCGTGATGGTCTTCTACGGACTGGCGCTTGCATTTGATCGCGGTGAACGTCTTCGAGACCTACGCCGACGTGTCGAAGATCATTTCACAAGAGGCGACCACCTTAGCCGTGCTGCACCGGGATGTGAGCGCTTATCCCGAGCCGATTCGCTCCCAGTTACAGAAGGAACTGCGTGATTACGTCGACTACGTGATCCGCGAGGCCTGGCCTTTGCAGCAGCACGGTCAGGTTCCGAACGCTGGCGTTGAGCGGATGAACCGCTTTCAGAGCATGCTGGCGATGTTCGAGCCTGCGACCGAGGGCCAGAAACTTCTCCACGCTGAGGCACTCCGCGCCTATAAGAACATGATCCAGGCCCGCCGCCTGCGCCTCGATGCCGTGAGCACCGGTTTGCCGGGTGTGATGTGGACCGTGGTCCTTGTGGGCGCGGTCATCAGCCTAAGCACTTCCTTCTTTTTCAAGGTCGAGGATGTGCGCTTGCACCAGATCTTGCTAACGCTTCTGGCCATGTTCATCGGGCTGGTCATCTTCATGACCTTCGCCCTCGACCGTCCGTTCCGGGGAGATCTAGGAGTACGACCCGAGCCTTATCAACTGATTTACGACCACCTGATGAAACCATAGCCAGACAAGGCGATCCCTGACAGCACACTTGCGGCCTTTCACGATCGCCGGGATTCTCTCTTGGAATTGCTCAAGGCCCAGGCATGCAGACCAATAGACTCGCAGAATCACGATTGTCCGTGATTTCGATTCCATTAAAGACGGAGCTCTCTCGCATGTGGAACTTGGATTCAGGCACCCATCGCCTGTGTGGGACAGCCGTGTAGGGAGGGACGCATTCGTCCGTCCCCTGAGCAGAGCGAGCGCCCGGAGAGAAATTGCTAGCCGGGTGCCCCACCCTTGACGTTCTGTGTCAAGGGTGGGATTCCACGGGTGCCGCCTGCGTGGGTTTCCTTGACCTTCCGAATCGTACCCGGCGCTACATCAACCGTGAATTGATTGCCGGCTCTGCTTTTCTGTCATCCCTCCGGGACTGATGCCGTTGTTTGCGGCTTACCCAGGGCTTACGCCCTGGGCTGAATTATTCCGTGCCTTCGGGGACTCGGACGCGGAACGGTGGGCCGGGGCCTGCCCATCATCTAGTGTCGTAGTCGAACTTTGCCCCCAATAAAAAGGCGCGACCTGTAGGCCGCGCCTGTTCGATTTCTATTCTCTACTTCAGAATGGCAAATTGAGGGTATTACCCCGGAAAGGTTTTGGAATTCATTTTGTGAATGATTTCAGCAAGTTAAGCTCGATCGTGTAACTTCTGCCTATCGACAAGATTTTGTTGAACCGGCTGCAATTGTGATTCGGATCAGAATGCGGGGGCAAGATGTCCCCGCCACAGCCGGCAGGATGCCGGCGCTACTTTCCCACCGCACTACATTCGCGCACTACCCCGTCCAGCACTACGTAGCGCCGCCGTCCGCGGCGGCTGTGGCGTGGGCATCTTGCCCGCGCAAACCGACCACAGCCACGGCGGCGTTAAGGCTTCCCCGGCTCCAGCTTCTTACGGGCTTCCGAGAGCTGGTCGGGGGTCATGCGAGATTCGAGTTCCGTCACTTTCGCCTCGGCCTGGTCGGAACCGCTGCGCTGCGCCTGCGTGTACCAGACGTACGCTGCGACGTAGTTCTCGGCGGCGTTGCCGTCGCCGTAGGTGCGCTCTCCCATTTGAAATTGGGCTTGCGCATATCCGCTACGGGCGGCGCGTTCCAGAAGAGCCATTCCTTGCGCTTCGTCTTTGGGGATGTCGTGTCCGGCAAAAAACGCGTTGGCCAATTCAAACTCCGCGGCTGGATCCCCGGCCTGCGCCTTCTGCGACAAGTCGATAAACTTCTGCGAGTCGTTTCCGAACAGCTTGAAGGTCAGTGTGAGACGCAAGCGGCTGACTACCGGCTTGCCATAGCGGCGGCCGGGATCGAATTTCCACCGGCTGACGGTCTGGACTGCGCGTTCGTCCATGCCCATGCCAATCTTCTTCGTGACCACGACGTTGCTGGCTTTTCCGTCGATGCCCACGGTCACCATCACCACGCCAGTGCCTTCGAATTTCGCCGCCTTGGCTGCGTCGGTGTATTCCACGTCCGGGGAATCGATAGGGATGGGAGGCGTTTCCACCGGTACGGTGCCTTTGTTTGTGCCGGCGGGCGCCGCGCCGATCCGCGTCGGAACCGCGGCCTTGTTCTCGGCGCGCATCTTCGAGCGCACCGCATCGTACTTCCGCAGATTTTCCAGCACATTCTCGGCGGCAGCCAGTTGCTCGGGCGTTTGCGACATCTTGACGGCAAGCTCCAGGACCTCGATCGCTTCCTTGGACTTTTTCATGCTCGCCAGGACTTGCGACTCATCGATGCGGATCTCAGGCACGCCTGGACCAAGCTGCACCGCCCGTTCGATCAGGTCGCGCGCTTCGGTCAGGTTGGTGCCGCGCTGCGAATAGAAGATTGCCAGAGCGTCGTAACCGGGAGCGAACGAAGGATTGATCTTGATCACGGTGCGCAGGCTTTCTTCCACCGCCGCCTGCGAAGCCTTGTCCACCACGCCTTTCCGGATGGAGGCCGCGGCGAACAAGTAATGTGCCACGAAGCTGTTGGGATCGAGCTTGATCGCCTGCAGGCACCACTTCCGCGCTTCGTCGAAGTTCTGCTCGCGGAAGGCGACGTATCCCAAGGTCTCTCTTGCGCCCACGTTGGAGGGATCGTTGCGCAGCACGTCGTCGAGCAGCGGGCGGGCGTCGCTGGTGCGTCCGACATGGGCGAGGAGTTCGGCCCGCCGGGCATCAGCCTGGCTTTGCGAGAGTGGCTGCACGATGAACGACGAATCGTCGACATCGATCGTGCCCGGCATTTCGCTCACCTGATACTGACCGCTGGCCGCGTGCCTTCTGAGATTGAGTTCGAGCTCGTCGAGATCGCCGAACGCCTGCGCCGCGGCTGCCATGGGATCGACATTCTTCTGCAACAGATCCAGATAGTCGTTCAGGCGGTGCGTGCCTTCCAGCTCGTCCTTGTCTTTCAGGTAGTGTGTCAGCGCCCACGATTCGGCGTAGAAGATGGAACCCTTGTCCTGCTCGTGATAGTAGGAGGAGTGCGGATCGACACCGAACACGGTGGAGAGCGGCAGCAGCGCGTTGTAGTCGATGGTGTGCTGGATTCCGGGATCGCCTTTGCCTAACCGGACATGGTCTTCGAAGAATTCCGTGTTCTGGTAATACTCGGCGATGCCTTCGGTCAGCCAGAGCGGCATCCAGTGATGTAGGCGGCTGAAGACGAAGTGCGCGTACTCGTGATAGATGGGCGCGTAGGGGTGTGCACCCGACGCATTGAGCAGAATCAGAATGTAACTTCTCTCGGGGGCGGAGAGAAAGTATCCGATGATGTTGACCTGCCCTTTGCCCAGATAAGACGAGGGATCGAGTGCCTGCATCGAGCGTTTGTCCTGCACCGCAAGCACGAGGATGGGCGAGGCGGTGTCGAGATCGGCCTCGGGAAAGACTCGCTGAAACAGCGAGCGCATGGCTTCGAATTTGTGCGCGGCGAGACGGGCGTCTTTTTCCGCCGCGTTGCTGACGACGAGGAAATGCGCCGTACGCACTTCAAGCCAGGCATCTGTCTGTCCCGAGGCAGTCGAGACCAGTGCGGCCAGCACGCAAAGAATTGGCAGAACTCCGCGGCGCATCGCAGGGCTCTATAGATACACCGGGAACGAGCTTGCGTCAAAGTGTGTGTGAGGGGTTAGCCTTCTACGCCGCATTCTCGGGTGTTACTGGCGGCACGGCATCGCTGCCGGCAGGCTCGGCGGTCGCTGTGTCCGAAGGTGCTGTCACCTCCGGGTCCGAGATGACCGCGGGCGCAAGGATCTCTATGGCGGTACCCTCATCGGTCGGCGGGGCCGGATTGAGCAGTTGCCGGATTGCGGGCACGAGCAGTGCGCTATCGGTCTTGGAAAATACCTTTTGGATCCCGGATTTCAGCGCCTCAGCTTCCACGAGGGGCGACATATGCATGGTGCACATTAGGATTGGAATTGCAGGAAGCAATGCGGATATGTCACGGGCGGCCGCAAACCCGTCTTTGCCCGGCATGGCAAGATCGAGGATGATGACGTTCGGCCGAGTTTCGACCGATTTTGTGACGGCTTGGTCGCCATCTAATACCTCGACGATTTCCCAGTGATCGGCTCCTTCGAGGAGTTGGCGGAGCGCCTTGCGGAAGATGTCGTTATCGTCGGCGATCAGGATCCGGGCTGGCATGCAAAAAGGTCAACGGGGACGAGGGCGCGGCACCGCACTGCTTACGCGACGGCAAAACAACATTGTAGGACTCCCGACAAACTAATGCACCGCACGCGGACAGTGGAATAAGGAAAATCCTGTATTCCTTGAGGGCGGAGCAACGCGTAAGTACATGATTTTCAGCAATTTCCTGCGACCTTCAGTCGGCATCTCAACCCCAAGCACAATTTGGAAATGCGCACGGAGGCTACTTTGCGAAAGAACACTCCGGTAGTCGGTAAGTCGATGGAATCTCAGGTCACGCGTCCGGGCGAGCGGACGAATTTCGAAGGCAAACCCATCGCCAACTCCATACTGCTGTCGATTCCAGACGAAGAATTCGCCATGATCCGGGACGGTTTGCACTACCTCGATCTGCCGCACTACACCGTGCTGCACGAACCGCGCAAGAAGTTGGAATACGCCTACTTTCTGAACAGCGGTATGGCATCGCTGGTCTTCAACACGAATCACCGGGAAAGCGTTGAGGTTGGCGTGATCGGGAACGAAGGGTTTGCGCCGATTCCAGTCGCGGTGGGCATCCGCCACAGTCCGCACGAGGCCATTATGCAGGTCACTGGAGACGGGTTCCAGCTGCCTGTCGACAGCTTGCAGGCCGCGCTCCAAACGAGTCCCCAACTGCAGAAACTGCTGAGCCGCTACGCCACCGTTCACGGATTGCAAGCGGCACAGACGGCGGGTTGTAACCGATTGCATGATCTGGAGCAGCGGCTGGCGCGCTGGCTGCTTCTGATTCAGGACCGCGTCGGTTCCGGCTTGCTGAGAATCACGCACGAATTTCTGGCGACGATGCTGGGCACCGATCGCCCCAGTGTGAGCCTGGCTGCAAGCGGATTGCGCAAGAAGCACATCATCGATTACTCGCACGGCTCAGTCACGGTTCTGAACCGCAAGAAGCTGGAGAGTTCCGCATGCGAGTGCTACGGATTGATCCAGCAATTCAACGCGGAGATGGCAAAGTAAGCGGTAGGCGCCTCACCGGCCAAGCTGCCGACAAGCCACCGATGTCTTCACGCGAGATGCATCTGAGCTGGCGTTTTCCGCCCGGCACACCTGTGATGGATCAACGAGCGCATCGCGATTTCTCGCCAATTTGACACGATTCCCCCTCGGGCGGCGGATCGAAAATCTCCGGATTGCCGACTACCCATTTCTGATTGCAGACCTGTGACCCATCCAGCTGCCTAACGGCCAAATGAGTGTTCGGTTTCGGACGATGACAGCTCATGTCGGACAATTCAGACGATCTTCGGAGCCGCTTAACTAACAGAAAAACATAGCGATTGCTTGACCAAGAGACCGGAAATCAAACTGCTATCCCGCTTCGGTTGGGCTGCAGCACCGATGGTCGTTGGTATCATTTTGAGGCACGACTGAGTGTCAGCAGGACCCAGGGGTGTGAGGTGGAAAAACTTCTCGGATGGGTGTGGCGAGATCTACGGTTTGCCCTCCATAGTCTCAATAGAGACAAGCGCTTCACGCTCCTGGCTGTACTCGCGCTTGCGCTGGGCATTGACTCGGTCACAGTAATCTTCAGCGTCGTCTACGGCGTGCTCATCGATACCTTCCCCTACGCACATTACGACCGCATGGTGAGCTTCTCAATGGATGAGCCCGGCCAAAGTTGGGGTCGTGAAACGATGACGATCCCCGAACTTTTGGACTTTCGAGACCAGAACCATGTTTTCGCGGACATGGAGGGCGGCACCGGCACCGACGTGCACTATATCCACGATGACCAAACGACGCAGTGGAGCGTCACGCGCGGGACCGCTAACTCCTATCAGTTCTTAGGAGTGAAGCCCCTATTAGGACGTTTGATCACGCCCGAGGACACCAAACCAGGTGCGCCCCCAGTCTTCATGATGACGTACCAGGTTTGGAAGAATCAGTTCAACGGCGATCCGAACATTCTGGGGAAGACCTTCAATCTCAGTGGCACCTTCTACACGTTGATCGCCATCATGCCGCCGCGTTTTCGCCCGGGTTGGACCGACATTTTTACGGCATTCCCGATGGATCGTAGTGAGATCGTAAAGGATCCCACTCTTAAGGAGGCCTACGTCTGGCCGCTCGGCTATCTGAAGCCGGGAGTCACCATAGCGCAAGCCGCTGCGGACTTGGATATCGTGGCCCATCGCCTGGCGAAGGTATATCCCAACGATTTTCCGAAGCAGTTTCGCGTGTCGGCACGGTCGTTTCAGGATCGCGTCACGCCAATGTTCACTAGCGTGCTCTATCCGCTGCTTGGGGCAGTGCTCCTTCTATTTCCAATTGCGTGCACCAATGTGGTGAACCTGCTGCTCACCCGCGCCACCGCGCGCGACCGCGAGATCGCCGTGCGCGCATCACTTCGGTGCCAGCCGCTGGCGCCTGATTCACCAACTCTTAGTTGAAAGCTTCGTGTTGGCAGGCACCGGCTGTGCTGCCGGTTGCGCCCTCGCGTACTTCGGAATTAAAGAACTCGTTCCCCTGATTCCTCATAACAACTTCCCGCAAGAATCGGTAATCGCAATCAACTGGATCGTGTTGGGGGTTGGTATGGGTCTTGCTTTCACCGCGACCATGCTCTGCGGCTTATACCCGGCTCTTCGTGTCGAGGCACGGCCGTTGCAACCGCGGTTGGTATGCTCGGGATTGGGCACAGGTGCCGGCTTGCAGCACGGAGGGTTGCGTGCTGCGTTAGTGGTGGCGGAAGTTGCGCTCTCCCTTGTGCTTTTGGCTGGCGCCGGCTTGCTACTGCGTTCATTTTTCGGAATGACGCATGTGAACCTGGGCTACGATCCGCGGAACATTCTCCCTGTCCATTTGGAACTTCCGCCCGGCAGGTACGAAAAACGTGAACAGAGGAAGCTGTTCTTCGATGAACTTTTGGCGAAGGTAAGAACTTTGCCCGGAGTACTGGATGCAACCGCGGTTCTGTGGCCTGAGCCGGCGGCTCCCAAACGCTGGTGTCAATACCAGGTCAGGCGGACAGCAAAACGCCACAGACGCGCTGGAATTTGGTTGGCAAAGATTTTTTTCAAATATTCAATTTTGGCCTGCTACATGGTCGAACTTTTTCAGACGAAGACCAGGCCGGGCGGCGCAAAGTCATCGTCGTGAATGAAGCTTTCGCGCGCAAATTCTTTTCAAAAGACGATACGCTGGGTCAAAGGATCGACTTTCCCGAGTATGAGGAACAGCAGGCCCAGGCCGCGGCCGCCACACAGTCTGGCGGCGAGCTTACCAAATCTCCTGCAAAAACCTACTTCGAGATTGTGGGTGTCGTCTCAAACGTCAGGGACAGTGGCATCGAGCAACAGGTTCAGCCGACGGCATTTTTTCCCGGCACCATTGCGCAGCAATTTGTTTCTTCCATCGATATCCGCACGGCGCGAGACGCTAATGAATTTTCCGGCGCGATTGTCCGGCAAGTCTGGGCCATGGATCACGACGTCACGCTTTCAGAAGATCTAGGCTCTCTCCAGACGAACTTTCAAAAGTATTACTCCGCTCAGCCGGAATTCGAATTCATCGCACTTTCGGCCTTTGCCAGCATAGCTCTTTTGCTCGTGATCATTGGCGTGTATAGCGTCATGGCCTACAACGTGTCGCTGCAAACGCGTAAAATCGGCATTCGCATAGCGCTAGGTGCGCAGCAACGCAATGTGCTCCGTTCGGTCCTTCGGAGAGGTACGGTGCTCCTCGGAATGGGCGCGGTTCTTGGGCTGTTCCTGGCCTGGGCGGTAACTCGCCTGATTCAGAATCAGCTATGGCGCGTCACGGCAACCGATCCGTGGACCTTGGGAGCTGTCACCGCCATCGTGCTCCTAGTTGGCCTTCTTGCTTGTGTGGGTCCCGCTCGCCGCGCCACACAAGTGGAGCCCTCCGTTGCCCTTCGACAAGCATAAGACAACCTGGTCCGCGAAATCAGTCTGGCTGCGACAAGGATGTTTGCGCAGTTGCCGGTGAGAGATCGTAGAAATGTTCGCTGCAGTGGCTCAATGACTGGGACCTCTGCCCGCGCATAGTTGGCAGGGGAAAGCGGGAAATAATCCCGACGTAAGGTTGGCCGGCAAACGGAACATACCTACCTGAACGCGACCGATTTCTTTTTCCTGGGTGACAGGAAGTACACTCAGTCACATCACTCGAAAGACACGCGGAGAGGATTAGGACTGTACAGGCCCGCGCGAATGGGAGGCGTTGGCGATGGTTTTTCCGAGCTTTGATCTCACGGGCCAAGTGGCCCTGGTAACCGGGGCTGCACGTGGTTTAGGCAGAGCGATCTCACTGGCGCTGGCTCATGCCGGCGCCGACGTCGCACTGGGCCTGCGGGATGTGAATGCAGGCGGAGACGTTGCCGATCAGATCGGAGCTATGGGTCGACGTGCCCTGCCGTTGCAGATGGACGTCCGACGACTCGATCAGATATTTCAGTCGGCTGACAATACTGTCACAAAGCTAGGAAGGCTCGACATTCTGGTCAACAACGCGGGACTTGCCCCAGACAATCTCGCCGAGAACGTGCGCGAAGAGGACTTCGATCTGACGCTCGCGGTGAATCTGAAGGGAACATTTTTTGCCAGCCAGGCTGCAGGACGAGTGATGATCCGACAGAAGAGTGGCCGCATCATCAACCTGAGTTCGCAAGCCGGCTTCGTGGCCTTGCCGACCGAGTCAGTATACTGCATGACGAAGGCTGCCATTTCGCACCTTACGAAATGCCTTGCCGTCGAGTGGGGAAAATACAACATCACTGTGAATGCGGTGGCACCAACATTCATTCGCACTCCAGGGACGGAGGGCGCGCTTGCAGACCCTGAATTCCGCTCCGATGTGATCGAGCGTATTGCTGCCTTGCACCGAATTGGTGAGCCGATGGATGTGGCGGGCGCAGTCGTCTTTCTTGCCTCCAGCGCCGCGTCTCTTATTACAGGGGACACGATTCTCATCGATGGAGGGTGGACGGCACGCTAGCCTACAACCTATCTCACAAATGGCTCGAGTCCCCGAAGCCTATGGTTTGCTAAGGTCGTCGTCATGTCCGAGCGTTCCCCCGAGCAGATACATGACCAGATACGCGAATTGCTCGACTCCCTTTATCGCGTGGATTCGGGACGAATCCTGGCAACTCTGATTCGCTTGCTCGGTGATTTTGATCTTGCCGAGGAGGCGATGCACGAAGCCTTTGCGGCTGCGCTAAGTCTGTGGCCGGGGAGTGGAGTACCCGGCAACCCGCGCCCATGGTTGATTTCAACGGCCCGATTCAAAGCCATTGATACTTTGCGTCGACGGGCAAGATTTGATGCCTCTCAAGACGAGCTCGCGCGACATCTCGAAGCACAATGGAGTTCGGCGGAGTCCAATCAAGAGGACAGCCTTGAGGATGATCGCCTCGAAGACGACCGGCTGCGCCTGATTTTTACCTGCTGTCATCCATCTCTCGCGCCGGAAGCGCGCGTTGCGCTCACCTTGCGTGAGGTGTGTGGGCTGACAACCGAGGAGATCGCAAAGGCCTTCCTCACCACTCCGCGCACGCTTGCGCAGCGCATTGTGCGCGCCAAGGCAAAGATTCGAGAGACGCCGATTCCGTACGAGGTGCCGACGCCGCAGGAATTGCCGGAGCGACTGGGCGCGGTGCTTCATGTCATCTATCTCGTCTTTAACGAGGGTTATTCGGCTGCGGCGGGAGCGGAGGTAACGCGGGCTGAGCTAACCGGCGAGGCGATTCGACTGGGCCGTTTGCTGACCGAACTCCGGCCAGAGCCGGAAGTGATTGGGCTGCTTGCCCTGATGTTGCTACAGGAATCCCGTCGCGCCGCGAGAACCTCTCCGACCGGCGAGCTGATTTTGCTGGAAAATCAAGATCGCGCGCTCTGGAACAAAGAGCAGATCGCCGAAGGAGTGGCATTGCTGGAGAAGGCCCTGCAGTCCCGCCGCTTCGGCTCCTACACACTGCAGGCTGCGATTGCGGCCGTTCATGCGCAGGCGGAATCGGCCGCTGCGACCGACTGGCGGCAGATTGTTGCGCTTTACGACCGATTGGTACGAATTCATCCTTCGCCAGTTGCACAGCTCAATCGTGCGGTGGCCATTGCCATGTGCGATGGTCCAGAGGCCGGTCTGACGCATATCGACGCGGTGTTGGAGCATGGCGAATTAGCAAATTACTACCTGGCGCATTCAGCCCGTGCAGAGTTGTACCGCAGGCTCGGCAGGACCGCTGAGGCTCGGGCGTCTTACGAGAAGGCGCTGGCGCTGACCCAACAGGAGCCAGAGCGGCAATTCCTGCAGGAGCGGATTCGGCAGTTGAAATAAAAAATTGGGATGGCTGTCGATTTTCCGTCTCCCCAACGACTATAGGACAAAAGAACGATGCGCTACGGCTCCTGAGTAAACAGGAAACGAGTCATCGGGAACAAACCACAGAAACCAAGGAGAAAAAGTCATGCCACAATATCTGGTTGCTAACTACCTCCCCGACGACTTCGACCCGTCCACCGTAACCGAAGCGATGATGGAAGAGATCCACGCGCTCAACCGCGAATTGATTGCTGCCGGCGCGAGGAAGTTCGCCTGCGGCATTTCCCCGGCCGCCAACGCAAAGACGCTGCGAAAGCGGTCCGACGGCAAGGTGCTCGTCACCGACGGACCTTACACCGAGACCAAGGAACACATGGGCGGATTTTGGATACTGGAAGCCGCCAATATGGATGAGGCACTCGCATGGGCGAAGAAGGCTGCCATCGCCTGCGATGTGGCCGGCGAGGTGCGCGAGCTTCTTTTCTACCCGGCTCCGGAACAAGAACCCAGCGAAAGCAAGTAAACAATCTGGTCACTGCGGCCTCGGAACACTCGCCCTGGTGACGAGATGAACGAGCCGGCGCAACGCTCTGCTGCCGGTTCGTTCCATCCGCTATTAGGGGAAGAACAGTGAAATACCTCTGTTTTGGCTACTACGACCAAGGCAAATAGGACTCGAAAGGAACTCACTCATGAGAAAGATCAATGTGCTGGAATTTATCTCCCTCGATGGTGTCATACAAGGCCCAGGCGGGCCGGAGGAGGATACCAGTCGCGGCTTCGCGTATGGTGGGTGGACGGGTCCGCGTGACGACACTGTTTCTTCAGCGGCCGTAAAAAAGCAGATGAGCCTGCCGTTTGACTTGTTGCTGGGGCGGAAGACCTTTGATATTTGGGCGTCATTCTGGCCGCAGCATAGCGACATTTGGCCGGCTGTCATGACAGCGACCAAGTACGTCGCCTCGAATACCATGACTTCTCACGAAGGGAAGCCGTCCGTTTTTCTCAACGAGATATCGCGGAAACAATCACCAGAATCAAGCAACAGGAAGGGCCGGATTTGCACGTTTACGGAAGCGCAAATCTCGTGCAGACGCTCATGAAGCATGATTTGGTCGATGCGTTCTGGCTGAAGATATTTCCGGTAACGTTGGGCAGTGGAAAACGATTGTTTGCCGATGGCACGATCCCGGCGGCATTCAAGGTGACGGAGAGCACAGTCACCTCGAAAGGCGTCATCATCGTGAATTACGAGCGTGCAGGCGCAGTCCAAACCGGAAGTCCATAAACATTCGGATGTGAAAATCCGGGAACGTCCATGGGTCCCAAAGTTTCTCTGTCCGCAAGTCTCTTTGACCAATCGGAAGCAATTACTGCCCCGAGGCTGGTGGTGTGCTGAACCAGATTCCGTTCGGGGCGTCCGACCGCGCCGCCACAATGTCGGGCCAACCGTCACCATTGAAGTCGGCAAACGACATGCCGTAGACGACCCCTTTGCCGTCGTTCCAGGGGACCTCATGGAAGCTGTGTCCCTGCCCGGTGTTGTAGTAGACGGATCCCGGCTGGTGGACCCAGCCAACAATGATGTCCGGTCGGCCGTCGCGATTGAGATCCGCCACTGCCAGCGCGTAGGGCGGCCGCGGCGGCCCAGGAAGTTGTACGGGATCTCCGAAGTTGCGCCCTCCGCGATTGAAGAGCACGTAGGCGCCTCCTTTTTGCTCGTCGATGATCGCCAGATCCAGCCGCCCGTCCCCATCGAAGTCGCCGGCGGCACCGATGCGGATCCAGGCAGCGGCCGGCCCAACTTTCGTAGATGTCGGGAAATGACCCTTCCCATCGTTCCACAAAATGATGCTCTGGCCGCCGTCGCGGTGCGGGACGAACAGGTCGAGTGCTCCATCGCCGTCGAGATCGGCCGCTACGATGGATGTTGCCGATTCTGTGGGGAGCGCTTCGCAGGCGGGAAAGTGGCCCTTGCCGTCGTTGAGGCAGACGAAACTTGGAGTGGGGACGTGGGGGCCCTCGCCAGGTTTGCGGTCCACGAGGTCGGGATACTCGCCGCGGTTGGCGGCCACGATGTCCGGATAGCCGTCGCCGTTCAGGTCGGCCAGTGTCACATAACGCGTACTCCAGTTCGGGCTGCCGAATGTACCGGCCTCGGTGAAGTGTCCTTTGCCGTCATTCAGGTAGACAAGCTTGCGATCAGGTGCATCGTTGCTGATGATAATGTCCAGGTCGCCGTCGCGATCGATGTCTGCCAGGGCCGCGGAATAGGTTCGGTCCGGAGCGGTGCCGAGGTTGCTCGCGATGAAACCGCCCTTGCCATCATTCAGCAGCACGCGATTGTAGAGCGGCCAGTGGCGGCCCTTACCCAGGACGATGTCGAGAAGGCCGTCGCCATTGAGATCGCCGACGCTGACGCTGGCCGACGTTTCGCCCTTGTCCTCGAGCAATTGGGCACGCTGAAAGGATCGGAACACTGGCTGCGAAGGCGCCGCCGGCTGACTATTCGCGTGGACCAGGAGGAGAAGGGCGACTATCCCGGCTGCGGCGATACAAAACAAACTGGCATGCCATCTCACGATAACAAGCTACAGCACATACGCTGCGAAATGCGAGTCGTGGAGTCCCTTCAACCGCCCGGTTCCATCGCGTTCTAGGAAACCCGGGACAGATGGCGTGTCCCCAGTTGTCGCTCGCGATTGCTAACTCCCCGACAATCTTCGAAGAACGAGAAGGCTTAGTTCATTTAGTCAAGTAGGAATCCCAAGAACTGGCTCGCCTGTCCGTCCCCAGTTTTTCTTCACCCCCTTCGACAAGTTCAGGGCAGGCTCTTCGTAAAAACGCGAAGGAACCGGGCACTCGCTGTGTTGGTAACGCTGCGGACCGGTACAGCTGGTCCGCTGGAGAGCCGACGGCGGCTGTCCCTACAAACCCCGCAAGGCCAAAAGCCCGGGACCCCGTCGGCGCTCTGCATTGGCAGGAGCGGACTCGGGCCCTTCCCGATCTCTCCCGAGCGAACAGCAATGCAGGTGCTGAAGCCCCCTCGAATTTCATACGCTCAACGCGGCCCTTGAAGGGCCGCTCTTCCACGGTGGGTGGCTCACTCTAGAAAAGTCAGAATCCCCACTCTAAACGTCGCAAAGGGCGCGACGTTTAGAATGGGCCACCGTCGCTCTTCCACCCGTTGCTCTTCGCGTTCCTGGCGAAGGGGTGCAGGCGATCATAGGAGGTAGGGCACCAGGGCGGCGGTTTGTTGGGCATAGGTAGCGTACGTCTCCCCGAACTGGGAGCGCATCCATTGCTCCTCCATGCGGAGCTTGACCCAGAACACGAGGAAGATGAGGACGAAAACGATGAACCCGCGCACCTGGGAGATCGCAATCGCCATGCCAAGAAATCCGGTCAGAATGCCAGTGTAGATTGGGTGACGGACCACGGCATAGGGACCGGTGGTGATCAGCTCGTGGCCCTGCTTAATGGTGACGGAGCGGCTCCAGTTGCGGCCGAGGTGCTCGCGTGCCCAGACGGCGAAGAGAAGGCCGGCGACGGTGAGCGCGGCTCCCAGCCAGAATGGCCAATAACCCTGCGGCCAGAGCTGGACGTAAAGCCAGGGCAGCGGGATGCGAGGTATCGAGAGTAAAGAGATCGCGATCAGGAAGATGAGGACGCGGAGGATGCGCGAGGCTGCGGGCTCGAGACGCTGGGTGGCTTTGGTATCCGCAGCTTTGATCTGCCAGTAGAGAACAAAAACGATCCAGACCACGGGAAAGAAAGCTTCGTAGAACCAGAGCATGCGGACCTCCGGGCGAGCCTAACTTCCGGCCGCCATTCGAACGCATCTGATCCACAGATTACTCTGACGAGGCAAAAAAATAGAGTAGATGTCGATTTTCGGTCTCCCGAACGACTATCTGATGACAGGACGATGTGCTACGGCTCTGAGTCACAGGAACAAGGAGGAATGGATGAAATACATCTGTCTGGGATATCTCGAGCCAGGGAAATTCGAAGGGATGACTGAGGACGAGCGACACCGAACGTTCGACGAATGCTTTGAGTACAACGACCATATGCGCGCCAACGGACATCTTGTCGCCGAAGTGCCTCTTCAGCCTCCGGAGACCGCGTTGACCCTGTACTGGAAAAACGGCAAAGTCGCGACCACGGATGGCCCCTATGCGGAAACCAAGGAACAGCTTGGCGGCATTCAAATCCTTGAGGCGCGAGACCTCAATCATGCCGTTCAGCTTGTCTCACAGCAACCAGGCTTTAAGTTTGGACTTGGACCGATTGAGATACGGCCGGTTATGGATTTGAGCGAAATCATAGAGGAGAGTGGGCAGCGGCGACGGCGAAAGGATACCTCGCGATGGGGGCGGCTACGAAGGAAAGGGCGAGGGAAAGAATGATCGGGATCATGGCTTTAGACGCCTAAGAAAACTTTCCTTCCCATAGAACATCTACCTGAGTATAATTCCCATCATGGCCAAGAGGGGCACACCTCCACTTGACAGCGACATGGTTCAAGGCACGCTGGACATGCTGATTTTACGTACTCTCTCGGCAGGGCCTGCGCACGGTCACACCATCGCCTATGCCATCGAGCGGCGTTCGGAAGATGTTCTTCAGGTCGAGCACGGTTCGCTCTACCCTGCGCTCCATCGGCTTGAGGATCGGGGCTGGATCGCCGCCTTCTGGGGAACGTCGGAGAATAATCGCCGTGCCCGCTATTACCGGCTGACGGCTGCAGGACGAAAACAACTCATCGCTCAGACCAATCGCTGGCAGCAACTGGTGCGGGCGATCGGGCGCATTCTGCAGCCAGCGGCAGAGTGAGAATTCGGAGCAGAACCCATGAGCATTCGACGGTTCTTCCACCGCAAACAATGGGACACGGAGCGCGCCGCCGAACTCGAGTCCCACCTTCAGATAGAGACTGATCGCAATGTAGAAGCCGGCATGTCTCCGGCCGACGCTCGGACTGCGGCGTACCGCAAGCTGGGAAATCCCGCCAGGATTCGCGAGACGATCTACGAAATGAATTCCATTTCTGTTCTGGACGCGCTCTGGCGCGACTTGCGGTTTTCCCTGCGGAGCCTGCGTAAGAGACCGGGATTCACGATTGTGGTCGTGCTGTCTCTGGCGTTGGGCATCGGGGCAAACACGGCCATCTTCAGCCTGGTCGATGGCATCATCTTTCGCCCTTTGCCAGTGCCGAATCCGGGTGGGCTGGTCACGGTCGACATCGCGGCATCTCGTTTGACCAGGTTCGGGGCATCCTCCTACCTGGATTGGGTCGACCTCTCAACCCGGAGCAAATCGTTTCAAGCGCTTTCTACGCGCCAAGACATGTCAGCCGGACTGAACCCTGCAGGAGTTGTTCCGGATGGCAAACCGCAGGTGGTTTGGGGGCAACTGGTTTCTGGAAATTTCTTCTCGACCCTCGGGGTGCAACCGGAACTGGGCCGGGCATTTCTTCCGGAAGAAGACCAGACACCTGGCAAATATCCGGTGATGGTCATCAGCTACTCCCTGTGGAGGCGATTGTTTGCCGGCAACCGGGAGATCATCGGCAAGCAGGTTCAACTGAGCGGCCACAGCTTCACCATCATTGGCGTTACACCCAAATCTTTTTCGGGAGCCGATCTCTGGTTTCGTCCCGAAGTTTATCTGCCCATGATGATGACGGCAGCCGTGTCGCCCGAAGGCAGCGACACGCTTACACACCGCAGCTATCGCGGATGCACTCTGCTGGGACGCTTGAGGCCGGGAGTCACGATCGCGCAGGCCCAGGCCGAGATGAACGTCGTCATGAGTACTCTTGAACGGGAATATCCCGACAGCAACAAGGATACCGTCGCCATTGTCCGGACGGAGATGAGCCGGCGTCTGCAAGGCGGGAGTACAACTCCGGCGGCTATTCTGATGGGGCTCGTGGTGCTGGTTCTGATGATGGCTTGCGCGAATGTGGCCAGCCTGATGATGGCGAGGGGCTCGTCGCGCGTGCGAGAGATCTCCATGCAATTGGCCTTGGGGGCGTCACGCGCAGTCCTGGTGTGTCAATTTCTGACCGAGAGTGCGGTGCTCGCCATCCTGGGTGGTGCTTCGGGCGTCCTGCTGGCGGCTGCTTGCATTAAGGGATTTGCCTCACTTCTACCCTACTCGATTGCTCCCGCAGGCCCCGACTTTCACCTGGATACGCGAGTCTTGGGCTGTGCCGCCTTTGCTTCCATCGCAGCGGTTTTTCTGTTTGGAGTCGCGCCGGCATTCATGGCGGTGAAGGAAGGCCGGAGCACGGCCATTACGCGAGGGGCAGGTGGCCGGTCGCACAGCGCGGCTGCACGCCGGATCTTGATTGGGGGGCAGGTGGCGCTCTCGGTGGTTCTGCTGGTCGCAGGTGGACTGTTCCTGAAAGCTTTTTGGCAGGCGCAGAGAGCCGACCTTGGCTTCAACCCGGACCACATGCTGCTGGTCTTCGTGGATCCCAGCTTGCAGGGTTACAAGGACGAGCGCGCCACTCATCTCAACCAGCAGATTTTGGAGCGGGTGTCGACTCTTCCAGGAGTGACATCGGCTACCTTGGCCGCCAACGTCCCGTTTCTCTCGGGGGGTTCCTGGGATCTCTCCATTGATGGATACACCAGCGCGGGTGGCGAAAAGTTCGTGGACACCAACACCAATCAGATCGGTCCAAATTACTTTGCCACCATGCAGATCCCTGTGCTCAGTGGACGCGAGTTTACTGCGCGGGATACCGACAAAGCGCCGCAGGTTGCCATCGTCAACGAAACCCTGGCGCGCACGTACATCGTCGGCAAGGATAGCTTGGATCGGGCTCTTGGGCACATCCTGCGGTTGCGCGACAACGTACCGCTACAGATCGTCGGTGTGGTGAAGGATTCGAGTAATGGGGGAATCGGCCAATCCCCGCCTCCAGTTTTCTATTTGCCCAATCTGCAGCAGGGAAGCTCACGGGCGACGATTCAACTGAGAACCAAGGGTGATCCAACGGCCCTAGTCTCTTTCGTTCGCGAGCAGATCAGCGCCGTCGACGCAGAGGTCGCTCCCGTGTCGGTGCTTACAATGTCGGACGCGTTCTCCAGCAACGGCCTGTTCTTGTTTCGCATGGTCGCAATGTTGGGCGGAGCCTTCGGGCTGATTGCCCTATCGTTGGCCATCGTCGGATTGTACGGAGTGGTCTCGTTCGTGGTGGGTCGCCGGACGCAGGAAATTGGGATTCGCATGGCTCTGGGAGCGCAGCGAAGCAATGTTCTGAGGATGATTCTGGGTAACGGGATTTCTCTGGCCATAACCGGCGTCGTGATCGGCATGGTCGCGGCCCTGGTTGCCGCACCTCTCATGCGCGGTTTGCTCAACGGCGTGAACCCACGTGATCCTATGACATTTGTGGCGATCGCCCTGATTCTTCTGACCGCCACGTCGGTCGCCAGTTGGATTCCAGCACGCCGAGCTACCCGTGTTGATCCTAATGTAGCTCTACGGTGCGAATAGACATCGAGGGTCTTAAGGGGCTGTCGGCTGCGTGAATCTGGTGTTCGGCGTCTACAGGCTGGGGAAAACTCTATCCGCCGCAGAAGGGCGACCCCAGGGGGCTGAAGCCCGTATTGATTCTGGGCGTTTTACGCGGCCCTTAAAGCGCCGTTCTTCCACGCCGCTACCTGAATGTGCTAGAAGTCCACATGCGCGCGGAATGACGGCACGATCACCGGGCCGCGGTCGCGATTGTAGCCGGGATTGACGATGTGCTGGAGTCCCGGCGCCAGGTAAATCCCGCGCCAGATGTGCACCGTGTAATAGGTCTCCAGGATATTTTCGCGGCCGTAGTTCAGATGGCCGTCTCCCAGCAGAAAACCGAGGCCTCCGGCGTTGAGATAGTTCTGATGATCTTTCTTGATGGCATTGCTGACGAAAGCCACTCCGGCACGATCCTGCTTGCGATGCCACCAAGCGCCGTTGGCTCCAACGCCTTCGGCGAAGGTTTGCTCGACTTCGGTGTAAGCGAAAGACTCGGTGCGGCCGTCGTTCCATCCGAAGCGCGCGAATGCGGTGAGATAGTGTGAAAGATTCTGCTCCAAGTTCACGCCGAAGCCGTACTTCGTCGTGATGTGCCAGGGATGGTTGGTGATATCGGGCGTCGTGCCGGCCTCGGCGGCCTTCACAACCTGGTCGCGATAGATCCCCATGTTGGCGAAGTTGGTGTAGGCAAGCAGGCGGACCACGCCGGATTTCTTGGGAATCACACCATGCCGCAATTCGAATTCGTAGTTTTCCGCGTGCGCCTGCCACGGCTTCCAGACGAGATCGATGCCGTTGGCGACCTTGGGCATGAGGCCTTCGCCGAAGCGGAATCCCCAATTGCGGTCTTCGAAGTCGGCGGTCAGACCGACTGTGTAGCCGCGCGTATCGGCGGCGTAGTCCCACGCGCCGTTATTGTCGGTGGTCCAGTTGAGGAACTGGAAGTGGGTGTCGGAGCCGACGGAGTTCACATCAAAAGAATCCGGCATGCTGAATTTGCCGAAGCGGAGTTCGAGGCGGCGGCGCGGGAGTTCCTCGAACAACGAGAACATACTGCGCTGGTTCTCAATCTTGTCCTCGCTGAGCGCGAACACCTTGTGGAACTCTCCGCGGCCCAGATACGGAGCCTTGCTGAGCGACGGATTGCGCACGATGTCGAGGTCGGCATTTCCCGCCAGGCCGAAACCCTGGCTCAGCGCCGCGCCGCCAGCTTCTTCGATATCGACGAGGAACTCGGTGGAGTTGTTGAGCCGTACGCCGGTATAGAGCGTCAGCAGGCGCGAGGTGGCCTTCTCATAGCGAGGGCTCAGGCTGTGCTCGCCGCTGTAGGGCGCGTGGAAATCGGGATGCGTCTGAAACACAAAGTTCGCCTGGCCGGAGAGCCAGAATCGCGTGTCTTTGAAATGCGGGAGCATGGACTCTGTGTTGATCTCATCTGGAGGATCCTGCGGGTCGGTAGCAGGCGCGCCGACGCGCTGTTGCGGACTTTGCGGCTCTGTCTGCTGCGCGAAGGCAGGGATGACGAGAGCAAGGGCCAACATCATTGCAAGCCCCATCGCGAGAATGAAATTACGGACATTCATTTTGAGACGCAGGGTCATACCCCAGATATCGTCGGACCCGGCGCCGCCGGTTTCGAAACCAACTCAATTGGGCGTTTCCCCAGAGACACTCTTAACCATACTATACGACACATGTTAACTATGGTTAATCAAATTCCCTATTGTGAGCATCCTACAGCAACGTTTCACGGTACGCTGATCTGATTAAAGGAGTGTTACGGGGCCGAAAGGAGCGTCTCGCGGCGGGCTCAGGCGGACGGCTACACTGCGTGAGAAAGCGAGAAGTCGAACTCCGCTCGACGGACAGCCGAAGGCGCCTATCCCCACATAAGCCATTCCCCAAGCGTTTGACAGCATTGCTCTGGAACCCCTAACCTGATTTGTCTTTATGAAGGTTCTTGTTCTAGGTGGAGGCGGGCGCGAGCACGCGCTGGTGTGGAAGCTGAAGCAGTCGCCGCGGGTCTCGCAACTTTATTGCGCGCCCGGCAATGGCGGCATCGCGGACGAGGCCGAATGTCTGCCGGCCGATCTGAAGAGTCTTGACTCGATGGTCGCGCTGGCGACACGCCTGCAGCCGGATTTGACCCTGGTCGGACCCGAGTTGCCGCTCACGCTCGGAGTTGTGGATGAGTTCACTCGCCGCGGCTGGCGCGTGTTTGGGCCGACCCAGGCAGCGGCGCGGCTGGAATCGAGCAAGAGCTTTGCCAAGGAATTTCTGCAGCGGCATCACGTCCCTACGGCTCCCTTTGCGATCTGCGATTCGATGGAGCAGGTGAAATCGGCGCTGGGACATTTCCACACTCCGGTGGTCGTGAAAGCGGATGGGCTGGCGGCCGGCAAGGGCGTGGTCATCGCGAAAAGCAAAGAAGAAGCGTCGAGCGTCGCGGCCGAGATGCTGAGCGGCAAGATGCTGGGCGACGCCGGGTCGCGAGTGGTGTTGGAAGAGTGCCTGAAGGGGGACGAACTTTCGTTCCTGGTATTCAGCGACGGGGAACGCGTGGCACCGCTGGTGGGCGCGCAAGATCACAAGCGGGTGGGCGACGGCGACACCGGGCCGAACACCGGCGGCATGGGCGCGTATTCTACGGCGGACATCGTGGACGATCGCATGCGCGACTGGCTGGTAAATCACATCGCGCGGCCTGTGGTTGCCGGTATGAAGTCCGAGGGCAACGAGTTTAAGGGCGTCCTCTATTGCGGGCTGATGATGACCGCGCGCGGGCCGATGGTGCTGGAATTCAATTGCCGCTTTGGCGATCCGGAGACGCAGCCGATCTTGATGCGGCTGGAGAGCGATCTGGTGGACGCGCTCGAGGCTTCGATTGACGGACGGGTGAGTGATGGTGACTTCAAGTGGACGCGAGATGCGTCGGTGTGCGTGGTGATGTCTTCGGGAGGGTATCCGGGGACGTTTGAGCAGGGAAAGCGGATTGACGGGCTCGAAGAGGCGAACGCGGTGAAGGGCGTGAAAGTGTTTCATGCCGGGACGTCGAAGCGCGAGGGGGCTTACTACAGCGCGGGCGGACGCGTGCTGGGGTTAACGGCGCGTGCCGCGGACCTGGAGACTGCGGTGGAACGCGCGTATGAGGCTTGCGGGAAGATCAATTTCGCGGGCGCGCATTATCGGAAGGATATCGCGGGTAGAGCGCTGAAGAAGTAGGGCGTCGCGAGTCTGGAGAACGTCCCCACTTCTGGCAAAACCGGCCAGAAGCGGGGCACCCGGCAGAGCAGTAGGGATCCTTCGACTGCGGTTTGCTTCGCTTCGCGAAACAAACCTTCGCTCAGGATGACAAATCCAAACAACGTTGAGGAGATCAATGAGCAAGCCACTGGTTTCGATTGTGATGGGGAGCGATTCCGATCTGGAGATCATGCGCGAGGCGGGGAAGGTGCTGGACGATTTCGGGATTGCGCATGAGATTGATGTGACCTCGGCGCATCGTTCGCCGGATCGCAGCGCGGATTTTGCGAAGAAGGCAGCGGAGCGTGGGATCAAAGTCATCATCGCCGGAGCGGGCGGGGCGGCGCACCTGGCGGGAGTCATCGCCGCGCATACGATTCTTCCTGTCATTGGCGTGCCGATTCCTTCGACGTCGCTGAATGGGATGGATTCGCTGCTCTCGACCGTGCAGATGCCGGCGGGGATTCCGGTGGCGACGGTTGCGATCGGAAAGCCTGGCGCGACGAATGCGGGGATTCTCGCCGCGCAGATGATTGGGCTCAGCGATGAGTCGATTGCGAAGAAGATGCACGCGCACAAGGAGAAGCTGGCGCGGGGAGTGGAGGAGAAGTCGAGGAAGCTCAGGGAAAGGTACAAGTAAGAAGGCAGAATTCAGATTTGAGATTGCAGATTTTAGATTTCAGATTGAAAGTCAAACACTCGCGCGTCTGTGCCTGAGAGTCAATCTACAATCTGAAATCTGCAATCTAAAACTGCTTCTTTGCTCGCTTCGCTTCGCTCGACAGCCGAGGCGGCTGTCGCCACATGAGCGGTATTACCGTCTGGGAAGTCAGAGCCCCTACCCTGTCGCAAAGAACGCGACAAGGGTGGGGCACCCGGTTTCATCTTAGCTACAGATTTAAACTCTTCAGGTATTCGCGGAAGGGGGCGCCCAGGTCGGAGCGCTTCAGGGCGAATTCTACCGTGGCCTTGAGGAATCCCAGTTTGTCGCCGGTGTCGTAGCGGTTGCCTTCGTAGACGTAGGCGTACATCTTTTCTTTCTTGAGCAGCATGCGCATGCCGTCAGTGAGTTGTAGTTCGCCGCCAGCGCCAGCCTGGATCTTTGCCAGGCAATCGAAAATCGCAGGCGTCAGGATGTAGCGGCCGATCACAGCGAGGTTCGACGGCGCTTCTTCGAACTTCGGCTTTTCCACCATGTTGCGGATTTCGAAGAGGCGTCCGTTGAATCCCTGGGCGGGCTGTGCGTCAAACACTCCGTAAGACGAAATCATCTTGCCTTCGACCACCTGCGCAGCAATCACGCTGCATTGCTTCTCGTTGAAGACGTTGACCATCTGCTTGAGCGCAGGGACGGGGTTCTCGATCACATCGTCAGCCAGAAGCACGGCGAAAGGCTCGTTGCCCACAAACTCGCGAGCCATGAGGACGGCGTGACCCAGGCCCAGCGCCTCTTTCTGGCGGACGTAGGCCACGTATATCATGTCGGAAATGGAGCGAACGATTTTCAGCAGGTCGTGTTTGCCCCGCTCCTCAAGCATCTTTTCGAGTTCGTAGCTGACGTCGAAATGATCTTCGATGGACTGCTTGCCGCGTCCGGTGACGATCAGGATCTGATCGCAGCCGGAGGCCATGGCCTCTTCGACTCCGTATTGAATGATGGGCTTGTCAACCAGCGGGAGCATCTCTTTGGGCTGGGCTTTGGTGGCGGGCAGAAAGCGGGTGCCCAGGCCGGCGGCGGGGAACACGGCTTTGCGAACTTTCATGGTCATGGAACGGTCGTTGGTTGTTGGTCTTTGATCGTTGGCCGGGCGCTACCGGGGTCGGATCATTGTAACTGGTCGTTACATACGTACGCGATGTCTTCGGGCATGAAGGAGCTTGGATGTCGAAATTCGCGTTGGGAGTTGCTGACTAGAAAGTCAAAAGCCCCACCCTGTCGCATACAACGCGACGGGTGGGGCGCCCAGTAACTACTCCCGGGGCGGCTCGCTTCGCGTCGCCGGACAGCCGAGGCGGCTGTCGCCACATGAGCGGCGATAGTGTCCTCTTACTTGCTGACTACCAACACTACGAAGCTGTCTGGGAGAACCGGCGGATAGCCGCGGGGGTTCTGTGGAGTGGGAGCAGGGCGCGGGCCGAACTTTGCCGCGACCGTGTAGACGTTGTGCGTCTTTGAGTCGAGAGCCATCGTGCGGGCTGACTTCTGGGTAGGAACATTTTCCGCGACGCTGAATTTGGACGAGGATTCTTCTTTTACGACCGTAAGAACTCCGTCTTGTCCGCAGGAGGCGAATGCGAGTCCCGATTCGTCGTCGAAGGCGGTGGCGTCGACACCTTCTCCGATCGCGGGAGTGGCCAGCACTTTGCCGCTGTCGGCATCGACCACGGCCATCATCTTGTTGTCGCATCCGACGAAGAGGCGGCGGTTCTTGCGGTCGATGGAGAGCCCGCTGGGCTCGGTGCACGGAGCGAGCGGCCACTTGGCTTTCACTTCCAGCTTGTTGGGATCGATGGCTGTCAGTTCGCTCTTGTCTTCGATATTGACGAAAATTCCACCCTTGGCGTCGCTGGCGGCGAACTCGGGCTTGCCGTCGAGTTTGATGGTGCCCAGCACTTTGCCGGTGGCGGCGTCGATGGCGGTAGAGTCGCTGCTGCGTCCGTTGAAAGTGAAGACGCGCTTGGTGGCCGGATCGTAGAGAATGGCGTCGGGATTCTCGCCGACTTTCACTTTCTCGCCGATGGGCTTGAGCGTGTTGATATCGAAAATAGTGACGGTACCTTCCCGGCCATTGCTGGTAAAACCGCGTCCGAGGTCAGGCGCAAGCGCGATCCCGTGGACGCCCGGGGTGTCGGGGATGTCGCCGACATTCTTGCCGGAGTCGAGATCAAGAACGATGACGTGGGTGCCGCGCGAGATGTAAAGCCGGCGCGCGCTGGCATCGGCGGTGAGGTAATCCCAGCCACCTTCGCCGCCTACTTTGTAGGTTGTTGCCACATGGTATCCCGGACCAGCGGCGGCTAGTGCCAGAGCCGCCAGGGACATACTGATGACCGTAATCAGCCACTTGTACTTCGTAGTCATGACTTCCTCCTGTAGTTTCTCGCCGGTTGCTTTCGCGCGCCGGGGCCCCTTCCCAACAGCGCGAACGTAAGTTCCTGCATCGAACCGGATAGGGTTCGAACCGAAAGTAACTTTACCTCATTTTGGAGGTCAACCTAGACTTCTTCTATATGGATGTTTCTTCACGATTTTCCGCGGAGGTCGCCAAGGGTACACCGGTCGATCCGCGCCTTCAGCCAACTCCGGACTACGGCACGCTAGGCGCTGGATCGGATATTCCCGGTCCCGAGGATCGCGATGCGCTGCCCTCGTCGCGAAAGTCTGCATTGCGCTCCGCGCATTTGATCGCCGCTGTGGTCGGGCTGGCCGCGGCCCTTGTGGTGGGAATGACCAAGGCTCATCCGATTTGGCCTGCCTCGGTTCCCTCGCGCTCGAAGGAGCCCGCCTCGGCCCGGGACCTGAATCAACTCGATCGCATGAGGCCGCAAAAGCAGGCGGAGACACTGTTGGAGCTTGCTGTCGGGCACTCGGAAGGCGCAGTCGATCAGATCTCGTCGCGCGTCGAGCGCTGGAATGGACAAGTTCAGTGGAACTCGCAGATTGCTTCTTTGACCACGGCGGCGCTGAACTCGAACGACATGCGGGTGCGGGAGTCAGGCGTTGAAGTAGAACTCGCCGCCTATGGACTCGCAAAGAATGCTGCGAGCCTGGAGTTTGTGTTGAAGAACGTCGACTCGCCTGACCACAGCCAGAAGATCTGGGCTCTGTGGGCTTTGGGACTGATGGCGAACCGGGGAGTCGAGAGCGAACGAATCGTCGAAGTGCTCGCGGATCATTTGAAGGATGACGATCCGGATTCGCGGCGCTGGGCTGTCGAGGGATTGGCAGTGGCCGGTAGCGATCAGGCCATTCAGCCTCTTCTGGCGACGATGCACAACGATTCGTCGCCGATGGTGCGCGAGAGAGCTGCATGCAGCCTGGCTGAATCGGGCATGTTCACGCAGGATCAGCGGATGACGGCTGTGCCGCAATTACTGAACTACACTGACGATCCTGCTCTCGATGCACAAACGCGGGGATGGGCGTTCCAGGCGCTGGGGGACATTACCCATCAGCGGCTGCCGAGGGATTCGGCCGCGTGGCGGCGCTGGTACGAGTCTGCGAAATAGCTGCTCGTAGAGACGTAGCTTGCTACGACTCTACGATTGGGGCGGTTAATCTGCCATCTTCGCTACGTGGACTTCGAATCCCGTCTTGGGCAGCAACGACGTCAGGGAGAATGCTTTGAACCCGTCGCCGGTCACCTCGGTGTGGCGGAAAATGCCGGGCTCGCTCTCGATCATTTCACGGCGGCCTTCCATGTCGGCGAGAAATGCGTCCGCCTGTTTCGTGGTGACCTCTGCCTCTTTCGCGCGCGTGACCACCGCTTCCGACGCGTAAGAGCGAACCAGCTTCGGCCAATATTTATTGAGCAGGTCGGTGCTGGCAAAAATGTCGGCCCAGATGATGCGACCGTTCACGGCGACCACCACTCCAACGGCGTTGCGGTCGCGCAGTTGGTGGATGAGGCTCTGGTAGTTCTGCTCGATGGGCCTGGCGACGGAGTCGACCTGCTTTCGGACTTCGATGTTTTCATTCACCTTGGCGTACGAGGTGACTTGCTGCATTTGACTAGCAGCCGCAGGGGCGGCCGCTTCGACTTCGACGGTCATGGCGGCCTTTTGCTTGTTGACCTCGTTCCAGACCTCGCTCTGATTTTTTTCCGCCATGGCTTTGCCGCGTACCGAGGGCTGCGCCATGATCGCCATGGGAACGGGGCCGCCGACGGAGGTGCCAGCGTTCTTCCCGTAGAGTGCTTCTGAGGCTCCGAAGTTCGCGGTGGTGGCGACCCAGCGGCCGGGCTCGACGCAGAATACGCTCAGATCGACCGGATCGCTTTCCGGAGGAACGATGCGGTCTTTGCCGATCACGCGATCTTGGCGGCCGCCGCTGACGATCTCTCCGGCCAACAATAAAAGCGGGCGCTTGGAATTGTTAACCAGCACCAGGCGGTTCACCTCCGCGCCATCGTGCCGGACTACGGGAGCGCCGTGGCGGCGGATCAGTCCTTGCACACTTCCGGCTTCGGTCACGATAACTTCGCCTGAGTGCAGACCTTCATCGAGGGTAAGAAATTCTCCGGTGGGATAGCTTTTCGCTGCGACCACGGGAAACACAGTCAAGTTGCCGTGGCGGATGGGCTCTAGGACCTTGTAGCCTGAAGTTGGATTGACTTCTCCGGCGCGGGCGGGGTGGTGATCGATCATCACAAATCCGGCAACGAGCAACAGAACCATTACGGCAATGAAACTCTTCGGATTCATAGTGGCTTCTCCTTCGTGAGCCTGCATTTCTGTCGCCCCTTCGGGGCTTGCCCGAATCTGCGATTTGCTACCCACGGCTTGCGCCGTGGGCTGCATTCTTTCGCCGCTTCGCGGCTGGCTTGTCAAACCTGCGAAGCAAAGACCATAGCGACTCAGACTCTGCAGGGCGGCCGCGTCCACTCTCAAGGGAGAGGCGTGTTCGAGTTACGAGCGTAACCCGGACCGGGCGCGCCGCCCATGTCGACTCCGTGGAAAGAACGTGGGAGGGGGCGCGGCTTGCGGGCAAAATTTGTTTGCAGACAAAAGGGATCTCTCCGCGTGGCTTGATGTGGCAGGCGGGTCGAGTTTTGCTCGACGGACAGCCGAGGCGGCTGTCCCACAGGCTCTCTCAGAAACGGCTGTTCCACATGTCCTGTAAAATTGAACGATCAACTTCGGAGCCACTTTCCGCATTGTCTTTTCTTGACCAACTGAATCCGCAACAGCGCGAGGCTGTCGAGACCACTGAGGGGCCGGTGCTCATTCTGGCCGGCGCCGGGAGCGGGAAGACGCGCGTCATCACCTACCGGATCGCCTATCTGATCGAGCACAAGGGCGTCATGCCGGAATCGATTCTGGCCATGACCTTCACCAACAAGGCGGCGGCGGAGATGGGCGAGCGCGTCGAGAAGCTGGTGGGCGGGCTGAGCATCGCCAAGCCGGTGATCTCGACGTTTCATTCGTTCTGCGTGCGGATGCTGCGGCGCGACATTGAGGCGATGCGGATTACGTCAACCGTGCCGGGACAGCCGGCGATCGGGCACACGAAGAATTTCGTGATCTACGATGAGAGTGACCAGCAAGCCGTTGTGAAATCGGTCATGAAGCGGTTGGGCGTCGACGATAAGGAATTGACCCCGCGCACCGTGCTCGGGCGAATTTCATGGGCTAAGAATCATATGCTCGATCCGCAGGAGCTTTATCTGAACTCGGCGGATGCGAAGACGGAAAAGGTTGCGCATCTGTATGAGGAGTATCGGAAGGAACTGCGCAAGGCCAACGCGCTCGACTTCGATGACCTGCTGCTTGAGGCGGTGCGTCTGCTGAAATCGGCGCCGCAGGTTCGCGAGTATTACGACAATCGCTTTCAGTATCTGCTGATCGACGAGTACCAGGATACGAACCGGCCGCAGTATGAACTCATGCGCATGCTGGCCGGGGAACGGCACAACGTTTGCGCGGTTGGTGATGAAGACCAGTCGATCTATTCGTGGCGTGGCGCCGACATTCGCAACATTCTGGAGTTTGAGCAGGACTTCCCTGAGGCGAAGATCATCCGACTGGAGCAGAACTATCGCTCGACGCAGAACATTCTGCAGGCGGCGTCGGCGGTGGTGGCGAATAACGTGCGGCGCAAGGGAAAGAATCTTTGGACGTCGCGGCAGGGCGGCACGAAGATCGGTTACTACGAAGCGCCGGATGGCGAGAATGAAGCGCTGTTTGCCGCGGACTGGATTGCGCGGTATCTCCGCGAAGCGAACGAGCGCGGGGAGACGCCGCGGGCAGCGGTGCTGTATCGAACGAATTCACAGTCACGGCTGTTTGAAGAGGCGATGCGGCGCTACGGGCTGAAGTATCACGTGGTCGGCGGATTTTCGTTCTACGAGCGCTCCGAGATCAAGGACATGATCTCGTACCTGAAGGTCATTCAGAATCCGGATGACACGATTTCGTTGTTGCGTGTGATCAATACTCCGACGCGCGGCATTGGCAAAGGAACGATCGACACGCTGGAGCAATTGGCGCTGGAAACGGGGCTGTCGATGTGGGGAGCGATCGGCGAGGCGGTCAAGCGGCAGTTGGTGCCGCCGCGAGCGATGGCGTCGCTGAAAAGTTTCCAGCAACTGATTGAGGATGCGCGGGCGATGCTGCTGGGGACGTTTACTGAGCAACTGGAGCAGACGGCAGAGGTACCGCAAACAGAAGTGGAGATCGCGGCTACTGCTGAGGAACCAGTCACTGACGAAGGGGATGCTACTGCGTTTGATCCTCAGGAGTTTGGGAACTTCGCGTTTGATTTTGGGGAGCATGCGGCGGAGTCTTCGACTGAGGATAGGGAGGCGGGACGCCTCCCCGACAGCCGGCCAGAGGCCGGCGCTACGGAGATCAGCGCTACGGCTGACGATGCCGCGGATGCGGAGGCGGACAGCTCATTTCCCACGCCTACGGTCAGTACTGCTGACGTTCTCAAATTTCTGATCGACCGGACGGGATACATCAAGCTGCTCGAGGAGGAGGACACTCCGGAGGCTTATTCGCGCATCGAGAACTTGCGGGAATTGGTGAACGCGGCGATGGATTCGCGGGATCGGGCGGAAACGCTGGACCAGTTTCTCGATCATGCGGCGCTGGTGGCCGATGCCGACGATTACGATGAGCGGGCGCAGATCACACTGATGAGCCTGCATGCCGCCAAGGGACTGGAGTTTCCTCTGGTGTTTCTCAGCGGGCTGGAGGAGGGGCTGTTTCCGCATTCGCGCACCATGCTAGCTCCAGAGGACATCGAGGAAGAGCGGCGGCTGTGTTATGTCGGCATGACGCGCGCGATGGATCAGTTGATTCTGACGCGGGCCGTGTACCGCCGGCGTTACGGCACGGACTTGCCCGAGGCGAGCGTGCCGTCAAGATTCCTGGAGGAAGTGCCCGGACCACTGATTGAGGAGGTGGGCACGCGGCGAAGTAGCGGATCTTCGATCCGCAGGACGGGCGAAGGCGCCCGTCCCCACACGAGTTCGGAGGCTTACGGCGCTGAGTCTTCCCATTACTCTTACGAGGATGAAGATCAGAGTGTTTCGTGGCATGCGGGAGATGCGAACCGGGGGAACTCTCGGCCTTCCAAGCCGACCGTTGCAGCCCGCGCTTACAACTCGATTGAGAACATTGCCGAGTTCTTCGCCAGCCGGGGCAAGAAGTTCTCGGTGCCGAAAGCGCCTCCCGTCGAAGAACCCACGGGCAAGCGCGGCTTTCGTCCGGGACAGAGAGTGCGGCATCCGAAGTACGGTGAGGGAACGGTGTATCAGCGCGAAGGAGAAGGCGAAGAAGCCAAGATTACTGTACAATTTCCACGCTTCGGCTTGAAGAAGCTGGTGGAGAAGTACGCCCAACTGGAGCGAGCCTGAAGAGATCAGCGATTGAGTGAGTGAGCGACCGGGTCATTGATCACGACTTCAATCGCGCGATGACTCAATCACTGAATCTCTCAATTTATTGAAAAGGAATTCATGGCCAATACAACCACACTCAGCAGAGAAGAACGTAAGAAAGTAAAACGCACGGCGCGCAAGAAGCGCAAGGCGGACAAGCCGCTGAAGCCCCGCGACTATCCTCGCGGATCGAAGAAGCCGAAGGTCAAGAAGTTGGCCCGCGGGCAGGCGAAGCGGTAGGCGTCACGGGTTCGAGCTAAAACCCCACTTCTGGCGAAACCGGCCAGAAGTGGGGCACCCGTTGTGCGCAATTTGTTCCGGAGAAAACGAACCTCTTGTCACAACCCACCACGAGCGAGCCTCCATCGAACGAAGTTGTACGGACATCCGACAAGCAGATTTTTTGCTGCAAGTCGATTGACAAGCTGATATCGGAATCGGAAGCTCCCGGACAGCGATTGCAGAAGACCCTCGGCCCCTGGTCGCTGACTGCCCTCGGCATCGGTGCTGTGATCGGGTCAGGCATCTTCGTACTAACTGGTACCGCCGCGGCCGGGGAGTATTTTCAAGCGCCCTCGATTCTGCACGCACAGGTGCTCGACATCATCTGGAACTTCCTGCGCGGGGGTGGCACGGCTCAGGTTTTGATGCATGGGCGGCCCGCGGCCGGTCCCTCAATCGCGATTTCGTTCCTCCTGGTTGCGATTGCGTGCAGTTTTGCGGGGCTCTGCTATGCCGAACTGGCGTCGATGATTCCGATTGCCGGCAGCGCTTACACGTATTCATACGCGACGCTCGGTGAAATCTTTGCGTGGATTATCGGGTGGGATCTGATTCTCGAGTACGTAGTCAGCAATGTGGTGGTAGCGATCGGGTTCAGCGCCTATACCAAGGCGCAACTCGCGTCATTCAATATTAATTTGCCCGACAAATGGTCGACTCCGGTCTGGGAGTCGGGACATTGGACCGGATCGTATTTCAACTTTCCCGCTTTTCTCATCATTTTTATTCTGACGGTCTTGCTGGTGCGCGGCATCCGCGAATCGGCGGAGGCCAACAACATCATGGTCGCGATCAAGATCGGCGCGATCCTGGTGTTCCTGTTTGTGGGCGGAGCGCTAGTGAATCCGAAAAACTGGCACCCGTTTGCCCCTTCGGGATTCGGCGGCGTCGTAACCGGCGGCGCGATCGTCTTTTTCACTTATATCGGATTCGATTCCGTTTCGACCGCGGCCGAGGAGTCGCGCAATCCGCAGCGGGACTTGCCATTTGGCATCATCGCGTCGCTGATCGTCTGCACGATTCTGTATGTGGGCGTGTCGGTGGTGCTGCTGGGGATGATGAAGTACACGACCTTCGTCTCGGGAGAGGCCGCCGAGGCTCCAGTCGCTTACGCACTCAAGGTGCTGGGAGCGAGCCGATGGTCTCGGTCGATTATCGTGGTCGGCGCGCTGACGGGGATGATTTCGTCGCTGCTGGTGTTTCAGTACGGGCAGGCGCGCATCTGGTATGCCATGTCGCGCGATGGGCTGTTTCCACGCCTCTTCTCGGCCGTGCACGCCAAGTTCAAGACACCCCACTGGTCGACATGGATTGCCGGGTTTGTCGTCGGCGTTCCATCTGGAATCTTCGCCATCAGCGATGCAGCGGACCTGTCAAACATCGGAACGCTGTTTGCGTTCGCGCTGGTGTCGCTGGGCGTGATCATTCTGCGGCGCACACAGCCCGACCGGAAACGCATGTTTCGCGTGCCTATGGTGCCGTGGTTCCCGCTGATCTCGATTGTCCTCTGTGGCGGATTGATGACGGGGCTGACCGTTATTACCTGGGTGCGTTTTATTGTGTGGCTGGTGCTCGGGCTGATGATTTACTTCTTTTACAGCCGGCACCGGAGTGAGTTCGCCAGGAAGTAAGCTGGCGCGGCTTAAGGGATTGGACAAGAAGCCGGGCTTCGCCCGGCGGACAGCCGAGAGGGCGGCTGTCCCCACATTTACAGACTCAACTCCACAGCTTCCTAACTGGACTACTTTCTACTTCGCCCATTCCTTCGACAAAAACAAATAACGATCCCGCAGATCGTCTTTGTGGGCCGACGGTTCGGCGCTTAGGATCATCACCGGCCAGCCGTCAGATGCGGTGTAGGGCGGCCATTTTGGCAGACCGGGGCCGTTGGGGTTTCCGTTCTTGGCGAAGTTTGCCCAGAACTTTTGCATCATCTCGCTGACCTGGCGATCGCTATCGCGCCAGGTGACGTCGGTCTTCGAATCGAGTTGTCCGAAGACGTATTCGATCTCGGCGGAGTGGTAGGCGCCCATCCGCGGCGCATTCGGGTTCTTCGAAAATGGAGCCATGTCGAAGCGGTAGCGATATGTCGGCTGTTTGCCAGTCTTGCTTTGCGCTTCGATCCATGCCCAGGTAGAGAGCGCGATGAATTTATCGCCCGCGTAGTCCTGGGCGGAGCGCAGGGCGTGTTCGTCGGTGTCGGCGGGATAGAGCTTCAGGAACTCATCTGCCTTGTCGCCGAAATCTTTTTGCGCAGTGGCCTTGAAGCTCTCTGCGGTTGGCTTTTGTGGAGAGTAGGCGATCTCGAAGCTGCCCTCGTCGTGGTTCCAGCCCGCAATCAGCGCGGCGTCATTCTGTTTGCCGGCGGCAAAAACAGCGGAAACGGACTCAGGCAGGAAATATCCGTCGACGTCGGGACCGAAGTCGAAGCCTCGCGATTGAGGAGGCGCAAAGGATGCAAGCAGCTTCTCTGCGGGGACAGCCCGCAACTCTGCCAGAGTCGACGCGTCGAGCTTGTCTTTCACGAGCTTCGCATCTTTCTCGGCCCGCGCCGACATCGCGTCAAACGAGAGACCGCTGCGCGAGAAGGCTGCGCCGCTTTCGCCGATTGCCTTCTGGAAAAGTCCCTTCGCCAGAGGCGAGGCCATTTGCGCACTCACAGAGAACGATCCGGCGCTTTCGCCGAAAATGGTGACGTTGCCCGGATCTCCGCCGAATGCGGCGATATTGTCGTGGACCCATTGGAGGGCAGCAACTTGATCGAGCAGGCCATAATTGCCGGCGGAGTTATGGCCGGATTCTGCCGCCAGTTCCGGATGCACCATAAAACCGAAAACTCCCAGGCGGTAATTCATCGAAACCACAATGACGCCCTGCTGCGCGAGATTGTAGCCGTTCTGGCGGCCCTCAGAAGTTGTGCCGGCGACGAAGCCTCCGCCGTAAATCCAGACCATGACGGGGAGCTTCGGGTCGACATGTTTATCGGCAACCCAGACATTCAGGGTGAGGCAGTCCTCGCTGCCGCCCGGATCATGAAACACCATGTCACCGAAGACGTTTCCCTGCAGGCAGTGGGAACCGAATTCCTTTGCCTTCTTCACGCCGGTCCACTTCGCGGCGGGAGCTGGCGCCTTCCAGCGCAGACCGCCGACCGGTGGCGCGGCATAGGGGATGCCGAGGAAGGTTTTTACCTTGCCGTCGTCCTTGCCTTCGACGGTGCCCAGGCGGGTCTTCACCTGCGGGGCGGACGAACCTGCGAATGAGAACGAGGAGATTGCGAGTACGATCCAAGCAGCCGCGGCTCTGCGGGCGATCAGCTGGTGCATTGCGTTGCTCCGGAGTGCGATGTGAGAACTTCGGATTGTAAAGGAAAACGTGAGTGGCTGCCCTCGCAAATCTCGAACCTGCCATCTACAATCGGAAATCATGAATGGAACTCATCCGCCGAATGCCTTTATCCGTCAGCTACCCAAGGCAGAGCTGCACTTACATCTGGAAGGAGCCATTGAGCCGCCGACACTGGTCGAACTGCGCAAGCAACACGGAGAGAACACGACACTGGCCGAGACCGAGGCGCTTTATCGGTACAACGACTTTGCCACTTTCCTGATGGCATTCAAAGAAGTGAGCGCGCACCTGCGCGGGCCGGAGGATTTCGAGTTCGTGACCTACCGGCTCATGCAGCAACTGAAAGAAGAGAGCGTTCTGCACGCCGAAGTGTACGTTGCGGTTGGAGTCTGCCTGTGCCGGAAGCAGGATTTTGCTGCGATCTTTGAAGGGCTGGAGCGCGGGCGGGCGCGCGGGGCACGGGATTTCGGCATATCGCTGCTCTGGATTTTTGATGCCACCCGTCACTTTGGAGTGGAGGAGGCGCAGAAGGTATTCGAACTCGCGGCCCGTTACAAGGACCGGCACGTGGTGGGCGTAGGCATTGGCGGCGATGAGATGAAGGCGCCACCGGAGTTGTTTCGCGGCGTGTATGCGTATGCCGAGGATCATGGGTTGCGGTTGACGGCGCATGCGGGCGAAACTGGGCCGGCGGAATCGATCTGGGGAGCGCTGAATCTGCATGCCGAGCGCATCGGGCACGGACTGAGCGCGGCGCAGGATCCGGATTTGATCGAAGAGCTCGCGTACCGTCAGATTCCGGTGGAGATTTGTGTGACCAGCAATCTGCGCACGGGATGTTGCAAGACGGCGGCGGAGCATCCGGTGAAAAACTATTTCGATCAGGGAATGATGGTCACGCTGAATTCAGATGACCCGGCATTGTTTGGAACATCACTGGCCCGGGAGTATCAGTTCGCTCAGGAAACCTACGGATTTACCGACGAGCATCTGCGCGAGCTGGCGCGGAATTCGTTTGAAGCGTCGTTCTTGCCGGCGGAGAAGAAGTTGGAGCTGTTGAGCTTGTTCGACGCGGCCGCCGCTCGGTAATTCCCACGGAGAATTTGCATGGCGGTTCAACCAATCCTGCTGCTTGGCAACCCGGTTCTGCGGCAACGGTGTGGGCACGTCGCGGACCCGACGTCGCCGGAAGTGCGGGATCTGGTTCGTGATCTGGCGGATACGCTCGCGCGCTGGCGGTCGGAAACCGGCTATGGGCGTGGGATTGCGGCTCCGCAGATCGGCGTGTTGCGGCGCGTGATCTTCTTGAAGCTTCCCGGTTCTGAGCCTTGGCCGCTGATTAATCCGGAAATTGTCGAACGCAGTAAAGAGACAATCGTCGTCTGGGACGCTTGCCTGAGTTTTCTTTCGATCTTCATGCAGGTGGAGCGGCATCGCGCGATCACGGTGCGGTATCAGAAGCTTGACGGACACGTTGTCGAGGTCGAGGCCAGCGAAGACAACAATCTTTCCGAGTTGCTGCAGCATGAGATCGACCATCTCGACGGGATTCTGGCGATCGATCGGGTCACCGACGTCAAGACGATCGTGACCAGGGAAGAATTCGAGAAGAGGTATCGGGATGCGAGCCCGTACGCGGACACAACGCCAAGTCGTGCCGTGAAGACGTAGCTTACTATGTCTCTCTCGACGAGCGAGACGTTGCAAGCAACGTCTCTACATCAAGCATGCTTCATATCGGCATCGTCGCTTGCAGTACCGAAGGAGCAGCCCTCTGCTATCGGACCATCTCGCTCGAAGGGGCGCGGATGATCGGGAGGCACGACCATCCGGAAGTTTCGTTGCATTCATTTTCGCTCGCGAAATACATGAAGAGCATCGGCGCGAACGATTGGGCCGGAGTGGCCGAACTCATGCTCAGTTCCGCGGAGAAGCTGGCGAAGGCTGGGGCTGATTTTCTCATCTGCCCCGACAACACGATTCATCAGGCGTTTGATCTTGTCGAGCACCGGTCGCCGCGACCATGGCTGCACATTGCGCGTGAAGTGGCTGCCGAGGCCAAACGGCGCGGCCATCGGCGGTTGGCGGTGCTGGGGACGCGGTATCTGATGGAAGGGCCCGTGTACCGCGAGGCATTGAAGGCGGCGGGGATTGAGCATCGCGTGCCGGCTGCGGAGCAGCGCGAGCGCATCAATCACATCATTTTCGATGAGCTAGTGAATGGGCAGGTTCTGCCGCGGTCGCTTGCGTATCACATTGAAGTCATTCGAGAGTTGAAGGATGAGGGGTGCGATGCCGTTGTGCTGGGGTGCACGGAGATTCCTTTGCTGGTGAGGCCGGAGGATTCGCCGCTGCCTGCGCTGGACTCGACGCGGTTGCTGGCGCGGGCGGCGGTGCTCAAGGCGGTCGAGGGGTGAGCTTCTTCGACCAGTCACAATTGGTTTCGAAATTTGAGAAGTCAAAATCCCCACCCTCTCACGAAAAGCGCGAGAAGGGTGGGGCATCTGCTTGATGAACTTTGATGGGCGAACCTCAGAAACTTAAATTTCGGTGGCTGCGTGGGGCTTATGCTGTGGTGCGGTTTGAACCCGGTGCTTCCATTCCCGAATGGACTGCCAAGGGCGAGTTCACATCGATCACGCGGACCGCGGACGAACTGTCGATTGTTTGCCTTGCTGATCATCTGCCTCGAGACGTGGATTCACAACATCGCTGGATTTGCCTGAAACTCCAGGGGCCGTTTCCGTTCTCGCAGACTGGCGTGCTGCTGTCGTTCATTGAGCCGCTGTCTTCGAAAGGGATTCCGATCTTCGCGATCTCGACGTATGACACGGATTACGTTTTGATCCAGGAACAATTCGCCGGCATGGCTCTGGACAGTTTGCAACAAGGGGGACACGAGCTTTTAGGTGGGACAGAGGCGGTAGCTGGAGTCTGAGCGATAATCGAAAACCCCAAAACGCAGAGGGCGCTGAGATCACGCGGAGATCGCGGAGAGAACCTTACGATGGTCTGCTACCGATTTGATATCTCATCTGCCCATCCAACCCCTGGAATTGACCGAACGCTGTGACGCGCACCGCATTGGGCTCCGCTTGTGGTGTAATAACTAGTTAACCACTACATGGCCTCTTTACTCACAACACTGCGACGCAACGCTAAGGCCCTGCACCGTAATATTCGGGGGGCGAGGATGGTGGCGCGGGCGCTGGCTTCCACCGATCATCCGCTGCTGGCGCACATCATTCCGATGCGTCGCTGCAACCTGGCGTGTACCTACTGCAACGAGTTCGACGATTTCTCGAAGCCGGTGCCGATCGAGGAGATGCACCGGCGAATCGACAAGCTGGGTGCATTGGGAACATCCGTGGTGACGATTTCGGGTGGCGAGCCGTTGATGCATCCGGAACTCGATGACGTGATCGGCCGCATTCGCGCCGATGGCATGGTTGCGGGGCTGATCACGAACGGATATCTGCTGGTGGCCGAGCGTATTCAGCGGCTGAATCGCGCGGGGCTCGAGTGGCTGCAGATTTCGATCGACAACGTGAATCCCGATGAAGTGTCGAAAAAGAGCTTGAAGGTGCTCGACAAGAAGCTGCAACTGTTGGCGGAGCACGCTGATTTTCATGTGAACATTAATTCGGTGGTGGGCAGCGGGATTTCGCATCCGCAAGACGCGCTGGTGATTGGAAAGCGGGCCGTGGAACTCGGCTTCACTTCGACCATCGGCATCATTCACGATGACAGTGGGCAGTTGCAGCCGCTGGGCGAAGAGGAACGCCGGATCTATCACGAGATGCAGGCGCTCGAAAAGAGTAGCTTCACGCGCGTGAACAAGTTCCAGGACAATATCGCCAAGGGTCTGCCGAATGATTGGCGATGCCGCGCAGGGGCGCGGTATCTCTATATCTGCGAAAACGGGCTGGTGCATTACTGCTCGCAGCAGCGCGGGTATCCGGGAATTCCGCTGGAAGAGTACACACGCGATGATCTGCGGCGCGAGTATCTCACGGAAAAAAGTTGTGCGCCGCATTGCACGGTGTCGTGCGTGCATCAGGTGTCGATCTTCGATTCCTGGCGCGCGCCGCAAAGGCCGGCGACGCCGATTCCTGCGAAAGATCCTGCAAGCGAGCTCGTTCAGATCAAGTAAGATCCCTACCTCGAGGGCTGAAAAAGCCCCACTTCTGGCAAAGTCGGCCAGAAGTGGGGCACCCTTTCTTTGGCAAATAGTTATGGGGGGCTAGAAAGCCGCGCCCTCTCAAAACACCTCACAGCGATCCTTAGTGCTTCGGCTGCGCTGAAGGTGGCAGGATGCCGTTCAGGCGCAGGTACATCGCCGCGGCGCCGTAGTGGTCGGCCCAACCGCTGGCGAGACCGAAGGCGCCCATGGCGCGGGGGAAGTGGCGGCCTCCGAAGAGTTCCACGTCGTCGCCTAGCTTCGAGTCATCCATTTTTGCAAGAGCTTCGCTGCAGAAGGCGAAAGACGCCTTCGTGGCGGCCACGAGTTGATCTTTGGAATCGGTTTCCTTCGGTTCGTCGACCTTTGGCGCGGGTACATCCGCGACTTTGGAACACAGCGTGTTGTTGGAGCCGACGATGTGGACCACCAGGTGCGCGAAGGTCATCTGGTCCGGGGTGGGCTTGTAGGAGAATTTGTCGGCGGGCATGGCTTCCACCGCGCCCACGATGTTGTTTTGCGAGCGCTGCATCAGCATGCGCAGGGAACTGGAAACGGGATCCTTGGTTGGCGCGGCAGAGGGCGTCTTTGCGGCTGGGGCTGCGGTCTGGGCGGATGAGAAGGTCGCAACGACGAGAAGACAGACGACTAGAGCTTGTTTCACGGAAAGCCTCCTGAGGGTTTCAAGGATATAACGTGCGGGTTCCGGAGGTCACCTCACCTCCAAGAGGTCAACACGACGACGAGGTCACGCGGGGTCGTGTAGCCCCGGACGCCTTCGTCGCCGGCGCTAACGCAGGGTCTGTGACAGGTGACGCTGTGGCACGCTCCCCTTCGCTTCGCTCAGGGTCACGGGGCGGACGAAGGCGTCCGCCCCTACACAAGCTATTGAGGACTTCGCGCTCGTGGCACAATGTCGCGATGCCCGCCATACTGCCTTTGCCTGCTTTCCTCTACGGAACTGCCTGGAAAGAAGACCGCACTGCGGGCCTCACAGAGTTGGCTCTGCGCAGCGGGTTTCGCGGGATTGATACTGCCAATCAGCGGCGACATTACTTTGAGGCTGGCGTTGGGGAAGGGTTGGCTGCGGCGTATCGGGCCGGAGTGGTGACGCGCGCGAAGTTGTTTCTTCAGACGAAGTACACCTACCAGCGCGGGCAGGATCTTCGGCTGCCCTATGATCCGGCGGCGTCATTGGCGATGCAGGTCGCGCAGTCCCTGGCGAGTTCTCTGAAACATCTTGGAACGGATTACGTCGACAGCTTCGTGCTGCACGGGCCTGAGTCCGGGTATGGATGGAGCGAGGCCGATGCCGAGGTATGGGACGCGATGCGGAGACAGCGAGATGCGGGAAGCACGCGGCTGCTCGGCGTCAGTAACGTTTCGTTGAAGCACCTGGAGGAGATGGAGGCTGCGCAGGCGGAGATGCCGGCATTCGTCCACAACCGCTGCTTTGCCCGCTTCGGCTGGGACCGTGACGTGAGGGCTTTCTGTAAGGAGCGAAACATTATCTATCAGGGATTCTCGCTACTGACCGCCAACAAGGAAGTATTGCAGTGCCCGCCATTTATGGATCTCGCGAGAAAGTTGGACGCAACTCCCGCACAAGTGGTGTTCGCGTTTTCGCGTGCCGTGGGGATGCTGCCGCTGACGGGCACGTCCAGCGCCGAGCACATGAAGCAAGACCTCGACTGCTTAGAGATCACTCTTCCCACGGAGGTCGTGCGTGCTATTGAGTCGATAGCGGGGTAGTTGGTGCCAGGACTAATGACCTCACACGCAGAGAGAAGCGTGGCGAGATCACCCCGTTCTACGCGCCGACAGCAGATCGAGAATCTCTTTCAACCCCTGCCGGATATGCTGGATCTCCGGTGCAGACTGCGTGGGGAACGGAATTGCAGTCTGCGTCTTGTCGGACTTTGTCTCTGCGCGCAATTGCTGGCGGGCGCCGGAAATCGTGAATCCCTGCTCGTAAAGCAACTGCTTGATTCGCAGCACGCTCTCGACATCACGCTTGCGGTACATGCGCTGTCCGGTGCTGCTTTTGACTGGCCTCAGTTGAGGAAACTCGGACTCCCAGAAGCGCAACACATACGCCGGCAGCCGGCAAAGCGTAGCCACTTCGCCGATACGGAAATACAGCTTGTCCGGAATAAGAATTTCATCCGCTGCATGCTTTCCGGTGCTTTTCTTCCTCGCTGTCATGCCGAATCGCGCGGCAAAAGCCGCTTCTTCCGCCTATTGTGACACAGGTCGGGCGAAGAGTCGCACAATTTCGCGGCACTCAAGGGCAGGTGAGCGTGGCGTATCCCGATACCTTGAACTGAGATCCCCCGTCCGGGTTCATAGAAACCAGAGGGCCAGCCCCAGCCAGGATGTACCCCGATCCATGCGTTGTGGCGTTGCACTGCGCCATGCCGTTCTGGTCGACGGCGGCAAACGGCGAGACGTTGCCGACACAGGCGGTTGGAGTCGCATTGGGCGCACTCGTCAACTCGCCCACACACCATGTCACGTCTTTGTTAGTAAGCGTTACCGGCGATGGCGGCTTGCTGAACGTGCCCGTAGCTGTGAATTGCACCTGGCTAGTGGCTGCAGGAGGGTTGATCTTTACACTCTGGAGTTGACGGCCGCCGCCGCAACTCAAGGTGGCCAGAGAAAGGAGCAAGAGAGGCCCGACTGAGATCGAACGAAGTCCAGTCACAATGCACCTCCGAACGAAGAGTTTTATGCCGGTGGGATGAATGTCTACTCGCGGCAAGTTGTCTGTGACGATGTCAATTCTACGTCCGCCGTCCATACCGCGGCTTTCAGCGCCGGCGCTATCAACGGAAAAGCCTCTTAAGAGGTGCTTCTCTCAAGAGGCCAGTGAAAAATCGTAGTGTAGGCGAGATATCGTCTCGCTTCCGGTTAGTGTTTCTTCTTTTTTGCCTTCTTCTTGGTTGCCATTGAAGGAGCCTCCGTGAGCGATTTTCCCTTGCAAGGGTTTACGACTTGGGCCCTTATCCTGAAAGACCAACCCTACTCATGGTATGGGAAGGTCCTATAACACAAGATATTGCGGCAGTATTAATAAAGTGTCAACAGAATTCTGCAGTTCTGGGCGGAATTGTTGTCGTTGGTCAAAGAGGTCGTTGGTCGTTCGTCGCTGGTCGTTGGCTAAAAACGGTTCGGATTGCCGACACGTAGCGAGTGATCATCGACCAACGACTGCTACTATCGCCTCATGCGGCGCGATCCGATCGAGCTGGAAATTTTCAAGAACCTGTATCACTCGATTGCTGAGGAGATGGGCGCTGCCTTGCGCCGAACCGCGTTCTCTCCCAACATCAAAGAGCGGCGCGACTATTCCTGCGCCATGTTTGACAGTGACGGACAAGTCATCGCGATGGGCGATCACATGCCTGTGCATCTCGGATCTATGCCGATGTCTGTGCAGGCTGCGATTGATGCGGGACCGATGCAACCCGGCGACGTCGTGATGCTGAACGATCCTTTCCGTGGCGGCACGCACTTGCCGGACATAACCGTGGTCGCGCCGGTTTATGTGCAATCGCACGGGCGAAGCGCCCTTGGCCATACGAATCCCGATTTCTACGTTGCTTCGCGGGCGCATCACGCTGACGTCGGCGGAGCCTATCCCGGATCGATGGGCCTGTGCCGCGAAATCTACCAGGAAGGAGTGCGCATTCCTCCGGTAAAACTGATGCGGGAAGGCGTCACCGACCGCGATGTTCTGGCGATGTTATTGAATAACGTGCGCACACCGGAGGAACGTGAGGGCGACCTGGGCGCACAGATCGCAGCTTGCCACACCGGCGCCGAAAGGCTTCGCGAACTCTGCGCGCGCTATGGCGTGAAACGGGCGAAGAAGGCGGCGGAGGATCTCCTCGAGTATGCCGAGGAGTTGATGCGTGCATTCCTCGGGCGGGTGCCGGCCGGGGAGTATCGGGCGGAGGATTATCTGGATGGGGATGGGATCGTAGAACGGCCGGTGAAGATTGCCGTGGCGATCAAGGTTCATGCACCCGGACGGGTGCGGCGGCAGGATGCCGCCGCTACTCTGGTGACGATCGACTTCACGGGTAGCGATCCGCAGGTTGAGGGCAGCGTGAATGCGGTCGAGGCCATCACCTATTCGGCGTGCTTCTACGTTTTTCGCTGTTTGCTCACGGAAGACGTTCCGGCTGCGGCCGGACTGATGCGGCCGATTCGCGTCATCGCGCCACAGGGGACGATTGTGAATGCGCGGCCACCGGCGGCCGTCGCGGGCGGAAACGTTGAGACCTCGCAGCGCATTGTTGATGTGCTTCTCCGCGCGCTGGCACAGGCAGTCCCCGATCGGATACCCGCGGCCGCGTCGGGAACGATGAACAATCTCACCATCGGCGGAATCGACCCGCGCACGGGTGAACCGTTTACCTATTACGAAACGATTGCTGGAGGCATGGGCGCGCGGCCTGGTAAGCCCGGCGTCTCAGGCGTGCATACGCACATGACGAATTCGCTGAATACACCTGCCGAGGCGCTGGAGTACGCGTATCCGCTGCGCGTGCGCTCCTATTCGTTGCGGTCCGGCAGTGGTGGCGAGGGAGAGTTCCACGGTGGCGAGGGGATTATTCGTGAGATCGAGCCGCTGACGGACTGCGAAGTGACACTGCTCGCCGACCGCCGCTCGCGCGGTCCATGGGGGCTGAGCGGCGGAGCTGACGGCGCAGCGGGAAAAACTACTATTGTGCGGCGGGATGGGTCGCTGGAATCGATGCTCGGAAAGTTCAGCACCCGCCTGCACAAAGGCGAGCGCGTTCGGATCGAGACTCCGGGCGGCGGTGGATGGGGACAATGCCGGTAGTGAGCGGATTATTTTCGCCGAATGCTTCGAAAGGAAATCAATTATGCACGTACTGAAGTCCGTCGGTGTCATGTCGGTTGCGAAAATTATGGGTTTACTTTATGGCTGCATGGGTCTGATTTTCGCGCCCATCTTCCTGCTGGTCGGAGTATTGGGATCGATCGCCGGAGAGGACAAAATGCCATTCGCCGGCGTCGTTGGCATCGTGCTAGCCGTTTTGATGCCGGTCTTGTACGGTGTAACGGGATTCGTCGCAGGTGCCTTTGGGGCATTACTCTACAACCTGCTCTCGAAGTGGGTCGGTGGGTTTGAGCTGGAATTGGGCTCGCTCCCTGCCGGGCCTGTTGCGCCTTATCCGATTATCCCTCCGGCGAGTCCAGGAATCTACTTGTGGAGAGGACAACGAATATGGCCACCGATGCAGCGACTCACTACCTGGAAGAAGCGCGCCGCCAGCTGCGCGGGCATAAGCGCATGGGCGAAGGTGCCATGAGCCAGCTTGGTGACCAAGACTTCTTCGTCACGATCGATCCCGAGGCGAACTCGGTCGCCATTCTCGTGAAGCATCTGGCTGGTAATATGCGCTCGCGCTTCACGGACTTTCTCACCAGCGACGGGGAAAAGCCGGACCGCTTCCGCGACCGCGAATTTGAAATAGGTCCTGCGACGACACGCGGCGAAGTCATGACCTGGTGGGAAGAAGGCTGGGCGTGCGTTTTCGGAGCGCTTGATCCGCTCAAACCGGAAGACGTGATGCGCACGGTTACGATTCGCGGCGAGCCGCACACGGTGCTGCAGGCGGTCAACCGGCAGATCGCTCACTACGCCCAGCACATCGGACAAATCGTACTGCTGGCCAAGCATCTGCGCTCGAGCGAGTGGAAGACGCTGAGCATCCCAAGAGGTAAATCGGAGGAGTTCAATCAGAAGAAATCTGGGTCGACCGAGAAATTCGACCGAGGTGTACTTCGAGAAAAATAGCGGGCGGTAAGCGGGAGAGTTACTTTCGGGGTCCGAAGTACCGGTAGTGACCCGTGATCTTCCAGTTCAATAGAACATCCTCCATCTTCGGACCTTCGCCGATGTTGTGCACAATCATGTAGCGCCCGCTCCAGCGTGATTTCTGATCCACCACAATCCCGATGTGCGGCACACCGCCGCCAAGATCCCACGTCACGAGATCGCCGGGCGCGTAATCGGCGGCTTTAGTCGTAATCGGCAGGGATTCTCCCTTGCGTTGAAAGAACACCATCAGGTTCGGCACGCGGCGGTGATCGATGTTCGAATCCGGATGCGCCAGCAGCCAGCGGCGCTTGTTCGGGTAGGCTCCGAAATTTTGCACCATGTCTTCATGAACTTCTTTTTGCAGATCGATTCCGACGGCCCGGTAGGATCGGATGATTTCATCGGTGCAGACGCCAGTATCGGCCGGCACATCTCCGCCCGGATAAGGAATGCGAACGTAGGCCGAGACATAGCGCACGGGGTGATGCGTACGCTCAATCGCTGCGCCGACCAGCCGGGTCGTAAATTCCTGACGCGAACCATGCACGTCCTGGGACATCGCCTGCCCGGCACCGTCCAGCAGAAGCGCGAAAACCACGATCGACCGCAGACTCGCTGAGATGGATTTCACCCGGTCATTGTAAAGGCAAGCCGCGCCAAATCCGCTCAGCCGAAGGTGTCACGGCTTTTGCGTCGCGGCCCCATTCCTGGGCTCGGCCTCCTCGGATTTCGGCCAGACGGGTGAGGCCAATTCAGTTCGCCAGACTGGACCACCCAAAAACGACAGGGTCTCTGATTTGACGAAGGTGGGAGCTTCTCCGCCGATGATCCACACGTGCGCGTCCGGCGGTTGTTTGCCGAGCAATGGCGCTACGAGGCCGGCGAGCCCCCCGATCTCAACCTTAATCACATAGTGCTGCGCCTCGCGGCGTGATCCAGCGATGGCAAACGGATCCTTTCCTTGCGCGCTGATCGACAGTTTCACGATGCGAGGCTTGGGAGCGGCCACCACCATTGACAACTGCGGAGGTTGATCCTCTGGCCGCAGATTTTTTAGCACGGTCAGGACCAGACCATTGGCAAGTTCGGAAGGCAGTTTGAGGCGTTCACTTTCAGTCTTCTCTTCTCCTTTTTCGTTCGTATATTGGACCGTGACCTGTCCAGTTGACGTCACGATCGACACCTCAGTTGGGTGCGGAAATGCCGGTCCCTTCTGAACCAGATGATAGGTAATCAGGTGGAAGTTCTGACGTTGTGAAAAGACGGTGGTTTCATCCTGCAGGGATCCATCGCTGAAATGGAATACAAGACGAGTCGTCACCTTGTTGCCGCGCGCGACCTCAGTGAGATCGCCGACTGCAATCTGTTTCCCGTCGAGGGTGCTGAGTACGAGAAAGCCGTGGGTCAGGCCTTCCTTGTAGCGGACCGGAACATTGGAGACGCCGGTGAGCACGCCGGTGAAAGCCGAGATTACCGCAATCAGACTCGCAAGAAATCGAAGAGTCATCGGGACGTTCGCCTTCCATGGACGAGGCTTCGATGCACGCGCTGCCGGGAAGGCATACTTGGAGTGTTACGTTTTTGCAATTGCTTGACAATTTTCCACGGCTTGCAACGCCGTGAAACAAACCGTTCGGTCGGCTGGAGCAATCGCTACGGTGCTAGAATCATACGTTTTGTGTTATGGCGTTTTCGCATCGAATAAAAATAGATAGGCGGCAATCATGGCTGGGGCAACAAGAGGCGCAACAATGCTGGCCGTCGTCAAGCCAGAGGCGGCGCCGGGGGCTGATGTTCGCGAGGTAAAGATCCCCGGTTTCGGCCGCACTGATGTGCTCGTCAGGGTCAAAGTCGCATCCATTTGCGGCACCGATCTTCATATCTATAACTGGGACCGATGGGCGCAGAACCGCATTCATCCTCCTCTGATTCCGGGACACGAATTCTGCGGCGAGGTCGTAGCCTTCGGCGACGAGGTCACGAGCGTGAAGGAAGGCGACTTCGTTTCTGCGGAGATGCATGTTGCCTGTGGCAAGTGCCTGCAGTGCCGTACCGGCGAAGCTCACATATGCCAGAACGTGAAGATTATCGGCGTCGACGCCAATGGAGCGTTCGCTGAATATGTGGTCATTCCTGAGTCGAATATCTGGAAGTTGGATCCCGCTATTCCGCTAGAGTATGCTTCGATTCTCGACCCGCTGGGCAATGCAGTGCACACCGTTCTGGCGGGAGAGATCGCGGCGAAGACAGTAGCGATCACGGGCTGCGGACCGATTGGGCTATTTTCGATTGCGGTGGCCAAGGCAGTCGGAGCGACCTCGGTTTTTGCGATTGAAGTCAACCAGCACCGTGCGAAGATTGCCCGTGAGATGCAGGCCGACTACGTACTTAACCCGGCCAAAGAAGATGTCGAGGCCATCGTGATGGAAAAGACGGGCGGCCTCGGCGTCGATGTCGTGCTCGAGATGGCCGGGCATCCGGACTCCATTCGAACCGCCTTCGACATCGTCCGCCGCGGCGGACGGATTTCTCTTCTCGGCCTGACCTCGAAGCCGATTCAGCTGAACTTCTCGGAAGACATTATTTTCAAAGGCATCACGATTCAAGGGATCAACGGCCGCCGCATGTATCAGACGTGGTATCAGATGACGGCACTGCTGAAGTCTGGGAAGCTGAATCTGCATCCGGCGATCACTGATCGCATCTCGATGAAAGACTTCGGCAAAGCGATGGAGCGGCTTAGAACCGGGGAGGCCAGCAAGATTCTGGTGTATCCGAATGGAGTGCGGTAACTTCTTTGCCGCGGATTCACCCGGATGAACGCGGATTTGGACAATTGGAAGTCACCGGATGTGAGGCCGCATTCTCCCCAGCGTTTGCAGTACTAGACTTGATGAGAAGATTTCATCCGCGTTGATCCGCGTGCATCCGCGGCAAAGAAGTTCCAGAGGCGTCCATGACCACCGCAACCCGCACAAACCCGCTCTCCTACCTCACCGACCAGCTCAACGAGCTCAAGGCCAAGGGCACGCACTTCAAGCTGCGCGTGCTTGACGACGAGCAGGCGCCTGTCTGCACGTTTGATGGGAAGAAGGTCATCAATCTTGCGTCGAACAATTACCTGGGGCTGACCACTCATCCCAAGCTGCGCGAAGCCGCGCTGGAAGCGACGCGCAAGCTGGGCGTGGGATCTGGCGCCGTCCGCACCATTGCCGGCACTATGAAGATTCACATGGAACTGGAAGAGAAAATCGCCCGCTTCAAGAACGTTGAGGCGTGCGTCGTCTTCCAATCGGGCTTCGCAGCCAACGCAGGAACAGTTTCGGCTGTACTGGGCAAAGACGACTTCATCATTTCCGACGCGCTCAACCACGCTTCCATCATCGACGGCGCGCGGCTCTCGAAGGCGAAGATTCTTGTATTCCGCCACAAAGACATCGCGCACGCCGAAGAGCAACTCGCCAGCGTGAAGAACGAGCCCGGCAAGAAGCTGCTGATCACCGACGGCGTCTTCTCCATGGACGGCGACATCGGCCCGCTGCCCGCGCTCTGCGACCTCGCCGAAAAGTACGGTGCCATCATGATGGTCGACGACGCGCACGCTTCCGGTGTGCTGGGCCGCAACGGGCGCGGCACCATCGATCATTTCAAGATGCATGGCCGTGTGGATATTCAGGTCGGCACACTCTCAAAGGCGATCGGCGCGCTCGGAGGATATGTCTGCGGCACGCGCGATCTGATCGATTTCCTCTATCACCGCGCGCGTCCGTTCTTGTTCTCGACGTCGCATCCGCCGTCGGTCGCGGCGACCTGCATCGCTGCTTTCGATGTGCTGGAGCAAGAGCCCGAGCGCATGGAAAAACTGTGGGAGAATACGCGCTTCTGGAAGAAAGAACTCGGCCTGCTGGGCTTCGACATGGGCGGTAAGGCCACGCCCGCCAGCGAGACACCGATCACGCCAATCATTATCGGCGACGGCAAGCTCACCATGGATTTCTCGCGTGAGCTGTTCAAAGGAGGAGTACTGGGAACAGGGATCGCGTTTCCGACCGTGCCGGAGGGCAAAGCGCGCATCCGCACGATCATGACCGCGACTCACACCAAAGAAGAGTTGGAGAAAGCGCTGGAGGTGCTGCAAACGGTCGGAAAGCGGATGGGAATTCTGACGAACTGAGCTTTCTTAGTTGGGCTGCGCTTCGCGCTCGCCTGACAGCCGAGGCGGCTGTCTCTACATCAGTTCCGACGTGGCTGGAGCTTATCGTTGCTCCTACTCTGGCACTACCTCGATCGCTGACACCGTCGCATAACGCGTTACTGGCACGAACTCCAGTAGCAGTTTGCCCTGGGCGTTCGGCTCCAGGCCCTTAATCTTCCGGACCAGCGGGTGGTTCTCCCCTACCTCATCCAGAATATTCAGGTTTGCCAGAACCGTTTTTCCGTTACAGAAGACGTTAAACACGCGCTCTGGCGGAGAACCGCTTCCGTCACTCTGCGGAACTTCCGCACTTCCGGGTGCGGAGTGGTGCTCAATAAAGTGCAGGGTCACCGAGTACTTGCCGGGCGCAAGCGGGATCGCATAGGAGAAGTGTCCCCAGCGCTCGGTCTCATAGAATTCAGGATCGTCGGTCCCCTGCGCGGGCTCCTGGCTGCTGCTGATCTGTCCACCCTTGAAGTATGCGTCAGGACTCCACCAGCGGCTGTCGTTGGAGTAATACGGCACGTCGCGAGCCACGATGCGGACCGGGCGAATCTGACCGCGCACCCCCGGCAGAATCTCGATGGCCGACAACATCGCGCTGCCATTCCGTCCCGCGAAGCTGAGATGCAGCTGGCCATCGCTGGCCGGGGAGATGTCGTGAAAGACCTTCACTTCGGCCGTGCGTTCGCCGCCCGCGTCAGCAAGAACGTCGAAATCGTGGAGCACAGGCTCGCCATTCACCGAGACGGTCATTGTGCGGCTGCCCTCGCCTCCTCCACCGGCATTCTCGGGGCCGTACTGAGCCTCCGCAAAGTGCAGGCGCAGTTCGTAGGTGCCCGGTTTCAGTGGGATGTTGTAGGTGAAATCTCCCTGCCGGCTGCTGCGGTAGATGATGGGATCCTGGGTACGCCAGATGTGCTGAACCGGGCTCTGCACCGCGCTTCCGCCAGAGAAGTAAGTATCCGGATTCCACACCTTGCCCGCATGATCGACATATTTACGGGCCGATCCAGCCAGGATATGGACTTCTTCTCCAACGGGCAGCCCGACTACTGAAGGTTCCGCAATGGGTTGGGAATAGGATGGAGCGGCTACTAGTTGGTTCCGATGTCGGTTCCCGACCAGGAATGCGGCACCGACCATCCCAACCAACAAAAGCACAGCAGCGCCCATCAGCCAGTAGGACGTTGCTTTGGCGCGCGATCGGTCCCCAGGAGGTGAGGGCTTTTCGGGCTCAGTCGCAGCCGCGGTTGTCCCCTCTTGCGCAACCCGCTGGAACATCGGCACATACTGCCCGACCGGAATCGTAATGTGGAGCGGATGTGCGGCGCCTTCCCGGGCGTAGTACTCACTTAAGCGCTTGCGCAGCCGGTTCGCCTGGACGCGCACAATGGAATCGGTATCCTGATCAAAGGAGTCCTGGCGATCGAAGACGTCGAGCGCAACGGAATACTCCTTAATCTGATCGGTTGCACCGGCGAAGGTTTTCTCGCAAAGATAAGACAGCAGATGGCTTAGCGCCGGAGAACGCGCAAACACAGGCGAGTGCAACACGGCCTGCAATTCCGCCCGTTCTCCGTCCCAGGATATCGACACCGCCGTGGTCGAAGGCACCTGAAACCTCCCTCAATCTGGACCTACGCGCCTTCTGGTTCCTTTATACGCCTGTCGGGGAATAATGGTTCTTAGCAAACGGTTACGTAACCCCTGTAACCCTGCTCATTTCCCGCGCGTGGCGAGCCTGTGGCACTTCAGCTCAGGGCACCCAAGTGCCTGCGTTCTTGGACCTTATTCGCCCGCACAGGTGAAGGTTGTGCCACCTAACCTCCAGGTAGCGGATATAGCGTTGTGGCACTCCGCAAATCGGGGCATAACTGAGTCAGTCGCGGCGAGCAAGACGCCCGAACCTGGGCACCCGCGAGAAAGAGGCCAATATGCGAAACACCATACTGAAGATCATGATGCTGGCGCTGCTCGTGACCGTGTCGCGATACGGCACTGCCGCTCCCGTCCCCGAGCCCGAGCAGGGCACCATCAAAATGGATGCGATGACGGTTGCCGAACTGGAAAAGGCCGGCGACCAGGCGCGCTCGGTCAAGGATTACACGCTGGCGATCGACTATTTCCACGCGGGACTGCGGAAGGATCCGAAGAACGCCGTCCTCTATAACAAGCTGGGTCTGGCTGAATTACGGAAGGACGATCTCTCTGCCGCGCGCGTCAACTTTGCGCGAGCTGTAAAGGAGAACTCCAAGTACGCGGAAGCCGTCAACAACATTGGCGCCGTGTATTACATGCAGAAGAACTATGGCTCGGCGGCGAAGTACTTCAAGAAGGCCGTCGCTCTGGACGAGACCGACGCGACATTCCATGTAAATCTTGGCGCGGCATGGTTCAGCCAGAAGAAGATGGAGCGGGCCATCGCAGAGTACATGCGTGCCATGGAGATCGACCCCGACGCACTCCGCCACGATTCCCGGACTGGCATTTCAGCGCAGATCTCGAGCCCCGAGGAGCGCGCGCAATACTCCTATTTGTTGGCGAAAGCCTACGCCAAGCGCGGCGACATCGATGGCTGCCTGCAATGCCTGAAGCGCGCCAAGGAAGACGGCTACCGCAACCTGGCCAACGTCTATAAAGACGAGGAGTTCAGCCGGATGCGCGACAACCCGAGGCTACAGGAGGTGGTACCTCCGCCGACGGCGAAGTAGAACCGGACTTCGCGGCTTCTCCTCTGGCTGGGACGGAGGAGAAGCCCGGCGAGGCAGCTCGCTGAGTGGGGTGAGAACTCCTCTTTCGCACCATTGGGGCTGGATCATTACCCACGTACCCACGGCTTACGCCGTGGGCTGGATTCTTTCGCCGCCTCGCGGCTAGAAACCCCTGCCTTGTTCCACCCTGAATCCGTGAAGCGAGATCTCACGCACACACTCGCAGCCCTCTCCAACCGTCGCCCGGCATCGGATTACTTCTTCTCGAAGATCGGCCGGTTCATCTCCTCTGACGACGCCGACTCGGGATGCTCGGCCTTCCAGCGCATTGCGGCCGTGATGCGTGTGCGCCCGCTGGGATGATCGTAGAAGATGAACTCCTCGACCGGCCCCGGATCGAGCTTGCGATATTCCCCCAGCATCATATCGACATTCGCCTCGCCATCGGGCTGCTGAGCGGCGTTCAGTCCGTACATGTCGGCTTCGAACTCCATGGTGCGAGTGATGCTGTTACTTACCGGCGTGGTGAGGAACAAGAACAACGAAAACAGGATCACCGCGAGCGGAAGGACCGCGAGGTCGCCGATACCGCGGACATCCCACGCCGTTCCCCGGCGCGACAGGGCGAAGGTGATCCCCCAGTTCACGAATGCGAACGCAATCACGATCAGGACACCGAACAGCACTAAGCCTTTGTACGCGTGATTGAGAACGTAGTGCCCCATCTCGTGCCCCATCGTGGTCTGAATCTCGGAAAGAGTGCAGCGCTTCAGCAGGTTGTCGTTCAATGAAATCCGCATCGTACTAGCAAAACCGCTGACGTTTGCGCTGACCCGATTCGACTGCCTGGAAGCGTCGAACTCGTAGACATCTCTCGCGGGAATGCCGTTGGCGCGAGCCATTCGCAGAATCGACGCCTTGACCCGGACGTCTTCCAGGCTCTTGTACTTGTTGAAGAGAGGCGCGATGTACACCGGGGCGATCAAGCTCACGCATGCGAAAAAGACAATCATCAGCACGGCTCCCCACACCCACCAGGTCTTGCCCAGGCGCCGCACCAGCCCGAACAAGGGCACCATCAGAACTGCTCCGAGCACAACACTGACCGCCAGTCCGACCAACTGGTCGCGCATCCACTCGCCGAAATTCTGATTCAGCAATCCGTATTTATGCTCGCGGAAGTAGCCCTCATAGATGCCGAGAGGAAAAGTCAGCACCGAAAACACAAGGATGAACTGAACCCAGTACAACGCGGTCTGTATCGGCCGAAAGTGCGTAATTCGCTCTGCGAGATTGCGCATTTTCGCGGACCAGTGGAAATGCAGCATGAGCCACAAAACGAAAGCGGCGAAAAGAAAATCCCACAAGAGGAGCCAGTAACCTCCTTCGAAGTAGGCATCCGATCGGGCGCGCTGATCAGGCGGCATTTTCGCCAGGTAGGCATCGACGGCGGCTCTGACATCGAACTGCAAAGTTGCGCTGGGAGCGGCTTGCGGCGTTGTCGGGGCGTTCGTCTGGGCCGGTGCAATCACCACCAACAGAAGAACGACAGAAACGAGACATCTAACGGCTCGAATCATCACGGCCTCCATTGTTCGGGGGAAACCCAACTGCGCAGTAAACCACAGACTCTTGGACGTGCAAGTCGCGCGAATATTACAGGCGGTAAACGATTCTTCCCGCGACAATCGTCGCCACTACCTTTCCTGTTAGTTGGCAGCCGTCGAAAGGTGTGTTACGGGAGAGCGAGCGCGTGTTCGCGGCTTCGAAGGTCCAGCGCTTCTTAGGGTCGAAGATTGTCACGTCAGCAAAGCTGCCGCGAGCGAGCGAACCTCGGCCATTCAGATCGAACACTCGGGCCGGCCCCGAGGTAAAGAGTTCGACAATCCGAGTGAGTGGGATCTTGTGTGCACGGTGCAGGTGCGTAACCGCCAGGCCCAACGCCGTTTCCAGTCCCATGATGCCAAAGGACGCGCGCTCGAATTCTACTTGTTTTTCGTGCGGCGCATGGGGTGCGTGGTCGGTGGCAATGGCGTCCACCGTTCCATCCGCAAGCGCCACGAGAATGGCTTCGCGGTCTGACGCAGAACGCAGCGGCGGATTCATCTTGAAGTTCGTGTCATACTCGCCCACGTTTTCATCGAGCAACGTGAAATGGTGCGGCGTGACTTCACACGTCACACGCGCTTTGGCACGTTTTCCCCGTCGTACCGCTTTCAGCGCATCCGACGTAGAAAGGTGAGCCACGTGCAGCCGCGATTCTCGAATCTGCTGCGCGAGGGTGACGTCGCGATCTACAACCGTCGCTTCGGCCAGTCCAGGCATGGCTCGCAGTCCCAGACGGAAGCTGGTTGGGCCGGCATGCATCGAGCAATTCTCCGTGAGGCGCGTGTCTTCCGCATGCTGCACCACCGGAAGGTTCAATTCCGCGCCGAGCCGCAGAGCCATGCGCATGATGTCATCATCGAGAATGGGCTTGCCGTCATCGGTCACCGCGACCGCACCCGCGCGCTGCAGAGCACTGAAATCGGTAAGGGTTCCGCCCTTGCTGCCGCGCGTCGCTGCAGCGATCGGAAACACGTTCACCGCGGCTCCCCGCTCCGGCTGCCGCAACCAGCTCACCCACTCGGCCGTATCGACCACCGGCTGGGTGTTGGGCATCGTGCACACGGACGTGAATCCGCCCGCCGCCGCAGCGGCTGTACCTGTGGCAATCGTCTCCTTGTAGCTTTGGCCGGGTTCGCGCAGGTGGACATGCAGATCGATGAACCCCGGCGCCACGATCAGGCCCCTCGCATCAAACTTCTCGTCGGCAGCGCCGCGAATCTTGTTCGGCAGCGCAATCTCGGCCACGCGCCCATCCCGCAGCAGGATATCCATCGGCGCATTGATCTTCGCCGCGGGATCGATCAGGTGGCCGCCCTTGACCAGCAAGCTCTTCGTGTCTTGTCGGCTCATCTGCAGCTCCCGGGCAACTTCTTGTCCGCGGATTCACGTGGATTTCGCGGATTCTTTCGTTCATTCTCGAATGCGTAGCGTTTGAATTGCGCAGTGGGGCCGAAGTTGAACAACAGGCCAACCTCCACGTCGGTTGCACGAAGATAATTCAGCGCTGAATCTATGTCGCGTCCAGTTTTGAGTTCGATGAGGACCTTTCTCTCGACCAGGAGGTCAGTGCGAAATTCGCCAATCTTCTGAGCGTGGAACCAGACGGGAATTGCAATTTGCCTTTCGAAGAAAATACGGTTTTCAGCCAACACAACCGAGAAAGCTTGCTCGTAAACAGATTCCAAGAACCCATGGCCGATCTCGTTGTAAAGGCTAAAGAAAATGCCGATCAGTTGTTCAGTAAGCTCTGCATGTTTCAATCCGTGTTGATCGGCGTACATCCGCGGAATGGAAGTTGCCGTCCTCATCGCGCCTTCCCCAGCGCACGCGCCAGAATCGCCATGCGCGTCGGCACGCCGTTTTGTACTTCGTCAACGATGACCGACTGCGGACCATCGGCCACTTCCGCCGTCAATTCCAGCCCGCGGATAATCGGTCCTGGATGCATCACGATGGCGTCCCGTTTTGCCAGCTTCAATCGCGCCGCCGTCATCTGGTAGCGCGCAATGTAATCCTGCAGGCGAATCTTCTGTCCCGCCAAGCGTTCTTTCTGAACGCGCAGCAGCATGACCACGTCGGTGCCGCGCAGTGCATCTTCCAAGTGACGCGTCACCCGCAGCCCAGGGACAAGTGTAGTCGCAACGTCGGGCACGAACTCGGGCGGACCACACAGCGTGATCTTCACTCCAAACCGCGTCAGCAGATGACAGGCGCTGCGCGCCACTCGGCTATGGAAAATGTCTCCGATGATGGTCGCCTGCAGGCCCTTGAATGACTTCTTGTGCTTGAGAATCGTTACCGCATCCAGCAAGGCCTGTGAAGGATGCTCATGCATTCCGTCGCCAGCGTTGATGATGGGGATATCGAGATGGGTCGCCATCAGGTGCGGCGCTCCCGCCGAAGGATGGCGCATCACGATGCAGTCAGCGCCCACCGCCCGCAACGTGTATCCAGTGTCGATGACCGACTCGCCTTTCTCGATGCTCGATCCCGAAGACTGCACGAGTGTGGTCATCGCGCCCAGCGACTTGGCGGCGAATTCGAACGACGAGCGCGTCCGGGTGGACGCTTCGTAAAACAGAAGCACGATTCGTTTGCCCCGCAACAGAGGACGCGCCTTTTGCGGATTCATCCGGCGCGCCAGCTTCAGCAGGCCCACGATTTCTTTCGTGTCGAGATGTTCGATCCCAAGCAGCGAACCGCGTGCGGGCTTATTCATCGAGACAGATTTATCTACAAGAATGCAAACGGTGCATCATACGCGGCGAGCGCGAACGCCGCAAGAGCTGGCGTCTCGCGGCACTCCGAAGGAGTTGAAGTTTTTTGTGGAAACAGCCGCCTTCGGCTGTTCGGCCGCGCGAGCGGCCGTTTTTCCCCGGTATGGGGAACGACCATCCTACCAAGCTATAACTTGGTAATGACCGCCATAATCACGGAAAACACGGCTTTCAGCCGCAGGCAACGAAAAAGTCGCCCTGCGGGCGACGGACAGCCGAAGGCGGCTGTCCCCACATAATCAGGCAGAGATGCTCTCCCGCCGCGTTTGCGTTTACAATCCTTGCGGCAACCGGCCATCGAGAAATTCTGCTGCCTTCCCAAAGTCCGATCTCTGTCGCGGTGGTGGGCGTGGGCGTCTTTGGACGAAATCATGCCCGAGTCTACAAGGAACTGGAACAACAAGAGGAGCCGGTGCGGCTGCTGGGAGTGGTCGATCCGGACATCGCCCGCGCCGACGCCGTCGCGCGCGAGTTCGGATGCAAGGCGTTCGGCTCTGTGGCGCAATTGGTCACCACTCACAGTGAGGTGCAGGCCGCTTCAGTCGCGGCTCCGACAGTGCAACATCTTCCGGTGGCGACGGAGTTGATGAGAGCAGGCGTCGACGTCCTCATCGAGAAGCCGCTGGCGGCGGATCTGACTGAGGTAGAGCAACTGGCGGAACTCGCCGCAGAGCACAAGAGAATGGTGCAGGTCGGGCACCTGGAACGGTTCAATCCGGCAGTGCAGGCAACCCTGCCCATCCTGACGCAGCCGATGTTTTTCGAAGTGCACCGGCTGAGTGTGTTCACTCCGCGATCGCTCGATGTGGATGTCGTGCTCGACCTGATGATTCACGATCTCGATATCGTCCTTGCTTTTGCCAAGTCTCCGGTGCGAGAAGTGCGGGCGGTAGGACTTCCGGTGCTGTCCGGGAAAGTGGACATCGCCAATGTCCGGCTGGAGTTCGAGTCCGGCTGCATCGCCAACTTCACGGCCAGCCGGGTTTCGACCGAGCGCGTGCGCAAGCTGCGATTCTTCCAGCCGCGGCAGTATGTCTCGCTCGATTACGGGCGCCAGGAAGTGCTGGTGTTCACGGTGGGTTCCGACGGCGCTTCGGCGGGGACACCATCGGTCAATCCGCAGATTGGCGTCAATAAGATCGCGGTCGCGTCGGAAGAGCCGCTGCACGCCGAGTTGAAGTCCTTCTTGCGCGCGGTGCGACAGAGGTCGAGCCCTGTCGTGTCGCTGGAAGACGGCAAACGTGCACTGGGACTCGCCCTCGAGATTGTGGGAGCGATTCGCGCACACGGCAAGAAGGTGGGACTAGTGGGCATGGCAAAGAATTAGGCCACGAGTTTCCCTCCGTTCCGCTCGGCTTTGCCATCGCTATGTGATTTCTTCTGCTTTTACATATGTTTACAGACCTAGGGCGCGCATGAAATCTGGGGAGCAGAATCCCGCGAAAGATGCGAAAATAGAGACACCTTGGTTGTAGAGCAGCGCGCATCGTTGACAACACTTCCAGGACAGCCGGATGCAACGCCGCGACTGCATTTCGTGTCTAACGACAGGCGGATACAGCTAAGTCCTATTAGCTAAACCAACGCATGCCGATCACGCAAATTCCATTCCAGGACCCGGTCGCCCCACCTGAGAAGACCCAACCCGAGCAGTTGGGACTCTACGACCAAGAGGACTGGGAAACGGCGTACCGCGAGCTGGATGCCCGAGTGCCGCACCTGCTGATCCAGTTGCAAGACGATTTGCAGCGCTCGCGGCGGCGGGAAGCGGCATGGATTTCGATCATCGGGCACCTGCTGGTGTTCATTGTGCTGTGGAACCTCCCACTGATCGAGAAGACGGTTGGGTGGCACCGCACGGTGGTGATCCCGGTGAATCCATTGCAGGACAAGAATGTCACGTACTTGCCTTTGCCGCCGGATGCACAGAAGCTAACCCGCAAGCCGAACACGAACGTTGCATCAGACAAGGATCGGATCGCGACGTCGAGGCACCCTGAGCTGGATCCTAAGGAATTGCGGAAAATTCTGGCGACGCCGCCTCCAGGTAGGCCGGGCCCAAGCGGCCCATCTGCGGCACAGCCCTCTCCGGCGCCGCAAGCGATGGCGCAGAATTCGCCATCGCTTCAGCAACAGCAGCAGGCGACGCAGCGTCCGCAATTTGAGAGCAACCAGACCGCACAATTGCAGACGCCTCCCCAGCCGAAGAATTCATTCAGCAAATATGCGGGCGGGATGACTGCTGGTTCAGCGATTCAGCAGGCAGCAGAAGCGGCGGCCGCGAATCGTAGTGCGGGCGGAGGCGGGCAGGAAGGTGACTTCGGACTCAACACCGGTGCGCATGGGCGGCAGTACGGCGCTTTCGACATCCTCAGTGACACGCAGGGAGTTGACTTTGGTCCCTACCTGGAGCGCATCCTGCAAAACGTGCGGGAGAATTGGTATCACCTGATTCCGGAATCTGCCGAGATGAAGAAGGGAAAGCTGGCGATCGAGTTTGCAATTACCAAAGATGGAAAAGTTGCCGATATGAAACTCGTATCTTCCTCAGGGGATGTCGCGCTCGATCGCCCGGCGTGGGGCAGCATCACGGCATCGAATCCGTTTCCCCCACTCCCCAGCCAGTTCAACGGCCCTTATCTTTCGCTGCGGTTTCGCTTCTATTACAACCCTGACAAGGCAGACCTGCAGTAGGTTCGAGAGCAGATCCCTTCCCGTATAACCCTCCTCCGGCAGCATCTTTCCTTCATCTCATAAATCTAATTACTGGATGGGAGAAGATCGCGTGGAGAAAATGCCAGTATTGTTTGTCGGCCATGGCTCGCCGATGAACGCAATCGAACACAACGCATTTACCAAGTCGCTGAGCGTTCTGGGCGGACGCCTGCCGCGGCCGAAGGCCGTGTGTGTAGTGTCGGCGCACTGGGTGACGCCGGGCACGCAGGTGCTGAAATCGGAGCACCCGCGCACCATCCATGATTTTTACGGATTCCCGAAGCCTCTCTACGAGGTGCAGTATCCGGCGCCGGGAGCGCCGGAAGAGGCAGAGAAAGTCGCCAGCGATCCGGAGATCGCGAAAGACGAAACCTGGGGGCTCGATCACGGCGCCTGGGGCGTGTTGCGCCACATGTATCCGAAGGCCGATGTGCCTGCGTTTCAGTTGAGTCTGGACGAACGGCGCGGATTCAAGGAGCATCTGGAACTGGGGCGGGAACTTCGCAGTCTTCGCCGGCGCGGCGTGCTGATTCTGGGCAGCGGGAACATCGTGCACAACCTGCGCCGGATCGATTGGGACAATCCCCACTCGGCTTACGATTGGGCGCGGGAGTTCGATGCCAAGGTTAAAACTGCGGTCGACACACATGATGCTGGCTCGCTTGCCGAGCCGCAGAAGTGGGGCGAGGTGCTGCTGGCGACGGCGCATCCTACCGTCGAGCATTATCTGCCGCTGCTTTATTGCATGGGCAGCACGGACGAGCTGGATGCTGTGTCGTATCCGTATGAAGGATTCGATTTCGGCAGCATCTCGATGCGGGCGGTGTTGTTCGGCTCAGCGCCGAACATGCAGAAATGAAGTAGCGCCTCTACCCGCCTCTGGGTGTACCTGCTACATTTTGAGCCGGTGCTTCCGTCCGAAGAATACGCTCAGCGAAAAAATGCGCGCGAATTGCGGGTTGCGCGCCTGGAGAAGCTCCACATCCAACTGGGGAATGCCCGGTTGTTCCTGGCCCTGCTCGCAGCTGGCCTGGCGTGGGCTTCTCTTCGATCGCGCCTAGTTTCGCCCTGGTGGTTGGCGGGGCCCGTAATCGCGTTCGCGGCCATTGCTTTCTGGCATTCGCGGATTCTGCGCGCGAGAGAGCTGGCTCAGCGTGCTGTTGCGTTTTACGAGCGAGGCTTAGCACGAATTGAGGATCGTTGGGCTGGAAGCGGGGAAACTGGAGAACAGTTCAACGACCCGCATCATGTCTACGCCGCCGATCTGGACTTATTCGGCAATGCCGGTTTGTTCCAGCTTCTTTCCTCCGCTCGCACCCGCATGGGAGAACGGACGCTCGCACAATGGCTGCTTTCGCCCTCAACTGTGGGGTCGCTGCGGGAACGCCATGCCGCGATCAAGGAGCTGCGCGCCGAACTCGATCTCCGCGAAGATCTCGCGGTCGCTGGCCAGGATGCTGGCGTAGGAGTACATCCCGACGCCTTGCAGAAGTGGGCGGAGTCTCCCAATCAGATGACACCTTTGTGGCTCGCCTGGTTGGCGCCCTTGCTTGCCGCCGTTGCCATATTGTCCGCAATCGTGTGGGCTGTCTGGAACGTCGTAACGCCTTTGGTGGTGGTGGTTGTCGTGGAAGCGCTGCTGACGTACGGGGTCCGGAAACGGCTGGATGCTGTGCTGCATGGGACCGAGAGTGCATTTCACGATCTGGACCTTCTTTCGGGTGTGCTGGAGCGGATCGAGTCCCACGCCTTCCGCGAGCCTCGCCTGCAGGCGCGGCAGCGCGTTCTTCTGTCCGGCGGTGTGACGGCTTTTCAAGCCATTGCCCGGCTGAGAACGGTGGTGGACTTGATCAATTCCCGCCACAACATCTTTGTGCGCTTCATCGATGTTCCGCTGATGTACTCCGTGCAAGTCGGGTTCGCCGCAGAACGTTGGCGCCGCGCGCATGGCAGTGCCGTCGCGAGATGGGTCGCCATCGTTGGAGAAATGGAGGCGCTGCTCTCGTTAGCCGCGTATAGCTATGAACATCCGGACGATCCTTTTCCGGAATTCGTCGAAGGTGCGGCAGCATTTGAAGGCGAAGAGCTTGGCCACCCACTTGTTCCAGCCGCAGTTTGTGTTCGCAACAGCGTACAAATCAGCGGGCGGACGCGAGTTCTGCTGGTGAGTGGATCGAATATGTCGGGGAAGAGCACTCTCTTGCGCGCTGTGGGAATCAATGCGGTCCTTGCCATGGCGGGGGCTCCCGTGCGCGCGAGAGGGTTGCGCCTCACTCCATTGCGCGCCGGCGCCAGCATTCGCATCAACGACTCCCTGCAGGAAGGCAGTTCCCGTTTCTATGCTGAGATCACACGCCTGCGCCAGCTTTTTGACCTTTCGGGCGGTAGTCCTTCATTACTGTTTCTGCTCGATGAACTGTTGCAAGGGACAAACTCAAATGACCGCCGCATTGGAGGTGAAGGAATCGTACGCGCTCTGCTGAGCCGCGGATCGATTGGTCTGGTAAGCACGCACGACCTGGCGTTGACGAACATCGGCGAAACGCTGGACGGCCAATTGCAGAATGTCCACTTTCAGGACGAGCTGGCGAACGGCAAAATGACGTTCGACTACACGCTGCGAGAAGGAGTCGTGACCAAAAGCAACGGACTCGAATTGATGCGATCGATCGGACTCGACGTGTAGTTGCTACCACACTCGGCAGCGATTCTCATTCACCATCGGCTGACCCGCTTTGCAATGAAACGCCTCCTGGAATTGCGGCATGTTGGAGACGACTCCGTTGGTTCGGTATTTTTCCGGGGAGTGCGGATCGATGGTCGCACGCATGCGTTTGCTTTCGTCGCGGACGTGGCCGCACCAGCTCTGTCCGTAACCGACGAAGAAGCGCTGGTCTGGATTCAGGCCATCGATCGGGTTCAGCTTCTGGCCTTTTGTGTCGTCCTTCCACGCCATGTAGGCGAGCAGAAGTCCGCCGAGGTCGGCGACGTCTTCGCCTAGAGTCAACTTGCCATTGATCTTGATGTCGTCGATGATCACGTACTTCGAATATTGGTCAGAGATGCAGCTGGCCCGCTTCTCGAATTCCTTTCCGTCCGCTTCCGTCCACCAGTCGCGCAGGTTGCCCTGGGCATCGAACTGGCGGCCTTCGTCGTCGAATCCGTGAGTGAGTTCGTGTCCCACGGTGCCGCCCGTGTCACCATAGTTCGGGGCGGCGTCGGAGTTGGGATCAAAAGCCGGGGGCTGCAGCACGCCAGCGGGGAAGTTGATGTCGTTCATCTGCGGGTTGTAGTAGGCGTTGACTGTGGGCGGAGTCATATCCCACTCACCCTTGTCGACGGGCTTGCCGATCTTTCCCAGTTGCCGATCAAATTCGAACTGGCGCGCGCGTTCGACGTTGCCGAGATTGTCTCCGCGAACGATCTCAAGTTTCGAATAATCGCGCCATTTATCGGGATAGCCGATCTTGTTGGCCATGGCGTTCAGCTTGGCCAGCGCCTGTTGCTTGGTGGCTGGAGACATCCAGCTCAGGCTGTGGATGTCCTTCTCCATGGCACCGCGAATCTCTTTGACAACAGTGAGCGCCTGTTCTTTCGCTTTGGGACTGAAATATTTCTCGACATAAGCCTGCCCGAGCGCCTCGCCGAGATAGTCGTCAACGTATTCCGTGCAACGCTTCCAGCGCGGCTTCAGCTCCTGCTGCCCCTGCAGCGTCTTGCCATAGAACGCAAAATTCTCGTTCAGGAAGGGCGAGGAAAGTTGCGGGGCGCTGGCATGCACCAGGTGCCAGCGGAGATAAGTCTTCCAGTCGTCCAGGCTGTCTTTTGTGATCTCGTCATTCAGTGTTTTGAAGAAATCCGGGACAGCCACATTCAACGATGAGATAGAGGGCAAACCTACCCTCGTGAAGTAAATCTGCCACTGGAATTCCGGGGAAATCTTCACGAGCTCGCCGCTGGTCAACTTGTGATCCAGCTTCTTGGGATCGCGACGGTCGACGCGAGTCATCGAACCTTTCGCCAGCGCGGTCTCGATGCGCATTACCGTTTGCGCCTCGGCAGCGGCTTTGTCAGTACTGTCGCCCAGAAGTTGGAACATTTTCTGCACGTGGGCAACGTAAGCCTTCCGCAACTCTTCCGACTTCGCATCAGTCTTGAGGTAATAGTCGCGGTCAGGAAGACCGAGTCCGCCCTGATCGGCATTGGCGACGACCTGGCTGGCATCGCGAAGGTCCTGAATAGATTCGAAGCGGAACAGCACATTATCTGTCGCCATGGCCGAGGCAACATCGGCGAGTTCGGATTTCGAGCCGATTTTCGCGATTCGATCCAGTTCCGGCTTGAGCGGTTCAATGCCTTTGTCTTCGACGGCCTTCTCGTCCATGCACGAGGTGTAGTAGTCCCCGATTTTCTGGTCCACCGCCTTTCGACCCGGGTCCGGTGCGGATGCTGCGTCCAGGATGCTGCGCAACTTCGTTTTATTCTCGTCTTCCATCTTCGAGTAAAGGTCCCACGATGCCTGGTCGGACGGAATCGGATTGTTCTTGATCCATCCTCCGCACGCGTACGCAAAGAAGTCGACGCAAGGATCTATGCTGCGATCCATCGCAGTCAGGTCGAGCACGGGTGTGTACGTTTCGGTGCCGGCTTGCTGGGCATTCGCCAGACCAAAACAGAAGACGACTGCGAGCACAATAACGCTCATACGCAGAGTTGCCATGTAGGATTCCCTCGCTGGATAAAAGCAAATTCGGAGACCCCAAAGTATAAGCTTTGAGGCGAGAAAATGTGTCGGTGCAAGCGCGCAGGTCTCCCGGCAAACAGTGCCCGCAGGTCCGGTCACGCTTTTCTTACCGGCTATCCTTTTCTCAAATGAATGGAGCCGTCGCCGGTACGAATCGTCAACAGGCTACCGCCGCCGTTGAGCTTTCCGTGGATATCGTTCTGGCGAATTTTTCCTTCGGTCGTGACCGGCATGTCGAGATCAATGTGGCCGTCGCTGGTGTGCAGGTCAACATCCGCGGCGAGGTCGCCCGGGACTTCCAGAGAGACGCTGCCGTCGCCCGTTTCCAGCCTCCAGTTTCCGGTTAACGAGGAGCCGTTCCTGGCGCGTACGTCGACGTGTCCGTCGCCGGTCTTAAGCGCGAGTTCGTCGAACCGGCCGCTGGCCTGTATGTGCCCATCGCCGGTCGTCGCATGCAATTTGCCGTCAACGCCATCGAGATTGATGGAACCGTCTCCCGTGTGCAGGTCCATCTCGCCCTTAAGTCCGGCGACCTCGATCTTGCCGTCGCCGGTGCGAAAATTCACTTTGCCCTCGCGCGGCATCTCGATGATGATTTCGACTTTGTGCGATCCCCAGTCGACGTTGAAATTGTGATGGGGATAGTGAACGTCGATTTCCACCGAATCGCCGGTCTGGCGTTCTTCGACGTGAATGCCGCCCTCGCCGATTTTGTAGTGAGTGGTGACGACCTTGGCTTCGATGGTGTTCTGGTCCCAGGTGGTGACGCGGATGTTGGCATCCGAGGTTTCAACGCGCAGGTCAGGCTTGCCGCTTATGTTGTAGGTTTTCGACCATTCCTCGGCGCGGGCGGGAAAAACCGCAATCGCGAAGACGAAGATTGTCAGGGAAAAACGGACGACAAGTGATTTCATGGAGTCCTCCGGCGGGGAGACACACCTTGGCCCCGCCCTGTTAGACGTGGTTACGGCGAATCGGTGAGGTTGGTTCCATAGAGACTCGAAAAGTCCTCTCGGAGGAATCTGCGGGTCATATGGTGTCTGATTCAAGTGTGCGAAGACTCGTCGGCGCAATAAGTGCGGTTCTTTCTATCGTCAGCATGATTTCTGGCCAGAACAATCCCTCCGGATATCCCAACGAACTAGCCGGGTATAGATTCTATTCGAATGCCAAGTGGAAATCTCTGGAGCCACTGGTATCCCCGATCGGTGACGTTCGCAGGGTCATGGGTAATCCAGACGAGGCTAATGACAATGCATCGTACAGCGAATCCTACCCGGGGGATGTGGCAGCGAAGCAGCCGGTTTTTACGTACCGGCTGAACCGAGATTGGGATATCTTGCTGTATTTTGTGTCATCCTGCTTCTGGAAAATCCCCCACGACATTCCCCCTAAGCGACTTTGCTCTGTTGAACTCATTCCAGGGAGACATATCTCATTCCGTGCGATTCAATTTCCTGAAGTGTTCAAGAAGCGGCATGTCGCTGCTGTCGACGCGCAATGGGATGAGTACTCCGATGGAACAGGCTTACGGTATGAGGTCTATACGTCGAAGACTCCCTATGGCGGCGACGTACCTGGTGACCTGAACCGCATAGTGTACGGTCCACCTGGCTCAACTCCGCAAGCAGCTAAACCATAGTCACCGCCGGTTTCGGCTACCGACATACGCCAGCCGGATCAGCGTCCGCTCAGAGAAGGGCAGGTACAGCAAACCCGCGCTGGCGGCGAATGCCGCTCCCAGGCCAATCTTCTCCATCAATAGAAACGGCGCGATAGCCCATAACTGATCGAGCGCCAGGACGAAGGGAAAGATGCGGCGGAATTTCTCGTCCAGACGCTGGTAGTCGAAGCCTACAGCCGAGAGCAGATAACAGCGCAGCGGAATCCCCACACCGGCCGTGACCATGACCGTTCCCGCGAGAGTGTTCGCAGCCCAAAAGGGCAGAAAAGAGTCCGCGATTCTTTGAATTTCACGAAGGCGAAACAAGGCCGCGAGATAGAAGCACAGGTACATCACCTGTATGAGCGCGAACAGTCCGCGCGTCAGGCCGCGATGAGGGATCGGGACCTCGAGGTCCGGATGCAGAATGGCCGCAGGCGGAAGAGCTTCGTGAGGCACAGGTTGGGAAGGAGCGGCCGAGCTCTCGGCAGCAACAGCGTTCGTCGAGGGGACCTGAACCGGCGCCTGCACGGGAGCAATGAATCGATATCCGCGCCGGGCAAGGGTCTCCACGTAGCGGGGGCTCGAGGCGGAATCTCCGAGGGCTTCCCGCACCTTGTTGATGGCGGTGTTCAGGCTGTGATCGAAGTCGACGAAGGTGTCGGATGCCCACAGTTTCTCGCGCAGTTCTTCGCGAGTCACCACGTCCCCCGCGCGTTCCAGGAGAAGAGTCAAGACCTGAACCGGCTGGCCCTGCAGACGGAGTTTCACGCCGCCCTTGCGAAGTTCGCCTGTATTGAGGTCGAGCTCGAAGACTCCAAAACGCGCGATCCGGTTGTTATTTTGGTGGACTGCCATGGATGACGCCGTAGTTTAGCACCGCGCGCGCTAGTCCTAATCTGAGGAAGTTTGTGGAGACAGCCGCCTTCGGCTGTCCGGCCGCGCGAGCGGCCGTCTTTGCCCGTTGCACCGGAAATTCAGCGCTGAAATGACGGACCGATCGAGTAGGCAAGGCGCTGCTTTCATGGCAGTGCAAGCAAGAAAAGTCGCCCTTCGGGCGACGGACAGCCGAAGGCGGCTGTCCCCACACAATCTAGCGATAGCTAACCTAACACCTCACACTGACTTCCCCAAGCGTCTACAATATCCGCGTGTCCACTCCACTGCCCCACGACGAGGCCGAGCATCGGCACCATCGCCATGCGGTGTATGCCTCGGAAACCACCGGGCTGCTCCTGATTGCCCTTGTGCTGCTTGTGCTCACTCTGATCCGGTACTGGCATGAGATCCATTGGAGCCTGCGCTGAACGTGGCTCCCGAACCTGCTGAAACCAATTCTTCTGATCCGTTGCTGGTAGTCATCCTTGGACCTACTGCCAGCGGGAAGACGGCGTTGTCGTTATCGCTTGCCGAGGAGTTCCACGGCGAGATCGTCAACTGCGATTCAGTGGCGATGTACCGCGACTTCGACATCGGGACAGCGAAGCCGAGTCTAGCTGAACGCGCCCGCGCACCGCACCATCTTTTCGATTGTGTCGATCCCATGCAGGATGTGACTGCCGGGGAGTATGCGCGACAGGCACGGCAGGTTTTGCAGGAGATGAAGTCGCGCGGGCACTTGCCCATCGTGGTCGGCGGGACAGGATTGTATCTGCGGGCCTTGCTGGAAGGGCTGTTTGCCGGGCCGCAGCGTTCAGAAGAATTACGGGAACGACTGCGGGAAAGGGCGGCCCGGCGAGGCTTACCGTATCTCCACAAAATCTTGTCGCGTTTGGATCATACGACCGCGGAAAAGATTCATCCCAACGATACGCCAAAGCTGATTCGGGCCATCGAGGTATGCCTCGCGTCGCGGCAGAAGGTGTCGGAACTCTGGCAACAGGGCCGTGACCCGTTGCAGGGATTCCGCATTCTCCGCCTGGGGCTCGACCCGGATCGCGCTGCGCTGTATGCGCGAATCAACCAGCGCGCCGAGCAGATGCTTCAAGGCGGCTTGATCGAAGAAACCAAAAAACTGATTGAGAAGTATGGTCCCCGGGCGCGTCCGCTAGGCTCGCTGGGATACAAGCAAGCTGCGGAATTCCTGCGAGGAGAACTTACTCGCGAGCACGCTCTGTCGATGATTCAGCAGGCGCATCGCAATTACGCCAAACGCCAGATGACCTGGTTCCGGCGCGAACCTGAAGTGACGTGGTTCGAGGGCTTCGGAGAAGACCCGGAGATCAATCAAAGTGTCGGTTCCGTGGTGGCGAGGTCTCGCTCTGTCCACCCTGGCATCGGAATAAGAAGGCCTCAGTGACCCTCTGTGTTCTCTGTGGTTCATTGTTTTGACTCACCACAGAGGGCACAGAGGTTCACAGAGGCAGAGGGCTAGCTCAACCAAGACCTGGCCCCCGCCCCTCTGCTATCGTTCCTGCATGCTGAAAATCTTAACCGTTTCGTGCCTCGCACTCATCCTCTGTGTGCCAGCTTTTGCGAAAGATAAGCAACAACATCCAAGTCCAATTCACCACAGCAGCGCGGGCGACAAGTGGGCGGAAAAGACGCTAAAGAAATTGAGCAATGAGGAAAAGATCGGCCAGCTCTTCATGATCTGGTGCCGCGCCAGCTTCTTGAATTTGGAGAGTCCGGAATATCTGGAACTGCGCGACGCCGTGCAGAAGTATCACGTGGGGTCCTTCGCCATGACCGTCCATGTGGACGGCCCGCTTCTCCTGCGCACCGGGCCGTACGAGGCCGCAGAGTTGCTCAACCGTTTGCAGAAAGATTCGAAGCTACCCTTGCTCTTCGCCGCAGATTTTGAACGAGGGGTAGCAACCCGACTGGTCGGCACGACTAACTTTCCACACGCCATGGCCTTCGGCGCCGATGGAAAGCTGGAAGATGCCGAAGCCTTCGGCCGCATCACGGCGCAGGAAGCTCGCGCCGTGGGTGTGCACTGGAATTTCTTTCCCGATGCGGACGTGAATTCGAATCCTGCCAATCCCATCATCAACACGCGCTCCTTCGGCGAAGATCCGAAGCAGGTCGGCGACCTCGTTACCGCCTACATCAAAGGCGCGCACGCCGGCGGAATGCTCACCACGGTGAAGCATTTTCCCGGTCACGGCGATACAGCCACAGACTCGCATCTCGGCGTCGCCAGCGTGAATGTGGACCGCGCCCATCTCGAATCGATCGAATTGCCGCCTTTCAAGCAAGCGATTGCCGCCGGCGTCGATTCCGTGATGGTCGCGCATGTCACGGTCCCGGCGCTCGATTCCGATCCGAACCACGTGGCTACCATTTCCAGCAACATCGTCTCCGATCTGCTCGAGAAGCAACTCGGATTCAAAGGCATCATCGTGACCGACGCACTCGATATGGCAGGGCTCACGCACCTGTTCGCCAACGATATTGGCCGGGCCGCCGTCGAGGCCTTCAAAGCCGGCAACGACCTGCTGATCATTCCGGCGGACTTTCCTGCTTCCTACCAGGCGATGGTCAAGGCCGTCTCTTCCGGCGAGATTTCCCGGGAGAGGCTTGATCGCTCGGTCCTTAAGATCCTGAAAACAAAGGGAGCGCTCGGGCTCAATGATGCCCGTACGGTTGATCTAAAGACCATCGCGAGTACCGTTGGCAAGCCCCAGGATATTGCCTTCGGCCAGCAGGTAGCAGACGCTGCGATCACCCTGGTGCGTGACGACGGGAAGATGCTTCCCTTGAAATCGAAGGGAACCGCGAAGGGGGCCCTTCCGTATATGACCAAGGAGGAGACGCATAACGACGTCGTGGCGGTGCTGTTCTCAGACGACGTCCGTTCGGAGTCGGGCCGCGCGTTCGGACGCGAGTTTCATACTCGCATTCCGGACTCGCGCGTCATTTATGTCGACCCCAGAATTGCCGCGGGTATGAGCGATGAAGTCCTCAAAGCAGTCGATGCGGCGCAGACGGTCGTTGCTGCGGTGTACGTGATCCCGACGGCGGGCAAGGTCGGGAACTCGGTCGCCATGGCCGATGCGACTGGGACGCTGTTGCAGCAGGTGCTCGATCGCGCTGCGCAGAAGACAGCGGTGATTGCCATGGGGAATCCTTACCTGGCCAGCGATTTCCCCAAAATAGAAAACTACATGTGCACATTTTCCAACGCGACGGTTTCCGAGGTGGCGGCGGTCAAAGCGCTCTTTGGAGAGATTCCGATTCGTGGCCATCTTCCAGTCACGATTCCCAACATCGCTCAACGCGGCGCTGGGCTGGAGCGACCGGCACAAGTTGCCAGGACGCAAGTTGCCAAGTGAGGAGCGGGCAATGGGCAGAACTAAACATCAACTGGCGAGCGTAACATTCGTGATGGTTGCAATCCTGCTTCTGTCGGCGTGCAGCATCAACGTTAAGAAAGAGAAGAACGGGCAGGACAAGCAGGTCGACATCAGCACGCCCGTGGGCGGCATTCACGTCAGCAAGGGAGTGAACCCGGAAGATGTCGGCATTGCGGTCTATCCCGGCGCCACGCTGAAGGAGCAGGGCAACGGCGAAAACAAGAGCGCGAATGTGAACCTCTCGAGTTTCGGATACGGATTGAGAGTTGTCGCGCTCGAATATGAGTCCACAGATTCACCCGAAAAAGTGGTAGCGTTTTACAAAGGGCAATTGAAGAAATACGGTGATGTACTGGCGTGCCATACGACCGGGATGAACGTGAACGCAGGCATCAAGAAACACGGCGAGAGTTCCGAGCTGACCTGCGACGGCGACAGCGGCCACAATATTGAACTCAAGGTCGGCACGAAAGAGAATCAGCACATCGTCGCCGTCCAGCCCTCGGGAAGCGGCTCGAATTTCTCACTGGTGTATGTGCGGACCCACGGGAAAGAAGCCGAGATTTAAGCCACTTCGTTTCTGTGGTTTTGAGACAAAATTTCGGCAGCTACGCAATTGAGCTTTGAAAGGGCGCGGCTTGGTCCGCGCCGTAAAGCGGTTTTAGTGGAAGAGCGGCCCTTCCAGGGCCGCGTTAGCGGGCCAAGATTGAAGGGCTTTAGCCCCTGGGGTTACAGGACACTGTAGGGAGGATTATTTATGCATCGTCATTTGGCAATTTCGCTGGCTCTCGCCTTGGGAATAGCCGTCCCCGTTCTTTCTCAGGATTCAGCATCGAAGGACAAGAGTCTCGACGTTCGCAGTTCGGTTGGCGACCTGCATGTGGGTAAAGATGCCGACGCCAAGAAAGTCGGCCTGCCGCTCTATCCCGGCGCGCGGCTCAAATCCAGCGGCGAGGAGCAGGACCAGGCTAACCTGAGCATCGCGACCGAATCTTTCGGGATGAAACTGGTGGTCGCTAACTACCTTTCCGACGACGCTCCCGGCAAGCTTCTCGACTTCTATCGAGATAAGTTGAAGAAGTATGGAAAGGTGCTGGAGTGCCGCTCCGCGAAACTCGGAGACGTCTCAGGGCACGATGATGATAAAGATTCCAATAAGAGCAAAGAGCTGAAATGTGACGAGAACTCCGGCCCGGTTACGGAATTAAAAGTCGGTACCGAAGACAACCAGCACATCGTCGCCGTCGAACCGGGTGAAGGCAGCAAGGGCTCCAAGTTCGCGCTGATCTATCTCCACACACGCGGACAACAGGGCGATATCTAGGGCGCCAAAAAGCGTCGACGCGAGCCTGGTTTGAAAGGGCACGGCTTGCAGCCGTGGCCGGTAAGTGCCCAAAACTAGCCTGGCTTTAGCCGCTGAGGGAATCTTTCGAGTGGTCGCACGCGCCGTTCCGGTGCGATACTTTCAAATTCAACCAAACCTTTCATGGAAGAACCCTGTTACAAGTGCGGCCAGATGCTGGAGGAAGGACGGGTGTTTTGCCCGCACTGCCGGGCTCCGCAAATTCGCGTAGCAGTTGCCGAAGCTGTATCGGCAATCCCCGCAGACACTGCTGTGCAGCCGGGTCAACTGACGGCGTCCGAAACAGTGCCAATCATCGCAGTACCTATGCGTTGGGACCAGGCTGCGCAGCCATGCGCCGTCGCCGCCCTCATCGCTGCGATCGGCATGGTGTTGCGGTTGATTGTTCCCATAATTGCGGTGATCGGAGCCGGGTTTCTTGCAGTGGCGCTGTATCGCCGGCGTAATCCAGAAATCATCTTGCGCGCGCGCACTGGAGCCCGGCTGGGAGCCGTGTGCGGTTTCTTTTGTTTTGGCATAACTGCAATTCTGGGTGCCTTGCGGGTGTCAATCCTGCACGAAGGGGCTCAGGTACGGGCGGCAGTGGGAGAGATTCGGGCAGCTCTGCTTCAGAATCTTCAGCAGCAGGCAGGCCGTTACTCTGCACAGCAGTTGCAGCAAAGCCTTGACTTCGTGAGGTCCCCCACCGGTCTTGTCCTAATGCTGGTGTTCTTTTTTATCGTGGCGTTGATCCTATTCATTCTCATAGGCATGCTGGGCGGCGCTCTCGGTGGTGTCGGTATGGGCCGGCGCGACCGGAGTTGATCGCGGCCTTGGCTCGAACCTGCGGCATAATTTTCCTTCAGACTTCCTTAGCGACATTCAACTGAAAGGACCGCATTCTCCATGCGCACGATTGCCCTTCTCACCATCTCGAACATCTTCATGACCTTCGCCTGGTACGGACACCTCAAGTACCGTGACGTCCCGCTCTATAAAGTTGTCGTCGTGAGCTGGCTGATCGCCTTCTTCGAGTACTGCTTCCAGGTTCCCGCCAACCGCATCGGCTCCTACGAATTCACTGCGGCGCAGTTAAAGACGATTCAGGAGGTCATCACCTTGACGGTGTTCGCGGTATTCTCCGTGCTGTATCTGAAGCAACCGTTGCGCTGGAACTACCTGGCGGGCTTCGCCTTGATCGTGGCTGCCGTAGCTGTAATCTTCAGGAAATGGTGAGGTGTGTTGTCATCCTGAAGCGGGCGCATTTTGCCCGCTGAAGGATCTGAGCGAGCCGCGCGAATAGATCGCGATCTTTGCGAGCCCGAATAGGTCGCGCGTTTGGCTCGCTTCCTTATCTCGCTTGACGTCACAGTACCGCGTGCTGAACCACAACTGTCTGAACCGCCGTGGAGGAGCGGCCCTTCAGGGCCGCGTCAAGCAGCACAATGATTTGGGGCTTTAGCCCCCGTGGGAATTCCGCTCTGAAAGACAAGCCTTCTTCAAAATCGCCATCTGCCCTGCATGATACAACTCATGTTGCGCAATTCCATGCAGCATGTGATAGAAGTCATACCGCTTCCCCGGCACCTGATCCCGCAAGCGTTTGTCCGACAACGCTGCGACCGTCTCGACCAGTGTGTAGTGCGTGCGCTTCGCCATCGCTACAGCCTCGCGCCATGCCGATTCCGTCGGTGCTGGAACACGCGGAAAATTAGCCGATCCTTTGAGCCGGCACTTCTCGCCGCCCAGGCGCCGCAGTCCAGCTCTATCCCACGCCGCTACGTGTAATACAAGCTCCCAGATGCTGTGAACGTCCTCCAACGGTCTGGCCGCTGCCGTAGTCGCATCTACATCTTTCAATAGCTCCAACACCGCCGGGCCATGCCACGCGCTCCCGTAAAATGCGCGATGCAGCTGATCGGCAATCCGGGAGCCTTCCGATGTTCCCGCTTTCTTTTTTTTCTTCATGAATGATCCCCACCGGCGGCAATCGCGATCCCCGCTGCATTCGCCGCATCAATCACCTTGTCCCCATCGAGCAGCAGGCACTTGCCGGCATCCACCGCCAAACACGTCGCTCCTGCTGACTGCATCACTTCAATCGTCTTTACGCCGACGACCGGGACATCGAACCGCATATCCTGATTCGGTTTCGCAAGCTTCACCACCGTCAAGTCCCGGCTCAGCGTGGACGCGTCTCCATGCATCGACCGCATGATCTGCCCTGCGCGCTCGATGGTCGCATCTGTCCCCTCCATCGCCTCCACCGCAACGCAGGCCGATTCCGCGATCACCACCGTCTGCCCGATATCATGTTGCGCCAACTGACGCGCCACAGTCCGCCCGTACTCAATATTCTTTTGTTCCTGCTCAGTAGGCGGACGCCGCGTCACCACGCCCGGTTTCGCCAGCAGCGGCTCCAGTAGCCAGGTGGATTTCTCCAGCGTGATCCCTTCATCTCCGAGGACTTTCGCCACCGCGCCAAGCAGCGAATCGGTGTTACGCGTCGTGAGCGAAAGCAAAAGCTTCGCAAGCTTCCAGTCTGGCCGGATACTGGAAAAAATCTGCTTGTGCTTCACCTGCCCCGCCATCACCGCGCGCCGCACACCTGCCTGCTGAAAGGTCTCGATCAGCCTGGATAGCTCGCCCAGCGATAACCAGTGCACCGCCGCCGCGCCGCGCGATTCAATCTCCGGAAACGTCTCTTCCTTGATCGCTGCAACAACAACTTCATACCCCTGCGCCCGCGCCGCATCCAGCACGAGGAAGGGAAACTTCCCATTACCCGCGATCAGGCCAATCTTTTCTTGCTGAGAGGGCATACAGTAAGGCGCCGAGTCAGTCTAGCATTTGGCGCTGAGGAAGAATGCCGCCAGCATCCTGCGCGCCGCCGAGGCCGCGTGCGCAGTCAACGAGTGCTATCGCCGATTTCAACATTTATCCTGTTATGCTGGCGAAATAGAAAATGGTAACTGAGACCAAGCACGAATCGTGGCTTTGGCTAATCGGGTGGGTGGAAAGCATGCCAGATGAGATTTGGGCATCGTGGAAAGCTTTCGTTTTGCCGCTACTGCGGGCATGTGTGGAGGCGGGGCTGGATAAGCATTTTCGTGCCGGTCAATCGATGACGGACATCATCCTTTCGACTGCCGAACAACACGGGTTAGAGCGATATGACCCTCCGCCACCCCGAGTGACCCGCAGCGAAGGGAAGCTCCAGGTGGTGCATTCTGCCTGCGTGAGCGCATGACTGCCCGGCAATTCACTTCTTGACCCCCGACGCCGCATATCCGTGCCAGACATACTCCAGCGCCTCGGGAAGCGTCTCCTGTTTCACCGCCCGGTCCACGTGCCCGGCGTTGCGCGCAAATACAAATTGGTAGTGATATCCCTTAGCCGCGAGCACCTTCGCCATCTGCTCGTTGGCGAGCACCCAGTCGTGCATGTTGTCGCGCATTACGTTCGGGTTGAACAAATCCCGGTCTCCAACTTCCATCCAGATTCGTATTGGCTTCACTGGGTTTTCTGAAATGAGATGCTCGTGAAATTCCCACGCCCCGTGCGGCGTCTGCGGATTGTAAGGCCACTGCTGGTTGATGAATGTCCCCGAGTAAGTAAGCACGCGGTGATAAAGCTCAGGGTGGTACCAGGCCATGATCGACGCGCAAGAGCCACCTGAACTGCCACCCATTGTCGCCCTCCCGTCGGGATCCTGCGTGAGCTTTACGTGCGCTTTGGCTTCGACTAGCGGCAACACTTCTTTTTCGACAAACTCGGCATACACGCCCGACATCGTGTCGTACTCCAGCCCGCGTTCACTCCCCTGCGCGTCTCCGCTTCCGTTGCCGATCGAAATCGCAATCATCACCGGAACCTTGTGCCTGGCAATCAACGCGTCCAGAGCCGAAAAGAGCAGCGAATCAGGCCCGTCCGCCCCGACGATGAAAGGAGCGAGGCTACCGGGCACGTACTGCTTAGGAACATAAACCGCCACTGTCCGCGTGTACGGGGCCGGATGGCTAGTTGTCACGATGAGTTTTGCCGGGTCAGCCGGATCCGGAGTTCCGAATGTGTTTGGCTCCCGCGCAATACCCGGATAGATTTTGCTGTCGGACGAGCTCATGGTGAACTCAATCACCGTTCCTTTCGGAATGCCGTCGGCAGACTCGGCTGCAGGATCATGAGTAGGACCGACGATGAAATTGCCATCCACATTCGCAGGAGGGACAGCGCCGTCTGGCAACTCCTTCACGGCGACATAGCCGGGAGTATGGGGATCGCGCGTCGGCGGAGTTGGACGCACCGCGTTTTGCTTCGGCGGAGCAGCCTGGCCCAAGGCAGGAGTAATCAGTGCAAAGCCAGCAAGCAGAAAGATGCAGAGAGCGCGTCGGGGCAGAGGCATGTTGTCATTGTGCAGCATTTTGAAATTCTGCGGGAGTGGCCTGTTGTTGAGTTCTTCCAAGGTGCAATAATGCTTCGGACAAATCCGATTTACGGAGGCATCGTCTTGCGATCTCTACTGCCTATCTTTCTCGCGATCCTGGTCGCAACCGTCGTTCGCCCGGTCGGGGCACAAAGCGCCAGCCCATCTCTCGAGGCCCGCCGCGCCGAGCTCAAGCGCCTCCTGAACGATGAATGGGAATACACGCTGCGCACAGCCCCCGAGCTGGCCACCAACGTCGGCGATGAACGCTACAACGACCGCATCAGTGATTTTTCGGATAAAGCCATCGCCGATGATCTCGAACACGCGCGCCAGGCCCTGAAACGATTCGAATCTCTCGACGTCACCGGATTCGCCGAGCAGGAGAGACTGAACCATGCACTCATGGTCCGCAGCTTGCGCGAATCCCTGGAGAGCGCCCGCTTCAAACACTGGGAAATGCCGGCCACCCAATTCGGCGGCGTCCATCTCGAGTACGCTTCTCTCTCCTCCTATGTCCCCTTCCGCAATGTAAAGGACTACGAAAACTATCTCGCCCGACTTCACCAGATCCCTCGCGTACTCGACGAGGCCGTCGGACACATGCGCGATGGCTTGCGCGACAACCTGATGCCACCAAAATATCTGCTCGAAAAAGTCGCGGCCCAGGCCCAACAGGTGGCCGACACGCCGCTCGAGAGGAGTTCATTCACTGGTCCGTTGCGGAAGTTTCCCGATTCAATTTCTTCACCGGACCGCACGCGCCTGCAGGCAGCCATCGAAGAGGCGGTCAAGAACGAGATCGCACCCGCGTATGTCCGATTCGCCAAGTTCGTGCGCGAGGACTACGCTCCCCACGGCCGCGTTGATCCCGGAGTCTGGGCTCTCCCCGACGGAGAAGCGCGCTATCGCTTTGCCGTGCACCACCAAACCACCACCGACTTCACCGCCGACCAGATACACGAGATGGGCCTGAAAAGCGTCACCCAGATCGAACAGGAAATGCTGAAGATCGCCAAGTCGCAGGGCTTCGACGATCTGAAATCGTTCAACGCTCACATCCGCCAGGACCCCGCGCTGCACGCCAAGTCCGGCCAGCAACTTCTCGATCTCTACACGAAATACCGCGACCAGATGTATGGGAAGCTCCCTGAACTTTTCGGCCGCCTGCCCAAGAACAAGCTCGACGTCGTTCCCATGGAGGAATTTCGCAGCGCCGACAGTGTGCCCGCTGATTACTCGATTGGCGGCGCCAACGGCTCTCGCCCCGGGCGCATCAACGTCAACGAGTACGCGCCCGAGAAGCGCCTGCTGCTCAACGTCGAGGCCATCGCCTATCACGAGGGCGTACCCGGCCATCACCTGCAATTTTCTATCGCGCAGGAACTCACGGATTTACCTCCGTTCCGCCGCTTCACACTCGATGTGAACGCCTATAGCGAAGGCTGGGCGTTCTACGCCGAACGCCTCGGAAAGGAGGCCGGTTTCTATCAGGACCCCTACAGCGAATACGGACGCCTCCAGAATGAAATGTGGCGCGCCGTGCGCTGGGTAGTCGACACCGGCGTGCACTCGAAACACTGGTCCCGCCAGCAGATGATCGATTTCTTCCACGAGCACACTGCAATGGATGACCAGAATATTGAGACCGAAGTCGATCGCTATATTGCGTGGCCTGGGCAGGCGCTTTCCTACAAAATGGGCCAGATGAAAATCCTCGAGTTGCGGGCCCGCGCACAAAAAGAACTGGGCCCGAAATTCGACCTGCGCGCCTTCCACGACGCCGTGCTCGACCAGGGCCCGCTTCCCCTTGATGTGTTGGGAACAAAGATTACGGAATGGATTAAAGAGCGGAAGTAGAATTCGCGAAATGCCGGTTAGTGCCTTAAAGTAAAACGATGCTGAACTCCGCGTGCTCCGCGGCTTTTCTCAGCGAACTCAGCGGTTAAAAAGAAGCCTCAAGCAAACCCATTACTTGATAATCCCGCGCTCAGAAGCCTCAATAAACCGGATCAGCATCTCAACGTCCTCTCCGCGGTCTGGTTCCGATTTCAACTTCTCCAGCGCCTGCGAGGTATTCATTTTTGAAGCCAACAACACTTTGTAAGCGTGATGAATCTTGGCAATCCGTTCTTTAGAAAATCCCCGCCGCTGCAATCCTACTTTGTTCATCAAGTAGGCATGGGTTTCGCGCGCCGCAGAAGTCATCGAGAACGGGAGTACGTCCTGCGTGATCGTGGTGCCCCCGCCAACGTAGGAATGCGCGCCGATCCGCACAAATTGATGGACCGGGCAGAGCGCTCCCACGACGGCCCACTCCTCGACAATGACGTGGCCGCCCAGCGTCGCCCCGTTCACCAGCATCACATGATCGCCAATCACGCAATCGTGCCCGACATGCGTGTAAGCCATGATCAGCAAATGGCTCCCAACTTTGGTCAGTCCCCCGCCCTTGACCGTGCCGCGGTTGATGCTGACATATTCGCGAATCTCGTTGTGATCGCCAATCTCGAGCCGGGTCGGCTCGCCGTTGTAGGTCACATCCTGCGGCGCCATCCCAACGGCAGAGAAAGGAAAAAACCCGTTGTCGCCCCCAATTTTCGTGGGGCCTTCAATCGCCACGTGTGACACCAGATGACAACCTTCGCCGAGTTCGACGTCGGCTCCTATCACGCAATAAGGCCCGATCTTGCAAGACTCAGGCACCCGCGCGCTGGTATGAATAATCGCGGTGGGATGAATATTAGAGGAGGTCATCGAGAATTGGCGCCCGGGATGAATCCCAAAGAGTTTTCCTCTGTGTCCCTCTGTGCCCTGTGTGGTGAAAGCTTCTCGCTGAAGCCAAAAACGAGCTGGCGCACCGCCAATCAACCCTCGTCGACACTATCGCCAGAAGCTCGCCCGCGCGAACTGTCAATCAACTGACAAGATACGGCAGCCTCCGCCACGCGCCGATCGCCCACAAACGCGTAACCCTGCATCTTCGCCGCCGTCATCCCCGGGACCACCCGCCATCCCTTCACTTCGACTTCCAGTCGCAACTGATCGCCTGGGCTCACCGGCCGCCGGAACTTCGCGCGCTCGATCCCGGTGAACACCATGACCTTGTCATGGCGGTCTTCCACTTCCGTCAGCAGCAGCGCGCCGCCAGCCTGTGCGATCGCTTCGACGATCAACACTCCAGGCATAATCGGCAAACCGGGAAAGTGTCCCGCAAAGAAAGGTTCGTTGATGGTGACGTTCTTGATCGCCACAATCCGCTCTTTGCGCTTGATGTCGAGCACGCGGTCAATCAGCAGAAACGGATACCGGTGCGGCAGAATCTTCAAAATCTCGTGGATATCCAGCCCGGTCTTCCCACCGTTGGAAGGAGCTTCGGGCGCAGAGGTGCTTTCATTCATAGTTCGCGTGAAACAGCTTGAAGATTATACTGTACGACTTGTGCCCGGGGCTCTCGCTCCTCCCATGTCTCGGAAAGGATGCGAGACATGGTGCACCCCATATTTAAACCGGAGAGTTCATGCCAGGCAAAAAGATAGCGCGCGGATCCGGAGACCGTCTTCTTTACTTCGAATCCCGCCAGGACGCACTTCTCCAAACCATCCGCGAATTCGTCGAAATCGAATCTCCCAGCGACAACAAACCCGCCGCCGACCGCATGGGAGCTTTTCTGGCCGAGAAGTTCGCGTTCATCGGTGGCCGCCCTCAACTGCATCGCACGGAAAATTTCGGCGACAACCTCCAAATCGATTTCTCCGGAGCGGCAAACACCAAGCCAGTCCTGCTTCTCGGCCACTTCGACACGGTCTACTCCCTGGGAACGCTTCCTACCATGCCCTGCCAGATCGATAACGACCGGCTCCGCGGCCCTGGCGTCCTCGATATGAAAGCTGGGATCGCGCTGATGCTCTTCGCCATCGAAGCCCTGCAAGCCTGGCATGGGCAATTGCCGCGTCCTGTCACGGTCTTCCTAGTCTCGGACGAAGAAGTCGGCAGCATCTCGTCCCGCAAAATCACCGAAGGCCTCGCCAGAAAATCCGCCGCAGTCCTGGTGCTTGAACCCGCTGCCGGACTTCGCGGTGCGGTCAAAACCGCCCGCAAAGGCGTCGGCGATTACACGCTAACGGTCAAAGGAGTCGCAGCTCATGCCGGACTTGATCCCGGCAAAGGACACAGCGCCATCCTCGAACTCGCCCGCCAGATCGCCGTGATCTCGAAGTGGAATGATCTAAAGAGCGGAGTCTCGGTCAATCCCGGTGTGATTCGCGGGGGAACGCGCATCAATGTTATCGCTGCCGAAGCCGTCGCCGAGATTGATGTCCGCATCAAAAGCGCTAAACAGGCGGTGGGTCTGGATCGCAAATTTCGCGCGCTCAAGCCATTCGACAAACATTGCAAACTCCACATCGAAGGCGGCATCAACCGCCTGCCCATGGAACGCAACGCCGGTGTCGCGGCGCTTTACAAAAAGGCACAAGCCGTCGCGAAACAAATCCGATGGAAGCTGGAAGAAGCCGCAGTCGGCGGCGGCTCCGATGGTAACTTCACTGCCGGCATCGGCATCCCTACGCTCGACGGTCTCGGCGCCGTCGGCGAAGGGGCCCACGCAATTCACGAGTATATTGTGATTTCTGAACTGCCTCGCCGCGCACTGCTGCTCGCCGGACTGATCGAGGCGGCCTAACAGCTATGTTGAAGTTCATGGTGGTTCTCTATCGCCGGCCTGACCTGAATCCCGCACAATTTCGCCAGCATCTGGAACAAATTCACGCGCCGTTGGCCAGGAAACTTCCTGGACTCAGAAGGTACAAGCAAAACCATGTGATTGCTGATCCCAGCCGTCCCCATCCTGAATGGGATGCAATCGTCGAACTCCATTTTGATAGTTGGGAATCGATGGAAGGCGCGTGGGCGAGTCCGCAAGGAGCCGCGTCCGATGCCGATCTGCCGCTCTTCGCCGACATGACGCGCACCACCTGGTCGGTGGTCGAGGAACTCACTCTCCTGCCGTGAACACCAGAAAGTAATCCATCTTGTCGCCTTTGACGAAGTCATACTTTTCCATCAATCGGTAGCCCGCCTCTTTCGCCTCGCGAATCACAACGTCACTCCCAATGCCGTGATCCTCACCGTTGCCATTGCGGTCGATGATCCCGACTTTCGCCCCAGCCCGCAGCGCCCCCCGAAGATTTCGCAGCAACTCCACCGGATGAGCCACCTCGTGGTAAGTCTTCAGCAACAACACCGCGTCCACGGAATCCCGGGGCAGCAGTGGGTCGTCAGGCTTGCTCAGAATCGCTTTGACGTTCGCCAGCTTCTCTTTTCCGGCTCGATCTGAGATATAGCGCACTGCTTCGGGATTAATATCCACAGCGTAGACGGCGCCGCTTGCTCCCACTCGCTTGGCCGCTCGCACCGTAAACCATCCCGACCCCGCCCCGATGTCGGCTACACTTTTCCCAGTGCGGATGCTGAGGATGTCCATCACGCGATTGATCTGAAGGCGGTCTTCGCGCCCCGGCGATTCGAAAATCGACAAGTCTCCGCTGTATGGTTCGCTAGTCTTCCGCTGCTGATCAGCCGCCGCCGCTTGTTCCTGCCCGCAAACACGAGGCGCCGCACCCGCCAATAAGCAAAGAGCAACCGCCAGAGCTCGAATCATTCGCATCGACTCACCTCAAAGGCTTTCACTTTGACAATAGACTCTCATTCTCTCGCCGGGTAAGCGCAGCCAATTCAGCCCCACTGAAACACCGTGTTTATCTCTGCGAGCTCTGCGGAAATTTCTCCGCGTCCTCTGCGTTTCAAGCTTTTTTGCGCACGAACGAAAACATCGCATGTTTTGACTCCGGCACTTCAGTGGCCTAGAATTTGATTGGATGCGGCGGATCCGCCGTAGGCCCGCAGAAAGGCGAACCACATGGAAGGCAAAATCGGACTCCCGGAAATCCTCCTCATCGTCGGCATCGCCCTCCTGCTTTTCGGGCCAAGCAAGTTCGCTTCGCTAGGCAAGGGCATTGGCGAAGGACTGCGCAACTTCAAGTCTGCCATGAAAGAAGAATCTGCCAAGAAGGACGAGGGCAACAAGTCGTAGTCAGCGCCCAACGATCCATTTCCTCGTACACCTACTTCGAGTCCCGCAGCATCCGATACACCAACGCTACCGGTAATCCCACCACGTTGCTGTAATCTCCTTCGATCCGAGGAATCCATCGCGACGCGATACCTTGGATGGCGTACGCTCCGGCTTTGTCCATCGGCTCGTCGGTCGCCACGTAGTCCAGAATCTCCTTATCCGAAATTTCGCTCATCGTCACGAGAGTGGTTTCGGAGCCGAGATGCAGATTCTCATTCCGCTTTTCGTCGCGAGCGCTCGATCTCCCACTGGGTACCGGGTACTGAGTACTGGGTACTGGTTTTATGAGGCACACGCCGGTGATCACGCGATGCACACGACCGGAAAGCATCCGCAACATGCGCGCCGCGTCCTCCGCGTCGACCGGCTTTCCCAGGATCGTTTCATCCACGACCACAATGGTATCCGCCCCCAGCACCGCGTCTTGCGGACGGTTTCGCCAAACCGTCAGCGCCTTCTCGCGCGCCAGTCGCTCCGCGCACTCGCGTGGGGCCTCATCCTTGAGCGGCGTTTCGTCCACATCGGCAGGCTGCACTGCAAACGAAATGCCGGCATTGCGCAGAAGTTCCTGACGTCGCGGCGAGGCCGAAGCAAGCACGAGCATTTAAGGTCCGATTTTATAGGAGGCCGGCGGCAGCTCTATTCGCTGATCAGCTCAATCCGGTTCCCAAACGGATCCGCGATGTGGCGGCGCCGCACGCCAGGAATGCTGGCATCGTCGGTAACCTCAACCCCAGCCGCTTTGAGTCTGCTGACCAGCCCGTCATAGTCCATGCATCGCAATGCAGGATGTGCCTTTCGCGCAGGACGAAAATCTGCTTCCACACCAAGATGAATCTGCACTGGCCCGCATTCAAACCAGCACCCACCGCGCTTGGCCAACTCCGCAGGCTTAGGAACTTCCCTCATCCCGAGCAGCATTCCGTAAAACGCTCGAGCCTGATCCTCTCCGCCGAAAGGCATGGCCAACTGCACATGATCAATCGCGCTGAATGGATAAGTGCTCACAAAATAGTCCGTGCACTCGCCGTGACTGATTTTCTCCGCGTTCTCAGTGGACCTTCTCTGCGACCTCTGCGGTAAAAGCTCGGCCCCTGCTTTCCCTACCGAATCCCCACCAGTCCCCGCACCGATTCGATCAGCTTCGCCGAATCGTAACCCACGCCGTCCTTGAAGACCGTCTCCACATTCTCAATGTCCTCAATCTTCTTCGACGGATCCCCTTTGATCACCACCAGATCCGCATGCTTGCCCGGACCGATGCTCCCGATCCGGTCGAGCTCTCCCAGATACTGCGCACCATTGTAGGTAGCAATGTGAATAGCCTCCAATGGGGTGAACCCAGCTTCCACCAGCAACTCGACTTCCCGCTGATCTCCGAACCCCGCGAGATCCCCTCCGATTCCGGTCGGATCTTCTCCCGCCAGCAACAACCCGCCGGCTTTGACGAACGCGCGTTCAAATTCCTTTTCTTGTTCATATGATCGTCCCCACGGCGTCGTCCGGGACTCTCCGGTCTTCGGATCGCGCATCGGCAAATCGAGTCGTAACCGGTTTTGCAGGAACTGGCTGCGAGCCGTTTCCGACATCGCATCCAGCACCCGCTGCTGCATCGGCGTCTTGCTCGGCACAAACAGCTCAAAAACCGGCAGGGTGGAGGTCACCGCCACATGGTGCGAAACCAGGTCACGAATCATCTCCTGGATGGGTTCATCACTCACCTGGATTCTGTTCAATTCGTCTGCCACTGCCACCATCGATGCTCGCGAACTGACCGGACATTCATCCGGCTTCTTTCCCGAGAAAAACTCCGTGTCGACCGAGATTCCATGCTCCAGATCATCGATCCCGAGTGCCGCCGCCTCGCGAAACCCGATCGAACAAAGATGTCCAGTGACTTTCAGCCCACGTTTGTGTGCCGCGTCAATCGCAGCCTTCAATGTGGCACGCGAGATAAAGTTGTAAGCTTTGAAATTGTCGACTCCGCGGTCTGCCCAGAAATTCACTGTGGCAACCGCCTCCTCCGGAGTTTTTAATTCCGTCATCTGGGGAGCCCAACTGCCCGGTCCTTCCAGATACGGCCCGGTCACATGGATGCGAGGACCCGTCGCTTTGCCCTCATCAATCTGTTTCCTCAGCGCCAAATCCATATAGGGCTCGATGCTGCCCGTAGTGCGAATGGTAGTCACTCCACCGGCGAGATATAGCCGCGGGAAGCTGATCGCCATCTCGTGAAAAATAGCGTCCCCCGCCGGATAGAACATGTGATCGTGCATCCCCACGAGCCCCGGAATCACCGAATATCCATGAAGATCGATCACCTGCGCATCTTTCGCGACATTCGCTGACGCCGCGTCGCCCACTGATTCAATCTTCCCCTTGCTGATAACGACCGTCTGATCCTCCCGCGCCGCCGCTCCCGTGCCATCGATCACTCGCACGTGGGTCAGAGCGACGAGGGGAGCATCCACCTTCACAAATGCCCGCATCTCGGACGACAAGTTCTGCGCCGCAGCCAAACCGCAGCACCCAACTAGAGCTAACGCTGCAAAACTCCGCATGATTCCTCCACTGTGTATGTCCAGCCGCGAAGCGGCGAGAGAACCTGAGATTTGGCAAATTGGAGAATCGGGAACTTGATCTTCAGAACCACGTTCCCGCCCGATACTTCCGGTACTCCTCTCCAAACGCCGACTCCAACACTGCCGACTCCTTCCCAGTCCGCCAAATCTGCAGCGGAATTAGCAGGAGGAAGATCAGCAGCCACCCGGGCTTTCCGAACACAAGAATCCCGCCAGCCATCACCATCGATCCGAACACATAAATCGGATTGCGAATCTTCGAATACAACCCGCGCGTCACCAACTGCCTTGCCTCAGCTTTCACCGCAAACGACGCACCCAACTGGAAGCGGGCCACGGTCCACAGAATGAATCCCACGATCAGCAACGATAGTCCCGCAATTGGCAGAGCGGTCCATGCCACCGGAGGATGCTGCCACAGCAAGGTACCAATCGCCGCACCCGCAATGAGAGTGAGGAGAATGTGTTTTCCAATCATGATCTAGACTCAGGCAAACGAGGGTAAATCAGCAACGCACACACCGCAAGGCTGGCAGACAGGAATCGCTTTGAGAAGATGTTGTCATCAAGCTGGGCTCTCTCCGCGATCTCCTCGGCGATCTCCGCGGTAAGAAAGCAACGGGCCGCTGGCACAGAAATCTGAAAGCTACCCACCTGTTAGAATCAGTATTTACCGCGCTCTCATGGATTCCCAGCACATCCGCAATTTCGCGATCATCGCGCACATCGACCACGGCAAGTCCACGCTGGCCGACCGCCTGCTGGAACTCACCGGATCCCTCACTGCGCGCGAGATGCAGGCCCAGGTTCTCGACTCCATGGACCTGGAACGCGAACGCGGCATCACCATCAAGGCCCACGCCGTCCGCATGGTGTACACCGCGCAAGACGGCGAGACTTACCAGCTGAACCTGATCGATACGCCTGGCCACGTGGATTTTTCCTACGAAGTTTCCCGCTCGCTGGCATCTTGCGAAGGCGCCCTTCTTGTCGTCGATGCTTCGCAGGGCGTCGAAGCGCAAACGCTCGCGAATTCCTATCTCGCCATCAATCACGGTCTAGAAATTATCCCCGTGATCAACAAGATCGATCTGCAGAGTGCCGACATCCCGCGCACCAAAGAGATGATCGAGAGCGCCGTCGGCCTCGACGCGACCGACGCGGTCCTGATCAGCGCCAAAACCGGCCAGGGTGTTCCCGAGGTGCTGGAAGCGATCGTGAAGCGCGTTCCTCCGCCGAAGGGAAATCCCGACAACCAGCTCCAGGCGCTGGTCTTCGACTCCTGGTTTGATCCGTATCGCGGCGTGATCGTGCTAGCCCGCGTTTTTCAAGGTACCCTTCGCAAGGGTCAGAGAATCCGTCTCATGTGGAACGGAACCACCTTTGATGCGGAAACTTTGGGGGTGCTGACGCCGAAGCCGGTCGAGATCGATCTACTGCAGGCAGGCGAAGTCGGATTCATCATCGCCAACATCAAGAACGTTGCCGACACAAAAATCGGTGACACCATCACTGATGATACCAACCCCGCCATCGAACCGCTGCCTGGCTTCGAAGAAATCAAGCCGATGGTCTTCGCCGGGCTCTACACGGTTGATGCCCACGAGCACACGCAACTCCGTGAAGCCCTCGAAAAGCTGCGCCTGAACGACTCGTCGTTTTTCTTCGAGCCCGAAAGTTCCGTTGCTCTCGGATTCGGCTTCCGTTGCGGCTTTCTTGGCCTGCTCCACATGGAAATCATCCAGGAGCGGCTCGAGCGCGAGTTCAATCTTGACCTGATCACGACCGCCCCTGGGGTGCGCTACAAGATCACGAAGACCGATGGCACAGTTGTTGAAATCGACAATCCTTCGCGCTGGCTCAATCCCGCGGAAATCGCCAAAGTGGAGGAGCCCGTAATCCTCGCAACGATTCTGACGGGAGAAGAATACGTCGGTGGAATCCTTGCGCTGGTCGAAGAGAAACGCGGTAAGCAGAAGACCTTCGAATACGTCGCGTCAACCCGTGTGATGTTGCACTATGAGTTGCCGCTGAACGAGATCGTCCTGGATTTCTACGACCGTCTCAAATCGGTCTCCCGCGGATACGCCTCGCTCGACTATCACCTCGCCGACTATTGGGAATCGCCTATGGTGAAGCTCGACATCCTGGTTGCCGGCGATCCGGTCGACGCGCTCTCCATCATCGTCCACCGCGACTTCGCCTACGAGCGCGGCAAGGCGCTGGTCTCGAAAATGCGGGAACTGATCCCGCGCCAGATGTTCGAAGTTCCCATTCAAGCTTCGATCGGCGCCAAGATTATCGCCCGCGAGACCGTACACGCCATCCGCAAGAACGTCCTCGCCAAGTGCTACGGCGGCGACATCACCCGCAAGCGCAAGCTCCTCGAGAAGCAAAAAGAGGGCAAAAAGCGCATGAAGCGCATCGGCCGCGTGGACATCCCCCAGGAAGCTTTCTTAGCCGTGCTGAAAGTGGGCGAGGGCAGCAACTAATCGATGGTCCAGCTGAGGTAATGTGGGGACAGCCGCCTTCGGCTGTCCGGCGAGCGCAGCTCGTCACTCCGGCACCAGCGATGGCCTTCCCCGATGGTGCCTTTAATAGGTGGTGTCTTTCCCTGGATAGCTTTACTCCCCATGGCGATAGCTTTCCCTCTAGCGAGGGCTCTCCATGGCTATAAGGTTTCCATGGAAGAGCGGCCCTTTAGGGCAGCGTTAAGTCGTCTAAGAAAGCTCGGGCTTTAACCTCGGGGGGTTGCTTCGTCGCGGCCGCTTATCAAGTCCAGAAGTTCCCTCAATCGACGCTCTCAGCGCCTTCGCCACTTCCCCGGCAATGTCTTCCTGCACCAACAATTTGTCCACCAGCGGCCTGTCGTAGGTCTCCGACCAGATCACGTACCCGTTGTCCGCGCGGACCAGCCGCGCTGCCACCCGAAACCTTGCCGCCGATTTGCGCACGCTTCCGTCCAGTACGAAAGTGACTCCCAGCGTCTTGGCAATTTCCGCGAGAGGAACTTTCTTACCTTTAAAGTAGAAGGAGGACGTTGGGGCAGGGACTCGAAAATCCGGGATCTTACTCAGCTTGTCAATTAACTCCTCGGTCATCCCGTCTGCGAATTCCTCTTCCTTCATGCCATCGGTGAGGTCAAGAAACGGCAGCACCGCGACCGATTTCTGCGGTTTTGCAGCAATCACGGGTGAAACAGATTGAAAGTTGTTCGCGGCGCGGAACCGCAAAGCGACTCCAACGACGAGCGCAAAGAAAAGCACCGCAACTACGGCCCACGCAACTCGGGCTCTGGACAACCCAGCGTGGCCGATTTCTCGCGCATCTTTTGTGCGAGAACTGGAGCCCTTCTCGTTGTTAGCCCCCACGTCCGGACGCCCGCTCTCCGTCCACGGACCAACGGTTGCCACCATCCGATACCCAAGACGCGGCACAGTCGCAATGTAACTCGGCTGCTTGGGATCGTCCCCCAGCTGGCGCCTCAGCGAAGCCACAGCCTGATACACCGAGTCGGGCGAAACGATCACACCAGACCAAACCTGGTTCAGCAGCTCGTCGATGCTGACGACCTCTCCCGCGTGCTCGGCCAGGCACAAGAGCAGAAGCATCGCCCTGGCTTCCAGGCGCAGAGCTTCTCCATTCCGCGAAATTTCGCCGGTCGCCGGATTTACGCACCACGCGCCGATGCGAAGCATCGTCTTGGAGGGGCCTTCCATGCAGGGTGTTTCTCTCAGTCTGAAAAAGGCTGGCCGCGATTGTATCAACTGCTTTGCAGAAGTTGTCGCGTTCGCCCTACACATCTTCGAGTCGTACCGCCAAACATTTCAGAAGGATTCAGAACGTTTCAGACAAGATTCAGGACTTCCAGAAGTCGACATGCGTACAGTCCGTTGGTGACTCGATTTAAAGGAGGGAGCTAATGATCGGAGACTCCATACTCGGGACTGCGACTCAACAATCAACAAAACACAATGCTCTGTTGGCCATCGGTGTGGGAGGCGGAGTCGCCGGAACTTTGGACCTCCTTCAAGCCTGCATCTTGTTCGGATGGGATATCCCGCTTTCGATCGCCGGTGGTCTCCTGGGCAGACAGGCGGTCCATGGTGGTGCCGGCACCTACATTCTGGGTGTCCTGCTGCACTTCTTTATCGCTTGCTCAGCGGCGGCAACCTACTACGCGGCAAGCCGCAAACTGACTTTCCTGACCGAGCATCCGCTGATATGCGGATTGTTCTTCGGCGCTGCGGTGCAGGAGGTCATGAACCTTGTCGTTTTGCCACTCTCCGCCCTTCACGCCAGAGGTCCCTACAAACTCCAGGATTTGATCCTGGGACTGTTAGTCCACATGGTCGTAATCGGCCTGCCCATCTCGTTCAGCGTCCGCCGCTTCGCCAAATAGACCTTCCGACCGCTTCGCGGCACATCCCGGTGCACTAAAAGGGGAAGTGTGCGAGGGAACTCTTCCATTGGAAAAGGCGATGACCAGAATCAGACTTATCGCTGGAAAGGGAGTGTGGAGTCCCGCCGAAGACGCTCAAATCAGCCGCAAAACGAAGGTGCTAGAACTCCAAAATGTGCAAATCTCAAAACCGGAACGAAACGCACCTCGCCTGACGCCGGGTCATGTTAATGCCCGATGAATTGAATAACTGGTTACTATTCAGACATTTAACGCTGGAATTCCGCAAAGGCCGGAACCGACCGATCGGTCGTTACGTTGAGCCGCTCTGAATCCGGTTTGCACTTCCACAAGCTTTTCCACAGGATGGAGCAACTTCAAAACACGTGTGCAAACTTAAGTCACTACAGTACTTATTCCTCCTGCCTACAGGGAACACTGTACGCGGAGAGGTCTACTCCTCCCCGGCGATTCCGCTCTCAGCCATGGACTCGAATCGGGTGCAGTGTTTCAAGAACGCCATCTTGACCCGACCGATGGGGCCATTGCGCTGTTTGGAAATGATGATCTCCGCCCGCCCCTGCAACTCAGGGTCGTCTTGCTTATAGACTTCCTCGCGGAAGATGAACATCACCAAGTCCGCGTCCTGCTCGATTGATCCCGACTCGCGGAGATCGGCCAACTGCGGACGATGATCTCCCCCACGGCTCTCCGGCGCGCGGCTTAACTGGGAAAGCGCGATCACGGGAACGCTGAGTTCTTTTGCCAGCGCCTTCAGTCCACGCGAAATCGCCGACACTTCCTGCGTGCGATTTTCAAATCTCTTTCCGCCGCCGGACATGAGCTGCAAATAGTCCACGATGATCAGATCAAGCCGCCCTTGCGATTGCTTCAGCCGCCGCGCCTTCGCCCGCATCTCGCTCAGAGAGATTCCCGGAGTGTCGTCGATGAAGATCGGCGCGTGCGCCAGCTGCTCCATCGCGCGCACAACTTTTTTCGTATCGTCCTGCCACAGCGATCCGGTGCGCATCTTGTGCGCGTCGACTCGCGCCTGCGAACACAAGAGACGCATCAGCAAAGCTTCGCGAGACATTTCCAGGGAGAACACTCCCACGACTTGCTGATCTTCAATCGCGGCGTTTTCGGCGATGTTCATCGCGAACGCGGTCTTACCCATCGAAGGCCGTGCCGCAATGATCACCAGATCGGACCTCTGCAATCCGCTGGTCATCTCATCCAGATCGGTGTAGTGCGTGGCCAGCCCCGTAATGCGCTGGCCCCGCTGCAGGAGTGCATCGACGGATCCGAAGGTCTCCCGGACGATCTCCTGCACGCCCATGAACCCGCGGCCAATGCGCTTTTCCGAGAGTTGGAAGATTGCCGCTTCGGTGTCGCTGAGCACATCCTCGGCGGCATCCGACTGATCGCTGGCGCGCGCAATGGCCGTAGTCGCTGCGGAAATCACCCCGCGCAACAGTGCCTTGTCGCGCACGATCTTGACGTAGTGCTCAATGCTCGGCCGCTCGGGCACGCCATCCACCAGGCTCGACACGTAGGCCACGTCGCCGATCGGCTGCAGATCTTTGTGCCGCTCGAGCTCCTCGATCAGCGTGATCATGTCGATCGGCCGCGAAGATTCCGCGAGGTCCACCATGCGTGAATAAATCCGCCGGTGCGAATCGAGCGAAAAATCCTCCACCCGCAGATGCTCCGCCGCCTGGTTGTACGCAAAGTTGTCGAGCAGGATCGCGCCCAGAATCGAGCGCTCAGCGTCTACATTCGCCGGAAGCGTGCTGATGGTGTAATCAGAAGTGGCCAAGACCGTTCCCAAGCACAAATTTAAAAGTCGGTACGACGAACACTACCCGCACTCCCCTTGTGAATGCGACGCGCACCCTCTGGAAAACTCCCGCGAATTGAAAAAAAGTTGGCGCGTCACGACTCACGTAGTGACAGGCGCCTCGGCTGTCCCGTGAAGGCGAAGCCGAACGGCCTTGTCATTTTGTGAGTGTAGGCGAATAAAAGACGAAAATCAAGAGGGGGGAGGGACTTAACCTCCCAAAATTCGAATGCGGTCCAAGGCCAGCCACCTTGGACCGCATCTTTCGTGTGTTCCTGACCTGCCCTTCGTCACCGCAGAGGCGGCGCCATGACCGCTTCAGCCCGACAACGCCCGCAAGCGGGTGCTGCACTTGCCGAAGCCAGCTGCCGATTTGCTATCTCGCGATGGCGAATCTGCAACCGTGCGGTGGCTAGCGGCCTGTCTTCTGCTCCGAAGAGCAACAAGGGGGAGGAGGCCGCAACGCCCGGGCAACCAGTCGCGCAGAGCGCGTTTCTGGAAGTTTCCCCCCGGTGACTCCCTCTCGAGAATCGCCGGTTACCGCTAGCTCTGCCGCATTCATTCGGCCCAGCCAGGAACTTTCACGTTTCGCTGAACACACTTTCCGTCAGTTTGTTGCGCGCTGCAAGTCAAATTCCTAGCCCCATTGTGCAGAAACTGTGGACGATGAGAGTTCCCTGTGGAAGACCGAGGAAATCTAAGAAAGAATTTTAAGCGCCGCCGACGCTGGCCCAAATGCCTTCAATAACTTACATAAAGTGAAAGAGTCAGTCTCTTGCGACCAGATCCGGTCATGTGGCGACAGCCGCCTCGGCTGTCCCGCGAAGGCAAAGCCGAGCGGAGCGTTTGGGATTGAACTCCTCGCGATTGCACCCCGACATTTACATGGATGAACCATGAGTTACAAGGAGCGATAGAACGGGCACAAAGTCCCACAGTACCTTGCTCCACGTCTCTCAGGGACGGGTGACCGCATGCCCATCCCTGCCGCCCCAAAGCCATTCGTGCAGGGCCATTCCTTGCCGAAGACATTCTTGAGATACCCCTCTAAGCTAAAATGCTCGGTCGCGCCGTTGGAATCCAGTTTTTGGCTCTGGCCGTCCAGCGGTGCGCAGGAACGCTCTCAACATGGCTCTGCAAGAACAGAACTACTGGCTCACGACAACAGAATTTCCGACTACCGATTCATCGCGCCCAGTGCCGGAAACCGTGGATGTAGCGGTGATCGGAGCTGGCTTCACCGGGCTTTCGGCGGCGCGCACGCTGGCGCGGCGGGGCGCCAGGGTAGCCGTGCTCGAGTCGGAGACGATCGGATGGGGCGCCAGTTCGCGCAACGGCGGAATGGTGCTGACCGGCATGAAGCTGGGGATCAAGCAGCTTATGTCGATGTACGGACGCGAACTCACGCGGCGGATGTACGCGGCGTCGCTGGCATCGCTCGATTGTGTCGAGCAGATCGTCAAGGAAGAGGGGATCGCGTGCGACTTTTCGCGCAGCGGTCATCTGGAAGTTGCCTGCAAGCAGAAGCATTTCGACAATTACGAGCGGCAGGCAGAGATCATTGAGGTCGAGTTCAATCACAAGCTGCGTGTGGTACAGCGCAACGAACTGAGCGCGGAGATCGGGTCGAGCATTTATTTCGGCGGCATGGTGGATGAAGTCAGTGCGGGGTGCAATCCGGCGCGCTATGTTGCGGGGCTGGCACGTGCGGCCACGAAAGCGGGAGCGGAAATTTACGAGCATGCTCGCGTCAGTGGGATCGAGCACGATTCACGACAGGGAGAAGCCGGGTGGAAGATTACGACGTCGCGAGGATCGGTGTGGGCGCATGAAGTATTTGTTGGGACCAGCGGGTACACCGGGGCAGTGACTCCGGAGTTGCAGAGAAGGATCATTCCGATTGGGTCGTTCATTATCACGACTGAGATGCTGCCGGCGGGGTTGGCGAAAGAACTGAGCCCGCGCAACCGGATGATTTACGACTCGAAGAATTACCTCTACTACTACCGGCTGACGCCCGACCAGCGGATGCTGTTCGGAGGGCGGGCAGCGTTTTTTCCGGAGGATGATCAGACGGTGCGGCGAAGCGCCGATCTGTTGCGGCGGGGGATGATCGATGTGTATCCGCAATTGCGCGATGCGCGCGTCGAGTATGTCTGGGGAGGCACGCTCGATTTTGCGTTTGACATCATGCCGCACGCGGGAGAGATGGATGGGATGTACTACGCGGTCGGATATGCCGGGCATGGCGTGGCCATGGCGACGTATCAGGGACAGAAGATTGCCGAGTTGATGGCAGGAGATAAGCCGGAGAATCCGTTTGTGGGGATACGGTTCCCGGGGGCGCCGTTCGGGTTGTACAACGGGAGGCCGTGGTTTTTGCCGTTCGCGGGAGCGTGGTACAAGATGCTGGACTGGGTGAGCTGATCGTACACCATTATGGTGTAAGAAGGTGTCATGAAATCGATGAAGCAGGTCCGCCGTAGCGTAACGCTGCCCAGAAAATTAGCCGAGCAGGTGGAGCGGATCGCGCGCAAGAAACGGCTCAGTGACAATCGTGTGCTGGTGGAATTGCTCGAGCAAGGTCTGGAGGCACAGAAAGAGAAAGAAAAGGCTTTCTTCGCAGTGGCGGAGCGCTTTCGGGCCGCCTCGGACCCTGAGGAAATAAAACGGTTAGGCGACGAAATGGGTCGATTCATTTTCGGTCAGTAATGCCGCAGATCGAGATGTGGTCTCGCCTTCCTCGTGCGCTGCGCGATCACCTGGTGGAGCGAATGCACGATCGCAATATCAATTGGACCATTTGAATCAACTTCGTCTGTGGATGGCGGGCAGGCCTGAAGTTCCGGAGGGTCCCCGGTGTAAGGATTTCGGTTCATTCAAGCTTTGTGGCGAGGGCAAATATCCAGAGACTTTTCTAGTTGACGGTCAGGTTGCCGTTGGAGGCAAGCTTTAGTTCTTGTTCAGAGCCTCCACGGTTCTGGGTTCAAGGTGACCACCGTCATAATAGAGATGTGAGAGCGGTATTGGAGTTCCGGACCACGAGGATCGGCTGCACGTCAGCGATCAACCTGAGTGTCTAGCTCGCTGCGGTTGCACAGGTCCTTCGGCCCGCAAAAGGCGCGGGCCTCAGGATAACAAGATGGTAATAGGCCGGCGGGGATTGTGGATGGTCAAGCTGTCGAGCTGCGCTCGACGGACAGCCGAAGGCGGCTCTCCCCACTTAAACCAGTTATCCCATATCACATCAAGTTGTTCATCGTAATCAATTGCCCTCAAGTATCTTTCGCGGGAATCCGGACGAATGGGATCACCCCGCTGCGGTGCGTGGATTCCGGGGTTTGAGAAGGCCGTAGACGATCGGACCCACTACGATCGAGATGGCGCCGCCGATGGTGGCGAAGCGGTTTCCTCCCAACAAGGCCACAATCGCCATCAGGATTGGAGCTGCGACCACATAGAACATTCCTGCGGCTTTGCCTGGAACTACGAAGGAACGTGGCAGGTCGGGCTGGCTGCGGCGCAGCTTCCAGGCTGAGAGGACGGTCAGGATCGTTGTTGCGGAGCGTAGCCAGATGTAGACGGAGATGAGTTGGCCCAAACTCTGCCAAGCCAGCGCAGCGTAAATGACCGCCGACGCGACGATCGCGAGCCATGGTGTGCCGTAACGGGCGTGTTTGCGGGTCAGGAGGTCTGGCAGATATCCATCCTCGGCCATGGCGAAGGGCATGCGCGTCGTGGTGAGGATGGTGCTGTTCAGGAGCGCTACGTTGCCGATCATGGCGGCTAAGGTCATCCAGGTACCGAGCCATGGGCCGCCGATCATCCGGGCTGCGTCAGAGAAAAATCCGGTGTGCCATTGGTCCCAGTTACCTGCTGAAGCCAGTCCGGCGAGTGCGGGTAGGAAATAGGCGGCGATCGACAACGGCACGACCAGCGCTAACGCGCGCGGGTAGGATCGCTGAGGGTTCTCCACTTCTTCGGCGACCGTCGAGAGCTGTTCGTATCCGGAGTACAGCCACAAGCCCAGGGCCAGGCCCACGCCGAATATTTTGAATGTTGCCTGATGGGGCACCACCCAGGGCTGAAACGGATTGAAGTGCCAGCGTGTGAACGCGAGGACGACCATTGTGATCACCGGGATGAAGATGAAGATCTCGAGGGCGGTGGCGACCTGGCCGACCATCTGAATGCCGCGGATGTTGACCCATGTCAGCAGAGCGATGAGCCCGACCGAAACCAGGTAATGCTCCCACCAGGTCATCCGAGGAAAGGGATACTTCAAATAATCGGCGAAGAGCACTCCATAAACACCGCCGAGACAGAACGATGCAGTCCAGTTCCACCATCCGGCGAGGAATCCCCAGAAGTCACCGAAGGCGGCGCGCGTCCAGCGATAGAAGCCGCCTTCGACGGGCATGGCGGTCGTGAGTTCGGCCGACACCAGCGAGACTGGGATGCACCAGAAAAATGGAAGAATCAGGAGATAGAGGAGGGTGATGCCAGGGCCGGAGGTGGTGACCATGTCTTCGAGGCCGAAGGGGCCACCCGTCGTGTAGGAGAACATTACGAAGACGAGGTAGAAGAGGCCGGCTTTGCCGAGGGTGGAAGTGTTGGTTTGGGTGGTCAAAGGGATTTCAGATCTCAGATCTTAGATTGCAGATTGTAGCGGGTTCGTTTCAATCTGCAATCTGAAATCAAAAATCTGCAATCGAAATTCGTTACGCGGCTAGCGTGCCGCTAAGTGCTCCTTCCAATTGCAGCAGTTTGCGTTTTATGTCGAGGCCGCCGCCATAGCCGCACAGGGTACCATCGGATGCGATTACGCGATGGCACGGCACTACGATCGCCACCGGATTGCGGTTGTTCGCCATTCCGACGGCTCGAAAACCCTGCGGCCGGCCGACGGCGCGAGCGATATCGGCGTAAGTGCGAGTCTCGCCGTAGGGAATCTCGATCAGGGCCCGCCAACATTCAAGTTGAAACGGAGTTCCGCGAAGGTCGAGGGGAAAGGAGAATTGCCGTCTATTTCCAGCGAAGTATTCTTCCAGTTCGTGTTTGTAAGCGGACAATCTTCCGTCGGAGATCTCGAAGCGCACCGCACCGGATTCGGAGCGCAGGTCGCGAGGATTTGGACGTATGGTCTGTTGCCCGGGCAAGCGTGCGTCGAACTCCAAAGCCACCAGTCCCTTCTCGGAGGTAGCAAGGAACAATGGGCCTATCGGCGATGCAAGTATCGTGGAATAAAGGGTTTCCATGGGATGAAGCCCTCCGGGACAGGTCCCGGATAAAACTCGCTGGGGCGCATACACGATATCACGGAGACGGGTGTGCGGTGGTGGCCTCAGAACCGGATTGACAGAAACGGCCGGATAGCCGAAAGTAGTGCTGCAAATTGCTGCTTGGGAAATTTGCATTGAAAAAACCCCTCCTCCTCATTTTCGCGGTAGCGTTTGCGACCGTCCTGATGGTTACGTTCGTCCTGGCCGCTGGAGAGTGGCGGATGATCGGACAGACAGAAGCGGGAGACAAAGTGTCCGTCAGCTCTGTCCGGGTACTCAAGAACAATCAGCGGTCTGCGCTGGTGCGGGTAGAGTACAAGGATCCGGCCCAGCTTCCTCAGGGTGGTCCATTCGTTGAGATGCGGGCGCGGGTGCGAATCAATTGTGCCAGCGGGGCTGCGAATCCCACGACTGAATGGTTTTACACTCGGGACCACAGCGGGCGCTTCGTAGTCAGCAAGAAGGCGAACCACGACGATCAGTTTGGCAAGTCACCCGAGGGCGGGTTTGGCGAGCTGGTCAGTAAGAACGTCTGCAACGAGACGAAGTAAAGATCCCGTCTCAGAGTTTTTCACTATACCCGACACCTCGGTAACCTGCGGGCCTCTTCCAACCGACTGGCTTTGCGAATATTCTGATAGAGAAGTCAGCGGCCCTCCGCTAATCTCGACCCATCCCTGATATGGATTCGCTTCGATTATATGGACTCGTTGCAGCCAGCGGCGCCGCGCTGCTGGGATCGTACGCGCTGTTGCGACGCAAGCCGAGGACAGCGGATGAACTTGAGCGCGAACGCCGTGCGTGGCTTGAGGGGACTGGCCGCATTACGGATGGGACCGTGATCGACGTGCAGGAACTCGCTCCGGCGAAGGATCATCATGCCGCTGTCATGTTGATTTATAAATATGACGTCGCGGGCGTTTCCTACGAGTGCTCGCAGGATGTCACCTATCTTCGGCATTGGATCAATCTGCACTCCTGCCGGTTGGGGCTGCACACCTCGGTGAAGTACGATCCGCAGAATCCGGGGAATTCGCTGGTTGTGTCGGAAAATTGGATGGGGTTGCGGCAGTAGGCGTTGGATTCGTGGCGACCTAGTCTTTCGCTTCTCCGGAGCTTGCTCATTCTCCCCTAACCAGCCACGGCTTGCGCCGTGGGCTTTATTCTGACGCCGCTTCACGGCTTGGATTGTTGAACTCTGATGATTTTCCTGATCTGTGTCTGATTCACGGGGCTCTGAAGAGCCGCTCTTCCACGTTACTGCCAGCTCAGGCGCATTGAGGAATTGCGCTTTTCGAAGGAAACCGAAAGGGATTTCGTGTCGCCACCTACGAATTCTGCTGACAGAGTCTTCGACAAATCGACGGTCTGGTCGGTGGATAAGGCTCGAAAGCGAAGCACGCGCTTGCCTGCGGGGATTTTCATGGTTTCCGACGTTATGCCGCGGACTCCGTTGAAGACTACGAGTTTCTTCTGGGCTGCGCCGTGCAGAGGAAGAGTCAGGGTGAGTTTGTCATCGACCCATACGTAGAGAGTCGCATCCTTGAATTGATGTTGCACGCCTAGTTCGAGCGTGGAGGAGGGAACGACGATCTGCTTTGCGGGGGCGGGTGGAGTTTTTGCAGCAGTCTTCTTCTTGTTCTTGCGGCTTACGGCGGGAACCGGCGCCGGGAGGGATGGGACAGGTTCCGCCTGGACCACCGGTTGACCTGGTAGTGCGGAATCAAGGTTCACGGTGGCAGCGCTGTTCACCTGCAGCGGGGCGCGTGAACTCGACTCGGGCCGGTTGTTGAACAGCTTCAACTGAGCCGCGAGAATGACGAGCAGTGCCACGGTGGCGGCCCCGAGAATGAGATCTTTGATTCGCGCTTTGGAAACAATGTATCGAACTGCTTCTCCGGCTGCAGCCACTTTGGCTGCGGGATGCATGGCGCTCGTGCTACCGGTGAGGGCTGAGCGCGTTGCGGTAGAAGTACGGCGTGAAGTCGTGCTCGAGGTGACCTTAAAGCTCTGTTGCAGGATGCGCAGGTCGTCAGCGAAGTCCGATCCGCGCTGGTAGCGCTCGTTGGCATCCTTCGCCATGGCCCGCGAAATCACAGCGTCCAGTTGTGGCGGCAGAGTCATGTCGAGGGCACTGGCCGCTATGGGCTCGCGATTGGCTACCTTGAAGCAGACGGTGGTGGCGCTTGTGCCCTGGAACGGAGAATGTCCCGTCACCATGGCATAGAGAATTACTCCGAGCGAGAAGAGGTCGGAGCGGCCGTCCACTCCTTCGCCACTCAATTGCTCGGGAGCCATATAGGCCGGAGTGCCAAGGACTCGGCCGGGAATGGTGAAGTGGGCCAAGTTCAATTTGGCAATCCCGAAATCAGCAATCTTGGCCCGGCCGTCCTGCGTAATGAGGATGTTGGCGGGCTTGATGTCGCGGTGAATCACGCCTTGCGCATGCGCGTAATCGAGAGCGTCAGCGATCTCCTCAGCTAGCTTCAAAGAGCGCTCGAGGGACAATTTCTTTTCGCGGGAAAGGATGCGGTTCAGCGACTCGCCCTGCACATATTCCAGGACGATGTAGGGGTCATGGTTTTCCGGATTTTCACCGACATCGAAGACCGCGACAATTCCGGAATGGTGCAGCCGTCCTGCGGCTTGCGCCTCGTTCATGAAGCGCAGCCGGAATTCCTTTTCTTCGTCGGCCTCCTGGCCCCACAGAGACACAGTCTTCAGGGCAACCAGGCGGTCAATCTGGGGATCGCGAGCCTTGTAAACGACGCCCATGGCGCCGCGGCCGAGTTCAGAAAGAATCTCGTATCGGCCGAACAACTTCGTCTCGGACTTTTCCATCGACGGTCCTTACGCGCGAGCCTCTTCTGCTACGAAGCACCTGGGGAGGGATTCCTAGTATGTTAGCGCCTCGGGGGCTGTGATCCAGAAGGTTGTTGAAAGCGACTCATTACCTCGGTAATGGTTCGTACAGTACCAAAATTCGAGGCCAGGGCCCCCAATGCGCAGGAATGCTCCGCGAGCAATGGGCCGACGCGGCTTTCGTTTGACGTGCGACACAGACCCTCATAGCATGACACGCGAAGGGCACCCCGGTGATTGGGCAGACGATCGCGCACTATCGCGTCCAAGAGAAAATTGGTGCGGGCGGCATGGGCGAGGTTTATCGCGCGCAGGACACACGCCTGTGCCGCGATGTTGCTCTCAAAGTGCTGCCCGAATTGTTTGCCCACGACGCGGAACGCATGGTCCGCTTCGAGCGTGAAGCGAAAGTCCTGGCATCCCTCAATCATCCCAACATTGCTTCGATTTACGGTCTCGAAGAATCGAACGGAACTCGTGCACTGGTGATGGAACTGGTCGAGGGGCCAACCTTTGCCGAGCGCATCCGCCAGGGGCGGATCCCCCTTGAGGAGGTTTTGACTCTTGCAAAACAAATTGCCGACGCGCTTGAGTACGCCCATGAGCGCAGCATCATTCATCGCGATTTGAAGCCCTCGAACGTAAAGCTGACACCAGAGAGCCAAGTCAAACTCCTGGATTTTGGCTTGGCGAAGGCGTTGGAAGGCGAAACCGTCGAACCGGAACTGCAGAACTCGCCCACGCTGAGCGCCCCGTCGACGCGGACGGGTGTGTTGTTAGGCACCGCGGCGTATATGTCGCCGGAGCAGGCAAGGGGCAAGCGCGTCGACCGCCGCGCCGACATCTGGGCCTTTGGCTGCATGCTCTACGAAATGCTCACTGGCCGCGCCGCCTTCACCGGCGAAACCACGTCGGACATTCTTGCCTCCGTGATTCGCGCTGAACCGGATTGGTCTGCACTGCCCGGGTCAGTTCCCACGCGTATCCGCGAACTCCTACGTCGCTGTTTACAGAAGGAAGCAAAGCAGCGTCTCCGCGACATCGGCGACGCACGGATCACGATCCAAGAAGCCCTCTCCGGTTCCGTTGCTTCCGAGGGGGTGCCCGCCATCGCACTCACATGGACGCGACGCCGGGAGATGGTGGCGGCCTTTCTCGTTGGGGGCCTGGTTCTGGCAATGGTCGGAGCTGGATTTGTTGGCTGGTATTTGCGCCCTACTCCCAGACGACGAGGGATCACCCGCTTCGCGTTCTCTTTCCCCGCCCCGGGGGAACAACCCGCAGCATCGGCTGGCTTCGCACTCAGAGATTTTCCGGTTGTGGCTATCTCTCGGGACGGCTCGGAACTCACGTACGTCGGACGCCATGATGAAACCACCCAGCTTTTCCTGCGGCCGCTCGACCGTTTGGAATCGCAGCCCCTTCCAGGTACGGTCAATGCAACCAGTCCATTTTTCTCGCCGGATGGTCAGTGGATCGGCTTCTTCGCTGACGGCAAGCTAAAAAAAGTGTCCGTACATGGCGGAGAACCTGTCACCCTTTGCGACGCGCCCATCAATCGCAGTGGCGTCTGGAGCCCTGATAACACAATCATTTTCGCTCCCACTCTGTTCGCCGGCCTCATGCGAGTTTCCGCTGCCGGTGGTTCACCCCAGATCTTCAACACTCCCGATGTCAAGCAAGGCGAACTTTCATTCCGCTGGCCTGAGATTCTCCCTGGCGGGAAAGCGGTTGTGTTTGTAGTCGCTGGAACAAAAGACATCGGCTTCTTCTCGGAGTCAAGAATTGCGGTCGAGGAACTGGATAAACACGAAAAGAAATTCCTTCCCATTCAGGGCACGAACCCGCGCTACTCTCCCAGTGGGCATCTCTTGTTTGTTCGGGATGGTCGCGTGTTTGCCGTTCCCTTCGACGTGAGTCGCTTGGAAGTCACAGGTCCAGAAGTACCGGTACTCGACGGAGTGAAAACCTCACACAACAGCGGTGGGGCCAACTTCATGGTTTCCGACATTGGCTCTCTGGTGTATGTACCTGAGAATTCATCTACGCCCGATGATGCACTCCTGGCCTGGCTCGACCGCAAGAACCAGTTCCATGAACTCCCGGCTCCAGCACGCAACTACGTCAATCCACGGATCTCTCCCGACGGACAGCGGGTGGCCGTTTCTTCTTACACCGGGGGTCGGGGCGACGTTTGGATTTATGAGATCCCTCACGGCACGCTTACGCGCTTGACGTTCGAGCAGCGCAGCAACTCTCCGATCTGGTCACCCGATGGGAAACGGGTCGCCTTCACTATCGCCAGAGATGCAGGGCGGGCGATTGCCGTGAAATCCGCTGACGGAAGTGGCAGCGAAGAAACTATTGTTTCAGGACCGAGTCTTATTTTGACCCCCACATCCTGGTCGCCCGACGGCAAGTTCTTGGCGTATTGGTCGGTGGGGTCCGAAACCGGTCGAGACATCTGGATTGTTCCGCTCACCGGGGACAGGAAACCGCAACCGTTTCTTCAATCGAAATTCGATGAGCAACAGGCCAGGTTTTCCCCAGACGGACGGTGGATCGCTTACATGTCAAACGAGTCGGGCCGATTTGAGGTTTACGTGCAGCCCTTTCCGGGGCCAGGGGGCAAATGGCAAATTTCAAACGATGGGGGAATGTCGCCAGTGTGGGCTCCCAATGGCGGCGAACTCTTTTATATAGCCTCGACAAGACTTATGAGAGTGGCGGTGACGACCCGCCCCGGCTTCAGCGCGTCCGCTCCTCAAAGGCTCACGGAGCTGGCCCCAGGACTCCTGAACCGCGTGGGCTTGAGCAGTTACAGCTACGATGTGACTCCTGACGGCCAGCGATTCCTCTTCGTGAAAGCCAACGTGCAATCTGGATCCCCAGACGAAGTGCGGGTGGTCCTGAATTGGACCGAAGAACTCAAGCAACTCGCGCTCACAAGCACACAGCCATGAGCGGATCCCATCCACATTCCGGTCAGTTCTCAGTACTCAGTTCGTAGCTTCTAGCTTGGTGAAATCTATGGACTTCGCTGTCAGGCGGGAGCGGGAAATTCTGCGAGGTGAGAACGAACAGGACCACAAATTGCTTTCGAAGGATTAACTGAGAACTGAGATCTAGCTTCCCGCGGCGAAGCCGCCGGTGTGGGCAACCGTCATGCGGAGGTATTTGTAGGGATTGACAGGAGTGTCGTTGATGCGGACTTCGTAGTGGAGGTGAGGACCGGTGGAGCGGCCGCTTTCTCCGACATAGCCGATGATGTCGCCGCGCTGCACGTGCTGCCCGGCGGTCACGGCGAATCCGGAAAGGTGACCATAGCGGGTGCTGATGCCGCTGCCGTGATCGATCATGATGGTCTTGCCGTAGCCGCCCATCGTGTCGGTAACGGTGACAACGCCGTCAGCGGGAGCAACGATGGGATGGCCATAGCTGCTGCCGATATCGACTCCGCTGTGGAATGCGCCCTCACCGTTGAACGGATCGATGCGCTCCCCGAAGCTTCCGGTTACCTGGCCTTCGACTGGCCAGAGATTCGGAGCTGAATTGGCTTTGATCCAGTCGGCGGTGGTGACGTTGCGCGTGAGGCCCATAGTCAAGCCAACCATGGTCGCGCCGGTCAAAGCGGAAGTCCGTAAGGCGTGGAGCTGATCGAGCGATGAACTCACTTCTGCATCTTGAATCTGCTCGGATGTCGCGTTCACCAATGTTGGCTGCGCTTTCAAACCATAGAGCGCGGAAACTTCGCCGGCGATGGAGCCCAGCGATGCGACCTGCAAGTCGCGCTCTTTCGCGACCTGTTCCAGGCGCGAATAATTGTTCTTGAGCTGATCTTTCTCGGTCCGCAACTGATTAAACTGCGACACCTTCAACAGCATGCGGGTATAAGAGCTGGCAATTCCGGTCAGGCTGAGGAATCCGATCGCGGCGCCGATGACGAAAACGTAGAGGTAATGGACGGGAATGGAAATCTTGCGGAGCTGCCCGTCGTCCCCGCGGGCCACGAAAAGGATGTAGAAGCGTTTCTGCAAAATTCGATTCCCTCTAAGTTTTGAAGCATCAGGTCCGGAATTTCAGGCTCAGTATCTCAACGATCGGAACGCCTGTTCGGAACCACCTGACTTTTCGGGGTCGCATTTCCAATCTGGGAATGGAAACTCTCTTGCGCCCGTCCCTACCAGAACAGCGACCAGAACTCTCAAATCCAATTGGTCTGCAATCTTAACTCGTTGCAGAACTTAAGTTCCGGCCAAAGGTTTTGTGAAATGACTGGTTAACGGTAACAAACTGGGTTCCCCCTGTCAACGAGGCACAAGGCCATCCCCGGTTACCGAAGGGTCAATAAGCGTAGTCACTATGGGACAGGTAACCAATGAGGAAGGGGTCAGGGGTCAGGGTCAGGCTTCCGGGGAGTTTAGCGAGGAATTGAGTGTCGCGGACGCCTTAGCTGACGCCCGAATTCATAGGCCAGCGGTATAGTAAAGGCGCGTGCCGCTCCCCGAAAAAGCCCTGGTCGCCCAAATCCGCCGGATGGCGAACCCTTCGATCCGCGGGCGAAATGGCCGGTCGAATCGCGCCGTTCTTACCGGAATCGGGGACGACTGCGCCGTGCTGCGCCCGCTCCCGGGAAGAGATTCACTGGTTACGACCGATTTCACGCTGGAAGGGATCCACTTTCGGCGTGACTGGCATCCGCCCGAGTCGGTGGGCCATCGCTGCCTGGCGCGTGGCTTGAGCGACATTGCAGCGATGGGGGGAGAGCCGCTCGCGGTCTTCTTATCGCTGGCGTTGCCGCGCGACTTGCGGCAAGCATGGGTCGACCGCTTCGCGCGCAGCCTGATCAGCCTAGCCGACACGCACGGCGCCCCCGTTGCGGGCGGCGATACCGCAGAATCGCCGGATGGAATTCTTGCCGACATCATCGTGGTCGGAAGCGTACCCAAGGGTAAGGCCATTCTTCGATCGGGCGTGAAAGCAGGCGACCGGATTTATGTGAGTGGGGAACTGGGGGGATCGGCCGCCGCCGTTGTGAGGATGAGGGGCGGCGGGAAGGTGAAGCCGCGCGACTACGTCCGGCACTTTTACCCTGAGCCGCGGGTTGAGTTGGGGCGCGTTCTTCGAGAGAAAAAGCTGGCTTCGGCCATGATCGATACGAGTGATGGACTTTCGACTGACCTTGCGCACATTTGTGAAGAGAGTGGAGTTGGAGCTGAAATCGATTCATCTCTGATTCCGCGCGCGCATGTGGGGAAGCCCGCTCGTGAGGTCGACCTTGATCTTGCCTTGCATGGAGGGGAAGACTACGAGCTGCTCTTCACCGCGTCGCAAGAGAAACGCATTCCGAGGCACATTGCGGGAGTGGATATCACGCAGATCGGACGGATCACGCGAACTCGCGGAATCTTCGTGCGGAATTCGAAGGGCGTGGGGTATGAAATGCATCCACGGGGATGGGAGCATTTCCGGAAATAGACGGTCGCGACGCAGCCCGCGGATTGCATAGGTCCTTCGCGCAAACGACGCGCTCACGATGACAAGGGCCTTTGGATGAGAGCGAAAGTTGTTACCTCCGTCACCAGTCAGGCTCTACCCGCGCGGCGAAAACCGGACTACAGTAAAGCCATGTCGCTCCGTAAATTTTGGCTTCCAGTCCTCGCGGTGCTTGTCGCGACCGCCTTCGGTCAGAACAAGCAAGTCGACCCTCCAGCGCACGCTAAGCAGCCTTCGCCTGCCGTCACAGACGAATTCATTCGCAAACAGTTTGGGGATGGGTGTTCGGTGATCGCGGGACCGGCGCAGTTTGTTGCCGATCTTGACGGAGACGGCAATGACGATCTGGTGGTTGCCGCCAAGTGCAAGAATCCGATGGCGGACAAGGACGAATATAACTTCGTTGTGACGGATCCTTATGACACATTTCTCGGATACGGAGATGTGAGGATCACCTCCACGTTTGCTTCGAGCGAGCCCGAGCGCCGCGGCATCAGCCTGCTGATCATTCACGGTGACGAAAAGGACGGATGGCGCGCAGAAAAACCCAAGGCTAAATTCCTGATGATCAATATGCCGTTTAAGACACTGGTGGTAAAACGCCTGGCTATGAAGAAGAAGACCGTCCTCGGTGTATACATGGAGGAAGCCGGCGAAGGCGAGAACACATCGTCGGTGTTGTTCTGGGACGGAAAGAAGTACCGGTACACGCAGCTGGGATCGACGATGGAGTGAGGGAAGTCAGCGGTCGGGGGCTAGGGGTCAGTGGTCAGTTTTTGCATCTCTCGTGCAACGGTTTCAATCTGCAATCTGAAATCTACAATCTGAAATTTTGAATCCCCTTCATACTTTGCTCCTGCATTATGGGGAAGTCAGTCGTTCCTACCTTGCTGACGTTCGAGTCGGCAAACTCGCATACTCGATCGAGGGTCGCCTGCAGTTCCTCGTTATAGCGGGCAAGGTCTTCGTCGGTTGCATCCTTCGGGACCTCAATCAGTTTTCCAAAGCGCAGCAGAACTCGCGAAAAGGGCTTGGGGACCATCATGCGGTCCCAACTGTTGAGAACCCAAGCTTTTTCGACTCCCGCGTGAAATGCGCTTAGAGGCAGCCCCGCGGAGCGCCCGAGTCCCACGGGCCCGGGCTTCACCTTGTGGCGGGGGCCACGCGGGCCATCGAGCGTGAACGCCACGGTCCAGCCATCCTCGAGGGCGCGGCGCAGCCCGAGCAGTGCACGGACTGGGTTGCGACTGCTGGATCCTTTTACCGCCACATATCCAAACTTCTTAATGATGCGGCCCATGTATTCGCCGTCGTAGCTGAAGCTGCTCATTACGCGGACGCCCATGTCGCGGCAGACGTAGGTCGCGGGAATCATGCAGGAGTGCCAGAACGAGACGACCAAAGGACGCTGATCCAGTGTTTTCTGCGCACCGTCTTCGTACGAAACCGACACGCGCAAAGTGGATCCGATCAGGCGAATCAGCGTCGAACCCGCAGCAACGATCAGGCTCAAGATGATGCGCTGGCGGAGCGACCAGCGGCGTGGGCCGGAATCGGGCTGAGCGGATGCTACTTCTCGGGGGACGGCTTCTGGCACGACGCTATTGTAATGGCGGCCAAGAAGATTCACCGCTGAGGTCGCTGAGAACAACCACGCGGAGAGCGCAGAGAAAGGCTCGGACAACAACTCCGGCGATCTTACAAAGTGAAGAATCCGCTAATTCTCCAGGTACGAGTCGATCCAGGTCTTGATCTTCAAGCGGCGCTCGTCGTTGGAATCAAAGCGAACTCCTAGCGACTTGGGTTTGTTCCAGCTGATAATGCCGCGAACATTGACGCGCGGCAGAGTCATCAGCGCGAAAGAAATCTCGACGTTCACCCCCGACGAGAAATCCTCAGCGGTCTTGATGGACATGCCGCCGGAGCTGATTTCGATACTGGTGGCGCTCACGCGGCGCCCGTCACCAACAATAGAAACTTCCGTCATGACGGGAATGCGGACATAGCGGCGGAATTCATGCAACACGAGCAGCCTGGTGGCGCGCACCAGTTTCAACATTGCCGGCCGCTCGAGCGGCTCTTGGAACATCGCGTTGATGCCGTAGCGGGAGTAGCGCATTGTGTCCTGCGCGCTGCCGCCGACACCGTAGATTACGCAGCGGCTGTTGGAGCGGGAGCCGCGCGTAGCTTCCAATACGGTCTCGGAATCCGTCCAACTTGCTAACGGGAGCACGCAGGCTTCGAACTTCTCGCGGCGCAGGCGCTCCGGCGCCTCCGCAACCACGGGGACGGGTTCGATTCCGAACTGCCGGAAGCACTCCGCCAGGAGCATGTGGGTTGAATCATTAAAGCCCACCAATGCGGCGCGGGCAGCGGTTTTGCGAACGATGGGGGAGGGCGAGAGGGGTGTGGCGAAAGATTTATGCATGTCGGGGAAGACTCTACTTTCGATCGTCATTGTGCGTCCATCTGGGCGCGTTGCAAAGTTCCAAAGGGACAACGTGCGGCGAGAGAAGGGTCATTACTAGAAATGCAACAGCGTGAAAAAGGACATTACGAAGCGGGAGGCGGCGTCCACTCTGGGGTTTGCGGGATCAGCGACATTTGTGAGATTTGCGTTCAAGAGTCAAAATCCCCACCCCTTCGGCTTCGCTCAGGGCAGGCTCTGTTGCACACAACGCGACAAGGATGGGGCACCCGGGTTAGTTACTCTTGCCAGCGGCGGAAGAGAAGAGCACCATTGGTACCGCCGAAGCCGAAGGAGTTGGACATAGCGTATTCGAGGCCGGCTTTGCGGGCGTGGTTGGGGACGAGATCCATGCCGGCCGTGTCGGGGTCGGGGTTCTCGAGATTGACGGTGGGCGGCAGGATTTGATCGCGCAGGGCGAGGACGGTGATGCCCGCTTCGAGACCACCGGCGCCGCCGAGGAGATGTCCGGTCATGGACTTGGTGGAACTTACAGCGAGTTTGTGATCTCCAAAGAAATTGCGGATAGCGTGGGCTTCCAGCGTGTCACCGATCGGGGTAGATGTGCCGTGCGCGTTTACGTAGTCAACGACAGTGGGGGCAACTCCAGCATCGCGCACCGCATTCCGCATGACGCGGAATCCGCCCTCGTGCTCCGGAGCGGGTTGAGTCATGTGGTAGGCATCGCCTGACATTCCGTACCCGGCGATCTCGGCAAGGATGGGAGCGCCGCGCTTGCGGGCAAACTCCAGCTCTTCGAGGATCATGATGCCGGAGCCTTCGCCGATGACGAATCCGTCGCGGCCCTGGTCCCAGGGACGGCTGGCCTTTTCGGGCTCATCGTTGCGCGTGGAAAGCGCACGCATAGCCGCGAACCCCCCGACGCCCATTGGAGTGATTGCGGCCTCGGCGCCGCCCGCGATCATCACATCAGCGTCATTGTGCTGAATGATGCGGAAAGAGTCTCCAATGGAGTGCGCGCTGGTGGTGCACGCCGTGGCGGTCGCTTCGTTGGGACCCTTGGCGCCGTAGCGCATCGAGACCTGTCCGGCGGCGAGATTGATGATGGCGGATGGAATAAAGAACGGGGAGATACGGCGAGGTCCGCCTTCCATCAGGTTCGTGTGCTCGCGCTCGATGATATCGAATCCGCCGATGCCGGATCCGATATGAACGCCGACGCGCTCATCGTTCTCAGGCGTGATCTTCAGTTCCGACATCTGCATCGCTTCCTCAGCTGCCGCCATCGCAAAATGGATGAAGCGCCCCATCTTCTTGACTTCTTTTTTTTCGATGTACTTCAGAGGGTCGAAGTTTTTCACCTCGGCGGCGATCTGGCAGGCGAAGTTGCTGGCATCGAAGCCGGTGATGCGTGCTACGCCACTCTTGCCCGCCAGCAGGGCCTTCCATACTTCATCGGTGGAATTGCCCACGCCGCAGACGAGCCCCAAGCCCGTGACTACGACCCTGCGTCCGTTGTTCAACTATTTTCCCGCCTTGGCGTGCTTGCCGATATAGTCGACGGCATCCTGCACGGTGCGAATCTTTTCAGCGTCCTCGTCGGGAATTTCGATGTCGAAGGCTTCTTCGAAAGCCATCACCAACTCCACGGTATCGAGAGAATCGGCGCCGAGGTCGTCGACGAATGACGCGCTCGCCGTGACTTCACCCTCATCCACGCCCAACTGCTCCACGATAATCTGCTTTACTTTCTCGTCTACGGCTGCCATATGTCTCCTCGCTTGCCTCGATTAGATTTGAATTTCGGATGTCTGGTCGCGCAATCGCAGCTTTTCTTCCTGCCTGCTGGGCATCACGACCCACTAAAATTTCCGGCAACACTCTGCTGACTGCGGTACGAATCAGGCGAACGTGTAGTGTAATTGTCTCAGTGAATTAGTGTAAAGGAATGGCGATGTCTTTTCCGGCAAAGCCTCTGTTATGTTGAGATTGCAATCCTGATCCTAACGGTTGCTGTTGTCGGAGGTCAATCGGCGGGGTTGCAAGGTCGTGTGCTCGTTCAGCGCGAGGCAATGGAAGCGTATGCGTGCTGTTGTACAACGGGTGAGCCGTGCCAAGGTTGCCGTGAATGGATGGATTGCAGGCGAAATCGGGCTGGGACTTCTGGTGCTTTTAGGCGTGGGGCGGGATGACGGCGAGTCGGATGTGACTTACGTGGCGGAGAAGATCGCGGGCTTGCGCATCTTCGAGGATAGTGAGGGCAGGATGAATCGCAGCGTGGTTGATGTAGGTGGCAGTGTGTTGGCGGTCTCGCAATTCACTCTGTATGGAGACGTCCGGCGGGGGAAGCGGCCGTCGTTCGATGATGCCGCTCCTCCGGAGGCTGCGCTGCGGCTCTACGAGCTTTTTGTGGAACGCATCCGTGCGGCGGGCCTGCGCTGCGAGACGGGACGCTTCCAGGAAATGATGCAGGTGGAACTGGTGAATGAAGGGCCGGTGACCATTCTGCTGGACTCGAGGAAGGCGTTCTAGGGCTGACTGCTGTTAGAAAATAGAGGTGGAATTCGCCAGTGTCGCTTGAGAAGTTTCTGGGCGTGATTCCCGTTTACCTGACTTACGCCGTATCGCAATCTCGCCTTTTATGCTTCAACGACGGTGTCTTCTTATCTTGATTCTCTCCGCGGCCGCCGTGCCGACCAGTGCGGAACGGCCTACTCCGCGGCAGGTCGATGGCTATCAGATCGTTCACACGTATCCGCACGATTCCCATGCCTTCGCACAGGGCTTGATTTATGTTGATGGCCACCTATTCGAAAGTACCTGCCAAAACGGTAGGTCATCGCTGCGAATGGTGAATCTGTAGACGAGCACGGTTCTTCAGAAACATGATTTGCCGGCAGAATTTTGGCGAGGGTCTCACTGACTGGGGCAGTACGTTGATTCAACTCACTTGGAAAACGCACAAGGGCTTCGTTTATGACCGTTTTAGCTTCTCATTGCAACGAACATTCGAATTCGAGGGCGAAGGATGGGGCCTGACGCATGATAGGACGCAGCTGATTATGAGCGATGGAAGCTCACATCTGCGCTTGCTTGATCCAAAGACGTTCAAGGAGGCTCGACGTATCCGCGTTACCGACGAAGCCGGCCAGGCGATTGAAAACCTGAATGAACTGGGGTATGTGCATGGAGAGATCGATGCCAATATTTGGCACAGCGATGCGATTGTTCGCGTCTCTCCGCGCGCAGGAAGGGTGATCGGCCGTATCGATTTGAGCGGAATTATCGACAAACGCGAACTGCCCTACCCTACCCTGAAGCAGTGCTAAACGGTATTGCCTATGACTCAACCGGTGATCGGCTCTTCGTCACCGGAAAGTTGTGGCCGAAATTGGTTGAAATCAGGGTAGTGGCTTAACGGCAAGGGAAAGTGCACTAAAAACAAATTCGCTGAGCGATTCTGCTGAATGCATCTCTTGCTATCGAATTTCTTTCCAATGCTCGCGTCGCGGCAATACGATGATTCGGGAATAAGGACGGCAATTTTTTCGTGAGGGGAAAATGTCGAGGGCTCTTCACCGCGTCAGCAGGATTGCGTCTGCGATGCGCGCCACTTCCAGCGATGCCTTCACATCGTGCGTGCGCACGATGTGAGCGCCCTTGAGGATCAGGGCTGTTTGAGTGGCCAAGGTTCCGTAGAGGCGGTGCTCTGCGGGTACATCTTTCCCGGCGCCCACAGTTCTTCCGATGAATGACTTTCGCGAAGTTCCTACCAGAAGCGGAAATCCCGTCGCCTGCAGCAGTTCGAACCGCGCGATCAGGGGATAATTTTCGTCGAAGCTTTTGCCGAAGCCGAATCCGGGATCGAGCACGATCCGCTCGCGGCGCACTCCCGCAAGAACCGCCCGCTCAGCCCACTCCTTCAGTTCGCGCTTGACTAAGAGCACAATGTCGCCCGCTGGAGGCAAATTGCGCCATTCTTCGGGACGGCCGCGCATGTGCATCAGTACGGTGCCGCACTTCAGATCCGCGACGGTCTTCGCCATTTGCGGGTCCCAGCGCAGGCCGCTTACATCATTGACGATCTCGGCGCCGGCGCTTACGGCAGCGCGGGCGACGGGCGATTTGTACGTGTCGATCGAGATGAAGGCTTTCGGATGGCGCTTCTTCAGTTCGACGGTGACGGGGATCACCCGCTTGAGTTCTTCCTCTGCACTCACTGCCGGCGGGCTTGCTGCGCTGGCGCTCGCTTTGCTCGCGGGGCGGACGAATGCGTCCGCTCCTACACGAGTCTGCGGCGGGCCCGGGTCCACGCGCGCGCCTGGACGCGTCGATTCGCCGCCGATGTCGATGATGTCGGCGCCTTCTTCGAGCAGGCGTTCGGCTTGTTCTACGGCTTTGTCGCGCTCAAGGAATTTGCCACCGTCGGAGAAGGAATCGGGGGTGACGTTGACGACTCCCATGATCAGCGTGCGCTTGCCGAGTTCCAGCGCGCGGGTGCCGAGGCTCCACTGAAACACTGTTCGCATGCGGCACGATTCTAAATGACACGCGGTAGAGGGGCGCGGAGGTGCTATCTGCGGCGGACTGCGGCTTCACGCTTGCGCATGGCGTAGGAAGCGCCGGGTCCCGTTCCGGTAGGAGGTTTGCGCCTCCCCTCGAGCAGTTCTTTGAGGACGGTTGCATTGTTGTGCGTTTCCATCTTCGAGGCAAACAGCAGTGTCAAACGCTTCTTCTTGTGGGCCAGTTCATATAGCGTCCGCAGGTCCTCTTCGCAGGCAGGCTGGGCCAACTCTTTCAGATATTTCTTGCGGAATGCTTCCCATTGATCGGGGCGGGCATGATACCAGCGGCGCAGTTCGTTGGACGGCGCGAGATTGCGCAACCATTCAGCGACGGCCGCCTTTTCCTTGGTCAAACCGCGAGGCCACAGTCGGTCGACCAGAACCCGCGTCCCGTCGCGGCGTGATGCAGATTCGTACACTCGCTTAATAGCAACCGTCATGGCCCAATTGCCCCAAGAGCTTTGCTCTATTATTGTAAAGCGGCTCGGGAAGCCGCGTACGCACCACCGGATAGAAATCATGCGATCAGAGAAGAACGGTTTTGCGGTAGAGGCTCGCTTTCCACTCTTTTATTTCGTGGGAACGCTGGCCGGATTGTTGGCCATCGTCGCCCTGGTCGCCTGCGATGTGGAGCGGCGCAAATCCGATGCGGAACTTGGTCTGAACGCGCAGCAAGCGGCCGGGCGACAAATTTACGATACGGAGTGTGGCCGCTGCCACGAGCCTTATTCCACGCGAGGCAAGAAGGGCCCCGGTTTGAAAGCCATGTATCAGCGCAAATATCTTTCGTTGAGTGGGCTGCCGGCCACCGATGAGCGGGTCAGCGATATCGTTCGTTTGGGGCGCGGTGAGATGCCCGGCTTCAGCCAGAAACTGAGCGCGCAAGACCTGCAGGATCTGTTGGCATATTTGCATACTCTTTAACGAGTGGCGTTGAGGCGCCACACACGTGTATAACCCGCGGATGAAGAGCACGGCGAAATCGGAATTGTTTCGGGAGTTGCCGTCCGTGGACGAACTCGTACGCGCACCTCGGTTCGCGGCGCTGGGGGAGGAACACGGAGCGACCGCCGTGACGGATGCCATACGTTCCGTGATCGCGCGATTGCGTGAGCAGATTTCCTCCGGACTGCTGGATGGGGCTGGCTTAGGCCTTGCCTTGGAGGGACTGAACGGAGCGGTCGAGGCTCAGCTGCGGACTGTTCTAAGTTCCTCATTGCGACCTGTCCTCAACGCAACGGGCGTCATTCTGCATACCAACCTGGGCCGCGCGCCGCTGGCCGAGCACGCGCTGGCACATGTTCGCGAAGCCGGGCTTTCGTATTCGAATCTTGAGTTCGACATTGAAGCCGGCGAGCGCGGCAAGCGCGATGTTCATGTCGACCGCCTGTTCCGGAAACTGCTCGCCGAATCCCTTCCTTCTCAGGTAGAGACAGCCGCGTCGGCTGTCCCGCCAGGGCGTAGCCCGGCGGCTCCTTCTACGGTTTCGACCATCGTCGTCAACAATAACGCGGCGGCCGTCCTGCTTGCCCTGAATACGCTGGCGGAGGGCGGGGAAGTCGTCGTCTCTCGAGGAGAACTGGTCGAGATCGGCGGTTCGTTCCGAATTCCGGACGTGATGGCGAAATCGGGGGCGACGCTTCGTGAGGTCGGCACGACCAATCGAACCCGGATCGGAGACTACGAAAAAGGGATTAATGAGCGGACGCGACTGCTGTTGCGGGTGCATCGCTCGAATTTCGAGATCACTGGCTTCACCCAACAGCCTTCCATCGAGGAGTTGGTAGCGCTGGCTCGACGGCGCGGAATTCCGCTGATGGAAGATCTTGGCAGCGGGGCGCTGGTGGATTTAGAAAAGTTCGGGATTCAGGGAGAGGCTACGGTGCTTGACAGTCTTCGTGGCGGCATCGACGTGGTGACGTATAGCGGGGACAAACTGCTGGGCGGCCCGCAGGCCGGACTTCTGAGCGGACGGTCGGAGTTGATTGGGCGGATGCGAGCGAACTCGTTGTTCAGGGCGTTGCGTGTGGACAAGATGACTTATGCGGCGCTCGAGGCAACTCTGCTGGCGTATGTGAAGCATGAGTACGGCAAGGTACCCGCGTTGAGGATGATGAGCCTGAGCAACGAAGAGATCGGGGCGCGGGCTGAATCTATCGCGAGCCGAGTCCAATCTGGCAAGGTGAAGATCGACATAGTCGACGGCGAATCAGTGATTGGGGGCGGTGCTGCGCCGTCTTCAGTACTGCCCACGCGCTTGCTGGCTGTGATGTGTAGCGGTGTCAGTGCTGATGAACTATCCGAGCGCTTGCGGGCGTCTGATCCCCCGTTGATTGCGCGTGTGGAAGAAGGTAGAGTTCTGCTGGACCTGCGGACGGTATTTCCAGAGCAGGATCATCTCATCGTGGATGCCTTGGAACACGTCGCGCATTTCTGAATCGAAGTTTCCTTGGCGACTCTCTACACAATCGGACATTCCACCCGCATGCTGGCAGAGTTGATCGAGACGCTGCGTGCACACGAGATCAGGACTCTGGTGGACATTCGGGCTTTTCCCATGTCCCGCCGGCTTCCACAGTTCAATCGCGAGTCCCTTGCAGAAACCCTGCCGGCTGCGGGCATTCGGTATGTCTGGATGAAAGCTCTTGGCGGATACCGAAAGAAGATTCTGGATGAGTCGCCGAACATCGCCTTACGGAACGACAGCTTTCGCAACTACGCCGACTACATGCTGACGGCTGACTTTGAACGCGCGATGGACGAACTGATCCGACTGGCGGAAGAGGCGCCCACCGCCTACATGTGCGCGGAACGCGTCTATTTCCATTGTCATCGCATGCTGGTATCCGACTGGCTAGTGGTGCATGGGCATGAAGTGTTGCATATCGATGGCACAGGCTCGGTCAGGCCACACAAACTCACGGCTGAGGTGCGCATGATTGAGGGACGGTTGATGTATCGGGGAGACCGGTTGCTATAAATGGACGTCTCATAGTGGGCGAGCGTCGGTGGCTCCGGAGCTAAAGAGTGTGCGTGGGAACGAGTGTCGTTCCTACGGGACTCGCGCACTGTGTGGAACCCCACCCGGCACTACGTGCCGGCTTTCACATCTCGCCGCTACGCGGCTCGGTTCGAGCGGTTTCAGGATCGGTGGTTGCAACCGAATGTTCTCAGCTTTAGTATCGCCATAGCGTGCCCACTCCTGGAGACAATTCCAACTTAACCCGCGAACGCATGGTCTCGGCTGCGCCGCTTGAGGACGACTCCTCGTTTGAGTTGAAGCTGCGGCCGCAGCGTCTGGCGGAGTTCATCGGGCAGAAGAAGGTCAAAGAGCAACTGGCGGTCGCGATCGAGGCGGCCCGCTCCCGCGGGGAGGCGATGGATCACGTGCTGCTCTATGGTCCGCCGGGGTTGGGCAAGACGACGCTGGCAAACATCATTGCCAATGAACTGGGCGCGCACTTCCAATCGACGGCCGCGCCTCTATTGCAGATCAAGGGGGAACTTACCGCCATCATCACGAATCTCCAGGAAAAGCAGGTGCTCTTCATCGACGAAATCCACCGTCTGCAGCCTGTTTTGGAGGAGATCCTTTATTCAGCCCTGGAAGACTACAAGCTCGACATCATCATCGGGCAAGGCCCTGCAGCGCGCACGCACACGCTTGACGTGAAGCCATTCACTTTTATCGGCGCGACCACCCGAGCCGGACTGATTTCCTCGCCTCTGCGCGCACGTTTCGGCATCGTTCTGCGCCTGGAGTTCTATACTCCGGAGGACTTACAGATCATCGTCGGGCGGTCGGCAGAAATTCTGGGCGCTGCGATTGATGACGCGGGTGCGAAAGAAATCGCCAGCCGGTCGCGCGGTACGCCACGAATTGCTAACCGCCTGCTGCGCCGGGTCCGCGATTACGCGCAAGTGCGCGGCGCGGGCAAGATCGACGAACCCACGGCTAAGGCGGCGCTCGAAATGCTTGAAGTCGATCAGTACGGGTTTGACGAAGTGGACCGGCGACTGCTGCTCACCATCATCGAAAAATATCAGGGGGGACCGGTCGGCGTGAACACTCTGGCCGCCGTGCTCGCCGAAGAACCCGATGCGATCGAAGAAATCTACGAACCTTTCCTGATGCAGATCGGTTTCCTCAACCGCACCCCGCGGGGACGCGTAGCCACACAACTGGCGTATGACCACTTTGGTATTACACCCAGCCGGCGCCAGGCATCCCTTTTCTAGCGGCGGATTATCTGTCCTGCTTGAGTCGTGAGGACTCCTGTTCGGCAACTCGGACAACATTGTTTTGATGTTTTGTGATGGGCGACTATGGTGTATCTTGCTGGATTCTCCTCGTTTGGCCGCGAGGAAAGCAGTGAGGGTTCGTGCGCTCGACTCAGGGTCCCAGTTTTCTGCGGCAAAAGGGTTTGCAACTATTCGTACTTTTGCTGGCGACAACGCCTGTCGGGGCGCTCCCTGTCCGCGGCAGGGGACTTCAGGCGAGTGGACAATCGACTCCTCCATCGCAGCAAGTTCCATCGCCGTCTGCGCAATTGCCGGAGCCGGCAATACGCAATCCAGAGGTGGAGCCTGCGCCCAAGCCTGAGATTGGGCCGCCCGCTATCACGATTCCCCGGCTGTCACGTGCGCCGTCCCTCGACGATTTCCTAACAATGCAGCCGCAGGGCGACGTCGCGCAGGAAATGGCCAAAGTCACCGGCTTCACGCAGCGCAATCCTCATGATGGGGAAGGCGTATCGGAGCCAACCGAGGCCTATCTCGGTTATGACCAGAAAAATCTTTATGTGGTTTTCGTCTGCGTCGACGATCCGAAGAAAGTGCGCGCCCGGTTGTCGCGGCGCGAAGATATTTACGATGACGATCAAGTCGAGATCATGCTCGACACATTTCACGACCGGCGCCGCGCCTATGCCTTCCAAACCACGCCTCTCGGCGTGCAATGGGATGCAATCTGGACCGAAGCCTCGCGGGAAGAAGAGACGCAGAGCCACTTTGACACTTCATTTGACACCGTGTGGAACTCGCGCGGGAAAGTCACAGGCCACGGATTCGTTGTATGGATGGAGATTCCCTTCAAGAGCCTGCGCTTCCCCGCCACGAAAGTGCAGGAGTGGGGCATCATTCTTTATCGGGGTATCAACCGCAAGAGTGAGGACTCGTTCTGGCCGCGCATCACTTTCAAAGTGGAAGGCCGCCTGGGACAGGCCGCCACAATGTACGGTCTGGAAGGAATTTCTCCGGGCCGTGACATCGAGCTGATTCCGTACGGGCTGATGCGCGGTTTCCGCGCCCTCGACACGCGCGACTTGCAGAATCCTTATTTCCAAAAAGCTACAGTCCAGGGCGCGCCGGGCATGGACGCGAAGTTCGTGATCCGCGACCATTTCACCATTGATGCCACCGTGCATCCTGACTTCAGCCAGGTCGAATCGGAAGATCCGCAGATCACAGTAAACCAGCGCTACGCGGTCTATTTCCCCGAGAAGCGCCCATTCTTTCTGGAGAACGAAGACTTTTTCCGCTCGCCGATGAACCTGTTCTTCACGCGCAACATTGGCGACCCTTCCGCCGGAATCCGGCTTACGGGAAAAGATGGGCCGTATTCAATTGGAGTGATGAGTGCTGACGATCGGAGCCCGGGTCTGGCTCTGCCCGACTATTTCCCCCTATCCGGCATCCGCTCTTACTTCACCATCGCCCGAGTGACCCGCGACATTTGGAACCAATCCAGCGTCGGCGCGTTGTACACCGATTGGGAATGTCCCAGCACCAATGAGTACAACCGTGTCGGCGGCGTCGATGGGCGTGTGAAGTTCAGCCCTAACTGGACGCTCGACGGCCAGGCCGTTACCAGCTCCAGTAATATTCTCGGGAACGTCTTCAGTCCGACCTACTCATCGCAGAACTGCGAAGCGAACGCCTACCCATTTAGCTCCGGGAACCAAGGGAACGGCAATCATTACGCCGGTCCCGCTGAGCGACTGCAACTCCACCGCGACGGCCTGCACCTCACATACGACGCCCTCTACAACGATATCAGCCCCGGTTTCGTTTCCATCCCCGGGTTCATCAATCGCGTTGACATCCGCGAACTCCAGCAGGAAGTCGATTACCGCTTCCGCCCGAAGCATGGGTGGATCGTGAATTGGGGCCCGACGGTCAATACCCGCCACGACTTTGACCATACCGGCTTGCGCCTGGACACAGACTATTCTTCGACCTTCGTGATTCAGGGTCGCGGGCAAACCATCATCTACTTCAGGCCATATAGAGAGACTCGAGAACGCCTGCGACCCCAGGATTTTTGTTTCTATGGATACGGGTCATGTCCGATCAATCCCCTGCCTCCACCGAACGCCCCACTCCCAAATCAGGACTACCACGAACACGCCAGCGGAGCTTCGTTCCAGACCGGGTATTTCAAGAAGGCCACGATTCAAGCCAGCTACTACTGGGGCGATTCCATCAACTTCGTGGCGTTGCCGGCCAGCATCAATTCCTCACCATACAACCAACCCTTTGTCGCCCGCGAGGACACAGCGCAAGCCTCGCTCACCCTTCGTCCTTTTCAACCGCTGAAGATCGAGAACACGTATCTTTTCGACCGCTTGCGCGCGGGAGACGGTGCGTTCCTGGCGGCGCAGGCGCAGTCTCCCGGGGCTGGGCGCGGAATCTTCAACGACCATATCCTGCGCAGCAAGTGGAACTGGCAATTCACTCCGCAGCTTTCGGTCCGCGTGATTTTGCAATACAACGCGCTGCTGGCAGCAACCCCGGGTGTAGGATCGCCGTACACGTATTTGCCGACGTCTCGTGAATTCAACGCCGATTTCCTGATCACGTACCTCGTGCACCCGGGGACCGCGATTTATGTCGGCTATAACAGCGACTTGCAGAATCTGAATGTGGTCCCGATGACCCCAACTTCTCCCGGATACGTGACAAACACGGCCCGCGGCTACATCAACGACAGCCGCCAGTTCTTCGTGAAAGTCAGCTACCTTTTCCGTTTCTAAAAGCGGAGTTAAACTTCCGCCGAGGACCTCCTCTATGACAAGGTTCGTGCTCACATTGATCCTGGGCTGCGCCATCCTGGGCATGCGCGCAAGCGCGCAGGAACAGCCTCCGCAACACCGGCCCACCGCCGCCGAACTGAGCAGGGACGAAACTCCGGGGAAAGCGATCATGCGGACCTTTGAATTTCAGGAGTACGACGTCCGCTCGGCCGCTGAGGCGATGCCGGAAGACAAATGGGACTTCCGACCGTCTCCGGGCATGTTCAAGAATGAGAAACCGGAGTTTGGTCCGGCTGAAGTGCGCACCTTCCGGGAGCAGGTGAAGCATGTCGCCTGTGCCAACTTTGCCTTCGCCGCCGAACTCGACGGCGTGAAGCCGCCATCGGGGTGCGACAAGGGTGGGCCCAGCCCGGCTCATACCGAGGCAGAGCTGCTGACTTACCTGCGCGACTCGTTCACGGCGCTGACGAAATCGCTCAATGTGATCAGCGTCAAGAACATGTTCGATCCGATCGAGGGGCCTTATGCTGGGCCGAATACCCGGCTCGGACTGGCCGAGATCTGCGTCTGGCATAACGCCGATCACTACGGCCAGATGGCGATTTATCTGCGGTTGAACGGGATGGTTCCGCCTTCGAGCCGGAACCCGCCACCAAAACTGCATGAGAAATACTGAAGTCGCCCTCGTAGGGGCCCCGATTTTGGCCACTGACTGATGGGCTAATAGCTCAGGGTTGTTTGCTGAATCCTGTGGAAATCCGGTAGAATCTAATGATCTGAATCGAGGTTCCAAGCGACATGAAAGCAGCTATTCACCCGTCTTATAACGAAGTCCGTGTGCATTGCGCCTGCGGGAATACCTTCATGACCCGGTCGACCCATAAGGGCGATATCGGCGTAGAAATCTGCTCGAACTGCCATCCGTTCTTCACGGGAAAGCAGAAGCTGATGGACACGGCCGGCCGCGTGGAGCGCTTCCGCCGCAAGTATGCCAAGGCAGCGGAGACGGCGAAGAAGTAACTTCTTTGCCGCGAATTGCGCGGATTTTCGCGGATTACAGGAAATCGAGCCCCCGCCCAAGGCGGGGGCTTTTGATTGACAGGCTAGAATGATCTGGGCAATGCGAAACGCTTGACCGGTTAGGCTTTGAAGGCCGTCTGACGATATGCGGAAGTTCTGGGACAATTCGGTGGCTTCAGAGAAGATTGACGCAGTCGCGGGCGGAAGCGCCCGCGCCACACGGCACCCAGTCACACGGGACCGAGCCACACGAGTCGTCCCTGCTACGCTACGAGTCGGTTCGGTCATCATCTCTCCGGCCACTGTTCTTGCCCCCATGGCTGGCGTCACCGACACCGTGTTTCGCCGGTTTATCCGCAACCTTGGCGGGTGCGGGCTCATCATGACCGAGTTCACGTCGGCTGATGGCGTCCTGCGCAAGAAAGATCAGAAGGCCAAGCGTTATCTCCACTTTTACGAAGATGAGCATCCGATCTCGGCGCAACTTTTCGGCAGCGATCCAACGGTCATGGCCGAAGCGGCACGCATGGTGGAAGGACTGGGATTCGATCTGGTCGACCTCAACCTCGGCTGCCCGGCGAAGAAAGTTGTGAAGTGCAATGGAGGCTCTGGCCTGCTTCGCGATCTCCCCGCGATCGGCAAGATTTTCGAGTCTGTTCGCGCCGCCGTGAAGATTCCCTTCACCGTGAAATTCCGCGCCGGGTGGAATGACGAAGAAATCGTCTGCGTCGAACTGGCACGTATGGCGGAAAACTGTGGTCTCGCGGCAGTGGCACTTCACGCGCGCACGCGCGAGATGGGTTACACCGGCAACGCCCGCTGGGAATGGATTGCCGCTGTCAAAGATGCCGTGAAGATTCCCGTCATTGGTAATGGCGACATCCGTACGCCCGAAGATGCCTGCGCGATGGTCAAGCAAACCGGCTGCGACGCCGTCATGATTGGGCGGATGGCGCCGTCGAATCCGTGGATATTCCGGCAGATTGAACAGTATTGTGCAGGCATGAGGAGTGACTTTGTGGGGACAGCCGCCCCCGGCTGTCCGGTCGAGCAAAGCTCGACTGGGTTTGAGGTCGGCAGCTACCTGGGTGGACAAGAATCGGGCCTTCGGCCCGACGGACAGCCGATGGCGGCTGTCCCCACATCTGTCTCACTCTACGATGAGCCTTCTGAGGCGGACCGGTACGAGATGATCCGCACCTACTTCCGGATGCTGATCGAAGAAGAACTGCCTGACGCGGTCGGCAAGATGAAGCAGTTCGCCTCGTGGTTCACGCACGGAGTCCCTGGCGGCGCAGGCCTGCGCAAGGCGATCTACGAATCAAAGGGCGCCCCAGAGGTTCTGGGGCGCGTGGAAGAGTTCTTTGAATCCCGTCTATGCCCGCAACCAGCGTCGAGCATCGGATAGTGGACGTTTCCAAATGTCGGACGCGGACCGAATGCCCGATTGCTTTCGCAGTTTTAGAGTTCGGTGTATGATTCCCATCCATCGTTGAGTCGCGCCGTCCCTTCCCCGATGGGCGTAACGAGAGAGTGACATCGACGTTTCAATCGGAGGTGAGTTATGTCCGCGCCGGATCAGGCAACTCTTTTTGTGCCAACCGTGCCGACGTTCGGCGGATACGCGCCGGAGCAGAGCCAATTGCAAGGCGTGACCTTCTGGCCTCGGGTCGGCGCTCGCGTCATCGATTTGCTCGTCCACTACCTGGTGAGTTTTGTCTCGGGAATCGTGTTCGTCATCATGCTGGTCATTGCATCGGGAGGACATGCTTCGCCCGTCGCGATGGCCCGACTGCAGCACACCGGAATCGCGGGCTTCTTCTTTGGGCTACTCGGCAGCTTCGCCTATCACGTAGTCTTCACGTCAGTGCACGGAAGCACTTTGGGCAAGATTGCTCTTTCCATGGTGGTGTTGCAGGAAGACGGCTCACCATGCACGTTCAAGAGCGCTTTGATCCGGGAACTCGGATACTTCGTGGATGCGATGTTCTTCGGACTCATCGGCTACTCGGCCATGAAAGATGACATTAAGCAGCAGCGCCATGGCGATGACTGGGCGCATACGATCGTGTGTAAGCGATCCCTTGTTCCGCGCGACAAACTGAGAGGCGGTGACCGCTTCGCCATTGCCCTGGTCTTTGCCTTAATCGCCGATGCGGCTTCCGCCATGCTCGGACTCCTGTTCGCAGTCATGGGATGAGACGATCCGGTTGGAAGTGGGCAGTCGCAGTCATCCTGGTTGGCGTGGCGGCGGCTTTGTGGTGGTGGCCTGCACCGCCTGTGAAGGTCGAGTTGTTGCCGTTTTCTAACACACCTCCCGCCTGGGACGGTTCCCAGGCCTGGCTGATCATTTCCCCCGTCGCGGGACCCACGCCGCTCAAGTTCAAAACTGAGATCGCGATGGTGAAGCCGAGCGTTCGGCATGAAAGCCCGGTGAACGAGTTCGTGGTGAATCTGCGAAACGGTAATTTTAAGTTGTTGCAGACTGACCTGTTCGTTCCCGACATCATTCCTCTGTGCCTGACGCGAACGTATTTCGCATGGAATCCTGGAAGGCGAGCGTTCGGCATTGGAATGAATCATCCCTATGACATCTGCCCGACGGGAACGCGATTCCCCTACACCTACATGGACCTGAATCTCGAGGACGGGAACGTCGTTTACCTGCCTCGCATCTCGAAGGGTACCGGGTACGCGGATGCCGTCTTCCGCCACAATCGCTCATCTTCGGAATTCTTCGGGGCGCAGATTACATGGAACGGTAATGGCTGGACGATGACGTTTCGCGACGGTCGCAAGATCTATTTTCCCGAGGCCTACTTTGCGAAGAATTTTGCCCAGGGCGCTCCAACTGAGATGGTCGACTCCGAGGGCCACCGCATTCAATTGAAAAGAGATGCCGCTCGCAACCTGGAGGAGATCATTTCACCCAGTGGCCACAAGATTCACTTCAAGTACGGCTTCGCCGACCGGATCGCCGAGGCGTGGGACGACGCGGGTCATGTTCGTCAATACTCTTACGACCCAACGGGGCATCTTCACAGCGTAAGCGACGGAACTAAACTTTTGTATCGATTCGAGTATGAACGGCTGATGGGGGGCGACAACGACCCATACCTGCTCACGGCGGTGCTCGACGGGAACTGGAACGTGCTGGTGAGAAACAAATTCCTGAACGGGAGAGTGTCTCAACAAACACTTGGGGACGGCGAGCTGTACCTGTACGACTATCAGTTTAACGGCCCAGAGGTTATACGGACTACGGTGACGCTGCCTTCCGGCGAGAAGAAGGAATTTTTCTTTCACGATGGAATTCTGACCGACCAGAAGTAGCCAGTGTGAATCAAAAGACGGGAATACAGGTTCGGTATAGTGTTGGGAAGCAATTTCTCCGTTCGACGCGAGGGTGAAATGAAAGTACTCCTGTTTACACTCTGCTGTGTTCTGATGTCATCCCTTGGAATGGCGGTCTTGGCACATGCGACTGCTGAGCCCCAGGTCTTCTCCACCTCTGCGGGTCCAGTTAAGATCACCCCGTTGAACCATGCCAGTACGCTGATCGAAGCTGGAGGCAAGACCATATATCTGGATCCGGCCAAGCCGGTGAAGATCTCGGGGCTGCCGAAGGCGGATCTCATTCTGATCACCGACATTCACGGGGACCATATGGATCCGGATTCGATCAAGGACGCGAGCACGGCCGGCACCGAGATTTTCGCTGCGCCGGCGGTGGTGCAAACAGTCACTACGGCGAAGCCTATTGCCAATGGTGAGACCAAAACGTGGCAAGGATGGACGATCGAGGCGATTCCCGCCTATAACCTGAAGCGCGGGCCTGCTCCGGGGAAGCTTTTCCACGATAAAGGGCGTGGTAACGGCTATGTTCTCACTTATGGCGGAAAGCGCTTCTACTTTTCCGGCGACACCGAGGGCGTGCCGGAAATGCGCGCGCTTAAGAATATTGACGTTGCCTTCGTGTGTATGAATCTGCCGTATACCATGCCGCCCGAAGAAGCGGCCGACGCGGTCAAAGCTTTCCATCCGAAGATCGTGATCCCTTACCACTATCGCGGGTCCGATCTCTCGGTCTTTCAGAAAGCGCTGAAAGGAACGGGAATTGAGGTACGGCTGCTGGAGTGGTATCCGAAGTAGTCGAGTTCGAGCTGCGCTCGAAGGACAGCCGGGGCGGCTGTCCCCACATTATTGGGTGCGCTTTGAAGACCTCGTCCGGCGGGGACAGTGTTTGTACATTCTCCGAATTTTCATTCGGCGTTAACACCGCATTAATATGCCACCGTTACCGTCGCCCACTAGGCCGCCCCAAGCGGGTTGGCACTCTTCTGTCCTCAAAGAGGGTAAAACCACAATGAAGAAAAGCGCAGCGACTCTGCTTTTTTGCGTGGGCGCGTTGGCGGGAACGATGTTCGCCGCGGAAGGATCGGTGCCGAAGGGCGTCCGCCATCTTGATCACGTTTTCGTGATCCTGATGGAAAACCACGCCTACGGCCAGATCGTCGGCAATCCGAACGCACCATTCGCCAACAGCTACATGAACTCGGCTAACACAGCGACCAACTACTTCGCTATCGGACACCCGAGTTCAACCAACTACCTGGAGATCGTCGGCGGTTCGAACTTCGGCGTTCGCAGCGATAACGGTCCCGATTGGCACAATACCGCCTGCACTCCCAACCTTCTTACCAACCCGCCGATGACGAACTTCGATACCCCCAACAGTGGACCCGTCTGTCCGATTCATGGCACCGGGACTGACGCTGCCACGCCCGCTATCGATGTCTCGGGAAATGAGTGTACGGCTCCTTGTTCCGAGATCGACATCGACGGCACGTTGGGCTTCGATGCCGCCCCGAACACGGTGGGTAAAACGATCGCGGACCAGCTTGCGGACAAGCGCTTGACGTGGAAGAGCTACCAGGAGAGCCTGCCTCCCTCTGGCGCCGACTACGCCACCTATAGCGACGGCTACTTCACCGACCTTACCGTTCCGGGCAACATTGCGGGTGACTTTTTGAAGCTTTACGCCGCGAAACACGACCCGTTCGTGTATTTCCAGAGCGTGCAGGACGGTCTCAAAGCGGGAGCGAAGAACATCGTCGGATTCCAGGGAGAAAGGGGTTTGTATGAAGACCTCTCTGCCGGCCGGGTACCGGCATTTTCCTTCATCGCGCCGAACCAGTGCAACGATCAACACGGGCGGGGCAACGGCGGCTCGCAGTGTGACTTTGACTTCCAGACCGACGGCACGCAGGCAGGGCTGAACCCTGCGCTCATCTATGTTGGAGACTTGGAACTGCGCAACATCATTAGCGCTATCCATGCGTCCCGGACTTGGCATCAGGGGCGCAACGCCATCGTTGTGGTGTGGGACGAGAACGATTACAGCCTGGCTCCGAATAACAACCAAGTCCTGACGCTGGTGGAAACCAACCATGGGCGGGGTGGGCGTTCCAGTAATCGTTTCTACACTCACTTTTCCTTGCTCAAGTCGTTGGAAGCCGGGTTGGGACTACCTTGCTTGAATCACGCCTGCGATCAGAGCACGAGCGTCATGTCAGACTTGTTCGGCGACGACGACTAGTAGCTGCCATCACGTCGAAGGCCGCTCCGCAGTTCGAACCGCCCATAGTTGCCAGCCCCTCTCGGCAACTGTGGGCGTTATTGTCCTGTCTGACAAACACGTCTTTGATGAGAAGCGATTCGTGGCGCTTGAGTCCTCGCGGGCAGTTGTGAAACGGTCAGCCGCCGCCATCTGCTAGACTGGTCGCCCGAATCCAAATTATGGCGGTTCTTACTACTCCGATCCCTGTCGCGACGAAGACCGAGATCCCCGAAAAGACTCTACTGGCAGGCTTGGCGCTGACAAGTTTTGCGGCGCTGCTGCTCGAACTTGCGCTTACACGGCTTTTCTCGGTCGTCCTGTTCTATCACTTTGCGTTTCTCGCGATTTCGATTGCACTCCTCGGCCTGGGCGCGGGAGGAGTATTCGCGTATCTGCTCAAGAGCCGGTTGGCGCCAGTCGCAACCCGCACACTGGCATCACGACTTTGTATGGCGAATGCCGCCCTGATTGTTGTCGTGCTCGAGATAGTCCTGCACGTGCCGGTCGCGCTCAATGTTTCGGGGAAGAATTTCCTGCACCTGACGGTGCTCTACCTGGCCGCGGCTGTGCCGTTTTTTCTTACGGGGCTGCTTTTCTCAGTCGTGTTCGCGCGAGAGACTACGCGCATTCCAAGGCTCTACGGTGCGGATCTCTGCGGAGGAGCACTGGCGTGCCTGGCAATCGTTCCGTTATTGAACTGGCTCGGCGGCCCAAACGCGATTCTCGTGGCCGGAATCGCGTTGACGGGGGCCGCCATCATCTGGGCTCAATCTCATACGTCCCGGAGGAATGCGAGCTTGCTGGGACTGGCATTGGTGGCGCTGACGGCGGCGAATTATTCAGGACGTCTGATTGACGTGGTGTACGCCAAAGGGATGTTTCGCGATCCGGCGTGGGTCGAATTCGCGCGCTGGAATGCGCTCTCACGCGTGGAAGTGGACCGCCAGGGGCAAGCCAAAGCTATCGTCATTGACGCCGACGCCTCCACCTACATCATGAACGCGGACGTGCAGCAATGGCACGATACGGACTGGGAGAAGAATCTGATGGCGGCCCCGCCGGCTCTCGCCAATGTTCTGCGGCCGCATGGCGACTTTGCGATTATCGGTCCGGGTGGCGGCGTTGACGTGCTCCGTGCCGTGGCGAATGGAAGCGCTAGCGTCACTGGGATCGAGATCAACCCCATCATCGCCACCACCATCATGCGCGGCCGCTACGCCGACTATTCGAAGCATCTGTATGACCGGCCAGATGTGCACGTACAGGTCACCGATGGGCGTTCCTTCCTGAGAGCGTCTCCGCAGCATTTTGATGTCGTGCAGATGACGCTGGTCGATACGTGGGCATCCACGGCGGCCGGAGCGTTCGCTCTCAGCGAAAACAACCTGTACACCGAAGAGGCGTTCCGGGAATATTTTAACCATCTCAAACCGGACGGGATGATCGCTATCACCCGGTGGGAATTCCGACAGCCTCGTGAAGCGTTGCGCGTGGTGGCCGTCGCGATGGAAGCGCTGCACCGCCTCGGAGTGGAGAATCCGGCCCGCAATTTCATCGTGACGTCGCAAGGATCGCTGGACGAGGACGGCATTCCTGTCGTGGTGCTTGCCAAGAAGACGCCCTTTACCTCGGCGGAAGAGGACGCGGTGGCTGGGCACTGCGATCGTTATTCCGAACTTGACCCGCTTTATCTGCCAACAAATCCGGGGCAGAACCCGTTTTCGGAGTTGATCGCGAGTAACGATCCTCAAGCCTTTGCGCGACGGTATGCCTACAACGTTTCGCCGGTCAGCGACAATGCGCCGTTCTTCTTCTTCACGCTGAAGGCTGGTCAAATCCTCAGCGACGCAAGCCTGCGGCATGGGATCGACTGGAAGGTCAACCTAGGTGTCCTGGTTCTGCTTCTGGTGCTTGTTATCTCGGTGGCCGCAGTTCTGGCATTTCTGGTTCTGCCGCTGGTGCTGCGCGGTGGGCGCGTCCGCCAGTCACCCCTTCCGTTGCTTTACTTCATTGCGGTTGGCCTGGGCTACATCCTCGTTGAGATTGCTTTCATTCAGCGTTTTGTATTGTTCCTGGGACATCCGACCTATGCATTAACCGTGGTGATTTTTCTGCTGATGATTTCAAGCGGCGCGGGAAGCCTGTTCTCACGACGCTGGCTGCCGCGGTCGCAGATGGGATGGATTCCTCTCCTGCTCGTACTGGCGATCCTGATGCTCTATGTATTCTTCCTTCCAGGCCGGCTGGCTGGGTGGGTTGGCTTGGATTTTGGATATAGGTTGCTGGTCAGCGCAATTCTCCTCGTCCCTCTGGGATTCTTAATGGGAATGCCATTTCCTACCGGATTGCGTGCGCTTGCCGCCTTTCCCATGCCCGAGTTTCCGACAGAAACCGGGCAGGCCGAAAACGCGGTGGAATGGGCATGGGCGATGAATGCCGCCGCCAGCGTTCTGGGTTCGGTGTCGGCAATGGTTATCGCCATCCAGTTTGGGCTCACCGTGACCTTGGCATGCGGAGCATTTGCCTATGTACTTGCTCTATTCCTCATGCCTGCTCTTCGGGCGAAAGCAGCCTGAACGGTGCGATGATTTTGTTATCATGCTGCGGTGGGCGTGCACGAGGGAAAGCGCACAATCTGAGCCGTTGCGACAGCCTTCGCATCCCAGCCTGGTGGCGTTATGAGGGAGCCTTTTGCCTAGCCAGAAGCAGCTCAAGTGGTCGGAACTGCGCGTTGGGATCACGGTCATCGCCGCCAGCCTGACGCTCGGATTTCTTCTGTTTCTCATGTCCGGGACCTCCGGTCTATTTACCCAAAGGATCACCGTCAAATCCTACTTCGACAATGCAGAGGGCTTGCGCATTGGGGCTCCGGTGCGCTTGAACGGGGTTGATATCGGAAATGCCACCAAAGTCAGCATCGTAACCTCCAAAGATAAGCAGCTCACTCCGGTCGAAGTGACGATGAAGATCAGTACCAAGTACCATGACGCGCTGCGGCGGGATTCGGTGGTCTCTCTCGAAACGGCTGGAGTTCTTGGCGAAACCTTTCTGGATATCGATAGCTCGCAGGCGATCGGAGCATTCCTGCAGGACGGAGACACACTACCCACGCAGGTTCATCCCGACTTCAACCAGGTCGTACGCGCCAGCCAGAGTACGCTGCAGAATATGGACGCGTTGCTGAAGCGAGCCGACCGCATACTGGCATTCGCGGAAAGCGGAAAGGGATCACTGGGAAAACTGATCTACGACCCCACGCTGTACAACCGCTTTTCCGCGACGGTGTCGGATTTTCAGAAGATCGTGGAGCAGGTTGGAAATGGTGAGGGCAGCCTCGGCCGGCTGATCAGCCGTAATGATGCTTACGACAAGTTTATGAACACCCTCGACAAGTTGAACGGCATCGTGGACGAAATGCAGCAGGGGAAAGGAACGGCTGGGAAGTTCCTGAAAGATCCCTCGCTTTACAACAACGCCAACGACACGATCGCCAACCTGAAAAAGATCACGGACGATATCAACGCCGGCAAAGGAACGATTGGGAAGCTGGCGAAGGATGAGGAACTGGCCAAGAAGCTCGACACTACGCTCACGAAATTGTCTGAGCTGACGACCCAGTTGGAGGCCGGCCAGGGTACTGCTGGTAAGTTCTTTAAAGATGAGACGCTTTATAACAAGGCGAACGATATGTTGACTGAGACCCAGAATTTGATGAAGGCAATCCGGGAGAATCCCAAGAAATATCTCAGCATCAAGCTGCACATATTCTGATCGGCAATCGCGATTAGTGCTCGCCAATTCCGAACACCGCTCCCAGCATCAAAATAACCAGCACTCCGAGCGAGATGTAGCCGTACTTGTAGTCTCTTTCCTGGAAGAAGAGGAAGCAGGCAACGATCACGCGTACGACTGGCGTGGCCAGCATGAGCAGAACGCCGGCGCGTTCGACCTCGAGCGGGATGGGCTGTCTCATGAAGAATCCGGCAATCAGGCCGGTCAGCATGATGAAGAAGCAACTGAAGGCGCCGACGCGCAGCACAAACGCCACGATGCGGTCGAACGAGGGCTCGCGCCGCTGGCTCACAGCCCCCCCTGCAGAAGATGAACGACCAGGTGTCCGGCAAGGTACAACATCACGGCCACCAGCAGGTACATGACGATCCTGGTGTCGATGCGGGGAGCCAGACGGGCGCCGAGGAGAGATCCCAGGAACACGCCTACTGCGAGCGGAGCCGCGATTTGTGGCTCAATGTCGCCACGACGGTAGTAGACGATGGCGCTGGCGGCCGCGGTCACGCCGATCATAAAGTTCGAGGTGGCCGTTGCAACCGTGAGCGGCACGTTCATGAAGATGAACATGACTGGAACCTTGATCGGACCACCACCGATACCCAACAGGCCTGAGAGGGCGCCAGCAATCAGGGAGGCGCCGAGCCCGAGCGGATAGTGTTGAGTCTCATACGGAGGAATGACGACATCGCCATTCAGCCCGAGAGTTGTACCTTCGTCTGGATTGGCGTTGCCGTGCCTCCTCAAAATCATGATCGAGCTGTAGAGCAAGAATGCGGCGAAGAGTCCTTCCAAGACGCTGCGATTAAAATAACCCACAAGGTATGCCATCACCGCGGCGCCCAAAGCGGTCGCCAGTTCGAGCGTCATTCCCAGTCGGATATCGGTTGTGTGCCGCTGCAGGTGAACGGAAGAACTCGCCGCTGAGGTTGTGATGACCGCGACCAGGCTCGCACCGATGGCTTGACGGATCGGGATGCCAAAGTGAAGGGCGAGGATCGGCGTAAGCAGAACGCCACCGCCGATGCCAGTCAGAGCACCGAGCAAGCCGGCGACGAACCCCAAAATCACCAGGAGGAGGGCCGTCAACATGCGCACGCTCCCCCATTGCCGAGTTGCTCGATGGAGATACTAACCGTGGAAGCCGGGATGCCAGGGGAAAAAACATGGGCGGGAAAACCCGTCCACCGCAACTTACGAGACCGCCCGCGGCGACGCAGTAGCGTCCGCTTGCTCGTGCGCGTGGTAGCTGGAACGTACCATCGGTCCAGACTCAACATGGCGGAACCCGAAGCGGAGAGCTTCATTGCGCAAGTAAACAAACTCGTCGGGCGTGTAGAAACGTGCGATCGGGAGATGGTCTTTCGAAGGACGAAGGTATTGGCCGACCGTCAGGATGTCGACGCCGCGCGTTCCGAGATCGCGGAATACTTCGACCAACTCTTCGCTCGATTCGCCCAGGCCGACCATCACGCCGCTCTTGGTTACCATGCCGGGCGAGAATTTCTTCGCATTTTCCAGCAGGGTTAAGGTGCGTTCATAGCGCGCACCCGACCGGACGGCTCGATAGAGCCGCGGAACCGTCTCAGTATTGTGGTTCAGGACATCAGGCTTGGCGTCGAGAACGATACGCAGTGATTCTTCCAGTCCCTGAAAATCGGGGATCAGGACTTCGATCCTGCAATCGGGTGTAAGCTCGCGGATCGCGAGGATGGTCTCGGCGAAAATCCGGGCGCTGCCGAAGTTGTCGTCATCGCGGTTTACGCTGGTGACAACCGCGTGTTTCAACCCAAGGGTGGCAACGGCCTCGGCGACTCGCCGCGGTTCTTCCCAATCGATCGGCTCGGGGCGACCCTTCGGCACGGCGCAAAATCCGCAACGGCGAGTACAGATGTCACCCAGAAGCATGAAGGTCGCGGTCTTGTGGTTCCAGCACTCGCCGATGTTCGGGCACTGGGCCGACTCGCAGACAGTGTGCAAGCCGAGCCCGCGGGCAAGTTTCTTCAGGTTGTGGAAGTTATCTCCCACGGGAGCTTTCGCACGCAACCATGCGGGCTTCGGGACGCGCGGTGGAGGGGACACCTCAATTTGAATCAGTTGGGAGGAGCCAGCCATCGTTTCGATTCTATCAGTTCGGCACCTGGTCTCGGATGGGACTGCCTCTGGAGCGAGGTTAACGTATGGGTTGCTGAGCACGTGAGCGATTAGGCCTTCGTGGTCGTTGTGATTTCTTTCGAGCCGTTACGACTTCTAGATCAGACGAAACGGAACTTTTCGTCGCCAGCGCTCGTAGCAACTCTCGTTCCGTTGTGACAGAGCTTAAGAATAGAAGAACCGACCATGAAAAATCTGACCCAAGACGTTCGATACTCATTCCGAATGCTGACGAAATCGCCGGGATTCACGATAGTGGCGGTATTGACACTTGCGCTGGGAATCGGCGCGAACGCCGCGATCTTTTCTGTAGTGAATGGGTTGTTTCTGAATCCGCCGGGCGTGAGAGATCCGGACCGCGTGGTCGCATTGCGGGCAAGATACGGCAAGCTTGGCCTGAAAAGCATTGTTATATCCGCGCCAGGTCTGGCGCAGGTCAACGAGAACAGGCAGATTGTTCAATCATCAGCCCTCGAAGATACTGCGGATTTCAATTACAACAACGGCCAATGGCCCGAGCGATTGCGAGGCGCTCAGGTCTCTTGGCAGTGGTTCGAAGTGTTTGGTGCTCGCCCATCTTTGGGCCGCGTTTTCACCCCCGACGAAGACCGACCGAATGCCAATTATGAAGTGGTTCTTGCCTATGACACATGGCGGCGGCTCTTCGGGAGTGATAAGAACGTTGTTGGACGGACAATCCGCTTGAACGAAAGAGTCTATCGAATCATTGGAGTCATGGGGGAAGGATTCCAGTGGCCTAACCCAGCGACAGATTTGTGGACTCCGCTGGGCCTTGCGCCGGGCGAGTTCACGATCGACAACATTTTCGATGAGGAATATTTTGCGGTTGCACGCTTGCAGCCGAATGTCTCATTCGCGCAGGCCAGAGCGTATGTGAACCTTGTCTCGCAACGGGTTATCGATAATCCCGCAGCCAGCTGGGCCAAGGATTCGCAATGGGGCATGTTTATTGTGCCGCTGACGACTTTCGTATATGGCGACCTTCGCACTCCGGTTGTAATTCTAGGTGGAGCTGTTTCCTTTGTTCTGCTGATCGCGTGTGCGAACATTGCCGGTTTGTTGCTAGCGAAGGCAGCCAACCGTTCAAAAGAAATCGCCGTTCGAGTCGCCTTGGGAGCATCGCGAAGGCGCTTGATTGCGCAGATTCTAAGCGAAAACATAGTTCTTGGGTTAGCGGGCCTTCTGGCGGGTTTGGTTGTGGCGCATTTTGGCATTCGAGTGTTGTTGCATCTCGCACCTGCAAACCTCGATGCTGGAGAGATGACGTTTCCCATCGATGGGTTCGTTCTGATATTTAGCGTGCTGGTTGGCTTGTTGGCTGTGTTGATTTTTGCAACTGCGCCCGCTTGGTTTATGTCGCGCAAGGATCCAAGCAGTGCTCTTCGCGAATCGGGACGTTCCGCCACTGGCAGCCGTGCGCGACAGCAGCTCCGTTCGTGGCTGGTTGCGGGAGAGTTGGCGCTTGGCCTGGTATTGTCCGCTGGGACCGGCCTTTTGCTCAAAACTGTCGACCGGATCGCCGATGTGAATCCGGGATTTCAGCCACACGGAGTCATGTCCGCAGCGCTGTCGTTGCCTCAGGCTGGCTATGACAATTCCGAAAAGCAAATCACTTTCTTCCGCGCTGTCTTAGACCGCCTGTCCAGCGAGCCCGGAGTAAAGTCGGCTGGCGCAGGATTCCCACTACCCTTCACGGGAACAAACTCATCGTCTTCGTTTAGTATCGAGGGCCGACCCACAGGTCGCGGAGATCCAGGACCGTGGGGAGACGTTCGCTACGTTACGCCTGGTTATTTTACAGCTCTCGGAATTCCGCTGGTAAAAGGGCGGCTTTTTGCGGACCCGGATCGCCAAGGCTCGCAAGCGGTTGCGATCATTGACGAAAACATGGCGCAACAATACTGGCCAAACGAAGATCCCATTGGGAAGAGGCTTCGCCGCAACGACAGCGATCCTTGGGCTGTGATCGTCGGAGTCATTGGCCATATCCGATTTACCCGTCTTTCCGGAGACGATTCATCATCTGAGGGATCGCAGCTTTCCTCCAGCGGCGTCTACTATTTTCCGATGTACCAAAGAATAGCACCGAGCGGAACTATGGGACCCAGTGCGTTCCTGGTGGCGAAATCCGCCGTTAGTTCGCAAGTACTCGCTAGAACGATAGAAGAAGCTGTCCACGAGGTTGACAAAGATCAGCCAATATCAGACATGAAGAGCATGGATGTGCGACTTGCAGAGTCGCTGGGTCCGCAGCGATTCGCCGCCAATTTGCTGGCCCTGTTCGCGTCCTTGGCGACAGCCCTTGCATCTATTGGCTTGTACGGTCTGGTGAGCTACAACGTCGCGCAGAGGACAAACGAACTTGGTATCCGCATGGCCCTGGGCGCGAATCACTGGGACGTTTTGAAGATGATACTTCGGGAAATGGCAAAGATCGCGGTTGCGGGAACACTGGCTGGGGTCATCATTACGATGATCCTGGCGCGTGTTATGCAAGATGTGCTGTTTGGAGTTAGCCCCTACGATCCCCCGATATTTGCTGGAGTTTCGATCTTGCTGATTTTGGTGGCGATGCTTGCATGCTACGTTCCCGCACGGCGAGCGATGCGGGTCGATCCGTTAGTGGCGCTCCGATACGAGTGAGTGTGATTGCAGCGTGCATCGCGAGGGACCAAGCCTGTCGCCCTTCCAGCTCTGCGGTGAATGGGATACCGAGTCAACTCCTCGTCCCGAACACCGGTGGCATAGAGGGTCATGAGGATAGTTCGATGAAATGGTGTGCAAGCTGCACCGACGAGTTGGGCCACTTCTTCCTGACTGAGAATGGTGGGTAAGCGGTGCGTCTTCTTAGGGTAAGGAGTGTCGCTGATGCTCCACGGTCTCTTCAGGGTCTGGATGTAGAAAAAACCGTAGGGCACACAGATGGTTGGTTACGGTGCCGGGTGACAGCTTCTGCACCGTGAAGAGTTGGGCCTGGTACGCCCGAATGGGCTGCCGGCCCAGTCGATCCGGAGAGCAATGGAAGTGTTGTGCGCATCTTTCGACCGCACGGATATAGTAGCGTGTGGTAGCCTCTGAGTAATGACGTCGCTGGAGCTCTTCCAGCATGATTTTTCGTAGATGGGTCGTAGGGATGACCTCCTTGTGACCCACACTTTATCTGACGTCAAAAAATCACAAACTGCTGACCTCACCTACGCGGCAGCGTCCGCCGCGCCGGCGGCTTCGTTCTGACGGGCTATCCGGAAGTCACATGTTCCTTCGGTAGCGGATGAAGTTGGAGGAAGGCCGCTGCGGCGTCGCGGGCACGTGCAGCGATTTCGCTAGAGTCCGGTCGCTCGGCGACGCCGAGCAACAGGCTGACCATCAAATCGCGCCAGAGCAGCCCAGTGAACTGCGCGGCAAGTTCGGCAGGACGGCCTGTGAGCAGTCCGGACGCCTGGGCCTCGGCCATGATTTTACGCAAGCCTGCGCGGCTTGCCTCGCGTCCGATAGAGTTGAGCGCGCGCGCCACTTCGGGGGCCTGGGCCGCCTCGCCGATCGCCAGTCGGAATACCGCAATGACCGTGGGATCGCTTATCTCGCGGACGAGCTTTGTCCCGAAAGAAGTCAGCACCTGCTCCAGGGTCTCGCGATTGCGCAGCACGGGCAGGTCAGCGGGCACTTCCAGTCGCTTGGCGCGCTCGCTGATGCAGGCGATCAGCATTTCCTGTTTGTTGCCAACCAGCGCGTAAAGCTCTCGCTTTGAAACGCGCGCGCGCGTCGCGATCTCAAGCGTGCTGGTGTTTGCGTAACCGTTCTTCATGAACGCCGCAAAGGCCGCGTCTAGGATGCGCGCGCGCGCGGTTTCGTCCCCGCCTTCCTGGCGGCGTTTTGATATCGATGCCGTAGTCAGCACTCTCTCCTTGACGACGCTGGTACCATATAGTACCATCAGGGGTGTATGGTACCCACTGGTACCAACAAATGATGATTTCGTAGAAGAATCGAAGGAGTCGAATAATGAAGATTGAAATGTCTTACCTGCTGTTGGCGTTCGCGACAGTCCTGGCACCCATGGCGCGAGGCCAGTCTGTACCGCCGCAGCCCAAGATCACCGGCGTGCTGGCGATGCTTTCGCCAAAACCCGGGGTCACTGTCGAGCAAGTCATGAAAATCATGCCCGCCGAAATTCGTGCGACTGTTCCCCTGTATCTCGATGGCAAGATTCAGCAGTGGTTCACGCGCGGCGACGGTCGGGGCGTCATCTTCATGCTGAACTGCAAGGACGTGGCAGAGGCGCGGGCCCTCATCGAAAGCCTACCTCTCTCGAAGGAAAACCTCATGGACGAGCAGTTCATTCCGGTCGGGCCACTCTTGCCGCTCGGAATACTGTTGAGAGACTAGCCGACCAATAAGTGAACTCGGTCCAGCGCGGCCCGTTTGACGGCGACGGTTGAACCTCGAACGCCGAAACGACAGGCTGCGCTGGGAACCGTGATTCGCGGTGTGGATCTTGCTCTCGTCAGATGATAAATGTCATCTAGCGTGAAGCCGTCAATCCGATAGGAGGCTAAATGTCGCCAGAAATCATCTTCAATCTGCATCTCATTCTAGGGTATGTCGCGTGGCTGCTTTGCTTCCGCGCTTACCTCCTGCCCAGGCTCAAGTCCATGGACGGGGTCGAAGCGCAGCGCGCCATTGCTACTCTGCACAGCTTCCGCTTCTTCGGGCTCGTCTTTATTCTGCCAGGTGTCGTCGGCAATCTGCCCGCAAGCTTTGCAACGTTCGCCGCCTATTGGGACCTAGCAACCGGAGTGCTCGCTATCCTCGCGCTTCTCACGGTAAGGATACGTCCAATCTTCTGGCTGTTCGTAATTGCTTTCAACCTTGTGGGAGTGGTCGACCTTATCCTCGACTATTACCACGCTGTCGCAATCGGCCTTCCAGCAATGGCGGGACAGTTGGGTACCACGTACGCGATCCCGATCATCTATGTACCCGTGCTGATGATGACGCACGTCGTCGCATTCTATTTGTTGTTGCGTCCTCAGCCCAAGGCGGTTCGGGCCCTGGCTGATGCGGCGGCATCGTAGAGTCCCCGGGCGACGGGCTCGTCCGGAAGTTATCGAACGTCCATGGGATATTCCCCATAAACGTGGCATGGCCGGAAATTGAATCACTATCCCTTATCCCACCTCGACCAGGCCATAGGTGTGCTGCCAGCGGGCACGCATTTCCACGAGAGCACGGCTGATCTCTTCCGGTGATATCTCTGAATTGGGGGCTGCGGCGAGGACGGCCTCTGCCTCACGCTTTGCGGCCTCGAGCAGTTGGGCGTCGCGGATAATGTTCGCGACGCGAAAATCCGGCATGCCGGCCTGACGCGTTCCGAAGAATTCTCCGGGGCCGCGCAGTTCAAGATCGAGTTCGGCGATCTTAAAGCCGTCATTGGTGTCGACCATGGCCTGGAGCCTGCGCTGGCCTTCTTCCGTGACTTTGCCGCCCGTCATAAGAACACAATACGATTTAGCGGCGCCGCGCCCGATGCGTCCACGCAACTGATGCAACTGCGCCAGGCCGAAGCGTTCGGCGTGCTCGATCACCATGACTGTCGCATTGGAGACGTCGACGCCCACTTCGATCACTGTGGTCGCGACCAAAATGTGCAACTCGCCCCTTTGGAACATGCGCATAACCTGGTCCTTCAAGTCCGCATCCAGGCGTCCGTGGAGCAGTCCCACTTTCAGGTCGGCAAACACGTTGCTGCTGAGGTCCCGATACATTTTGATTGCAGCCTTCAATTCGCTTTCTTCATTCTCTGCAATCACGGGATACACGATGTAGGTCTGATGCCCGGCCTCCACTTGTTTCCGCACAAAATCCCAGACCTTCGGTGCCTGATCATCGGTGACCTGTTTGGTGATGATGGGCGTACGGCCTGGGGGGAGTTGATCGAGGACGCTCAGATCAAGGTCGCCATACAACGTGAGTGCGAGGGTGCGGGGTATGGGAGTCGCGGTCATCACAAGGACGTCGGGTTCGCCGGCCTGTGGTCCGGTAGCCTCGCTCCGCTCGGTTGGACGGCCGATGGCGGCCGTCCCCACATTAGCCTCGTCGTTACCATCCGCTGATTTCTTCATCAGCTTGAGCCGCTGCATGACTCCGAAGCGGTGTTGCTCATCGACGACGACCAATCCGAGTTTCGCGAACTCGACTGTCTCTTGTAATAGAGCGTGGGTTCCAATGACCAACTGGGCACTGCCTTGCGCGATGTGCCGCCGGATTTCCCGCTTGCGGTCGCTCTCGATCGATCCGGTGAGCAAGACGATGCGGTAGCCGGCATTTTCAAGAATTCGCCTGGCGGAGAAGTAATGCTGCTGCGCAAGAATTTCGGTCGGCGCCATCAGCGCGACCTGATATCCGTTCTCAATGGCGATGATCGCTGCCTCGAAACTCACGATCGTCTTGCCTGACCCGACGTCTCCCTGCAGAAGACGCCGCATGGGATAAGGCTTCTCCATATCGGCGGCAATCTCCTTGAGCACCCGTTTCTGGGCGCCGGTGGGATGAAAGGGCAGAATCTTCTTGATGGCCGAGCGCACCCCATCATCGAGTTTGAACGCAATGCCGGTCTGCGCTTTCAGTTGCCGCCGCTTGAGTTCTAGTCCCAGTTCCACAAAGAACAGTTCGTCGAAGATCATCCGGACGTGCGCGGGAGTTCGAGAAGACTGTAGGTCAGCGAGGCTCTCTCCCGGCTCGGGCCAATGCACATTCCACAGAGCCGCTCGCGGCGAGATCAGCCCCAGGTGCGAGCGCACAGCCGCAGGAATTGGGTCGGGGAATTCAGGGGTGAGGTTGTCGAGCGCCGTGCGTACGATCCTGCGAAACCACCGGGGAGTAATGCGGCCGGTGGCCTCGTAGATAGGAACGATGCGGCCGATCTCGAGGGACTCCGCAGCCTTTTTCTCCGCGCCGTTTTCGCCAGAGTCCGCGGCATCTCCGAGCAGTTCAAACTGCGGCTGAATGATCTGCAGCTCCCGGCTTCGCAGGTCTTGTTCAACTTTCCCGTATAGAGCAATCATCTGGCCGGGCGTGAATTTGTCCTGCAAGTAGGCCGCATTGAACCAGAGACAGCGCAGGCGGGCCCGGCCCTGGCCGATCGTGAGTTGGAAGATCGGTTTACTCCGCGTGCGGAACAACCCGGAATTACGCACCTCCCCGATTACGCTGGCCATTTCTCCGGGACGCAATTCGGAGATCCCACGCGGGTTCAGCCGGTCCTCGTAGCGAAAAGGAAGATAATGGAGCAGGTCGCCGACCGTGTGGATCCCCTTGGCAGCCAAGACCTCGGCAATACGAGGTCCAACGCCTTTGACATATTGAACCGGGGTGGAAAGTTCGAGCATTCGCTGAATTTGCAGGAAAGCCCCTTGGGTCCGCCAAGGCAAAGCTCCAAAAGAATGGTAGCAGGAGCGGATTGCATCCGCCTTTCCGCTAAGTCCATTCGTTGGTGTTATTTTGAGACCGTAGCTTTCCGGGAAACCGGGAGGAGCACACGGGTGTCTAAACCTTCGGTGCTCGTCAATCTTGTCCAAGCGCTGGTGGCGATTGTTCTCGGCAACGTCGTCTACTTCCTATTGTTGCCCTCGCTTCCCCAGGCGGCCCGGCATCGACCGTTCCAACTTGACCTTGGGATGGTGCTCGACTTCTGGTTCTGCCTGGTAGCATACGGGTTGATCCGGACCGCCAGAAAATGGCGCTGATCTGGGCTGGCCGGTTACTTTCGGAACCTCGGTTGTTCGCTCCAGCGAAGATACAATCCCTTGAAATGCCGAAAATTGCGGCCCTGTTCGATGCCGGCCAGGCCGTCCTCTCGACCTTTGATCTGGACGAGGTTCTGAAGAGAATCCTGGCGATTGCGCACGACTATTTCCACCTGCGAAATGTGGCGATTCTCCTACTGAACCGGGAGACGCAGCAGTTGTATGTACGGTCGCAAATCGGGTGGGACGAGGGCCAAGACACGATTCGCCTGGCAGCCGACCAGGGAATCACTGGAGCGTCAGTCTCGAAGAAGCAACCGGTTTATGCTCCCGATGTGAGTAACGACTCGCGCTACATCTGTGCCGCGCAATCGACCCGCTCGGAGCTGGCGATTCCTCTGATGGTGCGCGACGAAGTCGTTGGAGTGCTCGATTGCCAGAGCGATCAACTAAACCACTTCGACCGCGAGACCATCGAACTACTCACGCTGTTTTCCACCCAAGCTTCCATCGCCCTGGAGAATGCGCGGTTGTACTCCCTGGAGCGCCAGCGAGCGCGGCAGCTCGAAGCCATAAACATCATCGCGCAGCAAAGCACCGCAGTGATGGAGCTTGAAGACCTGCTGACCCGCGTGTGTTCGGTCATCCAGAAAGCCTTCCAGGTTTCTCAGGTCTCCCTGCTTCTGCGTGAGGAAGGTGATCTGGTGATGCGGGCTTTTCACGGCGAACTAACCCCCTGCTTTCCCCCCGGCGGCCGGTTCTCCACTACCGAGCGCCCCTGGTCTGAAGTCATCGATATCAGCGGTACGGTCATCGAGAAGGACTTAACCGCGGCTCCGGAGTCTTTCCGCCTGTTTAAAGAATCCGCCTCCCGCATGAGTATCCCGCTGATTTCCTTTGGCCAGACGCTGGGCGTGCTCACGCTGCACAGCTCCAAGGTGGACGCATTCCGTGAAAGCGAAGTGCAATCGCTGGAATCCGTGGCCGACATTTGCGCGAACTCGATTCAGAACGCGCACTATGTCGAGCGGGTAAAACAGCTGGCTTATCTCGACGGCCTCACCGGCATCTTCAACCGCCGCTTCTTCGAGCTGCGCATCATGGAAGAGGTCGAACGCGCGCGCCGTTATGGCAGCACCATGGCGGTGATCATGGCCGACATCGATCAGTTCAAGCGATTGAATGACGAATTCGGGCATCTCCTGGGTGACGAAGTTCTGCGGCAGGTTTCTTCTGTTTTTCACCAGCAGCTACGCAAGACGGATGTGGTGTGCCGTTATGGGGGAGAGGAATTTGCGCTTCTGTTGACGCAAACCAATGCGGAACAGGCTTTTGTCGTGGCCGAGAAGCTGCGGAGAATGGTGGAGAAGTGGCAGTTCCCGGGTGTGCCCCGAGCCATTACCATCAGCGCGGGGGTCGCTGCTTTCCCTCAACATGGGAAGAATCGCGATGAATTGGTTCGCGCTGCAGATAGCGGACTCTATCTCGCGAAGCAAAGTGGAAGAAATCGCGTGTGCATCACGAATGCCGCGGAAGCAGCCACAAACGGCAAGTAAAGACTCCCATCCGTCAGCCACAAACCAATAAAACTTCTGAGGACGGCAACGATGGCCTAGAGCCAGTCTTGCCTCAAGCGCATGAGTTCGCGCTGTAACTCCCGCATGTCTTTCTGGAGCTGCCTCTTCTGCTTCTCGGTCTGCCTGAGAAACTCGTCCTGGTGCTTGCAGACTTGCTTCTTGAGCTGCTCAGCGGCCTCGCGGGATCTTTCGACGGCGAGTTCCATCTGCGGTTGCAACTGCGCGAGTTCATATCGCAGCTCGCCTTCTTCGTCTAACAGCTCGCTCGACTCCTTACGCTCCGGAAGCGTCAGATTCAGAGTCTGTTCCTTCTTGTCGCGCACAACTCCTACAGATACTGAATTGCCGCTGCGTGACTTCACCGCGTGGGAGAAGTCGCTGGTGTCGTGTACCGGCTGATTGTTGATTTTGACGATCACGTCGCCGGCATGGAAACCGGCCTTCTCTGCCCGGCTTCCTTTCTCCACAGTGCGCACCAGCACGCCATTACCATCCTTGACGCCGAAGAAATCTCCAAGTTGAGGCGTGATGTTCTCCACCATCAACCCGCTGCGCGCCGAGGAAGTCACCACCACCATGTTCATCGAGGGAATATCGATATCGGGGATGTGAATGGGAGGGATGTTTACATGGATGTCGCCCGGTTTGGGACCAGCCCAGTTGTACTCTTTGTGCTTGTCGGCCAGCGCCACCTGCAACGTTAAGGGTTGGCCGTCACGACTGAGGCCCAGTGTGACCGCTCTTCCCGGCGGTGTCTCGTGGATCATGCGGCGCAATTGGGCTCCGCTTTCGATCGGCGTCCCGTTCATGCTCAGGATGACGTCGTGTTCCTTGATGCCGGCCTTGCCCGCGGGCGCGTCCTGGTCGACCATGGTGACCTCGACGCCTTTTTCCTCCTTCAACTTCAGAGCGCCCATTCGATCTTTGGAGACGTCGGCTATATCCACGCCCAGGTAGGAACTGGTCCCGCTATCTTCGCTCGAGAAAACCCACGGTTGGCCCGCATTCTGATCGACGGACCAGCTCTGCGCGGCTTGCGCAAAGCCAAGCAACAAAGGTAGACACAGGATGTTCGAGACAAAGTATCTGCGCATGTGACTTCCTCGATTTACAAAATTGCGAGGGGTTGCTTTCCCTCGACTCCAATCTGTTGCTAGTGTCCAGCCCGCTTCAGGCAAATATCGCCGGTTGAGGTATGCACCTTCAGCCAGGGCCCGCCGCCGTTAAGCTTGCCCTCAGCGGTCAGCGTTTTCGGGCCATACTGATCACCCTCGCTGCCGATATGTATATCCTGAAAATCAGACGTGATGTGATGTCCACTGCCCATGTCGACGCTGGCGCGAACATTGATGGCGACATCGGAAGCGATGTAGACGGTGATGTCACCGGCGCCCGTTTCCAGATCGGAATCGCGACGCTCGCCGCCAGTATTCACCAGCTTCACAGTGATTTCGCCGGCGCCAGTTTCCGCCGATGCGGATGGTACACCGTAGAGCTCGATGCTGCCTCCGCCGGTTTCGGCGTGAACATGTCCTTTGGCGGAAGTCAGCCGAATGCTGCCTCCACCGGTTTCAATCTCGGCGGGGCCGCCAACATCGCTGAGGTCCACGCTGCCGCCGCCGGTCGACGCCTTTACCTTGCCATTGCAGTGACGAACGGTAATGCTGCTTCCGCCGGTCTCGATCAGTGCTCCTTGCGCGCAGGACTGAATTTCGACGCTGCCGCCGCCGGTCTCAGCAACCAGTTTCCCGTTTGCCTGATGGACCTCAATCGACCCACCGCCCGTGTGCAATCCGAGTTCGCCGCTCACCGTTCCGACCTCAATCGAGCCACCACCGGTTTCCGCGGCCGCACCTCCACCGATATCGTCGAGATGCATGCTTCCACCACCGCTCTGTGCCTCGACGCGGCCGGCCAAACCGGTTGCATCCACGTTGCCGCCGTCAGTCTCGAGCTTCACCAACGCCATATCCCGCGGAACCATGACCGAGAACTCGCCAGAGAAATGCCGGGGGTGCCTTCCTCCCTGCCAGTCTCCGACGATCCAGGCGGTATCACCCTTTACGTATGCGGTTACTTTGTACTGCTCGAACTGCTTGCGTGCTTCCTGCTCCGAAGAAGTGCCGTAACGAGTATGAAAGATGTAATTGATGCCTTGCTGTTGGCCGCCGCGTACCACCACGGAGCCCATGTCTACCTTGACTCGTAAATTTCTGACTGCAGCCAGTGATCCCGTTACTTCCTGTGCCCAGGATCCGCCTTCATGCGAGACTTTTGTTTCCTGCGCCCAGCTTTGCGAAAGAAAGCTTATTGGCGCAAGCAGGGCCAGCATTCCGGCCAACCCGACGACTTGTGGCGCTTTTTTCAAATGAACACCTCACTTCTCTCGAAGGCAGAAGGTAGAATTCAGAATGTAGAAGTTGTTTTGGGTTTCACTTCTGCATTCTTACTTCTGCATTCTTACTTCTTACTTCTGACTTTCGACAAAAACTTCGACCGCCTTACTAATCGATCTCCGGCAACTGTGCCAGCATGGTGCGCGCCTGGGACTTGATGTACGTGCTGGTATCCTTCGCCGCCAGCGCCATCAGGACGCCGCGCACGCTGCCATCCGCCTTCACTGGTTCGATCAGTCGCAGCGCCTCAATACGCACGCCGGAATTCGAATCGTTCACCAGGGCGCGCAACACGGAATCGCGCACATTGGTATCGCTCTTTACGTAATTTCCCAACGCGTCGAGGGACTTCAGACGTACACCGGGATTGGTGTCGTTCTGCAGCGCGTAGATCAAAGCCTCACGCACCTGCAGATCGCTCGAACGCTGCGCCAGCAGGTCAACGGAGTCCACACGCACACCGGAGTTGTAGTTATTCCGCGCTGCAAACAGCAGCAGTTGCTGGATCTGCTGATCGTTAAGAGGTCCCTGCTTTTCCTGTGAGGAGACTGTGTTGTACTTGATGCTGACTTGATCGGTGCCCGGGACTGGAGTGATGGAATCAATGCCGGCGATGGAGGCTTCTGCAGGAGTGGTGGGGGTGTTGTTCGCGATCGGGCCAATTGTATTTCCACCGTGCGGTCCGTACAGCTTGTAGGTGGTTCCCACTCCACCCGCGAAGCCGAGAATCAGAATCACGGAAGCCAGCGCTGGCGAGAACCGTACCTGGCGCAGCCAGTTTGCTGGGTCAAACGGCAGCCGGCTCAACATGCCGCCCTGCTGCGCCGTCTCCAGCGCTTCCTGCAACTGCATGCGCGAGGACGCCAGTAGATTCGGCGTGGGGTCCTCGGCGCGATCCTGGGCGAGCAGCGCGTGAAAATCCTGCTCTGCCTTCAGTTCAGCCGCGCAATCGCTACATCGTGCTACGTGCTGTTCCAGTTCGTGGCGGGCGTCATCGGCCAGTTCGCCATAAACGTGAAGCACGATATTTTCTCGAACCCATTCACACTTCATAGGCTCACCTTCATCCATTCATTCTGATCGGCTGGGCTTCGCCCTCGCCGGACAGCCGAGGCGGCTGTCTCTCCTTGTTCCCTGCTACTCATCGCATATCCGCCAATGCCCCGCGCAACTTCTGCGTGGCCCGGAAGAGGGTGTTCTTGGCGGTCTCTTCCGTCGTATGCAAAATTTCTCCCACGGTTCTCAGCTTCAAGCCGTGATAGTGCTTCAACTCGAAAACCATGCGCTCCCGAGGCGTTAGTTTTTCCAGTGCTCCGGCGATCCGCGCGCCTAACTGGCGCCGCATCAGGTCGCGCTCTGGATTTGCTCCTGCGCGCCCGTCTGCAACCTGATCGAGCAAGTCGTACTCGCCCCCATCGGGATCTTTCGCGACCGGCGCGTCTTCCTTGCGCACGGTCTTCTTGCGCAGGTGATCGAGACACAGGTTCGTCACGATCCGGTAAATCCATGTGTAGAAGGAACACTCGAACCGGAAGCTGCCGATGTTCTTATAAGCCTTGAGGAAGGCGTCCTGATACACGTCCTGGGCGTCGTGTTCAGTTCCGGTGAGATGCAGGGCGAGCCGCAGCACCGCCTGATCGTAGTGGCGTACGAGTTCCTCGAAGGCTGCGCGGTTCCCGCGCTGCGCCTCGCGGATCAGCATCGTGTCGTCGATGCGACGATCTTGCGTTTGGCGATCTAGCCCAGCCATGCAACCCCGCGTGGGGTTCTGGTTCGTGCTGACTCTCTCTCTTAACTCACTCTCTCTTGAGTGGGCCCGTCCGCCAACCGAAAATGGCACTGCCCATACACCGGCCGGCATTTTGTGTCGCTTCCTCTACTTGCCCGGTTTTCCAGTCTTCCGGGCTTGCACAGGAATAGACGGAGAGTCAGCGCAACCGTGAGCAGAAATTATAGGCTGTACAGGGATTTTGTGGAGTACCTAGATGATTCTAGGACAAAGATTTAGGGGGAAACAGAACAACGGGACACAGTGCGGCTGTGACGCTTTGGCAAAGTGAAATGCACTGTTTATGGGGCGTTTGCCGCAATCAGATCGCTACTGATCCGACGAAGCCGCTTTACGGCGCGACCACCGGGAACCACGCCGGGTCCCCAAGCAGATGGCCGACGTAGGTCAGCTGGCTTTGGGCAATGATTGCAGCGTCCGCCGGGGTCACGCACTGAGACGGTGCGGTTGTCAGCGGCAGTCCGCCTCTGCGATAGGCCTCAAAGACAAGCTGTGAGCAGAAGAAACTGGCGGGGCGGGGACCGAGCACCCGGCAGAGGATTTTGTCAGTCGACAAGAGAGCGCCCGCGACACTATATGGTTTGCCGATCTGATGGGTGGCGTAGTCGATGATCCGGGCGGCTTTCTCGTCGGTAATGTTCGGGGAACGGTATGCCACGACCAACGCGTCGTCTGCGATGGCAACGTCAATTTTATGGCTAGTAACGCCTTTGCCGATCGCCTCAATCACCTCGCCGTAACCGTCATAGAGTGCGGCGTGGCTGACTTCTGAATCTGTACCCGCGCGAATCACGCCCGATACAGCCGCCCGGGTCGTCGAAACGAGGATATCTGCCGCCTGCAACGCATCCGGACCGATGCAGAGCCCACCGCCTCCGGCCGGAGTCAGAGCAATGGGCTTCTCCAAAAGTGCCATAAACGCCTCCTACGAAACTCGTTCGGAAGAAAATCTGGGACCGAACTAGGAGCAGGAGTATACAACGTTTCTATTCGGTAGCGGCTTCTTTTTCGATCACGACTTTTAGGTGCGCGGTCACGTCCTTGTGCAGCTTGACCGGGACAGTGAACTCGCCCAAGGTCTTCAGCGGCTCGTGCAACTGGATCTTGCGGCGATCGATGTTGAAGCCCTTCTTGGTCAGCGCGTCGCCCAAGTCGCTCGACGTCACCGATCCAAACAGCTGATCGCTCTCGCCTGACTTGCGCGTAAACGTGACCGACACGCCCTCGAACTGCTTCGCGAGTTCCTCGGCTTGGGACTTCTCTTTGGCCGAGCGCCGCACCGAGGCTGCCTTCATTTGCGTAATGACGGCCTTATTGCCCTCGTTGGCCTCAATGGCAAGCTTGCGCGGCAGAAGAAAATTCCGCCCGTATCCCTCGGCGACCTTCACCACGTCGCCGCGCGATCCCAACTTCGCTACGTCTTCTTTGAGAATGACTTCCATGGATGGCTCCAATCTTGAACTATGCCCTTTCGTTGTCATTCCGAGCAACGCGAGGAATCTGCTTCTCCTCCCCACGAGCAAACACCAGATTCCTCGCTTCGCTCGGAAGGACAAAGCGGGGTCGCCGGCAAGTTACGATGCTCTTCCGGCAAACGGCAGCAGGGCGATATTGCGCGCCTGCTTGATGGCCGATGACAGCCGGTGCTGGTGCGGCGCACACACGCCCGTCAGGCGCCGCGGCACGATCTTGCCGCTCTCGGCAACGAACTGACCGAGCAATCGGTAGTCCTTGTAGTTGATGTCTTCGATCTTTTCGACGCAGAATTTGCAAACCTTCTTGCGCCGGAAGAACTTGCGTCCGCCCGGTCCACCTTCGCGCGAAGGTCCGCCGGGACCGCGTCCGCCACCACCAAATCGGGGGCGATCTCCGCCTGGTCTTCCGCCTTCACTACGCGGCGGCCTCTCGCTCGATGCCGCTTGCTCTGGTGCTTTCGTTTCGTCTGCCATAACTCGTGCTCTCCTTCGGATTCTCTGCCGTGCCCACCAAATGGGGGCCAGGGATCAGGGGTTAGGGGCCAGCAAAATATCCATCCACGTACGAGGTCCGGACTCTGATCCCTAGTCCCTGACCTCTAGTCCCCTGGTTAGGCCGTTGCCGGAGCTTCCGCTGCCGGAGCCGCTTTCTCTTCCGGAGCGGCCGCCGCTGGTTGCGCGCTCACCTTCTTCTTGGCCTCGCGCAGCTTCTTGATCTTGTCCAGGCGCTTCTGCTCCTCGTCGACTCGCACGGTCAGGAACTTGATGACAGGCTCGGTCACGCGCAAACGACGCTCGAGTTCGTGCATCACCGGGCCGCCGCCTTCGACGACCATCAACACGTAGATGCCGTCATGGAAGCGCCGCACGGTGTAGGCCAGCCGCCGCTTGCCCATCTTTTCGACTTTCACCACATTGCCTCCCGAAGGGGGCACGACCGATTGCAGTGTCGAAATCAGTTTGTCGAGATCTTCGTCCGTCATATCGGGCCGGACGATGAACATCAGCTCATAAGTACGATTCATTCGTTGTCTCCAAACCTTCTGAAGGGGTCAGGGGCTAGGGATTAGCTAAACCCATTGATGCGTTTACTCACCCCTGTCCTCTGATCCCTGGCCACTTTCTTCTTTCCGGTTAAAGCGATTCATCGCCGCCGCCGGACCATCCTTCAAAATCACCTTCACCGCTTCTGCCGCGGTATCGAGCATTCCATCTACGATTTCCAGCTCTTTCTTTTTCATCGGAGCCAGCAGGTACTCTGCGCCGTCACCTATCTTCCGGTCGGGCGCTACGCCGATCCGAATCCGCAGAAAGTCCTGCGTGTTCAGCCCACCGATGATCGACTCGATGCCGTTGTGCCCCGCCGAACTGCGCCGCGTATGAATCCGCAACGTGCCCAGCGGAAAATCCAGCTCGTCCTGAATTACGATCAGGTCCGATTCCGGCGTCGCCTCGTACTCCCGCAACAACTCTTGCACCGCGAGCCCGCTCCGATTCATGAATGTCTCGGGCTTGGCCAACAACACCATCTGGTCGGCGATCACGGTTCGCGCCGTCAGCGCCCGGCATTGCCGGTTCCTTACTTCCAACCCAAGATTGCCGGCGATCCGATCGATCGCCAGAAAACCCAGGTTGTGCGGCGAGAACTGATACTCGATTCCGGGATTGCCGAGACCAACGATCAGTTTCACGCCACCGTCCACAGCTTGCGCTGAGATTGCTCGTGTGGCGACGGGCGCCTCGCCCGTCTGGCTAGCGCGAAGCGCAGCCCACCATGCCGCAATCTTCTTACGCAGCTATTTCTTCTCTTTCTTCTCCGCTTTCTCCGGAGCAGCCTCGGCGCCTTCTTCCTCAGTTTCCTGCTTACCCTTCTTGATGACTTCGGGCTCAGCCGGAGCAGCCGCCGCGTCCGCCGCCGCAGCTTCAGGAGTGACCACAACCTCTTCCTTCACCGAGGTCACGTGCGCCACGGGCTGGTTCGCATCGGTCAAGAACTTCAGATTCTCCGAGTGCGGCAGATCGGAAACACGCAATACCTTGCCGAAAGTCAGGTGCGACACGTCGACATCGATATGGCTGGGGATGTCGGCCGGCAAGCACTCGATCTCGACTTCACGCAGCATCTGTTCGAGAATGCCGCCTTCCTGCTTCACGCCCGCCGCTTCGCCCTTCAGGAAGATGGGCACGCTGACACGCAGCACCTTGTCGAGGGCAATCCGCTTCAAATCGATATGAAGCAGCCGGCCTTTGATCGGCTCATACTGCCAGTCAACAATCATGGCCTTGGTATTCTCGCCGTTCAGGGCGAGATCGAAGATGGTGTTGTGGCCGGTTTCGGAGTTCAGAATTCGCGTCACCACACGGGGATCTACGCTGATGGGGAGCGAGTCCTTGCCCGCTCCATAGACTACGGCCGGAATCTTCCCGTCGCGCCGCACACGTCGCGCCTCATTCTTCGTGCCCGGCTTCCGTGTCTGCGCTTCCAATTTGTTGGTTTCCAATGCAGTCGCCATAAATGTCAATTCCTATCTAAGATTCAGCAGCGAGCTTCGAGCTGCGAGTCACGAGTAACACCTTGCTTGCTCGAAGCTCGTGGCTCGAAGCTCATAGCTACATGAACAACTTACTCACCGAAGTTTCTTCGTGATTGGCCTGAATCGCGCGGCCAATCAATCCCGCAATCGAAAGGACGTGAATCTTTCCGCCCTTTTCCGTTCGCGCCGCCTCGGCCTCGGCTGTCAGCGGGATGGTGTTCGTCACCACAACTTCCTTGATGACGGAATTTCGAATATTTTCAACCGCCGGCCCCGACAACACGGCATGCGATGCGCATGCGTAAACACAGGTCGCGCCGTTTTCTATCAAGGCGGCTGCCGTTTTCACCAGCGTGCCCGCCGTATCGATCAAATCGTCGATGATCAGGCAAGTCCGTCCGTGAACGTCGCCAATCACGTTCATGATCTCGGCTACGTTCATTTCGACGCGCCGTTTATCGACGATGGCCAGCGCCGCGTCCACTTTCTTAGCGAAAAATCGGGCACGTTCCACGCCGCCCGCGTCCGGCGAAACCACTGTCAGGTTCGGCAACGCCAGCTTACGGAAGTGATCTACCAGCACCGGTGAAGCAAACAGATGGTCCACCGGGATATTAAAAAATCCCTGCAACTGCGGCGTATGCAAATCCACAATCAACGCCCGATTCGCGCCAGCGGCGGTCAACAAATCGGCGACCAGCTTCGACGAGATCGGGCTGCGCGGCTTGTCTTTCCTGTCCTGCCTCGCGTACCCGAAGTACGGAATCACTGCGGTGATGCGCCGCGCCGATGCGCGCTTGAGCGCATCAATCATCAGCATCAGCTCCATCAAGTGCTCATCCACGGGACGGCACGTAGGCTGCATCACGAAAACATCCGCACCGCGCACGTTCTCTTGAATCTGAACGTAGGCCTCGCCGTCGGCAAAGCGCGTGACCTGCGCCTGCCCGCGCTGCATTCCGAGAAAGTGGCAGACCTCGTCTGCCAAAGACTCGTTGGCGGTGCCGCTGAAAATCTTGAACTTCTCGTCCGTCCGCGGCCGCGGCTTTCGCTCCGGCTTTTCGTCAGTCACTGGCGGACTCTTCTTCTCAACTTTTTCAGCCTTGTCGGTCGGCGTGACTAAAGTTGCCATGGTTCTTTGGGCTCCTGGCCTTCAGTTCTTACCGTTTTCTTGCAAGCTCCCAAGCCAGCGGGTTTTCTGGCGACTGGGTACTGGCAACAGCCGAATTTCTTGGCTGGGCCGCTAGGATTCGAACCTAGACAAAGTGCTCCAAAGGCACTTGACCTACCATTAGTCGACGGCCCAGTAAACCAATTGTTGATGGTTGAATGCGTGATTGTTGATTGAACCCTGTTCGGGCACGACTATTGTCATGCAACAATCGGATTTCAACAATCAAAAATTCGCCGACCCAAAAGCCCGGCCAGACTACAGACCATGTGGCGACGGCCGCCTCGGCCGTCGAAGCAAAGGCGACGCCGAGCGCCCCCGACCACAAGCCTCATTCCGCCCACATCCGCCGCCAGTAAGCCGTCCGCGTCAAGGTTGAGGCCACCTGCGCTGCCCATCCGGCCTTCCGCAGCTGCGTAACCGCTGAAGCCGCAGCCTGCCGCGAAGCAAACATCCCATACAGCGTCGAGCCAGAACCCGAGAGGGACGCAAACTTCGCACCCGCGCGTACCAACGCACCTTTAGCCTCGCCTAGCTTGGGACACTCAGGAAAGACGACTTGCTCGAAGTCGTTTTCGATCCCAGCCCGGTCAAGCCGGAGAAGCGGATTCCCGGCCCGGCCCCCTCTTTCTAACGGATGAGAAGGAGCACTGGAGTACAGCCCACTCAGCCACGCCGACAAGCTGCGGCCAAGCTCATTCATTCTATCGAAGGCAGTCAGTACCGTCAATTTCGACTCGGCTTGTGTGGGGACAGACGCCCCCGGCGGTCCGGCCGAGCGAAGCTCGGCTTCGTGTTCACTGGAATTTTCCTCAGCACTCCCCGATTGGGGAAAACCTTCGCGGGCGGAAGCGCCCGCGCCACACAACCGATCCCACTGGGCAAACGCCTTCGGAGTCGAAACCCCAATCTCCGGCTTCACGATCACGCACGCTGTCGCCGGAAAATCCGGCAAGGGATACACCTGCTCCCCCCGCCCCACTCCCAAGACGGCACCGCCGACCAAAAACAGCGGGAGGTCTGATCCGACATCCGCCGCGAACCCCAACCTCTCAGCCTGGGTAAGGCTTTTCCGAACAGCGCGCTCGAGCGCCAGCAGAGTGGACACGGCATTCGCTGAGGCTCCACCCAGGCCACCCTGCACGGGTAACCGCTTTTCGATCTCGATGACAACGTGCCCCTTCGCGCGCAGGGCAGTCATCGCTCGCTCAACAATACGGAAGCAGGTATTCGTCTCATCCCGCGGCACTCGCGGATCGGCACAACGAATCTCGATCCCCGAGCCGCGCCCAACGCTTACGCGGATCACGTCATGCAGACCAATCGTCTGATAAACCGTCAGGAGCTCATGAAATCCGTCTGGCCGCGCCGGGCCGATACGCAATCCAAGATTGATCTTCGCGAACGATTTGACGGTGACAGGCATGGACCGATGATTGTAATCTCGGCCCTTGGATTTGGGGGTCCACTTAGGATAAGAAAAGGCTCGCTCTTTGAGAGGATCGCTTGTCGCACCAAGTGCTGGACGGCATATTTGTCCTCCTGATTCTTCTCGTCGTAGGTTTGCTGCTGTCGATCAGGCGGTGGCCGGAATGGTTCCGGCTCGCCCGCTCGGCTCGCTGGCCAACCGTTCCCGGCACTATCGAGGGCGGGGAAGTATCGACCCGTCGGGGCCGAAGCCGATACGGGGATGAGGCGATTGAAACTGCGACCGCGAACCTCGCGTACTCATATCGGCTGAACGGTACCTACTACTCGGGATACCACATTGCGGTATTCGACGATGAACAGGAAGCCTGGTCCTATGTTGATGGTCTTAAGGGAGAGACCGTGCAAGTGAGTTATCATCCCAGAAGGCCCGATATCTCTGTCTTGCGCCCTCAAGCAGTCTTGGGCTTTTGATTTCCGCGAGTCACCCTGCTCGTACCACCACCTTGGTAATCTCGACCTTTGTTTCCCCTGGGCGCAACCTTAGTGTGATTTCAATTACAACCGGCTCCCGTTGGACGGGGTAAGACGGCCTCCCCATTGGAAACAGAAAGTCCTGCGATCACGGTGCTGCGCCTCGATTTTGGGCCCCTGTGCAGCATTTCATCCCGCAAGTTGGGAAGCACGAGAGTGTGAGCGGGAGTACGGCCAAAATCTCATGCTCGAGGGTATCGGCTGCGGCGCCGAGGCGCGAGCATCAAGGGGTGGAGTATGTGCCGGTTCATCGCAAGCAGTCGTTTTTTCGCAACATTCTTTGCCATCACAGCGGCGGTCTATGCTCAAGACTATAAAGTCATTAGCGTAAACGACGGAGGCACGATCTCGGGCACCGTGAAGTGGTCCGGACCGGTCCCCCGCACGGCGGAATTCCCCATTACCAAAGACAGCCAGATCTGCGACCCCGACTCCAAAAAGACTGCGGATCTTGAACGCCTGATCGTTGGCTCGCAAGGCGGGGTCGCTAATACGGTCGTCTATCTGAAGAACATCACAGCTGGCAAGGCGATGGACCTGCCCGAGCAGCGCCGCCATCTCGACCAGAAACACTGTCGCTATATTCCGCACATCCTCCTGGTCCCCCAAGGCGGGACACTCGACATGATGAGCTCCGACGCGACTCTGCATACGATTCACATGGACGGCGCCGCCACCTTTAATCTTCCCTTTCCTTTTCCTGGCCGGGTGTCATCGCGCACTCTGCAAACTCCGGGGCTGGTCAGCCTTCGTTGCAACGGAGGCCATGTCTGGATGAACGCCGAAATGTTCGTGGCTCCACACCCGTACTATGCCGTCACGGATGAGAGCGGACGCTTCGAGTTCACTAACGTCCCTGCGGGAACGTATCAGATCGTTGCCTGGCACGAGGGTTGGAACCTGACGGGGAAACAGCAGGCCTATGATGTGCTGACGGAACACAGCGTGCAGCGTCCGGTTTTCAACCCGCCTAAAACCTGGGAGAAATCTGTGACTGTAACGGAGAACGGCGTCGCCAACGTAGACTTCGTGCTCGCAAACAAATAGCCAAGCGGGTTGGCGCCAGATGCGTGATTAACCGTGCAGGGGCTCGCCCTCTGTGTAGAATAAGGCTGGATGTCTCAAGCTGCTCCAGCAATCACTCGTAGCCCGGGCGAAGTAGTCCGGCAGGCCCCGGTTTCTCAGGCTCCCAATGGAGTCTGTTACGCCAGTTTGGGCGAGATCGCGGTCAACTCTTTTGACCTTGACCGCATGGTCGCCGCCGTTCCAACCCGCATCGCCACTGCACTGGAACGCAAAGCTTATTACTTCGTTCCGCTGACGGTCAGTCACGGCGATGAAACCCTAATCGCTGATCGCTACGACGTGGCCCTCAGCGACAACGCAGTCTGCCATCGCAATCTGAACCTGGGCGACTCCCAGTGTGTCTTCATCTCCACGCGCTTGATGGACGACAAGTTCTCCGTTGCCTTCGAATTTTTCATCAATGTTGGGCATGCGCTGGTCGATCGCGCGGGAGTGTCGTCCGAATTCGCCGAGCTCGCCTGGAGCCAGGTGGAAGCCGGAGTTCGGGGCGAGACGTCGCTCGACGCATTTGAATCCCGCAAGCTGGCCACCGCCAACGGTCCTGACGCCGAGCGCTTTAAGAACGAATATCTTGAAGCCACTTTTTCCGACACTATCTCGATTTATCTGCTCTCGCTTTACCTCGACTTTGACTACGGGGATTTGCGGGAGCGTGACTACCCGCTGATCGCGCCATCCGCCTTGGCCGAGCGGTTACGCAAAGTTGCGGAACTGTTCCCGCCGAATAACGGGTTCGAATTCGCCATCCTCTACAAGCGCCGGGGGTGAAGTTGAAGGCCACCGGAGCAGCCCCGCGAGCGCCACGCTGGTATGGCATTCCGGTGCGAGTCTTGCTGGCAACCTTCATCGGAACGCTGATCTGTTTCGCGGTGAGTCTGCTGATTGGAATCTTGGGAATGGTCGTCGTGTCGGCGCTGCGGCGAATTCATCCTGACATGCGAATCGCCTACCGCCAGATCGCGCTGCCCATGGCCCTGGTTGCAGGGGCAATCATCTTCGTGCTCTCGCTGGTCATGGAAATCCGGCACTATCGCCAGGTGAAAGCTCTGTCGGCGATCGAGAGAATGGGATAGCGAATGCCTCCCCGCATCGCCATCCCCATGCCGCACTCGACCGACCGCGAATACGGCGAGCGCGCCATTCCGCAATACGAGCGAGCGGTGGTGCTCGCGGGCGGAGAGCCGCTTCGCATTCCGCTCGACCGTACGCCGGAGGAAGTCGGGGCTCTCATGGACCGCTGCGATGGTGTGCTGCTACCGGGCAGCAATGCTGATATTGATCCCGCGAGATTCCAGCAAGCCCGCTCGCCGCATACCGCGAAATCTGACCCTCGTCGCGATGACGTTGACACCCTGCTGCTCGACGATGCTTATGCCGGGCGAAAACCCGTGCTCGGCATCTGCTATGGCCTGCAGAGTCTGAATGTCTATTGCAAGGGCTCGCTGATTCAACATATTCCCGACTTCCTTCCAGAAGCCACCCGATCAAAGGTCAATCACGAAGCCGGAAGAACGGTTGCGATCGCGCACTCGGTCGAGGTCTCGGGAGATTCTTTGTTGGCGAAGATCATCGGGAAGGCAGATAGCAATCAGAAGTCGAGAGATGGCAGTTCAATTGTTGTGCCGGTGAACTCTTCCCATCATCAGTCCGCAGATGCGCTCGGCAAAGGATTGCGTATCGTGGCTCTCTCCCCCGATGACGGCATCATCGAGGCCGTGGAAGGAACTGCTACTGATCATTTCGTCCTCGCCGTGCAGTGGCACCCCGAACGGTCCGTGGATGAGGACGAGGCTTCGCGCAAACTCTTTCGTGCACTGATCGAAGCCGCCAAAGGCTAACTGCCAATGCCAAACAGACGCGAAGAAAATGGTCGAGTCGATCGCGGCCATATCGCTGCTTGTGGCCCTCTTGGTCTGGCCGAATGGGATGGACCGTCCAGATCATTTCGAGTGCCTTCGGCTTAAAGAAGCTTTGACTGCAGAGTTCGCTGAGAAGATCGCGCTGAGAGCGCAGAGAAATTCTGGGCGCTTTACGGAAGTGGCCTTCAGCGTGATTTCTTCCGGCGACGCTTTTGGCGCACTCTCTGGAGCAAGACCACGACATGCGCGATAGCCGCGGCATCCAGATTGAGTCCCTCTGGAGTTTTCGCCTTCAGCCCAATGCAATCGCAGTGCACACCCAGCAACTCAGCCACTCGCGTTCGAATCGCTGATGCGTGAGGACCGATCTTCGGGGCCGCCAAGATAAGGCTGACGTCGATGTTGGCGACCGCGTAGCCGGCGTCGTGTACTCTCTTCAACGCCTCACGCAAAAAGATCACAGAGTCGGCGCCTTTCAACTTCGGATCCGAGGGTGGAAACAGCGCTCCAATATCCGGCGCTGCAATGGCCCCAAGAAGCGCATCGGTAATGGCGTGCAGCAGCACGTCACCATCGGAGTGGCCGCCAAGTCCCTTGTCGTGCTTGAGAGTAATGCCCCCGATCTTCAGCGGAATGCCGGGCCGAAATTCGTGGGAGTCAAAGCCATATCCAATGCGAGTTGATGGCTGTGCGGTTGCTGGTCGTCGGTCGTTGGTCTTTGGCATTCTGTCGTCGGGTTATCCGTGGAAATCCGTGCAGTCCGTGGCTTCATTTCCCTAAATAGAATTCCGCTAACTCCATGTCTCCTGGCGTAGTGATCTTTATGTTTTTCGGCGAGCCCATCACGACGGCAACCTCATGCCCGGAGCGCTCGGCCAGCGAAGCCTCGTCGGTGCCCATGAAGCCATCCGCGGAGGCCTCATCAAAAACCTTCTTGATTACTTCATAGCGGAATCCCTGGGGAGTTTGTGCCAGTACGACGCTAGCGCGTGGAATCGTCGCCTTGACGATCGCCCCTTCAGCGGTGCGCTCAACCTGTTTCACGGTGTCGACTGCGGGAAGTCCCGCAATCGCTGCACCGTATTTGCGGGCGGCCTCAATGACCTCGTGGATGATCTCGCTCGTAACCAGAGGCCGGACCGCATCATGGACAAGCACAATATCATCAGGCGCGGCGGCAATCGCATTGAGCGCGTGCTCTACGGATTGCTGGCGGTGCTCGCCGCCAACCACTAACTCAATCTTCTTATGGCTCACGTTGCCCGGTTCTTTTTGGAGCTGCTTCCGAAAGCTTTCGATCTCACTTTCTCGCAGCGCGGTCCAGATTTCGGTGACCTCGTCGACGGCAGCGAACCTGCGCAGCGTGTGGATGAGGATCGGCGTTCCGGCAAGCTCGGTGAATTGCTTCGTAATATGAGGCTTACTGTCTTTCGCGCTCGACACTGGGGCCATGCGTGTCCCAAGACCGGCAGCGGGAATAATGACAACAACCTTCATGGCGGGCTGTAAGTATACGGGCGCGAAGGCGTCTTATTCAAATGATCGACGGGCACACATACCGCGGTCACCGGGCAAGCCGTGTACATTTCTCAGGCAAGCGGCAAACAATCTCTGGACGTCTAAACCGGGCCAGTTTTCGTCTCGACAGCGGTCGGGCTCGGCACCGCCGTTGTCGTGGTCGGGACCACCGGGACCGCGGTAGGTGTCACCGGCACTGGGACAGCCTGCCGGGAGTAAGCGGCGCGTTCATCCCATTTTCCAAAAATCATCTTCCCTGCCGTGGTCTGCAGAACGGATGTCACCGACACATCGATGGTCTTGCCGATCATTTTGCGCGCGTTGTCGACGACCACCATGGTGCCGTCATCCAGATAGGCTACGCCCTGGTTGTATTCTTTGCCTTCCTTGAGGATGAACACGCGCATGGTTTCGCCGGGCAGCACGATGGGCTTCAGCGAGTTGGCGAGCTCGTTGATATTCAACACCTCTACGCCCTGCAGCTGCGCCACCTTGTTCAGGTTGAAGTCGTTGGTGATGATCTTGCCTTCATACAGCTTGGCCAGTTCAATCAGTTTGAGATCAACTTCCCGGACCGCGGGAAAATCGTCTTCCACGATCTGAATCTGCAGGTTTGCCACCTTTTGCAGGCGCTGGAGAATATCGAGGCCGCGGCGGCCGCGATTCCGCTTCAACGAGTCTGCAGAATCGGCGACCAGTTGCAACTCGCGCAGCACGAACTGCGGCGTAACAATGACGCCGTCGAGAAATCCGGTCTCGGCAATGTCGGCAATTCGTCCGTCGATGATGACGCTTGTATCGAGAATCTTGTAACTCTTCTTTCCTTGCTTCTCACCCCCGAAGATTCCACCCAAGGCAGCCAGATTCAGCAGATCGCCCTTGTTGGCGCCGACGGCGAGGCCGACGTATGCCATCAGGAGCATGACCAGAATCTGGAGGAAACTTTGGGTGTGCCCCGCCGGAACGCTACTGCGGATGACCAGCGCGAACAGGTACGCCCCGCAGATGCCGAGGATGCTTCCGATCGCGGCTCCGATCAGGCGCTTAAGGCTCACCGTTCGGAGCTTCCACTCGAACAGAACGATGCCGGCACCAATGAGCGCTCCCACACCGGCGTCCCATGGCCGCGTCAGGTTGAACGGTTCAATAACAAAGCAGGTTGCGGCTACAACCAGAACAAAAAGAAGACGTACAAAAATGAGATCCACGGTATACCTCCCCGCGGATGCACTTTCCCTGTGCTACCGGACGATGCACCCGAGCCAGCCGTCGCCGCCCCCGGCGGGTTGGCCTTTCTTAAAGCGGGGCGCAAGAATTAGGGGAATGAATGCACGCCCCGTTCCGGCCCTCTGGGGCAGGCCGGAGGAACAGTAGACTGACGCAAAAAGTATATACCTCTCGCTTACACCTTGGGGAAGGCTCAATGGTGCCATCCGTGTACCCAGTTCGGCCGCATCCGCCCCTGACCTCCTGACCCGCCGCTCATGTATCTGAGTTCCTCCTGCTAAACTTCCCTCATGAAAGCCTTGGTCATTACCAGCCTAGCCGGCCCTGAAGCTTTGGCGATTCAGGACGTACCGGAGCCCAAGCCCAAGAATGGTCAAACCATAGTGCGTGTCTTCGCCGGAGGCCTCAATTTTGCTGACTTTATGACTGCGAAGGGAGGGTATCCCGGAACTCCTCCGCCTCCGTTGGTTGCGGGGCGGGAGTTCGCTGGCGTTGAAGAAGGCGGAGGACGCCGCGTCATGGGCTATACGCAGTGGGGAGCCTTTGCGGAGAAAGCAGCTACTTACGAGAACATGCTTTGGCCGGTACCTGAGCAGTGGACCTTCGAACAGGCTGCGGCCTTCCCGGTGAACTACTTCACCGCGTACCTTGGCTACTGGCAGGCGGGAATGACGCCGGGCAATCCGGCGCCATCGGTTGTCTACCGAGAAGAGGCAACCAGGCACACTCCGCGCGTTCTGATTCATGCCGTCGCCGGGGGCGTCGGAACAGCGGCGGTACAGATCGGGCGACTGCTTGGAGTGGAGATGTACGGTACGTCTTCCTCGGACGAGAAGCTGGTCCGGGTCAAGGAACTCGGGCTTCAGCACCCGATCAACTACAAGCGGCACGAGTATGAAGAGGTTGTGAAGAATCTCACGCATGGCGAAGGTGTGGATGCCGTCTTCGAAATGCTCGGCGGCGAGCACACGGCAAAGAGTCTCCGCTGCCTACGCGATTTTGGGCGCGTGATCCAGTACGGCACCGCTACCGGAAGATCTCCACAAATTGATTTGCGCGCCATGTACGCGAAGTCGGCCAGCGTGCAAGGACTGTGGCTCACGTATCTATCCCAGAAAAAAGAGATCATGGAGCCGGCATGGAGGCAGTTATCGGAGTGGATCAGCCAGGGCAAGCTTACGCCCCAGATTGGCCATGCACTGCCTTTGGAGCGTGGGGTTGAGGCCTATCAGTTGCTGGAGCAGGGGAAGAATTACGGGAAGATCGTTGTGACGATCGCCGGATAACTGATGTGGAACGGCCGAATTCACTGAACTCTTCGGACCACCCTTACTTTGTGCTCCGATACCACCACGAAGCACCCACTCCAGTGGGCAACCTCTTCCTGTGAGAATACCTGTTTAATTCGCTGAATCAATGAGCTCCGGTCCGGCGAGGGTAGACGAACCAGCAAGATGCCAGAGTGTGTTCCGGAGCGAATTTGCGCGTGTCGGAGAAAGTCCAGATCTTGTGTGATGAGGAAAAGCGACTCTTGTTGAGCGGTTTCCCACAGTTCATGGTCTTTGCGGCCACTCAGATTTTCTTCGGCTACTGTGTGAAGTTCGTGAGTCAGAGCGGTTAGAGCGCTCGCCACTGAGGCGGGAAGATTCTCATCTAGCTTAATCCTCATCGTACTTGGTGAGCTATGTCTGGAGCCGGAGCTACCGGAAGATTCTCAGCCGCAGAGGTGGCGGCAAACGAAATGGCGGCCTGAATGTCTTCGGGCCGTAAGGCAGGAAAGTCAGAGAGAATTGCTTCTGGAAAATCTCCCGCCGCCAGGCTGGCCAAAACAGTGCGCAGAGTTATCCGGGTGCCTTTGAATACGGGATCACCGCCGCAGATTTGGGGGTCCCTGATAATTCTCTCTTCGTATTTGTTCACAAGGCCACTCCTATCGCATGCGTCAGTTGAATAATATTACTGGGAGTTGAAGGTTTCCTCGAATACCCATTGCTCGCTGACCAGGAAGTTCGCCAGCGAGCACGAAATGATGGCAAGGGCGTTCGCAAGCAGGTAGTTCATTCCGCCGTAGCCCACCATCACCTTCATTAGCGCCAGATTGCCCAGGATTGAGACGGCTCCTGTGGTCAAATTGAACCTCGCGAATCGAGGAAGGGATCGGCGCCACGACGCTTGTACACGGTCGGACCAGGTGAATTGTTCGTGCCATACGAAGTTGTGAACGACCGCGGCTTCGACCGCCACGGCGGTGGCCGCAAGATAATTGAAGTGAAGGATCCCTTTCAGCACAAACAATGCGGCGAACTGTACGGTGATCCCGATTCCACCAACGAGGTTGAACTTCAGCCAGCGCAGCAGGATGTCTCGGGTGCGTCTTCGGCCACCTGCGGGAGTAGAAACCTTCTCGATCTCGAGTTTCGGAAGCAGCGATTGCGTGGTCATCGCGAAATCCTTTCCTCGCGATAAAGCCGGATGGTGTTCTGCGCCGTAAAGAACACCAGCATCAGGCTCATGCCCACCAGGCCAATGGCGCCGCCGACATCAAACAGCCGGTACTTTCCTCCAAACAGACTCACGACAGGCCTCCAGAGCAGCGCAACGTTGCCGATCGCGAGCAAGATACGAAGCTCAGTCGGGCCGAATCGCCAGAACGAAATGCGGAATTCTCCGAGTGCGTGAGTTGCAAGGTAAGACTGGATCGAGAGCATCAGAAACGCCACCAGCAAGCCGATCGCGATCCGCGGATGCATGTAGCCGGAAAGAGCAAGTCCGCCCATCAGGGCAAGCGCGCCAAAGCTGTCGACAATGTGGTCGACGTAGAACCCGTAGCGCGGTCGCTGGCAGTGACGGACTCGGGCGAGTGAGCCGTCGAGAGAATCTCCCAGCCAGTTCAGCGCAAGGCAGGCGATGACGCCCAGCAGCGCATAGCGATTGCGTGCAGCCAAGGCGTAGCAGACTCCGGCGCCAATTTGCGACGCCAGACCGAGAACGGTGAGATGGTCGGGGCCGATCCAGGAAGGCGTGTGCGCCGCCAGCCAGAGCAGTGCCCTTTTCTCTGGCGTTGCTGTCCAGCTTTCCTGGAGACGGAGCATATCGGGGACGAGACGTTTGCGGCGCATCTCTGACAGCACTCGTGGATTTACCTGTTCGCAGAATTCAGTCATGGTGGGGGATCCGGAAGTTGCCACATGAGCCTCCAGGCTTGTTGCTGGCTGCTTTTCACAAACAAATTTCTCCCAGAGCGAAGGCGAGAACAATGCACGGATGGTCAAACAATCATCAAGCGGTAAGTGGTTGAAAGGTTGAGGCTAACGTCCTCATCTCCAAGCGAAAGACGTCACGGTTAACCTGCCTTGACGACGCTACTGTTGAGCTTCGCGGATGGCGCTGGCCAGTTGGTCAACCGACCATGACAACTGATCCGGGGTGATGACTGCTGGAGGGGCAAGAAGGATGTGATCGCCCGCGGTCCCGTCGACGCTGCCCTGCATGGGGTAGACGAGAACACCGCGCTTGAGAGCAGAGGCAGCGACTCGGGCTGAGAACCCTTGGGCGGGCTGAAAGGGACGCTTCGTCGATTTGTCGACCACGAATTCGATTCCCCAGAGCAAGCCGATGCCCCGGACGTCGCCGACCGATTCCTCGTCGCGCAGAGTTTCAAGAGCCGATTTCAAGAACGCGGCTGGCGTTCCGGCGCGACTGGAATCGGCGGCTCCAACCAACTTGCGGGTCTGCAGATACCGAAGAACGGCGCGTCCGGCGGCCAGTGAGATAGGGTGGGCGTTATAGGTGAACCCATGCAGGAATGCGCCTGACCCGGCGGCAATCGCATCGACGACCTTCTTGCGGGCAATGACCGCGCCGAGGGGTGCGTGCCCGCTGGAAAGTCCCTTCGCCGTGACCAGGATGTCCGGCTTCACATCCCAGTGGTCGACGGCGAAATTGCGGCCGGCGCGACCCATGCCGGTCATGACTTCATCTGCGATGAGGAGGACGCCAGTCTCACGGCAGATTTCTGCAATCGAATGCAGATATCCAGGCGGAGGAACAACCGCGCCGAGCGTGGCCCCGCTCACCGGCTCAAAAATGAAGCCGGCTGCCTCACCATTGGCATTTTCGATCGCTCGCTTGAACTCGGCCGCGTACTGCTGTCCGCAGTTGCGGCATCCGTCGGTGCAGTCGAATGCGCAGCGATAGCAATACGGCATGCCAATGTGCGGGAACTCGCGCACCATCGGCAGGTACATTTCCCTCCGGCGTTTGTTTCCGGAGACCGAAAGCGCGCCGAGCGTCGAACCGTGATAGCTCTGATGTCGGCTGAGTATCTGGTGCCGAAGGCTCTGGCCAATTTCTACTTGATACTGACGCGTGAGCTTTAGTGCCGTCTCGACGGATTCCGAACCTCCGCACGTAAAGTAAACCGCTCCGCCCGCGAAGTGCTTTCCCGCGAAGGCCAGCAATTCCTCGGCATATTCCTCGGCGATGGGAGTCGTGAACTGGCTGGTGTGAACGAACTCGAGTTTGCCCGCTTGCTCGACCATGGCCGCGGAAATCTCGGGAACACCGTGACCGATTAAATTCACGGCCGCTGAGCCCGCCAGATCGAGATATTTGTTTCCCGCGGAATCCCACACGTAGACACCTTCCCCGCGAACCGCGGCAGGAAATTCCTTGCGGAAGGATCGGCGAAAAACTGATGTTCGAGTCTGGAGCGAAGTGCTGTGCGGCACAGGTGATTATCGCATTAGTTCTGACTTGAGCTGCCGCGTGTCGACAGGCTCGAAGCGACTCTTTTGCCACTTCTAACCATCTAATGGAGTAGAAGACCCGGTAAGTCTAGGGGACGACCGTGTGGCCTTCGAATTTGGCAGAAGGAGGCTTCATGAGGCAAACCAATTTGCCGTCTTTAACTCTGTTTGTGTTCTTGTTCGCTCTAGCTAGCCTCGAGTGTGCAGCGGCCCAGCAAGCGCCATCAGCGGGTGGAATACCAGTTCACATCCTGGTGACTGTCGAACCCAAGCATGGGTCGAATGTTCCGGTGATCACGCGCGACGACGTGATGGTTCACCAAGGAAAGGATCGGGACCAGGTAACCGATTGGACTCCCGCACAGGGGGACCGGGCTGCACTTGAGCTTTTCATTCTGATCGACGATGAAGCCAACACCAGTCTGGGATCTCAGTTGGAAGATATCCGTCAGTTCATCAACGCACAGCCCTCCACGACGAAGATTGGGGTGGCGTACATGCAGAACGGCATCGCGAGGGTGGCGCAGGGGGCGACCAGCGATCACGCCCAAGCCGCAAAAGAACTGCGCTTACCGATGGGAACGGGCGGAGCAAACGCCAGCCCCTATTTCTCGCTGAGCGATCTGGTGAAGAAGTGGCCGACCGGCGCCGAGCGTCGCGAAGTTCTTATGGTGAGCGACGGGATCGATCGCTACTACGGCGAGGGCGATCTGGAAGATCCGTACCTGCAGGCCGCCCTTGATGATGCGGGGAAGGCCGGCATCGTCGTTTCTGCCATCTACACTCCAGGAGTTGGTCACTACGGGCACAGTTACTGGCAGAACTACTGGGGGCAAATCTATCTCTCGCAACTCGCGGACAAAACCGGCGGCGAAGCGTACTACATTGGATTCACTGGCGCGCCGGTGACGTTTGCTCCTTATTTGGACGACGTGGCCCGCCGGTTGGAGCACCAGTACTTTTTGGGCTTCCTCGCCAAGCCAGAAAAGAAATCGGGATGGCAGCAGATACGGCTTTCAACGGAGATACCGAACGTCGACTTGGTCTCAGCTGGCAGAGTCTATGTTTCGCCTGGGCAATAGCGTGTTTCAGGCAGGCTGGAGCGAGTCGGTCAAGACCGCTGGTTTGAGATTCCGATAAGATTGAACATCTGATTGGGTCTCGATGACGAAACTGCTGCGTTTCTTCCGGCCATCACACCAGCACACGGCTTTCTCGGCGACTCTACTGCTGATCACGGCGGTGATGATGTCGCGTGTGATCGGATATGCACGCGATGCCTATATCGCCTGGGCCTACGGCGCAGGTGGCGCCACGGATGCTTACGTAGCGGCGTTCACTCTACCGGATTTTCTGAACTACGTCGTCGCTGGCGGCGCGGCATCGATCACGTTCATTTCCATCTACACTCGATTTCTCGCTGAGAAGCGCGACGAGGACGCCCAGAAGGCCTTCTCAATCATCATTACGGTCATGACCACGGTGATGATCGTGGGCACGATTGCTACCGAGATTTTCGCGCCCCAGTTCGTGCGCTGGTTCGTCAAAGGATTTACGCCCGACAAGATCGAGCTGTGCGTTCGCCTGACGCGCATCCTGCTACCCGCACAGATCTTCTTCTATGTCGGTGGCGTTGTTTCGGCCGTGCTGCTCTCGCACCGGCTATTCCTGTTTCCCGCATTTGGCCCGTTGATTTACAACCTCTTCATCATCCTGGGAGGAGTCATCGGTGGACACCATTTCGGTATCGCGTCGCTTGCCTATGGGGCATTGGCAGGCGCGTTCGCCGGACCATTTCTCGCCAGCGTGGTCGGGGCGGCACGCATCGGCACCGGATACCGGCCCTCATTCGATATAGAAAATCCGGCATTTCGCGAGTGGGTCAAACTTTCGGTTCCGCTCATGCTGGGAGTTTCGCTCGTGACCGCCGATGATTGGATTCTGCGGCACTACGCCGCGACTGGCATCGGCGACATCACCCGCTTAACGTTCGCGAAGCGGTTGTTCGCCGTGCCAATCGCGATCCTGGGGCAAGCGACCGGGCAGGCGTCTCTGCCTTTCTTCGCGCGGCTGTTCAACGAAAAGAAATTGAGGGAATTCGCCGACACCGTCAACGACTCGGTCTACCGTGTCTCGGCAGCATCGCTGCTCGCTACTGGATGGATGATGGTCGCGGCGCTGCCGCTCATTGATCTCGTATACCGCCGCGGCAAGTTTCTCTTCACCGATACCCAAACCAGTGCCGTGTACTTCTTTTGGTTCTCTCTATCCCTGGTGCTTTGGTCCGCACAGGGTTTGTACGCGCGCGCATTTTATGCAGCCGGCGACACATTGACGCCGATGGTCGCGGTCAGTGTGATCACCCTGCTATCTCTGCCAATTTACTCCTTCCTGTTTCACGCGTTCGGAGTGATTGGGCTGGCATGGGCTTCCGACATCGGGATCGGCATCAACGTGCTGGCGTTGGCTGCACTTCTTGGATATCGAAAGTTGGTGCCCCTGGGCGGATTGCGCTGGAAAGAATTGGGGAAGGCGGCCTTGGTTTCGATTGTCGCCGGCGCGATCAGCTTTGAAGTTGCCAAGGCGGTGCCGCTGTCAGGTATGGGACATGGAAGCCGCATCGGGGACCTGGCCCAACTGGGTCTGGTCTCGGTGACCTGGGCGGCCGCGACTGCCATCGGGCTGTGGCTGCTGAAATCGGAGTTGCCGCGCGACCTGCGCAGGCGGCGCGCAGCTGCTTATCCCGCAGTCGCGCAAGCCGAGAGCAAAGAAATCATGGGGGGCGGAAGAGAGCCGTAAATGCGAAGGCAGCCAGATAAGTTACATTATACTTTAACCCCTGTGTAGCAATGATTACCACCACCAAAACGGTCCCCATTCAAAGATTCGTTGAAGAGTTGCGCGTGCTACCGGAATCCGCATTCATCCCCACCGAGACACTACGCCTGTTTCTCACGCAGATGCCGGTCGATGCCGACTCCCTTGCGCCTTATCTCACCTGGGATCGTCAGCACTACACGCGTAATCTGATTGATCGCACTCCACTTTACGAATTGATGGCCATTTGCTGGGAGGTCGGTCAGGCCAGCTCCGTTCATAATCATCGCGATCAAAACTGCTGGATGGCCGTCCCACTGGGCCGGCTCCAGGTCGAAAACTTCCACCTTGTTGATCAGGATCTGGCGGCTGGGCGAAGCCAGTTGGAACCGCTTAATACTGTGGAGATGAACATCGCCCATCCTTGTGCGGTCGACCCCGCCGATCCCGTGCACCGAGTCATCAATCCACGCGAGTTCAACCAGCGTGCCGTCAGCCTGCACGTCTATTCGCGCCCGTTTGACACTTGCGTGGTGTACTCGCCGGAGCAGGGTACTTGCGGCGAAATCAAGCTGCATTTCACTACTGAATACGGCAAACCGAAGTAACCATCAAGAAACCGACGATCACTGACACCGCGGGCCTGTTCCCACTAACATTCTCTTTTCGGGGGAGTGATGCGGACTATTCTCGGTTTAATGGTCACCAGCCTTGTTCTGGTCGCGTTAGCGTGCTTCGGGTGGATGCACCTTCGTCACACAGCGGATTCTTTTAACGTACAGTCCGCACCCATCGCCGAAGATGCGCAGCAGGCAGAAACAACCTATGAAGAGGCTCAGGACGCGCATCAGTCGGTCTCCATGGCCGGACCTCTCGCGACCTACATGAGCAAGCAGGGCCCGGTTGCCGTAGAGAAAGTTCGTGCTGCCGCCTATAAGCCAACGGCTTCGGATCACGTTGGCGGATCGGTTGTCGGCACCAGCATGCCAATCTTGAATGAGAAGTTCCACGTGTCGGTGATTGTGGATTTACCGTTTGATGTTCCGCCGCATGCCTCCACGCCACAATTGCGCGGAACCTTCCGTTCGTTTCTTCAGGCCAGCGGAAAGCCCACGAGCGATACCGATGCAGATGTGGAGTTTCACGTTTTGAGCGACCAGGAGTTCTCCAACTTCCTGAACGGTAAGCCCAGCGAGGCGCTGTTTTCCGCCGACGCGACTCATAGCTCGGAAGTGAACGCGAGCTTGCCTCCCACGTTGAACAAAGCCGTCACCTATCACATGGTGTTCCTCAACGAGTCGAAAAAGAAGAAAGTCGTGCAGGCAGATTTCCGCATCGATTTCTAGCGGCTTTCATGCGCTAAACTAGTCGGGGTGCCCCCGAAGAAGAAATCGTCGAATCCCCCGCCCGAAGCCGTTCCTCGCCCGGAGAAAGTCCCGGCTGCTAAGGCGTCTGCTTGCCCTGGTTCCAAAGGTCCTACCGATCCATCCAGCGCCGGATCGTATGGCCGTATTTACCTCATCGACACGATGTCGTTCATCTTCCGCGCCTATCACGCCATGGCGCGGCAGCGGCCCATGTCGACCAAGACGGGTTTGCCCACCGCGGCCATTTACGTATTCGTAAACATGCTGCGTAAGCTGCGCGACGATTTCTCTCCCGAGTATCTCGCCGCGGTCTTCGACGTGGCCGGGCCCACGTTCCGCGATGAGCAAGCCGAGGCCGTCACCACCGTCCGCAAATTCGACATCAAGACGCAGACCTTCACCGAGATCGAATACAAGGGATACAAGGCCAACCGCAAAGCCATGCCGGAAGACCTCGCCCAGCAGGTGCCGTATATCCGGCGGGCGCTAGAGGCGTACCGGATCCCGATGATCGGCGTGACCCGCTTCGAGGCCGACGACGTGATCGGAACTTTGGCGCGAAAAGCCGCTGAAGCGTCGCATCCTGTCTACATCGTGTCGAGCGACAAGGACATGATGCAGCTTGTCAATGACAAGGTGCACATCCTGAATCCGCCGAAGGACAACCTTATCTGCGATGCCGCGAAGGTAGAAGAAATACTCGGTGTCCCGCCGGAACGCGTCATTGATGTCATGGCCCTGCGCGGCGACTCGATCGACAACATTCCCGGCGCGCCGGGGATCGGCGACAAGGGGTCGGTAGAACTCATCAAGCGCTTCGGGACCGTCGAGCAGGCGCTGGACCACGCGGTTGAGGTCGAGCGCAAGACCTATCGCGAATCTTTGCTCAACAATCGCGACACGGTCCTGTTCAGCAAAACCATGGCCACGATCGATACGAATGTGCCGGTCGAACTCGATGTCGACTCCATGCGGGCTGGCGAACCGGACGTGGACGCGCTGCGAGCGCTTTTCACCGAGCTCGAATTCACCTCGCTGCTCAAGGAACTGCTGCCAGTGGTCGAAGTGAGTGACGCCCACTACGTCGAGGCCAAGTCCGCAGCAGAGGTTGAAAAGCTGCTTCGTGCCGTTCCTGCCGGAGGCGTCCTCGCGGTTGCAGTCGAACACGAAGAGAGGCCGGAGCAGGCATCGGATGAAGAAGAGGCAGCGGAATCCCAGCACGCCCAGCTCTCGCTGATGGGCGGAGCGATGACCGCTCCTGCGGTTGAATCTGTAACTCATCGCGTGGCGATTTCAGCATCACCCGGATCGGCGGTTGTGGTGAACCTTCGCTCGGAAGAAATGTCTGCAGGACTTCTTTCCGCTCTTACCAACGATGAAGCGCCGAAAGCGATTCACGACTACAAGGCGGCCATCCACGCGCTGGATCCGCTTCAGATTACGGTGACGGGTGTTCGCCACGATTCGATGCTGTATTCCTATCTGCTCGATCCGACGTACCCGTCGCACCGCCTTGCCGACGTGGCGCTCCGCCGCTTCAACCTGAAGCTGGCGGGCCAACTTGCCGAGTCAGCCGATATCACAGGACGCCTGACCGCGGCTCTGCGCGCCGAAGTCGCGCAGGCGGGTCTTAGCAAACTCTATGACGAAATCGATCTGCCGCTGGTTCCGGTGCTCGCCCGTATGGAGCACGCCGGAGTGAAGATCGACACCGGCGCGCTGTCGAAGATGTCCTCCGAGCTCGAGCGCGAAATTGTTTCCAAAGAGAAAGAGATTCACGAAGTCGCTGGCATGGAGTTCAACGTCGGGTCGCCGAAGCAGCTAGGCGACGTCCTGTTCAACCGCATGAATCTGCCCAAGCCGGTGAAATACGGCAAAGGACGGATGATATCGACGGCGGTCGACGTTCTCGAAGAGATGGCGGAGAGTCATCCCATTGCGCAGATGGTGCTCGACTACCGGCAGCTTACAAAGCTGAAATCCACCTACGTCGACGCCTTGCCGGCGCTGATCAGTCCGGCAACCGGACGCCTGCACACAACCTTCGGTCAGACGGGCACAGCCACGGGCCGTCTTTCGTCCGCGAATCCCAACCTGCAGAATATTCCCATTCGCACCGAGCTCGGCCGCGGGATTCGCGCGGCATTTATCGCCGAGCCCGGCCACGTGCTGCTCACCGCCGACTACTCCCAGATCGAATTGCGCTTGCTGGCGCACTTTTCGGGCGATCCTTTGCTAGTCGACGCGTATCGCCGCGGAGACGACATACACACCCTGACTGCTTCCCAGGTCTTCGGCGTTCCACCCCTGATGGTCACGGCCGACCATCGCCGCCAAGCCAAGGTAGTAAATTTCGGCATCGTCTATGGACTCTCGCCGTTCGGTCTCTCGCAGCAGCTCGGCATCCCCACCAGCGAAGCCAAACAATTCATCTCCAACTATTTCGAGAAGTACGCCGGCGTAAGAAAGTTCATCGACAAGACTCTCGACGAAGCGCGCCGTGATATGAAAGTGAAGACACTCTTCGGGCGCGAGCGGCCGATCCCTGACATCAACAGCAAGAACCCCAACCAACGTGGCTTCGCCGAGCGCACCGCCGTCAATACGCCGTTGCAGGGAACCGCGGCCGATCTGATCAAGATTGCCATGATCCGTATCGACGCGGCCATCCGCGAGCGCGGCCTGAGTTCGAGGATGACCCTGCAGGTCCACGACGAACTCGTTTTTGAAGTACCCGAGAAAGAAATTGAGTGGATGAGGCTGCTGGTCCGCGAGCACATGGAAAAAGTCCACGAGCTAGCCGTACCTCTACAGGTGGAAATGGGCGTCGGGCCCAATTGGAGAGATCTGGAATAGGGCGGCGCTACGCGAACGAAGGCAATGTCCACAGAACACAACAACAGTACACAACATCTGTTGTCATCCAGAGGTCCGCGCTTTTGCGGACCGAAGGATCGGCTTGTGTCCGCCCCGTCGCTCACTCAACAAAGCGTCCGCAAGTCGAACCCTGGTGTAGAATGAGCAAGAACCCCTCCGCTGGGCTGCGCGTGGAAGCCCGCGCAAAGCAATCGGCGGAATCCTTCCAGTCGGGACGTGGCTCAGCCTGGTAGAGCACTCGCTTGGGGTGCGAGGGGTCGGCAGTTCAAATCTGCCCGTCCCGACCAATCAATCCCCGCATCATCCAGTAGGCCAAATCCTCGCTCCGCCGAGTGTTATTCTGCTGCGGTTGGCTTATCGAAGCCCTCATCGAGGCCGACACGGTCCGTCTGCGCACAAAGAGACCCCACCACGAGCAGCAACACGCCGAAGAGTCTCACGCCGACAATGTAGCCCCACAGATGCCGGCTGCAATACTTGTTGTTAACAGCGCTTGCACTCATTGTACCGTGGCATCGCTACGCCTCCGCCTACCTTGGTCGACCGAAAAATAAGACTTAGCTGTCAGGTTCGCAAATTCTCGAACCCACGAAGACCGTCGTGGGTATCCTTACGGGCACGCTGAATGCCGCTCCATGATCGGCATATTCGACGGCGATCGCATCCGGGTCTGGTGCTTAGACGAAGGCATCCCACTTCATGGTTAAAACGAACTTTGACGACAACCCGTCATTTTGTGCTGGCTTGGCAAGCGACGGTTCACCTCTTTTTGAGCTAGATTGGAACCGGACTCCGATGGGATGGAGGATCGTTGCGATACCATATTTGTAGGTAACATAAAGTCGCGATTACTTAATCTCCATGTCGTGCAACATGCGAGTTCGACAGTTTCTTCTGGCCTCCGCGCAGATCCTCTGCCTCGCGATCCTTACTCAGACGATTCCGGCCCAGGAAGCGAAGCCCGCCGCGACTACCCAGCCTGATCCCACAACGATATTGTTGGACGCCAAGGCCCTCTACCGTAAGGGCTCGTTCGATCAATCACTTGCCAGATACAACGAGGTTCTGAAGGCCGACCCTCATTCGGGGGATGCCTACGCTGGAATCATCCGCTGCTACTTGAAGCAGGATAAGGTTCACGAAGCTGATGATGCTGTTCGTAAGGGCCTGCTGGCCGATCCCGCCCATCCTGATCTCAAAGTCGCGGAAGGAGAACTGCTCTTCCGGCAGGGTGAAATCCCGGAGGCAGGGGCGCTGTTTAACGAAGTCATCACCACTCCTCCATCCCCAGCTCAGCCGAACGTTCCGCCCAATGCCCGAGCTTATCTCGGCGCCGCGCTGGTGGCGCGTTCGACCGCCATGTATGCCCGCGAGCACATCCTGCTAACGCGAGCCCATGCGATTGATCCGTCCGATTTCGATGTCCAGAAGGAGTGGATGCTGACGCTGCCGACTGCCGATCGCATCAAGTTGCTGGAAGACTATCTCGGGCGAAACACGAATGACGATGCCGAGACGCGGCGAACGCTGAAGGAACGCCTCGACTTCCTCAAGGCGTCTCAGTTTGCGCAGTCAGGGCGCTGCCGCATGGTTTCAGACGTGACCTCGACCGAAACCAATTTGATACCGCTTCAGTCGCGCAGCGGGAATGTCCAGGGGACTGGTTTGCAGGTGACAATTAACGGAAAAGATTCCAGGCTTCTCCTCGATACGGGAGCTTCGGGAATTCTCATTACCAGCAAGCTCGCCAGCCAGGCTGGGCTGAAGTCCGTGTCCGACATTCGAATAACCGGCGTCGGAGACAAGCCCGACATACAGGGTCACGTCACGTACGCCAACTCGGTTCGCATCGGCAAGTTGGAGTTCCAGAATTGCCAGGTACATGTGGTAGACCGGCTGCAAACGACGGATGACGGAATTATCGGGGCTGATGTTTTTTCCCAATTCCTTATCGAAATGGATTTTCCCCACTCGACTCTGCGCCTCAATCCCTTGCCGCCCAGACCTGGAGAAACGCCGGCCAAAGCTTCTCTAAAGACCAGCGAGGAAGAACCCGCTGAGGACTCTTCGGGAGCGTCCGGTGCTGGGCCGCAATCCAAGGACTCGACCGCGAATTATTTCGATCGCTACATCGCTCCCGAGATGCATTCCTACGTGCAGACATTCCGCATCGGTCACATGTTGCTGGTGCCCACCAAAGTCAATGAGGGTTCCGAAAAGCTTTTCCTTCTCGACTCGGGATCGTTCGACAACACGCTGGCTCTCGACACGGCGCAAGAGATAACCAAGGTCCACCGCGCGCCCCGAATCGACGTCAAGGGAATCAATGGAGACGTGAAGAAAGTTTATGTGGCCGACCGTGTAATGCTGGACTTCGGCCATCTTCGCCAGACCGTGCCTGACATCGTCGCCATCGACATGTCGCGAGTCAGCCGTCAAGCCGGCACGGAGGTCTCTGGCACGCTCGGCATGGTCATGCTCCGACTACTCAAGGTCCGGCTGGACTATCGGGATGCCCTGGCTGATTTCCAATACACGCCGCAACCCGCTCGTCATTAAACTCCGCGAGGGCCACTCATTTCACTCGTGGTCAAGGAACTGGGGAAACATTTTTGATTCGAAAGGATGGTTCTATCGTTCCGCCAGAAGCCGACCAATCACTCTGACCCCAGACTTAATTTTAGAGTGCCCGCACGAACCGACAGTCCAACCTAATGGAAGCCCTCCACTAGGACGATGTCTCCCTCGGAGTGCTCGAGTCCGGCGAAGAGGTTGCGCAGTTCACCTCCAGTCCACCCCTCGATTCACCTTCGGTGCATTGAGCGCTTCCGTGAGCCGTGCGATGGTTGCGGGCGCACGTGGGGTTCAATCTTCGATCTACGATCTACATCATTCGGCAGAAAACTTGGAGGCAACTTGAAATTCCGCATTTCGCTTTTTGCGCTTGTTCTTGCTCTGGCTGCGTCGTCAGCGCTGACAGCCCATGCCAGCGCTTGCAGTAATTCCACCATCACTGGAACCTATGCCTTTACCCTACACGGAACCGTCTTCCTCCCCAACGGGGCTACTGTGCTCATCAGTGGCATCGCCAAGCAAACCTACGATGGAAAGGGGAATGTGACGCAGGTAGACGCGGTCGCCGACAACGGTTTCCTCACTCCAGGTTGGCGACTTGGCACGGGCACTTACTCAGTCAACTCGGACTGTACCGGAACTCTAACCATCATGGTCCGGGGCTGGCCGACCTGCACCTGCAATTCATTGTCGCGCAATCCGGAAACACCATCCACCAAGTAGTCACAGATCCGGGAATCGCGACCACGGCCGATGGGGAGCGCGTTCACTGTATCAAGAATTGAGGGCTCGAATCCGCGTAAGGGTCGGCTCACGATCAGAGCGGGGGAAAAATATCCCCGCTCCCTCCTTCAAATCCTAACGGAACCACAGCGTGGCCTCATGGTTGGAATTCACGATTCCACCCAGAGAGGAACAATTCGGGTCAGATCGTAAGGCGTGACTGTTTGATCCAATCGATCCTTGGCGGCTGAACAGTGCTGTTTCATTCCTCACTTAATGTCCAGAACGGCTGCTTGGCCGGCACGAATTCGACGGGAACGTTCTTCACGAAACCTTTCAGCCAGCGCGCGCACTCCTCCATGCCTGGTTGCTCGCTGGGAATGTGTCCAATCACGATCAGTGCCTTCTTTCGGCCTTCGCTCACGGCGTCGGCGGCATACTCAACTGTCTCCCACTCTCGCGTCTCGCCCACCATCAGCACTTGGACATCATCTTGTTCCAGCGCGCGAATCTCACGCTGAGATCCTGCTGCCCCGGGACTGAATCCCACCTTCGTGATTTTCATGTCGGGGTCGCCCACGACTCGCACGACCGACGAGCCGAGTTTCTCGCTAACTTGTCTCGCCAACTCCTTCAGCGTTGTTTCCGGTATCACGAACAAATACTGGTTATCGGCGCGTTGAAACTTCTCCCATCCCAGCGCGTGCACGTTCCCGGCCTCGATCCCATCCGGCTTGCGCATGTGCCAGTGATCGTGAAAACGCCAGATCACCATGCCGTGCTTCTCGATAAACGCCCGCTTCTCCGCCCACACCGCATCGCTCTCCGGAATCCCCTCTGGCGTGTCGAGATGCGCATAGAATGTCGGCTCGTGGGTGATCACGAAATTCAACCCTTTGGCGGAGGCGCGCTGCAAAACGTCCATGGTCGCCATCATGGTTACCGCAACGCCGGTGACTGGGGTGTCCGGATTTCCGGCTTTGAACGTGTCAACCGTGTCCGTCTTCCACTCGACACCAACTTGCTTTTGGATCTGCGTCACCAGTTCCCGTGCGGTGATTCGATGTTCTTGAGCGTCCACTCCGCGCACGCCTAAAAGGAGAACTGCCAGGGCCGGTCCTACTCGAACGGGTTTGATCTTCATTGGCCTTCCATTTCCTCGGCGATCTCGAGCATGGCTTTGACGCTGTTCCAGTTGCGAGCCGTGCCTGTCACCTTGAGCAGTTTCTCAACCGCAGACCACGGGAGCTTGGATTTGCCCGCTCCATTCGGGAAATAAATATAGAGTTCGCGGCCCTTGAGATGCACTTCCTCCGGATAATCCTTGAATTTGTTGAAGCTAGCTTGCGCTTCGACGGGCGGTGCAGCGGCGAGAAAAGTCACCAGAATCTTGCCCGGCTCCAGGTTGGGACGATCGGCAAAAGGTGTCGCGGCAATTGCCTTGCGTAGCTCCTCGGCCGTACGGAGGATCACCTCCGGGCTGCATTTAAATTTCTGTTCGATGGCCGTCCGAATTTTTGCCGCAAGTTGGCTGGTGTTCTTCTCTTTCGTCCGGAAGATGACGTTGCCGCTCTGCACGTAAGTCCGCGGACCCTCGAACTTCAGGGACTCATACACCGCCCGCAGCGCATCCATCTTGATCCGGTTATGCGGACCGAGGTTCACGCCACGCAGCATGGAAATCAGAACAGGCATGACCTATTTCGGGACCCTACGGAGGGCGATGCGGCGGTACAGGGTCTTGCCCTCAATCATCAGCCTCCCTGACATGGCATCGCCCATGACATGGAATTCCCAGTCGTCCTTGTCCTTAGTGCTCGAAGTGCAACTCAGCGCCCCGGTCTTCGATTCAAAGTGGCAAGCCAGAGTTCCGATGAATTCCGGCGCCCCTTCGACAATCTTGTAGCCGTCGAGATTCAGCTGAAAGGGATCTTTCTTATCCTCTGCAATCTGGTAGAGCACGTGCTCATCATGGCAAGGAGAATCGGGAACCATGCACTTCGAGTCCCCTTCCCAGGAACCAAGAACGGCCTTGTCGGAGGCCCGCAGAGACGGCGCCGTCGAAAGAAGTAAAAGAAAGATGGCGAGCGCGCGCGTCATGAGGATTACCGCATGATAAATGAAGCCCCCAACCTCGCCTAGCTGAGCGACGCGAATCCTATTTTCGTTGTCTCACGTTTTCGACTATCTTGCTGAGATACAGGCGATGGCGAGGAGGCCTGCTAATGCCGGATTTCTGGAGCAAGATGAATGGCTTTGATCTCTCTGCCAGTCGTCGCCAGGAATTAGACGAGGTTGGCTTTACCATCATTCCAGGCCCGGTGCCAGCCGATGACCTCCCTCAGTTGGTAGCAACTTATGACGCAGCTGTAAATGATGCCGTTTCCAATGATGTCAAGGTTGGGAGTTCGACGACTCGAGTCAGCGATTTTGTCAATCGCGGCCCAGAGTTCGACAAGCTGTACCTGCATTCGCCGGTTCTCAAGGCGTGTTGTCACATCATCGGCACACCGTTCAGGCTCAGCACGATGCACGCTCGGACCTTGCGGCCAAGATCACCCGCCCAGGACCTCCATGTCGATTACGAGCGCGACAGTCGCGGTTGGACGATGGTCGGCTTCATATTCATGATCGACGAGTTCCGAGACGACAACGGTGCGACTCGATTTGTGCCTGGCTCACACCTGTGGTCCGAGGTTCCACAGGCGCTTCTTGGAGACCGAAACCGTAAGGCAGATTATCCAGCGCAAGTTCTGGCCTGCGCTCCGGCGGGTTCCGTGATGCTATTTAACGGCTCTGTCTGGCATGGACATACAGCGAATCGCTCTGACGAGCCTCGCCGCTCCATACAGGGTGCCTATATCCGCCGTGACGCGGAGTCCGGGGAAAACCTGCTTGTGCACATGCAGCCGGAAACGCTCTCTCGCATCAGTCCACTCGCGAAGTATGTGTTGGCCCTTTAGTTTGATCCCTCCGGCGGCCCCGGTCGCAAACCGTTAGGCCCTCCCGAGTTCGATGGAACCAAAAGAATCACTTCTGGCGAAGGCCGCCTCCTCGGAAAATGAAGAGAAGGTTCGCTCGCAACTCTCGTCGAAAGTGCTCGTCAGCTCGATTGATCTTTCCAGCCAAGCGTCCGTGCTAGAGGCTGATCATCCAAGGGAGAAGTGCACATGTCGGGACAAGTCGTTCTGTATTTTGACGATCAGGCCGATGCGCTCCGTTTCGCGCTGGCGGCAGGCCAAGTGATGTCGGGGGAAAGCGGCAAGTTCACGAGCGATCTGGCGCAAGAAACAGCGCGCGTCACCCGCATTCGTCTCGATGCGGTCAATGCCGGCCACGTGAAGAAGCCGAGTCCCGGCCACGCCGCCTAGTACGATCTACGCAGGCCGGTGAGGTCGCTACGCCGTGCCTGCATTCGTGAACGCTTCGATGGCATCCGACAACGTTGGGAACATTAATAAAATCTGCTCGACCTTCGTGATCTCAAATACTTTCAGCACCCGCTTGTTGACTCCCGTGATCGCGATGCGGCGTCCGGCCTTGGCGCACGAAGTGCACGCGCTCACCAGCGATCCCAGTCCGGAAGAATCCAGGTAGGGCACACCCGAAAAATCCAGAATCATCGTCGGAGCGCTCTCGCGGCGCACTGCGTTCATGAATGGAGTCACGTTCTCCATAGTGAGCGGACCGCGGAAGCTCAGCACCCCCCGATCCAACACCTCGACTTCCAACGGTTCCGATGGCATAGCAGGAAGCGATTCTAGGCTAGAAGTGACGGGTGTTCAAGTTGGCGGGTACTGCTGAGGTCCGGCGCAGCTTTTGAACGGTCTCCGAGGTGTGTAATCTTTTTGTGTTTTTTTCCGGCAGGTAGTCGCTGAGCGCCCAATGACAGCTACGATGACAGTAACGGCATGTGGGGGGAAACGGATGATGACAAGAAGTGGAAATCCATGTCCCGAGCGTCACAAGTTCCAGCCACGTTGAAAGACATCCCAAAGGAACGCAGGCCCGCATCCTGCTGAGTTCGGTTTTCGGCCCGTACGCGCGAGACGACGAGTTCGGCAGCCGCTCCATCAATCCGATGGAGCTTTATCACAATCAGGTCACACGCGCGCAGGGCAGCTTTTCGCTGCGCATGTTCCATCGCTCCTGGGGCATTATGCTGATCCAGGCGAATATTTCCGCGCCCTGCACTGTTCTTGATTTCCCCACTCGAAAGGATTTTGAGCGCGAGATCACCGCGCATGCCTACGATGTCATCGGAATCTCTTCGATCATCGTGAACATCGCTAAAGTCCGTGAAATGTGCCGCATGATTCGCAAGCTTTCGCCGAACTCGACGATTGTGGTCGGCGGGCATGTCGCCGCCATACCCGGCGTCGACAAGATGATCGACGCGGACCAGATCGTGCGCGGCGAGGGCGTTTCCTGGATGCGGCGCTACCTCGGCGAAGATCAGAGCGCTCCCATCCGCCATCCCGCCATCGTCTCCGGCATGCGCACGCGCATCATGGGCATCCGCTTGCCCGAACGCAAAGGAGCGACCGCTGCAACCATCATCCCATCAGTTGGTTGTCCCATGGGCTGCAACTTCTGCACGACATCCGCTTTCTTCGGAGGCAAGGGAAATTTCGTCAACTTCTTCGAAAGCGGGGATGAGCTGTTTGAAGTCATGCAGCAAATGGAGGCTGAGCTCAAGGTGCAATCGTTCTTTGTCATGGACGAGAACTTCCTGCTCCATCGCGAGCGCGCCATGCGCTTGCTGGAGCGCATGAAGGAAAGGCAGAAGTCGTGGTCGATGTCCGTCTTCGCATCCGCCAACGCGATTCGCAAATACACCATGCAGGAGCTGGTCGAACTCGGAGTCTCATGGCTCTGGATGGGCCTTGAATCGCCCCAGGCCAGCTACAACAAGCTGCAAGGCACCGACACTCGGCAGCTGACGCGCGAACTCCGCGAGCACGGCATTCGCGTGCAGGGATCCACCATCATCGGGCTCGAGCATCACACCCCGGACAACATCGTCGCCGAAATTGAGCACGCCGTTTCCCACGACACTGATTTTCATCAATTCATGCTGTACACGCCGGTGCCCGGCACGCCTCTGTATCAGCAGATGTCGGAAGAAGGACGCATGCTGCGCGACGTGGACTACGCCGACGTTCACGGCCAATTCAAATTCAATTTCAAGCACGCCGCCATCTCGCGTGACGACTCGAAACGCTTTCTGGATTGGGCGTTCTGGCGCGACTTCGAGGTCAATGGCCCAAGTCTGTACCGCATTTCGCGCACGCTGCTGGCCGGATGGAAGCGCTACAAAGACTGGCCCGATGCGCGCGTTCGTGAACGCTTTACCCGCGAAATGCACAAGCTCAACGGCGTCTACAGTTCGGCGCTCTGGGCGATGGAACGCCAGTTCCGGAGAGTCGACGTGAAGGTCAGCGACCAGATCGGCGCACTGCGTGAGGAGTTCAGGCGCGAGTCGGGAATCGTCTCGCGCCTGATGCCCGCCGTCCTCGGTCCGATTCTGTTGTGGAGCACGCGCCGCGAAGAGAAGCGTCTGGCGCGAGGAAAGACTTACGAGCCGCCGACGATTCTGGAGCGGAGGAACTGGGCGGAGGCGTAGCCTTTTGTCGCCAATCCGCCAGCCCGCTCCGCAGCCAGCATGGCTACGATAGGCAAACCGACCAGTGTCAGAGTCGAGTTCTGAAAATCTAGCCTAAAGACGCAAGCCCCGAACTGACAAGTTTATATAGGAGATACCAGCCGGCAACCACCATGATGGCCGTCGAACGCTTCACCTTGCTGGTAGAGGCAAATCCGATGCCGATAAGTACGATCGACCAAATTGTGATCAGGTCGATCGAAGAGGCCATTCCACGAAGGAATTTGCCGGTCGTATCCGGGTCGAGGTAGTAGGCAAGGTTTGTACCGACCGGATTGTTGATATCGAAGCCTTCGGGGTTTACTCCTGCAAATAGTGAGATGATCCCGAGAATCGCCCCAATGATTCCCGGAAGGCCGGCATACATCCCAATTGCATACGCTTGACCGAATGTAGTATCCGCTGAAAAGCCGACTTTGAATGTGGCCCAGAGCGTGACCGTGGAAATGAGCGTGAACAACAAGATAAACGCGGGGCTGCCGAAAGCGAAGACTCTGAAAATCTTCACGGAAAACTGGATCCGTTGTTGCTGTTGATCGGGCGGCAACTTGTCAAACTGCTCAGCCTGCTTCGAGTGCTCAATCTGATTCTTGCTGACCTGGTCGAATCCAATCTGCTTCCCGATGGTCAAAATGAAAGCGACCGAGAAAATTGAAATCAAGAGCCAGGGCGCCCACCACATGGCGCTACGGCGCAAATCGGTAAACGTCTTCGAAGGAGCGATGAACGTGTTGATGATGCGCGAACCTTCCGACAGCGGCGCGGCTTCGGGAGCCGGGGACGACGCGACGGGAGGAAGAGGAGCAGCGGCCATGAGTGCCTCCTGGCAAGGATTCGAAGGAATTCTAGCCGGGGCTTAGCGTCTAGACAAGCGGTCCCCAAACGACAGGAAAAGCTCCTTGAGAGTTGCGTAACGAAGAGCACGTCTGCGTCACTATTCCAGTAGCCAGGAATTCGGCGACAGGTCTTAGGCCGCCGAATAGTAAGCGGGCATCAAGGCCGGTGCGGTTCGGTGTTGAAGCCATTCCCTCCTCACGGCGTTCCGCCTAACACCTGGCGAATCTTCCCCGTGGGAACCAGTGGGCCAATGCAGTCCATTCCCTCGAGGAGGAAAGTTATGAGATTCGTTCGGATTGCTTTCTGCGCGGCTGTGCTCGCGGCCATAGGGCTCGCGACAGGCCAGACGGGCCCCGGTGATGTGGTAGTTGACGTGCCGTTTGCCTTCAACGTTGCCGGGCAGCAACTTCCCGCCGGTCATTACATCGTCAAGTCGAAAGACGGCTTTATCAGGATTTTCAGCACCAACAAGCAAGGCCTCTTCGTTCCGACACACGCCGCTGTTCGAGCTGCGTCGGAACAGAGCAAACTGGTTTTTCACCGATATGGAGACGCATACTTCCTCTTCGGCGTTTGGGTGAAGGGCACCACGACGGGTAAGGAGCTATACCCTTCGCGTGCCGAACGCGAGCTCGCGGCGCGCCAGGCTGAGATCGAGCTGGCTGTGGTTCGTCCTGCTCAGTAGGGTTTTGCCCCTCGCGGTTTCAGGGGTGCCGGTGTCACGTTGATCGTGTGCTCTTGCGCGGACGGTAACCGCCGCCCCGGTAAGATAGTGACGATGTCGAACGCGACACCGGTTGTGATCGCAGTCCTGGTGGCGGAACTTGTGCCGGCAACCGCTTTTGGGTTAGCCGCTGAGCGCGTAGCCAACGCTGTCGGACGCTGGCCGCGGGTCGTGCGCTGCACGGCTCCGGCGGGGTTGGCTGTTCCCTACGTGGTCCTGGCGGCGTCGCAGCATATGTTTCGCTGGCAATGGATGGCCTTGTATTGCCTGCTGCCGGTTCTGATCGCGTGGCTGCTGGGGCAGGCGGCGGTGGTCGATCCCGAGCAACGTGGTAACTGGCGCGATGCACTGATCCTCCTTTCACTTGGGCTGGCCGTCGACCTGAGATGGTTCGATGCGGCGTGGCCAGCCGGCCTTCGGGGATTGGGAAACCTGCTCCTCCTCGACGCCGGGCTCTACGGATTTCTCGGCATACGGCGGCTGAGCGGCACGGGATTCGATTTTCATTTCCGTTGGAGCGATTGGAAGACCGGACTGCGCGAACTCGTATTTTTCGCGCCAGTGGTCACAGCGCTTGGACTGGCTCTGGGATTCATTCATCCTCACAAGAACTTTCCGCCCGTGGGCAGGGCGCTGCTCAGCTGGGTTGGGATCTTTGTGTTTGTCGCGCTGCTGGAAGAGCTTTTCTTCCGCGCCTGGGCGCAGAACTTACTGGAGCGGCGCGTCGGACGTCGAACCGCTTTGCTGATTGCGTCCGTGCTCTTCGGATTGTCGCACTTCAATAAAAGGTCGGCGAATTTCAATTGGCGCTACGTATTGCTCGCCACGATCGCAGGGATCTTCTACGGGCGTGCCTGGAGAGAGCAACGACGTGTGCCGGCCTCGGCGATCACGCATACGTTTGTCGACTGGCTTTGGTATCTGTGGTTTTAGGAGCCACGTCACTTGCCGCTATAACCGGTGTAGTGTCCTGCGACAGGCGGATGATAGTGCCAATAGCCGAGTCCCACCCGCATATGGTGCAGATACGCATCGGGGACGCAAACTGCGAAGCACAATCCCAGCAGGCCCTGTGTGATCCCAAGCACAAGCAGGCTGCGGTAGCGGCGAAACAAGGCGCAGGAGATAGCTCCCCATACCAAAGTCGCCACGGTCAGGACGAGGTTGGGTAAGTGTGCCATCGCGAAGAGAACAGCCGCGAAGGCGAGGGCTGCGTCAGCCTTCAGCAGCCGCCTCAGGCGCGGCATGAAGTAATCCTGCAGCAGGAATTGCTGGTAGATCGTCCAGAGAACGTAGCCACCGACGTGAGCGAAGTCCGGCTTGTAGAGTTCGTGGAACGTGCCGGCAGCGTGCGCCAGCAGAATGCCCACGGCGGCCACCACCGCTGCAGCGGGGAGAATCCAGAGAGATGAGACGAATCCGCGCCAGTGGAGCCCCAGTTCGTTGAGCGTCGGCTTTTGCAGCAGCACGAGGATCAGCGGCGCCAGCAGGGCGATGGGGCCAAAAAACAGCTGTTCGCGCGTAGGCAGCCAGAGCACGACTAGGATGGCGGCAAAGCCAATCGTCAATTCGGCCAAGGTGCGGAGCGAAGTGTCGGATTGCGGGGTTGAGATTACTAAGGGAGTCGAGTTTAGGGTCGCCACTGCGTTACTGTCCAAAAAGACATAGAGTTGCGCCGGGGCAATTTGGTTGCAAGATCTGCGTGAGAATGCTTGCTTCTGGGGCTGGGGAGGCGAGACGCCTCCCCGACAGCCGGCAGGATGCCGGCGCTACCGGGCTTTACGCCTGCAGTTCCGGAGTGGCTTCCAGCAGGTTGCGCGTGTAGGGATGAACCGGATTGCCGGTAATGAGGTCTGTGTCGCCAACTTCTACGATTTTCCCCTTATACATGACGGCGATTCGTGTCGCGAGATAGCGCACCACGGGCATAGAGTGAGATATGAACAGGTAGGTCAGCCCGAAGTCCCGCTGCAGTTGTGCGAGCAGGTTGATGATCTGGGCGCCGACGCTGACGTCGAGAGCCGAGACCGGCTCGTCGCAGACGATGAACTTCGGCCGCAACGCCAGGGCGCGGGCGATGCCGATGCGCTGGCGCTGTCCCCCGGAAAATTCGTGCGGGTAGCGCAGGCGGGCGGATTCGTCGAGGCCCACGGCGCGCAGCAGTTCGGCGACTCGCGAGCGCACGTCGAGCTTCGCTCGACCGGACAGCCGAGGGCGGCTGTCCCCACATAAATCCTTGCCACTTGAATCATCCCCACGCGAATCATTCTGGCTTCCGTGGATGATCAGGGGCTCCGCGATGATGTCTTCCACCCGGTAACGGGGATCGAGGGAGGCGAAAGGATCCTGGAAAATGATCTGCATGTCGCGGCGGAGGCGGCGCATTTCGCGGGAGCTGGCGGCGAGCAGGTCGCGGCCTTCGAAGTGAACGCTGCCGGAGGTGGGCTCAATCAGCCGCAGCATCAGGCGGCCGAGCGTGCTCTTACCTGATCCGGATTCGCCCACTAGGCCAAGGGTCTCGCCGGCTTGGATGTCGAGGGAGACGTCATCGACCGCGCGGATATCCCGCGAGAAAACTTTGACGAGGTTCCGGATTTCGAGCAATGGCACGATGCGATGCTAGCAGTTACGAGTGCCGAGTTGCGGGTATCGAGAGAGAAAGGACTATCCGGCTGCGATCAGCGGCACTGCTGCCAAGGCCGCTAGCAGCCCTACGAACTTCCATCGGCTGAAATGTTCTTTCAGAACGAGCCGCGCCAGGAGAACCGTGATCGCCGGGTAGAGCGACGTGATGACTACGGCTTCGTCGAGGCGGCCGTGCTCGCTGGCGAAGATGAATAGCGCGACGCCGACGACATCGAGACACCCGGCCAGTCCACCGAAGATGGTGGCGGAACGGTTCAGTTTGAGCGGGGCGCGAGTCGCGAGTATCGCTATCGATGTGGCGACGAACGACCCGATGCGGGAGATGGCGGCGACCCATGTTGGCGAGCCGGTTGCCTGATGGATGCAGAGGTAGAATCCGGCGAATCCGACGCCTGCCAGCGCGGCAGCGGCTACGCCCTTAGGATGGTCGGATTCGTCGTTCTCTCCCTGAGCCTCGGGACGGGCAATCAGCCAGATGGCGAGGATGGCGAGGGCGAATCCGAGGATCGACCAGCGGCTGGGCGCGCCTTCCAGGGCAATATCGACCAGTGTGGGAATAGCAGCGCCCAGCAGGGCGCCGATGGGAGCAGCCAGTCCCATGTGTCCGGAGGCCAGTGCGCGGTAGAAAATGGCGATCGAGAATCCTCCGATCACTCCGGCAGTAACCGCCCAAAAAATGCTGGCGCGATTGGGGAAGGTTCCGTGCTGAGTGAACGCAATGGCCAGCATCAGCGCGAGAGCGCAGATGTGCGAGAACGCTGTGAGTACGAAGGCATTGGCCCGGCGCGAGCCGTATCCGCCGGCGAAGTCGGACGCTCCCCACAGGAAGACGGCAGTCACCGAATAAGCAGCGGGCGCAAATTGTGGCAGGGAAGACACGCCGGACGAGGTTAACATGCGACAAGAACTCCGCAGGGGTCACAGATTCCGCGTGTTAGAATTTCCACAATCCAGTCGTTGGTCGTTCGTCGATAGTCGTTGGCAAAAACCGAAGCTCGAAAAGCCAGCGACCAACGACAAACGACCCGCGACGGTTCTGAGGCCCGGGTTTGATCGAACTGGCACCGTCAATTCTTTCCGCGGACTTCGCCCGGCTGGGCGAACAGGTACGTGCCGCCGCCGCGGGCGGAGCCCAGGTCATCCATGTCGATATCATGGACGGGCACTTTGTCCCGAACCTCACGATCGGGCCGCCGGTAGTAAAATCCTTGCGAAAGGTGACGGACCTGCCCCTCGACTGTCACCTAATGATCGACAATCCGGATGAATTTATTCCCATATTCGCCGACGCCGGAGTGAACTGGATCTCGGTGCATCAGGAAGCCTGCCTGCACCTGAACCGTTCGCTGCACCTGATCAAGAGCCATGGCTGCCTGGCGGGAGTGGTGATTAATCCTGCGACGCCGGTCGAGACGCTTTCGGAAGTGCTCGATATTGTCGATTATGTGCTGGTCATGTCGGTGAACCCCGGATTCGGAGCGCAGAAGTTCATTCCGTCTACCATGCATAAAATGCGGCGTTTAGCCGACATTCGGAGCCAACGCGGGCTGGGCTACCGCATCGAAGTAGATGGCGGCGTGGCCCTCGATACGGTGGCCGATGTGGTCCGCGCCGGAGCCGAAATTCTCGTCGCGGGCAACGCCGTGTTCGGTACCGGTGATCCAAGGAAGAATGCCGAGTCGCTGCTGAGGGCGGCGACCGAAGCAGCACTGCAGAAAGTCTAGCGAAATCTGGAACTCAAAGGACTTCCAACTCTTATGTTGCGTCGAATTCATCTGATTGCCGTGCTGGGTGTGCTGCTGGCGCTAACCGCCGCTTGCACCAATAAGAAGTCTGTCAACCCGCTCGCCGGTGTGGGGTCGAAACAGCCGGACAAGGTCCTGTTCGACAAGGCCATGGACGCGATGCATCACAACCGCTTTGACGTCGCGCGCCTCACGCTGCAGACCCTGATCAATACTTATCCCGACTCGGAATATATTGCCCGCGCCAAGCTGGCGGTGGGTGATTCCTGGTACGCCGAGGGTGGGACGGCTGCTCTGGCGCAAGCCGAACAAGAATACAGCGACTTCGAGATCTTCTTCCCTAACTTGAAGGAAGCGGCTGAAGCACAATTGAAGATCGCTAACATCCATTTTCAGCAGATGGAGAAGTCCGATCGCGACTACACCCACGCCAAGCGCGCCGAAGATGAATATCGCAAGGTGATCCTGCAATACCCGGACAGCAAACTCGTCCCCGAAGCCAAGAAGCGGCTGCTCGAAGTACAGGAAGTGCTGGCGGACCGCGAGTTTGGAATCGGGCGGTTCTACTACCTGCGCGAGTCGTACGCCGCATCGATCGCGCGATTGCAGACCCTGGTGGAAAAGTATCCGCTATACAGCCGGGCGGACGAGGCGCTTTATCTGTTGGGACAGAACTACGAAGGCCAGATGGAGCGCATCCGCAAGACTACGACTTGTGATGTCAACAATCTTCCGCGAGGCTGCATGAGGGAGGCGGACAAGGCCCGCGCCACCGGAGAGCTTTCGAAGAAAGCTGCCAAGGAATATTCGAGCATCCGCACGCGCTATCCGCTGATGGATCGCTCGGAAGATGCAAAGAAGCGGCTGGAAGCACTCCACGAACCGGTGCCTCGTCCGACCAAGGCCGCTGTGGCTCGGAACAGAGCCGAGATCGAGAGCCGCGGACAAATGACGATGATGGGCCAGATGATGAGCCTGATCAAGAAGGGCCCGGACGTCTCGCGTGCGACCGCGGTAGGCGAGCCGAACCTGGTTGAGGCCGAACCCATTAGTGCGGTCACCGTGCAGAAAGAGGAGGCGAGAGCCTTCATGGAATCTGCTGGGGGCGGCGGCGGGAACAAAGTGGGAGTGGAAGTTGTAAAGCCAGACCAGCCCGGCGCGAGTGGGGCTCCGCCCACAGGAAATGAGGTCAATCCTAATGCGCCGTTCGGTGCGCCCCCGGCGGCTACGCCGCCTGGAACATCGGCGGGGCCAGATCCCAATGAACTCAAACCGAATGCCCCATCGGATCCGAACGAGTTGAAGCCCACGGATTCGGGTACAGACACATCGTTGCCACCGCCGAATCAAGTGAACGAGATTCAGAACCAGCCGTCCTCGAGCAGCGCGTCGAAGGCTGATGACTCGACTCCGGCCAGCGATCAGGACCTTTCTAGCAGCAAGCGAAAGAAGAAGAAGGGGCTGAAGAAGATTAATCCGTTCTGAAGGCAGCCTCAGCCGGCAGCTTTAGTCCACTGTGCGGATTCGTTTTGCGGCGCTCCTCGCTCCGCTTCGTCGGACAGCCGAGGCGGCGGTCCCGCTGTCCCTGGATACGTCCTACGCACTAGGTGCTGACCACTGGTAACGTATTACTTCCCTTCCGGATCATTGACTTAGGTTGAGGCACAGGTTACCTTCGCGGTATCTCCCCTCTTCAGAGGAAACCTTTGGCCAGGAAGATACTGCTCGCCGACGACAGCGTGACCGCCCAGAATATGGGGCGGAAAATCCTCGCGGACGCGGGGTATGAAGTCATCACCGTCAACAACGGATCGGCGGCTCTGAAGAAGATTGCGGAACAGAAGCCCGACCTGATCGTCCTCGACGTCTACATGCCCGGCTATAGCGGGCTGGAGGTGTGCCAGCGCCTCAAAGAGGTGGGCGAAACCTCGCGGATTCCGGTTCTGCTCACAGTTGGAAAACTTGAACCTTTCAAGCCGGAAGAAGCCAAGCGCGTCCGCGCCGATGGTTTTATCGTCAAACCCTTTGAAGCCAGCGAGTTGCTGAGCGCCCTGAGCAAGCTGGAAGACAAGGTTGTGCCTCGAGCAGACTCCTCGAAACCGGGACGCTTTGCCCGCGCCACGGCGGCGATCGAAGAGGGCCGGTACGACAAGACCATGGCCATCGAGGAAGACGATACGGGATGGAAGAGGCGCATCGCTTTTCCGTCGAAGAAGAAACAGGAAAAGCTAGCGGAAGAGAATGTCGACAATCCGGCGATCTACAACGCGGTTAACAAAGATCTGCGGACGGTAATCACGCACACGGCGGTTGAGCCGATGCCCGTCCAGGTCATGCGCGTCCCAGCTTCGTCGGCCGAAGAAGCCAACGTCAACGTTGGCGCTTTAGCGCCCGAGGGCTTGCCCAAAGACGTTACCCCCGAAGAGATCGCGGCGCTCGCGGCCGCAGCAGCCCAGATCAAGGGCAAGGTTGTGGAGGAGAGATCGCCAGCACCTGCGGAAATGCCCGTCACGGTGCCCACCGAGAGCGAGGCTCCCAAAGTTGAGGTTGCAGAGGTTGGGAAGCCGGAGAGCAAAGAGCCCCAGAAAGAAAAAGTAGAAGTTCGGCCGCCCGAGTCCGCACCAATGCCGGAAGTAGCCGCTGCAGCGCCTCCCGCAACGTTCGCCGAGCAACAGCCAGTCGACAAGATTGAGATTGAGACCAAGAGTACGAGGCCAGAAATTGTCTCCATCCAGGCGGACGCTATGACCGCCATGATGGGCCTGGAGACGCAAATGATGGCGGTACACTTTCCAATACCGGGAAATGGAACAGGTACGAATGGCGCCGCAAGTCCGACACAGGAACCCGTGACCATGGCGGTAGCCGCCGCCGCAGACGCCTCGCCGTCGCGCTGGACCGCTGTAGCCGTAGCGGTGGCTCCCGACGAGGCTGCAGTTTCGCTCGAGCAGGAAATGCAGAAGGCGTACGCAGCTTTTGCAGCCGCGGAAGGCGGTCATGCTGTAATCACGTCGGCGACTCCTGCGGCGAAACCTGCCGTCACTGAAGCGATTGAAGCACCCGTCGTCACCGTGGAACCTCCAGTTGCGGAAGCCGCTGCTTCCATTCCGGCCATACCAGCGCCCGAAGTAGCGCAGCCTCTGGCCGCGGTTTCGGTGGCAGCGACGGAAGCCATCAGCGCCGCCGTGAAAGAGTTGGAAGCTGTCGCCGCGAAGTACGAAGCGGAACGGAGTGCAACTTCGCCAGAACCGATCACCGACAAATCTCTCCAGGCCGCGGCGCTCGAGTCCCCGGCGGCAGCACCTGATGCAGAAGCCAATCCGGAGCAGAAGATCGAAGACAAGACCGAAGAGAAGTTTGAGCCGAAGGTCGAGGAAAAGATCGAAGCGAAAGTAGAGGAACAGCCAAAAGGGGCAGAATCAGCGCAGCAAGCCGTAGGCTTGGAGACAACGACCGAAGCTGCGGTGCCCCAGGATCAGCCTCAATCCGAACGGACTCAGGATGAACCGGCCGCCCTGGTGACAGAGACTCCTGAGCCAGCGGCAGAGGCAGAAAGGCACGAAGAGGAATCGAAGTCGGAGGAAGCATCCACGGAGCCGGTGCCGGTTTCCAGTACATCGAGGGCAGGAGGGTCAGACGAAATGGCAAAGAGAGAAACGGAAACGGCCGCCGCATGGGCCAGTTGGAGAAAGATCCGCGAGACCGGAGGTTCGAAGACGGACAACCCGGCAGAGGCGTCCCGGAAGGAATCGGAAGACTCTATTCCCGAGGATAGGGCTGCCATGGCGGTCGCCGCTGGTGCCGAGAGCAAGCCGGAAGAAGTGGCGGGTTCGTTCGATTCCGATCCCGAGATCGCCAGCATCGTCGACAGCGTCCTCGCCGATATGCGCCCCAAGATTGTTGAAGAGATTGCGCGCAAGCTGGGAAAGAAAAAGTAGCAGCAGGCACACCGGATCTTCATCGGTCCATGATCGAATGAACTCCCGGCTATCAGAAACTACGCCCTTACCCCATATATTGAGCATCTTTGCGCCATGCCATGCACGACCTTGCGTCCGGCAGGGGCGTGACCGGGCGGTGAAGAGCCGTGCCGGCGAGGTCAGGAGCGGGCCATGAGTGGTGTCCACAGAACAGGGGCTCGCTCGAAGGCCTGCCGCGAATCTGGCGGAAGCGCTGCAAGGACGTTGCCGACAATGGCTCGCAGTTGATGCAGCAAGTTATCGTCCCCAATGATCTGCAGCAGCGGTGCGAGAACTCTGACTTGCAGAGCAGGATCGCCGACCTTCCGGGCCTTTTCCCAGGCAGCGTTCGCCTCCAGCATGGCCTCCGGCATTCTCCCGGATGCCTCAAGCGCTTGAGCGCGCACCGCCCGCGCTGCCGCTTCATATTTGCCCCGAGCCACCGCCTGGCTCTGCTTCATGGCGAAGGTGGCGTGCGTGATGGCTGTGGACCAGTCACCGCGCGCAAGAGCGAGTTCCGCACGCGCCTGTTCCAGGCGCATGCGAAACATCCACTCATGCCAGCCGCGTGCTTTCACAACTGCGTCCTCCACTTCGCGCATAAGCGGCTCGGCCCGGCCTGGATTTCCCTGACGAGCGAAGGACATCAGCAAGTCGATTCCCGCGCTTGCCTGAGAGGGTACGAAGGCAGCTTGGTAAGCGATCTCGCGGGCTTCGCATTGCAGCGCTTCCGCCTTCGCGAAGTCGAACACATCCAGGCGCCATCCGGCAGCCATCGCAGTTGCTCGGGCGAGCAGGGGAAAGGCACCGCAGGATCTTGCAAATTCACGTACTTCATCGAATGTGGCTGCGGCCTCCGAGTAGTTACCGTTCGCCGCGAGTGCCAATCCATAGTGCGTCAAAGCGTAAATGAGGGCACTGCTTTCTCCCGAAGTACGCGCCCCATCCAGAATCTTGCGCGCCAGCTTAAGGGCACTTGGAAGTTCACCGGCCAGATATAAGGTGAGCGGTGAGAACACCAGTGCGCCGGTCGTGGACACGCCGGGCGTTGCGAGCGCCCTGCGGTCCACCTCCATGGCAGCTTCCAGATTTCCGTCCGCCTGTGCTGCCCGTCCGAGCCATCCCAGAGCTTCGGCGGCCAGATCGTGTCGGTCGACGCGCTCCGCCAGTTCCAGAGCCTCGGTCACGAGAGGGCGCAAGGCTGCAATATCGAGCAGCCAGAAATTCACCATGGCCAGCTTAAGCAGGAGTTCCGCGCGCCATTCGAAGCGGCTTGGGTCAAGAAATTGAACCGCGGCCTCAAAAGCAACCTTCGCAGCAGGCCAATTGCCTACGCTGGCCAGCGCATTGCCACGCTTGACATGGAGATCGGCACGCAAATCATCAATCTCGCGTGCCGGTGGCTGGTGGGCCAGAGCCTGCAATGCCAACTCATAGAACTGAGCTGCTTCTTCATGCGCGAGAGACTCTGTCGCTTCGCGGGCGGCGCGTATGGCATAGTCCACTGCCCGCTCGTAGCCGTTCAGCGGCGCCGCTTGAACGAAGTGGTAAGCCAGGTCGGCGAGGGGCAGCGCATCGGCGGGAGAAGTACTCTCCAGAACTTCGGCAATTCGAGAATGTAGCCGAATACGGCGAGTTTCTGACAGCTTTTCGTACAGCACCTCGCGGATGAGAGCGTGCGAAAAACTGAACCGCCCCTGAACGCCGTGCTCCTCAACAACAAGGCCCGCCGAGTGCGCCGCTTCGAGAGTGTCCAGCAACTCGTCTTCGTTGAATGCGCCTACTCGAGCGAGCACATCGAGACGGAAGTCGCGGCCCAGCACCGACGCCAGGGAGAGCGCCCGATTGCATTGCTCATCGAGCCGCACCAAGCGTTGGTTGATGACTTCCTTGACACTCTCCGGCACGAATGGTTTCGCTGCGGGCCAGGCAGGCTTGGTTCCATCCACTACGTCCAACTCGCCGGCGTCCTTAAGATGCTGGACCACTTCGCGGATGAAGAAAGGATTTCCAGAGGTCTCGCTCGTCAGCGACTTCATGAACGCTCGAGCGGGGCGTCGCCCAGTGATCGCCTGGACCAGCCGTTCCGCATCATCCACTTTCAATCCCGGCAGAGCCAACCGGGCAGCGACTTGATCTCGTTGTAAGTCCGCCAGCAGAGCGCCCAGCGCCGTCCGCTCAACCTCATCGGCGCGATACGTTCCAATCAGGAACATTGCCGTCGAGGGCGCTCCGCGGGCCAGGTGCCGCAACAGCAACAGAGAGGATTTGTCGGCCCAATGGAGGTCGTCGAGCAAGACCAGTCGAGGAGTACGTTGCGATGCACTGCTGAACAGCCGATCGACCGCCTGGAAAAGTCGGAAGCGCTCGCTTTCTGGGTCTACCACTGCCCCACGGTCGAGCTCGGGTAGGCGTGCAGTCAGGTTCGGGACAATGCGCGCCACCTCCGGTGTGAGGTCGCCATCCCGCACTTGTTGCCCAAGTTCCGCATCCGTGAACTGGTTCACGAGCTGCGTCAGGGCCTCAACGAAGGGCTGATAGGGCGTCAGAGCTTCCTCGTCACAGTGGCCCACCAAAGTTGTGGCTCCTGCCGAAAGACAACGTCGGGCAAACTCGCTGATGATACGGGTCTTTCCGATCCCCGCTTCTCCTGCCACCAACATTACGTGCCGGCTTCCGATCTTGACGCCCTGCCAGACTCGATCCATGGCTGCCAGTTCTTCCTCGCGGCCGACAAATTCGGCGGCGCCCGTGATTGCGGACTGCAGAATGCGCGGCAGCACGGGAGAAGACGCAGGTTCCATGAACCCATATCCATAGCGATGAACGGTGCGGACATAGCGCGGACATTGCGGATCATCCTCAAGCGCAGCACGAACTTCAGCGACGAGATTTGGAAGGTTGGCTTCGACGACCGTTGTGTCGGGCCACAGAAGATCTTGCAGCTCTCTCTTCGACCACACGCGGGGCCGGCTCGCGACCAGTGCCTCGAGAAGATGAAAGGCTTTCGGAGAAACATGGCGCGGCTGAAACGCCCGCAGGAGCTGGCGGGTTTCCGAGTCGAGGACAAACTCCCCAAAACGATACTGGCTCATGTCGCATCCTGAGCTGCGGAAAACGTTACTTGGTTCGGGAAGAACGGTCTGGGACCCGGTGGGGGATTGTTGCCACACACTATACCAAATCCTAGAGATTTCCTAGAACTTCCCTGAGACTTGGGTTCCCTTTTACGGCAGAGTAGTCGCCGAAGCAAGAACGCCGAATCGCTTGGGGCTTCGGCGACAAGCACCCCCCAGAATCAAATCCTTTGAAGGGGAGGGTAAGAGAATGTCTGTCAAAAACCGTTCATTTCCAAACGCAACACTGTTTCTGATCACCCTGCTTGTGGGTCTGGCCACCGTTAATCCCACGCCTGCCGCCGCTTCCGCCCCCGATCCTGTGCTGCAATGGATCGGCATTATGAACGACGCCGTGCTCACAGGGGCGAGCAGCCCTCTGGCATCTACGCGAATCACCGCCCTGGTCGCTGGATCCATGTTTGATGCAGTCAACGGCGTGCACCCGCAGTACCGAGCCTTATACGTGAAGCCAAACGCTCCAGGGTACGCCTCACGGCATGCTGCCGCAGTGCAGGCGGCGTACGTCGTCCTGAGTGCCGTTTATCCGGCGCAGGCGGGATCTCTTGCTACCAAGCGCGACGCATCCATAGCAGCGATTTCCGCGACGGAGAGCGCCAAATCCGTTCAGGCAGGCGTCGCATGGGGGCAAACGGTCGCCAGCACGATTCTGAGCATTCGTTCGACGGACGGAATTTCACCGCCACCACCGCCCTTCGTCGGCGTGCTCGGCATGGAGACCTCGCCATTAGCCGTAGGAGTGTGGCGACCCACTCCATTGCTGAATGCAAGCGGAGCGGGCCCGCAATTCGCGACGATGACCCCTTGGGTCTTGACGCGACCGTCTCAGTTCCGGCTTCCGCCTCCGAATGCCCTTAACAGTCCTGAGTATGCAGCCGACTACAACGAGATCAAGACCATGGGCGTCTACTCCGGCTCGCTCCGCACCGATGATCAGTCTGAGCTGGTTCTATTTTGGGCCGGAAACGCGGCTGTCATCTGGAACCGGGTTGCATCGGAGATATCTGTAAGCCGGGGTTTGAGTTTGACGGAGAACGCGCACTTGTTTGCGTTGCTGAACGTGGCCATGGCAGATGCCGGGATCGCTTGCTGGGACTCCAAGTACCGATACGTCTTCTGGCGTCCGATCACGGCGATTCGTGCCGGAGATACGGATGGGAATGCGAGCACGGATCCTGATACCGGATGGACCCCGTGGCTGGACGCTTTACCGTCCGGCACTCCGCCGCATCCCGAGTATCCATCCGGCCACTCCACCGTCAGCGGTTCGGCCGCATATATCCTGGCCGCCGCGTTCGGCGACAATACGGCATTCTCGGTCATATCCGAAATCCGGCCGGGTACACGATCCTTCCCTAGCTTCTCGGCGGCTGTCGCTGAGATTGCCGATGCCAGGGTATTTGGTGGCATTCACTTCAGAACGTCCTGTGTGCGCGGCAACGCGCTTGGGCAATCTGTGGCGGCGTACGTTTCCAGCCACGCGATGCTCCGCTTGGACGACTGATTGAGTCAAGGGGTGAAGGGCCGGCAAGATTTTGGCCGGTCCTTTACTCCGTGTTCACCGACTATCCCCGCGCCAGGTTTGACGGGTATATGTGTATGTGATGTCGAGATGTACACACTCCGAGGTGTGGTGATTTCAGGGTGGAACACTCCTTGATCCCTTGATCAACGTCAGAACGGCTCATGCTGAAATGCAATACAACCACTCAATAAAGATCAATCGTCTTTTTTTGCTGCCGTGCCGTGCGCATTGAGGTGTCGCGGGACGTAAGACACTGAACCGAAAACGAATGGAATTGAAATTCGAGTGTAATGGCCTGTCAGCGGTAGTTGTCAGAAAAGGGCGTCTTCGGTCGACGTCATCAGAAAACAGGTACAGCCAGTTTCACTCCACACACGATGATCGACGCTGCCCGCCTCAGCGTGGATGAAATCGCCGGGATATAGCGTCCTGTCATCAACCTTCAATACGCCGTGGAGAAGATGCAATTCTTCGATGCCCGCATGCTGGTGCGCGGGGTAATCGGTTCCCGGATCAAGCCGGACCAGCATACTCACACTGTCAATTTCAGCGTTCCTCGCGAGTATTTTGACGTGGATACCTGGCGCCGCTTCTTCCCACTCTGGTTTAGCCGACGCTTCCAAGGGAGGCACGTACGGCCGTGTGTCCGCTCCGCGGGCGATTCGCTTCGCGAGCCTCCCCCATAATGAGTCCGTCGGGCGCAACACATCAGTGGACCAGCCGACAAAAGACCTCACAATGGGCCGCAGCGTCTCAATTTCCTGCTGGCAATCCTCGCATGACAAAATTTGAGCTTCAACAGAAGCAATCTCGCGAGGAGAAAGCGCCTGTAATGCAAACAGAAACACGAGATCCAGATGTTCCTGACTGTGCGTGCCGGATTTCGAATTCATCCTGTTGCCTTCAATCCGAGCGCCACTCGAAGTTTTTCCAGTCCGGAGCGGATTCGTGTCTTCACGGTTCCAAGCGGCTCATTCAATTTTATTGCCGTCTGTTCGTAAGTCAATTCGGAGAAAAATGCAGTTTCGATCGCTTTCCGTTCCCCCGTAGTCAGGACGTTGAGCGCATCCCGTAACAGCCGGCTTTGCTCCTCAAACAGGGAGGCCTGTTGCGGATCAACGATGTCCGTTGTCGGCAGTAAGCTGTGCGGATACGTGTTTACTCTTTTTTTCCTTTGATCGAACCGCAGACGATCAATCGCCCGGCTGCGTGCCTGATTCATGATCCATCCGATGACGGATCCATTGGCAGGGTCATAGGTCGAGGCCTTTCGCCACACGTCATAGAACACGTCAAGCGTGACTTCCTCGGCCGTTTCTCGATTCATCGTTATCCGTACGATCAACGTAAAGACGATTCGATGCGTTTGCTCGTACAGAAAATGCAGAGCCGCCTGGTCACCGCCCGCAATGGCCCGGAGGACCTTTAGCCACTCCTCCTCGGGCACACGAAGTTTTGACTTATCGGCATAGAGAACATCGCCGAGTTTCTTCGTCACCGGCTCCTGCACGCCATAAATAATGCAGGGGCAAAACTTGCCAGTCAAGAGAGCAGAGCGCACTGATCCGGGTATATCCCTTCCCAGTTGCCTACGCGCGCCTATCTGATGAAAACGTCAAAACTGTGCCGCCGGATTGATGGAAAACAACAAAATATGATCGTGAACCCGGGAGCGCGAAAAAAAATTCCAGAGTACAAATCCAATCGCCTCTCATTGGCGTTATTAGATATTGTCTTAGTTTCGCGAGGGCGCACTAAAGATGACTCTCTGGAAAATGTTTGTTTCTCTACGGGTGCCGCGCCGGTGCGGCGATTTATAAATGTTCTGAAACAAATTAGGGGCGGCATCCATGAATCACTACCATATTCGCTGGGCAAATTCGAAAGTCGATTGGCAGGCTTTCGGGACGGAAGATGAAGCCGTTGCCGAAGCCGAACGCCTCAAGCGTCTGGACGAGAACTACAATATCGAGGAATGTGACGGTAATTGCGAAAGATGCCTGCGGCTAATCCCGAATACTCGAATCGCGGAAACAGGTAGCGTCGATGGGAGTGAGCCGGGACGAAGCGGCGGAAATGGTTCAGAATCGAGCAGTTCGGGGAACTGATAGATCGGCTTCATGATCGGTTGGCGTGACATCCCTATTCACTCAAAATGGCCCAGATTACAAAGAGCGCTTTGGTTTGAACGGCGGTCAGACGATTCGCGTATTGTTCTATTGTTCCGTGCGTACAAGAAGGGATCCCTCAGGCCGGAACTTCTCGTTCCAGCGCGTGGAATCGCTTCCAGCGGCGACAAAGACTTCGCCAATAATGTTGCCGTAAACCAGAACAACCAAAATCAGTTGGGAACTGGATTCTTACGCTCAAACGACCCGCGAGTTGTTCAACTTGACCATTCTCTCGCGGCTCTGGGCTCTGGGCTGGTATTTGGAACGAAGAGAGGGAGAACTGAAAAGTGCTACGCCAGAGGAATTAGCGGGAAATCCAACAGCGAATTGGGCATTCCTTGGAAGGCAGGATTATCCGCCTGAAAGATGGCGCACAGGCATACACTGCGACATTTTACGGTCAGTCCGAAGTTGCGAAGAAAAATCCTAAGAAAATCTTCTTGTCGCTCGAAGATGGAGGGAACTACGAAAGAATATTCTCGGCTGAACTGACAGCAGAGAAAATGATCATAGCCCACAAAATCAAGACATTTGTGGACGACTTTGTACGTAAATTCTCGGCAATCCGCCGCAAAGTGCAGGCTTCCGATGACATCAAGGCCGCATACACGCCCGTCCTTGGGGATCAGTTAGCGGCCCAGCACAGCGACATAATTCATCAAGTCATGGCGCAGTGTTCGCTATTCCTTTGTGGGACGCTCTTCAAGGATCTTGTCGAACTACAGGGAAAGGATCCTTCCGAACTTCCTGAGATATTGAGCACGGGAGGATCTCGGCTCATTCAGGAGCACCTCCTGTGCATCCTTGACTATGCTGGAAAAAACAAAGATAAGGCCGATAGGAGCTGGCCTGTGCTCCTCAAAAGTAATCAGTTTTTCGTTTTTATCATGGCCTACCTAGCAGGCATTCGAAAGGTTGCCGTTCCTGGAAACGGATCCTCGCCATCATCTGGGAAGCATCCCAAAAAGGGGAAAAAATGAAAACCATCGCCAGCGCCTCAAGTGCCAGGGGATAGCGTCGTCTCCCGATTCTGAGTGTAAAGGGATATTACGCCAGTTGACCAAAAGCGGCGTGGGCTGTACAAAGCGGTGAATGCTAATTCTCTTGCAAGACGCGCAGGTGGACCGTGTCGCGGATCTGATCGCGGCGTTCAAGACGCACTTAGAAGACTGCCACGCCGCAACCAATGAATTTAGTTCTCTTTCAGCATGACCTTCGCCAACCAAAGCGCGACGATCACTAGTCCGATGATAAAGAGTGCAGTCATGTTCAGCACCTTAAATGGAAAAGCGCCCCAACCGACGCGTACCTAGCCACTTTTTACAAACTTTTTATGCACAAGTGAGTAATGGCATTTCAGCCGATACCGCTGCGTCTTCGCCTGGCGCATGGAGCCGTCAACGGTGGTCGAGGGGGGAGGCCAGCCCGTCATCGAAGGGGTTTTAAGCGTAACGGGGATATTACGCCAATCAGGTGACCTAACCTTTCGTACTCACACGAATCGCGCTCCGCAAAGCTATGGAAACCGCTGATAAGATGTTTTGATTCTCGGAGGAATCCCATGACATCAATGCGAGTTCTGAGGTGGGGAGTGATGCTTGTCTGTCTCTACGGAGCGCAGGCGCAGCATAGCACCGGATCGTCGGAATCAGCCCTGTTGGATATCGAGAATCGATGGGTTGCGGCACTCGTGAAGGCGGACCTGGTGGCGCTTGATACATTGCTGGTCAACAGCTACGTCGACACTGACGAGGAAGGACACCGGAGCGACAAGCGCGCCGTGCTGGCGGTCCTGAAATCGGGGGACCTGAAAATGGGGTCAATCAAGCTCTCGAATATGCGTGTTTTCCCGTATGGTAACTTTGCGGTCGTAACGGGAACGGCTGCGCAGGCCGGTACGTTCCAGGGGCAATCCCTGAAACCCACGATTGTGTTCACCGACAGCTTCATAATGCAGAATGGAAAGTGGCAGGCAGTGGCCTCACAACGAACCGCGGCGAACGGCGGATAGAGTCAGCGTTGTGATTTCCATGCCCGCCAATAATGCCGCCGAAAAATCTTCAACTGTTTAGAGCAGGCGATTGCACGTTTTGACTGGATGATTGAAATGGCGATTTTTGCCAACCGGTAACGGAGGCCGCATCCGGGCAGTGGTGGCGGAGACTAGCATTGCACCCCTATCGAGGCGATGGTCAGGAAATTCCCCACCCTAACGCGCAAACCAACGCACGTCAGGATGGGGAACAGTCTTCCTAGCCTAACTGGGTTTCTCCCCACAGGATTCAGCGGTGCTTGCGTGCTCTGAGAGCTTGACCTGCGGGAGCTCTCATGGCCGCATCGTTCCCACAATCATTCCGTAACTCGTTGGGGGCACCTGCCGGAGGCGTGCTCCACGTGTTGTCGAGGCAAGGGACGGCGCTCAGGTATTCGTAGATGGCCTCGAGGTCGTGATCGCTCATGTTCGAAAATGTTGGCCATGGCATGATTTGGAGAAGATCACCGTCCGGGATGTTGTTGTAGGTATCGCCCGCCGCATCGAAAACGATGGGGCCAGTGGGAATGCAGGCTGGCGTGGCCCCTCCCATAATCGCCGTAATCTGTTCTGGCGTGCAGGTTGGATGGATATGGTCGAAGTCGGTGCCATGCCGCATGATCTGCTTGAACTCGTCAAGCGTGTGACCGCCTTCGGGCCGCCCATTCTTGTCCGGGGTCAGATTTCGAGTGATGATGGTTGGACCTCCATACCCGTTAGGCCCGGTAGGAGTCCCGACTGTGCCGAAAGGGGTGCCGCCAGCCAGGTAGACAGTCGGATCGATTGTCTCCGGCTGGTTAAAGTATGGGTTGTTGCCTGTAACGTAGGGGTAAAGGCCAAGTGGGGCCGAGCCACTGGTGTGGCACCCATTGCAGTCGCCCACAGCGTTGACCAGGTAGCTGCCTAGCCCTACTTTCGCCCGGTCTCGACCTTCCATCTTTAGTTGGACGGGCGCGATTTTCAAACCGATCTGGATTCTCGACTCATCGTCATCATCATTCGCTCGAACGCGAGGCGCCTTAATCGACATGGCCGCAAGGACGATCGCAACCAACACGATGGCTCCCGCAAGGTTGGCAAAGGACTTTATTGTCATTGGAGTCTTCTCCTTTCAGTCGTAATCGAAATGCCAGAATTTCCCGAGAGGGTTCGGAGCCCGCAGGCCGTTTCAGCCTGGTCTTTCAACTTGGCCCTGGGAGAGGAGCGAGGATCGTGCACCCACACAGTACACCCGAATGGAGAATTGTCAATAATGACGACAAATATGCGAAATTGGCGAGTAGGGTTCGTCTTCTCAAGAACCTGAATCACGAAACCAAACAGCCTGGGCAATGGCAACTGTTGCAGTCAGCGATTGCACTCAAATTTCGATTTCTTTCGATTAAGTCCAGATTTGAGTGTTTCACGAGCTCCAGCGATTAAAGTTCGAATATGCTCACGCTAAGTCCGACGGCCGTCGCATGACGAGTTCATTCCATTTTGGGTGGGCTGATCTCAGTTGTGTTGACTTGCTCTGACGCTGATCAAGAGCTCTTCTGCCCTGAAATCATCGAACCTCGGAGTGTGTACATCTCGACATCACATACACATATACCCCGCGCCAGGTTTGACCCTTCTTTTCTCGCGCCTGTAAGATCAGAGGAGCACTCAGCATTCAGCAGTCAGCCGTCAGTTGAACCGCGAACAACGCCTTCGACTGGCTGATTGCTGACGGCTGAGTGCTGACTGTTTTCTATGCCGCACGAACTTCCCAAATCCTACGAGCCTGGCGCGATTGAAATGCGCTGGGCCGAATACTGGATCAAAGAAAAACTCTTCTCTGTACCCACGCCGCCACTCGGCGAAACGCGGCCCGTGTTCACGCTGCTGCTGCCGCCGCCGAACGTGACCGGACGTCTGCACATGGGACACATGCTGAACCAGACGCAGATGGACATCGTCGTGCGCTGGCATCGCATGCGGGGATTCATCACGCTGTGGCTGCCGGGGACTGATCATGCCGGCATCGCGACGCAGATGATGGTTGAAAAGCAGCTCGAAAAAGAAGGCAAGAAGCGGCGTGAGATGGGCCGCGAGAAGTTTGTGGAGCGCGTTTGGGAATGGAAGCGCGAGTATGGCGGCGCGATCCTCGACCAGATGAAGCGGCTCGGCGCCTCCGTCGACTGGGACCGTGAATACTTCACCATGGACGAAAATCTCTCGCACGCGGTGCGCGAGGTGTTTGTCCGGCTCTATGAAGAAGGACTGATCTATCGCGGCAATTACATCGTGAACTGGTGCCCGTGGCACGGGACCGCGATCTCTGACCTCGAAGTGAAGCACGAGGATGTCGCGGGAAAGCTGTGGGAAGTGCGCTATCCCGTAATCGGGACTTCTGAGTTCATCACGGTTGCGACGACGCGGCCCGAGACGATCCTGGGCGATACGGCGATTGCCGTGAACGCGAAGGATGAGCGCTACACGCGTCTGCACGGCAAAAAAGTCCTCGTGCCGTTGATGAATCGGGAGATCCCGATCATCATCGACGAACTCGCGCAACCGGAGTTTGGCACCGGAGCGGTGAAGATCACGCCGGCTCACGATCCCAACGATTTCGAGGCGGGCAAGCGTCACAATCTTCCCCAGATCAATGTCATGGACGAGCACGCGCACATGAACCAGAATGCCGGCGCGTACGCGGGGCTCGATCGCTTCGCAGCCCGCAAGCGTGTGCTGCACGATTTGCGCGAGCAGGGATTCCTGGTCGCCGAGAAGGATTACGCGCTCGCGATCGGGAAGTGCGAGCGCTGCGGCACGATCATCGAACCGCGGTTATCGGAGCAGTGGTTCATCAAGATCAAGCCGCTCGCCGACCGTGCGAGAGAGGCTGTGGAGAGCGGCGAGATCACCATCGTCCCCGAAAACTACAGCACTATTTATTTGAACTGGATGAACAACATCCACGACTGGTGTGTGTCGCGGCAGTTGTGGTGGGGACATCGCATTCCGGCGTGGACCTGCGGCTCGTGCAAGGAAGTGATTGTAGCGCGCGAGGCGCCTGCAAAGTGTACGAAATGCGGCGGCGCGAAACTCGAGCAGGTGCCTGACGTTTTAGACACGTGGTTCTCCTCCGGGCTTCTACCGTTCACGACGCTCGGATGGCCGGAGAAGACGCGGGATCAGGCGGTGTTTTATCCGACCACGCTGCTGATTACGGCATACGAGATTCTGTTTTTCTGGGTCGCGCGCATGATCATGTTTGGCTGCCACTTCATGCAGGGGCACGAACAGGATGCGGCGATCAAGAAGGCGAGTGGTTGGGGAGACAAGAGGAACGACAGCGTGCCCTTTCGGCAGGTGTACATCCACGCGCTGGTGCGCGACGCCGAGCGGCAGAAGATGTCCAAGACCAAGGGGAACGTTGTCGATCCTCTTGATGTGATCGAACGTTTTGGGACCGATGCGACCCGGTTTACTTTGGCCGCCATGGCTGCGCCGGGGACTGACATTGCTTTCAACGAAAGCCGGACCGAGGGTTATCGGGCTTTTGCCAACAAGATCTGGAATGCGGCGCGATTCATGTTCATGAATGTAGATCGCCTCAGCTTTGTGTGGGGACAGCCGCCCTCGGCCGTCCGGCCGGGACAAAGTCCTGGCAGCCCCGACCACGAAATGGGAGTGAGCGGCTTCACCGTCGCTACACTCGAAGACCGCTGGATTCTCTCCCGGTTCAATCGCGTTGCGGCGAATGTCAATGATGCGCTGGCCACGTATCGCTTTCACGAGGCGGCGAACAGCATTTACGACTTTTTCTGGGGCGAGTTCTGCGATTGGTATCTGGAACTGATTAAGCCGCGGTTGAACTTCGAAGAGGGTGCTGACAAGAGTGCAGCGAAGATTGCTTGCGCGAACCTGGTCGTCTTGTTCGATGCTTCGCTGCGCCTGCTGCATCCCGTGATGCCGTTCATCACGGAAGAAATCTGGCAGGCCATGCACGAGGGCAAGCCGGCGCTCAAGTCGATCGCCTTGGCGCCGTATCCGCAGGCGGACGAGGCGCAGTTTGATCTCGCGGCGGAAACAGAGATGGCGATCCTGCAGGATCTGATCGTGAACATCCGGAATCTGCGCGCGGAATTGAAAGTCGAGCCGAAGGTCAAGGTGCCGATCGAAGTGTTCGCGCATGAGCCGGAGATCCGGAGACTCATCGAGCAGAATCGGAACTCCGTACTGTCTGACCGTACCGCTAATGTGGAGAAGATCACGTTCGTGGAACACTCTCTGGCGAAACTTCCTGGTGCGCGCAGCACGGCTCGATTCGACGTTCACGTGGTCTACGAGCGCAAGATTGACGTCGCCAGCGAATGCGAGCGCTTGAAAAAAGAACTCGAGAGACTGGAGAAAGGCATCGGGAGCGGACTGAGGCAGCTTGGCAACGAGCAGTTCTTGGCGAAGGCTCCGCAGAACGTGGTCGAGAATTTGCGCAAGCAGCAGTCGGAACTGGCTGTGCTCAAGGAAAAGACGGTTAGCAAAATGAAGGAACTGGGCTGCGGTTAGTGCCGGGGCCGGCGGGTCTTCGACCACGCCGGGACGGGCGAGGCGCCCGTCGCTACACGAGCATTTATGGATTGGAATTCACGAAGGCTTACGGCGATTCTGGAGAACGCGCTGCTCGAAGACCGGGCGACGCGCGATGCGACCAGTTACGCCTGCATTGATCCGAACCAGCGGGCGGCCGCGACCGTCATCGCCAGGCAGGATTGCATTCTCGCAGGAATCGGATGCGTGGCTCGCATCCTCGATGTGTACGCCGCTCTCGACGGAGCCGTCACTGCGCACTACGAGGTCACAACGCATCCGGAAATTTTCGATGGCGTGCGGCTGCGGCCCGGGCAGTCGGTTGCGGTGATCCGTCACAACGCGCGCGTGATTCTCTCCTGCGAGCGCGTGATCCTGAATTTCCTGCAGCGCATGAGCGGGATCGCGACTCTTACGCGCAAGTTCGTAGAGGCAGTCTCCGGTACGCGGGCACGCGTTCTCGACACGCGTAAAACCGCTCCCGGACTGCGCGTCATCGATAAATATGCCGTGCGTTGCGGCGGCGGACAGAATCATCGCCTCGATCTCTCCGATGGCGTGTTGATCAAGAACAATCACATTGCGCTCGCAGGTGGCATCGCACCGGCTCTCGAGCGTGCTCACCGCAACCGGCGCGGCTCGCAGCCCATCGAGGTCGAGGTTCGAACGCTCGACGAGTTGGAAGTTGCTCTGGCAAACGGCGCGGAAGCGATCCTGCTCGATAACATGTCTCCCGAGGACGTGCGCCGCGCGGTCGAGCGCTGCTCGATGCTAGATGAACGAAAATCCGGCGGGCGTATTCCGATTGAGTGTTCCGGAGGCATTCGCCTGGAAAACGTTCGCGCCTATGCCGACACCGGCGTGGATTTCATATCGGTGGGACTTCTCACCCACTCGACTCACGCAGCCGACATGAGCATGCGCGTGGCGCCCGCTTGATGACGAGTTGGAAGCACGAAGGGCACCAAGTCGCACCAAGGAGATCGGATCCTTCGTGCACCTTCGTGTCCTTCGTGGTTCAAGATTCGCGCTCGCTGATGGATTAAGACCAATCGCATTTCCGGATTTCCGAACGCGATGCACTTCTGTGCGCGTTCGTTCGTAAACCGCGCGCTAGACTCGCCTCAACGGAGGTCCTCCCCTTATGTACCCCTACGCTCGTTCGCTTGCCTCGCTCTGTCTAACTCTGCTCGTCGTGACTGCCTCTCATGCCGGCAGTCCGGAAACGAAAGCACAAGCCGCTCCTGCTCAAACGGACTCTTCTTCAGCTGCCACGCCCGGTACCGTGAACATTGACGCCACGGTCGACGCGCTCAGCAACCGGCATCCGATCAGCTCTTACGTTTACGGAGGCGCTTATCCGCAAGATGCGCCGACCATCACCGACAGCGGCCTGACCGTGGTTCGCTGGGGAGGCAATGCCACCTCGCGCTATAACTGGAAGCTCTTCACTTACAACGCCGCGAATGACTATTACTACGAAGACTTCAACTACACCGAAATCGGAGATGCGGATTCAGCCAAATTCATCACCGACGTGAAGAAGGCAGGCAGCCATCCTCTGATGACCATGGTGATGCTTCCCTGGGTGGCGCAAAGCGCCGAGAACGGATCGAACGGCCACTGGAGTTTCTCGGTCGCGAAGTACGGCGCTCAGTGCTCGGTTGATCCATTCAACACCGACGCGGGTAACGGCTTGAAGACGGATTGCAGCACTACGCTGACCGCCAATCCCAACGACGCGAATGTTCCTCTGCTAGACCAGCCGGGAACGAGTGACCCGCCCGGCAGTGTCTATCGCAATCAGTGGACTACGGCACTTGCAACCGCGTTCGGCACTGCGCCTCACTTCTACGACATGGATAACGAGATCGACATCTGGGGCGGCACCCACCGCGACGTCCATCCCTCGCCCACGGCTTACAACGAAATGCGTGACACGTTCGTCACCGAAGCGCGCAAGCTGAAGGGTTGGGATCCCAAGGCGCTGCGGCTTGGTCCCGTGAGCTGCTGCTGGTGGTTCTACTGGAATGGCGCGAACGGCAACGACAAAGGGGCGCACGCCGGAATCGACCTGCTGCCGTGGTGGCTCAATGAAGTCTACTGGGACGATAAGCGCGACAAGACGCGGTCGGTGGATGTCCTGGATGTTCACGCCTATCCCGATAGTCCCGACACTTCGACCTGGACTACTGCGCAGAAACAGGCGCTAGCTGCGCGCATCTACCGCGATTATTGGGATCCCACGTACGTGAGCGAATCCGGTTCGATCAATCAGAATTGGGCGACGTTCATGCAGCCGAACAAAACGATCCCGTTCCGCATCCCGCGCGTACGAGCGACTGCGAACATGATTTATCCCGGGACGCCGATCAGCTTCACGGAATGGAGCGCGGCATTTGCAGGAGAGTCAGATTTCTCGACAGCTCTCGGAGATGCGGATGCCTACGGCATTCTGGGCCGCGAGCGCGTATATCTGGCCTCGCGATGGGTGGCTCCGGTGCCGGCGAATCCCAACTATCTCGCGCTCAAATTGTTTACGAATTATGACGGCCGGCATCACGGATTCGGCGCCACTTCGATTTCCGACACGAACAATGGCGATCCGAATCTGTTCACCAGCTATGCCGCGCTGAATTCGACTGGCACCGTCATGACCTTGCTCGTGCTGAATAAAGACCCTTCGAATACGGATCAAGTGCAGTTTTCTTTCAATGGATTCACACCCCAGCAGGTGACCAAGTACACTCTGTCGTCCGCGAATCCCAAGCAGATTGTCGCTTCAACAACTGCGGCGTGGTCTTCCAGCATGAGGTTTGCCCCGTATTCTGCGACGCTGCTGGTAGTGACCGGCACATCGCAGATGCCAGGCTCCGAATGGGACCTGAATCCGGATACGACGATGGTCGCATCCGCGAGCAAAGTGACGCTGAGCCCGAAGATCACGTCTGGAACAGCCACAGTGACGCTGGGAACGTCAACCTCCGATAGCGGCATAAGCCTTGTCGTATCGCAGCCGACTTTGACCGCCGGGCACAGCGGAAGGATCACGGTGACCGCGGGCAGCACGCCCGGCTTCTATCATTACAGCGTGCCGAGCACAGACACCAACGGCGTGGCGCAGCAGCAAGGAGGATGGATTCTTGTGGGAAATCCTCCCACGACTCTTACGAAAACTGGCGACAAACAGAAAGGTGCGGCAGGCAGCCAGCTCGCCCTCAGCGTGACCTTGAATCCCGGGCAATCGGGCGGCAATGCGTCGGGCGGCACAGTGTTCTTTACGGCCAGCGCTGGCACGCTCTCCAGCCGGATCGTCACAACGGATTCGACCGGGAAGGCCTCAGTGGTGCTTACGCTTCCTCCCACGGCTGGGACGGTGCACGTGACGGCAGAGGGACAGTACGCACTCGGGCATCCCCAGGTGACGTTCACCGAAACGGCGCAGTAGCCCTGCATTTGTCGTTTGCCCGCGATTCGCAGATAATTCGGGCATCGCCAAGTCCGGCACAACTCGCGGGCATAAGGCGCCCCAGACGGCGGCGTCTCATGTTGCCGCTCACACCAAATCTGGGCCACAACCGCCCACCGATCTGCGGCTCGGCCACATCGTGAGTCTGCTGATGAAACACGCCACGGTTGTCGCCAGCGGGACGAAGATCGCCGAGGAGATTTCGTCGAGTCGCTCGGAGGTCTGGCGGCTGATTCAGCAACTGCGCAGCATGGGTGTGGATGTCGCGGGCCATCCCGCCACCGGGTATCAGCTGCGTTCGGTTCCGGATCTGTTGCTGCCTGAGATTCTTCGGCCGCTCGTGCGCCGCACTATTTTCGACGCGCACCTTCATCACTTCTACAAGATTGGATCGACCAACATCGCCGCTATGGCTGCTGCCGCGGAAGGCGCGCCGGAAGGCAGCGTATTTCTCGCTGAAGAGCAAACCGCAGGTCGCGGCCGTGGAGCCAATTCGTGGCAGTCTCCGCGATCGACCGGAATCTATTGTTCGGTGATCCTGCGACCGGCCTTGGCGCCTGCCGACGTTCTGGCGCTTTCTCTGGCGGCGGGGCTAGCCGTGCGGGCCGCGATTCACGAATTGGATTCCCGCATTGAATTGGATCTCAAGTGGCCGAATGACGTTTTGCTGGGCGGCAAGAAAGTCTGCGGCATTCTCACGGAGATGAATGCCGAGGCCACGCGCGTGCGCTACATAGTGGTCGGAATCGGCATCAATGTGAATCAGGCGAGCTTTCCCAAGGATCTGCTGGCGACATCGCTGCAGCTCGCCACCGGCAGCGAGTGGTCACGCGTGGAGCTTGCCGGTGCTTTGTTAAAATCACTCGACCGCGAGTATCGGCAATTGATCGACGATGCAGACTCGAAAGAATCCATTTTGCAGCGCTTCGCGGAGAGTTCTTCCTGGGTACTGGGAAAGCGGGTCCGGATCGAGGAAAACGGCTCGGCTTTCGAAGGAACGACGGAAGGGCTGGATCCGCGCGGGTTCTTGCAGGTGCGGACGCCGCATGGGTTGCAGACGGTGTTGAGCGGGACTGTGCGGGAGAGGTAGTACCGTAGGCGCAGTGTTGTCAGGTATCCCTCTGTGGTGAGTTCAAGCGCATTCACCACAGAGGACACAGAAAGACACAGAGAAGAAAGTAGAGGTGTCGGGCGAGACAGCCGCCGGGACGGCGGGCGTTACAAATCATGCTTCTTGTCATTGATGTGGGAAACACGAATACCGTGCTGGGCGTCTTTGCCCGCGTGGACAAGGTGCAGCCTGGAGGCGACGCCGACGATCCGCCCCGCTACGAGCGCCTTGTCGCGAACTGGCGCGTGGCGACCTCTCGCACCAGCACCGTCGACGAATACGGAGTGCTCTTCCGCAACCTGTTTTCCATGGCGGGGCTGGAATCCAAAGGCATTTACGGAATTGTGGTTTCATCGGTGGTTCCGCCGCTCGATCCCGTGCTGCGGCAGGTGTGCGAGCGGTATTTCAATCTGCGGCCGCTGTTGATTGAGCCTGGCGTCAAGACGGGAATGCCTGTGCACTACGACAATCCCGCCGAAGTCGGAGCAGATCGCATCGTGAATGCGGTTGCGGCTTTCGATAAATATGGGGGGCCGTGCGTGATCGTCGACTTCGGAACGGCCACGACCTTCGATTGCGTTTCCGCCAAGGGGGAGTACCTCGGCGGCGTTATCTGCCCCGGGATTGGCATTTCGGCCGACGCACTCTTCGAGCGTACGGCCAGATTGCCGCGCGTGGAGATTCGTAAGCCCGCACGGGTGATCGGATCGAACACCGTAGGCAGCCTGCAGTCCGGTCTGTACTACGGATACCTCGGGCTCGTGGATGGCATTCTTGAGTTGCTGCTGGCGGAACTCGGGCCTGAGACGCGCGTGCTCGCAACCGGCGGATTGGGCCCGATGATCGGCACGGGCTCGAAGTACATCAAGCACGTGGACGACTTCCTCACGCTCGAAGGGCTGCGTATTATCTGGGAGCGGAACGCGGTGGGACGGAAGGACGCTGTGACGAAGACGGGTACAAAGTCGACAGCGAAAGCTCCCGCAAAAAATCCGGCGCAGAAATCCTCGAATGGCGATGGAAAGGCCGGCGCCTCGTCGCCACGCTCTGCCCGCTGACCTGCTGTGGAAAATTACTTCAATTACTTTACTGAAGTCGAGGAGCGCTACCTGCGGCGCCGCGGCGGAGGACTGCTGCTCTCCACTCTCGACTGGGCCTTGATTGAAACCTGGAAAGACGCGGGTATCCCGCTGCAGGCGGTGCTGCGCGGTATCGATGCGGCTTTCGATAAGTACGATCAGCGTCCCAAGACCAAGAAGATCAACAGCCTGGCATATTGTTCGCAGGAGGTGCTGGCGGCGGCGGAGGAGATGAAAGAAGCTGCGGTCGGCGTGGGAGCGACTGCCGAGCGGCCTCGTGCGAATCAGGGATTTGAGCCGGAGACCATCTCGGCGTTCCTTGAACGTAACGCCAATGAACTTGAGGCCGCAAAAATTCACGAGAGCGCTAAGGTGGCCCGAGTCATAGTGTCGGACGCAGCCAAGACTTTGCGGGAACTGGCTGCACAAACCGCTGGCAGATCGGGCGGACGCCTGGAGGATCTGGAGCGGCGCCTGACCGTGCTCGAGGAAAAGCTCTTCGCGGCACTGCTGACCTCGACACCGGATGAAGAGATCGTCACTGTTCGCGCGGAAGCAGATCGCGATCTGGCACCGTACCGCCGAAAGATGTCCGGCCCGCAGATCGATCAATTGCAGAAGCAGTATGTGCAAAAGAGACTTCTCGAGAAGTACAAACTGCCCCGGCTCAGCCTGTTCTATATGTGATCGCCAGTGATCCAGAAATTTGATGCGTTGATTCTCGGAGGGGGAGCGGCCGGCCTGATGTGCGCCATCGAGGCCGGCAAGCGGGGACGCCGCGTTGCGGTGCTGGAGCACGCCGACCAGATCGGCAAGAAGATTCTGATTTCAGGCGGGGGGCGCTGCAATTTCACCAACATTCACTGCCAGCCCGAGAACTTCCTCAGCGCAAATCCGCACTTCGCGAAATCCGCTCTGGCGCGCTACACGCCTGCCGACTTCATCGCGCTCGTCGACAAACATCGCATCCGCTATCACGAGAAAACGCTCGGACAACTATTTTGCGACGGCTCGGCGCGAGAGATCGTTACCATGCTGGAAGAGGAGTGTCGGGCGGCGAATGTCACTATCTTCCTGAACGCGAAGATTCGCGAAGTGGTCCGCGAAACCGAGTTCAGGGTGAGAACCGCGAATGCCGAATTCAGCGCGCCCGTGGTGGTGGTTGCCACCGGCGGCTTGTCCATTCCGAAGATCGGCGCAACGTCGTTTGGATATGATCTGGCGCGGCAGTTCGGACTGAAGATTCGCGAACCACGCCCGGGACTGGTTCCATTGGTGCTCGCGCAGCCCGACTGTTCGCGTTATTGCGACCTGGCAGGTGTGTCCGCCGACGTGATCGCTTCGTGCGATGGGCAGCAATTTTGCGAGAAGGTGCTGATCACCCACCGCGGCCTGAGCGGCCCCGCGATCCTGCAGATCTCCTCGTACTGGGAGAAGTCGCTTCCGGTGAAGATCGATTTGGCGCCGGGGCGTCCCGTGATGGATTCCTTTGGCGATCCCAAAGTGACCCGAAACATTACCGCTCTCCGGTCAGAATTGAGGAAAATCCTTCCGACCCGGTTCGCCGACCGCTGGCTGGACCATCACGCGCCCGCCGCATGGACCAATGCCGCTCTCGCCGATTTCGAGCGGCAAGTTCATGGTTGGAGCATTCGTCCCTCGGGCACAGAGGGATTCGAGAAGGCCGAAGTCACGACTGGAGGAATCGACACCGACGAACTCTCAGCGAAGACGATGGAGTGCCGCAAGGTGTTGGGCCTGTACTTCATCGGAGAGGTTGTCGATGTGACCGGACATCTCGGCGGCTTCAACTTCCAATGGGCCTGGGCCTCGGGAGCCGCGGCGGGACGAGCGCTCTAACCCGTCAGTTAGAATCACCTCTTGCTCCTCACAACCGAAAAGATGATCTACGGCGGCGATGGATTGGCCCACCTGCCCCCCGACGAGAAAGGCCGTGGCAAAGCCGTCTTCATTCCGTTCGTGTTGAACGGAGAGAAGATTGAGGCTGCACTCATCGAGCAGAAGCCGGGCTTCGCAAGAGCGCGGGCGGATTCGATCCTCGAACCCTCGCCACATCGAATCCAACCGGGCTGCCCGCATTTCGGACACTGCGGCGGTTGCCATTACCAGCACTCAAGCTACGAACATCAACTCGAGATCAAGAAGGAAATCCTGCGCGAGACTCTGAAGCGCACCGCCAAACTGGAGTTAGCGGTCGGTATTCAGGTCCACCCCTCACCACCCTGGAATTACCGCAATCGCGCGCGGCTCAAGGTGCAGACAACGCCCGAATTCAAAGCAGGATATTTCAAGATGGCGTCGCACGAGTTGCTGCCGGTGGAAGAGTGCCCGATCAGTTCGGCGCTGATCAATCGGGGCATCGCCGCACTGTGGCTGAACGGCAGCGCTGGAAAGGCACCGCCAGGAGTCGACGAAGTCGAGTTCTTTGCGAATGGCCATGACACGCAACTCCTAATGGAAGTCTCGGCGAAAGCGGACTCCCGCCGTGCCGCCCTGCGAGCCTGGGCAGAAGATTTTCAGAGTTCCATGCCCGCGATCGTTGGCGTTGTCGTCTTCCGGGAGGCTCCCAAAGGAGTACCCGGCACGCAGGAGAAGCTGCTGACCGTAGGCGCCGATCATCTCACCTACCAGACGGCGCGTGCTGCCTATCGGGTAAGTGCCGGGTCATTCTTCCAGACCAACCGGTACTTGACCGACGAACTGGTGAAAATCGTCACCCAAGGCCAATCCGGCGAACATGCGCTTGATCTTTACGCGGGTGTGGGTCTGTTTTCCACAGCCCTTTGTGACATGCGTCACATCGTTTCTGTTGAGTCGTCACAGACATCCACAGCCGACCTTTCATACAATCTGAGCTCGAACGGAGAGGCTGTCCGGGCCACGACCGAAGAGTATTTATCCGGCAGCCATAATACGAGGCGGGCGAGGAAGGGCGCAGTTCTCCCCCATCCTGCATATAAGCCCGACCTGGCGGTGGTGGACCCGCCTCGAAGTGGCCTGGGAGACCGCGTGGCGCGCATGTTGGTGACCATGGGCGCGCCACGCGTTGTGTATGTTTCATGCGACCCGGTCACTCTGGCGCGCGATCTCGTAGTCCTGGTGGCGGCTGGATATCGGATCGAGCAGTTGCACCTGGTCGATCTGTTCCCGCAGACGTATCACCTGGAGAGTGTCGTTCACCTCGTGCGCTAAGGTCGGTCCAATCCTTCTGCGAATCGGCCGCTTCTTTCTGAGTCCTTCTGATGATTGCGTCTCCCACCTCGTTCGGCCCTCTTGCCTTGCAATTCAAAGCGTCGCGGCAACCGATGTTGTGGGCGGCTGGAGCCTATTCTCTGGGCATTGTTGCGGGAGTGTATGCATGGCGTCCGGCCGTGTGGTGGGTGGTAGCTGTGGCCGTCTTCGGCGCGGCGGCAGCAAACTTTGGCAGCCGTCGTTCCGGAGTTGCCTGGCTTCTCGCCCTGGGTACGTTCTTCCTAGCCGGTGCACTGCATATTCAAATGCGATCCGCATCACCCCGGCTCGACACGGGCATTCTGCCCTACGCCGATCGCCGGGAAATTCAGATCACCGCACATGTCACGCGGGAAGGCTGGATCCAGCCCGGGGGATTTGGGGAACTGCGGCAGACTCTCGACCTCGAAAGCGAGCAGGTCCAGACGCTCGATGGGCTGATCGTCCCGATCCATTCGGGCATTCGCGTAAGCATTTATATCCCGCGCGCGAATGAAGACGTTCCCACTGACATGGCCCTCACCGCGCCACTGACCCTGACTTTTCACTACGGAGATCGAATTCGATTTCTAGCCAAGCTGAAGCCGCCGCGCAATTTCCGCAATCCCGGCGCTTTCGACTCTGAGGGATACCTGGCGGATCGCGGCATCGCATCTCTGGGCTCGGCGAAGATCGAGAATGTAGCGTTTTCCCGGATTTGCCGGCAGCCGCATCGAGCGCGTGCGCAACCTTATGCACGATGCACGCCAGCGCAATTGCCAGGGTGCAACAGCTTTGGCCTGCGCGCGAGGCGGCGCTGATGGATGCCATGATCATCGGCGAGGAGGCATTGATCGACCGCGATACGCGCGTCGACTTCCAGCGCTCCGGCACGTATCACATTCTGGTGGTGTCGGGAATGAACGTGAGCATCCTCGCGTTCGTCGTCTTCTGGACGCTGCGCCGCCTGCGGATCGGGGACGTTCCCGCCGCTGCTCACGGTAGCCTCCTGCGCAGGCTATGCATTCATCACCGAAGTCGGCGCGCCCGTATGGCGTGCCACGCTGATGTGCGCCGTTTACCTTGCGGCCCGTCTGCTCTATCGCGACCGCGCGATGACCAATGCACTGGGTGCGGCTGCGTTCGGACTGCTCGTCTTCGATCCGCGGCAGCTCTTCACCGCCAGCTTCCAGATGACATTCTTATGCGTGCTGATCGTTGCTGCGATTGGTATCCCCATGCTGGAGCGCACCTCGCAGCATTACCGCCAGGCGCTCACGAATTGGGATTCAAAGGACTATGCCGTGTTTGCTGCCGCCGCGGGTAGCGCAGTTTCGCCTGGACCTGCAGTTGATTTCGGCCAGACTGGCTTTGTTTGCGGGAGACGCCTGGGCTGCAAGGCTGATTCGTAGTGCGATTCGTTTCTCTTTTGCCGTCTGGGATCTCCTCTTTATCACTGCCGCGATGCAGACTGGCCTCGCACTGCCCATGGCTTACTACTTCCATCGCGCGACGACGATCGGCTTGCCTGCGAACCTGATCGTTGTCCCGCTGACTCCATGGATGATGCCGGCTGCCGTGCTCGCACTCGCGTTGGGATACGTCTCTCTGTGGCTGGCTAAACTACCCGTCTTAATCGCGACCGTCGCGCTCAACGGAATCACCGGAACCATTCAAGGTCTGGGCGGACTCCACCTGGCTGACCTCCGGGTCGGGATGCCTCCGGCAGTCATGATCACGCTCGTCGTTGCGTCACTCATCCTCGCCATGTGGACGGCGCGCCGCAGAATAGTCCTGACCAGCGTGGCACTGGTCGCAGTCTTCCTCGTGTCGCTGGCCTTGGCGTTTGTCGCGCCGCGCCCCGACAAACACTCTGGCGTTATGGAGTCACCGCGATCGACGTCGGCGAGGGCGATTCGATCCTCGTCATTACTCCGACCGGGAAGACGCTTCTCGTCGATGCCGGAGGTCCCATTGGCCCCGGTGGCTCACAACTCGACTTCGGAGAAGATGTGGTCTCGCCTTATCTGTGGGAACGAGGCTTCCCTCACATCGACGCGGTGGCGATTACCCATCGGCACTCCGATCACATCGGCGGCATGATGTCGGTCCTGAGAAACTTCCGGCCGAAAGAATTGTGGGTTGGGTTACTCCCCCCGAGTCACGCTCTGGAAAACGTCATTTCGGCCGCGCGTGCGTCGGGAGTCAATGTCGTGCGCCACTGGGAAGGAGACGAGTTTGAATTCGGCGGAACCAACTTGCGGGTACTGTTCCCTCCGCGCGACTGGCCGGTTGGAGACAAGCCGCAGAACATCGACTCCATGGTGCTGAGCCTGACTTACGGGCAGTCGTCGCTGCTGCTCGAAGGAGACGCCGAAAAGCGCGCGGAGCGCCGCATCTCGGCCGTCGAACATCCCAGGGCGAACCTGCTGAAGGTCGGCCACCACGGCAGCGCCAATGCCACGACCCGGGAGTTGATTGAGTCTGCCCGGCCCGAGTTCGGGATTATCTCGGTAGGATCGGGAAATTCCTTCGGCCTTCCGCGCGCTGAAACTCTGTCGCGTCTCGCGGTGGCGGGAACTCGTGTCTACCGCACCGACCTGGATGGGGCCGTGACCTTCTACCTCGATGGTCATTCGGTGAAGGCTACTTTGGCGGGTCTTCAATAACATCGATCTCAGCGGTTTCGTCGTCGTCGGTGTGCGGGTTTGATTGACGATAATCCTCGATCAGGCGGCGCGCACTCTCGGCGTCTTGCTCGCGTACGAGAATGATCATTCCGCCCAGGCCCGGGAACATGTCCTGGATCATGGCCGCGGACGTAAGATCGCTGTCGATTCCCGCTGATTCGAGCAATCCCTTGACGATCATCGCTTCCGATTCCAGTTCGGAGTCGAAGACTTTTACAAGCTTTTCATTCGGATCGGGGCGCGCTGTCACACTCGCCGCTGGGTTCAGTGGCTCTGGCATTGGGGGTCTCCAGTTCAGGATCTTGGCCCGAAGCCGAATCGGTGCCGCTAAGGATTTTACTCCTAAGACGCGCTCGAACTCTCCAGAAGTGCCGCAGGAATGATGCCGATTTCAGGATACGGGTTGCGGCAGCGGGACTAGCCCAGAAGGGCACCTTCGGGCGGTTGCTTTCTTTCTGAATTGAGGCAGAATGGGCCTAACCACGGGCGCAACGCCACGAGGCGGTGCGTCATCCAAAGTTGTAGCTAAAGGGGATCACATGAATGTCTCTCGGCATGCCGGAAAAGAGTCTGGATATCCGTTGGCGGAGCAGGAGGCGCGCCGGGAACTGGAGGAAGAAGCAAAAAAGATCCGCCGGCTGCAGTTGATGATCAGCATGGTCATGTCGGTGATTGGACAGGATCCGAACCTCACCCTGGCGGAAGCCTCCGAATTGGCCGCCGGCGCGAAGAAAGCAGCGCTCGCCATGTTCCCCGACAAAGAGCTCGCCTTTGATCTGCTCTACAAGCCGCGGTTGCAGCGGCTGATCCGGGAGCGGTTCAGGCTGCAGTAGCTTTCAGTGGAGCGAGGAAGAGATCATCAGCGTTGAACCGACTCCCGCGTACACATAGTGATCTCCGAAGGCCCGTTTCAGAGCTGAGAATGCCGGTTCGCCAGTGCAATGCCCGGGAGCGATGTACCCCACTTTGAAATTATCATGCAAAGCAGTGACGATCTTTTCTATGTCCTGATCGCTAGCGACAACTAGGTGCAAACCTCCTGCAATGAACAAGACATGCGAGTTGATGGAGCTGGCCGCCTCGACAATCTTATCGATTCCCGGATGCGAACAGCCGACGATGAACACGATACCCTCGGGCGCGTTGATGGCGAGCGATAACTCTGGCAGTTCCATCGTGCCTGGTTTGTCTGAGACCAGTGAAATCAAGTGGATATTCGGCGCGGCCTCAATATTCCTGTCAACCAATTGAAAGTTGGCACCGGGCCAAGCCGAACCGAAATGCATGCTCTCTGGCGGGTTGCCGCCGAAATAGCGCTGGTCTGTGGAGAGTGAAGAGTCCTTGCGGAAGAATGTCCCAGGCAAATCACCGCCGTAGACGCCAAACCCCTCTTTTGGCGCGTATATCTTGACCTGAGGGTTGACCTTCAGGACATAGGAAAGCCCTCCCATGTGATCGCCGTGGCGGTGCGACATTACAACAAAATCCAGCTTCGAAAGATCGACTCCTTTAGCTTTCACGTTCTGTGCCAAGATGTCGGGGTTGTTCCCTGTGTCGAACAGAATGCGTTTCCCGCCATATTCGACCAGGGCTGCATAACCCCAATCCTTTTGGAGGAGAGGTGAATTGCCAAAGGCGTCGTAGAGGACCGTGATCTGGGCTCTGTTGGCTTCAGTAGCATTGGTTGCTCTTGCGGATGTACTTCGGCAAACCCAACGAAGATAAGGATTGTTAGAAGACGAGCCTTGCCCCAGATAGACATTTTTTCACCTCCGTTAAGAGTCTCGAATGCAGTCGACGATACATCACTCATCTGCCACAGAATTCCTCAATACTCCTGCCCCCTCCACCGAGACCTCCACGACATCTCCCGCAACCAGAGGTCCCACACCTGCGGGTGTACCGGTGGGAATCAAGTCTCCGGGAAATAAAGTCATCGCCTGCGCAATGTAGCGAATCACCACGTCAAGCGTGAAGATGAAATCGCGAGTGTTGCCCTGCTGGCGAATGTCCCCATTGACGCGCGTTTCAACGCCGATTCCCGCCCATGGATCAATTTCATCGGTCACCAGCGGCCCAACCGGGCAGAAGGTATCAAAGCCTTTGGCGCGGCTCCACTGGCCGTCCTTATTCTGCAGATCGCGCGCCGTGACATCGTTGACGCAGGTATAGCCCAGGATGTACTGGCGAATGTCCGCGCCAGGAGCCGGCTGGTAACAAGTCTTGCCGATAACGACGCCGAGTTCGCCCTCGTGATCGACTCGCTGGGAGAGCTTTGGACGGCGAACCGTCCGTCCAGGCGCGAGCAGCGCCGATGTGGCCTTCAAGAAAATCAGAGGCTCTGTGGGCACATCGTGTCCCAGTTCAGCCGCGTGCTCACGATAGTTGCGCCCCACGCACACGATCTTCGAAGGGCGAACGGGTGGCAACAAGGCCGCTTCGGCTAAGGGGATGGCTTCGATCCGCCGGGTACGCAAGCTTTCCATGTCGCCATCCGCTTCTTCCGGGGGGGTGAGCAGGAGCCGCACAATCGAATCGTGCCCCGCAACAGATTCGACTAGTCCGTAGTAAGCTTCGCCATTCCATTGAAACCTGCAATATTTCATGATGTTTGTCTCGTTACCCTAACGTCCCCATGATCGGAAGCCTCTATCCAAAAGCTTCGAGCTTCGAGCCCCGAGCAACCTCGCAGCTCCTAGCGCAAGGCTGGTAGCTCCTCACGGCACCGCTTCGCTGGCCTCTTCCGATCTCGGGCTCTCATTACCGCGACCGTCGACAGCCGAAACCGAATAGAAGTACTTCTTCTGCTGCGCTACATTCTCGTCACGATAAGCGGGAGCCTTGATCAATTCCGCATTCAACTTTACAGGATTCGTCACTCCTTCTTCGCGACGGTAGACGTTATATCCGGCAAGATCTGCATCCGTGACTGGGGCCCACACCAGATCGATGAAGGGTTTCTGACCGGGTCCCGAGTACACAGCCTGCAGTGCTGCCGGCACCGTGGGCGGGAACACATCGTCAGCGAAGACCTTGATCTCCTGCGTGTCATCGCCCTCGATTTCCAGTTGAGAGCTGTTTCGATGAATTACCGTAACTGCTTCGGCGTGGTAGTAGTACGTCCTTTGCCATTCGATGTTGGCATCGATCATGGTAAAGCTGGTTTCAACCCCGGCCGGAGCTTCTCCTGCCATCACTCGTTCGCTACTTCCTTCCGCGCGTCGGTAGACCCGGTAAACATATTGCACATCCGCCAGCGGCACAGCAATAATCCCGCCCAACCAGTTCAGCACCACTCCCTCTTTGGCGACGCGCACCCGAAAATCACGGGGCGGAGGAAGCGTGCGAGCCAGCGGGACATGCGCCCGATTGGAGAGCCCGGCCGCCCGCCCATCCCGATTCAGCACCTGAACCGCGTAAGTAATGAATGCGGAAGGGTCGTCGCTCTCCAATTGGGAAGAAAGCGCGTCTGTGTATGACGCTGGAGGCTTCGGAGCAGCGGCCCCAGCCTTTGGCGGCGAGATCGGAGTTGTGATCTTACCGACCGGAGTGTCGCAAGAGCTCAATTCTCCGGGTCCGCGGCAAACGAGCGTGGGACCAGGGCTGCGAACGGTCTCTCGATCGGTCGTCATTGTCGGAATCGTCCAGGTCAGGTTGACGCGGTCTCCCTTGCGCGAAGCCCGTAAGTCCGTAGGCGGCTTGGGCAGTTCCAATGAGGGTGGCTGTGGTGGACCAATGGTCGCGCACGCCGCGAGCGTCAAGGTCGCACTCACCGCCAGGGCAAACCTCTGCGCCATGCGTCTCATGGGAATGAAAAGAGTATCAAGATACGGCCCTTGGCGGCTGAGTAGTAAGTTCTTTCAGGGCGTCACGGAAGATCTTCGTGTGCCGATCCACATGATCCGCCTCGGTCTGGGGCGACATCAGCGCCATATTGTGAAACGGAGTCAGCAGGATTCCGCGATTCATCGCATACAGATGCATGAAGCGCTCGAGCTCGAAATCCATGGCATCGTGCGCCTGCTGGCCATTTTTCGGTTCGGCCCCGAAGATGTATTCGGCGCGGCAACCGAGGCGCGTGACGTGCCAGGGCAGTTGTGCGTCGGCGATCGCCTTGGCGACTCCGGCGGTCCAACGCTCGGCCATCGGGACCATGCGGTCGAAGGCTTCTTTAGTAAGAACCTTGGTGAGCGTGGCGCGCATCGCCGCGAGAGAGAGGGCATTGCCCGCCAGTGTGCCGCCAATACCGCCGACGTCGCAATTCTCCAATTCCTGCTTGGCGACGATGCGGTCGGCAACTTCCTGCGAGAATCCGTAAGCCGCGCCCGGAATACCGGCACCTATCGCCTTGCCGAAGACGATCACATCGGGATCAAGATTCTCAGCGCGGGTGTATCCACCCGGGCCTGCACAGATAGTATGTGTTTCATCGATGATGAGTAGTGTCCCGTGCTCGCGAGTGATTTCGCGCAGTGACTTATGGTATCCGGGTTCGGGATGCACGATGCCGACGTTCGTCATCGCCGGCTCAGCCAGGACGCAAGCCACATCACCCGAGACGAGTGCAGCCTCCAGGCCATCGACATCGTTAAACTCGACAACTTTCGTCGTCACCGCAGGATTGACCGGCGGACCAATGTTTCCAGGCCGCGGCCCCGCCTCGCCATTCGGTCGAATCGTGATGAAAGTTTCGTCGACCGTCCCGTGGTAGCACCAGTTGAAGACCAGAATTTTCGGGCGTCCAGTGATCTGCCGGGCCAGTCGGATCGAGAAGCGGTTCGCATCGGTCGCGGTGAGCGCGAATTGCCAGTAAGGAAGTCCGAATCGCTTCTGCAGTTCTTCGGCGACGATGATCGCATCTTCGCCGGGAAGCATCAGCGTGATGCCGCGCCGTATTTGTTCTTCCGCCGCCTTCACCGTCGCAGATGGAGAGTGCCCTGTCATCGCCCCGGTGTCACCCAGGCAGAAGTCGATATATCGCAAACCGTCCACATCGAAAAACTCCGCGCCCTGCGCCTCCCGTACAAACGGCGGAAAGGCTCCCGCCCACTTCACCATCCAGTTCATGGGCACGCCGGCGAGCAGCGACTTACGCGCCCGGTCAAACAGCGCCTTCGACTTCGGGCGCTCGTCCACGAACTTCTTCTGTTCGCGTTGCATCAGGGACTGCAGGCGGGAACGTTCGATTGCTTTCATCGTTCAAAAAGATAAACCACAGAGCACACAGAGAACCACAGAGGAATTCCTCTGTGAACCTCTGTGCCCTCTGTGGTGAAGATTCTTGTTAGAGAATGTAGCGCGACAAATCTTGATCTTTCACGATGTCAGTCAGCATCTTGCGAACGTAGTCGGCATCCACGGTGACCGCCTGTCCCTTTTTCTCGGGCGCTTCAAAACTCAGTTCGTCGAGCACGCGCTCCATGATCGTGTGCAGCCGCCGCGCTCCGATATTCTCGGTACTCTCATTCACGCGAAACGCGAAGTGCGCAATCTCATCGAGCGACTCCGGGGTGAACTCCAGTTTCACGCCCTCGGTCTCAAGCAACGCCGTGTACTGCTTCACCAGAGACGATTTCGGCTCGGTGAGAATGCGCACGAAGTCTTCCATCGTCAGCGAATGCAGTTCGACGCGGATCGGAAAGCGCCCCTGCAATTCAGGAATCAAGTCGCTCGGTTTGGAAACGTGGAACGCTCCAGCCGCGATGAACAGGATGTGATCCGTGCGCACCATCCCGTAGCGCGTATTGACGGTAGTGCCTTCGACGATCGGAAGAATATCGCGCTGCACGCCTTCGCGCGAAACGTCCGGCCCGTGACCGCCTTCGCGGCCAGCGATCTTATCGATTTCGTCAAGGAATACGATCCCCGAATTCTCGACCCGATCGATTGCCGTGCGCGTTACCTGGTCCATGTCAATCAACCGCTGCTCTTCTTCCTGGATCAGGTACTCGAAGGCCTCGTTCACCTTCATCTTCCGCTTCTTGGTGCGCTGCCCGAAGATGTTCGGCAACATGTCTTTGATGTTGACGTCCATCTCCTCGACACCCTGATTGGTCAGGATTTCGAACGAAGGAAAGTTGCGCTCGCGCACGTCAATCTCGACCGTGCGGTCATCAAGCTTGCCTTCGCGCAACTGCTGCTTCAGTTTTTCACGCGAGCGGCTTGGAGAATCCGTTAATCCTGTACTGCCATCGATCACCACACCGCCGGCGGTAGATGAAGGCTCCGTCCGCGGCGGAGAAGGCGGCTGAAGAATATCAAGCAGCCGTTCCTCGGCATTCTGTTCAGCCTTGTCGGCGACGTCTTCCAGTTTCTCTTCCCGCACGTTGTCGATGGCGATCTCCACCAGATCGCGCACCATCGACTCCACATCGCGCCCCACGTAGCCAACCTCAGTGAACTTCGAAGCCTCCACTTTCAGGAACGGGGAATTCGCCAGCTTTGCCAGACGGCGAGCGATCTCGGTTTTTCCGACGCCCGTCGGCCCGATCATGATGATGTTCTTGGGAATGATTTCTTCAGCGAGATCCGGCGGCAGCTTCTGCCGCCGCGTGCGATTCCGCAGTGCAATCGCCACGGCGCGCTTGGCTTCTTTCTGGCCAATCACGTGTTTGTCGAGCTCCGCAACAATCTCGCGTGGAGTCAGTTCATCCAGTGCAAGCTGTTCCTCTTCGGCGGTGGAAGGAAGGTAAATAGCCATAAAAAGTTCTCAGTTCCCAGTTCTCAGTTCTCAGTTGGCGCAGCCAGGATTTGACTGAGAACTGAGAACCGAGAACTGAGAACTAAAGCTCTTCAATCGTTACCCGATCGTTCGTATAGATGCACATCTTGCCTGCAATCTTCATGGCTTCCTCGGCGATCTGCTTGGCCGAGAGCTCGGTATGTTCCGCGAGCGCTTGGGCAGCGGCCTGTGCGTATGGCCCGCCACTGCCGATCGCCGCTATCCCGCTGTCGGGTTCGATCACATCGCCCTGACCGCTGAGCAGAAACGTCTGCTCCCTGTCGCTTACGAGCAACAGCGCCTCGAGATGCCGAAGAAACTTGTCCGTACGCCAGTCGCGCGCCAGTTCGACGGCGGCCCGCCCGAGGTTGCCATGATACTGCTCCAGCTTAGCTTCAAACCTGCTAAACAACGTGAACGCATCGGCAGTCGATCCCGCAAAGCCAGCCACAATCTTGTCGTTATAGAGCCGGCGGATCTTCTTGGCGGAGTGCTTGATCACAGACTCCCCCAAGGTGACCTGACCGTCGCCAGCGAGAACAACCTTCCCTCCGCGGCGAATCGACAAAACCGTCGTGGATCGAATCAGTCGTTTCGTAGACATGAGCGCAACCAACGATTATAGCAGTCGCCCGGTGGGGGCCTGCGCCAGGGCTTTCTGCGCGGCCTCGGCGATCAGTCTCTGCGATCTCAGTGGTTAAGTGCTTTCTTACCGCGGGGTTCGCTGAGAACCCCCGCAGACAGCGCAGAGTAAACCGGGCGAATTCCCTCGGATCGCGCCAATGCTTTCCGCAATTTACAGATAGCCTCGGTAACCACTCAGCGGATTACCGCTGTGACATTTCCTCGCCACGCCCAGCCCCGTATTTTGGAGCTCATGGGCAAGTCGGCTGCGGTTCTTTGTCACGACAAGCGATCTCTGCAAACCCTTACCACCACTCTCGAGCAGCTTGGAATCGAGCTTAGGAACTGCCGATCCAATCAGGAGGCTCTCGAGCTGGTCATGGCCGGCGAGTGCTCCACGTTGATTGTCGACTTCGACCTTCCCGGAGCTGAAGAGGCGATCCGCATGGCGGCTCTGCTGCCCGAGGAGCAGAAGCCAGGTCTGCTGGCCGTCGCGAGCCGTGCGTGGCCGGGAACCGGTCAGGCTTTCCAGTCGGGCGCCAGCCGCATTCTTTACCGGCCGCTCCAGCCGGAACTCGTCAAGGACGCGCTCAAGGCGGGGAAGAAAACCGCCCGCCCAAACCAGCGCAAATCTGCGCGTTATGAGGTCAAGACGCTGGTCTATCTGGAGCTGGAACACGGCACGCTAGCTGGCGTAAGCATCGACATTGGAGAACACGGCCTGGCGTTACAGGCCAGCGAACCCGTCCCCGTGATTTCCGACATCGCTTTCCGCTGCGTGCTTCCGGGCACCCACGTGACCCTCAACGGCAATGCGGACGTGATCTGGGCTAGCGACCAGGGCCGCGCCGGACTCTTCTTCTCCAAGCTCGCTCCGGCCGCACGCAAGCATCTGAAACAGTGGCTCAGCAAGCGGGGCAATCAGAACAAGCACGCCGTCCGCGAGCTGATGCCGCCAGCAGATGGCCACGTTGCCTTCGCCGCGACCGAGGACGAAGCCCTCAGCGAGGCGAAGTAGACGGCGACGATACAGCATTTCGTCCAGGCACCATCCTGCCGTAGAATCACCTCTGCTGCGCGTAGCGCACGGAGGATCGCCCTGCCTTCTTCTCTTTCTCAAACCGCCGTAGCCTTCAACGGCCACTCGATGGTCGCCCCGCTCAAGCGCGTGCTGGTCTGCTCGCCCCGCGTCGCGGGATGGAATCAACCCGAGCGGTTGGCCCGCTGGCGCGAACTTGGATTTCATCATGCCCCCGAATTTTCCCAGGCGCAGTCGCAGCACGATGCTCTGTGCCGAGAACTGGAAATTGCCGGTGCCGAAAGGATCGAATTGTCGCCGTCCGCGGATCTTTCTCTTGACGCGGTCTACGCCCATGACGCCTCCCTGGCCACCGACTTCGGCCTGATCCTCATGAGACCCGGCAAGCCGAACCGCGTCGTCGAGGGCCGGCATCAGGCCTCCTTCTGCGAGAGGATGGGGATTCCTGCGTTTGCCGAAATCGCGCCTCTTGGGTCAACCGAGGCAGGCGACATCGTCTGGCTCGACGCGAAGACGCTCCTAATCGGTCATGGCTATCGCACGAATGCCGCCGGGATAGCGCAGATGCGCGCGATTCTCGCTCCAAAAGATGTCGACGTGATCTCGGCCCCACTTCCCTACGGACCTGGGCCTGCGGCTTGCCTCCACCTGATGTCCCTGATCAGCCTGTTGGACGAACGCACCGCCGTGGTCGATCTCCCATGGCTTGCGGTAGAGACTGTCGAACTGCTCAAATCTCGCGGATTCGAATTCATCGAGATCGACTATTCCGAGCGCGACACGCTGGCGTGTAATGTGTTGTCGCTCGGCGGCAGGCGCTTACTCGCCATCGAAGAGAATCGCAAAACGAACGACAAGCTACGCGCCGCCGGATTCGACGTTCGCACCTTCCCCGGAAGCGAAATCTGCATCAACGGCAGCGGCGGTCCCACGTGCCTCACGCGCCCCTTGCTGCGCAGATGAACTGACCGATGAAAGTACGAACCACGAACGATTGGTACTGTGTTCCGCCATGCCGCAGTGCCCACTCTGAGAAGCTAATTGCCTTTCTTCGCGCTCTCGGCGGCATTTCTCGGCGATCTCAGCGGTAGAAAGATGTTGGTGCTGATACTATGGCCAGCCAATGGCCGCTTTCCACTTATCGAAGTGGTACCTGGACTGCGTGACCGATTCCGGGGACGCATCGATCGCGTATGTGGGCGATCTCGCGTGGGGTCCCGCCCACCTTCATTACTCAAGTTTGCTGCGCAGCGTCGGGAACAGCGTGACCCAGCGGAACTCCCTCCGCCGGCCGAGCCTGCCGGTGGTCAATGGCTCTTTCATCTCGTGGAACTCCGCGCCCTTCGACTTTGACGCCGAATGGCAAGCCGATTCGACCGAAGTGCGCGAAACGGTCTTCAAGAACGACGAAGGTTCGGTCGATTGGCGCTGCCTCATGCCCCGTGCGCACGTGCGCGCAGGCCATGACTCCGGCCTTGGCTACGTCGAACATCTCAGCATGACAATCGCACCGTGGAAAATTCCCATCCAGCATCTGCGGTGGGGACGGTTCTGCAGCGCCTCCGATTGGGCCGTATGGATCGCCTGGCAAGGTGAGTTCTCCAAGCGGATTCTGTACCTCAACGGAAAGTCAGTCCCCGGCGCGACAATAGAGGACGAACAGATCACCTTCGACGATGGATCGCGACTCCTCATGGACCAATCCTTGATACTGCGCAAAGGCCCGTTAGGGACGACCGCGCTATCGTCCATTCCAGGAGTAAATAAGACGTTTCCCGCTCGGCTGCTGCAGGTGAACGAATGCAAATGGCGCAGCCGTGCAAGATTCGAAAGCCCAGGCCGGTCTCCAGTGGAAGGCTGGGCCCTTCACGAAATGGTAAGCTGGCCAAAATGAAGTGGCAGAAAATCGCTTACGGCGCGTTATTCGTCGTCCTGCTGCCTGCGCTTTTGTACGTCTGGGGAGCCGCCGCGCGAGTTTCCTTGCCGATTTATGGGAGCCTGCCTCTCGGCATCGCCTTCGCCTGCGCGGGCCTCGCTCTGATGGCTGCCGCAATGTTTGAGCTGTGGCGCTTCGGCGGCGGACTCCCCATGAACGCCTTCCCGCCTCCCACCATGGTTTCGCGGGGCACGTTCCAGTTCCTTCCTCATCCCATCTACACCGGATTTGTCGCGGTCTGCCTCGGTGTCTCGATGACGCTGCGGTCCGCATCTGGCCTGTGGCTGATCACACCCACGATTGCGCTGGCCTGTGTTGCTCTGGTCGTGGGCTACGAGCACCCTGATCTTCTGAGCCGCTTCGGGCGCACGCTTCCGGTCCTTCCACCCGCCGACGACGCTCGGCCCTCTACCTTTGAGCGACTGCGCTTTATCCTCCACGTCGTTGTTCCGTGGATCGTGTTGTACGAGTTCACGATTCGTCTGCCCCTGCGCGGTCTGAACTTCGGATTCGCCTTCGAGGATCGCCTGCCTGTTTCGCCCTGGACTGCTGTGTTCTACGAGAGCACTTACGTGATGGTCGCGCTCGCGCCATGGCTCGCCCGCACGCGCAAAGACCTTCGCCAGCTCACGGTTTCGGCATGGTTCACGATGCTGTGCGTGTTTCCCATCTATTGGTTTGTGCCCTCGGTTGCGCCGCGGCGCCCGCTGCTCGGCCATGGCTGGATGACCAGCCTCCTGCATCTCGAGTTCACAGCCGAGCCGCCGGTTGCCGCGCTGCCGTCATTCCATGTCCTCTGGTCGATGCTGGTGGCGCAGCTTTTCCGTCGCAGATGGATTCGCTGGGCCTACCCCTTGACCGTTGCCTTGAGCTGCATTACTACAGGCATGCACTACGCTGTCGATGTTGTCGCAGCGTTCGTCATTGCGCCGGTCATTCTCAATCCGCAGCGGGTCTGGGAAATCCTGCAAGCCGCCGCCGAGAGATTCGCCAATTCCTGGCACGAATGGCGCATCGGCCCGGTTCGCATCATCAATCACTCTTTCTACGCCGGAGCTGCCGCGTTTGTGCAGATGGCAATCGTCCTCGCCGCCGCGGGCCGAGGCAGAGAATGGCAAGTGCTGCTGGTCTGCAGCGGCGGCCTGCTCGGTGCAGGATTATGGGCCCAGTTGGTGGAAGGTTCCTCGCGCCTTCGGCGTCCCTTCGGATTCTATGGCGGGTTGATCGGAGGCGGCATCGCCTGCCTGTTCTTCGAAGACCGCTGGACGCTGCTCGCAGCGACTTGCCTCGCCGCACCCTGGATGCAGGCCATCGGCCGCCTGCGGTGCCTGGTCAACGGCTGCTGTCATGGCCGGCAAACCACACCGGCCCTCGGAATTCGAGTCACGCACCCGCGCTCTCGGGTGACTAGAATGGCCGAACTCGCTGGCGTTCCCATCCACCCGACGCAGCTGTACTCGATCCTGACGAATGTGTTCCTCGGCCTGCTGCTTGCGCGCATGTGGATGTCCGGTTGTCCCACGGCTCTGGTCTGCGGGATCTACTGCATCGGCAACGGCCTGTCGCGATTCGCGGAAGAAGCGTATCGAGGGGAATTGCAGACGCCATTCGTCTTCGGCCTGCGCCTGTATCAATGGCTGGCGATCGCGACGGTATGCCTCGGCGCAATGGTCACGGTTCTCGCCTCTCCCTCACCGCCAGCGCTGCACTTGACACTCTCTCAGTTCGCATTGGCCGCGGCCTTTGCCTGCATCGCAGGAGCCGCCATGGGCGTGGACTTCCCCGAAAGCAATGCGACGTTCGCGCGACTGACGTGAAGACTGACCAGCCAGCGACGCCTGTGTAGGGGCTTCGGCTGCGCCTTACTTCTGTTACTCACGGGTTGTACCGCTCAGTCGACCTCGCGTAAAATGGAACTGTACAGTTTATTCCTGCGAACTGGAGAGTTACTCAAGTTGCGAACTGCGAAGAACGGCAGCAATGTGGTTTCTGCGCTGCACGCCCGGTCCAACTTCGGCAGGCTGCTTCGACGGGTGGCAGACGAAGGCCGCTCGCTGGTCATCGAAAAGCGCGGCACGCCGAAGGCAGTGCTGTTGAGCATCCGGGACTACGTGCGTCTGGCCGCTCCGGAGCCGGAAGTGCTCCGCCTGATCGGGGAGGATTCCCGGCGCAAGGGAACGAGTGCACTCACATCGAGGCAGATTGATAAGGTCATCAAGGCGAGCCGCGCACAACAGTCGACGCGTCGATGATCGCGCTCCGGTTGGTCGTTGATACAAACATCGTGGTGTCGGCGGCTCTGAAACCGGACGGACTGCAGCGCACCGTGCTCTTGCTGGCAGTGACCAGACCAGCCAGGGTGTATGTCACTCATGCCGTTCTTGCGGAGTACCGCGAAGTTCTCGCGCGGCCAGAATTCAAAATCCGGAAAGGAATTCGGCAGCAACTCCTCCAGCTATTGACGAACCGCGCGCACCTGGTCGAACCCGTGCGTGTGCAGGTTGCGAAAGATCCCGACGACAACAAGTTCGTGGAATGTGCGGATGCTGCTCGGGCCGACTACTTGATCACGGGCAACGCGAAGCATTTTCCCAGGTTCTGGAAGAATACCAAGGTCATTACGTCCCGCGAATTCATCAGCATCGTTGCCCCGCACTTTGTCCCATAACGAGGTGCTCGACGTAACAGGACTTAAAGTCTCAAGGCTGACAGAGTAGGAATACCGGGTGCCCCATCCTTGCGTTCTTTGCGAGGGTGGGAACCACGGACCTGTAAATCTGGGAGGTGAAACGTTGAAACGCGAAGTTCTGGAAGGAACCGCCGCTCTTTCCTAAAAAGCGCGACAGTCGGGGCTCGCCAGATTCATATTCACCGTGCGGAGGGGCGGCGCGTCTTTGTCACGATGAGCCGAATGAGTAAGGTGCGCGGTCTCTCACGCGCTGCGATGTGCGCGTGAGAACGAGTGTCGTCCCTCCGAGACTCGGCCCTATTCCCACTTTACCCAGGGCTTACGCCCTGGGCTAAATTGTTTCGCCGCTGCGCGGCCGGACTGAGGCGGGTTCTGGTCCGCGGTTTTCCCAAAACAGCAGTACTCACTCCGACACTGAGGGCTAACCGAGGAGCTGCCGCCGGAAGTCCCTGCCCTCTAGTCGGCTTCACAAAAAACTCCATCCACCGCGAAAGGGCGACCACAGGCGGCTAAAGCCGCATTGATTCTGGGTGCTTTACGCGGCGCTGAAGCGCCGCTCTTCCACGGTACTGCCTGCGGTCACGAGTCATGGTACTGCCTGCATTCAGCACTTTTTTCGCAGCCTGCTGGGAGTAGAATTCAGTTTCCCCTCGGAGGTGCCTTGATGCATCGTTTCCGCCTGTCGCGTGTCCTTGCGACTTTCCTGCTGTTTGCCCTGGCCACATTCACCCTTGCTCAATCTGCCCTAATCCCTCGCAGTATTCTTTTCGGCAATCCCGAACGCACCGGCCCTGAGATTTCTCCTGACGGCACGATGCTGGCCTACCTGGCTCCCGATCAGGGCGTCCTGAACGTGTGGGTGCGCACGCTGGGAAAGACCGACGACCGCGTCATCACCAACGATCGCAAGCGCGGCATCCGCAATTTCATCTGGCAGCCCGATTCGAAGAACGTCCTCTACGGGCAGGATCAGGGAGGCGACGAGAACTGGCGCATTTATCAGACCAACGTCGCCAGCAAGCAGACCAAGGATCTCACGCCATTCGAGAAGTCGCGGGCCGACATTCTGTCGTTCGATCCTGATCATCCGGACACGATTCTGATCCAGTCGAACAAGCGCGATCCGAAGGTCTTCGACGTCTATCGCGCCAATCTCAAGACGGGCGAGTTGACGCTCGACGCGCAAAACCCGGGCGATGTGCAGGGATGGCAGGCCGATCACAACCTCGAAGTCCGCGCCGCGCAGGTCACCACCGAAGACGGCGGAACGATCATCCGGGTGCGCGATGATGTCAAGTCTACGTGGCGCGAACTGATCAAGTGGGGACCAGAAGAGACGCTCGGCAACGTCGTGAACTTCACTCCCGACAACAAGGCGCTGTGGATTATGACGTCGCTCGATGCCAACGCGGCGCGGCTTCTCTCGGTTAATATCGCAACCGGGAATCGCACCGTGATCGCAGAAGACCCACAGTTCGATGTGGCGTTCACGGTTGAGCAGCCGAAGAATCACAAGCTCCAGGCAGTTGTGTTTCTCCGCGAGCGCCGGGATTTTCAGATCCTCGACAAGGACATTCAGGCCGACTTCGATGCGCTGCACAAAGTCCGCGACGCCGACATCAGTAACATCAGTCGCGACATGAAGGACGACAAATGGATTGTCACGTTCGAGGGCGACGATTCTCCGGTCTACTACTACCTTTATGACCGCGCGACGAAGCAGGCAACCATGCTGTTCAGCAACCGGCCCGCGCTCGAAAAGTACAAGCTCGCCAAGGTGCAGCCCGTCGAGTACACAGCTCGCGACGGCATGAAGATTTATGGATACCTCACTACTCCCGCTGGTGTCGAGGCGAAGAACTTGCCGATGGTCGTCTTTCCACACGGAGGCCCGTGGGGGCGAGACCTCTGGGGATACGATCCCTATGCGCAATGGCTGGCCAATCGCGGCTACGCCGTTCTGCAACCCAACTTCCGTGCATCCACCGGATACGGCAAGCAGTATCTGAATGCCGGTGACCGCCAGTGGGCGGGCGCGATGCACACTGACCTGCTCGACGGCAAAGACTGGGTCGTACAGAAGGGCATTGCTGACCCCAAGAAGATTTGCATCATGGGCGGCAGCTACGGCGGATATGCCACGCTGGCCGGGGTTGCGTTCTCGCCCGATGCATTCTCGTGCGGCGTCGACATCGTCGGGCCGTCGAATCTGAATACGCTACTCAAGACGATTCCCCCATACTGGTCCACCTTCCTGGCGATCTTTCACAAACGCATGGGTGACAACGAAGAAGTTCTGAAGGCGCAGTCTCCTTTATTCAAGGCGGACCAGATCAAAGTGCCGCTGCTGATCGGGCAAGGGGCGAACGATCCGCGTGTCAACAAAGCCGAGAGCGATCAGATCGTGGCGGCGATGCGCAAGAACAGCAAGCCGGTGGAGTATTACGTATTCCCTGACGAAGGCCACGGTTTTGCGCGTCCGGAGAATCGCATGGCGTTCAATGCAGCGTCGGAGGTATTCCTGGCCAAGTATCTCGGCGGTCGCGCCGAGCCCCCCAGCGACGCGGAGCAGAAGCTGCTCGACAGCGTGAAACAATAGCTTGTGTAGGGCGGACGCCTCGTCCGCCCCGCGAGCAGAGCGAGCGTGCGACAGCGCGTCGCTCGCAAAAACATTCTTCGCTCCCAGTCGTCCACATTGCACGTCGCGCAACCCCGGACGAGGCGTCCGGGGCTACATTTTCCTGATCGGGATCAGCTCTCGCAGTCGAGTATCCCGCAGGAACAGGCCTCCCCACGCCAGCATCCCCAGTACGACCGGCATGGGATAAGTCGGGTCGCCGATGCGAAGAGTTGTGATCGTCGCTCCGCCGAGCAATCCCGTCATCAGGATCGCTCCCAGAACCGCAGTCTGCGGGATCACATAGACGATCACGCAGACTAGTTCGATAACGCCGACGGGGATGATCAGTCGTTCCGACAGTCCGGCGCGTGCAAATCCTTCAACGACCGCGGCCATCTTCATGAGCTTCATGACACTGCTCAAAAGCACCAGCAGTACCGGCAGAGCACTCATCACCCGGCCGATCCAGAGTGTGGTCTTTGAAACGGGAGAACTGATTTGCATCTCGGGCTCCTATTTAGAGATGGGCGACGACAACACTTGCATAAGATATCTGAACACTGCTCCGCGGTTCGCTAAATTGCATGAAATCTGCTGGGACTTCCAGCTGTTGGTATGATTGCCTCGCATAAGACTCTATTGGGAGACCTCCGCGATGCCTTTCCTGGCCCAGCGATTTGCCTTCATTTCCTTCTTAGTGACGGGGCTGTTCGTCACCGCGCCGGCGCAGACTGCCGGCGGACCGCAGGCGTTGCGGGTACTAGAGTCGGTTTCTGCCTCCGAACCACTCCGCGATGGCATTCAGATTCAGGCAGGTTCGAGTGTGTTACGCATCACGGCGCTGCGCAACGACATCCTGCGCGTGCTGGTTTCTCCTAACAGCGTTCTTCCGGAAGACGCCTCCTGGGCGGTTCTCCCGGAAGCTCGAACGAGATCGATCGACGTTCAGCCGTCGCAGGATACTTCTTCGGTGGGATTTCGCACGGCCGCGCTGGATGTTCGCGTGGACCGCGATCCGCTTCGCATCGTCATCCGCGACCTTGAGGGTAATGTGATCTCGGCCGACGCGGTGGGCCGTCCCACAAAGTTCCAGGCGGGAGGATTTTCGGTGTTCAAACAGATGGCGAACGCGGAACACTACTTCGGTTTGGGCGACAAGACAGGACAGTTCGACCGCAGGGAACAGGCGTACACACTGTGGAACACCGACATCGGGCCGCAAGAATCGGTCGACCCTCTGTACAAGGCCATCCCCTTTTTTCTCGCGATTAACGGGACGCGCAGCTACGGAATTTTTCTCGACAACACCTGGCGTACCTGGTTCGATTTCGGCAAGCAGGCGCGCGATGCGGTTGCCTTCGGCGCAGAAGGTGGTCCGCTTGACTACTACTTCATTTACGGCCCCACGCCGAAGCAGGTCGTGGAAGCTTACGCTTATCTCACCGGGAAACCTCCGCTACCCCCGCTCTGGGCGCTAGGTTTCCAGCAATCGCGCTACAGCTACACACCGGAGTCGAAGGTCCGGGAAGTCGCCACGCGTCTTCGCAATGACAGGATCCCTTCCGACGTCGTCTATCTCGACATCGACTATCAGGACCGGAATCGGCCTTTCACCGTCGATGCCAAAACGTTCCCGAATTTCCCCGGACTGGTTGCCGATTTGCGCAAGCAGCACTTCCACTTGGTGAACATCACCGACCTGCACATCGCCCACGCAACGAATCAGGGTTATATTCCCTACGACACCGGACATGCAGGTGATCATTTCGTGAAGAAATCGGACGGCAGCGAGTTCGTCGGCATCGTGTGGCCGGGCCCCGCGGTTTTCCCGGACTTTACCCGCGCGCAGACCCGCGAATGGTGGGGCGGGCTTTACCAGGGGTTTGTAAAAGACGGCGTCGCCGGATTCTGGAATGACATGAACGAGCCCTCGGTGTTCGACGGTCCGGCCAAGACGATGCCGCTCGACAACGTCCACCGCATTGAAGAGCCCGGGTTCACGACGCGGACCGCGACGCACTCAGAAATTCACAACATTGTCGGACTCGAAAACGCGCGCGCGACCTACGAAGGCCTGCTCAAATTACGTACCGACGAGCGTCCGTTTGTTCTCACCCGCGCGACTTATGCGGGCGGCCAGCGCTACGGGTTCACTTGGACCGGAGATAATTTTGCGACCTGGAATCATCTTCGTCTGGCGACGCAGATGGTGTTGAACCTTGGCCTTAGCGGCATTTCGTTTGTTGGCGCAGATGTGGGCGGATTCAACGCAACACCGTCTTCCGATCTCCTGACCCGGTGGGTCGAACTGGCAGCGTTCTCGCCGCTTTATCGTGATCACTCGAATAAAGACTCGCTCCCGCATGAACTCTGGGTCAACGGGCCTGAGCAGGAGACGATCCGCCGGCGCTACGTGGAGACTCGCTACAAGCTTCTGCCTTACATCTATTCCCTGGCTGATGAGTCTTCGCGCTCTGGGCTGCCGATGATGCGGCCTATCTTTCTCGAGTTCCCCGAAATCTTCGCGCCGTCGGCTCCGGGCTTTGAACATTGGGATACAGAATTTCTTCTCGGACGCAGCTTGATGATCGCGCCGCAGCCGTTCGGGGAGACGGTGGACGACTACGTCGTCTCGTTTCCGCCAGGTTCGTGGTTTGATTTTTGGACCGGGGAGAAGATGGCAGCGTCGCCCGCTGCGCCATCCATCGTGGACATCGCCAGCGCGAAGCCTGGGACGAAATTCCCCGAGCCGCGCAGAGTGCATCCGAAGCTCGATACCATGCCGGTCTACGTCCGAGGGGGAAGCGTCCTGCCCATGCAGCCGCTGGTTCAGAACACAGAGGAAACTCCGCGCGGTCCGCTGGAGCTGCGCGTCTATCCTGGAGCCGATTGCCGGGGAACGATCTATCTCGATGACGGCCATAGCTTCGCGTATCAGCATGGCCAATATTTGCGGCAGAACTTGAGTTGTGACGCCGATGCGAAAGCAGTGCGACTGAAATTCCACGCGCGGGACGGTTCGTATGCACCCTGGTGGAAATTCGTCGAAGTCGTGGTCTACGACTGGCCGTCGGCACATGCTGAAGCCAAAGTTTCCGGCAGCACCTACCCGCTGAAAACGACATACGATGCCAAGCAGCATGCGCTGCATGTGACGCTGTCAGATCAAGCGGGAGAAGCGGAACTCAGCATTCGAGGCAAGTCGGTGCAGTAGAAACAAAGAAGCTGCCGGCGAAGCTCAAACCGCCGTTCGGGCCGATTGAAGGGTTACATTCTTCGGTCGCAGTTGCAAGAGGCCCGCATGGAGCACGTTACTCCTGATAAAATCGATTTGGCATGCTGCTTCCCTTCGTCCGCGAACTCTTCGCGGACGTTGAATTGCTTCCCGGATTCACGCGTGTAGCCTCCCACCTGAACGAGGGCACGGGGAGGATTCGTGTCTCCGGACTCTCCCCTACAGCCAAAGCCTTGCTACTCGTGCTGTGGCGCCGGTCCGCCGACCGGCCGCTGATCGTGGTGGTCAATGACAACCGGGCGGTTGAGGATTTCGCTCCTATCCTTCGCGGATTCTGCGAACTCACTGCGGCATGCGATCCGGACTCTGTTGTTTCTTTGCCTGCGCGCGACGTGCTCCCGTTCCAGAATCTCTCGCCTCATCCCGAATTGCAGGAAGAGCGCGCGACAGCGCTGTGGAAGATTGCTACCGGGAAAGCGGCGATCGTGATGACTCCGATCGCCGCGACGGCGATCCTCCAGCGCTCGGCGGAGTACTATTCCGACCTGGCCCGCGTTTTGCGGCGTGGCGAGTCGTTCGATCTCGACAACCTGCTTGGACATCTGAATACGGTCGGCTATGTTTCTGCCGATGTGGTCGAGATGCCCGGCCAGTATGCCTTGCGTGGCGGTATTCTCGATGTGTACTCGCCCGAAGCCGAGCGGCCGGTTCGCATTGAATTTTTTGGCGATGAAGTCGATTCCATTCGCCGCTTCGATCCGACTTCGCAGCGTTCTTCGAATCCTATCGACGAAGCGCTACTGTTGCCGCTGACGGAAACTCCGGTCACAGATCAGCTTCTCGGCGCGATTCACACTCGGCTCTCGGGCAAACGAATTGCAGGAACGACAGAAGAAATCGTCGAAGCGGCGGTGCGATCCGGCGGCGTCACCGTCTTTCCGGGTTGGGAGTTCTATGCCCCCGTAGCCGGATCCGATCGCACCGTATTCGACTTGCTGCCTCGCGCTGCTGTGCTGCTGGATGAACCGGATCTTCTGCGCAGCGAATTCGACCGCTTCTGGACGCGCGTGGAGGAGGCTCACGAACGCAGTGGAGTGGGAAATCTGGTCCGGCCGAACGATTTATATCTTCCGCCGGAGGGCTGGTGGGAGAAAGTTGCGGGGCTGACCGGAGCCGATCTTGAACACCTTGGCATCACGCAAAGCGCGGACGACAATTCAATCTCAATTCTGACGCAGCCGACGCCACGCTTCCACGGCGCCGTACCGGCGATGCTCGACGAAGTCAAGAAGCTCACCGCCAGCGGCAACCAGGTTCTGTTCTCCGTCCCGAACACGGGTGAAGTCGAGCGCCTCGCCGACATCTTCACGGAATACAACGCCAGCTTCCGCCTGGGAAGCCGCACCCGTGGCGGCGAGAGCTATGCGGACGAGACCAGCTACTTCGCGGGAGAAGTTAACACTACAACTCTCGCGAAAGCCTACGTTCCTGACGGCGTCGTGTTCCCGGATGCTCATCTCGCCATCTTCGGCGCGCGCGATCTGTTTGACGAATCCGACACGGTGGCCTCGCGGCCGCAGCGGCAGAAATCGAAAGTGTCGGCGTTCCTCTCCGATTTCCGCGATCTGCAGGTCGGAGATTACGTCGTCCACGTCGAGCACGGGATTGGGCAGTATCAGGGGCTGAAAGAGATCAATCAGGGCGACGGCAATGCAGAGTTCATGTTGCTTGAGTATGCGGATGGCGCGCGCCTGTATGTTCCCCTGACTCGCCTCGACTTGATCCAGAAATACCGCTCTTCGGAGGGGGCGAAGCCAGCGCTCAGCCATCTGGGTACGCAGGCCTGGGCCAAGACCAAGGCCCGCGTGCGCAAGGCCATGAAGGACATGACCGAAGAGCTGCTCAAGCTCTATGCGCAGCGCAAAATGGCTGAAGGTCACTCCTTTCCCGCTGGAAACGAATTTGTCAGTGAGTTCGAAGATTCGTTCGAGTTCAACGAGACCGAAGATCAGGCGCAGGCGATCGCCGATGTGATGCGCGATATGGAGTCGACGCTGCCCATGGACCGCCTGCTCTGCGGCGATGTGGGCTACGGCAAGACGGAAGTCGCCATGCGCGCAGCGTTCAAGGCCGTCAGCGATAACAAGCAGGTTGCGGTGCTTGCCCCCACGACAGTTCTCGCATTTCAGCATTACGAGACATTCAAACAACGTTTCGCTCCATTCCCGGTCACGATCGAGATGATCAGCCGCTTTCGCAACCCCAAGCAGCAAAAGGAAATCCTGCAGAAGGCAGAGAGCGGGAAGATTGACATCCTGATCGGGACGCATCGCATTCTGTCGAAGGACCTGAAATTCTCCGACCTCGGCCTGCTGATTGTTGACGAGGAACAGCGATTCGGCGTTCGCCACAAAGAACGCATCAAGCAGATGCGCAAGCAGGTCGATGTTTTGACCATGTCGGCCACGCCCATCCCGCGCACACTGCACATGTCTTTGGTTGGACTGCGCGACATGAGCGTGATCGAGACGCCGCCCAAAGACCGCATGGCGATTCAAACCGTGGTCGCGAGCTGGGACGACAAGCTGATCCAGTCGGCGATCGAGCAGGAACTGGAGCGCGGAGGCCAGGTCTATTTCGTTCACAACCGCGTGGAGAGCATCTGGGAGATCGCCGCCAAGCTACAGGAACTGGTGCCAAAAGCCCGCATCATTGTCGGCCACGGACAGATGGGCGAAGCCGAGCTTGAGAAAGTGATGCTGACGTTTATGCATCACGAGGCGGACATTCTCGTCGCCACCACCATTATCGAGAACGGTCTCGACATTCCGCTGTGCAACACGATTCTGATTAACCGCGCCGACCGGTTGGGACTGTCGGAGCTCTACCAGCTTCGCGGCCGCGTCGGCCGCTCGAATCGCCGTGCCTATGCCTATCTGATGATCCCGCGCGAAGTCGAGCTCACGCCGATAGCCCGCCGCAGGCTCGCTGCGCTGAAAGAATTCTCCGACCTGGGAGCGGGATTCAAGATTGCCGCACTGGACCTCGAACTTCGCGGGGCCGGAAATCTACTGGGCGGCGAGCAGAGCGGACACATCGAGGCGATCGGATTCGAGCTCTACACGCAGATGCTCGACCGCGCCATCCGCGAAATGAAGGGAGAGGCTGCTCCGGACGAGGCCGAAACCCAGCTCAATCTCGGCCTCAACATCCGCATCCCGGCAGAGTACATTCCGGAGGAGAACCAGCGCCTCAGAATGTACAAGCGTGTCGCCGGCGTAGAAACCGAGTCGCAGCTTACCGACGTTGCCGCGGAGCTGCAGGATCGCTATGGCGAGCCGCCTCGGGCCGTCCGCAATTTGCTCGACTATGCTGCTCTCAAGCTTCTGTCTCTTCGTGTAGGGGTGAACGCCATCGACCGGAAGCGCGACACGATCAGTTTCAAATTTCGGCAGAACGCGGCTGTCGATCCCGAACATCTGGCGCGGTTCGTGTCGGCCCAGAAAGGAGCACAGTTCTCTCCTGACGGGACGCTGAAATTCGTCCTCAAACCCACGGCTGCCGACGAGGTTCTACGCTCCCTGCGAACGATTTTGGAACAGTTGTCGGTGGAAGAAGCGTCTTCCGAAGCTCGTTAGACTTCTGATTCGAATTTTCTGAAAACCCATGGCAGTCTGGACTAAGCGCTCCCTTTGACCTCAGGGGCTAAAGTGTGTGCCTGAGAACGTGTATCGTCCCTTCCCGGGACTTGCACATTTTTCCCACTTTACCCGGGGCTTACGTCCTGGGGCTAAATTGTTTCGCCGCTCCGCGGCTGAATTGAGACGGATTCTGGTCCATAGCTCTCCGAGAAATCCGGTTCTCACGCACATACTAAAGCCCGATTCTCGATGGTAATCGTAGGGCGCGGTTGAAGCCGCGCCCTCTCAAAGCGAAATTAAACAACTAAAATAACTGCGGAACGTCCGTCTTCAGGACACTCGTTGCCGTTATTGGCTGTCAAAGAAAGACTTGCCTCCAAAGTTCCTGTACTTCTGCGGCTAGTGCCATGACCGATAGTCCCTTCCCAACAGGGCCGATTCCGGTTACGATAACGGCAACTGAGAGAGGCTGTACGACCGTTCGGTTGCTGGGGTTTTGGCGCGCACCGTGCAGAGTCATCCGCGTACGCTGCCGCATCCAATGATTATCTGCTGATTTGGAGAGCGCGCTGTCCACCTTTCTGGACGCCGTTCATTTTCTTTTTGAACAGTATTTGCTGTTGAGCCGAGGACAGAGCTATGACATTCCCCGCGAGGGCTATGACCATTCCCGACGAGAAATTCTTTCGCGCACATATCACCAAGCGCGTCGACTTTGCGCCCGATCTATGGATGTTCCGCATCCGCAGCGGAGGTGAATTTAACTTCGTGCCCGGGCAATACGCGACGCTGGGCGTGGAGAACAATGGAAAGCGCGTTGAGAGGCCATACTCGATCGCCTCGTCGCCCTCGGAAGATGAAGTGGAGTTCTTTTTTGAGTTGGTGCCCGAGGGAGCACTCACCCCCTTGCTCCACAAAATGCAGCCCGGTGATCAACTCTTCATGCGCAAGGCTCCCAAGGGCAAGTTCTCACTCGACATGTCGAACGGACGGAACAATCACCTGCTCATTTCGACCGTTACCGGCGTCGCGCCGTTCGTGAGCTATGTCCGCACGCTCTCAAAAGAGTGGAAGGAAGGTCGCTTCGACGGGTCCCATAAACTTTATCTGCTCAACGGCGCCAGCCGCCCATGGGAGTTCGGGTACAGGGACGAACTCATGCATTTCGACAAAGAGCTGCCCTGGTTCAAGTACGTGCCCACGGTGAGCCGTCCCTGGGACCACTCGGACTGGTCAGGCGAGATCGGACGCGCCGACGACATCCTGCGCAAATACGCGGATCACTGGGAACTCGACGCAACGAATACCGTCGCTTACATCTGCGGACATCCGGAGATGATCGAGCACAGCAAGGCGATTCTGAAGCGGCGCGGCTTCACCGAAAAGGGGTCGGTGAAGGAAGAAGTTTACTGGATCCCGGCCAAGTCTTAACCACAGAGGGTACGGAGGCTCACAGGGAAACCCGTCGTCCTCTGTCGTGAGTCTTCCTAACTTTCCGCGGGCGCGAATAGAACCAGTACCGCCAGCTCCTCGGTAATGTCGTAGAAGCGATGCTCCACCTCGGCGACAACAAAGAGCACGCTTCCGGGTGAGACTTCCGCATGTTCATCGCCGGCGCGAAAACGTGCCCGCCCACGAATCACGTAATACATCTCGTCTTCGTGATGAGGCCTTTGCGGATCGGTCGCTCCCACGGGTAGGACGTACAATCCCGCACTCATCGCCGGAACTCGCACGAACTCGCGGTAAAGCTTGCCCGCTTTCGCGCGCTCGCTATCGATCTCGCCGATCTTGAAGAAGCCCGGCTTCACCCCAGAATTCCTCCGAACACCAACTCGGTGAATTGCGGAACCAGGTTATACGCCTGCAGGCTGCCCTCGGGCTTATACCACTGGTAGATCCAGTTGATCATGCCGAGAAGCGCAAACGCTGCCGCGCGTGGGCTCACTGTTCCTTTGCCCTGGCGCACCCGCTGCACCTCGGCCATCAGGCTTTCGACAAAATGGATGTAATCCTTCTTGCGCGTGTTGATGCGCCGGCGCAGCGTCGGGGGCAGCGGATGGTTCTCGTGCAGCATGACGGTGATCTCGCGGTCCTGCGGGCTGAGCACGACCTCGATATGCAGGCGGATGAGGGCGCGCAACCGGGCTTCCGGATCGGCAATGCCACGCACCGGAGCCAGAACCCGATCTTCCGTGATTTCCATGGCATGGTTCATGATCTCGAACAGGATCTCGTCCTTGCTCTGAAAGTGATGATAGAGGCCACCCTTGCTGAGTTTCAGCGACGCTGCCACGTCGTTCATCGAAGTGGCATCGTAGCCGCGTTGCTGAAACAACCGCGCGGCCGTACGCAGGATTTCCTGCCGGGAATCAACCAGACTGTCGCGAGCCATCGCGTGCCATGGTAAACAGTTGCGCTCCGGATTGCCAGTTCGCGCGGTCAGCGGGCTCATGTGACAACCGCCCTCGGCTGTCCGGCGGAGCGAAGCTCCGCAGTCTCGCTCGGGACTCAGCTCGAAGGGGATCTTTTCGACTCGCTTCGCGTGGCCGGACAGGCGAGGCGGCCGTCCCTACGTGGTCCTGGCCATTAGCGCCGGTAGACCTCAGAGATGAAACTCTGATATTCAATCGGCGGTCGGATGTACTTGGTCTTATCCAGTGGCGGGAGCGTGATCGGTTCCGGAGTGAGATCTTCGTACGGAATCAGCGAGAGCAGGTGACGGATGACATTGAGCCGGGCGCATTTTTTGTCTTCTGCATTGACAACGTGCCAGGGCGCCTGCTTGATATCGGTGACGGCAAACATTTCATCTTTGGCGCGGGAGTACTCGGCCCAACGCGCCCGTGATTGCAGGTCCATTCCACTGAGTTTCCAGCGCTTGGTCACATCTTTCATGCGATCTTGAAATCGACGCTCCTGCTCTTCATCGCTTACTGAGAACCAGTATTTGACGAGGATGATGCCTGCCCGCACCAGCATCCGTTCGAATTTCGGACAGCTGTGCAGGAATTCCATGTATTCCGATTCGGTGCAGAATCCCATCACGCGCTCCACGCCGGCGCGGTTGTACCAACTGCGGTCAAACAGCGCCAGTTCACCCGCCGCGGGCAGGTGGGCGACATAGCGCTGGAAATACCGCTGCGTCTTTTCACGCTCGGTGGGCGTACCCAATGCGACCACCCGGCACACGCGAGGGTGCAGGCTCTCGGTCATGCGCTTGATGGAGCCGCCTTTGCCGGCGGCATCGCGGCCTTCAAAGAGCACGACCACCTTGAGGCCCGACTGGCGGATCCATTCCTGCAATTTCACCAGTTCAATCTGCAGGCACCGCAGTTCGCGGTCATAGTCGCAATCCTGGCCGAGGAGCAGCGGCTTCAGGGATTTGACGGCGGGTTGAAGGCGATCCAGCTTTGCCGACGACAGCATTGCCATCCCATTGGTGTTCGGAGGTTGGGTCGCTTTTTGCTCATATTTGCCTTCTGGCGCGCACAATACGCGTTTTCTAAACCTTTTTCGACCCTCTTAGCTTCCCTCGGAAGAGCTGGTCAGTTCTTGAATTATGGCGCCGGGCTTCGCCCAGGCTTGGACGGCCGAGGCGGCCCATCGCCACATGGGCCGTGCCGGGGGACCAAAGTTGGGGATTGACACGGGATGGCGGGGGCAGATAGCATAATTGAACCGACCGACCGGTCGGTTTGCGGTAGCCGTTTCAATTTCCCCGGGAGCATTCGTCGTTTTCGCCTCCCCTGTCGCAAACGAGAGGAGCACGATGGCGGTTACTATTTTTTATGAGCGGGACGCGCGGCCCGATGCACTGAAGAGCAAAACCATTGCGATCATTGGCTATGGCAGCCAGGGACACGCGCAGGCCCAGAATCTTCGCGACAGCGGACACAAGGTCATCGTCGGCCTCGATCCTACCCGCAAGAGCGCCCAGCAGGCTCGCGCCGACGGCATGGTAGTTGTGGCCCCCGACGAGGCCGCCAAGCGCGCCGACTGGATCCATATTCTCACGCCGGATGAGACCCAGGCCGAGATGTACGACCAGCTCATCAAATCCTATCTGCATCCGGGAAAAGTTCTCGGCTTCTCGCACGGCTTCAGCATTCATTTCAACGCAATCGTACCGCCCACTGACGTCGACGTGGTGATGATCGCGCCCAAGAGTCCCGGACATCTGGTCCGCCGCGTCTACACGGAAGGACGAGGGGTCCCGTCGCTGATCGCCATTCAGCAGGATGCCAGCGGCCACGCTCACGAACTTGCGCTGGCTTATGCTCACGGCATCGGCTCGACTCGCGCGGGCGTTCTACAAACGACGTTCCGGGAAGAAACCGAGAGTGATCTGTTCGGCGAGCAGGCAGTCCTTTGCGGCGGCCTGACATCGCTCATCAAGAAGGGATTCGAGACTCTGGTCGAAGCCGGATACGCCCCGGAGATCGCCTACTTTGAATGCCTGCATGAGGTGAAGCTCATTGTCGACCTGATCTACGAAGGTGGACTCGATCGCATGCGGTATTCGATCTCGAACACAGCTGAGTATGGGGACCTCACGCGAGGTGAGCAGGTGGTGGGTGACGCCACCCGTCAGGCCATGAAGAAGACGCTGGCAGATATTCAATCCGGCAAATTCGCTCAGGAATGGATTGCGGAAAACAAGGCCGGGTGCCCCAACTTCAACAAGCTGCGCGAGAAGGAAAAGCAGCACCCCATCGAGATTATCGGTGCGCAGCTGCGCGGCATGATGAGCTGGCTGCCCAAGGACGGCAAGAAACCGGCGGCTCCTCAGGATTCCACGAAACAGGTGGTGAATGCTTAAGGGCGCCGACATTGTTCTGCAGTGCCTGCGTGCCGAAGGCGTGGACCTCGTCTTCGGGTATCCGGGCGGGGCGATCATGCCGTTGTATGACGCGCTCGATGGCAGCGGAGTGCGGCATATCCTGACGCGGCACGAGCAGGGCGCGGTGTTTGCGGCAGAAGGCTATGCCCGCGTCACGGGCAAAGTTGGAGTCGCGATGGCGACCAGCGGCCCCGGGGCAACGAACCTGGTTACGGGCATCGCCGACGCCAAGATGGATTCCGTTCCCCTGGTCTGCATTACCGGCCAGGTGCGCAGCGCGCTGATCGGCACCGATGCATTTCAAGAGACCGATGTATTCGGCGTGACGCTGTCGCTCACGAAGTGGAGCCGGCTGGTCCGCACCATCGACGAAATTCCCGAAGTGATCGCCGAAGGATTCCACTGGGCCCGTAGCGGGCGTCCCGGGCCGGTGGTGATCGATATCCCCACCGACATGCTGAAGGCGAAGAAGGAGTTCTCCGGGGCCACGAAATTCACGCCGCATGCCCGTCCTGCCGACGCCAAGGCTGACGGTGGATTCACAGACACGATCGCCGCTTTGTTGCAGCAATCGACAAAGCCGGTTGCTTTGATCGGAGCGGGAGCCAAGATTTCCGGCGCAATTTCCGAACTGCGGCGGCTGCTCGATCATCTGAACATTCCGACCTTTTCTACCGTTCACGGCCTGGGCGCAGTTCCGCAACAGGCTCCTTACTACCTCGGCATGGTTGGTATGCACGGTACCCGCGCCGCGAATACGGCGCTGCACGAAACGGACCTGTTGCTGGTATTGGGTGCGCGTCTCGATGACCGGGTTACCGGCGATCCTTCACGATTCGCCCCGCACGCCAAGATCGTTCACTTCGAAATTGATCCCGCGCAGCTGGATCGTGTGCGCCCTTGCAATCTGCCTGTGATCGGAAACTTGGCCGACACGATTCCGGCTTTCGACGCGGAACTTCGTCGTCACACCCTGCCTGATTTTGCGGAATGGCGCGCGGTCGCCTGCGGACCGGAACGCGCGGAACTCGATCCGCGCGGCCTGGCGCAGCCGACCATTCGCTTCCTCGACGAACTCTTCGGCCGTCTGCCTGAGGACAGCGTGATTCTTGCCGACGTGGGCCAGCACCAGATGTGGGCCGCACAGCGCTTTCACGCGGACTCACCGCGCGGATTCATCACATCCGGCGGCCTGGGCGCGATGGGCTTTGCACTTCCAGCGGCGGTCGGAGTGCAGCTTGCCAAGCCTGACACCTGCGTCCTGTGCGTGTCCGGCGATGGTGGTTTCCAGATGAACATCCAGGAGCTCGCGACGGTTCATCGTCTCGGGTTGCCGATCAAGATGGTCATCATCGACAACAAGTATCTGGGCATGGTGCGCCAGTGGCAGCAGCTCTTCTACGAGCGCAACTACGCCGAGACCGACCTGAGCGACAATCCCGACTTCGTCGAGATCGCGAAGGCCTACAAGATTCACAGCTTCCGGATGAAGGAAGACGTGATGCGCGAGTTTCCGGTGTCGCAGGAGACTGGCGATCAGGTTGATCGCTTCCTGCATTCACCGGATCCGGAGTTGTTGGTGTTTGACTGTGCCCCCGAGGCCAACGTTTACCCGATGGTCCCGGCCGGCGCGGCGCTGTCTGAGATGTTGTTGGAAGAAGAACCGACGCAGTAATTGGATTTCAGAATTCAGATTTTAGATTGCAGATTTTCAAGTCGGGTTGGATTTTCGAAATCTGAACTCTGAAATCAAAAATCTGCAATCAATTTGGGGACGAACAACAATGAACGCTTTCCACATCCGCTACCGCAACACACAGGGAACACTGATGCGCATCCTGAACGGGGCCTCGCGCCGCGCGCTCGATCTGCATTCCGTACACGCTGAGGCCGCCGAGCGCGATCACCAAGTCACGTTGGTGCTTGAAGTCAACCAGAAGCAGGTCGGACAGCTTTATCGCGAGTGGTACGCGATCGCGGATGTGATTCATGTCGGTTCCGGACCGGCGCAGGCCGCAGAGTGGAATTCGCCCCACCCTCCGGCGGGCGTGAGCATCGATAATCCCCGCGCGTCTGCCCGCGCGTAACGATTCGAGTTTTTGATTGGGCAAGCATGACGATCCCTGGGCAGCGTCATGCATTCTGGGGAACCTGCGGCAAGCGGGTTCCCCGTTTTTGCTGGACAGAGGAAAACTTGAACCACGAAGGACACGAAGGTACACGAAGGAAATCCTGACAGAGAAATCCTTCGTGTACCTGCGTGTCCTTCGTGGTTTATGCTCTTGTATTCTTACCGCGTGGACTTCTAACTATGGATCTCAAACACATCAGTCGTGGAATTACCGAAGGACGCGATCGCGCCGGCGCTCGCTCGATGTTCAAGGCCGTTGGATACACCGATGCCGATCTCAGCCGTCCGCTGATCGGCGTTGCCAATACTTGGATCGAGACCATGCCGTGCAACTTCCACCTGCGGCGCCTCTCGGCCAAAGTGAAGGAGGGTGTTCGCGAAGCTGGCGGTACGCCGATGGAATTCAACACCATCGCGATCTCAGACGGCGAGACGATGGGTACCGAGGGCATGCGCGCGTCGTTGGTGAGCCGCGAAGTGATCGCCGACTCCATCGAGCTTGTCTGCCGCGGGCAGATGTTCGACGCAGTCGTGTGCGTGGTCGGCTGCGACAAGACGATCCCCGCTGCGGCCATGGCTCTCGCGCGCATGAATCTTCCAGGCGTTGTGCTGTACGGAGGAACGATCGCCCCGGGCAGTTATCGCGGCAAAGACGTCACCATCCAGGACGTTTACGAAGCCATTGGCGCGAATGTCGCCGGGAAGATAAGCGATAAAGAATTGAAGGAGCTCGAGGACGTTGCGTGCCCGGCAGCGGGAGCCTGCGGCGGCCAGTACACAGCCAACACGATGTCCACGGTGATGGAGATGATTGGCCTCTCACCGATGGGTTTCAACAGTGTTCCGGCCATGGATCCGCAGAAGGATCAGATCTCGTTCGAGTGCGGCAAACTGGTGATGAGCGTCCTGCAGAAGGGCCTGAAGCCGCGTGACATTCTAACGCGCCAAGCATTCGAGAATGCGATCGCTTCTGTCGCGGCTAGCGGCGGGTCGACCAATGCAGTGCTGCACCTGCTCGCCATCGCACGGGAGGCCGGCGTCAAACTCGACATTGAAGATTTCCAGACGGTGAGCGAGCGCACGCCACTGCTCGCCGATCTCAAACCTTCCGGCAGATTCGTCGCTGCAGACATGCATCGCGCGGGTGGTATCGGCCTGCTGGCCAAACGGCTGATGAGCGGGAAATATTTGCATGGCTCCGCAAAGACCGTGACCGGGCGGACGATCGCGGTCGAGGCCGAGAGCGCGAAGGAAACGCCGAAACAGGAGGTGATCGTACCGCTCGACAAGCCACTGAAAGCGACGGGCGGGCTCGTCATTCTCAAAGGTAATCTCGCGCCCGAAGGATGCGTCATCAAGATCAGCGGCCACGAGCGCCTGGAGCATCGCGGTCCGGCGCGCGTTTTCGATTCAGAAGAAGGCGCGATGGCGGCGGTCACCGCCAAGAAGATCAAGGCCGGGGATGTGGTCGTGATCCGCAACGAGGGGCCGAAGGGCGGTCCCGGCATGCGCGAGATGCTGGGCGTGACCGCAGCGATTGTCGGTGAGGGCCTCGGGGGCTCGGTCGCTCTTCTGACCGATGGACGCTTCAGCGGCGCAACGCGCGGGTTGATGGCTGGACACGTTGCACCTGAAGCTGCTTTAGGCGGGCCGATCGCAGCAGTACGCAACGGCGACATCATTCAATTCGACGTGAAGAAGCGCCTGTTGAAAGTTGAAGTCACCAGCAAGATCCTGCGCGAGCGCCTGGCGAAGTGGAAAGCGCCGAAGCCGCGCTATTCCACCGGAGTGTTTGCGAAATATGCAGCGCTGGTTTGGTCAGCGTCGCAGGGAGCGATTACTAAACCCCGTTAGCCCCAGAGGGTTGTCATGCTGAGCGAAGAACGGGATCGCGAAGCGAACTCGTTCGTAGTCGAAGCATCCCTACCCATAGGCAAGTTCCGCAAGTAGGGATTCCTCGCTGCCGCTCGGAATGACACTCGAGGGGAATGGGCTTTTGGACGACCACTCCTAAACGATTTTCGCCGGACGGTAAGTGCTCCAGATCAATCCCAACAGCCGCTCGACCTAGGTCGCGCCCGTAATCTTTTTCAGAGCTTTTTCCAAATCGTCCGGTTTGAATCCGAACGGGCCGGGCTTGCTCTTGTAGGCCACTCGATTGTTTCGATCGATCAGGTAGATTCGATCTGGCCATCCCGTGTAGGCGCTCTCGGTCGTGTTGTCGAATCCGTCGATCACGGCAGGGAACTTGATCCCTAGTTTGCGGACGCAAGATCCAGCCACCTGGCTACGCTGCTCGTAATCACGCGGACTGGCGAAAACGACCTTGTCCTTCACATTACTCTGCGTCTGCCACACGTCGCTGGGATGCGCCTCCACAATGTAGACAATCAGGAACGCGACCTGCTGGTTGTATTGGTCGTAAAGCTTGTTGAGGGCGGGAACCTCCCGCCGGAATGGTGGTCAAGTGTAGCTTCCGAAAACGAGCACGACCGGTTGCGTTCCTGTGAGCGCCGAAAGTTGTACGGTAGCGGACTTGTCGAGCTTGGACAAAGAGAAGTCCGGCGCAGTATTGCCAACCTGCAAGCGTCCTGCGCGGGCGTGCGTCCACATCGTCTCAAACGGGACAAGGAAGTACGCCACTTCCGGCATGTGCTTCATGACCCGGCCGAATGTTTCCGGGGGCTGGCGCATCGCCCACCAGATGAGTCCGACAAATAAGGCGTAGAGGATCGCCAGGACAATGGCCGCGCGCGGAAGAAGCCTACGCATGAGTATGGATGATACCCGAAAAACGCATTTCAGCCTGTGTTAGATTAGTCCTCAACTCTGAGGGCTTCCCTATCTGCTAGGGACGGGCAGGGTATACCGCAGCCAAATGTTGAACGGCATCATTTCTCGTACCAAGCGAGGAGTTCGTCTGCGCAATCTGGTCGTGTTTCTGGCGTTTGCCAACCTCGGTCTAAGTGCCCCAGCCCAGACTGCCACGTCCGCTCCCGAAGGCCCCAAGCAGGACTACCTCGTCTACGTCGTCTGCGAATCTGCCGACAAGATCGTCCTGCTGCGATTCGGGCCGAAGGGTTTGCAGATCGAAAGCCAGTCCCGCACCGGGCTTATGCCGATGGACATCAACGGGCCGCACGGCATCGCGGTCTCGCCCGACAAACAGTATTTTTACGTTTCCGAAGGCCATGGCCGGCCCGAAGGCTCGGTCTGGAAGTATCGCGCCGGTAGCAACGACGTCATCAAGTACACCAGCCTGGGGATGTTCCCGGCGACGACTGATATCACGCCGGACGGCAATTTCATTTACATCGCCAATGCCAACTTCCACGGTGATATGGTTCCGTCTTCGATCTCGGTCGTGGCCACCGATCAGATGATCGAGGTGAAGCGCATCACGACCTGCACCATGCCGCACGGATCGCGCCTCAATCGCTCCGGAACCCGGCAGTACTCAGTTTGCATGATGGACGACATGCTGGTCGAAATCGATACCGGCAAGTTTGCTGTGTCTCGCTACTTCATGCTGGCCCCGGGCAAAGAGATGGGGATGACTGGCGCTCCTTACCCGGCGGGTACAGATCAGAAGATGCACAACATGTCCGATCACAAGCCGACCTGCACCCCGACGTGGGCGCAGCCTTCAAATGACGGCTCGGTCATTTACGTCGCCTGCAATCAAACCAACGATATCGTCGCCGTCAACAGTGCTGCTTGGAAACTGGCACGGCGGTTCCCAGCGGGCAACGGAGTGTACAACCTCGCCATGACGAGAGACGGCCGCCTGATCGCCACCAACAAGCGCGGCCAATCCGTTTCGATCTTCGATCCGGTCAGTGGGAAGGAATTGGCCGACATTCCGACGAAACGAAAGGTCGTTCATGGCGCCGTAGTCTCACCTGATGACCGCTACGCATTCATTTCGGTGGAGGGAGTTGGTACGGAACCGGGGACGGTCGAAGTGATCGACCTCGCCGCATTGAAAACAGTCGCCACCGTTGATGTCGGCCCACAAGCTGCGGGAATTGATTTCTGGAAGATGGAACCAAGCAAGCCGTAGACAAAGGAGAGGCGCATGCTCAAGCACAACGCAGCCTTCTTGGTGTTTGCAGTCGCGATGTTCTCAGTCCCAGCCAGCTGGTCGCAGGATGCGGCCAAACCGCAGGAGTCCACCACTTCAGTTGCTCCCGCAGTCGTGGAGATCACCCCCAAGACGCTGGACGTCCACGTTGGCCAGAAAGTGAAATTCAGCGCGGCCGCCAAAGACGCTGCCGGGAATCCCATTGATGCCAAGCCTTCTGTATGGTTTGCGGCCCCATTCGATCTTGCCGGCGCTGACGAGTCCGGAGAAGTCACGTTCCACGCTGCGGGAGTCGTGACGGTGGGAGCAGTCATCGCCGGAAAGACCGGCTACGCCAAGGTGAATGTCGGGACCTCGAAGATCACAACCCTTGAGATCGAGCCGCTGGCGCGACCGATCGTTGCGGGCAGCGCCGAAGGTTTGACTGCGGTCGCTCGCACCCTGAACGGCGAGCCTCGCAGTGATGCGGCCATCAAGTGGGCTTCCGACAAACCTTCCATCGCCAGTGTCGACGCGGCGGGATTGGTGACTGGTGTTGCGCCGGGCAGCGTCACCATCAAGGCGAATTCCGACGAAGCCACAGCCAAAGTCACGGTGCAAGTTGTTCGCGATGCAGTACGCAAGTTAAGCATCAAGCCGGCCACAGCTGAAGCCCGCACCGGCGACGTCGTGCACTTCGCTGCAGCCGACAGCGGTAAAGAGCCACCCGTGCGGTGGTCGGTCACTGGAAGCGGCGCTGCCATTTATCCGGACGGGGCTTTCGTTGCGGAAAAGGCCGGCACCTATGTCGTCACCGCCAGTAGCGGCCAGCACGGCGCTTCGGCGTCGGTGGTGGTCAAGCCCCGCAATGTGGAGCGAGAAGTCGAAGTCGTCTCTCACGTGCCCATGCCTGATGTGATGATGTCGGAAGAGTGGATCATCGGCCACCACGCCTATCTCTCCACGATTGCTGACAAACTCTTCGTCTATGACATCGCCGATCCGGCAAATCCCAAGCTGCTCGACACGCTAAAGGTCGACGCCCGCCTCATCAACGACATCAGCACAACGCCCGACGAGAAGATCGGCGTCTTTACGCGGGAGGGAGCGTCCAATCGCAAGAACGGCATCGTCTTCCTCGACACATCAGATCCCTCGCATTTGAAGGTTCTCTCCGAGTACACGTCCACGGTCAGCGGCGGCGTGCACAGCGCCTATGTCGATGGTCATGATGTCTATCTCACCGACGATGCGACCGGCTCGATGCGTGTCATCGATTTCCAGGACGCGAAGCATCCGAAGGAAGTTGCTCGATTTCAGGTAGAGAACCCGACAGTTGTCACACTGAATACCGAGATGGGATCGATGTCGAGCGGCCGCTATCTGCACGACCTGCAAGTCAAAGATGGCATCGCGTATCTCGCGTACTGGCGTGATGGGTTAGTCATTCTCGACGTGGGTAATGGCATGGCCGGAGGCAGTCCGGAGAATCCCAAACTGATCAGCCAATTTCACTTCAATCACTACGAGCTTTACGGCGATGGCTGGCTAGCGGGCACCCACAGCGTCTTCCGCTACAAAAATTATTTGTTCGTCGGTGATGAAGTCTTCCCCGCCATCTTCAATCTCGAAGACCGCGACCGCATCCCCGTGCGGGCGATCTGCCACGTGATGGACATCTCCGACATCAAGCAGCCCAGGGAAGTTGCGCAGTACGAAGCGCCCGAAGGCGGCTCGCACAATTTCTGGGCTGCTAACGACATGCTCTATGAGGGCTACTACAGCGGAGGGGCGCGTGTTCTCGATATCTCCGGAGAACTGCGCGGCGATCTGTATCGGCAGGGCCGCGAAATTGCCCGCTTCTGGACAGGAGACTCGAAGGGCTTCCGTCCGAACCTGCCTTTCACCTGGGGAGGTCAGCCTTGCTCTGTGACCTGCGACACTCCGGAATTGAATGGTCTGATGTACTTCAACGACATCCACTCAGGTTTGTGGATCACCAAACTGGGTGCGCCGAAATTCCAGGGATCGACTACGGCTCCTCCCGTGCGAAAGACCGAGCAGACCATTCACTAGACTTACTCTGTGTGCCTCTGTGACCTTTGTGGTGATGGTTTAAGCAATCGCCACAGGGGTTCCGTATCGGGCGGCTCGCTTTGCTTCGCCGGACAGCCGAGGCGGCTGTCATTACGTGACTATTCTTGGCGCAGGGCGTGCATCGGTTCAATGCTCGCGGCGCGGCGGGCGGGGATGAAACCTGCCAGCGCGGCAAACGCTGCCAAGACGAAGACAGCGGCCGCTAGCGTAAGTGGATCGTAGGTGCGAACGCCGTAGAGTTGGGTGCGCATCAGGCGGCCGCCTAGCAGCGCTACCGGGATGCCTATGGCGAGGCCGATCGCGACTAACCCTAGCGCGCGGCGCATTACCAACACGACTACATAGCTGCGATTCGCGCCGAGGGCCATGCGCACTCCGATTTCATTCGTGCGCCGGGCCACCGAGTACGCGGTGATGCCATAAAGGCCGACCGAGGCGAGGACCAGCGCCAGCACACCGAAGAGCTCGGTCAGGCGCGAGATCAGGCGCTCCCCGTTGAAGTTGTCGGCGACCTGGTAGTCGAGCGATTTGAAACTCACGACGGTTAGATCGGGATTGATATTGGCGAGCGTGCGGCGGGCCACGGATTCGAGAGATGCGGCGTCGCCGGCGTATTCGACAGTAATCGAGTTGGGATAGACAGACCGGCTCTCAGCCATGAAGAACTGACGCCCGGTTACATTGCGATTGAACTGCGTCATGGGGCGGAAATACATGGAGCGGTATGGCTCGCGCGGGTTGTTGTATTTGGCGTCGGCGACGATGCCCACGATTTCGAAGTGGCTCGCGTACTTCTGATCGAAGACTCCGAAGTGACGTCCGATAGGGTCTTCCTTGGGGAAGAACTTCTTCACGAAGGTTTGATTGACGACTGCGACCATCTGCGACGTGGCCGTGTCCTGATCGGTGAAACCGCGCCCGCGGATGATGGGCTGGCCGACCGTTTGGAAGAATTGCGGGCTGACGCGATCCCAGGATGAGCCGTGGTTCTCCTCCGGGCCAGGCGCGGGGCGGCCTTCCACAAAAATCGACTCACCCCAGTTGTTGCCTTCGAGCGTGCTGTAGAGCGCCAAGCCCGCGCTCTTGACGCCAGGGAGAGCCTTGAATTCGTCCTCGATCCGCTGATTGACGGTCCCGATCGTTTCAAGGTTGTATCCGGCGCCCATGGGGTCGATGTGGATGACGTAGCGGTTGGCAGTCGTGATGCCGAAGTTCTGGCGTTCGAGATTGCGCAGAGTCTGCGTCATCAGGCCCGCGCCGACTAGCAGGACCAGAGAGAGAGCGCCCTGAAGAACGATCAACGCCTTTTGCGGCAGAAGGGAGCGATCACCAGTGGAGCGATTCAATCCGCGCAAGGCTTCGGCAGGATCGGCGTGTGAGGAGATCCAGGCAGGCACGATCCCGAAGATGACACCAGTGATCAGAGACAGCAGAAAGGCAAAGCCCAGGATCACCGGCGATGGGCTGGCTTGTATCGGCATTTGAGTAGCTTCGGGAAAGGCGAGGTGGAGAATCATGCGCGCGCCGAGATACGCGATGCCGATGCCGATAAGGCCTCCCGCGAGAGAAAGGAGAACACTCTCGGTAAGAGCCTGGCCGATCAGGGCTGTGCGGGCAGCACCGAGGGCGGTGCGAATCGAAGTCTCAGCGCGGCGAGCGGCGCCGCGGGCCAGCAGAAGATTGGCGATGTTGGCACACGCCACGAGCAGAACCAGGGCTGAGATCCAGGTGAGCAGGCGGAGTCCGTCTCCGGCCTCCTGTTGAAGGTTCTGGATACCTCCTCCTCCGGCAGCGAGGACGACGTGCTGCTTGGGAATCTCTTTGTCGTTGCCGTTCAGGGTGTAGGCGGGTTGAGTGGCAAGCCACTGGCGAAGCGTGTTGGAGATTTTGGCTTCGAGCGCTTTGGGAGCAACTCCCGGCTTCACGCGACCGAGAACATAGAGCCAGTTCGACTCAGCTACATTCAGAATGGTGGTCTCGCCTTCAAGTACGGGCTCGGCGTTCAGGGGAATCCAGAAAGCGGGAGGATTGGTATTGACGCGGTCACCGAAGAATCCCGGTGGAGCGATCCCGATGACGGTCACGGGATGGCTTTGCAGGTAGAACGTTGAACCGACTACGTTTGGATCGACGGCATGGGCAGATTGCCATGCGGCGTAGCTGAGAACAGCGACTGGCGCGGCTCCTGGAACGTCGTCGGAGGACTGAAGCATGCGGCCGGCGTAGGCTCCGATGCCGAAGGTGGAGAAGTAATTCCCGGAAACATATTCGGTGCGCTCAGATTTAGCCAGATTGTTGCCGACGCGGACGTTCATCATATTCTGGCCGGACTGGAACGCAGCGAGCTGCTCGAATTCGGGAATGTTGTTCTGGAATTCACGGTAGAGGTCGTAGGAGAAGAGATCGAAGTCGCCGTTGTCGTTGATGAAGCCGCCGTTGACGCAGCAGTCGTCGAGGTCGCCTACGCGGTAGAGGCTTGCAGGATTCGCCACCGGTAGCGATTTCAGGAGGATGGCGTGGACCAGCGTGAAAATCGCCGTATTCGCGCCGATGCCCAGGGCAATCGTGAGGATGACGGTCGCGGCGAATCCGGGAGCCTTGGCGAACTGGCGGAGGGCGAATCTGAAGTCAGTCATGTTTGTTATGGACGGGGCAGTTGGAGAAGGGAAAGCAGGGGGAATGCAGAAGGATGATTTCAGAAGGCAGAATTGGGATTGCAGATTGCAGATTCTAGATTTCAGATTGGAAGGCCTGTGGTGGCGAGATGTGAAATCTGCAATCTGAAATCTGCGGGGGCCTCGCTTCGCTTCGGCGGACAGCCGAGGCGGCTGTCCCTACGTGGTTCTCTAAACAAAAAGCCCTCGCTCGCGCGAGGGCTTTTCTGGGGGAGGGACTTTCGGGCGAGGCGCCCATTGGGTCCCAAAACGACGGAAAAAACCTTACTTTGGTTGCTGCTGCTGATCGCTGGGCATGGGAGCTCCGGCGTTAGACGAGAGCTGCTCCAGGTCATTCTTCAGCAGGCTGACTTCGACGCGGCCACCATTGATCCGCTTCGTCTTCGCGGCGTCATCCGAGGGCACCGGGGCGTTGCCCATGCCGACGAGATAGATGCGGTAGACCGGGATGTCATGGTTCAGCACCAGGTAACGCACGACCGACTCGGCCATCTTCTGCGAGGTCGTGATGGCGCCTTGGCCTTTGCCCGACGAGAAGCCCTGAACTTCGATGATGTAGCCGCGTTGACCCTTCAGGTTACCGGCCATCTGGTCGAGGGCGTCCTTCGCATTCTTGCTGAGGACGGACTGTCCCGGGCGGAAGCGGATTTCGGTCTGGTTCGAGGCCTTGTACTGGTCGATGTTGCTGACCACGGTCTCGACTGTCTGCACCCGAGCGGTCACCTGCTGCGCCGATTGCTGCGCGGCCGTGGCCTTATTGCCGGCGTCGATAGCGTGCTCGTCGGCCTGGTTGGCCTTGTCCGAAGCCAGTTTGATGCCGGCTGTGGCGCGCGAATCAACGTCTTTAATCTGCTTGCCGTTTTGCGAGGTCAGCTCATCGAGTTCGTTGACGCGGTCGCGGATCGGTTCGGTCTGCCGCTGTACATACTTTTTGCGGGCAAAGGGATTGACGCGTCCCCAGAAGCCTTCGCGCGACGGAGCGGCCAGAGGCGCTTTGCCGGTGGCGTTGCCAGTGTCGCTCGACGTCGACTGCTGCGTGGCAGCAGGCTGGCTCTGATCAGACGAGGTGGTCTGCGCAAGGGCCGGGATAGCAAGAACGGCGGCCAAGGGCAGGGCGATTACGAGTCGGTGGTTCATATTGACTTCCTCCAAGTTGGGGGAGCGTTTAGCTCCACTCCGGCACGCCTGGGGCGTGCTTGAAATTTAATCGCGTCCCTGAGAGCAAAGGAACCAGCAGATTCGCTGGGGCCGGGCCAGCGCTGACGCTACGCTTAGCCTGGATCTCGGGCGCCCCACTGCACTGGCGCCGTCTGTTCTAATACATGTCGGATGCCAAATCCGGCTTCAGGGTTGAGCGGCTAAATGGTTGATATCTATGCCCATTGTAGCCGCGCCCGCGAGGCAGCGGTAGCCGCAACTGCAAGCGCAGGGTAATTTTGGGAAAGCTGATATAAAAAGTGCGTGGAGACTATCGTTCTTCGTTGGTCAATTTTCATTTGCCAAGCTATTGATTTGCGGGCAGAACCGCGGGAGGGGATTTGGGACCGAATCGCAAGATAGACATCGCATTTTCTAGGTTACTGGTAATCAGGTTACTAGTAACCGGGGCCATTCTATGTGGTCTGACTTATGCCGAAGAATCCGGAATGCCCTCGTCACGCATATCCGATGAGCATCTTCGCCAGTACTCCGATCTTGCAGAAGACTGGATGCAGCAGTACTTGCGCGTCGATACCACCAATCCCCCCGGGAATGAAATGCGCGGAGCCGAATTCTTCAAGAAGATTCTCGACGACGAAGGCATTGAAAATCGGGTGTTCGAGATTGCGCCCGGGCGCGGGGACTTATGGGCGCGCATCCCGCATACTACGGCAGACTCAAAGCGGCCCATCATCCTGCTGAACCACATGGACGTCGTCACCAGCGATGCGTCCCATTGGAAAGTCCCTCCGTTCAGTGGAGAACTTCGCGACGGCTATATTTGGGGCCGCGGTGCGCAGGATATGAAAGACGAGGGCCTCGCCCAACTCGTCGTCATGGTCATGCTGAAGCATGAGAAAGTAGCCCTGGACCGTGACGTGATCTTTCTTGCGGTCGCCGACGAAGAAGCCGAAGGGCAGGGTACGGATTGGTTCACAAAAAACCAGCGCGATCTGCTGGGGAATGCCGAATTTCTGATCAACGAGGGTGGCGAGAACCTTCTCGAGAACGGCAAGGTCAAATACGTCGGCGTGGACGTGGGTGAGAAGACCTCCTACTGGCTGCATCTGGTGGCACACGGACGGCCTGGCCACGGATCGAGGCCCAATCCCGACTCCGCCCCGAACCGCCTGGTGCACGCGTTGAACAAGATCCTGGCATATAAGACGCCCCTGCGAGTGCTTCCGGTCGTGGATGAATTCTTGCGCGATATGGCGCCGTATGAGCCACCGGAGCGGGCTCTTTACTATCGAAACGTGAAGAAGGCCATCGAAGACAAGAGGTTTCAGCAGGAAGTCGAACGCGATGAGTCGCTGAACTTCCTGCTCCGTGACACGATCTCCCTCACCATGCTGGGAGGCTCCGGGCAGACCAACGTGATTCCGCCCGAGGCGTGGGCCAACCTCGACCTACGCATTTTGCCGGGCGGCGATCCGAAGGCTGTGGTCGAAGCACTGCGTCGGGTGGTGAATGATCCCGATGTGACCATCGAACCGATCGAGCCGGAATTCAAAGTGGCGAACTACTCCGGCACTGACAATGCTCTCTTCGCTGCCATCCGCGAGGCCTCGGCGAAGTATTTCCCCGGAGCCCCGGTGGTCCCGCACATTACCAGCGGTTACACGGAGAACCAGCGCTACCGGCCGCTGGGGATCGTTGCCTACGGATTCAATCCCTACACCGCGACCGAAGAAGAAGGCAACACCGAGCACGGCAACGACGAGCGCATCCGGGTAGAGGAAGTTCGTCGCGGCCCGCGAGTGCTGTTCGACGTGGTGGTGAAAGTGGCGGGCGAGTAGACAAATAAATTCGGGACAGCGGAGTTTTAATGTGGAGACAGCCGCCTTCGGCTGTCCGCGGGTCGAAGACCCGCTGCTGGAGATAGACGCAAAAGTCACACCTTCCTATTGCGGAGCTTTCGGCACCACGAACTCGTCGAAGTACCGGTAGATCACGTCGCGGTGTGTGTCGCGGTAGGGAGCATAATCTTGAGCGATTTCGGTATCTGCGCGGTTGAGTAAGGCAAAGGGCTCCAGAAATCCGGCTTTGTCAATTTGCGCCAATTGGGCCAAGGCAGGATCCAGTTTGTTCTTTTTCTCCTCGAAATCTTTCTGTCCGGTCAGTGTAGCGACCATGAGATGTAGAGAATCTGTCTCCTCGCGCATTGTGCGTCGATACTTGGGCTCGTTAGGGAACTCCTTCTTGAACTTCTCCATATGCCAGCTAGCCCGGCCCATGGCGTAGGTGAGCCATGCCGCCATATTTGGATCGTCCTTGCCAAGGCTGTTATCGAGGGTGATGCTGACGTTCTTCTCGTCTTTCTGGGTGACGCCGCTTTTATCCTGGAGGCGCACCCAGTTTAGCGTGACCTTGCTGCGCTGTGCCCACTGCGTAAGGCCCATCCAGGAGCGGTTGCTGGTGTAAGGTTCTGCGATTATGGCCTGAATGAACTTCTCGCGGGACTCGGCACTCTTCCCCATCGCCCAGAGCGCGTCACCCCAATAGCGATATGCGGTTTCGCGATTGGGATCGATTTCGACGGCGCGAGCGAACCACTCGCCGGCGCTGCCATTGATATGTTGCTTGAAATACACATCGCCGATGAAAAGCGCCGCGTCGTAGTTCTTCGGGTCGAGAAGAAGCACGCGAAGGTATCCGTCCCGCGCCTTGTCGAAGTCGCCACGCACGAAGTCAGCTTCGGCCTGCTGCATCGCATCATTGACTTCTTTTCGCGGAGAGAAAGGGATTTCGCCGCCGTCCTCGGGAATCATGCCAAGCAAGGTCTGCGTCAGGTTGCTGTTGTCGCCCAGTTCTTTGGCCTTGATCAGGAAACTGCGGGCGTGGGCGCGGGCCTTTTTTCGCAAGTCCGCATCCGTAAGAGTCTGCGAGTAACCGAGCGTCGAGACTCCCCATCCTTCCCACAAGCCGGGGTCCTGGGGATATTCCGGGCATAGCTTCTCGAACAAAGGCATCGCCTGCGCCATCTTGCCGTTATCAATGAATTCGACCGCCTGCTGCCTGTCAGGATCGTTTTTTGGAGCGATGCCCTCCATTGGTGACTGCGTGGAGGTCTGTGCTGCGAGAGAGACGGGCAATAGCAGAACGCTCAGAAGATAAGCGAGGGCGCGCGTACGGATGAAGCCATGGGAAGGTTCGGACATTCGGACCTCCATACTTCTTTTGATAGAGACACGACTAGAACGTATGAAGTTCCCAAGTTTGCGTCCGGGAGCATAAGAAAGCAAGCGGGCCCTGCCGACTCGCTCGACCGGGGCTCAAGTTCCATATTTCAATCCAGGCCTCGCTTCCTTCAAAACGTCCGATCAATGCACGATGTTGACTGCAATCGCCGGGGTGATTGAATTGCTCGTATTCTTGCCCGCCGGAAACATGCGCATCCCTGCGATTACGCCGACTTTGCCGCTGAAGTTGTATTCGATCGCCGGTGCCAGTCCGAAGGCTTGAATGGAGCCGGAGTTGAGCGTCACGAGCTCCGCTGGACTGGAAAGGTTGTATCCCGTCACAGCGGTGTTGTATTGATGTCGATACGTCGCGTCGAAGGCAAGCACCCAGCTTCGAGTGATGCTGTATTCACCAGCTAAGTCCACAAAGAGCGCTGCACCGGGGCCGGCGTGGCCACGAAATCCTTGAGAGGTGCCGTACACACTGACATCCTGCACCCGCGCTTCCCGCGAAAACGCCTGCGTAACGTTGAAACGCGTACGCAGAATCCGCCCGGTCGGCATCCAGAAGAAGGTCTGCGTGTAGAAGCAAAGGGTGGTCGTGTAAGAGCCGCTGCCAATCCCATCGCTGGCGCGGTCGCCGAGACTGTCGTACTTGCCGGTCGGAAAAGTCTCCTGCACGGCAAAGGACGTGGTGGGAACCCAGCTGCCCTCGTGAAAAAGGTGAAGCCGGTACTGCGCCTGCACCGTGAGGTCGCCGGCGCCAATACTGGAACTGTCGAGCCCCTGGCTGACCTGGTTGTAGCCGAAGACCGGGATCAGGCCGACCGTGAACTTGTTGGCGAGGCCGTAATTGACGTAGGTAAGCGAGCCGAATCCGTTGATATGCGGAGAGCTGTGGCGAACTCCGCTCGAATCGTAGGAGCCTTGGGAGATCACGTCGTAGAGATAAGGCTCGATCAGCACATGACCACGGGGCAAAGTGTTTGCCGACGGTGCCAGCAGCGGCCCAGTCCACCACGCATTGTCGAGTGGTTGATGAGCATCTTGCGGCGAACTCACTTCCTGAGCTACTGCGAGACACGCGGTCATCGCAAGCAGAGCGAGAATATCCTTCATTATCGTAAGAGCGTGTCGGGGTCCAAAAAGCTTCATTCTTTCGTGCGAGTAAAAGTCGCCGTCCAGTTGGGTTCCCAGTTCTTGCCACCATCCGGAGAGAAAGCTTGCTCGGTCCGGAACGACATTGGATTCACATCGGAAAAGATGAAACGAACGAAGATGGACTTGCCCTGAAAATCTTCCTGGTCGAAGAACTCTCCACGCGCGCTTTCGAATTGTCCAATCGCGGGAACCTGCAGGATCGCGTTTTTGCTGTTGGCCCAGTAAAGGCGCCACTGGTGTGACTGCGGATTGTACAGGCGAAGCGTGATGCCCTCAATGTGCCCGTTCGGGCCGTCGACCGACAACTCGCCGAAGTTGGCGCGGCCGTTCCAGAGCTTGCTGACCACCGAAGTGCCGTCGTAATCGACCCAACTCTCAGAGCCGCTTAAGGGATGCGACAGGCGCTTGAGATGAGCCTTCCAGCTTCCGAACTCAAAATCGAAGTCGCGCTGGTGGTCGGCGGCCTGGGTGGATTGCGGGTCAAGCTTGGGTGTGCTCGACTCTGATGCCGCTTTGAATTCCTCCTCGCTGATGCGCGTCTGGTTGGTGATCCAGTTGACCTCCCACGTCTTGCCTCCGTCGTCAGAGAAGGATTGTTCAAAGTGCGCGGAGGTAGGGGTGATTTGCGACCAGATGAATCGGACCAGGACGACTCTCCCGTTGATGGGCTCCTGATCGTAGAACTCACCTTGACCGTTCTTGAATTCGCCGATGGTGGGAATGCCGAGAATGCCGTCTTTGCTGGTGGCCCAGTAGATGCTCCACCGGTGGGACTCGGGATTGTACAGACGGAGAGTGAGGCCTTCGATGTGATTAGCAGAGCTGGTGGTTTCAAACTGCTCAATATTGGCACGGCCGTCCCAGAGTTTGCGGGTGACGGTGGTGCCGTCGAATTCAGTCCAAGTCGTGGAGCCGGTTAGAGGATGGAGCAGTCTCTTTAGATGGATCTTCCAGGTGCCGACTTCGAAATCGAAATCGTGCTGACCGCCGTACGATTTGGCCGTCTCCTGCGCGCCGGTCGTACCGGCATGTACCACGTTTGGGACAGCCAAGAGGAACGTAAACAAAATTACGATCAGCAAGGTAACGACAGATTTTTGCGAATCCTTCATTTCCTTCTCCAGTCCAAAGATTCCTACGAATGCCTTCTCCTGCAAGCATGAATCGGATCGTGGTATTGTCAAATATCCACTTCTTGTGCAATTAGCAATACCACTCTCGAAGACAGCCGAACCGATGTTCCGGCAGCTATACACGCGCTTGCGGGAAGCCATGCTGTCGGGAGCGCTTCGCGGCGGCGAAAAATTGCCATCCACGCGGGATCTCGCGGAACAACTGGGAATTTCGAGGACGGTAGTGCTTACCGCGTACGATCAACTTCTGGCCGAGGGATTTGCGGAAGGAAGAAGGGGTTCGGGCACCTACGTGGCCAGCGGTGTAGGATCTGGCCCGACGGCCTCACCAGGGAAATCCGTCCCAGTCAGGGTGTCGCGCTTCGGTAAAACCGCGGCGGAAGAGTGGTCGAGGATCAACTTCGCGCTGCAGCCGCGCTCGGGACTGCCTTATGACTTTGCTTACGGACGAAGCGACCTTGAAAGCTTTCCGTTTGCCATGTGGCGACGCATTCTGCTGCGCTGCGCACGAAAAACGCGGGTAGCCGAACTCGACTACGGACATGCGGCGGGAAGCACTGCGCTGCGGGAGGCGATCTGCGGGCACGTCCGCAGGTCGCGCGCGGTGGTGTGCGACGCCTCGCAGATCGTCGTCGTGAACGGCTCCCAGCAAGCCCTCGATCTCATTGCGCGCGTGCTGATGGAGCCAGGAGACCACGTTGCGCTTGAGGACCCAAGCTATCAGGGAACGTGGGAAGTGTTACGGGCCGCGGGAGTCCATTTGCTTCCGATCGCGCTGGACCAGGATGGGCTGGATCCGGCGAGAATACCGGACCAGGCGCGGATTGTTTTCGTGACGCCATCACACCAGTTCCCGACGGGCGTGATTCTGCCGCTTGCGCGACGCTTGGCCTTGCTGAAATGGGCGAAGCGACGGAATGCGATCGTCGTAGAGGATGATTATGACGGGGAGTTCCGTTACGAAGGACAGCCTCTGGAGTCGTTGCAGGGGCTCGACCGGGAAGGGCGGGTCATCTATATCGGGACATTCTCGCGCACAGTCTTTTCAGCGCTACGCATCGGATATTTGATCGCGCCAAAGAGGCTGGTGCAAGCCTTCACCGCAGCCAAGTGGCTGTGCGACCGGCACACGGCTACTCTCGAGCAGGCAACGCTTGCGGAATTCATATCGAGCGGAATGTATGAACGCTACTTGCGGCGGGTGCGACGGCAGAATTCGTCGCGGCGAAAAGTATTGATGGCCGCCATTCGGACCCATCTCGGCAATCGCGTCGATTTGACCGGGGACGGATCCGGTGCGCACGTCGTGCTGTGGCCGAGACGGCGAATGAGCGAGGAGTCGTTGATTTCGAAGGCGGCGGCTCATGGGGTCCGCGTGTATGGGATCTCCGCGTACTGTTTGGGCAAGCCGAAACGAACTGGCATTATGCTGGGCTACTCGCGAATGGGCGAGGCGCAGATTCGGGAGGGGATTCGGCGACTCGGCCAGGTGCTGTAAAGTCGAACTCCGCTCGACAGCCGAGGCGGCTGTCGCTACGTGAGCCGTTTTACCCGCAGTATTTCTCGTATTGCTCGAAGATGAAGGGATCGGTCATGCCGGCGATGTAATCGCAGACGACTCGCGGCAATCCTTCGTCTTTCGCCTTATCCTGATACTGGTGAGGAAGGGACTCTGGATGCGCCATCCAGAAGGCGAACAACTCTGAGACCACGCATTCCGCATCATCTTTCTCGTCCGCCAATGACGGGCTGTAATAGAGATTCTCGTAAAGGAAATCTTTGTTCTGCTTACGCTCAGCTTCGACTTCCGGGCTGAACGCCGCGAACCGTTGCGGATGGGTGCGTATTCCCTCCACGCTCTGAATCCTGGCCGCATTGACTCGTTTCTGCGTGGTCCGGATCAGATCGTCCACCAGACGATTGAGCACGCGTTTCAGGGTTTCGTTGAACTTTAGCTTTTCGGGGGCCTGTGGATAAAGCTGAGCGACTTCGCGATAGAAGCGCTCGAAGATTCCAACGCCCTCCCGGATCTCTTTCAGCGGCAGCAGGTGCGATTCGTAGCCGTCGTCCAGGTCCGCGGTGTTGTAGGCGATCTCGTCGGTCAGGTCGATCAACTGAGCTTCCAGCGGCGGACGCTGGTCCAGAAGATACTCCGCTAGCTCCGGATGCTCCTTCGCATCGTAATCGTGCGAATGCTTGATGATCCCTTCGCGCACTTCGAATGTCAGGTTCAAGCCGCGAAAAGCGGCGTAGCGCTGTTCAAAGTCTTCCACGATGCGCAAGGCATGGAGATTATGGTCGAAGAAAAGTCCATGCTCGTGCATTGCCGCGTTGAGGGCTTTCTCGCCCGCATGTCCGAAGGGCGGATGCCCGATGTCGTGAACCAATGCGAGCGCTTCCGCCAGGTCAGCGTTGAGCCCGAGTGCTCCGGCAATGGTGCGTGAAATCTGCGTCACTTCAAGCGTATGAGTCAGGCGATTGCGGAAGTGGTCAGAGTAGCGGCGGGTGAAGACCTGTGTCTTGGCCTCAAGTCGCCGAAAGGCGCGGGCGTGAATCACACGATCGCGGTCGCGCTGGAAATCGTTGCGGTAGGGGTGCGGCGACTCAGCGAAGCGCCTTCCGCGGGATTGCGTCACCTGCACCGCGTAAGTCGCCAGCATGAGGGAAGTCTACCAAAGTAGCGAGTACCGGGTATCGAGCAACGAAATCAGCTAAGTGCTAACGACCAATTAATTGCTCGTCACCGCAGGTTCAGCCGCATCTCGTTGCTGTCTTCGAATCCTAGCGACTCATATAAATGCCGCCCTTGATTGCTGGCGTGCAGGCTGACGCGGGCGAAGCCTTCCTGCCTACACCAGGCAATCATGGCTTCCATAATTTGACGGGCAATGCCGCGGCGCCGGTACTCTGGTTCGGTATAAACGTTGAGAATCGTTGCCCGCCGGCATTCGAGATCGTAGGCGTGCGCGGGCCAGGGGCTGATGACGACAGCGCCTCCCGCCACGACGCGGCCGTTGTCGCATGCCAGCCATGAGCGGAAGGATCCTTCGGGAATCGCTTTCTTCAGATAGTCGGCAGTTGCGGTTACCATCGCCGACAGGACGTCGGCGTCGCTGTAGTTCATGTCCTCACACATGCGGCGTCGCTGGCGGGCGATTTCGGGAATGTCGGCGGCGGTACCTTCGCGAATGGTGATGCTCAGGGCTGTCTGCATCATCAGAGAAGTTTATCGCGAGACGCGCGATGGGCCAGGTGTGAGAGTCAAAGTCCCCACCCTAACGTCGCAAAAGACGCGACGTTAGGGTGCACCCTCAAGTCGCTATTTGTTGGAGTCTTCTTTTGCCAGCCTCACCTTGGCGGCATCAAGTTTCTGCTGCACCTTGGCGAAGGCTTCTGAGTCCTGCTCGGCGGGAACGGTCTTATTCCATTCCTGCACCGCGCGATCCCAGTGCGAGGCGGCTAGTTTCAAGCGTCCCGTCTTCTGATAGAGATCGCCCAAGTGTTCCTGCACCGTGGGATCAGACCCCATGTGCACCGCGGCTTTGTTCAGGTTCTCTTCCGCCATGTCGTACTTGCCCAACTTGAAGTAAGCCCAGCCGAGCGAGTCGAGGTAGGCGCCGTTGTTTGGTTCGAACCTGAGTGCCTGCTTGATGTAGTTAAGCGATTCCTCGAGCTTCACGCCGCGATCGGCATTCATGTATCCGAGATAGTTCAGCGTCGCCGCTGCCTGCGGATCTGTCGGCGGGGTTACGGCCAGAACTTTGCGGAACTCGGTGTCCGCTTGGTCGAACATCTTCTGCCGCTGGTAGAGATCGCCACGCAGGAAACTCACGTATGCTTTGTCATCCGGCTTGCCAGACAATTGCTCCGCCTTGGCGAGTGACTGTTCGGCATCGTTCCAACGCTTGGCGCGAGTGTAGATGATGGCCAGCCGGAGGTGCACGTCGCGGTCTTCTGGGCCGCCTTTGAGCATGCCCTTAATGTCCGCGACTGCCTGATCAAAATCGCCCATGTCGGCGAGTTGCGCATCCAGCACCATGCGCAAGTCGCGATCGTTCGGCAGCTTCTGCACGGCTTCTTTCGCCGCTGCCGTAGCCTGTGGCCACTGCTTGGAGTCGCGGTAAGTGTCGATGATTTCCTGATAGCCGCTGCGGGCGTTCTCATCGCCCAGCGTTAGCATCTTGCGGAATGTCTCGACGGCCGCGGTGTAGTTTTCCTGCTCGCGGTAGACCATCCCCAGCCGCTCGATGAAGATCGCGCGATTGTTGCGGTCAGTCTGGCTGGTGCCGATTTCGCTGCTCTTCTCGGTTTTCTTCAGAAGATCCTGCAGCAGCTTGGCCGCTTCATCGTAGCGTCCCTGCGCCTGGTACACGGCAGCCATGCTGTAAGGGACTTCGGCGGTGTCGGGAATCAAGGTATCAGCGTGCTTCAGATTTTCCAGCGCCAGATCGTACTTCGCCTGCCGACGGTAGATTTCTGCGATGCGAACGTAGGTCTGCGCGTCTTCGGGATTCGAGTCAGAGATGACCTTGTACTGTTCGAGCGCAGCCTCGAGCTGGCCATCATTCAGATAATTTTCGGCGAGACCGCGGATCGCGTCCAGGTTGTCGCGGTCGAGCACGATCGCGTGCTTGTAGGAATCAATCGCGTTTTTGTATTCCTTGCGCTGTTCGTATGCGGCTCCGAGTGCGGAGTACAACTTGGCCGACCGCGCGGAATCGGGAATCGAGCTCAGGACCTTGAGCGCATGTGCCGTATCGCCCTCATCGGTGTAGAGCATCGCCAGGGTGGTGACCGCCTCTTCCGAGTTGGGATCGATCTTGATTGCCGTGTTCAGCTCGGCTTCCGCCTTCGGCATGTCGTTACTCAAACGGTACAGGCGTCCGAGGAGCAGGTGATCGTCTACGCTCTGCGGATCGAGTTTCACGATCTCCTGATATTGCTCGATCGCGAGCTTCAAAATGTTGTCCGACCCGTTTCCGCCCGGCATGTCGCCGAGAGAACGCAGGTAGATCCGGCCCAGAAGCTTGTGTGCTTCCAGATTCGTCGGGTCGCGCTTGATGATGTCCTGGGCTTCTCGTACGGCGTCGGCAATGCGTCCGGTCTTGACGTAGAGTTCGGCCAGGCTTGAGGTCAGGAATTCCGATGACGGGTCCGCTTCAATCGCCAGCCGGTATTCCTCGGTCGCCTTGAGAGCCAGGTCGCTGCGGCCGTACGCTGTAACCATCTCCTCGTACATGTGCGCCAGCGTGTAGTGGTAGTAGGCGGCGGCTTTGTCGACTTTGCGCGGCGCGGACTGGCCGGATTCCGGCGTGGCGGGCGTGGACTGGCTGGTTTGAGCGACAGCGACAGATGCCACTCCCAAAACTAAGAAAAGACGAAAAATTCTCATCATCCTGGACCTAACTGCGCTCAAAAGCGCTCTTCCGGATTACCTCAGCTTGTTGGATGCAAAGCCGTTGGGGGGAAGGTACCTTTTATTCTAACCCGGTTTCTGAGGGTTGGAAACAAATGTGGTGTAAAGGAAAGTAAATCGACATTCCAGAAGTACAGGGACCTGGTAATCGTCGGAAACCTGCTGTCCAGGATACGGAAAGCGCTTGTTTTGTGGTGGTTTCTTGAAGGGATACCGGTCTGTCAGCTACGCCTTGAGGCGTCCAAGGTCCGCCGCCCGGGGCCCGAGGTTCGCTCTTAGTGTCTGAAGTGCCTCACACCCGTAAATACCATTGCCAGCCCCAGCCTGTCCGCCGCCTCGATCACTTCCGGATCGCGCTGGGAGCCGCCGGGCTGGATCACGGCCGTGGCCCCGGCCTTCGCGATCTCTTCAACGCCGTCCGGGAAGGGAAAGAACGCGTCGGAAGCGACCACGGTGCCCTTGAGCGGCAGTTGGGCCTTCATCGCGCCGATCTTGGCCGAATCCACCCGCGACATTTGTCCGGCGCCCACGCCCACTGTCTGTCCTTCGCGCGCATAGACGATCGCATTGGACTTCACGTGCTTGCAGACCTTCCAGGCGAAGAGGAGCGCTCGCATTTCTTCGGGTGTCGGCGGCCGTTTCGTGACCACCCTTAAGTCAGCATCCTGGAGCGGGCGCACGTCGGCGTCCTGCACCAGCATGCCTCCCGAAACATTTTTCAGGATCCATTTCTGATTTGCGGGTGTGACTTCGACCAAGCGAAGATTCTTCTTCGAGGCAAACTTCGCCTTCGCCCCTTCGTCAAACCCGGGCGCGGCGATCACTTCCAGGAAAAGCTTGTGCATTTCCTCGGCGGCTGCGGCGTCCACTGGCCGATTCACGCCAATGACTCCGCCAAACGCCGACACGGGATCGCACTCCAGCGCCCGCTTGTAGGCCTCAGCCAGCGATTTGCCAGTCGCCGTGCCGCACGGATTGGTGTGCTTAATGATGGCGACCACCGGTTCGTCGAATTCCTGTGCCAGATCCCACGCCGCCTGAAGGTCGACGATGTTGTTATAAGACAGCTCCTTGCCCTGCAACTGCGGCGCGTTCGCAACCCCTGCGCCCGAGCTGTCGGAATACATTGCTGCGTTCTGGTGTGGATTTTCGCCGTAGCGTAGGTCGAGAGTCTTGTGAAACGAGAAGCGCAGCGTATTCGGGAAGCTCGATTCTCGCTGCATTTTCTCCGGGCTGATTTGCTCCAGCGTGGAAGCGATCGCGGAATCGTATGCGGCCGTCGTAGCGAACGCCTTTTGCGCAAGCCGCCACTTCGTTTCTTTGGTGAGTTGTCCCTTCTCACGTTCGAGTTCGGCAGCGATCGCGGCGTAGTCCGCCGGCGAAGTCACAATGGCGACATCCTGAAAATTCTTTGCCGCCGAGCGGATCATCGATGGCCCGCCAATATCGATGTTCTCGATCAGTTCCTCAAACACGACCCCTGGCTTGGCCGCGGTTTTTTCGAAGGCATAAAGATTCACAACCACCATATCGACCGGTTGAATGCCATGCTCTTTCACTGCAGCAACGTGCTTGGGATCTTCCCGTCGGTGCAAAATTCCCCCATGAACCTTGGGATGCAGCGTCTTCACGCGCCCATCGAGCATCTCCGGAAAGCCGGTCAGGTCCGAGATGTCTTTCACGGTGATGCCGGAGTCGCGAAGCAGTTTGGCGGTGCCTCCGGTGGAAATGAGTTCGATGCCGAGGGCGGAGAGTCTACGCGCGAAATCGACGAGTCCGGTCTTGTCGGTAACGCTAAGAATGGCGCGCTGAATACGGGACATGATGGCCTCTGCAAAATGGATGGCGACCGGAGATTTTATCAGTAAGAGGTCATCGATCGCTCGCTCACAAGCGCTGCCGCTACTTATGGATCGAGCGTCGAGAGCCGTAGGTTGGTGGAAAGGAAAACGCCGCGGCAAACCCGCGGCTTCAGGGAGAAAGGAATGAATGTAGACTAAGTCTTGGCTTTGGCCTTCAGCTTCACGTGACCGTCGGCCAGTTCGACCGAGTACTCGACGCCTTCGCAGTGATATTGCTTGCGAATCTGCTCCGTCTTCTTCTGCACGAACGCGGTGAACGAGTCGATCGTACCGGTCACGTTTTCGCCCGCCTTTTTCTTGGCCGCGACCAGTGTGTTGTAGAGCCGTTCCACCTGCTCTTTTTCCGACGGATCGACGCTGTGCAGCGTTAAGGGCTGCGATGCCTTGCTCCCGGCAGGCGCTGCTGCGGCCGCATGGCTTACGCCGTACACGGGATGATGCTGCTGCTTGTGGTCCTCCTCGCCCGTGCGCACTCCTTGTACCGATAGCAGGGCATCCTGCGGGCGCCGGTATCCCTCCTCACGAATGCGGCACTTCTTGCGCCACAAATCGCTGTAGATGGCATATCGCTGGGCCATTTCGTTGTAGCGGTAGCGCTGCGAAAAGTTCATGCGTCCACCATCGGAAAACTTCCGCAGCAGCGCGAGCACCTTCCACTCGATATCTGCGGGAGGGCGCTTGCTCGGATTGCTGAAGAAAATTTCGTACTCGATCTTCAGCCGGCGCAGTTGGGTGTCGAGATGATTCAGTTCCTCGTCGGTCGTCACAGAGGTCTCCACGCATAGTTTAGTGGAGAGATAATCCCCGGCACGAGGTTCCCATCGGGCACCAAAGGGCATCGTACGAAAGTAAGGGGTGGCGATTTTGGCTAGGATCTGGAAGCTAGTAGCTAGGAGCTATTTCGCGGAATTCGACGCCATTTTCTTCACCATGGCGAGCACCAGCTTGCGGTCGCTGTCGTTCAGGCTGGTGGAGTAGCGCCGGATCTGGCTCAGGAAGCGGACTTCGTCGTCGGACAGCTGGGGCAAACCCTTGGACCCGTTGCTGTGATTCGGATCGGAGAAGAATTGTGAAAGTGGTAACTCCATGGCTCCGGCGATTTTCGACAGCGTATCCAGCGACGGGATGGTATGGCCGTTTTCCACGCGTGACAGGTAGCAGCGCAGCAGGCCAGTTCGCTTTTCGATGTCGCCCTGAGACATCCCTTTTTGGAGCCGGTAGTTGCGGATGGTCTCGCCGATATTCATGGTAGGGAGCATTTCAGGATGGGTCATGGTAACCAGAGCGGCAACTTCTGGCAAGGGGAAATTTGTGCCAATCACTAAGACCTTTGTGCCATGTGAAAAACGAATGGCAGCGAGCGAAATAAACGACGCTTCCGAGCATTTCTTATACGCTGTGCAAGGAATTGTGGACCGCTGAAACCTCAGGTGCAGCACGACTTTCCGCGGGGAGCAGGATTGGCCCTATTTCTTCAATCTCGTCGCCAGAAACTCCACGGTACGCTTCCGTGCGTCGGCCGAGTCGGCCTCGCGATACCCGTCTTTGTTGTTGGGATTTTCGAAAGCGTGTCCCGCGTCGTCGTAAATCTTGATCTCCACTTTCTTCCCGAGCTGCTTCAGCGCTGCCTCAAATTTGTGCACATCATCGGGGGTGATCCCGCGGTCCTGCCCGCCGAAAAGTCCGAGAATTGGCGCATTGATCTTTTTCAGCCCGTCCGTATCCGTAGCGAGATGCCCGTAGTTGATGACGTCCGCGGCAAGCGTGGGCTCCTGCAGTGCGACATCGAGTGAGTAGCCGCCGCCCATGCACCATCCGATGGCGCCGATGCGTTCCTTCTTCACGTTGGGTTGGGATACCAGGAATTCGAAAGCGGCATGCAGGTCGCGTCTCGCGCGATCTTCAGGAACGCCGCGCATGATCTCGTGCGCCATGTCGGGAGTCGTGGCAACCTTGCCGCGATAAAGATCAACCGCGAGCGCGACATAGCCCTGATCCGAAAGCTTCGAAGCTTGCTCCTTTACCCAATCGTTCAACCCCCACCACTCGTGAATCACGATGAGCGCCGGGAATGGTCCTTTGCCCGAGGGCGTGTAGAGCACGCCTTGTACGGTTTCATCGCCGCTTTTATAGCTGACCGTTTTTCCGTCGGCCGCCCAAGTGGATGCGGCGATCGTGAGAACTGCAATCAGCGCAAGCCTTCTTTTCATGATGAATTCTCCCAGGTGGTGTCGTGTCACGTGGCGGCCGACATTGTGGCTGAAGACGGTGCCGACTTACAACTGCAGTTCCATGTAGAGCGCTCCGGCGATGGGATTCTTGCAGTAGGGAGCGATCTCGCGGAATCCGATCCTCCGGTACATTTCGACCGCATCTTTCATGACAGGCTCGACCGTGTCGAGCCGCATGCGCTGGTATCCGATCGTCCGGGCTTCGGCAATGATACGGTCGGCGATAGCGCGTCCCAGTCCCTTCCCGCGAAACTGCGAACGCAGGTAAAGCCGCTTCATCTCGCAGATGCCGTCTTCAAGTTTGTGCAGCGCGACGCATCCCGCTACCTGGCTTTCGAATTCGGCCAACAGCAAGCGTCCGTCAGGCGGTGAGTAATCCCCGGGAAGGTTCGCGAGTTCCTTGTCAAAGTTCTGAAAGCACAGACTGAAGCCGAGCGATTGCGCGTATTCAAGGAATAGTTCGCGGGTTTGGGCGATCTCCACGGCAGATTCGGCTTGCCTGAAGGAAAAATCTTTCACCACAGAGGGCACAGAGGACACGGAGGAGAGCTCAAAAGCTTTCTTTTCGGCTTTCATGATTCCTCTGTGGACCTCCGTGTCCTCTGTGGTGAGGTCATCCCATCAACATGCCGCCATTCACGCTAAGCACATGCCCGGTGATGTAAGAAGCGTCCTCGGACGCGAGAAATGCAACCGCGCCAGCGATGTCTCCCGTAGTCCCCACCCGCCCCAGCGGAATCTGCTTGACGGCGTTCTGCTTGAATTCGTCGCTGAGCACATCGGTCATGGGAGTTTCGATGAATCCGGGTGCAACCGCGTTACAAGTAATGTTGCGCGACCCCACTTCGCGCGCGATCGCCATGGTCAGCCCGATCAGCCCGGCCTTCGATGCCGCGTAGTTGGCTTGCCCGGCCTGCCCCATCTGTCCGAAGACGCTGGTGACGTTGATGATGCGCCCCCAGCGCTGCTTCAGCATCGACGGAATAACCTGCTGGGTGCAGAGATAGGCCGACGTAAGGTTCGTCTGCAGCACCGCGTCCCAGTCCGCTCGCTTCATGCGCATCACGAGTTGATCCCGGGTAATGCCGGCATTATTAACCAGAATGTCGATCTTCCCGAACTGCGCAATGGCCGCTTTGATCGCTGTCTTGACTTGCTCCTCATCGGCGACATCGAGGGGAAAGGCCGCTGCTTTCCCGCCAGTGGTCGCGATCTCATTGACTAACTCGTTTAGCTTTTCCTGATTGCGCGCGGCAACGGCCACCGCCGCGCCTTCCTTTGCCAGTCGCAGAGCGCAAGTCCGTCCGATGCCTTGCGATGCGCCGGTGACAAATGCCACGTGTCCAACGAGAGACATGAGGGGTTCTCCGTACCGCTACCGAATGATTGCGGAACGGTGAATTATACGCGGGGATTGTTGTGGCGCAGAACGGCCGTCGAATGGTGCTGGCCGCGGCCGTCGAGCTTCGCTCGACCGGACAGCCGAGGGCGGCTGTCCCCACATGTTCCTCTGTGCTTGCAACGAATCGAATTGCTAATCCACAAGCGCGGCGCGTAACATTCCAGCACTCCCATGTCCCAACCTGCAACCAACGTCATCACCATGCCTGACCCTTCCGACAAGAAATCCTCCGAGTCGCCGGCTGGCGGCCACCGCTCGACGCATCGCGCGTCGACCGTGCCTGCGATTAAGTCCGAGGCTCAGCCCGGGAGCGCCACGTCGTCGGAGCCCTCGACGGAAGTCTTCGCCGTCTTCGGAGTCGAGCCCGAGATCCAGGCTTACGCTATGGCGAAGTATTCGCGATCGGCGCTCTCGATGAAGGAGTCGCTGCGCGAGATCAGCACGCAGAAGGCGGAGAAGTTCCTCAACACGTTTTATTTCCAGTACGGTCACCGCTCGATCGCTGATCTGGCGCACATCGCGCTGGCCATCGAGCGCCTGTCGATTCTCGCCGCCATCGAACTCGCCGACGAGCAGCGTTGGGATGGCCAGGAGCGCTCCACGCGTTATCAGGATTTTCGCAAGAGCGGATACTACACGCCCGACTTCGGCAGCGACGACGAAGCTCGCAAGCTCTACCGCGACACGGTCGACTTTCTGTTCGCCGAGTACGACGGGCTCTCGGCGCACATGACCGATTACCTGATCAGCATCACGCCGAAGCCTGCGGACATGAAGCAGGACGCATACGAGCGCACGCTGAAGGCGCGGGCATTCGACATCACGCGTTACCTGCTGCCGCTCGCGACGAATACCTCGCTGGGCGAGATTGTGAATGCGCGCACGCTGGAGAATCAAGTGGCTCATCTGCTCTCGCACACCCACAAAGAGGTACGCGGGCTGGGGGAGTCGCTGAAGAAGGCAGCGACAGGCGCTGCGTACAACGTGAATTCAGATTCCTTGCGGGCGCTGGTCGAAGAGATTCGCGCCGTGAATCCGGAATTAGGTGCGCGGGCCGAGCAGGAGTTATTGCACGAAATCCGCGTCGCGCCAACGCTGGTGAAGTATGCAGACCCGAATCCCTATGAGATGGAGACCCGGAAGGAACTGCGCCAGGCCGCGCGCGAGCTAATGGCCGAGGAGCCTCTAGCTCCGTCGAAGGCCATCGTCGATCTGCTCGATGACGAGCCGCTGGAAGTCGAGATCGCAACGACGCTTCTCTACGAGCACTGCCATCATTCCTACCGCCAGATTCGCCAGGCGGTGCAGGTGGCGGGCGAGCGCCGCCGCCGCGAGATCATCGATCTGGGCTTGCGCCACCGCGGCAAGCACGACGAGATGCTGCGCGGCTTCCGAGCCGGCCAGCAGTTCCGCTTCGACATCCTCATGGACACCGGCGGCTTCCGCGACATGCACCGCCACCGCCGCTGCATTCAAGTCATGCAGGCCTTTACCACGGCGCACGGCTACGAGATGTTGCTTGATATGGAAGATGCCGGCGTCCGCGGCCGCTTCGATACGGACATGCGCCGCGTGCAAACGGCTGTGCAGACTCTGTCTGCGCTCGGTGCCGGCAAGAACTCCGAGGCCGAAGAAAACTCGCAATACGCCATTCCGCTGGCGTTCCGTAAACGGGCTCTCTTCAAGATGGACTTCGCTGAGGCAGTCTATATTTCTGAGCTACGCACGACGCCGGCGGGGCATGTTTCTTATCGCAATGTGGCGTATGCGATGTATGAAGCGGTGGCGCGAAAGTATCCGGCGCTAGCGAAGTATTTCCGGGTGCATGATGTGACCGCGCCCGTGGACTTGCTGCAAAGATAATCCCGGCTTGTCATTCTGAGCGAAGCGAAGAACCTTTGCAGTTGCTGGCAGCGCTAGTGCTGCCGGCGATTACAGAGGTCCTTCCGCCCGCAAAGAGCGCGGGCCTCCGGATGAAAAGCCGAAAGTGGGAGCGAAAGCCCTTTTTGCCGGAGGCCCATTCTGGGACGCATTCCACAGTAATCTTCTTGATTCGCCTTTTCTTCGCTGCCATTCCTATGTATAATCCGACCAAACTTAGAGAGCACTAATATTTCGCACTCTTCAAAGGAGCCACTTCCATGGCAGACGAGCGGGGCAAGGCGATCGAGTTGGCGGTATCTCAAATCGAAAAGCAGTTTGGCAAAGGTTCGATTATGCGGTTGGGATCGAAGGAAGCCATTGTCCCGATCGCGGTGATCTCGACGGGCTCCATCTCATTCGACGTCGCCCTGGGTGTCGGCGGATTCCCCCGCGGCCGTGTGGTGGAAGTGTTCGGACCGGAATCGTCAGGCAAGACGACCATCACTTTGCAGGTCATCGCGGAAGCACAGAAGACCGGCGGCATGGCCGCCTTCGTCGACGCCGAACACGCGCTCGATCCTGGCTATGCCAAAAAACTCGGCGTGGACGTCGACAACCTGCTGGTTTCGCAGCCAGATTACGGCGAGCAGGCGCTGGAAATCACGGAAGCTTTGGTGCGATCCAACGCCATCGACGTGCTGGTGGTCGACTCGGTCGCGGCGCTAGTCCCCAAAGCCGAACTCGATGGCGAGATGGGCGACAGCCATATGGGCCTGCAGGCGCGCCTGATGTCGCAAGCCCTCCGCAAGCTGACCGGCACGGTTTCCAAGTCGCGCACCTGCCTGATCTTTATCAACCAGATTCGCGAAAAGATCGGCGTAATGTTCGGCAATCCCGAGACCACCACCGGCGGCCGTGCTCTCAAGTTCTACTCGTCGGTCCGCGTCGATATCCGGCGCATCGCTGCCATCAAAGAAGGCGACGTCGTTACCGGCTCGCGCACGAAGGTCAAAGTCGTGAAGAACAAAGTCGCCGCCCCATTCCGTGAGGCTGAATTCGACATCCTGTACGGCGAAGGTATCTCGCGCGAAGGCGATCTGCTGGATCTGGCGGTCAATAACAACATTCTTGAAAAGTCCGGATCGTGGTTCAGCTACAAGAGCGAGCGCATCGGCCAGGGACGCGAAAATGCCCGCCAGTTCCTGAAGGACAACAAAGACGTCATGGCCAAGCTGGACACCGAAGTGCGAAAGGCGCTGGGATTGATCGCTGCTCCAGCGCAAGCGGCTGCCGCGACGGCGACCACAGCTCCAACGGGCCGAGTGACCACTATGCCGGCGGCGACCGACACACCCAAGGCCCCAATCGTCGCAGCCAGACGTTAAGTTTCGTTGCCACCGGGCGCGGCTCATCCGTGGGTCGCGCCCGGGCCTCCCTTCAGGTCTTGTGTAGGGGTGGACGCCTCGTCCGCCCCGCGACCATGAGCGCAGCGAAGGGGGAGCGTGCAAGCAGCCTGAGTGAACACGGCACTATGTTTCATCACCAGCCGTTTTATTGCGTCGCTTTGCGACGCAACCCCGGATGAGGGCGTCCGGGACTACACTTACTCCAGGGCTACATCTGCAGGGACGTCCGCTCCCCACATTCCATTGCCATCTCCGCTCTCACCCGCATAGAATCTCTAAGTCACTGCACTGCTGCTCGCGCAGCCAGGCGGGCGGTTTTCGACCGAGGACGATTGAATAGAGGCACGGCCATCTACCCGGGTTCCTTTGATCCGCCCACCAACGGGCACCTCGACTTGATTCAGCGAGGCAGCAAGATTTTTGAGGAGCTGGTCGTCGCTATCCTCCGGAACTCGGAGAAGATCCCGATGTTCAGCGTAGCCGAGCGTCGGGAGATGCTGCGTGAATTGACCGCCGATCTGAGCAACGTCCGGATCGACACCTTTGACGGCCTGATGGTCGAGTACGCGAAATCGATTGACGCGATGTGCGTCCTGCGCGGCATTCGCGCCATCAGCGACTACGAATATGAGCTCCAGATGGCATTCATGAATCGCAACCTGGAGCCCACGCTGGAAACGGTCTTCATGATGCCGGCCGTCAAGTACTCCTACGTGAGTTCGCGGCTGGTGCGGGAAGTGGCGCAAGCGGGTGGTCCCGTGAAGGGACTCGTCCCGGAAATTGTCGAACAGAAGTTGCGCGAGAAACTGGACCCGGCCTACAAGCTGGGCGAGACGCAACTCGTTGAAGTGCCCAGGAGAAGGAAGAAAAAAGCATGACCACGGCAACCATGGAAGCGGTAAAACTCACGGATAGGATCAACCGGATCGAACCTTCCGCCACGATGGCGGTCGTCGCGGAGGCCGACAAACTCCGCACGCAGGGCATCGACGTCGTCGATTTCGGCGCCGGCGAGCCGCATTTCTCCACGCCGCAGCACATCAAGGAAGCGGCCATTGCAGCCATTCAAGCGAACTTCAGCAAATACACAGCCGTCGCCGGCACAGCCGAATTGCGCGACGCGATTGCACACCGTCATAATGTCGATTTTGATTCCGATTATCGCCGCGAAGAGATCATCGCCTCCGTCGGCGGCAAGCACGCACTTTTTAATGCCATTCAAGTTCTGGTCGATCACGGCGATGAAGTCATTCTGCCGGTCCCGTACTGGGTTTCCTTCAAAGACATCATCCGCTACGCGGGTGGGAACTGCGTCCTGCTGCAATCCGACGAGGCGCAGGAATTCCGCGTCACCGCCGAGATGGTTGCCCGCCTGATCACGCCGCGGACGAAGGTGATCATTCTGAATTCGCCCTCCAATCCTTCGGGTGCCGTCATGAAGCCCGAAGACATGACCGAGGTGATTCGTCTGGCCCACCAACGCGGCATCTGGGTGCTGTCCGACGAATGCTACGTTTACCTCAACTACACGGGGAAGAATTTCTCGGTGGGCTCGCTGCGCGAATACAAGGAACGCTTCGTCGTCCTCGGTTCGCTCTCGAAGACCTACGCCATGACAGGATGGCGCCTGGGCTACGCGATGGCTCCGGTGGCAGTCACCAGCGCCATGGCCAAGCTACAGAGCCAGTCGACTTCGAACCCGACGTCGATTGTGCAGAAGGCCGCAGTCGCCGCGCTGAAAGGACCGCAGGAGTGCGTCGCGCAGATGCGCCGGGAGTACATACAGCTTCGCGATCACGTGGTGAACGGGTTGCGCTCGATTCCGGGCGTGACCTGCACCAAGCCGGAGGGCGCGTTTTACGCCTATCCGAATATTTCTTCTTTTCTCGGTCGCGGAGGCCTGAAATCTGCATCTGATGTGGCCGGAAGGCTCCTGCGCGAAGCGCACGTTGCCACCGTTCCCGGGGAGGGATTTGGCACGACCGATCACATCCGCGTCTCGTACGCCACCTCGAAGGCCGAGTTGGATCGTGGTCTCGAGCGCATGCAGAAGTTCTTCGCAGCGCTGTAGTTTTTCCTCCGTGTTCCTCCGTGCCCTCTGTGGTGAAGGTTTCTAAAACACTCACCACGGAGGACACAGGGGCACGGAGAAGATTTCTGATCTGACTGGGCGCAGGCCGTTCTGTTGGTGAGCGGCCTTTTTTGTGGGCGCAAGTTTTCACATGGGAAATCTGTATCCATTTTTGATGCAGCCGGGATTTGATCCTCGTCCCTGGGGGACGCAGGACTTATCCCCGATCTATCCGAACCACCGGTTCGAGCAGAAGATCGGAGAATCCTGGCTGACCGGCGACGACTGCAAAGTTGCCAACGGTCCGCTCAAAGGCAAAACACTAGCCCAACTGAGTGAGCAATATCAGCGCGACTTGGTGGGCGATGCGGCGCGCGATCCCAAACGTTTCCCCTTGCTCTTGAAGTTTCTCTTTCCCCACGAAAAACTCTCGGTTCAGGTGCATCCGGATGACGCGCAAGCCCTTCGCATTGGCCAGCCGTGGGGCAAGACCGAGTGCTGGTACGTGGCACACGCCAAGCCGAGCTCACAGATTGCGCTGGGACTCAAGCCAGGCGTCACTGCGGCAAAACTGGAAGAAGCGATTCATCAGAACCGCGCCGAGGAAGTGCTCAACTGGATCAACGTTTATGCCGGCGACATGATCTACGTCGCCGGAGGTACCGTCCACACGTTAGGTCCGGGGTCGATCATCGTCGAAACCCAGCAGCAGTCGGACATAACGTATCGTCTCTATGATTACGGCCGTCCGCGCGAGCTGCACCTGAAAGGCGGCATGGCCGCCGTGAAAGAAAACGTGAAGTCGGGAAAGGTGCTGCGGCCCGCACCCGAGCAGATCAGCAGCAAAACGCGTCGTGCACCTCTGGTCGAAGCTCCTTACTTCGTGGTCGAGATGTTCGAAGCGAAAGATCCGCTGCAACTAGCAGCTCACGATAATTCTGGAAAAAGTTCGGCGCAGATTCTGGTTGCCGTCGAGGGCTGCGGAGTCATCGAGGCACCCGGATTTGAGCCCGTCACTCTGGCGAAAGGCGACGCCGTTGTAATTCCCGCATCGGTGGGAGATTTTGGCGTGCGACCGCAATGGGCCGTGGAATTCCTCCGAGCCTATGTGCCTGGAACAGCACTGCCCGAGCCGGAAACAAGAATGTAAGGATATTTCAGATTGCAGATTTTAGATTGGAAACGGCGAAGACGTTAACGACGAGAGTCAATCTGCAATCTGCAATCTGCAATCTGAAATCGCAAGCATGAGCAAGCACCCCAACTTCTATCCCGTGATTCTCGCCGGAGGCCGCGGCACCCGCTTCTGGCCGCTCAGCCGCAAAAAGCGCGCCAAGCAACTGCTCGCGCTCGACGGCAAGCAGACAATGATCCAGCAAACGGTCGCGCGCCTCTTGCCGCTGGCTCCGTCCAAGAGAGTCTGGGTCATCACCAACCACGATCTCCGCCTCGCGATCGTCAAACAACTTCCCAAGCTGCCGAAAACCCAGGTGTTAGCCGAGCCGGTCGGACGCAATACCGCTCCTGCGATCGGATTGGCCGCGTTCTTACTCCTGCGTGAAAATCCCGATGCTGTAATCGGACTGTTCCCCTCTGACCACGTGATCGCCGACGAGAAGCGATACCGCGAGACGATGGAACGCGGCATTGAAATCGCGGCCGCGGGAGCCAATATCGTAGTCCTCGGTATTCGGCCGACTCGCGCCGAAACCGGCTATGGATACATCGAAGCCGGCGGCCTCTACCAGAGTGATGCGCTCTGCGTGCGCCGTTTCACCGAAAAGCCGAACGCCGACACGGCCGCCGAGTTTGTCGCAGCCGGGAACTACTTCTGGAATAGCGGAATGTTCCTGTGGAGCGCGCGAACCCTGGCCGACGCCCTGCGTGAGCACCTGCCCAAGACCGCGCCGATCCTCGAAGAGATCGCTTCAAAGTTCGGCACCTCCAAATTCGCCGCCACGCTTCGCAAGCTCTACCCGACGTGCGAGAACATCAGCGTCGACTACGCCGTGCTCGAGCCGCGCTCCGCCAAAGGCGAACAGGACAGCAACATCTTCTGTCTTCCAGCGGATTTCGGCTGGAACGACCTCGGCTCCTGGACGGCTCTGCACGAACATCACACTGGCAAAAGCACTCCGCCGGAAGGCAACTTGATCGACGCCGCCGGCACCTTTGTTCTGAACGCCCGCGGCAATTACGTGCATGCCCCGGGAAAATTCGTAGCAGCGGTAGGGGTGAGCGACGTGGTGGTGGTAGAAACACCGGACGCCTTGTTGATCACGACGCGCCAGCATGCGCAGGACGTCGGCAAGATCGTTAAGTACCTGGACGAGAAGAAGATGAATAAGCTGGTATGAGAGGGGCCAGGAATCAGGGGGTCCGGGAATAGTCAAAGAGATACTCTCATTTTCTGCCTCCTAATCCCTCGAATTTATGACGCAAGAAATCAAATTCGGCACCGATGGCTGGCGCGGCCTGATCGCCGACGACTTCACCTTCGACAACGTCCGCCATGTCGCGGGAGCGATTGCCGGCTACGTGTTGAAGAACGAGGATGCGAAGCGCGGCGTCATCGTCGGATATGACGCTCGGTTCGCCTCTCCGCGCGCTGCGCAGATCGTCGCAGAAGTGCTCGCCGAGGCGGGCATTCCGGTCAAGCTGGCGAATGACTACACGCCCACGCCTGCCGTTTCCTACGCGGTGAAGCATCAGGGCGCCGCCGGCGGCGTGATGGTCACCTCCAGCCACAATCCCTGGAACTGGAACGGAGTGAAGTTCAAAGGTAATTTCGGCGGCTCGGCCACTCCGGCGATCATGAAGAAGATCGAAGACGAACTTGCCGTCGGGGCGGCACCTAAAGGAACGAAGGCGAAGATCGAAGAGGTCGATCTGAAGAAGGAATATGTGAAAGCCGTCTGCGCCTTCGCCGATATGGACCTGATCGCGAAAACGAAATTCAAGTTCGCCGTCGACGCGATGTACGGCTCGGGACGCGGTGTTCTGACGGGAATCTTCGCCGACCGTGAAGTCGATTGCGTCGCGATCCGTCAAGAATTGAATCCGCTCTTCCCCGGCATCAATCCCGAGCCGATTGAGCCGCATGTCGCCATGCTGCAGGAGACTGTCGTGCGCGAGAAGTGCGATGCGGGGCTGGCGACCGACGGCGACGCCGACCGCATCGGGGCCGTCGCCGAAGACGGCAGCTTCGTCGATTCGCATAAGATTTTCTGCGTGCTGCTGTACTGGCTGCTCGAGCGCAAGAAGTGGCCCGGTGATGTAGTCCGCGCCTTCAACACCACCCGCATGATCGACCGCATTGCCGCCAAATACGGGCGTAAACTGCACGAGACTTCTATCGGATTCAAGTACGTCGCCGACCTGATGATGGAGCGCGAAATCCTGATGGGGGGCGAAGAGTCCGGCGGCATCGGCTATTCGCGGTTCCTTCCCGAGCGTGACGGTGTTTTGAACTGTCTCTTGCTGGCCAATGCCATGGCGGAGGAAGGCAAGCCTCTGGGGCAACTCGTCGCCGATCTGCAGCGCGAATTCGGGCCGCACTACTACGGCCGCCGAGACTTGCACATCCCCGACCAGATGAAGCAAAGCGCGATCCAGCGCGCCCGCTCCGGAGACACACAGACTCTCGGCAAGTACAAAGTGCTCAAGAAGGAGTGCATGGACGGGGTCAAGTTCTTTCTCGATGCGCCGACGAACGGCAATGGCGCCGAAGCCTGGGCGCTGTTCCGCGCATCGGGAACCGAGCACTTGCTCCGCCTCTACACCGAAGCCTCATCCAAAGAACTGGTACACGAATTGCTCGTGACCGGCGAGCAATTTGTGAGAAGCAGCGCCTGATGTAGGCGATAATCAAGTAGAGATGCCATCCGCACCCAATCCGGCCCAGAGTGATTCGCCAGAAGCGCGCCGCTACAACCGCATTCGGCGATGGCTCGGCATCGCCGACTTCGCCGTCGGTCTCGTGTTCCTCATCGTGCTGCTCGAGACGGGCTGGTGCGGTTCCCTGCGCGATTTGGCCTATCGCATGGGATTCCAGAATTATTCGTTATCCCTGTTCATGTACATTGTGCTGTTGCTCGGCATCAGCAAGGTGCTCGGCATCGGCCTCGACTACTACGGATTTCGCGTGGAGCGCGGCTACAAGCTCTCAAACCAGAGGTTCGGCTCCTGGTTGTGGGACGACGCTAAGGGATTCCTGGTCGGCTTGGTTCTGGGCACCATTGTGATCGAGTTGTTGTATCTCACGATCCGGCAATGGCCGCAAAACTGGTGGCTCCTGGCTTGGGCCCTGTTCATGGGATTGTTCATCCTGCTCGCGCAACTTGCCCCGGTTCTCCTGTTCCCGATCTTCTATAAATTCGAGCCGCTCGAGGACGAAGATCTGCGCCGCCGTTTGATCATGCTCAGCCAGCGCGCGGGCACGCACGTCCGCGGCGTATATCGCTGGAAATTGTCGGAGAAGAGCAAGAAGGCCAACGCCGCCCTGACCGGCCTGGGCAGCACGCGAAGAATCATTCTCGCCGACACCTTGCTCGACAACTACACGCCCGACGAGATCGAAGCCGTACTCGCCCACGAACTCGGCCATCAGGTCCACCGTCATATCCTGAAGAGCATCTTCGTGCAGGCCGTCATCACCTTCATCGGATTCTGGGCGGCGAACTGGACTCTGCACTACGCCGTTGACCACCACATGTTCGAGGAGCTCTCCGACTTCGCCAACTTGCCCCTCCTGGCGCTGGTTTCGGTCGTGCTCTCCCTCGTGCTGATGCCCGCGCTCAACGCTTACTCGCGCTTCAACGAGCGCCAGGCCGACCGCTACGCCTTTGAATCGATCGCCAGCGTCGAACCGTTCGTTTCTTCGATGAACAAACTGGCCGAGCAGAATCTGGCCGAGCGCGTACCTTCGAAATGGGTAGAGTGGTTCTTCCACTCCCATCCGTCGATTTCCAGGCGACTCGCCGCCGCGGAATCTTGGAGCAAGTCTCAGAGCGCAAGCCGCATTTATGAGTTGTAGGCGAATCAAGCACGGGGTATTTGCTTGCCTCCTCGCCGTAATCTGTTGCGGCGTGGCTTTGGGGCAGAAGGCGACACCATGCGCAAACTGCATTACCTTGAATAAGGCGCAGCCTCCTTTGCGCATCTTCGGCAATGCCTATTACGTGGGGACCCATGGACTGAGTTCCATTCTGATCACTTCGCCGGCTGGCCATGTGCTGATTGACGGAGACCTGCCGGAATCAGCCGGACTTATCGCCGGCAACATCCGGTTGCTCGGCTTTCGCATCGAAGACGTGAAGTTGATCGTGAACTCGCATGTGCACTTCGATCACGCGGGCGGCATCTCGGACCTGCAGCGCAGAAGCGGCGCTCGGGTGGCGGCCGGCGAGTGGAGTGCGGAGGTGCTGCGAAAAGGCGGAGTCGGAAAAGGAGACCCGCAATACGGGACCTTAACTCCGATTGCCGCGGTCAGGAACGTAAGCACATTCCGCGATGGCGAAAGTCTTCACGTCGGCGAGATCACGATAACGCCGCACCTGACGCCGGGCCATACTCCGGGCGGAACGAGTTGGACGTGGAAAGCCTGCGAAGGATCGGTGTGTTACGACATGATCTACGCCGATAGCCTGAATCCGATCTCCGCTCCCGGCTTCCGATTCACGAACAGTCGCGAGTATCCGCAGGCAATCGAGGACTTCGAAAAGAGTTTCGCCTTCTTTGAGGCAACGCCCTGCGATCTTCTGATCACCGCGCACCCGGAAGTTTCTGGATTTTGGGATCGTCTGGCTTTGCGGGAGAAAGGCGTGAAGCCTGATCCCTTCATAGACTCAGGCGCGTGTCGCAAACTTGCCGAGAGCGCGCGTGAGAAACTCCGGCAACGCGTGGCGGACGAGGGCAAGCCATAAAGGGCCTCACCGCTTTTTCAGGATCTCGATCGCCCGCTGCATATCTTCCTCGGTGTCAACCCCAACGCTGTCATACGGCGTCTCCCCGCAAAAAATCGAAATTCCGTTCTCCAGAAATCGAAGCTGCTCCAGGCGTTCGCTTTTCTCGAGGGAGGACTCCGGTAGGGTGACGAAGCGGTCCAGAGCAGCCTTGCGATACGCGTAGAGGCCAAGGTGCTTGAAGTACCGCGGATTTGTCTGGTCGCGGTCGAACGGGATCGTCGCGCGAGAAAAGTACAAAGCGCGGCCGACTAGATCGGTCACTACCTTGACCGCATTCGGATTTGGGATATCGACCGCTGCTGCCGGCGTCATCAACGTGCCGACCTGAGCCGCGGGATTCTCCATCACCCGCAGCAGGGAAGCGATCTGCTCGGCCCGCACCATCGGCTCATCACCCTGCACGTTGATATAAACATCCGCCACCTCGTGGCCCGAAATCTCGTGCACGCGCTCGGTCCCACTTCTGTGAGAGGACGCGGTCATCTGCGCCCTCCACCCATGTTTGCGGCAGGCGCTCATGATCTCGTCGGAGTCCGTGGCAATAATCACGTCGGCCAGCAGTGGCGAGGATCGCACCGCTTCATACACCACTCCGATCAGCGGCTTCCCGGAGATCTCGCGCAGCATCTTGCGGGGCAGGCGCGTCGAAGCCAGACGCGCAGGAATCACGGCAATGGCTTTCATGGACCACCCGATTATTCCAGATCGCCGCTACTTCGAATTCAAATTCAAGGCAGTCTCGTGCCTAGGCTGGTACAGTCCGATGGCGCGTCCGCTGGGCAGCGGTATGGTTGTGCTGCTTCCCCATGGCGCTTCCTGGATCTCGGTGCATTCAACATGCTTCGCCCGCAGTGACGTGATCTCCGCCTTCAGGTCGTCGCACATCAAATAGAGCACCGCTCCCATGAGTTCATGACCAGCGTGGGTCTGAGAAAATTCGCCGTCGGCAGGGTGAATCGCCGCTTCCGCCGGAGGCATGGCGAAGATCAGCCACCCGTGCCCGACATCGACCGAGCGAAGTCCGAGGACGTCCGAGAAAAACACGCGGTCGGCCTCAGGGTCCTGGCTGTAAAACAGGACGTGCGCACCAAAAATCATGCCGCAAAGTATACGCCGCTCGGTTCCGGGAGTAGGTTAATCTGCGATCGCACCTGCTCTTTCGGCGATCTCTGATCTCTGCGGGAATTTCTCCGCGTCCTCCGTGGTTAGAATCTTCCTCAGGTGGATGGGGGCGCGCCGCAAGTTTGACCTATTCCCCACAGCGCCTCTAAAATCAAATTGGGCACAACGCTCAGAGGCCGCGTTGTTCTCATGCCGCGAAAGGCCCGGTCCCACCCGGCGCGCAGTTGTTTCGCATCTTCCTTCGTTTCAGGCAAGTGGCGGTGTAGCTCAGGTGGTTAGAGCGACGGTCTCATA
>CAWILL010000015.1:0-59633 GCA_963836945.1 uncultured Acidobacteriota bacterium
TCTGGCGAGTCGGGTCCTCGCGTTCATCGTGTTTGAGGCAACTCCTCGAGATCCGTTGGTGTTACTGAGCGTTGTGGTCGCCATGGCAATGCTGGCTTTAGTTGCGACATGGATTCCAGCACGACGCGCGCTGTCGATTGACCGAATGGTCTTGCTTCGTGAGGTAGTAAATTGCCCGAGAACAGACCGGTCTCCGAAGCGAAGGGAGAGTCGCGAGTCTATAAACGTTCGCAGTATTGCGAGGTTCGACCGAAAGGTAGCGGCGCGGCCGGGACGTTAAGCTGCGCAGGTCTCGGGCAGCCTGCGCGGCGGCTTTCTTGTTGAGGTAATCGGCGGCACGCTGTGCGTGAGCGGCGGCTGCGAAAATGGCGCGGTTGTCATTCTCGAGGACCTCTAACCAGGTCGCGATATAGGCCGCGTTTTCCTCGCGCGGTTCCTGGTGCAGTTCAAGATCAGCACACACAAAGGCAGATCCCAGTTCCCCAACAAGCTCTTCGCTCGCGTAACCTTCATCGCCCCAGCGCTTGCGGCCAAAGTCACGGTTGAGGCGCTGCTCGTGTTTCGTCCAATGCGTCAACTCGTGTGCGATTGTCCCATAGTAGCTTTCGGCATTTGGAAGGCCTCGAACGGCGGCATCTGGACGTAATCCAGTTCCTGAGCGTAGTACGCGCGGTTTCCACCATGTCGGATTGTTGCGCCTAGACTGGCGAAAAACGCTTCCGCACGATCTATGTGGGGCTATGGGATCGTGCGTGGGGACAGCCTTTGCATAGTAGATTTCCGGCAAGCTTTCGTATGCTCGACATCGAAAACCGTGTAGCCTTTCACGTATGGAATTTCGCGCTCGATGTCTTCGCCCCTATTCTCGTCATGCTCGGTGCGCGTACTGGCGACGGTTGGTGCAGCACGACGAGCTTATTCTTTTTCGCCTTTGCGGACATGAGCATTCATTTCTTCGTGGCCTGGCCGGTACGTCATCCAGATCGGGGCTGCAAAGGCTGGCTGAGATCTTACATCTGGATAGATAATACGTCGATCTGGAAGAGGGTTGTCCGTTGTGACGCAATGGGCGCGTGATTCTTCCGGCGGCGTGTTCAGCATTCCAGGGACGAATCCAGGCGTGGTCGCCTCTCTCCAGGTGCTCTACGGTATCGAACCCGCTAATGCGAGTGTAGACATCTTTTCTTTCACGAGTGTTTTGCATTGTCTTGTTCTCCTTCAAAACAAATTTTTCTTCGCGAAAACCCGCGACGGTTTTGAAGGCGTTCAGCGGCGCGGCAAAGTAACCCGTCTAGGGTGCGGTTGTCGGCGTTCATCGAAGACCCTTGAAAGGGAGCACCGCTGGAATAACGCCGTTTTGAAAGGCGCGGGTTGAGTGGAGAAGAAATGGAAAGAGAGAAGACTTCGGCTAAGAACACCGAACGGAAGCAGTAGTGGCCGGATGTCGATGGCGAAGAGCGATAAACCGCTTAAGTGTATCCCCGGGTGACTTGCGGGATTACAGATGCTGGCGAATTGCACGGTCAAGCAAACGCAAGAATCCAACGTTAAACCGATGTGGAAAGACGAGACCAAAAAACGGCAGAAAAGACAATCGATCCTTTAACAGCTCTGGAACGTCTGGGGCCGCGCTTTCCGCTGCGTTAAGAAGAGCGGCCCAGCTTTGCGGCGTATTCGGCATTTTGTGATCCAATGAACCACTTTCTGCCCTCCAACGGAACCACTCCCACTCTTCGGCGGGACGAAACGAAGTAAAGTGGACCCTTGTTATTTTTTCCCAAAAATGAGCCAGCGCTCTTCTCGCAAGACGCGGTGCGAGCAATTCAACCAGGGGTTCAAGCGCATACGAATTGCCGGTAAAAATCTCTGGGTTCGTGGTCTCCATCCCCGACAAGAGTCGAACTGCGTCCTCCGGTTCGTAGTACGGGTTCGGTAGCCCTCGACCTTTGCTTCCGTTCTGGCCCACTATCGTCGCTACCAACTGTCCTACCAGTTGCTCGCCTCTGGCGTGGGCACCATGTTGCTCCAGTTCCAACACTGCCATCGTGATATATGGAGCCGCCGATTCGCCCCAAACCTGAATGCGCTTCATGTAAGCCAATAGGAGTCGTGAACAAAGGATTCGTGCTCCCACGTTTCCGATCGCAGACGGTGGTACAAACTTAGCGCGCTCAGAGTTCCCGCTAGAATCGTTATTCTTATTGGGTAGAAAGCACCATCAGTGAAGGGTTCGCCTTGAGTAAACAACGTCTGGTTTCTGACACATTCCTGGCAGAGTGATTCGAGCGCCCTAACTGCCGCAAGTTCGCACAGGTCAAACGACTTCGCCCACCACTTAGCAGGCGTTCCATGCTTTGAGGCCGCCGCTAGAATATAAGACGCTGAGGTTATCCAGGCCTCGAAGACAGCCCAATAGTTCTGCTCACGCTCGCAGCCCTGGACGATGTAACTCGTCAAGAGAACTGCACTGGAAGCTGAGCGCCCAACATCACGCGGAACGACAGGCTTTGAAGGCCGAACGGGAACGATTGATTCCAGAAATGAGGAAAAACGTGCCTTGTCGAATGGTCCGCGTCCCGCGTTAACGATCAATTCAAGAAAACTGCTGAAGTCCTTCGTCTCGCGCGGCAAGAAAGAGCCATGCACATTCACGAATCGCGTTATCAACTCCGCACTTTGAATAAGACGAAGCGGATTGGGATTGTATTTCTTCCATACTTTATTCGTAGACTCGATTCGGTTCAGGACAGTATCGGAAACGACTCCGTTAGTGACTAGGTACGGTCGGTGCGACTTCCCCGAGCGGATGGATGGATGAGAAATCGGAAGCTCGACGAGTTCATCGATCTCACCCTTGATATCTTGCCAAGCCTTTAGATTTATTCTCCCGGCTTTCAACTGATATGCACACGGGACCTTATCGGTACCAATCGTGATCACATCTTTTCCTTGCTCCAAAGCGCCGTGGGGAGAAGCATAAATGACCGTTTCACCCTCAGAGGCGAGAAGTTGGCAGAAGGGTATCTGATACTGACGCTCATTGGCGCTAGTCAACCAATTTTCTACGACTCTCTCGATCACGCCATTCCTCGTGTTTTCTTGCTCTGAGTTCTGCGACACGTTTCATGAAGACCAAATCCTTTTCCCACTCCTGCCAAATGCGGTGCATTCGTTCCGCCGTCTGCGGATGAGCTAGATATACCCCCTCAGGCTTATCAGTCAGAGGATCGAATTCCCAGTCCCGAGCGTTTTCCCCTTGCAGGAACAGTTCTTGAGTAAACGGTTGTCCTCCGGCATCAATGGCCGTCCCGGCGAGTTGAGTCGCCTCATTCAGTCGCCGGTATCCCAGCTGACTTGTTTGTTTGGCGAAGGCCTCGGCCAATTCATCGAGCTTACGGAACAGCACTTCCCCGACAAGATCGGGTATGTCCTTGAACTCGAACCGCACAGGTACCAGCATCTCCTCAAACCCTTCTTTAACAATTCTCTTGCCTTCATCAATGATTTGTTCGTAAGAAAAGGCTTTTCCTTCATGCTGGGTATACTCGCGGCCTAATGCGGCTAATGGGCTCTTTTCCCGGACACGAAGGCGCAAGTGAAGGCGTAGTTTTTCGGCCAATTCTCTGCGAGTTTTCGGAAAATCAGGAAGCACGAAGAGTGTCCTTCGACAGGCTCATTTTGGTCCCGACTCCTAATTGTCTTAAGAATTTCAGCCGCAAGTTGGTCGCCGGAAGAATCCGGATGCTGCTGTTGTGAAAAGCTGGCGATGAAGGAGATGTGGGCGATGGCGATTGTAACGACGCACGTGAGCCAGACCAACCAATTAACGTGGCGATGACATATGTATGCAGACGCGAGGCCCGCCAATCCAATTGAATTGAGGACCGAAAAATAGAAGTTTCCGAAAGCGAGTTGAGGATTTTGCGGAGCTGGGAAATAGACTCGTAGAACGTCGTACCACTTCTGCCAACGAGCCTGAAAATTGTGCGGGGCCATTGCGCGCGCAAAGTTATTCCTTATCGTTTCAGACAACTTCTCCACATTTGTGGTTCCTGCGGACTCATCGCGCGGTGGCTCAATCGGAATGTCATCGACGGGGGGACTGAGTTCCGCTCCCAAGAACGCTGATGCCACTCTACGCCACTCGCTGTTCTTCCAAGGCTCGTACACTGTCGTGCTTCGGATTAGCACAGCAAGCGCAGCCACTCCCAGCTCGAAAGTGCTCAGATACAGAACGACGAAGCCCATGACATAAATAGCAAATCCCGCAATAACGATCTTCAATATCCTCTCGTCATGTAGATTGCTCCAGACTTCCTGGTGCCCATAGAGCCATCCAAGCGCAATTGTACCTCCGGGCAGGATTGGCGCGACGATGTCTAAAACAGCCGCATATGAGAGTTTGGACAGGTCGATTTGCTGAAAAGGAAACATAGACAGAACCTTACTTACTTCTTGCATTGTTCCAACTCAAGTGGAAGCTCTGAGGCGCAATGTGCGAATGGCTGCAATCTTCTCTGGAATTTGAAACGGATGTTCGTTTAGGCCGATCACGAACTTCTCAAGTTCGTCGAGCATCTGATTGTTGAAGTCCGTATGGCGGTACCGAAGCAGGCCATTGAATAGCATCAGCGTATTGCTGATCCCGAACGCCTTCATTTCTCCCTGGGGAAGGTCGGCCTTTGCTTTTTGAAGCGCCTCCGGCAATCTGCCGATCTTCCACAGAGCGTATACGATGAAGTACGTGACCCGAAGATATCCTTTGCCGTCCATGCGGGTGAGCAGTGCCGAAGCGAAGTGATCTCTCTCTGCTTGGCTTTTCAGACGGCCATAGTAAGACATCAACGCATCCAAATTATCCGACCGGATCTCAACGCTACCTGGGTTGTCGGAAATGCTCTGGTTCTTGGGTGAGTTCGGATTCCATGAGTCGCCCGCCAAACTAGCGATCGCTTGCCCATTCGCAGCTAGATGTATGCTTCCTAAGCCACCTACCGTCCTTCCGTGTTTGTCGTAGCGTGCAAGTTCTGCCTGAAGAACAGCCGCGACCTCTTTCTCGATCGGATCGGAAATCGAGGAAACAATTTCGACGGATGGCGTAACCGCAACGACTGGCGCGGGAGGCAGCACGCGCATTCTCAACGTTACCCGTTGTTCGTGCCCTTCATCGTCGCTCACCGCAAGCCTGACTTTCACTTCGTTCCCGAGTTTTCTGCGGAGCACACCGCGGATCAATAAATGTGCACTTGCCGGCAGCGACATGCCTGGCGGAACAAAGTAGCCAGAATGAATGGCACTGCCGTACATATTGCGGTCCTCCGCGCGGACTGAAATATCCGCGTGAACAACCTCGCCGCGAATGCTTGGACTAACAAGACGCACGCCCACCAATGCCAAAGGATCTGCCGTTCGGTTCCTTACAAAAAGGTGCGCTGATATCTGGGTAATAATCGAATCATCTGCTTGCTTCGCAGTTGACCAGTGGCTCTGCTGTGGAACTCCCGTCAAGTGAAACTTCCGGCGTGCGTCCGCAGATGCTCGCCATGACGGTACGGCATGAATGAGCACCGCGATGCCTCGTGAACCTGCGAGAACAGCAGCTACCACTCCCGTGATCAAAATCCATGGCCGCGCTACGCCGGGGATCGAAGGTGCGACCCCAGGAAGAAACAACAGAATTCCAGCAGATACGGCTAGACCAGTTAGGAGCCAGAGCGGAAGATCCTTCACGACCTCCAATGCCTTCGTCGCTATTCCGGCGCCTTCTCCTACTCCCGTCATCGATCCACCTATAACGTTCAGGCGAGAGCCTGACACGATCCTGGGCTGGAATATAGCAGGACAGATAATAAGTTTGAAAATCAACGACACCAGCACGGTTTACTCATCGTTTAGCCCCTGCAAAATGCTCCGCCTACCTTTTCTCGCTTGCGCTTCTTGAAGCCCGAAACGCCATCTGTTCTTCGAAGCTCGGCATCGTCTCCGCGCTGAATGGAATTCGCACGTATGCGCCCTCATCGGCGCGCGGCTGGATATCGATCCCGCCCCCCTTGAGAAGTTCATCCGCCAACGCTTTCAGTGGTTCGTAGGCGTCGAGCCCACTCCATTCGCCATAGGTGTTATGCAGCGCGCGAAGTTCGTCGCGCAGTCGTGGAAAGATCGGCTTGAAATGTGCGTGTCGCTCCACGGTTTCAAAGGCCTTCGGGACAAGCACAGCCGCGTCTCCTTCGATACCATCGATGTGCCCCAGCATGTAAGCTGCATAGACCATCACGCCCTTGTAGATGTCAGCCACTTCCTTCGTAACCCCGTTCACGTCAGCGTGCATGCGGTACTGCCGGATGGCCGCATTGGCGCGGTCTCGCGCTCGCTCGAGGGCAAAACAAAATGTGTCTTCGAGCGAGTGAAGCACAGATTCTTTCGCCATAAAAGCGCTTAGCCGGCACGCTATGTACTCATCCCAACATCCCGACGCAATGTTGAAGAGAATGCCGTCACGAAACGACAAACGCTGCTTCAGAATGATGTCGGGCATCGACGTTGCTCGCACGTCCAAGTCGTGGACGTGGCTGCATTCATGCGCCAGCGTGTAGATTACTTGCTCACGCAGCGCGACGTTTTGAGGCGTCTCCTCTCCCGCGAGCACTTCCATGTATGCCGCATTGAGTACCATCACCGACATCGCCTCGCCTTCGTGCAGAACGGTCGGGGTCATGGCAATGCCGACCACAATCTCGTCGTTGGTCGCCTTCAAAGGTCCACTAACCGGCGCTCCCTGATCGACGTTTGCGAGAGCCTCGTTGTAGTTGTAGGCGACGACCACCTGCTTAAGCCGTTTCAGATTAAGGATTTTGCCGAGAAGACGGAGCCAGGCGTGAGTTGCTTCGCCGATGGACTTCGCGAAGTCTTCCGTTGCGTACCCGTTGAGGTCAATACCGATCGGCGGCATCGTCGAGGGGCGCTGCGCGAACTCCTCCATCAATTTAGCGTCCTCATCCTTCGAAAGCTGCAGTTGCCCACTTTGGCAATCTGTCATGTCGTTACACTACACCCGCAGAATCTGAAGTCAATGCGAGTTGGAACAACTCCTCGAATCGTGTCCGTCCACGAATTCTCGAGACCGGTAGCATTCAGTGCCCAGAGCTCTTTTCCAATTCGGTGTTCTTAGCCGAAGACATTTTTCTTTCCATTTTTTTCCCCCACTCAACCCGCGCCTTTGCAAACCGGCGTTATTCCAGCGGTGCTCCCTGTCAAGGGTCTTCGATGAACGCGTGAGAAACCGCGCCCTTGACAGATCCGCGCCGCTGAACGCCCCCAAACCGTCGCGGGTTTCGCGAAGAAAAAAATTGTTTTTGAAGGAGAATAGAATGCAAGACACCACCCCTGCATTCAACCATAATCCGTCTGCCCAACAGTCCCGGCTGGGTTCTGGTGACTACGCAGCCTTCCGGGATAAGCAGAACGAACAATTCGTCGATGCTGAAACGGTTGCGGCATTTCTGTCCATTCGCCGGGCTGAAGTCCTCAAACTTACGCGGGAACGCAAGATTCGCGGCTATGCCTATAAAGGCCGATTACGACATGTCTATCGCTATCGTCTCAGCGAAGTGAGCGAAGATTTTGCCTCATTCGCGTACCAGCCAAAGGGTACAATCGCCGCTGCAGCCCCTGTGAGCCAGAGGAGAAATTCCAATGGCTGACAAAATAAACGGCTGGCTTCGTCTACGCGAACGAGCGGACGGAATGACTTGGCTCTGGTGCTATCAGCGACTCAGACCTAGCGACGGAAAAATGGTCGAGAACTCCGTTCGGCTTGGCCTGATCACCGACATCGGAGATGAGAGTGCCGCTTGGAGACGGGTTGGCGAGCTTGGCCTAGTTGAGAAGTACATTAGTGAATCGCTCTCTGGAAAGCCATCGTTTGGTGATCTGTGCCGAGCCTACGTCAAAGACGGATTGCCGTTTCGCAAAAAGGACGGTCGTAGGAAGGGCAAAGGCACCATCGAAACGTACCTGTATCACATCAACAACCTCATACTTCCGCGCTGGAAGGATGACCTCGCTGAAGAAATGAAGCCCTTGGCGATTCGCAACTGGCTTTATGACCTTCACGACGGCCACGATTATCGATGGGAGACCTGCTCGAAAACGGCGGGGATTATGTCGTTGGTATTCAGCTTCGTCGACCACAACGAGATTTACTCCATCCGCAATCTGATGGAGAAGGTCACGATCCCGGCAAGCGAGGAAGAACATCTGGAACTCAGACTACTTTCGCCCGAAGAGGTCTTCAGCCTGATGGCGCGGCTTCCCAGTCCGGTGAACATCGCCGTGCTGCTGGTCGCGGCCACTGGAGTTCGAATCTCGGAGTGCCTTGGGCTTCGCTGGCGTCACGTCAAGTGGGACGAAAACAAAATCTCCATTGAACAGGTGTTCCGTCGAGGAGAAATTGTTAAGCGTACCAAGACCAATGCCAGCAAGGCACCAGTCCCAATGTGCGAGGCTCTTGCCACAACCTTAAATGAGTTGCGAGAGCAGAGTCCGTGCAGCAAAGGCGAGGATTTTGTCTTCGCCTCACCGACTCTGAACGGGAAACAGCCGTTGTGGGGGCAGACCATGAACGCCAACTTCGTCAAACCAGCCGCCATGTCGCTAGGGCTGGTCGCCGAAGGCGAACGTTTTGGCTGGCACCGCTTTCGTCATAGCCTCAGCACTTGGGCGAACGCAGCCACGAAGGACATCACGGTGAGTCAGACCATGCTTCGTCACGCCAAACCGGACATGACGGCTGTTTACACGCATGGGAACTTCGATAAGGCGTTGGACGCCCAGCGGGAGTACATGGAACAGCTACGGCGGATGAAGCCAGCCTCGGAGGCGACCCAATGAAGTCCATCGGGCGGGGGTTCGGGCTGAACTTGGGAAAAGCAAAACAACCGGCAACGCGCAAGTGGTTGTGCGGTAATAAGATAAATCTGGTGGGCGCTATAGGATTCGAACCTATGACTTCCACCGTGTGAAGATGGCACTCTACCGCTGAGTTAAGCGCCCTACTTTTGGTCCTCGGAGTCAGCGGTGATGCGAATCAGTCACGTAGCGCCGTCGAGGTGTCCACTCATTGGGTACTCTATCGTTTTTTGCGGTGGGTGTCCACAAGGGTCCAGACACCAGCGCCACCTTCTTCTCTTTAGGATTCCACAGGCTTCGGAGACGACTCGTCGGCATTGTGCCGACCTTTCGGCAGACACTCGGCACGCGGAACACACGTATCAACGCGGAACTGGGGGTGTCGAGACTTCATTACATTTTTTTCCGAAACGAAGGTTGAAGCCCCCGTCGAAGTTTCGATACGGTTCCTGCACTCCTGATATCTACACTCATCTCCCTATTGCCTATAGGCTCTGCTTCGTAGGTTAGACCCCAGCCGGTTCCGGGAAATCCCAGCGCGATTGCCGCGTTCCTGAATTTGGCCAAGAACGAAGCAAGACCCAGCTTACTTCTCTCTTGAGGGCGACGTGTCGTTCAAAACAACTTTTGTCGTTTTAGTGCTATCAGTGTGTCTGGCGGGCTGTGGCTCGAGCCGGAATTCATCCAACCTCAACACTGGAACTACTCTCAGCGCTCAAACCGCCAACAATAGCAGCGCGGCGAACAATTTCGCGAACCAGGGAAATGGAAACCTGGGGGCGAATAACGTAAGCAAGGTTGACGTTCACTCGCTGCTCTACACGGGCGCTAATACCAAGGTGCTGGCGCAATTGCTGCTGTGGTTCGGGCAGTCCAACCATATGAATGTGGGATACAACTCGAACGATCCGGCGCAGGTGAAGCGGCAGATCGAAGACATGATCAGCCGCGGGATCGATGGCGTGATTCTCGATTGGTATGGGCCGAACAACAACGCCATCGATCAAGCCACGCAACTGGTCATGCACGAGGCGGAGAAACATCCGGGCTTCTCGTTCTCGATCATGATCGACGCGGGAGCCATCGGAGCGAATTCTTGTAATGGGTGTTCTCCACAGCAGGTGTTGGTGAACCTGCTGCAGTACGTGGAGAAGAATTACTTTCCTTCGAGTGCATACCTGAACATCGGCGGGCAGCCGATCGTCACGAATTTCAATATCGATTATCAGTACTCGGTCGACTGGGAGCAGGCCAACGGCGAGCTCAAGACGCCGCCACGGTTCATATTTCAGGACGATGGCGGGTTCACTCACGCGATGAGTGACGGGAGCTATTCGTGGGTGATACCGTCGGCGAGCGACTACGGGTTGGGTTATCTCACGAGCTTTTACGACACCGGCCTCGCGTTTGCGCAAAAGGAAACGATGGGAGCGGCCTACAAAGGATTCAACGACAGTATGGCGTCGTGGGGGTCGGGGCGCTTCATGGATCAACAGTGTGGTAAGACGTGGCTGCAAACTTTCTCGCAGGTGAATTCGCTTTACAACAGTGGGAGGCAGCTGCCTTATCTGCAGCTCGTCACGTGGAATGACTACGAGGAGGGAACGGAGATCGAGTCGGGAATCGACAGTTGCTTCTCGCTACAGGCATCCCTATCGGGCAGCACGTTGCAGTGGACTGCGAGTGGAGACGAGGGTACCCTCGATCACTACACCGTGTACAGCAGTAAGGACGGGCAGAACTTGACGAAGCTTACGGACCTGGGGGTTGGAATTCACGCGCTGGAAATGTGTAGCCTGGCAATGCCGCCGGGGAATTATCAGTTATTCGTGCAGGCTGTGGGGAAACCTTCGATGGCGAATCGGATGCCGGGAGCGGTGAGCTATACGGCGGCGTGCGGGGGGTAAGGGACGGCTGCTGTGAGAAAGTCAAAGCCCCTAGCTTTTCAAAAGTCATGGCCTGCCGCTCGGCTTTGCCTTCGCGGGACAGCGCCGAGGCGGCTGTCCCTACGTGAGTCAACCTAGTCCACCGTTCGGACGTCATCTGGCAATGTTAGTACGAATTTGCAGGTGCCGCTGGCGATGGAGCATGAGAGCGTTCCGCGGCGGAGAACTTTTACCGGGGTATCGTCGGGGAACGTGAGGTGGTAGTCGGCGGTGCGCAGGGCTTCGGTGTAGGACTTCAGCTTCTCGTCGCCGCTGACCCATCGGACGGCATCAACTTTGGCTTTGTCGCCGGCGCCGCCGCTCAGCAGAACGAAGAAATCGGCGTTGCCGGTTTCCTTGGCTTTTCCGAGATCGATGCTGCTGAGGTGCTCAAGCTCTTCTTTATATCTCGCGACGACGGCGTCAGCCTTGGCATCGCCCCCGGCGAGTGAGGCCAATCTGGTTTTCGTTTCCGGAATCGGACGGAGTCCGTTCATCGAAAGCGCATAGGTGCGGACAGCCAAGTCCTTCTGGCCGCGCTTCTCATAGATCTGGCCGAGATGATCACCAACTTCGCCGTGGTGTCCGAGTGCCCAGGCTGCGGCAATGTATTTCTCCGCTTTGTCGAGATGGCCTTCGCCGAATTGCACCCAGCCCAGCGTATCCCAATAAGCGATGAGCGAGGGGACGAGCGGCAAGTCTTTCTGCGTGAGACGGTCGAGAGAAACGTTGCGCAGGGCGGCGGCCGTTGCGGAAACGGCGGACTCGGCGTATTGCTGGGCGCGGTCGAGGTGCGATCCCTTGAGCGAGAGCTGGTAGGCGATGTTGTTCCAGACCAGCGGAGCGGCGTTGAGCTCGACAGCGTGATCAAACGTGGCCAGCGCCTTATCGTCTTGCCCCAGGTTCAGGTAGGCGTCGCCCAAGCTGACTTGCAGTTCGGCGCTGTCGGGAGTCAGTGACGCTGCCTTTTCCAGTTCGGGGACGGCAAGATCGTATTTGTGCCACTCGGCGTACATCGCCCCCAGGTTGGCGTGAGCGAATTTGTCGAGCGGATTGTTCTCCAGTTGCTTGTTGAACGCTTTGACTGCCTCGTCGTACTTGCGGTCGTTCCAGTAGGTACGGCCTAGGTTGTTGTAGGCAAACTCGTCGTAAGGATTGATCTCGATCTGCTTCTGGAAGGCCGTGATGGCCTGATCGTCCTGCCGCATTTGCAGGTAGACCAGTCCGAGATTGTTCCATGCGAACTTGTTTTTGGGCTCGATCTCGGTCGCATGCTTGAGCAAGGCCTCCGCCACAGTCAGGTTGCCGGCTTCCTGCGCGGCGCGGGCACTCTCAACCAGCTCGTCGGCCTTCATGTCAGCGGGAGGGACAAAGCCTCCGGCGGAAGCGTTCTCCAGGGCGAGCTGCTGATTGAGATCGGCGCTGACTGCGCGGCGGAAGGATTCGTAGTCTGTTGCGCGAGCGACGGGAAGCTCATCCTGTCGCAACGACAACTTGCGGCCCGCAGTAAAGGTGTTGCCTTCCACGTGATACGTCGCTTCGTACTCGGCATAGTCGCGCTTCAAAGAAAAGGCCAGAGGCGCGTGGGCGGAGTACTTCTCTGGTAACTGTAGTTTGATCTTGTAGGAATATTCGGCCTTCGGCCCAAGCTTCAGAGGGTCGGCATCGGCGTCGCTGTCATCGCCGTCGCCGACGTCGGGCAGGTTGAACTGCACCAGCGGCAGGACGATTTGCGTCTTTTTCTTCGACCAGTCGAGAAAGTTCAAGCGCGAGACATCATAGGAGAGGGTGAAGGGCTCCGTGGTCGCTGCGGGATCGCTGACTTTCAGATTAGTGACGTCGCCGCCAAGTCCGGAATTGATGTTTTCGGCGACGCGCTGCCAGTTGGCTTGGGGGACGCGGCGGAAGACGGAGCGCAGCAGCAGCTCCTCATCGCCCCGGAATTCGTAGCTGACGTGCGCTTCGAGTTTTCCGATCTCGTTAATCTTCCCGGTGATCTCGGATTGCTCCGTGTCGGGCATCGGAGTGTCAGCGGGAGTTTCTTCCAGATGCGGCGCGGGAGCATTCGAGAGGGTCGCGGGCGGGATCACCAGCGCTTGTTTCTTGCGCAAGGTGTAGGCGAGCAGGCGGAAGGGAGCGACTTCGCTGGTCGTATCCATCCAGACTTCCTGGTTGCCCATCGGCAGCATGGTGATCACGTGATCGAACTGCGAGGGCGACGGAACGTCGGGATCTAGCTTGCGGCTGGAATTGATAAGAACAGAATTCGCGTGAAGGCCTTCGGCTTCGAGAAGCGACGCAAGCAGCGTGTGCTTGTCTTTGCAATCGCCGTATTGATTGTGAAGAACGTCGGAGGCGGCGTGCGGCTGGTAGCGGCCCACGCCGAGCGAAAGACTTACATAACGGAAGTTCTTGGCAACGTAGTCGTAGAGTCCTTCGGTTTTGGCAAGATCGCCGTTCAATCCCTTGGTGAGTTCCAGCGCTTTCGCGCGCACTTCGGGCGAGGGGAGGCGGCGATCTTTCTCCATGCTGGCGTACCAGCGGCCGATCTGCTCCCAGGTTTCGAAGGTGGTGAGCTGCACGTCGGGACGGTCGTCATCGGGACGATGCTTCTTCTTTTTCTTGTCTTTATCTTTCGTGTCGTCTTCGCGTTCGAGGTGAGAACTCGCCCAGTGGTAAATGCGGCGGCCGTTTTCCTCGGTGATCTTGGGATCCATGCCGGGCTTGCACTTCAGTTTGAGCGAGCGGCCGGCGGGGACGTCGACGTCGAGACTCTCGTCGAGATCGATGTTGCTCTTGTCGAACTCATATTCAGCCCAGAACTGGCCCGCGGCGAGCGGCGTGTGGATCACCGTGACCATGTCGTATTCGAGGACTTCGCCGGGGCGCAGGCCGGGAACGGTGATGTGCTTCTGGCGATAATCCGTATAGACGGGAGCTTCGCGCTCGATGGGAGCGCTGAGGTCCTGCACGGCGTCGTCTCCGGCCTTCACCACCGTGCCGTCTTCTTTCAATACTCGGACGTAGGGGATTTCGACTCGTTCGTTGGCGGAGTTGTAGCCTTCCAGTAGTTGTCCCCATTGCTGCACTCCAGCTTCACTCTGGACGCGGATGCGAGCAGTGGTTTCCTTGCGCCCGGTGCCGTCGGCTTCGAAGCGGTAGTGGGAGTGCATCTGCTCGATGACGAAGGATTCTTGCGTGTAATCGTGCTTGTCTTCGGTCTTGGGTGCAGGCGCAGGAGTTCCGGCGGACTTGTCGCCGCTGCTGGTGGATTGCGGCGCGGTGCCTGGGGCTTTCGGCGTGGATTTGTCGGGAGGAGGTGGGGTCGACTGCTGAGCGTTGGCGATCAGCGCGCAAGAAAACAGAAGGATCAGAAGACGACGCATAAGTTTGACAATGGGCCCTAGTCATTATCCCATGGTGAGGGGATGCTAGCTAGAGAACGCGGTTGGAGATCGGATTTGCGGTGGGGACGTGAAATCGTTCGACTTTTGGATGCTGGCGGGATGCGCGGGCGAGACGCCCTCGCCACAGCCGGCGGGGGACGCCGGCGCTTTCATTCTATGCAAATTTATTTTACTAATATGACTATGATCTGAATCACATTTTTCCTATGTGGCGTTCAAAATGAGGGTAAAATGCGGCTTAGATGGTGCTGCCTCCCCTGCGACGCGGAGGGCAGCCGTGACGCATAGAATTCTTGCGCCACGATTTTCCGTTGGAGGTTATGCATGGAAGATCGGGCCCCTGTCGTCTCTCCTACCGAGCAGTCGTCCACCACAACCAGCGCGATCAAGCATGAAGGCCGCGGAGCATGGGTGCTCACGGCGTACGGGCTCTCGGGGCTGGCGTTGTTTGGAGTTCTCGCCTACTTCTTCTCGGACTTCATCGCTCACTAGTCCCAGGATGCGGTGGTGAACGGGCGTGCGCGTCCGCGGATAGGGTTGAGGTATGTCTCGCGACGAAAATATCTAAATTCCAAAAACCCTGGCTTCCCTTCTAACGTCGTTTTGCTCAAGTCTGGGGTTACAAGAGCTAATTGCAGAGAACGCTGAGGTTTGGCAGAGGGCGCGGAGATTGCGCATCTTCAAACCTCTTCCGTTCGAAAAAGTTGCCTGCCTGAACGTGTTACAATGAGCGGCCTTAGGTAGCTGCTTCGGCGCTCAAGTCGCTAATCCCACGCAGAGTATTTCTAACTAACGGAAGAAGCTGTGCCCAAGACTCCCACGTCCAGTCCGACGCCGATCACGTACGCCGATGCCGGGGTAGACATCAGCCGCGCGAACCGCACCAAGCAGCGCATCAAGTATCTGGCTCACAAGACCTTCACCCGGGGCGTGCTGAGTGAAATTGGCGGGTTCGGCGGGCTGTTTTCTGTGGATAAGACGAAGTACACAGACCCGGTGCTGGTGTCGAGCGTCGACGGAGTGGGCACGAAGCTGAAGATTGCGTTTGAGATGGATCTGCATTCGACGGTCGGCGCCGATCTGGTAAACCACTGCGTCAATGACATTGCGGTGCAGGGGGCGGCGCCGCTCTTCTTCATGGATTATCTCGCGACGGGGACCCTCGATCCGGCTGTGGCCGAGAAAGTGGTGGAGGGGATCGCCGATGCGTGCAAGCACAACGGGTGCGCGCTGATCGGGGGCGAGACAGCGGAGATGCCGGGGTTTTATGCGGATGGCGAGTACGATCTGGCGGGATTCATTGTTGGAGTGGTGGATCGCGAAAAGATCGTCACCGGGAAGGATGTGCAGATCGGCGACATTATTCTTGGGCTGCCCTCGAATGGTCTGCATACGAACGGGTACTCGCTGGCGAGGAAGCTGCTGTTCGAGGTGGCGAAGTATTCGCCGGAGACGTACGTCAACGAGATCAAGAACAAGGTCGGCAACGAGTTGATGCGCACGCACAAGAGCTATTGGCCGGCCATGCGGAAGCTGATTGACGGGCAGTGCGTGGCGGCCCTGGCGCACATTACGGGTGGAGGGATTACGGAGAATCTGCCACGCGTGCTGCCGCGCGGAACGGCGGCGGTGATCGAGTTGGGATCCTGGCCCGTGCTTCCCATTTTTGAACACCTTCAGCAGCTCGGAAATGTGCCGCAGGACGAGATGCTGCGCACATTCAACATGGGCATGGGCATGCTGCTCGTGGTGCCGTCGGCGAAATTCAAGAAGGCGCAATCGGTGCTGGAGCGCGTGGGTGAGAAGGCGTACACGATCGGAAGGATCGTGAAGGGCGAACGGAAAGTTACGTACAGCTAGAGTGCAGATTTCAGATTGTAGATTTCAGATTTGTTTGTCAGTCACGCCGACAAATCTGCAATCTGAAATCGACACTCTGAAATAATGCACTCCCTTGGGATTCTTCTCTCCGGGCGCGGATCGAATTTCGTCGCCATTGCCGATAGTATTGATGCGGGACGGATTCCGGATGCGCGGATTGCTGTTGTGATTTCCAACAAGGCCGACGCACCTGGAATTGCGACTGCACAAGCTCGGGGGCTCAATACGCTGGTCATCGCCTCCAAGGGCAAACCGCGCGAGGAGCATGATCGCGAGGTGGTCGCCGCGCTGAAGCAGAATGGCGTGGAGTTAGTTTGCCTCGCGGGATATATGCGGCTGCTGTCGCCGTGGTTCGTGCAGCAGTTTCCGCACAGGATTCTCAACATCCATCCATCGTTGTTGCCGGCGTTTCCGGGACTGGAGGCGCAGGAGCAGGCATTTGTTTATGGAGTGAAAGTATCCGGGTGCACGGTTCATTTTGTGGATGAAGAATTGGATCACGGAGCGATCATCGTGCAGAAAACCGTCACTGTGCTCGATACGGACGATGAGCATACCCTGGCCGCGAAGATTTTAGAGCAGGAGCACATCGCTTATACGGAAGCGATCAAACTCGTCCTGAAACGGGAATTCACAATAAATGGCAGACGATTTGTGATGAATGTCACATCTTCGCGGCAGGGGCCCTAACTACATTTCAGATTGCAGATTTCAGATTTCTATGGCTTCTGGCTGCAGTGCTGATCTGCTCAAGGACCGCACCAAGCGGTTTGCTTTGCAGGTCATTCGCTTGTGCCGGAAACTGCCTCGCAGCCAGGAGGCAACCATCATCAGCCGTCAACTCCTTCGATCGGCGCCTCGGTTGGAGCTAATTATCGCGCGGTGTGCCGCGCGCGTTCTACGGCAGACTTTATTGCTAAGTTGGGCATCGTACTCGAGGAAGCCGATGAAACCCTATTCTGGATTGAACTGCTCGTCGAAAGTGGCGCTGCCCACCCAGAAAAGACCGCTTCGGTAAGCAGAGAGGCTCACGAACTCGTTTCCATCTTTGTTGCTTCGCTGCGTACGGCGAAGGATTTGAAATCTGCAATCTGAAATCTACAATCTGCAATCTCTCCCCATATAATGTCCTTTCCCATGTCAAACTTTGCTCCGGTAGACGAACAACTTACTTACCTGAAGAAGGGCGCGGCGGAGATTATTCGCGAGGGGGATCTGCGCGCCAAGCTAGAAAAATCGCGCGCGACGGGGAAACCTCTGCGCGTGAAACTTGGGATGGATCCGACTGCGCCCGACCTGCATCTCGGTCACACTGTCGTGTTGCGCAAGCTGAAACACTTTCAGGACCTGGGGCACACGGCGATCTTTCTGATCGGCGATTTTACCGGGATGATCGGCGACCCGACGGGGCGGTCGGCAACGCGGCCTCCGCTGAGCCGCGAGCAGATCGAACAGAATGCGGAGACCTACAAGGCACAGGTGTTCAAGATTCTCGATCCGAAAAAGACGGTGATCGATTTCAACCGGCGGTGGATGGGCGCGTTTACCTCGGACGACTTCGTGCGGCTGATGGCGAAGTTCACGGTTTCGCAAATGCTCGAGCGCGAGGAGTTCCATAAGCGCTTTTCGGAAGAGAAACCGATCTCGATGCACGAGTTGCTGTACCCGCTGGTGCAGGGATATGACTCGGTTGCGCTCGAGGCTGACGTCGAGTTAGGTGGCACCGATCAGAAGTTCAATCTGCTGGTGGGGCGCGAACTTCAGCGCGGGTACGGGCAGGAGTCCCAGGTGGTGCTGACCACGCCGATTCTCGAAGGTCTCGACGGCGTGCAGAAGATGTCGAAGTCGCTGGGGAATGCGATCGGCATTCACGAGGCGCCGCTCGAGATGTATGGGAAGGTCATGAGCATCTCTGACGAGATGATGTGGCGCTACTACGAACTGCTGACGGATGTGCAGGTCGCAGACATCGAGAAGATGAAGCGCGAGGCGCATCCGATGCAGGCGAAGAAGGATCTGGCGCGGAGGATCGTGGCGGACTTTCATTCGGCGGAGACGGCGGCCAAGGCGGGGGAAGATTGGGCGAAGCAGTTTCAGAAGGATGAGGTGCCCAGTACGACTGACGCGATCTCGATTCCCTTGCAGAAGGTCAATGCCGCGAGTACAAAGGAACTCTCTGACACGGCATCCTACTTTCCGCTCGATGATCCTAATCTTCCGAATATTCGGCTAGTGTGGTTTAGCAAGGTGTTAGTAGAAGCCGGCCTGGCTACGTCGCGTAGTGAGGCGTCCCGCAAGATTGAGGAGAAAGCGGTTCGCGCTGACGATAAGACAGTCATCCGAGACCTAGTGACCCTTCAGTTAGGCTCCGAGAAGGTGGTCCGACTGGGAAAGAAGATTAAAAGGCTCTCCATCACTGAATGATTTTGTGGGGACAGCCGCCATCGGCTGTCCGGGCGAGCGAAGCTCGCCTTTCTTGCCAGCAAGGAAATTCCCAAACTGGAATTTAGTCTTTCTAACTTCTCGAAAATCTCTAAATACATAGCCGGAGCAGTCCTAGAATCAAAACCAGCGGAGCTTCGCTCCGGGGACAGCCGATGGCGGCTGTCCCCACATAACCCTCTATGCCTCAAGCTTTTTATCGCAGGCAGCTGCCTCATCTTCAGGTCGATGACGCGCAGCATTTTGTGACCTTCTGCACTGACCATCGCTGGATACTGCCTACCACGTGCGATCAATCGTGCCCGCATGCTGTCTGCACAACAACGAAAAGAAGTTCGACCTCAAGGTTGCGGTCGTCATGCCCGATCGCGTTCACTTGATTTTCACTCCTCTGATCGATCACGAGGCCATGGAAGTTTTCTCGCTGGCGAAGATCATGGACGCGGTGAAAGGAGCTTCGGCACATAAGATCAACAAGGCTCTCCCCAGAAACGGACGGGTTTGGCAACCCGAATCGTTTGATCATGTTTTGCGAACGTCGGAGAGCTTGGGCGCCAAGATCCAGTACTTGCTGGACAATCCTGTGCGGCGAGGCTTGGTCAGAGAATCGAGCGATTATCCGTGGCTTTGGAAGAAGCCCTTCGTGAATCCCTCCGCACCTCCTTCGAGGTCCTGAGAACACCGGTGGAGTGTTGCTCCGCGGACAGCCGAAGGCGGCTGTCCCCACATAAACCTTCCCCACAAATAAACCTCTGTGCCGAAAATTCTGCTAGGCTCATCCCCGCGATGCGGGCGGCAGCTATTCTCGGCCTGGGGTGTTCTGCCAAAGATCTGAAACCTTTCCAGTCAGATGATGGTGTCGAGTGGCGTATGGGCATGCCGGACGCAGGCGAGGCTGATGCGATTCTGCTGTTCGGAGGGGACGGGACGATTCACCGGCATCTGGGGCAGTTGGTGAAACTGGAGGTGCCTGTGCTGGTCGTTCCTGCGGGGAGCGGGAATGATTTTGCTTCCTCGCTGGGGCTGCCGCGGGTTCGCGATTCGCTGGCCGCTTGGCGGAAGTTTTGTGGCGGGGAGATGAACCAGCGGGCGATCGATCTCGGGACTATTTCTTCCGGAGACAGCCCGGGCGCGACCGCACTTGGCACTCGGTACTACTGTTGCGTGGCAGGGGTTGGGCTTGATGGCGCGGTGGCCGAACGCGCCAACCGCATGCCGCGGTGGCTGCGCGGGCACGGGGGATATGCCCTTAGCCTTGCTCCGGCCATCTTCACGTTTGCACCATTTCCGGCCAAGGTTCAGATTCGCGGCGCCGATCACGACGCCGGCCAATGGACTACGCGCAGCGATCAGCCCACTCTCATCGCCGCGATCGCCAACACTCCTTTATATGGCGGAGGGATGAAGGTTGCGCCTCGGGCGCAGATGGACGATGGACTTCTCGATGTGTGCGTGGTCGCAGGAATGGATCCATTCAGGCTTTTCTGCATGTTTCCTACGGTGTATGCGGGGCGGCATCTTAGCATCAAAGAGGTCGAGTATTTTCAGGCCGCTGCTGTGCGAGTTGAGACCGAATATCCGATGGATGTTTATGCCGATGGGGAGCATGTGTGCCCGACCCCAGTGGAGGTGTCGGTGCAGCGGGGGGCTTTGAAAGTAATAGCTCCGGCTTGATTGCTGAGCACCGCTCGGCTCCGCCTTCGCGGGACGGACGAATGCGTCCGTCACCACACGAACATTGCCGGGCGCTTCGCTCCGCCTTTGCGGGACAGCCGAGGCGGCTGTCGCTACGTGGGGTGTGGCTAAGTGCTACACTTTTTCCATGTCTGAGAGGCGTTCGCGCACACTGCTCTGGATTCTGATTGGCGGCGGAGCATTTTTCCTCTTCGTACTGGCCGTCTTCACTTTGGTTTATTTGACGCTGCATGCTGCCGGGGGAGAGGCCGGACTCGGCGGGTTTGGGGATCGCATTGGCGTGGTCGATCTCGACGGCGTAATTCTCTCGCCCCAGCCCGTTGTGGGACAGCTCAAGAAATTTGGTGATGACTCGTCGATCAAAGCCATCATTCTGCATGTGAATTCACCGGGCGGAGGAGTGGCCGCGTCAGAAGAGATTTATCGCGAAGTGAAGCGCGTTCGCGCGGAGAAGAAGAAGAAGGTTGTGGTTTCGATTGAGACGGTGGGCGCGAGTGGGGCGTTTTACGTGGCTTCAGCCTGCGACAAGATTTATGCCGACCAGGGCAGCATTGTCGGATCGATTGGCGTGATTGCGCAATGGGTGAATTATGGCGACCTGCTGAAATGGGCCAAGTTGAAGGACGTGGTCATCAAGACCGGTGAGTTCAAGGATACGGGCAATCCCTCGCGCGATCTGACTCCGGCCGAACAGGCCTACATGCAATCGCTGATCAATAACATGTTCGGGCAGTTCGTCACAGCTGTCGCCGACGGGCGCGGCATGAAGTTTGACGATGTGAAGGCCATCGCCGACGGCAAGGTGTGGACCGGTGAGCAGGCGAAGGACATGAAGCTGATCGACAGCGTGGGCGACTTCGAAACGGCGGTGGCGGATACGGCGAAGTCGGTGGGAATTTCCGGCGAGCCGACGCTGGTGCATCCGGAGAAGGACCGCCGCACGCTGATGGATCTGCTGCTGGGCGATGTCTCGCAGTACATCCCAAGCCGCGAAAAGATGCTCGAGCAGCAGGTCGGGTTCTACTACCTCTGGAAATAGATCCGGCTTAGGAGTTGCTCACCTGTGCTGAGCATTCCTCCGCAGCCCAACAACTGCTGGACCCCAGTTGTGCCGTTGGTCCCCGGATTGAATCGCATACCGGGATCCGTGATGTCCTTGTGGATGGGCCGTCTCTAACCCGTGACTTGCATCCAACCCCTGAAATTTGAGAAGGTTATGGGTGCCGGCGCGGGGCTTGCCCCTTCGGCGGGATGTTCCATCGGGTCAAAACTACAAAAGTGATGTACTGTTCACTTGCCAGTATGGGCAGAAGAGGGGCGTTATGACCAAGGCCGATCTGATTGACGAAGTCTCGCGTTTGGCAGAACTTACGCGGAAAGACAGTGAAGTGATCGTGGAAACGATTTTTGACAGCGTGGTGCGCTCGTTGCGGGCCGGCGATAAGATCGAGATCCGCGGCTTTGGCAGTTTCCGGACTCGCCAGCGCAAACCCCGTGTCGGACGCAATCCCAAGACCGGTGATCGCGTGGACGTGCCGGCCAAGAAGATTCCCTTCTTCAAGCCCAGCAAGGAGTTGAAGGATCTGGTCAATGCGGCCACGGCGGGGGCCACGCCAACACCAGCTGCACCGGCTACTCCTGTTCCACCAACGGCTTAGCAGCTGCAACAACCTCTCAGCAAGAAACAGACACTCACCTCTGAGTAGCATGCGCTTCCCTAATCTCGTTTTTGCACTGCTGGTTTCCGTCAGCGTTGTCTGCCCCGCGCAGACGAAATTTCCAGATACGCCCGCCGGCCATCAGTTCGCTGCATGGCTCGAGAGCTTCAACCGCGGCGACGTCAACCTTCACCGCGAATTCCTCCAAAAGAATTCTCCGTCACGAATCTCAAGTTTGGACCGCGAGATGAGCTTTCGGCAGAGGACAGGAGGCTTCGACCTCAAGAAAATTGAGGAATCCACGGCGACGAAGGTGTCCGCGCTGGTGCAGGAGCGCTCGTCGGATCAGATGGCTCGCCTGAGCCTGGAAGTGCAGGCAGGAGAGCCTTATCAGATCACTAGAATCGAGCTGAGCGCCATTCCGAGACCGGCGGAATATGTGTTGCCACACTTGCCGGAGAGCGCCCTCCTCGCGGCGACACGAAAGAATATTGAGACGGAAGTGACTGCGGATCGTTTTGCCGGGGCGGTGCTCATCGTGAAGAATGGCAAACCGGTTTTCTCTGAGGCCTACGGTCTGGCGGACCGTGAACGCAAGATGCCCAACACGCTCGCGACGCGCTTCCGCATCGGGTCGATGAACAAGATGTTTACGGCCGTCTCGATCCTTCAGCTGGCGCAGGCCCGGAAGTTGGACTTGCACGATACCGTGGGAAAGTACCTGACCCAGTATCCCAACAAAGACATCGCCTCAAAGGTGACGATCCATCAATTATTGACCCATACTGGGGGAACGGGCGACATCTTCGGCCCTGAGTTCGACGCGCACCGGCTGGAGCTGCGCACGTTGCAGGATTATGTGAACCTCTACGGCAACCGCGCTCCGAAGTTCGAGCCGGGCTCGCGCTGGGAGTACAGCAACTACGGCTTCATTCTGCTGGGAGCGATCATCGAAAAGGTCAGCGGGCAGAGTTACTACGATTACGTTCGCGAGCACGTCTATGTGCCGGCGGGCATGACCTCGACCGGGTCGGAGCCGGAGGACAAAACTGTCAGCGACCGCAGCGTGGGGTACACAAAGATGGACTCTGCCGATTGGTCTCCGAACACTGACACGTTGCCTTATCGCGGGTCGTCGGCTGGTGGAGGGTATTCGACGGTCGAGGATCTGGTGCGATTTGCCGAAGCACTGCAGGGCCACAAACTGCTGGATGCGCTTTACACCGAGATGCTGACAAGCGGCAAAGCTGGGACTCCGGATCGCAGTTATGCTTACGGGTTTGAAGATCGCATGTCTAACAGCACGCGATGCTTTGGTCATGGGGGCGGGGCGCCGGGCATGAATGGCGACCTTAAAATCTGTCCGGGGACGGGATATGTGATTGCCGTGCTGGCGAATCTGGATCCCCCGGCGGCGAGCCGGGTGTCGGACTTCGTGGCGAACAGGTTGCCGGGGAAATAGATCGCGTTTTCCCATCAGGCATAATGTGCTGCGGCCCGATAAACCTGGGCCGCCGGACAGCCGGGGCGGCTGTCCCTACATACTTCGTTTTGCTTACGGCTTTTTAGTTAGGTACAGATCGGCTACTTTTAGGGCTAGCGCTTCGGGATCAACATCTGTGCGATTGGCCAGAACGATCACGGTCAGGTTGTCATCGGGGAAGCGCTGAATGGTTGTGAGGAAGCCAATCGTCTCTCCGCCGTGATACATGCGGCGGTGGCCCTGGTAGGGACCGAGAAACCAGCCGAAGCCGTAGCTAAGTGTCTTACCGCTTTGGAATTTTGCTGGACCGCCTGTGGGCTCAACCGGAGTAAGCGCGGGCTGCATTTCTGCTTCGCTCAAGAGCGTGTGCTCGCGAAGGGCGCGGTCCCATTTTTCCAGATCGTCGATCGACGTATAGATTCCACCGTCGCCAAGGACGGCTGAGGTTGGACTCTGGTCGGTCTCGCGCCAGGTCCCATCCTTTTCTTTTGTATGTCCGTACGCGCGGTGCGGCACTTCGTTCTTCCCTTTCTCGTAGGCGAGCGTGCTGTTCATCTTGAGAGGGGCAAAGATTCTGTCGTGCAGAAACTGGCCGAAGGGCTCGCCGGAAGCTTTTTCCACAATCATCGCCAAAACTGCATAACCGGAATTGCTGTACTGCCACTTCGATCCCGGTGGAAACTGGCCTGCCGTCTGCTGCTCGAGTGACTTCAGCACGCCGGCGTCAAGAATCTGCGGAATCTTGTCGTCGGGTGTGTTGGGATACTGCTTCATCAGAATCTCCTCGTAGTCGGGAAGACCTGACGTGTGGTTGAGCAGATTGCGGACCGTGATCGATTTGCCGTAAGCGGGAAATTCTGGGAAGACGTCGGTAAGGTGATCCTCGTAATGGAGCTTGCCGTCGTGCACCAGAAGCATGATGCACGTGGCTGTGAACTGTTTGCTGAAGGAGGCGAGCCGGAAGTCGGTCACGGGACTGATGAGAGTCCGTGGGCGGAGATCGGTGACGCCGTAGCCGCGGCGGAACACGGGCTTCCCGTTGCTCACGACGAGAACCGCGGCGCCGGGAGCGTTGGTGGATTTTAATGAGTCGAATACGGCGTCTACCTGGCTGTTGGAAACCTGGGCGCAAACAGAGGCGAGAAGGATGACACACGAAACCAGGAAAGCGAGCGGGAGCCGCGTTTTCACAGGGAACTCCGTCGAATGGGTTGGATGAGAACCCTGCATCATCCCGCAAGGTTCAGATCCGGCGCAACTACTGGTCTGGTACACAGGGTCGCTTGGCCCGAAGCTTATCCCTCAGGAGCTGAAGCCCGCGTGTTTTCTGGGCTCTTTCCGGCGCGGCTGAAAGCCGCGCCCCTTTCAAAACCATTTATGGGCCACGTTCAGCTCTTATTCGCTGTCTGGCTTCGCTCCCGGAATGCGTTTCTTCAGGAACTTGATCTGGCCGTTGTGGTTCGATTCGTGTTCGCAGACGTGGAACCATTTGCAGTAATTATTCGTCGGTCCCCATCCCCAGGTTTTGTCGACGGTCAGGAGCCAGTCGTCATCGCGCTTGCGGAACTCCGCCAGAGTCTGCTCGCGGGTTTCGCCCAGCAGGTTCAAATAGTAGTCAAGGTCGTGTCCCTTGATCTGTTTGCGCGCCGGCTCGCCAAGCTCCATCGCCACGCCCCATTTGTCTTTGTATGAGGCGGGTAATTCTTTGAGATTGTTTCCCTCGAAGGTCTTGAGCTGATAGATACGGTCCGTAGCGGCGAGATGCATGAGCAGAGAGCCGATGGTGTTGGAATTGGGATCAAAAAGATAGTCGAGATCTTTCTGCGACATGCCCTTGACCGACATCAGCATGACTTTGCGCATCCAGGTCATCATCGAGACCAGCGTTCCGATCTGCGGGGAGTAGCCTTTCTTCGGGCCAATGATGTTTACGTCGGACTCTTCTGAGACTGCGAGTTCAGGAACGAACGCAAGGCCAGAAGCCGCGGTGGTGACAGCGGCGGCGGTCATCAGGAAGTGGCGGCGAGTGGGGGCACAATCGGCTGGGAACATCGGCAACTCCGTTTCGGGTGGACTGGGGCCGGAATTGAGCGAAACGATACTAGCACGAAAAGATTCGTCAGGTTCGAATTCCTACCACGCCCATCATCCTTCCCGTCTTTCCTTTCTCAGCGCGATAGGAAAACAGCAATTCCGGATGGCAGTTCGTGCAGAGCGGCGAGGCCTCGATTCTCTTCTTCGGTACTCCCGCGGCGAGTAGCTGCTGGCGATTGGCCTCCACCAAATCGAGAAAGATTTTCGGCGGCAGTTCGCCATGCCCGGGAGCGCGGGCGGTCAGAAATAGCAGCGGATATTTCTCCCTCACGGGATCGGATTCCTTAAACTCATGGAACAAACTGGCCGCATAGCTGAACTGCGACTCAAACCTGGTGCGGACGTCTTCTCCCACCTCGTAGCAGCAGCCTTGAATTCCGGGACCGATGGCGGCCTTGAGGTCGCGGGGACGGCTGCCGAAGCGGCGCACCATTTCTCCAACGCCTTTCTCAACGATGCGTTGGACGGTGCCGCGCCAGCCTGAGTGGAATACTCCGACGGCATGGCGCTTCGTGTCCACTACGATCACCGGCAAGCAATCGGCGGTCTGGATCGCAAGCAACAGCTCGGGAGTTGCGGTGATCATGCCGTCGCCGGTAAGCGGCTCTTTGTCTGCTAAATCGGGCGATTCGATGTGGCGGATGATGTCGGAATGAATCTGGCGCAGCGTGATCAGCGGCCAGAGCGACGCGCCCTTTGGGGAGCGCGTGACTGCCCCAAGCTTCTTGAGGAAGGCCTGGCGATTGCGCTCCACCGCAGTGCGCGAATCGTCTTTGGTAAAGCCAAGGTTGAGATCGCGTTTGCCATAGACGTGGGAGGATCCGCCGACACGAGTCGAGAATCCGTGTACGAGCCAAGGCAGTTGTTCGAGTTGATGCGCGCGCAGAGGCGCGATTCCGACGGTCTTGGAAGAAACGGTGAGCACATATCCATCATAAAGGATGCCCGATACCTACGTGCCTTTGGCCCAGGCGCGGAGCGGAATATTCTGACCGAGAGGCAACACGATGTCCGATACGAAGTGCGTATTCCGCTGGACGGATATGTACAAAGTTAACGTAGCCGTTCTCGATCAGCAGCATCAGGGTCTGTTCGATACCGTGAATGAACTTGAACGGGCGTTACGGGTAGGGGAAGGCAATGCTGTGATCGCCGGGATTCTCGATCGGTTAGTGACCTACGCGGGGCTGCACTTCGCCGCCGAAGAAGCGTTGATGGAGCGGCACAGCTTTCCCGGATTACCGACGCACAGGGTTCAGCATGAGATGTTTCGCCAGAAGATGGCGACTCTTCTTGACAGACATCGGGGCGCGAATGCAGGGGTAGCGGTCCAGCTTCTGCTTTTTCTGCAGAGTTGGTTGAAGAAGCATGTGCTCACGACGGACAAGCAATACAGCACGTTCCTGAATGCGCGCGGCGTGCAATAGTCGTCGAGTCAGTACTTCCAGCTCTTCAAATCGGCGCCTGGAGGGGCGGTCTGCTCCATGTGCTTGACCATTTCAGGCCAGTAATGTTGATTGATGCCGACCGCCGGGTCGAGATCGCCCGCGTAGCAGTGCGGTTTCCGCATCCCGAATTCGAAGCTGCCTCGGTAATAGGGATCGGTTGTGGTATCGAGAAAATCTTTCAGCAGGTGGACGGCGCGGTCGAGATAGAACGTGTCAGCCTCGCCCACATAGAAATGTAGCTTCCCCGCGAGCTTGGGGCCTAGCGTCTTCCAGTCGCGCTGCATGATAGCGCTCAAGTCGTAGTGCTCCTTCCAGTACTTGGCGACTTCATGGTCGATCTCGCCGGTGCGCTTGTTGAACACAGGCTTCGGATACCCGTCATCTCCCACTGAACTGAAAACGGCCTGCCAGGTGTCGAGTTGCTCGCCGGAGCGGCTGTGCGTTCCCTGCACGAGTTCGTAGCGGTTCATCTGCTCCATGGTGGAGAGGATGAGTCCGTCCGGCTGACGTACCGATGGACGGGGCACACGCGCGAGAGGACTCTCGATCCAGAACGCGCTTTTGTCTTCATAAAGGTTCATGGTCATATAGGCCCGAAAGTCGACGACATCGGGGCAGAACACCCACGCGCCGTTGTAGAAATCCGGGTAAAAAACCTGGGAAGCGAGGCTCTCCCACCCGCCGGTGGAACCGCCATAAACGGTGCGCGCCCATCCTTCGCCGATCCCGCGATATTGTTTCTCGACGTGAGGAATCAACTCCTGGGTGATGGCGTCGCCGTAGGGTCCGACGTTTTCGGAGTTCACCGCGTAGGAGTCGTCAAAATACGGCGTAGCGTGCTGGATCGAGATCACGATCACGCGCGGCAAACGGCCGGCAGTCCAATCCTGATAGAGCCTGTAACCCGACTGCGCCGCCCTGAGATCACCATCATTAAGATTCGTACTGGGCGGAGTGGTGCGGAAGGCAATGACGGTCGGCAGATCGCGGTGAAAATGATCCTGCAAAACGATCACCGGGTAGTGTGCATCAGGATGTTCTTCCCAGCCGTCGGGCAGCAAAATCACCGCGCCCAGATAGGTCGCCCTGCCCCAGAACTTGGTGAGCAAGTCGCTCTGGATGCGGATGTGCTTGACCCACTTGTTATCGGCGATAGTGTGGTCGTCGTTCGCGCCGCTCCAACCCGCCATCTTGTCCGCCAGCTTGGGATTCTCTTCCACCGTCGGATTTTTCTCGGTGAGCGAGATGTGGGCTGTCTGCGGCGACTTGGGATCAAAATGTATTTTCTCGGCCTTGCTGTAGAGGTTCCCAGGTTTTGTTTGCCAGTGTTGTCCCTCGCCCTTGTCCGGTGCGAATTTCAACGTGCGGCCGCTGCCCATGTGAAAGGTCTCGTAGATGTTGAAGACTGCCTGCACCCAGTAGTCTCCGGCGGGAATGTCGTTCAAACTTTCGGCTGGATAGCCCAGCGTCGATGCATCGATGACGGCCGGATTCCCCGGAGCCAGCGCATCGACGTCGACGCCAAAGATCTGCTGCGAGCGGGGAGTCATGAAGCTGATCTGGAAGCGCGGCTCGTCGTCGTTGTTGTTGGCGAACACCAACAGAACATGCCCGTCGAGAGGAGTTGCGCTCACCTCTTTGGCGAAAGAAATCTCGAATCGGGGGCTGGCGGGCTTGGGGGAATTTCGCTTATCGGCGGCATTCGCCGCAACACACAGAAATAAGGTGAATACCAGGACGCGAGGTAGATTCGTCAAGATCAGAGACTCCTGATGGGCGAAGGGCAAGTATGTATAGCAGCGTCCGCGCGGCTGGGTCAAGAATGCCCGTTTGCCCGGTGGCTTTGGCTCCGCTATAGTTTTAGCTATGTTTGAGAACTTTACTGCAACCGACCGCTGGACGAAGAAGCCGGTGCATTGTGTGTATCAGTGCCAGATCGTAGCGATCTCCACGCGGCATGCCGATGCCGTGGATTACAAGTTCCTGGCGGGTGGGAAAAAAATATGGGTGGCGTTGCCGCATCCGGCGTGGGTGGAGTACAAGAAGCGCACAGGAAGGACCATCACCGATTCACTGGCGGTAGAGATTGCGGGGCATTTTCTTAAGACGGCTCTTGAATCGGGCGAAGGCTTGGGGCGGGAGATGTATTCGTTGACGGTGGAGGAGACGCTGACCCATCTTGATGCGGCGGTGGCGGAGATGGAAGGGCAACCGGCGTAGGACTCAAGAAAGTCGCCTTCGGCGACCGGACAGCCGAAGGCGGCTGTCCCCACATAATTCAACTTCGGTCAAATCACAACCGCTTCTTTGTATTCCCCAAACACTTTGCGCATCGCATCGGAAATTTCTCCGACGGTGGCATTGGCTTCGACAGCTGCCAGAATTCGCGGCATCACGTTGGCACCTAAACGAGCAGCTTCTTCGACGCCGGCTAGCGCTGATTTCCATGGACCGGCGTCGCGCTTCGCTCGAAGGGCACGGACGCGCTCGATCTGCTTCGGTTCCAGGGCGGGATCGATGCGCTGGATGGGGATGGGCTTTTCTTCTTCGACCTCGAAGCGATTCATGCCGACGACAATGGCTTCCTGATTGTCGATCTGCTGCTGATACTCGTAGGCGGCATTCTGAATTTCCTGCTGGACAAATCCGCGCTCGATCGCCTTGAGCATCCCGCCGAAGACCTCGATCTTGCCGAGATACTCCGCAGCGCGCTGTTCGATTTCATTGGTCAGGGCTTCGACGTAGTAGGACCCGGCGAGCGGATCGATGGTTTGAGGCGCACCTGACTCGTAGGCGATGACTTGCTGCGTGCGCAGCGCGATGCGGGCCGCTTGCTCGGTCGGCAGAGCCAGAGCCTCGTCGTAGGAATTCGTATGCAGCGACTGGGTGCCGCCAAGAACGGCCGCCATGGCCTGGATCGCCGTACGGACGATGTTGTTCTCGGGCTGCTGGGCGGTCAGCGTCGATCCCGCGGTTTGCGTGTGGAAGCGAAGCATCCAAGAGCGCGGATTTTTCGCTTGGAAGTGCTCGCGCATAATGCGGGCCCACATGCGGCGGGCGGCACGGAACTTCGCGACTTCCTCCAGAAAATTGTTGTGCGCGTTGAAGAAGAAGGAAAGACGCGGAGCGAATTTGTCGACGTCGAGACCCGCTTTGATCGCCGCTTCCACATAGGCCATGCCGTTACCGAGCGTGAACGCGACTTCCTGCACGGCAGTCGATCCGGCTTCGCGCATGTGATAACCGGAGATGGAGATCGTGTTCCAGTCGGGGACGTTGTCGTTGGCCCAGGCGAACATGTCAGTGATGACGCGCATGGCTTGCTGCGGCGGGTAAATGTAGGTACCGCGGGCGATGTATTCCTTCAGGACATCGTTCTGCACGGTGCCGGAAAGTTTACGAATGTCGGCGCCTTGCCTCTTCGCGACGGCTAGGTACAGAGCCAGCAGAATCGATGCCGTCGCGTTGATGGTCATCGAGGTCGAGATCTTTGTGAGCTCGATGCCATGGAAAAGCCGCTGCATGTCTTCGATAGAATCGATAGCGACGCCGACCTTACCTACTTCGCCCATGGCCATCGGGTGGTCGGAGTCGAGGCCGATCTGCGTTGGTAAATCGAAGGCAACAGAGAGGCCAGTGGTCCCGTTCGCCAGTAGGTATTTATAGCGCTTGTTGGATTCCTCGGCGTCGCCCATGCCGGCGTATTGCCGCATCGTCCACAAGCGTCCGCGGTACATTGTGGCTTGAACACCACGCGTAAATGGGTATTCGCCGGGATAGCCTACTTCGGCTTCGTAGTCGGTGCCTTTGAGATCGGTGGGAGTGTACAGCGGCTTGACCGGGATGTGGGAGGAGGTCTCGATTTCTGGTGCCACGGCGGACTTCGACTTTTCAGTCATCGGTCTTTCCAAGCCTAACGCCTATCATACCGACGAGAAGAAGAGCAGATCCTTCGCGGCAAAGAACGCCGCTCAGGATGACAAAAAAGCTTGGCACAGCAACGACACAATCAAGGGCGCTGACTCTTTCTGTGCACTCTCCAGAACGAACTGAGGCCGAACCAGGCAAACGCGAGGGTAAAACAGACGGCGATGGCTACACGACTGGCGGTCGCGCGGCCGGCCGAATACTTTGTATATTCACGAACGAGGGCGATTCCACCGAAAGCCGCCATCGCGAGAAAAACTGTGCCGGTCACCTCCAGCCACAGAAGATGAAGGATGTGGCCGAAAGACCGCGCGGTCGCGCGAACCGCGGACATGGCGGCGTTCAGCCGCCGGTTGCGGCCCGCCATGTCGCGCACCACGCGTAACGCGACCCCAACCTTTCGTAAGCTGGAAATTTGACTCACGACCTCGATTTTAACAGCCTTGGGAGCTACAATGACGCAAACACGACTCGGCGGTGAACCGTTCCAGCGCCGCCCGCATCTGAGTACTTAGGCTGGCGATTTGGTTTCGGGGAGGCTCAGTGGATCCACAACTCAAGCAACTCATGAAAGAGCTTGGCGACGCTATTAACGAATCTCTTTCCGACTCCGAGCAGATTTCTGAAGTTGTGTCCCGCATTAAAGAGGGCGGGTACGATATTTTTCTGGTGCTGGAAGCCACGATCGGTGTGAGCAAGCAAGGTGAAAAGTCGCCGGACAAGACGTCTCTGATCACTACGATGTCCTCCAATCCTGAGTTGAAGGTCAGCGATCAGGACTTGAAATTCCTGAAATCGCTGCGCATCAAGATCGACGAAGAACATCACGACAAAGGCAAGTAGATCGGGTAGTCCTCACCTGATCGAGCAAGTGTCTCACCGCCCAGTTCGCTTCAACCTCTGCAAGACATACAAAATCGCATCTTGGCATGCTTTCCGGCAACCTTTGTGATTTGTGCTACCATCAACTGTTTTTTCGCCGCATATGCCGTGACGCTAAATCCTCGGAGTGAAAAAGGCAGCGCGGCGGAATCTGAGGGCTGGGAATGAAAGACACTCTCGGGGTGCTTTTGGCCGGCGGGGCTGGCGAACGACTGTATCCTCTCACTCGCGATCGGGCCAAACCCGCAGTGACTTTCGGCGGCATCTACCGCATCATCGACATCACACTGTCAAACTGCCTGAACTCGGAACTGCGGCGCGTTTATATCCTGACGCAGTACAAGGCACTCTCACTGAACCGGCACATCCGCGAAGGCTGGAACATCCTGGGCCGCGAGGTAGGCGAGTTCATTGAAGTCTTGCCCCCGATGAAGCGGGTGAGCGACCAGTGGTATCAGGGTACGGCGGACGCGGTCTATCAAAACATCTACTCCATCGGATCCGAGCAGCCGAAACACGTTCTGATTCTTTCCGGCGACCACATCTACAAGATGAATTACGGCAAGATGATGAAGCAGCACCTGGATTCGGGAGCTGACATCACACTGGCCACCATTCAGATCGACCCGGAGACAACTTATCAGTTTGGTGTGGTCGACGTTGACAAGGACGGACGCATCAACGGGTTCCAGGAAAAGCCTAAGACAACAACACTGCGCGCACCGCTGAATCCGGAGAAGGTTGCAGGATCGATGGGCGTCTACTTGTTCAACGCCGACGTGCTGATTCCGGTGTTGCTGAAGGACGCGGAAAACGCGCAGTCGAGCCACGATTTCGGCAAAGACATTCTGCCGAAGATGGTCGACGACTATCGTGTGTATGCCTATGATTTCGTCGACGAGAATAAGAAAGAGGCGCTCTACTGGCGTGACGTGGGCACGCTGGAAGCGTACTACGAAGCCAACATGGATGTGGTTTCGGTTTCTCCGATTTTCAATCTGTATGACGAAGAGTGGCCGATCCGCACGCATCAGCGGCAGTATCCGCCGGCAAAGTTTGTTTTTGCCGAAGCGGGTCGAACCGGGACTGCTCTCGATTCGATCGTTTCGAACGGCTGCATCGTTTCCGGCGGGAAGGTAACGAATTCTGTGCTCTCACCCGACGTCCGCGTTAATTCCTATTCTGAAGTCGATCAGTCCATTCTGTTCTCGCACGTCAGCGTGGGGCGGCGCTGCCGCATCCGCAAAGCGATTCTCGACCGCGATGTGCACATTCCAGAAGGCACCACGATTGGCTACGACGCAGAGGCGGACCGGCAACGATATTTCGTGACCGAGAGCGGCATCACCGTGGTCACGCGAGACTATTCGCTCTTCGAAAATCCGGTGACCGTGGACTACTTCACCAGCGAATAAGCTGCCACGCTGCCATTCCTGCCTGGGCAGCCTTCGTCAATCATCCGTGAGCCATCTCGACGTGAGCTATCTCGATTTGAAATCCGCAATGGCGCATGCTAAGCTCGGCGGCGTCGAGGTTTCGTCACGCATGTTCAAGGTCGGCATTCTGTTAGTCTTGACCTTGGCCACTGCGGCGTCATCGTTTGGTCAAACCGTCAAAGGCAGCGAACCCTCTGCGGATACCCTGATTGTCCTTCAACGTGGCGCCTGTGAACAGCGATGCGCCGTTTATAGAGTTGCTATCTTCGCCGACGGCACTCTGATTTATCAGGGGCGGCACTTCGTCCGCCAATCCGGCCTGATCAAGAGCGTTATTCCCGTCGAAGTACTCAACAATCTAATACATGATTTCGAGGCAGCGGGCTTCTTCCACCTGGAAGACAGCTACGGCTATGCCAACAAGGAACACTGCGAGTCGATTGATGCGGGAGGGCCCACGGCAATTCTGACGTTTTCCAATCAGGGTCGATCAAAAACGGTTCTCCATAATCACGGTTGTGTCGGAAGGGGCACGAAACAACTGACAGAACTCGAAGATAAGGTGGACCATGCAGTGGGCACCATCAAATGGATCAAGTGAAGGACTCTTTGCAATATGGCTTACAAGAGAACCGACGCCGTCAGCTTTGCTGATTCACATTGGAATATTCCCGCCGACGACGGAATTTTTTGGCTCAGCAACCAGAGTGTCTCGATCAGCCAGGTTCGTCTGCATAATGTGATTCCCACTTCATCCTGGAAGAAGGCACCGGTTGGCGATGGCTGGCAGCCTTTCTTTGTCGACGACGGCGGGGGCGGGGAGAAGGCTGTCTTTCGGCGTGTTGTCGGCGGTACAACCGAAGAGATCCTGATCAATTCCTGGGACGGAATTGCAGACTGCGCTCATTTCCTGTCGAGGTGCATATCCGCCGGAGGAGTCAAGATGAACGAGCGCGGTGTGCCGTCCCTGGTGAATACTCTGCAGAGCCTGCCCAACACCAAAACCCTCTGCGAGAAGGTGGTCAAGGAAGCAGGACAAAGGGTTGTCGATTCCGGAGTCTTCAAGCCGGGAGACATGGTGGGTTATTTCAATATTGACCCCGCCGGGGACTATGAGGGAGCAAAACAGTATAGTCACTCGGCGATGTACGCGGGAAAGATTGGCGGTAAGACAGACGGGGGAATTACGTGTCACACAATCTGCCGGTTTCCTGGCCGCTCCTGGGTTGAGGACAGTTGGTGGCTCAAACCACCGGGCCACTATACCTATACGCTGATTCACTTCTCCGATGACGATCCAACGCCTGACCCAGTCAAAGCGGCGGCACTCCCCGGCTGGTGGCAGCTCGATTACGCCGGTCGAACCGAATACTACCTGATGCGGTCTGGCTCAGTCACTTACACGAAGAAGGCTCCCACAAAGGGCCAGACCACGGTTCATCTTCCCGAAGGTACGGCGTATTGGTTCATGGCGCCCAACGGTGAGATAACCTTTACATGGCGGAAGTCCGGCACGGTGGAAGTCTGGACACCGGCGGGCAGCGGATACACGAGCAAAATCAACGGAGCGACTCCCGGCGTTCTAACAAAGTTGTTCTAGCCTCAGAACTCGTCCTCATACGGACCATCGCTGTGTGCGATCTCCGGACTGCACTGTTGATTCTCAGCAGACGTTCAGGAATCGATCTGTTAAGCTTACCGATTACTTCAGGTCCCAGCTCTTCATGAAGAAACGTCGTACCTGCGCCATCCTTCCCTTACTTTTGACATGTGCATTGCTCACCGGAATTCCGTGCTGGGCGGCGTCCCCGCCAGGCGAGAAGCCTGATGTACTGCTCACGGCCATGCAGGAAGAGCTGCAGCGCGCTCAAACGAGCCTTGGGAAACTCGATCCGGCCCCGTACTTTTTGAGCTATTCGGTGTACGACCAGAGTATGGCGCTGGCAGTGGGGAGCGAGGGAAGCCTGGTGAGTTCGACGCGGGTGCGGCGCCGTGCTGCCGACGTCAGCATGCGAATTGGGAATGCAGCGCTTGACAATTCGCATCAACAGAATCGCGGGTCTGCCCGCACCTCCGGATCACTGGCACTGGAAGACGACCGCAACGCGATTGCGCACGAACTTTGGCGTCTCACTTACGAGGAGTATCGCAAGGCATCGAAGGCGTATGCCAGCGTCAAAACCAACACACAGATCGAAGCGAAGGAAGAGGACACATCTCCGGATTTCTCCGAGGAGAAGCCTCCCACCCACTCAGACTACAAGGAGGTGGCAACCACTCCCGACCAAAAGGCCCTCGAAAAATTTGTGCGGCAATATTCGGCACAGTTCCGGAGATACCCGTACGTCTATTCGTCGCTCGTGCTGGTGAATGCGCAGAAGACGCGGTTTCACTTTCTCTCGACTGAAGGGAACCATGTCGTCGCTCCCACTGCATTTGTTCGCGTTTCGATCCAGGCGGAAACTCGCGCCGATGACGGTATGGAATTGATGCGGGTCGAGACTTTTCAGGCCGAAAGCATGGACCATCTGCCTCCCGCGTCGGAGATCGCTGCCAAGGTGGAGAAGATGGCCACGGATTTGAAGGCGCTACGGGATGCTCCCGTGGCTGAGCCTTTCGACGGCCCGGCTCTGCTGTCGGGGCGGGCCTCCGCAGTTTTCTTTCATGAAGTGCTGGGACATCGTCTCGAGGGTCACCGGCAGCGGGGCGAGCAGGAGGGACAGACTTTTACGAAGGCGGTGGGCCAGCCCGTTCTGCCGGAGTTTCTGAGCGTGGTCGATGATCCGACGCTGCGAAAGCTGAATGGCCTCGACCTCGGAGGTTGGTACGAGTTCGATGATGAGGGAATGCCGGCGACAAAAGTTGAGGTCATCAAAGATGGAGTGCTGAAGACTTTCCTGATGTCGCGCATGCCGATCAAGAACTTCGGCAATTCGAACGGGCACGGCCGTTCGCAGCCGGGCGCGATGCCTACCGGACGACAGGGGAATCTGATTGTGTCGTCGACCAAAACAGTCAAAGACTCCGAACTGCGGCAGAAACTGATCGAGGAAGTGAAGAAGCAGGGCAAGCCCTATGGACTGTACTTCGAGGACATTCAGGGCGGCTTCACGCTCACGCAGCGCTCGATGCCGCAGGCGTTTCAGGTTCTGCCGGTACTAGTTTGGCGGGTGTATGCCGACGGGCGGCCGGACGAACTGGTGCGCGGCATCGACATTGTCGGTACACCGCTTTCTGCCATGAACCGCATCGTGGTGACCGGCGACAAGACGGATGTGTTCAACGGTGTTTGCGGGGCGGAGTCGGGGCAGGTGCCAGTGGCGGCGGCGGCGCCGGCGATGCTGTTCTCAGAGATCGAGGTGCAGAAGCGGGCCCATTCGCTCAACCGACCGCCAACTCTGCCCGCTCCCACCGAGGAGGGTGCGGATTCCACCAAGGGTTCGGAAGCAAAACAATGAAGATCATGACGCGCACCCGCATCATGCTGCTCCCCGTCATCATCGCTTCTCTTCTGTATGGATTCGCCGTGGTTCATGCGGCGGTGGCCCAGCCTGCAGAGTCCGACGGGAAAGACGATGTCGTCCTCTCGGCGATGCGGGAGGAACTCGAACGCTCGAAGTCGCAATTGCGGATGGACCAGGTCGCCGCTCCTTACTACATCGAGTACAGAATTTTCGATGTCGACGAATATTCGGCGGAAGCGTCGTTCGGCGCACTGCGAGGCGACGTGCGTGTGCGCTTTCGTTTTATCCGCGTCGTGGTCCGCATCGGGGACTATAAGCAAGACAGCTACGTTGGTCAGGGCGAAGGCACCCCTTACTTCATGCCGCTCGATGACGACATTACAGCGCTCCGGCACCAACTGTGGATCGCCACCGACATTGCGTACAAAGCTGCTGCCGAGTCCCTGGCAACGAAACAGGCCCAACTCAAGCAACTCACGATCGACCTGCCCGTGGACGATTTCGCGCACGCCGATCCCGTACAGTCCGTGGGACCGCTGGCGAAGTTAGAATTCGATCCTGAGCCGTGGAAGAAGATGCTGCAGGAAGCGTCCGCGCTGTACAAGAACGATCCCGGCATCGAATCGTTCGAGTCAAATCTGAGGTTTCACGCGGTGAACCGGTACTTCGTCAACTCGGAAGGAACGGTGGTGCGCAGCGGACAGAATCTGTACGAAATGTACATTTCGTGCAGCACGCAGGCGGCGGACGGCATGAGCCTGGCGCGAAACAACGCGTTTGTAGCAACCGAGATCCGGCAATTGCCTTCTTCGAGTGGGTTCATAGCCCGCGCTTCTAAGCTGGCCGGCGCCCTGAAGGATCTGCGCGCCGCGCCGCTAGTGGAAGAGGAGTATCGCGGCCCGGTGCTGTTTTCCGGCGATGCCGCGGCCTCGGTGTTCGCGGACCTGGTCGGCGAAAACATTCTGGGACACAAGCCGGAGCTGGGGAAGAATGCGCGGACCGCTGGGGCCTTCGCTTCAAGCTATAAGACGCGCGTGTTGCCAGACTTTCTGTCGGTGGTTTCGGATCCAACTGTTTCTACCTATGGCGGCGAGCCTCTCCTCGGTCATTACGAGATTGACGACGAAGGGGTTCCGGCCCAGCGGGTGACGGTGATCGATAAGGGGAATCTCGTGAACTACCTCATCGGCCGCGAACCCATTCGGGACTTTCTGGCTTCCAATGGACACGGACGGGCGCAGGTTCCGACTGGAAAGCCTGTGCCGTTCAACAGTAATCTGATCATCACCGCCTCCCAGCCCACCTCAAAGGAAGATCTCAAGAAGAAACTGATCGAACAGTGCCAGCAGCGCGACCTGCCTTACTGCTACTACGTGGAGACATTCGGTCCCAAGCTGACGCCGCGTTTGCTTTACAAAATCTGGACCAAGGATGGACACGAGGAGTTGGTGCGGGGAGCTGTCTTTGGCGAGCTCGATATGCGGGCACTGCGCAGCAGCGTGGTTGCTGCCGGAGGCGATGCCTATGTCGACAATCGTCCGACGAACATCCCGCACAGCATCGTCGCGCCTTCCATTCTTTTTGACGAACTGGAAGTGAAGCGCGCGAATCAGAACAAAGAAAAATTGCCGGACTATCCGGCTCCAGCAGTGAAATAGAGCAACTCTTCGTTGTAGCGCAGCCGTCTCCGCGGATGGCCAAAATGGCGCCACGACAGCCGGCACTGATACGGGCGGTACGACGCAGCCGCTTCCCGCCAGGAATTCGACGACCAGGCGCTCGGACTTGCGTCGCTACGTTCTGCTCGTTCTGCTTGAGCTCGAATCCGCGCTAGTTGGCTGAAAAGGTGAGCCTGCTCGAAACGGCGGTTGCGAAAGGAATCATACATACCTCCGTAAAGGCATCCCGAAAAACGCGCTGGCGAGTCAGCCAAGTTCCCCATTCTGGAACTTCATCGGCAGTTCGACTCAACGGAAAATCCTGCGGCCCGATACAGTCGGGCCGCAGGACGGACAAAGGCGTCCGTCCCTACACGAGCAGAGGAGGCGCACAGGACCGTTGTTCGCTCGGCAGCACCTAAATCCCAAGGACTTTCCCCGCCATCGCTGTTCCCTCAACGCGGCTTTTTATCTTTGCGAATGCTGTCTCCCGCGAGGTGGATGTGTCATCGGCAAACGGGGAGAACCCACAGTCGTCGGTCGTACCCAGCGCATCCAGGGGAATGAATTCTGCGGCTTCCATTACCCGATTGCGCACTTCCTCCGGCGTCTCGACTCGACGATCAATCGGATCGATGACCCCAACAAAAATCATCTGACCAGGCTCGCGCAGATTTCGAATCGTGGTGAGCACCCGAGGGCGATCCTTTTCGCTGGCCATCTGAATATAAAAGCGGCCAACCTTCAAAGTGAACAACGCAGGCAGCAAATTCGTGTAATCCACATCCGCGCTATGCGTGGAGTCATGATCGCCACCAGGGCAAGTGTGTACTCCGATCTTCCTTCGCTCAGCGGTCGAAAATCTGTCGAGCACGTGGTTGTTCAAATCAATGAATGTGTTTAACAAACCACCCGACGGATCTAGCTTGAGTGCCAGACGTCCTTCCGTGAAATCCATCTGCACGCATGCCGCATGGGCTTCGAGACACTCGCGAATATCTCGTTCTGCATCTCGCTCCAGGTCATCCAGAAACGCCTCGTGCGGATATCCATTCAAACCGCCCTGCGGATAAAGCAGACTCAACGCCGATGCCGAAATCACCGCTTGTTTCACGGGCTGGTGAGCGTGCCGCTGGGCGGCCTTGAGGTAGGTCGCGGCGTGGACACCATAGCGGAATGGCCCCGTCGTCAACCGCGGCAACTGGCGCGTATGCCCATCAGCAAAAGGAATGGTGACTCCATCGGCAGCGAGATTCTCCAGGCCGCTCAGGGGATAGGTCGCGAAACTGGGCTTGCTCTGCTCACCGTCCGATATAACGGGAGATCCGGTTGCTTCCAGACGGCTGATCGTTTCGTGGAGGGCCGCTTCTTCGGCCGCGTGAAACTGCTCGTCCGATAACTCTCGCGCGGCATGTGCGCGCATCGCGGCCAGCAACTCAGGCGGCCGCGGTATGCTGCCAATGGGTTCGGTCGGAATCGGCATGATGTAAGGTTCTCTCGGTTTGAATTAGAAGTTGAGTTGCGCTGGCGCCTGCCAGGTCGCAGATTTCCCCGTGAATCTGACAAGCGGCTGTGAATCCCGGAGACCTTAGCAGCCATGGCTGAATCGCAGCAATACTAGAAAAAGGCTAGAGATGGCCGCAGTTCAATTTGTGTACGATTCCCCACTCGCCAAGTGTCACAGAAGGTATTGGCGTTAGAAGGAACGAGCGACGTGGCCCTTACTCTTAAAGAGCAGACTGTGCAACCAGCGGAAATGCCGTCGGACCTCACCGAATTTGATCCTGGCTATTACGGCTGGCGCGTGGTGCTGGCGGCATGTCTCGGGGTGATGGCGGGATTCGGCTCGCTGTTCGTCTACACGTTCTCAATTTTTGTGAAACCGCTGGCCGCGGAATTCGGCTGGAGTCGCGAAGCCATCTCGAGCGGCTTCGCCATCGCCGCGGTCACGCTGGGGCTGTGCTCACCCCTGCTGGGCCGGTGGATCGACCGCCTTGGCCCTCGCCGGATCATTCTCATTTGCATGACGGTGTATGGCTGCGCCATTGCCTCATTGTCGCTGTTGCGCTCCGGATTGTGGCAGTTTTACCTGACCTGCTTCGTGTTGGGCGCCGTTGGGAATGGTGCGGCTCATCTGGCTTATTCGCGATCGATTTCCACCTGGTTTCAGCGACGTCTGGGGATCGCGTTGGCCTTTGTCATGGCCGGAGCGGGCTCGGGCGCGATGATTCTGCCGGTCATCGCCCAATCCATCATCGGCCGGTCTGGTTGGCGCGCCGCATACGCGTCACTCGGCGGTCTCGCGTTGTTGCTGGGATTGCCGCTAAGTTGGCGTTACATCCGCGAACCTGGCGCAGTTGGGCACAAGTCAGCTCCGGTCCTGCATTCTGGAATGACATGGCAGCAAGGCCTGCGCTCTTCTGCTTTCTGGATTGTCACCGCCATCCTGTTCGTGAGTTCGATCAGCCTGAACGGGGCGATCACTCACCTTTCCGCATTGCTGACGGATCGAGGGCTGACAGCCGGAAAAGCGGCACTATGCGCGTCACTACTCGGAGGATCGAGCCTGCTGGGCAGGGTCGTAGTGGGATGGCTGCTTGACCGGTTTTTCGGCCCGCGCGTGGCGCTCGCGATCAACCTGATTAGCGCGCTTGGCATTCTTCTCTTAGCTCGAGCGAGTAGGTTTCCTGCGGGCTGCCTGGCCGCCGCACTCATCGGTATCGGAACCGGAGGCGAAGCTGCTACTACCCCGTACCTGCTCACCCGCTATTTTGGGCTGCGAGCCTTCTCCACTCTCTATGGTCTCACTTGGACGTTCTATGCCGCTGCGGGAGCCATCGGCCCGGTGATACTGGGGCGGGCATTCGACGCGACCGGGTCCTATGCCTCGTTGCTGGTGACTCTCGCAGCGGCGCTAGGAGTGGCGGCTGTAACGAACCTCTTGCTCCCGCGCTATTCAGAGTCGTTCGATATCTGAGCTTCACTGACGGTTGGTAGCCGCCCGGACAGGCGTTCCGAGCAGATATTCATCCATCGTGCGGCGGGCTGGATGAATCGAAAAGCTGTCGTACAACAGCTTCCTCAAAATCGAGTCGGGACGCAGATGCCAGCTCCCCCAGCTGAGTGGCGAATCGCCGTTCGCGTCTTTGGCGTCGATCTTCGCGCCCGCGTCCAGAAGAAGTTGAATAGTCTCGGCGCTGGCGAAGGCGGCGGCGCCGTGAAGCGGAGTTTCCTGGCGAGTGCGGCAATCGCGCATGAAAGCTCCGCTCTCGGCCGAGAGCTTCGTCGGAAGATTCGAATCAGCGCCAGCTTCCAGCAGCACCTTCACAACCAGATGCTGGGACGCACGGTGAGACGAGAGCGCCGCATGCAACGGCGTCTCTCCCGTGTCGGACCCCCGCACGTTCGCGTCGGCGCCGTTCTCCAGAAGAAACTGGCAGAGCCGCCAGTGACCGTGAAAAGCGGTGGCATTGAGTCCCATGTCGTTTCCCAGCGATTGCAGTGATTCGCCCTGTGCGAGCAGGAATCGTATGGCGGAAACGTCACCATAATAAGCGCACCATTGGATGAGCGAGGCTCCGTCTTGCGCCTTTGAACTGGCCGGATTTCCCAGGGCCACATATTCGAACACCAAGTCGGTACGTCCTTCGGCGATTCGCTCCAGCATCAGGAACCTCCTGCGATGGTCTTGAAATAACCGGGCCCTCCAACATTCTAGGGCTGTCATGCGGATTTTTGGGGGAGCCGATTTTTTGCTTGACATATTCCCATATAGGAATATATATTTCCTTCATCGATGGCAAGAGCAGCGACAACTTCGGATGCTTTCAACGCAGTGGCGGAGCCGCGACGCCGGGAAATTCTCGAGTATCTGGCCGTGGCCGAGCTTCCGGTCAGCGATCTAGTGGTGCGGACGGGGCTGGAGCAGCCATCAGTTTCGAAACACCTGAAGGTGCTGCGGGATGTGGGCCTGGTGCGAGTGCGGCGGAATGGGCGGCATATGATGTACAGAACGAATGCGGATGAGATCCGTCCAATGCATGAGTGGACGAAGACGTTTGAGCGGCTGTGGGCGCATCAGCTTTTGCGGGTCAAAGAGCGGGCCGAGGCGAAAGAGAAGAGTCTCGAGGGAGAATGAGCTCAGGGGCTAAAGCCCAATATCTCTGGGGTGCTTAACGCGGCCCTTAAAGGGCCGCTCTTCCACGGTTGATCCGGCAAGTAGCGGTTGATCCGAGTGTAGGGTTCGCAACTGGTCCGGCCATGGGAAGGCACGGCTGTTGCGGCTTTGGACAAAGAACAACGCACAACTTTTAAGGAGGGAGCATGAGTATCAGTCCAACGATTCCGGGAATTGAGAGTTTGACGCTGACGATCACGCAGGAGATCCACGTCAACGCGTCTTTGCAGACAACATTCGAAGCGCTGCTCGAGCAGATTGGCCCTGAGAATGAGAGTGAGCAAGGCAAGATGCCGATGAAGATCGAACCCTGGCCTGGCGGGAGATGGTTTCGCGATCTGGGCGATGGCAACGGCCACCTGTGGGGACACGTGCAGGCGATCAAGCGTCCGACGCTGCTGGAGATCACCGGGCCGCTGTTTATGTCGAACGCAGTTGTATCGAACGTGCAGTATCGGCTGAGCGAAGAGAACGGCGAGACGGTGATCCGGTTTCATCACAGAGCCTTCGGAGTGATTCAGGAAGAGCACCGCCGCGGCGTCACGCCGGGATGGACCAACGTCAACCGGCGGATCAAGGAGCGGGCCGAACGGAAGAAGTGAGGAGGTGCCTATGTGTCCAGCATGTATAGCGAGTGCAGGAGTGGTGGTGGGCAGCGTTGTTTCAACCGGAGGGTTGACGGCGCTGGTCGCAAGAGTTCTTCGCAAGAAGAAAGGCGAGAAAAGTGATTCGAAGAAAAAGGAGTAGAGGATGACGACAGCAACGATCGAGAAGACTGCGGCAAAAGTTGTATCCCACGACGAATGGCTGGCCGCGCGGAAGAAATTCCTGGCTAAGGAAAAGGAATTCACCAAGCAGCGCGACGAACTGAGCCGGCTGCGGCGGGAACTTCCCTGGGAGAAGGTCGAGAAGAAGTACGTGTTTAACGGCGCGAACGGGAAAGAAACGCTGGCGAGTCTGTTCGACGGGCGCAGCCAGTTGCTGATTTACCACTTCATGTTTGGGCCGGGCTGGAACGAAGGATGCCCGAGTTGCTCGTTCCTTGCGGATGCATTTGATGCCATCCACCCCCATATTACGCAGCGGGACACTACCTTTGTTGCTGTCTCTCGCGCCTCGTTGCACGAGATCGACGCTTTCAAAAAGCGCATGGGGTGGAAGTTCAAATGGGTCTCGTCGAAGGAGAGCGACTTCAACTATGACTACACCGTGTCCTTCACCAAAGAACAGGTCTCGGGCGGAAGTCCGATCTTTAACTACGGGACGATCCCGGCTTATGGTGAAGAAGCTCCGGGCGCGAGCGCGTTTATTCAGAAGGATGGAGAGATATTCCATACGTACTCGACCTACGCGCGCGGGCTGGACATTCTGCTGCCGATGTACAACTGGATGGACCTCACGGCGATGGGCCGTCATGAAGAAGGAATGAAGCCGCATGAGATGGCGTGGGTGCGGCACCATGACCGGTACAGTGACGGGAAGATGGTGGATGTGGGCAAGCTGATTGCGAAGTAGATTTTCGGCACAATGCGGGGGCGAGACGCCCCCGCCACAGCCGGCAGGATGCCGCCGCTACTTTTGAGCTACTTTTAAGGAGATATACAGATGGCAACAATGGTTAGCGCTACAAATATTGTTACTCCCATGCTGCATGAGTTTCGTGCGGAGGTGGTGATTACGAAACGCTTGCTCGATTGCGTCCCGGCGGACAAACTGACGTGGAAGCCCCATGCGAAGTCCATGACGCTCGGTCAGCTGGCCGGGCACATCGCGGCCATTCCGGGGCGAATTTCCAGCATGGCGCAGCAGGATAGCTTCGACGTCATGAAGGCATCCTTCGTTGCTCCGCAGCCGAACAGCCTTGCAGAGATTCTCGCATCCTACGAGCAGAGCGTTCGCGATGGCGATCAAACCCTGCAACGAATGACGGAGGAGCATGCAGCCGGGACGTTCCGCCTGATGAAAGGGGATCGCGAACTGTTCAGCCAGCCCCGGTCTGGAGTCTTACGGTCGATCATGCTCAATCACTGGTACCACCATCGCGGGCAACTATCGGTGTATTTGCGACTGCTGGAAGTGCCCCTGCCGGTGATCTATGGCCGCAGCGCGGACACCGATCCTTTTGCCTAAAGGTGAGCAATAAGCACTCGCAGATCACGAAACCGGGCGGATCCGGTGCATGGAATCTGCGGGTAAAGTGAAAATGTATGCAATCGTGAGGGCGGGTGCGGATTATGCTTGCCTGCGGCGCGTGAATTAAGGCATACTCCAAGTGCCTCAACGTTGGTGCAGCGTTCGGCCTTCTCCCGCCCTCCCCGGTTTTTCCTTACTTCTCAGCCGCAGAAATCGGAATGTCCATATAGATGCGCTGGCCTGGTTCCAACCGCAGGGAAGACACCGGAATGACCGGGCGCCGTGTTCCGAGCACCGTCACCATCAATGTGACACTCTTTTCCGAAGGCACCACCAGGTTGTAATCGCCGTCGACCACCACGGAGTGTCCGTTGCCCTCCTCATCCATCAGACCCACGTATGCCTTGAGCGGCGTGCCTGATTCGACGTCGAAGACCTTTCCGGAGATTACGGCCGCCTGCCTGCCAAGCTTCAGCTTTACGGTAGAAGAGGGACGTTTCGGGCTCAGAGCTACCTCCACTGTGCTGTCCCCGTCCCCATAGAAAGCGTCTAGTGGATTGAGATAGCCATCCGCATCTTTTCGTGAGTAGAGCTTGTAGGTTCCAAACTGAAGTCCGCTGCGAAAATCGAAGGCTCCCTTGCTGTCGGTTTTCACCGAGCGGGGCGTGATGTCGTCGAGCATCAGGCCTTCTTGGACGGCGTAAACCGTGACGGCGGAGACCGGACTGCCGTTCCGATCGATGACGGTCCCTCTGATTTCTGCTGAGGAATGCTTTGTTTGTGATTGTGCGAACAGGGAGCCACTGACCACGATCAGGACGAGGAACGGTTTCATAGGTCCTCCGAACGTGCGGTTTCTGATCTTGATGCGGTGTCGTTAGGAAATGGTTTTGCGGGCAGGCGGAAAAATCCTGCATCTCGACGATGGCTGACTGACCCCTTAGTTCATATCGCCGAGCGAGCAGGCGCCCGGGCCGCGAGGATCTCCGCATGATCCGCAAGGTCCGGCAGCCTTCGTCGAACTGGTCCCGCTCTTGGCCGACACCGCGAAGACCGAGAGTTGAGGTTCGAGCTTCTTGGTGTGGCACTTCGGGCACTCGGCCTTTTCCTTGCCGTAAACTAGCGCCTCAAATTGGTGGTGGCATTCCTTGCAGATGTATTCGTAAATGGGCATTTCACGACTCCGCTCTCTATTAGAATCAATTTGTGGGGAGTTCGCAAATTTCACAGCCGAGTGGTGAGGAGACTTCCAACCAGCAGCAGCGGAATTCATGGCGGGTAAGCTCGCCTTTCCGTCCGCGGCGATGGTTCGGCGGTGGGCACCTGCAGACCATCGCCAGCTTCCTCATGTCGCGGCGGATCGATCTGCCTGCGGCCGAGGAACGGCTGATTGAAGTCGCGCCCGCGATTAAAGTTCGCTGCTGGTGCCATTGGCAGGAAGACCGAGCGCGAGCGATGACTCTGATCGTCGTGCACGGGCTTGAAGGATCGTCGGAGTCGCAGTACATGACTGGCGTCGCGCGTAATGGCCTGGCCGCTGGAATGAACGTCGTCCGGATGAATCAGCGTAACTGCGGTGGCATGGATTACTGCGCGCCGACGCTCTACAACTCCAGTTTGTCGTCAGACGTCGCCGCCGTCGCCAGAAACGTAATCGAAAATGACGGCGTATCGCGCTTCGCGCTGGTCGGCTTCTCAATGGGCGGAAACCTCGTTCTGAAGTGCGCTGGAGAATGGGGCAGGCAGGGGCCGCCGGAGTTCAAGGCCGTGGCGGCGGTGTGTCCGGCTATGGATTTGGCCGCGTCGGCCGATGCTCTGCACGAACCGGCGAATCGGCTCTATGAATGGTACTTCCTGCTGCAACTGTACCGTCGCTTGCGAACGAAGGCGAAATTTTTCCCCAATGATTTCGATGTCCGGCGGTTGCGCGGCGTCACCAGCCTGCGTTTATTCGACGATCGCGTAACCGCTTTCTACTGCGGATTCGCAGACGCCGACGATTATTATGCCCGCGCCACCGCTGCCAATGTCGTCGACCGGATCGCCGTTCCGGGATTGATCATCCATGCCGCCAACGATCCCTTTATTCGCGTGCGGCCGGAGACTCTGAGAAAGATTGCGGGAAATCCCAACCTCACCTACATCGAGACTGCGGACGGCGGGCACTGTTCCTTCATTGGAGAACCGGACGGCAACGGCTACGACGGACGCTGGGCAGAGCGGGAAGTGGTGGAGTTCGTGAAGCAGGTTGCGGGATAACGCGATCAGTCGACCGTCCTGATTTATGTTCCGGAGGAACATCTGATCGTAGCCCGGCGTTTGCAACGCTGGGTTTTTCGGGCCGGAGAATAACCGCGTCCCGGCAGGGACGCCTGAACCATTGCACTCAAGTTTCAGTCGTGCCTACGGCACGAGCGTCGCTGACCGCTTGTTTTCCGCCAGTGAAACTGGCGGGCTATTATCGGTGGTCCCTCCGGGACCGGTTTTCTTCATCCACCTTTTGGCGTGCGAGCGCACGTAAGCCAGCGCCAACATCGCCAGAGAGATGATCATCAGCCCGACAGTCGCTCCGCCGATGGTTTGCGCGTGCTTGGCGAGAATCGAGACGCGTCCGTACACGAATTCTATGTGTACCCAATACACGAGCAATGAAGCCTGCCCCAGTTGGATCAGCGGACTGAATCCCCATTGCGCCAGACCCCAGCGGCACCAGGCGTAGGTTCCGGTGAGAATCAGCAGCAACATTCCCAGGCGGATCAGAAAAAATTCAGGGCTGGTGTGCCAGTAATCGTAGACCGGATAAAGCTGGCGAGGCAGCGCGTCGATCCAGCGAGAGAGTTCGATCAGAACAACTCCGGCGATTCCGAGAGAAAGGAATACGCGGGCCTGGCGGGCACGCGTCCAGGGGCTTTGCAGGATGAATCCGACGGCGAGACCTGCGAACGCGAAGGCAGTCCAGGGAAAGACGGGGAAGAGCCAGGCTTGCGGGGTTCCGAGGTTGTGAACGCCGTTGATATACGACTCAATTGGCCAAGGGAGGAAGCGTGGGCGCCAGGTGGTCCAGAGGAGCGGCGCCAGGAGTGAGATGGCTAGGGCCGCCATGGCCGCCGCAAAAATCAGATTGAAACGGCTTCTCGGGGTGCCGGCAGCCTCCTGCCGGGCTTCGCCCGGCAGGACAGCCGGGGGCGGCTGTCCCCACATGTTTCCTTTACGAATCGACAGTGACAGGACCAGCCAGCAGAGCACGCCCATCAGCATCATCGAGAGGCCGATGGTGTTCAGAATATCGACGCGCAGCATGTCGCTCTTCGGGGCCCAGCCCCAGGAGATCAAGTATTCCTGCAGGCGCAGCAGTAAGCCGAAACCGAAGACTTCTGCACCGCGGCGGATCGTGCTGCGCGCGATTGGCGTGGGCGAGAGATTCTTCTGCAAGAGTTTGTCCGTGACCAGGGCAAACGAGATTCCCGCCAGAAAGAGAAACAGGGGTGCCGGAAACGTCCCTAACAATTGCGAATACATAAAGAATCGGCTCTGGCGCGCCGATCCTCCCAGCCAGGCGTCATAGCAATGGGTCTGGAACATCAGCAGGCAGGCGAGTCCCCGCATCCAGTCGATGTAAGCAAGGCGCGGTTTTGGGGCCTCGGCCGCAGGCATGCTCGATTTGCGAAGGGCAGTATAAGGCAGCCGAATAGCGAAAACGCAGGAAGTTTACCCGGAAGTACAAGTCAGAACCCGGCTTTTTGTCCTCGATTGAAGGTGTTTTGCAGGAACTACTGGATTTTGCAACGTCAAAGTTTGTCAAGCGCTGAATGACATACAACCTTCACCTCTGATACTTGATCGAACGACAGATAAGCCGATAGTCTTAGGCTTCAACCTTATCCATTGCAATCAAACCTAGGGGAAAGCTTATGGTAAAGAGGGGCCGGGGTGTTGTGTGTTTGTTGTGCACTGCGGTTGTCGTCTCAATGATCAGCGCTGCGGCCGCTCAGGACCGGATCAATGGTCCGCTGAGTGCAGGTATGAAAGTCGCCCTTAGGGGCAACGTGCACGGCCTCGCCAAGCCGGAGAACGACCTCGGCCGCGCAGATGGCAGCAGGCCCATGCAGGGTGTAACACTCGCTTTTCATCCTTCGGCCGCGCAACAGAAAGATTTGGACCAGTTCATCGCCGAACTGGGAGACCGCTCGTCCCCGAACTACCACAAATATCTCACTCCGAAACAATTTGGCCAGCGGTTTGGGATGAGTTCGAACGATCTGAACAAGGTCACTGCATGGCTGCAATCAGAGGGTTTCAACAATATCAGGGTCGCCAACGGCCGGAACGAAATCTCGTTTGACGGCACGGTGATGCAGGTGGAATCCGCGTTCAACGTTGAAATGCATCACTATCTGGTCGACGGTGTGGTCCATCTCGCGAATGCCGGGGAGCCTTCCATCCCCGCGGCGTTGGCGGCATCTGTGGTGAACGTTGCGGGTCTGCACACCTTCGCTCCGAAGCCTAGAGCGAGGGTGCAGCCACATCTGACCTCCTACGTGAGCGGCAATCACTTCCTGACCCCCGCAGATTTTGCCACGATTTATGATCTGAACTCGCTCTATTCCGCGGGAAGTGACGGCACGGGACAGAAGATCGCGATCGTCGGTCAGAGCTCAGTCAACCAAAACGACCTCAACAATTTCCGAAGCGCAGCTCAGCTTCCGGCGAGCACGATAACGACGATTGCGGTGCCGTCTGGGTCGACCCCGACAAAATGCACCGGTGACGAGGGTGAGTCGGACCTGGACTTGGAGTGGGCGGGGGGTGTCGCGAAGAAGGCTAGCATCATCTTTGTGACCGCTAGTCTGGCTACGGGCGATGCTTGTGGAGGCGCTCGCAGCAATAGCGTTTGGAATGCTCTTGATCAGGCGGTACAAAGCAACGTTGCGCCGTTCATCAGCACCAGTTACGGTGATTGCGAGTCGGGCAACGGCCAGGCGTTCGCGCAGCAAGTGCAAGGGTGGGCGAAACAGGGGCAAACGCAGGGTCAGACGATCGTTTCAGCATCGGGCGACGCCGGGGCCACCGATTGTGAGTCTGGCACGAGTTCTTCGGCGACTACCGGTTTAGCTGTCGATATGCCCGCTTCTATCCCCGAGGTTACAGGTGCCGGGGGAAATGAGTTCACTGGCGACGTTCCGGGAGCGGTGAGTGGGAATGCCCCAAATACAACGGCGGCCGGTGATCCCCCCTATTGGCTGGCTTCTGGAACCGGCTCTGACGTAGTCCTAACGGCGGAACAATATATTCCCGAAGACGCCTGGAACGACACGACAAACGTCAACAATACCAATCACATACTTTCGGCTTCAGGTGGTGGTGCCAGCCTCTATTTTGCAAAGCCTACATGGCAGGCTGGAATCGGCGTGCCGAGTGATGGGTTCCGGCACGTTCCGGATATCTCGCTGAGTGCTTCGAACTACCACGATTCGTATCTCCTCTGCTCCGAGGATTTTTCCACCACTAGTTGCGCAGTTGGCTTCCGGGACAGCGCTGGAGGGAACTTCAGTGCGGTAGGTGGGACTTCGGCAGTCGCGCCGACCTTCTCCGCGATATTGGCCCTGATCAACCAGTTCCTTGGCAACACCCCGCCCACCGGACTCTCTCCGGTGAACCCGACTCTTTATGGGCTAGCCGCAAGTAACCCATCAGTCTTCCACGATGTGATCACTGGCGACAACAAAGTTCCCTGCACGACCGGGACGACGAACTGTCCGACGGGCACTACGACAATCGGCTTCATTGCGGGTGTCGGCTACGACCAGGTCACGGGGTTGGGCTCGGTGAATGGAATCGCCCTGGCGCAGGCTATGAGCACGGCCCCCGGCTTCACGCTCGCCCCCACGGTAGGCAGTTACCAGGTTGCCCAGGGTTCGAGCGTCACCGCGACCGTGAATCCAACGGCTTTCAACGGGTTCACCGGGCAGATCACCTATACCTGTACCGACAGCGTTTCGGAATCGACCTGTACAGGCCCTACAACGGCGGTTGCTAGCACCCAGGCCGCCAGCTTTCTTGTAACCACCAAGGCTCCCATCGCCAGGCTCGAGCGGCCCTTCGACCGCGGCTCGCGCATACTCTACGCAACCCTGTTGCCGGGGCTTTTCGGAATTGTGTTCGTCGCGTCTTCGCGCAAACGCTCGCTTCGGAGTGTGCGCTTCCTCGGCCTCCTGATGGTTTTGGGATTCTCGACGATCTGGCTCGGTTCTTGCGGAGGCAGCTCCAGCAGCAGCACCAAAGATCCCGGAACCCCGACCGGAAGTTACACGATCACTGTGACGGGAACGTCCGGGTCACTCACTCGTCAGACCAGTTTCACGCTCGTCGTTGTTCCGTAATCGCTGGAAATATTCACGACCAGGCGCTCCGATCTTCGGAGCGCCTTTTCATTTCACGCCGCCATGTCACGCCAACGCAGCTTTTGGAACCACCGCCTGCCGGAAGCGAAGTGGAGTTGTGGCGGCCATGCGGCGGAACGCGCGGGTGAAGTGGCTCTGATCGGCGAAGCCACATTCGGCGGCGATCTCCGCCAGTGGCCACTCGGGTTTCCGTAACAAATCGCAGGCTGCGCGAATCTGCAAGTGCTGCTGATACTCGCCGGGAGTGCGCTTCTCGAACTTGCGAAACGCGCGGGCGAGGTGGACAGGATGGACTCCGGCTTCGCGCGCCAGATCGCGCATACGGAGCCGCTCGGAGAATTCCGCGTGCAAGCGATCTTTCACGCGCTGCAACCATCGCGGCGGCGTCTTCTCCGGCGATTCATCCAGTCGCGTGATCGCTCCCAGCAGTTCAAACACGTGTGCCTCCAGCATGAGAGAGTCCGCGCTCTGGTTCTTGAAGGACGAAAACAGCCGGAGCCCGGGCCAGAGCATAGTTCCAACGCCACCATCAAAAGCTGTGCGATCGGGGAGTTGCAGGCCAAGGTCTCGCAGGTTCTCACTGCGGAATTCGATGGTGAACATCGATGCTCCCGCAGGCCCAATGACCGTAGAATGCGCCACGCCCACCGGATTGAAGACGGCAGTAAGCGGCGGGAGTTCGTCGAGTTTGCCGCGATCTCCTTCCCGATAATGGCCGTGCAGCACGATGGTTACGTAGGCAAGTTCATGTTCGTGCCGGGGCACCGAGCGAGCGACAGGCTGGCACAGTTCCGAGAGCACAACGTCGTTCGCGCTCATGCGAGCCTGAATTGGAGAGTAGAACTCTCCACCGCGCAGGAATTTGCCGGGCTGTGCAGACTGGGGCACGAATGTTCAGACGTGGCCGGCAGGGAATGGTCAACAACGGTTCACTGTTTCGGCGCGATGTTTAATCCGTTCAAGACAAGACCCGGCCCTTTAAGCTAAGCTGCCACTCACATGGGGAGGCCTCAATGAAGAAAATTCTCTGTCTGGCCGTGCTCGGGATGATTTGCCTGGTTATGCTGGCCGCTGCTCCCGAAGAAAAGATGCCCAAGCCGCAGTATGACGAGAAGGGCCAGCTTCTGCGGCCCAGCGACTACCGCGAATGGATGTTTCTCTCCGCCGGATACGGCATGAACTACAGTCCTGAGCCCGGCAGCCACGAGATGTTCACTAACGTTTTCGTCCAGCGCTGGGCGTACGACGAGTTCGCGAAGTCCGGCAAATGGCCGGAGCAGAGCATGTTTGTGATCGATGAGCGCGACGCAGCCAGCCGCAGCTCGATCAATCAAAAGGGCCATTACCAGACCGACCTGATGGGCCTGGCAGTCGAGGTCAAAGATTCAACCCGCAATCCAGACAAGTGGGCGTATTACGGGTTCGCAGCCGACAGCAAGTCGTCCGGCGCCATGGCGCACGGCAACAGCTGCTGGACGTGCCACGACGCGCACGCGGCGGTGGAGCACACGTTCGTGCAGTTCTATCCGACTCTCAAAACGGTTGCGAAACAGTTTGGGACTTACAACGAAGAGCGGGAGAAGGTGGCGGACGCGAAGTAATGCCCTCGAAGCCGTTACCCGATCAATCCCGCAAGACACGAGCCGGGTCGGCACGGGTAGCGCGCCATCCGGGAAAGAAACAAGCTGCCAGCGTGGTGATGGTCATGACCGCCAACGCTGCGCCGAATGCGCGCGGGTCGTAGGGGCTGACGTTATAGAGAAGCTTTCCGAGTAACCGCGTCAGGATCAGTCCTGCAACCGCGCCAAGGAAGACGCCTCCTGCGGTTAACCTTAGTCCGCGCGAGATGACGAGACGAAGCAGATCGGATGAGCCCGCCCCAAGGGCGATGCGTAGCCCGAGTTCGCGCATACTCTGCGCCACCGCGTAGGACATCACCCCGTAGAGACCGATTGCTGCGAGCAGAAGCGCCAATCCTGCGAGGATTGAAACCAGGGTTACGGCCACAAGTTGCGGAGAGGTGGAACGGTCCACTTGTTCCTGAAGCGTAATCGTCTCGTAGAGGGCAAGGTTCGCGTCCAAGGAATGCACTTCGCGGAGCAGCGCGGCCGAAATACTCTCCAGAGGTTCCGTGGTGCGGACATTCAAACTCGGCCCGCGCACGAAATTCTGCAAGAGGGGCACATAGAAGAATGGTTTTGGATCCTCGCGCATACTCTCGTACTTGGAATCGGCCGCCACACCGACGACGACTGCCCACTTCCCTTTCACTTGCAGGCGCCGTCCGATGGGATCCTGGCCGCTCCAGTAGCGCGACTGCATGGTGCGATTCACGATCGCGACCAAAGGCGCGTTTTCGTCGTCCGCACGGGTGAACTCCCGGCCCGAGGCTAGAGGGATGCCCAAGGTCACAAAGTAGGCCGGCCCGACCTCGTTGTAGTCAATGGACGGTTGCTCATCGGGTGAAGGTTGATAGCCGTCCACCGCAATGGGCGTCGAGGAGAATGAGCCATAGCCCAGCGGCGTCACTCGGGCGTATGCAGCGGACTCCACTCCGGGCAGAGCCCTGACGCGTTCCATCAGTTCGTCCTGAAAAGTCTTGGACCGTTGAGCGTCATATCCCGCTGCCACCAGAGATACACCTGTTTCTACAACGCGGCTCGTCGAAAAGCCGGGACTGGCGGTTCGAATCTTCTCGAGACTCTCGAGCAATAAAACAGCTCCGGCCAACAAAATAAAACTCAGGCAAACCTGAAACACCACCAAGCCGGATCGCATCCACGCCCTTCTGCGAGCCATGGTTACATTCGAAGATTCCGCCTTCAACGCTCCGGCAAGATCGATGCCGCGCGCCTGAAATGCGGGAACCAGCCCGAGAACCAGCGTGGCCAAAACGCAAATGCCGGCGCTGAGCAGCATCACATGCCAATCGATCTGGCCGGGAAGGTACATCATCGTTCCCGAGCGCCGCGGGAACAGCAACGCGAGGGCATGCCGGCACCAGTACGCCAACAGAAGTCCTCCGGCCGCACCGAACGCGGCAAGGATCAGGCCTTCCGTGAGAAGTTGCTTTAACAGGCGTCCGCCGTTGGCGCCAATGGCCATGCGAACGCTCATTTCATGTCGGCGCGCGAATGACCGCACCAGCAGCAGGTTTCCGACATTCGCGCAAGCGATGAGAAGAACAAACGCCACGACCGCCGTCATGATCTGGAGCGTGGGCAGCAGAGTATGCGCATTGTTGAACGGCGTTTGCCACAGTGGCCATAGCTTGATACTGCGTCCCCGGTTGGTGGCTGGGTAGCTGGCCTCCAGTCGTGTGGCAATCGCGGAGACTTCATCTTGTGCCTGTGCGCGACTGACTCCGGGCTTGAGCCGTACATAACTTTCGATCCAGCGCGCTCCGCGGTCTTCGAGTTTGTATCCACCACTTTCGAACGTTTCTTCCATCGAAGCCGGGACCCAGAAATTCATCGCCCAGCCCACGAAGGTTCCATAAAAGCCTTCCGGCGTGACGCCCATGATGGTGTGCGGGACATTGTTGAGCCGCTGCATCTTGCCGATGATTTGCGGGTCCCCTTTAAACCGCTTTTGCCAGAGGTCGTAGCTGATCACCACGAGAGGATGGGAATTGCTGCCCACATCTTCGCCGGGTTCGAAGCCGCGCCCCAGCATGGGGTGGACGCCGATCGCGTCGAAATAATTCGCTGAGACGATGCTGCCGGTGGCGACCTCCGCGTGGTCGCCAATACTTAGCGTGGTGCCGGTAATTTTGGTCACGAAGACCGCGTCGCACAGCGTGCAGCTTCTCTGCAGGTCAAGGAAATCCGGCCACGAAGTTGGCTCGCCTCCAGGCACTCCACGCGCCGTTCCTCCCAGAGCGAGCAACTGCTCCTGATGAGCGACCGCCGGGTAGGGGCGAAATAAGATTCCTTCCACCCAACTGAACACCGCGGCATTGGCTCCGATGCCCAGGGTCAGGCACAGAATGGTGAGAATAGAAAAACCCGGACTGCGGAAGAGTTGACGGAATCCATAGCGCAAGTCCTGAATGGCATTTTCGATAAAGTTGTGGCCGCGCGCGTCTCGGCACTGTTGTTCGATCTGCGTCACTCCACCGAGTGCCCGCGACGCTTCGTAGCGCGCGTCTTCCATCGACATGCCCTTCTCAAGGTTGACCTGAATTTGCCGCTCAAGATGGTCGCGCAGTTCTTCCCTTAGCTCCTGATCCACATGTTTGCCGCGAAAGCGGTCGCGCAAGCGCACAGGGAGCGTATAGAACCATTGTTCGAAGCCCATGTTCACGCCTCCTTGAGCTTTACAATGCCGGAGATCGCGGTCGAGATCCGGTTCCAGTTTGCCGTCTCTTTTTCCAGTTGCTTCCGCCCCAGCCGCGTCAGGGAATAGAACTTTGCGCGACGATTGTTTCCACTCGGCTTCCACTGAGCGGTAATCCAACCGCGCCGTTCCAGTTTGTGGAGCGCAGGATACAGCGACCCGTCGCTGACTCCCAGAACATCGCTGGAGATCTGTTGCAGGCGCTGGCTGATGGCCCACCCGTTGTGCGGTTCCAGCGCCAGGATTTTTAGGATCAGCATGTCCAGTGTTCCCTGGACCAGATCGGAAGGCTTGCTCACCTCGGTCTCCCCTCGGTTACCGAGTTAGACTAAACTCCGCTCCTCTCGGTTAGCAAGGGGAGTGGAATAAATTTGCTGGATCGGGCCGCTACGGGATGTTGCTGGCCACGTACTGCCAATTGGTGGTCTCGGAAAACATTTCGCCGGTGGAGTTGACGAAGGCGCCGTGAGCGTAAGTGTCGCCCTGAAGACGGTCCATGAACCACGCGGTGGGATATCCCAGGTATCCGTAGACGCCATTGACGCAGGGAAACGGCGCTTGCGAGCAGTCGGGCTGTCCAGCAACATCGTTATGACTCGGCCCAATCAGCGTGCCCTTGACCTTGGCCACGGAGTTGGGCACGGCCTGGTAATAGGCGTCGATCGACTGCAATCCGGTGACATTGTTTCCCTGCAGGGGAGGCGAGACGAAATCAGCGGAGCCGTCGACGAAGAAGATTGAGCCAGTCAGGTTGGCGGGGTTGAAGAAATTGGTGGAATTGCCGTAGATCTGAGCCGGGAGTTCGATTGGTAGCACGGTCTTGATCAGCCCGTTGGACTTGAGCAGCGCGTTGACGGCTCCGGTCGCTCCCTGGGAATGTCCGAAAGAACCGACCTGGTTGACGTTGAGTTTGTGAAAAAACGGGCTGGTGGAATCGGAGTTGGCGGCGACCATGTATTTCGCGGCGTCCAGAATCGTTTGCCCGGGACCAGTCATCGGATCTTCGCTGGCCACAATGACGAACCCCCATGAAGCCATATGCCGTAGGAAGTATTCGGCTTGCTTAGGCGTGCCAAAGCTGCCATTTCCCCAGGTGATGATCGGGTGCAGGAATCCATTTGCGCCCAGATTGCTGGGGTAGAAGAATACGCACTTATGGCCTTGAGAATCACACGGAGTCGCACTCTCGCTTGAGGTGACGGGCCACGGCCCCGACGCATAGTAGTGAAGTTCGATCGCGCCGGTCGGGTAGTTGGGCGGATGGTGCGGGCAGGCGAGAATGAGAACAATTGCCAGAGCAACCAGCAAAGCAGACCAGTAATGATTCATGGGTCCTCCCGAGGCTGTCGGAGGATAGTGCATCCAGCAGGCGGAGCGTTTCAATGAACTTCCATGTGGGACGATCCACTTCGAGATTTAAGAGACTCGGAGCAGCATGCAGCCGACAGTATGCAGCGCCGTGAAAGAGCGGCCCTTCAAGGGCCGCGCGAGAGCGCATGATGAAATGAGCCGGGCTTCAGCCCTCAAGGTCGTAGTTCTTAAGGTCTACGTGCCCACCAAGCCGGAAAGGGCACGACTTCCAGTCGTGCCGTAACGCGCCGCCGAAGATTGCGGCTTAGCCCCAAGCGAGTCACCTCCTTTGTTTTTTCCACCTCATCTGCGAAACTGGCCACTGAGAACTGAGAACCGTTCCGCCCATGGGCCGCATCCACGTACTCTCCGAGACCGTTGCCAACCAGATCGCCGCCGGCGAGGTGGTGGAGCGCCCTGCTTCCGTGGTAAAGGAAATGCTCGAGAACTCGCTTGACGCCGGAGCAACGCGCATCAAGATCAGCGTCGAAGCGGGCGGGAAGAAGCTGATCCAGATCACCGACAACGGTTGCGGCATGGTACGCGACGATGCCATGCTGGCGTTCGAGCGCCATGCGACTTCCAAAATCAAGAATGCCGAAGACTTGTTGAGCATCGCGACTCTCGGGTTCCGCGGCGAGGCGCTACCTTCAATCGCCTCAGTCTCGCGCCTGCGCCTGGAGACCCGAGCCGCAGATGAGCCTGCGGGCACTGTGATCGAGATCAACGGCGGGAGAATAGCTCGCGTGGAGGAAGCCGGACTACCGCTGGGGACTTCGATCACCGTCCGCGATCTTTTCTTTAATGTTCCCGCCCGCAAACAATTCCTGAAAGCGGAGTCGACCGAACTCTCCCACATCGCATCGCTGGTCACGCATTACGCCCTGGCGCATCCCGACAAGCATTTCGAACTGCATTCGGCCACGAACGCCATGTTGGTGGCGCCTCCGGTGGCGGGACACAGCGAGCGCGTGTATCAGGTGTTTGGTAAAGAGACCCTCGACCAGTTGATCCCCGTGGCGGCGCGGCAGGCACTCGAACACGTGGGACTCCCTCAACCCCCGCCGTGGCGGCGTAAGGAGGCAGAGGACGATGGGGAAGAGGCCGCCCTAAAGGATCCCGGCGAGATGCGGGTTCACGGCTTCGTCTCCAAGCCTGAGATTCAGAAGCTGAACCGCAATTCGATTTTTGTTTTCGTCAACGGTCGTCTCATCCGCGACCGCCTGGTACAGCACGCGCTCACCGAGGCGTACCGCAACATTATTCCTCCGACGGTGTACCCGGTCGTGCTGTTGTTTCTGGAATTGCCCGCGGCCGAAGTCGACGTCAATGTGCATCCTTCGAAGACGGAGGTTCGTTTCCGGCAGCAGTCCGCGATGCACGATTTTGTGCGTGACTCCGTGCGAGCCGCATTGATGAAAGCGCGCCCGGTGCCGCAGTTTGTGGCGGAGATTCGCGCGCACGCCACCGCCAGCCAGGCCCTGTCTCCCGGAGCTGTGACGCCAGGAGCCAGCTGGCATCCATCGGAAGACGGGCTTCCCGCAACCGGCGTTCGCCTTCAGGAAGCTGAACACGGCGAGCCAGGAGCCGATGGTAGTTTCACATTGCAGGTGCCCGTGGTGCCACCGACTTCGGCGCGTTTTCAGTTCGAAGGCGGCATCGCTGTCGAAGCGAATGCGGCGATCCCGGTTGTGCGCGGATTGGAACCTACTCCGCTCGATCCGAACTTCGCTGCGACTCTTCCTCGCCAGCAGTTCGACGCGGTTCCTGACCACGGATGCTCTCCTGCCCTCGACGTCAGCGAAGAAGAGCCCACCCTCTCGGCTCTCGGCACGCTCAAGCCGCTGGGACAAATTCGCAACTCCTTCATCCTGGCGGTGAACGAAGATGGCTTGTGGATCGTGGACCAGCACGTGGCTCACGAGCGTGTACTTTTTGAGCGTGTGCTGAAGCAGCGGGCAGCCATGAGAGTCGAGAGCCAGCGACTGCTCATGCCGATCGTGCTGGAGTTGTCGCCGGCGCAGCAGGCGGTCTTTCGCGAAATCTCCGACGAACTTGCGCACAACGGTTTCGAGGCCGAGCCATTCGGCGCGAGAAGCGTCGCCATCAAGGTCGCTCCGGCGGGAGTGGAGGCCGCGGCGGTCGAAAACATGCTTCACGAACTGCTCGATCAATTCTCCAGCGAAGAGCAGTCGCTGAACCTGGAAAAGATTCGCACGCGCATTGCCGCCTCGATCGCGTGCCATGCGGCCATCAAGGTCAACATGCCGTTGGAACAGAACAAAATGGAATGGCTGCTGGCGGAACTCGCGAAAACCGATCACCCAATGTCGTGCCCGCATGGAAGGCCAGTGGTGCTGCGGTACTCCGTGAAGGACATTCAAAAGGCGTTCAAGCGAATCTGATTACTTTGTCTGTGCTGCCACCTCAGATGCGTGCAGGTGAATGATCTTCCATCCGCATGGCTGCTTCTGCAACACGATCGTGCGTCGATTCAAAAATCCGGGGCGATCGTCGAGATGAAAGGTAACAATCGCTACGTTCCCCGCTATTTGAAGACGTAAATCCCGCGGCTGGATGTCCATGTAAGGTCCCTGGGTTCGGCCCGCTCGAATGCGATCGAACACCTTCTGAAACGTTCTCTCATATTCCTGGCGTCCGTTGGCGCGACTCGGGAACTCGCGCGGGTAAAAGACGGTGGCATCGTCGAAAAAGCAGCACAAAAACGACCCCACTCGAGATTGTCGAATGCCTGGATGAAATCGGAAAGCGTCTTGTGAACCTCGGCCTCGGCACTGTCCGCGGGGTCCGCATAGCAGACTATCGATACGGTTGAGAGGAGGATCAGCACCAGTGCAGATCGTGGTTTCATAGGGACGCAGTATACAAGTGAGTTCAGATCAAGGCGTCTTCTTTATAATCGAATC
>CAWILL010000016.1:0-85070 GCA_963836945.1 uncultured Acidobacteriota bacterium
TCGCCACTTGACTGCCGGTCCTCTTGACCATGAACTCCTTGCCGCAGGCAACGAGGGTCAAGACGGTGGAAAATCGTGGCAACGATGCGTTGGTTTGGTTCGGGGGGTTGTTTGTGACTGTACGTGCCCTACGGCGTTACCTCATACACCGCCCCCGACGGGCCCGTGTTGTAAGGTCCGATTGTTCCCAGCAGAGCGGTCCGCGAGTTGTTCCAAATGAGGTTTGAATTGGGATATGGAGCGTTGATGGTTTGCGGGAACCTATACACGACACTTTCACTCCAACTTCCGCTGGCGTGGTGAACCAACTTGAATAGGAAGCCGTTCTCTTGATCATAGTTGGCATTTGTGCTGCTCGGCGCCGAACCAAACAGGTTCCCGGAAGCATCGAAGACCAGCGAAGACGGCCCCACATCGTCGCCCGGCTTACCAAACACGTGCAGGATCTTCTCCTTCCAGCCAATGCTGGTTTCAGACAGCATGAAGGCGACTCCACCGTTATAAGTGCTTCCGCCTCCATTGGTAGTGCCGTAGAGGTTGCCGGAACTATCCATGATCAGATTCCCCATGGGGTAAGCGCCGTCGTTGTAGTCAAAGGCAAAGATCGTTGTGAATGTCCAGCCCTTCGTGCCGTGCGACAGTTTGTAGACCGTTCCGCACTTTGTTGTGCCAGCGGCGCAGGGGTTGGGCCCGCCGAAGACGGTTGTACCGTAGAGGTTGCCGGCTTTGTCGAAAATCACGCCTGCATTGGGCTGGCCGGTGTGTCCGAAGGAATGGAGAACTTTGAACCCCCAGCTGCCATTCAGGCGGGGACTCAACTCAAAGACGGTGCCATTGGCGCACCTCCCCCTGTAACAGTATCCCTGAGTAACTCCATACAAATTGCCCAAAGCATCCGCGACCAGCGGGGACAGGACGGGCAGGCCTCCGTCACTGCCAGTGAAAGTGTGGAGTATGGTCTCGGTCCATCCTCCGGCGCTGTCGGGCGAAAGCTTGAAAACCGTGCCGTTGTTGCTGGGCCCTCCCTCGGCAGTCGTCCCGTAAAGATTTCCCTGGCTATCGAGAAACAAAGCAGATTCGGGATCCAAGCCGTCATCGGGCCCGCACTTGAAGCTGTAAAGCAGATCCTCCTTCCAGGTACCGTTTTCAGACGACAGCTTGAACACCGCGCCACACTTGGATGCCCCTCCGGAGGCAGTGGTGCCGTACAGATTTCCGGCAGCATCCGAGATCAGCCCTCCCGTCGGAATGCTGCCCCCTGATCCATCCGTCGGAAACGTGAAAATGGTCTGCTCGGAGGATGCAGCCTGCATCGAGCAAAAAGCCACTAGAACGAAAGCGCACGGAACGAGCGCGGGCAACCAGAAATTTTTCACGGGAGATACCTCGCTGGACGAACGGCGCGAGTCACGGAAAGTGCGGAAAGTATAGCCTCATCGCTTTTCCCATTGCAACAGGTATGCGTTCAGGGAAGTGTGTTTCTTGCGCCGGATGCACCGGTTCTATCCTTCGCTTACCGTGCGTGTTGATCTTTCGCTCCCGTGGAACCGCATCTCCCAACGCTTCCCGCACCATGCGCCGGTGGATCCCAAGCTTCCTGGCCGCTGCTTTGATCGTCCCCACCCCGTGGTCGAACTCCCGTCGAATCTGTTCGAATAGTTCCACTTTGGCTCTCCTGTCCAATCGGGTCTCCTCACCGGCTCGTATGCCCGGAACGAGATTCACGCTATATGGTTTTATCCTCAGGGGGCCAATTTCGATGATCGTTGGGGGGCCAATTTAGAGTATCGAAATCAGATATGCGTGAAGGGCGGATTACGAAGAATTGCAGAGACTGTGGAGCGCAGACGATCTGGTTATGTGGACACAGGCAAAGAGCCTTATGCCCTGTGCATCAACTGCGCCAAGGCCAAGGGCCCTGCTGATCGATCAGAAAGCGGGATAGACGCTTCATTGACCACTCGGCGCGGAAAATTCTTACGGGTACCTCCAATTCGGTTCTCATCGTTCTCACGCTCGTGGTAGTCCTGTACCTCCTAGCATGACCTCGGTGAAGAATTACGATCCCGACTTACGTCCGTTAGACCCTCAGTAACACCACGTCAGAGCCATTGTCGAGCTGCGGGCTTTGTTTCAGACTGAAAGGTGATAGGGGAGCGAACGATGAGAGCAAGCAGGCGAAGAGTGATGGCTGATCCGAATAGAGACTGGTATTCCTGGTTGCTGCCAACACTGTGCCTAATCCTGCTCGCGGGTCTCTTGTTGAACCGGTGAAGCTGGACACGTGCAATTGCCACTCCGCCACGTTTATCGGGCATCCAACATATCCCCACCCTAAGCTCTGCCAGACATAAAAAGTTAGAGATTCTCGAACGGTTCCGATTCATTTCGTAAGCTGGAGACGTCCAAATGACATCTGCATGCAAGGGCGGTGGCAAGTTCGTCGGAAAGTGGAGCGTCAGCGTTCGCAACACTACGCCATGCCCAGTCTGCCGCTCGTCTCAACCGGTAAGACCATATGGCGGTCGCTATAAGATAGCTGACCACCGAGAACATGAACCTGAGGCCGGAACAGCACAGGCAGGTCAGAGTTGATCCTCCTCTTCTCGTCAACTTTCGCACGACTGGTAGGGGTGAACTGTCGAAATGCGATTACGCAAACCCCGCATACGCAAATAGGGGCGAAGAGATGGCGCAAACTTGCGATAACGCCTGGTTTCGCCAACCATCGCCGCAAAACCCGGTTAACAACTAGCCTGGATCGTGCTCCAGCGTACAGACGGTTGACAGCGGGTACGATGGGCAACCAAAACCTCCAAAACGCATTCTAAAATAATGTTTACGACGTTAATGTTACGATGTATAAATAATTAGAAAGCGGCCCTTGGGAACAGAACTTTCTTTAGCAAGACTCATCGTGGTCGAAGATTTCGCGCCCTTGCGGGAGCTTATCTGCTCGATACTAGGGCAAGAGCGCGGCTTGCAGATCATCGCTGAAGTATCCGACGGGCTAGAAGCGGTTCAGAAGGCTGAAGAACTGAAGCCGGATCTGATCCTCCTCGACATCGGACTTCCAACGCTAGACGGACTCGCGGCTGCTCGACAAATTCGCAAGCTTGCCCCTGAATCCAAAATAATCTTCGTGAGCCAGGAGTCCTCTCCTGCGGTGGTGCAAGAGGCACTTAACTTGGGGGCACGGGGCTACGTGGCCAAATCCATGGTTGCGAGCGACCTACTGGCTGCTATCAAGGTGGTTGTTGAGGGCAGGCGGTTTGTCAGCTCTGGATTGTTGGGTGACAATTTCACTGACACCAACTCCCGACCGTCAGCGGACTATTAAGCAGCCACGGGCCCTGCGATACCGTTCCCTAGTATCCGCAACTCGGTTTCCGGGGTGGTAAACCCCGAAAAGCCGCAATCAAAGCAGATCGAAATCTTCGGAAATGCTAAAACGCCGGAATTATCAACGTTTTTGAGGCCACTGAACTGAAATGGATCATCATCTCGGCCGGAAATTCCGCCTGATTGTTCGAGTGACAAAATGCACAATACATAACGCACACTACTCTTCCCGTCAAAGCATCGACCAGTTGCTCCTCGGTGCACTGCAGCCGCTCACCCCCCGCTCCGAGCGCCGAATTCACATGGTGTTAACACGAGTGTGCTCCACAAGGTGGGTGGATTGTTCATTATCCGCATCGATTAATCTGTTGGAATTTCCTGGCTAGAGCATGCAGAATGCGCAATCCGCTGGCACGCAGTAGACTGCTGACGACAATCGACAGCTTGATCCGCATTTCTTCCAGCAAACACTCGATCTGGTTCTGCAGTCGCACTCGATCGCGCGTGAGTTGCAGCTTCATGCGAGTCATGCTCCGCCCGATTCGCTGTTCGCCGTTGGGCACAAAACTTAAAATCAGCTCGTTGGCCATCAATCGGCGCACCAACCGCTCCGCATCCTTGAAATCATGCTTGCACCCACACGGTTGGAAAACGCCTGCGCCAAGTGCAAACGCATGTGGGGTTCCAGTTCCAGCCAGACCGACCGCCAGTACTGGGCCGTCGACTCCAGCGCCGCCGCGCCGGTTTCTCTTCCAGCGCACTCGCATCCACGACAACGACCATCAAGACTTTCTTGCGTACGTCAATCCCCGCAACCTTCATCGCTTCCTCCTGGCGTGGAAGCGGCAGAACGCACCCGAAAAAGATTACACACCGTCACGTGCTACCACCCCCGTCCAGGCCGGAGTGGCGCGACACAGATTGGTTCAAAACGCGCGTTCCTGATCAAACTCAAAAACGGCCTCACTTCATCCAGAGTGCAAACAGACTTTCGCCGTCCACGCTCCATCAGCGTACACGCACAACTCAACCCCATTTTCATGGCAATAGGTGGGCCGCAGGCCCATGAGAACTGAAAACCCACCGGTGGTTCCAAGAAACCCCTGTGGTGGCTTTGCCAGAACCCATTTATTTTGCAGTGTCGAAATGGCGGATTCTGCGCTTTCCGAAAGGACTTGGTTTTGGAATCCGGACCCCAGCTTCCACATAGCCAACAATCGACGGAATTCATGGCGACAAAAGGGGAATTCGTCAAAGAAACAAGACTCGGTGCCCGCCCATTCCAAGAAGAGGCCTATCGTTTCCTATCGGCGATGCCTCAATCGGCTGTTCGAGGGGTTCCTTTTCGCTGGAGCGCAGTCTCTAGTTTCTTTAACGTGGCCAAGGAGTATGCAGCGGAGTCGCGTTCCTCAATGTCGTTTGTTGACTCGAGCAATTCATCGAGGCGGTCCATGACAGTCTTTTTAGCTTCTTTGACACGCTCTGAAAACTCATCGGTGGGTATGTCTACGAGTCCGGCTTCCGAAAGTAGGCTCCAAACCGGTTGTTTCCCAGATTGATAAGTTTTGCCCATGATGTAGCGCTCCGCTTCCTCTCTGACCTCCCTTGGGATCGCGCGAATTTTCATGTCCCCTAGGATCGGGCGGATTATGCCGAGCCTCCTTTGAACCTGAGATAGGTATACGCCAGATACTGATTCAGTTCGGCACGGAAGGACTGTTCCTCATCGCGAGGATCCAACCCGGCATCGGCCAGCGAAGCGAGCCGTCGTTCGCAAGCCTCCCTTTCGTCTTGGCTAATGTCCTGTGGCTTGCGCCAGACTGGCGATTCATGCTCACCCAGAATCTTGTGCTCGGGTATAACACGCCCATCCTCAAGAATGAAATCTCTCCACACCAGTCCCCATCTCACCTCTTTCACGACGCCTGTTGCCGAACCACCGCGTGACGAGAAGGTAATGATTTGGGCTTCTTCCGAAGGCCACTTCGGACGAACATCCGGTCGCTTTTCCGTGGGTCTCATCAACAGCTGTCGGCGATGCTTTAGTTACGCTCTTCGGGTTGCGGTTTACTGCCTACAATTTGAGATCCCTGCACAACCGGTCTGGGCCACGAGTGCCGGGACAATACGCGGTCCACCATTTGCTCCACCATCGAAATAAATCTAGGGTCCCCGGCTTCAGTCGACCCGACCAACACCATATTCAGTGCACTGAGCTGCTCAGCCTGCTCAATCCCCAATGTCGATTCGTTTTGACGCCTCAGATACACAATCCAGAGCACAGTGACGGCATTGTATGCTGAACTTTTTGTTAGACTGACAATCGCAGCCGGACCATCACCGAAATACATCACAACGCTGACCAGCACCATCTCGATGCATGCAAAGATTCCGAATCCTAGCGCAATTCCGAATACGGGCTGCCGCCAGCAATTTCTGAGAAACCGGCAAAGAATCATCAAGAGTATGCAGAGCCCACATTGCATGACGCGCTCACTGCGATCGAACGCCAGCACCGCTGACACGACACGGTCGGCACTAGCCTGCTGCGTCGAGAAGGCATTCACGATCGAGAGCAAGATAAGCAGCCCACAGGCCCACCTGAAGATGACGGATGCCAACTTCTGAATGCCTCCATATTGTTTCAGGAGGTGCTGCAAAATTTCGTCCATCACCGCGACACCTAACAGCACGCTAATCGCGTTGCCCGCCCAGTATGCATCGAAGTAATTGTCCGGAGAGTAGCGATATACAACAAACAAAATCCCCGACTTCACGATCTGAAAAATGATGTAAGAGAAGAATCGTGGAAAGACTCCGTGCCATTTGCGCCGGAACATGAAGAGAAGAAGCGCAATCTGCAGCACCGGACCCGCAACCCAACTGGCATACATCAGGATGCCCTTCATTGCTTCCACCCTCCCCGAGGTCAGAAGCATACTTCTCCCCAAGCATCCCCGCAAGTTCTTTGTCGAGGCCGCTCAGTCGCTGACTTTCAGTTCACGTTTGTTACTTGCAAACTTTTCCGCGGCACAACGGCATCGGATCGCTGCCGTCCGCCACCAACACCACTTGTTCTGCCCGTATCGTAGCGGCACCGGTCTGGGAAGCGTTCTGTGGAACTGCGCAGTAGATTGCGGCCAATGCTAACGCCGCGAGCAGGACTTCGCCTGTCGTTTTCATGGGGGAGGTTCTCCTCGACGCAAATTTTGCGCCCGGCGAAGTATATGCCTAAGGAGCTATTGGGAAGCTGTGGAAAACTACAACGTTCGACTCGGCGCTGGTGATGACGCCCAATGAATTGGAGGCATACAAGGAGGGACCCAAAGCGTACGAATTCAGGGGAACGAATGGCTTCATCCTCATCTTCGACATGTCGTCAAAAGATGTTCCCGCGCCGAAAGGTTCCTCAATGAGCTACTGACAGGCTCCTTTCCTTTACCGCCTGATGCGCCGGAAAATCTCTGGCGCCTTTGTGGCGGGGGACAGCTCGTGCCAGTGCCATCGACCGATTAGGGCGGCGTTTCTGTGCAGGCTTGGGCGCTCGTGGCTCCGACTACTTCCGTATCGCCGCCTATCCGGCCAGGGACCCAAGGCAGGAGAAAGAATACGCGCAACATTGGTGAGGGTCGCTTGTGGCTACCAACCCATCTGGCCCATCCGCTCAAGGATGCGCGCGCTGTAGTTGTTCATGCGGAGGGGACGCCGCTTAAGGGGAGCCGGCAGAATCGCGGCGAGCCGTGCCGCCTGTTCCCGGCCGAGATTCCGAGCCGAGGTTCCGTTGTGGTAACGACACGCCGACTCTGCACCATAAATACCGGGTCCCCATTCGACCACGTTAAGGTAGATTTCCAGAATACGTCGTTTGCCGAGGACGAATTCGGTCACCGGTACCAGAGTGAACTCCGCGCCCTTGCGGAGGACGGAGCGGCCCGTTCCGAAAAATAGGTTCTTTACAAGTTGCTGGGTGATAGTTGAAGCTCCGCGAATGCGATCGCCTTCCAAATCGTCTTCGGCAGCGATTTGGATCTCGTGCCAATCGAATCCATGGTGCTGGTAGAAGCGCGCGTCCTCCGCGGCGATTACAGCGTGCTGGAGATCGGGCGAGATTTGGCTGAGTGGAATGAATTTGTAGCGTTCGTGATACGACGTCTGGTGAATCCAGGCCTGCACGCGGCGCTGCATGTGCACTGCGGTTGTCGGTGGGTCGATCCACCGTGCCGCCATAAGGATCAGCACGGCAAGCGACCACAGAAGCACTACGCCAACAACGAGCCGTCGAATAAGGGATCGTAACAATCTCATCCGAAGCGGAGTCTTGGGCTGTGCGTTCAGTATTTTGGTGAGTGCGTCGGCACTTCTGTCACATGTCAGAATAATATTCCGGGCCCAACTGGTTCAAACCGAGCGAACCTATTACAACTTGGTGGCGATGAGAAACGAAGCAGGCGACGCGCGCGTTGGGACAGAACTGCACTGGCGGCACTCGCTTGATGACGGTGACCGGATTGGCATTGGAGTCGCTTAGCGCTTCTATATTAACTACTTCCGTCCTGTGCACGGGCATGACTAGGGCATTCGCTCCACGAGTGTTCGGACAGAACCGGCACTCGAGGAGCAAAAACTCGGACACTGATCACGAGTCAGTAGTTGCACCATGTGAGCCGCTCGGGCACTGAAAGCGCGTACTACAAATGGCGCCTGACGAGGCTAGTGCTTTTTCGGACGCACGCCGGGATGAAGGCTCAAGGCTGAAAGAAAGTGTGAGGCGTCGCGTTCGAAAAAGCACTAGCGTTTCTGGATCGCTTCCTGGTTGTTCGCTTTGCCGGCCAGCATGACTCCTGCAGTCGTTGATTTCGTGTTTGACCTCCGCATAGAGCAACCGCCCCCTTGACATTCGACAGGAGTAAGGTGTACACCTCTTGTCGAGCGTCGAGGGAAGGGAAAGAGCATGCCGCCATCAACCGACCTGTTACAAGGAACGCTGGATTTGCTGATTTTGAAGACGCTTGCGCTTGAACCGATGCACGGATGGGGCATTGCCAACCGAATTCAGCAGGTCTCCAAAGATGCGCTGCAGATCGGGCAGGGCTCTCTGTACCCGGCCCTGCACCGCCTCGAATACAAGGGATGGATTAAGGCGGAATGGGCTAGCTCTGAAAACAACCGCCGGGCGAAATTCTATTCGCTGACCCGCGCGGGGAAAAAGCAATTGGAAGCTGAACTCTCGAACTGGGACCGACTGAACACCGCGATCAGATTGGTTCTGGAGCAAATTTAGAAGGTATCCGCATGGTGCGTGAATTCTTGACTCGCCTGCGCTTCTTCCTATCGCGCAAGCGACCGGTCGATCTTGATGATGAATTGCAGTTTCACCTCGAGCAGTCCACTCAGACGAATATCGCAGCGGGGATGAGCCCAGAAGAAGCACGTCGGCAGGCGGGGATCGCTTTCGGAGGTGTCGAACGCACGCGCGAACAGTGCTATGAGCAGCGCCCCGGACGGCCGCTGGAGGCTGTGGTGCAGGATGTTCGCTATGCGCTCCGTTGGCTTGGACGCAACCCAATCTTTACGACCGCAGTAATAACAACTCTTGCGCTTGGCATCGGCGCGACTACAGCCGTCTTCAGTGTCGTGGACTCCCTGCTTTTGCGCCCACTGCCGTATCCGAACTCCGAGCAAATCGTAAGGATTTGGAATACGTTCTCCCCCCGAGGGATGAACGAGATTCCCCTGTCAGAACCGGAGTTCCTTGAGTATCAGCAGAGTCAGAGCTTCGCCCACGTGGCGGGATTTTCACTCGGTACAGTGACTCTTACCGGGACAGGAGATCCCTTGCGGCTTGTGGCGAGCTGGGGCACTTCCGAGTTCTTCTCGGTGTTGGGCACGGAGCCCTTTCTTGGCCGGGTTTTCTCTACCCAAGAGCAGCAGACCGGCCACACTCAGGTGGTCGTTCTCAGCTACAAGCTATGGCAGAACCGGTTTGGCTCCAATCCGGAAATTGTCGGCTCATCAGTTCTGCTGAATGGTGATAGCTGTGTGGTTGTCGGAGTCATGCCCCGCGACTTCAAGTTTCCAAGTGAGGATGTCGATGTATGGCAACCACTGGCTATTTCGCCTGCCAGTTCAAATCTGGGAAACCACTATTTGAACCTCGTGGGAGACCTGAAGCAAGCGACTCTCGACCAAGCGAGAGCCGAAATGAAGACAATTCTTGTGCGCATCGAGGAAAAGTATCCGTCCTATTACAACGGAGCTGCAGGAATTGGTGTCGCGCTCATCCCACTACGGGAGCAGATGACAGGAAGCGTGCGGACTACGTTGTTAGTCTTAATGGCCGCCGTATGTTTCATGCTTCTGATCGCCTGCACCAACGTGTCCAATCTGCTGTTAGCCAAGGCAGAAGACCGCAAGAAGGAAATTGCGACCAGAACAGCCCTGGGCGCTAGCCGCTGGCGCATCATCCGTCAGGTACTGATCGAAAACCTTCTCCTGTTTTTGGCCAGCGGGACCGCGGGGCTGCTGCTGGCATTCTTCTGCTTAAAGATCCTGCCCTTCGGAGACTCTGTGAACGTCGCACAGTTCGGAGGAGTCGCGCTCAACCTGCGGGTTCTGGCCTTCGCGGCCATTCTTTGTTTGTTCACCGGACTGCTGTTTGGCCTTGTGCCTGCCCTGAAAGCCTCGCACTCCGACTTCAACGACACACTCAAAACAAGCGGCCGGAATTCGGTGGGAAGCCGTCGTGGCACCCGGCATCGTAGTCTGTTGGTGATCTCCGAGATTGCGTTCTCTCTCGTGTTGCTCGCCGGGGCTGGGCTCATGATCGGAAGTTTGGTGCGTCTGCTCGGCGTCACCCTTGGTTTCGACCCGAAAAACGTAGTCACGATGCGGCTGTCTCTACCCGAAGCTCGTTACTCGTTGGGTCGAACTGCCACCTTCTATCAGCAGTTGCAGGAACAAGTGAGGAGCTTGCCCGGCGTGGCAGCAGTCGCAATCGTGAACCAGTTGCCGTTGAGCAACACCTCCGCAAACTCTTCCCTTGAAGTCGAAGGTCGCCCGGCAGGGACAGATATCAACGTTGCTGATTCGCAGATCATCAGTCCCGATTACTTTCGCGCGATGGGAATCCCGCTGGTCCGGGGGCGATTTTTGAGCGAGGCGGATACAAGGCCTGCTCCTATGTCGGTGATGGTTAATCAAACGCTGGCCCGCAAGGTCTGGCCCGGGGAAAATCCCATTGGCAAGCGAATAAGGTTTAGGTCGGACGCTCCCTGGCTTTCGGTAATCGGAGTAGTGACCGATATCAAGAATCACGGTTCCAACGTAGCCACCAAGCCGGAAGTGTATTTCCTGCACACTGATCAACCGTCGGGTTTATGGGCTGACTTCCGCTCGATGACGCTCATTGTCCGGACCGCCGGAGGGCCGCAACCCACCGTGGGGGCAATTCGCGGCGAGCTCAAGAATCTAGATCCGGACTTGCCGATCTACAAAGTTCAAACATTAGACCAGATCGTCTCGGCTTCCGTCTCCCAGACCCGTTTTCCGGCGCTCCTGCTGTCCGTATTTGCGGGCCTGGCACTCCTTCTGGCGGCAGTCGGAGTCTATGGGGTTCTGGCGTACACCGTTGAACAGAGCAAACATGAGATCGGCGTGCGAATGGCACTGGGCGCGCCGCGAGCACAAATTCTGAGATTGTTCCTCGGTCAGGGGGTCAAGTGGGCCATACTGGGTGGCGGTGCTGGGCTCCTGGCCGCATTCATACTCGTGCGCTTTATGCGGAGCATGCTGTTTGAGGTAGGCCCCTATGATCCGGGAATATTTGCCAGTGGGGTAGCAATGCTCACGATAGTGGTGCTGATGGCCTGCTACCTTCCCGCCCTCCGAGCTACGAAAATAGATCCGATGGCGGTTGTGAGGAGTGAGTAAGAAGCTGCGCAGCCAGTTATGCTACTTCTGGTTGCCGGCAGCACCCAGACCCGGGTCTAGAACATCGGTTTCCAGTCGAGGGAGCGGTTCTTGAGGACGAGGCAATTGATCGAATTGCGGTCGAGTGACCGACAAACGGAAGTGATTCCGGTCACAAGCCTTAGTGCTGTATCTGAAGCGTCCCCGAGCGAAGAGCTGGGAGTTGAGGCGCTGTGTTAGGGGCGTTTCAGATACTGCGACTTGAAGGAAGTCTCGCCACCTGACCAATGCTGGTGTCCGCAATTCGCACAGGAAGAATGGTGCTTGATGGGCCGTTGTAAAGCGGCATTTTCCACCCGACGTGCCTGAGCTACACCTATCGCAACCAGTTCGCCACGGCTCGCGGATCGAACCTGACGCAAGTGGCAATCCTGAACGAGGGGATGCGACCGGATCGCGCCAATTTGAACAGCGCGATGTGCGACACGGCTAACCACTGGGCCCATTTTGGTCTGTAATGCCTTACCGGTTGCAGGATCACGGTCATCCTATCTTCCTGATCAGCACCATGGCTATGCATACGCACAAGTTGCAGGCAGACGCCCGCGCCAGCTTGTTTGTTGGGAACTGTAAACGATGGCCCGAGGCCTGACTCTCAGTTTCACTCCTCGAGCTTCTTCGGGGCCGTACCCGCGACCTTCCAATTCTGTCGTGCATATGCCACGCAATCGTGGGCATCAAATTTCGCCTTGGCGTCTACAGTATGCTGTGTAACCGGGGGTTCCGTGTCGAGCGTGATGTGCCAACAACACCGCTCGCAAAACCAGCCCAACCACTCCGGGGTGGCAGCGAGGACAAGGCGACGTTCGTACTTCCAGTGCATGACTGCGGCGCTTGGATCAGGTTCGGCTAACCTGACTCTAACCGTTGAACGGTTGGGACACACTAGCACGATTGTGCTGTCTTGCCACTAGGAGTTGCGTTTGTTCGTAAATCCGAACGGACGCTGAGCAAACCTGAAACTAAGCACGTGCGACGCACCAGGAATTCATCGCTGAACGGGAGTAAGCAGGTATGTCGCACACTAGTCCATTCCCTCATTGGTGGTACAGTTGGTCCTCGCAAGAGGAAGAGATGAGGCTCACAAATTTTCAGTCGCTTTACCGCTTTCCTGCGATGGCGAGTCGTATAATTTGTTCTCCTCCCCTGTACTCTCGCTGAGAAGGGATCCCACGGTTTCGACAATGGAGTGGCCAGTTGTCCTAACTGGCCGGCCCTACTAATGGGTGCGGAAGGATCCGCAAAGGGGCAGTCATGAAGAATCCATACGAAGTTCTGCACTTAAAGGAAGAGATGGTTTGCCAGTTGCGCCGGGAGACGGAGGCTCTTCGGTTCTTGATCGGGTTGCTCGATAGAGAGGACCCAGCCGAGGCATCTCCGGCCAACGCGCCGAACGGATCAAGTGCTGTTTATCTTCTGACGAACTCGGGGCGGCTGGAGGTAGTCGTCAAAGGCACCCCACTTCTCCGATTTGGCGGCCAGATGCGCATGCCAATGGAAATCACGAGAATTGGGAATGAGTTCCATATTTTCCTCCCAGCCCCACAGCCTACTCGCGTGTTTTCCGGACTACTGAAAGAAGGGGCGGCATAAGGTTCTTGTCGAGCGAGGCCATCGCGAGCCAAAGTGGTCGCTTCTGACCATACATCGATGGGAATACCGCGTACCGAAAGTTTGCACGCAAACGTCAGGTCACATCTTCGATAGCAGAAAGTCGGAAAATGGCTACTCAACGATGCCAGAAATGCAATCTATCCCATCCCGGTCGCTTCTGCGATTATGACGAGGAAGGTGAATGAGCCGAGACGACTGGTGTCAATGAGATTGCGCAACCCTGTGCCGCGCCATCAAAAGGCGATGAAGATTGAGGGTCGTGACGAGTTCGGAAGGTAGAGTTCGCCTTCCAGCAAGAGGATTCTCAGAGCTTCAATAGTGATCGCAAAGAATCGTCGTCAATGTGGCTGTCAGGCGCTAGCCAGTGAACAAACTCTCTGGCGCTAATGTGCGACGGTTTTTGAACCGCCTTTTTCTCAAGGCCGGATTCAAGGTCCGCTGGTTTGCCCGTATTGGCAATCACTGTCCATGTCTTCGTCTTCATAGTCTTCGCCTCGCTTGATGGCGGCAGGGTAACGATCTGGCATCCGCACGACATTCAGGTACAACCGCGAATCCAGGTTCATCGGCGACAGTCATGAAGAGTATGGCTAGGTTTCAGTGCTGAGACTGTACCGAAGTGACCAGTTCTTGGGAACTGTCCGGGGGCAGACAGAACAAGTCTAAATCTGGTCATTGCTCGTACCAATCCGAATGCGGCGACCATCGGCTGCAAGAACGACACTGGGTTTCCGCCCACTGGTGGAGGCAAGCCGGGCACACGCCGCCCGTGTCGAATGTGTTCCACAGGCGCCCACAAGCGCAGGACCAGAGGTCATGCTTGGTCGGCGACCAACCACATTTGGGGCACCGGGTGCGTGGGCCGGAAGCGTCGACGCCTTTCCCTTCATCCAATTCGTGATCAATAACAACAGTGGGCTTGTCGTCCGTGAGGGCAGCCATGCTTCAATATTATGACGCAATACGGATCGGTCGCTGTAGCGGGAAGCATCTTCACTTCCGCAGAGCAAGCTTCGTCCAGCCCTTCAGATAGGCTGCTTTCGCCTGATCGAGTGGCATGGTTTTATCCACGCACACCTTTCGCCAGAGTAGGAGTTCTACCTTATCTTTATCTTTAGCGAATGAGCCGAACTGGGCTGCGTGCGGCTCGAACCAGATGTTCTTCGTTCTTCGGGCCATCTGACCTGCCCATTCAAGTGCGATACACACGCAAAGGATGGGTCTATTTCTCCCGGGGTCAGAGCGGGATCGGCACCGTGCAGAAGCTACAGGATTTGTCGATCGATTTTACGACAGTGTTGCCCAAAGGCCATGCCAACCAGCAGAACCAGAGAGGGCCACTTCATGGTCAATTGGTAGCCATCTCATTGGCCATGGGGATACCGACTCTGATACTTCTCCACGCCTTCTGTCGGCAACCAAATCCCCGTAGAATCGGCTTGCTTTAGGATAGCCCCCAACTCCCCACTGGTCGCATCTGCTTCGGCAGCCTTACTCGGCGAAATCCATAAGGTGTGAGCGCAATCACTGAAAACTAAGCACCTATAAAGTGATCTAGACAACGTCAGGCTTTCCCCCTTTTGCTTCAGGCACAATCCGCTAATAATGAAGGCCCGGAGTCGGGGGCTTTTTTGCTGGAGCAACGCACGCAGCCCCATGCCTTCGGTGCGCCTTCACAACCAATCACACTCCTGCGAACCTTCGATCTGCCGCAGCACACACTTAAGATCAACAATCATGGCTAACAGCTTCTTGCATAAAGGCTCGGCAATGACTATAGGATCATATCGTGCGGCCGGGATTGAAAGGTTCAACGCATCTTCCAATTCGCAACGGGCAGTTGTGAGCTTTTTGAGGACTTTGCTTTTAAGTTCGTGGTCCAACATCAGTCTTCCTTCTGGGGGAAGAAAGGCCATGGATTGCAGCACGACGGTAGCAGTTTCGCCCCGGCGATTCTGTGCTCATGGTCACAATCGGGGTGGACGAATCTGAGCAACGCTGTACAAGAAATGCGGGCGGCGGTGCGCCGTTGAATTGTGCCAACCCAAAGTGCGATAGTATGGCGCGAGAAAGTCCGAGGGGGATCACCATGACTTGGTTTCTTGCTATGACATTCATTTTCACAGGATTTTTAACGCCGCTTTCCGCCGCTCCGTCATCCTCATCGGCTGGCTTGCTGCTAGTCGCCAACAAAGGCGACCAGACTCTTGGCCTCGTTGACACGGATAGCGGACGGCAGATTGCGACCATCGTGGAGGGAGGTGTTACTGGACATGAAGTTGTCGCCTCTCCCGATGGCACGAAAGCATTCGTGCCCATCTACGGCAACTCTGGAGTCGGTATGCCCGGCACGGACGGAAGCACAATCGCTGTGATCGATCTCGGCGAGCACAAGCTGACCCGCACCGTTGATTTTGGACACGGTGTCAGGCCCCATTGCGGTGTGTTCGGTCCCAAAGACGGTCTGCTGTATGTAACCACCGAGCTAGACAAATCCGTAGCGATCATCGATCCCCACTCTCTAGAAATTGTCGGGAGCGTTCCGACCGGGCAACCCGAATCCCACATGCTGGCGATCAGCCCGGATGGGCACAAGGGCTACACTGCGAATGTTGGTCCGGGGACTGTGTCGGTGCTCGATCTCGCAGGACGAAAAACCCTCACGGTAATTCCCGTCGCCGGACACGTGCAGCGCATTTCGCTTTCTCCTGACGGCCACTGGGCATTTACCTCCGACACTGAGAAGCCTCGGCTGGCGGTAATCGATACTGCAACGAATAAGGTTGATCGCTGGATCACACTGCCCGGCACGGGTTACGGAACCGCCCCCACACCGGATGGGAAATGGCTGCTAGTTGCAATTCCGAGCACGAGTGAAGTTGCAGTGGTCGATGTGGCGACCATGCGGGTAGTGCGGACGATTAAAGTGCCACCTTCCCCTCAGGAGGTGCTGGTACGACCGGACGGCAGGGCCGCTTACGTTTCCTGCTCCGCTAGCCACCAGATTGCTGCGATCCAGATCAACGATTGGAGTGTGAAGCTGATCGAAGCCGGACGCGGGGCGGATGGTCTGGCTTGGGCGAAGTGATTTTCGGCTATGCACCCACGTTCCCAATCCGTGTCCCTGCGGCTCCGGCAAGAAATATATGCGGTGCTGCGGCCGCGGTGACGGTGAACTGAGACGCCAGCCTAATTCGTTCTCTCGATTCTCAACAGCATTGCAGCCCTGCGTCAGCGGAACAGCGGCAGTCGAATTATCGTCGCTGGCTGCAACCGCAAATTCCAGAATAAAATATCGCCTTACGCACGAAGATCGAGGCAGTTTCGCCGATGAGTGACGACGCCCTGACGGTCATTAGGATCACCCTGCCGGCGGCAATGCTCGCCGATGTGATACACAAGGGGCTGGGACGCGGGCCCTTGGCTCTGATCACCGCAACGCAATCCGGACCGCTAACTACGATGAGCTGACCACGACGCCAGCGCCTAAGCGACAACCTCTTGACGGGCGACGCAACGATTGCTGGCGTGATGGGCTGAGGCGCAGAAGGCTCCTCAACTGCACGTCTTGCCAAACTAATTGGCAAACACTTCTCTATCCTTTATGTGTCAGACGAAAAACGGGCGGAAAGCAGATTTCCCAGCCAGGCGTTCTATCCCGCTCGCCGGGTTCGTAGCTGATAGGTTGTCTGTCATGATTGCGCCGCGGTTGCTTGGACTCGGACACGCTGTTTGGGATTCTCGCGCCGCAATTTGTCGGGAATTTTGTCCACTGCTAAGGGCTTGCTGAAGTAGTATCCTTGAATCTCGTCACATTTATGGTCCCGCAAGAATGACAATTGCGCTTCATCCTCGACCCCTTCTGCAATCACTTTAAGCCTCAGGCTTTTTGCCATGCTGATGATTGCGGCTGTTATTTTTGCGTCATCAGGATTAACCGCAACATCTTGGATGAATGTCCGGTCGATTTTGAACTTGTCAGCCCGGAACTGTCTCAAGTAGCTGAAGCTGGAATAGCCGGTTCCGAAGTCGTCAATCGCTAGCGTCAACCCCATGGCTTTTAGTTCCTGAACAACTGACAACATCAGGTCTGGATTGGCCAACAACAGGCTTTCGGTTAGCTCCAGTTCGAGATATTGCGAGGTTAGGCCAGTCTCGCGGAGCACCTTTCTGACCAGTTCGCAGAACCCCTCCTGACGAAACTGGACCGCCGATACATTTACCGCGATTGTCACCGCAGGTAGACCTTCGTCTTGCCATTTTCGGGCTTGAGAACATGCCGTCCTGAGCACCCATTCGCCAATAGGCAAAATCAGACCGCAGTTCTCGGCAATTCGAATGAACTTATCAGGCGGCACAAGGCCAAGTTTCGGGTGCTGCCAACGAAGAAGCGCCTCCAGTCCGGTGATCCTTTCAGTGCTAACATCCATCTGTGGCTGGTACACCAAGAATAGTTCTTGTTTGTTCAGCGCCAGTCGGAGGTCATTCTCCAGGGTCAATCTCTCCACCACCTGAGCATTCATCGCCTTCGTAAAGAATTGAAAGTTGCTGCGTCCGCTGTCTTTAGCCCGATACAGCGCAGCATCGGCATTCTTGATCAGAGTCTCGGCGTCTTCACCGTGTTCTGGATAGATACTGATGCCGATGCTGCAACTAACATGGAGAGAGTGCCCTTGAATAACGAATGCCGCTGCTTGGACGACACCCATGAGTCGTTCAGCCACGACCGCCACGTCGGGTACATCTCTCACGTGAGTCAACACAATAAGGAACTCATCGCCACCCAGACGGGCAATAGTATCCTGCTCACGTCCCCACACCTTGAGCCGTGTCGCGATCTCTTGCAGGAGCAGGTCCCCGATCGAGTGCCCCAACGAATTGTTGATGTCTTTAAATCGGTCAAGATCAAGGAACAGAAGCGCAACTTTCTGTTTTTGCCGATGTGCGCCAGCAAACGCCTTCGCCAGTCGATCGCGAAGAAGGGTCCGATTCGGTAGCGCCGTAAGCGCGTCGTAGTAGGCCAAGTATTCAACTCGGTCCTCGAACAGTTTGCGGTCAGTGATGTCGCGGAAATACCAGATTCGACCCCGATATTGCCCTTTGGAATCGATGAGAGGCGCAGAGTATCGGTCAAAAACCTTCCCATTCTTCAATCTGAATTCGTCGCGGTTCTTTTCATCCCGATGGGCATAAAGATACTGAACCTTGCCGACAAACGCTTCCGCATCTTCGATTTTATCCACGATATTCTTGAGCACGACACGATCGTTCCCGGTAGCCAGCAGTTCATCTGGTATTTCGAAGTGCAACCCAAATTGCTTGTTGGCCAGAACAATATGGTCGGACTCATCGACGACGAGGATGCCATCGATGGTTGTCTCAGCCTGTGCTTCCAGCAGGGCAGTTTTGAACAATGAGGCGTCTTCGGCTTTCTTGCGCTCAGTAATGTCTTGCTTTATGGCGATGAAGTATCTATCGGCAGGATTTTGCGGGTCTCGGCTCACGGGAGTGATTGTCATCTCCTCGGTGTAAGTTGTTCCGTCTTTCCGCCGATTGACAATCTCCCCCTTCCAGACTTTACCAGACGAAATCGCTGACCAGAGTTCGGCATAGTATCTTTCGTTCTGCTCTCCGGATTTCAATATACGAGGGTTCTGGCCCAAAACCTCTTCCTTGCTGTAACCAGTCATCGCCGTAAACGCCCGATTCACCCACACGATCTTGCCTTCGTAGTCTGTTATGGCGATTGCATTCGCAGCTGCTTCTAGGGCGGCTGATTGCAGTTTCAATTGCTCTTCAGCACTTTTACGAGCCGAGATGTCCCGCGCAATTGTTGACGCTCCTGTGACTCGGCCGTTGGCGTCCTTGATCGGCGAGATCGACAGTGACACATCCACTACCGAGCCTGCCTTGGTGAGTCTCTGTGTTTCTAGGCACTCGATAGCGAGTCCCTTTTTCACCTGTTCCATAATGACTCGTAGTTCAGCCTGTCTCTCTGGGGACAACAATAACGAGAGGTCTCGGCCTATGACATCTGTGCTGGTGTAGCCATACATCCTCTCCGCAGCTGTATTCCAACTTGTAATTACCCCGTCAATGTCCTTTCCGATAATGGCATCCTGCGAGAATTCCACAATGGCGGCTAGCCTTTGCGCGGTTTCTTCGACCTTCTTGCGCTCCGTAACGTCACGTGCTGTTATCAACTCAGCTTCGATGCCATGAAAACTAAGGTCGTGACTGACAATCTCCACATCTATGATTGAGCCGTTTTTCTTCCGATGTCTCCAAATCCCGGTCTCCTGAAGTCCCTTCGTGGGTTTAGCGGTGGCTTCCAAAAGGGCAGGAATGTCCTCCGCCGGCCTAATGTCGGCGATGGTCATCGTCAGAAATTCTCTACTTGAAAAACCATACTGTCGAGATGCAGCCTCATTCACGGCCAGAAACTTAAGAGTCTCGCGTTCAAAGACCCACATCGGAAGCGGATTGCTGTCAAATAGAAGCCGATACTCTATTTCTGATTGCCGTAGCGCTTCTGTGCTCAGCCCTTGTCTATGCTGGATGAAAACCACACGTGCTGCAAAAGTCATGAAGGCAAGCGCGAACACCACGAGAGACAGGACAGGATACGCTCGGTGAACGTAGGTCAGGATAAGGAAGCTAACCAGTGGGTAGAGCAACGGGAAGACTTGATTCACCACTACTCGTTGTGACCTTGGAGAGACATCTGACTCGCTTTCGTCTGTGCTCTTCCATGTGGCTGCGATCAGAAGAGGAATCGAAAGTAAGGCGCTCCAGATCAGGTCGAACCATCCTCCCGGTTGCAAGTTTCGTTCCGGGTTAAGGGCATAGGAATCAGCGATCCCAGAGAGAATCAGGAATACTGCCATTCGCCCAAATAATGAGCGAGCAGCTCTCGACTTCGTAAGCGAAGCCCTAACAACAAACGTTGCCACCAAGAGGCCATCAAAGGAAATATTTCGCGACCATACGAGGGGGCCGATACGGAAGGCAGTGGCAGGCGACCACATGCTCGGGGAAAAGCACAGGAAGATCGACACCCAAAAGATGCATACCTGAACGAAGTCCAGAATGTGCAACCTGTCAAAGTGATTTGGTTCACCATCTGGGTCGAGGAAAGCAAGCAGGCCAAACGGGATTACCGAGAGAAAGAACAGGATGTCGTCAAGGCTGTCTAGCGAGTGGTCACCAGAGATATCGAGGTAGACCCCGAGCAGTTGAGCAACCGCCCACACGACGAACGTGACCGCGAGTAACCTCCAAGCATACCGGGCAATGCCCTTGGAGCGCCGAAATGCCGCTGTGCAAGCCAGAATACAAATCAGGCCGAGAGCAAGTTGAGTCGCCTCAGAAAGGAGAGGACCGGGTGCCCGATGGCCCAAACCGGCAAGCACTACTGCTTGCCCGGCCACCAAAGTGCAGGACGCCAAAATTAGATGTTTGGACAAGAATCCGCGTGGCGGGCTTAGACGCGTGGTCGGGATGGAATGCAGACCCATGGGTCGGAGCCTGAGCGTAGGATTTGGGGAGGTGTGCGACTACGGTGGACTGCATGCATCTCGAGGACCAACCCTCAGGTTCGTCACAAGTGACTGATTCGCATCGCTCTTCCCGACAGGGGTCGAGGGGGAACGGCAATCCGATTGTCATTGGCGTGAACACCATGTCCGTTTTATGCACGATCTGCTTCGACCGTTGGGAGCGGATGATCATAAGCGGGAGCCATATGCACCGGCGCATCTTTCGGACTATTGTCCATAAGCTGCATCCGACTCACGAGAGGGTGAAATCGTCATGAGCGGGCCTGAGGTTGCTGGGAGGCAACAGGATCCCGACTAGTCCCGCGTCCCCAAAAACAATCCTGTGCATGGATGACGATCCGGCAGTCGTATGCCACGAGCAGGCGCTGCTCAAAAGTTCTGAATACGGCGTTCTCACTGCGCCTTCGACACAACCAGGACTCCAGCTTGCGACCACATGCAAATGCGATGGCAGTCCTCCTCGCCTGACAACCGACCTACAACCCGAACTACCGGGTGGCTGTAAAACGTCTCTTCATGGCCGATATGTCGGCACTCTGCCGAAATGTCGGCGCGGACCTGTTCCCGGACAGGGACAAGGCGCTCTCAACCCCTCGCTTCAAACAGCTTAGGTCCTGTCGAGTCTTGGAATCTGGCGTGCGACGGTTCTAAGTCTTGTGCCGGAGGCGGGAATGGTCACTGTAACCGAGAAAGGCCTTGGAACCGTCCTGGCGTACGTGAGGTTGCTGTTAGAGGAAAGAAGACAGGCGTTGTGGACCTTGGAAAAAAGGACATCAGCGCGCCCGGGCGACGACGTCAGCTGCCGGCGATCGCTGGAACAGGCGATCGATGCCTTGGAAATCTTGCTGCGGCAGGCAGAAGAGGCCGAAGAGAGCGAACGAGGATAGCCCCGTACGTAGATGATGTTAATCGCGTTGTTCGTACGATTTACTGGAATGGTCATGCATCTCAATTGGTCCGAATCGGCGATCACAGATGCATGTGATCTAAATCACACAGCCCCCAAAACAGGGTGTTGCAAACTCAACAACTGTTAAGGATAAGGGAGAAGGCGATGGGCAGTATGGTGGACAAGCCGGACTTGGGGAAGTACCAACCTAGTTGTTTGTTGGCACACGAACTCGTCAACAAGCTGTCAGTAATCGTAGGATATTGCGACCTGCTGAAAGACCACATGCCAGAAGACTCTGCGGGTCAGGAGCAGCTCCGCAAGATACGGGAAATAGGCCTGTCAATGGCAGAAGAGTTAAACGCGCACCAGTGCTCTATCGAGGCAATGACTCGCGAAGCCCTGAAGGGTTCTTTGGGCAGCCGCAGGTCACCGTCCAGTGCAAAGAGGCCGGCATAATTCAGGGTTGATTTATGTGCGAGGATTTTTCCGTTTTTTCTCAGAATTTCCCTTTACGGTTTTTCTGATTAGGTCGATGGCCCTCTTGAGGAGGGCACCATGACCGCTGCCAATCTGGTTTTCCCGCCGCCCAGTACCTTCGCGTGTTCAACGGAGCACCAACATATTCGCCCCAAAGCCAAGGCCTTTCCTCGGAAGCATGAAAGTCGTCTTGCCCTTGTAGGAGTTGGCCACGATGCGGTAGCTAATCAAGCGACGTTGGAGGTTCGTTTGCCTTGTAAAACAGATTTCTGGCGCACCACCCAGTTCAGGTTATGGCGGCCCTCTGCTTGGACAAGCAATCAGGGCAAATGCCATGGCTGAAGCTGGCTTCAGAATGCTTCGTAACATAAGACTCCAAGTCAGCCCAATCTCCATCTTCGGCGCGAATCTTCTTGCACCAGGCACAGATAGGAAGAAGTCCCTTCAAGGTCTTCACTTCGTCCAGTGCCTTTTGCAACCTGGCCGTTGTGAATTGAAGTTCGTGTTCGGCCCTCTTTTGCTCCGTCACGTCGAGGGCATGGCCGATAACGTATGGCGGATTGCCATTTTCACTTACCATCAGGTTCCGGTATAGCCACACCCGCACTTTCTTGTCCCGAGCTATCACACGCACGTAGCCGGAGTCTTGATGGCACGATTGCATCCGTTCGAGATATTGCGGAAAGGTATGACGCACGGAAGGCGCTAAGAACTCAGCCAGGGTCTTGCCAACCCATCCGTCGGGTTCAAAACCGAGCGCTCGTGCAGCCGCCGGGTTGACGGATAGCAAAATACCGGACATGTTGTGGGTGCAGATCAGACCCAGGCTATTCTCGACAACGCTCCGATACCGATCTTGACTGCGCTGTAGTTCAGCCTCAACGCGTTTGTACTCGTCGTAGAACTGACCGGGACCAGATGGTTGGATGCCAAAAATGAATTTGTCCTTATCCAGGCACTCCAGACCAACGTGTCCCTCGTATTGACTATCGCTAGCTCCCAGCCAAACGACCCGATAGCGCGCTTGCTGTCCTCCGTGATCCAATAGAAGAATCGCATCCACAGCCAACGGGGGCAGGCCACGCAGTCGTGCGCCAAAGGCAGCAATCTCAAGAGTGAAAGTGTTTTGCGAGAAGGGATTTCCGAAGACGTCTTTACCCGAGACCGTGACGGGTTTACAGCCAGGGATGCGCGGTCCTTTGCGAACACCTTTGGCCCAACCTGGTTTTGCCCCTGTGGACATGTTTTTACCCAAAACTTACTTCAGCACTTCCTGCACCAATTTCGGAAGGATTAAGGATCTTCTAAACCGTTTGTTTGCGATTTGTTGGAGCTCAGCAGGAGGTACTCTCACACTCGGTCATTGCGGGCGGATCTCCCAGTGTCTTGATTCCAGACAGTGACGTACCTCCAAGACGCCCCAAATCAAGATCTACACTCTCCATGCCGGCACCTTACACCGGGGGCTCTGAAACCATCTCTTTTCCTTCTCGCATTCGCTGATTGAGGGGGTAGCATCGATCGGGGAAAAATTCGGCTATCCCGCCCGGTACCAGCGGGGTTGCCCCTGCCGCTCGCGTAACTTTCCTCCGAAAAACCGGACTTTGCGATTAGATGGAGATCGCCAACCCGCGAAGGCGACTGACATAGCGGCGAAAAATCGCGCTCGAAAGGCCAACATCGTTGATTTCAAGACCGGGGAGGGCAGAGCAACCTCGGTTCACTCTGGCTGTACTCTAAGCCTGCGGTAAGCTGACTAATCCACCGTAAGTATGGTTGTCGCAAAAACAGATCCAGCAAACCTGACATCAGGATGAAGAAATGAGCCGGCTGCACGACCAGCGACGCACCTCGAGACAACGATACTCAATGCCCTCTCCCGCGTTTACGACAATGAATCGCTTGGCCGCGATGATTGTGCCGTGCGCAGCCTATGGATAAAAAAGGCTAAGAGTCAATTGCTCCAAAACGTTAGATTAATAAACTCTAGTTTAGAGCCGCGGTCGGTAACTTGCATCGCGGCTCGGAAGCTCCGAGCCTGCCTCAGGCATGGTTTCAAATATCTACAAAGGTGTCTGGGTTGCAGACGGTCCTCCGGCCACGGTTGGAAGACGTGCTTAAGGGTCAACAGGTTGCCATGGCTGAGTTCTGGCCTGTCGCGTGCAAAGCTACAAGTGGAAAAAACCCAATCCGGAAGGATCACGATGCAAAAACAGAAAGGTTTCTCACTCATTGAGTTGTTAATCGTGGTAGCCATCATCCTGATTATTGCTGCGATCGCCATTCCGAACTTGCTGCGCGCCCGCATGGCTTCCAATGAGGCTTCAGCTGTCGCTTCTGTGCGTACGGTCAACACCGCGCAGATCACTTATCGGTCTACCTATCCGACGGTCGGCTTTTCGGCGAACCTGGTGAGCCTTGGCGGCGCGATCGGCGCGGCTTGCGTTCCCGCCCAGGCAACGGCTTGCTTGATCGATTCCGTGCTTGCCAACAACGGCAATCCGGCTGGCAGTGGCAAGAGCGGCTACCTGTTTACCAGTGGCGCGGGCACTGTCGGGGGTGGCATAAACATCGGCTATACCATGAAGGCGGTGCCGATCACGATTAATCAGACCGGTCTCCGTGGCTTCTGCGCTGAGGAAGATGCGGTGGTTCGGGTCGATCCGGCCGGCGTTTGCTCGAGCACCGAAGCGGGGGTGCTGACTTTTAACCCGCTCAACCAGTAATTGTCAGTTCGAAAGCTCACGTTCGCTTGACCTCTGGTGCGGAACTTCAGACGCCACTCCAAAAAAGAACTGGAGGTGAGTCTGAACGCAAACCCAATGTCCGCGCAGTCTGGTGGCCATCGCGATTGCAAAACACTATTTCAGGCTCGCGGCCTATGGGCATCCTGGGTTGGAGTGACCGATACGCCCGAATCGTGTTGCTCAGGGCACAGCTGCCAAGGACAAAAATCATGAGGATCTCCGGGGGCAAGAAGGCAATGATCCGCATTGCGGTGGTCGCCAGCGATCCGCTGCGATTCATCGGATTCCGCACATTGTTGAGTCCTGAGTCCGATTTCGACGTTCAGTCCGTATCCGTTAATGAGATTGCGTCCTACCCAGACGTGGACGTTGTTCTTTTGGGCAGTCATCCCGGCAAGAATGCGTTCGAAGTGCTTGCGACGATGAGGGCCATCCGATTGGGCCTGCAAATTATCCTGACCGGATGCAATACAGATGACGCATTCGTGCTGAGGGCTATTGCAGCCGGTGCGAAAGGCTGTGTCGATGAGGGCGCTCCCGTCAGCGAACTCGTCAGGGCGATTCGAATTGTGCACAGCGGCTCGGTTTGGGCGTCTCGGCAGATTCTGGCGATGTTCGTCGAGCGGGCGCAAAAGTCCTCTCACCTGGGTCTGTCCATCGGTCAACGGTCGTTCACCACCCGTGAAAAAGATGTGCTGCGCATGCTTGTTGCGGGTTGCTCCAATAAGGAAATCGCTGTTCCCCTTGGAATTGAAGAGCGCACGGTGAAGGCACACATTGCCAAGCTCATGCGAAAAGTTGGCGTGGTGAACCGCGTCATGCTCTCGACTCATGCGATCACTCATTCAATGGTCCCGTCCATAGAAGGGTAAAGCAGCAGCACGAGCAGATAGTGCTTGCGCTATAACTTCCGAGAGATGGTTCCACCTTTCGGCGGAAACGGGCGATTACACAACCCCAGCAAGTGCGGTCTTGGCGGAGTTGTCTTTCGCGCCGGGCAGTTCAGCCACAACCTTCTGCACCGCCTTAAGGAGTTCGCTGCCTTCTTTGTCCAGGTTTAGAAGGGATTTCTGAAAATAAGCCGAAGCCCCCGCCCTCTTCAGCTTGGTCTCGTTCTTCTGTGACAGGCCGGACAAAATAATCACCGGAATTGATTTCGTAACCGGATCTTGTTTCAGCTGACGGAGCACTCCTGTACCGTCCATGGTTGGTAGCATCATGTCCAAAAGGACTATGTCTGGACGTAGATCTTGCGCGCGACAGAGACCCTCCTGACCGTCTCCAACCGCAACCACTTCGTATCCGGCTCTGCTTAGAGTCCTCGCGATGGCTGATCGCAGAAGCCTGCTGTCCTCAATCACCAAAATCTTCATACTTCTCCATGAATGCTGGAATTCCAAATATATGAACGTCCGCTTTCACTTTGCAGTTTCTTTGCCAATGTCCGCACCATGTGAACTGATCCGTGAAACTGTGGTCGCGTTCGGTGAATGGCACTGATTTCCCGCACCGGACTCAACCAGCCTTCGATCCACACCGGCATGTTGATGTTTGAGGAGTTCTTCGATTGTGGGTGCTGGCTCCGGTCTGTGAAACAAGAATCCCTGGCCCACTTCGCAATCAAAATGCTGCAGCTTTTCTCGCTGTTGTTCGTTTTCTATACCCTCGGCAACTACCCTTAGGCCAAGGTTGTGAGCCAGCATGATAATGATGCGAACGATCTCGAGGGTCTCCGGATCCAAGGCTATACCGGAAATGAAGCTGCGGTCGATCTTCAAAGTATCGACAGGAAAACGCTGCAGTCGAGAAAGCGATGAGTAGCCAGTGCCGAAATCGTCGATGCTCAGACCAACCCCGAGGGCCTTCAATTCCGAGAGGACGACGTCAGATCTGGCGGCATCGCCCATCGCAATGTTCTCTGTGATCTCAAGGTCAACCGAGCGAGGATCGATCCCGGTTTGCTGAAGGACTTCGCGGATCTGGGCAGCGAGGTCCGGTTGCGCGAACTGCTTGGCTGTGACATTCACGTTGATGGCAAGCGGCGGGTCCGAGGGGAAGAGTTCCTGCCAGTGGCGAAGTTGTTGGCAAGCCTCCAAAAGCAATCGGCGGTTCAGAGGTAGGATAAGACCCGTCTCGTCCGCGACCGCGATGAACTCTGCTGGAGAGACAATACCCTGTGGTCGCTTCCAGCGAGACAGCGCCTCGAATCCGATAATCCGACGATCCCGCAATGACACCAGAGGCTGGTAGTACACGAGGAACTCGTTACGCTCCAGGCCTTTCCGCAAATCGGTTTCGAGTTGTAACCGTTTGACGGCGTCGGCCTGCATCGCGCTGTCAAACACTTCGCAGCCGCCTTTCCCGACACGCTTTGCACGATGCGTGGCAATTTCAGCATCGCGGAGAACATCCTCAGCACTGGTCTGCCCTACGCCACTGCAAACGATGCCGATACTTGCCGTGATCACAATCTCTTGACCGTTCACAGCGAAGGGGAGGGACAAGCGCTCCTGAATGCGCTCCGAGACGCGAATGGCATCACTGGGATCACGAAGCTCGGCGGCAAGCACGAGAAATTCGTCGCCCCCCGGCCGCGCCAGCGTATGGTCACCCGGCGGACACGCGGCGTTTCTGTTCGGTTCTCGTGAAATAGTGTCCGAGCCGCGGAGGCATGCCGTCAGTCGACGAGCTATCTGGATAAGAAGTTCGTCGCCTAACGTGCGCCCCAGGCTATCGTTCACCACTTTGAATTGATCGATGTCGATGAATAAAACCGCGAACCGAAAATCCCGGTGTCGTCCGGAAACTCCGATCGCCCGCTGCAGGCGATCGAGAAAGAGGGCCTGATTGGGTAGGTTGGTTAATCCATCGTAGAAAGCACGATGTTCCAGTAGAGCTTCGGCATGCTTCCGCTCGGTAATGTCGCGGTTGACTATAACCAGGCCCTGGGTCTCGCCATCAAGGCCAGGAATCCTGCTCGCCGTGGATTCGAGAACACGCCATGTGCCATCTTTGTGGCGGATTCGGTACTCGAGACGATCTCCGCGACCCGTCAGCTGAGCTTTTTTGGCCGCCTCCTGCACCCGCGCCTGATCGTCGGGATGAACCTGCTCCATCGATGACGTGGAGGCTAATTCGTCCGGTGTATACCCGAGTATTTTTTGGTACGCCGGACTGTTGTAAAGACGGCGGCCGTGGGGGTCGACAACGGCAATCATGTCCGCCGCATTCTCGCTAATCAGATGAAAGAGCCGTTCCTGCTCAGCGAGACGGCGGCGGATACGCTGAAGTTGTAGATGTTGATAAACCGTGTAGACATCGAACAGGAGCACAAGTGCAGCCAGCCCGCGCACCCACTCCTTCAGCGTTTGGGAATGAACCTCATCGGTGGCCCAATGAAGACCCGGAAACGTCAAAGACAGGATGCCGAACGTCAGAACCAGGGTTACTGCCACCGCCAGGCCCCAAAGCCACCACTCGCGAGTATCTACTTCTCGGGTCGGGGAGAGCGTCCGATGGTTGCTGAGCCTGGCTTGAGATTTATCACGCACAGCGTTTTAACCCTTCAAGTTCCGCTTGCAATACGTTCTTGAACGTCACTTTCGCACCCCCGATGGTAGTGGCACCCTTTGGCACCAACCGCTGGTTACCATCGGTTACCACCTTCTATTACGGTCTCGCCATTGCGGCGGTACACGTACCAACGTAATCTCGACTCATGACGGAATCGAAACAGACCGGAGCAAACGCAAAACAGAAGCACGGTGGTTCACAGTCGATACCGATCAATGGAGAAGCACTCATGAAATCATTCTTACTTTCAGCGTTGGCGGTTGTCGTCCTCACCGGGATCTCGGCAGCGAAGGAATTACCGGACGCACCCAGCGCCGTAGAAGCAGCCGATGCTTTCTTCGTTGAAACCCCACCGCCAACTCCGGCCCCGAAGGTCTTCGAGAACAAAAGACCCCTAAATGCCACTTTCTTAGGCCTGGCCTTGATTTCGACTAGCAGCACGTTCGCAGACTCCTACACTACGTTATTTGCCCGGCAGAACTGGCTCGCCGGGAAGAAAGGCGTTTGCAACATGGAAGTTCAATCCGCCTACCTGTACGGAACCCATCCGACCGTTGGCCGGGCCTACGCCGTTGCTTCGGCCAAAAGCGTTGGCTCTGTGCTCGCTGCCTACTACCTACGCAAGCACCACAGCAAGTTCTGGAGCGCGCCGCTGGTTGTGAATTCGATCATCAGTCTGCAGGGCGTGACACAGAATATGATGGCCTGCAACTAGGCATCTATCGCGCTGCCAATTACTGCACTGTCAACGTCAGTGGTACAGAATGTTGTAAAGATCCAGAAGTTCCAGTCACGGTTATGGTGTACGTTCCTGCTGTAGTTCCCTGGTGCTGAGGAGCGATACCGGTCCCGCCGGCGCAGGCCGACATGAACAGCAGGGCCCCAACCAGCAGGAACAGCGAGATCAGTAGTGCGAATTTCTTCGCACGGCGATTGCTGGCGATCACTGTGAGTCCAACCAGGCCGAACCCTGGAAGCTGCATCCACAGGGCGTAAAACGCATGACTCTGTTTAGAATCGGACATCGCTAATGCGGCAGAGTTCGCCGTCGTATTGACTGTGACTGTGACTGCTGCCGAGTTGGAGCCAGGGGTCACAGAAGTAGTGGAGAGGCTGCAGGTTGTTTGTGCAGGAGCTCCGCTGCAGCTCAATTTCACCGCATTGGAAAAAGTTCCCCCGATGGAAGCCACCTCCACCGAATAAGACGCGGTTGTCCCGGCCTTGACGGTAGCACTGTTGCTCGAACTGGTAATCCGAAAATCCGATCCACTTCCACTTAAGCCGACAGTCTGCGGACTGCCCGCCGCGCTGGTACGGATCGTCACTGCGCCAGTGCGGACTCCAGCTACGGAGGGAGTAAAGGACACGTTGATCAAGCATGAAGACGCAGCGGGCAGATTGGCCGGGCAATTATCGGTCTGCCCATAATCTCCTGAGACTTGAATACTGCTGATCGTCAGTACCATATTGCCCGTGTTCGCCAACGTCAGAGTCTGCGAGGCCGTGACGGTTCCTACCGGGGTGGTGGGGAAACTTAAAGCGGCAGGACTCAAATTCACAACGGGGCCGATTGCGCTGCCGCTCAAGCTGATACTGTGGGGTGAACCGGCCGCGTCATCCGCAATGACGATGGTTCCACTGCGAGATCCTGCCGCATTGGGAGTGAACGTAATGGAAAGAGTGCAGCTCCCGCCTGCCGATAAACCAGGTTCGCAGTTATCGGTTTCGGAAAAATCGCCGGTGGTGGTGATCGACGAGATCGAAAGCGGTGCGCTACCGATGTTCCGCACAACCACAGTCTGGGGCTGGCTGCTGGTGCCAATCATCTGACTGGCATACTGCAAGGACGAGGGACCAAAGGTAACGGCTGCCAAAAAATCGGGAGCAATCTTGAGTATGAACCCATCCGTCTTACCGCCTAGTCCACTCTGGAACGCATGCTGCGTGACAGGAAAGTCAGTGGAATCCGTGGTGCCGGTTATATAAAGATTGCCGCCGGCATCGAGGACCATTCCCGCGGGCGCAGGCTGATCATTTCCGCTACCCCCCAAGTATGTGGCAAACAGTTGGGTGCTGGCCGCCGGATCAAGCTCGACGAGCAATATGTCATTTCCGCCGTTGAAGGTTTCGATCCCGTTCACAGTGCTGAACAAGCCGCCTGCGGTATAAGCCAGAATGTATGCGTCATTTCTTCCATCGAGCAGGATCGCTTGAGGATCGGCCTCGTTGTTCGGGCCGAGGAATGTCGAATATAGAAGTGTCGTGGCTGTGGCATCGAACTTGGTTACGAAGGCATAGTTGCATCCGAAACCGTAAACGCTGGGGTCGCAAATGGTGGTCTGGGTGATGGGGAAGGTCCCGAAACTGAGCGCGGCTCCGGTAATATATGCCGAGCCGGAGCTATCCACGGCTATTGCGGTGGGATTCGTGACCACCCCGGTCGGGTCATAAAAGTAAGTCGAGTACTGCAGGTTTCCACTTCCGCCGAACTTGCTGACGAATCCCACCGAGCCATTCCCTTGCGTCGAGTCGGAGGTTAGATAAGTGCCTTGCGTCACCGGGAAGTTATACGTATTCGTCGTGCCCGTAACGTAAGCGTTGCCAAGCGTGTCCAGCACCATCCCTTTGACAATGCTGGTAGGTTCTGGCCAGCACGGAGTTCCGCCGCAGTTGAGCGCCACATTGGAACTGCCTGCCAGGTAAGTGGAATACACCAGAGACAATCCGTCGGCGGTGAACCTCGTCAGGAAACCGTAGTTGCCGAATACGCCTCCTTGGTTGGCAGAGACGGTGGGTTGATAAGCATTCGCAACCGGGAAGGTTGTCGAGGATGTGTATCCGGCGATGACCATTTCTCCTGCATTATCAATGGCCAGGCTCGATACAAAGTTCGCGCCGCCTCCTCCGAAATATGTGGAATACAGGAGAGAAGAACCGTCCGGCGAAATTTTGGTGAGGAACGCATCAAATCCACCAGAGTATGTTCCCTGAAATGGATTCACCACGGGGAAGTCGCTGGACGCGGTGCCGCCGGTGACATAGATGTTGTTGGCAGAATCCAACGCGAGGGCATAGCCATAGTCTTGGCTGTTTCCGCCGAGATAGTCGGTGTAGATGAGATTGGATCCGGTGGCATCGAGCTTGGCGATAAAGACGTGGGTGTTTCCATTGCTAAGTGAACCGAGGGATGTCAGCGGAAAGTCCGTTGAATCCGTCGAGCCGGCAACGTAGACACTTCCAGCCGTGTCGACCGCTATCCCGCTGACTTGGTCATCAGAGCTGCCCCCAAGATAGGTTGAATACACCAAAACGGGATCGATGAGCAGTGCGCTGTTCCGGTCGTACTTTGCCACCTGGAAACCAACATGGGTCGGATCCCTCACAACGTACCCGCCCTCGACCGGAATGCGTTGGCCCTTCGATTCCTGATAAACCGTTGGTGTCTGGAAATGAAGTTCTCCGATGCCAGTCGTTAGAATGAGGCTGCCGTAAGCGTCGATGTGCATGTCGCTGGCGCCGGAGACCTCAAACTGAATCCGTTCGGGCTTGGCCCCGGGAGCGATTGCGAAGTCGTACTCCAGTTGACGGTGATTGCCGTAGTAGAGCAGATCGATTCCGGGGTAAATGTTCTTGTAACGAACTTGATCGTAAGTGGGGACGTTTCCTCGCCATTTACCAGGATTGTTGCCAATGAAGTAGTTGACCCGACCGGGTTGCGGGCCTTCTCCTACCACGGACGGATTCTTTGAGGCCCCCAAAAGGCGGAGCTGCAGCGTGGCTTTCTTGGATGGATGGACGACCGCATCGCCAGTTGCTGTGTGATTTGCGCGAAGGGAGAGCACCATCCCGTCGCTCGTGAGAAATGCCGTGTATCCTGGTCCGCGCGAGACGAACTTTACGCTTGGGTCCGTCTGGCCTCGGTTTGCCTCGAACGTCAGCGGCAGTTTGCCGTAGTTGGAATTGATCGAAGCCTGCGCCGGCTGTTCTTCCCCACGGGATTGTGCTCCCGCGCATGCGGTCGCTAATGTCAGAAAAAGTATCGAGCCCAGCTGGTTTATGTGCATTTTGAGGGTCCCTCCGCCAAGTTCGTCAGCGGCTTAAAATCACTGGGGGAACCGCCGAAACGGTCTGCACAATTGCCAATGCATGACTAGGGCCGAACTGGATGGGGCAGGGAACTCGTAAGGTTAGGAGTAGGCGTGGTTTACGCGGCTTTGTTGTCGGAAGGACATGACGGGTGGGCTCAAGCCGTCTGAGTTACGGACTTCAGTCCGCAAACCGGACATCGAGTTCGGGCGCAAGCCGAGGTAGAGAAAGGTGGTAACTGTAAGTGCTGGTTACTAGGCGGTCCCTTTCTCGGACTCCTGCACCTTCATTCTCGAGAGTAACTGGTAGATGGTTGCACGTGCGATGCCAAGCACCTCTGCGGCTCGGGCCTTGTTGCCTCCGACGCCTTCCAGAACGCGCAGGATATGCCGGCGCTGCATTTCCTCCAGGGAAAGAAAGGGCTCGCCTCCCGCCAGGTCTTGACTGAGTGGCCCGCGCAGCCTCTCCGGCAGGTCGCTAATGTCGATCAGGTTTCCGTCGGCCATCATGCAGGCATTGCCGATCACATTTTCGAGTTCACGGACATTTCCAGGCCAAGGATAGGTTGCCAGACGAGTCTGCGCCCTGCGTGCCAGGCCCGCGATGGGCTTGTTGTATTCCGCCGAAAATTTTTCAATGAAATATCTTTCCAGCAGGGGCAGGTCTTCGCGCCTGCTCGCCAGCGCCGGCAGAGGAAGTTCGACGACTGCCAAGCGGTAGTAAAGATCTTCCCGGAACTTACCCTCGCGCACCATGGTTTTCAGATTGCGATGTGTGGCCGCGATGACCCGCACGTCCAGATTCCGCGGAGTGAGCGATCCTACGCGCTGGACCTGATGATTCTGGAGAACCCGAAGGAGTTTCGCCTGCGCTGCCGGTGCAAGCTCTCCAATTTCATCCAGTAAAATTGTTCCACCGTCGGCATGTTCGAACAAGCCGACTTTGTCCTGGGTTGCGCCGGTGAATGCTCCCCGAACATAGCCGAAAAGCTCGCTCTCCACTAGGCTGTCGACCAGAGCCGAACAATTACACACAACGAAAGGCCCGCGTGCCACCGGACTCAACCGGTGCAGAGCTCTGGCAACCAGCTCTTTGCCGGTGCCGGTTGCCCCGGTCACCAGCACGGTTCTGAAATGCGGGGCGATTCTTCGTATTCTTGCGTAGACCTCGAGCATCAGCGGGCTACGTCCAACGATGCCTTCGAATTGATATGCATCGATGAGTTCTCGATCGAGACGCAGCGTTTTCTGCCTCGTCTCGGCCTCTTCCAGCAGTGTGTTGACGCGGGCCCGCAGTTTGTCGATGTCAATCGGTTTCGTCAAATAATCAGACGCGCCTTTTTGAATCGCTTCGACCGCGGACTCGGCGGAGTAGTGAGCCGTAATCAGAACGACATCCACGCCCGGATCAACGCTCACAATCCGTTCCAATATCTCAATGCCGCTCGCCTTCGGCATCACTAGATCGAGAAGGACAATCTTCGGCCGCGTGCGCAAGAACGTCTCAAAACCCTCTTCGGGATCGTTCGATGTCAGGATCTCCAGTCCCGGACGCTCCAGAGCCAGCCGGATGATCTCGAGGTTTGTGGCATCATCGTCAATCGCCAGCAACTTGAGCAGATTTGTCGAGGTCATAGGAGAGGATGGCCTTTCCCGATGGCAGCCTGACGCCAATCGTCAGCGGGAGCGATCCGGAGAAGGATGATAGGAGGAGAAGAATTGGTAAGCCGACGTTGAGGACTAGAAATTGACAGCACTCAAATCTCGCCTTGTCTAGCGAAAGTAAGAACCGCGCAAAACAGCCGCAAGGCGGATTTACGACTCATTGAGCCGCGACACCGCTCCAGAGCTAAAAGCCCACTAAGAGGCTTATAGCAATCGGGCAATCGAGTCAAGGGGCAACTTCGATTCGTCGCTCCCGATCAGGCAGCAAGGCGAGGGAGGGCCTTCGCTTAGGGCAGGCTTAGTCCTGAAGAATCCATTCCGGAGTACGCTCGATGAACTCGAAAGCATAACTCTGCCAGGGTGTTTCCGGAGCCTCTCTTCGCACCACCCGAACGCGCCCTACATACTGGTCTCGGCTCGATCCGGTGAGAAAGACTTGCAGGGACGAATCGCTTGAGAGCGAGAGACCGAGGGAGCACAGAAAACCGCCGGCGCTCACGTTCTGGGTTGTGGCGAGTTGTTCAAATGAACGCTGGGCCGCATCCGTACCTTTGAGCTTTAATACAACCTTCATGCGCACGCGCACGTGAGCCCGCCGCTCCGATGGCCTGGTTTGCAGTTCTGAGGCGAGGCGGGCTTTCAGTTTCACAAAATCTATGGGCTTCTCAAAAAAGTCCGTCGCCCCCAGATTATTCATGTAGTCGCGGTATTTCGCGGACGATTCGCCTGACACCACGAATATAGGAATGCGCGCCGTGTAGCTGAGGTTATGAAGACTCTGGCAGAGCTCGAAGCCAGAACACTCGGGCATCATCAGATCAAGGAGGATCGCGCGGGGCTTGTGTTCCAGGGCGAGCGCCAAAGCCTGGACCGGGTTTCCTGTGTCGATCAGCTCGTAGGTATCCGACAGGCGCATCTTCAGCATTCCGCGCATGCTGTCATCGTCGTCTATAATCAGTATCTTTTCCATCGAACTTCCTCCTAAGCGCCGATCCTGCTTGACCGCTTGCGCTCTAAACGATTCCGGCCGGCTCGATGCTTACATCGAGTGCCTCTCGAACTTTCCGGGCCAACGCATCCCGGGTGAACGGTTTAGGAAGGAAGAAACTTCCTTCCGCCAGAACACCGTGTTCACCCACGGTCTGGCCGGTGTATCCGGACATGTAAACGACACGCGTCTCCGGGCGATGTCTCACGAGTTGGTCAGCCAGGATCCGTCCACTCATACCTGGCATCACAACGTCCGTTAAGAGCAGATGGATCACTCCTCTGTGCCCTAGACTCTTCTTCAACGCTTCCTCTCCGTTCTCGGCTTCCAGAACGGAATAGCCGCAAAGTTCCAAGAGATGACGGCTCAATTCGCGCAGAGAGGTCTCGTCTTCCACCAGCAGTACCGTTTCCATTCCGTGCAAAGAAACGGGTAAGTCCGTCGACTGCTTTTGTGGATCAGCGGCAACTTCTACCTTGGGAAGATAAATCTTGAAGGATGCGCCGGCTCCAGGTTCACTGAGGACATCGATGTAGCCACCACTCTGTTTGACCACGCCGTAAACGGTGGAGAGTCCGAGGCCTGTGCCTTTCCCCTTTTCCTTGGTGGTGAAGAATGGCTCGAAAACCCGGACGCGCGTCGTTGCGTCCATTCCAACTCCGTTGTCGGTGACGCTGAGCAAAACGTAGTCTCCAACCAGCACGGGATAGGGATAGCGTCGAACGAAAGCTTCGTCCATGTGAAAGTTGGAGGTTTCAATTCGTAGCTCACCACCCCTAGGCATCGCATCCCGCGCATTCACCGCCAGGTTCATAATGACTTGTTCGATTTGGCCCTGATCAGCCTTGATGCGGACAAGTGCCGGATCCAGCGAAGTTTTGAGCTGAACGTCCTCGCCGATCAAACGCAACAGCATCTTTTCCATGTCCTTGACAACGACGTTCAGCTCCAGAACTTTTGGATCCATCACTTGTTGGCGGCTGAAGGCCAACAATTGGCGCGTCAGGGTTGCCGCTCGATGACCTGCCTTCAACATTTCCTCGACACAGGTACACAACGGACTTTCTGCCGCGGTACCGTCTCGCACAATTTCTCCATAGCCGATGATTACACCAAGCAAGTTGTTGAAGTCGTGAGCTACGCCTCCAGAAAGCCGCCCCACGGCTTCCATCTTCTGCGATTGCCGAAATTGCTCTTCCAGATGTTTACGTTCCGTCACGTCGCGATTCACGATCACCAACTTCTCAACCTTTCCGGATTTCACAATGGTGCTGGCCCGGGACTCGAGCGTGCGCCAGCTCCCGTTCTTGTGCCGCATGCGGTATTCGAGGCTTGTACCCTTTCCGCTGAGGCGCGCTGCCGCTGCGGCCCGCTGCACTTTTTCGCGGTCTTCCGGATGGATCTCCTCCCCCGCAGTGGTGCCTCCCAGTTCCTGGGGTGTGTAACCAAGAATCTTTTCGTAGGAAGGGCTGTTGTAAAGACGCTGTCCTTTCACGTCCACGACAGCGATCATGTCGGCGGCGTTTTCTGTGATAAGGCGAAATAGTTCTTCGCGTTCGATCAGCTGTTTTCGAACCGCCTGGATCTGGAAGTGCTGGTAGACGGTATAGATGTCAAACAGGAATACCAAGCCGACGAGGCCAAGAATCGTGTCGTTGAGGGGTGTGGAACTCGGTTCCTGATGATGGACGTGGATTACAGAGAAACCCAGCGAGACAATGCCGCCGGTGAGAATCAGAGTGATCAGGACGGCGCATAGCCACAGCCACCAATCGCGTCGCTCAATGACGCGCATCCGTTCGCGCAGGCTGGATCCAGAATCTACAAGTCCGTCCGCTTCCAACAAGGAGAGCCCCATGGTGTTTTCTCTGGGCCTTCATCTTCAACCGATTGGCCCAAACTGCTGGATACTGGGGAATGCTCTTCATGAAAAAGCACGACGCCTGCCATCCGACTTGCTTCCATTCAACGCCACAAGCGATTGTAAGCCCTTTGGGAACAGTGACTTGCAAGCGGGTTCCAGGTTCAGGCGAAAGTGAGAGCAATGGAGATGTCCATGCGCTGGAATCCCGGACAGATTCTGGACAAATTGCTCAGTCCGAATGCCCGCAGGATCGTCTAGCAGATCCGGACCTACGATGACCTTCCTGATTTTCGTCCAACACCCCGCGCATGACCTTCGAGACCGCAGACACCTCGGCTTTGAGCGAGGCCAGCAGACCGGCTACAGGTTGTAGATTGCGCTCATGGCCCAAACGCTCGAGGTCTTGAGCGGTCTGAGCGGCATTCGCCAGCCCCAGATAGCCCAATTCTCCTTTCATACTGTGCGCCGTCCTTTCAATCTCATCCGAATTGCCGGTTTCGATCGCCCGCTGCAAACCGCTTAGGTGCTTGGGACTCTCCTCCAGAAAAATTGTCAGCAGTTCGCGCAAGAGGGACTCGTCGCCATCGATGCGCTCCAACACCGCGCTGCGATTCCAAGTCGATGAAGACACCTCGATAACGGGAGTTCTCGTGCGGGCGCACTACCCATCCCTTTCGCGGGGACGACCTCGGCGATGGCCGCGGCAATTCCCTGGCTGGTCACTGGCTTGCTGATGTAGCTATCCATCCCCGCTTCCAGACAGCGTTCGCGGTCCCCCTTTATCGCGTGAGCCGTCATCGCGATGATCGGAAGGTGAGATGTTGTCTGGGTTTCTTTCTCACGGATCTTTCGCGTAGCCGTCAGCCCATCCATCTCGGGCATCTGCACATCCATCAGCGCAAGATCGAACGTCTCGGCTTCCAATCTGTTCAATGCTACCCGGCCGTTTTGAGCGAGCGCACATCGATGTCCCATTTTCTCCAACATCCGAATAACCAGCTTCTGGTTCACCAGGTTGTCTTCAACGACGAGAATTCGAAGTTGCCTGGAATCCCCTGCCGGCCGGTCGCTATTCGCGGGGCGCAGACTATCATCGGTAGCCGTGTGACCGAGCGCGGTCAGCGCGGCAGACAGAAGTTCCGACGGCCCTAGAGGCTTAGGGAGACAAACTGCGATGGCATTTCTGCCATGTTGTTCTACTTGCGCGCGTTGGCCGGAGGTTGCCATCATCACGATACCCATTCGCCGATGCGGATCTTCTAAGATCTGCTCCGCGAGCTGAAATCCATCCATCCCCGGCATTTGAGAATCAATAACGGCCAAGCGGAAGGCAGCGCCCTCTGCTTCGGCTTGACGCACGGCTTCGAGCGCCGTCGTTCCACCCTCGACTGCAATGGGACGCATTCCCCAACTTCTCGTAGTCTCCAGCAAGACTTGCCTGTTCGTGGCATTGTCATCCACTAACAGCACAGGCACATCCGCCAGTTTCAGGCTTTGAGCTTTGAGCTCCGAGTTGTGGTGCGCTTCAGCAATTGTCACGGGAATTGTGAAATGAAATGTGCTGCCGTTTCCGGCGCTGCTTTCCAACCAAATCCGCCCGCCCATCAGCTCCGTCAGGCGTGAGGAAATAGCCAGACCCAGCCCGGTGCCCCCGTAGTTTCGCGTTGTACTGCCGTCGGCTTGGGCAAATGCTTCGAAGACGAGCGCATGCTTTTCCGCAGCGATGCCAATGCCGGTATCGGCCACACTGAAATGGAGCGTGAGTTCGCGTCCTGCGGAATCGTCTAAGTTCACTCGTATAATCACTTCGCCCTGCGGCGTGAACTTGATGGCGTTTCCTGCCAGGTTCAAAAGAATCTGACGCAGCCGTCCAGAATCGCCGACCACATGGTCAGGTATCTGAGGATCGATATGATAAGCCAGTTCGAGACCTTTCTCATCGGCTGGCAGCGCCAATCCTCTCAAGGTCTCTCCGACCGCATTTCGCAAGTTGAATTCAATCGGGTCCAGTTCCAATTTTCCTGATTCAACCTTGGAGAAATCGAGGATGTCGTTGATCACCCCGAGCAGAGAATCACCGGAAGACTTCAACATGGTCAGATATTCGCGCTGTTCGCCGGTAAGCTCGGTGTCGAGTGCGAGCTCCGTCATGCCAATGATCCCGTTCACCGGAGTGCGGATCTCATGACTCATGTTCGCCAAGAACTCACCCTTGATACGGCTGGCTTCTTCCGCTTTATATTTGGCGGCGATCATCTGTGTATTGGCATCAAGCAACTCGGCGGTACGCTCGAGCAGTTCAACGGCGAGCCGATGCCGCTCGGTTATGGCCGAACCCACAATGAGCCCCGTCGCTGAGACCACGAACATGAAGAGACCATACTCGGAGAACAGAGCGGGTGTCGGCGGGGAGAAGTGCAATGCGACCACGATGCCAAAATTGAGAGTGAGTAGCGCGGTCACAACGCGCTGGATTCCCTGGCGCATGGCGATCCAGATGATGGGAACGAAGGCGAAAAAGAAGGCGCGAAAATGCAGGAAGGGAGCGCCGAACATTATCCAGACTGAAACGAGCAAGGCGCAGATCTGGCCTCCACATTCCACCAGCGGCCAAAAACTGCCCGTCGGAATACGAGCGACTCGCTTCTTCCCAGGGCGCTCGCATGGTCCTCCCGCTAATTGCCGACGTACCCAGGGAAAGACATAAATCAAGAGGAAAGGCGCAACGCCCAGCAACCCGATTTCATCTCCAAGAAGCCAGAGCGCCGCGGACTGCCAAAATTCTTCCCAGCGGATCGCATGGTCCGCGACCAGGCAGACAACGCCAACTCCGGTGGATGCTACCGCCGCCGCAGTGGTTACAGAGACGTAACGCACTACGTCTTGTCGTCGATGTAAACCAAGGTCAATTTTCAGCGGCCCGCGCAGCACGTATGCCGCGGCCCCGTAGAGCCCGGCCATTCCCATCGCACCCAGCGTTTCGCTGAATGTTGTGAGCGGCTGGCCATAAATCAGAACTCCTGCAAGGGCACCAGAAACCGCCCCCAGACACGCATACCACGGGCTGATTCCCAGCAGGAGAGCCAGCATCAAGCCCGTAGCTGGATACCAGATCACCGCGCCAAGGCGAGAAATGACGATGATTTCCGGACGGTTCAACAGAAGATAAAGCAACACGAAGGTGACCGAGAGAAAAACATGGCGAATCGCTACTCGCGGCGCAAACATGGCAGATTAGTCCGATTGGATTCCGGGTGACGTGAGTTGTGCCCGGTGGTCAGCCGAAAGCCTTTCGCCGCTCGGAATGGCGTCGCAGGAGCCGATGACAACTCGGTTGCGGCCAGATCGCTTGGCCCCGTACAACGCGGTGTCGGCGAAGGACAAGAGTTCAACATCGCGCATTTCGCCGGATCCAATTACACCCCCGACACTGATGGTGACATTGACGTCTCCAGCATCCGTTGAGATCGGGGTTTCCGAAAGAGCAGCGCAGGCTCGCTCCGCGATTCTCCTCAGATCGTCCGGAGTGCAGTTTGACAGAACAACCAGAAATTCCTCGCCGCCGTAGCGACCAACAAAGTCATAGTTCCGCACCACCTGAGGGATGCGGCGTCCAGCCTCTTTGAGGACTACGTCGCCAGTCAGGTGCCCGTAAGTATCGTTGACGCTCTTGAAATGATCGAGGTCAATCATCAAGACGCCAGTGTGGGTCAGCAGCCGAACGCTTCGCTGAAGCTCGCTCGCGAGCAGGTGAAGTGTGGCCCCGTGACCCCATAGACCTGTCAGATCGTCGTGCGTTGCCTGGAACCGCAGCGCCTCGCGGGCCTGAATCAGTTCGTGCTGCAGCATTAGAATTCTTTTGCCTGCCCGCAGCCGCGCCCGCAATTCCGAAATGTCAAACGGCTTCGTCAGATAGTCGTCGGCTCCCGCTTCCAGTCCGGCCACGACATCTCGCTTCTGGTCTTTGCCCGAAAGGAGCAAGATGTATTGGTATCGTTCCAGTGGCATCGCGCGGACCCGGCGGCACAACTCAATACCGTCGATCCCGGGCATGATCCAGTCCAGAATCAAAAGGTCTGGTGTGTTCGACTGTTGCAGCAGCTTCCACGCCTGATTTCCATCTTCGGCGAGAATCACGCGATAGCCCCAGCTTTTTAGACGGCTCTGCAATACCCTGCGAAAAATAGGGTCGTCTTCCGCGAGGAGGACAGTTTCAGAAACGCAGCCTCCCGCCTGGAAATGCGCTCCCGGATTTCTGAGCTGCTCAGCGATGTCGATGGCGATTCTCCATGGACGTGGTTAAAAGCGGTTGCTCGAATGGATTGGGCTCGTGAGGGAAGAGCAGCCGTCTCCGGGTTCGCAGTGTTTACGAGGACAGGATTCAAGACCGCGAAAATGTTCCTGACTCAGGACCCTTCGATCGTTTGCACAACCGGTTCGTGGATCACTGCCAGAGTTTGCCAGGCCTAATCCTCGTTGCCCACAGGCCGACTGCGCTTCCAATGCTGCCTGCAACTCCAGGACACGCTCGCCAACTCTCACTCGCGCTCGGAGCTCTGCAGGTAGCGGGGGTTTGGCTATGTAGTCGTCGGCTCCAGAGCGCAGTCCGGAAACGATATCCGCTTCATTGTTCTTGGCAGTCAGGATGATCAAGTACGTCGAAGACAACGCCGGAGAAGCTCTCACATTTCGGCAAATCTGCGGGCCGCTTAGTCCGGGCATAACCCAGTCAAGGATTGCCAGCTGTGGTGCGTCTGATCGCTGCAGGACAGCCCATGCTTCATCTCCATTATTGGTCATGATAATTTCATGATCAGTCCCGAGAACCTGGCGCAAGATCTTTTGGAAGAAATCGTCGTCTTCGGCAATGAGCAGTTTCATGCTTTACTCCGGTTTCGTGCTGACTTCGTCAATATCGCAGGCCCCCGGGCGCCAAACATACGTTCGCCTCAGAGCAAACGCGGTTGCCAAGCCCACGACGCCGTGGCGATCCGTGCCATGAGAACCAATGCACGAGCACTGCCATCAACCGCCCTTGAAGATTTGCCGCCTTGTGTCATAAGTGCCTTGTTTGTATGGGCTTGAGTGCAGACTGCCCGTGTCCGCAAATCAGTCGGGTTGGGCTGTCGGCGGCGCGGGGTGTCTACTTCGAGGATTCGTGTTCATCTACGAGACAACCATCGTCCCAGGGCTGGTGACCCCGCTGCGCGTCAGGCGTTGGTAACGAATCCTGATGACGCTATGGAGATGCTGCGCACCGTCTAGTTTCCAGACGCTTGCAGCTAAGGAGATTCCCTTGGCACGGTCTGAACCTGGAGGCGAGTGAGGCAAGATCTTCAGGCTCAGGGCTTCGAAACCAATCACCAGTGCTTGGCTTGGGAGAGCTCTTCATGCCTCAGTGTGCCGGAGGTTGCCGTCATCTAGCAGGAGAGGTAACCCGGAGTGGGGCCTCGCCCACCAGAGTCAGCGGATGGTGACGAGAATCTTGCCGAGCACCAACAAGTAGCCGACAATGGCGACCCAGCCGTGTGTGCGGATGGCTCGATGACTGGCGGGCCAAGGGAACATCAGCAGCCCGAAAACAGGCAACAGCTTGTCGGGCCACATCAATCCGGCGACGCCAAAAATCAGGTTCAACTGCACAATCAGGCAGAAGATCAGATTTTCCATAAAAATGATTTTGAGGGGGAACCGCAATTCTATTACAGCGAGCCGAGCGGAATGAAGCGAAAGTTACGAAAGTAACTGTGTTGACTTAAGCCCTCAGGGAACTGCCCGGATTCACGCCCTCAAGGAGCCCTTCTCGTTGGACACTTACCTCCGTAACGTTTGAGGGCCTAGCTTTTCGGCATAACCTTGAGGTGCAAATCGGGATTGCGAGGAGCTTTTTATCTCCGGCATGGACACATCGCAGGCAGCGCGCGCAGCGTCAGCGCGGGCGTTTGTTCACAGCTTGAACATCCTTATTAAGTACGCACGGATGTATGGCTACAGTCACAAACGTACCGAGACGCAATTTGAAACCACCTGGAGCGAACTGCAGAGTGCCCTGCCGAGCGGCGGTTTCCTGCTGGGAGTTTCCGACAACAAGCTGTTGCTCGATGGCATTCCCCTCGAGTCAGGCCAGTCGGAGAAAAGCTTCGCCACTCTACTGACCACGGCCGGTCTGGCCAGCCTGCATTTCTCCAAGGAAGTCACGGAAGAAGATTTCGTGCGCCTGGTCCGGGCCTTCATGGTTGCGGGATCGAAGGCAACCGATGTTGCGAAACATATCAAAGAAGCACTGGGTGGCAAGCAGGGATCGATCAAGATCAATGAAGTGAAGTTCGTCGCCGCCGACCCGCTGACAGGAGACGTCAGCATTGCAGCCCAAATCGCTGCCCAGACTTTAGGGCCGGAATTCAGACAGTGGCTGAATGATCCTCAGAAGCTCTTGCAGTTGATTGCGGCTGCCGAAGGCGCCAACTCCGGTGGCGGTAAAGTCACCGACGGAGCGCCCATGGTTCCGCTCGGCAGCGTGCCCAACATTCCCGTCGGAAAGGGCGGCGCCGGTGCGGGCGGCGGAGGCGGCACCGGTGGTGGCGGTGGCGCTGGAACCGGTGGCAGTGGTGGGGCTGGAACAGGCACGGGTGTAGCTCCGGCGTGGACGGGCGGCATGGTTCCCCTGCAGGAGCAGGAAGTGATCCAGGCAATTCGGTTGCTGACCCGCTTTGGACAGGTGCAGCATGATCCCCACGTCAAAGAAGAAGACCTGCACAAGGAGTTGAGTGAGACCGACCCCAACACGCGCTTGAATCTGCAACAGTTGTTGGGCAGCCTTGCGGCGCGCGCCACGTCCGCCGAGGAGGAGGACACTCCGCTGCTGATGAAGGCCGCCGAGCACATGGCTATCCGCTTCGCGCTCGAGCGCTACCAGAAGGGCGAAGTCAAGGTAAACGCCGTCCATCAGATGATGGAGCACATGAGCCGGCAGATGGACTCGCTGCGGCAGATTCTCAAAATCCAGGAAGAGAAAATGAACAAGGCCGGCATCCTGGTGGAGTCGCATGCCGACATCCTGGATCGCATGTTCTGGGCTGAAGTACCAGAGGCGGGCAAGAAGAGTGTGCTGCTGTCGCACGAAGCACCTTGTGTTCCGCCCCGCAACCTGCGGCAGTTCGTGGAGAGCCTGCTGGAACGTGATGATAAGCAACTGGTTTCCGACATTCTGAACAATTACTCGAGCTGTTTGACCGCGAAAGAGGTTGAACCGCGTCGCCGCACCGCGATCGGATTGAGCCAGATCGCCGATCTTTACGCGCGCCTGGGTGGCCAACCCATGGCGCAAGCCGTCCGCAAGCTGAGCGAACAGATCATCGCCGAAAAAGATGCCGAGATGCAGAGCTTGCTCAGCGCGGCCTTCGTGCGCTTGAGCCAGGAATCGAGCGCGGCCAAGAACTATGCGGCAATCAATGAAGTCTGCGTCGGCATGGAACTGATCAGCGTTGAGCGCCCGGTATTGATGAGCGATCTTCGGCCGCGTGTTGGCGTCGAAAACCGTTTGCCGGAGTTCATCGAAGAAGCGATACGGCTGCAGCCGGTGCCGGCGGATTTGTTGGCCGTCTTGCGTCGCACGAGCCAGGCTGGAGCCGAGCACCTTGCGGACCGGTTCTTCCGCTGCATGCGGCGCGCGGAGTGCGATCGCATGATCGAGATGGTGAAAGAGTTGGGATCGCCAGTACTGCTCCAGTTGCGCGAGATCTTACGCACGGGCCAGCCCCGACAAGCTTCCGGCGGAGTGGGGCTGATCAGCCGGCTGGATGTCGGTACTTTGCTGGAACTGCTCCCGGCGCGCCTGCCGGAATGGAACCGTTTCTATCACGACATTGTGGTCCGCCAGATCGCCTACGGAAACGCGGCCGATCGTGGACGCACACTGCTGGAACTGGCGGAAGTGCTCGATGCACTCGTGCTGCCCGAAGCGGTCGACGAGATCGGAATGAGCGGCGATCTGACGGCCGTGCCTCCACTCATCGCCATGGCTCGTCCCGGCGACGCGGCTTCGCGTTCACCCTACATACAGTTGAAGGCCATTGAGTCGCTCGGACGGTTAAAGGACGCCGAGGCCGTAAACACGCTCCGGGAAATCCTGGAGGCCAAGAAGACTTTCGGATGGGTGTATCACCGCGAGCTCCGAATCGCCGCGGCCCAAGCTCTGTCGAAGACCGATCCCCGCTACGGTGCCCAAGTCATGCATGACAGCGGATTTGAATCGGCCGAACTGGCGATCGCACCGCTCGATCTAGCCCCGGCGTGTCCCTGGGTACGGCAACGCCGCTATGAGCGGATGGTTTTGGCTAAGACCGTGTCGGGAACGATTGGCAGCTCCTGGGGCAAGTCGAAGATCATGATTCGGGAATTGAGCCTCGGCGGTGGCATGGGGACGAAGGAAGACAATCTCCGGATTGGGAGCGAAGCCGACCTTGAGATTTCTCTGGGCATGCGCTCCAAGATACGGGCGCACGTGCTTCTACGCCGCGCGCGCGTGAATGAAGTAGGATTCGAGATCGTGAACACCGATCTGGAGAGCCGCTACAAACTCCGGCGCCTGTTGGTGGAGGCCATGAATTCGGCCCCACAGAACAAGGACCATGAGTGGGGCGGCGAGAGGAAAGTGTAGCGATCAGCACTTAGCCGTTAGCCTTTAGCTCGAACCCAAAATCAAAAGCCTCTGCTATGCGCAGAGGCTTTTCAGTTCGTGCAAAACTGTTTTTTACTTCACCTTCAAGAAGATGATCGCCAGGGTGTACAGCGCCAGCGACTCGATCAGCACCAGGCCCAGAATCAGAGCGAACTGGATTCCAGGACGGGCGGCAGGGTTACGGGCAAGCGACTCGGTCGCGGCTGCAACGGCCTTGCCTTGGGCGAGGCCGCAGACAGCCGACGCGATCGCCATGGAGAATCCGGCGGTGATGGCGATCCAGCTTGCTTGGCTGGTACCGCCACCCTGCGCGAACGCAGGCAGGGCGAAGCACAGCGCGGAAAGAATCATGAACAAACGGCTTAGTTGACGCATGGGTGTTGCTCCTTTATGAATTGCCGCCAGGAGGTGGTTGACGCCATACCGTGCAGGCGCCCTCACGCTGGTGACTTTAGTTCTCAGTTCTCGGTTCTCAGTTCTCAGTTTCCAGCAAAACCACGCCGAGAAGAGAGCCGACAACGGGGAGCTGACTTATTGAGTTTTTCCTTCTCACTGAGAACCGACAACTGAGAACTAGTTTCAGTGCTCTTCCGCAACCGCGCCCGATACGTAAATGATCGACAGCAGCATGAAGACGTACGCCTGCAAGACCGCGACCACAATATGAAGTCCGCTGAAGATGATGGGGACGCCGATCGGGATCATGGAAAAGAACACCAGCGTGATCAGGTCGCCGGCGAAAATGTTTGCCCACAAGCGCACGGTCAGTGAGAGCAAGCGCGCGAAGTGGCTGACTAGTTCAATCGGAAGCATCAAGGCTGCGAGCAGAATCCGCGCAACCAGCGGCATGCCTTCCATTGGCGGTCCGAAGAAGTGCAGCAGATATTTCGGGCCGGCGTGCTTGAACCCCTGCGCGTGGTAGTAGAGGAACGCGCAAATAGCGCAGCCAAGAGGAACGATTGGAACTCCAGTCGGCGACTCGAACCCGGGAATCAACCCAATCAGGTTGCAGACCAGGATGAAGATGAAAATGATGGTAAAAAAAGGCGTGTAGGGCTCGCTATGATGGCCAATGATCTCGTGGCTCTGGCTGAGTACAAATCCTTCAATACCCTCGAACGAATGCTGCAGCGTCCCCGGAGATTCCACCGAAAGCCGCGACCGGACCAGCAGGAAGAGGATCAGCAGAAAACCAAAAACCAGAAGTTCCATCGCGAAAGAGTCACTGATCGGCGCGGATGCGTATTTGGGCTCAATGTGAAGCATCCGCAGGAACGTGGTAACCGGCCCCGCAAACAGGTGATTCAGGATTTGGGTGAACCAAAGTTGTTCGGGCATGAAAGCTTGTAGCTGCTGGCTCCTGGCTTATTGCGGAACTCAGTCGTGTCCAGACCTGTCTTGCCTGAGCGCCCTGTATAACTCGTAGAACGCTTCGCAGACGATGGCACCCACGGGTAGAAACAGGCCCGCAAACAAACCCCTGAGGCTCGCGGGGAAACTGGTTAATATAGCATACGCAGCCAGCCCTAACAATACGTAGCGAAGCAGGAATCGGGCTACGATTCCCGCGCCGGACTGAGGTTTGCCGGTGTTGGTCACGCGATCTGCGAGGCCGGAGACGCCGCTTTTCAGCCATTGAAAATTCAGATAGGCGATCACGCATCCCAGCAGGAATCCGATGGCAGCCCGAAGCCCGAACCTGGCCCAGGCTATGGCGCAAAGAACGGGGCCAAGGATGAGCATGAAGTTACGGATGCGTGGAAGGGCGGCGGCATAGAACCCTTCTTCCGCGTTGTGCTCGAGGCCAGTGGCGTTGGGATGGGATTGGTCGGTCATCATGCGATGGACGACGGTTGAGGAGCTATGCTTTCGCTTCCAATCGACCTTACTTCGTGTCCCGTGAAATGGTGCGGATCAGTTCAATCAGGCCGGCGGCTGTGCCCAGCAGCAGTCCAACGACTGCAATCCAGGTAGTGTGCAGCCAGCGGTCCAGAAGCGACCCCAGGAGATATCCCGCCACCGTCCCCGCGGGCAGCATGAAAGCGAGTTGGCTATATCGTCCGACTTGAACCCATGGGCTTTTCTTACGGTCGGGATCGTCGGGAGGAGTGGAAGGCATTGGGCAACACGCTCAGAAGAAATGATACGGCAGGCTGTGGTATGTGGCGAGAGTCAGCTTGGGGCTCTGACGCGGCGGCTCCAGCCTCGAGAACGCACTTCTCTAATGCATCAGGTTGGCGACTTTTGACTGCTGCGCAATCCCCAATGCCCAATTCACTATCTCGATGAACCGATTGGGCATGATGCCGATGTAGAGCGTGGCCAATCCTGTAAGCCCCAGTGCCACGCGCATCGCGAGACTTACGGGCAGCTTTTCTTCTCCCTTTTCCGGCTGGCGCATGAACATCGCATTGGCGATCTTTAGGTAGTAGTAGAGGCCGAAGACCGAGTAGAGCACGCCGAGAGAGGCCAGAACGAAATGTTTAGTCTCGATCAGACTGAGGAAGATGAAGTACTTTCCCCAGAATCCGGCGAGGGGCGGGATTCCAGCCAGCGATAGCATGAACAGCAGCATCAGCACCGCTTCCACAGGGGCGCGTGAGTATAGGCCGTTGAGATCGTCGAGATCGTCGCCGGCAATGTTGCGATGACGAAGTGAAGTGATCACCGCAAAGGCGCCAAGGTTCATGAACGTGTAAACCAGCAGATAGATCAGGATGCCTTTGAATCCATCGGAGAACCCATCATGCGAGGTGGCTGTGCCCAGAGCGATCATCCCCAGCAACATGTATCCCACATGCGCAATCGAGGAGTAGGCCAGCAGGCGCTTGGTATTAGTCTGGGTGAGCGCTGCGAAGTTGGCGCCAGTCATGGTCGCGATCGAGACGAATACCAGAAGAGGCACCCAAACATCCCGCATCGAGACCAACCCACAGAATTGGAACGGGCTTCCTAGCAGAATTCGCAGCAGCATCGCCCAACCCGCCGCCTTGACTGCGACGGACATGAATCCGGTAATGCTGGTCGGGGCTCCTTCATATGCGTCCGGAGCCCATTGATGAAAAGGAATTGCGGCGATCTTGAATAACAATCCCGTCAATGTCGTCACAACGGCGATAATCGCCACCGGCCTGTACTGGGGATCGAATGCGCGATGCAGTAGTTGCTGATGAATGCCTGCGAGATTCGTGGTGCCGGTCAACCCATACAGCAGCGAGAGCCCGTAGGCAAAGATCCCCGACGAAAACGCGCCCAACAGCAGATATTTCAAAGCGGCTTCATTCGAGCGCCGGTCGCGGCGTAGAAATCCAACCAGCACGTAGGTCGAGATGGCCATCAATTCCAGGCCGATAAAAATCAGGACGATATCAAATCCGGAGGCCATGCACATCATGCCGGCTACCGAAAGCAGCATCAAGGCATAGTACTCGCCGTGGTTTTCGTTTTCCGTTTCGAGATACCGCACCGACATGAGAATGGCGATCGCGGTGCCCGCCAGAAACAGATAAAAGAAGTAAAGGGCGAAGCGGTCGACCACCATAGTGCCCAGCATGCCGACTTTGCCGGGCTCGGCGCCCAGAAAGAGCTGAATCTTGTAAACGCCGGCCGCGGAGAAGCAAACACCAATCAATGCCGTCACGGCATTTAACCACTTCATCTCCTTGGGGAGCATGAAGTCGATCAGCAGGATGCCAAGTGCAAACAGCACCAGCAGCGTGATCGGAAGCGCGAGCAGGTAGTCGGTCCAGGCCACTAATTCTTCCCCTTTGCCGGAGCCGGAGCAGGCGTGGTGCGAGTGACCGGGCGAATTGCTGCCGACGTGCCGGTGTTCACCGCTGCGGGACTGGGCGTGGCCGACGAGCCGCATCCCGCGCACTCACTCGGGGCAGCAGCCCCGCCTGCAACCGAGGCTGTGGTCTCAGCTTTCGGCGTCTCACGATTGAAGGTGGCCGCAAGATGGTTCACGGGCTGCTCGAGGATCTGGAAGAACGGCTTGGGGTAGAGCCCAATCCAGAAGGCCATGATGAGCAGCGGAACAAAGGTGGCGACTTCTCGCGGCGTGAGATCATGCAGCTTCTCATTCTTCGGATTCGTGACAGGGCCGAAGAATACGCGCTGGTAGAGCCACAACAGATAGGCAGCCGCGAGCACAACTCCCGGCACGGCCCATGCCGTCCAGAACCAGCCGGGGTGGCCGGCAATGTCCTTCTGCAGGAACGTTCCTCCCAGGATCGTGAACTCGCCGACGAAGCCATTGAGCAGCGGCAGTCCCATCGACGAGAGGAACATGATCATCGTGATGGTGGCATAGATCGGCATCACGTTCGAGATGCCACCGTATTCGGAGATCTCGCGCGTGTGCCGCCGTTCATAGAGAATGCCGACGATCAAGAAGAGCGCGCCGGTCGAGATTCCGTGGTTGATCTGCTGCAGGACGGAACCGCTGATTCCAAGTGGCGATAGCGCGAAAATCCCGAGCGTACAGAACCCGAGGTGGCTTACCGAAGAATAGGCCACCAGTTTCTTCATGTCCTTCTGCATCAGCGACACGAGTGCGCCATAAATGATCGCGATGACCGACAGCACCATCACCCAGAAGCGCGTGCGCCCATGCGTGAGGACGTCGGGAAAGAATGGAAGCGAGAAGCGGATGAAACCGTATGTCCCCATCTTCAGCAGGACGCCCGCCAGGATTACCGAACCCGCGGTTGGAGCTTCCACGTGCGCATCCGGCAGCCAGGTATGGAAAGGAAACATCGGGACTTTGATCGCGAAGGCGAAGAAAAAGCTCAGGAATAGAAGGGTCGCGGCGTACGGACCGTAGTCGGTATAGATTTGAGGTGCCGTCTTATACAGTTCTTGCAGGGCGAACGTGTAAACCCCGGTGATCGAGTGATGATGGAAATACAGGAACAGGATGCCGAGCAGCATCAGCACCGAACCGGCCAGCGTATACAGAAAGAATTTGATCGCGGCGTAGAGTTTTCGCGGACCGCCCCAGATGCCGATCAGCAAGTACATCGGCACCAGCATCGCTTCCCAGAAAACGAAAAAGAGGAAGAAATCGAGCGCCATGAAGACGCCGAGCATACCGGTCTGCAGTACAAGGAACCAGACGTAATATTCCTTCACGCGATTCTCGATGGCGGTCCAGGACGAGAGAATCGAGATCCAGCCCAGCAGCGTGGTCAGCATGATGAGCAGGAACGAGATGCCGTCGATGCCGAGCATGTAACCTGCGCCGATGGAGGGAATCCAATTGTTGGCCGTGCCTTCAATGAACTTGAACTGAGCCGCGTCGCCGTTCTTCACCAGTTCCCAAAATCGCGGCACCAGCGGCAGGGAAATCAGGAACCCGGCGAGGGCAAAAATGTTGGCGATCCAACGGATGGCGTCCTTGTTCTCCTTGGGAACGAACAAGAGCAGCATCGCGCCCAGCAGCGGCGTGAAGAGAATGATGGAGAGGATATGAGATTCCATTGTCTTTGAACTCTCAGCTGTGAGCTTCGAGCTGCGAGCTTCGAGCAAACCCTTGTTCGTTTGCTCAAAACTCGGAGCGCATAGCTCGCAGCTCTCAGTGATACAGGTAATAAAACACGAACCCTACCAACCCCGCGGTCATCACCAGGGCATACCACTGCACCAATCCCCATTCGAGCAGGCGCGCGGGATAACTCAACATGCGAGCCAGAATGGCGGGACCGTTGACTCCAATACCGTCGATGATCCACTTGTCCCACCAGCTCGATATCGAGGCCACGAAGCGCGTAAGCCATCCGCTGGCATTCACCGCGCCGTCAATGACGTTGGCATCGAACCAGGAACTGGCCTCGCCCAAGCCCATAGCGCCCAGGCGCACGCCGCCCAGCTTTCGGCGTCCGGTGAAGACATAGTCGTAGCCCTCGTCGACGTAATATTTGTTCAGCAGAGTGTTGTAGACGGGCGGAGACAGAGCGTTGATCGGCTCGACGTAGCCTTTGTCGGCCTCGCGATACGAACGTCCAGCCATGTACCAGCCGAGGGCAGCGGCGCCCACAGACAGGAACATGAGCAAATACTCGGTTCCACTGGACTTCTCTTCTTCTTTTGTTCCGGCGGCGAGTTGTCCTGGCTCTTCCTTCGCAAACACCCGAGCCTCTTTCGCGAATACCGGGGCCAGATACGCCTCGAAGCGATTCGTCTCGCCAGGAATGCCGACCAACCGGGCAAGGCTCTGCGGGAAGCCAAGAAATCCGGCGAACAGCGACATCACGGCCAGCACGACCAGTGGCACGGTCATGGATACGGGCGATTCGTGGATGTGGTGCTCGACCTCGTGGCTCATCCGCGGCTTGCTCCAGAACGTCAGGTAGATCAGTCGGAACATGTAGAACGCCGTCATGAAGGCTGTGGCGTAGCCGATGTACCACAACAGGTGATAGGCCACGCTCTCGGTTGCCCACGACTGCCAGAGGATTTCGTCCTTCGAGAAGAAGCCGGCGAATGGCGGTATTCCTGCGATGGCCAACGTTGCGATGAACATCGTCCAATAGGTCGTCGGAATACGCTTGCGAAGGTCGCCCATGTTGCGCATGTCCTGCTCGCCCGACATGGCGTGAATCACCGAACCTGCTCCGAGGAACAGCAAGGCCTTGAAGAATGCGTGGGTGAAGACGTGGAACACGCCGGCGGCGAAAGCTCCCACGCCCAGAGCCAGGAACATGTACCCGAGTTGCGAGACGGTCGAGTAAGCGAGCACGCGCTTGATGTCGTTCTGCACAAGACCAATCGACGCGGCGAAAATCGCGGTGAGCGCGCCCACGATGGCAACTGTCTTCATCGATGCGGGAGCCAGTACGAACAGCGCATTCGAGCGCGCCACCATGTAGACGCCTGCCGTGACCATCGTGGCGGCATGGATTAGCGCGCTGACCGGCGTTGGACCTTCCATCGCATCCGGCAGCCATATATAAAGAGGGAGCTGCGCTGACTTGCCGCAAGCTCCCACGAACAGCAGCAGCGTGGCGGCGGTGATGATCGGATCGCCGATCTGAAAGTGTCCGGACCGGGCCGCGGCGTTCACGTCGATGTAGCCGAGAGAACCCATCAGCCAGGCTATGAAGAACATCCCCAGGATGAACCCGGCATCGCCGATGCGATTGACGATGAATGCCTTGTTCGCGGCGTCGCTGGCCGACTTGCGCTGGAAGTAAAAACCGATCAGAAGGTACGAGCAGAGGCCGACGCCCTCCCAGCCTACGAACATCAGCGCGTAGTTGTTGGCCAGGATGAGCGTGAGCATCGAGAACATGAACAGGTTGAGATAACCGAAGAACCGGTAATAGCCGCCCTCATGGGCCATGTAGCCGGTCGAATAAATATGGATGAGCATCCCCACCCCGGTGACAAACAGGAGCCAGATGGCGGAAAGAGGATCGAGCAGGAACCCTGCATCCATCTGGAAATTGGCGGCCGAGCCGTCTTGCTTGAAGAAGTTCAGGTGTCCGGTGTCGGTGCCGAGCCAGGTGTAGACGATCTTCTGAAAGGGTTGATGATTGTTTGCTCCGGCCCACACGTTGTACTGGAGGACCGCCCCGCAAGCGAACAGAAACGTCAGCACGACGACACCGACGCACACGGCGTTGACGCTTTGCTTGGTCAGCTTTCGACCGAAGAAAAACATCATCGCCGCCCCGAAGGCCGGCAGCAGCGGGATTAGGTAGATGTGGTCTAGAAAGAGCATTCAGCACTCAGCATTTCAGCGCTCCGCCTGTCGGCTAAGCACTTAGCACTTGGCAGTTAGCATGTGGCCGCCCAGGTTCCTGGCGAACCAGAGGAATCCTGTGACGGCTAGATGCTAAGTGCGAATTGCTAAGAGCTGCTTTCCTACCACTTCAGCAAATTCACTTCGTCGACGTTGACCGTCTCCTTATTACGGAAGAAGGCGATCAGGATGCCGAGTCCGACAGCGGCTTCAGCCGCCGCGTCGGTGATGACGAAAATTGCGAATACCTGGCCGTGCAACGCGGACGGACCGTGAATGCTCTGCCAGTATCGCGAGAACGCAACCAGATTCAGATTGACGGCATTCAAGATCAGTTCGATCGACATCAGCACGATTACAACGTTGCGGCGAGTCAGCACGCCGATCACGCCCAGCAAAAACAGCGCCGCGCCCAGGACCAGGTAGTGCAGAGTCGAGACTTCGAAAAGCGCTGAGTGCATGTGATTATGAGCTTCGAGCCGTGTGCCTCGAGCTAGGAACAGGCTGGGATGGTCCAGGCCCACAGCTCGAAGCTCGCAGCTTATTCAAATTCTTTTCTTCGCCATCACCACCGCCCCGATGATCGCCACCAGCAGAAGCAACGACGCGATCTCGAAAGCGAACATGTATGTCCCAGCATGCTGGTCGAACAGAAGATTTGCGATCCCCTGGGTGTTCTGCATGTCCACGTACGATGTTCGTCCCTCGGGGAAGAGCACTCTGCCTTTCGTGGTCGTCGTATAGACAGTGATAAACAATCCGCCGAGGACGGCTGCCGCCACGATTCCTACCAGCCATTGCTTATTGAATTGCCGCTCTTTTTCCGCACGCTCGATCGAGATCAGCATGATCACGAACAGGAACAGCACCATGATGCCGCCCGCATAAAGAATGATCTGAACGCCGGCCACAAATGGGGCATAGAGCATCAGGTATAGCGCTGCCTGAGCCAAAAGCGTGGTGATCAGCGCCAGCGCCGAGTGAACGGCGTTCTTACGCGTGATGACCAGGATGCCGCCGATGATCATGATGGCGGCTAGCCCGTAAAAGAAGAACGGGGTCGCGACTGGCGGATTCGAGGCGAGCGAAGGATTCATCGCTGGAACACCTCCTTCACCTGCGCCAGCAACTCTGCTCGCATTCCGACCACAGCGGTAAGAATGAGCAGCGCCAAGCCAGTCGGCAACAGCACTTTCCATCCCACTTTCATGAGCTGATCAAAGCGATAACGCGGGAACGTGCCACGATACCAGATATAGAGGTACATGAATCCTGCAACTTTGGCCGAGAACCAGAAAATATCTCCCACGCGGTCCCGAACCGGCGGGAGGAACATCAGCAGACCGATCAGCGTCAGGACAGCTCCGAATCCCGCAAGCCCTAAGGTCTGAATCTTGAAGAGCGGGTGCTTGGGCATCCGGGCGGTGTTGTAGAAGCACATGGCGCCAAGTAACAGGAATGTAATTCCCGGGATGAAAGAAAACGCCAGATCCCAGGTTGTTCCATGCAGCAGATTCGGAAAGGGCCGCAGCCATCCCCCGAGCCACAATGTCACTGCGATCGACGAGACCGCGATCATTGCCGAATACTCAGCCAGGAAGAAAAGAGACCAGCGGAAGCCGCTGTATTCGGTATGGAATCCGGCGGTGAGCTCGGATTCAGCCTCGGGGAGATCGAATGGGGCTCGGTTGGTTTCGGCGACCATCGCTATGGCAAAGATCCCGAACGCGATGATGCCAAGAGGGAAGAACTTGAACAGGAACCAGATGCCTTGTTCCTGCTGCGCCTGAACAATGCCGATCATGCTGAGCGTGCCGGTCTTCGTCTCGTTCAGGCTGGTCATCAGGATCGCCGAAATCACGGCCAGTCCCATGGCCACTTCGTAGGAAACCATCTGCGCGCTCGAACGCAGCGCGCCAATCAGAGGATAGTGCGAGTTCGATGCCCACCCCGCTGTTACGATCCCCAGCACGGAGAGCGATGACACACCCAGCATGAACAGGATCCCGATGTTCATGTCGGTGATGGCGTGGGTCGGGCCGAAGGGGACGACAACGAAGACGGTGAACGCCGCGAGCACTACGATGAACGGGGCAATCCAGAAGACCACCTTGTCGGCTCCGTCTGGAATGATGTCTTCTTTCAGCAGAAGCTTGAGAGCATCAGCGATTGGCTGCAGCAATCCGTGCGGACCCACGCGCATCGGCCCGAGGCGAACCTGCATGTGCGCCAGGATCTTCCGCTCCAGCCAGTTCATCGCGATCACGGCGATCGACAAGCCGACGAACACCAGCAGTACGTAGACCGTGGCCCAAAAAAAGTTTCCGGCGGCACCAGGGGTCTTGTCGCTGCTGAGGTAAGACTCGATGTATTGCACGATCTCGTGCATCAGCGGTCTACCTCGCCCAAAACGATATCGAGCGTGCCGATGACGGCGATTACATCGGCCACGAGCTGGTCCCGGCACATCACGTCGAGCGCCTGCAGGTTTACGAAGCTCGGGGGACGGACGCGCACGCGGTAGGGCTGCGTTGATCCGTCACTCACGATGAAGTATCCCAGTTCGCCCTTAGGAGCTTCGATCGAGTGATAGACCTCGCCGACCGGGGGCTTCATCACTTTCGGAACTTTGGCCATGATGGGCCCTTCGGGAATGCCTTCGACTGCTTGCTCGATGATGCGGAGCGACTGCCGCATTTCCATCATGCGTACGATGTACCGGTCGTAGGTGTCGCCGTTTTCACCGGTGGGAATCTCGAACTCGAAATTCTTGTAGTTGGCGTAGGGCTGGGCTTTGCGGATGTCCCATTTGACTCCACTCGCGCGCAGTACCGGGCCGGTGACACCTAGAGCGATGGCGTCTTTGCCTGAGATGACGCCCACGCCCTTTGTGCGCTCTAACCAGATGCGATTCGTGGTGAGGAGTTCTTCGTATTCGTCAATCTTCGGCTTCACAAAGGAAACGAAATTTCTGACGTCACTTTCGAACCCGTCGTAGGCCTCGTACTGCAGGCCTCCGATGCGGAATGCATGGGTGGTGAGGCGAGCGCCGCAGTATTTTTCGAAAATCTTGAGAATTTCTTCCCGGTCGCGGAAGGTGTAGAAGAGCGGCGTAATGGCGCCGATGTCGAGCGCATGGGTGCCGAGCCACAGCTGGTGGCTGGCGATGCGGTTGAGTTCGGTGAGGATGACGCGGATGTATTGCGCTCGCGGTGGGGCCTCAACGCTCAGAAGCTTCTCGACTGTCTCGCAATATCCCAGCCCATTCGAGACCGCGGCTACATAGTCCATGCGGTCGACGTAGGGATTAAACATTGTATAGGTGCGGTTCTCGGCAATCTTTTCGACCCCGCGGTGCAGGTATCCGATGACGCACTCAAGCCCCAGAACTTTCTCGCCATCCAGCCGAAGAATTACGCGCAGCACACCATGGGTCGCCGGATGCTGTGGGCCCATGTTGATGACGAGCTCGTTCGCGTCAAGGAACGTCTTGTCGGGCATGTCGAGATCGAGCGGCGAGAGTGTGTTGGGATCGGTCATGAATCGTCGTTAGCCGGTGGTCGTTCGTCGGTGGTTCTTGGTCCTCACTGCCCGCTCTCAATCCCCAGGTTGATCTGTACCCACTCGTTGTCCTGCTGCAGGATTCCGTAATCCTTGCGGAGGGGGTATCCCTTCCAGCCATCCGGCAACAAAATGCGCTTGAGATCCGGATGCCCATCGAATTTGATCCCAAACATGTCGTAGACTTCGCGTTCCAGCCAATTGCAAGTTGCCCAGAGAGGGACAGAACTCGGAACAGTCTCGCCATCCGCGATCTGTGTCTTTACGCGGATGCGCTCATTCCGCGGGAAGGAGTAGAGCACCCAGACTACGTCGAACTGCTTCTCGCGCTTCGGATAATGCACCGCCGTCACGTCGACGCAATAGTCAAACTTCTCGTCATCGCGTAGAAGTTGCAGAATCTCAGGAATCAGCGACCTATCTACTTCAAAATAGTTTTGCCCGAGATGAGTGAGTGGGTGAATACCCGTCCCGTACTCGCGCTTGTACTTGGCCACCAGGGGCGAATCCCACGGAGTCGGCACGGGCCCGGCGGGTTTCGGCGGAGCAGGATGGCCCGCGGCAGACGCTGCGGGTTTAGCCGCCGGCGCAGCCGGCGAGGCTGGTTTCGCGGCGTTCGGCGGAGTCGAAGTCTCGGTCGGGGTCGTCGTTGTCCCGGATTGAGCGGAACCGGAGGGTGTGGATTTCACCCCGCCCGGGGTTGCGGGCTTGTCCGCCGTCGGCTTCTCATTTTCCGGCGGCGGCGGAGTGGGCGATTTGATTTCGTCCGGCATAGAGCGACGGCACAGACTCCGGCGCAAGCTGCGTTCGAAAGAACGTTCACTTTTATCAGCTTGGGGAAACGGTGTCAAACCAGACGGCTCTTGTGTCAAGGCCTTTGGCGATCACGCACTTGCGGCGTAGCTGAGGTTGGAAGCCAACCTCCTGACTTTGACCTTTTTCACAAACAATTCAAACTCCTGTAACCCGCTGTTAACCGTGCCTTCATAGGCTTATCGGCCTATGAAAAAAACAATTGCTCTGCTCTCGCTCGCAGCTGTCTGCTCTGTGGGTACAGCAGTCTGCCAGAATGATCATCAGAACCACATCAAACGGGTTCTTCTGATCAGCGTTGACGGTATGCATGCCGTCGATTTCCTGAACTGCGCTAACGGTATCAGCGGCGCGAATCACGGAGAACCTTATTGCCCAGCCCTTGCTGCCCTCGCGACACACGGCGTCAATTACGTCGCCGCCAGCACCTCAAAACCATCCGACTCGTTTCCCGGGCTAACGGCGATCATCACCGGTGGAAGCCCGGCCCTCACCGGCGTCTATTACGACGTCGCCTATTCCCGCAATTTGCAAGGACCTGCAACCACCACCGGCAACGGCAATGCCGCTGGACCCTGCACAGCGGGTCAGGTGCCGACCGGCTATACGACGGAGTATGAAGAAGGCATCGACATCGACCAGACCCAGGTCAACGGCGGAACTCCCGGCGCTGCTCTCACCGATGGCACTATCGCTTCCATCGATCCCAATAAACTGCCTCGCGATCCGGCGAACGGTTGTGCGCCTGTCTGGCCGTGGCAGTTCGTCCGCGCCAACAGCATCTTCAGCGTCATTCACCAGAATGGCGGAGTCACCGCGTGGTCCGACAAGCACCCCGCGTACTCCTCAGTGGCCTCCGGCATCGGGCCAACAGCACTGGACGATTTCTACGCGCCCGAAATCAACTCCAACGTGATTGGTCTTCCCCATGTCACAACGCCCACCGGCATAGCTTGCGACAACGTGCTCGACACTGGTGCCGACCTCACGGCGTGGACCAACAGCTTCCAGAACATTCAGTGCTATGACACGCTGAAGGTCGATGCCATTCTCAACTGGATCGATGGCAAGACTCACCTCGGCGGCGGAAAGATGAAAGTGCCGAACATCCTCGGTATGAACTTCCAGGCTGTGAGTGTCGGCCAGAAGCTCATCGAAAAGAGCAACAGCACGGTTGGCGGATACCTCGACGCTGCTGGCACGCCCACTGCAGCCCTGCTCAGCGAGTTCCGGTTCGTCGACGCCTCGATTGCGGCGTTCGTCAGCGAGCTGAAAAAACAGGGCCTTTATGATAAGACCCTGATCGTGATCACGGCCAAGCACGGCCAGTCGCCGATCGATCCCAGCCTCTACGTCCGGCAGACCATCAACGGCACTTCCCCGGCCACACTGATCTCGAACCAGTTGCACGCCGCCATGCCACCTTCCGAGGATCCCAACGGCAGCGGCATTGGATCGACGGAAGATGACGTCTCGCTGGTCTGGCTGACGAATCCGTCCTACACGGACGCCGCGGTCGGCCTCCTTGAGGCCAATCTTGGCCCGTTGGGAGTGGGGGCTGGGCAGTTCTACTATGGCCCCTCGCTCGCTCTTAACTTCAACGATCCCAACCAAGACCCGCGCACGCCGGACATCATCGTGACCCCCAACATCGGCGTGACTTACTCGGGCAGCCACGCAAAACAGGCCGAACACGGCGGGTTCGCCCATGACGACACCAATGTCGTGCTGCTGGTTTCCCATCCGGATTTCGACAGCAAGACCGTAAAGGCGGCGGTAGGCACGGCCCAGGTGGCGCCGACCATCCTCAAGGCCTTGGGCATCGATCCTCGGGCCTTGGATGCGGTGCGGACTGAAGGCACGGGCGTACTCCCGGCGCTCGATCTCAAGTAGCGCGTTTCGCAACATAATCCTCAACATTGTTATCCCGACCAGACCTTTGGATTGGCGAATCGCCAATCCAAAGGCCCGGGCGGGACTTTGAGTTTTCTTATCGGAGACTGGATGAATCGGGCCCCGTCTCAGAGCTAGTAGCGCAACGCGACGCCCGATATCCGGGGTAACGGCATGCGAGCTAACCCAGATGCCGAGGCCAGCTATCGCGATTGGGCCTGGTAGGTTTCGATCAGATCGCGAATGCGTTGCGCATCGCGCTTGCGGTGGCCATGACTGGTGATGGGATCGGTGCCGCCGGTGGACTCAATGACGATCTCGGCCCAGAAAACGCCGGTCGAGATGTGCACCGATGCGATCTTCGACATGGTAATGCTCTCTTCGTTGCTGCCGAAGAACCGTCCCTTCACACGAGAAACGCGTTGCGGGCTGATCACGAGTTTAGTAGGAAAGAAGAAGTTTCCCTGTGTCCATCGAGACGCCGCGAAAGTCTCGGCAGGGGAAGAATCCATCGGGTTGAGAGGTGGGGTGGCCAAAGATCAATCGCCAAGTGAGGTAAAGACGAAATGACTCAATCTGACTAGACCCATTCGAGCGCGCCCTTCTTCCAGACCCAGATATAGCCGACGATCAGAATAGCGAGAAAGATCAGCATCTCCAACAGCCCGAACAACCCGAACGCTTTGAACTTCACTGCCCAGGGAAAGAGGAAAATCGTTTCTACGTCAAAGACGACGAAGAGAATAGCAATGATGTAGTAACGAACTGTGTAGCGCCCTCGAGCGTTGTCGATGGGATCGATGCCGCACTCGTACGGCATGAGCTTGGTCTTGCTGGGATTGTTCGGCCGCACCAGCTTAGCGAGAAGCAACGTGATCGGAAGCAGCGTGCCGACAATTACAAGGAAGATGAAGATCGGAACGTAGTTTTGCGGCATATGAATTCAACTTGGTGCAGCACGCCATCCTAGCGCGTTGAACTGAACACTTCAAGTGTTCCAGAGGCGTGGTCATTTTGGCGGCTGGCTGGTGCTGGCGGAACGCTTCGCTGGAGCCCAGAGTTCAGCGCGTCGAATTTGTTTGATGGCACCGCTCCACATACCCATATGGCCGCGGTCACCCGAACTGAAGACGCCTTCTAGTAAAACGTAGTTCATGTTCAAGGTGGCCTTCTGTTTCGCGATGGCGGGGGTGACGCTAACCCAGATGCCGTTGCCCAATATTGCATTCTCGTAATCTTTACGATGAAGATAGAGCACATCTGCTTCAAATTCGAGCCGCAAGAATCCGATGACCCGAATTAGCTTGCCATCGACCCTATCTGGGTTTGCGATCAACTGAACGAGAGTGACATCTGTGGGTTCCTGCGCTTTCATCGACGGGACCAGAAAGGCTGCAATCACGCAAGCTAAAACGAGGGGTTTCACCCGTTATGCAGTCCTTTCGGGTTCAAGCCCTTCTCCATCAGTTTGGCGCCCGACTTCTTGACGGCACTTCTGCGTGGGTCCGATTCGAGGATTCGGACGGCAGTGGTCCCTAGGTCGGAACAACTCAGGCGAACCCGTTCCTCGTCAACGGCAGTTCTCGCACCCGTTTCCCGGTTGCCGCGTAAATCGCGTTACACAGTGCCGGGACAAAAGGCGGCACTCCTGGCTCGCCTACTCCTGCTGGGGGTGCCGAGCTTTCCACGATCTGTACGTCCACGTGCACGGGCGCGTCGTTCATCCGGGCGACCGGATAATTATGGAAGTTCGACTGATCGATGGCGCCGTTGGTTGCCGTAATCTCCCCCGTTCGAGCGATGCTGGTCCCGAATACGGCGGCACCCTGAAACTGCGAGCGGACCATGTCCGGATTGATGACAATCCCCGCATCGACCGCGGTGTAGACGTTCGGGATTCGTACCGCGCCGGAGCTGTCCACTTCTGCCTCGACTACAGTGGCAACATAGGTCAAGAAGCTGCGGTGCACAGCCATGCCCATGCCCCATCCGTTGCCCGATTTCTTTTTGCCCCAATTGGCTCTATCAGCCGCCAGTTGCGCAACGTGGCGCAGTCGCGCCGTGTCATAGGGATACTTTGCAGCGACGTCGGGAGGTTGCTTGACGTCGATGACATGGCCCGATCCGATCAATGCAAGCAGATAGTCATAAGGATCGCGGTTCGCGGCGTAGGCGAGTTCGTTCGCGAACGACTGCACGGCGAATGCGTGATAAATGTTCGCGACCGAGCGCAGCCATCCGATGCGGACGTGGTTCACAGCCTTCCCGTTCTCCGAGCGGAAATTCGGCACATCAAACGGGATCACGTCCCACCCCAACGACATTTCTCCTTCGCTGCCGTATACCGCATCTTTATCGAATGTCGACGAGATTGGAGGAAAGACGGATCGCTGCAGCCAGGCCTTAGGCATCCCCTTGTCGTCGACAGCAGCCTTGATGTACATGGCCGCGACCGAGTGGAAGTAGTCGAACTTGATGTCGTCTTCGCGGCTCCAGACCAGCTTCACGGGCTTGCCGGTCGTTTTCGACAGAACCGCGGCTTCCACCGCGTAGTCCGGTTTTGATTTGCGGCCGAAGCCCCCGCCCAAGAACGTGACGTGGCATGTAACATTCTCTTTCTTCAGGCCGAGTTTCTTGGCCACTTCTTCCTGTACACCTTGAGGATTCTGCGTCGGCGACCAGACGGTGACTTTCTCGCCTTGAACGTCAGCGACGGCCACTGGAGGCTCCATCGATGCGTGTGCCAGATGCGGAGCATAGTATTCCGCCTCGAGGACTTTGCCGCCCTTAGAGAACTCGGCGTCGGGATCTCCGATCTTATGCACTACTTTCCCCGGTTGGCGGGCAGTCTCCTGCAACTGCTTCTTGTAATCCGGCGAGTTGTAAACGGCGTGCGCGCCGTTGTCCCATTCGATCTTGAGCGCGTCGCGTCCCTTGAATGCCGACCAGGTGTTGTCGGCGATGACAGCGACGCCCCCCAGCGGCTGGAAGTGGTGTGGGGGCTTGAACGGATCGATCGGGATCGTCTGCTTCACACCTTTGAGCTTCAGCGTGGCGGAGTCGTCGACGGACTTCACCTTCCCGCCCAGCACCGGCGGATGGGCGATTGCGGCGTACAGCATGCCATCAACCCGGACATCCATGCCGAATAGCGGCTTGCCAGCGCAAACGTCAGTGACGTCATATCCCGGAGCGGGCTTGCCCATGTATCTCCACTCGGAAGGCGATTTAAGTTTCAACTCTTCCTTCTTCGGAACCGGCTGTTTTGCCGCCAACGCGGCCAGATCGCCATAGCCGATCGTCCGGTTGGAAGCTTTATGCGATACCACATGTGCCGGATCGGCCACACACTGCGCTTCGGGTACTCCCCACTGGTGCGCCGCGGCCCGAACCAGCATCAGGCGCGCGGTCGCTCCCGTTTCGCGAAGCCTGTCGAAAAATTCGCGAACGGAGTGCGACCCATCAGTGTCTTGCGATCCGTAGCGCTCATCGCCGTCACCTTGGATTACCTCTACTCGAGACCAGTCGGCATCGAGTTCATCGGCAACAATTCGTGGCAGGCTGGTGCGGACTCCGTTCCCCATCTCGGTGCGATGAGCGACGATCAGCACGGTTCCGTCGGGCTGAATTCCGAGAAAGATGCTGGGATGGAAGGCGGTCGCATCAATCGAAGGAGCAGCGGAGCCCAGTGCTACATTTCCTGCCGCTTTTGCGAGAAGCGGAGTTTTCGCCACGCACAGCACAAACGCGCTCGCGGAAAGGGCTCCCTCGAGGAAACTGCGGCGTGTCACATTTACGACTGCGAACTTGGAGGAGGTCTTCTCTAGAGTGATCATGCCTGCTCCTTCGCCGCTTCCTTGATCGCGGCCCGAATGCGCTGGTAGGTTCCGCAGCGGCAGATGTTGCCCGACATCTCATCGTCGATGTCGGCGTCGGTGGGATGCGGCTTCGACGAGAGCAGGGAAATGGCTTGCATGATCTGCCCGGTCTGGCAATATCCGCACTGCGGGACGTTTACCGCGGCCCAGGCCTTCTGCACGGCATGCGGTCCATGCGTGGATACTCCTTCGATGGTCGTGATCTCATGCCCCTCCAGGTGTTTCATTTGAGTGGAGCAGGATCGGACAGCCTTGCCGTCTTCCAGCACCGTGCAGGCGCCGCACAGCGCCATGCCACAGCCAAATTTTGTCCCGGTGAACCCGAGAATGTCGCGCAGATACCACAGCAGCGGCATATCCGGATCGCCATCAAATGCTTGGGTTGAGCCATTCACTTTGAGATGAACCATGGGCATGTCCTAGGTTGGAGATTATGCGGGTATTCTACCGCCGAAGGGGAGTGGCGGAGCAAGAACAACGAGAGGAGTTGTGCAGGTGTCGCCTGCGACCTGCCCGGCTGGATTGCCGCCTTACTTCTCCCAGTGGGTTGTAGTGAACTTCTCCGGATCGAAAACGGCCGGCTCCAACTTCACGTTGGCCTGGATATCGGAGTAATCCTCGGAGAAGACCTTCTTGCCGTCGGAATAAACTTCCACTCCTGCCGCAATCCAGGCTCCCGCCAAAGGTTGATAGTGAATAAAGCGGATATCGTCTCGTTTTGAAGCGTCATCCCTCGCGGGTTCGATTTCACGCAGAAACAGCTGAGTGTCCTTTGCAATCCAAAACTGCTTCGATTTCAAATCGCCCTTCTCCGCGCCGACGACATAGGCAGGCTTTCCCTCCCATGAATCCTCGCGCAGCCTTGATAGGTCGTAGCCCTCGCCCTTGACGATGTTGATCGTCACTTCGGGATCCTGGCGGTAGACGTCGAAACCAAGAACCAAAAGCATGTTGATGTCCTTCTTGTTCGCGACAACTTTGTTTTCTGTGATGACGGTGACGTTCCCATTGGAAAAGATGTAACCCTTGCCGTCGGTGGCCGGGCCGATGTCGATGCGCAGCCTGCCCGGAAACAAGGCCGCTTCGTACCAGGTTTCGGCGGTGCTGGTTCCGTCCGGTTTGTAGGTCGTACTTTTTTGCGTAAAGGTGACCGTCTGATACCACGAATCCTTGTAACGGTCATGCATGGCGCGCAGCAGATCTTCTCCATTGCGGATCGTCTGTGCCTGAGCCAGGTTGAGAGTGAGAACTACAAGAAGCAGCGACGGTTTTGAAAGGTGCATCGATTGGGCCTCGGGACTTAGACGAAAAAAAGATGATAAATGACAGCGGTGATGAACCTAGGTCCCCAAGAAAGCACCTTGTTTTCTTCGCTCGTTCCATGTTTCGCCTATGCTCCGTGCCCCCATCGTTTTACCGGCAATTTGCACGAGATTTGCGGACGCGCAAGCAGGCTGAATTAGGTTGCGCGAGCATCTGCATTATGGCAAGACCGAGGATTGGGTAGCGGACCTCAATCCTACGTTTGAAATGCGGCGGGGTGCAGGCTGCCAAACCGGCGTTTCACTGAGACGCTGTCTAGTTCGCTCCACCGATCGCAAGTTGTCAAAGACCCAGTCGGCAGGAATGGCCGATGCGCCGACTTTCATTGAATCGACTTAAATCTCCGCGCTTGATGCCGCGCGAGTGCGTCGTCGGTGGGACCTTACGGTCCCACCGATCTTGATTGGATGTGGCCTAATCGCCGTCCTCATCTTTGTCGTTGTCGTTGTCACCATGAATGGCTGGAGCAGGCGTTCCCTTCAGCCCTTCCCAAAGGATCTTGTTGTACAGTTCGGCCGGAACGCGGTCTTCGGCCGAGAAGTCGAAACCACGCGTTTTATCGGCCCAGTATTGCGCGTTCTGAGTCGGCTTCAAGTCGGGACCGGCGGCGAACTTGACCTTGGTTGCGTCCAGCCCCAATGTGGTCAACTTCAGCAGCGTCGATGCGACGGCATCGAAGCTCCACTTGCCCGATGATCGGATGTCGAACACATCCGCCATGGGCCGCGCGTAATAGGTGTTGAGGTTGAGGTGCTCGGTGCCGAAGATGTCTTCGATGGTACGGAGCACGTTGGGCTGACTATACGCAGTACTCACGACGGCATGTTGCTTCACGTAGGGGCCAACGAAGTACGTTGTAGCGCGATGCGAGTTGACGTGGTCCGCTCCGTCTTGTGAGTCATCTTCGATGATGATGATCAGCGTGTCTTTCGCGTATCGACTGTGAGCCACGGCTTGCACCAGCAATCCCACGGCGTAGTCGTTGTCAGCCTCCTGGAGTTCTGGAGTATTCACTCCTCCCAGAGCGGAACTGAAGCTACCGGTGTGATCGTGGCTGAGACCGCGGATCATCTCAAGGGATGGCAGGTTGCCGTTTGCAACAAACTGCTGGAACTCACGGTTCCATTCGTTGAACCGCCAAAAATCGGGATAGGCCTGATCGTAAGCGCGGAAATATGGATCATAGAATCCGTTCTGAGCGAGAAGTTGATTCGCTGTTGTGGTCTGGATGACGCCGGCAGCGAAAGGATCCGTGATGGGGTTCGCAATGGTTCCGATGCTGCCTGGTGTGTTGGCCATCCAGCCGTAGTTGCGCACCGTTCCTCCAGCGTTCAACACCGCGTTGAAGATGTATCCCTGCTGATAACCTGTGGGACCATCTGTTGCCGCGTGGTCGCCGTCACCAGCCAGGATGTTGGCCGTACCGCCGCTCATCGATGAAGTGGAAGCGCTATAGGGTGTAGTTGCGCCCGTCGGGTCAAAGAAGAAGTCGCGTCCGGCAACGCTGTTCAAGTTGCTTGGGATATTGCGGTTCTGACCTTCTCCTTCGTAGGAGAGGCCTCGGTTCACGCGTGCATAGTTGATTTGCTGGGTGAGCGTTTCCGTGTTTGTAACACGGCCACGCATCGACCAGGACCAACCATCCATCGATCCGTCACCAGGATCCATGAAGTTATCCAGAGTGACGAAGTTTGACGCCATGCTATGGAAGCTGGGCGTCACCGGTTGGCCAAACAGAGCCAGCGAAGGTTCTCCGTTGGAGCCATTGCCGAGATCACCCAGAATCTGATCGAAGGTGCGGTTCTCTTTCACGACGTAGATCACGTGTTTGATTTTCGAGTGAAGGAAGCTCATTACGCGTTGGTCGGATCGGGTTGGTCCGAACAGGTATCCGTTATTAACCGCCACCCGTGCCGTCAAACCCCAAAGGCCCTCGCCATCGGGAACCCGAGCGCTCACAAGCGAAGCGTGCTCCAGCTGAAACTGATATTGGTTGTTCGCCCGCAGGATAGCCGACTCCGCCGCATTGCCGCCTGGGAACGGGCCGCCAGGGGGCGTGATGTACTGGATGAAGGCAAAGTTCCCGTAGCCATAGCCAGGGTTCGGACCGGTGTCGCTCTTGCCGTTGCTGATGTACATCCACCTGCCATCGGCGCTGAATGCGACGTCAGTCGGGTCATAGGCAGTCGGGATCAGGCCGATCGTGGTGAAAGCATGTGGCCCGCTGAGTGGTATTACCGCGATCGAGTTCGAGCCGGCATTCACCGCATAAAGCATTCCATTTGCGGGATTGATGGCGACCGCGGTCGGTGCCGCGCCAGTTGTGTTTGCGGGAAGACCCAGGAAAGCCGGAGCGCGGGTATCGATCTTATGGGTGACCGCGTTGGTTGCCGTGCTAATGACGGCGACCTGATCCTGATTGTCCTGGGCAACATAGAGCATTGTGCCGTCCGCGCTGAGCGTCATGCCGTTGGGATTGCCATCCAATTGGATGCGGGCCACGAATGATCCCGCGGTTGGACTGGCAACGTTGACAGCAACCAGCTCGCGATCGCGATCGGCCGCAACATAGGCGATCGATGCGTTCAGCACGACAGAGTAAGGAAAGGTTCCGCCCTTCGTGCCGCTCGGAGCGCCCGACGTTGCAAAGGGCCGGAGATCGTATTCATAGCGCACCGTTCCCGTTGCGGTGTCGATGACGCTAATCGAATCGTTGTAATTGTTGACCGCTACGAGGGTCTTGCCATCGGCGGAAATGGCAAGTCCAGCCACGTTAGGCTCGACGCTAAGACCGAGGCCGGTCCGATTGGCAGCGTTAGAGACACAGCCGCTTGGGGCATGGCCAAGGTTGATCTTGTTGCTCAACGAGAAACTGGTGCCATTGCTGCTATAGACGTACACCGCGTCGTCACAGCCGCCCGAGGCATATAGCGTCTGGCTGTTTGGAGCCCAAACCAGACCGACGTGCGCATTAAGCTGCTGAATGACCTGCTTAAGCGCCGGGTTCGTCTTATTCACACCGGAAATGTCGTAGAGAAAAAGAAACTGGGTTGAAGCCGCCGTGTCAACAGTACCCGTCGAGTCGTAAAGGGAGTTCATCCCGGCGGTCAAGATAGCCAGGGTCTTGCCATCCGGACTTACTACTTCCTTCACCGCCTCGCCCGCCACGAAATTCGGGTAGTTCGTGAGGCCCGGGTTCAACGTTTGCTGGACAGCATTGGCCAAGGCTGTTGGTGTGATGTAAAGTCCTGTCGGCGTAGGCGACTTCTGATCGCCATCGAAACTGGGTTGGGCGTCTGCAAGACCCGCGAAGACCAGAATAGTCAAGGCGAGAACACTCATCTTGCGCAGCTCGTCGAACCTGAACAGTCGCATACTCTTCATGTCCTTCTTCTCCGAAGAAAATTTTGGTTGAACGGCATTAACGGTAGACGGTTAGAGAAAACGGGCAGAACTTCATCGCACTGCAGCTGAGATCGACGATAGGAGTGCAATATTGTGCTTGGATAAAAATCAGGTGAAAACTTATTCACAGCCAATCAAACCGCTTGTTCGACCTAGACAAGGGGCTTCGGTCCTGGTCGATGTGACGAAGTCAGTTTGCTAGGATGACCGTTGATATTGCCAATCGTCGGGCGGAATGGGGCGCTAGACTGTAGGACGTTCCTACATCGCTGGTCTGAAGCAAATCGCCGCGTTTGGAAGCTCAGCGATGCAGTTCTCGAGAGACATTCTTGATTCGTAAGGGAGGCGGCCATTCTCGAAATTAGTCTTCGTGGGCCGGGTACGCGCACCGCTGCCGATGGCCATCATCGCTGATCGGACCATCGCGCAAGACAACACCATGTAAATGGTTGAAAATCACATCACAATGAGCACCACGAACCGCATTATCGCCGCAAAATTAGGAGGCCCAACCTAAGTCAGTTGAGCCTTCTGGGTTGCGCCAGTTCCAAGTTGCTCGTTCTCAGAATTCGAAGGATTTCTACTCCCCGGGCGTAGAACACAACTGTATGGTCGGGCTAAATTGAATGCGGCAGGAGCGAGTTCTCCAAGCGTTTCGTTTGCCGTGCTGGGAGCCTTCACTCCGGTGCTCGCGAAACACTCGAAGTCCTTCTCACTGGTCGACTGCATTTCAGTTGGAGTGGATCGCATGCAGCGCAACTTCCAACCAATGCGCAAACAAGTGGAAGCCTGGCAGAGAAGTGAGTTGACCGACGTCACCGCCAAGGTGGGCGAGTTCCTCGAGGCTCGATTCTCGCAGTCTTTCTGAGCTACGGCGGTTCCGGGCCGGCGCCCGCTGCTTATCACGTAGAAACCTGTTCACGGATAACTTCCTGTTTGCGGACAATCCTCCCGCAACTTCTCAGAAAACCCGTTTGTGGATTCTTTGCGGCGCGCCGCGAATCCACACACTAGTCCGTTAAGTCGGCCTCAATGAGTGCACTGATGGAGCCAGCAGGGGAGATTGAAAATCTCCACGATGCCGGTCAGGTATCGGGAAGGCAGGTTCAGGCCTCGTGCCGCAGCGCCGTCACGGGATCGAGATTACCAGCTCGCGCGGCAGGCAGCCATGCGGCCAGCAGCGCGACCGCGGCGAGGAGCAGCACGATCCCCGCCAGCGGAGCGACCCCGAACGACGTCCGCGTGAACATCTGGAATCGCACCAGGCGCTCGATCAGGAGGCTGCCAGTGAGCCCAATAGCGAGGCCGAAGGATGCGAACTTCGCGACCATGAGAAGGATCAGCCTGAGAATGTCGCCGCGTTTGGCGCCCAGCGCCATGCGCACGCCGATCTCCTGCACGCGCTGCGTTATGTGGTAGGAAATCACGCTGTAGATGCCGATCGCCGCGAGCGTGAGCCCCAGCGTCGCGAATGTGCTGAACAACGCCATGAAGAAGCGGGGCTGCTGCGTCTCTTCGCTCAGTAATTCGTCGAGGGTCTTCGGCCTTCCGAGGGCGACGTCCTTGTCGAGATCGCGCGCTTTGAGGCGTACGGCGTTGACGATGGCCAGCGGATCGCCTGTGGTGCGTACCGCGAGCTGGCGATCGGGCGGCGCGTACAACGTGTACGGCAGGTAGACGGCGGGAGCCGGGACCTCCCCGAGGCCATCATTTTTTGTATCGCCGATCACGCCGACGATCATCACGCCCGCTGCAATTCCCGGAGCCGCGAGCACCTGCGGATCATCAGGCGGTTGCGCCAGAGCGTCGAGTTGCATCGTCCGCCCCACCGGGTCCTCGCCCGCGGGCCAAAGCCGCGCGGCACTCTCGTTGATGAGCGCCACGCGCGTGCCGCTCTCGACTTCCGCCTCAGTAAATTCCCGTCCCCGCCGCAGCGGAATCCCCAGTGTCTGCGGGTACAGGCCGCTGATGAGCGCAACCGCCATCTTGCGGCCGTCCACGCGCGGTTGCCCGGGGATCGCAAAAGACGAACGCCATCCGCTGTACGGCAGCCCTTCGTTGCCGAGCTCCGCGGCCCGTACGCCGGGCAGGTTCATCACGCTTTCCAGCAGATTGCGATCGAGTACGTTGCGCTGGGCCCAGGTTGGATAGCGCTTCGGCGCCAGCGTCACGTCGATGCGCAACACCTTTTCCGGCCGGAAGCCAGGATCGACGTGCAGGAGCTGGACGAAGCCGCGTACCGAGAGGCTTGCCCCGGAGAGCAGGATCACGGATAGCGAGATCTCGGCCACCACCAGCCAGCTGCGCATGGCGCGTCCGCCCATGCCGCCGGTGGCCCCGGCGCCACCGTCTTTCAGCGTTCCCACCAGATCGGGCCGCGACGAACGGAGCGCCGGCGCGAGGCCGAACAAAATCCCAGTGAGCATGGAGACGCCCAGCGAAAACAGCAGCACATAACCGTTGATGGTGATGCGGGCTTCGTTCGGCACATAATCCGGCGGGATCAGCACGACGACCAGCCGCGTCGCTCCCAGCGCGAACAGCACGCCCAGTGCGCCGCCCACCACCGACAGCAGCACGCTCTCGGTGAGGAGCTGCCTAACCAGGCGCCCACGTCCTGAGCCGATGGCGATGCGCATCGCAATCTCGCGGGCGCGACCTGTGGTCCTCGCCAGTTGCAGGTTGGCGACGTTGACGCAGGCGATGAGGAGCAGCAGGCCAACTGCCGCAAGCAGCAAATGAAGGCTCGCGCTCATGTCGCCACTGGCAACGGTGATGTCCATATAATTGAGTAGGATCGTGCGCAGCTGTCCCTTTGGGTAATCGTCCGGGCGCTCCGCGGCGAACCGGACATTGAGCTGGTTCAGCTGCTGCTCGGCGGCGTGTGGCTTCACGCCGGGGGCGAGCCGCACGATGACCGCGAGGCCGCTCGCATCCTTGGGATCCATCCGCAGCGGCAGCCAGAAGGCCTCGTTGGTCCACCAGCCGAAGCGCGGCGGCATCACGCCGATGATGGTGCGCGGCACGTCATCCAGCGTAATGGTGCGGCCGATCGCGCGCCGATCGCCGCTGAAGAAGCGCTGCCAGAAACCGTACGTGAGCACCACGACCGGCGCCGGATCGCCGCCCGGTCCGATATCGAAGGGCTGGATCGTTCGCCCAATGAGGGGCTTCACTTCGAGGAAGTTGAAAGCTCCGCCGGTGAGGAAAACGCCGTAGAAGTTCTCCGGGTTGATGCCGCCCGTCAGCATCACCGGCTTCACGCTGGTGGCCATCACATCGCCGAACGCCGGAAGCTTCTTGATCTCCTCCATCTCCCGCTGCGAATACCAATGCCAGCCGTGGACGGCATCATTGGGGCCCAGCACCGCCGGCGCCCAGATCTGATTCGGCCTGGCGTAGGGGTACGGCGCAATCAGGACGCCATAAACCACGCTGAACAGCGCAATGCTCGCCCCGATGCCCAGAGTCAGCGAGAGGAGCGCCACCACGGTGAAACCGGCATTCTTGCGGAAGGTGCGCAGCGCGAAGCGCCCATCCTGCCACAGCCGCTCCGGCCACAGCCATCGCCACGCTTCCCGCGACTGGCCGGTGGCCAGCGCAACGCTGCCGAACTTCTGCATCGCTGCTTGCCGGGCTTCAAGCGGCGCCATGCCCGCCTCGATGTTCTCCTGCGTCTTCAAGGCGATGTGCTCCTGCATCTCATGGTCTAAACGCTTCCGGCGCTCTTCCCAGCTTTCCATCGCACCATCCTCGCTTCCGGTTTGTGGGGGCCTATGAACTCTGGTCCACCACAGGAATCAGAAGTCGCGCAATCGCGCTCGCGCGCTTATCTCTGATTGGTGGCGGCATCCCATGTTTCTGGCGGTTGACGGACTACCTGGAGGTTATGCCAGGGGACGCAATTTCAGCAACGCTGGCCAGCAGTCGGCTTCGGGGAAGCCGTGAGCATTGACGTTATGGGAGGATGACGGGCAATCCGTCACTTGAGATCTACTGGCAAAAGGGAAATCTTAACTTCACGTTTGCCGACAAGTCGCCCAAAAGCAACGGTTCTTCGCGCCAGCCGGCACGCACGTATAATGACCCCCACATGCCTTTCAGCGCCGGCACGAAACTTGGCCCTTACGAAATTCAGTCCCTGCTCGGAGCGGGAGGTATGGGCGAAGTATATCGAGCCCGTGATACGCGCCTGTCCCGTATCGTCGCTATTAAAATCCTGCCCGAATCGCTCGCCTCCGACCGCGATCGTTTGGATCGCTTTCAGGATGAAGCGCGCATTCTTAGCGCCCTTAACCATCCGAACCTGATGGCGATCCATGATGTTGGCTCGCAGGAAGGCACTCATTTCCTGGTTTCAGAATTTCTTGAAGGCCAGACGCTTCGCGAGCGACTGGAGGCCGGGCCTCTTCCGCAGCGGCGGCTGAACGAATACAGCCTGCAAATGGCAAAGGGACTCGCGGCAGCGCACGAGAAAGGCATTGTTCATCGTGACCTTAAGCCGGAAAACATTGTCATCCTTGCGGACGAGCGCATAAAGATTCTCGACTTCGGATTGGCAAAGCAAGTGGCGAATGCGGCCGCCGGCGAGGATAAGACTCTCACCAGTGTCGGCCGAACTTCCGCAGGTACCGTGCTAGGCACGGCGGGTTACATGTCTCCGGAGCAGGTGCGCGGAGAACCGCTCGACCATCGTTCTGACATCTTCAGTTTCGGCGCGATCCTCTACGAGATGGTATCGGGAAAGCGCGCATTCCACGGCGACTCGGGAATTGAGGTTATGAATTCGATCCTCAAAGAGGAAGCGCCGGACCTGGCTGAGAGTGGAGTGCAGGTACCCCTTGGCTTGAACAGGATTGCGCAACGCTGTCTCGAGAAGAAACCGCATGCGCGCTTTCAGTCGGCTAGCGACCTGGCTTTTGCGCTGGATTCCTTAAGCAGTGCCGGAACTTCGACTACGAGTTTGCGCGCGCTGAAGGACACGACCAAAACACGATCGCGAATTCTTTTTGTGATGTCACTGGCGGCGGCATTGGCTGCTGGGGTGATTGCGACTCTGCTACTGAATCATCCTGCCGCAATCCATCCCACCTTCACTCAGATCACCTTTCGTCAGGAGTACCTTCGCCGTGCACGATTCGCTCCTGACGGACGCACTGTGGTGTACGACGGAACTACCGATGGCAAGCCAACCGAACTTTTTTCTACGCGTACCGATACCGCGGAGTCGCAACCGCTCAACATTCATGCCAGCATTTTGAGTATCTCCTCAACCGGAGAACTGGCCGTGCTTCTAAATCCCGACTTTGTCGTGAAGTGGACCCCAATCGGACGATTGGCGCGGGTTCCACTGGGGGGCGGGTCCTCGCGCGAGCTATTGGACCAGGTGATCGATGCGGACTGGGCCCCGGACGGTTCCAACCTGGCGGTCAGCCATAAGGTTGGCAATCACGTCCAGCTTGAGTTTCCGCCGGGCAAGGTGCTGTACCAAAACGATGGCTACATTAGCGACCTGCGTTTCTCACCCGCGGGGAATGAGATTGCGTTCCTCGATCATTCAACCTACGGCGATGACCGGGGTATAGTTACCCTTGTTGACCTTCAGGGCAATCGAAAGGCCTTGAGCGGCGAATTCAGTTCTACCCAAGGGCTGGCATGGTTGCCGGATGGCAGCGAAATCTGGTTCACAGCCGCGGACGGAAGCGAGCCCAGATCCCTCCGCTCTGTCAATCTCAACGGCAAGCAGCGCATGTTGCTGTCGAGTCCGTCGGTGTTGCACTTCCAGGACATATCGAAAAGTGGCTACGTCCTGATTAACTCCGATACGCAGCGTGACCAGCAGGTCTTTGCCGATACGCGAAGCGGGCAAGTTCGCGATTTTAGTTTCTTCCCGTTCGAAAACATCGCAGCAATTTCCGACGACAGCCGGACGTTTCTTTTGAACTCATATGTTAGCGGACCGAATTCCGATTACAACCTCTACACGCAAGCGACGGGCGCAAGCTCATCGCCCGTGCTGATCGGCCAGGGTACAGGGATGGGATTCTCCCCTAGCGGTGAATGGGCGCTTGCTCTGGACCCGATTCACCTGGAACGTCTCAGAATTATTCCAACCGGGGTGGGCGAAAGTAGCACAATGAACGCTCCGGCGGGATTGCGCTATATCGTCGCAACCTGGATGCCCGATAGTACGCATATTTTGGTGGTCGCGTCGGCTGCAGGACATGCTCCCGCTACCTATGTTCAGGATGTGACTGGCGGCGCGGCACGCCAAATCACCAGCGAGGGAAGGTATGCGCTCATAATCCACGACGTGACTATGAGCGTTTCGCCCGATGGGCAGTATTGCTTAACTACAGACGGTGCGCACCATTACTGGCTACACCCTATGAATGGAGGTGAGCCGAAGGCAATAAAAGGCCTGCTCGAGGGCGATCTCCCTCTACAGTGGCATAACGGTTCGCGAAGTATCTTTTTTGAGCGTCGCGCAGGTCTGGATGTGATCGACATCTATGATCTGAACCTCACGACTGGGCAGCAAAGAGTCTGGACGCACTTCTCGCCGACGGATAAAACCGCCATGGTTACGATGCGCCACCCGCTCATCACACCCGATGGCGCGCACTCGCTTTATGCAGTCCAGCGAATATACTCCACCCTGTTCGTTGCCAAAGGTATTCACTAGGCGGGACGGATATAATTCGGATTTCGCGGTCATCTGCATGCTCGGTTTCTTGGAACGTTTGCACTTCACGAGTTACGGGCGACTCTTACTTAATCCGGTGAGCTGAGGGTGACCGACGATCCCGGACTCGTCCAAAGAATCTCACATGGAGTCCGACACATCCTTGGCAACACCAGGCACTCGCGCCTATACTCTCGGTCTGCCGCAGAACGCGGCGCCTACGCTCGTGTGGCGCGCAGGTGGACTGCCACTGGTCGTCTTATGTCACCGCCAACCGAATCGTGTCTTCCGCCTCCGCACCCCGCAAGGCTTTACTTGAATACCTGCCTAATGGCGCCGGGCGGCCGCCTAAGATCCACCGCCACAACTTGGGAACCGAATCCGGATAGGCCCGCCGGCAACCCGGGCAAACTTCTCTATCGACCTGCGGTGTGAGCAGTGGAGGACATATGGCGGACGTTCAGTCTCTCTTAGTGGCAAACGAAAAACTGTCTCAGGAAGTTCTTCGCCCTGGCGCTGACCAGATCGACCAGTCCCGGCGTTTCCCGCGCGAAAACATTGCAGCTCTGGGCAAGGCCGGCGTGCTCGGCCTGCTTGTTCCTGCTCAATTTGGCGGCGCCGGCGCGAGCCTTGGAGAAATGTCACGCGTGCTGGATACGCAATCCCAGGCCTGCGCCTCTACAGCGATGGTCACGCTCATGCACTATTGCGCCACAGCCGTGATAGCCGCGAAAGGCGGTGACATGCTGAAGCAAGAGCTGTTGCCCTGTTTCGCGCGAGCCGGGCATCTCAGCACGCTCGCCTTTAGTGAGTCTGGTTCCGGAGGACACTTCTACGCCCCCGTGAGTGAGGTGCGCCAAAAACGACTGAGTGCAAACAAGAGCTTCGTGACGAGCGCAGGTGAGGCTGACAGCTACGTCGTCTCAGCTCGCAAAACGGGCGCGGCGGGTCCTACGGAATCCAATCTCTACCTGATTTCCAAGGGTGCCAGCGGTCTGGCTGCCCAGGGGCGTTTCGAAGGTCTCGGCCTGGCAGGGAACGCCAGTGCTCCGATGACGCTCACTGATGTCTCCATCGATGACGAAACGCGCCTAGGCTCCGAGGGCAGCGGATTTCAATCCATGCTCGAAGTTGTTCTTCCGCACTTTCAGATCGGTGTTGCATCCGTTTCGGTGGGCATCGCTAGGGCGGCGTTTCAGGCGATTGTAGCGCGTGTCGGGGCCAGAAAATATGAACACGCCGGCGGCGCTGCGCTCGCATCGATTCCACGCGTTCAGTTCCTTGTGGCCGAGATGGCGCTCGAACTGAACTCGGCTCGAGCGTATCTGGCCGAAACGATCCGTAAAACCCTTGCCGGCGATCCGACTGCGATGCTGGACGTGCTTGCCGTCAAAGTGAAAGCAGCGGACGCTTGCCTGAATGTCGTTTCGCGTGCCATGACCCTTGGTGGTGGTTGGGCATTCGGACGCCGAGGCGGTCTCGAGCGAAACTTCCGGGACGCCCAGGCGGCCGCTGTGATGGCGCCGTCGAGCGATGTCCTGAAGGATTTCATGGGCAAGGTTTGCCTCGGCTTGCCCTTGTTCTAGCAATCTCTAGACAATGGAGGAGTCATGCCAGGTACATCTCGCAGCAAGGCGTTGCGTATTGGTGCTGTTGCCTACGATCCCAAAGTCGTGACGATCTGGGAGGGCTTTAAGGACTACTTCGCCGCGTGCGGCGTCGAGATCGACTTCATCCTCTACTCCACATACGACGCTCAGGTCGAAGCAAACCTGTGCGACGCAATCGACGTCGCATGGAATTCGCCGCTCGCCTGGGTGAAGACCCAGATCGTTAGCCGCGGCGCTTGTCGCGCTATTGCTATGCGCGATTCGGACCGCGACTTGACCACGAAGATCCTTGTCCGCGCAAATTCCAGAGTGGCCTCGCTCGCCGATCTCAAGGGCAAGACCGTCGCGGTTGGCGCTTCGGATTCGCCGCAGGCGACTCTGATTCCACTCGGAATGATCGCTGACTCAGGCATTGATCCACGCCGCGACTGCCACGTCTCCTACAACGAAGTAATGGTTGGCAAGCACGGCGATCACGTCGGGGGCGAACGCGACGCTGCAAAGGCTCTCGCCACCGGCCTTGCTGACGCCGCCTGCATCCTGGATGCCAACTATCTCGTCTTCATCAATGAGGGCACGCTCGATCCCGGGACCACTCGCGTCCTGGCCACGACGCCCCCTTTTGATCACTGCAACTTTACGGTGCGCGCCGACCGGCCAGACGCACGGATCCAGCCGTTCATCGATACTCTGCTCGCAATGTCTTTTCAGGATCCGAAGGTCCGAGTCCTTATGGAACTCGAGGGGCTCAAGCAGTGGCTGCCCGCGCGCACAACCGGCTACGCGCAACTCGAAAAAGCGGTGCACCGATTCAATTTTTATGGCTCAGCCGCTTCAACAGCCGGGAACTGAGGACTTCGCTTAAGCTCCTGCAATATTCGTCCGCGTTGTGGGACGAATGTTCGGATCACACGCAGTCGAAGAATCTCGCGTCAGCCACACCCGGGAGCGAGATAGCAAGAATCCAGGTGAGTTGTAGCCGAATCCGTTATGGCCAATTCCACACCCAAACAGCAGCTTGATCTCGAAGACCTGGCGCTGCACGAAGGAGCCACGGTCCTCTTGCGTCGTACGCTAGCGCAATTGCGCGCGGGCGATTGGTTCGAAGTTCGCGGAGATTCACCCCAACTTGTCGAGCAGCTCGCGGCATGGTGCCGTAAAGAAGGTCATCACTGTGAGCCAAAGCTGGGTGTTGCCGGAGTGTACCGCATACAATCGGCCGGACTCGCGCCGTCAATCGCCACGTCTCGTATTCAGGTTTACGAAACGGCCGATCCGACTTGGGGCGTCGCCCCTCGTGGCGCGCGCGTCGAAACAGGCGGACCCGACTTCGGCTTCACCCTGCGCAAGAAACGCGACGTCTGGGCAAGGGAATTGAACACCATTTACGGTCAGGCAACTGCGAATCAGTGGTCGGTAGGGCGAGACGTCCCGTGGGAAGAGCTTCCCAAGTTGCCAATGGCGGTCGAACACGCAGTTGCTCAAATTATGACATTTCTCACGGAGAATGAGTTTGCGGCTTTATACGTGCCTGCGCGCTTCATTCCCCGCATTCACCCTCATTACCGCGAGGTGGTCGAAGTGCTTGCCATGCAAGTTGTCGACGAGGCGCGGCACGCGGAAGCGTTCACTCGCCGGGCCGAAGCTGGCGACGCAGGACTCGGCACAACCGCCATCAGCGGGCAGCTTTCTCTGAAGACTCTCCTCGAGGAGCCTGACTTCACCACCGCCACGTTCCTTTTGTGCGTCATGGGCGAAGGAACCTTCCTCACTCTCCTGAAGTTCCTCGCCGAACACGCGCCCGATCCCGTTACCGCCGCGCTCGCGCTGTTGGCGCATCGAGACGAGGCGCGGCACGTGGCATTTGGCATTGAGCACATGCGCTATGTCTTCCAGCGTGAGCCGGAAAAGCGCCTTTCGCTGACCGCCGCCGTCGAGCGCCGAAGCCAGATGCTCGCGTCAATCTCAGGCCTCAGCCCCTACGTCCACGACGCGCTAGTGGTTTACGCGGGGGGAGGCGTTTCGATCGAACAAATTCGCAAGGGTGCGCGTCACGTGGCGGAGCTTCAGCGCGAGATGGACCGCACGCGCCGGGAGCGCTTGCAATTGCTTGGCTTTGAGCCAGCCGCCGCATCCCAAATGTCTGCTTATCACACGAAAAACTTCATGTGAAGCCCTCGAACACTCCGGGGCTCCCCCTAAGTCCGCTTGGTGAAGTGTTATCTCCGTTTGGAGCCCGCCGATTGCGGGCGCACGACGCGCAACACGGAAGTTGGGAAGCCAGGCTTGCAGAAAGGCGGATTCGAGAAATCTAAAGTTCACGGGATCCCAATCTGGAAACATTGTCCCCGGTGTGTTTGTGATTGTAATCTGAATCAACTTTGCGCTGAGTTCTCCGAGCTGGCAATCATGGTCGGGTGACAATTGCGCTGGCGATTTCGAGGGCCGCGCTACAGCTTTCACGCCAGGTTAAAAACATGTCCCAGTCTACAAATCCAGCCTCGCCGCAGCCGGTGGCGCATTTGCTTGCACTGGCGACTAAGTTGCTGATGGCCGGGCGACCGGCCGATGCGATCGCGCCCTTGCGCGATGCAGCGTTGCTGCAGCCGTCCAATCCCATCATCCATCACGATCTCGGCCTCGCCTGCCTGGAGGTCGGCGGTGTCGCGGATGCCATCGCCGCACTCCAGCGTGCCGTCGCCAGCGACCCGCGCTACACCGATGCCTATTTCCGTCTGGGAATCGCCTTGGAGAAGCAGGGCAACCTCCGCGCGGCAATGGTGGCGTACCACCGCGCCACTCAGTTGCTTCCATCCCTCACGGAGGCGTGGTTCCGCGCCGGTGCCCTGGTCTACACCATGGGCCATCTCGACGAGGCAATCGGCTGTTTCCGACGCGCGGCGGAGACCGGCGGCAAGACCCGCTTCGGCCGCCTCGGCAAGGCACGGGCGCTGCTGACCGCGGAACGCAATCAGGAAGCTGAACTTGTGTTGCGACAGACACTGGCGCGCGATCCGGGCAACCCCATAGCGCACGATCTGCTAGGCAATCTTCTTTCTGAGTACGGCCGCTTTGACGAAGCTCGCGAATGCTTCCAGCACGCAATCGCGCTCGCGCCCCTGCTGGCAGGAAGCTACTACGATTTCGTCCGCTGCCGCCGCGTCACCAGCGATGACGACGGCCTGTTGCAACGGATGGAAGCCGCCCTGGCCACGCCGGGGCTGGAAGCAGCGCAACGACTGCGGCTTCACCTTGCCATCGGCAAGGCAGCGGACGATCTTGGCGACTACGCCTTGGCCATGCAGCATTTCGACGCCGCTGACGACGTGCGCCGGGGCTTTGGGTCGTTCAACTCTGACGCGTTTTCCACCGAGGTCGACCGCCTGATTGCCCGCTGCACGCCCGAATTGATCGCGCGCGCGCCCGAACTGGGCAGCAGCCATGCGACGCCGGTGCTCATCATCGGCATGCCGCGGTCCGGCACAACGCTAGTTGAGCAGATCGTCTCCATGCATCCGGAGGTCGGTGCCGGGGGCGAGTTGAATTTCTGGAACGAGCGCGGGGCGGCGTGGCACCGCACCGGCGCGGCGGCGGGGAACGAAATGCCGTTCCTCGCCAAGGCGGCGGCAGACTATCTTGGCGTACTGCGCGCGATCGCGCCCAAAGCAGCACGAGTGACCGACAAGATGCCGTTCAACTTCCTCTGGGCAGGGCTCATCCACTTGGCATTCCCGCGGTCAGTCATCATCCATTGCCGCCGCGCAGCGGTCGACACTGCGCTCTCAATCCATCAAACTCATTTCAATCCGGGCATGGCGTTTCCCACCGGAGGTACCGAACTGGTCGCGTATTTCCGCTGCTACCAGAGGGTCACCGACCATTGGCGGCACGTGCTGCCGGCGGATCGCTTCATCGAGGTCGAATACGAGGAACTAACCCGCCAGCCCGAACCAATCATCCGCCGGATGATCGCGGCCTGCGGTCTGACCTGGCACGACGCGTGCCTGCGCCACGAGCGCAATCCGCGAGCGGTGAAGACCCCCAGCAAGTGGCAGACCCGGCAGCCCATCTATCGCACTTCCGTCGCGCGCTGGCGACGCTACGAACCCTGGCTGGGGCTCCTGCGCGCGCTCGTCGACGACGGGTCCGAACCGGATGCGAGTATCGCCCGGTCTTGATTGGGCTTGAGACCCCACTCAACGCAAAGATACGAAAACAAACTCCGCAAAACGGAGTCTGCTTAAACCGGCGCTGCGCGACGTTACCATCCCCAGCAAAAGTTCAGCCCATGTAACGGAAAGTTCACAGTGTTGTCATCAAGCCGTCACAGTTCGTTTGTTAAGGTTGCCGCCTACCACGAAGGAGTACGGGCCGCTGGTCGTATTTGCACCCCGACTCGCACGCCGGCCCGGTGGCGTGAGGAAAGAAATTCAAGGAGGAGAGAGGAGAACACTACATGTCCCGACAAAGGTCTTGGTCTCGAAACAACTCTCGAAAAAAATCTCGGAAGAAATGTCTGAGTTCGCTCGCCGGTCTGGTGGCGGCGGCGGGGCTGAGCCTTCCGGCGCTCGCCGGCGGTCAGTCCGTGCCGTACCCAACCTACGTCACCGGTCCGCAGCCGAACGGCTCGTGGGTCGTCGGCGATGGCCAGATCCTCACCCCGGCTGGCATCCAAGTCGACCTCGGCATCCGGGTCCGCGCGAAGGCGATTGCGCTGAATCCCAATCTAAAGAGTCACACCGCCGCCGTTCTCACCATGGGAGCGTCGGAGGCCGTCGAGGTGTTCGACACCGAAACCGGCGTTGTTCTGCAGGATTACATGGCGCGGGGACATGATTCGAGCGGCAGCTATACCGGGATAGCTTATTCGGCGGACGGCAAGCACTTGCTGTTCAGCCAGGACAGCAGCAATGTCACGATCGCAAACGTAACGCCCGAGGGCTTGCTGGAAGACAACGCCCAGGTCAGCGTGCCGCCGGACACTTCCTTCATCAATTGCTTTCCGAACAGCCCGATCGGCGATTACGGCAGATCCTGTGCCACGTTCTACAATCCGTACACTTCTTATCCTGGCGGCATCGCGCTCTCGGCGGATGGCAACAGCGCCTACGCTCTGCTGAACCAGAACAATACGCTCACCAAGATCAACCTGGCCGCGTCGACTCCGACGGAGGGTGCACAAATCCGCGTCGGCAACGCACCACACAGCATCGTGATCAACAAGGCCGGCACGACCGCCTATGTCAGCAATGAGGGTGGCCGGGAGGCTACCGAAGCGGACTTCCAGGTCTACTCCGCCGGCACGGAAATCGTCGCCGATCCCGTGGTTGGCGCCGCGATCACCGGCACCGTTTCTGTGGTAGATCTGCCATCGATGACGGTCACCGCGAACATCTCGACAGGTCTGCATCCAACCGGGATGGCGTTTTATGGAAAGTACCTGTTAGTCGCCAACGCCTATAGCGACACGATCTCGGTGATCGACACGAACACCAATACAGTCGCTTGGACGATCAGCGTTGGGCTGCCCATCGGCGTGCCCGGCCAGGGTTCGGCCTATGGCGCAGGCCCGAACTCGATCGCCGTCGATCCCGCGAAACACACTGCCTATGTCGCCTTTTACAATGCCAATTGTGTCGGGGTGGTCAACCTTGTAAAGGGCACTGCGAATCCCGTTGTCGGCATGATTCCGGTCGGCTATGCGCCCGCCTCGGTCGTGCTGGACAAGGCTAATAACACGCTCATCGTTGCCAATGACAAAGGCATCGGCACTCGTTATTCGTTCGAGTGCGACCACGGCGTCTGCGGCTACAACACCCACCAGGACAACGGCACCGTCAGCATCGTCCCGGTGCCGAGCACCGCGACCTTGGCCACGATGACGGACCAGGTTTTCGAGAATAACCACTGGGATCTCGCGCAAAATATCCAGTCTGCCTCTGGGGGGAGTCCGAAGACCAAGCCGGTCGCACTCCCCAAGAAAATCGGTGATCCATCGCTGATCAAGCACGTGTTCCTGATCATCCGTGAAAACCGCACCTATGATCAGATCCTGGGCGACGTCGCCGCCGGCAATGGCGACGCCTCGTTGGCAGTGTTCGGCGGCAAGGACACGCCAAACGCGCACAAACTGGTGAAGCGCTTCCCTCTCTTCGACAATTTCTACGACCCGAGCCGCCAGTCGGCTGACGGTCACCAGTGGATCACCGAGGCTATGGCGCCCTACGCCGACGACATTCAGTCGCCGGACTGGAACCGCAGCTATCCCGGCGGGAACGCCGGCGATGCACTCGCCTATCAGAACAAAGGCTTCCTGTTCTCGGAGGCGGCGGCCGCTGGTCAGACAGTGAAGATCTACGGCGAATACGTCGAGAACGATACATTCTTACAGCCGAACGGGTCGACCAGCGAGCCCAGCTGGAGCGACTTTTACGCCGACGCGCAGAAGTTCGAGGCTGGGCAGGAGTCGACGCTTTACTATCAGAACACGGTCCAGGCAGAGTCCTCTGTCCCGGCCGTATATCAGCACCTCATCAAGAACTTCCCGCAGTTCGATCTGGGCATTCCCGATCAGTTCCGCGTCGATCTGTGGGTGCAAGATTTTAAGAGTGACGTTAAGGCCGGTACCGTGCCCTCGTTGAGCATCCTGTGGATCATGGACGACCATACCGGCGGCCCACCGACCCCGGACGCGGAACAGGCCGATAACGACTTGGCAGTTGGGCGCATTATCGACTACATCAGCCACAGCAGGGTTTGGTCCAGTTCGGCCATCTTCATCGAGGAAGACGACGCGCAGAACGGCGTCGATCACGTCGACGGTCATCGCAGCCCAGGCTTTGTCGTCAGCCCATACGCTGTGCAGAACGGACCCACCGACCACACCTACTACACACAGGTCAATATGACTCGGACGATCGAGCAAATCCTCGGTCTGCCGCCCATGAACCAGTTCGACCTCGTGGCGACGCCGATGAGAACGGCTTTCCTCAAAGGCACGCCCTCCGCGGCCAACTTCAAGCCGTGGACACACGTTCCGAACCAGGTCCCGCTCAACGATGGTGTTGTAGCGAGCGCAGCCCCCACAACGGGCGGCGCCGCGGTCAAGGTCCTGAGAAAGGCTTGGCTTCAGAAGAAGGCGGAAATCTTCGCCGGCAAACTAACCAGGCCCGACTCCGAGGACCCGGACACCGTCAACCATCTGAACTGGTACCTGTCCACCGGGTTTACGCGGCCCTATCCCGGCGAGAGTAAGGTTCGCCCGCCGAGCGACTTCAATAACCCGGCACCCACGAAGGCTGACCAGGACGACTAAAAGACGTTTCGGCTGCAACAGCCCTCTCTCCGGTCACCGGGGAGAGGGTTTTTCGATTTCCAGAATCTCTAGCCATTGCTGGGTGTGAGGTCAGACATGCGGCACTCGAATCGTTTCGTCCGGCGTTTCTGCATTCAGATCATAGGATGCCTCTTGATAGCGTTGACTTGCGGCGGCGTCATGGCGCAGACAGCGGTCAACAGCGGCTTCATACGGGGGCTCACCGCCGACAGCAGCGGAGCGGTAATTGCTAACGCGACGATCACGCTCATTTCTCGTGCGACAGCCACGGCAGTGACACGCAACTCAAACTCCGCGGGCATGTTTGTTTTTCCGGCACAGCCCGTCGGCAGGTATTCGATGGAGGTAAAGGCGGACGGATTCCGTACTCAAGTTGTCAACGGGGTGGAGGTCGAGGTCGGCCAAGCCACTTCGGTGAACGTACGGCTGCAGCCGGGCGCCGGGAGCGAGTCGATGACAGTAATCGGTGAGTCTCCTCTGCTTCGCACGCAGGAATCGGACCTAAGTTCGGTGGTGAACCGAGAAATGCTGGACGGTCTGCCCCTCAGTGGGCGCCGGTTCCTGGATTTCGCTTTGCTTGTCCCCAACACCTCGCCAGACGGGCAACAGGGTCTGGTGACCTTCGCTGGGGAGGAGGGAGGCCAAGACACCGGATATGCCAATGCCAACGGCACCAATTCTTTTACGGTGGACGGCGCGAGTGCAACCAGCAATTACTTCGGAGCGGCCCGTGGCGGCGAGCGCGTCCCTTATGTTTTTGGTGAAAATACAATCGAAGAATTCCAGGTCGCAGTTTCGCCTTACCGCGCCGAATACGGTGGAGCCGCAACGGGTTTCGTGAACGTCGTGACCCGCTCCGGCAGCGACGGCTTGCATGGAAACGCTTTTTATTACAACCGCAACTCCGGAACCGGTGCGAACGATGCAGTAGACAAGGCCGCCGGCATCCCTCGGCCGGTGAATGTGCTGCAGCAATTTGGCGGCAGCCTCGGCGGACCGATCGTGTCCCATCACACTTGGTTTTTTACCGACTATGAGCAGCAAAAGCAGAAGAACCCGATCTCGGTAGTCAATCCCGCGTTTGCAGATGTCAGCCAGACTGATTTCCAGGTGCCCGCCAGCATAAAACTTCCCGCTCCGAACGGATCCTTCCCGGTTTCGGGAAACATCAACGCTCCAGATCCCTCGAACCCAATGTATTTGCAACAGGTGTCGAATGCGCTCAATGCTATCCAATCGAATCTAGGCGTGAGGCAACGTTTTCGGAATGACTGGTCGTTGTCCACCAGGATCGATTACCACGACATCAAAGACGACCGTTTCTATCTCAGCCTGAATTGGAACCGGTTCGATTCCCCAAGCGGAATG
>CAWILL010000017.1:0-39853 GCA_963836945.1 uncultured Acidobacteriota bacterium
GTTGAAGGTTCGATTCCTTCCGCGCTCACCATCTTTTCAACAACTTGCAAAATCGTCCTACTTAAGAAATTCGGTTTTGTGACGTAAATTGTGACGTGAATTCCGGTCGTTGATTGCCGCACGGACACTTTCGAGTTCGGGATGCTGATACTGCATGGCAGTTTTCGCGTCCCTGTGTCCCATGGTTTTCATGACGGCGGCTAAGTTCCCCGTATGGCTTAGTGCGTATGTGCCGAAGTCGTGTCGAGCACAATACATCACCAAATCTTTCAAAAGACCCGCCTTCGCCCTGGCCCTGACAAACTGTTGATTGATCCAAGTCAGGTGTCCAGTTTTCGACCGATCCGAAGAAAACACCCATCCAGCGGTCTTGCCGGCACAGCGCGTCATGAGCAGATCGAGAACGCGATCACTCATGGGGACGCTCCACCGTGCTTCGGGAGTTTTTCCTTTCGGGTTGAAAATCACGCGGTTGTGCCAATCAATGTGCTCAATGCGCATCCGGCATCCCAGTGTGACAAAAGCAGCCAAGCGGGATTCCTGCGTCTACAAAATGCTCGCCCTGATTGGCTTCTAAGACCGGCGGGGTTGTCTCTGGCGCGCAGTAGTAGGGACGCTTTCGCCAGGTCTGATCACGTGGGCAGATAAGAGCTGTTGCGGGAAATCTTTCGAATTCAGTGTCACGATGAAGTCAGCATGACCCGATTCAGCGCAGGCGCAGAACGGATCATCGCCAGGGTCAGGGGAGATGGCAGGAAGAGCATAGGCCGGGACAAGTTCCGCCTCTTCCCGTAGCAGATTGACTATTTTTCCGATGAGTGGCCGCCGGACACCTAGTCTTCCCAAGACTCGTTTGTATTCCAGAAGAATCTCATCACTCACTAGCCAGACAAACGTATCCCCTCGATCCAGTCCCGGAGCAGTTTGGCGCTTGGATTCTTGGGAGCGATCTCCGGTGACTTGAGTCCCGCGATTCCTGCTACCAGGACAGACGTATCGACAACGCCTCTAGGCCGTTTTCTTTTTTGTACGGGCAACGACGGTGATCTCCGGCAGCTTCTTTCGTCCTGAGCGGTGTTCACGAACGGTTTTCAGAATCTCTTCCTCTGAGAGGCCGCCCAGATCGGCGGCCGCCTTCTGGACGCTCCGCAAGAAATCCTTCTTCCACCCAGCCCTCTTTCGGCCCCTCGGAAGGTCCTTGTAAGCCGAGGCAAGAGGAATCTGTTCTTCTAGTTCCTGAGCCAACGAGCGAACCGGAATCTTGATTTCTACGGCATCTGTGCCGTTGACCGGACGAGAGCGGAGGCAGATGTCTCCCAATTCGCCCATTTTTGCCTGGCCAAGATTCTTCGAAAACGCCTCTGTGAACTTGGCCAACAGATCACTCGAACTGCCGAGGGTTTCCTTGAGATAAAAAGCTACTTTCGCTTCTAACAGGAGATTCGCGTCAAACCAGCACACGCTGTTGCGGCGTGCAGGACGGATGACCCCGAGCTGTACCAGGTTTTGAAGGTCCTTTGGAGGCACTCCGAGTACGGCGCTGGCCTGTTTGAGTTTGAGCGCAAGGTTTTGCATTTGGATTAACCATCTAAATGTTAGACGGATATTAACTAAAAAGCAAGCGCTGTTTAATGAGGGCCGACCCGGAGGGTTCAGACTTTAGGGTACGAGCAAACGACCAGATTGAACTCCGCACTCCCGAAGGGCGCGTACTTCAAACCCATATCGCTTCCGTCGAGTTGGGAAAACATCAAAACGCTCCATGTCGCATGGTGATCATGTTGCCGTCCGACATTGCGAAGCGGGATGTTCCGACTGGAACCGAAGTCTGGTTGTTGTAACGTCGTAACCACGCTGAATAGAATTGCTGGTGGCGCAAACGTTATTTACTTTTGCGAGGATGTCACATTGCGGGTGAATGAGTACGGAGTGTGCTCATCTGGATCATGAGGCCATCCTTTACCTGGGTGAATTGGTTGTGCGGCCACGCCACCCGGGTTTGAGTTGAGTGCGGCGCGCACAATATCGAGTTCAGGATGTTGATACCGCAGGGCGGTTTTAATGTCCTTGTGTCCCATCACCTTCATGACGGCTTTGAGATTGCCAGTGCGCGCAGTGATCACCGTCCCGAAGTCATGCCGTCCGCAATAGAGAACAAGTTTCCTGGGAAGGCCTGCAGGAGTCAATTCCATGTCAGAATACTCTGAGGACCCATGAATCGAACAACGTTCTTCGTGCTCGCATATCAGGTCGGCCTCTACCTCGCTGCACCCCTTGTTGCTCAGGACCAGCCTACGCGCCCGCCCATCACGGGCATCGCGCACGTCCGCATCTATGCCACCGATCTTCGCAAGTCCACTGATTTTTACAGCCGAATGCTGGGCTTACCCGCACGCAGCGGAGGCTGCACGGGCATGATGCGCCCGTGTTTCATCCTCAGCGATCGCCAGCAAATTCTATTCTCGGAAGCACCTGCTGCTCTACCTCCAAACCTTCTTTTTGAAATCGCGTTTGCCACACCCGACCTTGGCCGGATGCGCACCTACCTCCTTGCCCATAACATCGCGGTTGGCCCCCCCTCCCGGGACATCAACTCGGTCGCGTATTTCTCGCTGCACGACCCCGAAGGTAATCAAATCGCCTTCGTGCAGCTTCACCCTCTCACTGGGTCCAGAGCCCCCGCCGGAAATCTCAGCACGCGCATGCTGCACGCTGGCTTCATCGTCAAGGATCGCGCGGCCGAAGATCGTTTCTACAGGGACCTGCTCGGCTTCCGCATGTACTGGCATGGTGGTTTCAAGGACGCCGGCGACGACTGGTGGGAAATTCAGGTCCCCGACGGCACCGACTGGATCGAGTACATGCTCAACATTCCTGCCACGGCAGACGCCAAGGAGCGCGGTGTGCAAAATCATTTCTCCGTGGGCGTGGACAAAATTCGAGCCGCCGCAAGCCAATTGCACCAGAACGGCGTGGAAAAACTGGACGGACCGGAAATTGGGCGCGACGGCAAGTGGAGTATCGATGTCTACGATCCCGACGGCACCCGTGTCGAAATCATGGAATTCACGCCGGCTAAGGATCCCTGCTGCCATCCCTATACCGCAGACCACCCGAAACCATGACCGGCCTCCGCCGCACAAACATTTGAGAGCGCGGCTTTGACTGACCTAGCATCCCTACTACGCTTATCGGTCCGATTCCAGACAAACGCTTCGATGTGAAGGGGATCGAAAGCAGTCGGAATTTGAGCGCTAAGACCTTCTGGTTTCGTCAACTATGGATTGCGATTCGTCTTGTCTTGATTCTTGCGCCGAGGCTCAGCCGGCCCAAGCTCACCGGGGTCGCCTTCTGCGGAAGCAAGGAATTTCACCGGTAAGCAAATACGCGTTCGATAAATTCCATCGCCACCGCGTCGCGCGAAAACGAGGAGCTTGTTGCCTACCTTTAGAAACTTAGGCCAGAAACCGTTACAGTCGCCCTGGGATCCGTCGCGCCATTCCACCTCCACATAGCTGGCGAGGTTTCCCTTCCATTGTTCGTCCACCCGGAAAACTGCTGCGTTGCCCTTGTGTTCAACCAACTCGCCGCGAAAGACGATGTCGACAGTTCGAGCCGCCTCTTTGATAGACGGGGTTTCACAGAGGCACGCCCTCGCCTTGTTTGGCATCACGAGAAGCAGCATGGCGGTGACCATCAGGCGCGATGTTGTGATCATTGGCGAGCAACGAGAAGGACCAGACCGAAGTCAACTTCCTTACGGTGCAGACTAACACAGCAAGCGCTGACTCATGACTGGCGCCCCTTGTACGGTGCTCTTCTCTCGGGCTGTGACAGGAAGGGAATCTGCAGGGCAAAATCCTATGGTTGACGAAAAATCCCATGGCTGTTGAAAAAGTCCAGTTTCCTTCCAAACAGCCAAACATTTGGGGGATACAAAACGACTAGAAAACTGAGAAAGTCGTTTGTGGGGCATCCTGGAGCAATTTTATTTTTGCGAGTTTCGCGCGTACGAGTTTTTCAACACCCACTCCCCATTACACTCATCTTGCGACCAGTTTCAAACGCTTCGGATGTGAAGTGGTGCGTACAACACTAAACCTGCTAGAAGACTCGCCCGGCTTCACTGCAATACCGCTCGTGTCTGCAGAAGTGTGTCGTTCAAGTCTTGTTTTTGTTCCAGAACCCGTTTTGCGTTCGGGATCATGTTGGCAAGTTCCTGTGGGGCACCTTGAAGCGCTTGATCTAGCGCAGGCAGTTTGGACTCATCGTTGAGCGCAGCTACGTACGATGAAATAATGCGTGTCAGAGCTGAAGACGTTTGCGAGTTTCCTAAGTAATCTCCGCGCAGGGCTTCTAGATCGCGCTTTGCTGCCATAGGCCAGTCAAGTCCTTCCCCTACTCGCGCAACAGCCATTTGCAGCTGTGATCGCTGGCCGGCGGATAGGTGTTCTAAGCGCAGCGCGCCGGCGACGGCCCTAAGGTGACTCGTCAAAAGGTCTTTTGCGATTAGCGTGGCAAAAAGTGATCCGCCGTTTCCGACATCGTGCGAAAACCGCAGGCCAGCCGCCAGAGCACGAACCGCCCCATCTTTATTACCCGTCTTAAGCAAGTGAAAGGCATAAAGAACGTTCAGCCGTCCAAGGACCAATGCCTTTCTGGCATAGTCCACCGGGACGTCATGCCCGAGCCCGTAATCCAATCCCCAGTCACACCTCGCAAGTGAGGTCGCGCGGGCCATGATCTCAAGGGCCAATGTGTTTTTCTCAAGCAGATCCTTGTATTTCGAATCGTCGTACGGCGCTGTACCGTCGAGGATCGCATTGAGTTCTTTTGCTTGCTGGTCCGTGATACCGGAATCTTGGACCTCGGAGAATGCCGACCAGTAGCGCAAAGCGGCATTCTCCGTGAGGGACGTATTCCGCTGAGCCAATGCCGAACCGGCTGATAACAGCACAATCAGAATCATGGAAGGAATCGTGTTGAAGATTTTCATAACCTGATTTTCTCCTTGCTTAGCACCGCGACCGCGCTCTGTTTGCCTTGCGGAAGTGGGCGGGTTTGGGAACGAAACGCTAGGTCGTCAACGGCTGCCTTAAACGATGGAGCTGTCGCGAGCCAAGCATTCGCGCTTCGTATGGTTAGTGGCTCCGACGGTGCATGCCGCTCGGAAACTGCAGCATCGCTAGCCGTATTCGAAACCACAATTCGACTACTGCGAACATGCAAAATGACCGCCCCTATAACAAGGATGGCGGCGACTGCGGCCAGCCAAATCCCCAGTGGGGGCGAACGCCGAGATGAATGGCCGACGCTGAGTGTTGGAACAGGCTCAGGGGCGATTGGATGGAATCGCTTCAAGTAGGCTTCGAATTGTTCATCATCGGGAGTCTGCACAAGAGTTCTCCTTGGCTAACATTGAGCCGCGCAGTTTGGCTAGGGCATACCGGTACCGCGATGCCGCTGTGTTCGAGCTGACACCGAGCAAATCAGCGATCTCCGAGAACGTGAGTTCGCCCCACACATGCAGAACTATGACTTCTCGTTGATCAATCGAAAGTTCGCCTAGCGCACGTCTCAGATTCTGCTCTCCGGCATAGTCCCGGTCAGGAGGACTAAACCATGCAGAGTCGACATCGAGAGGCGCATTTCGATCTTGAACCTTGGCGTCGTTAAGAACGGCGTTGCGCACACAGGCAAAGAGATAGGCTTTCTTGTTTATGGCTTGGCTTACGTTTCCGTTCTCGATCGCCTTCAAAAACACTTGGTGAACCGCATCTTGAGCGCGACCCCGGTCACCCGAAATCGACGACGCGAACAACAGCAGTGCCGCCCCATGTTGCCGATACAGGGCCTCGATCTCGGCCATATTTCGTTCTGTCCTGCCCACTTCGCGGTCTCAATGTTAAGACAATCGGCGGGGATGGATTTGTCTATGTCGGCCGAACTTCTTTGCTGGGCTACATTGAATCCAGGCAAGTCCAATGGGATGTGCAGGTTGGATGGCGCGGCGGGAAGTCTAGCAAACAACCCATCTTCCAGTTGGCGTAACATCCCGTGGGTGTTGAAAAAGTCGCTCAGATTAGCGGGGCGAGATTTAGAGAAAGCCTGTTAAGAAGGAGAAGTTCCTTCCCATGCTGCACTGGATTTCGATCATCGGAGGCCTGCTGATCATGATGGGGCAACACGAACGCTCTGAAGCGCTGTTCTATCCGCCTGGAAGATCAGGTTCCCGAGAACCATCTGCTGCGGCTGATCGACAAGCACATCAGTTTTGAGTTTGTGCGCGAGCGCTTAAGGACCAGCTACGGCGACACGGGTCGCCCCTCGATCGATCCCAAACTCCTGCTGCGCATTGTGCTGATCGGCTATTTTGCAACAATTGACAGCAGACCTAGAACAGAAAGAACACGTATCTTCACTCTTGTTCACTGCCCCACTCCGCAGACGCCGCATTCTTTGCGGCTTACCGGCGTAACTGTTTAGGTCAGGCCACTGCACGTTTTGCCCCCTCGCGCGGGTCCCAAAGAAGTCGTTCCTAACGCTGCCCTAGCGGGCGGCGAATGCGTCCACCTCCTACACGGTTGTGGCTACTTCAGGAGGCCGTAGACTTCGACTTGGCTGCGGGTGCCGAAGTAGACGCGTCCGCTGATGACGACGGGGATTACGAAGCGGACGGCCATGCCGGCGCGATCGCGGGCGGCGTTCTGCTCGGAGGTGTAGAGTGGTGGGCCGAGTTTGATGGCGTCGTAGGCATAGAGTACGGCGGGCTTGTCGTCTGTGCCGTTCCACACTTTGGTGGAGATGGCCCACACAACGGCGTCTTTGTTGCCGTTGGCTGAGATGGAAGGAGTGGCACCCATCTCGAACTTGTTGGCTGACGAAGAGTGCGGTGTGAGCTGCCCCTTAGCGAGGGAGTAGTCGCGGAGGGCGTCGTTGTTGGCGGCGAAATAGACGTGGCTGTTCCAGTAGGCCATCGCGCCAAAGCCCTCGCCGGACATGTGAATCCGTTGGGGGATGGCATCGCTGTCGGTGTGAAATTTTCCCATTTGGTCGCGATCAATCACGTAGAGCATGGAGTGCTTGGTGGGTTGGAGCAGAAGATGACGATGCGGGCCGGGTTGATCGGGAAGCAGTGTGGGACCGCTGGATCCGACGTCGGAATCACCTGCGAGGATGTCGGCTTGATCGAACGGAGTAAAGTAGTCGCGGACTGCGAGGGATGAGCCGTCGAGCTTGAGAACGGAATCGCCGTAGTCGCGTCCCCCGCTGGTGGCGTCGAAGGTGCCGTTGCCAGTGGGCACGTAAAGATTGCCTTCGGAATCGACGGCAGGGCCGGTGTCACTGAGCCAGATTCCGGCTTCGCTGCCGTCGGGATTGACGTTGAGCACGGCTCTTTGGGCGAGCGTTTGCGGGTCGTAAGCTAGGACCCAGCCGTGGTAGGGATCGACATCACAGGAGGAAGCCCAGGTCAGATAGACGTTGTTGTTGGCGAGGGTGAGCGCGGCGCGCGGATTTTCGTGGAGAGGATCGAAATCGACCTGGCGGCCGGATCTGCCTGCGCCGCGGCCTGGCACCGATGCCGTGATCAGTTTGGGGCCGCCGAATTTTTCGACACCCGTGGTAATTGCCAACGCATGAAGATGCTGAAAATATTCGTTGTCACCGACCGCGTGGCGGATTGCAGTGCGGGCCAGCACGTAGAGCGTTCCGGTCTTGATGTCAATGACTGGCGTAGAGGTGATGCCGACTTCCGGCCGAATAAATGGGCATTGCACCATGTCTTCTGACAGAGGAGTCGTGCCGCGCGCATTGTCGAGAAAGCTGACTTTCCATAAGGGAAGGCTGCCGGGATGATCGGCGTCGAAGGCGTAGACGCTGTCGTGCTCGGTGGCGACGTAGAGTACGTTGTGCGCACCCTGTCCGGGGATTTCGACATGGGGTATGTAGAGCGGCTGTGCGAAAACCGCGCCGTCCACTTTGAACGCGCCGAGTTTGCCGAAGTGCTCGGGAGTGACGTTCTGCGGCGTCAGGACTTTTTCGGAGAGTGTGGCGGCCGTGCGGGTGTTCTCGTACTGAGAGGTTGTGATTTGCGAGAGCGCAGGTTTCCCCATCAACAGAGGGAGCAAGAAGATCAGTTTGAGGCGGGTATGCTTCATTTCTTCGGATGCGCTTCATTTTACATGCCCTATGGACTCTCTCTGCCCTTGACTGACGAAACCAGGCGTGGCTGTTGAAAAAGTCCAGTTTCCTTCCAAACAGCCAAAATGTGGGGGATACAAAATGCTCAGAAAATCAAAAAGTTGTTTCTAGGGCATCCTGGCGCAAAGTTTTTTCGGTCATTTTCCAGCGATGGAGTTTTTGAACAGCCACAGGCGTTTACGCTCATCTTCCCTTCGGACAACCAAAGGGCTCGGGAGAGTCGGAGTAGGAATCATGGTTGCCCATAACCCCCTCCACGGATCCGGACAAGCGGGATTGGCGCATCCGGCTCTTACCTCAGGTAATAACGCCCAGGCGGCGCAGGGGATAAGGATGACAAGTACGGGCGGGAGGCAACCAGCGGTCGATCAGGCGCCGCATCCGGTCCCAGAGCACGCGGGCTTTCTGACTGCGCCGCAAGAGCGTGCGATGCCGGAGCCGACCTACTTGGAATCGAAACGTGTACAGCGCCGCGCGGTTGGTAGGCACTCCGTAATAACGAATGTGTCCACCCACAACCGATCGCAGCCACTGGCCCACTTCGGGATGGGGTCATGCATGCGTCGTTTGAGTTCGGCCTTCACCTCGCTCAACTTGGCTTGCAGCCGTTTGCGAATCGTCTGACGCAGGACCGTGAAGCGTCCGTTACCCCTCTTCTGCCCACAGATGTGGGGGAGAGTTCCTTACGCGGCTGAATACCCGGCCCGCACTTTCCCCTGTCAACGCTTCGACGCCGCCCTCGCGAGCGGCTCCGCATGACTCGGGGCCGATATGGGTCGCTAACCCACTTTCGTATGACTCCTTCATTCACTACACCTCGCCGGTTTTAACCGGCGCACAAGGAGCCGAACATGCTGATTATAGGTTGTGATTATCAGCCGAACTTCCAATAAATTGCTTTTGTGGATAGGGACACCGGAGAGTTTCAGGAAAAAAGACTCGCGCATCGCGAGGAGGCGGAGAAGTTCTATCGCTCTTGCGGCAAGCGGGCAAAAGGTACGTGTGGGCATGGAGGCCAGTGGGCACGCGCGCCGGTTCGAACGGCTCTCAAAAGTTCATTCATTGACGAGGCTACTAGTTCACTTAAGATGCGCACTGAAGCCAGTATTGCTATACGCGTGGGTCCAGCGGGGAAGTCTTGTCGTCAGCGTCCGCTCCGCAGGAAATACACTTGATTGGTCCAGTCCATTTCCCCGGCCTCGCCAGCGAGTGAAATCAGAGCGCGGACTAGCCCCCCCATGTCCGCCGGCGAGATGGTCTTTTCATCGACGAAGATCACGCCGCCATGGGATCGTTCTTCTTCTGCCCAGAGCTTCAGCAATGGAGGAATCGTCCTGCGATCATAAGTGACCAGGGTCAACCGCTGCTCCGCTGCTTCCAACAAGCAGACAGAATCATCCTTGCCAAGAAAGTTTCCGCTCTCCCACTGGACCATCGAGTGGATGACTAGCGATCGATTCCGTCGTTGAACGCCATTCGCCACCTCTGGGGAAATGTGCTCATCGAGGAGCAGCTTGAGCATGTTAGCCCCGCTTGGTTTTTCTGGCGGCGAAGTCTACCGCTTGGGGAAGCATGCGTTTTAGGCTGTCGAAATCGGCTGAATCGTTTTCTGCGATCGCCTCGTTCACTTCCCCGGGGAATGCCTCCGAGTAGTTAAGGGCAGCTCGAACCTTCGCTTCGGGCCATTTCAGATGCCGGGCGACGTCCTTGACATTTCCTTTGTAGCTCCGAAGAAGCAACATGACTTCCCATATCGCCAGAGTGCTCCCTTGGATATATGCCTGCCTGCCGGCCGGTGAATCCCGAAAATCCAAGAAGGCAAATTCCGACCGCCTTAAGCCCTCTTCCACCAAGCGAGCGCTAGCATCACTCGGTGTCCAGCCATGCCGATTCGCGATGCGCTTCAGACGTCTTCCACTCTCCACCGGCAGGCGCATACTGAGCACTATGGAACGCGCTTGCTTCATCGATCCTCCCTATTGTAACTGTTGTAAGCATTGTATCATTTAACCGGGAACATCCTAGTGAGGACTATTGCTTGTTTCGAGCCTTCTAAAGGTGATCCGCCGTTAGCGCGTTTTGACCGCTGGTCATTTTTACTGTGCGCGATGTTCCGCCTGTGCAGATCAGCCGAGCGAGAAAACCGCCAGCTCGATCTCGGCGTCTAGGAGCAGGCGCTCGTAACGATTCCCGACTTCTCGGTTTTCTGCCTGGCGGCCTGCTGGCTGTTGCAGAATCACCTCATCTAAATAGCTCTGGTAAATGGTGGGTTGATCCCCTAAAGTGCAAGAACGAGCGAAACATCCTGGCGCAAAGTTTTTTCGGTCATTTTCCAGCGATGGAGTTTTTCAACACTCCTGATTTCAGTCATCTTCCTTTTGGCAGGCCGGCATATGGAGGTAGGCCCTTCTGTAACATCCACGCCGACATTTCTCGTTGCACAATGAGTTCATGGGTTCTGCAAGGTTCCTTCCTCTCCAGGTGGCGGCGGTCTGCTATCGAAGGTGTGGTGCCTCCTTCGAGTTTCTGCTGGTCAAGACTACTAGCGGAGACAGGTGGATTTTTCCTAAGGGAGCTACTGCGCGTCGGCTATCACAAAGCCAAGCTGCTGAGCGTGAGGCCTTGGAGGAGGCCGGGGCAGTGGGTGCAATCGAGCCGCAGCATTTTCACCTCTACCTGCAGCCAAAAGGCGACTTCAAGCTGCGCAATGGTATCCGAGAATTCGTTGTGAAGGCTTTCCTCCTGCAAGTCAGTCACACCCAACCTCCCCAAGAACAAAATCGCAACCCCACATGGTTCAGCGTCGACGACGCACGCAGCGCTCTGGCAATGGGGCGCGAGGCGAAGTACGCCGCCGAACTTGGCACTGTTATCGACCGCGCCGTGGAGCGCTTGTCAGCTGAGGAAAAGATTGTGCCGGATTGCAGCCGGACGCCTACCTATCGCATTTGGCGATCTCTTCTCAGGTTACTCAGGTTGAACTTCCTTTAAATTTGCAGCGACCGACCTGACCCAAATCGACGGGATTGACGTCACCACGACCATGACGATTCTCAGTGAAGCGGGATGGGATATGAGTAAGTGGAAGAGGAGCACCATTTTGTTTCCTGGCTGCGACTGTGTCCAGACAATCGGGTCAGCGGGGACAAAATCATTGGCAAAGGCCGATTGCCCAACAAATTGCATTTATCGATCGTGAAACTGGGGAGTGCGAGGAGCGCCGACTGGAGCACCATGAGGCAGCCGAGAAGTTCTACCGTGAGCTGGCCGCCCAGGGAGCGAAGGTGCGTGTGGGCATGGAAGCCAGTGGACATGCGCGCTGGTTCGAGCGACACCTGGCGGAGCTGAACTTCGAGTTGTGGATCGGGGACGCCACCGAGACCGCCAGGAAGCGCGAACGCAAACAAGAGACGGATCGCCAGGATGCACAGCACATTCTGCGGTGGCTGCTGAAGGATGATTTCCACGAATCTGGGTAGCGAACTGGGAAAACCGAGATCTGCGGTTGAACTCGGATTGCGAGCGAGCCTTGGTTGGACACGGCACTTTTTCAACGAGACGAAATGGCGCTCTTCACCGAGTGCATGCTGCAGTGTGCTCGAAAAGTACTTGACACCTCCGACATGGTAAGAGACACCTGATGTAAACAGACACTTCTGTGTTCGCGGGGGACTACAACCTTCGGCCCCCTTCCACATCTTCTGACGATGTATATCTAAATAACGCTCGTTATTCCGCTAGTTGCCGTTACGGCTGAGTGGAGTAATTTGTACAGCCGCTTCTGTTTTAAATCCGCGCCGCATTGAAGAGAAAACCTGCTAATCGGATGGCAGGACTTGCACGAAGAACCCAGGCAACGGCCCGTTTGGTGGGACTAGACCATTGACGCAGAGCACGTTCTGACCGTCACTGGCGTAACTTCGGGCTAAGCTCTTGAACTCGTTACTCGAGTTGGACTGCGAATTGCGGAAGCCGATATTCAATTTGTCTTCGGCTACGTTTTTCTAAATTCTTGAGTTTAGGGAACGCAAGCGGGGGGCAGGTCATGCGCGCTGGGGTCACGCCCAAACTAAAAATCGTTTTCGCTTTGGTACTTGCGCTTTCCGGACTCCTGGGAACTGTGCCTGCGCAGGTCGCTGATGTGAGGCACAGTCCACACGGCAGCCTGGCGATCCCGTGCCAGAACTGCCACACCGCGAATGGCTGGAGGCCGATCCGCGCAGTTCCGGAGTTCGACCATAACCAGACGCGCTATCCTCTGCGCGGCATGCACGCGGCTGTCGCCTGCACCCAGTGTCACGTGAAGATGGTTTTCTCCAACGTTGGTCAACGCTGCCAGGACTGCCACGCCGATATTCACAAGCGCCAACTGGGCGCCAATTGCGAGCAATGCCACACCGTCCGCGGATGGACGGTCGCGATTAAAGATGTGCAGGAACACAACAATCGTTTCCCGCTGACCGGTGCCCACGCAGCGGTCGACTGTGATGCCTGCCACAAGGGCGGCGCCAACAGCAAGTTCCAGACAATGTCCACGGCGTGCTTCTCCTGTCACCAGTCGGACTTTCAGAACACTTCCAATCCGAACCACGTTACCGCCAAGTTCTCGACCACGTGCGAAGGCTGTCACACCACCGACAACTGGCTCAATGCCAAGTTTGACCACAGCCTGACCGGGTTCCTTCTGACTGGAGGGCACGCGGATCCGCCCCGCCAGTGCGTCGATTGCCACGTCAACAACAATTACAACCTGACCAGCTCGGCGTGCTTCTCCTGTCACCAGAAAGATTTCACCAGCGCCACGACTCCGGTCGCACACGCCGGCTTCCCCACAACCTGCGAGCAGTGCCATGACGTTGTGCAGTGGACCGACGGCAAGTTTGATCACTCCACCACCGGCTTTACCTTGACCGGATTGCACACAGATCCGCCGCGCCAGTGCTCCGACTGTCACGTCAACGGCAACTACACCCTGAACAGCACTGCTTGTGTGACGTGCCACCTCAAGGATTTCCAGGGAACCACGAATCCCAACCACGTCACTGGCGGATTTGCGCAGACTTGCGAGACCTGTCACACCACCAGCAGCTGGATGGGCGCGACATTCGATCACAATAAAACTGGATTCCCGCTCACCGGACTGCACACGGTGCCGCCGCGCGCCTGCACCGATTGCCACGTCAACAACAACTACACCATCAACAACACCGCGTGCGTGTCATGCCACCTGAAGGACTTCCAGGGAGCAACGAACCCCAACCACGCGACTTCAAACTTCCCGCAGACCTGCGAGCAGTGTCATACCACCAGCAACTGGACGGACGCGAACTTCAACCACGACAGCACCGGGTTTTCGCTTACCGGACTGCATACCGTCCCACCCCGCGCCTGCACCGATTGTCACGTCAACAACAACTACACTTTAAACAACACCGCCTGCGTCTCGTGCCACCTCAAGGATTTCCAGGGAACTACGAACCCCAGCCACGCGACTTCAAACTTCCCGCAGACCTGCGAGCAGTGCCATACGACCAGTAACTGGACGGACGCGAAGTTCAACCACGACAGCACCGGATTTTCGCTCACCGGACTGCATACCGTTCCACCTCGCGCCTGCACCGATTGTCACGTCAACAACAACTACAACCTGAACAGCACGGCCTGCGTGTCGTGCCACCTCAAGGATTTCCAAGGAGCAACGAATCCCAACCACGCGACTTCGAACTTCCCGCAGACCTGCGAGCAGTGCCATACGACCAGCAACTGGACGGACGCGAACTTCAACCACGACAGCACCGGGTTCTCGCTCACCGGACTGCACACCGTGCCACCGCGCGCCTGCACTGATTGTCACGTGAACAACAACTACACTTTAAACAACACCGCCTGCGTCTCGTGCCACCTCAAGGATTTCCAGGGAACTACGAATCCCAACCACGTTGCCGGCGGATTCTCGCAGACCTGCAACACCTGCCATACCACCGCAGGCTGGTCGCCGGCCACCTTCGACCACAACAGCGTCAACTTCCCGCTCACCGGCGCGCATACCGTGCCGCCGCGGGTTTGCGCCGACTGCCACGCCAATAACAACTACAACCTGACCACCAACACTTGCGTATCGTGCCACCTCAAGGATTTCCAGGGAACCACGAATCCGAACCACGTTGCCGGCGGATTCGCGCAGACTTGCGACATCTGCCACAACACCGCAGCCTGGCAGCCCGCAACCTTCGATCACTCCCAGTCGGGCTTCCCGCTGACCGGCTCGCATATGGTGCCGCCGCGCCAGTGTGCCGATTGCCACGTCAACAACAACTACAACATCACGGTTACAACGTGCATCAGTTGCCACCAGACGGACTTCAACAACGCCACGTCACCGGTGCCCCATACAGGCTTCCCGACGACTTGCCAGCAGTGTCACGATACCGTGCAGTGGACCGACGCAAAATTTGATCATTCCACAACCGGCTTTATCTTGACCGGCTTGCACACCGTGCCGCCACGTACCTGCACGGACTGCCACGTCAACAACAACTACAATCTGACCAGCGGCGCCTGCGTGAGCTGCCACCTGAAGGATTTCCAGGGAACCACCAATCCCAATCACGTGACGGCGAACTTCCCGCAAACCTGCGACCAGTGCCACAGCACCAGCACCTGGCTCAATGCCACGTTCAATCACGACAGCACCGGGTTCCCGCTCACCGGGCTGCACACCGTTCCGCCGCGCGCTTGCACCGATTGCCACGTCAACAACAATTACAGCTTGAACAGCACGGCCTGCATCACCTGCCACTTAAAGGACTATCAGGGAACGACGAATCCCAATCACGTGACGGCGAACTTCCCGCAGACCTGCGACCAGTGCCACAGCACCAGCACCTGGCTCAGTGCCACGTTCAATCACGACAGCACCGGGTTTCCGCTCACCGGGCTGCACACCGTTCCGCCGCGCGCTTGCACCGATTGCCACGTCAACAACAATTACAGCTTGAACAGCACGGCCTGCATCACCTGCCACTTAAAGGACTATCAGGGAACGACGAATCCCAATCACGTGACGGCGAACTTCCCGCAGACCTGCGACCAGTGCCACAGCACCAGCACCTGGCTCAGTGCCACGTTCAATCACGACAGCACCGGGTTCCCGCTTACCGGCTTGCACACCGTTCCGCCGCGCGCCTGCACCGATTGCCACGTCAACAACAATTACAGCTTGAACAGCACGGCCTGCATCACCTGCCACTTAAAGGACTATCAGGGAACGACGAATCCCAATCACGTGACGGCGAACTTCCCGCAGACCTGCGACCAGTGCCACAGCACCAGCACCTGGCTCAGTGCCACGTTCAATCACGACAGCACCGGGTTCCCGCTTACCGGCTTGCACACCGTGCCGCCGCGCGCCTGCACCGATTGCCACGTCAACAACAATTACAGCTTGAACAGCACAGCCTGCATCACCTGCCACTTAAAGGACTATCAGGGAACGACGAATCCCAATCACGTGACGGCGAACTTCCCGCAGACCTGCGACCAGTGCCACAGCACCAGCACCTGGCTCAGTGCCACGTTCAATCACGACAGCACCGGGTTCCCGCTCACCGGGCTGCACACCGTTCCGCCGCGCGCCTGCACCGATTGCCACGTCAACAACAATTACAGCTTGAACAGCACAGCCTGCATCACCTGCCACTTAAAGGACTATCAGGGAACGACCAATCCCAATCACGTAACTTCGAATTTCCCGCAGACCTGTGACCAGTGCCACACCACCAGCACCTGGCTCAATGCCACGTTTAACCACAGCACTACCGGGTTCCCACTCACGGGCAGTCACACCGTGCCGCCCAGAGCCTGCACGGATTGTCACGTCAACAATAATTACAACCTGACCAGCACCGCTTGCGTCACGTGCCATCAGACCGACTATAACAACGCGACCACGCCGGTGAACCACGTCGCGGCTGCGTTCCCGACAACTTGCGAAACCTGTCACGACACCAATCTGTGGACCGATGCCACGTTTAACCACACCACCACCGGCTTCCAGTTAACGGGAGCGCATACGGTCCCGCCGCGGGCTTGCGTCGACTGCCACGTCAACGGCAATTATTCTCTGAACAGCACACTGTGCTATACGTGCCACCAGAAGGACTACACCGGCACCACCAGTCCGGCGCACGCGACGGCCGGATTCCCGACAACCTGCGAACTCTGCCATGACACCACTGTCTGGACAGATTCCACGTTTAATCACAACAACACGGCTTTCCCCCTGACCGGATCACATACCGTGCCGCCCAGGGCATGCGCCGACTGCCACGTCAACGGCAACTACACCACGTTGCCCACGACCTGTATCGGCTGCCATCAGACCGATTACAACAACACCACGAATCCCGGCCACGCCGCGCAGCCGACGTTCTTCCCGACCACCTGCACGACTTGCCACACCACGACCGCCTGGACTGGTGCGACGTTCAATCACACGCAGTACACGCAATTCTCGATTACCCATGGCAACGCAAACGGCGTTTGCGCCACCTGCCATACGAATTCGAACGACTACTCGATATTCCAGTGCACGGCTTGCCACGGCGGCAACAACGCCGCTAACTTCCATCACGACAACGTGAATGGGTATGTGTACAACAGCATCAATTGTTACCAGTGTCACGCGAGCGGCGGCGGCGGATAGCCGCGAATCGCCGAAGAAGACAAGCACGTTTCTCACGGGGCACCGGTAGCTGCTGCGTCAGGCAGTATTCTTGCGGGCGTCTTCCATCGGCGTCGCGATGGCACCGGCCCGGAATCAGATCGGGCTGCGTTTACGACGAACAAAATTCGTTCGGAGCAGTTCTTCCTGGCAGCCGCACTGGGTTCTTCTCTTCTACTTCCCGCAGATACTTGCGCACGGTGTGATGGACCTGGGCTGCTTCCCTCGACTGTTTGCGCGGGATCCGGCTCTCCTTGGCCGCAATGGCTTCCACGAAGCTGCCATCCACCGACAGATGCTCGCCCTGCACCAATCCCATGTCCACACACTGGCGCACGATCTGTTCGAACCGTTGCTCGAACAGCTTCGACTCCTGAAACCGCCCCGGCCGGTTCTTGGAGAACGTCGAGTGATGTGGGATCTCCTGATCGAATCCCAAACCCGTGAACCAGCGCCACGCCAAGTGCATCCGCTGTTGCGCATTCTCTTGATCGGGTATCTGTACGGCATCACGAGCGAGCGCAAGTTGGTAGAGGAACTGGCGCATTCGGTTCTTATCTCGGATGAATAGCGACCCGCTATAGCGGTGTGGCCGCACACTCGGCCACTCGTGGGACACGCGCAGTCCCGCTCGGAGTCGGGTACGTGTCCAGGGAAGAGTCTTCTCCTTGATCCGCAGCCTTCCCTCCTCACCCACCGACTTCCCGGTGTTACCGGTTATACGATTTCCTTCTCCGCCGATTTCGCGACGGGGCGAGGAGGGCTTCTCCAGTTGCTTAGCACATCCTTGCCATCGTGCTGCTGCAGCAACCCCGCCAGAGTGTCTCGTCGCCTCTGAATGCGCCAGCCTTCGCTGGACACACCTTCATGCCAGTTTATCCCGGCGCACTTACATCGCCATTTCACTCAAGATCGGGCAGCGGGCAACGTCTTTGGTCGCCGCGGGGGGCCTGACCCTACCAGGATGATGTAGGGGTGGATGCGTTCGGTTCTTCCCCGCGTTTCCGCGACCTCGTGCATTACGCCGGACTGCCTGCCCGCTGGCCTTTCGGGACGACTATCTTTAATCCCACAAGTAACCGAACACCGGCCACGCGCGCTTGGCAATCGCTCCCGGGTATGATCTTCTACTAAGGCCTTATGGACCGGATGCGCCAATGCGGGAAGAGCCTGAGAATCGCGCTGGGGGTGTGCTCGCTGGCGGGCCTGGCGGTGGCGCTGATGCCGCTAGAGTCGCACGCGCAGCTACAGAAACAACCACCACAACAACAACAACAGCAGCAGCAACAGCAGCTGGTCATTCGCTTCGTGCGCGACCCCGATCCTGCGCCGGAACTCAAGGCCAAAGACGTGAACGGAAAAGAACTCAGTCTGGAAGCGTACAAGGGCAAAGTGGTGCTGCTGAACTTCTGGGCCACCTGGTGCGGGCCGTGTCGCGCGGAAATCCCCAGTCTGATCCGAATTCAGGAGGCGTATAAGGACCGTTTGCAGATTATCGGCATGGATGTGGATGACGACGACCAGGAGCAGCTGCGCGAGTTCGTGAAAGACCAGGGCATCAACTATCCAGTGGCGACGACCTCGGTTCCAGTGCGCCTCGCTTATGGAGGCATCGGCGCGCTGCCCACAGTGTTCATCATCAATCCAGACAGCAAAGTGGTGCAGAAGCATGTCGGGCTGTTCAATCCGGCGCTGTACGAAATCGAAGCGCGCGCGCTGTTGGGTCTGCCCGTTCCGGCGCGAGTCGAAACTTTTGAAGATACCGGTGAAGTGTTTCTGAAGCACGCAGACCGGGCGAGCATGCTGCCGGGAGTGGACACGTCGAAATTGACGCCGGAACAGCGCATGGTCGCGTTGCACAAGCTCAACGCGGAGGCCTGCGATTGCGGCTGCAGGTACACGCTGGCGCAATGCCGCATCTACGATCCCGCGTGCAATATCAGCAAGGAACGCGCTGCGGCCGTCGTAAAGGAATCAGCGAAATTGCCGGCCAAGGATGCGCGGGAAAATACCACCGCGCCGGCTTCGTCCGAACCCTCAGGGCCTGCCGATCCGCCGAAGCCGCGCAGTCGAAAATAGAAATTGGAAAAGCCAGAAGCAGTTCCCTTGCTACGCTCGACATGTAGCTAGGCCCAGGTGGTAGCACAGGAATTCTGGCTGTTCATGGGGCTCATTTTCTTGTGCGGGCGATCCGGTTTGATGTTCAGGCCTAAGCTGCTTTGAGCGTAAAACGCCTGTCCCGCCAACGTTGATACGAGGGGCAAATCCTGTCCTGCGCGACAATCTTCCGCTTGAGGAGTTTCCACATCTCGGCCGGCGATCACAGTTCCCGATATCCACGCAGATGATGCGCATCTTCAATTCGCTGAACTTCCCAACCTGATCAGCCTGGGTGTGGGTATGAACTCCCTCCCACAGCACGACGTCGATCTGTGAATCGGACAGACTTGGTTAGGGCGCATTCTCATGGCGGTTCTCCTGTGCAGTCTGGGTTGATTAGCGGAGCGGTTCAGCGCGACGTGGCGCGAAGAGAAAGCAGGAAGGACCTAACCGTCCACGTTTTCCACAATTCCATTCACAGATATTTCGTTTTCACCCTGAGAATTGCATTGACACCGATCAAGCAACTATTTAATTTGGCTGGCGTCGACGGCTGAAAGGATTGACGAAATAAAAACTTGTCAATCCGAAGTAGGCTGGGTGATCTGCCCCGCAGGGCAACCTGATGGAGCAACCAGACCCGAAAAAACCGACTGGCTCTGCGAGGAGAAGTTGGGGTTTGGAACTGCGAAAGCAGTGATTACATCAAGGGCTGCGACGGTGCATGTATCCACGCGGTCGGCTCTCTCGCAGGAGTTGATGGCTGGAGCATAACCAAAGTCGCAGCCTTTCCTATTCCCTACCCTGCTCGGGCTCTCCTCGGATTCGCCTCTTAGTAACAAGAATATTTGTGGGGCCGCTTTTGTTGTCGTGCTCGCACTCCTTTCGGTTTTCAACACGAATTGTGGATAAGGTTGTTGAAGGTCGCCGTGACCCGCCGCGCCTCGCGGCTTCAACCTGTTTGCACCATCCAATGCGCGACCAGACTCTTCGGTAAAATTGCCATGCCATGCCAGTGCCGACTGACCTGCAGAATCCCGGCGACGCTCAGCTATGTAGGGAAATGGTTGCGGGTACCTGGCACCTACTTGCTGAGAAACGCGGAGCGTGGCGGGTATCTATCGCTGGGTCGCGGGCCAGCGAGAATTGGGAGATGCGAATGGAGGGGTCAAATCGCTTTGACTGGTTTGCAGCCTCACCGAACACGATATGAGCACCAGGCAACAGGTCCACCTTCCAGCCCGAGAACCGCTCATGCCTGAGGCACCCAATGCGAACCAGCTCCTCGAGCATATCGTGGGCGCGAGCACGGCTGGAGAAATCACAGGGTTGCGCTAGCGCGGCCTCGGCCCGGCAGATCGGCGCGAACGAAAGCAGGTTGCGACCTGGTTGCGGAACGCGGGCGACAGGGTACTGAGTACGGGCCTCAAGGAGTGCGGATTGAGCCGGATGCGACATCTTACTTCTTTCGCTACAATGATTCTCCACGAAAGGAGGACCATGGCAAAGAAAAAGATTGATCCGCTAAACAGGAAGCAGTACAGCGCCGTCTCCGCCGCGCTAACCGTCTCCAACATTCCGGCTGCGGTGAGCTTCTATCAAAAGGCTTTTGGTTTCACCAAACGTGGCATCATGAATGGGCCTGACCGAAAACCAATGCATGCTGAACTCACGTTGCGCGGCACGACGCTGATGCTAGGGCAGGAAAGCGAGCAAATGGGGAGACGAAGCGCCAAGAGCGTCGGCGCCTCTCCTGCTACCCTCTACATTTACGTGGAGAACGCGGATAAGGTTGCCGAAAAAGCGGCTAAGCTCGGCGCCACATCACAAGGTCCCGTGATGGACATGTTTTGGGGTGATCGCTGCGCCACCGTCGTCGACCCGGATGGCTACACATGGATGGTGGCTACACACAAGGCGGAACCGACCGCCAAAGAAATGAAGAAAGGAATGGAGGAGATGATGAAGCAGCAGCCGAGTGCAGCTGCCGCTGACTGAGATAGTGTCATTCGAACAGCGCTGGCTGTCCGGTGGTCTCTTCCGCCTCCCGAAAGTTGCTCAGGCCAACGCCCACAAGCCGATAGCGTCGCCCTGGGTGGAGATCCACTCGTTCTCGCAGCTTTAGAGCGATCTCAGTCAGTTCTTCGCAAGCGGATGGTGGAGAGCTCGGAGTGTAGCTTCGCGTCAGGATCTTGAAGTCGCTCGTCTTCAGCTTGAGGACCACCGTGCGAGCGACCCGCGACTGTTTCCGCGAAGCGGACCAGAGCTTTTCCACAAGGCGCCGGATAATGGGTTCGGTTTCTGAGAGCGGCAGGTCATGCTCGAACGTGTCCTCGACCGAAATCGACTGCGTCGGTCGATCCGGAACGACTGGATTCTGGTCGATACCGCGGGCGAGTTCGTGCAAGCGCACTCCGTAGCGCCCAAATTTGTCCTCAAGGGCGGACAACTCTAGATATCGCAATTCGCCCACAGTCTTTATTGCGAGGTTCGCTAGCTTCTCTTCGGTGACTTTCCCAACTCCGGGTAGGCGTCCAACCGGCAAGGGCAGCAGAAACGCATCTACTTCTTCGGGCTGGATCACGAAAAGTCCATCGGGCTTGCGCCAGTCCGAGGCGAGTTTTGCCAGGAACTTGTTGGGCGCCACGCCAGCAGAGGCGGTTAGGTGCAATTCCCGGCGGATCTGTTCGCGGATAGTACGCGCTACCACGGTGGCTGTGGGCAGGCCGGCCTTGTTCTCGGTAACGTCCAGGTAGGCTTCGTCAAGGGACAGCGGTTCGATCAAGTCTGTGTGACGTTTGAAGATCTCATGGACGTTCTTCGACACCGCTCGGTAACGTGGGAAATCTGGAGGCACAAAGATTCCATCGGGACACAGCCGTTGCGCGCGCACCGCCGGCATGGCGGAGCGTACCCCGAAGGCCCGCGCCTCATACGAAGCCGCGCAAACCACCGAGCGATTGCCTTTCCACGCAACGATCACGGGCTTCCCGCGTACTTCGGGATCATCGCGCTGCTCAACAGAAGCGTAAAACGCGTCCATGTCCACATGGATAATTTTCCGCATGATCGTTTTGCATCAATACTATTCCTGCTCCCAGGCTGCGGGATGCCAGTATCTGCCATCCATGGCACGAACTCGCCACGGGCCGTTGCGAGTCTGGATTTTGGAACGGCGCCCACGTCGATCGCGCCAATAGTCGAACTGTCGGTGCGGTAAATTCTGAGGAATGCAGGCGGCTTCGAGTCTCTATTCTGAGCTTGCGACTTTCGTTCCCTTCCGGCATGCGCTCTTCATTTGTGGGTAGTCTTCGGCGCCCTGGCCACACACTTGCGCAAGATTCTACGCTGCCGGCGTATCGCTTCTCTCGTTTGGGGAACCCTTACAGAACTGCTCCCTTGGCCATGTCCTTTGACCGTGCTGGAGAACTGGCTTGAAGCCAAGTCCGGAGTCGAGCCGTACCAGGGTGGGTTCCTTCTCCATTCCCTCGATAAGCTGGTCTATCCGGACGTCTCTGCGACCGTCCTCACGATTGCAGGGGGGATCATCTGCGCTCTGAATCTTGCCTTCTACGGCCGGCGAATCTGGATCGCCCGAGATCGCTAGCCCCGGCCTCGCCGTGGTCGTTCTTCACCTCTTTTGCCACACATCCCTCCGATATACAGGGACCATTACAATAATTGGGATATGAGAATCCTGATGTTCACCGGCAAGGGCGGTGTAGGAAAGACCAGCCTGGCCGCCGCCACCGGCATCAAACTGGCCGCGCTTAACTACCGCACCTTGGTCATGAGCATCGACCCGGCACACAGCCTGGGAGACTCCTTCGATTTGGAAACCGACCTCTTTCACCTCCAAACTTCCGATCCGTTACAGGTGGGTGACCGGCTCTGGATCCAGGAACTCAACATTCAGAAGGAGATCAAGCGGCATTGGCAGGAGATTTCTTCCTACGTGACTTCGGTATTGCGCACCACCGGTATCAGCGGGGTGGAGGCCGAGGAGCTTGCGATCCTGCCCGGCATGGAAGAGCTCAGCGCGATGATGTATGTCAACCAATACCGACGCGAACAGCGCTACGACGTAATCGTGCTCGACGCCGCTCCCACCGCCGAGTCCATGCGCTTCATCAGCATGCCCACCACGCTCGACTGGTATATGAAGCACATTTTTCCCTTCCAGCGGAACTTCCTAAAGGCGGTTCGGCCGATCGCCAATCGGGTGGCGCCGTTCGAACTCCCCACAGACAGCTACTTCTTAAATATCCGAGACCTGTTTGGCAAGCTGGAGGGCGTAGACGAGATCATGGAGGACCCCAACACCACCAGTGTTCGGCTGGTTACCAACCCCGAGAAAATGGTGCTGCGCGAAACCGAACGTGCGTTCGTGTATTTTTCCCTGCACGGGCTGACGGTGGATGCGGTCATTGTTAACCGGCTGCTCCCACTTGAAGTCAGCGATACCTGGTTCAACGAGTGGCACACTTCACAGGACAAGATTATGCACGAGATCGAAGAATACTTTGCACCTGTTCCGGTGAAGCGTGTGCCCTTATTCGCGCACGAAGTCCTGGGGCGCCAACGACTGGAGGAGCTGGCCGGAGTGCTGTATCCTCGAGGGGAAGATCCGGCGGCGGTGACGCGGACGGAGAAGCCCTTTACCTTCGGGAAACACAACGGGACGTACGAGGTTCGGGTGCTGCTGCCGTTTGCCACCAAGGGTGAAATCGGATTGTTCAAGAAAGGCGACGAACTGGTGGTTGAGATCGGTACACTTCGCCGCCATGTTGGCCTGCCGCGGTCGATGGCGGGATTACTGCCGGCGAGAGCCCGGCTGGAGAATCGTGTGTTGACGGTTGAAATGAAGGAGGCGCAATGAACGAACCACAGGAAGCTCAATCAACAGCGAGGGAGCATGCCGCTGATGAGCCATGCCCGTGCCGCGAGATGGTTGACACCGTCCGCCAGTACCTGGGAATTTCGCCCGCTGCGCGACAGCACCTGGCCAACTCGCGCGTCGAGTTTCTTAAGGCACTCCGGGAGATGCTGGACGCGCGCATTGAGCATTTGTCGAGTCAGCCTCAGAAGGGCACGAAAGTAGCCGTCGAATAAGTCGTTTTAGGGGACGGTGACTTACCCGGGTCTCCCAACCCGGAACAGGAGATCTTCGCATGATCTCTGCCAGCGCGACTCTAACTGGATCCTACGACTACAGCGAAGTGGCGCGCTCGGTATTGATCGCCATCGTGGCCTCGTATGCCGCGCTCGACTTGGCGGGACGCGTAACCGCCGCACGCGGCCGGGTTCGGTTCGCCTGGTTGAGCTGTGGCGCTCTTGCGATGGGCATCGGCATCTGGGCGATGCACTTCAAGGGGATGCTGGCCTTCCACCTGCCGGTACCCGTCGACTATCACTGGCCCACAGTTCTGGCCTCACTCCTGGTGGCGGTGCTTGCGTCCGCGGTCGCTCTGTATGTGGCGAGCCGCCACGAAATGGATCGCGTTGAGGCCTTGACCGGCAGCACACTTATGGGCGCGGGCATCGCCGGTATGCACTACATCGGCATGGCCGCAATGAGATTACCTGCCACTACCCGGTACTCCCCCCTGCTGGTGACCTGTTCCATCTTGCTCGCAATCGTGTTTTCTCTGATCGCGTTGCTCATGGCGTTCGATCTGCGGGAGGAGACCAGATGGACTGTTCCGCGGAGGCTGGGCAGCGCCACTCTGATGGGAGTCGCTGTCTCCGCGATGCATTACACGGGAATGGCGGCTGCAAGTTTCATCCCCGCTTCTCTTCCCGACCTTTCCCACGCCGTGAGCATCCCCCCGGTTGCCAACTCTGCAGTTGTCATTGCCGCCTTGATCGTGCTTTTGGCGGCCGTCACCACATCCTCTGTAGACCGGCGCCAAAGTGAAGACCGGCTCCGGCTGGTGATCGACACACTTCCAGCTATGGTGTGGAGCAAATCGCCCGACGGCTCCGCCGATTTCTTGAATCAGCGTTTCCGGGAGTACACGGGTCTGTCCGTGGAGGATGGATTGGGCTGGGGCTGGATGAAGAATGCAGTGCATCCGGAAGATCGCGCAGAGCAAGAATGGCGCACAGCCTTTGCGGCGGGGCAGCCGTTCGAGAAGGAGGCGCGCCTTAGGCGAGCGGACGGGACCTACCGATGGTTTCTGCTTCGCGCTGTGCCACAGCGTGATGACGAGGGAAAAGTCGTCAAATGGTATGGAACAACGACCGACATCGATGGCCGGAAGCGCTCCGAAGATGAATTGCGTCAGGCACAAGAAGATCTTGCCCGCGTTACCCGTGTAGTTGCGATGGGAGAACTGGCGTCGGCAATCGCTCACGAGGTTAACCAACCGCTCACTGCAATCGTCACCAACGGGAATTTCTGCTTGCGCCGACTCGACGGTGCGACCTGGAAAGCGGATGAATTACGGGCGGCGATTGAGGAAATTGTGAACGACGCCACTCGCGCAAGCGCCGTCATTTTTCGGATTCGTGGCTTACTGATGAAAGAGTCTCCAAACCGGGCGGAACTGGACATCAACCGGATCATTCAAGACGTAAGCGTGCTCCTGCGCAATGAGTGCACTCGAAACCGTGTCTCCCTACGTCTCGAGCTGGAATCTGACCTGCCACGGGTCCCCGGCGACCCGGTGCAGTTGCAACAGGTATTGATTAACCTGATCATGAACGCCATTGAAGCAACGACTTCCACAACAAATGGGAGGCCGGAAATTCTGATCCGGTCGGCAAGGAACCGAGATGGTGTTTTGGTCCAGGTTCAAGATTCTGGGCCAGGAATCGAGCGGGCGCTGGTAAACCGCATCTTCGAGCCCTTCTTCACCACGAAACCCAAAGGTATCGGAATGGGGCTCTCGATCAGCTATTCCATAATAGAGTCCCATGGAGGTCAGCTGTCCCTCGAATCAGGTTCCCAGGGTGCGCTGTTCCAGTTTACTTTGCCTGCCAATGGCGCTGTTGTCTCATGAGCGAACCCAAGTCCATCGTTTTCGTTGTCGATGACGATCTCTCGGTGCGGAGCGCAATCAATCGCCTTATCGGCTCCATGGGTTTGCATGTCGAATTGTTCGAGTCCGCGCAGGGGTTCCTGGCAAGCAAGCTTCCGAACGTGCCCAGTTGCCTCATTCTCGATATCAGGTTGCCAGGAATCAGCGGGCTCAACCTGCAGAGGCGGCTCGCCGAGGCCGATATTCAGATTCCGATCATTTTCATCACGGCGCACGGCGATATTCCAATGACGGTACGGGCCATGAAAGCCGGAGCCGTGGAGTTTCTCACCAAGCCATTCCGCGACCAAGACCTTTTGGATGCGATTGACCTGGCGCTCGAAAGGGATCGAACCAGGCGCCAACAAGAGGCGGAGCTCGCAGTGCTACGAGAACGGTTCGAATGTCTGAGTCCCCGAGAGCGTGAGGTCATCGAGATGGTCGTCTCCGGCATGCTCAACAAGCAGATCGCGGCCCAGCTTGGAACTGCAGAAAACACTGTAAAGGTTCACCGCAGCCGCGCGATGGAGAAGATGCAAGCAAACTCTCTGGCCGACTTGGTCAAGATGATTCAAAGACTCCAGGTTTTTCCCCAGTAACGACACCATAAACTAAAGTGGTACATACATCATTCTTTCTGTTACTCCACCATTGCCAACGCCAACTATTTGTTCCTTCGCGTGTGGCGCATTCTAGAGATGTGACAAGACTCGAGTCACAGAGCAGCGTGACCAACCACTAATTGTCAGGATGGTAAAACACTAAACTTGGAATGGCAGTCTAAAGAGCAGTTGCGATTGTTGCTCGACTCCACTGCGGAGGCGATTTACACCGTTGATCTTGAAGGAGTTTGCACTCTCTGCAATGCTGCGTGTCTTCGATTGCTGAGTTACAGTCACGACTCGGGACTACTCGGAGAGAACATGCATCGACTGATGCATCACACCCGGCCGGATGGGCGCGCTTACCCCGAGGAGGAATGCAAGATCTTCCAGGCTTTCCGCCAGGGGGATGGTACGCACGTGGCCGACGAAGTTTTCTGGCGCGCAGACGGAACTAGATTCCCCGCCGAGTACTGGTCCCATCCAGTACGCCACAACAACCGCGTTGTAGGCAGCGTCGTGACCTTTTTCGATATTACCCAGCGCAAGAAGTCCGAGGAGGCTCTTAGACGATCGGAATCAGAGTATCGCTCAACCATTGAGCACGCCCCCTACGGCATATATCGGGTTGACCAGAATGGCCACCTAACCGCGGCGAACCCGGCATTCGTCGATATGTTGGGCTACCAGTCTCAGCAGGAACTATTGGGACTCAACGCCGCCACCGGCATGTTCCTGGATCCAACCGAGCACCAGCGCGCAATTGCCCTTTACAAATCGGAAGGTCCCGCCGCTCGCTACGAAACCCCATGGAAGCGCAAAGATGGAGTGAGGATCATGGTACGGCTAGCTGGCCGGAAACTGGGACGCGAGCAGGAGGGCGCGAGCGGGTTCGAAGTCTTCGTCGAGGACATCACCGAACGACGATCTTTGAGAAAGCAGTTTGAGCATGCGCAAAAAATGGAGGCGGTTGGCCGCCTAGCGGGTGGTGTAGCACATGATTTCAACAACCTGCTGATGGTTATCAGCGGTTACGCACAGCTTCTGGACGAATCCTCTACTAACCCTAAAAAAATAGTTGAGTATGCCACTCACATCCAAGATGTCAGCTCCAAAGCCGCCACGGTGATTCGCCAACTATTGGCCTTCAGTCGGAGACAGGTGCTTGAACCCGCTGTCCTGGATCTTAACTACGTAGTGAATGATTTGGCGAAACTGTTGCCGCGTTTGCTAGGGGAAGATGTCGAAATGCTGCTGCAACTCGATCCTCAGGTCGGTACCGTGCGGGCTGATCGAGGTCAGATGGAGCAGGTCATCATGAACCTGGCGGTCAACGCGCGGGATGCCATGCCACAGGGTGGGCGTCTCACGATCGCGACGAGTAACGTGACACTGGACGCCTCTTACTATCAAGGGGTCATGGTCCCGCCGGGGCAATTCGTTCTGTTGGCGGTCAGTGATACCGGCACCGGCATGGACGCCGAGACTCAGGTTCATATCTTCGAACCGTTCTTTACGACCAAGGAAGCAGGAAAAGGCACAGGTTTGGGTCTACCGTCGGTTTACGGAATTGTGAAGCAAAGCCAGGGATTTATCTGGGTTTACAGCGAACCTGGCAAAGGCAGCATTTTCAAGATCTATCTTCCCCGTTTCGATGCCGTTGCCGATTTCGACGAGAGCCTCCTATTGGCCCAGGTGCCATCCGCGGGGACTGAGACAATTCTCTTGGTAGAGGATGAAGCCGCTCTTCGCAACGTCTGTCGATTGTACTTGGAATCCAAGGGTTACACCGTGCTTGAGGCCGGGAATGGAAAAGAAGCGATGAAGATTTGCCGGAGCCACGATCATGCGATTCAGGTTTTAATCACTGACATCGTGATGCCCGGCTTGGGAGGGTTGGAACTGGCCAAATCCCTGCTGGAAATGCGGCCAGCGCTTTCCGTTGTCTTTGTGTCCGGATACCCAGATCGTCCGTTGGCGCGCCAAGACATCGGCTTCGGAAAGTTCCTGCAAAAACCATATAGTTTCGACGGCTTGGCTCGTACCGTCAGATCGCTATTAGATAAGAATCGAGAAATACTTCTTATCGAGGACAGCAAATTTATGCGCATCGCAGTTCAAAGAGCGCTTACCGGAGCGGGATACAACGTTCACTCTGCCCACAACGGCGAGGCGGGTCTACGTGCAGCGCGCGAGACATTGCCTGATCTGATTGTCTTGGATCTCGTGTTACCGACAATCTCAGGCCTCGACGTAATTAAGGCGCTGAAAAAGGATGCCGCAACAAAGCGTATTCCCGTGGTCGTCCTGGCGGCATTCTCAGAATCAACCGAAGAGGAGGCTTTAAATGAGGGTGCCACAGCTTGCGTGGAAAAGTCGGACAAACTATTAGAGAACGATTCTGCAGCTTTGATTCAAACCGTCGCGCAGATTGTCGGAACAGTGAAACCAAGAGGATAAGGATCTTCCACGGCAAGCGGTGCGAGCGCAGAGGCGGTGCAGACTGCCCCCCTGAATATGTTCCTGCCCCTCGAATCCATTCCATATCTTCCGGAAACACAAGTTGATTGTGCGACCCACCTGCGGCTCCTCCTCGAAACTTGTGAACTATTAATTTATTAATTGACAAGCTGAATCTCACCGCGGTATAAAACGGGAACTATTAATTAGTTAATTGTTCATTCCCAAGGGGACCACGTTGGCGAGAAAAAAATCACCGAACCTGACGGAAGGCGAGCTCCGCTTGATGAAAGTACTCTGGAAGAAGGGAGCGGCGACTGTCGGCGACGTCGCAGCGTCACTCACCGACGATCCACCGCTGGCATACAGCACAGTGTTAACTACATTGCGTATTCTCGAGGGCAAGGGTTACCTGCGGCACACCAAAAAGGTTCGCGCCTTCGTTTACGAGCCGATCATCGCCCAGGAAGAAGCCAGCCGCACCGCGCTCGGTTATCTGGTCAACCGCTTCTTTGAAGGCTCGCGCGAACTCTTGGTCGTGAATCTTTTGAAAGAAGAAACCATCAGTCGGGCGGAATTGCGCCGCATCAAGAAGATGATCGTGGAAGGTGAAGGAGTGCAGAGATGACGTCCATGAATATTGCCATGACCACTCTTCTGAATGGAATCTGCCTGGGAGCAATTCTGGCGGCGGCCATGATGCTGCTTCTGAAATTCTTTCCGCGATTGAACCCGACGACCCGCTTCACCGTCCTCTGGATGACCTTGCTTGCGGTCGTCGCGCTGCTCACCACTCCGCTCACTCCCCGCCCGTCAGCGCTGGAGCCTCGAATCGAGTCGGTCGTCGCTGTTTCCCCAAGTCCGGCGGGAGTCCCCGTGCCTGCGCCGGCACCAGTCGACCGGCCGGGACGCAAGACTCATGCATCCCACGTCGACTCGGTTGCGGCGGAGAGCCCTGCGTCAACATCCCAGCAAGGTCTGGAAACGCCGCTTTCTCAAAACTCCTCCCTAACTCCCTTGCCCGCGGCATCGCCATCCGAACACTCTCTGATTCGCATTCACTCGGCAAAGTTTCTTCGTGCGCTGGCAATGGTGTGGCTGATGTTCTCGCTCGTGCTGCTTGCCCGGTTGGCCGCGGGATATTGCGTTTTGCGAAGCCTGAAATCGAGCGCAACGCCGGCGTCGCCAGATTGGCAGCTGCGCTTCAGTCGTTTGTGCACGACCCACGGCATCCGCCGTCAGCCGCAATTGCTCGTTTCGAGCCACGTCAGTGGGCCGATGTCGCTTGGCTTCTTCTGCCCGGCGATCGTGCTTCCGCGCACGCTTCTTGAGACGCTTTCACACTCCGAACTGGAGCAAATCGTCCTGCACGAACTCGCCCATCTGCATCGCCGCGACGACTGGAGCAACCTGGCTCAAAGATTGATTGAAGCCGCGCTCCCGGTTCAACCTGCAGTTTATTGGCTCGGCTACCAGATGTCGCTGGCACGGGAAATGGCGTGCGACGATTGGGTCATCGCCGCAACCGGGACACCACGGCCCTACGCCGCCGCCCTGACCAAAGTAGCCGAGCTGTCCCAATGGCAACGCGCCGGTGTTCTCGCCGCCGGAGCAGTCGGGAACCGTTCGCAGCTCTTCCGCCGCGTCCGTCAGATGCTCGATCGTACCCGGAACGCAGCTCCCAAGCTTAGCGTCATGCCGCTGGCCTCAGCCTTGGCCGTCGTTGTGGGGCTCACCTGCCTGAGCGCCCGCGCGCCGCAGCTGATTGCCTTCGCCCAAAGCGTCGCACCCGCCAGCAGCCCGGCGAAACCCATTGCCCCCGGAGCGCCACCAGCCCCGCAATCGCCACGGGCTCCCATGACGATGACGGTCGCGACTCTAGCTCCTCGCGCCCCAAGGGTCCCCGCGGCTCCGCCATCTGCGCTTGCCGCTCTTGCTCCGTCCGCACCACTCGCACCGCAGGCGGAACTCTCGCCTATAGCACCGCCGTCTCCGCTATCACCGCCGTCTCCGCCGAGCCCGCTATCTCCCATGTCGCCACCCGCCCCGATGGCGCCCACGGCGTCGCAGCAGAGTGGCGACTCTCATGTCCACATCACTACGCGCAATGGGTGGACGTCCGTCAGCATAACGATTGACGGCACGGTCGAATTCACCGATGACGACACCGATGTCAAATCTCTCTCGCCCACCGGACGTTTCCGGCTGGAAGATGGCGGCTTGCTCTCCAAGCGTGTCTATGAAGTGAAGGCGGATGGGACGGGCAATCTCACCCGGACCTACTCGGTCGGCTGGAGCACCAGGCCCATGGACGACGAGGGCCGCGCCTGGCTGGCCCGCGCGCTCCCGCAGGTGATCCGCGACAGCGGCATCGGAGCCGGACCTCGCGTCGCCCGCATCTTACGTCAAGGTGGTCCGCAAGCAGTCCTGACCGAAATCGGACGCATCCACAGCGACGGATCGAAGCGAGTCTATCTGGAGCAGCTATTCGCGCAAGCCACCACCCTGAAACCCTCCGACCTCAAAGACGCTTCGAGGCTGATTCGCAGCATCTCTTCGGACGGCGACAAGGCGCAAGTCATGATCACCGTCGATGCGAATTACTTCGCCACCGACTTGCGCTCCTACCTTTTTGATGCTGCCGCAAGCATCAGTTCCGACGGCGACAAACGCAGGGTTCTCTCCGACATCGTCAAGAAAGACGGCGGAAGCTCAGAAACGCTCGCGAGCGCCGCCAGAGCCGCGAGGCATATCTCGTCCGACGGCGATAAGGCGGAAGTGCTCATCGAGATGGCGACTCCCTATCGCCCGGCAAGCGGCGTGGACATGGCTTATTTTGACGCGGTCAATTCCATTTCCTCCGACGGAGACCATGCCCGGGTTCTCTCGAAAATGCTGGCATGGCACGGCGACGACCACAACACTTTGACTCGCACTCTGCTCTCCGCCCGGCGGATCTCCTCCGATGGAGATAAAGCCCGCGTTCTCAAAGAGGCCGTTGCTTCTTACAACGAAGATGCGGCTGTCCGCAAAGCGTTCTTCGAGGCTGCGAATTCGATTTCGAGCGACGGCGATCATCAGCAGGTGCTCGTCTCTCTCGCACAGAAACGAGGAATCGGGGCTGACACTCTCGCCGGCATCGCCAGTTCCACGCAGAGAATTTCTTCGGCCGGCGATAAGGCTCGCGTCCTGATCGAACTTGCCGGTACAAACGTCGAGCCAGCCCGCGACGCTTTCTTTGCCGCTGCTAATAGCATCAACTCCGATGGCGACCGGAGCCGGGTTCTGATGGTTGTGCTCGACAAGCCCGGGATTTCGAGTTCGCTGGCGGTTGCGGCAGTCCAATCGGCCACCGGCATTTCTTCCGACGGCGACAAAGCCCGCGTGCTTCTCGATGCCGCCGAACGTTATTCGAGCGATCCGGCAGTCAATGCCGCTCTGCGCAAAGCCGTCGAGAGCCTGCACTCGGATGGCGACTATCGAACCGTGATGTCCCGCATTGGACGTCACGAAGCCAGTCTGTAATCGGCGAGGGAGCCTTCGAGCCGGAAGAGTCCCTTATTCCCGGTCCGATTCGAAGTGGGCGCCAACGAACGCCCAGCAGAAATGATGGCCACACGTGTTGGGCAAACGATGATCACCGAGCGGCGGCCCGGCCGGTACCGGCGTTGGGCTTCGAATGACTGCGAGAAATCTCGTCTCCAGAAACTCGCTCAGTCTCGCCGTTGCCTTGAATTGAGGAATGCTGATTCGCACATGTCGAAATACGTCATGCGACACTTCGAATGAGGAGCGGCGGCCCGGCCGGCACCGCCGAAACTTAGAACGACCGCGAGAAACGAGTCTCAAGAAATTCACACTTTGCTGTCGCCTTGAACTGCGGGACCGGATCCAGTTCCTGCAACGCCGACGTGAAAGCATTGGAGAAGCTCCAGATAGTGCGAGACCGGAACTCCTCGTACTTTGGTTCAAAGTACAAATCGCGAACCGTGCGCGCAAGGTGTCTCGGCGCTTCCAGCCTGCCCTCGACGAACGCTTCTTAGATGGCGAGCTTGGCGGTGGCATCTGAGAGTTCGCTTCGTTGCCATGTCTCCACCTGTTTGCGCATGGGGTCGAAGTTCCGCTGCATCCGATCTACTCCGACCGAGATGCAGTCGATCAGCGAGAACGACTTCGAGTGCTTAGCAAGTACCGGAGTAAACACTCCAGGAACAATGTTTCCCCAGTTAGGGCCTCATCGCTTCCCTCACGGTCAGCACTTCAGGCTTTGATGGATGAATCCCCAGCTGTGACCGAAGCGCCAGACAGGCCCCTTTTTTGGTTTAGGCTGCGATCTGCAATGTGCTTTCCTACGGCGTCATCTTATACACCGTACCAAAGCCATTGGTGCCGCCCGAGGAGGTCGTACCATAGAGATTCCCCGACTTGTCAAAGGCCACGCCGCCGTAGGGAAAGGCCCCATCCGGATCCCCACCAAAGGTGTGGAGAATCGAATACGTCGTCCCCGAAGGCGTCATTTCAAACACTGTGCCGGCCGCACTCGCAATGCCGCCGCCACTGGCGGTCGTGCCGTAGAAATTCCCCTGGTATATAGTCAGGCCGGCATGGGGATGGAACCCATCGATGTCATTATTGTCGAAGGTATGGCGAATCTTCTCCGTGCCCGACAGCGTCACCTCAAACACCGTGCCATCGCCGTAGATGCCGCCATCGACGGTCGTGCCGTAGAGATTACCCTGGTAAATGACCAGGCGGGCGAGGGGATGGGCCCCATCCGTCCCATTTCCGAAACTCCAGAGAACTCTCTCCGTGCCCGAGGGCGTCAACTCAAATACCGTGCCGTAGCCGTAATCCCCGCCATACTCGGTCGTGCCATAGAGGTTCCCCGCCGTGTCCCGGACCACACCCGCGACGGGATTGGCCCCATCCGTGCCATTTCCGAAATTCCAGAGAACTGTCTCCGTCCCCGATGGCGTCAGCTTAAACACTGTGCCATAGCTGTAAGTGCCGCCAGCGTTGGTCGTGCCGTAGAGGTTCCCCGTCGCAGTGTCCACAGTCAGAACGCAGTAGGGTTGGGACCCATCCCCAGCCGCGCCAAAGCTGTGCAGAATCTTCTCCTCCCAGCCCTTCGTTGTGTGCTTCAGCTCAAACACGGTGCCGTCGATGTTGTAAGTACCACCCTCGACAGTCGTGCCGTAGAGATTCCCCCTGTACAAGACCGGGCCGGCTTCGGGATAGGCCCCATCCATTCCATTCACATCGAAACTGTGGAGAACCGTCTCCGTCCCAGACGGCGTCAGCTCAAACACCGCGCCGAGGCCGTAAGCGCCGCCATAGTTGGTCGTGCCGTACAGATTCCCCGTCGTGTCCAAGACGGGAGTGACGTAACGGGGATTCGCTCCGTCAGGGCTGTTGGCAAAACTGTAGCGCACGGTTTCGGTCTGGCCGTGCGCCGGTGCAGCCGTCGCCAACAGTAGCGCGAAAAGCAGCGCTAAGGCCAGCCGCACACCAGCGGGCTTCGCCGACACCAGCTGTGGCGAGACGAATTTCGGCCCGACAGCAGATTTGTTCAAACCGCACTTCCCCTCACTCTTGGTCTCTAGGAAATACATACTTCCCTCCAGAATTGATTGCAAAACCCATGAAACCTTGGCCCCGAATCGTGTTGTGGCTGAAAACGCCTTCCTCATAAAGCCTCCGGTAGAAATCCGAATCCATTGCTCGAATGGCGAACATGCTAGAACTGCTACTGCATCACGTACTGGGCGTTCATATACAGATCGCCTCCGGCAGATGCGCCGAAATTGCAGCCGCCCCAGATGCGGGGATAAAGTTCTACGAACTGGCCGCCGGGGACAGCTATAGAGATCGGACCCGAATCAAAGTAAATGGCGTTGGCGGGAAGGGATACAGTGCCATACGTTTGGTTATTCGGGGCTTGAACGGAAATGTTGGCAGGCAAGCAGGAGGGGTCTATTTCAGAGTTGAGTGTGCCCATAATACGCGTTATCACAATGTTGTAGTCGGGGATAAATGCTCCCCAGAGAGAACCGCTCGAGATGCCGCAATTCAGGTTGTTGCACAAGCTGCCGACAAAGGTGCCGGAGAAGCTCATGTGTGGGTTGTGGCTCATGGGCGTGTCGTTGTTCACCGACAGAGTATTGGCTCTTACGTTGCCTTCCAGATAGATGTTGCTGTTGCCGGTGAAATTGGTGATGCCCAGATTGCCGGCGCCCTCGCCATTGGCTCCGCCAGCAGAAAGAATCGACCACTGCTTGCCACCGGTGCTGGTGTTGACCAGGTTTAGCCAGGTGCCAAACGTACTCGAACTCTGCACGGACAGTGGCTGATAGTTGGCGTTATTCAGGACGGTCAGGTTGCCGTTAACATTCTGATTCCCGTTGAACGTGTTGTTGGCAGCGTTGAGCAGCGGCACCTGCGTGGGGTCAACACTCAGAGTAGGTGTGCCGCCGGTTCCACCGCCAACTAAACCAGCTCCTGCATTGACACCAATCACAACTTTGCTGGTGTCGACACTCAGCGTAACCGGGCCGCGGTTGCCACCACCGAGAAGGCCGTAGCCCGGATTGACCGCGGTGATCGTGCCCGTACCGACCGCTGCGCAATCCCACGCACTGCCGTTCCATTGCAGCACCTGATTGGCAGCGCAGGCATTGGTCAGCGCTAGGTTAAGAGTGCCGCTCGTTCCGCCTCCAGTCAGTCCGCTGCCCGTGGCCGTCGTGACTCCAGTAAGCGTCCCGCCGCCCGCGAACACAATGTCCAACTCGGGCGGATGACTTGTGGTCGTGTTTTCCTTGCTGTCGAAACTGACGTTGAGCGAGCTATTGCCGACCAACGCAATTCCATCGTTGGTCTCCGTTCCGTTTAGCCATGCGACCAGCGCGGGCGTGATGTCGATGATGACGAAGTCGTGCACATTCGCGTCGGTCAGCGGGACGCTGCTCACAATCGTGCTTCCCAGCGCCGGGGAGAGGTCGGCGGTGATGGTCTTCTCTGACCAGGTACCGTTAACGAAGTCCACGTTGAAGCTGCCCGCGGTGGTCACCGCGTTGACATAAAGCTTCAGAGTCGCTTTGCTGATGTTGGCGCCGGCGGAGCCGGACGGCAGCGACGAAAGATCAAACTGAATGTAGGTATTCTGCGAAGCGCTCTCGACATCAAGCAGCGCGCTGGCCCCAAAATTCTTGGTAGGGCTGGCGGTATTGGTGTAAGCGTCGCCGCTGGGCGCGATCTGACCGTAGGCTGTCGCCCCCAAACACAGCGCCAGCAAGAACACTGTCCACGGTGATGACCTCTTCACGTTTTTCATAGCGCTCTCCCCGAAAGTGTTCTCCCTCGACTACTTCGTATATTTCGGATACTGGAATCTCCCCAAGATGCTGATTCGCTCTCTGCGCATGATTTAGGTCGGCCCCATGGACCTTATCCTTATAAGTCCGGCGCCGGGCTCCCCCGATACTCGGCAACTTCTGTGTTGCCCATCTGTCTGTACAAACGCAAATGCCGTGCGAATTGGCTCATTGGCCCAGCAACTTTTTGACATTTTGTCGCTCCTGCGCAATGTCGCATTCGTGACACGTCATTCTGTTTGCAACTTGTTAGCCCGCCATTGACTTTCGCGGCGAACGGCGCTAAATTCCTCGCGCTCCGGGAGAACCGCCCCCGACGCCACCGGAGGTAACCGTTGCGCCCTGTGCCGCCTGCCGAAGTGACCGAATTATTGCGCCGCTGGAGTGGCGGCGACGTTGCCGCGAGGGAGTCGCTCGTCCCGCTGGTCTATGACGAACTGCGCCGTCTGGCGCGCTACTACCTGGCTAGCCAGCGTTCCGATCACACGCTGCAAAGCACGGCGATTGTCCACGAGGCATATCTACGCCTTGCGGGACGCGACAACGTGCACTGGGAGAACCGCAGCCATTTCTTCGCGGTAGCAGCGCAGTTGATGCGGCGCATCCTCGTGGATCATGCTCGGAAGCGCAACGCAGCCAAGCGCGGAGGCGCCCACCTGACCCTTCTGGTCGACGAAACGGTCGAACCATCCTCGCAGCGGGAGCTGGATCTGGTCGCGCTGGACGATGCATTGAAGGCGCTAGCTGAGCTCGACGAGAGACAATCCCGCATTGTGGAGTTGCGTTTTTTCGGCGGCCTTTCGATCGACGACACATCGCGCATACTCGACATTTCGCCTGCAACCGTGAAGCGGGAATGGTCCACGGCCCGTGCTTGGCTGCATGAAGAGATATCCGGGAGGAATCGTTGACCCCGGAGCGCTGGCAAAAAGTGAAGAACATATTAGGTCCGGCGTTGGAGATGGAACCGGCTAAACGCCCTGCATACCTGGAGAAGGCCTGTGCCTCCGATGCCTCTCTTCGCGCCGACATCGACCGTTTGTTAGTCGCAGAGGATGAAGCCGGGCCGGCATTTCTCTCAGGCTTGTCTCCAGCTTGTGCAATTCTTGAGGACGATGAAGCAAAAGACCTCTGGATCGGGAAACGAATCGGTTCCTATGTAATCGTCGAGAGCATTGGCAGTGGCGGCATGGGAGAGGTGTTTCGCGCACTACGCGCCGACGATCAATACAAGAGAGAGGTCGCGATCAAGCTCGTCCGCGTGGGAGCCGACGCTGACTCAGTCATTCGCCGCTTTAGGCACGAGCGGCAGATCCTCGCCAGCCTCGATCACCCCAACATTGCGCATTTGCTCGATGCGGGGACGACCCCAGATGGAGTCCCCTATGTTGTGATGGACCTGATTGAGGGCGAGCAGATTGACGACTATTGCGACTCTCACAATCTCTCGACCAACGCACGCTTGGAGTTGTTCCTGCAGGTGTGTTCAGCGGTGCAATATGCTCATCAGCGGCTGATCATTCATCGCGACATTAAGCCGACGAATATTCTGGTCACGAAGGCTGGTTATGCCAAGCTCCTCGACTTCGGAATCGCCAAAATCCTGCATCCCGATACCGGCGATGGCTCTTTTGATCCGACCATGACCATTCGAATGTTGACGCCGGGATATGCCAGCCCTGAGCAGATTAAAGGTAACGCTATCACCACAGCCACAGACGTTTATTCGGTCGGAGTGGTGCTCTACGAGTTGCTCACCGGTCATCACCCATATCGAAGCAGCGACGACACGGTTGAGAAGATAGCGCACGCGGTATGCGAGGTCGAGCCCAGAAAACCCAGCAGCATGGTCCGTAGGCCGGAAGCTTCTGGGCGTGATCACAGCCTGCAATCGGCAGAATTGCCACTCGCCCGAGATCGGCAAAAGCTAAGCCGGCAGCTGACAGGAGACCTGGACAACATTATTCTCATGGCCCTGCGCAAGGAACCGCAGCGGCGTTACTCGTCGGTTGAGCAATTTGCGGGAGACATCCGGCGTCACCTCGAGAGCCTCCCGGTGATTGCGCGCAAAGACACGTTCAGCTACCGCGCGTCGAAATTCATAGCTCGTCACAGAACGGGAGTTGGCGCGGCGGCTGTGGTCGGACTGGTGCTCCTCGCCGGTGTGATGATCACGCGACGGGAGGCGCAAATCGCTCGTGCTCAACAGGCCCGTGCTGAACGGCGCTTCAACGACCTTCGCCAGCTGGCGAATTCTCTGGTGTTTGAAATACATGATTCGATCGAGGCAGTACCCGGAACCATCACAGCGCGCAAACTGATTACTCAGCGGTCTCTGGAATATCTGGATAGCCTGGCTCAGGAGGCAGAAGGAGAGTGGTCGCTGCAAAGTGAGCTGGCGGCTGCTTATCTCAAAGTTGGTGACGTGCAGGGACAATCCTACAATGCCAATCTAGGCGACACTCAAGGCGCGCTGGCCAGCTATCGCAAAGCGTTGGCCATCCGCCAGTCGTTGGCTGTGGTTGATCCCGAGAATGCCACGAATCGTTTGGAACTGGCCAAGAGCAACAACAAAGTGGGCGACATGTTGGCCAAGATAGGAGACTTATCAGGTGCCTCCGCCAGCTTCCGGGAAGCGCGCCTAATAACTGAGTCATTGGTTGCACAAGACCCAACCAGCCTCGACAAAGGGCACGAGCTGGTGTTGTCGTACACGCGAAACGGGTATGTGCTCGAAGACATGGGCGATAGTGCCGGCAGCCTCGCCAGCCATCGCGAGGCGCTAGCCGTGGCACAGAGGCAGATAACCTACCATCCGGCGGATCCTCTGGTCTGCCACGATTTGGCCACGTCGTACAACAACGTCGGCGCCTTGCTGGCAAAGACCGGCAGCCTGCGCGAAGGATTGGAAACCTATCGCAAAGGCCTGGCGGTCTGTGAATGGCGATCCGCAGATGATCCGAAAAGTACACAAGCCAATACTCGCGGTTGGTTGGATGATTACCTCGAGATGGGCCGGATGCTGACGCAGCTTGGCAACAAGAAGGAGGCGTTCGAGAACCTTCACAAGGCACTGACAATCGGCGAGAGACTGGCTGCCTCTGATCCGCAGAACGCTCAGGCGAGTAGCGACCTCTCGGCCTGCTACGAAGGCATCGGCGATTCTCAGGTGGCGTTTGGTGAGACCATCATGGCGCTGGCGAGCTATCGTCAAGCGATCACGATTCGAGAGCAGATGTCCGCCAAGGATCCTGAGAACGCCGAGGCCCGTGCAGACCTTGCCTCGTCCTATGCCAAGCTAGGCCAGGCTTACATTGCACTGGCATCAAATCCTGGGTTCCCGTTCGCGAATCGAGCAGAGCGATGGCGAGAGGC
>CAWILL010000018.1:0-74125 GCA_963836945.1 uncultured Acidobacteriota bacterium
CAGCTGTTATATGAGATGGTGCGATAGCCACAGCGAGGGCACTGATCGCGATGCCCACCGAGTGATGTCGTGCGGCAGCGAGCGATCGCGCGCAGTACTTTCCGATGGGCCCAATGGATCCAGCGGAAGTTGTGCTGCATGAAGCGATCGCCTTGGGCGCGAACGATATCGGCCACCTCGAGGAGGGGCCGAGTCATTTTTTCTTAAGCCTCCGCGAGCGTGGGACGCCGTCGAGGCTGGAGACTTCGAGAGCATCGAGCGGATTGGGGATGGCGCGCAGATGCTTGGGTGAGAGATGCAGGTAGATGAGGGTGTGCTCCAGCCTGGAATGTCCGAGTAGGACCTGAATGGTGCGCAGGTCGGCGCCGGCTTCCAGAAGGTGGGAAGCACAACTATGCCTCAGGCAGTGAGGAGAAAGACGTTTGGTGATGCCGGCCCTTTGGGCAGCTTGCCGGCAGGCTAACCAAACCATATTGGGGCTGATGGGGACGTCGGCGCGAACTCCTTTCACGGTGCCCGGAAACAAAAAGGTGGTGGGCCGCATCCAGCGAAAGTAGACGCGCAGAGTCTCCAGCAGCTTGGGGCTCAAAGGAACCTCGCGGTCGCGGCCGCCCTTGCCGTGGACAATGCGGATCATCATGCGCTGACTGTCGATGTCTTCTACCTTCAACCGACAGAGTTCGGCCCGGCGTGCGGCGGTGGAATACAAGGTCATGAGCAGCGTCCGGTGATAGAGATTGCAGGCTGCGTCGATCAGTCGGGTTACTTCCTCCGGGCTGAGCACGGTCGGCAGTCGCTTGCGGGATTTGGGAAATGGAATGTACTCAGCCAGAAAATGTCGGCGCAGAGTCTTTACGAACAAGAAGCGCAATGCGGACACATATTGACTGACCGTGGCAGGAGCCAACTTCTTGGCTTGGAACAGATGAGCCTGATACTGCCGAATTTGCTCGGGCCCGAGCTTGTCCGGTGGCTGGTGAAAATACTCCGCAAAATCGCGGACGATGCGAACGTAGGTTCTTGCGGTACGATGGGAGTAATTACGACGCTGGATTTCTTCCAGCATCTGTTTGCGTAGTTGGGTCACAGGGACCTCCTTTTTCCGTGACCCAACTTACTTCTTACTTCAATCCCTCACCAACTCTCGGTCCTCGAACACGCGCTAGCGTCCGCCGCGCCAGCGGCTTCGTACAAATCTCGATTACACTCATCATCAAGAACGCTCCAACCCTAAGATGGCCCGGAATTGCCCGACCCAGGGCCGAGAGTCAAAATCGGTTGATCCTGGGGGCGGAGCCGTTTTTCCCGTCGCCACATCCTACCCGTCAATCGAGCTGAACAATTAATGCGCTTGCTTGAGATTGGGATCAGCGTCTGGTCGTCGGGGCCTGAGGACAAACACATGGTAGGTTGCAGCGTCCCAGGCATTGTGAATGCCGATGAAGAGCAGCAGCAACGCACCCGCCGCGACACCGAACATTGCTCCTCGTGGATGCGCGCGAGCCACGCAAGCCGTTGCCACGAGCGTCGCATACGAAGCGAGAGGCAGCAGAGCGTGACACAGCCAATCCTCGAACACGGGCTGGTATGCGGTTTGTGTGCGCAGACGTCGAGCGACGATCAGGGCATACGCAACTCCACCGAGGCCCAGCAGTCCCCAACACACGGCTGCCGCGCCAATGCCATGCCATGGAGCGCATAGGGCTGCCGCAAGAAACAGTACCGCTCCGAAATGAACAATGTTGGGAGTCGCGAACGCGTGGCCGGCCTGCGCTTGGCCCGCAGTGCGGGGCAAGTCAGCGACGAGGGCCATCACGACGAACTGCAATCCGATCAGCGCCCCGGCAGACGATCCCACGATGACATAGAAGTTCTGCCAACCGCCGAATGGTGTCATGCCTGTCACACTGAATTGGGTCACGCCCACAGTCGAGTCTCTTGGCGCAACTTGGCTATGTCTCTGGTCGGCGCACTCCCGAAGAAGCGGCTGTATTCCCGGCTGAACTGCGAAGCACTCAGATAACCAACTCGCTGGCTCGCGGTCCCGGCGTCCATTATTGTCGACAACATCAGACGCCTTGCCTCCTGCAGGCGCAGCACCTTCTGATAGTGCAACGGGCTCATCGACGTGACCGACTTGAAGTGCTCATGGAACGAGGAAACACTCATGTGCACCAGATCGGCCAGTTCTTCGACCTTCATGGGTTGAGAGAAGTTCTCGCGCAGCCAGGAAATTGCCTTCGCAATTCGTTGCACGCTGGATTCCGCAAAACCCATTTGCGCCACGCGCACGCCGATGGGGCTGCGCATGAGCCGGATCAGAATCTCATCCATCACAAGCGGCGCGAGGAGTTCAGCATCGCCGGGCTGCGCCAGGCATTCCATCAACCTCGTTGCGGCGTTGACAACGCAGTCCTCGACCGGAGTGACATAAACGGCGATTCTCTCCTGAGCTGAAGGAAGCCCATGCGGAAACACCTTCAATGCCAGTTCGGCAATCTTGTGGGGCTCGAGGTCGAGTTTGAGCGCAAGGTACGGCTCGGCATAGCTAGCCTGCGTGACCTGGGCAGCAACTGGCAAAGCCACCGAAAACACGATCATGCGCGTGGCATCGTACTCGTACACATCCTGTCCGACGATAAAGGTCTTCGCTCCCTGCGTAGCGATGCACAGCGACGGCAAACTAAGAGCATGCACACACTCCTGGTTCACGCGCGAGAAACGAATGGCACGCACGCCAGGTACGCGCAGATCGAAGCTGCCATCGTGCGGGGCATACGCGGCAATCAGGCGGCCCAACCTCGCGAGGTCTACTTGGCTCGGCCGTTCTACTTTGGTCGGTTGCCGGAGAGGCGCGATTTTGCCGTTTGTTTTCACGACTTCGAGCATACTTCTTTTTGTCGCCGTTTTATTAGGGATCATTGGACTCCACTCCACACCATCCGGTGAAACAATTTATCCATAGCGTCAGCCGATTCGTTTTCGCCGCGATCCAGCCACCATCGCAGTAACGACAGCAGGCTGCCAGCCAATGCCGAAGCGCGCGCATTCACTTCACGCGGGGAAAGTTTCGCGAGACGCCCGGATTCGATCAGGCGCTGCTCGATGCCGCGCGCGAAGTAGCCTTGCGCAAGATCGAAGAAATCATTCAGACGGCCCGAGGCGGCGAGGGCGCGGTAGAACCTGTTCTGCTGGCCAATGTGCGCGAACAACTCGGAGACCGGGACAACCCGGTACGACTTCTCTTTTCGAACGCTGAGCGCCGTGCTCTGGATTTCCAGGAATCTTTCTAACTGACTCAGAAGCAGGTCATCGGTGTTGCGGAAGTGAAGATAAAAAGTCGAACGGCCAACCGAGGCGCGATCCAGAACCTCCTGAACAGTCACCTGATCGATGGGCTTCTCCACGATCAATTCCAGCAGAGCCATGCCAAGCCGCTCGTGCGTACGCCGGACGCGCTGATCGAGGTTGCGACGCCGCATGACCCGATGTTTCCTCGGAGCGGCATGTTCTTGCAACCTGGTTTGCACATTCCTGGACATCGGCCACCTCTTTGTTCAGCAACTCAAAATCGTACTCGACCATCGCTGGCTTCTGCGGCTACATTGCCGACTGTGGGGCAGTCGGAGTAGGGATCACGATTACTCATGACCCCCTCCACGGATCCGGACGAGCGGGTTTCCCGCATCCGGCTCTTGCCTTAGGTGACAACGCCCATGCGGCGCAAAGGATAGGGATGACAGACAGTAGGCACAGGCAGCCAACGAGTGATGAGGCGCCGCATGCGATCCCAGAGAACGCGGCCGTTCTGGCTCCGCCGCGACAGCGAGCGATGCCAAGACCAGCCGACCCGGAATCGAAAAAGCGCCAGTGCCGGGCGGTTCATGGGCACTCCGTAGTAGCGAAAGTGTCCACCCACAACCGCCCGCAGCCACTTGCCTTGCTCGGGGATGGGTTCGTGCATGCGCCGCTGAAGCTCGGCTTTCACCTCATTCAGCTTCGTCTGCAACCTCTTGCGGATCGTCTGCCGCAGCACCGTGAACCGTCCATTGCTCTTCTTCTTCACGCAGATGTGCGTAAAGCCGAGAAAGTTGAACGTCTCCGGTTTCCCTTCTCCACGCCGCTGCCGTTGGTCGATCGCATACCGACCGAACTCGAGCAGTCGCGTTTTCTCAGGGTGCAGCTCCAGATTGAACTTCTGCATTCTTTCCGTAAGTTCCGCCCGGAACTGATCGGCATCCGCCTGGTTGTTAAATCCAACCACGATGTCGTCCGCAAAACGCACCACGATAACGTCGCCGTGCGCCCGCTTCTGACGCCACGCTTGGACCCACAGATCGAACACGTAATGGAGATAAACGTTGGCCAACAGCGGCGAAGCACTGCCGCCCTGGGGCGTCCCTTCTTCCACACGTATCCGTTTCCCATCCTCCAGCACGCCCGCGTTGAGCCATTTCTGGATCAGTCGCATGACGCGCCGGTCCGCAATCCGGTGCTCGACGAACTTCACCAGCCATTCGTGCGACAGCGCATCGAAAAAGCCGCGAATGTCCAAATCCAGCACCCAGTTCACCTTCTTCGTCAGCAGTCCGGTGTAGAGCGCATCCAGCGCGTTATGCTGGCTTCGCCCCGGTCGGAATCCGTAGGAAAAGTCGAGGAAATCCGTTTCGTAGATGGCGTTCAACACTTCGACGGTTGCGCGCTGGACGATTTTGTCTTCCAGCACCGGAACTCCGAGCGGTCTTTTCCGCCCGTCGTTCTTGTCGATATACGCCCGACGCACCGGTTTCGCTCGGTACACTCCTCGCTTCAGCCTATGGGAAAGATCCTGGAGATTGTCCTCGAGGGTCTCGCCGTAGTGCCGCCATGTCTCTCCATCCACACCGGGCGCAGCCTCCTTCTTCAAGCAGAAGTAAGCCTTGCGCAGTGTTTCCGGGTTGTAGATGTGGTGCAGGAGCGCGGTGAACCGCAACTTCTTATCCTTACTTGCTGCTTGACGTACCCGCTCCAACGCACTGAGCGCGTCTTCCCGGCTCGGTGTCCGGGACGCGTTTTGCTGGGGCAAGTTCCCTTTGGCCAGGCCGTTTCCCTCCATCCCCTCCGCTGCCGATGGTCCGGCTTTGTTCGGGGACTTCTCCGGTACTTCAGGTCTGTCCGACTTCCCAGGTCCGTTCGTCATCGGCGTGCGTCCTTAGACTTCCCGATGCGTCCCAGGGCAACTACTGCCCTGGGCGAGCCTGGGATCTCCCGGTTCCCGTTCGAGGTGCTTCCGTACGTGCACGGGGTCTGTGACCGCGCGGGACTCCGTTGCACCTCGCGATATCGGTGCACCGGATGGGGCCTTCCGCGTCTCCTTACGGCGTCGGCGTCCCGGAGTGTTTGTCTTACGCGGCTGAATACCCGGCCCGCACGTTCCCTTGTCAATGCTTCGACGCCGCCCTCGCGAGCGGCTCCGCATGACTCAGGGCCGTTGTGGGTCGCTAATCCACTTTCGTATGACTCTTTCATTCACTACACCTCGCCGGTTTAACCGGCGCACAAGGAGAAACATGATGACTCGCGTTCGCGCAATCGCACTCGCAACCTTATTAACGCTCACTCTCACCGTAGCCGCGCAACAGGCTAACGCCGGCGGGGGCGGTCCGGCCAAAGGCTTGCCCGGTGGCGATCATGCCATCGTGCCTGCCGCCGAAGTGCAACTCAAGTTTCTCGCGGAGAAGCTTGATCTCAACAGTGAACAGCAGGAAAAAATGAATCCGATCCTGCGGGAGTTGCACGATACCACGATGAAGCTTGTGCAAGACCACAGCATGCCGCACCAAGAGTACGTCAGCAAACTGCGGGACGCACGCTACGGGGCGGATAAAAAGATCCGAGCGATTCTGACTGACGAGCAGAAGAAAAAGCTCGATCAGGTCGAACAGGAGCCACATCCCGAGTTACACGGCAACGTAACCGACGCCAAGAACTAGAGCACGTTCGCGTTGATCTTGTGGTGAGCGTCGGTCGTATCGGAAAAAGTATCTTGTACGGCTGACGCTCGGTTACGTTCTTAAGACCGCCTGCACATAAGCGGGCTTCATCGGAAGCCTCCGCATGATCTTGCCAGTTGCGTCGTGCAACGCCGCTGCTATCGCGGGCGCAGCAAGCGCATTCGCCGCCTCGGAACCTCCACCGTACGCGCCGACTTTCGGATTGTGGAGCAGCACGACTTTGATCTCAGGAATATCAGCCATCGTCGGGATGGGATAGGAATTCCAATCCTCCGTGGTGATCCCGCTCTCATCAAACATCACTTCTTCCAAGAGCGCGTGGCCGATTCCCATGACCGCGCCGCCTTCGACGTTCCGCTTCAACTGCATCGGGTTCACAACAATGCCCGGATCAACGGCGACCGTGTATTTCTCAACGACGATCGCGCCGGTACCGGGAGTGACGGCGATCTGGCAAACGCAAGCCCAGTAGGTCCCGCTGCGCAACATCAGCGAAACTCCGCGACCGCGCACCGGCGCGGATCCGGTAGCGACAGCATCAGGGTGCGGTGAGGGCCGCGTGTGCCAACCAGACGCCTCGCGGACCGCTTTCAACACACCGATGGCTCGCTCTTCGCTTGCGTGGTCGATTCGGAACTGGATAGCGTCCGCGCCTGCAAGCGCGGCCGCCTCGCTGATCGCCAGCTCGCGCGGATAGTTCTGCTGAAACTGCCCCGGCGTCCGCATGCTGTGATCGCGGAGACCCACCGCGAGAGGTGACGCTTTCTGTCCTACCTGGAACGTGCCGTGGCCGCTCTCCATCACGTTGGGAACGGGAGCGTACACCCACGGATCTTCAAGGCCGTTAACAGTGGAAGTTACACCACCGGAGTGGACATCGGGGGCAGACATGGTGGGTAGTCCAGCGACGACCGCCCCGACCGGCCGATCATCCTGCATAGCAGGCATGTAATGGTCGATTTGATACGCGGCCATTTTGCCCTTTTCATCGATGGCAATTTGAACGTCGGAGAACGCGGCAGCCGCTTGCGTCGACCACTGCATATCGTCGGCGCGCATCCACTGCACGCGCACCGGCTTGCCCACCGCTTGCGACAAGAGCACCGCCTCGTCTTCCGCGCCCGAGTTCCCGCCGTTCGACCTACCGTAATGGCCAGGTCCAGGATACGAATGCACGATCACATGATCAGGCGTGGTGCCGAGCATGGTCGCAATTTCGCCGCGCAGCGCCTGCGGATTCTGGTTGTGCACGTAGATATGCACAGTGCCGTCAGACTTGACGTCGGCAACCGCCATCGTCGGGCCAATCGGCGCATGTTTCATGTAAGACAACTGATAGGTGGCCGCATGCTTCTTGTGAGCCGAGGACAGCACGGGGTCTACATCGCCCTTCGACGATTTACTCTTCTCGACGGGTGCGGACTTCCAATCAGCTTCTTCGCGAAGATGCTGGTAGAGTCTTGCGTTCCCCGGCAGTCCCTTCCACTCCGTCCATTTCGTCCCGGCAGCGACCTGGTCGGCTGCCTGGATCGCTTCCCACTCGGTAGGCGCAACCACTCCAACAAGATTGCCCTTCACAATTACTTGCGAGTTCGGGAACTTAGTCTTGTCCACTGAACCGGCAGACACGAGAGTCGAGCCAAGCGTCTTCGGATGCACCACCCGCGCGTGCAACATCCCCGGCAGACGCACATCGGTCGCCCACGTTTCCTTCGCCGCGACTTTCGTGCTGATGATGGAATTCTTGAACGACTTGCCGATGATCGTGTACTCGCTCACCGGCTTCATCGGCGGGTTACCCTCGATGGTCAACCCCATGATCCCGGTAAGTTCGCCCCTGACTGGAATCGTGAGCTTCAACTGCTGGTTCTTGACCAGGTCACCGTAGGAAATGCTCTTGCCGCCTCCCGAGACGACACCGTCCTTCACGGAAAGCTTGTCTTTCGGGACACCCAGTTTTTCTGACGCGAGGTCGAGCAAAGCCTGGTACGTATAGGCGGCCGCCTTGCGGATATTCGGCGTTCCATGGCCGAGGAAATCGAACGCGCCGCTGCCGTCCGGGGTGAGATCCGTGTGTCCAGATACCACTGTGGTGATCGCTTCAAAGGGTACGCTCAACTCTTCCGCCACAATCTGCCGGTAGGCCGTAAAGGTCGAGCCCTGGCCGAAGTCGCTCTTACCAGTGCGAATCAGAACGGAGTTGTCGGGATGAATCTCAATCCACGAACTTGGAAGCGTCGGATCGAGCGAGTTCTTGAATGTAGTTGGTTTGGCGCTATCGCCTTTCAGAAACTCGGGGCCAGCGAAGCTGAACCCCACAACGAGGATGCCACCGGCTTTTATAAATCCACGTCGCGATAGCGTCGGTCCAAAAGCACTGGCTGGTTTTTCGCTCATGGTTGCCATCGCTCATCTCCCCCTCGCCATGATCGTGGCGGCATGTTGTACAGCTTCAATGATGGCTACGTACGTTCCGCAGCGGCACAGATTGGGCGACACTCCAGACGTGGTGAAAGCCTCTTTAATCTGCGTTAAGGTCGGTTTGGGATTGCTTTCGAGCAACTCGGCAGCCTTGATCATCATCCCGTTCTGACAAAAGCCGCACTGCGGAGTCTGCTCTTCGATCCAGGCTTGCTGCACCGGGTGAAGCGTGTTCTTCGCTTCCGTCGCTGAGAGACCTTTTTGCTTGGCCCAGCGCGCGGGCAGACCCTCGAGCGTGACGATCTCCTGGTTCGCGACACTCGCGACGGGCGTAACGCAGGAACGCGCTTCCTTCCCGTCGATCAGAACCGAACAAGCTCCGCACTGTGCGAGCCCGCAGCCGAATTGCGGACCGATCAGTTCCAAATCATTGCGCAACACGTACAGCAGCGGAGTATCGTCAGGCGCTTTGACCTCGCGCCGGACTCCATTCACATTGAGCGTGACCATTGAGAACCCCCTTCCAAACTTTCCGAGCTCGGATAACTCTTCTGGCAAAAAACCTGTTTCAATCGGACCCCAGTCCGTTTTGGCAAGCGTTCGTTCGGGCTTATATCGGACATCTTAACTCGCCGATCGTGATGACGCACGATCAACCGATCTGAGCCACGACGGCAACGTCAAACTTTGAATAGTATTTCTTCACATCGGTCCCGTACTTGCCGCGGAATTTATCGACCACAGACGCAACCTGCGCGGCATCAGTGATGGGAGCGGCCTGAAGTTCAGCCTCTTCGCCCCGCGCATCGATCCGAATCGACGGATTCTTGACCACATTCTTGTACCACTGCGTGTCGGACCCCTTCACCGGCAGGAGGTAAACCTTGTCTCCCTCAGAAACGAACCAGACCGGATTCGAAATGGTGCGCCCAGATTTCCTGCCGGTCACACTGACGTTGATCTCGCGAGATCGAGAAAGCCGGTCTTTCAGAGCATTGCTCCCTTTTGCCATGCGCACCCCTCACCCAATCTTCGCTTGAACTTTCTTACTCTAACGCCTTCGAGAACATGATTGACTCAGCGCCCCACTAATTTCTGCAACTCTTCCGGGTATCGCGCGCCTTGCACCGCGATCTTTGAGGTTGCGACATCGAGCTGCCGGAGATCCTCAGGCGCGAGTTCGATAGCAACCGTCCCGATATTCTCTTCCAGTCGATGCAGCTTGGTGGTGCCCGGGATCGGAACGATCCACGGTTTTTGCGCCAGCAGCCAGGCAAGAGCGACCTGCGCAGGCGTCGCCTTCTTCTGCTGCGCGAACTTGCCAATCAAATCGACGACCGCCTTATTCGCTTTCCGGTTTTCCGCCGTAAAGCGCGGAACGATATTGCGGAAGTCGGTCTTATCAAACTGCGTATCTTCTTTGATGGCTCCGGTGAGGAAGCCCTTGCCCAACGGGCTGAATGGAACGAACCCGATGCCGAGTTCCTCGAGCGTCGGAATCACCTCCGCTTCAGGCTCTCTCCACCAAAGCGAATATTCGCTCTGAAGCGCCGCGACCGGCTGCACCGCATGTGCGCGACGGATGGTCCGCACACCGGCTTCCGAGAGTCCGAAGTGCTTGACCTTGCCTTGCTGTATCAGGTCCTTCACGGCGCCAGCCGTATCTTCAATTGGCACATTTGGATCGACACGGTGCTGATAGAACAGATCGATCACGTCAGTTCTCAGGCGCTTGAGCGAGGCCTCGGCAACTTCCTTGATGTGTTGTGGACTGCTATCCAGCCCGGCCTGTTTGCCTGTGTTCGGATTAATCTTGAACCCGAACTTCGTCGCAATCACCACCTGATCGCGAAATGGAGTGAGTGCTTCGCCAACCAGTTCTTCATTCGTGAACGGGCCATACACTTCAGCGGTATCAAAGAACGTAACGCCACGCTCGACCGCCGCCCTGATAAGCGAGATCCCTTGCTGCTTGTCCACGGCCGGGCCGTAGCCAAAGCTCAGCCCCATACAGCCCAGACCGAGAGCCGAGACCTGCAAATTATTTTTTCCGAGTTTTCGCTTCTGCATTGTTTCTCCTCAAACGGCCGAGAGCAGGGTTCGCTGATCTGGCCTCAAGCAGAATAGCCTCCCGGCGCTCCGCCTATTTGCCTGTTTCAATGAAGTTCTTGCCCGATTCTCCGAGGATAGTTCGTCGCGGCCTCAGTTGAACGTACGCCGGCATGCATTTGACGGGAAGAAGACCGATCTCCGGGCAAACAGGAAAGTACGGTTTGTGTCTGTGGGTGAGAACTCGATTCGCGGATTTGCGGTGGAACACGACCGGCGATTCCTAGCCGCAAAGCGGCGCAAGAATGCAGACCACGGCGCAAGCCGTGGGTAAAAGTGAAAGGTGATCCAGCCCCGAAGGGGCGAAAGACCGGTTCTCACGCAAAACTCTTCTGCCCTAACGGCACTTCGATTTCATCGAGTGAGAGAAGCTGGAATGCCTCGACGCGTGACGAGGTATACGGCAAAGCTACCCAACCAATGGCCGCCTTCGTAATGCTCTCCAGTCACCGCGGCCAATCCCGCTCGCTCGTGTGCCTCAGCGGCCGCTCGGATGGATGGCAGCCGCTTGTCGTTCGTCGGCAAAGCAGAGGCGATACCGTTCAGCATCCATGCCCGGCTCAGATTCAGACCGTCCAGGTGCGCCAGCTTGGGATCACTTGGATCGGGCGACACCACGGGCTGCAACCATTCAGCGCTGCCTGACGTAGAAATTTGCGACATAAATGTCTGGAGCCATGCAGCAAACTCACGGCTGGGCAGAACGCGACGCATCAGGTCTGCTTCTCCCAGGCACGGTGACAGGAAATCTTCACCGGAGGGTTCATACGCCAGCGGACAGTTCTTATCACTGAGATAAAACTGCTTCGCTTTGGACATCACCAGCTCGGCAAATTTCTGGTCTCCTCCACCCTGCGCATAGTCCAGCATCAGGCCGAGCCCGAAAGCCGACTGGTCGTGCTCCCCGATTCGCACGGGATTCGACAGCTTGGGCAACCAGCCATTCAGCCGCTCCAGCGCAGCCTGCTCCAGAGGACGAAGGTTGGCAGCCATTTCTTTGGCTTGCGGATCGTCCCACTCGCGCAACTCAGCAGCAAGTTGCAGCAGCCAGGCGAGCCCATACGGACGCTCGAAGCTCGCGCGTCCTGCGCCGTGAAGATACGCGGCCTCCTGCGCGAGATTTTCTGCCGTCAGGCTCTGCCGCAAGGCGTCCCGAGCCGCTTCCACGAACGAAGCGTCGGGAAATGTTCTGACCAGCCGAACCAGCAGCCAATGGCCGTGCACCGAAGAATGCCAATCGTAGCAACCGTAGAATGCAGGCGTAAGCTTCCTCGGCGGAGCTACATCGGCATCGCTGCTCAAAGCGTGGCTGATGTGATTGGGGTACTCTTTGTGGACACATGCGAGAGCCAGATTCGCAAACCGCTCGGCTGTTTTGATGTCGAACATGGGAGGGTTCGGATGTGTTTGAGCGCCAGCCTCGCTCACACTCGACAGCAGCAAGAGGAACCAGAGGACGCGGTTCATTCCCAGATACTCTAAACCAATCCGAAACTTCTATGCCCTTTTGCTGCTAGTGGACTGTCGCGCAGAAACCTTTAGTGGTGGAAACGCAAGCGGTCCTAAATTCAACAAGCTCAAACGACGGTACAGACAGTTTGCTTTTCTCCGCGCTCTCGGCGGACCTTCTCGGCGACCTCCGCGATCTAAGACTCTGTTTTCCTCAGTCTGGCCGAAATCCCAAAACGCAGAGGCCGCCGAGAACCCTCGCCGAGTTCGCGGAGAAAAGCTATCTGACTACACGGTTCACCTTCTGCCAACAACCCAACCGCTCGAACCCACTAACCAAATCTATGCGACAGGTCACTAGCGCGAACACTTGGGACCTGAGCTAGTCTCAATTCGATAAATTCAACCCGCGAATCGCATCTCCAGCGCCGCTGAGATCGGCAAGGCGCATCTCGGAATACTTGCGAGACAGGATCACACCGGGCGCACCCGCGCGGAACGCCGCCAGTACTGCCTGCTTCACGCTTTGTGGCGTACATTTGCTGTTGTTGGGCTCGGTCGGAATATCAATATCGATCCCGGGCCAGATCAGAGTCTTCGTCCCGGCAACTCCTTCCAACGCGCGCTTCGCCTCACGATAGACGTAATCCGACGACAGCCCGGTATGCGGAATCTGCTCGTAGCTGCCTTCCTTCAATCCCATCACGGTATAGTTGAATTCGAGCAGCCCCTCTTTTGAGAGATCGCCATAAAGTGTCGAACCTGCATTGTCGGCATAGAGCGCCATCCGCTCGCCGCCGCAGTTGTTGTACATCACTACTTTTATGAAATCCGAATAATTTGAGAGTTCGTGCAGGTCCTGTTCCGCGCGGTAGATCGGATTGAAAGAATTGTTATGCCAAATGTGCCAACCGACCGGCACCGTCGGCTTGGCCGTCTTCACCGTCTTGTAAATCGCGGCGTAAGTCTCACGCAGGCTGTCGGTCCACAGCATCTCCCACGCAGCCAGTTCCGGATATCGCAAAAGCAGCCGCCAGAATTGAACGTAATAACCGTCCACGGGGCGCTTGCCTCTTCGTGCCGAGCGCACAAATTTTTCCAACTCGAGGAATCCTTGCCGGGCACGATCTACATTGACGCCGCGTTCTTTCGCTTTGCTCTGACAATATTGGCAGAAACAAGTCACGTTCCCTGGATCAACCGGTGGCGTGTCATGCGTCGCACCCAGGCTGTCGCACAGCGCACCCTGGCGCTCCGATCCCCACATGATTCCGTCGATGTCATACGAGCGCGCGTAGTCCTCAACCAGACCAGTCAGAAAATTCCGGTAGTCTGGATTATTGACACACAGCGTGTCGGCATTCCGTCCATACAGATCCCGCTCCTGCACCTTGTCGACATTCGGCACGTCTTTGCGAAATACGTCCTCGAGCCAGCATATGACTTTCATTCCGCGCTTCTTCGCGGCGGGAAGCACTTCGGCCAGGATGTCGAGGTCACCGTGGTCGGGCGCGCGTGTGTCCTTGAGAACCGTGTTTTTGTAGTACTGAGGATGCGGTGTAGCGAAGTTTCCGCCGTGAAAACCGAGGTCGTATTCCTGCTTGCCGTGATCGGGCAGCGGCTGTCCCGGAATCTGTCTCCCAGCGATCCCTCGCCCGTAAGTGAATACCGCAAGGAAAAGGGTATTCACACAGCCACGCTCCTGAAGCACATCGAGGACTCTCTCGGTGCCTTCATCCACAAACGAGACGGCACCCACTTGGATACCGATCATTTTGGAGGAGACAGCAGGACGCCCGGGAGTTGGCACCGTCAGGGCAGCTCCAGCGCCAGCAGCGATCTTCAGGAATTCGCGGCGATTCACATCCAATCCCATGGATTACCCCTCTTCCGGTGGCAAGTAATGCGGATGTTTGGCGGGAGATGGCTTACGGCACCTGCGCTCCCTCTGTCCCCACGTACACCGCATAAAGCGACTGGCTGGCCGCCATGAACAACCGGTTTTTCTTGGCGCCGCCGAAACAAAGATTGGCGCAGGTCTCCGGAAGATGAATTCTGCCGATCAAGACACCGTCGGGCGCGAACACGTGCACTCCATTGAATCCGTCGGGACCCCATCCCGCAGCCGACCAGACATTGCCATCCACGTCACAGCGAATGCCGTCCGACGATCCGGGAGCCATGTTCACAAACTGGCGCCCGTTCTTCAGCCGCGTGCCATTTTCGACGTCGTACACACGAATGGGCCGCGGGTCGCCGGGATGTTTGGGTTCGCCCGTATCAACGATGTACAACTTCTTCTCATCGGGCGAGAAACAAATCCCGTTCGGCTTGTCCATATCGCTCACCACCACAGAAGCTTCGCGCGTATTCGGATCGAGGCGATAGACGTTGGCGGGAAGTTCGAAGGCTGCTTTGTGCCCTTCGTAGTTCGACATAATGCCGTACCCCGGATCGGTAAACCAGATCGCGCCATCGGAATGAACCGCCAGATCGTTCGGGGCATTCATTGGTTTGCCCTGAAAGTGGTCCATCAACACCGTGACCGTGCCGTCATGCTCGGTCCGGGTGAGCCGTCGCGAATCGTGCTCGCAAGTGAGCAATCTTCCCTGTCGGTCACGAAAGTTGCCGTTGCTGTAATTCGAAGGACTGCGGAAGACGCTCACTTCTCCCGTATCTTCCAGCCATCGCAGCATGCGATTGTTCGGAATGTCGCTGAATAGCAGATAGCGCCCGTCGCCAAACCAGACGGGACCTTCCGCCCAACGCGTGCCTGTATACAATCGCTCGACCGCCGCGCTTTGGACTCTATATTTAGCGAAGCGCTGATCGACGATCTCCACCGCCGGATCGGGATAGGCCACGGGACTCTTCACGTTCTGGCCCGCCGCGCGCGCAAACGGCTCGACAGCCAACGCAGTCATCGCGCCAGCCGTCATGTTCATGAATGTGCGTCTCTGCATAGTTCTCGCTCTGGCGGGAATTCCGCCCGAGGCACCTTATCACGTCTACTTCTCCAGAGGAACGGTCCGGAGAGCCACTGCGGGTTGCGAACACAGGTGCGACAGGCATAAAATTCGGCCCATTCTTCCGCGTGACACTTTCATAGCCATATATTCATGCACCTGGTGATCGACACTCCGCCATCTTAGAAGTAAGAGATGAGAACGTTTGGCCAAAAGGAGGTTCCAATGTCACTGCAGACTCCGGCTGAATTTGTACGGCACGCTTCCACATGGTCGATCTTATGGGGTGTATCGCTGATCGTCCTCGGCATGGTGGCGGTCGCGTCGCCATTCGTCGCTGCTGTCGCCGTTAACGTGCTGATTGCCTGGCTCATCGTGCTGGCAGGTGTAATCCACATTGTCCTCGCTTTTCAGGCCCATCGAGCGGGCTCCGTGATCTGGAAACTGCTCGTCGGACTGGCCTATCTTTTCATCGGTGGATACTTGATTGCCCGCCCGGTGCTGGGTGTCGCATCGCTTACGCTGGTACTGGCCTCGCTGTTTCTGATTGAGGGCATACTGAATATCGTCCTGTTCTTCCAGATGCGCTCGCTGCGAGGATCGAGTTGGGTTCTGATCGACGGCGTCATTACGCTGCTCCTGGGCCTCATGATCTACATGCAGTGGCCATCCAGTTCGGCCTGGGCGATCGGCACTCTGGTGGGCGTTAGCATGATCCTCAGTGGTATCGCGCGAGTCTCTCTGTCGCTGGCGGTGCGCAGAGTCGTGGCCACGCCAAGCGAGCTGCCGAGGACCAAAGCAGCATAGTCCTGCCGAAACGGGTTGCTTTCGCAAGCCTCGGGGAATACTTTTTTCACGCGCTGCCTTGCGCGTCGAAGGGAGCAAATAGCCATGGGAGGCCTGATTCCGCTAAAGGATGCGTCGAGGCGCCCCACACGAATTCCTCTGGTCACCGCCTTCATCATCCTGATCAACCTGTGTGTGTTTGTGCTGGAATTAATGCGCGGTGACGAGTTTGTCATTCAGTGGTGCATGGTTCCAGCACAGATTGTTTCCGGCCACCACTGGATTACGATCCTGACCGCCATGTTTCTGCATGGGAGTTGGTCGCACATCATCGGCAACATGGTTTTTCTCTGGGCCTTCGGTCCGGAGATCGAAGATTCGATGGGCCGAGGGCGATACCTTGCGTTCTATCTCTTGGGAGGACTGGCGGCCACGCTGGCGCAGGTCGCCGCCTCTCCCCACTCCACCGTTCCAAACCTCGGGGCGAGCGGAGCCATCGCGGCCGTGATGGGTGCGTTCCTGGTGACCTATCCTCGCGATCGGATCAAGACCGTCCTGCTGATCTTCATCTTTGTGAAGATAACGCTCATTCCAGCGGCACTCTTGATCGGTTTCTGGTTCCTTACTCAGCTTATCCACGCCGGTCGGGTGGCGCACGTCCAGACCGGCGGCGTGGCCTATCTTGCACACGTGGGAGGCTTCATTTTCGGAGCCGTCACTGCCCGCTGGTTCGAAGGCCGACGCATCGCATTCCAGGAAGCGGATTGATCCCGGATTTCGACTGCTTCTTTTGTTCTGAATGCGGTCAGTGATTTCTGAAGGCGCGTAACCGCCTCGTTTGCGGTAACCTCACGCTCATGCTATCTTGCCGCCACTTCAAGTTGGGGGATCTCATGGCGCACAAGCCGCATCACCATGACCACGTACATACGCACCCGCTTTCCGCGGGACCGACGCGCCGCGATTTTCTCTCTTCATTGATCGGCGCCGCGGTTCTGGCACCGTGGGCAATGGGGCAGCAGCAATCCCGCAATCCATCGGAGATTGCCGAGCAGTTTCGCAAAATGTCAGAGGACTACGAGAAAGAGGGCCTGGCCGCGCCCTTCAAAGGCATCACCACCGCCGGCGAAGTTATGCCCGGTCTCTTCGAAGTCAAACCGACCGGAGTCTCGACTGAACCGGTACGCAATGCAGCGGCGGCGTTTATCGACGCTCTCACGCCCCATCAATTGGCCAGAACCATGTATCCGGTGGACGACATCGAGTGGCGGAAGTGGATGAATCAGCACTTCTACGCGCGCCAGGGAGTCTGTTTTGCCGAGATGACTGATCGCCAGCGCGAAGCCGCCTTCGGCCTGATGCGCGCCTCCCTCAGCTCGCAAGGGTTCGGACTGACGCGCAACATTATGCGTCTGAACGAACTCCTGGCTGGGTTGTCAGGAGATCACGACTTCCTGGGAGAGTGGTTGTACTACATCCAGATCTACGGCAAGCCATCGGCAACGGAGCCATGGGGCTGGAAGTTCGAAGGCCATCACGCCATCATCAACTACTTCGTGCTCGGGGACCAGGTGGTGATGACCCCTTTATTTATTGGCTCGGAGCCGGTGAAAGCCACGTTTGACACGCCCGACAAATACAAAGGCATTGAGATCCTTCAAAAAGAACAGAACGATGGTCTGGAGATGCTGAAATCACTCCCCGAAGCCCAGCGCCAAAAGGCGATCCTGGAATTCTCTAAGACCGGCAACAACAATCTGACCGAAGCCTTCAAAGACAACGTGGTGATCGACTATGCCGGGCTGCGCACCAACGAGTTGGCCGCCCCAACCCGTCAACGCCTGCGCGATTTGATCCACCTCTACGTCAGCAATATGGACGAAGACCACGCCCGCGTGAAAATGGACGAGGTCGACCGCCATCTCGACAACACGTGGTTCACATGGATCGGCGGCGCGCAGCCGGACAGCGTCTTCTATTACCGCGTGCAGAGTCCGGTGATCCTGATTGAATTCGATCACCAGCGTCCGGCAAATCTAAGGAAGTTTTTCTCGGACCCGACGAAACCGACGCAGCAGCACATTCACTGCGTCGTTCGCACGCCCAACGGAAACGATTACGGCAAAGATCTGCTGCGGCAACACTACCTGGCGCATCCGCACAGCACCTAGACTACCGGGCTGTTGAAAAATGCAGAGTGCGATCGCGTTTTGAAAGGGTGCGGCTCCTAGCGTGTGCGTGAGGTCTAGTTTGCAGATTGAGGATGGAACAAGGCCAGCGGTTCTAGCCGCGAAGCGGCGAAGAGCCTGTTTCGAAACTCGGTATTGTTCACGAGCGGTGGGACAAACCTGATCTCCAGCCGCGTAGCGGCGGCATGTGAAAGCCCGGCACGAAGTGCCGGGTAGTCGGAAGTGGAACCAACCGAGTCCGCTTTGGCGGACGGCACGAATTTCGTAACAGACTCGTAAGCCGTGGGTACAGTCGAAAATGATCCAGCCCCAACGGGGCGAAAGAGAAGTTCTCACGCACGCTCTTTTAGCCGCGCCAGAAATCGCACGCAATCAGCAGCGGCTTTGCCGCTGAGGGAAATGACCTTTGTCTCGAGCGAGTTTTCCAGCAGCCCCCTAGGTTCCAGCTTCCGCTTTGAAGAGATGTGAATATGTCGGACAACTCAAACCAAAACCTGCTCGAACGTCTGCTCGACTCCTGGGATCGGAACAACACTATTCTGGTCAACCTGCTCCGCGCTCTCCCCGACGGCGGACTCGAGGTTAGAGCCATCGAGGGCGGCCCCTCCGTCGCCGAACTGCTCACCCACATTCACTATGTCCGATTGGTGTTCGTTTCCGAGGACGCCCCCGAGTTTGCCAAAGCCCTGCCCGAGAAGGAGTGGAACTCCGAAAGTGACGAAAATCGCATTGCGCAGATGCTGAACGACAGCGCAAAGGTGGTACGTGACGCGGTAAAGACCCGTGTCGAATCAGGCCGCGAAATGAACCTTCATTACGACCACCCCATCCTTTTCCTCCAGCACATGATCTGGCACGAGGGATACCATCACGGCCAGATCAAACTCGCCCTCAAACTGGCAGGCCACCCAATCACCGATGAGGAAGCCGGCCCGGTGACGTGGGACATCTGGATGCGCAAGAAGTGAACGGTTTCAGCCGAAAGCAAGGACTGACGGGACGCTCCCGAAAGACCCAAGGGGGTGACGAGAGTCACTGACAGCGGAGGTGGAAACGTGTGTAATCGGGGCTGGAGGAATCAAAACTGAATACCTCTGAATTGGGCCCGGTCCCGCTAAAATGCAGTCGCATCGTTCAGCCGCCGCTCGGCGGCTAGGGGCCGGGCTTCTTGGTTCCCAGCTGAGTTGCTGCGAAACCCGAGGCCCCCTTGCACTTGGAGTAGAATCGGGATGAGGTGCCTTATGATGTTGACTGTTGTGGCAGTGATCTTCGGAATTTTCACAGTTGGCCTGATCGTCCTCCTGATCTACAAGAGCACACTCACCATGCACCGGGATGACCAGTTGTTTCTCGATGACGCGAGTTCACACATGCACGACGAGCAGACGGAACTGCTGACCAAGCTCAACCGGCTAACCATCCCAGTGCGGGTCTTCAGTATCGGGTCCGGGGTATTTCTGCTGGTACTCGCGGGTGTGTGGCTCTACCAGGGCCTGAACGCGGTATAACCCTGTCGAAAGCAGGGACTTGGGTCATCCATCCTCGCAGGTGCAAGGTGCAAGCGCGGCGAACCTTGGCTTATATGCCTATCTCGCTTCTTAACCCCGACCCGGCTCAATTCTGAATGGGCAAGCGAAATGGTGTGACGTCGACATTTACGCGACTCGCCCAGAGCTCACCGCCGCCTTTGCATCTCTTTTCTCTCGAGAAAACGTCTGTGTCCGCCCATTCAACTCTTCCAGCCGTTTTCGCATTTCGTCCCCACATATCAGCCGAGCCATACAGTGCTCACAGTCTGACCGGTGGATTCTCAGAAGGGACATTACGTAACAAATTCGTCTCCTCATTTCACAACTCACCTGGGTTGCGCCGCCGATGATGAATTCGGACTGTCCCATGAGTCAAGACAAATTTCGTCGTCTCTTCAAAAATCCGATGATGACTGTTGAATTTTTATTCAGATAGTCAGACAAAGCCGGCGGTGCGAGAGCGCCCCACTCTTATCTCCGCGTTTTTTGGAGAGACAGATGGGGGTTTTGACGGTGATCTCGCGATCGTCTTTACCGTTCCGTGATCGTCACCCATTCACGAAGTAGAGCAACAGCGTCCCCCGCATACTCAGTGTCCCCCGAATCGATACGCGATCCCCGTGGATGGCCCTCCTGTCGAGAGGGGTCCATTCCGCGCGCCAGCAAGCCCGATCTGAAATTCAAAAACCCGCCAGACCAGCCGCCGGGTCAGCCGAATGTCCATCCCTCCGCCCGCCAACACGATTGCTTTTCCCGTCGTGAAGTGAACGTTCCCTGAATTTACGGTCCATCGATACGCACCCGCCAACCCTTCGCCGAAGAAGGTGGTTCGATAGTGTTCATCGGAATAAATCCGAAGTCCCACCATGAGAGGCGCGAGGGAGGTCGAGCCCGTGCGATCCGAATACTTGTGGAATCCGAGATCGGCCACGAGTCCGACGTTCTCATGCCTCCAGACAAAGCCTGCCCGCCCACCGGAAGCGAGTCCGCTAGGCGTAAAGCCGAGCGGCTGATTCGGCCCCGGATTTACAACGACGAGAGTGCCGGTGGCATCGACTGTCCCGAGGCCGGATGCGAGGCCATACACCTCGAACGGTGGCGGGGAGTCTTCCGCGTATTGTGCGTATGACAGTCTCGTCATGCATCCGACGAGCAAGAAGAGAAATATGAGTCGTGGCATTCACAACAAATACTGCGAGCGATGGGAACGAGGGTGCAGAGACCCGACACTTTCTCAAGTGCCACATTCACCCTCAGGCCTCCCAAGGGCCAGCTTTACTAGCGATTGTGGCGAGAATTTCCGTCGCAGTAGTGGACTACCGCTTCCCCGCCACCAGTCGCATGTACTCACTCAGCGTGACGAAGCGATATCCCCGCGCCTTAAGTTCTGTGATCAGCCCCGGCATCACCGCCGCCGTCGTCGACAGCTCATGAAATGCAAGGATGTGCGTGTACACTCCATGCTTTTCCCGCTGCTCGATCTGTTTCAACACTCCGTTCGCCAGAGAAGGCTTGGGACATCCCGAGGGATTACGTCCGGCGCACAGATAGTCGAGCGAGTTCACGTCGCGCAGCGCAATCGGATTCTCCGAAGAGATGGTCAACAGTTGATAGCCTTGCCGCTCAAGATCGTGGCGCGCATCGTCGGGGATAATCCAGTCTGGAGGACGCAGATACCGTGGCTGCGTGCCCGTGACTGCTTTGATCGCATCGGCTCCCCGGTTTACGTCGCCCAGCACCCACTGCTCCCCCTTTTTCCGCTCCGCGCTGCGCAGTTCGATGTGGCTGTAAGTGTGGTCTTCCAATTCGAAGCCGTGCCGCACCAACTGCTCCGCCGCGTCGAGGCACGTGATTCCGACATTCTCCTCGGCGCGACGCTCTCCCCATGTCTTCGGCGTAAGCCGCCAGCCCACGACAAAAAATGTCGCCTTGACGCCGTTGCTGTCGAGCACGCTGACCAGCCCCGGCCCTGGATGTTCGCCCTTCGAGCCGAATAGAACATACGGCCGTGGCCCGTCGTCAAAGGTCAGTGCAATGAGCTTGTCCGTGGCAGAAACAACGCCCGCGGTAAGCAGCAACGCGAGAAGAGTAATTACCTTAGAGGAACGCATCCCGACACCCGTGTGATTTTTTGACACCGCTCTTTAATTATTGGAGGCCCGGGCCAGTCCCGGCTAATTACTTATGTGGATGGCCCTTTGGAAGCGTCTGAGGCGAGGATTCCGGGTGCCCCACTTCTGGCCGACTTTGCCAGAAGTGGGGATTTATCTGGGTCTGAATTGTGCTGCCGGTCCGAATGGTCAGGTCGAGGTGGGACACCGAAAATAGCCCGGCTTCAACGCCAGGTTCGCGCGCAAACGAGACCCCCGTGGGGATCAAAGGGTAGGGAGTTGTTTCGGGACAAGAATTATTGAAACGGCCTTACCCCAGGTTCCGCGGCTTACTCCACAACCGCGCTCGCCGCTACTACGGCCGCCGCCATTGCCAGCTTGTAGTCGTTGTTCCATGGCGGCCCGACAGCCTTCCGCACCTGGAGGAAGTGAGCGTCGAGGTCCTCGACGCGCAACGCCTGGCGAGCCGCACCCATTACGCTCTTCGCGTCGTACCAGTGGACGGGCCAACCGCGCGCCTCGGCCGCGGAGGCCAGGGCCTTGCGGTACATCACCCAGTCGGCAACGTTCTGCGCACGGTAGTCCTTGATTCGCTCGGCAATCGTGGGTGGAAGCGGTGGGCACTTGCGAAGGGCGATACCAAGGACATGCGGCACCGCCATCGTGACCGCGTCCAATGCAAGCACCGCGTGCCTGTCCGCCGACACGCGCACGCGCTCTACTAGGTCCACGGCCTCGTCGAGCGGGAGCCCTTGGCCTTCGCTGTGATGCGGAATCTTGGGCAATCCCTCGCCGACGAGTCCCACCCGGCGGCGGTCAAGAAGAGTCCCATCACGCGCCACCGTCACCAGCACCGCCCAACCGCCATGATCTGATACCCCGATGACGCCGCCGTTCTTCGCCATTGATGTTCCCTCACTCTAGTCAGGTGGGAGCTTGTTGATTGGCTCCGGTACAACCACTCAACAACGCCTGTCTTGTAAGCGACTGCGTTTTTCAGATGCCGTCTACTTTCGATACCGGAATTGTCAAAAAGGCGCAACCCGTTGGACCCAGCCAAGAGAACTCTGCGGTTTCCCCAGATTTTCTCCGCGCACTCTGCGAAACCTCAGCGATCTCTGCGTTCAAGCTTTTTTTAATTACCCGGAATTCACAGAATGATGCCCAAAGAGACCAGAAGTATGTCGTAGACTCAGCCTATGGCTGTAACGGTCGAAATGCAGAATACCGGTGATCCGACACTGCAACGGGAATTGGAAGCCATCATAGAGCACATCTTCGCCGACCGCACCGGAGACTGGCGCGTCGTGATCATGGGCTCCCAGGCGAATGACCGCTGGGAAATGAAAATCACCGGCCCCAACGCCTTCGAGCGCTCCTACACACTTGAGGGCACGTTAGGCCAGCACGAGCCGACCGTGGTGACTGCGATTATTTCGAGGATGCTTCCGACTAAGACCTGATGTCACATTTGTCAACCGCCACTCGCCATTTCACTCATCTACCGTGGGGAAAGACAATTTTTCCTGTCGCTCACTTACGATATCGTCAGGTTTCATCAACCGTCGATTGCAGCGCCCAAAGCCGCACGCATAGAATCAGCCAACAAACCGGAATGACAGAGACAGCCATCACGCGCAACAACCTCCTTGATTCGCTTCGGCGCATGGCGCCCGGTTTCCAGATCAATCCCGACTTGAAAGAGGACAGCCTCGGTTATCCAATCGTCAACGATCTGGCTCGCTACATTTGCGATCAGGCAGGTCTAGATGAGTTCGACAAGGTCCGGAACGGTCTCGAATTTTTGGAAGTGGGACTAAAACTCGGAGATTCTTACGTCACGATCTCGTTCATGAGAGTTTGGAAACCCTGTTCTCATGTGAGCGCATCAACGTGATTAAATCGCAATTTGGCCCGCGACTGCTCGATCAATGGGACCATGTGTCAAGGCCCGTCAGGACTTGGTGGGCTGGGTTTTGACTGTAATCGCCTTCCATGAGAAGGCAGGTCGGAGTCAAGTCGATTCTTCACCGGCTTCATGGAACAAGGTTTTGTTGTCCCGCCGAGTGGCCGCTGTCGCCATGCTTCCATCCGCACTCTTGACGAGCGATTCGTTTCGCTCGCTCCAGCCGTATCTGGCCGGCTTCATCCACCACCCAGTACCAAATGTCGCCATCTCCCAGATCGAATCCGATGGTCAGTTTCTGCTGCGAAATATTCCTCCTCTGCTTGGTTGCCGCGCTGCTAACCTTCTTCATTGCCGGTCTTCCTTTTTATCTGTGCTTCGAGCACATCGATAACTTGGGAGCGTACACCGCATCCCGCCGGAGACCGGCCTCATCCCATCTGTTAACAACAACTGACAATCACTAATACGATTCTGCTCATGTCCGCGCCAATGGGCCGGCACTAAGCAGGCATCCGTCAGCGTTTAAATCCGCACCTTAGCCGGGCCGAGAGCGCTAACCGTAGGTGAGCTCGGTGCTCTGTCCGACCTCGATAATATATCCGTCAGGATCCCGGATGTAGCAGCGCGTCTCGCCATACTTGGGGATCGGCTCCGTGATGAACTCGGCTCCTCGACTTTTCCACAATTCATAGCACGCTTGAATATCCGCAACGCGGAAATTCATAAAGCTGTTGATGTGATTCGGGTCGGGGACGCTGAGCGTTACCGTCGGCTTATCCGGGGTCGGCCCGCCCCCAACGTTCAGAATCATCCAGATATTCGCAAGCTGAAGGTACCCAGGCGCGTTGCCGTCACCCAGGCTCAGAATGCGAGCGCCGAAGACCTTTTCGTAGTAGCGAGCCGATCGCTCGATATCGGCGACGGTGAGAAAATGCGCGATGCTGATCCCCTCTCGCGGGGGCATCTCATAGCTCCTCTGTTCGATTTGTACGCTGCTCATTGACGACTCCAATTCCGATAAACAGTGCTCATCCGCTGATTCTGGTTCTTTCGTATTCATACCTGCTGTCGATTAAGCCTGACGAGGAAAAGCAAAACGGACCAAGGTATCGCGCGATGACTTTGGTATCGTTTGCAACCAGTTGTCCGATAAGGCCGTTGTCCGTCAACTTGTCTGCAGGAGGAACCATGGAACCTACCCGACTATTGTATAGACTTTAAGTTCATGCGCTTTCCGGCGTCCTTTCAACTAGGGACAACCGTCCGTCATGTGCGAGGAAACATTCGCCTCAGCGGTTTCTACCACGACGTGGTCTCGCACTAGCCAACGAATCTTGTCGGGGTAGCCTTGTGAGGCCAGAAACTTACTAAATTTCTCCGAGGCTGCCGCTAAGGTTTCTGGCGGGTCGGACCATGGTTGGCCATGCTGGAATTATCGGCCAGTTTGATCGTTGGCGTAAAATCCTGACCTTTACCCAAACGGCAACACTGAAGACCTCCAACGCGCGTTCAATCTGATGGAACATTGGCTCGTGAATGGAAACCGAAATCTGCATGATCTGATTGGAATCGGAGTTCTTGAAGATCTTCTGAACGTGTCATCGTGGCAAGCGTTTGGAAAAGAAGCGTTCATCCCGTTTCTCGGGCCGCAATGTCGTCAGGCATGGAATGAAATTGAGAGGGCTTGGGGGGGTAAAACAAGTCTGATGGAAGTCATCCGGGCCGAAGGCAAGAAGCCCGAGTAGTGGGCGAAACATCCTAGTTACGCTACGCCTGGTTTCAGCAGTTACTCCCGATTGCGGCCCTTTCGTCACGCCTGTTCCACTGCCTCCAGCGTCGCAGTACCATTCAACTGGATGAGATCGCTTCTCTGCACCCTAGTCATTCTCTCGCTCTTTATTCCCCACGCTACGGCCCAGGCTGCGGTGCTGATAGGCCTGCACATTGACGATCTGGACCAAGCCAACGGGCAGCGTCCGCCCAGCTATCGCACATTTCTCATTACCTTTCGCGATGGCAAGGCACAACTGGTCGCCGATCTACCCGACCTGATCGTTCCGCGCAAAGACGGTTTTTGGCGGGTGGGCACTTTGCACAAAGGGCCTCCCGGAAAGTACCAGGCTCAGGAGTTCGTCTACGTGACTCCTGACAGATCCCTCCCACACGCCGTTGGTGAGTATCATCCGCCTAACCCTGACTGGAGTTGCTCCGAAACGGACCAAGCCACCATTGAGTTTGTGAATCCCGATCTGCTGTCCGTCTCGTACTTCACGGAACCAGCGTGTTCGCTTGAGGTCGAATACCAGCACGGAACATACAAGCTCGATCCACTCGAAAAGGAATTAGACATAACTTCAATCCTTGGGACATCTGCGTGGGACGCCGAGAAGAAAGCCGACGCCCAAGCTAAATCAGACCATGCCTTCTCCGACCTGTCGAACTGCGCAGGAATTTCCCGAGCAGACTCCTCGAATTGGGGAATCGAGCGCTCAAGCCGTTTGCCTAGAAGCGAGGCCAAAGGGTGGGTTCTCGTCAGCGACTACACTTCGCCTCATGTTTGCGGTGATGGCGGTACCTACGAGATCAAGTTCCCCATTCCAGAATCTCTCACCGGCCCCACCTACCACGCGAATGATCTGGTTTCGCTGCTCAAATCCAAGGTGGCAAAGGATAACTACATTCTTCCTGGCGAGGCTCTCCTCACACCCGCGGGGGATTTCCTTGTGGCTTTCGGCTACAGTCCGCCCGTGAAAATATTCGCCATAAAACAGCAAGGCATCGAACCCAAGCCCGTACTCTCTGCCTCCACCAACCTGGAAGCGAATGTCGTGATGGTGCAATGGGCCCTGGGAAAACACGTCAGCGAGTGGGAATCCAAACTCCAGTCGCTACAAAAAACCGCCTTACCGGAGCCCACCGTCGCGACTGGCAATCGTCAAGGGACCGACTAGGTCCGGGAGTGCTTTCGCGGTTGGGAAAAATCGCGGCTATACTCGTCGTTCCAGGCCCCGTCCCAGCGCAATTTTTCCACAGAACAATCTTTCCGGATGTTCAAGTTGACCTTGACTGAGCAATCTCAGTTCGCCATACTGTACTTGAAGCCTTGGGAAGTGATCGCGGACCGTAACTCCTTGAGGCTCCAGATTTTGCCCGTAAGTGATTGCAGCCCAAGATTTTATTTTTGATTCTCCTCTGACTTCATGATTCCGATAGACCGGGGAGGGGAGGGGGGATTTAACAATCAGTAAACTTCCCAGAACTGTCCTTCAGCATTCCCGCTGCTCTGAGAACAGACTTCTTCCCTTCTGCGAGACCTGTCACGATCCGTTGTGATTCAAATCACAGCCTTTTTTCGGGCCCGAAACTACCCTGAGACTTGCTTGTGGGTGTTCTTTCCTAGCTAGTCGCCAAAGGGGGTTCGTCATGGCAGTTGTAGCAGGCACTACTCCAAAAATGGGCCGGATGGCTCACGATTTCTCCAAAAATCCATTGCTGGTTTACTGGGAGATGACCCAGGCTTGCGGCTTGGCCTGCAAGCACTGCCGCGCCGAGGCGATGCCCACGGCGAATCCGCTGGAGCTGAATACTGAGCAGAGCAAGCGCTTCCTCAACCAATTGGTCGAGTTTGGAGATCCACTTCCCCACTTGATTCTGACCGGAGGCGATCCGCTGAGCCGCCGCGACATCTACTCGCTCATCGACTATGCCAATGGCTTGGGCTTTGAAGTTTCGATCACTCCGAGCGCCACGTCCGAGTTGACGAACGAAGCGATCGACAAGTTGAAGGCTCACGGTATTCAGAGCCTCGGCCTGAGCCTTGACGGCTCCTGTGCCGAGAAGCATGACGCCATCCGCGCCGTGCCGGGAACGTTTGACCGCACCATCGAAGCCGCGCGCCACTGCGGACGCCTCCGTCTCCCGATTCAGGTCAATACGCTCGTTGCCGAGGAGACCGCCGACGATCTGCCCGCGATCTATGAGTTGCTCTCCCGCGAATTTCCCGTCATGCGCTGGAGCCTGTTCATGCTGATCTCCGTCGGACGCGGCAAGGCGCTGAATGAAGTATCATCCGCCGAAGGCGAACGCATCATGCGCTGGGTGTTTGAACTCTCACAGCACTCGCCCTTCCAGGTCAAGACCACCGAGGCGCCGTCCTATCGCCGCATCGCGATTGAGACGATGCGTACATCAGGAGTGCATGCACCGGAGATGAAGTCGAGTTCGGTGTATCACGGATTTCAGATTCGCGACGGACATGGCATCGTCTTCGTCTCGAACCTCGGCGAGATCTATCCTTCGGGATTCCTGCCGCTGCGCTGCGGTAATGTGCGCGTCGATTCGCTGGTCAACGTCTATCGCAACTCCGAGATCTTCCGCGGATTGCACTCGCCCGATCAGTTCCACGGTAAATGCGGAGCCTGCGAGTATAGCCACATCTGCGGCGGCTCGCGCGCCCGTGCCTTCGCCTACACGGGTGACGCGCTCGGCACCGACCCGTTCTGCCCGTACGAGCCGACTTCAGCGGGGCTCGGCTCGTGAAGTAGCACAGCGCTACGCCCAGAACACTTCTGGATTTTGCGTCGGTCCATCGCAGTGGCCGACCAGCCGTTTCTCTAAGCCTTCGCGGGACGTTCCGAGCTTCTGCCGCAGATGCTCCTTCTCCTGATCGCTAAGTGGTGAGAATGCCCGCGCCGTCTCGACGTTGTGGGCGAGCATTTCTGGTTTCGGCATTCCCACGACTGCGGTCGTTACCGGCAAGCTCATCGAATAGCGCAGTAGCGAATTCATGTCGGCCTTCCCTGCTCCTTCGCCGACTAGAAATTCTTGCCCCGTCACCTTCATCGCTATTACGCCCAAGTTCTTTGCGTTCGCCGCGGTAAGCGCAAGCTCTTCGAACCGGCCGTTGCGCGAGGCGTTGAGAGCCATCTGCACACAGTCGAGGTCGTGGCGCTCGATGGCCTTGGCCATCACTTCACCGTTGGTATGGCTGGTCATGCCGGCGAAGCGAGCCATCTTCTGTTCGCGGGCCTCCATCAGTCCCTTCAGTGCGCCGTCTTTGGCCTCGATCTTCTCGAGATCGTCGGCCTGGCCGAGGCTATGGATGTGGACAAGATCGACATGATCGGTCTGCAGCCGTTTCAGGCTGGCTTCGAGGCGGCGCAGGAACTCATCGCGCGTGCGATCGGGAATCTTCGTGGCCAGCCAGACATCTTTGCGGCGCGTGGCCATCACGCGGCCGACGCGGGTTTCGCTCTCGCCATCGCCGTAGGCATAAGCGGTGTCGAGATAAGTGATTCCAAGATCGATCGCGCGATTGAGGATCGCTGTCGCGTTGTCGATGTCCTTGTACATCAGGAAGCGGCTGCCGCAGCCGAACGCGAGGATCGAGACTTTCGCGCCTGTGCGTCCCAAAGTCCGCGTGGGCAGAACATTTTTCTCCGATTGTGCGCTGCCGATATCCTTCAGCAGCAAGAGGCTTGTTCCGGCAGCAGCTCCGAGTCCGACGTTCTCGAGAAATTCCCGGCGAGAGATTTCCTTGCTCATGATGGCCCTCCTGAGTCGTTAGACAGCATCTTACCGCTTCGCCCGACGAAAATAGAACCCGCGCGACGCGCCATGGTTCTCACTCTGACTCGGATGGATTCTAGTTCAATCGATGCAGCTAAGAATACAGCTTGATCGGCTGCACGACGCGGGTGATGGCTCCCGTAGGACTTGGCTGGTCCGGCTTCAGGCCGCAGCGCAGGGCGGCGAAAAGGCCGAGCAGCTGGCCGAGCATCACGTCGAGCACGGGACGATAGCAATCGGGAAGATCCATGGGCCAGTTCAGCGGCAAGACATAGTCGGCGAGTTCAGAGACGTCGCCTCCGTCTCCGGCTGTCACCACCAGCCGGACTCGGCCGAGACGCTTGCGATCGATTTCGCGCAGCAGATCGAGTTCATAGCCGCGACGACGCGGGTCGCTCGATAGGAATGCGACGAAGAGAGTTTGACCGTCCACGCTCGACATCGGGCCGTGACGCAGTCCGAGGGGCGTTTCGGCCAGCGTGGTGATCTTGCCCGCGCTTAGCTCGACGACCTTCAGGGCGCATTCGTCGGCGACTCCGCGGAGTGCTCCCGATCCAACGAAGCATGCCCGCGCACATCCAAGCGAGGTGACTTCGGCTGCCGTCTCGGCTGCGACCGCAAGGAATTGGCGGCCGCACGCCGACAAACCGGAAACAACGGCGCCGAATTCCTCGAGATCATCGAGATGCGCCACGCACTGGCCAGCGACGAGCATGTTGCTGAAAGAGCTTGTCATGGCGAGCCCGCGGTCGTTGACGGCGTCATCGAGGACGAGTGCCAGAGCGCGGTCTGGATAGCGGGCGCAAAATTCCGCCATCTTTCCCTTCTGGTTGCAAGTGATCACCAGATGGCGAATCGCGCGATACTGTTCCAACGCCCGCTCGAGAACCGCTACGCCTTCGGGACTGTCTCCCGAACGGGAAAACGAAATCCAAAGATATTCTTTTCCGGCAGAGTGAAACTCGTCGAAATCCGTAAGCAGAGTAGTCGAGGGCGCAGGCCAGGCATCGCACCCCCAGCGTCGACGCAGCAGGGGCGCAAGAGCTCGGCCAGTATAGTCGGATGTGCCCGCGCCAACCAGGTAGACCGCCGGTGATGCCGTGCCTCGGCCGATTCCAGCACGCCGCAAAGCCTCGTCCAGCTCAGCCTTTCGCCTTGAGCAGATGCTGAATGTCGTGCCCCAGGTGTCCGGCTGTTGCCAGATTTCGCGCGGCGTATGCTCCAAGCCACGGTCGATTCGCTCCTGATCGGACAGATCGAGCAGCGTGCGCAACGGGTTTCCCACTCCTCTATCCTCCACGAGAAGACACAGTAGTCTATTACAATGGACGTCGATTGAAAAGATTTCGAAAGAAAAAGAAATACTGTTCGCAACCAAACGCAGGAAGGGCCCTCGCGACCTTCGGGCGGCACGAATTGCAATGAAACCGGAGTCGCCTGCTCAGCAACTAATCCGTCTCTTACGTGTTTCTGACTGCAAAGGAGAGGAACCATGAACCTGGGTTCGCACTCGTTCCGGACTCTGCTGCTGGCTGGGGTGCTGGCATTGTCGTTGGCGGGAATCGCCTGCGAGCATCACTATTACCGCGTGTACGATCCGTATTACACGGATTATCACATGTGGAACAATGACGAAGTCGTCTACTACCAGCGCTGGGCCGACGAGACGCATCGCGACCGAGGTCGCGACTTCCGCAAACTTCGTCCTGAGGAGCAGAAGGAATATTGGACTTGGCGCCACAACCATGGGGATCACGATCGTGACGACCGGGACCGCGGTCATCGTTAGAAGGGGCTGAAGCTGCAGCCCTCTGCGGCTAAAGCCGCGGTTCGTTTGCATGGCCTTACGGCGCGGCTTACAGAGTGTGCGTGAGAACTTCTCTTTTTTTCGCCCCGTTGGGGCTGGATCATTTCCCCGCCGTACCCACGGCTTACGCCGTGGGCTGTATTCTTTCGCCGCTTCGCGGCTAGAAACCGCTGGCCTTGTTCCACCCTGAATCTGCAAAGCGAGATCTCACGCACACACTAACAGCCGCGCCCCTTCAAAACCGTAGGGAAAAAGCACTTTCTGGCATTTTGACCCATGGTTCTCAGCGTTAGAGCACGACGAGAGCTTGATCGGTGGTGGTCAGTCTTGCTCCCAGGCGGACAAGCTCTGCAACAGTCTTTTCGCCTTCTTCTCTTTTCAGAGTCTCGATCGCATCGGTGACCAGCGCGACGCGACGACCGCGCTCGATCAGGCCTTTGACGGCATAGCTTACGCAGTATTCAGTGACTACCCCAAAGACGACGAATTCCGGTTGAGTGCCGAGTTTTTTCACAAGCGCATCAGCGTGGCGGCTTTCGAAGATGTTCAACGTCTGCTTTTCCAGCAGAATTTGCTGGTAACGGGTCAGATCATCGGGTAGCTTCGCGTCGGGCTCATTGGGAACGCGCGCGACAATGTCCGTAGTGGCCTCGGGAACCAGTTCGGAGCCGGGCGTGTCTTTCACGCAATGAGGCGGGAAGGCCTTGAACTCAGGATCGTTCGGAGTATGGAAATCTCCGTGGGAAACAAGAAAGACTTTCCCCTGCCGCGCGGCATCGGTGAGGCGACGAATGTTGGGTAGCAATTTCTCGGCGCCGGGCACGTACAATTTTCCGCCGGGCAGCACAAAGTCCCGCTGCACGTCTACTTCCCAGAAAATGAAGTCGCGAGAAACCATGGTTTAGCTTGACTCGTGAGCGTACCATCCTTGTCTCAGAGGCGACAATCGCTCGAATCCGCTCCTACATAGTTGGATACGCTGAGCTATCGCCACGATTCAACATGCAAAAGCATGCAGCTTTTCTTGCCATCTTCCTGATCACGCTGCCGCTGGCGGCGCAAAGCACCGTTCCGGAGTGGTGCCGGCCTCTGCCACGGCCGGAATACAAAGGGATCGAGCGCGTCAAAATCAGCGACCCGTGGTTTGAGGCGTACAAACCTGCGCCGGGCGTGTTCGCGATTTACGAACCGCACCAGGCCGAGGAGGTTATCAGTTATCTGATCGTCGGCGAGAAGCGCGCCTTGCTGTTCGATACCGGCATGGGCATAAGCGATATCAAAAAAGTGACTTCGGAGCTGACCAAGCTACCGATCATCGTGCTGAACTCGCATACACATGATGATCATGTCGGGGGAAACTGGCAATTCCCCGATGTGTACGGGATGGATACGGATTTCACGCGCAAGAACGCTATGGGATCGCAGGAAGATGCGCAGGCCGAAGTTACGCCCGATCAGATCTGTGGGACGCTCCCTGCAGGATTTGATCCCAAGACTTACGTGACCCGCCCCTGGAAAATAACGGCCGTCATTCTTGACGGCGATAGATTGGATCTCGGAGGCCGCAAGCTTGAAGTCTTGGCGACGCCCGGGCACACTCCTGATGCAATCTCGCTGATCGATCGCGCCAATGGGCTGCTGTTTACAGGGGATACCTATTACCCAGCTCCGATTTGGCTCTTCCGCCCGGAAACGGACCTGGTTGCGTATGCGGCGTCGATTCGCCGGCTCGCTGCCCTGGCGCCACAGGTTAAGCTGGTGCTGGGAGCCCACAACATTCCGGTGGCAACCCCCGCGGTAATCGGGCAGCTGGTTTCAGCGTTCGATAAAGTGCAGTTCAGAAAGGTTCCCGCCGTGCCAGAGTCGCCGGGAAAGGTGCTCTACAAGGTTGATGGCTTTTCGTTTCTGGTGCGTGCCGACAGTCGCTGATTTGGCTGGTTTGGACTGACTTTTTAAGTGATACGGCACGTCAGAGGGATTGACTTCGGCATCAAACTCTGTCAAAACAGTTGATCTATGTCACGGTGGAACGTCAAAGCGCCGACGCTCGTCATCCTCAGCTGCCTCGTGTTCATCATGCTGCTGATCGTGGTGCTGCCCGACGTTGACCTGCCGGACACCGCGTTTCATCAAGGTACCGCACCGTTGGTGGTGCATGCCCGGGCGACGACGGCACCTCCTGTGGTCGCCGTAGCGGCTTTGTTCCAGTTTCCCAAGATCGTTCGGTTTTGGCGTCCAGATCGCGAAGACGTCTTCTTCGCCCATCTCGATCCCAACTTCAGGCCCATTCTGTTTCGTTCCATCCGGCGCTAAAACCTGGTAGCTGGCTGCACTCAAGCTTGCTTCGCGTATGCGAAGCAGGAAGGGGGGCAGTCTGGCGAGTCTCTGGGCTCCCGGGGGGGATTTCCCGTTTCTCGCCCTGCCCCTCTTTATCACCGTTAACCAACGGAGTTTAGGAGCACGCAATGAACTTTTACCGAAGCCAGGCGATCGATTACAGCGACCTTCTTCAGGAAGCCGCGGCCAGAACCGGCTTCAGCGCTTCTGAGATGCAGGAGTTGCTGGAGAGTGACCTGAATATCGATCACCTGCTCGACTACATCACTGCAGTAGTGTCGAACCAAATGAATTGACCTGTCCCATCAGCCGGGAGTCAACCTGCAGCACTCGACTCCCGACCTTCTTCTCCCATTCCGCGGAATTGCGCACTCGGAAATTTGCCGTATCTGTGTTCTAATCTCGGCGTCTTAAGCTATCCGGACAAACTATGGGAAAACATCTCATGCCCCGTGCCTTCTTGAAGTTGTTCGCCTCGCTGAGTTTCGGAATTTCGATGTGGGCACAGACTGCTGCAACGCCCGAAGCGCCGCCGGATCTCGAAGCGTACGTCGCAAATTCGATGAAGACGTTCGACGTACCCGGGATGGCGGTCGCGATCGTGAAAGACGGAAAGATCGCTGTGGCGAAAGGCTATGGCGTCCGCAAACTCGGCGATCCAACGCCGGTGGATGAATTCACCATGTTCGCAATCGGGTCGAACACCAAAGCGTTTACCACTGCGTCGTTGGCGACGCTTGTCGACCAGGGCAAGCTCTCATGGGACGACCACGTCTACGAGCGGCTGCCGGGTTTTGTCATGTACGATCCCTATGTCTCGCACGAGATGACGGTCCGCGACCTGCTCACGCATCGCAGCGGCATGGGACTCGGTGAGGGAGATCTGCTGTTCTGGCCGCATTCCACGTACACTCGCAACGACATCATCTACAAGCTGCGGTTCATGAAACCGCAGTCCAGCTTTCGTAGCCACTACGCGTACGACAATCTTCTGTATATGACGGCGGGACAAATTATTCCGGCAGTCACCGGAACGTCATGGGATGACTACGTGCGCCAGCATATCTTTGAGCCGCTGGGGATGAAGCATTCCACAGTCAGCAGCAAAGATTTCAAGCCCGGAGACGATTACGCCTATCCGCATTCGCGCGTCGACGGGAAGTTACGGGTGATTCCTCTGGAGGATCTGGACAACGTGGGTCCAGCGGGTTCAATCAACTCGTGCGCGAGCGACATGGCAAAGTGGGTACAGTTGCAGTTGAACCGAGGGAAATTCGCGGACCGAGACGGACGCTTGTTCACCGAACAGCGCTCGCGGGAAATGTGGGCGCCGCAGACGATACTTCCCACCGGGGATCCACCGCCTGCGTTGGCCGGGCTCAAGACCAACTTCGCCGACTATGCACTCGGATGGGGACTGCGCGAGTATCACGGACGCAAACTGGTGGGGCATACCGGGGGAGTGGGAGGATTCGTTTCTCGCGTCATGCTCGTGCCGGAGGAGAACCTCGGAGTCGTAATTCTCACGAACGCCGAGGAGGACGGCGCATTCGATGCGATTCTCTATCACGTTCTCGATCATTACCTGCGGTTGCCGACAACAGATTGGATCGGGGCTTTCAAAACCGTAAAAGACCAGGATGAGAAAGGGGCCGCTGAGTCGATGAAGAAAGCGGAAGGGGCGCGTGCGGCCAACTCCAAACCCTCGCTGCCTCTCGAGAAATATGCCGGCACCTACAGCGACGCGTGGTACGGGCCGATCAGCATTCGCTTCGAAAACGGCGGGCTGGTGATCAGCTTCGATCACACAACCGGCATGGTCGGCGACCTGCAACACTGGCAGTACGACACATTCAAGGCGCATTGGCGGGAGCGAACGATTGAGGATGCGTTCGTGACATTCTCGCTGAAGCCCGATGGGTCGATTGACAGTGCGAAGATGGTGGCCGTATCGCCGCTGGCTGACTTCAGCTTTGACTATCAGGATTTGCTGCTGAAGCCTGCCCTAGCAGCAGCCGGAAAGAATTGATCAGAAGTCAAAGTCCCCACCCTGTCGCACAAAACGCGACAAGGGTGGGGCACCCTTGAGTCTTGTCCACTATCGAAAAATCGAAGCTCCTCCCAGCTGAAGCCGAGGTCCAAGCTCACAGCACCGCACTCCGCAAGGAACTCGGGCTCTGGGACATAGTTTTAGCGCAACTGCTGATCATCATCGTCGCCGACTACATGGGAACCGCGGTGAAAGCGGGCTCCTCTCACGTCGTCTTCTGGATTTTGGCGATCGCGACATTCTTTATTCCCCAGGCCCTTGTTGTGATGCACCTGAACCGGCGGTTGCCGATCGAAGGAGGATTGTACGAATGGGCGCGGCTCGCATTTGGGGACCGGGTTGGCTTTATAGTGGCCTGGAACTTATGGCTGTACGCACTGATCTACGTCGGTATTGGCGGACTGTTGACCGTTTCGTTTCTGCCGTATGTGACCCCGGCCGCGGCGTGGATCACGGCCAGCAAAGGAACGACCATTGCGGCGTGCGTGCTGATGATCGCAGTCACCATGGCAGTGGCAGGGCTTGGCCTGGGGATTGGCAAATGGATCAACAACGTGGGAGCAGCAGTTTTTCTGATCACCATCGCGGCACTCATCGTGATTCCGTTTGTTAATGTGTGGCGCGGCACTCTTCATGAATATCATCCGTTGCGACTGGTTGCCCCGCCTCTTACGCTCTTCAGTTTGAGCGTTTTCACTAAAATGATGTTCGGGGCTCTGACAGGCTTCGAGTACGTTGCGGTTTTTGCGGGAGAATGCCGCGATCCTGAACGCCACCTGCCGCGTTCTGTCTGGCTGGCGGCGCCCGTCGTCGCGTTGATTTATATTCTCGCTACGAGCGCGATCCTCGCCTTCGTTCCGCCTTCGGCCGAGGATGTGGTCGCTCCCATCCCGCAGGCACTGAGCCGCGGCTTCCACGCTTTGGGCGGGGACACGATTGTCATGCCGCTGGCGGTGCTGTTTCTATTGATCTACTACCTGGCGACCTTCTGCGCCTTTTTCACCGCAAGCACGCGGCTTCCCATGGTGGCTGGATGGGATCATTTGCTGCCGGAATGGTTTTCGCGTTTGGATCCGCGATACAAGACGCCGGTCAACTCCGTTCTGTTTCTGGGAGCGGCGACACTGGTGGTGGCGATCGCTTCGCTCATCGGAGCGGGTCATGAAGAATCGTTCGAACTGCTTCTCACCTGGAGTTTCACCTTCTATGGAATCGCTTACCTGGCGCTGTTTGCGATTCCTGTACTGGCGCGCAAGGAGCGGGGACTGCGTGCGGGTCTGGGCGTCAGAGTGGCTGCAATCTCGGGGTTTCTCGTCACGCTTCTGTTTGTGGTGCTCTCAGTTTTCCCGATTGTTGATGTGCGGAGCTCTGGGCGCTATTCTCTAAAGATTGCCGGAGTGGTGTTGGGCGCGAACGTGCTCGGGTACGTCATTTATCGCGCCCAACCTCGGGAAAGGGCCTCTTAGCGCAGAAATACCTGCAATGCGTCTTCTACTTTCACGGTCGACTTCCGCCGCGCACCTGTTCCGGGGTTGTATGCGACGAGCAGATGATTTTCGATGATCAGCAACTCTTTGTCGTCGATCCATCCGACCAGCATGGCGTGTGGGACGAACGCTAACCGCCGCGGAGTGTCACCCAGACTCTTGACTTCGACAGCTGGCAATTCGAGCAACGCTTTGCGGATAAGCTGCGATTCTTCGGGATTTGCCTGTCCCTGTTCTGATAATTGAATCGGCTTATTGCTCTGGGCGGTGGAGACAATCGTCATCGCGACACGTGCCGCATCGGGAGACAAGCGCACATTCAATGTGTAGAAACTTACGTCGTAGTCGGCGTTCCTGTAGGTCGCCTGCTCGTCGAAGATGGTGCTAGTTTTCCCGTCCACCAGCACAAGGGTTTGATCATTGCTCTGGTTCGACCACCCGCAGCAGCCGGTGTCGGGAATTGCCTCCACGATCACGCTCCCGCTCGAATTGGCGTCGAGCACTCGCTGCAGCGGTTGGGGGAGGATATTCGCGGTCCACTTACTGCTCTCGAGTTGATATCGGGTGCTCTCCTTGTAAGTAGTTGCGGTTTGCCCAGCGACGACCTGCGTCGTCAGGAAGAAATTCTGGATTCCACCATCAGGCGCCCAAACGGAAACGGATGGACAACTCTCGTCGCATGATCCCGTGGGACAGCGGCAATCCGGCAGTTTCGTGGAGGTCATTTCCTCTCGCGCCTTGTCTTCCATATCAGTCCGCCAAGCTTGAAAAGTGACGGTGGTGGAAAGATCAACCTCTTCACGTTGCAAGCGACGCGGCTGGTTGGCGAACCAGTAGAGACGACTTCCGTCCGCCGATAGATAGGGGAGTGGCGCGGATTCGGTCACAGCTTGATTCGAACCGTGCTCTTCCGACTTGTGCTCCACAGCTTGATCGATCGAAGTTGCCGCGTGCCCTGTCCACATCCATATCTTGTGCGGGTCGGTAGCGTCTGCCTCGGATAAAGGCAAAGAAACAGTGGGCGCAAATAGAATCTGGCCTTGACGATTGATGGAAATGTTCGACGGTGATTTCAAAGCTTCGGGGGGAAGCTTGACGTGCTGCTTCGGCGCGAATGTAGTGGGCTCATATTCCACCATCTCGCCGGAGGATTGCAGGACCCAGAGACGTTTGGTCTGAGCTAATGATGACGCAACCAGGATCAGGACTGCGAGAATAGTCCGCAAAAGTAATTGCTTGGAGAAGTGCGTATGACGATAGCGCGTATCAGTTGGGCTCGAGTCAACGTTGACTACCAAAACGTCTCTTTCGCCCCTTCGGGGCTGGCTCATTTGAGAACTCTCACCCACGGCTTACGCCGTGGGCTGCATTCTTTCGCCGCTTCGCGGCTATCGGGCTTGCGCATGCAATCATGATTTAAAACATTTATGTAAATACCTCTTCCCCCGCGATTCTCGCACCCGTCGACTACTTCATGTCCGCCACTGGCAATTCAATGAAACTTGCCTGCTCTGGGGAATGGAACACGCGTTGTACGGCTCTCTTATAGTCTCCGGGCTTGGCCCAGAAGATGTTTGGCACAAATGTCTGTGGATTGCGGTCATAGAGCGGGAACCAGCTCGATTGCACCTGCACCATGATGCGATGTCCTGGAAGAAAGACATGATTGGCGGTGGGCAAGGTCCAATGATAGAGCAGCGGCTTGTCGGGTGCGATCGGCTTTGGCGTCTCCAGGCTCTCGCGGTAGCGGCCGCGGAAAATATCCGCCGAAACCATCAACTGATATCCGCCCATCTCTTCCTGATCCGCAACCTCGTCGGGATAAACGTCGATCACCTTCACTACCCAATCCGAATCCGTTCCGCTGGTGGAGGCCATCAGATTCACCACCGGCTGACCGCTGATTTTCACCGGTTCCTTCAACACGTCTGATGCAAAGGAGAGGACATCGGGACGCCCCGAGGATTCGCGCTGATCGTCCACCAGCCACTGTGGCCACGTGAAACGGCCGCCATATCCAACCGGTTGGCTCGGGCGCGCACGGTATGGCACAGGTTTCGCGGGATCGGAAACGTACTCGTCGAAGGCAGCGTCGCCGCTTTTTGGAGTATCAAAACTCAGCTTGAGTCCTGCGCCAAGATACAGCGGCTTGGCGTGGACAGCGCACCCTGACTCACATCCCGCAGGCCAGGAAGGCAAACGGCGCCAAGTGTTCGTTCCGGTCTCGAAGGCCGTTACTGTCGCCACATCGGCCTTCGGCGCACCATCTTTCAAATAATGATTCAAAAATGGCCTCAGAATATTCAGGCGGAAATAGCGACCGGTATCGCTACCGAACTTCAGTGCGCCCAAGGAACTGCCGTCCTCGATCTCCTGGCCGTGATGCCATGGACCCATGACCAGGAACACTTTGTCGTTGCCTGTGTCTTTCGGCTTCAGCGCTTTGTATACCGCGGGAGCGCCGTAGATGTCTTCCTGGTCCCAGAGGCTGTCGACCAACATCGTGGGGACTTTGAGGGGCTGCGCCGCGAGGATCTTGTCCATCGCCTGTTGCTGCCACCACGAGTCATAACTCGGATGCTCAAGCAGCCTGCGCCAGAATCCAACTTGCTCGAGGCCGTGACGGCGGCCTAACTCGCCGGCCGATCCTGCCTCCATGTAGACGTCGTAGTCGTCAAAGTGATTTGTCCACCAGTGTTCGGAGTTCGAGCGAGTCGCCTCCTGCTCATAGATGTAAGGCATGTTCTGCTGGCGAAATGCGCCGTTGTGGAACCAGTCATCGCCCATCCATCCATCGACCATGGGATTCATCGGCACCGCGACTTTGAGCGCTGGATGCGGATTCACCAGCGCCATCAATGGCAGAAATCCATCGTACGAAATACCGAGGATGCCTACCTTCCCGTTGCTTTCGGGAACATTCTTCACCAGCCAGTCAATGGTGTCGTACGTGTCGGTCGAGTGATCGACCGGCGTCGGATTCAGCGGCCCATGCAGCGGGCGCGTCATGACGTAGTCTCCTTCTGAGCCGTACTTGCCGCGGACATCCTGCACTACGCGGATGTAACCACCTTCGAGAATCACCTCCAAGGCGTTGTCATATCCATTGAGAGTCGGGCCAAGATGCGAACTCGCGGCGTGACTGGTCAGCGCACTCGCGTTGTAGGGGGTACGGGTCAGAAGGGTGGGTGCGTTCTTCGCGCCCTTCGGAATCAGGATCACGGTGTGCAGTTTGACTCCGTCGCGCATCGGGATCATGACCTCACGCTTAACGTAATCGAAGCTGTCGGTGACCGGCTCAAGTTTCTCGGGCGTTTCGCTGGGCAAAGACGCGGCTTGTTGCGCCGCGCTTGGGCGCGAAGCGGCAAATAGAAGACTGAGAAGACACACCACACTGACAGCAAACGTCGCTCTCATGAACAGGTCCTCGGAAGTGGACGATGTTAACTCGTTCTGCGGGCCCTTGCCAAATCAAGCTGCTTCGGCGGGTAACCGTTCAGCTGATTACTTCCAGTTCGTTACTTTGCTGACATTTGCGGACATTCTTGATGTGCCCCTTGGTAACGCGGATACGCGCGCCGGGTAAAACTAAACTTCTTCGCGGGGGTTCACACGCACATGACCAACAAAATCACGAAGTCGCTCTTAGTTCTTGCGGCGAGTGGCTTGATGTTTGTCGGAGCCGCTGCTGCGCAACAAGACAACACCTCTGGCGCCGGAGCCGGCAAGGTCGATCCTGGTCATCCGCGCGTCAATCAGGTGAATAAGCGCGAACAGAACCAGCAGAATCGCATTGCCAACGGCGTTAAGAGTGGTCAGCTTACACCCGGAGAAACCCGGCGGCTGGAGCGCGGCGAACAGCGGCTTCAGAACAACGAAAAGAAGGACATGGCGAAGGACAACGGCCATTTGACCAAACAAGACCAGCGCCATCTCAATCGCGAAGCGAATCACGTGAGCAAGCGTATCTACAAGGACAAGCACAACGCGAAAACGAACTAGTTGCTCCAGTTTCGAGCCGTAGAGGAGAGAGCCGCAGCATTCGCGGCTTTTTTCTTTTCGGGGAGAAAGGGCGGCTGACGTGTCCAAACCACGGCCGAAAGTGATAGGCTACACAATTCTTATCTGGGATCCTGAAATGAGCGGGGGAATCGGCGTGAGGGCTCCTCTATAATAACGAGGACTTCCATGGGCCTTCGACCGATCATCAAATCATTCCAGGCCCTGCCGCTCACTCTTTGTGTTTATGCCGGTTGATTGCATCAACCCAAAACCCGGATTCGAGGTCGCCGGCCTGACTGACATCGGGTGCCAGCGCATCAACAACGAAGACTCGTGCCTCTACTGGGAACCCGATTCCGACGAGGAATTCTCGCGGAAAGGCCGGCTGGCCGTAATCGCAGACGGGATGGGCGGTTACGAAGGAGGACAGGAGGCGAGCCGCCTCGCGGTCGAAACCGTGCGCTTCGTGTATGACCAGGACTTTAAGGATGATCCGCAGGATGCACTGGTGACCGGACTTCGCTCTGCCCATGAGGCAATTCAGCGCTTTGCAGCCCAGCATCCTCAATTCACCGGGATGGGCACCACCTGCACCGCCCTTTCGATCGTCGAGCGCCAACTCTGTTTCGCCCACGTTGGAGACAGCCGTCTGTATCTTCTTCGCGCCGGCGCGACATCGCGGCTTACGCGCGATCATTCCTACGTTGGCCGTCTAGTGGAGAGCGGCATCGTCCGCTCTGAAGATGCCGAGTCACACCCGCAGCGGCACATCCTGACCGCCGCGCTTGGATCCGGCCACGAGGTGATCCCTCATACCCCGGAGCAGCCTGTGCCTCTCGAAGAAGGCGATGTTCTTGTCCTTTGCACCGATGGCCTCTGGAGCGTGGTGGGGGAGACGGAACTCACCCGGATCGCACTAGCCGAACCTCCGGCCGAGGCCTGCCTGAAGTTGGTGAATGCGGCATTGGAGCGTGGCGGCCCCGATAACGTCACGGTCATCATTCTGCGCGTCGCTCGCAATTAAGGGGCGGCATCCCGCGTTCGGTGCAAAGAACGTAAAACTGCCGGATTTTCCACCAAGACCCATGCAGCTTGGGGAAGAAAAACTGCAATGACTTGCACATCGGCTTTTTCCCCGAACGGGACCTTCCCCTTAAGTTGCTGATTTAGCGATCGGTTGCTTAGCCAGCGGCCGACGGTGAGTGGCATATCGTTTGCATTACCCCCTACGTTGATAATGTCTATTAATTTAATTATATTTATAGAATAATTTGCCACGATGAAGATTTCTCAGACATATTCATACGAGCTGCAGCGATTGGCCCCCGTCTTTCTGTTCCTGCTTACGTTGCCGATATCTGGATGGGCGCAAGAAAATGTGACGACCATCCGGGTTGGAGCTTTCCCGAACATCACACACGCGCAAGCGATGGTAGGAAAAGCCAACGGCTGGTTCGACAAGGCGATGGGACCGACCGTCAAGATTCAGTGGACCAGTTTCAACGCCGGGCCTTCCGCGATTGAAGCGCTGTTTGCGGGCGCAATTGATATGACCTATGTCGGTCCGAATCCTGCGATTAACGGTTACGTCCGCTCCAATGGCGAGGCACTTCGAGTAGTCGCAGGCGGAGCGAGCGGGGGAGCATCGCTGATCGTTCGCAATGATGCCGGCATTCAGGGGCCGCAGGATTTTCGCGGCAAGCGTGTAGCATCGCCGCAATTCGGCAACACGCAAGATGTCGCTCTACGCAATTGGCTGAAGAAGAACGGCCTGAAGACGAACGACAAGGGCGGGGACGTGCAGATTGTTCCGATGGCAAATCCGGACCAGTTGACGCTATTCCTCAAGAAAGATCTCGATGCAGCTTGGGCTCCCGAGCCTTGGGCCACCCGCCTCGTGCACGAAGGCAATGGCAGACTCCTGGTGGACGAGCGGTCGCTGTGGCCTAATGGACAGTTTGTCATCGGACTGCTGGTAGTTAACAACAAGTTTCTGAAGACACATCCGGATCTGGTGAAGAAATGGATTCGCGCTCACGTCGAACTGACAGATTGGGTCAATGCGCATCCGACAGAGGCCAAGAAGTTGTTGAACGAGCAGATTCAGCGCGAGACGAATAAAGCGCTGCCAGCGGACGTTCTCAACGAGGCCTTCTCACGATTGCAGCCCACGTACGACCCGCTACACGCCGCCCTGAATACTGCCGCTCAACAGGCGTTTGAAGACGGATTCCTGGGCCGGCAGATGCCGGACTTGTCCGGACTCTACGATTTGACGCTGTTGAACGAAGTTCTTGCAGAAAAGAAGCGAAAGGCGATGCAATGAGCACGAATGCACACGCTGGCCCGCGACGCTATCCAATCCCGGGTGAAACGCGCATCGCGTCGCTTGGAACGAAGTTGGGACCCGTTTCTGTTGGGCATCCCGACCGAACACAGTCGACCGCGGTATCGAAGGTGGGTCTCAGCGAAATCTGCTTGAGCTACCGGGCCCAATCTGGGGAGCAGCTCCTCGCTCTCGATCACATTAACCTTCAGGTACGGTCGGGTGAGTTTGTTTGCATCGTTGGTCCATCTGGTTGTGGGAAATCGACACTGCTACATCTGATCGCAGGCCTGCAAGCGCAGACATCAGGACAGGTGCTGGTCGACGGGCATCCGGTGCAAGGCCCGGGGACCGATCGCATTCTGATCTTCCAGGAACACGGGCTTTTTCCCTGGCTGAGGGTCGCTGAAAACGTCGAGTTCGGGATGAAGATGAAGGGCGTGCGCAAAGCTGAGCGCACTGAAAAGATGCAGCATTACCTGCGCCTAGTTCATCTGGCGAAGTTCGAGAAGAGCTATATTCACCAACTCTCGGGCGGGATGCGGCAGCGGGTCGCCATTGCCCGTGCTCTAGCCACCGAGCCGGATGTCTTGCTGATGGACGAACCGTTCGGTGCGCTCGATGCGCAGACTCGCGATCTGCTGCACGACGAACTCGAACGGATATGGAGCGACACCGGACGCACCATCATTTTTGTGACACACAACGTGCGAGAAGCTGTTCGGCTGGGTGATCGCGTCGTCCTTCTTACCTTCCGGCCAGGGCGTGTGAAGAGCGAATTCCCTGTCGAACTGCCTCGCCCGCGGAGCCTGGAAGACCCTCGGGTTGCGCTCGCTGCGCGTGACGTTCTCGACGAACTCCGCGAAGAAATCAACCGGTCGCTCGAAGTTGAATACAACGCCGGCGTCAAGCCACGCATTGAACCGGGAGACCAGGCATGAAACGCGCCGCTCGCTATCTTATCTTTTACGCCGCGCTACTAGGGCTCTGGACGCTGCTCGCAGAGCTGAAGATTTGGCCGCCATATCTGTTCCCTACCCCATGGGGCGTCGCCGAAGCGCTGTACGCCGGCTTCCAGGATCACACTTACTGGATCGCCATTCGTGTCAGCATGCAGCGAGTGCTGATCGGCTACAGCATCTCCGTGGTGCTCGGCATGATTCTGGGCCTGGGTGTCGCCAGCAACAAGTTTCTCGAAGAAACCATGGGAGGTCTGCTCGTCAGCTTGCAGAGCCTTCCCAGCATCTGCTGGTGGCCGTTGGCGCTGCTCTGGTTCGGCCTTAATCAGAATGCGATCCTCTTCGTCGTGGTTATGGGATCGCTGCTGTCGGTCACGCTGGCGATGGAGGACGGCCGGAAACAGATGCCCAAGATATTTGGGCAGGCCGGACGCAACCTCGGCGCCAAGGGATTCCAGCTCTTTTGGTACGTCTTGCTACCGGCGAGTTTGCCTTTCATCGTTTCGGGGCTAAAGCAGGGATGGGCCTTTGCGTGGCGCTCACTGATCACTGCGGAAATGCTTTACCTCAGCCTTGGGCTGGGCCAGGTTTTGATGATGGGACGCGACTTGAATGATATGAGCGCCGTGATTGCCGTTATGCTGCTGATCATTGCCATCGGATATGTCGTCGACGGCGTGGTGTTCAAGGGGATGGAGCGCCATCTGCAGAACAAGTGGGGCCTGGCTCCGGCAAGCTAGGAAGTTGAGGAAGCACTGTTCCCTTCCTCCGGGGAGGAATTAACGTGGCGATCATGATGAGGAAAAGATTTTTTGATTTAATGTCTACTATGTCTATAGCGTTACTTCATAGGCAAATGCTGGCCAGGCGCCCAAGTTGTCGGCGCCACTCGACATCAGAGAGATTTCTTTTCGCCTGTTGAGCGAGCCGGAATCCTCAAGTTGTCTCCCCTAAAAACAAAGTGCAACACACCAAAAGGAGAGGACTGTACTCCCATGAACGTAAAAGGTCAACGATTCTTAACGGCACTGACTCTTGCCACACTCACGGCGGGAGCCTGGGCACAAACCCAGACCGCGTCGAATGCAACGTCTGCAACGCCCTCGGCCGAGGAGTCCACCACTTCGGCACCTACGCCGGATCAGCAACTCCGTTCGGAAGTCGAAGAGCTGAAGCAGTTGGTTCGCGAGCAACAGCTGCGTATTGACGCTCTCGAGGCAGGGCGGAAAGCGAGTCCAGAGCCGCCTGCGGTGGTTGCATCCGTAACTGCGATCACGAGCGCGCCGACCGCCGATCCAGCTACCAACGCCAAGCCTCAGGCAGACGAGTCCCAGCCCCAACCTCAGAACGCAACCCGCGCGCAAAATGTTCAAGCGGGAAGCTCCGACGAGCGCATCCGCAACCTCGAGCGGCAGATCAAAGGCCTGGGTCCGATCTCGTTTAGCGGAGATGTGCGGGTTCGCGCAGAACCCTTCTTTGGCGGCCCGAGCGACCAATCGCTCGATCGGGCACGCGCGCGCATCCGCGCCCGCTTCAATGCGGTCGCCGATCTTGGTTCCCAGTTCCGCGCGGGCTTCAGTCTAGCCTCGGGCGATGTCAACGATCCCACCTCGACCAACGCGAACATGACCGGCTTTTACACTCGCAAGGCAATCGCTCTGGATCAGGCCTTCGTGGAGTTCAATCCGAAAGATTTCGAACCGTTGACGCTAATTGCGGGCAAGTTCCGCTATCCCTGGTTCAATACCGAGTTGACGTGGGATAAGGATTTGAATCCGGAGGGGGCGGCGGAAAGTTTGGGATTCAAACTGGACACTCCCGTGCTGAAGCGAATCGCCCTCGTCGGATTTCAATTGCCATTTGCCGAGATCGCCGGGACTTCGTCCACCGACAAACGAATCGCGCAGCAGATTACGTATGGCGGGCAGGTTCAAACCATGTGGGCACTCGGTCCGCGGGTCACTTTGAGTGCTTACTCGGGTTTCTACGACTTCCGCGGATCGGATGCAATTGCTGTGGCTTTGGCACGGGCGAGCAACAAGAATCCGCAGACGCCGTTCACCGGACTTCTTCCGCTGAATTCCAGCAGCCCGGTGCAGGACTCGACCTATACCACGACGGCGACCACAATTATTACGGTCAGCGGCACGGCGTATCCCACGGGAGTTTCGTCGGTGACGAACGCGCAATTTGCCTCGAAATTCGCGCTGTTTGACAACCTGGCCAAGATCGACATCAACACCGGCCACGAGCGCCTTCCGCTGAGCTTCATCGGAGACTATGTTCAGAACACCGAGGCTTGCGCGAATCTGCCAAACATCGTCGCGGCGCCGGCAAACACGGCCACGCAGACGTTCAAACAGACGTTAAACGCACCGTGCAATTCGCATCAGCGGCGCGGGTATTGGGTAGAGGGCAGGATCGGCCGCCTGCAAGAAAAACATGATTTCCAGTTCGGATATACGCGCATCTTCATCGAGCGCGAGGCCGTGCTGGGGAACTTCAACTACAGCGAAATCCGCCAGGGGACGAACGTGACCGAGCATCGTCTCGACGTGTTCTATCAATTCGACAAGAGCGTTCAATTGGGATTCACCGCTCTAGTGGGTCGTCCTTTGGCTAGCACGGAGCCGTGGCTTACGCGTTTGCAGTTCGACACGGTTTACATCTTTTAACGATCGCTGTCGACCATTTCCTGGGTCTGAAGTGTATCTTCAAAAAGAATGCTGGTCCGGTTTTGGCTTCTCTCCTTTTCCGGACCAGCGGTCTGATGTACGCTGACTGAAATCTGGTTGGGCACAGCACTTATGGATTCGAGACGAACGTTCCTGAAGACCTTGTCGGCGGCTGCTGTGGGAGTGGCCGCGTTAGGGGGATGGCCTGCCTGGTCGCAAACGACCGAGCACGGTAGCTCGATCAACCTTCCCGGCGAAGACGGGATGATCGTGCGATCTCTGCGATTCCTCGATCTTGAAACGCCGGTTGACTATTTCAATAGCTGGCTCACGCCGGTATCGCACTTTTTTGTTCGCAATCACATGCACGAGCCCGTCGAGCTCAACGCCGGAGATTGGCGATTGACCGTGGGCGGAGAAGTCGACAAGGCGTGGACGTTCTCCTTGCGAGAGTTGGCAAAACTGCCAGTTCATTCAGTCGTCAATACTCTGGAATGCGCGGGCAACGGACGCGGATTGTACCGTCCGCAGGTGCCGGGAATTCAGTGGCAGAAGGGAGCGGTGAGCACAGCGCGGTTTTCCGGACCGCGCCTGGCCGACATTTTGCAACGTGCCGGCGTCAAATCAAGCGGCAAACATGTCATGTTCCGCGGACTCGACGAAGTCCCGGGAAAAGTCCCTCCATTCATTCGCAGCATTCCGATCGAGAAGGCAGTCGATTCCGATACGCTCATCGCTACGCATATGAATGGCGCTCCCCTTACGAAGCATCATGGCTTCCCTGCCCGTGCGCTGGTGCCAGGCTGGATTGGCGCCGCTTCGTGTAAATGGCTGGCGGAGATCAAAATCCTGGAATCGGAGTTCGTGGGCAACTTCATGAGTCCGGGTTATCGGTTCCCGAACCAGGCGGTCAAGCCCGGCGATTCGGTGAAGCCGGAGGATACGCACGTGGTCACGGGATTGAAGGTGAAATCAGTGATCTCCGGGCCGCTCGATGGATCAAGTTTAAAGTCGGGCAAGGTGACGGTGCAGGGTACCGCTTGGGCGGGGGAAGCAGATATCGTCAAAGTAGAGATCTCTATTGATGGCGGTTCGAGTTGGAATCCGGCGACACTGGGTCACGAGCAATCCCGCTACGCGTGGCGACTGTGGAGTTACGCATGGAATGCAAAGGGAGGAGATTACGTCTTGCAGTCTCGCGCCACCGACAGCCATGGTCGTGTGCAGCCGACTGAAGCGGCGTGGAATCCGAGTGGGTATCTTTACAACGCCATCGACAAGGTGAAGATCCATGTCGCATAAAAATTCAGTCATCCTTCTTGTGCTGATTGCACTGAGCACTCCGGCGTTGATCCCTGCTCAGAACAGCGCGAAGCTCAACGAGGAGTTACCTGCCGGGGCCATGCAGCAGACGGCTACGACCGCGTGTCTCGAATGTCATGAAGCGCGCATCATCGTGCAGCAACGGCTGAGCAAAGCAGTGTGGACCAAGGAAGTCGACAAAATGGTGAAGTGGGGCGCGGTTGTGGATGCAAACGATCGAGATGCGCTCATCGACTATCTGAGCGATAATTTCGGTCCCGGCCAACATGAATACAGCGCGCCACGGTTGGCGCAAGAGAAAACGACGGTCAGGAGCACTCGGCAAAAGTCAAAGTGATAACGGATGGAAACGCACTACCGCACGTTAGCACTGCTTCGGTAGATACCTGGGAATTAAGACCTTCCCCGTATCCTCCACACACTCCGTTCGCCGCGAATTTTCTTTCGCCCCTTCGGGGCTTGCTCTGTTTTCCCAACGTGCACCCACGGCTTGCGCCGTGGGCTGCATTCTATTGCCGCTTCGCGGCTTGAACCAAAACTGCTATCGCCGCAAGATTCGGTTGCGGGATTAATCCGTTATTTCTTTCCCTCCGTGTCCTCGGCGGTTTTGGTTTCGCCGGGCTTCTCGGGGCGCAACAGGGGGAACAGGATTACATCGCGGATTGTGTGTTGGTCGGTGAGGAGCATGCATAGGCGGTCGATGCCCAAACCAACGCCGCCAGCGGGAGGCATGCCGTAGGAAAGTGCGCGGATGTAGTCTTCGTCCATCTGATGGGCTTCTTCGTCGCCGCGCTCGCGCTCTTTCAACTGCGCTTCGAAGCGGCGGCGCTGGTCTTCGGGATCGTTCAGTTCGCTGAAACCATTGGAGATTTCCATTTGTCCGGCGAAGATTTCAAAGCGTTCCGTCCAGTCAGGCTCGTCGGGCTTTTGCTTCGAGAGAGGTGAGACGGCAGTGGGAAATTCGCAGATGATCGTCGGCTGCATCAAATGTTCTTCGGCTGATGCTTCAAACAGCGCCGCAATCGTTTTCCCTGCCGGGGCCTTGGGATCGTACGGCATGTGCGAGTGTCCGGCGTTGAAACGCTCGACCAATTTTTTGACACCGTCGTGCGTGGAGAAGTCGCTCATCTCGGGCTTCGCTCCGCCGTGGTCGGGCCAGAATTTGATAATCGCTTCGCGCATCGTAAGCCGCTGCCAGTTGGCCCAGTCGAGTTCGTGAACGGCGTCATTTCCATCTTTGGAGACGGTCCACTTTGATTTCGTGCTGCCATTAACGACCTTCGCGGCTTCGGTGATGACCTCTTGTGTGACGCTCATGATGCCCTGGTAGTCGGTATAGGCCTGATAGGCCTCCATCATGGTGAACTCAGGATTCCAGCGCCATCCCAGGCCTTCGTTGCGAAAGTTGCGGTTGATCTCGTAGACGCGGTCGAGTCCGCCCACGACCAAGCGCTTCAGGTAGAGTTCAGGCGCGATGCGCAGGTAAAGATCCATGTCGAGCGTATTGTGATGGGTCACGAACGGACGTGCGACTGCGCCGCCGGCGATGGGCTGCATCATGGGCGTCTCGACTTCAATGAAGCCGTGGCCGTTGAGCGTATCGCGGACCGACTGCACGAGTTTGGTGCGCTTGAGAAAAACTTCCCGCACCTCGGGATTCATCACCAGATCGACGTAGCGCTGGCGGTAACGTAGTTCGACGTCCGTGAGTCCGTGCCACTTTTCCGGAAGCGGCAACAGATCTTTGCTCAGAAACTCGAGTTGTTCGACGTGAACGGACAGTTCCCCTGTACGCGTGCGGAAGAGATATCCGCTGACTCCGATGTGATCGCCGAGATCGAGGAGTTTATAGAGTTCGAATGCCTTTTCGCCGACCGCGTCTTTCTTCACGTAAATCTGCAGCTTCTTGCCGCCCTGCTGGATATGTGCGAATCCCGCTTTGCCCATGAGGCGGATTGCCATGATGCGTCCGGCGACGCGGACGTTGATCCGTGCCTGCTCAAGTTCCTCGGCCGATTTGGAAGTGTAGTCGGCAAGGATTTGCTCGACAGTGTGGGTGAACTCGTACTTGGTGCGGTAGACGGGCTGTCCCAACGCCTGAATCTGCTTCAACTTCTCGCGGCGCAACTCGTAGATTTTGTCGTCCAGTGCCAAAGGAAGTCCTTTATGCCTTGCGAGGAAGGGAGATTATAAATGGCGCCGGGGCGGAGTTTAGACTTTGATTACGGGAACCGCATTTTTCAGATCCACTCGCAGACTTCTCTGCAATGCTCGACGGCGAGAAGAATGAGTTTTTCGGTCGAATCTCTTGTTGACCTGAAAATAAGCCGAGAAACTATTTGGGCTTTGCCGGGCTGGCTGGGTCGTCGCTTTGAATTAGGACCCAGGTGGTGATGCCGAGCGCGGCGGCGCCAGCAACCCCGATCGCAATGTGCGAATTGAGAGCTCCACCACTGGCGCCAGGAGACGCCCCAGCCTGCGGCTTGCGATTCTTCCGCTTGCCGTTATCTGAGGAGGTATCCGAGGACTCGTCGCGGGTGGTCTCCTGACCCTGAGCGAGCGTGACCGTTCCTTTTCCGTCACTGACCGTCACATCACCCTTGCGGGCTGCAATCCGCACAGTTCCGTCGACATCCGTTACATTGAACTCGGTCCACGCACTCGAGGCCGGCTCTAGTTTGACGTCGCCAGCTGTAGTTGCCATTCCTTTGGAGGTGGAAACCGTAACCCCTCCATGATCAATTTTGACTGAGTTCCCTTCAAATTGAACCAGGGAATCGGCCAGGACTCGGACAGTGGAGCTGGGCTGATTGATGTTGGCGACAGAATCGGAGCGCGTCTGGAGAAGATCACCGGAGAAAATTGCCAAGACCGACGGGGTACGTGAGCGCCATTCACCCATGCCGGTCCGCTGGTATAAAACATGGCCGCGTTGGAATCGGCCGCGAACAACGAAAAGGGAACAGAACCGTTAGCACCCAGCTAACCATACCGCGAAACGCGGACCGGCCCATTCCCACACTTCGTTAATGACTATGTTGATGACCGTTTGGGGAGTCGTACCCTCGTAAGGAGTTGCCCGTCAATGGCTTTTGTGCTAGCCGCTTCAGTTTTCGGTGGAAAACTTATGATGGAGAGGAGGCGAGTTTTGGCTCTGGACAAGCACCCTGATCAGTTCCATCGTTCAACGACGTTCCACCAAATGGTTCGCAGCCACTCATCCGTGCAGGTCTTAGCCCACTGCCGGTGTGTCCACCAACGCGAGCCAAATTCTGTGGAGTTGTGAGCGGCTGCGACGGAGAAGGATTTGCCCCGGATCTCGTGCCGAAAGATGCTAAGAGCACGGCGCGTATGAAAGTCGGAGGTCACGATCAGAATGGCGGTGGCGTTTTCGGCAGTGAGACATTTTTCAACATCATGAGTCTCCTCGCGCGTTGATAAGCCACGGATTGGGCAGATACTCACTAAGGCTGAATCCGGCAGATCGCGCACGTACTTCTGCGCCAGATCCAGCTGCGAGAGCTCGTAGATCTTGGCTTCGGCCGGAACATCGATCAGGACGCGCTTCCCATAACCCTGATGCAGCAGTTCAAGGGCATGGGAGGGACGATGATCCGTCTCCCCAGCAAGCACAAGAATCAGGTCGGAAGGCTGGGGAGCGTCGACGATCAATATCCTGCCGGCGGCGAGCGCGAATGTGATCAGCAACGCTGCAGCAATAACCCCGATTGCAAGCCGCACGCGTCCTGTTGTCATCCAGTTCTTGATCAATGATCGAACCTCATTCTTAGTGTTCAGAATTTTGAATGGTCCCCCACTTTCGTGGCGGATAGGCCTGGAAGGGTGGGTGCTAGAATTGAGGGTTTCTTACCTATCATTCCGTGTTGTACCGGAGGCCTCATGACGACCTACTCTGCCGCAGATTCGGCGATTGATCAACTAAAGAAAAAGATCCAGCAGCGAGAAGCGTGCGTTGGGATCATTGGCCTTGGTTACGTCGGGCTCCCTTTGGCTCTGTTGTACAGCGAAAAGAAGTTCAAGGTCACGGGCTTTGATATTGATTCGCGCAAGATTGATACTTTGGCGAAAGGTGGCTCATACATTTATCGCATTACGCCCGAAGAGATCCAGGCAGCTCAAACCAGTGGCTTCGGCGCAACCGCCGACTACTCGCGTCTGACAGAGATGGACGCCGTCATCATCTGCGTCCCCACACCGTTGGATGAATATCACGAGCCTGATCTTAGCTTCATTACCAGCACTACGCATTCCATCGCGCCTCATCTGCGGGCCGGACAACTAGTGGTCCTGGAGAGCACCACGTACCCGGGCACGACCGAAGAAGTCATGGTCCCGATCTTAGAGAAGGAGAACAAAGCAGGACTGAAAGCGGCGCGAAATGGGGTATTCACGGGAAAGGAATTCTTTGTGGCGTTTTCCCCTGAGCGTGAAGACCCGGGCAATACGACGGTGGCACGTCCAGATATTCCGAAGGTGGTTGGTGGACTCGACACCCAGGCCTCGGAACTCGCTTGTGCGCTGTATGGCTCGATCTTCAACCGGACGGTGCCCGTTTCTTCTCCGGCAGCGGCGGAAATGACCAAGTTGCTGGAGAATATTTACCGCTGCGTGAATATCGCGTTGGTGAATGAACTGAAACTCCTATCACTGCGCATGGGGATCGATATCTGGGAGGTGATCGATGCCGCATCCACCAAGCCGTTTGGGTTTCATCCGTTCTATCCGGGTCCCGGTCTGGGAGGGCACTGCATCCCGGTCGATCCCTTCTATCTTTCGTGGAAGGCGAAGGAGTGGGACTTCCGCACGCGCTTCATCGAACTGGCCGGTGAAATCAATACCAACATGCCTTACCACGTGCTGGCCTCCGTGAGCAGCGCATTGAACACGCGCAAGAAATCCGTGAATGGGGCAAAGGTGCTTGTGCTGGGTGTGGCCTATAAGAGGGACATCGATGATCTGCGCGAATCGCCTTCGCTCACCATCATTGAACTGCTGCAGAAAGACGGTGCACAGGTCAGTTATCACGATCCCTATTTCCCCTTCATCGGCAAGGGGAGGAAGTATGACCTGCAGATGAAGTGCGCAGAATTGAAGGATCTGGGACAGTACGACTGCGTCCTAATCGTGACGGACCATTCGGATTACGACTACAAACACATTGTCCAGGAGGCACAACTCGTTGTGGATAGTAGAAATGCCACGCGCGGAATACAGAGCCCGAAGATCGTGCGCTGCTGAGAAACGGAGATTTTAGCGGGGGTTCTTCCGGAAAATCTATCCCGTGAATAGTGTAGTTTTTTGCATGGATGTGCCCGGAAGGCTTCCTCAGGCCAGAGGGCTAGCACCACAAACCATTTACTTTCAATAATTTACAGTCTATCTAGAGCGGCTCGAAATGGCCTCTCCCGTGCATATTGTAGTTCGAAAGAGTAGACTCTCGTTTTGGTAGCCCTGCCCACCCAGGTTTCCTCGTTTTTAGGCAGGGGAAAACTTTTGCAGTGTCCTAAGGGCTTAGAACCCGAGTATTAGTGTCACTATGAGTCGGCCGCCGCAAGAATCCATTTTGTTTTCTCCGTTGCCCAAGTGGCGAGCGCCGTGGTCTGAGTTCTTTGTTAGCTACGGGGCCCAAGTGGTCATCATCGGAATCCTAGTGTGGATCCCGGTTTTGCATCCCGAGATTCTGGAACCGCCGAAGAAGGATTATCACGCAATCGAACTGGTTCCGACGCCAGTTCCGGTAAACCGCACGCCTCAGCGTCAGCTTCCTAGCCCAGTGCTGGCGGCGAAACTTGACCCGATTGACCCTCCACCGTCGGCGCTGCGTCTGCCCGCTCCTGCGCCGAAACCCAAACCAAAGGTGGAAGACGCACCGGCTCCGGAAGTCAAAATCGACGCCAAAAAACTTGACCCGGTTCCGCTGACGAGTGCTCCTGTAATTCCGCGGACGATCAAAACGAACGTGTTTTCGACGGGGAGCTCGGCGCCGCAGACGATTGAGCGCGCGCCACAGCACGTGCAGACTGGTGGATTCGGTGACCCGAACGGAGTACCTGCCCGCACCACTCAAACTCAAGCCGTGAATATCGCGCAGGCGGGCGGCTTTGATATGCCCACCGGCCCAGGCTATGGAAATGGAACGGGAGGCGCGAACGGCGCTCGCGGAGTCGTCGCCAGCACCGGATTTGGCAACGGCGTTGCTACCGGAAATGCCCGTACTTCCTCTTCGGGCACCGTGAAACAGGCAGGATTCGGCAGCGCGGATGTTCCCGCTCCACCCACCGTGCAGTCTCGAGCGGCGCAGGCGGCACCCGCAAAAATCGTACCTGCGGAAATCCTTTCCAAGCCAACACCCATCTACACGGATGAGGCTCGGGCCAAGCGAATTGAGGGCGAAGTGCTTCTCGAAGTGATTTTCGAAGCGAGCGGCAGGCTGCGGGTGGTTAAGATCGTGCGCGGTCTGGGTCACGGTTTGGATGACTCTGCGGTCCATGCTGCTGAACAGATTCGCTTCAAGCCGGCATTGAAGGACGGCCAGCCCTCGGACTCGACAGCGGTCGTCCATATCATTTTCCAACTAGCGTGATCGACTCCCAGAAGGTTCTTATGCACACGGTTCGTTCGGGTTTGGCATTGGCGGTTATTTTCCTGGCTTGTCTGTTCGCGGCGGGGCAGGATTCTGCTACTTCACCTAATCAATCAGATTTGGACACCAAGACTGGGCCAGCCACCACTCCTGTACCAGCCCCATCCACGGCGCCCGCCCCAGTGCAAGGACTGCCTTCTGCCGCACCGACGCTCAACGACGTCATCGACCGTGTGGTCCAGCGCGAGCACTATTTCATGGCACAGATGCGACACATGCATCCCCTGGTCGAAACCTACCTGCAAGATCTGAAGAACGATGCCAATGGCAACGCTTCTCCGGTGAAAGACCAATATTTTCTCGGTCGACTGGATATGAGTGATGGACCTGAGGACGTGTCGTTTGTGGGACAACCGGGGTTTGGACACCGCATGTTGCGCAAGCTCACCGGCGTCTATTCCCTGCACTATCTCCCCATGGGATTCGCCCAGATGGTCGTACTCGATAGCGATTTCCAGAAGCGCTATTACAAGTTCAATTTTGTTCGTCGTGAATTTCTGGGAGAGGTGCGGTGCCTGGTGATCGATGTTCAGCCTCGGGAAGGCGAAAAAACAGCACGCTTCCTGGGCAGGATCTGGGTCGAAGATCAGGACTACAACATCGTTCGTTTCAATGGAACGTACTATCCCGCGCCAAAAATCAATTTCTTCTTCCATTTCGACAGTTGGCGCCTGAACATGCGGCCGGGGACATGGCTTCCGGCGTATGTCTACACAGAAGAGTCGAACCTGAAGACCGGACTGACGAAGACGCTTCACTTCAAAGCCCAGACTCGACTCTGGGGCTACGACTTGAAGGGCTTGGGCAAGAACGAAGAGTTCACGCAGATTCTGGTCGACTCACCCCAGTCTGTCAAAGATCAAAGCGACGCCGCTGCCGATGCGAGTCCGGTCGTGGCTGAGCGCATGTGGGAGAAGCAGGCAGAAGAAAATGCCGTTGAACGCATCCAGAAGATTGGGTTACTCGCTCCTCCGGGCGAGGTCGACAAGATTCTGGCGACGGTTGTGAACAATCTGCTGGTGACGAACAACATCGACCTGCAGAGCGACTTCCATTGCCGTGTACTTCTGACTTCTCCACTGGAGTCCTTTACGATCGGGCACACGATCGTAATCAGCCGGGGACTTCTGGACGTGCTTCCCGATGAGGCGTCGTTGGCCATGGTGATGGCGCACGAACTGAGCCACATCGTGCTTGGCCATCATTTCGACACGAAACTTGCTTTCAACGACAAGCTCTTCTTTCCCGATGAAGAGTCCTTTCAACGTCTCGATTTCAAACGAACCTCCGCGGACGAGGAGGCGGCTGACACCAAGGCGCTGGAACTACTGAAGAACTCTCCCTACAAGGACAAGCTTGGTAATGCAGGATTGTTCTTGAAGGCGCTTCAGCAGCACTCTCCCGAACTGCCCAAACTGATTCGGCCTCATCTTGGAAACAGTTTTGCTGGCGGCAAAAGCATCCGCATGTCGACCTTGCTTGCTTCTGCCCCCGCCCTCGACGAGAAACGGCTGGATCAGATCGCGGCACTACCGCTCGGCGGACGTATTAAGGTCGATCCGTGGACTGACCAAGTCGAACTCTCCAAAGCCAAGCCGGTGCCATTGACCTCCGCGCGCGAGAAGATGGAATTCGAACTCACGCCGTTCTTCCCTTACCTCACTCGGATGACAATTGGAGGGACCGAGAAGATGGCGCTCACGACAACCACTCCAGCCGCAGCGGAGGCCAGCCCGAAGTAGGCCGAGAAATTCGGATAGATGCCGACATGAGGGCTCTAGAGGGCAGGTGCTGGGCGCAGTTAGATTTGCAGAGGTAGTTAGCCCGCGCCTACTGGATGGCGCTGCCGACTTGGGAGAATACGTTGTTGGCATTCGATCCGATAAGTCGAATCGTGCCTACAACGATGACCAGAATCACCGCTAACATAACTGCATATTCCGCGATATCCTGGCCCTGCTCATCGTTCCACAGCTGCTGTAGAAGTTTTGCCACGGGGGCTCCCTTATAAGTCCCAAAATTCATGAAAATTGAGTGCCAACTGCACACACATTCACAAACTGGTCCTTAAGGGGAAACTATAGTCGGAGCAAATCCCATAGCCAATGGCACGTAAGTGCCACGCGCAGGTGACTTCGGTCACGTAATCGGCTTCAGTGGGAGTGCCTGATTTACGGCAAACAGCGCCAGCTCTAAACGCGTGGAAACACCCAACTTATCGAAGATGTTGCTGAGGTGGTGTTTCACGGTATCTTCGCTGATCTTGAAGTATTCGGCGATTTCCTTGTTGGAATAGCCGGCGACGACCGCCGAAACGATTTCCAGCTCACGGGGCGTAAGCCCGAACTTTTTCTGTCGCGTTTCGTCCTGGGTCGACTGCATCAGCGTCCGCAGATATTGCACCAGGTTTGAAACGCTCTCCCGACCCACCCAATACTCGCCAGCCATCACGGTTTGTATCGCCTTGAGCAAAAGCTGAGTCGCGGAATCCTTGAGAACGACTCCTCGGGCTCCCAGTTGCAAAGCCTCGACAATCTGGCTCTTCTCTGCGGCCGCCGTAAGCAGAATTACCCTGACCGGAGTGGCGTTGGCGGGCATACTCAACTCGCGCAACGCCTCCAAGCCTGGGTGCTTGGGCATCGCTAAGTCGAGCAGAAGAATGTCGGGTTTCAATTGGCGTGCGAGTTTTACCGCTTCGGCGCCGTCCGATGCCTCACCCAACACTTTGAGATCTGCTTCCGCCTCGAGCAACCGCCGCAGGCCATCGCGGAAAATCGGGTGATCGTCGGCAATCACCAGCCGAATCTGTTGTGGCTTTCTAAAATGCATGCGGCAAATCCTCGTTCTTCGGCACGATAATCTCCAAGCGCGTTCCCTGTCCGGGATTTGATTCTACAGTGAGTTCCCCGCCGATCAAACCCACCCGTTCCAGAATGATCATCGGTCCCTTTCCAGCTTCTTTCATTTGTTGAGCATTGTAGCGACCGGAGAAAGGAAACCCCTTTCCGTCATCTTCCATGGTCAGGCTCCATCCATCCCCGACCGATGCCAAACGCACCAAGGCATGGCGAGCCCCGCTGTGCTTTCGCACGTTGACCAAGCCTTCTTGCACGATGCGTAGAATTTCGCGGCATACGCGTTGCCGCATATCAAGTTCGTCAAGGTCGGTGACAAATCGGGCGCTGATGCCGGTCTCGCGTTGAAAGCGCTCGACTGCGTCTTTTAGGACGCCTAAGAGTCGCTGCGAGTCAACGTCGATGGCCTTCATCTGCTGCATCAACTCCCTCAGTTTGAGGACCTCTTCGCGCAGCAGACTCTGAATTCGGCCTAGTTCTCCATCGATCGGACGATTTGCTTCAGCCTGACGCCGCAAGACGTCGACCTGCATTTCGACAGCAATCAATGACTGCACGGCGCCGTCGTGGAGTTCGCGCGCAAAGCGTGCGCGTTCGGCAGCTGAAGCCCGGCGCCGCAAGCGGTGGAGGAGATAAACGTTGTAGACCGCGGGCCCCACCTGACGAACCAGGTCTTGAAGAAAACGGAGTTCCTCTTGTCTTTCGCCACGCCACGATGGATTGAACAAAAATAGCCGCCCTCTCCAGTCTCCGCCGAACAAGAAAGGTACGGTCACCAGAGAGTCGAAGGAGTGCGCTTGCCGCAACTGAGACAGGGAAGCCAGGTTGGTCATCGGCACCTGGTGCCCCGTCTCATCGAGTGCCAAAGTCTTCCACTCATCTCTCTCTACCGACGCATAGCACACTTCTCCGGGGAAATTATCGAGGTAGGTTTTGGCATCGCGGATCCCCGACTCGAGCCAGTGAAATTCCGCCGGTGCGCTTCCGTTGGGCTTGCAAATTTCGCCAGCAAAAACGCGATGACTGCGGGTTTCCTGGGAAACAATCATCACTCGGGAAGGGCCGTACATGGACATAATCTCATTGAATATCTGCTCGATGGTGCCAGTCAGTCCCGCCTCTACGCGCACCCGCGACAATGTCCCAGTAACCACAGCTTTCTCGGCTCGAAGATGTTTTTGCTGCTCCGCCAGATATCCCAGAAGCAATCCCATCACGAGCAGGTAAATCGACAACATGAAAAGCCGCTGTGGATCGAAGTCCCGGATATTGACATTCAGACCCGTCAGCGCTCGCAATCTCTGCGAGCCTCCAGACCCGAGCCATACATGGACGATCACCAGGTTTTCGAACCATAACAAGGCCACTTCGGCAGCCGCCGTACCAAGAGTTTCCCACAAGCCCCAGCGGTACGCGGCGGCGGCAAGGGCAAAGAAGAAGAAGAGAAAAAATGGGGTCCTTGGCCCCTCGGCAAAGATCGAAATCAGCGCCGGCCATGCGATGTCGCCCGCGTGTACCAGGACTCGAAAGGCCGAGGTTGACTGCTGCCTCCGTCGCAGCAGCATCATGATGAGGATCCCATTCGCCATGTAGAAGACGAACAGGCCATAGGCTGCCCAGGAGTGTCCCAACTCCGTTGGGTCCATTCGAATCGCCACCAGGGTCGAAACCGCCAGAAACACGCGGGCCGTCGCGAGCCACCGTTCGATACGGCGCGTCTCACCCGGATCCTGGGGAATTCTCATTCGCCAGGATTGGCGATAGCGGTCCATGCGGAAATTCAAACGTTCACGCCCCCTGGCGCGATTACAGCTGCATAGTATTGATAAAAAAGGATACAGGCAAGTTCAACGAGTTGACGAAGGAGGCAACAGCACTCCAGATTCTGACGCCCACTAGGTTACTACAGTAACCAGGCTGCAGCCGTTGTTGCCATCTAAAATAGCTGCGGCAGGAGTGTCTTTGAGCAATAGTTCCAAACTGTGGTTGGCGGCGGTGGCGGCCTTGATGGTGGCGGCGATCCTGGCCGCTTCGTTTCTTCCACGATCTTTTGGGTTGACGGCTTTCAGCGACATCATCCAGTCACTGCTTTTGTTATCCGGCGCCGCGGCGTTTGTGCCGCTTGCCTCACGCACTCGTGGAAGGGTCCGCTTGTTCTGGTCGCTCATCGCCATGGGGGTGACGTTCTGGCTGGCGTATCAGATATTCTGGACGTACTACGAGGTGTGGCTGCGCCGCGATGTTCCCGATCTTTGCGCATGGGACGTCGTTCTCTTCCTGCACATGGTTCCGCTCATGGCGGCTCTGGGCATTCGCCCCCAGTTTTCGCGCGATGAGTACTCTGCTCGCGTGGGCCGTCTGGATTTCGCTCTGCTGTTGGTGTGGTGGTTTTATCTATACGTTTTGATTGTGATGCCGTGGCAGTACGTTGTTCCCGATGTGCCCGCCTACAATCGGCATCTGAACGACGTCTACGTAGCTGAGAAACTGGTGTTGCTAACCGCGTTGCTAGCTTCCTGGATTGCGAGCAAGGGCGAGTGGAGAAGGATATACGCCTGGCTATTCGGTATGAGCTTCTGCTATTCGGGGGCTTCTACCCTGTGCAACTGGGCAATCGCGCGGAAGACGTACTATACGGGCAGTTTTTTCGACATTCCTCTGTTCGCGGCAATGGCTTCTTTGACCTGGGTCGCGCTCAGAACCAAGGCTGAGAATCTCGAGTCCGATGCATATGGGGGCTCTTCGGCGTACGGTGTCTGGGTGGCTCGTTGCAGCATGATCGCCGTATTTTCATTGCCGCTATTCGCAGTCTGGGCCATGTCGGACCAGGGTGTTCCTTCGAAGGTCCGTATGTTCCGCGTCTCTTTGACCCTCATGGCAGCGTTTTCGATGGGGGTCATCATTTTTGTCCGGCAGAGAATTCTTGACCGTGAACTCGTACGCCTTCTCGATCACTCGCGGGCCGCGATCGAGCAGTTGCAGCGCCTGCAGGCGCAGGTCCTGCAGTCTGAGAAGCTGGCGTCCATTGGACAACTGGTCGGGGGCGCGGCTCACGAACTCAACAACCCGATCACGGCGATGCTGGGGTATTCCGATCTGCTTCTCAACACTCCTTTAAGTGCCGAGCAAAAACCCATGGCGGCAAAGATTGGACAGTATGTTCGGCGGACCAGGTCTCTGGTCGCCAGCCTCATCAGTTTTGCCCGCCAGGCGCCGGCTCCGAAAGTGCCTCTCGACCTCAATACTCTTGCGCGAACCGCGGTCAAGCTGACCGAGCCTCACTGGAAGGCGTTGGAATTTGACATCCAAACCAACTTCGACTCGGCCCTTCCTAAAGTTTTGGGGGACTCTAATCAGCTTCTTCAGGTCTGCCTTCAACTGATCGGCAACGGCTTGCACGTATCGGGCGAGCGCGGCGGTAATATCTTAACGGTCGGCACGGAACAGAATGGCGGCACCTGCCTGCTTGAGATTGTCACCCAGGCTCTGCCTGCCGTGGATGCAGAACAGAAGCCCATTAGCTCACCTCTGGATCCGGAAGATGCCTTGGGGATGAGCGCGTGCCAGGGAATTCTGCAAGAACACCGCGGGCGCGTTTTTCGTGAACGACGGGAAGACGGTTCGCTGTTGCTGTGTATGGAGCTGCCGATTGCTGTTCTGGGCCCAGCGACTGAGAAGGTCCCTACAACGGCTGGGATGTGGCAATCTCAACCGTACGCTTAAGCTGGCCACAGGCCGCGAAGATGTCCCGGCCACGAGGCCGCCGCACAAATGTTGGGATGCCAGACTTTATCAGAACATTCTGAAATGCCGATACTCGGTCGGCTGTAGGAGTCGCAAAGTCGATCCCGGGACCGGGATTCAGAGCGATCAGATTCACCTTGCTCGGCAGGCCGCGCAGCAAGGTTACGACCTCTTCGGCATTGGTGGTGTCATCGTTCACACCGTCGAGGAGCACGTATTCAAACGTGAGGCGCTCGCGATTTCGTAGCGGAAAATCGCGGGCCGCTGTGATCAAGGCATCTAAGCTCCACTTTCGGTTAATCGGCATCAGGCGCGTGCGGGTCTCGTCATTCGATGCATTCAACGAAATGGCCAGCTTCGGGCGAATCGCTTCTAGTCCAAAATCGTGGATCCGCGGGACAATGCCTGCCGTCGACACCGTCATGCGTGACTCTGCAACACCGACTTCTTCGACGAGCAGTCGCGCGGCCTTTATGAAATTGTCGTAGTTCAGGAACGGTTCTCCCATCCCCATAAAGACCAGGTTCACCCTATCCTGAGGTGGAGAAACGTTTTGATCCGTGAGGACCTTTAATACCTGGCCGACAATCTCCCCGGCGGTAAGGTTCCTCTTCACACCCAATAGAGCAGTGAGGCAGAACTGGCAATCTACAGCACACCCCACCTGGCTCGAAACACAGATCGTAGCCCGGTCCCAACCGCGTGGACTATTTTGCGCGGAATCGCCAGCCTCGGTGCCGTCTCCTGCCTCCCCGCCGTCTCCCTCGGGCATCCAAACGGTTTCCACAGTCTGCCCGTCTGCGAGAGCGATCAAGTACCGAACCGTTCCATCCTTGGAAACGAATCGTCTTTCGACTACGGGCATGCCGATCGAATAACCATCGCCGACGAGCTTGCTCCGAAGGGCTTGCGGGAAGGTTGATATTCGCTCAATGGACTCCAGGCGCTTTCGATAGATGGCGTCGAGAAGCTGTTGAGCTCGGTAGGCGGGCTCATCAAGGCCCGCAACCAGAGAGACCAGCTCCGCGCGGTCCAATCCAAGCAACAAATTGTGTCCGAGATGAGTCGTATACGGCTGCATTTATATGATGTACGGATGCGAAAGATCGATCACGCTTTTGGAGCGTACCTCACTTCACAAGATAGCCGCAAACTATTGATTACAAAGAGTTAAAGTTATTTTCGCACGCTCGCCTGCCCTATGTAAGAATAGTTACGGTCCTTTCCCGGCCCGTACCTATTCTAGTCTTGGATGGGATTTCAGCAGGAACTATCTCATGGCTCAAGAAGTGCGCAACATTCACCGTCAGAAACTACCCAACGGTCTGATGGTGATTACCGAGCAGATGCAGCACATCCGGTCAGCGTCGATCGGAGTGTGGCTGCAGACCGGTTCGCGCGACGAAGATCCCGAATGGAATGGGATCTCGCACTTCATCGAGCACATGGTCTTCAAAGGGACGAAGCACCGCACTGCCGAGGAAATCGCGCGCCAAGTCGATTCCATTGGCGGCAATATGGACGCCTTCACTGCCAAGGAATGCATCTGCTTCAACGCCAAGGTTCTCGACGAGCACGTACCGGTGGCGCTCGACATTCTCAGCGACCTGGTGCTGAATCCAGTGTTCGATGGGTCCGACATCACCCGCGAACGCGGCGTGATCATGGAAGAAATCAAGATGGATGAGGACAATCCCGACTACCTCGTCCACGAGATCTTCACGCAGAACTTCTGGAAAGACCATCCGCTCGGCAAGCCGATTCTGGGAACGAAAGAAACGGTAAAACGATTCGAACGTGACGGTGTCCTCAACGCCTATGCCCATCGCTTTGCGCCGGGGAACATCATTGTCTCTGCGGCGGGCAATCTCGATCACGACCGCTTTGTCGAGTTGGTGAGTGGTCACTTCGAGCACATGACGCCGATGACCAATGGCTTCCATTCGTCGACTCCGAAAATCTCGTCACGAATCATTCTGCGAAATAAGAAAGCGCTGGAACAGGTGCAACTCTGCATCGGCGTACCGGCTCACCCGATTGCGCACGAGAAGCGCCATGCGGGTTATGTTCTGAACACCCTGCTGGGCGGAGGTATGAGCTCGCGCCTTTTTCAGAACATTCGCGAGCGGCAGGGGCTGGCTTACTCGATCTACAGCGATTTGAATCCTTACCGCGACACGGGATGTTTGGCAGTCTACGCGGGAACCTCACTAGCTTCCGCTTCGAAGGTCGTGCAGTCGGTGGTGAGTGAGTTTCACAAACTGAAGACGGAGTCCGTGCCCGACGAAGAACTGCGTCGCTCGAAGGCTCAACTGAAGGGGAGTTTGATGCTCTCGCTGGAATCGAGCACGTCGCGCATGTCGAACCTGGCGCGCCAGGAGATGTATTTTGACCGCTACTACGATCTCGACGAACTGATCGAAAGAATCGAAGCGGTCACCGCCGAGGACCTCTCCAAGCTGGCAAACGAGTTCTTCAAGCCCGAATCAGTCGCCGTCACAGCTCTGGGGAACCTCAACGGTTTGAAGCTTACGCGCGATCAGCTTGCCTGCTGAAGCACTCTTGTCCCCTTTTCATATTCCAGTTGTAACTTCTTTCGGCGTTTCACATCCCATCTCAGACCCGCGGGTAAGAACCTGCTGACAAGATCGAGATTCGATTAAGGAGAAAACATGAAAAAGATTCTTAACAGTTTGACGCTGACGTGTGCCCTGATGGCATCTATGGGAGCCTTTGCCCAGGATCAGATGAAACAAGACGACATGAAGAAAGACGATGCCCAGCACGATTCCATGAAGAACGACCAGATGAAAAAGGACAAGAAGAGCAAGAAAGCCGCAAAAAAGGATCACATGAAAAACGACGATATGAAGCAAGACAACATGAAGCACGACGACATGAAGAAAGATGATTCCAAGAAAGACGAGATGAAGAACAACTAAGCGAGGGGTTCGAGGCGCGGGTTCTGAGCCCGCGCCCCGACGTTTCATATCTTCATTCCTGAGGCCGCCTTAAACCAGGGTCTGCTTTCCACGCTGCGTTGCTGGGCTAGGATGCTTCCCTCGGGGGCTGAAGAGTGTGCGTGAGAACTCCTCTTTCGCCCCCGTTGGGGCTGGATCATTTCTCACTTGTACCCACGGCTTACGCCGTGGGCTGTATTCTTTCACCGCTTCGCGGCCAGAAACCGCTGGCCTCGTTCCACCCTGAATCTGCAAAGCGAGATCTCACGCACACCCTGAAGCCCATCTCTTTTCTGACTTTGGAGGGCGCGGCTAAAGGCCGCGCCCTTTCAAACCACTTGTCAGTGATCTCGGATCAACGGGTACGAGCACGATCCTCAGCTTCGACATTTGCGCTCAATTCGGCCACCGGGTCCGATGAAGCGGGAGGGATGCTCGCGATCTGCAGGTATTTCCGCATGCACCTCACACAGGGGACATAGCCTTCGCGGATCGCTTCCTTCGCTGTCAGTGTCCGAATCTTATCTTTGTTATGAATCACGTCACATCCCGGGACGTGGAAATCCTTGGCCCCGGCCGACACGACGACCACCATATCAGGAGGGATGTTGCGTCCAGGTTGTGCGTGTTCCGATTGCAGCGGATGCGGCACCGTGAGTGAATTGGCCCATCGCAATCCGCCCGTAATCAAGGCGAGGGCAGCCACAGGAACCAGCCAGGCCGACCAGGTAGACCAGTTACTTCGGCGAACCCGCGCGCCCTGCGCAAGCCTGCGTTCCAGTCTGCGTCCGAACCCTGTGGGAACTTCGATCATGCGCTCGTCGCCATACAACTGGACTACATTGCGAGCTCCTTCCAGCAGCGACTTGCATCGCGTGCAAGTGCCGAAGTGTTCGTCCATCGCTACACGCAACCCTGCATCCACATCGCCTTCGATGTAATTCGAGATCTCCTTCCACACCTGTCGGCAATTGACTACCATGGCTTGGTTCCCTTCTCGAAGGGCAGACGGCTGAACCAGCCTTGCTCCCACCCTCCCGCAAGCAGGTCCCGTAACATGAGGCGTGCTCGCAGCAACCGCGTCTTCACCGAGGCCACGGAGATTCCGAGCGCCTCGGCCGTTTCCTGAATGTTCAACTGTTCCATATCTCTCAGCACAAATACTTCACGATATTTTCGGTCCAGCGAAGCTAAAGCTTCCGCCAGCTTCTGTCGCACTTCTTTGCGCTCCAGGGCTTCGGAAGGAATTTCCCGCCAGTCGGCGAAGTCGCGCGGCGTGTATTCTCCCTCGTCGTCGCGGTGGTCGTCGATTGCTTCCGTCATCCGCGTTCGCTCCCTTCGTCGCCGCATGAGGGCCTCATTGACCGTGATCTGGATCAGCCAGGTGCTAAACCGCGCCTCCGCGCGAAACTGCCGCATGTTGGCCAGCGCCTTCAGCATCGCTTCCTGCGCCGCATCCTCGGCATCTGCCTCATTGCGCAAAATCGCCAGCGCCGCCGCATACACGCGCCGTTCATAGGGACGGACGAGCTCATAGAAAAGCCCAGTCTGGCCGCGCTGCACCTGCGCGATTAACTCCTGCTCGCGCGTCGTGCCTTGTTCCGGATTGCTCAAGACAACGTTCAACTCGGCCATCCCGCCCTGCTGCAGTCAGTATTCAGGATCTTTCTTCCAACCCGTCCACATCGAGACGAAGTTGTTCCACCCATGCAAAAGCACCATCACAAGATGTCCGAAGACGAATGCCAAAATCGCCCACATCACTAGGAAGTGCAGCAGGCGGGCCCAGTGGAAGCCGCCCATCATCCAGGCCAGCCACGACAACTGGACCGGTTTCCAAACGGCAAGCCCGGTCAGGACAGAAAGCATGCCCAGCATGATCGCGGTCGTGTAGGCATACTTCTGCAGCGGGTTGTAGGCCTCGTGCTGCTCCCGCTTGGGTCCAAAGAAAAAATAATGCTCTACCATGGGCCAGACGCCGGGGACGTCGCGGTGGGTGAACAGGACCTGGCGGTAGTTGCCGCTGAAAAGCTGATAGCCGAGATAGACGAGCCCGGTCGCAATGTAGATCCACATGAATGTCAAATGCCACTGCAACGCTCCGCCAAGCCAGCCTCCAATCGCAAAGGCCTTGGGCCAATGCAGCAAGTCCTTTTGCGGAATCTTGGCTCCGAAGCTGGGAAATGCGCGGAATATTTGCAGGCCGCTGCCCACCATCACGAACAGTGCGATCGCATTCAGCCAGTGACACAAGCGGACGACCAGCGGATGCTCATAAACCGCGCGGCCAAGAACCTCGGTTTCTTCGCCAGCCTGCCGAACGATCTCCACCACCGTGCTGCTCATGCGATCTCCAGTTCCGCAACTACAATCCGTAAAACGACGAATACCCTTGATCTTCCCAATAACCAATCTTGTCGAGGACGTTCGTTACTTTCAGGTCGGTCAGATACTTGGCCTGCTTATACCCTATCTTCGTTGGTACGTTCAGCCGCAAGGGCGCGCCATGCTCCCGTGTCAGCGGTTGATCGTACATTTCGTAACACAGCAGAGTTTGCGGATGGAGGGCCGTCTCCATATCAAGGGATTCGTAATAGTCATCGGCACAACCCACGGTGACGAGTCGAGCTGAGGTATCGGCGCCGATCATCGCAAGAAAATCGGACAGCCGCGCTCCGCCAAACCGGCCGATGACATCCCAGCCTTCCACGCACACATGGCGCGTGTTTTGTCGGATCCGCGGCAGAGCCTGAATCTGCGCCAGCCTGTACTCCCCCGGCTTCTGTACTGCTCCGCTGACGGTGAGAGTCCAGTTTTCGAAGATCACTCCCGGGTCATCGACGTCATAGTCATTGATCGGAAATCTCTCAAACGGCGTCAGCTCGGAGTCTCGAAATGTAGGGGCCAAATGCCGGCGACGAAACAACTGCTTTGAAACCCAGTCACCGAAGCCAAGTCCGCGCCTGAGGAGTGGCTCCTGCAGGCTGGGAACGGCAAAGGCTCCCAGCACCAAGACAGGTGCAACCTTCAAAAGCTCCCTGCGAGAAAGGCGAGAGAATCCGGCCTCGTTCACACCAGTCTGGAGGGCGCTTCGCTCTGGCGTGCTCCCCTGTAGCTTTGGAGCGGTAGAAACCGGGTCAGGAGGCTTGAAATCGGCTCCGCTCGACGATTTCTCGGCTTTTTCCGTTTCTTCAATCCGGTCGTTTTTCCTGTTTTCTTGATCCATGATCTCTTCCAGGGACGGACACCCTCACCATGGGATTCGGAGAGTCCCACAAAGTTACGTTAAGGACTTATTCTCGTCCAGAAACTTTGCTGCGGCTGGAGGCCCACCCGTGTAATCTGAACGTAGAATATCGCTGGCCTTTGTGGCGTAAAGCGGGGATACTAGGCGGAGATTAGGACAGTTTGCGTCTATGGCCGACCAGAAGACGGGAGTTCCAAAAACCGGCCAGCATCTCCTCCCCGGGGCATCGTCAACGAATTCGCCCCGGCAGCAACGCCTGATGCTCGTGGCGCTGGGGTTACTGATGATATCTCTGACTTTAGTCCTCTATCGAGACCGCGACTTCTGGTTCCCCGATACGCAGGATGCCGAGACTCGATCCTTGTCGCCTTCGGTTGCGCAAGATACTCCACCCACCGTATCCCCCACTCCGCCTACCGCTACCACCGCACCCGCATCGCGAAAGAAGCCACACGTGCGAGAGGCTGTGAGCAAGCAGTCGCAAAATAACAACGATTCTTCGAATCCAGAGCCGGCCGTGACGACTACTAGGACCGTCCTTCCCCCTCTGGAAGTGGAAGTGGTAGCCGGCGACGCTCACCGAACCGTGCGCGCCGGCAGTAATGCGGTACACGTCGATTTAGAGGGCGCGCCATCGAGACAGGACTTGGCGTCGGTGACCAGCAATGTAAATCAACCTGCGTCCCGGGTAGCAACTCCTGCCGCCGAACGTACCAGTGTCTCGCCGGATATGGCATCGACCATGGTAATGCGGTCAGTGCAACCTGAGTATCCGATGCTCGCGCGGCAAATGAGAGTACAAGGCTCTGTGATCTTGCAGGCGCTAATAGGGCGGGACGGGATGATTCAAGACTTGCGCGTTCTAAGCGGGCCACCCATTTTGGCTAGCGCCGCGCAGGAAGCAGTACGGCAGTGGCACTTCAAACCGCACTATGTGGGTGCGCAACCGGTGGAAACTCGGGCCAGCATCACCGTCAATTTCATGATCTCCACGAATTAACCGGTCCGTCTCTTTTTCCCTTTTTGACTCTGAAACCCGGTTACCGCTTGTCCCGGTAGTCAATCACAGTCCGGATTTCCGCCCCAAACTTTTCCCGCATTCGGCGCACGACTGGGTCCTGTTCGGCGCGGCCGCGGCCTCCAATGCCGGACGATGGTGGGGGTCCGCCATTGCGTTTCGGTTGAGACACAACGCTCGCTCCCGGGACTACTTTTAACTTAACCGCTCGGCCCAGCACACCACTGGCTGAAGCGACGGCCAGGCGTTTAGCATCGTTGCCCAGCGACATGTCGAGCACGGTCTGCGATTCGGCGATCTTAATGACGAGTTCGTTGCCCTGAACGGTCCACTCGCCGCCGGAGAGTAGGGAGGCGAGGAAGTTCTGATTGCCTTCGGCCAGCGCTTGCAAGACTGCGACTCGAAGTTTGTCGATTTGGTCTTCCGGAGCATGGGTTGCTAGCGACGGCTGAGGTTGCTCCGCTGGCTGTGGAACTTGAACTGCAGCTGTGGCGGCGTCGGCAGAGACGTAGCCAGTCACCTCTCTATGATTGGACAGCGGCTCTACATCGGGCTGCGGCGCCGTTGCGGGTGCGGCCGAACCCATGATTACGGGCTCTTGTTGGCTCGCTTGCGCTACGATGCGTGGGCCCGGTGGCGGAGCGGAAGGACCGGAATCTTCCTGGCGTGGGGTACCTTTGCGGGCAGAGTCCGCAGCAAAGGGGCTCACATAGTTCGAGCGCGCGGGCTGCTCTGTTCGTGTTCCCGCCGACGGCTGACTGCCAACGATTGACGGCCTGGCCAACGGCTTTTGTGCGCTGGGCGGTGCGGCGGCAGAGACCTCGCTCAGCAATTGCTCGATCGGGAGCAATTTCTGGGCGTGCGCCATTTTCAAGAGACCGAGCTCGAGATGGAACCGTTGTTCCTGTTTGTATCCCAGCTCACCATGAGTGCGCAGCATGATCTGCAGGTGGCGGGTGAGGTCTTCTTCCCCAAAAAGATCTGCGACCCGTGCGACGCGTTCGCGCTCTTCGTTGGAAATCTGCAAGAGCACCGAATCTTTGCCAGCGATCTTGGCCACGGTGGCGTTGCGCAGGAATCGGACCATCTGACGCGCAAAATGAGTGGCGCTATGGCCTTCGCTGATGAGATGATCGACCTGCCGAAGGATCTCTTCGCTTTTCGATTCCGAGACGGCCTGCATAACCTGCTCAAGAATGTGAGCGGGGGCGGCGCCGACCAGATTGCGGACCGAATCCGCAGTGAGCTTGCCCGTAGACGATGCGATCGCCTGATCGAGGATCGACAGCGCGTCGCGCATCGAGCCATCACCAGCTTCGGCTAAGAGCGCGAGGGCATCATCGTCCGCTTCGATCTTTTCGCGCGTGAGCAGATCGCGAAGCTGGCCGACGATATCGTCGAACTTTACAGCGCGGAAGCTGAAGTGCTGGCAGCGGGAGCGGATCGTCTGCGGGATATCCTCAGGCTGCGTCGTCGCTAGCATGAACACGATGTGATCTGGCGGTTCTTCGAGTGTCTTTAGCAGCGCATTGAAGGCGGCGTCGGTTATCTGGTGAGCTTCGTCGAGAATGTAAATCTTGAAGCGATCACGGGCTGGCCGGTAGCGAGCAGCTTCACGGAGTTCACGGATTTCGTCGATACCGCGATTGGTGGCGGCGTCGATTTCAATGACGTCAACGGCATTTCCGGCGCGGATTTCCGTGCAAGCTTCGCAGATTCCGCAGGGCTCGGCGACCGGATGATCTTTGGAGCGGCAATTCAGCGCGGCAGCCAGAATTCGCGCGACGGTAGTCTTGCCGATCCCGCGGTGGCCACTGAAGATGTAGCCGTGGGCGGTTCTTCCCTGCTCAATGGCGTTCTGGAGTGTCCGGGTGACGTGCTCTTGTCCGATGACCTCGGAGAACTTCTGCGGACGGTATTTGCGGGCCAGGACGGTGTAACTCATGAGAGCGAAGAATTGATTATACGGGATGAGGGATTGATGTGGGGCCAGTCGAAACCAAAACAACGGAGTACGCCGAGAACGATCGGGAAACATCCCGAACACCATAAGTCAGCGGCAGAACTGAGGACGGTTAGAAGTGGAAAATCAGATCGGTCGCGACGGTAAGTTGATTCTGCCGGCGTCCATTGTCGTAAGCCTTCCTGTCCCAGGCGCGCTCAAAGCGCAATTCCGGACGGATCTGGATCGTCGTGCCAATCCAGTGACACCAGGTGAGAGTGTTCTCTGAATATCGAGTCGCGTAGCCCGTACGCTGTCCTTTTTTGTCGTTAAGAAAGTCGCTGCGAAACGACAGGAAGTCGTGCGGCGAAAGTTCCTTCTGCAGAAAGTTAACGATGGCATATTCGGGAGCGGTGCAGCGCTGTTCGCCTGGCCTGCAATAGGCTGGATTCGCGCCAATCTCTGGCTGAATCGTGCCTCCCACCGCGGGCACATCGCGCTCATACATGTACCAGGATTCGGTTGCCATGTGCACTGTTTTGGAGAACTTGTGATACCACGTGGCGTCGTACTGCTGCAGATTGTTGTATGCGTACTTGCCATCGTTGATCCCGTTGGCGCAGAGATAGAGATTGTCGTTGACTGATTTGGTCGTATAACTCACACACGCTGTGCCGGACGGCTTTGCGTCCGGCGTCCACGGGGCGACGTCATGGCCTGCGGTAATACCCAGTTGGCCGAGCCATTGGTCGTTCCGTTTAACGGTCGCCATCAGGCCCGTGTCAGTGAACGGATCAATCGCATAAAGCAGGGAGTGGCTGAAGATGTAGTTGTTGGGTGCCAGCTGCGCTTCGATCCCGGGGACGGAAATGAAGCGGCCCACCCGCAGATTCATGCCGTCCGCGACTTGCGGAATGTAAATATCTACGTATTCGAGTGTGGGATCAAAGCCATATTGGCGATGATCGTTCAGCAGCTGGCCGCTCATGTAACCCTTCCCGATAGTGAAGCGATAGTCCGTGCCGTAAAGGGCGGTGAGGTGATAGCCCCAGTCAACGTGGTCGCGCTGCACCGAATCCGCGAGGCGCTCGGCATAAAGCACAATCTGGTTTAGTTCGAGCCGATTCGCGTAGAGATCATTCGCCTCGGGCGAATTACTGTTTACGGAGGTGCTGAAGTTCAGAGTTGGATCGATCCAGCCATAGATTTTAGTGCGGCTCTGTGCCTGGTTGATCGCGGTCATCAGCGGATAGCTGTTTGTATCCGGCTCTCCTATGACGGGCGAACCTCCATACGACCAGTCAGAGTTTGGGAAGGGTGGCGAATCGAGGGGCGATGCAAGACCACGACGGGCTGGGGCGGGTGAGGATGGAGTTGTACCCGACCAGTCCTGGCGATAAAACTCCGCCAAGCGAGCGAAGAATCCTTTTGACTGGGATTGGGGCTGTGGGGAATCGGGTGTCGGCTCGTGCTGAGGCTCTTGTCCGTGTGCGAGAGCGCAGCATAAAAGCAAGGCGCATACGGCTGCGAGACATAGGGGGCGGCATAGAGGATCTGGCGTGCGCATAGGAGCAGGCGTGTGGTTAAGTCTACAGGCTGTCGTTGTCGCCGAGAGGCGGTAATCGCCGCCCTTGCGAAGGCGTGAGGCACGCGATAGGCTGGTGCGACACCAATTATGGCGGATGCGGCTCGGGCAAGGGGCCAGTGGCCGCGGAGGAGCGTCTCAAATGCAATTGAAACTTACCAAGAGAACAGTTGACGGAATTATGGCGTTTGGATGCAGCGGGCGCATTGTGTTTGGCGACGAGTCGTCGCTGATACGGGACGAGGTCAAAAAGGCGATCGCCGACGGCAACAAACGCATTGTGCTGAACCTGGGCGAGATCAGCTACATCGATTCGGGCGGGTTGGGAACACTCGTTGCGCTGCACACCACAGCGCATAACGCCGGTGGAACGATCAAGCTGGCGAATCTGACCCGCAGGGTCGGAGACTTGCTACAGGTGACCAAGTTGCTGACGGTATTTGAGGTACATGACTCGGAGTATGCCGCGTTGGAGGCGTTCCGAACGGCGGCTTGATTCGCCACTGTTTCCATCCATAGCGATTGCTCCGGTCGCGAGGCGGCAGAAGGAGCGCTCGAATCCGGGATTCACCTTGGCGGGCCGGCTCGTTTTCGAGCCGGCCTGCTGTGCTCAGGAATGAAGAGAACCAAAAAGAAGACGACGATAGAAACGGGAACGATGCGGCTGCGGATCGAGCGGGCGATTCGGGCGATTCCCCGCGGAAAAGTGTCTACATACGGCGGAGTAGCGAAGATGGCCGGATACCCTGGCGCGGCCCGGATGGTGGCGCGGGTCTTGCGTCGTGGCTTCGGTTTGCCCTGGCAGCGTGTATTGGGAGCCGGAGGCGCGATCAAATTAACTGGGGATTCGGCGATTGAGCAGCGGCTTCGCCTTGAAGCCGAAGGTGTGCGATTCCGGGGAAGAAAAGTGGATCTTCGAGCACATCAATACACGGCATCCCGCCAGCAAACTCGCTCGAAGAAAACTTCCTGATTCGGCCGACTAGACGCTTCGATCGATCTAGACCTTACTTATGCCGACCGCCGGATACTCCGTACTGACGGTATTTCCGGAACATGTCCCCCCGGCAATAACTCACGGAGCGCCCAGTCGATGCGCTCGATACTGTGTTCAATGGTCCGGACGCGTCCCGTATCGAGGTGCTCGAGCGACGCGTATAGAATCTGTAATTCGTTGCGAACGTAGGCATTCATCTCGCGGATCACCCGGAGCTTTTCAGCCAGCAACCGGCTGCGTTCCCTTTCATACTGGTAAACCACAAGCGCGGCAAGTACAGCCAGAATCAAGTCGTCTAAGAATATCCACGTGGGATGCCGTACGAGGAGAGCGTCAGCACCATAGCCAAGCACCAGTACAGCGAAGAATGTAATGGATGCAATCAGCAGACGGTGACGGGCATTGGGGACATCACTCATACCATGCCGACCGTATGGATAGGTCTCTTCTGGAATGATAGCGCGAATCAGAGGCGCGCGACAAAACTCCTTCTTCGGGGGGGATTGGCGATAACGTCCGCCTTCTACTTCTTGAACTGCGGGTCGATTTCGACCTGATATCCCGTGACCATTTTGTTGGTTTCGTTTGCCATGCCGATCACTGCCATCAACTCCTTGAACATGGCGTCCGTCATACCTTTCTTTTGTGCGGACATCGTGTGCGAAGCGATGCAGTAGTGGCACTGGTTTGTCACGCTGACGGCGACATAAATCAGCTCTTTGGTCAGCGGATCGAGAGCGCCCGGAACCATGATCTGCTTGATGTCTTCCCAAGTGCGTTTGAGCGTGGCGGGATCGTGGGCAATCGCTTTCCAGAAGTTGTTGATCCAGTCCGTCTTGCGGGTCGCCATGATGTCGTCATAAATCGCGCGCACTTCGGGAGAGGCGTCTTTGTATTCAATTAAGCCTAGCGTGGACATTAGAGTCTCCGGAATGAAGTGGACTTCAACAGCGAAAGATTACCGCAGAGGGCGCTGAGAAAATCCGCTGAGATCGCGGAGAACCGCGCGCTCGCCTTCTGGCCTGCAAGAAAGGTTCTACGGGAGTTCGCCACTCAACAACTTTGCGAGCGATGCCGCCGGCACCCGCACACCGACATAGAAGTGTCCGAATAGTGC